>JBEOUM010000001.1:0-852755 GCA_040302365.1 Nocardioides sp. NPDC126508
GCCTCCGTCCCGCCTGCGCCCTCCTATTTTTGTGTGCCCCCCAACACACCCCCCCCCCCCCCCCCCACAACTCACCTCTCGACCGCCACAACTACCGGCTCGGCGATCGCGGCTAGCGGACCGGATCGCCGCGCCAGAGGGGGAGGAGCCGGACCGGCCGCGGCTCGTCCACGAGCAGCAGCGGGTCGAGATAGACGTCGTCCGCGTTGCGGATCCAGCCCCAGTGCAGACAGGCGGCCGGGAAGCAGTGGGAGCCGGCGACGCCCAGCCGGCCCAGCGGCGCTCCGGCCGCCACCGGGTCGCCGACGGCCACGGTCGCCACGACCGGCTCGTAGGTGGTCCGTGTGGCGCCGTGATCGACGCTCACCACGGGCTTGCCCGCGACCACGCCGACGAACGCGACCTTGCCGGCCATCGCGGCGCGAACGACCGCTCCCGGCGACCCCGCCAGGTCCACGCCCCGATGGCCGGCACCCCAGGGGGCGTCCGGAGGGTCGAAGCGGCGCACGATCTCCGGCTGGGGTGCCAACGGCCATTCGCCCTGCGGGACCACGTCTGCCTCTCCGACCGGACTCGGACCCTCGTCGTGACCCACGGCCCCACCCAGCGAGGCGCCGGACGGCGCCACCTCGGCACGTGGCGTTCCGAAGGCTGGGCTTGCCGGGGCGATGAGGACGACGAGGAACAGGGCCGCGACGAGGGCGCGGGCCCGGTCGGAGAGGCGATGCGAGGTCATGGCGAGCAGACAACCCCGGATCGAGGACCCGCACAACGCGCTGCGTACGTCCTGTGGATAACCGAGTCCCGAGATACCCCTGTGGACACCGATCGGCCCGCGGCGGAGTCGGCGGCGCGGGATTGGCCCGCGACCCCCGTCGGCGGCTAGTCTTGGACCGGCAGCCCCCTGTGGGCTGACTTCGCACGCCAGCAGACCGCGACGGTGTCTCGCTCCGAGACGCCGGTCGCCCGCGGGCGCGGCCCTCAGTCCCGAGCAGCACGCTCAGGTCGGACCGCGTGCAGGCGTCAGGGCCCATCACCCCCGATGGGCGCGAAACTGAAAACCGACCGGCTCGCGCCACACCCGCCCGACCTCGAGAAACGCAAGGTCGAGCCACCAGCGGTGCAAACGCGGGCCACCACCTAGGAGAAAAAACATCATGGCAGTCGTGACCATGCGCCAGCTCCTCGAGAGCGGCGTCCACTTCGGACACCAGACCCGTCGCTGGAACCCGAAGATGAAGCGGTTCATCCTCACTGACCGCAACGGCATCTACATCATCGACCTGCAGCAGTCGCTGGCCTACATCGACCGCAGCTACGCCTTCATCAAGGAGACCGTGGCCAAGGGCGGCACGATCATGTTCGTGGGCACCAAGAAGCAGGCCCAGGAGGCCATCGCCGAGCAGGCGACGCGCGTCGGGATGCCCTACGTCAACCAGCGCTGGCTGGGCGGCATGCTCACCAACTTCCAGACCGTGCACCAGCGGATCAACCGCCTCAAGGAGCTCGACGAGGTCAACTTCGACGACGTCGCCGGCTCGGGCCGCACGAAGAAGGAGCTCCTGCAGATGAAGCGGGAGCGCGACAAGCTCGAGAAGACCCTGGGCGGCATCCGCGAGATGGGCCGCACCCCGTCCGCCGTCTGGATCGTCGACACCAAGAAGGAGCACCTCGCTGTCGAGGAGGCTCGCAAGCTCCGGATCCCGATCGTCGGCATCCTGGACACCAACTGCGACCCCGACGAGGTCGACTTCCCGATCCCGGGCAACGACGACGCCATCCGCGCGGTCGGCCTGCTGACCCGCGTGGTCGCCGACGCCGTCGCCGAGGGCCTCATCGCCCGCTCCGGTGGCAAGACCGAGGGCACCGAGGGTGCGACCGCCGAGGAGCCGCTGGCCGAGTGGGAGCGCGAGCTCCTGGCGACCCCGGCTGCCGAGGAGGCCAAGGCCGAGGAGACCCCGGCCGCCGAGGCCACCGAGGCTCCGGCCGAGGAGACCCCGGCTGAGGAGACCCCCGCCGAGACCCCCGAGGCCCCGGCCGAGGCCTGAGCCTCACCGTCCACCCGAAGCCACTTAACAAGTCAGAGGAAGACACACATGGCTTACACCGCTGCCGACGTCAAGAAGCTCCGTGAGCTGACCCAGGCCGGCATGATGGACTGCAAGAAGGCGCTCGACGAGGCTGACGGCAACTTCGACAAGGCTGTCGAGATCCTCCGCGTCAAGGGCACGGCCAAGGCCGCCGCCCGCGCCGCGGAGCGCACCACCTCGGCCGGCCTCGTCGCCGCCTCCGGCAACGCGCTGGTCAGCCTCCTCTCGGAGACCGACTTCGTCGCCAAGAACGAGGGCTTCGTCGCTGCTGCCCAGCAGATCGCCGACGCCGCCGACGCCAACAAGATCAACGACCTCGAGGCCCTCAAGGCCGTCTCGCTCGGTGACAAGACCGTCGGCGAGACGGTCGAGGAGCTCGCCCGCACCATCGGCGAGAAGATCGAGCTCGGCCAGGTCGCCTACTTCGAGGGTGCGACCACGGTCTACCTCCACAAGAAGGCCTCCGACCTGCCGCCGAGCCTCGGCGTCCTGGTCGCCTACGAGGGTGACGAGGCGGCCGCGAAGCAGGCCGCTCAGCAGGCTGCCGCGCTCAAGGCGCAGTACCTGACCTCCGACGAGGTCCCGGCCGACGTGGTCGACGCCGAGAAGGACGTCCTCACCAAGAAGACGCTCGAGGAGGGCAAGCCCGAGGCTGCCGTCGCCAAGATCGTCGAGGGTCGGATCAAGGCGTTTTTCAAGGAGATCGTCCTGCTCGACCAGGAGTCGGTCTTCGAGTCGAAGAAGTCCGTCAAGCAGGTCCTCGACGCCGCCAACACGCAGGTGAAGCAGTTCGCCCGCTTCGACGTCGGCGCCTGAACCGAGCCTGACCCCGCGCCACACCGGCGTGATCCGTTAGGTTGAGCAGCAACATACGACGAAAGGGGCCGGTCCGATGAACCGAATGGTGATCATCGGACCGGCCCTTTCGTACGCCACCCCCACATGCACCGCCCCGCAAGACGTCGCCCGAGGAAAGGCCACGGCATGACCCGCTACCAGCGCATCCTGATCAAGCTGTCCGGAGAGAACTTCGGCGGTGGCGAGGTCGGCGTCGACCCCATCGTGGTCGCCTCGATCGCCAAGGAGATCTCCGCTGTCGCGGCCTCCGGCGTCCAGGTCGCGATCGTCGTCGGCGGCGGCAACTTCTTCCGCGGCTCCGAGCTCCAGCAGGCCGGCATGGACCGGTCCCGCGCCGACTACATGGGCATGCTCGGCACCGTGATGAACTGCCTCGCGCTGCAGGACTTCCTCGAGAAGGAGGGCGTCGACACCCGCGTGCAGACCGCGATCACGATGGGCCAGGTCGCCGAGCCCTACATCCCGCGCAAGGCCATGCGTCACCTCGAGAAGGGCCGGGTC
The DNA here is from genome assembly GCA_040302365.1 of Nocardioides sp. NPDC126508. GTDB lineage: Bacteria > Actinomycetota > Actinomycetes > Propionibacteriales > Nocardioidaceae > Nocardioides. The sequence goes on from JBEOUM010000001.1 coordinate 3,450, forward strand.
GTGATCTTCGGCGCCGGGTCCGGCATGCCCTACTTCTCCACCGACACCGTCGCCGCCCAGCGTGCCCTCGAGGTCCACGCCGAGGTCGTCCTGATGGCCAAGAACGGTGTCGACGGGGTCTACACCGCCGACCCGAAGAAGGACCCGACGGCCACGAAGTACGATGAGCTCACCTTCGGTGAGGCGCTGCAGAAGCAGCTCAAGATCGCCGATGCCACCGCGTTCGCCCTCTGCATGGAGAACAAGATGCCGATCGTGGTCTACGGCGCGGAGGACGAGGGGGCGGTCTACCGGATCGTCCAGGGTGAGAAGATCGGTACGCTCGTCACCGCTGGCTGAGCGGCACGAGCCCACCACGCCACCCACACCCACAACACTTACGAGCGCACAGGAGCATCCGGTGATCAACGACATCCTCAACGAGGCCGACAGCAAGATGGTGAAGTCGGTGGACTCCACGCGTGAGGACTTCGCCACCATCCGTGCCGGCCGGGCCACCCCGCAGATGTTCAACAAGATCCTGGTCGACTACTACGGCACCCCGACGCCGATCCAGCAGCTCGCCTCGTTCACCAGCCCCGAGCCGCGGATCATCAACATCGCCCCGTTCGACATCGGTGCGATGGCCAACGTCGAGAAGGCGATCCGCGACTCCGACCTCGGCGTCAACCCGTCCAACGACGGCAAGATCCTGCGCGCGGTCTTCCCCGAGCTCACCGAGGAGCGCCGCAAGGAATACATCAAGCTCGCCAAGGAGAAGGCCGAGCAGGGTCGGGTCTCGGTGCGCCAGGTGCGCCAGAAGGCAAAGCAGGGCCTGGAGAAGCTCGAGAAGGACGGCGAGGCCAGCAAGGACGACGTCACCGGTGCCGAGAAGCGCCTGGACAGCCTCACCAAGAAGCACACCGACGCGATCGACGAGCTGCTGAAGTCCAAGGAAGCCGAGCTGCTCGAGGTCTGAGCCTGTGACCCTGCGAGCGAAGCGAGCAGGGTCACAACGCGAAGAGATCGAGCGAGCGCAGCGGCTGAGCTTGCGAAGCCGCGAAGCGGGTCGAGATCTACCCGTACGCGGTCGAGCCCCACGAGCGCCGCGGACTGTGACCAGATAAGGACCTGAGCATGAAGGAATCCCTTGTGAGCCAGACGCCGCCGTCGCCTTCTCCGTCAGCTTCCGAGCCGCCGAAGAAGGACTACGGTCGCGCCGGCCGCAACCTGCCTGCCGCGATCGGCTCCGCGGTCGTCCTCCTGGTCGCGATCGCGCTGAGCCTGATGTTCGTGAAGACGGCCTTCATGCTGATCGTCGTCGGCTGTGTCGTCGCGGCGACCTGGGAGCTCCACCGCGGCCTGATGGCCAAGGACATGGACGTCCCCGAGCAGCCGCTGATGGTCGGTGGCACGGTGATGGTCCTGGTGGCCTACTTCCTGGGCTCCGACGCGCTGGTGACGGCCACCGCGGTCACCGCTCTGGTGATCATGCTGTGGGTGCTTCGCCGTGGGGTCGACGGCTACGTACGCACGTCGGCCGCATCGGTCCTCACCCTGTTCTACCTGCCGTTCCTGGGCTCCTTCGTCGCCCTCATGCTCCGCGAGGGCGGCGGCTGGACCTCGGGCGGTCTCTCCGACGACGGTGTACGCGGCATCATCGTCTGGGTCCTGCTGACGATCATGTCCGACATCGGTGGCTACGTCGCCGGTGTCCTCTTCGGCAAGCACCCGATGGCGCCGGTGATCTCCCCGAAGAAGTCGTGGGAGGGTTTCGTCGGCTCGGTGGTCTTCACCGTCGCCACCGGCGTCGGTCTGGTTGTGTGGCTCCTCGACGGCCCCTGGTGGGTCGGTGTCGCCCTCGGCGTGGTCGCTTGCGTGATGGCCGTCCTCGGCGACCTGGTCGAGTCGGTGATCAAGCGTGACCTCGGCATCAAGGACATGAGCCAGATCATCCCCGGCCACGGCGGCCTGATGGACCGCCTCGACTCGCTCCTGGCGACCGTCGCCCCGGTCTGGCTGATCCTGCACTACGCGGTTTTCTGAGGGCGCGTCTTCCGATGCTTCACCTCGTACGCCACGGCCGACCCGTCCAGGTCCGTGGCGTCGCTGCGGACCGCTGGGAGCTCGACCCGGCCGGGTTCGACGACGTCTGGGCGCTGCGTGACCGGCTCCCGGCCGGCGCGGCGTGGTACTCCTCACCCGAACCCAAGGCACAGCAGACCGCCCAGCTGCTCACCGATGGTGAGGTCGGCGTGGTCGACGCCCTCCACGAGCACCGCCGGGGCGAAGCGTGGGTCGAAGACTTCGACGCCATGGTCGAGCGTGCGTTCGCGGAGCCGACGGTGCCTGCGTACGACGGCTGGGAGCCGCTCGAGGAGTGCCGGGCCCGCGTGACGAAGGCGGTCTCCGGGATCCTGTCGGCCCACTCCGGCGAGGACGTGGTGCTCGTCGGCCACGGCACCGCCTGGACGGTCCTGGCGAGCGAGCTGACCGGCACCGCGCCGGATCTGGCCCGCTGGCGAGCGCTCGGGCTCCCGGACCTGATCACCGTCGACGCCTGAACGGGCGGATTCGCCCGACTTCGCCGCGGCAGCGATTCTTTACCGAAGTCGGCGGGGTTCGGCGTTACGGTTGAAGGGTGACCCAGCGTCCCGCGGACCTCGACGTGGACTCCGATCCACACATCGAGGCAGACCACGGCCCGGAGGGGGAGTCCTCGGGGTCTAGTGGAGTGTGGGCGTGGCTGCATGACTCGCACCCGACCGTGGCGGCTCTGGTCGGGTTCTACATCGGCCTGGCCTACGCGATCCTCGTGCCCGGCACCTGGGGCGCTCTGCTGACCTGGGTGGTCGGGCAGGAGCGGGCCGAGCAGCTGTTCCCATGGGTGGCGCTGACGTTGCTCGTGCCGTTGGCCATGCTCGTCCCACGCAAGACCCGCCGTCTGGCCCAGTTCGTCTGGCTGGGGATCATCCTGACCGTGCTGGTGGTCGTCGGCGTCGGCGCGCTGGTGTTCTGGATCCTGCTCAAGACGGACTGACCAGCCAGTCCGGATCCAGGTTTCGCCGTACGCCGCACCCCGGTGGGACACTGGGACGGTGACCGAGCCCGACCCCGCGACCGACGTTGCCCCGCACAGCCCCGAGGCCGAGGCGGCCGCGATGGAGGGGCGTCGCCTGCCTCTGGTGATGGCGCCGCCCAAGGGTCGCGGGAAGCCGCCGCGCCACCTGGCCGACCTCGACCTGGCCGGCCGTCAGGACGCGGCCAAGGAGGCGGGCCTGCCTGGGTTCCGGGCCAAGCAGCTCTCGGTGCACTACTTCGAGCGGCTGGTCGACGACCCGGAGAAGATGACAGACCTTCCCGCGGGCCAGCGCCAGGAGCTCGTCAATACGTTCCTGCCCGACCTGATGACGCCGATCCGTCAGCAGGAGGCCGATAAGGGCACCACCCGCAAGACGCTGTGGAAGCTCTTCGACGGTGCCCTGGTCGAGTCCGTGCTGATGCGCTACACCGACCGCGCCACGGTCTGCATCTCCTCCCAGGCCGGCTGCGGCATGGCCTGCCCGTTCTGCGCCACCGGCCAGGGCGGTCTCGAGCGCAACATGTCGACCGCCGAGATCGTCCACCAGGTCGTCGTCGCGGCCCGGCAGATGGCCAGCGGCGAGATCCCGGGTGGCCCCGGCCGCCTCTCCAACGTGGTCTTCATGGGCATGGGGGAGCCGATGGCCAACTACAAGGCACTGATGGGTGCCGTACGCCGCCTCACCTCGCCCGCGCCCGAGGGCCTGGGCCTCTCCGCCCGCCACGTGACCGTCTCGACGGTCGGCCTGGTCCCGAGGATCAAGCAGCTCACCGAGGAGGGCATCCCGGTCACCCTCGCCCTCTCCCTGCACGCGCCCGACGACGAGCTGCGCAACGAGCTGGTCCCGATCAACACCCGCTTCTCGGTCGCCGAGACTGTCGAGGCCGCCTGGAACTACGCGCGCGTGACCAAGCGCCGGGTCTCCATCGAGTACGCCATGATGCGCGGCATCAACGACCAGGCCTGGCGCGCCGACCTGCTCGCCGACGTCCTCAACGGCTACGGCGACTGGGGCTGGGTCCACGTCAACCTGATCCCTTTGAACCCCACCCCCGGCTCGAAGTGGACCGCCTCCGACCCCGCCGACGAACGTGAGTTCGTACGCCGCCTCGAGGCCAAGGGCATCTCGACCACCGTCCGAGACACCCGTGGCCGCGAGATCGACGGCGCCTGCGGCCAGCTCGCCGCGGCCGAGTAGCCGTAAGCGCCCGGCCCCCGACTTAGATGAGCAGATGAAGATCGCGGGCTGGGCAGAACCAGATCTGATCGACGGCGTCGTACAGCATCGGTTCGTCATCGATCTCGGACCGGGTCATCGTGTGCCCGCCGTCGCGTGGTACGCCTCCACGCCGGATGGCCAGGAGGCCCGGCCGATGGTCTTGCTCGGGCATGGCGGCCGTCTCCACAAGATGGGCGCGCGGAATGTCAGGTTGGCGAACCGTTTGGTGCGCGAGCGCGGGATCAATTCCGTCGCGATTGACGGACCTTTCCATGGTGACCGAGCGCCCTCCGTCGGGTTCGACTATCAAGCCGCCATGGTGGAAGCGGGTGTCGAGAACGTCGTCGACCAGGTAGCCGGCGAGTGGCGCGACACACTCGACATCATCAGCGCTAGCGCGCCCTTCGGCGTCACAACCGTTGGCTACCTGGGCCTGTCCATGGGAGCCCGGTTCGGACTGTCGCTCATCGCGTCCATGAACGAACGGCTGAGCGCAGCAGTGCTCGGCAAGTTCGGACTTCGAGATAGCGGTGTCCTACATCCGGGCCTGAACACTGAGGAATTCACCTTGCGGGCCGCGCGGGGAGTCACCGTTCCGGTTCTGTTCCATGTCGAGTGGGAGGACGAGATCTTCCCTCGCGAAGCACAGCTCTCCGTCTTTGACGCGCTCGCCAGCGAGAACAAGACCTTGTACGCACGCAACGGCAGACACGGATCGAACCGACCCGAGGATGAGTCGATCTGGCTCGAATACCTCGCCCGCCATCTCTCGGAGGAAACGCCATGACGGGTCGGGGTTCCTGACCGATTACGAGGGCCGTACGCACAGTCACGATGTTTCGCAGCTCGCGCCGATGATCGCCGAGGATGGGACGTACTGGTTCTCTGACGGATCTCATACCCGTGTGACCGGCTCAGGCCCCTGGCGCGGGCCGGCGCTCGTGGCCGGGTCGGCCGCGGGTGCGGCGGGTGTCCTTCAGCTCCGACTCGTAGAGGTGTCGCCTGCCCTCGACGAGAGCATCGCGAGCCTCCTTCTCCAGGCGCTTGAAGGTGGCGTAGTAGCCGTCGTCGTACTCCTCGACGATCTGGAACGTCCACCTGCCCTCGAGCACGTTGCGCCCGACGAGCTCACGCTCGAACCTGTCCGCCAGCTCGGTGTGGCCGGCATCGCGCAGCTGCTGGACGCCCTTGCCGAGGGTGAGGTCGGCGGTGCCGGTGATGCGATGCATCGCGTACAGATGACCGCGGGCGATCTCGACCGCCTCGAGTGCCTCGCTGATGGTGCCGAGCGCCTCGACGGTGAGGTCGTCGACGCCTTCGGGCCGGATGTGCTCCTCGCCGGTGGTCATGCCGCGATCGTGGCAAGACGGGCGGCCGACGGCAACCCCTGGGAATACCCTCGCCCGCTATTAGTGTATAAATCTGATGCATTTAATAACTCTGAGAGAGAAGGCGGTTCGGGCGCTTCGCCCCGATGATCCATGGCGGTACTCGACCCCCACCACCTCCAGGCCACGACCGGCGCCTGGCGTCAGCTCCGTGGCGACCGATGGGCGCTCATGGGTGCGGCGCTCGTCGCAGGCTTCGTGCTGCTGGCCGCCCTTGCGCCGCTCCTGACGGCGCTGAGTCACACCGACCCCTACACCTACGACATCGAGGCGCTCGACACCGCAGGCGTGCCGACGGGGATGTTCGGCGGGGTGAGCGGAGCCCACTGGCTCGGCGTCGAACCGCAGACCGGCCGGGACCTGTTCGCGATCCTCGCCTACGGAGCGCGTACGTCGCTGCTCGTCGGCCTCGGTGCGACCACCGTCTCGGTCGCGGTGGGCACCGTGGTCGGGATCGTCGCGGGCTACACCGGCGGGTTCGCCGACGTGCTGCTCTCGCGCTTCACCGACCTGATGCTCGCCTTTCCGTCGCTGATCTTCATGATCGCGCTCGGCGCGATCGTCCCCAGCTCCTTCCCGAAGCCGCTCTTCATCGTGCTGGTCATCGGTGCCTTCGGGTGGCCGTCGGTGGCCCGGGTCGTGCGCGGGCTGACGCTCACGCTCCGCACCCGGGACTTCGTCCTGGCCGCCCGCGCGATCGGTGCACCGACGAGCAGGATCCTCCGCGCCGAGATCTGGCCCAACCTCGCCTCCTCGGTCACGGTGCTCGCCACGATGGCGGTGCCCGGCGCGATCACGGCCGAGGCCGCGCTCTCCTTCCTCGGGATCGGCGTGACCCCGCCGACACCGTCGTGGGGACGTACGATCGCCAACGCGGTCAGCTGGATCCAGGTCGATCCGTGGTATCTCCTCGCGCCGGGGGCAGCGCTCTTCCTGCTCACGCTCGGGTTCAACATGCTCGGCGACGGGCTCCGCGACGCCTACGACCCGCGGGTCTCCGGGAGCCGGGGATGATCAGGTTCCTCGTGCTCCGCACCGCGGGGATCATCGGCGTCCTGCTCGCGGTGACGGCCGCGACGTACGTCATCTTCTACGTCTTCCCGGCCGACCCCGCGCGGATGGCCTGCGGGAAGCCGTGCACGCCGGAGAGCCTGGCGCAGGCGCGGGAGTTCCTCGGTGTCGACCAGCCGCTGTGGGTGCAGTACCTGGAGTTCCTGAAGGGGCTCGTCGCGGGACGGACCTTCGGCGAGGGCGGCGGCGCGATCGCGTGCGCGGCGCCATGCCTGGGCTACTCCGTCCAGCACCACCAGTCGGTGACCACGCTGATCGCGCAGACCTTCCCGGTGACCGTCTCGATCGCCGCCGGCGCCGCGGTGCTGTGGCTCCTGACCGGTGTCGCCGCGGGCACGGTGAGCGCGCTCAGGCGGGGCCGGCTGCCCGACCGGGCGGTGATGACCATGGCGATGGTCGGCGTATCGATGCCGTCCTACCTGGTCGGCCTACTGGCGATCCTGTTCTTCGGGTTCACGCTCGACGTGGTCCCGGTCGGCAGCTACGTGCCGCTCACCGAGAACCCCGTCGACTGGGCGTTCCACCTGATCACCCCGTGGTGCGTGCTCGCGCTGCTCAACGCCGCGATCTACGCCCGGCTGACCCGCAGCCAGCTGCTCGAGACGCTCGGCGAGGACTTCGTCCGTACGGCCCGCGCCAAGGGCCTGCGCGAGCGGACCGTGGTCGTCAGGCATGCGCTCCGCACCGCGCTGGTGCCGGTCGTGACGGTCTTCGGGCTCGACCTCGGCGCCCTGCTCGGCGGTGCGGTGATCACCGAGCGGGTCTTCTCGATGTACGGCCTGGGCGCGCTGCTCATCGACGCCGTGGGCCACACCGATCTGCCGGTCATCACCGGCGTCACCATCCTCGCCGCCGCCTTCGTGGTGGTCGCGAACCTCGTCGTCGACCTGGCCTACCGGGCCCTCGATCCACGGGTCTGACGGCGATCCCGAGATACGGGACCCGAAAGAGGAAAGGACACACCCCACACATGAGACTGCGACTCGGCAGCGCCCTGGCGGCGCTGGCGCTCACGACGACCCTGGCCGCCTGCGGCGGCGCCAACTCGACCTCCGGCGACGAGGAGGGTGGGCAGAAGGGTGGGACGCTGACGATCCTGACCTCGTCGACCAGCATCACCCTGGACCCGGCCAACAGCTGGAACCTCCCGGTCACCACGCTCGGTCTGCTCGACCGCCGACTGACCAACTGGAAGGTCGGCAAGTCCGGCGAGGCCGAGGTCGTCCCGGACCTGGCCACCGACACGGGCACGCCCTCGGAGGACGGCAAGACCTGGACGTACACCCTCAAGGACGGGATCGAGTTCTCCGACGGCACCCCGATCACCGCCAAGGACGTCAAGTACGCCATCGAGCGCACCTACGCGCCGGCGCTGTCCGAGGGCATCGGATACCACCGCTCCCTGCTCGCCGGGTCAGAGGGCTACCAGGGGCCCTTCGACGGCAAGGAGCTCGACTCGATCGAGACCCCCGACGACAAGACGATCGTCTTCCACCTCAACGCTCCCTACGGCGACTGGCCCTGGATCGTCTCGACGACCTCGACTGCGCCGGTCCCGGCCGGGAAGGCGCCCGCGGACACCTTCGGGCAGAAGCCGGTGACCAGCGGTCCCTACGCCGTGGAGTCCTACACCGCCGGCGGTGACCTGGTCCTCGTACGCAACGAGCACTGGGACCCCAAGACCGACGAGACGCGCACCGCCGGCCCCGACAAGATCGTCGTGCGCCAGGGTCAGGACCCTGCGGTCGAGGCGCAGAAGCTGATCGCCGACGCCCCGGCCGACCAGAAGACGTTCGGCGCCGACTTCGTCCCGCCCGCTCAGCTCGCCCAGATCCAGGCCAAGCCGGACGCCAAGAAGCGGCTGGTCACCTCCGGACCGGGCGCGCTGGAGTATCTGGCCCTCAACACCCAGAGCCCGAAGCTGAAGGACGTCAAGGTCAGGCAGGCGCTCAACTACGCCATCGACCGCAAGGCCTACATCGTCGCCGCCGGGGGACCGGTCTCCGCCGACCCCGCCTCGACGCTGATCACGCCGGGGATCGCCGGTCGTGAGGACTACGAGCTCTACGACGCCGGCGAGAGCGGCGACGTGGCGAAGGCGAAGTCGCTGCTGGCCTCGGCCGGCGTCAAGGACCTCGCGCTGACCCTGATCACGTCCAACGACGCCACCGACGTGGCCAAGTCCGAGGCCATCCAGCAGGCGTACGCGAAGGTCGGCGTCAAGGTCACCATCAAGCCGCTGGAGGATGATGCGAAGACGACCGCCGACACCGGCGACGACGCCAAGGCGTACGACCTCTCGTTGGGCTCCTGGCAGCCCGACTACCCCTCGGCGGCCGGCAACATCCAGCCGCTGTTCGACTCCAGCCAGATCGGTGGCGGGGGCTACAACATCTCCCGCTACACCTCCGCGGCGGCCGACGGCCTGATCAAGAAGGCGCTCGCCGAGACCGACAAGGAGGCGGCCGGGAAGCTGTGGGCGCAGGCGGACAGGACGATCCTCGGTGACGCTCCGGTGGTGCCGCTGATCTACACGAAGAACTCGTTCCTGCACGGCTCGAAGGTCGCCGACTTCTACATCGGCTCCTTCCCGGCCTACCCGGTCTACCCGGCGGTCACGCTCGAGCCCTGAGGCCCGGGCCACACACGTACGCGGACCGGGCACATGCTGCCCGGTCCGCGTACGTCCCCCTCCGCGATCTCTAGGAGCACATCGCGAGCTTGCGGTCGGGCTCCATGTTGTCGCCGCCCTGGAAGAACACCTCGGGGGCCCAGCCCCACTTCCCGTTGTCGGCCAACGTGTAGGCGAACCAGTCGTTGTAGTAGCCGGCGTAGGCGTAGGGGTCGTACTGGGTGACCTGCTTCTGGCAGACGTACCAGTCGTTGCCGGCGGCGTCGATCCACCCGACGATCGCCGGCGGGCTTGCGTTGATGTTGTAGACCGGGATGTCGTTGGTCCCGGACATGCCCCAGTCGGGACAGGTCTGCACGTAGCGGGCGACCCCGCTGTGCCAGTAGGGCGCCAGGCACGGGGTGGCGTCGTAGGCGCTGGCAGGTGAGCTGGAGAAGGCGACCAGGCCCCCGCCCAGTGCGACGACCGCACCGAGCGCGGCGAGCGCGCGTCGTACGAAGTTCATCGTGACTCCTTGTATCGCAGTGATGTCGGCCCCGAGCCTAGGAATGCGGGCTCTCGGTCTTCTGTCGACGGGCGCGGTGCGCTGACAGATTTCTGAGAGTCACGCGACGTTTTCGCTGATGACACCGCCCGGACCACCTGTCGTCCGGCACGGAGTTCTGGCCACGGGAGGTTCACCGACCGGTCAACCAAGTCGGGGATCACGTTGCCGGACGGCGCTCACGATCAGGAACATGAGCATCAGCCTCGATCGGGTCCCGATGGTCGCCGCCAACTCGGAGCCGCTCCGTGTCCTCATCGTCACGGAGTCGTTCCTTCCGCAGGTCAACGGCGTGACGAACTCCGTACGCCGCGTGCTGGAGCATCTCGCGGTCGACGGCCACACCGTCGAGGTCGTGGCCCCCACCGGGCCGACCGAGTACGCCGGTTTCCCGGTGACCCGCACCCGGGGTGCGACGTTCTGGGTCTACAAGGACTTCCGCGTCGGCCTCGAGACGCGACGCAAGCTGCGCGCGGTGATGCGCCGGTTCGCCCCCGACGTCATCCACGTCGCCTCGCCGGCGCTGCTGGGCCGGCAGGCGGTGCTGGTGGCCAAGGAGCTCGGGATCCCGAGCGTGGCGATCTACCAGACCGACCTGGTGGGCTTCTGGGACAAGTACAAGGCGGTCGGCGGCCCGCAGGCCGCCGCGATGCTGACCAGGCAGGCGCACTCGGCCGCCGACCGCACCCTGGCACCGAGCTCGTCGGCCCTGACCCAGCTGGAGGGCCTCGGTGTCCAGCGCACCGGGCTGTGGCCGCGCGGCGTCGATGTGGAGCTGTTCCACCCCAGCCGCATCGACCACGACCTGCGCGCCCAGCTCGCGCCCGGCGGGGAGACGATCGTCGGGTACGTCGGCCGTCTCGCCCAGGAGAAGGAGCTGCACCTGCTGGCCGCGCTGGCGCGCAACCCGGCGTACAAGGTCGTGCTCGTGGGCGGCGGGCCGCAGGAGCGCGAGCTGCGTCAGCTGCTCCCGAACGCGACCTTCCTGGGCGTGCTGCAGGGGGAGGAGCTCGGGGCTGCGTACGCCTCCCTCGACGTGTTCGTGCACACCGGCTCCCACGAGACGTTCTGCCAGGCGGTCCAGGAGGCGCTCGCCTCCGGGGTGCCGGTGGTCGCGCCGCGTTCGGGCGGGCCGCTGGACCTGGTCGCCGACGGCGTGACCGGGTTCTTCTACGAGCCCGGCAGCCGAGACGACCTCGGCTCCCACGTCGCGCTGCTCCACAACGACCCGCAGCTGCGGCTGCGGATGGGCCGGGAGGCCCGCAAGAGCGTCGCCCACAAGTCGTGGGGTGCGGTGAACGCCGCCCTGGTCGACCACTACCGCGACGTCATCCGGGCACGCCAGCTGCGATGACGTCGAAGACCTCCTCGGCGGTGTCGACGAGGTGGATGTGGCCCTCCATCGCCCGGCCACGGGCGAGGGCCTGCAGGAGCGGCCAGACCGGCAGCTCCTCGGTCCAGTAGCGGCGTCCGACCAGCACCATCGGGGCGACCGCGCTGGCGTCGGCGTAGTAGTTCTCGCAGGCGTCCTGGAAGACCTCCTGGACCGTGCCGCCGGCGCCGGGCAGAAAGACGATCCCGCCGTCGCAGACCTCCAGCAGCACCGCCTCACGGGTGGCGTTGCGGAAGTACTTCGCGATCGCCCCGGCGAACACGTTGGGCGGCTCGTGGCCGTAGTGCCACGTCGGGATCCCGAGCGACCTTCCGGGCGTGCCGTCGACCCGGTCGCGTACGCCGAGGGCCACCTGCGCCCAGGCCCGGATCGAGGGCCGGAACGTCGGCACCGCGGCCAGGGACTCGAGCGCACCGTCCAGCACGGTCTTCGGCGCTCCGGCGAGGAAGGCACCCAGGTTGGCGGCCTCCATCGCTCCCGGGCCGCCGCCGGTGGCGATCACGTGCGTGCCCGCCAGGTGCTGGGCGAGGCGGGCGGCGTCGGCGTAGGTCTCCTCGCCCCGCTTCAGCGCGTGCCCGCCCATCATCCCGACGATCCGCGTCCCCTCCTCACGCCGCGCGCGGACCCAGGCCTCCAGCGCTGCGTCGATCGCATGGTCGTGAAGGGTGATCGCCAGCTCGTCGTCGGCGTCGAGCGGCTGCTGCAGCCAGGCGTACGCCCTCGCGTCCAGGCTGCGCGCATAGACCGGGTCGTCGTAGAGCTCGTCGGCGGTGTAGAGCCGGGAGCGGTAGACGTCGACCGGCACCTCCGGGATCACCGGCATGACCAGCGCGCCCTCGTCCTCGGCGTAGTCGACGTCCCCGGGTGCGAAGGTGCACCCGAGGAACGTCGCCCCAGCGAGCTCCGTGTCCCGCAGCGTCCCGGAGCGGGAGGTCAGGTCCAGCGACCGCAGCCGCCATCCCTTCAGGCTGCCCGCGCCGGCCGCCAGGTGACCGTCCAGCTCCGCGACCGACTCGATGTCGACGTGGCGTCCCCGGTGATGCTTCATACCGAGAAACCTAGCCGTTCGGCCCGAGCGTGCTCCGCCGCGTGCGGAGCACCGTCAGAAGGCGTGCGCCATCAGGTCGGCGTAGACCTCCTGCTCGTCGACCTCCAGGCCGCGGGCCTGGAACCACTTCGCGACGTTGGTGATGTCGCGGAGGAGGAAGTCGAAGCCCAGCGGGTTGCCGACCAGGTCGATGATCTGCGGAAGGTCGATGATCACGAGCCGGTCCTGCTGGGCCAGGATGTTGTAGGGCGAGAGGTCACCGTGGACCAGCCCGGCCTGCACCATCGTGGCCAGCGCGTCGACGAGCCCGTCCCACCACATCTCCAGGACATGGTGCTCCGGGCGCGTCTGGGCCAGGCGCGGCGCCGTCTCCAGCTCCCCGTTGCCGTCGTCGACCGCGATCCACTCCATCAGGATCTCGGTGCCGTCGATCTGCACGGGGTAGGGGACCGGGAGGCCGAGGTTCCAGCAGCGTACGAGCGCGTTCCACTCGGCGTTGGCCCACTCGGCCTTGGCGACCTCGCGGCCGAAGGTCGAGCCCTTCTTCAGCGCGCGCTCGTCACGGGAGCGCTTGACCGAACGGCCCTCGGTGTAGCTCGCGGCGCGGTGGAAGGTGCGGTGGTCGCTGTCGCGGTAGCGCTTGGCGACCATGAACGCCTCCTGCTCCGGGAAGAGCGGGTCCGCGCGCACGATCAGGAAGGCGTCGGCCTCCTTGCCGGTCTTGAGTACGCCGAGCTCGGTGTCGATGGCTCCCTGCGAGGTCACCACCCAGTCCGGGCGCGGCTCCGGTCCACGGGAGAGCGGCTCCACGGAGAGCCAGGTGGACCAGCGTTGTCCGTCGTCCAGGTCGTCGTAGGCCTGGAAGTCGAAGACGAAATTCGAGTCGATCCCCTCGAGGGAATCAGCGGAGATGTTCTCCTGAGTCACTTCGGGTGCTCCTGATGCGAGAGATGTTGTCTGTGGGCAGGCACAGGACGGACACAGTCATGGGTCTGCTCCTCTCGCTCAGGTGCGCCTCGTGGACGAGGACGCCGGTCGCGGTCCATGGTGGAGGACCGCGACCGGCGTACGCAACAGGTTTATCCGGTCGGGTCAGTGGCCGCCGACGAGCGGCGCGACCGCCCGGGCGACCAGGGAGCCCTTTCCGGTGGCGGTCTCCTCCGCGTCGGCGACGGTCATGGCCCGCAGGCCGGCGTTGACGCCGAGCCAGCGCAACGGCTCGGGCTCCCAGCGCGGGGAGACGTGGCCGACCCAGGGGAGGGCGGTGAGGTCGGAGTCGGTGCCGAGGATCAGGTCTCGCAGCGTACGGCCGGCGAGGTTGGTGGTCGCCACGCCGTCGCCGACGTAGCCGCCGGCGTGGGCGAGGCCGTCCGCCGGGTCGTAGCCGACCGAGGCGTGCCAGTCGCGCGGGATGCCGAGGACGCCGCCCCACCGGTGGGTGATCTTGTGGCCGCGTACGGCCGGGAACAGCTCGACCAGGGTCTCTTGCAGGCGGCGGTGGGTGCGCAGGTCGGAGGCGTCGGCGTGGGTGATCCTCGACCCGAAGGAGTACGGAGCACCGCGGCCGCCGAAGACCAGCCGGTCGTCCGCGGTGCGCTGCCCGTAGATCAGCAGGTGCCGGCCGTCGGAGAACGTCTCGCGCTCCTCCAGGCCGATGCTCGACCAGACCAGGTCGGTGAGCGGCTCGGTCGCGATGATCAGCGAGCGCACCGGGATGACCTCGCGCTCGAGGCCGGCCAGCGTCGGGGTGTAGCCCTCGGTGGCGCGCACGACGACGTCGGCGGAGACCACGTCACGCTCGGTCCGGCTGTGCTCGACGAACACGGCGTGCGGCTCGATCGCGGTGACCCGGGTCTGCTCGTAGATCGTGACCCCGCGAGCCTCGACGGCGCGGGCCAGGCCGCGGACGAGCTTGGCCGGGTGGAGCGCGGCGCAGTCGGGGGTGTAGGTGGCCCCGAGGGTGTCGGTCGCGGCGAGCCGCTTCGCGGCGGCGGCCTGGTCCAGCAGGGAGAGCTCGGCGTCGCCCAGACCCCAGGATCGGGCGTGCTCGACCTCGGCCCGGGCGCGCTCGAGCTGGGCGGGCGTACGGGCCACGACGACCGTGCCGCCCTTGGCGATGTCGGCCTCGATGCCTTCCGCCTCGGCGACCCGGATCACCTCGTCGACGGTGGCCCGCATCGCCCGGTCCTGGGCGAGCGCGGCCTCCCGGCTCGAGCCGGCCGCGACCTTGTCCAGGGATGCCGGGAAGAGAGCCGAGCACCAGCCGCCGTTGCGGCCGGAGGCGCCGAAGCCGGCGACCTCGGCCTCGAGGATCGCGATCTTCAGGTCGGGCTTGGCCTCGGCCAGGTAGTAGGCCGTCCACAGACCGGTGTAGCCGGCGCCGACGATCGCGACGTCGACCTCGAGGTCGCCCATCAGCGCCGGACGCGGCTCCCAGTCCTCGCCCGCGGTCTCGTGCCACAGGCTGATGCCGGAGTATGCGCTCACCTGACACCCCAGGCGTAGGTCTGCTTGTGCAGGTGGAGGTACATGAACGTCTCGGTGCTCACCACGCCCTCGATGGCGCGGATCTTGCCGGAGACGAGGTTGAGGAGGGCCTCGTCGCTCTCGGCGACGACCTCCACGAGCAGGTCGTAGGAGCCGGCGGTGATGACGAGGTAGTCGACCTCGTCGAGCTTGCCGAGCTCGTCGGCGATGCCCTCGATCGGCCCGGAGGTGCGTACGCCGATCATGGCCTGCCGCGCGAAGCCGAGCTCGAGCGGGTCGGTGACCGCGACGACCTGCATGACGCCGCTGTCGACGAGGCGCTGCACGCGCTGGCGCACCGCGGCCTCACTGAGGCCGACCTCCTTGCCGATGGCGGCGTAGCTGCGCCGGCCGTCCTGCTGGAGCTGCTCGATGATCAGCTTGTTGACCTCGTCGAGGTGAGCGCCCCCGTTGCGCTTGCGAGTGGTCATGGCGCCCAGTCAACCTTTTCGCCGTCGCCAGATGCAACGAAATCCGTCGTGTGTAACGAACAATTTCCATGATTCCGTACGTTCTGTGTGGCTGAGGGCCTCAGGAGTTGTCATAGTGGGCGTCGTGAACCATGTCTCGCTGACCGATGCGAAGCCTGCCGTCTACTGGTTGGACGACCCTGCCAGACCCGCGCCGCTGCCGCCTCTGCTCGGGGTGGCGTCGGCCGATCTGGTGGTCGTCGGAGGCGGCTACTCGGGGCTGTGGACGGCGCTGCTCGCCCGGGTGCGGTTTCCGTCGTGGTCGGTGGTGCTGCTCGAGGCGGGTCAGTGCGGCGACCAGGCCTCGGGCCGCAACGGCGGCTTCGCCGAGGCGTCGCTGACCCACGGCTTCTGGAACGGTCTGGAGCGCTGGCCCGACGAGCTGGCGACGCTGGACCGGCTCGGTCAGCAGAACCTCGAGGAGATGGCGGCGACCGTCCAGGAGCACGGGATCGACTGCGACTGGCGGCTCACCGGCGCCCTCAACGTCGCCACCCGGCCGCACGAGGTCGAGGATCTCGCCGAGTGGTCGGCCGCGCTGAGCGAGCACGGCATCAAGCATCGGCTGCTGGACGAGACCGGTGTGCGGGGCGAGCTCGATTCACCGAGCTACCTCGGTGGGCTGGAGGTGCTCGGCGACACCGCCACGGTCGAGCCCGCGCGTTTGGCCTGGGGGCTGCGGCAGGCCTGCCTAGACGCGGGCGTGGTGATCCACGAGGGCTCCGCGGTCACCGGGTTGGCTCGCGACGGGGCGGGGATGCGGGTCTCGACCCTCACCGGATCGGTGCGCGCCGGGCGGGTCGCGCTGGCCACCAACGCCTTCCCACCGCTGCTGCGGCGACTCAAGATGATGACGGTGCCGGTCTACGACTACGTGCTCATGACCGAGCCGCTCTCACCGGCCCAGATTGACGCGATCGGCTGGGCCAACCGGCAAGGGGTCAGCGACTCCGCCAACCACTTCCACTACTACCGCCTGACCAGGGACAACCGGATCCTGTGGGGCGGCTACGACGCGGTCTACCACTACGGCTCGAAGATCTCACCCGAGCTGGAGACCGGCGCGACCCACGACAAGCTCGCGAGCCACTTCTTCGAGACCTTCCCGCAGCTCGAAGGGCTCCGTTTCACCCACCGCTGGGCCGGTGTGATCGACACCTGCACCCGCTTCTCGGCCTTCTTCGGCAAGGCGTACGCCGGCCGCGTCGCCTACGCACTCGGCTACACCGGTCTCGGCGTCGGGGCCACCCGCTTCGGCGCCCAGGTGATGCTCGACCTGCTCAGTGGCGAGCAGACGGAGCGTACGTCGCTGGAGATGGTGCGCTCCAAGCCGCTGCCGTTCCCGCCCGAGCCGGCGCGCTACGCGGGCATCTCGATGATGGTCCGTTCGCTCGGCAAGGCCGACGCCAACGCCGGCCGCCGCGACCTGTTCCTGAGGACGATGGATCGGTTGGGGCTGGGGTTCGACTCGTAGCGGCGAGTCACTCGCGTCTCATCTGTTGCGGCGTACAGGTGTTTCCTGCACTTCTCGGGTGTTGCATTGCCTGAGAAGTGCAGGAATACCCGGTGAACCGGGTGTTCCTGCACGCCGCTCAGGCAGCGTTCTGTGCCGCCGCGACCCGCTCGCGGAGCTTGGCGTGGATCTCCTCCGGCGTGCGCTGCGTACGCTGGCGGTGGTTGCGCGCAATGATGACGCCTGTCGCGGTGACTCCGGCCAGGCCGGCGAGACCGACGATCTTCCACACGCGTGCACTGCCGAAACTCATTAGGACCCCCTGCTCACGATGTCTGACGACACCACTATCTCCCTTGCCGACGCCGTGGACCAGACCCGCACCGGTGATCTGTGGCTGTTCCGGGGCCGCTCGGTCGCTGACCGGGCGATCCGGATGCTCAGCAACGCCCCGGTCAACCATGTCGGGATGGCGGTCGTGCTCGACGACCTGCCGCCGCTGATGTGGCACGCCGAGCTCGGCAAGGGGCTGCTCGACCTCTACACCGGCACCCACCACCGCGGCGTACAGCTCCATGACCTGCGGGCCGCGGTCGAGCAGTGGGCGGGCCGCTACGAGCAGCAGGTCTGGCTGCGCCAGCTCACCGCCGACATCGACGGCAAGCGCGAGGATGCGCTGCTCCGTACGATCGCCCGCCTCGATGGCACCCCGTTCCCCTCGACCGTGAACCTCGCCGGGCGGTGGGCGCGGGGGAGGGTCCGCTCGAAGGCCGGGATCGAGCAGGTCTACTGCGCCGAGGTCGTCGCGGCCACCTACCAGGAGATGGGGCTGCTCGACGACGAGCGGCCCACCAACTACTACGACCCGGGTCGTTTCTGGTCCGGTGACCATCTGACCCTGCAGGACGGCGCGGTCCTAGGGAGCGAGGTACGCGTCGTCGGCTGACCCGCGGCCGGCGAGCCGTAGCGCGGCCTCGATCTCACCGCTCTCGACCAGGGTGCCGATCACCTGGGCGCGCAGCCCGCGCAGGAGGGCGTCGGGCTCGACCAGCTCGGGGGCCGCGAGAGCGTGCAGCAGATAGCCGTGGACGAGCGCGAGCAGGGAGCCGGGATCGGTCCGGGTGGCTCCGGCGACGGTCGCCGCACGGTCCGCGACGTCGCGGCCCGCGGTGAGCACCTCGGCCACGACCGGGCCGAACTGGGGGTCGCGGGCGGCGTGGAGCAGTCCTTCCAGGAACGCGAGCGCGTCGGTCGGCGGCGACATCAGCGCCGCCGCGAACGCCTCGGCCATCGCGTCGGTGCCCGGCGAGGTCGCGGCGAGCTCGTCGGCGAGCGTACGCAGCCGGGCGACGTCCTCGGCCACGCCTGTACGCAGCGCCTCGGCCGCCAGGTCGGTGATCGAGTCGAAGAAGTAGCCGACGGTCGCCAGGGGCAGCCCGGCGCGCTCGGTCACCGCGCGGTGGGTGACGCCGGACATGCCCTTCTCCGCGGCCACCTCGATCGTGGCGCGGACGAGCGCGTCGCGTCGCTGCCGGGCGCTGTCGCCGTGCCGTCGCTTCATGGGAGCCAGCATAAAGTCTGGAAGATCTTCTAGACTTTTCGAGGCGGATCCAGCACGCTGTCGAGCATGACCACCGCAAGCCGTGTGCACGCCTTCACCGACGACGCCCTCGCCGACCACGACGCCGTCGAGCTCGCCCGCCTCGTCCGGACCGGAGAGCTGAGCGCGGCAGAGGTCGAGGCGGCCGCGGTCGCCCGGCTGCGAGCGGTGGCCCCGGAGCTGCACGCGCTGGCGTACGAGGCCTACGACGCGCCCCGTCGCCCGGACGTCGACACCGGGTTGCTGCACGGCGTGCCGACGCTGCTCAAGGACAACACCGACCTGCTCGGGATGCCGACCAACCATGGCTCGGAGGCGTTCCGGGCGCGTCCGGCCACCCATGACGGGCGCTACGCGACCCAGTTCCTCAGCACGGGGATGACGGTGCTGGGCAAGAGCCGGATGCCGGAGTTCGGGCTCAACGCGACCACGGAGTTCCGCAGCGGGCCGCCGACGCCCAACCCCTGGAACACGCGGCACTCGGTCGGTGCCTCCTCCGGTGGGTCGGCGGCGCTGGTCGCCGCCGGAGCCGTACCGGTCGCGCACGCCAACGACGGCGGCGGCTCCATCCGGATCCCGGCCGCGGCCGCCGGACTGGTCGGGCTCAAGCCCAGCCGCGGCCGGCACCTCGACGGCGAGATGGCCCGCACGCTGCCGATCAACATGGTCAGCGAAGGCGTGCTGACCCGCAGCGTCCGGGACACCGCGACCTTCCACGCCGCGCTCGAGCGGCACTGGCGCAACCCGGCCCTTCCGCCGCTCGGGCTGGTCGAGGGGCCCGCGCGCCGCCGGCTCCGGGTCGCGATGATCATGGAGTCGGTGACCGACGCGGTCGTGGACACGCCGACGAAGGCCGCCGTAGAACGGACCGCCACCTTGCTGGAGGAGCAGGGCCACAGCATCGAGCCGGTCCCGATCCCCGTCGACGCGCGCTTCGGCGACGACTTCCTCAGCTACTGGGGCCTGCTCGCCTTCCTCGCCGGCAACCTGGGCCGGCTGACCATCGACCGGACCCTCGACACCGCCCGTCTCGACGGGCTCACCGACGGCCTGCGCCGCGCCTTCACCTCCGGCGGCTGGCGCCGGACGCCTGCGGCACTGCTCCGCCTGCGGCGGGCCGCGGCGGCGTACGCCGCCGTCTTCGACCGCCACGACGTGGTGCTGTGCCCGGTCGTCGCGGGCGTCACGCCGCCGCTGGGTCATCTCTCCCCGAACGTGCCGTTCGAGGAGCTCGTCGATCGCCTCCTCAAGCACGTCGCGTTCACGCCGCTGCAGAACATCACCGGCGCGCCGGCGATCTCGCTGCCGATGGCGCTCAGCGAGGAAGGGCTGCCGATCGGGGTGCAGCTCTCGGCCGCGTACGGCGACGAGCGGACGCTCCTCGAGCTCGGCTATGCGCTCGAGGAGCAGTCGCCGTGGCCGCCCATCCAGGACAGCTGAGCCAGGGCTGACCCCGGGTCAGAGCATCGTCGAGGCCTTCTCCAGCACCCGGCGCAGGATCTGCTCCATCTCGTCGAACTCGGCCTTGCCGACGGTGAGCGGCGGGGAGAGCTGGATGACCGGCTCGCCGCGGTCGTCGGCGCGGCAGTAGAGGCCCTCGGACCACAGCGCCTTGGAGACGTACCCGTAGAGGATCCGCTCGCACTCCTCCTCGGTGAACGTCTCCTTCGTCCCACGGTCCTTGACCAGCTCGATGCCGTAGAAGTAGCCGGTGCCGCGTACGTCGCCGACGATCGGCAGGTCCTTCAGCTTCTCCAGCGTGGCGCGGAAGGCGGCCTCGTTGCGGCGTACGTTGCCGAGCAGGTCCTCGGCCTCGAAGAGGTCGAGGTTGGCCAGCGCCACCGCGGTGGAGACGGGGTGACCGCCGAAGGTATAGCCGTGGTAGAAGGTCTCCTCGCCCTCGAGGAAAGGAGCCATCAGCTTGTCGGAGATGATCGTGGCGCCCAGCGGCGCGTAGCCCGAGGTCAGCCCCTTGGCCGAGGTGATCATGTCGGGCACGTAGCCGAACCGCTCCGCGCCGAACATCGTGCCGAGCCGCCCGTAGGCGCAGATGACCTCGTCGGAGACGAGGAGCACGTCGTGGTCGTCGCAGATCTCCCGCACCCGCTGGAAGTAGCCCGGGGGAGGCGGGAAGCAGCCGCCCGAGTTCTGCACCGGCTCGAGGAAGACCGCGGCGACGGTGTCGGGGCCCTCGGCACGGATCGCGAAGTCGATCTGGTCGGCGCACCAGCGGCCGAACGCCTCCGGGTCGCTGCCGTCCATCAGCCCGCCGGTGATCTCGGAGGCGCGGTAGATGTTGGTGTTCGGCACCCGGAAGGTCGAGGGCACCAGCGGCTCGAAGGGGGCCTTGATGTCGGCCAGGCCGGTGATCGACAGTGCGCCGTGGGTGGTGCCGTGGTAGGCGATGTTGCGCCCGATCACCTTGTGCTTGCCGGGCTTGCCGCGCAGCTTGAAGTAGTTCTTGGCGAGCTTCCACGCGGTCTCGACGGCCTCGGAGCCGGAGTTGGTGAAGAAGACCCGGTTCAGGTCGCCGGGGGCGAGCGCGGCCAGCCGGGCGGCGAGCTCGATCGCCGGCTCGTGGGCGTAGGACCACAGCGGGTGGAAGGCCAGCTGCTTCGCCTGCGCTGCCCCTGCGTCGGCGAGCTCGGCACGCCCGTGGCCGACCTGGGTGACGAAGAGACCGGCGAGGCCGTCGAGGTAGCGGTTGCCCTCGATGTCGTAGATGTAGGCGCCCTCGCCCCTGGCGATGATCGGCACGTCGGCCTCGGCGTAGCTCGAATGCCGCGTGAAGTGCATCCAGAGGTGGTCCTTGGCGTCGCGCTGCAGATGCTCGTGGTTGCCGGTCATGACTCCATGGTCACCTACCGCATCTTGCTTTCGCAAGCGAATCCGTTTCAAAGTGCGAATATCACTGCGGATTCAGTTGTGACATCGCTGTTACAGGAAGGAGTTAGTCTCTACCGCATGGCCGACCAGAGCTTCAGGAACGTGATCGCGGGCGAGCTGTGCGAGGCAGCCGACGCCGCGACGTACGACGTCGTCGACCCCGCCACCGGCGAGGTCTACGCGCAGGCCCCGATGTCGGGGGAGACCGACGTCGACAGGGCGTACGCCGCCGCAGCATCCGCCTTCGAGAGCTGGGGCGAGACCACGCCCCAGGAGCGCTCCCTGGCCCTGCTCCGGATCGCCGACGCGATGGAGGCCCGGGCGGAGGAGCTGACCGCCGTGGAGGTCAAGGACACCGGCAAGCCGTTCCAGCTGACCCTGGAGGAGGAGCTGCCGCCGACGATCGACCACTTCCGCTTCTTCGCGGGCGCCGCCCGGACCCTGGAGGGAAAGAGCGCGGGCGAGTATCTGGCCGATCACACCTCCTGGATCCGACGCGAGCCGATCGGCGTGATCGGGCAGGTCACGCCCTGGAACTACCCGCTCGCGATGATGTCGTGGAAGATCGCCCCCGCCCTCGCCGCCGGAAACACGGTCGTCCTCAAGCCCTCCGACACCACCCCGGCCAGCTCCTCGCTGCTGGCCGAGCTCGCCCAGGAGTTCCTGCCGCCCGGTGTCCTCAACCTGGTCACCGGCGACCGCGACACCGGCCGGGCCCTGATCCGGCACAAGACACCGCAGATGGTCGCCATCACCGGCTCGGTGCGCGCCGGGATGGAGGTCGCCGCGAGCGCGGCGGCCGACGTCAAGCGCGTCCACCTCGAGCTCGGCGGCAAGGCACCGGTGATCGTCTTCGACGACGCCGACATCGACCAGGCGGTCGCGGGCATCGCCGCGGCGGGCTACTTCAACGCCGGCCAGGACTGCACCGCCGCGACCCGGGTGCTGGTGCAGGCCGGCATCCACGACGAGTTCGTCGCCGCCCTCGCCGAGGCGGCCCGCAACACGACCGTCGGGCTCCCCGGGGACAACCGAGACGTCGGCGCGCTCAACAACCCGGGTCAGCTCGCCCGGGTCGCAGGCATGGTCGACCGCCTCCCGGACCACGCGACGATCGCGGCTGGCGGGGCACCGGCAGTCGTGAAGGGCGGCGAGAACGGCTACTTCTACCAGCCCACTGTCCTCGCCGGGCTCCGCCAGGACGACGAGCAGATCCAGCACGAGATCTTCGGTCCGGTGATCACCGTGCAGCGGTTCGCCGACGAGGCCGAGGCGCTCCGGTGCGCCAACGACGTCGACTACGGCCTCGGCTCGAGCGTGTGGACCAAGGACCACGCCACCGCGCTGCGGGTCAGCAAGCGCCTGGACTTCGGCGTGGTGTGGATCAACACCCACATCCCCTACATCTCCGAGATGCCCCACGGCGGCTTCAAGCACTCCGGCTACGGCAAGGACCTCTCCGTCTACGGGTTCGAGGACTACACCCGGATCAAGCACGTGATGTCGTTCATCGGCGAGTAATCCGCTAGACAAACATGTGGGCGTGCGACCCTCGATGTGCGGGCCGGACGCGGCCCGTGAAAGCATCGAGGGCCGTTTCGCGTACCTCCGCGACCCGGACCCAGCAATGGAAAGCAGTCGACCCCCACACGAGGTGCACCCCGCATGTCAGCCAAGCAGTGGCGGACAGATGTCCAAGGTCTCCGGGCCGTCGCCGTAGGCCTGGTGGTCGCTGCCCATGCGGGGCTCCCGCACGCCGAGGGCGGCTTCGTCGGGGTCGACGTCTTCTTCGTGCTCTCCGGCTTCCTGATCACCACGCTGCTGCTGCGTGAGGCCGACGAGTCCGGCACCGTCAGCATCCCGCAGTTCTACGCCCGCCGTGCCCGGCGCATCCTGCCGGCGGCCACCCTGGTGATCCTGGTCGTCCTGGCGTACGCCGCCTGGCGGCTGCCCACCACCCGGCTCACCGACGCCGCCTCGGACGGCACCTGGGCCGCGTTCTTCCTGGCCAACGTGCACTTCGCGGCCGAGGGGGTGCAGTACTTCCAGCCCAGCGAGCCCTCGCCCTTCCAGCACTACTGGTCCCTCTCGGTCGAGGAGCAGTTCTACCTGGTCTGGCCGGTGCTGGCGCTCCTGCTCATTCCCAAGCTCGGTCGCAAGGGCTTCACGGTCGTCGCCGCGGTGATCGCCGTCGCCAGCCTGGCCTGGTCGGTCCACGCCACCGGCGAGAACCCTACTGCCGCCTACTTCTCCACGCCCGCGCGTGCCTACGAGCTCGCCGCCGGGGCGCTGCTGGCCTGCTGGGGCGGACGGCTCAAGGGCGCGGCGAGCGTCGCGGCCGGCCTCGGGGGAGCGGCCGCGATCCTCGGCTCGACCGTCGTGTTCAGCGAGGCCACCCCCTTCCCGGGCTGGCAGGCGCTGGTGCCCACGCTCGGCACCGTCGCGCTGCTGGCCTCGGGCGCCGACGCCCCCACCGCGAAGCTGCTCGCGGTCCGTCCGCTGCGCTACGTCGGCGACATCTCCTATTCGCTCTACCTGTGGCACTGGCCGCTGGTCGTGCTCCTCCCCGAGCTTCTCCACCTCGGCAGCGCGGCCCTCGAGATGACGGTCGCGGTCGCCGCCGCGCTGCTGCTCTCCGCGCTGAGCCACCGCTTCATCGAGCTGCCGTTCCAGCGCAAGCAGGTGCCCGTGCTCTCCCACGGGCTGCGCTCGCTGGGCCTGTGGCCGGTCGCGCTCGTGCTCGCGGTCGGCAGCGGCTGGCTGACCACCGGCTATGCGGCGTACACGGAGCGGGAGCGGGTCGCCGAGGCACAGGCGTGGTTCGCGGCCAACGAGGTGCCGGACACCGCCGCCGAGACCGGCGGCCCTCCGCAGGTCCAGCGTGAGCTGCGCGCCGCCCTGGCCATCGCCGACCGTGGTGGCCCGATCCCGCCGGCGGTGCTCGGCGAGGACATCACCGAGGACCGGTGGCAGAAGACCTACGGCGACTGCTACGCCAACTACGGCGACACCCGCGCGGCCGACTGCACCCTCGGCGACACCGACGCGAAGAAGACCGTCGCCGTCGTCGGCGACTCCCACGCCGGCATGTGGCTGACCGCCTTCGACGACCTCGGCAAGGAGAACGGCTTCCGGGTCGTACCGGTCGTGAAGGTCGGCTGTGCGCCCTACCCGGTCCAGCACCGCGGCAAGAAGATGACCCAGGCCGAGTGCGACGAGTTCCGCGACTGGACCGCGGACCGGCTCCGGCGCCTCGACCCCGACACCATCGTCTCGACGGCCCGTGGCCAGCTCTTCATGCCGAAGACCTACGACGGGATGAGCCGTGACGAGCAGTGGTCGCAGGCGGTACGCACCACGGTGAAGGCCTACCGGGAGATCTCCCCGAGGGTGGTCGTCCTCGGTGACGTGCCCAAGGTCGACCACAACCCCGCCGACTGCATCAGCGCCCCCGACGCCGACCAGCGTTCCTGCCTCAGTGACCGCGACTCGCGCGAGACCAGCAGCAACGAGCTCACCGAGGCGGCCGTGAAGGGCACCGAGGCGACGTACGTCGACACCCAGCGTTTCGTGTGCGCCGAGGACCGCTGCCCGCTGGTCGTGGGGGAGAAGGTCACCTACTACGACGACTCGCACCTGACCCGGTCGTGGGTCCGCCACGTCGCTCCGCGGCTCGGTGTCATCATCGCTCCCTTGATCTGACGCAGATTTAACTGGGACGCGCGTTTCAGGATTTGCCTTCGCGTGCATCTTTGTGGCTTAATTGTGGCCAGACGTTGCAAAACGTTTCATGCACAGCCCTGGACCCGTGGGGGAGTCCGGGGCTGTTGCTATTTCCCGTGAAGTTTTCCTGTGCTCGGCGGCAGCCGCTTGGCGCCCTCTCAGCCTCTGCTGGGAGAATGAGGGGGTGAACGATCAGCGACCACGCGACGTGGTGATCCTCGGCTCGACCGGGTCCATCGGCACCCAGGCGCTCGACCTGGTACGCGCCAACCCGGACCGGTTCCGGGTCGTGGCACTGACCGCGGGCGGGGCCAACAAGGAGCTGTTCGAGGCGCAGGTGGCCGAGTTCGCCCCGAAGCTGTCCGGGCTGGGGGAGGAGGCCTCGGTCGAGGCCGCCGCGCAGCCGGCCGACGTGGTGCTCAACGGCATCACCGGCGCCGTCGGGCTGCGTCCGACGCTGGCCGCGCTGGAGGCCGGCAACACCCTCGCCCTGGCCAACAAGGAGTCGCTGATCATCGGAGGTCCGCTGGTCAAGCGGGTCGCGCGCGAGGGGCAGATCGTCCCGGTCGACTCCGAGCACTCCGCGATCGCCCAGTCGCTGCGCGCGGGCTCCGCGAACGAGGTGCGCAAGCTCGTGCTCACCGCCTCCGGCGGCCCCTTCCGCGGTCGCTCCCGCGACGAGCTCGCCGAGGTCACCCCGGCGCAGGCGCTCAAGCACCCCAACTTCGCGATGGGGCGGGTGATCACGACCAACTCCGCCACCCTGGTCAACAAGGGTCTCGAGGTCATCGAGGCGCATCTGCTCTTCGACGTACCGTTCGACCGGATCGACGTCGTCGTCCACCCGCAGCAGTACATCCACTCCATGGTCGAGTTCACCGACGGCGCCGTCGTCGCCCAGCTCGGGCTGCCCACGATGCTGGTGCCGATCTCGATGGGGATGGCCTGGCCCGAGCGGGTGCCCGACGCCGAGACCCCGATCGACTGGACCAAGGCGTCCGACTGGCGTTTCGAGCCGCTCGACGACGACGCCTTCCCCGCGGTGCGGCTGGCCCGCGAGGCCGGCACCCGCGGCGGCACCCACCCCGCCGTCTACAACGCGGCCAACGAGGTCTGCGTGGATGCCTTCCACGACGGCCGGATCCCGTTCACCGGCATCGTGGACACGATTGCGGAGGTGATGGCAGCCCACCACGGCGTACGCTCGGAAGGCAGCCTCACCATCGAGGATGTGCTCGCCGCCGACGCCTGGGCGCGCGAGGAAGCCACTCGGATGCTGGAGATTCGATGACCGCGCTGGACTACCTGCTCTTCACTCTGGCTGTCCTCGGGTTCGTCCTCGGGATCCTGATCTCGATCGGGCTGCACGAGCTGGGTCACATGATTCCGGCCAAGGCGTTCGGCGGGAAGGTGACGCAGTACTTCATCGGCTTCGGCCCGACGGTGTGGTCCAAGCGAGTAGGGGAGACCGAGTACGGCCTCAAGGCGATCCCGCTCGGTGGCTACGTCAAGATCGTCGGGATGCTGCCGCCGGGAGCTGACCAGCTCGGCGAGCGCACCGTCGACGGCGCGCTCAAGATCCGCAAGTCCAACACCGGCATGTTCACGCAGCTGATCAGCGATGCCCGCTCGGCGGAGTGGGAACTGATCCGTTCCGAGGACGAGCCACGGCTCTTCTACAAGATGCCTTGGTGGAAGAAGGTCGTCGTGATGGCCGGCGGCCCGTCGGTGAACATCTTGATCGCGTTCTTCGTCACATGGGGCGTCGCCGGCACCTACGGCGTGCACGAGCCAGTCGTCGACCAAGGCCATCCGGTCGTCTCGAGCCTGCAGGAGTGCCTGCTGAGCTGGGAGGACCAGGGCCGCGAGTGCACCAAGAGCGACAAGCCGACCCCTGCCGCCGATGCCGGGCTGAAGCCCGGCGACGAGCTGATCTCGTTCAACGGCACCGAGCTGACCTCGTGGGGCGTGGCGCAGAAACTGATCCGCGACAACATGGACGGCGACGCGACGCTCGTCATTCAGCGCGGCGGTGAGCAGATGACGCTGCACACGAAGACTGTCGTGCAGGAGCGGGTCAAGGACGTCGACGACACCAGCGCCGATCCCGAGACCGCGAAGGTCGGGTTCTTCGGCATGTCGCCGAAGTCTCACATCGAGGTCACCAAAGAAGGTCCGGTCTACGTGGTGAAGGAGTTGGCTGCCCAGACCTACAACGCCGTCCACGCAATTGTGCGGTTGCCGGTCAAGGTCTGGCATGTCGCGCTCGCGATCGTCGGTGTCGAGGAGCGTGACCCGAACGGTCCGGTCAGCATCGTCGGCGGTGGCCGGATCGCCGGAGAGATCGCTGTCAACGACAACTTCGACATCACGGAGAAGGTCGTCATGTTCGCCGGCCTGCTTGCCGGCTTCAACCTCTTCATCGGCATCTTCAACTTCGTCCCACTCCTGCCGCTCGACGGCGGTCACATCGCGACGGCGCTGTGGGAGGGCATCCGCCGCGCCTTCGCCAAGGCCTTCCGGCGGCCCGAGCCGGGACATGCCGACCCGGCGAAGCTGCTGCCGGTGGCGTACGTCGTGGCCTCGGCGCTCCTGGTGATGGGTGTTGTCCTGATCGTCGCCGACCTCGTCGTCCCGCTTCATCTCCAGGCCTGACCCGCACGTAAGATTGGTAGACATGACGTCCATCCCCCTCGGTATGCCGGAAGCGCCTGCTCCGGTGCTCGCCCCCCGCCGCAAGACCCGCCAGATCAAGGTCGGGTCGGTGGGCGTCGGCAGCGAGAGCCCCATCTCCGTGCAGTCGATGACGACCACGCTCACCTCCGACGTCAACTCCACGCTGCAGCAGATCGCCGAGCTCACCGCGTCGGGCTGCGACATCGTCCGGGTCGCGTGCCCGAGCCAGGACGACGCCGACGCCCTGCCGGCGATCGCGAAGAAGTCGCAGATCCCGGTGATCGCCGACATCCACTTCCAGCCGAAGTACGTCTTCGCCGCCATCGAGGCCGGCTGCGCCGCTGTCCGGGTCAACCCGGGCAACATCCGCAAGTTCGACGACCAGGTCAAGGAGATCGCCGCGGCCGCGAAGGACCACGGCACGAGCATCCGGATCGGCGTCAACGCGGGCTCGCTCGACAAGCGGCTGCTGGAGAAGTACGGCAAGGCCACCCCCGAGGCGCTCGTCGAGTCGGCGATCTGGGAGGCCAGCCTCTTCGAGGAGCACGGCTTCCACGACTTCAAGATCTCGGTCAAGCACAACGACCCGGTCGTGATGGTCCGCGCCTACGAGCTGCTCGCCGAGGCCGGCGACTGGCCGCTCCACCTCGGTGTCACCGAGGCCGGCCCGGCCTTCCAGGGCACGATCAAGTCCTCGGTCGCCTTCGGCCACCTGCTCAGCCAGGGCATCGGAGACACCATCCGCGTCTCGCTGTCGGCTCCGCCGGTCGAGGAGGTCAAGGTCGGCATCCAGATCCTGGAGTCGCTCAACCTCAAGCCGCGCCGCCTCGAGATCGTCTCCTGCCCGTCCTGCGGCCGCGCGCAGGTTGATGTCTACACCCTGGCCGAGCAGGTCACCGCCGGCCTCGACGGCCTCGAGGTCCCCCTGCGGGTCGCCGTCATGGGCTGCGTGGTCAACGGCCCCGGCGAGGCCCGCGAGGCCGACCTCGGTGTCGCCTCCGGCAACGGCAAGGGCCAGATCTTCGTCAAGGGCGAGGTCATCAAGACCGTCCCCGAGGCCGCCATCGTCGAAACGCTCATCGAGGAGGCGATGAAGATCGCCGAGGGCATGGAGCCCGTCGAAGGCGCCGGCGCGCAGGTTTCGGTCAGCAACTGAGGGGCTGGATGTTCACCGAGTTACCTCGGTGAGCATCCCCCCGCGTACGCAGGAAAGCCCGGTCCGAGTCTCGGACCGGGCTTCTTCTTGTGCTCCGAGGCGTCCCCCTGTGTACGCCTCGAAGGTCTGTGTGGTCTCACCAGTGCATCAGCCTCGAGACCACGCCGAGGAACCCGAGGTGGAGCAGGGCTCCGAGCGGGTCCGTGGTGACGAGATGGCCCCAGGCGAGTGCGGCCTGGCCCATCTGGGTTCCGAGGGCCGTGGCGAAGCCGTCGAGTCCGCCGTGGGTCCACAGGTAGACGACGACGAACCGGAGACCCGGTACGACCAGGAACAGGACGAGTGCGGCCTTGACCGGAAGGATCCAGGACAGCGAGCCGCTGCCGGTGGACCTCAGGTTGCTGCTGCGCACCCAGCGGGTCCCGCTGCTGCCGTTGAAGCGGACCTTGGTGCGGCCTGCGGCGGTGGCGACGACGACACCGCGCTTTCCGGAACGTACGCCGCCGTGAGCCTTGACGGTATCGCCGAGGCGCATGAAGTTGCCGTTCATGACAGCGCTCCTTCCGTGAGGACGACGGACACGGACGAGGTGCCGGCGGCTGCCTGGCACGTGGGCGGCTCGGCGCTGAGCAGCTGGTTGAAGCCGAACACGACAAGAAGCGTGACGGCGAAGGTGGCGATGCTGAACTTGTGGTTCCTCATGGTCATCATCTCCTTCAGCGGTGGGGCCCGTAGGTGGGGCCGGCGCTGTCCCTGTGGGGACAACTCCCAAGGTGGCGGAGGCCACATGTGTCTCGCCAGAGGGCGGGCGGGAGTGGGGACGATGTGAAGACAGTCCCAGGTGAGTTGGGACGTTTCTGGGACAGAATTGGGACACCTGCGGGATACTTCCAACCGCGAACGCGGGCGACTCGGCGAGGGGCAATGACCGACGAATCTCTCTCACCAGAGCAGTTCAACAGTGAATTGCGCGCCTGGGTCCGGCAGGTGACCGGAAAAGCTGATGGCGGCGCCGGTGTGGCGATGGCCAGGAGCACCTTCTACCGGCGTACGTCCGGCTCGAAGCTGATGCCGCTCGACGAGCTCATCCGGGTGGTGGGCGGGTCGGTGCCCCGCACCCTCGACCCCACCCATCGCGGGGAGTGGATCCGGAAGAACACCGGCATCTGGCAGGCGAAGTGGTGGAAGGCGTACGCCTGGCGCGACGCGGAAGCCGAGCCACCCGGTCCCGTGCTGGCGCCCACGCTCGCGGCCCCGGCGTCGCCGACGACCACCAGCTCCCGGCTGACCTTCCCGCGAGCCCGGGTGGCGGCGCTGAGCGGGCTCGCGACCGAGCAGGCCACGATCCCGCTCGTCGAGGCGCTGGGCAGGTGGCTGGAGAACACCGAGTCCAACCTCTTCTTCCTCACCGGCCCCTCGGGCTCGGGCAAGACGATCGAGGTCCGGGAGTGGACCGCGTCGAGGGAGCAGGTGCGCTACATCAGCCTGCGCGACGGCGCGGTCGACTACGGCGACCTGGTCGGCGAGGACCGCTCGCCGGTCGTCATCGACGACTTCGACCTGATCTCCTCCAGCGCCGAGGAGCACGGCGTCACCCGCCCCGACCTGAGCGAGCTCCGCTCCGCGTTCGGCCGTGGCGGCCGGTTCGTGGTGATCAGCAAGCGCAACCTGCAGACCGAGCGCGACGAGCTCGCCGAGCAGCTGCGCAGCCCGGCGCGGTTGGAGGACCTCGGCGTCGAGGCGGCGGTGGTCGTACGCGTCGAGCCGATCTCCCCGGACGAGGTCCGCGCCCTCGGCGAGGAACGCGGCGGCGACGACAAGCTGCGCAACCTGGCCGCGGAGATGGAGCGCGGCGGCGGGTTCTTCCCCGCGACCCCGATGGTCCTCAAGCAGCTCTACGCCTCCCTCGAGGAGGGCGTGGCGGCTCCCCGCACCCAGTGGGACGGCTACACGGTCCACCTCAAGCACGTCTGCGGTCAGCCGTGGGACCGGAAGAGCTCACGCATCCCCAGCCGGGTGCGGTTCCAGACCTACCGGGACATCGCCTGGGACCTGTTCACCGGGATGGACGAGCCGGCCTCGCAGGAGCAGGACCTGATCCCGGTCCCGCGCGTCTCGGAGTGGCTCTTCGCCAACCTGCAGCGCGACCTCGACATCACCCGGCAACGGGACTTCCTGACGTACGAATGGATCGCGGACCTGCTCGACCACTCCGAGGTCTTCGGAGTGACCGGGCGGACCAAGGACTCGGTGGAGTCGGCGGAGTTCGCCCACGAGACCTTCTACCAGTACTTCGTCGCCGAGGGCATCCGCGACCGGCTGCGCGACGGGCACGGCATGGCCCTCGACGGCGCCCGCTTCGCCGACATGCACATGGGGCCGTTGGTGATGACGTTCCTCAAGGCCGGGTTCCAGCCCGGTGACCTCGACGCCGTGGCCCGGCTGAGCGTACGCGAGAGCCTGTCCTGGATGGACCGCCTGATCTGCCTCTACCTGACCGAGGAGCGCGAGGACTACGGCGACCTCCTCGACCAGGCGCCGGAGCGCTACTGGGACGAGCTGGAGTTCGTGCTCGAGGCGTTCCGGTCCCTGTTCCTGCGCAAGGCGGCGATGTTCCAGCTGATCCTGCGCGGCCGGGTCCCGGTCGACGGCTATCTCGAGATCCTGAACCGTGAGGAGGACCCGGGTGCGGTCGCCCGCGAGCGTGACGTGCTCGGCTGGGGCACCGACATCACCGATGCACTGGTCCGCCGGCTGCACCATCCGGTCCTCGCCCCGGCGATTCCGATCACCGCATACCGGCTCGGGCAAATGGGTGATATCACTTGCCTGAGCCATCTCGAAGGTCTCACTGGACTGCCGCCCGCCCATCAGGACGTGGTGAGGTCGGCGATCCACCGGATCAAGGAGCGCCATGAGCACAGCGTCTGAGCCAGGCACCCCGCCACGACCTCCCGTGCTCGTCCTCGGTGCGACCGGCGACCTCGGCAGCGCGGTCGCGCGCAGGCTCACCGCGGAGGGCACGCCGGTGATCCTGCACGCCTACAGCCGCACCACCGAGCTGGCCTACCTGGCCGACGAGACCGGTGCCGTCGCCCGAGTCGCCGGCGACCTGACCACCGACACCGGCGTGGACGCCCTGGCCGAGACGCTGGCCGGGTTCGAGACCCTGTCCGGGCTGATCAACTGCTCCGGCATCAACCCCAGCCCCGACACCGTCGCCGAGATCGACCGGTCCGAGTGGCAGCTGACCCTCGACCTCAACCTGACCTCGGCGTGGCGCACGGCCTCGCTCGCGCTCCCGAAGCTCCGCGCCGCGCGCTCCGGCGCGGTCGTCCTGGTCAGCTCCGTCTTCGGGATCCGTACGCCGTCACGACGGGCCGCCTACGGCGTGTCCAAGCACGCCCTGACCGGGCTCGCCCAGGCGATCGCGCAGGAGGAGGAGGGCATCGTCCGGGCCAACGTCGTCGCTCCGGGCCCGATGTGGAGCGAGTCCTCGCGGCAGGTCTTCGTCAAGCACGCCCGCAAGGAGGGCGTGACCGTCGACCAGTACATCGCCTACCGGGCCGCGCGCATCCCCGGCCACCGGTTCGTCACCGCCGACGCCGTCGCGAAGGTCTGCGTCTTCCTCGCCTCCGACGTCGCCGGCGCGATCAACGGGCAGTGCATCGTCGCCGACGGCGGGGAGTACTGACCGGCGGCGGCGCGACCCGAAATCTTCAATTCACACAAGATGCCGGTGATGCGCGGTCGCTCTGCTTAGGCTTCGCCTAGCGCCTCCACAACGCCTTCTTCCTCCCTTCTCAGACTGGCGACAACAGTGACCAATTTCTGGCTTGCCATCGATCACGCGGACGACGCGCTGTTCCGCACCCCGGACTCCTCCGACATCAGGCCCGGCATCCTCGATCTGGTGGCCGACACCCCCGGCTGGGGCATCGTCGTGCGTCCCACGCAGGGGCACGGCGACGTACGCCGCGAGCTCGCCTGCGCGGGGCTCCCGGACATCGACGCCGTCGACGATCTCGTCGTCCCCGAGCGGTCGACGGACGCGGTGAAGGTCGGGTTCGACGACCACCGGGCCGCCTGCGCGCCGATGGCGCTGGCCATCATGGAGCGTCTCCCCGGCTACGACCGGGTCTTCCTCGAGCCCTACTGCACGACGCCGGGCTGCCTCGAGGATCTCGCCAGGCTCGCCACCCGGTCGAGGTGCGGCGGCATCGTGCTCAAGCTCAAGGTCAACGACGAGGGTCTTGCGGCCATCGGCCGAGCCGACGTCGCCCGAGCCTCCTGGGTCGCGCGCTCCGACGGGATGGGCTGGGACGACTTCGGCGAGCGCCTGCCGCAGGTCCGTGCGCTCGGTGCGAGCGGCGTGATGGTGGGCCGGGCGGTCTGGGGCGACACCGGCGAGGCCGGTCACGACGTACGCCTCAAGACCATCCGCGAGCGAATGCACACGATCGAACGCACCTTTTGCGCAAATCGACCCAGCGCCTGATCCGGCCAGCGAGCCGCAGGGCGACGTACGACCGGATTGGCCCTAGGCTCGGTGACATGCTCACCACGCGCCAAGGGATCCGCCCGCTGCATGCGGGTGATCTCGGCGCGTTCCTGGAGCTGACCGCCCTCGATCCGGTGGTGAACGTGTTCGCCGAATACCGGGCGCGCACCACCAACCTCGAGCCGCGCTGGCTCGGCGGCGAGATCTGGGGGCGCTGGGACGGCGGCGACCTGGTCGCGGCCTGTCACGTCGGCGCCAACCTGGTCCCCATCCAGGCCACCGAGGACGACGCCTTCGCGTTCGGCGAACGGGCCCGCAGCCGCGTACGCACCGTCTCCACGATCGTCGGGCGGCAGCCTGCGGTCCGGGCGCTGTGGGGCTCGATCGGCGAGTCCTGGGGCGAGCCCCGCGACCAGCGCTGGGAGCAGCCCCACCTCGAGCAGCAGCTGCAGAGCCTGGTCGACCCCGACCCGTTCGTACGCCGCACCGTCCGCGCCGACATGGAGGTGCTCTATCCGGCGTGCGTGGCGATGTACACCGAGGAGGTCGGGATCTCGCCGGAGACCGGTGGCGGCCGCGACCTCTACCGGGCCCGTGTGCTCCAGCTGATCTCGCGCGGCTGGTCCTTCGCGCGGATCGAGGACGGCGAGGTCGTGTTCAAGGCCGAGGTCGCCTGCGCCACCCCCGAGGCGGCCCAGATCCAGGGCGTCTGGGTGCCCGAGCACCGACGCGGCGAGGGGCTCGCGGCGCGCGGGATGGCCGCGGTCTGCGACATCGTCCGCAACGAGATCGCTCCACGCGTCTCGCTCTACGTCAACGAGTGGAACGCTCCCGCGCGCCGGGCCTACGAGCGGGCCGGCTTCCTCGAGACGGCCCGCTTCTCCACCATCATGTTCTGATCTCTCAGTAGTACGACCGCCAGGCGCGTTCGCAGTCGGTGGTCTCGCAGCGCACCAACCATGCGCCGCCCCCGTCAGCCGGGTAGGACTGCACCAGGATCCGGGTGTTGCTCTCCCAGGCGTGCATCCACACCTTGTTGGGGTTCCGGTAGGTGGTCAGCAGCGTGCCTCGGATGCTGCGCCGCCGGACGACGACCGCGCTCTCGTGGGCGATCGCATCGGTCGCGAAGCGGGCACCGTCGGGCGAGAAGGACGCCACCGCCTCGAGGCAGCCGCGCCACAGGGTGGCGCCCGGGGCGGTGATGGTGGAGACCACCGAGCAGGCGTCGGGAGCCGACGGGTTCTTGGTGTAGGTCGCCAGCCTGTTGACGGCGAAGCCGCCCGCGTACGCCGCCCGGGAGGCGATCGTCTTGACCGTGCCGGCCTTCCAGTCCCAGATCATCGTGCGCGGGGTGCTGTAGCCACCCACGAGCACGCGGGTGCCGCTGACGTCGATCGGATCGGGCTTGGTCGATGCCTTGAAGGTGCGCCGGGCGACGACCGCGCCGGTGGTGGTGTTGCGAACCTGCACCTGGATCCCGCCGCTGCTCAGGGTGGCCGTGTTGAGCAGGTAGCGGTTGTCGGCCGACAGCCTGGCGACGTCCGCGTAGTACATGTCGGTGAGGGACTTCTGTGGGGCACCGAGCTGCGCCCGGACGATCTTGTCGATGTCGCGGTTGCGGATCCGCAGCACGAACCCGCTCCCGGAGCGGCCCAGGAGCTCGAAGAAGTCGAGGTCGTCGCCGACATGCTCCACCGGCGTCTTCGTGCCGGTCGCCGGGTCGACCACCACGACCGACGTGTCCGAGGGTCGGTCGAGGTAGGGAACCGTCGGGCTCTCGCCGATCGGCAGGGTGTAGGGACGTACGTCGACGTCGGCCGCGGCGGACGCCGGCGAGAGGACCCCGGGAAGTGACAGCGCGAGGGCGGCCAGTGCCGGCCCGGCCAGCATGCGGATGATCGTCGTCCTCATCAGGGCAGTCCGATCCGTCCCTCGGCGGCGCGCTCGCAGGCGGATGCCTCGCAGCGGACCAGCCAGCCGGGGCCGTCGTTGGGGTAGGACTCCAGCAGGATCCGGGTATTGGTCTCCCAGGCTCCCGTCCAGACCCCGTTGGGGTTGGTGTACGTGGTCAGCAGCGTGCCGTTGATGCTGCGGCGCTTGACGAAGTACGCGACGTCCTGGTGCTCGATCGGCTCGGTGGCGACGCGGGCGCCGTCGGGGGAGAAGGCGGCCACCTTCTCGGTGCAGGTGCGCCACGAGGTGGCGCCGGGGCTGGTGAGGCTGGAGACGACGGAGCAGGCGCCCGCATCGCTGGGTCGCCTGGTGTAGCTCGCCAGCTTGTTGGTCGCGTAGGAGGCTTCGTACGCGGACCGGTTCGCGGTCGTCGAGACGGCTCCGGTGCTCCAGTCCCAGACCATCGTCCGGGCGGGGGACCAGCCGCCGATGACGACCTTGGTGCCGCGTACGTCGAGGGGGAGCGGTTCGGTGGAGGTCCGGAAGGAGTGGCGGGCGACCTGGTGGCCGGTCACCGCGTCCAGGACGCGCACCACCGCGGTGCTCGGGTAGCCGCTCACCAGCAGGTAGCGCCCGTTGGACGAGAGCCTGGACGCTTCGTAGTACTCCAGCTCGGCGAACTGCTTCGGTGTCTTGCCCGGCTCCACGCGTACGACGCGGTCGGGGACACGGTCACCGGCGAAGATGCGCACCAGATAGCCGGCGCCGGCGACGCCGACCAGGCCGGCGGTGTCGAACTCGTTCGTCGGGATGACGACCCTGGTCGTGCCGTCGACGACGTCGAAGTCGCCGTCGGAGCCGGCGATGTAGGGGACCGTCGGTGGCTCTCCCAGGGGTAGCGGGAGCGGTCGGACGCTGACGGATGTGGCAGCAGAAGCCGGTGACAGGAACGTCACCGGGAGCATGAGAGCAGCAAGGATGGCCGTGGCCAGTGCCGGGATTCGGATACCTCTCATGAAGGTAAAGATGCGCGGGCCGTCGTCGAGGTTGCAACGCCAATTCCAACCGGTTCGCGGGAGCGGTCCGGTGCGCCGTACGCTTGCCCGCATGATCGCCCGTATGTCGACCCTGTTCGTGCGGACCCTGCGTGAGGACCCCGCCGACGCCGAGGTCGCGAGCCACAAGCTGCTTGTCCGTGCCGGCTACATCCGCCGCGCCGCTCCGGGGATCTACTCGTGGCTGCCGCTGGGCCTGCGCGTGCTCGGCAAGGTCGAGGGGATCATCCGCGAGGAGATGGCCGCGATCGGCGCCCAGGAGGTGCACTTCCCGGCGCTGCTGCCCCGCGAGCCCTACGAGGCGACCGGCCGCTGGACGGAGTACGGCGACGGCATCTTCCGGCTCAAGGACCGCAAGGACGCCGACTACCTGCTCGGGCCCACGCACGAGGAGATGTTCACCCTCCTGGTCAAGGATCTCTACGGCTCCTACAAGGACCTGCCGCTGTCGATCTACCAGATCCAGACGAAGTACCGCGACGAGGCGCGTCCCCGCGCGGGACTGCTGCGCGGCCGCGAGTTCATCATGAAGGACTCCTACTCCTTCGACGTCTCCGACGAGGGTCTGGCGGCGTCCTACGACGCCCACCGGGCCGCGTACGTCAAGGTCTTCGACCGCCTCGGGTTCGAGTACGTCATCGTCAAGGCCACCTCCGGCGCGATGGGCGGCTCGGCCTCCGAGGAGTTCCTGGCCGTCTCCGAGGCCGGCGAGGACACCTTCGTGCGCTCGCCCGGCGGCTACGCCGCGAACGTCGAGGCGGTCACCACGCTGGCCCCCGAGGAGCTCTCCTACGAGGGTGTGCCCGCGGCCCACGCCGAGGACACCCCGGAGACCCCGACGATCCAGACCCTCGTCGACCACCTCAACGCCGCCTTCCCGCGTGAGGACCGTCCCTGGGAGGCCGGCGACACGCTGAAGAACGTGCTCGTGATGCTGCGCCACCCCGACGGCACCTCCGAGCCGCTCGCGATCGGCCTCCCCGGCGACCGCGAGGTCGACATCAAGCGCCTCGAGGGCCAGCTGGAGCCGATCGAGGTCGAGCC
This sequence comes from Nocardioides sp. NPDC126508, assembly GCA_040302365.1. Lineage (GTDB taxonomy): Bacteria > Actinomycetota > Actinomycetes > Propionibacteriales > Nocardioidaceae > Nocardioides. The sequence continues at coordinate 40,789 of JBEOUM010000001.1, forward strand.
CATGGACGACGTCGAGCTGAAGAAGCACCCCGAGCTGGTCAAGGGCTACATCGGACCCCAGGCGCTGGGGGAGTCGTCGGTGTCGAAGATCCGCTACCTGGTCGACCCGCGAGTCGTCACCGGCACCCGCTGGGTCACCGGCGCCAACGTCGAGGGCAAGCACGTCATCGACCTCGTCGCCGGCCGTGACTTCACCCCCGACGGCACCATCGAGGCCGCCGAGGTCCGCGAGGGCGACCCGGCCCCCGACGGTTCGGGTCCGCTGACGCTGGCGCGCGGTATCGAGATGGGCCACGTGTTCCAGCTCGGCCGCAAGTACGCCGCCGCGCTGGGTCTCCAGGTGCTCGACGAGAACGGCAAGCTGGTCACCGTCACCATGGGTTCCTACGGCATCGGGGTCACCCGTGCCGTCGCCGCCATCGCCGAGGGCACCCTCGACGACATCGGCCTCGCCTGGCCCCGCAACGTCGCTCCGTACGACATCCACCTGGTCGCGACCGGCAAGGACGCCGCCGTCTTCGAGGCTGCTTCGAAGCTCGCCGAAGAGCTCGAGGCGGCGGGCATCGACGTGCTCTACGACGACCGCCCCAAGGTCTCGCCCGGTGTGAAGTTCAAGGACGCCGAGCTCATCGGCGTACCGACGATCGTGACGGTCGGCAAGGGCTTGGTCGAGGGCAAGGTCGAGGTCAAGGACCGCAAGAGCGGGGAGAAGACCGAGGTCGCTCTCGCTGACGCGGTGGCTCACCTCACCGAGGTCGTCACGGGCTGACCCACCCGCCGAATCCGTGGTTGTGGGCGACGAAACTCGAGTTTCGTCGCCCACAACTGCATTCTCGGCCGCCACTTCTGCGGATTCGGCGGTGGCGGTTGGGGCAAGATCGATCCCATGACGGGGGACAGGATTCTTGACCGCACGCTCGCCGGACGGCTGACGAGCGCCGCGGAGGCGGCCCAGCAGATCGGCCCGGGGGAGACCGTGGGCTTCTCCGGATTCACCGGGGCCGGACACCCGAAGGCGGTGCCGGCGGCGCTGGCGGAGCGGATGCGGGCGGCGCACGCGGAGGGTGAGGAGTTCCGGGTCCAGGCATGGACCGGGGCCTCGACGGCACCCGACCTCGACGGCGTGCTGGCCGACGCGCACGGGCTCTCCAAGCGGCTGCCCTACAACGGCGACCCGCTGCTGCGCCAGCAGATCAACTCCGGCGAGGTCGAGTACGTCGACGTACATCTCTCCCACGTCGCCCAGCACAGCTGGTACGGCTTCTACGGGGACCTCGACGTGGCCGTGGTCGAGGTGGCCGCGATCCTGCCCAACGGGCTGCTCGTGCCCACGAGCAGCGTCGGCAACAACAAGACCTGGCTGGAGAACGCCGACCGGGTGATCCTCGAGGTCAACAGCTGGCAGCCGCGTGGGTTCGAGGGGTTCCACGACATCTACTACGGCACCCGGCTGCCACCGCAGCGGGCGCCGATCCAGCTGACCACGCCGATGCAGCGCATCGGCGACCCCTACCTCCGGGTCGATCCGGAGAAGGTGGTCGCCGTCGTCGAGACCGACCGGCCCGACCGCAACTCGCCGCTGCGCCCGATCGACGACGACAGCCGCGCGATGGCGGACCTCCTCGTGGACTTCCTCCGCCACGAGGTCCGCAACGACCGGCTGCACTCGAGCCTGCTCCCGCTCCAGGCCGGCGTGGGCAACGTCGCCAACGCGGTCCTCGCCGGCCTCCAGGACGCCGAGTTCGAGCACCTGACGGCCTACACCGAGACGATCCAGGACGGCCTTCTGGACCTGCTCGACTCGGGCAAGCTGATCGGCGTCTCCTCGACGTCGTTCGGGCTCTCCGAGGAGGGCGCACGGCGGTTCAACGACGACATCCACCACTACAAGGGCCGCATCCTGCTGCGGCCGCAGGAGATCTCCAACCACCCCGAGGTCGTCCGGCGGCTCGGCCTGATCGCCATCAACGGCATGGTCGAGGCCGACATCTACGGCAACGTGAACTCCACCCACGTCGCCGGCTCCTCGATCGTCAACGGCATCGGCGGCTCGGGCGACTTCGCCCGCAACGCCTACCTCAACTTCTTCGTGTCGCCCTCGACCGCCAGGAACGGCGCGATCTCCTCGATCGTGCCGTTCGTCAGCCACGTCGACCATACCGAGCACGACGTGCAGGTCGTGATCACCGAGCAGGGGCTGGCCGACCTGCGTGGACTCTCGCCGCGGGCACGGGCGCGCAAGATCATCGACCGCTGCGCTCACCCCGACTACCGCGACCGCCTCGTGGACTACTTCGAACGGGCCCAGCGCGAGCGCCCCGACGCCATGCACACCCCGCACCTGCTCGGCGAGGCGCTCTCCTGGCACCGCTCCTATCTGGAGACCGGACACATGTGAGACCGCGCGTCGATAGGGTCGGGCCATGGCGATCGACGCGGTGATCTTCGACTGGGGCGGCACGCTGACGAAGTGGCATGACATCGACTTCCACGCGGAGTCGCTGGCGCTGGCCCAGGCGGTGAAGGGTGCCTGCGACGACGACCACCCGGTCAACGCGACCAGGCTCCACCGGGCCGGCGACACGATCTGGGCCCGCAGCCGCGACCACCAGCAGAGCTCGGCGATCAGCGACCTTTTCGACGAGGCCGGCCTCGAGCACGACCCGGAGCTGCTCGACGCCTACTACGAGTTCTGGGAGCCGCACACCCTCACCGACCCCGAGGTCGGGCCGCTGTGGGAGGCGCTCCGCGCCGATGGCGTACGTGTCGGGGTGCTGTCCAACACGATCTGGCCGCGCGCGTGGCACCGCGGGTTCTTCGAGCGCGACGGGGTGCTCGACCTGCTCGACGGCGACGTCTACACCTCGGAGGTGCCGTGGACGAAGCCGGCCGCGGAGGCCTTCCACGCGGCGATGGACGCGGTGAAGGTCTCGGATCCGTCTCGATGCGTCTATGTGGGCGACAGGCTCTTCGATGATGTGTACGGTGCTCAGAAGGCTGGTCTGCGGGCGATCCACATCCCGCACAGCAACATCCCGAGCAGCCAGGTGGGCCACAGCGAGGGCACCCCGGACGCCGTCGCACAGCGACTGAGCGACATACACCAGATCGTTCGCTCCTGGGAATGACACCGGGAGAAATTGCAAGTTCTTGCAATGCGACTTTGCGGGTCTGGGCCATCCTGAGTGGGGATTGCATACTTCTGCAAGAGAGGTTCAGCCGCAGGCGACTTCTCAGGCCTCGTGTCCAGGCCACAACCTGGCCCGCGAGCCGCCCGGTCTCGGGAGACATCTCGGGAGTCTCCCGCGCCGGACGGTTCGCGGGCCAAGTCCGTTTTCGACGGGCCGGGCCGGCCTCAGGTCCCTGGGAACGAGACCGGCTCGGCGCCCAGGTCGAGCTGTCGCGCAGCGGCCCGGCAGAGCAGCTGGATCAGCAGCGTCCGGTCGACGCCGGCCGCCTTCGGCACCAGCGAGAGATAGGTCGCGGTGGTGTCCTTCTCCAGCCGCAGGGCCGCCGCGCCGATGCCGGCATCCGACCGGATCCGCGCGGGCAGGTCGTAGACGGCGGAGGGCGCCACCGGCTCGATCCCGGCGGCCACCACGTGCGCGGCCAAGGCCTCGCGGGCGTTCACGTGGTCGTCGTACGCATCGGTGAGCGCCCGCGCGAGGGCCGGCGAGGACGCGGCCGACGTGCGCCCGCCCAGCGCCCCCAGGACGTAGATCGCGGCGTGCTCGACCGCGAGCGCCGCCTGGACCGCCTCCGTCGAGGCCGAGTTCGCCGCCGTCATGCCGCCGCCTCCGTCGAGGAGACGAAAGCATACGGAGCCGGCGGCCTGACCTCTGATGTCGCTCGCTGGCGCTCGCTCATGCGAGCCCCCTGCCGTGCAGGAGTTGCTGCTGGCCGGCGGCGGCCGAGGCGAGCAGCGTGATCAGCTGCGGGTCGGCCGCCTTCCCGGCGGCGGCGGTGAGCGTCGTGACCAGGGCGACCTGGCGGTCCTGCCAGCGCCCCTTCGCGGGGACGGCGGCTACGCCCTTGGTCGGCGCCAGCGCCTCGATGTGCACGCGATGGAGCTTCGCGAACGCTGACGGAGCGCCCTCGTCGGCGCCGAGGACCTCCGCAACCGTGGCATCGATCACACTCTGGTCAGGGTTCGCGGGGGCCGGGGGAGTGCTCGGTGGGGGCGCTTTGACAGGATCCAGCACCTCCGAGGCCGAACACGCCGAGGCGGCCAGCGGAGCGACCACGGCGACACCCACGGCGGTGCGTCGCGAGAGCATCCGAAGGGCACGTGCGCTGGTCACGTGAGGAACCCTAACGACACCCGGTGCGAGTCGCGTCAGCGGCTTTCCAACACAGCCGCGCGCTGTTTCGAGACACCCGAGGCGTACAGGTATGGTTTCGTCAGTGGCGCCGTGTGCTCGGAGGCCCAGACAATCGGACCAGCCACAACAGGACCGGACAACAGGATGCAGGGGGAGATCGCGTTGAGTGCTGAGCGGAAGGACGCGATCACGAGTGCCATCGAGAAGGCCCTCGGGGACCCGCTTCTGGCCCTGGGTCTCGACATCGAGGCCGTGGAGATCACGCCGGCCGGCAAGCGCCGGATCCTGCGGATCGCCGTCGACAAGGACGGCGGGATCACCCATGAGGAGGTCACCGAGGCAACCCGTGAGGTCAACCGGGTCCTCGACGAGTCCGACGTCATGGGCGAGCAGCCCTACACCCTCGAGGTGACCTCTCCCGGTGTCGACCGGCCGCTGACCCTGCCGCGCCACTGGCGCCGCAACAAGGGTCGCCTGGTCAAGGTCACCGCCGCCGACGGCTCCGCGTTCACCGGACGCGTCAAGGAGTCCGACGAGGAGCGGGTCAGCCTCGAGGTGAGCGGCAAGCGCCGAGAGGTGGCGTACGCGGACGTGAAGAAGGCGCTTGTGCAGATCGAGTTCAAGCGGATCGACGAGGGGGAGTAGGCCATGGACATCGATATGAGCATCCTGCGGATGCTGGAGCGGGAACGGGAGATCTCGCTCGATGTGCTCGTCGAGGCGATCGAGCAGGGACTCCTGACCGCCTACCACAAGACCGAGGGCGCCCAGACCAAGGCGCGGGTCGACCTGGACCGCAAGACCGGGCACGTACGCGTCCTGGCCTCCGAGGTCGACGACGAGGGCAACGTCGTGGGGGAGTACGACGACACGCCCGAGGGCTTCGGCCGGATCGCCGCGACCACCGCCAAGCAGATCGTGCTGCAGCGCCTGCGCGACGCCGAGGACGACGTGAAGTTCGGCGAGTTCTCCGGCAAGGAGGGCGACATCCTCTCCGGCGTCATCCAGCAGGGCCGCAACCCTGACGACGTGCTCGTCGACCTGGGCCGCCTCGAGGGCGTCATCCCGCTCTCCGAGCGTGTCCCGGGCGAGGACTACAGCCACGGCACCCGGATCAAGGCTCTCGTCGTGTCGGTGCGCAAGGGCATGCGTGGCCCGCAGATCACCCTGTCGCGCTCCCACCCCAACCTGGTCAAGAAGCTCTTCTCCTTCGAGGTGCCCGAGATCGCCGACGGCACCGTCGAGATCGCCGCGATCGCCCGTGAGGCCGGTCACCGCACCAAGATCGCGGTCAAGTCGACCGTCCCCGGCGTCAACGCCAAGGGTGCCTGCATCGGCCCGATGGGCCAGCGGGTCCGTCAGGTCATGTCGGAGCTGCAGGGCGAGAAGATCGACATCGTCGACTGGTCCGAGGACCCGAAGGTGCTCGTCGCCTCCGCGCTCTCCCCGGCCCGGGTCTCCTCGGTCACGATCATCGACGAGGCGACCAAGTCGGCCCGGGTCGTCGTGCCCGACTACCAGCTGTCGCTGGCCATCGGCAAGGAGGGGCAGAACGCCCGCCTCGCCGCCCGCCTGACCGGCTGGCGCATCGACATCCGTTCCGACGAGGAGACCCCGGTCGCCTGATCGTGCGTGAGACCACTCTGACCGGCTCGGAGGGCGTCCTGGTCGAGCCGGAGGGCGCCACCACCGGCGTACTCGTGCTCTCGGGGTCCTCGGGGCGGATCGAGACCGACCGGTGCCGGATGCTCGCCTCGCACGGGGTCGCGGCGGCCTCGATCCGCTACTTCGGCGGGCCCGGCCAGCCGGCCGAGGCCCGGCTGATGCCGCTGGAGACGTTCGACGACGTCCTCACCGAGCTCCACTCCCGCTACGAGCGGCTGGTGGTGCTCGGGACCTCCTGGGGTGCCCAGGCGGCGCTGCTGCTCGGCACCCTCCACCCCGAGATCGACGCGGTGGTCGGGATCTCCCCGACGTACGTCTCCTGGGCCGGGCTCAGCGAGGAGCGGCCGCAGCGGTCATCGTGGACGATGCGGGGTGAGCCCGTTCCGTTCGTGCCGTTCGACGACGAGGCCATCGAGGACGCCGTCAAGGAGGCCGACGGGGAGCTGCCGTCGTTCTGCGAGGCCTATCTCTCCGCCCTGGAGAAGTACGCCGACCGCGTCCCCGCCGCGACCATCCCGGTCGAGCGGATCGCCGGTGAGGTCGTCCTGGTCGCCGGGGGAGACGACGCGCTGTGGCCCTCGGTCCTCTTCGCGGAGGCGGTCCGGCGGCGGCGTACGGCCCATGATCTGGAGACGATCGTGGTCTCCCATCCCGATGCCGGCCACCGGGTCGTGCTGCCCGGCGAGCCCGTGCTCCCGCTCAGCCGGAGGATCGCGTGGGGCGGATCGGAGGAGGCCGACCGCGAGCTCGGCCTGCGGGCGTGGCCGGAGATCGCCGCCGTCCTGTGAGCACGGGTCACGGAATAAGAACGACCTGTGCCCCGGTTTCGTCTACCGAACCCCGGAAGCGGTAGTGTTAAGGATCGGTGGCACGCCTCGAAGAAACTACGCAGAACGGACCCGTCCGTACGTGCGTGGGTTGCCGGAAGCGAGCTGCCAAGCGCGAGTTGTTGCGGGTGACCGCCGGCTCGGACCGCAACGGCCAGCCGGCCGTGGTGCCCGATCCGACAGCCACCGCACCCGGGCGAGGGGCGCACCTGCACCCCACGCGTGAGTGTTACGAACTCGCGGTGCGCCGGAAGGCGTTCACCAGGGCCCTACGGGCCGACGGTGGGCTTTCCAGCGCGCCGGTGGAGGAATACCTCGACCCGCGCCAGACACCCACGACCGTCGCCGACGGTCAACCGACCAGGAACTGGAGCAAAAGCTCATGAGCACTCGATGAGTACTTCGCGATGAGCGTGTTCTACAACCACTAACGGTCACAGGTTTCACCCAGGATTTGGGTCTGTGGCCAGAAGGAGAATTGTGGCTAAGACCCGAGTCCACGAGCTCGCCAAAGAGTTCGGGGTCGAGAGCAAGTTTGTTCTCGAGAAGTTCAAGGAGATGGGGGAGTTCGTCAAGTCGGCGAGCTCGACCGTCGAGCTGCCTGCGGAGATGCGTTTCCGCAAGGAGATCGGCCCCGGCCTGAAGGCCGGCGGCAAGGGTGGTTCCGCGTCCACGGACGAGAAGGCCGCCCCCAAGCCCGGCCCCAAGCCGGCTGCGCCCAAGCCCGGCCCGAAGAAGGCTGCCGACACGACGCCCGAGAAGCCTGCCGAGGCTCCCGCGGCGAGCAAGCCGGCCGCGCCCAAGCCCGGCCCGAAGCCCCCGGCCAAGAAGGCCGAGGCCCCGCCGGTCGCCCCCGCGGCGTCGGCTCCGGTCGCGCCCAAGCCCAGCCCGAGTGCTCCGGCCGGTGGCGACCGTCGTCCGGCCGCCCCGAGGCCCGGTGCTCCCAAGCCTGGTGCCCCGAAGCCCGGCGCCCGTCCGCAGACCCCCGCGGCTCGCGGTGGCGCGGGTGGTGCCGGCGGCGCCGGTGCCGGTCGTCCCGGACCGCGTCCGGTCGGCAAGCCCGGCGCTCCGCGCCCGGGCAACAACCCGTTCTCCTCCAACCAGGGCATGGGGCGTCCGCGTCCCGGCGGCCAGGGTGGGGGCCAGGGTGGCCAGGGCGGTGCCCCGGCCGGCGGCGACCAGCGTCCGCCGCGTCCTGCTGCTGCCCGTGAGGGTGGCCAGGCCGGTGGCCGTCCCGGCATGCCGCGTCCCAACCCGGCGATGATGCCGAAGTCCCCGGCCGCGTTCGGTGCCCGTCCTGGTGGCGGTCCCGGTGGTCGTGCCGGTGCCCCGGGTCGTCCCGGTGGCGGCGGTCGTCCGGGTGCCGGTGGGCGTCCGGGTGGCGGCGGCGGTGCCGGTCGTCCTGGTGGCGGCGGCTTCGGCGGCGGTCCCGGTGGCGGTCGCCCCGGTGCCGGTCGTCCCGGTGGTCGCGGAACGACCCAGGGTGCCTTCGGTCGCCCGGGTGGTCCCTCGCGTCGTGGCCGGAAGTCGAAGCGGGCGCGTCGCCAGGAGTTCGAGGCCATGGAGGCCCCGACGATCGGTGGCATCCGCGTACGCAAGGGCAACGGCGAGACCGTTCGCCTGGCTCGCGGCGCGAGCCTGACCGACTTCGCCGAGAAGATCAACGTCGACCCGGCTCAGCTGGTGCAGATGCTGTTCGGCCTCGGTGAGATGGTCACCGCGACCGAGTCCGTCAACGACGAGACCCTCGAGCTGCTCGGTGAGGAGCTCAACTACATCGTCCAGGTCGTCTCCCCCGAGGACGAGGACCGCGAGCTGCTGGAGTCCTTCGACATCGAGCTCGGCGACGAGGGCGACGAGTCCGACTGGACGGTCCGTCCGCCGGTCGTGACCGTCATGGGTCACGTCGACCACGGTAAGACCAAGCTGCTCGACGCCATCCGTGACGCCAACGTCATCGAGGGCGAGGCCGGTGGCATCACCCAGCACATCGGTGCCTACCAGGTCTCGACCGAGGTCGACGGCACCGAGCGCAAGATCACCTTCATCGACACCCCGGGTCACGAGGCGTTCACCGCCATGCGTGCTCGTGGTTCGCAGTCCTCGGACCTCGCGATCCTCGTGGTCGCGGCCGATGACGGTGTGATGCCGCAGACCATCGAGGCGCTCAACCACGCCAAGGCGGCCGGCGTCCCGATCGTGGTCGCGATCAACAAGATCGACAAGCCGGAGGCGGACCCGACCAAGGTCCGTGGCCAGCTGACCGAGTACGGCCTCATCCCCGAGGAGTACGGCGGCGACACCATGTTCGTCGAGATCTCGGCGAAGTCGCGGATCAACATCGATGGCCTTCTCGAGGCCGTCGTGCTGACCGCCGACGCGTCGCTCGACCTGCAGGCCAACGCCAGCCAGGACGCGCAGGGCATCGTGATCGAGGCTCACCTCGACCGTGGCCGCGGCCCGGTCGCGACCATCCTGGTCCAGCGCGGCACGCTGCGCGTGGGTGAGTCCATCGTCGCCGGTCCGGCCCACGGCCGTGTCCGCGCGATGATCGACGAGTACGGCCACGAGATCACCGAGGCGACCCCGTCGCGTCCGGCGATGGTCCTGGGTCTCTCGGCGGTGCCGGGTGCCGGTCAGAGCTTCCTGGTCGTCGAGGACGACCGGATGGCTCGCCAGATCGCTGAGAAGCGCGAGGCACGCGAGCGTGCCGCGCAGCAGGCCAAGCGCCGCGTACGCCGCACGCTGGAGGACTTCATGGCCTCCATGGAGAAGGGCGAGAGCCAGGAGCTCAACCTCATCCTCAAGGGCGACGTGTCCGGTTCGGTCGAGGCGCTCGAGGACGCACTGGCCAAGATCGACGTGGGTGGCGACGAGGTCTCCATCCGGGTCATCGACCGCGGTGTCGGTGCGATCACCGAGACCAACGTCGACCTGGCTGCTGCCTCCGACGCGATCATCATCGGCTTCAACGTCCGCCCGCAGGGCAAGGCGACCGAGATGGCCGACCGCGAGGGTGTCGAGATCCGCTACTACTCGGTCATCTACCAGGCGATCGAGGAGATCGAGGCGGCCCTCAAGGGCATGCTCAAGCCGGAGTACGAGGAGAAGGTCCTCGGCAAGGCGGAGATCCGTGCGATCTTCCGCTCGTCGAAGGCCGGAAACATCGCCGGTTGTATGGTCACCGAGGGCCTCATCCGCCGCAACGCCAAGGTTCGCGTCCTGCGCGACGGCGCCGTGGCGGCCGACAACCTCGACCTGGCTTCGCTGCGCCGCGAGAAGGACGACGCCTCCGAGGTCCGCGAGGGCTTCGAGTGCGGTCTGGTCCTGAAGAACTTCCAGGACATCAAGGAAGGCGACATCATCGAAGCCTTCGAGATGGTGGAGATTCCCCGAGGCTGAACGAGCCTCTGACGTTGGCCGGGTCGCAGTCGCGGCCCGGCCAACGTCTCGATTTGCTTCGATTATTTGAGAGAGTGTGAACATGAGTAGCCCACGGGTTCGCCGGATCGCTGACCGGATCAAGGTCATCGTGGCGCAGATGCTGGAGCGGCGGATCAAGGATCCGCGGATCGGGTTCGTCACCGTGACCGACGTGCGGGTGACCGGCGACAGTCAGCAGGCGACGATCTTCTACACGGTGCTCGGCGCCGACTCGGAGGCCGAGCTGGCCGGCACGGCCGCGGCGCTGGAGTCGGCCAAGGGCCTGATCCGCTCCGAGGTGGCCAAGCAGCTCGGCACCCGCACCGCCCCGACGCTGGAGTTCATCCACGACGCGCTGCCGGAGACCGCCCGCCACCTCGACGACGTGCTCGCCCGCGCCAAGGCGCAGGACGACGCGGTCGCCGCATCGCGTGGGGCGACCTACGCCGGCGAGGCCGACCCCTACAAGAAGCCTCGTGAGATCGAGGACGAGTGGGACGAGGACGACGAGGAGTGAGTGCTGCCGTCTCCGGGCTGGTCATCGTCGACAAGCCCGCCGGTGTCACCTCCCACGACGTCGTCGCGCGCGTACGCCGGCTGGCCGGCACCCGCAAGGTCGGGCATGCCGGCACCCTGGACCCGATGGCCACCGGCGTACTCGTGCTGGGGGTGGAGCGGGCCACCCGGCTCCTCGGCCACCTGATGCTGACCGAGAAGTCCTACTCGGCGACGGTGCGGCTCGGGGTCTCGACGACCACCGACGACGCCGAGGGTGAGACGGTCGAGACCCGCTCGGCCGCCGGCCTCGACGAGGAGCGCGTACGCAGCGCCTTCGCCACCCAGGTCGGCGACATCCTCCAGGTGCCGACCGCGGTGTCGGCGATCAAGGTCGACGGCAAGCGCGCCTACCAGCGCGTACGCGACGGCGAGCAGGTCGAGCTGAAGGCACGGCCCGTCACCGTGCACGAGCTCACCGTCGGCGAGCTCCGGCGCGAGGGCGACGTGGTCGATGTCGACATCGACGTCCGCTGCTCCTCGGGCACCTACATCCGGGCGATCGCCCGCGACGTGGGCGAGGCCCTCGGGGTCGGCGGACACCTGACCATGCTGCGTCGCACCGCGGTCGGGCCCTACGACCTCGAGGTCGCGAGGACGCTCGACGAGCTCGGCGACGAGTTCGCGGTGCTGCCGCTGGCCGACGCCGCCCGCGCCGCGTTCACCCCTTACGACCTCTCCGAGGAGCAGGCCCAGGACGTCCGCTACGGCCGCAAGCTGAAGCTGGCGATCGACGGACTCACCGCCGTCTTCGCACCCGACGGGGAGTTCCTGGCGCTCTACGAGCCGGCCGGTCCCGAGACCGCGAAGGCGAGCGCCGTCTTCGTCGGCTGACCCGGCCGAGTCGGCGCAAACTGGCAGAGACATCCGCCGAGTCGGCTCGTCATGACGAGCCGACTCGGCGTTGTTTTCGGTGAGAACGCGCCGAGTCGCGCGATCAGCAGGGGAAGGTGCCGCTGTAGAGCGCGTGGCCGTAGCCCTGGCTTCCCGGGCCCGAGCCGTAGATGCCGTCGTCGGACCAGACCGCCTCACGGGTCCCGCCCGAGCAGGTCGACGTCGGCGCGAGGGCGAAGCCCTCGAGGTTGTCGGTCGGGACGACGGTCGGCTTCGTGTACGCCGCATCCTTGACGATCGCGCCCGAGGTGATCTTCAGGAAGGTGTGCGAGACGGCGCAGGTGTTGTCACAGGTCGCGACGATGCGCTGGGAGCCCGCGTCGAAGACGACGTCCATGACCGAGGCGGCGCCGGTGGCGACCGGGCCGAATGTGGTCAGAGTGCCGTCGGCGTGGAGCGCGTAGACGTACAGCTTGCCGTCGTCCTCCAGGCCCGCGAAGAAGAGACCCGAGCCGTGGCCGGGGTAGTCGGCCGGGTCGTAGGTCGCACCCGTCCTCAGGTCCTTCCAGCCGTTGGCGGTGAGCCAGGAGTCCGGGACGTACGCGACGCCCTCGAAGCCGAGGTTGGCGTCGTCCTTCGAGCCGGTGTCGAGCTGCGGGAACTGCGAGGTCATGTCCCACTGGCGCAGTGGGGTGAGCGTCGAACCCGAGGCCGCCGGGTCGAACTCCATGACCGTGTCCTTGGGCTTCGTGTTGGCGGTGTTGTCGCGCTCGGAGGTGATGTAGAGGTGACCGTCGCCGCCGACGGTGATCCCCTCGGAGTCCGGCTCACCGGAGCCGCCGGCGAAGCGGATCTGCTTGCCGGTCGAGCTCCACGAGGAGTCCGCGACCCATGTGCCACCGGACCTGACCAGCTTGTAGAGCCAGTTCTTGTTCTTGACCGCCCACAGGGTGGTGCCGTCGGCACTGAAGGCGAGTCCGCTGACGTCGCGACCCTCGGGTCCGGTCGAGGTCTGGAACGCGCACACGTTGTCGACGATCGCGACGTCCGGGCCACCCGGCCAGGTCGAGGCGCCCGAGGGGGCGCTGCCGGAGCCGGCCGGTGCCTCCGGGGTGCAGCCGCTGGTCAGCGAGCCCCCACCACCGGTGAGCGTGCCGGTGCCAGGATCGGGGCAGGAGTTGGCGCCGCCGAAGGTCGCGGTCGTCGACCTCTGGAACGATCCGGTGCCGTTCGCGCACCGCTGGATCGACGGCTTGGCCCCGTCGGTCGGCCAGGTGACGGAGTCTGCGAGGGCGCCGCCGGCGTCGTACAGGTTGAACGAGTCGGCGTCACCGAGGCCGATCGAGGAGTTGAAGGTGACATAGCCACCGGCGGGAACGCTGGTCGACGGGAGCGACTTCTTCGAATGGGAGGAGTCGCCGTCGACGTACTTCCATCCGGTGATGCTCACCGCGGAGGTGCCCGCGTTGTAGAGCTCGACCGTGTCGTCGCCGCTGGAGGTGACCTCGTTGATGCGTACGTCGTGAAGGGCTGCGGCGGTCGCGGGCTGGTCGGCCATCACGCCGACGAGAACGGCGCCGGCTGCCGTCAGGAACGCAGCACCGGTCACACCGAGTCTGGTAGTCATGGGACGGGAGGGTGACAGGGCGCCGTGCACGCGCGGTGAACGGTAAAGCCTGCGAGGATGACGCGCTTGTGAAGCAGAACGGACCCGCCGAGACGCTTCGGCTCACTGACTCCTGGTTCCGTCACAACGGCCTGACCTACTTCGTTCCCGAGGAGCGCGTCGCCGTGAGAGCGGCGATGCGGCCGCGGCGTACCGTCCGGGTGGGCCTGGTGGTCGTGGTCGTCGCGATGGCGGCCGGGGTGGCGCTGGCATGGGCCACCGGCGATCTCGGGGCGGCGCCGGCGCTGCTGCTGACCCTGGGTGGGCTCGCGGCGGGGTGGTACGCGCTGACCGCGATGCGGTTCCGTCCGATCCTGGTGTGGGCGATGGGGCGTACGTTCGGGTCGCTGACCAGGCTGCTGCCGATGGCCCTGCGGGCACTGCCGCTGCTGCTGCTCTTCATGACGTTCCTGTTCATCAACGCCGAGGTCTGGCAGATGTCGGCCAACCTCGACCTGGGTGCGTTGTGGCTGGTCACCCTGCTGTTCGCCGGGTCTGCGGTGGCGTTCCTGCTGGTCCGGCTGCCCGAAGAGGTGGACCGGATCGACGACGACGTGGACGCCGCCTTCCTGACGCGTACGTGCCGGGGCACGCCTCTGGAGGCCGTCTGCGCCGAGCTCGTCGAGGACGCCCGGGAGGGCCGCGGCACCGACCCCGCGGAGCACGCCCAGGTGACGGGTTTCGAGCGCTGGAACCTGGTGCTGGCGCTGCTCGTGATCCAGGCCACCCAGGTCGTGCTGATCGCGGTCGCCGTCTTCGCGTTCTTCCTCCTCTTCGGTGCGATCGTGATGACCGACGGGGTGCAGCTGGGCTGGACGGGTCAGCAGTCGCTGCACAACCTGTCCTGGCTGCCGAACGTGTCGGGCGAGCTGGTCAAGGTCGCGCTGTTCCTCGCCGGGTTCTCCTCGCTCTACCTCACCGTCTCGACGGTCACGGACGAGACCTACCGCGAGCAGTTCTTCGGTACGGTGCTGCGCGAGATCGAGCGAGCCGTCGGGATGCGGGCGGTCTATCTCGCGCTCCGTGCCCGACAGACGGCCCAGGTCACGTCCGAGTGAGCACTCCCCGATATTCTGTGGCCGTGTTCTGGAGAAGTCTGAGCGAGGTGCCCGCCGACCTCGGCCGCACCTGTGTGGTGGTCGGCAACTTCGACGGCGTCCACCTCGGGCACCAGCATGTGCTCCGGCGGGGCCGTGAGGTGGCGGACGCCAAGGAGCTCACCCTGGTGGCGGTCACCTTCGACCCGCACCCGATGGCGGTGCTGCGGCCCGAGCACGCCCCCGGTGTGCTCACCACGATGGAGGAGCGCGCCGAGCTGCTGCTCGCCGCCGGCGCCGACGCGGTGCTCGCGCTGCCCTTCGACATGGAGATGGCCAACTGGTCGCCCGACGACTTCGCCCAGCGGGTGCTCGTGGACGCGCTGCACGCCGAGGCGTGCGTGGTCGGTGCCAACTTCCGCTACGGCTGCAAGGCCGCCGGCGACGTGGCCGACCTGGTCGCCTACGGCAAGATCCACGACTTCTCCGCCGAGGGCATCCCGCTCGACGGCGGTCCGCAGGTGTGGTCCTCGACCTACATCCGTACGTGTCTGGCGACCGGTGACGTCTCCGGGGCCGCCGAGGCGCTGGGGCGTCCCTACTCCGTGCGCGGTGTCGTGGTGAAGGGCGACCAGCGTGGCCGCGAGCTCGGCTTCCCGACGGCCAACGTGCCCACCGACTCGCTGACCGCGGTGCCGCCGGACGGCGTCTACGCGGGCTGGCTGACCCGGCGTGACACCGGCGAGCGATTCCCCGCCGCGATCTCGGTCGGCACCAACCCCACCTTCGAGGGTGTCGTCGGGCGCCGGGTCGAGTCCTACGTGCTCGACCGCGACGACCTGGAGCTCTACGGCGTCGAGGTCGAGGTCGCCTTCGTGGAGCGGCTGCGCGGCATGGTCGCCTTCGAGGGGATCGACGCGCTCGTCGAGCAGATGCGCGACGACGTGGTGCGGGCGCGCGAGATCCTCCGGCAGGGTCTTACCGAGTCGTAGATCGAGCGCCCTGTTCAGCGGGGTCCGGGTGCGGTTGAATTGCTGGTTATGGATCCCCACTCCACACCCACGTCCGTCTACGAGACCGAGGTCGAGGCCGAGCGCCCCCGCGGCGGCATCCCGGCCTTCCTCAACGCGGTGCTCGTCACCGGTGGGCTATGGGCCCTGCAGTTCCTCTCCGGCTCCGCCCCGTTCTCGACCTGGGTCGAGGAGAGCGGCAGCGACTCGGCCGGCTGGGTGGCCGCGCTCCTCGGCGACCGGCTGACCTATTTCGGCGACGGTTTCGGCGGCCTCTTCTCGGGCGGCGACCTGGTGCACTCCGTCGTCCTCTCCGTGACCGTCTTCGTGCTCACCTGGCTGTTGACCTGGCTCGGCACCGTCGGCATCTGGCCGCGCGCTTTCTGGCCGGTGTTCCTCGGCTGCTGGTTCGCCGCGATCGTCGCCACCGCCGCCGGCAAGATCGCCGACAGCCTCTACACCTACCTCAGCGACGGCCGCGAGGCCTCGGTGGTGGCCTCCCTCGGCGACGTGCTCGCCGCGGGTGGGGCGTACGGAATCACGTACGGGTGGGCGATCGGTTTCCTGATCGCACTGATCTGGCTGGCGATCCCGGGCAAGAGCGACGAGGTGGAGGAATACACGCCGATGTCCTCGCTGATCTCCGGCGGCTCCGGAGGCGCGCCGGGCGCGCCCGGCGGCTACGGCCAGCAGCTCCGCGCCGGCGTCGCGGTGCCGACCGCGCAGACCGGCCTCGCCCGTACGTCCCCTGGGCAGCCGGTCCAGGTACGCACCTTCAGCGGGCCGGCGCGCGGCCAGGGTCCGGCCGGCGACACGGCCGCCTGGAAGGACTTCGTGCGCGACGTCCGCGGCCGGTCCTGACCCGGACGGCCGCCCGGCGTCGCTGAGCCCTCGGCGACGCGCGGTGCAATGCTCTGGCAAGTAGTGCGCACTGCATAGTAGTGTGCCAAGCATGGATACCACCCAGCTGCTCAAAGGGGTGCTCGACCTGACCGTCCTGGCCGTCGTCGACGGCGAGGACGCGTACGGCTATGACATCGTCCGCAAGCTCCGCGACAGCGGGCTCACGGACGTCGGCGACGCGTCGGTCTACGGAACCCTGCGGCGGCTGTACGCCGCGGGCGCCCTGACCTCCTACGTCGTGCCGTCCGAGTCCGGTCCGCATCGCAAGTACTACGGCATCACGCCAGCCGGGCAAGGCCAGCTCAAGCAGCAGAGCGAGGACTGGTCCCACTTCTCCACCACCGTCACAGAGATCCTCCGAGGGGCACGAGCATGACGACCACAGATGCAGAGGCGAACGTCGCGCCGGAGGTGCGGCTCTTCCTGGCACGCGTACGCCGCGAGCTCGCCGACCTCGACCCGGAGGTGCTCAGCGACATCACCGACGGGCTCGAGGCCGACTTCACCGAGCTCCTCGAGGAGCGCGGTCCCGATGCGCTCGGCGACCCCGTCGAGTACGCCAAGGAGCTGCGGGCGGCGGCAGGCATCCCGGCCGGTGTGAAGGCGCCCCGGGGCTTCGCCGAGCGGGTCGACGGGCTCCTGGACGCCGGCCATGATCGATTCGACATCGCCGTCGCCAAGCTGGGTGAGGTGCTGCGTACGGATCTGGGGCCTGTGGTCGCCTGGCTGCGGCCGCTGTGGTGGATCGTGCATGCCTGGGCGGCGGTCTGGCTGGTCTCCGCGATGTTCGGGTGGGGCATGTGGAGCGCCCCGGCGGTCCTGCTCCTCGTCGTCGCGGTGGTGGTCAGCATGTTCCTCGGCACCGGCCGGATCTGGCCGGGAGGCGGGCGCGGCACCCTCGCGCGCGTCGTACTCCTGGGGCTGAACGCGTTCGCCGTGTTCGTGCTCTTCATGACCTGGGCGAACGGAGGCGTCGGCGGCACCGACTATGACCGTGGCTGGAGCGACGGCTTCAACGAGGCGGGGGAGAGCGGTCAGGGGGCGCCGTTCCAGGAGCAGGCCGGCATCTACTCCGGCGGGAAGTGGGTCAGCAACATCTACCCGTACGACGCCTCGGGCAAGCCGTTGACCGGAGTCCAGCTCTTCGACCAGGACGGGAAGCCGATCGACGTCGTCACCCAGCCCGACTGCACCTCGACGACCGCCGCCCCGCTCCCGCCGCTCGCCGTCGACGAGCTCGACACGGCCGAGGTCGCCTGCACCGACGAGATGACCGGTGAGCCGCTGCAGCCACGGATCTTCTATCCCTGGTCCAACGGCGCCGCGCAGCTCTACAACGTCTTCCCGCTGCCCAGCCGGGTCCAGACGGATACGGCGCTGGACCCGAACGCGTTCGCGGACGCGGGCGAGGACGCACCGGCGATCCAGGAGCCGCCGCTGGCGACCGTACCCAAGGCCTCGCTGCCCGGGATCGTGACGAGCTCGCCGACCGCATCGCCCAGTGCATCTCCGAGCGCGTCTGCGGGTACCGGCGACAAGCCATGACCAGACCGATGCAACCGATCCCGGTTCCGCAGCGTCGATCCATATGGCGGAGAGACGAGGTCGAGGGGGAGAGGGATGAAGTTCTGGTGGAGGTTGCGCCGGCTGGTGGCGCGTCTCGTGCTCGTGGCCTGATCCGGCGGCGATTCGGGGCGCGCACGGGCTCGCTGTTAATCTTCTCGGGTTGTCGGCCCATGGGGGTCGGCAGCTCAAGCCGTGAAATCGGCCGCGGACCAAGAGTGCCCCGGTGAACAGGCCCGGGCGCGCCGCGCAACGAGTAGGCCCACGGGCCGGAAGGGAGCCTTCGCATGGCAGTTGGAACTGACGCGGAGACCAAGAAGAAGATCATCGCCGAGTACGCCACGACCGAGGGTGACACCGGCTCGCCGGAGGTGCAGATCGCGCTGCTGTCGCACCGCATCTCCCACCTGACCGACCACCTCAAGGAGCACAAGCACGACCACCACAGCCGTCGTGGTCTGCTGCTGCTCGTCGGCCAGCGCCGCCGCCTTCTCAACTACCTTCAGAAGAAGGACATCGAGCGCTACCGCTCGATCATTGAGAAGCTCGGCCTTCGTCGTTGATCTCCTGATCTTCGTACGCAACGGGTCGCCCCTTCACGGGGCGGCCCGTTCGCTGATTTTGGGGAGGTTCGCGCCTGGCGGGAACTCTAGGGGGTATTCCTGATGCGTTCTCAGGGGCATCGGGGGCAGTCTTGGGACCGTGCATCGACAGATTGCGGGCACCCTGACCGGGCCCAGGACCAAATACCTCGTGGTGGTGTTCTGGCTGCTCGCGGTGGTGGCTCTCGGCGGCTTCGCCGGGAAGCTCACCGAGGTGCAGAACAACGAGGCGAGCTCCTGGCTGCCGGCGTCGGCGGAGTCGACCCGCGGTTTCGAGAAGATGAGCCCCTTCCAGAACCCTAACGCGATCCCCACCACGCTCGTCTACACCTCGACCGCCACGACCGGAGACGACCTCGCCGCGGTCGCTTCGAGCGACATCGCCGCGCTCGGCGGGCTCGACGGGGTCCAGGGTGAGATCGCGCCGCCGCTGCTGTCGAAGGACGGCGAGGTCGCCCAGCTGACGGTGACCTTCGACCTCGGCTCGTCCGGCTGGAACAAGATGCCCGGCATCGTCGACGACATCCGTGAGATCGCCGATCACGACGGGGTGCAGCTGCACGTCACCGGCCAGGGCGGCTCCGCGGCCGATGCCGCGGAGGCGTTCGGCGGCATCGACACGACGCTGCTGATGGCCGCGCTCGCGGTGGTGGTGGTCATCCTGCTGTTCGTCTATCGCAGCCCCGTGCTCTGGGTCTTCCCGATCGTCTCGGTCGTCGTCGGTCTGGGGGTGACGATGGGCCTGGTCTACTTCCTGGCGAAGTACGCGGGCCTGACCGTCAACGGCCAGAGCCAGGCCATCTTGAGCATCCTCGCGATCGGCGCCGGCACCGACTACGCGCTGCTGCTGGTCTCCCGCTACCGCGAGGAGCTGCGCAACTTCGAGGACCGGCACGAGGCGATGGCCCATGCACTGCACCGTGCCGCTCCGGCGATCCTCGCCAGCGCCGTCACCGTCATCCTGGCCATGCTCTGCCTGACCTTCGCGGAGATGAACTCGACCGCCGGGATGGGTCCCGTCGTCGCGGTCGGGATCGGGATCACCTATCTGGTGATGGTCACCCTGCTGCCCGCGCTGCTGGTCATCTGCGGCCGGTGGGTCTTCTGGCCGAAACGTCCGGCGTACGGATCGGCGGAGCCGACCGAGACCGGCCTGTGGGCGAAGGTCGGTGCGATGGTCTCGGTCCGTCCGCGCGCGGTCTGGATCACCACCACGGTCCTGCTGCTGATCGCCTGCCTCGGCCTGTTCCGGCTCGACGCCAACGGGCTGGCCTCGGACGAGACCTACACCAAGGAGTTCGACTCGATCACCGGTCAACAGGTCCTGGTCGACCACCACATGGCCGACCAGTCCAACCAGCTGCTCGTCGTCGCCGACGCGGCAGCGCAGACGCAGGTGCAGCACGCGCTCGACGGTGTCGACGGGCTGGTGCCGACCGCGACGCCGGCGGGCGAGGTGAAGAGCTTCCCGCTCGGCCAGGCCCAGGACGGCGTCGTCGCGATCGCGGCGGTGGTGGACGCCGACGTGACCTCGCCCGAGGCGTACGACATCGTCGACGCCTCCCGCTCGGCCGTGCACGGGGTGGACGGCTCCGATGCTCTGGTGACCGGCACCTCGGCGATGATGCTCGACACCCTGGAGGCCAGCCAGCGCGACGACCTCGTGATCATCCCGATCGTCCTGGTGGTGGTCCTGCTGGTGCTGATGGTGCTCCTGCGGGCGGTGGTCGCCCCGTTGATCCTGCTCGGCACGGTGATCCTGTCGTTCGGGGCCGCGCTCGGCATCTCGGTGCTGCTCTTCGAGTACGTCTTCGGTTTCGCGGGGACGGATCCGTCGTTCCCGCTGTTCGCCTTCGTGTTCCTGGTCGCGCTGGGTATCGACTACAACATCTTCCTGATGACCCGGGTGCGTGAGGAGGCGCAGACCCGCGGCACCCGGGCGGGGTCGCTCGTCGCGCTGACCTCGACCGGCGGGGTGATCACCTCGGCGGGGGTCGTCCTGGCCGCGACGTTCCTGGTGCTCGGCTCGCTGCCGATGGTGTTCCTGGCCGAGATCGGGGTGACGGTCGCGCTCGGGGTCATGCTCGACACGATGATCGTCCGCTCGATCCTGGTCACGGCCGTCAACCTCGACGCCGGTGACCGGATCTGGTGGCCCGGGCGGCTGTCGAAGGTCTAACACGAGTAAGTTGCTCATGTTAATATCCCGGTATGACGCCCCCAGGTCTGAACCGACGTACCTTCCTCACCACCGCCGCGCTCGGGGCGGCCGCGGTGGGCGCCACCCAGGTGACTGACTCGGTCGTCGCCGGTGCCGCGGCGGGCGCGCCCGCGATCCTCAAGCCGTTGCCCGCGGAGCGGTTCATCGACTACGGCACCAACGCCGAGACCCGTTGGGACTCGGTCGACCCGCGCCGCTACCTGACCCCGCAGGCCGACCTGTTCGTGCGCAACCACACCGCCACCCCGCGCATCGACGCCGAGACGTACGAGCTGGAGATCTTCGGTGACGGGCTGCGCGATCCCGCCGGGGTGAAGCTCACCCTCGACGACCTGAAGGCGTTCCGGCACGTCGAGACGACCTCCGTCCACGAGTGCACCGGCAACGGCCGCAGCTTCTTCACCACTCAGCAGGGCCAGGAGGTCAGCGGCACGAAGTGGACGCTCGGTGCGGTCGGGGCGGTCCGCTGGAAGGGCGTACGCCTCCAGGACGTGCTCACCGCCGTCGGCATCCGTCCGGACGCGGTCTCGGTGCAGGCGACCGGGCTGGATGCCAGCTACGTGGACAAGGGCGTCGACTACGGCCGGGTGCGACGCCCGTTCCCGATCGAGAAGGCCTTCGACGACGCCCTGCTCGTCTGGGGCGCCAACGGCGAGGACCTGCTGCCGGACCACGGCTTCCCGCTGCGGCTGCTGCTCCCGGGCTGGATCGGCATCGCGAGCATCAAGTGGCTCGGCTCGCTCGAGGTGTCCACGAGCGAACTGACCTCGCCGTGGGACACGAAGTGGTACAACGTCGACGGCCCGCTCACCGTCAACCCGGTCCGCTCCGCCCTCGAGCTCGCCTGGAACGCCGAGCTCCCGGCGGGGGACCGGATCGTGCTGAGCGGCCGCTCCTGGTCCGGTGCGGCGCCGATCGCGCGCGTCGAGATCAGCGTCGACGGGGGAGAGACCTGGGCGCCGGCCGTCCCGCACGCGCCGGGCCGCCCCACCGGTGGCCACGGGCTCGGCTGGGCGCAGTGGGACTACACCTGGCGTGACCCCGAGCCGGGGACGTACGAGATCCTCGTCCGGGCCACCGACCGGGCCGGCCGCACCCAGCCCGACGTGGCCGCCTACAACCCCGGCGGCTACTTCTTCGACGCCGTCGTACGCCACCCCGTCACCGTCGTGTGAGACGCGCGCCCAGAAGCGGGCACGGCCGCGCGTTCCACGTTTCGGGCGGTAGGCGGATAGGCTGGACGGAGAGTGCTACGGCCACCGGCCGGCGTACGAAGAAATGATCATCACCAGGAGCGGCCCGCCCGACCGGCTCGGTCCTCGGTAGTGACTCCCAGATCGCGGCGGCTGCCGCGAACGCTGAGGGTCTCGATCGAAGACCGGCCCTGTGCGCAACGAGCGCACACGCCCGGCGCGGGGGCGCTCCGCGACAAAGACTAAGGACGATTTCCTTGACCGAACCAGTCATCACTGCCGTCGAGACGACCATCGACAACGGCAAGTTCGGCACCCGCACCGTCAAGTTCGAGACCGGGCTGCTCGCCCGGCAGGCCGCGGGTTCCGTGACCGCCTACCTCGACGACGAGACGATGCTGCTGTCGGCGACCACCGTCTCGAAGCAGCCGAAGGACCACTTCGACTTCTTCCCGCTCACCATCGACGTCGAGGAGCGGATGTACGCCGCGGGCAAGATCCCCGGCTCGTTCTTCCGCTCCGAGGGTCGCCCGGGCGAGGACGCGATCCTCACCTGCCGCCTGATCGACCGCCCGCTGCGCCCGACCTTCAAGAAGGGTCTGCGCAACGAGGTCCAGGTCGTCATCACCGTCATGGCGCTCGACCCCGACCAGCCCTACGACGTGCTCGCGATCAACGCCGCGTCGATGTCCACCCAGCTCTCCGGCCTGCCGTTCTCCGGCCCGGTCGGCGGCGTGCGCGTCGCCCTGATCGAGGGCCAGTGGGTCGCCTTCCCGACCCACAGCCAGCTCGAGAACGCCGTCTTCGACATGGTCGTCGCCGGCCGCGTCACCGACACCGGCGACGTCGCCATCATGATGGTCGAGGCCGAGTCCACCGAGAAGACCTGGGACATGGTCCAGGCCGGTGCCCAGGCGCCGACCGAGCCGATCGTGGCCGGTGGTCTGGACGCCGCCAAGCCGTTCATCAAGCAGCTGGTCGAGGCGCAGGCCGAGCTGGCCAAGCAGGCCGCCAAGCCGGTGCAGGAGTACCCGATCTTCCTGGACTACCAGGACGACGTCTACGAGGCCGTCGAGGCCACCGTCGGCGCCGACGTGAAGGACCTCTACACCGTCGGTGGCAAGCGCGAGCGCACGCTCGGCAAGCAGGAGCGCGACGAAGAGGCCGACCGGATCAAGGCGTCGCTGCTCGAGAAGATCGGCGCCCAGTTCGAGGGCCGTGAGGGCGAGATCGGCGCCGCGTTCCGCGCGCTGACCAAGAAGGCCGTGCGCGAGCAGGTCCTGCGCGACAAGGTCCGCATCGACGGCCGCGGCCTGGCCGACATCCGTCCGCTGCACTCCGAGGTCGGCGTGATCCCGCGGGTCCACGGCTCCTCGCTCTTCGAGCGCGGCGAGACCCAGATCCTGGGTGTCACCACCCTCGACATGCTCAAGATGGAGCAGCAGCTCGACACCCTCTCCCCGGAGAAGTCGCGCCGCTACATGCACAAGTACGTCTTCCCGCCGTTCTCCACCGGTGAGACCGGCCGCGTCGGCTCGCCCAAGCGCCGCGAGGTCGGCCACGGTGCGCTCGCCCGCCGCGCGCTCCTGCCGGTGCTCCCGAGCCGCGAGGAGTTCCCCTACGCGATCCGCCAGCTCTCCGAGGCGATGGGCTCCAACGGCTCCACCTCGATGGGCTCGGTCTGCGCCTCGACGATGTCGCTGCTCAACGCCGGTGTCCCGCTGAAGGCCCCGGTCGCCGGCATCGCGATGGGTCTGATCTCCGGTGAGATCGACGGCGAGACCAAGTACGTCGCGCTCACCGACATCCTCGGTGCCGAGGACGCCTTCGGCGACATGGACTTCAAGGTCGCCGGCACCGCGGAGTTCGTGACCGCGCTGCAGCTCGACACCAAGCTGGACGGCATCCCGGCCGAGGTCCTCGCTCAGGCCCTCAACCAGGCCAAGGACGCGCGGACGACCATCCTGGACGTCATGCACGAGGCCATCGGCGGCGTCGAGGAGATGGCTCCGACCGCTCCGCGGATCATCACCGTGAAGGTCCCCGTGGACAAGATCGGCGAGGTCATCGGCCCGAAGGGCAAGGTGATCAACCAGATCCAGGAGGACACCGGCGCCCAGATCTCCATCGAGGACGACGGCACGGTGCTCATCGGTGCGACCGACGGCGCCGCCGCCGAGGCCGCCCGCGCGGCGGTCAACGCGATCGCCAACCCGACCATGCCCGAGGTCGGCGAGCGCTACCTCGGCACGGTCGTGAAGACGACCAACTTCGGTGCGTTCGTCGCCCTGCTCCCGGGCAAGGACGGCCTGCTCCACATCACCAAGCTGCGCGCCCTCAACGGCGGCAAGCGCGTGGAGTCGGTCGAGGACGTCGTCGAGGTCGGCCAGAAGATCCAGGTCGAGATCGCCGAGATCGACGACCGCGGCAAGCTGTCGCTCGCCCCGGTGCTCGAGGAGGAGGCTCCCGCCGAGGAGACTCCGGCCGAGACCGCCACCGAGGCCGCAGACGAGGAGTGACCTTGGCGTCACGCACTACCTGGGGGGCCGGTCGACACATGGGTGTCGGCCGGTCCTCCGGCTATAACCAGGAGCCCGGCACCACCGTCACGCTCGAGCAGACCGAGGTCAACGGCGCGGTCACGTCGCTCGTACGCCGCACGGTCCATCCCTCGGGCCTGCGGATCGTGACCGAGCAGATGGCCGGGGTCCGCTCGGCCGCGGTCGGCGTCTTCATCGGCGTCGGGTCCCGCGACGAGACCGCGCGTCAGCACGGCTGCTCCCACTTCCTCGAGCACCTGCTGTTCAAGGGCACCCCGTCGCGTACGGCCTTGGAGATCTCCTCCTCGATGGACCGCGTCGGCGGCGAGTTCAACGCCTACACCGCCAAGGAGTACACCTGCTTCCACGCACGCGTGCTCGACGTCGACCTGCCGCTCGCGATCGACGTCGTGGGCGACATGCTGACCTCCTCGCTGATCACCGCCGAGGACGTCGAGGCCGAGCGTGACGTCATCCTCGACGAGATCGCGATGCACGACGACGACCCCGACGACGTGATCCACAACCTCGTCGCCGCGCAGGCGTGGGGTGCCGAGACACCGCTCGGCCGGGGCATCGCCGGCACCGAGGCCTCGATCTCGGCGCTCACCCGCGAGGAGATCGACGACTTCTACCGGGAGCACTACGTGGCGCCCAGGATGGTCGTCTCGGTCGCCGGCAACGTCGAGCACGACGAGGTCGTGGCGATGGTCGAGAAGGCGTTCTCCGGATCGGGCTTCCTGACGGGTGCGGCTGCCCCGGTGCCTCCCCGCGAGGGCTCACCGCTCGGCGTCGCCCCCGGCGAGGTCAGCGCCGAGCGCCCGCTGGAGCAGGTCAACGTCATCCTGGCCCGCGAGGGCCTGCAGCGTGGCGACGACCGCCGCTTCGCCTTCGAGGTGGTCAACACCGCCGTCGGCGGCGCCACGTCCTCACGGCTCTTCCAGGAGGTCCGCGAGCACCGGGGCCTGGCCTACTCGGTCTACTCCTACGCCTACAGCCACGCCGAGACGGGCCTCTTCGGGGTCCAGGTCGGCTGCCTGCCGGCCAAGCTCGACGAGGTCCTCGAGGTCGTACGCTCCGAGCTGGCCGCCGTCGCCCGCGACGGCATCACCGCCGAGGAGCTCGAGCTCGGCAAGGGCCAGCTGCGTGGCGGTCTCGTGCTGGGCCTGGAGGACTCGGCCTCCCGGATGTCCCGCATCGGCCGCGCCGAGCTGGTCCACCGCGAGCTCTACTCGATCGACGAGGTCCTGGCCCGTATCGACGAGGTCACCTTGGAGGACTGTCGCGAGGTGGCCGCCGAGATCCTGACCCGCCCGGAGATCCTCGCGGTCGTGGGACCCGCCTGAGGTCGAGTCGGCTCGTTCCGACCGGATCGCCGGCCGAGTCGGCTCGTCAAGACGAGCCGACTCGGCGCGATCTCGGGGTCAGCGGCGGCCGATGATGCCGACCGCGGCGGGGACCTTGGAGTCGACGATGGAGACCCGGAAACCGGCGTCGGCCAAGGCCTTGCTCGACTTCTCGATGATCTCGGGGACCTGCTCGCGCTGGGTTGCCTCGTAGAAGAGGTTGACCGTGCCGCCGGGGAGCACGCGCTCATGGAGCAGCGCGATCTCGGCGGATGCGTCACGCACCCAGAACAGGTTGACGTTGAACGCGAAGACCTTCGTGAGCCGCTTGACCGGGACCCGCAGCGTCGCGAGGTCGATCTGGCGGACCGTGAGGCGTCCTGCCTCCAGGTATTTCGCGCAGCGTCGCTTCGTACGATCGACACCCGACTCCGAGCGGTCGATCGCAAACAGCTTTCCGGTCTCCAGCCGGCTACAGATCAGCTCGGCACCAGCCCCCGGACCACAGCCGACTTCAAGGACATGATCGTTCGGTTGAATGTCCATGAAGTCAACGGCCCAACGGATCCGAGCAGGGATCGTCTGCACCACCATGGGTCCAAGACTGCCAGATCCTTCTACGGTTCCGCTCACGACCCTCGCCGGACAGTGTTCACCAGATGCTGGTAGATCGTTGCTGGAGCGTGATCTATAGGGTGGCGCCCATGACTAAGGTGGCGGTTCTCGGTGCACGTGGCAAGCTCGGTTCGGCGGTCTGCGAGGCCGTCGAGTCCGCCGAGGATCTCGAGCTCGTGGCGAGGATCGGTCGCGGTGACGAGCTGTCGGCGATCACCGACGCCGGCGCCGAGGTGGCCGTAGACGTGACCACTCTCGAGGCGGTGATGGGCAACGCCGAGTTCTGCCTGTCCCACGGCGTGCACACGGTGATCGGCACCTCCGGTTTCGGCCCCGACCGCGTCGAGCAGCTCGAGGCCTGGCTGGAGAAGGCGCCGGGGGTCGGCGCGATGGTGGTGCCCAACTTCTCGGTCGGTGCCGTGCTGATGATGCGCTTCGCCGAGCTCGCCGCGGCGCACTTCCCGTCCGTGGAGATCGTCGAGACCCATCACGAGCGGAAGGCCGACGCCCCCTCCGGTACGGCACGCAGGACCGCTGAGCTCGTCGCTGCGGCGCGTCGCGAGGCCGGGGTGGCCCCGGCGCCCGACGCGACCACCTCGGCCCTCGACGGGGCCCGTGGAGCGTCTGTGGAGGGCATTCCGGTCCACTCCCTGCGGATGTCCGGCTCGGTCGCCCACCAGGAGGTCGTCCTCGGCGGTGTCGGCGAGCTGCTGACCATCCGTCACGACTCGCTCTCGCACGCCTCCTTCGCCCACGGCGTACTCGCTGCGATCCGCGGCATCGGCTCGCGGCCCGGGCTCACGATCGGCCTGGAGGACGTCCTCGGTCTCTGACGGCTCGGCGCCGCGGCGCCTGGTGCCTCAGCGGTAGTCGTCGGGGAGCTGGGAGCCGATCTTGACCTGCGGCTTGGGCAGGCGCAGGAAGCGGATCTGGATGGCCCGCATGATCGCGTAGTAGGTGGTGCCCTTGAGGTCGTCGTCGGGGAAGCGGCGCTTGAGCTCCTTGCGGAGCATGAAGCGCAGCGCGATCAGGTTGACGACCACGGTCGCCATCACGACGAGCGTGAAGAGCTGGGAGTACATCGCCAGCTCGAGGCTGATGTAGGGCACCACGAGGGCGATGATCAGCACCGGGAGCACGATCTCGGCGAAGGTGAACCGGGCGTCGATCCAGTCGCGGATGAAGCGCTTCACCGGGCCCTTGTCCCGCAGCGGCAGGTAGCGCTCGTCGCCGGTCTTCATCGCCTGGCGCATCTTGTCGCCCTGCTCCGAGCGCTGGGCGCGGTTGGCGGCGTTGATCTCCTTGCGCGTACGCGGCTGCTTGAGGCGTGCCTTGCGAGCCGCCTCCGCTTCCTTGCGCGAAGGGGTCGGGCGACCCTTGCCGACCTCCTTGACCGGGCTCTCGGGCTCGACGACCTGCTGGGCGGGGGACTTGCGACCGAACAACTTAAGTGACCTCTTACCTGTTGGCTGGGACACACAGAGGATATCCCGAGCGGCCTTGACAGCGAGTTTTGTGGACCCGGCCTAAGGTGAGAGGCAACACTTGTCCCAGGACGACGAGAGTCCAGCGGCAAGCGACGACGCGGGGCGGCCGGCGGTCGGCCGCATATGAGAGGCGTAAAGGGAACCGATGAGTGTGATGAAGCGGCTGAGCCTGGTCTTCAAGGCGAAGGCAAACAAGGCGCTCGACAAGGCCGAGGACCCCCGGGAGGTGCTCGACTACAGCTACCAGAAGCAGCTTCAGATGCTGCAGCAGGTGCGCCGCGGCGTCGCGGACGTCGCGACCAGCCGCAAGCGCGTCGAGCTGCAGATCAACGGGCTCAAGCAGCAGTCCGACAAGCTCACCGGACAGGCCCAGAAGGCCATCGAGATGAACCGCGAGGATCTCGCTCGCGAGGCGCTGACGCGCAAGTCGGGCCTGACCAGCCAGATCAACGATCTCAACACGCAGCTCGCCACCCTCCAGGGTGAGGAGGAGAAGCTCACCCTCGCCCAGCAGCGGCTGCAGGCCAAGGTGGAGGCCTTCCGCACCAAGAAGGAGACCATCAAGGCGACCTACACCGCCGCCGAGGCGCAGACCCGGATCAACGAGGCCGTCTCCGGCATCGGTGAGGAGATGGGCGACATCGGCATGGCGATGCAGCGTGCCGAGGACAAGACCCTCGAGATGCAGGCTCGCGCGGGTGCCGTCGACGAGCTGCTCGCCTCGGGCGCCCTCGACGACCTGACCGCCGGTCCGTCCGACGACATCACCCGCCAGCTCGACGCGCTCAGCTCGACCAACGACGTCGAGGCCGAGCTCGCCGCCCTCAAGGGCCTCAGCGCTCCGCAGCAGAACCAGGCGCTGCCCGCTGCCGACGCCAACGCGCCGGTCATCGACGTGGACGCGACCGAGAAGAAGGCCGAGCAGTGATCGTTCGCATCCTGGGCGAGGGGCAGTACGACCTCGACGAGTCCGCCATGGACAAGCTCAACGAGCTCGACGCCGCGGTCGAGTCCGCCTGCCAGGGCACCGACGAGGCCGTCTTCGACGCCGCTCTGGCCGCGCTGCTCGACGGCGTGCGTTCGCTGGGCACCGCCCACCCCGTCGACGCGATCGACTCCTCCGACCTGATCCTCCCCGGACCCGGCTCCACGCTCGCCGAGGTCTCTGAGATGCTCGGCGACGAGGGCCTCATCCCCGGCTAGAACCCCGCACGACCATGTCACGCTTCCAAGGTGATGCCGGGCTGACCGCCCGGATGACCACGGTGATGTTCCTGCTCGGCGCGCTGTTCGTCGGGCTCATCGTGGCGCTGATGTTCGTCATGCCCGCGCAATGGGCGCCGATCATCGCCGTCGTCGGGCTCGGCATCGCCTGGTGGCAGTGGTACTCCTCCGACACCCTCGCGATGCGCGCCATGCGCGCGCGAGAGGTGTCGGCCCAGGAGGCACCCGAGCTGCACGCGATGATCGACCGGCTGTGCGCGCTGGCCGACATGCCGAAGCCGCGCGTCGGGATCGCCTACACCGACATGCCCAACGCCTTCGCCACCGGCCGCTCGCCGAAGCGGGCGGTGGTCGTGGTGACCACCGGCATCATGCAGCGGCTGAGCGCCGAGGAGCTCGAGGGCGTGATCGCCCACGAGCTCTCCCACGTCGCCCACCGCGACGTGCTGGTGATGACCGTCGCCTCCTCGGCCGGCATCGTGGCCGGGATGCTGAGCAGGGGTTCGCAGTACGGCGCGTACGCCGGTGGCGGCCGCCGCGACAACAACAACGGCCCCCCGGTGTGGCTAGTGGTGCTGCTGGTCTCGCTGGCGGTCTACGCGGTGTCGTGGCTGCTGCTGCGGATGCTCTCGCGCTACCGCGAGCTGGCCGCCGACCGGGCCGGTGCGCAGCTGACCATGAAGCCGGCCGCGCTGGCCAGCGCGCTGCAGAAGATCACCGGCGAGATCTCCGCGATCCCGAGCCGCGACCTGCGGTCCTCGCAGGCGATGAACGCGTTCTTCATCGCGCCGGCGATCAGCGGCCAGTCGCTGCGTACGCTCACCTCGACGCACCCCTCGCTGGAGCAACGTCTGGAGCAACTCGCCCGGATCGAGGCCGAGCTCGGCCGTCCGGCGCAGTAGGGTCGGCCGCGTGGGCTTCTGGGACGTCATCACCGGTCGTACGCGACCGAAGCAGGCCAACCTCGACGCGCTGTTCGCGGTGCCGACCGCCGCGCTCACCATGCAGACCTCGCTCGGGCTGGTCCCGACCGGCGACGGGGCGGTCTGCTACCGGGCCGCGGCCGGAGCGGGCTTCGCGGGCACGCAGAACGACATCGTCGAGCTGCTCGGCGCCTCGGACGGAGCGCCGAAGGTGACCACGAGAATCGACGAGTTCGGCTTCACCTGGCTCAGCGTCGACCACGACGCCCTGGACCCGGCCAACCCCGACATCACCGGCCTGGTCACCGACCTGCACGCGGTCAACACCACGCTGGAGATGAACGGCTTCGGTCCTGGGCTGCTGTGCTCGCTGATCGCCTTCGAGGGTGCCGACGGGCGCAGCGTCGGCCTGATCTACCTCTACAAGCAGGGCACCTTCTACCCCTTCGTCCCGACCGGCCCGCAGCAGCGCGACAACCTGCTCGAGATCAACGTCCGCACCGCGATCGAGGGCGACCTTCCGGTCGAGAAGGACGTGTCCCGCTGGCTCGCGGTCTGGGGCGCTCCCGGGCTCTGACCGCCCGAGACCGGTATGGAACGAGGCCTGAGCTTCGGCGCGGTCGCCGAGGACTACGAGCGATACCGCCCCGGCTACCCCGACGAGCTGGTCACGCTGGTGAGGGAGGTCGCCGACGGCCCGGTGCGGCGGGCGATCGAGATCGGTGCCGGCACCGGGAAGGCGACCCGGACGTTCGCGGCCGCCGGGATCGAGGTGGTTGCCACCGATCCCGACGCCGACATGCTCGGCGTGCTCTGCCGCGAGTGCGCCGGCCTCCCGGTGACCGCCGTGCGAAGCGCCCTGGAGGA
Source organism: Nocardioides sp. NPDC126508 (assembly GCA_040302365.1). Lineage (GTDB taxonomy): Bacteria > Actinomycetota > Actinomycetes > Propionibacteriales > Nocardioidaceae > Nocardioides. Next base: position 71,612 of record JBEOUM010000001.1, read on the forward strand.
GCTCGACCCGGCGGCCCACGAGCCGTTCGACCTGCTCTACGCCGCCGCGGCCTGGCACTGGACCGCGCCGGCGACCCGCTGGGACCTCGCCACCGCCCTGGTCCGCGCCGGGGGAGCGGTGGCCTTCTTCGGCGGCCCGTTCGTGCTGGCCGACGCCGTGGTCGCGGCCGTCGAGGAAGAGGTGATCGCTGCGTACGCCCCGCACGGGCGTCACCTCCCGCCGCCGTCCGCGGCCGATGCGCCGATGCTGTTCCCCGGGGACGAGATGCTGGCCGACGAGAGGCTGACGGACGTACGCCAGCGGGAGGTGCCGCGCCGGTTCACCCTCACCCGTGACGACTATGTGCGCCATCTCGACACCATCTCCGCGATCCGGATCCTCTCGGCCGACGACCGCTCGGCGCTCTTCGCCGACCTGGCCGGGATGCTTCCGGAGCGGGTGGAGGTGCGGGCGGACCTGATGGTCCACACCGCTCGCCGGGTCGGCGACCCGGCTAATTCATAGCCTCCCCACAGGCGGGGCCGACCTCTCGCATAGCCACGTTCACGACAGTCCTCTCGTCAGACCCTCCGGCGCCCCGCCGGGGCGTACGAGAGAGGCAGTGTGGTGCGGAAGAAGCTCACGGAGCGGTGGCGGAGGCTGGGGCGCACGGCCCGGATCCTGCTCGCCGCCGGAGTGGCGGTGCTGGTGGCCGGCGGCGGGGCGAGCGCGTGGGCGCTCACCCGTGAGGAGACCACGCAGTCCCAGACGATGACGGTGCAGGCGACCTCCGGCACGGTGAAGCAGACCGTGTCCGCCAGCGGCACGGTCGAGGCGGCCGAGACGGCCGACCTGTCGTTCGAGGTGTCCGGGACCGTGACGAAGGTGCATGTCGCCGAGGGTGACGTGGTCAAGAAGGGCCAAGCCCTGGCCGAGGTCGATGACGAGTCGCTGATCGCGTCGCGTACCGCGGCGAAGTCGGCGCTCACGGCAGCCGAGGAGCAGTACGAGACCGATCAGGACTCGGGTGCCTCCGACGTACAGCTGGCCTCCGACGAAGCCGCCGTCGCCTCCGCCGAGGCCGGCCTGGACAGCGCCCGCGAGGCCGTCGAGAACGCCGTACTGCGCTCGACGATCGCCGGCACCGTGTCTGCCCTCGACCTCGAGGTCGGCGACGTCGTCGGATCATCCAGCTCGTCGGGGAGCTCGGGCGGCTCCGGGAGCTCGGGCGGCTCGGGCGGCGCCGCCAGCACGACGGGCGGCACCGGCACCAGCACTGACTCCAGCTCCACCACCTCGACGGGCACGGTCACCGTCGTCTCGACCGACTCGTTCGTCGTCGAGGCCACCGTCAGCGCCGATGATGCGGCCCAGGTGAAGAAGGGCCTGCAGGCCACCCTCACCCTCAACGGTGCCGAGGACCCGATCTACGGCACCGTCTCCACGGTCGGCAAGGTGGCCGAGTCCAGCTCGACCGGTGCGGCGGTCTTCCCGGTCACGATCGCCGTCACCGGCGACGTCGAGGACGTCTACGCAGGTACGAGCGTCACCGCCGCGATCACGGTCAAGCAGCGCGAGGACGTGCTCACGATCACCAGCGCCGCCATCCGGACCGAGAACGACGAGACGTACGTGATGAAGGTCGTCGACGGCAAGGCGGTGAAGACCGCGGTGACGATCGGTGAGGTGTACGGCGCCACGACAGAGGTCACCAAGGGGCTCGCCGAGGGCGACTCGGTGCAGATGCAGGGCTTCAGCATGCCCGGCGGTGCGCGCGGCTCGAACGGCTCCGGCAACAGTGGCCAGGGGGATGGCCAGGGTGGCTTCCCAGGCGGCGGTCAGATGCCCGAGGGTGGCTTCCCCGGTGGCGGGCAGATGCCGAACTTCGGCGGCGGCCAGTGAGCGCGGTCGTGACCCTGGACGGCGTCCGCAAGACGTACCGCTCAGGAGCGATCGAGTTCGAGGCCCTTCGTGGGGTCGACATGAGCATCGACCAGGGTGAGTACGTCGCTGTGATCGGTCCGTCCGGATCCGGCAAGTCGACGCTCATGAACATCCTCGGCTGCCTCGACGTGCCCACCCAGGGCAGCTACCACCTCGGTGGCGAGGACGTCTCGACGATGTCGGAGGCCGAGCTCGCCCACGTACGCAACCGGCGGATCGGCTTCGTGTTCCAGCAGTTCAACCTGCTGCCGAGCCTGGCCGCGTGGCGCAACGTCGAGCTCCCTCTGGTGTACGCCGGGGTGAGCCGTGCCGAGCGCCGCGAGCGTGCCGTGGCGGCACTGACGCGCGTCGGCCTCGGCGACCGGGTCGAGAACCGGCCCGGCGAGCTCTCCGGTGGCCAGCAGCAGCGGGTCGCCGTGGCTCGCGCGCTGGTCACCGAGCCGGACATCATCCTGGCGGACGAGCCCACCGGAAACCTCGACTCGGCGTCGACCACCGCGGTGCTCGCGCTCCTCGACGAGCTCCACGACTCCGGGCGCACGATCGTGCTGATCACCCACGAGCACGAGGTCGCGGCCCGGGCGAGCCGTAACCTGACCATCCGCGACGGCCTGATCACCGCCGACGACCTGGTGGTGGCCTGATGAGCTGGGCGGAGACCTTCCGGACCGCTTGGGACGCGGTCCGCTCCCACCGGATGCGGTCGATGTTGACCATGCTCGGCATCGTCATCGGCATCGCCTCGGTGATCCTCACCGTCGGGCTCGGCCAAGGCGCCCAGGACCAGGTGAAGTCCCAGATCAGCGCGCTGGGCAGCAACCTGCTCATCGTCTCGCCGGGCAGTACGACCAGCTCGGAGGGCGTACGCGGCGGCTTCGGCTCCGCCTCCACGCTGACCCTCCAGGACGCCGACGCCATCGCTGACGACGAGGCAGCCCCGGACGTGAAGGGGGTCGCCCCGGTGACCACTTCCAACGCCCAGCTGGACACGACCTCGACCAACTGGACGACCTCGCTGGTCGGCGCGACGACATCGTGGCCCGACGTACGCAAGCGGGAGGTCTCCTCGGGACGGTTCTTCACCACGGCTGAGGTCTCCCAGGGGGCCAAGGTGGTCGTGCTCGGGTCCGACACCGCGTCGGAGCTGTTCAGCGGTCCGACCAACCCCGTCGGACAGAGCGTGAGTGTCGGTGGCACCCAGCTGACCGTGATCGGTGTGCTGTCCGCGTCCGGCTCGTCCTCGTCGGGATCGACCGAGGACGACACCGCGGTCACCCCGATCAGCACGGCCAAGGCGCTGACCGGGTCGTCCAGCTCGAGCGTATCGACCATCTACGTGGAGGCGACCTCGGAGAAGAACCTCTCGGCGGCCTACCAGGAGATCAACGCGCTGCTCCTCAACCTGCACGACGTGAGCTCGGCCGAGGCTGACTTCACGGTCTCCTCGCAGGACTCGCTCGTGGAGACTGCCAACGCGACCAACAAGACGCTGACCGTCCTGCTCGGCGGGATCGCGGGCATCTCGCTGCTCGTCGGCGGCATCGGCGTCATGAACATCATGCTCGTCTCGGTCACCGAGCGGATCCGCGAGATCGGCCTGCGCAAGGCGCTCGGCGCCACCCCGAAGGTCATCCGGAACCAGTTCCTGGTCGAGGCCTCGCTGCTCGGCCTGGCCGGAGGCGTGGTCGGCATCATCATCGCCGTCGTCGGCGCCTGGACCCTGCCCGGTCTGATCGACCAGCCGGTCTCGCTCTCGCTGCTCGCGACGGTCGCAGCCCTGGGTACCTCCCTCGCGCTCGGCATCGGCTTCGGGGTCTACCCGGCGAGCCGTGCCGCTCGCCTGACCCCGATCGACGCCCTCCGCAGCGAGTGACGCGTCCCTCCCAACCCAGATACGTAAGGAACGATTGTGAAGCGTTTGTGTTTGGCAGCCCTCGCCGTAGGCGGGCTGCTCACCCTCTCGGCCTGCGGCTCGGACTCTGACGGCACCGCCCAGGAGATGCCCGCGGGCTACGGGGCCCAGGGCGGACAAGGTGGCCAGCAGCGTGGGATGCCGGGTGCGTCCGGCGAGATCGCCGCTGCCGACGGCACCACGCTCCAGGTCCAGGGCAGCGATGCCCAGACAGCGGTGACCTACACCGACGAGACCACCATCACCCAGCAGGTGGCGGGGAGTCTCTCCGACGTGAAGGCGGGCGTGTGCGTCACGGTCACCCCGGCGGACGACACCGAGAGCTCCGAGACCGCCGTCACGGCGGGAACCATCCGGGTCTCCGAGAAGGTCGACGGGTCCTGCCAGGGAGGCTTCGGCGGTGGGTTCGGTGGCGGTTCCGGCGGGGCGCCGCAGGGGATGCCGTCAGACATGCCGACCGACATGCCCACGAACATGCCCGAGGGCGGGATGCCTTCGGGCGGTCCCGGCGGGGGCATGGGCGGCTTCGGTACGTCCGGTGAGGTCACCGCCGTCTCCGGCGACACGGTCACGGTGGCGGCGGTCGCGTTCGACCCGCGGTCCGGCGACTCCTCGGCCGAGACGACCACGGTGACGGTCACGACCACGGGTGAGACCAGCGTGACCGCGACCGAGACCGCCGACGCCGGCGCGCTCACCATCGGCCGCTGCGTCACCGCTCACGGCACCACCGACGACACCGGCGCCGTGAGCGCCGAGCGGATCGCCGTCTCCGACCCGGTCGACGGCGAGTGCTCGGCCGGTCTCGGCCGCGGGGGCTTCCCGGGTGGCTCGCCGGACGGTACGCAGGAAGGGGCTTCGTCATGAGGCGGCCCGCGTCCCGCTGGGTCAAGGCGACCTCGGGCGTCGCGACGTTGGCGGTCCTCGCCGGCTGTGGCTACGTGGCGTACGCCGCCTCGACGGACCCTGCCGACGGCTTCCGTCTCGCGGCGGCGTCCACCGGCGACGTCGAGCAGACCCTCTCGCTCACCGGCACCGTCGCGCCGAACGGGCGTGCCGATCTGAGCTTCGCCAGCAGCGGCACGGTGGACTCGGTGGTCGATGAGGGCGACACCGTGAAGGAGGGTCAGGTCCTGGCCCGACTGGACCGTACGGAGCTGACGAAGACGCTCACCACCGCCAAGGCGTCGCTGGCCGCGGCGAGGGCCCAGCTGGCCTCGGACAAGGAGGCGCAGGTCTCCGGGGTCTCCTCGACCAGCACGGGCGCCACCGACTCGGGGGGCACCGCCTCGCCGTCGAGCACCACCAGCATCTCGGGCTCGGGCACGGTGGTTGCCGCGGTCTGGACCGGCACCAGTACTCAGACCACCCAGGTGAGTGACACCGACGTGGTCGCGCAGGTCAAGGCGCTGCAGGCCACGGTCGTCAGCGCGCAGAAGGCCGTCGACTCAGCCGGCAGCGAGCTGACCTCCGCGAAGGAGGACCTCTCTGCGGCGATCGACATGCTGACCGCGCTCGTCTCCTCCGGCGGCACCCTCGACGACGGCGGCGCGCTGGCCCAGGCGCTGGAGAAGGCCAAGACCGCGTGCGCGTCGAGCGAGGCCGACACCGCGGCCGGCTGCACCGGTGACCTCGACGAGGCGCTCGCCGCCCAGGGGTCGGCGAAGGGCACCGTGACGGACACGATCGAGAAGCTCAGCTCCGCCCAGAGCGCCGTAGATCGCGCCAAGGAGGCCGTCACGACCGCGAAGGACGACCTTGCTACCGCGACCGGCGACCTCGACTCGCTCCTCGCCTCGTCCTCGGCCGGGGGAACGAGCGACGGCGTGCCCTCCGAAGACGGTGGCACCCAGGGTGGCTCCGGTGGTGGGTCCGGTGAGATGCCCGGTCAGACCGAGGGCGGCACCCAGGGCGGAACCAGCGGCGCGATGCCAGGAGGGACCGACGGTCAGGGCAGCACGGCGGGCGATGCCCAGAGCGGCACCATGGGCGGAACAGGCCAGACGGTCACCGCCGCGACCATCGCCCAGGACCAGGCCACGATCGACCAGGCCAAGGTCGACGTCATCGAGGCGAAGAAGGCTCTTGCGGGGGCCGTGATCAAGGCACCGGCCGATGGCACCGTCGCCGCGGTCGACGTGCAGGAGGGCTCCACGGCCACCTCCGGTACGTCCGCGGTCACTGTGATCGCCAAGGGCCTGACCAGTGTCGAGCTCTCGGTCACCGCCTCCCAGCTGAGCCGCCTGGCGGTCGGCCAGGAGGCATCGATCTCGCCGGCCGGCGTCGACAAGGACCTCTCCGGCTCGGTCACCCTGGTCGGCCAGGTGCCCGACACCTCGTCGGGCAGCAGTACGTTCCCGGTGACCGTCACGCTCGACGAGGAGGGCCTGGACCTGCTCGCCGGCAACACCGCGACGGTCGAGGTCGTGCTCGGCTCGGCCCAGGACGTACTCACCGTCCCTGCCTCTGCCGTCTCCGACGGCAGCGTCACCGTCGTGGGCGAGGACGGCACGACCGAGCGGGTACGTGTCACCACCGGCCTGACGGGAAAGACGACGGTGGAGGTCACCGACGGTCTCGACAAGGGTCAGGAGATCGTCCTGGCGGACCTGTCGACGCCGCTGCCGACCGGCGACACCTCCTCGGACGGCCGTAGCGCGTTCAGCACAGGCGGCGGGTCCGGAGGCTTCGGCGGTGGCGGTCCGGGTGGGGTGCCGGGTGGCATGCCGGGCGGTGGTCAGCGATGACCCGCAGGACATCGACACGCCACAGAGACCTCACAGGTGGCACACAGCAAACAGCCGCATGATGGCACCATGAACGCTGGAGCACAGGACCTGACTCGCCCCGACGGCTCGCCGCTGCGGGTGCTCGTCGTCGACGACGAGGTGAACATCGCCGAGCTGATCGCGATGGCACTGCGGTTCGAGGGGTGGGAGGTCACGATGGCCCACTCCGGCTCCAAGGCCGTCGCAGCCGCGAAGGAGGCCGCGCCCGACGCGATCGTGCTCGACTGGATGCTGCCCGACTTCGACGGGCTCGAGGTCCTGCGCCGCGTACGCTCCACCAACCCGGCCGTACCCGTCCTCTTCCTCACCGCGAAGGACGCGGTCGAGGACCGGGTGGCCGGGCTGACCGCGGGCGGTGACGACTACGTGACCAAGCCGTTCTCGCTCGAGGAGCTGGTGGCACGGCTGCGCGGGCTGATGCGGCGGGCCGGCGCGACCCGGGTCGAGGAGCACTCGGTGATCCGCGTCGGCGACCTGACGATGGACGAGGACTCCCGGGAGGTGCACCGTGCGGGGGAGGAGATCGCCCTCACCGCGACCGAGTTCGAGCTGCTCCGGTTCCTGATGCGCAACCCGCGCCGGGTGCTGTCCAAGGCGCAGATCCTCGACCGGGTCTGGTCCTACGACTTCGGCGGCCAGGCCAACGTCGTCGAGCTCTACATCTCCTACCTGCGCAAGAAGATCGACGCGGGCCGCGGCCCGATGATCCACACGATGCGTGGCGCGGGCTACGTGCTGAAGGCCGTTGAGTGACCGGCCGGCTGAAACGGCTGGTCGCGCCGCTCATCTCGCGGCTGGTCATCACCGCGGTCGCCCTGGTGCTGGTGGTCTCGCTCCTGATCGCCGCGGTCGCCACGATCGCGCTGCGACAGACGCTGATGGAGCGTCTCGACCGGGACGTACACGACATGGCGCGCGGCGTCGCGGGACCGGGCCCCCGCGCCGACCTCAACTTCGGGCCGGACTCGGTCGTGGCGGCCTTTCCCGAGAACGGTCAGCCCCAGGGCAACCTCGGCAACTTCAACCCCGACCAGATGGAGTCGCTCAGCTCCGCCGACCTGGATCTGCTGGCCGACGTACGTGTCGACGCGCGCCCCCATGACGTCGAGCTGCCCGATCGTGGCACCTACCGGGTGATCGCCCAATCAGGCTTCAACCGCAACCTGGGCCAGACGGTGGTCGTCGTCACCGGACGTTCGACCAACGAGGTCGAGAACACCATCGACAGCCTGATCTACTGGGAGGTCCTGCTGATCCTGCTGGGCGGCGTGGGCGCCGCGGGCGCGGGCTACCTCGTCGTACGCCGCCAGCTCAGCCCCCTGCGCGAGGTCGCCGCGACGGCGCACACCGTCGCCGCGCTGCCGCTGTCCTCGGGCGAGGTCTCGGTGACCGAGCGGGTTCCGGAGCGGCTCACCGACGAGGACACCGAGGTCGGCCAGGTCGGTGCGGCGCTGAACTCGCTGCTCGACCACGTCGAGACCTCGCTGGCGGAGCGCCACCGCAGCGAGCAGCAGGTACGCCAGTTCGTCGCCGACGCCTCCCACGAGCTGCGCACGCCGCTGACCACGATCCGCGGCTACACCGAGCTCGCTCAGCAGCGCCCCGAAGCCGTTCCGACGGCGCTCGGCAAGGTCGAGGAGGAGTCGCTGCGGATGACCGCGCTGGTCGAGGACCTGCTCCTGCTCGCGCGCCTCGACCAGGGCCGCCCGCTCGCCCGCGACTCCGTCGACCTCACCCGGCTGCTCCTGGAGGCCGTCGACGACGCCCGCGTCATCGACCCATCGCACACCTGGCGGCTCGAGCTTCCGGCCGACGCCGACTCCGGGGACGCCGAGGTGATCGTCACCGGCGACGCCCAGCGGCTCCACCAGGTGATCAGCAACCTGCTCACCAACGAGCGCAGGCACACGCCTGCCGGCACCACGGTCACCGTCCGCGTACGTCCTGACGGTTTCGACGTCCACGACGACGGCCCCGGGTTCCCCCCTGCCCTCGTCCCGCACGCGTTCGAGCGCTTCACGCGTGCCGACGAGGCCCGTCAGCGCGACGGCGGCGCCGGCCTCGGGCTCGCGCTCGTCCACGCCATCGTCACCTCGCACGGCGGCACCGTGAAGCTGACCAGCGTCCCCGGGGACACCACCATCGCCGTACGTCTTCCCGCCCGCTGACCCTGGGCCGAAACCGCAGAAACGGACGCCGAGAAATCACTTGTGGGCGACGAATGTCTCCATTCGTCGCCCACAAGTGCGGACTCGGGCCGCCACAAGTGCGGACTCGGCGGGAGGGGTCAGTCCTTCTCGGTCTTGCCCGGGAGATCGAGCATGCGCTGCAGGGCGAGCTTGGCGTAGTGCTCGGTGTCGGGGTCGACCTCGATGCGGTTGATGACCTGACCCTCGACGAGCGACTCGAGGGCCCAGACGAAGTGGGGGAGGTCGATGCGGTTCATCGTCGAGCAGTAGCAGACGGTGCGGTCGAGGAAGACGATCCGCTTGTCCGGGTGGGCGGCGGCGAGGCGCTTGACCAGGTTGAGCTCGGTGCCGATCGCCCAGGCCGACCCGGGAGGAGCGGCCTCGATGGTCGAGATGATGAACTCGGTCGAGCCGACCAGGTCGGCCTTGAGGACGACCTCGTGCTGGCACTCGGGGTGGACGAGGATCTGTACGCCCGGGATCTCGGCGCGCAGGTCGTCGATGGTGTCGGGGGAGAAGCGGCCGTGCACCGAGCAGTGGCCCTTCCACAGGATCATCTTCGCCGCCTGGAGCTCCTCGGCGGACACGCCGCCGCCGGGCTTGAGCGGGTCCCAGACCACGCAGTCGCCCAGCGCCATGCCGAGCTTCAGGACGGCGGTGTTGCGGCCGAGGTGCTGGTCGGGGAAGAAGAGCACCTTGGCATCGTCCTTCTGCTCGAAGGCCCACTCCAGCACGGCCTGCGCGTTGGAGGAGGTGCACACGACGCCGTCGTGGCGGCCGCAGAACGCCTTGATGTCGGCGGAGGAGTTCATGTAGGTGACCGGCACGACCTGGTCGGCCACACCCGCCTCGGAGAGTGCCTCCCAGGCCTTCTCGACCTGGCCCAGCCGCGCCATGTCGGCCATCGAGCAGCCCGCGGCGAGGTCGGGGAGGATGACCGCCTGCGACGGTGAGGTCAGGATGTCGGCCGACTCGGCCATGAAGTGGACGCCGCAGAAGACGATGTACTCCGCGTCGGGCCGGGCGGCCGCGTCGCGCGCGAGCTTGAAGGAGTCACCGGTCACGTCGGCGAACTGGATGACCTCGTCGCGCTGGTAGTGGTGTCCGAGGACGAACACCTTGTCGCCGAGCTTCTCCTTCGCGGCGATCGCGCGCTTGACCAGGTCGGGGTCGGAGGCGGCGGGCAGGTCGCCGGGACACTCGACGCCACGCTCGGAGTTCAGGTCGGTGCCGCGCCCCAGGGGGAGCAGCGGGAGGTCGACAGTCGTCATGATGACGATAATACATGTCGGGGGCTCGCCGCCCTGGTGCCGTGGGTCACATCGTGGTCTAGAGAAGGGCGCCGTTGTGGAGGTACGGAGCCGGCGGAGCCATCCCGCGCACTCCCAGCACGCCCGCCGTGCCGATCGCCAGACGGGCCGCCAGGCCCACGTCGAGGGCCCACTGGTTGGCGCCGGTCAGGTGCGTCACCTCGGCCGGGCCCTCGGTGCGGGCCAGGCACTCCCACAGCAGCCTGGTCGCCGTCGCCGGGTCCAGCGCGGCCAGCAGCGTGGGACCGCCGGCGGATGCGTAGGCGTACCCCCGGCCGTCGGTGTCGACGACGAGGGAGCCGGTGCCGGCGAGGGCGAGATGGTCGCGTCCGTGAGCCGCGCCGCGGACCGTGCGGTCGACGGCATCGAGAAGGTCGACGTCGCCAGCCGTGCCGTCACGGACGCCGTCCACGGTGACCAGCAGCGAGCGGTCGACCTCGCCGTGGAGCATGAGCTGAGGATGGAGGTCGAATCCGGCCAGCCGATAGCGGCGCAGCGCCCTGGGATCGTCGCTCGCCGACAGCATCCAGCGTGGGCAGTCGGCCCTGTACGCCGTCGCCGCGTCCAGGAGCCGCTTGCCGAGCCCCTTGCCCTGGAGCCCCGGGCGGACGGCGAAGGTGCACAGGAACCAGAGGGTGTCCTCGCGTCGCGCGGAGGTGGCGAAGCCGGCCAGCCCCTCGGCGTCGTACGCCACGAAGCATCCCTCCGGGTCGGTGGTCAGAAACCCCTCGGTGCGGGTGATCCAGTTCGCGGACCGGGCCTCGGAACGGCGCTCGGCGGGCGGGTCGGAGTCGCGCCGCGACCGGATGGCGACCGCGTGGAAGGCGTCGTCGCTGAGCCTCTCGGCGAGCGGTACGTCCTCGGGCTGCATCGGCCGGATCTCCATGGCCGGTGAACCTATCTCAGGCACGCAGGGGCCGGACGGCTTCCCAGGCGGGGTCGGTGTCGACGCGGGTGACGACGTCGCCGTGGGCCCAGCCGTCCACCGTCTCCTCGAGCCGTTGCGGGGCCGAGGTGGTGGGATCGACGTAGGCGTGGAGGAGGCGTACGCCGTTGGTGGTCTCATGGGCCACGACCCGGCCGTCGGGGCCGAGGGTGGAGGTGAGCCGGTCCTCGAGCTGGCCGAGCTCGCGCAGCGCGTCGGCCGAGGGCAGACCCCGTTCGGCGAAGCCGATGTAGGGGACCATCACACCGACGTGGTGGGTCAGGTTGGGCGCCGTGACCGGGTGCAGCGGCACGACCGCGCTCGCGATCACCGGCCCCTGCGGGCTCTCCCCGTGGAGCAGCACCCAGGCCGGGTTGCCGTCGGGGTCGACGTACTCCTTGCGGAGGTTCCTCACCGCGGCGCGCAGGCCGTCGAGGCCGAAACCGTCGCGCGGGCGGGCGAGGGTGGTCTCGACCTCGCCGATCCACAGCTCCGTGCCGGACTCGCCCAGCGTGGTGTCGAGGGCGTGGAAGGCGACCTGTAGCCGGGCGTCCTCGGCGAGGTCCGGGAAGGCCGGGTGGAAGAGCGTGAGGTCGAAGTGGGCACCGTTCTGCCGCGCGCCGACCAGCATGTCGGCCAGCCGGATGGCGGCACCGCCGGGCGTGGTCAGCACGGCCTGGACCGGGTCGTCGACCGGTGGGCGCTGGTCGCTGAACTCCCAGGGAGAGACGCCGTCCGGCTCGGGGGCGGCGAGCAGCCAGCGGCGGGCCAGCGCGCGGTGGTCCGGGTTGCCGCCCGCCGAGACGACCAGCAGCCGTCCGCCCAACGGCCCCGGGCCGACCTCCCAGCTCAGGCCCGCCTCCAGCGCGTCCACCCGCCGGGCCAGCAGCGCGACGAGCGCGTCCTGGTCGTCGACGTCGAGCGCGGCACCGCAGGCCAGGGCGCCCTTCTGAGCCCACCAGGACCAGAAGTCACTGATGCGCCTCGTCTCTGAGTCGCTGGCCCCGCGCCGCCCGAAGATCCGCACGAAACGACCTTAACGCGACGCATGCGCGATGGTGACGACTCGAAACGGCCTTGCGCGACGCCCGGCGACTTCCGTGCGCGGGTAGGTTTCGGCCATGCGAGTGCTGATCGCCCCCGACAAGTACGCCGGCACGCTCACCGCCTCCCAGGCGGCCGCCGCGATCGCGGAGGGCTGGCGGCGTACGGCACCCCGCGACGAGCTATCGCTGGCGCCGATGGCCGACGGTGGACCCGGCTTCCTCGGCCTGCTGCACGACGTGCTCGGCGGCGACCTCCGCGAGATCGAGGTCAGGGGCCCGCACGGCGAGCCGGTGACCGCCCAGCTGCTGATCGACGGCACGACCGCCTATGTCGAGTCCGCCCAGGCGGCCGGCCTGCACCTGACCGGCGGGAAGGGCGCCGAGCAGGCGACCTCGTACGGCGTGGGGCAGCTGCTCCTCGCCGCGCGCGACGCCGGCGCGCGCAGGGTCGTCGTCGGGCTCGGCGGGTCGGGCACCAGCGACGGGGGAGCGGGACTACTCGCGGCGCTGGGCGCCACCGCGGACCGCCCGCTCGATGCCGGGGTCGCCGGCCTCGAAGGCATCACCGACGTCACCCTGCCCGAGCCGCTGGGCCTCGAGATCGTGATCGCCAGCGATGTGGACAACCCGCTGACCGGGCTCTTTGGCACGATCAAGGTCTACGGCGCGCAGAAGGGGCTGACCGAGGAGAGCATGCCCCGCTGGGACGGCGCGCTCCAGGACCTGGCGGCCGCGACCTCCCGCAGGACTGCGACCGAGAAGGGCGCCGGAGCGGCCGGCGGGATGGGGTTCGCGCTGCTGCTCCTCGGCGCCACCCGGCGGTCCGGCTTCGACGTCGTCGCCGATCTGCTCGGGCTGCCCGGGCTGGCCGCGAACGCCGACCTGGTGATCACCGGTGAAGGCTCCTTCGACCCGCAGAGCGCCGCCGGAAAGGTGCCCGCCGGGGTGGCGAGGCTGGCCGAGCAGGCGCTGCGGCCCTGCATCGTGCTCGCCGGGAAGGTCAGCATGAGCGGGCGCGAGATGCGCACCCTCGGCATCGACGCCGCCTACTCGCTCGTGGACAGCGTCGGCGAGGAGCGGGCGATCGGTGAGGCGTACGACTCCCTGGTCCAGGTCGCTGCCAGGGTCGCTCGGACCTGGTCCGTCGACCATCGGGAATAACCGAGGATGTGCGACGATTGTCCTTGAGACACACCCGCACCCACGCACAGGGAGCCCAGCTACATGACCGAGCAGACGACCGAACGCCGCGCCGACTCCATCAACCTGAGCGACGTTGCCGCCGCGAAGGTGAAGAGCCTCCTGGAGCAGGAAGGCCGCGACGACCTGAGCCTGCGCATCTCCGTGCAGCCCGGTGGCTGCTCCGGCCTGCGCTACCAGCTCTTCTTCGACGAGCGCACCCTCGACGGTGACGTCGTCACCGACTTCGACGGCGTCTCCGTCGTCGTCGACCGGATGAGCGTTCCTTACCTCAACGGCGCGATGATCGACTTCGTGGACAGCATCGAGAAGCAGGGGTTCACCATCGACAACCCCAACGCCACCGGCTCCTGCGCCTGCGGCGACTCGTTCCACTGAGTCGGCACAGCCACTGAGCATCGACACGAGCGCCCCCGTCCGAGCAGGACGGGGGCGCTCGTGCGTTCGGTGACCCTCAGGCGGTGACCGGGGCGGGGCGTCGGCCCGCGAACGCCGGCGTGGCCAGGGCCAGCACGAGGAGCGCGAGCCCGAAGACGGTCGAGGCGAGCATCGCCGCCTCCATCGCCGGCTCGGTCCCGGCCGCCGCGCGGCTGGTGAACACGGCGGTGAGCGTCGCGACGCCGATCGCGCCGCCGAGCTGCTGCATCGACTGGAACAGCCCCGCGGCGGCACCGGAGTCCTCGCCCCCGGCCGCCGCCATGATCGCGGCGCTGGCCGGGGTGAAGAAGAACGGTGCGGTGAAGCCGAAGACGAAGCACGGCAGCAGGACGCCGACCCACAGCGGCGCATCGGCGGCCAGCAGCGCGAACGCGACCAGCCCGGCCAGGCCGAGGACGACCCCGAGGGCGATCGTGCCGCGGTCGCCGATGCGGGCGACGAGCGTCGGCACCAGGCGGGCGCCGATGATCACCGACGCTCCCCACGGAAGGTAGGCCAGCCCGGCCTCGAGCGCGTCGAAGTGGCGTACGTCCTGCAGGAAGAGCACCGAGAAGGTGAAGAAGCCGATCATCATCGCCGGCACCAGGAGCATGCCGGCATAGGGGACGGCGCGTCGGGTGCCCGCGAGCAGGCGCAGGGGTACGACGGGGTGCGTCGCGCGTGACTCCATGGGGACCAGGACGATCACGGCGAGCAGCGCGAGCGCCAGCGAGCCGAGCACGACGGGGTCGTCCCAGCCCTCCTGGCCCGCCCGGGTGAGCCCGTGCACGAGGGCGACCATGGTGACGGCGGAGGTGACCGCACCGGGGATGTCCAGTCGTCCAGAGGTCCGGTCGGCCTCGCGGACGAAGGCGATGGTGCCGGCGATGACCGCCACCCCGACGGGTACGTTGATCAGCATCACCCAGCGCCAGTCCAGGAGCACGGTCAGTACGCCACCGGCGACCAGGCCGAGGCAGCTGCCGAGGCTCGAGCCGATGATGAACCACGACATCCCGCGCAGTCGCTGCGGTCCCTCGTCGGTGTTCGCGACCAGCAGCACCATGATCGCCGGGCCGGCGAGTGCCGCGCCGATGCCCTGCACCGCCCGTGCCGCGATCAGCAGCTCCCCGGAGGGAGCGAGCCCGCCCGCCGCCGAGGCCACCACGAAGACCGTCGTGCCCACGAGGAGCACGCGGCGGGGGCCGAACATCATCCCGAGACGGCCGCTGACCAGCAGGAAGCCCGCGAACGCCAGGGCATAGGCGGAGACGACCCAGGAGAGGCCGACCGCGCCGAGCCCGAACTCGTCGCGGATGTAGGGCAGGGCGACGGTGACGATCACACCGTCGACCATCAGCATCAGTTGGCAGGTGACCACCGCGGCGACCGCCCACCCTCCGCCGCGGGCGCCGGCCCGGCTTCCGGCCGGTGCCTCGTGAAGCTCTGTCATCTCTTCGTACCTCGCTATCATCGGAACCAGGGAGACTCCCCATTTCAAATGTGGGGACAGTCCCCGGTTATTGTCAAGGGGTAATGATGACTGCGACCGAGATCACCGACTGGGAGAGCAGGCGGCCGAAGCGGGCCGATGCGCGCCGCAACTACGACGCCGTCGTCGAGGCGGCGCGCGCGGCCTTCGCGCGCGACGGTGTCGGCACCTCGATCGACGAGATCGCCCGCTCCGCGGGGGTCGGGAACGCGACGCTCTACCGGCACTTCCCGACACGGGACGAGCTCATCGCCGTGGCGCTCGCGGAGAACATGGCGGCCGTGCACAAGCGTGGCCTCGAGCTCGCCGGGACCGAGGAGCCGCTGGTCGCTCTGCGGGAGTGGCTGCTGGCCACGATCGCGCAGATCGGCACCTACGGCGGGCTCCCGGGCAGTGTGCTCGACGCGGCCGGCAGGGAGGGATCGCTGCTCGGCGTGACCTGTCATCACATGCAGGAGACGACCCGGGCACTGCTCGCCCGGGCCCAGGAGGCCGGCGAGATCAGGGCGGACGTACGCATGGAGGAGCTCTTCGACCTCGCGGCCGGGATCGCCTGGGTGATCAGCCGTGACAGTGGGGGTGCCGACACCGCCCGCGCCGGCCGGCTCCTCGACCTCGCGCTCGACGGGCTGGTGGCCCGGCGGGCATGACGAGAGCCCCTGTGCGCGACAGGGGCTCTCGGGTCTTCAGGGGCGGATCAGGTCAGGGCGAGGCCGTCGGCGACGTGGCCGCAGGTCTCGAGCATGGCGGCGTCGCGCGGCTCGCGCGACTGCATCCGCACGGCCGGCGCCGGGCGGTGCGCGTCGCGCGCCCGTGGCGCGGGCAGGCGCAGCGCGCTGTCGGCGGCGGCACAGTCGGCGCAGAGCTGCGCGGGGCTGTCGAGGTCGTCGTACGGTACGCGCATGTCGGTCATGCAAACGACGGTAAGCACTACCAACCGGTAGCAGAAGGCCGACCGAGCGGTAACATTTCATCTCCTGGCAACGGTCGAGCCTTAACGTCGCCCGAGGTCTCGCCGGTAGGGTTCCGCGCATGTCCGGTTCACTCCTGATCGCAGGCTCCATCGCCACCGACCACCTGATGAGCTTCGGTGGAAAGTTCGCCGACTCGCTGGTCGCCGACCAGCTCGACAAGCTCTCGGTGAGCTTCCTGGTCAACGACCTCGAGATCCGCCGCGGTGGCGTCGGCGCCAACATCTCCTTCGGCCTGGCCAACCTCGGCCTCGCGCCGGTGCTCGTGGGTGCGGTCGGCGAGGACTTCGCCGACTACCGCTCCTGGCTCGAGCGTCACGGCGTCAACTGCGACCACCTGCGCGTCTCCGAGACGCTGCACACCGCGCGGTTCGTCTGCACCACCGACACCGCGATGGCGCAGTTCGCCAGCTTCTACCCCGGGGCGATGGCCGAGGCTCGCGAGATCGAGCTCGGCCCGATCGCGGAGAAGGTCGGCGAGCCGTCGTTCGTGCTGGTCGCGCCCGACGATCCCGACGCGATGAAGCGCCACACCGAGGAGGCCCGCCAGCGCGGATACACCTTCATCTCCGACCCGAGCCAGCAGCTCGCCTTCGGCGACGGTGAGCTGATCCGGGACCTCGTCGACGGCGCGGCGTACCTGTTCACCAACGAGTACGAGTCCCACGTCCTGGAGCAGAAGACCGGCTGGTCGGCCGAGGAGGTCCTGGCCCGCGTCGGCACCCAGGTGACCACGCTCGGCAAGGACGGCGTACGCATCCAGCGCAAGGGCGAGGACCCGATCGTGCTGCCCGCCGCGAAGAACGTGAACGCCGTCGAGCCCACCGGCGTCGGCGACGCCTTCCGAGCCGGCTTCCTGGCCGCGCTGGCCTGGGACTGCGAGCTCGAGCAGGCCGCCGAGGTCGGCTGCGTGCTGGCCGCCTACTGCGTCGAGACCGTCGGCCCGCAGGAGTACTCCTTCACCGCCGAGGAGTTCGTCGCCCGCGTGCGCGAGTCCTACGGCGACACCGCCGCCGACCAGATCGCCTCGCACGTCAAGGCCTGAATCCTCCGCTCAGCTCAGGCGGCGTATCCGATAGACGGGTACGCCGTCCTCTGCTTCCACCTCGCCGACGAACTCCTGCCCGCGCATGCGGGCCCAGGCCGGTACGTCATGGTGGGCGGCGACGTCGTCGGCCGCGACGGCGATGACCTCACCGACCTCGACGTCGCCGAGGTGGCGGCCGAGCTCGATGATCGGCCGCGGGCAGGCCTGTCCGCGGCAGTCGAGGGTGACCACTGCGCCGCTCACAGCCCCGCCTCGGCGCGCAGGTCCTTGACGATCCCGGGCAGTGCGTCGAGCACGCGCTCCACATCCTCTCGCGTCGTGTCGCGGGTCAGCGATAGCCGAACGTTACCGTGTGTCAGCGCTCCCATGGCAGCAAGTACCCGAGACGGTTCGCGGGTGTCCGACGTGCAGGCCGAGCCGCTGGCCACACCGGCGCCCAGACGGTCCAGCGCGGTCACCAGCGCCTCGCCGTCGACGTACAGCGCCGAGAAGGTCACCAGGTGGGGGAGCCGGTCCTCCTCGGGCCCCGCGACGTCCACGTCCGGGATCTCGGTGCGGACCCGTTCCCGCACCAGCGAGATCAGCTCGTGCTGGCGGGCGTTGACCTCCTCGCGCTCGGCGACGACCGCCTGGAGCGCCGCGGCGGCAGCCAGTGCCCCGGGGACGTTCGTGAACCCGTGATCCGTACGCGACCACTCATCGCCCGGGAACGGCCAGCGCCAGCGGGCCGACCTGCGCACGACCAGCACTCCGACCCCGCCGGGGCCGCCCCACTTGCGGGCGGAGCCGGCGATCGCGTCGCCGACCGCGGGCAGCGGCAGCCGTCCCATCGAGGCGCCGGCGTCGAGGAAGAGCGAGGCCGGGCCGGCGGCGGAGGCCACCGCCTCGAGGGGCTGGAGCGTGCCCACCTCGTGGTTGGCCTGCTGGACGGCGACCACATCGACCTCTCCTGCGGCGACGGCGTCGCGGACCGCGTCCACCTCGACCCGTGCCTCGGCGTCGACGGCCAGCTCGGTCACGGGGGAGCGCTGCGACCAGTGCGCGGCGTCGATGACCGCCTGGTGCTCGACCGCACTGTGAGCTATCCCACGTGACCCGAGCCCCAGCAGGCCCGCGTGCACCGCGGAGGTGCCCGACGATGTGAAAAGCACCTCATCGCGACGGACCCCCAGCGCCTCGGCCACGACCTCGCGGGCGTTCTCGAGCAGCAGCCCCGCGTTCCGGGCCGGCCGGTGGAGGCGGCGCGGGTCGGCGTACCCCTGATCGGCCGCGGCCAGGAGCACGTCGCGCGCCGCGGGATGGAGTGGTTCGGCCGAGGCGGCGTCGAGGTAGATGAAGCTGTCGGTCACAGAACCCAACGGTAGCCATTGGCAACATGAGGAACCCCTGAAGATGAATCCGGAGCCGCTCGCGGTAGTCTGCCGACATCTGAGTGTTCGCATGAGAGAGAGGCTCGTAGTGGGTCTGCACTTGCCAGGGGCCGGATCGACTCCGTCCCACGCCCGCGCCCGACGTGGTGCGCTGGTGGCGACGCTGACGGCCGGCGCCCTCCTGCTGAGTGGCTGTTCGGACGAGGCGGCGCGTTTCGGCTTCCCCGAGCCACGTTCTGAGCAGGGGGAACACAACCTCGCCCTGTGGCAGGGCGCGTGGATCGCCGCGTTGATCACCGGTGTCCTGACCTGGGGGCTCATCTTCTGGGCGATCTGGCGCTACCGGCGCCGCAGCGACGCCGACATCCCGGTCCAGACGCGTTACAACCTGCCGTTGGAGATCTTCTACACGATCGCCCCGGTGCTGATGGTGATCGTCTTCTTCGACCACACCGTCAAGGTCCAGAACGAGATGCTGGACAACGGCAGCCCGACCAACGTGATCGAGGTGACCGGCCAGCAGTGGCAGTGGACCTTCAACCACGGCATCGGTGAGCCCGACCTGAGCGCCGACGACAACCTCGTCGACGACAAGTACGCCTACGACAGCTACGGCTACGTCGTCGGCACCGGCTCGCACATCCCGACGCTGGTCCTCCCCGAGAAGACCACGACGCGGTTCAACCTGCGCTCGGCCGACGTCATCCACAACTTCGGTGTCCCGGAGTTCGGTATGAAGATGGACGTCGTCCCCGGTCGGGTGAACCACTACTCGATCACCACGAAGGAGGCCACGGCCACCTTCGACCCGAACGCGCAGGACCTCATCGAGGGCAAGACCTTCCGCGGTGCCTGCTACGAGCTCTGCGGCGTCTACCACGCCCGGATGATCTTCAAGGTCGCGATCCTCTCCGAGAGCGACTACAAGTCGTACGTCGACACGCTGGCGCAGAAGGGCTTCGAGTCCGACCGCCCGCTTCTCGGTGGCGGTAAGTCCACCCGGCCCGCCGACGACATCTCCAGCCACAACGAGGAGGAGGGCGAGTGACTGCCACCGCTGCACCCCCGGTCGCCGGCGGCCGCAAGCCGCTCGGCAAGCAGATCTACCAGCTGCTGACCACCACCGATCACAAGCTGATCGGCAAGATGTACCTGGTCACGTCGTTCTTCTGGTTCCTCATCGGCGGCATGATGGCGCTGCTGATGCGCTCGGAGCTGGCGTTCCCGGGTCAGCAGGTCGTCAACGACGAGCTGTTCAACCAGCTGTTCACGATGCACGGCACGATCATGCTGCTGCTCTTCGCGACGCCGCTGTTCTTCGGCTTCTCCAATGTGATCATGCCGCTGCAGATCGGTGCTCCTGACGTCGCCTTCCCGCGACTCAACATGTTCAGCTACTGGCTCTACCTCTTCGGTGGTCTGATCTCGGCCAGCGGCTTCTTCACCCCCGCGGGTGCGGCCGACTTCGGCTGGTTCGCCTACACGCCGCTGTCCACCGCGCAGTACTCCCCGGGTGTCGGTGGCGACCTGTGGATCATGGGTCTCTACATGGCCGGTCTGGGCACCATCCTCGGCTCGGTCAACTTCATCACCACGATCATCTGCATGCGTGCGCCGGGCATGACCATGTTCCGGATGCCGATCTTCACGTGGAACACCCTGATCACCGCGCTGCTCGCGCTGATCGCGTTCCCGATCCTCGCCGCCGCCCTGCTGATGCTCGAGTCCGACCGCCAGTTCGGTTCCCACGTCTTCGACGCCGCCCACGGTGGCCCGATCCTGTGGCAGCACCTGTTCTGGTTCTTCGGTCACCCCGAGGTCTACATCATCGCGCTGCCGTTCTTCGGCATCATCTCCGAGATCCTCCCGGTCTTCAGCCGCAAGCCGATCTTCGGCTACGTCGGCCTGGTCGCCGCGACCCTCGGTATCGCGATCCTCTCGGTGGCGGTGTGGGCGCACCACATGTTCGTCACCGGCGCGGTCAACCTGCCGTTCTTCTCCGGCATGACCTTCCTGATCGCGGTGCCGACAGGCGTGAAGTTCTTCAACTGGATCGGCACGATGTGGGGCGGTTCGGTCAGTTTCGACACCCCGATGCTGTGGTCGCTCGGCTTCCTGACGACCTTCCTCTTCGGCGGTCTGACCGGCATCATCCTGGCGAGCCCGCCGCTCGACTTCCAGGTCTCCGACTCCTACTTCGTGGTCGCCCACTTCCACTACGTGGTCTTCGGGACCGTCGTGTTCGCGATGTTCGCCGGCTTCTACTTCTGGTGGCCGAAGATGACCGGCCGGATGCTCAACGAGCGCCTCGGCAAGGTCCACTTCTGGCTGCTGTTCGTCGGCTTCCACGCGACCTTCCTGGTCCAGCACTGGCTCGGTGTCGAGGGCATGCAGCGACGCATCTCCGACTACCTGCCCAGCGACGGGTTCACCTTCCTCAACCAGTTCTCGACGGTGGGCGCGTTCCTGCTGAGCCTGTCGATGCTGCCGTTCTTCTACAACCTCTACGTCTCCCGCAACGCCCCCAAGGTCGAGGTGGACGACCCCTGGGGTTGGGGACGCTCGCTCGAGTGGGCCACGGCCTGCCCGGCGCCGCGCCACAACTTCGTCTCCATCCCGAAGATCCGCTCGGAGTCCCCGGCCTTCGACCTCCACCACCCGGAGATCGCCGCGCTGGAGCACGATGAGGACGATCTCGTCTCCACCAGCTCCAACAAGGAAGGCTGAGCACGTTGAAGTCTGAAGCCTGGATCTTCGTGGTCTGCACCGCCTTCATGGTGCTGGTCACCCCGGCCTACTGGTTCGTCACCTCGGCCTCCGAGGAGGGTGGCGACTGGACCGGCACCTCGGCGCTGGTCATGTGCACCCTGCTGTTCGCGATGATCACCGTCTACCTCGGCTTCCACGCCATGAAGATGGACCCGCGTCCCGAGGACCGCGAGGACGGCGACATCGCCGAGGGCGCGGGGGAGTACGGCTTCTTCCCGCCGTTCTCCTGGTGGCCGCTGTGGGCTGGGCTCACCTTCGGTCTGGTGGTCCTCGCGGTCGCGATGGCCGCCTGGTGGCTGCTCATCATCGCCGCCGTGCTGGGTCTGCTGTCCCTCGCCGGCTGGAACTTTGAGTACTACCGAGGCGAGTTCAAGCACTGAGCATGCAACGGAAGCGGGGCCCGATCCGACACGGATCGGGCCCCGGTTCCGTTCTTGCACGCCTCTTGGCGATGCCCGGTAGGGTTATCGCGCCCGCGTCCCGGTTCCGGGCGTCGGGGTCATTGATCAGGTCTGGAGCAGTCTCACCGTGTCAACGCAGTCACCGTTTCGCCGCCCCTCCGTCTTTGCCCGCCGCCGGGTGCTGTTGACCACCGCGGCCGCGGCTCTCGCGCCGGTCCTCGCAGCGTGCGGAGCGGACTCGGCCTCGAAGGAGCCCAAGAAGCCCGCCGAGCCGACGGTCCAGATCAAGCCCAACATCGAGGACAACGCCACCGGTGTCGCGGTCGACAAGGTCGTCAAGGTCGACGTGGCCAAGGGGCGTCTGGACGAGGTCATGCTGACCGGCGCCAAGGGCACCAAGGTGCGGGGCACGATCACCGAGGACGGGCTGAGCTGGAGCGCGGGCGAGGTGCTCGAGCCGACCGCCTCCTACACCCTCTCGGTGACCGCCACCGGTGACGACGGTCTGCAGCAGAAGAGCCAGACCAAGTTCTCCACCGAGGACCTCGGCCTCGACCGCCAGACCTACCCGTCGATCGCACCGCTCGACGGGGAGACGGTCGGTGTCGGGATGCCGATCATCGTGACGTACGACCTGCCGGTGAAGAACAAGGCCGCCTTCGAGAAGAAGATGCTGGTCGAGTCGACCCCGAAGCAGGAGGGGTCGTGGTACTGGGTGAGCGACAAGGAGGCCCACTACCGTCCGCGGACCTACTGGCAGGCCAACTCCACGATCAACGTGAAGCTCAACATCAACTCGGTGCCGGCCGGCGGCGGCATCTTCGGCCAGAAGGACCGCGAGATCACCTTCAAGACCGGTGACGCCCACATCTACCGGGCCAACGCCCAGACCCACCAGATGGAAGTCTTCAAGAACGGGCAGAAGATCAAGACCATCCCGATCACGACCGGCAAGGAAGGGTTCGTCACCCGCAGCGGCGTGAAGGTCATCATCGAGAAGTTCAAGCGCAAGACCATGAACTCCGAGACCATCGGCATCAACGAGGGCGACCGGGAGTACTACAACATGGAGGGCGTGAAGTGGGCCATGAGGCTCACGTTCTCCGGTGAGTTCATCCACGGCGCTCCCTGGTCGGTCGCGCAGCAGGGCAACGCCAACGTCTCCCACGGCTGCACCGGTATGAGCGACGAGAACGCGAAGTTCCTCTACGACATGACCCGTCGCGGTGACGTGGTCGAGACGGTGGGGACCAACCGCCAGATGACGTTCAGCAACGGCTGGGGCGACTGGAACACCTCCTACGACGAATACCGGGCGGGGTCTGCCCTCGCCTGACCCGCGGCGCGCCGACATCGACTTGGGCCTGAGAGACGGCTCGAGTCGTTATCGTGCATTGCAGTAAATAGCGTGTGACATCAAGCGTTTGCTGCTTGCGTCCTGAAGCGTCTTTACCTACGTTCCAGTTATCACGTAATCGCGTTGCGCAGGGCCGGCCCCGACGGCCCGCGCCCCTGGAAGGTGGATGCGTTGCCTCGGCCGGTGCTGGTACTGGACCTGGACGGCACGGTGTGTCTCGGAGACACCCCGGTGCTTCTCTACGCCGAGAGGGTGGCGGCCCTCACCGCCGTCCCTGAGGCGCTCCTGGAGGCCGCTGAGGCCTTCCTGGGGCAGCGGTTGCCCGAGAGTGCCCCGAAGACGCTCGCAGGCGCTCAGGACGGCTACGAGGCCGTCAAGATCCTGGGTCTGGCCGCCGGGGTCACCGAGGAGCAGCTCAGCGCTGCGTACGTCCTGAGCCGGGCGGAGATGAGCGAGCGCCCGGGCGACATCCGCACCCCCGAGGGGCTGGTCGACCTGCTCGCCGGGATGGACGCCCACCGGGTGATCCTGACCAACTCGCCCGGCAGCGGGCTCGACGCGATCCTGGCGCACCTCGGCGTACGCGACGTGGTCGACGAGGTGCTCACCGACGCGCTCAAGCCGACCCGGATGAAGGGCCACCTGGACACCTTCCTCGACGCTGCCGGCACCGCCGACGCGCCGGAGTGGTTGATGTCGGTCGGCGACATCTGGCGCAATGACCTTGCTCCCGCCGTCGAGCGTGGTTGTGTTGCTGCGTACGTTGATGCCTTCGACCGCCGGCAAGGGCCGGCTCATGTTCGTGCAGGATCGCTCGTGGACCTGTACCCCGCAGTCTCGGACTGGTCGAGTGACCCGTCATCCTTCATCGCAGCTCACCCCCTCAAGGAGTCTGTTCAATGTTGAGAACCCCCAGGAACCGGGTGCTGGCGGTCGGTGCCGCCGCCGCAACGCTGGCCCTCGCTCTCGCCGCCTGCGGCAGCGGTGAGAACAGTGCCGCGCCCGCGGAGGATCCCGACGAGATCGTGCTGTCGCTGGTGCCCTCCGGCGACGTCGACTCGATCACCCAGAGCGCGAAGGGCCTGGAGTCGTTCCTCAGCGACAAGATCGGGATCCCCGTACGCGCCGAGGTGACCGAGAGCTACGCCGCCGCGATCGTGGCGATGAAGGCCGACCAGGCCCAGGTCGCGATGCTCGGCCCGATCGGCATGGTCCAGGCCCAGGAACAGGCCGGTGCGGTGCCGGTCCTGCAGTCGGTGCGCTACGGCTCGGGGACCTACCACACCCAGTGGTTCACCAACGACCCCGACACCTACTGCACCGACGAGGTCAAGGTGGTCGACGGCTTCAAGTACTGCAACGGCACCGATGCCGCCAAGACCGGCCCCGCCGGTGAGGAGGCCATCGCCAAGATCAAGCCCGGCACCTCGATCGCCTTCGTCGACCAGGGCTCCGCCTCCGGCTACTACTACCCGGCCACGCAGTGGAGCCAGGTCACCGGTGGCGACGCGCTGGTCGACCTCGACGCGCAGTTCGCCGGCGACCACGACGCCGCGATCCTGTCGGTGGCGCGCGGCGACTACCCGATCGGGGTGAGCTACGACGACGCCCGCGAGGAGGTCGCGGCCGACGAGCCGAAGGTCGCCTCCGACGTGGTCGTGTTCGCCTACTCCACCGAGATCCCCAACGACGGCATCGTCGTCGCGGGCAACCTCTCCAAGGAGCTACGTACGAAGGTGACCGACGCGTTCACCGCGATGGCGAAGGACCCCAAGGGGCTCAAGACGCTGGAGGCGGTCTACGAGATCGAGGGTCTCGAGAAGGTCGACACCGCCGCGCTGAAGAAGGCGAAGTCCGTGGAGGAGAACTTCGGCGAATGAGCATCGTCTTCGACGACGTCTCGGTGGTCTACCCGAACGGCACCCGCGGCCTGGACAAGGTCTCGCTGACCATCCCGGCCGGGGAGTTCGTCGTGGTCGTCGGGCTCTCGGGGGCGGGGAAGTCGACGCTCATCCGCACGATCAACGGCCTGGTTCCGGTCACCGCGGGGAAGCTCTCGGTGGGCGGGACCGACGTCGCCTCGGCACGCGGGCGCCGTCTCCGGCGGCTGCGCGCCGAGATCGGGATGATCTTCCAGGGTTTCAACCTGGTCTCCCGTCGCTCGGTGATGGGCAACGTCCTCACCGGCCGGCTGCACGCCCAGTCGTGGCTGCAGTCGGCCCTCGGGCTGCACCCGAAGGCCGACAAGGAGATCGCCTTCGAGGCGCTCGAGCGCGTCGGGATCGTCGAGAAGGCCTGGGTACGCGCCTCCGAGCTCTCCGGCGGGCAGCAGCAGCGCGTCGCGATCGCCCGTGCCCTGGCACAGCAGCCGTCGGTCATCCTCGCCGACGAGCCGGTCGCCTCGCTCGACCCGCCCACCGCCAATCTGGTGATGCGCGACCTGCAACGAATCAACCGTGATCTCGGTATCACCACCGTGGTCAACCTGCACTTCCTCGATCTGGCTCGGCGCTACGCCGACCGGATCATCGGCATGCGCGCCGGCCAGGTCGTCTTCGACGGAGCGGCGGCCGAGGCCGACGACGCCGTCTTCGAGAAGATCTACGGCCGGTCGCTGACCGCCGAGGACGTCTCCGCATGACTCAGGCGACCCTCGAGCGCCGGGACGGCCCGGTGCGTCCGGCGCAGCCGCCGCCGAGCCCGCTGCTCGTCGGCGGCCTTCTCGGCGCTGTCGCCGTCACGGTGGTGGCGGGCTGGGCGATCGACTTCTCGCTCGCGCCGGTCATCGAGCAGTGGCCCACGCTGATGATGATCCTCGGAGAGGTGGTCCACCCCGAGTGGGCGGAGATCACCGACCCGTCCTCGCGGCTGTGGATCGCGCTGAAGGAGACCGCGGCCATCGCGGTCATCGCGACCTTCGTCGGGTCTCTGATCGCCCTCGGGGTGGCTCTGCTGGGCTCCAGGGTCAGCGCGCCACCGGCGGTCTACCGGGTCACCAAGTCGGTGATGTCGGTGATCCGGTCGCTGCCCGACATGGCCTACGCGCTCGTCTTCGTCGCCGTGGTCACCGGCCCGCTGCCGGGCATCCTGGCGCTGACCATCTTCAACATCGGCATCGTCGCCAAGCTGACCGCGGAGAGCATCGACGCCGTCGATCCCGGCCCCCTGGAGGCGCTCGACGCCGCCGGGGCGACGCGCTGGCAACGAGCCCGGGTCGCGATCGTGCCTGCCGTGCTGCCCCACTACGCCTCGTACGTCCTCTATGTCTTCGAGCTCAACATCCGGGCCTCGGTCGTGCTGGGCGCGGTCGGGGCCGGCGGCGTCGGGCAGCTGATCATGCTCTACTTCAACCGCGCCGACTACCCGCGGCTTGCGGCGGTCGTGATCGTCATCTTCGTGGTGGTCATCGCCATCGACCTGCTCTCGCAGCTCCTGCGCCGGAGGCTGGTGTGAGACCGAAGCCGCCACCGAAGTGGCCCTACACCCTGGCCGGCCTGACGCTGATCGCCATCGTGCTGGTCGCCGGCTGGTCGCTGGACGACGCCAAGTGGGAGCGACTGCCGCAGTTCCCCGGGGAGATCCTGCAGTACGCCGGCCAGATGCTCGACGGCGTCCTCACCTGGCCAGGGGCGCATCCTGCGGGCCAGGCCGACCCCGAGCTCACCTACGGCGACTGGTGGCTGCAGTCGCTGAGGCTGATGGGGGAGTCGGTGGCGCTCGCCTGGATCGGCACCTGCGTCGGGGCGCTGTTCTCGTTCCCGCTGGCGTTCCTGGCTGCCTCCAACACCTCGCCGCTGGTCGTGCGGGTCCCGGTGCGGCTCTTCTTCAACGCCATCCGCGCCGTCCCGGAGATCCTCTTGGCGGTGATCGTGATGCTGTCGCTGTTCGGGCTGAACCCGATGGCGGGCGCGATGGCGATCGGCATCCACTCGATCGGCTCGCTCGGCAAGCTGACGCTGGAGAACATCGAGGCGGTGGACCCGCGCCCCGTCGAGGCAGTCACCGCGGCCGGCGCGTCCTGGTGGCAGCGCATCCGCGCAGCGGTCATCCCGCAGATGCTTCCGGAGACCGTGGCGTTCTGGCTCTACCGTTTCGAGGTGAACATCAGGGCAAGCGCGATCCTCGGCGTGGTGAGCGCCGGTGGAATTGGTGCGTTACTAAACCGTGTCCTTCGGGGCCGGGAATGGGAGTGGGGTGGAATCATGCTAGTTGTGATCATCATCGTGACGATCCTGGTGGACCAGCTCTCAGCTGCGCTGCGTCACCGGATCCTGCACGGCGCCGAAGCCACTGCGGTGGCGGCATGACGAGTGCGCCGGTTCTACCAGCCATCAGGGCCGCGATGCCGCGGCTCAACCCTTCCGAGCGTGCGGTCGCCGAGGTCGTGCTGACCCGCTCGGAGTGGGCCATCGAGGCGACCACCGCCGAGATCGCCGCCGAGGCCTCCGTCTCGACCGCGACCGTGGTCAGAGCCGCGCAGAGACTCGGGTTCCGCGGTTTCCCGCACCTCAAGGTGCTGCTGGCGCGCGACCTGGGCACCGCCAAGACCGAGACCACCGAGGGAGGCAGCCCGCTGACGGTGGTGCGCTCCTTCTTCGCCGACATCGCCGACTCCGCCTCCGACATGGTGGGGCTGCTCTCCGAGGAGCAGGTCACCCGGGCCGTGGAGCTGCTCGCCGAGGCCCGCTCCATCCTCGTCGCCGGCACCGGCGTCTCCTCGCCGGTCGCCCAGGACATCGCGATGCGGCTGGGCTCCCAGGGCCTCAGCACCGTCGCGCCCAGCGATCACCTCGACCAGCTCATCCGGGCACGGCTGCTCCAGCCGGGCGACGTCTGTGTGGTCGTCAGCGGCACCGGGGCCACCGCGCCCACCATCCAGGTCGCCCAGGCGGCCGTCGCCGGGGGAGCGGCAGTGATCGCGCTGACCTCCTTCACCGGCACCCAGCTGACCAAGCTCGCCGAGGTCGAGCTGGTCACCCCGCAGGGCGGACGCGCCGGGTTCCGCCAGGAGCTCGACTCGATCATCCGGATCCCGCAGCTCATCCTCGGCAACGCGCTCGTCGCAGCCGTGGCGGCCCGCGACCCCGAGGCCGCGGCCAACGTACGCGCCCGGGTGCTCGAGGTCGTCGGCGGCGAGCTCGACCCGCAGGGCTGACCTTCTAGAGATAGGCCGCGAGCAGCTCCGCCTCAGCGCGGAGCTGCTCCGCTTTTTCAGCCGCGCCGTGGGTCTCCATGTCGCTCGCTGCGGCTCTCCGTTCGCTCTGCTCGGCCGAGATGATCGAGCGGATGTCGTCATCGCTCAGATCGCGCCTGGCGGCCTCGGTCGCACCGACTCCGATCGCGGCCCCGGCGATCGGCCCCTCCGTCGAGAGGGCCGTCTCCGCCACCGGGAGCGCCTCGGCGTTGGCGATTGCGGCCAGCGTCGAGCGGAGCACGGCCGTGGCCGTGGTGTCGCGGGCCTTGCGGGCGGTGAGGAGGTCGGCTCGGAGGCGAGCCTGGAGGCCGGTCATGTTCCGGACCCTAGGTTTCCCGCCGGGGGAGGGGCAACCGGGTTTTCGCCCGGAAAACGCACGTGGCGCCGTCCCCCGGAGGGAACGGCGCCACGTGGCGTACCAGCCGTGATCAGTGGCTGAGAGGCTCCTCGATCGCCGAGTGGCGGTGATCGTCGAAGTCGT
This sequence comes from Nocardioides sp. NPDC126508, assembly GCA_040302365.1. Taxonomy (GTDB): domain Bacteria; phylum Actinomycetota; class Actinomycetes; order Propionibacteriales; family Nocardioidaceae; genus Nocardioides. The sequence goes on from JBEOUM010000001.1 coordinate 100,407, forward strand.
GACCGTCGACCTGGTGACCCTCGTGGGCGGCCAGCTCGTGGGCCTCGTGCTCGGCGTGGTGGTGTGCCTCGCTGAGCTCCTCGTGGGTCGGCTTGTCCACGTCGTGGTCGTAGTAGAAGGCACGGAGCTTCGCGCGGAACGACTGCTTGCCGTTCTTCTTCAGCTCCGGCTCCTCGCCGGCCCGGCCGCGGTCGCGGACGGTCATGGCGTAGGCCTCGTCCTCGGGGAGCGGCAGGTGCTTCTCGTGGTAGGCGCCCTCCGGCGTACGGATGACCGTGCCGGTCTCGTAGCCGTGCAGCAGCTTCTCGTTGTCGTGACGCTGCAGCGAGATGCACCAACGACGCGTGATGATGAACGCCACGATCGGGCCCAGGAACACGAACGCCCGCAGGAAGTAGGTGATCTGGTTGATCGAGAGGTGGAACTTGATCGCGATGATGTCGTTGCCGCCGGCGGCCCAGAAGCCCGCGTAGAACGTCATCAGAGCGACGAACGTGGCGGTGCGGGTCGGAGCGTTGCGCGGGCGCTGGAGCAGGTGGTGCTCGCGCTTGTCGCCGGTGATCCAGGACTCGATGAACGGGAGCATCAGCACGACCATCCAGGCCGCCATCGGCAGCACGATGACCGGGAAGAAGATGTTCCACGACCAGGTCGAGCCCCAGAAGTGCGACTCCCAGCCCGGCATGATGCGCAGCGCGCCGTCGGGCCAGCCCATGTACCAGTCAGGCTGCGAGCCCGCGGTGACCTTGGTCGGGTCGTACGGGCCGAACTTCCACACCGGGTTGAGCGAGAAGAAGGCGCCGAGCAGGGCGGTCACACCGAAGGTGATGAAGAAGAAGCCGGTCATCTTGGAGATGTAGTTCGGCACCATCGGGTAGCCGACGACGTTCTTCTCGGTGCGGCCGGGTCCAGGCCACTGGGTGTGCTTGTGGTAGATCAGCAGGATCAGGTGGGCACCGATCAGCGCCAGCAGCAGCGCCGGGATCAGCAGCACGTGGATCGTGAACAGGCGCGGGATGATGTCGTCGCCCGGGAACTCGCCTCCGAACAGGAAGAACGAGATGTAGGTGCCGACGATCGGGATCGCCATCATGAACCCGTCCGCGGCCCGGATGCCGGTGCCGGAGAGCAGGTCGTCGGGGAGCGAGTAGCCGGTGAAGCCCTCGAGCGTGCCGAGCAGCAGCAGCGTCGCGCCGATGACCCAGTTGATCTCACGCGGCTTGCGGTGCGCGCCGGTGAAGAACACGCGCATCATGTGGATCATCATCGAGGCGATGAACAGCATCGCGGCCCAGTGGTGGACCTGACGCAGCAGCAGACCGCCGCGTACGTCGAAGGAGATGTCCAGCGTCGAGGCCATGGCCTCGGACATGTCGATGCCGCGCAGCGGGGCGTAGGAGCCCTGGTAGGTGATCTCGGCCATCGAGGGCTTGAACCACAGGGTCAGGAAGACGCCGGTGACCAGCAGGACCACGAAGCTCCACAGGGCGATCTCGCCCAGCATGAACGACCAGTGGTCGGGGAAGATCTTGCGGGAGAGGAACTTGCTCAGACCGCCGACGCCGAGGCGCTCGTCGGCCCAGTTGGCGGCTGCGCCGGCCTTGGTCGGCTTGCCCGCCGGGGCAGCGGCCTTGGTGCCGTTGCTGGCGGCAACCTTGGACGTGTCGGTGCTCACTGTCCGCCCTCCTTGTAGCCGTACTGCTCAGCATCGGCGGCGTGGTCCTTTGACCAGTCGTCGAAGATCTCGTCGATGTCGTAGGTGTTGCGCTCCCAGAAGCTGACGCCCACAGGCTCAGGGTAGTCCGAGAGAGCAACGAGGAAACCGTCCGCGTCGACGCCCAGGGGCAGCTGCGGCAGGTGACGACCGGCGGGACCGAAGATGACCTTGCCGTGGTCGGCGAGGTCGAAGGTCGACTGGTGGCACGGGCACAGCAGGTGGTGCGTGGTGCGCTCGTTCAGCGAGATCGGGCAACCGACGTGGGTGCAGATCTTGGAGTAGGCAACGATGCCGTTGACCGACCAGTTGCGGGTCACGTCGTTGACGATGTCGTTGGGGTCCATCCGCAGCAGGATGGTCGCCGCCTTCGACTTGGCGATCTGCAGCGGAGCGCCGTGGAGGCTGCCGTCGAAGATCGTCGAGGGCTCGGCGTTGACCAGGTCACCGACCTCCAGGTCACCCGGGCGGATCGGGGTGCCGACGACGTCGCGGACGACCCGCACGCCGGCATCCCAGACGGTGTGCTCGAGGCCGGCGCCGGCGTAGGGCTGCTCCTCGGTGATCTGGGCGTTGGTCTTGCCCAGGTCCTTGAGCATGACGATCGCGGGCAGACCGAGCAGGGCGGCCGAGCCGATCATCGCGTTGCGGATGAACGGGCGGCGGGCCATGCCGGACTCCTGGAGCGCGGCCTTGAGCTCGGCGACGGCGACCTCGCGGGTGGCGGGGGAGGAGGCTGCCGGGTGCCGGTCCTCGGAGTGCTCGATGTCGACGACGAGCTTGCGGGCCCACTGGATGACGCCGATGCCGAGGAAGAGCAGGGCGAAGCCGAGGCTCGCTCCCAGCGCCAGGTTGGAGGCGCCGTAACCGGCCCAGACGTCACCGTCGTAGCCGGGCTTCACGGTGAAGTAGGCGACGACGAACAGCACCGAGCAGAGCGCGGAGAGACCGAAGAAGATGCTCACCTGGCGCTCTGCGCGCTTCTCCGCCTTGGGGTCGACGTCAGTAGGACGCCAGTGATGCTCGTGCATGCCCGGGTCGGGCAGCAGCGCGTCGGTGTGCGCGTTGAGCTCGGGGTGCGAGTCGTCGTGCTTCTCGATCTCGCTGAGGTCGCTGCTCACTTGGCAGATCCCTTCTTGGTCTGGTTGGTGCGCGTGGTGTGCGCGGCGATCCAAAAGGCGAAGGCCACCAGAACGCCGAGGCCGACGATCCAGGCGACGAGGCCCTCGGTCACGGGGCCGAGCGCACCGTTGTTGAAGCCGCCGTAGTCAGGCTGCTCCTTCATCGACTCGACGTAGGAGATGACCGCCTTCTTCTCCTCCGGGCTGATGTTGCCGTCGGAGAAGGTGTCCATGGACTGCGGACCGGTCAACATCGCCTCGTAGATGTGCTTCGGGTCGGTGTTGAGGATGCTCGGAGCCTTGCCGCCGCGCGGCATCGCGCCGCCGGCACCGGTGAAGTTGTGGCAGGCGGTGCAGTTGGTCAGGAAGATCTGGCCACCGAGGGTGACCGCCTCCTCCTTCTCCTTCTCGGAGCCGTAGGTCTCCGGGTCGTACTGCTCCTTGTCCGGGATGGACGGACCGGGGCCGAGGCTGGCGACGTACGCGGCCATCGCGTCGATCTCGTCCTGGCTGAAGCTCGGGTCCTTGACCTCGACCTGGGCGCCGGGCTGGGCCATCGGCATCCGGCCGGTGCCGACCTGGAAGTCGACGGAGGCGGCACCGACACCGATCAGGGAGGGGCCGTAGAGCTTCCCGTTCTGGGTGGTGATGCCCTCGCCGTTGGAGCCGTGGCAGGTCGAGCAGTTGATCATGAAGAGCTCTTTGCCCTCGGCGACGAGAGCAGCGTTGTCCTTCTCCTGCTCGGCCTGCGAGGCCGGGGCAAGGGCGGCGTAGGCGCCGCCGGTGCTCAACAGGGCGACCAGGAGCACGGCGGCACCGGCCAACGGGCGGCGGCGGTGCCGCGACAGTCGACCGACGGAGCGGTTCAGTAGACGCACATTCAGTCCTTGGTCACTTGAGGAGGTAGATGGTCGCGAACAGGCCGATCCACACCACGTCGACGAAGTGCCAGTAGTAGGACACGACGATCGCGGAGACGGCCTGCTCGTGGGTGAAGCGCTTGGCGACGAAGGTGCGGCCGAGCACGAACAGGAAGGCGATCAGGCCACCGGTGACGTGCAGACCGTGGAAGCCCGTCGTCAGGTAGAAGACCGAGCCGTAGGGGTCGTCGGGACCGGTGAAGCCGCGGTTGAGGGCGATGCCCTCCTGCACCAGGGCTGCGTACTCGGTCGCCTGGCCCGCGATGAAGATCGCGCCCATGAGGTAGGTGAGGATGAACCACTCACGCAGACCCCACAGCCGGACCGCGAACAGCGAGCCCTTACGTCCGACCTGACCTCGCTCGGCGGCGAAGACGCCGAACTGGCAGGTGAACGACGACAGCACGAGGATCGTGGTGTTGACCGCCGCGAACGGGATGTTGAGCGCCTCGGTGTTGGCATGCCACGTCTCGGGGCTGACCGCGCGGATCGTGAAGTAGGCCGCGAACAGCGCCGCGAAGAACATCAGCTCGCTTGCGAGCCAGATGATCGTCCCCACGCTGACCATGCTCGGACGGTCGTGATGCCCGTGCAGGCGGGCTGTTGGAAGAGTCGATACTGTCGCCACGCCCGCCATTATGTCCTGCCCCTTTCCCAGAGTCTTCTTGGGACCCTGTGTGTCGTGTTTCAGGCCGGTGCCGTACCGGTCCCACACCCTTGAGACACCGCTCAGGTTCGGGGTGTGACATCTGGCCGCAGGCCCTGCTGTTGGCGCTAGCATCGGGGTGTGACCGACACCACCTCGAATTCTCTGAAGATCCTCGTCTACAGCGACGACGTCGACGTACGCAAGCAGGTGATCCTCGCTCTGGGCCGCCGCCCGCACCCCTCCCTCCCGGAGGTGGAGTACGTCGAGGTGGCCACCGAGCCGGCCGTGCGCGCCCAGCTCGACGCCGGTGGTCTGGCGCTCGCCGTGCTCGACGGCGAGGCCGCGCCGGCCGGCGGGCTGGGGATCGCCAAGGCGGTCAAGGACGAGGTCCGGGACGCTCCGCCGATCGTCGTCCTCATCGGTCGTCCCCAGGACGCATGGCTCGCCACCTGGTCGCGTGCGGAAGCGACCGTCGCGCACCCGCTCGACCCGTTCGAGCTGGCCCGGACGGTCGTGGGACTGTTGCGGCCCGTTAACGTTGGCGCATGACGTCCGCCCCCAACTCCTGGCCCGAGGTCCTCACCACCCTGGTCGCGCGACGGTCCCTGTCGGCGCACCAGGCGGCGTGGGCGATGGGGGAGATCCTCTCCGGAGAGGCGACGACCGCCCAGATCGCCGCCTTCGCGGTGGCGCTGCGTGCCAAGGGCGAGACCGTCGACGAGCTCGCCGGCGTCGCCGACGGCATGCTGGCCAAGGCCAACCCGATCTTCGTGCCCGGCCGGGTGCTCGACATCGTCGGCACCGGTGGTGACCGGTCCTTCTCGGTCAACATCTCCACGATGTCCGCGATCGTCGCGGCCGGCGCCGGGGCCAAGATCGTCAAGCACGGCAACCGGTCCGCCTCCTCCAAGTCGGGGTCGGCCGACGTGCTCGAGGCGCTCGGCATCCGGCTCGATCTCGACGTCTCGCGGGTCAGCGAGGTCGCCGAGGAGGCCGGGATCACCTTCCTCTTCGCCGCCGCCTTCCACCCCGCGATGCGCTACGCCGCCGCCGCGCGTCGCGAGATCGGCATCGCCACCGTCTTCAACCTGCTCGGCCCGCTGACCAACCCGGCGCGTCCCGCGTCCTCCGCGATCGGCTGCGCCGACGCCGCCGCGGCGCCGGTCATGGCCGGCGTCTTCGCCCGTCGTGGCACCGACGCCTGGGTCTTCCGCGGCGACGACGGCCTCGACGAGCTCACCACCACCACGACCTCACACATCTGGATGGTCTCGCAGGGCGTGGTGACCGAGGCGACCGTCGAGCCCCTCGACCACGGCATCGCCCGGGCCGGTGCCGAGGACCTCCGCGGCGACGACGCCACCTACAACGCCTCCGTGGTCCGTCGCCTGCTCGCCGGCGAGAAGGGTGCCGTACGCGACGCCGTGCTGCTCAACGCCGGTGCTGCCCTCGCGGTCCACGACGCCGGCTCCGGCTCGGTCGACGAGCGGCTCTCCGGCGGGATCGCGCGCGCTGCTGACGCCATCGACTCCGGGGCGGCTCAGGGTGTGCTCGAGCGGTGGGTCGCTGCTACTTCGCGTTGAGGTAGAGGATTTCTAGCCGAGTCGGCCCATCTTGACGCCTCGCTCGCTTCGCTTCGCTCCAAGGCGTCAAGATGGGCCGACTCGGCTGCACACGAGCTAGTCCAGGCCGATGGAGAACGCGGCTTCCAGGTCGACCTGGGAGTAGGTGCGGAAGGCGATGTGGGTCTCGGTCTCCAGCACGCCGGGGACCTTGTTGACCTTGTCGGCGACGACCACGGCCACGTCCTCGTGGGCGTGGACGCGCACCAGGGCGATCAGGTCGATCTGGCCGGTGACGGAGTAGACCTCGCTGACGCCGTCGATGGCGGCTACGGCCTCGGCCACCTCGGGGATCTGGGAGACCTCGGCATTGATGAAGACGATCGCTGTGATCACGCAGGTCACGTTAGCCGATCCGCCTAGAGCGCGGCTGCCCGCCGGCCCGCACCGCCGATCGGGCAGGTCCATTCGCCCTCGATGTGGGCGAGGCGTACGCCCGGGGACTCCAGCCAGCGCAGGACCAGCTCGGTCTCCTCGGCGCTCGCGGCGGGGACCGGGCCGGGCGCGTCCAGGACGGTCTCGGCACTGAGCTGGAGGTCGGCGACGTAGGCGTGCGCGTTGGCCTCGCGGGGGATCACGCCGGCGCCGGCCAGGCGGCCGTGGCGGACCACGTGGACCGCCCAGCGGCCGTCGTCCTCGCGCCGGATCGCGGTCAGGTCGGGCAGCCGGGTCAGGCCGCTGAGCCGCTGCGTACGCGCCGCGGCGCGCAGGTAGGACGTCAGCCGGTCGCGATGGACGGCCGCCTCCTCGAACCGCTCCTGCTCGGCCAGGCCGGTGAGCCGCTCGGTGACCGTCTCGACCACCTCGTCCGGCCGGTGGAGCAGCGACTCGCGGACGCGGGCGACCAGGGTCGCGTACGTCTCGGTCGTGGTGCTCTGGTCGCACGGGCTCAGGCAGCGGTGGAGCTCGGCGAGGACGCACGGGGTGCGGCGTGGGAGCAGCGGGAGCCGGTCGGCGCACTGCCGGATAGGGAAGGTGTCGTGCAGTGCCTGGAGCGCCTTCTCGGCGACCTTCTTGGAGCCGAAAGGGCCGAGATAGTCCGCGTCGTCGTCGAGCACCTGCTTGACGAGGGAGAGCCTGGGCCAGGGCTCCTGGGTGAGCTTGACGAAGTGCATCTTCTCGGGGCGACGCGAGCGGCGGTTGTAGGGCGGCTTGTGCTCGGCGATGAGCCGCAGCTCGCGCACGCCCGCCTCCAGCGCCGTCGCGCACTCGATGCCCTGGACGGTCGCGGCCAGCCCGACCATCTCGCCCATCCGGGTGCGGGTCTCGGAGGCGGTGAAGTAGGTGCGGACCCGGGTGCGGAGGTCCTTGGAGGTGCCGATGTAGAGCACCCGGCCCTTGTCGTCCTTGAACAGGTAGACGCCGGGCGCGTGCGGCAGGTCCTCGGCCAGATGGCGCTTCTTGCGCTGGGCGGTGGTGACCTTGGCCGAGAAGACGGCCAGGTCCTCGAGGGTCTGCACCCCGACGTTGCCGAGGCGCTCCATCATCCCGTGGAGGACGTCGACGGTCGCGCGGGCGTCGGACAGGGCCCGGTGGTTGGGCGTGGTGGGGGAGCCGAAGACCCGGGCGAGCGAGCCGAGCTTGTGGTTGGGCGCCTCGTCACGGGTGACCACCCGGCGGGCGATCTTCACCGTGTCGAGCACCTCGAACCGCGGCCACGGCCGCTCCTGCATCAAGGCGAAGTGCTTGAGGAAACCCACGTCGAAGGGGGCGTTGTGGGCGACCAGCACACAGCCCTCGGCGAACTCGAGGAACGCCGGCAGCACGGACTCGATGGTGGGGGAGGAGGCGACCATCGAGTTGGTGATCCCGGTCAGCACGGCGATCGAGGGCGGGATGCCGGTGTGCGGGTTGACCAGGGTCTGGAACTCGCCCAGGACCTCGCCGCCGCGCACCTTCACCGCGCCGATCTCGGTGATCATGCCGCCGTTGTCCGGACTGTTGCCGGTGGTCTCCAGGTCGACCACGCAGAACGTCAGGTCGCGCAGCGGCCGGCCGAGCTCGTCGAAGCCCCGCTGGGCCTCCCAGCCGCCGGCCTGCTCGCGCTGGCGGCGGGCGACGGCCCGGGCACGCATCTCCTTGCGCGCCTCCCGCACCGCCGAACTGCTCATGCGAACACATTAGCGAGTGCCACCGACAGTCCTCCGCCACTAGGGTGTGGCGCACCTGACAGGGGAGGTGTGGGTCATCGCTGCGAGAAACGGCGGCACTGAGGGGTCCGCGGGTGGGAACGAGGACCGCCCGTGGGCGCGCTGGTTCGCTCGCTCGGGCTCGTTGCAGGTCGAGCCGGCCGAGGCCGGCGAGCAGGCCAGGACGCTGCTGAGCGACGAGGGACAGACCGCCGCGCTGCGCTTCAACGAACGCGTCCTCGACACGCTGACCGGTGATCTGGCGGGCCTGGTCGAGTACGTCACCGTGCTCGACGGCGCCAAGGCCGACGAGGTCCTCAACACCCAGAAGCTGATCGACCACGCCTTCGCCCGGGTCTCCGGCCAGGGTGTCGACCGGTTCGTGGCCTGGCTCGCGGAGCTGCGTACGCAGGGCCATCCGGCGATCGCGGTGCAGGCGCTGCATGCGTACGGAAGGCTGGCGGAGGGCGACCTGGCGGCGGTGGCGACCTCGCTGGAGTCCGCCGCGGACCGGGTGATCCTGATCGCGGCGGCCGCGCTGCACCGGCCGCCCGAGGACGCGGCCCGGCTGGCGATCGAGACCGAGCACGACGCCTCCATCGCCTACGCGGTCATCCACGACGTGCTCCGGCAGCGCACCGTCCCCGACATCGCGCGCTTCCTCCGGGCGCTGCAGCTGCTCGGGGCGACCGAGCTGGTCAACGACACCGTCAAGCAGTTCGCAGCGACCTCCAGCGGCCGCTCGAACCTCGACAAGGCCCTGCTGTACGTCGCGCTGAACGCCAGCCCCCGGCTGCGGGAGATCGCGCTGGACCTGCTCTGGCGCACCCTCGGCGCGATCGGTGACCTCGGCCGGGCGCCGGGTCCGGCCCAGCAGCAGGACCTCGTCGCGGCGTTCTGGGAGCTGTGCCCGGGCGGCCGCGTGCTCGAGGACTGGTTCAAGGTGCGCCTGGACGGCAGCGAGAACGCCGAGGAGGCGCGCGAGCAGGTGGTGCTGCTGCTGCGCGGCAGCCGTGGGCCCGGCCGCGACAGCCTCCTGGCGGCGCTGGCCGCCGACGCGACGCCGACCAACCTGAAACGCGTCTGCGAGACGCTCATGGAGGAGGGCGACGAGGCCGAGGCGGCGATGCTCGTCCGCGCGCTGGCGCACAGCGGCCACATCGAGCGGCTCGGCGACTTCCTCGACCGCTGGTCGTGGGCGCAGCCGTCCGCCGAGACCACCCGGAAGCTGCTCGGTTGGGTCCTCACCCCCGAAGGCGCCGACCGCGAGCCGATGAGCTCCGCCGTGGTCGAGGGCGTCGCCGGCTACCTCGCCGACATCCACGGCAAGGCGCTGGGCGAGGACCTCCGGCGACAGGCCGCCACCCTGGTCAGGCTCCGGCCCGCCGAGGAGATCGTCGGGCTGCTCGGGCACGTGCCCTCGCGCGTGGGCAGGCGGGGCCGCTCGGCGGTCGCGGCCGACGTCGGCTGGCGGCTGGCCGAGGACCTGCTCGTCTATCCGGCGCCCACCGAGGAGAGGTACGTCGCGTGGTACGCCGAGTGCCTGGCCGCCCTCGAGGCCGCCGGGTTCACCGACGCCGTGCGTACGTCCTGGCACCATCTCGCCGACGAGGCGATCGACCGCCGTGGCGCGGGCCCGACGATCGCCGAGACCGCCCACCAGCTCCGGCGCGTGGAGCTCGCCGGCACGGCCGACCGGCTGCTGACCCGCTACCTCGACCAGGCGCAGAGCGTCACGCCCACCGACATCGTCGGGATCACCACGCGGCTGCGCCTGCACCGCTACCCGGAGCCGAGCCGCGCCGAGGTGCTGCGGCGCTCGGTGGGACGGTGGCAGGACCGTGCCCGGGTCGATGCCGTGGTCGAGACCCTGGTCGCCGCCGGCCAGGAGGAGGAGGCCGAGTGGGTCAGGGCCGGGTCGTCGTGAGCCGGGTCTGCCGCAGGTAGCGCCGGCCGGCGCCGACGAGGAGGACGAACGCGCCCGAGGCGACGATCATCACCAGGGCGCGCAGGCTCCACACGCTCCAGACCGAGTCGTCGTCGATGCGGTGGCGCACGGCGCTCAGCAGCGTCAGCGCGACCAGGTACAGCGCGAGCACGACGAACGGCCGGTTCGCCGGGTCGCGGGAGACCAGCCGGGCACCGTGGTTCTTCGCGTCGTACCAGCCCAGCCCGGGGACCCGGAGATGATGGAGCCAGGGGAGCACCAGGAGCACGAGCGAGCCCCAGCCGATCACCGCCACGCCCTTCCACACCCGGTCCCACGCGGACTCGTTCACGACCAGCGCGATCGCGACGAACGCCGCGTACGCCGCGACCGGGAGGAGCTGCTGGAGGCCCGTGCCGAGCAGGTCGGAGCGCACGGCCAGGACGACGCAGGTGACCGCGTAGAGGATCAGGATCGGGATCGTGTTGAGCACGGCCAGGGTCTGCCAGTCGCCGCCGACCGCGACCAGGACGACCAGTGCGAGCACCAGGTTCACGAGCAGGATCAGCCAGAAGGAGTCGCTGGTGCGGCCGGGGAGCCGGGAGGCCCGCTGCTCGTGCAGGCCGCTGGGGACGTACCTCTCCGCGCTCAGCGCGTAGACCTCGCGACTGAGTGCGTAGGTGAACACGATGCCCGAGCCGATCGGGGCGATGATCGCGGCGAGGCGGACCAGCACGACCAGCCAGTCCAGCGGCGCCCCGGCAAGCGTGGCCGCGTCGGTCAGGCGCGCGTAGGAGGTGCCGTGCTCGGCGCCGGAGGCGGCCATGTGCTCGGCGTAGACCAGCTGGAGGGCGGAGTAGAGCAGGAACGAGCCGACGACCGTGCCGTAGACCGCCCAGCGCACCCGCCGGGCCACCTCGCGGCGGCCGCCCCGGACCTCGCCGGTCACGTCCAGCGGCGCCTGGAAGCCGATGTAGGCGTAGATCACGCCGCTGGTGATCAGGGCGCTGAGCACTCCGGTCGACGTCGGCCCGGCGGCAGGTCCCGAGCCGGAGAGCGGAGCGGGCACCGCGAGCGCCAGGCACACCACGAAGACCACCGGGATGGCGATCTTGAGCAGGGTCAGCGCCGCGTTGGTACGCAGGACGACCCGTCGGGGCAGCAGGACGAAGGCGATGATCGCCGCGGTCACCGCGACCGCCAGCGCGGAGCCTGTCCTGGTGAGCCCGTTCTCGCCGGCCAGCGCGGGGACGACCTCGGCCAGCCCGTTGACCGCCGCCGCTGCCTGGGCCGCGGGGTTGATGGCGTACGAGATCCACAGCGAGGCCGCGAGGACGATCACCACCAGCGGCCCGAAGGCGTCGTGCGGGTGGAACAGGAGACCGCCCGTGCGCTGGGAGATGAGCCCGAACTCGACCATCACGACCGCGATGGTGAGCATGAGTACGCCGCCGGCGGCCCAGCCGAGGAGCGCGGCCTCGCCCAGGCTCTCGTGGAGGCCCGGCACCGCGAGCAGCCAGCCGGACCCGATGACACCGCCCGCGGCCAGACCGACGACCTCGAACAGGCTCAGCTTGTCGCTGTTGCTGCCGTTGTCGGTGGGCCGCTCGGGCTTTGCGGGAGGCTCGGGCTCTGCGGGGTTCTCTGGGGTGGTCTGGCGCGGTGGATCAGCGGGAGCCTGCGACCGACCGAGCGCGACGAACGCGACCGCGGTCAGCAGACCGCCGATGGCCGCGATCCAGAGGTCCGGCTTGCGCATCAGCTCGGCGAACCCCACGGACCCGAGGCCGTCGAGCCGGACGGTGCCGTAGAGGGACATCACGAATCCCACGGCGCACAGGAGCATCCTGGCGATCGTGTTGAGGGTGTGCCGCACGCGCTGGTCTCCCGCTCCCGATGATTCGAATGTCCGCAGAACCTATCGAATCAGGTCGGTATGGCGCAGGAACCCCGGCGGATCAGCCCAGCAGGGGCGAGAGGGAGGAGAGCGGGACGGTGCGGGCGCCCGCGCGGCGTACGTCCTTGACGACCTCGGCGTCGTCGGTGGCGACCAGGATGACGCGGCCGGCCGGCTCGGCGTCGACGAGGTCGCGGATGACGTCGTCGGCGATGACGCCCTCGGGGGAGAAGAGCACCTTGACGCCGCGCGGAGGCACCGCCGTGGGACGTACGGAGGCGGAGTGGGCGTCGAAGACGACGGTCGTCTCGGCGCCGGTGCGGGCCGCGATCGGCGCGATCGCCCGCAGCAGCCGCAGCCGCTGGGCGTCGAGCGCCGATCCGGGCCACAGGGCCTTGGAGACGTTGTAGCCGTCCACGATCAGCCGGACCCGCGGCATCGCCAGGAACTGCTCGAGGTGGGCGCTGCTGGTGACGCCGGCACCGGCGGCCGCGTCCGCGGAGGCGAGCTCTGCCTCCACCCGCTCGCCCGGGGTGCCGGTGACCGGCGGCAGGGCGAGCTCGCGCCGCAGCCCTCCGGCCGCGTCGAGGAGCGTGTCGAGCAGGAACCGGGCCCGCAGCGAGGCGTCCTCGCGGTCCGTCTTGGACGTACGCCGCTCGGCGGCCGCCTCGCGCTCGAGCTTGTCGATCTGGCTGCGGAGCTGGCGCAGCTGGCGGTCGCGGGAGGCCAGCTCCTCCTCGGCGCGGGCGAGCGCCGCACGGGTCTCGGCCAGGGCCTCGTCGAGTCCCGTGCCGGCCTCGCGCGCCGCGGCCCGGGCCTCGCCGAGCTTGCGCCGCAGGGCCGTGTTGTCGGCCTTGAGGTCGTCGAGGCGGGCCTTGCGGTCGGCACGCACCTCGCGGATCTCGTCCTCGGCCGCGGCGAGCTTGCCGCGCAGCCGGGCCACCTCGGCGTCGACCGCAGGCACCGCGGCGGCGTCCAGGCGGTCCAGGGCCTCCTTGAGCGAGACCTCCCAGCCGTCGGGACGGATGAGCCAGACGACGGCGGCCGCCTCGGTCGGGTCCTCGGGCAGCTCGATGTCGTCGGGGGAGCCCTCGGAGACGTAGGCCGGGCGCAGCTGGCTCCCGACCTTCTCCCGCACCTCGTCGTCGCTCTCGAGCACCGAGGCGATCATCGCGCCACCGGCCTTGGCGCGCCGGGCGGGCGCGAAGTCGGCGATCCGCTTCAGCGCGGGCGGGAGGCGCACGACGTCGGGAAGCACCCCGGCCGTGAGCGCGACGATGCGCCCCCGGACCGTGTCGGGGAGCGTCGCGTACGCGGAGACCTCCATGTGCCAAGTGTAGGGACCCGGTCCGCGATCGCCGCCTCGAATACCGTGCTGCGATGGTGATGACACGCCGCACGCAACCGCACGAAAGCAAAAATGTCGGTGCTCGGTGAGACCGTCACTCACATGACGACGAGAATCGACTGTGACACCTGCCTCGTCCGCGGTCTTGCGTGCCACGACTGCGTGGTCACCGTGCTGCTGGGGCCGCCCCCGGAGCTGACCATCGAGGACGATGAGCGCCGGGCGCTCGACGTGCTGGCCGAGGGCGGCCTGGTCCCGCCGCTGCGGATGGTGGAAGGGATGTAGCCGAACTTTTGGGCGTGGGTGGTTGGCAGGTGGGGGATCCCGTCGGCTAATGTGCGCAGGAACTTGGCACTCGTGGAAGTGGGTCAACCGGCTCACGCGGGTGTCGCGCTTAGTCCAGGTCCGCTTCGGGGCGGGCCAGGAGCCGGGGAACCACACCGATCATCTGGGGTGTATCCGCCGCAAGAGCGATCCGGGAGACCGGGTCGAGGAGCGGTGGTAGGGCAGGTCGTGCCTGAACCCGTCAGCTCACCCGGTAGGCGTCAACGACTACACAAGGAGACCGTCCGCTCGTGACACGCGACCGGAAGCGACTCGTTGCCGGGGCAGCCGGCATCGCCGCCATCGGAATCGCCGGGATCATTCCCGCCGCGACGCCCGCCCAGGCAAAGCCAGACATCGACGACGTTCGCAAGAAGGTCGACAAGCTCTACACCGAGGCCGAGGCGGCCAACGAGGACTACAGCAACGCCAAGCTGCGGCTGCAGGATCTCAAGGACCAGCTGGAGGACCTCGACTCCGACGAGAAGCGTCAGAGCAAGGATCTCGACAAGATCCGCGCCGAGCTCCGTGACTCCGTGCTGCGGCAGTTCGAGGGCTCGGACGTCTCCGCCGTCGGCCAGGTGATCACCTCCGACGACCCGAAGGAGTTCCTCGCCGGTCTGGCCACCGTCTCGTCCTACAACGCGCTCCAGGCCGACCTGCTGGCTCGCTACAACACCGAGGCCCAGGCCCTCGAGGTGCGCCGCGAGGCCACCGAGGACGCCAAGGCCCAGATGGCCAAGGTCAAGTCGACCATGCAGCAGAAGAAGAGCGAGATCGACAAGAAGTACGAGGCGGCCCAGGCCGAGCTCGACGATCTCGAGGCCGATCAGCTCGAGGAGTTCCAGTCCAGCGACACGAGCATCCCGGGCAACCTGCCGGCTCCGTCGGGGCGCGCCAAGATCGCCGTCGACTACGCCCTCGACCAGGTCGGTGACTCCTACGTCTACGGCGCCACCGGCACCGAGTCGTGGGACTGCTCCGGCCTCACCATGGTCGCCTGGGGCCAGGCCGGCGTCTCGCTGCCGCACTCCTCCTCGGCGCAGTACAGCAGCGGCCCCTCGGTGCCCCGCGACCAGCTCGCCCCCGGCGACCTGGTCTTCTACTACAGCCCGATCAGCCACGTCGCCATGTACATCGGCAACGGCATGATCGTGCACGCCTCCAACCCGAGCACCGGTGTGAAGGTCTCCCCGATAGACGAGATGCCCTACACGGGCGCCGTCCGCCCGGGCTGAGCTTGACCCAGCACCCCGAAGAGGCCGATCGTTCGCAGGTGCGAACGGTCGGCTCTCTTCTTTCCCGCATCCAGGCCCACCCCGTTCTGATCGGGGCGGGCCTCGTCCTGGTGATGCTGCTCGCCGGTTTCGTCGGCTGGCGGCTGACCGGCGGAGGCGAGTACGTCGCGCCGACCCCGTCCGCGGCGCCGGTCGTGCGCGCCGACACCGAAGCCGCCCGGGCCTCGCTGGAACAGCTGGTCGACGGCGTACGCGAGGGGGCGGAGCCCGACGGCGGGGACGCGGGCTCGGTGGCCGTGCGCAACGCGCACGCGATCGGCGTCGAGGATGTCAGCGCCCGTTACATCGCCGAGTCGGGCAACGTGGCCGCGGACGGCTCCTGGACGGCCGACGTCGAGATGTCGTGGCGCGCCTCCGGGGACCCGGCGCTGACCGAGGAGCTGAAGGTCGCCTTCGATCCCGAGGGCGCGATCACCGGCTTCTCGGCCGGCCAGGGCACCCGGATGCCGATGTGGCTCAGCGGTCCGGTCGAGGTGCGACGCACCGCCTCGACCCTCGTGGTCGTCCAGGCCTCCGCGGAGGTCGCCGACCGCTACGCCGAGCTGGCCACCACCGCGGTCACCGAGGTCCGCAAGGTGGTCGCCTGGAAGGACCCGCGCCTGGTCCTCGAGGTGCCCTCTGCGGGGCTCGATGCCGCCCTCGGCGCGCGGTCGGGCACCTACACCTCCGTCGCGGCGGTGACCGCCACCGTGGACGGGTCCACGAAGGGTGGGACGCCGTTGCACGTGTGGGTCAACCAGGGCGTCATCGGCGATCTGAACGCCCCCGGAGCGCAGATCGTGATCACCCATGAGGCCACCCACGCGGCCACCGACGCCGCGACCAACACCCACCGGCCGATGTGGCTGACGGAGGGGTTCGCCGACTACGTGGCGCTGCGCGACACCAAGCTCCCGCTCTCCAAGACCGCCGGCCAGATCCTCGCCCAGGTTCGCGAGAACGGCGCCCCCGACCACCTGCCCGGCAAGGCCGAGTTCAACACCCGCTCGGAGCACTTCGGCGCCGAGTACGAAGCCGCCTGGCAGGCCTGTGAGGTGCTCGCCGCGGCCGGTGGCCAGCAGGCCCTGGTCGACCTCTACGAGGAGACCGGGCGCGGCATCGGTCTGGAGAAGGCGCTGCAGGCGAGCTTCGGCTTCGGGGAGGACGAGCTGACCGCCCGCTGGCGGGCCCGTCTGTCACACTCTGCGTCGTGAGCGTGACACGACGTACGTCCTGGGTGGTTCTCGTCCTCGGGGCGGTCGCGTTCGTGGCGCTCGCCTGGTGGTTGATCCCGTGGCATCCCTACCCGGGCGGCCCGCTCGACCTGCCCGACGAGCGAGACGTGTTCACCGCCGACGAGCTCGACCGGATGCTCGCCTACTCCGGCACCGCGCGCTGGATCAGCCGTGCCTCGCTCGTGGTCTCCCTGGTGGTCGCCTGCGTCCTCGGGTTCACCTCGCTCGGCAGGCGTCTGGTGGCGCGGCTGCGGGGACCGTGGCTGCTCCGGGTGGTGCTCGCGGTCGCCGGGGTCACGCTCATCGGCTGGATCGCGACGCTGCCGTTCGGGGTGGCGATCCACCGTCTGCAGCTGCGCTACGGGCTCTCCCGGCAGGCCTGGGGGTCCTGGCTCGGCGACTCGCTGCTCAACCAGGTCGTCGGCATCCTGACCACCTCCCTGGCGCTGCTCGCCCTCTTCGCCTGCATCCGCCTCGGCCGGCGCTGGTGGCCGGCCCTCGCCGCCGGTCTGGTCGCGGCGCTGGTCGTGGTCGGCTCGTTCGTCTACCCGGTCGTCATCGAGCCGCTGTTCAACCACTTCGAGCCGCTGCCGCGCGGCCAGCTCCGCACCGAGGTGATGGCGATCGCCGAGCGTGAGGGCGTCCGGCTCGACGACGTGCTGGTGGTCGACGCCTCCCGCCGGACCACCTCGATCAACGCGTACGTCACCGGCTTCGGCTCCACCCGCCGGGTCGTCCTCTACGACAACCTCGTCGACTCCCAGCGCGGCGCGGTCGCGCACCGGGCGGTGCTCTCCGTCCTCGCCCATGAGCTGGCCCACGCCAAGCACGACGACGTCCTCGTCGGCACGGTCATCGGCGCGGCCGGCGCGGTCGCCGGCGTCGGCCTGCTGGGCCTGGTGCTCTCCTACCGCCGCCAGGACCGCTACGCCACCCCCGAAGCCATCCCGATGCTGCTGGCCGTCTTCGCGCTGGCGAGCGTGCTGGCGATGCCCGTCGAGAACGGGCTCAGCCGGCAGGTCGAGACCCGCGCGGACGTCGACGCGCTCCGGGCCACCGGTGACCTGGAGTCGTTCACGCGGCTGCAGCACTCGCTCGGCGTACGGTCGCTCTCCGATCCGTCCCCGCAGGCCTGGTCGCAGTGGTGGTTCGGCTCGCACCCGACGACGCTCGAGCGCATCGCGATTGCCCACCGCGTTCTGGACTGACGCCGAGTCGGCCGGTCTTGACCTGAAATGCAGCCGAGTCGGCCCGTCAAGACGGGCCGACTCGGCGGATCGAGCTACTACTTTGCGTAAAGAGCGTCGACCTCGTGGCTGAACTCGCGCATGACCACGTTGCGCTTGAGCTTGAGGCTGGGGGTGAGCTGGCCACCCTCCTCGGTCCAGGAGTCGGGGATGATCACGAACTTGCGGATCGACTCGGCCTTCGAGACCGCCTTGTTGGCGTCGTCGACGGCGCTCTGGATGACGGCGCGCAGGTCCTCGTCCTCGACCAGGTCGTCGATGTTGCTCGACTTGCCGTTGGCCTCGGCCCAGGTGGGCAGGGCCTCGGGGTCGATGGTGACGATCGCGCCGATGAACGGCTGGCCGTCGCCGACGACGATGCACTGGTCGACGAGCACGTGGGCGCGGAGGCGGTCCTCGAGGACCGCGGGGGCGACGTTCTTGCCGCCGGCGGTGACCAGGATCTCCTTCTTGCGGCCGGTGATCTTCACGAAGCCCTCGTCGTCGACCTCGCCGAGGTCGCCGGAGTGGAACCAGCCGTCCTCGGTCTTGGCCTCGCCGGTGGCGGTGGGGTTCTGCCAGTACTCCTTGAGCACCTGGCCGCCCTTGAAGAGCAGCTCGCCGTCGTCGGCGACCCGGACCGAGGTGCCGGGCAGCGGCCGGCCGACGGTGCCGATCTTGAACGCCTCGGGCAGGTTGACGGTGAGCGCGGCGGTCGTCTCGGTGAGGCCGTAGCCCTCCAGGACGGTGACGCCGATGCCGCGGTAGAAGTGGCCGAGACGGTCGCCGAGCGGGGCGCCGCCGGAGACGGCGTAGGAGCAGTTGCCGCCCAGCGCGGCGAGCAGCTTGCCGTAGACGAGCTTGGAGAAGAGCTTGTGCTTGGCGGCGAGCAGGAGCGGCGCCTTGCCGGTCTCGGTGGCCCGGGAGTATTCGATCGCGACCTCGGTGGCCATGTCGAAGATGCGGCCCTTGCCGTCGGCGACGGCCTTCTGCGAGGCGGTGTTGTAGACCTTCTCGAACACCCGCGGCACCGCCAGCACGAAGGTCGGCTGGAAGGTGCCGAGGTCGGCGACCAGGTTCTTGATGTCGGGGGTGTGGCCCAGTCGGGTGCGCGACTTGATGCAGCCGATCTGGATGATCCGCGCGAAGACGTGCGCGAGCGGCAGGAACAGCAGGGTGCTGCGGCCCTCGATGCTGAACAGGGCGTCGAGAGAGTCCACGACGACACCGAGCTCGAACATGAAGTTGCCGTGGGTGAGCACGCAGCCCTTCGGGCGGCCGGTGGTGCCGGAGGTGTAGATCAGCGTCGCGGCGTCCTCGGGGGTGACCGCGCTGCGGCGGGCCTCGAGCTGCTCGTCGGTGATGTCGGTGCCGAGCTTGACCAGCAGGTCGACGGCGTTGTCGTTGATCGACCAGACGTTGTTGAGGGCGGTGCAGCCCGCGCGGACCTCGCTGATCCGGCTCATGTGGCCGCCGTCCTCGGCGATGACCGCCACGGCCGCGGAGTCCTGGAGGATCCACTCGATCTGCTCGGCCGAGGAGGTCTCGTAGATCGGCACCGTCGTCGCGCCGGCGAACCAGATCGCGTAGTCGATCAGCGTCCACTCGTAGCGCGTCTTGGAGAGCAGCGCGACCCGGTCCCCGGCGCCGACGCCTGCCGCGATCAGTCCCTTGGCGACCGCCGAGACCTCAGCGAGGAACTCCGACGACGTGACGTCGACCCAGGTGCCGTCAGCGCCTGGCCGGCTGAGGACGGCGACGTCCGGTGCCTCGGCGGCGTTGCGCACGACATCGTCGCTCAGGCTGCCGGTGGGGGGAACAACGTACGTCGCGGGCGTGGAGAACTCGCGCACAAGGGCCTCCGCATACTGATGGTAGGTGGGTACGAACCGGAGGTTACCCCCGTCACAGCCCGACCATTTCACCGGGATGCTATCCGGTACGCTCCATGGCACCTAGCAAGTCAGGGAGTGAGGACACCACCGATGGCCGATCAGACCACCTCGACGATCGTGATCGAGGCCGCGCCCTCGGCAGTGATGGCGGTGATCGCAGACTTCAAGTCGTATCCGGCCTGGGCCAAGGGCATGCAGGAGGTCAGCGTCGTCGAGACCGGCGTGGACGGGCGGGCCGAGCAGGTCCGGTTCGTGCTGGACGTCGCGCCGATCAAGGACGAATACACCCTGGCCTACGACTGGGACGACGACCGTCAGGTCACCTGGTCGCTGGTCAAGGGCAACCTGCTGCGCTCGATGGACGGTGCCTACGTGCTGCGCGACCTCGGCGGTCGCACCGAGGTCACCTACCGGCTGGCCCTCGATCTGAGCATCCCGCTGATCGGCATGCTCAAGCGCAAGGGCGAGAAGGTCCTGATCGACACCGCGCTGCGTGGCCTCAAGCAGAGGGTCGAGAAGTAGGGTCATGCCTTCGTGAGAATCCTTCTCTTCACCGGCAAGGGCGGCGTCGGCAAGTCCACCGTCTCGGCCGGCACCGCGGCGATGTCCGCGGCCCGCGGTCTGCGCACCCTGGTCCTCTCCACCGATGCCGCCCACTCGCTGGGCGACGCCTTCGGGGTGGGTGCTGCGCTCGGCTCGGAGCCGGTCGAGGTCACCCAGCACCTCTGGGTCCAGCACGTCGACGCGCAGCGCCGCTTCGAGCAGTCCTGGGCGGAGGTGCAGGGCTATCTGCTGAGCGTCCTGGACACGATCGGGGTCGACCGGATCGCGGCTGAGGAGCTGACCGTCATCCCCGGTGCCGAGGAGGTCTTCGCGCTCCTGGAGCTGCGCCGGATGGCGGTCTCGGGGGAGTGGGACACGATCGTGGTCGACTGCGCCCCGACCGCCGAGACGCTGCGGCTGCTCGCGCTTCCCGAGGCCCTTGGCTGGTATCTGGAGCGCATCCTCCCGGTCCAGCGCAAGATGGTGAAGGCGCTCAAGCCGGTGCTGACCAAGGCCGCCGGCGTGCCGATGCCCGGCGACTCCGTCTTCGACGCCCTGGTCCGGCTCCACGGCGAGCTCGCCGAGGTGCGGGAGCTGCTCTCGGGCCCCGAGGCGTCGGTACGCATCGTGCTGACCCCCGAGCGGGTCGTGCTCGCCGAGGCGCGACGGTCCTGGACGACGCTCTCCCTCTACGGCTACCGCGTCGACGGTGTCGTCGCCAACCGGATCTTCCCGGCGGGCGGCTCCGACGACTGGCGCGCCGGCTGGGTCAAGGCCCAGGACGACGTGCTCGGCGACGTCGGGGCCTCCTTCGAGGGGTTGCCGGTCTGGCGTTCCTTCTACCGGCCCACCGAGCCCGTCGGGGTCGAGGACCTGCGCGAGGTCGCCGAGGCGGCGTACGCCTGGACCGGCAGCGTCGACCCGCTGGCCGTCCCCGACACGCCGGCGCCGTTCCGGACCGAGACCGATGGCGACAGCACCGTCGTCCGGCTGGCGCTGCCCGGGCTGGCCCAGTGGGTCGAGCGCGACCAGGTCCAGCTGGGCCGCAACGGCGACGAGCTGGCGATCACCGTGGGTGCCTATCGGCGCCTGCTGACCCTGCCCGCCGCACTCGCCCGGATGCGCGTCAGCGGGGCGCGCGTCGAGGGCGGGGAGCTGCGAGTAACGTTTTCTCGGCAGACGACGAACACCGAGAGTGAGAGATCGTGAGCGAGCGTCAGCGAGCGAACCATGAGGTCACGCGACCGCGTCCGTATTCTGGCGCTTGCGCTACGGACGTGGTCGCGTGAGCGAGCAGCGCCACGAGTGGGCCGATGAGCCGTTGGGCTCGACCGCCGAGGAGCTCGGCCGGCTGATGGAGGCCATCGGCGAGTGGGCCAAGGACTCCCGGATCGGCCATTTCGCCGAGGGTCTCGGGGAGCATCTCGATACCGGGGCACCGGAGTGCACCTACTGCCCGCTGTGCCGTACCGTTCATGTCCTCCGGGAGTCGAGCCCGGAGGTCAAGGTGCATCTGGCCAGCGCTGCCGCATCCCTGGTGCAGGCCGCGGCCACGGTGCTCAATGCGGCGGCCACGAGTCCGGGTGCTGGCCCTAGTGAAGGCGAGGATGCTCACAGTGATGGCGTGCGGGCTGAGGAAGATGCGACCCGGGACTGGGCGCAGCGCTCTACGAGGGTCGACCGGATCGATCTCGACGGCTGGAGCTGAGGCATGACGACCACGAAGAAGCTCGCCTGCGGTGTCGACGTCGGCGGCACCAAGATCCTCGGCGGCGTCGTCGACCACGACGGCAACATCATCGAGGACCACCGCGTCGAGTCGCCGGCCAAGAGCCCGGAGGCCATCGAGGCCGCCATCGTCGAGGTGGTCCAGGAGCTCAAGACCAAGCACCCGATCGAGTGCGTCGGCATCGGTGCCGCGGGCTACATCGACAAGGGCCGTTCGACGGTCCTGTTCGCCCCCAACATCGCCTGGCGCGACGTACCGCTCAAGGAGCGCCTGGAAAAGGTGCTCGAGCTGCCGGTCGTGATCGAGAACGACGCCAACGCGGCCGCGTGGGGCGAGTTCGAGTACGGCGCGGGTGCCGAGGTCGACAACATGATGCTGGTGACCGTCGGCACCGGTGTCGGTGGCGGCCTGGTGCTCGAGGGCGACCTCTACCGCGGTGCCTTCGGTGTCGGCGCCGAGATCGGCCACATGCGGGTCGTGCCCAACGGCCATCTGTGCGGCTGCGGCAACCGCGGCTGCTGGGAGCAGTACGCCTCGGGCTCGGCCCTGGTGCGCAACGTTCGTGCCGCGGCGCGCGGCGGCTCGCTGCTGGCCCGCGAGGTCCTCGACCGCGCCGAGGGTGACCTCGACAAGATCAAGGGCCCGCTGATCACCGAGGCGGCCCGCGACGGGGACGCCTTCGCGATCGAGGCGCTGACCGACCTCGGCATCTGGCTCGGCGAGGGGATCGCCTCGATCGCCGCGGTCCTGGACCCGGCCGTCGTCGCTATCGGTGGGGGCGTGGCCGAGGCCGACGACCTGCTGCTCGGGCCCGCTCGGCGCGCTTTCCTGGCTCAGCTGACCGGCCGGGGACACCGGCCCATGCTCGACATCCGCAAGGCGACGCTGGGCAACGAGGCCGGCCTGATCGGCGCCGCCGACCTGGCCCGCAAGTGAACCTGCACATCGGTGTCGACATCGGGGGCACCAAGGTGCTCGCGGCGGAGGTCTCACCGGCCGGTGAGGTGCTCCGCACGGCCCACCGCAGCACGCCTGGGCGCCGGGTCGAGCTCGAGCTCGTCGAGGACGCGCTGACCGAGGCGGTCACCGAGGTGGCCGCCGGCCGGCCCGTTGCCGGCGTCGGGCTGGCCGCCGCGGGGTTCGTCGACGCGGCGGGGGAGCGGGTCATGTTCGCTCCCCACCTGCCCTGGCGCGGTGAGCCGACCCTGACCCGGCTCTCCTCGCGCTGGGGCACCCGGGTGGCGCTCGACAACGACGCCAACTGCGCCGCGCTGGCCGAGCTGGAGCTCGGTGCGGCCCGCGGCGTCGACTCGGCGCTGCTGATCACCCTCGGCACCGGCATCGGCGGAGCCGTGATCCTCGACGGCCGCGTCGTCCGGGGCCGCAACGGCATGGCCGGCGAGTTCGGCCACATGCAGGTCGTGCCCGGCGGGCTGCCGTGCGAGTGCGGCCTCACCGGCTGCTGGGAGCAGTACTCCTCCGGCAACGCGCTGGTCGCCTTCGTGCGCGCCCGCGTGGAGACCGAGGAGTACGCCGGCTGCGCGCTCGACGAGCTGGCCGCGGGTGACCCGCTCAAGATCACCGGCCCGGCGGTCACCGCCGCCGCGGCCCGCGGCGATGCGCTCGCGCTGGCTGCGTACGAGTCGGTGGGGTCGTGGCTCGGCGTCGGGATGGCCGGCCTGGTGGCTGCCTTCGACCCCGAGCTGCTGGTCGTCGGTGGGGGAGTCTCGACCGCGGGCGACCTGCTGCTGACGCCGGCCCGGACGGCGCTGGAGGCCTCGCTCGTCGGTCGGCTCCATCGCGAGGTGCCGCCGATCGTGGAAGCGGCCTTCGGTGCGGAGGCCGGCGTCGTCGGTGCCGCGATCCTGGCCCGCCGGCTGACCGGCGAGGGCTAGACCCGGGCGCCGTCGTCCCAGGGCTCGCGGGGCTCGGACGGCATGGTCATCAGCAGATAGACGAAGCCGCCCAGGAAGGCCGCGACGAGGGCGCCGATGATCCAGCTGCTGAACGTGTAGCTGGTGATCTGGGTGACCACGATCAGGACCAGCACGGCGACCGGGGCACCGAGCACGCCGATCCAGGCGAGGAGGCGCGCCGGGGTCGGCTTCGGCAGCGGCGGGGGAGGCGGCGGGACGTAGCCCTCGTCGTCGTCGCGCCACATGTCCTCGTAGGCATCCGGCTCCTCGACCGGCTCGACGATGTCGATCTTCTTCTCGAAGAGGCCGCGGGAGACGGGCTCCTCCTCGAGGGCGGGGCGGTCGCCGTAGTTCTCGACGATCTCGCGCCATGCCTCTTCGTCCGACGGCCGGCCCTCCGAAGGCACGGAGGCGTCGTCGGAGGCCCCGGTCGTGTCCTCGGGCAGGTCGTCTCGATCACTCACCCTTCCAGCCTAGCCGGATCTCATGACAGGGTGCGCGAGTAGAAGTACCTGTCTCGTTATAGGCTCACGGGTCGAAGGCAATAAGGGAAGGCGATGGGGTGTCGACGAAGCTCTTCTACTCGTTCTTGAAGTGGGTCGCGGTCGGTCCTCTGCTCCGGGCGGTCTTCCGCCCGACCTATGAGGGTGTGGAGAACATCCCGCGCAAGGGCCCGGCGATCCTGGCCGGCAACCATCTCTCCTACGCCGACTGGCTCTTCATGCCGCTGGGCTCACCGCGGATGGTGCGCTTCGTGGCGAAGGCGGAGTACTTCACCGGCACGGGCGTGAAGGGGTTCCTGCAGCGTACGTTCTTCAGCGGCACCGGCAACGTGCCGATCGACCGGTCGGGGGCGACCGCGGCCGAGGGTGCCCTGATCGCCGCGAAGCGGGTGCTCGGCGACGGCGAGCTCTTCGGGATCTACCCCGAGGGCACCAGGTCCCACGACGGCAAGCTCTACCGTGGCCGCACCGGCATCGCCCGGCTGGCGCTGGACACCGGCGCCCCGGTGATCCCGGTCGCCGTGATCGGCACCGACGTGATCGCGCCTCCGGGCAAGAAGCTCGGCAAGATCGTCCGGCCGCGCATCGTCTTCGGCAAGCCGCTGGACTTCTCGCGCTACGAGGGCATGGCCAACGACCGCTACATCCTGCGCGCGATCACCGACGAGATCGTCTACGAGATCCTGAAGCTGTCCGGCCAGGAGTACGTCGACATGTACGCCACCGACGCCAAGAAGCTGGCCAACGGTGAGAAGCCGGCGAAGAAACCTTCGCGGCCTACCAAGGACGTAGCCTGACGATCCACTCGTCCCACCCGTTCCCGACGCCGGAGGATCCGGTACGCCGGTTGCGCGGTCGTCTGGGTGGGCGGGTGTCGCTGTGGACCTCCGGCTCCGACGGGTCCTGGGCCGGGCTCACGGTCTCCTCGCTGATGGTGGCCAACGGGTCGCCCGGTGCCGTGCTCGGGCTGCTCGATCCCGACTCCGACCTCCGCGACGAGCTCGAGGAGACCGGCGTCGGGGTCGTCTCGCTGCTCCACTGGCGCCACCGAGACCTGGCCGAGGCCTTCGGCGGCACCGCGCCGGCTCCTGGAGGCGCGTTCCGGACGGGCTCGTGGGAGACGACCGAGTTCGGCCGGCGGCTCGCCGACGCGCCGACCTGGGCAGGCGTACGCCTGGTCTCGATGCAGGAAATCGGCTGGTCCGTCCTGGCGACGTGCGAGATCGTGTCGCTCGAGGTCGGCGACGACGCCGACCCGCTGGTCCACAGGCACGGAAGGTACGAACGATGATCGACGGCTATCTGCGACGGCTCGGCATCGAGGGGCGGCCGGAGGCGACGTACGAGACGCTCGTCGAGCTCCATCACCGCCATCTCGACACGCTGCCCTACGAGAACCTCTCGATCATGCTCGCGGCGATCGGGGCAGTGGGGTCGCCGGACCCCGTGGACCCCGTCGAGACGCTCGAGCGGGTCGCTGCCGGTGGCAACGCGGGCTACTGCTTCCACAACAACGGAGTCTTCTCGCTGGCGCTCGCCGAGCTGGGCTTCGACGTCGTACGCCGCACCGGCCAGATGCTCGAGGCGACCGGTCCGACGGGGACGCTGGACCATCTGGCGCTGGAGATCCGCGGCCTGCCGACCGCGGCCAACCCTGGTGGCCGGTGGGTGGCGGACGTCGGCTACGGGGACGGCTTCCGCGACCCGTTGCCGCTGGTCGAGGGCCATTTCCGGCAGTCCGGGTTCGTCTACCGGCTGGCCCGCGTGGGGGAGTCGGGGTGGACGTTCCACCACGATCCGCACGGCTCGTTCAACGGCTCGTTCGTGCGCGGGAGCGTGACGCAGGAGGAGGTGGAGGCCTCGCATCTGCGGCTCTCCACCCCGCCCGACGGCGACTTCACCCGCAAGCTCGTCGTGCAGCGACGGGACGCGTCCGGCGCCGAGACGGTCCGCTCCATCCGGCACCTCCGCACCGGCGAGGGAGCCTTCGAGCGCGAGCTGCGCGACTTCGAGGAGTGGCGTACGGCCCTGGACGGGGTCGGGCTGTCGTTCCGGGGTGTCGAGGACGACGCGCTGCGCGAGCTCCACAAGCGACAGGCCGCCGAGTACGACGAGTGGTTGCTGACGCGCTAGCCGCCGGCGTGCTGAGATGGCGGACATGAGCGACGACGCACCTGCCCCCGAGCTGCTCGACATCGCGGCCGAGCTCTACGGGCTGCCGCTGCCCGACTTCACCCCCGAGCGCGACGCGCGGGCCAAGGGACTGAAGGGCACGGCGCTGGCGGGTCCGGTCAAGGCGCTCAAGAAGCCCTCGACCGCCGCCTGGGTGGTGAACCTGCTGGTGCGCTACGAGACCGAGCAGGTGGAGCAGGTGATCTCGGTCGGCGCTCTGCTGCGGGAGGCGCAGACCGGCATGGACGCCGCGCAGCTGCGTGAGCTCACCAAGCAGCGCCGCCAGCTGACCGCGGCGGTGACGACCCGCGCGCGTGGTCTCGCCCGCGAGCACGGTCTGCGGGTGACCGAGGCGGTGGCCACCCAGGTGGAGGCGACGTTGACCGCGGCGATGATCGACGAGTCCGCTGCCCAGGCCGTACGCAGCGGCCTGTTGGTCTCCGCGCTGTCCGCGACCGGTATCGACGCCGTGGACGCGGCCGGCGCGGTCGCGCTCCCGGACGCGCTCGGCTTCGAGGTCCCCGAGGTCGTCCCGCCGCCCCCGGAGCCGCTGCGCGCGGTCCCGGACCTGCCCGACACGGCGGCGCTCGACGAGGCCCGCGAGGCGCTCGAGAAGGCGGAGTCCGCCCTCTCCGGCGCGGAGGCGCAGCGGGACAAGGCCGCGGCCGCGTTCAAGGACGTCGAGGCCAGATCGCTCCAGGTGAAGTCCGAGATCGAGGACGTACGCCGCCGGCTGGCCGACCTGGAGGCGGCCGCCGTCGACGTCGACGACGAGCTCACCGAGGCGGAGGAGGAGCGTGAGTCCGCCGAGGCGGCGGTCTCGGACGCTGCCGCCGCGCGGGACTCGGCGGCCGCCGAGGTCGAGCGCCTCGGTGGGTAGGCCCGCTCGGGGCCAGTGAGACGCGGGCAATGTCTAGTCATCAAGTCGACTAATCTGGTGGTGTGACCGAGACTGCCGCCGACTCCGCCGTCGCCGCTCGATACCGCGACCCCGCACTCGCTGCGCTCACGACGACCAGCGCGGTGATCGAGCACCAGCTCGGACACCGGTCGGTCCGCTCGTTCCTGAGCGATCCGGTCACCGACGACCAGCTCACCGCGATCGTGGCGGCCGCCTCCTCGGCGCCGACCTCGTCCAACCTGCAGACCTGGAGCGTCGTGGCGGTCCGGGACCCCGCCCGCAAGACGCGGCTGGCCAGGCTCGCCGGTGACCAGGCCTTCATCGAGGCGGCGCCGCTCTTCCTGCTGTGGGTCGCCGACCTCGGCCGCGCCCGCGGCCTCGCCGCGTCCGCGGGGACCCAGGTCGAGGCGACCGACTACCTGGAGTCCACGCTCCTCGGGGTCATCGACGCCACCCTCGCCGCCCAGAACGCCATCGTCGCGGCCTCCTCGCTCGGCCTGGGCACCGTCTGCGTCGGCGGCGCCCGCAACCACCCCGAGGAGATCGCCGCCGAGCTCGGCCTGCCCTCGGGTGCCTTCGTCGTCTTCGGCCTCGCCGTCGGCGTACCCGACCCCGCCGAGCCGGCGGGGGTCAAGCCCCGGCTCCCTCAGTCCGTCGTCCTCCACCACGAGACCTACTCGGCCCCGAGCGCCGACGAGCTCGCGGCGTACGACCAGAGGCTCGGGGGCTACAACGCCACCTACGGCCTCGGCGGCGGTTGGTCCGAGCGCGTCCTGGCCCGCCTCGCCGGACCCGTCAGCATGTCCGGGCGCCACCGGCTCCGTGCCCAGCTCCAGCGGCTCGGGTTCGCCGGCCGCTGACGTGGAAGACTCCGGCACCGTGAGCACCGACTGGCAGCAGTGGCACGAGCACTACGACGACCCCGCCTCCGGCCTCGCGCGTCGGTTGGCGACGGTGCGCGACGAGGTCCGCGGTCTCCTGACCCGGCGCCGAGGAGCTCCGGTCCGGGTCACCAGCATCTGTGCCGGCGACGGGCGTGACCTGCTGCCGGTCCTGGCGTCGACGGACAGGGAGGTCGATGCGGTCCTCGTCGAGATCGACGCCGATCTGGCCGACCGTGCTCGGTCCGACGCGGTGGCGTCGGGTCTTTCTCGGGTCCGGGTACGCACCGCAGACGCCGGGCTCTCGAGCACCCTGGCCGGGCTGCCGCCGGCCGACGTCTTCCTCGCCTGTGGCGTCTTCGGCAACATCACCGATGCGGATCTCGAGACGACGATCGGCGCGCTCCCCGCGTTCGTGTCACCGGGTGGTGCCGTGGTCTGGACCCGGGGCGCGAGCCTCGGCGACGGAGAGCTGAGCGCGTACGCCGGGGATCCGGCTGATCTCGTCCGTGAGGTCTTCGCCCGTCACGGATTCACCGAGGAGACGTTCGTACGCCCTGTCGACGCCGACTTCCGGGTCGGGGTCCATCGGCGTCCGGCGGACGCCTCGCAGGTGGCGCTGCCGGAGAGGTTGTTCTCCTTCGCGCGGTGAGCCTCAGACGCTGACGGCCTTCCGCATCCGGACCAGCGGGACCGGTGTGCCGCCGCGGTCATCGGTGATCCGCTCGACCGGCTCGAAGCCGTAGGACCGGTAGAGCGGCTCGCCGGACAGCGTGCCCATCAGCTCGAGGGTGGTGAAGCCCTCGGCCGCCGCCGCTCGCTCGCACAGCTCCAGGATCAGCCTGCCCACGCCGCGACGCGCGAAGGCCGGGTCGGTGTACATCGCGCGCACCCTGGCCGGGTCCGTCGCCGGGTCCAGCAGTGTCGGCTCGCGACCGGGGGTGTGGTCGCCGCCGTAGAGCGTCGCCCTGCGGCTCCAGCCGCCGCAGCCGGCGATCTCGTCGCCCTCCTCGACGACGAAGTAGGTGCCGTCCTCGATCAGCTGGGTGTCGATGCCCATCACCGTCCGGCTCGAGGTGATCTGGGCGTCGGTCAGGAATCCCTTCTGGAGCTCGGCGATCGAGGTGTTCATGATCGCGGTCAGGGCGGGGATGTCTGCTGGTGTCGCGACGCGGTGGGTGAAGGGCACGGAGTGAGCCTGCCATGCGCTGCGGGGCGGGCGACGAGCATGAGACAGGGTTCCTGTGTGAGATGCGTCACGCGAATTTGGCCGAATCCCTTGACGCTATAAAACGATGTCGATAACGTTTTCGATCGAGTTCGCGCGAGCTCTGAGGTAGCACCGACCACCGTTCAATCGAGAGAACAGGATCGATGATGACCCGAGTTCGAGTCAGACCCGTGCGTGCCCGGCTGTTCCGAACAGCCGCCGGCTTCGCCTCCGTCGCCGCCATGCTGATCGCCGGCGGCATCGCCATCGTCTCTGCGGCCGGTCCGGCCCAGGCGGACGGCTCCACACTGCAGGCCGCCGCGGCCGAGTCCGGCCGCTACTTCGGCACCGCCATCGCGGCCGGCCGGCTGTCGGATTCGCAGTACACGACCATCGCGAACCGCGAGTTCAACATGATCACCGCCGAGAACGAGATGAAGATGGATGCGACCGAGCCGTCGCAGAACCAGTTCAACTTCTCCTCCGGGGACCAGATCGCCAACTGGGCCATCCAGAACGGCAAGCGGGTGCGCGGCCATGCGCTCGCCTGGCACTCCCAGCAGCCGGGCTGGATGCAGAACATGGAGGGCAGCTCGCTCCGCAACGCGATGCTCAACCACATCGCCGGCGTCGCGGGCCACTACAAGGGCAAGATCTACGCCTGGGACGTCGTGAACGAAGCCTTCGAGGACGGCTCCTCGGGCGCCCGCCGCAACTCCAACCTGCAGCGCACCGGGAACGACTGGATCGAGGCCGCCTTCCGGGCCGCCCGCTCCGCCGACCCCAACGCGAAGCTCTGCTACAACGACTACAACACCGACAACTGGAGCCATGCCAAGACGCAGGCCGTCTACAACATGGTCCGCGACTTCAAGTCGCGCGGCGTACCCATCGACTGCGTCGGTTTCCAGGCCCACTTCAACTCCGGCAACCCGGTGCCGAGCAACTACCACGTCACGCTGCAGAACTTCGCCGACCTGGGTGTCGACGTACAGATCACCGAGCTCGACATCGCCGGCTCCGGCACCTCCCAGGCCGAGCAGTTCCGCGGCGTCACCCAGGCCTGCATGGCGGTGACCCGCTGCACCGGCATCACCGTCTGGGGCGTACGCGACACCGACTCCTGGCGCGCCTCGGACACCCCGCTGCTCTTCGACGGCTCCGGCAACAAGAAGCTCGCCTATGGGTACGTCCTCGACCAGCTCAACACGGCGGACGGTGGGACCACCACGCCGCCCGCGGGGAGCTGTTCGGTGACTGTGACCCGGACCGAGTCCTGGGCTGACCGGTTCAACACGGTCTTCACCGTCAGTGGCACCAACAACTGGGTCGTCCGGATCAGCACCGGGTCTGGTCAGAGTCTGCAGAACTCCTGGAACGCCACCGTCTCCGGGACGTCTGGGACGCTCACCGCCGCGCCGAACGGGAATGGCAACCAGTTCGGGATCACGCTCTACTCGGGCGGGAACACCTCGACGCCGACTGCTAGCTGTACTGCGGTCTGATCGAGTCTGGGCCCCGGTCACGGGTTCGTGGCCGGGGTCTTGCTCTGCCGCTGGTCGAGCCGCCGGAGCCGCTGGGCGGAGGCGCGTCGAGACCAACACGGTCCTCGCCAGCAGGAGAGCTCTCTTTGGCGACTGCCTCTTCGTTTCAGGGTTCGCCGCCGACCCGTTCTTTGAGTGTTTCTCGATCGCGCGCCGCGTCAAGGACGGGCTTCGCCCGCCGCTTCGCGGTGGCCTACGGCCATCCTTGACCCGGCACCCGATCGAGAAAGATTTCGCCTATATCGGGGCGGCGGCGAGGGTGTGGCGCAGCAGCCACGTGACTTGTTCACGGACTGCGTAACTATCATCTGACCAGCCTAATTAGGTCGCGTCCTGCTGGTCGAACGCATATAATAAGCCGCATGAACGAGACCCTCGACCACCTCCTCGCCGGGCCGCCACCGGGCGCGTCCGAGCATGAGCTGGTCGACTGGATCGCTCGGCTCGAAGCAGTGAAGTGCACCGCCGAGGCCGTCCAGGCAGAAGCAGCGGTACGTCTCGAGGAAGCCGCCCGCGTCCGCCAGGCTCAGGCCGGGGTTCCTGCCCGGAAACTGGGTGAAGGGGGGGCCTCGCAGATCGCGCTGGCGCGCCGGGTCTCACCCGACCGGGGAGCCAAATTGCTGGGCCTGGCGACGATCCTCATCGCGGAGATGCCGCACACGTTCGCGTTGATGAAGGCCGGCCTGTTCTCGCAGTGGCAGGCCACCATCCTGGCCCGCGAGACCGCCTGCCTCTCCCGTGAGAATCGCCGGGTCATCGACGACCGGCTCTGCGCCACCGGCCCGAACGGCGAACCCGCCAAAGCAGTGGCGATGGGACTGCGGCAGCTCGAGAACGCCGCCAAGAAACTCGCCATCACCCTCGACCAAGAATCCGTCGTGGCCCGGGCCGCCAACGCCGAGAAAGACCGCCGCGTCAGCCTGCGGCCGGCACCCGACACGATGACCTGGCTCGGTGCCCTGCTCCCGGTCAAGGACGGCGTCGCCGTGTTCGCGGCCTTGGACCAGGCCGCGAACGCAGCCCGCGCCGCCGGCGACGAACGCACTCGTGGCCAGGTCATGGCCGACACCCTCATCGACCGAGTCACCGGCCGAGAGACCGGGGTGAAGCCAAAGATCGAGGTCAAGATCGTGATGACCGCCGACACCCTCACCGGCGACACCGACCAGCCCGCCATGGTCGAGGGCTACGGCCCCGTCCCGGCCGCCTGGGCCCGCGAAGCGCTGGCCGATGCCGAGGTTTTCGTGCGCCGGTTGTTCACCGACCCGGCCGGCCAGCTGGTCGCGATGGAATCCCGCGCCCGCAAAGCACCCGACGGACTGGCCGAGTTCATCACCACCAGGGACGGCGGGATCTGCCGCACCGTCGGCTGTGACGCCCCGATCCGCAACATCGACCACATCCAACGCCACACCGACGGCGGCACCACCAGCGCCCAGAACCTCCAAGGTTTGTGTGAACGATGCAATCAGGCCAAGGAAGCCCTCGGGTGGCAAGCCAGACCCGGACCCGACGGCAGCATCACCACCATCACACCCACCGGGCACACCTACACCAGCCCACCACCCGACACCTGGCGGCCAGACCCACCACCCCTGTCGCCAGCCGAGCTCCGTCTGCGTGACGTACTGCTCGACCACACCCTCGCGGCCTGACACGGAAGACAGCCGAGAACTTTCTTCGGATCGGTGCTTGACCTTGACGCTACGTCAGGCCTGCACGCTTCTTCCACAGCCCCAAACCACGGGGCCCACAACCACCGAAGAAGGAGCACCACCATGAACAACATCCTCACCCGCCTCATCGGCGACAAGAAGGACTGGAAGCGCATGGAAGCCCGCGCCACCCAGCTCCCCGCCGACTACCGAGTCGTCTACACCGAGATGAAGAACTACCTGTGGCGCTTCACCACCGGCGACGGCATGGACATCCTCGCCATCCTGCGCGACATCCTCGACCTCTTCGAGACCGAAGCCACCACCGGCCACAGCGTCCTCGAGGTCACCGGCCCCGACTTGGCCGCGTTCTGTGATGCCCGACTGCCCGAGCAGCACGACGCCTACCGCACCAAGCTCCGCACCAACCTCAACCAGGTCGCCCAGAAGCTTGCCTGAGGTCGGACGCCGGCCCGGTCCTCAGCCCTCGCCGGCGACGTCCTCACCCGAGGCGGGGTCATAGAGGTAGACCTGCTCGCCGGCACGGGGGTCGCGGGCGGTGATCACGTGGAACGTGGGGGAGGCCGGGTCGGCGAGGTCGACGACGGTGGCACCGGCACCGAGCACGCCGCGTACGAGGTGTGGGGGTGCGGTGGTGTCGATGCGGGTGACGACGCCGGGCGTGACCCAGATGGGTATGCCGGCGAGGAATCCGCTGACCTGGAAATGGAGGTGGCCGGTGAGGATCGCGCGTACGTCGCTGCCCCGCAGCACCCGGCCGAGGGCGGAGATGTTGCGGAGGACGACATCGGCGACGTAGGGGACCGAGGCGAGGTGAAGGGGCGGGTGGTGGAGGACGAGGACGGTGCCGTCGCGCGTCGGCGTCGCCAGCTCGGCCGCCAGGCAGGCCAGCTGGTGCTCGTCCAGGAAGCCGTGGGTCTTGCCCGGGACCAGGCTGTCCACGGTGATCACCCGCAGCTCACCGAGGAAGCTGACCGTCGCACACAGGTCGGACTCCGGATCCAGCAGCCGGCCGCGGTCGCTCCCGTCGGCGTCGAGGTGCCCGCTGCCGAGCACCTCGCGGAACGGCCCGCGGGCATCATGGTTGCCCGTCGAGTAGAAGTGCGGGATGCCGCGCTCGGCCGCGAACGCGCCCACCCGCTCCAGGACCGCCCGACAGCCGGCGGCCGAGCCGTCGTCGGCGATGTCGCCGCTGACGACGACGGCGTCCAGTCCGGGCAGGTGGCGGGCGTCGCGCAGGATGCCGTCGAGGGCGGCCACGGCATCGACACCGTCCATGTCGGCGCCGCTCGCGGAGACATGCGTGTCGGAGAGATGCAGGATCCGGGTCACGTCGTGAATGCTGACATGCGAACCTGGGCCACGCCGTCGCTCTCGCTCACGACGGCGACGTCGAGGTAGTGGGCGTCGACCTCGTCCCCGGCCTGGGTGAGGTCGACCTGGACACAGGCGATCGCATCGGTGCAGCCGGTCTCGGCCAGCGCGGGCGAGCCGGGCAGCTCAGCGAGCCAGGCGTCGAGCTCGGCCCGAGGGGCCGTCATCGTGCCTTCGAACTGCCAGTCCTGGAACTCGATGTAGGTGCAGCTCGCATCCGAGGTCCCGGCCGGCAGGCCCGGCGCCCCGACCGAGTGCGCGAGGTCGACGCAGTCGACCGCCAGATCGTCGGCAGCCTCGCGCGGGTCGGTGTCCACCCAGACTGCGAACGTGACACCCCCGGCCAGCGCGGCGACGATGAGCGCCACCACGCCTGCCATGAGTGCCCACACCCACCACGGAACGCCACGCCGTGGACCGCTCATGCCCACTGACGAGATCGTTCGACGGCCTTGGTCCACGAGGCGTACGCCTCATCGGCCGCCCCACGACGCGACGCGTCGGGGGAGAAGGTGCGGTCCAGGGCCCAGGTCTCGCGGATCTCGTCGAACGAGGACCACACACCTACCCCCAGTCCGGCGAGGAAGGCCGCACCGAGACCGGTGGTCTCGACGAAGCGGGGACGCGAGACGTCGACCCCGAGCTGGTCGGCCTGGAGCTGGCACAGCAGGTTGTTGGCGGCCGCACCCCCGTCGACGTTGAGCGAGGCGACCGGCGTCGGCATGGTCGCCATCACGTCGCGCACCTCGAAGGCGATCGCCTCCAGCGTCGCCCGCACGATGTGTGCACGGGTGGTGCCGCGGGTGAGGCCGATGATCGTGCCGCGGGCGTCGGGATCCCAGTGGGGCGCACCGAGACCGGTCAGGGCAGGCACGAAGACGACCCCCTCGGAGGACGTGACCGTGCTCGCCAGGGCCTCGGTCTCCGCGGCCGAGCCGATGATCTGCAGGCCGTCGCGCAGCCACTGCACCGCGGCGCCGGTCACGAAGATCGAGCCCTCGAGGACGTAGGTGACCTCTCCGCCGGGCGACATCCAGCCCGGCGAGGTGAGGAGTCCGGACTCCGAGCGCTGCGGCGAGGAGCCGGTGATGGTGAGCACGAACGAGCCGGTGCCGTAGGTGCACTTGGAGTCGCCCACCTCGAACGCCGCCTGACCGAACAGCGCCGCCTGCTGGTCGCCGGCCACCCCGGCGATCGGCAGCGAGAGGTCCAGGAACGAGCGCGGGTCGGTGACGACGCCCTCGCCCCAGTTGGGGCCGATCTCCGGCAGCGCGTCGCGCGGCACCCCGAACAGGTCGCACAGCTCGTCGGACCACTCGTTGGTGTTGATGTCGAACAGCAGCGTCCGCGACGCGTTCGAGACGTCGGAGACGTGGTGCAGACCCCGGGTCATCCGGGCGACCAGGTAGGAGTCGACGGTGCCGATCGCGTAGCGCCCCGACTCCACGTGGGCCCAGGTGTGGGGCTCGTTCTCGCGGATCCAGGCCAGCTTGGTCGCGCTGAAGTAGGGGTCCAGGCGGAGCCCGGACAGCTCCCGGACCCGGGCGTCGTGCGCGGCCATCGCGGAGCACATCGCGGTCGTACGCCGGTCCTGCCACACGATCGCGCGCCGCGGCGATCCCAGCGTCTCCCGGTCCCACAGCACGACAGTCTCGCGCTGGTTGGTGATCCCGATGCCGACCAGGTCGTCCCGGCCATGGGCCGCGAGGACCGTACGGCACGCCTCCAGGGTGGCCTGCCAGATCCCCTCGGGCACGTGCTCGACCCGGCCCGGGCTGGGGAAGTGCTGGTCGAACTCCTCATAGCCCCGAGCGGCCACCTCGCCCTTCTCCGTCACGATCAGGGCGGTGACGCCGGTGGTGCCGGCGTCGATGGCGAGGATCGAGGTCACTTGGGCGTCCTGACGATGTCGAGGATGCGCCGGTCGATCCAGGACAGGTCCTCGGCGACCCGCATCTCGTAGTTCTCGGTGGCGACCCAGGCGAGGAAGCCGGAGGCGCCCTGCGCCGCGGCGTACGTCTCCAGCTCGCCCTCGAGCTCGGGGGTGACCGGCACCTTCTCGGCCTCGGTCGAGGCGGTCAGATAGAAGTCGCTGAGGTCGAGGAGCCGCTTCAGCTCGGTGATCGGCGCCGGGTGGTCGTCGACGCGCAGGTCGGCCGCGATGTCGTCGTTGCCGCCGTAGCCCGCCTCCTCGCGCACGACCAGGAGGGCCGCGCTCTGCCGCCCGCGGCTGTCGCCGCCGGCCTCGTCGCCCGCGGCCAGGGCCGCCAGGAGCCGGTGCTGCAGCGGCTCCTCGGGGGACGAGGCGAGCCAGGCGGCCTCCATCGCCTCGACCACCTCGGGGCCGGTGAGGATGTTGCCCTGGATGGCATACCCGTCGCCGGTGCGGCCGCCGGCCCAGTCGAAGCAGGACGACCCGGTGTGGGAGACGGCGTTGCCGTCGACGTCGACGATGCCGACCTGGCGGTGGTCGCTCCGCTCGTCCTCCTCCAGAAGCCTCTCGAGGGCGACCGCAGCGGTCGCGCCCTCGTCGAGGTGCGCCAGCGCGAGACCCTTGTAGGCGACGTTCGCCTCGGCCTGCGTCGCGATGGCTCCGACGCCGGCGACGGCCGCCGGAACGGCTGATCCGACAGCCAGGAACTTCGAAGCGACGGCCACACCCCAGGTGGGCTCCCCGGTGCCGGGATCAACAGCTCTGGCGACGATGGAGAAGGTCATACAGCGACCCTATCCACGAAAATTCGGCTGGTTACGGCGTGTTTACGAATTGTCGTACACCTAACGGCGCCGTTGGGCTTTGATGGACGGATCCCTTCATCGTTTTCGAGCACATTTCTCGAGATCCTTACCAGGAGGAACAATGAGCAACCTGGCGCAAGAAGAGACCTCCGAGCTCAAAAGAGTCATCGGCCCCAAGCTCCTTCTTCTCTTCATCGTCGGTGACATCCTCGGCACCGGTGTCTACGCCTTGACGGGTTCGGTGGCCGGCGAGGTCGGTGGTGCGGCCTGGGCCCCGTTCCTGGTCGCGTTCGCCGTCGCGACGATCACCGCCTTCTCCTACCTGGAGCTGGT
Organism: Nocardioides sp. NPDC126508; assembly: GCA_040302365.1. Taxonomy (GTDB): domain Bacteria; phylum Actinomycetota; class Actinomycetes; order Propionibacteriales; family Nocardioidaceae; genus Nocardioides. The sequence continues at coordinate 137,212 of JBEOUM010000001.1, forward strand.
GACCCGGTTCCCGCAGGCGGCCGGGGCGGCGCTCTACACGCACAAGGCCTTCGGCATCCACTTCGTCACCTTCCTGGTCGCGTTCACCGTGATGTGCTCGGGGATCACCTCCGCCTCGACCGCGTCCAACGCGTTCGCCGGTTTCCTCAACGACGGTCTGGGGCTCGGGGCCGCGCCGGGCAGCCTGGCCCTCGTCCTGATCGCGCTCGGGTTCATGACCCTGGTCGCGCTGATCAACCTGCGAGGCGTGGGCGAGAGCGTCAAGGCCAACGTCGTGCTCACGCTCGTCGAGCTCTCCGGTCTGCTGCTGGTCATCTTCGTCGGTCTGGCCGGGATGTTCGCAGGCAAGGCCGACTTCTCCCGCGTGATGATCTTCGAGTCGGCCGAGGGGAAGAACGCCTTCATGGCGGTCACCGCGGCCACCACGCTGGCGTTCTTCGCGATGGTCGGATTCGAGGACTCGGTCAACATGGCCGAGGAGACCGAGAACCCGCGCCGTGACTTTCCCAAGATGATGCTCACCGGCCTCGGGATCACCGGGCTCATCTACGTCCTGGTGTCGATCTCCGCGGTCGCCCTGGTCCCGGTCGGCGACCTCACCGACCCGGAGAAGGGATCGGCGCTGACCCAGGTCGTCGCCGCCGGTGCCCCAGACCTGCCGTTCGACACCATCTTCCCGTTCATCGGGATGTTCGCGGTGGCCAACTCCGCGCTCATCAACATGCTGATGGCCTCGCGGCTCGTCTATGGCATGGCCAAGCAGTACGTGCTGCCGCCGGTGCTCGGCAAGGTCCTGCCCGGGCGGCGTACGCCCTGGATCGCGATCCTGTTCACCACCGCGATCGCCTTCGGCCTGATCATCTGGGTGGTCAACGCCAGCGGCTCCGAGAAGGGGGCCGAGACGGTCTCGCTGCTGGGCGGCACGACCTCGCTGCTGCTCCTGTGCGTCTTCACCGTGGTCAACATCGCGCTGCTGATCATCCGCCGCCGACCGCCGGAGAACCCGGACTACTTCAAGGCGCCGGTCTGGATCCCGGTCGTCGGCGCGGTCACCTGTGCCTACCTGGCGGGCCCGTGGGCACGGAGCGCCGAGCAGCTGGACCAGTACGAGGTCGCCGGTGCGCTGCTCGTCATCGGCATCATCCTGTGGGGCCTCACCCGGATCTTCTACAAGCCCGAGGGTGGTCACTTCCAGGACATCGAGCACATGGACCTCAACCCCGAGGACGACGAGTAGCGGGGTGACGTCGGCCGGGCCGGCGTACGTTCTCCACAGGACGTACGCCGGCCCTCGCCGTGTCTGAGATGACTTCGTAACAATCGTCCGAGCCGCGTACCCTGAGGCTCGTGAACGACGCCTTCCCCTCCCTCGAGCAGCTGCACGCCATCGGAGCCCTTCAGCAGCCGACCTATTCCGACCCGGTCGCCCTGGCCGCGGCGGTCGAGAAGCTGAGGAACCAGCCGCCGCTCGTCTTTGCGGGGGAGTGCGACCAGCTCAAGAGCTCGATCGCGGCCGCCGGCCGCGGCGAGGCGTTCATCCTGCAGGGCGGCGACTGCGCCGAGGTCTTCGCCGAGGCGACCGCCGACAACACCCGCAACAAGCTCCGCGTGCTGCTCCAGATGGCGGTCGTCCTGACGTACGCCGCCTCCGTCCCGGTCGTGAAGATCGGCCGTCTCGCGGGGCAGTACGCCAAGCCGCGCTCCTCCGACACCGAGACCCGCGACGGCGTGACCCTGCCGGCCTACCGCGGCGACGCGGTCAACGGCTTCGAGTTCACCGCCGAGTCGCGCATCCCCGACCCGCAGCGGCTGCTGGACGTCTACCACGCCTCCTCCTCGACCCTGAACCTCGTGCGCGCCTTCACCACCGGTGGCTACGCCGACCTGCGTCAGGTGCACACCTGGAACTCCGAGTTCGTCCGCAACTCGCCCGTCGGCGCGAAGTACGAGGCGATGGGCTCCGAGATCGAGCGCGCGATCGCGTTCATGGAGGCCATCGGGGCCGACCCGGAGGAGTTCCACCGGGTCGACTTCTACTCCTCGCACGAGGCGCTGCTGCTCGAGTACGAGCACGCGATGACCCGCATCGACTCGCGCACCGAGACGCCCTACAACGTCTCCGGCCACTTCGTCTGGATCGGCGAGCGCACCCGTCAGCTCGACGGCGCCCACGTGGAGTACTTCCGCCACCTCAACAACCCGATCGGCTGCAAGCTCGGCCCCACCGCGACCCCCGACGACGCGCTCGCCCTGGCCGCCAAGCTCAACCCGAAGAACGAGGAGGGCCGGCTCACCTTCATCACCCGCTTCGGTGCGGGCAAGGTGCGCGACGGGCTGCCCGGGCTGGTCGAGAAGATCACGGCCGAGGGCGTCAACGTCACCTGGATCTCCGACCCGATGCACGGCAACACCTTCTCCACCTCCAACGGCTACAAGACCCGCCGCTTCGAGGACGTCCTCGACGAGGTCCAGGGCTTCTTCGACGTGCACCACGCGTTGGGGACGGTCCCGGGCGGCATCCTCGTGGAGAACACCGGCGACGACGTCACCGAGATCATCGGTGGTGGCGAGGAGCTCGACGAGGCCGGTCTCGTGCACCGCTACGAGTCCGTCGTCGACCCCCGCCTCAACCGCGTCCAGTCGCTGGAGATGGCGTTTCAGGTCGCGGAGATGCTCAGGTCCCGTTAGCCCTCGCGGGCCCAGGCGAGCTGCATGATCTCGTCGCCGTCGTGGAGGGTGCTGCGGTTGCCGGTGTCGGTGAAGCCGGTGCGCTCGTAGAGGCGTTGGGCGCGCCGGTTGTCGGTGCGGGTCCAGACGCTGAGGCCCTCCCAGTCGCGTGACTGGAGGTCGCGGATGATCTCGGTGCCGACGTGGGAGCCCCACACGGCGGGGTCGACGAAGACCATCGAGATGTGTCCGTAGCCGGGGAGCGGTACGCCGTCGACGAGGTAGGTCTCGGCCACCAACATCCCGGCCGGACGGGTGCCGTAGTGGGCGATCAGCGCCAGCTCGGCCGCCTCCAGCTTCTCCTGGACCCGGCGGATCCGGGCCTCGGTGGCGGTGCGGCGGCGGGCGGCGTTGGCCGCCCGCCAGATGTCGAGGGCAAGGGCGCGCTGCTCGTCGCTGTCGATCTCGGCGACGATGATTCTCGGCATACAGTCAGCGCTACAGCGTCATCAGCCAGATGCCGAGCACGAGCATCACGATCATGAAGATCGCGCCCACCCACAGCAGCACCAGCCAGGTCGAGGGGTTGTCCTCGGTCTCGGCGGCCATCAGCGAGGAGACGTACTCCTGCTGGACGCCGTAGTCGCCGAAGTCCTGCTCGAGCGGCTCCTGCTCGCCGACGTAGCCGTAGCCGGTCTGCCAGTCCTCGGAGCCCTCGGTGGCGTAGGCCTCCTCGGCGTAGCCGGTCGCATACGCGGGCTCGGCGTCGTAGGTCTGCCCGGTGTCGTAGGTCTGCTCGGTCGGCACCGTCTCCGTCGGCGGCGCCCAGTGGCGGGCCTGCCCGTTCCGCGGCTCCTGGACGAGCATCCCGGAGGGCTGGACGAAGGGCTGGTACGCCACCTCGGCCGTCGCCTCGGAGACCGGCTCGGGTGCGGGGACAGGCTCGGGGGTCGGCTCCGGCTCGGGAACCGGGCCCGGCTCCGGGATCGGCTCGGGGGTCGGCTCCGGGTCGGGGACGGGATCGGGCCCCGGGACCGGCTCCGGGATCGGCGATGGATCGGGGATCACCGCCGCCTCCTGGGCCGGCGGGGGAGTGGCCGGCGGTGGGGCGGTCGGCGGTGCGTACGCCGGGCGGATCTGGGTCGTCTCGGTGGGCTCGGCGGTGTCGAGCTCCTCCTCGACGGCCTGCGACGGGCGCCTCGAGGTGCGCTCGGTGGGCTCGGCGTCGGCGGCCGAGGCTGCCATCGAGGAGGCAGGACCGGGCCGGTCGTCGTCGCCGTAGGCACTGATCCGGGGCAGGCTCAGAGAGGTCTTCTCCGCGTCGGGCACGTCCTCGACGGCCTCGGGCGCGGTCGCCACGGCAGGCTTTCGGATCACGGTGGACTCGTTGGGCTCGTCGTCGAGCCCTTCGGTCTCGGGCGTGGCGTCGTCGTTCGCAGCAGAGTGCGTTGCTTCGGGCTTCGCTTCAGCAGGGCGCGTTGCTTCGGGCTCCCCTTCAGCAGCGTGCGTTGCTTCGGGCTTCGCTTCAGCACTGGACACGGTCGGCGTCCTTTCCTCTACATCGGTGGAGTCAGCCTCGGCTGCTCGGTCGGGCTCCGTGGCGACCTCGAGACCACACGTCGAACACGTCGGCTCGTCGGACAGCCGGTGTCCACACTGTGCGCAGCTGGTCATGCCACCCCCATGGCGTCGAAGTTCACTCCCGTGCTTCCCAAGACTAGGTCACACGCCTTGACGGTGTGCCGATGCACGGAGATCGCGCAGCAGCGGGATGTCGGGGTTGTCGGCGTCGCGCGAGCCCGGGGTCTCCAGGATGAAAGGCACCCCGTCGGTGGCCGGATGCGCGAAGAGCTCCTCGAAAGCGGCCGCGCCGATGTGGCCGCGACCGATCTGCTCGTGGCGGTCGAGGTTCTTGCCGCGTACGTCCTTGGAGTCGTTGGCGTGGATCAGCCGGAGCCGCCCGGGGCCGCCGATCTCGACGATCCGGTCGACGCAGGCGGTAGCCCCGCCGGGCTCGTCCAGCGGAGCGCCGGCGGCGAAGACGTGGCAGGTGTCCAGGCAGATGCCGGCCTTGGGGTGGAAGTCGACCGCGCCCAGGTAGGCGGGCAGGTCCTCCACGCCCGCGCACAGCGAGCGTCCCTGCCCGGCTGTCGGCTCCAGGAGCAGCCACGGCGCATCGTCACCGGAGAGCTCGTCGAGCACGGGCAGCAGCGCCTCACGCACCTGCTTCAGCGCGGCGGCGTACTTCTCGCTCGCATCGCCCTCGGGGGAGACGAACGAGCCGGTGTGGATGACGACCCCCTCGGCGCCGATGTCGGCGGCACGCCGGAGGTTGTGGGCGACCAGGGCGGCCGACTTCTCGTAGGTCGCCGGGGTCGGCGAGCCCAGGTTGACCAGGTAGGGGGCGTGGATGAAGGCACGCATCCCGCGGCGTTCGAGCTCGGCGCGGAACGCCTTGTCCTCGGCCGGTTTCCCGGCGGAGAGCGCCCAGCCGCGCGGGTTGCCGACGAAGATCTGCAGCGTCTCGCCACCGACCGCATCGGTGTTGGCGAGGGCGCCGGCGACCAGGCCCTTGCCGACCTGTACGTGGGTGCCGATCGGGTTTCTCATGTGGGTCAAGGTCAGTTCAACCAGATCGTGATCTCGGAGCCGTAGGGCGCCTCGCCCTCGGCGGGCTCCTGCCGGGTCACGAAGTTGAGGCCGAGCGAGAAGTCGTCGCGCTCCTCCTTGACCTTGAACCCGGCGGCCTCGAGGGTCTGCCTCGCGGCGTCCTTGCTGCTGCCGACGACGTTGGGGACCGGGACGGCGGCGGGGCCCTTGGCGACGACGAGGGTGACGGTCTCGCCCCGGGGGAGGGTGCCGGAGTTGGGGCTCTGGCTGAGCACGGTGCCGGGCTGGACCTCCTGGCTCTCCTCCTCCTGGATCTCGACCTTGAGGCCGTCGCCCTCGAGCGACTTCTTGGCCCGCTCCGCGCTGCGGCCGGTCCAGTCGACGATGGCGACGGGGGCCGGACCCTTGCTGATCACGAGCACGATCGCCTTGCCGGGCCTCACCAGCGTGCCGGCACGGGGCTGGGAGTTGATGACGTAGCCGTCGGGGACGTTGTCGTTGAACTTCTCGATCGGGTCGCCGACGCGGAGCCCGAGATCCTGGATCTCGTCCTGGGCGTCGTCGGCGAGCATGCCCTTGACCATCGGTACGGAGTATTCCTCGACGCCCCTGCTCACGCTGATCTCGACCGTCGAGCCGGGCAGCGCCTTGTGGCCGCGGCCGGGGTCGGAGTCGATCACCATGCCCTTCGCGACGGTGTCGGAGAACTCGGTGTTGGCCGAGACCTCGAAGCCGGCCTCCTGCAGCTGCGTGGTCGCCTCGCCCCTGCTCAGGCCCGCCACGGACGGCACCCGCTCGTAGCGGCCGTCGATGAACCACCACAGGCCGCCGGCCACCAGCGCGACGGCCACCACGGCGGCACCGATCGCGATCGGGGCCTTCCAGCTCGCCGGCATGCTCCAGCGCTGCTTCGGCTGCGTGGGCGTGGGGGCGATGCGTACGTTCTCCTCGGGCTCGCTCAGCGAGAGCCGCGCACCGGCAGGAAGGCCGACGGCCGGAGGCGGTCCCGGCGGACCCGGGGGACGGCCCGGCGGCGGGCCGGACGGGCCGCCGCGGCCGCTGGGGCCGTTGGGACTCAGGCCGAGCGCGGGCAGGACGGCGGTCGCCTCGGAGCTGGACTCGTCGTGGGCCCGAGCCGGGGCGTCGGCGCCGCCGGCAGCAGCCTGGGTCGCCTTGTCCGGCGCGCCGGCCGAGGGCAGCGCCAGGTCGGCGGTGAGATCGGGGTCGTCGAAGATGCCCGCGGACAGGGTGGCCATGACGCGGTTGACCATGCGCAGGAGCACGCCGGCGTCGGCCGGGCGCAGCTCGGGGTCGCGGGCGGTCGCACGGGCGACCAGGGCGTCGACGTACCGGGGGATCCCGGGGGCCGCCTTCGACGGCGGCGGGACGTCCTCGTGCACGTGCTTGTAGGCGATGTCGACCGGCGAGGGGCCGCTGTGCGGCTTGCGGCCGGTGAGCAGCTCGTAGAGCACGACGCCGGCGGCGTAGACATCGGTGCGCGGCCCGGACCTGGACTCGGTGACCAGTTCGGGCGCGAGGTAGGAGACGGTGCCGACCAGGTTGCCGGTGGTGGCGTCGTTGGAGTTGTTGGTCATCACCCGGGCCAGGCCGAAGTCGGCGACCTTGACCCGCTGCGAGATCGAGGCGGCACCGGTGGTGATGAGCACGTTCTCGGGCTTGATGTCGCGGTGCACGATCCCGATCGCGTGCGCGGCCGACATGGCGCTCAGGATCGGCTCGATGTAGGCCAGGGCCTTTCCGGCGCCCAGCGGGGCCTGCGAGGCGATCGTGTCGCGCAGGGTGTGGCCCTCGATGTACTCCATCGCGAGGAAGGCGATGCCCTCGTCCTCGTCCTGGTCGTAGACGGCGACCACGTTGGGGTGGGAGAGCTTCGCCGCGGACCTGCCCTCGCGGACGAACCGCTCGGCGAAGTTGCCCTCCTCGTCGAGGTTCTGATGCATGACCTTGACGGCGACGATGCGGTCCAGCCGCATGTCGTGGGCGACGTAGACCGTCGCCATGCCGCCCTTCGCGACCTTCTCGACGATCCGGTAACGCATCCCCAAGACCTTGCTCAGAAGGGGGTCGGATGCGGTAGCCGAGCCTCCGCCGTGGCGCCCGACGACGCCGTCACGGGGGTCCGCCTCACTAGCCACGCGATCCTCCTGTCTCCGGTCGGAGAAGTATTCCGGACCGGGCAATGGTACGGACCAGCGGGTCCCACTCACGACTTTCCGGCGCGGCTACCCGGGCCGGTAATGTGATCGTTATGAGCGAGCGTCAGCGAGTGACCATGGGCCTCAGGCCGCCATATCCGTATCCTGGCGCTTGCGCTACGGAGGTGGCGGCATGAGCGAAATGCGGCTGGCGGAGCAGGATCTGGGTGTCCTCGTGGACGAGTGGATCGACTGGGCTGCTGCCGCGTCGCAGCTCGGCGTGACGGTGGGCAAGGTACGCACCATGATCCGCGAGCACGAGCTCGCCGCGGCGGTGCCGCCGGGCATCAAGGGACAGCACATCCCGGCCCTGTTCATCCAGGACGGCCTCCCCGTCAAGGGCCTGGGCGGGCTGCTCCACGTGCTCCACGACGGCGGCTACGACGACCGCGAGATCATCGCCTGGCTCTTCCTCGACGACGACCTCCCGGGCCGCCCGATCGACGCGCTTCGCGAGAACCGCGGGTCGGAGGTCAAGCGCCGGGCCCAGGCCATGGCACTCTAGCCAGGCCCTGCCCGTACGTCTCGGAGGAACCTCGTGAGGTCGAAGTCTGTCCTGATCGGTCTGCTGCTCGCCGTCGTGATGGCGCTGTTCGCCGGGTGCGGTGGCGCAACCGGTGGTGACGCCGGCTCGGGCGCGGGCGGGAGGACCGGCACCGATCCCGAGAGCGGGCTCGCCTGGATCGCGGAGTCCGACCTGCCGCCCGAGGCCGTCGACACGCTCGAGCTGATCGACGCCGGCGGCCCGTTCCCCTACCCGGGCAAGGACGGCAGCACCTTCGGCAACCGCGAAGGCGTCCTGCCCGACGAGGCGTCGGGCTACTACGCCGAGTACACCGTGCCGACACCTGGCTCCGAGGACCGGGGTGCGCGGCGTATCGTCACAGGCGAGGGTGGGGAGTTGTACTTCACCGAGGACCACTACGAGTCGTTCTCACGGATCGACCGGGGGTGATGGGAATGAGCGGACTGGCAGCACTTCTCGCCGGGAAGGTCGAGCCCGGCGTCTACCGCTGGCACACCGAGCTGGCCGCGGCCGACCTCTCCGAGTCGGTGACCGGCGCGGGCTGGTCGCTGGCGCAGATCGCCGACGTGGCCGAGACCAAGGACGAGGTCCTCGGGGCCATCGGCACCGCGCTCGGGTTCCCGGCCCACTTCGGCCGCAACCTCGACGCGCTGTGGGACTCGCTGCGCGATCTCTCCGCGCCCACGGTGCTGCTGTGGGAGACGTGGGGGTGTGCTGCGTACGCGGATCGTGCGGGATTCGACAAGATCGTCGGGGTCCTCCGCGACCGGTCCGCGGAGATCTCCGAGGACCGGCCGGCGTTCACCGTGCTGCTGCGCGGCGACGGCCCGGAGACCGACCTGCCCGACCTGGGCTGAGCCTCACCCGACGGTGACCACACGGGTCGGGTAGCCGGTGGCGCCGTCGGGGGCCGGCGGCGCCTCGTCGGCGGTCTGCGGGACGCCGGTGCGGTCGTAGGCCCGCGCCTGGATCCGGTGCTCGCCCTTGGTCGCGTCCCAGCGGAAGGTCCACTGGCGCCAGGTGTCGATGCTGTCCTCGGTGGCGAGCTTGGCGGGCTGCCAGGGACCGTCGTCGATGCGTACCTCGACCTTGCTCACGCCGCGGTGCTGCGCCCAGGCGACGCCGGCGACGGTGCGCTCTCCGGCCGTCACGTCGTCTCCGGGGAGGTCGATGCGGCACTCGGTCTTGATCGGACCCTGCGCCGACCAGCCGCGGTCGGTCCAGTAGGCGCGGAAGTGGTCGAAGCGGGTCACCTCGAGGTCGGTCAGCCACTTGGTCGCCGAGACGTAGCCGTAGAGACCGGGGACGACCATGCGTACGGGGAAGCCGTGGTCCTGGGTCAGCGGCTCGCCGTTCTGGGCGATCGCGAGCAGGGCGTCGCGGCCGTCGGTGAGCGCCTCGAGCGGGGTGCCTATGGTGATGCCGTCGGCGCCGGTGGACTTCACCGCATCGGCGTCGGGGGAGAGGCCGGCGCGCTTGAGGACGTCGCGGATGCGTACGCCGGTCCAGGTCGCGTTGCCGATCAGGTCGCCGCCGACCTCGTTGGAGACGCAGCAGATCGTGACGCGGCGCTCGTAGAGCGGCATCGCGACCAGGTCCTCGTAGGTCAGCTCGACCGGGTTGTCGACCAGGCCGTGGATCTTGAGCCGGTAGTCGGCGACGTCGACGCGTGGGGTGAACAGGGCGATGTCGATCCGGTAGAAGTCGTCGACGGAGGTCACGTGGGGCGTCAAGCCGTCGATCCGGAGCTCTGCGCCCGCCGGGAGGGGCGCGGCGGGGGAGACGGCCGCGGGGATGGCCACCTTCGTCGCCGGGTGGCGGCGGCCGGTGACGACCTTCGCGCCGACCCCGCCGGCCGCACCCACCGCGGTCACCACCGCCGCGGCGACCAGGAAGCTGCGTCGGTCGAAGCCGTCGGGCGCCTCCGCCTCGGTGGGGGTGGCCTCGGCTTCCCGCAGGGGCCGGGTGAGCAGCACCAGGGCGGTGATCCCGACCGCCAGACCGATCACCAGCGCGACGACCCCGGCGGTCCCGTTGCCCGCCCGGTCGGCCCCGAGGGCGACGGCGTCGACGGCCCCGAGGAGCAGCAGCATGGCCGCGCCGAGGGCGGGGCGGCGTACGGCCAGGGTGCCGGCGACCCCGAGGAGGACCAGCGTGACCACCGCGACGCTGGCCAGCAGGACCGGCTTGTCGGCGGTGCCGAAGGTGGAGACGGCCGCCTCCTTGAGCCAGCGTGGGGTGAGGTCGATGACCCGGTCGCCGAGCGCGAGCAGGGGCGAGGTGCCGCGGGCGAGGGCGGCGATGAGCTCGGCGACGCCGAGGCCGAGCACGCCCGCGGCGATGCCTGCGACGGGACCGCTCGGGAGACGTCCGAGGAGGGTGCGGGATGTCATGCTGTGGATTCGTGGCCGATCGCTGGGCGGATGGGTCCAATCCTCCCACCTCCCGGCTGCGAACCCAGGAAGAGATCAGTCGTCTGTCGGAAAGGGGTGCGTGTGCGACGAGCGCTGCGGGTCGTGGGTGGGTCCGCGTCACCGGACCCCGATGACGACCTGGACCCGGAGGCGGTGCTGGCCGCGGTCGCCGGGGGAGACCTGGATGCCTTCGGCCGGCTCTACGACGGCCTGGCTCCGCTCGTCTTCGGCGTCGCCCGGCGGGTCGTGCGGGACCCCTCGCGCGCGGAGGAGGTGACCCAGGAGGTGTTCACCGAGGTGTGGCGCCAGGCGGCCCGGTTCGACCCGGCTCGGGGGAGCGTGCGGACGTGGGTGCTGACGATCGCGCACCGGCGGTCGGTCGACACGGTGCGCTCCACGCAGGCGTCGCGAGCGCGCGAGGAGCACGTCGCCCGGCGCGAGCCGCGGGACGTCGCCGGCCCCGAGGAGGCGGTCGTGACGGCCACCGAGCACGACGAGGTACGCCGCTGCCTGGACGCCCTGACCCCGCTGCAGTCGCAGGCCGTGCGGCTGGCCTACTACCAGGGCTTCACCTACCCGCAGGTCGCCGAGATGCTCGGGCGGCCGCTGCCGACGGTCAAGACGCGGATGCGGGACGGGCTGATCCGGCTGCGGGACTGCCTGGAGGGTCACGATGGCGCCTGACGTACACGGACTGGTCGGGGCCTACCTCCTGCACGCGCTGGAGCCCGGTGAGCGCGCAGAGGTCGAGGCGCACCTCGCGGTCTGCCCGGACTGCCGCGAGGAGGTCGACTCGCTGCGGGCAGCGACCGCGGCGCTCGCCGGTCAGGTCGCCGAGACGCCTCCGGCGTCCCTGCGCGCCCGGGTGTTGCGTACGGCCTCGGAGACGCCGCAGCTGCCGCCTGTCGTCGCGGCGATCCGTCGTCGCCGCCGGTGGCTCGCCGGCATGGCGGCCGCGGCCGCCGCCCTGGTCATCGGTGCCGGCGTGACGGTCGGCGTGGCCGTACGGGACGACGAGCCGCCCGCGACGACCGCCGCAGAGGTGATGTCGGCGCCGGACGCGCGGATGCACAAGGAGAAGACCGCCGACGGCGAGCTGATGGTCGCGATGTCCCACGAGATGCGCATGGTCGCCGTCGACACCGCCCACCTCTCGCGTCCCGACGGGATGACCTACCAGGTCTGGTGGCACACCGACGCCGGCATGGAGTCCGCCGGGGTCCTCGACGAGAGGATGTCCGTCGCCGTACCCGTCGAGGACGGCGACCTGATGGTCACCATGGAGCCCATGGGCGGCTCCGACGAGCCGTCCGAGAGGGTCCTCTTCCAGATGCCTGCCGAGCGCCTCTGACCTCAGACGGTGCGCTGGGTGGCGGCGGTGGCGAGGGCGCGGAGGACCTCGGCGGCGCTCGGGTCGAGGAGACCCGAGGACTTCGCGTCGTCGAGGGCGGTGAGGCCCTGGTCGGCGAGCTCGGTGATCGCCTTCTCGACCTGCTGCTCGGCGCCGGAGGAGGCGATGATCGTACGCAGCGCCCCGACCTGCTCCTCGGTGAGCTGCTGACCGAGGGAGCGGTCGAGGAGGTCGGCCTCGGCGGCCGGTGAACCCGTCAGCGCGAGGGCGACCAGGACGGTGCGCTTGCCCTCGACGAGGTCGTCGCCGGCCGGCTTGCCGGTGACCGACGGGTCGCCGAAGACCCCGAGCAGATCGTCGCGGAGCTGGAAGGCCTCGCCGACGGGAAGCCCGTAGGCCGACAGCGCCTCGATCTGCTCGTCGGATGCTCCGGCCAGTGCGGCGCCGACGTGGAGAGGGCGCTCGACGGAGTACTTCGCCGCCTTGTAGCGCACCACCTTCATCGCCGCCTCCACGTCCGCGGCGCCGCGCGCCTGGACGGTGATGTCGAGGAACTGTCCGGCGATGACCTCGCTGCGGGTGTGGTCGAAGACCGAGAGCGCGGCGGAGGTCTCGGCACCCCCGAACCCAGAGGTACGCAGCAGCTCGTCCGACCAGGTCAGCAGCAGGTCTCCGAGGAGCACGGCAGCGGCATCGCCGTAGGCACGGGACCGGCCGGGCCAGCCGGCGGCGGCGTGGTCGGCCTCGAAGGCGCGGTGCGCTGCCGGGGCGCCCCGGCGGGTGTCGGAGTCGTCGATGACGTCGTCGTGGACGAGCGCCGAGGCCTGGAGCAGCTCGAGCGCGGCGGCCGCGCGCACCAGCGACTCGTCCTCGGCGGGCGTGGGGGAGGGATTGACCGCGCGGAAGCCCCAGTAGCAGAACGCGGCCCGCAGGCGCTTGCCCCCGGACATCGACTCACGGGCCCGGCGCAGCAGCGGTTCGACCTCGTCGCCGAGCGGAGCCAGCCGCTCGGACTGCGTCTCGAGAAAGGTGTCCAGAGCCCCCTGGACGCGACTGCGGAATTCACCGGCGCCCCACGTTTCATTCACTCTCCGAGCCTAGGGCACTCACTACGATGGCCCGATGGTGACTGGACGTGGACGCTCCCTCGCGGAGCTGATCAACCAGGGCGAGCGCTCGTTCTCCTTCGAGTTCTTCCCGCCGAAGGACGAGGCCGGCGAGGAGCAGCTCTGGGACGCCGTGCGCGCGCTGGAGCCCTACCGTCCGACCTTCGTCAGCGTCACCTACGGCGCCGGCGGCTCGACCCGTGACAAGACGGTCGCCATCACCGGCCGGATCGCCGCCGAGACCGAGCTGCTGCCCGTGGCCCACCTGACCTGCGTCGGTCACACCCGCGACGAGGTCGCCGCGATCCTGGACTCCTACGCCGCCCAGGGCGTCGCCCACGTGATGGCGCTGCGCGGCGACCCCGCCGAGGGTCCACGGGCCGCGTGGACCCCGACGCCGGGCGGTCTCGACTACGCCATCGACGTGGTGAAGCTGGCCCGCGAGCGCGGCGACTTCCGCATCGGCGTCGCGGCCTTCCCCGAGGGTCACCCGGGCGCCGAGTCGATCGAGGCCGACGCCGACGTGCTGGTCGCCAAGGCGAGGGCAGGGGCGGAGTTCGCGGTCACCCAGATGTTCTTCCGTGCGGCCGACTACTTCGGCCTCGTCGACCGGGTCCGCGCCCGCGGCGTCGACATCCCGATCCTGCCCGGCATCATGCCGATCCTGAACCTCGCCGCCATCCGCCGCCAGAGCGAGCTGATCGGCGCCGAGGTCCCCGAGGAGATCGTCGAGCGCCTCACCGCCGCCGGTCCGGAGCCCGCCGACATCCGTGCCGAGGGCATCGCCGTGGCGGCCGAGCTGTGCCAGGAGCTCCTCGACGGAGGCGCGCCCGGCCTGCACTTCTACACGCTCAACCGCTCCAAGGCGACGCTGGAGATCTTCGCCAAGCTCAACGTCACCGTCTAGGGCGCGCTCACTTCTCGGCGGGGCCGATCGACTGTGCGACCAGCGCGGACGACAGCCCGGCGAACGGCAGTCCGGAGCCGGGGGTTGCGTGCGCGCCGGCGGCGTAGACGTTCGGGATCGGGGTGCGTGGCCCGAGCCGCTGGAACACGGTGTTGCGTCCCGCCCACTTCACGCCCAGCGGCGACCCGCGCCAGCGGCGTACGAGCTCGGCGGCGCCCAGGTCGACCCGGTGCACGACGTGCTCGCGGACGTCGATCTTGTGGCGTGCCAGCGCCAGCAGGACATCCTCCATCAGCTTGCCGTGGGAGTGGATCGTCCAGGCGTGCTGGCCTTCGGGGGCGAGCCCGCGGGTGCGTACGACCAGGGTGGGCTCGCCGTGGAGCACCAGCTCGTCGGGGAGGTCGGTGAGGTGGTCTGGCAGCGAGGTGAGCCCGAGGTGGAACGTCATCGGCGGGATCGCCGGCAGGGTGCGGTCGACCAGGGGCCGCAGGGCCGGCAGCGAGCGCGGGTCGAAGGCGACCACGACCGCGCCGTCGGCGCCGAGGTCGATCTCGCCGGCGGTGGTGCTGACCGCGACCGCCCGCCCGTCGCGGACGACGATGTCCTCCACCCGGGTCGCGGTCTGCACCGAGACCCGGCGGGTGGCCATCCGGGCGGCGAGCACCTCGGCGACCACGCCCATCCCGCCCTCGACGCGCCAGGCGCCGAACCGCTGCTCGAGGTAGGCGGTGAGCCCCGCCCAGGCAGGTACGTCACGCAGCTCCTGCCCCGCGGCGACGAACGGGTGCGCCGCGACCAGCCGGAGCCGTTCGTCCTTGAACGTCTTGCGCAGCCGCTTGTGGAGGGTCTCGCGGGACCGGAACCGCTCCGCGACGGCCGACGGTAGCGCCGAGGGCTCCCACGGCACCTCGAAGTAGTGCTGCCGCAGCACCTCCCAGTCCTCGCTGAACCGGGCGACGTAGTCCGTCCACGCCTGACCCACGCCCGGGCCGAGCTCGTCGAAGGCCGCCAGCTGGGCCCCGCGGGTCCCGCCGGGGACCGCGACCGAGGTCTTGTCGGCGAACCGGTGCTCGCGGATCACGTCCATCGGCACCAGCTCGAGCTCACGCTCGGCGGGCCGTCCGGACTTGCGGAACAGGTCGCGCATCACCGCGGGCAGCAGGGTCGAGGTCGCCGAGGCGTCCCAGGTGAACCCCTCCTCGCGCACCGGAACCAGGGCGCCGCCGAGCTCGCCGGAGGCCTCGAGAAGGGTCACCGAGTGGCCGAGCTTGGCCAGCCGGGCGGCGCTGGCCATCCCGGCGTACCCGCCCCCGAGGACGACGACGCTCGTCACTGAACCGGGTAGGGCTTGGTGGTGCCGTCGGACGGCCCGCCAGGCGGTGGGGCGCCACGTCGTCCTCGCCGAGTCAGCCTGCGCCAGCCCCCGCGAACGGCGCGGACGATGAGATAGACCAGCACCAGCCCGGCCGCCAGCAGGACGGCGGCGACGCCGGCAGCGGCCAGCGGGTGCTCGGTCGCGAACCAGACCACGCCGAGGACGAGCCCGTCCTCGGCCAGGCTGACCACCGAGTTGGAGACCGGCTCGGGGGAGGTGTTGACCGCGAGCCGCTCGCTGGCCTTGATCAGATGGGACATCAGTGCCGAGGTGCCGCCCACGACGCCGCCGACGGCCTCGTTGAGCGAGTCGGCCTCACCGGCGAGCAGGACGCCGATGACGGCGCCGATCGTGGGACGGATCACCGTGGAGATCGAGTCCCACGTCGAATCGATGTAGGGCACCTTGTCGGCGACGAACTCGATCGCGTACATCAACGCCGCGGCCGCCAGCACCTGCCAGGTGCCGAGCACGTCGGGGATCTCCTCG
The DNA here is from genome assembly GCA_040302365.1 of Nocardioides sp. NPDC126508. GTDB lineage: Bacteria > Actinomycetota > Actinomycetes > Propionibacteriales > Nocardioidaceae > Nocardioides. The sequence continues at coordinate 152,873 of JBEOUM010000001.1, forward strand.
GCCCCCGTCGTACGCTGCACGACGCCGAGCACCAGCACGACCAGATAGGCGTTGATGCCACTGGCCCACCCGCTGGAGAAGGTCAGCGCTAGAGATTCCATGAGGACATCTTGGCCTACGCCACCGACACTGCGGACCAGGCCCGAGACCGGGAGCACACGCTCCCGTATTTACCCCCGTTGTGACCCGTACGGCAGAATGGGCTGATCAACGCAGAGTGAAGGCCCCACGTCGCAAGGAGACCGGATGACCATGACGACACCCGACGAGAACGAAGGTGTGGTCGTGAGCGAGGAAGCGGAGGTCGCCTACGAGGTGGCCGCCCTCGCAGCGGAGCCCGTCCCGCGGGAGATGACCTGGGCGGTTCGGCTGGTCATCGGTCTGATCGCGTTCAGCGCCGTCGTGGTCGTGGTGATGGTGCTGCGCTCCGACGACTTGGTGCGCGCCTGGGCGGAGGGCAACTCCTCGGCCAAGCGCATCCTGGAGACCGAGGGTCTCGACGCGCTGATCAACCCGCCCAACGACAACCGGGTCAGTGCGCCCGCGTTCATCGCGCCCGCGATCACCCTGTTCTGTGTCATGGCCGCGATGCTGGGTGTGCTCACGGTCTTCCTCCGCAACGGCTTCGAGTGGGCCCGCATCGTGATCACCTTCCTGGTGTTCATCTCCGTGGTGGCCAGCATCGGCGGCATCATGACCGGGCCGCCGGTGACGATCACCGTGCTCACCGTGATCGCGATCATCATCGCCGCGAGCCTGCTGGCGATCATGTGGCTGCCGGCGAACACCCGCTACATCCACCCGCCGCACCGCATCCGCGGCGCCGTCGCCGACGACTGAGCGACCCGCACCACCTTCTCGACACGCCCCGTCACCGAAACGTCTTGTGACTGTCGGTGGCGGGGTGTAGTTTGATCACGTGTTCGAACAGATGTTCGAACAAACAGGCTCCGGCGGGTGTCGTCCTCGACCCCCGACACCCGCCGGAGCCGTCCACTGCGGGGTCGACCGTGAGCGAGAAGGACGACCCCGATGCATCTGCTGCCGGCGACGACCCACAGCTACCTGTTCCGCGCCACCGAGTCGCTCTCGGAGGCCATCGTGGCCGACGACGTGCCGAGCCGGTACGCCATGGCCCATGTCGCCGCGCTCCAAGCAGCGGCGGCGCTGATCGCGGCCCGCACCGACCCCGTCGAGGCCGCCAGCCGTGCCGGTCGCCGCCGGCCGTGGAACGCCTGGGTCCGCCTCAAGAAGGTCGCGCCCGAGCTCTCCGAGTGGGCCGACTACTTCGCCGCCGGTGCCGCCAAGCGCGCCGCCGCCGAAGCCGGCTCGATCCGGGCGGTCACCGTGGAGGAGGCCGACGAGCAGGTCAGCGACGCCGATCGTTTCCTCGCCGTCGTCGAGGAGTCCCTCGGTCTGATGGCCCACACCTCTCAGGTCGTCCACGTCCGGCACGACAGCCTCGTGGGCTGATTCAGGTGCGGTGGGATCAGGGCCTACGCTTGGCCCCATGGCAGCTGGCTCCGCATCAACCAGTCGTCGGGCAGGCGCCCGGACCGTCGCCGTCTGGGACGCGCTCGACCCGGTCCTGGCCTCCGGCCCGCTCGACGTCCTCGACATCGGCGGCGGCACCGGCACCTCAGCCGTACGCATCGCCGGCCTCGGCCACCGGGTCACCGTCGTCGACCCCAGCCCGGACGCGCTGGCCGCACTCGACCGTCGTGCCCGCGAGGCCGGAGTCGCCGTCGACGCGCGCCAGGGCGACCTGTCAGCGCTCTCCGACGTCGCCGACCCCGGTGGCGCCGACGTGGTGCTCTGTCACGGGGTCCTCGAGGTCGTTCCCGACCCCGCTGCCGCACTGGCGGGGATCCGCGAGGTGCTCCGTCCCGGCGGCAGGCTCAGCCTGCTCGTCGCCCAGCGCACCGCCGCCGTCCTCTCCCGTGCCCTGGCCGGCCACTTCGCGCAGGCGGCCGAGCTCCTCGACGACACCGCCCCGCAGGGGCGCTCCGGGCGCCGGTTCGCCCTCGACGAGGTCACCGCGCTGCTGGATGCGGCCGGGTTCGAGGTCGCGGATGTTCGCGGCGTACGGGTGTTCGTCGATCACGTCCCTGGGTCGCTGCTCGACGTCGATCCTGCGGCTACCAACGCGCTGGTCGAGCTGGAGCAGCGGGCTTCTACTCGGGCCGATTATCTGCCGTTGGCTACTCAGCTGCATCTGCTCGCTTCGCTTCGCTAGCTTCCGGCATGGAGGTTCGGGGTGATCTCCGTCGGCGCTCCGGAAGCCACCCCGATCCTCCATGTCGACATGGACGCCTTCTTCGTGTCGGTGGCGATCCGTCATCAACCCGAGCTCTGGGACCAGCCGGTCGTCGTCGGGGGTCACGCCAGAGGCGTGGTGACCTGCGCCAACTACCCGGCCCGGGCCTACGGCGTGCGTGCCGCGATGCCCGGCTCGATGGCGCGACGGCTGTGCCCGCAGCTCGTCTCGGTGCGGCTCGACTTCGGTGAGGTCGCCGAGGTCTCCCGGCAGGTCCGCGAGATCTTCCGCCGCGCCACGCCTCTGGTGGAGGTGGTCAGCGTCGACGAGGCGTTCCTCGACGTTCGCGGGGCGACCAGGCTCTTCGGAAGCCCCGAACGGATCGCGGAGCGGATCCGGAGCCAGATCGCCGAGGAGCTGAGCATCACCTGCTCGGTCGGTGTCGCGCCGACGCCGAGCGTCGCCAAGGTCGGCAGCCGCAAGGCGAAGCCCGACGGCGTCGTGGTCGTCCGGCCGGAGGACATCCCCGGTTTCCTGCATCCCCTCGACGTCGGTGAGCTCTACGGCGTCGGTCCGAGCACCCGCACGCGGCTGCGGCGGCTCGGCTTCGAGACCGTGGGCGACATCGCGCGCACCCCGGTCCCGACTCTCCACCAGATCCTCGGCCCGCGCCTCGGTGGCCACCTGCACCGTCTCGCAACCGGCACCGACCGGCGCGAGCTGACCGGACGGCTGGGCCCCGATCTGCCGGACCGGTCCACGGGTGCCCAGGAGACCTTCGGGCGCGACCTGAGCGACCGCGAGGACATCGTCCGCGAGCTGCTGCGCCTCTCGGCCCGGGTCACCCGGCGGATGAGGAGGGCCGGCACGGTCGGGCGCACCGTCGCGCTGACGGTGCGGTTCACCGACTTCAAGACCATCTCCCGCTCCCGTACGCTGCCCGACCCCACCGACGTCACCCAGGAGGTGCACGCCACCGCCGTCCGCCTCTACGACGAGCTGAACCTCCGCGGCCGGGCCCTGCGCCTGGTCGGGGTCCGGGTCGAGCATCTGGTCACCCGGGACGGCACCGACCGGCAGCTCGTGCTGGGGGAGCGGGAGCGGGGCTGGTCCGAGGCCGACCGCGCGGTCGATCAGGTCGCCGAACGCTTCGGGTCCAGCCTCGTCCGCCGCGCGAGCCTGCTCGATACCGGCCGGGGTTGACGCGGCAGCCGGTCTGGTTGACACAATCAGTTCTGGTTGTGCCATGTGGCAGAACGTCGAGGGGCAAGAATTTTCCGGGCTCACTACCGCCTTCAGGATGGCGTGCCTAGACTTGTAGGTGCCCCAACAGGACATGGGAGGTACGGTGCCACTCTCGGAAGAGGAGCTTCGCCTGCTCGAGCAGATGGAGCGCGCGCTCTCGGCGGAGGACCCGAAGTTCGCCTCCGCCCTCCGAGGCACGGCCTTGCGCCGTGCCCAACGTCGACACGCGGTCATCGCGGGCTTCGTGCTCGCCGGTGGAGTCGCGTTGCTGATGACCGGTGTGATCTCACGGATGTGGATCGTCGGGGTGGTCGGCTTCCTGGTGATGCTGGCCTCGACCTCCGTGCTGCTCACCGCTCTTCGCGGTGCCGCCGCGGTCGAGGAGGACGACGGGGACCACACGCCCCGCAGCTCGTTCTTCGACCGGGCCAGCGAGCGCTGGAAGCAGCGCCGTCGCGACAACGACCTCTGATCCACCGCTCAGGAGGAGATCAGCTCCCGCTCGGACCGTGTGACCGGTCCGTCGGTGGTTGATGCCGACGCCCGGCGGCGGAAGACCGATGCCGGCCACAGCGCCGCCCGGCGGCGAGCCCGCTTGTCGGCATGCTCCTTGAGTGCCGCCGAGACCAGGCGTACGTCGTCCCCGACCGCCGCGGCGACGCGATGCTCCGCGTAGCGGTTGCGCTCGACCGCGGCGACGATCCGCTGCAAGGCGAGCATCGGCTCGCGACTCTGCAGGTGCGGGGCCAGGCTGGTGGCCTCCTCCCGCGGCGATCGGCTGCCGGACCAGGGGAGCCCCAGGTCGATCGCGGTGTCACCCAGCTCGGTCCAGCCGGCCTCGGCGTCGGCCGCGAGCCGAGACGCCCGCCGCCTGCGACGGATCACGGCCGGCCCGGCGAGCACGATCACACCGACCAGGGCGAGGATCCCCAGGCCGGTCCAGAGCGGGCCGGTGCTGGATCCCTCGTCGCCGGTGTCGGCGACCTCGGGCGTGTCCGGGGCCTCCCGCTGCGGCCGGTTGGGCACCGGCGCGACGCTCGTGCCTGCGCTGGGCAGGGGCGCCTCCGGCTCGTTGCGGGCGTTGCCCAGCGCGCCGGTGGTGTAGGTGGGCTCCCGGGTGTCGGCGGCCGCCGGGGTCGGCTCGAACCGGATCCAGCCGATGTCCTCGAACCACAGCTCGGGCCAGGCGTGCAGGTCGCGGCCGCGGAAGTGCCAGACGCCGTCGTCGTCCTGGTCGCCGCCGAGGAAGCCGAAGGCGACGCGGGCCGGGATGCCGAGCTCGCGGGCGAGCACGGCCATGGCCGTGGCGTACTGCTGGCAGTAGCCGACCTTGTTGTCGGTCAGGAAGTCCAGCAGGGCGGCGCCGTCGGTGCCGACGTCACGCTCCAGGCTGTAGGTGAACTCTCCGCTGTGCCGGAACCAGTTCTGCAGCGCGACGGCCTTGGCGAACGGGCCGTCCTGGCCGGCGGTCCGCTCCCGGGCGATCTGCTCGATCTCGTCGGGGAGCAGCGGCAGGTCGGTCATGCCGGGCGGCGCCCCGACCCCGGGGTCGCCGGCGGCCAGCAGCCGTTCCTGGGACGGCTCGACCGGGGCGGCCGTCATCCGCCACTGCTGGCCGGCGACGGTCGCGTCGCGGCCCTCGGTGGACATGAAGTCGAGGGTGTCCTCGTCGTAGCGCCACGGCCCTCGGGCGGTGACCTCGAGCGGGTAGGTGAAGATCGGGAGCCAGGTCGACTCGAACTTGTCGCTCGCCCTCAGCTGGTAGGTGGTGGACTTGCCCAGCAGGGTCTCGTCCGACATCGGCGGCTCGAAGGTGGCGACGCCGGTGTGCTCGGAGGGGACGTCCCGGTTGCCCGAGGTCCACTCCGTGCCGGTGAACTTGGTGAGCACGCCGACCCGCAGATAGGACGGCGGAGTCTCGGTGTCGCCGTAGACGGGGGTCACCGAGACCATCACCTGGTCGCTCTGCCGGCGCAGGTCGTCGTAGAGCCCGACGGTCGGGTTGATCACCCGCAGCGGGCCGTTGCCGTCGCCCGGTCCCAGACCGGGGAGGGTGACGTTCGGGCTGGGTATCCAGGCGGGGGCGAGCAGGGCGATCACGACCGCGGAGACCCCGATGACCGCAGGTCCGGCAGCGGGTGCCGCCGGGAGGTCCTCGTCGAGGCGCCGGCCCCAGCGGCCCAGCTGCTGGGCGCGGTCGAGGCGGAGCATCACCAGGAACGAGGTCGCGGTGACCACGAAGACGACCCAGGAGACGCCGCCCCAGCCGCCGGCGCCGATGACGCTGAACGGCACCGTGAAGACGCCGAGCACCACCAGCCCCATCATCGGCGGGCGCCGCAGCGTGACCGCCAGGATGTCGGCCAGCAGAACCGCCGCCACGCCGCCCGGGACGAGGAAGGCGGCGACGTCCGGACCGGACATCGGCAGGTCGAAGGGGTTGAACGCGACGTACGCCTCCGTCATCTCGGCGACGACCCGGGCCCGGCCGGCGCCGGTGACCGGGAAGGGGTGATGGACGACGAGGAGGCTGGTCGCGATCGTGCCGAGGAGCAGCTGCAGCAGCACCACGACCGAGCCGTGCACGCGCAGGAGCCGGGCGGAGATGCCGGTGCCGACCACGAGGAGGCCGACGACCAGGATCGGACCGAGGTAGGCGAACCGGGTGCTCGTGAACGAGCCCCACGACCACAGCGCGAGCAGGACGGTCACGAAGGAGGTCACCGGCACCGCCACGGCGGGCGCGATGCCGCGTACGTCGCTCGAGGTCATCATCGTGCTGCCCCCGCTCCCGCCGCCGCGCCCCGGGTGCCGAGCTCGCGCCAGCGGGTCGCCACCGAGTCGCCGATCCCGAGCTCGACCGCCTTCCAGCCGTGCTGGATGAGCAGGGGTACGCCGCTGGGCCGCCGTTGCTCGGGCGCCAGATGCACCGCGCTCCAGCCGTCGACGGCCAGCGCGAAGGCGAGGGCGGCTCCGGTGTGGTGGCGCACCCGGCGGAGCACGCCGGCGTCGTCCTCGTCGAGGGAGCCGAGCACCGCCACGGTGACCCCGCCCTGTCCGGCCTCACCCATCCAGGAGGCGTCGATGTGATGGTGGTGGACGGTCTCGACCACGGCGAGCGCCTCCAGCAGGGCGGCGGCGTCGGCCTGGCCCTCCCGGTCATGCCAGCCGGCGTTGAGCTCGCCGGCACCGGGGGTGCCGGGCGTGATCCCGCCCGAGGTCACCAGCCGCACGGAGTAGCCGGCCTCGACCAGGTGTACGGCGACCGAGGCGGCGACCACCACGGCCTGCTCGAAGGAGGAGCCCGCGCCCTGTCCGCGGTGGACCGAGCGACGGTTGTCGAGGAAGACGGTGGCCCGGGCCTGCCAGGGCTGCTCCTCGCGGCGCACCATCAGCTCACCGAGCTTGGCCGAGCTGCGCCAGTGGACCCGCCGCAGCTCGTCGCCGCGACGGTACTCGCGCACCGTGACGTCCTCCGCGCTGCCGCCGAGGAACGCCCGCGGCCGGGAGTCGCCGGAGGCGGTGGCGTTGCCGGTCAGCGGCGTCGACGGCAGCGGGATCACCCGGGGCGTGACCGTGAACGGGAGCGTGGACTGGAAGGCGCGGTTGAGCTCCACCAGGCCGAACGGGTCGGCCACGGTCACGCGCATCGGGCCGATGTCGAAGCGGCCCCGGATCTCCGAGCGGATCTGGTAGCCGAGCTTGTGGCGCCACCCGAAGCCGATCCGGTCGACGACGAAGCGCGGGCGCCCGCCCAGCGCGTACGGCACCGTCTCCTCCAGCAGCAGGGTGCCGGTGGGGATGCGCCCCTCGTTGGCGATGGTGAGCTCGACCCTGGCGGGTTGGCCGGCCTCGGTCAGGTGCGGCTCGATGTGGCGCACGAGCGCGAGCCGGTAGCGGCCCCAGGCGGCGACCACCGCGGTGACCAGCGGCAGCGCGACCAGCAGCATCCCGATCCGGGACAGCGTGGACTGGTCCAGCAGGATCCCGCAGACGATGGCGGTGATCCCGGCGGCCAGGAAAGCCCGGCCCCGGACGGTCAGTCCGGACAGCGCCTCGCGCATGACAGGTGGCCCCCCTCGTGAATCAGGACTGTGGCACCGGCACGGCGGACACGACGGTCTCGAGGATGTCGGTGACCGACCGGCCGTGCATCGCCGCGGAGGCGCTGGGGAGGAGACGGTGGGCAAGGACCGGGCCGGTCAGCCTGCGTACGTCATCGGGAAGGACGAACTCGCGTCCGTGCAGAGCGGCATGGGCCTTCGCGGCCCGCAGCAGGTGGAGGCTGGCGCGTGGGGAGGCGCCCAGGGCGAGCTCGTTGTTGGCGCGGGTCGCCGCGGTCAGCGCCACGGTGTAGCGACGCACCGCGTCGGAGACGTAGACCTGGTTGACGACCCCGACGAGCTTTCGGATCTCCGCGGCGTCCGTCACCGGGTCGAGGTCGTCGAGCGGGTTGGCCGCGCTGTGGCTGGCCAGCATCGCGATCTCGGAGGCGACCGGCGGATAGCCGACCGAGACCCGTGCCATGAACCGGTCGCGCTGCGCCTCCGGCAGGGCGTACGTCCCCTCCATCTCGATCGGGTTCTGGGTCGCGATCACCATGAACGGCGACTCCAGCTGGTAGGTCACGTTGTCGACGGTGACCTGGTGCTCCTCCATGCACTCCAGCAGCGCCGACTGGGTCTTGGGGGAGGCGCGGTTGATCTCGTCGCCGACCACGATGTTGGCGAAGATGCCGCCCGGTCGGAACTCGAACTCCCGGGTGTTCTGGTTGAAGATCGACACCCCGGTGACATCGCTCGGGAGCAGGTCGGGTGTGAACTGGATCCGGCGCACCGAGCAGTCGATCGAGCGCGCCAGCGCCTTCGCGAGCTGGGTCTTGCCGACCCCCGGGACGTCCTCGATCAGGAGGTGTCCCTCGGCGAGCAGCACGGTGAGCGTGGAGTCGACGACGTCGGTCTTTCCCTCGATCACCTTCTCGATGCTGTCGCGAATGCGGCCCGCGACCCGCACCAATGTCTCGATCTCTGCCCCATGCACCGGTCCCGATCCTGGGGCCTCCAACGGCGTCGTCACGTCGCGTCCTTCCGACTCACACCTGCTTATGAGAACACCGTACGGGGTAGCGCCCATGGGCGTCTGCGTCATTCACCCGACTGTGACCTGTGGACGAGCCCTGGGCCGGTCGTCGCCGGCCGCCGTCGTGCCCCGCCCGGGGGAGCGGGATGTGGTGGGAAAACACCTCGCGGGGGAGGAAGGTGGTTTGAATGTGGGGGATTGTGGGGTACGGTGGGGCAAAGTGGAGGAACGATCCACGTTGAGCTGACCGCGGGGGCGAGCACATGTTCTTCATGGGCACGTACACGCCGAAGCTCGACGAGAAGGGCCGGATCTTCCTTCCCGCAAAGTTCCGAGATCGACTGGCGGAGGGGGTTGTCGTGACGCAAGGTCAGGAGAACTGCCTCGTGGTGTGGCCCGAGGACGTCTTCATGCAGGAGGCGCAGCGGGCCCAGCAGACGCCGCTCACCTCTCGGGACGCACGTGACTACGCCCGTGTCCTCTTTGCGGGGGCCGAGCAGACGACACCCGACAAGCAGGGCCGGATCGGCATCCCGCCGCTCCTGCGCGACTACGCCGGGATCGTCAAGGACGTGGTCGTGATCGGTGTGATGGACCGGATCGAGATCTGGGACCCGGCCAAGTGGGCGGAGTACTCCGCGGGTGCACAGGCCAAGTTCGCGGACCTCGACGAGTCAACAGACTGATAAAGGGACAGATCGACAAAGCGACAGAGCTGATCAGAACCAAGACAAGTCAACAGCGGATCCGCAGGACGAGGTCTCAGTCCCGCTCCACCCACCCAGCCATCCGGGGCACCTTCCCCGGTTCCGGACGGCACTTCGGTGGCGACGGAGCGGGCATGAGACCTGGCTCTGCGGATCCGTGGCGTTGTCAGCCCGCGGCTCTGCCACAGAGTCGGGGAGAACACACACCAGACGAAGCCGTGCGATGGGGGTCGAGGCGGTGACGAACCAGAAGCACGTGCCGGTGATGCTCGACCGCATCGTCGACCTGCTCGCGCCGGCGCTCGCCGATGGGGGCGTCCTGGTTGACTGCACGACCGGCCACGGTGGTCACACCGAGGCGGTCCTCGAGCGGATCCCCGGCTCACGCGTGATCGGCATCGACCGGGACACGTACGCCCTCGGCATCGCGGGGGAGCGGCTGTCCCGCTTCGGCGACCGGTGGACCGGTGTCCACGCGGTCTACGACGAGATCCTCGACGTGATCGCGGGGCAGGGCCTCGACCACGTCGACGCCGTCCTCTTCGACCTCGGGGTCTCCTCGATGCAGCTCGACCAGCGGGAGCGCGGCTTCGCCTACGCGGAGGACGCGCCGCTCGACATGCGGATGGACGCCACCCAGGGCCAGACCGCGGCGGACGTGCTCAACACCTACTCCGCGGCGGACCTGACCCGGATCCTGCGGGACTACGGCGAGGAGAAGTTCGCCAAGAAGATCGCGTACGCCATCGTCAACCGTCGCGAGAAGGTCCCGTTCACGACGAGCGGGCCCCTGGTGGAGCTCCTCTACGCGGAGATCCCGGCGCCGGCGCGACGCACCGGCGGCCATCCGGCCAAGCGCACCTTCCAGGCGCTGCGGATGGAGGTCAACGACGAGCTCGGGGCGCTGCGACAGGCCCTGCCGGACTCTCTCGAGGCGGTCGGTCTCGGCGGCCGGGTGGTGGTCGAGTCCTACCACTCGCTCGAGGACCGGCTCACCAAGCGGGCCTTCGCTGAGGCGACCAAGCTGGACGTACCTCCCGACATGCCGATCGTGCCGCCCGAGGCCGAGCCGTCATTCCGCCTGCTGACCCGTGGGGCCGAGCAGGCCACCGAAGAAGAGATCGAGGAGAACCCGCGCGCCGCCTCGGTGCGACTGCGCGCGGTGGAGCGCACCAAGCCCCGAACCAACCCAAGAGACACCACAGCCAAGCCAACCCCTGGAGCAACCAGATGAGCATCGCCGCCGCGCCACAGTCACCTGTGCGCAGCCCGGACCGGGCCACCGAGACCCAGACGCGCCTCACCGCTGTCCCGGCGCCGCTGCCGGCTCCGCTGGCCCCGCGGCTGCCGTTCGTCGTGCTCGTCTCGATGCTGCTCGTGGGCGGCGTCGTGGGTCTGCTGGTCTTCAACACCTCCATGCAGCAGTCGGCCTTCCAGGAGCAGCGGCTCCAGGAGCAGGCGACCACCCTGGCCGCCCGGGAGCAGGCGCTCGACGGTGAGCTGAAGAAGATGGAGGACCCGCACAAGATCGCCGCCAAGGCGAAGGACCTCGGCATGGTCGTCCCGCAGAACGCGGCCATGCTCCGGGTCCCCGAGGCGAAGATCGAGGGCGAGGCGGCCCCGGCCGACCGCTCGGCGACCCCGCCGCTGCACCCGAAGGTCGCCAAGCCCTACAGCGTGCTGGTCGCCGAGAAGAAGGCCGCCGAGGCGGCCGCCGCGAAGAAGAAGGCAGCCGAGCTCGCCGAGAAGAAGCGCGCCCAGGAGGCGGCGGAGAAGCAGACCGCCGAGGAGCAGCGTACGTCCTCGGGCGAGGCCCGGTAGGGGAGGAGAGAGATGGCCAGGCGAGAGGTCAAGCGGAACGTCCGCCGACCGGCGCGACGGCCCGTCTCGCGTCCCGCGACCAAGGCGACGCAGCGGCGCGGGCCGGTGCACATCCGGCTCCGCGTCGGCTTCATCCTGGTGGCGATGGTGCTCTCGGTCTTCGGTGGCCGGCTGGTGCAGCTGCAGGGCATCGACCCGCACTCGTACGCCGCGATGGCGGCCGCCGAGAACGTCGTCGACGTCGTGCTGCCGGCCGAGCGCGGCGAGATCCTCGACCGCGACGGGCAGGCGCTGGCCGACTCCTCCGACGGGCTGATGGTGCTGGCCGACCCGAAGCAGACCAAGAAGGACGCCCCGGCGATCGCCGCGTTCCTGGCCAAGGAGCTCGGCGTGGACTACGCCTCGGCGCTCACCAAGCTGCGCAAGGACGGCAGCCGGTTCCAGTACATCAAGCGTCAGGTGCCCGCGACCCAGGCGACCGCCGCGGTGGAGAAGGCGGGCAAGGAGGGCTACCAGGGGCTGTGGACCAGCCGCGACCCGCTGCGCAACTACCCCAACGGTGACGTCGCGGCCAACCTGGTCGGCTTCATGGGCAACGACGGCCCGCTCGCCGGTCTCGAGGCCGCCTTCGACAAGCACCTGGCCGGCAAGGACGGGCACGCCGAGTACGACGCGACCAGCCCGGTCAGCGGCACCCGGATGCCGCTGGGCACCAACAACCGTGTCGACCCCGTCGACGGCCACGACCTGACCCTCACCATCGACCGGGACCTGCAGTACTACGTCCAGCAGACCCTGATGGACGCGGTGCAGAAGTCGCGCGCCGAGTCGGGGATGGCGGTGGTCATGGACACCCGGACCGGCGAGATCCTGAGCCTGGCCGACTACCCGACCTTCGACGCCCGCGACCCGGCGGCCTCGCCGAAGTCGCTGCGCGGCAGCAACGCCCTCTCCAACGTCTACGAGCCCGGCTCGGTGCAGAAGGTGCTCACTGTCGCCGGCCTGCTCGACCAGGGACTCGTCTCGCCCTCGACCCGGCTCAAGGTGCCCGGCTCCTACCGTTCGGGCGACGCCGACATCCACGACTGGTACGAGCACGGCACCGAGAAGCTCACCCTGGCCGGCGTGATCGCGAAGTCCTCCAACATCGGCACCGTCATGGCCGCGAACAAGTACTCCGACGGTCAGCTGCGCGAGTACCTGTCCGCCTTCGGCCAGGGGCGGCGCACCGGCCTCGGCCTCGACACCGAGTCCGCGGGTCTGCTGGCATCGCCGGAGACCTGGAACGACGCCAACGAGGACCGGATCGACTTCGGCCAGTCGATCTCGGTCAACGCCGTGCAGATGACCGCCGCGCTCAACACGATCGCCAACGGCGGCGTCCACATCGACCCCAGCCTGATCGCCGGGCACGCCACCAACAACTCCGGGGCCGAGGTCGGCACCGACACCGCCCAACGCAACCGGGTGGTCTCCGCGAAGGCCGCCTCCGAGACCGCGGAGATGATGGAGCGGGTGATCAACGACCCGGTCAACGGTGTCGCTCCGGGGGCCGCCGTCGACGGCTACCGCGTCTCCGGCAAGACCGGAACCGCCCAGCGGGTCAACTCCGAGTGCAAGTGCTACGACGGCACCACCACGGTCTCCTTCGGCGGTTTCGCCCCCACCGACGACCCGCGCTTCACGGTCTACGTGGCGATCCACAACCCCGGCAACGGTGGTGGCGGTGGCACCGTCACCGGCCCGGTCTTCTCCCAGATCATGTCCTTCGCCCTGCGCCGCTACGGGGTCCCGCCGACCGACACCCCGCCGTCGAAGATTCCTACTGGCTGGTGACGTGCTGTGCAGGGATACCCGGTGAACCGGGTGTTCCTGCACTTCTCTGGCATTGCAACACCGGAGAAGTGCAGGCATTGCCTGTGCGCTGTGACGGAAGAGACAGCTGCTTCCGAGCGAATACATAACATAGGTATGTTATGTTTCTTTGGTGAGTACGACGCCAGCCTCCGGCCGTGACCTGTCGCTCGCCCTCGAGAGGGTGGTGCGCATGGTGCGGGAGGTGTCGACGGCGGGCGACGTCTCGCCGACCTCGGCGACGGTGCTCGGCGTGCTGGCCCGGGCCGGGGCGCAGCGGGTCACCGACCTGGCCCGGATCGCCGGGGTGTCGCAGCCCGCGATGACGCAGCTGGTCAACCGGCTCACCCAGCAGGGGATGCTCGCCCGGGTCGCCGACGACGCCGACCGGCGGGCGGTGCTGGTCGAGATCACCGACACCGGGCGCGAGGTCATCGAGGCCAGGCGAGGTCAGCGGGCCGGTGTGCTCGACGCCGCCCTGGCCAAGGTCTCCGCCGAGGACCGTGCTGCCATCGCGGCGGCGCTGCCGGCCTTCGACCGGCTCGTCGACGCCGTGCTCGACTCCTGACGCGCCGGCCTGCCGGCGACGCGTACGAAACCTACGTCTGAGAAGAGGCAAGAACAATGAGCTCCCACCAAGGGGCAGCTGCCGCAAGTCCGTTCAAGCAACCGCGCGCCGTGTGGGCGGTCGCGTTCGCGTGCGTGGTGTCGTTCATGGGCATCGGGCTCGTCGACCCGATCCTGCCGGTGCTCGCCGAGGAGCTGAGGGCGACGCCCGCGCAGGTGTCGCTGCTGTTCACCAGCTATCTGGTGGTGACCGCCGTGGCGATGATCGGTGTCGGCTGGGTCTCCAGCCGCATCGGCGCCAAGTGGACCCTGATCCTCGGCCTGGTGCTGATCGTCGTGTTCGCCGGGCTGGCCGGGACCGTCGACGGGGTCGACGGCATCGTCGGCTTCCGAGCCGGCTGGGGCCTGGGCAACGCGCTGTTCATCTCCACCAGCCTGGCCGTCATCGTCGGCTCGGCGACCGGGGGGTTCGCGGGCGCGATCATCCTCTACGAGACCGCGCTCGGCCTCGGCATCGCGGTCGGTCCGCTCCTGGGCGGCGTGCTCGGTGGCATCTCCTGGCGCGGCCCGTTCTTCGGGGTCTCCGCGCTGATGGCGATCGCGCTGGTCGCGACGCTGATCTTCCTGCCGCCGACGCCCAAGCCGGAGAAGAAGGTCTCGCTCTTCGCCCCGATCGCGGCGCTGCGCCACCGTGGGCTGCTGACCATGGGCATCATGGCGCTGCTCTACAACTGGGGCTTCTTCACCCTGCTCGGCTACGCGCCCTACCCGATGGGCCTGCACGACCCGCTGCAGCTCGGCTGGGTCTTCTTCGCCTGGGGCATCCTGGTCGCCGTCTTCGCCGTGTGGGGCGCGCCGTGGGCGCAGCGCCGCTTCGGCACCGCGCCGACCCTCTACGTCAACCTGTTCGGTCTCGGCGCCCTGCTCGCCGTCATCGGCCTGGGCGTCTCCTCGCCGACCGTAGTGATCGTCGCGGTGATCCTGTCCGGCATCTTCGTCGGCCTCAACAACACGCTGACCACCCAGGCCGTCATGCTCGTCTCCCCGGTGGAGCGGCCGATCGCCTCCTCCGCCTACGGGTTCGTACGCTTCATCGGCGGCGGCCTCGCCCCGTTCGTCGCGGGCAAGATCGCCGAGGCGACCGACCAGTCGGTGGCGTTCTACGTCGGTGCCGCCGCGTTCCTGGTCGCGATCCCGGTCCTGGCCAGCGGCCACAAGCTGATCACGGCCGCCGAGTCGGGCGAGACGGCCGAGCCGGTCGCGCCGACACTGGAGCCCGTCGGCCCGGTCCGCGGGGAGGGGCGCCCGGTCCTGGTCGCCGTAGGCGCCACCCTCGACGCCGACGCGGTCGTCGACCGGGCCGCCGAGATCGCCGCCGCGGAGGGAGCGCCGCTGGAGGTGGTGCACGTCCGCGAGACCGAGGTGATCGAGGAGCTCGCGATCGACGCCGAGGAGCCGGAGACGGCCGCGGCGACCGTACGCGCCCACCTGGACCGCCTCGCCGCCCGTGGCATCCCCGCCACCGGCCTGGTGCTGCACAGCGTCGGCGACCACGCCAGCGCGGGGATCGAGCTGGCCCGGTACGCCACCGAGGCCGGGGTCCGCACTATCGCCCTCGGCTCCTCGCCCCGGGGCCGGGCCGCGCAGCTCGCCGACGGCTCGATCACCTCCGCGGTGGTCCGCAACGCCGGCGTACCCGTCGTGCTCGTCGTCCCCGGCGAGGAGCCGCGCGAGCTCAGCGCCGCGGCGCTGACCCAGCTGCGCCACGCCTGAGCACAGCACGGAGCGCCACGCCTGACGTCGGCCCGGCGGGACCTGGTCCCGCCGGGCCGATAACCTTCGTGGGTGAGCAGTGCGTACGAGACGGCGGATCCGCAGAGCCCGACCCGCCCGCGGGTGACCGAGCCGGTGACGCTGGCCGAGCTGGCCGGTGAGTTCGGCCTCGACGCGCGCGGCGAGGCCCGTGTCACCGGGGTCACGCTGAGCTCCCAGCGAGTGCTGCCCGGTGACCTCTACGCCGCGCTGCCCGGCAGCCGGGCACACGGCGCCACCTACGCCGCCGGTGCCGTCGAGGCCGGTGCGGTGGCGGTGCTCACCGATGCCGCCGGCGCCGCCGAGCTGGCGGCCCGGGGTCTCGGCGAGGTGCCGATGCTGCTCGTGGAGCAGCCCCGCAAGGTGCTCGGCGCGCTCTCGGCCCGCGTCTACGGCAACCCCTCGGCCAAGCTGCGGCTGATCGGCGTGACCGGCACCCAGGGCAAGACGACCACCACCCGGCTGGCCGAGAGCGCACTGCTCGACGCCGGTCACCGCGCCGGCGTGATCGGCACCGTCGGCACCCGGATCGGCGGGCGCGACGTGAAGACGCCGCTGACCACGCCCGAGGCGCCCGACCTGCACGGTCTCTTCGCCCGGATGGTGGAGGAGGGCACCGAGTCGTGCGCCATGGAGGTCTCCTCCCACGCGCTGGTGATGGGGCGTGTCGACGGGGTCGTCTTCGACGTCGCCGTCTTCCTCAACCTGGGCCGCGACCACCTCGACTTCCACGAGACGGTCGAGGACTACTACGCCGCGAAGGCCGGCCTGTTCACCCCCGAGCGGGCGAAGCTGGGCATCGTCAACATCGACGACGACCACGGCCGCCGGCTCGCGGCCGAGGCGACCGTCCCGATCCTGACCTACGCGCTCCACGACGACACCGCCGACTGGCGCGCCACCGACATCGAGCTGCGTCCCGACGGCTCCAGCTTCACCGTCCACGGCCCCGACGGGCTCGAGTTCCCGGCCGCCAGCCCGCTGGCCGGCGACTACAACGTCAGCAACACCCTCGCGGCCCTGGCGAGCATCCACCACGCGTACGAGAGTGACGACGTCGTACGCAGCGTCGCCACCGCCCTCGCCAAGGGCTCCGGTGTCCCGGGGCGGCTCGAGCGGGTCGACGAGGGCCAGCCGTTCACCGTCGTGGTCGACTACGCGCACAAGCCGGACGCGGTCGAGGCCGCGCTCGGCACCCTCCGGCCGCTGACCGAGTCCCGGCTGATCGTCGTGATCGGCGCCGGGGGAGACCGAGACACCGGCAAACGGCCGATCATGGGGGAGATCAGCGCACGCCTGGCCGACCACGTGATCGTCACCGACGACAACCCCCGCACCGAGGACCCGGCGAGCATCCGGCGACAGGTCCTGGCGGGCACCACCGGCGGCAGCGCGAGAGTTGAGGAGATCGGCGACCGGCGGGCCGCGATCGAGCGCGCCATCGGGCTCGCCGAGCCGGGCGATATCGTCGTCGTCGCAGGTAAGGGGCATGAGACGGGCCAGGAGATCAACGGAGTCACCCACCCGTTCGACGACCGCGAGGTCGTGCGTGAGGCGCTCGCGAGCCGTTGAATCGGCGGGGCGCCGCAGAGCCTGTCGAGGCGTAGGGAAGAATGCCCGGGGCCGGTGTCTCGCTATGCACACCGGCCCGGGGGCAAGGACCAGGAACGGCATGGCAAGGAAGGCACCCGGCTGACATGAGAGCGATCTTGCTGAGCGGAGCGATTGCGCTTCTGTTCTCGCTGCTCGGCACCCGATTTGCGATCGTACAGTTCACGAAGTTGGGCTACGGCCAGGAGATCCGCGAGGACGGGCCGACCACCCACCGCACCAAGCGCGGCACCCCGACCATGGGTGGCGTCGCGATCGTGATCTCGGTCCTCGTGGGCTTCTTCTCGGCCAAGCTGCTGACCGGCGACGCGCCGAGCGCGACGGCCTACCTGCTGCTCTTCCTGCTGGTGGGCATGGCCGCGGTGGGCTTCGTCGACGACTTCATCAAGGTCTTCATGCAGCGCAACCTCGGTCTGCGCGCGTGGTCCAAGATGGTCGGGCAGACGCTCGTCGCGGTGGGCTTCGGAGTGGTGGCGATCCATCCGGCGATGGAGAACGACGACGGCATCACGCCGGCCGCCGACCAGCTCTCCTTCATCCGTGACTTCGGTCCCCACTTCCTCGGTGGCGACGGCCTGCTCTTCTGGCTCGGCGGTGCGCTGCTGCTGGCGATCTTCTGGGTGATGGTCACCGGCACCTCGAACGCCACCAACCTCACCGACGGGCTCGACGGCCTGCTGGCGGCGTCCTCGGCCATCGTCTTCGCCGCCTACACGATCATCTCGATCTGGCAGAACAACCAGCGCTGCGGCCGTCCCAGCGTGGAGATCGGCACCTGCTACGAGGTCCGCGACCCGCTCGACATGGCGATCCTCGGCGCCGCGATCAGCGGTGCCTGCATCGGCTTCCTGTGGTGGAACGCCAGTCCCGCGAAGATCTTCATGGGCGACACCGGCTCGCTCGCGCTCGGCTCCGTGCTGGCCGGCTTCGCGATCATGTCGCACACCGAGTTCCTGCTGATCATCCTCGGTGGCCTGTTCGTGATGGAGACCTCGGCGGTGATGATGCAGGTCGGCTGGTTCAAGCTCTCCCGCAAGCTCACCGGCACCCCGAAACGCATCTTCCGGATGACCCCGATCCATCACCACTTCGAGCTCCTCGGCTGGGAGCAGGTCACCGTGGTGATCCGGTTCTGGATCATCACCGGCCTCTGCGTCGCGGCCGGCCTCGGAATCTTCTACGCCGAATGGGTGGCGACCATCTGATGGACCTTGAAAAGCTCGACCAGCTCGGCCGCAACGACTCCTGGGAGGGCGTGAAGGCGGTCGTGGCCGGCTTCGGCGTCTCCGGGTTCGCGGCCGCCGACAACCTCACCCACCTGGGTGCCTCGGTGATCGCGCTCGACGAGTCCCCGGGCGACGAGGAGCGCCAGGAGAAGGCCAAGCTCCTCGGCATCCTGGGTGCCGACGTACGCCTCGGCGAAGGCGCCACCCACGTGCTGCCCGACGACGTCGACGTCGTGGTCACCTCGCCCGGCTGGCGGCCGACGGCTCCGCTGCTCGCGCAGGCGCGCGAGCGCGGGATCCCGATCTGGGGAGAGGTCGAGCTCGCCTGGCGGCTGCGCGACCCCGACAACGCCGCCCCCTGGCTGGCGGTCACCGGCACCAACGGCAAGACCACGACCGTGCAGATGCTCGACAACATCCTGCGTACGGCCGGGCTGCGGTCGGTCGCCGTCGGCAACGTCGGCCTGCCGATCGTCGAGGCCGTGATGGACCCCGAGCCCTACGACGTCTTCGCCGTCGAGCTCTCCTCCTTCCAGCTCCACTACACCTCCTCGATGGCGGCCGAGGCCGCCGTCGTCCTCAACATCGCCGAGGACCACCTCGACTGGTACCCCTCGATGAAGGAGTACGCCGCCGACAAGGGCCGCGTCTACGAGGGCGTCGAGCGCGCCTGCGTCTACAACGTCGCCGACGAGGCCACCATGCACCTGGTCGAGGAGGCCGACGTCGTCGAAGGGGCCCGCGCGATCGGGTTCACCCTCGGCACCCCGGCCGTCGGCCAGGTCGGGATCGTCGAGGACATCCTGGTCGACCGCGCCTTCATCGAGGAGCGCCAGACCTCCGCGGCCGAGCTGTGCCAGATCTCCGACCTCGCCTCCTCCGCGCCCCACTACGTACAGAACGCGCTCGCCGCGGCCGCGCTCGCGCGTGCCCACGGGGTCTCCCAGGCCGCCGTACGCGACGGGCTGAAGTCGTTCCGCCCCGACGGCCACCGCATCGAGGTCGTCGCCGAGGCCGACGGGGTGACCTGGGTCGACGACTCCAAGGCCACCAACCCGCACGCCGCCCAGGCCTCGCTGCAGGCCTACGACCCGGTGATCTGGATCGCCGGCGGGCTGGCCAAGGGCGCCCGGTTCGAGGACCTGGTCGCCTCCATCCACGAGCGTCTGCGCGCCGTCATCCTGATCGGCCAGGACCGCGACGTGATCGCCTCGGCCCTCGCCGCCCACGCCGGTGACCTGGAGATCGTCGAGCTCGACGACCCCGACGGCGAGGCCGCGCTCACGGAGGCGGTCGAGATCGCCGCCGCCCTGGCCAAGCCGGGTGACACCGTGCTGCTCGCCCCCGGCTGCGCCAGCCAGGACCAGTTCCGCGACTACAAGGCCCGCGGCGACGCCTTCGCGAACGCCGTACGCCGCCAGCTCTGACCCCACCCGCCTCGGCGAGGAGCGACACGCGGGGGAGATGCGCGGGTAACGCGGAGACGGCGGCGAGAATGTAATCGACGTACGTCGCACCGCAACTGGGAGGTAGGCCGTGACGACCACCAGCCCCGACCAGACCGGTCAAGGCTCGGCCGAGCAGGCGAAGGCGTACCCGAAGTCGGTCCTGGGCTACCTCAATGCCTGGTTCCATGCGCTGCGGGTGGCGCTGAACCGGCCGCTGGCCGCCTACTACCTGCTGCTCACCAGCACCGCGCTGCTGCTGACCATCGGGCTGATCATGGTGCTGAGCGCCTCGAGCGTGTGGGCCTACAAGATCATGGACAACTCCTACGCGATCGTCGGGCGTCAGCTGATCTGGGTGGCGATCGGTATCCCGTGCGCGTTCATCGCCTCCCGGATCCGGCCCAAGGACCTGCGCCGGCTGGCGTGGCCGGGCTACGTCGTGGCCTGCGTGCTGCTCTTCCTGACCATCTTCCTGGGTCACGACGTCAACGGGCAGCAGAACTGGATCGGCGCCGGTCCGATCAAGATCCAGCCGTCCGAGATCGCCAAGCTGGCGATCGTGCTGTGGTCCGCCCACGTCTACGCCCTCAAGGACCGCCGTCTCGACAGCCTCCACGAGGTGCTGATGCCGGTCCTGCCCGGCATCGCGGTGGCCACCGGGCTGGTGCTTGCCGGCAAGGACCTCGGCACCGCACTGGTCTTCTTCGCGATCGCGCTCGGGATGCTGTGGGTCGTCGGCGCGCCGGGCAAGCTCTTCGGGATGGCGATCTCGATCATCGGCGTCTCGGTGCTGTTCCTGATCAGCACCGACACCGAACGGCTGGCGCGGCTGACCAGCTTCGCGGACCCGTTCAAGGACTACCACGGCCAGGGCTGGCAGCCCTCCCACGGTCTCTACGCGCTCAGCTCGGGCGGTGTCCTGGGGCAGGGGATCGGGGCGTCGCAGCAGAAGTGGGGCGACCTGCCCGAGGCCCACACCGACTACATCTTCGCGGTGCTGGGTGAGGAGCTCGGCCTGGTCGGCACGCTCCTGGTCGTCGGTCTCTTCCTGACCCTCGCCTTCGCCCTGGTCAAGGTCGCGCGCCAGACCGACCGGCCCTTCGTCCGCTACTTCAGCTTCGGCGTGCTGGTCTGGCTGCTGGGCCAGATGATCATCAACGTCGGCATGGTGCTCGCGCTGCTGCCGGTCATCGGCATCCCGCTGCCGCTGGTCTCCTACGGCGGCTCGGCGCTGATCCCGTCGATGGTCGCGCTGGGCGTGGTGATCGGTTTCGCCCGTCGTGAACCCGCGGCCGCGGCCGCGCTGAAGCAGCGTAAAGCCTTGGCAAAGGATCGGGCGCGCCAGGCAGCCGCCTACCGGTCCGCTCAACGCACCCGATAAGTTCTGACGCATCATGAAGGCCCTCCTCGCCGGCGGTGGCACCGCTGGACACACATCCCCCCTGCTCGCCACGGCTGATGCCCTGCGCCGTCTCGATCCCAGCGTGGAGGTGACCTGCCTCGGTACGCCTCGCGGCCTGGAGAACCAGGTGGTTCCCGCCGCGGGCTACCCGCTCGAGCTGATCCCGCCGGTGCCGATGCCGCGCCAGCTCAGCAGCGACCTGCTGAAGGTGCCGGCCAATCTCAAGGGTGCGGTCGACGCGACGTACGAGGTGCTCGACCGGGTCAGGCCAGACGTCGTCGTCGGCTATGGCGGGTACGTCTCGGTGCCGGCCTACATCGCCGCGAGGAGGCGGCACATCCCGGTGATCGTCCACGAGGGCAACTCGATGCCCGGCTACGCCAACAAGGTCGGCGCTCGTCTTGCCGATCGGGTCGCGGTGAGCTTCCCGGACACCAAGCTGCCCAAGGCGGAATACATCGGGCTGCCGATCCGCCGGATGATCTCGACGCTGGACCGCTGGGCGCTGCGCGCGGAGGCCCGCAGCTTCTTCGGGCTCGACCAGCACCGCCCCACGATCGTGGTCACCGGCGGCTCCCAGGGCGCCCGGACGATCAACGAGTCGGTCTCCGGCGCCTACCGGGCCCTGGCGAGCAACGGCATCCAGGTGCTCCACGTGATCGGGCCGAAGAACGAGCTGGTCTCGCCCGGCCCGGGCTACCACGTGCTCAACTACGTCGACCGGATGGACCTCGCGCTGGCCGCGGCCGACCTGATGATCTGCCGCTCCGGCGCCAACTCGGTGATCGAGGCGAGCGCGGTGGGCGTCCCCGCCGTCTACGTACCTCTCCCGATCGGCAACGGCGAGCAGTCGCTCAACGCGCGTGCGGTCGTCGACGCGGGTGGCGCGCTGCTGGTCGCCGACGCCGAGATGAACGCCGGATGGGTCAGCAGCCACGTACCGCCGCTCGTCACCGACCGCGCCCGGCTCGAGGCGATGTCGAAGGCCGCCAGCGACCTGGTCCCCCGCGACGCCGACGAGCGGCTGGCGCGCATGATCTTCGAGGTCGTCGCAGGAGGTAAGTCATGAGAGTCCCCGTTCCCGAGCACATCCTCCCGGCCGAGCAGCTGGGCCGGGTCCACTTCATCGGCATCGGTGGAGCGGGCCTGTCAGCGATCGCCCGGGTCATGCTGGCCCGCGGGATCCAGGTCTCCGGCAGCGATGGCGCCGACTCCTCGATGGTCGCCGCGCTGCGCGAGGAGGGCGCGACCGTCTACGTCGGTCACGAAGCCTCCCAGGTCGACGGCGTCGACACGCTGATCGTCTCCACGGCGATCCGCGAGGACAACCCGGAGTACGTCGCGGCCGTGGAGAAGGGCCTGCGGATCTATCCGCGCTCGGCCGGTCTGGCCTCGGTGATGGAGGGACGCCGTGTGCTCGCCGTCGCCGGCACCCACGGCAAGACCACCACGACCTCCCTGCTGACCGTCTCCCTGCAGGCGGCAGGCGCCGCGCCGACCTACACGGTCGGTGGCGAGCTGGCCGCGTCGGGCACCAACGCCGCCGAGGGCTCCAGCGACCTGTTCGTGGCCGAGGCCGACGAGTCCGACGGCGCCTTCCTGGTCTACAAGCCCTACGCCGCGGTCGTCACCAACGTCGAGGCCGACCATCTCGACCAGTGGGGCACCGAGGAGGCCTACCGCGAGGGCTTCGCCCAGTTCGTGGGGCGGCTCGCGCCCGACGGGTTCCTGGTCGCGGTCATCGACGACCCCGGCGCCGCCGACCTGCGCCACGTCGCCCACTCGCTCGGCCGCCGCTTCATCGGCGTCGGTGAGTCGGAGCTGGCCGACGTACGCGCCGTCGACATCGTCCTGGAGGGCACCACCTCCTCCTTCACCGTCGTCGACGGGCTCGACGAGCTGGGCCGGATCACGCTGCAGATCCCGGGCCGCCACTACGTCGCCGACGCGCTGGCCGCGCTCACCGTGGGCCTGCGCCTGGGCCACTCCTTCGACCTGCTCAAGGCGGGGCTGGAGTCGTTCACGGGCACCCGGCGGCGGATGGAGCGCAAGGGAGAGGCCGCCGGCGTACGCGTCTACGACTCCTACGCCCACCACCCCTCCGAGATCGCCGGCGACCTCGTCTCCGGCCGGTCCGTGGCAGGGGAGGGGCGGCTCATCGTCGCCTTCCAGCCGCACATGGTCTCCCGCACTCGGATCTTCGGCGAGGAGATGGGCCGCGTGCTCGGTGCCGCCGACGAGGTCGTCGTCCTCGACGTCTACCTCGCCCGCGAGGACTACGACCCCGAGGTCACCGGCAAGCTCGTCGCCGACGCGGTGCCGCTGCCGCCGGACCGGGTCGTCAGCGTCGCCGGGCTCGAGGAGGCCGCCGCCGAGCTGGCCCGCCGCGCCCGCCCGGGTGACCTGGTTCTGACCCTCGGGGCAGGTACCGTGACCGAGGTGGGCCCGATGGTGCTCGCCAGGCTACGTACGGCTGAGCAGTAACGCTGGGGGAGGCGAGCATGGGGGAGGACGGGTCCGGCGCGGACACCGAGATCGCCGAGGCCCTGGAGATCGCGCAGTCGGCGTCCGGGGAGCGGGAGATCGACCTCGACTCGGAGGAGGCCAGGGCCGGATCCGGGTCGGGCGCACAGTCGGAAGCGGAGTCCGAGGCGGAGTCCGAGCGGCCGGCGGTCGACGCCGCGACGCTCAAGAGCCGCAAGGCCTTCGCCCGGCGCCAGTGGCGCCGGCGCTGGCTGGCGTGGCGCTACCTCATCGTCGGCACCCTGGTCATCGCGCTCCTGCTCGGCGGGATCTGGGCGGTCTACTTCTCGACCTGGCTGCAGGTCAAGGGCACCTCGGTGCACGGCACCATGAAGATGACCAGCGCCAAGGAGGTCGTCGAGTTCGCTGCCGTCCCGGTCGGGGAGCCGCTGGCCACCGCCGACCTGGAGGCCGTGCAGGTGCGGGTGCTCAACGGGCTGCCGATGGTGCGCTCGGTCAACGTCTCGCGCGAGTGGCCCGACAGGATCCGGGTCGACGTAACCGAGCGTACGCCGGTGGCCGTCGTCTCCATCGGCGGCCGGCTGCGGGCGCTTGACGAGACCGGCACCGTCTTCTGGGACTACAAGAAGGCGCCCGCCGGCCTGCCGATGGTGAACACCGTGACCGGCACCAACTCCGACGCGCTCCGTGAGGCCGCCGCCGTCGCCTCGGCGCTCCCGGCCGACCTCGCCAAGAAGGTCGACCACGTCGAGGTGACCACCGTCGACTCGATCTCGCTGGAGCTGCGCAACGAGAAGCGGGTGGTGTGGGGGAGCAGTGCCCAGTCCGACACCAAGGCCGATGTGCTCGTCGCGTTGATGAAGGCGGAGCCCGACGTGGCCCACTACGACGTCTCCGTGCCCGGCCAGCCCGTCACCAGCAAGAGCGTCGACTGATCCTCCACCGGACGGCTCTGCCACATTCCCCCTACCGGACGGCACGAGATCAGCACAACTGATCAGCATCCGCGTGTCCTGCCGGTTTGAGGACGTACGTCTGCCTACTGTTCTGAGAACGGCGAGGTTGACATAACTATAACCCTCAGCCTGAGGGTCAGGGTTGAGAAGCCCGCCGTAAGTACCAACCAGCGATCGAAGGGGCGACCACCGTGGGAGCTGCACAGAACTATCTGGCGATCATCAAGGTCGTCGGCATCGGTGGCGGCGGCGTCAACGCTGTCAACCGGATGATCGAGGTCGGCCTCAAGGGGGTCGAGTTCATCGCCATCAACACCGACGCCCAGGCGCTGCTGATGAGCGACGCCGACGTCAAGCTCGACATCGGTCGTGAGCTCACCCGCGGCCTCGGCGCCGGCGCCAACCCGAGCGTGGGGGAGAGCGCCGCCGAGGACCACGCCGACGAGATCGAAGAGGTCATCAAGGGCGCCGACATGGTCTTCGTGACCGCCGGCGAGGGTGGCGGCACCGGCACCGGCGGTGCCCCCGTCGTGGCCCGCATCGCCCGCAGCCTCGGTGCGCTGACCATCGGTGTGGTGACCCGCCCGTTCGCCTTCGAGGGCCGTCGTCGCGCCAACTCCGCCGAGGACGGGATCAGCAAGCTCCGCGAGGAGGTCGACACCCTCATCGTCATCCCCAACGACCGGCTGCTGTCGATCTCGGACCGCAACGTGTCTGTGATGGACGCCTTCCGCCAGGCCGACCAGGTGCTGCTGCAGGGTGTCTCCGGCATCACCGACCTGATCACGACCCCCGGTCTGATCAACCTCGACTTCGCCGACGTGAAGTCGGTCATGTCCAACGCCGGCTCGGCGCTGATGGGCATCGGGTCCGCGCGCGGTGACAACCGCAGCGTCGAGGCCGCCGAGATGGCCGTCTCGAGCCCGCTGCTGGAGGCCTCGATCGACGGCGCCCACGGCGTCCTGCTCTCGATCGCCGGCGGCTCCGACCTCGGTCTCTTCGAGATCAACGAGGCCGCCGCGCTGGTCGCCGACGCGGTCCACCAGGAGGCCAACATCATCTTCGGTGCGACCATCGACGACGCGCTCGGCGACGAGGTGCGGGTCACCGTGATCGCGGCCGGCTTCGACGGCGGCATGCCCAAGCGTCGCGAGGGCGCCTCGGCGCTCGGCTCCGTGCAGGGTCGCTCGACCGGCTCGCAGCCCACCAACAACGGTGAGACCGCCGCGGTGGCCACCGCGGTCGCCAGCCGGCGCACCGAGGAGGCCGAGCAGACCCCGGCCGCGGCGCCGACCAAGCCCGCCGCCCCGGCCACTCCTCCGGCCAGCCCGCCGCCCGCGACTCCGCCCGCCGAGCCCGCTCCGGTCGCCAAGAAGCCCGCCCCCAGCGTGCAGTTCAGCGATGACGAGCTCGACGTTCCCGACTTCCTGAAGTAAGGCCCCCGGCTTGTACTCCTTCCGAGCCTCAGCAGGCCTCGTCGACCTGGCGTTCACCGACAGGTACGGCGGGGTCAGCCCTGCTCCGTACGCCGAGCTCAACCTGGCGGTCAACGGCTCGGACTCGCCCGAGGCGAAGGCCGAGAACCACCGGCTGCTGCTGGCCGACTTCGCCGACGGTGCGCCCTACGCCGACCTCTACCAGGTCCACGGCAACACGGTCGCCGACGCTGGTCGAAGCGGAGCCCGAGACGATCCGGCCGAGTGTGGCACCCGCCCCGAGGCGGACGGGATCGTCACCACGGAGCGTGACCTGGTGCTGCTGGTCCGCACCGCCGACTGCGTCCCCGTGCTGTTCGCGGACGAGGCCGCCGGGGTCATCGGCGCCGCCCACGCCGGACGCAAGGGGATGGCGGCTGGGGTCGTGCCCGCGACGATCGCCCGGATGCGCGCGCTCGGCGCGACCCGGATCACGGCCTGGGTCGGGCCGCACGTGTGCGGCAAGTGCTACGAGGTGCCTGCCGAGATGCAGGAGGAGATCGCCGCGGTCGAGCCGGCCACCCGCGCCACCACGAGCTGGGGCACCCCCAGCCTCGACGTCGGCGCCGGAGTGCTCGCCCAGCTCGCCCGCGAGGGCGTCGAGACGGTCGACGCCAGCCGCTGCACCCGCGAGTCCGAGGACCTCTACTCCTACCGCCGTGACGGCGCCGGCATGTCGCTGGGCGCCCTGATCCGGCTGCGGGGTGCCTGATGGCGACCAGTCGCACCGACGAGATCGCCGCGGGGCTCGCCGAGACCCGCGAGCGGATCGCGATGGCGGCCAAGGCCGCCGGCCGCCCGGCCGAGGACGTCCACCTGGTCGTCGTCACCAAGTTCTTCCCCGCCTCCGACGTACGCATCCTGGCCGGTCTCGGTGTCACCGACGTCGGTGAGAACCGCCACCAGGAGGCGGCGGCCAAGGCGGCCGAGTGCGCCGACCTCGGGCTGCGCTGGCACTACATCGGCGGGCTCCAGTCCAACAAGGCGGCGGCCGTGGCGGCCTACGCCGACGTGGTCGAGTCGGTCGACCGCACCTCGCTGCTGCCCCGGCTCAGCCGCGGCGCGGGCGAGCGCGGCCAGATCCTCGACGTGCTCCTGCAGGTCTCCCTCGATCCGCCCGGACGCCCGGGCCGAGCCGGGGCGGATCCCGGTGACGTACGCGACCTCGCCGCTGCGGTCGTGAAGACCGACGGTCTCCGGCTGCGGGGTTTGATGGCGGTCGCGCCGCTGGGCGAGGAGCCGGAGCCGGCCTTCGTCCGGCTGGCGCGGATCCGGGAGGACTTCCTGGTCGAATATCCCGAGGCGACGGTGCTGTCGGCGGGGATGAGCGGCGACCTGGAGCAGGCGATTGTCCATGGCGCGACACACGTACGTGTCGGGTCTGCGGTCCTCGGACAGAGGCCAACTGTCAAGTAATGTCTCGGACAGCAATACTTTGGGGAAGGTGGGACACACATGAGCGGCGCGATGCGCAGGTTCGGTGAATACCTCGGCCTGCTCGAGGACACCGGCTACGACGACGACGTCTACGAGGGTGACGACGACGAGACCCGCTCCCACGAGCCCGTCAAGGCGCCGGTGCGGTCCAAGCAGGCACGCCCGGCCCCGGTGGCTGACCTTTCCGAGCGGCGACGAGCAACGGTGGTGCCTGCAGTGGCAGAGCTTTCCAAGATCATCACGCTGACGCCGACGTCCTACAACGAGGCGCGTCAGGTCGGCGAGAACTATCGCGACGGCACGCCAGTCATCATGAACCTCACTGAGATGAATGATGCGGACGCAAAGCGGCTTGTCGACTTTGCGGCGGGCCTGATCTTTGCTACCTATGGGAACATCGAGAGGGTCACCAACAAGGTGTTTCTTATCTCACCTGCGAACGTTTCGGTCACGGCCGAGGCCAAGCAGAGGATCGTTGAGGGCGGCTTCTTCAACCAGAGCTGAGGCCTTCGACACCTGCCTGTGGGTGCTTGGATGCGGTCCGCATCTGGCATGTCTACGGACAGGCGCTAGAGTTTCGACAGCATTACCTGATGCCGCCCCCCGGCGGTGCAGTCCGTACGTCTGAGTCAACCGAGTAATGAATGGGTGAGGTCATGCCGCTGACGCCAGAGGACGTGAGCAACAAGCGCTTTACTCCCGTCCGGCTCCGCGAGGGCTACGACATGGGCGAGGTGGACCAGTTCCTCGACGAGGTCGAGGCCGAACTGGCACGTCTCACCCGGGAGAACGACGACCTTCGCGGGAAGTTGGCATCTGCGCAGTCGGGTGGGGGTCCGTCCTTCCCGATGGCTCCCGAGCCGCCTGCTCCTGAGCCGATGCCGGCTCCCGAGCCGGTCTCGCACCAGATGCCGATGTACCAGGAGCCGGCGCAGACCGGCGGCATCGAGACGATCCGGGTCGAGACCGTGCCGGAGGCGTCCAACGCCGCCGCGCGCCTGCTCGAGCTGGCCACGCGCAACCACGACGCGCTCATCGACACGGCCAAGAACGACGCCGACAAGATCGTCGGCGAGGCCCGGACCAAGGCCGAGCGCCTCGAGGCCGAGTCGAAGTCGAAGGCCGACCGCATGGAGGCGGACGCGCGCACCCGTGCGCAGATGCTCGACAGCGAGACCGCCGAGCGACGCCAGCAGCTCTTCGGCGAGCTGGAGCGTGAGAAGGACAACCTGACCACCGAGGTCGACACCCTGCGCAACTTCGAGCGTGAATACCGTTCTCGCCTGAAGAGCTACTTCACGCAGCAGCTCGACGCGCTCAACAACTCGGCTGAGTCACAGGCGCCCGTGATGGCCGCGGCCGTCAACGAGTCGGGCCCGGCGCCCAAGCGTCTGCGCTCCATCCTGGGGGAGGACGAGGGCTGAGGCCCTCGTAGTCAGGCTTCCATCGGCCGGTCCCGCGTCGCGGGACCGGCCGATGCGCATGTCCGCGTCCTCCGGCGGGTACGGCCAAGGAACGCGTTGTAGCAGGTGAGGTGGGTCCTGTAAGAGGATTGCCGGGTTTTTCCGCGCTACGGACCAATATGAGTGCAGTTTCGGTGTGTTAGTTGAGCAGAGCCGAATCCCGGGCTACATTCCGGGCACGCACTCCGCACCGACTCGGCGGCGCGAAGTGATGGCAGGAGAAAGGGGACTCCATGTCCGTACCTATGAACGGTCGCGTCGTAGCGACCGTCGGGCGCGTCCGCGTGATGCCGCCCGAGCTTTCTGGGAATACCAGCCTCGCAGTCATGGCTTCCACGTCGGTGGCCGCGGCGAGCGCCTAGCCAAACCTTGACCACCGTGCGGCCCGGGGGGCCGTGTCTCACACCAGAAAGCGAGTGCCGTGCCTAAGAAAGCAACCAAGACCGTCGTCTCTCCTGACCAGCTGAAGGTCAAGGACGGCGAGGACCCGTGGACCAAGGATGAGCTCAACGAGGTCATCGACGAGCTTCACGAGATGAGGGCTCACAGCCTCGAGGTGCTCACCGCCCTCGAGACCGAGCTCTCCGGCCTGATGAAGGACTCGGGCGACGGGGCCGGGCAGGACCAGGCCGACATGGGCGCGACCAGCTTCGAGCGCGACCACGAGCTGACCGTGGTCAACAGCGAGAAGGACAAGCTGGCCCAGATCGAGCGTGTCCTGGGATACCTTGAGGACGGGACGTACGGCATCTGTGAGTCCTGTGGGGAGCCGATCGGCAAGATGCGGCTCATGGCGTTCCCGCGTGCCACACTGTGCATGACATGCAAGCAGCGCGAGGAGCGTCGCTGAGCGACGCGCATACCGGTCCTGAGTCCCACGTGCGCCCTGTTCGGTGGGCAGAGTTCGCGGCCGTCGCAGTGTTTCTGCTGGTCATCGACCAGATCACGAAACTCTGGGCGGTCGCGACGCTCGTTCCTGGGCAGCCGCAGGAGCTGATCGGCTCGGTGCTGCAGCTCAACATCATCCGCAACCCCGGCGCGGCCTTCTCGACGGGGACCGGGGTCACCTGGTTCTTCACGACGCTCTCGATCGTGGCCACGCTCGGCGTGATCTGGTTCGCCCGCCGGGTGCGCCACCGGGGCTGGGCGTTCGCGCTCGGCATCCTGGTCGCCGGCATCAGCGGCAACCTGATCGACCGGCTGCTGCGTGACCCGGGGTTCTACGTCGGGCACGTGGTCGACTTCCTGCAGCTGCCCAACTGGCCGATCTTCAACGTGGCCGACATGTGCATCAACGTGGCCGCGGTGCTGATCGTGATCCTCTCGTTCAAGGGGATCGGGCTCGACGGGTCGGTCGACGGCAGGTCCAAGGGCACACCCGAGGCCGGCACTGAGGCCGGCACAGCGGACAGCGCCGAGGGCGAGGCCAAGTGAACTTCGGCCACGCCGACCAGCGCACGCTGCTCGTCCCCGACGGCCTGGAGGGGGAGCGGGTCGATGCAGCGATGGCGCGGCTGTTCGGCCTCTCCCGCACCCGTGCCGCGGAGCTGATCGCCGAGGGTCTGGTAACCGTCGACGGCTCGGTGGTGGCCAAGAGCGACCGGGTCAGCGCCGGGTCGATGCTCGACGCCACGATCCCCTCGCAGGCCGACCCTCTCGAGATCAGGCCCGAGATCGTCGAGGGCATCAAGATCATCTACGACGACGACGCCTTCGTGGTGATCGACAAGCCGGTCGGTGTGGCCGTGCACCCCTCGCCGGGCTGGCAGGGGCAGACGGTCGTCGGCCACCTCGCCGCGGCCGGCTTCCGGATCTCCACCTCGGGGGCCAAGGAGCGCGAGGGCATCGTCCAGCGTCTCGACGTCGGCACCTCGGGCGTGATGGTGATCGCCAAGTCCGAGCACGCCTACTCCGTCCTCAAGAACGCGTTCCGGCAGCGTACGGTCGACAAGACCTACCATGCGCTGGTCCAGGGCCACCCGGACCCGCTCGAGGGCACGATCGACGCACCGATCGGCCGCAACCCGAAGTACGACTACAAGTTCGCCGTTCGCGCGGACGGGCGTCACTCGGTGACCCACTACGAGACGCTCGAGGCGCATCGGTTCGCCTCGCTGCTCCAGATCCACCTCGAGACCGGGCGCACCCACCAGATCCGCGTCCACATGTCGGCGCTGAAGCACCCGTGCGTCGGCGACCTCACCTACGGCGCCGACCCCGCCCTGGCGCGTCGTGTCGGGGTCGAGCGGCAGTGGCTGCACGCGGTCAAGCTCGGTTTCGAGCACCCGGAGACCGGTGAGTACGTCACCTTCGAGTCGACCTACCCCGACGACCTCCAGCACGCGCTCGATGTCATCCGCGACTCCCACTGAGGCGGTGCTCCGCCCGGCGGAGCCCGAGGACATCGCCGAGATCGTCCGGACCTACGTCGAGGCCCGCGCCGCCGCGCCGATGCCGGCGCCGATCTACCCCGAGTCCGACATCCGCGAGTGGCTCGCGGTCAAGGTGCTGGCGCCGCAGAAGGGGTCGCAGGTCTGGGTCGCGGAGGTCGCCGGCGCGGTCGCGGCCTTCGCCGCCTTCACCCCGACCTGGCTCGACGACCTCTTCGTCGATCCCCGAGCCCAGGGCACCGGCCTCGGCACCATGCTGCTCGACCTGGTCAAGTCGCTGGCCCCCGACGGCTTCGGCCTCTGGGTCTTCGAGATGAACACTCCCGCGCGCGCCTTCTACGCCCGCCACGGTCTGCGTGAGGTCGAGCGCACCGACGGCTCCGCCAACCAGGAGAAGACCCCCGACGTACGGATGGCCTGGCCCTAGCCGAGAAGTCACTTCTGTCGGCCGAGAGGGTACTTCTGTCGGCCGAAACGTGACCTCATGCGGTCGAGTCGTCCCCCGTGGCGACCGGGTCGGCCCCCGTCTGAGGCGTACGTCGCTGCCACCGGTCGGCGAGGACCATGCCGACTGGTGGACCGACGAGCGTGAAGATGCTGCGAAATGCGTCGGGAGGTTCGGCGAGCTCGACGCCGGGCAGCAGTCCGATGAGAACTCCCGCGAGCATGAGCAGGCTGAACCCGAGGAGCCGATCGGAGGGGTCGTTGGCGCGTACGACCTGCCACAGGGCTCCGATGGCGATCAGGGCCAGCGCCGCGAGTGAAATCGACTGCGACTCCGAGAGCCAGGGCGGGTCGGCGAGATGGAGCCCGAAGCTGACCAGGATGACCACGACCAGGACCCAGCGGGCCCGAGTCGTGTCTGGCTTCGGTGTGGAGGCAGTGGACGGCGGCACGGCGAGAGTGTGGCATGTCGAGGACCGGCGCGACCGCAGAACGGTCGAGGCGTCACTCGCATCGGCCGAGATGGCACCTCGATGCCTACTCGGCCGACGTACCTGACGCCTCGGCCTCCTTCAGGTGGGCCATCTCGGAGGCGATGAGGGCGATCTCGGCGGGGCCGACGCGGCAGCAGCCACCGACGTACGCAGCTCCGGAACGGGCCCAGGAGAGGGCCTCGCCGGGGCGGAAGTGAGGGGTGCCGGTCCAGGCGCCGTCGGCGTACGTCTCGCCGGTGTTGGGGTAGACGACGGCGGGCTCGCCGGTGGCGACGGCCAGCTGGATGGCGGCGGGGACGTCGGCCGGGTCGCAGCAGTTGACTCCGACGGCGACCACCGAGCGGATGCCGGCGGCCAGCGCCAGAGCGTCGGCCAGGGGCTGGCCGGCCCGGGTGCGGGTGCCGGCGCAGGAGTAGGAGAACCAGACCGGGAGGCCGATGTCGTCGAGGAGGTCGACGAGCACCTCGGCCTCCTCGATGTCGGGGATGGTCTCGACCGCGATGAGGTCGGGGTCCTCGGTCTCGAGCAGCGCCAGCCGGGGCGCGTGGAAGTCACGCAGCACGGACGCGGAGACGCCGTAGCGGCCGCGGTACTCCGAGCCGTCGGCCAGGTAGGCGCCGTAGGGTCCGATCGAGGCGGCGACCAGGCGTCCGGGGGCCTCCTCGGCGACCTCGCGGGCGACGCGGACGCTGCGGCGCAGCAGCTCGGTGGCGTACGTCTGGGTCATCCCGGCCTCCACGAAACCGGGCACGCTGGCCTGGTAGCTGGCGGTGGTGGCCACGTCGGCGCCGGCGGCGTAGTAGGCGCGATGGACGGCGGCGATCTCCGCCGGAGACTCGTCGAGGAGCCGGGCGGTCCACAGGGCTCCGGAGACGTCATGACCACGTGCTTCGAGGGCGTTCGAGAGGCCGCCGTCCAGGATTGTCACCACAGGTCGAAGATATCCCCTCGGGACCCTCGGCCCGCCTACCGATCTTGTCGGTGGTGCCAGATAGTCTGTAGTCCTTCCCCCAGGTCGTCCGTTCGCGCGGGCTCCTGCGCCCGCTCCATCCGTTCGACCTCGAGGAGGGCTCCACGCCAATGGCGGCCGGCTCCAAGGACTCATTCGTCCACCTGCACGTCCACACCGAATACTCGATGCTGGACGGTGCCTCGCTCCTCGACGGTCTGTTCAAGCGGACCAGCGAGCTCGAGATGCCGGCGATCGCGATGACCGACCACGGCAACATGCACGGGGCCTACGACTTCTGGAAGAAGGCGAAGGCCCACGACGTCAAGCCGATCATCGGTATCGAGGCCTACATCACGCCCAACACGCCGCGCTCGGAGCGCAAGCGGGTGCGGTGGGGCAAGGGTGACGCGGCGCAGGAGGGCGGCGACGACGTCTCGGGCGGTGGCGCCTACACCCACATGACGATGTGGGCGGAGAGCACCGAGGGGATGCACAACCTCTTCCGGCTCTCCTCGCGCTCCAGCCTCGAGGGCTACTACTTCAAGCCGCGGATGGACAAGGAGATCCTCGCCGAGCACTCCAAGGGGATCATCGTCTCCACCGGCTGCCCCTCCGGCGCGATCCAGACCCGGCTGCGGCTGGGCCAGTGGGACGAGGCGCTCAAGGA
This sequence comes from Nocardioides sp. NPDC126508, assembly GCA_040302365.1. Lineage (GTDB taxonomy): Bacteria > Actinomycetota > Actinomycetes > Propionibacteriales > Nocardioidaceae > Nocardioides. Next base: position 186,664 of record JBEOUM010000001.1, read on the forward strand.
GGCCGGCGAGCTTCAGGACATCTTCGGGAAGGACAACGTCTTTCTGGAGCTGATGGACCACGGCATCTCCATCGAGAAGCGGGTCCGTGACGACCTGCTCAAGCTCGGCAAGACGATGAACATCCGCCCGGTCGCGACCAACGACTCCCACTACAACAACCCCGAGGACGCCGCCGCCCACGAGGCGCTGCTGTGCGTCCAGTCGGGCAGCCGGATGACCGAGCCGCCCTACTCCAAGGGCGGCAAGCGGTTCGCGTTCGAGGGCAGCGGCTACTACATCAAGACCGCCGCCGAGATGCGTGAGCTGTGGGGCCAGCAGGACCTGATCGAGGCCTGCGACAACACCCTGCTGATCGCCGAGCGCTGCGACGTCCAGTTCACCGAGTCGACCGGTGGCTACATGGCTCTCGCGGACATCCCCGAGGGGGAGACCGAGGAGTCCTGGCTGCGCAAGGAGACCTGGCGCGGCATCGAGATCCGCTACCCGGGCGAGAAGCTGACCCAGGAGGTCAAGGACCGCGTCGAGTTCGAGATCGACGTCATCCTGCAGAAGGGCTACCCGGGCTACTTCCTCGTGGTCGCCGACTTCATCCAGTGGTCGAAGAACAACGGCATCCGGATCGGACCGGGTCGTGGTTCGGGTGCGGGGTCGATCGTGGCGTACGCGTTGAAGATCACCGACCTCGACCCGCTCGAGCACGGACTCTTCTTCGAGCGGTTCCTCAACCCCGAGCGCCCCTCGATGCCCGACTTCGACATCGACTTCGACGACCATCGCCGCGGCGAGACGATCAAGTACGTCACGGAGAAGTACGGCGCGGAGAAGGTCGCCCAGATCGCCACCTTCGGCCGGATCAAGGCCAAGCAGGCGATCAAGGACGCCGCTCGCATCCTCGACCACGGCTTCGCGATCGGCGACCGGATCACCAAGGCGCTGCCGCCCGACGTGATGGGCAAGGGCGTGCCGCTCAAGGAGCTCTTCAACCCCGACCACAAGCGCTACGGCGAGGGTGGCGACTTCCGCGCCCTGCACGACACCGACCCGGACGTGCGCAAGATCTACGAGACCGCGCTCGGTCTCGAGGGCCAGATCCGGCAGACCGGCATCCACGCCGCGGGTGTGATCATGGCCTCCGAGCCGATCATCGACATCGTCCCGCTGATGGAGCCCAAGCAGGACGGCCAGGTCGTCACCCAGTTCGAGTATCCGACCTGTGAGTCGCTCGGCCTGGTCAAGATGGACTTCCTGGGCCTCTCCAACCTCCACACGCTCGAGGACGCGCTGGGCAACATCCGCGCCAACAAAGACCTCGACCTGGTGCTCGAGGACGTCCCCTTCGACGACAAGCCGACCTACGAGCTGATGCAGCGTGGCGACACGCTCGGCGTCTTCCAGCTCGATGGTGGCGGCATGCGAGCGCTGCTGCGGTCGATGCTGCCCGACCGGTTCGCCGACATCACCGCGGTCTCGGCGCTCTACCGGCCAGGCCCGATGGGTGCCGACTCCCACAACAAGTACGCCCACCGCAAGAACGGCCGCGAGCCGATCGTGCCGATCCACCCCGAGCTCGAGGAGCCGCTCGCGGAGGTGCTGGGGGAGACGTACGGCCTGATCGTCTATCAGGAGCAGGTGATGTCGATCGCCCAGGTCCTGGCGGGGTTCTCGCTCGGACAGGCCGACAACCTGCGCCGCGCGATGGGCAAGAAGAAGAAGGCCGAGCTCGACAAGCAGTACGCCGGCTTCCAGGCCGGCATGCTGGAGCGTGGCTACTCCCAGAAGGCGATCGACACGATCTGGGAGATCCTGCTGCCGTTCTCCGACTACGCCTTCAACAAGTCGCACTCGGCGGCCTACGGTGTGGTCACCTACTGGACCGCCTACCTCAAGGCCAACTACCCGACCGAATACATGGCGGCGCTCTTGACCTCGGTCAAGAACGACAAGGACAAGATGGCGATCTACCTCAACGAGTGTCGCCGGATGAAGATCGCGGTGCTGCCGCCCGACGTCAACGAGTCCGCCCACGACTTCACCGCCGTCGGCAGCGACATCCGCTTCGGCCTGACCGCGGTCCGCAACGTCGGTGCCCAGGTGGTCGACGGGATCGTCGAGGCGCGCACCGAGAAGGGCCGTTTCGAGGACTTCAACGACTTCCTCGCCAAGGTCCCCGACCGGGTCTGCAACAAGCGCGTGATCGAGTCGCTGATCAAGGCCGGCGCCTTCGACGACATGAAGCACCTGCGCCGCTCGCTGGTGGCGATCCACGAGACCGCGGTGGACCAGTACGTCGACATCAAGCGCAACGAGGCGATCGGTCAGGACTCGCTCTTCGGCGGGCTCGACGAGGCCGACGGCGGCGACTTCGGGATCTCGGTGACCATCCCCGAGATGGACGAGTGGGACAAGATGACCCTGCTCGGGCACGAGCGCGAGATGCTCGGCCTCTACGTCTCCGACCATCCGCTGATGGGCCTCGAGCACGTCCTCGCCAACGGCACCGACTGCACCATCGGCCAGCTGATGACCGACGAGTCGCGACCGCACAACACCACCGTGACGGTCTCCGGGCTGGTCACCAACGTCAACCGGCGCATCACCAAGAAGGGCGACGCCTGGGCGACGGTGACGCTGGAGGACCTCGAGGGCTCGGTCGAGGTGCTGCTCTTCCCGTCGTCCTACCAGCTGGCCGCGCCGCACCTGGTCGAGGACTCCATCATCCGGGTCAAGGGCCAGCTCTCCCGCGACAAGGACCAGCCCGAGCTGCGTGGCCAGGAGGTCACCGTCCCCGACCTGACCGGTGGTCCTGGTGCCGCCGGGGGACCGGTGGTGATCTCGCTGCCGTCGACGCGGTGCACGCCGCAGGTGATCGCGGGGCTGCGTGACGTACTGACCACCTACCCCGGCGTAGCCGAGGTCAGGCTACGGTTGATGACACGGGACGCGACCCGGGTCATGAAGCTCGATGACCGGCTGCGGGTGGCACCGACTCCCGAGCTGTTCGCCGACCTCAAACACCTCCTCGGACCAGGATGCCTGACAATCTGATCGTGCCGCCGCCACCCGCTCTCCACGAGTCCGGTCGCCGCCCCGCCCGCCCCGACCTGTCCCGCCCGGCGCTGGTCCAGGCGGCCATCATCGTGGCCGCCTTCGTCGTCGGCGGCCTCGTCGCCGGTCTGGCGGCGGCGACGCTGTGGACCCCGCCGACCGGGATGGTGCTCGACGGCAAGTGGTACCGAGGGCTCATCTCGATCGACCCGCCCACCATCGGGCAGAACATCGACCAGGGCGTCTTCGCCGCGACCGGCTGGTTCTCGGTCTGCGCGATCGTGCTCGGGCTGCTGGTCGGGATCGCGGCCGCGGTCTGGCTGATCCGCTCCGAGCTGGTCACCCTCGTCGCGGTGACGGTCGGCGGTGCCATCGGCGGCGGCCTGATGCTGCTGGTCACCTCCCTGCTCTCGCCCGAGGATCCCGACGGGCTCGCCAAGGGCGCCGCCAACGGCACCGTGATCCAGGACAGCTTCCAGCTCGCCTCGCCGTGGCTGATCCTGCTCGTTCCCGGCTCGGCGATGCTGGCGCTGATGGTGATCTTCCTGATGTGGGCGCCCCACGAGAACGCCGACCGACTCGGCGCGAACTGACGCGAGCTATCTGGCGATCGGGGCGGTGACGGCGGAGATGATCTCGATCAGGTCCGCCGGGGCGAGCTCGATGTCCAGGCCGCGGCGGCCGCCGGAGACGTAGACGGTCTCGTACGTCATGGCCGACTCGTCCAGGACGGTCGGATGCGGCCGCTTCTGACCGACGGGGGAGATGCCGCCGGCGACGTAGCCGGTGGCGCGCTCGGCCGCGGTCACCTCGGCCATCTGGGCCTTCGAGCCGCCCAGCGCCCGGGCCAGCGCCTTGAGGTCGAGCTGGCCCGTGACCGGGACGATGCCGACGACGAGCTTCCCGTCGAGGGAAGCCATCAGGGTCTTGAAGACCCGCTTCGGCTCAACACCGAGCGCCTCGGCGGCCTCCAGGCCGTAGGACTCGGCGCGCGGGTCGTGCTCGTAGGGGTGTTGGGTGTAGTCGATGCCGGCCTGGGTGAGGGCGACGGTCGCCGGCGTGCCCCCGGCCGCTCGCTTCCCGGCCTGCTTCTTCGCCATCAGTTGGGCGACCACTTCGTGCGGGCGACCTCGGTGGCGGGCAGCGAGGGGATCACGTTCATCGCCTTGAGCTCGGCCCGGAGCAGGTCGGTGGCCATGCCGAGGCGTACGCCGGCGTCGGGGGCCTCCAGCAGCGCCTGCCGGTCGGGCATCGGCAGGGGAGTGGTGGCCGAGATGGTCCAGGAGAGGAACTCCGGGTCCTTGGGGAGGGACCCGGTGAACGGGTCGTCGCGGAACTCCAGCAGTGCCGCGCGGTAGGCGGTGAAGGTCGCCCGCGCGGTATCGACGATGGCGCCCGGGACGGTGACGTGGTCCTCGGGGAGGTCCTCGACGTCGGCGACGGGGAAGTCGCCGGAGCTGACCAGGCTGTCCATCCGGATCCGGTCCACGGCGAGCACCTCGAGGTCGAAGGAGCCGTCGTCGTGCCGCTCCACCTCGGTGATCAGCAGCTTGACCCCGACCCGGTAGAGCGACTGGGCGCCGGTCTCGCCGACCTCGTAACCCTCACGGATCGCGACCGAGCCGAAGTGGCGGTCCTCCTCTTCCTGGCGCAGCAGGTGGTGCACCATCGCGCGGTAGCGGTCCTCGAAGACGCGCAGGGGGAGCGTCACGCCCGGGAACAGGACCGCGTTGAGCGGAAACATCGGAAGTCGGTCGGTCACGATGACCAACCTAGGGGGCCGCAGGCGGCGTGCGCCCGCGAACCCCACGGTATGTCCTCCCGAGACCGCTCCGAGCGGTCAGAAGTCGTACGCCGCCCGGTCGATCTTGGTGTGGTAGCGCTGGCCGGTGGCGGCGCCGAGGAGAGCCCCGACGAGCATCACGACCAGGAGCACCACGCCGGCGATCACGGCGCCCAGACCGAGCTGGTCGGTGCTCAGGCCGATGTTGGGCAGGTCGACGCGCTGCATGATGTCGTAGCTCGAGCCGAACAGGGCACCGGCGACGGCCGCGACGATCATCACCGCGATGGCCACGATCCACACGCCCAGGCCCTGGCGGCGGGCGTCGAAGCGGGACATCCGGGCGGCGACGTACCCGCCGGCGTAGTAGCCGATGAACATCACCACGGCGAGCGTGATCGCGGCCGCGATGCCGGCCGAGTCGGCCATCGACTCCAGGTCGGTCCGGGTCAGGTTCTGGCTGACGCCGACCGCGGAGGCGACGGCGCTGATGATGGCTGCCAGCAGGACGGTGACACCGACCGCGACGAGCCAGCCGAAGAAGCAGGCTCCCCAGTTCATGCCGCCGTAGGTGTCGTGCAGCGCGGCTCGGCGCCCGTCCTCGGCGTGGCGGTGGTGCTCGACGCTGTCCGCGCCGGGGCCCGTCTGCGGGTGGCTGACCGGGGTGTTGGCCGGGGTGTTGGCCGGGGTGTTGGCCGGGGTGTTGGCCGGGTGCGGGCGCTCGACGTTGGTGTCGTGGCCGACGACCGCGGGACCTCCGGGATAGTCATCACGCGTCTCGGCGTAGTTCGCGTCGGTCCCGGGGTAGTTCTCGACAGCATGCTTGTCTTCTCGGTGGAAAAGTCCAGGGCGTGCCATGGCGATCCTCCTTTGGTGGGTCACCCGTCCGGGTACCCGGATCGGGGCGCCGTATGCGCTTCCCGGCGGCGTCCACGTGGCGTCGGCAGATCGGCTCCGGGGCCCGCCGACTCGTAGACTTGAGGCATGATCCGCCGCATCGACCTGAGGGGTGCCGACAGAGGCACCGTCGACTACCGCGCCGCCGTGCCGCGCGCCGAGTTCGACATCGAGGCGGCCACTCATGCGGTCCAGCCGATCATCGACGCGGTCCGCGAGCGCGGACAGGAGGCGATCGCCGAGTTCTCCGAAAAGTTCGACGGCGTACGCGTCGACGACATCCGGGTCCCGGCCGCGGCGCTGACCAAGGCCCTCGACGAGCTCGACCCGGCGATCCGGGCCGGGCTTGAGGAGTCGATCGCGCGGCTGCGTACGACCTGTGCCGCCGAGCTCGAGGAGGACGCGGTCACCGACCTGGCGCCCGGCGCCCGGGTGACGCACCGCAAGGTGCCGGTGGGGCGCGTGGGGCTCTACGTGCCCGGTGGTCTGGCGCCGCTGGTCTCCTCGGTGCTGATGAACGTCGTCCCGGCCCAGGTCGCCGGGGTGCCCTCGATCGCGCTCGCCTCACCGCCGCAGAAGGAGTTCGGCGGGCTGCCGCAGCCCACGATCCTGGCCGCGTGCGCGCTGCTCGGGGTCGACGAGGTCTACGCCGTCGGTGGCGCCCAGGCGATCGCGATGTTCGCCTACGGCGTCGACCCGTGCGAGCGCGTCGACATGGTCACCGGCCCCGGCAACATCTACGTCGTCACCGCCAAGCGCCTGCTCAAGGGTCAGGTCGGGATCGACTCCGAGGCCGGCCCGACCGAGATCGCGATCCTCGCCGACGAGACCGCCGAGGCGGCCTACGTCGCCGCCGACCTGATCTCCCAGGCCGAGCATGACCCGCTGGCCGCATCCGTGCTGGTCACCGACTCCGAGACGCTCGCCGCCGACGTCGAGGCCGAGCTCGAGAAGCAGGTCGCGGTGACCAAGCACGTCGAGCGGATCCGTACGTCCCTGACCGGTGCGCAGTCGGGCATCGTGCTCGTCGACGACATCGACCAGGGCGTCGACGTCGTCAACGCCTACGCCGCCGAGCACCTCGAGATCCACACCGCGGACGCCGCCCGGGTCGCCGGCCGGGTCCGCAACGCCGGCGCGATCTTCGTCGGCTCCTACGCCCCGGTCTCGCTCGGCGACTACTGCGCCGGCTCCAACCACGTGCTGCCCACCGGTGGCTGTGCCTGCCACTCCTCGGGTCTCTCGGTGCGCGCGTTCACCAAGTCGATCCACGTCGTCGACTACTCCCGCGAGGGGCTGGCGGCGGTCAAGGACCACGTGGTCACGCTGGCCGAGGCCGAGGACCTGCCGGGCCACGGCGCCGCTGTGTCGGTGAGGTTCACCTCATGAGCTGGCCACCGATCCGTGCCGAGCTCGCCGGGATCGAGCCCTACGGCGCGCCGCAGCTGGACGTCCCGGTCCAGCTCAACGTCAACGAGAACCCCTACCAGCCCTCCGCGGAGACGGTCGCCGACATCGCGGCGAGCGTCGGGGCCGCGGCGCGCAACCTCAACCGCTATCCCGACCGCGAGTTCGTCGCGCTGCGGGAGGGGCTGGCTGCGTACCTTCGCGCCGATGTGCCCAAGGCGCAGATCACGCCGGAGCAGGTGTGGGCGGCCAACGGGTCCAACGAGGTGATGCTGCAGCTGTTGCAGGCATTCGGTGGCCCGGGTCGCACCGCGATCAGCTTCGCGCCGACCTACTCGATGTATCCGGAGTACGCCCGCGACACCAACACCGAGTGGGTCGTCGGCCACCGCGAGACCGACTTCGCGATCGACCTGGAGAAGGCCCGGGCGCTGGTCGAGGAGACCCGGCCCCACGTCGTGCTGCTGCCGAGCCCCAACAACCCCACCGGCACGGCGCTGCCGCCGGAGGCGGTCACCGCGCTGTGCGAGGCGGTCGGCGACACGGGGATCGTCGTGGTCGACGAGGCCTACGGCGAGTTCCGGCGCACCGGTGTGCCCTCGGCGCTCGAGCTGCTCGAGCGCCACCGCAACCTGGTGGTCACCCGCACGATGTCGAAGGCGTTCGCCGGAGCCGGGCTGCGGCTCGGCTACCTGGCGGCCCACCCGGCGATCTGCGACGCGATCCGCGTCGTACGCCTGCCCTACCACCTCTCCGCGGTGACCCAGGCGGCAGCGAGCGCGGCCCTTCGGCACGCACCGGAGCTGCTGGGCTACGTGGCCGAGCTCCGCGAGGAGCGGGACTCGCTGGTCACCTGGCTGCGCGCCGAGGGTCTCGAGGTGGCCGACTCGGACGCCAACTTCGTCCTCTTCGGGCGCTACGCCGACCGGCACGCGGTCTGGCAGGGGCTGCTCGACCGTGGCGTGCTGATCCGTGAGACCGGGCCCGAGGGATGGCTGCGGGTCTCGGTCGGCACCCCGCAGGAGATGGACGCTTTCAAGCAAGCTTTGACCGATGTGAACGGAGCACGAGCATGACCGCACGCACTGCGCGGATCGAACGGGAGACCTCGGAGTCGAAGGTCGTCGTCGAGGTGAACCTCGACGGCACCGGACGGGTCGACGTCTCCACCGGGGTCGGGTTCTACGACCACATGCTGACCGCCTTCGGGCGGCACTCGCTGGTCGACCTGACCGTCCACTCCGAGGGCGACGTGCACATCGACGCCCACCACACCGTCGAGGACACCGCCATCGTGCTCGGCCAGGCGCTGCGCGAGGCGCTCGGCGACAAGAAGGGCATCCGCCGCTACGGCGACGCGACCGTCCCGCTGGACGAGGCGCTCGTACGCTGCGTCGTCGACGTCTCCGGGCGGCCCTACTCGGTCCACACCGGCGAGCCGGAGGGCCAGGCTTACGTGCTCCTCGGCGGCTCCGGGGTGCCCTACCTCGGCTCCCTGACCCAGCATGTCTTCGACTCCATCGCTCACCACGCCCACCTGACGATGCACGTCAACGTGCTCGCCGGGCGCGAGCCGCACCACATCGTGGAGACGCAGTTCAAGGCGTTCGCGCGGGCCTTCCGCGACGCGATCGCCTACGACCCGCGCGAGACCGGGATCCCGTCGACGAAGGGTGCCCTGTGACTGCGCCTTCCGTCGTCGTCCTCGACTACGGCTCGGGCAACGTACGCTCCGCCGTCCGCGCCGTCGAGCGCGCCGGTGCCACGGTCGAGCTGACCGGTGACCTCGACGCCGCGATGGCGGCCGACGGGCTGCTGGTGCCGGGGGTGGGCGCGTTCGAGGCCTGCATGAAGGGCCTGCGGGCGATCCGCGGGGAGCGGATCATCGCCCGGCGGCTCGCCGGCGGCCGGCCCGTGATGGGCATCTGCGTCGGGATGCAGATCCTCTTCGAGACCGGCATCGAGCACGGCGTCGAGACCGAGGGCTGCGGTGAGTGGCCGGGCGTCGTCGAGCGGATCCAGGCGCCGATCGTGCCGCACATGGGCTGGAACACGCTCGACGTCCCCGATGGCTCGTCACTGTTCGCCGGTGTCGAGAAGGAGCGGTTCTACTTCGTGCACTCCTACGGCGTGCGCGACTGGACCCTGGTCACCAACGACCGCACCGTCGCCCCGCTGGTCACCTGGGCCGAGCACGGTGGCGACCGGTTCGTCGCGGCCGTCGAGAACGGCCCGCTGAGCGCCACCCAGTTCCACCCGGAGAAGTCCGGCGACGCCGGTGCGGCGGTCCTGCGCAACTGGGTGCAGTCGCTGAAGGCTTCCTGAGGTGGCCCAGACCGGAGCCCGCGCGAAGGCGCGTGCCGAGCGCGAGCGGGTCGCGGCCGAGGCCGCCGAGGAGCGTGCCGCCCGGGCAGCGAGGTCCGCGGAACGCCGCGCGCGGCAGGAACGGCTCCTCGGGTGGGTACCGGCTCGCCGGCCCCGGCAGCTCGGTGCGCTCGCGGAGCGCCGGCGGCGCAACGTACGGATCCTGGTCGTCGTCCTGCTCCTCCTCGACGCGCTGGTCTATCTGGTCACCGAGGACATCGGCACGACGGTCTTCGCGGCCGTCGGGTCGGTGCTGGCCGCGCCGGTGGTCTACACGCTGCTGTTCCGCAGGTAGCCGATCTGCCGACGGGCCCGGTCACACCCCGATGATTCCGAGGTAGACCTCGCCGAGACCGCTCGCGCCGAGGATGGACGCCCAGGCGGCCAGGAGCATGAAGGGGCCGAACGGCATCGCGGTCCTGCGGCCCGCCCCGCGACCCAGGATCAGGGCCACGCCCGCCACCGCCCCGAGCAGGAACGCGCCGAAGGCGGCGGTCAGGAAGGCCGCCCAGGAGAGGTAGGCGGTCATGCCGCCGATCACCCCGGCCAGCTTGACGTCCCCGAACCCGATGCCGTTCGGCGCGACGAGCGCGATGGTGAAGAAGAACCCGAACAGCACCAGCGCCCCGATCCCCGCTCTGCTCAGCGCCCCGGCGTCCGCGCCGAGCAGGAGGAGGACCGCGAGGAGAGGGTACGCCGGGAGCACGATCGCGTTCGGCAGCTGCCGCACGTCGAGGTCGATGAGCGCGAGCGCCATCGCGACGGCCGCGAAGACGAGGTACGCCGCGAGCAGCGCAGGCCTGTCGGCGAACCGGAACCCGGCCATCGCGAACAGCGCACCGGTGCCCAGCTCGACCAGCGGGTAGCGCGGGCTGATCGGCTCGGCGCAGTCGTAGCAGCGGCCGCGCAGCAGCAGCCAGCCGAGCACCGGGATGTTGTGCCGCGCCCGGATCGGCTGCCCGCACCGCGGGCACGCCGAGCGCGGGCGCAGGACGGAGGCCCCACGCGGGACCCGGTGGGCGACGACGTTGAGGAACGAGCCGATCGCGAGCCCGTAGACGGCGCAGACGGCGGCGACCAGCGCCGCGGTCGCCCCGGTCATCGGGTGTGGCTCCAGCTCAGGACGCTGACCTGGCGTCTACCGGGCACGGGAACACCGCTCGGGTCCCACAGCTGGACGCGCGCGGTGAGCGCCAGCCTCCCGGGGTCCGCCGCGCAGGTCGGGGAGTCGGGACAGACGTACACCTTGAGGTGGACGAGGGTGCCGTTGAACCCCCACCCCGGCGAGTTGTCGGGAAGCTGGATGACGGCGTCGTCGAAGGACGGGTTCCCCTGGGTGGAGAAGTCCAGCGCACGGGAGATGACGCCGAACCGGAACACCTCGGCCTGCTGCAGGTTGCTCAGGTTCAGCTGGATCCGGGTCGCCGGCGTGTAGGTGGTCCCCTGGACGTAGAAGACGCCGTGGTAGCTGCCGCCGGAGGGGCCGACGCCGATGGCGTTGCAGCCACCGCCCAGGCGCAGGCAGTTGGCGGCCCCGAGACCGGCATCGGTCTGCGCCCGGAACCGCGGGACGTAGAACTCCAGCTCGAGACGTACGGCGTCGAGCTCGACGTTCGCCGCGGGGCCGAGGTTCTTCGCGATGGTGGCGGTGAAGTCGACCTTCGCACCGGTGTATCCGCTGTTGTGCACGACCCGCTGGAGCGCGTTGAAGACGGTCGGCTGCTGGGTGCGCAGGTCGACCGTCTGGGTGGTGAGCGTCCCGGGGCTGTCCAGGTTGAAGGTGCCCAGGGCGCTGCCGCCGGCCGGGGTGAGGGTGATGGTCGAGGCGGTGCCGGCGTTGTTCTGCGATGCCTTGTGGCGTACGAGGAGCCGAGCCTGCTTGATCACCGACCCCCTCGGGATCGAGGTCGGTGGGGCGAAGCCGGTCATGGTGACGGTGCGGGAGACGGTGTTGGCCCCGCCGTTGGGCCGGAACCACGTCGCGGAGCCGTTGCCGGCGTCGCGCAGCGCGGCGGCGCTCGCCCCGACGAAGGTGTTGTCGCTGCCGGCCGGGGTCACGCTCGGCGTGCCGCTGGTGGTCAGCGGGTCACCGTCGTCGCCGGACGCCTCGGTGAGCGAGGTCATGGTGGAGGTGCCGGTCGTGAGCCCGTAGAGAGCGATCGGGGGCCGGTCGGCGTGGTAGCTGCCGCAGATCTCGACGTTCGCGCCGCCGTCGACCTCGAGTCGGCTGTCTCCGCCGAAGACGAACTGCACCCCCTGGGTGCTGACGTCGTCGATCGGGTTGCGGCAGTTGCCGGCCGCGGGGAAGCGCGGGGCGGTGAGGCTGTTGCCGACGGGGTCGCCCGCGATCAGGCTGCCGACGCTGACCTTCCACTCGCTGCCGCCGCCGCTGTTGGTGTCGCTGTCGTACATCGGGTCGCTGGTGCCGTTGTGGAAGTCGAAGTAGTAGGTGCCGGGCCTGAACCAGAAGACGCTGTTGCGGCAGGAGTTCCTGTCGGTCAGGTCGTTCAGCGCCGCGGCGTCGTCGTAGTAGCCCGGCTCGAAGGTGACGAGCGCGGGGCAGCTCGTCGGCGGGGTCCGCAGCGGCGGTACGCCGGTCCCGGCCAGGATCGGGTCGCTGGGGTATCCCGGGTCGGCCACGGTCGCGGAGCCGCAGTCGACCACCGGCGCGTGGAGGGCCGAGGCGGGTGCGCAGCCGGTGTGGGCCCGGATGGAGCTGCTGGCCACGATGTCGCCGTTGCTCACCGAGATGTTCGAGTTGGACCAGACGCCGCCGTGCACGCGCAACGAGTTGCCACCGCTCGCGCTCGAGGCGAGGCCGGTCTCGCCCCCGGTGCCGAGGGTGAGGATGGCGTTGCCGGGCTTGTTCTGGTTGGTGATCGGCACCGGTGAGCCCTGGGCTCCGGTCGAGTCCTCGGCGACGCACTCGACCCGAGCCGAGGTCGGCGCGTCGCCGCTGGCGGTCGAGGCGGGGTAGAAGCCTGGGAGGTCGAGGGTGCCGACGGCGTCGTCGGTGGGGTCGCCGTTGTTGTCGGTGTCCGCGCCGAAGCAGCCGGTGCCGTCGTCGGAGTTGTCGAAGGCCCAGGCGGCGGGCTCGGTGGCGGTCCCGCCCCAGTGGCCGGTGCGCAGGTCGTTGATGGCGACCTGGGCGGCTCCGTCGGCGGCGTAGGTCGAGCCGGCGACCTCGCGGAGCGCCACGGTGGCGCGCAGGGAGCCGTCCCCGCGTACCAGGACGGTGCCGACGACGAGCGCGACAGTCGTGACGATGATCAGTGCGAAGACGAGGATCGCTCCGTCGTCACGTCGCAGGCGCAGGCGTGGGCCGGTCATGTCTGTCTCCGTTCGCCCAGCAGGGTTGCGGCGTAGGTGGGGAGGTCGATGCCGGTGCTGTCGTGGACGGACAGCGCGAGGGTCACGACCACGGGTACGTCCTCACCGGCTCCGGTGCAGGAGGTGCTGTCGCCGGATGCGTTCGCGCAGGCCAGGACGGGGGCGGCGGCGAGACGGTCGGCGACCTCGACGGTGGCGGGCCGGTTGCCGCACCGTACGCGGTAGAGCCGGCCGCCCTCGGCCGCGGGCTGATAGGCGTAGGTGACCTTGACGGTCGTGCCCGGATCGGTGGAGACCCGCGAGTCGTGCTCGCTCCAAGCCAGCGTCGCGACCGGGGTCGCCCCGGCCGCGTCCCCGGACAGCGGGCAGGCGTCGAGGTCGACCGACTGGGTCAGCGGGAAGCTGTGGCTGGCGGTGTCGTAGGTCGAGGAGCGCACGCCGATGCTGGCGACGTCGCGCTGCCAGTAGGCCGAGACGAACTGGACGTCGTGCGACTCCGAGAGCCGCGCCTGGGTGTCGACCGTGTTGCGCAGGTAGCTGAGCACCACACCGGTGAGCGCGGTGACGACGACACCGACGATGGCCACTGTGACGACCAGCTCGATGAGGGTGAACCCGGCCTCCGCAGCCGGGTCGGGACGCCGGCTCATCCGCACACCGCCATCCTCGGACCGCACGGCCGACGCAGCAGCACGGTGAGCCGTTCGGCTGCCCGGCCGTCGGAGGCGGAGAGGGTGATCTCGATCTGCTGGACCCCGGTGTCGTTGCTCGAGCAGGCGCCGGCGGCGCCTCCGTCGGGCGGCACCCGCTCGGCCACGGTCTGCGCGGCGGTGTAGCCGGCCGGCACCGTGAACCCGACCGTGGCCGGGCTGTAGGCGTTCGCGCCGGCACACGGCACGTAGTGGTCCGCGGCGGAGGCGACGTAGTCCTGGATCGACTCCGCGTAGCTGCGCGCGTAGGCGCCGCCGGTGGTCTGCTTGCGATGGATGTCGGAGGAGACGATGCTCATCTGGAGCCCGGTCACGACCGCGACCCCGGCGATGCCGAGGATCGAGACCGCGACCAGCACCTCCACGAGCGTCTCGCCCCGGTCGCTGCGCCACCGCACGTTCACATCTCCACCTGGGTGAACACGCCGTACATCGCGGAGACCAGGGCGACGGCGACGAACCCGACCACCAGCCCCATCGTGACGATGACGATCGGCTCGAACAGCGCGGTCAGCTTCGCGATCTTGTAGTCGAGCTCGGTCTCGAAGTACCCGCCGGTGACCTCGAGCTGGGTGTCGAGGGACCCGGTGTCCTCGCCGACCCGCAGCATCTGGGTCGCCGTCGCCGGGAACAGACCGGTACGAGCCAGCGGCCCGGCGATCCCCTGCCCTTCGAGCATCTGCTCGGCGACCGCACCGAGACGCTTGACGTAGACGCGGTTGCGTAGCGACTCGGTGGTGACGGCGAGCGACTCGGTCAGGTTGACGCCGGCGCTGACCATCGAGCCGAGGACCCGGCAGAACCGCTCCACCAGCGCGTACGTGATCGCATCGCCGAGCACCGGGATCCTGAGCAGCAGCGCGTCGCGCGCGTACTTGCCGCGCCTGGTGCGGGTGATCGCCACGTAGAGCAGGGACAGCCCGCCGAGTGCCAGGCACAGCGCCCACCACCAGTGGCCGAGGAAGCCGGTGACGGCGAGCAGGATCCTGGTGGGCAGGGGGAGGGTGGCGTCCAGCTCGAGGAAGAAGTCCTCGAACCTCGGCAGTACGTAGACGGCGAGCACCACCACGGTCACCACCGACATCGCGGCCACGACGATCGGGTAGGTCAACGCCGACTTGATCTTGCGGCGGGCCTGCAGGTCGCGCTCGATGTAGCGGGAGAGGCGCGCCAGGACGACGTCGAGCTCACCGGTCGACTCCGCCGAGCGCACGATGCTGCGGTAGAACGGCGGGAAGACCTTGGGGAACTCGTCGAGGCAGTCCGAGAAGCGTTCCCCGGAGCGCAGACCGTCCTCGATCCGGTTCATCATCCGTCGCATCGAGGAGTTCTCGCTCTCGGCGCCGATGGTGTGGACCGCCTCCAGGATGGGCAGCCCGGCGCGGAGGAACGCGGCGATCTGCCGGGAGAGGTGCATGACCTCCTCCCGCTTGATGCGGGGCCCGGAGATCTCGTACTGCCACAGGCTCTTCTTCTCGCTCACCCGCAGCTGGTGCAGCTGCTGGTCGTAGAGGGAGACCTCGGCATCGGATCGGCTGGGCGCCTTCTGCGTTCCCCGGACCGGGCGACCGTCGGTCGTGATGCCGACGTAGGCGTACTTGGGCATTCTCAGACTCCTGCGACGTAGATCGAGCGCATCACTTCGGCCGCGGTGGTCGTGCCCTCGCGTACGAGCCGGACCGCCTGCTCCTGGAGAGTGCGCATGCCCTGGCTGCGAGCGAGCTTGCGCATCTCCTCGTGGGGTGCCCGGTCGATGAGGAGCTCCCGCACCTCGTCGGTGACGGTGAGGAGCTCGTAGACGCCGATACGGTCGAGGAAGCCGGTGTGGGCGCAGAGGTGGCAGCCGGTGCCCCGCAGGAACCGGTCGGCGGTGGGGTCCGCCTCCGGGTCGCCGAAGCTGCGCAGGAAGGCGAGCTCGTCGGGGGAGGGCTGGTACGGCTCGAGGCAGCTGGTGCAGCTTCGGCGGACCAGACGCTGGGCGACGACCGCGGTCACCGAGGAGGCGATCAGGAACGTCTCCACACCCATGTCGACGAGCCGGTAGAGCGCCGAGACCGCCTCGGTCGCGTGCAGCGAGGAGAGCACGAGGTGGCCGGTGAGTGCCGACTGGACGGCGATGCGGGCGGTGTCGACGTCGCGGATCTCGCCGACGAGGATGATGTCCGGGTCCTGGCGCAGGATGGACTTCAGGCCGCCGGCGAAGGTGATCCCGGCCTGCTCGTTGATCTGGATCTGGTTGATCGAGTCGAAGGTGTACTCGACGGGGTCCTCGATCGTCATGATGTTGCGCTCGGTCGTGTTGACCTCGCCGAGCGAGGCGTACAGCGTCGTGGTCTTGCCGCCACCGGTCGGGCCGGCGCAGATCACCATCCCGAAGGGGGCGTGGATGAGCCGGCGGTAGCGCTCGGCGAGCTCGGCCGGCATGCCGAGCTGCTGCATCTGGAACAGCGACCGGGACTTGTCCAGGAGCCGCAGGACGATCTTCTCGCCGCCGACGACGGCAGTGGTGGCGACCCGGATGTCGACCTCGCGCCCCTCGACGACCATCGAGATCTGACCGTCCTGGGGCCGGCGCCGTTCGACGATGTTCATCCCGCCGAGGATCTTGATCCGGCTCACGACCGCGGGGCCGATCGAGCCGGGCAGGTCCAGGACGTCGGTGAGGGCGCCGTCGATGCGGTAGCGGACCCGGACCCGATCGCCGTACGGCTCGATGTGGATGTCGGAGGCGCGGTCGCGCAGCCCCTGGGTGATCACCATCTGCACGACACGTACGACCGGCGCGTCCTCGTTGGCCTGGCTGCCCTCCAGGCCGGCCGCCTCACGGCGCAGGGCGTCGCGGGTCTCGAACGCCTGGATCTGGCTGCCGACCTCCCGGGTCGCCTTGTAGGCGCTCGCCAGCGCCAGGTCGAGGGCACGGTGCGTGGCGACCAGCCCGACGACGGGCCGGCCGACGGCCGCGCTCAGCCGGCCCAGATGCTCGGGCGAGGGGTCCACGACCGCCAGGTAGACCCGGTTCTGGTCGGCCGCGAGGGGCACCGCCCGCAGCGTACGGGCCTGGTCGGCACCGAGCAGCGCGACGGCGTCGGGTTGCGGAGACGTACGCCGGAAGTCGATCGTGTCGGCGCCGTAGTGGTCCGCGATCGCGCCGGCCAGGTCCTCGTCGCCGATCTCGCCGGAGGCGATCAGCCGCTCGGCGAGGGTGCCGCTGCCGCCTCGGCTGCGTACGGCGTCGATCTGGTGGGGAGCGAGCCGACGCGAGGAGATCAGGAGCGCGGCGAGCCGGTCGTCCGCGCCGATCTGGGTGGGGGGTGTCGTCGGCGCCGGCTCGTCGTGGCGCGGGGCACGGATCCTCATCGGGTCACGCTCCTCAGCGAGGTCGCGTAGCGCGGGCGGGTCTCGATGTCCTGCGGGTAGAGGCTGCGCGCGAGCGCCTCCTCCGCGGCCACGGTGCCTTCCTGGACCAGGCGGGAGAGCGACTGCTCGAGGGTGACCATCCCGTCGCGGGCCCCGGTGACGAGGCTGTTGCGCAGCTGGTGGGTCTTGCCCTCCTTGATGAGATTGCGCACCGCGGGGGTGGCGACGAGCATCTCGTACGCCGCGGTCATCCCGCCCCCGATCTTCGGGATCAGCCGCTGGTAGACGACGCAGCTGAGCGCGGCTGCGAGCTGGACCCGGATCTGGGCCTGCTGCTCGGCGGGGAAGACGTCGATCATCCGGCCGATGGACTGGGCGGTGTCGTTGGTGTGCAGGGTCGCGAAGACCAGGTGGCCGGTCTCGGCGACGGTGAGCGCGAACCGGATCGACTCCAGGTCGCGCATCTCGCCGACCAGGAGTACGTCGGGGTCCTCGCGGAGCACGCTGCGCAGTGCGTCGGGGAAGGTGGCGGTGTCGGTGCCGACCTCGCGCTGGTTGACCGCGGCGACCTTGTGGTCGTGGACGTACTCGATCGGGTCCTCGACGGTGATGATGTGGCAGCCGCGGCTGGTGTTGATCAGGTCGATGAGCGAGGCGAGCGTGGTCGACTTGCCGGACCCGGTCGGGCCGGTCATCAGGATCAGGCCCTGGTGGCGCAGCGCCAGCGAGCGCAGCGCCGGCGGCAGGCCGAGGGCGTCGGGGGAGGGGATCGCGCGCGGGATCATCCGCAGCGCGACGGTGCTGAGCCCGCGCTGGGTGAACGCGTTGCCGCGGATCCGGGCGTGCTCGCGCCAGGAGAAGGAGAAGTCGTACTCGTGGCTGTTCTTCCAGGCCGCCGCCTGCGCCGGTGTCAGGACCTCGGCCAGGAGCGCGTCGGTGTCCTCGGCGGACAGGACGTCCGTGCCCGGTGCGGGGGTGAGGATCCCGTCGATCCGCAGCATCGGTGGGAGGCCGACCGAGAGGAGCAGGTCGGTGCCGCCGGCCTGCCAGACGGCTGCGAGCAGCTGGTCGACCCGGCTGCCTGGTTCGAGGGTGGTCTGCATGTGTGCCCCTGGTGTGTTGGAGGGAGGTCTTGCCGGGGAGGGCCGCTGGGTCGCGGCCCTCCTGGGTGGGGTCACTAGCAGGCGGTGGTGCCGTTGGGCATCTGGCCGGTGGTGCCGTCGATCGTCGTGGTGCCGCGGATTCCCGAGGCGCCGTCGGGGGCGCTGCGGAGGAAGTCGGGGACGAGGTCGCCGACGGTCGGCGGGTAGTTGCCGGTGTTGGCCCGGTACGCCTCGATCGCGGTCCCGACGGTGCGGACCTCGGTCTTGCAGGCGGCCTCGTTGCCGCGGTCGGAGATGCCGCTGACCGAGAAGACCACGACCGCGGCGAGGACGCCGAGGATGAGGATGACGATCACGAGCTCGATGAGGGTGAACCCACTGTCGTCGCGGCGGGCCTGACGTACGCGGGTGAGGGTGTTCTGCAGCATGGCTGGGTTTCCTTCGATGGAGGGCTGTTGGTAGGCCCGAGCGCCGATAGGAATTGGAACCGCCGGCGCCGACTCGCGAATCGGAAGAAATAGGCCGTATACCCAATCAAAGGGATGCGTCGATTGCCTAGTGTCTCTATCCGATTTCAAAACCACATATACCCATGGGGGCATACGATGACGAAGGTGTTTCGTGCGGTCGATGCCGACTTCCTTGTTCATGTTTCACCAGGTGGGAGCGCATTTCTGAGTTCGAATGCCGGCTCTGGCTAGGCTGAGCGGATGGCAGCGACGACGACCTGGACCGACTTCGCCAAGGCTCATCTGCACGACAAGCTCCGTGGCGTCCGGGAGGCGCTGGTGTGGAAGCTCGAGGGGCTGCCTGAGGACGACGTCCGGCGCCCCATGACCCCGACCGGCACCAACCTGCTCGGCCTGGTCAAGCACAACGCCCTCTCCGACGCCCGCTACTTCGGCGAGGTCTTCGAACGTACGCCGCCGATCGACCTCCCTCCCTGGGACACCGACGGGTGGTGGGGCGCCACCCATCGGGCCACCCAGGACGAGAGCCGGGCCGACATCCTCGACCTCTACGGGCTCGTCGGCGCGCACGTGGACGCCACCATCGAGGCCCTCCCCATCGACGCCCCCGGCTACGTACCGTGGTGGGACGAGAAGGTCATGCTCTTCAACGTCATGGCCGCCCGCCTCTGCGACGCCACCCGCCACGCCGGCCACGCCGACATCCTCCGCGAGACGATCGACGGCTCGGTCGGTGTCAGCCCTGAGACCGCCTGAAGTGCCGGGTCTGAGGGTGCACAGGTGGGAGATCCCGGAGCGGGAGTACGCGCGCCACGAGGCGCGGCGGGGCAGGCGCCACGCCTACGAGAGCCTCGACCCGGCCAGGACGGCGCTGCTCGTCGTCGATCTCGTGCCGTTCTTCTACGAATCCAACCCGACGTGCGCCGCGATCACCCCGAACGTACGTCTGCTTGCCGACGCGCTTCGGGATGCCGGCGGGGCGGTCGCGTGGATCGTGCCGGGCGACCCCGGGCCCACCGCGTGGGCGCGGGAGTTCCTCGGGGAGCAGATCGCGGAGATGTTCCGGGGCAGCGGTGGGAACGGGCCGGTCGAGAGTCGCCTCGGGCCGGGGCTGGAGGCGCGTGACGGCGACCTGCTCGTCGAGAAGACCGCGACCAGCGCACTCTTCCCGGGCAGCTCGTCCCTGCACGAGCAGCTTCGCGGGCGCGGCATCGAGAACGTGGTCGTCACCGGCACGCTCACCGAGGTCTGCGTCGCGGGCACGGCGCGCGACGCTGCCACGCTGGGATATCGCACGATCCTGGTCGCCGACGCCACCGCTGGTCGCAACGACGACTCCCACAACGCGACCCTGACGACCATCTATCGCACCTTCGGCGACATACGCAGCACCGAAGACGTGCTCGAACTCGTCGCCGCGGGCGTACTGTCGTGACATGACCGACTACCAGGTCTCCAGGTCCGCGGTGCTGCCGGGCGACATCGGCCGGGTGCACGCGCTGCTCGACGACTTCCACCAGTGGCCGGCGTGGTCTCCCTGGGAGGAGCTCGACCCGGACATGTCGCGGACCCACTCGGGCGCCGAGTCGGGTGTCGGTGCGCGCTATGCCTGGTCGGGCAACAAGCGCGCGGGCGCCGGCACGATGGAGATCACCGAGTCGCGGCCCGACCACATCGAGGTCGCGCTGGAGTTCCTGAAGCCGTTCAAGAGCCGCAGCACGGTGAGCTTCGACCTCGCCACCGTCGCCGACGGCACCCGGCTGACCTGGACCCATGCCGGCACGGTGAGCGGTGCGATGGGCCTGATGCTCAGGTTCTACTCGATGGAGAAGGCGATCGCGCCCGACATGGAGAAGGGTCTGGCCAAGCTGGCCACCGTGGCGGCGGGGCCGAATCCGATTGCGTAGCGAACCCGGCGCGACCTAGGTTGCCGGGCATGACACCTCGGCGCTTCGGGATCTGCATCGACGCCAACGACCCGGAGCGGGTTGCGGAGTTCTGGGCGGCGGTGCTGGATCGGGAGACCGAGACCAGCGGCGAGGAGATCAGGCTGCAGCCGCGGGCGGACGACGACCTGCGGATCCGGTTCCTGCCGACGGACGCGCCGAAGACGCTCGCCAACCCACATCACCTGCATCTGACCAGCGCGCAGCCGGAGGACCAGCAGCGGACCGTGGACCGGCTGCTCGGCCTCGGCGCCACCCACATCGACGTCGGACAGCTGCCGGAGGAGGACCACGTCGTGCTCGGCGACCCGGAGGGCAACGAGCTGTGCGTGATCCCGGCGGGCAACAGCTGGCTGGCCGGCACCCGGTTCCTCGGCGAGGTCGCTGCCGACGGATCCCGGGAGAACGGGAGGTTCTGGAGCGCCGCGCTCGGCTGGCCGCTGGTCTGGGACCAGGACGGCGAGACCGCGGTCGCGACGCCGTCGGGCAGTGCCAAGGTCGCCTGGAGCGGACCGCCGCCGGTACCGCGCGGGCCCAGCGACCGGTTCCGCTTCGACCTGATCGCGCCCGAGGACACCGACCCTGCCGCCGAGATCCGCCGCCTCGAAGAGCTCGGCGCCACACTGGTCGCCGAGGGCGAGGGTGAAGGCCGGTGGGCGCGGATGACCGACCCCGATGTGTACGAGTTCGAGGTGCTGGCGGCTCGCTAGGCATGGAACCGTCTCGCACCCGGACGGCGGGGCAGGGGTGGCGGCGTACAGAACATAGGATCGTCCCCATGGGTGACTACCTCGAGCTCCTGCCGGCCGTCGATGTGAAGGGCGGGCAGGCGGTGCAGCTGGTCCAGGGCGTGGACGGGTCCGAGAAGCGGTTCGGCGATCCCTTCGAGGCCGCGCTGCGGTGGCAGGAGACCGGCGCCGAGTGGATCCATCTGGTCGACCTCGACGCCGCGTTCGGTCACGGCGACAACCGCGAGATCCTCGCCGGGATCGTCGGCAAGCTCGACATCAAGGTCGAGATGAGCGGTGGCATCCGCGACGACGAGTCGCTCGAGGCCGCGATGGCGACCGGCTGCCGCCGCGTCAACATCGGCACTGCCGCGCTGGAGAACCCGGAGTGGACCCGCAAGGCGATCGCGACCTACGGCGACCGGGTCGCGGTGGGTCTGGACGTACGCGGCCGCACCCTCGCCGCGCGTGGCTGGACCCAGGAGGGCGGCGACCTCTACGAGACGCTCGCCCGGCTCGACTCCGAGGGCTGTGCGCGCTACGTCGTCACCGACGTCAACAAGGACGGCATGCTCCAGGGCCCCAACCTCGACCTGCTCCGCGCGGTCTGCGAGGCCACCGACCGCCCGGTCGTGGCGAGCGGGGGAGTGACCACCATCGACGACATCGAGGCCCTGATGGGCCTGGTGGAGATCGGTGTCGAGGGCGCGATCGCCGGCACGGCGCTCTACACCGGATCCCTCGACCTCGCCGACGCGCTCGACCTGACCCTCGGACGTCCGCGAGGGGACCAGTCATGACGTTGGCCGTACGCGTCATCCCCTGCCTCGACGTCGACGCCGGTCGCGTCGTCAAGGGGATCAACTTCAAGGAGCTGCGCGACGCCGGTGACCCGGTGGAGCTGGCCGCGACCTACGACAAGGAAGGCGCCGACGAGCTCACCTTCCTCGACATCTCCGCCTCCCACGAGGGACGGGCGACGACGCTCGAGATCGTCACCCGCACCGCCGAGCAGGTCTTCATCCCGCTCACCGTCGGCGGCGGGATCCGCAGCGTCGAGGACGTCGACCGGATGCTCCGTGCCGGCGCGGACAAGATCGCGGTCAACACCGCGGCCATCGTCCGCCCCGAGCTGATCGCGGAGATCGCCGACCGGTTCGGCAACCAGGTCCTGGTGCTCTCCGTCGACGCCCGGCGGGCGCCGGGCACCGACTCCGGCTTCGAGGTCACCACCCACGGTGGGCGCAAGTCGGCCGGGATCGACGCGATCGAGTGGGCGGCGAAGGCCGTCGAGCTCGGTGCCGGCGAGATCCTGCTCAACGCGATGGACGCCGACGGCACCGAGGACGGCTTCGACATCGACCTGATCAAGGCCGTACGCAGCGAGGTGACCGTCCCGGTCATCGCCTCCGGTGGCGCCGGGACGGCCGAGCACTTCCCGCCCGCGGTCGAGGCCGGCGCGGACGCCGTCCTCGCGGCCACGATCTTCCACTTCGGCAAGGTGCGGATCGGCGAGGTCAAGCAGGCGCTCTCGGGCTCCGGCGCGCCGGTTCGCTGACGCTCGGGCGGGCACTTTCCCGCCATGGCGGGAAAATTCGGGGTTCGCTGAGCGGGTGACGCTGCAGATTCCCGCCACGGCGGGAATCTGACTCTCGACGCCTCAGATAACCCGGGGCGCTATCGCACGCCCGAGTCGTTCGTGCCGCCACTGCACAGTCGTTCGTCGGACACGTTGGCGTGGGGGCATGCCGCGCAGACCCCCGCCATGGCGGGATTCTGCGCCCTCAGCGCCGGCGGCTAGCTCAGCAGCGAGCTCGGGATCTGCCCGTGGCGTACGCGCTGGGGGTGGTTGCCGACGTCGAGGTAGGCGAGCTCCTCGCCGGTGCGGAAGTCGATCACCGCGACCGCGTCGGCGTCCGAGAGCGACGCCCAGCAGGTGTCGCCGAGACCCTCGGTGGTCCAGTAGGGCTTGCCGTAGTAGTGCCCGGTCGTCTCCTCGTCGAGGGTCGTGTAGTCACCCGTGGCGCGGTCGACCATCGCGACGTAGTCGTCCATCGTGCCCGCCGCGCACAGGGTCTTGCCCCGAGCGTCGATCGAGAGACCGTGGTGGGCGGAGTCGTTGACGTAGAGCTCGCGCGGCAGCTGGGTGCGCTTGGGGAGCGGGATGACCCGGGTGACGGCGCCGGTGCGGGGCTCTTCGACGGACCCGGTGGAGTAGCCGACCTTGCCGTCGATGTCGGCCGCCCGGGTGTCGAACTCGACGATCCCGTGCAGGAAGGACATCTGGAAGTAGATGAACCGCTCGCCGGGCGCGATCGCCATGGGACGTACGGCCGAGGAGATCGAGGGGTAGCCGGCTTCCTCGAGCTCCTTGCCCATCTCCCAGCGCTGGGAGACCTCGAAGCTGGACTCGTCGACGATCTCGAACCAGCGGTCGCCCTTGATCGCGTCGTGGAGCGGCCCGATCTTGATCGGCGGCAGCAGGTCGGTGCCGGGGATGGTGGGAAGACCGAGCTGATCGGCTGAGATCTCCTTCTGGTCGCCGGGCAGGTAGACGCGGCCGATGGAGGCGTGGAAGATGCGGGAGCCGTCCTCGGAGTAGTTGCTCTCGTGGGGCGTCTCGCCCGACTCGAACGTACGCAGCCGCTCGCCCGTCCGCGGGTCGCCGGCACCGCCCATCCAGTACTCGTGCACCGAGCGCGAGGTCGAGTCCGAGACCAGCAAGCGGGTGCCGTCGGGGGAGAGGCCCATGTGGTCGGTGCGGTGACCGTCCATCTGCTGCTCGACCACGATGGGGTCCGGCGAGCCGGCGAGCGCCTTCTCGATGTCGATCCAGACCACGTCGGCGAGGCTGGGGCGTGAGACCGCCAGCAGCCTGCCGTCCCGGGTGGTGAACATGTCGTCCACGAGCTGGTCGTTGCCCTCACCGGGGCCGTAGCGGACCAGGTAGTAGTAGGCCAGCCGCTCGGGGTCCTGGTGGATCGCGGCGATCTCCTCGTCCTTGTCCGGCACCAGGTCGATGCCCTTGCGCAGCACCTCGAGGCTGCGCGCGTCGACGATCGACGCGGTCCCGTCCCAGTTGTTGCCCACGACCATCACGTCCCGCAGCTCCGGGCTCGCGCCGGCGCTCATCGCGGGCGCGGCCGCGGTGAGCGAGAAGACGAAGAGCAGGGCGACGGTGACTGCTGCCGCACGACGCATCGCGGGACCTCCTGGGGGATTCGGTCGTCTGAGACACAACCTCTCCTGGCCGACGGAGGTTACGGGCGGTCGTTCCGCTGAGTGGACCCTCGTGGAGGTGTCGACGGGGCCGTCCTCAGAAGCCGAGACTGGCGTTCTCCAGCTGCGTGATCCGCTCGGCCGGACCGTCGAAGGCCAGCCCCCGCACCTGATGACGCCCGAAGCAGAAGAGCATGAGCTCGCCGACCGGTCCGGTGACGGTGACCGGCTCATCGCCGGCGCGGAGGGTGGCGGCGTCGGTGCCGTTGCTGACGACCACCGGGGTCTCGGCGGAGCGGACCAGGCCCCTGCCGAGCAGCTTCAGGGTGCGCCAGAGATCACGCTCGGCAGCGGCCGGGAGCGTACGCGGCTCCCAGCCCGGCTGGGCGCGGCGGAGGTCCTCGTGGTGGACGAAGAACTCGACGGTGTTGATCGCCTTCTCGATCGGGCCGAGCATGAACGGGGTGCCCTTCGGGTCGCGGAGGCGGGCCGCGAGTGCCTCCAGCGGCTGGACGGCGTACGCAGCCTCAGCCTTCCTCAGCACCGGCGCGAGCGGCGGCAGGAAGATCCCCGGCGTGGCCCACGGGCGACGCTCGCGGACCAGCAGGTGCACCAGCAGGTCCTTGACCTGCCACCCTTCGCAGAGCGTCGGGGCGTCCGGCCCGAGAGAGACGGCGGTGTCACACAGGGCGATGCGTTCGGCGCGCGCGAAGGAAGCCACGGACTGCACCCTATCGAGCCGTCCCCGGCCGGCAGGGTCGTCAAAAAAATTCGTCGCATCCCCGGTGCTGACCTAGGCTTTACCTCGAGATGAGCGACGATGAACCAACACCCCAGCGGGCCACCACGACCGACGGGTTCAAGGTTCTCGGAGTCGCCATCCGGCGCGAGTGGGCTGTCTTCACCCTCTCGACCCTCGGGTCCGCGCTCTTCGGTGCGCTGACCGTCGCCGACGCCTGGGTGCTGGGCTGGTCCACCGATCATGTCCTGGTCCCGGCGCTGCGCGACGGCGAGATCGGCGCCGGCTGGCTGGGGGCGGTGGTCGGGCTCTTCGTCGGGGTCGCGATCCTGCGCGCGGTCGGGGTGGTGGCGCGCCGGCTGGGCGCCGGGGTGATGCAGTTCCGGATGCAGGCTCACTCGCGCCGTGCGGTCACCCGGCAGTACCTGGCTCTTCCGCTCGCCTGGCATCACCGGCACCCGACCGGTCAGCTGCTCTCCAACGCCAACTCCGACGTCGAGGCGTCCTGGGCGCCGATCGCGCCGCTGCCGATGGCCGTCGGGACCCTCGCGATGATGGTGATCGCGGTCGGGCAGATGTTCTGGACCGACGTCCTGCTGGCCTCGGTCGCGATCCTCGTCTTCCCGGCCGTCGTCGTCGCCAACCTCGTCTACCAGCGCTTCTCCTCGCCGCTGATGACCCGCGCCCAGCAGCTCCGTGCCGAGCTCTCCGGGATCGCCCACGAGTCCTTCGACGGCGCCCTCGTCGTCAAGACGTTGGGGCGCGAGGCCGAGGAGACCACCCGCTTCCAGGACAAGGCGCGGGAGCTGCGCGACGTCAACATCCGCGCCGGCCGGCTCCGCGCCGCCTTCGACCCGATCCTGGCCGCCCTGCCCAACGTCGGGGTCCTCGCCGTGCTCGCCGTCGGTGTCGGGCGTGTCTCCAGCGGCGCCGCCGCGCCCGGTGACGTCGTCCAGATCGGCTTCCTGCTCACCATCGTGGCCTTCCCGATCCGCTCCTTCGGGTGGCTGCTCGGGGAGTTCCCGCGCAGCGTGGTCGGCTATCGGCGCGTGCAGCGGGTGCTGCAGGCGACCGGCCGGCTGGTCTACGGGACGGCGCGGACCAGTCGCGAGCCGACCGGCGCGCGCGTGCGGGTCGACGGCGTCTCCTACGCCTACGCCGACGGCCCCACGCTGCTCGACGGTGTCGACTTCGAGGTCGAGCCGGGCCGTACGGTCGCGATCGTCGGCGAGACCGCCTCCGGCAAGAGCACCCTGACCATGCTGCTGGCCCGGCTGGTCGACCCGGACGACGGCCGGATCAGCCTGGACGGCACCGACCTGCGCGACCTGGGGGCGGGGGAGTGGGCCCGGGTGGCGGCACTGGTTCCCCAGACCGCCTTCGTCTTCGACGACTCCGTGCGCGGCAACGTCACCCTCGGCGCCGACCTCACCGACGACGAGGTCTGGTCCGCGCTCAAGGCCGCCCAGGCCGACGGCTTCGTCACCGCGCTGCCCAACGGCCTCGACACCACGCTCGGCGAGCGCGGCGCGAGCCTCTCCGGCGGGCAGCGTCAGCGGCTCGCGCTCGCGAGAGCCCTCGTCCGACGCCCACGGCTGCTCATCCTCGACGACGCCACCTCGGCGGTCGACCCCGAGGTCGAGCAGCGCATTCTCGCCGCGCTGCGGAGCGGCGCAGACAGTGGAGCGCTGCGTGACGGAGCCGGCGACACCAGCCTCGTCGTGGTCGCCTACCGCAAGGCCACGATCGCGCTCGCCGACGAGGTCGTCCATCTCGAGGACGGCCGCATCCGCGACCGCGGCACCCACACCGAGCTGCTCGCCCGCGACGAGTCCTACGCGCGTCTGGTGAACGCCTACGAGACCCCGGAGGTGGCCCAGTGACGGTGACACTCGAGCCCGAGACAAGGGTCGGCAGCGGTGAGGACCTCGGTGCCTTCGAGACCATCCGCCGGGGCATCAAGCACTCCCCGGAGCTGGTCGAGGGCATCCGCGGCACCTTCGCGCTGGCCGTGCTCGCGAGCGTCGGCCAGGTCGTCGTCCCCGTCGTGGTCCAGCAGACCCTCGACAACGGGCTGAGCGGCCCGGACGGTCCCGACCTCGGCTACGTCCTGCGTGCCGGTCTCATCGCGGTCGTCGCCATCGCCGTCACGGGCGTGGCTTCGTTCCTGATGACGAGCCGGCTCTTCACCGCCGCCGAGCGGGGCCTGGCCACGCTGCGTACCAAGGCCTTCCGGCACGTCCACGACCTGCCGATGCTGACCCAGTCGACCGAGCACCGCGGGGCGCTGGTCTCCCGGGTCACCAGCGACGTCGACCAGGTCAGCCAGTTCATCGTCTTCGGCGGGCTGCTCTTCATCGTCAGCATCGGCCAGATGCTGATCGCGACCGTCGTGATGGTGGTCTACTCCTGGCAGCTCGCGGTCCTGGTGTGGCTCTGCTTCGGCCCGCTCTTCCTGAGCCTGCGGTTCTTCCAGCGCAAGCTGTCCGCGGCCTACACGCTCTCCCGCCGCCAGGTCGCCAAGATGCTCTCCGCGGTCTCCGAGCCGGTCGTCGGCGCGGCCGTGGTCAAGGCGTACGCCGTGGAGGACCGCACCCAGGAGCGGATCGACCGCGAGATCGATGCCACCAGCGCCGCCCAGATCAAGGCACAGGCCTACACCTCGGTCTTCTTCAGTCTCGGTGGCCTCTCCGGTGGCCTCGCCAACGCCGGGGTGATCGTCGGCGGTGTCCTGCTGGCGCTCGCCTACCGGGGCAGCGGCGGCGCCCTGAGCGTCGGCGAGATCCTGGCGTTCGCGTTCCTGGTGACGCTGTTCGTGGGCCCCGTGCAGATGGGTACGCAGATCCTGACCGACGCCCAGAACGCGATCGCCTCCTGGCGGCGCACGATCGGCATCCTGGACACGCCCGCGGACCTCGTCGACCCGGGCCCTGCCGGAGCGGTGCTGCCCCGCGGCCCGCTCTCGATCGAGTTCGACGACGTCACCTTCGCCTACCCCGGCGGCCGCCCGGTCCTGCACGACATCTCCTTCGAGATCGCGCCCGGCAGCCGGGTCGCGGTGGTCGGTGAGACCGGCTCGGGGAAGTCGACGATCGCCAAGCTGCTCACCCGGGTGATGGACGTGACCTCGGGAAAGGTGAGCCTCGACGGCGTCGACGTACGCGACATCGGCAACGCCTCGCTGCGTACCAGTGTCGTGCTCGTCCCGCAGGAGGGCTTCCTCTTCGACTCCACCCTCGCCGACAACGTCCGCTACGGCCGGCTGGACGCGACCGACGAGGAGATCGAGGGGGCGGCCCGCGTGCTCGGTCTGGGTGACTGGCTGGCCGGTCTTCCCGCGGGGGTGCGCACGAGCGTCGGGCAGCGCGGCGAGTCGCTCTCGGCCGGCGAGCGGCAGCTCGTGGCTCTGCTCCGCGCCCAGCTCGCCGATCCCGACCTGCTCGTCCTCGACGAGGCCACCTCCGCCGTCGACCCGCGTCTGGAGATGCGGATCAACCGGGCCCTGGAGCGCCTGATGAGCGGCCGCACCTCGGTCACCATCGCCCACCGCCTCTCCACCGCCGAGGCGGCCGACGAGGTGATCGTCGTCGACGCCGGCCACCTCGCCCAGCGCGGTCCGCACAGCGACCTGGTCGCGCAGGCGGGATCGACGTACGCGCGGCTGCATGCCTCCTGGGTCGCCCAGCAGGGCACCTGATCAGGCCGGTTGTGTCCGTACTGTTGCCCACCGGGATACTGGAGGCGTGACTACTGGACCCACGAGCGCGGGACTGGACCCCGCCATCGCCGACCGCCTCAAGCGCAACCCCGACGGCCTGGTGCCCGCGGTGGCGCAGCAGCATGACACCGGCGAGGTGCTGATGCTCGGCTACATGGACGACGAGGCCCTGGCGCGCACGCTCGCGACGGGCCGGGCGACGTACTGGTCCCGCAGCCGGCAGGAGTACTGGGTCAAGGGTGACACCTCCGGCCACCACCAGTACGTCAAGGAGGTGCGCCTCGACTGCGACGGCGACACGATCCTGCTGAAGGTCGACCAGGTCGGTCCGGCCTGTCACACCGGCGACCACACCTGTTTCGACGCCGGCCTGATCTCGTCCGGCGCCGGCTCGTGAAGAGCTTCGGTCCCACCGTCACCGCCGGCCTCGCCGGCGCGGCCCTGGCGGCGTGGGCAGGCTCCAACGAGTGGGTGAAGGTGACCGCCCCGGCGCAGATGCCGGCCGACCTCAACGACTCGCCGGCGACGACCGGCCTGGCCCTGGTCGCCCTCGCCGCCTGGGGCGTCGTGCTGGTCACCCGGGGCCCCGTACGCCGCCTGGTGGCCGGCCTCGCCGGCCTGGCCGGGATCGGCGTGGTCGTCAGCTTCTTCGGCCACGCCGGGATCGACGCGCTCGGCCGGGCGATCGACTCGAAGGTGGTCTGGGGTGAGACCGAACACACCACCACGCCCTGGCCCTACCTCGCGCTCCTCGGCGCGGTCCTGACCGTGCTGGCAGCGGTCGTGGCCGTACGCCAGGCGCCGTCGTGGCCCGAGATGGGCCGCAGATACGACGCCCCCGCCGACGCCAAGCCGGAGCAGAAGCCCCTCGAGGAACAGTCCACGATCGATGTCTGGAAGTCGTTGGACGAGGGTCGGGACCCGACAACCGGGGATCAATGAATACACTGCAGCCAAGCACAAAGAACTCGTAGAGGAGTCATCGCATGTCCGCCAGCCACGGCAACACCCCGGCAGCCTGGATCGCAGTCGCGGTCGGCCTCCTCGGCTTCCTGATCGGCAGCGTCGCCATGATGCTCGACCCGATCAGCTGGTTCGTCTTCTGGGTCGGCGTGGCCGTCACCGTCGGCGGTGGCCTGCTCTTCATCGTGCTCGCCAAGCTCGGCTTCAACGTCGAGTCACACTGAGCCTGTGAATCAGCGAGGCCCCCGGCGGATCCGCCGGGGGCCTCGCTGATTTCAGCGCTTGGCTCAGTAGGTGCTGGTGCTGCCGCTGAAGTCGAGCGCACCGGAGAGGTTCAAGATGATTCCGATGATGCCGAGGACCACGGCGACGATGCCG
This sequence comes from Nocardioides sp. NPDC126508, assembly GCA_040302365.1. Taxonomy (GTDB): domain Bacteria; phylum Actinomycetota; class Actinomycetes; order Propionibacteriales; family Nocardioidaceae; genus Nocardioides. The sequence continues at coordinate 216,822 of JBEOUM010000001.1, forward strand.
AGGATGAAGCCGGCGGTGGCCATGCCACGCCCGCTCTGCGCGCCGCCGGAGGCGTCGATCTCGTTCTGGGCCATCTTGCCCAGGATGATCGCCGGGATACCGGTGAAGAAGCCACAGCAAACACAACCGAGAATGCCAAGGACAAGTGCCCAGATCGCCTTCTTGTTGTTGCCCGCGGGCTGGCCGGGCTGCCCGGGCGCCGGCGAACCATACGGCGGCGGTGGCGGAGTTCCGTAGCTCATGTGTCTGACCTCCAAAGTCAGGCGAGTTGGGTTGAGATGGGAGAAACTTAACGTTTCCCGCCCGCACTGTGGCGCCAAATCGGGCGTGTCACGGTTCGGGTGAGAGGCTTTGCACGTGGGTCATACCCGGAAACGAGAGGTTTAAACATGTCGGTGCTCGAAAAGATCATCGACGGCGTACGTCTGGACCTGGCGAAGCGCCAGGAGACGGTGTCCGAGGCGGACCTGCGGGCCCGGCTGGCCGACGTCGACGCGCCCCGCGACCCGATGCCGCACTTCCGTGCGCCGGGCAGCAGCGTGATCGCCGAGGTGAAGCGGAAGAGCCCCTCCAAGGGTGCCCTGGCCGATATCCCCGACCCGGCCGAGCTGGCCGCGAAGTACGCCGCCGGCGGTGCCGCCGCGATCTCGGTGCTCACCGAGGAACGCCGCTTCGGTGGGTCGCTCGCCGACCTGGTCGCGGTCCGCGCGGCCGTCGACACCCCGATCCTGCGCAAGGACTTCATCGTCGAGCCCTACCAGCTGCTCGAGGCCCGGGCCGCCGGCGCCGACCTGGCGCTGCTGATCGTGGCCGCGCTGGACGACGACACCCTGCGCCGTCTCCACGACCAGGCGCGTGAGCTGGGGCTGACCGTGCTGGTCGAGACCCACGACGAGGCCGAGGTCGCCCGGGCCGTCGAGCTCGGTGCCGAGCTGATCGGCGTCAATGCGCGCAACCTGAAGACCCTGGAGATCGATCAGGACGTCTTCGGGCGGCTCGCGCCGCTCATCCCCGAGGACCGGGTGAAGGTCGCCGAGTCGGGCATCTTCACCGCCACCGACGTCAAGCGCCACGTCACCGAGGGGGCCCGTGCGGTCCTCGTCGGCGAGGCGCTGGTCAAGCACGGCGACCCGCAAGGCACGGTCGCCGAGTTCACCGGAATCCAAGGCTGAGGCCAAGAGTAGATCCGAGAGCAGATACTGCCATGACAACTCACATCCACGAGACGACTTCCTTCGACGCCGACGAGTTCGGCTGGTTCGGTGGCGAGGCCGAGGGGTTCGGCGGCCGCTTCATGCCCGAGGCGCTGATGAAGGCGCTCATCGAGCTCGACGACGCCTGGCAGAAGGCGAAGGCCGACCCGGAGTTCGTGGCCGAGTTCGACGCGATCCTGCGTGACTACGCCAACCTGCCGAGCCCGCTCTACCACGCGACCCGGCTCTCCGAGCAGCTCGGCGTACGGGTCCTCCTCAAGCGCGAGGACCTCAACCACACCGGCGCTCACAAGATCCGCAACGTGCTCGGCCAGGCGCTGCTGACCAAGCGGATGGGCAAGACCCGGGTCATCGCCGAGACCGGGGCCGGCCAGCACGGCGTGGCCTCCGCGACCGCGGCCGCCTACTTCGGCCTCGACTGCACGGTCTACATGGGCAAGGTCGACACCGACCGCCAGGCGCTCAACGTGGCCCGGATGCGGCTGCTCGGCGCCGAGGTCGTCCCGGTGCCCTCCGGCAGCGGCACGCTCAAGGACGCGATCAACGAGGCGCTGCGCGACTGGGTCGCCAGCGTCGACCACACCGCCTACCTGTTCGGCACCGCCGCCGGGCCCCACCCGTTCCCGACGCTGGTGCGCGACATCGTGCGCGGCATCGGCGACGAGGCCCGGGCGCAGTCGATCGAGCAGTTCGGCGGCCTCCCGAACGCCGTCGTCGCCGCGGTCGGTGGCGGCTCCAACGCCATCGGCCTCTTCACCGCCTTCCTGGACGACTCCGATGTCGAGATCCACGGCTTCGAGGCCGGGGGAGACGGGTTCGAGACCGGCCGCCACGCGGCCACCATCCAGGCCAACGACCCGGGTGTGCTGCACGGCGCCCGCACCTACGTGCTCCAGGACGAGGACGGCCAGACCATCGAGTCCCACTCGATCTCCGCCGGCCTCGACTACCCGGGTGTCGGCCCGCAGCACGCCTGGCTGGCCAAGTCCGGCCGGGCCAGCTACACGAGCATCACCGACAAGGAGGCGATGGACGCCTTCGCGCTGCTCTCGCGCTCCGAGGGCATCATCCCGGCGATCGAGTCGGCCCACGCGATCGCCGGCGCCATCAAGATCGCCCCCGAGATCAAGGAGCGCCACGGCGAGGGCGCCACGATCCTGATCAACCTGTCCGGTCGCGGCGACAAGGACATGGGCACGGCCATCGATTACTTCGGACTGGGAGACGCAAAGTGAGTACGTCGGTAGCGTTCGAGAAGGCGAAGGCCGAGAACCGCGCCGCCCTGGTCGGCTACCTGCCGGCGGGCTTCCCGTCGGTCGAGGGCTCGATCGACGCCCTGACCACCATGGTCGAGGCCGGCTGCGACATCATCGAGATCGGTCTGCCCTACTCCGACCCGGTCATGGACGGCCCCACGATCCAGGACGCCGTGCAGCAGGCGCTCGACGGTGGCGTACGCGTCGACGACGTGTTCCGCGTCGTCGAGGCCGTCGCCTCGACCGGCGTGCCGACGCTCATCATGACCAGCTGGAACCCGATCGAGCGCCGGGGCGTGGACCGCTTCGCCCAGCAGTTGCAGGATGCCGGCGGCGCGGGTCTGATCACGCCCGACATCACCCCCGACTTCGCCCAGGAGTGGATCGAGGCCGCGGACGCCCGCGACCTCGACAAGGTCTTCCTGGTCGCGCCGAGCAGCACCGACGAGCGGATCGCGATGACCACGGCCCAGTGCCGCGGCTTCGTCTACGCCACCGCGGTCATGGGGGTCACCGGCGCCCGCGCCAAGACCTCCGACCTGGCCGCCCCGCTGGTCGCCCGCACCCGCAAGACCACCGACCTGCCCGTCGGCGTCGGCCTCGGGGTCAGCAACGGCGCCCAGGCCGCCGAGATGGCGGCGTACGCCGACGGGGTCATCGTCGGCTCCGCCTTCGTGCGTACGCTGCTGGACAACCGCTCCGACGAGCAGGCTGCGCTCAAGGCGCTGGCGAGCCTGACCGAGGACCTGGCCGCGGGAGTCCGCGCGCGTTGAGGTTCCTGGCTCTCCCCGTCCTGCTCGTCCTCGTCGGAGTCCTCACCGGCTGCGGCGCTGCCGGCACCGGCCAGGCGCCGGCCTCGGCGATGACCGGGCAGGAACACACCCCCTACCGGCTCGCCGGCACCGCCCTGACCGACACCGACGGTGAGCCCTTCGAGCTCGCCAACGATGTCGACAAGCCACTGACGCTGGTCTTCTACGGCTACACCAGCTGCCCCGACGAGTGCCCGCTGGTGATGTCGAGCCTGACCGCCGCACTGACCCGTCTCGACGCCGACGACCGGGACAAGGTCGAGGTCGTGTTCGTCACGACCGACCCGGCGCGGGACTCCGAGAAGGTGCTGCGCAAGTACCTGGACCGCTACGGCAAGGACTTCATCGGTCTCACCGGTGACCTGAAGGACATCGTCACCCTGGCCGAGTCGATGCGGCTCTACATAGGGGAGGCCGACCGGCTACCCAGCGGGGGCTACGATCTCGGGGTCCACGACACCCACGTCTCCGCCGTCTCCGGGGGAGAGGCGAGGGTCGTGTGGTCGATGAACACCTCGCCCAAGCAGTTCGCCGACGACATCCACCATCTTCTTGAGGAAGTAAGCGCCGCATGATGCTCCCGATGTCCATCCCCAGCCCGGCCGAAGGTGTGCTCTGGCTCGGACCGATCCCGCTGCGCGGCTACGCCTTCGCGATCATCCTCGGCATCATCGTGGCCGTCTGGGTCTCCGAGAAGCGCTGGCAGGCCCGCGGCGGCCGTCTCGGCGACATCCAGGACATCGCGCTGTGGGCGGTGCCGTTCGGCCTGGTGGGCGGGCGGCTCTACCACGTCATCACCGACTGGCAGCTCTACTTCAGCGAGGGCGCCCACCCGATCGAGGCGCTCTACATCTGGCGTGGCGGGCTCGGCGTATGGGGCGCGATCGCGCTCGGCGCCGTGGGCGCCGTCATCGGCGCGAGGCGCAAGGGCATCAAGATCGTCCCGCTGCTGGACACCATCGCCCCGACCTGTCTGCTCGCGATGGGCATCGGCCGCTGGGGCAACTGGTTCAACCAGGAGCTCTTCGGCCGGCCCACCGACCTGCCCTGGGGCCTGGAGATCGACCCCTCGCGCTATCCCGACGGCCCCAGCCAGTTCCCGGTCGGCACCACGTTCCACCCGACGTTCCTCTACGAGTTCTGCTGGGACATCGTCCTCTTCTTCGTGATCGTCTACCTGCAGAAGAAGCTGCGTCTGGGCGGCGGCCGCGTGGTCGCCCTCTACGTGATGGCCTACTGCCTGGGCCGTGGCCTGATCGAGACCCTGCGCATCGACAACGTGCAGCTGGCCAACGTGCTCGGCCTGCGCTGGAGCGAGTGGATGTCGATCATCCTGTTCGTGCTCGCCGCCGCGTGGTGGGCGTACGCGACCTTCACGGGCCGGGGTAAGGTCGAGGAGGAGGTCTACAGCGATCCTGCCAAGGCCCCGGCGAACGACCCGGCCGACGACGCCGAGAACGACCCCGCGGACGAGACTGACGGCAACGCGGCCGACAACGGGACCGACGACGAGGAATCCTCGACAAAGGCCTGATCAGACGCAGATATTAGGCGCAACGATGCGCCTAGCGGGAGGGTGTCCGTCGATCGACCCTCGTTCGCAACCTACGCGTGACACAGTGGTAACCTAGCCGCACTCGCGCGGGCCAACGCTGTCCCCTGCAGATTGCCAGTTTCATCCCCGCAAGGGCGCGCGCACCTGTCGCAGACATCCCCCGCTCCGGACCCGACTCGAAGCAGAGTCGGAAATCCGGAGTTATTGGGCTGCGTCGGTCGGTGCGTGCCCGAGCCCGGACAGACGGGAGATCCCGGTGCCGTACGAGCACTCGTATCCATCCCCCCAGGGCCTCTACGACCCTCGGTTCGAGAAGGACGCCTGTGGCGTCGCCATGGTTGCCACACTGACCGGCGTCGCCAGCCACGACATCGTGAAGCAGGGCATCCGTGCCCTGGTGAATCTCGACCACCGCGGCGCCGCCGGCGCCGAGACCAACTCTGGCGACGGCGCCGGGATCCTGCTCCAGGTCCCCGACGCCTTCCTGCGTGAGGTCGTCGACTTCGACCTGCCGGCCGAGCGCGCCTACGCCGTCGGCACCGCCTTCATCCCGGGCGACGTCGACCAGGTCGAGCGCACCGTGAAGCTTGTCGAGGACATCGCCACCGAAGAGGGCCTCGAGGTCCTCGGCTGGCGTGACGTACCGGTCAACCCCGAGTCCCTCGGTGCCACCGCGAAGGCGGTCATGCCGACCTTCCGTCAGCTCTTCGTCGCCGGCGCCAAGCAGCGCGTGACGGGGCTGGCCCTGGAGCGGCTCGCCTTCTGCCTGCGCAAGCGCGCGGAGAAGGAGACCGACGTCTACTTCCCGTCGCTGTCCAGCCGCACCATCGTCTACAAGGGCATGCTCACCACGCCCCAGCTGGCCGACGTGTTCCCCGACCTGGTCGACGAGCGGGTCGCCTCCGCGATCGCCGTCGTCCACAGCCGGTTCTCGACCAACACCTTCCCGAGCTGGCCGCTGAGCCACCCGTTCCGATTCATCGCCCACAACGGCGAGATCAACACGGTGATGGGCAACCGCAACTGGATGAAGGCACGCGAGGCGCTGCTCGAGTCCGAGCTCATCCCCGGTGACCTCGAGCGGCTCTTCCCGATCTGCACCGAGGGCGCCTCCGACTCGGCCTCCTTCGACGAGGTCCTCGAGCTGCTTCACCTGGCCGGCCGCAGCCTGCCGCACGCCATGCTGATGATGATCCCGGAGGCGTGGGAGAAGCACGAGGAGATGGACCCGGCCCGCAAGGCCTTCTACGAGTTCCACTCCAGCCTGATGGAGCCCTGGGACGGTCCCGCGAGCGTCGTGTTCACCGACGGCACCCAGATCGGCGCGGTCCTCGACCGCAACGGCCTGCGCCCCTCGCGCTACTGGGTCACCGAGGACGGCCTGGTCGTGCTCGGCTCCGAGGCCGGCGTACTGGATGACATCGACCCCGCCACCGTGGTCCGCAAGGGCCGCGTCCAGCCGGGCAAGATGTTCCTGGTCGACACCGCGGAGCACCGCATCATCGAGGACGACGAGATCAAGTCCGAGCTCGCCGCGGAGCACCCCTACGACGAGTGGCTCCACGCCGGTCTCGTACGCCTCGAGGACATCCCCGAGCGCGAGCACATCGTCCACACCCACGCCTCGGTGACGAGGCGGCAGCAGGTCTTCGGCTACACCGAGGAGGAGCTCCGGATCCTGCTCGCGCCGATGGCCAACACCGGCGCCGAGCCGATCGGCTCGATGGGCACCGACAGCCCGATCGCGGCGCTGAGCGACAAGCCGCGGATGCTGTTCGACTACTTCGCCCAGCTCTTCGCGCAGGTCACCAACCCGCCGCTGGACGCGATCCGCGAGGAGCTCGTCACCAGCCTCAACGGCACGATCGGTGCCGAGTCGAACCTGCTCAACCCCGGTCCGGCGAGCTGTCGCCAGATCGTGCTGCCGTTCCCGGTCGTCTCCAACGACGACCTGGCCAAGATCCGTCACATCAACCGTGACGGCGACATGCCGGGCTTCGCGGTCCACGTCGTCCGCGGCCTCTACGAGGTCGACGGCGGCGCGGAGGCTCTCCGCACCCGTCTGGACGAGATCTCCGCCGAGGTCTCCCAGGCGATCGAGGACGGTGCCCGGATCATCGTCCTCTCCGACCGGCACTCCACCCAGGAGATGGCGCCGATCCCGTCGCTGCTGCTCACCGGCGCCGTCCACCACCACCTGGTCCGCGAGCGCACCCGCTCGCAGGTCGGCCTGCTGGTCGAGGCCGGCGACGTACGCGAGGTCCACCACGTCGCCCTGCTGATCGGCTACGGCGCCTCCGCGGTCAACCCCTACCTGGCGGTCGAGTCCGTCGAGGACCTCGCCTACGAGGGCTACTACGTCAAGGCCGACGCCGAGAAGGCGATGGCCAACACGATCAAGGCGCTCGGCAAGGGTGTCCTCAAGGTGATGTCGAAGATCGGCGTCTCCACGGTCGCCTCCTACACCGGCGCGCAGATCTTCGAGGCCGTCGGCCTGTCGAAGGAGGTCGTGGACCGCTACTTCACCGGCACGACCTCCAAGCTCGGCGGCATCGGCCTCGACGTGATCGCCGAGGAGGTCGCCAAGCGGCACGCCACCGCCTACCCGCGCGACGGCGTCGCCAACGCCCACCGGGCGCTGCCGATCGGTGGTGAATACCAGTGGCGTCGCGAGGGTGAGCCGCACCTGTTCGACCCGGAGACGGTCTTCCGTCTCCAGCACGCCACCCGCAGCGGCCGCTACGACGTGTTCAAGCAGTACACCGACCGCGTCAACGAGCAGTCCGAGCGGCTGATGACGCTGCGCGGGCTCTTCAAGCTCAAGGGCGCCGAGGAGCTGGGCCGCCAGAAGATCTCGATCGACGAGGTCGAGCCCGTCGAGGCGATCGTCAAGCGCTTCTCGACCGGCGCGATGTCGTACGGCTCGATCTCTCGTGAGGCCCACGAGACGCTCGCCATCGCGATGAACATCCTCGGTGGCAAGTCCAACACAGGTGAGGGTGGCGAGGACCCCGAGCGGCTCTACGACCCCGAGCGGCGCTCCTCGATCAAGCAGGTCGCCTCCGGTCGCTTCGGTGTGACCAGCGAATACCTGACCAACGCCGACGACATCCAGATCAAGATGGCCCAGGGCGCCAAGCCCGGTGAGGGCGGCCAGCTGCCCGGCCACAAGGTCTACCCGTGGGTGGCCAAGACGCGTCACTCGACGCCGGGCGTGGGCCTCATCTCCCCGCCGCCGCACCACGACATCTACTCCATCGAGGACCTGGCTCAGCTGATCCACGACCTCAAGAACGCCAACCCGAGCGCTCGCGTCCACGTGAAGCTCGTGGCCGAGGTCGGCGTCGGCACCGTCGCCGCGGGTGTCTCCAAGGCGCACGCCGACGTGGTGCTGATCTCCGGCCACGACGGCGGCACCGGTGCCTCCCCGCTCACCTCCCTCAAGCACGCGGGCGGTCCCTGGGAGCTCGGCCTCGCCGAGGCGCAGCAGACGCTGCTCCTCAACGGGCTGCGCGACCGGATCGTGGTGCAGACCGACGGCCAGCTCAAGACCGGCCGTGACGTCGTCATCGCCGCGCTGCTCGGTGCCGAGGAGTTCGGCTTCGCCACCGCGCCGCTGGTCGTCTCCGGCTGCGTGATGATGCGGGTCTGCCACCTCGACACCTGCCCGGTCGGCGTCGCCACCCAGAACCCGGTCCTGCGCGAGCGGTTCACCGGCAAGGCGGAGTACGTCGTCAACTTCATGCGCTACATCGCCGAGGAGGTCCGCGAGCTCCTCGCCGAGCTCGGCTTCCGCAGCATCGACGAGGCCGTCGGCCACGCCGAGGCGCTCGACGCCCGCGACGCGATCGACCACTGGAAGGCCTCCGGGCTCGACCTGTCGCCGATCTTCACCCGCGTGGAGTCGCCGCAGCAGTTCTCCGACCAGGCCCTCTACAACACCAAGGGCCAGGACCACGGGCTGGAGAAGTCGCTCGACGTCAACGAGCTGCTGCCGCTCGCGGCCCCGGCGCTCGAGCGCGGCGAGCCCGTACGCGCCCAGCTGCCGATCCGTAACGTCAACCGCACCGTCGGCACGATCCTCGGTCACGAGATCACCAAGCGCTACCGCGGCGCGGGGCTGCCCGAGGGCACGATCGACATCACCTTCACCGGCTCAGCCGGCCAGTCGTTCGGCGCGTTCATCCCGAGCGGCCTGACGCTGCGCCTGGAGGGCGACGCCAACGACTACGTCGGCAAGGGCCTCTCCGGCGGCCGGGTGGTCATCCGCCCGGAGCGTACGGCCGGGTTCAAGGCCGAGGAGCACATCATCGCCGGCAACACGCTGGCCTACGGCGCCACCAGCGGGCGGATCCACATCCGCGGTGGCGTGGGGGAGCGGGCCGCGGTCCGCAACTCCGGCGCCAGCATCGTCACCGAGGGTGTCGGCGACCACGGCTGCGAGTACATGACCGGTGGTCGTGTGGTCGTGCTCGGCCCGACCGGGCGCAACTTCGCGGCCGGCATGTCCGGCGGCATCGCCTGGGTCCTCGACTTCGAGGGCCAGCGGCTCAACGGTGAGCTGGTCGATGCCACCGGCGTCGAGGAGAAGTACGCCGCCGAGCTCGAGCAGCTCGTCCGCGACCACCTCGAGGAGACCGGCTCGGCCGTCGCCGAGGCGCTCCTGGCCGATTGGCCGAACTCCCTGACCCGCTTCACGCAGGTCATGCCCAGTGACTACAAGCGCGTGCTCGAAGCCCAGGAGGAGGCCCTCGAGGAGGGTCTCGACGAGGACGAGGCCGCTGCTCGGATTATGGAGGTCCTCCATGGCTGACCCGAAGGGTTTTCTGAAGAACGGGCGTGAGGTCGCGACGCGGCGTCCCGTCGAGGAGCGGGTCAAGGACTGGCACGAGGTCTACCCGGGCAAGATCGGCAAGACCCTGCTGCCGATCATCAACACCCAGGCATCCCGCTGCATGGACTGCGGCATCCCGTTCTGTCACCAGGGCTGCCCGCTCGGCAACATCATCCCCGAGTGGAACGACCTGGTCTGGCGCAACGACTGGGAGGGCGCCTCGGAGCGTCTGCACGCGACCAACAACTTCCCCGAGTTCACGGGTCGCCTCTGCCCGGCTCCGTGCGAGTCCGCCTGCGTGCTGGGCATCAACCAGCCCGCCGTGACCATCAAGAACATCGAGGTCTCGATCATCGACAAGGCCTGGGACGCGGGCCACGTCAAGCCGCAGCCGCCCGAGTGGCTCTCCGGCAAGGCGGTCGCCGTGATCGGCTCGGGCCCCGCGGGCCTGGCCGCCGCCCAGCAGCTCACCCGGTCGGGCCACACGGTGGCGGTCTACGAGCGGGCCGACAAGATCGGCGGTTTGCTGCGCTACGGCATCCCCGAGTTCAAGATGGAGAAGTCGCAGGTCGACCAGCGCCTGGCGCAGATGCGCCGCGAGGGCACGGTCTTCCGCCCGGGCGTCGACGCCGGCACCGACATCACCGGCGCGCAGCTGCGGGACCGCTACGACGCCATCGTGCTGGCCAACGGCTCGACCGTCGGCCGCGACCTGCCGGTCCCCGGGCGTGAGCTCGACGGGATCCACCAGGCGATGGAATACCTGCCGCAGTCCAACCGGGCCTCGCTCGGTGAGGCGGTCCCCGACCAGATCCTGGCCGAGGGCAAGCACGTGGTCATCATCGGTGGCGGTGACACCGGCGCCGACTGCCTCGGCACCGCGATCCGCCAGGGCGCGGAGTCGATCACCCAGCTGGAGATCATGCCGCGGCCGCCGGAGGAGCGTCCCGACGCTCAGCCGTGGCCGACCTACCCGATGACCTACCGGGTCGCCTCTGCGCACGAGGAGGGTGGCGAGCGCGTCTACGCGGTCTCCACCAAGGAGTTCCTCGGCACCGAGGACGGCCGCGTACGCGCCCTCAAGCTCGTCGAGGTCGAGTTTATCGACGGCAAGCTGACAGAGAAGGAGGGGACCGAGAAGGAGGTCCCCGCCGACCTCGTGCTGCTGGCGATGGGCTTCACCGGCCCGGAGAAGGACGGCCTCCTCACCCAGCTGGGTGTGGAGTACGACGCTCGCGGCAACGTCGCCCGCGACGACTCCTTCGCCACCTCCGTCCCCGGCGTGTACGTCGCCGGCGACGCGGGCCGCGGACAGTCGCTGATCGTGTGGGCGATCGCCGAGGGCCGCGCCGCCGCGGCCGCGGTCGACACCTTCCTGACCGGCTCGACCAACCTGCCCGCGCCGATCCGTCCGACGGACCGGCAGCTGATGGTCTGAGGCCGACAGGCCCAGGCACAACGGCGTGCCGACCACTGGCCCGGCACCTCCTCGGAGGTGCCGGGCCAGTCGGGTCTCAGCCCTCGGATCGGAGGATCCGACAGAGTTCGTACACACTTGTGGCGACGAGTTTGTGGCACACGTGCATTGCCCGGGACCGCGGTGAGCGGCTAGCCGCCGGCGACCTCGCGCCGGGCCCAGCGTAGAGAGGGACGACATCCGACGCGGACCAGGGTGAGAATCTTGGGTGAACGGCCTGATCAGGACGTGGTCCGGGTGCTGGTTTGAACGATCCAGAGGGGTAGTCTGGGCTCCCGTGAGAAGAGCGAAGATCGTCTGCACCCTGGGACCCGCCGTCGGGACGGAGCGTCGCATCCGCGAGCTCGTCTACGCAGGCATGGACGTGGCCCGGATGAACATGAGCCATGGGTCCCACGACGACCACTCCGGCAACTACGCGCTGGTGCGGGAGGCGGCTGCGGCGAGCGGTCACAGCGTCGGCATCTTCGCCGACCTGCAGGGGCCCAAGATCCGGCTGGAGCGGTTCAAGGACGGCTCCACGACGCTGCGCCGTGGCCAGGCCTGGACGATCACCACGCGCGACGTGCAGGGTGACGACGAGATCTGCGGGACGACCTACAAGGGCCTGCCCGGTGACGTGAAGGTCGGCGACCCGATCCTGATCGACGACGGCAAGCTGCGCCTGCGGGTCACCGCGGTCGACGACACCGACGTCCACACCGAGGTGCTGGTCGGCGGGCCGGTGTCCAACAACAAGGGCATCAACCTGCCCGGCGTCGCCGTCTCCGTGCCGGCCCTGTCCGAGAAGGACGAGGAGGACCTCCGGTTCGCCCTCAAGCTCGGCGTCGACATGGTCGCCCTCAGCTTCGTGCGCAACGCGAAGGACTACGAGGACGTCCGCAAGATCATGGACGAGGAGGGACGCGTCGTCCCGGTCATCGCCAAGATCGAGAAGCCGCAGGCGATCGACAACCTCGACGAGGTCATCGCCGCGTTCGACATGTTCATGGTCGCCCGTGGTGACCTCGGCGTGGAGTGCCCGCTCGAGGAGGTCCCGTTCCTGCAGAAGCGGATCATCGAGCTCGCCCGCCTCAACGCCAAGCCGGTCATCGTCGCCACCCAGATGCTCGACTCGATGATCTCCAACCCGGCGCCCACCCGCGCCGAGGCCAACGACGTCGCCAACGCCGTCCTCGACGGTGCCGACGCGGTGATGCTCTCCGCCGAGACGAGCGTGGGGGAGTATCCGATCCACACCGTCGAGACGATGGCGCGCATCATCGCCGCCACCGAGCGCCACGCCCTCTCCCGGGACGGCTCCGCCGCGGCCGAGCTCAGCCGCATCGACTGGGACCCGCACACCCGCTCCGGCGTCATCGCCAAGGCCGCCGCCGAGGTCGCCGACCGGGTCGGTGCGAAATACCTCGTCGCCTTCACGACCTCCGGCGACTCCGCCCGCCGCCTCTCCCGACTGCGCGGCGCGATCCCGTTGCTCGCCTTCACCCCCTCCGATGCCGTACGCAGCCAGCTCGCGCTCAGCTGGGGCACCGAGACCTTCCGCACCGACGAGGTCGAGCACACCGACGAGATGGTCCGCCAGGTCGACGAGAACCTGCTCAAGCTCGGCCGGGTCGAGGAGGGCGAGCTCGTCGTCATCATCGCCGGCTCGCCTCCCGGCATCCCGGGCTCCACCAACGCCCTGCGCATCCACCGCATCGGCGACGCGATCAACGAGGTCGCGCCAGCGTACGAGCGCAAGGGCTAGGTCTTCGGGCCGATCAGTGCGTCGAGCGCCGCGACCGCCTCGCGGCGCGAGACGCTGATCGTCTTCCAGGAGGACTGGCGCCATGGGATGTCGACCAGATCGAGTGCCCAGGTGCACAGGCCGCGGATGTCGTCGGAGTGGTTGGTGAACTGCCAGCGTCCGTACTCGTAGCGCTTCTTCTCTCCGGCGACGATCCGGGTCGCCCAGTTCGACACCCGGCACCCGTCAGAATGGAACAGCCCGCGGAGGAACGCGCCGGGGTGGGCTGACACGATCTCCTGCTGCCATGGCTCCAGGACGATCTTGCGTTCGTGCTTGCGGCCGGGACCGTGCTGCGGGAAGAGGCAGGGCAAGTGCTGCCAGTTCAGCTGAACGTCCACACAGCCGGGCTTCCTGACGATGAATACGTTGCCACCCGGCCTGATCCGGCCGAGCAGGTCGACTACGTCGTCGATGACCCGAGGATGGGCCAGGTCGCACGAGATCCGGATGAAGTAGTAGCGCGCGGCTCTCGCGATGTGGCCGTCGCCGAGGTAGAAGCCGAGAAGAGCCGCGTACGCCTCCTGGTCGATCGGCAGTGCGTCGCACCGCGGGCAGGCGCCGGGTCGGTTGCGCGGCTCGCAGTCCCTCCACTCACGGATGGTGGATCTTGCGACGCCTGTCGCGCGTGCCACAGCTGACAGCGAGTCGCCCTGCCGGAGGAGTGCGAGCGCATTGGCGCGAACACGAGCTGTGTACACGGTCGCAGTCTGCCTGCGACCACCGACATCATGATGGAACGTGCGAACGAATCTGGTGCCCCGAGTCGGATTCGAACCGACACTATACGGTGTTTGAGACCGCCCTCTCTGCCGTTGGAGTACCGGGGCTCTCCGGCCCGCGGGCGGGCCTGGCATTCGCCAAACTTACCGGACCGTGGGCGGAATCACTGCACCGGGACGTGCCCGCGATGGCCTAGTCTGTGCTCGTGACGGAGAGCAACCCCAGCAGCACCCCGGAGACCCAGGCGCGGCGTACGGTCGTCATCGCGGAGGACGAGGTCCTGATCAGGATGGACCTCAAGGAGATGCTCACCGAGGAGGGCTACGACGTCGTCGGTGAGGCGGGCGACGGCAAGGCCGCGATCGAGCTCGCCACCGAGCACAGACCCGACCTGGTGATCCTCGACGTGAAGATGCCCGTGCTCGACGGGATCGCGGCGGCGGAGGCGATCGCGCGCGACCGGGTCGCCCCGGTGGTCATGCTGACCGCGTTCTCCCAGCGTGACCTGGTGGAGCGGGCCCGCGACGCGGGGGCGATGGCCTACCTGGTCAAGCCGTTCAACATCACCGACCTGGTGCCCGCGATCGAGCTGGCGGTGAGCCGCTTCCAGGAGCTCGCCCAGCTCGAGAAGGAGGTCGCCGGTCTGACCGACCGGCTGGAGACCCGCAAGGCGGTCGACCGGGCCAAGGGCATCCTCCAGGAGGGGCTGACGCTGAGCGAGCCCGAGGCGTTCCGATGGATCCAGAAGACCGCGATGGACCTGCGGCTCTCGATGCGTCAGGTCGCCGAGGGCGTCATCGAGCACGGCGTCAGCGGGCCACGTACCTGAATCCGTGTAAACAGCACGTCACAGATCGGTTGCGGTCTCAGATGGGGGCCAACCTGTGGCTTGTTCGTGGGCGACGTCGGCCTAGACTGCCCGCGCGGATCCGGCCGACCGGCGACATCAGCCGGTGGGAGGATCCGTCTTCAGGACACACAGGCAGGAGTACCCACGTGCGCAAGCGGCTCTACCGAGTCCTCGTCGCGCTCATCGGTGCGCTGATGGTGCTGTTGGTAGGGACCCCGGTCGCCGCACAGGCGACCGAGACCCCACCGCCGGATGCCACCGCGATCCAGGTGACGCTTCAGGACGAGGCCAACAAGGATGCCCAAGGCAATCCGAAACCGATCTCGGGAGTGACCCTGGAGGTCACCAAGGACGGCAAGAAGGCCGGTGAGGGCGTCACCGACGACAAGGGTGTGGCGACCATCGTCGTCAAGGAGCTCGGGAAGTACACCGTGACCCTCGACGAGAAGACGCTCCCGGAAGGGACCGTCCTCGACGAGAACACCAAGGACAAGGTCACCGTCACCGTACGTTTCCAGGGCCCCAACAACCGAGCGATCTTCCCGATCGGGGTCACCGCCGGTGAGCAGTCGAGCTTCCTCAAGGACTTCGCCGAGAACCTGCGCGCGGGCCTCGTGTTCGCCCTGGTCCTGTGTCTGGCCGGCCTCGGGTTCTCGCTGATCTTCGGCACGACCGGCCTGTCGAACTTCGCCCACGGTGAACTGCTCACCTTCGGCGCCGTGATGGCCCTGAGCTTCGACCAGATCTTCAAGACCGGCGGCCTGTCCTCGGTCTCGGTGATCCTCGCCGGTGTCATCGCGGTCGCCCTCGGCGGCCTCGGTGGCTACGTACAGGACAAGCTGGTGTGGGGCCCGCTGCGCCGCCGGGGCACCGGTCTGATCGCGATGATGATCATCTCGATCGGCCTGGCGATCTTCCTGCGCTACCTGTTCCAGTACTTCTACGGCTCCTCGACCCACTCGCTGTCGCAGTACAGCGACCAGCAGCGTGAGCAGCACTGGTACTACCTCGGTCTCTCGCTCGCCGACCGCGAGGCCGTCATCGTCGTGATCGCGATCGTCACGATCACCGCGGTCTGCCTGTGGATGGCCAAGAGCCGGATGGGCAAGGCGATGCGTGCGGTCTCGGACAACCCGGCGCTGGCCGCTTCCTCGGGCCTGCGGGTCGACGGTGTGATCACCAACGCGTGGGTCATCGGGGCGGCGCTGACCGCGCTGTCCGGTGTGCTCTACGGGATGCAGTTGCAGGTCAACAGCTTCATGGGCATGCGGATCCTGCTGGTCATCCTCGCCGCGGTCACCCTCGGTGGTCTCGGCACGATCTGGGGTGCTCTGGTCGGCTCGATGGTGATCGGGCTCGTCTACGAGCTCGGGCCGCTGTTCGGCGTACCCACCTCGATCAAGGAGATCGGCCCGCTGCTGATCATGATCGTGATCCTGCTGGTGCGGCCCCAGGGCATCCTGGGTCGTAAAGAGCGGCTCGGGTAGGAGAGACAATGGATATTCTCGACATTCTCCGGGCGGCGCTTCAGCAGGCGCTGGGCCCGCAGGCGATCGTGTTCGCCCTGGCCGCCATCGGCCTCAACATCCACTTCGGCTACACCGGGCTGCTGAACTTCGGCCAGGCCGGGTTCGTCGCGGTGGGCGCGTACGGCCTGGCTGTCTCCGTGGTCACCTTCGGTGCCCCGTTCTGGCTCGGCATCGTGATGTCGCTGGTGGCGCCGCTCGTGCTCGCCGTGATCCTGGGCGTGCCGACGCTGCGTCTGAGGGCCGACTATCTGGCGATCGTCACGATCGCCGCGGCCGAGGTGCTGCGGTTCGTGTTCGGGTCGGTGGAGATGAAGGAGACCTTCGGTGGCTCCAACGGTCTCAACGGCTACGCCAGGCCGTTCCAGCAGGCCAACCCCTACAGCAGCGGCATCGACCTGGGCATCATCTCCTTCGGTCGCAACGACCTGTGGTCGCTGACCGTCGGCTGGATCCTGGTCGCGCTGTGCTGCCTGCTCGTGTGGGCGCTGATGCGCAGCCCGTGGGGCCGTGTGCTCCGCTCGATCCGTGAGGACGAGGACGCGGTCCGCTCGCTGGGCAAGAACGTCTTCGCGTACAAGATGCAGGCGCTGGCGCTCGGTGGTGTCATCGGTGGTCTGGGCGGCATGTTCCTGGCGCTCAAGCAGGCCTCGGTCGTGCCGAGCGACTACTCCACGCTGATGACCTTCTACGCCTTCGCCGCGCTGCTCCTCGGTGGTGCCGCCCGGGTGCTGGGCCCCGTCGTCGGCTCGATCCTGTTCTGGTTCCTGATCGCGGGGCTGGGCTCGTTCTTCAGCCAGTCGGCCGGTAAGGGCGGATGGATCCCGACGGTCATCATGACCGACACCCAGGCCAGTGTGATCCGCTACATCGTGCTGGGTCTGGCCATCATGCTGCTGATGATCTTCCGTCCCCAGGGGATCTTCGGCGACCGTAGGGAGATCGCGATCGATGGACGCTGACATGACTGACCAGACGAACGCCGAGAAGAACTCGGACGTGAGCAAGACCGGGCCCGCGGGCCTGGTCGGGGTGAGCACCGAGCCGGGCAGCAAGAAGCCCGACCCGATCATCGTCGCCGACAACATCACGCGTACGTTCGGCGGGCTCACCGCCGTCGACGTCGACCACGTCGAGATCCAGCGTGGTGCGATCACCGCGCTGATCGGCCCCAACGGCGCCGGGAAGACGACGTTCTTCAACCTGCTGACCGGCTTCGACCAGCCCAACTCCGGCTCGTGGAGCCTGGAGGGGAAGTCGCTCAAGGGCGTCGCCCCCTACAAGGTCGCCCGCCTCGGGATGGTGCGCACCTTCCAGCTCACCAAGGTGCTGGCCAAGCTCACCGTGATCGAGAACATGCGCCTGGGCGCCACCGGGCAGAAGGGTGAGCGGTTCTGGACCGCCCCGTTCAAGTTCCTGTGGGGCAAGCAGGAGGACGAGGTCACCAAGAAGGCCGACGAGCTGCTCGCCCGGTTCCTGCTCGACAAGAAGCGCGAGGACTTCGCCGGGTCGCTCTCCGGCGGTCAGCGCAAGCTGCTCGAGATGGCCCGTGCGCTCATGGTCGACCCGGAGCTGGTCATGCTCGACGAGCCGATGGCGGGTGTGAACCCGGCCCTGAAGCAGTCGCTGCTGGGCCACGTGAAGTCGCTGCGCGACGAGGGCCGCACCGTCCTGTTCGTCGAGCACGACATGGACATGGTCCGCGACATCTCCGACTGGGTCATCGTGATGGCCCAGGGGAAGATCGTCGCCGAGGGCACCCCCGACTCGGTGATGGCCGACCAGCGTGTCATCGACGCCTATCTCGGGGCCCACCACGACACCGACCTGAGCGAGCTCGACGAAGAGGCGCTCGAGGCCGAGGTCGAGGCCGAGATCGAAGAGGAGGAGGCGAAGTGACGTCCACCGATGCGGAGAAGTTCCGCGAGAAGCACCTGAGCGAGGCCGAGGGTGCGGTGCTCCGTGCCGACGGGCTCATCGCCGGCTACCTTCCCGGGGTCAACATCCTCAACGACACCGACCTCTACTGCCAGCCCGGCGAGCTGGTCGGCATCATCGGCCCCAACGGCGCCGGCAAGTCGACGCTCCTCAAGGCCCTGTTCGGTCTGGTGAAGATCCACGAGGGGTCGGTCAAGCTCGAGGGTGAGGACATCACCGGCAAGCGTGCCGACGAGCTGGTCAGCCGGGGGATCGGGTTCGTCCCGCAGACGAACAACGTCTTCCCGAGCCTGACCATCGAGGAGAACCTCGAGATGGGCTGCTACCAGTCCCCGAAGAAGTTCGCCGAGCGGTTCGACTTCGTCACCGGGATCTTCCCGGCCCTCGGCGAGCGGCGCAAGCAGCGTGCCGGCGGGCTCTCCGGTGGCGAGCGCCAGATGGTCGCGATGGGCCGGGCGCTGATGATGGAGCCGTCGGTCCTGCTGCTCGACGAGCCCTCCGCAGGGCTCTCGCCGGTCATGCAGGACGAGGTCTTCGTGCAGACCCGCAAGATCAACAAGGCCGGCGTCTCGGTCGTGATGGTCGAGCAGAACGCCCGCCGCTGCCTGCAGATCTGCGACCGCGGCTACGTCCTCGACCAGGGCCGCAACGCCTACACGGGCGCCGGCCGCGAGCTGGCCGACGACCCGAAGGTGATCGAGCTCTACCTCGGCACCCTGGGCGCGAAGGACGACTGACCGGGTACGCCTCGAGACGGCCAGGGCCCCGGAGCATCATGCTCCGGGGCCCTGTCTCGTCCGTGTCGTCGCGGGCTCAGGCGACGGTGTGCGAGCGTCGCTGGGAGCGCCGGGCGGCGAGCAGCTCGCCGACGGAGCCGGACTGCTTCGGGCTGCGCGGCAGGCGGGAGTGGTGGGGAAGGGCCCGGCCCAGGACGTTGAGCCGGGAACGTACGACAGCGGTCGGCGCCACCCGCATGACCGCCTGCGCGCCGAGGCCGATCCGGGCGAGGAACCGGTTGCCGTCGCGGCCACCGGCGGAGGCCGCGGCCGCGACCGTCCGGATGCCGCGCTCCTCGGCGAAGGAGACGGCCGAGTCCATCAGCATCCGCCCCACGCCACGACGGCGGAAGCTGGGCACGACGTGGGGCGCGAAGACCTGCACGGTCGGCTCCAGGTTGAGCGGACCGAAGGTCGTCGCACGCACGTAGACCGCCCCGACGGGATCGCTGCCGGACTCGGCGATCAGCAGGCGCTGGTCGGGGGAGGCCTCGGCCTTGCGGATGATCGTCTCCAGGTCGCTCAGCTGATCCTGGGCGTCCGCCATCCGCAGCGAGTCCTGCCAGATGCCGAGAAGAAAGAGGGCGTCATCGGCCCGTGCCTCTCGCACCGTCACCGGCACCCTGGTCATCGAGTCCGACCTCCATGGGTGCGGTGCGTACAGATCATCACAATTCCTCCACGATCGTGCCTGTTCCTGGCGGGAATCGGGTTCCCCGAGTGATCATGGGTCACCACGGCCCCGGTGATACGGAGCCGATCATCGCGGCAACCCAGGCAATGATGCCACGGGGGAGATGTAACGGATTGGTGAAAAGACGGGTCCCTCGGGTGATTCGCCCTCCGAGCGTCTCTAATGTGACTCCGCAAGGTCCGACGTGAGCCGGGCCAGCCCATACGAAAGAGGGACAACAGCAGTGAACTCATCATCCTCTACCTGGATGAAGCTGACCGCGGGCGCTGGCGCCTTGGCGCTCAGCTTCACCCTCGCCGCCTGCGGCGGCCAGACCGCTTCCGAGGAGCCGGAGAAGAAGCCTGCCGCCAAGGGCGACGGCACTCTCACCATCGGGCAGCTCCTCCCGCAGACCGGCAGCCTCGCGTTCCTCGGCCCGCCCGAGTTCGCCGGTTCGGACCTGGCGATCCAGGACATCAACGCTGCCGGCGGCGTGCTCGGCAAGGACGTCAAGTCGGTCGTCGCGGACTCCGGTGACACCACCTCCGCGATCGCCCCGACCGAGGCCGACAAGCTCATCGACGCCAAGTCCGACGTGATCATCGGCACCGCCTCCTCGGGCGTGTCGATGACCGTGATCGACAAGATCATGTCGTCCGGCACCGTGATGTTCTCCCCGGCGAACACCTCGACCGAGTTCGACGAGGGCGACTTCTCCAAGCCGGACCTCTACTTCCGCACGGCTCCGTCCGACATCCTGCAGGGCGCCGTCATGGCCAACCTGCTGCTCGAGGACAAGCGCACCAACGTCGCGATCCTGGCCCGCCAGGACGCGTACGGTGAGACGCTGGCCAAGGAGGTCAAGGCCAACCTCGAGGGTGCCGGCTCCAAGGTCGCCACCACGGCGTTCTACTCCGAGGACGCCACCTCGTTCGACGCCCAGATCAACGAGGTCGCCGGTGCCGGTGCGGACGCGGTCGTCGTGATCGCGTTCGAGGAGACCAAGAAGCTCATCCCGCAGCTCATCGCCGCGGGTGTCGGTCCCTCGAAGCTGCCGACCTACTTCGTCGACGGCAACCTGTCCGACTACTCCAAGGACTTCACCAAGGGTGAGCTCAAGGGTGTCAAGGGCACGCTCCCGGGCGCCGAGACCGCCGGTGACTTCAAGCAGCAGCTGCTGAAGGTCAACCCGAAGCTGGCCGACTACTCCTACGCGGGTGAGTCCTACGACGCCACCATCGTCTCCGCGCTGGCGGCGGTCCAGGCCGACAACGACAACGGTGAGGCCATCGCCAAGGAGATCGTCGACATCACCACCGGTGGTGAGAAGTGCACGACCTACGCCGACTGCGTGAAGCTCATCGAGGACGGCAAGGACATCGACTACGACGGCAAGTCCGGTCCGATCGAGCTCGGCGAGACCGGTAGCCCGACGGCCGCGTCCATCGGTATCTACCAGTACAACGAGAAGTCGACCTACGCCCCCGTCAAGTACATCGCTGGGGAAGTCTGATCGCACAGCATCAAGGGCCCCGGAGCACTCGCTCCGGGGCCCTTTGCCGTACGTCCCTACTTCGAGACCCGCTCCGGGTCGATGAGCGAGCAGGTGATCCGTGAGGTGCAGACCCGCTTGCCGCGCTCGTCGGTGATCACGACCTCGTACGCCGCCGAGGTGCGGCCCAGGTGGATCGCCGTCGCGGTGCCGGTGACGATCCCGGAGGTCGCCGAACGGTGGTGGGTGGCGTTGATGTCGACGCCGACCGCGAGCTTGCCCATGGTCGCGGCGTGCATCCCGGACCCGGTCGAGCCGAGCGTCTCGGCGAGCGCGACGGAGGCGCCGCCGTGGAGGAGGCCGTACGGCTGCGTGTTGCCCTCCACCGGCATGGTGCCGACGACCTTCTCGGCGGAGATCTCCAGGATCTTGACGCCCATCTTGTCGTTGAGGCCTCCCATGCCGTGGGGGAGTGAGGCGAAGAAGGCCTCGCCTGCTGTCTGGTCGGCGGTGGATGCATCGGTCATAAATGCATGGTCGCACGCGCCGGTTGAACCTGTTGTCGGTGGTCGTGGATAGAGTCGACCCGTGGCTGATGTGACGCGTGACCGACTGCTCCTTCTCGATGGGCACTCGCTGGCCTACCGGGCCTTCTTCGCCCTGCCGGTGGAGAACTTCTCGACCGTCACGGGGCAGAACACCAATGCCGTCTACGGCTTCACCTCGATGCTGGTCAACGTGCTGCGCGACGAGACCCCGACCCACGTCGCGGTCGCCTTCGACCTGTCGCGGCAGACGTTCCGGCTGGAGGAATACTCCGAATACAAGGCCAAGCGCAACAAGACGCCCGACGAGTTCAAGTCCCAGCTGCCGCTGATCCAGCGACTGCTCGACTCGCTGCACATCCGCCACCTGTCGCTGGCCGGTTACGAGGCCGACGACATCATCGCGACCCTGGTGACGCAGGGCCTCGATGCCGGGATGGAGGTGCTGATCCTGACCGGCGACCGCGACTCGCTGCAGCTGGTCACCGAGTCCTCGACCGTGCTCTACCCGATGCGCGGTGTCTCCGACCTGGCCCGGATGACGCCCGAGGCCGTCGAGGCGAAGTACGGGGTGCCCCCGCACCGCTATCCCGAGATCGCCGCCCTGGTGGGGGAGGACTCCGACAACCTGCCCGGCATCCCGGGCGTCGGCCCGAAGACCGCCGCGAAGTGGATCAACACCTACGACGGCCTCGACAACGTGATCACCCACGCCGACCAGATCAAGGGCAAGGCCGGCGACAACCTGCGCGCCCACCTCGGCGACGTGATGCGCAACCGGCGGCTCAACGCCCTCGTGCGCGACCTCTCCCTGGAGATCGGCCCGGCCGACCTCGGGCGGGTCGAGTGGGACCGCGCGGCCACGCTGGAGCTCCTCGACGAGCTCGAGTTCCGTGGTGAGATCCGCACCCGGATCACCGACGTGCTGGCGCCGGAGGACGACGTCCCCGTCGACGACAGCGGCTTCGCGCTGGCCGGCGAGACGCTCGCTCCGGGGGCCGTGCCGGCATTCCTGGAGGAGCTGGGCAGCACGCCCGTCGGGGTGCACGTGCGCGGTGCCTGGGGTTCCGGCACCGGCCGCGTGGACGGGTTCGGCTTCGCGACCGAGGAGCGGGCTGCGTACGCGGGGGTGGAGGGGCTCACCCCCGAGGACGAGGCGGCGCTGGCCGACTGGCTCGCGGATGCCTCGAAGCCCAAGATCATGCACGACGCCAAGGGGCTCGAGCTGGCGATCGACGCCCACGGCTGGTCGCTGGGCGGGCTGGTGACCGACACGGCGCTCTCCGCCTACATCGTGGCGCCCGACCAGCGCTCCTACGATCTCGCCGACCTGACCCTGCGCTACCTCAAGCGTGAGCTCAAGCAGGAGGACGACGGCGGCCAGGAGTCCCTCTTCGGCGACGACGAGGTCGGCGGCGACGGTGTCGCCAGGACCACGATGCTCTACGCCCGGGCCGTGCTCGACCTGGCCGCCGAGCTCGACTCGGCCGTCGAGGCCGCCGGTGGACACCGGCTGCTCTCCGAGGTGGAGCTCCCGCTGCTGCATCTGCTGGCCCGGATGGAGAAGACCGGCATCGCGGTCGACACCGAGCACCTCGACGCCCTGGAGCGACACTTCGCCGGCCAGATGAAGCAGGCGGCCGACGAGGCCTACGGCGTGATCGGCAAGGAGATCAACCTCGGCTCGCCCAAGCAGCTGCAGGTGGTGCTCTTCGACGAGCTCGACATGCCGAAGACGAAGCGTACGAAGACCGGCTGGACCACCGACGCCGACGCGCTCCAGCAGCTCTACGTGAAGACCGAGCACCCGTTCCTGCTCGCCCTGCTCCGCCACCGCGACGTCACCCGGCTGCGGGTCACCATCGAGGGTCTGCTGAAGACCGTGCAGGACGACGGCCGGATCCACACCACCTTCAACCAGACGATCGCGGCCACCGGGCGGCTCTCCTCGACCGAGCCCAACCTGCAGAACATCCCGGTACGCACCGAGGAAGGCCGCGGGATCCGCAAGGGCTTCGTCGTGGGTGCCGGGTTCGAGTCCCTGATGACGGCCGACTACTCGCAGATCGAGATGCGGATCATGGCGCACCTCTCCGAGGACGAGCTGCTCATCGAGGCGTTCCGCTCCGGACGCGACTTCCACTCCATCACCGCCGCGCGGGTCTTCGGCGTCGACCCCGACGCGGTCTCGGTGGAGCAGCGGGCCAAGATCAAGGCGATGAACTACGGCCTCGCCTACGGCCTGTCCGCCTTCGGGCTCTCCCAGCAGCTCGGCATCGAGCCTTCGGAGGCCAGGGGGCTGATGGAGGAATACTTCGAGACCTTCGGCGGCATCCGCGACTATCTGCGCAGCCTGGTCGAGGAGGCTCGGCGCACGGGCTACACCGAGACCATCATGGGCCGCCGCCGCTACCTGCCCGACCTGCTCTCCGACAACCGCCAGCGGCGTGAGACCGCCGAGCGGATGGCTCTCAACGCCCCCATCCAGGGCTCCGCCGCCGACCTGATCAAGGTCGCCATGCTGCGGGTTCAGGCCGCCATCGACGAGGCCGGCCTCGCCTCCCGGATGCTCCTCCAGGTCCACGACGAGCTCGTCTTCGAGGTCGCCCCGGGGGAGCGCGAGGCGCTCGAGACCCTCGTGCGCGAGCAGATGGGCTCCGCCGCCGACCTCAACGTCCCCCTCGACGTATCCGTCGGCACCGGACGCTCCTGGCACGAGGCCGCCCACTAGCCGAGACGCCACTCCCGTCGGCCGAGGCTTGCGGGATCAGCTGCGGTGAGGCTGCGCGAGGCGCCAGAGGGTGACGGAGAGAAGGACGGCGACGAGAGTGGCGTCGACGCTGAGGACCGTCCAGACCAGGCCGGCGGCGCTGGTCTGGATCGCGCCGAGGGCGACGACGGCGGCGACGGCGATCCAGAGAAGGTACGCCGAGAGCCGGCTGCGCCGGGCCAGGACCGAGTAGACGAGCAGCTGGAGCACGGACAGCACCGTGCCGAGGATCGCGAAGACCCAGAGCAGGCCCTCGATCTCGGCGTAGCCCGGGCCGCCGATGAAGATCATCGCCAGCCCCGACAGCAGCCAGGAGCCCGCGATGGCACACACGCCGAGCCCGGCGACGAGGGCCAGCGACTTGAGCAGGGCGGAGCGACGGCTGGCCTCGGCCGACATCGACGGGAACGCGATGATCACCACGAACTGCGGCAGGAACAGCACCGCCTTGGTGAGGATCAGGCCACCGGCGTACAGGCCGGAGACATGGTCGGAGAGCACGTTGCGGGCGATCAGGATGTCGACGTTGGAGAGCGCGAAGAAGCCCAGCAGCGCGAACGAGCCGTGCAGCATCTCGACCACGACAGGTTTGATCGGCCCGGGCTCCGCCTCCGTGGACGACGTACGCCGCCGCAGCACCCACCATCCGACGACCGCCGGCGCGAACTGGGCCAGCGCGACCCCGGCCATGGCGGCGCCCTCGGTGGGACGGACCCACATCGCGGCGGTCGCGACCAGGACCCGGGGGATGCCGAGGGCCAGATAGACCATCGCCAGCTCGAGCCAGCGGCGCTCGCCCTGCAGCACCCCGGCCTGACCGCCCATGATCGTGAGCGGCACGGCACACACCGCGACCAGGAGTGCGGGATAGATCGAGTCCAGCCGCAGCCCGCGCCACACCAGCGGCGAGGCGGCGAGCATGACCAGGCCGACGACGATGGCCGCGCGATAGGTCGCCCGCAGCACCGTCCGCTCGATGGCGCGCTCCTCGCCCGGCGTGTCGGTCACCCGGCGCGAGGCCGTCGCCTGCATCCCGAGCTGGACCACGCCGACCACGAGGAGCAGCGACATCATCGAGGCGACGCCGCCGTACTGTCCCGGGCCGAGGATCCGGGCGGCGATGATCTGGAAGCCGTAGGTCGCGACGTTGGTGACCATGATGCCGACCGCGAGGAACCCGCTGCTGTGGATGAGCGCGGACAGCGTACGCCGGCGGGCGCTGGTCGGGCTGTCGGTCATCGTGGGCACTTGGAAAGCCTAGGCCGCCGCAGGTCACATGCCGGCACCGGCATCCGCCCAGGATCGGAACTCGTTCGCCACAACTGACGTCTCGGCCGACGCAACTGACGTCTCGGCCGACGGGGGTGACGCCTCGGCTGGGTAGGGTTGCGGGCGTGAGCGAGCGGGTGGTGCCTACCTTGTGGGCGGTCGCGCTCGCGGTGCTGATGCTGGGGCCGGCGCTGGGTGCCGGGTTCGTGCTCAGCTACGACATGGTGTGGGTGCCCGACCTCGCGCTGACCCGGGACGTGCTCGGGCTCGGGTCGGGGCTGCCGCGGGCGGTGCCCTCGGACGCGGTGGTCGCGGTGCTGGACGAGATCGTGCCGGGTCTCGTGCTGCAGAAGATCGTCCTGCTGGGGGCGCTGGTGCTGGCCGGGGCCGGTGCCGCCGAGCTGGTGCGCGAGCGCTCGCTTCCCGCTCGGCTGGCGGTGGTGAGCCTGACCGTGTGGAGTCCGTACGTCGCCGAGCGGC
Source organism: Nocardioides sp. NPDC126508 (assembly GCA_040302365.1). Taxonomy (GTDB): domain Bacteria; phylum Actinomycetota; class Actinomycetes; order Propionibacteriales; family Nocardioidaceae; genus Nocardioides. Next base: position 242,798 of record JBEOUM010000001.1, read on the forward strand.
TGTGGATGGGCCACTGGCCGATGCTGCTCGCCTATGCCGCGGTGCCCTGGCTCGTGGTCGCCGGCCGCCGGTGGGCGGCAGGAGAGCCCGGAACGGTCGAGCACGGACCGGTGTGGATGCTGCCGGTCCTTCTCGCCGGAAGCCTGAGCGCGAGCGCGGGCATCGTCTCCGCGGCTGTCCTCCTCGCCACCGGCCTGCGCCGCGGCCGGCGCCCGGTCCTGCTGCTGGCGGTGGTCGCGGCGGTGAACGCTCCCTGGCTCGTGGCCGGTCTGACCCACACCTCCCAGGCTGCGTCGGCCACCGGGTTCGACGTCTTCGCGCTGCGCGGCGACGCCCTGCCGGCTCCGCTGGCGGCGCTGTCGCTCGGCGGGATCTGGAACACGTCGGTCGTCCCGGCGAGCCGGGAGGGCTGGCTGGCCTGGATGGCGCTGGTGCTTCTCGGAGCCCTGGTCGCGGCCGGGGTCCGACGGTGGTGGAGATCCGACGTCCAGCGCGTCACCATCCTGGCGCTGTGGGCCGCGGGTCTTGCGATCGCCGTCGCCGGCTGGGCGGCGCCGCAGGCACTCGGCACCCTCGCCCAGCACGTCCCCGGCCTGGCGCTGTTCCGCGACAGCAGCCGGCTGCTCCCGTTGTGCCTGCCCCTGCTGATCCTGACGGTGGCCGCCGGCGTGGACACGCTGGGGGAGAGGCTTCGAGGATCCGCCCCGAGATGGGCGGCGGCCGTGGTCGTCGTGCTCGTCCCGGTGGCGGTCCTGCCCGACGCGGCCTGGGGCCTGGCCGGCGGCATCGGCACCGCCGACTACCCGTCGGAATGGCGTCAGGCACGCGTGGCGCTCGCCGAGGAGAGCGCCCCGGGAGACGTACTCGTCCTGCCGTGGTCCGCCTATCGCGCGCCGTCGTGGAACGGCGGCCGGCCCGTGCTCGACCCGCTGCCGAGGATGCTGACCCGGGCGAGCGTCGTGAACGGTGACCTGGTCATCGGCAGCACCGTGATCCGTGGGGAGGACCGGCGAGCGGCCGAGGTCGCCGACGAGCTCGCCAACACCGACGTCGCCGGACAGGTCACCAACCTGCGCCAGCTCGGGATCGGGTACGTCATCACCGACCGCACCGCGGGCGATGCGCCACAGATCGCCGGCGAGACGGTCTACGCGGGCGGCGGCCTGCTCGTCCAGCGGCTGCCCGGACGCGAGCACCGGATGCCCGAGACGAAGGTCGGCCCGGCGATGGCAGGAGCGTGGCTGGCGTACGGCCTGGCCTGGCTCGGAGCCGCAACATCAACAGTTCTGCTACTGATCAGTACGCTTCGCCGGCCGGCTGCTAAGGTTCGCGGCTAGGAGAGGGAGGTCACATATCCATGGGCAACATCATTGCCATCGTCGCCAGCATTCTTGTTGGCGGCGGAGTCGCCGCAGCGACCATCGTCGGAGTCGTCACCAGCAGCACGGACAAAACCGTCGAGAATCCTCCGAGCGTCTCTCAGTCGACCGTTCAGTACGGCACCAACAACTGAGCTCGACACATCCGACAAGGGGCCCGGCGGTGATCCGCCGGGCCCCTTCTCCGTCCTCAGGACGTCGAGCGGTCAGTCCGCGCCGACGATGTGCCCCTGCAGGGCCGAGCCGAGCACGGCGTTGAAGTTGAGCTGGCTCTGCTCCCAGGTGTGCTTGCGGGCGTGCCAGCGGGCACCCTCGGCCAGCTCCTTGCGGCGGATCTCGTCGCCGAGCAGGTGGTCGAGCGCGGCCACGAACCCGGCCTGGTCCTCGACCAGCACCCCGGACTCGCCGTCGTCGATCGACTCGGTCGTCCCGCCCGCGTCCCGGAAGGCGACGGTCGGGGTGCCGTGCTGGGCGGCCTCGGTGACGACCAGGCCCCAGCCCTCCTTCAGCGACGGCAGCGCCATCAGCCAGGACCGCTCGTAGACGGCCTCCTTGGTCTCCTCCGAGACGTGCCCGAGCATCTCGACGAAGTCCTCGGCCCCCACCCGGGAGACGTACGCCGCCAGCTCGTCATCCCACCAGCCGCCGCCCACGATGCTCAGCCTCAGGTCCGGGTAGGACGCGCGCAGCGCCACCACCGCGTCGACCGCGAGCTCGACCCGCTTGTGCGGCACGAGCCGGCCGACGACGCAGATGGAGGGGTGCTCGGTCTTGGCCGGGTTGTCGCTCAGCGCCGGAGCGGCGCCGTTGTGCACGACCGCGACCCGGGCGGGGTCGACGCCGAGGGTGGCCAGCTCGGCGCGGGTGGCGCGGGAGACCGCGACGTACTGCTTGCGGCGGTAGAGCCGCGGTGCCAGCCACGACTCGACCCACCAGCCGATCCGCCCGGACAGCCCGGGGTAGACCACCGGCCACTGCTCGCGGTGGACGTGGTGGACGAGCACCGTGACCGGCGCCCGGGTGCCGAGCGGGGTGAAGAACGGGAGCCCGTTCTGCACGTCGACGACCGCGTCGACGCGACCGATCGGGCCCAGCCGGCCCAGCGCCAGCAGCAGCACGCCCCACAGGTAGATGCTGAGCTTGCCACCGCGGCGTACGTAGCGGACACCGTCGCGCGACTCACGGGCACGTGCGCCCGGGTAGGCAGCGGTGAAGACCGTCACCCGCGCCCCGGCATCGACCAGGCCGGCGGTGATCTGGTGAAGGTAGTGCTCGGCTCCACCGGCTTCAGGATTGTCGGAATCGCGCCAGCTGAACACGGCGACATGGCCGCCGTTCAGCTGCGCTCCCTCGTTGGCGCGCAAAATACAGTGCTCCCCTGGATCTCGCAGTTCCCCGCTGCTGAGTGCTCCCTCCCCAGGGGCCACGCAGTTACTGGAGAGTAGGACATTTCGTGACCAAATGCACACCCACTGGGGTAATCGGTTAGGGTTCCCGCCGTGCCGAACCTCCTCGACTCCCAGCGCAACGCCCCAGCCGGCGGACGCTGGAGCGCGACGCTCGGGCGCTCCGTACGTCTGTTCAGCGACTTCCGGGTGGAGCAGACCGACCCGGCGCGCTTCTACACCGCGCTGGCGGCCGACTCGGTCGGCCAGCTGGCCCACTACACCGACGGTGAGACCCTCGAGGGCACCGTGCTGCTCGACGTCGGTGGCGGCCCGGGCTACTTCCGCGACGCCTTTATGGAGGCCGGCGCGACCTACCTGGCCCTCGACGCCGACGCCGGGGAGATGCAGGGCGCCGGGATCGTCGCCGAGGGCAGCATGCTCGGCGACGGGATGCGGCTGCCGGTCCGCACCGGATCGGTCGACGCCTGCTACTCCTCCAACGTGCTCGAGCACGTCCCGACCCCGACCGCGATGCTCGACGAGATGCTCCGGGTCACCAAGCCCGGCGGCGTCGTCTTCTGCTCCTACACCCTGTGGTGGGGTCCCTGGGGCGGCCACGAGACCAGCCCGTGGCACCTGCTCGGCGGCCGGTTCGCGCGCCGCCGCTACCAGCGCAAGCACGGTCACGAGCCCAAGAACAGGTTCGGCGAGTCGATGTACGCGGCGACCGCCTCCACCGGGCTGCGCTGGGCGCGCGCCCAGCGCAAGGCGGGCAACGCCGAGATCCTGGCTGCGGTTCCGCGCTACCACCCGGCGTGGGCGGCGTGGCTGATGCGGGTCCCGGTGGTGAGGGAGGTGCTCTCGTGGAACCTCCTGCTCGTGCTCCGGAAGACGTGACCCCGGACCCGCCCAGCGCCACCTCCAGACTCAGGATCACCGCGTACGTCGCGATCCTGACCGCGATCACCTTCACCCAGGCCCCGGGCCGGATCGTCGCGGACACCAAGTTCGACCTCAGCGCCGACCCGTGGGCCTTCCTGGCCCGGGCGATGAACATGTGGGACGCCCAGGGCGCCTTCGGTCAGGTGCAGAACCAGGCGATCGGCTACCTGTGGCCGATGGGCCCCTTCTACGGCCTCGGCCAGCTGGCGCAGCTGCCGGAGTGGGTGATCCAGCGGCTGTGGTGGGCGCTGCTGCTCAACCTGGCCTTCCTCGGCGTGCTGGCCGTGGCGAGCGAGCTGCGGCTGGGGCGGCCGTGGGCGCAGGTCGCCGGGGCCGCTGCGTACGTCCTGACGCCGCGGGTGATGACCATCCTCGGCGCCAACTCGGTGGAGCTGTGGCCGACAGCGGTCGCTCCGTGGGTGCTGCTCGCGGTGATCCGGGCCAGCGGCACCACCACGACGAAGGACCTGGTGCGCTGGTGCGCGGTGGCCGCCCTCGCGGTCGCCTGCGCGGGCGGGGTCAACGCGACCGCCGTCTCGGCGGTGCTGGTCCCGGGCGTGATCTTCCTGCTCACCCGCACCGGCCTGCGGCGGTTCGCCGCGCTCGCCCTGTGGGGCGTGTTCACCGTCCTCGCCACCCTGTGGTGGACGATCCCGCTGGTGCTCCAGGGCCGCTACATCCCGCCGTTCCTCGACTACATCGAGACCGCCGCGGTGACCGCTTCGACCACCGGACTGCTGCCGACGCTGCTCGGCACCTCCGACTGGGTCGCCTATGCCGACCCGATCTACTACCCGGCCGGGCAGAGCCTGCACGCCACCCCCTACCTGATCCTGGACGCGGCCGCCGTCGTCGCGATCGGGCTGGCCGGGCTCGCCGGCGTCGGCCGTGCGCGTCGCCACCCCGAGAGCCGGTTCCTGATCGGCTGTGTCCTGGCCGGCGTCGTCCTGGTCGGGATCGGCTACACCGGTGCGCTGGCCGGCTGGGGGGCCGAGGCTCGCCAGGACCTCGTCGACGGTGCCCTGGCCGCGGTGCGAAACAGCCACAAGTACGACGCGGTGCTCCGCCTCGGCCTCGCCGCCGGCGTCGTGCTCACCGTCGAGACCATCCTCCACCGTGCCGAGCTCGCCCGCGCCTCGGCGATGAGCACCAAGGCGACGAGCACCAAGGCCGCGCAATGGCTGCGGAGGGTGTTCGTCATCGCCGTGGTCGCCTCGCTGGCCGGCCTGGCGGTGCCCTGGGTACGAGGCCAGGTGCCGCCGCCGGGATCGATCGAGAACGTCCCCGGTTTCTGGACCGACGCCGCCGACTACCTCTCCGAGAACGACGACGGCGGGGTCACCCTGGTGGTCCCAGCGGCCAGGTTCGGCGACTACCTGTGGGGCAGCACCCACGACGAGGTCCTGCAGCCCTACGCCGACTCCCGCTGGGCCGTACGCGGCGTGGTGCCGCTGGCCGAGCCCGGCAACGTCGTCTGGCTCGACCGGGTGACCGAGGAGCTCGAGCGCGGCACCCCGAGCGCGGATCTCGCGCCGATGCTGGCCAAGGCCGGCGTCACCCGGCTGCTGGTGCGCAACGACCTGCACTGGGGCACCACCGGCGCCCCGCCGCCCTCGCTGGTGCACGCCACCCTCGACCAGTCACCTGGCCTGACCCGGGAGGCGAGCTTCGGCAGCGAGTTCGGCAACACCACCTACCACCGCGAGCAGGGCACCCGCGTGCTCGTCGACGGCGGGCTGGCCGGTGAGCACCCCCCGATCGAGATCTACGAGGTCGACGACGCGGCCTCCGGCGCGACGCTGATCCCTGCCCGTACGACCGTGATGGGTGACCCCGGCGAGCCGGCGAGCGGCGCCCAGGCGGTGCTGACGGCCGACGACACCCGGAGCGACGAGGACGGCGCCGAGGAGCGTGCCGACGTCATCCTCACCGACGGGCAGCGGCGGCGTACGACGATCTTCTCCGGCGTCCGCGCCAACTCCTCCTCGACCCGCACCGCCGAGGAGGGCGTCGACTCCGACAAGCCCGAGAGCTTCCACCGCTACCTGAAGCACCAGGAGCGATGGCAGAGCACGGTGGTCTGGCGCGGGGTCGAGGCCGTGGAGGCCTCCAGCTCCGCGGCCACCCCCGAGGAGGTCCCGGTCGACCGCGGAGCGGGACCCTCGGCGGCCGTGGACGGTGACCCCGGGACCGCGTGGCGCACCGAGACCGGATGGGGGCACAGCCCCGAGGGCGCCTGGCTGCGGGTGCGGTTCGAGGACGAGGTCGACCTCGGCAAGGTCACCATCACGCTGCCCGAGAACGTGATCGGGGTCGAGCGGCTCGAGCTCGTGGCCGGGGCCCAGATGCGGAAGGTCTACGCCCCGCAGCCGGGGGAGCAGGCGACGTACGACCTCACCGGGTTCAGCGCCCGCAACCTGACCATCACCGCCCGCGGCGCCACCGCCTACGGCCCCTGGGGGATCAGCGAGCTCGACATCGAGGGCGTCGACGCCCAGCGCCTGGTCGCGCTCCCGAAGCCGCCGCGCGACGCCACGATCCGCAAGATCCGGCTCGGTCGCGACACCGACCGCAGCGGCTGCGCGGACCAGGGCGGGGTGCTCTACTGCGAGCCGTTCCTGGCCACCACCGGCGACGACGGCGACGACCTGGACCGGCTCGTCACGCTCACCCGCGAGGAGTCGTTCAACGTCACCGGGACGATGTCGCTGCGCCGTGACCACGCCTACGCCGCCGCGGCCGCCGATCTCACCGACGTCGACATCACCGCCCCGAGCAGCGGAGACATCGCCCAGTCGGCGCTCGCGATGGTCGACGGCGACCAGGGGACCTCGTGGCGGGCTCCGTCGACCGGTCCCGCCGCCGTGACCCTCGTGTTGCCCGAACGGCAGCGGATCAGGTCGCTGCGGCTCCTGGTGAACGAGGCCGCGGCGGTCAGCATCCCCACCGAGGTCGAGATCGCCGATCTGCGCCGCCCCAAGAAGCGCACGGTCACCCGCCACGTCGGCGACGACGGCACGGTCGCCGTGCCCAAGGGCTGGCGCACCGACCGGCTCCGGATCCGCATCACCGAGACCGACCCCGCCTACGACCAGCCCTCGAGCAGGGCCGACGCCAGCGAGCTGCCGGTCGGTGTCTCCGAGCTGCAGGTCAACGGCCGGCCGCTCGGCGACGGACGGCTCCGGGCAGGCTGTGCCGACGGGCCGCGCATCCGCGTGGGCGACCGGTCGCTGCGTACGTCGGTCAACGGGTCGCTCGCCGATCTGCTGCGCGGCGGCGAGGTGCCGCTGAAGGTCTGCGGCGCGACGCCGCTCACGCTGACCGCGGGTGAGAACACCCTGCTGGCCGATCCGGGCTCGCCTGCCTCGGGCTCCGCTTCGGCCATAGGAGCGCTGCGGGTCGACAGCCTCGAGCTCGCCTCCGACGTCATCGCCGCCGCGGAGCCGCCGGAGGCGGTCGAGGTGGAGCGGGACGAGCGCGACGCCGCGGTCTCGGCGAGCGTATCCGCCGAGACCTACGACCGGGTCCTCGTGCTCCCGCAGAACATCAACCCCGGAGCCACCGCGACCCTCGACGGCAAGGCCCTGCGTGCCCAGCGGGTCGACGGCTGGCAGCAGGGCTGGATCGTGCCCGCCGGCGCCGGGGGAGAGGTACGTTTCGGGTTCGCCCCCGAGAGCACCTACCGTGCCGGGCTGCTCGCGGGTGCGGGCGGCGCGGTGCTCGTCCTGGCGCTCGCGCTGGTGACCTCATGGCGCCGCCGCGGCACCCCGCCCAGCCTCGAGCTGTTCCCCGAGGCCGCCCCGTGGCGCTGGTACGACGCCGGCGTGCTGGTCGTCGTGGCCGGGCTGCTCGCGGGCTGGTGGGGTGCGCTCGCCGCGGTCGTGGCCTGGCTGCTGCCGCGCCTGACCGGCCGGCGCCCGGGACCGGTGCGTCTCCTGGCCGCCGGGTCGGGTGCGGCGCTGCTCGCCGGTGCCCTGGTCGTCGAGATCCTCCCGACCGCGTGGGACCTGCCCTGGGACCCGCCGGCCTGGACGGCTCAGGCGCTCTCGCTGGTGGCGGTCGTGCTTGCCGCCGCGGCCGCCTCGGCGGGACCGCGCTCGGTGACCGGCTCGGTCACCGGCTCGGGAGCAGAGCGCCGCAGCGCCGAGGGACGCCAGCCGCGCAGCCGCATCACCCTGCGCTCGAAGAACAGGTAGGAGAGCGCCGCGACCGGCACGGTGACGATCAACGTCATCCCCAGCACGGTCCAGAAGCGGTCGGCGAAGACCTCGTAGCCGAGCAGGTCCATGCCGATCAGCAGCACGAACATGTGGATCGAGAAGATGCCGTAGGAGATCTCGCCCAGCGCGCTCGGCAGCGGCGTGGCCAGCCAGCGGCGTACCGGCCCCTCGAGCTCGGGCCCGAAGACCAGCGGGAAGATCACGCAGACGGCGATCGCGCCGTAGAGCAAGCACCGCAGCGCCGCCTCGGCCGGCGTCGGCGCCTCCACGAGGCCGATGGGGCCGGTGATCGGCGTGCAGGCGGCGACGAAGAGGCCCAGGGCCAGCAGCCACCAGCCGGCCAGGTCGCGCGCGGCGGCGTCCAGCCGCGCGCGCAGGCGTGGGTCGACCGAGCAGGCCGCGAGCGCGGTGCCGGCCAGGAACCACGGCAGGTAGCCCGGAAGCCACTCCGCCGCCAGCGGCTGCGTGAACCAGCTCCGGGCGCCGGCCGCGAACACCACCCCGCCCACCGACAGCACCAGGCAGCCGAGCAGCACGCGACGTACGTCCAGACGGTCGCGGGGCGTCAGCAGCCGCACCAGGAGCGGGAGCGCTAGGTAGAAGGCGACCTCGGTGCACAGGCTCCACATGTGCGCCAGGCCGTAGGCGTGCGAGTCCTGGGTGTAGATCTGGGTCAGGGTCAGGTTGGCGATCCACCCGCTGACGCCGACGTCGTCGTTGGCCGGCGCGAACGTCAGACAGACGACCACGACGACCCAGTAGAGCGGCAGGATCCGCAACGCCCGCTTCCACAGGTAGCGCCCGGTGCTCGGCGGTGGTGCTCCGTCGGCGCTCGCCGCGAACCACGGTCTGGCCAGGAGGAACCCGGAGACCACGAAGAAGAGCGCCACGCCGAGGTCGAGGTGGGCCAGCATCGCGCCCGTCCAGCCCCGCGGGTAGCGGCCGGTCTGGAAGCCGACATGGGTCAGCAGGACCATCAGCGCGCCCACCGCGCGCAGCGCGTCCAGGGTCAGGAACCGGCGCTCCATCAGTCCTCACCTGCCGGGCCCGAGATCGGGTCTCCGAAGGGCACCGCCTTGCCGACCTCGATGCCGCCCAGGCACGGCTTGGAGCCCGGGGTGAGGCTCTGGAAGCCGACTGTGTCGAACCGGCCGTCGCCGGTGCGGACGTAGAGACTGCGGAACCCGGGCTCGATGTCGACGTCGTAGGTGTGCTCGCCGGCGGTGACGCGCATCCGGCCGGCGTCGCCTTCGCCCGCCGCGTACGCGATCCGCATCCACCAGCCCGCGCCGTCGACTCCGCCGTCAAGGCTCACCTGGAGCGGCGTCTGGCGCACCCGCAGCGCGCACTGGTCCAGGGTGGGCGTGGTGTCGACCGCGCCGACGGAGCGTCGTTCGGGGTCGACGGCCGCCGGGCGGATGTGACCCTCGTCGTCGACCATGTAGAGATGATCGGTGCTGGTCCGCGGAAATTCCATCTTGCCGGCGAGCGGGTGGAGCACCCGGCTGACCTGGTTGTAGGGGTATGACGCGCCCCAGATCATCCATCCGGGCACCGGCCCGTCCGCCATCGGCAGCGGCTCGCCGGCCTCGGACAGGTCGGCGCGGACGGTGTCGATGTAGCGCCGGGTGTTGTCGTCGTCGTGCCATCCCTGGGCGTAGGAGTAGGACGAGAAGAGCCCCAGCGCGGTCACGACCGCCGTCGCGACCGCGACCCGCTTCGGCACGTCGAGGAACGCAGACGTACGCGTCGGGGCCAGCGTCTCCTCCGCCCCGAGCAGCGGCAGCGTGGCCAGCGCGAGCGCCATCGCGGTGACCGCGATCGTGTCGGTGAGGTAGCGGTAGGCGAGCGCGATGTCGGGGCCGACGCCGCCGGCCCGGATGGCCGTGATCAGCGCGATGTCGATGACGACGATGCCACCGACCAGCCACCACGCCCGCAGCGCGATCGAGCGGGTGCGGCCGAGCTCGTAGGTCAGCAGCGCCAGCACCCCGACCGCGAGCACCGAGACCACCGCGCCGGGCTCGGCCCAGCCGGAGGAGTTGCCCTCCAGCCACGTCCAGCGCAGCGGCCCGCCCACCACGCCCGGCGCCCACGACTCGAACAGGAACCGCTGGGCGACCAGCGCGAACCCGTTGGCGTCGGCGCTCCCGGACGCCTCCGACGAGCCGGCCCCCAGCGTGAGGTAGGCGACGGCGGAGCCGATCGAGACCACCCCGTAGAGGAGCACGCCCGGCAGGTAGCGGGTCAGGATCGTCCGCAGCCGGGTCAGGATGTCGCCGGTGGCGAACCAGCCCAGCGCCAGCACGGCGTACGGCCAGAACAGCAGCATCGCCTTCTCGCCGAAGGCGATCGCGGCGAGGGTGATGAGCATCGTCAGCAGGGCCCAGCGGAACCGCCGCGTACGCAGGTAGCCGAGGTGGGCCCACGACCCCCAGAAGATCGCCGCGAGGAACGGCAGCTGGGTGATGCCCGGACCCCAGGTCAGGAACGCCGGCAGGCTGATCGAGGAGAACAGGAAGAGTGCCAGGGGCGGCAGGATCCCGCGCCGCTTGCCGAACGCGGAGCACAGGAACACCAGGGCACCGAGGCTCGCGACCGCCTGCAGGACGAGCAGCTCGACGGCGGGGTAGGCCCACGCGTAATGGTCAAGCGAGAAGTTCCAGGCCGTCAGCGCGAACGCGCCCGGCATCAGGTGACCGGCGAAGCCGTGGAAGAGCAGGTCGGCCGAGAGCCCGTCCGACATCAGCTTGGACATGAAGTTGGCGTCGTCGAAGCGATACCACGACCCGCTGATCGCCCAGGCGCGGAAGGCGAGCTGGGCCACGATCATGGCGAGCGCGACGGCGAGGACCTTCCGCGGGGTCGCCAGCATGCCGTCGTCGACGGACGCGGCAGCGGTGGATGCGGGGTGGGGGGATGACACGAAGAGGAAGTGTCGCACAGCGGTTTGTGACCCGTTGCACACCTCTCCGGGTATTGCTGCTACGGTTCGCGGATCGAGGGGGGACCTGAGGCCTTGGGAGGGGCAGAAACATGCGAAGAGTGATTGGTTACGTCTTCTTGCTGGTCGGCGCGTTTGCGCTGGTCGCCGCCGCAGTGGCGGGCTTCTGGGGCAGGGGCGCCGCGGCGACCGTGCCGCTCAACGTGAACACCACGACCGTGCTCGACGGCACCGCCAGCGGTGCGCTGGCCAAGTCGGACACCCCAGTTCCGGTGAAGTACACCCGGACGACGGAGGCGGCGCCGAAGGACTCGACCGACGACGTGGTCGTCTTCATCGAGGCCGGTTGCATCGTGATCCAGGAGGACAACCCGCCGGCCTGTCTCGACCCTAAGAAGGACGACCGCGCGGTGCTCGTGACCACCCGTGCCTACGCCATGGACCGCAAGACCTCCGAGGTCGTCGAGGACCAGGCCAAGTACGTCGGTGAGGACCGGGCCGTCCCCGGGATGAAGGGTCTGGCCGGCAAGTTCCCGTTCGACACCCAGCGCCACGACTACGAGTACTGGGACGGCACCCTCGGCAACACCGTGGTCGCCAAGTACGTCGACGACGTCGAGGTCAAGGGTGTGAAGACCTACCAGTACGAGGTCTCCGCCTCCTCCGACGACGCGGTCCTCTCGCCCGGTGACGACGAGGAGATCGGCACCGACGACGACGTCCGCGGCACCTACGAGGCGACCCAGACGATCTACGTCGAGCCCACCACCGGCTCCTACATCGACCAGAGCGCCACCCAGAAGATGGTCACCGGCGACACCGTGCTGATCGACGCCGAGATGAGCTACTCCGACAAGACCATCGCGACCAACGCCGAGGACGCCAAGGCCAACATCGCCAAGCTCAACCTGATCGGCACCTGGATCCCCGTCGGCGGTCTCGTCGCGGGCCTGATCCTCCTGCTGGTCGGCCTCTGGCTGGTCCTGCGCGGCCGCAAGCCCAACGGTGGCGCCCACGCCGCTGCGGACGACCGCACGCTGGTGGACGCCTGAGACAGGTCCGGATCAGGTCCGGCTCAGGCCAGATCAGCGCCGAAGATCGCGGTCCCGGGGGTCAACAGCCCCCGGGTCCGTGACCAGCCACCCCAGACCCGCTCGTGGTCCTCGGGCCACTCGGGCTCGACCAGGTCGGTGATCCGGAACCCGGCACCGGCCAGCAGCGACACCCAGTCTCCGAGGGTGCGGTGGTGCTCGACGTACGACACCTTGCCGGTCTCGTCGTCGACCTCGACGTAGGGGGTGCGGTCCCAGTAGGACTGCGCCGCGATGAGGCCCTCGGGGCCGGGGTCGTCGGGGAACATCCACCGCGTCGGGTGGGTGATCGAGAACGCGAAGCGGCCGCCGGGCCGCAGCACGCGGGCGGCCTCGTCGACCGCGTGGGCGATGTCGCTGACGAACTGCAGCGCCCCGAAGGAGCAGAAGACCACGTCGAAGGAGCTGTCGGCGAAGGGCAGGTCGGTCGCGGTGGCCTGCACCGCGGGCACCACGACGCCGGTCTGCTCGTCGAGGCGACGGGAGTGCTGGAGCTGGCGGCCGGAGAGGTCCAGCCCGATCGCACGCCCGCCCTGGGTGTTCACCCACCGCGAGCACTGACAGGCGCCGGAGCCGAGCTCGAGGACGTCCTTGCCGCTGACGTCGCCGAGGATGCCGAGATCGGCCTCGGTCAGGCCCTCCGGGCCCCAGACGAACCCGGCCTCGCCGAGGAACGGCCCGTGGGTCGCCTGGTACTCGTCGGCGTAGCGGTCCCAGTCGGGGCCGTTCGCGCGACGCGACTCGGCCTCCCCGACGGTGCGCCGCTCGGCTCTGACGACCGGGCCGGTGGTCTCGATGGTTTCGATCGCGCCGAAGGGATCGATGGGCGCCTCCGGTCGGACGACCGGGCTGATGGCTTGGTCCACCTCTACAGCGTAGGCCCCGCAGGGTGACGCCGACAGTTGGACGGGGCCTGTGAGTGGAGCGTAGGCTTGGAAACTGCGTCTGAAGTCTGCCCGGGTCCCAGACCTAGTGGACCTTGGCTTGCTACCTCGGCCGCCGGCTCACACCGGGCGACGAAGCCTGTTTGTGCTGGTGCCGGCGAGGGGTGGCCGACCCGTACTTCAGCCGTGAGTGAACCCGACGATATCTGTCCACCCAAGGAAACCACCTCCCTTATGACGAGCACGCTCAACATTCCTCTTCCTGACTACGACGCGCCTCAGGTCGCGATCAACGACATCGGGTCGGAAGAGGACTTCCTCGCCGCGATCGACGAGACCATCAAGTACTTCAACGACGGCGACATCGTGGACGGTGTCATCGTCAAGGTCGACCGGGACGAGGTCCTGCTCGACATCGGTTACAAGACCGAAGGTGTCATCCCGTCGCGCGAGCTCTCGATCAAGCACGACGTCGACCCGTCCGAGGTTGTCGAGGTCGGCGACAAGGTCGAGGCCCTGGTGCTCCAGAAGGAGGACAAGGAAGGCCGCCTGATCCTGTCCAAGAAGCGTGCGCAGTACGAGCGCGCCTGGGGCACGATCGAGCAGGTCAAGGAGGAGGACGGCGTCGTCGAGGGCGCGGTCATCGAGGTCGTCAAGGGTGGTCTCATCCTGGACATCGGCCTGCGTGGCTTCCTCCCCGCCTCCCTGGTGGAGATGCGTCGCGTCCGCGACCTGCAGCCGTACGTCGGCCAGACCCTCGAGGCCAAGATCATCGAGCTCGACAAGAACCGCAACAACGTGGTCCTGTCGCGCCGTGCCTGGCTCGAGCAGACCCAGTCCGAGGTTCGCCACGGCTTCCTGACCCAGCTCCAGAAGGGTCAGATCCGCAAGGGTGTCGTCTCCTCGATCGTCAACTTCGGTGCGTTCGTGGACCTCGGCGGCGTCGACGGTCTCGTCCACGTCTCGGAGCTGTCCTGGAAGCACATCGACCACCCGTCCGAGGTCGTCACCGTCGGTGACGAGGTCACCGTCGAGGTTCTCGACGTGGACATGGACCGCGAGCGTGTCTCCCTGTCGCTGAAGGCGACCCAGGAGGACCCGTGGCAGCACTTCGCCCGCACTCACCAGATCGGCCAGATCGTCCCGGGTAAGGTCACCAAGCTGGTGCCGTTCGGTTCGTTCGTCCGCGTCGAGGAGGGCATCGAGGGCCTGGTGCACATCTCCGAGCTGGCCGAGCGCCACGTGGAGATCCCCGAGCAGGTCGTCCAGGTCAACGACGACGTCATGGTCAAGATCATCGACATCGACCTCGAGCGTCGCCGGATCTCGCTGTCGCTCAAGCAGGCCAACGAGACGGTCACCTCGACCGACGTCGAGGAGTTCGACCCGACCCTCTACGGCATGCCGGCGACCTACGACGACCAGGGCAACTACATCTACCCCGAGGGCTTCGACCCGGAGACGGGCGAGTGGCTCGAGGGCTACGACGAGCAGCGCGCGAAGTGGGAGGAGCAGTACGCTCAGGCCCACGCCCGCTGGGAGGCCCACATCAAGCAGCAGCAGGAGGCCGCCGAGAAGGCTGCCGAGGCCGGCGAGGCCACCTCCTACTCCTCCGGTGGCTCGGTCGACGAGACCATCTCCGAGGACGAGGGCGGCTCGCTCGCCTCCGACGAGGCGCTGCAGGCTCTCCGCGAGAAGCTGACCGGCGGTCAGTGAACGCCTTGAGCTGACGTTCTGAAACGCACGAATGCCCGGCCCCTTTCGAGGGGCCGGGCATTCGGCTTTCTAGGGGAGCCTGGCCGCGGGCTGGAAGGCCGGGTCGATGGCGTGGGACCGGGGAGCGGCCTTGGGGCGGTCGTGGCGGACCGAGGTGAAGGTGGCGTACGCGGCGACGGCGAGCAGGGCGATGAGGACGATGAGTGCTGTGTTCATGGCAGTAATTCTTCGCTACCAGGTATTCCTGCCACATTGGCAGAAATGCCTAAGTTGCGCGAATTCCTGCCAACTGGCACCCTTCTGAGGTGCTTAGGAACGTCGCTGCGGTGATCTGGGACGGTGTCGCCCCCTTCGAGTTCGGTGCGGTCTGCGAGGCCTTCGCCATCGACCGACGTGACGACGGGGTGCCCTATCTCGACTTCGCGGTGTGCGCGCCGACGGCGGGGATGGTGCGCACCAACCTCGGCTTCGGGGTCGAGGCCCTCCACGGCCTGGAGCGGCTCGAGGAGGCCGACCTGATCGCGATCCCCGCCTTCGGCGGACCGCACGGCACGCTGCCCGTGGACGTGAAGGACGCGCTGCTGCGCGCCCACGCCCGCGGCGCCCGGTTCCTCACCGCCTGCTCGGGCGCCTTCGCGCTGGGGGAGGCCGGCCTCCTCGACGGGATCGAGTGCACCACCCACTGGAAGTACGCCACCGAGCTCCAGCGCCGCTTCCCTGAGTCGAGGGTCGTGCCCGAGGTGCTCTACGTCGACACCGGGCAGATCGTCACCAGCGCCGGCACGGCCTCGGTGCTCGACGCCGCGCTGCACATCTGGCGTCAGGAGTACGGTGCCGCGGTCGCCTCCGCGGTCGCCCGCCGGATGGTCGTCCCGCCGCAGCGTGACGGGGGACAGGCCCAGTTCATCTCCCACCCGGTCCCCGAGCCCGAAGCGGAGACGCTGGGGCCCCTGCTGGCGTGGATCACGGCCCATCTCCACGAGGAGCTCGACGTGGACTCGCTCGCCCGGCAGGTGCTGATGTCGCCGCGTACGTTTGCCCGACGGTTCCGTGCCGAGACCGGGGCCACGCCCTATGCCTGGATCACCGCCCAGCGGGTCCGCCGCGCCGAGGAGCTGCTGGAGCGCAGCGACCGGTCGGTCGAGTGGATCGCGGGCGAGGTCGGCTTCGGCAACGCGGCGGCGCTGCGCCACCACTTCACCCGGGTGCGGGGTCTGTCCCCGCAGGCCTATCGGCGCCGGTTCGCCTGCGGGGAGCCCGCGACGGCCTAGTAGGGTCTCGCCATGCGCGTAGGACTCACCGGCGGGATCGCCTCGGGGAAGAGCACGGTGTCGGAGCTGCTGGCCGGGTGCGGGGCCGTGATCGTCGACTCGGACAAGATCGCCCGTGAGGTCGTCGAGCCGGGCACACCGGGTCTTGCGGCCGTCGTCGAGGAGTTCGGGCCCACGGTCCTGACCGAGTCCGGTGAGCTGGACCGGGCCCAGGTGGGGGAGATCGTCTTCGCCGACGAGGGCGCCCGCGAGCGGCTCAACGCGATCGTGCACCCGTTGGTCGGGGCGCGCTCCGCGGAGCTCGAGGAAGCCGGGCGGGCGGCGGGGAAGCTGGTCGTCAACGACATCCCGCTGCTGGTCGAGGTGGGCTACGCGCCCTTCTTCGACGAGGTGATCGTCGTCGACGTGCCGGTGGAGACGCAGATCGAGCGTGCGGTCGCGCGCGGGATGGCCGAGGCCGATGTCCGCGCCCGGATCTCCGCGCAGGCCAGCCGCGAGGACCGGCTCGCCGCGGCGACGTACGTCATCGACAACACCGGCAGCCTCGAGGACCTGCGCAAGCGGGTGCGGGAGATCTACGACTCACTCGCCGGAACGCGGTCGTAGGCGGGGGTTGCTGACATACTCGGCCGCGTGACTGGGGGCAAGCACACCGAATCAGGGGAGCAGCAGCATCGCGCGTGGCGCTGGATGCGGCCGGTGATCGCGGGGACCGTACTGGTCCTGGCGGCCGGCGCGGGAGCCGCGGCGGTGACCCTGTGGGAGCCGACGGAGGTCGAGCCGGGCAGGCCGGCGGCGGCCACGACGAAGACCGATTCGACGGCGGACACCACGCCGCTCGCCTGGGGCCCGACGCGCGGTGAGCTGGCGACGGCCCGTGAGCTGGTCGCGGGCTGGGACGACGAGAAGCTCGCCGGCCAGGTGATCGTCGGCCGCTACCACGGCACCGATCCGGCCAAGGCCGCGAGGATGGTGCGCAGGCTCCACCTCGCCGGGGTCAGCGTGACCGGCGAGAACGTCGTCGACGAGCAGCAGGTGCGCGAGACGACCGCGGCGGTCTCCCGCGCGGTGGCGGCGGACGGCCGTTCGTTCCCCGCGGTGATCGGCGTCGACCAGGAGGGCGGAGTGGTCTCCCACCTGCGCGGCGTGGCCACGGAGTTCCCCGAGTTCGCCCGCGCGGGTGATGCCATCGAGGCGAAGCCCGGCAAGGGCGTCCGGGTGACGACCGATGCCGCGCGGACGACCGCGCTCGAGCTGCGTGACCTGGGCTTCACCTGGGTGTTCGCGCCCGTGGCCGACGTGACCATCGGTGCGGCCGACCCCACGATCGGCTCCCGCTCGCCCAGCGAGGACCCGAAGATCGCTGCCGCTGCGGTCTCCGCGGCCGTGCAGGGATACAACGACGCCGGCCTGGTCTCCACCACCAAGCACTTCCCGGGCCACGGGGCGGTCACCGGCGACACCCATCTCGGGCTCCAGGAGCTCGACTTCAGGATGAAGAAGCTGAAGCGTCGCGACCTGGTGCCGTTCGACGCAGCCATCGACGCCGGGGCCCCGGCCGTCATGGTCAGCCACGTCGACGTGAAGGCGGTGGCCCCCGGGAAGCCGGCCAGCATGGCGGCGCCGATCTACGACCTGCTCCGCCACGACCTCGACTTCGACGGCGTCGCCGTCACCGACTCGCTGGGCATGGGCGCGGTCACGACCACCACCAAGAAGCCCTCGGTCGCCGCCCTCGAGGCCGGCGCCGACCTCCTGCTGATGCCGGCCAACTCCCGCGCCGCCCACCGCAGCGTCGTCAAGGCCCTCCGGTCCGGGCGCCTCGACCATGCCCGTGTCGAGGACGCGGCGGCCAAGGTCGTCGCCATGCAGATGTGGCAGCAGCGCACCGCCAGCGGGGTGCCGGTGCCCGGTGACGTACGCGAGCAGGCGGAGAAGGCCTCTGCGGCGCTCTCCGAGGCGGCCTCCGAAGGCTGACCCCCTCGCTGGTCCGTCCGTGGCACCATCGACCCATGAGCGTGGTGCTGCACGTCGACCTGGACCAGTTCATCGCGGCGGTCGAGGTGCTGCGGCGGCCCGAGCTCGCCGGGAAGCCGGTGATCGTGGGCGGGCGTGGGGACCCGACCGAGCGGGCGGTGGTCTCGACGGCCTCCTACGAGGCGCGGGCCCACGGTGTGGGTTCCGGGATGCCGCTGCGCCTGGCGGTGCGGAAGTGTCCTGATGCGGTGCTGCTGCCGGTCGACCACGTCGCCTACGACGAGGCCTCGGCGGGCGTCATGGACACGCTGCGGTCGCTGGAGTGGGGCGGCGTACCCGTCCTGGTCGAGGTGCTCGGCTGGGACGAGGCGTTCCTCGGGCCCGGCCCCGGCCACGGTGACCTCGGCGATCCCGCGGCCTTCGCCCAGGACGTACGCGACCTGGTGCTCGAGCGCACCCGGCTGCGCAGCGGGGTCGGGGTCGGCGACAACAAGCTGCAGGCGAAGCTCGCGACGGGGTTCGCCAAGCAGCGGGTCGACGGTGCGGTCGCGCGCGAGGCCGGGGCGGGCGGCCATGAGCCCGGTCCGGACGGCCGGCTGCGGGGGACCGGCGTCTACCGGATCACCCACGAGACCTGGGACGCCGAGATGGGCCACCGCCCGACCGACGCGCTGTGGGGGATCGGGGCGAAGACCGCGAAGCGGCTGGCCGGGCTCGGGATCGAGACGGTCGCCGATCTGGGTGCGGCCTCGGCGGAGGGGCTGGCCGCCGCGATCGGTCCCACGACGGGCCCGTGGCTGCGCCGGCTGGGTCGAGGCGCCGACACCAGCCCGGTGGACCCGTCGCCGTGGGTCGCCCGCGGCCACGGCCACGAGGAGACCTTCCAGCAGGACCTCGTGGAGTGGCCCGACATTGTCGCCGCGACCCGCCGCCTGTGCGCGGAGTGCCTGGAGGACGTGGTGAAGGAGGATCGCCCGGTGACCCGGGTGGAGATCAAGGTGCGGCTCAAGCCGTTCTTCACCGTCACCCGCGGCCACAAGCTGCCCGAGCCCACTCTGGACGGCGAACGCCTCGCCGACGAGGCCGAGGCGCTCCTGGAGCGTGTCGAGAAGGACCGCCCGATCCGGCTGATCGGGGTACGCCTGGAGATGGCCCCGCCGCCCGGAGGCTACTGACCGCCGAAACCGTCGTTGTGGCGGGCCGAATCGGTAGTTGTGGGCGACGAGACTCCACTTTCATCGCCCAAAACTGCATTCTCGCCCGCCAAAAGTGCAGATTCGGCGCCCCTCATGCGAGGAGCGCCGAATCTTGGGTGACAGGTCAGGCCGCGAGGTCTGGGTCGGCGAAGCGGCGCAGCTTCTGCAGGGCCTCACGCTCCAGCTGGCGTACGCGCTCGGCCGAGATGCCGTGCTTGACGCCGATGTCGGCGAGCTTGTGCTGACGGCCGTCGGTGAGGCCGTAGCGGGAGCGGACGATGTCGGCGGAACGCTCGTCGAGCTGGCCGACCAGCGAGTTGAGCCGCTCGCGCGACTCGACGTCGATGACGTCCATGTCCGGCGACGGCGCCGACTCCTGGGCCATCAGGTCACCCAGCGAGGTGTCGCCGTCCTCGTCGATCGGTGTGTCGAGCGAGACGTGGTCACGACCCCAGGAGAGCAGGTCGAGGACGCGGTCGATGTCCATACCGAGCTCGGCGGCGATCTCTTCCGGCTCGGGGTCACGGCCGAGCTGGCGCTCCAGGGTGCGGCGGGCGCCGCCGACCTGGTTGAGCTCCTCGACGACGTGGACCGGAAGCCGGACCACGCGCGCCTGCTGGGCGATGCCTCGGGTGATCGCCTGGCGCACCCACCACGTGGCGTACGTCGAGAACTTGTAGCCCTTGGTGTAGTCGAACTTCTCCACGGCCCGGATCAGGCCGGTGTTTCCTTCCTGGATCAGGTCGAGCATCGGCATCTGCGCGCGGCCGTACTTGCGCGCGATGGACACCACCAGTCGCAGGTTGGCGTTGATGAACTCACGGGTGGCGCGGTGGCCCTCCTCGGCCAGCCACTCCAGCTCGGCTCGGGTGGCTCCACCGGGTGCCTTCTTGCGGCCGACGCGGCCCTCGGCCAAGAGGTGCTCGGCCATCAGGCCGGCCTCGATCGCCTTGGACAGCTCAACCTCTTTGGCGGCATCCAGGAGCTCGTTGCGGGCGATCTCGTCGAGATACAGCCCGACGCTGTCACGGCCCTCGATCTCTCGGGTGGCGGTTGCGGTGCGTGTCGCCATGGGAACCTCCTCACGGTGAGGTTTGTGGCCTCACGGTGGTTTCAACGCTTCGCCCCTCCCAGGTGTTCCCTGGTAGAGCGCCTTGTCATCGAATCCGTCTTCGATCTCTTGTCCGGTTCGACGTACGCCGCGGGCGATAAGTTGCATCATGAGGTGAATCTCAGGGGTTTCTCATGGAGTACCCCGAGAACTCCGCAGATATGCCCTATGAAGAGGTCACCTGGTCGATCATCCAGGCAAGGCTGAACGCCCGGTCCTCCCATGCCTTGTAGCGCCCCGAGACCCCGCCATGTCCGGCCGCCATCTCCGTCTTCAGGAGTACGTCACCAGGATTCTCTGCGGTGGCACGCAGCTTGGCGACCCATTTCGCCGGCTCGACGTAGAGCACGCGGGTGTCGTTGATGCTGGTCTCGGCCAGGATCGGCGGGTAGTGCTGGGCGGTGACGTTCGTGTAGGGGTCGTAGGAGGACATGTAGTCGTAGGTCTCCTTGTCTGCCTCCGGGTTGCCCCACTCGTCGTACTCGGTGACGGTCAGCGGCAGCGTCGCGTCCAGCATGGTCGTCAGGGCGTCCACGAACGGGACGGCCGCGACGACGGCACCCACGGCGTCGGGCGCCTGGTTGGCGACCGCGCCCATCAGCAGCCCACCGGCGGAGCCACCCTCGGCGATGATCGTGGACGGGGTCGACCAGCCCGACTCGGCGAGGTGAAGCGCGCACGCGATGTAGTCGGAGAAGGTGTTCTGCTTCTTCAGCATCTTCCCGTCGTCGTACCACGCGCGGCCCATCTCGCCGCCGCCGCGGATGTGGGCGATCGCGAACCCGATCCCGCGGTCGAGCAGGCTCAGCCGCGCGATCGAGAAGTAGGGGTCCATGCTGGCTTCGTAGGAGCCGTAGGCGTAGAGCAGCACCGGGATCGGCCCCTGCTCGTGGAGGCCCTTCTTCGCCACGATCGAGATCGGCACCCGTACGCCGTCCTCGGCCGTGGCCCAGAGCCGGTGCTCCTCGTAGTCGTCGCGGTCGTAGCCCCCGAGCACCGGGGCCTGCTTCAGCAGGGTCAGCTCGCGGCTGCGTACGTCGTAGTCGTAGACGGAGGCCGGGGTGCGCATCGTGGTGTAGCCGAGCCGCACGACCGGGGTCTCGAAGGACGGGTTGGAGCCGGAGCCGATGGTGTAGAGCTCGTCGTCGAACTTCACCAGGTAGTCGTCGGCGACCCCGTTCTCGCCGAGCTCCAGGATGCGGAGCTGGGTCAGACCCTCGCTGCGCTGGTGGACGACCAGGTGGCCGGCGAAGGCGTCGACGTCCTCCAGACGTACGCCGGGGGTATGGGGGAGGAGCGGCTGCCACTCCTCGCGCGGGGTCGGCGCCGTCGGCGCGGTCGCGATCTCGAAGTCGGGGCCCGAGGCGTTGTGGGTGACCAGGAAGACGTCCTCGCCGGCGATGGTGGCGTGCTCGACCGAGTATTCGACGCCCTCCTCGCGGGCGGCGAAGACCTGCCACCCGGCGTCGGGGTCGTCGAGGTCGAGGAAGCGGTATTCGGCGGTGATCTTCGCGGCGGTGCCGATGAACATGAACCGGTCGGACTTGGTGCGCCCCACACCGACCCAGAACCGGTCGTCGGTCTCGTGGAAGACGAGCTCGTCCTCTTCCTGGGTGGTGCCGAGACGGTGGCGCCAGATCTTGTCGGCACGCCAGGACTCGTCGGCGGTCGTGTAGTAGAGGTTGGCCGAGTCGCGGTCCCAGGTCGCGCCGCCGTGGACGTTGGTGAGCTCGTCGTCGAGCAGCTCGTCGGTGGTGAGGTCCTTGACGCGTACGGTGTAGCGCTCGTCGCCGGCGACGTCGGTCGCGTAGGCCAACAGGGTGGTGCTCGGGCTCACCGAGGACCCGCCGAGGCTGAAGAAGTCGTGGCCCTCGGCGAGCGCGTCGAGGTCGAGCAGGACCTCCTCGCCGGGGAGCGCGGGCTGGTCGTGGGTTACGTCGGCCGGGGTCGGGGGAGTCCAGTCGTCGAGGTCGGCGACCTTCACCCGGCAGCTCGCTCCGTACTGCTTGCCCTCGAAGCTGCGGCCGTAGTACCAGTAGCCGCGCGAGCGCGTCGGGACGCTCAGGTCGGTCTCGAGGGTGCGCGCCTTGATCTCCTCGAAGATCTGCGAGCGGAGGTCGGCGAGGTGGTCGGTCTGCTCCCTGGTGTAGGCGTTCTCGGCCTCGATGTAGGCGATGACCTCGGGGTTCTCCTTCTCGCGGAGCCACTCGTAGTCATCGGTCCGGGTCAGGCCGTGGAACTGCTTGGACGAGGGCTTCTTCGGTGCGACCGGCCAGGGCGTCGACGAGTGGGCTGCAGACATGAACGCGACCCTATCCCCGCTGAGGTGAGGAGTCGGTGAGAGCCCGCTCGAGCGCGTCCCTGACCTGCGAGTCGTCGCAACCGAGCGCACGAGCAGAGGCGACGTACGCCCTGGCCTTGGCGAGCAGCGGGTCGGCTGCGGGGCGCTCGCTGCCGATGACCCGGGTGCCGGCGCCGCGCCGGGTCTGGACCAGGCCACCCTGCTCCAGCTCACGATAGGCGCGGGCCACCGTGCCGGGTGCGAGGCCGAGATCGCCGGCGAGCTGACGCACGGTCGGGAGACGGTGGCCGGTGGCGAGCGAACCGGTGGTGATCAGGTCGTCGATGTGCTGCCTGATCTGCTCGTACGGCGGTGTGCCGGAGTCCGGGTCGACGGTGATCCTCATGCGTGCTCCGCGGTCGCCTGGGCGGGGGTCGCGCCCGCGCTCGTGAGGCTGTCGTCGACGAACAGGCGCACCAGGCACCATGCCGCGAGGCCGAGGCCGATGATCGCGGTCGGGATCAGGAGCCACCCCGCGACGGGCATCCAGGCGGGCGCGCACCCGGCGCCGAGGCTGAGGAGCCCTGCCGCGGCGGTCCCGGCGATGCCGGTCAGGCTGGTGCCGACCGCGATCCCGACGGCGGCGACGATGACGGTCATCGACCGCGTGCGGAGCTGGTCGTCGCCCGCATCGGTCGTGGCGAGACCGCGGGGGCGGCGGACGACGCTGACGGCTGCGACCGCGGCGGTCGCCAGGACGACGCCCAGCACGATCGCCAGCGGGACGGCGTAGAACGAGCCGGGGTAGGGGCTGTGCGACTGCGCGATGTTCCCGGCCTGGCACCCGATGGCTCGCCCGTCGCCGAGGTAGCCGTCGCTCTGCGCGGTGAGCGTGGTCAGGACGAGGGTGGCGACGAGCAGCGCGAGGCCGGTCGCGACGGCGTACGACGTCGGCCTGGGCAGATAGGCGGCCGCCGACCGGCGCTGCAGCGATGCGGTCCGTGGCCCGACCGGTCGTGGCGCGCGGACGATCGTCTCGCCGGCGGCCACGCCGAGGAGCGCGCCGAGGCCGAAGCCTGCGGGAGCGATCATCGTGCCGATGCCGCCGGTGGCGAACGACGGGTGGCTCACGAGCAGCACCGCGATCAGCACGCCGAGCGCGATGCCGAGCAGTCTGCTCCATCTCACCCACCGCCACTCCCGGGCGATCGAGAAGTCGTCACGGGGACGTACGGCGAGGGCGACGCATGCGGTGACCACCAGCGCGAGCACGACGACCATCAGGGCCGGCACGAGCAACACGATTCCAGACACGAGACCTCCTCGGTAGGCGACTTGTGTCAAGCCTTCGGTACAAGTTCCGTTGTGTCAAGGGATTGATACAAGATGTTGGACCTATGTCCTGGCGCTATCGCACAGCCTGGTTGCGCGGCGCGATACCGCACCTGCCTGCCGGGGCGAGGAGGCCCCGGGCCGCCCCGGGGGAGCGGCCGTCAGGGCTCGCTGTAGGGCTGCAGGTCGGGGTCGTCGGCGGAGTAGGACCTCACCGGGCCGGCGGGAGTGTCGGCGGTCTCGAAGCGCACCGTGACGACGCCCCGCCCCGAGCCCCAGACCCAGCCGCGGCCCATCTCCGCGTGGACGACGTCCATCCCGGCCGCCCAGGTCGGCCGCCGCACCGGCTCGGGCAGCGGAAGGTCGGGCTCGGTCTCCTCATCGACGTCCTCTCCGAAGAGGTCCTCCTGGATCCAGTCGGCCAGGCCGGAGACGCCGACCCCGAGAAGGCGTACGCCGCCGGCCGTCTCGCCCGCGGTGAAGAGCTCGCCGAGCAGGGTCCTGGCCAGCCGGGCGATGGTGCCGGCCTGGTCGGTCGGGGCCGGGAGGGTCGCGGAGCGGTTGATCGTGGTGAAGTCGTAGAGCCTGACCTTGATCGTGATGGTGCGCCCCGAGAGCCCGTTCTTCTTCAGCCGGGCGGCGACCTCGGTGGCCTGCCGGGTGAGGATCTGCTCCATGAGCGGCCGGTCGGTGAGGTCGGTGTCGTAGGTGCCCTCGACGCTGACCGACTTGGTCTCGCGCTCGGGTTCGATGCGCCGGTCGTCCTGGGCTCGGGCCAGCTTGTAGAGGTTGGTGCCGTGGGACTTGCCGACGAGGCGTACGAGCTCCTCGACGCTGACCTGCTCCAGATCGGCCACGGTGTGGATGCCGGCCCGGCGCAGGCGCTCGGCGGTGGCCGGGCCGACCCCGGGGATCACCTTGACGTTCATCGGGCGGAGCAGGTCGAGCTCGGTGCCGGGCGCCACGACCACCAGACCGTCGGGCTTGTCCAGGTCGCTGGCGATCTTGGCGATGAACTTCGAGCTGGCCAGGCCGACGCTCGCGCTCAGGCCGCCGGTCACCTCGGCGACCTCCGCACGGATCCGCTCGGCCGTCGCGGTCACCGTGTCGACCTCGAGGTCGGGGAGATCGGCCGCGGCGAGATCGACGAAGGCCTCGTCGAGCGAGAGCGGCTCGACCAGCGGCGAGAGGTCGCGCAGGATGCCGAAGACCTGCTCGCTGACCAGCTTGTAGGCATGGAAGCGCGGGTAGAGGAAGGCGGCGTGGCCGCACAGCGCGCGGGCCTCGCGGGTCGACATCGCCGAGCGGACGCCGAAGACCCGGGCCTCGTAGGAGGCGGTGCTGACCACTCCGCGCCCGCCGATGCCGCCCACGATCACCGGCTTGCCGCGCAGGGACGGCTTGTCGCGCTGCTCGACCGAGGCGAAGAACGCGTCGAGGTCGAGGTGCATCACCGACGCCTGCGCTCTCATGGTGGCAACCTATCTGGCAGCGGGGACAGTCTGTTTCGGGCCGTTGACCGTCCACAGGTGCGGTTGCGGACAGGGTTGTCCACAGGCTCCGCATTTGGCGCCGAAACTGTCGGTGGGTCGCGGGGATCGTGGTCCCCATGACCACGAAACTCTCCATCGCCCGTCCCGAGGACGTCCTTGCGGCCGTCCCTGTCCTGCTCGGCTTCCAGCCCGAGAAGTCGATCGTCATGCTGACCTTCGGCGGTGCCCACCAGGTCCACGGCAGGATCGACCTGCCCCCGCCCGGCGAGGTCGAGGCCTGCCTCGACAGCCTGATCCTACCCGCGGTCCGCCACCAGGTGCGCGGCGTCCTCCTCGTCCTCTACGACAGTGGTCCGCGCTTCGGGGCGAAGATCGCCCGCCGCCTCGCCGAGCGGCTCGCCGAGTGCGAGATCGACCTGATCGGGTGCCTACGGGTCCAGGACGGCCGCTGGTTCGACCCGCTCGGGTTCCACGGGGTCCCCGACGACGGCGTCCCCTTCGACGTCGGCGCGCATCCGTTCCGTGCCCAGGCGGTCTACGACGGGCAGTTGGTGCGCCGCTCCCGCTCCGAGCTGGCCGCCTCGATCGCCTCGGACCCCGCGGCCGTCGCCGAGACCGAGTCGGCGCTGGGACAGGCCTCTTCGATGAAGATCTACGAGGTCGGCCGGCTGGTCGACGACGCGGTCGCCGGAACCGTGCTGTCGGCCGACCAGGTCGCCTCGCTGCTGCTGGCCCTGCGCGACCCGCAGCGTCGCGACGCTGCCTGGGGCGGGATGACCCGGGAGGAGGCCAGGGCCCACGTGCGCCTGTGGACCGATGTCGTACGCCGCAGCCCCGACGACCACGTCGCCCACCCGGCCGCGGTGCTGGCCTTCGCCGCCTGGCTGGGCGGTGACGGCGCGCTCGCGTGGTGCGCGCTCGACCGGTGCTTCGCGAGCGATCCCCACCACGGCCTCGGCGTGCTGGTGGCGCAGATGCTCGACGGCGCGGTTCCTCCCACGGCCTGGGAGGAGGCGCTCAGCCGGCCGGCCTAGTCGTTGCGGTAGCGCAGCCGCTTCCACCTGCGGCTCAGCTCCGAGCGCGGGTCGACCCAGGCGTTGCGGGTCACCACGACGTACGTCAGGGGTGCATCGATCTCCCGGAACGCCTGCCGGGCGGCGGCGAGCCAGCGGAGGTCGACGTCCTCGATCTCAGTACTACCGGCTCGGGTCAGCCACACGATCGGGTCCGGCACACCGACCCGGCGCCGCATGCTGTGGATGATGTCGGCCCGCAGCCACGGGTCGGTGGGCTCGTCCTCGCGATGTGCGTGGGCGACCTCCTTGCCCCCGGGGATGCCGAGGTGGACGAGCGGCAGGAACGATCGACGGTGCTCGGTGGCGGTGTGATCGAGCACCGCGCGTCTCAGCCGCTTCTCGATCACGGGCGAGAGCGGCTCGTGCAGCCCTTCGACGGACGTCTCAGACAGGGTGGACAGGGAGGCCATGGGCCTAGCGTGCAACGGATGCCGGATCGGCGCGACCCGCTTTCCACAGGCATGACGCGGTGCCGAGCCGCGAGATGAGGCAGGATGTCCCTTATGCCTTCGCTCCACATCACCGGCGACGAGGCCGCCGACAAGCTGCTCTCCGACGACCCGTTCGCGCTGCTGCTGGGCATGGCCCTTGATCAGCAGTACCGGATGGAGGATGCGTTCAAGGGAGGCCACAAGCTGGTGACCCGCCTCGGGCACCTGGATCCTGCCACGATCGCCGAGATGGACCCCGAGGAGTTCAAGACGATCGCCTCGACCCCGCCGGCGATCCACCGGTTCCCCGGCTCGATGTCGGCGAAGGTGCAGGGGATCGCGGCCATCGTGACCAACGAGTACGGTGGAGACGTCACCCGGCTCTGGACCGAGGCCGCCAGCGGCAAGGATCTGCTCAAGCGGGTCCAGGCGCTTCCTGGCTTCGGCAAGCAGAAGGCGCAGATCTTCGTCTCGCTGCTGGCCAAGCAGCTGGGGGTGAGGCCCGAGGGCTGGCAGGAGGCCGTCGGTGACTACGCGCTCGATGGTTACCGTTCTGTGGCTGACGTCGTCGACGTTGCGTCGTTGCAGAAGGTGCGTGACTACAAACAGCAGAAGAAGGCCGCAGCCAAAGCAGCCGGATGAGCTGATGGGGAACACGACGCCCCGGATGGGGAATGTTCACCATCACCGTGGCAGAATGAATCTGCGGCTCTTGACGACCCCGGGCCCTGCCGCGCCCAAACTGAGTTTTTGATAAGTCTCGACCAAGTTCGACGGAGAGGTGTTCGTGTCCTCGAACGCGCGCAAGATACCCGCTGAGGTACTCGCCCACCCTGCCGTGAAGGCACTGATCGACCAGGCCAAGCCGACCGGCCGGGTGAGTCCCGACCAGGTCCGCCAGGCCAGCGAGGATGCCGCGGTCGAGCCCAGGCATCTGAAGGCCCTGCTCGGTCACCTGAGCACGCTCGGCATCTCGGTGGACCTCGGCACCGCCGTCACCGGCCGTGCCGCGGCGGCGACGACCTCGACCCGCAAGACGACCACGGCCAAGGCGCCGGCCAAGAAGGCCGCCGCCAAGAAGGTCGCGGCTGAGCCCGAGAAGCCGGCCACGAAGGTCGCGGCGAAGAAGGCCGACGAGCCTGAGGCCAAGAAGACGACCGAGATCGACGAGGACGGCGAGGAGATCGTCCTCGAGGACGTCGACGTGGACGTCGACGACATCGACGTCGACGACTCGGACACCGACTCCGACGACGACGGTGACGGCGACAACGACGAGGACACCACGGTGGTCCAGATCGGTCCCGACGGCAAGAAGGTCCTGCCCGACATCCCCGACGAGCAGTTCGAGAAGGACGTCGCCGCCGATCCCACGATCAAGGAGGACGAGAAGGAGGCCGAGAAGCAGAGCTTCGTCGTCTCCACCTCCGACGACACCGACGAGCCCGAGCAGACCGTCATGGTCGCCGGTGCGACCGCCGACCCCGTCAAGGACTACCTGAAGCAGATCGGCAAGGTCCCGCTGCTCAACGCCGAGATGGAGGTCGAGCTCGCCAAGCGGATCGAGGCCGGTCTCTTCGCGGAGGAGAAGCTCGGCAAGGGCGGCAAGATCACCCCGAAGATCCTCGACGAGCTCGAGTGGATCGCCGAGGACGGCAAGCGCGCCAAGAACCACCTCCTGGAGGCCAACCTCCGTCTGGTGGTCTCGCTGGCCAAGCGCTACACCGGCCGCGGCATGCTCTTCCTGGACCTGATCCAGGAGGGCAACCTGGGTCTGATCCGTGCGGTCGAGAAGTTCGACTACACCAAGGGCTACAAGTTCTCGACCTACGCCACCTGGTGGATCCGTCAGGCGATCACCCGCGCCATGGCCGACCAGGCCCGCACCATCCGCATCCCGGTGCACATGGTCGAGGTCATCAACAAGCTCGCGCGCGTCCAGCGCCAGATGCTCCAGGACCTGGGCCGTGAGCCCACCCCGGAGGAGCTGGCCAAGGAGCTCGACATGACCCCGGAGAAGGTCATCGAGGTCCAGAAGTACGGCCGCGAGCCGATCTCGCTGCACACGCCGCTCGGTGAGGACGGCGACTCCGAGTTCGGTGACCTGATCGAGGACTCCGAGGCGATCGTCCCGGCCGACGCGGTCTCGTTCACGCTGCTCCAGGAGCAGCTGCACGCGGTGCTCGACACGCTCTCCGAGCGTGAGGCCGGCGTCGTGAGCATGCGCTTCGGTCTGACCGACGGTCAGCCGAAGACTTTAGACGAGATCGGCAAGGTCTACGGGGTCACCCGCGAGCGCATCCGTCAGATCGAGTCCAAGACGATGTCGAAGCTGCGACACCCGTCGCGTTCTCAGGTTCTGCGAGACTATCTCGACTGATTCTGGCTAAGATCCCTCTCGAACGCCTTCCCGGACATCTGGGAGGGCGTTCGCCATTTCCGCAGACTCGCCCGCCGCGGCTGCGGATTCCGCTAGGTTGCACGGGTCGAATGTCCGCCTTCCGGGAGGTTTTCTCGTGCCTATGCGTCGTTCACGTACCCACCGTCCGGCCCTGGCAGCGGTCGGCGCGCTCCTTGGAGGTCTCCTCGTCGCCGCGCCGATCACCGCGGTGGCGTCGGCGTCGGAGCCCGACTGGAACGCCTGCCTGGAGGGCCCGGCCGACCGGCAGGCGGTCTTCGAGCGGGCAGCCGCGACCAGCGGGGTGCCGGCCGAGGTGCTGCTGGCGGTCTCCTACATGGAGTCGCGCTGGGACGCCCATGGCGCCGCGCCGAGCACGTCGGGTGGCTACGGGCCGATGCACCTGACCGACCTGCCGGCGCTGGCGAAGGATGTTCAGGCCCACCCCGACCCGCTCGGCAAGGGCGACGGTTCCCGCCAGGCCCGCACCACACGCCAGCGTGAGGAGGCGGTCCGGCTGGGGGAGGTCGAGACGCTGCGTACGGCCAACGACATCACCGGGATCCCGGTCGCCGACCTGCGTGCGGATGCGGTCGCCAACATCTGCGGCGGAGCTGCGGTGCTGGCCGACTACCAGAAGGCGGCGGGTGGGGCCGAGGAGCTGGCGGACTGGAGCGCCGCGGTCGGTCGCTACAGCGGCGCCGCCGACGAGGCGACCGCGCTCAAGTTCGCGCGTCAGGTCTTCGCGACGCTGAGCGCGGGAGAGTCGCGTACGACCAACGACGGGCACCGGGTGACCCTGGCTGCGACGCCGGTGAGCGCCAGCGAGGAGGCTGTCGGGCGGCTCGGTCTGGCCGAGTCCGACACCGGGGAGGCCGCGGAGTGTCCGGCGGTGCTCGGCTGCGAGTCGCTGCCCGCGCCCTATGAGCAGACCGGTGACACGATCGGCGACTACGGCAACCACGACCTCGCCAGCCGGCCCGAGGAGGGGTCGGTCGACTACATCGTCATCCACGACACCGAGACCTCCTACGACGGCACCGTGCGGCTGGTCCAGGACCCGACCTACCTCGGCTGGCACTACACGCTGCGCTCGGTCGACGGCCACGTCGCCCACCACATCCCGGGCAAGGACGTCGGCTGGCACGCCGGCAACTGGTACGTCAACAGCCACTCGATCGGGCTGGAGCACGAGGGCTACGCGGCCGACGGTGCTTGGTACACCGAGGCCATGTACCAGACCTCGGCGACCCTGGTCCGCTACCTGGCCACGAGCTACGCGATCCCGCTCGACCGCGCCCACATCATCGGCCACGACCAGGTCCAGGGCGTCGCGCCGGCCAACGTCGCCGGGATGCACTGGGACCCGGGCCCCTACTGGGACTGGAGCCACTACTTCGACCTGCTCGGGGCGCCGATCAAGGCCGATCGGCACGCGCGCAGTGAGATCTGGACGGTCAACCCCGACTTCGACACCAACACCGGCAACCTGATGACCGGCTGCACCGAGGAGGGCGTCCCGTGCCCGGGTGACCGGGGCACGAACTTCGTCAACGTCTACTCCTCGCCCTCCGCCGACGCGCCGCTGCTGCCGGACACGGTCGTCGGCGGTTCGGCCAAGGTCTCCAACTGGGGACCGCGCCTGGCGGCCGGGCAGAAGGTCGTCGTCAACGACCGGACCCGCCCGGACTGGTGGGGGGTCTGGTTCGGCGGCAAGCAGGGTTGGATCCAGAACCCGCGCGATGTGCTGCTGCCCTCCGCGGGCAAGGTCGTCACACCCAGGGCCGGCATCACCGCGAAGGTCTACGGCACCGCGTACCCGACGAAGGCCGGCGACTACCCCGAGGGCGTGACGCCGCGGACGATCGCACCGCTGCAGTACACGATCCCCACGGGCCAGAAGTACGTCCTGGCCGACGCGAAGGTCCCGACCGACTACTACAAGGCGAACAACTTCAACTGCGCCACCGTCGACGGCGTGCCCGACTGCATCGTGATCAGCGGCGACACGGTCTACTACCAGATCTGGTTCAACCACCGGATCGCGTACGTCATGGCAGACGACGTCACGGTCACCAACGGCTGACCGGCCCAGCCGGGGGACGGGTCAGGTGAGGAACAGCCCCACGACCCAGGTGATCGTGGCGAGCGTGGCGGCGGTGGCGTCGATCAGGATGAACAGGCCGATCGCCTTCAGGGCGGTCCAGGTGGACGTCCAGGCCTCGCCGGCGTCGCCGCCGTGGCGGCGGAGCTCGGCGAGGAAGACGCCGAGCGGGAAGCCGACGAAGACGCCGACGACGGGGATCACGAAGAAGCCGATGACGGCCAGGATCGCGCCGACGATCTGGGTGGACAGCGGCATCCCGGAGTCCTTGAGGCGCTTGCCGGGGATGGCGTACTTGGTGATCAGCCCGATGGCGATGAAGGCGGCGGAGATGCCGAAGATCACCCACCCGGTGGGTTCTCCGAGCCAGATGGCCCAGCCCAGGATCGCGGCGGCGACGAGCAGCGCTCCGCCGGGGAGGATCGGGACGATGATGCCGGCGATGCCGAAGGCGATGACCAGCGCGACGATGACTTCGACGAGACTCACGGGGCGACCCTAGCCCCCGTGGCTCCGGGAAATGCGCCGGAGGCCCGGACCGTGGTGGTCCAGGCCTCCGGGGGAGTTGGTGGGTGGGGTCAGTTCTTCTCGGTGAGCTTGTGCGTCTCGTCGGTGATCGAGCTCGCGATCTCCTTGAGCTTCTCACCGTGCTCGCGGGCGTGGTGGGCGCAGAACAGCAGTTCGCCGCCGGAGTGGAGCTCCGCACGGACGTAGGCCTGCGCTCCGCACCGGTCGCAACGGTCCTCGGACGTGAGCGGCGAGCTGGTGGCAACGGCAGTGGTCACATCGGCCTCATTTCTGATCATGATTGCGCCGGGATAACGTACGTGAGTCGTAGAAGATTCCCTAGCCTGGACTCTTACCTCGGTCGCAGTTCTAATCCTTGCAGTTGTCGCTCCGGGTTGAGGATCCGGGTTGGACCTACCCCGCGGGACATCGCTGTCCGTGACAGACATTCTTACCTGTCAACCGACCATTTCGTGCATCGAAACCCGCAAGTTCCGCGTAACGGACCGATCACGACGTCGATGTGCCGCCCCGTGGCGCGCGGCCCGGTTGCCGCGTGCCTGCGTGAGACCCGGGCGTGTCGCACGGTAGATTTCTTCCGAGCAGTACCCGAGCAGCAACGCTTCAATGCAGGACAGCCAGGAGCCGATCATCTCTGACAACACCTACAACGCCGCGCACCTCCTCGTCCTCGAGGGCCTGGAGGCGGTTCGCAAGCGTCCCGGTATGTACATCGGCTCGACCGACACCCGTGGCCTCATGCACTGCCTGTGGGAGATCATCGACAACGGCGTCGACGAGGCGCTGGCCGGTGTGGCCGGTCACGTCGAGGTGACGATGCATTCCGACGGCTCGGTGGAGGTCTACGACGACGGCCGTGGCATCCCGACCGACAAGGAGCCCCGCACCGGGCTTCCCGGCGTCGAGGTGGTCGCGACCAAGCTGCACGCGGGCGGCAAGTTCGGCGGTGGCTCCTACAACGCGACCGGTGGTCTGCACGGTGTCGGTCTCTCGGTCGTCAACGCGCTCTCCAGCCGGATGGACATCGACGTGGACCGCTCGCCGGCCCAGCAGGGGATCTCGTTCCGCCGCGGCGTGCCCGGTGTCTTCGACGGCGACGGCCCGACGGCCGGGTTCACGCCGCAGAGCGGCCTGAGCCGCAAGGGCAAGCGGGTCGCCAAGGGCAAGACCGGGACGAGGATCCGGTTCTGGCCCGACAAGCAGATCTTCACCAAGGACGCGCGCTTCGAGCTCGAGGGACTGCTCGGCCGCGCCCGCCAGACGAGCTTCATCGTGCCCGGGCTCGAGCTGGTCATCCGCGACCAGTCCGGCGCGGACAAGATCGAGGAGAAGTTCCGCCACGACGGCGGCATCGCCGAGTTCGTCGACTTCCTGGCCAAGGACGAGCCGGTCAGCGGCGTACTCCGGCTGCAGGGGTCGGACACCTTCACCGAGACCGTGCCGATGCTCGACGACGCCGGCCACATGACGCCGCAGGACGTCGAGCGCGAGCTCGGTGTCGACATCGCGGTGCGCTGGGGCAGCGGCTACGACACCGAGATCCGCTCCTTCG
Source organism: Nocardioides sp. NPDC126508 (assembly GCA_040302365.1). Classification (GTDB taxonomy): domain Bacteria; phylum Actinomycetota; class Actinomycetes; order Propionibacteriales; family Nocardioidaceae; genus Nocardioides. The sequence goes on from JBEOUM010000001.1 coordinate 276,112, forward strand.
TCAACGTGATCGCCACCCCGAAGGGCGGCACCCACGTCAGCGGGTTCGAGAACGCGCTGACCAAGACGTTCAACGACGCCATGCGCGCGGCCAAGGTGCTCAAGGTCAACGACAAGGACATCGTCAAGGAGGACATTCTCGAGGGCCTCACCGCCGTGGTGACGGTGCGCCTGGCCGAGCCCCAGTTCGAGGGCCAGACCAAGGAGATCCTCGGCACCCCGGCGGCCCGGAGCGTGGTGCGCAAGGTCGTCGCCGCGGAGATGAAGACCTTCCTCAGCGAGTCGCGCGGCGCCCAGAAGCAGCAGGCCAAGCTGGTGATGGAGAAGGTGTACGCCGCCTCCAAGACCCGGCTCTCGCTGCGTCAGCAGAAGGAGAACCAGCGGCGCAAGAACGCGCTGGAGTCCTCGGCGCTGCCCTCCAAGCTCGCCGACTGTCGCACCACCGACGACCGCGCCGAGCTCTTCATCGTCGAGGGTGACTCCGCGCTCGGCACCGCCAAGGTGGCCCGCAACTCCGAGTTCCAGGCGCTGCTGCCGATCCGCGGCAAGATCCTGAACGTCCAGAAGGCCTCGGTCGGCGACATGCTGAAGAACGCCGAGTGCTCCTCGATCATCCAGGTCGTCGGCACCGGCACGGGCCGCGGCTTCGACCTGGATGCGGCCCGCTACGGCAAGATCATCTTCATGGCCGACGCCGACTCCGACGGCGCCCACATCCGTACGCTGCTGGCGACCCTGTTCTTCAAGTACATGCCCGAGCTGATCGCCGCCGGCAAGGTCTACACCGCGGTCCCGCCGCTGCACCGGATCGAGATCTCCAACCCGAAGAAGGGGATGGAGAAGTACATCTACACCTACTCCGACCCTGAGCTGCAGCGGAAGCTGGCCGAGCTGAAGAAGAAGAACGTCTCCTGGAAGGACCCGGTGCAGCGCTACAAGGGTCTGGGTGAGATGGACGCCGACCAGCTGGCCGAGACCACGATGGACCCGCGCCACCGGACCCTTCGCCGGCTGACGCTCGACGACGCCGACGAGGCGGCCGCGGTCTTCGACCTGCTGATGGGCTCCGAGGTCGCTCCGCGCAAGGAGTTCATCGTCGCCGGGGGCGGTCAGCTCTCCGAGACCGACCTCGACTTCTAGGCGCCACGGTGGATCAGAAGGCAGCACGGACAGCGGCGACCAAGGCGTTCAAGGCCGGCGGGATGCCGCTGCGCAAGGGACATCACCGGCTCGGTGACCCCAAGAGCGACGACATCGTGTGGTACATCGACCTGCGCGCCCAGGGAGCGGGCCCGACCGCCCCGCTGCGCTTCGAGATCGGCTGCTGGGTCGCCGCCCTCGGCCAGCCGGAGCCGGAGGGCGGTCCGGTCGACTGCCCGCTCCTGCTGGACCGGCCGGTCGCCGCGACCACGCCCGCAGAGATCGGCGAGGAGGTCGGCGAGCTCGTCGGCCTCGTCGGCGATCTCGACTCGGTCTCCGCGCTGCGCGACGCGCTCACGGACGGAGCGCTCGGCCGGCCGTTGGTCGACCAGTCGCTGCGTACGTTCCTGGACGGGTAGATACGCCGCCGAACCGCGGGTGTCACAGGCCCGAAATGCGGCTTCCTTAGCGTCAGGGTTCGCTGTACCCGACGCTGAGGAGACGACGATGACCCATGACGGACGCAAAGCTGCCGAGCACCTGGCCGCTGGTCTGGGACGACGAAGGCTCGTGCAGGCGGCGCTGGGTGTCGCCGGTGCCGGTGCGGCAGCGGTCGGTGCTCCGGCCGCGGCTCATGCCCATGGTTCCGCGGCCCCGCGGAAGCCAGGACGTTTCGGCGGCATCCTGCAGCCGGGCGAGGGCCGGATCGCGGGGGACGTCTACCTGCCGTCGGAGACGGACGACGTGCTGTGGGGCTACGTCCCTTCGGTGCACGCTACGGCGGTGGCGCGGGTGCGGTCCGGGCGTACGGTGACGATCGACTCCATCTCCCACGAGGGCATCCTCGAGGATCAGGGCCGCGACCCGGTCGCGTGGTTCGGTGAGCATGGCGTACGCAGCAAGGACGTGCTGCGCGACGCGGTGGACGTGGCCGCCTCCTATGACCGCACCCGGCGCAACTTCGACGTCGACGGGCCTCATGTCATCACCGGGCCGGTCTTCGTCGAGGGCGCCGAGCCCGGCGATGTGCTCAAGATCGAGACGCTCGAGGCGACGCCCCGGGTGCCGTACGGGGTCGTCTCCTCGCGTCACGGCAAGGGCGCGCTCGCGCTCACCAAGGACGGAGCGGCGCCTGCGGGGATCACGCTGGACGAGGTGATGCCGCCGGTGGCGACCGACGGGCGCGGGACCGGGGAGCCGACGGCGTACGGAAACGTGTCGATCTTCGCCGAGCTCCATGGTGACAAGGTGAGGATGGGCACCGGGCGGTCCCGGGTGAGCTTCCCGGTGAACACCTTCTTCGGAACGATGGGCGTGGCCTTCGCCGAGACCACCGAGCTGACCGCTCCGGAGGCGAACTCGATCCCGCCGACGCTCGGTGGCGGCAACATCGACATCAACCTGCTCGGGGTGGGCTCGACGTTCTACCTCCCGGTCAAGGCCGAGGGTGCGCTGTTCTATGTCGGCGACCCGCACATGGCCATGGGCAACGGCGAGGTCGCGCTCACCGCGCTGGAGGGCTCGCTTCGGGGCACGTTCCGGTTGACGGTGTGCAAGCCCGGCTCGGGTGACGCTCCGTCGGTGGCCTACGACTACCCGTTCGCCGAGACGGACGGCGCCTACATTCCGATCGGTCTCTCCGACCCCGACGGGGCGGTCGACGGCCAGGGTAGCGATCTCGATGTCGCGATGAGGCGGGCGGTCGTCAACGCCCTCGACTTCCTCGAGCACGACATGGGTCTGGACCGGGCGATCGCGTACGCCTACCTCTCCGCGGCCTCTGACTTCGTCGTCTCGCAGGTCGTCGACCGCACGGTCGGGGTGCACGCGATCATCAGCAAGGCCGGCATCTCCTGACCCGTCGAGGCGTCCGTCGCGTCGGTCAGCGCTCCGCGAGCAGGGCGAAGAGGTCGCCGACCTCGCCCAGGTGGCCGAGCTTGTCGGGGTTGAGCACGTTGTGCATCCGGACGATCCGGCCGCCGTCGACATCGAGCGCGATGACACCGAGCAGGGCGCCGTCGGCACCGCGGGTGAGCATCGCGGGCTGACCGTTGGCGGTGGACAGCTCGAGGCGTACGCCGAAGCGCTCGCCCTGACGCATGAGCCCGAGCAGGAAGCGGGCGACGGCGACAGCGCCGAGCATCGGCTTCTGGATCGCCGGGGCCCGGCCGCCGCCGTCGGCGACGAACACGACGTCGTCGGCGAGCAGCCGCTCCAGACCACCGATGTCGTTCGCGGAGAGCGCCGCGACGAACTGGGACGCGAGCTGGTCGCGGCGCTCGCGGGAGGGGTCGAAGCGGGGGGTGCCGTCGGCGATGCGCTTGCGGGCGCGGGTGAAGATCTGGCGGCAGTTGGTCGCGCTCTTGTCGACGATCGGGGCGATGTCGTCGTAGTCGTAGCCCAGCACCTCGCGCAGCACGAACACGGCGCGCTCGACCGGTGTGAGCGACTCGAGGAGCACCAGGAACGCGGTGCTGACGGTCTCGTCGAGCTCGAGGCGGTGCGCAGGGTCCTCGTCGGAGACCAGGATCGGCTCGGGCAGCCACGGGCCGACGTACTGCTCGCGGCGGTGGCGGGCCGAGCGCAGGGTGTCGATGGCGATCCGGGTGGTGACCGTGGTGGCGTACGCATCCAGGTTGTCGACCTCTTCGTCGCTGCGATGCATCCGCAGGAACGCCTCCTGCACGACGTCCTCCGCCTCGGCGACGCTGCCGAGCATCCGGTAGGCGATCGAGAACATCAGCGGGCGGAGCCCGTCATGGGCGGTTGCGAGGTCCACGATCGCAGGACCTTACGCCAGCTGTCACAGGAGCGCAGGTCGTTTCGTCAGTGGGGACATCAACGACGAAAGGAACAAGGAAATGCGTATCTTCATCGCAGGCGGAACCGGCGCGGTCGGCATCAGGATGGTGCCGCTGCTGGTGGCCGCCGGACACGAGGTGTACGGCTCGACCCGCCACGAGGCGGGGTGCGAGACCCTGGCCGGCATGGGCGCGACCGGGATCGTGATGGACCCGCTCAACGCGCAGAGCGTCCAGGACGCTCTCGGCAAGGCCTCGCCCGACGTGGTCGTGCACCAGCTCACCGCGCTGGGCGGCATCAGCGGGAACCTGAAGAAGTTCGACCACGACTTCGCGATGACCAACCGGCTGCGTACCGAGGGCACCGACCACCTGCTGGCGGCGGCCCGGGAAGCCCGCGTGCGGCGGTTCGTCGCGCAGAGCTTCGGCGGTGGCTGGCCCCTCGAGCGCACCGGCGACTGGGTCAAGGACGAGACCGCTCCGCTCGTCGCCGACCCGGGCAAGGGGGCGCGGCAGACCCTGGCGGCGATCCGTCACCTCGAGTCCGCCGTCACCGCGGCGACCGACCCTTCGACAAGCTCAGGACATCGCCTCGAAGGCGTCGTGCTCCGCTACGGCAACTTCTACGGCCCCGGCAACGCCGCGTCCCGCGACGGCGCCATCGGTGAGCTGCTGCGCGAGGGCAAGATGCCGGTGGTCGGCGGCGGCACGGGGGTGTGGTCGTTCGTGCACATCGACGACGTCGCCTCCGCGACCGTCGCGGCCATCGACCGGGGCGCGCCGGGCATCTACAACATCGTCGACGACGAGCCGGCCCCGGTGAACCAGTGGATGCCGTATCTGGCCGAGCAGGTCGGCGGCCGGAACCCGATGCGCCTCCCCGCCTGGCTCGCCCGGCCGCTGATCGGTGAGTTCGGGGTCGCGCTGATGACCTCGGTGCGCGGCTCGTCCAACGCGAAGGCGAAACGGGAGCTCGGCTGGGCGCCGTCCTACCCGAGCTGGCGGGAGGGCTTCCGGACCGGGATCGGCTGAGCGGAGCGGTGATCGCGTGGTTATGGTGGCGCGGTGAAGATGATCGCGTTGCAGGACGAGTGGTGGCCGGCGATGACCTGCTTCGGGTGCGGGCCGGCCAACGCGGAGGGGCTCCAGCTGAAGAGCTACCCGCAGCTGGACGGGAGCGTCACCGCGACCTTCCAGCCGTGGCCGCAGCACGACAACGGCGGCGGGTTCCTCAACGGCGGGATCATCGCGACCCTCCTCGACTGCCACAGCGCCGCCGCGGTGCACCAGGAGGCCTTCCTCAACGGCTGGATGCCGGCCGAGGGGGAGTCGCTGGCCTATGTGACGGCAGGGATCGACGTACGTTATCGGCGGCCGGCTCCGCTCCGGGAGCCGGTCACGCTCGTCGCCACCACCAAGGACGCCGACGAGGACCAGATCACCTCGCTGGTGCGCCTGGAGTGGGACGGCAAGGTCCGCGCCGAGGGCGAGGCGCTGTGGAAACGGTGGCGCCCCCGCGCCTGAGCATGGGAGACGGCCCCCACCTGGGTGGGGGCCGTCCCGTTGTCTAGTCGAGCAGCTCGGTCACGGTGCCGGCGGCCACGGTGTGACCGCCCTCGCGGACCGCGAAGCCGAGCCCGACGTCCATCGCGATCGGCTTCTCCAGCTCCACGCCGAGCTCGATCGTGTCGCCGGGCATGACCAGGGCGATGTCACCCAGGTCGATCCCGCCGGGCACGTCCGTGGTGCGGAAGTAGAACTGCGGCCGGTAGTCCGCGGCGATCGGCGTGTGCCGGCCACCCTCGGCGGTGGACAGCGCGTGCAGGTTCGCCCGGAACCTCCGGTGCGGCCGTACGCTGCCCGGCAGTGCCACCACCTGGCCGCGACGGACCTCGTCGCGCTTGACTCCGCGCAGCAGCACCGCCGCGTTGTCGCCCGCCTCGGCGGACTCCAGCGACTTGCCGAACGTCTCCAGACCGATCGCGGTGCTGGTGACCGTCGCGCCGAGACCCACGACCTCGACCTGGTCGCCGACCTTCAGCGAACCGCGCTCGACGGCACCGGTCACCACCGTGCCACGGCCGGTGATCGTGACCACGTTCTCGATCGGCATCAGGAACGGCTGACCGAGCTCACGCTCGGGCACCGGCACGTAGCCGTCGATCGCGTCCAGCAGGTCGCCGATCGCGGCGGTCCACACCGGGTCGCCCTCCAGCGCCTTCAGTCCGGAGACCCGGACGACAGGGACGTCGTCGCCGGGGAACCCGTACTCGGTCAGGAGGTCACGTACCTCCAGCTCGACCAGGTCGAGCAGCTCCGGGTCGTCGACGGTGTCGGCCTTGTTGAGCGCCACCACCAGGTACGGCACGCCCACCCGCCGCGCGAGCAGCACGTGCTCCCGCGTCTGCGGCATGGCGCCGTCCTGTGCGGAGACGACCAGGATCGCGGCGTCCACCTGGGCGGCGCCGGTGATCATGTTCTTCACGTAGTCGGCGTGCCCGGGCATGTCGACGTGCGCGTAGTGCCGGGTCGCGGTCTCGTACTCGACGTGCGAGATGTTGATCGTGATCCCGCGCTGCAGCTCCTCGGGAGCACGGTCGATGCCGTCGAAGGCGATGAAGCGGTTCACGCTCGGGTCGCGCTCCGCGAGCACCTTGGTGATCGCGGCGGTCAGCGTCGTCTTGCCGTGGTCGACGTGACCCATCGTCCCGATGTTGAGGTGCGGCTTGGTCCGCACGAACTGGCTCTTGGCCATGAGTTCTTTCCTATGTGTGTCAGAAGATTTCGGGGTGAGCCAGGACCCTCCGGCAAGCCCTCACCGCGCTGTCACCGCGACGAGGGGGCCGGTGCGGGCCACCCTCCTCCGCGGGTCCTGCGAGGCAGGAGGAGGGTCAGCTTCGAGCGCCGGTGCAATCGACTGACGGAGCCCACGTGGGAGCGCCCGTCAGGCCGGTGCCTGACAGGTCGAGCTCGGAAACCACGCGGAACATGCTGATCACGTTAGGCATCAACATCGGACCCCGCAAAGTAATTCCTTTGCCGAGTCGGCTCATCTTGACGTGACCCATCGCCGAGTCGGCCCGTCATGACGGGCCGACTCGGCGGGGTTTTTGTCAAGACGAGCCGACTCGGCGGGGGTCGAGGCGTACGACGACGGACTTCGAGGTCGGCGTGCGGCTGCCGTCGGCGTGGGAGTCGAGGGGGATGAGGACGTTCGTCTCCGGGAAGTAGGCCGCCGCGGAGCCCCGCGGGGTGGCGTACGCGACGACACGGAAGGCCTCGGCGCGGCGCTCGCCGTCGGTCCAGACCGAGACGATATCCACCGTCGAGCCGTCGGCGATGCCGAGCTCGCGGAGGTCCTCGGGGTTGACGAAGACGACGTGACGCCCGCCCTTGATGCCGCGGTAGCGGTCGTTGTAGCCGTAGACCGTGGTGTTGAACTGGTCGTGGGAGCGCAGCGTCTGCAGCAGCAGGTGTCCCGGGGGAGCGGTGAGCGCGGTCAGCGGGTTGGCGGTGACCAGGGCGCGACCGGTCGCGGTGGCGAAGGTGCGGGAGTCGCGAGGGCCGTTGGGGAGGGCGAAGCCGCCGGGCGCCTTCAGCCGGGTCTCGAAGTCCTCGAACCCGGGGACCACCGAGGAGATGTGCCAGCGGATCCGGGAGTAGTCCATCCCCATCGCGGCCCAGTCGATGCCCTGGTCCGAGCCGAAGAGCGCCTCGCCGATGGCGCAGATGATGCCGACCTCGCTGCGCAGCTCCTTCGAGCCGGGAAGCAGGCGGCCGTAGGAGGCGTGGACCATGCCCATCGAGTCCTCGACGGTGACGTACTGCTCACGGCCGCCGGTCTCGTCGCGCTCGGTGCGGCCCAGGCAGGGGAGGATCAGGGCCTCGCGGCCGTGGTGGAGGTGGCTGCGGTTGAGCTTGGTCGAGATCTGGACGGTGAGACCGACGCCGGCCAGCGCGGCCGTCGTGACGGCGGTGTCCGGGGTCGCGGCGGCGAAGTTGCCGCCCAGGGCCAGGAAGACGTCGACGGCGCCGTCGCGCATCGCCTCGATCGCGGCGACCACATCGTAGCCCTCCTTGCGTGGCGGCGTGATGCCGAACTCGGCGCCGACCGCGTCGAGGAACCACGAGGGCGGCTTCTCCCAGATGCCCATCGTGCGGTCGCCCTGCACGTTGGAGTGGCCGCGGACCGGGCAGGCGCCCGCGCCGGGCTTGCCGATGTTGCCGCGCAGCAGCAGGAACGAGGCGATCTCGCGGATCGTGGCGACCGAGTTCTTGTGCTGGGTCAGGCCCATCGCCCAGCACACGATGATGCGCTCGCGGGACTCGACCAGGTCGGTCAGCGTCTCGATCTCCTCGCGGGAGATGCCGCTGAGCCGGGTGATCTCGTCCCACTCCATCGCCGCCCAGGCCTGCGCGGCGACCTCGAACCCGTCGGTGTGCTCCTCGATGAACGGGTGCGCGATGGCATCGCGCTCGACGAGCAGCTTGTTGATCCCGGCGAACAGTGCCAGGTCGCCGTTGACCTGCACGGGCACGTGGAGGTCGGCGAGCTTCGTGCCGACGCCGGTGACGCCGCGTACGGTCTGGGGGTTGCGGAACCGGCCCAGCCCGGCCTCGCGGAGTGGGTTGACCGAGACCACCTTGGCGCCGTTCTCCTTGGCGGACTCCAGCGCGGTCAGCATCCGGGGGTGGTTGGTGCCGGGGTTCTGGCCGACCACGAAGATCAGGTCGGAGTGCTCGGCGAGGTCGTCGTAGGTGACGGTGCCCTTGCCGATGCCGATGACCTCGCCGAGGGCGGTGCCGCTGGACTCGTGGCACATGTTGGAGCAGTCGGGCAGGTTGTTGGTGCCGAGCTGGCGGGCGAGCAGCTGGTAGGCGAACGCGGCCTCGTTGGACGCCCGTCCCGAGGTGTAGAAGACCGAACGGTCCGGGTCGGTCGCGCGCATCCGGTCGGCGATCAGGGTGATCGCGTCGGACCACGAGATGGGGGAGTAGTGGGTCTCGCCGGGGCCGATGTACATCGGCTCGGTCAGCCGGCCCTGCGCCTCCAGCCAGTGGTCGTCACGCTCGGCGAGGGAGGCGACCGAGTTGGCCGCGAAGAAGTCCCGGTCGACCCGCTTGCGCGTGGCCTCCCAGGCCACCGCCTTGGCGCCGTTCTCGCAGAACTCGGCCGCCTTGCGGTGGTCGGGGTCCGGCCACGCGCACGAGGGACAGTCGAAACCGCCGACCTGGTTGACCTTGAGCAGCGTCTGCAGACTCCGCCTGGGACCCATCTCGCGCAGCGCGTACTCCATCGAGTGGGCCACCCCGGGGATCCCGACCGCGGCCGTCTCCGGCTCGCCGACGCGGAGGGTGGGTTCGGGCAGGTCTGCGGAGTGCTCGGTGCTCACGCGATGCACCCTACTCCGACGCGATGGCCTTGAGGACGTCCTCCCGTCCCGCGCGGATGGCCGGGAGGAGCGCGGCCAGGACACCCACCGCGACGGCGATCCCCAGGAAGACGGCCAGCTGGTCGATCGGCACCGACAGGCTGGTGAGGTCGTCGCGCAGCGCGTCCCGGAGCAGCACTCCGAAGAGCACCCCGAGGGCGAGCCCGAGGACCGCGCCGAGGACTGCGATCGTCACCGACTCCAGGGTGATCATCCGGCGCAGCTGGCCACGGGAGAGCCCGATGGCGCGCAGCAGCCCGATCTCGCGGGTGCGCTCGATGACGCTGAGGCCGAGGGTGTTGACGATGCCGATCACGGCGATCACGATCGCCAGCGCGAGCAGGCCGTAGATCATGTAGAGCAGCTGGTTGACCTGCCCCTTGATCGACTCGGCGAACTCGTCCTTGTCCTGCACCGCGACCACCGGCCGGTCCTCGACCAGCTTGTCGAGTCGATCGTGGACGACGGCGGCGTCGGCGCCGCGGGCGAGCAGGATGCTGAGCGAGGCGTCCTCGCGCGGCACCTTGGCCGAGACCAGGTCCTCGATGCGCACCGTGATGTCCCCGGTCACCTGGCTGCGGGCGATGATCCCGCTGATCTGCGGGTGCAGCTGGCGTCCGCTGATGAAGGTGAGGTCGATGCGGTCGCCGAGCCGCCATTTGTGCTTCTTCGCGGCCTCGTCGGTCACCAGCACCTGGCCGGGTTTGACGTCGTCGCTGCCCTGGAGCACGTCCAGGTCGTAGACCTGGGGCAGGTGGTCGTCGACGCCGAAGAGGAACTCGACCTCGTTCTTCTTCGGGTTCTTCAGGTCGACCTTGCCGACGACGGCCTGGGCGATCTGCGAACGGGAGACCGTGGCGACGCCCTCGACCTTCTCCATCTCGTCGCCGATCGAGGTCGGGAACGGGGTGAACGTCGGGCTCTGCACGACCAGGTCGGGCTTGAACTGTTCCTCGACCACGTCGGTGATCGAGGCGTTCATCGAGGCGGCGAGCACCCCGATCAGCGAGACCAGCGCCAGCCCGATCATCAGTGCCGACGCGGTCGCGCCGGTGCGCCGTGGGTCGCGCATCGCGTTCTGGCCGGCCAGCTTGCCGGTCATCCCGAAGACCGTGCCCGACACCGTACGCAGCGCCGCCAGCACCGGGCGGCCGAGGAAGGCGCTGATCCAAGCGACCGAGAGGATCGAGACGCCGGCCCCGACACCCACCCACAGCGCCGGGCTCGTCGGGATGTCGAACCCGACGGGCAGGCTGATCTCGGGGATCCCGATCCGCGGCATCGCCGCGAGCACGAGACCGAGGGCCAGCAGGACGATCCCCACCGACGTACGCAGGACGGTGGAGCGGACCGGAGGCTGGGTGTCCTCGCGCATGGCTGCCACCGGTGGCACCCTGGCCGCCCGCCGGGACGGGAGCAGGGCCGCGGCCAGCGTGACGAGGACGCCCACGGCGTAGGAGGTCGCGATCGTGCGCGGGGTGAGGACGAGGACGTCGGAGGCGATCTCCAGCCCGGCCTGCCGGAAGGCGGCGGCCAGGCCGTGCGCGAGCCCCCAGCCGGCGAGGATGCCGAGGGTGGCGGCGATCAGCGACATGACCAGCGCCTCGAAGAGCACCGAGGCGGTGACCTGGCGGCGGGAGGCACCCAGGGCGCGCAGCAGCGCCAGCTGACGGGAGCGCTGCGCGATCAGGATGGAGAAGGTGTTGACGATGATGAAGGCGCCGACGATCACCGCGATCACCGCGAAGACGATCAGGAAGACCGAGATCACGTCGAGGAAGGAACCGATCGCGTCCTCGGACTCCGCGACCACCTTGTCGCCGGTGACGGCCTCGAAGCCCTTCGGCAGCACCGTGTTCGCGGCCTTCACCAGCTCCTTCTGGCTGACGCCGGGAGCAGCGGTCAGTGAGACCGCGGAGTAGACGTCCTTGCCCTCGGTGAACAGGTTCTGGGCGCCGGCGGTGCTGAAGACGAGCAGCTGGGCACCGGCGGTGCCACCGCCGTTGAAGGAGGCGATGCCGGTGAGGGTGACCTTGCGCCGGGTCTCGCCCTGCGGCGCGATCAGGGTGACGGCGTCGCCCACCCGGTAGCCGGCCTTCTCCGCGGTCGCCTGGTCGAGGACGATCTCCTTCGTCGTGCCCGGCCAGCTCCCCTTCTCGAGCTGGAGCATCGGCTCACCGAGCAGGTTGGGGGAGCCGGTGTGGTTGAAGGCCAGCGTCGGTGCGCCCGAGCTGCTGACCAGCTTGTCCTTGGTGTCGAGCACGTAGAGACCCGCGCCCTGGACGACCCCGTCGGCGCGGGCGACCTCCTGCAGCGTACGCAGCTTCTCGATGGCCTCCGGTGCGAGCATCGCCGCGCCGCCACCGCCGGGGCGGGAGGCGGCCTCGGCCGCGGTCGCGCTGTTGGCCGCGCGGACCTGGGCGTCGGGCGTGGAGCCGTTGATGATGTTGGAGAAGGTGCGGTCGAGCCCGTGGGAGAAGGTGAGCACCCCGGCGAGGAACGCCACCCCCAGGACGATCGCGAGCGTCGACATGAGCAGGCGCACCTTGTGCGCGGCCAGGTTGCGCAAGGTCAGCCGGAGCACCTCAGGCACCTTCGCTGATCGGGGCCAGCCCCATCGCCCGCGACTGCAGGTCGGACATGTGGGCCAGGATCTCCTCGCGGCTCGGCTTGGCGAGCTCGTCGACGATGCGGCCGTCGGCCAGGAAGACCACCCGGTCGCAGTAGGAGGCCGCGACCGGGTCGTGGGAGACCATCACGATGGTCTGGCCCAGGTCGTCGACGCTGTGGCGCAGGAAGTCGAGCACCTGGGCGGCGGAGGTGGAGTCGAGGTTGCCGGTCGGCTCGTCGGCGAAGACGATGTCGGGCTTGGAGACCAGCGCTCGGGCGCAGGCCACCCGCTGCTGCTGACCGCCGGAGAGCTCGCTCGGCTTGTGCCTGAGCCGCGGCCGCAGGTCGACCGTGTCGATGACCTGGTCGAACCACTCCCGCTCCGGCTTCTTCCGGGCCAGGGAGAGCGGCAGCAGGATGTTCTCCTGCGCGGTCAGCGTCGGCACCAGGTTGAACGCCTGGAAGACGAACCCGATCTTGTCGCGTCGCAGCGCGGTGAGGCGGCGGTCGCGCAGCCTGCCGAGCTTGCGACCGCCCACGACCACCTCGCCGGACGTGGGCTTGTCGAGCGCGGCCAGGCAGTGCATCAGCGTGGACTTGCCGGAGCCGGACGGACCCATGATGGCGGTGAACTGCCCCGCGTAGAGGTCAAGGGTCACGCCGTCGAGCGCGCGGACCTCCGCTGCGCCCTTGCCGTACGTCTTGTGCAGGTCGATCGCCTGGGCGGCGATCTCGAGTCGGTCTGCGTCGGTCACGACCCCAACTCTGGCTCACCCGCGGTGAGCGCGCATCGGGGTTTATACCGATTTCACACCTTCTGGTTGAGCAGACCCGTGTCGACGTCATAGATGAACCCGCCGACCTTGACGTCGTCGGGGACGAACGGGTGCGAACGGACCTTGGCGACGTCCTCGGCGAGCGCACGGACCTGATCGTCGACGACGTGCAGGTGGAGCCAGGACGCATCCTGGCCGGCGGACTCGGCGAGCTTGGCGCGCAGCTCGGCCTCGGTGTTCGAGGCGACCGCGCAGCGGGTGTGAGGCACGATCAGGATGCGCTTGACGTTGAGGAGGTGTACGCCGAGCACCAGCGCCTCCATCGCCTGCGGGGTCACCCGGCCACCGGGGTTGCGGAAGATCTTGGCGTCGCCGAGGCCGAGTCCCAGCATGGCGAGCGGCTCGATGCGGGAGTCCATGCAGGTCACGATGGCGACCCCGGCGTGGGCGACGCCGTCGAAGCCCCCGTCGTCGAACTTCTCGGCATAGTCACGGTTCGCGGCAAGCAGGTCATCGAAATCGGCCATGGGGTCAAGGTAGCCGATATCGCGGGGACGGCCCCGGGCTGTGTCAGATAGCGTGCGCGATGTGATCGAAGCCCTACTCGAGCCCAGCGACCTGCCCCACCGTCTGCCCCGTTTCGCGGACATCTCGATCGATGACTACGGCCCGGCGATCGAGCAGGGGATGGCCGAGCAGCTGGCGGCGCTGGCCGCGATCACCTCCTCCACCGAGGAGCCTACCTTCGAGAACACCCTGGTCGCGCTGGAGCGGTCCGGCGAGCGCCTGGACCGGGTCCTGCGGGTCTTCTTCTCGCTGCTCTCCGCCGACTCCGACGACGACTTGGACGAGCTCAACGCTGCGTACGCTCCCCGGCTGGCGGCCCACCAGGACGCATTGCTCCTCGACGACGCGCTCTTCGAGCGGGTGAATGCGGTCTACGAGAAGCGGGCGGAGCTGCAGGGGGAGGACCGCTACTTGGTCGAGCGCTACCACCGCGACTTCGTGCTCGCGGGAGCCGCCCTGGGGCCGGAGCAGAAGTCCCGGCTGCGCGAGCTCAACCAGGAGATCTCCGGGCTGGAGGCGGCCTTCGGGCAGGCCGCGCAGGCCGACTCCAACGACCTCGCCGTGGTCGTCGACACCGTCGAAGAGCTCGCCGGGCTGACCCCGGGGGAGATCTCCGCCGCCGCGGCGGCGGCTACCGGGCGCGGGCTGGACGGCAAGTTCCTGATCACGCTGACCCTGTTCACCGCCCACCCCTACCTGTCCGTGCTGGAGAACCGGGAGCTTCGCCGGCGGCTGTTCGAGGCGCAGCTCGCCCGGGGCTCGCGCGGCAACGCCAACGACACCCGCGGCATCGCGCTCGATGCGCTGCGCCTGCGGGCCGAGAAGGCGCAGCTGCTCGGCTTCGACAGCTACGCCGGTCTGGTGACCGCCGACAACACCGCCGGCACGCCGAAGGCGGTCCGCGAGATGCTGGAGCGGCTGGCGGCGCCCGCGGCGCGCAACGCCCGGGCCGAGCAGGCCGCGCTCGAGGCGTCGGCAGGCGGGCCGATCGAGGCCTGGGACTGGCCCTACTACGCCGAGAAGGTCCGGGCCTCGGAGTACGACGTCGACCTCGCCGTCCTGCGGCCGTGGTTCGAGGCCGACCGGGTGCTGCGCGACGGCGTCTTCTACGCCGCCGGCGAGCTCTACGGGCTGAGCTTCGAGGAGCGACCCGACCTGCAGGGCTACCACCCCGAGGTACGCGTCTTCGAGGTCTCCCGCGACGGCTCCCCGATCGGGCTCTTCCTGCTCGACCTCTACACCCGGGACTCGAAGAAGGGCGGTGCCTGGATGAACTCCTACGTCACCGCCAACAGGCTGCTGGGCGAGCCGTCGGCGATCGTGACCAACAACCTCAACGTGCCCAAGCCGGCGCCGGGTGAGCCGACCCTGCTCACCTTCGACGAGGTCAACACGCTCTTCCACGAGTTCGGGCACGCGCTCCACGGGCTGCTGGCGCGGGCGACCTACCCGCGCTTCGCGGCGACCTCGGTCTACCGGGACTTCGTGGAGTACCCCTCCCAGGTCAACGAGATGTGGATGCTGTGGCCCGAGGTGCTCGCCAACTACGCGGTGCACCACGAGACCGGTGAGCCGATCCCGGACGACGTGCTCGGCAAGCTGGAGGCGTCCGCGACCTTCAACGAGGGGTTCGCCACCTCCGAATACCTGGCGGCTGCGCTGATCGACCTGGCCTGGCACGAGCTCGGCCCGGCCGACGTGCCGACCTCACCCGAGGCGGTGGAGGAGTTCGAGGCGGCCGCGCTGGCAGCGGTGGGCCTGGACAACCCGGCCGTGCGGTCGCGCTACTACACGGCGTACTTCAAGCACATCTTCGGCGGCTACGCCTCGGCCTACTACTCCTACATCTGGTCCGAGGTCCTCGACGCCGACACGGTCGCATGGTTCAAGGAGAACGGCGGCCTGACCAGGGAGAACGGCGAGGCGTACGTCCGCTACGTGATCGGCATCGGCGGCACCCGCGACCCGCTGGAGTCCTACGCCGAGTGGCGCGGCCGACCGGCCCCGATCGCTCCGCTGCTGGAGCGCCGGGGCCTGGCCTAGCCTCAGCGGTCCCGAGGATCCGCCGGTCCCGCCCAGCTGGACTGCGGGTCGCTGGCGGGGAAGGTCTCCTCCTCGGTCTCGTCCTGAGGATCGCGCTCGCCTTCCTCCTCGACCCGCTCCGGGGTGGGGAAGGGGATCGGGGCCTCGGTGCTCTCGTCGGCGCCGGTCACAGGGTCCCGGGTTTCCTTCTCGACCATGGTTCTGCTCCCATCTGAAGACTGCGATGCCGTTCAGCATCCACTCTGCCACTTCACGGTTACGTCACGAGCGACTCAGCGCGTCCTTGACGCGGTCCACGATCGAGTGGAACGGCATCGTGGCCAGCTGCTTGGGTACGGAGCCGGCGGAGCCGGGGTGAGGACGGGTCGGAGCGATGAGCTCGGTGGCGGTCAGGCGCTTGCCCATCATGTGTCGCTCGGTCTCGCCGAGCGTGGCGAGAAGCAGCGGGAACTCGACCCGCTCCTCCTCCTCGGCATGCTGCTCGACCGCGATCCGGAAGATCGGGAAGGTCTCGTCGAACTCTGGGCTGTCGACCCCGACATCCTCGAGCCGGGCCAGCATCTCGACCGCCTCCTGCTCGTCGGCGTTGAGAGCCTTGGTCAGCGTCTCGCCACCACGGACCGATGCGACCGGGTGGACGACGAGCTCCTCAGCGGTCTCGTGGACCGCGAGCAGCACGCGGAGATCGTCGAACGCCTGGCGCTTGGCCGCGCCCTCGGAGTTCTCGACCGTCGCGCAGAGCTGGCGGATGCCGGCGTGCTGCTGCAGCAGGATCCTGACCACGTCGCCCTCGGGTAGCTCGGAGGCCCTCTTGAGGTCTTCGGTCACGTGGGACATGGGATCGCGCTCCTGTCTCAGGGGTCTGTGCGGACGTCGGCCCTGGTACCCACGGCGTGTTCTGCCCATACACCTGTCCAACTGACCACCGATCTGAGAAGGTTCAACTGTGATGAGGCAGGGGGTGTTGCGGGTTGCGGTGGTCAGCCCGCAGGAAGTTGTGATGCGGGGGCTCACAACCATGCTGGCGGACTATCCGGAGCGGCTGGTGGTGACGGCCCTTCCGTCCGTACGCAGCCGTGCCCCGGGCGTCGACGTGATCATCTACGACACCTTCGGGCTGCACCTGGCCGACGGGTCCGACCTCGCGCACCTGCTGCAGGCGACCGACGCCAAGGTGCTGGTCTTCAGCCGCGACATGCGGCCCGATCTACGTGTCAAGGCCTACTCGCTCGGCGCCCACGCCTGGGTCTCGATGAGCGTGCACGCCGGCGAGCTCGTACGCGCCATCGAGCTCACCGCGGCGGGAGAGCCGTTGGGCGAGCGCGAGGATCGGCTCGGCACGGTCGCGGGGCTCACCACCCGGGAGGTCGAGGTGCTCGCACTGGTCACCCAGGGGCTGTCCAACAAGGAGATCGCCGCCAAGCTCGTGGTGAGCGTGAACACGCTCAAGAGCCACATCCGTCAGGCCTACCGGAAGATCGAGGTCGCCACCCGCAGCCAGGCGGTCAGCTGGGCGATCACCCACGGGTTCGCCCCGCCCGACGAGAATTCCGTGGAGTCGGGTGCATCGGTGGGTGCCAGGATGGTTACCGATAGCGTATCGACAGAGCAGTCTGGGTGACTTCCCCCTGCTTCGGTGTGTGGGAGTGACACCACGACCGCGCTGTCGGTGCCGCGGTCTCGGCAACGGACCCGGGACCGCGGTTCTAACCCTCAGGGGTGGGTGAGCTGTGGGGGTTGAGCTCACCCCTGGGGGCCATTTCTCCCCTAAGACCTGGGGAACCCGGCTGTTGCGGGGACAGACTCGAAGCATGGACAGCACGCTGAAGTCATCGCTCGAGACGGAAGACCTGGTCGTACGTCACCTCCCGGTGGCACGCTCCCTGGCCGCCCGCTACGCGGGGCGCGGCGTCGATGTCGACGACCTCCGCCAGG
This sequence comes from Nocardioides sp. NPDC126508, assembly GCA_040302365.1. GTDB lineage: Bacteria > Actinomycetota > Actinomycetes > Propionibacteriales > Nocardioidaceae > Nocardioides. The sequence goes on from JBEOUM010000001.1 coordinate 293,415, forward strand.
CCGCGCGGATGGGGCTCGTCAAGGCCGCCCGCCGCTACGACCCCGCGCAAGGCGCGTTCCTGAGCTACGCCGTCCCGATGGCCACCGGCGAGATGCGTCGCTGCTTCCGGGACCTGGCCCGCAGCGTACGTCCCCAGCGGGAGGCCGACGACGAGCGCGGGCCGCTCATCGAGCAGGTCGGGGAGATCGACCCCGGCTTCGACAGGGCGGAGGCGCGAGTCCTCGTCGGTGAGGCGCTCAGCGGTCTCGAGGAGACCGACCTCGAGGTCCTGCGGCTCCGCTACGCCGAGGGCCTGACACAGGCCGAGATCGGCGAGAGGATCGGTGCCACCCAGGCGCAGGTCTCGCGCGCGCTCGCGCGGATCATCCGCCGGATGCGCGTCGTCCTCGCCGCGTAACCGACCCTGGTGGTGGGTACCGGACGGCATGAGCACCCCAGCCGTCATCTTCACCGTGATCGGGCTGATCGTCGTCCTGGTCGGTATCGCCGCCTGGCTCTACGACGCCCGACGCAACAAGCGCGTCGCCGACGACGACGAGCGCCTGGACCAGCCGAGAAGGAGGAGCTGACATGCCGCAACGTGCCTGGAGCAAGAAGCGAGAACGACAGTACGAGCACATCAAGGAAGGGCTGCTCGACCGCGGTGAGAACGAGGACACCGCCGAGGAGATCGCCGCTCGTACGGTGAACAAGGAGCGCGCCCGCGAGGGTGAGTCCCGCGAGCGCAGCCGCACCTCGACCAAGGACATCTCCTCCGGCCGCCGTGGTGGCCTGCGGAGCCACCGCGGTCCCGGTGGGCGTACCAAGGCTCAGCTGTACGAGGAAGCCAAGGACAAGAACATCAAGGGACGCTCGAAGATGAACAAGGCCGAGCTCGAGAAGGCTGTCGGGCGGTAGGCCTGCTGTTCTTGTGGGGTCGGTGGCCCGGCTGACTGTTCTTCGTGGCGGGTGTGGGCCGCCGACCCGTTCTCGAGGGTCTTCTCGCCGAACCCCGGAGTAAAGGACGGCCTTCGGCCGCCGGCTTCGCCGGCCGCTTCGCGGTCCTTGACACCGGGGCCCGTCGAGAAAAGATTTGGCTGGCTATCGGGGCGGCGGCCAGAGTGTGGCCGCGGAAGATTCATTCCTGGGACGGGTGGTGTTGATGGGGTGGAAGAGGTGGCCCTTCGGGCCACTTACCATCCACAAGGACGATACCGTTCGCTCATCGCGAAAAGTGCGTCTGACCTGCAGAAAGATATGGCTCGATCGATGCCGAAGGAGTAGAATCAAACCCATCACAGCACACCTCTGAGGGGAGGGATGGCGATGAGTCTCGGGCGCGAGATCGACCACTGGGGCACCAACCCCGGCGACCTGATCGACGCTGCCCTTTCTGCCATCGAAGCCGCCCTCCGCGACCTCCTGGCTACCGATCCCGTCTATTGGAGGACCGGCCAGAAGAAGGATCTGCTCGAGCGGCTGGAGAAGCTTCAGGCCCAGCAGGCGGCGTTGCAGCTGCGGGTGCTCGCGGCGGCCAGCGACATCGCTGAAGAGAGCGGCGACAAGGACGCCTCGGGATGGATGCGTGCCGAGTTGTTGGTCGACAAGAGTGCGGCGAGGTCGCAGATCAAACTTGCTGCTGGGGTCGCGAAGTACGAGCGGGTGGCCGCTGGGCTTGTCGACGGAGTCGTCTCCCTGGACAAGGCGAGGGTGATCGCCACGGCGCTCGACAAGATCCAGGCCGACCCGGTCGCCAGCGCCGAGGACCTGGTCCTGGCCGAGAAGCTGCTGGTCGACTACGCCACCCGACTCACCGCCAACGAACTGAGGGTCGTCGGGCGACGGATCCTGGCCGAGATCGACCCCGCCCGGTTCGAGAACGCCGAAGCCCAGGCACTCCTGGCCGAGGAAGAACGCGCCCAGCAGAAGACCGCGCTCCGGGTCTGGGACAACCACGACGGCACGATCGGGTTCGACGGTGTCATGCCGGTCTCGGTCGGGATGCGGTTCAAACGACTCGTCGAGGCCTATGCCCAGCCGCGCAAGCAACGCCTCCTCGACAAGGGTGCCCCGCTGCCACCCTGGGAACGGCTGATGGGTCAGGGATTCACGAGGTTGTTGGAGACCATCGACCCTGCCAGTCTGCCCCGTCACGGTGGGGACGCGACCACCATCAATGTGGTCATCTCCATGGAGGAGCTCCGCAAAGACCTCGGGATCGCGACCCTGGGCTACGGCCAGACCAACGGCACGGTGATCTCGGCCGCGGAGGCCCGGCGGATGGCATGCAACGCCACCATCATCCCCTGGGTCCTGGGCGGTGACAGCGAGGTCCTCGACGCCGGCCGCGCCAGCAGGCTGTTCCAGCCGATCCAGCGCAAGGCGCTGCGGTTGCAGCAGAAGTGCTGTCGGGCCGAAGGGTGTGACGTGCCGCCCGAATGGTGCGACGCCCGCCACCTCGACCCCTGGGCAGCCGGCGGAAAGACCAACCTCAAGAACGGAGCACTGCTGTGCCTCCACCATCACCGACTGGCCCACAACCCGGCCTACCTCCATGAGCGACTACCCGACGGCACCATCCGCTTCACTCGCAGGCCCTGAATCAAGCGCGCCACGGCCACACCGCCGGGCCCGCCGGCTGGGAGCACCACCGTCGTCCAGCTTCGACCCCGGTCGAAGCCGACCGCCCACGCCCCGTGCGGACCCGAACCGGATCGACACCTCGGCCGACGCCCCGAAGAGGACGTCCGGGGGAGGGGGCGACGGGGCGGGCATACATCGTTCCGGCCATGCCTTCCGGAGCCCGATGTCAAGGATCGCCGGAGGCGATCGGCGAAAGGGTCGGCGGCCATCAGCCCCGAAGAGCCGACAGCCGCCGAGTGACGAAATGACGATGGGTGAGACTAAGGGTGCGGCCGGGAGACGTACGCCGTCGACGTACGTTCCAAGTCTTCATCTGGCGCCGGGGGAGCTGTGGTGCGGGCCCGGTGGTCGCCGGTGTTGCCGAAGGGGAGGGGCATCGTGCCGATCCGCTCACGTGCCATGCCCAGGGTCGCGCCGGCTCCGTCGCGCAGGGTCTCGTAGGTGGCGGCGGGGTAGCGGCCGACGATGTAGCCGGCTACGCCGCCCAGGGCGAAGGTGAAGAGGTTTCGTTTCGTCCTCACTTCTTCCGACCTCCCTTGAACTTGCGCAGGAGCGCGTCCGTCCCCTTCTTGCGGATGACGGTGGTGGCGACGGTCATCAGGACCGGGACGAGGACTGCGGCGACAGCCGCGATCCGCTTGCCCCAGGAAGACTCCTGCCACTTGGACTTGGGCGTGCCGTTCCACAGCGAGCGCTGGGCGGTGTCGTCGCGCTCGCCGGTGATCGTTGAGTACGTCATGCCAGATCTCCTATGTGTCGGGCGGCTGTTGAGGTTCCCGTACCCGTCGTCGATGCGGGTCATGCGGCGATTCCGACGCCTTCGAGCTGCTCGCGGAGCTCGTCGATGATCCGGGTGAGGATGCGGGAGACCTGGGTCTGGGTGACGCCGATGGCCTCGCCGATCTCCGCCTGGCTGCGGTCCTCGATGAAGCGCAGCCGGACCACGAGCCGGTCGCGAGGGCAGAGCACCTGGATCGCCTGCTCCAGGGCCAGGCGGGTCTCGCAGTCGGCGAGCCCGCCGTCGATGCCGGGCAGCATGTCGCCGATGGTGGCCTCCGACGAGGACTGCGCGTCGCTCGAGCGCAGCGGGGCGTCGAGCGAGGAGGGGGTGAAGCAACCGCGGGCATCGAGGGCCTCGCGTACCTTCTGCTCGGGGACGTGGGCGATCTCGGCCAGCTCGGAGGTGGGCAGGTTGCCGCGCTCGGAGCCGATCCGCAGCAGGGTGCTCTGCAGCTCCTGGATCGGGCGCGGCGGACGTACGGTCCAGCCGTGGTCGCGGAACCAGCGCTTCACCTCACCGCGGATCGTGGGTACGGCATAGGTGAGGAAGTCGTCGGCTCGGTCGGGGTGGAAGCTCTTCGCCGCCCGGACCAGGGCGATGTACGCCACCTGCTCCAGGTCGGCGCGGGGGATGCCGCGCCCGGTGTAACGGTGTGCGATCGAGCGGGCGACCGCAGCGTTGAGCAGGATCACCTCTTCGAGAAGCCGATCCTTCTCCTCCCCATCCGCCTGGTGCGCCTCCGCCAGCAGGTCTGCGGTCAGGTGCTGACGCTCGGCTCGGGGTAGGTCTGTCTCGAAAGTCATCGTCGTCATGGCTGGGTAGTGCCCGAATCGAGCCTTCTCCAACGGCTTCGGCGCCAAGTCCACCCTCGTGGGTGTGCGAATTCGGCGCCGCAATCACCCTTTCGGGTGGGAACTGCGGCGGCCGGGCTGTGGCGCATGGCGGCGGGTACCGGAGCCGTGTACGGACACACCGCGCTGGAAGGAACACCATGAACGAAACGTTCGGCACGAACGGTCTCGACGGCAGGGTTGCGCTGGTCACCGGCGCCGGCAGCGGGCTGGGACGGGCGACGAGCCGGATGCTCAGCGTCTCCGGAGCGTACGTCGCGGTCAGCGACCGGGACCCCGACGCTGCCAAGGAGACCGTCGAGCTGATCCGTGGTGAGCCGCGGCGCGGGGAGACGGAGGCGGTCGACCTCGACGTCACCTCACCCTCGGCGGTCGACGACACCGTCGCCGACCTCTCGGACCGGTTCGGGGCCAGGTTCGACCTCCTGATCAACAACGCCGGCACCGACCGCGGCTCCGATCTCGTCGACATCGAGGACGACCAGTGGGACGGCGTCTTCGGCGTCAACGTGGACGGCCCGATGCGCCTCTCCCGTGCCTTCGTACGCCACCGGCTGGCGCTCGAGGACGGGTCGGCCAAGCCGGTGGCCGACATCGTCAGCATCGCCTCGATCAGCGCGTTGACGGTGGGTGCCGGCGCGGCCGCGTACAACTCCTCCAAGGCGGCGCTGCTCAAGCTCACCGAGGTGATGCAGACCGAGGCGCGCGAGCGGGAGTGGCCCGTCCGGGTGAGCGCGATCAACCCCGCCGCCATGGCCACCCCGATGATGGACCAGTGGGGCCTGCCGCCGGAGCGGATGATGGACCCCAGGATCGTCGCGGACCTGATCCGGTTCGCGGTCACGCTCCCCGAAGAGGCCTGTCTGCAGAGCGCCGTGGTGATGCTCCGCAACGAAGGCTATCCGCGATGAACGCCTGGGAAGAGTCACTGTGCGGGGCCCGGGTGGTGGTCACCGGCGGGGCCGGCTTCGTCGGGTCGTGGGTGAGCGAGCGACTGCTCGATGCCGGAGCCGAGGTGTGGATCGTCGACAACCTGCTCACCGGCTCGGCCGACAAGATCGAGCACCTCTTCGGCCGTCCGGGCTTCGCCATCACCATAGCCGACGCCAGCCGGCCGATCCCCGATCCCGGGGGCGTCGATCTGGTGATGCATCTGGCCTGCCCGGCCTCACCGGTGCACTACCAGCGGCTTCCCCTGGAGACGTTGCGGGTGGCGAGCGAGGGCACGGTCAACGCCCTCGAGTTGGCCTCGCGCCACGGTGCCCGGTTCGTCCTCACCTCGACCTCGGAGGTCTACGGCGAGCCCGAGGTGCACCCGCAGCGCGAGGAGTACTGGGGCCACGTCAACCCGATCGGCGTACGCAGCGTCTACGACGAGGGGAAGCGGTTCGCCGAGGCGACCACGATGGCCTATGCCCGTGAGCGGGGCGTCGACGTCGCCGTGGCGCGGCTGTTCAACACCTACGGCCCGCGGATGAGCCTGGACGACGGCCGCGTCGTGCCTGCCTTCCTCGGTCAGGCACTGAGCGGGGAGCCGCTGACGGTCGCCGGCGACGGCTCGCAGACCCGGTCGCTGTGCTGGGTCGAGGACACCGTCGAGGGCCTGCTGCGGCTCGCCTGCGCCGATGTGGCCGGACCGGTCAACATCGGCAACGACCACGAGGTCACCATGCTCGAGCTGGCCCGCCTGGTCATCGAGATCACCGGGTCCGACTCGCGGATCCATCACGTGGCGCTGCCCGCCGACGACCCGCACGTACGCCGCCCCGACCTGACCCGGGCCCGGCTGCTCCTCGGCTGGGAGCCGGAGATGTCGCTCGAGGAGGGGCTCAAGCGTACGGCTCGGTGGCGGGAGGACGTCTCCCTCGCCCCGACAGCAGGTGCAGCGCCGCGTCGTTGACCTCGTCGACGCGCAGGCGCAGCAGCGCCGGGTCGGGTACGTCGGCGTGCGGGTCGCCGGGGCCGTCGCCATGCCAGAGTGCGATGTGCGGGCCCGGCGGCGGGCCCCAGACCGAGGGCGGGGTCGGTCCGAACAGGACCACCGACGGCGTAGCCAGGGCCGAGGCCAAGTGGGCGATCCCGGTGTCCCCGCTGATCAGCAGGCGAGCAGCGCCCACCAGGGCGGCGAGCCGTATCAGATCGGTGTTGCCTGCCTTGTTCGCCGTGGCCGGGAGACCGGCGCGGGAGCGTACCTCCTCGGCGAGATCGTGCTCGGCGGGGGAGCCGGTGACCAGGACGGGGGCGCCGGTCAGCGTCATCCGGGTGGCCACGGCCGCGAACCGGTCCGGGGGCCACCGCCGGCTCGCGGAGGCCGCGCCGGGATGCACGAGGATCGCGTCCCGCTCGGGTGGCGGGTCCAGATCGGGAGGCGGGAGGCGGAGATCGTCGGGGTCGGCGTCGGCTCCCAGCGTCGTGGCGAGCAGCCGGCACCAGCGGTGGCGCTCGTGCTCGGCCGGATCCCACGTGGGCCCCTCGGGCTCCTCGAAGCCGATCAGACGCCGGGGACCGAGAGCCCGGAGCAGGTTGCGGGAGGCGGGACCGTTGCCGTGCAGGTCGACGGCGAGGTCCGGGGGAGGGCCGGTCCAGGCGACCGGCTCGAGCTCCTCGGTGGCGATGACCTGGTCGGCGACGGCGGCCAGGGTGATCAGCCCGATCTGGGCCGCGGGCGCGGCGAGCACGATGTGATGGTGCGGCAGGACCCGGCGGAGCATGCGCAGCGCCGGCACCCCGGCGAGCAGGTCGCCGAGCCCGAGCGCGCGATAGACCAGCGCCGTCCTCATCGGCTGGGAACGGCCCTGGCGGTCTCGATCAGCGAGGTCGTGGAGTGGCCCTCGTGGAAGGGCACCACGACCGTGCGGCCGCCCCAGGTGGCCACCAGGTCGCTCTCGGGGAGGCTGTCCTCGTCGTAGTCCCCACCCTTGACCCAGATGTCGGGGCGGATCTCGGCGAGCACGTGCGCGGGCGTGTCCTCGTCGAAGACGACGACGTCATCGACGCAGTCGAGCGCGGCCAGCATCCGGGCGCGATCCTGCTCGGGGACGACCGGGCGGTCCTCGCCCTTGAGCCGGCGGACGGAGTCGTCGGAGTTGAGGCACACGACCAGCCGGTCGCCGAGCCGGCGTGCCGCCTGGAGGGTGGCGACGTGCCCGGCGTGGAGGAGGTCGAAGCACCCGCCGGTGGCGACGATCGTGCGGTCCTTGCTGCGCCGCTCGACGGGCGTGAACGCGGCTGCTCCACCCGAGGCCACGAAGTCGCCGGCTGCCTCGACGGCGGTCTTCACGGCCGCCTCGGTCGTGGTCGTTCCGGTGAGGCTCGCCGTCACTGTGGCCGCGAACCGGTCACCGGCCCCGCAGGTGTCGTGAGGGCCGACGCGGCGAGCGGCTATCTCCACCGGCGCTGCTGCCTCGCCCTCGGCGAGGACGGCACCTTCCGAGCCCAGGGTGACGCAGACGGCGCGAGCCTGCCAGGCCTGCACCAGCGCGGTGGCATGCTCGCTCGCACCCGTGTCGGCGGTCTGGCCGGCGAACGCGGCGGCCTCGGCCCGGTTGGGAGTGGCGAGGCGTACGCCGGGGACGGGTGTGTCGCCACGCGGGTGCGGGTCCCAGACGACGGGGGTCGAGGTCGTCGCGGTCACGCTGCTCAGGGCACGACGGAGGTTGGCCACGCTCGACATCCCCTGGCCGTAGTCGGAGACGAGGACGGCGTCGGCCGCTCCGATCGCGTCCAGCGCATCGAACGGAACCGGCTCGATCGAGCCGCAGGTGCCCTCGTCGAGCCGCGCGACCGGCCCCCGGTCGGCCATGATCCGGCGCTTGACCGGGGTACTGCCGTCCTGGGGAACGGCGAGGACGGTGACACCCGCGTCGCGGCACAGCTCGTGGATCCGTGAGCCCGCCGCGTCGGCCGCCAGCGCGGTCACCAGGACGACGTCGTGACCGTCGGCGGCGGCGAGGGCCGCCGCGAGCCCGGCTCCGCCGGCGCGCAGCCGCTCGCGCGGGTGGTCGATGACCGGCGCGTCCGCCTCCGGCAGCCGGCGGCGTACGTCTCCGGTGACGTCCACGTCGAGCAGGGCGTCGCCCACGACGACCATCCGAATGCTCATCGGAGCACCTCCAGGTCCTCGACCGAGGGCTGCGCCGGGTCCCCGACACCGAGCTCGCGGTCGAGCGCGGCGCACATGATGTGCAGTGCGACCAGGTGCATCTCCTGCACGGTGGCGGTGTAGCGGGCGTCGACCGAGCAGTGCTCGTCGGAGAGGTCGGCCAGCGGGTTGGGGACCGGGCCGGTCATCGACCAGACCTGGATCCCGGCCCGGCGCCCGCGACGGGCGGCCGCGAGCAGGTTGCCGCTGCGACCGCTGGTCGACATCAGGACGAGTACGTCACCCGGCCGGCCGTGCGCCTCTACCTGCCGGGCGAAGAGCTCCTCGGGCGGGTAGTCGTTGCCGATGGCGGTCAGGCTGGACGTCTCCGCGGAGAGGCAGATCGCCGAGAACGGGGCGCGGTCCTCGCGGTAGCGGCCGACCAGCTCGGCGGTCAGGTGCTGGGCTTGGGCGGCGCTGCCGCCGTTGCCCGCGGCGAGGAGCCGGCCGCCGGACTCGAGGACCGCGGCGAGGCGTACGCCCCACTCGTCGGCGATGTCGACACAGCCGTCGAACTTTCGCAGGGTCTGGCTCAGCTCGGCGAGGTGCTCGTGAGCGCACGGGGTTGTCATCGGACTGCCTCCTTCGCATCGATGGCTCGGGTGGAGCGGGTGGAGCGGGTGGGTCGGGTGACCCGCTCGTAGAGGTCCTCGGTGGCGGCCAGGACGTGGCGCCAGTCGTACCGCTCGACGGCACGTCGCCGGCCGGCGACGCCGTAGCGCCGTCGGCGCTCGGGATCGCGCAGCAGGGCCGCCAGGACCCGGGCGAGCTCGTCGGGCCTCCTCGGCCTCACCAGGTCGCCGGTGACGCCCGGGACCACGGTGTCGAGGAGCCCGCCGACGGCCGTGCCGACCACCGGGCGCCCGCAGGCCATCGCCTCGACCGGCACGATCCCGAACGGTTCGTACCAGGGCACGGAGACCACGGCGTCGCTGCTGCGGATCAGCCCGGGCACGTCGTCGCGGTCGGCGCTGCCGAGGAAGATCGTCCGGCCGGCGACGTGGTGGTGTGCCGCGATCTCCCGCAGCCGCATCGCCTCGGGGTCGGCGTCGAGGTCCTTGCGCGCCGGGCCGCCGGCGATGACCAGCTCGACATCGAGCCCCTCGTCGTGGACGAGCCGGCCGAGGGCCTCGATGACGTTGACGATGCCCTTGCGGGGCACCATCCTGCCCAGGACGAGCAGCCGCAGCCGGTCGGCGATCGTGCCGGGTCCGGGCCGGAACCGGTCGGTGTCGACTCCGCAGGGGATGACGGTCGCGCGGCCGTCGGGCAGGCCGAGCCGGCGGAGCTCGCGGATCTCGTCGGTGCAGGTCGCGATGACCGAATCGGCCTCGGCGCACAGCCGGCGCTCGTGCCCGATCCGCTCCGGTGGGCTGGTGTCCGCGCTGCCCTGCTGGCGGCGCTTGACCGAGCCGAGGGCATGGAAGGACTGCACCAGCGGTACGCCCTGCTCGCGGACACCGGCGAGCGAGGCGAGCCCGCTCATCCAGAAGTGCGTGTGGACCAGGTCGGGCGGCTCGATGAGCCACGCCTCCTGGAGCCGCCGGGCGAGCTCCGGGATGTAGGGCAGGAGGTCGTCCTTGGCCACCTCGGTCGGTGGCCCGGCCGGGACGTGCTCGACCACGTAGCCGTCGGTCCGCACGCGCGCCGGCGTGCTGAGGTCGTCGCGCCTGGTGTAGACGGTCACCTCGTGGCCGTCACCGGCCAGGCCTGCGGCCAGGGCGGCGACATGGACGTTCTGGCCACCTGCGTCCTCACCTCCCAGGGCGGCGAGGGGGTTGGCATGTTCCGAGACGAGTGCGACGCGCATCAGCTGCTCCTTCCCGCGGTTTCGGACGGACGTACGCCGAGGGTGCCGAGCGCGGTGACGACATCGTCCGGCGTCACGCGGGTCAGGCACGGGTGCCCGGGCACGGGACAGTCGCGGGCCCGGGTGTCACGGCAGGCCGCGCGCTGGTCGCCGAGGAGCACCCGGTCGACGCCGTAGGGTGCCCAGCGCTCGGCGCTGATCGTCGGGGCGTAGAGCGAGACAACGGCGGTGCCGACCGCGGCGGCCAGGTGGGCGGGGCCGGTGTTGCCGACCACCACCGCCTCGGCCCGGGCGAGGACGCCGGCGAGCTCGTCGAGACCGAGGGCGCCGCCGAGATCGGTGCCGGTCTCGCCGGCGACGTACGCGGTCAGCGGCTGCTCCTCGGGGCCACCGGTCACGACCACACCGATGCCGAGCAGCCCCAGCTGCTCGCCGAGGTCGCGGAAGCGCTGGGCCGGCCACGCGCGGGCGGGTGCCGAGGTGCCCGGATGGAGGACGACGTAGGGAGGATCCACCGGCGGCGGTCGGTGGGCGGCGCGGACCGCCAGCCGGCCGTCGTCGCCGGCGGGCAGCCGGCCACCGCACGCGGTGGCGACGGCGAGCGCCCGCTCGGGCTCGGGGATGTCCTCCTCGACCCGCACCCGGTGGTCGAGCAGCGAGCCGGGGTAGTCGGTGCTGACCGCGCCGATCCGGCCGATGCCGGCGAGCCTGGCCACGAGCGCGGTGGGCAGCGCCGACTGGTGGAAGCTGGTGAGGATCACGGCCCGGTCGAACAGCCCGGCCTCGAGCCGCTTGCGCAGCAGCTCGACGTCGTCGGGGTCGACCGGCGGCGGGTCGGCGAGGATCCACGGCGCCTCCCAGCAGAGCACCTCGTCGACCCCCGGCAACAGCTCGGCGGCCTCACGGCCCCGCGGGCCGCACAGCATCGTCACGTGGTCGCTGGTCGCGGCCATCGCGCGCACGGCCGGCCCGGCGAGCAGCACGTCGCCCATCGAGTCCAGACGTACGACGAGGGTCCTCACCACGCGCCTCCCAGGATCTGGTCGACGGCGTGGACGAGGCCGGCGGCCGAGCGTGGGGCGGCGTCGACCTCCTCGCGGCGCGTCTGGGTGGTCGGGACCAGGAAGCCGTGCACGCCGGCGTGCGTCGCGGCGTCCGTGTCGCTGCCGATGTCCCCGATCATCACCGCGCGGTCCGGGTGCACGCCGGTCGTGGCGAGTGCTTGCTTGAGCAGGTCAGGGGAGGGTTTGCGGCACGAGCAGTGGTCGTCGGGGGAGTGCGGGCAGCGGAGCACCCCCTCGAACGGGCCGAGCAGCTCGGCGACGCGCTTGTCGACGGCGTCGGCCTGCGGCTCGGAGATGATGCCGCGGCCGATACCGGACTGGTTGGTCACGATCATCAGCCGGACCCCCTCGGCCCGGAGCCGGTCGAGGGCCTGACGGACACCGGGCAGCGGACGTACCAGGTCTGGGTCGCCGTTGTAGGGGACGTCCTCGATCAGGGTGCCGTCGCGGTCGAGCAGGACCAGCTCCGGGATGCCTCGCCACGGCGGAGCGCCGTGGTGGAGGCGTACGCCGCGCAGCAGATGCCACGTCGCGGCCGCCGGGATCGCGGCGCTGGTCAGCAGCATCCGCCGGATCTCGCCGGCGGTCATCGGGCCGGAGGCGATGCGGTGGCGGGCGAGCTCGGCGGTGCCGGCGAGCCAGCCCAGCATCCCGGCCGTGGCGAGCGCCCGGCGCCGCGACAGCAGGCCGGCGACGGCGACGGCCCCCGCTGCCGTGATGGCCAGGTGGGCCTTCCGGCGTCCCTCGGGAGCCTTCGCACGCTCGTGCCAGCCGGGCCCGTGGACCGCTCGCATCAGGACGTCGTCGGCGTTGCCCGCCTGGGCCCGCAGGCTCGCCCAGTCGTCGGAGGGCCGCACGGGATGGGTCACGTGCCGGCTGCCGGTGACGATCCGGCCGCGCTCGGCGCCCAGACGCAGGGCCAGGTCGGCGTCCTCGCGGAAGGCCTGGCGGAACCGCTCGTCGAAGCCGCCGACCGCGGCGAGCCGGTCGCGGCGGTAGCTCATGTCGGCGGTGATCCACGCCGACGTCTCCAGGCTCGCGGTGCTGCGCTCCCAGTCGGTTGGGCGGCGCCCCTCGGGGAGCGGGACCGTGAGGCGTCCCTGGCTGCCGACGATCTCCTGCTCGGGGTAGTCCTCGAGCAGGCGCAGGTCGGCGATGAGGTCGCGATACCAGGACACGTCGGGCACCACGTCGTCGTCGAGGAACGAGATCCAGGGGGTGCGAGCGTGCCGCCAGCCGATGTTGCGGGCGCGGGCCGGGCCGCCACCTCCGGTGCGGACGACCTCGACGTCGATCGTCCGGTCGCCGAGGACCAGGTCGTCCCCGTCGGGACGGTCGTCGGCGACGATCACCGGATGGTGCAGCGGCACGGTCTGCTCCGCCAGCGCGTCCAGCAGCGTCCACAGGCTGTCGCGACCCACGGTCGGGATAACGATGGTGGTGTCGACGGTCATCAGAACATCCCTCCGCGGCGTACGACGAACGGGCCGATGGCGAGCAGGTCGATCGGTGCCGACCCGAAGCACTCCAGCGCGTCCCGCGGCGAGTCGACCATCGGCCGGCCCGCGGTGTTGAGGCTGGTGTTGACCACGACGGGCAGCCCGGTCCGGGCCTCGAACTCGGCGAGCATCCGGGCCACCAGGGGCTCCTCGGCGGGATCCACCGTCTGCACCCGGGCGGTGCCGTCGACATGGGTCACCGCCGGGATGAGGGCGTGCCACTCGGCCGCGACGTCGTGGACGAAGAGCATGTAGGGCGAGGGCAGCGGCCCGCGCTCGAAGATGTCCGCGGCTCGCTGGGCGAGCACCATCGGCGCCACCGGCCGGAACTGCTCGCGGCCCTTGACGTCGTTGATCCTCTCGAGGTTCTCCTGGCGTCCGGGATGGGCGAGCAGGGACCGGTGCCCGAGCGCGCGCGGACCGAACTCGCTGCGCCCCTGGAACCACGCGACGATCCCGTTGCCGGCCAGCGTCTCGGCCACGATGGCGGCCAGGTCGGCGGGCCGCTCGTAGGAGACCCGGGCGGTACGCAGTGCCGTCTCGATCTCCTCCTCGGTCCAGCCGCGCCCGAGCGCGACGCCCGGCATCGGCTCGAGGACGTCGCCGTTGTCGACCGCGATCTGCAGGGCGGCGCCGAGAGCCGTACCGGCGTCGCCGGCCGCCGGCTGCACCCAGATGTTCTCGTAGCCGCTGCGCTCGACCAGCGTGGTGTTGGCGACGCAGTTGAGCGCCACCCCGCCGGCGAGCGTCAGATGACTGCCGCCGGTCTGCCCGCGCAGCCACCGGGCCAGCTCGACCAGGACCTCCTCGAACCGGAGCTGCACGCTCGCGGCCAGGTCGGCGTGGTCGGCGGTCCAGTCCTCGCCGGGCCTCAGCCGCGGTGCGAGGGCGGACCAGTCGATGGGCTCGGTGATGAACCCGCCGTCGCCGGTGAGCCGGATCCGTTCGGTCAGCTCCTCGATCCGGTGCCCGCTGGCCGCGAAAGGCTTGCCGTAGGAGGCGAGTGCCATCACCTTGTACTCGTCGTTGGCGCGCAGGAATCCCAGATGCTCGGTGAGCTCCTCGAAGACGAGCCCGAGCGAGTGCGGCAGCTCCTGGCTGCGCAGGGTCGTCAGCGACCCGTTCTCGTCGTAGGTGCCGGCCAGATGGCTGTGGCACTCACCGCGGCCGTCCAGGACGAGCACGTCGCTGCCCTCGCCGACATACGGTGAGGCCAGCGCCGCGGAGGCGGCGTGGGCGACGTGGTGGGGCACGAAACGTACGTCGGCCCGGTCCAGGCCGGGGAGGATGTTGGTCAGAAAGTCCGGCGCATGGGCGGCGTACGTCTGGCGCAGGCCGTCCCACGGGTCGTGCAGCCCGAGGTGGGCTGCCGGCCGGGCCAGGGAGGAGTCGTAGGAGTACGCGACCGCATCCAGGTCCGGGACCTCCAGCCCGCCCTCCTCCAGGCACCACCGGATCGCTTGGTGGGGGAGCTCCCAGGCCGCGAACGGCACCGGCCGATGACCGTGCTTGCGGCGCGAGAACCGCTCCTCCTCGCTCGCCGCGACCGTCACGCCGTCGACGACGAGCGCTGCGCTGGGATCGTGGAAGAGGGCGTTCACGCCGAGGACCTTCATCTGTGCTTCCTTCCGGACCGGATAGGGATGCGAAGTGCTTCCGAGTACCCCGGGCGAAGCGCTTTGAGTCGCCTCACCGAGGAACTTGACCCGAGGTTCCGCATCACCGAAGGTGCTCCCGGGCACCGACAGGGAATGAGAATCCTGATCTGGCACGTGCACGGCTCCTGGACGACGGCGTTCGTGCACGGTCGCCACGACTACCTGCTCCCGGTGACGCCCGACCGCGGCCCCGACGGCCTCGGGCGTGCCCGCACCTGGGAGTGGCCGTCGGCCGCGCGCGAGGTGGCCGCCGACGCCCTTGCCGAGGAGGAGGTCGACGTCGTCGTCCTGCAGCGCCCGCACGAGATCGGCCTGGCCGAGCGGTGGCTCGGCGGCCGGCGGCCGGGACGCGACATCCCGGCGATCTACCTGGAGCACAACACCCCGGCCGGCGCCGTGCCCGACACCCGTCACCCGATGGCAGGCGGCGACATCCCGATCGTGCACGTGACCGGCTTCAACGACCTCGTCTGGGACTGCGGCGGCACCCCGACCACCGTGATCGAGCACGGCATCGTCGACCCGGGCCGCCGCTACACCGGCGACATCGAGCGAGCCGGGGTGGTCGTCAACGATCCGGTACGCCGCGGCCGCTCGGTCGGCGCCGACCTTCTCCCGGCGCTGGCCGAGGGCGTAGGCGCCGACGTCTTCGGTATGCGGGTCGAGCAGCTGCCGGCGTACCGGGGGCTGCGGACGTACGAGAACCTCTCGCAGCAAGACCTGCACGACCACCTCGCGCGGCGTCGCGTCTACGTCCACCTCAACCGCTGGACCTCGCTGGGGCTCTCCCTGATCGAGGCGATGCACCTCGGCATGCCGGTCGTCGCCCTCGCCACGACCGAGACGCCGCTCGCGGTGCCCCACGAGGCCGGCTACGTCACCACCCGTCGCGACGAGATCGTCCCGGCCGTACGCCATCTGATGAAGGATCCCGACGTCGCCGAGGAGGCCGGGCTGATCGGGCGCCGGCACGCCCGGCGGCGCTACGGCCTCGACCGGTTCCTCGACGAGTGGGACGACGTGCTCGGTTCGGTCGTCACGGGGACGAGACCCTGAAATCGGGGGTTTGAGCGCGTAGGTCGTGGGTACCGGGAGGGCTGTACGCACGAGCGAACTCATGAGGAGTGATCCGCATGACCACGAAGAGCGTTGAGACCGGAACCGTCACGGGAACCCCTGACAAGGACTACAACCTCATCTGGTTCACCGAGGCCTGCCTGGACAACGCGCTGCGTCTGGACACCTACATCCAGGACGCCCGCCGTTCGAAGGACAGCGACCTCGAGGACCTGTTCCTCCGCGCACAGGCCAACTCCGTGCAGGGTGCCGAGGAGGCCAAGGCCCTGCTCCGAAGCCGCTTGGACGGGAACGTCTGAGCTTCCCCCGCAACAACTACACACCGAGGTGAGATCGATATGGCACTACTTCTATGGCTGATCGCGGCAGTCCTGGTGATCGGCGGCATTCTTGCGCTGGTCCGTGGCCAAATCCTGTGGGGAGCTGTACTCATCGTGGTCGGTCTGTTGGTCGGCCCCGGTGGGGTGAGCATCTTCACCTAGACACCGCGCGGCCCGGTGCCCCTCGTGGGCCCCGGGCCGCGTGGTGTCCGTGTGAAGTCCGGTGATGAAGTCGATGGAAAGGACCCACCATGGGTAAGTGCGCCACGTGCGGCAACGAGTACGACGAGAGCTTCGAGGTGACCACCGCCTCGGGTGAGCATCATGTCTTCGACTCGATCGAGTGCGCGGTGTCCGTGATCGCGCCGGTGTGCGTCAACTGCGGCACCCGCATCCTCGGGCACGGCGTACAGAACGAGCAGCACATGTTCTGCTGCGCCCACTGCGCTCACGAGGTCGGTGTGACCGGGGTGAGCGACCGGGTCACCAGCGGCTCCTGACGGCGGGATCCGGATGACCCGCGATCTCGCCGCGGACCTGCTCCGGCACGGCTACCACGCGATCCCCGACGCTCGGCGGCGGGCCGGCGATCCGCCGGTCTGCCCGGTCAAGCTCCTCGGGGACGATGCCCTGGTCGTGAGCGGTCCGGCCTCCGTACGCCGTTTCTACGACTCCCAGATCATTCGGCGCGCCGGCGCGGTCCCGGCGCCGCTGGCCTTCCTGCTCTTCGGCCGTGGTGCCGTCCACGGCCTCGACGGCCCCGAGCACCTGCACCGCAAGGCACACTTCCTCGACCTGCTCGAGGATGCCGACGCCACCCTCCAAGATCTCGTACGCCGCCACCTGAGCGCGTCCCTCCAGGACCGTCACGGGGAGTCGGTGAGCGTGTTCACCCTGCTGTCCGAGGTCTACGGTCGCGCGATCCTGGAGTGGGCCGGCATCTCGGTATCCCACCCCGACCGGGTCGGACGCCGCCTGGCCGCGATCGTCGACGGGTTCGGGGTCTCCGGTCCGTCCTACGCCTCGGCCTGGGCGGCCCGGCTCTGGGCCAACCGTTGGGCGCGGGGGCTGATCCGGGAGGCGCGGACCGCCGCGACCCCGTCATCGGCCCAGTCGTCGGCCCACTCGTCGGCCCCGCCCTCGACTCCGGTGGAGATCATCGCCGCCTGGCGGGACCCGCACGGGGAGCTGTTGCCGGTCTCCGTCGCAGCCGTCGAGCTGCTCAACGTGCTCCGGCCCGCCGTCGCGGTGGCCTACCTCGGCACCTTCGCCGTCCAGGCCCTCGACGACGAGCCGGAGCTGCGCTCGAAGCTCGTCGAGGACCCCTCGCGGCGGCACGCCTTCACCCAGGAGGTACGCCGCCTCTTCCCGTTCGTCCCCGCCCTGGCCGGCATCACCCGCCGGCACGCCGACTGGGACGGCCAGCCCGTCGCGCCCGGCCAGCGGGTCGTCCTCGACGTCCCGGGGACCAACCTGGACCCGGGGTCGTGGACCGCGCCCTACACCTTCTCCGCGGAGCGGTTCGTCGACCGTGACGTCGACCCGTTCGAGCTGGTGCCGCAGGGCGGGGGAGACCCGGCCGAGGGCCACCGGTGTCCCGGCGAGCCGTCCACGATCGCGATGATCGCCGCCACCGTCGAGATCTTCGCCGGCGCCTCGTGGAGCGTGGTGGAGCGCGGGAGCACCTATCCGCGGATCCCCGCGCGCGAGCGCCTGCGGATCCGGATCGACCAGTGAATCGACCAGTGACCGGGTCAGCGGCGGCCGGCGAACCGCAGGGCGCTGTGGTGCTCGTGGGCGAGGCGGCGTAGGGAGAGCAGGAACTCGCCGAGGACGACCTGGCCCAGGACCATCTGCTCCATCATGGCCTCGCGGTCCTGAGTGTCGTCGATCTGATCGAGCTCGTAGGCGGCGATCGCGTCGACGAGGGGCAGGTACGTCGCCGCGCCCTCCGGGTCGGTGGGGAGGCCGCTGTCGAGGATGACCCTGATGATGCTGGCGAGCCGGTCGCGCTCGGGCGCGTCGGGCCGGACCTTCGTCCACCCTGCCTGGGCCACGATCTGGTCGGCGAGCGCTCGGGTGTGCTCGTCGGGGACCTCGGGGACGGCCGTCTCGGTGCGGAGCGCGTCGCAGGCCTTGCCGAACATGTCGTGCACCGACGCGCTGCGGTCCTGGGTGGCGTCGACCAGAGCCTTGAGCGCTCCGACGGGCACGGCGCCGACATCGCGGAGCACCCGGAGCAGGCGGAGGCGGCGTACGTGCTGGTCGTCGTAGTCGGCCAGGCGCTCGGCGAGCTTCCTGCCGGGGGAGAGGAGGCCCTCGCGTACGTAGTACTTGATCGTCGCGACGCTGACACCGGTCGTGTCGGCGAGCTCGGAGATCCGCATCGTTCCTCCGCGAAAGTGGTTGACAGCCGTGCTGGATAGGAGCACTATCCTAGACTAGATACTGCCACTATCCAGTAAGGAGAGACGGGGATGTCGAAGATCGCCCGGGCATATCGGGAGGCCCCGAAGAACGTGCCGAGCGGAGTCGCGCCCGGCCACCGTGTCGCCGATGTCGGCACCGGTGAGGTCGTCGTGTTCCTGATCGGGATGCGCGTCAACCGCTGGCGCCGGGTGCGCAGCTGGTTCCCGGTGTTCGTCGCGATGCCGCGGATGCTCGCCGAGCTCGCGAAGAACCCGGACCTCGGGCTGCTCTCGGCGCGCAGCTACTGGTCGGGGAGGGTGCTGGTGACGGTGCAGTACTGGCGCAGCGTCGAGGAGCTCGGCCGGTTCGCCAAGGACCCGTCGCTCACGCACGCTCCGGCCTGGGCCGCCTTCAACCGGCGCGCCGCCTCGACCGGCGACATCGGAATCTGGCACGAGACCTACCGGGTCCCGGCCGACCAGGTCGAGACGCTCTACGGCAACATGCCGACGTTCGGCCTCGGTGCCGCGCTCGGCGCGGTCGAGCGGGCCGGCGGGCGGCGGAACGCGACCCACGAGCGGATGGGCTCCACCCGTCCGGAGTACGTCGAGACCCCCCTAGAGTGCGGTGACGGTCTCGGTCGGCGACAGCGCTCGGGTCGGCGCGCCCCGTAGCAGGACCACGGCGAGGACGGCGGCGATCGCGGCGCTGACCGCGGCGCCGGCGAAGACGGTGTGCTCCTGGGCGATGGCCGCGCCGATGAGCAGGTCCCGGTACTCCTCGCACATGCCGCCGCCGGTGCACACCGTCGACAGCGACGGCAGGTCGGCCTGGGCGGCGTAGTAGCTGCGCAGGCCGAGCGTGGTCAGCGCCGAGATGCCGACCAGCATGCCGACCATGCGGGCCACCACGGTGAAGGACGTGGTCAGGCCGTGCATCGACTGCTCCGTCGTGGCCAGGATCGAGGCGTTGACCGGAGCCAGCGCGAGACCGAACCCGAGACCACCGGTGACCAGCACGACCGTCGCCGCGAACGAGCGTAGCGCGTCGGCGTCCCAGCGGGCCATGAGCACGAACGCCACCGCCGCCAGCAGCATCCCGCCGCCCGCGATCACGCCCGCCGGCAGCCGCCGGGTCAGGAAGCCGCCCGCGACTGCGCCCACCGGCAGGGCGACCAGGAACTCCAGCAGCACCAGGGCCGCCTTCAGCTGGCTGTCGCCGTAGATGGTGGTGCGGGCGAAGAGCGGCACGTCGATCAGCGCCGCGACCAGCGCCGCGCCGACGAAGAACGAGATCAGCACCGAGCCCCAGGCCGGCGTGCGGGCGAACGCGCCGTGCGGCACGATCGGGTCCTGTGCCCGGCGCAGGTGGAAGACGAAGCCGAGCAGCGCCAGCCCGCCGGCGACCAGATACCAGGTGCCCTGCTCGGAGAAGACCGCCACCTCGGGGTCGGCGGTCGCGAAGGCGAGGATCACCGCGGCCAGGGCGATCGAGAGCAGCAGCGCCCCGAGCAGATCGACCTCGGCGGTGATCCGGCCGAGCACGCGGCGTACGCCGGGCCGCAGGCCCCACTTCAGCAGGAAGGCCAGCGTGGCGATGATCGTGACCAGGCCGAGCGGGGTCAGCCAGTGCGTCGACCCGGCCGCGGGCACGTACAGGGCGCCCCAGGTCAGGTCCTGGACGAGCGCGGTCGGCTCGATCGCAAGGAGGACGAACGCGATGCCGGCGAGGAGCAACAGCAGCAGCGCGATCAGGTCCGGCCGGAGGGGCTGGCCGGCCGGAGCGTCCGAGCGGCCCAGCCGCCGGATCGCCACGGCCAGCACGATCCCGACGACGAGGTTGAGCACGAAGATCGCCCGCCAGTCGGCGACCGCGAGCACGACGGCGCCGATGAGCGGCCCGAGCACGGAGCCGAGCTCCTGGACCGCCGAGACCAGCCCGAGCGGCACCCCGCGGCGCTCGGCCGGGTAGAGCGCGGCGACCAGGGCGAGGGTCGCCGGCACCAGCGCGCCACCGCCCAGCCCCTGGAAGAACCGGCCGACCACCATCGCCGCCAGGTCCCACGAGAGCGCGGTCAGGAACGAGCCGAGCGCGAAGACGACCAGCCCGCCGACGAGCACCGGCAGATGTCCGAGGAGGTCGGCCAGGCGTCCGATCAGCGGCAGCACCGCGACGTAGCCCAGCAGGAAGCCCGAGATCACCGGCGCGGCCCGTTGCAGCTCCTCGATCGAGAGCCCGACCCCCGCCATCATGTCGGGCAGCGCCAGCACGACGACGTAGGTGTCCGCGGCGGCGAACGCCACCGCGATCGCAGCCAGCCAGAGGACCGCCCTCACGGCTTGGCGATCTCCTTCTCGACGCCGTACTCGGTCACGTCGATCGTGTAGGAGTACGCCGACTCGCCCTCGCCGCTGAAGTGGCCCTTGATGGTGGCCTCGGTGAGCTCGTCGGAGTCGTTGACGACGTAGGTGGCGTGGAAGTCGCCGGACGCGCCCGCGAGGATCTTCTGGACCGCGGTGGCCGGCAGCGTGCCGGTGTAGGTCGAGAGGATCTCGTCGTTGTCGGCGCCGCCGCGCACCGACTTGCCGATCTTCACGTCCTCGGTCGCCGAGAGCAGCGAGGAGATGCCGGTCTCCGGCGCGATGAGCGCCGCCGGGTCGGGCACACCGTAGTCGGCGGGGTCGAGCTTCTGGAACGTGGTCGTGAACGGCAGCTTCGCGTAGACGACGCCGTCGACCGAGACCACCTCGACCTGCGCCTCGGCGCCCATCACCGGCACGGTCAGCTTGCCCTGGAACGCGGGCTTGCGAGTCAGCGTCCCGGTCGCCGCCTTGAGCGTCGTGATGCCCTCGGGCAGGTCGTCGGAGGCGATCGAGAAGTTGATCCCGCTCGTCTCGTCGAGATGCTTCTGCGCCGACGCGAGCACCTGCTTCGGCGTACGTCCCTTGGTCGGGTCCTCGTCGCCGCACGAGGTCATCACGAGAAGCGCGGCCAGAAGGGCGACGAGTGCGAAGGCGAGGCGTGGCAGGCTCAGGGGCATGCGGCTCAGAATGCCACGCCCCGCAATCCTCGTGGTGCCCAGGTGGCTCCTCGGTGGTCTCATCGGTGGACGGGTCGCGGAGTCTCGATGCACCGCCGGATGGTGGTGACGATGCTGCCGGCGGTGAAGAGCTCGTCGTCGGAGGATTCGCTCACACGTACGTCGTGGATCTGGGCGACCAGTGCCGTCAGGGCGTCGTGTGCGTCCGCCTTGGCCTCCGGGTCGGCGGTGAGCCCGTCTCCCGACTCCACCAGATCCGCGAGGGCGAGCAGCGCCCGCGCCGTGGGAGGACGCAGCTCCGGGCCCAGCCCGACCTGATCGTTGCCTTCCCGTTCCTCCTCTTCCAGGAGCTGGGTCAGCTCCTCGACCAGGAGGCACACCCGCTCGAGGCTCGCTGCTTGCTCGAGCTGCCTGTCCAGGCGGTCTCGGTGGCGTTCCCGGCGCCTGTTCGCGCGGGACGCATCGAGGACGAGCTGCCTCGCGGTGCGCATGCTCTGCAGGGTGGGCTCCAGCTGCGCCAGGAAGTCGGTCCACTGGGTCTGTGTCGGTGGCGTGTCTCGTTGCAGGGCATGTGCCAGGCGCCGGAGCTGGACGAGCACCTCGCTGCGCACGTCGCTGATCGCCCGCTCCGTGGGCGCGAGAGGCAGCTGTGGGAAGAGCATCGTCATCACGACCCCGATCGCGGCGCCGATCAGGGTGAGGCCGCCGAACGCACTCACGAAGGCCACCGGATCCTCGGTCCCGATGATGAGGACGAACAGGGCGGCGGTCGGGACCCAGTAGCCCGCGCCGTCGAGCCAACGCCAGGCTCCCGCGATCGTTCCCACCCCGATCACCAGCGCCACGGTCGCGGGGCTCGGCGAGAGCACCGCCCCGATGGCCAGGGCGATCGCGGAGCCCAGCCAGATGCTCACGATGCTCTGCACCGACGTGCGAACCGAGCCCAGCACGGTCGACGACATCGCCACCACGGCACCCAGCGGCGCGTAGTAGGGGAACTCGCCCGCCGGTCCGGGGAAGACCGCGCCGACCCAGAAGGCGATCGCTCCCGCGGCCGCCGTCGTCAGGGCCTGACCCCACGGAAGCCGGCGGAGGCGTGTGCGGAAGCGAGCCCATCGCGCGGTGGCGGATGTGACGGCAGGTGTCATGGCAGGCTCCCTCGCTCGGCGACGGAGTGATCCGGTACCCGGTATCGCGGTTTGCTGACCTCTTCAGCGGCTCAGAGCCTCAGACGGCGACCTGCACGCGCCGGGTGAGGGCCCGACGGGTGAGGAGGGCGAGCAGGAGAGCGACGGCACCGACGAGGGCGACGGCGGCACCGAGGCCGCCGAGGGCGCCGGTGAAGGCGACGACCAGGAGCGGGCAGACGAACTCGCCGAGGAACAAGGCGGCGGTCCACAGGCCGGTGCCGCGGCCGCGCTGCTCGAAGGTGAGCCCGGACTGCGCCCAGACGAGCAGGGTGGGCAGCATCAGCCCGGTGCCGGCCGAGGCGATGACCGCGCCGAGCACGATCACCGGCACCACCGAGGTGGCGCCGAGCACCACCAGGCCGATGCCGGCCAGGCCGAAGGCGAGAGGAAGCAGCGTCGCGGTGCCGCGTCCGGAGACCCGCCCGAAGGCGTACGCACCACCGGCCGTCGCGAGCGCGGCCAGCGCGGTGAACGCACCGATGACGGGGACGGCGGTGATCCCGGCCGCGTCGAGGACGTAGGGAAGCTCCACGATCGGGGTGTAGAAGACGATGCCGCCGGCGAGGGTGACCGCGCACGGCAGCGCGAGGGCACGGGTCGGCAACGGTGGCAGGGCTGTGTGCCGAGCGGGCCGAGCGGTGTCTCCGGCGGGCTGCCAGATGAGCGCCGCGGTGAGGACGAGGAAGAGCAGGCTGGAGGCGTAGAGCCAGAACGGGGTGCGCCAGTCCTGGGCGCCCAACGCCCCGCCGAGAGCGAAGAAGAGGGTCGCCGACAGCGAGGCGAACACGGTCTGCATGCCGAGCCAGCGGTCGCGCTCGGTGCCGGAGAAGAAGTCGGAGATCAGGGTCGTGCAGCACGTCATGATCGCCGCCTCGGCGACACCGACCCCGGCGCGGCTGAGCACGATGGCGGAGAGCCCGTCCAGCCACAGCGGTGCGGTGCCGAAGACGGCGTAGACCACCAGGCCGATCAGCAGCAGACGCTTGCGGCCGAACCGGTCCACGATGCGGCCCGCGAACGGCGCCAGCAGCGCGATCATCAGGGCCGGGACGGTGAGCGAGAGCGGCACCAGGGCGGTCGCCGCGCCGCTGTCACCGAAGTGGTCCTGCATCCGCGGCAGGACCGGAGCGAGCAGCACGGCACCGAGGACCGGCAGGCAGCTCATGAACATCAGCAGGAAGCCCTGGGGGCGTCCGGGTCGCCGGGACGGCGTGGTGGTGTCGGGCATGGGGTCTCCCACGGTCGGCCGAGATCGTGTGACAGCAGTCACAGAATCGTGGGTGACCCGAGAGGTATTCCGGAAGCCAAATCTACTTCTGCTGGGTATCGATCCGGCTGATGCCCGACGGGCTCAGACGTTCGCGGCGTGGTGCAGCGCGGCGGCACGCCCGACGGGAGTGCCGTTCTCGATCCACAGGCCCACGGCCGAGGGCCCGAAGAGGCGCTCGATGGCGAGGAGGGCCGCGCCGATCACGCCCTCGCGGAACTCGAGCGAGGCGCCACGGATGTGGAGGTCACGCCCGGCGAGCTCGCTGGTCTGGGCACGAACGGTCTCCTCGAACGCATCGACGGCCGAGGGGCCCACGCGCAGCACGCCGCCGCCGACGACGACGGTGCCGGGGTTGGCGAACGTGACGAGGTCGGCCACCGAGGCGCCGATCGTGCGCATGCTGCCGAAGACGGCCTCCATCGCGAGGGGATCTCCGGCCGCGGCGGCGACGCCGATGTCCTGGGGTGTCAGCTGTCCGGAGCGGGTCAGCGCGGCCGCCAGCCGTGGGCTCTCGGACACCCGCGGAGTCACGCGCTGAACGAGTCCCCCGCCTCCGGTCGCCGCCTCGAGACAGCCGGTGCGACCGCACCGGCAGACGACGGCCGGGTCGTCGGTGACCCGGATGTGCCCGATGTCGCCGGCCGCGCCGTGCTGTCCTCGATAGACCGATCCGCCGGATACCAGTGCGGCGCCGATGCCGGTGTCGACCAGGACGTAGAGCAGGTCGCGTCCGTCGTCGGGCTGCCCCTTGTGCCATTCGCCCAGGGCCATCACGTTGACGTCGTTGTCGACCCACACCGGGGCGTCGTAGCGTTCGCGCATCCAGGACCGGATGTTGAAGCCGTCCCAGCCGGGCATGATCGGTGGATCCACCAGGGAGCCCGTGGCGAAGTCGACCGGGCCGGCGACGCCGATCCCGAACGCCCAGGGCTGGGTGCGGGTGCGCCGGCCGAGTCGGCCGAACAGGGTGTCGAGCACCTTGAGGGTCTCGTCGGGCCGGTCGGCCGACTCCCACTCCTCGTGGGCGAACTCGATCACCGTGCCGTCGAGCGTGGTGACCGCCGCGAAGATCTCCGTGGCGCTGATGATCGCGCTGTAGACATGTCCTGCCTCGCTCCTGAGACGGAGCGTACGAGACGGGCGACCGCCGCCCGACGGGGCGATCTCGCCGTCCTCGAGCAGGCCCACGTCGATGGCCTGCTGCACTCGCTGGGCGATGACCTTGCGGCCGAGTCCGGTCTCGCGCTCGAGGGCGGGCCGGGTGACTGCCTGGCCCGTTCGCACCAGGTTGATCAGCCGCCCGTAGATGAACGCGTCCTGAGGGGAGGGCGGGATCGCAGCAGAGCGGTTCATACGCGGAACACTAATGTGCTGACGAGACCTAAGTAAACCGTCTCCGCCTGAATCGCGGTATCCGCCCCGCTGATGGCCGGCATCAATGGTGTGACGACTGTGACCGTTGACATACGTGCGCCACGAACTAAAGTGAGTGCCACGTGATCGCCGCCACACACGTCGTCGACACGTCTCGGACAGTCCTTTCGACTCGCGGCTGCGGCCGCACGAGGTCCCGGAGATCCACATGCGAAGGTTCCTAGGCGCGGCAGCGGTCGCGTCCGTGCTCGCCGTGACAGCGGCCTGCGGAAACTCATCCGCCCACACAGCGGACGGCGGTGGGACCGACTCGTTGACCATCGCCGTCATCACCCCGCCGTCGACGTTCGACATCGGTGCCATGGCCTCCAGCGGGCCGGAGGACACCTACTACCAGGCGGTCTACGACAAGCTCCTCGTCGTCGGCGAGGACGGTCAGCCGGCCGCCAGCCTGGCCACGGAGTGGTCCTACGCCGAGGACGGGATGAGCCTCGACCTCACCCTGCGCGACGACGTCACCTTCAGCGACGGCGCCGCGTTCGACGCCAGTGCGGTGAAGGCGAACCTCGAGCACGCCAAGGCGGCCAAGGGCGAGGCGGCCTCCGCCCTCGGTGCGGTCAAGACAGTGACCGTCACCGACGCGACCCACGTCTCGCTCGAGCTGAGCCGGCCCGACCCCGGCCTGGTGTCTGCGCTGGCCCGCAGCTCGGGCTACATGGCCAGCCCGAAGGCGCTCGACTCCAAGGACCTCGCCACCAAGCCCGTCGGCTCCGGCCCCTACGTCCTCGACGCGAGCACGACGGCCGGGAGCACCTACGTCTACACCCGCAACGAGGACTACTGGAACAAGTCGGCCTACCCCTACGACAAGCTGACGATCCGCTACCTCGACGACATCAGCGCCACCGTCAACGGGCTGCGCTCGGGACAGATCGACGCCACCGCGACCCAGACGACCGACCTCGTCACCGCCGCGAAGCAGGCTGATCTCAACGTCGAGACCTTCTTCGGCGGCGGCCTCGACGGCCTGTACCTCTGGGACCGCGAGGGCAAGCTGGCCCCGGCCCTGAAGGACGTACGCGTACGTCAGGCCATCAACTACGCCACCGACCGCGACAGCATCCTGAAGGCGGTCAAGGGCGACCTCGGCACGGCCACCTCGCAGGTCTTCGGCGACGGTGCGCTCGGCTTCGACAAGGCGCTCGAGGACGCCTACCCCTACGACCTGAAGAAGGCCAAGCAGCTGATGAGCGAGGCCGGGTACGCCGACGGCTTCGCGATCACGCTGCCCGACTTCTCGCCGGTCTACCCCGACGAGCAGGCGGCGATGACCGAGATGCTCGGGGCGATCAACATCAAGGTCACCTACAAGCCCACCACCGGTGACCAGGTCGTCGGCAGCATCATGGGCGGGCAGTGGCCGCTGAACTACTTCACGCTCACCACGTCCTCGCCCTACGAGCTGATCGGCCTCACCATGACCGACCAGTCCCCGTTCAACCCGTTCAAGAGCAGCGACCCCGAGCTGACCGAGCTGGTCCAGAACGCCTACGCCGCCACCGGCGACGACCAGGACGCGGCGCTGCAGAAGGTCAACGCGTACGTCGTCGAGCAGGCGTGGTTCGCGCCGTGGGACGCCGTGGAGAGCGCTGCGATCACCAGCAGCGGCATCGATGTCACGACGGTGCCGGGCGTCAGCGTCCCGCCGCTGTCCGGATACCACCCGGCCGACAGCTGACCGTGTCTCGTGCCCGCGGCCAGGCCGCGGGCGCGAGACCACAGCGACACCTACCTGGGAGAACCTGTGCTCGCCTTCCTGCTACGCCGCCTCGTCTCTGGCGTCGCCCTCGTCTTCGTGACCGCCACGGTCACCTTCTTCCTCACCGGCATGACCGGCTCCGACCCGGCGCGCCGCATCCTCGGGCCCACCGCGACGCTCGCCGAGGTGAGCGCCAAGCGCACCGAGCTCGGTCTCGACCGGCCGTTGCCGCAGCGCTACCTGGACTGGCTCGGCGGCACGCTGCACGGCGACCTGGGCATGTCCTGGTTCACCAACCAGCCGGTGACCACGCTGGTCGCCGACGCGCTCCCGGTCACGATGTCGATCGTCGTCAGCGCGATCGTCCTGACGGCACTGCTGAGCATCGTCCTGGGGGTCGTCGCCGCCGTCCGCGGTGGGTGGGTCGACAGCAGCCTCCAGGTGCTCTCGGTGGTGGGCTTCGCCATCCCCAACTTCCTCGTCGGGCTGCTGCTCTCGGTGGTGTTCGCGGTCCAGCTCGGGCTGTTCCCGGCCATCGGCTACACCCCGTTCGCCGAGAGCCCGGCCGGCTGGGTCTCGTCGCTCACCCTGCCGGCGATCGCGCTCGCCGTGGGCGCCGTCGCGACCGTGTCGACCCAGACCCGTGGCTCCCTGCTGGACGTTCTCGACCGGGACTACATCCGTACGCTGCGCAGCCGCGGCCTTCCCGCCCGCAGCATCCTGCTCAAGCATGCTCTCCGCAACGCCGCACCGGCGTCGCTGACCGTCCTGTCCCTGCAGTTCATCGCGCTGATCAGCGGTGCCGTGGTGATCGAGAAGGTCTTCGGTCTCAACGGCATCGGCGAGCGGGCGACCTCCGCGGCCGGCCAGGGCGACGTACCGCTGGTCCTCGGCGTCGTCCTCCTCGTGGTCACCCTCGTCGTCATCGTGAACCTGCTCGCCGACCTGCTGCTCGGCTGGCTCAACCCGAAGGTGCGTATCGCATGAAACGGCTGCTCCGTGACCCGTTGGCCGTGGTGTCCCTCGGCTGGCTGCTGATCGTCGTCGCGACGGCGATCCTCGCGCCGCTGCTCACCTCGCAGAGCCCGACCGGCTCGAGCATCACCAACGCGCTCGCGCCGATGGGCGGCGAGCACCTGCTCGGCACAGACGGCGTCGGCCGCGACGTCTTCGCCCAGCTCGTCTTCGGCGCCCGGACCAGCCTCGTCGGCGCGCTCATCGTGGTCGTCGTCTCTCTCGTGGTGGGCCTCCCGGCGGGTCTCGTGGCCGGGTTCTACCGCGGCTGGTTCGACGGGGTGGCCAGCTGGGTGGCGAGCCTGCTGATGGCGCAGCCGGCCATCATCATCCTGCTCGTCGTGCTCACCCAGGTCGGCCGCAACACTGCCCTGGCGATGCTGGTCTTCGGCTTCGTCATCGCCCCCGGAGTCTTCCGTCTCGTTCGCTCCTCGGTGATCGCGGTGCGCGAGGAGCTCTTCGTCGACGCCGCCCGGGTCTCGGGCCTCTCGGACCCGCGCATCGTCCGGCGCCACATCCTGCCGGTCGTGGTCGCGCCCACCATGATCCAGATGTCGCAGGTCCTCGGCATCGCCATCGTCGTCCAGGCCGGCCTCGAGTTCCTCGGTCTCGGCTCGGCCAACCAGGCCAGCTGGGGCGGCATGCTCAACGACAGCTTCCAGAACATCTACACCGCGCCCGAGCTGCTGCTGTGGCCCGGCCTGGTCATCGTGCTGACCGTCACCGCCTGCGCGCTGCTCGGCAACGCGCTGCGCGACGGGCTCGGCACCGGCCCCGCCCCGGCCCGGCCCCGGGCCCGGGCCCGGCGCCGTGACGGGCGCCGCGTGAGCGGTCCCTCGGCTCCCCGGCCCGCCGTCGCGCCCGCGGATGACGACGCGCTCGTCCGGATCGAGGACCTCGTCGTCTCCTACCCCTCGGGGACCGAGGACCGCCAGGTCGTACGCGGCGTCTCGCTGTCCGTGCGCAGGGGAGAGGTCCTGGGGCTGGTCGGCGAGTCCGGCTCGGGCAAGTCCCAGACGGCCTTCTCGATCCTGGGCCTGCTCCCGCGCCAGGCTCGGATGAGCGCAGGCCTGATCCGGTTCGACGACGTCGACCTGAGCGCCATCTCGGAGAGTGCCCGGAACCGGCTCCGGGGCAGCCGCATCGGCTACATCCCGCAGGAGCCGATGTCGAACCTCGATCCGTCGTTCCGGATCGGCCACCAGCTCGTCGAGCCGATGCGTCACAACCTCGGCATGTCCCGGCCACAGGCGCGCGACGAGGCGCTCCGGCTCCTCGCCCGGGTCGGCATCCACGAACCGGAGCGGGTGTTCGAGGCGTACCCGCACCAGATCTCGGGCGGGATGGCGCAGCGCGTCCTCATCGCCGGTGCGGTCTCCTGCGACCCGGACCTGCTGATCGCCGACGAGCCGACGACGGCGCTCGACGTCACCGTGCAGGCCGAGGTGCTCGACCTCATCCGCGAGCTCCAGCAGGAGCGCCGGATGGCCGTCCTGCTCGTCACCCACAACTTCGGCGTCGTCGCCGACATCTGCGACTCGGTCGCGGTCATGCGGGACGGCCGGATCGTCGAGCAGGCCCCGGTGGACCGGCTCTTCGCCGAGCCACGGGACGACTACACCCGGATGCTGCTCGACAGCTCGCTCGAGGGCGCCCCGGCGCGGGAGTCGCTCGTGCCGATGATCGGAGGAACCCGATGACCGACGACAAGCTCCTCGAGGTCGACGGCGTCGCCGTCGACTATCCCGGGAAGGGCTGGCGGGCCCGCCCCCACCGTGTCCTGCATGAGGTCTCCCTGGACGTACGCCGCGGCGAGACCGTCGGCCTCGTCGGCGAGTCCGGCTCCGGCAAGACGACGCTGGGGCGTGCGGTGCTCGGTCTGGTGCCCGTCGCGACCGGGGAGATCCGGTTCGACGGCCGGGTCGTCTCCGGTCTGGACAGGCGCGAGCGCCGTGCCCTGAGCAGCGAGATCCAGGTCGTCTTCCAGGACCCCTACACCTCGCTGAACCCGGCGATGACGGTCGCGGACATCCTCGCCGAGCCCCTCGCGGTCAGTGGTGTCGAACAGGTGCGGGCCCGCGCCCGGGTCCAGGACCTGCTCGACGCCGTCCACCTGCCCGCCGACGCCGGCCGGCGGCTGCCCCGGGAGTTCTCCGGCGGGCAGCGCCAGCGGATCGCGATCGCCCGGGCGCTGTGCCGGGAGCCGCGCCTGATCGTGTGCGACGAGCCGGTCAGCGCGCTCGACCTCTCCACCCAGGCCCGGGTGCTGGACCTGTTCATCGAGATCCAGGAGCGCACCGGCGTCGCCTACCTCTTCGTCAGCCACGATCTGGCGGTCGTCCGGCACATCTCGCACCGCGTCGCGGTCATGTACCGCGGCGAGCTCGTCGAGACCGGTGACGCCGCCACGGTGACCTCGACGCCCGAGCATCCCTACACCCAACGGCTCCTGCTCGCGTCCCCCGTCCCGGACCCGGAGGCCCAGGCACTGCGGCGTACGCAGCGCCGCGAGGCCGCGGCGAAGGCGGCGCAGGCAGGGGTGGGGGCATGAGCGCGCGCGTCACGGCCGGCATCCTCGGCACCGGCTTCATGGGAGAGGTCCACGCCCGGGCGATCCGGCGGGCCGGCGGCGACGTCCGCCGGGTCCTCGGCTCCTCGCCGAACGGTGCCGGGGGCGCGGCCGAGCGTCTGGGCGCCGAGGTCGTGACCGAGAGGCTCGACGACCTCCTCGACGATCCGGCCATCGACATCGTCCATGTGTGCACCCCGAACGCGACCCATCCGGACCTGGTCCGGGCCGTTCTGGCGGCGGGCAAGCACGTCGTCTGCGAGAAGCCGCTCGCGGTGACGGTGGCCGAGGCCGCGGAGCTGACCCACCTGGCCGAGCGGGCCGGCGTGACCGCCACGGTCCCGTTCGTCTACCGCTTCTACCCGATGGTGCGCGAGGCGCGCGCCCGGCTGGCCGACGGCACCTCCGGCGACGTACGTCTCCTGCACGGGTTCTACCTGCAGGACTGGCTCGCCGGGACCGACGACGACAACTGGCGGGTCTCGGCGGGAAGCGGGGGAGCCTCGCGCGCCTTCGCCGACATCGGGGTGCACTGGTGCGACCTGGTCGAGTTCGTCACCGGTCACCGCATCACCCGGCTGACCGCTCGCACGGTGATCGCGGTGCCGGAGCGGTCGGGACGCCCCGTGACGACCGAGGACGCCGTGGTGCTGCTGCTCGAGACCGACCGCGGTGCGACCGGCACCCTCACGGTCAGCCAGGTCAGCCCGGGCCGGAAGAACCGGCTCTGGTTCTCGATCGACGCCTCCCGGGAGAGCCTCGCCTTCGACCAGGAGAACCCTGAGTCGCTCTGGGTCGGCGGCCGCGAGGTGAACCAGGAGCTCCTGCGAGCGACGGCCGCGAGCCCGGCCGCCGCCCCCTACGCGGTGCTCCCGCCCGGCCACCCGCAGGGCTACCAGGACTGCTTCGACGCCTTCGTCGACGACACCTACGCGGCCGTGCGCGGTGACGTCCGTGACGGGCTGCCCACCTTCGCCGACGGGCTGCGAGCGGCCCGCCTGACCGCCGCCGTGCTCGAGTCCGCTGCCACCGGCAGCTGGGTCGCCGTCGACCACATCACCAGCCCCACCGCAGAACAGGAACTCATCCAGTCATGACCAGGACCTACCCATCGGCCGTCGACGTCGCGATCGTCGGCAGCGGGCCGACCGGAGCGGCGTACGCACGGATCCTCAGCGAGCTCTGCCCGCAGGCGAGCATCGCCACGTTCGAGGTCGGCCCGCTCCTCAGCGAGCTGCCCGGCATGCACGTGAAGAACATCGCCGACCCCGCCGCCCGGGCCGCGGCCCAGCGCCGCTCCGAGGGGCCGGCGCCCAGCCTGGGGGACGTCCCCACCGACACCATGGACGGCTACGCCGACGCCGACCCTCGGCTGGTCCGGCCGGGCACCTTCCTGCTCCCTGATGGCTACCGGGCCGAGGGCGAGGACGGCCTGCCGGCTGCGGCCATGTCGAGCAACGTCGGCGGGATGGGGGCGCACTGGACCGGTGCCTGCCCGCGACCGGGCGGCCGGGAGAGGATCGCGTTCCTCGACAACCTCGACGAGCTGCTCGACGAGGCGGAGCGCCTGCTCGCGGTCGACGCCCATGCCTTCGACGACGCCCCCTTCTCCGCCGAGGTCCGCAAGCGTCTCGGCGACGCCCTCGACGGCGGGCGCGACGAGGACCGCCGGGTCGGCTCGATGCCGCTGGCCGTCGTACGCGACGCCGACGGCCGGGTCACCTGGTCCGGGGCGGACGTCGTGTTCGGCGAGGAGACCCGCAGCAACCCTCGGTTCCAGCTGTACCCCGAGTCGCTGGTGACCCGCGTCGTCGCCTCCGCGGAGGGTGTGCGCGCCGTCCGGGTGCGGGACATGGGTGACGGCGGGACCGGCGAGGAGCACGAGATCGCGGCGCGGTTCGTGGTCGTCGCGGGCGACAGCCTGCGTACGCCCCAGCTGCTGTGGGCCTCCGGCATCAGGCCGCGCGCCCTCGGTCGCTGGCTCAACGACCAGCCCCAGACGGTCTACGCCGTACGCCTGCGCGACGTCGCCGCCGACCCGGCGGCGGCCGCGGAGGGCGCCGAGGACGGGACGGTCGTCCCGCAGAGCGGGGTCAGCTGGGTCCCGTTCACCGACGAGGAGCCGTTCCATGGCCAGGTGATGCAGCTCGACGCCTCACCCGTCCCGCTCGCCGGCGAGCAGCCAGCACCCGGCACGATCGTCGGGCTGGGCTGGTTCTGCGCCAAGGACCTGCAGGAGTCCGACCGGGTCGAGTTCGACGACACGGCCCTGGATGCGTACGGGATGCCGAAGATGCGCATCCACTACCGGCTCACCGAGGCCGACCACCGCTCCATCGAGGCCTCGCGCGCCTCGGTCCTGCGCGCGGCCGCCGCGCTCGGCGACCCGCTGGACGACTCCGACCCGCTCACCTTCCCGCCCGGCGCCTCGCTGCACTACCAGGGCAGCGTCCGCATGGGCCGGACCGACGACGGCACCTCGGTCTGCGGTCCCCGCTCCGAGGTGTGGACCACGCCCGGCCTCTATGTCGCGGGCAACGGCGTGATCCCGACCTCCATCGCCTGCAACCCCACCCTGCTGTCCGTCGCCCTCGCCGTCGGCGGGGCACGCGACATCGCCACCCGACTCGACGACAGGAACTGACCCATGCTCGACAGGAACGTCATCCAGGGACGCGGCTTCCGCAACGTGGTCGAGGACGGCCGCGTCACCGGCTTCCGGTTCGACCTCCGCAACCCGAACTATCGCGGCGGCTGGGGAAGCCTCCTCGACGGCATCGAGGTCGTCGTCGACGGCGAGAAGGTCGCCGACCACGTGCCGCTGTGGACCGTCCGGGGCCGGACGTACACGCTCGACGAGCTGCGGGCGTCGACCGATGTCCGCTGGGCCCTCGACGAGCCGGTGACGATCACCGTCCCGAAGCCGGGCGGCCTCGACACCGGCGTCCACCGGCTCGAGGTGACCGTCTTCGTACGCCGCTCCTACTTCCCGCCGGCCATCGAACGCTCTTCCTTCACCGCCGAGCGCTCGGGTGTGATCGTGCCGCCGGCGCCCGCCGACTCGGGCCTGCGCTGGTGCGTGTCGACCTACAGCTACACCGGGGACATCTACACCCTGATGACCCTGGAGGACGTGCTCGCGGACGTCGCCGACATCGGTGCGACCGGCATCGAGATCCTCGGTGAGGGCAACGTGCCGGGCTATCCGACACCGGACGCCGACTGGATCGACCGCTGGCACGCGTCGGTCGAGCGGTTCGGGCTCACCCCGACGAACTTCGGGTCGTGGGTCGACACGACCCGCTGGCACGACCGGGCGCTGAGCGCGGAGGAGGCGACCGAGCAGCTCCGGCTGGACCTCCGCCTCGCCCACCGGCTCGGCTTCACCTCGGTGCGACCCAAGTTCGGGGTGACGTCGTGGCACCTCGACCCTCACCCGGTGTGGCGCGACGCGGTCCTGGGTTCCCTCGACCTCGCCGCGGAGCTCGACGTCGTCATCTGCCCCGAGATCCACGCCCCGACCCCGATCGACCACCCGGTCACCCAGGGCTACCTCGACCTCATCGACGAGACCGGCAGCGACCACTTCAAGCTGCTCATCGACACCGGCATCTTCCAGACGGCGCCGGTCCTGGAGAACGCCGAGGAGATCGAGGTCATCGACGGCGGCGACGTCCCCGAGCACCTGCGACCGCTCGCGGTCCCGATGGCCGACCTGCGCGAGGTGCTGCCGCACGTGCACTTCATCCAGGCGAAGTTCTTCGACATCGACGACGACCTCCACGACCTCCACATCCCGTGGGAGCCGATCATCACCACCCTCCGGGAGGCCGGCTGGTCGGGCTGGCTCTCCAGCGAGTACGAAGGGCGTCGCGACCCCTACCGCGGCGCCGACCAGGTGCGCCGCCAGCACGCCCTGCTCCGGCGGCTGGTCGGCTCGTCCGCCCGATGACCGAGGATCTGCGTACGCCGCCGAGCGGATGCCGTCCCGGCATCCGCTGGTGGTGGTCGGCCCCGCTCGACGGCGCCGAGGCGGTGCGCGAGCTCGGCGAGATCGCCCGCGCCGGCTTCGGCGAGGTCGAGATCGCCTACTCGCCGGACGGCTGGGCGACTCCCGAGCAGCGCAGGACGCTGCGGGCGGTGCTCGACGAGGCGGCCGGGCTCGGCATCACGGTGTCGATGACGATGGGTGCCTCCTGGCCGGTCCGGACGCCCAACACGGGGGAGGGCTCCGGCTTCGCCGCCGAGGAGCTGCAGTACGGACGCCTCGACCTGAACGGTGACACCCACTGGTCGGGGCCGCCGCCGGCGCCCTTCGACGCGGAGGAGCTCGACCAGCCGCGCCGGCTGGTCGCGGTCACGGCCGCCCGCGTGCTCGAGGACGGCGACCGCCCCGAGCTGCTCCCGGAGGGCGACCGTCCGCGCTGGGGTTCGCCGGTCCGGCCAGCCGTACGCTCGACGGTGCTCGACCCGGAGTCGCTGGTCCAGGTCGCCGGCGCCACCGCCGAGCACGTCGAGTGGGCACCGCCCGCGGCCGGTCACTGGATCCTGGTGGCGCTGTGGGCGCGCGAGAACCTCGAGCACAACACCAACCCCTTCGACGCCGACGCGGCCCGTGCCGCGGCGGCCCATCTCGACGAGCACCAGCTCGGTGCCGAGGCGACCACCGCCGTCGACGCCTCGCCCGGCGACTTCTTCGAGGACTCCCTCGAGCTCAACGCCGTCTCGGTCTTCTGGACCCCTCGGCTGCTCGAGGAGTTCAGGGTTCGCCGTGGCTACGAGCTGACGCCGTTCCTGCCGCTCCTCTTCGCCCACGGCATGTCCAACTACTGGGTGCCGGCCACGGAGCCGGTGCCGGATCTCGACCTGCCCGGACGGGCCGGTGCACAGGTCCGTAGCGACTACCACCGCACCCTCACCGACCTGTACGTCGACCGCCATCTCGCGGTCTACCAGGACTGGGCGGAGACCCATGGGCGCACCTTCAAGGCGCAGGTCGCCTACGGTCAGAACCTCGAACCGGTGCGCAGCGCCCGCGAGCTCGCGGCCCGCGGTGGCCGGGTGGAGACCGAGTCGCTCAATTCGGGCGACCGGGCGCCGGTCCGGATGTCGCACCCCACCTGGCGCTTCGCGCTCGACCACCAGCGCTGCCTGGTCAGCGGCGTCCACCAGGCGGGTCGCACCCGCGTCTCCACCGAGCTCGGGGCGCAGTTCCTGAAGACGTACGAGCTCGGGCTGGGCGACTACCAGGAGCTGATGGACAAGGAGTGGGCGGCCGGGGTCTCCCGCCCCTACGTCCACGGGTTCGCCTACATGCCGCCGGGGACCGAGTGGCCGGGACAGCAGCGCTTCGGAGACTTCACCAGCGAGAGCTGGAACGACCGGTACTTCCCGCAGTGGCCGGCCTGGCGCGCCCTCAACGACTACTGGGCGCGCGGCACCTGGGTGCTCGAGTCCGGGACCGCGAGGGCGGACGTCGCCGTCTATCGCGATGGCTTCCTCACCTCGACGGCCCGAGGCTTCGCCACGCCGGACGCGGAGGGGCTCAGCCCGAGGCACCTGTTCGACGCGCGCTGCCTGGAGCGCGAGGGCCATGTCGTCCAGTTCGTCGATCCGGTGCTGCTCGAGGAGACGGCGACCGGTCCTGAGCTCCTGCCCGACACGGTGGCCTACCGCGCCGTGGTCGTGGACGAGCGGACCCTGCCTCCACGGGTGGTCGAGCGCCTTCGCGAGGCGGCTGGTGAAGGTCTCCGGATCGTGCTCGTCGGCGACGTGGCGCAACCCTGCGAGGAGCTCGCGGACCTCCCTGGTGTCGCCCGGGTGGCGACCCAGGCCGATGTCGCCACAGCTCTGAGACGCCTCGGCGTCGCGCCCCGGGTGAGCACCGGTGGTGTCCACCTGCTGGTGCAGCTGCGCGAGTGCGAAGAAGTCCGGCGGGTGCTGCTCTACAACCCCGCCGACCACCCGGTCCGGGCGCGCATCTCCGTCGAGGGCGGAGGGGTGCCGTACGTCCTGGACCTGTGGTCGGGCGAGCGCCGCAGGTGCGGGCAGTTCCGGATCGACGAGGACCGCACGACCGTCCCCGTCGCCGTCGGGCCGCGCACCTGTCTGGTCCTGGAGATGCAGACCGGCCCGGTGCCGCTCCACGTCATCGACGACGAGCCGCACGACATCGTGGTCGACGACGAGCGACTGGTCCTGCGCGCCGTCGAGCCCGGCACCCGGGAGCTCCGGCTCTCCGACGGCAGCCGGGTCGGCGTGGTCGCCCGACCGCCCGAGCGTGCGCTGGCAGCGGTAGGCCCCTACACCTGGCGGCTCACCGTCGAGACCTCGGCGCCGCCGGACGCGGCACGCACCGTGATCGTCGAGGACCTGCCGGCGCTGGCGGACTGGAGGGCGATCGGCGAGCTGGCGACGGTGGCGGGGGTGGCGACGTACGAGGGGACCTTCACGATCCCGGACGACTGGATCGGTCCCGATCGGGGTGTGCTCCTCGACCTCGGCCACGTGGCCGGCACCGCGGAGACATCGGTCAACGGGACGCCGGTCGGGATCCAGGTCGCCGACGGCGCCGTCACCGACGTCAGCGCCGCCCTCAGAGCGGGCGCCAACACCCTGACGGTCGTCGTCCGTACCGTGCTGCGCAACGCCGTCAGCCACCACCGCGCCACCAGCAGCCGCACGAGCGAGGTCGGCCTGCGCGGACCGGTCACCTTCACGCCGTACGCGGACCACGTCGTCTCCGACCCGAGAGGAACCTCCGATGAGTGAGCAGCGCCCGGTGATCCCGGGCTTCCACCCCGACCCGAGCATCTGCCGCGTCGGGGAGGACTACTACCTGGCGACGTCGAGCTTCGAGTACGCACCCGGCGTCCCGATCTTCCGCTCCACCGACCTGCGCTCCTGGACGCTGATCGGTCATGCCCTGTCCCGGCCCGGGCAGCTCGACGTGTCCACGGCCGGTCCCTCGGGAGGGATCTTCGCGCCGACGCTGCGCCACCACGGCGGCCGCTTCTGGATGATCACCACCAACTGGGCCGACAAGGGCGGCCAGGTGCTCTCCTGGGCCGAGGACCCGGCAGGGGAGTGGTCCGACCCGGTCCGGATCCCGACGGCCGTCGGCATCGACCCGGACCTGTCCTGGGACGACGACGGCACCTGCTACCTGACCTACGCCGGGTTCGGCCCCGACGGTGGCGAGGGGATCGTCCAGTCCGTGATCGACCCCGCGACCGGCGCCGTCCTCGGCGACCGACGATGGCTCTGGTCGGGTACGGGCGGCAAGTTCCCCGAAGGGCCACACCTCTACCGGGTCGGCGAGTGGTGGTATCTCCTCGTCGCCGAGGGCGGCACCGAACGCGGGCACGCCGTCACCATCGCCCGCGGCCCGACGCCCCAGGGGCCGTTCGAGGCCTGCCCCGACAACCCGCTCCTCACCCGGCGCGGCAGCGACCATCCGGTGCAGAGCACCGGCCACGCCGACCTGGTCCAGCGGCCCGACGAGACCTGGGCGATCGTCTATCACGGCGTACGAGCCCGGGGATCGAGCCCCGAATGGCACGTCCTGGGGCGCGAGACCTACGCGGACGACGTCGAGTGGCACGACGGCTGGCCGCGGATCACCACCCACATCGACCCGTCGCCGGACGGCGGCGAGTGGGCGCTGGCAGGAGAGCAGCTTCCGCACGACTGGGTCGGGCAGGAGTGCTTCCCGGAGCAGGTGATGTCCCGAGCCGACGGTACGTGGACCCTGCGCGCCCCGCCGGGCGGCCCGGTCTTCGTCGGCCGCCGCCAGGAGCACCTGGTCATGACGACTCGGGCACGTCTCGGCGTCGATGGCGTCGGCGGTCTCTCGCTCCGCATCGACCCCCGCCATGCCCTGGAGCTGGAGTCGGACGGCGAGGTCGTCCGCGCGGTGTGGGCGATCGGGGACGTACGCCACCCGCTGGGCGAGCGGGCGCTCGGCGAGGGCGACCTGCTCGAGCTCGCCACCCGCCCGAGCGACGGACACGAGTTCTCCACCCGTCGCGGCCCGGACACGGTCGTGGCTGCCGTGGTCAGCGGCGGCGTCGTGCACGAGCTCGGCGCCGTCGACGGCCGCTACCTCTCCACCGAGGTCGCCGGCGGGATGACCGGCCGCATGGTCGGGGTGACCTGCACCTCGGGCCAGGTCACGATCGACTCCTTCGTCTACGCCGGCGAGCCGGACGGAGCCGAGCGCGTGGCCGGCTGGGCCGAGTGAGCCGTCGCGCTCCTCATCATCCGCCGTAGCCAGGCGTGCGCCGGGTCGGCGCGGTGGGCGGGGTGCCACCAGAACGCCTCCTTGAGCGGGAGGACGTCCCAGGGGCAGTCGAGGGTGCGGACCCCCGCGGCCTCGGCCAGCCGGTCGGCGAGCTGGCGCTGCAGCAGGGCGACGCGCGGGGTCCCGGCGACCAGGAACGGGACCGGGAGGAAGCTCTCGGTCACCACGTGCACCTCGGGCTCGACCCCGATCATGCTGAGCTGGCGTACGGCGGGGGTGAAGGCGGTCGGGGCGTGATGGGTGACGACCCAGGGCATCTCGGCGAGCTGCTCCATGGTGATCTCGTCGCCGACCGCGTCGTTGTCGGCGGAGACGACCAGCACCCAGCCGTCGGTGTGGAGCTCGACCGCGGGCAGGTCGTGGAGGAAGCCGTGGGGGAGGACCATCCCGTCGACGTGCCGCAGCGACTCCGGCGCCTGGTCTACGTCGGCGTGGGTCTGCAGCTGGAACCGGAGGCGTACGCCGGGCGCCTCCCGGGCCACCTCGGTGGCGAGGTGGTCGCCGAGCACGGTCGTGGAGTAGTCCGAGGCGACCACGGTGAACTCGCGCGTCGAGGTCGCCGGGTCGAAGCCGGGCTCGGCCTCGAAGACGCGGCGCACGCCCGCCAGCGCGGTTGTGGTCGTCCCGCGCAGCTGGGTGGCCAGCGGGGTGAGGTCGTAGCGGTTGCCGGTGCGGACGAGGAGCTCGTCGCCGAAGTGTCTTCTGAGTCGCCGCAGGGCCGCCGAGACCGCAGGCTGGCTCAGCCCGAGCCGCTCCGCCGCACGGGTCACGTTGCGCTCCTCGAGCAGCGCGTCCAGCGAAAGCAGCAGGTTGAGGTCGAGGTTGCGCAGGCTCATCGGCTGGCTCATCGAGACACCTCCAGGAGATAACGTGTCAGGGCGTCGGTCAGCGCGGCGTCGTCCTGGACGGCGCCGAACTCCTCGCCGTAGGCGGTGCGTACGACCAGGGCCGAGAAGGCCAGCGTGAACGCGAACCGGCGCGCGGCGAGCGGGTCGGGGTGGGGCGAGCGCGCGTCCGTGGGGGCCAGGACGTCGGTGAAGAGGTC
Organism: Nocardioides sp. NPDC126508; assembly: GCA_040302365.1. Classification (GTDB taxonomy): domain Bacteria; phylum Actinomycetota; class Actinomycetes; order Propionibacteriales; family Nocardioidaceae; genus Nocardioides. Next base: position 333,211 of record JBEOUM010000001.1, read on the forward strand.
GCCCAGCTCGCGCCGGCGGGCCGCGCCCCGCCGGGCCACCTCGGGATGGCGGCTGGAGACCAGGACGATCGCGCGGAGGAAGAGCCGGTGGCGCTCGAAGATCGTGCTGACCGCGGCCACCGCGCGACCGATCCGGGTGGCGTCGTCGAGACCCTCCCAGTGCCGCGCATCGCCGAAGACCTCGTGGTCTTCGGCCACCCGGGCGATGCCGTGCTCGTAGACGGCGAGGAAGAGGGCGTCCTTGGAGTCGGTCCGGGCGTAGAGCGCCCGCGGCGGCACGCCCGCGCGCTCGCAGAGCGCCGGGATGGTGAAGGCGTCGTAGCCGCCCTCCTCGAGCAGCGCGACTCCGGCATCGAGGATGCGCGTCCACTGCTCACGTGTGCGTTGCTGGCGCGGAGCGCGTACGTCCAGGGACATGGGAGGGACCGTACCTCTTGAATCGTGGGGCGTGTAGGTATCGACCGCGTTGATAGCGGGCATCGGCGATCGACCGTTCCCATCGGCTGTGGTCGCGGACACACTCAAAGCGTAGTCATAACTACGGTTAAGGAGTGGAGAGAAGTGACCAGGAACGTCGAAGCGGGCCGTGTCGCGGTCATCGGGGCCGGCCCCGCCGGAATGGCCGCAGCGCTGTCGCTGCACCAGGCCGGACACCGGGTGAGCCTGATCGAGCGCTACCGCGAGGCCCGCCCGGCCGGCAACATCCTCAACCTGTGGCCCCCGCCCATCAAGGCGCTCAGCCTCATGGGCGTCGACGTCACCGACCTGGGGGCGCCGTGCCAGTCGGAGTTCCGCCGTGCCGACGGCCGGGTCCGCGCGGTCGTGAGGCTCCCGGACGAGGTGGTCGAGGAGTACGGCGGCGGCTTCATCGGCCTGCTGCGGCCGGGCCTCTACCGGCGGCTGCTCGACAGCCTTCCGGCGGGCACGTTGCGGGTCGGCCAGGAGGTCGTCTCCGTCGAGCAGGACGAGCGCGCGGTCACGCTGACCTTCGCCGACGGCCACACCGAGGAGTACGACGTGGTGGTCGGCGCCGACGGCATCGACTCGCTGGTGCGGCGTACATTGTGGGGCGACTCGCCGAAGCGGGAGCACAACCTGCACATCTTCGGCGGGTTCACCTTCGGGGAGCTTCCGGGCGTCGAGACCGGCCGGTGCATCGTCTCCCACGACCGCCGGGTCCAGGGCAGCTGGACCGCGATCCGCCACCAGGGACGCTCGGGCCACCAGTGGTGGGTGCTCGCCGCGCACGACGCCTCGACCGAGTTTGCCGGTGACTTCCACGCCTCGGCCGTCGACCTCGGTGCCGGGTTCGCCGATCCGCTGCCGCGACTGATCGCCGCCACGGACCCGGGTGACGTCCAGCGCTGGGTGATCCGGGACCGCAAGCCGCTGAAGCAGTGGTCGCAGGGCCGGATCACGCTGATCGGGGACGCGGCGCACCCGACCTCGCCGTACGCCGCCTATGGCGCGGGCATGGCCACCGAGGACGGTTACTTCATCGGCCGGCGCCTCGCGGGCCTCGACCTCACCGATCTCGGCACCGTCTCGCGGGCGTTGCAGGAGTTCGAGGAGCCGCGGCGGCCGCACACCGCCCGGCAGTCGAACACGGCCTACCACCTCGGTCAGGTCTTCCATCACGCTCCGCGTGCGCTGGAGCCGCTGCGAGACCTGATCGCCGACCACACCCCGTTGCTGCAGAAGGTCATCGGCGAGTCCACGCCCGGTGAGATCGTCAAGCAGATCGCCGAGATCGACCGAGCCGAGGACGCGTTCCGGCGGGCGCTGAGGCGGAGTCCGAAGCCATAGATGCGGTTGATGAAGGCCATAGGCAGTTGACGGTTCTCTGATGGCTCGCGGGCGGTCAGAGTGGTGCTCGTCACTCCACCCCCGCACATCCAGGGAGATCTCATGTCCGCCATCAGCTCGGTTCTCGTCATCGGTGCCGGAACCGCCGGGACGGCGACCGCGATCCTGCTCGCCGAGCGCGGCGTCTCGGTCGACCTCGTCGACGCCAAGCCGGACGTCTCCGCGCTCGGTTCCGGGATCACCCTCCAGGGCAACGCGCTGCGGGTGCTGCGCGACCTCGGCGTGTGGGAGCAGCTGCGCGCGGAGGGCTACGGCTACGACACCCTCGGGCTGCGCGCGCCCGACCCGGCGGGCAGCCTGCTGGTCGAGCTCGAGGACCACCGCACGGGCGGCCCGGATCTGCCCGCGACGCTCGGGATGTACCGGCCGACCCTGGCCCGCATCCTCCTCGACCGGGCCGTCGCGGCCGGTGCCAAGGTGCGGTTCGGGGTCACCCCGGCCGGCATCGACCAGGACGACGCGGGCGTCGACGTCGCCTTCGCCGACGGGTCGCACGGGCGCTACGACCTCGTCGTCGGCGCCGACGGGGTGCGGTCCTGGACGCGCCGGGCGATCGGCATCGACGTCGAGCCCGAGCCGGTCGGGATGGGTATCTGGCGCACGTTCACCCGGCGGCCGGCCGAGGTCACCCGCACCGACCTCTTCTACGGCGGGCCCTCCTACATCGCGGGCTACTGCCCGACCTCCGCGGACTCGCTGTACGCCTACATCGTCGAGCCGGCCCAGGACCGGACCGGCCTCTCACCGGAGGAGGGCCTGGCGGTGATGCGCGAGCTCGCCGAGGCGTACCACGGGCCGTGGGACGCGATCCGTTCCTCGCTCACCGATGCCGAGCGGGTGAACCACACCCACTTCGAGAGCCACGTCGTCGACGGCCCGTGGCACCGCGGCCGGGTCGTGATCGTCGGCGACGCGGCCCACAGCTGCCCGCCGACCCTCGCCCAGGGCGCCGCCCAGGCGCTCGAGGACGCCGCCGTGCTCGCCGAGCTGCTCACCGCCGCCGACGACCTCGACGCGGTCTGGCCCGCGTTCACCGAGCGCCGTCTGCCCCGCGCGAAGGCCGTCGTCGAGGCCTCGCTCCAGCTCTGCACCTGGCTGAAGGCGCACGAGCGCGGCGACGTACCCGGCCTGATGGCCGGCGTCGCCACCCTCGTCAGCGACCCCGCCTGATCTCAACTACCTCACCAAGGAGAACACCGTGACCGACCCCGTCATCGAGACCCCGCCCGCCGAGCGTCTGATCACCCACCTGCGCCACGTCGACCTGGCCGTGCCCGACTACGAGCGGCAGCTGGAGTTCTACACGAACACCTGGAAGCTCAAGGCCGAGACCACCGACTCCGGGCTGGCGTTCCTGGCCGCCGAGGGCTCGCCCGAGCACTACTCCGTGCGCCTGCGCCGCGCCGACGACAAGCGCCTGGACCTGATCGCCTTCGGCGCGGCCAGCCCGGCCGACGTCGACGCCATGGCCGAGCGGCTCGGCCGCGCCGGGGTGAGCCTCGTCAGCGAGCCCGGCCCGATCCTGACCCCGGGCGGCGGCTACGGCTTCCGCTTCTTCGACAACGACGGACGTACGGTCGAGGTCTCCTGCGATGTCGCCGTGCGTCAACATCGCAAGATCGAGGAGGGCGAGTCGGTCCCGGTCAAGCTCTCCCACGTCGTCATCAACTCGCCGAACCCCGAGCAGACCGTGGCGTTCTACCAGCGCCACCTCGGCTTCGCGCTCTCCGACACCCTGATGCACCCGCGGCTGGGATCGATGATGTGGTTCCTGCGTACGAACCGGTTCCACCACAGCCTCGCGATCGCCCGCGGTCCGCACGTCGCGCTGCACCACGCCTCCTTCGAGATGCGCGGTCTGGACGAGTACATGCGCGGCACCGGGCGGCTGCTGCGCGCCGGCGTGGAGAAGATCTGGGGGCCGGGGCGGCATCTGGCGGGCAACAACACCTTCAGCTACTTCCTCGACCCGCACGGCAACACCATCGAGTACACCACCGAGCTCGAGGAGCTGGCGGAGGACAACTGGCACCCGCACCTGTACGACTTCAGCGACCCCGAGGTCTCCGACCAGTGGGGCACGGCCAACCCGATGGACGAGCTGGTCGCCGGCAAGTCCTTCAACGACCCGGACAAGGGCGTCTTCGTCGCCCCGCCGGTCTGAGGAGGGCCGATGAAGCTCGCCACCTTCCACGACCCGGTCCTCGGCGCGCCCCGCGTCGGTCTGGTGACCGAGGACGGTCTGCACCCGTTCGCCGTCCGGCACACGATGCGCTCGCTGATCGAGGCCGGGCGCGACGTCCTCGACCGCGCCGCCGACCACGCCCGGGCGACGGAGCCCCTCGATCTCGCCGAGGTCGAGCTGCTGGCGCCGCTGGAGCCTGCCTCGGTCCGCGACTTCGTCGCCTTCGAGGAGCATGTCGAGGGCGTCCGCCGCTCGGTCGACGGCGCGGTCGGTGTCCCCGATGCCTGGTACGACGCCCCGGCCTTCTACTTCACCAACCCGCACGCCATCCTGGCGCCCGACGTCGAGGTCCCGTTCCCGGCGGCCTGCGAGGCCCGGGACTTCGAGCTGGAGGTCGCCGTGGTCGTCGGCGGCGGTGTCGGTGAGGGTCGGTCGGTGCCGCCCGAGGAGGCCGGGACGTACGTCTTCGGCTACACGATCCTCAACGACTGGTCGGCCCGCGACCTGCAGGGCCGCGAGATGCAGGTCGGTCTCGGGCCCGCGAAGGGCAAGGACTTCGCGACGACCCTCGGGCCGTGGATCGTGACCGCCGACGAGCTCGAGCCGCACCGGGACGAGGACGGCTTCCTCGACCTGCTGTGCACGGTGTCGGTCAACGGCACCGAGGTCGGCCGCGACCGCCTCTCGAACATCGGCTGGACCTTCGAGACGATGATCGCGTACGCCTCCCGCGACTCCCGCGTGGTCGCCGGCGACGTCCTCGGCTCGGGCACCGTCGGCAACGGCGGGTGCCTGGCCGAGCTCTGGGGCCGTCACGGCGCGCAGGAGCCCAAGCCGCTCCAGGCCGGCGACGTGGTCACCCTCGAGGTCGAGGGGATCGGCACCCTCACCAACACCGTCGCGGTCGCCCCGCCCGCCCCCGAGCTGCCGCCGGTGCGCCGTCGCGACGGTACGTCCCGGGCGGCTGCCCGAGAGACGTCCCGATGAGCTCGCTGGCCGGGCGTACGGTCGTGGTCACCGGGGCCGCCTCGGGGATCGGGGCGGCGGTCGCCGCCGCCGTGACCGCGGCGGGCGGAACGGCGGTGGGGATCGACCGTGAGGCCGCGCCCGGCGTCCGGACCCTCGACGTCCGCGACGAGGCTGCCTGGGCCGAGCTGGCGGGCGAGCTCGCCGGTCCCGTTCACGGGCTGGTGAGCTGCGCCGGGGTGACCCGGCGCGCCCGGGTGGGCGCCGCCAGCGTCGCCGACATGCGGGACGCCCACGACGTCAACGTGCTCGGGCCGCTGCTCGGGATCCAGGCGCTGGCCCCGCTGATGCCGTCGGGCGGGTCGATCGTCACCATCGGGTCGCTCGCCGCGCTGCAGGGGCACTATCCGGTGGCCTACACGACCAGCAAGTGGGCCGTGCGCGGGCTCACCCACACCGCGGCGCTCGAGCTGGGGGAGCGGGGGATCCGCGTCAACGCCGTGCACCCCGGCTTCATCGAGACCGCGATGACCGCCTCGGCGCCCGGTGCGTTCCGCGACGCCTCGGTCGCCGCGACCCCGCTCGGCCGCGTCGGCACGCCGCAGGAGGTGGCGTCGGTCGTGGTCTTCCTGCTCGGCGACGGGGCGGCGTACGTCACCGGTGCCGAGATCCCCGTCGACGGCGGAGCCGCGTCGCACGCCGGCGCCAAGGCCGTCTCCGACGCGCTGCGCTGAGATCCATCCACAGAAGAGGACAAGAGATGTTCGAGTACTTTCCCGGCAACTACGTCTGGAACCTGGGCGTGGTCGCCACGCTCAACTCCGGCGGGCTGATCGACGAGGTCGACCGGGCCTGCCGGCCGCTGCGCGAGCTGGCGGCGCAGGGCTCCGACGTGGGCACCGCCGAGTTCATGGGCGCGTGGCGTCGCGTCGCCGACCAGCTCGAGGAGCAGGCCGGCGATGCCGAGAAGGCCGGCCATCGGCGTACCGCGGGGCAGAAGCTCTTCCGGGCCTCGGTCTACGTCTCCCAGGCCGAGCGGATGCAGAGCGCGAAGGACCCCGGCCGCAACGCCGAGTACCAGCGCAGCGTCGACCTGCTGGTCCGCTCCTTCGAGCTGCTCGACCAGCCGACGGTCAAGGTCGCCGTCCCGTACGTCGAGGACGGCCGCGAGACCAGCCTGCCCGCCTACTTCCACCCGGCTCATCGGGACGGGACGCCCGCGCCGGTGATGATCGTGTGGAACGGTCTCGACTCGACCAAGGAGATGATGGTCAGCGCCGGCGTCCACACCGAACTCGCCGCTCGTGGCATCTCCACGCTGATGGTCGACTGCGGTGGCGCCGGGGAGGCGCTCCGCCTCGACGGGCTCACCGCTCGCGTCGACACCGAGGCCTGGGCCGCTGCCTGCGTCGACTGGCTCGAGACCCGCTCGGACGTACGCGCCGACCGGATCGGGCTCGTGGGCTGGTCGCTGGGTGGCTACTACGCGCCTCGCGCGGCTGCGTACGAGAAGCGGCTGGCGCTGTGCGTGGCCTGGGGCGCCAACCACGACTGGGGCGCGGTGCAGAAGCGGCGCCTCGACCGCGAGGGCGAGAACCCGGTGCCGCACTACTGGGACCACGTGCTGTGGGTGTGGGGCCAGCCCGACATCGACACGTTCATCGAGTTCGCCGAGTCGATCAAGCTCGACGGGGTGGTCGAGGAGATCACCGTGCCGTTCCTGATCGCGCACGGTGAGAACGACCGCCAGATCCCCTTGGCTTATGCACAGAGGTCGTTCGACCAGGCGGTCAACAGCCCCAAGCGCGAGCTGCGGATCTTCACCCCCGAGGAGGGCGCGACCGAGCACATCGGCCTGGACCACTTCCCCCACGTCGTCGGCTTCATCGCCGACTGGGTCGCGGACACCTTCGCCGAGCTGGACGCGTCGTGACGGGGTTGGACCGCACGGATCCCGAGGGCGAGATCGCGAAGACTGTCGCCCGGGTCTCCAACTGGGGACGCTGGGGCGAGGACGACGTCCGCGGGACGATGAACTTCCTCACCGATCAGAAGAGGGTCGAGGCCGCCGGGCTGGTCCGGACCGGCCGGTCCTACTCGCTCTCGCTGCCCTTCGACATGGACGGGCCGCAGAACGGCTGGCGGCGGCGTACGAACCCGGTGCACACGATGCTCGACACCGGCACCGACGCGGTCACCGGCGTCCAGGGCTTCCCGCACGGGATCGGTGGCGCCGACGACGTCATCGCGATGCCGCTGCAGTGCTCGACGCAGTGGGACGGGCTCGGCCACATCTTCGACCACGGGCGCGCCTGGAACGGCCGCCCGGCCGAGTCGGTGGTCACCTCGCTGGGCGACGGCGTCACCGGGATCGAGACGGTCGCCGACGTGGTCTGCGGCCGCGGGGTGCTGCTCGACGTCGGCCGCGCGCTGGGCGCCGAGCTCGGCACGGACGGCGAGCTCCCCGACGGCTTCGCGATCACCGAGGAGCACCTGGAGCGCACGATCGCCGCCCAGGGCTCGGCCGTGGGACGCGGCGACATCGTCGTCGTACGCACCGGCCAGCTCACCCGGGCCCGCCGCGGCGTCGCCGCCGGCGAGGGCTGGGGCGGCTACGCAGGCGGGCCCGCGCCCGGTCTGTCCTTCACCACCGCCGACTGGCTGCACCGCACCGAGATCGCGGCCGTCGCCACCGACACCTGGGGTTTCGAGGTGCGGCCCAACGAGTTCGACGACGCCTTCCAGCCGCTCCACCAGGTCGCGATCCCGCACCTCGGGCTGTTCCTGGGCGAGATGTGGGACCTCGACGACCTGGCGGTCGCGTGCGCGGACGACGGCCGCTACGACTTCCTGCTCACCGCGGCACCCCTGCGGGTCACCGGGGCCGTCGGTGCTCCGGTGAACCCCATCGCGCTGCGCTGACGGTCTGGATGCTCACCGAGTTACCTCGGTGAGCATCCAACCCCTACCCGGCAGCGACCGGGAACGTGTGGGCGACCGGGCCGGAGACGGCGTCGATAGGTTGCTCGAGGGGGATCCCGGAGCCGTCGCGGCGGGGATCGATCTCGGGCAGGTCGATCGGTGCGCCGGAAGCCGCGGCGGCCATCGCGGGAGCGGCGCCGACCCAGGCGAAGACGAGGGTGTCCTCACCCTTGAGATACCGGTGGGCGCGTACGCCGCCGGTGGCCCGGCCCTTGGCCGGGTACTCGCTGAACGGCGTGGTCTTCACGCTGCCGGTCTCGGTGCCGGGCAGAGCGCTCGACGAACCGGCCACGGTCACGACCGCGGCACCCTCGGGGGCGTCGGGGGAGACGATGCCGAAGAAGACGACCTTGGAGCCGTGGGCCATCCGGACTCCGGCCATGCCGCCGGCGCTGCGGCCCTGCGGGCGCACCGTGTCGGCGGGGAAGTGGAGGAGCTGGGCGTCGGAGGTGACGAAGACCAGCGACTCGGTGCCGGTGCGCAGCTGGGCGGCGCCGACCACCTCGTCGCCGTCGGCCAGCTTGATGACCTCCCACTCGTCCTTGTTGAGCAGCACCTCGGGATTGACCCGCTTCACGACACCGAGCCTGGTGCCGAGCGCGATGCCGGGCCCGTCGGTGGCCAGCGTGGTGAGCGCCAGCGCCCGCTCGTCGGACTCCAGCGAGAGCAGCGCCGACAGCGGCAGACCGCCGGACAGGTTGGGGTCACCGTGGGTCGGCGGCATCGCCGGCAGGTCGAGCACCCCGAGACGTACGAGACGGCCGCGGGAGGTGAGCACGCCGATCTGGCCCCGAGCGGTTGCCGGGACCACCGAGACGATCACGTCGTGGTTGGCACGCGCGGACCCCGTGGAGAACGGCTCGGCGTCGGAGGAGCGGGCCAGCAGCCCGGTCGAGGAGAGCAGCGCGAAGCACGGGTCGTCGGCGACCTCGAGGCTCATCGCCTCCAGCGCCGGGGTCCCGGCCGAGGCCAGGAGCACGGTGCGGCGCGGCGTACCGAACGTCTTGGCCACCTCGCCCAGCTCGTCGGAGACGACCTTCCGGAGCATCTCGTCGTCGCCGAGGATCGAGTCCAGGTATTCGATGGTGGCCTGCAGCTCGTCGCGCTCCTTCTCGAGCTCGATCTTGGAGAACTTCGTCAGCCGGCGCAGGGCCATGTCGAGGATGTACTCCGCCTGCGGCTGACTCAGGTCGAAGACCGACATCAGCCGCTCACGCGCCTCGCCGGCGTTGTCGGAGGAGCGGATCAGCTGGATGACCTCGTCGATGTCGAGGATCGCGATCAGCAGGCCCTCGACCAGGTGCAGCCGGTCGGCGGCCTTGTCGCGACGGAACTGCGAACGGCGGCGGACGACGTCGTAGCGGTGGCCCAGGAAGACCTCGAGCAGCTCCTTGAGGCCGAGGGTGCGCGGCTGGCCGTCGACCAGAGCGACGTTGTTGATGCCGAAGGAGTCCTCCAGCGGCGTCATCTTGTAGAGCTGCTCGAGGACGGCCTCGGGCACGAACCCGTTCTTGACCTCGATGACGAGGCGGGTGCCGTGCTGACGGTCGGTGAGGTCCTTGAGGTCGGCGATGCCCTGGATCTTCTTGGACTGCACCAGCGTCTTGACCCGCTCGATGATCTTCTCGGTGCCGATGTTGAACGGCAGCTCGGTGATCACGATGCCCTTGCGCCGCCCGAACGTCTCGATCCGCGTGGTGGCGCGGATCTTGAAGGAGCCGCGGCCGGTCTCGTACGCATCCCGGATCCCGTCCAGGCCGACGATGGTGCCGCCGGTGGGGAGGTCGGGCCCGGGGACGAACTTCATCAGGGTGTCGAGCTCGGCGCCCGGGTGCTTGATCAGGTGGCGCGCGGCGGCGATGACCTCGATCAGGTTGTGCGGGGCCATGTTGGTGGCCATGCCGACCGCGATGCCCGTGGCGCCGTTGACCAGCAGGTTGGGGATCGCCGCGGGGAGCACGCTCGGCTCCATCTCCCGCGAGTCGTAGTTGGGCCGGAAGTCGACCGTGTCTTCCTTGATGTCGTCGGTCATCGCCAGCGCGGCCGGGCCCATCCGGGCCTCGGTGTAACGCATCGCCGCAGCGGGGTCGTCTCCGCCGGGGGAGCCGAAGTTGCCGTGCCCGTCGATCATCGGCAGCCGCATGGCCCACGGCTGCGCCATCCGCACCAGGGCGTCGTAGATCGCGCCGTCACCGTGCGGGTGCAGCTTGCCCATCACCTCACCGACGATGCGGGCACACTTCACGTGGCCGCGGTCGGGGCGTACCCCCATGTCGTTCATCGTGAACAGGATCCGGCGCTGCACGGGCTTGAGACCGTCGCGGGCGTCGGGCAGCGCCCGGGAGTAGATGACGGAGTAGGAGTACTCCAGGAACGAGGAGCGCATCTCCTCCCCGATGTCGGTGTCGAGGATGTGCTCCTCGAAGTCGTCGGGGAGATCCTGGGTGGTCTTGCCGCGTGCCATAAGGGGCATTGTCTCGAATCCCTGTGCGAACGCGACACCGGGCTCGCCGAATGAGCCGGATCCGCTGATCTCGCGCCGGGACGGCCGACGGCCCACCGGGTCTCCCCGGTGGGCCGTCGTGGTGTTGCGGTCAGGTGGTCAGTCGACCTCGGAGCCCGGAAGGGCCGCGCCGGGCACCTCGTCGGGCAGGTAGATCTTCTTGTCGCCCGGGTAGGGCAGCTGCCAGTGGTGGGCGTCGTACCAGGTGTAGCGGTTCATCAGCTCCGGGTTGGCGTAGTCGGCCTCGGCCGACTGGGTGCCCTTCGTGGTCAGCCGCTGCTTGCTCGCCCACTTCTGCCACGCCTCGGAGTAGGAGACGTACGCCTCGGGGGTGCTCCGCGGGGCCACGGCCTGCGGACCGGTGGGCTCGTCGAGACCGCACTCGGGCGGCGTCTTGATGCCCTCGGTCAGGGAGATGCGGTTAGGCAGCGCCTTGAACGGGGTGAGGTCCGGCTTGGTCTGGAACGCGTCGAACATCGGCGTGGCCGCGGCGACCTTCTGGTTCAGCGGCTCGGCACCGAGGATCTGCTCGATGGTGCGGACCATGCTGATCTGGGAGTAGTAGGTCGAGACCGTCTTCCCGTGGGCGGCGTACGGGCTGATCACCTGGATCGGCGCCCGGTGGCCGTCGACGTGGTCGGCGCCGTTCTGGGAGTCGTCCTGGACCACGAAGATCGCGGAGTCCTTCCAATACTTGCTGTGCGAGATCTCCTCGACGATCCGGCCGACGGCGAGGTCGCCGCTGGCCACGTTCGACCGGGACGAGACCGGGCCGCCGGTGTGGTCGTCGGAGAGCCAGACCATGTTGAAGTCGGACGGACCGTTCTTGCGGAAGTCCTGGCGCCAGATCTCGGCCCGGTACAGGTCGGGGATCTGCATGTCGAACGGCGGCGCGGTCGGCACGGTGATCTCGTTGAGCGAGGGGATCGGCGAGCCGTAGTCACCCTTGAGCTCGGGGGAGGTCAGCTGGGCGGGGTCGCCGCCCTCCTGGACCGACTTGGTCGCGCAGTAGTACTGCTGCCAGGTCCCCGAGGGCTTGCCGGTGGTGTAGATGAACTCGCCGAAGTTCCGTGCCGAGTGGCCGGCGTCCTCGATGGCGCTCCACAGGAATCCCGAGCGCTGGTGGCCCAGGACGTCCTCCTCGGTGTCGTAGCTGCGGACGTACTCGCCGGCGCTCGACTCGGTGTACTCCGGGTTGTCGCCCTGCATGATCCAGTTGTGACCCTCGGCCGAGTTGGTGCCGGTGTCGTAGGTGTTGTCGTAGAGCCCGAACTGGCGTGACAGCGCATGGATGTTCGGGGTGACGTCCTCACCGAACTGGGCCAGCGACGGGTCGCCGTTGCCCTCGGGCTGGTCGCCGTGGATCTGGTCGTAGGTGCGGTTCTCCTTGACCAGCATGAACACGTGCTTGATCGTCGACGGGTCGCCGATCCGCTTCGGCACCGCGACCGGCGAGACGTTGCTGCCCTCGACGGCGTGCTTGACGTCGGAGTCCGCGCCGCCCCAGCCGTTCTGCTTGAAGACCTGCGGGGTGTACGTCGTCTTGATCTCGGCGTCGCTGGGCAGCGTGAAACGCGTCAGCGAGGCGGTCGTGCCGTGGGTGCCGTGGCCCTTGACCACCGGGACCTCGGGGCCCTTGTTGAAGGTGATCTCCGGGCCACGGGCGTCGATGCCGCGACGGTTGGCCACGAAGACCTTCCCGCCGACGGGGAAGACGTCCTCGGGGTAGTAGTCGGTCGGGACCAGACCCACGTAGCTGACCGGGTCGAGCGCGCTCGCGCCCAGCTTGTAGACCGCGATCGCGTTCGCGCGCCCGAGGCTGACCAGCAGGCGGCCGTCCTGGACGGCGATGCCGGTGGGCTCGTAGCCCACCTTCGAGCTCTGCCAGGGCCGGGCCGAGATCGTCTGGACGACCTTGTCGGTCGCCACATCAACCACGGAGACGGTGTCGTCGTTGGTGTTGGCGACGTAGAGGGCCTTGCCCTGCAGGTGCATGGCGGTCGGGTGCAGGCCGACGTCGATCTGGCCGACGGGAGCGCCGGCGTCGGCGGTGTCGATGACGCTGAGTACGCCAGTGGTCGAGGTGCCCTTGTGCGGGTCGGCCGGCACCTCGGTGCCGTAGGAGCCGATGGTGTCCTCGCCGGGCTCGGCCGTGCGGCCACCTTCGTCGCTGACGTACAGCTTGGTGCCGACGAACCTCAGCTGGCGCGGGGCGATGCCGACCGGCCAGGTCTGCTTCACGGTGCCGTCGGCCGGGTTGATCGCGACGACCGAGTTCTGACCGTTGGCCGCGGCGTACAGCGTGGAGCCGTCGGGAGAGAAGGCCATCCCGGCGGTCAGCGCCTGCTTGCCGTCGACGTCGGGCAGCGCGATCTTGGTGCCGGCGCCCGGCTTGCCGTCCGCGTTCACCGGGAACCTGGTGATGCCCTTGGCGTTCGGCATGAACAGGAACGCACCGTCGGGGGAGTAGAGCGGGCCCTCCTGACCGACGGTGTTGTCGGGGAGCTTGGCGTCGACGCCGGAGGCGGTGCCGCCGCGCCAGATCAGCTTGTAGGTCTGCAGGTCGAAGATCTGCAGCGAGACCGAGCGGTCGTTGGCGGTGGCCGCGAGAAACCGCCCGTCGGGGCTCACGGTCGAGCCCATGAACTTGCCGTACTCGGTCGTCAGCCGGTCACCGAGGGGCTTGAGGATCTGGTTGGAGGAGATCTGCAGGCCGTCGGGGTACTCCTGGCCGACCAGGTTCTCGCCGAACCCGGCGGTGGTGCCGTACGCCACGCCGCCGGTGACCGCGAGCGCGAGTCCACCCGCGAGGGCGGCGACGGTGCGGCGACGTGACGGGAGCCTACGAGGCCGCTTCACTACGCGGTTGCGCGTGATGTTCATTCCTGTCCTTTCGCTTCAGCAAGCAGGTCGACGAGCCCGTCGAACTGCCACAACGGGTTCGGCGCGTCGCCCGTGGGGGTGCGAACCTGGAAGAACCCGTTGACTTCCTTGGGGCCGTCTCCGTCGGCGGTGAACCGACCGTCGGGCAGTACGTCGAGCTGGTAGATCGCATTGCCCTCGGCGGTCGCGCCGGGCAGGGTCCAGGTGACGACGCAGCGCCAGTCGGCGCCCGGGCCGGCGTCCTCCACCCGCTCGCCGCCCTTGTCGCAGGCCGCGGTGGCGTGCAGCTCGTCCTCGGTGACGGCGGGCCGGCCCAGGCGCTCGGTCTGCAGGACGTACAGGTGCGAGAAGGAGGTGGAGAGGGCCGATTCCAGCTTCCCGCGCTCGATCCCGTTGCCGAGGGCGCCGGTAGCGGCCGCGACGGCGCCGGCCGAGACCACGGCCAGCGCGACCAGCGGGGCGAGGCCGACCAGGGCGAAGCGGCTCGCGTTGCCGTCGAAGGCGATGTTGGTGAAGTCGCGGCGGGTGAAGATCCGGTAGGCGAGATAGGTCGCCAGGGCCGTCCAGGCGAGGCTGACCACGACGCCGATCCACAGCGCCGAGAGCTGGGCGGGCTCGGTCGTCAGACCGCGGTAGGAGAGGAAGGCGTTGATCGGCAGCGCCATCCGCAGGGCCACCGGGATCGGCAGCAGCTGGATGCCCTCGAGCACGAGGGCGACGGCGACCGGCATCAGCAGACCCAGCGGTGAGCGGCCGAGCGCCACCGAGCCCAGCAGACCGACGGCCGAGAACGCCAACGTCGGCGGCACCACGCTCAGCCAGGCCAGCGCGATCGTGCCGGCCAGATCGCCCGAGGAGAGCTGGTGTCCGTCCAGGCCGGGCAGCGGGTGGGCGCCGACCGAGAGCACGCCCCCGACGACCGAGGAGAGGGCCAGCGAGGCGAGCAGCACCACGGTGGCGGTGAGCGCCGCGAGCGTCTTGGCGAGGAAGATCCGGCGCGGCGAGCGTACGGCGATGAGCAGGTGGCGCCAGGTCCCGAGCCGGTCCTCGGCGGCGAAGATGTCGCCGGCGACGACGGAGGTGAGCAGCGGCAGCGCGAGCGTGCCCATGAAGACCAGGATCGTCAGCGAGCCGGCCCAGCCGGACTGGTTCATCAGCCGGCCGTAGACGGCGTCGGCGGGCAGCGTCGTCTGCCGGCTCACCACGGCGGTGTAGATCGCCGGGGCCAGCAGGCAGGCGAGGAGGACGACCCGCAGACGCCACTGCGAGAGCAGCTTCACCATCTCGAAGCGGTAGCCGCGCCGGAGGGCGACGGGCTCGGTGCGGCGCGGCTCGTCGAGGGTGAGGGCGGTCATCGGGTGAGCTCCTGATCGTCGGCGCCGGTGAGGGCGAGGAAGGCGGCCTCGAGCGGCGGCACGACCGGGCCCAGCTCGCGGATGGCCGTGCCGGCACCGACGAGACGCCGGACCAGGTCGTCGATCTCGGCCTCGTGGCCGCGTACGACCAGGGCCTGCTTGTCGCCCGCCGCCTGCTTGCGGCCGGCGACGACGGTCAGCGAGGTCTGCTCCTCGGCGATCCGCCGGGCCTCGGCCGGGTCGCTGGTGACCAGGCGGTAGTCGAGCTCGCCGCTCTCGGCCTCGAGCTTCGAGACCGGGCCGGAGAACACCACGCGCCCGGTGGCGAGCAGCGTCACCTCGTCGCACAGCGCGGCCAGGTCGTCCATGCGGTGGCTCGACAGGATGACGGTGGCGCCGGAGTCGGCGAGGTCGGTCAGAACCTGGTGGACCTGTCGTTTGCCGACGGGGTCGAGTCCGTTGGCCGGCTCGTCGAGGATCAGCAGCCGGGGCCTGCCGAGCAGGGCGGCGGCGAGGCCGAGTCGCTGGCGCATCCCGAGGGAGAAGCCGCGCACGGTGTCGTCGGCGACCTCGCCGAGACCGACCCGGTCCAGCAGGTCGTCGATGTCGCCGTTCGCCCGAACCTCGCCGCGCAGGGATGCCAGCGAGGTGAGGTTCTGGCGGGCGGTGAGGCCGGGGTAGGAGCCGGGTGAGTCCACGAAGCCCGCGACGCCGTGGGCGACCGAGAGCACGTCCCCGCTGGGCACACCGAGGATGTCGAGCGTCCCCTTGTCGGCCACCGACAGGCCGAGCAGCAGACCGAGCAGGGTGGTCTTCCCGGCCCCGTTGGGGCCGACCAGACCGTGGATCTGTCCCGCCGGGACGTCGAGGTCGACGTCCTCGAGAGCGATCACGTCGCCGAAGATCTTGGTGAGACTGCGCGCATGCACGGCCGCGCGAGATGGCATCGGGGGCTCCTCCGAGACGACGAGACCGCACGCCGCCGGCGCGGCGTGCGTTGAGCATTTCCCGAGAGCTCGAAGCTACGAGTGACGAGTGACGAGGCCGCCCGACTTGGGCGAACGGTCAGGAAATGCGGGATGGCAGCTGGCGGGACCCGGCAGGCCCCTTTCGTACGTCGGGCGGCCGCGTACATTGGAGGGGTCCGGAGTCACCGGTTCAACGCACATGGAGGTGCTTGAAGATGGCTGTCACCCAGATCGAGCTCGACACCGAGCTGCTCGCCGAGATCCAGCGGATCTCCGGCGCCACCACGCCCCAGGAGGCGGTCGAGTTCGCCCTTCGCGAGCTCGTCATCCGCAACCACGAGGGCGACGCTCCCAAGCACGCCCAGAAGCTGGCGCGGAACTGGGACTACGACGGCTGGCGGGTGCTCAACGAGCGCGACCGCGCCAACGTCGTACGTCACTGAGCTGAACCCTCAGACGTGACCCGGACTTCACCGAAGTCCGGGGACGTGCTCGTGGACCGGCGACCTCAGGTCGCGGACCGGTCGTGGAGCACCAGATCGAGGAGCCCGGGGAACCGGCGGTCGAACTCGGCGCGCATCAGCCGGTTCATCCGCCGGTTGCCCTCGTCGCGCTGCTCGAGGAGACCGGCCTCGACGAGGGACCGGAAGTGATGGGTCAGAGTCGACTTGCCCACCGGGAGGTCGAACTGACCGCACGCGATCGTCCACGGATCGGCCGTGGCCAGCTGCCGGAGGATCGAGCGTCGTACGGGGTCGCCGACCGCGTCGAGGGCGCGCTGGAGCTCTGCGTCGGCCGCCGGGGAGCGGGAATCGGTTGACATGTTCGATCTCCGTCGTACAAGGTTGGGATGTTCGATCAACGTCGAACATACTCGATCGAAGGGATTCCGGCATGCCCGACCAGCAGAAGGTGGACGCGCTCAAGAAGCGGCTGACGTCGTACGGGGTGTGGACCGGCGCCCGGCAGTGGACCGACCTCGGCCGGGCCCGTGAGGTCGCGGCCGAGGTGGAGGGCCTCGGGTACGGCGCGATCTGGGTCGGGTCGTCCGCGCTGCCGTTCACGCTGCACGAGGCCCTGCTGGCCGGCAGCACCGACCTGCTCGTCGTCACCGGGATCGTGAGCATCTGGGAGAACCCCGCGGCCGCGGTGGCGGCCCGCTACGCAGAGCTCGACGCGGCGTACGGCGGCCGGTTCGTGCTCGGCCTCGGCAACAGCCACGCGCAGCAGGTCGGCGAGCAGACGTACGTCAAGCCGTACAGCCGAACCGTCGCCTACCTCGACGAGCTCGACGCTGCGGGCACGGTCCCCGACGAGGGCAGGCTCCTGGCCGCCCTCCGCCCGCGCATGCTCGGTCTCGCCGGCGACCGCACGGCCGGCGCGCACCCCTACCTGATGCCGCCGGAGCACACCGCGCACGCCCGGGCCGTGCTCGGAGCGGGACCCCTGCTGGCCGCCGAGCAGAAGGTGGTGCTCGAGACCGACCCGGCACGCGCCCGCGCGATCGCCCGGGAGCGTCTCTCGATGTACCTCGGCCTGCCCAACTACACCGGCGCGCTGCGGGACTACGGCCTCGGGCCCGAAGACTTCGAGGGCGAGGGCAGCGACCGCTGGGTGGACCTGGGCGCCGCCTGGGGCGACCCAGAGGGGGTGCGGGCGCGTCTGCACGCCCATCGCGACGCCGGAGCGGACCACGTGCTGGTCCAGGTGCTCACCGAGCGCGGCCTCTCCGATCTGCCGCTCCCCGAGTGGCGGAGGCTTGCAAGCGCTCTCCAGCTCCCGTGACGATCCCGCAGGGCTCGCCATGAGCGTCGACCTGGGACCAACCGCTAGATTTCTCTCGTGACCGCGCAGCAGACCCCGCCGTACCCCTCCCACTGGGAGGCGGACGTGCTGCTGCGCGACGGTCGGACGGCACACATCCGGCCGATCAGGTCGGCCGACAAGGACCTGCTGGTCGACTTCTACGACCACCGGGTCAGCGACGAGTCGAAGTACTACCGGTTCTTCTCGCCGATGCCGCACCTCTCGGCCCGGGACGTCGCGCGCTTCACCGAGGTCGACCACAAGGACCGGGTCGCGTTCATCCTGACCCTGCGCGGCCGGATGATCGCGGTCGGCCGCTACGACGTGGTCAAGCCCGGCGAGGCCGAGGTCGCCTTCCTCGTCGAGGACGACTACCAGGGCCGCGGGATCGCGCAGATCCTGCTCGAGCACCTCGCCCAGGCCGGGCGTGAGCGTGGGGTCACCAAGTTCACCGCCGACGTGCTGCCCGACAACGCCCGGATGATCCAGACCTTCCGCGACGCCGGCTACAAGGTCGCCAGCGTCTACGAGGACGGCGTCATCTCGCTGCAGTTCGGGATCGACGTCACCGACACCGCGGTCGGCCGCCTCGCCCTGCGCGAGCACGAGGCCGAGGCCGCCTCGATCCACCGCTTCTTCAACCCGCGCTCGGTCGCGGTCATCGGCGCCAGCCGGCGTCAGGAGACCGTCGGCCAGGCGCTCGTACGCAACCTGGTGATCGGCGACTTCACCGGCCGGGTCTACATGGTCAACCCCAGCTCCAGCGCGGTCAGCGGGATGCCCGCCTACAAGAGCGTCCAGGACATCCCCGACGACGTCGACGTGGCGATCGTCGCGGTGCCCGCCGACGCCGTGCAGGACGTCGTGCTCGACTGCGCCGCCAAGGGTGTGCACGGGCTCGTGGTCATCTCCAGCGGCTTCGCCGAGACCGGCGAGGAGGGTCGCCAGCGGCAGCGCCGGCTGGTGAACCTGTCCCGCTCCTACGGGCTGCGGCTGATCGGGCCCAACGCACTCGGCGTCATCAACACCGACCCGCAGGTCAAGATCAACGCCAGCCTCGCCCCGACGATGCCGCCGCGCGGCCGCGCCGGCTTCTTCTGCCAGTCCGGTGCGCTCGGCTCGGCGATCCTGGAGAAGGTCAACAACCGCGGTCTGGGCCTCTCGACCTTCGTCAGCGCCGGAAACCGCGCCGACGTCTCCGGCAACGACCTCCTCCAGTACTGGGAGGAGGACGTCTCGACCGAGGTCGTGATGATGTACCTCGAGTCCATCGGTAACCCGCGCAAGTTCTCCCGGATCGCCCGCCGCGTCTCGCAGCGCAAGCCGATCGTCGCGGTCCGCTCCGGCCGCACCACCCAGGGTGTGCCGATGGGCCACGCGGTGCGCAAGATCAGCGCCCCGCCGGCCGCCGTCGACGCGATGTTCCGCCAGGCCGGGATCATCCAGGTCGACACCCTCGACGAGATGTTCGACGTCGCCCAGCTGCTCGCCCACCAGCCGCTCCCGCGCGGCCGGCGGGTGGCCATCGTCGGCAACTCCGACGCCCTGGGGCTGCTGGCCGCCGACGCCGCGGTCTCGGTGGGTCTGCAGGTCAACAAGCAGGTCCCGCTCCCGACCGAGCCGAGCGCCGAGGACTTCGAGGACGCGCTCGACGCGGCCATCGACGACCCCGAGGTCGACGCGGTGATCTCGGTCTACATCCCGCCGCTCAACGTCTCCGGCGAGGAGATCGCCAACGTGCTCGCCGCGGTCGGGGAGCAGTCCGACAAGCCGCTGGTCACCAGCTTCCTGGGTGCCGAGGGTGTGCCCGAGCTCCTGCGCGTGCCCGACGTCGCCGGCTCGACCGCCGGCCGCGGCTCGGTGCCCTCCTACTCCTCGGTGGAGTCGGCCGTACGCGCCCTGGCCAAGGTCGTGGAGTACGCCGTGTGGCTGCGCTCCGCCGACGGCGAGACGCCGTGGCTCAGCGCCGAGGAGTGCGACCCGCGCACCGCCCGCAAGATCGTCACCGACGTGCTGGCCGCGCGCCCGTCGGGCGGCGACCTGAGCCGTGAGGACCTGACCATGGTGCTGGCGGCGTACGGCATCAAGCTGTGGAACACCCACAAGGTCACCACCCTCGAGGAGGCGATCTCCGCCGCCGAGGACCTGGGCTGGGACGTCGTCCTCAAGGCGACCGTCGAGAGCGTCCGGGAGCGGCCCGACCAGGCCCACGTCGTACGCAACATCGACGACGTCGACGAGATGACCGAGGCCTGGGAGCTGATCACCAGCCGGATCCCGCCCGAGACCGGCGGGTTCGCGGTGCAGCGCACCGCGCCGCCCGGTGTCCCGGTCGCGATCCGGTCGATGGAGGACCCGCTCTTCGGACCGGTGGTCTCCTTCGGCATCGCCGGAGCGATCACCGAGCTGCTGGCCGACCGTGCGTACCGGATCCCGCCGCTGTCCCAGCGCGACGCGGCCTCGATGGTGCGCGAGATCAAGGCCGCGCCGCTGCTCTTCGGCTACCGAGGTGGTGACATGGTCGACGTCGACGAGATCGAGCGGCTCGTCCTCAAGGTCGCCCAGCTGCAGAACGACCTGCCGCAGATCTCCTCGCTCGACCTGTCCCTGGTCCTGGTCGGGCTGGAGTACTCCGCCGTCCTCACCGCCAGTGCCAGGGTCGACCTGGTCGCCGACCCGCGCTCCGACTGGTTCGTACGCCGCCTCAACCCCGCGGTGGGCGACACCCTTCCTGGCTAGGCGGCCTGTGGCGGCCCATGGAAGGATGGGGAGCATGAGCACCCGCACCGATGATCTTGACCGCGCCGACGACCTGCGCGCCGAGATCGACCGCACCGGCTACTACCCCGAGGTGGTCGCCGACTGCGTCGCGTCCGCCGTGGCGGGGGAGAAGGTGTCCTCCTTCTTCCTGCACCACGAGCCGACCTTCGACCGTGACGAGGTGCGCCGCCACCTCTCCGTGCTGGTGCTGACCCCGACGCGGCTGATCCTGGCCCACACCGACGAGCACGCCGGCGACGACCTGCTGCCCGAGCCCTACACCTCGACCTCGACCGAGGCCGTGCGCATCGACTCGGTCAACTCGGTCGTGGTGACCCGGATGATCACCAACCCGACCAAGGGCTCCAGCAAGCCGGCCGAGGTGGTCATGACCATCGGCTGGGGCGGCGTCAACCGCGTCGACCTGGAGCCCGCGGGCTGCTCCGACCCCAACTGCGACGCCGACCACGGCTACACCGGCGTGCTCACCCCCGACGACTTCTCGCTGCGCGTCTCGGCCGCCGCCGACGGCCACGACTCGGTCGCCCGCCTGCTCTCCTTCGCGGAATCGCTCTCGGCTCGCACCCACAACCGGTGAGAACAGGGTGACCGGGTTTCTCGCCCCCGCCTACGGGGAGCGCTCACTGGGTGATGTCCTGCCGGCGGTCGCCGCCGCCATGGGCGTCCCGCTGGGCACCTCCGAGGCGAGATCCGGTCTGGTGCTGCCGTCGGCTGCTGCGTACGTCGTCTTCCTGGTCGACGGGATGGGCACCAACCTGCTGCGGCGCTATGCGCACGCGGCACCGTTCCTGGCCTCGCTGAGCGAGGACCAGGAGGCCGGTACGGCCGGGGTGCCCTCGACGACGGCGACGAGCCTGACCTCGTTCGGGACCGGGCTGACGCCCGGCGGTCACGGCCTGGTCGGCTACACCTCCCGCATCCCCGGCACCGAGCACCTCCTCAACGCGCTGCAGTGGCGCAAGGACGTCGACCCGGTC
Source organism: Nocardioides sp. NPDC126508 (assembly GCA_040302365.1). Lineage (GTDB taxonomy): Bacteria > Actinomycetota > Actinomycetes > Propionibacteriales > Nocardioidaceae > Nocardioides. Next base: position 354,483 of record JBEOUM010000001.1, read on the forward strand.
GAGTGGCAGCCCAACCAGACGGTCTTCCAGCGGCTGGGCGAGGCCGGGGTGCCGGTCACGGTGATCAACAAGCGGGCCTTCGGCGGCTCGGGGCTGACCATCGCCGCCCACCGGGGCGCCGAGTTCGTCGGTGCCGACCGGGTCGGGGAGCGGATCGCCTCGGCGGTCGCGCTGTCGCGGGTGCCGGGGTCGCTGACCTACCTCTACGACGGTGACCTGGACTGGACCGGCCACAAGTACGGGGTCGCCTCCTCGCCGTGGCTGCAGCAGCTCTCGATGATCGACGCCGAGGCCGAGCAGCTGAGGGACGCCCTGGACCCGTCCGTACGCCTCCTGGTGCTCGCCGACCACGGCATGGTCGACTCGCCGGCCACCTCCCGCACCGACATCGACGACTTCCCCGAGCTCCGCCACGGTGTCGCCCTGGTCGGTGGTGAGGCCCGCTTCCGGCACCTCTACTGCTCCCGCGGCGCGGTCGACGACGTGGTCGCGACCTGGTCGGAGACACTGGGGGAGAAGGCCGAGGTGATGACCCGGGAGACCGCGATCCGGCGCGGCTGGTTCGGACCGGTCACCCCGTCGGTGCTGCCGCGGCTCGGCGACGTCATCGTCGCCTCCCACGGCGAGCATGCGGTGGTCTCGACGAGCCTGTTCCAGTACGAGACGACGCTGGTCGGGTTGCACGGGTCCCTGACGCCCGACGAGATGCTCATCCCGCTGCTCGTCTCCTAGCGAGGGAATGAACCTCGTCGCTAATGGTTACATCCTAAGTATCCATTAGCGACACTCGCCGTTGCCGGCGGGAAGGGTTTGTCATGGGTGAGCACAGAGCCGAGGGCCGGCGATGACCGGGCACTACGGACAGGTCGCGTTCACGCCGCTGGTGGCGGAGCAGCAGGCGATCCACGGGAGCGCGGCGACGTACGCGCGCATGGCGGATGTCGACGGTGTGCCGGACCGGATCGGCAGGGCCGAGGCCGCGTTCATCTCGTCGCGGGACAGCTTCTTCCTGGCCACGGTCAGCGAGACGGGCTGGCCCTACATGCAGCATCGCGGCGGGCCGCCGGGTTTCCTGAAGGTCATCGACGAGACCACGCTGGGTTTCGCCGACTTCCGCGGCAACCGGCAGTACATCACCCGCGGCAACCTCGACCACGACGAGCGGGTCTCGCTGTTCCTGATCGACTATCAGCTGCAGGCCAGGATGAAGATCTTCGGGCGCGCGCGGGTCGTCGAGCCCGACGACGACGCCGAACTGGTCGACTCGCTCGCTCCGGCCGGCCATCCGGCGCGGGTCGAGCGGGCGATCCTGATCGACGTCGAGGCGTACGACTGGAACTGCAAGCAGCACATCCCGCAGCTGGTTCCCCTGGCGGTTGCCCGGAACACCGTCGCGGAGCTCACCGAGCGGATCAGCGAGCTCGAGGCCGAGCTGGCCGTCGCGCGCGGCCAGGTGACGGCGGAGACCTAGACTGACCATTAGATCGACGACGGAGGAGACGCCCGTGGAGCTGCAGGTGCCGGTGCTGTATCCGACCCAGCCCCGGGCTGTACGCCTCATGAACACGATCTGGGCCGACCGGACGTCCGTCCATGACTCGCTGGAGAGCGTGGCGCACCTGCGGGCCTGGGCCGAGGAGGCGGGTCTGGGGCGTCACCAGGACGTCGACGAGCACGACCTGGGCCGGGCTCGGGCACTGCGGGACGCTCTACGCCGGCTGGCCGCGGACGTGACCGGCGACAGCCGGCCGCACAGCGTCCCGGACGGGATCAGCGCCGAGATGGCGCTGGCGGTGCTCAACGAGTTCGCGTCCCGCTGCACGCCGGTGCTGCGCCACGGCCCGCAGGGCGGCTACGTGCGCCAGTGGCTGACCGACGGCTCCGGCCTGCAGCGGGAGCTGAACCTGGTCGCCCTGGAGGCGTCCGAGGTGCTGACCCAGGACCCGCCCCAGGAGCTGAAGGCGTGCGGCGGCCCGGGCTGCGTCCTCTACTTCGTCCGCGACCATCCCCGTCGCGAGTGGTGCTCGGCGGGCTGCGGCAACCGGGCCCGGGTCGCGCGCCACTATCGGCGGAACCGGTCCAGCCACGAGGGTCCCGCCACGAGCCGCGGCGCGGACCACTAGGCTTCCGTGAGTGGCTGAGCTGACCTTCTGGACCGGGACGATGGACGCGGGGAAGTCGACCCTCGCGCTGCAGACCAACCACAACCACGCGGCACGCGGCAGGGTGGGGCTCATCTTCACCGCCCACGACCGCTCCGGGGAGGCCGTGGTGACCTCGCGGCTGGGGCTGACCCACGACGCGATCGAGGTCACCGACGACTTCGACTTCTGGCGCCACGCCGTCGACGCGCTGACCCACGGCGCCCGGATCGACTACCTCATCTGCGACGAGGCCCAGTTCTACACGCCCGAGCAGATCGAGGCACTGGCCAAGATCACCGACGAGCTGCAGATCGACGTCTTCTGCTTCGGCATCCTCACCGACTTCCGCACCCGGCTCTTCCCGGGCGCCGCCCGGCTGGTCGAGCTCGCCGACCGCACCGAGGTGCTGCAGGTCGAGGCGCTGTGCTGGTGCGGCAAGCGCGCCACCCACAACGCCCGGGTCGAGGACGGCGTCATGGTCACCGAGGGCGACCAGGTCGTCGTCGGCGACACCGACGAAGCGCCCAGCGCGGTCTCCTACGAGGTCCTCTGCCGCCAGCACCACCGCCGCCGCCTGACCGCGGCCCGGGCCCAGTCGGTCTCCCTGGTGCCCGAGCCGCTGCCCTTCGGCTAAGGCTTGCCGTTGAGCGTCGGCATGGGCACGTCGGCGTACCTCGTCCCGACGGCCGCACCCTGGGTGTCGAGCTGGACGCCGGGGCGGCCGTTCTCGACGACGTACGTCGCGCGGGTGGAGATCGGGGCGCCGCGGCGCTGGACGTACGGCACCACCCGGAAGTCGCTGGAGAGCTCCTCGGGCGTGACCTTGACGCGTACGTAGCCGCGCTGGCTGTTGAAGAACTTCAGGTGGTCGTTGGCGCGAAGAAGGCTCTCGCCGCCGGTGGTCATGTCGGCGCCGTCGCCGCCGCTGGCGATGGAGGTGCCGACGAACTCGCTGCCGACGACGGCCGACTCGGGGTCGTCGTAGTCGGCCAGCAGGTTGCTGGCGTAGTTGTGGTGCCGGTCGCCGGTGATGACGACGAGGTTCTCGATGCCGCTGGTGCGAGCGCCCGCGAGGAGTCGGTTGCGGTTGGCGACGTAGCCGTCCCACGGGTCCATGTAGAGCGTCTTCTTCTCGGTCTCGTCGAGGTCGGTCTCGGCCATCGGCGCCTGGTTGGCGAGCACCTGCCAGCGGGCGGTCGACAGCCGCCAGTTGCGCTGCAGCCACGCCTCCTGCTCGAAACCCATCATCGAGCGTGACGGGTCGTAGATGTCCGGCGTCAGCTCCGGAGAGGCGGGGTCGGACCCGTCACCGTAGGCCTGGTCGTCGCGGTACTGCCGGGTGTCGAGCACGTTGAAGTCGACCAGGTCGCCGTAGCGCAGGCTCCGGTAGATCTGCATGTCCGGACCCTCTGGCAGTGCGCTGGCCCGGAAGGGCAGGTGCTCGTAGTAGGCCTGGAAAGCAGCCGCACGCCGCGGCATCCACAGCGCGCCCTGCGACTGGCTCCGCTCCTCGGGGGTCTCGTCGGCCCAGTTGTTCTCGACCTCGTGGTCGTCGGGCGCGACCACGAACGCGTGGGCCTGGTGGGCGGCCATCAGGTCCGGGTCGGACTTGTAGAGGCCGTACTGCAGGCGGTAGCGCGCCAGGTCGAGGGCCTCGCCGCTGACAGCGGGAGAGACCGCGGTCTTGCGCCAGTTGTTCTCGGCGGTGACGCCGGACTCGTACAGGTAGTCGCCCAGGTGGAAGACGACGTCGACGTCCTCGTCGGCCAGGTGCCGGTAGGCGGTGTAGAAGCCGTGGCTGTAGAGCGCACAGGAGGCGAAGGCGAAGCTCATCTCGCGAAGCGAGGAGCCGTACGCCGGAGCGGTCCGGGTGTGGCCGGTCTGGCTGACCTCGCCGGCCGCCATGAAGCGGTACCAGTAGTCGCGGCCGGGACGCAGACCCCAGACCTCCGGGTGGACCGAGTGGCCGAGGTCGGGGGTCGCGGTGACCGTGCCGGCCTTCACGACCTTGCGGAACGCCGGATCCTCGGCGACCTGCCAGCGCACCTTGAACGGGATGGCCGGCATGCCGCCGAGCCCGTCGGCGGCCAGCGGCTCGGGGGCGAGCCGGGTCCACAGGACGATCGAGTTGGGGAGCGGGTCGCCGGATGCGACCCCGAGGGTGAACGGGTAACCCGAGAGCGGCTTGGCCCCCTGGGCGGAGACCGCTTCGGCGGGGATCGAACCGGTCCCCATCATGACGGCTGCGGCGATGGTGGATCCGGTCACGAACGTACGTCGGCTCAACGGGGTGGGCAGGAGCATCGAGGCCTCCGAGAAGGGGTGGGAGAGCTGCCTCCACCCACTTCATCGGCGGCGCGTGAACGCCGTCCGTCCCCTGCCCGACACTGGTCGGTCGGCTCCCCAACGCATCACGGACCGGCCGATGGCCGGTCCGTGAACGTGGTGTGAGGAGTCTGCTAGTCCTGCTTGCCGCCGCCGAACATGATCTCGTCCCAGCTCGGCACCGAGGCACGCTTGCGACGCGCGGAGGACTTCTTGGCCGGCTTCGGCTGAGCCTCCTCGGCGGGCTCCGGCTCGACCTCGGCGGCCGGCGCTTCGACGACTGCCGGCTCGGCGACGGGCTCCGGCTCGGCCGGGACCGGTGCCTGCTTCTCGGTCGGCGTCTCGTCACCGAGGAACGCCTCGAGCGGGGTGTCGACGTCGACCGCGGCCGGCTTGGCCGCCTTGGTCTCCTTGACCGGCGTCGGGGCCGACGTCGGGGCCGGGGGAGGAGTGACCGGGGCGGGAGCCGCCGGGGCCTGCGCGGCCGGGCTCTTGGCGCGGCGACGACGGGCGGCCAGCAGGTCGTCGGTGATCGGCTCCGGCTCGGGAGCAGCCGCGGCCTCGAGCTTCTCGCCGGTCAGCCACCGGGCGTCGTCGTTGTCGAGCTCGACGTAGTTGCCGGGGGCGTCGTAGGTCAGCTCGGCGATGCCGGAACGCTCGGCGGTCTCGTACTCACCGGTGAGCTTCCAGCGCCCGTCGGGACGCCGGTAGGAGTCCCAGTTGACCGACTCGGGGTCGACGTACATCGTCTGGAAGTGGGCGCTGACGGCCTCTCCCAGGGTGCGGGCGGTGCTGGCGGCCTCACCGGGCCGACGGCGTACGGAAGCCTGCTGAGCGCGCTGCGCCATGTGCTCGCGCTCGGCGAGGACGGGACCGGCGAAGGCCAAGATCTTCTCGACCGTGGTGCCGGCGACAGCGGCGACCTCCTCGGCACTCTCGCCCGCACGGATACGGGTCTGAATGTCACGGGGCCGCAGGCTGCTGCTCGGGGTCTTGTTCACGGTTTGCTCCGATCGGCGGGTCGACACAGCCTCGAGTGCTGCACGGAGACGGTCGTCGATGTCGGCGGTGTATTCACGGTCCTCGTCATCGACGAGAAGCATGCGTAGACCATCGTCACTGACCGAGATGAGCCGCAGAAGGACGGGACCAGCCTCATCCGGAGCCTGCTCTTCGAGCTGGCCCGGAGTCAGGGGTAATCCTTCGGCCGACATCCTCTTCTCAATTCTAGAAACGGTTGTGACGACCCTACGCCACTGACCGTCATCGTATGGGGTGCCCATGCCGGGAGGCCGTGGCATTTGGGGTTTTCGGCACCGACGAGGCGACCATTTGTCGGTGGAACAGACGCTGACCCTCCTCGTGCTCGACCTGGTCGGGTGCTTCGTCTTCGCGCTCTCCGGCGGGCTGATGGCGGTCCGCAAGGAGCTCGACATCTTCGGCGTGATCGTTCTCGCCTGCGTCACCGGCCTCGGCGGGGGCTTCCTGCGTGACATGGCCATCGGTGCGACGCCCGTCGCCGCGCTCTCCGACTGGCGCTACCTGGTGGTGCCGATGACGGCCGGCCTGCTGACCTTCTTCTTCCATCCCGCGCTGGGTCGCCTCGAGCCGTTGGTCAACGTCTTCGACGCGCTCGGCCTGGGGCTCTTCGTCATCGCCGGGGCGGTCAAGGCCCTCGACTTCGGGCTCTCCCCGCTCGCCGCCGCGATCATGGGTCTGGCCACCGGCGTCGGTGGCGGCGCGCTCCGCGACGTCCTCGCCGGCCGGGTCCCGATCATCCTGCGCCGCAGCGTCTTCTACGCGATCCCGGCCTTCGCCGGTGCCTCGGTCGCGGCCTTCGGGCTGTACGTGGGCCTGCCGGCCACCCTCGCCATGGCCGTCGCCTTCATCGTCTGCTCGGGCTGGCGGCTGCTGGCGATGTGGCGGCACTGGGAGGCGCCGCTGCCGCGGGGCTCGGCGTCGGTCTGAGGAATCGGCGACCCGTCGGCCGAGAGGTCACCGCGCCTTGCTGGTAAGGCTACCCTTACTCGCGTGACGACGACCGACCGCCGCGACGACGACGCCGAGACCCTCGCCGACCTCCTCGGGGGCGCGCGCGGCGCGATCGACGCCACTGTCCCGCCGGTGGCGTTCGTGGCCGGCTGGCTGCTCAGCGGCGAGCTGTGGGTCGCGACCGTGGTGGCCCTCGGGCTGGCCGGGATCGTGGCCGTCTGGCAGTGGCGCAGGGGCCGCAAGCCGCGCGCCGTGCTGCTGGGCGTGGCCGGGGTCGCGGTCGCGGCGATGATCGCGCTGCGTACGGGGCGGGCGGAGGACTTCTTCGTGGTCCAGCTCGCCGCCAACGCGGCCAGCGCCCTGGTGTGGGTGGTCAGCATCGCCTTCCGCTGGCCGCTGCTCGGCGTGGTCGTCGGGCTGATCCTGCGCCAGCGCGGCGCCTGGCGCCGCGATCCCGTCCTGCTGCGCGGCTACGCGCTGGCCAGCTGGGTCTGGGTCTGCCAGTACGTCATCCGGGTCGCGATATTCGGCCCGCTGTGGTGGTCCGGCGACGTGGTCGCCCTGGCGATCGCCCGGGTCGCGCTCAGCTGGCCGCTGGTGGCGCTCTGCCTGCTGGTGAGCTGGCTCGTGCTGCGCCGCGCGCTGCCCGACGACCACCCCGGGCTGCGCCATCCTCAGGTCAGCGCTGCCTGAAGAAGGTCGTGGAGCCGCCGGGTCGCGCGCTGCTGGTCGCCGTCGCGGACCACGAGCGCCAGCCCGGCCCGCACCTCTGCGTCCACGATCGGCGTCGCGACCAGATCGGTGCCGGCCGCCATCGACTCGGCCAGCACGCAGACCCCCAAGCCGCGGGCGGTGAGCCCGAGCAGTGTCTCCGGGTTGGACCCGGACAGGTCGATCTTCGGCTCCACGCCGACCCGGGCGCACGACTGCTCCAGGGCAGTCCGTACGCCGGTCCCCGGTGGGATGCACAGCACCGTCTCCTCGTGGAGGTCGGCGAGCCTGGGGTGGCCGTCGGCGAGGCGGTGGCCGGCCGGCGTGATCACCGCGAGCCGCTCGTCGCTGACCGATTCGGTGGCCAGGCCGTCGATGACGGGTCCGGCGTGGGAGATCAGGCTCAGGTCGAGCTCGCCGGCCAGCGTACGTCGCTGGAGGCGGTCGGAGGTGTCCTCGACGAGCTCGACGCTGACGCCGGGATGCTCGCGGTGGAAGGCCGCGACGGCGTCGAGGAAGCCGGGGATCGTGCAGCCGGCGATCATCCCGAGACGTACGTGACCGTGGATCAGGTCGCTCAGCTCGTCGGCGCTCTGCCGCACGCCCTCGATCGCCCGGATCGCGTCGCGGGCGCGGGGGAGGAGCGTCTCGCCGGCGTGGGTGAGCCGTACGTTGCGCGGACCCCGGACGAGCAGGTCGTGGCCGAGCTCGCGCTCGAGCTTGGCCAGCTGGGCGCTGATGCCCGACTGGCTGACGTGGAGCCGCTGCGCCGCGGCCGTGAACGAGCCGTGGTCGACGACGGCGACGAAGTAGCGGAGCTGTCCGATCTCCATAACCGTTGATGCTAGCAATCAGCAGAACTATCTGTTTGAGTGTTCGGCTGAGCCGGGCCAGGCTGGGGTGAAAGCCGAACCGACCCGAGGAGATCCCGATGACCGCATCCGCTGCCGAGCTCGCCGAGGCGTACTTCACCGCCTGGCAGGACCGCGACTTCACCCGCCTGCGCCCGCTGCTGGCCGACGACGTGAGCTTCGCCGGCCCGCTCGCCACGATCGAGGGCGCCGACGAGTGCGTCGCCGGTCTGGAGGGGATGGCGCAGGTGCTCGACAAGATCGAGGTGAAGGAGCGGCTCGCCGACGGGCCGAGCGTGATCACCTGGTTCGACCTGCACACCACCGTCGCCGAGCCGGCCCCGACGGCCAACTGGATGCGCGTCGAGGACGGGCTGATCACCGAGATCAGGGTCGCCTTCGACCCGCGCGGGATCCTCGCGGCGCGAGGCTAGGCGACCTGCTGGTCGCGCGGCTGCGTCCGGGCGGTCTCGCGGATGACCTCGGCCACCAGGTCGGGGTCGTCGTTCATGGGTACGTGGCCGCAGCCCGGCAGCCAACGGTGGTTCGCGTGCGGGAGACGCTGCGCGGCCACCTTCGCCTGGTAGGGGAGCAGCGTGAGGTCGCGGGAGGCCCAGGCGATCGTGGTGGGCACGTCGGGCTCGGCCGGCCCCGGGTAGTCGTAGCGGTAGACGCCGCTGAAGAACGTCTTGATCCCGTCCCGGGAGGCGACCATGTTGGCCGTGTCGGCGGCCGCGACGGCAGGGTCGATCCGCTCCGGGTGGGCGAAGAAGCAGCCCATCGCGACCGTACGCGCCGCCCGCGACCGCAGCACCGTCCCCGCCACCGGCGCCAGCGGCCGCGCGACCGCCTGGATGCCGGCGAACAGGCCGCGGACGTAGAGATAGTCGACGCCGTTCATCCAGAACCCTGCGGGGGAGAGCGCCGTGACGGTCCGTGCATGCCCCGCATCGCCCATCTCCAGCGCCAGCAGCCCGCCGAGGCTGTTGCCCGCGACGTGCGGCCGCTCGACCCCGAGCTCGCTGCGCAGCGCATGGAGCTCGTCCGTCACCGCCTCCCGCACCGTACGTCCTGCCAGGTCGAACGCCGGCGACTCGCCGTGCCCCGGCAGATCGACCGTGATCACCTCGAACTCGTCGGTCAGCCGCTCCACCACCCCCGCCCACGCCTGCCGGCGGTGAGCGATGCCGTGGATCAGGAGCAGCGGCTCCCCGCTGCCGGTCCGTTCGTACGCGAGCATCGTCGCTCCTTCGGGTTGCCTCTGGGTGTCGTGCCGATGGCTGGGAGCCTACGTCCGGCGTGTCCCCGAATGTGGGTCCGGCGAGCGGATGCGCTAATGTTTCACCCGCAACGCGTGATTGGCGCAGTGGTAGCGCACTTCGTTCACACCGAAGGGGTCGCTGGTTCGAACCCAGCATCACGCACCACCTCGAAAAGGCCGTCTGACCTGCTGAGAAGCAGATCGGACGGCCTTTTCGTCATCCCTGCTCGCGGCTCAGCGACCACGGCGGCAGGAGCGGGTGGGGTTGGAGGTCGACGCGACGTACGCCGCACTCGGCGCAGCGGACGTAGACGACCCGACCCTCCGAGGTCTGGTGGCTGGACTCGGTGAGCCAGCCGTGCTCGTGGAGGGCGTGCTCGCGCTGGGGCTGTTCGATGGCGCTGTCGGTCATGGATGCCACTTTGCTGTAATGGTCTTATGCATCTCAACCCTTACGGCGAGTACGCCGTGCTGCTGGCCGCGTCGCTCGCCGACGACTGGCCCGAGGACCGTGCCGGGATCGAGGCTCGGACCCGGGAGTTCGGCATGACGATGGACTTCGGTGAGTCTCCGGCCGACCACCAGCGCACCCGGCAGGTGATCGACGAGTGGCTCGGCGTGGTCGATGCGCCGAGTCCGGCCGACCGGGCGCGGCTGCTCAACGACCTGATGGCGCAGGCGGCCGCGTACCCGAGGCTGACCGACCACGACCAGGAAGGGTGGCACATCCACTTCCGCGACGACACCAACGATTCGCTGCCCGACGTGCTGCGAGCGGTGATCAGCGTGGGTACGGCGCTGCACCTCACCACGAGAGGCATCCATCGGCTGGGCCGGTGCGCCGCGGGGGAGGTCGAGGGGGACCCGTGCGCCGCGGTGGTCGTGGACGTCACCCGCAACGGCCGGCAGCGCTACTGCTCGGTGCGCTGCGCCAACCGCGCTGCGGTACGCCGGCACCGCGCCCGGCGCTCCGTCACCTCCCGTTGATCAGCCTGTCGAGTTCGGTGACGGACGGGGGAGACGCGAGGCAGACTGGCCTCCATGATCTCTGTGCCCGACAGAGGCCGTCCTGAGCTTCGGGTGCGCCTGGCCGCCGAGACAGCCAGCGTGCCCGGTGCGCGCAGGTTCGTCACCGACGGGCTCTTGGAGTGGGGCCGCCCGCATCTCGTCGACGATGCGGCCCTGTGCGTCACCGAGATGGCGGCGAACTCCGCCTTGCACAGCGGCAGCCCCTACATGCAGGTCCGGATGAGTGACCTCGAGCCGGGCGTACGGCTCAGCGTCGAGGACGACGGCGCACTGATCCCGCTCCCCGCGGTCGCGCCGCCTCCGGTCGAGAGCCAGGGCACCACCGGGCGCGGGCTGGCGATCGTGTCGGTGCTGGCGAAGTCATGGGGGATCGAGGAGCGTGCCGACGGCCGGCGCATCTGGGCGGATCTGGTCGGCGACGGGGTCGAGCACGACGTACGGCCGCCGACGGTGGAGTTCGGCGAGCAGGCGATGCCGGAGCCGGTCGTCCTGCCCGCGGACTGGGTCACCGTCCGGTTGCCGCGCTGCCCGGTGCGGCTCGGTCTCCAGATCGACCAGCGTCTCGACGACTTGGTCCGAGAGCTCCAGCTCATCGACTCCGAGGACGGCCCGACCCCGCCGCGCGAGCTCGGTGAGCTCATCGAGCGGCTGGTGACCCGGCCGGCCTTCGCGCGTCACATGGGTCGGCGCATCGCGCTCGACGCGGCCGCCGCGGGGCTGGAGTACGTCGACATCGAGATGACGCTTCCTCGTGAGATGTCGGCTCTGCTTCCTGAGCTGCTCGCCGCCGACAACCTGGCCGACGAGATCGGCGAGACCCACCAGCTGCTCACCCTGCGCTCGACACCGGAGATGGTCTCCCTGCGGACCTGGTTCACCGAAAGCATCGTCGGCCAGGCCGAGAACGACGCCGACCCGGTGCCGTACGACGAATGGGTGAAGACGAGAGGCGGCGGCACCAGTTAGTCGCCGGTCAGTGCAGGCGCGTCTGCCAGTCCCGCGGGACGCGATCGGCGGGAGCGGGCGGGGACTGCGCCTCGGGGCGGCTCGTCGGCTCGGCCAGCGCCGGGCCCTCGAGCACCTCCTGGTTCTCGAAGTCCCAGAACCACGTCTCGCCGGGCTCGAAGCTCTGCATGTAGCGGTGTCCGGTGTCGCGGAAGTGGTGGCTGGCGTGCTGGGCGGGGGAGCTGTCGCAGCAGCCCACGTGGCCGCACTCGGCGCACCGCCGGAGGTGGAACCACCATCCCGAATCGCTGGCGAGGCACTCGGCACATCCGGTGCCGGACGGCCGCACGGTGACGTCGATGCCTGGTGTGACGGTCATGGCGGTCACGGTACCCCCGTGCAGTCGCGATCGAGGGCGAACGCGGTGTACGGGGTTCCGCGTCGGCGTCCTCGGTGCGGGTCTGACCCGCCGGGCCCGCGCGGAAACCATGAACCTGCGTCCGATGGCGTACCGTTGGCCATGTTGAAGGGATGGCTCTGTAAGCCGTCCTGGCCGCACACGATGTCGCGGCTTGTATCTCTTTATCCTGGTTTTCGGTTCGCTGGACATCAGCACAGATGGATGTCTTCAGCGGCTCGGGGCACAGCGTCCCGGCACCGAACAAAGGAAAAGATCATGGCTCAGGGCACCGTCAAGTGGTTCAACGCTGACAAGGGCTTCGGCTTCATCGCGCAGGACGGCGGCGGCGAGGACGTGTTCGTTCACTTCTCCGCCATCCAGACCAACGGCTTCAAGTCGCTCGACGAGAACCAGAAGGTCGAGTTCGACGTCACGCAGGGCCCCAAGGGCCCGCAGGCCGAGAACGTCCGCGTTTCCTGATTCACCACGAGGGGCCCCGACCGCTGCTGCGGTCGGGGCCCCTCGTGCGTACGCGGCCGAATCGTCCGTAGGGTGGAGCCGAGGAGGCTGACGTGGTCGATCGTGATCGGAACGAGCAGGGACGGGCGCAGCAGGCCCGCCCACGCGACGCGCTCGGCCGACCGCTGCCCTACGGCGAGGTCGGCGTCGCGCCGATCTCCGAGGAGCCGCTCCCACCGGAGGAGACTCTGGCGTACGCCCGCGAGCTCCTCGACCAGGGCCGCCCGTTCGCCGCCCACGAGGCGCTCGAGGTGCGGTGGAAGTCGTGCCCGGAGGAGGAGCGCGAGCTGTGGCAGGGACTGGCCCAGCTCTGCGTCGGCCTGACCCACCACGAGCGCGGCAACTCCGTCGGCGCCTCCCGGCTCATCGAGCGGGCGGCGCGGCGGTTGGAGGCGTACGAGCAGGGTGGCGGTCCCACCTATGGGCTCGACCTCGGATCGCTCATCGGGTGCGCCCGAGACCGGACGCAGGACTCCTGAGCAGCGCCCTTCTATGAGTCCGCGGCGCCCGGGAACGCGGACTCGATCCAGTTCGTGAACTCGACGGCGAGGTGCCACTGGTGCTGCCGGACCAAGCGCGACGGGAGCAGCGAGGGGAACTCGACGACCAGATGGGCGTGGAACCCGGAGCCGGTGTCTCGGAACTGATGGCGTACTCCGCCGATCGGATGCCCGGACACGGTCCGGGCCACGCCGGAGGCGTTGGCGTCGTAGGTCGGGTCGAGCGGGGTCCGCAGGGAGGTCAGTTCGTCGTAGTCGATGAGGAATCTCGATGGCAGTGGGCTTCCGCCCGTCGTCTCGATCACCTCTTGCCGGCCCTGCGGGGTCGTCGTGATCAGGAAGTGGTCGGGATTGGCGGCCAACATGCTGCGTTCGTAGTCCGACCGGTCGGTGGCCATGAACCAGTCCACGAACGTGGCCGCGTCGCCTCCGGTCACGTACAGGTCGCAGACGCTGGTGACACGTCCTCCGCGGGACAGCCGAGCCGTCGCTCGGCCAGAGAGATCGGATAGGCGCAGCGACCGGGCGAGCCGGTTCCGGATCTCGTCCGGGCCCAGAGCGAGCTTCGCCTCGGCGAACCGGAGCCGCTGCTCCGCCGGTGCACCCGCCGGCACGGCGAGCCCGATACGACTCGCAGCCTTCGGCAACCGCCGCGCCTCCCACGCGAGAACCTCTGCGCGCGGGATGTCCCGGCCGCCGATGGCCGTACGAATCTCCACTGCTGTCATCGTCAGCTCCTGTCGATTGTTCACCAATAGCAACTACAGTTGCTATAAGATCGCACGGCAGGACAGTCCGTCAACCGGAGCCGCACCACGAGAGGAAGCCCATGGACCCCGCCCGTTCGCACGAGCGAGTCCCGATCCGACGACCCGGGGGTCGCGCCGCGAGCGTCGTCGCCCGCGTTCATCAAGCCGCACGGGAGCTTCTGACCGAGGTCGGATACGAAGCCGTGCAGCTGCCCGACGTCGCCGCGCGCGCCGGGGTGAACAAGACGACGGTCTATCGACGCTGGCCGACGAAGAGTGACCTGGTCGCCGACCTGCTCCTCGGACTCAGCGACCACGATCTCCCTCGCGCTGACACGGGCAGTCTCCTCGGTGATCTCGTCGCAATGCTCAAGGACGTCGCCGAGCTGCTTCGAACGCCGCTCATGCAGGCCATGGTGCGGGCATCCCTTGACGGCAGCATCGACCAGGAGGCTCGGCTGAGCTTCTGGGCCGAACGGATGCATCGCAGCTCGGTGATCATCGAGAGAGCCGTCCGCCGCGGTGAGCTCCCCGAGAGTGCGGATGCGCGATCCATCCTCGAACACGCTGCCAGCCCGATCTACTTTCGGTTGCTGGTCACGGGCGAGCCGGTGACCGACCATGACATCGGGCGGTTCGCCGAACGAGCCATCGAGGCCGCTCAGCGAGCCTGACCTACCCCGTCTGCGGCATAGATCGAGATGCTTGTCGACCGCGACGGTCGGCGCCGTGCTTGGGTGGATCCATGAGTCGCACGGTCGATGTCGACTACCTGGTGGTGGGAGCCGGCGCCATGGGGATGGCGTTCACGGACGCCCTGACGGAGCATGCCGACGTACGGGTGGCCCTGGTCGACCGCCGCCATGGTGTCAGCGGGCACTGGCTGGAGGCGTACCCGTTCGTACGCCTGCACCAGGCCTCCGCGTTCTACGGTGTCTCCTCGACCCTGCTCGGCGGCGGGCAGCTGCAGGAGCACGGCCCCGAGAAGGGGTTGCAGGAGCGGGCGACGCAGGCGGAGATCTGCGCCTACTACGCCCGGATCCTCGACCGGATGGTGGAGTCGGGCAAGGTGCAGTTCTTCCCGAACAGCGAGTACGTCGGCGACAACACGGTGGTCTCGCACATCTCGGGGGAGCGCCTCGAGATGCCGGGCGCCCGGGTCGTCGACGCCCGCTACCTGGCGCCCAGCATCCCGGCCGAGAAGCCGCCGCCGTTCGGCGTGGCCGAGGACGCCCGGGTGCTGCCGGTCAACGAGCTCGCGCGGCTCGAGGAGGCGCCGAGCCAGTACGTCGTCGTCGGCTCCGGCAAGACCGCGACCGACGCCTGCATCTGGCTGCTCTCGCGCGGCGTCGACCCCGACGCGATCTGCTGGGTGCGGCCGCGCGACCCGTGGATGTTCAACCGGGCCGTCGTCCAGCCCGATCCCGCGATCTTCCTCGGCATGGCCGCCGACACCATGCAGGCCGCCGAGCAGTCGGCCACGCTCGAGGACTTCTTCCTCCGGCTCGAGGACGCCGGCATCATGCTTCGCATCGACCGCAGCGTCATGCCGACGATGGCCAAGGCGCCGACGCTGGCGACGTGGGAGCTCGAGAAGCTGCGTACGCTCGAGAACGTCGTACGCCGCGGCCACCTCCGGCACGTCGATCGCGGTTCCCTCACCCTCGATGAGGGCACCGTCGCCGTCGCCGACGACGCCCTGGTCGTGCACTGCGCCGCCGACGGGCTGAAGTATCCGCCGCTCGTACCGGTCTGGCGTCCCGAGGCGATCACCCTGCAGCCGATCCGGGCCGGCTTCCCCTGCTTCGGCGCCGCGGTCATCGGCTATGTGGAGGCGACCCGGGACTCCGACGCGGAGAAGAACCGGGTCTCCCCGCCGAGCCCGTTCCCCGACACGATGGCGAGCTGGGCGCGGATGAACGTCCTGGGCACCCAGGCCGCCATGTCGTTCTCGGCCGAGCCGGACATCAAGGCCTGGTCGGACCAGGTCGCGCTCAACCCCGCGCGGGTCCCACCCGGGTATCCCGCATCCGCCGCCCTCGACGATGCGCGGGAACGGTTGATGAAGCACACCAAGCCCGGTCTCGCCCAGCTGGCTGCGCTGGCCGGACCTGTCTGAGTCGACGTCGGACGCTTGCCCTTCTTCCCCAGTTTTCGGGTGCCTGGAGTGACCATCGTCGTGGGCTCCGGCGCAGTGCCATGGTGGCTTCATGGCAGCTCAGAGGCCACCCGACGGCGTCACGAACGTCGAGCTCATACGGTGGGCGTTCGATCGTCTCAACGCGCAGGACCTGGCCAGCCTGCACTCCTTCTGGACCGAAGACACGGTGGAGTACTTCCCGGATGCCACCTGTCGCGGCGTCGATGAGATCGCGGCGTACTTCTCGGACAAGTTCGCCGCCATCGACGGCTTCCACCTGGAGCCGGCGGCGATCGCGGGCTCCGGCGACGACGTCCTGGCGCACTGGCGGCTGACAGGTCGCCATACCGGCACGCTGCTGGGCGTCGGCGCCACCGGCAGAACCATCGAGCTCGACGGTTGCGACCACTTCGCGTTGCACGACGGCAAGGTACGCACGAACACCGTCGTCTTCGACCAGATGGCGTTCGCGCGGCAGGTCGGTCTGCTCCCGCCTGACGGCTCCGCGGTCGACAAGGGGCTGAAGGCGGTGTTCAACACGAAGACGAGGGCGGTGCGCGCACTGCGCAGGTCCGGCTAGCGGCCGATCACCCGGATCGGGTACCGCCGACGGGGATCGACCGCTGGGTGAGCCTGACGACGAGCTTCGTCGCGCCGTCAGTTGCCTCGGCAGGCCTCTCCGGGCGACGGCACGAACGCCTTGAGCCCGGCTCGCACGAAGCTGCCGTAGCTCTGCACCCCGTGGTAGCGGTCGACGCCGGCTGGGCTCTGGTTGCCACGTACGGCGAGCGCGTCGTCGTCGAAGCCTGGCGGGTTGTTCTCGATGGCGTCTGCGGTGTCCTGGCCGGAGAACACGCACTCCGACGCGGCGTGCTCGGGCGCGGGGATGTCGCTGCCGTTGCCGTTGACCTCTCCGGCGCTGGCGGCGCCGGCTCCCGCGAGCACGAGCCCTGCCGCGATGGCACAGCTTCCGATCCAAAGCTTCATGACCTCTGTTCCTTCCGTCTTTCGATGCCCCCTGACCTGACTTGCCGTGAGGGTTTGCCTTTTCATCATCTGTCCGGCGTCGGCGGTTGTCATACGCCAATCTGGGGGAGTCCCAGGTGTGGGCGACGCGCCGCGTGGGAGGCTGTCTAGACCTGATTTCATGCGGTCGTGCGGGTCCACGCCGACCGGTCGGTCCGATCGAGGGGATGTCTATGGCTCAGGGCGACGACTCCGCGACCGGGAGCACGGACTGGGCCCGCACGAAGGACTATCTGCGCAGCGACCCGACCAAGTGGAACAGCCTCTCCTGGATCACCGCACGGACGCTGGTCGACTCGGTCAACGACGTGCTGGGGAAGGGCACGCAGGGGCTGGTCGAGGACCTGCGTACGCACTGGACGAAGAAGGACGTGCCGCTGACGATCCCGGCCGCCGGGGTCTCGAGGTTCCTGGTCATCGGCGACACCGGCGAGCAGGACCCTTCGCAGTACGTGGTCGCGCCCGCCCTGGCGCGAGCCGCGCGTGGCCGCCCGGACCGGGAGCAGGCCGGCTTCGTGCTGGTCCTGAGCGACGTGATCTATCCGTCCGGCAACGTCAACGACTACGTGGACGGCTTCTACAAGCCGTACCGGTCCAACCGGGTGCCCGGGCTCAACGCGCCCGTGGACGTGCGGGACGAGTTCGCGCTTCCCGAGGACGTCCCGGTCTATGCGATACCGGGCAATCACGACTGGTACGACGGCCTCTACGGCTTCGCCCACCAGTTCCTGTACGCCGCGGAGCAGCCTCCGACCTGGCCGGCCGAGCTCCTGGCGCCGTCGTTCGAGGACGGCCCGGGGCTGGGACAGCGGATCCGGGACCGCTTCGGCCGCATCATGTGGCGCACACCCAGCGAACCGGACGACACCACGGCGCCGGCACGGTGGGGAGAGCCGGCCCCCGACGGCGACCCCGCACCGGAGGCCCCGCTGCAGCCGGCGCCCTACTTCGTCATCGAGACCGAACACGTACGCCTGGTGTGCATCGACACCGGCATCGACGGCTCGATCGACCAGGAGCAGATGAGATGGCTGACCTCGCTCGGCGAGGGGAAGCCGAAGATCCTGATGACCGGCAAGCCGCTGGTCGTCAACGGCGGGGTGCGCGAGTGCTCCCTGCCCGGCCAGCCGGGGACGGAGCCCGACCCGGTCTACAGCGTCGTGGCCGACCCGGCCCAGGGGTTCGTGGCGACGGTCGGTGGCGACACCCACAACTTCCAGCTCTACGAACCCCCGACCGACAAGGAGACGGGCGTCCGGCACGGCCTGTGGCACATCGTCAGCGGTGGCGGTGGCGCCTACACCCACGCCACCCACCCGATCCGGACGGCGGAGCCGGACCCGCGGGTGGAGACGACGTTCCCCCCGAACCTGGACAAGCTGTTCCCGCGGGCGCACGAGTCGCTGTCCTTCTTCGCCCAGCAGCTCGTCCCGAGCATCTGGCGGCTGATGCTCAGCGTCCTCTTCTTCGACGCCGGCCTGGCGCTGGGCACGTGGTTCGCCACCGACGGCTGGCCTCGGTGGACGCTGTATCCCTCAGGCCCTCTCGTCGGTCCGGGCGGCGCCGCCGTCATCGCGATGATGGTGCTGGTGCTGCTGCACCTGCTGCCGAGGCGCCCTGGGCGTACGCGCTTCTGGTGGCGCCTGCTCTTCCGTCTCGACGCGCTGGTCGCCGGGGTCCTGGCGACGCTCTTCCTCCATCAGGTCCTGCCGGAGGGCGACGATGCGGAGGCGATGCTGTGGCTCTACGCGACCTGCACGCTCTGGGTCTGCCTCAACGCGTGGGTCCTGCGCGTGACCCGCTGGTGGAACCCCGTCGAGAAGGCGGCGAGCCGGTGGAAGGATCTCGCGTTCCTGCTCACCGTGGCCGTGCTCGCGGCCATGGCGACGATCCCGGCGATGCTGGACGTACGCGGCTCCGAGCCGCCCGGCCGGGAGGTCTTGCCGCTGGTGGCCGCACTCGTCGCCTACCTCGTCATCATGGGCAAGGGGTGGCTCCACGACCGCAACGTCGGCAACGTGCTCGGCGACGATGCGGCGCGGTGGCTGAACCGCTCGGTCTGGTGGGCCACGGGCGCGCAGGCGGTGGTCGTCGCGGGGGAGATGCTGCGCGTGATGAGCGACCACGATCTGCCCGGGCTGTTGTTCTGGAGCGGACTGCTCGGCCTCCTGCCGCTGGCCGCGATCGCCGGCGTGATCGTCTGGCTGGTGCTCATCCCGGACCGACGCACCCGTGACATCGACGATCTCGCAGGCCGGCGGAGCGCCTGGCTCGGATATCGGGACGGGGTTCGGGGCGCCGTGCTCGCCGCGCCTCCGGCGGTGATGACGCTCTGGGCTCTGGCCGCCTACCTGTTGGGCCTGCCGTCGCTGCGCGAGTGGATCGGGCCGGCGCCGGCTGCGGTGCTTCGGGCCGCCTTCGGGCTGCCCGCGCTCCTGGTGGCGGCCGTGGTCTGGATGTTCATCAGCGACTGGATGCGTCGCGACCACCCGTCGTGGCACAGGCGGCTGACGGTCATCGGGCTCCTGGTCGCCGGGACGCTCCTGCTGGGCGCGGCCGTACCCGGCCTGCTCGACTTCGCCGGAGAGGTGCCGAGCGGGATCGCCGGTTGGCTGCGTACGTCCTGGCCGGCTGTCGCGGTCGGCGCCGCTCTCTTCATCACGATCGCCGTCGCCTTCTCCATCCTGCTGGCCCATCTCGTGTTCCTCGGTGCGTACTCGCTGTTCGTCGATCCCAAGGCGTGGTTCGACGGCCCCTACCGCGAGGGTCCGGGCGCCTACAAGGACTTCATCAGCGAGGGGGACGCGAAGAAGATCATCAAGGTCGAACGGGATCGGGTCGGTGCCGAACCGGCAGCGGTCAAGGGCGTCGGCTGGTGGGCCAAGCGCCGGTCCTACATCGCCTTCCCCGGCCTGAACCCGCCCTTCGGCCCGATCCAGCGGTTCGTCTCCGAGATCTACTCGCTCGACGAGCCACCGTTCTTCAAGCACTTCCTGGAGTTCCAGACGAGCTCCGCCGACGGCTTCACGGACGTCGTCGTGAAGATCCACCGGGTCCGCGGGTACGAGACGCTCGACTCGGACGACCCCGACGAGGAGGTGGTGGCGTCGATCCGCGTTCCCGCCGGCGCGCACGCCGGCGGGGGATGAGCACCGTCAGCAGGCTCATCTGTGGCCTCCTCGCGCTGACCGCCGCCGCGTGCGGGTCATCGGACGACGGTGCCGGGTCGGCTGCGTCGACGACGGCGGCGACTTCCGAGAAGGTCGAGATCCGGACGAGCGTGAGCATCGCCCCGACGCCGGGCGCGGAACCGATCGCCACAGGCGAAGTCCTCGAGGGGTCCACTCTCGGCGGATCGGCGTTCTGCAGCGGCGGGACCCTCCGGGACACCCACGGAAGCTCCGATCCCGAGGTCCCGCTGATCGCCCGGACGATCACCTGTCCGGACGGGAAGGTGCAGATGGAGCTCACACCGGACGTCGGGCCGGACCTGCCGCAGGGCGAGATCCAGACGGGCACGTGGACGTTCGTCGGCGGCACCGGAGCCTTCAAGGGGCTCAGCGGGAGCGGCGAGATGGAGATCGCGAACGACCCCGAAGGCGACGGGCCGGCGCACGAGACGTTCACCGGGACCGTCACCCGCTAGCGCCATCGAGTCGGCGCTTTGAGGACCCACACGTCGGTCAGAGGGCGCAGGCGCCCAGCGACTCTCCCAGGAGGGCACCCCATGCGTCCTCGATGTGCTCGAGCCCGCTGCCGTTGGCGAGGTTCGGGTTGGAGCTGTCTTCGCCGATCGTCTTGTCGCTGCGTACCGTGAAGCTTTCCGGGCCGCCGTGACTCAGCCAGTAGGCGACGAAGCAGTCCGGGTCGAACCCGGGCGGGAAGTCGGGGCTGTGCGCGAACCCGGCGACCGTGACGGTGACCCACCGGTCTGAGTGCGTCGCCCCCGCATTTCCCTGGTCGGAACGGTTCGCGATGTAGCACTCATGTGCAAAGGCGGGCGTGCCCGCTCCGAAAACTGCTGCTGCCGCGACCGTAGCGATCGCCAGACTGCGCTTCCTCATTTTGTCCCCCAGGTGTCGCGGTCCCCGAGTCGGCTCGAATGCCGAAGGCCACCTTCAGACTGCTTCGCGACCTGCGGCGAGTCATCCCTCATTCGGGGCAATCGCGGCCGACCGTACGCGTGGTCTCCGCGGGCCTTGAGTCAGCTGGGGTCAGGTTGTGTCGGACCCCGCGCCGTCCCGCGTCAGGGACTGCTGGATCTGCCATGCAGCGAAGGCGGCCAGCAGGCCGCCGACGATGCCGATCCATCCGGCGGCACGTACTTCGCCTTGCTCGCCGATCGCCTGCAGGGCCGCTAGGACGACACCGACGTAGTGGACCGCGGCGAGGACGCCGGTGGAGAACAGGACGGCGGTGGCGAACCGACGCCGGGAGGTGAGGGACAGGAGGCCGACGACCAGGCAACCGACCACTGCCACCGGCTCGAAGATGTACTCGGCGCTGGTGCCTTCCTCGACCTCGGTCCAGAACGAGCTGTAGCCGTCGTAGGGGAGGAACAGGGCGAGGGTGGCCAGGCAGGCGCCCGCGATGGCCGATACCAGCCAGACGGGCTCGACAGGACCGTGGTCGCGATCCTTCGGCGACACGCTCGAGCATGCCCGGCCTGCCACGACGGCTCCGACACCGCCGCATAGGACAAGGAGACTCAGCACGACACTGATGCCGCCGATGTCCTCGAGCGAGAACTTCACCAACCCGATGCCGGCCGCGCTCATGAGGATCCCGACCACGATGAACAGTCCGGCCGCGGTGGCGGTGGCCAGCTGCCGACGGCGGAGGCGGCCCGCAGCGAGGAGGAGGGCGACGGCGGCGAGCACCACCTCGAACGGGGTGACCACCGCGAATGAGTTCCAGGCCGTCGTGGTCTCGGCCAGGAACGGCAACGGAACCGCAGCCAGGATTCCCACGGCAGCGATCGACGCGACGGTCGGCACCCACGCCGGAGGCTGGGGCTCGATGGCTGCCACCGGCCGCGGGGTGTGCTCGGGCGTGTGCTCGGGCGTGGGGTCGGGCTTGTGCTCGGGCTCGCGGGCGACAGGGGCTTCGGCTGCCGGTGCGGGTGTTTCCGGTACGGGCGGCTCGACGGTCGGCTGCTCCGGGGCGGCCGGTGGCGGTGCGGGCGGTGGGGGCGGGGGTGGCGAGGTCTCGACGGGCCTGCGAGCCCGTTCGGCCGACCCTCGTACGACTCGTTGGGTGTCGTGCTCGGCCATGTCGTCCAGCACCGAGCGGGCGGCGGCTGCGCGAGCGGAGTCGGCGTCGTCGAGCAGCGCGGCGAGCTCCTCGACCGCGCCGAGACGTACGTTGGTGAACGGGCTCGAGATGGCGCCACGCAGGTCGGCCAACAGGTCCACAGGTTCGGGCGGGCGGTTGCTGCGGGCGATGAAGAAGTCCCCCTGCACGTCGAAGACCCACTTGCCCGGAGTCTGCGACGGCGTGACGGTCCGCACCCGGTCGAAGGCGAACTCGTACAGCTCGTCGACCGACACGAAGCCGTCACGATCCAGGTCCGCCTCGCCGGTGGCCAGGCCTTCGACCAGAGCCGAGGTGAACACCGACGGCTTGCCCTGACCGGCGAGCTGGTCGCCCTCGAAGGAGTACTCCATCGCGCTCGACGCCGTCAGTACGATCCGCCCGCGGCCGTCGAAACGCTCCATGATGTCCATGCGCTCGTCGCCGCGATTCATCATCCCGCGCGCGAACGCGCCGCTGTAGCAGCAGTCCAGGAGCAGCACGATGCGCCGGGACCTGCTCTTCGTCATCTGCCTGTTCACGTAGTCGGCGGGCAGGGACGTGGCGTCCAGGTGGTCGATCTCGGTGTCCGGCGTCGCGAAGTAGAGCCTGCCGTCCTCGTCCTTCACCCCGTGGCACGAAAGGTGGAGCAGGAGGAGGTCGTCGGGCCCGCGGTCGTCGAAGAAGGTCGAGACCTTGCGCCTGACCACGTGCTCCGGCTCGTTGAGCGACACCTCGACCTCGAAGCCCCCGATCTCGGCGTTCCGGAGCACGCCTGCCAGCTGCTCGGCGTCGGTGGCGGGCGCGCGAAGCCTGCTCAACCGCTGGTCGTGGTACATGTCGTTCGCCACCACCAGTGCACTGCGCCGCCCCGTGGTCATGGCGCCGGTGAGGAAGCAGGCGGGCCGGCCTCCCCGGATGCGTGCAGGGCCGCGAGGAACTCGTCGATGAGTCGGTCCTGCTGCGCCTGCGACGCCGAGTCGATCTTGAGCGTCTGGTCGCCGATCGTGAGCTCGACCGCATGAGACCCGCGAGAAGAGGACATCCACCCCCGTATCGCCCCCACGATGGCGGTCACGGCGACCAGCGGCTCCTGGAAGGCCACGATCAGCACCCCGATCGCCGCCAGATCGATGCCACGGGTGCCGGCAGGCGCCTCGCCCGCGCTCGCACGCTCGACATCATCGACGCCGAGGTCCAGCAGCTCCCGGCGCAGGACTGAACTGAGCTCCTCGAGACGCTCCACATCAGGATCGTGGATCGTGATGGTCATCTGCCGACTCATCCGCGGCTCCTCGCTTCAAACGCCCGTACGCCCGCTGAGCATGACGACGCTCATGAACCGCAGCCTAGAAGCGCCGTGGCCACGCGGGCATCGCTCATCCGGGGGATCAATCGGTGACGATCGTCTGTCTGGAGCCGGTACGCCCCGCCTGTCACGAACGGCACCTCGTCACGCGTGCGTTCTCAGCCGTCGAAACCTTCGGCCAGATCGGCCGGCGCGGCGGCCAGCCAGGCATCGACCAGCAGGTCGCGGAGGTCACCTGGGTCGATGACGCTGAGCTCGATGAGGACGGCGGGGTAGTTGTTGAAGTGCTCGATGGTGAAGACCCCGTCGATGCCGGCAGCGAGCACGCCTTCCTTCTCGTGCAGGTCGGCGGTGTTGACCGCGATGATCGGCTGGGCGGGAGGGGTCTGGTCGCCGAAGCGCTTGATGTCGGCCTTGCTGAACTGGCGCAGCCAGGCGATGCCCTTGCCGCGTACGGACCAGGTCGGGTGTCCGTGGCGCTCGCCCTCGGCGACCTCGGGCAGCTCGGCGAGGATCCGGGCGAGGTCTTCGAGCGTTGCCATTCCTGGAGCGTAGCTCTCGGCGAGGCTCGATCGGACCGGATCGACCGAGCAGGTGAGTAAGGTCGGTTCGGCGACCTTCATGACCGACTCGGTCGTGTCCCGGCTCCCGCGGAACCGAGCCGTGATGGTGAACCTGAAACTCACAGGAGGCTGAGATGCGTCGCAGGTGGCTGTGGTTGCTGAAGAACACGCTCAACCGGGTGACGATCCGGGCGGCGCGCTCGGGGCACGGTCCGTTCTCGCTCGTGCGTCACGTGGGTCGGAAGTCGGGCAAGACGTACGAGACGCCGATCGTGGTCGCACGGGTGCCGGAAGGCTTCATCGCGGAGCTGACCTACGGCGAGGACGTGAACTGGTATCGCAACATCGTCGCCGCCGGATGCTGCGAGCTGTTCGTCGATGGCGAGTGGCATCAGGTCTCTGCCATCGAGCCCTACCCGTCCGACGCCGGCCGGGACGCCTTCGGTTACCCGGCCAAGCTGGTCCTGCAGGTGCTGCAGAAGCACGAGTTCAGGCTGCTGCGTACGGCCTGATCACCCTGCCGTCGTTCGATGTCGATCAAGGTGGGTCGATACGGACATCGTCGGGGCGCTGAATGGCCCAGGCGAACCTGACGCGTTGGCTGGGATCCATGTCGAGGTCTAGTACGCCTGTATTCAGGACCCACTCGACACGGGGGCTCTCGGGGCTGCAGGTCGGTTCACCGGCCAGGTAGGTCGCCCGGTACACGATGGCGAACTGCTGGCGGACCTCGCCGTTGTCATACTCGACGCGGTGGAGTGGGTCGGTGAAGACGCCGACGAGGCCGGTGCACTGGATGTGGATTCCGGTCTCTTCCAGCGTCTCGCGGACGACACAGGCCGTCAGGCTCTCGCCAGCCTCCATGGTGCCGCCGGGCATGGACCACTTGCCGTTATCGCTGCGTTGGATGAGCAGGATCTTGCCGTCGCGCTCGACGAACGCGGCGGCCGCTGGCACGAGGCTGTTGACGGGCGGGGCCGCTGGGTCGTCGTGCCAGTCGATCCTGGCCATGCGCTCAGTCCGCCACCGGGTAGCGCCCAGTGAGGTAGTCATCGAGCTGGCGGCGCATGGTGGGATGCACGTCGTACGCGTCGAGTGCGGTCGGGGCGACCCAGTGCACTGCCGACGCCTCAACGTTGGCGGTCGGAGTGCCTGAGATCGGCCGGCCGAGATACGTCACCTCGTACTCCTGTCGTACCTCGCCGTCGGAGAGGTACTCGATCAAGTGGTTGGGGTCGCTGTAGACGCCCAGGAACCCGGTGATCTCAGCCAAGATCCCGGTCTCCTCCTCGCACTCGCGCACCGCGCACTGGCTTGGCGTCTCGCCGAGCTCTTGCTTGCCCCCGGGCAGCGCCCATTGCCCGGTGTCGCGGCGTTGCTGCATGAGGATCTCGCCGGTGCGGTTGATGACCAGAAGGTTCGACGCCGGCACCAGGGAGTTGGCGGCCGGGGCGTCAGGGTTGTTCCAGTGCTCGATGCGACCGTTCACTCGGCGGTCCATGGGGTAGCGCCGTCCCAGACTGCGTCGAAGCTCTCGGTGTACTTCCTGAACATCGAATCCTCACCGGTGTCTCGGACATGGAGCAGCGGATTGGCTGAGGCGGGGCTGCCCCATAGGTGAGTGTTGATCATGGCTTGTGAGTCGTACCGGAAGATCGAGGCGTACAACGCGGTGTTGTGCAGCCGGATCTCGCACCTCGGCATACCGACGAGCCCACTGAAGTAGGTCAGTGATGCCCGGACCTTGGCGCCGAGCGCGCTGCCGATGCCTTCTTCCTCGCCCCGCAGGGCTACCGCATCACCGGATGGGTCTCCGAAGCACAGGCGCACTCGAGCGCCGGCTTCGGCTCGCTCTGCCAGCATCGCTGGGAAGCGCGGGTTGGTCTGGTTCAGGAAGGTTCCCGCGTACACGAGAATGTCGACCGTTGTCTGGGCCTCTTTGAGGAGGGATATCCACTTCCATTGGGGGACGCTGGCCCGGTTCGGATAGATCCCGACGATCTCTGCGTGGGCGCCGGCGGCAGCGACGTCGTGACGGGTGTCATTCGGCCACAACTGGTCGATCGAAAGCTGGAGGGCCTCGGCTGCAAGGCGCTGATTACGACGATGAGGTCGTCGGTCCTTCGTGATCCAGCGCTCTACGGTCTTCTCGTCGAGCTCGATCCTCTGCGCCAGGTCGGCGGAGGACCACCCCCGATGGGCCAACGCGTTCCGCAGGGAATCGTTCACGCGCTCAGCATAGGGACCTTTCGGGGACGTTTGGGTGGACCCAAAGAGGTGTCTCCTCTGCTTCACGCCTGTCTCTTGCCCGGACGCGGCGAAACCTGCCACCAGGTATTTCGTCGGCGCCGGAGCGTGGTTTGTGGCCGGTGAGCAGGACGCCTTGCTGGTGTCGCAAACGTCTGAATAGGTCTCGAGCGGGCGGTGCAAACGTCCCGGCTGGCGCGGTCATGGTGGTTCAAGTCCCCGGCGCTCCGGCTGCATTCGGCGTCGGAGCGCTGGGGACTTCCAGTCCGACTCCGCTCCTTCAGAAGGAACCCGATGAGCACGTACGCGCCTGCAGGTGCCACCCGCCCCGGCCGGCCTCGGGTGATCCCACGCGCGGCAAGCGCGGCCGCTCCCCGCGACGAGATCCTTCACGCTGCGGCGGAGCTCTTCGTCAACCGTGGCTTCGCGGCGACCTCGACGCGGGACATCGCGGAGAAGGTCGGGATCCGGCAGGCGTCGCTCTACTACCACTTCGTGGGCAAGCCGGGCATCCTCGCTGAGCTCCTGGAGCTTTCGGTGCGGCCCAGTCTCGACATGGTCGAGCGGATCGAGCTGGAGTGTCCGGCCGATGCCCCGGAGGCAGCGCTCTATCTGCTCGCGCTGATCGACGCAGACACCCTCGCAACGGTGCCGCACAACATCGGCCGGCTCTACCGGATGCCGGATGTCAGGAGAAGCGAGGTCTTCGGCGAGTTCGAGCCGGCGCTGCGGGAGCTGACTGCTGCGTACGGTCGGCTGGGTGCCGACGTCGTCAGTAGCCCTGTCGCCGCGTCGGTGAACATGGACCAGCTGGGTGGGTTGCTGGTCCAAGCGGTCGAGGTCGTGATCCGGATCCGCTCGCGCGGCGACGAGGTCGCACCTGGGCAGGCGAGAGCGATCGCGGCGACCTGTCTTCGGATCTGCGGCGTGCCTGAGGAGAGAATCGCTCGCGCAACGGTCATGGCTGACGACCTCCTGCTGCGGCCTGCTGCTTGTGCCGACTGGGTGAGCGATCCCGCAGATAGGTCGCTTTCGGCTCTACTTCCCGACGAGGCAGAAGGGGTGCCCGGCGGGGTCGGCGTAGACCCGCCAACCCCGCGTGGACTCGAGCAGCCGAGCACCTGATGCGAGCACCGCCGAGTGCGCCAGATCGAGGCTCGCGACGTGGAAGTTGAGATGGAACTGTTGCGGCTTCTTCGGGTCCGGCCAGTCGGGTGCGGCGTACGGGTCCACGGCTTGGAATGCCAGCACCTGACCGGTAGGCGTATGAAGCGTTGCCCAGCCATCGCTCACTGCCCAGCGCGGGTCAGGCTGGTTGATCGTGCCGCCCAGCAGTTTGCGGTAGAACGCCGCCAGTACGTGCGGCTGAGGGCAGTCCAATACGACACATTCCAAGGTCGCGAGGGGATCCGCGTTACCCGGTGTCATCACGGCAGCATCATGCCAGAGTCCAAACCTCCTCCAACTGCTCC
The DNA here is from genome assembly GCA_040302365.1 of Nocardioides sp. NPDC126508. Lineage (GTDB taxonomy): Bacteria > Actinomycetota > Actinomycetes > Propionibacteriales > Nocardioidaceae > Nocardioides. Next base: position 381,958 of record JBEOUM010000001.1, read on the forward strand.
ACAGGTGGCGGAAATGTTGCGCCCGCCGGGGCCCGTCAGATCAGTGCGGATCCGCCGCGCTCCCGTCGCGTTGGATCAGTAGTGCGCCAGGATCTGACGAATTGGATGGCCCAAGAGTTCGCCGACCTGACGAAGTTCTGACTCATCGAGTTCGTAGCGCGCGCGAGTGCCGTTTAGGACACCGATTTCGAACCGCGCGAAGCCCATGGCCCAGCCGTACGCCAGTTCGTTCAGGCTGCTTGTGGCACCGCAGCACGGCAGAACGACGTCCAGGTCGATGAGGTCCCTTGATCGTTCGTCGACTACCTCGAAGACCCAGCTCACGTCGGTGACTGACGAGCAGATCGTGTGAACGACGATGTGTTCACGCCCGAGTCAATTAAGGCGACGTCGTCGCGAAGCACAGCCGAAACTTCGTCCGCGGAATCTCCGGGGCGGGAGAAGAGGCTAACGACGTCGGCGACTGCCAAGTCGACGGACGACTGTGCGGGCTCCCGCGAAGCGTCGGTCGGGATCAGTCGGATCCAGCTGTCGCTAACGACGACAGCATGACGCAGGGCGGGTCATGGACGGGGCGCCGTCGCCCAGATGTCGCAACGGTCCAGCGAACTTGAGCGTGGGAGCATGAGCGCATGCGAATGGGCTGGCCATGCGTGACCAAGCACGAGCGTGACGCGAGGGCGACGTGCCAGCGGATCTGCGCGCAGGCGTTCCAGGTGATCCGCACCAGCGCCTACGCCCGGCGACCTTACGGCGCGCCGGAGGACTATTCGGGCGACTACGTTGAGTGGATCCGCCTCGTCGCTGATGCCTGCGACGGACTTGCCGTACCAATGCCAACCGCAGTTGATGCCTTGGCGTACCGCCGTTCTGTGTGGTCGCCTGTGCAAGCTGCGTGGGTCGAGTCAGTGCTTAGACCAGGGTGACGGCGCTCAACGGAGTCCGGGACTCAACGTCGTCGTGTCACGCGGCAAGTGGCGGAGGTGTCGCACATCAATCGTCGAAGCACAGGCTGGCGGCCCAAGGCGTCACCCATCGTTCCGGAGTCGGGGGAGCTTGGTTGTGCCTCCACGCGGCGGAATGACGCAGGGAGGAGGGCAACGCACTCCGATCTGACGAAATGGTTGGGAGTTGTCCCTACGGTCGGCGAGGATGTGTTGGTGATCGTAGATCCCCTGCTACCCGCACCTACAGAACTCCTTGGGCACGGAAGTTTCCAGTTTCGGATTGCCCCGAAGCGTCGCGCATTCCTGGTTCGCGACGGCGACGTTGATGAACTTCGGAGCGCGCTCTACGCCGCCGCCGCACTGTGGGGAGGAGCTCGCTGCCCGATCCTGCCTGTGACACAGGCAGGTGAGGTCCAGCCTGCCTTCCTTCAGATTGCGGAGGCGCTCGACGTTGTCGAAGCGATCGATTTTACTGCGGACGGAGCCGGGGGCGCGTCAGCATGGACCGTAAGGGATGGATCCGGTCTTGCAACTGTCGGAGCGAAACCGCTCGAAGATGCTCGGTTCTGGAATGCTCACCCACTTATTGGCACTTACGACGAACGGGTTCGTGAGATCTATCTGCCGGCAACAGATTCATTGATGGCGCTCGCCGGAGGTGGCAAATACGGTCTGGACGAAGAGTTGCCACTCTTTAGACAAGCCGGCTTCAACATCGTTGAAGGATGCTCAGCCGGCATACTCGCAAACGCACAGTTGACGGAGCGCACGGCACTTGGGGCCACGCTGGCTTTCGATACTGACACCGGCATCCGCGGTGGGCATCTCGCGTCGATGGGGGTTCTCTGGCTGACTCGGGACGAGGATTCCTTCGACGACGCAGTCTGGTTTTGGAACGCTCGGGCTGTCCGTCCACGGTATCGGCATCCCCTGCCCCAGGCAGTTATGACGACGCCCGAGGTGGCGCGAACGCCAGAGTTCGCCTCACAGTTGCTCGACGGCCTACGCCAGTCGTCAGCATCGACCCCCACGTTTGTCATTGCGAGCCTCACAGTCCCTGATGAGGAACTCGCGGAAATTGCCCGATCCTTCGGCGCGGCGCAACACACAGATTCCAAGACGTCGGAACGACTCATGGGGCGTCAGCCGGGCACTGAATTTTCGCCGTCCTTCGCCGTTAACTTGGATCCGATCGAATATTGGCTGGTTCCGCGCTCTACCGGATATCCGACGTCCTCTTTGGTACCCCTCCAGCGCCCAACGGTCTCGATGCAACTGCGCTCACCTCGCGAGTGGGTTCCGGAGTACCTGATGAGTGGACGGGTGACAGCCACAATCTCGTCGCCGTCGATCGCTGGTCCCCAGAAGCCTGCGGTCGCCAAGCTGTACCACCCGGATGCAGCGTGGTCGGCCGGTGACGGGATCCGTATCCAGACGAGCAACCTGCAAGATTACAACCTCTCCTTGACCTTGCCCCAGCCGGGCGCGGTGCTAGCGGCATCCGTAAGTGAACAAGGCTACGAGTATGAGTTGAGTGATAAGGGCCAGCAGATCCGCGGTGCGCTCGCGGCTCAGGGCGATATTGATTTCTACCGACTCCGAGCCACTGTCCACGCCGTTACTCTGCTCACCGCTAAGGCGGGGCGCGACCTTGCCAGAGAACTAAAGCGGCTTCGAGAGAAAGACGACGTTACGCAGGAGTCGATCGAGCGTCTCCGCGTTGCTTCACTTCTCGGCCATCGTCCCCCGCGAACCCTCGCGGACCTACGATCGGGCGCGGCGGCAGCCGGAGGAGCCACAGAATTACCCGCGGCAGTCGAGGAATTGGTCGCGCGGGGAGCGGCGTCTATGGGGCTCCTAGTCGACTGCTCGCTGTGCTCACTAACCGGGTTTCAGACTCTGGCCTCAATAGTTGGTGGAGCTCATTGCAACGGCTGCGGTTCGCCGGCTTGCTACAGGCTGGATCAACGCGGAGCCCCCGAGGTGCACTTCGTTCTCAACTCATTGATGCACACCCTAAGCCTCAATGGCGGTCTGGCCCCGCTGGCGGCAACTGCGCTGCTGACCTCAGAAGGGTTCTATGTCGAGCCTGGCGTGAATCTGCTGCGGAATGGAGCACGACAGGCCGAGCTTGACATTCTTGGATGGCGCGACTCGACTTGCCTAGCGGGTGAGGCCAAGATGTCAGCTGATGGCTTCGATAGGGCCGACATTGACCGGGACGTAGAGCTCGCCGCTCGCGCCGGCGCTGACACGTTCCTTGCAGTCTCAGTCGAGGCGCTGTCTGGGGCCACGCGAGATCGCCTCGAAGGTGCATGTCGCGCGAGCAAATTGGCCCTTCGCGTCATCGACGGTCCGGTTCTTCTGCTCGACGGTCCCCGACCGTGACGAAGGCTGGCGAAGGACAGATGTGAGAGCAACCTGTCTCAGCGATGCTTTATCGGCAGGAACGCCAGGAGCGCGTGCCTTCGCACTTGGGATTGGCCAAGTCGATCCAGACCACCCGCGGCGGAGCGGGAAGTCGTCATGTTCTTCTGGGCGGTATGCCCGCCTCCCGCAACGTGTGGGACCGGGCTCACGAAACCTAGGCTGATCGCCCCGTCCACGCACGGCGATGAGACTGTCCGGGTCAGATGGAGTTCGCTGCCCAAGCCACGCGCCGGTGGGGACGCTCCCGTTGTGCGGCCAACCTTGTGCTGCGGCGGCACGGGTTCCGGCTGCTGCGTACGGCCTGATCAGCTGAGCGGGCTCGCCTGTGTGCCGAGTTCGCGGAGCTGGTTGCGCGAAAGTCGGCGCAGCCGGCGGGGGAGCGGTTGTGACCGGCGCTCGTGGTTCAGGGCGGCGCCTGCGAGTTCAAGCGAGGTGACCGGGCGGCCATCAAGAGCGCTCGAGGATTACCTTGGCTTGCTCTATCGCGTGCACTTCGCCGTCCATCGCCCGCTGGACCGCGCGTGACATCAGCAGCCTCTTGATCCCCGCCAGCTCAGCAGACAACGAGAACGAGACCATCGTGCGCTCCCCATCTGGAGAGAAGACAAACTCTCCGACCGGTCGCACGGGCCCGGCGATGCCTCGGAACGCATATCGGGTCGTCGGCTCGTAGCCCGTCACCTCGATATGCGCGGGAATGCTCAGACCGGCCGGCCCCTTGACCACTTGGTGGACCCGCCTCCCGACCGCCGCAGGCCCCTCCGCCGTGATGTCCTTGACCTGGCTGCGCCACTGGAACTCGTTCGAGGGATCGGTGAAGAACGCGAACACCTCGTCGATGGGTCGGTCGATGCTGACGCTGTGTCGGGCTGATGGCATGTGCGTCTCCTTCCCCTGGCCGAGCCCGGCCCAGGCGAGCTCGGCGAAGAGATGTGGACGTCAGGCCATCTCGGGGACATGCAGGTGTGCGTACGCGAGGTCGAACTCGTGTACGTCGACGATCTGGCCGCCCGCGTCGCTCGCGGTGCGGCTGCGCATGTCGTCGGCCGCTGAGCGGCTGGCTTCCATCGCGGCGCGGGACTCCCAGGCCGTGGTGGCGCACCCCAGGCCGGAGGACCGGTTCATCAGGAGGCTGGCGCTGCAGAATCCATCGGTCTGCTCGAGCTGGGGAAGGATCCCGACGCGGAAGGTCTCGGCCATGGCGTCGAGGTCACCCTGCAGCCAGCTGACTCGGGCGCACTCGCCGTGGTGGTTACGGTGCATGACGACGATCTCCCACTCGTCGACCTGCGTGGAGCCGCCGAGGATGTCCTTCCCTCGGTCGCGCAGCGGGCGAAGCTGGTCATCGCTGGCGCGCATGGCCGCCTCGTCCTCCCACGAGCTCGTTGCGATGCACTGGCCGGACTCGCGGTCGACCAGCATCGAGAGGCCGCGACAGCCCTCGATGCTGTCGAGCATGGGACCGGCCTCGTTCTTGACGAACGTGATGCCCGCGTCGATGTTGCCGGGACTCCCGTGGAACGTGGTGGAACGTGCGTACACGGCCCGCTCCTTTCTAGGACAGGGCAGTGCCCGACCGGCACCGCCGGTAGTTCCCTGTCTACCCCTCCGGGTGCGGGGACGCCATACCCAACCCTGTGGTTCTCGGCCGCGTCGGTGCTGGCGATTCTTACCCCGGAACGATGATCCGCACGACGGCCGGCCGAGCGCATACTTCGAAGTGGCTGTCCGGCCGATCTCACCAGGAGGCGGAGGTGGCGCCATGCGCCGGATTCTCATCGCGTTGACTCTCTGCGTCGGCCTGCTGGTCGCCGGCAGCCCGTACGCCTCAGCGGTCCCGACCGACCTGGACTCGTGCCCGACGGACCGGCCGACGCTGTACGACGTGACGATCGGCAACACGAACGTCGCGGACATCGCCAGCGACGGCCACGTCTGGGCCCTCGACACGTATCTCCAGCACGTCCAGGTGTGGAGGATCGGTCAGAAGCACTACTGCTTCCGCATCGAGTACGACGGCACCTGGACCAGCTTCGCAGGCGTCAGCCCGGGCGGCACCGGCACGATCAGCGCGGGCGTCACCGGCACCTTCTACGGCATGCGGATCCTCCGGCTGACCGGCGAGTTCAACCCGCGGTATCCGCTCAGCGGCCACGTCGCAGACTTCGACTGGCAGTGCCAGGCGGACGGCACCTGCACCGGGCCGCGGCCATCGCCCGGGATGTACTTCTCGCCGACCACCAGCGTCAACAACACGTGGTACGAGTTCCATGCCACCAGTGCCGAAGCCAACGGCACCTGGCACGACACGACGTACGGCTATTCGGGCGACATCACCGACTGAGTCTCCTCGGAAGCGGTCGACCGCCGCCGGCGGTCGAGGTGGTAATCCGGATCCTGTCCTGCGGTGACGAGGTCACCCGGGGGCCATGCGCGCGAGCGATCGCGTCGACCTTTCTGCGGATCTGCGGTCTGCGGGATGGGAGGATCGGGCCGGCCGCGGCTGCTGCCGAAGAGCCCGTGGAGATGTTCGCGACGGACGCTCAAAGACGCCGGGCCGGCGGCTGACGAGCGAGGAAGGAGTGGATCCCATGGGGACGGGAGTCGATCTCCTGCTGCAAGCCCGCAGTGGCGGGGCGGGTTCATGGCCGTCGATGTTCGGGCCAGAAGCGGCCGGGTCGGTGGACTCGGTGGACAGGCCGGCGATCGTTGCGACGCTGCTGACAGAACGGAACGTGGGTGACCTCGACCTGCTTCGTGTTGTCACCACGTACGAGATCGCGGCGCGCAAGATGTCAGATGACGGCTGTGGGGATGTCCTGCTGGCCTGTTGCTGGATGCTCTTCTGCGATGGCCGTCTCGAGGATGTGCCTCTGATCTGGCGCGCGAAGAACATCAACTTCGACGCGTACTGCTACATCGACGCAGCCGTTCTGCTGCCACAAGGGCTGGATGCGTCGATGGCTGTTGCCGCGCAGGCCGGGGCTGATGATCTCCTCGTGTATCTGCGGAAGTTGCTGCCTGGCGACATGGCCGAGGAGATCACGGGCTGGCGTACGTCGCCGTTCTTCGCGGCGTGCCCCGCGCCGACATCGGGGATCGTGGATCTGGCCGGGTGGTTGCGGGACGGGTGACACTGCGGATCGATGACTGCCAACCCTGTCGGACTGGCCGCTCCGGTGGCCTGAATCAGAGCCCAAGACTACGGATGCGAGCGTTGCGCGCGGTGAGGAAAGCCATTCCGCGGCTCCGGTACTCCCGATAATGTGCGGGCGACTCTGGCAGCGCTGGAGCGTCAAGAGATGCTGTCTCGAATCCCGGCATCAGCGATCTCACTGCGCTGTGGTCGGGGGTGACGATGTCCTCGAGAAGGAAGAATCGGACGTACGTCTCGAACGTGCCGAAGAGGCTGAAGAAATCGGCGTAGCGCCTGAGCGGTTCGGACAATGGGTTGAGACGCTCGGGTTCCTGATAGTGGCGACGTATGCACTCGAGCGTCAGATCGAAGCGGTCGGCGATCGCTCGGCTGATACCGCGCGCCTGATTCAAAGTCTGTCCAGTCTGGCCGACGTTGTTGCGTGGGAGCACGATGTAGCCACCGATGGTCGAGCTCAGCCGGAAAAAGTTGCCATGGTCGCTCGCGATCTCGTCGACGAGTGCTGGATTGAATCTCCGAGCCCAGCCGAGGCTTGACCACGTAGGGACCATCGCATCGCTGCCTAGACGGAACTGATTACCGCCGTTGTCGTGAAGTCGAAGCCCGTATCCGCCAGCCCATTCGACCTCGATTCGGAACGGCCCTACACCAGGCGTGTTCCGGCCCCACAGGAGCTGGTGCCATTGATAAAGCAACTTGCTCTCACGGTCGGGATCACGGCGTTCTCGATAGTAGGACGAGAAGTCGACCTCGACGTCGATGGATGGACCGTCCACCAGCGCAAGCATAGAGATCTACGGACAACGTGCGACGAGAACCGGGATGCCTGCGGCGTGTTCCTCTGCCGAGAAGTGGGAGCGCATCACGGCGATGGTCGGGTTAGCCGCGATCAGGGGTTGGGGTCGAGGTGGGGGAAGCTGCGGTTGAGGGCCCAGTCGAGGCGTACGCGCTGGCTGCGGTCCATCTGCAGACTGGGGACCATCTCGGGATAGAGCCACTCGGCGTGGGTGTTCTCGGCCGAGGGAGTGGGCTCGCCGGCGAGGTAGCGGCCGGAGTAGACGATGCTGCACTCCTGGCGGACCTCGCCGTTGGTGGTGTTCTCGATGCGGTGGCGCGGGTCGGTCCAGATCCCGACCAGGCCGGTCACCTCGATGGTGATGCCGGTCTCCTCGTACGTCTCGCGGACCGCGGCCGCGGTCAGCGACTCGCCGGGCTCCATCGCTCCGCCGGGCATCGTCCAGTTGCCGGTGTCGTCGCGGCGGATCAGCAGGATCCTGCCGGGGTCGTCGCGCACGAAGGCGGCGGCGCTGGGCCGGATGCTGTTCACCTCGGGGGCCGCGGGATCGTTGTGCCAGTCGACTCGGCGGCCCGTGCTGCTCACCTCAGGGGAGCGAGGGCGTGGCGGTTGTGCAGACGCGTCGATGGTTGGCCGAGATCCCACGCTCGCGAGCATAGCCGAATCTTTCGAGGTCAGGCGTTCAGCAGCGGGGGTGGGCACTTTCGACCACGGAGCGAGCGATCGAGGAAACCTGGTTGCGGTGGAAACCTCGTGGAACGGACGATGCGTACCGTGAAGAAGATCGATGGAGCCGTCGCGGGGGCGACGGTGGTCACCACGAGGGTGACCGGATGAGCGCGCGGCTGCGCGCGCTCGCGCGGGAGAACCAGCATCTGATCGAGGCCGGGTCCTACCGGCGTACGGACGGCACCCAGGTGGTCATCGGCGAGGCCGTCCGGGCGGCGCGGGAGGGGACTCGGCTCTACGGGCCGGAGCCGGTCGAGGTGCCTGCGACCGAGCCGGTGGAGACGCGGTTCGCGGTCACCGGCGGGAGCAGCCTGTGGGAGGCGCGGCGGCTGCCGGGACCGGTGGCGGTGCTGAACTTCGCCTCGGCGCGGAACCCCGGCGGTGGGTACGTCAACGGGGCCCAGGCGCAGGAGGAGGCGTTGTGCCGGGCCTCGGCGCTCTACACCTGTCTGCTGGAGGCGCCCGCCTACTACGTGCATCATCGCGCCGAGCGCGACCCGTTCTACAGCGACCGCGTCATCCACTCACCGGGCGTACCCGTCTTCCGCGACGACCGCGGCCACCTGCTCGACGAGCCGTTCCAGGTCGGCTTCCTGACCTCGCCGGCACCGAACGCGGGCGTCATCCGCAGGAAGGTCCCCGAGCGTGAGGGCGAGATCCCGGCCGTGCTCGCGGGCCGTGCGGCTCGGGTCCTGGAGACCGCGGCGGCCAACGGCTATCGCAGCCTCGTCCTCGGTGCCTGGGGATGCGGGGTGTTCCAGAACGACCCCGCGATGGTCGCCGGATCGTTCCGTGACCTGCTCGGCCCGGGTGGCCGGTTCGAGGGCACCTTCGAGCACGTGGTGTTCGGGATTCTCGACCGTACGCCGGGAGCGGTGCTCCGGCAGGCGTTCGAGGACGCCTTCGCGGACCTGCGGTAGGCGGCTACGTCCCGGTCGGCAGCGACTCGACGTACTCCTCGCTCGGCCCGAAGTCCGGGTCCGGGTGTACCTCGACGTGGGTCGCCGCGGCGGTGAGGTCGAGGACGGCGACCTGGTTGGCGCCGGCGCGCCAGAGCGGGCCCGGGGCGTAGAGGCGTCGCTGGGGTCCGCGGGCCCACAGTCTGCCGAGCAGGGTGCCGTTGAGCCACACGTAGCGGTCGCCGTCGCCGGGGACGGCGAGCCAGCCGTCGGCCGGCGCCTCGACGTCGAGATCCGCGTGGGGGAGATCGTCGAGGTCGTCCCAGCGGTCGAGGGGAGCGAGGTGGTGGTCCCAGCGGTGGACGAGGCGCCGGTCCACCTGGACGCCGCCGAGGACGCCCTTGTGCTCACCGAGCAGCGGGCCGTAGTTGACCCGGCCGAGCGCCTCCACGACCAGGGTCAGCTCGGCGACCCTGCCCAGCCCCGGAAGCGTCAGCACCGCAGGCTCGGCGTCATCTCGCTCGAGCATGCCGAGCGGATCCCCGTCGAGAAAGACGTACGCCCGGTCGTGCAGCCCACGCACGGTGAGATGGACGTCGTGGCCGGGGAGCGTGACCGAGGACCGGTACGTCACCAGGCCGGTGTCGATGCCCAGCTCCTCGAAGCTCAGCGGCCGCGCCGCCCGGGCGGCCGGGAGCCGGGTCACCAGGGGCAGGAGCTCGTCGCCGCGCGACACCGGCGCCGAGGAGAACGCGTGCCGAGCAGGCGTGGGTGGCAGCGCCGGGAGCGCGTCGACGGTCCGGCCAGAAGCCGGCGCCAGGATGTCGCGGTAGAGCCGGAACTTGTCCGAGACCCGGCCGTCCTCACCGACCGGGGCGTCGGAGTCGTAGCTGGTGACGGTGGGCTGGATACGGCGGCCGTCGTGGTTGGCGCCCGCCCAGAGCCCGAAGCTGGTGCCGCCGTGGGCCATGTAGACGCTGACCGAGCCACCGAGGTCGACGATCTCCCGCAGCGTCCCGGCGGCGCTGGTGGGGGAGCGGACGTGGTGGTTCTCGCCCCAGTGGTCGAACCACCCGTTCCAGAACTCGGCGCACAGGAGCGGCTCGCCGGGCCGTCGCGAGCTCAGCTTCGCCGCGGCCTCGGTGGCGCGGCTGCCGAAGGTGGCTGCGGCGAGCGTGCCGTCGACCATGCCGGCGTCGAGCATGACGTCGGTCGGACCGTCGGCGGTGTAGAGCAGCTCGGTGACGCCGCGGTCGAGCAGCGCCTGGCGCAGCCAGACCAGATGCGCGGCGTCGTCGCCGTAGGAGCCGTACTCGTTCTCCACCTGCACCGCCACGACCGGACCGCCGTGGCCGGCCTGGAGCGGGACCAGCTGGGGGAGCAGGACGTCGAGCCAGCGAGCGACCGCGTCCTGGTAGACCGGGTCGCTGCTGCGCGGTGCCCGGGTGCGCGCGGTCAGCCACGAGGGCAGCCCGCCGTTGGTCCACTCGGCGCAGATGTAGGGGCCGGGGCGGACGATCACGTCGAGCCCGAGGTCGCCCGCGATGGTGACGAAGCGAGCCAGGTCGCGCGGTCCGGTGAAGTCCGGGGACCCTTGTGAAGGCTCGTGGAAGTTCCAGGCGACGTAGGTGTCGACGGTGTTGAAGCCGGTGGCGGCGACCCGCCGCAGCCGGTCTTCCCACAGGTCCGGATGGATGCGGAAGTAGTGGATCGACCCGGACAGGATCCGGTGGCCGACGCCGTGCTTCAGGAACTCGCCGTCGTGCCAGGTCAAGGTGGGGGTCACCGGCCCGACGATATGACAACTTTTGCTCATAACGTAGCCAATCCGCGCAAAACTCTGCATGATGGACGGAACCTCAGGCCCACCCCCACCCTCGGGAGTCACGATGCCGAAGCGTTTCCCCACCGCCCTCCTCGCGTCCGTGACGGCATTCGCCGGCGTGGTCGCCATCGCGCCCGAAAGCCACGCCGCCTCCGCGGACGGTTTCACCCTGACCTCGTCCGTGCTGACCGTCCAGGTGGCCGAGGACTTCCCGGCCGTGCTCGGCTACCGGCACACCGCCGGCGGCGAGATCGGCGGCGCCGCGACGGCGCCCACCTCCGTACGGATCAACGGCACCGCGCACACCGCCACCGTGACCGGCACCCAGGTCGACGCCGACACCGCGACCTACCGGCTGAGCTTCGCCGACCTGCCCGGCGTCGAGCTCGACGCGAAGCTCGAGGTGGCCGGCGACGTCCTCACCTTCGCGCTCACCAAGGTCACCGACACCGCCGAGCACCGGGTCGGCACTCTCGACATCCCCGGACACGATCTCCTCTCGGTCAGCTCGGACCAGGCCGGCGCGACGGTGAGCACCGCCGTCGTGAGCGCCGACCGCACCAAGAACGGCGACACCCACACCGAGGTGACCGCCGACCTGGCCACGACCGACAAGCCGGTCGGGTCGGCGTACGCCATCGTCGACACCGACCAGCTGGCCGCCGCCATCGAGACCAACTCCGTCTACGACCAGACCGGCGGCGACTCGACCAACGAGCGCGGCCGGATCTGGCGCAGCGTGAGCGCCACCGAGAGCGGCCGCCGGGTCGGGCTGTGGAGCGGTCAGTGGACCTACCGCGCGGCCGGCTCGCCCTACACCGAGGAGCTTCCCTGGGCGAAGGTCACGATCACCCCCGACTCCAACGGCGACCAGAAGGTCGACTGGCAGGACGGCGCGATCGCGCTGCGTGACATCCAGCGGCCGGTCAACGGCGCGGACGAGACGCCCGAGCGGGTGGTCACCCACATCCCGTTCAACTTCGCCAGCCAGGCGACGCATCCGTTCCTGCGTACGCTCGATGACGTCAAGCGGGTCTCGCTGGCCACGGACGGGCTGGGTCAGCTGGCGGTGCTGAAGGGCTACGGCTCCGAGGGCCACGACTCCGCCCACCCCGACTACGGCGGCAACTACAACACCCGTGCCGGCGGGCTCGAGGACCTCAACACGCTCGCCCGTGAGGGCGAGAAGTGGGGCGCCGACTTCGGCGTCCACGTCAACGCGACCGAGGCCTATCCCGAGGCGAAGACCTTCGACGAGACCCTGGTCGACAAGACCAAGCCCGGCTGGGACTGGATCGACCAGTCCTACTACATCGACCAGCGCACCGACCTCGCGACCAAGAACATCGTCGACCGCTTCGCCCGGCTCCGCCGCGAGGCCCACCCGAACCTCGACTTCCTCTACATCGACGTCTACTACTCCTACGGCTGGCTCCAGGAGCGGCTCGCCCACTCACTGCGCGGCCAGGGCTGGAACATCGGCACCGAGTGGTCCTACCACTTCGAGGAGGACGCGCTCTGGTCCCACTGGGCCAACGACGAGTCCTACGGCGGGGCGACCAACAAGGGCCTGAACAGCCAGCTGATCCGGTTCGTACGCAACGGGCAGAAGGACACCTGGAACCCCGACAAGCTGCTCGGGCACACCGAGATCGTCGAGTTCGAGGGGTGGACCGGCGAGAACGACGTCGACGCCTTCTACGACAACATCTGGCGGACGAACCTGCCGACCAAGTATCTGCAGCGCAACCCGATCCTGCGGTGGAGCGCGGACGAGGTCGTCCAGGAGGGCGGCGTCCGCGTGGTCAACACCGGCACCACCGAGGCGACCCGGAAGATCTACCAGGACGGCGACGTCGTCCTCGACGGTGACGCCTACCTGCTCCCGTGGAAGGACCGGCAGCAGGACGAGTCGAAGCTCTACCACTACAACGCCGACGGCGGCCGGACCACCTGGAGCCTCACCGACGCGTGGAGCGACAGCACCCGGCTCAACGTCTACGAGCTCACCGAGCAGGGCCGGGTCGCGGCCGGCAGCGTGCCGGTCCGGAGCGGCAAGGTGACGCTCGAGGCGAAGCCAGGGACGGCGTACGTCCTGACGAAGTCTCCCGGGAGCTCGCCCGACCCGCAGTGGGGTCACGGCAGCCACATCGCCGACCCCGGCTTCAACGCCGGCGACCTCGACGCGTGGCACCCGAGCGGGCCGGCCACGACCGGACGGACCTCGACCGGGCAGCAGGTCGCCGTGCTGGGCGCCGGCGGGAAGGCAGCGATCAGCCAGCGACTGACCGGCCTGCGCAGCGGCCGCAACGCGCTGGGGGTCTGGGTCGAGGTCGAGCCCGGCCACAGCCGCGCGACCACGGTCACCGTCACCTCGGCCGGGAAGACCTACACCAACCGCGTCGAACGCTCGACCGCGAAGAACCTGGTCGCTGCCGACGAGCTGCACGACACCTACTTCCAGCGGGTCGAGGTGCCCTTCGACGCCGGCCGCGACGGCACCGCGACCGTCAAGATCTCCGCGGAGGCAGGTTCGGGTCGCGTCCGCCTGGATGACGTACGCGTCGTCCCGGTCAAGCGCGACCTGGCGGCCTCGCCCGGCGCGAAGGTCATCGCCCAGGAGGACTTCGAGGAGGTCGTCCAGGGCTGGTCGCCGTTCGTCAAGGGCACCTCGGGCGGCGTCACCGACCCGCGCACCCACCTGGCCGAGCGGCACGAGCCCTACACGCAGAGCGGCTGGAACGGAAAGGTCACCGACGACGTGATCAACGGCGACTGGTCGCTGAAGTCGCACGCCGAGAACGGCGGCCTCGTCTACCGCACCGTCCCGCAGACCGTACGTTTCCAGCCCGGCCACCGCTACCGGGTCTCCTTCGACCACCAGACCGAGCGGGCCGACGACTACGAGTGGGTGACCGGCTACGACTCGGTCGCCAGCGGCGAACCGCGCTCGGTCGAGGTCGCTGCCCGCCCGATCGGCCGGCAGCTCGAGACGGCCCGGTTCGGCGAGGAGTTCGTGGCCGGCGGCTGCGGCGACTACTGGGTCGGCCTGCGGACCGCCGACGACAACGGCGCGAGCGGCGACATCAGCATCGACGACCTCACCGTCGAGGACCTCGGCGCGGTCGATGACCTGCCGGCCTGCGCGACCCTCGCCGTCGACACCGGTGAGGAGAAGCTGCTGCCGGGGGCGGCCGCCGAGGTCACCACGACGCTGACCAGCGACGAGGCGTCGGCCACGGGCGCCGGGACGGTCGACCTCGACGTCCCCGACGGCTGGACGGCGGAGGCCACCACGCCGGCCGGCTTCGAGTCGCTCGCGCCGGGGGAGAGCCACTCGGTGACCTGGAAGGTCACGCCGCCGGCCGCCGCGGCCGAGTCGAGCTACCGGCTCGATGCTTCCGCGACGTACGACTTCGGGGGCGCGACGCGCACGGTGACCCGCGCGGCCACGGTGCAGACCGCGCCGCCCCCGCCGACCGCGGACACCTACGCCAGCGACCTCGGCTGGCTCTCGGCCACCAACGGCTGGGGACCGGTGGAGCGCGACACCAGCGTGGGGGAGGACGGCGCCGGCGACGGCGGGCCGATCACGCTCGCTGGCAAGGTCTACGCCAAGGGACTGGGTGCGCATGCGGTCTCGAAGGTCCGCTACTACCTGGCCGGCGACTGCACCTCCTTCACCGCCGACGTCGGAGTGGACGACGCGCAGACATCGCGGGGATCGGTGACGTTCTCGGTCGTCGCGGACGGGCGGACGGTCGCTGAGACCGGCACCCTCGGGCCGGCCAGCGCCACCGAGTCGGTCGCCGCCGACATCACCGGCGCCGACTACGTCGACCTGGTGGTCGGTGACGGTGGTGACGGGAACGGCAACGACCACGCCGACTGGGCCGACGCGACCTTCCACTGCGGCTCCTGAGGCGCAGGAAATGCGTAGGCTGTCCGGGACCCAGGAAGGGAGCCCATGAGGCAACAGCGACTCAACCAGCTGCTCGAGCTGATCAGCGAGCACGGGCACGTGTCGATCGCGGAGGTGGAGAGCGCGCTCGGTGTCTCGGCGGCGACCGCCCGCCGCGACATCGGCCACCTCGCCGACCAGCGGCTGGTCACCCGGACGCACGGCGGCGCGACGGCTCTCGGCTCGGCGTACGAGCTGCCGCTGCAGTACAAGATCAGCCGGCAGGCCGAGGCCAAGCAGGCGATCGCGGCCGCCGTCGCTGACCTGCTCGTGCCGGGCGAGACGGTGGCGCTCAACGGCGGTACGACCACGAGCGAGGTGGCGCGCGCGATCGGGCGCCACCCCGACCTGGCCGAGGACGACAGCATCACCGTGGTCACCAACGCGCTCAACATCGCCTACGAGCTCTCGATCCGGCCCAACGTCAACATCGTGGTGACCGGCGGCGCCGCCCGCACCCAGTCCTACGAGCTGGTCGGGCCGCTGAGCGAGGGCGTGCTGTCGAAGATCAACATCGACACCGCGATCCTCGGCGTCGACGGCATCAGCACCCGCGCCGGCCTCACCACGATCCACCCGGCCGAGGCCAAGATCAGCGCCGACTTCATCGCCGCCGCGCAGCGCACCATCGTCGTGGCCGACAGCACGAAGCTGGAGCATCCGACCTTCGCGCGGATCCGCGACCTCGACAGCGTCTCCATGCTCGTCACCGACCGCGCGGTGACCGAGCCGCTCGCGAAGGCGCTGGCCGAGCAGGGGGCGGAGATCCTGATCGCTGGTGATCGAAAATGATCACTTCAGCACTGTTATTGACATAAACGATCAACACGTTGGATGATTCAGTCATGACCGCATCCGCACCGACGACGCATCTCGCTGCCGAGATCGCGACCCAGCCCGCCAACTGGATGGCCGCCAGGAGCACCGCCGAACGCTTTGCCGACGCGCTGCCGAAGGCGGGGGAGAAGGTCGCCGTCGTCGGCTGCGGCACCTCGCTCTACATGGCGCAGGCCTACGCCGCGCTCCGCGAGGGGCAGGGCCTGGGAGTGACCGACGCGTGGACGCCGACCGAGGCCCGGATCGACCGGGGCTACGACCGGCTGCTCGCGATCAGCCGGTCTGGGACCACCACCGAGGTCATCGACCTGCTGGCACGGGTCGAGGGCAGGATCCCGGCGTCGGTCATCTCGTCCTCGCCCGGCACCCCGGCCCTCGAGGTGGCGGAGCCGATCCTGATGCCCGAGGTGGACGAGAAGTCGGTGGTCCAGACCCGGTTCGCGACCACCGCGCTCGCGATGCTGCGCTGGCACCTCGGTGAGGACCTGAGCCTGGCCGCCGAGCAGGCGCAGCAGATCATCGACGCCGGCGAGGACGCCTTCGGTCCGGCGCTGACCGCCGACCAGCTCACCTTCGTCGGCCGCGGCTGGACCAACGGGCTGGCGCAGGAGGCGGCGCTCAAGCTGCGTGAGTCCGTGCAGCTGTGGACCGAGTCCTACCCGATGATGGAATACCGCCACGGCCCGGTCTCGATCAGTGCTCCCGGCCGGGTCGTGTGGGCCTTCGGCGACCTGGTGGACGGCTTCGCCGAGGACGTCGCGGTCACCGGCGCCGACCTGGTGCACCACGAGGTCGACCCGCTCGCCGAGCTGGTGCGGGTGCACCTGCTCTGCGTGGCCCGGGCCCAGCTGGTCGGTCTCGATCCCGACGTGCCGCGCAACCTCACGCGCTCGATCATCCTCAGCCCGGCTGCTCCTCCGCCCGCGTGATGCGATCGCTCGCCCTTGCGTTCGACGTCGGCGGCACCTCGGTGCGGGGGGCCGTGGTGGGGGCCGCCGACGTGGTGATGGCCGAGTCGCGGGTGGCCACCCGCACCGGCCCGGCCGTGCTCGACGACATCGCTCGGATGGGCGAGGAGCTGCTCGCCGGGCTGAGCCCCGCCGCTCGGGCGGAGGTCGCCGGGGCCGGGGTCGCCTTCCCCGGTCTCGTCGACACCGAGGCCGGCATCTCCCGCCGGGCGGTCAACCTCGGTCTGGTCGACACCCTCGTCGCGGCCCCGCTCGCCGAGCGCCTGGGCCTCCCGGTCACGGTCGTGCACGACACGGCCGCCGCCGCTGCCGCGATCTGGGCGGACGCCGGCTCGCCGGCCTCCGCGTTCGTCGCGGTGCTCGGGACGGGTGTTGCTGGCGTGACGTACGTCGGGGGGAGGGCGGTCCTCGGGGTCTCCGGGCAGGCCGGCGAGATCGGCCACCTGGTGGTGGACCCGACCGGGCCGCGGTGCGGCTGCGGGCTGCGCGGCTGCGTGGAGGCGTACGCGGGTGGGCGGGCGATGCTGGAGAGGTACGCATCGCTGGGCGGCGACACCGGCGTCGCGGGCGTCGCCGACCTGGTCGCGCGGGCCGGGCACGACCGTCTCGCCGCCGAGATCTGGTCCGAGGCGATCACGGCCCTCGCCGACGGGTTCCTCGCCGTGGGAGCGCTGCTCGCGCCCGGCGAGATCATCCTGGGCGGCGGCGTCGCCGAGGCCGGCCGAGACCTGATCGACCCGCTGCGGGCCCGGATGGGGGAGCGGGCCGGAGTGACGGCGGTGCCGCCCGTACGCCTCTCCACCCTCGGCGGCCGTGCCGGACTGGTCGGTGCGGCCAGGTTGGCCCTCGACGCGGTGAGGACGAACCCATGATCATCACCGTCACCCTCAACCCCGCGATCGACGTGACCTACCGGCTGCCGCGGCTGACCGTCGGCGAGGTCCACCGGGTCGCCGAGGTCACCACCCGGCTCGGCGGCAAGGGCGTCAACGTCGCCCGGGTGCTCCACCAGCTGGGCGAGCCGACGCACGCCATCGGCCTCGCCGACGAACCCTTCGCCGACGCCCTCGCGAGCGAGCTGCCCTCGACCTTCCTGCCCGAGCTCGAGGACGTACGCCGCACCCTGGTCGTCGTGGCCGAGTCGACGACCTCGCTGTGGGAGCCGGGCCGGCAGGCCGCGCAGGGAGCCGACCGGCGGCTGCTCGACCTCCTCGAGGATCGGCTCGCGAACGCGACCGCGCTCACCGTCTCCGGCAGCCTCGCCCCCGGAGTGCCCACCGACCTGCCGGCGCGGATCGCCCGGCTCGCCGCGGCGGCCGGTGTCCCGGTGCTCCTCGACCTGGACGACGCGCC
This sequence comes from Nocardioides sp. NPDC126508, assembly GCA_040302365.1. Lineage (GTDB taxonomy): Bacteria > Actinomycetota > Actinomycetes > Propionibacteriales > Nocardioidaceae > Nocardioides. The sequence continues at coordinate 399,860 of JBEOUM010000001.1, forward strand.
GCTCGCGGCCGCTCTCGGTTCCGGCGCCGTCGTGACGCCCAACGAGGACGAGGCCGCACGGCTTCTCGGGCACACGCCCGACGACCCCGTCGCCGCGGTCGAAGAGCTCGCCGCCCGCAACCGGGGACCGGTCGTGCTGACCCGCGGACGCCTCGGGCTGATCGCCTGTGCCGACGGCAGCTGCTGGGAGGTGCGCCCGCCGGCCGGGATCGCCGGGAACCCGACCGGCGCCGGGGACGCGACCGCCGCGGGGCTCGCGCGCGGTCTCGCCCACGGCCGGCCGTGGCCCGAGATGCTGCGCGATGCCGCCGCGCTGGGCGCCGCTGCCGTGGCGGCCCCGGTCGCCGGCGAGATCGACGCCGCGACGTACGCCTCGGTTCTGGCGGGCCTCGGCGTCAACCGGATCGACCACGAGGAGCCCTGAGATGCCCCTGGTACCGATGTCGCTGCTGCTCGACAACGCTCGCGGGACCGGGCGCGGGCTGGGCGCGATGAACGTCATCCAGCTCGAGCTCGCCGAGGCGATCGTCGCCGGCGCCGAGCAGGCCGGCCGACCGGTGGTCCTGCAGATCTCCGAGAACACCGCCGACTACCGCGGCTCCCTGGCGCCGCTGCTGGGTGCCACCCTGGCGATCGCGGAACGCGCGACGGTGCCGGTCTGCGTACATCTCGACCATGCGACCCGGGTCGAGCTCGTCGAGGAGGCCGTCGAGCTGGGCTGCCCGTCGGTGATGTTCGACGCCTCCAGGCTCGACTACGACTCGAACGTGGCCGCCACGGCGAAGGTCGCGGCCTGGTGCCACGAGCGCGGCGCCTCCGTCGAGTCCGAGCTCGGCGAGGTGGGCGGCAAGGACGGTGTGCACGCGCCGGGGGTCCGCACCCAGCCGGCCGAGGCCGCGGCGTACGTCGAGGCGACCGGGGTCGACGCGCTCGCCGTCGCGGTCGGCTCCTCGCACGCGATGACGACGCGGACGGCCTCGCTCGACAACGAGCTCATCTCCCGGCTCGCCGCCGCCGTCGACGTGCCCCTCGTCCTGCACGGCTCCTCGGGGGTCCCCGACGAGGGCATCGTCAGGGCGATCGCGGCCGGGATGACCAAGGTCAACATCGCGACCCACCTCAACGCGACGTTCACCCGGGCCGTGCGCGCGGCGCTGACGGACGAGGCGAAGGTCGACCCCCGCAAGTACCTCGGCGCCGGCCGCGACGCGGTCGCCGGCGAGGCGGCGCGCCTGCTCGCTCTGATCGGTGGACCGAGGGTGGACCGCGCCGTGTGACCCACGCTACGCTCGCCCACGGCTTCGATTGATTCTGACTAATTAGGGCGTGATGTGATCATGTTCAATCAATCATTCAGACGGTTTCTGGTCGCGGGAGTCGCGTTGGCCGCGGGCCTGGTCGCGCTCAGCCCGGTGAGCTCGGTGGCGGCCGCGGCGACGAACGAGCTCGGCGACGTCACCGGCTTCGACCACGACGGCGACAGCTACACCTTCCGGTCCGGCGAGGCCGCGCTGCGGGTGACCTTCGAGGACGCCGACATGGTGCGCGTACGCCTGGCCCCGAACGGCGAGTTCGACGACCCGGCCAACGAGGACCCCACCGACCCGGCCGCTCCGGATGCCGACATCGTCGTCAAGCGCGACTACCCCGGCGGGCACTCGCAGGTGAAGGAGACCGACGCGGCGTACGTCATCAGCACGGCTGAGGCCGTGCTCACGGTCACGAAGCGGCCGATCACGCTGCGCCTCACCGACCCGAGCGGGCGGGTGCTGATGGCGGAGTCCTCGCCGCTGACCTGGGACGCCGACGGCACCGCCCAGCACCTGGAGCGCGGTGCCACGGAGCAGTTCTTCGGCGGCGGCATGCAGAACGGCCGGTTCAGCCACCGCGGCGAGACGATCGAGATCTCGCGCGACTTCAACTGGAACGACGGTGGCAACCCGAACGCGGTGCCGTTCTACGTCTCCTCCCGCGGCTACGGGGTGCTGCGCAACACCTTCGCCCCCGGCAGCTACGACTTCGGCGCGCCGACCACGACCACCCACGACGAGCAGCGCTTCGACGCCTACTACTTCGTCGGCGACGCCGAGCGCGTCATCGACTCCTACACCGAGCTGACCGGCCGCCCGGTCGCGGTCCCGATGTACGCCCTCGAGGTCGGCGACGCCGACTGCTACCTCCACAACGCCAACCGCGGTGAGCGCGAGACCCTGCGTGACTCGACCGCGATCGCGGAGGGCTACGCCGAGCACGACCTGCCGCTGGGGTGGATGCTGGTCAACGACGGCTACGGCTGCGGCTACGAGGACCTGGCCGAGACCGACGACATGCTGAACGACCACGGCGGCGAGCTGGGCCTGTGGACCGAGGACGACCTCACCGAGCAGGAGACCGAGGTCAAGGCCGGCGTCCGCGTCCGCAAGACCGACGTCGCCTGGGTCGGCCCGGGCTACCGCTTCGCGCTCGACGCCTGCGAGCAGGCCCGCGACGGCATCGAGACGAACAGCACCGACCGCGCCACCGTCCTCACCGTCGAGGGCTGGGCCGGCACCCAGCGCTGCGCCGCGGTGTGGAGCGGCGACCAGTCCGGGAGCTGGGACTACATCCGTTGGCAGATCCCGACGTACGCCGGTTCCACCATGTCCGGCCAGCACCTCGCCACGGGCGACGTCGACGGCATCTTCGGCGGCAGCCCGGAGACGTACGTCCGGGACATGCAGTGGAAGATGTTCCTGCCGATGACCTACCTGATGAGCGGCTGGGCGGCCTCCGACAAGCAGCCGTGGCGCTACGGCGAGCCCTACACCTCGATCAACCGCAAGTACCTGAAGCTGCACGAGCGGCTGCTGCCCTACTTCTACACGCACACCATGCGGGCCAACCGCAACGGCGTCGGCGCGGTCAAGCCGCTCTACCTGAACTACCCCGAGGACCCGAAGACCTGGGGCGACGCGGTGAAGTACGAGTTCCTCGCCGGTGACGACTTCCTGGTCGCCCCGGTCTACGAGGACGCCACCACCCGCGACGGGATCTACCTCCCCGAGGGCACCTGGGTCGACTACTGGAGCGGCCGGGTCCACGAGGGCCCGACCACGATCGACGGCTACAAGGCTCCACTGGACACGCTGCCGCTGTTCGTACGTGCCGGCGCTGTCGTGCCGCAGTTCCCCGAGGGCACGCTCGACTGGCAGCAGGGCAAGAAGTCGGGCCGCCTCGACCTGGACGTCTACCCGCAGGGCTCCTCGTCGTTCGTGAACTACGAGGACGACGGGCGCAGCCAGGCGCACGCCTCAGGCAAGTCGGCCACCCAGAAGTTCGAGGTCACTGCCCCGGAGCAGGGTCGCGGACGCGTCACCGTGAGGCTGGGCGAGGTCGACGGCGCCTACGCCGGCAAGCCGTCCGCGCGCGAGTACGGGCTCGCTGTGCACGCCGACGCCGAGCCCGGAAGCGTCGAGCTGGGAGGCGAGGAACTGCCGCAGCGCGGCTCCGCGGCCGAGCTGGAGGGCGCGGCGACCGGCTGGTTCCACGATGCCGCGACGGGCATCACGTCGGTGAAGACCGGGAAGCTCTCCACCTCGTCGACGGCCGTGGTCACGCTCAACGGCTCCTCGGCCGTCGGCGGCACCCACCCGGGCGACCGCGACGTGAGCCTGGACGCCACCACGTCCGCGATCGCGGTCGCGGGCGAGGAGGCCGAGGTCAGCGCCACCTTCACCAACGACACCGGCTCCCGCGTGCAGCTCGAGTCGATCACGGCCACCGCGCCCGAGGGCTGGGACGTACGTCCGACCGCTGAGGTCTCCGGCGGTCTCGCACCGGGTGCCTCCCGGACCGCGACCTTCGGCGTCACCCCGCCGGCAGACGCCGAACCCGGACGCGTCCGGATCGACGTGAACGCGACGTACGTGACTCACGACCGGACGTACGCGGTGACCGACTCGGCCACCACCACGGTCGCCCACCCAGACCTGGCCTCGGCGTTCGACAACGTCGGCGTGACCAGGGCCGAGGACCCCGCGCCGGGTGACATCGACGGCGGCGGCAGCAGCTTCCTCGCGAACAAGCTCGCTGAGAAGGGGGTCACGCCCGGGGCGAGCGTGAGCGCGAACGGCTTCGACTTCACCTGGCCGGGCTCGGAGCCGGGCACGAAGGACAACGTGGGCTCCGGTGGCGAGACCATCCGGATCAGCGGCAAGGGCAACGCGCTGGCGTTCCTGGGGACCGGCACCAGCCTGTCGGCGGCGGGCAAGGCGACGGTGCATTACACCGACGGCACCTCCTCGACCGGGACGCTCGGCTTCCCCAACTGGTGCTGTGCGGCGACCGACAGCTACGGCGCCAAGGTGGCCGTCACCACGCTGGGCAAGAACACCCCGAGCGGGCCGGCCTACCCGACCGTCTCCTACCGGCTGTTCACCAAGACCCTGCGCACCGATCCCGCCAAGGAGATCGCGGCGGTCACGCTGCCCGCCAACGCGGCGGTGCATGTCTTCGCGATGACGGTCGGTGACGAGGAGGTCGTCCCGCCCGTCCTGGCGGACGGTCAGTACTCGCTCGGCAACGCCGCCTCCGGGCTCGCGCTCGACGCCGCCGGTGAGACCACCGACGGTCAGCTGACCACGTCGGCGGTCGGGGCGGCGGCGTCGCAGAAGTGGGTGGTGACCCGGAACGAGGACGACGGCAGCTACCAGCTGAAGAACGCCGGCACCGGTCTGTGCGCGGATGTCGCCTACAGCTCGAAGACGAGTGGCGACCCCGTCGTGGAGTACACCTGCACCGGCACACCCAACCAGCGCTGGGTCATCGCGGCCGACGGCGCGGCCCTGAAGATCTCCGCCAAGCACAGCGGTCTCAGCCTGGCGGCGGGCTCCGACGGACTGGTGATCCAGCAGACCGACACCGCATCCGGCTCCCAGCGCTGGCGCGCCACCCCGAACTGAGGTGGCGGGCCCACCGGTCGCACTGCTTACATGACCCTCAGGAACCGCGTCGTGCGGTGACCGAGGAGGGCGGTGAGCGGTGCGACCGGGGAGTCGTGGTGGGGTCGCGCTCTGCGCCGTCCTCGTGCTGATCGCCCTGGGCTGGATCGTCGCCGGGCTCCGTGCCGACTCCGGCGAGCTGCACGAGGCCCCCGTGGTGCTGGTCGGCCCCGATGTCGTCACCGCACCGCTGCTGAAGCAGGCCAACGCGATGCCCGGACGGCCGTTCTCCGCCGGCGCCGTCGAGGGGCGCGGCGAGGCGGCCGAGCTGCTCGCGAACGGGGACGTCGTCGCCGTCATCACCCTCGACCTCTCCGGGACCGAGGACCAGCTGCGGCTGGCCGCCGCCCACCGGCCGGAGCTCGCTCGTGCCGTCCGGGCCGAGGTCGGGCGGATCGAGAGGACCCATGGACGTACGGTCGCGGTCGTCGGGTCCGAGGACCGGTCCGAGGAACGGTCCTTCGCCGCGGTCACCTTCGCGACGGCGCTGGCCGGCTTCCTGCTCGTGTGCGTCGTCTCGCTCGTGTGGGGCCCGCTCGCACGTACGCTGCCCCGACTGCTGGCGCGACTGACCGCGCTCGCCGCGCTGGCGGCGGGTGCGGGCCTCGGCGGCTGGTTGCTCACCGGGTCGACGTCGGCGGGAACGGTCCTGGCCGCCACCGTGATCGCCGCAGGGGCCCTCACCTTCGCCTGCGAGATCGTCGGCGGGCTGCCCGGGCTGCTGTTCGCGGCGGCGCTCATCGTCGCCGGACCGCTGCCGCTCGTCCTCGCCGGGGACCGGCTGCTCCTCGAGGAGCCCTGGTCGACCGGAGCAGGATGGACGATCGCGGGCGCCGCCGAGTCGCTGCTGTGGACCGGGTCCGGCCGCGCGGAGATCACCCAACCGGTCGTGACCGTCGCCGGGTCGGCACTGCTCGGCCTGGTCGTGCTGGTCGCCACACGGTGGCTGATGCGGGGTGTCCTCGCCCGGGAGGGCGCCCGGGTGCCGGTGGGAGTGTGGCGACGCAACCTCGGCGTGGTCCTGGCCTCGGCCACCTGCCTGACGGTCATGGCGACCGCGGTGACCTCCGCCCTGCACGCCGAGGACCCGCCCCGCCCGCTGCCCAGCCTCGCCTCCACCACCGAGTGCGTTCCCTCGGGCCCGGTCGAGGACGTCGACGACCTCAACCGGATCAGCCGGCTGCGCGCCGAGCCGGCCCTGCAGGGCGGTGACGTCGGGGTGAGCGCCACGCTGGGCGACCGGCGCAGCATCTGGCTGTTCGGCGACACCCTGCGCGACAAGGACCTCCCCGGCGCCGGTTTCGTACGCAACTCGATGCTGCTCGTCGAGCCCGACTGCCTGCGCGTCGTGCTCCCGGAGTCCGGCGGCGCGATCATCCCCGACCGCGGCGACGGCGTGGGCTACTGGCCGATGTCGGTGACCACGCTCGACAAGCCCGGCTATGCACTCGTCGTCGTCGCAGCGCAGCGGGTGCGTACGACGTCGAAGGACGTGTTCGGCTTCGAGGCGCTCGGACCGGCCATCGCCCAGTTCGTCGTCCCGGACGGGGGAGTACCTCAGCTGATCTCCGTGACCGACGTCGGTGCCGACGACGCCGACACCCGCCGGCCGATGTGGGGTGCCGCGGCGGCAGTGTCGGGGAAGTGGCTCTACCTCTACGGCACCGCGCGCGAGCCCCACCCCCAGCTCGGCACCGGCTTCGCCTTGCACGTCGCGCGCGTCGAGGCCGACCACGTCGCCGACCCCCGCCGCTGGACCTACTGGGACGGCACGTCCTGGACCGAGCGGGCCGAGGAGTCGGGCGAGCTGATCCCCGCGACCGACGGCGTCTCCCAGACGCTGAGCGTCTTCGAGCGTGGCGGCCGCTGGTACGCCTTCAGCAAGAGCAACGAGTTCCTGGGAGACGACCTGGTCTTCTGGACCTCGTCGTCGCCGAACGGTCCGTTCCGGGCGCAGCCTCCGGTCGGCACCCTGCCCTCGGGCGTCGTGCGCGGCGAGCTCCGCTACATGCCACTGGCCCATCCCGACATCCTCGAGCGGCCCGACTCGGTGGTCGTGTCCTACAGCCGAAACAGCACGGACCTCGGCGCGGTCCTGCGCAACCCGCTGCTGTACCGGCCGAAGTTCATCCGGGTCGATCTCCCCGGACGCTAGCGCCGGCGACGGTGGTCGAGGCGTGGGTCGCCGGCCCGGATCAGGATGTCCTGGAGGGTGAAGTTGGCCGCGATCGCCTCGCGCAGCTTCTCGAGGTTCTCGCGGATCGCCCGCATCTCCTCCCGCGGCTGCCGGCGCTCGAGATAGGTGCGGATGCGGTGCGCCTCGTCCTCGCGGGTGGGGTGATCCCGGCCGAGCTCCTCGCGAAGGTTGTCGAACACCGTCCAGCGGGCATGGTGTGCCGGCTGGACCTCCGGCCACCGGATCCCGTCGTCGTCGACCTCGACCGTCGTGGTCCCCAGCGGGAGGTGGTCGAGAGTGAGCGCGTACGAGAGCTGGTCCAGCGCCGAGCTCTTCATCCCGAGCAGGAACTCGAGGGAGGCGGAGGACCGGCCGTCGAGCACCCCCAGCTCCCAGTGCAGTGCCTGGAGACGACCGGTGACCTCCCGGAGGTCGGCGATCTGCTCCGGCACCAGCTGGAGCAGCGATCCGCGAGCCGTGGCCAGCTCGAGGTCCACGGCCCGGTCGTAGCGCTCCATCTGGGTGACGATCAGCTCGGCCCGCACGAGCACGTCGTTGACCTGTACGTAGAGGAGGAACAGGTCCGCCCCGAGACGCGCCGCCTGGTCGCGTTCGTTCCTGCTGAGGATGCCCGGAACGGCCTTGAGGACGAGGTCGACGACCAGCTTGACGAAGTCGATCATGCGGAGATGCTACGGCTCAGAACAGGGGCGCCGAGCCACTTACAGGCAGAGAGCGCGACCTCCAGGTTCAAGCGGTCCTCGTCGATCGCGCGCCCACGCACCTCCGCGGCCTTGTCGACGCGGTACTTCACGGTGTTCTTGTGCACGTGCAGGACCTCGGCCGTGGCGAGGTAGCTGCTCTTCGCGCCGAGGAAGGCGAGCAGGGTCTCGCGCAGGCGCTGGTGGGGCTCGTCATCGGTGGCGAGCCCGCCCAGGGAGCTCGCCACCAGCTGGCGGGTGCCGTCGAGGTCGTGGGCGAGGATCGAGGCGATCTGCACGCCCGGGTCGTCGAAGGTGGTCACTGCCGAGGCCCGGTCGTTGGCGGTGGTCGCGACGGTGTGGGCCCGGACAGCCTCCTCATGAGAGACCCGGAACCCGCCGACGGCCGCGTGGGGCCGGCCGAGTGCCACCCGGGTGCCGGCCGTGGCGGTGTCGGAGACCAGGTCGCCGATCGACGGCAGGTCCAGAGCCTGCGTACGCGCCGCCCGACCCAACGGGATCCACGCCCAGGCCCGACTGCTGTCCTGCGGCATGAAGAGCGGCTGCCCGACGGCCCCGACCCGCTCGCCGATCGCGGCGACGAGGGTCTCCAGCCGCCGCAGCCCGCTGGGCGCACCATCGCCGTCGGCGTCCCACACGATGAGCCCGAGGTGGTGCTGCCGCAGGCGGTAGCCGAGCGCGTTCTCCGCCCCGCCGAGGTCGACGTGATCGCCGACCAGGAGGGCGGCCAGGGTGTCCGCGCGGACGGTGTTGCGGTTGGCCAGCCAGCGCTCCCGCTCGGACTCGTACTCGGCCACGACCTGCTCGGAGATCCGGTCGACGTACGCGAAGCCGCCACGCTGGAGGATCTGTGCCGCGGCCAGGGCGACCGCTCGGTCGGGCTCGTGGCGGGCGACCTCCGCGACGGCCAGGTCCAGCACCCGGTTCTGACCGATGCGGTAGGCCCGGAGCAGCGCGTTCGAGGAGATGCCACGCTGGGCCAGCCGCCGGGCGTACTCGATCGCCGCCGGCGGTGGCGGGATCTCCTCGGTCGCGATCCCGTGCTGGAGCATGTGGAAGAAGGTCTCGACGTTGCTCTCGACGCTCGCCCGGAGCAGCTCGAGGATGACGTCGTCCCCCCGGCAGCTCGGGGATGGCCTCCGCGATCTCGCTGTGCAGAGCGGTGGCCAGATCGGTCAGGCCGGCGCCCATCATCCTGGTGATCTCCGCCGCCCGGTCCTCTGCCCGGGCCTGGGTCTCGGCAGGGGTTCCACTCACTCGTCCCATGCTGTGAAGCCTGTCACAAACGCGCGCCGAATCTTCGTGCTCTCGACCCAATCCGAGGGCACCCCTTCGTTCCTATCGTCTGCCTCACACCCGCCACCCACCGCTGAGGAGCGCGCATGGACCTCGACCACCTGCCCTGGAACCAGCCCGACGAACGGGCGGACCGGCCATGCATGCGCGACGACCGGGTCGAGCTGACCTACGCCGAGTTCGCTACTCGGGTGGACGGCGCCGCCGAGCAGTTCGCCGACCTCGGCGTCGGGCCCGGCTCGGTCGTGGCGATCATGCTGCCCAACCGGGTCGAGCTGCTGGTCAGCCTCGTCGCCGCGTGGCGGCTCGGTGCCGCGGCGACGCCGGTCAACCCGGTCTTCACCGCGAACGAGGCCGACTACCAGATCGAGGACGCGGACGCCGCGCTCGTGATCAAGGCCGCCGCCGACGCCCCCGACGGCGGTCGCCGCAGCCTGCTCGTCGACGAGCTGCGTACGGCACCCGTCGGCCGGACGCGGCCCCGCCCGGCCACGTCGAGCGACGACCTCGCGCTGCTGATCTACACCAGCGGCTCGACCGGCCGGCCCAAGGGCGTGATGCTGAACCACTCCAACGTCGCCGCGATGGCGGACTCGATGGGCCGGGCGTTCACGCTCACCGAGCGCGACCACTGCCTGCTGGTCCTGCCGCTCTTCCACGTCAACGCGATCTGCGTCAGCTTCGTGGCGACGATGCGGGGTGGGGGACAGCTCACGATCTTGGGGCGGTTCCACCCGGTCGAGTTCCTCGACACGATCGAGCGGCTGCGGCCGACGTACTTCTCCGCCGTGCCGACGATCTACACCCACCTGGTGGCCCTGCCCGCCACCGTCGTACGCGACACCAGCTCGGTCCGGTTCGCGATCTGCGGTGCGGCGCCCGCGTCCACGGAGCTGATCCGGGCGACCGAGGAGCGGTTCGGGTTCCCGCTGGTCGAGGGCTACGGGCTGACCGAGGGCACCTGCGCGTCCACCGCCAACCCGGTCGACGGCCCGCGCAAGCCCGGCACCGTCGGGGTCGCGCTGCCGGGCCAGGAGGTCGCCGTGATGGGCGCCGACGGCCGTCTGCAGCCGGCGGGGGAGCGCGGCGAGGTCGTGATCAAGGGCGCCACCGTCATGCAGGGCTACCTGAACCGCGATGACGCCACCGCGGCCGCGCTCGGCGACGGCTGGCTGCACACCGGCGATGTCGGCATCCTCGACGAGGACGGCTACCTGACCATCGTCGACCGGACCAAGGACATGATCATCCGAGGCGGGGAGAACATCTACCCCAAGGAGATCGAGACGGTCCTGCACACCCATCCGGCGGTCCTGGACGCGGCCGTCGTCGGTGCCCCGCACCCGACCTACGGCGAGGTGCCCGTGGCGTACGTCGCCCTGCATCCCGAACGCACCGCGACCGAGGACGAGCTGCGTGCCCTGTGTCGTGAGCAGCTCACCAAGATCAAGGTCCCGGTCTCGATCACCGTGCTCGACGCGCTTCCCAAGAACCCCGTCGGCAAGACCGACAAGCCGGCCCTGCGGGCCGCGCTCGCACTCCAAGGAGCCTGAGATGGGATTCCTCGCCCCCTCCCCACCGCCCGTTCCGCCCGCCGAATTCGTACGCCTCCCGCTGCGCGAGCGCATCCGGATCCTCGCCACCCACTGGGTCGAGGACGGCTTCGGGACCCCTCGGGTCCTGCACGTCGTCTACATCCTGAAGATGCTGGGCCTCTACTTCGCGCTCGGTCTCGCGATCACCTCGTGGACGACCACCCACGTGCACCTCGGCGACCCGGCCTCCTGGTTCGACAACGTGGTCGTCTACCAGAAGCTCGCGGTGTGGCTGATGCTGCTCGAGGTGATCGGTCTCGGCGGCGCCTTCGGCCCGCTGTGCGGCCACTTCGCGCCCATGCTCGGCAACATCCGCTACTGGCTGCGTCCGGGCACGATCCGGATGGCGCCCTGGGGCCGCCACGTGCCGGGCACCGGCGGTGACGAGCGCACGGTCCTCGACGTCGTCCTGTACGTCGCGGTGCTGGCCAGCCTCGTCTACCCGCTGCTGGCCTCCGCCGAGCCGGTCCCGTTCCTCCCCGAGGGCTCCGGCCCCCAGGAGCTCGTCCCGCCCGAGGCGTTCGTCCCGATCCTGATCGCGATGCCGCTGATGGGCCTGCGTGACAAGGTGGTCTTCCTCGCGGCCCGCTCCGAGCAGTATCTCCCGATCATGCTCATGTCCGCCACCCTCGGCGCTCTGGTGATGGGCTCGGAGACCAGTGCCGCCTTCGTGGATCTCGTCGTCGCGTTCAAGATCATCATCTGCGTCGTCTGGATCGGTGCCGGCGTCTCCAAGCTCGGCGAGCACTTCGTCAACGTGGTCCCGCCGATGATCTCCAACAGCCCCGGCCAACCCGGCTTCCTCAAGCGGTGGCACTACCGCGACGCTCCCCGCGACCTGCGGCCCGGCCGGCTGGCCTGGTTCATGGCGCACGTCGGCGGCACGACCGTCGAGATCCTGATCCCGCTGGTGCTGCTGGTGACGACGGACAACACGGTCGCCCTCCTCGGTGCGATCGCGATGGCCGTCTTCCACGTCTTCATCACCTCGACCTTCCCGCTGGCGGTGCCGCTGGAGTGGAACGTCTACTTCGGCTACATCGCGATCGTGCTGTGGGGCGGGCTCGGCGGAGGGTTCGACGCCTCGGTCTACAACATCTGGAACTTCTCCGAGCCGCTGCTGCTGATCCCGATCTTCGCGCTGCTCTGCTTCGGCCCGGTCCTCGGCAACCTCCGCCCCGACCTGGTCTCCTTCCTGCCCTCGATGCGGCAGTACGCCGGCAACTGGGCCTCCGCGGTCTGGACGATGAGGCCCGGGGTGGAGGAGCGGCTCAACGAGCTGCCGCTCGTCGAGAACCAGCTCGACCAGCTCCAGCGGATGAAGCCCACGCCCTACGAGCCCGACGACGCCGAGATGACCATGCAGAAGGTGCTCGCCTGGCGCTCCATGCACAGCCAGGGACGGGGCCTGTTCTCGGTGCTCTACGAGCACCTGGACGACATCGAGGAGCGGACGGTCCGCGACGGCGAGTTCGTCTGCAACGCCGTCCTCGGCTGGAACTTCGGCGACGGCCACCTCCACGACGAGCGCCTCGTCGCTGCCGTCCAGAAGCGCCTGGACCTCGCCCCCGGAGACCTCGTGGTCGCCTACTGCGAGTCGCAGGCCGTTCCCTGGGCCAACCCGCCGCAGGCCTACCGGGTCATCGACGCCGCCCTCGGCGTCGTCGAGACGGGCACCTGGGACGTACGCGACTGCGTGGCCGAGCAGCCCTGGCTGCCGAACGGGCCGGTCCCGCTGCGGGTCACCTGGGCAGCGGAGGGGTTCGAGCGGCGGCGTACGCTGACGGAGGGACCCGCGAGCGACACGTCGAGCGATACGGAGCAGGCAGTATGAGCACGGCTGTGGTGGTGGGCAGCGGGCCCAACGGGCTGGCCGGCGCGATCCGGCTCGCCCAGGCCGGGATGGACGTCACCGTCGTCGAGGCGTACGACCGGCCCGGGGGCGGCACCCGGACCAGCGAGCGGACGGTGCCCGGGGTGCTCCACGACGACTGCTCCGCGTTCCACCCGACCGGGGTCGCCTCGCCCTACTTCGCCTCGCTGGGGCTGGAGCGGCACGGCCTGCGCTGGCTGTGGCCGGAGATCGATCTCGCGCACCCGCTCGACGACGGCCGGGCGGGGGTCGCGGCCCGCGACCGGGAGCTGACCCGGCGCTCGCTCGGCGCGGACGCCGACCGCTGGGACCGGCTCTTCGCCAACCCCACCGGCAACTTCGAGGCGCTCATCGACGAGGTGTTCCAGCCGGTGGTGCACGTGCCGCGTCACCCGGTCGTCCTGAGCCGCTTCGGCCTCGACGCCCTGCAGCCGGCGACCTGGGCGGTGCGCCGGTTCCGCGACGACCCGGCGCGGGCGCTGTTCATGGGTGTCGCCGCGCATGCGTTCGGTCGGCTCGACACCCCGCTCAGCAGCTCGGTCGGCCTGATGCTGACCGCGGCCACCCACGCCGTGGGCTGGCCGGTGGCCGAGGGCGGCTCCGAGAGCATCACCCGCGCGTTGCTGGCCGAGCTGGCCGCACTCGGGGGCTCGGTGGTCACGGGCGTCCGGGTCACGTCCCTCGACCAGCTGCGCGACCTCGCCGGGGGCCGCCCCGAGGTCGTGCTGCTCGACACCGCTCCTGCCGGGGCGCTCGAGATCGTGGGCGACGCGCTGCCCACCCGCGTACGCCGGGCGCTGGGCCGGTATACCTACGGCCCGGCGGCGTTCAAGGTCGACATCGCGATCGAGGGCGATATCCCGTGGAAGAACGATGAGTGCCGTCGCGCCGGCACGCTGCACCTGGGAGGTACGGCCGCCGAGATCGCCGCGATCGAGAAGGAGACGACCCGAGGCGTGATGCCCGAGCGGCCGTTCGTCCTCCTCGGCCAGCAGTACCTCGCCGACCCGACCCGCTCCAACGGCTCGGTCAACCCGATCTACGCCTACGCCCACGTCCCGCACGCCTACGACGGCGACGCCACCGAGGCGATCCTCGGCCAGGTCGAACGCTTCGCGCCCGGCTTCCGGGAGCGCATCGTGGCCGTCTCCACGCGCACCCCGGCCGAGTTCGAGACGTACAACCCCAACTGGGTGGGCGGCGACATCAGCGCCGGCGCCAACACCGCCCGCCAGATCGCCTTCCGGCCGCGGCCCGCGCTCGATCCGTACGCCCTCGGCGTCCCGGGCGTCTACCTCTGCTCCTCGGCGACGGCGCCGGGCGGCGGGGTCCACGGCATGGGCGGTTTCCATGCGGCCGAGGCCGCGCTGAGGGGCTGGGCCGCCCAGGTCCGTCAGCGGGCGAGCGTGTGAAGCAGCCCGGTGACGGCGGCCGCGGCGGCGCCGGCGTCCTGGGCGCGGACGGCGTCGAAGACGGCGACGTGCTCGTCGGCGAGCTCGGCCGTCTCGTCGTCGAGGTGGATGGTCGCGCGCAGGGTGTCCTCGAAGCCGGCGTAGAGCTCGATGAGCAGCGGGTTGTGGGTCGCGGCGACCACCCCGAGGTGGAACTCCGCGTCCGCGTCCGCGAAGGTGTCGGCGTCCCCGGCCGCGACGGCGGCGGCACGCCGCTCCATCACCGCGGTCAGCGCGCGTAGGTCGTCCTCGGAACGGCGCTCGGCGGCCAGCGCGGCGGCCCGGGTCTCGATCGCGTGGCGGACCTCGAGGACGTGGCGCAGGTCGACCCGGCCAACCTGGCGCCGCACCATCGCGGCGACCTCGTTGGCGGCCGCGACGTACGTCCCGTCTCCGCGGCGCACCTCCAGCACGCCGGTGTGGGCCAGGGCCCGCACCGCCTCGCGGACCGTGTTGCGGCTGACGCCGAGCGCCGCGGCGAGCTCGGGCTCGGGCGGGATGCGGGTGCCGACGGCCCACTCGCCGTCGGCGAGCAGCGCGCGCATGCCGTCGATCGCCTGGTCGACCAGGGAGCGAGGCGTGGTGGTGGAGAGCGGCACGATGCCGTCCTTTCGTCCAATCATCCGATGTCTGGCATTCTAGTGGGTGTGACCTCCCGACTCCAGAACCGCCCCGAGTCCACGACGTCGAGCCCGGCCGTCCGGTCGACAGCGTGGCTCCTGGTGGCAGTCCTGCTGGTGGCGGTGAACCTGCGCGGCGGCATCACCTCGCTCGGCGCCCTGCTCGACGGGCTCGACGGGCTCTCGGCCGGCACCAGATCCTTCCTGACGTCGCTGCCGGTGCTGTGCTTCGCGGTCGTCGGTGCGACCGGGATGACGCTCGCGCGCCGGCTCGGTGTGCACCGCGGGATCGGGGTCGCGCTCGGCCTCCTGGTGGCCGGCCTGCTGGTCCGGGTGATCGGCGACCCCTGGCTGCTGCTCGCCGGCACGTTCGTCGCGTGCGCCGGCATCGCGCTCGCCAACGTGCTGCTTCCCGCCGTCGTCAAGGAGGGCTTCCCGAACCGCGTCGGCTCGGTCACCGGCGCCTACAGCGCGGTGATGTCGCTGGGGGCGGCGGTCGCTGCCGGGGTCACCGTGCCGATCGCCGAGGCGGCCGGGAGCTGGCGGGTCGGCCTCGGCGTCTGGGCGCTGCTCGCCATCCTGGCCCTGCTGGCGTGGGTGCCGCACCTGCGCGACCACGGCCGGCGCCGCGACGGCGGGTCCCGGGTCTCGCTGTGGCGTGAGCCGGTGGCTTGGGCCGTGACCGTCGTCTTCGGCACCCAGTCGCTCTTCGCGTACGTCGTGATGAGCTGGCTGCCCAGCATCTACGCCTACGCCGGCTTCGGGCACGCGACGGCCGGGCTCCTGCTCGCGGTGAGCATCCTGGTCGGCGTACCCGTCTTCTTCCTGGCTCCCTCGCTCGCGATCCGGGCGTCCTCGCAGGGCCACCTGATCGCGGTCCTGACCGCGCTGCTGGCCCTCGGGTTCGCCGGCCTCTGGTTCGCCCCCGTCGCCGGCGCCTGGCTCTGGGCGGTGCTGGTCGGCATCGGCGGCGCGGTCTTCCCGGTCGCGCTGACCCTGTTCAGCATCCGCACCGCGACCACCGCCGGCACCACCGCGCTCTCCTCGATGGCCCAGAGCATCGGCTACCTGCTCGCCGCCGGCGGCCCCTTCCTCGTCGGCCTGCTCCGAGACTCCACCGGGTCGTGGTCGGTCCCGATCGCCCTGCTGCTCGGCATCGCCGTCATCCAGATCTGTGCCGGGTACGTCGCGGGCCGCCCGGTCGTCATCGGGGGCCCGGCCGAGGACTGACCGGCTCGCCCGGGGAGGCCGGTCTCCGCATCGACGAGTCGACGCCGAGGCGGGGCACGAAGCGCCCGACCGGCCCGGGATCGGTGAAGGTCCCGTCCTCGACCACGACCCGGCCACCGCTGACGACGATGCTCGGCCACCCGGTCAGCTCGAGGTCGTCGAACGGTGAGAAGTCCGAGCCCTGGTGGAGGGTGGCACCGTCGACCCGCCGGGTCTCGGACGGGTCGAGGACGACCAGGTCCGCGTCGTACCCGACCGCGACGACGCCCTTGGAGACGAGGCCGTTGATGCGCGCCGGCGCGGTGGCGAAGAGGTCCACGAAGCGCTCGACCGGGAGCCCGCCTTCGGTCACCACCGCGGTGTAGGCCGCCGGCATCCGGGTCTCGACGCCGGGGAGACCGTGCGGCATCCGGCGTACGTCATGGCGGCACTCGCGCTTCTGCGCGAGGTCGTAGCACGAGTGGTCGGAGGCGATCGTGTCCACGTTTCCGAGCGCGACCTCCCGCGCCAGCCCCGCCACCGTCTCGGCCGGGCGCATCGGCGGGCAGCAGGCGAACTTCTCGGGGTGGGGCGAGGCGTAGACGGACTCGTCGAGCAGCAGGTAGTGGGGGCAGGTCTCGGTGAAGACCAGCTGGCCGCGGGCGCGTGCCTCGGCCACCGCCTGGACCGCTGCCGGGGTGGTCTGGTGCACGAAGTAGACGGGGGCGCCGGTGTAATCGGCGACCGCGAGCATCTCCCGGACCGACGCCTCCTCGGACAGAGCCGGGCGCGAGTGGGGGAGCTGCTCGATCCCGAGGCCTCCCTCCGCGGCACAGGTGGCCGTGCGGTCGACGACGATCGCGTCGTGCTCAGAGTGGATGTAGGTGAGCCCGTCGAGCCGCACCATCTCCTTCATCACGCGCAGGATGGTGTCCTCGTCGGCCATGGTGGTGCCGCGGTTGGTGGTGTAGAGCTTCACCGAGCGGACGCCCAGCTGGGCCATCTCCTCGAGCTGTGCCGGCACGGTGTCGTCCCACGCGATCACCGACCCGTGGAGCGAGACGTCGCAGCGGGAGCCGTCGATCAGCTTCAGCTTGTTGTGGAGCGCCTCGATCGGGCTCTCGGTGGGGTCGGCGGGGATGCCGAAGTCGATGATCGTCGTGGTGCCGCCGTGGAGGGCCGCGGTCGTCGCGGTCCGATAGGTGTCGAGCGACTTGTACGCACCCGTCACCTGCTCGACGTGACAGTGCGGGTCGACGCCGCCCGGGATCAGCAGCCGGCCGGTCGCGTCGATCGTGCGCCGTGCCTCGGGCAGCTCCGCATCCGGCGAGAGCAGCGCGGCGATCCGGCCGTCGGCGACCCCGACGTGCGCCGCGACCCTGCCGCTCGCGTTCACGACGGTCGCATTGATGATGAGCAGGTCCAGAACCATCGGTGAGTCCTCCTGGGATCGTGGGTGACCGGTCAGCGCAGCTGGGCGGCGGTGAGTGCGGCGCCGAGGGCGGGGGAGAGGCCGGCGTGCTCCTTCCCGGGCGGACCCGCGTACGACCCCGCGCGCGCCGGGCGCGGCGCGAGCCGCACCAGCGTCTCCGCCTGGGCGATGCCGGCCGAGACCCCGTCGACGACAGGGACGGGGATCCGGTCGGCCACCTCGCGAGCCAGGCCCGCCAGCGGGGCGCCGGCGAGGATGACGACGTCGGCGCCGTCGTCGGTCACCACCTGGTTGGCGAGACGTACGAGCTCGGGACCGAAGTCGTCCTGGACGGTGCCGATCCCGCGCAGCGGGTCGCGGAGCGAGCGGATCGAGGCGAGCCGTCCGAGCAGGCCGTTGCGCTCGACGCAGTCGCGGTACCAGGGCGCGATCCGCTCGGAGATGGCGACGATCGACATCCGTGCCCCGAGCAGCGAGGCGGTCGCGAGCGCGGCCTCGGTGATCCCGATGACGGGTACGTCGACGAGCTCCTTGAGCGCGGGCATGCCCGGGTCGCCGAAGGCGGCGACGACGATCGCATCCACGCCCGAGTGGGCGCTCGCGATGGCCTCCGCGACCGCTGGCCCGGCGAGCATCGACTCGAGGCGGGTCTCGATGTAGGCGACACCGCTCCGTGCCGTACGCATCACGATCTCGGTCCCGGGGCTCGCCGCCCGGCGGGCCTCGCTCTCGATCAGGTCCGAGACCGACGTGCTGATGTTCGGGTTGATCACGAGCAGCTGCATGAGTTCCTCCCGTTTGGGATTCGGTATACCAACGGTGTGCGGCGTCAGCCGATGTCGAGGATCGTGCCGGGCCTCAGCCGGCCGAGTCCGCCTCGTCCCGGCTGTCGAAGAGCAGCTCGCGGGCGACGTCGCGGTTCTCGAGCACGTGGGCGAGGGCCTGGGCGGCGGCCCGCTCGGGATCGCCCGAGGCGATGGCGTCGTACAGGGTCCGGTGCTCGCGCTGGAGCTCGGTGGCGTTCTGGTTCTGCCGGAACAGCCAGTGGAGACGGCCCTGCAGCGGCTCGAGCATCGCGGCCAGGAGGTTGTTGTCGGCCATCGCGATGATCGCGTCGTGGAACCTCTCGTTGCCGCGGCCGATCTCCTCGGTGTCATCGGCCGCGATGGCGCGGTCGACCCCGTCGAGGATGCTCCGCAGCCGGGCGAGGTCCTCGGCGGTGACCCGCTCGGTCGCCCGCCGGGTGGCGAGCACCTCGAGCGACTGGCGTACGTCGAAGAGCTCCTCCACGTCACGACGGGTCATCCGCTTCACCACCACCCCGCGACGCGGGACCACCTCGAGGAAGCCCTCGGACTCGAGCATCCGGAGGGCCTCCCGCACGGGCACCCGGGACACCTGCAGCTCGGCCGCTAGCTCACGCTCGACGATGCGGGTGCCGGGCGTGAGCCGGCCGTCGATGATCCGCTGCCGGATCTCGTCACGGGTCTGGCTCCGCAGCGGGGTGTGTGCCAACCCGAGCGGAATGGGACTGTCGGACATTGATCGCCTCCTGGGGAGAAGAGTAGAGCCCGGGACGCTCAGCCGACGGCCACACTGCCGAGACCCTCGCGCAGCAGCGTGCCGAACCCCGCGGAGCCGCGGGAGCCGGTGAGCAGCAGCGCGTGCCACAGCGTGACCGTGACCGAGTCGAGCACCGGGACACCGAGCTCGCTCTCGAGCGGCTCGGCGAGCTCGGCGCCGTACACGTTCGTGCACAGCACCCCGACCGCCTGCATGCCCGGCGCGACGGTCCGGAGCTGCCCGGCCACGGTCTCCGGTGGCACCCGGGCGAAGGCCTCGTTGTCGCTGATCCCGAGCGCGTCGGCGACGACCTCGATGCCACTGTCCGCGTACACGCCGACGATCTGCTCGTTCACGTCGGGCGTGTAGGGCGTCGCGAGACCGAGCCGGGTGACGTCGTACGCCCGGCACGCCTCGAGCATCGCGAGCGTCGAGGTGGTCGCGGGTACGCCGGTGGCGTCGCTGAGCAGCCGGGCGAGGTCCCGGTCGTGGTCGATGCCGAGCCAGGAGCCGGCGGTGCCGTTCCAGACCACGACGTCGATCCTGGCGTCGGCGAGCTGCTGCGCGGCGGCCACCATCGCCTCGGGGGAGAACTGACCCGTCGAGGAGGCGTCGAGAGCGATCCGCTGCACCGGCAGCCGCGCGAAGTGGGCGGTGACGTCGCGGCGGCCGCCGAGCAGCCGGTACGTCATCGGCTCCAGGCAGGTGTTGGACGACGGCGTGATCATGCCGATGCGTACCGGGCGGTTGTCGTTCAAGGTCAGCCTCCTCAGACCGGGAGCCGGCGGCTGTAGTCGAGGGTGACGACGCTCAGGGTCATCAGCACCCCGGCGCCGACGAAGTAGAGCAGCGCGGGGCCGTAGTCGCCGCCGGTCGCGCCGACGATCAGCCCCACGATCAGCGGGGTGCAGATGCCGGCGATGTTGCCGCTGAAGTTCATCGCGCCACCGAGCACGCCGGCGTTGGCGCGGCCACCGAGGATCGACGGGACGCTCCACATCAGCCCGACCCACCGCAGGAAGAACAGCACGACCGAGAGCAGGACGACGGCGGTGATCGCGTTCGGGATCACGGTGACGCCGACGAGAGCTGCGATCACGAGTACGCCGGCGCCGCCGAGCAGGGGCCGGAGCACCCGGTTGGATGCGATGCCGCGGCCGCGGAGGTGGTCGGCGAGGAAGCCGCCGGTGATCTCACCGACGAACCCGGCGCCGAAGATCACGAACGTCGACCAGCCGAGCGTCTTCAGGTCGAACCCCTTGGCCTCGGAGAGGTAGAGCGGCCCCCAGGTGAGCAGTCCGTAGAACACTCCGTTGAAGCCCATCCAGGCCAGGCACATCGCCCAGAACGAGCGGTGGCGGAGGTACGGCATCAGCCCGGTCCGGCCCTCACCTGCCGGAGCCTGGGCGTCCTCCTCGGCATGGGAGGTCTCGATCAGCTCCGCCTCCGCCTCGTTGACACCGGGGTGGTTGCGCGGGGTGTCGCGGACGTACCAGTACGCCAGCAGCCCGACCGCGACGGTGGCGAGACCGGCCACGACGAACGCCTCGCGCCAGCCACCGGTCGCCGCGATGAGACCGGTGATCGCGATGCCACCGACGGCGGCACCCAGCGGGGCGCCGGAGTCGAGGATGACCGCGCCGCGACCGCGCTCGCGCCACGGCATCCACAGCGCGTTGAGCTTGCCGCCGGCGGGCATGATCGGCGCCTCGGCGGCGCCGAGCAGCATCCGCAGGCCCATCAGCGAGCCCATACCCGTCGCGCCGGCGGTGAGCGTCTGGGCGACACCCCAGCCGAGCGTGGAGGCGAAGACGATGCGGCGCGGCTGGAGCTTGTCGATCAGCCATCCGCCAGGGATCTGCATGAGCGCGTAGGTCCAGAAGAACGCCGAGAGCGCGAGCCCGGTCGCCTCGGCGGAGAGTCCGAACTCCTCCTTGATCAGGGGGAGCGCGACCGAGATCGAGCCACGGTCGACGTAGTTGATGGTCACCAGGAGCAGCAGGAGAAGGAAGATCTTCCAACGTACGCGGGTGGGGCGGCTGTTGCGGCTGGTCTCAGCCTCGGTGGCCGCGCCTGAGCGGGATGTCGTGGTCATGGGGGTTCTCTTTCGTCGAGTCGCACTCGGTCCGAGATTTGGGATTCGGTATACCAAGAGTGATCTCGGTCACGTTACGAGTCAAGACCTCCTGTGTGACAAATATGAAAATCAAATTCCGCGATGCGGTATTTGCTCGGGGCTTGTGGGCGTCGATGACTGGACCCTGGGGAGACGCGTTCGAGCGGGGTTCGGGCAGGTCTCACCGGGGTCCGTTGAGGCGGGGTGTGTTGGCGGAGTCGGGCGGCGGTCCGGTCTCAGCCTCGCGGGCCGGAGTTCTTTGCGGTCTTGGGCAACTCGGGGTCGATCGGGGTGACTCGTACGCCGAGTGCGGAATGCGCGTAGCTGGCCAGCTGCTGCTCGGCCCGCCCGAGGGTCAGGGACGAGTTGTGGGCGAGCAGGTGGAGACCGAAGGCGTCCTCGAGGGCGACGAAGTTGCGGGCGATCGCCTCGGCCGAGTCGGTGAGCGTGAAGGCGCCGGTGGCGCGTCCGACCTCGAGCACGGCGGTGTAGAGCGAGACCTCGCGGTCGAAGAGCAGCGTCATCAGGGTGGCGTGCATCGGGCTGCGGCTTGCGTTGACCGAGATCTCGTCGAGAACCTGGCTCAGCAGGAGGTCCTCACCTCGGGGAAGGCCGGAGTACATCAGCCGGCCGAGCTTCTCGGCGGGGGAGAGGTCGCCCTCGATCGCGCGCTGCCGCGACCAGTAGTAGCGGTCGGTCGCGGCCTGGTGGGCGGCCTCGATGAGCCCGTCGAGCTCGGGGTAGTAGTAGGCGATCAGCCGCGGTGAGATGCCGGCCTCCGTGGCGATGTTCTTCATCGTGGCGCCGGCCAAGCCGTGAGTCGCGATCACGGTCAGGGTTGCCGCGGTCAGATGTTCGCGCCGAGCGGCCTGGTCCTTGCGTCGAGCCATGCCCAACCGTAACGCGTATGTGAAATCTGCGGGCGAATGATTGACACCTGGTGTGGCGCGCCTCATATTTGCGGTGAAGCGCAAAGAAAGGACTTGCTTGTGCGTACCCACCAGGACTTGCGAGAGATCGCCGCCGAGGTCCGTCCCCGGACGCGAGCGTTCGTCGGCGGCCGTTCCGTCGACACCGCGGAGGGCTCCTTCGAGAACCGCAACCCCGCCACCGGCGCCCTGCTCGCCGAGGTCGCCGACGCCGGCGCCGCGGGGGTCGACGCCGCCGTGCGGGCGGCGCGGGCTGCGTACGAGGACGGGGGCTGGTCGCGGGCGGGGGTCGCCTTCCGGCGGGAGCGGATGCTCCGCTTCGCCGACCTCCTCGCCGAGCATGCCGCCGAGCTGGCCGTTCTGGACTCCCTCGACATGGGCAAGCGGGTCGTGGATGCGTACGACCTCGACCTGCCGTTCTCGGTGAACCTGTTCCGCTACTACGCCGAGGCGATCGACAAGATCAACGACGAGGTCGCGCCGACCCCGCCGGGCACCACCGCGCTGATCCGCCGCGTCCCGCTCGGCGTCGTCGGCGCGGTCGTCCCGTGGAACTACCCGGTCGACATGCTCGCCTGGAAGGTCGCCCCGGCGATGGCCGCCGGCAACAGCGTCGTGCTCAAGCCCGCCGAGCAGTCGCCGTCCTCGGCGCTGCGGATCGCCGAGCTCGCCGCCGAGGCCGGGATCCCCGACGGCGTCCTCAACGTCGTCCCCGGCCTGGGCGAGACGACCGGCAAGGCGCTCGGACTGCACCCGGACGTCGACGTGCTCGCCTTCACCGGCTCGACCGAGGTCGGTGCGTACTTCCTGCAGTACGCCGGCCAGTCGAACCTCAAGCAGGTCTGGCTCGAGTGCGGCGGGAAGAGCCCGCACGTCGTCTTCGCCGACGCCGAGGACCTCGCTGCGACGGCCAAGCAGACCGCCTTCGGCATCTGGTTCAACCAGGGCGCGGTCTGCTCGGCGCACTCCCGGGTGCTGGTGCAGCGGGAGGTCCACGAGGAGTTCGTCGACCTCGTCGCCAAGGAGGCGGAGGCGTACGCCCCGGGCGACCCGCTCGACCCGGCCGCCGGGATGGGCTCGATCGTCTCGCCCGAGCAGACCGACCGGATCATGGAGTTCGTCGACGGCGCCAGGTCGTCCGAGGCCCGCCTCGTCACCGGTGGTGAGCGGATCACCCGCGACGGCAGCGACTGCTACGTCCAGCCGACCGTCTTCGACGACGTCGACCCGGCCTCGACTCTCGCCCGCGAGGAGGTCTTCGGGCCGGTCCTGGCGATCACCGCCTTCGACACCGAGGAGGAGGCCGTCGCGCTCGCCAACGACACGCCCTACGGTCTCGCCGCCTCCGTCGCGACCGGCAGCCTGAGCCGCGCGCACCGGCTCGCCGAGCGGATCCACGCCGGCACCGTGACCGTGAACGGCGTCGACGCCTTCAGCGCCTGGACCCCGTTCGGCGGGTTCAAGGGCTCCGGCTTCGGGCGCGACCTCTCGCTCCACGCCCTCGACAAGTACGTCGGTCTCAAGACCGTCTGGATCAACCACTGACCTCGCCCGAGCGGCCACCAGACCAGCCAGGACACATCATGACGCAGACCAACCAGCCGACCGCGCTCGCGGCCGAGCAGCAGTCACATCTCCGCAAGACGCTACGACGCTTCGACATCGTCTTCCTGCTCATCGCCGCCGTCGTCGGCCTCGAGACCCTCGGGCAGGTCTCGCTCTACGGCGCCGAGGCGTTCACGTGGGCGCTCGTGCTCGCGGTCTTCTTCCTCGTGCCGTACGGCCTGATCTTCGCCGAGACCGGCGCGGCATTCAGCGAGGAAGGCGGGGCCTACACCTGGGTCCGGGACGCCTTCGGACGCCCGGCCGCGGCGGTGGCGGCGATCCTCACCTGGATCACCCAGCCGGTGTGGGTCGGCGGCTCGATGGCGTTCCTCGCCGCCGAGACGGTCAGCACCTACATCACCCCGCTCGAGCACGGCTCGGTCGGTGACTACCTGTTCAAGATCGTGTTCATCTGGATCACCGTGGTCGCGGCGATCGCCAGCCTGGCCAAGGGCAAGTGGCTGCCGACCAGCGGCGCGATCCTGAAGGTCGGCCTGCTCGCCTTCTTCGTGCTGACCACGGTCATCTACGCCGTGCAGCACGGCGTCGTCGGCCTCAGCGGCGGCGACTTCAGCCCGACCCTGCTCGGCCTGTTCGGGTCGGTCCCGATCCTGCTCTTCGCCTACCTCGGCTTCGAGTCCTCCAACAGCGCCGCCGGCGAGATGGAGAACCCGGCCCGCGACGTACCGGTCTCGATCTTCCGGTCCTGCGCGACCGCCGCGGTCTGCTACCTGGTGCCGATCTTCGCGATCCTGCTCGTCGTCCCCAGCGACGACATCACCGGCATCGGCGGTCTCCTCGACGCCGTCGGCACGGTCTACTCCGTCTACGGTGCCGCGGCCGAGCCGCTGCTCAAGCTCACCGCCGTCGTCTTCGTCTACATCCTGATGAGCCAGGGCGCGGCGTGGATGATCATCTCCGACCGGATGCAGGCGATGACCGCCGCCGACGGCGCCTTCTTCGGCGGGTTCTTCGGACGCTTCCACGAGGGCCTCGGCACCCCGGTGCGGGTCAACATGCTCTCCGGTGTCGTGGCCACCGTCTTCCTGCTCGTCGCCATGCAGGTGACCGGCGACGGCGCCTCCATCTTCGGCGTCGTCCTCACCATCTCGATCTCGACCTTCCTGCTCAGCTACCTGCTGGTCATCCCGGCCGCCATCCGGCTGCGTACGCGCTACCCCGACCGTCCGCGCCCGTTCCGGGTCCCGGTCTCCGACCGCGGCTTCGCAGTGCTCGGCTGGATCGCCTTCGCCTGGGTCCTGCTCGGCTCGTGGGTGGCGGTCTTCCCCGGCACGCTCGAGCGGCTGTTCGGCGAGGCCTACCCGTTCAAGGAGTACTGGGGCGTGAGCCAGGGGACCTTCGAGGCATTCACCCTCGGCACCCTCGCCTGCCTGCTCCTGCTGTGCGCCGTCGGGTACGCCCGTGGTGCCCGCGTCCGCGCCCAGGCCGGCGCCCCCGTCCCGTCCGTCACCGCCGAGGAGCCCACCCGATGACCGCGTACGACATCCTGTTCGAGCCCGTGAAGATCGGGCCGTTCACCACGAAGAACCGCTTCTACCAGGTGCCGCACTGCAACGGCATGGGCTACCGCGACCCCAGCGCCCAGGCGGCGATGCGCAAGATCAAGGCCGAGGGCGGCTGGTCGGTGGTGTGCACCGAGCAGGTCGAGATCCACGCGACCTCCGACATCGCGCCGTTCATCGAGCTGCGGATCTGGGACGACCAGGACCTGCCGGCGTTGAAGCGGATCGCCGACGCGATCCACGAGGGCGGCGGCCTGGCCGGCATCGAGCTCGCCCACAACGGGATGAACGCGCCGAACCAGCTCAGCCGCGAGACCCCGCTCGGGCCCGCGCACCTGCCGGTCGCGCCCGACACCATCGCACCGGTCCAGGCCCGGGCGATGTCGCTGCAGGACATCGAGGACCTGCGGCGCTGGCACCGCAATGCCGTACGGCGCTCCCTGGAGGCCGGCTACGACGTCGTCTACGTCTACGGAGCCCACGGCTACGGCGCTCCGCACCACTTCCTCTCCCGGCGCTACAACAACCGCACCGACGCGTACGGCGGCTCGCTGGAGAACCGGATGCGGCTCCTCAAGGAGCTGCTGGAGGACACCATCGAGGAGGTCGCCGGCCGCGCCGCCGTGGCCTGCCGGATCACGGTCGAGGAGGAGATCGACGGCGGCATCACCCGCGAGGACATCGAGGGCGTGCTGCGCGAGCTCGGTGAGCTGCCGGACCTGTGGGACTTCGCGATGGGCAGCTGGGAGGGCGACTCGGTCACCTCGCGGTTCGCCCCCGAGGGCCGTCAGGAGGAGTTCGTCGCCGGGCTGAAGAAGCTCACCACCAAGCCCGTCGTCGGTGTCGGTCGGTTCACCTCGCCCGACGCGATGGTGCGCCAGGTCAAGGCGGGCATCCTCGACCTGATCGGCGCCGCCCGTCCGTCGATCGCGGACCCGTTCCTGCCCAACAAGATCCGCGACGGCCGGCTCAACCTGATCCGCGAGTGCATCGGCTGCAACATCTGCGTCTCCGGCGACCTCACCATGTCGCCCATCCGCTGCACCCAGAACCCGAGCATGGGGGAGGAGTGGCGCCGCGGCTGGCACCCGGAGAAGATCCGCGCCAAGGAGAGCGACTCGCGCGTTCTCGTCGTCGGCGCCGGCCCGTCCGGGCTGGAGGCCGCGCGTGCCCTCGGCCTGCGGGGCTACGACGTCGTCATGGCCGAGGCCGGTCGGGACCTCGGCGGCCGGGTCACGGCCGAGTCGAAGCTCCCGGGGCTCTCCGCGTGGGGCCGGGTCAAGGAGTACCGCGAGGCCGTCCTCGCCGAGCTCCCCAACGTGGAGATCTACCGCGAGAGCCCGATGACCGGTGAGGACATCGTCGAGTTCGGCTTCGAGCACGTGATCACCGCGACCGGCGCCACCTGGCGTACGGACGGCGTCGCGCGCTTCCACACGACCGCGATGCCGATCGACGAGGGCATGCAGGTGCTCGGGCCCGACGACCTCTTCGCCGGCCGCCTGCCCGACGGCAAGAAGGTCGTCGTCTACGACGACGACCACTACTACCTCGGTGGTGTCGTCGCCGAGCTGCTCGCGCAGAAGGGCTACGACGTCTCGATCGTGACCACCGGCGCGCAGGTCTCGTCGTGGACCAACAACACCTTCGAGATCAACCGGATCCAGCGCCGGCTGATCGAGAACGGGATCACCCGGATCACCGACCACGCGGTCGTGTCGGTCGGTGCCGGCGGTGTCCGGGTCCAGGACGTCTACGCCGGCGCCGAGCGCGACCTCGACTGCGACGCCGTCGTCATGGTGACCGCCCGGCTCCCGCGCGAGGAGCTCTACCTCGACCTCCTCGCCCGTCGCGACGCCGGCGAGATCGCCTCCGTACGCGGCATCGGCGACTCCTGGGGCCCCGGCACGATCGCGGCCGCGGTGTGGTCGGGACGGCGCGCGGCCGAGGAGTTCGACGCCGTCCTGCCCTCCAACGACGAGGTGCCGTTCCGGCGCGAGGTCACCCAGCTGGCGTGAGGCGAAATCACGCCGGCTGGGACCCGATGCGGAGATCGGAACGGTCCGACATGTCGAGCAGGATCGGCGCCCGGAGATCCCTCAGAGTGGGCCCATGTCGGTGGCGCGCCCGGGCTCGAGCCAGGTGAGTTCCGGCAGGGTCGCTCGCGCCTGCGTCTCCGGTTCGTGGAAATGGGACCAGCCTTCGTAGTGCACGGGAACGGTCACGCGCGGGCCGGTCAGCCGGATGAGCTCGCGCGCGTCGGAGCTGTTCATGGAGTACCGGAGCGGCCCGGTGATCGGGAACTGCACGCCACCCAGGTGCGCCAGGAGGATGTCGACGTCGAGCCGTTTCGCGGTCCTGCGCAGCGGTCGATGCAGCACCGTGTCGCCGGTCATCCACAGCGCCACTTGCTCCGCGTCGGCGAGGCTCAGCGCGAACCCGACCACCGGTCCCGTGATCGGGCCGGTCAGCGGCGGGCCGTGCCGACAGGGTGTCGCTCGCACGGTCAGTGCGGGCCGGCCCGGTCGGTCGAGCGCGACCAACCCACCCGGGCGAAGGCCAGCAGTGTTCGAGGAGGCCAGGCGGCGGGCACCGGCCACGGTGGTGATGACCGTGCCCGCGGTCGGGAGCAGCTCCCGACCGCGGGTGTCGAGGTTGTCGGCGTGGTGGTCGTGGCTGAGCAGCACCACGTCGACCGGTCCGACTTCCTCCACGGAGACCGCGGGTCCGGCCGTCTTGGTGGACGAGGTGCCGAATCCGAACCCGTAGCGCCGCCCCGGTGGGTCGAAGGTCGGATCGGTCAGGATCCGCCAGCCTCCGAGCTCGATCAGGACGGTCGGGCCGCCGAGGTGGGTCAGCCGACAGTCCACGGCTGATCCGTGCGTGCGTGCTCGAGCGCCCAGGACAAGGCCACGTCGGCCACGGCCTCCCAGCCCGGCGCGCCACAGGTCCAGTGGTCGCGGCCCTCGAGCTCGCGGTACTCGGTCACGGCGGGCGAATGCCGGTAGTGCTTGGCGTTCGACCTGTTCACCGCGGATGGCATGATGTGGTCCTTCTCGCCGGCGACGAAGAGCAGCGGGGCACGGTCCGCCTTGTAGTCCACCCAGGTTTCCTGATGGCCGGGCTTGAAGTTGGCGATGAGCCCGTAGTCCCACACCCAGCTGCCTGGCGCCGCGATCGCGTAGCGTTCCCAGACCTTCAGCGACTCCTCCTCGCTGAGGGTGTTGGTGAAGGCGTAGTGGAACTCCTCCGCGGTGAAACCGACCGCCTTGTGTCGATTGGCCGGATTCTTCAGCGCCGGGAACAGCGACTTGGCCTGCGAGATCGGATTGACCCGCACCCCCTCGGTGGGGGCGGAGTCGATGACGACTCCTGCCGACCCGAGTCCGCGGGCCAGCAGCAGCTGCGTCAGCGTGCCGCCGAACGAGTGCCCCATGATGATCGGAGGCGTCGCGAGCGACTCGATCACCGAGGCAAGGTGGTCGACGGTCGCGGGCACGGTGAGGTTCGCGATGATGTCGGGGTTCTCCCGCAGCGCCTCGACCTCGATCTCGAAGCCGGGGTAGGCCGGTGTCAGCACGGTGAGGCCTTGGGCCTCGTAGTACGCCACCCAGCCCTCCCAGCTGCGCGGAGTCATCCAGAGTCCGTGCACCAGGACGATGGTGTCGGGTCTGTCGGTCATGGTGTCTCCTTGATGGTCGGTGGCTCAGTTGTCGATGAACGCGAGCAGGTCGGCGTGCAGCCGATCACGATCGGTGTCGGGCAGCGCGTGACTGCTGCCCTCGTAGACCTTCAGCACGGCACCGGCGATGAGCTCGGCGGACCGCTTCCCGCCGACCTCGAACGGCACGATCTGGTCGTCATCGCCGTGGATCACCATCGTGGGCACGTCGACCTTCTCGAGGTCCGGCCGGAAGTCGGTGGCGGAGAAGGCCGCGATGCACTCGTACGCCGCACGGTGGCCGCACGCCATGCTCTGCAGCCAGAATGCATCCCGGAAGCCTTGGGCGACGTCGCCGCGGCGGTTGTGCCCGAAGAACGGCCCGTCGGCGAGGTCTCGGTAGAGCTGCGACCGGTTCGCGGTCTCGCCGGCTCGGATGGCGTCGAAGACGTCGATCGGCAGGCCGTCGGGGTTGTCGTCGGTCTGGAGCATCAGGGGCGGGACGGCGCTGACGAGCACCAGCTTCGCGACCCGCGCGGTGCCATGGCGGCCTACGTAGTGGACGATCTCGCCGCCGCCGGTGGAGTGACCGACGAGGGTGAGGTCGACGAGGTCGAGTTTGTCGATGAGGCAGGCGAGGTCGTCTGCGTAGGTGTCCATCTCGTTGCCGTGCCAGGTCTGGCTGGAGCGACCGTGGCCGCGGCGGTCGTGGGCGATCACCCGATGACCGTGGTTGGCCAGGAACAGTGCCGTCGCCTCCCAGGCGTCGGCGTTCAGCGGCCATCCGTGGCTCAGCAGGACCGGGGTGCCGTCGCTCCCTAGGTCTTTGTAGAAGATCTGTGCGCCGTCGTCGGCGGTCACATGAGGCATGGTGAGGCTCCTTACGCTGCGATTGCGGTTGGGTGCTTCAAGCCTGGTTACGGACGGCGGGGTGTGGACCACGTGGATCACGTAGTCCTCAGTTCTCCAGCGCGTCGAGGCGGTCGGTGAGCTGGCGGCGGGATGAGATGGCGAGTTTCTGGAACACCTTGCGCAGGTGGTAGTCGACCGTGTTCGGACTGATGAAGAGCTGCGCGCCGATCTCGGCATTGGTGTGACCATCACCCGCGAGTCGGGCGATGGTCAGCTCCTGCGACGTCAGCTCGTGCCGCGGGGGCCGTTCGCCGGCACGGGTTGTCACCCCTGTTGCCGCCAGCTCTGCCCGGACCCGCGGCAGGAACATGGCGGCCCCAGCCTGCTCGAGGATCTCCTCCGCGAGCGCCAGGTGCCGGCCGGCGTCGGCACGACGCCGTGCCCGGCGCAGCCATTCGCCGTACGCCAGATGCGCCCTGCCGAGCTCGACCTGTGCCACGCTCGCGTTCAACAGCTCGATGGCCGACTGGAAGTGCTCCTCGGCCTCGAGCCCGGTGGTGGCGAGCCCGCGTGCTCGCGCGGCGACCCCGCGGCACCAGGCCGACCCGTTGACACGGGCGCGGTCCTCGAGGTCGGCAAGGACCGGTCGGGCCGCCGCCGGACGGTCGCTTCGCACCGCAGCCTCCACGAAGTCCGGAAAGTACGACGGACCGGTCTGGAGAAAGGGCTGGGCAACGAGCGGGTGGAGCTTCTCGTACGCATCTCGATAGGAGCCTTCGGCCAGATCCCGTGCCGCGAGAGCCGCGACCGCGGCGCTCCACACGCCGCCGAAACCCACGGCGGCGGCTCCGTCGGCTATCGCGTGCACGACCTCACGCGGATAGCCGGTCCAAGCCATCACCGCGGCGTTGATGACGTTTTCCGCGTCGTAACCCATGATTCGGCGGACCTCGCGGACGTTGTCGACGGCATCGGCGGACCTACGCGCGCTGCCGCCCCACAGCTCGGCGATCGATTCCACCCACAGCAACGTGTCGAGGTCCTGCAGAGCGCCGGCGGACCGCGCCGTGGCACTTGCTCTGGCGAGGAGGTCGCGTCGTCCCGCGTCGTCCCACAGGTACATGCCGAGCGCGCCGATCGCCGATCCCATGCCGATCAATTGGTGGTCGGGCAACTTGGCGATCTCGTCATATGCGGCGCGGACCAGCGGTACGCCGTCGGCGTACGGCAGCTGCATCAGCGCGCCCATGCCACGCAGGATCGTCGCGTAGCTGCCGCTGGCGGCCACGGCACCGTCGGTGAGGCGCGCACCCAGCTCGGCAGTGGTGATGCCCTCCGCCCGCGTGTCCGCGGTCATGTACAGCTGGAAGGCACGCAACAGTGCGTCCTGCTCTCGATCAGGCTCCCGGCCCCGAAACTGCTCGGCCGCCTCGACCAGATCGGCCGTACAGCGGGCCACGCGGCTCGCGTCGGCGGTGAACAACGCAATCGAGGTCTCCATGACCGCGACCCGCCCCAGGACGACTGGGTCTGCGACCGCTCGGTCGACGGCGGCCAGGTGCGACTGGGAGATGTGGATGGAACCGACCGCCAGCGCCGCCTCGGCCGCGCCGACCTGACGGCCGGCGCGAAGCGGTCCCGGCGGGCTCAGCTCGGCGGCCCGAGCGAGCACGCTCGAGCGTGACGCCAGACCTCCGCGGGAAGCTGCGAGATCTGCGGCGTGCTCGAGCCGGTCGGCGACCTCGGGGTCGGTGCCGATCGTCGCGCGCGACGCATGCCAGGCCTCGGCCTCCACCAGGCCCATTCCGTCGGCAGCTCGGGCGAGGGCACCGTGCGCGCGGCGCCGCTGTGCTCCGGTCGCAGCGTTGTACACCGCCGAACGCACCAGGGGATGATGGAACCGCACGGCGCCGACGAGCTCGATGAGTCCGGCCTCCTCGGCATGGTCCGCGGTGTCGGCAGCGATCCCGAGCAGGTCCCCCGCTGACCGGACGAGTTCGAGGCTTCCGGTCGAGTCGGCGGCAGCCAGGAGCACCCAGTCCTGCACCGCCTCGTCCGCGACCCGCACCCGGCGCAGGTAGTGCGCCTCGAGACGCGATCCCACGGGGAGCGGGTCGTCGCTCAGTGTCATGCCTTCCAGCTGTCGCGTGGAGACCTCGTGGGCCAGGTCGATCAGCGCAAGTGGGTTGCCGTTCATCGCCTCGACGACCTGCGCGGCGACGACCGGACTCATCGGCTCGGCCATGGACCGGGTCAGCAACACGACGGCGGCATCCACCGTCAGCCCGGCTAGACGAAGCTCCCGGACGCCACTAAGCCGGGTGCTGATCTCGATATCGTCCCGGGCCGCGAACAGCATGGCCACCGGCTCGAACTCGATCCGGCGAGCGACGAAGGCCAGTGCATCGAGGCTCTCCTGGTCAAGCAGGTGCGCATCGTCGACGACGCAGAGAACAGCGTCCGCGGCAGCCGCCGCGGTCAGCAGCCCGAGAATCCCCAACCCGACCAGGAATCGGTCCGGAGGCGGGCCCTCGGCGACGCCGGCCGCCACCTGTAGGGCATCTTGCTGCCGCGTTGGAAGGGCATCGAGGTGCCTTCGCAGCGGGATGCACAGGCGTTGTACCGCAGCGTACGGAATCGTCGACTCCGACTCGAAGCCGGTGACGCGAAGCACCTGCATCGCCTCCGCGGTCGCGCTCGCCGCCTCCAGCAGCGCTGTCTTGCCGACGCCGGGCTCGCCGACCACGAGCATCGCCCCACCTTGGCCGTTGCGGGCGCGCCCGAGAAGCAACCCCAGCTGACGCCGCTCGTCCTCCCTGCCCACGAGGCCACCGTCGGCAGCCATGTCATCGACTACGTGGATCACGTGGTCCACCCGACCCTTCCACCAACGGAGCATCGGTCATGTCCCATCCGACTCAGGAGGAAAACATGAACTCTCGACTCGCCCGCGTGGCAGCCGCGTTTGCGCTCGCGGCCATCGCCACGTTCGTCCCCTTTGCTGGCCCGGGTCCGGCCGCCGGTGCCACTACTCACCAGTCGACCAAGCCGACCGTCGTCCTGGTACACGGTGCCTTCGCTGACTCCAGCGGCTGGGCCGCCGTGGCCGACCGGCTGTCTGCCAGCGGCTACCCGGTGGTGGCATTCTCCAACCCGTTGCGTGGCCCGGCCTCCGACGGCCAGTACCTGCGTGACTTCCTGTCCACCATCACCGGCGAAGTCGTGCTCGTCGGTCACTCCTATGGCGGCGCGGTGATCACCGATGCCGCGACCGGGAACCCGCACGTGAAGAGCCTGGTCTATGTCGCTGCGTACGCGCCCGACGAGGGCGAGAGTGTCGCCGCGGCGAACAACCTCGGCGGGGGACACACCACTGTCACCGACCACTTGGTCGTACGGCCCTACCCCGGGGCACCCGCGGGCGACGCGGACGCCTACATCGACCCCGCGTGGTTCCACCAGCTCTTCGCCCAAGACCTCCCGGCGAAGACTGCCGGCTTCATGGCGGCCGCGCAGCGGCCGGGGGCTCTCGCCGCCCTGGTCACACCGTCGGGCGAGCCTGCCTGGAAGACGATTCCGAGCTGGTTCCTCGTGGCCAAGCAGGATCGGATCATCCCGCCCGAGGCCGAGCGTGCGATGGCCAAGCGTGCCGGCTCGACGACCATCGCCATCGACAGCTCGCACGTCGCGATGATGAGCCACCCCAACGTCGTCACCGCGCTCATTCGTAGCGCTGCTGACAACTGAGCCGGAGCGTCGTGACCCGTTGCCATCGGGAGCACCTCTCTCGAGGGGGTGGTCCCGGTGGCAGACCGCGGCGGCGGGCGATGTCGGAGCCGCTGCCGACCGTGAGCTGGTCCCTGCTGCCTGTCGGTGAAGGATTGGCATGATCAGCTCCTCATCGGGCTCGGCCGGCGACTCTGCGCGGGTTCCTCGAGCGGCATCGTCCCAAGGCAGGAGCCTCAGCGGTGGCCCTTGTGTGCACGACGGCTAGTCTGTGGGCGCACGTCCGATGCGGCGGACGATTGCCGTGCAGCTGCTCAGTGCTGGTTGTGCCGCCACTCTCGAGGAGTCACGCCGTACTTGGCCCGGAAGCGCCGGGTGAAGTGCGACGGCGTGGCGAAGGCCCATTGGTGGGCGATCACAGCGATGTCCTTGTGGCGCCCACCGGCCGAAACCAGCTCGCGCCGCGCCCCCTCGAGACGCTGGTCGATGATCCACTGCTCGAGCTGCAACCCGGCGTCGGCCATCACGCGGTACAACAGGCGCACCGAGATGTGGTGAGCGGAGGCGATCGTCTCCGGGCTCAGCTCGGGATCACGCAGATGCTCGCGAACGAACACCTGAATCCGTGGTAGTAGCGCCTCATGAAGCGCGTCGCGCCCCTGAGCGCCGTCGTCCGCAGCGGAGCTGATCACGGCGCGGGTCAGTGCCACGGTTGCGGCACCGAGCTGCTCGGTGGCCGGGTGCCCGGCCAACGTCGGGACCACTCTGGTCAGCGTCTTGAGATGGCTCGCGTACACCGCCTGAAGCGGACCGCCCACCAACGCTGGCCGCGCACGACGGATCGCCCCCGGTGGCAGCGTCAACGCCTCGGCCGGAACCTTCAAGCACCAGCCGTTCCTGCTGGTGTGGTTCCACACCTTGTGAGGCTGGTTCAGCTCGACCATGTCGACGACGCCCGCGCGCTGCTCCACGGCGTGATCGAACTGCTCACGCGTCGCGCGGGCCTTCGAGCCCAGCATCATCGCAATCACCGGAGGGATGTCGTCACGCTCGCGAGCGACCTCGATGAAGAGCCCCGATCGCCGCAGGTGAACCAGCTGCGCCTCGCCCAGGTCGTAGACGCGCGTGGACATGAACACCCGGTCCGGGTCCTGGAGGACGACCTTCGAAGCCAGTGCGATCTCCCGCAGGTGGGTGATGACCGCATCAGCCCGTTCACGTCGGGGGAGCGTGCCCGTGTCGAGTGCCGGCATCAGGCCTGCTCCGAGACCGCTCTCGTTTGTGCGTGGAGCACAGGTTGGTGGCCCGGCACTAGGCAATTCCGTCGATTGGGCCCGCGACGACAGCGTCAACCAGCTCGGACATGGAGACAACACTGCCATCGCGCTCCGGCACGTCGATACATCGAGCGATTTCTCCCCTGTCTTAGGTGTGGTCCAGGGGAAGTCGATGTCAACGATCCTCGGCATCTGTTCTGCCGATGCAGAGCAACGAAAACCGGTGTTGGTCGGCGTCCGCCACCCGGGCCTAACGTGATCTGAATCGCGGGCTCGGGCCCCACTCCGGAGCCGGCATTCCAGGAAGGACATTCCGATGCAGCAAGACGTCGAGACCACCATGACGGTGGAGAAGCGCACGATCGACCACATCCCCGTCACGGAGCGACACGGTCGCGCGCGGGACCTGTTCACCATCTGGTTCGGCTCGAACATCATGCTGCTCACCGTGGCCACCGGCGTGGTCGCGACCGCCGTCTACGGCCTGCCGGTGTGGGCCGCGGTGATCGCACTCGTCCTCGGCCACGCGGTCGGCGGCGTGGTGATGGCGCTGCACGCCGCGCAGGGCCCGCAGATGGGCGTGCCGCAGATGCTGCAGACGCGAGCGCAGTTCGGTTCGTACGGAAGCCTGCTGGTCGTCATCCTGGTGATCTTCATGTACGTCGGCTTCTTCGCCTCGAACATGGTTCTCGGCGGGCAGGCCGTCTCCAGCCTGTTCGGGCTCGACGAGACCCTCTCGATCATCGTGATCGGCCTGGTCAGCGTGGTCGGCGCGGTCGTCGGCTACCGGATGATCCACGCGCTGACCGGTCTGATGAGCCTGGTCTCGGGCCTCGTTCTCGCCCTCGCGTTCGTCTGGATGCTCGGCGTCCACCAGCTGCCGGCCGGCACGTTCCACACCGACGGCGCCACCCTGGCCGGCTTCATGGGCACCGTCTCGCTCGCCGCGCTGTGGCAGATCGCGTACGCGCCGTACGTCTCCGACTACACCCGCTACATGCCGCGTGACACCGGCGTGCGGCCGGCCTTCTGGGCGACGTACGCGGGCGCGGTGCTCGGCTCGCTGTTCCCGATGCTCCTCGGCGCCCTCGTCGGGGCCGCGCTGCCCGAGGCCGACACCGTCGCCGGCCTGCAGGACCTGACCCCCGGCGTCGGCGGCCTGATCATCGCCGTGTTCGGCATCGGCATCGCCTGCACCAACGCGATGAACCTCTACTGCGGTGCCCTCTCCACGATCACCGTCGGCCAGACCATCTTCCCGCGGTGGGTGCCCGGCGCCTCGGCGCGGGCGGTCGTCTCGGCCGCGCTGTTCGTCGGTGCCGTCGTGATGGCGCTCGCCGGCAAGGACAACTTCCTGGTGAACTTCACCAACTTCATGCTCCTGCTCCTCTGCGTGCTGGTGCCGTGGACCGCCGTCAACCTGGTCGACTACTACGCGCTCAAGCACGGCGACTACGACATCGACTCGCTCTTCGAGCGCGACGGCGGCCGCTACGGCCGGTTCAACCTGATCGCCGTCGCCTGCTACTTCCTCGGCATCCTGGTCCAGATCCCGTTCCTGAGCACCGCGATGTACGTCGGCCCGCTGGCCGAGCAGCTGGGTGGTGTCGACATCTCCTGGATCGTCGGCCTGGCGGTGATCAGCCCGCTCTACCTGTTCCTGATGAAGCGCTTCGCCCGCTTCTCCGGTCACCGCCCGGTGGTCGAGGCGGGCGGTGTCGCGTGACGGGAGGCACGACGTTCGACTACCTGGTCGTCGGCGGCGGCACCTCCGGCAGCCTGCTTGCCGCGCGCCTGAGCGAGGACCCCGACGTCACCGTCGGCCTCCTCGAGTGGGGCCCGGACGACGAGCACGAGCCGCGTGCCCGCGAGCTGCGGCGCTGGGCGGAGATGCTCGAGGGCGAGTACGACCTCGACTACCGCAGCGTCCCGCAGTCGCGCGGCAACTCGGCGATCCGCCAGGCACGGCTGCGGATCCTCGGTGGCTGCTCGAACGGCAACACGATGATCTCGTGGCGTACGTTGGCGGCCGATCTCCACGAGTGGGTCGAGCGTGGCGCCGCCGGCTGGGGTCCCGAGACCGTCCAGCCCTACTACGACCGGCTGCTGACGCCGATCCGGCCGGTCGCGCCCGAGGACCGCAACCCGATGGTGGCCGACATGGTCGCCGCCGCGGCCACCGCGCTCGACGTCCCGCTCCAGGACGCCTGGAACGACGGCCGCCTGGACGAGCGGGCCGAGGGTGCGGGGTTCTTCGAGGTCGGCTACACACCCGAGGACAACCTCCGCTCCTCGACCTCCATCCACTACCTGCACCCGGCGCGGGCGACGCGCGAGAACCTGCGGGTCGTCCTCGGTGCCCGGGTGGAGCGCGTCGACGTCGTCGGCGGGGTCGCCCGCGGGGTGAGGGCCTGCGTGGACGGCTCGCCGGTCGAGTTCACGGCGCGGCGCGAGGTCATCATCTGCGCCGGTGCGATCGACACGCCCCGGCTGTTGCAGCTCTCCGGTATCGGCCCGCGCGGCGTCCTCGAGGCGGCCGGCGTGCCGGTGGTCGTCGACCTGCCCGGGGTGGGGGAGAACCTGATGGACCACGCCGAGGGGCTGGTCGTGTGGGAGCTGAAGGAGTCCCCGCCGCCGACCTGTGCGAGCGGCTGGGACGCCGGCGCGCTGGTCAGTCTCACGGAGCCTGACAACCGCCCCGACGTCCTCATGCACTTCCCGGTCGAACCGTGGGCGGTGCACGCGGAGGCGTACGGTGCCGAGCTGCCCGAACGCATCGTCTCGATCGCGCCCAACGTGGCCCGGCCGGCCTCGCGCGGCCGGGTCTGGATCACCTCGGCCGACCCGGAGACGGCGCCGGCGATCGACTACCGCTACTTCACCGATCCCGACGGTCGCGACGAGGCCGTGCTGGTCGCCGGCGTACGCCTGGCCCGGCGGATCGCCGAGGCCGAGCCGTTCGCCTCGAGGCTGGTGCGCGAGGTCTTCCCTGGGCCGCAGGTGCAGAGCGACGAGGAGATCAGCGAGGTCGCCCGCGCCACGCACCAGACCGTCTACCACGTCAGCGGCACCTGCGCGATCGGCGCGGACGACGACCCGCTCGCCGTGCTCGACCCGTGGCTGAGGGTGCGCGGCGTCGACGGGCTCCGCGTCGTGGACGCGTCGGTCTTCCCGCAGCTGGTCGCCACCAACCCCGTCGTCACCGTCATGATGGTGGCCGAGCGCGCCGCGGACCTGATCCGCGGCGCGACTCCTTAGGCCCCGCGCAGCTCCTCGGCCAGCTCGGCGACGATGGCGAGCTGGTGCGAGAGCGTGCGCGCGGACGGCTGCTGGGCGACGAAGGTCTCCTCGAACGGGTCGACGACCTCGGTGCGGATCCCGGACAGCGTCTCGACGATCGCGAGGCCGCAGAAGGGCACCTCCGACTCGGCGTACCCGCCCTCGTGGACGGCGACCACGCGGCCCTCGCACACCTCGTCGGCGATCTCCATGACC
This sequence comes from Nocardioides sp. NPDC126508, assembly GCA_040302365.1. Lineage (GTDB taxonomy): Bacteria > Actinomycetota > Actinomycetes > Propionibacteriales > Nocardioidaceae > Nocardioides. The sequence goes on from JBEOUM010000001.1 coordinate 437,960, forward strand.
ATGGCGGTCAGCTGCCGGAAGCTGTCGGCGTAGAGCAGCTGACGGGCCAGCGGGTCGACCATGTTGGCGTCCAGGCCGCTGGCGATGACGATCAGGTCGGGCGCGAAGTCGCGGACCGCGGGCAGCACGATGTCGCGCATCGCGGCGAGGTACGTCTCGTGGCCCGACCCCGGCGGCAGCGGCACGTTGAGGTTGAACCCCAGGCCGGCGCCGCGACCTCTGTCGGTGGTCGCCCCGGTGTCGACCGGGAAGCAGTTCTCCTGATGGATCGAGACGGTGAGGACGTCGTCGCGGTCGTAGTAGACCGCCTCGGTGCCGTTGCCGTGGTGCACGTCCCAGTCGATGACGGCCACCCGGCCGAGACCGTGCTCGGCCTTGGCCGCCTCGACCGCGATCGCGATGTTGGCGAGCAGGCAGAAGCCCATGCCCTCCTCGGGCAGGCAGTGGTGCCCGGGCGGGCGGGAGAGCGCGTAGGCGTTGCGGTAGCGGCCGGTGACCACGTCGGCGACCGCCCGCTTCGCGAGACCCGCGGAGAGCGCGGCGATCTCGAAGCCGCCGTGCGAGAACAGCGCCTCCTGGCCGATCTCTCCGCCCTTGTCGGCGCTGAGCTCCTCGAACCGGTCCAGGTACGCCGCCGGGTGCACCCGTTCCATGTCCTCGCGCGTCACCGGCTCGGCGCTGTGCACCTCGAGCCTCGCGGTGAGCCCGGAGACGTCCATCAGCGACTTGAACCGTCGCTTCGACTCGGGCGACTCCGGGTGCCCGCCGGTCGCGAGCGGCTGGAGCCACCCGCCGACCGGCAGGAACAGAACGGCCTCACCGGTGCTGTGCCACAGGCACCGCTCGTCGTGGTAGAACGCCGTGCCCGAGGCGGTCACTACGCACGCGCCTGACGATCGTACGCCGCGTAGCTCCGCTGTGTCGCGATGTGACCGGCGATGTGCTTGGCGTCGTGCCAGACACCCCAGATGAAGCTCGAGCCGCGGCGGGAGAGCCAGGGGAGTCCGACGAAGTAGACGCCGGGCTCGGTGGAGACGCCGCGGCGGTGGGCCGGGCGGCCGTTCTCGTCGAGCGCGTCGACCTTCAGCCAGCCGTAGTCGGTGGCGAAGCCGGTCGCCCAGATCACCGTGGTGATCCCGGCCTCGGCCAGGTCGAGGGAGAGCAGGGGAGCGGTCGCGGCCGAAGGGGCGGGGCCGAGCTCGCGGGCCGAGGGCTCCTCGGGCAGCTCGATGCCGTTGCGGGTGACGTACTCGTCGGCGGCGTCGAGGAGGGCGAGGTAGTTGGCGTCGCCCCGGGCGATGTTCTCGGCAAGATCCTCACGGAAGGTGAGCGTGCCGGCGTCGAACCTGTCGGTCATCCCGACGAGCTGGATCCCGCTCGCCTCGAGGCCGCGGAAGTCGACGGTGTGGCCGCCGCGGGCGCCGCTGACGGCGATCGTGACGTGCTCCGCGCCGGCCGGCGGCGTCTCCAGGTCCCACAGGTTGAGGACGCCGAGCCACCAGCAGAAGTCGCGGCCGCGGTAGCTGCGCGGGGGACGGTCGTGCGGGCCGACGGAGAGGTGGACCTGGCGGCCGGAGCGCTGCAGCTCGTCGGCGATCTGGACGCCGGAGGAGCCGGCGCCGACGACCAGGACGTTGCCCTCGGGAAGCTGGTCGGGGTTGCGGTAGTCGCTCGAGTGCATCTGCAGGGCGACCGCGCCGTCGGGGACGATCGGCGGGTAGACGGGCTTCTGGAACGGGCCGGTCGCGGCGACGACGTACCGGGCGTCGATGACGCCGTCGGAGGTCTCGACCCGGAAGCCCGGTCGGCCCTCGTTGCGGGTCACCGAGGTGACCTCGACGCCGGTCCTGATCGGGGCGGCGATCTTCTCGGCGTACGCCTCGAAGTAGGCGGCGACCTGGTCCTTGGTGGCGAACGCGTCCGCGTCGACGTCCTCGAACTCCAGGCCCGGGAACCGGTCGTGCCACGCCGGGCCGTTCGCGACGAGCGAGTCCCAGCGCATGGTGCGCCAGCGCTCGGCGATCCGGTCACGTTCCAGCACGAGGTGGGGTACGCCGTTGTCGCTCAGGTGCTCGCTCATCGCCACCCCGGCCTGACCTGCGCCGACGACGAGGACCTCGATGTCTTCGTTTGCCATACCGAAATCCTGAGCCGCCGCCCTTGGTCATGTCCAACAGATGTTGTTGGCCTTACCCATCGGATCGACCGATGCAAACATCGAGGACGACATTGCATCTGTTTCATTGACGATAGTCCTTGGAAACATCTGTTGGACACATGCTCCGGGACGAGGTGAACTGGACGTCGTGGAGACCAACAAACCCAGCAGCATCGTCGTCGGCGGACACACCCGCATCCGCCCGTTCAACACCAGCGTCACCTACCCCGAGCAGAACCTCGACAACGACCTGTGCCAGGCCGTCGTCGCGGGCAACACCGTCTACGTGCGCGGCCAGATCGGGCAGAACCTGGACACCAGCGAGTCGGTCGGCATCGGCGACGTCGAGGCACAGACCGAGCAGGCGATGGCCAACATCAAGATGCTGCTCGAGGAGGCCGGTGCCGAGATGGAGCACCTGGTCAAGCTCACCATCTACATCGTCGACCCGCGCTACCGCGAGACGGTCTACCGGACCATCGGCCGCTGGACCAAGGGCGTGCACCCGATCTCCACCGGCCTGGTGATCTCCGCCCTGGCCCGCCCGGAGTGGCTGGTCGAGGTCGACGCGATCGCCGTGATCCCCGAGGTGACGAAGTGACCTTCTCCGTCCTCGCGACCGACGGCAAGGGCGCCGTCGGCATGGCCGTCACCTCCTCCAGCCCGGCCGTCGCCGCGCGCTGCGTACACCTGCGTCCCGGCGTCGGCGGCGCCTCCTCGCAGAACATCACCGACCCGCGCCTGGGCACCGACCTGCTCGACGCGCTCGCCTCGGGGCTGGACGCCCGGGCCGCGCTGGCCGCGGTCACCCAGGGCCGCGAGCACATCGAGCACCGTCAGCTGACCGTGCTCGGTCTCGACGGAGCCGGTGCGGCGTACAGCGGGTCGGGGTCGCTCGGCGTCCACCACCACGTGGTCGCCCCGCAGGTCGTCGCCGCCGGCAACCTGCTGTCCGGCACCGCGGTCGTCGACGCCGTCGTCGCGGGCTTCGAGGCCGCGACCGGCGAGCTCGAGGAGCGGCTGCTCGCCGGGCTCGAGGCCGGCCTGGCCGCCGGTGGCGAGGCCGGCCCGGTGCGCTCGGCGGGCCTCTCCGTCGTACGCGACGTCGACTGGCGGGTCACCGACCTCCGCGTCGACTGGAGCGACCGCCCGATCGAGGAGCTCCGCGACCTGCTGAAGGTCTGGCTCCCGCAGCGCGACGACTACGTGACCCGCGGCCTCGACCCCACCGTCGCACCGTCCTACGGCGTGCCCGGGGACGAATGATGACCACCGCGAAGCAGGCCGCGGCGACCACCGTCAGCAGCGATGCCGAGCGCCTCATCAGGCTCTCCGAGCAGCTCCATGCCCACCCTGAGACCGGCTGGCAGGAGCACAACTCCTCCCGCTGGGTCGCGGAGTCGCTCGAGGAGGCCGGGTTCACCGTGACGCCTGCGTACCTCGGCCTGGAGACCGCGTTCCTGGCGACCTTCGGGAGCGGTCCGTTCCGCCTCGGTCTCTGCGCGGAGTACGACGCCCTCCCCGGTCTCGGCCACGCCTGCGGCCACAACCTGATCTCCGCGATCACCGTCGGCGCCGCCCGCGCGCTCGCCCCGCTCGCCGATGCGGCCGGCCTGACCATCGAGGTCTACGGCACCCCGGCCGAGGAGGGTGGCGGCGGCAAGATCGAGCTGCTCGAGCGTGGCGCCTTCGCCGGGCTCGACCTGGCCATGATGGCCCACCCCGCGCCCGTCGACGTCGCCGAGGCGGAGCCGTTCGCGGTGTCGCACTCGCACGTGTCCTACCAGGGCAAGGCCGCCCACGCGGCGGCCTACCCCGAGCAGGGCGTGAACGCCGCCGACGCGTTCACCATCGCCCAGGTCGCGATCGGCCTGCTCCGCCAGCAGCTCCCGCCGACCGTGCGGGTGCACGGCGTGATGACCAACGGGGGAGAGGCGCCCAACGCCATCCCCGCGCGCACCGACGGCCGCTGGTACGTCCGCGCCGAGAGCCTCGCCCAGCTCGCCGAGACCGAGGAGAAGGTCTGGCGCTGCTTCGAGGCCGGCGCCCTCGCCACCGGCGCGACGCTCACCGTCGAGCCGGAGAGCAAGCCGTACGCCGAATTCCGCACCTTCGCACCCGCGCTGGCTGCGTACCGGCGCAATGCCGAGGAGATCGGCCGGGTCTTCGACCCGGGCACGCCGGCGCGCAGGATGAACCGGGCCTCCACCGACATGGGCAACGTCTCCCAGGTCGTTCCGGCCATCCACCCCTATGTCGGGATCAACTCCGGGACCGCCCTCAACCACCAGCCCGAGTTCGCCGCGCACTGCGTCGGCGGGGATGCCGAGAAGGCGCTCCTGGACGCCGCCACCGCGCTGGCCTGGACCGCGCTCGACGTCGCCGAGGAAGCACGATGACCACGATCGACGCCCCGTCCACCCGCGTCGAGCACGACTCGCTCGGCGCGTTCGAGGTGCCGGCCACCGCCTACTGGGGAGTCCACACCGCCCGGGCACGGCGGAACTTCCCGGTCAGCGGCACGACGGTCGGCTCGCACCGCTCGTTGGTTGCGGCCCTAGGCGCGGTCAAGCTCGCCGCCGCGCGGGCCAACCACGACCTCGGACTGCTCGACGACCGCCGTCACGCCGCCGTCGCGGCCGCCGCGCAGGACGTACGCGACGGGGCGCTCGACGACCAGTTCGTCGTCGACGTGATCCAGGGCGGCGCCGGCACCTCGACCAACATGAACGCCAACGAGGTCGTCGCCAACCGGGCCCTGGAGATCCTCGGCCTGCCGTTCGGCAGCTACGACGAGATCCACCCGCTCGACCACGTCAATCGCTGCCAGTCGACCAACGACGTCTACCCGACCGCCGTACGCCTCGCGCTCGTCGGCGCGATCGACCGCCTGGCCGAGTCGACCGAGGCTCTCGCCGACTCCTTCGCCCGCAAGGCGACCGAGTTCCGCGCCGTCCCCAAGATCGGACGTACGCAGCTCCAGGACGCTGTCCCGATGACCGTCGGTCAGGAGCTCGGTGCCTTCGCCACGACGCTGCGCGAGGAGCTGGCCCGGCTGGCCGACTCGCGGGTGCTGCTGTGCGAGATCAACCTCGGCGCGACCGCGATCGGCACCGGGATCACCGCCCACCCCGACTACCCGCGGCTCGCCGTCCGGCACCTCGCCGAGATCACCGGTCTGCCGGTGGTCGGCGCCGGTGACCTGGTCGAGGCGACCAGCGACACCGGTGCGTTCGTACAGGTCTCCAGCGTGCTGAAGCGGATCGTCGTCAAGGCCTCCAAGATCTGCAACGACCTCCGGCTGCTCAGCTCGGGGCCGCAGGCCGGCCTCGGCGAGCTCCGGCTCCCCGCCCGCCAGGCCGGGTCGAGCATCATGCCGGGCAAGGTCAACCCGGTCATCCCGGAGATGGTCAACCAGGTCGCCTTCTGGGTGATCGGCAACGACCTCACCGTCACCATGGCGGCCGAGGGCGGTCAGCTCCAGCTCAACGCGTTCGAGCCGGTGATGGCCCACGGCCTGCTCCAGGGCTTCACCTGGGCCGCCGCGGCCTTCGACTCGCTGCGGGAGATGTGCGTCGACGGGATCACCGTCGATGCCACCAGGCTCGCCGCGGCGGCCGCCACCAACGCAGGCCTGGCCACCGCGCTGACCCCGCTTCTCGGATACGGGAGGTCCGCTGAGATCGCCAAGGCGGCACTCCGCGGAGAGGGAGCCGTTCGGGATCTCGCCCTGGCTGCCGGGGGTCTCGACCCGGCCGTGCTCGATGCGCTGCTGCGCCCCGAGACGCTCGCCAACCTCGACGCGACCGGCGTGGACGGCGCCAACGGGGCGAACCGGGAGTGAATTCCGGCAGGATGGCCCGTATGGCCGAGCCGTCCTTCACCCTGACCCAGCTGCGCTACTTCGCCGCGGCTGCGGAGCTGGGCAGCATGACCGCCGCGTCGCGGCAGCTCGTGGTCTCGCAGTCGGCCGTCTCGACGGCCGTAGCGCAGCTGGAGAAGGAGCTGGGCGTCCAGCTCCTTCTCCGCCACCATGCACGCGGCCTGACCCTGACGGCCGCCGGCGAGGAGTTCTACCGCGAGCTGCGCAGCTATCTCGTGCACACCAGCGAGCTGGTCGAGGTGGCGCGCTCCGCCGGACAGGCGCTCGTCGGCGACCTCACCATCGGCTGCTTCACCACTCTCGGCCCGTTCGAGCTGCCGCGGCTGCTGGCCGCCTGCGAGCAGGACCATCCCGGCATCCACGTCTCCGTCGTCGAGGACGAGCACGCCGCGCTCAAGCACGCGCTCCGCTCGGGAAGCTGCGAGCTGGCGCTGATGTACGGCTACGACCTCGACGACGACATCGACCACGTCCGGGTCGGGGTCGCGGCGCCGTACGTCCTCGTCGGCAAGGGCCACCGGCTGGCCCGCCGCAAGAAGGTCGCCCTCGCCGAGCTCGAGGAGGAGCCGATGGTGCTCCTCGACCTGCCCCACAGCGGCCAGTACTTCGAGCGCCTCGTCGAGTCCGCCGGCTTCCGCCCGCAGATCCGCCACCGCAGCGCCGGCTTCGAGACCGTCCGCGCGATGGTCGCCAACGGCCAGGGGTGGTCGGTGCTCAACCAGCGCCCGGCCAGCCACACGACGTACGACGGCGCGGAGATCGTGACCCTCGAGATCAGCGACCCGGTCGAGCCTCTCGAGGTCGTGCTGGCCTCGATGAAGGGCGTGCGCCTCACCGCACGCGCCCAGGCCTTCGTCCGGTCCTCGGGTCGGGCGGCACGACGGCGGGAAGGCCGCTGACGCGACCTCCCCGCCGAGCGGGCCGGGGTTCAGGCGACCGCCAGCTCGCTCGGGGCGAGCTTGCGACCACGCGCGAGCAGGTAGTAGATCGGCGCGGTGGCAACGAGGCCGATGATCCAGCTCAGGTCGGCGCCGTCGAGCTTGTCCGCGACCGGCCCGGTGTAGAGCGGGGTGGCCATGAACGGGATCTGGACGACGATGCCGATGACGTAGGCGAGGATCGCCTGGCCGTTGAAGCGGCCGTAGATGCCGCCGTCGGCCGCGAAGATCGAGTCGAGGTCGTAGTTGCCGCGGTGGATCAGGTAGAAGTCGATCAGGTTGATCGCGGTCCACGGGACCAGCACGACGAGCAGCGCGAGCACGATGTCGACGAAGTGCGAGATGAAGTTGCCCGAGACCCCGATGGCGAAGTACGTCGAGGCAGCCATCACGACCAGCGAGAGCACCACCCGGCTGCGTGCGGTCGGGATCCAGTTGGCGACGAAGGTCTGCACGCAGGTGATGATCGAGAGCACGGTGCCGTAGAGGTTGAGCGCGTTGTGGCTGATCACCGAGAGCAGGAACAGCACCAGCAGCGGGGTGCCGAAGGCGCCGGTGGTGTCGCGTACCCCGGTCATGACCTCGATGCCCGGCTTCATCGCCAGCGCGACGATCGCACCGAAGGTGAACGGCAGGATCGAGCCGAGGGTGCAGCCGAGGTAGGTGGCGTTGAAGGTCGCCCGCACCCCGACGCCGGCCGGCAGGTAGCGCGAGTAGTCCGAGACGTACGGGGCGAAGGCGATCTGCCACAGGGCGCCCAGCGAGACGGTGGCGAGGAAGCCGGCGGTGCTGTAGCCGCCCTGCGTCCAGAAGCCCGCGGGCAGGCCGGAGACGAAGATCGCGACGGTGCCGAGCACGATGCCGATGCCGAGGACCCAGGTGGCGACCTTGTTGAGGGAGTGGATCACCTTGTAGCCGATCACCGCGATCAGCCCCGAGCCGAGCGCCCCGAGGACGATGCCCGCCTCGACCGGGATCGGGTCGGCGATGCCGTGCAGCGACTGGCCGGCGAGGACGATGTTGGAGGCGAAGAACGCCAGATACATCACGGCCGCGATCACCACGACGATCAGTGCGCCGAAGGAGCCGAACTGGCCGCGGCTCTGGATCATCTGCGGGATGCCCATCTGCGGGCCCTGCGCCGAGTGCAGCGCCATGAAGACGCCACCGACGAGGTGGCCGACGACGATGGCGACGACGCACCAGAACAGGTCGAGGCCGAAGACGGTGACGCCGGCGGCACCGGTGACGACGGGCAGGGGAGCGATGTTCGTCCCGAACCACAGGGTGAAGAGGTCGCGCACCTTGCCATGGCGGTCCTCGGGCGGGACGTAGCCGATGGTGTGCTTCTCGACGACTGGCTGGTCTGGCATGGTTCATTCTCCAAAGGTGTGAGGCGCCCCACCATGGTCGTGACCGCGAGGTTCCTCTGGCAAACGAATCCTTTTGGCGTAATGCATCGGCAGAACCGATGACTGGCCCTCGCCGCGTCGCCCGTGATGGCTAGATTGGGCGGATGAGGATCACCGTCGTACGCGGCGACATCACCGAACAGCAGGTCGACGCGGTCGTGAACGCCGCCAACTCCTCGCTGCTGGGCGGGGGAGGGGTGGACGGGGCGATCCACCGGCGTGGTGGCCCGGCGATCCTGGAGGAGTGCCGGCGGCTGCGGGCCGATCATCTCGGTGGCGGACTGCCGGTCGGGCAGGCGGTCGCGACGACGGCAGGGAACCTGCCCGCGCGGTGGGTGATCCACACGGTCGGGCCGGTGTTCACCTCGGGCCAGGACAACGTCGGCCTGCTGAGCTCGTGCTTCCGCGAGTCGCTCCGGGTCGCCGACGAGCTCGGGGTGCGCACGGTGGCGTTCCCGGCGATCTCGACCGGCGTCTACCGCTACCCGCTCGAGGAGGCCGCGTACGTCCCGCTGTGGACCCTCGCTCGCGCTTCGACCTCCGTCGAGGAAGTGCGTCTCGTGCTCTTCGACCAGAAGGCGTACGACGCCTTCGACCGCGCACTCGAGGCCCTCGATCCGTCGGATGCCGAGGTCGAGGACGAGCTGCGGCGCGTGCCGGAGGAGAAGTGGCGTGAGCTCTTCGAGCTCGCCGGCGGGCTGACAACCGAGGACCGGGAGTTCACCTGGGGCGGCGGCGAGAAGAACGAGGACGGCGGGATCCAGTGGCCGTACCCGAGATACAGCGACCGGCTCCGCCAGCTCTACGTCGCGCTCCCGAGCGCGAACGTCGACTGGATGAAATGGATGAGCGGCAACCCGCTGCGCATCGAGCCCGCTCGTCTCGCAGCAGCGCCCGTCGCCGACGCCGCGCGGCTCGCGACCGTCTATGTGCGGGGCGAGCGGTTCAACGACGGGGTCTTCGGGCGGGCGTTCCAGGACGGCTCCATGGACGCGATCATCGCCCGGCTGCGTGCCTGGTACGACACCGAGCGCTGACAGTTGCGGGGGCCTGGGCGTCACGGACTCGTGGTGCTCCGGTGGTCGAGCTTGTCGAGACCGTGACTGCTTTTCGGGGCGGGTGTAGGCCGCCGACCTGTTCTCGAGGGTCTTCTCGGTCTGGACCGGCGTCATGGACGGCTTTCGGCCCGCGGCTTCGCCCGGTGTTGCGGGAGCCTGTGCTTCACGGACCGGTGGTGCCCCGGTGGTCGAGCTTGTCGAGACCACACTTCGGGACTGAGTTTTTGTGGTCGGTGTGGGCCGCCGACCCGTTCTCGAGGGTCTTCTCGACGGACCCCGGAGTAAAGGACGGCCTGCGGCCGCCGGCTTCGCCGGCCGCTTCGCGGTCCTTGACACCGGGGCCCGTCGAGAAAAGATTTGGCTGGCTATCGGGGCGGCGGCCCGAGTCTGGCCGCGGGGATTCTTGCGCGGGACGGATGGTGTTGGCGGGGTGGAAGAGGTGGCCCTTCGGGCCACTTACCATCCACAAGAACGACGCGCGTTCGATCACCGCGAAATAGGGTTTGACCTGCGAATATAGATGGCTGTATCGGTACATGAGGAGTAGAATCAGACCCATCACAGCACACCTCTGAGGGGAGGGATGGCGATGAGTCTCGGGCGCGAGATCGACCACTGGGGCACCAACCCCGGCGACCTGATCGACGCTGCCCTGACCGCCATCGAAGCCGCCCTCCACGAACTCTTGGCCACCGATCCCGTCTATTGGAGGACCGGGCAGAAGAAGGATCTCCTCGAGCGATTGGAGAAGCTCCAGGCCCAACAGGCTGCCCTCAAGCTCCGGGTGCTCGCGTCGGCCAGCGACATCGCCGAGGAGAGCGGCGACAAAGACGCCTCGGCATGGATGCGTGCCGAACTCCTCGTCGACAAAAGTGCGGCGAGGTCGCAGATCAAGCTCGCCGCCAGGGTCGCGAAGTACGAGCACGTGGCTGCCGGGCTTGTCGAAGGAGCCGTGTCCCTGGACAAGGCGAGGGTGATCACCACGGCACTCGACAAGATCGAGGCCGATCCGGTCGCCAGCCGCGAGGACCTGGTGCTGGCTGAGAAGCTGCTGGTCGACTACGCCACCCGGCTGACCGCCAACGAACTGCGGGTCGTCGGGCGACGGATCCTGGTCGAGATCGACCCGGCCCGGTTCGAGGACGCCGAAGCCAAGGCACTCCTCGCCGAGGAAGAACGCGCTCAGCAGAAGACCGCGCTGCGGGTCTGGGACAACCACGACGGCACCCTCGGGTTCGACGGTGTCTTACCGGTCTCGATCGGGATGCGGTTCAAACGGCTCGTCGAGGCCTACGCCCAACCCCGCAAACAGCACCTCCTCGACACAGGTGCTTCGCTGCCGCCGTGGGAACGGCTCATGGGTCAAGGCTTCACCCGGCTCCTGGAGACCATCGACCCCGCCAGCCTGCCCAGGCACGGCGGGGACGCGACCACCATCAACGTGGTCATCTCCCTCGACGACCTTCGCAAGGACCTCGGCATCGCCACCCTGGGCTACGACCAGACCAACGGCACCACGATCAGCGCGGCCGAGGCGCGGCGGATGGCCTGCAACGCCACCATCATCCCCTGGGTGCTGGGCGGTGACAGCGAGGTCCTCGACAAAGGTCGAGACAGCCGGCTCTTCCAACCGATCCAACGCAAAGCACTGCGGTTGCAGCACAAGTGCTGTCAGGCCGAAGGCTGCGACGTGCCACCCGAATGGTGCGACGCCCACCACCTCAACCCCTGGGCTGCGGGTGGCAAGACCAACCTCCAAGACGGCGCCCTGCTCTGCCTCCACCATCACCGCTTGGCCCACAACCCGGCCTACCTCCACGAACGACTACCCGACGGCACGATCCGGTTCACCCGCCGCCCCTGACCGCTGAAGATTGTCCCGAACTCCCTGTGTCGACCGTCGCGGCGACCGGTTCGCGCTGATCAAGCGGAGCATGGCAGTGCCGGCGGCGAAGAGGCCGTGGTGATGTGCATGCACGTCCGCGAGCCCATGTGGATCTCGGTGTGAGTGGCGATCCGGGCACACATCGAAGGCGGCCTTCCTTGGCCGCGACGTCGGCGGTCCTGCGGGCGGCGAAGTGCTCAGCCGGGCCGAGGAAGTGCGTCGTCCGGTTTCCGCCGGAGTCGGCGCGTGGCTCGCCCTAGGTTCGAGGCATGGGAACGCATGTCGACATCGATCCGGCCATCCTCTACTTCGGTACGCCGGTGGTGCTGCTCTCGACTCTCAACGAGGACGGGAGCACGAATCTGATGCCGATGTCGTCGGTGTTCTGGTTGGGGCGTACGGCTGTTCTCGGGATGGGGGCTTCGTCGCAGACGGCGCGCAACGGGCGGGAGCGGCCCGAGATCGTCCTCAACCTGCCCGGCGTCGACATGGTCGACCAGGTCGACCGGCTGGCGTTGACCACCGGGAAGGCGGCGATGTCGGCGGCGAAGGTGGAGCGGGGGTATGTGCATGTGGCGGACAAGTACGGGCACGCCGGGCTGACCGCGTACGGATCGGACACGGTGCTGCCGACGTCGGTCGCCGAGTGTCCGGTGCACATCGAGGGGACGATCTCGGCGATCCACGATCTCGGTGAGCCGAAGCTGCTCGCCGTGGAGGTTGCGGTGACGGCGGTGCGGGTCATGCCGGACGTACGCCTCGAGGGGCACCCGAACCGGATCGACCCGGATCGGTGGCGGCCGCTGGTGATGAGCTTTCAGCAGTTCTACGGGCTGGGGGAGCGGGTGCATCCGTCGCGGCTGGCGAGCATCGACGAGGAGCTCTACCGCTGATCGACGTGGTCACGACGTGCTGACGTAGGCTTCGTGTCCCGACGAGAACGAGGTGCACTCATGACAGCGAGCAGGTCCGCTCGGGAGCGGAAGGCCGCCTCGCAGGCCGGGCCCCTGGCCACGGTGAAGATCGATCTCGACGCGGAAGATCAGTTCGTCTACAAGATCACCTGCACGGAGTGTGTCGTGCGGGACAGGTCCAAGTGGGCGACCTATCGGTCCGGTGAGGACAACGGCTTCATGGCGGCCATGGACCGATGGATCTTCCACCTCACCCAGAAGCACCCCGAGGCCGACGCGCCGTGCCTGAAGTTCCTGCCCGAGGCTCAGCAGCGGCTGCAGGAGCGGCGCGACGCGCGTTCGGTCGACTGAGGTCTCAGCCGCGTACGGCCGCGGCCTTGATCTCCTCGAACTGCGCGCCCATCCGGGCGGCGAGGGCCTCGGCGGCACGCAGCGGGCGGACCATCACCTTGAAGTCGACGATCTTCCCCTCCTCGTCATAGGTGAGGAAGTCGCAGCCGTTGAGGTCGAGACCATCGACCTTCGCGGTGAACTCGTAGGCGTGGTGGGAGCCGTCGTGGATCTCGCGTACGTAGGTGAAGTCCTCGAACACCTTCACCACCGCGCGCAGGATCGCGGCGGTGATCGCCCGGCCGGGGTAGGGCTTGAACGCGACCGGGCTGGTGAACACCACGTCGTCGGCGAGCATCGCCTCGACGGCATCCATGTCCTTGGCCTCGATCGCCTCGCGGAAGGTGGTCATCTGGGCTCCTCCTGGATCGGTTGCTGAGGAGAGCCTAGAGGGACGACCTAGTCGGACGCCCTAGGCCGACGGGTGGTGCGCGGTGGTCCGCGGAAGGCTCCGGCTCCCGCTGCTGAGGGCGTAGCCGATGGCGATCCCCACCGCGGCAGGGGCGAGGACGATCCCGGCGAGGAACGGGGTCAGGTTCCACAGATCGCTCCACAGCACGCCGAAGTCGCGACCCTCCTCGAACCAGATCTGGAGTGGGCCGCTGAGACCGACCACGCCGGCGATCAGCGCCCAGCGCACGAACACCGGCGCGAGGACCTTCGCGTGGTAGCCGTCCCACAGCCCCCAGATCCCCGAGACGGCGAGCAGCAGCGCGAAGTAGATCAGGCCGGCACCGATGTTCGCGTCCTCGGTGGGGAAGAGGTTCTCGGCAACGACCCCGTAGAGGAGAGTGGCGCCGAGCAGCGCGGCCAGGCGTACGAATAGCTTCATGTCTCCAGAGTCCTGGATCGGAGGGCCGGGCGCATGAGCGCGGGTACTCAGGTTCCCGGGAACGGTCGGACCTTGACACGGCTCAGCCCTGCCTCGATCGTGTGCGACAACGATTTCGAAGGGGTTCACGATGAGAAGGGCAATGGTGCCGGGAGGCGCGGTCCGTCCGACGTCGACGCCGCTCGCCGCCGCCAGGGGCACGGGCAACGTGGCGGCCCTCACCTTCGACGACGGCCCGAACCCCGGCGAGACGGACCGCTTGCTGGACATCCTGGCGGCTCACCGGGTCACCGCGGTGTTCTGCGTCATCGGCCAGAACATCACCGCCCCCGGCGGTGCCGAGGTCCTGAGGCGCATCGTCGCCGACGGCCACACGCTGTGCAACCACTCCACCTCCTACGCCGACATGGGCAGCTGGTCGCGCGCCCAGGTGCAGCGGGACCTCGAGGCCAATCTGGCAACGATCCGAGAGGCGCTGGGAGACCCGACTCAGAAGGTGCCCTACTTCCGGGCTCCCAACGGCAGCTGGGGGACCACCGGAGAGGTCGCCGCCTCCCTCGGCATGCAGCCGCTCGGGCTGGGCAACGTGATCTTCGACTGGGACGGCAACGACCTCTCCGAGGAGACCCTGACGAACAACCTCCGTGCGGCGATCCGGCCCGGCGCGGTGGCCCTGGCCCACGACGGTGGCGGCAACCGCGAGAACACCGTCCGCGCGGTCGAGACGGTGCTCCCGGAGAAGCTCGCCGAGGGATACGTCTTCACCCTGCCGCGGGGCGGCGTCACGGCGTGACGGTCACCTCGGCCGACGGGTGCGGGAGCAGGGTGCGGTAGTGACGTACGAGCTAGATTGCGCGGCATGAGCGGATCGACGAGCAGCCGGAGTGCCCTGGTGGTCGGCGCGGGCATCGGAGGGCTCACCGCCGCGCTCGCACTGTCGCGGACCGGGTGGCAGGTTACCGTGCTCGAGCGGGCCCCGGAGCTCGGCGAGGTCGGTGCCGGCCTCTCGATCTGGCCGCGGGCCTGGCGGATCCTCACCGACCTCGGGGTCGCGGACCGCCTCGTGGACGGGACCCGGCCCGCGATCCAGGCGGGGCTGCGGCGGCCCGACGGCCGCTGGCTCGCCAAGGTGAGCGCCGACGCCGCCGAACGGACACCGGTCATGGTGCACCGGGCCCGGCTGCACGAGGCCCTGGTGGGCACGCTGACGGCACGCGACGGGGTCGCGGTACGAACCGGGGTGACCGTCACGGGGCTCGCCGATCTCGACGCCGCCCATCGGGGCGGTCCGGCCGATCTCGTGGTCGCCGCCGACGGGATCCGGAGCCGGATCAGGAGCGAGCTGCACCGGCGCGACGACGTACGTCATGCCGGCTACACCGCCTACCGCGGTGTCACCGCGGAGCCGGTGCCGGGCGAGGCGTCGAGCACCGGCGGGGAGACCTGGGGGACCGGGGTGCGGTTCGGCTACGTCCCGCTCGTCGACGGCCGGACCTACTGGTTCGCGACCGCCAACCGGCCGGCGGGGGAGAGCGGCGGGGACCACCATGGCGACGTCACCGCCCTGGTCGGCCACTGGCACGACCCGATCCCGCAGCTGCTGGCGGCGACGCCGCCGAGTGCCGTCATCCGCGGAGACATCTGCGACCTGCGGCTGCCGCTGAAGCGGTTCGACCACGGGCGGGTCGTGCTCCTGGGCGACGCCGCCCACGCGACGACCCCCAACCTCGGCCAGGGCGCCTGTGCCGCGATCGAGGACGCCGCCGTGCTGGCCGCGCAGCTCGCCGGGCACGCGCAGATCGAGAGTGCTCTGGTGGCGTACGACCGCATCCGGCGCCCCGCGACGCAGCGGCTGGTGCGGGCCTCCCGGTTCGTCGGCGTGCTCGGTCAGCTCCAGAACGGTGCCGCGGTCGCTGCCCGCGACGCCGTGCTGGCGGGGGCCGGCGCGGTCGCCGGGCTGCTGACCAGGTAGGCCGTCCGCTCGCGGCGGGGGTTCGGCAGGAGTCAGGCTCGGAGGTGGTCGCTGACCAGGTCGAACGCCCGGCGGACCGCGCCACGGGACTGGTCGGTGTGGTCGAGGCAGTCGAAGCTGTGATGGCCGTCGGGGACGTCGATGACGGTCAGACCCGCGGGTGCGGTGGCGACGAAGGCCTCGACGGTGGCGGCGACCTCGGGCGACTCGAGGCCGACCCGGGTCAGGACGATGGGGAGGTCGCCTGCGGTCCTCACCGCTTCGGAGGGGAGGAAACGGGGGTCTTCCGGCCAGCCCGGGAGGAAGCCCAGCAGCGGGTAGGTGGCGGCCAGGCAGCGCAACCACGGGGGAGGCGTACGCAGCCAGGAGCTGGCCAGCAGGCCACCACCGGAGAAGAACCACAACGCGACGCGGTCGGCGTCGACGCGCGGGTCGGCGCGGACCTCCTCGATCGCCTCCGCGATGACCCGCTCCGCGGTGCCGAACGGGTCCGGCATCAGGTGCGGGCCGTGCTCGACCGTGACCCCGACGAAACCCCGCTCGGCCGCCGTCGAGGCGTACCCCTGGAAGATCGGCCACTCCCGCGGCAGCGGCTTCATCTCCTCCGGGATCGGGCCGCCGTGGACGAACACGATCGCCGGCTGCGGCGCCTCGTCGTCGGGCGCATACAGGTCGAAGGTGTCGTGGCGCTCGTGCGGGCGCTTCTGGCTCGGGAGGACGAAGGGCCGGAGGTAGTCAGGCTCGGTCACGGAGGTCCGTTCGACGATGTGCTCGGGTCCTCGGCAACGTACGGGGCCGGATGAGCGCGGTTCAACCGAATTCCGCGGCCGGTCGTGCTCGAGTTCTGCCTTCTGCGCTGAGCCTTGTCGAGGCGGCGCCGAACAGGGTCAGGCACGGTGCCACGCCGCTGACCTCGACGCCGCTGCGGTCGTTGCGCTCCCACCGTTCCCGGCCGAGCCGGAGACGCTGGGAGACCAGCACCTCACCGTCGCGTACGTCGCGGGAGATGCCGTCGGGCTCGTAGCCGAGCCTGGTGGACACCCCGACGGAGGCGGCGTTGTCGGGGAAGGCCTCGGAGGTGGCGTAGGCGGCGCCGAGGTGGTCGAAGGCCAGGGTGAGCGCGCCGAGCCGGGCCTCCGTGCCGAAGCCCCGGCGGTGGTGGGGCAGCCCGAGCCAGGAGGCGGTGCTCACCTCGCGGCGCTCGGCGAACTCGGTCGCCGAGAGCCACACGACGCCGATCGGGTCGGCGTCGACGAAGACGGTCAGATTCAGGCTCCAGGCGGCCGGCCGCCACCCGCCCCGGCCCGCCCAGGCGCCCTGGACCACGTGGCGTGCCCGCTCCAGCGGGGAACGCTCGGCCCACGGGGTCAGGAACGGCCGGTCGCCGGGCTCGTGCACGCCGTCGGCGGCCACCTGCGCCAGGCGGGCGAGCTCGTCGTCGGTCGGCAGGCGCAGCTCCAGGCGCGGGGTCCGGATCCTCAGGCCGAACAGCGGCCACACCTCGGTCGGGGTCATCGGGCCATCATCGAGACGGGCCTGCGGCGCGGGCAACCGGTTATCAGCGCTCCCCGTGGCTGGGATCCCTGATGTAGTCGAGCAGGTCGGCCGTCGTCGAGGTGTAGCGGTCGACCTCCTCACCGCTGTCGCAGGTGCACAGCACGATCGTCACCTCGCCGGTGCGGGGCCAGATCGCCTCCCAGGTCGCGCCGGCCTGCTCCCAGCGGAGCAGTCGTTCGAGGTCGTACGTCATCGGTCGGCCAGGACCGCGTCGACGGACTCGGCCCACAGGCCGGCGGCCTCGTCGATCGCGGCGGAGTCCACCACGAGAGCGGGGATGAAGCGTACGACCTGGCCCCAGGCGCCACAGGTGAGCAGCAGGAGGCCACGCTTCGCGGCCTCCTGCTGGGCTGCGGCGGCGGTGGCTCCGTCGGGCTCACCGTCGAGCGTGCGGAACTCGTTGCCGAGCATGAGCCCGAGACCGCGTACGTCGGTGATCGCCTCGTGCTTGCTCGCGACCTGCTCCAGGGCGGATCGGAGCTCGGCGCCGCGCTCGGCGGCGTTCTTCACCAGGCCATCCTCCTCGATGACATCGAGGGTCGCCAGGGCGGCGGCGCAGGCGACGGCGTTGGCGCCGTAGGTGCCGCCCTGCGAGCCGGGCCAGGCCTTCGACATCAGCGCCTCGCTCGCCGCGATCGCGGACAGCGGGAAGCCGGAGGCCAGGCCCTTGGCGGTCATGATGATGTCGGGGCGCCCGCCGAAGTGGTCGTGCCCCCAGAACTCGCCGGTGCGGCCGAAGCCGGTCTGGACCTCGTCGATGATGAGCAGGATGCCGTGCCTGTCGGCTCGCTCGCGCAGGCCGTCGAGGAAGGCGGCATCGGCGGGGACGTAGCCACCCTCGCCGAGGACCGGCTCGACGAGGAACGCGGCCGTGTCCGCCGGAGCGCTCTGGGTCTGCAGCGTGTAGTCGAGCTGGCGCAGCGCGAACTCCGTCGCCTGCTCCTGCGGCCAGCCGAAGTGGGGCGCGTCGGGGAAGGGGGAGACCACGACGCCGGCCATCAGCGGGCTGAAGCCGGCCCGGAACTTGGTGCCCGAGGTGGTCATCGAGGCGGCCGCGACGGTGCGTCCGTGGAATCCGCCGTGGAAGACGACGATGTTGGGCCGACCGGTGGCCTGGCGGGCCAGGCGGATCGCCGCCTCGGCGGCCTCCGAGCCGGAGTTGGCGAAGAACAGGCTGTCGAGGCCTGTCGGGAGGACGGAGCCGAGGCGGTCGACCAGGTCGAGGAGCGGGCGGTGCCTCACCGTCGTGTACTGCCCGTGGACCAGGTTCGCGATCTGGCGTTGGGCGGCTTCGACGACCCTCGGATGACTGTGGCCGGTGCTGGTCACGCCGATGCCGGCGGTGAAGTCGAGATAGCGCCGGTCGTCCTCGTCGAAGAGCTGGACGCCTTCGCCGCGCGCCGCCACGACCGGGGTTGCCTGCTTGAGGATGGGGGAGAGCTTGGCCACGGTGAACTCCTGTAGATTGTTGACAATCCGGCCCGCTACTACACTAGGCCAGCGTTGGCCGGCTGTCAGCCGGACGGCCGGATGCTGACCTTGGAGGCGGATGCTGCATGGGTGGAGAACCGAACGAGGCACGGGTCGTGGCAGAGGTGCCCAAGGGGCTCCTCGTCGCAGGTCAGTGGGTGGATGCGAGCGGCAGCGGGACATTCGACGTGCTCGACCCGTCGACAGGGGAGGTGCTCTGTGCCGTCGCCGACGCGACGCCGGAGGACGGCCGGCGCGCGCTCGATGCCGCGGCAGTCGCTCAGCAGGAGTTCGCCGCCACCGCGCCCAGGGCCCGGGCGGACATGCTGATGTCCGCCTTCGACCTGCTCCACGAGCGGATCGACGACCTCGCGCTGCTGATGACCCTCGAGATGGGCAAGCCGCTGGCCGAGGCGAAGGGCGAGATCGCGTACGCCGCGGAGTTCTTCCGCCACTTCGCCGAGGAGGCCGTGCGGATCGAGGGTGGTTACCAGACCGCACCCGCCGGCGGCTCCCGGTTCCTGATCACGAAGCAGCCGGTGGGTCCGGCGCTGCTGATCACGCCGTGGAACTTCCCGATGGCGATGGGCACCCGCAAGATCGGCCCGGCGATCGCGGCCGGCTGCACGAGCATCATCAAGCCCGCCGAGCAGACGCCGCTCTCGATGCTGGCGCTGGGCGAGATCCTGCGCGAGGCCGGCGTGCCCGACGGGGTCGTCAACATCCTGCCGACCACCCGGCCCGGCGACCTGACCGAGCCGCTGCTCCGCTCCGGCGTGATCCGCAAGCTCTCCTTCACCGGCTCCACGGCGGTCGGCCGCGTGCTGCTGGCCCAGAGTGCGGAGAAGGTGCTGCGTACGTCCATGGAGCTCGGCGGCAACGCCGGCTTCGTCGTCTTCGAGGACGCCGACATCGATGAGGCGGTCGCCGGCGCGATGGCCGCGAAGATGCGCAACACGGGGGAGGCGTGCACCGCCGCCAACCGGATCTTCGTGCAGCGCTCGGTGATCGAGGAGTTCGGCGACCGGCTCGCCAAGGCGATGTCGGAGCTGCCCGTCGGTCGTGGGGTCGAGGAGGGCGTACGCGTCGGGCCGCTCATCGACGAGACCGCCCGGGAGAAGGTGCAGAGCCTCGTGGACGACGCGGTCGCGGGCGGCGCGCGCGTGCTGACCGGCGGCACCGCCCCAGACGGTCCGGGCTACTTCTACCCGCCGACCGTGCTCACCGGCGTACCGGTCTCGGCCCGGATGGGCAGCGAGGAGATCTTCGGCCCGGTCGCGCCGCTGACCCCGTTCGACACCGAGGACGAGGTGGTGGCGGCGGTCAACGACACCGAGTACGGGCTGGTGAACTACGTCTTCACCAACGACTTGCGCCGCGGGCTGCGGGTCGCCGAGGCGCTCGAGTCCGGCATGGTCGGGCTCAACCAGGGCGTCGTCTCCAACCCCGCCGCACCCTTCGGCGGCGTCAAGGCGTCGGGACTGGGGCGGGAGGGCGGGCGTACGGGGATCGAGGAGTTCCTCGAGACCAAGTACGTCGGGATCGCGATGTGATCGAGGCGCCGGTCCGCGACTAGACGTAGCCGGGGTCGTCGTCCTCCGCGTGGATGAGGCGCCGCAGCGCCTCGTCCATGTGCTGCTCGACGCGCTTGAGGGTCAGCTTCACGTCGCCGGCCTCGATGGCGTCGACGATCTGGTTGTGCTCCTCGACCAGCTCGAGCGGCTGCTGGTAGGTGCCCTCCAGCGCGGTCAGGCACATCCTGGTCTCGACGATCAGGGTCTGGTGCATCCGGGCCAGGCGGCGGCTGCCCGAGCACTGCACCAGCACGTCGTGGAAGTGGAAGTCGGCGTCGCTCAGCGCCGCCGGGTCGCCCAGCTCGAGCGACTTGGTCATCGCGTCGCAGGCGGCGCGGAGCTCGCGCATGGCCGCGGGGATCCGGGCTCGGGCGATCATCGCGGCAGCAGCGCCCTCGACGGCTCCCCGGGCCACGTAGATGTCCCGGATGTCGGCCTCGTCGAGCTCGATCACGAAGAGCCCGCGGTTGGGCTCGCTGCGCAGGAGGCCCTCCTGGACCAGCCGCTGCATCGCCTCGCGCAACGGACCGCGGCTGACGCCGAACTGGGTCGAGAGCGCGGTCTCGCTCAGCTGGGCACCGGGCTTCAGGGTGCGCTCCATGATCGCCGTGCGCAGCTGACGAGCGATGACCGAGGCCGTCGACTCTCTGTGCACGGGTTCGAAGCTCGATGTCGCTGTCAACGTGGTCTCCGATGGGTCACCGAGAAAGAGTTTGATTGTTGACAATCATTGCATGTGGTCCGGCCGGTCGGCCGGAGGACCGACGAGCGGGCCGGGGCGTACGTCGCGACCCGGCCCGCCCGTCCGCGGTCACCGGTCAGCCGGTCGCGTCGAGCTTGTCGAGCTCGGCCAGCTCGGCCTCGGACTCCGGCGTACCCGGGATCTCGGTGCCTCGGATCGACTTGCCCGCCGTCTCGACGACGAAGAACAGGGTGATGAGGCCGATCACGGAAGCACCCATCATGTAGAACGCCGGCATCAGGTCGTTACCGGTCGCGCTGATCAGGGCGTCGTTGACGTACAGCGCCGTCCCGCCGAAGAGGGCGGTGGAGATGTTGTAGCCGATCGCCATGCCGCCGTAGCGCACCTGCGAGGGGAACATCGCGGGGAAGGTGGCGCTGATGGTGGCCAGCTGTGCGACGTACACGATCCCGAGGACGGAGAAGCCGAGCACCGCCGGCCAGAAGCCCTGCCCGATCAGCAGGAACATCGGGATCGAGAGCACGATCAGGCCGATGAACGAACCGGCCCACATCGGCTTGCGGCCGACCTTGTCCGAGAGGCTGCCGGCGATCGGCAGGAAGACCAGCATCGCGACCTGGCCGAAGATGACCAGCAGGTCGGCGTCGGAGCTGGAGAAGCCGGCCTTGTCCTGGAGGTACGTCGCCATGTAGGCGAGCAGGGTGTAGTTGGCGACGTTGAGCGCGAGGACGAGGCCCATCAGGGTGAGGATGGGCTTCCAGAACAGCGCGAAGAGGTCCTTGAGCGCGGCCCCGGCGCCCCCTTCGACGGCGTCCTGCGACTCGAGCTCCTGGAAGACGGGGGTCTCCTCGAGCTTGGTCCGGATGTAGAGGCCGATGAGGCCGATCGGACCACCGATCAGGAACGGGATACGCCAGCCCCACTCGGTCATCGCGGCGTCGCCGATGATCGACTGGGTGGCGAAGACGACGGCGATCGCAGCGGTGAACCCGACGATCGTGCCGAACTCCAGGAAGCTTCCGTAGAACCCGCGCTTCTTGTCGGGGGCGCACTCGGCCATATAGGTCGCGGCGCCGCCGTACTCGCCGCCGGTCGAGAAGCCCTGGACGACGCGGAGCAGCACCAGCAGCACGATCGCCCAGACGCCGACGGTGTCGTACGTCGGCAGGCAGCCGACCAGGAAGGTCGCGGCGGCCATCAGGATGATGGTCAGGGCCAGGACGCGCTGGCGGCCGATGCGGTCGCCGAGCGGGCCCCAGAAGATGCCGCCGAGCGGCCGCAGGATGAATGAGATCGCGAAGACCAGAGCAGTGCCGACGAACCCGTACTCCGGGAAGAAGTTGTCGGTGATCTCGGTCGCGACGTAGGCGTACGCGCCGTAGTCGAACCATTCGGTCGCATTGCCGACCGCTGAGCCGGTGATCGCTCTACGGAGCTTCGATTTGTCGGGTTGTGCCTCGTCGGAGGGGATGGTGGGGGTTCCGGACATTTCTTCTCACCTATTCGGTGTGATTGATGGCTGGGGACCGCTTTTGACCCGCAGTGTCGACAGTAGGTTTGTCAACAATTCTCGCCACGTTAGCGCTGTCTGTGGGCCCTGGCTAGGGCGCGCTGGTGGGGGCGCAGGGTATGACGGGAGGTTTACGTAAAGCCTCGACGCTACCTGAAGAGGGCGCCGAGCCGGGGCAGGGGGTGGGACGCCCGGGCGAGTCGCAGGCCCTCCCAGACGGTCACCTGATTCGCTGTCAGGACCGGCTTTCCGAGGGCTTTCTCGAGCGCATCGATGCAGGTCAGCGTGTGCATCGCGGTGTCGGGGACGAGGACGGCCTCGGCGTCGGGGACATCGACCGCCACGGCCATCTCGACGACGGCCTCGGGGCCGAGGCGGCCGACGTCGACGGCGGTGAAGATCCCGCTCGCGCCGAAGGAGATCACCTCGATCCCGCCCGCGGCCAGGAACGAGCGGAAGTGCTCGGCGAGCTCTGCGGGGTAGGAGGCGGCGACGGCCACCTTGCTGATCCCGAGGGCCCTGGCCGCCTCGACGAAGGCGATGGAGGTGGACGAGGCGGGCACACCGACGCGTGCGCTGATCGCAGCCGCCTGGGCCGCGGCGCCGTCGCGGCCGTACACGAAGCTGCCCGAGGTGCAGGCCCACATCACCGCGTCGGGGGAGTGAGTCGCGATCGCGTCGGCGCCCTCGGCGAGCCTGGCCGCGGAGCCGGTGTCGAGGAGAGCCTCGACGGTGTGCTCGTCACGGTCTATCGAGGTGTGGACCAAGGGGAGCCAGATCGTCCCACCGAGGGCGTTCTCGAGCGCCGGGAAGTCGTCCTCGGCCGCGTATCCGGGGTAGAGCAGCCCGATCACCGGCGGACGGGTCATGAGGCGTGCCCCAGCAGGTCCTCGGCGGTCGGCGGTGTGCGCCCGAGCATGCGGAGCGCGACCTCCATCGTCGCCCGGTTGGCCGAGACCACCGGCTTCCCGAGCTCTGCCTCGAGCCGGCCGATGATGTCGTACGTCGCCAGGTTCGTGCACGAGACGACGACCGCCTCGGCGGCGTCGGTGTCGGCGGCCCGCACCAGCTCGAGCGTCCGCTCGTAGGGAACCTCCCAGATGTGGTGGCTCAGGTCGAGGTCGCCGGTGCTCACCACGCTGATCCCGGCCTCGGCCAGGAAACCGGCGAACCGGGCGGCGAGCGTGGCGTCGTACGGAGTCGCGACCGCGACCCGGGAGACGCCGAGCGCGGAGAGCGACTCGAGCACGGCGCCGGAGGTGGTGATCGCCGGAGCGCCACCGGCGCGGCGCATGGCAGCGGTCAGGCGGCGCTCGCCGTGCCGGCCGTGGACGAAGCTCCCGGAGGTGCACGCGTAGACGTAGGCGTGGGGGTCGGCGGCCGAGAGGTCGCGCACGGCCTGCTCGAGGACTGCGGTCTCGCTGATCTCCTCGGCCATCTCGAGGGTGACCTCGCGGTCGGTGTAGGGCGTGCGGGTGAAGAGCAGGCTGGTGTCGGCCGGGGCCCACCGCCACAGCTCGTGGTCGAGCGCCATGTCATGGGGAACGACCACGGCGATGCGTACTGCTGGGGACATCGCACCTCGCTAGGATTGTTGACAATCTGCAATCTGCTTTCCTAGCGTAGTCTCGGATTGTTGCCGAGGTGTGTCGAGTGCGACGGAGGATTTTTTCTTGGAGATGTCCCGGCGCCCCACCATCACGATCCTGTGCCCGCCCGACGGCGGCAGACCCGCCGGGGCGGAGGTCCTCGAGGCGGACGCCGAGCTCACCTACACCGACGCCGCGGGTCTCGCCGATGCGCTCCACGGAGCCGACGCGCTGCTGCTGTGGGACTTCTTCTCCGAGGCCGTCCGCGATGCCTGGCCGAGCGCCGGCTCGCTGCGCTGGATCCACGTCGCTGCCGCCGGCGTCGACAAGCTGCTGTTCCCGGAGCTGGTCGGCTCCGACGTGGTCGTCACCAACGCCCGCGGGATCTTCGACCGGGCGATGGCGGAGTTCGTGCTCGGCTCGATCCTGGCCGTGGCCAAGGACATCCACCTCAGTCACGACCTGCAGACCGCCCGGACGTGGCACCGCCGCGAGACCCGGCTGATCAGCATGGAGACCGCGCTCGTCGTCGGCACCGGCTCGATCGGCCGCGAGACCGCCCGGTTGCTGCGTTCCGCCGGGATGGACGTACGCGGCGCCGGCCGCACCGCTCGCAGCGGGGATCCCGACTTCGGCGAGATCGTCGCGAGCACCGATCTGATCGAGCACGTGGACTGGGCCGACCACGTCGTCGTAGCGGCCCCGCTGACCGAGCAGACCCGTGGTCTGATCAGCAAGGACGTGCTCGCGGCGATGAAGCCTGGCAGTCACCTGGTCAACGTCGGACGTGGCCCGATCGTCGACGAGACGGCGCTCGTCTCCGCGCTCCGGGACGGTCCGGTCGAGGCGGCGTCCCTCGACGTGTTCGAGGTCGAGCCGCTGCCGGCCGAGAGTCCGTTGTGGACCATGCCGGGGGTGGCGGTCTCGGCACACATGTCCGGTGACTACGAGGGCTGGCGGGAGGCGTTGGCGCGGCAGTTCGTCGACAACGCCCGGCGCTGGCTGAACGGTGAGCCGCCGTTGAACATCATCGACAAGCAACGCGGCTTCGTCGTCGCGGAGCAGGAGAGGCCATGACCGACCTCAGCGCCATGACCGCGGCCGAGCTGGTGGCCGGCTATCGCGACGGCGCCTTCACCCCGCTCGATGCCACGCGTGCGGTGCTCGACACGATCGAGGAGCGCGATGCCGCGGTGAACGCGTTCGTCCGGGTCGATCCGGACGGTGCGCTCGAGCAGGCGACGGCGTCCGCCGAACGGTGGCGGACCGGGCGACCGCTCGGCGGCGCCGACGGCGTACCGATCTCCGTCAAGGACATCCTGTGGACAGCAGGATTGCCGACAATCCGCGGAACCTGGCTCATCGACGAGGCCGGGCCGTGGCCGGAGGACGCGCCCGCGGTCGCGCGGCTGCGCGAGGCCGGGGCCGTGATCACCGGGAAGACCACGACACCCGAGTTCGCCTGGAAGGGCGTCACCGACTCGCTCCGCCACGGCTCCACCGGCAACCCCTGGGGCCCGGCCCTGACCTCGGGCGGCTCCAGCGGTGGTGCGGCCGCGGCGGTCGGCCTCGGCATGGGCCCGTGGGCGCTCGGCACCGACGGCGGCGGCTCGGTGCGGATCCCGGCATCCTTCACCGGCACGGTGACGATCAAGCCGACCTACGGTCTGGTGCCCCTCTATCCGGCCAGCCCGTTCGGCACCCTCTCCCATGCCGGACCGATGACCCGGACGGTCACCGACGCCGCCGCGCTGCTCGACGTGATCGCCGGCTTCGACTCCCGCGACTGGTCGGCGCTGCCCACACCGAAGACCTCTTTCCTGACGGGTCTCGACGACGGTGTCGAAGGGCTGCGGATCGGGTTCTCACCCACGCTCGGGTACGTGAAGAACGACCCAGAGGTCGAGCGGCTGGTCCGCGCGGCGGTCACCGTGCTCGAGGCCGAGGGAGCCCAGATCGAGGAGGTCGACCCTGGCTTCACCGACCCGGTCGAGGCTTTCGACGTGCTCTGGTTCTGCGGTGCCGCGAAGGTGCTCGACGCCTATCCGCCGGGAGCTGTCGACAAGATCGATCCGCTGCTGCGCGAGGGCATCGAGACCAAGGGCCGCGGCTCCGCCGCCGACTACCTGGACGCCACCGCGGTCCGGATGGACCTCGGCCGGCTCATGGGGCGGTTCCACGAGACGTACGACCTGCTGGTCACCCCGACCATGCCGATCACCGCCTTCGAGCGGGGGCTGCAGGCACCGGAGGGGTGGCCCTCGCCGTGGTGGCCGAGCTGGACGCCCTACACCTACCCGTTCAACATGACCCAGCAGCCCGCGGCGAGCGTGCCGTGCGGCACCACTGACGCGGGCCTGCCCGTAGGCCTCCAGATCGTCGGCGCGCGCCACGACGACGCCCGCGTGCTGCGTGCTGCGCGGGCCTACGAGCGGGCGAGCGGAGAGCTGTTCGTACGTCCTGTCGACAATCCTCGAGGAGCCCGATGAGCCGCTACATCACCGTCACCCTGGAGCGCCGTGGCGTCTCCTGCCTCGCCCGCCTGCTCGACGAGGAGGCGCCACGCACCGCCGGCGCCGTGTGGGACGCGCTGCCGTTGAGCGGCCAGGTCTTCCACGGGAAGTACGCCCGCAACGAGATCTACCACCTGGTCCCCGCCTTCGCCGCGAAGGAGCCCGGCAAGGAGAACACCACGGTCACCCCGATCCCGGGCGACCTGTGCTACTTCGCCTTCTCCTCCGACGACCTCGGCAACCCGTCCTACGGCTACCCGGAGGACCGCGGCCCGGGAGAGCTGACCGAGATCGTCGACCTCGCCCTCTTCTACGGCCGCAACAACCTGCTCATCAACGGCGACCAGGGCTGGGTGCCGGGCAACGTCTTCGGCACGATCGTCGACGGCCTCGAGGAGATGGCGCAGGCCTGCCAGGACGTCTGGATGAACGGCGCCACCGACGAGACCCTCACCTTCGCGCGCTCGCACGAGGACACGCCGTAGGCGGCTGGCAGCCGGACGGATCGGGGATCGGTCGGTTGTCTGGGTTCCCGTCGATAGGGTTTGAGCATGTCGTGGTCGGAGCGCAACACCCATCATTGGGACGACTGGTCACTGGCCGAGCTCGTCGAGGCGAAGCAGGGGCAGCGGGTCAGCCTCGTCGTCCCGGCGCGCAACGAGGCCGCGACGGTCGGTGACCTCGTCAGCACGCTGCGTACCAGCCTGATGGAGTCCGCCGACCTGGTCGACGAGCTCGTCGTCATCGACTCCGACTCCTCCGACGACACCGCGCGGATCGCCTCGGACGCCGGCGCCGACGTCTACGCCTCGGCCGCGATCCGTCCCGACCTCGGATCCTACCCCGGCAAGGGCGAGGCGATGTGGAAGTCGCAGTTCGTGACCACCGGCGAGCTCATCGTCTTCATGGACGCCGACCTGACCGAGTGGGACACCCATTTCGTACGCGGCCTGGTCGGCCCCCTTGTCAACAATCCGACGATCGAGCTGGTCAAGGGCTTCTACCGGCGCCCGGGCGAGCACGGTCTGGACGGCGGCCGGGTCACCGAGCTCGTCGCCCGCCCGCTGCTGGCGCTCCATCGCAGGCCGCTGCGCGACCTGATCCAGCCGCTGGCGGGGGAGTGGTCGATCCGGCGCTCGCTCTTCGAACGGTTGCGGGTCCCGACCGGCTACGGAGTGGAGCTGGCGGCTCTCGTAGACACGCTCGACACCCGCGGGATGGACGCGATCGCCCAGGTCGACCTCGGTCAGCGCGACCACAGTCACCAGGATCTCTTCGACCTCGGCCTGATGGCGACGCAGATCGTCGGCATGATGTCGCGCCGCCTCGGCACAGGCCCGGCGGGCGATGACGTGGAGATGCGGCAGTACATCCCGATCGACGGCTCGACCAAGGTCGTCGAGCGGAGCGTGAGCCTCCTGGAGCGGCCGCCGCTGCGCGACGGCTCGGGCGGTATGGTCGCCTGATGCTGCGCCTCGGACGACACGACTTCGGTGATGACGACGCGCTGATGATGGCGATCGTCAACCGCACCCCGGACTCGTTCTTCGACAAGGGAGCGACCTGGGCCGAGGACGCGGCCTTCGAGCGCGTACGCCTGGTGGCCTCGCAAGGCGCGGAGATCGTCGACATCGGCGGGATCAAGGCGGCCCCGGGGGCAGACATCGATGTGGCCGAGGAGAAGGCCCGGGTGGTCGACTTCGTCGCCCGGGTGCGGGAGGAGTTCCCGGCCCTGGTGATCTCGGTCGACACCTGGCGCGCCGAGGTCGGCGACGCGGTGTGCGCGGCCGGTGCCGACCTCATCAACGACGCCTGGGGCGGTGCCGACCCGGAGCTCGTCGACGTCGCGGCGGCCCACGGCGCCGCGATCGTGTGCACCCACACCGGCGGCGTGACGCCGCGGACGCGGCCCTACCGGATCGAGTACGACGACGTGGTGCGCTCGGCGATCGACGACACCCTCGGCTACGCCCAGCGTGCTTTGGACGCCGGCATCGCCAAGGACTCGATCGTGATCGACCCGGCGCACGACTTCGGGAAGAACACCTTCCACTCCCTCGAGATCACCCGCCGGCTGGGGGAGATGGTCGCGACCGGCTGGCCGGTGCTGGTCTCGCTCTCCAACAAGGACTTCGTGGGGGAGACCCTCGACCTGCCGGTCGGGGAGCGCCTGCTCGGTACCCTGGCCGCGACGACCGTCTGTGCGATGGCCGGTGCCCGCATCTACCGGGTCCACCAGGTGCCGGAGACCCGGCAGACCGTCGACATGGCGTGGACGATCGCCGGGAGACGGCTCCCGGCGCGAGCGATCAGGGGGCTGCAGTGACGCGAGTGGCGCTGGTTCCTGGATGTCTGGCCCTGCTGCCGGAGTACTCCTCGCTCGAGGACCCTGTCGAGGATCTCCGCGCCGCCTGCCTCGCCGCGGTCGCCTGGCTGGGGGAGGACGTACGCGTCGTCGCCGGTGCGCAGGGTGCCCGGGTGGCGGCCGCGCTGCTGGCCGAGGTCGGCGCGGCTCCGGTGAGCGGCGGGGAGGCGGCGTACCTCGTCGTCGGCAACGGCTCGGCCTGCCGCAGCGAGAAGGCGCCGGGTCACCTCGACCCGCGGGCCGCCGGGTTCGACGAAATCCTCGGCAAGGCGCTCGCGACCCCCGACCCGGTGGCGCTCGCCGCGCTCGATCTCGGGCTCGCCGAGGAGCTCTGGGCCGATGTCGCCCCGATCGTGGACGCCGCCGATCTGCTGCGTGGTGTCGAGACCGTGGCGGTCGACTACGAAGACGACCCCTACGGCGTGCGCTACTGGGTCGCCCGCTGGGAGTGAGGTCGGCGTCGGTCCCGGCGCGGGTCAGTCGAGCAGGTCGGCGAGCCCTGCCGCGTAGATCTTCGGGGTGAGGTCACCCAGCATGATCCGCTGCAGGATGAAACCCGGCAGCAGGCCGGTGAGCACCATCGCGACCCGTTCGGGGTCGGCGCCCCGGCGGAACTGTCCCGCGTCGATGGCCTTCTCGGCGTAGTTGCGCCAGGCGTCGCGGATCCGGCGGGCCTCGGGCGCCATGATCGCGTGGATCTCCGGGTCGCGCGCCGCCTCCGCCCAGGTCTGCAGGGCGATCCGGGGGAGATCGACTCCCAGCTCGGTGCCGAGATCCAGAAGGTGCTGGGTGGCCGCCTCGATCGCCCACTCCGGCGGGGGAGCGTCCATGTCCGAGCCCTCTTCGGGGATGAGGCGGTTGATCGCGTCGGTGACGCCGGTCAGGCCGGACTGGGCGATCGCGTGGATGATGTCGTTCTTACCGCGGAAGTAGGTGTAGACCGATCCCGCCGAGAGGCCGGACTCCTTGACGACCGCGGCCATCGTCGTCTTGTGGAAGCCGTCGCGCTCCACGCACCGCAGCGTCGCCGCGATGATCTGCTGGCGTTTCTCGGCACGGTGCTCGTCGCTGACCTTGGGCATGTGGCGAGGATACCTCAAAAGAAAACGAACATTCATTCTTGATAAATCGGCAGCAAGGGAGGAGAGTTCTCCCAAAGAGAATGAACATTCGTTTTTTTAAGAAGGAACCGACATGCCGAAGTCTGTGAAAGCCGTGATCGGGGTCAGCCTCGGTCTGGTCACCCTGCTCACCCTGCTCATCACCGCATTCGCCTGGCCCTCCAGCGAGATGGAGCCACGCGCGCTGCCGTTGGCCGTCGCCGGGCCGGAACAGGCGGTCGCCCAGATCGAGACGCAGCTCGCCGCCACCGCGGGGGAGGACGCCTTCGACGTCATCGCGGTCGCCGACCGGGACGCAGCGGTCGAGGCGATCGAGGACCGCGAGGCGTACGGCGCGATCGTCGTCGCCCCGGAGGGTCAGGAGGTGCTGACCGCGACCGCCGCCAGCGCGAACGTCGCCCAGCAGCTCACCGCGATGGCGACGGCGATGGGCGCCGAGACGGGTACCGCCCCCACGGTGACCGACGTCGTCGCCGCTCCGCAGGACGACCCGCGCGGGCTCGTCTTCGGCACCGCGGCGCTGCCCTTGGCCCTCGGCGGCATCATGGCCGGGGCGATCACCTCGCTGGCGCTCAAGCGCACCCGCGACCGCGTCGCCGCCGCATTCCTGATCGCGATCGGAGGCGGGCTGGCGATGACCGGGATCATCCAGGGCTGGCTCGGTGCGCTCGAGGGCACCTACCTGGTCAACGCGGGCGTCGTCGCCCTGGGCATCCTCGCGGTCGCGCTGCCGATCGTCGGCCTGCGTCACTTCATCGGCATGGCCGGCGTCGGGATCATGGCGCTGCTGGTCATGCTGGTCGGAAACCCACTCTCCGGCATCACCTCGGCCCCGGAGATGCTCCCGTTCGGCTGGCTCGGCCAGCTCCTGCCCCCGGGGGCGACCGGCTCGGCGCTCCGCGGCCTGTCCTTCTTCGACGGCGCCGGCTCAACGACCCCGCTGATCGTCCTCGCCTGCTGGGCCGGCGCGGGCCTGCTCCTCACCCTCCTCCCGCACCGTGAGAAGAGCGGCTCGGAGACGGAGCAGACCGTGGGTGACCTGGAGCCCGTCGCAGGGTAGAACTGTAGGGATGACTCATCCGCACGAGCCGGCCGACGAGTGGTGGCGCGACCAGGTGGCCGCGCTCCACCGCTGGGGCCGGCTCGTGCTGCGTGCGGAGGACGACTCGGTGCACCAGATGCGTGTGACCGTACGCAGGATCCGCAGCGTCCTGGCGACGTACCGCCGGCTCCTCGACCCGGACCGGACCGAGCACCTCCGTGAGGAGCTGAAGTGGCTCGCCGACCTCCTCGGAGAGGTACGCGACACCGAGGTGCTCCGCAATCGGCTCCGCCGCTGGGCGGCCGTGCACGGTCCGGGTCCCACGGGTGTCGACGCGCTCCGGACCGCGCTCGCCGAGCGCCAGGCCCAGGGTCTCGCCCGGCTGCTCCCGGAGCTGGAGGGGGAGCGTTACCGCTCGCTGACCGCGGCGCTTGCCGCGACCGGCGGATTTCCCTGGTCGGGCGGCGCCCCGGGCAGGAAGGCACTGCGCAAGCGGGTCCGCCGGAGCCGGCGACGCCTGGTGGCAGCGGTCGATGCCGCCGAGCTCGCCGAGGGCGCCGGCGAGCGGCGCCGGCAGCTCCACGAGGCGCGCAAGAAGGCCAAGCGGACCCGCTACGCGGCCGAGTCGATGCACGAGCTCTTCGGCGAGGATGCCGAGCGCCTCGCCGAGGCCGCGAAGTCGATCCAGTCGACCCTCGGCGACCTCAACGATGCCGCGGTCATGATCCGGACGATCGAGTCGGTCCCCTGCCCCGACGACGCGCTCCGTGAGCTCCGGGCGGCCGAGGAAGCCGCCGCCGACGACGCGGAGAGGCGGTTCGCCTCCGTCTGGAAGAAGGCGAACCGCTCGAAGGTCCACCGCTGGCTGGGCTAGCCGACGGGGCTCTCGCCGATCGGAAAGTCGAAGTAGGTGTCGGGGTAGGGCTCCTGGACCAGCGAGTAGTGCCACCACTCGCTGTCGTAGCGGCTGAACCCGCACGACTCCATCAGCTCGCACAGCTGCGCCCGGTTGTGGGCCGCGACCTGCGAGACGCCCGCCGCGCCGTGGTGGGAGATCTCGTCCATCAGGTCGTGGTCGCCGCCCATGTCCAGCAGCTCGCCCGAGGCCAGGGAGAAGAGGGTCAGGTCGACGGTGCTGCCGCGGCTGTGGCCGGACTTCGTGGCGACGTACCCCTTCTCGAACATCTCCGGGCGGGTGATCGCGGGATAGTGGACGGCCTTGCGTGCGTCGTCGGGCCCCGAGGGCTCCTCGGCCCAGCGCAGGAAGG
Source organism: Nocardioides sp. NPDC126508 (assembly GCA_040302365.1). Taxonomy (GTDB): domain Bacteria; phylum Actinomycetota; class Actinomycetes; order Propionibacteriales; family Nocardioidaceae; genus Nocardioides. Next base: position 470,114 of record JBEOUM010000001.1, read on the forward strand.
CGTCGACGGCGCGCTGAGGGCGGTAGCCGTCCCAGAGCAGGATCCCGAAACCGAGGGCCGCGGCCTTGTCGCGCGCCTGGGCGAGCGCGGCGCACAGCTCTCGGGTCCCGACGATCCGGTTCACCAGGTAGCCGTCGACCGGCTTGCCGGTGAAGTTGTCCCAGGTGGCGTACTTGGCATCCCAGCGGATGCCCGGCACCAGCTCGTCGACGAAGGCGAAGCCCTCCCTCATCGGACCGTCTCCTCCAGCGCGAGCGTGACCGCACGGTCGAGGAACTCGGTCATCGAGATCCCGGCGGCCGCCATCATCCGAGGGTAGCGGCTGTAGGAGGTGAGCCCGGGCAGCGTGTTGACCTCGTTGAGCACCACGGTGCCGTCGGCCTTCAGGAACATGTCGACCCGCGCCAGACCCTGGCAGCCGAGCGCACGGTAGACCCGCTGCGCCTCGGTCTTGACCAGCTCCTGTGCCTCGGCCGGGATGTCGGCGGGCACGATGAAGGTCGCGTTCTCCGAGCCGGTCTCGGGGGCGTCCTCCTGGTGGATCTTGAAGAACCCGTGCGAGAGCGCGACGTGGTCGACCTCGCCGGTGACCAGGTCGGCGCCGCTGCCGAGGATCGCGCAGCCGATCTCCTCGGCCACGACTCCCTCCTCGATGAGCACCTTGTCGTCGTACTGCCGAGCCGTCGCGATCGCCTCGTCCAGCTCCGCCGCCGAGTTCACCTTGCTGACGCCGAAGGACGACCCGGAGCGGGCCGGCTTCACGAAGACCGGATAGGGGAGTACGCCGGGATCGATCTCCTCATCCGGAAAGAGCGTCCAGAACGTCGGCGTCGGGATCCCCGCATCGGCGACGACGGTGTAGGCCAGGGACTTGTCCATGCACAGCGCCGAGCTCTGCACGTCGCAGCCGACGTATGGGATCCCGGAGAGCTCGAGGAGTCCCTGGATCGCGCCGTCCTCGCCGAGCTTGCCGTGCAGGACCGGGAGCACGGCGTCGAGCCGGATGGTCTCGTAGCTGCCTCCGTGGTCGGTCTCGTCGAGGACGAGCAGCCCGTGGACGCTGCGGTCGGGGGAGAGCACGACCGGGCGGTGCGCGCCGTCCTCCCAGCTCGGGTCGGGTCCGTCGCACAGGCGCCAGTCACCGCTCTTGGTGATGCCGATCCAGTAGGCCTCGTACGTGTCGGGGTCGAGGAACTTGTGGACCTCCTGCGCCGACTTAACCGAGACGGGGTGCTCCTCGAAGACGCCACCGAAGATGATGCCGACCTTGCGCTTAGACATGCTGCAACCTGCTTTCGAATTCACGACAGTTCACGATGGAGTTCTCGACCGTGTCCCGGAGGGCATGGTCGGTGAAGTAGGCGATGTGGGGGCTGACCAGCACGTTCGGCATCTCCTGGAGCCGTGCCAGCCAGCCGTTCGGGATCTCGCGTCCGCGGAGGTCGGCGTAGAAGACGCCCTCCTCGCCCTCGATGACATCGAGGGCAGCGCCGCCCAGACGGCCCTCCTCCAGGGCGGTGACGAGCGCCGGCGTCTCGATGAGCGCGCCGCGACCGGTGTTGACGACGTACGCGCCGGGGCGCATCCGGTCGATGCGCCGCCGGTCGAGCAGATGGTGCGACTCGGCGGTGAGCGGCGCGTGGAGCGTGACGATGTCGCTGCGCTCGACCAGCGTGTCCAGGTCGACGTGCGCGACGCCCCCGGTCGCCGGCGGCGGCCGGATGTCGTGGGCGAGTACGTCGCAGCCGAAGCCCCGCAGCCGGTCGATGACCGCCGCGCCGATCCGCCCGGTGCCGACGACGCCGACGGTCAGGTCGCGCAGCTCGCGGCCGCGGGTGGCCGCCGGGCGGTAGTCGTGGGCGTCGGTGCGCCGGATCGTCGACTTCGCCTGGCGCACCGACATCAGCATCAGCATCAACGTGTAGTCGGCGACCGAGTCGGGTGAATAGGCGACATTCCCGACTGTTATCCCGATGCTTGCAGCGAAGTCGACATCGATGTGGTTGAACCCGACGCTTCGCGTCGAGATATACCGGATTCCGGCCTTTTCCAGAGCGAGAAGGGTGGTGTTCGATATCGGCTTCTTGTGGCTCACGCTGATGCACCGGTCTCCCTGCGCGAGATCGGTGTTGTGCTCGGAGACGGGCTCAGGTGTCGTGGTCAGCGAGACGCCGAGAGTTTCGGCGAGAGAGTCGAAAATGAGCTTCTCGTCAGGGGCGCAGCCGTAGACCGTGATCCCGCAGATCGGCGGGACCGCGGTGTGCGCCGTCGGCTCGTGGTAGATCATCCCTGCCAGCAAACCGGAGAAGCAGTTGCGACCCCGTATGCAATTTCCGATATGTCGACGATAAGTTATCGTCCGCATATCGATTAGCGGATACATGCTGACAACACGGGAATTCGAACACTGAGAGGATGATTCCCCTCAGCTTGGACGAAATCGCGTCGGTGATCGGTGGAAAGGTCGTCGGCGACGGCTCGGTGACCGTGACCGCCCCGGCCGTGATCGACGGCCGCGAGGCCGACCCGGGCGGCCTCTTCGTCGCGTTCGCGGGCGAGCACACCGACGGCCACGAGTACGCACCGCAGGCTGCCGAGGCCGGCGCCGTCGCGGTGCTCGGCTCGCGCCCGACGGCGCTCCCGACGGTCGTCGTCGACGACGCCCAGGCCGCGCTGCAGCGGCTGGCCGCCCACGTCGTCGCACTCCTGCGCGACGGTCTGACCGTGGTCGCGATCACCGGTTCCCAGGGCAAGACCAGCACCAAGGACATGATCGAGGCGATCCTCTCGAGTGCCGCACCGACCGTCGCGACCTCCGGCTCGTTCAACAACGAGCTCGGCGTACCGCTCACCATGCTGCGCACCGACCCCACCACGAGATTCCTGGTGCTCGAGATGGGTGCCCGGCACGTCGGCGACATCGCCGAGCTGACCGGTCTGGTCGCGCCCGACATCGCCGTCGTCACCAACGTCGGCCAGGCCCACCTGGGTGAGTTCGGGTCCCGCGAGGCCATCGCCGTGGCCAAGAGCGAGCTGGTGCGGGGACTGGCTCCCGGTGGCACCGCCGTGCTGCACGCCGACGACCCGCGGGTGCTCGCGATGGGCGAGCTCGCCGACGGACCGGTGCTGACCTTCGGCGCCGGTGAGCGCGCCGGTGTGCGCGTCCGCGACCTCGCGCTGGACCGCCTCGGTCGACCTACGTTCGTTCTGCGGCACGAGGACGCCGGGGCCGTCGTGGCGCTCCCGTTCGTCGGCGCCCACTGGGCACTCAACGCCGCTGCCGCCGCAGCCGCGGGCCTGGCCGCCGGCGTACCTCTCGCTCAGGCCGCGACCGCCCTGCACACCGCCGCGATCTCGAAGTGGCGCATGGAGCTCCGCGCCCTGGCCAACGGTGCGACCCTCCTCAACGACTCCTACAACGCCAACCCCGAATCCACCCGTGCCGGCCTCGACGCCCTCGCCTCGATCGACGCCGGGCGCCGCATCGCCGTGCTCGGCGAGATGCTCGAGCTCGGCCAGACCAGCCGCGACGCGCACCACGAGGTCGGGACGTACGCCGCCACCCGCGCGGACGTGGTGGTCACCGTCGGCGACGCCGCCGCCGTCATCGCGGAAGGCGCCGGCGCAAAGGCGGTGGCGCTGCCCGACAACGCCGCCGCGATCGAGTGGCTGCGACGCCACCTCGTCCCCGGCGACGTCGTGCTCGTCAAGGCCTCACGCGGCGCCCGCCTCGACCAGGTCGCTGCGGCGCTGGTCTGAGGTTCCCCGGCCCGGGCGGCGCCGCCACCACGGCCACGACAGGATCGCGGCGACGGTGGCGCCACCGGCGTTGAGGATGATGTCGTCGACCGAGGAGACCCGGCCGAGCGGCAGCAGGTGCTGCAGGACCTCGATCGACGCCGAGGCCGCGCCGGCGAGGAACAGGACCCGCCACACCGAGCGGAGCGCCCGGAAGCGGATGGGGCCGAAGAAGCCCAGCGGGGCGAGGATCAGCAGGTTGCCGATCAGCCCGACGGGGCCCATGGTCGACATGTCCTCGAAGGGCACCAGGCTCACGTTGCCCGACAGGATGCCGTTGTTGCCGGGCAACAGGGTCAGTAGCACCCCCGGCACGGTGCCGTAGACGATGGCGACCTCCGCGAGCGAGTGGCGCCACGCTCGTCGCCACGCGACGCCGAGGACCCGGCGCAGCACGGCCAGCACCGGCACGGCCAGCACGGCCACCGGGAACGCCAGCACCGTCAGCACGACGATGCCGGTCTCCGTCAGCGAGCCCGACTCGTTCACGATCATCATCGGATGCCACCTTCCCTGATCCTGCTCGACATCTGCTTCATCGACTCCGCCGTTTCATGTAGAGGTCGAACGCTCGGTAGAGGATCGGCCGCAGCGGGAGGTCCCACTCGCCGACGTACCTCACCGCCTGCCCGCCGGTGCCGACCTTGAACTGGATCAGCCCGAGGTGCGGGTCCTCGGCGGACAGGGTCGGGGTGATCCCGCGCAGGTCGTAGACGTCGCACCCGGCGGCCAGCGAGTCGCGGATCATCGCCCACTGGAGGGCGTTGGAGCCGCGTACGTCCCGCTTCTCGGTCGAGGAGGCGCCGTAGACGTACCAGGCGTGGCCGCCGACGCGGACGTAGATCGTCGCGGCCACCAGGTCGCCGTCGTGGCGCGCGAGATAGAGCGTGATCCGCCCCGGGTCCTCGGCGGACAGCGCGGCGAACATCCTCTCGAAGTAGGCCAGCGGTCGCGGGGTGAAGTGGTCGCGCTCGGCGGTGTGGACGTAGAGGTCGTGGAAGGCCTTCAGATCCTCGCCGCCGGCGGAGGCGGTGACCTCGACGCCGGCCTTGGCGGCCTTCTTGATGTTGCGCCGCCACAGCTGGTTCATGCCGCGGAGCACGTCGTCCTCGGAGCGGGCGGTCCCGTCGGGGTGCCGCAGCGGGATCTCGTACGTGAACTGCGGCTGCCCCGCCCCGAACCCGTCCTCGGGGTTCTGCCGGATCCAGCCGGAGTCGCGGAGGTAGCGGGTCACCTCGGCGCCGACACCGTTGCCGGAGCCCGGGATGTCGGTGAGGCGTACGACCCCGGGATCGGCGATGCCGTCCTTGACCTGTGCCGCGTCCCAGGTGTCGGTGGGCACAGGGGGTGCGACGCGGATCGCGAAGGCGCCCTGCGAGCGCAGGTAGGCGACCAGCGGCGGGAACCAGACGGTGAGCCCACCGGCCCAGTCGATGTCGGGGCCCCACGGCAGATAGGCCAGCGTGCGGCCCAGCCGTGGCACCGGCCGGTGCAGCACCAGCCCGGCCCCGACGAGCCGGTCGCCGGCGTACCAGCCCAGCGACTCGCTGCGCCACTCGGTCTTGACCTCGGCCCACGCGGGCGTCTGCAGGAAGCTGACCGACCGACGCGACCTGACGTGGTCGAGATGCTCGGCTGGGCTGATCGGTCGCACGGTGAAGGTCACCGTGCCAGTCAACCCGTGCAGATGTCGCCGGGGCGTATGGCATTTCGGATACGTCGGCGATATGTCATCGACCTAGGATCAGAGCATGCGGGTGCTGGTGGTCGAGGACGAGCCGTTGATGGCCGGGGCGATCCGGGACGGGCTGCGGCTGGAGGCCATCGCCGCCGACGTCGCCGGTGACGGCGACACGGCCTTGGAGCTGTTGAGCGTCAACGCCTATGACATCGCCGTGCTCGACCGCGACATCCCCGGGCCGTCGGGCGACGAGGTCGCCAAGCGCATCGTCGCCTCCGGCACCGGGATGCCGATCCTCATGCTCACCGCCGCCGACCGGCTCGACGACAAGGCCTCCGGGTTCGAGCTGGGCGCCGACGACTACCTGACCAAGCCGTTCGAGCTGCGTGAGCTGGTGCTGCGGCTGCGGGCCCTCGACCGGCGCCGTGCCCACAACCGGCCGCCGGTGCGGGAGATCGCCGGCCTGCGTGTCGACCCGTTCCGGCGGGAGGTCTACCGCGGGGGCCGCTACGTGGCGCTGACCCGCAAGCAGTTCGCGGTGCTCGAGGTTCTCGCTGCCGCCGAGGGTGGCGTGGTCAGCGCCGAGGAGCTGCTGGAGCGGGCGTGGGACGAGAACGCCGACCCGTTCACCAACGCCGTACGCATCACCGTCTCCGCCCTCCGCAAGCGGCTCGGCGAGCCCGCGATCATCGCGACCGTGCCCGGTGTCGGATACCGGATCGATGTCGATTCCTAGACGCCCGGGGATGAGCGTCCGGCTCAAGCTGACGCTGAGCTATGCCGCGGTCATCGTGGTCACCGGGATCCTGCTGCTCGCCGTGGTGTGGGTCTTCCTGCTGCGCTACGTCCCCGACGGTGTGTGGATGGAATGGCCCCAGCAGCCGGGCAGGCCGAGCGCTCCCTTCGTCCCGAACCGCTCCGACCTCGAGCGTGCGTTCATCCCGCGGGCCGCGACGATGATGGGCTTCCTGCTCGTGTTCGGGCTGGTGGGCGGCTGGATCCTGGCCGGGCGGATGCTGGCGCCGCTGCGGAAGATCACCGAGGCGACGCGTACGGCCGCGACCGGCTCGCTCTCGCACCGGATCGAGCTCGAGGGCCCCGGCGACGAGCTGCGCGAGCTCGCCGACGGCTTTGACGACATGCTCGAGAAGGTCGAGTCGCAGGTGGCCGAGCAGCAACGGTTCGCGGCCAACGCGTCCCACGAGCTGCGTACGCCGCTCGCCATCACGCAGACGCTCCTCGACGTCGCCGGCAAGGACCCCGACCGCGACGTCGACGAGCTCATCGGCCGGCTCCGCCTGATCAACGCCCGCGCGATCGACCTCACCGAGGCGCTCCTCGTGCTCAGCCGCGCCGACCAGCGATCGTTCGTCCGCGAGCCGGTCGACCTGTCGCTGGTCGCCGAGGAGGCGGTCGAGACGCTGCTGCCGCTCGCCGAGCAGCGCGGGGTGCGGATCGAGACCTCCGGCGAGCAGGCCTCGGTCAGCGGCTCGCCCGCGCTGCTGCTGCAGGTCGCGACCAACCTGATCCACAACGCGATCGTCCACAACCTGCCCGAGGACGGCTCGGTGTCGGTCACCATCGTCGCCAACGAGAAGAGCGTCGTCCTCACCGTCGCGAACACCGGCGAACAGCTCTCCCGCGAGCTCGTCGCCACGCTCACCGAGCCGTTCCAGCGAGGCACCCAGCGTATCCACGTCGACCACGCCGGCGTCGGCCTTGGCCTGGCCATCGTCAAGAGCATCACCCGCGCCCACGACGGCAACCTCGCCGTCCTCGCCCGGCCCGGCGGCGGGCTGCGGGTCTCGGTGGAGCTGCCCCGGGTCCCATGATCGCCAGGTTGTGAAGCGGAGAGTGACCTATGGGCCACGCTTGGCTTCACGACCTAGGCGCGCGGCGTGGCGCCGGTGCGCAGCAGATCGAGGGTGCGCGGCTCGATGAGGGTGGAAAGCGTGACCACGCTGGTCGAGCGGACGACGGCATGGGACTGGTCGATGCGGACGAGCACCTCCTGGAGCTTCGCGTGTGACCCGGTCGCGACCTTGCAGAAGACGTCGAAGGAGCCGGTGGTGACGTACGCCTCCAGCACCTCGGGGATCTCGGCGAGGTCGCGGCGCACGTCCTCCAGGGCCCCCTGGGAGATCTCCAGCGTCACGAACGCCTGGACGGCGTGGCCGGCCGCGGCCGGGTCGATCGTGGGCGCCCAGTCGCGGATCACGCCGGCCTCGGCCAGCTTGCGCAGCCGGCTCTGCACGGTCGCACGGGCGACGCCGGCGACCCGGGAGAGCTCGAGGTCGCCGACCCGCGGGTGGGCGTGCAGGGTCTCCAGGAGGGTGACATCGAGGTCATCGAGGTGCATGGCCCGATGCTAGTCAGATTGACTAGCCAGATCCAGTGAAGACTGGTCCGATCTGACAGATTGACCAGCGCTCGGTGGTCAACTTGTTTGGTGTGACCCGGCCCACTTGACTTGCCCGCATGACGCTTGCAGACACCCTGACCAACCAAGAGAAGCTCGCCGGACTCGGGCTGGCCGAGCTCGAGCAGCTCGTCGGCCTGGTGGCCTACGACGACACCTCTGACCCGTTCCCGGTGACCGGCTGGGACGCGGTCGTGTGGGCCGTCGGCAACGCCACCCAGACCGCCCACTTCTTCCAGAGCGCCTTCGGCATGGAGCTGGTCGCCTACTCCGGCCCCGAGACCGGCAACCGCGACCACCACTCCTACGTGCTGCGCAGCGGGGGAGTGCGGTTCGTGATCAAGGGCGGCGTCGCGCCCGAGAGCGAGATCATCGCCCACCACGCCCGCCACGGTGACGGCGTCATCGACATCGCCCTCGAGGTTCCCGACGTCGACCGCTGCATCGAGCACGCCCGCAAGCAGGGCGCCCGCGTCGTGGAGGAGCCCCACGACGTGACCGACGAGCACGGCACCGTACGCATCGCCGCGATCGCCACCTACGGCGAGACCCGCCACACCCTGGTCGACCGCTCCGGTTACGACGGTCCCTACCTGCCGGGTTACGTGACCCGCACCTCGACGCTGAAGAAGCCCGAGGGTGCGCCCAAGCGTCTCTTCCAGGCGCTCGACCACGTCGTCGGCAACGTCGAGCTCGGCAAGATGGACGAGTGGGTCGACTTCTACGGCCGCGTCATGGGCTTCACCAACATGGCCGAGTTCATCGGTGACGACATCGCCACCGACTACTCCGCGCTGATGTCGAAGGTCGTCGCCAACGGCAACCACCGGGTTAAGTTCCCGCTCAACGAGCCGGCGATCGCGAAGAAGAAGTCGCAGATCGACGAATACCTGGAGTTCTACCAGGGCCCCGGCGCCCAGCACCTGGCGCTGGCCACCGGCGACATCCTGGCCACCGTCGACGCGCTGCGCGACGCCGGCATCGAGTTCCTCAACACCCCCGACTCCTACTACGAGGACCCCGAGCTGCGCGCCCGGATCGGTGAGGTGCGGGTGCCGATCGAGGAGCTGCAGAAGCGCGGCATCCTGGTCGACCGCGACGAGGACGGCTACCTGCTGCAGATCTTCACCAAGCCGATCGGTGACCGGCCCACGGTCTTCTTCGAGCTGATCGAGCGCCATGGCTCCCTCGGTTTCGGCAAGGGCAACTTCAAGGCCCTCTTCGAGGCCATCGAGCGCGAGCAGGAGCGCCGCGGCAACTTCTGATCCTCGAATCCGCGACGCCCCTCCGGTCCGCCGGAGGGGCGTCGCTTCAGGTGGTCGTGGGGGAGAGGTCCAGCGGGACCACGCCGACCGCGAAACCACGCGTGTCGAGCAGGCGGCCGACGAGCTTGTAGGGCCGGATCACCACGCTGCGGTCGACCACCTCGACGTGCGGCAGCCGCCGCATCAGCTGGGTCTCCAACCGCTGGCCGTCGGCGACGCTGCGCAGCCACACCGCCACGAGCAGATTGAACGGCCCGGCTGCCGAGAGCACCGCCCGCACCTCCGGCACCGCGGCGAGCACCCGGCCCGCCTCGTCGATCCGGTCCGACGGCACCCGCAGGAAGAACCACTCCGAGACCCGCCACTGGGTCAGCCCGCGAGCGACCTCGCAGCGCAGCCGCAGCACCCCCGACCCGATCAGCGCGTTGACCCGACGCCGCACCGTGCTCTCGCTGGCACCGGTCTCGTGCGCGAGCTCACCCAGCGGGAGCCGGCCGTCCCGCGACAGCGCGGCCACCAGCCGTCGGTCGAGCGGACCGGCCACCCGCACCCGGCTGGACTCGCTCACCGTCGGGACGGTCGACGCGACGGCCTGCTCCTGCTCGTGGGTGAGGCTGCGCACCCGCCAGCGGCTCGCCTCCGTGTAGGCCCCGGCGAGGGGATGGCTGCGTACGCCGACCACGTGGGGGACCTGTGCCACCCGCTCCAGCAGGTATTCGCCGAGGCGGTGCTCGTCGGCGAAGGCGACCGTGACGATCAGGTCCCGGGCGCCGGCGGAGACGTCGATCGTCATCGCCTCGGGGTCGGCGGCGAGCTCGGCCGCCACCTCGAGCGTCCGTCCCGGGGCGGTGCTCACCTCCATCACCGCCAGCGCGGGGTCGATGCCCTGGAGCGGCTGGCACGAGACCCAGGCGGCGCCCTGCTCGGTGAGCCTGGCCCAGCGGCGGGCCACTGTCGAGGGAGCGACCCCGAGGAGCGTGCCGATCTGCGCCCACGACGCCCGCGGGTTGATCTGCAGTGCATGGATCAGACCTAGGTCGAGCTCGGAGAGCGTGACGGATCCGTGCAGTTCGGCTGCTGACATGACTGAATCATGCGGTTCTGAGGGTAAATATGGAAGATCGCTCCAGGGTTGGCGAGATTCACGTCACACACCCGAGGAGCACCATGACCGACGTCGTCCCGGTCCCCACCGCCGGCCCCACCGAAGGCCGCACCGCCGCCGAGCGGGCGGACTACACCCTCCGCACCGTGAGCGGCCGACTGCTCGCCCTCAGCCACGAGGTGCACGGCTACGCCGAGCTCTCGTTCGAGGAGCACCGTGCCGCGGCAGCCGTCCGGGGCGTACTCGCGGACGCCGGGTTCGCCGTCGAGCCCGGGGTCGCCGGCCTGCCGACCGCGTTCACCGCGACGTACGGAAGCGGCGAACTGGTCGTCGGCATCTGCGCGGAGTACGACGCGTTGCCGGAGATCGGCCATGCGTGCGGGCACAACATCATCGCGGCCAGCGCGGTCGGTGCCGCCCTCGGCCTGGCCGAGGTGGCCGACGAGCTCGGCCTGACCGTGAAGGTGCTCGGCACCCCCGCCGAGGAGCACGGCGGCGGCAAGGTGCTGATGCTCGAGGCCGGTCTCTTCGACGAACTGACGCTCTCGCTGATGGTGCACCCCTCGCCGTACGACGTGCACCCGGGCGTGACCGCGACCCAGGGGGTGAGCCGGTTCGCGGCGACCTATGTCGGAGTCCCTGCCCACGCCGCCGCGGCACCCGACCGCGGCGTCAACGCCGCCGACGCGGCCGTGGTCGCCCAGGTCGCGATCGGCCTGCTGCGCCAGCAGCTTCCGGCCACGGCCCGGGTCGCGGCGTTCGTACGCGAGGGCGGCCGCGCCACCAACATCATCCCGGAGCGGGTGATCGTCGACTTCGAGGTGCGCGAGTTCGACCTCGACGCGCTGCACTCGCTCCGCGACCGGGTGCGCGCCTGTTTCCAGGCCGGCGCGCTCGCGACCGGATGCGACCTCACCATCGAGGAGACGGAGCCGGAGTACGCACCGCTTGTCCAGGACCCACGGCTCGCCGAGCCGTTCGCCACCGCCATCACCGACCTGGGCCGGACGCTGCTCGACACCGGCTCCCTCGCCGGCGGCTCGACCGACATGGGCAACGTCTCCCAGCATCTCCCCGCGATCCACCCGATGGTCGGCGTCGTCGGCAGCGAGAACGTCCCCCACACCCACGGCTTCGCCGCCGACGCCGTCACCCCCGCAGCCGACGACGCCGTCGTCGCCGGCGCCACCGCCATGGTCCGCACCGTCATCCACGTCGCGCAGGACCCGACCCTCCGTGCGGAGCTGCTCGCCGAGCAGGCCGCCCGCGCCCCGTACGCCACCCAGGAGAACCCGTCATGACCGCCACCCAGACGCCCCGGAACCGAGCGCTGTTCCCCGAACGCCTCGCCCCGTTCGCGCCGCTCGCCCTGCTCGCCCTCCTCCTCACCTTGGTCGCGGAGTGGATCGGCCCGCACGAGGTCGACCTCGGCATCGGCACGGTCAGCCTGTTCCCGCTGATCTGGGGGCTCCTCCTCGGTGGCGCGGTCAGCTTCCAGAAGATCCGGCCGCTGCCGAGGCGGCTGCAGCACCACGCGACGTACATGGTGGAGATCGCGGTGCTGCTTCTCGGCGCCCGGCTCAGCTTCGTCGTGGGCGCCAACGTCAAGGTGCTGCTCGACGCGGGCCCGGCGCTGCTGCTGCAGGAGGTCGGCCACCTGCTGGGCACCGTGCTCTTCTCGTTGCCGGTCGCGGTGGCGCTGAAGATGGGGCGCCCGACCGTCGGTGCGTGCTTCTCGATCGACCGCGAGGGCTCCTTCGCGATCGTGTCCGACTAGTACGGACCCGACTCCGACGAATACCGCGGCGTGCTGTCGATGTACGTCTTCGGCACCCTGATCGGTGCGCTTTACGTCACCCTGCTCGCCTCGTTCCTCGCCAAGTCCGGGATCTTCAGCCCGCTCGCGCTGGCGATGGGCTCCGGCGTCGGCTCGGGCTCGGTGATGGCGGCCTCCTCCGCCACCATCGCCCAGGAGTTCCCCGCGCAGGCCGACCAGATCCTCGCCCTCGCCGCGGTCTCCAACCTGATCACGACCGTGCTCGGCCTCTACGTCGGCATGTACGTCGCGCTGCCCCTGGCGGAGCGGTTCTACCGCCTGCTCACCGGCGGCCGCGGGTCCGCGAAGAGCGCGCCGGCCACCGAGACCGCGACTGAGACCGCGCCCGAGCAGGCTTCCGAGCAGGCTTCCGAGCCGGTCGCTGAGCCGGTCTCCGAGGGCCGCCCGCCGCTGGCGGTCACGATGCCGCTCGTGCTGGCCGCGATGCTGGTCTCGAACGTCGTCTTCCAGCGGTCGTTCTCGCTGAACATGGTGCTCGGCTTCGCGATCATGGCTGCGGTCGTGCTGGCCTCGATCGCGCTGAAGAAGTGGGCGCGGATCTCGCCGATCATCGGTCTGAGCACGATCGGCCTGCTGCTCGGCAGCCCCTGGTCGCCGGTCGCCGAGACCCTCGCGCAGATCCTGGAGCCGATCGAGTTCCTCGCCCTCACCACCCCCGTGCTGGTGCTCGCCGGCCTGGGTCTCGGCAAGGACTCGGCGATGCTGCGCCGCATCGGGTGGCGGATCGTACCGGTCGGCCTGGTCTCCTTCGCGGCGTCGTTCGTCGTCGCCACGGCGATCGCGCAGGTCGCGCTCGGGCTGGGCTGATGTCGGTCAGCGTCGTCGACCTGTTCAGCATCGGCATCGGGCCCTCCAGCTCTCACACGGTGGGCCCGATGCGGGCTGCGCGCCGCTTCGCGGTCGCGCTCGCCCGGCGTGACCTGCTCGGCGAGACCACCTCGGTACGCGCCGAGCTCTTCGGCTCGCTCGCGGCCACCGGGCGCGGACACGGCACCGACCGCGCCGTGCTCCTCGGCCTGGAGGGGGACGACCCGGAGACCGTCGACCCCGACCGGGCCGACGCGGTGGTCGCACGCGTGGGTGCCGACCGGCGCCTGCACCTGCTCGGCCGCCGCCGGATCCGGTTCGACCTCGACGAGGATCTGGTGCTGCACCTGGGCCAGAGCCTGCCCCGCCATCCCAACGGCATGCGGTTCACCGCGTACGACATGGCCGGCGCCAGGCTCCACGAGGTCACCTCCTACTCCGTGGGCGGCGGGTTCGTGGTCGAGGAGGACGAGGCGGAGGGTCCGCTCAACGCCGACGGTCCCGCCCTGCCGTTGGAGTTCACGTCGGCCGCCGAGCTGCTGGACCTCTGTGCGCGCCACGACCTGGCGATCAGCGACGTGATGCTCGCCAACGAGCGCGCCGCCCGCCCCGAGGTCGAGGTGCTCGCCCACCTCGACCGGGTGTGGGCCGTCATGAAGGAGTGCGTCGCCGCCGGCTGCCGCACCGAGGGCACCCTGCCGGGAGGCCTGCGGGTGCCGCGCCGCGCGCCGGCCCTGCACCGGCGGCTGCTCGCCGGGGGAGCGGGCAGCGACCCGCTGGCCGAGGTCGACTGGGTCAACCTGTTCGCGCTCGCCGTGAACGAGGAGAACGCCGGCGGCGGCCGGGTGGTGACCGCGCCCACCAACGGCGCGGCCGGGATCATCCCGGCCGTCCTGCACCACTACGTACGCACCACCCCGGCCGCCGGCCGCGACGACGTACGCCGCTTCCTGCTGACCGCGGGCGCGATCGGCAGCCTCTACCAGCGCAACGCCTCGATCTCCGGGGCCGAGGTGGGCTGTCAGGGTGAGGTCGGCTCGGCGTCGTCGATGGCGGCGGCCGGGCTGTGCGAGGTGCTCGGCGGCACTCCGCGTCAGGTCGAGAACGCCGCCGAGATCGCGATGGAGCACAACCTCGGGCTGACCTGCGACCCGGTGGGCGGGCTGGTGCAGATCCCGTGCATCGAACGCAACGCGATGGCGTCGGTGAAGGCGGTCAACGCCGCGCGGCTCGCCCTGGCCGGCGACGGGGACCACCGGGTCTCGCTCGACCAGGTCATCGCGACGATGCGGGACACCGGCGCCGACATGGCCACCAAGTACAAGGAGACCTCGCTCGGTGGCCTCGCCGTCAACGTGATCGAGTGCTGATCAGCGCGCCGCCTGGCTGACCAGCCGGACGGGGGCGTTGCCGGCGCCGTAGCCGTCGTAGCGGTCGCGGCGCTCGACGAGCTCGAAGAAGACGTCGCCGACGGTCTCGGTGTAGCAGTGCAGGTACTCGCCGTCGGCATCCCGGTCGTAGAGCAGATCGAGGTCGCGCAGGGTGGCGACGAGGTCGTCGGCCAGGCCGAAGCGGGCGACCAGGTCGTCGTAGTAGTTGCCCGGCACCTTCAGCGGCCGCAGCCCACGCTCCCGCGCCGCCGCGACGACCCCGACGATGTCGTGGCAGGCGAGCGCGATGTGCTGGGCCCGGCCCTGCTGACCGGTCGGGAGCAGGTTGAGCGGCAGCCGTACGCCGCCGGCCGGCGAGCTCATCACCTGGCTGCGGACGAGGCCGGAGGGACCGGCGACCTCCTGGGTCGGCTGCGGGGTCAGCGACAGCACGCTGGTGTAGAAGAGGACGGCCTCGTCGAAGCTGTGCCACGGCTGGACCAGGTTCACGTGGTCGATCCGCGCGTCGTGCCCGTCGGCACGCGACACCCCGCCGTCGAACTCGCCGATCCAGTCCTCGGCGTGGGAGAGGAAGACCTCGGTGCCGTCGGGAGAGGTGAAGGCGCGCAGCGCCTGCTCCCCGGCGTACGTCCGGCGGTGGACAGGCGGCGCCATCAGCCGCGCGGCCCGCTCGGCTGCCGGGTCGGAGTCGGCGACGTCGAAGCCGACGGCGGCGATCCGCGGCTCGGGGGAGGCGCTGGGGACGTCGTTGCAGACGATCCTGGCCGCGCACCAGGTCCACAGGCGCACCTGCTTGCTGCGGTGGCGGCCCCCGAAGTCGAAGCCGAGCTGCTCGAGCAGCACCTCGACACCGGAGGTGTCCGGCGCCTTGATCTCGACGAAGTCGAAGGCCTCCGGCGCGGTCACCTCGGGCAGCCGGGGGAGGGGGCCGGCGGGGAGTCCGGCCTCCTCGCCGAGCAGGTCGGCGGTGCGGTCGGCGAGCCAGCGCAGCGAACGCTGCGCCTGGCGGGCGGTGCGGACCGGGTCGGTCTGGCGGAAGGTGTCGTTGAAGACCTCCAGCGAGAGCGGGCCGTCGTAGCCGGCGCGCACCACGTGACCCAGGAAGGCCGGCAGGTCGAAGCTGCCCTCGCCCGGGAAGAGCCGGTGGTGGCGGCTCCAGGAGAGCACGTCCATGCTGAGCGCGGGGGCGTCGGCGAGCTGCAGGAAGAAGATCTTCTCGGCCGGGATCTCCTCGATCTGCTTGGGGTCGTGACCGCGGGAGAGGATGTGGAAGCTGTCCAGGCAGATCCCGACGTTGGGATGGTCGGCGAGCTCGACGATACGCCACGAGCGCCGGTAGTCGTCCACGAACCGTCCCCAGGCCAGCGCCTCGTAGGCCAGCCGGATCCCGTACGTCGCGGCCAGCTCGCCCAGCCGCCGCAGCTGCCCCGCGGAGACCTCGTCGTCGTCGACGGTCGCGGTGGCCACGTTGCTGCACACCAGCATCAGGTCGATCCCGAGTCGTCGCATCAGCCGGAACTTCGCCTCGGCCCGGTGCAGCACGTCGGCGAAGGCCGGCTCGTCGACGCCCTCGGCGTCGCGGAAGGGCTGGTAGAGGTCGAGGGTCAGGCCCAGCCGAGACGCCAGCGCCCGGATCTCCTCGGGGGACTGGGGTGCGGCGATGAGGTCGGGCTCGAAGATCTCGATCGCGTCGAAGCCGGCTTCGGCTGCGGCGTACATCTTCTGGACCAGGCCGCCGCTGAGGCAGACGGTGGCGATCGAGGTGCGCATGGGTCTCCGTTCGTGGCTAATGTACGAAACGGTACATACATTGCTGCGCCATGGGAAGTGGGCCGTGCTCTAGGCTCGGGTCATGGTTCAGTCGCGTGATGCCGAACGCACCCGGTCAGAGTTGCTCGAGGTGGCGACCGAGGTGTTCTCGGAGCAGGGCTATTCGGGCGCCCGGGTCGACGAGATCGCGGAGCGCACCCGCACCACGAAGCGGATGATCTACTACTACTTCGGCGGCAAGGAGGGGCTGTTCCTGGCCGTGCTCGAGGCTGCCTATCGCCGGATCCGCGAGCTCGAGCAGAACCTGCACGCCGGTGACCTCGAGCCGGTCGACGCGATCCGTCGCATCGCCGAGCTCACCTTCGACCACCACGTCGACCACCCCGACTTCATCCGCCTGGTCTCCGTCGAGAACATCCACCGTGGCCGGCACATGGAGAAGGTCGAGTCGCTGCGTGAGCTCGGTGCCCCGGCCGCCAGCGTCCTCGAGGACGTCCTCGCCCGCGGTCGCGCCTCCGGCGAGCTCCGTGCCGACGTCGACGCCGTCGACGTGCACATGATGATCAGCGCCTACTGCGTCTTCCAGGTCGCCAACAGCGCCACGTTCGGCTTCCTCTTCGGCCGCGACATGCTCGCTCCCGACGTGCGCGAGCGCAACCGACGCATCCTCGGCGACATCGTCGTCGGGTGGCTCACCGCTCACTGATCTCCGGCAAAAAGAGCCCGTTCCCGCGCTGCGGGGGCGGGCTCTTTGCTGTGCGGGGGTTGACGAGCCACGGTGGAATGTGATGCCCTTCACTCTCGTAACGTACTAGTTCGTACATTAAGGATCACCCAGATGAAGTCTTCGTTTCTTGTCGGCCTGATCGGCGCGGGTGTCGGACCCTCGCTGAGTCCGGCGCTGCACATGCGCGAGGCGTTGGAGCACGGGTTGTCGTACGTCTACAAGACGCTCGACATCACCGCCCTGGGGGTTCCGGCCGAAGGCGTGGGCGACCTGATGAGGGAGGCCCGGCGGCTCGGCTTCGACGCGCTCAACATCACCCACCCGTGCAAGGAGCTCGTGATCGAGCACCTCGACCGGCTCGACGAGACCGCGGCCCGGCTCGGTGCGGTCAACACCGTGGTCTTCACCGAGGAGGGTGCGGTCGGCTACAACACCGACACCACCGGGTTCGGCCACGCGCTGCGCACCGGGATGCCGGACGCGCCGCTCGGCACCGTCGTCCAGCTCGGCGCGGGTGGGGCGGGCTCGGCCGTCGCGCACGCGCTCGTGGGCCAGGGCGTCGAGCGGCTGGTCATCGCCGACATGGATCTCGACCGCGCCCAGGCGCGGGTCGAGGAGATCCGCCGCCACCACCCGGAGAGCACCGTCGAGGCGAGCCACGTCGAGAAGCTGCCTGCCCTCCTGCCCGAGGCCGACGGACTGGTCAACTGCACCCCGATGGGCATGGCCGACCACCCCGGCACGCCCCTGGACACCGCGCTCCTCCGCCCTGATCTGTGGGTGGCGGACATCGTCTACCGGCCTCTGGACACCGCGCTGCTGCAGGCCGCGCGCGAGGCCGGCTGCCGGACGCTCCACGGAGGCCACATGGCGGTCTACCAGGCCGTCGACGCCTTCCGGCTGATCACCGGCATCGACCCCGATGCCGGGCGGATGCTCGCCCACCTGCGCGAGCTGGCCGCGGCCGGCTGAATCTCTCAACACTTTCATCCACCCCCACAGCCCGCGGTCAGGACCGCGGGACAGACCCCGAGGAGGACCCGATGGCGGGACCTGTCACCGAGAACCGAGAAGGCAAGACCCCGGTCCGGGCCGCTCTGGCCAGCTTCATGGGCAGCGCGGTCGAGTACTACGACTTCTTCGTCTTCGGCTCTGCCGCGGCGCTGATCTTTCCGCACGTCTTCTTCCCCAGCGCCGGTGACGCCGCGCTGGTGATGTCGTTCGCGACCTTCGCCTTCGCGTACGTCGCCCGGCCCGTCGGCGCGATCTTCGTCGGCCACTTCGGTGACCGGCTCGGCCGCCGGAAGGTGCTGCTGTTCACCCTCCTGCTGATGGGCGGCGGCACGTTCCTGATCGGATGTCTGCCGTCGTACGACCAGGCAGGCTGGATCGCGCCCGCACTGCTGATCGCGTGCCGCCTGCTCCAGGGGCTCTCGGCTGCCGGCGAGCAGGCCGGTGCCAGCTCGCTCACCCTCGAGCACGCCCCCGACGACAAGCGCTCCTTCTACACCTCCTGGACGCTGACCGGCACCCAGGGCGGCCAGATCCTGGCCGCGCTCGTCTTCATCCCGGTCGTCGCGCTGCCCGACGAGATCAAGTACGGCATCGGCTGGCGGATCCCGTTCTGGCTCTCCGCGGTCGTGGTCGTGGTGGCGTTCTTCATCCGCAGCCGCCTCAACGAGACCCCCGAGTTCGAAGAGGCCAAGGCCAACAACGAGGTCGCCAAGCTGCCCCTCGCGGTGCTGCTGCGTGACCACTGGGTCGACGTGCTGCGGGTCATCTGCTGCGCCTTCATCGCCGCCGTCTCCACGGTCTTCGGCAACCTGGCCATCGCCTATGGTGTCGCGGTCGGCATGGTCGACTCGATCACGCTGTGGCTGGTCGTCGCGGCCAACGTCGTGGCGCTGTTCACCCAGCCGATGTTCGGCCGGCTCGCCGACCGGATCGGGCGCAAGCCGGTGTTCGTCTACGGTGCCGTCGCCAGCGCGGTCCTGATGCCGTTCTACCTGCTCTCGATGAGCCAGGGCAGCGAGCTGCTCGTCTTCGCGCTCGCCATCCTGACCTTCTCGTTCGGCTACGCGGCGGCCAACGCGACCTGGCCGTCCTTCTACGGTGAGATGTTCTCGACCCCGGTGCGCTTCTCCGGCGTCGCGATCGGCACCCAGATCGGCTTCCTGCTGGCCGGGTTCACGCCGTCGATCGTCACCGCTCTGGGCGGCGTCCAGGAGGGTGGCTGGGTCGTCACCGCGGGCTACACCGCCGTCGTCTGCCTCGTCGCCACGATCTCCGCGCTGACCGCCCGCGAGACCAAGGACGTACGTACCGCCGACCTCGGTCTGCGGCCGACGCCGACCCCACGGGAGGTCGCGGCCTGACCGTCGCCGAGTCGGCTTGAACCGACCGGGAACAACGCCGAGTCGGCTCGTCTTGACGGGCCGACTCGGCGGTTTCACTGCTCGCGGCGGTGGCGGTTGCGGCGGCGGACGACGTCCTTCAGGTCGGCGACCGGACCCAGGTGGCCGAGCTTCTCGGGGTTGGTGACCGAGCGGATCCGCTGGATCTGGCCGTCGAGGATGTCGAGGGTCCAGGTGCCGAGGATGGCGCCGTCGGCGTCGCGCAGGATGGCACCGGGCTCGCCGTTGAGCTCGCGCTGCTCCAGGCGGGCCCCGATGGCGAGCAGCGGCGGCACCGCCGCGATCAGGATGCGGGCGGCCTTCTCGGCGCCGAACCGGCCACCGACGCCACCGGCCACGCCACCGCCGTCGTTGACGGTCTCGACATCGGCCGCCAGCAGGGCTTGGAGCTGGTCGAGGTCCCCGTCGCGCAGCGCCTCGAAGAACCGGGTCGACAGCTCGACCCGCTTGCGGCGGTCGGCCTCGAACCGCGGCTTGCCCTCGTCCATGTGCCGTCGCGCCCGGGAGGCGAGCTGACGACAGGCGGCCTCGGAGCGGTCGACCGCCTTGGCGATGTCGGCGAAGCCGAAGTGGAAGACCTCGCGCAGCACGAAGACCGCCCGCTCCAGCGGGCTGAGCCGCTCCAGGAGCAGCAGCGCGGCCATCGACACCGAGTCGGCGAGCTCGGTCGCCCGCTCCGGGCTCGCGTAGATGTCCACCGGCTCGTCGACGTGGGTGTCGGTCGGCAGCGGCTCGGGGAACCACGGCCCGACGTACGTCTCCCGTCGGACGCGCGCGGAGCGCAGCACGTCGAGAGAGATGCGGGTGACCACGGTGGACAGGTAAGCCTTGAGCGAGTCGGGCTCGGTCGTGGTCCCCTCGAGGCGGATCCAGGTCTCCTGCACTGCGTCCTCGGCCTCGCTCACGCTGCCGAGGATCCGGTAGGCGATCGAGAACAGCAGCGGTCGCAGCTCCTCGAACTCGATCTCGGTCTCAGGTGTCACGTTCGTCCTCCCTCGGGTCACATCTTCCACCCTCGGGACGAGACGGCGACCGAGACTGTGACACCCGCCGGGAAGTTTCTAGCTGTGAGCGGTCAGGAAGGCGTCCAGGTCCTCGAGGTCGTCGGTGTTGATGTGGTCGACCCCGGCCGCGAGGAGCTCGGTCCAGACCGCCTCGCGCGCGGGACCGTCGGTGTCCGGCGTGGCCCAGAAGCGGACCCGGTATCCATGAGAGTGGGCCCGGTCGACGATCTCGTGGAGCTTGCGGCGCTCGATCTCCGGCATCGGGCCGATGCCCTGCCAGAGGAAGATCTTGGTCCAGTTGTCGCTGACCAGCGGCATCAGGGAGGCGGGCATGTCGGAGTCGAGGTCGCTCATCCGGCCGTCGTAGAAGCCGAACCGCTCGGTCGCGGCCCGCATCGTCTCCAGCGGACGGTCGCCGCTGATCACCGCGTCGATCGGGCCGTCCTTGACGGTGCCGTTCTCGTAGCGGGTGAAGAGCTCCTCGTAGTCCCCGAGCTCCTTCTCCACCGCCGCGTACGTCGCCTCGCCGGTGTTCTTGATGTCGATCAGGAGCTGGAAGGTGCCGTCGTATCCCGGGTAGACCTCGCGTCCCTTGCCGCTGACGAGCTCCTTGAGCGGGGCGAGATAGAGGCCCTCCAGCGTCCGTGCCGGGTCGAGGTCCTCCGCGTCGTGCGCCACCAGGAGCTCGCCGTCGACCAGCCACACGTCGGCCTCGACGCTGGTGAAGCCGTGCTCGAGCGCGTCGAACAGCGGGCGCTCGTGCTCGTAGTCGTTGTGCGCGTGCGCCTGCGGGTGCGGCGTGCCGAGCTCGGTAGCGGTACGCGTGGAGTCGGCCGTGCTCGCCGTGGCGGCGGCGGGGGAGAGGAGGGCCGCCGCGGCGAGCACGGCGGCCAGGGAGCGGGCGAAGGTACGCATCGGGGTCTCCATCGGTGAGGGTGGCCCTAATCTGGCCGGACCGCGTGATCCGGTGGCGACCGCCGTACGTCCCCCGCCTGAACTCCTCCGGAACCGCCGGCCCGAGACCTCAGCCGAGGTAGACGAAGAGCGCCAGGCCGGCGTACCCGAGGTTGACGACGCCTCGGGTCAGGACGCCGCCGATGGTGTCACCGGGACGGGTGGCACCGGAGGTGTGACGGAGGTCGTCGAGGTGGACGAGGGTGTAGGCGAGGAACATCAGCCCTGCGATGCCGGCCGCCCAGGTGCGGGTCGCCGGGACCAGCAGACCGATCCCGATCACCACCTCGGCGATCCCGGACGCGTACACCGTCGCGCGCCTGGCCGGCCACCACTCCGGGACCAGCGGCTCCACCTTGCCGGGAGCGACCAGATGGGCGATCCCGACGACGAGCAGGAGCACGGCCAGGAGCCAGGCGACGACGGTGACGGCCAGGCTCAACGGCTCGGCTCCTTCTGCAGCGGCGTGGCGGCTGCCGCCCGCACCCGGCCGGCGCGCGAAGGGTCCTGGAGACCGAACGCGGATCCGGGACGACGCGCCTCCTTCCCCAGCGCCCAGACCGTGCTGCGGCAGACCAGCTCCTTGACCTTCGCCGCGGGCAGGCCCCGAAGACGGGCCCGCACGGCGGAGTCGTCCCGGCGCGAGAAGTTCACCAGCCCCAGCCCGCGGCCGATGCTGATGCACTGGCCCACGAACGCGATGCTGACCGGCTCCGGCGTCGTGCCGGCGAGCCGGGCGAGCACCGTCTCCGCGGCCAGCGGCCCGAGCTGGTTCGCGGCCTGGCAGCTCATCCGGTACGCTAGTCCCGACGGTGCCGAGGCGTCGCCGGTCGCGACGATCCGGTCGTCGTCGACGCTGGTCAGGGTCTCGTCGGTGAGCAGCCGGCCGAGCTCGTCGGTGGACAGACCGCTCGCACGGGCGAGGTCCGGCGCGGCGAAGCCGGCGGTCCAGATCGTGACGTCACTGGGCAGCTCGCGGCCGTTGTCGAGGCGTACCCGGCCGTCCAGCACCTCGGCCACCCGGGCTCCCTCGACGATGCCGACGCCGAGCCGTCGCAGGTCACGCTCGACCACCGCCCGGCCCTTCTCGTGCATCCAGGGTCCGAGCCTGTCTCCGCAGATCAGCGTCACGTTCCGGCCCGCCTCGGCGAGCTCGGAGGAGACCTCGATGCCGGTCGGCCCGCCGCCGACGACGACCACCGGGGCGTCGGCCGGAGCGGCGTCCAGCACGGACCGCAGCCGGGTCGCCTCCTCGTAGGTCGTGACCCCGTGGGCGTGCTCCGCCGCTCCCGGGACCTGAGTCGTGCCCGCGCTGCCGACGGCGTAGACCAGATAGTCGTACGCCATCTCCTGCCCGCTCCCGAGCGCGACCGTCCGCGCGCCCGTGTCGATGGAGCCGACGGCGTCGACCACCAGCCGCACCCGCTCGCTCAGCACGTCGGCGTACGCCACCACTGCCTCCGAGGACCCGGCCGCCAGCTGGTGCAGCCGGATCCGCTCGACGAAGTGGTCGCGCGGGTTGACCAGGGTGATCGCGATGTCGTCGCGCTTGGTGAGCCGGTTGGCGGCCATCACGCCGGCGTACCCGCCACCGACGACCACCACGTGGGGCTTGCTCATGGGTTCCTGCTGCTTGTCGAGGTTCATACCCCTAGGACACCGGCGATGCGCTGGTTGTGACAGCACACCTGGCACGGACAAGGAGGTCAGTGCAGCAGGTCGGTGAGGTCGATCTTGATCGGGAACGGCACCGGGACGTCGAGCCGGTCGCGGAAGATCCCGATCGCGACGTAGGCGTTGGTGAGGTCGTCGCGCTCGTAGACGTGGATCGCGGGTGCGCCGTCCTCGTTCTCGATGCGCCAGTAGTGGGAGATGCCCGCCTCGGCGTACTTCTGCGGCTTGACCGACCTGTCGCGATGCTCGGACTCCGGCGAGACGACCTCGACGACCAGCGCCACGGTGTCGGCGTCGTAGTAGGACGCCTGGTCGGAGATCCGAGCCGTGCTCACCAGGACGTCCGGCTCCGGCCGGTTGCGCCTGTCGAGCACGACCGTCAGCTCGCGGTCCACCTCGAACCCGTCGGGCGCCTGCGCCGTCAGCGCGTTGGTCAGGGCGGTGACGAGCCGACTGT
Organism: Nocardioides sp. NPDC126508; assembly: GCA_040302365.1. GTDB lineage: Bacteria > Actinomycetota > Actinomycetes > Propionibacteriales > Nocardioidaceae > Nocardioides. The sequence continues at coordinate 493,417 of JBEOUM010000001.1, forward strand.
GCCAGCGGCGCTGCGGGGACATGTTGAAGACCAGGACTCCGTCGATGAGTTCGGTATGACGCGGCGCCTCGACGAGCATGTCGAGGTCTTCGGAGTACCAACCCTCCTCACGGGGAGGGTGCATCCAGTCGGGCAACGCTGTCATGCTTCGAGGATACCGCCTGACTCGTGCTCGATTTCGGTGAGCGACGGTACTTTCGTGGAGTCGCGCGGGCACCGGCCCGCCGTCCTTGAGCTCAGGAGGACACGTGCAACGTGGCGAAGTCTGGTGGGTGGAGTTCGACGAGCGGCGGCCGGTCGTGCTGCTGTCGGGAGAGGACCCGTCCGGGATCCAGGTGATGCAGGTCGTCCCTCCGGCGGGCGTCGACATCACCGGTCTGGGCGTCGAAGTGACGGTGGGCGCCGAGGAAGGACTGCCCTTCGAAGGCGTGCTTCGCCTCGCGTACCCCCAGCCGGGTTTCACCCCGTGCACGTGGCTGACCACCCTGTCCCGCGACGACCTGGTCGAGCGAGCAGGCACCCTGTCCTCCGCGAAGCTCAGCGAGCTCGACGATGCCCTCCGTCTTGCTGGAGAGACGAACGAGCCGACCGCTGCGACAACAGCGAAGCTCACCGAGATGAGAGACAGCCTGCGTCGCGGCGGGCTCGGGTAGGCGGAGAAGGAACACACGCCAACGCCGAGCGGGCGTAACTGCCCCGCCTCGGCGGGTGTTCGGTCCTTGCCTTGGTGAGTGTTCCTACTGCAGGGCTCAGGGTCTGCGGGTGAACCGGATGGTGCCGTCGGGTAGTCGTTCGGGGAGGTATGCCGGGTTGTGGGCCAACCGGTGATGGTGCAGGCACAGCAGTGCGCCGTCTTTGAGGTTGGTTTTGCCGCCGGTGGCCCAGGGGTTGAGGTGGTGGGCGTCGCACCATTCAGGTGGCACGTCGCAGCCGTTGGCCTGACAGCACTTGTGCTGCAACCGCAGCGCCTTGCGCTGGATCGGCTGGAACAGCCTGCTGGCTCGGCCGGCGTCGAGGACCTCGCTGTCACCGCCGAGGACCCAAGGGATGACGGTGGCGTTGCAGGCCATCCGCCGGGCCTCCGCGGCCGAGATGGTGGTGCCGTTGGTGTCGTCGTAGCCCAGGGTCGCGATACCGAGGTCCTTGCGGAGCTCCTCGAGCGAAATGACCACGTTGATGGTGGTCGCATCCCCACCGTGGCGGGGTAGGCCGGCGGGATCGATGGTCTCCAACAACCTCGTGAAGCCTTGACCCATCAGCCTTTCCCACGGCGGCAGCGGGGAACCATTGTCGAGGAGCTGCTGCTTACGCGGCTGGGCGTAGGCCTCCACCAGTCTCTTGAACCGCATCCCGACCGCGACCGGCAGCACGCCGTCGAACCCGAGAGTGCCGTCGTGGTTGTCCCAGATCCGCAACGCGGTCTTCTGGTGAGCCCGTTCTTCCTCAGCCAGCAGAGCCTTGGCTTCGGCGTCCTCGAACCGGGCCGGGTCGATCTCGGCCAGGATCCGGCGCCCGACGACCCTCAGTTCGTTGGCGGTCAGCCGGGTGGCGTAGTCGACCAGCAGCTTCTCTGCCAGGACCAGGTCCTCGGCGCTGGCGACCGGGTCGTTCTCGATCTTGTCGAGTGCCGTGGTGATCACCCTCGCCTTGTCCAGGGACACGACCCCGTCGACAAGCCCGGCGGCCACGCACTGGTACTTGGCGACCCGGGTCGCGAGCTTGATCTGCGACCTCGCCGCACTCTTGTCGACCAACAGTTCGGCACGCATCCACGCCGAGGCGTCCTTGTCGCCGCTCTCTTCAGCGATGTCGCTGGCCGCCGCGAGCACCCGCAGCTTCAGCGCGGCCTGTTGGGCTTGGAGCTTCTCCAACCGCTCGAGCAGGTCCTTCTTCTGGCCGGTGCGCCAATAGGCCGGATCGGTGCCGAGGAGGTCTTGGAGGGCGGACTCGATGGCGGTCAGGGCAGCGTCGATCAGGTCGCCGGGGTTGGTGCCCCAGTGGTTGATCTCGCGGCCGAGACTCATCGCCATCCCTCCCCTCAGAGGTGTGCTGTGATGGGTCTGATTCTACGCCTACAGCACCGCTATAAGCCACCTATTTTCGCAGGTCAAACCCTACTTCGCGGCGAGCGAACGCGAGTCGCTCTTGCGGATGGTAAGTGACCCGAAGGGCCACCTCTTCCACCCCAGCAACACCACCGGTCCCGTACAAGACTCTCCCGCGGCCACACTCGGGCCGCCGCCCCGATAGCCAGCCAAATCTTTTCTCGATCTGGTCCGGAGTCCAGGACCGCGAAGCGGCCGGCGAAGCCGGCGCCCGCAGGGCGTCCTTGACGCCGGTCCGGATCGAGAAGACCCTCAAGAACGGGTCGGCGGCCCACACCGACCACAAAACTCAGTCCCGAAGCGTGGTCTCGACAAGCTCGACCACCGGACCTAGCCTCACCCGAAGTCGATGAGCCGCCCGTCCTCATGCATGACGCACCCGCGCCCGATCCAGGCAACAGCATGCTCCTTGTCCCCGACCGCGATGTGCGAGTAGCTCGGCGGCACCCAGACGAGCTCATAGTCGACATCGCCGAGAGCGTCCTCGGTGGCGCGGACGACGTCGTCGGAGGGGTCGAGGGTGCGTACGGCCTGCTCGACGGAGTCGAAGTAGCGCCGGCCGGCCTCGGAGAGCTCGTTCGCGCACCAGGCGCACGTGCCCAGCGACTCGATCTGGGCGGGGGTGGCCATCAGCGGGGCGTCGAGGCCGAGGAGCTGGGGGCAGGCCCGGACGTGCAGGAGACGACCCGTGGCGTGCGCGACGAAGAGGGTCTCGGGGGTCTCGGGGGGCATCTGAAGAGCCTAGGGGAGCGGAGGTATGCCCCGGGAGGTACCGGACGAAGTCAGGACGTTCGGCCCCGGTGGTGTGGTCCAGCTCAGGTACGATCCGAGCTCGTCGGGCGCCGAGCCGTTCGAGCTGGATGACGGGTCGGTGCGTACCTTCTTGGAGGACGGCGACGAGGTGACCATCACCGCCACCGCACCCGCGCCGAGCGGCAGCCGGATCGCCCTCGGTGAGGTCAGCGGTCGGATCCTGCCGGTCAAGGAGCACCCATGACGACGGTCTACGAGTTCACGCCCCGCTACTTCGAGGTCGACATGCAGGGGGTGATGTTCAACAGCTGGTACCTCGGCTACGTCGACGAGGCGATGAACCACTTCATCGACGCCCGCGGGGTGCCGTACTCCCGCTGGAAGGAGCTGGGGGTCGACGCCCACCTGGCCCACGCCGACCTCGACTGGAAGATCGGCATCGGCTTCGGCGATCGGGTCCAGGTACCGGTGCGCACCACCCGGATCGGCACCAAGAGCTTCACGCTCGAGTTCGAGTTCCGCCGGGGCGAGGAGGTCGCCTGCGCCGTGTCCGTCGTCTACGTGATCGTCGCGACCGACGGATCGGGCACCACTGCCATCCCGCCGGAGATCGTCACCGCGATCGGCTAGCGCAAGAACGGTCAAGCGTCCCCCGGGCCGCCGGTGTGAGACTCCTCGGGTGCACGAGACAGACGAAGAGATCGCCGACCTGCAACGCCTCCTGGACGCCTCGATCGGCCGCGCGAGCGGCCACCTGACCGGCATCGTCAACGACGACCGACGCCTCGATGCCCGTCAGCTCGTGACCGAGCTGTCGGGCATGAAGGTGCTGGTGCTGGCCACCGTCACCGCCCGAGGCGAGCCGCGGACGAGCTGCGTCGACGGGCACTTCCTGCACGGCCGCTGGCTGTTCGGCACCTCGCCCACCGCCATCAAGGCCAAGCACATGCTCGCCCGCCCGGCGGTCAGCGCGACCCATGTCGACGGCGAGCGCATCGGCGTCTTCACCCACGGGCAGGCGCGCATGGTCTCCGAGGGGCCCGAGTTCGAGGCCCACAACGCCTACTTCACCGAGTTCTACGGCTCCGATCCACAGACGTGGGAGGGGCCCGGCGTCGTCTACGCCACCATCGAGCCGACCTGGATGGTGGCGTACGCCGCGGAGGCCTCGGGCTTTCCTACGAGCTGAACATCTACTCGGCACCACTGGACAGGCTTTTCTTGATCTCGGTCTTGAGCACCTTGCCGACCTTCGACCGCGGCAGGTCCGGCCAGACCTCGATCTGCTTGGGAGTCTTGACCGCGCCGATCCGCTCCTTGACGTACGCCTTCAGGTCGTCGACGTCGACCTCGGCACCGGGCCGGGGGAGGACGACGGCGGTGACGCGCTCGCCCCACTTCTCGTCGGGCAGCCCGACCACCGCACAGTCGGCGATCGAAGGATGGGTCATCAGCGCCTGCTCCACCTCGGTGGAGTAGACGTTGAACCCGCCGGTGATCACCATGTCCTTGGCGCGGTCGACGATGTGCAGGAATCCGTCCTCGTCGAGGAACCCGATGTCGCCGGTGTGGTGCCAGCCGTGTGCGCTCGCCTCGGCGGTGGCGTCGGGGTTGTCGAGGTAGCCCCGCATGACCAGGGAGCTGCGTACGACGATCTCGCCACGCTCGCCGGAGCCGAGGAGCGCTCCGCGCTCGCCCATGATCGACACGGTCACGAGCGGCGCCGGGCGACCGGCCGAGGAGAGCCGTTCGGTGGCGACCGTCCCGTCCGCGTGGAAGTGGTCGGCGGGCGACATGGTCGCGATCATCATCGGCGCCTCGGTCTGGCCGAAGAGCTGCGCCATCACCGGTCCGATCCTGGTCAGCGCCTCCTCCAGGCGGGTCGCCGACATCGGCGCCGCGCCGTACCAGAAGCAGCGCAGCGACCGCAGGTCGGTCGACGGCAGTGCCGGATGGTCGAGCACCAGGTAGATGAGCGTCGGCGGCAGGAACGTGTGGGTGACGTGGTGGCGCTCGATGTGCTCCAGAAACGCACCCACGTCGGGCGTACGCATCACCACGATCGTCCCGCCCAGGCACAGCACCGGGAAGCAGAGCACCCCGGCGGCATGGGTGAGCGGTGCGAGCGCGAGGTAGGTCGGACGCTCCGGTGCCCCTGGCCACGGGTAGGCCATCAGCGTGATCGCCGACATCGTCTCCAGGTTGGTGCCGGTGAGCATGACGCCCTTGGGCCGCCCGGTGGTTCCGCCGGTGCCGACGACCATCGCGAGATCGTCCTCGACCTCGACCGGCTCGAAACCGTCGGGTGAGCCGAGGAAGTCCTCCCAGCCGATCGCCCAGTCGAACGAGCCGTCGAGACAGACCAGGGTGGTCAGCTCCGGCAGGTCGCCACGGATCTGGTCGACCAGGCCGGCGAAGGCCGACTGGAAGATCAGCGTCGAGCAGCCGAACAGGTCGAGGAGCTCCCGGTTCTCGGCCGCCTCGCTGCGCGGGTTGATCGGGCACCAGACGCCCCCGGCGCGGCTGATCCCGAAGACGGAGGCGAAGGCGACCGGGTCGTTGGCCGAGAGGATGGCGACCTTCGCACCCGGCGCGACGCCGCGGGCCTGGAGGCCCGCGGCGACACGTACCGAGAGATCGACTACCTCGGCGTACGTCCAGGTGTCCTCGCCGCAGACGAGACAGGGCGCGTCGCCTCCCAGCGAGGCGCCCTTGTCCAGGTAGTCGACGAGCCGCATCGGCGCCCCCTCAGCCGCGCTGCCGGGTGATGACCGGCTCCGAGACCAGCCCGAAGGCCTGCAGCTGGCCGAGGAGCTCGCGGTGGCCGAACGCCTGGCAGCCCGAGGCGAAGCCCACCCGGCGGGGCGGCTGCTGGAGCAGCGAGTAGGCGACGTACGCCTGCAGCAGCCCGGTCTGCTTGTAGTTCTGGTTGCCGTGGATGACGCAGTGCGCGCGGCCGAGCGGGCCGGAGGCGTGCACCGAGTCGAGCGACTTGTTCAGCCGCGGGTTCTCGCGCGGCGGCATCTGGTTCATCACCTGGGCCGCGGTGGCGGTCAGCGCCTCGTCGCGCTGCTCCGGGTCCATGTCCTTGGTCGCCTCCAGCGCGCCCGCGACGATCTGCGGCACGCCGTTCATCAGCGCGGCGTTGAAGACGCCGCCCTGCGCCTTGCAGCTGGCCACCTTCGGGTCGCGGCGGTACCAGACCGGGTGCGAGGTGCCGCCCCACGGCAGCGAGAGCGCCAGCTCGTGCTGGCCGGGAACCACGAGCGGGACCAGCCCGGCGGTCGGGTCGAACTCGACGTACGCGTTCTGCTCCAGGTAGTGCGCCTTCGCGGTGGCCGCGTTGACCAGGATCGTGCGGGTCGAGGCGATCGTGGGGGAGCCGCCCCAGAAGACCGCGATGTCGAGGGTGTCGAGGCCGGGCTGCTCGAGGCAGATCTCGGCGGCGATCTCACCGGTGGTGTACATCTGCGCGATGCCCGGCGCCAGTAGGAGCCCCTTCTCCGCGAAACCCTCGCCGTACGTCTCGTCGCAGGTGATCAGCCAGTCCTGCTCGCCGGTGGTGTCGGTGTAGTGGACGCCGGCGGCCAGCGCTGCCTCGACGACCTCGGGCCCGTGCTTGGAGAACGGGCCGACGGTGTTGAGGACGACACGGGCGCCGCTGAGCAGCTCGGTGAGCGCCTCCACGGAGTGCTCGACCTCGGCGATCTCGTAGTCGGCGGTCTCGATCCCGGGGACATGGGCGGTCATCGAGTCGACCAGCTTGTCCTTGGAGCGGCCGGCGGCCACGAACGGCACCCCGAGCTCGCGCAGGTATTCGCAGACCAGCCGGCCGGTGTAGCCGGAGGCGCCGTAGACGACGACGGGCTTGTTCTCGCTCATGCTCACATCCCCATTCCACCGTCGACCGGCAGGCCGACTCCGTTGATGAACTTCGCCTGGTCGGAGGCGAGGAAGACGACCGCGTCGGCCATGTCCTCGACCGTGCCGAGCCGGCCCGACGGGGTCAGCTCGACGACGCCGGCGACAGCCGCGTCGGGCGACTCGAAGAGCCCGAGGTTGGCGCAGTCGACGGCCAGGCCGACACCCATCTCGGTCGGCACCAGCCCGGGGTAGATGCAGTTGACACGTACGCCGTAGCCGAGCTTGCCGCTCTCCATCGCCGCGACCCGGGTGAGCCGGTCGACGGCGCTCTTGGTGGCCGAGTAGACCGAGATGCCCGGGAAGGCGATCGTGGCCGCGACCGAGGCGACGTTGACGATCACGCCGCCGTTGCCGGCGGCGCCGTCGGGCCGCATCGTACGCAGGCCGTGCTTGAGCCCGAGGGCGGTGCCGAGCACGTTGACCTCGAGCATCTTCCTGACGTCGTTCGGGTCGAGCTCGGTGACCAGGCTGGTGATCTCCACGCCGGCGTTGTTGACGAGCACGTCGAGCCCGCCGAGGCCCTCGACCGCGGCGGCGACCCCGGCCTCCCAGGAGGCGTCGTCGGTGACGTCGAGGTGCACGAAGGTGCCGCCGATGGACTCGGCCACCTTGGCGCCCTGGTCGTCCTTCACGTCCGCGACGGCGACCTTGGCGCCGGCCGCCGCGAGCGCGCGGGCCATCCCCTCGCCCAGGCCTTGGGCTCCGCCGGTGACGAGTGCTGTGCGTCCGCTCAGATCGGTCATCTGTGACTCCTTCGTCGCTGTGATGTCGCTGTGATCGGGATCACAGGCAATCGCGAATCTTGACGAGTGTCAAGAGTTTTCTTGACGATTGACCAGAAAATGGTCCGGACGGCATCGACGTCCGCACGGGAGGGGGTATCGTTGCCGCCCATGACCCAGGTCGCCGCTCCGAAGGCGTCTCGCCGCACGCCCGCCGACAAACACGACGAACGCCGCAAGGCGCTCGCCGAGTCCGCGCTGCGTACGTTGGGGGAGCTGGGCTACGCCCGCGCCAGCCTGCGCGAGATCGCCAACAACTCCGAGTTCAGCCACGGCGTCGTGCACTACTACTTCAACGACAAGCTCGAGCTGATCGTCTACTGCGTGCGCTACTACAAGGAGACCTGCGTCCACCGCTACGACGGCGTGGTGGCCGAGGCGACCTCGCCCACGGATCTCGCCGAGCGCTTCGGCGACAAGCTGGTCGAGACGATCGTCGAGGAAGCCCCGATGCACCGGCTCTGGTACGACCTGCGCTCGCAGTCGATGTTCGAGGAGACCCTGCGCGAGGCCGTCACCCAGATCGACCAGAGCCTGGAGGACATGATCGCGCGGATCGTGGACCGCTACGCCACGCTCGCCGGCGCCGAGCCCGCGCTCGCCGCGCCGGTGGCCTACGGGATGTTCGACGGCATCTTCCAGCAGGCGCTGCTCGGTCACCTCAACGGTCGTGAGGGCGCCCTGGAGGACTTGCGCGCCCAGGTCGTCGGGCTGATGCCGATGCTGCTCACGCAACCGGGAGCGATGCGATGACGCCGATGATCGGCATGCCGGTCGGAGCCGAATGGTTGGTCTTGATCGGTGGTGTCGCCCTGCCGCTGATCGCTCTGGCGATCACCGTGTGGTGGCTGCTGATGCTGATCCAGGCCCTCCGGACACCCGACAGCGTCTGGTCGACGGCCGGCCAGAGCAAGATCCTCTACGTCCTGCTGATGATCTTCCTCGGTTGGCTGGGAGCGCTCCTCTACGTCGCCATCGCCCGCCCCGCGCTCCGCGCGCAGCCGAGCCTCACACCACCATCGTGACCACGGCCGCCGCGGCGAGGATCGTCGCGGCGACGCGTACCCTGCCGATCGGCTCGCGCAGGACCAGAGCCGCCGAGAGCGCGACCCAGATCAGGCTCGAGCTGCGCACCGCGGCGACCAGCGAGACCGGGGCGTGCAGGGTGGCGTAGAGGCTGAGGACGTACGAGGTGGGGACCAGGACCGCGAGCACGGCCACGGTCCGCGCGTGGGTCCGGAGCTGGCGCAGCCCCTCGGCGTACTTCCCGCGCACGACCACGCTCCACAGCGCGACCTGGACCACCGTGCCGATGGCGTAGTAGGCGATCGGGTCGAGGCCGCGCTCGACGACCACCCAGCCGTCGTACGTCGTGTAGCCGGCGATCGCGGCGGCGATGCAGCCGGACCACAGCAGCGGCTTCGCCTGCAGCGAGCCTCGGGTGCGGATGGTCTCGAAGAGCAGGGCTCCGACCGCCGCCGCCATCAGGAGTACGCCACCCCACTGCGCCCAGCTCAGCCACTGTCCGAGCACGACCATGCCGGTGATCGCCACCACCACGGGCGCGAGACCGCGGGAGAGCGGGTAGATCTGGCTGACGTCGAAGTCCTGGTAGGCGACCTGGACCAGGCCCATCGTCAGCGCGTGCATCGCGGTGCTGCCCAGCGAGAGCAGCAGGAGGTCCCAGGTCACCGTGATGCCGTGCCCGCGGACGATCATCACCACCGCGGTGACCGTGACGACCAGGCAGCTCTCCACGATCGCGACCGCCCACAGTCCGACGAGCAGCATTCGGGTGAGCCTACGGCGTCCCTCCGTGCATCGTGCCCGGCCTCCTCCTAGGCTGGCCCGATCACGTCCCGCACAGCGAGCCCGCAACAGTAAGGAACGTCCCTGATGGACCCCGTCGACCTGGCCCTCATGCTGCTTCGTCTCGCCGTGGGCGGCACGATGATCGCCCACGGCGTCAACCACTGGCGAGGTGGCGGCAAGATCGCCGGCACCGCCGGCTGGTTCGAGAGCCTCGGCCTGCGCCACGGCACGCTTCAGGCGTGGGCCAGCGTGGTCACCGAGATCGGCGCGGGCGTGCTGCTGATCCTGGGACTGATCACCCCGCTGGCCGCAGCCGGCGTGGTCGGGGTGATGCTGGTCGCGGCCCTGCTCGCCCACCGGCCCAACGGCTTCTTCGTCTTCAAGGAGGGCTGGGAGTACGTCATGATCCTGGCCGTCGTCGCGGTCGTGCTCGGCGTCACCGGTCCCGGGACGATCTCGCTCGACTCGGCCCTCGACGTCGTCTACGACGGCTGGATCGGCGGCGCGGTCGCGCTCGGCGCAGGTGTGCTCGGCACTGTCCTCCTGCTCGCCGCCACCTATCGGCCGGGACGCGCCGCGGAGCCTGCTGAGCCCTCCGCGCCTGCTGAGGACGCCTAACGGCGCGAGCGCATCCCCAGCCGCGCGGTCTCGCCGGTCGCGGAGCGCTCCAGCTCGGCGATCAGGGTGCGAGCGTCGTAGCGGCCCTCGTGGCGGTGCACGCCGACGAAGAAGGTCGGCGTGCCACGGGCGCCGCTGTCGTTGGCCGAGGCCATGTCCTCGCGGACGTGCTCGGCCAGCGCCGGGTCCTCCAGGTCACGGAGGAACTGCTCGACGTCGAGCCCGAGGACTCCGGCGTAGCCGGCCAGGTCCTTGTGCTCGAGCTCGTTCTGATGGTCGAAGAGGTGCTTGTGCATCTCCCAGAACCGACCCTGCCGCCCGGCCGCCTCGGCGGCGACCGCGGCCATCTCGGCGTGCGGGTGCTGGGGGAGGGGCAGGTGGCGTACGACGTAGCGGATCCGGGGTCCGAAGTAGTCGCGGACCTCGTTGGCGGTGCCGGTGGCGCGGGCGCAGAAGGGGCACTCGTAGTCGAGGTACTCCAGCAGGGTGATCTCGGCGTCCTCGGCGCCGTAGATGTGGTCGCGGTCCGGGTCGACCGGGACCGAGAGCACCTTCGGCAGCGCCGCGTCGCGCTGGCCGAGGAAGCGGGCCGCGAGCTGGAAGATCACCCAGCCGAGAGCGGAGGCGATCACCACGGAGAGGAGCACGCCGACGATCGCGTCGCGCTGCAGCGTCTCGGAGTCGAAGGCGAGGGTGGTGATCAGCAGTGCGACGGTGAAGCCGATCCCGGACAGCGCCGCGCCGCCGAGGACGTGGCCGCCGCCGACGCCCTGGGGCAGCCGCCCGAGCCGCAGTCGGGTGGCCGCGAGCGCGCCGCCGCCGATCCCGAGGGTCTTGCCCAGGACCAGGCCGGCGACGACGCCCCAGGTCACCGGTGAGCTCAGGGCCTGGCCGAGGACGCCGTCGCGCAGGTCGACGCCGGCGTTGGCGAGCGCGAAGACCGGCACGATGAGATAGCTCGTGGGCACGTGCAGCGACTCCTGGAGCCGCTCGTTGACCGAGATCGTGCGGGTCAGCTCGTCGCGGGTCTCGCGCTGCAGCGTGGGTAACGGCGACTGCCGGAACGCCCGGAACCGCGAGGTCGCGACCTCCATCTGGGCCCGGGTCGGCTCCGCCGCGGGCACCAGGAGCCCGGCCAGCATCCCGGCGATCGAGGCGTGCAGACCGGCCCCGAGCGTGGCCCCCCAGGCGATCAGGACGAGGAGCACGTACGGCCCGGCCCGCCACACCTTCATCCGGTCGAGCACGAAGATCCCGGCCAGGGCCAGCGCCGCCACGATCAGGGGACCGACCGAGAGGTGCTCGGTGTAGGCGACCCCGATGACACTCACCGCGACGATGTCGTCGATCACGGTCAGGGTGAGCAGGAAGATGCGCAGCTGGGTGGAGACCGCCGGCCCGACCAGCGCGAGCATGCCGAGCAGGAACGCGGTGTCGGTGCCGATCACGATGCCCCACCCGCTGGCGGCCTCGCCCGAGGGGTTGAGCAGCAGATAGATCAGTGCCGGCAGGATCAGGCCGCCCGCGCCGGCGATCAGCGGCACCACCGTGCGGCGGCGGTCGGTGAGCTCGCCGACGGCGAGCTCGCGGCGTACCTCCAGGCCCACGACGAAGAAGAAGACCACCATCAGGCCGTCGTTGACCCAGTGGTGCAGGTTCATCGAGAGCCCGACGTCGCCGAGCCGTACCGACAGCACGGTCTCCAGGAGGTGCTCGTAGCCGTGCGACCACGGCGAGTTGGCCCAGGCCAGCGCCAGCAGCGAGGCGACGACCAGCAGGGCGGCGCTCGTCGACTCCAGGTGCATGAAGTGGCGCAGTGTCGTGCCGAGCTGTCCGGTCAGGTCGTCGTCACGCCGGCACTTCGTCTGCTGTGTCCCCACGGCGCCAGCCTACGGGGACCTTCAGGGGCGCACGGCGACCAGTCCCGCGAGCGTGCCCTGCAGGAGGGTGCCGTCGGGGAGGATGGTGCCGACCATCTGCAAGGTGTTGGCCAGCGGCCCGAGACCGAGGAAGGTCTCGGAGAGCACCGCGCCGTTCGCGGGGTCGATGCGGGCCAGGCGCCAGGTCAGGCCGTTGCCGCGTCGGGCGACGGTGTAGAGGACGTCCTCGCCTCGGGAGAGCCGGGGGACCGCGGCCGAGGGCACCTCGTTGCGCCAGACCGACGTGCAGGTGCCGGACCTCTCGTCGACGTCGATGCGCTCCATGCCGCCGGCGAAGTCCGCCTCGGCGGGGACCGACTCGCCCGCGTCCTCGGTCGCCTGCGCGGGATAGGGGTAGCCGTAGGTGCTGGCGATGTAGACCGAGCTGCCCCACGCCACAGGAGAGTTCTCGGTGCCGCTGCTCTCGTCGGTGAGGATCGGGAGCCGGCAGACCTCACGCCCGTCGCGGGCCCGGTAGACGAGGAGGTTCTCGCGGGGGCCGGCGTTGTCGGTGATGACCACGAGGTCGGACCCGGTGCGCTCCCCGAAGAACGTCGGCGTCGACCCGCTGCCGTGGCTGAGCTGTCCGGGCTTACGGGCCCCGCCGCGGTCGTAGGGCTGTCGCCAGACCGTCTGGACCGAGTCCCCGTCGCGGCCGGCACGGAGCAGGTACGTCGCGTGGTCGGTCGTCACCGCGACCCCGCTCGGAGCGCTGGAGATCGAGTTGGCGACCTTCTCGTCCCCGGTTCCGAGGCTGGTGGTCACGACGTCGCCGCCGGGGGTGACGTACCCGGCGCGGCCCTGAGCGGTCGCGAACCAGACGTTGGCGTCGTAGCCCGGTCCGACGGTGGCGACCGCGTCCCCCTCCGGCAGGGGCACCGGCACCTCGCGCTCGATGTCGATCGACCAGCCGAGCCCGGACCTCGAGTGGGTCAGCCAGAGCAGCGACCCGGATCCGTCGACGGTGACGAGGCGCGACTCGTCGTCGACATAGGCGTAGACGCCGCCGAGCAGCGAGCCTGCCGAGAGATGGCGCCGCGCGACCGGCAGGAGCGTGGTGGGGTCGAGCAGGTAGAGGCTGGGTGCGCGGTCGAGGTACTCGGTGCACAGCGCCTGCACCATCCCGTCCGAACCGCTGAGGATCGTCGGGCACACCGCGGGCAGCGGCACCGGCTGTGCGGGGGAGGGGTGGGCCCCGGGTCCCTCGAACGGCGTCGTGTCGGACGCCCCGGCGTCGCCGTGCATGTTCCAGGTGCCGTCCGGGCCGGCGTAGGGGTTCGGTGGCATCGTCGCGCCGGCTGCCGGGCCCGCGGCCGGTCCGGCCACGAGGGTGACGAGGGCCAGGAGGACGGTGGCGGGGGCGGTCCGGCGGATCATGGGAAGGATCTAAGCACGAGTAAGTCGAGTGGATCGGTCGGAGATCATGTGGTGGTCGCCACAGGCGTCCCACGAATATCCAACAGATGCGTGACCTGTCACCCACATCGTCGTTAGCCAGAACGACGGCGGGTAACAGCCGGATGACAGTGCCGAAGCAAGTGGCGCGACCTGGTGCTCAGCCGTTCATGGGGGCTTCCGGTGTATGCGTCCGGGTGTTGACGGGCGCAAACACGCACATCGTGGACATAGCCCGATAGAACTATGTCCAATAGGTCCTAAGACTCATATTTTGTAGAGGATAAAGTCCTTTCAAGTCTTCCTTGAAAGTCTGGACGGGAGTTAGATGGGCAACATGACAACTAGGCGCTCTCGGCCCGGCCGCCCTAGGCATGTTCCCGACTCAGGTACGACCTCACCGCGTGACCAGATCCTGGATGCCGCATCGCGGCTGTTCGTCTCCCAGGGTTTCGCGGCGACGTCGACCCGCGAGATCGCCGACATGGTCGGCATCCGCCAGGCATCGCTCTACTACCACTTCGCGGGGAAGGACGAGATCCTCGGCGAGCTGCTCCGCCGGTCGGTCCGACCGACCACGGACAAGGTGGAGAAGATCCTCAACCGGGTGCCACCGCTCGACTACGAGACCGCGCTCTACCTGCTGGTCCTCGTCGACGTACGCACCCTCGCCGACGTGCCGCACAACGTCGGCATGCTCTACCAGCTGCCCGACGTGGCCAAGTGCGAGGTCTACGACGAGTTCCGCAACGAGCACGCCGAGCTGGCCTCCCACTACGCGGACCTGGCCGGCGAGGTCGCATCGAAGACGGTGCGCTCGACGGTCAGTCGCAAGCAGCTCGGCGACCTGCTCATCCAGCAGGTCGAGGGCGTCATCAACATGCGCACCGAGGACCCGGACCGCAAGATCCCGTGCCGCGAGGCATGGGCCATCGCGGCGACCTGCCTGCGGATCTGCGACGTGCCGCAGGAGAAGATCGACGCGGCCGCCCCGATCGCCATCGACCTGCTCCCGCAGTTCATCGACGAGAAGGTCACCGAGCCGGCCTGAGGCACCGAAACCCGGTGGACGCGGGTGCGGACGTAGGTTTCGATGACGGCATGACCCTCTTCGTCTCGCACACGACCATCGACTGCCACGACGCGTACGCGCTCTCGGAGTGGTGGAAGGCCCTGCTCGGCTATGTCGACGTGGAGGGCGACCCGAACCTCCCTGGTCACGAGGAGTGCATGATCCTCGACCCGGCGACCGGCCACCGGCTGCTGTTCATCGAGGTCCCCGACGACCCACTGCCCGCCAAACGCATCCACCTCGACCTGCGACCGCGCACCGGCACCCGCGACGAGGAGGTCGAGCGCCTGCTCGAGCTCGGCGCGACCCAGATCGCTGACCACCGCGGGAAGTACGGCCCCGGCACCGGCTGGGTGATCTTCGCCGATCCCGAGGGCAACCAGCTCTGTGTGCTCCGTTCCGAGGCGGAGGTCGCCGCCTGGGAGGCGCAGAGGTCAGAGGCGTAGCACTGGGCCTGGTGCAGGTGGCTCCGTGCTCCGAGGTCGGGCCGGCTCGAGGGCGTGGCTGAGGACCGCACGCTGGACGGTGCCGTCGGCGGTCGCCCACTCGACGGTCGCGGCGGAACCGGAGGCGATGGTCTCGTACGAGAGGACCGCGGTGGTGAGGGCGGACAGGTCGGCCGAGCCGGCGCCGAGCGTTGCCGGCTCCGGCGCCGCGCCGGAGGTCATGGTGAGGGCGAAGGTGTCGAGGTGGTCGGGCATCGGAGCTCCTCTGGGTGACGGTGGTTCCACCCTTGCCCGACCACCTGTGAAACAGCCGTGACTCACATGCGCAGTTGCTGAGATCAGCCGGTGGCAACCGGCAGGTCGTGGTTGCTCCACTGGCTCCACGAGCCCGGGAAGAGCGCGGCGTCGTAGCCGGCGATCGTCAGCGCGGCGACCTCGTGGGCGGCGGTGACACCGGAGCCGCAGTAGGCGGTCACGGGAGCATCCGCGTCGACGCCGAGCGCCGCGAAGCGGGCACGGAGCTCCTCGGCGGGCAGGAAGTGGCCGTCGGGGGTCAGGTTGTCGGCGGTGGGGGCGGAGACCGCGCCGGGGATGTGCCCGGCCTTCGGGTCGACCGGCTCGACCTCGCCGCGGTAGCGCTCGGCGGCGCGCGCGTCGAGCAGCAGACCCTCGTACGCCTCGACCTGGTCGAAAGGCAGCACGGGCAGGTGGCCGGGGGTGAGCGTCGCGGTGCCGGTCGCGGGCACGACGTCGTCGGTGGCCAGCGGGTGCCCCGCGGAGGTCCAG
The DNA here is from genome assembly GCA_040302365.1 of Nocardioides sp. NPDC126508. Taxonomy (GTDB): domain Bacteria; phylum Actinomycetota; class Actinomycetes; order Propionibacteriales; family Nocardioidaceae; genus Nocardioides. The sequence continues at coordinate 509,029 of JBEOUM010000001.1, forward strand.
GCGCCGAGGGCGCCGTCGAGGAGGCGTACGTCGGCGACGCCCGCCCAGCGCAGCAGCCACCACGCGCGGGCGGCCGAGGTGTTGCCGACGGCGTCGTAGGCCACGACCGTGTCACCCTCGGAGATGCCCCAGCGGCGCGCGGCCGCCTGCAGGTCGGCGAGCTCCGGGAGCGGGTGGCGCCCGTCGGTCGGCTCGCCGTGGCGGGCCAGCTCGGTGTCGAGGTCGACGTAGACCGCGCCGGGGACGTGGCCCTCGAGGTAGGACTCGTGTCCGGGCGGGCCGCCGAGCTGCCAGCGTACGTCGAGGAGGACCGGGGGCTGGTCGGAGGCGAGCGCGGTCGCGAGCTCGTCGGCGCTGATGAGTACGTTCACAGACTGGATTCTTTCAGGAGAAGGTGGGCGGCTCATAGGCGCGCACGGGCGGTGTCGGGCCGTCGTGGCGGGTGACCGAGACCAGGACGTGGGCACCGGTGTTGGACTGGGTCAGCGACGAGGTTGGCAGGTCGCGGGTGAGCACGTTGACGTTGCCGTTGACGCAGTCGGCGATCTCCGGTGCGCTGGGGTCGAACCAGGCGCCGGTGTGCATCTGCGCGACGCCGGGGAGCAGCGCGTCGGTGATGCGTACGCCGGCGAGCAGGCTGCCCTGGGCGCTGCGGACGAGCGCCAGGTCGCCGTCGGCGAGACCCCTGGCCGCGGCGTCGTCGGGGTGGAGCCGGATCGGCTCGCGACCGGCGACCTTGGTGGCCTGGCTGGCCGTACCCATGTCGAGCTGGCTGTGCAGGCGGTGGGAGGGCTGGTTGGCCAGCAGGTGCAGGTCGTACGTCGCCGCCGACGGCGACCCCCACCACTGGTCCGGCTCGCGCCACTGAGCGTGTCCGGCGAGGTCGTCGAGGCCGAAGCCGTCGATGGTCGCCGACCACAGCTCGATCCTGCCGCTGGGCGTCTCCAGCGGGTGTGCGACGGGGTCGCGGCGGAAGGCTGCGAAGGCGGCTTCCTGGTAGCGGTCCTGCGGCAGGTCGACGCCACCGGCGGCCCAGAGGTCGTCGAAGGGTGGTGCGTCGGCCGGGGTCGACGGCCGCTCGCGCCACTCCTCGTAGATGCGGCGCAGCCACTGCCCCGAGGTGAGCCCCTCGTCGACGTCGGCGCCGAGCCGTCGGCCGAGCTCGCCGTAGATCCACAGCTCCTCGCGGGCCTCGCCGGGAGGCTCGGTGACCTTCGGCATGGTCCGCAGCCGGCGGTCGCCGGCGCCGGCCGCGAGATCCTCGCGCTCCAGCGCCGAGGCGACAGGGAGGACGATGTCGGCGTGCCGGGCGGTCGGGGTCCAGTGGGTCTCGTGGACGACGAAGGTGTCCAGCCGGGCTAAGGCGCTGCGCAGCCTGCCGAGGTCCTGGTGGTGGTGGAACGGGTTGCCGCCGGCCCAGTAGGCGAGCCGGATCTCGGGGTAGGTCAGGAGCTGGCCGTCGAAGGCGAACTGCTCACCCGGACGGAGCAGCAGGTCGGCGATCCGGGCGCACGGGATCAGGTCGGCCACCGGGTTGGTCCCTTGCGGGAAGGTCGGCAGCGGCACGGGAGCGACGCCGACCCCGTAGTCGCCCATCGACCCGTAGCCGTGGGTGAACCCACCGCCCGGCAGCCCGATCTGGCCGAGGAACGCCGCCAGGGTCAGCGCCGCCCAGACCGGCTGCTCGCCGCGCTCGCCCCGCTGCAGGGCGTAGGCGACGTTGACGAGGGTGCGTCCCGCGGCCATCTCGTGCGCGAGCCGCCGGATCCGCTCCGCCGGGGTCCGGGAGATCGCCGCGGCCCACTCGGGCGTCTTCGCGATGCCGTCGGACTCACCGAGGACGTAGGCACGGACCCGTTCGGCGCCGACCGTGTAGGTGGCCAGGAACGCGTCGTCGGCGAGACCGTCGGCGACGAGCACGTGGATCAGCGCCAGGATCACCGCGGTGTCGGTGCCCGGCATCACCCCGACCCACTCGGCCTCGAGGCCGTCGTAGGCGTCGTCGCGCTGCGCGCTCAGCGAGACGACACGAGTGGTGTCGCCGACCCGCGTCGCTGCCGCGGTGCCGATGTGGCGGTCGTGCCCGCCGGGGACGACCCAGGTGTTGGAGCGCCGCAGCCCACCGAAGGTCACCAGCAGGTCGGTGCGCTCGGCGATCTGCGGCCAGGAGACCGGCCGCGAGCGGAGCTCGGCCATCCCGGCCCGCCCGATCAGATGGGGCAGCAGCACCAGGCTGGCGCCCCGGCTGTAGTCGCTGACCGAGCGGGTGTAGCCGCCGATCCGGTTGAGGAACCGGTGCAGCTGGCCCTGGGCGTGATGGAGCCGGCCGGCGCTGCTCCAGCCGTAGGAGCCGCCGTAGACGGCGCGGTTCCCGAACCCGTCGACGACGCGGCGCAGCTCGCCCGCGAGCAGGTCGAGTGCGGTGTCCCAGTCGACCTCGACATACGTCTCCGCGGGGGAGCCGCGTCGCTCGCTGGGCCCGGGGCCGGCGTCGAGCCAGCCGCGGCGGAAGGCCGGGCGGAGGACCCGGCTGCGGTGGCGGTGACCGGTCACCACGTTGCTGATCGCGGGCGAGGCGTCGGGGTCGTCGGCGTGCGGCCGGGCCGCGGCGAGCTCCCCGCCGGGCCCGAGCTCGACCTCGAAGGTGCCCCAGTGGGCGCTGGAGGAGATCGTCATGCGGTCCTCTCGGCGACCCGGTCGGCGTGGTCGGCGAGCTCCTGGCCGGGGACCGCCGCGACCAGCTCGCGGGTGTAGTCGGTGAAGGGCTTGGACAGCACCCGGCCGACCGGTCCCTGCTCGACGATCCGGCCGCGGTTCATCACGGTGACAGTGTGGGCGATCTGGCGCACGATGGCCAGGTCGTGGGAGACGAAGACATAGGTCAGCCCGAGCTCGGCCTGCAGGCCGAGGAGCACGTCGAGGATGTCGGCCTGGACGCTGACGTCGAGCGCCGAGGTCGGTTCGTCGAGGACGATCACGTCCGGGCGCAGCACCAGGGAACGCGCGATCGCGACGCGTTGCCGCTGTCCACCGGAGAGGTTCGTCGGGCGGCGGTCGAGCAGCGCCTCGTCCAGGCCGACCGCGGTCAGCGCCTCCCGGACCCGCTCGTCCCGCTCCCGCCGGGATCCGACCCGGTAACGGTCCAGCGGCTCGCGCACGATGTGCCGGATCCGCCAGGTGGCGTCCAGCGAGGTGAACGGGTTCTGGTAGACGAGCTGGAGATGGCGGCGTACGTCCCGGAGGTCCGCGTGGGTCCGGTGGCTGATCGTCTCGCCGTCGATCAGCACCTCGCCGGTCGTGGGCTGCTCGAGACCGAGCAGGAGGCGTACGGCGGTCGTCTTGCCCGAGCCGGACTCGCCGACGAGGGCGTGGGTGGTGCCCGGCGCGACGGTGAAGGACGCCGCCGAGACGGCGTGCAGGTCCTGGCCCTCGACGCTGAACGTCTTGCCGACCTGGCGGAACTCGATCTTCGGGCTCGCTGCCGCCGGGATCTCGCGGTCGCGCAGGGTGGCGTAGCGGTCGGGGTTGAGGGCCGGTACGTCGCCGTGCAGCTTGCGGGCGTAGTCGGACGTGGGCGCTGCGAAGACCTGCCGGGTGGGGCCGGCCTCCTGGACGGTGCCGTCCTTGAGCACCACGATCTCCTCGGTGCGGTCGGCGGCGATCGCCAGGTCGTGGGTGATCAGCAGCAGGCCGATGCCCCGCTCCTCGCGCAGCCCGGAGAGCAGGTCGAGGATCCGCTTCTGGATCGTCACGTCCAGCGCCGAGGTCGGTTCGTCGGCGATGATCAGCCTGGGCTCGGGGATGATGGTCAGCCCGATCAGCACCCGCTGCAGCATGCCGCCGGAGAGCTGGTGCGGGTAGGAGTCGAAGACCCGCCGCGGGTCGTCGAGGCCGACCCGCGCGAACGTGTCGAGCACGATCTCGCGCCGCTCCGCCCCGCTGTGCTCGCCGTCGAGGAGCCGGGTGGCCTCCAGCGCCTGCGAGCCGACGGTACGCACCTGGTTGAGCGAGCTCGTCGGGTCCTGCGGGATGAAGCCGAGCTCACGGCCACGCAGCGGCCGGAAGCGCCGCTCGGGCAGGTCGAGGATCTCCCGGCCGGACAGGCGCACCGACCCGCCGGCCCGGCCGAGGTCGCGGGGGAGCAGCCGCAGCACCGAGCGGGCGATGGTGGACTTGCCGGACCCGGACTCGCCGATCAGCGCGAGGCTGGAACCCTCGGCCAGCGCGAAGCTGACGTCGGTCACCACCTGCGTACGTCCGTAGGAGACGGAGAGCGACTCGGCGGCCAGCAGCGGGGCGGACGGTGGGTGAGGGGTGTTCGTCATGGGTGCTCCGAGGTCAGGCGGGCCGGCGCAGCCAGCGGCTGATCCGGTTGAGGGCGAGGACCGTGGCGACGATGACCGCGGCGGGGGCGTAGATCATCCACGGGGCGAAGGGGAACTTCTCGCCGTCGGCGACGAGGCGGCCCCAGTCGGAGGCCGGTGGCGGGTCGCCGTAGCCGAGGAACGCCAGCCCGGCGATCACCAGGATCGCGACGCCGAACTGCAGGACCGCCAGCGGCACGATCGAGCGGGACGCGTTGGGCAGGATGTGGGTCAGCAGGATCTGCCACCGGGAGCCGCCCTGCAGGTAGGAGGCCTCCACGAAGGTCGCCTTGCGCACCTTGATCACCTCCGCGCGCATCACCCGGGCGAAGACCGCCACCGCGACCACCCCGGTAGCGATCGCCGCGTTGATCGTCCTGAACCCGAGCGCGGAGACGATGATGACGGCGAAGAGGAAGCCGGGGATCGCCAGGAGCACGTCGACGAACCGGGCGAGCACGGTGTCGACCCAGCCTTCCAGGAAGCCGGCCAGCAGACCGATCAGGCTGCCGGCGAGGACCCCGATGGCCACCGAGACCAGCGCGGAGGTGACCGAGGAGGCCGAGCCGTGCACGACCCGGGCGAAGAGGTCGCGGCCGAGGTCGTCGGTGCCGAACCAGTGGGTGGCGCCGGGGCCGAGGAGCTTCTCGGTGGGTACGCCGGCCGCCGGGTCGTGGCTGCTGAACAGCCCCGGGGCCAGCGACCAGGCCACGATCACGGCCAGCCACAGCAGCGAGACCACCACGCTCGGCGGCACCCGCCGGAGCACGCCGGCACGGGGTGTGGCGAGCGACGGCTCGGAGAGGGTTGCGACGGTCATCCTCAGCCTGCCTTCGTTGTGGAGAGCCCCGAGGGGGCGAACGGACCCGGCGTGCGGCCGGGTGCGGGCACCGTCGCCCTGGCGCGCGGCTCGGTGAGGCGTACGCGTGGGTCGAGCAGCGGGTAGACGAGGTCGGCCACCAGGTTGACCACGACGAAGACGACCGCGGAGAGCGAGACGACGGCCTGGAGCACCGGGGTGTCCTGGGTGGTCACCGACTGTTGGACGAGGCTGCCGAGCCCGTTGCGCCCGAAGATCTGCTCGGTCAGCACGGCCCCGCCGAGCAGCTCGCCGACGATGAGCGCGATGACCGTGACCACCGGCAGCGAGGCGGGCTTGAGGAGATGCCGCACGAAGAGGCCGGCCTGGGTCAGGCCGCGGGAGCGGGCGACCGTGGCGTACTCCTGGGTGGACTCGTGGTCGAGGTTGGCGATGATCACCTCGGCCAGCTGCGCCGAGACCGGGATCGCCAGGGTGAGCGCGGCGAAGAAGGTGCCGACCGGCGTCTCGGAGTCGATCACCGAGAACAGGTGCAGCTGGAAGGAGAAGAAGATCAGCACCAGCAGCCCGACCACGTAGTTCGGCACCGAGAGGAACAGCGACGGGAACGCCCGCAGCAGGTCCCGGCCGGCCCAGCGCGGCAGCGCGTGGGCGCCGTAGCCGACCGCGAAGGCCAGCACCAGCGCGATCACGAGTGCGGTGCCGGCCAGCGAGAACGTCGAGGCCGCGACCTGCCCGATCATCGGCGCCACCGGCAGGTTGGTGCGCAGCGAGACCCCGAGATCACCGGTGAGGAAGCGCGACAGCGACTCCCACAGCTGCACCGGCACGGGCTGGTCGAGCTTGTAGTAGGAGACGATCTGGTCGACCTGCTCGGGCGAGAACCCGTTCTCCGGGTTGTTGAGCATGCCCGAGATCGGGTCGCCCGGCAGCACGCTGATCACCACGAAGGTGGCGATGTAGGCCAGCAGGACCACCACGACCGCCTGGCCGAGGCGACGCAGCACGAAGCCGGGGTAGGAGCTCCTCATCGCGCTCACTCGATGGTCGCGGCCGCGAACTTCGCGAACGCCGTGCTGTCGGTCTTGACGCCCTTCAGGTCGGGGCTGGCGAGCAGGGGCCGCTGCACGATCTGGGTGATCGGCACGTAGTAGGCCTGCTCGAGCACGTGGCGCTGCAACTCGGCCAGGTCGGCGTCGCGCTGGGTGGGGTCGGTCGCGGCCCGGATCGAGTCGCGCAGCTTGTTGATGGTGGCGTCCGACCCGCCGATGCCGAACCAGTCCTCGCCGCTGTCGGCGTCGGTGAACACGTTGGCGGCCGTGGAGGCGTCACCGATCGAGCGGGTGACCTCGTACGCGGCGACGTTCGGCGCCCCGACGGTGATCTTCTCGCCGTAGGTGATCACGTCGTACGTCTGCACGCTCACCTTGAAGCCGAGCTTGCCCAGCTGCGTGGCGATGAGCTGGTCGACCTGCTTGGAGGTCGGCAGGTAGGGGTTGGAGTAGAGCGTGAACTCCAGCCGCTTGCCGTCCTTGGCCAAGACTCCGTCGGAGCCCTTCCGGTAGCCGGCCTCGGCCAGCAGCTTCGCGGCCGCGTCGGGGTCGTAGCCGAACTCCGCGGACTGGTCGGAGACGCCGGGGACGGTGTCGTTGAAGAACGAGGTCGCCGGCTTCCAGTCGGAGGTGTAGACCGTGTCGATGATCTCGTCGCGGTCGATGCCGTGCTGGACCGCCTGGCGCACCTTCAGGTCCTTGAAGACCGCCGTCTTGGTGTTGAGCGCCCAGCCGAAGGCGAAGCCCAGATAGACCGGCGTGTGCACGCTGAACCCCTGGCCCTTGAGGTCGGAGATCTGCTGCGGCGTCGGGTTGTAGGCGACCTGGGCCTGGCCGGACTGCACCGCGGCGGTGCGTACGGCGGCGTCCGGGCTGACCTTGTAGGTGATCTGCTCGATCTTCGCCGGGCCGGTGCTGCCGAGCGCCTCGGGGCCCCAGTCGTAGTCGTCGCGCTTCTCGAGGACGACGTTGTCGTCGGCCTTCCAGGACTTCACGACGTACGGCCCGGAGCCGTAGTTGGTGGACAGCTCGGCCTGCTTCTTGGCGCTGCCGGCGATCGCCTCGGGCGCGTACAGGTCGCTGCCGGCGTAGCCGAGGGTGGGGATGAACCCGAGCGTCGGCGCCGAGAAGCTCACCTGGACGGTCGTCGCGTCGACGGCCTTCGCCCCTGCGTACGTCTTGGGGAACAGGCTGATCGGGGCGATGCCCTGGTCGGGCTGGCCCTTGGCCCAGTAGTCGAGGTTGGCGACCACGGCGGCGGCGTCGAGCGGGTCGCCGTTGGAGAAGGTCACGCCCTTCTTCAGGTGGAGCGTGAAGGAGGTGTAGTCCTTGTTGTTCTCCCACTTCTCCGCGATCCAGGGCGAGATCTTGCCCTGGTCGTCGACGTAGACGAGCTTGTCGTAGATCTGGCTGTAGACGTTGCCCTGGAAGCTGGAGATCGAGGAGGTGTTGGGCACCCAGGAGTTGCCGAGGGAGTCGAGCAGGAAGGTGATCCGGCCGTCGCTCGAGGCTCCGGAGGAGGCGCTGCCGCAGGCGGTCAGCGAGGCCGCGGTAGCGGCCGCGACCGCGGCGAGGGCGACCTTGCGGCGCCAGGTGCCGAGGCGGATGACGGGTCGGACGATCTTCATGGGGTTCCTTCGGTGATGTGCGGGTGGATGACTCACGCGCCGAGAACGCGCCGGCCGGCCTGGACGAGGGCGAAGTCCTCCTGCGGCGGGTGCACCCGGATGCAGAGGGCGTCGCGCAGGTGGCGCTCGAGACGGTTGTTGCGGGTCAGGCCCGGGTTTCCGAGAGCGGCGACCGCGGTCTGGGTCGCGCTGACGACGGCCCGGGCGATGGCGACCTTGATGACCGAGAGCTGGGGGAGGACCGAGTCGTCGCCGGCCTCGAGCCGGCGCAGCGTGCCGTAGGCGAGGGTCTCGGCGGTCGCGATCTGCAGGTCGATCTCGCCGGCGACCGCCTGGATCCGCTCGGTCTCGGCGATCGGCTTCCCCAGGGCGCTGGGCACGCGGGTGCGGGCGAACTCGGCGAAGGCCGAGCGCGCCGCACGGGCCACGCCGATGTAGAGCGCGGGATGCGCGAAGCTCCCCGGGCCGGCGGTGGCCGCGGGGTCGCGGTAGGAGCCGTCGGGCTGCCGCGGGATCTCGCGGAACGCCTCGAAGGGCACCTCGACCCCGTCGTAGACGACGTCGTGGGTGTTGGAGGCGCGCAGACCCAGGTGGTCCCAGGTCTCGACCCAGGTGATGCCCTCGGCGTCGCCGGGAACGGTGACGTGCCCGACCCGGGGCCGGTGCGAGGGGGTGTCCGGCTCGTCGGCGGTGACCCAGACGCTGTGGTAGGTCAGCGCGGTCCCGCCGGTGGCGTACGCCTTGTGGCCGTCGATACGCCAGCCGTTCTCGGTGCGGGTGATCGTGGTCTTCGGGATCCCGCCGCGGGCCGGGGCGCCCAGCTCCGGCTCGGCGCGGATCGCGTTGACGAACGACGGCTCCCGCGCCGACCGGCGCAGGAGGTCGTCGTAGTGATCGGCGTACCAGCCACCGAGGTCGGCCTGTGCGGCGTGCGCCATCAGGGTGTTGGTGACGATCAGCGCCACCGACGGGTCGCCCTCGCCGATGGCCTGGACGATTCGGACGGCGTCGATGGTGCCGACACCCGCGCCGCCGTAGCGCTTGCCGACCGTCGCCGTCACCAGGCCGGCACGCCAGGCGGCCTCCAGGCCCTTGACCGGCACCTCCCCGGAGCGGTCGTAGTCGGCGGCGTGCTCGGCGATCTCGGCGGTGGCCCGCGCGAGCGCGGCCTCGGAGAGGTCCGGGACCGGGAGGTCGTACGTCGCCTTGCCGGCGTCGTCGGTCGCGGTCATGCGCCGGCACCCTCGAGCGCCGTGGCCTTGTCGGCGGCCTTGTCGGCGGCGGCGACGAAGTCGTCGCTGTAGTAGCCGAGGTGCTCGGACTGCAGCGTGCCGCGGCGGCCGGTCGCCTCGCGGTGGGCGATCTCCTGGCGCACCAGCGGGAGGACGTGCTTTCCGTAGTCGGTGGCGTCGGCGAGGGTGTCGTAGCCACGGATGGAGACCAGGTCGGCGCCGGCGTCGACGTAGTCGAGGATCGCGGCGGCGACGGTCTCGGGGCTGCCGACCAGGGCGGTGGAGGCACCCTGTCCGCCGGTCGCGGCGGCGGTGCGGGTCCAGAGCGCGCGGTCGTAGCGCTCGGAGGCACCGGCGAACTCGAGGGCGCGCACCGAGCCGATGTTGGTGGCCTTCGACTGGTGGCGGCGGGTGAAGTAGGCGGCCTTCTCGTAGGTGGCGCCGATCTTGCCGATGTAGTCGTAGGCCTTCTCCCAGGCTGCCTCGTCGGTGGCCGCGACGATCGGCCGGAAGGTGACCCAGATGCGCGGGTTCGGCCGCCCGGCGGCCGCCGCGATCGCGTTGACCCGGTCGATCTCGGTGCGCAGCTCGGGCAGCGGCTCGCCCCAGAAGGAGAAGATGTCGGCCTGGGTGCCGCCGATGTCGAAGGCTTCCTGGGACTGGCCGCCGATGGAGATCGGGATCGGGTCGCCGGAGTAGGTGGCGAAGCCCGGGCCGAAGTCGTCGAACCGGTAGAACTCGCCCTCGTGGCTGAACGGCTCCTGCTCGGTCCAGGCGCGGCGCAGCAGGTCGATGTACTCGCCGGTGCGGGCGTAGCGGCGGGCCTTGGGCTCGTAGTCGCCCTGGCGGTGCTGCTCGTCGTCGGAGCCGCCGGAGATCAGGTGGACGACCGCGCGGCCCTGGGTGAGCTGGTCGAGGGTGGCCAGCTTCTGGGCCGCGACCAGCGGGAACGTCGTGTTGGGGCGCAGCGCGACGATCGGCCGGATCCGCTTGGTGAGGGTGCCGACGGCCGCCGCGGTGATGAAGGAGTCGGCCGAGTTCGAGCCGTAGGGGAGCAGCGTGTAGTCGAACTCCTGCTCCTCCAACGTGGCCACGTAGCGCTTGAAGTAGTCCAGGTCGATGCCGTGGGGGACCTTGACCGGGTTCAGCTCGGTGGACGGGTTCAGGTGGGAGAGGCTGATGAACTCGACCTTGGGCGATGCTGTCGCGGGGATCTGGGCGTCGAAGACGGGGATCGTCACGAGGGGTTCCTTCCGGGGCGCACGGGCTCAGTCGACAAAGTCCACTGACTTAGTCATTAATGCTGGTGGGTGGGGGTCGTGGCGTCCAACAGGAATGTGGGATGTGAATCCTTCGCGCTGGCTTATGCGTTGATGGCTTATGCGTTGCTGATCAGGCGCAGGCTCGGGGTGCCGGCCAGGAAGTCACGGCCGGCGGCCAGGGCGGTCTCCTCGACCTCGGGGTCGAGCCCGCGGCGCGCGATCATCCGCAGATGTGCGGTGCCCGCGGCCGGAAGGCCGGTGCGTTCCCGGATGCCGTGGGGGCTGCCGCCGATCCCGGGGAGCAGGGCGGTGCCGAGACCCGCGCGTACGCCGGCCAGGACTCCTTCGAGGGTGGTCGACGTCGCGGTCACCTCGACCTGGTGGCCGGCCTCGGCGAGCAGGGCCAGCGCCCGCTCGCGCAGGCCGCACGGCTCCTCGAACGCGACCAGGCTGAAGGTCTCCTCGGCGAGCGGCTCGCGGGGTGCGGCGTACCAGTGGAGGGGGAGGAGGCCGACCTCATGGCCGGCGGCCTGGCCGCTGGGGTCGAGGACGAAGGCGAGGTCGACCGAGCCCTTGGCGACCGAGTCGTAGAGCTGGGTCGAGCGGCCGATCTCGAAGCGGGTGCCCGTCTCCGGGAACGCCTGGGTCAGGGTGCGCAGGAGCTCGGGGAGCATCTGCTCGACGGCGTGCTCGACGCAGCCGACCGTGATCGTGGTCGGGTTGGCGACCTCGAGGAGCGCGAGCGAGGCGTCGTGGGTGGCCAAGATCTTGCGCGCCTCGACCAGCACCCGCTCGCCGTCGGGCGTGAATCGCATGGTGCGGCCGTCCTTCTCGAAGAGGCGGCGCTTCAGGGTGCGCTCGAGGAGTCGTACGTGCTGGCTCAGTGCGGGCTGGCTGATGTGTCTCACCGCCGCCGCCTTGGTGAACCCGCCGCTCTCGGCGATCGCCACGAGCGTACGCAGGTGCTCAATGTCCAGCGAAATACTCATATATCCAGTGTGGACCCTCGGCGGGACTCGTGGGTGGCTCTCTCAGATACCGATCACGATCGCCGATCGATCAGGTGAGCAGATTGGACTTGGACGCCACCGGCCGCCCGCCCCGAGCATGGTGGGCATGACTGCCATCGCCGTGACCGACGTCCCTCACCTCTGGGACGAGCCCGAGGGGGTCGCCCCGCGCGGCACCCTGATCCTGCTCACCGGAAGGGGCGAGACCGCGGCGACGTACGCCAGGTTCGGCCGCCGGATCTCCGCCGACGCCTACAAGGTGCGCGTCGTCGAGGTGGACCTGGACGATCTCGACGCCGCCCGGGCGGCGGTCTCGGCGCTGGTGGGCGACGACTCGCTGCCCGCCCCGAAGGTGCTGGTCGGCTCCGACACCGGCGCCACCCTCGCTGCGCTGCTCGTCGGCGAGCTGGCGGTCGACGCCGCCGTCCTCGCCGGTCTCGCGCTGCCCGGGTCGGGCGACGGGGTGGAGGCCGGCTGGGAGGACGAGCTGGAGGTACGCAGCGCCTGCCCGACCCACCGCGGGACCATCTCGGCCGACAACGGCTTCACGCGTGGTGCCCTGGCGGCGCCGCTGCCGTGGGAGGAGGTCGCGCTGAGCGTGCCCGAGGTGCCGCTGCTGGTCCTCCACGGTCGCGAGGACCGGGTCACGCCGGTCGGCGAGGCACTGAAGCCGTGGGTCGGCGCCTCGAGCGTCGAACAGCACGTCGTCCAGGGCGGCCGCCACGACATCCTCAACGACGTCACCCACCGCTCCGTCGCCGCCACGGTCGTGCTCTTCCTCGAGCGCCTCAAGCTGGGCGCCGATCTCCCGGTCATCGTGCGGCAGGTCGGCCGGTGACCCTGCCCGCCGGGTTCCTCGCCGAGCTCACGGCCGCGGTTCCGGCGGCCTCGACCGGGGCCGCCGAGCGGGCCGCGGTCGCCGTCGACCGGTCCGGGATCGTCGCCGAGGGCGTGCCCGACGTGGTGGTCCGGGCGACCTCGGTCGGGGACGTCCGGGCCACGCTCCGGCTTGCCTTCGAGCACGGCGTACCCGTCGTGCCCCGGGGTGCCGGCACCGGCCTGGCCGGAGGGGCGGTCGCCGCGCCCGGCACGCTCGTGCTCGACGTGAGCGGCCTGGACCGGATCGTCTCGCTCGACCCGGTCGACCAGGTCGCCCACGTCGAGCCCGGGGTGGTCACCGCACGGCTCGACCGGGTCGCCGGCGAGCACGGCCTGCGCTACGCCCCGGACCCGGCCTCCGCCGCGATCTCGACGATCGGCGGCAACATCGCCACCAATGCGGGCGGGCTGCGCTGCGTGAAGTACGGAGTCACCCGCGACGCGGTGCTCGGCCTCGAGGTCGTGCTCGCGGACGGCACCCTGATCAGCACCGGTCGGTCGACGCTGAAGGGCGTCGCCGGCCTCGACCTCACCGGCCTCTTCGTCGGCTCCGAGGGCACCCTCGGCGTCGTCGTCGGCGCGACCCTGCGACTGCGTCCCCTCCCGGAGCGGACCCTGACAGTGGCCGCGGCCTACGCAGGGGTGGAGGCCGCCGCGCGGGCCTGCGCCGCGCTCGCCCAGGACCGACGCGAGCCGGCGATGCTCGAGCTGCTCGACCAGGCCACCCTCCAGGTCGTCGACGAGGCTCAGGGGACGGCATATGCCGCGCGGGGTGGAGCGCTGGTCATCGCCCAGGCCGACGGCCCGGCCGCGGAGCCCGAGATCGAGGCCATCGCGGCCGTACTCGGCAAGGAGGCGACCTGGATCGAGCGCGGCGTCGACGAGGAGGACTCGGCGAGGCTCGTCGAAGCCCGCCGCCTCGCGCTGCCCTCCATCGAGACCAAGGGCTCCGTGCTCATCGAGGACATCTGCGTGCCCCGCTCCCGCCTGGCCGAGGCGTTCGCCCGGGTCGAGGAGGTCGCCCGGCGCCGCGGCGTACGCATCTACTCCTTCGCCCACGCCGGCGACGGCAACCTGCACCCGCTGATCGGCTACCCGCCCGGCCCGGTGCCGCAGGAGGTCCTCGCCGCCGGCGACGACATCTTCGCCCTCGCGCTCGACCTCGGCGGCACCGTCACCGCCGAGCACGGCGTCGGCCTGCTCAAGCGCTCCTGGCTCGCCCGCGAGATCGGCCCGGACGCGCTCGGCGTGCACCGCGCCATCAAGACCGCGCTCGACCCCCGCGGGATCCTGAACCCGGGGAAGGCCTACTGAGCCGGTCGGTCCGCCGCGAGTAACACGTCGTTCGTAGGTCTATCCGGTCGTTCGGACAGGGCGACCAGTCCTACGAACGACGTGTTACCCGGTCCGGGCTCACCGCACGAGCGGCAGCTCGAGGTTGTCGCGGAGCGTCGCGCCGAGATAGTCGCTCCCCACGATCCCGCGGCGGCGGAGCTCGGGCAGCAGGCCGTTGGCGACGAAGTCGTGGGTGCGGTCCTCGCCGAGGTCGCCGACGCTGACCACGTCGAGCACCCCGAGCCGGTAGCGCTCCTCGATCGCGTCGGCGATCTGCTCGGGGGTGCCGGTCTCGGCCCAGTGGCCGGTGTCCTGGGCGGCGACGATCAGGTCGCGCAACGTGCGGCCCTGGCGCGCCCAGGCGGCGAAGATCTCGACCCGGCCGCGACGGCGGCTGATCCCGGTGATCTCGGGAAGCAGCGACTCCGGGAGGGTCTCGTCGAGCCCGACCCCGGAGAGGTCGGCGTCGCCGAGCATGCTCTCCAGGCGGGCCCGGCCAGCATCGAGGTCGATCGACTCGGTGCGCTCCCTGGCGAGCCGGAGGGCCTCCTCCTCGGTGGCCCCGTAGGTGGCATGCAGGGAGCTGAAGATCAGCGGCCGCTCGCGTCGCCCGAAGGACGCGGCCAGCGAACGGATCCGGCCGGTGAACTCCTGGGCGACCTCGATGGTGGGCAGCGAGGTGAAGACGACCTCGGCGAAGCGCGCCCCCAGACGTACGCCGCCCTCGGACTGCCCCGCCTGGAAGATCACCGGCCGCCCCTGCGGCAGCGGCGGGATGTTGAGAGGCCCGGCGACGTCGAAGTGCTCGCCGTGGTGGTCGATGCGGTGCACCTTGCCGGCGTCGAGCCTGGCCGCCCCCTCGGTCGCACGCAGGGCGCCCGGCTCCCAGCTGTTCCACAGCGCGTGGGTGACCTCGAGGACCTCCTCGGCGCGGGCGTAGCGCTGCTCGGGGGAGGGGATCTCGGCGTACCCGTAGTTCTCCTCGCCGAAGGCGGAGGTGACCACGTTCCAGGCGGCCCGTCCGTTGCTGACGTGGTCGAGGGTGCCGAACTGGCGCGCCAGCGTGTAGGGGTCGTTGAAGGTCGAGGAGACGGTCGTGATCAGCCCGGTGTGAGTCGTCAGCTGGCTGAGCGCGGCCATGAAGATCAGCGGTTCCTGCGCTCCGATGGCCCCTTGGTTGCCGAACTGGAGCAGGTCGGCCAGGAAGAGCGCGTCGACCTTCGCCGCCTCCGCGCGTGGGGCGATCTTCGCGGCGTCGGCCATCGTGGAGCGGGTCGGGTCGAGGGCCAGGTCGTAGATGCCCCAGTGCTGGCCGCCGGAGCCGGCCACGGTCTTGAGTGTGCGTCGCTCGGTCACAAAGACAAGTTAATCACTTAAATTAAACATGTAACGGCGTGTCCGAGATCGGGTCAGGTGCTGGCCCAGCCGGCAGCCTCGGTGCCGAGGTGTCCGCAGACATGGGTGACCGCAGGCGATGCGTCGGGGCCGGTGACCAGCCAGAGGGTGTTGAGCGGCCCGAGCCGGGGTTCGTGGAGGCGTACGACGGCGCCGTCGGCGAGCGCGCCGTCGACCAGGTAGCGGGGCAGGACCGAGGCGCCGATGCCGGCGACGACGGCGCGGAGCAGGCCGCGCAGGTCGGGGAGGACGAGCGCGGTGCGGTTGGTCGGTCGCTCGTCGAACTCGGTGAGCCAGTAGCGCCTGATGATCGGGAGGTCGGGGGCGTAGGCGGCCAGCGGGACGGTGGCGAGCGCGCGCACGGGATCCTGCGCCAGCTCGGCGGGATCGACCTGGGCCGCGAGCGCCGGGGCCGCGACGAGGAGGAACTCCTCGTCGACCAGCACGGTCGACCGCAGCCGCTGGTCGCCGGGGCGTACCGAGGAGACGACCAGGTCGAGGCGGCCGTCGGCGAGGTCGTCGAGGAGTCCCTGTGCCAGTCCGGTGGTCACCGACACGTCGAGGCCGTCGCGTACGAGCGGCGCCAGGGCGGGCACGATCCGGGTGGCCATCACGTCGGCGGCGCCGCCGATCCGGATGCTCGCGGGCCCGATCGCCGGCTCGGTGCCGACCGCGCCGCGGAGCTGGTCGACCAGCGGTGTGACCCGGGCGGCGAGCGCGTCGGCGCGGCCGGTCGGCACCAGCCCGGTGCGGGAGCGCTCGAACAGGGTCGCGCCGAGTTCGTGCTCGAGCTTGCGGATCCGCGCGGTCACCGCGGGCTGGGAGAGGCCGAGGCGACGGGCCGCGGCGCTGATCGACCGCTCCCGGTAGGCGTGCGCGAAGGCTTCCCAGAGATCGAGCGAGGTCATAGAAATCATTATGGCCTTGCCGGGTCGCTCGGGAGTGAAGCGGGAGATCCTCGCCGTTGTGTCATCACCGAACCGAACCACAGAAGGAAGAACTGATGACACGCGTACTGATGGTCGTCTCCGCGGCCGACACCCTCGTCCTCGCCGACGGCAGCGAGCACCCCACCGGCTACTGGGCCGAGGAGGTCGCTGCCTCCCACGAGACGCTCGCCGGAGCCGGCGTCGCGATCGACATCGCCACCCCTGGCGGTCGGACGCCGACGGTCGACGCGCTCTCGCTCAGCGAGCAGGGTGGTGTCCAGCCGGAGGACGCCGAGCGCTTCCGCGCCTACCTCGCCACCATCGAGGACCAGCTCGCGCACCCGCTCGTGCTCGCCGACGTCGACCCGTCGGCCTACGACGCGGTCTACATCCCCGGCGGCCACGCCCCGATGACGGACCTGGTCGAGGACTCCTCGCTGGCCACGATCCTGGCCGCCACCGACTCCGCCGGCCGACCGGTCATCGCGCTCTGCCACGGTGTGGCCGGCCTCCTCGCCGCCACCGGTGAGGGCGGCTGGCTCTTCGGCGGGCGCCGGATGACCGGGTTCACCGACACCGAGGAGCAGCAGGGCGGGTACGGCGACAGCATCCCGTTCTCCGTGGAGCAGCGGATGCGCGCCGCCGGCGGCGTCGTCGAGACCGGTGAGCCGTGGAGCGACACCGTCGTCGTCGACGGCACGCTGATCACCGGCCAGAACCCGCAGTCCAGCATCTCGACCGCGAAGGCGCTCCTGGAGCGGCTCGCCTGAGCCTACGGGTCAACCGTCACGAGGCGACTTCGTCACCGTCGGTGTCGAAGTCGGCCTCGATGATGGAGCGCTCGAGCTTGCTGAGCAGCCGGGCGAGCTCGTCGCGCTCCGCCTTCGTGAGGTGGTGGAGCAGCGCGTTCTCCGCGCGGAGGTGGTCCTCGATGGCGCGGTTGATCAGCTCGAGGCCCTTGTCGGTGAGCTGGGAGTAGACGACGCGGCGGTCGTCGGCGTCGCGCTGGCGGGTGATCAGCCCGGCCGCCTCGAGCCGGTCGAGCCGGAACGTCACACCCGCCGAGGAGAGCAGCGAGCCGCTGGCGAGATCGCGGCCGGCCTTGCGGTAGGGCGCGCCCGCGCGGCGCAGTGCGGCGAGGACGTCGAACGAGGCCGAGTTGAGGTCGTGACGGCCGAAGACCTGGGTCAGCACCGACTGATAGCGCAGGTAGATCCGGTGCACCCTCCCGAACAGCGCGATGGGGGAGGGGTCGAGGTCGGGACGCTCGTGTGTCCACTGGGAGACGATCGCGTCGACCGCGTCATCGCCGCCCGAGGACTCATTGACGCCGGATCCGGTGTGACTCATGGTCGAAGTGTACGAGTCGGCTCGGGCTCCGCGAGACAGGAAGTTAACACAGAGGGGGTTGACGTCAGATCGTGACGCACCGCACACTCTTAGGACTTAACGATTAAGCACTTAGCAATTACGCCTGCCGAGTGCGTGAACCGAAAGTTCCCCTCACATGGTCAACATCACTCCGGTGCCGCCGGCTGTCACGGCGGAGCAGATCAGTGCCAGACTCGAGCGGCTCCCGCTCTCGCGCTGGCACGTCAAGACCCGCGTGCTCGTCGGCGTGGCCACCTTCTTCGACGGTTTCGACCAGCTGATGATCGCCTACGCGCTGCCGGTGCTCATCCCGTTCTTCGGCCTGAATCCCGGCATGATCGCCTGGGCGATCGCGGTCGGCGGCATCGGCATGCTGTTCGGGGCGCTGACCGGCGGCTGGGCCGCCGACCGGGTGGGCCGGGTCCCGGTCCTCATCGGCTCGCTGGTCCTGTACGCCGTCACCAGCCTGCTCATGGCGGGCACCTCGACGCTCTGGCTCTTCCTGGCCCTGCGGTTCGTCCAGGGCTTCGGCCTCGGCGCCGAGGTCCCGGTCGCGGCGACGTACATCGGCGAGATCACCCGCGCGCATCGCCGTGGTCGTTTCGTGCTGATCTACGAGCTGATCTTCCCGGCCGGCCTGGTGGCCTCCGCGCTGGTCGCGGCCTGGGTCGTGCCCACGCTCGGCTGGCGCTGGCTGTTCGCGCTCGGTGTCATCCCGCTGATCCTGGTGCCGTTCCTGCGCCGCGTCCCTGAGTCGCCTCGCTGGCTCGCCGCCCACGGTCGCCTGGAGGAGGCCGACCGCGCGACGCGCCGGATCGAGGAGCAGGTCGCCGCACAGAAGGGTGAGCTGCCGGCTCCGGACGTCAGCGAGGCGCTGGCCGTCCAGCAGGACCGGCGAGCGCGCGTGGCCGAGCTGTTCCAGGGCGTCTACCTGCGGCGCACGCTGATGCTCGCGGCCGCGTGGCTCACGGCGTACTTCGTCAACTACGGCATCGCCGCCTGGCTGCCGACCATCTACGGCCGGGTCTTCCACCTCGACGTCGGCACCGCGCTGCGCTACAGCGTCGCCACCAGCGTCGCCGGCATCGTCGGCTGCGTCGTCATCGCCCTGACCATCGACCTGATCGGCCGCCGGGTCGCGATCACGGTCGCGATGCTCGGCAGCGCCACCACGCTGTTCATCCTGGCCTCGACCGGAGCGACCAGCGCGGGCTCCGTGCTGCTCTGGTCGGCCCTGTCCGCGATGTGCATCTTCGCGGTGAACCTGGCGCTGTACGTCTACACCGCGGAGCTCTACCCGACCCGGATGCGGGCCCTCGGCTGCAGCGTCGGCGGTGCCTTCGGCCGGCTCGGCATCATCGTCGGCCCGCTCGTGGTCGGCGGCCTGATCGACCGCGGCTTCTCTATCGCCGACGTCTTCGTCGTCATGGGGGCTGTCGCCGTCGTCGGTGCGCTCACCACGGTCGTGTTCGCCGTCGAGACCCGCGAACGTACGTTGGAGGAGATCTCCCAGTGACCACGGTCGACACCACGACCCAGGTGGTCGTCCCTGCCGACGAGATCCTGGTCGCGGGGGAGTGGCGCCGTGGCAGCGGCGCGGGGTCGGAGAGCATCGACCCGGCCGACGGCAGCGTCATCACCACCGTGCACCATGCCACGGCCGAGGACGTCGACGAGGCGGTCTCCCGTGGCGCGGAGGCCGCGGCCGAGTGGGGCCGGCGGCTCCCGCACGAGCGGGCACGTCACCTGCACCGGATCGCCGACGGGATCGAGGGTGCGGCAGGGCGCCTCGCCCGGCTGCAGACCAGGGACACCGGCAAGACGCTGACCGAGACCTCGGCGCTGGTCGCCAGCGCCGCCGGCACCTTCCGCTACCTGGCCGCCGCGCTGGAGACCTTCGACGAGGAGCTGACCGCGCCGCGCGGGAGCTCGCTCACGATGAGCGTCCACGAGCCGATCGGGGTCGTCGGCGCGATCACCCCGTGGAACTCGCCGATCGCCAGTGACGCCCAGAAGATCGCGCCCGCCCTCGCTGCCGGCAACGCGGTCGTGCTCAAGCCGGCCGAGTGGACGCCGCTGGTCTCCCTCGCCCTGGGCCGCATCATCACCGAGTCCGGGCTCCCGCCCGGGCTGGTCTCCGTGCTGCCCGGCAGGGGATCGGTCGCGGGCGATGCCATCGTGCGCCATCCCGGCGTCGGCAAGGTCTCCTTCACCGGAGGCACCACGACCGGCCGCCTCATCGCTCATGCCGCGGCCGACAAGCTGATGCCGGTCACCCTCGAGCTGGGCGGCAAGTCGCCGACCATCGTCTTCGAGGACGCCGACGTCGAGGCCGCGATCGCGGGGATCCTGTTCGGCATCTACTCCAGCTCCGGCCAGAGCTGCATCGCCGGCTCCCGACTGTTCCTCCCCTCCGCTCGTGCCGAGGAGTTCCTCGAGCGCCTGGTCAAGGCGGTGTCGCGACTGCGGATCGGCCACGGGCTCGATCCGGCCACCCAGGTGGCGCCGCTGGTCCATCACCGGCACCGTGACAGCGTCGCGGGACATGTCGAGCAGGCTCGTGCGGCCGGCGGGGAGGTGCTGGTCGGCGGCGGGGTGCCCGAGGGCGATGCGTACGCCCGGGGTGCCTATTACCTGCCGACCGTCATCGCCGGCCTCGACAACTCCTCGCCGACCTGCCAGGAGGAGATCTTCGGGCCGGTGCTCTCGGTGCTCACCTACGACGACGAGGACGACCTGGTCGCCCGCGCGAACGACTCGGTCTACGGGCTGGCGTGCGGTCTGTGGACCCGTGACTACCGGACGGCCTGGCGGGTGGCCCGCCGGATCGACGCCGGCACGGTGTGGATCAACACCTACAAGCAGTTCAGCATCTCCACCCCGTTCAGCGGGATGAAGGAGAGCGGCCTCGGCACCGAGAAGGGCCGTCGCGGCATCGCGGAGTACACGCGCCAGAAGAGCCTCTACTGGGGACTCGACGAGGCGCCGCACCCCTGGGCCGGCTGACCCGGCGTCCAAAGGGGCGACCGCGAGGTGATCTGGGCCACGGTTTCCTCTTGACATGAAAAAGCCTAAGCGCTTAAATATTAAGAACTAAGAGAAAGGAGTCGGGATGTCGATCGCAACACTGCACTCGCTGCGCAGCGTCCAGCTGCAGGTGCCGACCCTCACCGAGTCGACGGACTTCTACTCCGAGGTCTGGGGCCTCTCGGTCGTCGAGCAGGACCATGACGACACCTGGCTGCGCGGGACGGGGGAGAACCACCACGTCCTCCAGCTGACCCGCGCGGAACGCAACGGCCTCGGCGCCATCTCGTTCGCGGTGCGTACGCCGGCCGAGGTCGACGAGGCCGCCCGCCGGCTCGCGCTCCGGGGCATCCCGATGCTCACCGATCCGGGTGCCCTGGACCAGGCCGGCGGCGGCTACGGCATCCGCTTCGCCGACCCGGAGGGCCGGGTGATCGAGCTCGTTGCCGACGTCCACGCCGTCAAGCCGCTCGACCGGGACCGTGCGGTCCCGATCGGGGTGACACACGTCGTGCTCAACACGGTCGACATCGACCGCGCGGTGGCCTTCTACACCGACGTGCTCGGGATGCGGGTCTCGGACTGGTCCGAGCACCAGATGGCGTTCCTGCGCTGCAACACCGACCACCACAGCATCGCCTTCAACCAGGCAGCCTGGACCTCGGTCAACCACGTGGCGTACGAGATGCCGAGCATGGACCACTTCATGCGGGGCATCGGCTCGCTCAAGCAGCAGGGCGTCACCCCGCTGTGGGGGCCGGGCCGCCACGGCCCCGGCAACAACACCTTCTCCTACTTCGCCGACCCCGCGGGGCTGGTGTGCGAGTACACCTCGGACGTCGCCCAGGTCGTCGAGGACCAGTGGCTGTGCAAGGTGTGGCGCCGGGTCCCCGAGCTCTCCGACCTGTGGGGGACCGCCGGCCCGCCGTCCAAGGACGTACGCAGCCACATGGCCGGCATCGAGGACGCGGGCGTCTTCGCCGACCGCCCCGACCTGGCCGCCGCGTACGCCCCGGCGGCGCGCGAGCTGGCGGAGGTGACCCGATGACGAAGGTCAGCATCATCGGCGCCGGCGCCATCGGCCGGCCCGTGATCGAGGCCCTGGTGGGCGGAGCGGTCGAGGGCCTCGAGGTCGTGGGGGTCGTCAACGACACCCCGGTCGGCGAGTGCCCGGTGCCGCAGATCCGGCTCGCCAAGGCGATCGAGAGCAGCGACGTGATCGTCGAGTGCGCCGGTCAGGCGGTCGTCTCCGTGCACGGCGTCGAGATCCTCGAGGCGGGCCGCGACCTGCTGATCACCTCGGCCGGCGCGCTGGCCGATCACGATCTGGTCGCCAGGCTCCAGGCCGCCGGCCCGGGGCGGATGTTCGTCACCTCCGGTGCCATCGGCGGCATCGACCTGCTGGTCAGCGCCGCCAGCCACGGTGCCGTGCACCGGGCGTCGGTGACCACCACCAAGCTGCCCGCGACGCTGCTGCAGCCGTGGATGGACGACGAGACACAGGAGCGGGTCCGCGCCACGACCGAGCCGACCACGATCTTCGAGGGCTCCGCCGCGGAGGCGGCGCGCTACTTCCCGCGCTCGCTCAACGTCGCGGCCACCGTCGGGCTCGCCGTGGGCGACCTGGACCTGGTCGAGGTGCGGCTCGTCGCCGACCCCGGCGCCGAGCTGACCAGCCATGTCATCGAGGCGGACGCCGACGCCGGCAGCTACCGGTTCGAGATCCGCAACCACCCCTCGGCCGCCAACCCGCGTACGAGTGGCGTGGTCTCGCGCGCCGTGGTCCGGTCCCTGTCCATGCTCGTCGGCCGCCCGGTCGGCGCGGTCAGCATCATCTGAGGCCGCGATGACGACCACCACGCTCCGTACGACCGGGGTCCACGTCGAGGACACCGGCAGCGGCCCGACGATCCTCTGCCTGCACGGCATCGGGTCCAGCTCGGCCTCGTTCGCTCCCCAGGTCGCGGCGCTGGCCGGCGAGTTCCGGCTGCTGGCCTGGGACGCGCCCGGCTACGCCCGCTCGGCCGACCCCGAGACCGAGCTCGACCTCGACGGCTTCGCCGACGCGGCGGCCGCCGTCATCGAGGAGTACGCAGCGGCCGGCCCGGTCCACGTCCTGGGTGTCTCCTGGGGCGGGGTCATCGCGGTCCGGCTCGCCTCCCGCCACCCCGAGCTGGTCCGCAGCCTGGTGCTCGCCGACGCGAGCCGCGGCTCCGGCACCGCCCCGGAGAAGGCTGAGGCGATGCGCGCCCGAGCCGCCGAGCTGGACGCCTCCGGCAGCGACGCCTTCGCCGGCGGCCGCGGCCCACGGCTGGTGAGCCCGGACGCGTCCGGAGAGCTGGTCGACCGGGTCGTCGCCACGATGCGCGACTCGATCCGGCTGCCCGGCTACGGCCTCGCCGCCGAGTCGATGGCCGCCACCGACCTGACGCCCGAGCTCGCCGCCATCGACACACCGACGCTCGTGCTCTGTGGCGACCAGGACGAGGTCACCGGGATCACCGAGTCGCAGGCGCTCGCCGGCGGCATCCCCGACGCCGTCCTGGTGACCCTGCGCGGCGCCGGTCACCTGGCCAACCAGGAGTCGCCCGAGGCGTTCAACGCCTGGCTCTCCTCCTTCGTCGGGATCGTCGAGCGCCTCTACGGCTGACGCCCCCGACCCCCGAATCCGAACCGAGAACGAATCACCGCAAGAGAGGAACGACCCATGTCGATCACCCAGCAGCCCCTCACGTACGAGACGGCCGAGAGCCTGGAGGAGTTCACCGACTCCATCATCCTGACCCGCGCCTCGCGCCACGAGGACTGGGACACCCTCGGCTTCCAGGCCAAGGCCGGCGACCAGTTCAAGCGTGCCCAGGTCCGCTACGTCGGCTCCGGCGCGACCGGCAACCACGAGAACGACAACCGCACCATCAAGTCCCAGGGCTTCACCTTCTCCAACATGCTGCTGCCCCCGGGCGCGGAGGGCCCCGAGCACACCCACCACGACGCCGAGGAGGCCTTCTTCGTGCTCGAGGGCGAGGTCGAGGTCGGCGTGCACCGCGACGGCCAGGTCGTCAAGCGCACCCTCGGCTACCGCGACATGATCGTGGTGCCGGCCGGCGTACCGCGGAGCCTGAAGAACAACGGCGAGGTCGACGCGCTCTTCTGCGTCATCATCGGCGCCCAGAAGCCGCAGGTCCCGACGTATCCGGAGACCTCCGCGATGCACGGCGTCACCCGGGACTGACCCATGAGTCTCGACGGTGCACCGGTTCTGGTCACAGGCGCGGGTCGCGGCCTCGGGCTGGCGATCTCCCGGCGCCTGGCCCAGGCCGGTGCCCGGGTCTGGCTCGCCGACATCCGCGAGGACTGGCTGGAGACGGCCGGAGCGACCCTCCGGTCGGAGGGCTACGAGGTCTCCACCGTCGCGGTCGACGTCACCGACCAAGCGTCGGTGCGGGCGATGGTGAAGGAGACCGGGCCGGTCTACGGCCTGGTCAACAACGCCGCCCGCGCCGACGGGGTCGGCGGCAAGCCGGTCCACGAGATCGACCCGGCCGAGTGGGACTCGCTGATGGCGGTCAACCTGCGCGGACCGTGGCTGGTCAGCCGCGAGGTCGTCCCGGGGATGATCGAGGCCGGCTGCGGCCGGGTCCTCAACATCGGGTCGGACTCGGCGCTGTACGGCTCGGCCAACCTCGCCCACTACATCGCCTCCAAGGGCGGCCTCGCCGCGCTGACCCGGGCGATGGCGCGTGACCTCGGCCCGCACGGGATCACCGTCAACACCCTCGCCGCGGGCCTCACCACCACCGAGGCCGCGCAGCAGATCCCCGAGCACCGCCACCAGCTCTACCGCGACAACCGGGCGCTGACCCGGGACCAGGAGCCCGCCGACGTCGTCGGGGCCGCGGCCTTCCTGCTCGGCCCCGAGGCCGCCTACATCACCGGCCAGCAGCTCGTCGTCGACGGCGGCTTCGTCTTCCACTGACAGGACCTTCACGACCATGGATCTCCACCTCGCCGATCGCACCGTGCTCGTCACGGGCGGCAGCTCCGGCGTCGGTCTCGCGACCGTCGCCACCCTCCTCGAGGAGGGCGCATACGTCATCACCTGCGCCCGCCGTCTCGACGTGCTCGAGAAGGCGCTCGCCGACCTCGGCGCCCCCGCCGACCGGGTGCTCGCGACGAGCTGCGACGTACGCGACGCCGACCAGGTGCGCGCGCTGGTCGAGGCCGGGGCCGCCCGGTTCGGCGGGATCGACGGGCTGGTCAACAACGCCGGCCAGTCCCGGATGCTCGGGCTCGACCGGGCGACCGTCGAGCACTTCCGCGACGAGCTGGACCTGAAGTTCGGCGGTGTCCTCAACGTCACCTCGGCCGCGCTGCCGTATCTGCGGGCCTCCGACGCCGCCGCGATCGTCACGATCAACGCGGTGCTCGCCCGCCAGCCCGAGCCGCGGCTGGTCACCACGTCCGCCGCGCGGGCCGGCCTGCTCAACCTGACCAAGTCGATGGCCGCCGAGTACGCACCCGACATCCGGGTCAACAGCGTCTGCCTCGGGCTGATCGACACCGGCCAGTGGCGGCGGCGCTTCGAGGCGGACGAGCACGCGACCTCGTACGAAGCCTTCGAGCGCGACCTCGCCGCCGACCGCGGCATCTCCCTGGGCCGGTTCGGCCGGGCCGAGGAGGTCGCCGCGATGGTCGTGACCCTGCTGTCCCCCCGCGCCTCGTACGTCACCGGCGCGGCGCTCGACGTGTGTGGCGGCGTTGCCCGCTACGTGGCCTGAGGAGCCTGTGATGACCAACCTGACCACCGCCCCCGACGTGGTGACCTACGCCGACGGCGGCGACCTGCTCGTCGCGGTGCTCCGCGAGGTGGGCGTCGACACCGTCTTCGGTGTCATCTCCGTCCACAACCTCCCGCTCGTCGAGGCGGTCTCGCGCGAGCTGCGGTTCGTGCCGGTCCGCCACGAGGCGAGCGCCGTCAACGCCGCCGACGGCTACGCCCGGGCGACCGGCGGCCTCGGCTGCGCCCTGACCAGCACCGGCACCGGCGCGGGCAACGCGGCCGGCTCGCTGATCGAGTCGCTGAGCTCGGCCACCTCCGTGCTGCACGTCACCGGCCAGGTCGAGTCGGCCTACCTCGGCTCCGGGCGCGGCTTCATCCACGAGACCAAGGACCAGCTCGGGATGCTGCAGGCGGTCTCGCTCGACGCCGTCACGGTGCCCACGCTCGAGGAGTCGGCGGGCATCCTGCGCGCCGCCGTCGACCGGGCGCTGGGTGGACCTGGCCAGGCCGGTGGTCCGGTGAGCGTCGAGTGGCCGATCGACCTGCAGTACCTGCCGCAGCGCGAGGTCGTGGAGGTGGCCGATTCGGCCGACGAGGCCGTCGCTCCCGCCCCCGCGGGGCTCGACGCGCTGACCGACCTGATCCTCGCCGCGGAGCGGCCGGTGATCTGGGCCGGCGGCGGCGTCGCCGACGCCGGCGCCGAGCTGACCGAGCTGGTCGAGACCTGGGGAGCGGGCCTGCTGACCTCCAACTCCGGACGCGGTGCGGTCCCCGAGGACCACCCGCTCGTGGTCGGCAACTACGGCGCCACCCCCGGCGGCGGCGCGCTGCTCGCCGACGCCGACCTGCTGCTCAGCATCGGCACCCACTTCCGGTCCAACGAGACCCGCGACTACGACCTCGTCCTGCCCCCGGTGCACGTCCAGGTCGACCTCGACCCGGCCGCGCTCGGGCGGGTCTTCCCGGTCGCGGCCGGTGTGGCCGGCGATGCGCGCGACGTGCTCCCGTCCCTCACCGCCGCGGTCCGAGACCGCGGCGCGGTCGCCGAGGAGTGGCGGGCCCGGGTGACCCGGGCACGCCGGGACGTACGCGCGACCCAGCGGGAGGGGCTCGGTGACCACGCCGTGCTCGCCGACGCGCTGCGCGCCGCGCTGCCGCGCCGGTCGGTGCTCGCCCGCGACGTGACCATCGCGTCCTCGTCGTGGGGCAACCGGCTCTTCGAGGTCTACGACCCCCGCGACAACGTCTTCCCCCGCGGCGGCGGGATCGGTCAGGGCCTCGGCATGGGGCTCGGTGCCGCGATGGGCCGCCGCGACGAGCCGACCGTCGTCATCGCCGGCGACGGTGGCCTGGCCGTACATCTCGGGGAGCTGCTCACGCTCGCCCAGGAACGCCCGTGGCTGGTGCTGCTGGTCTTCAACGACGGCGGCTACGGCGTGCTGCGCAACATGCAGGAGGCGCGCGGCGTCGACCGCGCCGGCGTCGACCTGACCACGCCCGACTTCGCCGGGCTCGCGGGCGCGCTCGGCCTGCCCTATCAGCGCATCGGCACCGCCGCGGAGGCCGCGCCCGAGCTGGAGCGGGCTGTCGCCCGACGCGGCCCGGTGCTCGTCGAGGTCGACCTGGAGTCCTTCGGCCCGATGCCGCGGCCGTTCACACCGCCGGTCAAGGTTCCCGACCCGACCACGAGGAGGTCGTCATGAGTCTCGCCACCGAGGAGCAGGAGCTGGAGCTCCTGGTCAAGCAGATGACCCTGGAGGCCGACGGCGTACTCTCGCTCCGGCTCGTCCACCCCGGCGGCGACCCGCTGCCGGAGTGGAGCCCGGGCGCCCACGTCGACCTGACCCTGAAGGGGTCGCTGGTGCGGCAGTACTCGCTGTGCGGCGACCCCGCCGACCGGGGCAGCTACCGGGTCGCGGTGCTGCGCGAGCAGGCCGCCCTCGGCGGCTCGGAGTACGTCCACGAGGGACTGCGCCCCGGCCACCGGCTGCGTGTGGTCGGTCCCCGCAACAACTTCGACTTCCTCCCCGCCAAGCGCTACGTCTTCGTCGCCGGCGGCATCGGGATCACCCCGCTGCTCGCGATGCTCACCGAGGCCGAGCGGCAGGGCACCGACTGGGAGCTGTGGTACGGCGGCCGCCGCGAGGACTCGATGGCGTTCCTCGACGAGCTGGCGGCGTACGGCGACCGGGTGAAGGTCATCCCGGAGGAGACCCACGGCCGGCTCGACCTGACCACCGCGCTGCCGACTCCCGAGCCGGGCACCCTGGTCTACTGCTGCGGACCCGAGGGGCTGCTGGCTGCCGTCGAGGAGCACGCCGCGAGCTGGCCCGAGGGGACGCTGCAGGTCGAGCGCTTCAAGGCCAAGCAGATCGACGTCGACCCCGACGGCGAGCAGCCGATCTCCGTCGACTGCCGGCGCTCCGGCCGGGTGGTGCAGGTGCCCGCCGACGTACCGGTCATCGACGCCCTCGAGAGCGCCGGGATCACGGTCTCGAGCTCGTGCCGCGACGGGATCTGCGGCACCTGCGAGACCAAGGTGCTGGCCGGCACCCCCGACCACCGCGACTCCCTGCTCAGCGACACCGAGCAGGCCTCCGGCACCACCATGATGATCTGCGTCTCCCGGGCGCGGACCCCCGAGCTGGCGCTCGACATCTGACGCGCCGTACCGACTGCACACGAGGGAGAACACAGCAATGGGCTATCTAGCGCCGATCCAGGCGGCGGTCGCCGAGACGACTCCGTGGGAGACCAAGCTCGCCGGAGCCATCGAAGAGGTCTTCGGTGGCGGCCGGCACGACCTGCCGGGACTCGTCGACGGGCTCAACGAGCTCGGCATCCCGGCACCCGGCGGCGGTCAGTGGACCGCCGAGGGATTCACCACAGCGATCGCCGAGCTCGCCGCGGCGGGGAAGCAGGAGGACTGAGCCATGGGACCGATGGTCAAACGACAGCTGAGCGCGGACCAGATCCTCGCGACCGGCCTGCGCAACCAGTGGTACGCGATCTGCCCCTCCGACATGGTGCCGCAAGGTGGCGTCCACAAGGTGCGCCGGCTCGGCATCGACTGGGTGCTGTTCCGGGAGTCCGACGGCACCCTGCGGATGCTCGAGGACCGCTGCCCCCACCGCGGCGCGCCGCTCTCGCAGGGACAGCACCTGGGCAGCAAGATCGCCTGCGCCTACCACGGCGTCCAGGTCGACGGCACCGGCAAGGTCGTCTCCGTGCCCGGCCTGCCCGGCTGCAACCTGGAGGGCAAGACGCTGGTGCCGAGCCCGCCCCTGCAGGAGCTGGGCGGCGCCGTCCTCGCCTACATCGGCGACGAGCAGCACCCCGACCCGGCTCCGGTCGCGCTCCCGGACCCGCTGGTCGACGAGGAGATCTCGTCCTTCCTCTGCTACGCCGAGTGGGACACCCCGTGGCGCTACGCGATGGAGAACCTGCTCGACCCGATGCACGGCGCCTTCCTCCACCGCGAGTCCCACTCGATGTTCGGCGGCGACACCGAGGCCAGGTTCCGGATCCGCGAGACCGACCGCGGCTTCTTCTTCGAGAAGACCGACCAGCGTGGCGTGAACTTCGACTGGGTCGAGTTCTGCCGCACCGGCATCGACTGGGTCGACCTCTCCATCCCGTACCCGCCCACCGCCGGCCCCGGCGGCTCCTTCGGGATCGTCGGCATGGGCACCCCGATCGACGAGCGCACCACCGCGGTCTTCTTCTGGCGCTACCGCAAGGTCAGCGGCTGGGAGCGCGACGTGTGGCGCTTCCTCTATCGCACCAAGCTCGAGGCCCGGCACTGGCACGTCCTCGAGCAGGACCGGGTCATGCTCGAGGCGATGGCCGAGGACGCCGACCAGGCCGAGAACCTCTACCAGCACGACCTCGGCGTCGTCCGGCTGCGGAGGCTCTACAAGAAGCTCGCCGAGGAGCAGGCGGCCGCACTCGCGCCGTCGGCGGCCCCGGTGGCGGGCGGGGTGGGCTGAGCTCACACCTCCTGCAGTGCTCGGGTCAGGCCGGCGGAGTCGATCCGCGTGCTGCGTCCGTCGGCGACCACCATCTCGCCGGCGACGAGCACGGTGTCGATGATCCGCGGGGTGCCGGTGGTCAGCAGCGAGGCCCCCGGGTCCGTGACGGGCAGGCATGCGAAGTCGCGGTCGAAGCGGATCAGCGCCAGGTCCGCGGCACGCCCCTCGTGGACGCCGCCGGGCACCTTGGGCGCGGTCTGGCCGAGTGCGGTGGCGGCACCGTCGACGGCCAGACCCATCATGGTGGCGTAGTCGAACATGTCGGCACGCCGGTGGGTCGCCCGCTGCACGTAGGCACCCGCCCGGATCGTCTCGAGCATGTCCTGGCGGTCGTTCGAGCCGGCACCGTCCACACCGATGCCGACGGCGACCCCGGCCTCGAGGAGCCGCCCGACCGGCGCGACACCAGACCCCAGCCGCATGTTGGAGACCGGGTTCCACGACACCGACGCACCGGCGGCGGCGAGAGCCGAGATTGCTCGGTCGGTCAGCTCGACGCCGTGCACGGCGAGCAGTCGCTCGCTGAGGAGATCACCTCGGGCGAGCACGTCGATCGCCTCCTCACCGACGTGCTCACGGCACATGGCGTCGTCGGTGCCCGTCTCGGCGAGATGGATCATCGTGGTCAGGCCGTGCTCGTCGGCGTAGGCGCGGACCTGCTTCATGCCCTCGGTGGTCAGGCAGCGTACGTTCGGCACCGCGAGCGCCGGAGCCAGACGCGACCCGGTGAGCCGGGTACGCAGGGCGTCGACATCCGCCAGGGTCTCCTCCAACGGCTTCAGCAGCCGCGGGTCCATTCCCCACCGGCGCGAGGGGTCGGCGCGGTCGGCGACACCGACGCCGAGCACGGCTCGGACACCGACGTCCTCGAGGCCGCGGCGTACGGCCTCGAGGATCTCCGGGTCGCGGTGCGGCCAGCCGTGCTCGACGAGCGTCGTCGTCCCGGACAGCAGCCCTTCGAGC
Organism: Nocardioides sp. NPDC126508; assembly: GCA_040302365.1. GTDB lineage: Bacteria > Actinomycetota > Actinomycetes > Propionibacteriales > Nocardioidaceae > Nocardioides. The sequence continues at coordinate 539,107 of JBEOUM010000001.1, forward strand.
GCGGCGGAGACCGCGGCCGCATAGGCACGCTCGGGCGTGGTGGCCGCCATGGACTCGCCGACGGCGAGCAGCCAGGCGAGGAGCGGCTGCCCCTCGCCGACCCCGCGGCAGAGCGCCTGCTGGAGGTGGGTGTGGGTGTTGGTGAAGCCGGGGACCAGGTACGCCCCCGACCCGTCGATCGTCGGCCCGGACCATGTGCTTCGTGGGTCGTGCGGGCGTACGGCGTCGACCGTGCCGTCACGGAGGACGACGTCGCGGTGCGCGACCCACGCCGTCCCGGACCACAGGCTGACGTCGGTGATGGCGGCCGGGTAGGTCCTGGGTCCGCCTGAACGCAGGTCGAGGTTCACGGCAGCTTGATGCTCTCGTCGACGAACCGGCCGGTGAAGAGGGCGTCGGCCTTCACATCGTCGGGCACGGCGTTGCCCTGGGCGCGGATGATCGGCGCGACCTCCTCGACGAACGAGCTGGTCCGTTCGGCGTCGTAGCCGCCGAGGAAGCCGCTCTCGTTCTCGATCAGCCCCTCCTCGGCGAGGAGCTCGGCGCTGTAGTCGGCCTCGCCGATGCTGTAGGGGAAGTACGTCGAGTCCGCGGCGACCACGTCCGTGATCACCTTGTTGGTGGCGGCGGGGGCGGTGATGTAGTCGGCGCTCGCCTGCTGGACCAGCGGCACCAGCCGCTCGAGGCAGGGTGCCTTCTCCTCGACCTGGTCGGCCCGGACCGACAGGTTGGAGGCGTACGGGTCGTAGCCGACGTCCTTGAGCAGCTGGTAGCCGACCGGCTTGTTCCACGCCGGCGTGTCGCGCTCGTAGGTGTAGGGCTCGGAGTTGGCGAAACCCTGCTGCACGATCGTCGGCTCGGCGACGAAGCGGGCGGGGTTGCCGTCGTAGCTGGTGTCGATCTGGGCCTTCGTGGCGTACCCCTTCGCGACCAGCCAGGCGGGGAACGCCTGCTCGGGGGAGACCACGACGGTGGCGTCGCTGTCGGCCAGCTCGGTCAGGGAGAAGTCCTTGCCGTAGGTGTCCGGGTTCCACATCAGGATCGCGGGGGAGTGGGTGAGCAGCGGCGTCACTCCCACCACGGGCTGGTCGCCGGCCGCGGCGATGAGCTGGTCGGAGTGCACCAGGCCGAGGTCGATGCTGTCGTCGACGTACATCTGGGAGGTGACGGACTGGAACCCGATCGCCGGACCGCCGGCGCGAAGCGTGAGGTCGACCCCGGTGTCCTTGCCGTCCGAGACGAGGGTGCCGGTCACCGACTTGGCCTCGGTGTCGACCCGGTAGTCCGGACCGAGCAGCTCGAAGAGCGCGCCCATGTCGGACTGCGGCTGCCACTGCAGCTGCACCACCACGCTCTTGCCGCAGACGTCGTCGAGCCGTTGGGCGCCGGTGGCTGCGACGAGCGCGTCCCCTGACGTCTTGTCGGTATCGGCAGAGCATGCAGTCATGGTCGTGGTGGCCGCGAGGGCCGCCAGCCCTGCGAGGCCCAGGCGCGCGGTCGTTCGCCTGGTGCGGAGCTGGCGCGGGTGGGGCTGGATCCAAGGTACGGAGGTCATCGGGTTCTCATTTCGGGCGTCGGGGCACGGCGGGACGTGGGTAACGCTGACCCGACCGACGGTCTCGTCGCAAGAGCATGCCACTGCATGTAACAAAAACTTCACAGGCGATCCCTTGCGACGGATTACATGTAACTCCCACGATGGGTGTCACCCGGGGCACGCCAGCGTCGCGCCCCATGACCGGATCGAGGAGCAATGGCGACAACGCGTGTCCTGGACACCACGGGCGACGTCGGTGCAGGCGACCTGACCCCCGGCGAGCAGGTGTCGTTCCAGCAGGTGTCGATGACGTACGACACCGGAACGGTCGCCCTGCAGGACGTGTCGCTACCGGTGCGAGCGGGCGAGTTCGTCGCGATCGTCGGCCCGTCGGGTTGCGGCAAGTCGACCCTGCTGCGACTGGCAGCAGGGTTGGAACGGCCCACGAGCGGGACGGTCGCGGTGGGCTCACCGTCGGTCGGCTTCATCTTCCAGGAGCCGAACCTGCTGCCCTGGGCGTCGGTACGCCGCAACGCCGCGTTGCTGACCGAGCTCGCGGGCATGGAGCCCGCGCGCCGCAAGGAGCGGGTGGCCGCCTCGCTGGCGGCGGTCGGGCTGGACGGGTTCGCCGACCAGCTGCCCAAGAGTCTCTCCGGCGGCATGCGCATGCGGGTGTCCCTGGCGCGCGCCATGGCGCTGGAGCCGGATGTGCTGCTGCTGGACGAGCCGTTCGGTGCGCTCGACGAGCTGACCCGCCAGGAGATGCAGATGCAGCTGCTGAGCCTCTACGACCGCGAGCGGTTCACCGCACTCTTCGTCACCCACTCCGTCGACGAGGCGGTCCTGCTCGCCGACCGGGTCGTGGTCATGTCGGCGAGGCCGGGCCGTATCGCCGCCGTCGTCGATGTCGACCTGGCTCGCCCGCGGAGCCTGGAGCTCCGGTTCGAACCCGACTACGTGGACTGCGTACGAACGATCGCCGAGCACCTCCGGAGGGACCGATGACCACCGCGACCGTGACCGCCCGAGCCCGACGAGCACCGTCGGTCCTGCAGATCGACCTCTGGCGCGGGCTGATCCGGATGGGTCGGTCGAGCATCGTGCCCGCGGCCGCGGCCCTGGCGGGGATCGCCGTCTGGTACGCGGTCAGCTATCTCCTCCTCAGCCCCGAGCGACGCTTCCTCCTGCCGCCGCCGCACCAGGTCTGGAGCCTGTCGCTCGCCGACCCCGCGCACCTCGACCCGATGCTGCATGGCCTGGCCGTCACCGCCAGGGTCGCCGGACTCGGCTTCGTCTGCGCGGCGGTGATCGGCGTCGCGGTCGGTGCGTTGATGAACCAGGCGCGGTGGCTGGAGCGCGGGATCTACCCGTATGCGGTCCTGCTCCAGGTCGTGCCGATCCTCGCCCTCGTGCCGCTCATCGGGCTCTGGCTCGGCTACTCCACGGCGTCCCGTGTCGTCGTGTGTGTGCTGATCGCGCTCTTCCCGATCATCACCAACACCCACTTCGGGTTCCGATCGGTCGACCGTGGCCTGCGTGAGCTGTTCGACCTCGGGAGGGCGTCCGGTTGGCAGCGCCTGGTCCGGCTCGAGCTTCCCGCCGCGCTCCCGTCGATCCTCACCGGTCTGCGCATCGCCTCGGGGCAGGTCGTCATCGGCGCCATCATCGGCGACATGTTCTTCGCCCAGGGCGAGCCGGGGATCGGGACCCTGATCAACGCCTTCCGCGCCCAGCTGCGTAGCTACGACCTCATCGCCGCGATCCTGCTGGCCTCGCTCTTCGGCATCGCCGTGTTCACCGTCTTCACCGCGCTGAGCAGCGCACTGGTGGGCCGCTGGCACAGCTCGGGCGATCGCCGCTGAACCGCCGACCGGCCACCCCCTCCCAAGGAGCCACCCATGAACTTCCGCGTCCCCACGATCGACGTCTCGCCCTACCTCGTCCCCGGCGCGAGCGCCACCACCGACAGTGCCTGTGCCCGGGTGACCGAGGAGATCGACCGGGCCTGCCGCGAGGTCGGGTTCTTCCAGATCGTCGGTCATGGCGTCGACGACGCCGCGGTCGCGGGCCTGAAGGACGCGCTGGACGAGTTCTTCGGGCTCGACCTCGCCACGAAGAAGAAGTACCGCCGTGACCCGGGCGCCAACCGGGGGTACGCCCCGCCGAAGTCGGAGTCTCTCTCGAACAGCCTCGGCGTCGCGCCGGCGAACATGATGAACGACTTCTACGAGGCCTTCACGGTGGGCGCCGAACGTGACTGGTACGCGGGCATCGAGCTCCCCGAAGAGAGCTATGCGGCCAACACCTGGCCGGACGCCGCAGCGGGCTTCCGCGACTCCGTGGAGACGTACGTCGCTGCGATCACCGACCTGTCCCGGGTGCTCCTGCGTGCGTGCTCGGAGAGCCTGGGGCTCCCGATCGACCACTTCGATCCGCTTGTCGACCACTCGATCGACGCGCTGAAGATGAACAACTACACCCTGCCCGAGGGCGAGATCGAGCTCGCGGGCGAGCTGATGGGGATGGGGGCTCACACCGACTTCGGCATCCTCACCGTGCTCTGGGCCGATCAGGTCGCGGGGCTCCAGGTCCTCGGCGACGACGGCCGCGGCCGGGAGACCTGGCACGACGTGGTTCCGGCCGACGGCGCCTTCCTGATCAACCTGGGCGACGCGATGGCGAGATGGACCAACGACCGATGGAGGTCCACCCTGCACCGGGTCAACCCACCCGTGGTCGACGGCCGCATCATCCGCCGCCGTTCCGCCGCGTTCTTCTTCGACGGCAACTTCGACGCCGTGATCGAGCCGCTCCCGGGAACCCTCACCGAGGGCGAGACCGGCTATCCGCCGATCACCGTCGCCGAGAACATCGCGGCGAAGGTCGCGGGGCTCAAGACCGGCCTCCGCACCGGCGCCGCGCCGGCTGGTGCCGAGCGGGAGGCGGCCAGGTTCCTCGCGGCTGCCGACGTGGGCTGACCGGCTCCGGCACCACTCACCGACTTGCCCAGACGAGCAGCGTCCCGGGGCACACCGCGCGGATGCGCGGCCACACCCAACAGGAGAGAGCAATGACGACCACCCCTGGCTCACCCAGCTACGAGCTCGCCGAGCTGCGGAAGGAGGCGCGGATGGGCGATCTCGGTGTCGAACGCACCGACAGGACCATCCCGCGGATCTCGCTGGCCGACCTCGACACCCGCCGCGCGGAGATCACCGAGGAGCTGTGGACCGCCGCGACCGAGATCGGCTTCTTCCAGCTCGTCGACCACGGCATCCCGCAGGACCTGGTCGACGAGGCGTTCGCCTGGTCGGCCCGGTTCTTCGACATGCCCCGGGAGGACAAGGAGGCGGTGCCGCTGCGCAAGGCCGACAACGTCGGCTATGAGTTCTCCACGCAGGTCCGTCCTTCGGTCGGGGTCCCCGACCAGAAGGAGTCCTACCAGATCACCCGGCCTCGCATGGACGGCATGTGGCCCGCCGAGGAGGCGCTGCCGGGCTTCCGCGCCTTCGCCCTCGACTTCGAGTCGCGATGCTGGGCCGTGGCCATGGAGGTGCTCTCCTGCTTCGCGGACAAGCTCGGCTTCGACCGCGACTTCTTCGCCGAGGCGCACGACCCGGCCAGCGCGTCGTACGCCTCGACCCTTCGCCTGATCCACTACTTCCCCCTGGCCGAGGAGCTTCGCGGCCTCCCGGGTACGTGGCGGGCCGGTGCCCACACGGACTTCGACTGCCTCACCCTGCTCTTCCAGCGCGACGGCCAGGGAGGTCTCCAGGTGTGTCCCGGGAGGGAGGCCGATGCCCAGGAGTGGACACCCGTGATCCCGAGCGACGACGCGATCACCTGCAACATCGGCGACATGCTGATGCGCTGGAGCGACGATCAGCTGCTCTCCAACTTCCATCGGGTGCGGGTGCCGGGAGCTGGTGAGTACGCCGGGTCGCGCTACTCGATCCCGTTCTTCGCCCAGGCGAACGGCGACGTGATGATCTCGCCGCCGGCGGGCACCTACCCGCCGATCACCGCGGCCGAGTATCTTCGCCAGCGGGTCGCCGCCAACTACGCTGGGCCGAAGCGGTGACCGAAGCTGTGGTGCTGGCGGCACCGGTGAGGAGCGAGATGACATCCGGGAATGGCCTGCTCGGCGACGCCGTCTACGCCCGTCTGGTCGATCTCATCTTCACCGGCCGGCTGCCGCCGCGCGCTCCGTTGAGCGTTCCTGCGCTCGCCACCCAGCTCGATGTCAGCCGCAGCCCGGTGCGGGAGGCGGTCCAGCGCCTGATCGCCGAAGGACTGGCCGTCAGCGTGCCGCATGCCGGGGCACGGGTCGTCGAGGTCGACGAACGGACCATCGAGCAGGTGATGACCGTCCGCGAACAGCTCGACGGACTGGCGGCACGCGAGGCGACGCTGAGAGCCGCGGCCGAGGACGTCGTCGCGCTGAAGGCATTCCTCGAGAAGCAGTCGGTGAACCTCACCGACCCGGGTGACGACCTCGCCGACGCCCGCCTCGACCTGGAGTTCCACACCGCCGTCCGCGACCTCGCCAGGAACGCGGTCCTCAGCGACGCCCTCCACCGGCTCGACACCAAGGCCCACCTCTACAACTCCGGGCTCTGGGCCGACCTGCGCAACCGCGAGCTCGCCTTCGCCGAGCATCGCCGCATCGTCGAGGCCATCGAGGTGGGTGACGCCGCGGCCGCCGCGCACGCGGCGTCGTCCCACGTCGCCTCGCTCATGGTGCGCATGCGGCGCCACCGGCGCCGGTAGTGAGCGCCGCACGGGTCAGGTGACACCTGACCCGTGCGGCAGCCGCCGGTCGAGATCTGTCAGCGGACCGGAGCCCCCGGTCCGAGCGGGATGCCCAGCGCCCACCAGAGGAAGAACAGCGCGGTCCAGGCCAGGCTCATCGCGATCGCCAGCGGCAGCGTGTACGAGGCGAGGGTGCCGATGCCGGCGTCCTTGCGGTAGCGCTGCAGGAAGCCGAGGGCCATCACGAAGTAGGGGCTCATCGGGGTGATCGCGGTGGAGCCGGAGTCGGCGATCCGGAAGAGCGCCTGGGTGGTCTCCGGCGGCACCGCGAGCAGCATCAGCATCGGCACCAGGACGGGCGCGGCGATGGACCACATCGCCGAGCCGCTGGTGACCAGGACGTTGACGATGCTGAGCAGCGCCAGGACGAGCAGGAAGACCACCCAGACCGGGATGTTGCTGGTCTCCAGCGCCTCGGCGGAGTTTACCGCGACCACGTCGCCGAGGTGGGTCCAGTCGAAGTACGCCAGGAACTGGGCGATCGCGAAGAACAGCACCAGCACCGGCGCCATCTGCTTGATCCCCTGTGCCATCAGTGCGGGTACGTCGCCGGCCTTGGTGATGGAACCGGACAGCGTGCCGTACACGATGCCGGCGAGGCCGAAGAGAACGGCGACGACCGCGGCGATGCCGGTGAGGAACGGCGACTCGGTCAGCGACCCGTCCTCGCCGCGCAGCGGCGACCCGCCCGGGATCACGACCGCGGCGACGACCACGATCGCGACCAGCAGCGTCGCCAGGGACCAGCGCAGCGCACGGCGCTCGCGGCCGTCGAGCTCGAGCGACCCGAAGTCGCCGTCGTCGGCGTCCTCGTCGGCGTCGAGGTCGGGCCGTTTGGAGAGCACGAACTTGGTCATCAGGGTGATCACCGCGGCCAGCAGCAGCGAGGAGGCGATGTTGAAGAACCAGTTGCTGACGGGGGAGACGTACGCGCTCTCGTCGACGATCTGGGCCGCGGCGGTGGTGATGCCGGCGAAGATCGCGTCGTTGGGAGTCGGGATCGGGCTGGCGTCGTACCCGCTCGCGATCGCGGTGTAGGCGACCACGATCCCGAGGATCGGGGAGCGGCCGACAGCGCGGAAGGCGAGGCCGCCGAGTGGCACCAGGATGATGTACGCAGCCGCCGAGGCCACGTGGGCGACGGTCCCGGTGAACGCGACGGCGAAGACGACCCAGCCGACCGGTACGCGCGAGATGCCGGTCTTCATCGCGGCGGTGAGGAAGCCGGTGCGCTCGGCGACGGCGACGCCCATGATGACCACGACGATGGTGGCCATCGGCGGGAACTCGGCGAAGTTGGAGACCATCGTGGAGGTGGCCATCGCCAGGCCCTCGCCGCTGAGCAGGCTCTGGACCACGACCCTCTCGCCGTCGCCGGGCGAGATGACCGAGACGCCGGCCGCGGCGCAGATCGCGCTGATCACGGCGAGGATCGCGGCCAGGATCCAGAAGAGCCAGAACGGGTGCGGCAGGGCGTTGCCGACACGCTCGACCACGCCCATGGCACGGATGATCCACGGCAGCCTCTGGCTGCCGGTCGGGGTTGCGGTGCTGGTCATGTCGGTCACCCTTCGCTGGTGAGGCGGTGGCGGGAGAAGAAGTCCCAGATCACCGTCGCGGACTCGATGGTGTGGGTGACGTGGCCGCCACCGGAGTAGATGTCGCCGCCCGGCCAGACGTGGCCGCCGCCGTCGACGGCGACGTGCTGGACCTCGGCGTCGTGGTCGCACCCGGTCCAGCGGGTGGTGGTGATGTCGCGGTTGGTGCGGGTGGTGGAGCCGGTGCAGCCGTTGTGGTCGGCCCAGCCCTGTACCCACATGGGGATGGCGGGCAGGTCACGGTCGGCGTCGCCCACGTAGGGGATGGTGGCGTCGGCGACGCCGTGGATCTCCAGGACCGGTGTCGGCGGAGCCTCTACGCAGCCGACCCGGGCGCCCGGGTAGAGCGCCGGGGCGACCGGCGCGATCGCCGCGAACGTGTCCGGCAGCTGACAGGCCAGCAGGGCGGCCAGGCCGGCGCCGTTCGACTTCCCGGTGGCATAGACGCGGGTGGTGTCGATGCAGTGGTCGGCCTCGATCGCGGCTAGCAGGTCGCGGGTGAAGGCGACGTCGTCGACGCCCGGGGCCTCGTACGGCGCGCCCTGCCAGGCCTTGCGGTAGCCCGAGCCGGTGCCGATCGCACCGTCGGGATACGCGACGACCGCCGGCAGGTCGGAGAGCTCGGAGTAGCCCTCGACCTCGACGCCGGTGCTGCCGCGGCCGTGGTAGGCGACGATCAGCGGCCAGTCGTCGCGCTTCTGATAGCCCTCGGGGAGGCGGAGCACGTAGCTGCGCTCGAGGTCGCCGCTGGTCAGCTCGTACTTCTGGCTGCTGTCGGACTCCTGGTCGGTGGGCTCGGCGCACGGCGTGGTCTCGCCGGCGGCCTGGCCCTGGCCGGAGGCGCGGGTCAGGGCGGAGGTGGCGGACGGTGCCAGGGACAGCGCCGCCACCGCCGTGACCGCGACGGCCGGAGCCAGGAGGCGGGATCGTCGTGGGGACATGGGGTGCTCCTTCGGGGCAGATCGGTGCGTTTTCGGGTGTGCTGGATCGCCCGGCGACGCGGTGCGCGTCCCGGTCGGGGTCCCGAGCTCGAGGGGTGGGCGGGTGGCCTAGGTGTCGAGCCACTCCTTGATGAAGGCGACGATGCGGTCGGTGGCCTCGGCGAGGATGGCGCGGCCGTCCTCGGCGGTGGCCCGGCGTGGGTCGCCGAGCACGCCGGTGGGGGAGAGGCGGTCGTAGGGGAGGGCCACGGCGGGATGGCTCACCGAGCGGGCCAGCCGGGCGAACGGATCGAGCTGGTCGTGCGTGGTCGTGCCCGGGGCGAGCAGGTCGTGGCGTACGAGGTGGGGGGCGACGTGCAGCATCTGAGCGGTCTCGGCCTCGCCGCTGTGACCGGAGATCTCGCTCAGCTCCATGCCGCCCACGCTGTCCTTGGCCAGCGCGGTCACCGGCGTCCAGGCGAGCTCGAGGTCGGGCCGGTCGCGGAGCAGGTCTTGGGCCAGGGTGCCGAGGGTGGCGTTGTTGCCGCCGTGACCGGTCAGCACGAGGAAGCGCCGCCAGCCGTGGGCGGCCAGCGACTCGACGTACTCCCTTACGACGGCGGCGAACAGGGCCGGCCGCAGGCTCACGGTGCCGGCGAAGGCCCGGTGGTGGGGCGAGACGCCGACCGGTACGCCGGGACCGATGACCACCTTGCCCGGGAGCGCCTCGGCGACGGCGTCGGCGAGGGCCTCGGCGCGGATCTGGTCGGTGGCCAGCGGGAGCCCGGCACCGTGCTGCTCGAACGCGCCGACGGGGATGACGACGACGGTCCCGTCCCCGGCGGCCTCCGCGGCCTCGAGGGTGGTCATCTCGGCGAGCCTCGCGGTCATCGGGGCTGCTCCGTGCCCAGGGTCGAGGCGATGGCCTCGCGGATCGCGAGCAGGTGGTCGCGGGTCAGGGTGGCCGCGGCGTCGGAGTCGCCGTCGCGTACGGCCTCGACGATCCGGACGTGGTCGGCGTGGTCGTGGTCGCGGTCGGTGTAGCGGTGCCGGATCTCGATCTGGTCGCGGGCCCGCACCTGGAGCAGCGCCTCGATCGTCTCGCGCAGCAGCAGGTTGCCGGAGGCGCCGGCGAGGGCGACGTGGAAGTGCAGCTCGGGCCGCTCGTCGGCGTACTGCGGCTTGAGCGAGTTGTCGGCCGAGAGCGTCAGCGCGGCCAGGTCGTCGTCGGTGCGCTTCGCCGCCGCGGCCGCCGCGACCGGCGGCTCGAGCACGATCCGGGCGTCGAGGAGCTCCAGGACCGACTCGCTGCGCGACTCCGAGACGTGCGGGTTGACCAGCAGCCGCCGGTTCACCCCGCCGCTGACGTAGGTGCCCGAGCCGTGCCGGAAGCGGATGACGTCGGTGGCCTCCAGGCGGCGCAGCGCCTCCCGGATCGTCGGGGTGGTCACCTCGAACCGCTTGGCCAGCTCGCGCGAGGAGGCCAGGGCGTCGCCCGGTTCCAGGCCCGCGGCCTCGATCATGGCGACGATCCCGTCGGCGATGCGTTCAGAGAGCGATGATGTGTTGCTGGTCACAATAAGTGACTAAATCACTTATTGAATTGCTCGTCAAGGGTGGGCGTCGCGCCCGTCCGTCGCGCCGGCGACCGGTCCTCCGAGTGAGAGACCTTCGGCCCTTGGTCCTTCGGCGGCGGTACCGATGACCCTGACCACCGACCGGTCGGCCCGGTGAGAGTGGAGAGGCCGGGCCGGCCGTACGCGCCGTGCCGATGAGGAGGGCAGATGTCCGAGCGTGACCGGATCATGGTCGCCGTCGACGGGGGAGAGGGCGGCCGAGCAGCGGTGCGCTACGCCGCGGGCAGGACCCGTCGAAGCGGTGCCGAGCTGTGGCTCGTCCACGTGGTCGACCTCGCCGTCGCGACCGGGAGGTTCTACCCGTACGGCTATACGGGCCTGGCGGAGCAGGTGCGCGCGGCCGGGGCGACCGTGCTGGCCCATGCGGCGAAGGAGGCAGCCGAGATCGTCGGCGCGGAGCAGGTGACCTCGACGCTCCTCGACGGGGGTGTGGTCACGGAGCTCGTGCACGCGGCCGCCGACTCCGCGATGGTGGTGCTCGGCGACGAGCGGCGGCACGGCCTGGCCCGGATCGTGACGGGATCGGTGACCGGCCGGGTCGCCTCGCGCGCGCCGGTGCCCGTCGTGGTCGTGCCGGCGGACTGGCCGGTCGAGCGGGACGCCCGCACGGTGGTCGTCGCGGTCGCGGACTGCGACGCCTCCACCGAGCTCGTCGTCCGGGCCCTCGGGGAGGCGGTGGACCGTGACGGCGGCCTGGTGATCGTCCACTCCTGGGAGGTCCCGCCCGTCTACTACGAGTCCACGCTGGGGCAGCTGGACGCGGCCGGCGTGCTGGCGGACGCGCGGCACCGGCTGATGCAGACCCTCGAACGGGCACGACAGCTGGTCCCGAACTCTGCCGAGGTCGACGCCTGGATCGAGGTGCACCGTGGTCAGCCGGCCCAGATCGTCACCGAGGCGTCGAAGGACGCGGCGCTCCTGGTCATCGGGCGGCGCGGGCACGCCTTCCCGCTGCGCCGCCTGGGTGGCACCGGCCACGCCCTGCTGCGCGAGTCCCGCTGTCCCGTCGAGGTGGTTCCACCGTCGCCGGAGAGTGCGGAGGGCTCGCCGGCAGACTACGAGGCAGCCGGATGACCGGCGGGACCGAGCTGGGCGTGGAGGAAGCGGGACCGGCGCCGGAGGACGTGCTGCTGCGGGACGGCACGATCGCCCGCGTACGCGACGCGGTCCCGGGTGACCGCGACCAGCTGGTGGCGCTGCATCTCGAGCTCTCCGACCTGGGCCGCTACCGGCGGTTCCTTCACGTCGGCCACTTCGACAGCGTGCACTTCGTCGACCAGCTGCTCCCGCAGCTGACCTGCGGCGATGCGGTCGCGAAGGTCGCGGTCGTCGACGGCCGGATCGTCGCGCTGGCGAGCGCCACCAGCACCGGGGACGGGGTGGCCGAGCTCGGCCTGGTCGTCGCCGACCAGCATGCCCACCGCGGCCTGGCGACCCTGCTCCTGGAGCATCTGTCCGTCGCCGCGGCCGGAGCGGGCATGACGGAGCTCGTCGCGTACGTGCCGGCCGACAACGCCGCCGTGTTCGACGTGCTGCGCCATGTCGGGTTCGAGGTCACCTCGACCCCGCACCAGGAGAGCGTCGAGGTGCGGTTCCCCGTCCGGCTCACCGAGCGTGTCCTGGAGACGATGATCACCCGGGAGCAGCGGACCGACGCCGACTCTCTGCGGGCCCTGCTGCGGCCGGGTTCGGTCGCCGTGATCGGTGCCAGCCGACACGAGGACCATGCCGGTCGCCAGGTCGTGCGCAACCTGCTGAGGGCCGGATTCACCGGCACGGTCCACCCCGTGAACCCGCACAGCGACTACCTGCTCGGACTCAGGTGCCACGGCTCGATCCGCGAGGTGGCCCCCGTCGACCTGGCGGTCGTCGCGGTCCCGGCGGCCCAGGTCTTGGAGGTGGTCCGCGAGTGTGCCGACAGCGGCGTACGCGACCTGGTGATCCTCTCCAGCGGCTTCGCCGAGGCCGGCCCCGACGGGCGTCGTCGTCAGGACGAGCTGTTGGCGATCGCCCGCGGCGCGGGGATGCGGGTGGTGGGTCCCAACTGCCTCGGCGTCGCCAACACCGACCCCGACGTCCGGCTGGACGCCACCTTCTCGCCCATGTCGGTGGGACGCGGGACGGTGGCGATGATGGCGCAGTCCGGTGCGGTGGGGATCGCCGTGCTGCAGCGCGCCGAGGAGCTCGGCGTCGGGCTGTCCGCCTTCATCTCCTCGGGCAACAAGGCCGACGTCAGCTGCAACGACCTGCTCATGTACGCCGCCGAGGACGACGCCACCGAGATGGTCGCGCTCTACCTGGAGTCGTTCGGCAACCCGCGCAAGTTCTCCCGGCTGGCCAGACGGCTCGCCGCACGCAAGCCGATCGTCGCCCTGGTCGGTGGCAGTAGCCCGGCCGGCCGGCGGGCGGCCGTCGGCCACACCGCCTCGGCCGTCCCGTCCCCGGCAGCGGTGGAGGCGCTCTTCCAGCAGTGCGGCGTCATCGGCGTCCATGGCCTCGAGCAGCTGCTGCAGACCACGAGCGTGCTGGCCAACCAGCCGCTGCCCGCGGGCCGCCGCATCGGGATCATCAGCAACGCGGGCGGTCCGGGCGTCCTGGCGGCCGACGCGTGCGAGCGCGTCGGACTGAGCCTGGCCACGCTGAGCGCCGGGACGACGGCGCGGATCCGCGAGATCGTGCCCGATGCGTCCTCGGACCAGATGCCGGTCGACCTGGGGTCGGGTGTCGGCTGGGAGGCGTACGCCGAGGTGGTCTCGACCGTCGCCCGCAGCGGTGAGGTCGACATGCTGATCGTGATGCGCACGCCGATGCCCGCGCTCTCCTATGCGGCGTTCGCACGTGCGCTGCGCGCGTCGTCGGGTGCCGGCCCGGGAGCGGACACTCCGGCGGTCACGACGGTGGCGGTCATGCTCGACACGCACGGTCCGAGTCGGCCGATCAGCGCGGGGAGCCACCAGGTCCCGGTCTTCGCGTTCCCCGAGGATGCCGCCCGCGCGCTCGGCCCGATCGCCACCTATGCCGAGTGGCGCGCGGCGCCGCGCGTACCGGCCGCCCGGCCGGCAGCCGCCAGCCGTGCGGCTGCCCTCGACGTCGTCGCCCGGACGCTGCGGGCGACGCCCGCGGGTGGCCGTCTCCCGGAGCCGGACGCACGACAGCTGCTGGCTGCGTACGGGATCGGGGTGCTGCCGAGCGTCCTCGCCGGCGGGGTCGAGGAGGCGGTCGACGCCGCCACCTGGGTCGGCTACCCGGTCGCGGTCAAGATCGCCGACCCGGAGGTCGCCCACCGCACGGATGTCGGAGGCGTACGCCTGGGGCTCACCGGGCCGGACCAGGTGCGCGCCGCCGCGCAGGAGCTGCTCGGTGTCCCGGTCGCGCATCCGGGTGTGCTCGTCCAGCGGCAGGTCGCCGCCGGGGTCGAGCTGATCGCCGGCGTGACCCACGACAAGGTCTTCGGGCCGCTCGTCATGGTCGGCTACGGCGGCAGCTACACCGAGCTGATCGGTGACCGCAGCTTCCGGCTCACCCCGCTCAGCCGCGCCGACGCCGCCTCGGCCCTCGCCGAGCTGCGCACCGCGCCTCTGCTGACCGGCTTCCGCGGATCTCCGCCGCTGGACGTCGCTGCCGCCGAACATCTCCTGGTCGGTCTCGGCCGCCTCGCCGAGGACATCGCGGAGATCGCCGAGATCGACCTCAACCCGGTGATCGTGCATGTACGCGGCGTCTCGGTGGTGGACGCGAAGGTTCACGTCGTCGAGGGACTTTGGTCCTCGGCGGACGGGTAAGACGTGCATTTGGCGACGGTCGGCAACGGTCGTAAGTTGATCAGGTGACCGAATCAGCCGCCCCCGAGGGCGCAGCGGAGCCCATCCGGGTCTTCCTGCTCGATGACCACGAGGTGATCCGCCGCGGGCTCAAGGACCTGCTCGAGGACGAGGACGACATCGTCGTCGTGGGCGAGTCCGGGCTCGCCGAGGAGGCCCGCCGCCGGATCCCCGCGCTGCGACCCCATGTGGCGATCCTCGACGGCCGGCTCCCTGACGGCTCCGGGATCGACGTGTGCCGCGACGTACGCTCCGTCGACCCGAGCATCGCGGCCCTCATCCTGACCTCGTTCGACGACGACGACGCTCTCTTCTCGGCCATCATGGCCGGCGCGGCCGGCTATCTCCTCAAGCAGATCCGCAGCGCCGATCTGGTCGAGACCGTGCGTCAGGTCGCCGCGGGCCGGTCGACGCTCGACCCCGCGGTCACCGCGCAGGTGCTGGAGCGGATCCGCAGCGGGCCGAAGACCAACTCGGTCTTCGAGAACCTCACCAACCACGAGCGCCGGATCCTGGAGCTCATCGGCGAAGGACTGACCAACCGGCAGATCGGCAAGGAGATGCACCTGGCCGAGAAGACGGTCAAGAACTACGTGTCGTCGCTGCTCGCCAAGCTCGGGCTGGAGAGCAGAACCCAGGCTGCGATTCTGGTGACCAAGACGCTGCAGGGTTGATACTTTAGAGGGTGAATCGCCCATGCGTTGAGGGGGTCAGCGTGGGAGTTACGCCGCCTCGACAGCGCCGTGCAGGGGCCACGGCCGATACGACACTGCACAACACACCGCTCGACGAGCTGCTGACCGAAGTCCTCGACAGGGTCACGGACGCCCGAGACGAGCAGGTGCGGTGGAGGCTGCTGCTGGACGCGATCGTCACGATGGGCGCCGGGCTCTCGATCGACGACCTGCTGAACCGGATCGTCGAGGTCGCCCAGGCGCTGGCCGGAGCACGATATGCGGCTCTCGGGGTCCTGGCGAGCGGCGGCGAGCGGCGGCTGCGGCTGTTCATCAACCGGGGCCTCACCCCGGAGCAGCAGCTCCGGATCGGCGACCTGCCCACCGGGCACGGCCTGCTCGGCCTGCTGATCGACCATCCCGAGCCGGTCCGTCTGCAGGACATCACCGAGCACCAGGCCTCCTACGGCTTCCCGGAGCATCATCCGCCGATGCGTTCCTTCCTCGGGGTGCCCGTACGCATCGGGGAGAAGGTGTTCGGCAACCTCTATCTCACCGAGAAGGCCGACGGTGAGGACTTCACCGACCAGGACGAGAGCATCGTGGTCGCCCTGGCCGCGGCTGCCGGCGTCGCGATCGAGAACGCCCTGCTGGCCGAGGAGGCCGCCCGCCGCGGACGCTGGCTCGACGCACGTGCCGAGATCACCAGTGCCCTCATGGGCGACGTCGACCGCACCAGCGCCCTCCAGCTCGTGGCCGACCGGGCTCGCGAGGTCGCCGGGGCCGACGTCGCCTGGATCGTCACCGGTCCCTCGGCCGACCGGCTGCGGGTGGAGGTCGTCTCCGGCGCCGAGATCGACGTCGACGTACTGAGGCGGGCTCCGCTGCGCGAGTCGGTCGCGAGCCAGGCGATCATGGACGGGGTGCCGATGATCGTGGAGGACATCGCTGGCGCTGCCGCGGGAGGTAGCGCCGCGGCGGTCATCGACCTGAGCGACATCGGACCGGGTGTGCTCGTGCCGCTCGGCCGCACCGACCCGTCCGAGGAGATGAACGCGGTGGGCGTGCTCGCGCTGGCCTGGCGCCGGGCCAACGCCGAGCAGGCCCAGGACGTCGACCTCGCCGTCGCCGACGCGTTCGCCGGGCAGGTGGCGGTCGCCATCCGGCTGGCGCAGAGCCGTGACGAGCGTCAGCGGCTGGCCGTCTACGACGACCGCGACCGGATCGGCCGCGACCTGCACGACATCGTCATCCAGCGGCTCTTCGTCATCGGCCTGCGTCTCCAAGGTGGCCTCAACCTGGCCGAGAACCCCAAGCTTCGCGGCCGCCTCGACCAGGCCGTCGAGGACATCGACGAGACGATCCGCGACCTGCGGCGCGCGGTCTTCGAGCTCGGCACCCCCGACCACAGCGGCGACGTCCAGTCCCAGGTCACCGACGTGGTCAACCGGGCCGCGGCGTCGCTGAAGTTCCGCCCGCGGCTCGCCTTCGACGGCCCGGTCAGGCTGCGCACCACCCCCGAGGTGACCAAGGACGTCGTCGCCGTCCTCGGCGAGGCGCTGTCGAACACCGCCCGCCACGCGCACGCGAGCAACGTCGACGTGTCGTTGTCGGCGGGCACCGATCTCGTGCTCCGGGTGCGCGACGACGGCGACGGGATCCCCGACGACCCGGTGGAGAGCGGGCTGGCCAACATGCGTCACCGAGCCGAGGCGCACGGCGGTCGATGCACCGTCGAGGCGGCGAAGCCGAAGGGCACCGTCGTCGAGTGGACGGTACCCCTGGGCTGACCGCCCGTCGGTGCCGCAGCCGGGCGAGGATCAGACAGGCCCGGTGATCTCGCGAGCCCGCAGCGTCGCCATCCGTCGCTCGTACTCGTCCTCGTCGACCTCGCCGCGTGCCAGCCGCATCGCGAGCACGTCCTCGGGCGTGCTCGGTA
This sequence comes from Nocardioides sp. NPDC126508, assembly GCA_040302365.1. Classification (GTDB taxonomy): domain Bacteria; phylum Actinomycetota; class Actinomycetes; order Propionibacteriales; family Nocardioidaceae; genus Nocardioides. The sequence continues at coordinate 556,045 of JBEOUM010000001.1, forward strand.
CGCCGCCGAGGGGCCGGTCCTCACGGAGGAACCGGCGTCCGACCACGACCGCCGTGGTGATGACCAGTCCCCAGAACAGGACCATGCTGACGGTCATCAGGAGGTAGCCCCAGCCGCTCATTCCCGAGCCGTACCAGTACATCATCGTGACCTCCACGGTGCGTGGTTGTGGGTATGCCGACGACAGTGCCTCGACCGGGACGGCGCGGCGAGTGGCCAACGGCTGGGGAAACCGGGGCCTTGGTCCCGTGGCGACGGGATCGTCGTCCCTTCGCGCAGCCGTGAGCGGCGAGGACAGTGATCTCATGAGACGTTGGGTCTGGAGCGTTTCGGCCGCCATGGCCGTCGTCTGTGGGCTGGTCGCGCTCCTGTCGTGGTCGGTGGCCGCGACGATCGGATGGTGGCTGGCCGGTGCCCTGATCGCGGTCTCGTTCCTGGTGTGCGGCTCACCCGACGAGAGTCCGGTCCGCTGGAAGCCGGTGATCAGGCGAAGCCTGACGTGGCCGACGGCGGTGCTGGCCGTCGGCGGACTCTTCCTGGGGCTGGACCCGGAGACGGCGCTGCTGGTCTCCGCGGCGGCCCTGGCCGCGGCCTGGCAGGTGGGCTGGCTCGACGGGAGCGTCCGTGGTGAGCCGCCGGTGGGATCACCCCGCCGCGGAGGATGGCGGCGCCGGCGGGTCCGGAACGCGGCCCGAGGCGCTCCCGCGATGGTCGCCGGCCTCGCGACGGCGGGTCCGGTCGACGTCGATCCGGTGGACGTCCTCTCCGTCACCGACGGGCTGACGGACGCGGACCTGTGCATGGCCTGGCGCTCCAGCTACGTCGCGCTCGACCGGGCCGCCGACCCCGGGGAGAAGCTGCGCGCCGTGGAGATCCGCGAGGTGATCCTCGACGAGCTCGGACGCCGCGACGCGCCCGGCCTGGAGGCGTGGTTCCGCTCCGGTGCCCGAGCGGCCGGGTGGCCCGACCGCTATCTGCGAGGCGTACCCCGGAGGTGAGCCGTGCCGTGAGGTGTCACGGTCCCTCGTCCTGACGCTCCGGGGGACGAAGTGCCCGCCCCGTGCGGACCCCGTTCCCTGCCCCGAAGGATCGGCCGGCGGTTGGCTGAAGGCGTCCGGCCACGTCGGCCGGCGAGACCGAGGAGGGACCATGACCTCAATCTCCACGCCCGGCTCCACGACATCGCTGCCCGGGCACTTCCCGATGCCCGCGGCGCGGATGCTCGCGACGCTGAGGATCGCCTTCGGGCTCACGTTCCTGTGGGCCTTCTTCGACAAGCTGCTGGCGCTGGGCTTCCACACCGGGGCGATCACCGACGACGCGGGCACCCGCACCGGCATCGACCTCTTCGCCAAGGGCGCCGCCTGGATCAACGGCGGCAGCCCGACCGACGGGTTCCTGTCCCACGTGCCCGACCACAACTGGCTGCAGGGCATGTGGAACGACATGGCGGGTCAGTGGTGGGTCGACGGGCTGTTCATGCTCGGTCTGCTGGGGGTGGGGCTCACGCTCACGTTCGGCGTCGGGATGCGGGTCGGTGCCGTCGCCGGTGCGGCGATGTACGCGCTGATGTGGTTCGCCAGCTTCCCGCTCGAGAACAACCCGGTCATCGACGAGCACCTGCTCGGCGCGCTGACTGTCGGCGTGCTGGCGCTGACGTACGCCGGTGACACCTGGGGCTTCGGCAAGCAGTGGGCCCGGATGCCGGTCGTCATGCACCACCCCTGGCTGCGATGACGACCGACGACGACCCATGCGGAGCCGGACCGGCCCCTCGGGCAACGACCAAAGGCCCTGGGCAGAGGACGCCGGTCCCTGCCGGGCGAGGACGTCGCGGACGGAGCCTTGAGACATGGACGTGGCTCCGGCGTTCGAGGGGGACGCCGGAGCCACCGGGGCCGCAGCCGGCCTCGGTACCGCAGATGACCAGCCGGCCCGTTCCGGGCGAGCGTGAAGAAGGAGCAGACGATGTACTTGGCAGCACGATGGTTCCCGGGGCATCTGACCACGATCGACCGTGACGAATGTCTGGAGCTGCTGAACCGGACCGAGGTCGGTCGTGTCGCCTTCGGCGACTCGGAGGGCCCGGTGGTCCTGCCGGTCAACCACGTGATGGTGGACGAGCGGATCGTCTTCCGCACAGCCCCACGCACCGCCATCGCCGATCACGTGGGCACCGGGCCGGTGTCGTACCAGATCGACGAGTTCGACTCCTCCACCTCCTCGGGCTGGAGCGTCCTGGCCCGCGGGACCACGGAGTTCGTCGACGGTGTCTGGCTGACGGCGCACGACCTCCGGCCGGAGCCGTGGGCGAACGGCCGACGGACGCTCTTCGTCTGCATCACGCCGACCCAGATCACCGGCCGGCGCGTGGTGCCGGTCTGAACCGCACGCAGCAGACGAGCAGAGTCGAAGGAGTCGAGATGACGTACGTATCCATGCCGGAGGGCGCCGTGGTGGTCGGTGTCGAGAACTGGCCGGCGGCGGCCGAGAGCGTGTCGTGGGCGGTCGAGCAGGCGTTCCGGGACGGGCGCGACGTGTGCCTGCTCCATGTGGTGCCCGCGGCGACGCTGGACACGCCACCCGGGTTCCGGGCGGGGGCGCCGGCAGAGCCTGACCAGGACTACGGCGCGGTGGTGCTGGCGAGCGCGCGGAGCTACGCCGAGCGTCGTCTCGACGAGCTCTCCAGAGCGCCGGGGCTCCTCGGCCGCCGGTGCCCCGAGGTGAGCGTCGAGCTGGAGGTGGGGGCGGTGGCGCAGGTGCTGGACACGGCCTCGGGCCGTGCCTCGCTGCTGGTGCTCGGGTCCCGGGGGAGAGGACCGGTCCGCAGCCGGATCCTCGGCTCGGTGAGCAGGTCCACGGTGAAGGACGCACGGTGTCCGGTGGTCGTGCTGCGCCCGGGCGGCGGATGCGTCGGCCGCGGGGTGCTCGTCGGCATCGACGGGACCGCCGACTCGATCCCCGCCCTGGGGTTCGCCTTCGACCAGGCCGCTCAGCGCGGCCTGCCCGTCAGCGTCCTGTACTGCTACCAGGCCGATGGCCCGGAGAGGCCGGCCGAGGACCGGGTGCTGGTCGCGGAGTGCGTGGCGGGACTCCGGGAGCGCTATCCGGATCTCCACCCGCACCTGCGGATCCAGGGCGGTGGCCTCGCGCACGCGCTCGCCGAGCAGGCCCAGACGATGCACATGATCGTGGTCGGCAGCGGAGCGGTGGCGAACTATCTCCTGGACCACGCGCACAGCGTGGTCGCCGTCGTCCCGCCGTCCTACTCGCGAGCGGGCACGACGCCTCCGGCCGCGGCGGTGTGAGCGCGGGACCCTGCGGGCGCCTGCGCGGCCAGGGCGCGGCGCAGCCGGGCGATCGGGCCGGCGCTGTCGATGCCGACCGCACCCACCGCGCTCCCGCCTCGCCGGTAGAGGACGAAGCCGTCGCCGTGGTCCTCCTCGTCGGCGGCCGTGGTCTCGCCGACCACCTGGATCCGGTGGCCGTGCCAGGTCGACCAGGCGAACGGGACGGAGGTGAACAGCTCGGCGGCTCCGGCCGCGTTGGCACCGGCCACGCGGCCCTGCTCGCCGGCGGCCGTCCAGTGCTCGCTGCGCTCGCCGTCGACGCAGGCCACGTCGCCGGCCGCCCAGACGCCGGGCGCGCCGGTGGCGAGACCGCGGTCGCAGCGTACGCCGCCGGAGACCGGGTCCAGGGTGAGACCGCTGTCCTCGAGCCATCCGGTGGCAGGGCGGGCACCGATCCCCAGGATCACGGCATCGGCGGCCAGGGTCTCGCCGGTGCTGAGCTCGACCTCCTCGACGCCCCCGGCGGAGGTGCGTACGCCGGTGACGGTCGTCTCGGTGAGCAGCCGGACCCCGGCCTCGGCGTGGAGCTGCATCAGCCGCTGGGCGGCGCCCGGCCCGACCGCCCGCTCCAGCGGGCGGCGGCTCGCCTCGACGAGGGTGACCTCGATGCCGCGGGCGCGGGCGGCCGAGGCGATCTCGGAGCCGATGAACCCGGCCCCGACGACCACCACGTGTCGCGCGCGGGCCAGCGAGTCGCGTACGGCGAGCGCGTCGTCGTAGCGCCGGAGCACGTGCACACCCGGGAGCCCGGCCATTCCCGGCAGGGTCGTCGCGGTGCTGCCGGTGGCGATCACGAGCGCGTCGTAGCCGAGGTCGCCGGCGCTGGTGGTCACCGTCCGGCGCTCGGGGTCGAGACGGTCGACCCGCACGCCCGCGAGGTGGCGGACACGGAGCTCGTCGATCACCTCGCTCGACCGCAGCGCGGGCACGTCCGGCGGGTCCTCGGCGGAGAGCGTCGCCTTCGACAGCGGCGGCCGGTCGTAGGGCGGGTGCGGCTCGTCGCCGACGATCGTGATCGGGCCGGGCCAGCCGGCGGCGCGAGCGCCCTCGACGGCGCGGAGCCCGGCCAGTCCAGCGCCGACGATCAGGAGATGAGGGTCGCGGTGAGCGGACATGGTCACCCCTGGAGGCGCAGTGCGGAGACCGGGCAGGAGTCGACGGCGGCTCGGACGTACCCGCGGTCGGACTCCGGCACGTCGGCGTTCAGGACGTCGACCAGTCCGTCGTCGCCGACCTGGAAGTAGTCGTCGGCCTGGGCCTCGCACATGCCGATGCCCTCGCACACAGTCTTGTCGGCTTCGATGGCGCTCACAGCATTGACTCCTTCAGCGGGATGAAGTCGACCTTCTCGCGTACGCCGCAGTCGGGGCAGCACCAGTCGTCGGGGATGTCTCGCCACGCGGTGCCGGCGGCGAAGCCCTCGAGCTCGTTGCCGGCCGCGACCTCGTAGACGTAGCCGCAGCCCGGGCACCGGCCGGCGGCGACGTCGTCGTCGTCGAAGCTCTGCCGGGTGACGTCGTCGACGTCCTCGTGGGCCGGTTCGGCGGCCGGGGGCGGGAAGGCGGCGAGCAGCCTGTCGAGCCGGCCGGGGCGTACGTTGGCGAGCCGTACGTCACCGTCGAAGTGCGCGACCACGCGCCTGTCCATCACCCGGCGCCACAGCGGCGGGACCAGGGCCAGCACGATCATCCCGGCGTAGCCGGTCGGCAGGACCGGGGACTCCCGGTAGTCGCGCAGCGTCTGGTAGCGCCGGGTCGGGTTGGCGTGGTGGTCACTGTGCCGCTGCAGGTGGTAGAGGAGCACGTTGGTGGCGATGTTGTTGGAGTTCCACGAGTGCATCGGCAGCACCCGCTCGTAGCGCCCGGAGGTGGTCTTCTGCCGCAGCATCCCGTAGTGCTCCAGGTAGTTCACGACCTCCAGCAGGGAGAAGCCGATGACGGCCTGGAGGACGAGGTAGGGCAGGACCCCGACGCCCAGCCAGAGCGTCATCGCCGTCCACAGCGCGATGCTCATCAGCCAGGCGTTGAGGACGTCGTTGCCGAGGTGGAACGGGTGGGTGCCCTTGCGGCGGTAGCGCTTGGCCTCCAGGCCCCAGGCACTCTTCAGCGACCCGAAGACGGTGCGGAACCAGAAGCCGTAGAGGCTCTCGCCCATCCGTGAGGAGGCCGGGTCCTCGGGTGTGGCGACCCGGACGTGGTGGCCGCGGTTGTGCTCGATGTAGAAGTGTCCGTAGAAGCTCTGCGCGAGCGCGATCTTCGACAGCCAGCGCTCGTGGCTCTCCTTCTTGTGGCCGAGCTCGTGGGCGGTGTTGATGCCGATGCCGCCGATGAACCCGATGGTGAGGGCCAGGCCGATCTTGTGCGCCAGCGGCCAGTCCTGGGTGGCGATCAGGTACATCGCGAACGCGAACCCGGCGTACTGAATCGGGAGGAACGCGAAGGTGATGTAGCGGTAGTACCTGTCCTCCTCGAGCTCCTCGATGATGTCGTCGGGCGGGTTGGAGCGGTCCAGGCCCGCCGCGAAGTCGATCGCCGGGACGAGGCCGAGGACGACGATCGGTCCCGTCCACAGGAAGACGCCCCAGCCGGTGAGGGTGTAGCCGCCGACCGCGATGAAGGCGAAGGACGGGACCACCAGGCCGAGCAGCCACAGATAGCGTTTCCTGTCGCGCCACCTCTCGGTGGAGCCTTGGTCGACGGTGCCGCTGGCGTCGAGTGACATCTGCTTCCTCCTGTGACTTCCGTTACGTCTCCTGTCAGAATGGACGTACGCAGCGGGGAAGTCTCTGGACGATCAGGCCGAATCGATCACGGATAACTGTGCGTATTCACAGTCGCGGCGTGAGGAACGTGTCGTGGTAGTCGAGCGCGAGCAGCAGGTCGCCGGCTCGCTCGCGCAGCGGGCGGCCCAGGAGCCGCTCGGCCTGAGCGACGCGGTAGCGGATGGTGTTCTTGTGGATGCCGAGCCGCTCGGCGAGCCGGTCCGCGGTCTCCGCCGAGGTGAGCACCTCGCGCACGGTCTCGCGGAGCCGGTCGTGCGGCGCGCCGGCCAGGCCGCGCAGCGTCGTCCGGGTGAACCGCTCGGCGGCGTCGGGGTCGTGGGCGATGAGGACGAGGGCGGCCACGTCGTCGTAGGCGGTCAGCGGGGTCCGGCGCCCCGGAGCCTGCGCGACCCGCTGGGCGGCCTGCGCGTCCTGGTGCGCCGAGACGAACCCGTCGAGGCCGTTTCCGCCGACACCCATCGTCACCCGGACGGCCGCGGGGTCGATGCCGGTGTAGGTCACGGGGTCGGGTGCTTCGGCGAGCGCGACCCAGGCCCACATCTGGGTTCCGCCGGGGCGTACGACCACCGACGGGGCGGGACCCATCCGGCGGGTGGCGGCGGTGAGCGCCGGCTCCAGCTGCTCGATGGAGTCGGCGGCGAGCGCGTGCGCGACCAGGGCGATGTGGCCGGGGATGTTGACCGGATGGCCACCGAGGGCGGCGGAGAGCTCGGTGGGGGAGACGCTCCGGTCGCTGAGCGCCTCCGAGACCACCTCGAAGCGGCGAGCGTCCCCGCGCTGACGGATCCGGGTCTCCTCGGACTGGTGGATGAGCACCGACTGCTCGACCGAGGAGCCGAACCACACGGTCGCCTTCGTCCAGAACCAGACCAGCAGGGCCTCGTGGTCGAGGTCGTCCGGGGCCTGCCTGACGACCTGCACCGCGAAGTCCCAGCTCGCCTCCTGAGCCCGCTGGTAGACCTTGAGCAGCAGCGGGAGCCCGAGATGGCGGCGGGCGGCCTCCAGCGCGATGGCGCGTGCGGACGGGACCAGCTCGAACGGAGCCTCCGGCAGGGTGATGCGGTCGAGGAAGGCGTACCAGTGCTCCTCGACGGCCTCCAGGAGCAGCGGTCGGAGATCGGCGACGTCGACCTCGCCGTCGGCGAGGATGGCGTCGACCGTCGCCGCGGCCCAGTGGGCCACCTTCTCGGGCCGGCGTTGCTCCTCGGCGAATGCCGCCAGCCAAGCACTGATCTCGGTCATCGCCCACCTCTCCCACGGCCTCGGTTCCGGGCAGTTTACAAATGCCGGTCTCGGGGCGGTGGCGCGGAGACGACGCTCAGATCTCCATCCGGAGGATCGCGCCCGGCCACGCCTTGGTCTGGCCGGTGTCGACCGTGAACCGCCTCTCGAGCGAGAACCCGAGCTTCTCGTAGACGCCGACCAGCGCCTCGTCCCGCGCGTAGCAGTCGAGCCGCATCTGCGTCACACCTCGCTGCCGGGCGATCTCGACGGCGTCGTCGACCAGGATGCTGCCGATGCCCGACCCGCTCCGCTCCCGGTCGGTGACGAGGAGCTGGAGGTACAGCTCGGGGACCGGTGCCGGATCGACGTACGGCAGCGGTTCGTCGGCCAGGACGCAGAGCCCGACGACCTCGCCGTCCTCCTCGGCGATCCGGGCGGTGCGCTCGGAGAGCATCGTCCGGATCTGCGTGACCCGGGCCTCGACGGCGGAGAACGGCTCCGCGCCCCACTGCTCGATGCGGCCCCGCGAGGCGAGCCAGGCGACGGCGGCGTCGAGGAGGCTCATGGCGTCTGGTAGGTCGCTGACCGACCCGTCTCTGAGATGCATGGACGGAAGATTGGCAGCGCCGCGTACGCCTGTCGAACGGTTTCGTGCCGACCGGATCCGAAACCGGATAGGAAGGAACCTCGACACGGTCCTCTTGCTTGGGGGAGAGCTCTTGACGGTGAACCTGTCCGAGAGGACGACGACGTGGCAGGACGCGCTGGTCGCGACGGCGGTGGCGTCGTGGAGCGGCTTGCGGGACGCGGCCCACCACACCCCTCGCTGGCTGCTGGTGGCGGTCGGGTTCGGTGTGGTCGACGCGCTGCTCCCGGCCGCGCAGGTGTGGCTGCTGGCGCGGACCGTGCTCGCCCTGGGACGCGAGGGCGGGCTCGGTGGCCCGGTCGTCGCACCGTTGACCGGCCTGATCCTGGTCCTCGCGGTGAGCCACCCGATCGGGCAGGTCGCCTCGACGGCGGCGATCCGGATCAAGTTCCAGCTCGAGTACTACTACGCGAGGGACCTGGCCTACGCCGCCGGCCGCCTGCGCCCGGCCCAGCTCGCCGAGTCCGCGACGGTCGTCGCGCTGGAGGCGGCTCGCAAGGGTGTCAGTTTCCTGTCCTGGGTGCCGCGGGACGCGCTGGCCACGGTCGGCACCGTCATCACCGCGGTCGGGCTCTGCGTCACGGTCTGCTCGATGAACCTGCTGGCCGGCCTGTTCGTGATGTCGGCGATGATCCCGACCATCGCGCTCAGCGCCTACGTCGCACGTCACCAGGAGAAGCACTGGCCCGAGTACGCCAGAGCGACCCGCTACGCCAACTACGCCACCGAGCAGCTCATCCAGCAGTGGTCGGGCACCGAGCTCGCCGTGGCCGGCACGGGCGACAAGGTCGCCCGGATCGCCTCGGCGCACGCGCTCCGCGGGATGCGGATCTTCGAGCGGATCCAGGACATCGAGCTCCGCTGGCAGATCGTCGGCTCCGGGATCACCGGTCTGCTCGTCGTGGGCGCCGTCCTGTCGATGGTCGCGGCGGACCTGCCCGGCGGCGTGACCGCCGCCGCCGTCGCCGGCGTCCTCTCCGGGCTCGCGGCGGTCCGAGCGGCGAGCTTCTCGTTGGGAGGCCTGATCTCGGCGAGCCCCCACTCGCGGTTCTACCGCGACGCCCTCGCCCTGGCCTCCGCCGAGGAGGCGGCCGACGTCGTCGCCTCGGTCGGCCGCCTGGACGTACGCGGCCTCACCGTCACCTACCCCGGTGGGAAGCGCCCGGTGGTCGTCGACGCCGACCTGCATGCCGTACGCGGCGAGATCATCGCGCTCGTCGGAGTGAACGGGGCCGGGAAGACGACCACGATCAACGCGATCCTCGGTGCCCTGGCTCCAGACTCCGGCGAGGTGCTGATCGACGGCGTCGACGTGCTCACCATGAGCGAGCGGCAGCGGCTGGCGCACTTCGGTCTGCTGACCCAGGAGTTCGGTCGCTACGAGTTCACCGTCCGCGAGACCGTCGGCCTCGGCGACCCGCGCCGCGACATCCCCGAACCCGACCTCGACCAGGCGCTGCGTACGGCCCTGGCGAGCGACCTGGTCAGCGACCTGCCGAGCCAGGCCGACAGCCAGCTCGGCGCGCAGTGGGAGGGCGTCGGGCTCTCCGGCGGCCAGTGGCAGCGCCTCGCGCTGGCGCGGGTCGCGCTGCGCCGGGCCGGGATCTGGATCCTCGACGAGCCGACCAGCGCCATCGACGCCGAGGCCGAGCGCGAGGTCTTCGCCCAGCTCCAGGCCACCCGCGAGGACCGGATCACCATCGTCGTCTCCCACCGCGCCTGGACGCTGCGCGGCATGGACCGGATCTACGTCTTCGACGACGGTCGCATCGTGCAGTGCGGGACGTACGACGAGCTGCTCACCGAGCCCGGCCGCTTCGCCGAGATCTTCGCCGACCAGGTGTAGATCAGCGACCCGCCAGACGCGCGGCGACGGCGGCGCCGCGCGGCAGCGGGTCGTTCGCCTCGGACGACCGGAACGCATCGATGGCCAGCGCCGCGAACCGGCGCGCCGCCGGGACGCTGCTGGCGGCAGGGCTGGCGGCGAGGCCGCGGCCGGCGAGGAGGACGAGGACGAGATCGTCGATGACGAAGTCGCGCCGAAGCCTGCCGTCGGCCTTGGCGCGCCGGGCGAGACCGGCGAGCTTCGCGAGGGCCGCGGTGCGATGCTCGGCGAACGAGTCGCGCGGCGTCTCCGCCATGAAGGCGTCGACGAACCCCTGGTTCCCGACGTTGAGCACGAAGATCCGCTCGATGACCGAGGTGAAGCCACGCCACGGGTCGGGATCGGCACAGCCGTCGTCCACGATCGCATCGCACGCGCGCAGCTCGTCGGCGAAGACGGCGTCGAGGAGCACCTGCCGAGCGGGGAAACGGCGGTAGAGCGTCGCCGGCCCGACCCCGGCGCGCCTCGCGACGTCGCGCATGGTGACATCCAGGCCGCGTTCGGCATAGAGCGACCTCGCGGCGGCAAGGATCCTGTCGCGGTTGTCCCGGGCGTCGGAGCGGAGCTTGTGGGGCAACGTCTCAGACATGTCTCTCACTTTCTGGAAGTGGACGCAGGCGTCCGTTAGCTTCGCCAGCGTACGCCTCACACGAGCCAGAAGGACCAGACGGAGATGATGATGAGAGCAGTGCGGGTCGAGCGGTTCGGGGATCCGGGCGGGATGGTGCTCGCCGAGGTCGACGTGCCGACGCCGGGGCCGGACGAGATGCTGATCGCGACCGAGGCGATCGGCGTCGGCGGGGTCGATGCCGTCATTCGACGGGGCACCATCGGGAGCATGGGGTTCGAGCCGGGGCTGGTGCCCGGAAGCGAGGTCGCCGGCACCGTGTCCGCGGTCGGCGCCGGCGTGGACGCGTCGTGGGTGGGGCGCCGGGTCTGGGCGTTCACGCTGCTCGGCGGCTACGCCGACCGGGTCCTCGCCCGGGCCGAGCACGTCAGTCTCCTGCCCGAGAACATCACCCCCGTCGAGGCGGTGACGCTCGGCAGCTCCGGCCCGGTGGCCCACTTCGCGCTCGCTCATGCCCACCTCAAGCCGGGGGAGTCCGTGCTCGTCCGCGGCGCCGCCGGGAGCATCGGCATCGTCGCTGTCGAGATCGCCGCGCGGGGCGGCGCGAGCGCGGTCGCGGTGACCACCTCCTCGCCCGAACGGGGTGAGCGGCTGCGCGAGCTCGGTGCGAGCCACGTGCTCGACCGCTCCGGGTACGGCGCGCCGGACGCCCCGGCCGGCTACGACGTGATCGTCGACATCGTCGGCGGTCCGGGCACGCCTGACTTCGTCGACCGGCTCGCGCCCAACGGCCGGTACGTGGTCGTCGGCGCGGTCGCCGGGATGCCGCCCACGGACGTCTCCGCCCGGCTGATCGGCGCGTTCCAGCAGTCCCGCAGCTTCGCCACGTTCAGCCTCGACACCATCCCGGTCCCGGACCGCGACGTCGTCCGCACCGAGCAGTTCGCCGCGCTCGGCCGGGGCGACCTGCATGCGGTCGTCCATGACGTACTGCCGCTCGAGAAGGCGGCCGAGGCGCACCGGCAGATGGACGACGGCACGGTGTTCGGGCGGATCGTGCTGGTTCCCTGACGCCGAGGATCTCAGGCCTCGGCGCGGGCCCGTCCGCCGATGACGTGGTCGATGCTGGCGCGACCCGGTCCGGCCACGGCCAGGGCGATCGCGATGGCGGCGACGACCGCGACCAGCTCCCAGCCGCCCTGGTCGACGAAGACGCCGGAGCCGCGGTGGGCGAACCAGAACGCGCCGATCATGTCGACGAGGACGAGGGCGGCGGCCACCGGCGTGAGCAGACCCAGCAGGAGCAGCGCACCCCCGGCGAGCTCGACGAGCGCGGCGAAGGTCGCGGCCGCCTGGGCTGCCGGGACACCCATCGCCTGGAAGGACTGCGCGGTCCCGTCGAGCGTGTAGGTGGCGAACTTCTGCCAGCCGTGGGCGACCAGGACGGTGCCGACGAGGAGCCGGGCGGCGAGCAGACCGAGGTCGGTGGCGGGAGCAGGGAGCGACTGTCCGAGTTTCATGAGGTTCCTTCTCTCGTTGTGCGGGGTTGTTCAGTTGTGGGGTAGGCGGGCGGCGACCCATGAGGAGAGCTCGCGGAGCGCGGCCGGGGTGATGCCGTGGCCGCCGGGGTCGCGGTGCGCCACGGTCGGAGCGCCCGACTCCTCGACCAGATAGCGCCAGGTACGTTCCAGCAGCTCGCGCGGGATGACCTGGTCGGCCTCGCCGTGGGCGACCATGACCGGCAGCCCGTCCAGGCGGCCGGCCTCGACCGGGACGCCGGCGTCGAAGGGGAGCGTGCCGTACAGGACGGCGACGCCGGCGAACCGTCCGGGCTCCTGGAGCGCCAGCCCGCCGGCGAACGCGGCACCGCCGCTGAACCCGACGAGGACGACCGGACGGCCCGCTGGCGCGACGCCGTCGAGCCACTCCCGGAACCAGCCCATGGTCTCCGCCAGGGAGGCGGCGACGGGGCGGCCGATCCCGCGGTTGGCGAACCAGGCGTACCCGCCACCCTCGGCGATCGGGGCGCGCACGGCCACAAAGGCCGGACCTTCCGGAAGGTGCCTGGCCAGCCCGATGATCTCGTGCTCGTGCGAGCCGCGGCCGTGCAGCAGGACGACCAGGGGAGCGTCGGGATCGGAGCTGCCGTGGCTCGCGGTGTGCACCGGGGTGCTCATCGGTCCTCCGTGCGGTTCAGCTCGCCGGCCGTACGGACTCCGCTCCAGCGGGCGACGTCCTTGGCCAGGTCGAGCCGGTCGACGGGAGCGGCGTTCTCGAAGTCGCCCCAGTCGGCTCGCGGCAGCATCCACATCACCTCGAACTCGTTGCCGTCGGGGTCGGCGCCGTAGACGCTCTTGGTGGCGCCATGGCTGGACTCCCCGGTGAAGGCGCCGAGCTCGGCCAGCGTCATCCGGGCCTGCTCGAGCTCGTCGATCGTGTCGACCTGCCAGGCGAGGTGGTAGAGACCGAGCGAGCCGCGCGGGCGCGGCGGCTGGGGGCCGACCCCGAACAGGCCGAGATCGTGGTGGTTGCCGGACTCGCGCAGCCGCAGGAACGCCGCGTCGGCGCGGGGCTCGCGAGCCATGACCGTCATCCCGAAGGCAGCCTCGTAGAACGCGATGCTGCGCTCGAGGTCGGAGACGAACAGGACGGCGTGGTTGAGACGTACCGGGTTGACGGTCATCGTGGACTCCTTCGCGGGGACGATCAGGCGACGACGCCGAAGCCGCCGGTCCAGGAGATCTGCTCGGCCGCGGCCAGGGAGATCTGCAGGAAGCCGAGCGCCTCGAGCTCGCGCGCCCGCTTGAGCGCGCCCGCGTCGATGGCCCGCAGGCCGGCGGAGGTGACGACCTCGGCCAGCGTGGCCTTGGCGTCGGCGTCGTCGCCGGCGATCTGGACGGCCGTCGTCAGGTCGCCGACCGTGCCCTGCGCCAGGGTCGCGGCGAAGGTGGTGTTGAACGCCTTCAGCACGCGGGAGCCGGGGAGCGCCGCGGCGATCTCCGCGGTGGCGGAGCTGTCGGCGGGGACGGTGAGCGAGTCGAAGGTCTCGAAGTTCACCGGGTTGGTGATGTCGACGACGATCTTGCCGGCCAGCTCGGCGCCGCGCTGGGGGAGGATCTCGCTCAGCGCGGGGTAGGGGACCGCGAGCACGACGACCTCGCCGGTCGCGGGAGTGGCGGCGTCCGCCCTGCCGAGCAGCTGGACCGAGTGGCCGCCGCGGCCGGCGACCGCCGCGATGGCCTGACCCATGTTGCCGGTGCCGATGATCGAGATGTCTGTCATGTCTGGCTCCTCAGAAGAAAGGTTGTTGCTACAACAAAACTCTCACGAAAAGGTTGTAGCGTCAAGTGTTTTGGTTGTAGCGACAAGCTGACGGGCTACCATGGGGCTGTGGACGATGTCTGGCTGGATGACGAGGAGATGGCCGCCTGGCTGCGCCTGATCGCGATCGTGGAACTGCTTCCCGGAGTGCTCGACTCACAGCTGCGCCGCGATGCCGGCCTGTCCCACTTCGAGTACTTCGTCCTGGCGATGCTGTCCGAGGCGGAGGCGCGCACGTTGCGGATGACCGCGCTGGCCCACCGCACCAACTCGACCCTGGCGCGGCTCTCCCATGTGGTGCGGCGGCTCGAGGACCGGGGCCTCGTGGAGAGGTTCCCGTGCCCGGAGGACGCGCGCGCGACCAATGCCCGGCTCACCGCCGCCGGCTGGGACGCCGTGGTCGCGGCCGCGCCCGGCCATGTCGCGAACGTACGCGGCAACGTGCTCGACGGGCTGAGCGCCGAGCAGGTCCGGCAGCTGACCGAGGTCGGCGACGCGCTGCTCGCCCGCCTCGACCCGAAGGGCGCGATGACCGCCCTGTATCGGCCCGAGGACGCGTAGACGCTGCTGCCTGGGCTCGCGGCCCGGCTTTTCATCCCTTGACATGAAACCAAATGGTTTCCTATTGTGGCTGGTGTGGAACAGGTGTTTCGAGCTCTTGGTGACCCGACTCGGCGGGCGCTTCTCGACGCACTGCTGAAGGAGGACGGGCAGACGCTCTCCTCGCTGGTGAGCCGCCACTCCATGACCCGCCCTGCGGTGGCCAAGCACCTGGCGATCCTCGAGGAAGCCGGCCTGGTGGTCGTCGCCCGCAGGGGACGCGAGAAGCACCACTTCCTCAACGTGGTGCCGATCCGCGAGATCCACGACCGCTGGGTGACGAAGTACACCGAGACCTGGGCGAGCGGCCTCGCCGAGCTGAAACGAGACCTGGAGCGCACGATGGAGAAAGTCTTCGAGATCTACATCCGCACCACGCCGGAGCGGCTGTGGGAGGCGATCACCGACCCGCAGATCCGCGCGAAGTATCACTTCGGCGCCGGCGTCCACTCCGAGTGGACACCGGGATCGGCCTTCACGATGGAGCACCCGGGCTCGGAGGGACCGCTCGCGGAGGGCGAGAACGTCGTCGTCGAGCCGCCGACGCGGCTCGTGCAGTCGATGCGCACGCTCTGGTCCGAGGCCGCCGAGGAGCAGGGCACCACACGCGTGACCTGGGAGATCGAGCCCGTCGGCGACTCCTGCCGCCTCACCGTGACCCACGACCAGCTGCGCGGCGACGCGCCCCCCGAGCTCTACGGCGGCTGGCCCATGATCCTGTCCGGCCTCAAGACGTGGCTGGAGACGGGGGAGACCCTGACCACCCCGGGATCGCAGATGTACGGCCCCAGCTGACGCCCCACCGACGTCAGCGACCGAGAGGAACCCCGATGAGCACCATCACCGATATCCGCACCGTCGGCATCACCGTCGCCGACCAGGACGAGGCCATCGCCTTCTACCGCGAAACCCTCGGCTTCGACGTACGACTCGACGTCGACGGCCCGACCCGTTGGGTCGAGATCGTCCCGGCCGGTGCCGACGTCTCCCTCGCGCTGGTTGCCGGCGACCGCCCGGCGGGGGAGATCACCGAGACCGGCATCCGGTTCAACGTCCCCGACGCAGCCGTCGAGCGCGACGCGCTCAGCTCCCGTGGCGTGAGCGTCGGAGAGCTGCTGACGTGGCCGGGCGTACCGCCCATGTTCACCTTCGACGACCCCGACGGGAACCGCTTCGTGATCATCGAGCAGGCGTCGTGAGCACCCCGCTGGACAAGACCTTCACCGCGACCCTGACGCAGAGCGAGGCGAAGGGCGGATGGACGTACGTCGTCACCGACTGGACCGCTGACTTCTTCGGCACCCGGGGTCTCGTCAAGGTCTCCGGACGGGTCGACGACCTCCCCTTCGAGGCCTCCTTCATGGCCCTCGGCGACGGCACCCACAAGCTGCCGCTGAAGGCCGAGCTCCGCGAGGCGCTCGGCAAGTCCGCCGGCGACTCCGTCACCATCCATCTCACCGAACGTCGCTGAGATCGCTCTGGCTCAGGTAGCCCGCGGTGAGCGCGACCATCTCCTCGAGCACGGCCTCGCGCGGGTAGGGCGGGCGGTCGAGCACCCACCGCAGCGCGATGTTCTCCATCGCCACCACCAGCACCCACGCGGTGAGCTGCGCGTCGGGGCGGGTCCTCGTGACCGCCCCGGCGTGCAGATAGGCGGCGGTGAGGTCGCGTACGCGGGTGACCAGCGCTGCGTGGCGGTCCCGGTTGCGGGAGGCGGGGAGCTCCTCGATCAGGACGCGCAAGAGGGTCGGGTCCTGCTCCAGGCCGGCGAGCAGTGCGTCGGCGACCGACCGGATCGCCGGTGTGCCGGTGGTGTCGGCCTGGAGCGCCAGCGCCGAGGCGGTTCGCTCGGAGACGTCCTCCCAGTAGCGGCCGATCACGATGTCGAGGATCGAGGCCTTGTCGGAGAAGTACTGGTAGAGCGAGCCGGGGCTGATCCCGGCGGCGGCCGCGACGCGGTTGGTCGAGAACGCCTCGTAGCCGTCGTCGACCAGCACCTGGCGTCCGGCCGCCAGGATGCGCTCGACCGTCGCCTTCGAGCGGGCCTGGGTGGGTGTCTTGCGCATGTCTCCACGGTAGGTGGAACGCGAATTGAAAGCGAGCTCCTGCTCGCATCACGCTGGAGGTATGACCACACTCGCGCAGCAGGGCACCCAACCCACCGGATTCCCGACCCGTTTCCGCGAAGGCGAGGCGCGTGGGCGCCGTCTCGGCCGGCCGTTGCGCCTCCTGGGGCGCATCGACGAGGTCGACGAGGAGCTGATGGAGCGGATCGGGCGGGCGTTCGGCGAGCGGGACGAGGCCGGTGCGCGGCTGGCGGAGGCGATCCGGATGCGAGCCGGGGCGCCGGGCAAGGTCACGATGGGCCAGCTGCGTACGGCACTCGAGCACGGGATCGCGGCGGTCGAGTCGCCGCCGGCGGCGCTCGCCGAGTTCTTCGCACAGGTCGAGGCCACGCCGGACTGGGTCGACTGGGACCTGGTCGACGAGGGCAGCCGGGTGTTCACGCGACTCGGCCAGAACGCGGCGGACGTGCTCCTGCAGCTCTCGCTGATCAGCGGCTACCGGTTCGGCGGCCCGCCGGATCTGCTCGTGGCCACCGGAGGCCTGACCGGCAGCACCACCCGGCGGCGCCTGGGCGAGACCCAGCACTGGGCGGTGAGCCTGCGTCAGCCGGGTGCGCTGCGGCCACCGGGCTCGGAACCGGGCTCGGAACCGGGTTCGAGCTCCGGGGAGGCGTGGCGGCTCACCGTCCACGTACGCGCCATGCACGCGCTGGTCAACGCCGGGTTCGAGCAGCGGTGGGACACCGGCAGGTGGGGCCTGCCGATCAATCAGGCCGACCAGGCGGCCACGCTGGGCCTGTTCGACGGCGTACTCATCATCGGGTGCCGGGCGCTGGGTGTGCCGATCTCCCGGCGGGACGCCCGGGCGCTGATGCATCTGTGGAAGTACGTCGGCTGGCTGATGGGCGTCGACGAGGACTTCCTCGTCGACGACGAGTGGGAGCGGCACCGGATCAACTACCACGTGCTGCTCGCCCAGGCGGAGATCTCCGAGGCCGGCCCGCAGCTCGCGCAGGCGGCGGTCCGGGTCCAGCGCGAGCGCCGGTATCCGGGCTGGCCGGGCCCGTTGCAGCGGGTGCGTGGCTGGTACGAGACGGAGCGGCTGCTCTCGATGCTGACCGTCTTCCTCGGGGTCAGGTCGATGCGCGAGCTCGGCCTGCCGACGAGGCCGCCGTGGGCACACGCGTACGTGGTGCCGCTGAACCTGGTCAGGTATCGGCTCCTCGGCCGGACCGAGAAGGGCCGGGAACGTCTGGAGAGGCGCGGGAAACGTCAGGCCGACGCGCTGCTGGCCGGCTACTTCGGTGGTGAGCGTGCCTCGGTCGGCAACCTGCCGGAGTGAGCTTCGTCGGTCGTGGAAGCTGCCGTCGCCTCTTGCACGGTCTCGGCGTCGGATCCATGGTGGGTAGAGCGACCATCGAGAGAAGGGGCAGGGCATGTCTTCACACACCTACCGCGTCACCGAGATCGTCGGCACCTCCGACGAGGGACTCGAGCAGGCGATCCGCAACGGCGTCGGCCGGGCGTCCCAGACGCTGCGGCACCTGGACTGGTTCGAGGTCACGCAGATCCGCGGACACGTCGACGACGACGGCATCCAGCACTTCCAGGTCGGGCTGAAGGTCGGCTTCCGGATGGAGGACGAGTGACCGCGCCGCAGAGCTGAGCGGCGCTACGCGGGGTCGCGCGGAAGTACGCCGGGCCCCTCACGGAGCTCGAAGACGAGCTGCGTCTCCGTCTGCCGTACGACCCGATGGACGGTGACGTGCTGCAGGACGAAGTCGCGCAGCGCCTCGGCGTCCTCGACGGCGACGTGCAGGTGGAAGTCGTCGGCGCCGGCGACGTGGAAGGCCTGGATGACGCCGTGGGTCGTGGCCAGGTCGTCGTAGAGCTTCTCGACGTGCTCCTTGCTGTGGCTGCCGAGGCGGACCTTGATCACGGCCTGGAGCGGATAGCCGAGGGCGCGGACGTCGACGTCGAGGCGACGGCCGGTGATGACGCCGCTGTCGCGCAGGGCTCGCAACCGGTAGGCGCACGTCGACTCGGCGAGGCCGAGGTGTGCCGCGAGCGCCTTGTTGGTGAGCTCGGGGTTGGTGCCGAGCTCGCTCAGGATGCGGCGGTCGACGGAGTCGAGGGACGGTTGCACTTTCGCCAACTGGGGCACCCTTGATCGATGGTGATTTTGCTCGGATCAAGCGAGATTGCGGGTTGATCGGGATCTTCAGCAATCTATCTGGCCTGATCTTGTGATTCTCGCCACCATCTTGGCATGCCGCTTGAGAACACACATCTCGACTCAGTTGCCGTCCACGCCGGTCGGGAGGATCTGGCGATGCTCGGTGTCCACGCACTGCCGCTCGACCTCTCCTCGACCAACCCGCTGCCCGACATCGAGCGTGGCGGCGCGTCCTACGAGGCGATGGCGACCGGCGGCCAGCCGACGTCGGACGGTGGGTACGTCTACCAGCGGCTGTGGAACCCGACGGTCGCGCGTTTCGAGTCGGCACTGGCACAGCTCGAGCAGGCCCAGACGTCGGTCGCGTACGCCTCGGGCATGGCGGCCATGACCGCGGCGA
Source organism: Nocardioides sp. NPDC126508 (assembly GCA_040302365.1). Lineage (GTDB taxonomy): Bacteria > Actinomycetota > Actinomycetes > Propionibacteriales > Nocardioidaceae > Nocardioides. Next base: position 575,063 of record JBEOUM010000001.1, read on the forward strand.
TCATCGCCAGCACGTCCTTCAGCGGCAAGCGGCACATCGTCGCGGTCCGGCCCCTGTACGGCGGCACCGACCACCTGCTCGCCTCCGGTCTCCTCGGCGTGGAGGTGACCTTCTGTGCCGAGCACGAGGTCGCCGCTTCCGTGCGCGCCGACACCGCGCTGGTGGTGCTGGAGACCCCGGCGAACCCGACGCTCGACCTCGTCGACATCGCGGGTGTCGTGGCGGCGGCCGGTGACGTACCGGTGCTCGTGGACAACACCTTCGCCACGCCGGTGCTGCAGAACCCGCTCACCCTGGGCGCGGCGATGTCGCTGCACAGCGCCACCAAGTACATCGGCGGCCACGGCGACGTCGTCGGCGGCGTGATCGCCTGCGACGAGGAGACCGCGGCGCGCCTTCGCCAGGTCCGTGCGGTCACCGGCGGCCTCCTGCACCCCCTCGGCGCCTACCTCCTGCACCGCGGCCTCGCCACCCTGCCGACGCGGATGCGCGCCCAGCAGGCCGCTGCGGTCGAGATCGCCGGTTGGCTGGAGTCGCACCGGGCGGTCGAGCGCGTCTACTTCCCGGGCCGTGAGGACGACCGCGGCCTGGTCGGGAAGCAGATGACCGGCCCCGGGGCCATGATCGCGATCGCGCTGCGCGGCGGGTACGAAGCCGCCGCCGACCTCACCTCGTCGGTCCAGCTCTTCACCCACGCCGTCTCCCTCGGCGGTGTCGACTCCCTCGTCCAGCACCCCGCCGGCCTCACCCACCGCCCCGTCGCCGCCCACGCCAAGCCCGCCGCCAACCTCGTACGCCTCTCGATCGGTCTCGAGAACCCCGAAGACCTGATGGCGGACCTCGACGCCGCCTTCGCAAGGGCGCTTGTCCCCTCGGACCGCTCAGCGGGATCCGACGTTCGTTTGGTCCGCTGAGCGGTCCAAACCTCCGGGCTTTCCTTGAAAGCCCGGGGTCTGAGCGGAGACTGTCAATACGCTCGTACGGCGGAACCATACTCTCGGGGAGGCCGCTGCCATGGCGAAGAAGAAGTCCAGGTTCGTACGCTATTTCGGATACCTGCTGCTCGCCTTGGCGGTGCTGCTGTTGTTCGGGTTCGACGTAGGACCGCTCACGCTCTCGGGTGTGTTCGTGGTCTGTTTCGTGTGGCTGCTCTTCGCGGCACCGACATCGTGCGGGGCGGAGATCCGGACGGGGGAGAACTGCCGCAACAACTCCTACGGGCTCCTCGGCGGTTGCTCCATCCGTCAGCACAAGTGGCAGCGTGTCCGAGCCCTCACCCACCTCGACACCGCTCGCAACGCATGCCGAGGGTGGTTCACCGGTCCACAGCAACAGGTCGCTACCTGCTCAATGCTGATTGCTGCTTTCGGTGCCTTCGCTGCTCTCTTCAAGTAGCGGATGTTGTCGTGCTCCGGCCTCGACGTCACAGTCAAACCCGTAGGGGGCACACCTTCAGGGCCAGAGTCACCGAGCGAGGATCGATCGATACAGAGAAGCGGCGGTATCAGGCACCGTCACCAGCCCTGGGCGAACTGGTCGGTACGTCGGTCAACGGGTGGACGGGTGGACCCATGTCCGCTCAGGCAAGACGCTCGCGGAACTCCGCGACGAACTTTGATTCGCTCGAGGACCCGGATCGGTGACAACGCGCCTCCGGGTGGTCTGACGAGGACCCGACTTCCGGAGATCCACTAACTATCGCTCTGATACAGAGAGACGTACACGGCGTGCTCGAGCTGAGAGGGGCCGCCGGCTCCCGTCAGATGGAAGACAACTTCGCTTGGGCCATGCGCTCAGGAATTCGGTCGTAGGTCAGATAGCGCTCGGTGAAGTCTCGGCACCAGGCACCATTGCCGGTCACGGCGTCGACCACTTCGTTGATCGATGAGAAGCGGAGAGCGGCAGGGTCGTCGAGTTCCGCGCAGATCGACTCGACGACTTCGCGGGCGGCGATGTCGTCCTGGCAGGCGACGACGACGCCGGTCCCTTCGGCGAAGTCGGTACTGGACGTGACTCGCTGAGTGAGGAGTTGGTTGTACCAGAACTGCCGAAGCCCCGGTCGATCCAGACGGGTCTCTGCGCCCTCTTTCCACGGCCCGTTGGTCGTCTCGGCCTTGAACTTGTCGTGAGCCGGTCTTGGCTGCGCCTTGGCGAGGTTCTCGGCGTACTTGCACTCGATCCCGAGAAATCCCTGTGCGCCATCGCTGCGTGTGTAGGTGACGAAGGCGTCAAACGCGGACCCACCCGTGTTTCCGGTGAGCGGAGCCCACTCGAGTCGTACGTCATCGACGGTGTCCACGTCGTTCTGAAATGAGCGAACCCACTCCAAGAGAGCTGAAGGGTCTGAAGCGAGATGTCCGAAGAGGTTGAAGCACAGGGGCTGAGACGAGAGGAGGTTTCGACGGAGACGGTCGTACTGGATGAGCCCGGGTCTCCGCTCGGCAGCGAGATCGTGGATCGCCCGTTCGGCCGCGGCGACCGCTGCCTCTGTCATGAGGTTGCGAGACAGGTCGACCTCGGTCGGAAGCATCGACGAGACAAGCCTGGACCCGCCGGTCCGCGGCCCAGCGGGCAGACCGAGCCGGGTCTCACGCCACCAGGACTGTTGCAGGCGTAGGGCCTGCTGCCACCTGGAGTCGCCCCTCTCCTTCCACTCGGGGCTGATCCAGGAAAGGTGGGCATTGGTCACCGTCACGGACCCTGTTCTACCGACGAGCGGCGCGGCGCACGTCGATGGCGCCGACGTGCTCGCTCAAACCGGGTAGGTGCAGTCTTCTGGATCGCCTCAGCCACGTTGTGCGAGCATCAGGCCATGACTCGGGGGCGTTGGTTCGCGGTGGTTGCTGTGGCTGTGCTGATTGCGGGCGCCGTTGCCGGAGGCGTTCGGTGGTGGGGCTCGGACGTACAGGTCGAGCGGCGGTTGATGGACGAGATCGCGCAGATGTCTGGCGTACGTGACGTCGACGTCGACGAGAAGCGAGTCGTGCTGGCCGACGGGATCACAGTGGTGCAGGCGGAGAAGGTCCTCGAGCGCTTGGAGGCTGGGCCGGTGCGCGGTCGGTGGGTGGCTCGCCTTGGTGTCGCCGAGATCGAGGCGGTTTCGGACAACCGCGATTCGGCGGTCGCCCTGGTGGCTTACGGGGCGCTTCCCGACGCCGAGATCGAGCGGATCGAGCTCCGGGACCGGTCCTTGCAGCTTCAGGCGCGGGTAACGGTCGCCGATGCGAGCACGCGGGTCGAGATCGCGCAGAAGCTGTTCGCACTGGTTGCTGCTGATCAGAGCCTGGACAGGAGGTCGTGGGAGATCCTCGTCCACGGCGGCGCGGACTCGGCGGGCGGAGATGCGGTCTGGATCCGGTATTCGCCGTCGGACGATTCCGACAAGACAGTTACCAGGTTGGGCCGGTTGGCCGAGGTCCTCCGGATGCCGGTGACGCTGGAGGTGGGTCGAGACGGTCGGATCTCCGACCTTCGCATTTCGGTCGACGACGAGCGCGACGCGCCTGCTGTCTGGAGTGCTGTCGAGAGCGTCCTCGAGAAGGACGAGATTGCCCGGATCGAGGTCGGTGAAGACCCTGGAGCCGTCACGTACTCGGGTGCCAAAGGTCAGCGGATCGAGCCTGCTCTGGCGGCCGCCCGGAGCCTCCGTGATGCCGGGGCGACGGCCGTGACCGAGATCGACATGGGTCTTACCGAGATCACTGCCGAGGCCGCCACACTGAGAGACGTCGGCGCCGTCGGAGCGGCCGCGGTCGAGATCGACCCCGAGGTCGAGCTCGCCGTGACCTGGCCGGAGCCGGTCGAGTGGTACGGCGACAGCGCGGGTCCGGCACATATCGTGGACCGGCCTTCCGAGGTAGCCCGGGTTGCGCCGAGGCTGGCAGAGATAGCGAAGCTCGGATACGTCATCCTCTGGGGACCTGACCTGACCGGGGTCGACAAGCGATTGCCGTACGTCCTGGCCTATCCCAAGCCGGAAGGATCCTTCCGGCCTGACGAGCTCCGGAAGGTGATGACCCTGCTGCGTGGAGTCGGTTGGCAGGACACACGGCTGGTCGGTGTCGTCTCGGCGCCGTACGACTGCGGCGGCGAGGATGAGACAGGCACGATCGTGGCGTGGATACGGTCGACGGCGACGGGTCGGGGCATCGTGGAGAAGACAGACTTCTCGAGACATGGCGCCGTGTGCGCGGACCAGATCGACGCGGCACGGCCGGAGGCGGAGAAGACGGCGACCGAGGCGTGGAACTCGACCGCCTAGAACGCGGCTGAAGCGGGGTTGGTGCTCAGCACCCGCTGCGCGACGGCCGTGGTCGCCTCGACCCCGAGGAAGCCGACGACGCGGGTGACCCGGTCGATGTCGAGGGGGAGGAGGCCGGGGGTGCCGGGGATGTCGGGGGTGAGGCGGAGGTCGAGGTCGTCGCGGCAGGTCATCATCCGCAGGTTGAAGTCGTAGCGTTCCCGCGCACCGGGGGCGGAGAGTGCGCGGACGACGCGCGAGCCGATGCGGCGTACGCCGGTGTCGGCCGCCCACGCGTCGAGGATCTCGGTCACCTTCTGACCCTCGTTGTCCGAGATGTCGGACCAGACGCCGTCCATGGGGCCGACCTGGTCGAGGAGTGCGGCGGCGGTCTTCTCGCCGATGCCGCTGACGCCGGGCAGGTTGTCGCTGGCATCGCCGCGGAGTGCGGCGAACTCCAGGTAGCGTGCGGCCGGCACGCCGTACATCGCATAGAGCCGGGCGGGGGTGAGCAGGGGAGAGCCGTTGATCCCACCGTTGATCAGCCGGAGCACCTTGGTATGCGAGCTGATCAGCGCGAACGCGTCACGGTCGGAGGTGATCACGACGCAGTCCCAGCCGTTGCGGCCGGCCCAGGCCGCGCCGGAGGCGTTGACGTCGTCGGCCTCGAGGCCCGGGGGAGTGAGCGTCGCGAGCCCGAGGGCGTCGAGCATCGCGCCGGCCCGGCCGAGCTGCTCGACCAGCATCGGGTCCTTCTCGGCGCGCCCGGCCTTGTAGTCGGGATAGGCGTCCCTGCGCAGGGACGCGGTGCGGTCGTCGAGGCCGAAGAGCACCGCGTCCGGAGCGAACGCGTCGATCGAGTCGAGGATCTGGCGCAGCATCCCGTGCAGCGCCCAGGCGGGCCGGCCGGCACGGTCGACCATGCGGGTGTGCGCCCGGGCGTGATGGTTGCGGTGGAGCAGGGACGGGGCGTCGACGACGAGCAGGAGGCGGCGGGGCGCGCTGGTCATCGAGTCGGCCGGCTCCTGCCCAGCCGCCAGCCGCCGATCGGCAGCTCGAGCGCCGACTCCGGACCCCAGGAGCCCTGCGGGTAGCTCTCCACCGCGGGCCGGTGCTCGAGGACCGGCTGGCAGATCTCCCACAGCCGCTCCACCTCGCGTGCGCTGGTGAAGAGTGTGCGGTCGCCGTTCATGACGTCGAGGAGCAGCCGTTCGTACGCCTCCAGCGGCCCGGACTCCGGTGAGTCGCAGGCGAGGTCGAGGCGGAAGACGCCCTCGGTCAGGGCCATGCCGGGACCGGGCCGCTTGGCACGTACCTCGATCTCGATCCGGGCGTCGTCGCTGAGCTCGATCACCAGCTCGTTGGGCTGGTCCGAGCCAGGATCCGCCGGCTGCAGCCAGCGGTGGCGCGGGTCGGTGAACCGGATCGTGATCGTCCGCCGCCCGGCCGCGAGCGCCTTGCCGGTGCGCAGGTAGAACGGCACCCCGCGCCAGCGGTCGTTGTCGATCCACGCCTCGATCGCGACGTACGTCTCCACGTCGGAGTCGGCGGCGACATCGGGCTCCTCGCGATAGCCGTCGTACTGCCCGAAGACCACGCGCTCCGGGTCCAGCGGCCGCACGGCCGCGAAGGCGGCGGCCTTCGCCGCGCGGATCGCGCCCTCGCGGAAGGCGTGCGGGTCCTCCATCGCCACGAACCCGAGCAGCTGGCACAGGTGGGTGGTGACCATGTCGCGCAGGCAGCCGGTGCCCTCGTAGAAGTTGCCGCGTCCCTTGACGGTGAGCTTCTCCGGTACGTCGATCTGCACCGACTCGATGCTGTGCCGGTTCCACGCGGGCTCGAAGAGGCCGTTGGCGAAGCGCAGCGCCAGCAGGTTCTGCACGGCCTCCTTCCCGATGAAGTGGTCGATCCGGAAGATCTGCTTCTCGTCGAACGCCTCGCTGAGCACCGTGTCGAGCTCGCGCGCCGAGGCGAGGTCGGTGCCGAACGGCTTCTCGGCGACCAGCCGGCTGCGCAGGTTCAGCCCCTCCCGGGCGAGCATCCCGACCATCGGCTCCACCGCCTGCGGCGGCACGGACAGATAGAGCAGGCGCTGTACGTCGCCCACCGTCTGCCCGCTGTCCAGCGCGAGCCGGTCCTCGGCCTCGTGCACCGCCTCGGCCAGGTCGGTTCCGTCCTCCGCGGACGAGGCCACGAACCGGATCCGCTCCAGCAGCGGCCCGGCGACGGACTCGTCGACGTCGCCGACGAACTCCTTCAGCGCCTGGCGGACCTGGTCGCGGAACTCGTCGTCCGTCCCCGGCGAGCGCCGCCCGCTGCCGATCACCGCGAGCTGGTCGGGGAGCCGCTTCGCCAGGGCGAGCCGGTAGAGCCCGGGGAACAGTTTCCGCGCGGCCAGGTCTCCTGTCGCGCCGAAGAGGACGAGTACGTGCGGGGCTGGTTTGTTGGGCACGTGCTCAGTCTCCCACTCGGTGGGTGGCGTCGGTCTTCACTCCCGCTCCTGCCATCTTCCTGAGTGCCAAAGGTTGATCGAGCCAGCGCATCGGCGCATGCTCGGAGTAGGAGGTTGCTATGAAGCCCTCGCGCATTCCCGAAGGCATCCCGGTTCTGTCACGTGGCCGGCATCGAACGCCACGACGCGGCGCATGCTTCATGGAGCTCGCCTCGGTCCTCGCCGGTGAGCGGTGGAGCGACCATCCGTCCTGCACTCATCCCTTGCTCGCGGGTCTGGCAAGGCTGGTGAACGATCACACCAGCGACGACGGACGCCAGCAGCTGCTGCCACTCGTACCCTCGGTCGTAGGCCTGCGCGGGAACGACCGGACGTCGCTCTCGGTCGCGGTGGCGGTAGCGGCACAGGCCATCCTCGAGGTCCCCGAAGGGACGCAGCGCGCGCTGGCAGCCGGCCTGCTTCAAGCCGAGCGCTTGTGCGCTGATGCCGAGCCCGATCTGGCGGCCACCCGGCGGGAGGCCCAGCTTGCGCTCGGGATGGTTCCCGGCGCGGTCGCCTGGGTCGACCGACTCGGGATCCGAGGCCAGATCGACGCCACGACCTTCGCCAAGCGTTCCGCGCCGACGATGGTCCGGTGCACCGTCAACGGGGTCGTGGCGAGCGCCAGCCCCGACTGTGACGGACGGCTGGGCGCTCTGCTCGAGGCCGGCATCGCGGCATGTCCCGCGCCAGACACGAAGATCGCCGCACCCTGCACAGTCACGAGCGCGCTGGTGACCACGACGCGGTGAGATGACGCATGACTCCGTCCTCGCCGTTTGCGCCAATGACGCCGGTGGCGGCGGCAAGGACTTGTGGGGCGGCGTTGGCGACCGCGTACGCCTCATCGGCTGCCCCGAACATGGGCAGGTCGTTGAGGTTGTCGCCGTAGACGACGACGCGGTCGACGCTCAGGTGGTCGCGCAGCCAGGCGACAGCATGGGCCTTGGTGGCACGGGCGGCGCTGAGCTCGAGGTAGGTGTCCTGCGGGTGGTGCGTGTCGGTCTGCGCGATCAGGGAGAGCCTGCCGTCCGTGGCCGCGGCGATGTCGACGGTCAGGCCTGCGATCGCCGATGCCTCGCCGATGATCGTGGCGTAGAAGACGCCGTCGCGGGGGAGACCGGTCCAAGCGGTGACGGTTCGGAAGCGCTGGTCACCGACCCTGTCCGCGAAGAACCGGCGCATCCCCTCGGACTCCTCGCCCTCCACCCACGTCGCCCGCTCGGCCGTCGGGGAGCCGTTGTAGACGATCGGTGGGACCTGGTGCTCGCGGCAGAGCCGGAGGACGGTGTCCATGTCGTCGTCCGCGATGCGCTCCTCGTTGAGGATCGCGCCGGTGTTCGGGTCGAGCTGGAAGGCGCCACCCGAGACGGTGATGGGAACCCGCAGGTCGAGCCCGTCGGTGACTCGTGCCGCGAAGACGTCGGAGCGGGCGGTTGCGTTACGTGAACGACACGCCGTCAGCGACGAGGTCGTTGATGCCATCGCGCGTCGGCTTCGACAGGGCGGCGCCTGGGCCGAGGAGCGTGCCGGCGTGCTCGCTGAGGATCAAGGTTTCTCAATGGGATCCTGTCTCGCAGTGGTGATGTAGGTCGTCAACTAGGAGTGTGTGGCCCGTGCAGTGACTTCGTTCTCCCACACACGTCACGATCGGACGGCGGCTGTCCAGCGCCGTAATCGGATTCGCGAAGCGGCGGTTGGCTTGGTTGCCCCTACACCGTGTGGACTGCGCTCACCAGCGCGATCTCGAACGCCTAATCCGATCGGCGCCGACGAACGGAAGCACGAACGGGTGCTCAAGCAGGACGTCTGGCACCCAGACTGGCCCTGGCTTTGTGTGCGGGAGCGCCGCAGCATGTTGCGCATCTTTCGCATCCTCGCCGATGACCCTTATCACCCGGAACGGGAGGTGCAGCCGGAGGTCGTTAGCGGCTCGCCAGGCGATCTGACCCTTGGAGAGTCGGTCCTGCCGCGACTTGACTTCAATGAACTCGCACGAAGTTGGGACAGGCATGTTCGTGTCATCCCAACGGAGAACAATCAAGTCGGGCCAGCCCGCGCGACGTTCCCAGTACCCCTCGACGAGCCAGCGCAGGATGTTCTTGATCCGGTTCGGTGAAAGCGCCTTCACCAGTGCGGCGCCCGCCAGTTCGGATGTCGAAGATTCAAGAGAGCCGGGGAAGTTAGTTCCACCGATGTGCTCGCGTGTCGCTGCCGAGGCATCAAGATTTGAACTGTAGACCTCAGCCAACTCCGGTGACGTGTTGGGAAGGCCGTCGATGTGAGCAGATGCGACATCAGGCGCGGGCCATGGATCGGGATCATCCAGGTTCCGGAAGACTGTCACGGCTAGTGTTGGCCACATGAGTGCGCCCAGGATATTCGCGAGCGGTGCCATTTCACCTCTGAGCACGAGAGATTGCTCAGCCATGTACGCGCAAGCGACGTAGTCTTCGACGGATTGAGGTAGCCGAGTAACGTCCGCCGACGCTGACGCATCGATCGTTGCGGTACTCGCCGCTGGGACTACCAGCTTCCGACCTCTCGCAGAGCCCACGTAAGTAGCGGTTAAAACAGTCTCGGCTGGCGAGGTCGGCGTGGCTCGGAACGACTTGTGGATAGGTGCGCCTGGAGACATGCTGGCGATCGTGACAGATCGTTACTGACCTGTCTGGCGTTCGACCTGTAACGTCGAAATCTTCGGAGTGCCGATCGTCCGCTCTGCGCACCGTGCACGAAGTCGGGCGATGGGTACGGCGGGTCTGATCACCGACGGGATCGACATTGCCGAGCAGATGGTCGACGTACGCCGCCTGGTGCCCGAGCATGCCCTCCCGGTGGCGCTCGCGCACGTCCATGGGGCGGTCACGACCGAGGCGATGCCGAACCCGATGGTGGCTCCGGCGAGCTGGCCCTCGAGGAAGTTTTCGCCACCGGCTTCGCCAGCTTCGCCTCGGACGGCGATGAGCCGGAGCGGTCATGCGCGGACTCGGCCTGCTGTTGCTACGGCCGAGCCGGCTCTCATCGCGCCGAGCGTCGAGGCCGGGACGCGATGCGGTCTTCGACTTTGAGGGGTTTCGGCAAGTCGGCGGCCTTCAGCGGGTCCGAGGCTCTGTCGACGGAGGCGTTCGGGTTTTGACGGTCGTTTCCGATCTTCTGAGCTGTTCGCCGACCGTCAGTACGGCCGCGAACTGATTGGCGTGGTCTGGTTGTTAGATCGGGCTAGTCGCCTAGGACGCGCCCGCACCCGCGATCGTCGGGGCCGAGACCAACGTAGTCCGAGCGCTGCCCACATACGCCTCCAAAGAGTCGTTAGGATGCGAGCATGAGTACCGATCAGGTGGCCGAGCCCACTGCTCCTGTCGAGGAGCTCTTCGCCGGGGCGCAGACCGGAGTAGAGATCGAGGCTGATCGAGACGACGTGCTTGCCGAGGGACGGATCGCGGACCCTTGGGATCCGGACAAGATCCGCGTGTCGACGAAGAACTTCTCCCTCCGCAACGTGCTCGACATGATTGACTCCGATGAGCTTGATCTCGCGCCAGACTTCCAGCGCAACCGCGTCTGGAAATCGCGGCAGAAGTCTCGTCTGGTGGAGAGTTTGCTTCTACAGATACCTCTGCCTGCCTTCTACTTTGCCGAAGATGAGGACGGCTTGCTCCGCGTCGTCGATGGGTTGCAGCGCCTTTCAACCGTCCATGGGTTTGTGCGCAGAGACGAGTTTCGGCTCGCAGATCTGGAGTACCTGTCGACGGCTGAAGGCAAGTGCTTCGACGAGCTGGCGCCGGTGCTGCAGCGTCGCTTGAACAATGCTCAGATTGTCGTGCACGTCATCGACCCAACAACACCATCCGAAGTCAAGTACGATATTTTCAAGCGGATCAACACTGGTGGTGAGCCACTCAATAGCATGGAGATCCGCCATTGCATGAGTCGGTCTCGATCCCGCGACTTTCTTAAACGATGCACCGCGAGCGAGGCTTTCCACGATGCGACCGGCGGTGTATTGCGCAATCACATACGTATGCATGATCGCGAATCGGCTCTGCGATTTTTGGCATTCCGTATGCTCGAAGATATTCGGGAGTACGAGAAGTTCGGCTCACTTGAGCGCTTGCTCGACCGCACCGTGGCTGACATCGACCAGCCCACGCGGGTTAGCGATCAACAACTGGAAGTCCTGTTCACCGAGTTTGAGACGGCGATGTCAAACGCTCGCTTGCTGTTCGGCGATCACGCGTTCCGTAAGTGGCCCACTTGGACTGAGCGTCGTTCGCCGATTAACCGGGCTCTGTTGGAGAGTTGGGGTGTCGCTCTAGTGGATGTGGATCAGGAGTACATTCTCCACAACGGCCCCGATGTGGTGCGACGTGCTCGGGAGGCAATGACCGAGGATGGGCCCTATGTCGAGGCGATTAGCGCCTCCACAGGCGACCCTGGTCGAGTGAAGACACGGTTCACCACGGCGAGCCGATTGCTGGGCGTCGACGAATGACGATCCGCTCACTGAAGGTCCGCAATCTAAAGCGTTTCGTGAACCAGGACTTCGAGTTTGCACCGTTGACGGTTCTGACTGGCCTGAATAGCAGCGGAAAGAGTTCGGCTGTCCAGGCGATCCTGTTGGCCTATCACGCGCAGTCGGTTGCAGAAGGGGGCGTCGTTCCGCTCAATGCGGAACCGGGCCTTGGCCTCGGTCAACCGGTTGATGTGCTCGCGGCCGAAGCATTGACATCTGAAGTTGGTGTCGTGCTCGACGTCGATGGAGCCCGGTTCAGATGGACCTTCCAAACCCAGTTTGAGGGAGCCGACGCTGCGGCGCACTTGCTGTGCACGGAGCACGCGAATCCAGGGGTCATGCTCTCCTATCTCGGGGCGGAGCGAATGGGTCCGAGAACGTCTCAACCCGTCGCGCCGGTCAGTGACGCAGACCGTGACTGCGTGTTCCTCGGTGATGATGGCCGCTTCGTCGCTCATGCTTTGGCCGTACACGGTCGACGCCAGGTCGCGCCAGACCTCCAGCACCCGGACCGCGCTGGAGGAAGCACGGTCTCGACACAGACGGAGGCATGGATGGGCGATCTCGTTGGGGCGGTTCAGTTCGAAGCCGGACTCGTGCCACGAACTGATCTCGCGACGCTGCACGTACGGTCGACAAGTACAGATGATTGGTACCTACCAACCAATGTCGGCTTCGGCATCACCTACGCGCTGCCCATCGTGGTCGCTGGTCTGACGGCTAAGCCGGGGACGGTCTTGATCGTCGATTCGCCAGAAGCGCATCTGCACCCGGCGGCTCAATCGGCGGTGGGCAGATTTCTGGCCCGCGTCGCAGCGTCCGGTACGCAAGTGATCCTCGAGAGTCACAGCGATCATGTTGTCAACGGGATCCGGCGCGCGGTAGTTGAGGAACTAGTCAGCGCGGAGGATGTAGTCGTGCACTTTTTGGCGGGGCGTGCTGAACCGGTGCGGATCGATGTCAACGCCCGTGGACGACTGAGTGCATGGCCGACCGGTTTCTTCGACCAGATCGAAGCGGACCTGAGACAGATTACTCGTCCACGGGGGTAACGGAGCCGATGGACGCCACCTTTGTTCTCGCGGAGCACTCGCTCGGTCTGCTTGAGTCTGCAGTGGACTCCATTGGAGTGGTGCACAGTTTGATCGACCTTTTGGAGGAGGCCAAGATGCAGGGGCGCGTCCTCGCCTGGGAAGAGGTGTTCGCAGTCCCTGTCGGATCATCTGGCACACTGTCCGATTTCCTTTTCGGTCCTGATGCCAATCTCGAACCAGACCTGAAACGCCTGCTCGGCGGTCTGCTGGACAAACTGCCGAAGTGGGGTTCAGAGGAAGGCTCACCTGCGCTGGAGGCCACGGTCAAAGGTGAGACGTTCGACTGGGCTCCGTCCGTATCCGTGTGCCTGGAACACGTCGGCGCCGACCCGTGGGCATTGCTCTGCGCTTCCGAGGACATCTCGGGTGGACCCAGCATCGTTAGTCGTGAGTCCGAGCCGGCTTCTGGGGAGCTCTGGCTCCTCGTAAGAGCTGCAGAGCTTCGTGGTTTTTGGCGCGATGCTCTGCTCCGGTACCACTGCACGGAGTCGGACCTGCGCGATGCTAGCCCGCATGCGTTTCCGGGAACGGTTTTTGCGCCTGCGGCATGGTCGCAGTGCGGGAGTTTTCAGGGGGCGTGGGCCGATCTCCGGGGTCGTCTTATCGCAGCGCTCGCGGGCCTGGATGATGGCGCGGCCGAGGTTTTCGGCAAAGAACTGCAGTCCCATGAGAGAATCCGTCTAATGTCGGCGATTCATGGGGTCGACTGCTCGCCGGAGTCTCCCTCGACTCACAAGAACTCCAAGGCGATGGCTCAACGCGAAGCTGTGTTTGAAGACAAGGCTCGAGTGTGCGAGTGGCACGCCAAACTCGAGCGACACCGAAACCGGATCCACTTCCTCGTCGACGGGTCGACGGTGTATGTTGGTGTTTTTGCTGATCATCTGATGGTGTGAGTTAGTCTGGCCCACCGTTGAGGACTTTCCTGGGCTAATGTACTCAAGCAGGTTACCTTCTGCTGAAGGCTCCGCGCGTTCGGGTCTTTTCCTGTCGTGGGTTTCGAGTCCAAGCGGTTCTCCAGGTTATTTCGATCGTGTTGGAGCGGCGGGTTTCGCAGTGGCTTAAAGCCACGTCACAATTCACGGTGCCGTTGTGGTCTGACGCCTCCGGACTCGAGCAGGCTTCTGGCGATGTAGTTGGTTAGTTTCGGGTTCCGGAAGTCGGGGGCCGAGCCGTGTGTAGGTGTTCGAGTCTGCCGTTGATGGCCTCGGCCGGGCCGTTAGATTTCCGCGGTCAATCGAAGTGGGTCGGCGCGATCAGCGGGGCCAGGCGATGTCACGGCCCGCATCGACGATGATCCCATCGGTCACGGTCCGTTCGGCAACTGGCCGGTCAGCCCGGCGCCAAGAGTGTTGGGCGCGCTCGGCGATCTGCAGGCCCTGCTCGTACGCAGAACGGCTCGAGCGTGCACCTGCGGGCACGTCGCTCCTCGGAGAAAGCGGCGATCAACGGCCGACTTAGCGGTTGCGGTGGTCGAGCTCTCCAGCGAAGAAGATCGTGGTCGCTTCAAGATCTCGATGCCCTCACACAGCCGCAGAACCTTGGCCTTCAGCCGCTTCATTTCAGCCGACTCGCTGCTCGTGACCCCGGGCCGCTCCTCGGCATCCACATGAGCCTGCGCCGCCCAACACCGCAGGTGTTACTTGCCAACATCGACGTACTTGCTCACCGTCGCTACCGCGGCTGTCGTGGTCGGGTACTCGCCTCGGTGCTTCAACACCGGTCGCGCAGCACGCTCCTTCAGAGCAGGAGCAACCTTCTTCGGCATGCTGTTCATCCTTCCGGACTTCAACAGCAGCGGCAGCAAACCAGGAGGGCTTCAAAAGCGAGTCAACACGTTGTCCAGCCTGGTCGTCCGATTGTGAACGCCGTTGCCATTTGACCCTCAAGGGGGGGGCGGCCTTTGACGGTTCGCAGGCAGTTCCCATTCGCTCGTGACGGTATCGCATCGGAGGTCGACACCCTGTACCTCAAACCAAGTATCGCCGAGCTGGACTGCCTAGATGAAGATGACCCTAGGCGAGGCTGTGCAGATGGATGCATCCCAGCCGACAGCGGATGAGGTTGCGGAGCGGCTCTTCGGGTCGCTCCTCGGCACGGTCGAGGTGGTCTCGATCTTCATCGGGGACCGGCTCGGGTGGTATCGGTCGCTGGCGGATGAGGGAGCGGCGAGTGCGGTGGAGCTGGCGGGGCGTACGGGGACGCAGGTTCGGTATGCGCGGGAGTGGCTCGAGCAGCAGGCGGTGAGCGGTCTGTTGGTGGTCGAGGAGGACGGGGGTCCGGACGAGCGGCGGTTCGGGATCCCGGCCAGCACGGCGGAGGTGATGACCGATCCGACGAGCCTGGCTTATCTGGCGCCCATCGCGCGGATGTTCGGGGCGGTGGGGCCGGTGCTGCCTCGGCTGATGGAGGCGTACCGGAATGGTGGTGGGGTCAGCTGGGACGAGCTGGGGGATGACGCTCGGCAGTCGCAGGCGGATGCCAATCGGCCGTGGTACGAGAAGCAACTGGGGCCGGCGCTGGCCGGCGTCCCCGAGGTCCATGACGCGCTCTCCGCGCCGGGCTGTCAGATTCTCGACGTGGGCTGCGGTGGGGGATGGTCGAGCATCGCGTTGGCTCGTGCTTACCCCGAGGCGACCGTGCTCGGGATCGACATCGACCAGCCCTCGGTCGACATGGCGACGGCGAACGCCCGAGAGGCGGGGGTCGAGGATCGGGTGCGGTTCCTGTGCCAGGACGCGGCGACTCTCGAGGAGGGGACCGTCGACGTGGCCTTCGCCTTCGAGTGCGTGCACGACATGCCGCGGCCGGTCGAGGTGCTCAGCGCGGTCAGGAAGACGCTGGCGCCCGGGGGATCGCTGGTGGTGATGGACGAGGCGGTGGCGGACAGCTTCGCTCCAGACGGAGATGAGCTGGAGCGGATCATGTACGGGTTCAGCCTGCTGGTGTGCCTGCCGGACGGGCTCTCGTCGCCGCTGAGCGTCGGGACCGGGACGGTGATGCGGCCGTCGACCTTGCAGGGCTACGGCGAGGCCGCGGGGTTCAGCGGGTTCGAGGTCCTCCCGATCGAGGGGTTCGGGTTCTGGCGGTTCTACCGGCTCTCCTGATCTGGATCGTTGACCGGTTCGGGACGGACCGGCGCCGCTTGGTGAAACCCTTCCCAGAGTCGGCCGCCGGCCAGGGCGAGACAGTCCTCAGCGGTCTTCCGGAGCACCGCTGTGTCGCCGGTCAGGGCCGCGGCGAGGCCGGCGTCAAGGCGCGACGCCCAGGTGGTTCCCGTGTCCGAGTCGAGGGTGACGATCTCGCGCATCAGCCACTTGCCACCGCCGCGCCAGCGGCCGTTGACGTCGAGGAGCAGCTCGGCCGTACGCCGCCACGTCTCGACCGCGATCGCGGTGCCTTCCGGACCCGGCTCGGCGCCCAGCAGATCGTCGACGAGGTCGCTCAGCGCATACCGAGCGGCTGCCAGCGTCTCGGTCGGCAGGGGAGCGGGACCGGCTTCGAGCACCTCGGAGCAGAAGCGACGTACGGCCGCTCCACCGTCACCGGGCAGCAGGGGTACGCCTCGGGCGACGAGCCGCGCCATCGTGGGTTTGCGCTCGGCCTGATTCGCGGTGACGAAGTGGCGGATGCTCGCCTCGGTGTGCACGAAGAGCTCCACCGGCCAGCCCAGGTGTCGCAGCGACTCGCGGTGCACCAGCGCGGTCGGGTCGAGCACGGTGATGTCGAGGTCTGACATCGGCGTCGCGCCGCCGAGGACCACCGACCCGCCGAGCCAGGCCTGCTGCGCCGCGGGGAATCGCTCGCGGACCAGGTCCGTGGCCGCAGCCACAGGATCCGGCCGGTTCGGCACGGGCATGTTCACGAGACCGTTCTCAGGCGCGGTGCGGGTCCTGGCCGGCTTCCTTCACGATCCGGTCCCCGACCTCGAGCTCCTTCCACAGGGCTCGGTCGACGCGGACCTTCTGGGTCTCGCCGGACGCGGTCCGGATCGTCACCCGCCGGTAGAGGTTCGACCCGTCCAGCATCGCCCGTGACTTCTTGACGACCGTTCCATCCCAAGACTCGTCCTTGCTCACGCGCGTTCTCCCCACTCCTCGTCGTTGACTACAGCAGTTCGAGTACACCAGGTCGGGCGTCGACGTGACGGCCGACACACCTGGAGCCATTGATCTAGAGCATCTGCTCTATTTAGAGTCGTGGCATGTCCCGCCAGCGGCTCCACACGCTCGACGACCTCCTCGACGTCGCCGAGCAGATCGTGACCAGCGGCGACCCGTCCGGGCTGACGCTGCGGTCGCTGGCCACTGCGGCAGGGGCGTCGAACGGGACGATCTACCACGCGTTCGGCTCGAAGGACGTACTGCTCGCCCGGCTGTGGCTGCGGTCCTGGTGCCGGCTGGGCGACCTGATGGCGGAGGCGATGGCCGAGCGGGCCGAGAGCTCCGGCGAGGACGCCGTCGTCGCGGTGTCGCTGACCCCCGTCGAGTTCGTACGCCGCTTCCCGGCCAGCGCTCGGCTGTTCTTCGCCCAGCGCCGCGACCAGCTCTTCTCGGCCGATCTTCCGCCCGAGATCGAGACCGAGCTGAGCTCCGTGCAGGAGAAGTTCGTCGAGGTGCTGATCGCGCTGGCGCGCGGGGTGTGGGACCGCGGTGACCGGATCGCGGTCGAGGCGATCGCGGTCTGCGTCGTCGACCTACCCGGCGGCATCCTGCGTCGCTGCCTCCTCGAGGACCGCGACGCCGACGCGGCGACCGCCGCCCGCCTGGAGGCTGCCGTCCGCGCCATTCTCGCCGTCCCGCTCGAGCCACGTCCGTCCAAGGCAACACCCGCAGATCCGTCCATACCGAGGAGCAACCCGTGACCCGAGACCAGTCGATCCTGGCCCAGCCGCTGGAGCTGCCGAACGGGTTCGTGATCCCGAACCGGCTCGCCAAGGCGGCCCTCAGCGAAGGCCTGGGGCGCCGCGACTTCACCCCGGGAAGCCGGATCAAGAACCTCTACCGGCGCTGGGCGAACAGCGGCGTCGGGCTCTCGATCACCGGCAACGTGATGGTCGACCGCACCGCGGTCGGCGAGCCCGGCAACGTCGTCGTCGAGAACGATCACCACGTCGACGACCTCGCCGAGTGGGCGCAGATCGCCAAAGCAGGCGGCTCGAAGGTCTGGGTCCAGATCAACCACCCAGGGCGGCAGACGCCGCGTACGCTCACCGCCCGTCCGGTGGCGCCCTCGGCGGTCGCCGTCCCCGGCACCGGCGGCCTCTTCGCCGAGCCCCGCGCGCTCACCGAAGCCGAGATCGAGGACCTGATCCGCCGCTTCGCCACGACCGCGAAGGTCGTGACCGGGGCAGGCTTCGACGGCGTACAGATCCATGGCGCGCACGGCTACCTGATCAGCCAGTTCCTCTCGCCGCTCTCCAACCAGCGCACCGACGCCTGGGGCGGAACAGCGGAGAAGCGGCGACGCTTCGTGCTCGAGGTGCTCCGCGCCATCCGCGCGGAAGTCGGACGAGAGACACCGGTCGCGATCAAGCTCAACTCGGCCGACTTCCAGAAGGGCGGCTTCGGCGAGGAGGAGTCCCTCGAGGTCGTCCACGCGCTCGCCGAGGAGGGCCTGGACCTGCTCGAGATATCCGGCGGCACCTACACCTCGGCCGCCATGCTCGGCGTGGACCCGTCGCTCAAGGCGAGCACCCGGCGACGTGAGGCCTACTTCCTGGCGTACGCCGAGCGCGTCCGCGCTGAGCTGCCGACGCTGCCGTTGATGCTCACCGGCGGGTTCCGTACGGCCGGCGGGATGGTCGACGCGGTCGAGTCCGGCGCCGTCGACCTCGTCGGCCTGGGAAGACCGCTCACCGTGCAGCCCGACTTCCCGGCGCAGCTCCTGGCCGGCCGCGCCGACGAAAGCGTCGTCAACCCGCGACGCAGCGGCATCCGGATGCTCGACAGCCTCACCGAGCTGACCTACTACAGCGTCCAGATGTGGCGGATGGCCAAGGGCAAGGAGCCGGCACCCGACCGGCACGTCGCCCTCAACGTGACCCAGTACCTCCTCAACAACGGCCTCGAGAGCCTGCGCTCCCCGCGCGGCTGACCCCCGAAAGGAACAAGAATGACGACGACCCTGACCCAGACGGACGATGTGTACGTCCTCGACATCGGCGACACCGAGAACCGGTTCAGCCCCGACTGGATGACGTCGGTGAACGACGCCCTCGACAAGGTCGTGGCCGCGCCTGCCCCGCTGGTGCTGACCGCGACCGGAAAGTTCTACTCCAACGGCCTCGACCTCGACTGGCTCGGCCAGAACGCCGACCAGTTCGAGCCGTACGTCGCCCAGGTCCAGGCTCTCCTCGCCCGGCTCCTGGTCCTCCCGGTGCCGACGGCGACCGCCATCAACGGGCACGCCTTCGGCGCCGGCGCGATGCTCGCGATGACCCTCGACTGGCGGGTCATGCGCGAGGACCGCGGCTTCTTCTGCTTCCCCGAGGTCGACATCCAGATCCCGTTCACCCCCGGCATGGCCGCCCTGATCCAGGCCAAGCTCACCCCGCGGGCGGCGACCGACTCCATGACCACCGGCCGCCGTTTCCCCGGCCCGGACGCGCTCGCCGCCGGCATCGTCGACGGCACCGCTCCCGAGGCCGAGCTCCTCGAGCAGACCATCGCCCGCGTCGCCCCGCTCGCCGGAAAATCCGCCGACACCCTCGGGAAGATCAAGTCGACGATGTACGCCACCGCGGGCGCCGCCCTCCTGGGTGAGGGCGCCTGAGGTGGGGCCCTCGGGGAGCTAGTTCAGCGCCCCGAGGGCCGCGTCGACGATCTCCATGAGCGCGCCACGATCCAGGCCCTGGTTGGACTGGGCCGACAGACCGTGCCAGAGCGTCTGCGTCAGCGAGGCGAGCGTCGACGGCGCGATGCCGGTCTCGAGCTGACCCTCGCGCTGGGCACGTTCGATGCGCTCCCGGAGGGTCCGCTCGTTGGACGCGTGCAGCTCACGCACATAGGTCCGGGTGTCGATGGTGTCCGGTGCGTCGGTCATCGCCGCACTGCTGATCAGGCAGCCCGGATGCCGAGCGGTGGGTTGGGTGAACTCCTCGACCGAGCGACGAAGGAGCTGGCTGAGAACGTCGTCCAGATCGGGCGCCGCGCATGCTTCGACGTAGATCGTCCGGTAGCGCTCGGCATAGGTGCGAACGGCTTCCTCGAAGAGGCCGGCCTTGCTGCCGAACGCGGCGTAGATGCTCGAGGTCGACATGCCCAGGGCGGTGCTGAGCGCGCGTGTGGTCGTGCCGGAGTAGCCGCGGCTCCAGAAGAGGCGTGCTGCTGCCAGCACGGCATCGTCTCGATCGAACATCGGGGGACGTCCCACGGGTCGGGGGCTCATGAGTTGAATTGTAGAGCGTCCGCTTCATAATAGGTTTATGGAGCGAACATTTCAGAAATCCGTGTCGACTGGCGACAGCTGGGTCACGGTCGATGTCTACGGCGACGGCGGCCCGGGCCTGCTCATGGTGCCGGGCGTCATGAGCGATGCCGCAGGATGGCGCCACGTCGCCCGGGCCATGACCGCCTGGCCGTCGGTCTCGATCCTCAACCGGCGAGGACGCACGCCGTCGGGCCCGCTCGGTGACGACTACTCGATCCGGACCGAGGTGGACGACCTGGCGGCCGTTCTCGACCAGATCGGCGAACCCCGAGACATCTTCGGCTGGAGCTACGGCGGTCTCATCGCCCTCCTGCTCGCCTCCGAACGCCCCGTCGAGCACGTCATCGCGTACGAGCCGGTCGCGCCGGGCTTCGGTGACCATGCGCTGCCCTCGCTGTGTGAGGCCGACGCCCTCGGCGACTGGGACCGCAGCGTCGAGATCGTGAACCGGCAGGTCTCCGGGTTCTCGGGAGAGCATGTCGAGATCCTCCGATCCGACCCCGCTGCCTGGGCGACGCTGCGTCGGCTCGGCGAACCCCTCTACGCCGAGATCCGGGCGCTCTCGCTGGCCGAGATGCCCGGCTCGCTGGGGTCGCATGCGGGTCTGGTCGACCTGATCATCGGCGAGGACAACGCCGACACCGCTCCGTACGGCACGTCGTTCGAGCAGATCAGGCGGCGGCTGCCGGATGCCGAGGCCCATCGCCTCCCGGGTCAGGGCCATCTCGCCCATGTCGACGCGCCCGCGGCGCTCGGCCGGATGCTCGACTCCCTGGTCCGATCGTGACGGTTACACCGAACTTACGAACCGACACGCACTCCGTATTCCAGGGGTAACCAGCCCGAAACACCCGGGCCGAAGGCTTGATGCCATGACCAAGCCCCTTCGCGATGCGCACCGCCACATCGGCCGGCTGCCGGCGTACCCCTTCTACGGGGGGCCGGCGATCACCGCCGACGTGACCGCGAAAGCCACCGTGAAGGAGCTGGTCGCCGACCTCGACGCCGACCGGATCGAGCGGGCGCTGGTGCTGCCGAACTACGGCGTACCCGACCCGGACGCCGCCTTCGGCCTCAACCACCTGGCCATCGAGGCCGCGCAGAGCGACGACCGGATCCGGTGCGGCCTGTGGGTCTCGCCGAAGCCGACCGACTCCGCCCGCAACGACGCCGCCCTCGCCCTCGCCGGCGAGGAGGGCGTGGCCGCCCTCAAGACCAGCTTCCTGCTCGGCGGTCATCCCACCGACCCGGACTGCCTCGAGCAGCTCGACAAGGTCTTCGCCGCCGCCCGCGAGCACGACCTGACCGTGCACGTGCACACCTCACCCGGCGCCGCCTCCGATATCGACCAGATCAGCACGCTCGTGGAGCGCTACGCCCGCGACGTACGTCTCCATCTCGTGCATCTCGGCGGCGGGATGAGCGGCCACATGAAGCTCATCGGCGGCCGGCTCTTCGACTGGATCGAGGCCGGGATGCAGGTCTACACCGACACCAGCTGGGCGATCGGCTTCGCGCCGGCCTGGCTGGTCCAGGAGATCGAGCGCCGCGGCGTCGGGCACGACCGCATCCTCTTCGCCACCGACGCCCCGTGGGGCGACTTCGCCGGTGAGCACGCCCGGCTGGCCGCCGCGGCCGGCGACGGCGAGCTCGCCGACGCCTTCTTCCACCACAACTTCTCAGCCCTCTACGGCTGAGACCGGCGGCTCCGCCGCCGGCCGCTCGTCAAGGACGACGAGTCCGCTCCCATCCCGCACCGCTCACCCGAAACTCCCTGGAGACCCTCGTGACCACTGACACCGCTGACATCGACGCCCAGATCGCCGAGAACATGGCCAAGTCGCTCGGCGAGATCCCGCACCCCTCGTCGCAGCCGGGCACCAACATCTACGGCTCGACGAAGATCTTCCCCGACTACCAGGCCGAGGACGGGGAGAGCTACTTCACCCTCGTCCACGGCATCCCGCACGAGTCCTCGGTCAGCTTCGTCGCCGTCCTGCAGGCGACCCGTGCGCTGCGCAAGGGCTTCGACTCCGCCATCTACTTCTACGGGCCGGGCACCCTGGCCTGCATGGCCTCGCGTGGCTTCCCGACGATGGGCGACGCCGGGTTCCCCGGCGAGCTCAACACCAACGGCGCCATCGAGACGTTCATCAAGGAGGGCGGCACAGTCTTCTGCTGCCGCTTCGGGATGGGGCTCCACGGCCTGCGCGAGGAGGACCTGATCGAGGGCGTCGTGCCGTCGCACCCGCTCGACGTCCAGGACGCGCTGATCCACTACGCCCGCAAGGGCGCCATCATCAACTCGACCTACAACCTCTGAGGGACCGGCCATGACCTCGCCGATCTCGTCCAGCACCCGCGTCGACGTCGCCATCCAGGGGATCCGCCTGCTCGACGCTCCCGTCGCCCGCCGCTCGGGCGCGGGACCGAGCGACGACGGCCACGTCCTCCTGGACGGGGTCGGCGCGGCCATCCCGCTCAACCCCCGCAGCCCCTATTCCGTACGCGGCGGCAAGCTGCTCCTCGACGGAGCCGACACCGGTCTCGGGGTTGAGGCCGTCGCCCGGCCCCGCTTCTACGACCTGACCACCGCCGACGGCGTCGGCTACGACAAGATCGCCCGCCTGCACTCGGCCAACGTGCTCGCGACCACCGTGGTGCAGACATGTGCTCGCTACGCCGAGGAGGAGCGCTGCCGGTTCTGCGCGATCGAGGAGTCGCTGCGCCAGGGCTCCACGATCGCGGTCAAGCAGCCCGCCCAGCTCGCCGAGGTCGCCAAGGCGGCGGTCGAGCTCGACGGGGTCACCCAGATGGTGATGACCACCGGGACCTCCCGGGGTCGTGACCGCGGCGCGACCCATCTGGCCCGCTGCGTACGCGCCGTGCGGGAGGCGGTGCCGGACCTGCCCATCCAGGTGCAGTGCGAACCGCCGGGCGACCTGGCCTCGATCCAGGAGCTCTACGACGCCGGTGCCCGCTCGATCGGCATCCACGTCGAGTCGCTCGACGACGAGGCCCGGCTGCGCTGGATGCCGGGCAAGGGCTCGGTTCCTCTGAGCGAATATCGCGCAGCGTGGACGGAGGCGGTCCGCGTCTTCGGCTGGAACCAGGTCTCGACCTACATTCTGGTCGGCCTCGGCGAGGACCCCGACGAGCTGGTCGCCGGCTGCGAGGAGCTCATCGCGATGGGCGTCTACCCGTTCGTGGTGCCCTACCGCCCGCTGGCCGGCACCCTCGCCAAGGACGTCGACGGCATCCCCGCTCCGCCTCATGCCGACGTCTACCGGGTCACCTCCCGGGTGGCGGCGCTGCTGCGCAGGGCCGGGATGGCCGGCGCCGACCAGGCCGCCGGCTGCGCGTCCTGCGGCGCCTGCTCCGCCCTCGGAGCCTGTGGGGAGGAGTCGGCATGACCGAGCTGCTCGACGAGGTCATCCTGGCCGGTGGGGTACGCCGGGCGCCGAGCCTGGAGGGATACCGCGTGGTCCGCGCCGAGACCGCCGCCGACCACGAGGCCTACCTCCGCCTGCGCCGTGAGGTCTTCGTGACCGAGCAGGGCCTGTTCGCGGGCTCCGACCTCGACGACGTCGACGAGGACCCACGCCGGATCGTCCTGCTTGCCCGAGCCGACGACGGCGAGTTCCTGGGCGGCGTACGCCTCCACCCGGCCCATCACCCGGCACAGCCGGGTACCCGTGACGTGGGCTGGTGGCGGGGGAGCCGGCTCGCGGTCAAGGCAGACGCCCGCCAGCTTCTCGGCGTGGGCGCGGCGCTGGTCCGGGCGGCCTGCGCCGCGGCCGAGCAGGCCGGTGCGCTCCGCTTCGACGCCACCGTCCAGGCCCGCAACGAGGGTCTCTTCCGGCGCCTCGGCTGGGTCCCGCGCGAGCGGATCCACCTCCACGAGATGACCCATGTGGTGATGGAGTGGCCGATGGAACGAATCCGGCAGCTGTCCGAGGCCACCAAGTCGCCTCTCGGCGACCTGATCGGTGCCCTCGTCGGGCGGTCGACCCCCGGGTTTCGCGGTGACGACGGAGCGCCCGTGCCCGGCAGCGACCTGGTCGCGGCCTGCGACGCGATCCTGCCCTCGATGGTCGAGCGCGACCCCGAGTGGGCCGGCTGGTGCGCGGTCCTGGTCAACGTCAACGACCTCTCCGCGATGGGCGCGGAGCCGGTCGGCCTGCTCGACGCCATCGGCGCCCGGGACGCCTCCTTCGCCCGCCGGATCGTGCGCGGGCTGGCCGAGGCGGCACAGGCGTGGGGCGTACCCGTCCTCGGCGGGCACACCCAGCTCGGCGTCCCCGCCGCGCTCTCGGTCACGGCCCTCGGGCGCACCGGACGTCCGGTCCCCGGCGGCGGGGGAGCACCCGGCCACCGGCTCCGCCTGAGCGCGGACCTGGGCGGCGGCTGGCGACCCGGCTACCACGGCCGCCAGTGGGACTCCTCCTCGCACCGCACCTCGGCCGAGCTGCGGGCGCTGTCCGGAGTCGTCCCCGCGCTGGCCCCGACGGCCGCCAAGGACGTCAGCATGGCCGGCGTGGTCGGCACCGCGGGCATGCTCGCCGAGGCCAGCGGCTGCCGGGCGATCATCGACGTCGCCGCGGTCCCCACGCCGGAAGCGGCCTCCGTCGCGGACTGGTTCACCTGCTTCCCGGGCTTCGCGATGCTCAACACTGAGGAATCCGGCCGGATGCCGGAACCACCCGGCCTGCCCGGCTTCGTCTCCTCCGCCGTCTGCGGCGAGCTCGTCCCGGGCACAGGCGTCGGCCTGCGCTGGCCGGACGGCACCGTCACCGACGCCATCGACCACACCGTCACCGGACTAGGACCTGCGACATGACCTCCACCGACACCCACCGCGGCAGCGCCGTCGCCGCCGTCTGCGCCGGCTTCGGCCGCGACGTGGACGAGAACCTCGCCCAGATCGGCGCCCTCATCGGCAACGCCCGACAGGCCGGAGTCGGCCTGCTCGCGCTTCCCGAGGCCTGCCTCGGCGGCTATCTCTCCGTGCTCGGGGCCGGGCGCGACGGCAACCACGACGAGGCGCCCGAGGACCTCCCGCCCGTGATGGACATCGACGGCCCCGAGCTCGCCCGGGTCGCCGCGCTGGCCGGAGACATGACCGTCGTCGTCGGCCTGTGCGAGTCCGACGGCGGGTCCCGCTACAACACCGCAGCCGTGGTCACCGGCGACGGCGTGCTGGGCGCCCACCGCAAGGTGCACCAGCCGCTGGGGGAGAACCTCTACTACGCGGCCGGCGACGGGTTCGGCTGCGTGGACACTCCGGCCGGCCGGATCGGCACCCTGATCTGCTACGACAAGGCGTTCCCCGAGGGAGCCCGCGCGCTCGCCGTCGACGGCGCCGAGGTGATCGCCTGCATCTCCGCCTGGCCGGCCTCCCGCACCGCCACCAGCGCTTCGATCGAGGACGACCGGTGGACCAAGCGGTTCAACCTCTTCGACGCCGCCAGGGCGCTCGAGAACCAGGTCGTCTGGCTCGCCTCCAACCAGCACGGGACCTTCGGCAAGCTCCGCTTCGTCGCCAACGCCAAGGTGGTCGGTCCGGGCGGCGACGTCCTGGCGACCACCGGCGTCGAGGCCGGCATGGCCGTGGCCGAGCTCGATGTCCCCAGCGCGCTGGCGACCGCGCGCCGGGCGATGTTCCACCTGCGGGACCGCCGGCCCGAGGCGTACCCCTCGGCGCTGGCGACCGCCGAGCCGTTCTCCCCGGTGGGTGACGGTCATGCCTGAGATGACCTTCACCGTGCGCTGGCCCGACGGCCGGGTCGAGGACTGCTACTCACCCTCGCTGGTGATGCACGAGCACCTCGCGGTCGGCGGGACGTACGCCGTCGACGACTTCCTCGACCGCAGCCTCACTGCGCTGGGGACCGCCTCCGACCGGGTCCGGGCGAAGTTCGGCTTCGCCTGCACCAGCGCGATGGCGACCGCCGATCAGCTGCGGGCATCGGCTGCTGCGTACGAGTTCGGGCAGTACGTCACCGTCCTCGCCATGCACCCGCCCCTCCCTGACACACTGACGCCGCAGGAGTCCCGATGATCATCCACCGCACCACCGTCGCGATCGTCGGCGGCGGGCAGGCCGGCCTGGCCGCCAGCTGGTTCCTCGTCCGCGACGGCGTGGACCACGTCGTCCTCGAGGCCGGCACCGCCGGTCACGAGTGGGCCGACACCCGCTGGGACAACTTCACCCTGGTGACGCCCAACTGGCACTGCCGCCTGCCCGGCTACGAGTACGCCGGCCCCGACCCGGACGGCTTCATGACCCGCGACGAGGTGGTGAGGTGGCTCGCCGGCTACGCGCCGAGCTTCGGCCCGCCGCTGCGTGAGCACACCCGGGTGACCTCGCTGACCCAGCGCGCCGAGGGCGGGTTCCTGGTCGAGGCGGAGGGACCGGAGGGCGCCGAGGCCTGGGAGGTCGAGCAGGTCGTGGTCGCCGCCGGCGGCTATCACGTACCGGTCGTGCCGGCCTGGGCGCCCGCGCTCGACCCGGCTGTCGACCAGCTGCACTCGGCCGACTACAAGTCCGCCGCGCGGCTGCGCCCGGGCGGGGTGCTGGTGGTCGGCTCGGGGCAGTCCGGAGCACAGATCGCCGAGGACCTCCACCTGGAGGGACGCCAGGTGCACCTCGCGATCGGCGACGCTCCCCGGGTCGCCCGGTTCCACCGCGGCCGAGACTGCATGACCTGGCTGGCCGAGATGGGGCTCTACGACACCCCGGTCGCGAGCTACCCGGGCGGGCTGGCCGCCCGGGAGAAGACCAACCACTACGTCACCGGCCGCGACGGCGGACGCGACATCGACCTGCGCCAGTTCGCAGCCGAGGGCATGCGACTCTACGGGCGGCTCGAGTCCGGTGCCGGCACGGATCTCGCGATCGCGCCGACGCTGCGCGACGCCCTCGACTCCGCCGACGACGTCTACCGTTCCATCTGCCGCGACATCGACGCCCACATCGAGGCGCAGGGGCTCGACGTCGCGCCCGTCGAGGCGTACCGCCCGGTCTGGGAGCCCGAGGACGACCCGACCGGCCTCGACCTCGCCGAGGCAGGCATCACCACGATCATCTGGGCGATCGGCTACCGGCCCGACTATCGCTGGGTGCGCGCCGGCGTCTTCGACGGGACCGGGAGGCCGACCCACACCCGGGGCGTGAGCGCCGTCGCCGGGCTCCACTTCCTCGGGCTGCCCTGGATGCACACCTGGGGCTCGGGCCGCTTCCTCGGCATCGCCGCGGACGCCGAGCACGTCACCGGCGTCATCACCGGTCGAGCCGACCGGGCGACCGAGCGTGCCGCGGACCTGGCCCGTCGCCGCTCGCCGAGCCCTCTCGACGCCTCGGCGGCCTGAGGGGATTTCCGGGCAGGAACGATGACGACGGATAGGTTGAGCACCATGTCGAACGTGCGTATCGGGGCCGTCGCGGCTCACTTCGGACGCGACCTGACCCGCGCGGTCGCCAAGCTCGAGGGGATCGTCGAGGACGCCCGCCGCAACGGGGTGGGCCTGCTGGTCCTCCCGGACGCGACCCTCGGCGGCTACCTCTCCGACCTGCGCCACCCCGACCCGCACGCGCTCCCGCCGGCTCTCACCGAGGACTCCTTCGAGCTGGGCCGGGTAATCGCGGCGGCCGGCGACATGGTGATCTGCCTCGGCTACGCCGAGGAGGTCGTCGCCGACGGCCAGGCCCGCCTCTACAACTCCGCCGTCTGCCTCAGCGGCGACGGGATCCTCGGGCGCCACCGCAAGGTGCACCAGCCCGCCGGCGAGTCGCTCGTGTACGCCGCGGGGGAGAGGTTCGCGGCCTTCGACACCCCGGTCGGGAGGCTCGGGATGCTCATCGACTACGACAAGACCTTCCCGGAGGCGGCGCGCACCCTCGCGCTCGACGGGGCGTCGGTGATCGCCTGCCTCTCGGCCTGGCCGGCCTCGGTCACCGACCGCGCCTCGCGGCTCCCGCAGGACCGGCAGTCGCGGCTCTTCGACCTCTACGACCAGGCCCGCGCGGCCGAGAACCAGGTCGTCTGGGTCTCCTCCAACCAGACCGGGGTGATGGGTGGGCTGCGGTTCCTGGGGCAGGCCAAGGTCGTCGGCCCCGGCGGCGAGATCCTCGCCCGCACCACCTCCAAGGGCGGCCTCGCGGTCGCGGAGATCGACGTCGAGGCCGAGATCGCCCGCTCCCGCCGGGTCCTCCACCACCTCAAGGAGCTCACCCCGACGGCCTACCAGCTCCCGGGGAGGCCGGAATGAGGATCGCGCTGCTGACCTACTCCACCCGGCCGCGCGGCGGCGTCGTGCACACGCTGGCGCTCGCCGAGGCACTGGCCACGCTCGGCGAGGACGTCCATGTCTGGACCCTCGGCCGGCACGGCGACACGGCCTTCTTCCGCCCGGTCGACGCCGCCGTCACCGTCCATGCGGTGCCGTTCGAGGCACGGGACGAGGAGTCGGTGGGGGAGCGGATCGTGCGCTCGATCGAGGTGCTGAACACCGCCTTCGAGCGGGAGCGAGACGGCTTCGACATCGTGCACGCCCAGGACTGCATCAGCGCCAACGCGGCCCTGCCGTGCGTCCGCACCATCCACCACCTCGACCACTTCACCACCCCGCAGCTCGCCGCCTGCCACGAGAAGGCAGTCGTCGAGCCGTACGCCCGGATCTGCGTGTCGCAGTCGGTGGCCGACGAGGTCGCGGCCGGATGGGGGTTCACCCCGGAGGTCATCCCCAACGGCGTCGACGCGGACCGGTTCGCGGCGGGCGCCGCCGACCACGCCGGGCGCGCGATGTGGCGTGACCGCCTCGGGCCCTACGTGCTCGCGCTCGGTGGGATCGAGCCGCGCAAGGGCTCGCTCGACCTGCTCGAGGCGTACGCCACGCTGCGCGCCACCGAGCCCCAGCACGAGGACCTGACGCTGGTCTTCGGGGGCGGGGAGACGCTCTTCGACTACCGCGACTACCGGGCGACCTTCGACGCCCGGGCCCGCGAGCTCGGTGTGCCGGTCGTCGTGACCGGGGTGGTCGCCGAGGACGAGCTCCCGGCCCTGGTGGCCGAGGCCCGCGTGCTCGCGATGGTCTCCACCAAGGAGGGCTTCGGGCTCGCCGCCCTGGAGGCGCTCGCCGCCGGCGTACCCGTCGTCGCGCGCGACCTGCCGGTGCTGCGCGAGGTCTTCGCCGAGACCGTCGCGTACGCCACCTCGCCGGCGGAGATCGCCGTCGCGCTCGGCAAGGTCCTGGACACGCCGCCCGAGCCGGCGGCCGGGCGCGAGCTGGCCGCCGGCTACACCTGGGAGCGTGCGGCCCGAGCCCACCAGACCTTCTACGAGCGCACCCTCCGCGACGCCTCAGGCGGGTGAGGTGGCCTCGTCCAGACCCCGACGCTGGTGCATGTGCCCGTCCGCGTCGAGCTCGAGGACGGTGTCGATGCCGATCCGCTCCAGGAACCCGAAGTCGTGGCTGACCACCAGCAGGGCGCCGCGGTAGGCGTCGAGCGCCTCGGCGAGCTGCTCGACGCTGGTGATGTCGAGGTTGTTCGTCGGCTCGTCGAGGATCAGCAGCTGGGCCGGCGGGTCGGCGAGGAGCAGGCGGGCGAGACAGACGCGGAAGCGTTCGCCGCCCGAGAGCGTATGGACCGGTCGGTCCACGCTGTCGCCGCGAAGCAGGAGCCGGGCGAGCTGGTTGCGGATCGTGCCGGGCGGCGTCTCCGGCGCGACGGCGCGTACGTTCTCCATCGCGCTCGCCTCCTCGTCGAGGCCGTCCAGGCGCTGGGGGAGCACCCCGACCAGCTCGGTGAGCAGCCGGCCGTGCGGCCGCCCGGCCACGGGACCGGAGCCCTCCACGAGATGCGTCAGCAGGGTCGACTTGCCGGAGCCGTTCGCGCCGATCAGTGCCACCCGCTCGGGCCCCTGGACCACGACGGTGCGGCCCTCGTCCTCGAGCTCCGCGATCCGGCGGCCGCGCGGGACGCCGGGGTCGGGGAGGGTGAGATGGATGTGCTCGTCGTGGCGTACGCGGGTCCCGGCCGCATCGACGGCGGCCTGGGCGGCCTTCACCTTGTCGTCGAGCGTCGAGCGGAGGGAGCCGGCGGACGCCTGGGCCTTGCTGGCCCGGTTGCCGGCGAGGATCTTCGGGATCCCGCCGTCCTTCTGGGTCTTCTTCGCGGTCCGCTCGCGGCGGGCGAGCTTCGTCTCCGCCTCGATGCGTTGCCGCTTCTCGACCTTGAGCGCCTGCTGCGCTGACCGAGCGGTCTGGAGAGCGGCCGCCTGCTCCTGGTCCTGGTGCTCCTTCCAGGCGCTGTAGGGCCCGCCGAACGTGGTCAGCGTGCCGCCGTACAGCTCGGTCGTGCTGTCCATGTGCTCGAGCAGCTCGAGGTCGTGGCTGACCACCACGAGCGTCCCCGGCCACTGGTCGACGAACTCGGCGAGCTTGGCGCGGGTGGCCCGGTCCAGGTTGTTCGTGGGCTCGTCGAGCAGCGTGATCGGGGTGCGCCGGATCCGCAGGCCGGTGATCGCGATCAGCATGCCCTCCCCGCCGCTGATCTCGGCGACGCGACGGTCGAGATCAGCGGCGGAGAAGCCGATCTGGTGCAGGGCCTCGTCGGCGCGGGACTCGATGTCCCAGTCGTCGCCGATGGTGTCGAAGTGGCGCTGATCGACCTCGCCGGACTCGATGGCCCGGATCGCGGCGAGGGTGGCGTCGATACCGAGCAGCTCGGCGATCGTGGCCTCCCGCCGGAGGGTGAGCGTCTGCGGTAGATAGCCGACCTCGCCGCCGGCCTCGATCTGTCCCGAGGTCGGGGTCAGCTCGCCGGCGACGAGGCGGAGCAGGGTGGACTTGCCGGCGCCGTTGCGGCCGATCAGGCCGGTCCGGTCGGAGCCGAAGGTGCCGTTGACGCCGTCGAGCGCGACGGTGCCGTCGGGCCACTCGAAGGTGAGGTTGCGCAGGGTGATGGCGGATGAGGTGGACATTCGCGGTGGGTTCTCTTTCTCGTCCGTCGAGCGCCATGAGGGCGCGCGACGGGAGTCGGTGACAGGTCGAAGACGTAAGCACCACGAGGTCGACCGAAGGGTCGTGATCGCGCGTTCGCAGAGGCGAACGTGCCGGGCATGCTGACGCGAGCGCGTCAGGCGAGAGCCACCGGCAGTGCGGTGGCTAGAGCTTGTCCACTTCGATCAGTCCCACGCCTACAACGCTATCAGGCCAGGCGGGGTTGACAGTCGACGGTGACGGCCCTCACACTCATCGCCATGAACCTGTCTGACAGGCAAACAGTCAAACCAATTCGCCGCGCCAACGCCATGGAGCTCGTCCTCGCCGAGCTGCGCTCCGAGATCGAGTCCGGCACCTTCCCCGTCGGCACCCGGCTGCCGTCCGAGGCGACCCTGGTCCGCGATCTGGGGGTCAGCCGCCCGGTCGTCCGGGAGGCGCTGCGCGCGCTCCAGGCGCTCGGCATGACGGAGTCGCAGACGGGCCGGGGCACCTTCGTGATCTCCGAGCGCGCCGCCGACAACCCGACCTTCGGCAGCTACTCCGCACGCGACCTGGTCGAGGCGCGCCGACATGTCGAGGTCCCGGCCGCCGGGTACGCAGCGGCCCGGCACAACGGCGACGACCTCGACGAGATGCGCAGCCTGCTCGAGCGGATGGAGCGCGAGGAGGACGGGGCCGTCTGGGTCGCCCTCGACTCGCTGTTCCACATCGCCATCGCCCGCGCCTCGGCCAACCCCGTCTTCGGAAAGGTGATCGAGGAGATCCGCGAAGCCCTCGCCACCCAGTCCGCCCTGCTCAACAAGCTCGACGAGAGGCGGCGTACGGCCTCCGACGCCGAGCACCGCCTGATCGTCGACGCCATCGCCTCCGGCTCCTCGGAGACCGCCGAGGCGGCGATGCGCGCCCACCTCGAGCACGTCGACGGCGCGCTCGGAGACATCGTCCGCGACCCCACCACCGACAGGAACACCGACCGATGACCCTGCCATCCTCCACCGGCACCGAAGCCCCACCGCAGCGCACCGACGCGGGTGACGAGGGCTACGGCAAGTCGCTGACGCCTCGCCACATCACGATGATCGCCATCGGCGGCGCCATCGGCACCGGCCTGTTCCTCGGCGCCGGCGGGCGCCTGGCGAGCGCCGGACCCTCCCTCGCCATCGCGTACGCCGCGTGCGGTCTCGTCGCGTTCATCGTGGTGCGCTGCCTCGGTGAGCTGATCCTCTACCGCCCCTCCTCGGGCGCCTTCGTCTCCTACGCCCGGGAGTTCCTCGGCGAGAAGGGCGCCTACACCGCTGGCTGGATGTACTTCCTCAACTGGTCGACCACCGGCATCGCCGACATCACCGCGATCGCCCTCTACGCCCACTACTGGTCGTTCTTCGCGCCGGTCCCGCAGTGGGTGCTCGCCCTGGGTGCCCTGGTGATCGTGCTGACCCTCAACCTGCTCTCGGTCCGCCTCTTCGGCGAGATGGAGTTCTGGTTCGCGCTCATCAAGGTGGCCACGCTGGTGGTCTTCATGGCGATCGCGATCGTGCTCATCGTGACCCGGCACCCGATCGACGGCACCACCCCCGGACCGCAGCTGATCACCGAGCACGGCGGCATGTTCCCCGCCGGGATGCTCCCGATGGTCCTGGTCATCCAGGGCGTCATCTTCGCCTACGCCTCCATCGAGCTGGTCGGCGTGGCCGCCGGCGAGACCGAGGACCCGCGCCGCGTCATGCCCCGCGCCATCAACACGATCATCTGGCGCATCGGCATCTTCTACGTCGGCTCGGTCGTGCTGCTCGCGATGCTGCTGCCGTGGTCCTCCTACTCGGCCGACGAGAGCCCGTTCGTGACCGTGCTGTCCCGGGTCGGCGTACCCGGTGCGGGCGACGTGATGAACCTGGTCGTCCTGACCGCCGCGATGTCGAGCCTCAACTCCGGGCTCTACTCCACCGGCCGGATCCTGCGCTCGCTCGCCGCCGCCGGCACCGCGCCCCGTTTCGCCGCGGCGATGAACCGGCACAAGGTGCCGTACGGCGGGATCCTGATGACCGCCGCCGTCTGCGTCCTCGGTGTCGGGCTCAACTACGTCGTGCCCGCCCAGGCGTTCGAGATCGTCCTCAACCTGGCCTCGGTCGGCATCATCGCGACCTGGGCGATCATCCTGGTCAGCCATACGATCTTCGTACGCCGCAGCCGCGCCGGCGAGGTCGAGCGTCCCGCCTTCCGGGTGCCGCGCTCGCCCTTCCCACAGGTCGTCGCGCTGGCCTTCCTCGCCCTCGTGCTGATCCTGATGTTCTTCGACCACGTCGGCCGGATCACCCTGCTCGCGATGCCGGTGCTGCTGGTGCTGCTGGTCGGCGGCTGGTTCCTCGTCCGCGACCGCATCGACACCTCCGCGATGGAGGTGTGATGAGCCTGCCCCACCTGGAGGCACCGGTCGCCGACGCGGCTCCGATGCGGGTGCCGGCCCACCGGCCTCTGGTCGAGCTCTGGCGCGGCGAGATGGTCGAAGGCGTCCACCACGGCTCGGCCGTCCTCCTCGACCCCGAGGGCCGGGTACGCCTGGCGGTCGGCGACATCGAGGCGGCGTTCTACCCCCGGTCGGCGGCCAAGCCGATGCAGGCGGTGGCGATGGTCCGCGCCGGGCTCGACGTCGGTGACGACCTGCTCGCGCTCGCCGCGGCCAGCCACTCCGGCGAGGCGGTCCATCTGACCGGCGCCCGCCGGCTGCTGGCCGCCGCCGGCCTCGGCGAGGACGCCCTGCAGAACCCGCCGGACCTGCCGTACGACCCGGTCGAGCGCGAGAGCTGGTTGCGCGCCGACGGGCAGCGGAGCCGCCTCGCCCACAACTGCTCGGGCAAGCACGCCGCGATGGTCGCGACCTGCACGGCCGCGGGCTGGGCGCACGATCGCTACCTCGACCCCGCGCACCCGCTCCAGGCCGCCGTCCGCGCCACCGTGGAGGACCTCACCGGGCAGCGGGTCGCCACGGTCACCGCCGACGGCTGCGGCACCCCGCTGTTCGGGATCTCGCTGCACGGGCTCGCCCGCGCCGCCCGGCGGCTCGTGCTCGCTCCCGAGGGCAGCGCCGAGCACCGGGTCGCCGCGGCGATGCGCCGCCATCCCGAGATGGTCGCCGGCAGCCGCCGTGACGTCACGACCCTGATGCAGGCCGTGCCCGGGCTGCTGGCCAAGGACGGCTTCGAAGGCGTCCAGGTCGCCGCCCTGCCTGACGGCACCAGCCTCGCCATCAAGGTCGCCGACGGCGCCGACCGGGCCCGCCTGCCCGCGCTGCTCGCCCTGCTGGCCGAGGCCGGCGTCGCCGCCGACGTCCTCGCCCCGTTCGCTCCCGCCGACCTGCGCCCGGCCGCCGCTCTCACCCCGACCCCTCTCGACCCGACGGAGAAGCCATGACCTCACCGACCCGCCGCGAGCACGACCTGCTCGGCGACCTCGACGTCCCCGCGGACGCCTACTGGGGCGTCCACACGGCCCGTGCCCGCGCCAACTTCCCCATCACCGGCACCACGATCGGCACCTATCCGCACCTGGTGGACGCGCTCAGCGCCGTCAAGGAGGCCGCCGCGCTCGCCAACCTCGAGCTCGGCCTCCTCGACGCCGAGCGCGCCGGGGCGATCTCGGCCGCGTGCCAGGAGATCCGCACCGGCGCCCTGCACGACCAGTTCGTCGTCGACGTCATCCAGGGTGGCGCCGGCACCTCGACCAACATGAACGCCAACGAGGTCATCGCCAACCGGGCCCTCGAGCTCCTCGGTCACGACAAGGGCAGCTACGACAGGCTCCACCCCAACGAGCACGTCAACCTCAGCCAGTCGACCAACGACGCCTACCCGACCGCCGTCAACATCGCGACCATCATCGCGGTCGGTGCGCTGGCCGACGCCATGCGCGTCCTGGAGGACGCCTTCGCCGCGAAGGCCGAGGAGTTCGCCGACATCCTCAAGATGGGACGTACGCAGCTCCAGGACGCCGTGCCGATGACCGTCGGCCAGGAGTTCCGCACCTACGCGGTGATGCTGGGGGAGGACCGCCTGCGGCTGCAGGAGGCCGTCACCCTCCTGCACGAGATCAACCTGGGCGCGACCGCGATCGGCACCGGGCTCAACGCGCCCGCGGGCTACGCCGAGATCGCCCGCCGGCACCTGGCCGAGATCACCGGCCTGCCGCTGGTCACCGCACCGGACCTGATCGAGGCGACCCAGGACTGCGGTGCGTTCGTCCACCTCTCCGGCGTACTCAAGCGGGTCGCGGTCAAGGTGTCCAAGACCTGCAACGACCTGCGGCTGCTGTCCTCGGGACCGCGAGCCGGGCTCGGCGAGATCAACCTGCCTCCGATGCAGGCCGGGTCCTCGATCATGCCGGGCAAGGTCAACCCGGTCATCCCGGAGGTCGTCAACCAGGTGGCGTTCGAGGTCATCGGCAACGACGTCACCGTCACCATGGCCGCCGAGGCCGGCCAGCTCCAGCTCAACGCCTTCGAGCCGGTCATCCTGCACTCGCTGGTCGCCAGCATCACCCACCTGGCGGCCGCGTGCCGTGTGCTCGCCGAGCGCTGCGTACGCGGCATCACGGTCAACGGCGACCTGACCCGCGCCCAGGTCGAGCGCTCCATCGGGCTCGTCACCGCGCTCAACCCCGAGATCGGGTACGTCGCCGCGACCGAGATCGCCCGCGACGCGCTCGCCAGCGGTCGTGGCGTGGCCGAGCTGATCCTCGAGCGTGGACTGGTCTCGCCCGAGCGGCTCGCCCACCTGCTCCGTCCCGAGCAGCTCGCCCATCCCGCGAGCACCCCCGGCGCAGCCGAGCTGGTGGCCTCGGACGGCGACGGATCGTAGTCAGGTTGTCGGCAGGTTCCTCCTGACAGGCTGGTGACACGCCTAACGAAGGAGTCCCTGTGTTCGATCTCGTCAACGGTCTGCCCGTCCATCCCCTGGTCGTCCACGCGGTGGTGGTGCTGCTGCCGCTGTCGATCATCGGAACCATCGCGATCGCCGTCCGGCCGAGCTGGCGGGTCCGCTACGGGAATCTGGTGGTGGCGACCTCGTTGGTGGCGACGCTCCTGGTCCCGGTGGCGTCCTCGAGCGGTGAGGCGCTGGAGAGCCGCGTCGGCAACCCTGGCGAGCACGCCCAGCTCGGCGACCAGCTCATCTGGTTCGCGCTTCCGCTGCTGGTCCTCGGCGCGGCGCTGGTCTGGATGTCCCACCGGCAGCACGGCGCGGTCACCGTCGTCGCCGCGCTGGCCGTGGTGGCCGGGCTCGCGGCGGGAGTCCAGGTCTACCGAGTCGGTGACTCCGGGGCGCGGGCCGCATGGGGAGACCAGGTCAGCGCGCCCAAGTGAGGCATGATCGGGACGTGGCCAGGGTCGGGATCTGCGAGGACGACGCCGACGTCCGTCGGGTCCTGACCGAGGGTCTCCGGTTGGCGGACCACGACGTGGTCGTCAGCCGGAACGGGCGTGAGGCGATGGCGGCCTTCGCGGCTCCGGGGAGCGTCGACGTGCTGATCGTGGACATCGGCCTGCCCGACGCCGACGGCCGCGACCTCTGCCAGGCGTTGCGTACGTCCGGCCAGCACGCACCCGTGCTGTTCCTGACCGCGCTGGACGGCGTCCACGACCGGATCTCGGGGTTCCACGCCGGCGGCGACGACTATGTCGCCAAGCCGTTCGCGATCGGCGAGATCCTGGTGCGCGTCGACGCACTCCTCAGACGAACCCGGCCGGCTCCAGCGACACCGACGGGGCTGGTGCTGGACCCGGAGCGGTTCTCGGTGCGTACCGGCGGAGGGGAGGCCCGGCTGACCCCGACCGAGTACCGGATCCTGGCAGCCCTCGCGGCCGCGCCCGGTGCGGTGGTGCGGCGCCGAGCGGTGGTGGCGGCGGGCTGGCCGGACGGTGCGATGGTCTCGGAGAACACCCTGGACTCCTACATCCGCCGGGTCCGGGCCAAGCTCGAGACCGCAGGCTCGCCCGTCGAGCTGGTCACGGTGCGCGGCGTCGGGTTCGTGCTGCGTTGACCAGGCCGTGGGAGCGACTGTTCGGGCGCAGCCTGCGCGCCCGGGTGGCGTGGAGCACCGCCGCGGTGACGGCGGTCGTCATGGTGGCGATGGTCGGCGTGGTCGGGCTCATCATCTCCGGGCTCGCCAGGCACCAGATCGATGCGGCGCTCGGGTCCCGGGTCGAGGCCACGGCGGAGAGCCTGCGGGTGGACGCCGGTGGCGACCTCGCCCTCGCCCCGTCACAGGCCGACGACGTCGACGACCGGGTCTGGGTCTTCGATGCCGAGGGTGGCCTCGTCGCCGGTCCGCCTCGGGCGGGGTTGTCGGCTCCGGTGCGGTCGTTGTCGGGAGCCGCCACGGAGAAGACGCTGGTGCGCGACGGGCGTCGCTACCTGGCGCGTCCTGTCCACGTCGAGGGCACCCAGGACACGTCGGCCGTGCTCGTCGCCTCGGAGAGCGTGGAACCCTACGAGCGGACCCGCGACGTCGCGCTGATCTCCCTGCTCGCGCTGGGCGTGGTCGTGGTGGCCGGCACCGCCGCGCTGTCGGCCTGGACGGTCGGGAGGACACTGCGGCCCGTGCACCGGATGACGGCTCTCGCCGCGGACTGGTCCGAGCGCGATCTGGAGACCAGGTTCGATCTGACCGAGGGCAGCGACGAGTTCACCGAGCTCGGCAACACCCTCGACTCGCTCCTGGACAGGGTGGCCACGGCGTTGCGGGACGAGCAGCGCCTCACCGCCGAGCTCGCGCACGAGCTGCGTACGCCGCTGACCGCGATCCGCGGCGAGGCCGAGCTCGGCCGGATCGCGACCCCGACGGACGAGCGCTACGGCCGGATCATCGGGCTCGTCGACCGGCTCTCCGCCAGCATCACGACCCTGCTCGCCCTGGCCCGGCACCGAACCGGATCGACCCTCCGCGCCGACCCTGCCGAGGTGATGGCGGACCTGACCACCGCGCTGCCCCCGCACGGTGCCGAGGTCGTCGTCGACATCCCGCGTGGCCGATACCTGGTCGCGGCGCCGCCGGAGCTCGTCGAACGGGCCGTGGGTCCGGTCCTGGACAACGCCCTGCGTCACGCGAGCCGGCGCGTCCTGGTCGCAGCCGTCGAGTCGGACGGCACGATCGCGGTCACGGTGAGCGATGATGGGCCGGGCGTGGACCCGGACCACCGGGAGACGATCTTCGACGCCGGCACCCGGTTCCCCGAGAGCGAGGACGGCGGTGACGGTGCCGGCCTGGGGCTGGCCCTGGCCCGGCGGGTGGCCGTTGCCGCAGGTGGGGACGTCAGGGTCACCTCGACCGCGGCTCCGACGACGTTCGAGATCCGCTTTCCCCGCTGGTGACCCGCGCGAGGGCAGGATTGCGGGCCCAGAGCTCGTCGAATGCCCATTTTGGGGCAGTCGAAGTGACCTCCGAACGCGCCAGAATGGATGGAACCTACGGGGGAGGCGGCCGTGGATTTTCAGCGCATTGTCTCAGCCGACGAGGAACTGCTCATCGAGCTCCTCGACCGGCAGGACGAGCTCGCGCCGGCGCCCGGGGAAGGCGGTCTGGAGTCGTTCGGTGGCGGCGTCGATTCGCTGTCCGGCGGACTCGACCGGATGCGCGAGGGGACGTACGTCGAGGGGGAGGATCCGGGGGTCGAAGCCATCGTGCGGCGGTTCACGCGGCCGGTGTTCCTCGTCCAGGACTCGACGGTGACCCCGCCGGCCGACTCGGCCACCTTCGCCGGCGGGGAGAGCGCCGTCATCGAGTCGCGGATGCACGACGCCGAGGCGTTCCTGAAGGTCGCGATCCCCAGCGTCGGCCGGATCGACCTCGCCAACCACGCGATGGACTGGTGCGGCACCGGCTGGATGGTGCATCCGGAGATCGCGGTCACCAACCGCCATGTCGCCGAGCTCTTCGCTGCCGCAGACGGCAGTGCCTTCCCGTTCCGTGCCGCCGAGGGCGGCCGGTTCGTGAAGGCGAGCATCGACTGGCGGCGCGAGTACGCCCGGCCGGGTGAGGCCGTGGTGCGGGTGGAGGAGGTCCTCTGGATCGAGCCCGACGGGGGACCGGACCTCGCTCTTCTCCGCGTCCGCGCGAGCGACGAGGACGGCAACCCGGCGCCCGTCCCGATCACGCTGATGAGCCAGGCGGACGTGGACGACTCGGTGGGCAGCTGGGTCTCGGTCATCGGCTACCCCGCGCAGTCCCCGTACAACGACCTGGCCGACCAGCAGCGCATCTTCGACGGCATCTACGGCGTCAAGCGGGTCGCCCCCGGAGCGGTGATGGCGGTGACCCCGGACGGCCGGCTCCATCACGACGCGACCACCCTGGGTGGGAACTCCGGGTCGGTCGTCATGGACATGGTGACCGGGCAGGCGGTGGGCCTGCACTTCGGCGGGTTCGAGGGCGACCGCAACATGGCCGTCCAGGCGCCCGTCGTCGCCGACAGGCTCGCCACCCTCGTGTGAGGCCGGGGCGCACATGGGCATCTGGGACGAGCAGGAGACCGACTGGTCGACCGGTCCGGGACTGGCCGTCCGACAGCTCTTCGAGCGTGCGTACGCCGACCGGGCCGCCGCCCGCGCGGTCGCCGGTGCGGTCGGGATCGAGTGGCCACCGGCCGCGGCCACGCTCTCCCACGCCGAGCTCTGGTCCAGCCTGCTCGGCACGGCGGCGCAGCTGGGCGTACTCGTCAACCTGGCCGCCGAGCTGCTGGCCGATCCCGGACGCAGCTTCTTCGCCACTCCGCTGCGCCAGGTCCTGGGCGACCAGCTGGGTCCGGCCAACGCGGCTCGTATCGCCAAGCGCGGGCTCCCGCCCTCGCACGAGCAGCGGAAGGCCGTGCTCGGCAGCCTGGACTTCGTCAGCACCACCGAGGCGATCCTCCCGCCGGAGGGCGAGGGCCAGCTCGAGGCGATCAACGTCGCCTCCGGCGGCTCGGTCGACATGGAGGCGTACGCACAGACGATCCTCAACGCACGCCGAAGGGTGGCGCTCGTCCGCCGTGGCCAGGCGGCGGTCGGGTCGGGATTCCTGGTCGGGCCCGACCTCCTGCTGACGGCCGAGCACGTGCTCCGGATCGACGGCCCGCCCTGCGGCAAGGACCTGGAGGAGGTCGAGGTCGTGCTCGACTTCACCGGGAGCGGTCACGCCATCGTCGAGACCGGGTCGGCCGTACGTGTCAAGGAGCTGCTCCGAGCCAGTCCGGCGACCGAGTCGGAGCTGCTGCCCGGACCGCTCGCCGACTGGGACGCGCCGGGCGACCGGCTCGACTTCGCCCTGATCAGGCTCGCTCGTGCCGTCGGCCACGACGAGACGCCGGAGACGGCGGACCGGATCCGCGGCTGGTACCGGCTCTCCGAGATCGAGCCCGATCTGACCCGCTCCACCCAGGTCATGGTCATGCACTTCCCCAAGGGCGCCTACCTGACCTGGTCGGTGATGAGGGGCTCCTTCCAGTACAACCCCGCCGGCACGAAGACACGGCTGCGCTACCGCTCGAACACCGAGCCCGGCTCGTCCGGTGGCCCGATCATCGACGAGCAGGGCCGGCTGCTCGCGCTCCACCACCGTGGCCAGCAGCCCGCCAACCAGGCCGTGCCGGTGTGGCGGATCGCGACGGCGATCCGGGATCTCCTCGGTGACGCCGCCGTGGGGCCGGCGCCCCAGGGGGAGGTGGTGCCGGCGCCGAGCCCACGGCGGACGCTGATCGTCAACAACCGCCCGGTCGTCGACCGGGACCCGCTCCGGGGCAAGCTCTGGGACGCGATGACCGTCGCGAACCCGCCTCGCTCGCTGGTCATCGTCGGGAGCGCCGACACCGGGGTGAGCTGGTCGTGGTGGCTGCTGGATCACTTCGCGGCCGAGTCCTGGAACGACGAGGAGCTCAAGGTCAAGGCCCCGCACGGGATCAAGGCGGTCATGATCGATCTCAGGAAGCTCATCGCCGGGCCGGTCGTGGACCGCCGCGCGGCTCTGATCCGCGCGGTGAGCGTGCCGCTCGCGGCGACGACGATCGCCGACGACTGGCCCGCCCAGGCGGCCCGGCAGATCAGCGACTTCAAGGAGTGGTGCCGCCGACAGCTTCCGGTCGCCGGGCCGCAGTGGTGGATCTTCGTGGACAGCATCGACGAGGAGAGCGACCTCACCCAGCACGGCACCGGTGAGGTCCTCGACGCCCTGGTCGACCTCGCCTACGAGAGCCAGGTGAACCTGCGGCTGGTGCTGGCCGGGCGGAAGGCCGATCTGCTCGACAACGAGAACCTGGGATTCGGTGCCCGGGACGTCACCGTCGGCATGGGGCGCCAAGAGGTGAAGACGTGGCTGGAGTCGATGGCCGATCGTCAGGGCAGGGCCGTCGACGACGTCAAGCTCGAGGGTTTCCTCGACCAGTGGTTCACCACCCCCGGGCCCACCGACCGCCCGGTGCAGCTGACGCTCGCCCTCAGCGCGGCTGTCGAGGGGGTGAGCTCATGAGCTCCGCGGCCCAGATGCAGTCCGAGCTCAGCGGCCGGGTCTCGGACCTGGTGGCCTCGGAGCTGATCGAGGAGCTCGCCGTCAAGGCGACCTTCGACCTCGAGGAGGACGTCGCCCCCGGACAGTACGCCGCCGTGCTCGTGATCAGCGACCGGCTCTCCGACCGCAACGGCCGCCAGGAGTGGATGCTGAAGGAGACCGCACGCGTGGAGGCGCTGGCCCGGGTGCTCCGCCGAGGCGGCCTCCGGGAGGCCCGGGCGGTGCGGAGGAAGGTCGTGCGGCCGACCGACTCGGCGCTGCAGCGGGTCCTCGACCTGATCCTGCACGAGGAGCCGGTGAACCTCGAGGAGCTCGACGAGGACGAGCTGCTCGCCGCCCTGCACGTGGGGCGCTGGTGCGCCGTCGCAGGCTCCCTCGCCGGCATGCCGTGGCTGGCCCGCGAGCTCGATCGGGAGTGGATCGAAGGCCGGCTGGCGCTGATGGAGACCATGCGCCCCATCGAGGAGGCCACCGTCGACGGGTGCGTCGGCCGCGAGTCCGAGCTCGCCCGGATGAACGAGTACGTCGCCGGCCCGCCGCACCTCAACCTCGCCGCCCGGCCGCCGCTGCTCGTCTACGGAGTCGGCGGGGTGGGCAAGTCGACCCTCATCGCCCAGTTCCTTCTCGACGTCGCCCGCCGCCCGGACCCGGTCGCCTGGGCGTACCTGGATCTCGATCGACCGTCGCTGGCCTCCTACGACCCGTTGGTGCTGCTGACCGACCTGATCCGCCAGGTCGGCGCTCAGCAGCCGGCGATCCGCCGCTTCCTGGACTACGGCGGCTCGGAGGCGTACGAGGGGTCGCACGGTGTCGGGCTGGAGGGGACCGACTTCGAGAGCTGGCGGGGGCTCGCACCGCTGGTGGCGAGGGCGGTCAACGACTCCTGCGACGGCCGCCTCGTGGTCGTCCTCGACACCTATGAGGAGCTCCAGCGTGCCGACCTGACCGGCAGCACCTATGGCGCGGGGGAGCAGCTCTACGGACTGTTCGCGATCCTGGCCGACTACACCGACCGGTTCCGGCTCGTCATCAGCGGCCGGGCCCCCGCGCTCACCTTCGTGACGAGCACCGCGCCGGAGACCCAGCAGCGGCTCCACGTGACCGCCTTCCAGGGGCCGGCGGCGGCCAGGGTCATGGAGCACCTGTACGAGAAGGAGGTCGGGCGGCTGCCCGAGGCCGAGCAGCCCGCCGACCGGCACCTCGACCCGGCGATCGCCGACGAGGTCGTGGCCACCGTCGGGGGCAGCCCGCTGACGCTGCGGCTGGCGGCCCGGGTGCTCGCGCTCGAAGGGGTGGCTGGGCTCGACGACGTCGCCACCCGTGCCGCGGTCGTCGGCCGGATGACGGACGAGTTCGTCGCCGGCTTCCTGTACCACCGCATCCTCGGGCACATCAGGGCCGGGGACGCCGAGGACCGGGAGACGCTGCGGCAGGTGGCCGCCGCCTCGCTCGCCCTCCGGCTCGTCACCTCCGACCTGCTGCGCGAGGTCGTCTTCCCGGCGCTCGGCCGGCCCGGCCTCGACGCCACCACGATGCTGTCCGGCCTGCTCGCGGAGACAGCGCTCGCCGACAACCACGGCGGTGCCGCCCGGCTGCGCGACGAGCTGCGGGGGCCCGCCCTGCTGGCGCTGCGCTACAGCAGGCCGAAGCTGGTCACGGACATCCACGAGCGAGCCGCTGCCTACTACGAGAGCCACCCCGAGCTCCCCGGCGCGGCCGTCGAGCTCGCCTATCACCGGCTCGCCATCGGCGACGCCGAGGCGCTGGAGGACCTCCGGCCGGAGTCGATCGCGGACCTGAAGCGATCCGCCCCGGACCTGCCGCCCACCACGCGTGTGCT
The DNA here is from genome assembly GCA_040302365.1 of Nocardioides sp. NPDC126508. Classification (GTDB taxonomy): domain Bacteria; phylum Actinomycetota; class Actinomycetes; order Propionibacteriales; family Nocardioidaceae; genus Nocardioides. Next base: position 618,209 of record JBEOUM010000001.1, read on the forward strand.
CGTCGGCAGCGCCGAGGCGAGCCCGCAGGTGTTCGACGACGAGCTGCGCAGGGAGGCCGGCGAGCGCGAGACCGACAGGCAGGCGCGGCTCGCGCTCGAGGCGGGCGACCTGGATGGCGCGGCCGATGCCCTGGAGAGCCAGCCGGACTGGTCGCCGACCACGCGTCTGCACCGGCTCGAGTCGGTGATCGCCGAGGCCCGCGGCGACCTGGAAGCGGCGATCGACGCGACCCGGCGGGACGTGGCCGCCGCCCTGCTCGCCCAGGACCCGGCGCGCTACAGCGCGGCCGCGGTACGGCTGGCCCTGCTGCTGGAACGTACCTATGACCCGGCCGGCGCCGTCACCACCCTCACCGAGGCGGACGGTCAGCCCTGGCTGTCCGGGCAGGTCCTGCTGCGCCTCGAGCTGCAGCTGAACCGCCTGGCCGTCCTGGAGCGGACCGACGACCCGTCGGCCGACGCGTGGGTGTTCGACCTCGACCTCCGCGCGCTGCTCCAGAAGGCGGACCTGGCCGCGGTCCGCGCCAACACCGCACTCGTACGTCTCCTCGCCGCCACCCTCGGCCGTGACGAGCCCAGCTGGGTGGTCGAGGCGGTCCGCTCGGTCGGGGTCGGGCCCGCCACGACGTACTCCTCCCTGCTCCGCGACCTCGCCGGGGCGTTGGGCCGGTGGGACATGGCCCGCAGCGAACCCGGCTCGGTGGCGCGGAGCGTGAGCCTGAACGTCCGTGAGCCGGTCAGCGCGGCCCACCTGGGCGACCTGTGGTTCCAGGCGGTGGCCGGCCACACCGACGACACCGCTCCGCTCCTCGACCGCGCCTTCAGCATCGCCCCGCCGGACGACGCCGTCCTGACGGCGCTGCGCTCGATCTACCTCGAGTGGGGCATCGCCCCGCAGGAGCGGATCGACGTGGACGAGCCGGCCGGCGAGGCGCCGCCGGAGCACTTCCTGGACCGCCCGCTGGACATGGGGGACGCGGCCGCCCAGCGCCTGGTGCGGGCGATCACCGGCGCCTACCCCTCGCCCGCGGACCGTCAGGTGCTGGCCGCGGACGTCGGGCTCGACGTCGCGGCCGTCGACGTCAAGACCACCCGTGGGCTGAGCACCAGGAAGCTGCTCGACCAGGCCGCCAGCTTCGGCAAGGTGCCGGCGCTGATCGGTCAGGTGCTCGCCGATCCGAAGACCGCCGCCTTCCACGACGAGCTGCGTGACCTGGTCGGGCCGGAGTGGCTGGACCAGCACGGCATCGACAGCTGAACCGACGACCGAGGAAGGACGACCGAGATGGCGGGAATCGTGGTGGACTGCCACAGCCACATCTTCAACGCAGAGGACATCCCCATCGACGGGTTCCTCAAACGCAGGATGCCGGTGCCGAGCCTGCTCACCGGTGTCTTCTCGGGACCGCTCGATCGCCTGGCCTCCTGGCGGGCACCCGGTGAGGAGGAGGCGGCCAGGCTCCTCGTGCTGATCAGGAACGCACTCGACGGACTGGAGGCGGCTCCCGAGGCGACGAGGCCCGAGATCGTCTCCGACGCGGAGCTCGACACCCGCCTGGTCCAGTACCTCTCCGTGGCCCGCACGGTGCCGGACGAGGGCCGGCCGGTCGTGCCGGAGGCCGCCGGCGCCCCGGAGGACATGATCGAGAAGCTGATCGCCGGGGCCGCCCCCGAGCAGCTGGCCGAGCTCGACGAGTGGCTGGGGGAGGAGCCGGCGGAGGAGGGGCTCGAGGGGTTGGTCGACCTGCGCCGGAAGGCCGCGGCGCTGCGCGAGGGTGCCCGGCGGCTCCGTGACGCGCTGACCCTGATCACCCAGCCGCGTCACGTCGTGGCGGCCCGGCTGGCCGAGACGTACGACGAGGCCAGGCTGTTCGTGCCGGCCCTCGTCGACTTCGACCGGACCGCGCGGGACGAGCCGTCGACACCGGTCGCCCAGCAGATCGCGATCCACTCCCTTGTCGCGAAGCTGTCGGTGGTCGGCGGGATCCCGGGGGCCAGGGACGTGCGGATCCATCCCTTCGCCGCGTTCTGTCCCTACCGCGAGGTCGAGACCTCGGAGCTGGCGGGCTGGGACGTGGGCTCGGGCGAGCCCTGTCCCTACGTGCCCTACGGCGACCCGGTGGCGAAGGACCCGCTCGACCGGTTCATGCCCGGGATGCGGTTCGACCCCGGCCGGGCACGGCCGCTGCGGAAGCCCACCGGACCCTGGGCCTCGGCCCGTCTCGACCTGCGCGGCGTCACCCGCTCCCTGGATCTCGTACGCCACGCGATCGAGCTGGGCGGCTTCCTGGGGGTCAAGCTGTACCCGCCCTCGGGATTCCTGCCGATCGGCAACGTCTTCCGTTTCGGCGAGCGGGTGGGCGCGCCGCTCGACGCGGCCCTCCGTGCGCTCTACCGCTACTGCGAGGACATGGAGGTACCGATCCTCACCCACGCCTCACACAGCAACGGCTTCCAGGACGGGTACGACGACCTGGCCTCGCCCGCCGGCTGGGCGCAGGTGCTGCGTGAGTACGCCGGCCTGCGGCTGTGCTTCGGGCACTTCGGCCACCTCTACGGCGTCGCCGCGGGCGAGCCCGTGCCGCGTGCCGACAGCTGGCCGATGCGCTACCTCGCGCTGATGGACGAGCACGAGCACGTCTACGCGGACGTCGGCTGCTCGCGCTACGCGTTCGACGCGGCGTACCGCCGACGGTTCGACGCGTTCCTCGGTGCGATCCTCGGATCGTCCGCCGGTGCCGGGGCCGGTGTCGACGAGGTCGAGGCCAAGCGCCGCAGGCGGCTGATGTTCGGCTCGGACTACTGGATGAACACGCTGGACGGGAAGCCCGCCGAGGCGCTGAACGAGTTCTCCCGTGGGATCGAGCGGCAGTTCGGCGCCGAGACGGTGGAGCAGTTCCGTGGCGGCAACGCCCTGCGCTGGCTGGGTCTCACCGACGAGAAGGACCAGATCGATCCGGAGAGCCGGAGCCACCGGCGACTGGTCGACTTCTACGGGGAGCAGCCGCTCCCGGACTGGCTGCGGGCCCGATGAGCGGAGACGAGGGAGATGCTGGGATGACAGATCAGGACACCGGCGACGGAACGGGCCAGGGAGGCGGCGCGGGCGCGTCGCCGGTGGTGCTGTCCGTCGTCGCGATCGGGCTGCTCGTGGCGTACCTGCTGGTTCTGCTGCTCCTGTTCCGGGGCGCGGACGACGAGGGTGCGAGCGAGACCGTCTGGGGTCGCTACATCTTCCTGCTCGGCGGCCTGGAGGCCGTCGTGTTCACCGCCGTCGGCTGGCTGTTCGGCCGCGAGGTGAACCGCAGGCAGGCGAACCAGGCGGAGCAGGCCACCAAGGAGGCCGCCGAGGCGAAGGCCAAGGGGGAGGGGCTCCGGCAGGCGATCCTCTCGCATCCGGCCATCGGCGGGGACGGGACCGAGGCGGTCGTGGGTGACGGCAGCATGCAGGCGCTGCGGATGCAGGCGAAGGCGACCAGGTTCTGAGGTCCGGTGACGTGAGTCACAACAAACCATTGCCGTCGCCGCTCTCCTTGCCCTAAAGTTCCAGGGGGCAGAAGAACGATTCCGCGATACGAAATCGAGGGAGCAATGGGCCTGACACCACTGGAGACTCTGATCCGGCGGGCGCGGGCGCTCCTCCCCGAGGACGGTGTGATCACCGACCACGCCCGGCTGCGGACGTACGAGTGCGACGGGCTGGCCCACTACCGGGTCACGCCGGCGCTCGTGGTGATCCCCGAGACCGCCGAGCAGCTGGCCGCGATCGTGCGGTGCTGTGCCGAGCTGCGGATCCCGTACGTCGCCCGCGGCTCCGGCACCGGACTCTCCGGCGGCAGCCTGCCCCACGCCGAAGGCGTGCTGATCGTGACCTCGCGGCTGCGGGCCATCAAGGAGGTCCGGCGGGAGGACCAGCGCGCCGTCGTCGAACCCGGCGTGATCAACCTCGACGTCACCCGCGCGGCGACACCGGAGGGCTACTACTACGCGCCGGATCCCTCCAGCCAGCAGGTCTGCTCGATCGGCGGCAACGTCGCGGAGAACTCCGGCGGCGCGCACTGCCTCAAGTACGGCTTCACCACCAATCACGTGATCGGCGCCGAGCTCGTGACCGCCGACGGTGACCGGGTACGTCTCGGCGGGGACGCTCCTGACAGCCCCGGCTACGACCTGCTCGGCGCCGTCGTCGGGTCCGAGGGGACGCTCGGGATCGTCACCGAGGTGACGGTGCGGCTGGTGCGGCTGCCGGAGAAGGTGGTCACCCTGCTGGTGGGCTTCGACTCCACCGACCGCGCCGGCGCCGCGGTGTCGGCGATCATCGCGGCCGGCATCGTCCCGGCGGCGATCGAGATGATGGACGCGCTCGCGATCGAGGCCGCCGAGGCCGCGGTGCACTGCAACTACCCCGACGGTGCGGGCGCGGTCCTGGTCATCGAGCTCGACGGCCCGGCGCACGAGGTGGACGCGGAGTACGCCGACGTCGTCCGGCTCTGCGAGGAGACCGGTGCCTTCGAGATCCGCACCGCGAAGACCCCCGAGGAGCGGGTCCTGATCTGGAAGGGCCGCAAGTCGGCCTTCGCCGCCGTCGGCCGGATCAGCCCCGACTACATCGTCCAGGACGGCGTGATCCCGCGCACCGCCCTGCCCGAGGTGCTGCGCGCGATCACGGAGCTCTCCGAGCGCTCCGGCGTACGCGTCGCCAACGTCTTCCACGCCGGCGACGGCAACCTGCACCCGCTGGTGCTCTTCGACAACGCCGTCCCCGGGGCGGGGGAGGCGGCCGAGGAGGTCAGCCGCGGGATCCTCGACCTGTGCCTGCAGCACGGCGGCTCGATCACCGGCGAGCACGGCGTCGGTGCCGACAAGGCGGCGCACATGCCCAAGATGTACGCCCCCGACGACCTCGACACCATGCAGCTGGTCCGCTGTGCCTTCGACCCGGACCGGATCTCCAACCCCGGCAAGATCTTCCCGACCCCACGGCTGTGCGGCGAGCGCCCAGGCCGGCGCCAGGGGGCGCATCCGCTTCAGGAGGCCGGCGTGGCGGAGGTCTTCTGATGTCGGACATCACCATCTCCGGAGTCGTGCCAGGTCGCGTCGAACGCCCCACGTCCAGTGCCGAGGTAGCTGAAATCATGCGCGCGGCGGCGGCCGCGGGGGAGTCGGTGATCCCGACCGGAGCCGGCACCAAGCTGGGCTGGGGCAACCCACCCACCTCCGCCGACATCCTGCTCGACCTCTCCGCGCTCGACCGGGTGAGCGAGCACGCCTCCGGCGACCTGATCGCCACCGTCGGAGCCGGGACACCCCTGGCCCGGCTGAACGAGCACGTCGCCACGGCCGGCCAGCGCCTCGCCCTCGACGACACCGTCCCCGGCACGACCGTCGGCGGCGCCCTGGCGACCAACACCAGCGGCCCGCTGCGGATGCTCGCCGGCACCATGCGCGACCTGCTCATCGGCGTGACGATGGTGCGCGCCGACGGTGTGGTCGCCAAGGCCGGCGGCAAGGTCGTCAAGAACGTGGCCGGCTACGACGTCGGCAAGCTCCTCGTCGGCTCGTACGGCACCCTCGCCGTGGTCACCGAGGCGACCTTCCGGCTCCACCCGGTCCCGCAGAGCCGTCGCTGGGTTTGGGTCGCTGCCCATGACGCCGCGCACGCCGCCGAGCTCACCCAGGCGGTCCTGCACTCCCAGACGGTGCCGTCGGCTCTCGAGGTGGACGCCACCGCCGACGGGATCCGGGTCGACGTGCTGGTCGAGGGACGCCCGGAGGGCGTGGCGGGACGTACGGCCGTCCTGAGCGGGCTGCTCCCCGGCGCCGAGACCAGCGATCAGCCGCCCGCCGGCTGGGGCCGCTATCCGTGGGACGACGGGGACGTCGGGATCAAGGTGACCTTCCGGCTCTCCGGCCTCGCAGCCGTCCTCGATGCCGCGGGCGGGCTCGGGCTGCGCGGCTCGGCCGGCGTCGGTGTCGCGTACGTCGCCGTGCCGGCCGATCGGGACATCACCGAGATCCGGGCGGTCCTCGACCGCTTGCGCGAGACCACCGCACGCCACGGCGGCAGCGCTGTGGTCCTCGACGCTCCCTACGAGGTCAAGCACCAGCTCGACGTGTGGGGGCCGGTCCCTGCTCTGGACCTGATGCGCCGGGTCAAGGACGAGTTCGACCCCGACCACCGGCTCAGCCCGGGCCGCTTCGTAGGAGGGATCTAGCCCATGACCGACATCGACATCCGGAACCTGGGTGCCTTCGACGAGGAGCACCCGCCCGACCAGCACCTGCTCGACGACTGCGTGCACTGCGGATTCTGCCTGCCGACCTGCCCCACCTACCTGCTGTGGGGCGAGGAGATGGACTCCCCGCGCGGACGGCTCTACCTGATGAAGGAGGGGCTCGAGGGCGAGCCGATGTCGGACTCGATGGTGCAGCACTGGGACAACTGCCTGGGCTGCATGTCCTGCGTGACCGCCTGCCCCTCGGGTGTCCGCTACGACACCCTCATCGAGCAGACCCGCGCCCAGGTCGAGCGCAACCACCCGCGTACGCCCAAGGAGAAGGCGCTGCGGAGCCTGATCTTCGCGATCTTCCCGCACCCCGGGCGGCTGCGCGCGATGCGCGGCCCGCTCCGGCTGCTGCAGCGCACCGGCCTGGACCGGCGCCTGCGCAGCACCGGCCTGCTCGACCGGATGGCGCCGCACCTGGCCGCGATGGAACGTCTCACCCCGACCATCACCGAGGCCGAACCGCTGCCCGAGCTCGTGCCGGCGGTGGGGGAGCGGCGGGCGGTGGTCGGCATGCTGACCGGCTGCGTACAGGGCGCGTTCTTCCCGGGCGTCAACGCCGCGACCGCACGGGTGCTCGCCGCCGAGGGCTGCGACGTGGTCGTCCCGGCCGGCCAGGGCTGCTGCGGTGCGCTCTCGGTGCACAACGGGCGTGAGCGGGAGGCCCAGGCGTACGCCCGCCGGATCATCGACGCCTTCGAGGACGCCGGCGTCGAGCACATCGTCATCAACGCCGCCGGCTGCGGCTCGACGCTCAAGGACTACGCCCGGCTGCTCGCCGACGACCCTGCGTACGCCACCAAGGCCGCGGCCTTCGAGGCCAAGGTCCGCGACATCGCCGAGATCCTCGACGAGCTCGGCCCGGTCGCCGAGCGCCACCCGCTCGACCTCACCATCGCCTACCACGACGCCTGCCACCTCGCCCATGCCCAGGGCGTACGCACCCAACCACGGGCGCTGCTGAAAGGCATCCCCGGCATCGAGCTGCGCGAGATCGCCGAGGGCGAGATCTGCTGCGGCTCGGCCGGCATCTACAACATCCTCAACCCCGAGCCCGCCCGCGAGCTGGGCGAGCGCAAGGCGCGCAACATCGTCGCCACCGGCGCCGAGGTGCTCGTCACCGCCAACCCGGGCTGTCTGCTCCAGGTCGCCTCGGCGATCACCGCGCAGGGACACCGGCTCGGCATGGCACATCTCATCGAGGTCCTCGACGCCTCGATCCGCGGCTCCTCGCCCGAGGCGCTGCGCAGCCGCACCATCTGACTCTCATCTCCCACACACGACCCTCGGAGTCGCCATGTTCGACCCAGCAGCCGACCAGGTCGGCGGATCGCTCGTCCTCAGCGCACTGTGCGGCGCCCTGCCGCTGATCACCATGTTCGTCCTTCTCGGCGGACTCAGGATGAAGGCCTGGCACGCCGGCCTGATCTCGCTCGGCGTCGCCCTGGTCGTCGCCGTCGCCCTGTTCCGGATGCCGCCCGACGACGCGATCCTGTCCGGCGTCCAGGGCGCCCTGTTCTCGGGCTTCTTCCCGATCATGTGGATCGTCATCAACGCGGTCTTCGTCTACAACCTGACCGTGCACACCGGCCACTTCGACGTGCTGCGCCGGGCGTTCGGCAGGGTCAGCGACGACCAGCGGATCCAGGCCCTCATCATCGCCTTCTCGTTCGGCGCGCTGCTGGAGGCGCTGGCCGGGTTCGGTACGCCGGTCGCGATCACCGTGGTGATGCTGATGGCGATGGGCTTCAAGCCGGTCAAGGCGGCCGCGGTCGCCCTGATCGCCAACACCGCTCCGGTGGCGTACGGCGCGATGGCCTCGCCGATCAACGCGCTCTCGGACCAGACCGGCTTCAGCGTCGATGAGCTGGGCGCGATGGTCGGTCGCCAGACCCCGATCCTGGCGGTCGTGGTGCCGCTCATCCTGGTGTTCGTGGTCGACGGCCGGCGTGGTCTCCGGCAGACCTGGGTCCCGGCGCTGCTGTGCGGCCTCGGCTTCGGCGTCGCCCAGTTCGTGGCCTCGAACCACATCTCCGTGCCGCTGGCCGACATCGTCGCCTCGCTCTTCTCAGTCGTGGTGGTCGTCGGCCTGCTGCGGGTCTGGCAGCCGCGGGAGAAGGTCCTGGCCGAGTCGCTGATCGGCTCCGGCCCGGGCGCCGAGGCGCACGAAGTGCGCGACAGCGGCGGGGAGGTCTTCAAGGCCTTCCTGCCGTACGCGATCATCATCGTCATCTTCGTGATCGTCAGCATCCCGCCGATCAAGGAGGCGCTGGCGCACCGGCCGTTCACGCTGTCGGGGACCGACTACACCCCGACCGTGGTCTTCCCGGGGCTCGGCGACGTCGCCGGGGCTCAGGGCGGGTTCAAGTTCGACTGGTTCCCGGCCGCCGGCACGATGCTGCTCCTCTCGGGCATCATCACCGCGGTCTGCCTGAGGATCCGGCCGGGCGCGGTCGCGACCACCTACCGCGACACCTACCGGCAGCTCGCCCCAGCCATCGTCACCGTGATGGCCGTGCTCGGCCTGGCGTACGTCATGAACTTCTCCGGCCAGACCGGCTCGATCGGCGCCTGGCTGGCCGGCACCGGCAGCGCGTTCGCGATCCTCTCGCCGATCCTCGGCTGGCTCGGGGTGGCCGTGACCGGCTCGGACACCTCCTCCAACGCGCTCTTCGGCCTGCTCCAGGTGACGACGGCGAAGGAGGCCGGGCTCGACCAGGTGCTGATGGCCGCCTCCAACTCCTCCGGCGGCGTGCTCGGCAAGATGGTCAGCCCGCAGAACCTCGCCATCGCGGCGGCGGCCGTCGGTATGGCCGGAAAGGAGGGCGAGATCTTCCGCAAGGTCTTCGGCTGGAGCCTTGCGATGCTGGCCTTCATGTGCGTCCTCGTCGCCCTCCAGTCGACGCCCGTCCTCGGCTGGATGGTCCCCTGACGCCGAGTCCCGCCGCGGTCGAGATACTATGATGTCCAAGTAAATTGGGGATTCCGCGCCCGACCTGCGGACAAGGAGCTGGGGATGGATCGGATTGGCGTGATCGGTGGCGGGCTGATGGGCTCGGGCATCACGGAGGTGTGTGCCCGCTCCGGGCTGGACACCGTCACGGTCGAGGTCAGCCAGGAGGCGGCGCACGCCGCCGAGGCGAAGGTGCGGGGGAGCCTGGAGCGTGCGGTGAGCCGCGGCAAGCTCAGCGAGGAGGACCTCGCCGGTGTGCTGGACCGGATCACCTTCACGACCGATCTCGGCCGGCTGAGCGACCGCGACCTCGTGGTCGAGGCAGCCTCCGAGCGTGAGGACGTCAAGCTCGACCTGTTCCGGACCGTCGGCGCCCTGCTCGAGAAGGACGACGCGATCCTCGCGTCCAACACCTCCTCGATCCCGATCGTGAAGCTCGGGGCGGTCTCCGGGCGGGCGGCGAACGTGATGGGTGTGCACTTCTTCAACCCGGCGCCGGTGATGCAGCTCGTCGAGCTGATCCCCAGCCTGACCACCTCGCCGGAGACGCTGGAGCGGATGCAGACCTTCGTCGGTAAGACGCTCGGCAAGCAGCCCATCGAGGCGACCGACCGGGCCGGCTTCGTGGTCAACAGCCTGCTGGTGCCCTACCTGCTCAGCGCGGTCAGGATGTACGAGGCGGGCTACGCCTCCGCGGCCGACATCGACAACGGCATGGTCCTCGGCTGCGGCCATCCGATGGGCCCGCTGGCGCTCTCGGACCTCATCGGCCTCGACACCGTCCGGGCGATCGGCATCTCGATGTACGACGAGTTCAAGGAGCCGCTCTACTCGCCGCCGCCGCTGCTGGACCGCATGGTCGACGCCGGTCTCCTGGGCAAGAAGTCCGGCCAGGGCTTCTACGCCTACTGAGCGCGCGCGTGAGTGGAGGCCCGATGTCTGGCCAGTACCCGTTGTTCGCCCTCTCCGAGGAGCACCAGGAGATCCGCAAGGCAGACCACCCAGGTCTATGAGGGCTCCAACCAGGTCCAGCGGATCGTGATGGCCCGTCAGCTCCTCGCCGGGATCCAGTCGACCCGGTGACCCAGGTCGTCACCGCGTACGGCTCGGGGACGGGGTTTCAACGGGGCCAGACGGGCGCGACGAGCTCGGCGGCCTCGTCCGCCTGCCGTAGCCCGGCACGGTAGGCCGACGACCATTCGGCCCGGTTGTTCGGATCGCCGAGAGTCTGCTGTGCGGCAGGATCGGGGACGAGCCGCACGGTCCTCGGCTGTGGCGTCGTGCTCGCGGGGAACAGGTGGGCCAGCGGCTCGATGACGATCGTCGTCTCGGCGTCCCCGGCGAGGTCGGTGTTGGTGCCCGACCGGAGCGCACCGTCCATGTAGCGGCGGCCGTCGATCGTGATCGGCGGGGCGTTGGCGGGGAAGGCGGAGCTCGAGGCGACGGCTGTCGCCAGTGAGACGCCGCTGGAGCTGTCCCACACCACCGGCTCACCGGTGTCGACGGCGACCGCGGGGATCAGCATCCTGTCCTCGGGCCACTCGCGCGTCCCGACGAGACGCTCCATCCGCGCCACGTACGCTCCCTCGGCGCCGGTCTCGGCAGCCAGCGCGAGACGGCCGACCCGGGCCAGAGCCGTCGCCTGATCCAGGGCGGGGTCACCGAGGACGGCGAACACCTCGTTCAGCCGCGCGGGATCCGTGGTGACCGCGGGCTCGCCGTCGGCCTCGGGCAACGTCGCGAGCCCCTCCAGGTCCCGTCCGGCGGCCAGCATCGCCCCGACGATCGCTCCCGCCGACGTACCGACGATCAGGTCTGCCTTTCCCAGGTCGAACCCTTTCCGCCGCAACCCGGCCGCCAGCCCGGCCAGCCACGCCGTCCCCAGCACCCCACCAGGACCGAGCACCACCGCTGTCTGATTCCTCATGACCTCAGCCTGCTGCCTCAAGGCGGCTTGAGGTCAACAACCGGCGACATCCGAGGATGAGATGAAGAGTGGTCGTCGGCCTATCGCACATCCGACCAGGCAGCACGGAGGCATAGGCGAGACCGGCTGGTTCGGCCGGGTCGCGACGGGACGATCGGTGCGCTGGTGTCCGTGACCGGCTCGGACGAGTAAGAACCCTCGGCCCGAGGGACACCAACCCCTGACAATTCACGAAAGGAAGTTCGACCATGCCGTTGCTCAACGAAGGTGATCAGTTCCCCAGCCTGGTGGTGGATCGCGTGGGAGGAGGAGAGATCGTCCTCCCCGACGACCTACAGGGTCAGTACGGTGTCGTGCTCTTCAACCGAGGCTCCTGGTGCCCCTACTGCGTGACGCAGCTCAAGGCCTTCACCAAGGCCCTCCCCGACCTTGATGCCATCGGGGCAGCCGTCGTGTCGATCTCGGCCGACCCCAAGGAGACCGCGAGCACGATGGTGGACTCCCACGGCATCTCGTTCCCCATCGGGCACAGCGCATCGCCGGCGCGGCTCGCCGAGCTCACCGGCGCATTCGTCCATGAGGACCCGTCCTACGTGCAGGCGACCGGCTTCATCCTCGATCCCGACGGCAGCGTGCTGCTGAGCACCTACTCGACCGGAGCGGTGGGCCGCCTGACCGCGCCGGACGCGGTGGGGTTCATCAAGTACGTGCAGTCCTCCAGCTGACCCGGGTGCTGCGGCGCCACGGGGCGGTACGGACCCACGGCCGTACCGCCCCGCCGGTCGTCGATCGCAGCGCGACGGCCGGACCACCGTGGGCAGGGACGCGCGCGGCGGCCGAGCGGGCCTCGCGAGGGCGGCTAGTGGTCGTGGTCCTGCTCCGAGACGGTGGCCAGTAGGCCGCGGTAGTCCTCGGCGCATGGTCCGCAGGCTTCCAGGTGCGCTGTGACGCCGGGAAGGTGCTTCTCCGGATCCTCGCCCGTGACCACGAGCTCGACGTACTGGTCGAGCAGATCGAAGAGCTGGCCGCATCCCACGTCGGTGGGATCCGTGCGCAGGAGGGCGAGGATGCGGTCCCGGACGGTGTCCTTCGACTCTCGGGACGCCGTCATCTCCGTGTCTCCTCTTGAGTGACGTGGCCGCGCTCCACGAGGTGGCGACGCAGCTTGGCACGGATGTCGAACTCAGCCTTGTACAGCGCGTTGCGGTTGGTTCCGAGCTCGATGGCCAAGACATCGAAGCCTACGCGGCTGACGAACAGCGCCTCGAAGACATGGCGCTGGCGCTCGGTGAACTCGGTGCGTACGACGTCGTGGATGGCGCCGACGAGCTCCCGTCCCGCCGCGATCTCGGTGGGGTCGGTCGCAAGGCGCTCCGGGAGCCGGTTCCAGTCATCAGGGTCCAGCACTACCCCGACCCGGCTCCAGCGATGACGCCCGATCTTGTGGGCCACCTCCAAGATCGCGAACTTGGACGCCCACGTGGTGAACCTGCTGCGTCCCTCGAAGTCGGGTAATCGCCGCAGGACGCTGACGCACGCGTCGTTGGCGGCCTGCTCGGCGAGGTCGTCGAGCTCCACTCCCCGGATCCCGTGCGTGCCGGCACGACGCGATGCCTCTGCCCGAGCCACTCGCCGAAGCAGAGCATGAAGCTCGGCGACAGCCGTCTCGTGCCGGTCGGATGCGTGGTCGAGGTCGGTGAGCCACCGTCTGGAGGTCTCGTCGAGGGAGTCCAAGGCTGACAGCGTCCCGCTGGAACCGTCCTGGTTCTAACTTCCGAAGGCGACCCGCTCCCCGCGCCAGCCGGTGTTGCGGAGGAACTGTTCCCAGGTCAGCGTGTTGGGATCGATGCGTCGGCTCCACTCGAGGTCGCGGTCGCCGCGGAAGTATCCGAACTCCACCGCGTACTCGACCATGCCGATGGTCTCGTCGGCTGCCAATGGGTTCACGCCCAGGAACGGGAAGTACTCAAGGAGGCCTTCGCGCGTGTAGGCGTTGCGGTACTCGGCCTTGAGCCCGGTAACACGGGAGAACGTCTCGACCATCTCAGCCGGGGAGATCACGTCACCGACGACCGGTAGCCAGGCGTCGCGGTAGGTGTCGGGGTTGGAGAACACTTCCAGAACGGCGGGGCCGGCCGCGGTGAGCGGGTCCACGAACGGGACGCGGAAGTCCTCGGGGAAGTAGAAGGGCATGACCACCGTGTCACCGTCGACGTGCGGGACGTAGTACTCCAGCGCGTTGGTGTAGTAGAACGAGAGCGAGACGAAGGTGTGCGCGATCGGCAGAGTCCGAATGTGCTCGGCGACGAGCGCCTTGTCGGTGAAGTGTGGCGCCCACTTCGTACCCGACGTCCTCTCCTCGACGTTCTCCAGGGTGCTGAAGACGACGTGACCTACTCCGGCTTCGGCGGCGGCGTCAGCAAGCTGGGACCCGATGAGGTACTCCTCGGAGTCGGGCGGCAGGAGGGGCGGCGTCATCAGGAAAGCTCCCTCGGCCGATCCGAACGCGTCCACGAGCTCGCGCTGGTGACCCGGCGCGAGGGGAACCTCGGCGATCTCCGCTCCCAGTCCTGCCAGGCTCCGGGCCTGGGCAGAATCGGCGTTCCGGGTCAGGGCTCGCACTCGGTAGCTGCCGCTCTCGAGCAAGGACGTGGCGACGCTCCTGCCCTGCTTGCTGGTGGCACCTGCGACGACGATCAACGGCTTACTGGACTCAGGCATCGTGCACTCCTCTGGTGTATGCCCGGCGTTCGCGGCGACCCGCAGCCGGGCGGCCGCGACACCGATGAACTTGGATGGCTTAACATATCGTCATATCGCGATCTGTCAACATGTTGGCACGGAGAACGAGCTCAGATCGGCACAGCGCGATATGATGGCGCCCAAGAGAAGGGGGACACCGTGGCGAAGGCACAGACGACAAGCCCAGGGGGCGAGACGGGAAACGGTGCCCCGGTGGACGCGGTCGAAGCCTTGAAGGCCCTGGCCAACCCTGCACGGCTGCAGATCATGGATTGGCTGCGAGACCCCCACGGTGAGTTCGCGCAGTGGGAACCGATCGCCGACCGGGACGAGGTCGGGGTCTGTGTCAGCCACCTGCAAGCCAAGTCGGGGTTGGCGCAATCGACGATCTCTTCGTATATGGCAACCCTCGAACGGGCGGACCTTGTGCGGTCCACACGGATCGGCAAGTGGGTCCACTACAAGCGCAACGAAGACACGCTGTCGCGACTGGCCGAGATGCTCCGCAGGGCTTAGCGGCCGAAAAGCGCCCGCACCATCCTCTTGCCGGATCCCACGAAGAGCGCGGTGCACCTCACGGACCGCAGACCGGAGCAGGACGAACCGGAGAGGGTCGTGCCGAGGGTGCCCCATAGGCTTCGACGAGGTCTCGCGAAATGCGAGAAACCCCAGGTCTCCCTGGGGTTTCTCTCTGTGCGCGAGGGGGGACTTGAACCCCCACCCACTAATACGTGGACTAGCACCTCAAGCTAGCGCGTCTGCCTATTCCGCCACCCGCGCGCAACAAGAAGAACATTATCAGGAGGGGGCGCGGGTGCCGAATCGGGGTGGCGGTGTCAGAAGTGCGTGCCGCCGTCGATGCGGATCTCGGTGCCGGTGACGAACTCTCCGTCGCTGCTGGCGAGCATCGCGACCACGCCGGCGACGGTCTCGGGGCCGGCGAAACCGGTGCCCAGGGCGGGTGCGAGCTTCATGAACAGGTTCATGTCGGCGTCCTCGGGGAGGCCGGGGCCCTGGCTCTGCTTGCTGGCGCCCGAGCCGTCGGTCATGCCGGAGGAGATGGAACCCGGCTGCACGGAAGTGAAGCGGATGCCCTGCTTCGCGTACTCCGCCGCCAGGGCGTGGGTCATCGACTGCACGCCGCCCTTGCTGGCCGCGTACGCAGCCATGTAGGGGTGGGCGAACGCGGCCGATGTGGAGCTGAAGTTCACGGCGGCGGCACCGTCGCCCTCCAGCAGCGCGGGGATCGACTCGCGGATCATCAGGAACGTCCCGACCAGGTTGATGCGCAGCACCTGCTCGAAGTCGTCGAGCGTGGTCCGGTCGGTGTGGGAGGAGCGCAGGATCCCGGCCGCGTTGACGAGGGCGTCCAGGCCGCCGAGCCAGGTGACGGCGTCGGCGACACCGGTCTTCACCGACGCCTCGTTGCTGATGTCGACCACGACGGTGTGCAGGCGGTCGGCGGCGTCGCCGGCCTTCGTGACGGTGTCGGCGAGGCCTGCCTCGGAGACGTCGGCGGCGACCACGCGGCCGCCTTCGGCGAGCATGCGCAGCACGGTGGCCTGCCCGATCCCGGAGCCACCGCCGGTGACGAGCGCGCGCCGACCTTCGTAGCGATTCATGTTTCCAACCCTTTCGTGGGTGCTCGGATGATCTGAGCACGATATGTCAAAGTGGCACGATGTGCCATCTAGTCCAACAGTGGCGCATATCGAGGAATTCCGCCTACAGTGCGGGAATGGCTGCCGCACCTTCCCTGACCGAGCGACGCAAGCAGGCGACGCTGCTCGAGATCGCCGAGGCGGCGGCAGAGCTGTTCGCAGAGCACGACACCAAGGACGTGACCGTCGAGGCGATCGCGAGCGCCGCCGGGGTCTCGATCCGTACGTTCTACCGCTACTTCCAGACCAAGGAAGAGGCGGTGACCCCGCTCCTGACCGTCGGCGCCCGGGGATGGCAGACGGCGATCGCCGAGTCGAACGCCGGCGACCTGCGTGGCGCGATCGGCGAGGCGATCACCACCACGCTGGCGACGGCGGGCGACGAGGACCGCGAGGCCCTGGAGCGCACCCGGGGCCTGCTGCGGGCGACGATGAAGGACCAACGGCTCGCGGCGGTGTGGCGGCGGGTCAACGGGGAGTCGGAGCAGCGCCTGTGCGAGCTGATCGCGGACCGCAAGCCGGACGCCGACCCGTTCGCCGTACGACTGCTTGCGGCCGCCGCGACCGATGCGATCAGGGTGACCTTCGAGCACTGGGCCGGAGCGGACGAGGCTTCGGCCGTCGATCCGGTGACCCGGGCAGCCGCGGCGTTCGACCAGCTGTCCGCCGGGATCGACGGGCTCTGACCGGAACAGGTCGAGAGGTCAGGCGGGGAGCAGCGCCCGCGCGGGGTGGTTGCTGGTGACCATCCAGACGCGCTTGTCGTAGACGAACCGGCGCAGCCGGCCGGGGTTGTCGACGGTCCAGACGAGGACCTTGATGTTGCGGCGGTGCGCCCAGCGCAGCAGCCAGACGTCGGCGAGACGCTGCTCGACGACGACCAGGTTG
Organism: Nocardioides sp. NPDC126508; assembly: GCA_040302365.1. Taxonomy (GTDB): domain Bacteria; phylum Actinomycetota; class Actinomycetes; order Propionibacteriales; family Nocardioidaceae; genus Nocardioides. The sequence continues at coordinate 634,664 of JBEOUM010000001.1, forward strand.
GAGCGGCAGCGGCGGATGCGGCCCTCGGGGAAGAACTCCGAGAGCTTGAGGTGGATGAGCTTGAGCGGGTGGTGGCGCCAGTCGACGCCACCGAGCGAGAGACCGACCAGCGTCGAGGGGGAGCGGAGGTCGGCCCAGTCGCGCAGGACGCGTACGGACTCGTCGACCATCGTGGTCACGATGAAGCTCTCGTCCATCACCTCGAGGGCGATCTCGGCGGCATCGACCTCGTGCGGGAGGCCGAGATGGCGCGACGGCGAGGCGAACTTGAGATCGATGTGGGCGTGCTTGCCGTGGGCGGCGAGCAGCTCGAGGGCCTCCCGGTAGCGCACCAGGCGGAATGGCGCGAGCCTCGACAGCGCTGCGTACGTCCTGCTTGCGATCTTGACCTTGCGGCCGATCCGGTCACGGATGTGGCCGTCGTGATGGAGGACGAACTCGCCGTCGCGGGTGCGGTGCACGTCGAACTCGACGTAGTCGACCTCCATCCGCACGGCCTCCAGAAGCGACTCCCAGGAGTTGTCACGATGCCCCGACTGGCGCGCCGCGGCGCGGTGAGCGGAGAGGAGGGCACGCTTCTGCATGCGCCCATGGAAACCCACGCATCCGACCACGACGAAATCCTTTGCCGTCGCATAGGTGGACGTCAGGCGGCTGTTTGTCGTCACCGGTCGATACGGTGGTGGTATGACCAGCGCCGAGACCGAGGTCGTCGACCTCTGCCGTGACCTGATCCGGATCGACACCAGCAACTACGGCAACGACCCGGGACCGGGGGAGCGGAAGGCGGCCGAGTACGTCGCGGCCCAGCTCGACGAGGTCGGGATCTCCTCCGAGATCTACGAGTCCGAGTCGGGCCGGGCATCGGTCGTCGCCCAGTGGGGCGGCTCGTCGGGCGACGGGCTGCTCCTCCACGGGCACCTCGACGTCGTCCCAGCCGCGGCGCACGACTGGCAGGTCGACCCGTTCTCCGGCGAGATCCAGGATGCCCCAGGAGAAGGGCTCAGCGTGTGGGGCCGCGGCGCCGTCGACATGAAGGACTTCGACGCGATGCTGCTCGCCGTCGTCCGCGAGCGCCAGCGCACCGGGCGGATCCCGGAGCGCCCGATCACGCTCGCCTTCACCGCCGACGAGGAGGCCGGCGGGATGAAGGGCGCCCACGTGCTCGTCGAGGACCACCCCGACCTGCTCGCCCACTGCACCGAGGCGGTCGGTGAGGTCGGCGGCTTCTCGACCACGGTGAAGGGCCGCCGTCTCTATCTCATCGAGGCGGCCGAGAAGGGCATGGCCTGGATGAAGCTGACCGCCCGCGGCACCGCCGGGCACGGCTCGATGATCAACCGCGACAACCCGATCACCCGCCTCTCCGGCGCGATCGCGCGCATCGGTGCCCACGAGTGGCCGGTACAGCTCACCCCGACGATGCAGACGCTGCTCGCCGCGGTCGGCGAGATCGCGGGGGAGGAGCCCACCCCGGAGAACGCCGAGCGCCTCGTCGAGGAGTTCGGACCGGCCGCCCGGATGATCGGCGCCACCCTGCGCAACGTCACCAACCCGACCATGACCAGCGCCGGTTACAAGGTCAACGTCATCCCGACCGAGGCCACCGCCCACGTCGACGGCCGCTTCCTGCCCGGCTTCGAGGACGACTTCTTCGAGACCCTGCGCAAGCTGTGCGGCGAGGGGATCGACATCGAGTTCGACCAGAACCAGATGCCCTGGGAGACCCCCTACGACGGCGCGCTCGTCGCCGCCATGGAGCGCTCGCTGATCGCCGAGGACCCCGACGCGCTCGTCGCTCCCTATCTGATGAGTGCCGGCACCGACGCCAAGCACTTCAAGCGGCTCGGGATGAGGACGTACGGCTTCGCGCCTCTGCGTCTGCCCGAGGAGCTCGACTTCACCGCGCTCTTCCATGGTGTCGACGAGCGGGTCCCGGTCGACGCGCTCCAGTTCGGTGCGCGCGTCATGGACCGCTTCCTGGACCAGGTCTGACGGCGGGCGGTCAGGGGACGAGGGTGGTGAGGGTCGCCGCGCTGAGCGCGGCGACCTCGGCGTGGCCGGTGCGGTGGGCCCAGGCGGCGACGGAGATGGCGTCGCGTACCTGGAGGCGGTGCCAGGCCTCCGGCTCGCGCGGGTCGGAGCCGTAGCCCTCGAGGAAGGCCTTCTCGAAGGTGTCGTTGCGGGCGAAGTCCTGCGCGGAGAGGCGGGAGAGGTCGTAGAGGGCCGGGCGGAAGCCGAAGCGGCCCGAGTCGACCACCCGCAGGGTGCCGGCGTCGACGACCCAGCTGGTCGGCTGCCAGTCGCCGTGAGTGGGGACGAGCACCGTCGTCGGCGTCGGCCAGGAGGCGATCTCGGCGCGGAGCCGGTCGGTGAGGTCGGCCTCCAGGCCGGCCCCGTCCAGCCAGCCGAGGGCACGCTCGTCGAGCTCGGCCTCGTAGTCCTCGTCCTCGACGGTGGCCTGGCCGTGGAAGGTCGCCAGCAGCTCGCCCGCCTGCCGGTAGATCTCCGGGTCGTGGCTCGCGTCCGAGGTGCTCGCCGGCTCGCCGTCGAGGTGGGTCATCACGATGATGCGGGCGTCCAGGTCGGCCTCGACCAGGCTCGGCGAGCGGGCGGCGTCGGTCCAGGGGGACAGCCAGCTGCGGAAGGCCGCGAGCTCACGGTCGATGTGGCGTACGCCTTCTCCTCCGGTCTTCACCAGGAAACGGTCGTCGCCGGCGGAGAGCACGAGGGCGGTGGTGCCGGCGCGGTGCAGATCGCTGCGGTCGGAGACCAGCTCGGCTCCGGGGAGCCACTGGTCGAGAAGGTCGCGCTGGGCAGGGGTCAGGGTGTCGAGTGCCGAGATCACGGGCGGATCCTGCCAGCGCGACCGGGGCTCACGACACCGTGTCGTGAGCTGATTTCCGTGTTGTTGGCGGCTTGTGGGCGCCGCTTGGCTCAGATCGGCAGGACGACCTCGGCGTTGAACGTCTCGACCACGGGCTCACCGGCGAGGTTGGGCCCGATGCTGGTCAGAGTGGCGTTGCCGATCGGGCCGATCCGCATCCAGGTCGCGGGCGGGGCGTTGAGGACCTCGCGTACGAACCAGGCGACCACGAACGCATGGGTGACGAGCACAACCTCCTCGTCGTGGTGGTCGAACCAGAGCTTGTGCCAGGCGGTGGTGAGGTCGGCGCCGTCGAGGTCGCGCTCGGCCTCGGGTACGTCCTCGAACCACTCCCAGCGGTGCGTCGGGTAGTCGCCGCGTCGCTCCACCGACGGCACCGGGGTCCGGTCGGCGAGGAGATCGGAGACCGCCGCTCCGGCACCGAGGTCCTCGGTGAGGATGCCGGCCGTCTCCGACGAGCGCCGGCTCGGACCGTGCAGGATCCGGCGGACCGGGCGGAAGGCCAGCCGGTTGGCGAGGGCTCTGACCTGGCGGCGGCCGACTTCGGAGAGGCCGGGGTCGGCCTGGTCCTCGGCGGCGGCTTCACCATGGCGGATGAGATGGATCACGCCATGGACCTTAGTTCCGTCCGCCGCCGAGGCGGGCCAGGACGCCCCGGGAAACGGTCAGAACGATCAGACCGTGAGCCGCTGCCGGATGATCTTGCGCCGGAGCGTCACCCGGCGGGTGCCGTCGGCGGTGATCCGCACCCGGTCGAGCTCCCAGCCGCCGTGCTCGGCGCGCTCGACGAGGAGCTTGGTGACGATGTTGCGGGAGAACTCACGCGAGAAGGTCACCTTGTCGTACTCCCACATCACTCCCGGGCGGGGCGGACGGCGTTCGGCTCGGGCCAAGGCAGCACTCCTTCTGATGGACTACTCAGGAGAACCAGTGTGCCGGAAGAGATGTTCCCGCGCGCGCAGTTGCGGCGTCAGACCGCGGAGACGTCGTCGAGGGCGAGCGCGATCTCGGGAGGCAGGGTCAGGTCGGCGACCTGGAGGGCCTCCTTGAGCTGCGCGGCCGTACGCGCCCCCATGATCGGCGCGGTGACGCCCGGCCGGTCGCGCACCCAGGCCAGCGAGACCTGCAGGGGCGTCCACTCCAGGCCCTCGGCGGCCTTGGCGACGGCGGTGACGATGCCGCGGGAGCGCTCGTCGTCGTAGACGTCCACCCGGGACGAGAAGGTCGGGTCGGCGCCGCGGGAGCTCGACGGGATGCCGGTGCGGTACTTCCCGGTCAGCACGCCACCGGCCAGCGGCGACCAGGCCAGCACGCCCATCCCCATCGCCCCGGCGGCCGGCAGGACCTCGTACTCGACGTCGCGGGCCAGCAGGGAGTACTCCACCTGCGTCGAAGCCAGCGTCGCGCGCCCCGGCACGGCCCGCTGCCAGGTCGCCGCCTGGGCGGTCTGCCACCCGGTGTAGTTGGAGACCCCGACGTACGCCGCCCGGCCGCTGCTCAGCGCCATGTCGAGCGCCGTGAGCGTCTCCTCGAGCGGCACCTCGGGGGACCAGACGTGCACCTGCCACAGGTCGACGTGGTCGACGCCGAGGCGCTTCAGGGAACCGTCGAGGCCGGCGAGCAGGCCGCCACGGGAGGTGTCGACGCCACGGTTGCCGCCGCGCCAGGTGATCCCGCCCTTGGTCGCCAGCACGATGTCCTCGCGCGCCACCACGTTCTCGGCCAGAAGCGAGCCGATCAGCTTCTCGGAGGCTCCGTCGCCGTAGCCGGCGGCGGTGTCGACGAGCGTGCCGCCGGCCTCGGTGAAACCGGCCAGCTGCTCACGGGCCTCGTGCTCATCGGTCACGCTGCCCCAGGTCATGGTGCCCAGGGCGAGAGACGAGACTCGCAGCCCAGTGGCTCCGAGGAGTCGGCTCTGCATGAGGACAATCTATCGGTGCCCTCCGCGACGCCCCGGCCGGACACGCTGGCGTGACCGCGGACACACCGAGAGGGAGGCTGCGGTGCGGTGCTGCGTACCTGCCCCTTAGAGTTTCCGCCCGTGGATTATCTGCAGGCGATCGCACTGGGCATCCTTCAGGCACTCACCGAGTTCCTGCCGATCTCGTCGAGCGCACACCTGCGCATCTTCCCCGAGCTGCTCGGCTGGGGCGATCCGGGTGCGGCGTTCACCGCCGTGATCCAGATCGGCACCGAGCTGGCGGTGCTCGCCTACATGGGCAGGCACATCTGGAGCATCATCTCCACCTGGGCCCGCAGCCTGGTCAAGCCGGAGCTCCGCAGCCACACCGACGCCCGGATGGGCTGGTTCATCATCGTCGGGTCGATCCCGATCGTGATCCTCGGGCTGGTGCTGCAGGACATCATCGAGAAGGACCTGCGCAGCCTCTACATCGTCGGCAGCATGCTCGTCGTGATGGGCATCGTGCTCGGCATCGCCGACCGGATCGGCGAGAACCGCAAGCGCTTCGACGACCTGTCCTGGCGCGACGCGATCCTGATGGGCTGCGCTCAGGCCTGTGCGCTGATCCCCGGCGTCTCCCGCTCGGGGGCGACGATCTCGATGGGCCGCGCGCTCGGCTACGAGCGGGCCACGGCGACCGAGTACGCCTTCCTGCTGGCGCTCCCGGCGGTCTTCGGTGCCGGCCTGTTCGAGATGAAGGACATCGCCCACGAGGACAACCTCTACGGCTGGGGGCCGACGATCGTGGCCACGATCGTCTCGTTCGTCCTCGGCTACGCGGTGATCGCGTGGCTGCTGAAGTACCTCTCGCGCAACACCTACACCCCGTTCGTCATCTACCGCGTCGTCCTCGGTGTCGCGGTTCTGGTCCTCGTCGGCGTGGGTGTGCTCAGCGAGTGGTGATCGTGACAAACTCAGGAACGTGTCTGAGTCTGGCAAGAAGCCTGCCGTAACACCCGCTGCGATCGAGGAAGCCGCCGCGCGCACGATCGCCACGCGCACGGCCGTCGAGCGCTCCGTCAGACTCTCGGAGAGGTACGCCGCCGAGGTCCTGCTCAAGCGCGAGGACCTGCAGCTCGGGCGCTCCTACAAGGTCCGCGGCGCCTACAACCTGATGAGCTCGCTGACGCCCGAGGAGCTCGAGCGCGGCGTGGTGTGCGCGTCTGCCGGCAACCACGCCCAAGGCGTCGCGATCTCGTGCGCCCGCCTCGGCGTCCCCGGCCACATCGTGGTGCCGACCAACACGCCCAAGCAGAAGCGCGACCGGATCACCGCCCTCGGTGGTTCCCACGTGACCTTGACGCTGCACGGCTCGACCTACGACGAGGCCTCCGCCTACGCCTACGAGCTGGGCCGCGGTCTCGGAGCCACCTACGTCTCCGCCTTCGACGACCCCCGCACGATCGCCGGGCAGGGCACCGTCGGCTACGAGCTGACCTCGCAGATCTCCTCCCCGCTCGATGTCCTGCTGCTGCCGGTCGGTGGCGGCGGGCTCGCCTCGGGCGTGGCGACCTGGGTGCGCGAGGTCTGGCCACAGACCCGGATCATCGGGGTCGAGCCCGCCGGCGCCGCCTCGATGGCGGCCGCGATCGAGGCCGGTGGGCCGGTGCGGCTGGACACGCTCGACACCTTCGTGGACGGGGCCGCGGTCGCGACCGCGGGGACGGTGACGTACCCGATCGTCAAGGAGTACGTCGACGAGCTGGTCTCCGTGCCGGTGGGCGCGATCTGCGTGGAGATGCTGGAGCTCTACCAGACCGAGGGGATCATCGCCGAGCCCGCCGGTGCGCTCGCGGTGGCCGCCCTGGGGCAGATCGACCTGCGCGGCGCGACCCGTGTCGGCGCGGTCCTCTCCGGCGGCAACAACGACGTCTCCCGCTACGCCGACGTGCTCGAGCGGGCGCTGATCCACCAGGGGTTGCGCCACTACTTCCTGGTCTCGTTCCCGCAGGCTCCCGGCGCGCTGCGCGGCTTCCTCGACGACGTCCTGGCCGACGGTGAGGACATCGTCGTCTTCGAGTACGTCAAGAAGTCCAACCGTGAGCACGGGCCCGCGTTGATCGGCATCGACCTCGACTCCGCCGACGGGCTCGACGGGCTGCTCGAGCGGATGGGTGCCAGCGACCTGCTGATCGAGCGGATCGAGCCGGACTCTCCGCTGTTCACCTTCCTGCACTGATGGGAATGTCAGCCAGGGTCGCCATGGTCGGGGTCGTGGTGGGCGTCGGGCTCGCCTCGGGGTGCTCCGGCAAGGCCGTCGACGCCGGTGGCGACCCCGGCCGGATCACTTACCGCGCCGTCGCCGCGGTCGCGCTCGAGCACCTGCCGACCGAGACCTCCAGCCGGGCGGCGTCCTACACCTCCGAGTCGTCCCCTCCGGAGCAGGTCTCGATCGACCTCCGCTACGGCGCCGACGGGGAGTCCGACGGCGACCTGGTCAGTGTCGCCGTCTCGGCTCGGCCGCTGGAGGGCGGGGAGTGCCGCAGCGAGCTGGGGGAGCACTGCGTCGACCTGCCGACCGACGTCAAGGGGGCGCAGATGCAGCTGCGCTGGACCGACGAGGCGCCCGAGGAGGACCCCGGTGGGGTCGGCGTGGTGCTGCTGCGCGAGGGCGGTGAGACGGCCACGATCGGCTACTCCGGGCCGGCGATCACCGGCGACCCGCGCGAGCTCGACCTGCCGATCGATGTCGAGAAGCTGGTCGCCGTCGTCGAGGACCCGCGCCTGCGCTTTCACGCGAGCGCCGAGACGCTCGCGCTCGGTGAGGAGCTCGACGACTGGAAGGGCGGCGAGCCCGACCCCGATGCGTACCAGCTCGTGCACAACACCGACCACGGCATCGCCCAGGCCTACGTCGGCGGCCGGGGTGGCTACGGCTACTACAAGGGCGTCATCCGGTCACCGCTGCGCGAGAAGTTCGGGCGCGACGCCATCGGCGGGCGGCTGCTGCAGCGCTCCTCACCCGGGTTCACGGGCATGCCGGACGCCGACATCGACGTCCTCGCTGCGCCGTCCCCGCCCGCGTGGATGACCCGGGAACCCTGCTCGGCACCCGCGTTGCGCGCGCACTGCGTCACCACGAAGGGCAAGCGCGGCCCGCTGAGCTTCTCCTGGAAGCCTGGGAAGGGCGACGACGCGGGCTGGGCCTGGATGATCTCGATGCGCGAGGACGAGGTCGTCGCGGTCCGCTATCGGGGCCCGCGGATGCCGGCCGGCTACGACGACGCGGCGATGCTCACCGAGTGGTATCAGGGTGAGCAGCTCGACGCGGAGGGCGGCGAGGACGAGTCGGAGTTCGCCGACGACCTGTCCCTGTGGTGCGACCGGGAGCATCTCGAGGCTCGGCCGGTCAAGCAGCTCGACTAGATGGACTAGATGGCGGGAGGCGGGTCTGCGAGCCTACGAGCCAGCGACCGGTGGCGAGCAGTCGAGTAGAGCTCCTTCACGAAGCGTTCGTCATCGAGTCGCTCCAGGTAGTCGGCGCGGAACGGGTCCGCTCGTGCTGGGGTCGAGTTCCGGGCGCCCCAGTAGGTCCAGGTCGCGCCGTTCTCGATCGGCAGCCAGGTGCCTTCGAACTCGCGGAACCAGTTGCCGGGAGGAGTCAAGGTGAATCGGGTGGGAGCATGGTTCCGGTTCTGGGGCCGTACTGTGACCGGCTCGGTGCGGGTCTTCTCGTAGCCGCTGATCTCGCCTCCGAAGACGACCCAGGCGCCCAGGGTCGCGATGAACGGCCTGTACTGGTCCAGCGCCTCGGTGGTGCAACGTGGCCGGGCGAGCAGGGAATCGAGCGCGTCGCTGTCATACCCGTAACCGGCTCCGAGTCGCGTACGTTCTCCGGCGAGCCCGGCCTGAAGGACCCGGAGCGCTTGGTTGCGACCGAGGAGGTGCAGCTTGCGCAGGCGCTCGCATGGTCCATGGCAATTGCCAGGTCGGACTCGCCGAGGGGCGGCGCTGGCCGGGCTCGGGATGCGCGCCTGCAATAGAGGAAATCGGCTCGGGAAGCAGTTTCCTCTATTGCAGGTGAGGAAGGTTGCCGCCCGGGATTCCGGATCCGGAGCTGGGGCCTCAGAACCAGCCGGACTTGCGGAAGAAGACCCACAGGCCGGCGACGACGGCGACCATGAGCAGCAGCGCGAACGGATAGCCGAAGGTCCACGACAGCTCGGGCATGTGGGTGAAGTTCATCCCGTAGATCCCGGCGATCAGGGTGGGCACCACGACCAGGGCGGCGCCGGCGGAGATGCGGCGCATGTCCTCGTTCTGCTGTAGCGAGAGCTGGGCCAGGTGGGCCTCGAAGGCGGAGGAGAGCAGCGTCTCGAGGTTCTCGATCGACTCCACGATGGAGGAGAGATGGTCGAGTACGTCGCGGAAGTAGGGGCGCAGGTCCGGGTCGATGTCGCCCTCGCCGTTGGCGAAGCGGCGAACCGGCTCCCGCAGCGGCATCACCGCGCGGCGTACCTCTGCCAGCTCGCGTCGCAGGCGGTAGATCCGGGCCGAGTCGTGGGTGCGTTGGTCGGAGAAGACCGAGGTCTCGACCTCGTCGACGTCCTTGGTGAGCTCGTTGGCGACGTCGACGTAGCCGTCGACGATGTAGTCGACGACCGCATAGACGGCCGAGTAGGGGCCTTCGGTGAGGAGCTGCTCGTCGCTGGTCTCCAGCAGCTCGCGCGCGGGCGCGAGCCGGGCACCGCGACCGTGGCGGACAGTGATCACGTAGTCCGGGCCGATGAAGAAGGCGACCTCGCCGGTCTCGACGGCGTCCTCGGCGTCGACGTACCAGAGCGTCTTCACGACCAAGAACATCCCGCCCTCGTAGCGCTCCAGCTTGGGCCGCTGATGGGCGGTGAGCGCGTCCTCGACGGCGAGCGGATGCAGCCCGAAGGCCTCGGCGACCTCGTCGAGCTCGTACTGGCTGGGCTGGTAGAGCCCGAGCCAGACGAAGTCGCCCTCGTCCTTCACGCCGCTGCGCAGCGTGGCGTAGTCGTGGGGCGCGCAGTCGGTCCTGTCACGCTCACCGGCGCGGTAGAGAGCGCTGTCGACGATCACGTTGTCAGGTTAGGCCATGCCGCCCGGCATTGTGGGACGGCTTCGCCCGGATGGATAGGGTCGCCAACCGTGGCGACGATGATCCTGGTGAGACACGGCCGTACGACGGCGAACGCATCCGGCACCCTGGCGGGCCGGCTTCCCGGGGTGCGGCTGGACGAGCGTGGCCTGGAGCAGGCCCGACAGGCGGGTGAGCGGATCGCGCCGGTGCCGTTGGCGCTGGCGGTCACCAGCCCGATGGAGCGCTGCCAGCAGACGCTCTCGGTCATCTTGGACGGGCGCGCCGAGATTCCTTCGGTCGTCGTCGAGGAGGGCGTCGCCGAGTGCGACTACGGCGAGTGGCAGGGGGAGAAGATCACCACGCTGGCGCGCCGCAAGCTGTGGAGGACCGTCCAGGCACAGCCCTCCGCGGTCACCTTCCCCGGAGGCGAGTCGATGCCGGCGATGCAGGCGCGAGCGGTCGAGGCCGTACGCCGCCACGACGCCGCCGTCACCGCGGCGCACGGGGACGCGGCGGTCTGGCTGTGCGTGAGCCACGGCGACCTGATCAAGTCGGTCCTGGCCGACGCGCTCGGCATGCACCTGGACCTCTTCCAGCGGCTGCACGTCGACCCGGCCTCCATCTCCGTGGTCCGCTACGGCGAGGGGCGTCCCTCGGTGCTCGCCACGAACACTCACGCCGGTGACCTCTCCTGGCTGGCTCCTAAGGCCCCGGCCAAGAAGGGACGCAAGTCGTCGCGGCGGCGCAACGACGACGCCGTCGTGGGCGGTGGCTCGGGTCCTGAGGACGGTCTGGATAAGGTTTGACCATGCCTGTGATGCACGCCTTCGACCCGCCCGAGCGATTCGTCGTCGGGACCGTCGGCGAGCCCGGTGCGCGTACGTTCTTCCTCCAGGCGCGTGAAGGCGCCCGGGTCGTCTCCGTGGCCCTGGAGAAGCAGCAGGTCACGGTGCTGGCCGAACGGCTCGACGAGCTCCTCGACGAGGTGATGAAGTCGGCTCCCGCCGTGGTGCCGGCGATGGCGCCCTACGAGCTCGACGACAACGGCCCGCTGGAGCAGCCGATCGAGGAGGAGTTCCGGGCGGGCACGATGACGCTGGCCTGGGATCCCGACGAGGACAAGGTGGTCCTCGAGGTCTTCCCGATCAGCGAGGCCGAGATCGTCGCCGAGGTCGACGAGACCGGTCAGCTGGTCGACGAGGACGCCGTGGCGGCCATCGAGCTGGAGGAGCCGGAGCCCGACGAGGTGCTCCTGGTGCGGATCGCCCCGCGCAACGCCCGTGCTTTCGTCAAGCGGGCCGAGGCGGTCCTGGGCGCTGGACGTCCCAACTGCCCGTTCTGCGGCAACCCGATCGACCCCGAGGGCCACCTGTGCGTCCGGGCGAACGGGTTCAAGCGGCGCGATCCGGTCTGACCCATGTCGGTGACCGAGTCGCTCATCGGGTCCGATGATGAGCTGGTTCTCGTCGGGCGGCTGACCACGGCCTCGAACGCGACCTTCCTGGCGACCATCGGCGGGACCGAGGTCGTCTACAAGCCGATCGCGGGGGAGCGGCCGCTGTGGGACTTCCCCGACGGACGGCTGGCGCACCGCGAGGTCGCCGCCTACATCGTCTCCGAGGCCTTGGGCTGGTCCGTGGTGCCCGAGACCTGGCTGCGCGAGGGCCCGCACGGGCTCGGGATGGTGCAGCGCTGGGTCACCGCCGACGAGAGCGTGGAACCGGTGACGATCGTGCCCGAGGGCTCGGTGCCGACAGGCTACCGGCATGTCTTCGACGGCTACGACGCGCTCGACCGGGTCGTCTCGCTCGCCCACGAGGACACGCCGGCGCTGCGCAGGATGGCGGTCTTCGACGCGATCACCAACAACGCCGACCGCAAGGGCGGGCACGTGCTGCCCGTGGCCTCCGGCCATCGGTACGGCTGTGACCACGGACTGACCTTCCACGACGAGCCGAAGCTGCGCACCATCCTGTGGGGATGGCAGGGGCTGGGCTTCACCGAGGAGGAGCTCGCCGGCATCCGGACGGTGCACGCGGGGCTCTCGGGCGCGTTGGGGCGGGGGCTGGCTGCGTACCTCTCGGAGCGGGATGTCGAGGCGCTCGGTCTGCGCTGCGAGGAGCTCCTCGCCGAGGGGGTCTTCCCGGAGCCCGAGTACGACCGACATGTCATCCCGTGGCCGCCGTTCTGAGACACGTGGGTCTCGCCAAGTAGGCTGCACCCATGCGCGCATGGTCTGCACCCGAAGTCCCAGAACTGTCCGTCAAAGGGCCCGAGGTGCGCCTCTATGACCATCAGCGGGACGCGGTCGTCTCGACACAGGGTCCCGGGCGCCGTTCGCTGTACGTGTGTGGCATCACGCCCTACGACGCGACCCACATGGGCCACGCCAACACCTACGTCGCCTTCGACCTGCTCCACCGGGCGTGGCTGAACGCCGGCTACGAGGTCGGCTTCACCCAGAACGTCACCGACGTCGACGACCCGCTGCTCGAGCGGGCCGACAAGGTCGGGATCGAGTGGGAGGCCCTCGCCGAGCGCGAGACCGAGCTGTTCCGCCAGGACATGGAGGCGCTGCGGGTCGTACCTCCGCAGAACTACATCGGTGCGGTCGAGTCGATCCCGCTGGTGATCTCGCTGATCGGTGAGCTCGAGAAGGCCGGCGCGATCTACAAGGTCGACGAGGACGTCTACGCCTCGGTGGCCGTCGACGACGCCTTCGGCGAGGAGTCGCGGATGTCTCGCGAGGAGATGCTCGCGCTCTTCGGCGAGCGCGGCGGCGACCCCGAGCGGGCCGGCAAGAAGGACCCGCTCGACCCGCTGCTGTGGCGCGCCGAGCGTTCCGGCGAGCCGTCCTGGCCCTCGCCCTACGGTCCCGGTCGCCCCGGCTGGCACATCGAGTGCACCGCGATCGCCCTCGAGCACCTCGGCGCCGGGTTCACCGTCCAGGCCGGCGGCTCCGACCTGGTCTTCCCGCACCACGAGATGTCCGGCTCGCACTCGCGATCGGCGGGTCAGCGGTTCGCCGAGATCTACACCCACGGCGGGATGGTGGCCTACGACGGCCACAAGATGTCCAAGTCGCGCGGCAACCTCGTCTTCGTCTCCGCCCTGCGCAACTCCGAGATCGACCCGATGGCGATCCGGCTGGTCCTCCTGGGCCACCACTACCGCGACGACTGGGAGTGGACCGACGCCAAGCTCTTCGACGCCGTCGACAAGATCGCCGAGTGGCGCAAGGCGGTAGCGCTCGGCCGTGGCGCCCCCGCGGCCCCCGTCGTCGAGACGGTCCTCGGCGCCTTGGCCGACAACCTCGACGCCCCGCGTGCCGTCGAGGCCGTCGACGCCTGGGTCGCCGCGACCCTCGGTGAGGGCGGTCTCGCCGAGACCTCCGACGCGCTCGCTGGCGAGACCATCACCACGCTCGTCGACGCGGCGCTGGGCATCAAGCTCTAGCCGAGACGTCACCGTGGTGACGTCTCGGCCGATGTACGTGACGCTTCGGCCGACGGGGCCGACGTCTCGTCAGGACTCGTCGGTGCGCCGCTTGAGGTAGCGCTCGAACTCCCGGGCGATCGCGTCGCCGGAGGCCTCGGGGAGGTCGGCGGTGTCGCGGGCCTCCTCCAGGGAGCGTACGTAGTCGGAGACGTCCTCGTCCTCCTCGGCGAGGTCGTTGACGCCGCGCTCCCAGGCTCGGGCGTCCTCTGGGAGGTCGCCGAGCGGGATGGAGCACTGCAGCAGGTCCTCGAGCTTGTTGATGATCGCGAGGGTGGCCTTGGGGCAGGGAGGGGCCGCGACGTAGTGGGGGACCGCGGCCCAGTAGGAGACGGCGGGGATGTCGGACTGGACGCAGGCCTCCTGGATCACGCCGACGATGCCGGTCGGGCCCTCGTAGGACGGCGAGTCGAGCTTGAGCCGGTCGACGATGTCGGGCTCGGTGGCGGTGCCTGAGACCGGGATCGGGCGGGTGTGGGGCGCGTCGGCGAGGAGGGCGCCGAGGGTCACCACGAGCTGGCCGCCGAGGTCGTCGACGCACTCCAGGATCTCGCTGACGAACTGCTTCCAGCGCATGTTGGGCTCGATGCCGCGCACCAGGATGATGTCGCGGTCGAGGTCGGGCGGCGAGCAGACGGCGACCTGGGTGGTGGGCCAGGTGATCGTGCGGAAGCCGTTCTCGTCCGTGCCGGTGACCGGCCGGTTGACCTGGTAGTCGTAGAAGTCCTCGGGGTCGATCTCGGCCACGACCCGCGCGCCCCACACGTCCATCAGATGGTCAACGGTGCCGGAGGCGGCATCGGCCGCGTCGTTCCATCCCTCGAACGCGGCGATCACCACAGGATCGACCAGGTCGCGGGTCTCTTCGATCTCGATCACGTCTCCACCCTAGTCATGTGGACCAGCCCGACGTTGTCGTTCACCCGGCGTACACCTTATGAATTCCCACCTGGTGGACTGCCGGTGTCAGGATTCGGAATGAAATGGCATTGCCCGCACGCCTACGCCGTAGCGTGTTTCAGGCAAAGCCGAGCACACCAGTCTGACCCTGCCGGGAGAGGAAACAAGAGTGAGTCTGCGCCCTGATGTCACCGAGACCCTGACCGCCACCCTCAAGGAGCGGATCATGGTGCTCGACGGTGCGATGGGCACTGCGATCCAGCGTGACCGTCCCGACGAGGCGGGCTACCGCGGCGAGCGGTTCAAGGACTGGCACACCGACCTGATCGGCAACAACGATCTGCTCAACCTGACCCAGCCCCAGATCATCGAGGGCATCCACCGCGAATACCTCGAGGCCGGCGCCGACATCATCGAGACCAACACGTTCAACGCCAACGCGGTCTCGCTGATCGACTACGACATGGTCGACCTCGCCTACGAGCTCAACTTCGAGGCCGCCCGTCTGGCCCGCGCGGCCGCGGACATCTACTCGACCCCCGAGAAGCCGCGCTACGTCGCCGGCGCGCTCGGCCCCACGTCGCGTACGGCCTCGATCAGCCCGGACGTGAACGACCCCGGTGCCCGCAACATCACCTACGAGCAGCTCCGCGACGCCTACGCCGAGGCGACCCGCGCGCTCCTCGAGGGCGGCTCCGACCTGATCTTCATCGAGACCATCTTCGACACCCTCAACGCCAAGGCGGCGATCTTCGGCGTCCAGCAGGTCTTCGAGGAGTACGGCCGCCGCTGGCCCGTCGTCATCTCCGGGACCATCACCGACGCCAGCGGCCGGACCCTGTCCGGGCAGGTCACCGAGGCGTTCTGGGATTCCGTACGCCACGCCGACCCGCTCCTCGTCGGCCTCAACTGCGCGCTGGGCGCCCAAGAGATGCGCCCCTACATCGCCGAGCTCGCCCGGGTCGCGGACGCGTTCGTCTCCTGCTACCCCAACGCCGGGCTGCCGAACGCCTTCGGCGAGTACGACGAGGGTCCTTCCGACACCGCCGGGCACGTCCACGAGTTCGCCACCGCCGGGTTCGTGAACCTGGTCGGCGGCTGCTGCGGCACCACGCCGGCCCACATCGCCGAGATCGCCAAGCAGGTCGACGGAGTCGCGCCGCGCATCGTCCCGGACGTCGAGCCGGCGCTGCGGCTCTCCGGCCTGGAGCCGTTCACCGTGACGAAGGAGAGCCTCTTCGTCAACGTGGGGGAGCGGACCAACATCACCGGGTCTGCGAAGTTCCGCAACCTGATCAAGGCCGGCGACTACGACACCGCGCTCTCGGTGGCCGCGCAGCAGGTCGAGAACGGTGCCCAGGTCATCGACGTCAACATGGACGAGGGCATGATCGACGGGGTCGCCGCGATGACCCGCTTCCTGACCCTGATCGCCTCCGAGCCTGACATCAGCCGGGTCCCGATCATGATCGACTCCTCCAAGTGGGAGGTGATCGAGGCCGGTCTGAAGCTCGTCCAGGGCAAGCCGATCGTCAACTCGATCTCGCTCAAGGAGGGCGTCGAGCCGTTCATCGAGCACGCCCGCGCGTGCAAGCGCTACGGTGCCGCCGCGGTCGTGATGGCCTTCGACGAGGACGGCCAGGCCGACTCCTACGAGCGCCGGATCGCGGTGTGCGAGCGGGCCTACCGGATCCTCGTCGACGAGGTCGGATTCGAGCCCGACGACATCATCTTCGACCCCAACGTGTTCGCGGTCGCGACCGGGATCGAGGAGCACGCGACGTACGGCGTGGACTTCATCGAGGCCGTCCGCTGGATCAAGCAGAACCTTCCCGGGGCCAAGGTCTCCGGCGGGATCTCGAACGTGAGCTTCTCCTTCCGCGGCAACAACCCCGTGCGCGAGGCGATCCACGCGGTCTTCCTCTACCACGCGATCGAGGCGGGCCTGGACATGGGCATCGTCAACGCCGGTGCGCTGGTGCCCTACTCCGAGGTCGACCCCGAGCTGAGGGACCGGATCGAGGACGTCGTGCTCAACCGGCGTGCCGACGCCGCCGAGCGGCTCCTCGAGATCGCCTCGAAGTACAACAAGGACTCACCCGAGGCGGAGGCCAAGGCCGAGGCCTGGCGCGAGCTGCCGGTCGGCGAGCGGATCACGCACGCGCTGGTCAAGGGTCTGGACGCCTACGTCGAGGCCGACACCGAAGAGCTCCGCGCCGAGATCTCGGCGCGTGGTGGCCGTCCGATCGAGGTCATCGAGGGGCCGCTGATGGACGGTATGAATGTCGTCGGCGACCTGTTCGGCGCCGGCAAGATGTTCCTGCCGCAGGTGGTCAAGAGCGCCCGGGTGATGAAGAAGGCGGTCGCCTACCTGATCCCGTTCATCGAGGCCGAGAAGAAGCCAGGCGATGCCGAGACCAAGAACGGCACCATCGTGATGGCGACGGTCAAGGGCGACGTCCACGACATCGGCAAGAACATCGTCGGCGTGGTGCTGCAGTGCAACAACTACGAGGTGGTCGACCTCGGCGTGATGGTGCCGGCGCAGAAGATCCTCGACGCCGCGAAGGAGCACGACGCCGACATCATCGGCCTCTCCGGCCTGATCACGCCGTCGCTGGACGAGATGGTCGGCTTCGCGACCGAGATGCAGCGCGTCGGGCTCGACCTGCCGCTGCTCATCGGCGGTGCCACCACGTCGCGGGCCCACACCGCGGTCAAGATCGACAAGGCCTACGACGGCCCGGTCGTCTGGGTCAAGGACGCCTCCCGGTCGGTCCCGACCGCTGCGGCCCTCCTCGACGCCGGCCGGCGCGAGAAGCTGATGGCCGAGGTCAAGGAGGACTACGACTCGCTGCGCGCGCGGCATGCCGAGCGGAGCGAGCGGGCCTCCCTGACGTACGTCCAGGCGAAGGCCAACAAGCCCGAGATCGACTTCGCGAAGCTGCCAGCCGCCCCGGCGCAGCCCGGCGTGCACACGCTCGCCGACTACTCCATCGCAGAGCTGCGCGACTACATCGACTGGCAGCCGTTCTTCAACGCCTGGGAGATGAAGGGGCGCTTCCCCGACATCCTCAACAATCCGGCCACCGGCGAGGCCGCGCGCAAGCTCTTCGAGGACGCGCAGGAGATGCTCGACACGATCATCGAGGAGAAGTGGCTCGAGGCGCGTGGCGTCTACGGTCTCTTCCCGGCCAACTCGACCGGTGAGGACGTGATCGTCTACGCCGACGACTCGCGCACCGAGGAGCGGGCCACGCTGTTCCAGCTGCGCCAGCAGGGGCAGCACCGCGACGGCGTCGCCAACAAGTCGATGGCCGACTTCGTCGCGCCGGTCGGCGCGGGTTCGGACCACGTCGGTGCTTTCGCGGTGACCGCCGGGATCGGCCTTCCCGAGCGGGTCAAGGCGTTCAAGGACGATCTCGACGACTACTCCGCGATCCTGCTGGAGGCCCTCGCCGACCGCCTCGCCGAGGCGTTCGCGGAGCGGCTCCACCAGCGCGTACGCACCGAGTTCTGGGGATACGCCGCCGATGAGGGCGGCGATGGTGACCTGCCCAACGAGGACCTGATCGCGGAGAAGTACTCCGGCATCCGCCCGGCTCCGGGCTACCCGGCCTGTCCCGACCACACCGAGAAGCAGACCATCTGGTCGCTCCTCGACGTCGAGAAGAACACCGGCATCGAGCTCACCGAGTCGATGGCGATGTGGCCCGGCGCGTCGGTCTCCGGCCTCTACTACGCCCACCCCGACTCGCAGTACTTCGTCGTCGGCCGCATCGGCCAGGACCAGGTCGCCGACTACGCCCACCGCAAGGGCTGGACGATGGCCGAGGCCGAGCGCTGGCTCTCCCCGAACCTGGGCTACGACCCGGAGGACTGACCCTCCAGGCCGGGGGAACGAAATTCATTCGGGTCTGCGGAGTCGAATGAATCTTCGTTCGAGCCCGCGGGGTGAATGGACTTTCACTCGGCTCTGACGGGTGAACGAACTTTCATTCGCTGCCGTGTGACGAATGAAAGTTCGTTCGCGGCGAGTCGACCTGAGGCGAGTCGACCTGAGGCGAGTCGACCGGGGAGCCGTCGAGCCAGGCCGGGGGAACCAGGCCGACGCTGGCGACGTTCCAGAAGGCCGTACGCCGCGTCAGGATGGTGACGAGGTGGTAGCCGTCCGGGTGGCGGGTGAGGACGCCCGCCACCGGGTCGCGGCCGGGATCCAGCGCGAGCGGGATCACGTGGGCCCAGGTCTCGGTGGCGGGATGCCAGTAGACGCCGACGGTGGTGGCGTCCCAGGAGCCGAGCGACGCGTTCGCCCCGGCGACGGCCGGCCGGAGCCGCGCCAGGAGCTGCTGAGGCTCCATGCCGGCGCGGTCGGCGTGGTCGTAGGCGATGTGGAGACCGCCGACGGCCGTGATCCGCGCAGTCCGGTCGAAGGCCGGTGGCACCCAGCTCTCCAGCGCCGTGCGGCAGCGCTGACAGTCGTCGTCGCGGCTCCAGTCGGCGAACTCCACGTCGTCGACCGCGAGATCCTCGCCCCGGCTGGTCACCAGCACCAGGCGCAGACCGTCCGGATCGCGTAGCGGCAGCGGGTTGTGCTCCAGCCCGTCGCGGAAGTGCAGCAGCGCCGAGGCCTCGTTGACACCGATCCGGTGGACGACCGCGCTGCGCAGCCCCTGCAGCTGCGCCTTCTGAGGCTCCTGCCGGAGCAGCGCGGGATCCACCAGATCGGCCAGCCACTCGACCAGGTCGGCGGTGAGCAGCCGCTCGGCCTCAGCGGGCAGCACGAGCGAGGAGGTCGGAGAACATGCGGGACACCGTAGCCGCCGGAGTCCGCCTCGCCCGCCTCGGCGTGGATAGGCTCGAGCGGTGCGACACGACGAGCAGTGGGCCAGGCAGCGGTTCGTGGAGGCCCGGGTGGCGCGGCTGGCGACGGTCTCGGCCGACGGTGCGCCCCGGATCGTGCCGATCGTGTTCGCCCTGGTCGGCGGGGAGATTCTCACCGCGGTCGACCACAAGCCGAAGTCGACCACCCGGTTGCGTCGCCTGGAGGACATCGGCGCGAACCCGGCGGTGTCGCTCCTGGTCGACGCCTACGACGACGACTGGTCACAGCTGTGGTGGGCCCGTGCCGACGGCGTCGCACGGGTGCACCGGGCGTACGACCTCGATCCGCTGGTCGCGAAGTACGCCGACTACCGCGAGCGACCGCCGTCCGGACCGGTGATCGTCATCGAGGTGACACGGTGGTCCGGCTGGTCGGCGACCTGAGCCCGAGGGCTCAGCGCGACTGGCGCCGGAACGGCCGCAGGATCTCCCCGCTGGGTGAGGGACCGCGGGAACGCATCGCCGGCGGCACCGGCGGCGGCATCTGGGGATGCATCTGGGGAGGCATCGGCGGAACAGCCCCCGCCCAGGGGGTGCGTACGTCCAGGACGGTTGCCCACTGCGACGCGGTCGGGCGGAGTCCGGGAGGACCGGCCGCCTGGTCCATCAACCGGGTGAGCGGGCCGACCAGGATGCCGGCCTCGCCGGCGAAGGTCAGGTCGGGCCGCATCCCCGGGGCAGCGTTGCGGTCGCCGGTGAGGACACGGGCGATGGTCAGGGCCAGCTTGAAGCGGTCGCTGTCGGCGGTCGGTGGCCGGCCGACGTTGCTGGGGTCCTCCCAGCCACGGGTGTCGGCGGGTGGCAGCACCCCGTCCTCCCCGGCCGGCCGGATCCCGTCGCAGTCGAGCAGCATCACGCGGGGGACCGGGGAGACCGACCAGGCGATGTTGCGCGGCGAGAGGTCCCCGAGCACGAGCCCCTGGCGGTGCAGCGCATCCATCACCGCGGCCAGGGCGCGCATCAGCAGCACCCGCTCGTAGACCCCGGGGCTCGGAACGTCGCCGGAATCCACCAGCAGCCCCAGCTCGGCCAGCGAGGTGGCGGGGCCGAACCCGGCCAGGAACGGCTCGTGGATCCGCTGCATCAGGAAACCGGCCGTGCGCAGCCCGTCGAGCACCACGGTGTGCGGCCAGGCTGCGAAGTGGTCCACCAGCAGACCCTCGCTCTCGACGAACCCGCGAATGCGTACCAGCTCCGCCAGAGCGCGGCCGTCCACGAGACCCAGCTCTCGCGTGCGGTAGAGCTTCGCGACCGTCCCGGGGTGGTCGGCCAGCTCGATGATGCGGCCCTGTGAGCCCTCGGCGATATGGCGTCCAAGACTCAGGTCGCTGAGCTGGATTTCGTTCACGGAACCTCCGGCACCAGTCGTGGGTAGGCAGATCGTACGTGGCGGAGCGATCCGGTGCCGAGTCGACGGCTCAACTGGTGGCACCGTTCTGGTGACAGGATGGGCTCCAGAACTCACGAAGGAGGGCGTGTGACACGACCGGACGGACGACTTCAGCTCGCGGCCTGGGCGGAGAAGAACATCGCCCGGCTCGCCGACGACGCGTGCGCGCAGGTCGCCGACCGGATCGCGACCTACTACCGCGACCGGGAGAGCGGCCTGGTCTCGCTCGACGAGCTGCGCCAGTCCTTCGCCCACAACCTCCGCTCCGTGGTGGCCGCGATCGGTGACCCGCACGCCGAGCTCGACCTGGACGCCTCGGACCGCACCGGCAGGCGCCGTGCGAAGCAGGGCGTGCCGCTGCCGGAGGTGCTGCGGGCGTACCGGATCTGCTTCGCCGCCCTCTGGGAGGCTCTGGTCGAGCATGTGCAGCAGACCCGACAGCCTGCGTTGACGGATGCCCTGATCGCCACCGCCGGTGTCATCTGGCGCTTCACCGACGAGCACGCCGTCGTGCTCACCGAGGCCTACCGGGCGGCCACGGCCGAGCTCATGCTCGCCGAGCAGCGACGACGCTCGGCGGTCGTCGAGGCGGTACTCACCGGTCGCCCCGGTCCGGAGTCGGGCCCGTGGGAGGCGGCCGCGCTGCTGGGGTTCCCGGCCGATGCGCTGCTGATCGTGGTCGCCGCCGAGACCCACGGTCTTGCCAAGGAGAGCCTGGTCAACGTCGAGCAGCGCCTCGCCGAGAAGGGTTTCGTGTCCGGCTGGCGGCTGACCCCGGCGCAGCAGCTCGGCATCGTCTCGTTCCCCGAGGAGCGCGAGGAGGAGGTGCTGGAGACGCTGCGCGGCTTCACGGGCGCCCGCACCGGGGTGAGCCCGCCGTACGCCTCGCTGCCCGAGACCCCACGCGCGCTGCGCCTCGCGCGAGCGGCGCTCGCCGGGCTCGAACCCGGTCAGGCCGGTCTGCGGACGTTCGACCACAGCCCGCTGGCCGCACTGGTCGTCTACGAGCCCGCCGAGGGCCGCCGCCTCGCGGAGAACGTGCTGGGGGAGGTGCTGCGCCAGCCGGCCGAGGACCGCGAGCTGCTGCTCGAGACCCTCGACATGTACCTGGAGCAGTCCGGCTCCGCCGAGCGCGCCGCTACCCTGCTCTACTGCCATCCCAACACCGTGCGCAACCGGCTGCGCCGGATCCAGGAGCTGACCGGCCGTTCCCTGACCGAGCCGATGGACGTCGCCGAGCTGGCGGCCGCCGCCTACGCGCTTCGGGTGGCCTCGGCGACCGAGCTGTGGGCGCCCAACGCGCGGAAGCGACCGGGCGTCAGCCCACAGCGATCCCGGCCACCAGGTTGATCGTGCTGGCCAGCACCACCGCACCGAAGACGTACGACAGCAGGGTGTGCCTCAGCACGACGGCACGGATCACGGAGCTGGTCACCGCGGTGTCGGAGACCTGATAGGTCATCCCGAGGTTGTAGCTGAAGTAGAAGAAGTCGCGGTAGGCCGGAGCCTCGTC
This sequence comes from Nocardioides sp. NPDC126508, assembly GCA_040302365.1. Lineage (GTDB taxonomy): Bacteria > Actinomycetota > Actinomycetes > Propionibacteriales > Nocardioidaceae > Nocardioides. The sequence goes on from JBEOUM010000001.1 coordinate 656,743, forward strand.
GTTGTTGAAGTCGATACCACCGGCGGTGCCGGAGTAGTAGAGGTGCGCGTAGCGCGCGGCGTACATCAGGTGCAGGCTCGCCCAGGCCAGGAAGACGCCGACGAGCGCGATCGCGGCGGCGACGCGCCCCTGGGCCGAGTCGCCGATGACCAGCAGCATCACGATCCCGAGCAGCCCGCACAGCGAGATGGCGACCACGACGAGCTCCTCGGCCGCCGGCCGGAAGTCCTCACGCTGGGTGTTGGCGCGGGTCGCGTCCGCGTCCAGGGACCACAGCGAGACCCAGCCGGAGGCGACGAACGCCGCGTGGGTCACGGCGACCCCGAGGAGAGTGCCGATCTGCGCGTCGACCAGGAGTACGCCGGCAGCGGCCGCCACCGCTCCGGCGAGCAGCGAGCCGGCCAGCCGCACCCCGGCGGCCGAAGGGAGATGCGTCTGGGAGCTCGTCCGACTCACGCCTGCAGGCTACCTGTCCTCGTCGCCCACCACAGCGACCGGTGTGTGAGCCGACAGGGACTGACACGGTCCGCGACGAGGACGGCGAGCGCGGCGTACCGTGGTGCTCACAGGACCCGCAGCGAGAACGAGAAGAGGACAGGTGCCCCTCATCCACATCGAGGAGTCGACCACCCGCCACGGGGGCGGGGTCGAGTTCGGCGGCGGGCGGCACGCCCACGCGCCGGGCGAGGCGACCGTGGCCGACGCCATGGTCCACCGGCCCAAGCTGCTCCCGCCGACCGCGACCGGTCGCGACGTCGGTGAGCTCTTCCTCGACGACCACGTCCACGCCGTGCTGGTCTGCGACGGGGAGAGGCTGCTGACCGTCATCGAACGGCACGATCTCACAGAGGGAGCGGACGACGCGCCGGCGACGTCGCTCGGCACGCTGTCGGGAAGGACCGTCGCCCCGGGCGCGGACCTGTGGTCGACCTGGACCTGGATGCGGGATGCCGGCGTCCGACGGCTGGCGGTGGTCGAGGACGGTCGCTGCGTCGGCCTGCTCTGCCTGAAGCGGAGCGGCCGGGGCTTCTGCTGCGACGCCGGCGTCTGGGCGCGGGCGCAGGAGCTCTCCGGCAGAGGCTGCGTTCCCCGGTCGTGACGGAGCCCGCCGCGAGCCGCAACGAGAGCGCGCTGACGCTGATCATCGCGTTCAGCGCGAACCTGCTGATCGCCATCGCCAAGACGGTGGCGGCGGCGATCACCGGATCGGCGTCGATGGCCGCCGAGGCGGCGCACTCCTGGGCCGACACCGGCAACGAGATCTTCCTCCTCGTCGGCGCCCACCGCGCCGAGATCGCGCCGGACGAGCGGCATCCGCTGGGGTATGGGCGGGTGGCGTACGTCTGGTCGATGTTCGCCGCGTTCGGGCTCTTCACCGTCGGGGCCGCGGTCTCGGTCTGGCACGGCATCCAGTCGCTCGGGGAGACGGGGGAGGAGGCCGTCGACTACCGCTGGGCGTACGCCGTGCTGGCGATCTCGCTCGTCCTGGAGAGCACCTCGTTCCTGCAGGCCTGGCGCGAGACCCGGGCCGGCGCCCGGGCCCGGCGGGTGCACCCGCTGCGCTACGTACGCCTGACCTCGAACCCGATGCTGCGCGCCGTCTTCGCCGAGGACCTTGCCGCGATCGTCGGCATCCTCGTCGCCACGGCCGGCGTCGGCCTGCACCAGCTGACCGGTGACCCGGTCTGGGACGCGATCGGCTCGATCCTCGTCGGGATCCTGCTCGGTGTGGTCGCGCTCTTCCTGATCAGCCGCAACATCGACTTCCTGACGGGCGAGGAGATCACGCCGCTGGCCCGCAACCGGGTGCTGCGAGCGCTGAGCGACCACCCGGACGTTCAGGGCGTGAGCTATCTGCGCACCGAGTGGATCGGCGCCGACTCGATCTACCTGGTCGCCGCGATCGACCTCGTCGGCGACGCCCCCGAGTCCCAGGTGGCGACCCGGCTCGCCGCGATCTCCGACGCGCTCGAGGAGCGGCCCGAGATCCGGCGTGCGGTGCTGACGCTGAGCCGGCCCGGCGACGCGATCGACCTGCGACCCGACGCGCTGCCGGGCTGGTACCGGCGCGAGGATGGTCTCTTGGGTGACCGGACAACGAGTCCTATCGCCCCTGACAGGGATGGTTCGGAAGGGTGACCGGCCGGCCATCGACCTGGTTATTGTCGGTGGTGACGCCGTGGCCGTGACGCGAGAAGGCAGGAGACCCAGGTGACGCCGCACAACGGGGCACAAGATCGGGCACAGCAGGTGCTGGCACCACCCGCGAAGGCGGCGATCTTCCTCACCGTGACGATCAGGGACGGCAAGGAGCAGGAGGCGCGCGACGCGCTCGCGGACGTCGCCGGGGTCACCCGCGCCATCGGGTTCCGCATCCCGGAGGCCGCGCTCAGCTGCGTGGTCGGCATCGGCGCGGAGGCCTGGGACCGGATGTACGCCGCCCCGCGCCCGAGCGGGCTGCACCCGTTCCGCCCGCTCGCCGGCGAGAAGCACGTGGCCGTCTCGACACCCGGTGACCTGCTCTTCCACATCCGTGCCGGACGCCCCGACCTGTGCTTCGAGCTCGGCCGTCAGCTGATGGTGCTCTTCGACGGCCTGGTCGACGCGGTCGACGAGGTCCATGGCTTCCGCTACTGGGACGAGCGCGACCTGCTGGGCTTCGTCGACGGCACCGAGAGCCCGACCTTGGCTGCCGAGTCCGGCCTGGCGGCGCTCGTCGGCTTCGACGGCGCCGACCCCGAGGAGACCTACGTCGGCGCCAGCTACGTCATCGTCCAGAAGTACCTCCACGACCTGGATGCCTGGGAGCGGCTCACGGTCGAGGAGCAGGAGCTGGTCGTCGGCCGCAGGAAGCTCAGCGACATCGAGCTGCCCGACTCGGTCAAGCCCGACGACTCCCACGTCGCGCTCAACACCATCACCGACCCGGACGGCACCGAGCGCGACATCGTGCGCGACAACATGCCGTTCGGGGCTGTCGGGACGGGCGAGTTCGGGACGTACTTCATCGGCTATGCCGCCGACCCGGGCGTGACCGAGGAGATGCTGCGCAACATGTTCCTGGGACGTACGCCGGGGCGGCACGACCGCATCCTCGACTTCTCGACCGCGGTGACCGGATGCCTGTTCTTCGTCCCGCCCGCGGCCTTCCTCGAGGACGCCGAACCGTTCCTGGCCCACACCACGCCATCCGAGGAGCCGGCGCCGGTCGTCGATGGTTCGCTCGGCATCGGAAGCTTGGCGCACAGCGCCGGAAGGAGTGATCACGTATGAGGAACCTTCATCGGGAGCTCGCCCCGATCTCCGAGTCCGCCTGGGCGCAGATCGAGGAGGAGGCCCGGCGTACGTTCAAGCGGCTGATCGCCGGCCGCCGCGTCGTCGACGTGGTCGGCCCGTCCGGGCCGGAGCTCGCCGCGGTCGGCACCGGTCACCTCACGCCGCTCGAGGCACCGGCCGACGGCGTGATCGCGCGTCAGCGGCAGGCCCAGCTGCTCGTCGAGCTGCGGGCGCCGTTCCGCGTCACCCGTGCGGCCGTCGACGACGTCGAGCGTGGCGCCCAGGACTCCGACTGGCAGCCGGTCAAGGACGCCGCCACCGCGATCGCGAGCGCCGAGGACAGGGCGATCTTCCACGGATCTGCCGCGGCCGGGATCTCCGGCATCGCCCCGGCCAGCTCCAACACCCCGGTGCCGCTGCCGGCCGACCCCAAGCAGGTGCCCGACGCGGTCGCCAAGGCGGTCAGCGAGCTGCGCCTGGCCGGTGTCGACGGGCCGTACGACCTGCTGCTCTCCGCGGAGGCCTACACCGCCGTCTCGGAGACGACCGACCACGGCTACCCGATCCTGCACCACCTGGCCCGGCTCCTCGACGGCGAGATCGTCTGGGCGCCGGCGCTGGAGGGAGCCCTGCTCGTCTCCACCCGTGGCGGTGATCACGAGCTCCACCTCGGCATGGACCTGTCCATCGGCTACACCTCCCACGACGCGGAGGGCATCCAGCTCTACCTCGAGGAGTCGCTGACGTTCTTCGCCTACACGGCGGAGGCGAGCGTCCCTCTGCCGGTCGGCTGAGCGCCGGGAAGGTGGCCGCGGTGAGCACGACCGGGGGAGTGCCGGAGGCGGCCGCGGCATCGCCGGGGGCGCGTGCCGACCGCGCCCTGATCGCCGCTGCCCTGGTCGCGGCGGGCTGGGGCGCCAACCAGTTCACGCCGCTCTCGGTGGTCTACCGGCTCGAGGTCGGCTGGTCGACGATGGCGGTCGTCCTGCTCTTCACCACCTACCTGGCCGGCCTGGTCCCGGCGCTGCTCCTCGGCTGCCGCACCGCCGACCGGTTCGGCCACCGACGGGTCGTACGCATCGCCCTGGCCGTCACCACCGCCGGGAGCCTCCTGCTGGCGCTGGCGGAGGTCTCACCCGCAGCGGTCTTCGGGAGTCGCCTGGTGACCGGGGTCGCGGCCGGACTGATCGTCTCGGCCGGTGCCGCGTGGCTGCGGGCACTCTCGCCCGGCCCCGACCGCGGCGCCCGCTTCGCGGTGTACGCCACCGGCGCCGGCTTCGCCTGCGGCCCGCTGGTCGCCGGCACCCTGGCCGCCTGGCTCCCGGCGCCGTCGGTCGTGCCCTGCCTCGTGCACGGGGGCTTCGCCCTGCTGGTGCTCGCGCTCACCGCGCGGATCCCGGAGATGTGCTCGATCCCCGGACCGCCGCCTGCTGCGGCACCCGCCGACCGCTGGTCGGCCATCACCCACCCGCGCTTCGTGGGCATCGTGCTGCCGGCCAGCCCGGCGATCTTCGCGGCGGTGACGGTCTCCTACGTGGTCCTGCCGCCGTTCGTGCTCGACCGCGTCCGCGACCAGGCGCCGCTGTTCAGCGGCCTGGTCGCGGCGGTGACGCTGCTGGTCGGGCTGGCGGTGCAGCCGCTGGGGGCGTGGATCGACCGACCCGGAAGCGCCCGCGCGACCCTCGTCGCCATGGGCACCGTGGTCGTCGGGCTGCTGCTCGGCGCTCTCGCCATCGAGGAGGTCTCCCCGCTGCTGGTCCTGGCCGCGGCCGTCTTCCTCGGCGCCGGCTACGGCCTGACCCTGGAGTCCGGGCTGGCCGAGATCGGCCGGCTCGCCTCACCGGGTGCGCTGCCGACGGTGTCAGCGCTCTTCCAGGGCGTGGCCCACAGTGGCTTCCTCGCCCCGCTGCTGCTGGCGGTCATGGCGAGGTCCGCGTCCTATCCTGAACTACTCGGGGGCTTGGCCCTGATCGGCTTCATACTGCTCGTCGGGGCCGCCGTGCACGCGGCCAGGCATGCCCACCACGATCCTTCGCGACCCGACCCCACACCTGAGGAGCTGACATGGGAAGAGTGACAGTTGGACGGCCCGTGCTGCGGGTCCGCGACGGCGTCGTCTCGCGACGGCCGGACAAGCTGGCCGCCGAGGAGCCGATGGAGATCAGGGTCAACGGCCGTCCGCTGACCGTCACGATGCGCACCCCCGGGGGCGACTTCGACCTGGCCGTCGGGTTCCTGGTCAGCGAGGGCGTCGTGCACTCCGCCGACGACGTCGCCAGCGTCCGCTACTGCGCCGGCGCCACCGCCGACGGCGGCAACACCTACAACGTGGTCGACGTCGGCCTGGCCGCCCACGTCCCGCCGCCCGACGCCTCGCTGGAGCGCAGCTTCTACACGACCTCCTCGTGCGGACTGTGCGGCAAGGCGTCCCTCGAGGCGGTGCGTACGTCCTCGGCCTGGTCGGTCGACGAGGACACCCTGCGGGTGACGCCGGAGCTCCTCGCCGTCCTCCCGGAGCGGCTGCGCGAGGCGCAGCGCGTCTTCGACAGCACCGGCGGCCTGCACGCCGCCGGGCTCTTCGACGCCGAGGGCAACCTGCTCTGCGCGCGCGAGGACGTCGGCCGACACAACGCGGTCGACAAGGTCATCGGACATGCCCTGCGCGAGGGTCTGGTGCCGCTGCGCAACAGCATGCTGATGGTGAGCGGCCGGGCCTCCTTCGAGCTCGTCCAGAAGGCCGTGATGGCCGGCATCCCGCTGCTCGCCGCCGTCTCGGCCCCCTCCTCGCTCGCCGTCGACCTGGCCGACGACAACGGCCTGACCCTGGTCGGCTTCCTGCGCGGCTCCTCGATGAACATCTACGCAGGCACCGACCGGATCGAGGCCATACCGGTCGGCTGAGTCCCGTCGGCTGAGCCTCAGCTGCTCGGGATGACCCGGACCTTGAGGTTCTTCATCAGCGGCTGGTCGCTCTGCACGCTGTAGTCAGCGGCCCCGATCAGCACGTTCATCTCCGGCATGTAGCCCGCGGCGCTGCCGCGCGGCAGGTCGTAGCGCAGCGCGCGGTAGCCACGGAGCTCGCGGACGCTGCCGTCCTTGGAGGTGGCGACGATGTCGACGAGCGAGCCTTCGGCGATCCCGCGCGAGCGCATGTCGTCCTCGTGCATCAGGATCAACGTACGCAGGTTCTTGATGCCCCGGTAGCGGTCGTCGTCGGAGTAGATCGTGGTGTTCCACTGGTCGTGGGAGCGCATCGTCTGGAGCACGAGCACGTCGTCGTCGGCGGGGATCACGTCGGGCAGCGGTGCCGCGGAGAACTCCGCCAGGCCCGTCGGCGTGTTGAAGACGAGCTCGCGGGCGGGCTGCTTGAGCCGGAAGCCCAGCGGGAGCCGGACCCGTCGGTTGAAGTCCTCGAAGCCGATCAGGGCCCTGGCCATCACGTCGCGGATCCGGTCGTAGTCCTCGACCCAGGACTCCCACGGGGTGGTGCTCGCGGGCAGCGTCGCCCGGGCCATCCCGGCGATGATCGCCGGCTCGGAGAGCAGGTGGGGTGAGGCGGGGCGCTTCATCCCGCGGGAGAGGTGGACCATGCTCATCGAGTCCTCGACGGAGGTCTCCTGGAGGCCTCCGGCCTGGTGGTCCTTCTCGGTGCGGCCCAGGCAGGGGAGGATCAGCGCGGTCCGGCCGTGGACGAGGTGGCTGCGGTTGAGCTTGGTGCTCACCTGGACGGTCAGGTCGCAGCTGCGCAGGCCGCTCGAGGTGTAGGGGGTGTCGGGAGCGGCCATCACGAAGTTGCCGCCCATGCCGACGAAGACCTTGACCCGGCCCTCGTTCATCGCCCTGATGGTGCCGACGGTGTCGAGCCCGTGCTCGCGCGGCGGGGTGATGCCGCAGACCTCGCCGAGCCGGTCGAGGAAGGCGTCGGTCGGCTTGTGGTCGATGCCGCAGGTGCGGTTGCCCTGGACGTTGCTGTGGCCGCGTACGGGGGAGGGCCCGGCGCCCTCGCGGCCGAGGTTGCCGCGCAGCAGGAGCACGTTGACGATCTCGCGCACCGTGTCGACGCCGTGCTCGTGCTGGGTGACGCCGAGGCACCAGCTGATCAGCGTACGGTCGGAGGCGGAGTAGACCGCAGCGGCCTTGCGGATGTCGGCCTCGCTGAGCCCGGCCTGGCGGGTGAGGTCGTCCCAGGAGGTCGACTCGACCAGGTCCCGGTAGTCAGAGAAGCCGGAGGTGTAGCGCTCGATGAACTCGACGTCGAGCGCCTTCGGGTCGGTGCGGTGCTCCTCGAGCAGCGCCTTGGCCATCCCGCGCAGCAGGGCCAGGTCGCCACCGGGGCGGACCTGCAGGTTCAGCGTGCTGGTCCGGGTGGCCTTGTTGAGGGCCATGTCGACGAACTCGTGCGGGATGATCGCCTTGCGCGCGGCCGCCTCGACCAGCGGGTTGATGTGCACGATCTGGGCGCCGCGGTCGTACGCCTCGGTCAGCGCGGTGAGCATCCGGGGCGCGTTGGAGGCGGCGTTGACACCCAGGATGAAGAGGGCCTCGGCGGTCTCCCAGTCCTTGAGGTCCGCGGTGCCCTTGCCGGTGCCGAGCGAGGCCTTGAGCGCACGGCCCGAGGCCTCGTGGCACATGTTGGAGCAGTCGGGCAGGTTGTTGGTGCCGAGCTCGCGCGCCCAGAGCTGGTAGAGGAAGGTCGCCTCGTTGCCGAGCCGGCCGGAGGTGTAGAACGCGGCCTCGTCGGGGGAGTCGAGAGCCTGCAACGACGAGCCCACCAGCGCGAACGCGTCCGCCCACGAGATCGGTACGTAGCGGTCGGTCGCCCCGTCGTAGACCATCGGCTCGGTCAGTCGGCCCTGGTCCTCGAGCTCGAAGTCCGACCAGGTGTTCAGCTCCGTGACGGTGTGGGCGGCGAAGAAGTCGCGGTCGACGCGCTTGCCCGTCATCTCCCACACGACGTGCTTCATCCCGTTCTCGCACAGGTCGAGCTTGAGACCCTTCAGATCGTCGGGCCAGGCGCAGCCGGGGCAGTCGAAGCCGTCGTTCTCGTGGTTCATCTTGAACATCGCCCGGGTGCCCGAGGCGATCGCGTGCTCACGGGAGAGCACCTTCATGACCGAGCTCGCCGCTCCCCACCCGGCCGCGGGGTGGTGGTAGTCCTTCTGCTTCCACTCACCCGTGGGAACGGGCCCCTCGCCGGAGGTGTCCTGGTCGACCATCTCGCGCTCCTGTGCATGTCGTGACAGCTCGGCGGGCCGGGCGGCATCGCCTCGCTGTCGACGCTAACCCGACGCAGAGCCCTTCGCGAGCGGGAACGGCGCCGGTGGAGCGATCGTGTCGCCGCCGACAGCCTCGGCGGTGGGCGACGACAAGACGGGCCCTTGACAGTCTTTTGAAATCTAATACGATTTAAAAAACGGCAGATCGGAGTAGCTGATGAGCGGTGCCATCCCCACGGATCGCAACCTGACAGTTCGCAACCTTTATGGCGAGGACCACGAGGCGTTCCGGGAGACCGCCCGAGCGTTCGTCGAGAAGCACGCGGCCCCCCACGCGGAACGCTGGAGCCGGGAGGGAAAGGTCGACCGCTGGCTGTTCACCGAGGCCGCGAAGGCCGGTGTGCTCGGCTTCAACATCCCCGAGGAGTTCGGCGGGGGAGGCACCCGCGACTTCCGCTTCAACGCGATCTTCGGCGAGGAGCTCGCGCGTCACCCGGTCTCCGACGGCCTCGCCGGCGTCGGTCTCTCCAACGACATCGTGATCCCTTACTTCACCGACCTGACGAACGACGAGCAGAAGCGCCGCTGGCTCCCGGGTATCGCCGCCGGCGAGCTGATCGTGGCGGTCGCGATGACCGAGCCGGGCACCGGCTCGGACCTCGCCGGGATCCGCACCAGCGCCGTACGCGACGGCGACGACTACGTCGTCAACGGCTCCAAGGTCTTCATCTCCAACGGCCAGAACGCCGACCTGGTGGTGACCGCGGTACGCACCGGCGAGGACAAGCACAAGGGCATCAGCCTCCTGGTGATCGAGGCCGACAGCCCCGGCTTCAAGCGCGGTCGCAACCTGGAGAAGATCGGCCTGCACGCGCAGGACACCAGCGAGCTCTTCTTCGAGGACGTACGCGTCCCGGCGGCGAACCTGCTCGGCGAGGAGGGCAGCGGCTTCCTCGGCCTGATGCGCAACCTGCCCCAGGAGCGGATCTCGATCGCCGCCAACGCGGTCGCGGCCTCCGAGGGCGTGCTCGACCGCACCCTGACGTACGTCAAGGAACGGCAGGCCTTCGGCAAGCCGATCGGCTCCTTCCAGAACACCCGGTTCGAGCTGGCCGAGATGGTCACCGCGGTCCGGGTCAGCCGCTCCTACATCGACGACCTCCTCGCCCGGCACTCCCGCGGCGAGCTGAGCGCGGTCGACGCGGCCGCTGCGAAGTTCTGGACCACCGAGCAGTACGTCCAGGTCGTCGGCCGCTGCCTGCAGCTGCACGGCGGCTACGGCTACATGCTCGAGTACCGGATCGCGCAGGACTACCTCGACTCCCGCATCACCACCATCTACGGCGGCACGACCGAGATCATGAAGGAGATCGTCGGCCGCGACCTGGGTCTCTGAACCCCGTCCGAACACCCACAGCCCAACACCCGAAAGGGGCACTCGTGTCCGACGCCTACATCTACGACGCCGTCCGTACGCCACGTGGCAAGAACCGCGGTGGCGCCCTGCACGGAACCAAGCCGGTCGACCTGGTGGTCGGCCTGATCGACGCGATCCAGGAGCGCAACCCCGGCCTCGACCCGAGCGTGGTCGACGACATCGTCCTCGGTGTCGTCTCCCCGGTCGGGGAGCAGGGCGGTGACATCGCCCGCACCGCCGCCATGGTCGCCGGTCTCCCCGAGACCGTCGCCGGGGTGCAGGTCAACCGGTTCTGCGCCTCCGGCCTGGAGGCGGTCAACCTGGCGGCCCAGAAGGTCGCCTCCGGGTTCGAGACGCTCGTCCTCGCCGGGGGCGTGGAGTCGATGTCGCGGGTGCCGATCGGCTCCGACGGCGGGGCGTACGCCCAGGACCCGACCACCTCCTACGACGCCTACTTCGTGCCCCAGGGCATCGGCGCCGACCTGATCGCGACCATCGAGGGCTTCTCCCGTGAGGACGTGGATGCCTACGCCGCCCGCTCCCAGGAGCGCGCCGAGACCGCCTGGGCCGAGGGCCGTTTCGACCGGTCGATCGTGCCGGTCAAGGACATCAACGGGGTCACCCTGCTCGACACCGACGAGCACCGCCGGCCCGGCACCACGGTCGACTCGCTCGGCACGCTGAAGGCGTCCTTCGCGACCGCCGGCGAGCAGGCCGGCTACGACGCGGTGGCGCTGCAGAAGTACCACTGGATCGAGAGGATCGACCATGTCCACCACGCCGGCAACAGCTCCGGCATCGTCGACGGCGCCGCGCTGGTCCTGATCGGCGACGCCGAGGCGGGGGAGCGGCTCGGGCTCACGCCGCGGGCTCGGATCGTGTCCACCGCCGTGACCGGCTCCGACCCGACCATCATGCTCACCGGCCCGACCCCGGCGACCGAGAAGGCCCTCGCGAAGGCGAACCTCACCGTCGACGACATCGACCTGTTCGAGCTCAACGAGGCCTTCGCCGCCGTCGTCATGAAGTGGCAGAGCGACCTGAAGATCCCCGACGACAAGGTCAACGTCAACGGCGGCGCGATCGCGCTGGGCCATCCGCTGGGCGCCACCGGCGCCATGATCCTCGGCACCGTGCTCGACGAGCTCGAGCGCACCGGCGGCCGCCGCGGCCTGGCCACGCTGTGCGTCGGTGCCGGCATGGGCATCGCCACCATCATCGAGCGCGTCTGAGACAGGAGAGAGACCCCCATGAGCAAGTCCGGCATCCGCTACGAGCGCGGCACCGACGGCATCGTCACCCTGACCCTCGACGACCCCGAGTCGGCGGTCAACACCATGAACGACGCGTTCATGACCGGCCTCGAGGAGGTCGTCACCCGCCTGGAGGCGGAGCACGACGACGTCGTCGGCGTGCTGCTGACCAGCGCCAAGAAGTCCTTCTTCGCCGGCGGCGACCTGAACCGGCTCCGCGCCGGCGACGCGTCGCGGGCCGCGGAGGAGACCGCCTACATCGACCGGATGAAGGACTGGATGCGCCGCCTGGAGACCAACGGCCGCCCGGTCGTCGCTCTCCTCGGCGGCACCGCCTTGGGCGGCGGGCTCGAGGTCGCGCTGTGCGCCCACCACCGCATCGCCGTCGACGACCGCTCCAGCCGCTTCGGCGTACCCGAGGTGAGCCTGGGGCTGCTGCCCGGAGGCGGCGGCATCTCCCGCATGGTGCGGATGTTCGGCCTGGCCAAGGCGCTGCAGGAGGTGATCCTGCCCGCGACCAGGTTCACCGCTCGCCAGGCCCTCGAGGTGGGCATCGTCGACGAGCTCGTCGACGACGCCGACGAGCTGGAGACCCGCGCACGACAGTGGATCGCCGACAACCCGGCGCCGGGCAAGCCGTGGGACGTCAAGGGCTTTCGCCTCCCCGGCGGAGACGTACGCAGCCCCGCAGTCTTCGGCATGCTCCCCGCCCTGCCGGCGCTGCTGCGCAAGCAGCTCAAGGGCGCTCCGATGCCGGCGCCGCGGGCCGCCCTCGCGGCCGCGGTCGAGGGTGCGTACGTCGACTTCGACACCTCCTCGAAGATCGAGACCCGCTACCTGGTCAGCCTGACCAACGGCCAGGTCGCCAAGAACATGATCAAGGCGTTCTTCTTCGACCAGCAGCACATCACCGACGGCGCAAGCCGCCCCGAGGGATACGAGCGCTTCCAGGCGAGCAAGGTCGGGGTGATCGGCGCCGGGATGATGGGCGCCGCGATCGCGTACGTCTGCACGAAGGTGGGCATCGACGTCGTGCTCAAGGACGTCAGCGCCGAGGCGGCCGAGAAGGGCAAGGACTACGCCCGTACGTTGGAGGCCAAGGCACTCGCCAAGGGCCGTACGACCCGGGAGAAGTCGGACGCGCTGCTCGCCCGGATCATCGCCACCGGCGATCCTGCCGACTTCCAGGGTGTGGACTTCGTCGTCGAGGCGGTCTTCGAGTCCGTCGAGGTCAAGCAGCGGGTCTTCGAGGAGATCCAGGAGATCGTCGAGCCCGACGCCGTGCTCGGCTCCAACACCTCGACGCTGCCGATCACCGTGCTCGCCGAGGGAGTGAAGCGCTCCGAGGACTTCATCGGCATCCACTTCTTCTCGCCCGTCGACAGGATGCCGCTGGTCGAGATCGTCCGCGGCGAGCAGACCTCGGACGAGACCCTGGCCAAGGTCTTCGACTTCGTGCTGCAGATCCGCAAGACCCCGATCGTGGTCAACGACTCGCGTGGCTTCTTCACCTCACGCGTGATCGGCCGTTTCATCGACGAGGCGGTCGCCGCGGTCGGCGAGGGCGTGGAGCCGGTGAGCGTCGAGCAGGCCGCCCTCCAGGCCGGCTATCCGGCCGGTGCGCTGCAGCTCCTCGACGAGCTCACCCTGACCCTGCCCCGCAAGATCCGGCTGGAGACCCGTGCGGCCACCGAGGCCGAGGGCGGTGTCTGGGTCGAGCACCCGGCCGAGGTCGTCTCGGACTGGATGGTCGAGCAGGGCCGCACCGGCCGCAAGGACGGCGCCGGCTGGTACGACTACGCCGACGGGAAGCGGGCCGGCATCTGGCCGGGCCTACGCGAGCACTACGGCTCCGGCCGCACCTCCGTGCCGCTGAAGGACCTGCAGGAGCGGATGCTCTTCGCCGAGACGCTCGACACCATCGCCTGCCTCGACGCGGGCGTGCTGACCAGCGTCGCCGACGCCAACGTCGGCTCGATCCTCGGCATCGGCTTCCCCGCCTGGACCGGCGGCGTGCTGCAGTACGCCAACCAGTACGAGGGCGGCCTGCCCGGCTTCGTCGCCCGCTGTCACGAGCTGGCGACCGTCTACGGCGACCGGTTCCTGCCGCCTTCTTCGCTGGTCTCTCGCGCGGAGAAGGGCGAGCTCTATGAGTGAGACCGTCACGGCCCCGCGGTTGAGCACCCGTTTCATCGAGGCGCTCGGCATCGAGCACCCGGTGGTGCAGGGCGGGATGATGTGGGTCGGTCGCGCCGAGCTCGCCGCGGCCGTCTCCGAGGCCGGCGGGCTCGGGATCCTCAGCGCGCTCACTCAGCCCACGCCCGGCGACCTCGCCAAGGAGATCGCGCGGACCCGGGAGCTCACCGACAAGCCGTTCGGGGTCAACCTGACGATCCTGCCCTCGATCGACCCGCCGCCCTACGACGAGTACCGGCGCGCGATCGTCGACTCCGGCGTCACCATCGTCGAGACGGCCGGATCCAGCCCGGCGCCGCACATGGACTTCTTCGCCGAGCACGGCGTGCGGGTCGTCCACAAGTGCACGAGCGTGCGGCACGCGCTCAAGGCGCAGAGCGTCGGCGTGACGGCGGTGTCGATCGACGGCTTCGAGTGCGCCGGCCATCCGGGGGAGGACGACATCCCCGGCCTCGTGCTCGTCCCGGCCGCGGCCGACGCGCTGGAGATCCCGTTCATCGCCTCCGGCGGGTTCGCCGACGGCCGCGGCCTCGCCGCCGCGCTCGCCCTGGGCGCCGACGGCGTCAACATGGGCACCCGGTTCCTCTGCTCGCAGGAGTCGCCGGTCGCGGAGGCGGTCAAGGAGCAGATCGTCGCCAGCAGCGAGCTCGACACCAATCTGATCTTCCGGCCGCTGCGCAACACCGCGCGGGTGGCGAAGAACGCGGTCAGCGACGAGGTCGTACGCATCCTCGACGGGGGCGGGACGTTCCCCGACGTCCAGTCCCTCGTCGCCGGCGCCCGCGGGCGCCTGGTCTTCGAGGAGGGCGACCTGGAGGCCGGGATCTGGTCGACGGGCCTGTGCCAGGGCCTGATCCGCGACATCCCACCCGCGGGCGAGATCGTCACCCGGACGGTGGCCGAGGCGTACGAGGTGCTGACCCGGGCCGTGGGCCGGTTCGGCTGAGGGTCAGGAGTCGGTGACGGTCCGTCGCACCATGTCCTGGGCGACGGCGATCACCTCGTCCAGGCTGCGGGTCTCGGGCCGCCACCACTCCACGACCCAGTTCATCGCGCCGAGCAGGAGCATCCGGAAGGTCGTGGCGTCGAGGTCGTCCCGGATCGCACCCTCCTTCCTCGCCGCCTCGAACAGGTCGCGCCAGAAGTGGCTGTAGAGCGACTCCTCGGCTGCCGGCCGGTCCCGCAGCGCCTCCGGCACGTGCCGGGCGTTGCGGATCGAGGCGGTCGCGTAGTCGGAGATCTCCAGCTCGTAGCGGAGATGGGCGTCGACCGCGGTCATGATCCGGCCGAGGGGAGCGGTGCCGTCGGGGAGGGCCGCCACGGCCTCCTCGACATGGATGCGGACGTCGTGCGCACCCGACCACATGACCTCCTCGACGAGCTCGTCCCGGGAGGCGAAATAGTAGTAGATCGCCGGCGCCTGCACCCCGGCCACCTCGGCGACCTCGCCCAGGCGCATACCGGCGTATCCTCGCTGGGAGAGCACGGTCGCCGCCGCGTCCAGGATGCGCTTGCGGGTCTTCTCGGACTTCGATGCCACGGCCAAATTCTAATACAGATTCAGTTCTGTGGCTGGATTCGCGTGCTCGCCGCGCCTTCGGTGACGGTACGCCTCCGGCCTGACTCCCGCCGACTCGACGCGAATCCCGGGCCGAGACGACCCTTGCGCTCGAATATGAATCTGTATTAAAAAATGCTGTGATGGAAACCACAGCATGGTTCCGACTGGGAGAGGGAGATCGATGAGCGACCACGTTGCGCAGGCCCCGGCCTGGACGTTCCGCAGCCACTGGATGAGCCAGACCGCCGGACACGCGGTGATGCGGCCCGATGCGACGGCTCTGCGATTTCTCGGGGTGGACACCACCTGGAAGCAGCTCCACGATCGCTCGCTGCGGTTCGCCGGTGCGCTGCGCGAGCGCGGCGTCCAGCAGGGCGACCGGGTGATCCTGCTGACCCTCAACCGGCCGGAGTTCGTCGAGGCGGTCTTCGGGATCAACAGCCTGGGTGCGATCGCGGTGCCGGTCAACGCCCGGCTGGCTCCGCCGGAGATCGCCGGTCTGGTCGAAGACAGCGGCGCGACCGTGATCGTGACCGAGCAGCTCCTCGCCCCGCTCGCCGCTGCCACCGCCGGCCTCGCGCCCGCGCTGAAGACGCGGATCGTCATCGGCGAGGCCGAGGGGATGGAGGCGTACGAGAGCCTGGTCGCGGGCAGCGAGCCGATCGAGCTCGGCGACATCTCCGAGGACTCGGTGGCGCTGATCATGTACACCTCGGGCACCACCGGGAAGCCCAAGGGTGCGATGTTGACGCATCACAACATGCAGATGCAGGCGCTGACCTGCATCCGGTGCAACGACCTCGGCGACGAGTCCGACGTCGCGTTCATGACCGCGCCGTTCTTCCACATCGCCGGCCTGGGCTCGCTCGCCGCCAACTTCCTCCTCGGCATCCCGAGCGTGATCCACCCGCTCGGCGCCTTCGACGCCGGCGAGGTCGTCGACGCCTGGGAGCGCGAGGGCGCCACCGTCGTCTTCAACGTGCCCCAGCAGTGGCAGGCCATCTGCGCGCTGCCGGGCATCAAGGAGCGCGACCTGAAGCTTCGGATCATCTCCTGGGGCGCCGCCCCGGCCTCCGAGACCCTGCTGAAGGCGATGGCCGACACCTTCCCGAATGCCCTCAACGTCGCGGTCTTCGGGCAGACCGAGACCTCGCCGATCACCTGCGTGCTGCGCGGGGAGGAGTCGCTGCGCAAGCTCGGCTCGGTCGGCCGGCCGATCCCCACGATCCAGTACCGGATCGTCGACGGCCAGATGAACGACGTGCCCGTCGGCGAGGTAGGCGAGATCGTCTACCGCGGCCCCTCGGTCACCCGGGGCTACTGGAACAACGTCGAGGCCACCGAGAAGGCGTACGTCGGTGGCTGGTTCCACTCCGGCGACCTCGTCCGCCAGGACGAGGAGGGCTTCGTCTGGGTCGTCGACCGTGCGAAGGACATGATCATCAGCGGCGGCGAGAACATCTACAGCGCCGAGGTCGAGAACGCCATCCACGCCCACCCAGCGGTGGTCGAGGCGGCCGTCGTCGGCCGCAGCGACGAGAAGTGGGGCGAGGTGCCGGTGGCGCACGTGGCGCTGAAACCGGGCGAGAGCCTCGACCTCGAGGGGCTCAACGAGTTCCTGACCACCCGGCTGGCCCGGTTCAAGCTCCCCAAGGACCTGGTCGTGCTCGACGTGCTGCCACGCAACGCGGGCGGCAAGGTCCGCAAGACCGAGCTGCGGACCCAGGGCTGAGGCGGCCGTGTTCCCCGGGGTCTGGGCCGCACGCACCCCCGAGAAGCCCGCCATCGTGATGGCGGGCTCGGGGAGGGTGCTCACCTACCAGGAGCTGGAGGACCGCAGCCTCCGCCTCGCGCGACACCTGCACGCCTGCGGGCTGCGGCGCGGCGACGTGGTCGCGCTGCTGACCGACAACCGGCCCGAGGCGTACGAGGTCTATTGGGCGGCGCTGCGATCCGGGCTCTACGTCACCGCGGTCAACAGCCACCTCTCCGCCGAGGAGGTCGCCTACATCGTCACCGACTGCGGGGCGACGGCGCTGGTGGTCTCGGCGGACGTGCCCGCCGTGATGGCCCTCGAGGTCGACGTGACCCATCGGCTGGCCTACGGAGGCGAGGTCGACGGCTACGCCTCCTACGAGGCGGCGCTGGCGGCCGCGGACGAAGGAAGGGTCGAGGAGTCGCACGGCGACGACCTGCTCTACTCCTCGGGCACCACCGGGCGGCCGAAGGGGATCAAGGCACCGCTGCCGGAGATCACCGTCGGCGAACCCGGCTATGTCTATCCGTACGTCTTCGGCTCGACGTACGCCTTCGACGACTCCACCGTCTACCTCTCCCCGGCGCCGGTCTACCACGCGGCGCCGCTGCGGTTCGGCGGTGTCGTGCACGCCTACGGCGGCACCCTGGTGATGATGGAGCGCTTCGACGCCGAGCAGGCGCTGGCGACGATCCAGCGCTACGGCGTCACCCACACCCAGATGGTGCCGACGATGTTCGTGCGGATGCTCAAGCTGCCCGAGGACGTACGCAGCTCCTACGACCTCGCCTCGCTGCAGTGCGTGGTCCATGCCGCGGCGCCCTGCCCGGTCGAGGTCAAGCGCCGGATGATCGAGTGGTTCGGTCCGATCATCGAGGAGTACTACGCCTCCACCGAGGGGATGGGCGCCACCGCGATCGACTCCGCGACCTGGCTGGAGCACCCCGGATCCGTGGGCCGCCCGATCATCGGCGTCCCGCACATCGTCGGCGAGGACGGCCGCGAGGTCGGACCCGGAGAGGTCGGGGCGATCTACTTCGAGCGCAACGACCGCAGCTTCGCCTACCTCGGCGACGCCACCAAGACCGCCGCGGCCAAACACCCCGAGCACGACTCCTGGACCACCGTCGGCGACGTCGGCTACCTCGACGCGGACGGTTTCCTCTATCTCACCGACCGGGTCGCCTTCACCATCATCAGCGGTGGCGTGAACATCTACCCTCAGGAGATCGAGGACCTCTTCAGCCTCCATCCTGCCGTCGCGGACATCGCCGTCATCGGCGTCCCCGACGAGGAGATGGGGGAGCGGGTCGCCGCCTTCGTCCAGCCGGCAGCCGGTGTCGTGACGGGCCCGGAGCTGGCCGAGGAGCTGACCGCGTACGCCCGTGAGCGCATCGCGCACTACAAGGTGCCGCGGGAGATCCACTTCCGTGACTCGCTGCCCCGCACGCCCACCGGGAAGATGGTCAAGAGGCGCCTCACCGAATTGAGTACATGAGCTCAGGCGCCGCCCGCCGGCAATGACAAGACTGCTGCCATGTCCCTGCTGCGCCATCATCTCCTCGCCCCCGCCGCCTCGTGCTTCCTCGGAGTCCTGAGCCTGGCCACGGTGCTCTGCTTCCACTTCCCGGAGCTGCTCACCAGCCGCGAGTTCCGGGCGATCTACACCGAGGACTTCGCCCGTACGCTGCTGCTGATCGGCCTGGCGGCGGCCTTCTTCGCCGGCACGATCGCGGTGCTGCGCGACCAGCACAGGCGGATGGCGTTCACCGGTGTCGGCACGGCGACCGCCGCGGTGCTGCTGGGCGGGACCGAGGTGCCGTTCGACGGCCCGGTGAAGGACACCCCGTTCTCGCTCGGGCTCGACTGGTTCGTGCTTGCCCTGTTCTTCTCCGCGCTGGTCTTCATCCCGCTCGAGCACGCCTTCGCCCGCCGCCCGGTGCCGGTCTTCCGGCCGGGGTGGCGCACCGACGCGTGCTACTTCTTCATGAGCCACGTCCTCGTCCAGCTCATCCTGATCCTGGTCACCACCTCGACGTCGCTGGTGGTCTCGACGGTGAAGGTGCCCGGCGTGCAGGGGTGGATCCAGGACCTGCCGTTCGTGGTGGCGTTCCTGCTCGCGGTCTTCCTCGCCGACCTCGCCCAGGCCGTGCTGCACCGCTGCTACCACCGGATCATGGTCCTATGGCGCTTCCACGCGGTGCACCACTCCAGCCCCGAGCTCGACTGGCTGGCCGGCTCCCGCGTCCACTTCGTCGAGACCGTGCTGACCCGCAGCATCGTGCTGCTGCCGCTGCTCTTCCTCGGCTTCTCGACCGACGTCGTCAACGCGTACGCCGTCCTCGTGGGCATCCAGGCGGTCGTCGCCCACGCGAACATCGGCGTCCGGTTCGGCTTCCTCGAGTATCTGGTCGTCCTGCCGCGCTACCACCACTGGCACCACGCCCGGCACCTCGACTACTGGGACCGCAACTACGCCATCCACCTACCGGTGATCGACATGCTGATGGGCTCCTTCAAGCTCCCTCGCGACGGCAGCTGGCCCGAGGAGTACGGCGTCCTCAAACGCGAGACCGTCCCGGTCGGGATCCTCGCCCAGCACGTCGCCCCGTTCCGTGGTCACCGGACCTACGACGAGTACGTCCACTGACGCGCGAACCGCCGGCGGGCGGAGCGATCGGCTCCGTCCGCCGGCGGTTCCGGTTCAGCGGCAGGTGACGGTGCCACCGCTGAGGTGACTGGTCCTCGGGTAGAGGCAGAGGTCGCGCTCGACGGTCGTGCCGTCGGCGGCCACCGCGGTCGCGGCCAGGGTCTCCGGGGCCTCGTCCTTCTCGACCCAGTCGACCAGAGCGCCCAGCGGGTCCGTCGGCGCCGGACCGGCTCCGGCCTGGCAGTGCGAGGCACCGGGCGCGACGAAGACGCGGTAGAAGTCGTCGATGTCGCCGAAGCGCTTCGCGACCTTCTGGCGGTAGCTCAGCGTGCCCGCCAGCGGGACGAGCTGGTCATCCCCGCCGTGCCAGGTCAGCAGCTTGGTGCCGGCGCGACGCAGGCCCGACAGGTCGGGATCGTCGCTCCCGATCACCTGGTGGTACTCGTCGACCGACTGCGCGAACAGCCTCTCGTAGTCGGCGTAGGTGATGGTCGAGACGTCGAAGGAGGGGTCCTTCTCGAGCAGGTTCTGCACCCACGACGACGCCACCGGGAACGGGGCCGAGCCGGCGACGTAGCCGAGGTCGGCGGTGGGGGTCAGGCCGAACCACAGCCGCTTGCCGTCGGAGGTCCGAGGACCGTCCCAGATCTTCTCGACCACGGCCGCGTCCCGCGCCGAGATGGTCAGCTCCTCGCCGTCGCACAGGACCGTCTCGCCGACCAGGGATGCCGGGTCGAAGTCGCAGGCGATGGGGTTGCCGACGATCCCGTCGACGGCCCCGTCGCCGCCGTCGCAGGCAGCCCTGGCAGCGGTGGTGAACGCGTTGAGCTCACAGGGTGCGAGGTGGTCGCCCTCCTGGTTCATCACGACGTACGGCCACAGGTCGCCGATGGCGAAGCGGTCCCAGGAGATCGCCGGGGCATCGGCGAGGATCCCGTCGAAGTCGCCCGGGTGCCGCTGGGCCTCCATGTAGCCCTGGCGCCCTCCGGTCGAGCAGCCGTTCCAGTACGCGTGGTGCGCCGCCCGGCCGTAGTGGCTCTTCGTGATCGCCTTGCCGAGGACGGCCAGCTCGTGCGGCCCGCGCTCGGCGAAGTTCTTCAGCACCGTCGTATTGACCTGGCCGTCCTCGGTGAGGGCCCAGTCGGCGGTGAAGCCGGTGGTCGGGGTCGCGCCGGCGTCGGTCGTGCCCACGGCGTACCCGGCCCTGACCGCGTTAGGCAGGCTCGGGCCGAAGTCGCCGCCGAGGTAGCCGCTGCCGCCGAGGGCTTGGAAGCGGCCGTTCCAGCCGGTCGCCGGCAGCCAGACCTGGATCAGCTCCCGATCGCCGGCCGACCCGTGGGTGAGGGTCACGTCGACCTGACAGTACGGCGGAACGCCGGTGACCGGCGGGGGCGGCTCGGAGGCTCCGGGCTGGGCCGGGTAGGTCAGGGTTCCGCCCGGCTTCGCGGTGGCGGTGACCGACACGATCCGCGCATCCGGCGGCGGCATCAGGTTCGGTGTCACACAACCGTCGGCGCTCCGGGACGTCGCGCTGTCGGACACGGCCGGGGATGTCTGGGCAGCGGCGGCGGGGTGCACGGCCGTCAGGGCGGCGGCCAGGGGCAGCCCGGCGGCTACCAGCAGCAGTCTCTTCATCGTCTCTCCTCGTGATGGGCCCGCTCGGTTCGGGCACATGAGGAGACTCCCCGAACAGGTGCCCGGCCGGCGCCAGGGTGATGCCCTGGGGTGCACCCTGGCCCGTGCCGGGCTCACTGGTCGCGCAGCGCCGCGGCCAGCTCCCGTCTCGAGGAGATCCCGAGCTTGGTGAAGATCTTGCGCAGGTGCCACTCGACCGTCCGCGGGCTGAGGAACAGCACCGCGCCGATCTCCGGGTTCGTACGTCCCGCCGCGGCCAGCCGCGCGATCTGCGCCTCCTGCGCGGTGAGGTCCACCTCGGCACCGCGCGTACGTGTCCGGGCCACGCCTCCCGTCGCGGCGAGCTCCCGGGCCGCTCGTTCGGCGAACGCCTCGGCGCCGATGCCCGCGAAGAGCTCGTGCGCCGCCTGGAGCTGCTGACGCCCCTCGGCGCGACGGTTCTGCCGGCGCAGCCACTCGCCCAGGAGGAGCTGGGCCCGACCCGCGTGCAGCGTCATGCCCGCCGCGGTGAGCTCGTCGACCGCCGTACGGTAGTGCTTCTCGGCCTCACCGGAGGTGTCGGTCAGGGCGTCGGCGTAGGCCGCGGTGCCGCGTGCCCACGGCGTGTCGACGGCCGAGGTGCGCGCGACGAGCCGGTCGCGCGCGGCCGACGCGACATCGTCCGCTCCGCTGCGCGCCGCCGCCTCGACGACCTCCGCCAGCGCCCACTGCGTCACCGCCAGGTCCTCGAACTCGACGGCCTCCTGCGCCGCGGCGAGCGCCTCGCCGTAGCGACCGAGGCCGTTGCACAGCACCGCCCGGCAGTACGCCGCCACGCCCAGGTTCCAGCCGACCCCCGAGGCTCGCGCGTAGCTGACGCAGGCGTCGATGGCGGCCGTCGCCTCCTCCTCGCGACCGCGGTAGGCGGCCAGGATCACCGCACTGGCGGGGTGGGGCGGTGCGCCGACCGTGGCGCCGAGAGCGTCGGCCTCGTCGAGGATCGTGGCGGCCTCCGCGAAGCGGCCGGCGTGGACGAGAGCCGTCGCGCGGAAGGTCAGCGTGGCCCCCAGCAACGACAGCCGACCGCTCGCACGGGCATAGCCCAGCAGGTCCGCCGAGCGCTGGAAGTAGGCGGCGGCATCCCAGACCTCGTGGCTCACCGCGCTGGACAGCCACGCCAGCTCGAGATCGTTCTCGGTCCCGATCTCCTCGACGACGCCGGCGAGCAACGACACGGAGGCGGCGTGACCCTCGAGCACCCAGGTGCTCAGCCCGGTCAGGAGGCGACCGGTCACGTCCGCGCCTCGCGGGGCGTCCCGGCCCGCGAGAGCGGTGCGGCGCAGGTCGTCGCCTCCCAGCCGCCCCGCGTTGATCGCGGCCGCGATCGCAGCGACGTACGTCTCGCGGCAGAGCGCGGCGTCGAGCTGCTCGAGCCGACCGGCCGCCTCGAGCAGCGGAGGCACCACGGACCGTCCGGTGTTGAGCGCGAACGCCAGCCTGGCGCGCAGACGCTGCACCTGCGCGAGCTGGGCAGGGTCGAGCGGCCCGATCTCGGCGGTGTCGAGCAGCTGCGCCGCCTCAGCGATCGCACCGGCCGCGAAGCGTGCCTCGGCCGCGGCCAGGGAGCGGCCGGCTCGTCTCGCCGGGTCGGTGGTGAGCTCGACCGCACGCTCCAGGAACGCCGCCGCGGCGGCTCGTCCGCCACGGGCCAACGCCCGGTCGGCGGACTCCTCGAGCTCGGCGGCCACCGTCTCGTCCGGGCCGATCGCCGCGTGAGCGCGATGCCAGGCCCGCCGGTCGGGGTCCTGGGCGGGATCGGTCACCTCCGCGAGAGCGTGGTGCACCGCCCGGAGCGCGGCGGGCCCGGCCGAGCGCCGGCTGGCCGAACGTACCAGCGGATGACGGAAGCGGACCCGGGTGCCGATCGAGATCAGGTCGGCGGCCTCGGCCGGCGCGGCGGCGTCGAGGTCGATCCCGAGCCGCTCGGCCGCACGCCACAGCAGGGTGACGTCGCCGACCGGCTCGACCGCCGCGGTGAGCAGCAGCCTCCGGGTCTGCTCGGGAAGGGCGGCGATGCGCTGCTGGAAGCCCTGCTCGACCCTGCTGGCCACCGGCTTGGCGCTCTGCCCGTCGAACCCGAACGCCAGCTCCGCGGGGGTGAACCCACGGGGCAGCTCGAGCAGCGCGAGCGGGTTGCCGCGGGTCTCGGCGACGATCTGGTCACGGACCCGGGCGTCGACCGGCCCGGGCAGCACGGACTCGAGCAGCAGCCGGGCATCGGCGTCCGCCAGGCCCCCGATCCGCAGCTCCGGAAGGTCGGGCAGCAGCTGCTCGTCGTCGGGACTGCGTACGCCGAAGACGAGCGCGACCGACTCCGCATCGAGCCGGCGAGCGACGAAGGTGAGGATCACCTCCGACATCCGGTCGAGCCACTGGGCGTCGTCCACGACGCACACCAGCGGCTCGTCGGTCGCGGCCTCCGCGAGCAGCCCGAGCACAGCGAGCCCGACCACGAGCGCTTCGGGCGGATCGCCGGCGCTGAGTCCGAACGCGGTGGAGAGCGCCTGGCGCTGGGGCTCGGCGAGCCGGTCGAGATGGTCCAGCAGAGGAGCGCAGACCTGCTGCAGGCCGGCGTAGGCGATCTCCGACTCGGGCTCGACTCCGGCCGCTCGGATCACCCGGCCCGCCCCTGGCCGCCCGGCGAGGTAGTCGAGCAGAGCGGTCTTGCCGGTGCCGGCCTCACCACGCAGGACGAGCACTCGGCTCTCCCCGGCTCGCACCCCGCGGATCAGCCGATCCAGAGTCTCCTGCTCGGCCTGCCGCCCCGTCAGGGCGGGCATCCCCATCTTCAATCGACACCTCGAGTCGGTCATCGCCCAGTTGAGCGTCCTCATTCTCCCGGGTCGCCCAGGGGGTCGACCAGTGGGTCTCCCTGGCGCCAGGCACGTGGGTCCCGGGCCACAGTCGTCATCACCGAGCAGCACCCACCCGGAACCACAAAGGAGAACTGACATGGCGAGCTACACCGGCACCGTGACCGCGACCGGCGAGGGACGCAACGGCGGCCACCTCGCGTCGCCCGACGGCCTCATCGACCTGGGCCTGGCCATCCCGAAGGAGCTCGGCGGCGCCGGCGGCGCCACCAACCCCGAGCAGCTCTTCGCAGCGGGCTGGTCGGCCTGCTTCATGGGCGCGTTCCGCCGGGCGGCCGCCGAGGAGCGGATCCGGTTCGACAGCATCCAGGTGACCGCGAACGTCACCCTCAACCACGCCGAGACGACCGACCCGACCGAGGAGTTCTTCCTCAGCGCCGAGCTCGAGATCGTCGTCGGTGGCCTCGACGAGGAGACCATCGGCACGCTGGCCAAGCGTGCCCACCAGATCTGCCCCTACTCCAAGGCGATCACCGGCAATGTCGACGTGGACTTCTTCGCCCGCGTCGCCTGAGGGCGAGCGGTGGCCCGAGGCGAGCGACGCGCTCGCCCGGGCCGCCGAGGCACTCCTCCGCGATGCGTACGCGGCCCTCGGCTGGTTCGAGGGCCCGAACCCGTTCCACTGACCACCTCCCCGACCCACCTCACCGACCTGGACACCCCAGACCTGAGCGAAAGCCGAGATGACGATGATGAACCGCAGGACCTTTGCCAAGGCGGTCGGCCTGGCCGCGACCACGACCGCCGGGCTGGCGGCGACGGGGGAGGCAGCGTACGCCCGGCCCGCAGGCCCGACACGCCCCGGACGAGCGAGCACCTCGTTCTCCGACGTCCTCCAGATCGACGCCGGCGAGCTCAACGTCGGGTACGTCGACCTCGGGCCGCGCGACGGTCAGCCGGTGATCCTGCTGCACGGCTGGCCCTACGACATCCACAGCTATGCCGAGGTCGCGCCGATCCTGGCCGAGCGGGGCTACCGAGCCCTGGTGCCGTACTTCCGCGGTTTCGGTACGACGACCTTCCGCTCACCTGACACGTTCCGCAACGCGCAGCAGTCCCGGATCGCCCTCGACATCACGGACTTCATGGACGCCCTCGGGATCGACCGGGCCGTGATCGCGGGCTACGACTGGGGCTCGCGGACCGGCGACATCATCGCCGCGACCTGGCCCCACCGGGTCAAGGCGCTGGTGTCGGTGACGGGCTACCTGATCACCAACCGCGAGACCCAGCGCTCCCCGATCGCCGCGGCCTCGGAGTGGGCCTGGTGGTACCAGTACTACTTCTCCACCGAGCGCGGCGCGAAGGGCCTCGCCGACCCGAAGATCGGCACCGACCTCGCCAGGCTCGTGTGGCGGTTCAACTCCCCGACCTGGGCGTTCGACGAGGCCACCTTCGCCCGTACGGCCGCGGCGTTCAGCAACCCCGACTACGTGGACATCGTGCTCCACAACTACCGCTGGCGCCTCGGCCTGGCCGACGGCGCGCGCCGCTACGACGCCCTCGAGCGCAAGCTCGCAGCCGCCCCACCGATCGCGGTCCCGACGATCACCATCGACCCGGCCGCCGATCCGTTCACACCGGCCGGCGACGGAGCGGGCTACCGCGCTCACTTCACCGGCCCCTACGAGCACCGCACCTTCGCCAGCATCGGGCACAACGTGCCCCAGGAGGCTCCGGCCGACTTCGCCCGCGCGGTCCTCGACGCGGACAGGTTGTGAGGCTCCCGGGGCGACGGCCGGGCACCGGCGCTGTGGCAAGATTCCTGGCATGAAACCCGCGGCTGTTCTCCTGGACATGGACGGCACCCTGGTCGACACCGAGCCCTACTGGGTCGCGGCCGAGTACGCGATCGCGGAGCGCTTCGGGGCCACCTGGTCCGAGGAGCAGGCGATGGAGCTGGTCGGCAACGCGCTGATCGAGTCGGCGCGGCTGGTCAAGGAGGGGATGGGCCTCCCGCACGAGCCGGAGGAGATCGTCGAGATGCTCCTCGACGGCGTGGTCGAGCAGGTCGAGCAGGAGGTCCCGTGGCGCCCGGGAGCGCGCGAGCTGCTCACCGACCTGGTCGAGCAGGGGGTGCCCTGCGCGCTGGTGACGATGTCGTACGCCCGCTTCGTCGGCCCCATCCTCAAGGAACTGCCTGAGGGCACCTTCAAGGTGATCGTCACCGGTGACATGGTCGCCAACGGCAAGCCCCACCCCGAGCCCTACCTGACCGCAGCGGCCGCGCTCGGCGTCGCCGCGGAGGACACCATCGCGGTGGAGGACTCCAACACCGGCGCCCGCTCCGCCGAGGCCGCCGGCTGCACCGTCCTGGTCATCGAGAACCACGTCCCCGTGGCCCCCGGCGAGCGCCGGGTCTTCCGCGACACGCTCGAGGGCATGACGTACGCCGACCTGGCTGCCCTCTGAGCCCTCGGGGTCATCTAGGGTGCCTGTCGTGGGCCACATCCAGATCACTCCGTCCATCCTCAACGCCGACTTCGCCGCCCTCGGGGCCGAGGTCGCCCGGATCCCCAGCGCCGACTGGATCCACGTCGACGTGATGGACAACCACTTCGTGCCCAACCTGACCTTCGGGCCGACGATGGTCGAGGCTCTGGCGCGGTCGACGGACACGCCCCTCGACGCCCACCTGATGATCGAGAACGCCGACCGCGAGGCGCCCGCCTACGTCGAGGCCGGCTGCGGCTCGGTGACGTTCCACGTCGAGGCCACCAAGGCTCCGGTACGCCTGGCCCGCGAGATCCGCGCCAAGGGCGCTCGCGCCTCGATGGCGCTCAAGCCGGCCACCCCGATTGAGCCCTACGAGGACATGCTGGGCGAGCTCGACATGGTGCTGCTCATGACCGTCGAGCCCGGCTTCGGCGGGCAGAAGTTCCTCGACCTGGTGCTGCCGAAGATCCGCCGGGCGCGTTCGATGATGGACAAGCATGGTGTCGAGACCTGGCTGCAGGTCGACGGTGGCGTGTCGCTGGAGACGATCGAGCGCTGCGCCGAGGCCGGTGCCGACGTCTTCGTCGCCGGCTCCGCGGTCTACTCGGCCGACGACCCCGACGCGATGGTCAACGCGCTGCGCGACAAGGCCGTCTCAGCCTCTGACGCCTGATCGGGCCTCGTGCCACCTGTGTGGCACACTGGTTTCAGACGAGCTTGTGCTCGCGTGCTCTGGGGTCGGTGAAATTCCGAGCCGGCGGTGACTGGACGAAAGTTCAGAAGTCCGCGACCCGATGACAGCCAGTCATCGGTTGACCAGGTGCCAGAAGGAAACTTCTCAGTCCTGGACCGACGGTTAAAGTCCGGATGGGAAGACGCACGCAGCCCGATTCGTCGTGACCGCCCTGAGACCTGGGCGCGGCGCGATGTCTCGGCCTGAACCCCGGAGTCCGTGAGACGGACCAGAGGGGATCAGATGAAGTGCTTGGACCAGCGTGACCCGGAGCCGGGGGCGATGCGTCGCGCCCTGGACCTGGCCGCTGCGATCGGCGCCCCGGGGCCGGCGACCTACCCGAACCCGCGGGTGGGCTGCGTACTCCTGGGGGCGGACGGGTCGACGGTCGCCGAGGGGTTCCACCGCGGGCCCGGCACCCCGCACGCCGAGGTCGACGCGCTGTCGAAGGCGGGCGAGGCGGCGCGGGGAGCGACCGCGGTGGTCACGCTCGAGCCGTGCAACCACACCGGCCGCACCGGTCCCTGCTCGCAGGCGCTGATCGACGCCGGTGTCGCCCGGGTCGTCTTCGCCCAGGCCGACCCCAACCCGGTCGCCGCCGGGGGAGCGGAGCGGCTGAAGGAGGCGGGTATCGAGGTCGAGCAGGGCCTGTACGCCGCCGAGTCCCGTGAACTCAACCGGGTCTGGACGCGCGCGGCCGAGCTCCAGCGTCCCTACGTCACCTGGAAGTTCGCCACCACGCTCGACGGGCGCAGCGCCGCCGCCGACGGCACCTCGCGCTGGGTCTCCTCGCGCGCCTCCCGGCTCGACACCCACAAGCTGCGGGCGCTGAGCGACACGATGCTGGTCGGGACCAACACGGTCGCCGTCGACGACCCCGCGCTGACGGTCCGTGACCTGGAGGACCGGCCGGTCGGCGTACAGCCGCTGCGGGTCGTGATGGGGTCGCGCGACCTTCCTGCCGAGCGTCGAATCTTCGATTCGCAGGCTCCTTCGCTCCATCTGCGCACCCGCGACCCGCACTCGGCGCTGGCCGCGCTGTGGGAGCGCGAGCGTCGCCATGTCTTTCTCGAGGGCGGGCCGACGCTGGCCGCGGCCTTCCTGGAGGCGGGGCTCGTGGACGAGATCGTCGTCTACGTCGCCCCGTTCCTGCTCGGCGCCGGCCGCTCGGCCGTCGCTGACCTCGGGATCACCACCATCTCCGAGGCCTTCCGGCCGCGGGTGCGTTCTGTTGACGTGCTCGCACCGGCCGCGGCGGGCGAGGAGCCGAACGTTCGGTTCATCTTGGAACCACACAGCATCTTGGAACCACAGAAAGGGGAGCAGTGATGTTCACCGGGATTGTCGAGGAGCTCGGCAGCGTAGCCGGGATCGAGGACCAGGGCGACGCCGTACGCCTGACCATCTCCGCCGCGACCGTACTGTCCGACGCAGAGCTGGGTGCCTCCATCGCGGTCAACGGCTGCTGCCTGACCGTCGCCACGCTCGGGGCGGGGCCCGAGGACAGGTCACAGTGGACGGCGGACGTGATGCTGGAGACGCTCAAGCGGACCAGCCTGCACGCGCTCTCGGTCGGCGACCAGGTCAACCTGGAGCGCGCGGTCACCCCGGCCACGCGGCTGGGCGGTCACATCGTCCAGGGGCATGTCGACGGCGTCGGCCGCATCGTCTCGCGCGAGCCCAGCGAGCACTGGGAGGTCGTCACGATCTCTCTGGATCCGGAGTTGGCGCGCTACGTCGTCGAGAAGGGCTCGATCGCGGTCGACGGGATCAGCCTCACCGTCGTCTCGGTGACCGATGACGCGTTCACGGTCAGCCTCATCCCCGAGACCTTGGCGCGTACGTCGCTGGGGTTCCGGGCCGTCGGCGACGAGGTCAACCTCGAGACCGACATCATCGCCAAGCACGTCGAGAAGCTTCTGGGAGGGGTTCGGCCGTGAGTATCGAGAACAGCACCGAGCAGTACATGGGGGTCCGGCTCGACCCGGTCGAGAACGCGATCGCCGACCTCGCGGCCGGGAAGCCGGTCGTGGTCGTCGACGACGAGGACCGGGAGAACGAGGGAGACCTGATCTTCTCCGCCGAGCTGGCCACCCCGGAGGTGATGGCGTTCGCGATCCGCTGGTCCTCCGGCGTGATCTGCGTGGCGCTGCCGGGGGAGCGGCTCGATGCCCTCGACCTGCCCCCGATGACTCGTGTCAACGAGGACCGGAAACAGACCGCGTACGCCGTCTCGGTCGACGCCCGCGAGGGCGTCTCGACCGGCATCTCGGCGGCTGACCGGGCGCTCACGACCCGGCTCCTCGCGGGACCGTCGTCGGTGGCCGGCGATCTGACCCGGCCGGGCCATGTCTTCCCCCTGCGCGCCCGCGACGGGGGAGTCCTGGTGCGGGTCGGTCACACCGAGGCCGCCGTCGACCTGACCCGGTTGGCAGGTCTGGAGCCTGCCGGCGCTCTGGTCGAGCTGGTCAACGACGACGGCACCATGCAGCGTGCCCCGCAGCTGCGGGAGTTCGCCGACGAGCACGGTCTCGCGATGATCTCGATCGCCGACCTGGTCACCTTCCGGCGGCGTACGGAGGTGCTGGTCGAGCGCAAGGCGGTGACCAGCCTGCCCACCGAGTTCGGTGACTTCACCGCCTACGGCTACCGCACCATCGATGACGGGGTCGAGCACGTCGCGCTCGTCCACGGCGACGTCTCCGGGTGCGACCCGGTCCTCGCCCGGGTGCACTCGGAGTGCCTGACCGGCGACGTGTTCGGGTCGCAGCGCTGCGACTGCGGGCCGCAGCTGCGTGAGGCGCTCGGCCGGATCGCGGAGGCCGGCTGCGGCGTGGTGGTCTACCTGCGCGGGCACGAGGGCCGCGGGATCGGGCTGCTCGCCAAGCTGCAGGCCTACCAGCTGCAGGACGGCGGCCGCGACACGGTCGACGCCAACCTCGACCTGGGCCTGCCGGCCGACGCCCGCCACTACGGCGCCGCCTCGCAGATCCTGCGCGACCTCAAGATCGACTCGGTACGCCTCCTGACGAACAACCCGGAGAAGGTCAGCCACCTCGAGGCGTACGGCGTCGAGGTCGCCGAGCGGGTCCCGCTCACCCCGCGGCCCAACGAGCACAACCTCGCCTACCTGCTGACGAAGCGTGACCGGATGGGTCACGCGCTGCCCGATCTGTCTGAGGAGAACTGATGAGTGGCAAGGGAGCCCCGACCCCCGAGGTCGTCGACGCGAGCGACCTGCGGGTCGCCGTGGTCGCCGCGCGCTGGCACGACGAGGTCATGAACGGCCTGCTGAACGGCGCGGAGCGCGCGCTGAAGGACGCCGCCGTCGGCGGCCTGACCGTCGTCCGGGTCCCGGGTGCCTTCGAGCTCCCGGTCGCCGCGGCCGCGCTGGCCAAGTCGGGCTACGACGCCATCGTCGCGCTCGGTGTCGTCATCCGCGGTGGCACGCCGCACTTCGACTACGTCTGCTCGGCCGCCACCGACGGCCTGAACCGGGTGGCGATCGACCATGCGGTGCCGGTCGGTTTCGGCCTCCTGACCTGCGACAACGAGGAGCAGGCGCTCGACCGGGCCGGCCTCGAGGGATCCCGCGAGGACAAGGGCTACGAGGCCGCCGCGGCGGCCATGGAGACCGCGCTCACGCTGCGCGACTGCGTACGTCACTACTGACGCTCGCCGAAGGCTCAGCCCGTGCGCGTCGCCACCAGATCACCTTGGCGGCGGCGCGCACCCGGGTCCTGCCGGGTCGAGGCTCGGCCGACGACGAACCCGTGCGGGGCGAGCAGGTCCGTGAGCGCGTCGGTGGACCAGTAGTAGGCCGTGTGCACCGCATGGTCGAACGCCTCGCCGGGCTCGCCGTCGAAGAAGCCGATCAGCGCGGACCCGCCGGTCTCGAGTACGCGGGCGAACTCGCTCAGGATCGCCGGGAGCTCGGTGGGCGGGGTGTGGATGATCGAGTACCACGCCAGGATCCCGCCGATCGAGCCGTCCTCCAGTGGGAGCGCGGCGAGGTCCGCTCGGTGGAAGCTGGGGCCTTGATACTGCGCTCCTGCGGCGGCGAGGAACTCGGCCGAGGCGTCGATCCCGACGACCTCGCGTACGCCGCCTGCGGTGAGCTCCTGGCTCCAGAGCCCGGGGCCGCAGCCGGCGTCCAGGAGACGGCCGGTCGTGCTGTCGCGCCAGGTGGTGATCGTGTCGCGGTCTTGCTCGGCGAGCTTGTCGATCGTCCCGAACAGGTCGATGTACTCAGCGGCGCGGCCGTCGTATGCGGCGCCGATCTCGGTCATGGTCATCGGGTACGAGGGTATTGGGTTTCTGTCGTTCGCTGGCCGCGGATCGTGTGGGGATCTGGATGTGTGTCCGTTGGTTGCGGGTCTGGGTTCCAGCACGGGTGGGGCCAATACCGGGTTGGATTGGGAGATTTAGAAGCCAGGGTGTCTGGGTTGGGTGCCATTCGGGTGTCTTGCCTGGGTTCCGGCAGCGGTCTGGGTTTGGTTGGGGATACCTGTCCCTGATCGGGTTCGTTTGATTTTGCTTTGTGTGGTAGGCTCGGCGCAGGCGTAAACGTGAAGGCCGACCACCTCGAAAGAGGCGTGCCCCACCCTTCTGGGTGTGGGTAATCCAGGGGAACCAGGGGCGTGAACGCTGAGCTGCGAAGGTAAGTAATAGCCCGTACTGCCGGGCCTCCAAGACCAGCGAACCAGAACACATCCGCGTAGGCGGGTGTGAAGAGTTCGTACGTCGGGGGGTGACCGTTTCGATGACCACGCTGCAACAGCCCCAGCACCCCGTGCTCGAGGCGGTGGTCGCGGTCACCGGAACGCTCGGCCACGTGGCGGAGGCGAATCCGGCGTTCATGGACACTGGCCAGAAGGCCACCACCCTGCTCGAGATCGCGCGAGCCAAAGCCCAACTCGCTGAGCTCGAACTCCGGGTCCTCGCAGCCGCCGATGACGTTGCCGCTGACACCGCCGCCCGGGATGTGGCCGCGTGGCTACATCACCACACCCACCAGCGCCCTGAGGCCTTGCGCGCCGACCTGCGGCTCGCGACCGCACTGGACCGGACCTACGCGCTGGTCGCGGCCGCTATGCGAACCGGCGAGTGCAACCCCGCCCAGGCACACGTCATCGTGGCAGCCCTCGACGACCTCCCGTCCGATCTCGACCCCGACATCAAGACGCGGGCCGAGGAAACCCTGGTCGGCTATGCGACTCAGTTCGACCCCACCCAGCTTCGCCGCCTGGGCCGGCGGATCCTCGACGTCATCGCCCCCGAGATCGCCGAAGCCGAAGAAGCGAAACACCTCGCCGCCGAGGAAGCCCATGCCCGGAAGAAGACCCGGCTGAGCATGCGGCGCCTCGGGGACGGCACCACCCGGATCACCGCCGTCATCCCCGACGCGGCCGCGGACCGGCTGGCCACCACCCTGGAGGCTTTCGCCTCACCCAGGCGTGATGACGGCACCCGCACCGACACCGGCGAGTACCTCCCTTACGGCCGCCGGCTCGGCCTGGCGTTCTGCCAGCTGCTGGAGACCCTCGACCCCGCCCGGCTACCCATCCACGGCGGGGACGCCACCACCGTGATCGTCACCATCGACCTCGACCAACTCCGCCAAGAAGCAGGCATCGCCCAGGTCCTCGGCGGCACCCCGATCACCGCAGCCGAAGCACGGCGGCTGGCGTGCACCGCCAACATCATCCCCGCCGTCCTCGGTGGTGAGTCCGAGGTCCTCGACCTCGGGCGCAAGGAACGCCTCTTCACCGCCGCCCAACGCCGCGCCCTCCTGCTCAGATCAGCGACCTGCCAGGCCGAAGGCTGCGACATCCCCGGCACCTGGGCCGAAGCCCACCACTGGATCCCCTGGACCAACGGCGGTGCCACCGACCTCGACAACGCGGCCCTGCTCTGCAGCCATCACCACCACCGCGCCCACGACTCCACCTACCTCCACGAACGCCTCCCCAACGGCGACATCCGCGTCACCAGACGCACGTAAACCGACCGACACAGCCATTCACAACACCCCTCGATCGCACGACATCCACTTGACGATGCCGACTCGGCGCGTCTGTCCCGTGTGGTGGGGTCGACTCGGCACGTCTGTCCCGTTGGGCGGCATTGAGTCTGCCCATGCGCCACTGCATCGAGTCGGCGGGTCTGCCTCGGTCCTGATGCTGGGTCGGCGCGCCCGGTGGCGCGGGACGCCGGCGGTGCCGCTGCCTGGACGAGTGAGGATCGTCGAAGAGTATGACGCCGTCGGCGCCGGCATCCAGGCGCCCCTGCGGAAAGGGGAGTGACAGCGGCACGCTGCGCGTAGCCGATGCTGCCCCGGCCTGGGTCACCGCCCCTGCCGCGGGCACTGCGACGCACTTCCGGCTCTGGGCCTGCGGCCATGTGAAGGGCTTGCTGTTCGGCTGCGGTCCTCGCGATTCGCTCTATGTGCGCGGGGGGAGGCATCCCGACTCGGCGGCGTGGCTCGGGTCAGATGCGCCGACTCGGTGGTGTTGTCCGGGGCAGATCCGCCAGCTCGGCGTTGTGGGGGCGGGGTGCTTCGGGAGCGGCGTAGCGCTACAATTTGCGCATGCATGCAAATACGCAACCTCCAGTGTGGGGGGATGACGTGGTCACTCTCGCCGTCGAGGTGCTGCGGATGTTGGCGGATCCCACGCGTCTGCAGGTGGCGGGGCTGTTGCTGGACGAGGAGCGGTCGGTCTCGGAGCTCGCCGGGATGTTGGACAAGCCGGTGCCGGGGGTCTCGCAGCATCTGGCGAAGATGCGGATGGCCCGGCTGGTGACCACGCGGAAGGAGGGGACCTCGGTGCTCTACCGCGTCGAGAACGGGCACGTGCGTCAGCTGGTCCTCGACACGATCGGTCACGTCGAGCATCTCCTCGACCAGGTCCCTGCTCACCACCGATCGGGGGAGGAGTCGGCATGACTCACACTCTTCACCACCACCACACGGACGCGCACGAGCACATCGATGAGCATGGCCGCGGCCACGGCCACGGGCACGGGCACGGCCATGATCACGGACACCCGCACAACAGCCGGTGGGCCCGGGTCCGGCATGCGGTCTCCGACGTCTTCGGAGCACATTCCCACGATGCTGCGGACCAGGTCGACGAGGCGCTGGAGGCGGACGTACGCGGCCGACGGGCGTTGTGGATCAGCCTCGCCGTCCTCGCGCTGACAGCCGCGCTGCAGGCGGTGGTGGTGACCCTGACCGGGTCGGTGGCGCTGCTGGGGGACACGCTCCACAACGTGGCGGACGCGCTGACGGCGGTGCCGTTGCTCGTCGCGTTCTGGCTGGCCCGGCGTCCGGCCAACGACCGCTTCACCTATGGGTACGGCCGGGCCGAGGATCTCGCCGGGCTCTTCGTCGTTGCGATGATCGCGCTGTCCAGCATCCTGGCCGGCTGGGAGGCGATCGACCGGCTCTTCCATCCCCGCGAGGTCCAGCATGTCTGGGCGATCGCGGCCGCGGGCGTGGTCGGGTTCCTCGGCAACGAGATCGTCGCGCGCTACCGGATCCGGGTCGGTCGCCAGATCGGGTCGGCGGCCCTGGTCGCCGACGGGCTGCATGCGCGTACGGACGGCTTCACGTCATTGGCCGTGGTCCTGGGTGCCGCCGGGGTCGCGGTCGGGATGCCGTGGGCCGACCCGCTCATCGGGCTGCTGATCGCGATCGCGATCCTCGGCGTGCTCCGCTCGGCGCTCAAGCAGGTCGGCGCACGGCTGATGGACGCGGTCACCCCCGAGGACGTACGCCGGGCGCGGGAGGCCGTCGGCACCGTGGACGGCGTGCTCGAGGTCCGCAGCCTGCGGCTGCGGTGGATCGGGCACACGCTCCACGCAGACGGCGACATCACCGTGTCCGCCGACCTTCCCGTCTCCGCCGGCCACGACATCGCCCACCACGCCGAGGAGCACCTCCTCGAGGCGCTGCCGCGCCTGACCAGTGTGGTCCTCCACATCAGCCCCGACGGGGCGCACCCCTAGGCTCTGCTCCGATGAACATCTTCGAATTCGACGGCAAGAGTCCGCAGATCCACCCCGACGCCTGGGCGGCGCCGACGGCGACGCTGATCGGTGACGTACGCCTCGGCCCGAACGCCAGCGTCTGGTACGGCGCCGTGCTCCGCGCTGACGTCGGGCCGATCATCATCGGCGAAGGCTCGAACGTGCAGGACAACTCGGTGCTGCACGTACGCCCCGGATCCTCCCTCGACATGGGTGCGCACAGCACGATCGCCCACGGGTGCGTGGTGCACGGCGACCGGATCGGGACCGGGTCGCTGATCGGCAACGGCGCCGTGGTCTCCGACTCGGTCGTCATCGGCGACGGCTGCCTGATCGCGGCCGGCGCGATGGTGGTCGAGGGGACCGAGGTGCCCGACCACAGCCTGGTGATGGGCGTGCCCGCGAAGATCCGCGGCACGATCGAGCCCGGCACCAACCCGGCCGCGATCCTCGAGTTGAACGCGCCGGGATACGTCGAGTTCATGAAGCTCCACCGCGCGACCGTACGCCCGGTCAAACCCTGACCCTGAGGTTGAGGGCCAGTGTTGGCGAGTCAGGCGGCTCCGCAGGCCACACAGTGCAGCGAGCCGACCCTGCGGTCGGCCTCGCAGGTGGTGCACGGGGCGATGGTCTCGCGGCCGCAGCCCTCGCAGTGCTTGCCGCGGACCGGGTAGCCGCAGTAGGGGCAGTCGCCCTTGCGTACGCGCATGGCCGGGATCCGCTTGGCGAGCAGCCGCTGGACGGCGACGAACACGCCGACGGTCGCTGCTGCGCCGATCAGGGACAGGATGAGCGGCCCGAAGTCGGCGTACTCGAAGGTGTAGTGCAGCGCGAAGACCAGCGCCATGATCACCCCGGTCGCGGCGAGCGCGAAGCCGAGCGGGAGGAAGCGTGAGCCGCCACGGCGCAGCCGGTAGAGCGCCCAGAAGCCGACCAGGCAGAGGATCGCGATGAAGCCGAGGCGTACGCCGATCTGCATCGCCTCGTGGCCGGGGATCTTGCACGGCGTCACGCCGTTGTTGCACTGGTCCCAGTCGAGGTAGCGCGGCCACCAGTCCTCGACCTTGACGTAGAACCAGACGGTGCCGACGAGCAGGAAGGCGGTCAGTGCGACGGCCAGGAACCGCTCGGTGCGGGTCGACTCGACCTCGTCGGCGGAGATGGGAGTCCTCATGGCGTGCTCCTGTGGGCTCGGGTGCGGGCATGGAAGCCGACCTCGAGGCGGCAGTCGAGGGCGGCCGCCACCCGGAGGAGGGTGTCGATCTTGGGTGGGCGGGACCCCGACTCCAGCCGTGCGATCGCCGACTGGGTCGTGCCGCAGAGCTCGGCGAGCTCGCGCTGGGACAGGCCCCGGGCGACCCGGTGCTCGGTGACCTGGGCGGCGATCCCGGCGTAGAACGCGGTGTCCTCGTCGTTCGTGCTCACGAAATCGACGCTATCGCAGTCCTGCTATGGCTGTCGATAGCAGGACTGCTATCGATCCGGTGAGACGATTCGGGTGCGGCGTCGCGTACGGCCTAGGCTTGACGCTCGTGAAGACGTTCGACGAGCTCTGGGCCGAGCTGAGCGAGAAGGCCCGGACCCGACCTGAAGGATCCGGCACCGTGGCACAGCTCGACGCCGGGGTCCATGCGATCGGGAAGAAGCTGGTCGAGGAGGCCGCCGAGTCCTGGATGGCGGCCGAGTACGAGGGCAAGGAAGCGACCGCGGAGGAGATCTCCCAGCTGCTCTACCACGCCCAGGTGCTCATGCTCGCCAGCGGCATCTCGATCGACGACGTCTACTCACACCTGTAGGGATCACCCATGACTGAAACATCCGCAGAGGGCATGCTCCGGATCGCCGTTCCCAACAAGGGGTCGCTGTCCGTCGCGGCCTCCGAGCTGCTCCGTGAGGCGGGCTACCGCCAGCGCGAGGACTCCAAGCGCCTGACCCTCATCGACGACGAGAACGGCGTCGAGTTCTTCTACCTGCGCCCGCGCGACATCGCGCTCTACGTCGGCGAGGGCACTCTCGACATCGGCATCACCGGCCGCGACCTGCTGCTCGACTCCGGCGCCAAGGCCGACGAGGTCGTCGGGCTCGGATTCGGTCGTTCCCGGTTCCACTTCGCCGGCCGCGCCGGTGCCTTCACCTCGATCGAGGAGCTGCGCGGCAAGCGGATCGCGACCTCCTACGTCGGGGTCGTCTCCGCGTTCCTGGAGCGCGAGGGGATCGACGCGAGCGTGACCCGCCTCGACGGCGCCGTGGAGACCTCGATCCAGCTCGGTGTCGCCGACGTGATCGCCGACGTGGTCGAGACCGGATCAACGATGCGGCAGGCCGGTCTGGAGATCTTCGGCGAGCCGATCATGCACTCCGAGGCCGTCGTGATCACCCGCTCCGGCGCGCAGCTGCCGCCCGCCTACGAGACCTTCCGCCGCCGTCTCGACGGCGTCCTGATCGCGCGCAGCTACGTGATGATGGACTACGACATCCGCGCCGAGGACCTCGCCCAGGCCTCCGCGATGACGCCCGGGCTCGAGGGTCCGACGGTCAGCCCGCTGCACCGCGAGGGCTGGGTCGCGGTCCGCGCGATGGTGCCGAGCAAGGGCTCGCAGAAGCTGATGGACGACCTCTACGCCGTGGGCGCCCGCGCCATCCTGCTGACGGAGATCAATGCCTGCCGGATCTGAGCCTTCCGGAACCGAGCCTTCCGGAACCGAGCTGCCGGTGAAGCTTCCGCACACCTGGCGCCCGCTCGGGGCCCGCGTGATGGGCTGGTTCCTGGTGGCCGCGCTCGCGGTGATGTGCGCGATGGTGTGGATCGGGTTCTCGCCCGAGATCAAGGCCCAGGTCACCCTCTTCGAGCGGCTCACGTTCGGGGCCCTCGGCCTCGGCATCGTGGCCTGCGTGCACGCGCTCACCCGGTCGCGGGTCGTCGCCCGTGAGGACGGCCTGACCGTGGTCAACGGCTACAAGCGCCGCGACCTGGAATGGGCCGAGGTGCTCGCGATCAACTTCCCGCGCGGTGCGCCCTGGCCCACCATCGACCTCGCCTCGGGCCACAACATCTCCGCCCTCGGCATCCAGGCCGCCGACGGGCTCTCGTCGCGGAAGGCCGTGCGCACGCTGCGTACGCTGGTCGACGAGCTGTCCTAGCAGCTACCGTCCGGCCGACCGTTTACTACGGTTCGGGGAATCCTCAGGCAAACGGCTGATGGCGGCGGCTACCGCAACTTACCGTGTCGGCGTGATCTTCTGGACTCGTGGCTTCGCCGTGCTGGCGACCGTGCTCGCCGTGGTCGCGACCGTGCCGGCCCAGGCCGCGCCCGTGCATCCGGTCGGCACCTGGGGCGCCTCGGCCGACGAGGTGGGCGGCACCACCGGCGCCGCCGGCCTGAGCGACCGGTCGGTGCGCAACCTGGTGCACACGTCTCTGGGCGGCTCCGGCGTACGCGTCACGCTGTCCAACGTCTTCGGCGACCGGCCGATCACCTTCACCTCGGCGCACCTCGGCCTGGCCGGGGACGGAGCCGCGGTGGTGCGCGGCACGAACCGGCCGCTGACCTTCGCCGGCGCCGACGAGGTCACCGTCGTCCCCGGCGCCGAGGTGCTCAGCGACCCGGTCGACGCGACCGTACCGGCGGACACCACCCTCGCGGTCAGCTTCCACGTCGTCGGCGAGAGCGGCCCGATCACGGGGCACGACGTGGCCGTGCAGACCTCCTACGTCTCCGGGACTCCCGGCGCGGACGTCGCCGGCCAGGAGTCCGGTGCGGCGTTCACGACGGGGATCTCCAGCTGGTACTGGGTCGAGAGCGTCGTCATCGAGAAGCCGCGAAGGGTGCGGACCGCGGTGCTCTTCGGCGACTCGATCACCGACGGCAGCGGCTCCACGGTCGGAGCCAACCGGCGCTGGCCGGACGTACTGGCCGACCGGATCGCGGACAGCCGGTTCGCCGGGCGCTACGGCGTGATGAACGAGGGCATCTCCGCCAACCGGCTCCTCGCCGATGGGACCGGCGGTCAGCGCGGCCTGGACCGCTTCCGGCGCGACGCCCTCGACCAGCCCGGCGTCTCCACGGTCGTGCTGCTGGAGGGGATCAACGACATCCGCTGGGACCTCGCCGACGAGGCCTCCGACCTGATCGCCGCCTACCGCCAGCTGATCGCGCAGGCGCACGCCGAGGACGTGTGCGTCGTCGGCGCCACCCTGACGCCGTACGAGGGCGGCAGCCGCTACACCCCCGAGCGTGACCGGGTGCGGGCCGCGGTCAACGAGTGGATCCGCACCTCCGGCGAGTTCGACGGCACCGTCGACTTCGACGCCGCCACCCGCGACCCCGACCGGCCGGCGCGGTTCCTGCCGGCGTACGACTCCGGGGACCATCTCCACCCCGGCGACGCCGGCTATGCGGCGATGGCCCAGGCGTTCGACCTCTCGCTGCTGGAGTGCGACCGCTAGATCAGAGCGCGGTGATGCCCCAGCGGACCTCGAGCCGCTCGCCGGGGGCGAGCGAGACCAGGTCGGTGCCGGAGTTGAACGCGTCCGGGGGAGCAGTCATCGGCTCGACGGCGAGACCGCCGCGCGCGGGCGACTGGTCGTCGGCGCTGTAGACCATCAGCCACGGGTGGCGCTCGTCGACCCAGAGCGCGACGCCGCCGTCGGGCCCCTGCAGGGTGACCGTCGCCCGGCCGTCCTCGCCGCGGTCGAGATCGGTGAAGGCGTGGTCGAGGACGACGTCGCCGATGAGCTTGGCGGAGGTGAAGTCGTGGGC
The DNA here is from genome assembly GCA_040302365.1 of Nocardioides sp. NPDC126508. Lineage (GTDB taxonomy): Bacteria > Actinomycetota > Actinomycetes > Propionibacteriales > Nocardioidaceae > Nocardioides. The sequence goes on from JBEOUM010000001.1 coordinate 696,575, forward strand.
CGTCCCGGCGGTCGGCTCGCTCCCCGTCGGCAGCTTGCGGTCGGGGTCGGAGAGCAGGCGGGTGCGCGCCGGCAGGGTGAGGGTCCAGCCGTCGACCGGTCCCGCGCCCGCGGTGAGATAGGGGTGGGCGCCGGCCGCGTAGGGCGCGGGGGAGTCGGCGTGGTTGGTCGCCGACTGGGTCACGGTGAGCCCGTCCGGCCCGATCGCGTACGTCACCTCGAGATCCAGCGTCCACGGATAGCCGCTCTGCGCCATCAGCCGGGTGGCCAGGGTGATCGAGTCCTTGGCCTCGTCGATGGGCAGCCACTGCGCCCACCGCACCAGCCCGTGGGAGGCGTTGTTGCGGGCGACCTCGGTGAGCCCGAGCTGGTAGCTCTTGCCGCCGAACTCGTAGCGGCCGTCGCGGATCCGGTTGGGCCACGGCGCCAGCAGCTGCCCCTTGCCGCCCTTGGACTGCTCGTCGTCGCCGTACCCGGCGATGAGGTCGCGGCCCTGGTAGGACAGCAGCCGCAGCGACCCGCCACTCTCCGTCACCGTCGCGGAGTAGCCCCCGCCGTCGATCGTGAACTGCTCTCCACTCGGTCTCAGCACGCGGCCAAGGCTATCCAGGTGCCCCGAGGGTCGTGGTGGCCGGTCGGGTTAGCCTCGGGCCATGGAGCGACGACAGCTGGAGTTCTTCCTCGCGATCGCCGAGGCGGGCAGCTTCACCAGCGCCGCGGCCCGCCTCCACGTGGCCCAGCCGTCGCTGTCGTACGCCGTGCGCGGGCTCGAGCGCGAGCTCGGCGGCCCGCTCTTCGAACGTCATGGCAGGGGAGTGCGGCTCACCCCGGCGGGCTCGGCGCTGCTCGGCCCGGCCCGCCGTGTCGTCCGCGGCTTCGAGCTGGCCGCGGGTGCGGTCCGGTCGGTCTCCGACGAGGGGTTCGGCCGGCTCCGGATCACCTCCAGCACGGTGTGGGCGGTCGAGCCGCTGGTGCCGGTGCTGGCCGAGTTCCGGCGGATCCAGCCGGCCGCGCAGGTGGTCGTCACCGATCCTCGGCACCGTTCCGATGTGCTCGACCAGGTGCGCAAGGGCGAGGCGGACGTGGGACTGATCGACGGCGCGCCGCCGCACGGCCCGTTCGGCTCGCACCGGCTCGCCGAGCACGAGCTGGTGGCCGTGCTGCCGCCCTCGGGCGAGGCGCCGGAGGAGATCGGGATCGAGGAGCTCGCCGAGACCGGGCTGATCGCGACCCCGGCCGGGACGGCGCTGCGTACGTTCCTCGACGCTCGCCTCGAGGCGGCCGGTCTGCCCACCGAGGTGGCCATCGAGACGGCCCACGTCGCCTCGATCATCCCGCTGGTGCTGGCCCGTGCCGGGGTGGCGGTGCTGACCGAGGGCATGGCCGGAGCGGCGTCGCGGGCCGGGGCGCAGGTGGTGGCGCTGACCCCGGCGACGCGGGTGAGCGTGTCGGTCGTGTGGCTGGAGGAGCGCGGTGACGCGCTGGTCGAGCAGTTCGTCGCGCTGGCCCAGGACCTCACCGACTCGTAGTCGAGCCATAGAGAATCTCTATCGCAGCATCTCGATCCTGGTCTTGCTCACCGCGCGGACGTGCTGGAACAGCCCGAAGGTGAATGTCTAGTGTGTTAGACATATATGAACCGATTGGATGGAGCACGCATGCGCCGCCCCCAACGCCTTGCCGTGGCCGCACTCGCCATCGCGGCGACGGCAGGCACCCTGACCGCCTGCACGACCGCGAGCGAGCGTGACGGCTTCGCCCAGAGCGACTCCGGAGGAGCCGCGGACTCCGTCGTCCTCGCCGAGCAGCCCTGGGTCGATCTCCAGGTCGAGAACGAGATCGCCGTCCAGATCCTCCAGAAGCTCGGCTACGACGCGAGCATCAAGAAGAACCTGTCCGTCGAGAACGCGGCGACCGCGGTCTCCTCGGGCCAGATCGACGCCTACCTCGGCAACTGGTGGCCCTCCCAGGAGCCCAGCTTCGGCGACTCCATCGACTCCGGCGACGTCGAGGTGCTCTCCACGATCGTGAAGGGCACCGAGTACGCCCCGGCGGTCCCCGGCGACGTCGCCGAGAAGCTCGGGATCGAGTCGCTCGCCGACCTCGACGCCAACGCCGCGAAGTTCGGCAAGAAGATCTACGGCATCGAGGCCGGCTCGCCCGGCAACGAGACGATCCAGAAGGCGATCGACGACGACGCGTACGGACTGGGCGACTGGAAGCTCGTCGCCAGCGGCACCCCGGCGATGCTCGCCCAGGTCGAGAAGTCGCAGAAGGCCGGGCAGCCGATCGTGTTCCTCGGCTGGAGCCCGCACTGGATGACCGTGCAGTTCGACGCGGTCTTCCTCGAGGACCCCGACAAGGTCTGGGGCGGTGCCGGCGAGATCCGCACCGTCACCCGCAAGGGGTTCGCGGACGACAACCCCGAGATCGCCGAGTTCCTCTCGAACCTGACCTTCACCACCGACGAGGCCGGGCAGTTCTACTACGACCACGACAAGTCCGGGAAGGAGCTCGCCGACATCGCCGGGGCGTGGATCGACGACAACCCCGACAAGGTCGCGGAGTTCCTCGACGGGGTCGAGGACGCCGACGGCGAGAAGGCGGAGATCTGATGAACGCCACCACCCAGCCCGCGATCGTCGGGCGAGGACTGAGCAAGGTCTACGGCCTCAGCCGACGCCAGGCCGAGAAGGCCCTGGCCGCCGAGGACCCACGGGCAGCCGCCGCGGCCGCCGGTGGCTACCTCGGCGCCCACGACATCGACTTCGAGATCGCCAAGGGCGAGATGTTCGTGGTCATGGGGCTGTCCGGCTCGGGCAAGTCGACCGTGCTGCGGATGATCAACCGCCTCAACGAGCCCAGCGCCGGCGAGCTCCTCATCGACGGCGAGGACATCACCCAGGTCTCCGACCAGCGGCTGCGCGAGCTGCGCAACAACGGCATCGGGATGGTCTTCCAGCACTTCTCGCTGTTCCCGCACCGCACGGTGCGGGAGAACGCGGCGTACGGCCTGAAGGTACGCGGCATCGCGAAGTCCGAGCGCCTCGAGAAGGCCGACGCGGCCCTCGAGCGCGTCGGCCTGGGCGGGCGCGGCGACAAGCTCCCGCACGAGCTCTCCGGCGGCATGCGGCAGCGGGTCGGCCTGGCCCGTGCACTGGCCGTCGACCCGCCGATCCTGCTGATGGACGAGCCGTTCTCGGCGCTGGACCCGCTGATCCGCCGCGACATGCAGGACCTGCTCGTCGAGCTCCAGGCCCAGGACCAGCGCACCACCGTCTTCGTCACCCACGACCTCAACGAGGCGATGCGGATCGGCGACCGGGTGATGGTGATGCGCGAGGGCCGGGTCATCCAGCTCGCTCCCGGGCCCGAGATCGTGGCCCACCCCGCCGACGACTACGTCAGCGAGTTCGTCTCCGACGTCGACCGCGCCCGGGTGCTCAGTGCCGCCGACCTGGTCCGGCCGCCGCGCCTGGTGCTCGACGAGGGGACCAGCCGTGCGGACGCGCTCACCAGGCTCGGCGAGAACGAGGTCACCGGCGCCTTCGTGACCGACGCCGAGGACCGGCTGCTGGGGGTCGTCACGGCCGACCGGGTCGCCGACCTGAGGAGCGACGAGAGCCTGCGCGAGGCCTTGGGGGAGCCCTACGAGAAGGTCGCACCCGACGATGTCGTCGGCGACTTCATGCAGCTCGCCGGGCGCCAGGTGGTGCCGGTGACCGTGCTCGACGACGACGGCCGGATCGTCGGGGTCGTGCCCCGGGCCGCGATCCTCTCCGCCCTGTCCACCGCCAACGGCGACAGCGCCGACACCGACACCAAGGAGGTGGCCCATGCCTGATCTCCACATCGGTGACATCGGCGAGGACGTCATCAACTTCCTCACCGACAACCTCGGCCCGTTCTTCGACGGCATCAAGGAGGCCCTCAACTTCCTGCTGCGGACCGTCTACAACGTGCTCGGCGGGCTGCCGCCGGTCGCGATGATCATCGTGCTCGCCGTGCTCGCGCTGCTGGTCACCAGGCAGGTCGTGCTGACCCTGGTGCTGACCGTCGGGCTGCTGCTGATCGAGTCGATGGACCTGTGGTACGAGACGATGCAGACCACCACCTCGGTGCTCGTGGCGACGCTCGTCGCGCTGGTGATCGGCATCCCCCTGGGGATCTGGTCGGCCTTCTCGCCACCGCTCCGCGCGGCACTGCGCCCGGTGCTCGACCTGATGCAGACGCTGCCCGTCTTCGTCTACCTGCTGCCGACCATCCTCTTCTTCGGGGTCGGCGACGCACCGGGCCTGGTCGCGACGATCGTCTTCGCGCTGCCGCCCGCGGTCCGGCTCACCCAGCTCGGGATCAACCAGGTCGACGCCGAGACCGTCGAGGCCGCCGTCGCCTTCGGCGCGGGCCGCTGGGAGATCCTGCGCGAGGTGCAGCTCCCGCTGGCCCGGGAGTCGATCATGACCGGCGTCAACCAGGTCATCATGCTGGCCCTCTCGATGGTGGTCGTGGCCGGCCTGGTCGGCGGCTCCGGCCTCGGCGGTGTCGTCGTCAACGCCGTCCAGGGGTTGCAGATCGGCGCCTCCATCGAAGGCGGCCTCGCGGTCGTCGTGATCGCGATCTACCTCGACCGGGTCTCGGCCGCGCTCGGTGGCCAACGCGGCCTGGTGCCGTCCTGGTGGCCCAAGCTCGGCCGCGGCCGCGGCGCCCACGCCACGACCCCCGAGCCCGAGCTCACCCCCGCCTGACCACACCCCTGATCGGAGGAGAACGAACGTGACCATCACCGAGCTGCACCGCCCCGCGGACGTCGTCGAGACGCCCTCGGGTCTCCGGGTCCGCCGCGCCGGCGCCCGGATCGGCGCCGTCGTCGAGGGCCTGAGCCTGGCCCGGGCCGACGACACCCAGATCCAGGACGTACGCGCCGCCCTGCTGCGCCACAAGGTGCTCTTCTTCCGGGGTCAGGAGGGGCTCACCGACGAGGAGCAGAGCGCCTTCGCGGCCAGGTTCGGTGAGCTGACGACTGCGCACCCGACGGTCAACACCGGCTCCGGCCGGGTGCTGCGGGTCACCGCCAACGCGGGTATGGCGGCCAACGCCTGGCACACCGACGTCACCTTCGTCGACCGGGTGCCGGCGATCTCGGTGCTGCGAGCGGTCACCCTGCCGCCCTACGGCGGCACCACGATCTGGGCGAACACCGCGGCCGCCTACGACCGGCTCCCGGAGCCGCTGAAGGCGCTGGCCGACACGCTCTGGGCGGTGCATACCAACTCCTACGACTACGCCCAGCGCGACGAGGAGCACGAGCAGCCCGACGCCAACTACTCCCGCGACGACTTCGCCTCGATCCACTTCGAGACCCGCCACCCGGTCGTCCGCGTCCACCCCGAGACGGGGGAGCGCACCCTGGTGCTCGGCTCGTTCGTGAAGGAGTTCGACGGGCTGACCTCCACTGAGTCGATCCACCTCTTCAACCTGCTCCAGGACCGGGTCACCAAGCTCGAGAACACCATCCGCTGGGCCTGGCAGCCCGGCGACGTGGCGATGTGGGACAACCGCGCCACCCAGCACTACGCGGTCGCCGACTTCGACCACCACCCGCGCGAGATGCGCCGGGTCACGGTCGCGGGTGACGTACCGGTCTCGGTCGACGGGCGGCGCTCGGAGGTCCTCCAGGGTGACGCGCGGGCCTACTCGCGGCTGGACGAGCTGATCTCGTAGGTGTTGACCACGATGTCGGCACGGGCCGCGGTCAGGCTCTCGGCGAAGTGCTCGGCCTCGGCGGCGGCCCAGGCGTCCCAGTGGGGTGCGAAGGTGTCGCCGTCGCGGTCGAGGCCCCGGTGCTTCCGCTGCTCCTCCGGTGCGTCGACCCAGGCGAGGGCGGTGCGGAAGCCGTCGTACGCCGCGGCGCCGCTGCCCACGCCCTCGATCACCAGCAGCGGGCTCGGTGGGACCAGGACCGTCTCGGCGTAGCCGCGGTCGTGCCAGTCGTAGCGGCGGTAGGAGCCGGGGGCACCCTCGACCAGGGGAAGCAGGATCGTCTCGAGCTGGGCGATGCCGGCGGCGAGGCCGTCCCAGCCGGCGTACAGGTCGTCCATGTGGATCACCGGAGCCTGGGTCAGCTCGGCCAGGGCGGTGGCCAGCGTCGTCTTCCCGGAGCCGGCGGGGCCGTCGATGCAGATCAGCCGGCCCGGGCCGAGGGTGGCCGGGCGGCTCATCGCGATCGTGAGGAGATCGGCGGCGGGGGAGTCGGTCGGGGTCAGGAGATGCCGTACTTCTTCAGGATGTCGTTGACGTCGGCCATGTCGTCGTCATCGTCGTCGACCACCGGGCCCTTGGCGGTCCTGGGGGCCGCGACCGAGGCCGGTCCGGCGGGCCCGGCGGGCGCGGCGCCGGCCGCCTTCCGCGCGGCGCGGGTCGGCCGCTCCTTGGTGGGCAGCACCCGGGCCACGAAGATCAGCACGATCGCGAGCGCGGCGATGCCGAACCCGACCCACACGGTCGGGCTGAAGACGAGGCGCGCGGCCCAGTCGGCGATGGCGTCGACGATCCGGCCACCGGTGCGCAGCAGCCCGGTGAGGTAGGCCGCCGGGGCGAGCAACGTCCACCCGAGCGCCTTCACCCCGGCGCCCAGGCCGCGCCGTCGGAACGCGACCCAGGTCCAGATCGCGCCGAGCACGGTGAGCGCGGCGGCTAGTGCGAGATACGCGCCTTGGTCCATGTCTCCAGACTCCCACAGCGCCGGTGACTCGGCACCCGGACTGTCCCCGATATCGGCCCTGATCTTCGGCTGGGGTTCAATGGTGTCGATGAACGACAAGCGACTCCTCGGCACGGCATTTCCCGGCGACACCGGCGAGACCAGCCCCGAGGTCGCGTCCGTGATGGGGTCGTACGCCGCAGGCCAGGCGACCCACGCCGACGTGCTCACCACGCTCGCCTCCGCCCGGGTGCTCGTCCCGGTGGTCGCGGTGCTGGGGGAGGTCGAGGTCGACGCGGCCGGCCTGGCCCACGACAAGACCTCCGACATGGCCACCGTCCTGCTCACCGGTGCCGACGGTCGGCAGGCGCTGCTGGGGTTCACCGGCACCGCGCCGCTGCAGGCCTGGCAGGCCGACGCCCGACCGGTGCCGGTCTCGCTGCGCGACGCGGCCCAGGCCGCCGTCCACGACGGTGCCGACGCCCTGGTGCTCGACCTGGCCGGTCCGGTCCCGTTCGCGATCGAGGGCGACGACCTGCACAAGGTCGCCGAAGGGTGGCAGCTGGCGACCGTCGGGCCGCGTACGGCCTGGGTCCGGCCTTGAGGGTAGAGCCCTGACGATTGGGACAGCCGGGAATGTTGCAGTAGTGTTCCGTGTTGACCGATCAGCCGACGTACGCCGTCGGTTCGATCCAACAAGCGGAGATCACGACAGCGTTCTCCCACCCGCATCGACCGTGAGCAACAAAGGTCGTCGGGTCCGGTCCCGAAGACAGTGTTCCAGGATTTCCATGGGGCAGTGGACTCGGTGGTGCGAGCCTGTGTGTGGGTGAGCGTCCTGACTGGCTTCCGCTTGTGACATTGCAGCGGAAGCCTTTTTCGATTTCCGGACCGCCCGTGCACGCGGCCCGGAAAGCGAGATCAGAGCCTCCGCAAGCCACAACAACTGGAGGACACATCAGCACTGAGCTTCGTATCAACGACCGGATCCGGGTTCCCGAGGTCCGCCTCGTTGGTCCCAACGGAGAGACGGTCGGCATCGTGCCGACCCCTGACGCGCTGCGCCTGGCCCAGGAGGCCGACCTCGACCTGGTCGAGATCGCCCCGCAGGGCAAGCCGCCGGTCTGCAAGCTCATGGACTACGGGAAGTTCAAGTACGAGAACGCCCAGAAGGCCCGTGAAGCCCGTCGAAACCAGACGAACGTGATCATCAAGGAGATGAAGCTTCGTCCGAAGATCGACAAGCACGACTACGAGACCAAGAAGGGTCACGTCGTGCGGTTCCTCAACGCCGGGGACAAGGTCAAGATCACGATCATGTTCCGTGGTCGTGAGCAGCACCGTCCCGAGCTCGGCTTCCGCCTGCTGCAGCAGCTGGCCGACGACGTCGCGGAGCTCGGCTTCGTCGAGTCCTCGCCGAAGCAGGACGGCCGCAACATGATCATGGTGCTCGGCCCTCACAAGAAGAAGGCCGACGCCAAGGTCGAGGCCAAGACGGCCAAGGAGGAGAAGGCCGCGGAGCGTGCCGCCGACGAGGCCGCCGAGAAGGCGGAGCGTACGGCCGCGAACGCCGCCCGTCCGACCTCGGCCCCGAAGGCCAAGCGTCGCTCGGAGAACCTCGACCCCGACATCGACCTCTGAGTCGATCCACTGACTTCCGCCGCCGCGGCGCCCCGTGACCGGCCGGACGACGAGAGAAGGAAGAACTATGCCGAAGAACAAGACCCACTCCGGTTCCAAGAAGCGCTTCAAGGTGACCGGTTCCGGGAAGATCCAGCGCCTGCAGGCCGGCCGTAAGTCCGGCGCTGCGTTCGCCTCCGCGCCGACGACCGGCTCGCGCAAGAAGCACCGTCGCAACGCTGGTCTGGTGGAGCTCGCCCCCGCCGACGTCAAGCGCGCGAAGAAGCTGCTCGGTCGCTGAGCGATCACCCCGAAACTTTCCCTAGCATTCAAGGAGCACTGAAATGGCACGCGTCAAGCGCGCAGTGAACGCTGCGAAGAAGCGTCGCACCACCCTCGAGCGGGCCTCCGGTTACCGGGGCCAGCGCTCGCGCCTCTACCGCAAGGCGAAGGAGCAGGTCACCCACTCGCTGGTCTACTCCTACAACGACCGCCGCAAGAACAAGGGCAACTTCCGTCGCCTGTGGATCCAGCGGATCAACGCCGCCGCGCGCGCCGAGGGCATGACCTACAACCGCTTCATCCAGGGTCTCAACCTGGCCGGCATCGAGGTCGACCGCAAGATCCTCGCCGAGCTCGCCGTCAACGACGTGGCCGCGTTCAACGCGCTCGTCGCCCAGGCCAAGGCTGCGCTGCCGGAGGACGTCAACGCCCCGGCGAACGCCTGAGCCAGATCTCACACGTGACGCCCGTCGACGCATCAGCGGAGGCGGGCGTCACTGCGTCTCCGGGGCGTCCGCCCCGGTGGGAACATGACTCATGAAGGAGAGCGGATGACGCCGCTGGCAGCGGGCAACACCCGCCTCAAGGAGACCCGGAAGCTCGCCCGCCGAGCCGTCCGGACCGAGCGCCGCCAGTTCCTCGCCGACGGGCCCAAGGCCGTCGAGGGCGCCCTCGGCGTCGACGGCTGCGTGCAGGAGATCTTCGCGACGGAGGCAGGGGCCGAGACGTACGCCTCGCTGCTGGCCGATCAGCAGGTGACCCTGGTCGACGACCGGGCCATGGCCGGCCTGTCCGACTCGGTCACCCCTGCCGGTGTGGTGGCGCTGTGCCGGTTCCTCGACGTCCCGCTCGCCGACATCTCCGGCCCGCTCGTGGTGATCTGTGCGGACGTACGCGATCCCGGCAACGCGGGCACGGTCATCCGGTCCGCCGATGCTGCCGGCGCGTCCGGCGTGATCCTGGCTGGTGACTCGGTCGATCTCTACAATCCCAAGACCATCCGCGCTTCCGTCGGCTCCGCCTTCCACCTCCCGGTCGCCGTGGAGCGTGACCCGCTGGTCGCGGTGAAGGCCGCGAAGGCTGCCGGGCTGACCGTCCTGGCCGCCGACATGCACGGCACCGCGGACCTGTTCACCGCCGACGCGCTCCTGGCCCGGCCCACGGCCTGGCTGATGGGCAACGAGGCCTGGGGCCTCCCGGCGGAGCTGGCCGCCGAGGCCGACGAGATCGTGAGCATCCCGATCTTCGGGAAAGCCGAGTCGCTCAACCTCTCCACCGCCGCGGCGCTCTGCCTCTACGCGAGCGCCCGCGCCCAGCGCTGAAGCCGCTTAGAGTTGGGGTCGTGAGCGACCCTGTGATGGCCTATCTGGCCGGCGTGGAGCCGGCGAAGCGGGCCTTGATCGAGCACTACTACGACCTCGTGCTCGAGCTGTTCCCCGAGGCCGTCCCCGGCAAGAAGTACGCGATGGCGTGCTACACCCTGCGCGGGAAGGGGCTGGTCTCGGTGATGTCGACCAAGGCGGGTCTGTCGGTGATCCCGTTCAGCGGGAGCCTGAACGCCCAGGTCGCCGGAGACTTCGAGGTCTCCGAGGGCGGCGGCTCGCTCTACTGCACCGTCGAGCGTCCGCTGCCCGATGCCGCCTTCGCCGAGCTCGTCCGCCTGCGTGCGGCTCAGATCGCTTGACCTTCATCTCACCTGAAGGCCGATGGTTGCGGGCATGGATGAGCCACTGCTGACGATCGGGGCGTTCGCGCGCGCCGTGGGCCTGACCGCGAGCGCGCTGCGCCACTACGACGAGTGCGGGCTGCTGGTGCCGGCCGAGGTCGATGCGGGGACCGGCTATCGCTACTACACCCCCGAGCTCGCCGAGCGGGCCCGGCTGATCGTGGGGATGCGCGAGGCCGGGGTGCCGATCGAGACGATGCGGGTGGTGCTCGACTCGCCGGCAGGAGAGGCGCGCACGGCGCTGGCGGGGTTCCTCGAGGACCAGAGCGCGCACACGGCGCGGGCCTCCGAAGCCGTACGCGGCGTGCTGGCCGCCGTCGACGCAGGCCCGGCCGCGAGGCCGGCGGTCGCCGAGCTCCCCGGTCCCGTCCTGGCCGCGGCGATCCGGCAGGTGCGGCACGCGGCCGAGTCCGATCCGTCCTCCGAGCTCGCCTCCGTCCTCGTCGATGTCGACGGCACCGGGGTCGATGTGGTCGCCACCAACCGCTACTGGATGGCGGTGCGCGAGCTGCCGGCGGCCGCCGAGGGCGACGGTGGCCGGGCGGTGCTGTCGCTGCCCGACGCGGCCGCCCTGGCCGACCGGCTCGACGCGATCACGACCGCCGAGCTGCGCATCGCCGACGGCACCCTCACTGTTGCCGGCCAGTCGCTCGGGCGCGATGCCACCTACCCGGCGCATCGCCTCGTCCTGGCCGGCCTGGAGTCGGCCGGCACCCACGCGGTGCTCGCCAGGGCCGACCTGCTCGCCGGCCTCGACGCGGCCGGCTACGCCGAGGTCGACCTCTTCCTCGGTGAGCAGGCGCGGCTCCGCTCGCCGCACACCGCCGAGCAGAGCGACGTACGCGGCGTGGTGACCGGCCCGCCGGTCCGGCTCCGGCTGGGCACGGCCCTCTTCGGCCGCGCCCTGGCGGCGTGCCTGGGGGAGGAGGTGCAGCTGGGCGTGACCGCGCCGGACCGGCCGGTGGTGGTCACCTCGCCCTACCAACCCGGGTTCACCGCGCTGGTCATGCCCGTGCGCCACGACCCCGAGGACTGACCGTGAGAACGATCCCGGGCCGGGGGTTCCGCCCCTGGCTGGCAGCGTCGACCGCTTCGGTCTTCGGCGACTCGGTCACCTTCTTCGCGCTCGGCTGGGCGGCGGCGGGCTTCGGTGCCGATGCGGCCAGCCTCGTGCTCACCATCGAGGGCATCCCGCTCGCGATCCTGGTGCTCGCCGGGGGAGTGCTGGCCGACCGGGTCGGGATCCGGCGGACGATGGCCGCGTGCGACGCCGCGATGGTGCTGATCATGGCCGCGTTCGCGATCGGTGCGATCGGCGGCGCGGAACTGTGGATGCTGGTCGCCGTCGGTGCCCTCTCGGGAACCGTCCAGGCGCTGCGGCGACCGGCGGAAGGGGTCTTCGCGCGGCTGTTCGGGTCCGAGGATCTCGACCGGCGGATGGCGCTGGTCGGCTCGGCCCACCAGATCGCCCGCACCGCCGGACCTGCCGCCGGTGGCTTCCTGCTCGGCCACGGAGGTCTGCCGCTGACCGCCGGGTTGGACGCGGCGACGTTCGCCCTCGTGCTGGTCGCGCTGCTCCTGGTCCGGCCACCGCACGAGCCCGCTCCCGAACCCGGCCAGGGTTCGGTTTGGCGCAGCCTGGCCGACGGCGCCAGGGCAGCACGACGCACTCCTGGGGTGATCCCCGTCCTCGTCGCCATCACCGGCCTGGCCGCGTCGGTCCTTCCGCTGGTCATGCTCGCGCTGCCGCTCGCCGGGCGCGAGCGCGGCTGGACGGCCGCGGAGACCGGTCTGGTCTCCGGCGCCTGGGTGGCCGGGGGACTGGTGATGACCCTCGTCGTCGCCCGCCGGGGCGCGCCGCGGGCGCCGGTCGCGGTCGCCGGGCCGGTGCTCGCCGTCGGCGGCGTGGTCGTGCTGGCGCTGCGTACGGAGGTCTGGGCGGGGGTCGTCGCGGTCGGTCTGGTCGGCGTCGGTACCACGATGCTGACCAGCTACCTGATCCCGGCGTACGTCGCCCGCACCCCGCCGGAGATGCTCGCCCGGTTCTCGAGCCTGACCCAGCTGGCCCAGACTGGGCCGGTCCTGGTCGCGACACCGCTGCTGGGCGCGGCGGCCGGGGTCGACGTACGGCTGGCTCTTGCCCTGGTCGGCGCACTGCTCCTGGCCACCGTGCCGGCGGCGGCCAGGGTCGCCCGGCTCCCGGACCGGATACCCCAGCGGGTCTGATACAGGGAAGGCAAATCTGTTTCACTCGACAGCATGACGAATGTGAGCAGACGACGGCTGCTGGCCTCGGGCGGCGCGGCGGCCGCAGCGGGTGCGACCTTCCCGCTGTGGACGTGGGCGCCGAGCGCCTCGCTCGCGGGCACGGGGGACGGGCTGGACCCCGAGCACGTCTGGGACGTCCGCGCCGACCCGGTCATCGAGCGGCTCTACGGCGAGGGCCTCGGCAAGGTCGCCGAGGTCAACGAGATCCTCGAGGGCTGGGCCACCAACGACCAGCCGGTCCCCGCCGGCCTGCCCGGCTACCTCGAGGACTTCATCGAGGAGGCGAGACGCCTTCCGGCCTGGGCCGACCAGGGCAAGCTGAAGCTGGCCGGGTCGTTCAACGAGGAGGAATACGGCTTCTTCCTCGCCCTCCTCTACACCCTCGGCAGCGGCCTGATCAGCTGCGCGATCAAGCGTGAGGCGTGGGCGGTCTACTACTCGTACGGCGGCGCGAACATGCGCGAGCGGATCGCCAAGACGACCGTGCTCGGCTACGACGTGATGGACGCCCAGGGCTGGACCGCGACCGGCGGGCTGATGGTCGACTCGGTCAAGACCCGGATGGTCCACGCCGCCGTACGCCACCTGCTGCCGCAGTCGCCGCACTGGTCGAGCGTCGGCGCCGGCCAGAAGACCCCGATCAGCCAGGCCGACATCCTGGTCACCTTCCACAGCCTCGGCACCTGGGTGATGAAGAAGTTCACCGAATGGGACATCGCGCCGAGCTCGGAGCTCGCCGACGCGTTCCTGCACGCCTGGAACGTCGACCTCCACCTCCTCGGGGTGCAGGACCAGTACCTGCCGAAGGACTGGGCGGCTGCCTACGCGCAGTACGAGCAGGTGATGGGACCCGCCACCGGCGGCACCCGTGAGGGCGTCGAGCTCGCCCAGGCGCTGCTCGACGCGGTGATCGGCGAGGGCAACCCGCTGCTGCGCCACGAGCTGGAGTCGCTGGGGCGCTACGTGATCGGGGATGCGTACGCCGACATGATCGCGTTCGACAATGACCCGGTGCTCGCGCCGGTGTGGGCGAGCGCCGTGCCGCTGCTGGTCCGGTCCTACCAGAGCACCGTGCCCGACATCCCGCTCGTCTCCAACCTGCTCCCGGAGGCGGTGCACACGTTCATCAAGATCTACTTCTCTCCCCTCGACCGGGCGCCGATCACGCTGCCGTTGAGCAATCGGCCGGAGTAGCGGCGCTGGACCGGCCGCGTCGGTCTAGGGTGTCGACGTGGACGCCCGTGAACTCGCCGATGCCCTGCCCGACGGCGTCGTCGTCGCCGACGCGGACGGCGGGGTCGTCCTGGTCTCCGCCCTGGCCGGGCGGATGCTCGGCGTGGACCCGGAGGCGAGCCTGGGGCGGCCGCTGGGCGACGTACTCACGCTGAGCAACACCGAGGGGCACACCTGGGTCGAGACCAACCGGCCCTACGACACCCTGCGGACCGTCACCGGCACACCGGAGCAGGCCTGGCTGCTGCCCGACGGCACCGAGGTGCTCGTCGTCTCCACGATCCGGCGCCCGGCGCTGGACGCCGCGGTCGACCAGGTCTCGATCTCGCTGCGCTCGGGGCGTGGCCGCAAGCGCCTGGACCGCGAGCGCTCCGATCTGGTCGCCACCGTCGCCCACGAGCTGCGCTCGCCGCTGACCGGGGTCAAGGGCTTCGTGCAGGCGCTCCTGAACCGGTGGGACAAGCTCAACGACGATCAGAAGAAGCTGATGCTCCGGACGGTCGCCTCCGACTCCGACCGGCTCTCCCGGCTGATCGCCGAGCTCCTCGACGTCGCCCGGATCGACACCGGCCGCCTGCAGCTCTACCCCCGCGCCAGCGACGCGACGGTGCTGGTCACCCGGGTGGTCGAGTCGGTGCGCTCGGCGACCTCCCGGCCGATCGAGCTCGACATCTCCGCCGGTGAGGAGGAGCTGGAGATCCACGCCGACCCCGACAAGTTCACCCAGGTCGTCACCAACCTGGTCGAGAACGCCGTACGTCACGGCGACGGTGTCGTCACGGTGAGCCTGGACGTGTGGCCCGACGAGCCCGACCAGGTCCTCCTGGTCGTCGAGGACCGCGGCGAGGGCATCCCCGCCGAGCTGCGCCAGCGCGTGTTCACGAAGTTCTGGAAGCACGGTGCACGCGGTGGCTCGGGCCTGGGTCTCTACATCGTCGGCGGTCTCACCAAGGCCCACGGCGGATCGGTCGTGATCGCCGACGCCGACGGTGGTGGGGCCCGGATCGAGGTCGGCTGGCCGAGGAACCCGCCGGTCTGACCCGCTGATGGGTGTTCCGGTTCGCGCGAGAGGGTGAGGGATTCCTAGACTGTCGCTCACACACTCGATGCGACGAAAGCCAGTGATGTCCGGTCCCAACACCGACTATGACCCGGTAGAGGTCACCCCCTTGAAGGCTGAGGAGGTCGAGGCCGCGCGCGATGCAGCGCTGGCGGCCATCGACGCTGCGAACAGTCTCGAGGAGCTCAAGCAGACACGGCTCGACCACGCCGGCGACCGTTCGCCGCTGGCCCTGGCCAACCGCGAGATCGGCGCCCTGCCTCCGGCCGCGCGCAAGGAGGCCGGCCAGCGCGTCGGCAAGGCACGCGGCGCGGTCAACCAGGCGCTCGCGGAGCGGCAGAAGGTGCTCGAGGTCGAGCACGAGGCCCGGATGCTGGTGGAGGAGACCGTCGACGTGACGCTCCCGACCGACCGGGTCCCCGCCGGGGGGCGGCACCCGCTCACCACCGGCGCCGAATACATCGCCGACATCTTCGTGGCGATGGGCTGGGAGGTCGCCGAGGGGCCGCTCATCGAGGCCGAGTGGCTCAACTTCGACGCCCTCAACCTAGGCCCGGACCACCCTGCTCGCACCATGCAGGACACCTTCTGGACCGAGCCGGCCGAGAACCACGTGGTCCTGCGGACCCACACCTCGCCCGTCCAGGCGCGGACGATGCTGACCCGTGAGGCACCGATCTACGTGGTGTGCCCGGGGCGGGTCTTCCGCACTGACGAGTACGACGCGACCCACTCGCCGATGTTCCACCAGGTCGAGGGGCTGGCCATCGACGAGGGCATCTCGATGGCGAACCTGAAGGGCACCCTGGACCACTTCGCCACGCAGATGTTCGGCGAGGGCATCGTGACCCGGTTCCGCCCGTCCTACTTCCCCTTCACCGAGCCCTCGGCCGAGGTCGACCTGACCTGCTTCGTGTGCCGTGGCGCCCAGGTCATCGATGGCGTCACCTGCCGCACCTGCAAGGGCGAGGGCTGGATCGAGTGGGGCGGCTGCGGGATCGTGAACCCGCGCGTCCTCATCGCCTGCGGCGTCGACCCGGAGAAGTACAGCGGCTTCGCGTTCGGGATGGGCATCGACCGCACCCTGATGTTCCGCACCGGCCTCTCCGACCTCCGCACCCTGTTCGAGGGTGACGTCCGGCTCACTACTGCATTCGGGAGCGAACTGTGAAGGCCCCCCTCTCCTGGATCAAGGAGTACGTCTCGCTGCCGGAGGATCTCGGCGTCGAGGAGATCACCGACCGGCTCACCGCGCTCGGCCTCAAGCTGGAGGCGATCGAGACCTCCGGCGCCGGCATCGAGGGCCCGCTCGTGGTGGGCCAGGTGCTCACCGCCGAGAAGGAGCCGCAGAAGAACGGCAAGACGATCAACTGGTGCTCCGTCGACGTCGGCGACGCCAACGGCACCGGGGAGCCGCAGGGGATCGTCTGCGGCGCGCACAACTTCGTCCCCGGTGACAAGGTCGTCGTGATCCTGCCGGGTGGCGTGCTGCCCGGAAACTTCCAGATCTCGGCTCGCAAGACCTACGGCCACATGAGCGCCGGAATGATCTGCTCCGCGCGCGAGCTCGGGCTGGGGGAGGAGGCCGACGGCATCATCGTGCTGCCGCCCGACGCCCCCGCTCCCGGCACCGACGCCCGCGAGGTGCTCGGGCTCGGCGAGGAGATCATCGAGTTCGAGATCAACCCGGACCGGGCCTACGCGCTCTCGATGCGCGGCATCGCGCGGGACGCGGCGCTGGGGTTCGACGTACCGTTCCACGACCCGGCGCAGATCGACTTCCCCGTGGCCGACGGGTCGGGCTACCCGGTCCGGCTCGACGACGACGGCTGCGACTACTTCGTGACCCGCGTGATCACGGGGTTCGACCCGGCCGCGCCGACGCCCGCCTTCATCAAGAAGCGGCTCGAGGCCACCGGCGTACGCTCGATCTCGCTGGCCGTCGACGTCTCCAACTACGTGATGATGGAGCTCGGCCAGCCGACGCACTGCTACGACAAGGCCAAGCTGTCCGGCGACATCGTGGTGCGGCGGGCGAGCGAGGGCGAGAAGATCACCACGCTCGACGACGTGGTCCGGGTGCTCTCCGAGGAAGACCTGCTGATCACCGACGACTCCGGCCCGATCGGCATCGCCGGGGTGATGGGCGGGGCTTCCACGGAGATCTCGGAGACGACCACGGAGATCGTGGTCGAGGCCGCCCACTTCGACCCGACCACCGTCTTCCGCTCCCAGAAGCGTCACAAGCTGCCCTCGGAGGCCTCCAAGCGCTTCGAGCGTGGCGTCGACCCGCTGCTGCCGCCGGTGGCGGCCGAGCGGGTCGTCGAGCTCCTCCTCGAGCACGGTGGCGGTCAGGCCGTCGGCGTCTCCGAGGTCGGGCCGATGGCCTCGCCCGAGACCCGTGCGCCGCTCAAGACCATCACCATCCCCGTCGACCTGCCGGCGCGGATCATCGGCCTCGACATCGACGAGGCAACCGTGGTGAAGTCGCTCGAGCTGATCGGCGCCGGCGTCACCGTCTTGGGAGGCTCGCTGACCGCGACCGTCCCGACCTACCGCGTCGACCTGACCGACCCCTACGACCTCGTCGAGGAGGTCGCCCGGATCGTCGGCTACGACCAGGTCCCCTCGGTGCTGCCGCGCCGGGCGACGGGTCGTGGTCTGACCCGCGCCCAGCAGCTGCGCCGCCGGATCGGGCGTGCGCTCGCCGGGGCCGGGCTGGTGGAGGTCGTCGACTTCCCGTTCGTCGGCGAGGCCGACTTCGACCGGCTCGGGCTGCCAGCCGACGACGTCCTGCGCCACACCGTCAAGCTGGCCAACCCTCTCAGCAGCGAGGAGCCGGGCTACACCACGACGCTGCTCCCGGGCCTCCTGAAGGTCGCCGCGCGCAACATCTCCCGAGGTCAGGACGGGGTCTCCCTCTTCGAGACCGCGACCGTCGCCTTCCCGGTCGACCAGGCCGCGCCGATCTACGGCGTCGACCGGCGTCCGTCGGAGGAGGAGATGGAGAAGCTCCTCGCCGCGATCCCGCGCCAGCCGCTGCACCTGGGCGTCGTGCTCGCCGGGGAGCGTACGCGGGGTGGCTGGTGGGGTTCCGCCGAGACCGCCTCGTGGGCCGACGCCATCGACGTCGTCCGCCGCCTGGGCGCCGAGCTCGGCGTCCCGGTCGAGGTCGCCTCGGCGTCGCGGGCGCCGTGGCACCCGGGTCGCTGCGCCGTCGTCTCCGTCGACGGAGTCGAGTTCGGCCACGCCGGGGAGCTGCACCCCAACGTGTGTAAGGCGTTCGGGCTGCCGGCCCGTTCCGCGGCGGTCGAGATCGACCTCGACTTCCTGATCTCGAAGGTGCCCGCCACCGCCGCCGGCCCGGTCTTCTCGACCATGCCGATCGCGAAGGAGGACGTCGCGCTGACCGTGTCGACCGACATCACCGTGGCCGCCGTCGAGGCGGCCCTGCGTGAGGGTGCCGGCCCGCTGCTGGAGACCGTGCGGCTCTTCGACGTCTACGAGGGCGACCAGGTCGGCGAGGGCAAGAAGTCGCTCGCGTTCGCGCTGCGCTTCCGCGCTCCCGACCGCACCTTGACGGCCGAGGAGACCGCGGCCGCACGCGACGCCGCGGTCGCCAGGGCGGCCGAGCTCACCGGCGCCACGCAGCGCTGAAGGACCGTCTGAACCCAGGAGGGCCGCTCGCGCGTCGTCGCGAGCGGCCCTCCTGGCGTACGTCGCCTATCCTCGGTCGCTGAGGCCCAGCCGGCGGGCCAGCGGCCTGGCGAGCCGTGGTGCGTACTGGTGCGACATGTGGGTGTCGTCGTAGTGGGTGATCGTGTCGCCGACGACGGCGGGGCAGGAGCCGTCCCAGCAGAAGTAGGAGCTCATGTCGACGACGTCGACGCCGACCTTCTCGGCCGCCCGGACCTGCACGTCGATCGACCTCTCCCGCTCCTCGTCCCCGTCCATCAGGCAGTCGCCCAGCGTGGCGCCGGGCCGCGACAGGCAGGTGCCGGCGTTGGTGTCGAAAGCCTGGATGTCGCGGATCAGCACCGTACGTCCGGTGTGCTTCTCCACCTTGCGCAGGAAGCGGGTGTAGGCCGGGCGCATCAGCTCGTCGACCTTGCGGGTGTCGCCGACCCAGGTGCCGTCCTTGTCGAAGACGCCCTGGATGGGTGGCGCGGTGGAGACGACGGTCAGGTCGGGGTCGATGCGCTTGAACTGCTTGAAGGCCCACCGGTTGAAGTCGTCGCACTCGGTGTAGGGGTCCTTCTCCTCGCCACGGTCGGTCGTGATCGCGGCGGAGACGCAGCGGTTCTTGACCAGGAAGTAGACCCGGTAGCCGTGCTTCTTCGCGATCCGGTTCAGCGTCGGCACCCAGTGCAGGGCGTGGGAGTTGCCGAAGACGACCATCGTCTTCTCGCCGTCGGGGTCGCCGTCGACGCACAGGTCACGCTCGGTGTCGTCGGTGTAGTCGCAGCGGGTCCGGTGCGGCTTGAGCGAGTCGAGCTCGGTGAGCGCCGGCCGCAGCTTCGTCGGGATCGGGGTGTCGTCGCGCGCCGCGAGCACCGAGGCCCGCACCAGCGCCTCCCGCCTGTCCAGAGACGGATCGGCCGCGGGCGCGTCGGCGAGGGTGACCGCCGGCTGGTAGGAGCCGCGGGTGGCCTCGAAGTCGGCGTAGGCGGTGCCGCCGAACGCGATGGTCGCCACGAGCGCGATGCTGACCGGGTAGAAGGTCAGGGCGCGCCGGGTGGGCCGCCAGAGGGTCCCTTCACGGAACGGCCGCTCGACCAGCCGGAACGAGACGTACGCCAGGACGAACGCACCCGCGACGGCGAGACCTCGTTCGGGCCAGCTGAGGTCGCGCTGGAGGGCGATCTCCGGCACCACCAGGAGCGGCCAGTGCCACAGGTAGAGCGAGAAGGACCAGTCGCCGATCGCCCGCATCGGCGGAACCGACAGCATGCGGGCCCCGAGCGTCGTCTCGCCCGAGGGTAGGGCGCCGGCGAGGATGACAGCGGCGGAGCCGAGCACCGGGAGGGCGGCGTGGAAGCCGGGGAACGGGGTGGACTCGTCGTAGGTCAGACAGGCGAGGACGATCGCGCCCAGCCCGGCCAGGACGAGCGCCTCGCGGGCCCAGCGGGCGGCGGCGAGCCGCTGCATCACCCGGCCGCTGGTGACCAGGATCGCCAGGGCCGCACCGATCCCGAGCTCCCAGGCACGGGTGAGCGAGGAGAAGTAGGCCGCGGTGGCCTCCCCGGGGGTGTGCACGATCGACCAGGCCAGGCTCGCGACGGTGATGAGGGCGATCGCGGCGAGCAGGAGACGGCGCGCCCGCGCGGAGCCCGGCTCGCCGCCCCTGGACGCGCCGATCCTGGCCGCCAGGACGATGCAGAGCAGCGCGACGAGCGGCCAGACCAGGTAGAACTGCTCCTCGACCGCCAGGGACCAGAAGTGCTGGACCGGTGAGGGCGGCAGCTCGGCCTGGAAGTAGTCGGTGCCGGAGATGGTCATCCGGATGTTGGCGGCGAACGCCGAGGCCCAGACGGCGTCGACGGCGAGCGGGGCGACCTGGGCCGGACCCAGCAGGATGACCGCGGCGACCACGGTGGCCGCGAGGGTGAGGGTGGCGGCCGGGAGGATGCGCCGGGCCCGGCGTGCGTAGAACCGTCTCAGGGATATCCGCCCCGTACGGCCGAGCTCACCGACGAGCTGCTGGGTGATGAGGAAGCCGGAGATGACGAAGAAGACGTCGACGCCGACGAAGCCGCCGGCGAACCAGGAGACGCCCGCGTGGGCGGCCAGGACGGTCAGGATGGCGACGGCGCGTAAGCCCTGGACATCGCCGCGCAGTCGCTTCGCCTGGGGAGAAGAAGGTCTGTTCGAATCGGTCGTGTGGTGGGTCGGGAGGGGGACCTGGAGGTCGTGAGACATAGGCGGACGAGGCTACCGAGTTCACCGCCCCGTATCCCAGATTTCGACTGTGGGCCGCGTCTCAGCCCTACTCGGCCGCGAGGAGGTCCAGGACGGTGCGGATCTCCTTGGCCGTGGTCTGCCACGACGTCACGAACCGGACCTGGCCGTCGAGACGGTGGAAGAGCACCCCGGCGGCCTCCAGCCGGTCGGCCGTCTCCTCGGCGAGGTCGACCCAGGCGAGGTTGGCGTCGACCGAGTTGGTGATGCGTACGCCTGCCGCCCGGAGGCCGGCGGCGAGCTCGGCCATCCGCTCGTTCGCGTTGCGGGCGTTGCGGAGCCAGAGGTCGTCGGTCAGGTAGGCCAGCAGCTGGGCGGACTGGTAGCGCATCTTCGAGGTGACGTGCCCGCTGCGCTTGGTGCGGTAGACGAGCTCGTCGGCGGGGGCGTCGGTGAAGCAGACGATCGCCTCGGCCGAGAGGGCGCCGTTCTTGGTCGCACCCAGGGAGAGTACGTCGACGCCGGCCCGCCAGCTCAGGTCGGCCGGGGTCGCGCCGGTGGCCACGACGGCGTTGGCGAAGCGGGCTCCGTCCAGGTGCACCCGCAGGTCGCGGGTCTTGGCGATCGCGGTGAGCTCGGCGATCTCCGCAGGCGAGTAGACCGTGCCGTAGTCGGACGGTGAGGTCAGCGAGAGGACGGCCGGCTGGGAGTGGTGCGGGTCGCCCCAACGTACGCCGTCCAGGTGGGTCTGCAGCGCCTCGGGCGCCACCTTGTAGTCGTCGCCGGCGATGCCGGTCATCACCGCGCCGCCGCTGAGGAAGGAGGTCGCGCCGCCCTCGCTGCCCACGATGTGCGCGGTCTCGTGGCACACCACCGAACCCCAGGGCGGGGTCATCGCGGAGAGCGAGAGTGCGTTGGCGGCGGTGCCGCTGAGCACCGGGAAGACGCGGGCGGTGGGGTGCTCGAAGACCTCGCGGACCCGTTCCTGGAGCGCGGCGGTCACCTCGTCGCCGCCGTAGGCGAGCGCGGAGCCGGAGTTGACGGTGGCCATCGCCTCCAGGATCGCGGGGGAGACGGCGGCGGCGTTGTCAGAGCGAAGTTCGACGGTCACGGACCCATTCTGGCCTGCCGCTGGGCGTACCCCTCGACGCCGTCGAGCAGGAGGCCGAAGCCGAGCTCGAAGAGCTCGTCGATGTCCATGTCGTAGCCGTCGGCGAGCAGGGCGGTCGGGCCGAAGAGGCGGGCCATGTGGGGGAAGGCGCTGCGGAAGGAGTCGTTGCCGAAGTGGGGGACGTACTGGCGGTCGGTCCACTCCTCGGCCGAGACCCCGGTCAACGACATGGCCTCGTCCTCGCGCTCGATGTTCGCGGCCAGTCCGGCGACGTGGTTGTAGAGCAGCACGTGCACGTCGAACTGGGTCTTCGGTGGCAGATTCAGACCCTCGAGCGCTCCCAGCAGGCGGTCGCCGAAGCGGAGCAGGTTGGGCAGCAGCATCGGGCGGGTGAGCGGCTGGGTGCGGCCGAGCCAGGGGTGGTCGCGGTGGAGCCGCCACAGCTCGCGGCCGAGCGACTCGGCACGCTCACGCCACGGCGCGTCGGGATCGAGGGCGAACGGGGAGGCCGCGTAGACCGAGTCGGCCATCGCCGCGACCAGCTGGTCCTTCCCCTCGACGAAGCGGTAGAGCGACATCGGGGCGACGCCGCAGCGTCCGGCCACCGCACGCATCGAGACCGCGTCGAGTCCCTCGGCATCGGCGATCGCCACGGCCTCGGCGAGGACCTGACGGCGGGTGAGCGCCTTGGGCCCCGGGCCGCGTGAGGTCTCTTCACGTGGCGCGACGACGGTGCCCGAGCGCGGGCGGGTGGTCACCAGGCCGCCGGCCCGCAGTACGTCGAGCGCCTTCGTCGCGGTCGCGAGCGCGACGCCGAACTCCTGGGCGACCTGGCGGGTCGAGGGCACCTTGTCGCCGGGCGCGATCTCGGCCTGGTCGATGCGCCGGGTCAGCTCGGCGGCGATGCGGACGTACGTCGGTTCGGTCGAGCCGGCCACGGTGGCCTCCTTCATCTCTGTGCTAGGACAGATTCTAGGGTGAACGTCGCTGTTCTAGTCCAGATCAATATATGTATTGCCAGGTCAGAGGCACATTAGCTACGGTCATCCTCGACCTTGATATACAGCGTATCGGAAGGATTCCTCATGACCACCGTGCTCATCTCCGGCGCCAGCGTCGCCGGCACCGCTCTCGCCTTCTGGCTCCGCGAGCAGGGCCTCACTCCCGTCGTCGTCGAGCGGGCGCCGGCGCTGCGACGAGGCGGCCAGGCCGTCGACGTACGCGGCGCCGCTCTGACCGTCCTGCGCCGCATGGGGCTCGAAGCACCGGCCCGGGCGTTGAGGAACGAGTCCCTCGGCATGAACATGCTCGATGCCGACGGCAACGAGCTGATGCGCTCGGAGGAGTTCGCGCTCTCCTCGGGGCAGCTCGACTCCGAGGACATCGAGATCCTCCGTGAGGACCTCGTCGACCTCGTCCATGCGCGCCTCGACGGTGTCGAGCATCTCTTCGGCGACTCGATCACCGCGATCCGTGAGGACGCCGACGGGGTTCTGGTCGAGTTCGAGCACGCCGCCTCGCGACGGTTCGACCTCGTCGTCGGCGCCGACGGCCTCCACTCCAACACCCGCCGTCTCGTCTTCGGTCCCGAGGCCGGCTACATCCACCACCTCGGCACCTACCTGTCGGTGTTCAGCCAGCCCAACTTCCTCGGTATGGACCGCTGGCAGACCTGGATCAACAACGGTCGCGACGGTGGTGCGGTGATGACCGTGCGCGACAACCAGGAGCTGCGGATCTTCCTGGGTTTCGCGGCCGACCCCATCGACTACGACTATCGCGACATCGAGGCGCAGAAGCGGCTCGTCGCCGAGCACCTGACCGGCTTCGGCTGGGAGGTGCCCCGGTTCGTCGAGCGGATGCGGGCCGCCGAGGACTTCTACTTCGACTCGATGGCACAGATCAAGATGGACTCCTGGTCCCGCGGCCGCACCGTCCTCCTCGGCGACGCCGCCCACTGCGCCGCTCCGCTCTCGGGCCAGGGCACGAGCCTGGCGCTCGTCGGCGCCTACGTCCTCGCCCTCGAGCTCGGGCGTGCGGGTGACCATGCCGAGGCGTACGTCCGCTACGAGAAGCGGATGCGCCCGTTCGTCGAGGCCAACCAGGAGCTCGCCCTCATCGACCGTCAGACGGTCGACCCGGAGGAGTCGACCCGCCGCCTCGATGCCGTGAAGAGCCTGATCGAGCTGGACGAGGTCGGCTAGCGCGTGGTGCAAGCGGTGTAACACGTTGTTCGTTGGACTGCTCGCCCTATCTAATGGGGCGAGCAGTCCTACGAACAACGTGTTACACGCGGGCAGCACGTCGGAGCGAGACTGTCATTTATCCCGTACGTACGCGATATATCGCTATGACAGAATGGCGGCTGTGACGACGCTGAGTGTGCTGGACGAGGTGACCTGGGCGGGGGTGCCGGTGGCCGGCGAGCGAACCCGGGCGCTGCTGCGCGCCCTGGTCGAGGCCGGCCCGCGGGGTGCGTCCGAGGAGGCTCTGGTCGAGGAGATCTGGGGTCTCGACGACATTCCGGCCAACCCCTCCAAGGCACTCCAGGTGGTGGTCTCCCGAGCCCGGACGGCCACCGCGGCCGGTGCGATCGAACGTACGCCGCGGGGCTACCGCCTCGGCCTCGGTGCCGGCGAGGTCGACGCCTGGTCGCTCCGCCCGGAGGCGTTGAGGCTGGCCGCGGAGAAGCGCTACGCCGAGGCGCTCCCGCTGCTCGAGCGGCTCGACCGGCTCGACCCCGACGAGGAGGTCACCGAGGCGGTGCTGCGGGCGGTCGCAGCGGTGCACGGCGTGCCGGCGGCGCTGGAGCGCTTCGAGAGCTACCGGTCCGGGCTGGCCGACGGGCTCGGTGTGGACCCGAGCCCGCGGCTGCGGGCGGTCCATGCCGAGCTGCTCGCGCGGGACCGGCCGGTGCGCTCCGGGCTGCGCCACGACACCGACGTGCTGATCGGCCGCGAGCAGGACACCGCCGAGGTCTCCGCCCTGCTGAAGAGCTCGCGGGTCGTCACCATCCTGGGGCCCGGCGGGCTCGGCAAGACCAGCCTCGCCCAGGTGATCGCCCACGACGCCGAGCAGCCGGTCGTCCACTTCGTCGAGCTGGTCGGCGTGACCGCACCCGACGACCTGGTCAGCGAGGTCGGCTCGGCGCTGGGCGTCCGCGACTCGATCGCCGGTCGCGACCGGCTCACCCCCGAGCAGCGGGCCGACGTACGTTCGCGGATCGCGCAGCAGCTCGACGGTGTGCCCACCCTGCTGGTGCTCGACAACTGCGAGCACATCGTGGCCGCCGTCGCCGACCTGGTCGCCTTCCTGGTCGCGACCGTCCGCGACCTGACTGTCCTGACCACCTCACGCAGTCCGCTCGCCATCGGCGCGGAGCGGGTCTACCCGCTCGGCCGGCTGGGGACGTACGACGGCAGCGAGCTGTTCCGCCGCCGCGCGGTCGCGGCGCGACCGGGCGTCCACCTCGACGAGGGGCGGGTCGACGAGATCGTGACCCGGCTCGACGGCCTGCCGCTGGCGATCGAGCTGGCCGCGGTCAAGGTGCGGGCGATGTCGGTCGACGACATCGCCCGGCGGCTGGAGAACCGCTTCGAGCTGCTGCGCGGCGGTGACCGCAACGCCCCCGACCGCCACCAGACCCTGGTCGCGGTCATCGACTGGTCCTGGAACCTCCTCGCCGAGCGCGAGCGGCGGGCGATGCGCTGGCTCTCGGTCTTCCACGACGGGTTCACGCTCGCTGCCGCCGAGGCGATGCTCGGCGCCGACACGCTCGCCGCGATCGAGGAGCTCGTCGACCAGTCCCTGCTGACGGTCGTCGACGCGCCGCTGGGCTTCCGCTACCGCATGCTCGAGACCGTCCGCGAGTTCGGCCGAATGCAGCTGATCGACGCCGGCGAGGATCCCGCGGCCCGGGCGGCGCAGCGGGCCTGGGCGGTCGACTACGCCGACACGAGCGCCGGCCGGGTCTACTCCCCGGAGCAGTTCGACGCCATGGACGAGCTGCGCGCCGAGGAGAGCAACCTCGCCGACATCCTGCGCCAGGTCCTGGCCGACGACGAGGCCGAGTCGGTGATCCGGCTCTTCTGCGCGATGGGCGTCTTCTGGACGATCGCGGGCGAGCATCAGCGGGTGATCATGCTCGCCGGTCCGGTCGGAGATCTGCTCGCCCAGTGGGAGCCGCCCGCGGAGATGCTGGAGAAGACCCGGCTCGTGCTGGCGCTGCTGCTCTTCGGCGCGGCCGTCACCGGCGGCTCCGGTCTGCAGCGGCTGATGACGACCCTGGACCGGATCGGCACCGACGCCGTCGATCCGCAGCTGCGGGTGATGCTCAAAGTGATGCAGGCGATGGCGGCCAGCGTCGCCCGGACCGGTGGGGGCGAGCCCGGGCGGCCGCTCGAGGACGAGCTGTCCGACCTGATCACCGACCCCGATCCCGAGGTGCGTGCCCGTGCCTACACCTTCCTCAGCCACGAACGCGAGAACCTCGGCAACCCCGAGGGCGCGCTGGCCGCGGGGCAGGAGGCGCTGCGTCTCACCGGCACCGACGGCGGACTCTGGCCGCGAGCGATGCTGCATGCCCAGCTCAGTGGCCTCTACGCCCAGCTCGGCCGCCTCGGCGAGGCCGCGGACCACGCCCGCGAGGCCGTGCCGGTCCTGCGCCGTCTCGGTGCCGACGACGACCTCGTCCAGACCCACGCGATCCTGGTGACGTACGCCGTGGAGCAGGGCCGCCTCGAGGAGGCCGCCGAGATCCTCGCCGAGCTCTCCGAGGAGCAGCCCCGCGGTGGCTTCGGCTCCCGGGGCGCGGTCCACGGCGCCCGGGCCCAGCTCCTGCTCGCCCAGGGGAGGACCGGCGAGGGCCTCTCGCTCTTCCGTGACGTGGTGGCGACGATGGGCGAGCTGCCGTTCCCCGGGTTCACCGACGACCCCGACCTGGTGCCGTGGCGGGTCGCCGCCGAGGCGGTCACGGTGGTCAGCTGTGCCCGCCACGGCGAGGGCGTCGAGGGCGCCGACTTCTTCGAGGTCCTGCTGGACAAGGCTCCGCGCCTGGTCTCCGAGGAGCGCCGATACCAGGACTATCCCGTGACCGGGATGCTGCTGCTCGCGCTCGGTGTGTGGGGTCTGCTGCGGGACGCGCTGCCGCGCGAGGAGTCGGTGCGGCTGGTGGTGCTGGGCGACCGGTTCGGCTACTCCCGCTCCTTCCTCGACATGCGCTGGGAGCTCGCGGTCGCCGACGCGGAGCGGCTGGCGCCGGGCGTACTCGAACGGGTCTCGCAGGAGTACGGCGAACGCCGCGGGCTCGCCCTGCTGGACGAGGCCCGCGGCGTCATCGCGCGCGTGGTTGCCGGCGGCTAGAGCTTTTTGCTGTAGCTCCACACCGAGATCGGCGCGAAGATCGCGACGACCACAGCGCACCCGGCGAGCGCCCACACGACGCTCAGGGTGAGGTCGCCGGCGTTCATCAGGTCGCGGGTGGCGTTGATGACCAGCGTGACCGGGTTGACGTCGACGAAGTGCTGCAGCCAGCTCGGCATGGTCTCCTTCGGCACGAACGCGGGGGAGAGGAAGGTCAGCGGGAACATGATCATCATGCCCAGCCCCTGCACTCCGCCCGCGGTCTTCAGGACGGTGCCGAGCCAGGTGAAGATCCAGCTCAGCGACCAGCCGGCGAAGATGGTCAGCGCCCAGCCGGCCAGCACCCCGCCGACGCCGCCACCGGGCCGGTAGCCCATCAGCAGACCGACCACGATCGTCAGCGTCGCCGCGATCCCGTAGCGCAGCAGGTCGGCCACGGCCGGCCCGGCGAGCGGCGCGATCCGGGCGATCGGGAGCGCCTTGAACCGGTCGAAGACACCCTTGTCCATGTCTTCGCGCAGCTGGGTGCCGCGCGCCATCGAGGCGGTCAGCGCGGTCTGGGCCAGGATGCCGGTGATGATGGTCGGCAGGTAGGCCTTCACGTCACCGGAGATCGCGCCGCCGAAGATGTAGGCGAACATCGCCGTGAACAGCAGCGGCTGGATCGTGACGTCGAAGAACTGCTCGGGGTTGCGCATCATCTTGATCAGTGCGCGGCGGGCCATGGTGAGTGTCTGGGCGATCGTCTCGCCGACCCCGGGATGGGTCTTGGGCGGGCGGTCGGCGACGGCGTACGTCGAGATCAGTGCAGCCATCTCAGGCCACCTCCTCGGTGTGGATGTCGGTGTGGTCGGGGGTCTCCGAGGTCTCGGAGCGCTCGGTGCCGTGGCCGGTCAGGGCGAGGAAGACCTCGTCGAGGGTCGGCTGCTGCACGTTGGCGGTGGTGATCGAGATGCCGGCGTGGCGCAGCCCGATGAGCACGTCGGCGGCCCGGTCGGCATCGGCCAGCGGTACGTTGACGCCGCCCGCCTCGGGAGTGAGGACGGGATGCTCGCCGGTGACCTTCTCGACCACGGCGGCGGCGGTGGCGACCTGCGCCTTGTCGCTCAAGCGCAGGTGCAGCGTGGAGCTGCCGACGGAGGTCTTGAGCTCCTCCGAGGTGCCCTCGGCGACCTTGACGCCGCGATCGATGACCGCGATCCGGTCGGCGAGCTGGTCGGCCTCGTCGAGGTACTGCGTGGTGAGCAGGACGGTGGACCCGCCGGCGACCAGCGTACGGATGGTGTCCCACATCTGGCCGCGGGTGCGCGGGTCCAGGCCGGTGGTCGGCTCGTCGAGGAAGATCAGCGGCGGGCGGGACAGGAGCGAGGCGGCCAGGTCGAGGCGCCGGCGCATGCCGCCGGAGAACTTCGAGATCTGCCGCTTGGCGGCCTCCTGGAGCCCGAAGGACTCCAGCAGCTCCTCCGAGGCGGCCCGGGCGGACTTGCCGGACATGCCCAGCAGGCGGCCGAAGAGGACCAGGTTCTCGGTGGCGGTGAGGTTCTCGTCGACCGAGGCGTACTGCCCCGTCACGCCGACGAGCTGACGCACCTGGTGAGGGTGCGCCTTGACGTCGACCCCGAAGATCTCCGCCTTGCCGGCGTCGATCGGGAGCAGGGTCGCGAGCATCTTGAGGGTCGTGGTCTTGCCGGCGCCGTTGGGGCCCAGCACGCCGAAGACCTCGCCGCGGCGGATCTCGAGGTCGATCCCGCCGACCGCGGTGAAGTCGCCGAAGGTCTTGACCAGACCTGAGGCCGAGACGGCCAGTTCGGTGTTGGTTGTCATGCTCCCACGATGAGGGGCGCCGGTTTCAGGGCGCCTTCACCGCGGTTTCACGACTCCTGGCGCGGTTTCAGCGGGCGGCGTCGAGCCGGGCGAGGACGTCGCCGAGGTCGTCACCGACCACCAGCGTCTCGGCGGGGGAGCCGTGCAGGAAGCCCGCCTCGGCGATGCGCTCCATCATCGCCACGAGCGGGTCCCAGAAGCCGTCGATGTTGAGGAGGCCGACCGGCTTGCCGTGCAGCGACAGGGTCTGCCAGGTCCACACCTCGAAGAGCTCCTCGAGGGTGCCGATGCCGCCGGGCAGGGCGAGGAACGCGTCGGCACGCTCGGCCATCATCGCCTTGCGCTCGTGCATCGTGTCGACCACGACCGTCTGCATCCCCGGCGCGCCTTCGACGCGACCCCACTCGCGTTCGACCATGAACCGTGGGATCACGCCGAAGACCCTGCCGTTGCCGTCGATGGCACCTTGGGAGATCTGACCCATCAGGCCGCCGCCGCCCGCACCGTAGACAAGCTCGATGCCGCGCTCGGCCAGCTCCGCGCCGACCTCGTAGGCCTTCTCCGACAGCGTCGGGTCGTTGCCGTCGCGGGAGCCGAGGAAGACCGCCAGGTGCTTGATCATGCGGCGAAGGTTAGCCCTCTCAGGAGATCTCCTGGTCGGTCAACGCGCGGAACTGCTGATAGACGTCGTGATCGCCGGTGACGGTGATGCCGGAGTCGTCACGGCGACGCCAGAGCCAGGCGTCGAGATCGTCCGCGGTGCCTTCGACCACCGCATCCGGCTCGGTGCCGGGCGGGATCGAGCCGGCCGCCGCCACCTTGATGTCGGGCTCGTTCTCGAGCCGGTCGCCGTCGGGCTTGGTGCCGCTGAACAGGCCGATCTCGACCCACGTCTGGGTGTCGGTGTCGGTCGCGTCGATGCGTACGAACTGGTTCTTGCCCTCGAAGCTGCCCCAGGACGGCTTCCCGCCGTAGAAGAGGTCGAGGATCTCGTCGACACCATCGGCGGCGAGGGCCGGGTCCAGCGGCGTCACGGTGCCGGCGGTGAGCTCGGCGTCCAGACGGTGGATCAGGATCTCGTGGGCCTGTCGCCGGTAGGTGAACCCGGCGGTCTGGTCCTGCGACCAGGACCACGCGGGCTCCTCGGGCGCGATCTGCTCCAGGGTCTTGACGAACCGGGCGTTGACCTCGTCGAAGTAGGCGAGAAGCTCCTCGTACGTCGCGTCCGCGGGCTTGTCCCGCTCGGCGTAGGTCTCGTCGGTCGGCTCGGCCGGCCTGGTCTCGAGAACGAAGGTCCAGAAGTGCTGCACCACGCCGGCGACGTGCCACAGCAGGTCGGCGGCGGTCCACTCCGGAGCACTGGGCACCGTGGCGGTGGGGTCCGTGTCGGCGAGCACGGCACGGAAACGCGCCGACTCGGACCGGATGTGGTCGAGGTAGGCGGTGGGGGTCAGGCGAGTCGTCATGGAGCGAACACTATGTGTCGGTGCCGACAGATTTCCTCCGGGTTTCTCCTCGGCCCGTCTCAGCGGGCGAACACGCTTTGCGACATACATGCAGTGTGACGTATGTTCATACACATGACGAAGAAGCGCGTCGCCGTCGCCGGTGCCAGTGGATATGCCGGAGGTGAGCTGCTCAGGCTGCTGCTGGCCCACCCCGAGGTGGAGATCGGCGCCCTGACCGCCGCCTCCAGCGCGGGCAAGACCCTGGGGAGCCTCCAGCCCCACCTGCTCCCGCTCGCCGACCGAGTCCTCGAGCCCACCACCGCCGAGACCCTGGCCGGTCACGACGTCGTCTTCCTGGCGCTGCCGCACGGCGAGTCCGGTCCGATCGCGGCCGGTCTGCCCGACGACGTCGTGGTGATCGACTGCGGCGCCGACTACCGGCTCGCCGACGCCGAGATGTGGACGAAGTTCTACGGCACCGACCACGCCGGCACCTGGCCCTACGGTCTCCCCGAGCTGCCCGGGCAGCGGGCCGCACTCTCCGCGGCCAGCCGGATCGCGGTGCCGGGCTGCTTCCCGACGGTCTCCACCCTGGCCCTGGCCCCGGCCGTCGAGGCCGGCATCGTCGAGCCCGAGGTCGTCGTGGTCGCCGCCACCGGCACCAGCGGTGCCGGCAAGTCGTCCAAGCCGCACCTGATCGGTGCCGAGGTGATGGGCAACGTCAGCGCCTACGGCGTCGGCGGCGTCCACCGGCACACCCCCGAGATCGTCCAGAACCTCTCCGCGCTGGTCGAGGGCGAGGTGTCGGTCTCCTTCACCCCGGTCCTGGTGCCGATGCCGCGCGGCATCCTGGCCACCTGCTCGGCCAAGCTCGCCGAGGGCGTGACCGCTGCCGATGCGCGCGCCGTCTACGAGAAGGCGTACGGGGACGAGCCGTTCGTCCACCTGCTTCCCGAGGGCCAGTGGCCGCAGACCCAGGCCGTGCTCGGCTCGAACGCGGTCCACCTGCAGGTGACCGTCGACGAGGCCGCCGGGCGTCTGGTCGTCGTCGGTGCCGAGGACAACCTCGCCAAGGGCACCGCCGGGGGAGCGATCCAGTGCATGAACCTCGCGCTCGGTCTCGAGGAGACCGCCGGCCTGACGACGGTGGGAGTGGCCCCGTGATCGATCTGGAGACCGTGGCCCACGAGCCCGGTAGACCCGACCCCGCCAAGGCCCGCACCCTCGCCGGCGCCCTGCCGTGGCTGAAGGAGTACCACGGCAAGATCGTCGTGGTGAAGTACGGCGGCAACGCCATGACCGACGACAAGCTCAAGCGCGCCTTCGCCGAGGACATCGCCTTCATGCGGTTCGCCGGCTTCAAGCCGGTCGTCGTCCACGGCGGCGGCCCGCAGATCTCCAGCATGCTCGACCGGCTCGGCATCGAGTCGGAGTTCCGCGGCGGGCTGCGGGTGACCACTCCCGAGGCCATGGACGTCGTCCGGATGGTGCTGGTCGGTCAGGTCCAGCGTGAGCTGGTCGGGCTGATCAACGAGCACGGGCCGCTCGCGGTCGGACTCTCCGGCGAGGACGCCGGGCTCTTCACCGCCGAGCCGGCCAGCACCGTCATCGACGGCGAGGAGATCGACCTCGGCCAGGTCGGCGAGGTCGTCGACGTACTTCCCGCGGCCGTCCTCGACATCATCGAGGCCGGCCGGATCCCGGTGGTCTCCAGCGTCGCCCCGGATGCCGACGGCGTGATCTACAACGTCAACGCCGACCGCGCCGCCTCCGCCCTCGCGATCGCGCTGGAGGCCGAGAAGCTGCTCGTCCTCACCGACGTCGAGGGTCTCTACCTCGACTGGCCCGACCCCGAGGAGGTCATCGGCGAGATCAGCCCCGAGGCACTGGAGGGCATCCTCCCCGACCTCGCCAGCGGGATGATCCCGAAGATGAGCGCCTGCCTCGAGGCGGTCAAGGGCGGCGTCAAGCGCGCCACCGTCGTCGACGGCCGCGAGCAGCACGCCGTGCTGCTGGAGCTGTTCACCGCCGAGGGAGTCGGCACCCAGGTGCTCCCCGGCGTCACCACCAAGACCCGCAAGGCAAGGGAGCTGGACCGATGAGCACCGCTGTGCCCACTTCTTGGGAGAAGCGCTACGCCGCCTCCCTGATGAACACCTTCGGCGCCCCCAAGCTGGTCCTCACCCGAGGCGAGGGCGCCCACGTGTGGGACGAGAACGGCAAGGAGTACGTCGACCTGCTGGCCGGCATCGCGGTCAACGCCCTGGGCCACGCCCACCCGGCGCTGGTCTCCGCGGTGACCTCCCAGCTGGAGACCCTCGGCCACGTCTCCAACTTCTTCACCTCCCACCCGCAGGTCGAGCTCGCCGAGGCGCTGCTCGCCCGGGTCCCCGGAGGCGAGACCGGGCGGGTGTTCTTCACCAACTCCGGCACCGAGGCCAACGAGGCCGGGTTCAAGCTGACCCGGCGCACCGGCCGCACCCACATCGTGGCCGCCCAGGGTGCCTTCCACGGCCGCTCGACGGGTGCCCTGGCGCTGACCGCCAAGGAGGCCTACCGGGCGCCGTTCGAGCCGTTGCCGGGCGAGGTCACCTTCGTCCCCTA
Organism: Nocardioides sp. NPDC126508; assembly: GCA_040302365.1. Taxonomy (GTDB): domain Bacteria; phylum Actinomycetota; class Actinomycetes; order Propionibacteriales; family Nocardioidaceae; genus Nocardioides. Next base: position 729,709 of record JBEOUM010000001.1, read on the forward strand.
CGGCGACGCCTCCGCGCTGGCCGCGGCCGTGACCGACGAGACCGCGGCGATCATCCTGGAGCCGATCCAGGGCGAGGCCGGCGTCGTCGTCCCGCCCGCCGACTACCTGGCGGCCGCGCGGGTCGTCGCCGACGAGCACGGCGCGCTGCTGTGGCTCGACGAGGTGCAGTCCGGCCTGGGCCGCACCGGCCGCTGGTTCGCCCACGAGACCTCCGGCGTCACTGCTGACATCGTCACCCTCGCCAAGGGCCTCGGTGGCGGCTTCCCGATCGGTGCCTGCATCGGCCTGGGCCCGGCGGCGACGCTCTTCGAGCCCGGCAACCACGGCACCACCTTCGGTGGCAACCCGGTCGCCTGCGCCGCGGGCCTCGCCGTGATCGAGACCATCGAGTCCGAGGGTCTCCTCGAGCACGTCACCGTGCTCGGGCAGAAGCTGCGCGACGGCCTCGCCGCCGACCCGCGGGTCGCGCGCGTGGACGGTGAGGGCCTCTTCATCGGAGTCGTCCTCGCCGGCCCCGACTCGGGTGCCGTCGCCGCGGCCGCGCTCGAGGCCGGGTTCATCCTCAACAACGCCACGCCCGAGCGGATCCGGATCGTGCCGCCGCTCGTGCTCACCGACGACGACGCCGAGGCGCTCCTGGCCGCCTGGCCCGCCATCCTGGACAAGGCGGAGGGGGCGAAGTGACCAGACACTTCCTTCGCGACGACGACCTCACCCCGGCCGAGCAGGCCGAGGTGCTGGCGCTCGCGGCGGCGATGAAGCAGGACCCCTACGCCGCCAAGCCGCTCGCCGGCCCGGTGACCGTGGCCACGATCTACGACAAGCCGACGCTGCGCACCCAGGCGTCGTTCTCGTCCGGGATCGCCGAGCTCGGCGGCCACTCGATGCTCGTCGACGGCCGGCTGGCCGGGATCGGCGAGCGGGAGTCGGTCGCCGACGTCGCCCGGGTGCTCGGCCGGCAGGCGGGCGAGATCGTGTGGCGTACGTTCGCACAGGCCGACATCGAGGAGATGGCCGCCCACTCGGGCGTCCCGGTCGTCAATGCGCTCACCGACGAGTTCCACCCCTGCCAGCTGCTCGCCGACCTGCAGACGCTGGCGGAGCACAAGGGATCGCTGACCGGCCTGACCGCGGCCTTCCTCGGCGACGCGGCCTGCAACATGGGCAACTCGTGGGCACTGGCCGGGGCGATGGCCGGGATGCACGTCCGGTTCGGCGCACCGGAGGGCTACGCGCCCGACGCGGAGGTGCTGGTCCGGGCGAAGGAGATCGCCGAGGAGACCGGCGGCTCGGTCACGGTGACCTCGGACCCGGTCGCGGCGGCAGCCGGGGCCGACGTACTCATCACCGACACCTGGGTCTCGATGGGCAAGGAGAGCGAGGCGGCCGCCCGGGTCGCGGTGTTCTCGCCCTACGCGCTCACCACAGAGCTGCTCGGCCACGCCGACGCCGACGCGGTCGTGCTGCACTGCCTGCCCGCCTACCGCGGCAAGGAGATCGAGGCCGAGGTGCTCGACGGGCCGCGGAGCCTGGTGTGGGACGAGGCCGAGAACCGGCGCCACGCGCAGAAGGCGATCCTGGCGTTCCTGTGGGAGCGACGATGAGCGAGCGTCAGCGAGCGAACATCAGATCATTCATCGGGCCGCGTCCGTATCCTGGCGCTTGCGCTACGGAGGTGGCGCGATGACTGCGAACGAGACCCACCGGCCCGCGACCAAGGGGGCGCGGCAGTCGCTGATCGTCGACATCATCTGGGGCAAGGAGATCCGGTCGCAGACCGAGCTCTCCGAGGCGCTGCTGGCCCACGGGGTCAACGTCACCCAGGCGACGCTGTCACGCGATCTGGACGAGCTCGACGCGGTGAAGGTGCGGGCACCGTCCGGTGCGCTGGTCTACGCCGTCCCCGGCGAGGGTGGCGACCGCACCGCGGTGGCCCCGGGGGAGTCGGCGAGCGGACGCAGCAAGCTCGGCCGACTCGCCCGAGAGCTGTTGGTGAGCGCCGACGGGAGTGCGAACCTGGTGGTGCTGCGTACTCCTGCGGGCGGAGCCCAGTACTTCGCCTCCGCGATCGACCGGGCCGAGTACCCCGACATCCTCGGCACCATCGCCGGCGACGACACCGTGCTCGTCATCGGCCGCGAGCCCAAGGGCGGAGCGGCGCTCGTCAACCGCTTCCTCGACCTCGCCGGCAAGACCACAGACATTCCGTAAGTTTCAGAGCAAGGAGCAACATCTCGTGAGCAAGGTCCTGACCTCCCTTCCCAAGGGTGAGCGCGTCGGCATCGCCTTCTCCGGAGGTCTCGACACCTCCGTGGCGGTCGCCTGGATGCGCGACAAGGGTGCGGTCCCGTGCACCTACACCGCCGACATCGGGCAGTACGACGAGCCCGACATCTCCGGCGTCCCGGACCGTGCGATGGCCTACGGCGCGGAGATCGCCCGTGCCATCGACATCAAGCCCCAGCTCGTCGAGGAGGGCCTGGCCGCGCTCGCCTGCGGTGCCTTCCACATCCGCTCCGGTGGCCGTGCCTACTTCAACACGACGCCGCTGGGCCGGGCCGTGACCGGCACCATGCTGGTACGCGCGATGCAGGCCGACAACGTCAACATCTGGGGCGACGGGTCGACCTTCAAGGGCAACGACATCGAGCGGTTCTACCGCTACGGCCTGATGGCCAACCCCGAGCTGCGGATCTACAAGCCCTGGCTCGACGCCGACTTCGTCCACGAGCTCGGTGGCCGCCACGAGATGTCGGAGTGGCTGGTCGCCCACAACCTGCCCTACCGCGACTCCACCGAGAAGGCCTACTCCACCGACGCCAACATCTGGGGCGCCACCCACGAGGCCAAGACCCTGGAGCACCTCGACGTCTCGCTGGAGACCGTCGAACCGATCATGGGCGTGAAGTTCTGGGACCCGTCGGTCGCCATCGAGACCGAGGACGTCTCGATCTCGTTCGTCGAGGGCCGCCCGGTCGCGATCAACGGAAAGTCCTTCTCCTCGGCCGTCGAGCTGGTCTACGAGGCCAACGCGATCGGCGGTCGCCACGGTCTCGGCATGTCCGACCAGATCGAGAACCGGATCATCGAGGCCAAGTCCCGCGGCATCTACGAGGCGCCGGGCATGGCGCTGCTCTGGGCGGCCTACGAGCGGCTGCTCAACGCGGTGCACAACGAGGACACCATGTCCAACTACTACAACGAGGGCCGCAAGCTCGGCCGGCTGCTCTACGAGGGCCGCTGGCTCGACCCGCAGGCACTGATGCTGCGCGAGTCGATCCAGCGCTGGATCGCCTCGCTGGTCTCCGGCACCGTCACCCTGCGGCTGCGCCGGGGCGAGGACTACACGATCCTCAACACCGAGGGCTCGCACTTCTCCTACCACCCCGAGAAGCTCTCCATGGAGCGTGTCGAGAACGCCGCCTTCGGCCCCGTCGACCGCATCGGCCAGCTCACCATGCGCAACCTCGACATCGCCGACTCGCGCTCCAAGCTCGAGATCTACGCCGGGCACCCGCTCGACCAGGGCACCGTGCTCGTCGAGAACGGCACCCTCTTCGGTGAGCTGCCCGCCGGTGGCTTCGACCGCATCGCCGCCCCCGACGGCAAGCCCGCCGACTCCCTCCCCGCCCAGCCGTCGGTCCTGGACGAGTCGGTTCTCGACGAGGCAGCGCTGGAGGCAGGGAACGACTGATGGCGCGCGTCCGTCGCAAGTCCGCGCGGGTCCTCCCGGTCAGCTCCGACGGTGAGGTGCTCCTTCTTCAGGACACCGATCCGGGGAACCCGGCGCGTGGCGCCTACTGGACCAGCATCGGTGGCGCCATCGACCCGGGCGAAGACGCTGTGGACGCCGCCGCGCGTGAGCTGTGGGAGGAGGCCGGCGTCCGGGTGTCACCCGAGACACTGGTCGGCCCCCTCCACACCCACGAGGACGAGTTCACCTGGAACGGCGTCGACTACAGCGGACACAACGTCTACTTCACTCTCGCCCTTGACCGGGAGGTGGAGATCAGCTTCGCCAACCTGGAGCCGATCGAGGTCGAGTCGGTGGTCCAGGCGGGCTGGTGGACGCCGGACAAGCTTCGCGCCGAGGGCACCGGGGCGCCGGGTGCACTTCCTGACATCATGGAGATCGCTATCAAAGCCGTACGAGGAGAGTCGTGACCACGCCTGCCAACACCACCAACGAGGGCAAGCTCTGGGGCGGCCGGTTCGCCGGTGGTCCTTCGCCGGAGCTCGAGGCGCTCTCGCGCTCGACGCAGTTCGACTGGCGGCTGGCGCTCTACGACATCGCCGGGTCGCACGCGCACGCCAAGGCGCTGGGGGCGGCCGGGCTGCTCACCGGTGACGAGGAGAACGAGATCCACCGGGGTCTGGACGTCCTCGCCGACCGGTTCACCGCGGGGCGGCTGCTCCCGGCCGAGTCCGACGAGGACGTACACGGCGCGCTGGAGCGGCTGCTGATCGAGGAGATCGGCCCCGAAGTCGGCGGCAAGCTGCGCGCCGGGCGCTCCCGCAACGACCAGATCGCGACCCTCTTCCGCAGCTACCTGCTCGACCACGAGCGGGTGCTGCGTGGGCTCGTGCTCGACCTGATCGACGCGCTCGCCACGCAGGCGGACGAGAACATGGGCGCGATCATGCCGGGACGTACGCACCTCCAGCACGCCCAGCCCGTCCTGCTCTCGCACCACCTGATGGCCCACGCCTGGGCGCTGCTGCGTGACGTCGACCGGCTCAGCGACTGGCAGGCGCGGGTCGTGAGCGACTCGCCGTACGGCTCCGGGGCGCTCGCCGGGCAGTCGCTCGGGCTCGACCCCGAGCTGGTCGCCGCCGAGCTCGGCTTCACCGGCTCCAGCGCCAACTCGATCGACGGGACCGCCTCGCGCGACTTCGTCGCCGAGTTCGCCTACGTGTGTGCCCAGATCGGCGTCGACATCAGCCGGATCGCCGAGGAGATCATCCTGTGGGCGACCAAGGAGTTCGACTTCGTCACGCTGCACGACTCCTGGTCGACGGGCTCGAGCATCATGCCGCAGAAGAAGAACCCCGACATCTCCGAGCTGGCCCGCGGCAAGGCCGGCCGCCTGGTCGGCAACCTGACCGGGCTGCTGACCACGCTGAAGGCACTGCCGCTGGCCTACAACCGCGACCTGCAGGAGGACAAGGAGCCGGTCTTCGACTCCCTGGACACCCTCGAGGTCCTGCTTCCGGCCTTCACCGGCCAGGTCGCGACGCTGGTCTACAACACCGACCGGATGGCCGAGCTCGCCCCGCAGGGCTTCTCGCTGGCCACCGACATCGCCGAGTGGCTGGTCCGCCAGGGCACGCCCTTCCGGATCGCCCACGAGCTCGCCGGTGCCTGCGTCCAGGCGGCGGAGAAGCGCGGCGTCGAGCTGGACGCGCTCACCGACGAGGAGTTCGCGACGATCTCGCGGGCGCTGACTCCTGACGTACGTCTGGTGCTGACCATCGAAGGCTCGGTCGCCTCGCGCGACGGCCGTGGCGGCACGGCTCCCGACCGGGTCGCCGAGCAGCTCGCCGAGCTCCGCGCCAGGGCAGCCGGGTTCCGTCCGTCCTAGTGCCGCTCACGGACCTGTTGCACCAGCGCCCCGAGGTGGCCGCTCCGCGGCTCCTCGGGGCGACGCTGTCGTTGGACGGGGTGAAGGTGCGGCTCACCGAGGTGGAGGCGTACGCGGCCGACGACCCCGGCTCGCACGCCTTCCGGGGCGAGACGAACCGCAACCGGGTGATGTTCGGGCCGCCGGGACGGCTCTACGTCTACTTCACCTACGGCATGCACCACTGCGCCAACCTCGTCTGCCATCCGGCCGGCGAGCCCGGCGCGATCCTGCTCCGTGCCGGCGAGATCATCGAGGGGATCGAGATCGCCCGCAAGCGTCGTGGATCCGTACGCGACGTGGACCTCGCCCGCGGCCCGGCGCGACTCTGCTCGGCGCTGGGGATCGACCTGACGATGAACGGGACCAGCGAGTTCGCGCTGGACCTGGCTCCGGCCGAGACGTGGGAGCGGATCAAGGTGGCTGCCGGTCCGCGGGTCGGGCTGCGCCTCGCGCCGGAGCGTCCGTGGCGGTTCTGGGCCGCAGGTGACCCGACGGTCTCGCGCTATCGGCCGGCGAAAGCCCTCTGAGAGCCCGCCGGACGGGCCGATCACCATCCACAGGCACGGTTCGGACCGCGGTTCTCCACAGGCCGCGGCGGCCCGGGCAGAACTGTCGGCGCCCCCGAACAGGATGGTGGGCGGAGGTGATCGAGATGACGGTCGCAAGGGTAGAGAAGGAGCCATCGCCGGACGATGGCGAGCGGGTGGGGCCGGCCGGCGGGCTGGCGACGGTCAACGAGGTGCGGCTGATCGGCCGGCTCTCGCTGGCCGCGGAGGAGAGGGAGCTGCCGAGCGGCGACCAGCTCACCGCGTTCCGCGTGGTGGTGAACAGACCACGGGACAAACGACGGGGGAGCCGGGTCCAGATCGACGCGCTCGAGTGCCACACCTGGGTCGCCCGGGTCCGCCGGGCGGCGGCGACCTGGCAGGTCGGCGACGTGATCGAGGTCAACGGCGCGCTGCGCCGGCGGTTCTTCAAGACCGGCGGACGGCTGCAGTCGATGACCGAGGTGGAGGTGCAGTCGGCCAGGCGGGTGAGCCGCGCCGCCGCCGCGACCAGACAGGCCAGCTAGTGGCGCGACTTCTCCAGGCGCGCGGCATCGAGAAGCCGGATGAGCACACCAGGGTGCGGCTTCGGCTGGAAGGAGGTGGCCTTCTCCGGGAGCAGCTGCCCGATCGAGGCGGAGGAGAGGACGGTGTCGAACGTCGGCGCCGACAGCAGGACCGCGACGTCGCGGCCCGGGCGGGCCCGTTTGAGGGCGGCATCGACCTGGTGCGCGTGCAGCACCCGCGACGGCTGCCGGCCCAGCGCCGGGAGGACCCGGTCGTGCAGATAGCCGACGTCGCCGGTGATCGGGCCTTCGGAGGCGTCGAAGTCGAGCGTGGCCCAGCCACGGCCGTCGCTGAGCACGATGACGCCCGGCCCGAGCCTGCCCAGCGCGGCGTCGCGGCTGCCCGCGGTCCACTCGGCGCCGACCGACTCTGCCGCGGCCCGTAGGTCGCGCAGGTTCACCCCGGGGAGCACCCGATGGATCGCGCCGAGCTGCAACGGCGAGTCGTCCTGGTCGATGAGCATCGCCAGGCCGAAGTCCGTCGCGGCCGCGTCACCGGGCTCGGCGAGTCCCTGGAGCTCGGCGTACGCCGCGTAGCGATGGTGTCCGTCCGCGATCAGCGCCTGCTGGGTCGACCATGCCTCGCGCAGCTGTGCGATCAGCTCCTCGTCCGTGATCGCCCACACGCGATGGTGCTGGCCGCCGTGGTCGTCGTACTGCTCCTCGGGAGGGCCGCTCTGCACCCGGTCGAGCAGCGCGGAGACGCCGTCGGGCGCGTGGTAGGTGAGCAGGATCGGCGCCGGGTGCACCCGCATCTGCCGCATCCGGGAGGCGAGCTGCTCGGCCTGCGCGGTGTGTACGCCCTCGTGGGGGAGGACGGCTGCCTCACCTGGGTCGTCGGTGCGGTGGGAGACGTCGAGGATGCCGACCACGCCACGCACGACGATCCCGGCAGCGGTGTACTCGTGGAGGTAGAGCGCGAGGTCCCGGTGCTCACGAAGATCGCCGCGCGCCAGCCAGGAGCTGATCCGCGAGGCGACGCCGCGATAGGGCCGGGAGTAGAGGCGTGCGGAGGTCGGGTCACCGATCCGCGACGGCGCCAACGAGAGCGCTCGAAATGGCTCCAGGCGCAGCGGACGCCCGAGGTACGGCGCCCTGACCACACCCGTATCGTCCATCCGCACATCGTAGGGTCACACTGGTGCCATTCGCCGAACCCCCGACTCAGAGTAAGGAACTCCGTGTGCTGACCGGCCATCAGTTGAAGGGCTCAGAACAGCCGCTCGCCGACGCCTACGACGTGGCGATGCTCGACCTCGACGGAGTGGTCTACATCGGTGGTGCCGCGGTCCCGCGCGCTCCCGAGTCGCTCGCCGCGGCCCGTGAGGCCGGGTTGCACGTGGCGTTCATCACCAACAACGCCGCCAGGACTCCGGCCAAGGTCGCCGTGAACATCCGGGACCTGGGCATCGAGGCGACCGCGGAGGACGTGGTCACCTCGGCGCAGGCCGCCGCTCACGTTCTCGCCGAGCGACTCGCGCCCGGTGCGAAGGTGGTCAACCTGGGAGCCGGCGGCCTGCGCGAGCCTCTCGAAGCGGTAGGCCTGGTGCCGGTGGCCGTCGACGAGGACGCCGAGGCGATCGTGACGGGCTACAACCCCGAGCTGCTGTGGAAGGACATCCTCCGAGCGGCGGTCCGGATCAAGGACGGGCTCTTCTGGGTCGCCAGCAACACCGACATGACCTTCCCCGCGGCCTACGGGATCGCGCCGGGCCACGGTGTCCTGGTCGACACCCTGCGCCGGTTCTCGGGCGTCGAGCCGGTGGTGGCGGGCAAGCCGTCGCGGCCGCTGCTCGAGGAGACCATCCGGCGCACCGGGGCCGAGCACCCGCTGATGGTGGGCGACCGGCTCGACACCGACATCGAGGGCGGTCGCAACATCGGCATCGACACGCTGCTGGTGCTCACCGGCGTCACCGACCTCGTGGATCTGGTGGCGGCCGAGCCGCAGCGACGGCCTTCCTACATCTCCTCCGACCTCGGTGGGCTGCTGGAGACCCACTCCGCGCCGGAGACCGACGACACCACGGCCCGACTCGGCGGCTGGACGGCAGAGGTACGCGACGGGGAGCTCCGCGTCACCGGCCAGGGGCACACCGACGACTGGTGGCGGGTCGCCGCGGCCAGCGCGTGGGCCTACCTGGACACCTCCGGGTCGGTGGTCGCGATCGGCGCACAAGCCGTGCCGCCTGGCCCGGATACCGACGGCGGGACGGTAGTCTCGGCCCCATGAGCGAGCAGCACTTCGACGAGACCCCGGCACCGGCCGGGCCGGGAGGCACGGGCAGCGCGCCGCACACCGGTGTCGCGCGCGTCGACGCGGTTCTCGAGACCCTCGACCGGCTCGACGAGCTGCCGCTGACCGAGCACGTCGGCGTCTTCGAGGCCGCCCACACCGAGCTGCGTCGCGCGCTGGACCCCGACACCGGGGCCTACGACGCGATGGCCCGGATCGCCGCGGCGTCCGGCGAGCCGCAGCCGACCGACCAGCCCTGAGAGGCGAGCGCATGCCTCCCCGCCGCCTGCGTCTCGACGCCGAGCTGGTCCGGCGCAAGCTGGCCCGATCCCGCGAGCACGCCAGCGAGCTGATCGCCGCAGGCCGGGTCACGGTCTCCGGAAACCGCGCCACCAAGCCGGCCACGGGTGTCACCACCGACGTCGCCATCGTGGTGACCGAGGACCCCGACCGTCCCGACTTCGTCTCCCGCGGCGGCCACAAGCTCGCCGGAGCGCTCGCCGCGTTCGAGCCGCTGGGGCTCTCGGTCGCCGGCCGTCGCTGCCTGGACGCCGGTGCGTCGACGGGCGGGTTCACCGACGTACTGCTGCGCAACGACGCCCGACAGGTCGTCGCCGTCGATGTCGGCTACGGCCAGCTCGCCTGGCGGCTGCAGCAGGATGAGCGGGTGATCGTCCACGACCGCACCAACATCCGCGACCTCTCCCTCGACATCGTCGGCGAGCCCGTCGACGTCGTCGTCGGCGACCTCTCCTTCATCTCCCTCGAGCTGGTCCTGGACGCGCTGATCCGGGTCACCAGCCCCGACGGCGACCTGGCGCTGATGGTCAAGCCCCAGTTCGAGGTCGGCAAGGACCGGGTCGGGAAGGGCGGCGTCGTGCGCGACCCGGCGCTGCGCGCCGAGGCCGTCAACGCCGTAGCCGCGGCCGCCGCACGGCGTGGCTGGGGCGCCCGCGCGGTCACGACCAGCCCGCTTCCGGGCCCGTCGGGCAACGTCGAGTTCTTCCTGTGGCTGCGCCGCGGCGAGGCCACCGTCACCGAGGACGAGATCGAGGAGGCCGTGCGCGAGCAGCGCGGCCTGGAGAGCCCCGCCACCGGGGTTGTGTCGGTGCCGTCTGAGAAGGTTGATCCGTGAGCGACGCCGATACCTCCGCCGTGGACCCAGTGCCTGCGAACCCAGCGCCTGTGGACCCTGCCGAGGTCCGGCGCGTCCTCATGCTCATCCACACCGGGCGCGAGGAGGCCCGCGAGGTCGGCCTCGCCTGCGCGAAGTCGCTCGCGGTCCACGGCATCGTGGTCAGGGTGCTGGCCAGCGAGGCCGCCGACCTGGGCATCGACCCGGCGGCGTACGAACCGAAGCTCGAGCTGGCCGCCGACGAGGACGACGCGAGCCGCGACTGCGAGCTGGCGCTGGTCATCGGCGGCGACGGCACCATCCTGCGTGCGGCCGAGATCGTCCAGCCCCACCGCACCCCGGTGCTCGGGGTCAACCTGGGACATGTCGGCTTCCTGGCCGAGGCGGAGTACGACGACGTCGAGTCGACCATCGAGGCGATCGTGCAGCGCCGCTACACCTCCGAGGACCGGCTCGCGCTCGAGGTCAGCGTCTTCCAGGACGGTCAGAAGGTCTTCCGTACGTTCGCGGTCAACGAGGCCAGCGTCGAGAAGGCCGCCCGCGAGCGGATGCTCGAGGTGGTCGTCGAGATCGACGGCCGGCCGTTGTCGAGGTGGGGCTGCGACGGCGTCGTCTGCGCGACCCCGACGGGTTCGACGGCCTACAACTTCTCCGCCGGCGGCCCGGTCGTGTGGCCGGGTGTCGAGGCGCTGCTGCTGACCCCGATCAGCGCCCACGCGCTGTTCGCGCGGCCGATGGTGGTCGCGCCGACCTCGGTCCTGGCGGTCGAGGTGATCACCCGGGCCGACGGGGCCGGGGTGCTGTGGTGCGACGGCCGACGCTCCTACGAGCTCGGCCCGGGCGCCCGGATAGAGGTCACCCGGGGGGTGGAGCCTGTCAGACTCGTCCGCCTGCACCAGGCCCCGTTCACGGATCGGCTGGTGCGGAAGTTCGGACTGTCCGTGGAGGGATGGCGAGGCGCCGCTGAACGGCGTCCGTTCAGGATGAACGGAGGCGAGAATGCTTGAGGAGATCAGGATCTCCGGGCTCGGGGTCATCGAGTCCTCGACCCTGGAGCTCGGACCGGGCCTGACCGTGGTGACCGGTGAGACCGGCGCGGGAAAGACGATGATCGTGACCGCGCTCGGGCTGCTCCTGGGCGGCCGTGGCGACGCCGGCTCGGTCCGCAAGGGCAGGAAGGCGGCCCGGGTCGAAGGTGTCATCGACGCCCGCTCGCTGCCCGGCGTCGTCGACGCGACCGAGGAGGCCGGGGGAGAGATCGAGGAGGGCCGCGTCCTCGTGGCCCGCACCGTCGCCGCCGAAGGACGCGCGCGGGCGTACGTCGGCGGCGCGACCGTCCCGGTCGCGACCCTCGGCTCGGTGACCTCACCGCTGGTCGCCGTCCACGGCCAGTCCGACCAGCACCGGCTGCTGCAGCCGCGTGCCCAGCGCGACTCGCTGGACCGCTTCGGCGGAGAGGCCGTCGCCAAGCTGATCGCGGCCTACGGCGACATCCACACCGAGCTCCAGAAGGTGGAGCGCGAGCTCGACGAGGTCACCACCCACGCCCGGGAACGGGCGCAGGAGGCCGACCTGCTCCGCTTCGGCCTCGGTGAGGTCGAGGAGGTCTCGCCCGAGTCCGGCGAGGACGTCACCCTCGCTCAGGAGGAGGAGAAGCTCGGCTACGCCGACACCCTGCGCACCGCCGCGGAGCAGGCCCGAGAGGCGCTCTCCTCGGAGGTCGACGCCCCCGACGCCCTGGGTGCGATCTCCGCGGCGCGCCAGGCCCTGGACGGCGTGCGCGACCACGACCCCGACGCCGCGTCCCTGGCCGACCGCCTGGCGGAGGTCTCCTACCTGCTCTCCGACCTGGCCGCCGACGTGGCCTCCTACGCGACCGGGATCGAGACCGACCCGGCCCGGCTGTCCGTCGTCTCCGAGCGACGCGCGGCGCTGACCGCGCTGACCAGGAAGTACGGCGAGACCATCGACGAGGTGCTCGCCTGGGCCGAGACCGGCGCCAAGCGTCTGCTCGAGCTCGACTCCGACGACGACCGGATCGAGGAGCTCCGCGGGGAGCGCACCCGGCTGCGTGCCGCCCTCGCCGAGGCCGGTCTCGCGCTCTCGGCGGCGCGCACCGAGGCCGCCGGTGCGCTGGCCGAGGCGGTCAGCGACGAGCTCACCGGTCTGGCCATGCCCCACGCGCGACTGGTGGTCGACGTACGCCAGAAGGAGACCGACGCGCCCGCCTCCGAGGACGAGCCGCACGCGCCGTTGAAGGTGGGCTCCGGAAAGAACCAGCGCTGGCTGCGCTACGGCTCCAACGGCCTCGACGAGGTCGAGCTGCTGCTGGCGGCCAACACCGGCTCCGAGCCCCGCCCGCTCCACAAGGGCGCCTCCGGCGGTGAGCTCTCCCGGGTGATGCTGGCCATCGAGGTGGTCCTGGCCGCCACCAGCCCGGTCCCGACCTTCGTCTTCGACGAGGTCGATGCCGGCGTCGGTGGCACCGCCGCGGTCGAGATCGGCCGCCGCCTCGCCCACCTCGCGCGCACCGCCCAGGTCCTCGTGGTCACCCACCTGCCACAGGTCGCCGCCTTCGCCGACCACCACGTCGCGGTCGAGAAGACCAGCGACGGCGTGGTGACCAGCTCCGGCCTCACCGTCCTCGACGACGAGTCCCGTGAGCGCGAGCTCTCCCGCATGCTCGCCGGGCTGACCGCCTCCGACACCGCCATCGCGCACGCCCGCGAGCTCCTCGAGGTGGCCCGCTCCGCCAAGGCCTGATCCCGGCCCGATTCAGTCGTTGTGGCCAACGACACACGCCACAACGGCTGAATCGGCCGCCAAACGCGCGCATCCGGCAGCCACGGTCACCGACTCGCCGGATGGGAGATCCAGGCACGTGCACGGATACCGGGGGAGGATTGGCGGGACATGAGACTGCCTACTCGCCAGATTCCTTCCGTACTTCCGGGCATCCGCGGCACGCTCCGTTCGGGGCGGCCGACCCGGGCGCTGATCCCGCGGCTCAAAGAGGGCGACATCGCGGTCATCGACCATGTCGATCTGGACCGGAGCACCGCGCTGGCGATCGCGGCCAAGGGCGTGATCGCCGTGGCCAACGCCCAGCCGATGGTGTCGGGTCGCTACCCGAACCGCGGCCCGCAGACGCTGGCCGACGCCGGCATCGTGCTGATCGACAAGATCGGCGAGGCCGGGCTGGAGAAGCTGGTCGATGGAAAGAAGGCCCGCCTCCTCGACGGCGAGGTCTTCGACGGCGAACAGCTGCTGACCTCGGGTCGGGCGCTCGACCAGGAGTCGCTCGAGAGCGACCTCGAGAACGCCAGACGGGGGATGAGCTCCCACCTGGATCTCTTCACCCACAACAGCAGCGAGCTGCTCAAGCGCGAGGAGGAGGCGCTGCTGCACGGCAGCGGCGTACCTCCCCTCGACACGCCGCTGGCCGGCCGCCCCGTCGTGGTGATCGCCGACCATCCCGACCTGGACCGGTTCCTGGGTGACCTCGACGGTTTCCTGCGCGAGCGGCGCCCCGCGCTCATCGCGGTGGGCGCCGCGGCGAGGCGGCTGACCAAGAAGCAGGTACGCCACGCCGTGCTCGTCCTGGGCCCGGAGACCGACACCTACCCCGAACCGAAGGTGCTCACCGGCGCCGCCGAGGTCGTCCTCGCACCCGGCGCCGCCGCGAGCGACAGCGCCGCCGAGCTCCTCGAGCGGGTCGGGGTGCAGCCGAAGCGGTTCGAGTCCGCGCTGGCCCCCGAGGACGCGGCCCTGCTGGTCGCCCACGCCCAGCACCCCTCGCTGGTCATCGGGGCCGGGCTGAGCACCACCCTGACCGACTTCCTCGAGGACCAGCGCCCGGGCCTGGCCGGCACCTACCTGACCCGGCTCGCGCTCGGCCCGACCCTGATCGATGCCTCCGCCGTGCCGGCGGTACGCCGCAAGGAGTCCCGTGGGCGACGGCTCGTCCTGCCGGTCCTGGCCGCGGTGACGGCGCTGGCGATCGGAGTGCCCGCCGGCATCTGGGCCGCCGACAACGACCTGACCGCGATCGGCGCCGGACTCCGGAGCGGGTCCGGCGAAGGAGCCGCGGCCAGCACCACCTCCGGCGAGAGCTCGGCAGACACCGGGAAGAGGCCGCAGCAGAGCGCCGAGTCGCAGTTCGTGGAGGAGGCCGGCGCCGCCCTCCTGCCGGGCAAGCTGACCGGCCAGAAGGTCGCGGTCCTCACCTTCCCCGGAGCCGAGCCCAAGACTGTCGAGGCGCTCACCGCCGACATCAAGACGGCCGGTGGCGCGACGACGGGGGTGCTCGACGTACGACCGAACCTGCTCGACCCCGACCGCCGGCAGTATGTCGACAGCCTGGCCACCCAGTTGGTGAAGCAGCTCGGCCGTGGCGACGCCGGCCAGGCCACCTATCAGCGGATGGGGCAGGTGATCGGCGAGACCTACGCCGGGACGAAGCCCCCCGCCGAGTTCGACCAGCCCGCCAAGACCGCCGCTGTGGCGTTGCTCACCGGCGACCTGGTCACGGCCCGGGGACGACCGACAGGGCCGGCCGATCTCGTCCTGGTCGTCCTCGGCGACGACAGCCGGGACACGACCGCGGTCGAGGGCCTGACCGAGGGGCTCGGAGCGACCGCGAAAGGGCTGGTCGTGGCGGCCCCGACGGGCTCCGATGACCTCGAGACGCTCCGCGCCAACGACTGGCCGGGCTGGTTCGCGTCGGTCGACGGCATCGAGACCACCACCGGTCAGGTCGCCGCCCCGCTCGCGTTGGCGAGGCAGACCAGCCAACAAGGTGGCGATTTCGGTGCGTCAGGTTTCGGTGGCCTGCTCAAGCGTTGATAGGATTGAGGCCCATGAAGTCGGCGAGCTTGACCAAGCACATTTTTGTCACCGGGGGCGTCGCCTCCTCATTGGGAAAGGGCCTGACGGCATCGTCCCTCGGCCGTCTTCTCCGGTCGCGTGGTCTGAGCGTGACCATGCAGAAGCTGGACCCGTACCTCAACGTGGACCCCGGCACGATGAACCCGTTCCAGCACGGTGAGGTCTTCGTGACCAACGACGGTGCCGAGACCGATCTCGACATCGGCCACTACGAGCGGTTCCTCGACACCGACCTGGTCGGCCACGCCAACGTGACCACCGGGCAGGTCTACTCCAACGTGATCGCCAAGGAGCGCCGTGGCGACTACCTGGGCGAGACCGTCCAGGTGATCCCGCACATCACCGACGAGATCTCCGAGCGGATCCTTGCGATGCACGGCCCCGAGGTCGACGTGGTGATCACCGAGATCGGTGGCACCGTCGGCGACATCGAGTCGCTGCCGTTCCTCGAGGCCGCCCGCCAGGTGCGTCAGCGCCTCGGCCGCGACAACGTCTTCTTCGTGCACGTCTCCCTGGTGCCCTACATCGGGCCGTCCAAGGAGCTCAAGACGAAGCCGACCCAGCACTCGGTGATGGCGCTGCGCCAGATCGGTATCCAGCCCGACGCCATCGTGTGCCGCGCCGACCGCGAGCTGCCCGAGGGCATCAAGCGCAAGATCGCGCTCATGTGCGACGTCGACGAGGACGCCGTGGTCACCGCCGCCGACGCGCCGAGCATCTACGACATCCCGAAGGTGCTGCACCGCGAGGGCCTCGACGCCTACGTCGTCCGCAAGCTCGACCTGCCCTTCCGCGACGTCGACTGGGCGCTGTGGGAGGACCTGCTCCGCCGGGTCCACCACCCCAAGGAAGAGCTCACCATCGGCCTGGTCGGGAAGTACATCGACCTGCCCGACGCCTACCTGAGCGTCGGCGAGGCGCTGCGCGCCGGCGGTTTCGCCAACGAGGCCAAGGTCCACATCCGCTGGATCCCCTCCGATGAGTGCGAGACCCCGGAGGGTGCCGCCAAGAACCTCCACGACGTCGACGCCGTCTGCGTCCCCGGCGGCTTCGGCATCCGCGGCCTGGAGGGCAAGCTCGGCGCGCTGACCTACACCCGCACCCACCAGATCCCGACGCTGGGCCTGTGCCTGGGCCTGCAGTGCATGGTGATCGAGTACGCCCGCAACGTGCTCGGCCTGGAGAAGGCCGACTCCACCGAGTTCGACGCCGAGACCCCCGAGCCGGTCATCGCGACGATGGAGGAGCAGAAGGCGTACGTCGAGGGCGCGGGCGACCTCGGTGGCACCATGCGCCTGGGGCTCTACCCGGCCGAGCTCAAGAAGGGCTCGATCGCGGCCGAGGTCTACGGCGAGACCTCCATCGAGGAGCGTCACCGCCACCGCTACGAGGTCAACAACGCCTACCGCGACCAGCTCGAGGACGCCGGCCTGGTCTTCTCCGGCCTCTCGCCGGACAACCAGCTCGTCGAGTTCGTCGAGCTGCCCCGCGACGTACACCCCTACTACGTCTCGACCCAGGCCCACCCCGAGCTCCGCTCGCGGCCGACCCGCCCGCACCCGCTCTTCGCCGGGCTGGTCAAGGCGGCGCTGGACCGGCAGAAGGAGCAGCGGTTCCCGATCGACGAGACCAACCTGCGCCGCGAGGTCAGCGACATCGACGAGGTCGAGCTGCCGGAGCCCGCGGAGGCCTGAGCAGCAAGCTGAAGAGCCCTGGGGCCGGCCTACGCCGACCCCAGGGCTCTCTTCGCGAGGTGTCCTACGGGTTCACCTCGCCGCTCGGCTTGACCTCGCCGCGCCAGGCGCCGGTCGCCGTGCCACGGTCCTCGATGAAGTCCTTGAAGCGCTCGAGGTCGCCCTTCGCCCGCATGTCGACGATCTTGAGGACGTCGCCGGTATTCTCGACCGCCCCCTCGGGCTCGTACTCCAGGTGCAGCGTCACCTGCGTCGTCTTGCTCATCGGGTCCGCGGTGAACGACACGGTGCCCTGGTTCTTGGTGCCCTCGACGGCACGCCAGGTGATGCGCTCATCGGGAACCTGGTCGACGATCTCGGCGTCCCACTCACGGGTCACACCGCCGATCTCGGCCTTCCAGTGCAGACGCTTGTCGTCGAGCTGCTTGACCGACTCGACCCCCTCCATGAACTGCGGGAAGGACTCGAACTGGGTCCACTGGTCATACGCGGTGGCGACCGGAACGTCGACCTGGACGCTCTTCTCGATGGTGCTCATGTCCTCGCGTCTCCTCTCGGTTGCGTACGACACCCGAGTACCCGGCGACCCCGGCGGCCATACCTCGCGAAACTCGGAGTGAGGTCACAGCGCGCGGGCAGCGACCTGTCGCGAGTGCACGTCGGCCAGCCGGATGATCGTCTGACGCACGAACGGGACGAGCGCGTCGCCCTCGCACGCGGCGCGCGCGGCAGCGGCGACCTCCTCGCCGGCCTGTGCCGGGTAGAACCGGAGCTGGAGCCCGTAGGCGAGCAGGCCACCACCCCGGATCTCGCGCACGGCGTCGAGATAGCGCTGGGCGTACGGCGCCAGGATCTCGTCCTGACCGGGCCGCCAGAACGCCGAGCTCAGGCCGTAGGCGCTGTCGGTGCGCGGCAGCCGGCGCTCGATCATGGTCACCTGCCAGGCCTCCTCCTTGGCCTCGGCGAGCGGCTGCGCGGTGCGTACGGCCAGGGCGCTGACCCACGACTCCGGATCCGGGTCACGGGCCTCGAGAGCCGTGACGGCCTCGGCGTCGTAGTCACCCAGCTCGGCGCGGCGGCCGAGCAGCCGCCAGGCCACCTGTACGTCCTCGGCTGCTCCGGTCTCGGCCAGCGCGAGCTGCTCGGGCGTGGTCGCGTGCGAGGCGAGGACGCGCATCGCGGTGTCGCGGTTGGCCGGGTCCTCGGCGAGCGCGGCGGCGGCGCCGGCGACCAGCGCGCGCTGCTCGGCCACCCGCCCGGGCGCCGTCCAGAGCTCGGCCGCGGCCACTGCCATGCCCAGGAACTCGCCGGTGACCTGCGGGTTCTTCTCGCGCTCCAGCACCGAGAGCACCCGCGAGACGACCTCGGGACCACCGATCTCGCCGCGGAAGAGCGCCGACCAGGCGCTGTTGACCGCGACCGCCCGGGCCACCGCGTCGGGCAGCAGCCCGGCGTGCTGACCGAGCCAGGCCTCGCTCGCCTCGTCGGAACGGACGGCGGCGAAGGTCACGTCGGTCGCGTTGACCAGATGCGCCGCCGCCTCGGGGAGCGAGACCGCGACCGGCTCGCCCTCCACGGTGACCGGGGTGGTGGCGAGCAGGGCCCCGGAGTCGTCGTAGGAGGCGATGTCGAGCCGGTGGGGACGTACGGTGCCGTCGGCGCTGGTGACCGAGACCTTGCCGTCGGCGAGGGTGATCACGTCGGTGCCGGCGTGGTCGAGCCAGGCCGTGGTCCAGCCGGAGATGTCCTTGCCGGCGGCCGCCCCGAAGGCGCCCATCAGGTCGTCGAGGACGGTGTTGCCGTAGGCGTGCTCGGCGAAGTAGGCCTGCAGCCCGGCGAGGTAGGCCTCCTCGCCGATGTAGGCGTGCAGCTGCTGGAGCACCGCCTGGCCCTTCATGTAGGTGATCGCGTCGAAGTTGGCCATCGCGACGTCGACGCTGGGCACGACCCCGCGGATCGGGTGGGTGGCGGGCGTGGCGTCGGTGTCGTAGCCCGCCTTCTTCTCTGTCAGCGCGATCGAGGCCCACACGTCGGCGTAGTCGGGGAGCGCCGCCGAGGCCCACACGGCCGCCCAGGAGGCGAACGCCTCGTTGAGCCACAGGTCGTCCCACCAGCGCATCGTGACCAGGTCGCCGAACCACATGTGTGCCATCTCGTGCAGGACCACGTTCGTACGCTCGGTGCGATCGGCGTGGGTCGGCGTCGTGCGGTAGAGGAACATGTCGCTGTGGGTGACCGCGCCCCAGTTCTCCATCGCGCCGCCCATGTCGGGCACGAAGATCTGGTCGTATCGCCGCTGCGGGAAGGGCATCGCGAACTTGCTCCCGAACCAGGCCAGCCCGTGCTCGGTGACGTCGAGGATCTCCTCGCGGTCCCGCTCCAGCTGGCTGCGCAGCGACTGACGGGCGTAGAGCCCCAGGTCGTAGCCCCCGCGCTCGGCGCGGACCTCGACGAACGGGCCGGCGTTGACCACCACGACGTACGTCGAGAGCGGGGGAGTGTCCTCGAAGACCCACGTCCGGGCGCCACCCGCGGGGTCCGAGACCGTCGCGGGCGCGGAGTTGGACAGGACCGTCCACTCCTCGGGCGCCGACACGGTGAACGCGTGCACCGCCTTGAGGTCGGGCTGGTCGAAGCAGGCCCACAGCCGGCGGGCGTCGTCGGGCTCGAAGGAGGTCCACACGTAGACGTTGCCGTCGGAGGGGTCGACGGTGCGCAGCACGCCCTCGGAGGATGCGGTGTCGGACTGGGAGGCGGTGACGACGAGGGTGTTGGTCTCGGCGAGGTCGTGGAGGGGGATCCGTCCGGCGCTGATCGTGGCGAGGTCGAGCGGGGTGCCGTTGAGAGTGGCAGCGGAGACCTCGGCCACGCAGTCGACGAACGTGCTCGCTCCCGGGGTCGCGGAGAAGGTGATCGTGGAGACGCTGGAGAGCGTCTCGCCCTCGAGCAGACCGGTCATGTCGAGCGCGATGTCGTAGCGCTCGACGGTGACCGTGGCGGCCCGCGTGACCGCCTCCTCCTGGGTCAGTGAGGCAGGGGCGGCGGGGGCGGTGTCAGACATGAGCCGAGGGTAGCCTCGGGCCATGACATCGGACGCACGAATTTCCGACTCGACCCCCGACGCCCACGAGCCGCTCACCGAGTGGGACACCCCGGAGAGCTGGCCGGTCGCCTCGAGCCAGGACCTCCATCGCGACGGCTGGGTGGTGGCGCTGCGTGCCGACCGGATCAACCGGCCCGGTCACGAGGACGAGGAGCCGTTCCGGCGCATCGTCCTCGAGCACCCGGGAGCCGCCGTGGTCCTGGCGCTGGACGAGGAGGAGCGGGTGCTGGTGATCACCCAGTACCGCCACCCCGCCGGGCGGCGTTTCGTGGAGCTTCCCGCCGGCCTGATCGACTACCCCGGCGAGGACCCCCTCGACGTCGCCGTGCGCGAGCTGCGCGAGGAGGTCGCCCACGAGGCGGCCGAGTGGACGCCGCTGCTCTCGACCTACACCTCGCCCGGGATCTCCGAGGAGATCCACCACTTCTTCCTCGCCCGCGGCCTGACCGCGACCGACCGCGACGGCTTCGAGCTCGAGCACGAGGAGGCCGAGATGAGCATCCACTGGGTGCCCTTCGAGGAGCTCCTCGAAGGCGTGCTCACCGGCAGGGCGACCGACGCGCCGCTCGTCCAGGCCGTGCTTGCGTACGCTGCGCTCGAGGCGCGTGGCAGAGTCTGACCAGGCGCCTGGTCAGGACCGATCTACGTGGTTTTGGTGACTTGCGCCACACCGGGTTAGACATGCCGCATCAGGCGGCGAACATCCGGCTGACCCGTAACAACCCACGGACCACCACATTCTGGGGCCATGACATGAAGGCAGGGCAATGAGAATCGGCGTACCCAAGGAAGTCAAGAACCACGAGTACCGGGTGGCGATCACCCCCTCGGGTGTTCACGAGCTGGTGGCCAACGGCCACGAGGTCTTCGTGCAGGCCGGCGCGGGCGTCGGGTCCTCGATCTCCGATGCCGAGTACGCCGCGGTCGGCGCCAAGATCCTCGGCGACGCCGACGAGACCTGGGGCAACGCCGAGATGGTGCTGAAGGTCAAGGAGCCCGTCGCGGAGGAGTACCACCGTCTGCGCGAGGGCCTGACCCTGTTCACCTACCTCCACCTGGCCGCCGACAAGCCGCTGACGCAGGAGCTGCTGGCCAAGAAGGTCACCGCGATCGCGTACGAGACCGTCGAGCTGCCCAACCGGGCCCTGCCGCTGCTCTACCCGATGTCCGAGGTCGCCGGCTGCCTGGCGCCCCAGGTCGGCGCCTACAACCTGCTCAAGGCCCAGGGCGGCCGCGGCACGCTGATGGGCGGTGTCGGCGGCGTCGCCAACGCCAAGGTCGTCATCATCGGCGCCGGTGTCTCCGGCCAGAACGCCGCGAACATCGCGCTCGGCATGGGCGCGGACGTCACCCTGCTCGACACCGACCTGGAGAAGCTGCGGATGTCGTTCTGGCGCTACTCCAACCAGGTCCACGGGCTCGCCTCCAACAAGCTCGCGCTCGAGGAGCAGGTGCTCCAGGCCGATCTGGTCATCGGTGCCGTCCTGATCCCCGGTGCGGCCGCGCCGAAGCTGGTCACCAACGACCTGGTCTCGCGGATGAAGCCGGGCTCGGTGCTCGTCGACATCGCCATCGACCAGGGCGGCTGCTTCGAGGACTCCCACGCCACCACCCACGCCGACCCGACCTACCAGGTCCACAACTCGACGTTCTACTGCGTGGCCAACATGCCCGGTGCGGTCCCGAACACCTCGACCTACGCCCTGACCAACGCCACCATGCCGTACGCCGTCGCGCTGGCGAACAAGGGCTGGAAGCAGGCGCTGCGGGACGACGCCGCGCTCGCCAAGGGCCTCAACACCCACGCCGGCGAGCTGACCAACGCCCCGGTCGGCGAGGCCGTCGGCATCGACTCGATCGCCCTGGACACGGTCCTCGCCTGACGTCGAGTCGGCCCGTCTTGACGCCCGAACCTGCCGAGTCGGCCCGTCATGACGGGCCGACTCGGCGGTATTTCTGGTCAAGATGGGCCGACTCGGCGGTGGTTTTGGTCAAGATGGGCCGACTCGGCTGGTTGGATGGGGGACGTGACGGCTGCATCGGTTGCTTCGGGGTCCGCGTCAGCGGTGGAGCATGCGATGCGTACGTATCTCGACCATCTGACCGTCGAGCGGGGGCTTGCGGCCAACACGCTGTCGTCGTATCGGCGCGACCTGAGGAGGTACGCCGAGTTCTTGGCGCAACAGGACGTCGATGACCTCGAACGGGTCTCGGAGGCGACGGTGTCGGCGTTCCTGGCACACCTGCGCGAAGGCAGCGAGGAGCACCCGGCGCTCAGCGCC
The DNA here is from genome assembly GCA_040302365.1 of Nocardioides sp. NPDC126508. GTDB lineage: Bacteria > Actinomycetota > Actinomycetes > Propionibacteriales > Nocardioidaceae > Nocardioides. The sequence continues at coordinate 751,782 of JBEOUM010000001.1, forward strand.
ACCTCCGCGGCGCGGACGGTGGTCGCGGTGCGCGGGTTCCACAAGTTCGCGGTCGCCGACGGGCTGGTCGAGGCCAACCCGGCCGGCCACGTGAAGCCGCCGCGCGCGGAGAAGCGGCTCCCGAAGGCGCTCCCGCTGGCCGACGTCGAGGCGATCCTGGAGGCGGCCGGCGCGCCCGGCACCCCGCTCGCGCTGCGCGACCGAGCCCTCCTGGAGGTGCTCTACGGCACCGGCGCCCGCATCTCCGAGGCGGTCGGCCTCGACGTCGACGACCTCGACCGGGTCGACCACGTCGTCCTGCTCCGCGGCAAGGGCGGCAAGGAGCGGATCGTCCCGGTCGGCTCCTACGCGATCGAGGCGGTCGAGGCCTACCTGACCCGCGCCCGCCCCGACCTCGCCTCGGCCCGCTCGGGAGGCGCGCTCTTCCTCAACGCCCGTGGCGGCCGCCTCTCCCGCCAGTCGGCCTGGACCGTCCTGACCCGCGCCGCCGAGCGCGCGGGGATCGACAAGGATGTCTCGCCCCACACCCTGCGTCACTCCTTCGCCACCCACCTGCTGGACGGGGGTGCCGACGTACGTGTGGTGCAGGAGCTGCTGGGCCATGCGTCGGTGACCACGACGCAGATCTACACTCTTGTCACCGTGGACAATCTCCGAGAGGTCTTCGCGACCGCGCACCCGAGGGCCCTGTGACCGACACCAGCTGGATCCCGAAGGTCGGAGCGAGCCCCGACGACGTCTACGAGGCGGTCGTGGAGTGGGCCGAGGGGAGCGGCCGCAGCCTCTACCCCCACCAGGACGAGGCGATCATGTCCATCCTGGCCGGCGACAACGTCATCCTGGCGACGCCGACCGGGTCGGGTAAGTCCCTGGTCGCCGCGGGCGCCCACGCCGCGGCACTGGCCGAGGACAAGGTCTCCTTCTACACCGCGCCGATCAAGGCCTTGGTGAGCGAGAAGTTCTTCGACCTGGTCGAGACCTTCGGCGCCGAGAACGTCGGCATGCTCACCGGCGACGCGTCGGTCAACGCCGACGCCCCGATCATCTGCTGCACCGCCGAGGTCCTCGCCAACCTCGCGCTCCGGGAAGGCAGCCACGCCGACGTCGGGCTCGTCATCATGGACGAGTTCCACTACTACGGCGAGCCCGACCGGGGCTGGGCGTGGCAGGTGCCGCTGCTCGAGCTCCCGCAGGCACAGTTCCTGCTGCTGAGCGCCACGCTGGGTGACACCAGCGCCCTGGCCGAGGACCTGACCAAGCGCAACGGGCGCGACACCGTCCTCGTCGACCAGGCGGAACGACCCGTTCCGCTCACCTTCGACTGGCGCCTGACACCGCTCCCGGAGACTCTCGAGGAGCTCGTCACCACCGGCCAGGCGCCGGTCTACGTCGTCCATTTCACCCAGAAGGACGCCGTCACCCACGGCACCTCGCTGCTCAACGCGAGCTGGCTGAAGCTCTCCACCGAGGAGAAGGACCAGATCGCGCGTCGGCTCGAGCCGGTCCGCTTCGCCGCGGGCTTTGGCAAGACCCTGGCCAAGCTGCTGCGCAAGGGCATCGGCGTCCATCACGCCGGCATGCTGCCCCGCTACCGGCGACTCGTGGAGCAGCTGGCGCAGGCCGGCCTGCTCAAGGTCATCGCCGGCACCGACACCCTCGGCGTCGGCATCAACGTCCCGATCCGCACGGTCCTGTTCACCGGCCTCGCCAAGTTCGACGGCCGCCGCCAGCGGATCCTCCGCACGCGCGAGTTCCTGCAGATCGCCGGGCGGGCCGGCCGGGCAGGCTTCGACACCCAGGGCTACGTCGTCGTGCAGGCGCCCGAGCACATCATCGAGAACGAGAAGGCCAAGGCGAAGTCCGAGGAGCGCCGCAAGGCCGGCAAGAAGAACTCCAAGGCCCAGCTCAAGAAGCCGCCCGAGGGCACGGTCGTATGGACCGAGGCCACCTTCACCAAGCTCGTCGACGGCGCCCCGGAGCCCTTGCAGAGCCGGATGAAGGTCGACAACTCGATGATCCTCAACGTGGTCGCCCGCGACGAGGACGCGTTCGCGGTGATGCGCCGGATCACCATGGACAACCACGAGGACCGCCGCACCCAGCTCAAGCTCGCCCGCCGGGCCCTGCGCCTGACCCGCTCGCTGGTCCACAGCGGAGTCCTCACCCGGCTCGCCGAGCCCGACACCTACGGGCGCCGTTACGTCCTCACCGAGGCGCTGCCGGCCGACTTCGCGCTCAACCAGCCGCTGGCCCACTTCGCCCTCGCCGCGCTGAACACGCTCGATCCCGAGAGCCCCGAGCACACCCTCGAGATCGTCTCGGTGATCGAGTCCGTCCTGGAGCCGCCGCGCCAGATCCTCTTCGCCCAGCAGCACGAGGCGCGCGGCAAGGCGATCGAGAACCTGAAGGCCGACGGCGTCGAGTACGACGAGCGGATGGCGCTCATCGAGGAGATCACCTGGCCCAAGCCGATGGCCGAGCGGCTGGAGGCCCTCTTCGAGGTCTACCGCGGCACCCATCCGTGGCTGCCCGAGGACGCCCTCGACCCGAAGTCGATCCTGCGCGAGATGTACGAGCAGGGGATGACCTTCACCGACGTCGTACGCCGCTACCAGCTCGCCCGCTCCGAGGGCCTGGTGCTGCGCTACCTGACCGACGCCTACCGCACCTTCCGGCACACGGTCCCCGAGACCTACAAGAGCCCCGAGGTCGAGGACCTGGTCGAGTGGCTGGGGGAGACCATCCGGCAGACCGACTCCAGCCTGCTGGACGAGTGGGAGGCGCTCTCCGACCCCGAGCACATCCCCTCGGCGGTGGCCCACCACGAGGCACCGCCGCCCCCGCGGTCCCTCTCCCAGCAGACTCGTGCCTTCGAGATCATGGTCCGCAACGCGATGTGGGCCCGGGTCGACGCGGTCTCGCGCGACGACCTCGACGGCCTGATGCGTCTGGAGCGCGCGGCCGCCGACCGCTTCGAGCCCGCGCGCGAGGTCGTGATGACCCGGTCCCGCTGGGACGACGCCCTGGAGGCCTACTTCGCCGAGCACGACGACGTCGGCATCTCGGCCGACTCGCGCTCCCCGAAGCTGCTGACCTGGACCGCCGAGCGCGGCGCCCCGGCGGGCGTGGACGAGGACGACGAGACCTATGACGACACCCGGGTCTGGCGGATCACCCAGACCATCGACGACCCCGCCGGCGACCACGACTGGGTGATCGAGGCGGTGGCCGACCTGGATGCGAGCGACGAGGCCGGCGAGCTGGTTCTGGCGACCGTGTCGATGCGTCGGCTGTGACGTGTTGCTTGCTTCCGCTAGCGTTGGGGCGTGCGCAAGCTACTGAAGAACCCGGTCGTCGTGGCGGCCATCGCCAAGATCGCCGACGAGGCTCGCAAGCCGGAGAACCAGAAGAAGATCAAGGACGCTGCGAGCAAGGCGTACGACCAGTTCCAGAAGCGCCGCCGGTCGCGCTGAGAGCGGCCGATCGAGCGGAGATCCGTCCACAGGTTTCTCCACATCGAAGGCTCGTCCTGTGGGCTTGGCACGGCGCCAAGTGCACAGGTCATCAACAGATTCGGCTCGCTTAGCAGAATCACCAGGATTTGCCTTGTGACACGCCCGGCGCGGCTCCTAGAGTCGCGCAGATCTGGGTCATAGAGTCGCCGTGTCGACATATAGACCCGCACGCCGTGATCGTTCCAGGGCCGCGGCAACTGAACCGGGGGTGGAGGAATGGAAGACAGCTATTTCGGAGCAGGTGGCGCGACCGCGCCGCAGATGCCTCCGCAGACGTCGGCACCGCCGGCCTATCCACCCTCGGCCCGGCTGCGCGCCAACGCCCCCGAGCCCGACGCGGGCGACTCCCCGGGCAAGAACAAGATGGGTCCGACCGGTCGGCCCTGGCCTCACCTCCCCGATCCCGGGCCCGCCACCGGCGGCCCGGCGCGTACGGTCGCGATGGTCAACCAGAAGGGTGGCGTCGGCAAGACCACGACCACCATCAACCTGGGTGCCGCGCTGGCCGAGCACGGCCGCAAGGTCCTCCTCGTCGACTTCGACCCGCAGGGGTCGCTCTCGGTCGGTCTGGGGCTCCAGCCCAACGAGATCGAGCTGACCGTCTACAACCTGCTGATGGAGCGTGACATCACGCTCGAGGACGTGGTCGTCCCCTCCGGCATCGACGGCGTCGACCTGCTCCCGGCCAACATCGACCTCTCCGCCGCCGAGGTGCAGCTGGTCCAGGAGGTCGCTCGCGAGCAGACCCTGGCCCGGGCCCTGGCCCCGGCCGTCGCCAACTACGACGTGATCCTCATCGACTGCCAGCCGAGCCTCGGGCTGCTGACCGTCAACGCGCTGACCGCCTCCGACTCCGTGGTCGTGCCGCTGGAGTGCGAATACTTCGCCCTGCGCGGCGTCGCGCTGCTCAAGGACACCATCGACAAGGTTCAGGAGCGGCTCAACCCGCGTCTGAAGATCGACGGAATACTGGGCACGATGTACGACAGCCGCACCATGCACAGCCGCGAGGTCATGGAGACCCTGGTCAACGGCTGGGGCGACCGGGTCTTCCACAGCGTCATCCGCCGCACCGTGAAGTTCGCCGACTCCACCGTGGTCGGCGAGCCGATCACCGAGTACGCCTCCAGCTCCACCGGCGCCGACTCCTACCGGATGCTCGCCAAGGAGGTGCTGGCCCGATGGCAACGAGGCGAGTGAGGGTTCCTGCCGCTGACGACCTGTTCCGGCGTACGTCCGACGGTGCCGCCCCCTCGGCGGCCGCCGAGGCGAAAGCCCGCCCGGTGCACGCCGTGCCCGAGCCGGCCGAGGAGGCGCCGGCCGCGAAGAAGCGCTCCAGCGGCCGCGTACGTCATGACGAGAAGATGACGGTCTACATCACCTCCGAGGAGCTGCTCGACCTCGAGCACGCCCGGCTCAACCTGCGCGCCAAGCACGGCATCGCGGTCGACCGCGGCCGGCTGGTGCGCGAGGCCCTCGCGATCGTGCTGGCCGACCTGGAGGAGTACGGGGACGACAGCGCACTCGTGCACCGGCTCGCCGATCCACGGTGACGGCAGCACAGATGACACCAGCCCCGGACGGGGCCGAGGAGCAGGAGTCGAGCGGCGCCGGGGGATTCGAGGTGCGCCTCGAGAACTTCGAGGGTCCCTTCGACCTGCTGCTCAGCCTGATCGCCAAGCACAAGCTCGACATCACCGAGGTCTCCCTGGCCACGGTGACCGACGAGTTCATCGCCTTCGTCAAGAAGGGCGCAGGGGAGAAGGGCACCTGGGACCTCGAGCAGACCTCCAACTTCCTGCTGGTCGCGAGCACGCTGCTCGACCTGAAGGCGGCCCGGCTGCTGCCGCAGGGCGACGTCGAGGACGAGGAGGACCTCGCGCTGCTCGAGGCGCGTGACCTCCTCTTCGCACGACTGCTCCAGTACAAGGCGTTCAAGCAGGTCGCGGCCGTCTTCGGCGAGCGGCTGGCGAAGGAGTCCAAGCGCCACCCGCGCTCGGTGCAGCTCGAGCCGCGCTACGCCGGGCTGCTGCCGGAGGTGCTCATCGGAATCGGGCTCGACCAGTTCGCCCAGCTCGCCGCGGCGGCGATGGCGCCGAAGCCGGGGCCGCCCGAGATCGGGCTGGCCCATATCCACGGCTCGAAGGTGTCGGTCAAGGAGCAGGCGGCCCTGGTCATCGAGCGGCTGCGCGCCTCGGGACAGGTCACCTTCCGTGGCCTGTGCTCCGACTCGCCCGACACGCTGACCACCGTGGCCCGCTTCCTCTCTCTGCTGGAGCTATTCCGCGAGGGTGCGGTCGCGTTCGACCAGGTCACCGCGCTGGGCGAGCTGACCGTACGCTGGACCGGCGACGAGGCGCTCGATGTCGACGAGCTGATCCAGGACGAGTTCGAGGGGCAGCCGCCCGCGGAGGACGGCGCCGACGATGGGGAGAAGGACGATGACTGAGGCCTCCGAAGAGACGCTGCCGATCGAGCTGGCCGACCTGCGGCCCGCGCTCGAGGCGGTGCTGATGGTCGCCGACGAGCCGCTCGAGGCGGCCGCGCTGGCCTCGGCCGTCGCTCACCCGACGGCCGCGGTGGTCGAGGCCCTGGAGGGTCTCTCCGCCGAGTACACCGAGCAGGGCCGCGGCTTCGACCTGCGCAATGTCGCCGGTGGTTGGCGGTTCTACACCCGCGAGGAGTACGCGAGCGTCGTCGGCGGCTTCGTGCTCGAGGGCCAGCAGGCCAGGTTGACCCAGGCGGCCCTGGAGACGCTTGCTGTGGTGGCGTACAAGCAGCCCGTCTCGCGCGCCCGGGTCTCCGCGATCCGCGGCGTCAACGTCGACGGCGTGATGCGCACTCTGCTCACCCGCGGTCTCGTCGAGGAGGCCGGCCAGGACCACGAGACCGGCGCGAACCTCTACCGCACGACCGGCTACTTCCTCGAGCGGATCGGCATCACCGACCTCGGCGAGCTCCCCGAGCTGGCTCCCTATCTGCCCGACCTCGCCGACATGGAGGAGGAGCTGACCGAGCAGGTCAGCCAGGAGGCGCTCGCCGCACAACCCGAGGAGGCTGCGGCGAATGGGCTCGACCCTGAGGATGCGGGAGAATCGAACCGTGAGTGACCTACCTGAGCGAGACGATCTGCCGCTGGACGACGAGGGCCTGATCCGGCTCCAGAAGCTGCTGGCCCTGGCCGGCATCGCGTCGCGGCGCGGCAGCGAGATCCTGATGCTCAACGGTTCGGTCGAGGTCAACGGCGAGGTCGTCACCCGGCTCGGCACCAAGGTCGACCCCGGCAAGGATGTCGTACGCGTCGACGGCAAGCGCCTCCCGCCGATCTCCGGCAAGGTCTACCTGGTCCTCAACAAGCCGCGTGGCGTGGTCTCGACGATGAGCGACCCGGAGGGCCGGCGCAACCTGTCGGACCTGGTCGCCGACCGCCCGGAGCGGCTCTTCCACGTCGGCCGGCTCGACACCGACACCGAGGGCCTGATCATCCTCACCAACGACGGCGACTTCGCCCACCGGCTGGCCCACCCCAGCTACGAGGTCGACAAGACCTACGTCGCCGAGGTCAAGGGCGAGATCTTCCCGAACGTACGCAAGCGGCTCCTCGCCGGCGTCACCCTCGAGGACGGCCCGGTCACCGTGACCAAGGCGCGGATCATGGAGACCCGCAAGGACAAGTCGATCATCGAGCTGGTCATCCACGAGGGACGCAACCGCATCGTGCGCCGCCTCCTCGACCACGTCGGCCACCCGGTCACCCGCCTGACCCGCACCCGGATCGGCCCGGTCAGGCTCGGCACGATGAAGCCGGGCGACATGCGCGACCTCTCCCGCGAGGAGCTGGGCGAGCTCCTCGACAACACCGAGCTCTGAGGCTCGAATCCTGGATGCGTACGCGACGGCGGGCCGCTAGAGTGAACGCCATGCAGCAGCGCGCGATGAGCACGACGACGCCGGACCCACTCCGGCGCTGACCTGCTGTCCACCCCTTTCGCAGACCGCCCCGGAGCAGTGCTCCGGGGCGGTTCTTCGTCTCTGGTGGCGGTGCTCCGGGCTTCATCCCAGGAGCACACCATGAACCTCGACCCTGCTGACCGTCTCGGGCTTCGCTTCGACCATCGAGACCTCAACCGCGACCTCGACATCTTCGCCACCGACCCGCTGGCCGGCGCCGGGCTGCCGTTGTGGCTGCCCGACGGCGCCATCGTCTTCGCCGAGCTGGAGCGGCTGGCCGCCGAGCTGGCCAGGGCCGACGGCTGCGTACCGGTCAAGACCCCGGTGCTCGGGAAACGCGCGCTCTTCGAACGCTCGGGCCACTGGGCGAAGTTCGCCGACGACATGTTCCCGCCGATGGCCGTCGGGTCGGGGGCAGGGGAGGAGGACGACCTGGTTCTCCGGCCCGCCAACTGCCCTCACCATGCGCTGGTCTACCGGGCACGCCCGCACTCCTATCGCGAGCTCCCGGTCCGGCTCCATGAGCTCGCCCCGATGTTCCGTGCCGAGCGGTCGGGGGTGCTGTCTGGCCTCAGCCGGGTACGCCAGATCAACCTCGACGACACCCACGTCTTCTGTCGCCCCGACCAGGTCGCCGACGAGGCGGGCAAGGCGTTGCGCTCGGCGCTGAAGGCGCAGCGGATCCTCGGTCTCCGGGTCGACTACGTACGCCTCTCCCTCCGCGACTCCTCACCGTCCTACCTCGGCTCCTCCGAGCAGTGGCGCGATGCCGAGGAGGCACTGCGGAAGGCCGCGTCCGAGGCCGGTGTCGAGGTCGTCGAGGCGCCGGGCGAGGCTGCCTTCTACGGCCCCAAGCTCGACCTCCAGGTCGTCGACCCGGCCGGACTGAGCGGATCGTCTCGGGCTCCGCTTCGACACGAGGAGACCATCGCCACCGTCCAGGTCGACTTCAACCAGCCCGAGCGCTTCGACCTCACCTACGACGCCGCCGACGGCTCCAGGCAGCGGGTCGTGATGGTCCATCGCGGCACCGTCGGCTCCATGGAGCGCGTCGCCGCCGCCGTGCTCGAGCGCTACCAGGGCCGCCTGCCGCTCTGGCTCGCTCCCGTCCAGCTCGCCGTCCTGCCGGTCTCTCCGTCCCAGGACGAGGCCGCCCGGGCACTCGCCGACGCGCTCCTCGCCGATGGTCTCCGCCCGCGTCTGGATCCCGACGGGTCCCTCGGCGCGCGGATCCGGGACTCCCGCCGCCGGCGTGAGCCGCTCATCGCGGTCGTCGGGGCGAGCGAGGCCGATGCGGGAGAGGTGCAGGTACGCGACGTCGCAGCGGGTGTCGAGCGGCGGCTCTCGGTCGATGCGCTCGTGGCGGCGATGAAGGAGGCGTACGTCTCGCGGGCGGGTGAGGTCTCCTGGTGACGACCCTGACCCACCTACCGCGCAGCGCTATCGCACACCCGACGCGGCACCGGCGATAGTGCATGGGCAACCCGCCGCGACCGTGGCACCATCGAGAACATGACCGTGCCGGAGGTCCTGCGGCCCTACGTCACCTCGCTGGTCGCCTACGACGTGGACTTCGGGGCGCCGGGGGTGCACCGCGGGATGCCGTCGACCGAGATCACGTTCGTGCTGCCGGTCGATGAGCCGCTGGTCACGTCGTGGGGGAGCGGTACGGACCCGGTGACGGCGTGGTCGCTGGTCTCGGGGCTGCACACCCGGCCGGCGGCGATCCACCACGGCGGTCATCAGCGGGGCGTGCAGCTGGGATTGACCACCGCTGGGGTGCGGGCGCTGTTCGGGATGCCGGCGGCGGCCTGGCGCGGTGAGCTCCTGGCCCTCGACGAGGTGACGGCCCCCGGCGGCGTACGTCATCTTCCGGAGCGGCTGGCCGAGACGGATCCGCGGCAGTGGGAGCGGTTGGTTCTGGCAGGCCTGGTGGACGCGCTGGCGCGCCACGGGGCGGCCGGGCCGAGGGCCGAGGTCGGGCGGGCGCTGGCGCTGCTGACCGGGGGAGCGGGGGTGCAGGAGGTGGCCGACGACGTCGGCTACAGCCGCCGGAGGATCAGCGACCTGGTGCGCGCGGAGACCGGGGTCGCGCCGAAGCAGTTCCAGCGGCTGGCGCGCTTCGACCGCTCCCGCGGCCTCGTCGGACGGATGCCGCTGGCGCAGGCGGCGAGCAGCTGCGGCTACGCCGACCAGGCCCACCTGACGCGGGAGTGGCAGGAGTTCGCCGGGTGTACGCCGACCACGTGGCTGCGGGAGGAGTTCCCATTCGTTCAAGACCTCGCCGACCGCTGAGCGGTTGACTCGAGGCATGAACGAGGTAGCGAAGATCAAGTACTGGCAGTCGATGGCGTTCCGGGACGCCGAGGCGATGATGACGTGGCTGAGCGCGGTCGGCTTCGTCGAGCACGCCACCTACCGCGAGGGCGGCGTGGTGGTGCACGCGGAGTGGCTCTGGCCCGGCGGTGGTGGTCTCATGTTCGGGCAGGTACGCGAGGACGGCGCGATCATGTCCACCGGCGGCTCCTCGGCCTACCTGGTCGACGACGACCCCGACGCCGTCTTCGACAAGGCGGTCGCCGCCGGCGCCACGGTGGTCCGGCCGATGGTCGACCAGGACTACGGCGGCCGCGGCGGCACGGTGACCGACCCGGAGGGCAACTCCTGGTCCTTCGGCAGCTACCAGCCCTCCTGATCGCAAGGCGATATCGCACATACTGGTCGCCGGCCGCGATAGCGCACCCACCACCGCTGAGACGAAGAGGGCCTCGGTCGGACGACCCTTTAGCCTTGGAGGCATGAGAAGGACCGGGGAAGCAGGCGGAGGACAGTCGACTCTGACCGGCCCGGTCGAGGTCGTCGGGGTTGGGCTGCTCGGCACCTCGGTCGCTCTCGCGTGCGCGGCAGCCGGCATCGACGTGCTCCTCAGCGACTCGGTCGCCAGCCACGTACGCACCGCGACCGGCCTCGGCGCCGGCCGGCGCCGCAAGCCGGGCGACTCGCCGCAGCTGGTCGTGGTCGCGGTCCCGCCGGCCCATCTCGGTGAGGTGATCACCCGAGCTCTTGCCGACAGCCCCGACGCGGTCGTCACCGATGTCGGCAGCGTGAAGGCGTCGCCGCTGGCCTTCGTGCGCGAGCACAGCCCGGACGACGTGCACCGCTACGTCGGTGGCCACCCGATGGCCGGCAGCGAACGCTCCGGTCCGCTGGCGGCGACCGCGACCCTGTTCGAGGGCCGGCCGTGGGCGGTCACGCCGCACGCCGAGGCCGATCCGGCATCGACCGCGCTCGCCGGCGAGCTCGCCACGCTCTGCGGCGCCGTCCCGCTCACCCTCAGCCCTGAGGAGCACGACCAGGCGGTCGCCCGCACCTCCCACGTACCGCACCTGATGGCCGCCCTCGTGGCCGGCCGGCTGGCGGTGGCGCCGGAGGGGCACCTCGGCCTGAGCGGCCAGGGGGTCCGTGACGTGACCCGGGTCGCCGCCGGCGATCCCGGCCTCTACGGCCAGATCGTGGCAGGCAACGCCCGCGCCGTGACCGACCTGCTCACCGAGGTGCGCGCCCAGCTCGACGAGATGATCACGGCCGTCGGCACCGGTGACGCGGCCGCTCTGGACGTACTGCTCAAGGAGGGGCAGGCCGGCACCCGGGCCATCCCCGGCAAGCACGGCCGCCCGCAGACCGCGCAGGCGAGCGTCTACGTCACGGTCCCCGACGAGCCCGGCAACCTGGCCCGGCTCTTCGCCGACGCGGGGGAGAGCGGCGTGAACATCGAGGACGTACGCATCGACCACGACCCCGGCCGCCCGGTCGGTGTCATGGAGCTGATCGTGGCCGACGACGCGGCCGATCGGATGCAGGCGGTTCTGGAGTCCCGGGGTTGGGTCGCTCACCGGTAGGCTCCCGCCCGTGAGCAGCAGCAACCCCACCACTGACCCCGCCCGCATCGTCATCGCCGTCGACGGCACCTCCGGCTCCGGGAAGTCGAGCACCTCGCGCGGCGTCGCCGACCGCCTGGGGATGCGCTACCTCGACACCGGTGCGATGTACCGGGCGATGACCTGGTGGATGCTCAGCAACGACGTCGACGTGCACGACCCGGATGCGGTCGCCGCCGCGGCCGGCAAGCCGGTGATCACCTCCGGAACCGACCCGCTCGGCCCCACGATCGCCCTCGACGGAGCCGACGTCTCGGTCGAGATCCGCAGCGACGAGGTGAACGCCGCCGTCTCCCCGGTCGCCACCGTCCCCGAGGTCCGCGCCCGCCTGATCGCTCTCCAGAAGCAGGAGATCGAGCAGTCCCTCGCCGCCGGCAACGGCATCGTGGTCGAGGGCCGCGACATCGGCACCGCGGTCTGGCCCGAGGCCGACCTGAAGCTGTACGTCACCGCCGACCCCGCCGCCCGCGCCGCGCGCCGTGCGGCCGAGGAGGGCGGCAGCGACGCGGAGGCTGTCCGCGCGTCGTTGGAGAACCGCGACAAGATCGACTCCACCAAGGGCGGTGCGGCGGTGCCGGAGGGCGCCACCCACGTCGACACGACGCCCTACACCCTCGACGAGGTCATCCAGCAGGTGATCGAGCTCGTCCAGAAGGCGGGGGAGTGAGAGACCTTCCACACACGGATGGAGTCGCGCACCCCACCCGCTGGCCGCTCTATCACCTCAACGTCTACGCCCGGTGGCTGATCCGGCGCCGCTTCGACGTGCGCCTGCACGAGACCGGCAACATCCCGGCGACGGGGCCGGTGGTGTTCGCCTCCAACCACATCGGCATCATCGACGGCCCGCTGCTGGCGATCTTCACGCCGCGGCCCGTGCACGCGCTGACCAAGCTGGAGATGTTCGAGCACTGGTTCCTCGGCCCGTTCCTGCGCTGGGCGGGCCAGATCCCGCTCTACCGGCTGGGCAGCGACCCGGCAGCGGTGAAGACGACCCTGCGGGTCCTGCGCGAGGGCAACGCCGTGGGGATCTACCCGGAGGGCCGCCGAGGGGCCGGCGACCTGGCCCGTTTCAAGCGAGGGGCGGCCTACCTCGCGCTGGTCTCGGGTGCCCCCGTCGTGCCGGTGACCATGCTCGGCAGCCGTGACCCCGGTGGCGGCGTCTCGTCGCTGCCGCACAAAGGTGCCCGGATCGACATCGTCTATGGCGAGCCTTTCCACGTCGAGCGCGTAGGCTGGCCGCGTACCAGGGAACAAGTCGGGCATGTCTCGGGTTTGCTCCAGAAGCACCTGCAGGTCCAACAGGACCATGCCCTGGCGTTGACCGGTCGCGAACTGCCCGGTCCGCTACCTAGCGAGGAGAACGATGACTGACCCCGACGTTTCGTACGAGGACGTGCGAGACATGACAGAGACCGACGAGACCCCGACCGGCCCGCTGCCGGTGCTGGCGGTCGTCGGCCGCCCGAACGTCGGGAAGTCGACTCTGGTCAACCGGATCATCGGCCGCCGTGAGGCGGTCGTCCAGGACGTACCAGGCGTGACCCGTGACCGCGTCTCCTACGACGCCGACTGGAACGGCAAGGCGTTCACGCTGGTCGACACCGGCGGCTGGGACCCCGACGCCCAGGGCCTGGCCGAGCGGATCGCCGCTCAGGCCGAGATCGCGGTCTCGCTGGCCGACGCCGTCCTCTTCGTGGTCGACGCGACCGTCGGCATCACCGACGCCGACGAGGCGGTCGTACGCATCCTGCGCAAGTCCGGCAAGCCGGTCGTGCTGGCCGCCAACAAGGTCGACGACCTGCGCACCGAGGCCGAGGCCGCCGCGCTGTGGAACCTCGGGCTCGGTGAGCCCTGGCCGGTCTCCGCGCTGCACGGCCGTGGCTCGGGCGACATGCTCGACGCGATCCTCGCGGTGCTGCCCGACCCGCCGCCGCTCCCCGAGGGCACCGAGATCGGTGGCCCGCGGCGGATCGCGCTGGTCGGCAAGCCCAACGTCGGCAAGTCGTCGCTGCTCAACAAGCTGGCCAAGGAGGAGCGGGCGGTCGTCGACAACGTCGCCGGCACCACCGTCGACCCGGTCGACGAGCTGATCGAGCTCGGCGGCCGCGAGTGGCGCTTCATCGACACCGCGGGCATCCGCAAGCGGGTCAAGGAGGCGTCGGGGCACGAGTACTACGCCTCCCTGCGCACCACCACCGCGATCGACCGCGCCGAGGTGGCCGTGCTGGTCCTCGACGGTGGCGAGAAGATCTCCGAGCAGGACATCCGCATCCTGCAGACCGTCCGCGAGGCCGGCCGCGCGCTGGTGATCGCGTTCAACAAGTGGGACCTCGTCGACGAGGACCGCCGCTGGCAGCTCGACCGCGAGATCGAGCGCGACCTCGTGCAGGTGCAGTGGGCGCCGCGGATCAACATCACCGCGCGCACCGGCTGGCACGTCGACCGCCTGGTCCCCGCCCTCGACAAGGCCCTCGAGGGCTGGGAGACGCGGATCGGCACCGGTGCGCTCAACTCGTTCCTCGGCCGCCTCGTCGCCGAGCACCCGCACCCGGTCCGCTCGGGCAAGCAGCCGAAGATCCTCTTCGGCACGCAGCCCTCGACCGCTCCGCCGACCTTCGTCCTGTTCACCAGCGGCAAGCTCGAGGCCTCCTACGAGCGCTTCATCGAGCGCCGGCTGCGCGAGGAGTTCGGTTTCGTCGGCACCCCGATCGTGCTCCAGCAGCGCGTGCGGGAGAAGCGCAAGCGCTAGTCGGGATCCGGGGTGGACGGCAGCTGGCCGTCCACCCCGGCCTGCACCCAGCCGTTGTTGGCAGCGTGCCAGCCGAGCTGCATCCGGGTCTCCACGCCGGCCAGGTCCAGCAGCGCCCGCACCCGGCGCTGGACCGTACGCAGGGACGTACCGAGCTGTTTGGCGACGGCCTGGTCGGTGAGCCCGGCGAGCAGCAGGCCGAGGACCTGTGCATCCTCGTCGTCGACCTGCGTCGCGACGTCACCGGTGAGCCCGGAGGTTCCCACCAGCATCGGCGTCGCCTGGTCCCACACGTTCTCGAACAGCGCGATCAACGCGTCCAGAAGAGTGCTCTCCCGCACCAGCAGCGCACCGACGACGTCGCCGGACGACGTCAGGGGCATCAGCGCGAGCCGGTGGTCGACGACGATGAGCTTGAGCGGCACGTGGTCGGCGAACCGGACCTCCTCGCCGGCGTCGGTCGCCTCGATCGCCTCGTCCACGGTCACGTCGTGGCTCTCGAGCATGCTGCGCTCCACGACGACTCGATACTTCACGCCCCGGGCGACCGCCTTGTTCTCGGCAGAGTTCTCCTGGCTCGAGGTCACGATCACCGGCGGGCGGACGAACGCGTCGACCCGTTCCCGGGCCCCGAGCTGGACCTGCTCGAACCGGTGCCGGACGGCGTCCTCGCCGTGGATGACGTCGACGACGTCGGTCGGTCCGCGGCCGGCGGCGGCCAGCCGATAGGCCTCGTCGAGGCGGCTGAGCTCGATCTCGGCGTGCCGCACCTCGTCCTGCTGACGGGCGAGCAGCGCGCCGAGCGCGATCGCCGGCGGGGCGGCGGCGAAGCGTCGCTCGTCCCCGGTGATCCGGGCAGCCAGGCCGTGCTCCTCGAGCCGGCGCAGCAGCAGGTGCGCCTCACCCGGGGAGGTCCCGAAGGCGCTGAGGGCGGCCGCGAACTCGGCGGCGGTGGCGGAGGGCATGGTGATGAGCTCGCCGTAGGCGAGGGTCTCATCCGGGGTCAGACCGAGCACGTCGCCGAGCATGTCACTTCTGCGACAGAACCCGGGTGTTCCACCACTGACGGAGGCTCGCCATGCCGTAAAACCGCCACGACATGGCTCTTGTCGCGTGTCGCGTCCCATTGACAAGGTCCATCTCCATGAGACCCCCATCCAGATCCGGCCGCTCGGCCGCCACCCAGGCCGTCGCGGCCGCCGCTGTCGCGACTGCCCTGGTCGCGACCATGGCCACCAGTGCGCATGCGACCCCAGGCTCCGACCCCACGCCTGAGGGCTCCCAGACCGACGCCGGCAGCACCACGGCCGGCACGGCTCCTCGTACGCCCGCTCTCGAGGACGGCCGGACCACGATCACCCTCGTGACCGGCGACGTCATCGACGTGACCTCGCCCGACGAAGGTGTCCTGACCCTCGGGTTCGACTCCGCCGCCGGCGCCGTCGAGACCCAGCAGGTGGGCGACCACCTGTACGCGATCCCGACCGCGGCCACCCCCTACCTGGCCGCGGGCACCCTCGACCGACGCCTCTTCGACGTGACCGCGCTCCTGGAGATGCGCTACGACGACGAGACCGTCGACGCCACTCCGCTGATCCTGGAGCAGGCCTCGACCCGTGCCAAGGCGGCGAAGCTGCCGGGCGCGGAACGTACGCTCGACCTGCCGAGCATCGACGCGGATGCCGTCGCGGTGAGCAAGAAGAAGGCGCCCGAGTTCTGGTCGGCCGTGGCCAAGGGCGGCGCGGCCACGCGATCGGCAGGCGCGGTCGGGAAGCTCGGTGGCGGGATCGAGAAGATCTGGCTCGACGGCAAGGCCGAGACCACCCTGGACCACAGCACCGCGCAGATCGGCGCCCCTGAGGCGTGGGCCGCGGGCTTCGACGGCAAGGGTGCGACGGTGGCGGTCCTCGACACCGGCATCGACGCCACCCACCCCGACGTGGCCGGCCAGGTCGACGAGGCCCGGTCCTTCGTCCCCGACGAGGAGGCCACCAGCGACCTCCACGGTCACGGCACCCACGTCGCGTCCACCGTTCTGGGCACGGGCGCCGCGAGCGAGGGGAAGTACAAGGGCGTCGCCCCCGGCGCCGACCTGCTGGTCGGCAAGGTGCTCGACAACGCCGGCTACGGCCAGGACTCCTGGATCATCGCCGGCATGGAGTGGGGCGCGGCGAATGCCGACGTCGTCTCGATGAGCCTCGGCGACTCGAGTCTCAACGACGGCACCGACCCGATGGCTCAGGCGCTCAACGCGCTGAGCCAGGAGACGGGTGCGCTGTTCGTCGTGGCGGCAGGCAACAGCTACACCGAGGGCTCCCTCGGCAGCCCGGGCACTGCTGACGCCGCCCTCACGGTCGGTGCGGTCGATGACCAGGACGTACGCGCCGACTTCTCCAGCTACGGCCCGCGGGTCGGCGACCACGCGATCAAGCCCGACCTGACCGCGCCGGGCGTCGGGATCGTCGCGGCCCGCTCGCAGCAGTCCTCCGGCGAGGGCTGGTACCGCTCGATGGACGGCACCTCGATGGCCACCCCGCACGTCGCGGGCGCCGCCGCGATCGTCAAGGGCGCCCACCCGGACCTGACCGGAGCGGAGCTCAAGGCGGCGCTGGTCTCCTCGGCCGCGGACATCGACGCACCGGCGTACGAGGTCGGCACCGGCCGCCTCGACGTGCCCGCCGCGCTCGACGGCGTGGACGGCACGAGCGACGGGTTCCTCGGCTTCTACGGCTGGCCGCACGACGGTGACGAGCCCGCCAACGGCACGGTCACCTACACCAACTCGACCGACGCCGACGTGACGCTCGCCCTGAGCACCGACGTCACCGGACCGGACGGCAAGGCGAGCGACCTCGTCTCGCTCTCCGCCGACCACGTGGTCGTCCCGGCCGGCGGCAGCGCCGAGGTCACCATCACCGCCGACGCCGACGACGCTCCGCTCACGGGCAAGTACAGCGGCGCCGTGGTCGCGACCGACGCCTCCGGCGAGATCACGGTGCGCACCGCGACCGCGCTGGTCAAGGAGGAGGAGCGCTACGGCCTCGACATCACCGCGCTCGACCGGTCCGGCGAACCCGCCTCCGGGTACGTCACCTTCTACCGTTACGGCGACCAGTTCGTCAGCACGCTGCCGATCGACCCGGCCACCGGCACGGTGCCGACCCAGCGCCTGCAGCCCGGGACGTACTCGGCCACGGCGTTCCTCGACGTCGCCGGCTCGAAGGGCCCCGGCTCGACCGGTGTCGCACTGGTCGGTGACCCGCAGGTCGTCGTCACCGACAAGGACCAGTCGCTCGTGCTCGACGCCCGCAAGGCCGACGAGCTCACCCTGAAGACGCCCAAGGACAGCGACGTCGCCTACCGCCGGTTCCAGTTCTTCAACGACTCCGGCATCGGCGGGCTCTACGCGACCTTCGCCGCCACCTACGCCGTCCCGGTCGACGTCGACTCGTTTTACGCCGAGGCCGGTGGCCCGGTCGACAGCGCCGAGTTCGACTTCGCGGTTCGCTGGCGGGCCACCGAGCCGGCGCTGGACGTGACCGCACGCGGCTCGGGGTCGCTCGCCTTCGACCCGACCTACCAGCTCGGTTCGGCCAGGCTCGACGGCCGGGTCTCGCTGCGGACCGTCGCGGCGGGCAAGGGCATCTCCGCCGACTACGAGGGCGTCGACGCCAAGGGCCGTGCCGTGCTCGTGACCAGGGACGACGCCGTCACCACCGAGGAGCGGGAGGCGGCCGCACAGGCTGCCGGCGCTGCTCTGCTCGTGGTCGTCAACGACCGTCCGGGCCCGCTGGTCGACTACGTCACCCAGGAGGAGCTGCCCGTCGTCTCGCTGCGTTCGGCTCAGGGCGAGAAGCTCCTGGCTGCCGCCGAGAAGGGCAAGGTGACCCTGGAGGGCACCGCTGTGGAGTTCCCGAGCTACCTCTACGACATCTCGAAGAGCTGGCCCGGTGAGATCCCGGCCGACCTCGCGCTGGCTCCGACCACCCGGCAGCTCGCCACGGTGAAGAGCCGCTACAACGACACCGAGGAACGGCTCGCGGTCGACGATCGCGCCGACTGCCGCGGCTACCAGTGGCCGCCGTGCCTCAGCGTCGAGGCACTGCAGCAGACGGCGTCGGAGCGGACCGACTACGTGTCCACCTATGCAGGTGTCGAGTGGTACGAGAACGTCCACCACCAGAGCGGCTGGGAGCAGCGGGGTGTGCGCCAGGCGTACGCGCCGCGCAGCACCACGGTGCGCAACTGGTTCGCTCCGGTGACGGCGCCCCGTACGGGCGACGGCTTCTGGGGTCCGCGTCACAGCGCTGACTGGTTCGCGGTCAACGTCGCCCCCGCCAGTGGACCGGCCGGGATCACCGGTACGTTCCCGTGGGGCGAGACCCCCGTCGAGTCGCGGCTCTACCGTGGCAACACTCTCATCCGGAAGAGCATCGACCAGGCCGTTCAGACGAGCGTCCCCGTGGCCGAAGGGCCGCAGACGTACCGGTTCGAGATCGACACCGACGCGGCCGACGAGACGCACCGCTACTCGACCAGCACCCGTACGTCCTGGGAGTTCGTCGCCGACCAGGCCGACCCGGTCCCCGACGGTGAGGCCGGTACGCCGCTGCCGCTGCTCCAGCTCGACTACGACGTGGACACGGCGCTGGACGGCACGGTGCGTGCCGGCTCCGAGGTCCCGTTCGCGGTGGTGCCGTACACGGTGCCGGGTGCCGAGCGCGCGGGCTCGGTGAAGGCGGCGACCCTGGAGGTCAGCTACGACGGTGGCTCGACCTGGGCCGCGGTGAAGCTGCGCAAGGACGGTGACCGTTGGGAGACCACCCTGCGCACTCCCGCGCGCGGTGCCGAGATGGTCTCGATCCGGGCCACCGCCCGGGACGACGCCGGCAACACGGTGACGCAGAAGGTCGTCTCGGCCTTCGGTGTCAGGCGCTAGCTGCCACGAGCTCAGGCCCGCAGGTCACCGATGGCGACCTGCGGGCCTGACGTACGTTCTGGGCTGCCGTCGTGGGCTGTCGGGCTAGGCGGCGGAACCGTCCGCGGCGACCTCGGGGGCCTTGACCTCGAGGCGCTCCAGCACTCCCTGATAGAGCTTCGTCAGCGCCGCCACCTCTTCGGGGGTGAACGCGTCGAACATGACGTGGCGGATCAGCTTCACGTGCTCGGGAGCGGCGGCCTCGATGGCCTCGAGCCCGGCCGGGGTGAGGTCGACATAGGCGCCACGCCGGTCGTCGAGGCACTCGCGGCGCTCGACGAGGCCGCGCGCAGCCATCCGCATCACCTGGCGCGAGAGCCGGCTCTTCTCCCACTGCAGCTTGTCGCCGAGCTCGTACATCCGCAGTGACCGGTCGGGGACGTCGGTCAGGTTGACCAGGACGTCGTAGTCGGCGAGGGAGAGGCCGTTCTTGGCCTGGAGGTCGCGGTTCATCCGCGCGGTGAGCTGTGCGTTGACGGCGAGCCAGGAGCGCCACGCGACTTGTTCGTCGTTACTGAGCCACTTGACCTCGTCCATGAGGTACACCTTACCGATTCGGAACCGGTGCTTCATCAGCACCGCGCATCGGCTGGGAGCGTTGGCTGCTTAGGCTAACGGTTGATGCAGAAACTAGACTGGTCTCCATGAGGAGCGCACGATGAGCATCGACATGGACTTCATCACGAAGGACCGTGAGCGGATCAAGAGGGAGTACCTCCGTGAGGAGGGCTCCCGTCCGGCCAGCACGGCCCGGGGGATCCACCACACCGCGCTGCTCTCCTCCGACGTACGCCGGTCGATCGACTTCTACCAGGGGCTCCTCGAGTTCCCGCTGACCGAGATCTTCGAGAACCGCGACTACGCCGGTTCCGACCACTTCTTCTTCGACGTCGGGGCGGGCAACCTGCTGGCCTTCTTCACGCTCCCCGGGCTCGACCTGGGTCCGTACGCCGAGGTGCTCGGCGGGCTGCACCACATCGCGATCTCGGTGACCCACGAGAAGTGGGACTACCTGCGCGCCAAGCTCGACGACGCCGGCATCGACTACATGGTCGAGTCTAAGTCGTCGATCTACTTCACGGGTCCCGACGGCGAGCGGCTCGAGCTCCTCGCCGACCCGCTGGGGGAGATGTACGGCACCAAGGTGCTCTGAGACCGGACGCGTCCGGGACGGGGGACCGTCCCGGACGCGCTCAGGGACGGTCGAACGGGTCCTCCGGCACCTCGAGCTCGAGCTGCTCGGCGTAGACCTGCTCCTCGGCGCGCCGGTCGGCGAGCCACGCGGTCAGCGCCACCACGACCAGCTGTGAGCGGGACTCCGCGGCCATCTCGTGGACCATGGCATCGAGCACGTCGACGTTCGTCGCCAGCAGGCGCAGGGGCATCGTGACGTACGGGTCCTCGAGGCGCTTCGGCTGCGGGACGGTGCGCAGGAAGGTGCCGTCGGAGACGGGCCTGGTCTTCTCGCGCAGCGCGGCCTGGTGGGCCCGCAGGAGGACCGGGAGCCTGGGGCGGGTCGCGGCGACGGCGTCGAGCATGACGTCGACCAGCGAGCGCGGGACCTCCTGGCTGTAGGTCTTCCACTGTGCGGCCAGGGATGCCGGGACGGACAGGCTGATCGCCTGCACCGGCATCCCCTGACGCCGCCCAGCGCCCTCCCGCTTCGACCTGGTGCGGTGGGCAGGGGTGCC
Source organism: Nocardioides sp. NPDC126508 (assembly GCA_040302365.1). GTDB lineage: Bacteria > Actinomycetota > Actinomycetes > Propionibacteriales > Nocardioidaceae > Nocardioides. The sequence continues at coordinate 772,607 of JBEOUM010000001.1, forward strand.
CTTGCGGGAGATCGGGTCGAGCTTGCCGGAGGGCGCTGGGCTGTCGGTCGAGTCGGTGCTGTTCGGGGCTGTGTTGGATGGGGAAGGTGTATCCGACACGGTGTGCTCCTGTGGTGGGTGTGATCCATGTGTCAGGAGTGATTGTGTCGGACAGCACCGACAGTTTGGTGAGGGTGGGTCTCAGATCACCAGGCTCAGCGCCAGCACGAACACCAGCCCGGACACCGAGAGCACCGTCTCCATCAGCGACCAGGACTTGATCGTCTGGACCACGTCGAGGCCGAAGTACTCCTTGACCAGCCAGAACCCGGCGTCGTTGACGTGCGAGAAGAACACCGAGCCGGCGCCGACGGCCAGCACCACGAGCGAGACCTCGGCGGTGGGCATGTTCGCGACCAGGTCGACCACCAGCGAGGAGGCGGTGATGGTGGCGACGGTCGCCGAGCCGGTGGCGAGGCGGATGAGGACCGCGAGCACCCACGCGAGGAGGATCGCGGAGATGCCGGAGCCCTGGGCCCAGTCGGCGAGCTGGGTGCCGATGCCGGTGTCGATCAGCGACTGCTTGAAGCCACCGCCGGCGGCGACGATGAGCACGATGCCCGCGATCGGCGGGAGCGACTGCTCGACGGTCTTGGCGATCTGACGGCGGTCCATCCCGGCACCGCGGCCGAGGGTGAACATGGCGACGATCACCGCGATGGTCAGCGCGACGAGCGGGTAGCCGATCACGTCGAAGATCTGCTGGACCTGGTTCTCCGGGTCGTTGACGACGATGTCGACGATCGCCTTGGCGAGCATCAGGACCAGCGGCAGCAGGACGCTGAACAGGGTGATGCCGAAGGACGGACGGCGGACGTCGGTGGAGCCCTCGGTCACCGGCGCGGCGTCGAAGGTGTGCGGCGCGTCGACGACGACCCACCGGCCCGCGAGCCGGCCGAACAGCGGACCGCTGACGATGATGACCGGGATGGCGACGAGTACGCCGAGCGCGAGCGTGGTGCCGAGGTCGGCCTGGAGCGCGCCGATGGCGGCCAGCGGACCCGGGTGCGGCGGCACCAGGCCGTGCATCGCGGAGAGGCCGGCGAGGGTCGGGATGCCGACCGTGATCAGCGAGACCTGGGCGCGCCGGGCGACCAGGTAGATGACCGGCATCAGCAGCACGAGGCCGATCTCGAAGAACATCGGCAGGCCGATGATCGCGCCGACGAGGGCCATCGCCCACGGCAGCGTACGGATCGAGGACTTGCCCACGATCGTGTCGACGATCTGGTCGGCGCCGCCGGAGTCGGAGAGGAGCTTGGCGAACATGGCGCCCAGCGCGATCAGCAGGCCGACGCCGGTCGCGGTTGTGCCGAAGCCGTTGCCGAAGGAGGTGATCACGTCCATCACGTTGCGGCCGGAGAGCACGCCGACCGCGATGCCACCGAGCAGCAGGGCGAGGAACGGGTGCAGCTTGACGTAGGTGATGAGGACGACGATCAGCGCGATCGAGGCCAGGGCGGCGGCGAGCAGCACGCCTCCTGAGGCGACCGGTGCGACCGGTTCGATCGCGGCGGCGAGGATGTTCATGCGGATTCCTTGGTCAGGTTCGAGGTGGGGTGAAGGGTGGCGAGGTACCGGTCCACGATCGCATCGATGTCCTGGTCGATGTCGATGGTCGTGCCCTGCTCGTCGGGAGCCAGGGGCTCGAGGGTGGCGAACTGCGAGCGCAGCAACGACGGTGGCATGAAATGCCCCGCACGCGCGGAAAGGCGCGCCTCGACCACCTCGGGAGTGCCGCTGAGGTGGAGGAGCCGGAGGCGGCGCGCCCGCCGGTGGAGCAGGTCGCGGTAGCTGCGCTTGAGCGCCGAGCAGCTCAGCACCGCACCGGTGTGCTCGTGCTCGGCGAGCCAGCCGCCGAGCGTGTTCAGCCAGGGTTGCCGGTCGTGATCGTCGAGCGGACGGCCCGAGGCCATCTTCGCGATGTTCTCCGGCGGGTGGAAGTCGTCGGCGTCGGCGAAGGGGACCCGGAGGCGCTGGGCGATCGCTGCGCCTACGGTCGACTTGCCGGAGCCGGAGACTCCCATGACGACGAGGAGGGGGTTCTGTGTCACGCGTCACAGCGTGCATCAAAAGGCATCCGTTTGGCAAGGCGAGGCGTTGTAAAGGATTCCGATTGCGCTGAGCCGAGGATGTGCGACGATGCCGCCGTGACGACTTCCAGCGGCGAGGCCGCGCACCGATTGCACCAGAGCGTGAGGGACGCACTCGGGCGCCAGATCGTCTCTGCCGAGCTGCCGCCCGGCTCGGTGCTCACGCTGGAGGGGATCCAGGCGACGTACGAGGTCTCGCGGCCGGTCGCCCGCGAGGCGGTGCGGGTGCTGCAGGCGATGGGCCTGGTCGCGACCAGGCGCCGCGTCGGCATCACCGTCCTCCCGCGCCAGGAGTGGAACGTCTTCGACCCGCTGGTCATCCGCTGGCGGCTCGACGGCGAAGGCCGCCGTGAGCAGCTGCTCTCGCTCTCCGAGCTGCGCCGCGGCTTCGAGCCGATCGCGGCTCGACTGGCCGCCGAGCGCGCCTCGCCCGAGCACCATGGTGCCCTGGCCCGGGCCGTGGCCGACATGGTCGTCCACGCCGCCTCCGGCGACCTCGAGGCCTACCTGGAGGCCGACACCGTCTACCACCGCGTCCTGCTGAGCGCCTGCGGCAACGAGATGCTCGCCGCGTTCGGCGACCTCGTCGCCGAGCTCCTCGCCGGACGTACGCACCATCACCTGATGCCGGCGACCCCGAACCCGACCGCCATCGAGCTGCACGAGAAGGTCGCCCTCGCGATCCGCAACGGCGACCCCGCCGCGGCGGAGGAGTCGATGCGCGCCATCATCGACGAGGCCGCCGAGGCGCTCGCTTCGGCACCGCCCCGAGACGGCCAGGAGTAGCGCCACGGCGGCCCGCGCCCTCAGCCCGTGATCGCCATCCTGTCGCCCCGCCGGACGGGAACGGTCCTGCCGCGCCGTACCGCGACGTAGCGGCCGAGTGCGACCAGCCCGAAGCCGACGGTGAAGATGCCGAGGGCGACCACGCCGTACGCCACCGGGAACGACCCTGCCTCGAACGCCGGTGCCGAGGCGTCCGGACTCAGCGCGTCGAGCAGCAGATACAGGGTCTGGAAGACGAAGGCCCACAGATAGGCGATCGCGTAGGCCGTGTTGGCGGCCAGGTGGGACCGCAGGAGGTAGCCGAGCGGGAACGCGGCCAGGAGGGTGACGATCGCGATCATCGGGGCTCACCGCGGTCGAACGCCGGCGACCTGCGAGGCGCTGCGAACATCAGGTAGATCGCGGCGACGGTCCACAGGATCGACACCCCGGCAAGGATCCTGAGGAGGGTGGGGACGCCGTCGACGAAGAACGCCGGCAACCCGGTCAAGGTCACGATGATGAGGGCGCCGGCCGCGATCCGCGCGGCCAGCTGGTTGCCGCGCCACGCCGCGATCGCCGCGGCGAGACCGACGATGCCGAGGATCGAGCCGGCGACGAGGACCGCCATCGGCGGGCCGGCCTCGCCTTCGTCCGCGGGGAACAGGACCCCGGGGATGTTGAGGGCGCTCATCAGGCCGGCCAGGACGAGGCCGACCTTCTGGCCGGTGCTGGGCACGGTGCTGCGGGTGGTCATGGTGCTCATGGTGACTCCTCTCGTGAGTGGTGATGCAGCAAACGTGTGCCATCGTGGGTTCCTGGAGTCAGGTCCGAACTGCCCGAGCTGTTCCCGGTGTGCCCTGGTCGGGGCGGGAAACAGTTCCCGGGACGGTCGGCGCCGGTTGCGTTCATGATGAGTTCATGACGGTGCGGATCCTGCTCGCCGACGACCATCCGGTCGTACGCGGTGGGTTGCGCGCACTCCTGGACACCATCGACGATCTCGAGGTCGTGGGCGAGGTCAGCGATGGCGAGTCGGCCGTACGCGAGGCCCAGCTGTCGCGACCGGACGTGATCCTGATGGACGTACGGATGCCGGGGGTCGACGGGGTCGAGGCGACCAGACGGATCCGGGCAGCGGTGCCGGAGACGGCGGTGCTCATGCTGACGATGTACGACGACGACGCGACCGTGTTCACCGCGATGCAGGCCGGCGCGCGCGGCTACCTCCTCAAGGGCGCCGAGCAGGACGAGATCGTCGGCGCCGTCCGCGCCGTTGTCGCCGGCCAGGCGATCTTCGGCCCGGGGGTCGCGGCCCGCGTGCTCGCCCATTTCAGCGCGGTCCCGGCCCGGGCCGAGGTCCCCTTTCCCGAGCTGACCGGCCGGGAGCGCGAGATCCTCGACCTGCTGGCGACCGGGTCGCGTACCGGCGCGATCGCCCAGCAGCTGTTCCTCTCGCCGAAGACCGTCAGCAACCACCTCACCAGCATCTTCGCCAAGCTCCAGGTGACCGACCGCGCGGCCGCGATCATCCGGGCCCGCGAGGGCGGGTTGGGCGAAGGCGGTCGGGGACCGTGACGTACCCCGAGCTCGTCGGCATCGCGGTGCTCGGGCTCAGTGCGGCGGTCAGCGGGGCGGCGATGCTGGTCCGCCTGCGGGCGCCGGCGCAGGGCGCGCCGCTCGTGCTCGGTGGGCTGGCTGTGCTTGCCGGCGCGCTCACCTGGCGGGTCGAGCCCGGCCTGGCGCGGTGGGCCTTCGTCGCCGGTGGCGCGCTGCTGCTGCCGCTGGGTGTGACGGCGTACCCACGTCTGCGCTGGCGCCACCCGGTCGACTTCGTCGCGCTGGTCGTCGTGTGCGGGGCCGGGCTGCTGTCGATCGCGTCGTTGACCTGGAGTGGGCCATGGGGTCCCGCCGGCCTGCTGCTGCCGACCGGGGTCACGCTGTCGACGGCCTGTCTCCTGCACACCTGGTGGAAGCTGGAGCGCAGCGACGGCGCCGACCGCCGGGCCCTGGCCTGGCTGGCACTGAGCCTGACCAGCGCCGGCATGGTGTTCTTCTTCATCGTGTTCGCGCTGGACGGGGTGAGCGGGCGGGGGACCGGTGCCGGGGTCGCCTACGGCGCCGGCTTCGCGCTCTTCGGCGTCGTGGGTCCGACGATGTACCTCGGGCTCCGGCAGCCGGAGGTCGTCGACGTGCGCGGCCTGATCGTCCAGGCCGTCGTGTTCCTCACCGCGGTCGTCACCTACATGGGGCTGTACGCCGCGATCGAAGGCGTCGCGGAGCTGCTCCTCGGTGGCAGGCCGCCGAGCGTGGGCACGATGGCGCTCGCGGCGGCCCTGGTCGCCGCCCTCTTCCACCCGCTGCGGCTCGCCATGCTCGGGGTGATCGACGGGCTGCTGTTCGGCACCCGGCCGGACCCGCTCGGTGCCGCCGGACAGGTCGCCGAGAACATCGGGGACGACCCGGAGCTGGCGCTGCGCGCGATCCGCGAGGCGCTGGTCCTGCCGTACGCCGAGCTCCGCGTCGAGGACGACGTCGTGGCCACGTCGGGAACCGCCGTCATCCACGTCCGTGCGCTTCCCCTCGCCCTCGGCGACGGCCGCTCCGGGGAGCTCGTCGTCGGGCTCCGCGCCGGTGATCTGGCGCTGACCGCCGGCGACCGGCACGTCCTCGACCTGGCCCGCCCGTTGCTCGCCCAGTCGCTCCGGGCCCGCCTGCTCGCCGACCAGCTGCAGGAGTCGCGCGAGCTGACGGTCACCGCCATCGAGGAGGAGCGACGCCGGCTGCGCCGCGACCTCCACGACGGCCTCGGCCCCCGGCTCTCCGGGATCGCCTTCATCGCCGACGCCGCCCGGAACAGGATTCGGGACGACCCCGCGGCTGATCTGCTCGGTGCCCTCCGCGTCGAGGCGGGCGCCGCGATCCGCGAGATCCGCGAGCTGGTCTACGGCATGCGCCCGCCCGCACTCGACGAGCTCGGCCTGGTGCCGGCGATCCGGCAGCAGGCCGAGCTGCTGCGTACGCCGGACGGGCGGGCCATGCGGATCACCATCGCCGCCCCTGACCTGCCGCCACTGAGCGCCGCCGTCGAGGTCGCTGCGTACCGGATCACCGTCGAGGCGCTCCGCAACGCCGCACGACACAGCGGCTCAGACCTCGCCGAGGCCGCCTTCCACGTCACCGATGGTGCGCTGGTCGTCCGGGTGTCCGACCACGGCGTGTCCGCCCACCCGTGGACCCGCGGCGTCGGGCTGGCATCGATGCGCGAGCGCGCCGAGGAGCTGGGCGGCACCCTGGAGGCCGGGTACGTCGATGGCGGCCGTGTTGTGGCGACTCTTCCCTTGTAGGCGGCGCTCCTGGTCGCTCCGGCGCGCCGAGGGGGCACCGATTGGAGGCTCGCTGGCGGCGTGCGGTAATGTTCGGATCGCTTCGAGGGGAGAAATTCCACTCGCAGTTTCGGGCTGTGGCGCAGCTTGGTAGCGCACTTGACTGGGGGTCAAGGGGCCGCAGGTTCAAATCCTGTCAGCCCGACCGAAACAAAACTGGCTCTGACTTGGCACACAAGTCAGAGCCAGTTTCGTTGTGGCTGCCGCGGCGTCCGTGCCATCTCATCGAACGCCCATCCCGGGCCCCTCTCGACCATCCTGGCGTTCGGTCCCGAGCGACGTGCGGCACGAATCGCTGCTCGCCTGGGCACAGCAAGGAAATTGTGATGCTCAGTGGCTACGCGCTCTCAGATATCGCAGGCCCTGTTTCATGTAGGCGCGGGGATTCGTGTCCAGATGCGCCGCCCATGCGGGGGCGTGTTCGCCACGAGAGTGAGCGACGTACGCCAAGGCGTAGCCGAGCAGTTGCTCGCCCAGATACCCGAGACGCTGAGTGCGCCAGCCGGTGCTGTCCTGGTGGTAGTCGAACGCTGCGTTGGCGGTGAATACGCCCAGACCGAAGACAACAGTGATGAGATCGGTGAGCTGCTCCTGGTCGTACCGGTTGGGTGAGATGCGGTTCTCGCCCAGGAGACGGACATGGCCGACCTCGTGCGCAAGTGTCGCCGTGAGCGAGACCGGAGACCCGAGCTCGCCACGGCTGACCGCGACCACGAAGCGATCGCCGTCGCGGCGGTAGTGACCGGCCTCGCCGCTCCACTGGCTGGCCAACGGCACTGTTCCACCGAGGCCCGGGTCGGCTTCGTCCTCGGTGAGGTGCAGATCGATCGAGGCGCGTGGCGCATCCATCCGGGCGCAGATCATCTCCAGCACCCGCTCCGCATCGGTCAGCTCGCTGCCCGACCACAGCGAGAGGACGGAGCTCGGCAAGAGCACCTCACCGAACAGGGCGGTGTCGCCGAACTCCGCGCGCAGCCAGTCGACCGATGACTCGACCCAGTCACGGGCCTTCTCGGAGACGGGACACTTCGGGCTGAGGAACGGCACCCTGGCAGCATCCCGCACCTGGCCTCGATGCGCCTCGCCAAATTGGTTGCTCGAGGGCCTTTCCAGAGCACGTCGTGCTCGTAAGCGAAGGCCGTGGCGGCGGTGCGGGAGGGGTTTGCTGAGGGCGCGAGAAGGTCAGGGAACGATCTGGGGCGATATGGCCGGCGGGCTGTCGTCGTCGCTGGTCGGCAGACGCCGGTCGGTCCACAGCCCTCCGGGTCGCCAGGTCCGGCGAGCCGGCCTGCAGGTCCGGGTCGGTCTCGCTGCTCAGGTGCTGGCCACCCTGGATGACCAGGGCGAGCTGAAGCACGACCGCGAACGATGCGACGGCGAAGCTGATGACATGCCACGCACGAGCGTTCGTACGGGTGCGGTAACCGATGCTAACCACGGGGCGGGCCGATGAGCGGGATTCACCCTCGATCGCGGCCCGTGGCGGACGGGTTCAGGCTCAGGAGGCGTTTCGTCGCACGGGTCTGAGCGACGTAGAGGTCGCGCGGGCCGGCATCCCCGGCCGCTCGGATGCCCGCGGGGTCGACGATGATCACGGTGTCGAACTCCAAGCCCCGGGCGTCGGGTGCGGCGACGATGGTTGCGCCGGCGCTCTCGACCTCGGTCTCCAGAGCGCGCGACCGGTCGGTGGTGGCGATGACGCCGATCAGCTCACCGGGATGCTCCTGAGCCACCTCGGCGATCAGGTCGCTCAGTGTCGAGCCGAGGGTCTCCTCCGTGACGTCGAGGACGCGCGGCCGGTCCCCGTGCCGGATCGATCTGGAGAGCTGCTGATCGGGAGCGATCTCGGCCAGCAGGGGCTCGGTGGCGAGCAGGATCTCGGTCGTGGTGCGGTAGTTGACCGTCAGCCGGTGGTGGGCGAAGCGCTCATCGACGTACGGCCTCAACGCGTCGTCCCAGGACCGGAGGGTGGTCGAGGGCCCTGCTTGCGCGAGGTCTCCGACGATGGTCATCGACCGGCTCGGGCAGCGGCGCATCAACGCCCGCCACTCCATCTCGGAGAGCTGCTGGGCCTCGTCCACGACGATGTGTCCGTAGCTCGCCTCGGGCGCACCCTCGACGAGGGCGCGCGCCTCGTCCAGGAGGGCCAGGTCCGCGCTGCTCCACCCGTCGCGAGCACCGAGGGGCGCGAGGTCCTCCGCGGTGAGTTCGGGAAGAACGGCGATGAGTACGTCGCGGCTGCTCAGGAGGTCGCCGACGAGCTCCTCGGCGGAGAGCCGGGGCCAGACCCGGGCGATCGCGCGATCGATGGTCGGGTCCTCGAGGAGATCCTCACGGATGCTGTCCCAGTCGATGTCCAGATCGTCTCCCGACGTCTCACCGTCGACCCCCGCGAACCGGTCGAGGTCGATGCCGAGCAGCGCCTCCAGCTCCTCCTCGAAGTCGGTCATCTCCGTCGTCGTGCGCCGCTCCAGCTCGTTGACCAGGTCATCGACGACGTACTCGGTGAAGAGGGCACGGGCCCGGTTGTGCCCGACGTCGTTCTGCAGGGCCTGCCGGCGAGCGGCGTCGACGACCGCCGGGTCGAGCGTCACCGTGTCGTGGGTGGTCTTCAGCTCCAGCGGTACGCCGTGCGGCTGATGGCGCCCCAGCACGAGCGAGAGGCCGTCGGCGAGCGCCGCGCGTCCCTTGATCCGTGCGACGCGGTCCGGCTCGGCGAGGGTCGCCTCCGCACCCACCAGATCGGACATCGTCGCCAGCTTCACGTCGTTCTCGCCGAGCGAGGGCAGCACCTCGGAGATGTAGGAGAGGAAGCGCTGGTTCGGCCCGAAGACGAGTACGCCCCGGTCGGCGATCGAGGGAAAGGCGTACAGCACGTACGCCGCGCGGTGCAGCGCGACGATGGTCTTGCCCGTGCCCGGACCGCCGTCGACGACCATGATCCCGCGATGGGGCGAGCGGACGATCTCGTCCTGCTCGGCCTGGAGGGTCGCCGCGGCCTCGTGCATGCGCCCGGTCCGGGCCGTGCTCAGTGCAGTGACGAGCGGACTGTCGCCGACGAGGTCCGCAGCGGTCGGCGACGTACCGTTGAGGATCTCGTCGTTGACGTCGACGACCCGACGCCCGTCGAGCCGCAGGTGGCGACGCCGACGCACCCCCATCGGCGCGGCCATGGTCGCCGCGTAGAACGGTCGTGCGGCGTCGGCCCGCCAGTCGATGAGCAGCGGTTCGCCGTCCTCGGAGCGCAACCCGATCCGGCCGATGTGCAGGGCCCCGCCGTCGGACCGATCGATCCGCCCGAAGCACAGCGCGTGCTCCGCCGCCCGCAGCTGTCGGATGCTCTCGGCCAGCTGTGCGACCTCGAGATCCCTGGTGTAACGCTCGCCCGGCCCGTCGACGGGCGCCGCGATCGCGCGCTCCTGTGCCGCGCACCTCGCGCTCACCTCCGCCTCGAGGAGCGCATGCATCGCCTCCACCGACCGCTGCTCCTCGCCGATCTGCCCGACCCTGTCGACCTGCTCGCCCACGTACCCGCCTTCCGTCGGAGGACGTCAACTATGGGCGGCGCTCTGGGTAAAGACAACGTTGATCTTTTCCCGGATCCGTGGCCTCTCGCCGGCGGCTGAGCTTTCGGTCTGGGCCTAATCGTCGCCGCGATCGAGGTTGCTCTCCACGATGGTGCGTGTCCGATTTCCTCAGCATCACAGGAGCAACCATGAACAAGACCGTGCGACGGTTGGTACCGATCGGAGCGGCGATCGTGGCGGTGAACGCCCTCGTCCCGGCGGCGTTCGCGGATCAGGGAGGCGGGTCCGGGTGGGAGCAGACCTTCACGCCACCGTTCCACCTCGCGGCGGGGGAGAGCTGCGCGTTCGAGGTGCAGGCAGACGTCCTGTACGACCACGAGATCACCCGGGTGGTGGAGGCGTTCCCGGACGGGTCGCCGCGGGTGGTCGACACCCAGGGGTCGCTCGGGTTCCGCTTCACGAACGTCGACAGCGGCGACTCGATCCGTCGCGACACCTCCGGCACCCTTCGCGCGACGATCAGCGCGGACGGCGGTGTCGACTTCCGCTTCCACGGCAACGGGCTGGCGGTGATCCGGGTGCCGAACGAGCCCACCCCGCCGGGTGTCTACGTCGTCTCCGGGAACATCGACTACCTCCGGCACCCGGACGGACAGCGAGAGTTCGCGGAGATCGACGGCACCGTCGAGAACGTGTGCCAGACTCTCGACTGATGATCCAGCTGCGGCTCAGCGCCGCCGTGCTCGCCCGGACACGCTTCGCGTTCTCGCCGTTGGCCGAGGCCGTGAAGAGCCTGTACGCGGCCCATTCCGGTGTCATCCATCCGCTGCACCGGGGCTGGTACGACCGGGTGCGCGGCGACCTGCGGCAGGTCGACAACGAGCTGCTCCGGGCGGTCGTGCCGCCCGGTGGACACGTCGCCGAGTTCCTCTTCGTCGGCGCCACCAGCACCGAGACCACCATCGAGGAACAGCTCGAGCTGGTCGCTGGCTGGCCGCACGAGCACCTTCTGCTGGAGCTGCAGCGGGCCTGCGGCGGGGTCGGGGTCACGCCGGCCGTACGCCGCGTGCTCGAGGACTCCGATGCTCCGCAACGGGTGGCGGCAGAGCTCGAGCGCTACTGGCACCAGGTTCTCGAGCCCTACTGGCCGCGACTTCGAGGAGTCCTCGACGCCGACGTCGCCTACCGGCTGGACCGGCTGGCGCGCGGCGGCATCGCGTCCCTGCTCTCGGATCTGCACCCCTCGCTGCAGCTCACCGATCAGGCCATCCGCATCCACAGCGCCACCGACGGCGACATCGACGGCGCAAGCCTCACCCTGGTCCCGTCTGTCTTCGTGTGGCCGCGGATGTGGGTCGAGCTCGGCCTCCTCGGTGAGCCCAGCCTGACGTACGGCGCGCGGGGGATCGGCACCCTGTGGACGGACCGTCCCGTGCCGGTGGACCACGAGGACGCGTTGGGCGAGCTGCTGGGCCGCAGCCGGAGCGAGATCCTGATGAGCCTACAGGTGCCGCGCTCGACGACCGATCTGGCCCGGGAGATCGGCCTCGCTGCCGCCACCGTGAGCTCCCATCTGTCGGTGCTACGACGTACCGGCCTGGTCACCTGCTGGCGCAGCGGCCGGCGGGTTCTCTACCAGCGCACCGCGCTCGCCTCCGTGATGGTCAGCGCGGGCCTGGCCGACGAGCGGAACGAGGCGCCGGGTTGAGCGTCGGCGCGCCCTCGCCGGTGAGCTCGTCGGGACGGGGCGAGCGCCCGTAGAGGAGCAGCAGGAGCGCCTCGGCGGTGCCACGGACCTCGGGACCCTCGCCGTGTGACCAGTCGGTGTCGGTGGCGACCAGCCGGACGCCGGCGACCCGGCGCCGGGCGCTGCCGCCGACGACGACGTTCATCGGCCAGGGCGTGCCGAGCGCGAAGTCGGACAGCGGCGCCAGCGACTCGACCGGCACCTGGCCCGGGAGCCCGAGCGCGCGACGTACGTCGAGGCCGTGCACCACGGCGTCTGCGAGCGCCGCCACCGGTGGCATGCCGATCGGGCAGGCGTCGTTGAGCGCGTTGGCGCGGAGCTGCTCGAGGATCGCGGCCTGGCCACGCTCCGACCAGGCAATGGCGGAGCGTGCGATCAGCCGGTTCATCGAAAGGCCGTACCGGGCGATCGCGACGACGCCGGCGCCGGCGCTCATCACCGGCGCCCAGGCCAGGTGCGCGGCGACGTCGATGACGCGCCACTCGCGGCACAGTGACGGGGCGAGCCACTGATCGGGTGCGAGGCTCTCGAGGGTGTCGATGAAGCCGGATCGCTGGGTCCGGGTCAGCGTGGACAGGGTGGCGGTGTCGGTCATGGGGTGCTCCATCCAAGGGCGTTGTCTCCCATGCGTAAACTACATCTGTAGTGCACCCCGGGTCAACGGTCCTTCCACCCGAGAGTGTCGATCAGCGTACGGACCCTGGCGGCCGCGTCGAGGTCGGGCGAGGGCAGCGCGAGCTCGTGCAGCACCAGACCGGTCACGTAGTTGGCGAGGACGCCGAGGTCGCGTTCCGGGTGCTGCGAACCCGCACGGGTGAGGATGTCGAGCGTCCACCGGTCGACCTGGTCCGCGCCGGACGCCAGCCCCTTACGCAGGACGGGGTTCTGTGCGGTCTCCACCAAGATGGCGTAGCGGGCGAGAGTCACCGGCCGGTCGGGGCCCAGCGCCCGCTGCACGAAGCGGCCGAACGCGGTCGCGACGCCCTCGGGTGATGGATCGATCGCGTCGTAGGGGCCGGTCGCCATGGCCCGCTCGCGGGCGATGAAGCGCTCGACGATCCCGAGGATCAGGGCCTCGCGGGTGCGGAAGAGATTCGACGTCGAGCCGGCAGGGACCCCCGCGGCCGCGTCCACGGCACGGTGGGTGAGCCCTCGCATGCCCTGAGTGCCGACGATCTCGAGGGCGGCGTCGAGCAGGGCGGTACGGCGGTCTGTCACCGCGCCGACACTACATCCATAGTCGGTGGTGCCTCTCAGACCACACCATGCTCGTACGCGAAGGCCGTGGCGGCGGTACGGGAGCCGACGTCGAGCTTGGTGAAGATGTTGGAGAGGTGGCGGGCGACGGTCTTCTCACTGAGGACCAGGTCGGCGGCGATCTGGGCGTTGCTGCGGCCGGAGGCGACCAGGCGGAGGACCTCGGCCTCCCTGGCAGTGAGGCCGGCGGGGAGCGCAACGGGGGCGAGCAGGGCGTCGGCCTCGTCGGCGGCGGGGCGAGCGCCGATCTGCCGGAAGACCGTACGTGCCGCCTCGAGCTCGCGGCGGGCAGACTCGGTGTCGCCGACCCCCGCCAGTGCGCGGCCGGTCAGCAACCGCGCCCGGCTCCGCTCATAGGTCGCCTCGGCCCGGGCCCACAGCTGCTGGGCCTTGCGCAGGTAGGGGAGCGCACCGGCAGCGTCGCCCGCGGCCAGCTCGACCGTGCCGTGGGCGTGCGCGGCGGCGGCCTCGAGCCAGACGCAGCCGAACTGCCCTGCCAGTCCGTCGAGCTCGGCGGCGACGGCGCGGGCACGCTCGACCTCGCCGGTCTCGACCAGCACCTCGACCGCGGCCGGCAGGAGCCGGCACCGCTGCACCGGACCCTCCGTCTCCGGGAGCAGCCGGTCGACCGCGGCCAGGGCCGCGGCGTCCTGCCCGCGGGACAACCAGAGCAGCGCGAGGCCGGGCTGCGGGTCGAACCCCCGGTCGGCCGCCCGCTCGTAGGCGGCATCCGCCTCGGCGAGCTCGCCGCGCAGCCGGAGCACCTCGCCCGCCTCGTACGCCGCCAGCCCGACCGCGTCCGGCGCGTTGACCTCCTGGTAGCGGCGGGTGGCGTGCTCGAACTCCTCCAGTGCCTGCTGCCACTCGCCGTGCAGCCGCAGCAGCTGGCCGCGGTGGACCGCGCACTGGCCAGTGAACGCCAGCAGCCCGGGCTGGGCGGCGCACCAGCGCTCCAGGGCTGCCGTCCACTCCGCGACCCGGCCGAAGTCGCTGATCTCCTGACAGCCCTCGATCGCGGTGCAGTAGACGTGCCCGGCCACGACGGGGGAGGCCTCGCCCGCGATCACCCGGACCATCGCCTCGTCGAGCCGCGCCAGGCCCTCGGTGAGTCGCCCCGAGTAGAGCGCCATCCGGCCCTGCGCGCAGAGTCCTAGGGCGATCAGGTCTGGTTCGGCGAACCGTCGGCCACGCTCGGCCACCTCGTCGGCGCAGCCACCCGCGGTGGCGAAGTCACCGGCCTCCAGCGCGCGGAACATCCGCAGGAAGTCCACCCACCCACGCTCGACCCCGTCGACCTCGGCGACCAGGCTCTCCGCCCGCGAGGTCCAGCCACGGGCGAAGGCGCTCTCGCCGTGGACGTACGCGGTCATGGTGATCCGGAACGCGCAGCGGACCGAGCGGCCGAGGTCGGCCACTTCCTGGCTCCGGCGGAAGGCCTGGTGCAGGGCGGTGACCGTCTCGTCGTGGTGGCCGGTCAGCTCGGCGGCGACGGCGAAGTCCTCGAGCTCCTCGGCAGACAGCGTCTCGGCCTCGACGCCCGACCAGGCGGTGTACGCCGCAGCCCAGTCACCGCGCGCGTAGGCGGACCGAGCGCTCTCCATCTGGATGTCGGCCACGGCAGGAACCTCCACCGCAGAGCGTACTCGGATCAGGCGGCCGCGGAGACCCGTGCGGGCCGCCGCATCCGGGACGTGACCCGGTCGGCGACGAGTGCCGCGTCGCGCCCGGCGCCGGTGAGGAGCATCGAGCTGAAGGCGTACTGGAAGCTGAGGCCGCAGAAGAACAGCCCGTCGGCCTCCGCCACCACGCCACGCATCTCCCGCGGCCAGCCGTCTTCGTCGAGCACCGGCAGGTGGATCCAGTCGAAGGCCTGCCGGAACCCGGTGGCCCACACCACGTTGGCGACCTCGCGCGGGGTGCCGTCGACCACGGGCAGCCCGTCGCGGACCTCCTCGATCCGGGTGGTCACCCGCTCGACGCCACGGGCGGCCAGGTCGGCGCGCTTGACCCGCAGCATCGGCCCGCCGTGGCGGCGGATCTCGGGCATCTCCTTGCGCCCGATCGGGGTACGCCGGGTGACGATGTGCCGCCAGGCGAAGAGCAGCACCGGGAAGACCACGTGCATGATCGGCGAGTCCAGCCGCGGCGGGATCTGGCCGCAGTCGCGCCCGGCCAGGATCGTCGGTCGCGACTCGGCGACCTCGAAGGCGATGTCGCACCCGGAGTGGCTGGCGCCGACGACGAGCACGGGG
Organism: Nocardioides sp. NPDC126508; assembly: GCA_040302365.1. Lineage (GTDB taxonomy): Bacteria > Actinomycetota > Actinomycetes > Propionibacteriales > Nocardioidaceae > Nocardioides. Next base: position 787,673 of record JBEOUM010000001.1, read on the forward strand.
CCGTCGCGCAGCTGCCCGGGGCGGCGGTACTCGCTGGAGTGGAGCTGCAGGATCGACGGGTCGAGCTCCGCGGAGACGGCGGGGACGTTCGGCGTACGCCCGAAGGTGCCGGTCGCGACCACGACGTTGTCGCAGGTCCAGGTGCCGCGGTCGGTGGTCACCCGGAAGCCGTCCCCGTCGGGCTCCAGCCCGGTGACCCGGGTCTCGAGCCGCACCGGGAGCTCGAACGTGCGGGCGTAGGTCTCGAGGTAGTCGCCGACGTCGTCCTTCCCGGGGAAGGTCCACCTCCGTGCCGGGAACGCGAGGCCCGGGAGGGTGTCGTACTGGGCCGGCGAGTAGAGCCGCAGCGTGTCCCACTGGCGCCGCCAGTTGTCACCGACGCGTGCGTTGGCGTCGAGGATCAGGAACGGGCGTCCCCGGCGACGCAGGTGGTAACCGGTCGCCAGACCTGCTTGGCCGGCGCCGATGATGATCGTCTCGATGTGTGTGGTGTCCATGCTCGGGACGCTAGGTCCGCACGGCGCCGCTCCGCGTCGGTCGTACGACGCATCCGGGTGCGGCGGCCGATGGGTCGATCTACCCATCGCGGGGCCGCAAGGATCTGCGGAGGGGAAGTTGAGGAGATTGCATGCCGGTCGGTCGGTTACTGTTGGGGCGTCGTATCCGAGGGAGTGGTCCGTTGACAGTGCCGGCGCAGAGACGAACCGGTCGTCCGCCGTCGATGGTGGACGGCAAGACCGTGCCGCAGCGGATTCTGGCCGAGGCCCTCGCGCTGTTCGCGGAGAAGGGTTTCGAGAGCACGTCGGTCCAGGACGTCGTGGTGGCGGCGGGCGTGACCAAGGGCGCGATGTATCACTACTTCAGCTCCAAGGAGGACCTGCTCTACGAGATCTACGGCAGGGTGCTCCGGATGCAGATGGCGCGCCTGGACAAGGCCGTCGCGCAGGAGGGCTCGGTCGAGGAGCGGGTGCGCTCGGCCTGCGCGGACGTCGTCGTCACCACGGCTGAGAATCTCGAGAGCACCACGATCTTCTTCCGCTCGCTGCACCAGATGAGCGCGGAGAAGCAGCAGGAGATCCGGCGTGAGCGTCGTCGTTACCACCAGACGTTCCGTGGCCTGATCCTGGAAGGCCAGGAGGCCGGCGTCTTCCGTGACGACATGAGTGCGGATCTCTGTGTCGACTACTTCTTCGGGTCCGTCCACCACCTCCCGATGTGGTTCAAGTCGGGCGGCCGGCTCACGGCCGAAGAGGTGGGCCGGTCCTTCGCCGACCTCTTCGTCGATGGCCTGATCGTTCGCTGAGCCTTCGCCGGCAGACGTTCTCGGCAGACGTTCTCGGCAGCGCGCCCCCGGTCCCGCTCTACGAGACCGTCGCCACGACCTGGTTGACCCATGCCGTGATCAGGGTCACACTCGCATACCAACCAGCCGGTATGAAAGGGTGATCAGGATGGGCGACACCGCCAAGCGCGGAGCCGACAAGGGCGCGCTGCGCAAGCTGATGGCAGCGGGGATGGTCGGCAGTGCCATTGAGTGGTACGACTTCTTCATTTACGCGACCGCGGCCGCACTCGTGTTCGGGCCGGTGTTCTTCCCCGACGCGTCGCCGCTGATGGGCACGCTGCTGTCGTTCAGCACGTTCTGGGCAGGCTTCGTCGCCCGCCCGATCGGCGGGCTGGTGTTCGGTCACTTCGGCGACAAGGTCGGTCGCAAGCCCGCGCTGGTCGTCTGCCTGCTGATGATGGGCGCCGCGACGTTCACCATCGGCCTGATGCCGTCCGCCGCGAGCATCGGCGTCGCCGCACCCACCCTGCTGGTCCTTCTGCGGTTCCTCCAGGGCATCGCGGTCGGCGGTCAGTGGGGCGGTGTGGCACTGCTGCTCACCGAGAGCGCGGGGGAGGGCAGGCGTGGCTTCGCGGGCACCTTCGGCCAGATCGGTGTCCCGCTCGGCGTGATCCTCGGCAACGCCGCCTTCCTCATCGTGGGCGCCTCGGTCTCCGACGCGGACTTCGCCGCCTGGGGCTGGCGGATCCCGTTCCTGGCCAGCGCGCTGCTGTTCCCCGTCGTCATGTTCATCCAGCTCAAGGTCGAGGACACCCCGGTGTTCCGGGATCTGCAGGCCAAGGCCGAGAAGAGCGCCCAGGAGATCGTCAAGGCACCCCTGTCGGAGGCGCTGCGTACCCACAAGCGGCAGATCCTGCTCGGCGCCGGCCTGCTGTTCGCGACGAACGCGATGTTCTACATCACCATCGCCGGTCTGCTCGACTACGGCACCCGCGAGCTCGGGCTGACGCACGCGTCGTTGCTGGAGGTCGTCCTGGCGATGTCGGTGCTGATGGTCGGGGTCACGATCGCCGGCGGCTGGGCATCCGACCGGATCGGACGCCGTCCGCTGATCCTCATCGGGAGTGCGCTGATCACGGTGTGGGCGTTCCCGTTCTTCTGGCTGGTGAACACGGCGTCGATGCCGCTGATCACGCTGGCGACCCTGGTGGGCGGCATGGGCTGCACCCTGATCTACGGGCCGCTGGCGGCGTACCTCGCCGAGCTGTTCGAGCCGAGCGTGCGCTACTCGGGCATGTCCCTGGCCTACCAGCTCGCGGCGATCCTGGTGAGCGGTGGAACGCCGTTCATCATGACCGCGCTGCTCGCGGCGACCGGCTCGACGGCGTCGGTCTCCGGGTTCCTGCTGGTGATGGGCCTGGTGACCGTCGTCTCGGTGCTCCTGCTGCCCGAGACCAACCCACGGGTGGCCGCGAAGCGACGCAGCGAGGCGAGCTCCGCCGCAGCCATCTAGTCGCCTTCCCCGGTCGCACCACGAGAAACGGACCATCATGAGCTCTGTCCTGATCGCCAACCGCGGCGAGATCGCCGTCCGAGTCATCCGCGCCGCGCGGACCCTCGGGATATGGGTCGTCGCCGTGTACGCCCCCGAGGACCGCGCCGCCAGGCACGTCCAGCTTGCTGACGACGCGTACGAGCTGCGCGGCGGCTACCTCGACGCCGAGGAGATCGTCGCGGTGGCCCGTACCGCCGGCTGTGACCTCCTGCACCCGGGCTACGGGTTCCTCAGCGAGAACCCAGACCTCGCCCGGCGGTGCGACAAGGCCGGCATCGCCTTCGCCGGACCGTCGCCGGAGGTGCTGACCACGTTCGGCGACAAGGCGCGTGCCCGGGCGCTCGCCGAGGAGCAGGGCGTACCGGTGCTGCGGGCGACTCCGGCCGGCACCTCGCTCGCCGAGGCCGAGACGTTCCTCGGCGAGGTGGGCGGTGCGGTGATGGTCAAGGCCGCCTCCGGTGGTGGCGGCCGGGGCATGCGCGTCGTACGACACGTCACGGAGCTCGCCGAAGCGGTGGAACGGTGCCGCTCCGAGGCGGAGCGGGCCTTCGGCGACGGAACGATCTACGTCGAGCAGCTCCTCGAGCAGGCGCGGCACGTCGAGGTCCAGGTGCTCGGTGACGGCACCGGCGCGGTGACCCACCTGTGGGACCGGGAGTGCTCGGTGCAGCGTCGCCATCAGAAGCTGCTGGAGGTCGCGCCCTGTACGACCCTGACGGCCGACGAGCGCGCGCCGCTGCTCGAGGCGGCGTGCCGGATGGCGGCAGCGGTCGACTATCGCGGGCTCGGCACCTTCGAGTTCCTGGTGGACGCCGAGGACCCGTCGCGCTGGTACTTCCTCGAGGCCAACCCGCGGGTGCAGGTGGAGCACACGGTCACCGAGGAGGTGACCGGCGTCGACCTCGTCGCGGCGCAGCTGCAGGTGGCCCAGAGACGTACGCTCGCCGACCTGGGGCTGACCCAGGCCGAGGTGCCGGCACCTCGCGGTGTCGCCGTGCAGGCGCGGGTCAACCTCGAGCGCCTGGACCGCGACGGGACCGCGCACGCCACCGTCGGCACCGTCGAGACGTTCGAGGTGCCGACCGGGCCTGGCGTACGCGTCGACACCCACGGCTTCGCGGGCCTGGTCGCCGACGGCAGGTACGACTCGCTGCTCGCCAAGGTCGTCGCGACGGCACCGGACCTTCCCCGGGCAGCGGCGCGGCTAGAGAGCCTGCTCGAGGAGTTCCGGATCGACGGGCCGGCCACGAACATCACCGTGCTGCGGTCGATCCTGGGTCACGAGGCGTTCCGCACAGGTGCGGCGACCACGAGGTTCGTCGACGAGCACCTCGCCGAGCTGGTGCCCGAGACCCCGGCCGCGCCGGTGGCGACCGACGCCGCCGAGGTGACCGCGCCGTTCTCCGGCACCGTCGTCGTGCTGCCGGCGGCAGCGGGCGAGCACGTGGCCGCCGGGGCACCGGTCGTGGTGCTGGAGTCGATGAAGATGGAGCACGTCGTCGTCGCGGCGCTCTCCGGTGTTGTCGCCGAGCTCTCGGTCGCCGTCGGCGACACGGTGGGGGAGGGCGCCCTGCTCGCACGGCTCGATCCCGACGACGTGCAGGTCACCCACGACGAGGGCGAGGCCGTCGTCGACCTCGACGAGATCCGCCCCGACCTCGCCGCCGTCGTCGCGCGGCACGCGTACGGGCTCGACGAGAATCGCCCCGATGCGGTGGCGAAGCGCCGCCGAACCGGGCAGCGCACCGCCCGCGAGAACGTCGCCGACCTGTGCGACGAGGGGTCCTTCGTGGAGTACGGAGCGCTTGCCGTCGCGGCGCAGCGGCAGCGCCGCTCGCTCGACGACCTGATCGCGAACACCCCCGCCGACGGCATGGTGACCGGGATCGGCAGCGTCGACGGGGCGCGTTGCGCGGTCCTCGCCTACGACTACACGGTGCTGGCCGGAACACAGGGCTTCCAGAACCACCGCAAGACCGACCGGATGCTCGAGGTCGCCGAGCAGCAGGGGCTCCCCGTGGTGCTGTTCGCCGAGGGCGGCGGCGGCCGGCCGGGCGACACCGACGTGCCCTGGGTGGCCGGACTCGACGTACCGACGTTCACGTCGATGGGCCGCCTCAGCGGCACCGTCCCGACCGTGGGCGTCGCGGCCGGCCGATGCTTCGCCGGCAACGCCGCGCTGCTCGGCTGCTGCGACGTCGTGATCGCCACCGAGGACGCGACCATCGGCATGGGCGGCCCGGCGATGATCGAGGGCGGCGGCCTCGGCCGGTTCCGGCCCGAGGAGGTCGGCCCCGTCGGGGTGCAGGTGCCCAACGGCGTCGTCGACGTGCTCGTCGCCGACGAGGCCGAGGCGGTCGAGGTGGCGCGACGCTACCTGTCCTACTTCCAGGGACCGGTCCAGGAGTGGAGCTGCGCCGACCAGCGGCGGCTTCGGCACGTCGTACCGGAGAACCGGGTGCGGGTCTACGACGTCCGCGAGGCGATCGGGCTGCTGGCCGATGACGACTCGGTGCTCGAGCTGCGACCGGAGTTCGGCAAGAGCGTGGTCACCGCGCTGGTGCGGATCGAGGGTCGCCCGATGGGCCTGGTCGCCAACGACCCCCGCCACCTCGGCGGCGCGGTCGACGCCGACTCGGCCGACAAGGTGGCCCGGTTCCTCCAGCTGTGCGACGCGCACGGGCTCCCCGTCGTGTCGCTGTGCGACACCCCCGGATTCATGGTCGGGCCCGACTCGGAGGCGACCGCGACCGTACGTCACTTCGGACGGGTCTTCGTGACCGGCGCCAACCTGAGCGTGCCGGTCGTCGCCGTGGTGCTCCGCAAGGCGTACGGCCTGGGGGCGATGGCGATGGTCGGCGGCGGCTTCCGAAGCCCGGTCGCCACGGTCGCCTGGCCGACCGGCGAGATCGGCGGGATGGGGCTCGAGGGTGCGGTGCGGCTCGGCTACCGGCGCGAGCTGGAGGCCATCGAGGACCCCGAGGCCCGGCAACGCGCCTTCGACGAGCTGCTGGCCGAGGCGTACGACCGCGGCAAGGCGGTCAACGCTGCCGCGGTCTTCGAGCTCGACGACGTGATCGACCCGGCACAGACGCGGCACTGGATCTCCGTGTCGCTGCCGACCGAGACGGCACGTGGGCGTCGCTTCGTGGACACCTGGTGAGGAGAGGGATGGACATCGAGGAGTACCTGCGAGACCTGCGGGCACGTCAGGACCGGGTGCGGCCGCAGGGCACGCCCTCGGCGGTCGTGTACCCGCTCGGCGAGATCTCGCTGCCGGCGCACATCGAGCACTGGGCCGAGCAACGACCGGACAAGGTCGCGATCGTGTTCGAAGGTCGGCGCACGACGTACGCCGAGCTCGCCGACCAGGTCCGAGGTGTCGCGGGCTGGCTGACCGAGGCAGGCGTCCGGCCGGGCGACCGGGTCGCGGTATACCTGCCGAACTCGGCCGAGTTCGTCGTGGCGATGATGGCCGTGCTCAGGCTCGCGGCGGTGCACGTGCCGGTGAACCCCATGTTCCAGGCAGCCGAGCTGAGCCACGAGCTCTCCGACAGCGGCGCCACCGTCGTGGTGACGCTCGAGGAGCTGCTGCCGATGCTCGACAAGGTCCAAGACAGCACGGCCGTACGCCGCGTCCTCGTCGCCGACGGACCCGAATGGGCCGAGGCGCTGACCCACGAGCCGGCCCCGGAACACCCTGTCGACCTCGACGCACTCGCCGCGCTCAACTACACCGGCGGCACGACCGGGCTCCCCAAGGGCTGCGAGCACTCCCAGCGGCACATGCTCTACACCGCGGCGACTGCTGCGGGGGCGACGCGGACGACGCCGGACTCGGACCTCGTCGCGCTCTGCTACATCCCGATCTTCTGGATCGCGGGGGAGGACCTCGGCATCCTGAACCCGATCGTGGTCGGCGGCACCTCGGTGCTGATGGGCCGCTGGGACCCCCGCGCGGTGCTCGACGCGGTCGAGGCCCACCGCGTCACCACCATGGTCGGCACCGTGGAGAACTACCTCGAGCTGCTCGAGCAGCCCGACATCGCCGAGCGGGACGTCTCGAGCCTCGTCGATCCGATGGCGGTCTCCTTCATCCGCAAGCTCACCCCCGACGTCCGGCACCGCTGGGCGGCGGTCGCCGGAAGCACCTCGGTCCTGCGCGAGGGCGCCTACGGCATGACTGAGACCCACACCTTCGACACGACGCCCTACGGCATGGCCGAGGACGACCGTGACCTGCGCGCCGAGCCGGTCTTCTGCGGCATCCCGGTGCCGGGCACCGACATCGCGGTCGTCTCGTTCGAGACCGGTGAGCCGCTGCCGATCGGCGAGGCTGGCGAGATCATCGTGCGCAGCCCATCGGTCACCACCGGCTACTGGAACAAGCCGGAGGCGACGGCCTCGCAGCTGCGCGACGGCTGGCTGCACACCGGCGACAACGGACGTATCGGCGAGGACGGCTGCCTGCACTACCTCGGCCGCGACAAGGACATGATCAAGGTCAAGGGGATGAGCGTGTTCCCCGCCGAGGTCGAGATGCTGCTGTGTCAGCACCCCGCGGTGCGTACGGTCGCCGTCGTGCCGGCCGAGCACGCGGACAAGGGCCAGCAGCCGGTCGCGTTCGTGAGCCTGGAGCCCGGGGCAGAGGTGTCCGGCCCGGAGCTGGAGCAGTGGGCCCGTGAGTCGATGGCGGCGTACAAGGTGCCGGTGGTGACCATCGTGGACGCGTTCCCGCTCACGACGACCGGGAAGATCCGCAAGGTCGAGCTCGTGGACCGGGCGCAGGCGCTGGTTGACGCCGGCTGATGTGAATTTCGTCACCCCGTGATGCCGGTTGACGTGACCGGGATCACTAAGGGAGGCTATACGCAATCGCACTAAGCAACTGCTTAGTTTGTAAGAGGAGGCCACATGCCCGAAGCTGTCATCGTCGCCACTGCCCGCTCGCCGATCGGCCGGGCCGTGAAGGGGTCGCTCAAGGACATGCGCCCCGACGACCTCGCCGTCCAGATGGTGCAGGCCGCACTGGCCAAGGTGCCCGAGCTGGACCCGCGCGAGATCGACGACCTGATGCTGGGCGTCGGGCAGCCCGCCGGGGAGGCCGGCAACAACCTCGGCCGGGCCGTCGCCGTGCTGGCGGGGATGGACCGCCTGCCCGGGACCACCGTGAACCGCTACTGCTCCTCGAGCCTGCAGACCACGCGGATGGCGCTGCACGCGATCAAGGCGGGGGAGGGCGACGCCTTCCTCTCCGTCGGCGTGGAGACGGTGAGCCGCTACTTCAAGGGCAACGCGGACGGTCTGCCCGACACCCAGAACCCGCTCTTCGCCGAGGCCCAGGCGCGTACGGAGAAGCTCGCCGGCGGTGGGCAGAGCTGGCAGGACCCCCGCGACGGGGGCGCGCTCCCGGACCTCTACATCGCGATGGGCCAGACCGCCGAGAACGTCGCCCAGCGGGGCAACATCACCCGGGCGGACCAGGACGCATTCGGCGTACGCAGCCAGAACCGTGCCGAGCAGGCCATCGCCGATGGCTTCTGGGCCAAGGACATCACCCCGGTCACGGTGCCCGACGGCACCGTGGTCAGCGCCGACGACGGCCCGCGCGCGGGCGTCACCCTGGAGGCCGTCTCGGCGCTGAAGCCGGTCTTCCGCCCCGACGGCACCGTCACCGCGGGCAACTGCTGCCCGCTCAACGACGGTGCCGCGGCGGTGGTGATCATGTCCGACACCAGGGCGAAGCAGCTGGGTCTGACGCCGCTCGCCCGGATCGTGAGCACCGGCGTCAGCGGCCTCTCGCCCGAGATCATGGGTCTGGGGCCGGTCGAGGCATCGCGGCAGGCGCTGGCCCGCGCCGGGATGACGATCGACGACATCGACCTGGTCGAGATCAACGAGGCGTTCGCCGCGCAGGTGATCGGCTCGGCGCGCGAGCTGGGCATCGACGAGGACCGCCTCAACGTCAACGGCGGCGCGATCGCGGTCGGCCACCCGTTCGGCATGACCGGTGCCCGCATCACCAGCACGCTGATCAACTCCCTGCAGCACCACGACAAGCAGCTCGGCCTCGAGACGATGTGCGTCGGTGGCGGCCAGGGCATGGCGATGGTGCTGGAGCGGCTCTCGTGAGCCGCCGGCCTCGTCCTTTCCTTTCCCCGACACCCACAGGAGTGAACGCATGACCCGCACCGCCATCGTCACAGGAGCCGCTCGCGGCATCGGAGCCGGCGTCGCCAAGCGGCTCGCCACCGACGGGCTGTCCGTCGCCGTCCTCGACCTCGACGAGACCGCCTGCAAGCGGGTGGTCGACGAGATCGAGGCGGCCGGCGGCCGCGCCATCGCGGTCGGCGCCGATGTCGCAGACGAGGAGCAGGTGGCCGGCGCCGTCGAACGCGTCGCACGAGAGCTCGGCGCCCCGACGGTCCTGGTCAACAACGCCGGGATCATCCGCGACAACCTGCTCTTCAAGATGAGCGTCGCGGACTGGGACTCGGTGATGAACGTGCACCTGCGTGGCTCGTTCCTGTTGACGCGCGCGGTCGAGGGCCACATGCGCGAGGCCGGCTGGGGCCGGATCGTGAACCTGTCGAGCACCTCGGCGCTGGGCAACCGCGGGCAGGCCAACTACGCCGCCGCGAAGGCCGGTGTCCAGGGATTCACCAAGACCCTCGCCCTCGAGCTGGGTCGCTACGGTGTCACCGCCAACGCCATCGCCCCCGGCTTCATCGAGACGGAGATGACCGCGGCCACCGCCGAGCGGATCGGCGTCCCGTTCGAGGAGTTCAAGAAGGGGGCGGCCGCGCAGATCCCGGTGGCGCGCACCGGCAAGCCCGACGACATCGCCCACGCGGTGTCGTTCTTCGCCAGCGAGGGCGCCGGGTTCGTCTCGGGCCAGGTGCTCTACGTCGCGGGAGGGCCGAAGGCATGAGGATCTTCAACGGCATCGAGGAGCTCGAGGCAGCGGTCGGTACGCACCTGGGCCACTCCGAGTGGCACACCGTCGACCAGAAGCAGATCGACCTGTTCGCCGAGGCGACCGGTGACCACCAGTGGATCCACATCGATGCCGAGAAGGCCCAGGAGGGCCCGTTCGGGACGACCGTCGCGCACGGGTTCCTGACGCTCTCGCTGCTGCCGATGCTCGCCTCGCAGGTCTACCGGGTCGAGGGCGTCAAGATGGGTGTCAACTACGGCGCCAACAAGCTGCGCTTCCCGTCCCCGGTGCCTGTCGACTCCCGCGTACGCGCCGGGGTCGAGCTGCTCGCCGTCACACCGAGCTCGCTCGGCTACCAGATCGCGACCCGGGTGACCATCGAGCGCGACGGCGGCGACAAGCCGGCCTGCGTGGTCGAGTCGCTCGCCGTCGTGGTGCCCTGAGGACCGTCCCGGATCAAGGAGAAGAACCGATGGACTTCACGTTCGACGCCAAGACCGAGGAGCTGCGTACCAGCCTCCTGGACTTCATGGAGAGTCACGTCTACCCGGCAGAGCCGGTCTTCCACGAGCAGCTCGGGCAGCTCGAGGACCGCTGGGCCTGGGACTCCGTGCCGGTGCTCGCCGAGCTTCGGGCCGAGGCCCGCAGGCGTGGCCTGTGGAACCTCTTCCTGCCGGGCGAGCACGGTGCCGGCCTGACCAACCTGCAGTACGCCCCGCTCGCCGAGATCACCGGCCGCAGCGTCCACCTCGCCCCCGCCGCCCTCAACTGCTCGGCTCCCGACACCGGCAACATGGAGGTGCTCGCGCAGTTCGGCAACGAGCAGCAGCGCAAGGAGTGGCTCGACCCCCTGCTGGACGGTCAGATCCGTTCGTCGTTCGCGATGACCGAGCCCGACGTCGCCTCCTCCGACGCCACCAACATCGCCACCAGCATCGTCCGCGACGGCGACGAGTACGTCCTCGACGGCCGCAAGTGGTGGATCACCGGAGCGATGAACCCCAACGCCAAGATCTTCATCGTGATGGGCAAGACCGATCCCTCGGCACAGCGGCACCAGCAGCAGTCGATGATCCTGGTGCCCCGTGACACCCCGGGCCTGACGATCAAGCGCGGTATGGAGGTCCTCGGCTACGACGACCACGACCACGGCGGCCACGCCGAGCTGTCCTTCTCCGACGTCCGGGTGCCGATCGGCAACCTGATCGCCGAGGAGGGTCAGGGCTTCGCGATCGCGCAGGCCCGGCTCGGTCCCGGGCGGATCCACCACTGCATGCGCTCGATCGGCATCGCCGAGCGCGCCGTCGAGCTGATGTGTGCCCGTGCCGAGTCGAGGGTGGCGTTCGGCCGGCCGCTCGCCGACCAGGGCGTGATCCGCACCTGGATCGCCGAGTCCCGGGTGAAGCTGGAGCAGCTGCGCCTGCTGGTGCTCAAGACCGCGTGGCTGATGGACACCGTCGGCAACAAGGGCGCCCACACCGAGATCCAGGCGATCAAGATCGCCACCCCCGAGACCGTGCAGTGGATCCTCGACAAGGCGATCCAGGTGCACGGCGCAGGCGGTTTGTCGCAGGACTTCCCGCTGGCCAGCATGTACGCCGGCATCCGGACCCTGCGCTTCGCAGACGGCCCTGACGAGGTGCACAAGAACGCGCTCGCGCGCAACGAGCTCCGCCGCCAGGCGGCCACCAGGAGGCCTGCATGAGCTTCAACCTCGCCACCATGCTGAGGGAGTCTGCGGCTCTGCGGCCCACCAAGACGCTGGTGCACGCCGGCGAGGCGACGTTCAGCTACGCCGAGGTCGACGCGATCTCGGGGAAGGTCGCGGCCTCGCTGCGCGACCTCGGCCTCGAGCCGGGCGACAAGGTCGCGGTGCAGCTGCCCAACCTGCCGCAGTTCCTCTTCTGCTACTTCGGCATCCTGAAGGCCGGCATGACGATGGTGCCGCTCAACCCGCTGCTGACCGGACCCGAGGTGGCATACCACCTCGAGGACAGCGACGCGAGGCTGCTGGTCACCTTCGAGCTGTTCGCCGGGTCAGGGCTGGCGGGAGCGCGGGCGGCCGGTGGCGTACCCACGTACGTCGTCAGCGCAGGTCCAGGCGCGGCGCCGGCGGGTGCGCGCGCCTTCGACGAGCTGCTGGCCGGTGAGGACGACGGCGACATCCGCGCGACCTCGTCCGACGACACCGCCGTGCTGCTCTACACCAGCGGCACCACGGGCAAGCCGAAGGGCGCCGAGCTCACCCACTTCCAGCTCTACATGAACTGCACCGTCGCCGGAGAGCTCTTCGACGTCAGCGCCGACGACGTCTCGCTGGCGGTGCTGCCGCTCTTCCACGTCTTCGGCCTCTCCAGCGTGCTCAACAACGTCGTCCGGTTCGGTGCGAGCATGGTGCTGCTGCCTCGGTTCGAGGCGAAGGCTGTTCTCGACGCACTCGAGCGGCATCGGTGCTCGATCTTCGCCGGCGTACCGACGATGTACGTGGCGCTGCTCCAGGAGGAGCTCGGCAGCCGCGACCTCTCCGCGCTGCGCGCATGCGTCTCCGGCGGCGCGTCGATACCGGGCGAGGTGATCCGGGAGTTCGAGGGGAAGGTGCCCGGGGTGGTGATCCTCGAGGGCTACGGGCTCTCGGAGACGGCGAGCACGACGACGTTCAACATCAGCGCCGAACGGCGCAAGGTGCTCTCGGTCGGCAAGCAGATCTGGGGTGTGGAGGTGCGCGTCGTCGACCCCGACGGCAAGCCGCTGCCCCCGGGCGATGACAACGTCGGCGAGATCGTCGTGCGTGGTCACAACGTGATGAAGGGCTACTACAAGCGGCCCGAGGACACGGCTAAGGCGATGAGGAACGGCTGGTTCCACACCGGCGACCTCGGCTACCACGACGAGGACGGCTACTTCTTCGTCGTCGACCGGCTCAAGGACCTGGTCATCCGCGGCGGCTACAACGTCTACCCGCGCGAGGTGGAGGAGGTGCTCTACGAGCACGCCGACGTGGTCGAGGCCGCCGTCCTCGGCCGGCCCGATGACCGGTTGGGCGAGGAGGTCGTCGCCTTCGTCGCGCTCAAACCCGGCGCGACGGTCGGGCCGGCGGAGCTCGCCGCACACTGCCGGGAGCGGCTGGCTGCCTACAAGTACCCCCGCGAAATCCAGGTGCTGGAGGCGCTCCCCAAGGGCGCGACGGGCAAGATCCTCAAGCGTGAGCTGAGGCGCTGAGGCGACTATAACCACGTGCCGGGGGCCGGCGCCCGAGACTAGGGTGAGCCGCGTGGACGAGCCTGGGAAGTCACTGGAGGAGCGGCTCCTGGCCGCGACGATCGCCTGTCGCGACAGCGTGTTCGGGGTGTATCGGGGTCCGGCCGAGGTCTTCGACGGGCTCGCCGAGGCGTGCCGTGAGATGGGCATCGACGAGTGGGACTTCTACGCCGCACGCGGCCCCGTGGCGCGGCTGGAGGCCGAGGTCGGCGAGCTGCTCGGGAAGCCGGCGGCGTACTTCCCCTCGGGGACGATGGCACAGCAGGTCGCGCTGCGGATCCACGCCGACAACGCCGGCAACCGGCGGGTCGCGATGCCCGACCTCTCGCACCTGCTCGTCCACGAGGACGACGGGCCGAAGATCCTCCAGGACCTACGGATCGAGCACCTCACCACGGGCCGCGAGACCGCGACGAAGGCGCACCTGGACGCGATCCGCGGACCGCTGGCGGCGTGCCTGGTCGAGCTTCCCCTGCGCGAGGCAGGCTGTCTGCTGCCGACCTTCGACGAGCTCGCCGAGCTGGCCGAGGGTTGCCGTGAGCGGGGGATCGCGTTCCACCTCGACGGCGCCCGGATCTGGGAGTCGCAGCAGTGGTTCGGAAAGCCGCTGACCGAGATCGCGGGCCTGGCTGACACCGTCTACGCCAGCTTCTACAAGGGCCTCGGCGGGCTCGCCGGCGCGGCGTTGCTCGGCGACGACGACTTCGTCGCGCAGGCACGCCTGTGGCGGCACCGGATGGGCGGCACCCTCTTCCGCTCCACCCCCGAGGCGGTCGCCGCGCTCGTCGGCCTCCGCGACCGGCTCCCGCACATCGGCGAGTGCGTGACCTGGGCGAGATCTCTGGCCGCTGCGCTCCCTGCAGCGATCACCGTCCAGCCGCCGGTGCCGCACACCAACACCTTCCTGATGTACGCCGCGGGCGACCCGGACGAGATCAACACCCGTCTCCTCGCCGCACTGGAGGAGCACTCGCTCGCGTTCAGCAGACCCTGGACGGCGGCCGACGAGCCGGGTCGGGTGGTGACCGAGGTGACCGTCGGGCAGAGCGCGCTCGAGCTGGACCCCGAGGCCGTCGCCGGCCACCTCGCCGCTCTCGTGGGGTGAGACGCCGACGGGAGTCCGGTCCAAAGCAGGCACGCGGGCAAGCAGCCGGTGATATTTTCGAACAACCAGCGAAGTCCTACTGAAGGGCAGCCTCATGTCGGTTCAGTTCGAAGTGCGCATCGATGGAATGACCTGCAACCGCTGTGTCGAGACCGTGACGAACGCTCTCGGTGACCTGGACGGCGTCCACGGCGTCGAGGTCGATCTGAACCCGGGAGCCGTCTCGAGCGCCCGCGTCACCGCGGACCAACAGCTCGAGCCGAGAGTCCTCAGATCGACGCTCGCCAAGGCCGGGTTCTCGATCGCCCGCGAACCCTGACCGGCGGCGGAATCGTCCGTGCTCGGCTCCCGCCGGGACTTCCCGGCCCTCACCGCCGAACCTGATCTCGTCTACCTCGACGCCGCCTCCGGCACCCCGTGCCCGGAACCGGTCATCGCCCGGCTCACCGCCGAGCTGCGTGGTCCCGCCGCCAACCCCGGCCGGGGCGGGCATCCGTGGGCACGCGACGCGCTGCGCCGCGTCGAGGAGGCCCGCGCCGCCGTCGCCGCGTTCCTCGGTGCCACCTTCCCCGACGAGGTCGCCTTCACCCGTGGCGCCACCGGCGCGATGGCGTTCCTCGCCGACCGGTGGGGTCCCGCCGCGCTGGCGGACGGCGGCGACATCCTCTACTGCCCCGGCGACCACCTCTCGACGGTGCGGCCCTGGCTCCGGCTCGCCGAACGGATGAGGCATCAGGGGGTGCGGGCGGTGCCCTACCGGCGCGACCGCCTGGGCCGCATCGATCCCGACGACTTCGCTCGGGCCGCGAGCGACCGCACCGCGATCGTCGTCGTCACCGACGTCCACAACCTCCACGGCACCCGCACCGACCTCGACGCACTGGCGGTCCCGCCGGCCGCGACGGTCTGCCTCGACTGCTCGCAGAGCGCGGGACGGCTACCCCTGCGGCTGGCCGAGTCGCGAGCCGAGCTCGCGGTCGTCTCCGGCCACAAGATGTTCGGGCCTCCCGGAACCGGCACGGTCTACGTACGCCGTGGGCAGCACCATCGGATCGCGGTCGACCGGGCAGCCGCGCGCAGCGGTCCGGCGCGCCACGTCTCGCCCCTCACCGACGCCGCCGAGGAGGGCAGTCTCGACGGCGCCGGTGCGGTGGCGCTCGCGGCCGCCACGGCGTTCCTCGACGGCATCGGTATCGACCGGGTCGGGGGCCACCTCGCTGCCCTCGCCGCGCGGTTCACGGACGGCGCCTCCCGGACCGGCAAGGTCACGCTCCTGGGCCCACCGGTGGAGGCCGGCGGCCCGCACAGCGGCATCGCCGCGTTCGCCGTCGACAGTCAGGCGGGCGCCGACGTGGCCTTCGCCCTCGAACGCCGCCGCGTCTACGTACGTGCGGGCGACCACTGTCTCGACGGCCCGCGCCCGGACGCGGTCCGGGTCAGCTTCCACCTCTACAACGACGAGAACGACGTCGACCGACTCCTGCAGGGGCTCGCCGACGTTGCCGAAAGGGACTGACACGTGGAGAACGAAGGCATCCGGTACGACCGCGCCGCCGCCGCCCGCATCCTGGCGGAGGTCGCCGGCGCGGACTTCCTGGCAGGCCCGGCCCCGGCGGTCGGGGCGGTCACGGTGGCGTACCGCCTCGAGGAGCTCCGGCCCGAGCCCGGCGGCGTGCTCACCACCGGTCAGCGCCGCTACCTCGAGGCCTACATGCAGCCGTGCCGGCCCGACCAGGTCGTCACCGCCACGCACCGCGTCACCTGGCGCGACTCCCGCGGGATCGCCAACAGCGGCCACATCGGGCCCGGACCGCTCGGACCGATCCTGCCGATCGCCGCCCGGGAGGCCGTGATCGCCGTCGGCGACGCGATCGCTGCGACGGAGCCCGTCACCGCCCGCTCGGACGCGCTCGGCGACGACGACCTCGACCTCCTCGCCGACACCACCACCGACCAGGAGCCCGCCGAGATCTTCCGTGTCGGCGCCGAGGCCGCGGGCCGCGCGCTCGTCCAGCACGGCACGCTCGCCGGCCAGGTCGGCATCGACGACCCGGTCGAGTTCGCCGAGGCGATGCACGCCTCGGGCCTCTACGGCACGGTGGCCTCGACCTGGTTCTGGGAGCTGCAGGCCTCCACCTACCGCCGAGGGATGATCCCCGCGAGCCTCGAGGGATCCGGCGGCCGGCTGCGCTACACCGCCGACACCGTCGCTCTGCTCGCCGAGATGAAGCGCCGCACGATCGCCGACGCCCACGCGGTGATGGACCGGGCCCGCGAGGAGGGTCTGGGCGCGCGGGCCGCGATCCAGCGCTACCACGTCGAGCTCGACCAGATCTCGCGCCAGTACGCCCTGCTGCCGCCCGACGAGCGCCCGGTCTGTCTCGGGCAGCGCGCCCACCAGGTCGACGGCGCCCGAGTCCAGCCGCTCGCCGCCGTCGCCGAGGCCCTGACCGGCGCGTTCCGGTCCGCGGTCGGGTCGGTGCGGATCGCGGAGGCTCCCGCCCGCGCCGGGGATGCCGGATTCGCGGCGGGGGAGCAGGAGTTCGGGGTCCCGGACATGACCTGCCGGCACTGCCGGGTGACGATCACCGCCGTCTTCGACGCCCAGGCCGCCGAGCTGATCGAGGTCGACCTGCACGGGAAGCGGGTACGGGCCAGGTTCACCGATGCCGCCGAGCGCGACCGGGTCTTCGCCGACCTGCGCGACTGCGGCTACACGGTGGCCGAGGGGTGAGTACCCGCTATCCGCTGCCGGCGGCACGGCACCCGATCGCCGACCGCCTGCTGGCCGACGGTGACGCGGTGCGGGAGGCGATCGAGCGGTTCGGGTCGCCGCTCCATCTCGTCCTTCCCCAGGTCATGGCGGAGAACGCGGCTGCGCTCGCGGCGGTGCTGGGGCGTCACGGGGTGGCGTACGACCTCTTCTACGCCCACAAGGTGAACGCCTCGGCCGCGCTCCTCGCCGGAGCAGCCGCCGCGGGGCTCGGGGTGGACGTGACCTCCGAGGCCGAGCTCGACCGGGCTCTGGCCGCAGGACTCGCACCGGACCGGATCGAGGCCACCGGGCCGAAGTCGCGGGCCTTCATCGAGCGGATCGCGACGCTCGGGGTCACCGCCAACGCCGACGATCTCTGGGAGCTCGACCGGCTAGCTGCCGCCGCGCGGCCCGGCGCCACGGTCCCGGTCCTGCTGCGCCTGTCCGGCTTCGCCTCGCCGGTGGTGCCGCCGTCCCGGTTCGGCATCGACCTCGGCGACGCCGACGCCGCCCTCGAGACCGTACGCCGCGCCCCCGGGCTCGACATGCGCGGTGTCGCCTTCCACCTCGACACCGCCGACCCCGCAGCCCGGGTGGACGCACTGACCGAGTCGATGGCGGTCGTGGCCGCCGCTCACCGGAAGGGTCTGCGGCCGTCGGTGATCGACATCGGCGGCGGGTTCCGGCAGCGCTTCGTCGAGGACCCCGAGCCGTTCCAGCGCTATGCCCGGGCGCTCGCCGCCGCGCCTCCGGGGGAGCTGGCGTGGCCGGGCCACGACCTCGCGGTGCCGACCGCGCACAAGTACGGCAACCCCCGCCCGGCCACCGAGGTGCTCGAACGGTTCCTGGCTGCCGAGGTCGAGCGGCGCCCGGTCGCCGAGGTGCTGCGCGAGTGCATGCTCACGCTGTGGCTCGAACCGGGCAAGGCCCTCGTCGACCACGCCGGGATCACCCTGGCCGAGGTGCTCTACCGGAAACGCGCGGCCGGGCGGGATCTCGTCGTGCTCGACCTGTCCCGCAACCAGATCACCCCGGCCGACCAGGAGGTCATGCTCGACCCGGTCGTCGTCGACGGTCGTGGCGATCCGATGACGGAGGGAGTGTTCCTGGCCGGGCGGCTCTGCCTGGAGTCCGACCTGGTCAGCCGCCGGAAGGTGTTCCTCGACGCCGAGCCCGCCAGCGGCGACGTACTCGCGTTCGTCAACACCGCCGCCTATCAGATGGACCTGTCGGCGTCCTCCGCCGGCGGGCATCCGCCGCCGCCCAAGGTCGCGGCGGTCCTGGACGGCGACCGGTTCACCTTCACCGCCGACACGTCCGACGACGACCACGGGAGCTGACCATGCGTTACGACAGTGTGCTCGACATGATCGGCGACACTCCGCTGCTGCGGCTCGACCCGGCCGCGCACGGCGTGCCCGAGGCCGAGATCTTCCTCAAGCTGGAGTCGGCCAACCCGTTCGGCTCCGTGAAGGACCGGGTCGCCTGGGCGCTGCTGCGCGACCACATCGGCGGGATCGTCGAGGACGACCAGATCGTCCTGGAGGCATCGAGCGGCAACACCGCGAAGGCGCTCCAGATCATCGCCTCGATGCACGGCGTCGGGTTCCGCGCCTTCACCAACCGGGTGCGGGTGCGCGAGGTCCGCGAGATGCTCGCGCTCCTCGGGGCCGACGTGACCGAGATGCCCGGACTCTCGGAATGCCCCGATCCGACCGCGCCCAACGACGTGTTCGGGGTGATCGGCGACCTCATGGAGCGCGAGCCCGGCCGCTACCACCACACCTCGCAGTACACCAACGAGGACAACCTGCGCGCCCACTACGAGCAGACCGGCCGCGAGATCCACCGCGACGTGGGCCAGGTCGACCTGCTCGTGGGCGGGCTGGGCACGACCGGGTCGACCCGAGGTGCGGCCACCTATCTGCGCGAACGCAACCCGGCCACCGCCGTGGTCGGCGTCGTCGCCGCCGAGGGCGACTTCATCCCCGGCATCCGCTCCGCTGCGGAGATGTGGGAGGTCGGCCTCTTCGACCCCGGCTTCTACGACGCCATCGCCGCCGTCGACTCCGCCGACGCCATCACCGCGAGCCTCGACCTCGCCCGGCGCCACGGCGTGCTCGCTGGCCCGACGACGGGAGCGGCCTACGCGGCGGCACGGGAGCGGCTCCTGTCCGCGCCCGGGGGACCGGTCACGGCGGTCGTGATCGCGTGCGACCGGATCGAGCCGTACCTCTCCTACTACCGCCACCGCCGCCCGGATCTCTTCGGCGCTGCCCGACCCGCCGTCGCGGAGGCCGCGCCGACGGTCGCCGCCGAGGAGATGGAGGCGTGGACGGCCGCCGGCGAGCACGTGGTCGTGGTGGACGTACGCACCGCCCTGGCGTTCCAGGCCGGCCACATCCCGGGCGCGATCAACCTCCGCGACGATCTGCTCGAGCAGGTCATGGAGGCTGGGATGCCGTTCTCCGAGACGTCTCGGGTGGTGTTCACCTGCCCGACGGGGGACCGGTCGGCGCGGTTCGCAGCCCGCGCGGCAGCCGCCGGGCGGCGGGCCTACAACCTCGAAGGTGGAGTCCTCGGCTGGCGCGACAGCGGGCGGCCGCTCGCGGGAGTGTGAGGCTTCACGCAGGGATGAGGAAGAGCATCGTGCCCATCGCGGCAGCCATCAGACAATGAGCCGCTGCGGGCAGACGGTGCCTACGGAGCGATGCCGCGCGTAGCAGCCACCAGAGCAGGCCGGCGAGGCATACTGCGACGAAGAGCGAGTTGATCGCGACCGCCCATCCAGGGGCGTGCCCGACTGGTGCTGCCGCCGCATGTTCCGTGTGTCCCGCATGACCTGCGACGCCTGCGGCGCGCGTGCCCACCATGAGGAACGGCATCGCGGCGAGCATCCAGATCATCGCGGCATTGAGGGCGAGGTGTCCGACCAGGTCGGCACGGCGGGCCCGGTCGCTCGCGTGCCGCAGGGCGCGCAGCAGCGCCACCGTGAGGAGCGCGAAGAGTGCGACCTGTGCCCAGACGGCGACGCCCCACACGATCACCCAGATCATCATGATCATCGCTGCACTCATCGCCGCGTGGTTGATGTGGAGGACGGCGTACGCATCCAACAGCGGCCGCTGTGGAGAGCCGACTCGGTCGGGGCCGACGACAAGAGTCCAGACGCCCAGGGTTCCGGTGATCACGAACGCGCCGGTCAGAAGAAGGTCCCACGGCGGTTCGACCATACGATCAAAATAGTGCTTCAGCGGGTCGAAGGTGGCCGGTCTGCGAGATCGGCCGCGGCAGCTGCGGTGGTGCTGACCGAGTTACCTCGGTGAACGGTCACTGCCCTCGCGGAACTCCGCGAGGGCAGTACGACTCGACCGAGGTGACTCGGTCAGCATCCGCCGCTCAGGCGTCGAGATCCTGCGCGACGAGCGCCGCGATCGTGTCGACCGCGGCCTGGTCCGGCCCGGTGACCTCGACCTTGTCGCCGTTGGCGGCGCCGAGGGTCATGATCAGCAGGGACGAGCCGGCGTCGACGGGCTCGCCGCCGGGTACGGCCAGGGTGATCTCGGCGCCGAGCTCCTCGACCTTCTCGGAGATGATCGCGGCGGGGCGGGCGTGCAGGCCGACGGCGGAGCCGACGGTGACGGTCTGGGTGGGCATGGTGCTCCTTCGGTTGATGGGATGGATCAGCTGGTCGCTGCGGCCGGCACCGGGGCGCGACCGACGGACTTGAGGGCGATCACGGTCGCGGCACCGACGACCACGCCGGCGACGAGAGCGATCAGGTAGCCGAGCACGTTGGTGACGGCGAAGAGGACGAAGATGCCGCCGTGCGGTGCGCGGACGCCGACCTCGAAGAGCTCGGAGAGGCCACCGGTGACGGCGCTGCCGACCATGATGGCCGGGATCACGCGCATCGGGTCGGCCGCGGCGAACGGGATGGCGCCCTCGGTGATGAACGAGGCGCCGAGCAGCCAGCCGGCCTTGCCGTTCTCGTGCTCGGCGGTGGTGAACAGCTGGGGGCGTACGACGGTGGCCAGCGCCAGCGCGATCGGCGGCACCATGCCGCTGAGCATGACCGCGGCCATGATCCGCAGCTCGGGCGCGTTCGCGGCGAGCGAGGCGGCGCCGACGCCGGTGGCGGCGAAGCTGTAGGCGACCTTGTTGAGCGGGCCGCCCATGTCGAAGGCCATCATCAGGCCGAGCACGGCGCCGAGGGCGACGGCGCTGGTGCCGTCGAGGGCGCCCAGGCCGTCGGTGAGCCGCTCCATCAGCCAGTTGATCGGCTTGCCGAGCACCACGATCATCACCAGACCGGCCAGGATCGAGGTCACCAGTGGGATCACCAGGACGGGCATCAGGCCACGTGCCCAGCTCGGCACCCGCCAGCCGCTGACCCAGTGGGCGATCACGCCGGCGAGCACACCGCCCGCGATCGCGCCGAGGAAGCCTGTCGCCGGCGCGGAGACCCCGTCGGCGTTGACGACGCCGAACAGGTTGGCGGCGAGCGCACCCATGATGAAGCCGGGGGCGATGCCGGGGCGGTCCGCGATGGCGTACGCGATGTAGCCGGCCAGCGCCGGGATGAACAGCATGAACGCGGTCTTGCCGATGACGAAGAAGAGCGCGCCGAGGTAGACGGCGAGGCCGCTGTCGAAGAGCGCGTGCTCGAGGCCGAGCCCTTGGGCGTCGGGGAGGTTCGTGATCGTGTTGTCGACCATCACCGCGCCGTAGACGTTGGTGATGTCGTAGCCGCCGAGCAGGAAGCTCAGCGCGATCAGGAGGCCGCCGGCGGCGACGAACGGGATCATGTAGGAGACCCCGGTCATCAGGATCCGGCGGGTCCGGCCACCCCAGCTCTCCGAGGCGGTCGAGGCGGACTCCGACGGGTCGCCCCTGCCGGACTCCACGCGCGCCGCGTTCGGGTTCTCGGCCGCGGCGAGCGCCTCGGCGATCATCGCGTCGGCGTCGTCGATCGGACGCTTCACGCCGGAGGAGACCAGCGGCTTGCCGGCGAACCGGGACCGGTCACGTACGCCGACGTCGACGGCGAAGATGGCGGCGTCGGCCTTGGCGATGGTCTCGGCGGGCAACGGGGTCGCCCCGGCCGAGCCCTGGGTCTCGACCGCGATCTCCACCCCGGCCCGCGCGGCTGCGGCCTGGAGGGCCTCGGCGGCCATGTAGGTGTGCGCGATGCCCGTGGGGCAGGCGGTCACGGCGACGAGCGAGCGCTTCTGCGTGGGAGCCGCCTCGGCGGCAGCGGCCGGCGCCTGCTGTGCTGCCGGCGCGTCGCTGACCGCCTCCAGGATGGTCGCGGCGGCCTCCTCGGCCGATGAGGTCTCGCGCAGCTTCCGGCCGAACTCGGGGCGCGCCAGGGCGCGGGCCAGCTTGGTCAGGATGGTCAGGTGGGTGGCGTCGCCGCCCGCCGGCGCGCCGATCAGGAAGGCGAGGTCGGCCGGACCGTCCTTGGCCCCGAAGTCGACCGGCGGCGAGAGCCGGGCGAAGGCCACCACAGGCTCGTCGACCCCGGACGTACGGCAGTGGGGGATCGCCAGGCCACCGGGAAGGCCGGTGGCGGAGACCTCCTCGCGGGCGAACGCGTCGGCGACGAGCGCATCGAGGTCGCTCGCGCGGCCGGAGTCGGCCACCCGCTGGGCCAGGGCACGGATGACGTCGTGCTTGTCGGGGCCGAGGTCGGCGTCGAGGGCGACGAGCTCGGGGGCGATGAGTGCGGACATCAGAGTCCTCCGGTGATGGGGTCGAGGTCGCGCACCTTCACGAGATCGGCGCGGACCTGGGGTGGGGTGGGGAGGGTGGTGCCGGGGAGGCCGGCGGCTGCACTGCCGTACGCGACGGCGAGCCCGAGACGTTCAGGAGCGGAGAGTCCGCGCAGGTCGGCGAGGAGATAGCCGAACAGCGAGCTGTCGCCGGCACCGACCGTGCTGACGACGGCGGTGGGCGGCGGGGTGGCGTGCCACGTACCTTCCGCGGAGACGAGGACGGCGCCGTGTCCGCCGAGGGTCGCGAGCACGGCGGAGACCCCGCGGTCGACCAGGGTGCGGGCCGCTGCCGCGGCGGCGACCGGGTCCTCGAGGGTGGCCGGCTCGGAGCCGGTGACGGAGGCGAGCTCCTCGGCGTTGGGCTTGAGCAGGTCGGGGGCACTGTCCGGGAGCCCGGCGGCGAGCGCCTGCAAGGGGGCCTCGCTGGTGTCGACGGCGATGCGGGCGTTGGTGGCGCGGAGCGCCTTGACGACCTCGGCGTACCAGCCGGCCGGGGCCTCCGGCGGCAGCGAGCCGGCCAGGACGACCCAGGCGGCCTGCTCGGCCTCCTGGACGAGGCGGGCCGCCAGCGCGTCGAGCAGCGCGGGGGTGGCGGTGGTGCCCGGCCCGTTGAGCTTGGTGGTGGTGCCGTCGGGCTCGGTGACCGTGGTGTTGATCCGAGGCCGTCCCGCCGGCCCGACGGTGACCACGTCGAGCCCGGAGGCCCGCAGCTCGGTGACCATCGGGTCGAGGTCGGGGCAGGGCAGCACGGCGCGGGTCGGCACCCCGGCGGCGTACGCCGCCCCGGAGATGTTCACGCCCTTGCCGCCGGGCTGGGAGCTGGTCGTCGCGGCCCGCAGCACCTCGCCGCGACGCAGGGGGCTGGTGAGCATCACCGTGTGGTCGATGCTCGGGTTGGCGGTCAGGGTGAGGATCATGCGATCACGACCTCCAGGCCGCTCTCGCGGAGCTCATCGGCGACGTCGTCGTCGATGTCGCTGTCGGTGACGAGCACGTCGACGTTGCCCAGGGCGGCGAAGCGCAGCGTGGTCTCGACGCCGATCTTGCTCGAGTCGGTCAGGCACACGACCCGGCGCGCGGCCTTGACCAGCGCCCGCTTGGTCGCGGCCTCCTCGTGGTCGGGGGTGGAGAGTCCGTGGGCCAGCGTCAGCCCGTTGGTGGCGACGAAGGTGACGTCGACCCGCAGGCGGCTCAGCGCGTCGACGGTCTCGGCGCCGACCGCGGCCTGGGTGGCCGGACGTACGCGACCGGGCAGCAGGTGGAGCTCGATCTGGGGGCTGCCGGCCAGTGTCGCCGCGACCGGGACCGCATGGGTGACCACCGTGAGCTGGTGGTCGCGGGGGAGCGCGTGGGCGAACCTGCTGGTGGTGGTGCCGGCGTCGATGGCGATGGTGCCACCGGCGGTGGGGAGGAGGTCGAGCGCCGCCTGCGCGATGCGGTCCTTCTGGGCGGTGAAGGTCTGCTCCCGCTCGCCGAGCGCGGACTCGAGCACCGCCATGGTCTCCACCGGCACCGCGCCGCCGTGCACCCGGCGGACCAGGCCGCGTCGCTCCAGGGTGGAGAGGTCACGGCGCACCGTCTCGGTGGTCACCTCGAACCGCTCGGCGATGTCGGCCACGGATATCCGCCCGCGCTCGGCGACGAGACGGGCCGTCGCGATCTGCCGCTCCTCGGCGTACATCGCGGCCTCCTTCGTGATCGATGTGGTTTCGAGTGGGTTTCGGACTTGTGAATGCCCACATATGTTGTTTTATGCCCGAATGTGTTGACTCGTCAAGGGGTCAGGGCAGATATTTGTGGCCATGGTCACGTCTCACTCATCTGTCCTCTCCGGCACTCCGGTGGTCCCCGGGATCGTGCTGGCGCCTGTCCACGTGGTGCGTACCGAGGTCGATCCGGCCGCGCTCGAGGCCCTGGAACGACGCGGCTTCGACCAGCCGGACGATGCCCTCGCGGCCTACGAGGCGGCTGCCACTGCGGTCGCCGACGGCTACGCGAGCCGCGCCGAGACCGCCTCGGGAGCGGCCGCCTCAGTGCTGAGCGCGAGTGCCGGTCTGGCCCGGGACAAGGGCCTGCGGGTCGCCGTGGAGAAGCACCTGCGCTCCGGTGAGGGCCTGGTCGCCTCTGTCGGCGCCGCGGTGGAGCAGTTCGCCACGCTGTTCAGCGGGATGGGCGGCCTGATGGCCGAGCGGGTCACCGACCTGCGCGACATCGAGCGGCGGGTCCTGGCCCACCTCGCGGGCGAGCCGGAACCCGGTGTCGACGTGCCGGCAGGGACCAGCGTGCTCGTCGCTGCCGACCTGGCGCCCTCCGACACCGCCGCCCTCGACCCCGCCCGGGTGGTCGCGCTGGTCACGGAGCGCGGCGGCCCGACCAGCCATACCGCGATCATCGCCCGCCAGCTCGGCATCCCGTGCCTGGTCGGCGTGGCCGGCGCGACCGCGGTCGCCGAAGGGACCCTCGTGCTCGTCGACGGCCAGGCCGGCCTCGTCGACCTGGAGCCCGGCCCGGACGCCGCCGCCCGCGCCGAGGCCGACCTCGCGCGACGCCAGGCGGTGGCGGCCTGGACCGGGCCCGGCCGCACCGCGGACGGCCATCCCGTCGCGCTCCTCGCCAACGTCGCCGACGGCTCCTCGGCACGCGACGCGGCCGCCGGCCAGGTCGAAGGCGTCGGCCTCTTCCGCACCGAGCTCTGCTTCCTGGACCGGCGCGAGGAGCCCACCGTGGCCGAGCAGGCCGACGTCTACGCCGAGGTGCTCGCGCCCTTCGCCGGCCGCGGCCATGTCGTCGTACGCACCCTGGACGCGGGCTCGGACAAGCCGATCGCCTTCGCGACCCATGAGGGCGAGGAGAACCCGGCCCTCGGCGTACGCGGCCTGCGGCTCGCCGCGGACAACCCCGGCCTGCTGGAGCGCCAGCTTGACGCCATCGCGATCGCCGCCGAGCGCACCGGTGCCGACACCTGGGTGATGGCGCCGATGGTCGCCACCGTCCAGGAGGCCGCCGACTTCGCCGCGCTCGTCCGCGCCCGCGGCCTCAAACCGGGTGTCATGGTCGAGGTGCCGGCGGCCGCGCTGATGGCCCACCGGATGCTGGAGGTCGTCGACTTCCTCTCGATCGGCACCAACGACCTGACCCAGTACGCCATGGCCGCCGACCGGCTGGCCACCGACCTCGCCCACCTCACCGATCCCTGGCAGTCCGCGGTGCTGCAGCTCATCGCGATCACCGCCGAGGCGGGGCGTACGGCGGGCAAGCCGGTCGGGATCTGTGGCGAGGCCGCCGCCGACCCGCTGCTCGCCCCCGTGCTCGTGGGCCTGGGGATCACCTCGCTGTCGATGGCGCCCGCCGCCGTCGCGGCCGTCGGCGCCCGCCTCGGGTCCGTGACCGCCGGGCTCTGCGACGAGGCCGCCGAGGCTGCTCTCGGTGCGCTCTCACCCGCGCAGGGCCGCGAGGCGGTCGCGACGCTCCTGGGCTGATGCACACTGGCCTCATGGCCGCGAGCTACGAGTTTGCCGAGACCTGGGAGCTGCCGCTGTCGCCCGAGGGCGCGCGGGACGTACTCGTCGATCTCGAGCGCTACCCACGGTGGTGGCCGCAGGTGCGGGCGGTGGCGAAGCTCGGCGAGGACGACGCGCTGCTGGTGTGCCGCTCGGCGCTGCCCTACGACCTGGAGATCGTCCTGCACGCCGTCAGCCGGGACCTGCCGACGTTGGAGGTCAGCCTCGGTGGAGATCTGGAAGGTTTCGCGCGGTGGACGCTGACACCCACCCCGAACGGGAGCCGGATGGTGTTCGAGCAGGAGGTGGTCGTACGGGGTCTGCTCGGCGTGGCCTCGGTGCTGCTGCGGCCGGTGCTGACCTGGAACCATCGGCGGATGATGCTCGGTTGCCGGCGGGGCTTGGTAGTGCGCCGAGTCGGCGCATCTTGACCGAACCCCTCGCCGAGTCGGCCCGTCTTGACCGAACCCCTCGCCGAGTCGGCCCGTCATGACGGGCCGACTCGGCGGGTTCGTCGGTCAAGACGGGCCGACTCGGCCGCGAGGGGTCTGAGGCTAGAGGGCCGAGCCCTTCTGGTATTCGGCCCAGGAGAGGTTCCAGTCGCCGAAGCCGTTGTCCCACTCCATCTTCCGGTCGGTGCCGGTGGTCTCGACGACGTCGCCGATCCGGGCCAGGCCGTAGAGCCAGGCGGCGTTGTCGGTGGAGATGCCGGTGCAGCCGTGGGAGACGTTGGCGTAGCCCTGGGAGCCGGTCGACCACGGGGCGGCGTGGATGAACTCGCCGGAGTTGGTCAGGCGCATGGCGTACTCGACGTCGTCGAGGGAGTAGTAGTCGCTCGAGCCCTGGTCGGAGATGCCGATCGTCTCCGAGCGCATCTCCTTGACCCGGTGCTTCTCGGAGATCACCTTGATCCCCGAGCGGGTGGTGAAGCCGGGCTTGCCGGTGGTCGCCGGGATCGTACGCAGCAGCTTGCCGTTGCTGAAGACCTTCATCCGGTGGGTGCGGGCGTTGACCCGGATGATGTGCGCGTCGCCGACCTTGTAGGTGGCGGCGCGGCTGTGCTGGCCGTAGACGCCCGCGCCGGCGGAGGCGCCGTTGAGGTCGAGATCGACCTTGATGGTGGTGCCGGGCTTCCAGTAGCGCTGCGGGCGGTAGCGGGCCTCGGTGTCGGAGACCCAGTACCAGGACCCGACCTGGGCCGGGGTGGCGGTGACGTGCATGCGCTTCTCGAAGGAGGCGTGGTCCTTGACCGGGACGTCGAAGTAGACCGCGACCGGCATCCCGACGCCGACCTCCGACCTGTCGACGGGGACGATCGTGGCGAAGGTCTGCTGGGCCAGCGAGAGCGAGCGGGTGGTGAAGCTGCTGGTGACCTTGCCGGCCTCACCGGTCGCGGTGACCGTGTAGCGCAGCGCGGGGTCGAGCAGCTCGTTGGCGGTCCACTTCTTCTTGTCCGCCGAGAGCGAGCCGGGCACGGTGCGTCCGTCGGGTTTGGCGACCTTCACGCTCGTGAACTCACCCGAGGTCGCGGTCACCGTGACGGTGCTGTCGACAGACACGTCCTTGGCGCCGTCGGCGGGGGAGATCTCGGCGGCGAGGGGCTGGGCTGACGGCGAAGCGTTCTCCGACTCACCCTTGGCGGCCGAGTCCGGCGTCTCCGGGATCTCCGCGCAGCCGGAGAGGACGATCAGGGCCACCGAGGCCACCACGAGAGTAAAAGGACGAACCCGCATGGGATAACTATGCGGTAGGAGGCAACCGAATTCTCGGCGTGTCCGAGTGTGTGGCAAAGGTTGTGCTCTTGTCGGTGGTGCCACGTACGGTGTCTGCCGATGAGTGACACTCGCGTCGAGGCGGCGTACGCCGGGGCCCTGGCCGCCTTCAAGAACCCGATGCTCGACCTTCTGCACGGCCGGTTCGCGCCGTTCGTCGTGGCGGTGCTCTCGGTGACGTTCACCTCCGAGCGGGCCTCGGTCCCGGTGGTGGACGCCCACGCCGAGATCGGCGACATGCTGGACCGGCTCCGCGCGACCGGCTATGCCGAGGGCGAGGGCGGCGAGGTGATGCTCCCGGTCGGCACGGCCCGCGAGCTGTGCCGCCAGTGGGTGCGCGCCGGCTGGCTGCTGCGCCAGATCGAGGGCGAGGACGAGGTCTACCGGCTCTCCGCGCACGCGGTAGGAGCCCTGGAGATCGCCGGCCGGGCGAGCGGGTCGCGGGCGCGGGTCTCCGAGTCGCGGGTCCGGACGCTGCTGGAGGCGGTCGAACGGCTCGCCCAGGACGCCGACCCCGACGTGCTGACCCGGGTCGCGCGGCTGACCGAGGAGATCGCCGAGCGGCGCGCCGAGATCGCCCGCCTGGACCGCACCGGCGTCGTCGACACCGTCGAGGACGACACCCTGCTCGAGCAGGCCGAGAACATCCTCCACCTGACCCGTGAGCTTCCGGCCGACTTCGCCCGCGTCGTCGAGTCGATCCGGGCGATGCAGCGTGACGTGGTGACCGACCTGCGCCAGGACGTACGCCCGGCCGGCGAGGTGCTGCGTGAGTACCTGCAGCGCGGCAAGGACGTGATGGCCTCCACGCCGGAGGGCAAGGCGTTCGCCGGTGCACTGCGGATGATCGGCGACCCGCGTCGCCTCGACGACCTGGCCACCAACCTGCGCACGGTGCTCCGCCACCGGTTCACGAAGGCGATGGGGCCGACCGAGCGGGCCGAGCTGGCCGCCGTCGGGCGCCGCATCGAGACCGGCGTCGCCGAGGTCCTGGCCGCCCAGCAGACCGCGTCCCACGTGATCACCACCCAGGTGCGTACGCATGACCCGGCGCGCGACCGGCAGGTCGACGACCTGCTGCGCGACGTGATGGTCGGGTTCCAGGCGTGGATGCCGACCTCGCGGCCGGCCGAGGCCGTCGAGCCGCTGCGCCGGCTGCCGCTCGCCGACCTCGGGCACCTGCGTCAGTCGGTCAGCGAGCTGCGCCCGCCCGAGCCACCGGCGCCGCTCGCCGACTGGGGCGACGTGGAGAGCGCGGTCGAGGACACCAAGGCCTGGGGCGGACCCGGCTACCGGGCGATCGAGGCACACCTGGACGCCTATGTGGCCGCGGCCGAGGGGCCGATCGACATCGCCGAGGTCTTCGCGGCCGCGCCGGCGGAGATCCGGCGCCCGGTCGACCTGCTCGGGCTGCTGGAGATCGCGCACCGGCGCGGGATGACCGAGACGGGGGAGATCTCGACCATCGAGGCGGTCCGGGCGGACGGGGTGCGCCGGCGGTTCGCGTTCGGCGGGGTGACGATGACGACAGCTGATCAGGGGGACGACATTGACTGAGACGGACGTGGCGTACGGTAGCGAGCCGGAGGGCTTCATCGAGCCCGTCTCGATGGAGGACGACCCGACCGAGCTGTTCGTCGGCGACCGCGGCGTCCTGGACGCCGATGTACGCCGGGTGCTGGTCCAGCTCCTGCGCCGACGGTTCATCACGGCTGAGCGGAGCCCGCGCCAGTGGCGTACGTTGCTCGACCATCAGGCCGTCATCGAGTCGCGGCTCCACGACCTGTTCGTCCGGCTCGTGGTCGACCACGACCGCGG
Source organism: Nocardioides sp. NPDC126508 (assembly GCA_040302365.1). Lineage (GTDB taxonomy): Bacteria > Actinomycetota > Actinomycetes > Propionibacteriales > Nocardioidaceae > Nocardioides. Next base: position 817,435 of record JBEOUM010000001.1, read on the forward strand.
GATCGCCTACAAGCGGCAGGTGCGCTCGGAGGAGCTGGACGTTCCGGTGCTCCTCAAGGACGACGCCTACTCCCGCGCCGAGACACTCGTGCTGGTGCACCTGCGCACCGTCTTCCAGCGCGAGCGCGGCGCGGGGGAGAGCTCCGCGCGCGTGGACGCCGACGAGCTGGAGCAGACCGTGCTCACCTACTTCGACGTCGCCAGCGGTGACGCCGCGGCACGCCGTGAGATCCGCCGGGCGGTCGAGCGGCTCGCCCGCGAGGGCCTGATCGAGGAGGAGTCCGAGGACCGCTACCGGATCACGCCGCTGGTCGAGATCGTGCTGAGCGTCGAGAAGCTGACCGAGCTCAAGGCGTGGCTGAAGGAATCCGATGGTCGCGCCATGAGCGCCAGCGAGTACGAGGAGACCGAGCGGTGAACATGATCGACAGCCTCTTCGGCCTCATCCCCGCCCGCTCGACCGGCCGGCAGTGGGTCGCGAGCGAGCTGCAGCTGGTCAACTGGGGCGGCTACGACGGCGCCCACCGGGTGCGCTTCTCGCCGAGCGCGACGCTGCTCACCGGCGGCTCCGGGTCCGGCAAGTCGACGCTGATGGACGCCTACATCGCGCTGATCATGCCGCACACGACGCCCTTCAACGGTGCCTCCAACGGCGGCGTGGTGGGCCGTCCGCGCGGTCAGGACCAGCGCAACATCCTCTCCTACGCCCGCGGCAAGATCGACGAGGCGAAGACCGCCGAGGGCACCAAGATCCGGGTGCTGCGCGGCGACGGCCGCGACACCTGGTCGGCGATCGCGATGACCTGGGCCGACCAGACCGGCGCCCGCTTCACCGCGGTCCGCGCCTGGTATGTCCCCGCGTCCGCCAAGAACCTCGACGACGTGACCAAGCTCCGGGCCGTGGCCGACGCGGGCTTCGACGTACGCGATCTGGAGCCGGTCGCCGCCCACCGGTTCAGCCGCACCGCGGTCTCCGAGATCGGGCTGACCCCGATCGACACCGACCGCGACTTCACCGCGCGGATCCACTCCGCGCTCGGGATCGGTGCCGCCGGCGACGGTGAGAAGGCCGTCAACCTGCTGGGAAGGATCCAGGCGGGCCAGCAGATCACCACGGTCGACGACCTCTACAAGAAGATGGTGCTCGAGGAGCCCGAGACCCTTGCCACGGCCGACGGTGTCGTGGCCCACTTCGACGAGCTCTCCGCGACCCGCGACCGGATGGTCACCGCGCAGCAGCAGGTGCGGGCGCTGACGCCGATCCGCGAGCTCCGCGTCGCCATCGAGGATGCCGCCTCGCGGCTGGAGGTCATCGACGGGATCGGCGCCTTCGCCGACGAGGCCACCCCCGCCGGGCTGTGGCGGGCGGGCAAGCGCGTCGACCTGCTCAGCGAGCTCGAGGCCGACCTCAGTGGGCGCAAGAGCGCTGCGGAGAAGACGGTCGCCGAGAAGCAGGCGCTCATCGACGCCGCCGAGTCCGAGCGCGACGGCCTCGCGGTCACCGTCGCGGCCTCCGGCGGCCGCCGCCTCGAGGAGGCCACCCGGGAGATCAAGTCCGCGGAGAGCCGGGCAGATCAGGTACGCCGCGCCCGCGAGGCGCTCGAGGCCGAGCTCGAGGTCCTCGGTGCGGAGGTGACGACCCCGGCCGAGTTCGAGGCCCTCCAGGCGACCGCGCACGACGCTCTGCTCGACGACGACGCCCGCACCACCGCCCTCAACGTCTACGCCGCGGCTCGGTCCGCCGAGGCAGAGGCGGTCAAGGTGGTCGGCCGGCTCGAGGACGAGCTGGCCGACGCCGAGAAGACGAAGAACAACATCCCCGAGCCGCTGCGCGCGGCCCGGGCGGTGCTGGCCGAGGCCGCCGGGCTGAGCCCGGCGGAGATGCCGTTCGTCGGCGAGCTGGTCGAGGTACGCACCGAGCACGAGGCCTGGCGGGAGGCGTTCAACCTGGCGCTGGGTGGGTTCGCGACCACGATGCTCGTCGACGCCGCTCATGTCGGCGCCTTCCGGGCGGCGATCGACTCGGTGCGCCAGCGCACCCGGATCCGCTACGAGGCCGTCCACACCGGCCTGCAGGACAACACGCTCCTCGACGAGGGCACCCTGCCCGGACGCCTCGAATACCGCCGCGGCGTGTTCACCGGGTGGCTCAAGAAGCGGCTGACCGAACGACACGGCTACGTCTGCGTGCAGACCCCCGCGCTGCTCGGCCAGCACCGGATGGCGCTGACCGTCACCGGGCAGGTCTCCCAGGGGATGCGCGGGGCCCACGGCGGCCACGGCGCCGGCAACGTGCTGGGCTTCACCAACACCCGGCGCGTCGCCGATCTCACCGATCTCCTCGCGACCGCCCGCACCGACGCGGAGACCGCGAAGGTGGCGGTCGGCGAGGCCGAGCGGGCCATCAAGCAGCTCGACCTGCGGCGTACGTCGTTCAAGGCGGTCTCCGCGCTGACCTGGGACCAGGTCGACGTCGCGGGCGCCACTGCCGAGCGCGACCGGTGGGCAGCGGTGATCGAGGAGGTCACTGCCGACAACCCCGAGATCGCCACGCTCCAGCAGCGGCTGAAGGAGGCTCGGGCCAAGGTCGACGCGCTGCGCGAGGGCATCGGCGCCGCCAAGAGCACCTTCAAGGAGCTCGACGAGCGGTGGAGCGACGTCGTCGAGCAGGTCGACCGCGCCAAGGATGCGCTGGAGGACGCCGCGGCCTCGGGCACCGAGGTGGCCCCTGCCCAGGCCGACTATCTGGAGCAGCTCTTCAAGGCAGCCGGTGGCGAGGAGGCCGGCCGCCGCGAGGACGCGCTCGCCGAGCTCGACGCGGTCTTCGCCCGCGCGGGGGAGAGCCTCGACGCCGACCGCGCCGGTGCGCAGGAGACGATCGGCACCGCTCGCGTCCAGCTGCAGCAGACCTTCGAGTCCTTCCTCGAGCGCTGGCCCAACCCGAACCTCCACACGGACCCCGACGCCTCCTACGCCGACTTCGACAGGCTCCTCGACGAGCTGCAGACCAGCGGCCTGCACGAGCTCGAGGTCGAGTGGCGCGACTCGCTGCTCAACCTGTCGGGCAACGACCTGACCAACCTCGACTCGACGCTGTCGCGGGCCGTACGCGAGATCCGCGACCGGATCGACCCGATCAACCAGATCCTCGGGGAGCTGCCGTTCAACGACGACGCCCACCGGCTCCGGATCGACACCCAGGAGGGCCAGTCGGCGGTCCGTGGTCGCTTCCGCAAGGAGCTGCGTGCCGTGCGCGACCTGATCGAGAAGGCGACGACCAACGAGACCCGGGAGCAGGCCTACACCCGGATGTCCCGCCTCATCGACCGGATGCGCCGCACGGCCCCCGACTTCGCCGACCTGATCGACGTACGCAACCACGTCCGCGTCAGCGCCGAGAAGGTCACCGCCGACACCGGTGAGCACGTCGCCCTCTACGACCACATCGGCGAGAAGTCCGGCGGCGAGTCGCAGGAACTGGTCGCCTTCATCGTCGGTGCCGCGCTGCGCTACCAGCTCGGCGACGCCGGCGCGGAGCGTCCGCGCTACGCCCCGGTCTTCCTCGACGAGGCCCTGATCAAGGCCGACGCCCGCTTCACCGGCCGCGCCATCGGCGCCTGGCGGGGCCTCGGCTTCCAGCTCATCATCGGCGCCCCCAACGACAAGCACAGCGCGATCGAGCCGCACGTGGACGTGCAGTACACCGTGCTCAAGGACACCGAGGGTCACTCGTTCCCGAAGCTGGAGGTCGGGCTCGAGGAGGTGCCGCCGCAGTGATCCCGCAGTTGGTGAGCCCGGCCGAAGCAGGTGCCCGGCTCGCTGCTCAGGTGAGGAGGAGGTGGGCGGACGCGGTCTGCGCGGAGACACGTGGCGAGCCGTATCCGTTCAAGGTCCCGCTGAGCCCGAACGTGACCAGCGGAGCGATCGTCGAACGGCATCTGCTGGACCTCTGGGGTGACTGGCGAGCCGAATGGCGACGACTCGAGCTGCCCACGTCCGAAGGAAGCGGTATCTGGGTGGCCGCGTCTCGCCTCTCGATCTCAGGGGGCGAACCTGTCGACGTGCCGAAGGTGCTCCACGCACCCGACCTGCCATCCGCCGTGGCTGCGCTGTCGCTTCTTGGTGGCGAGCTGTCGAGGACTGACTTCGCCCGGGACAGGTACATCGCCCAGCACCTCCATTCGCGGAATGGTGGGCTCACCGCGGGAACGCTCAAGAGAGTCGCCGCACTCTCCGAATCGGATCTGGACGCACTCCTTCTCGTGCTCGACTGGCTGGCGGACCATCCCGACCTGAGCGGGTGGAGTGCTCGTCAGCTGCCGATCCCCCGAGTGCACACCAAGTGGCTCGAAATGCACCTGCCGTTGGTCCGAGAACTGACCGGTCGCGATCTCGAGAGCGAGCTGCGCAAGCGGCCCACGGCCGTCCATCTGACGTACGTCGACCCGGTCTATCTCGCCGAAGGGTGCCGCCGCCATGACTCTTGGACGGCGGGGGACGAGCACGAGCTCGCCTATCCAGCACACACCGTCGTGGTGGTGGAGAACCGTGATTGCCGAATCTTCTTTCCGCCGATCGAGGGCACAGTCGTCGTCGAGGGTGGCGGTGCCGCGGCTACGGCGCTGGTGGCTGACATCCCGTGGGTCCGTGCCGCGGAGCAGGTCGTCTACTGGGGCGACATGGATGCCGACGGTTTTGCGATCCTCGACCGTTTCCGTGCCATGTTGCCCAGGGTCTCGTCGATCTTCATGGACATCCTCACGATGAACCGCCACGAGGAGCAGGGCGTGAGCGAGGACAAGGACGGCAATCCACTCAAGCCGTGCGATCGCAAGCTCCCAGAGCTCACCGAGGACGAACGAGCTGCCTACGAGATGGTCGCCACCGCAGGCCCGGCAAAGTTCCGCCGGATCGAGCAGGAGAAGCTTCCGATCGAGGAGGCCGCAGCGCGCCTGCGGTCGAGGTGATTCCGGCAGAACCCGTCAGGGCTGGATCGAGAGGAACAGGAAGGACGCCATCAGGACCAGGTGGACGAACCCCTGAAGGGCGTAGACGCGGCCCTGGACGACGGTCAGGCCGGTGACGAAGACGGTGATGACCAGGAGCACGATCTGGGTGGGCTCGAGGCCGAGCTCGAGGGGGCCGCTGAGCCAGATCATCGCGACGGCGATGGCGGGGATGGTGAGGCCGATCGAGGCCATTGCCGAGCCGTAGGCGAGGTTCAGGCTGGTCTGCACCCGGTCGCGGGAGGCGTTGCGGACGGCGGCGATCGACTCGGGCGCGAGGACGAGCAGGGCGATCACGACGCCGACGACGGCGTACGGGAACCCGAGGCTCTTGACGGTGCTCTCGATCGTGGGGGAGAGGAGCTTGGCCAGGCCGACCACGGAGACCAGCGAGGTCAGCAGGAGGGCCAGGCTCAGGCCGGCCTCGCCCGCCGAGGGCGGGTCGGCATGGCCGTCCTCGTCGAGGTCGACCAGCCCGGTCATCCGGCCGTGCTCGTCGCTGGTGACGGGGAGGAAGAAGTCGCGGTGGCGGACGGTCTGGGTGAAGAGGAAGGCGACGTAGAGCGCCAGCGACGCGATGGCGGCGAAGGCGAGCTGCGAGGGCGAGTACTGCGGGCCCTGCGCCGACGTGGTGAACGTCGGCAGCACCAGGGTCAGGCCGGCCAGCGCGATGACCGTCGCGACCGCCGAGCCGGTGCCGGCGGCGTTGAAGCTGACCAGTCCGTGCTTGAGCGCGCCGACCATCAGCGAGAGCCCGACGATGCCGTTGAGGGTGATCATCACCGCGGCGAAGACGGTGTCGCGCGCATAGGTGCTGGTGCTGTCGCCGCCGCTGGTCATCAGCATCACGATCAGGCCGACCTCGATGACGGTGACCGCGATCGCGAGGATCAGCGAACCGAACGGCTCACCGACCTTGTGGGCGACGACCTCGGCGTGGTGGACCGCACTGAGCACCGCTCCGATCAGCACCGCCGCCACCACGGCGAGGATCGTCCAGTGGTCGTGGCGGAACCAGGCGAGGACCAACACCACCACGGCGAGGATCGGCACGACCACTGACCACTGCAGGCGGCCCCGAACCGCTGGTGCGCTCATGGGGTGACCGTAGCCTGACGACGTGCTCTCCACCTACACTCCTCCGGCCGTGTTCAAGACCCGTCCCGATCTGCTGGGGAGGTTCGGCATGGTCGGCTCGACGCACTGGCTGGCGAGCGGGACCGCCCAGGCCGTGCTCGAGCGTGACGGCAACGCCTTCGACGCCGTGGTGGCGGCCGGGTTCGTGCTGCACGTCGTCGAGCCGCACCTCAACGGGCCCGGCGGCGACCTGGTCGGGATCTTCGCCCCCGCCGGTGGCGAGGCGACGGTGCTGATGGGTCAGGGGCCGGCTCCCGCGGGGGCGTCCGTGGAGCACATGCGCTCCGAGGGTCTCGATCTGGTCCCGGGTTCGGGCGCGCTGGCGGCCGCGGTGCCGGGGGCTGTCGACGCCTGGCTGATGCTGCTGCGCGACCACGGCACCTGGGAGCTGGGCGACGTGCTCGCCTACGCCGTCGACTACGCCCGCAACGGCCATCCGATCCTGGGCCGGGCCGTCTCCACGATCGCCACGGTGGCCGACCTCTTTCGCGACCACTGGCCGACCTCGGCCGCCCAGTGGCTGGTCGACGGCGAGCCTCCGGCACCCGACTCGATGGTGTGCAACGAGGCCTACGCCGCCGTGCTCGACCGCCTCGTGGCCGCCGGTGACGGCGCCGCGACCCGCGAGGAGCGCATCAACGCGGCCCGCGCTGCCTGGGGGACCGGCTTCGTCGCCGAGGCGATCGACCGGTTCGTACGCACCCCGCACCGGCACTCCTCCGGAACCGATCATTCCGGGGTGATAACGGCCGCCGACATGGCCGGGTTCTCGGCTGCGTACGAGACGCCGGTGACGACCGGGTTCCGCGGCCACACGATCGCGAAGGCGGGGCCCTGGACGCAGGGGCCGGTGCTGCTGCAGACGCTCAACCTGCTCGAGCCGCTGGACGATGCGCTGCTCGACCCGAGCAACCCTGCGGGCGCGCACACCATCCTGGAGGCGACCAAGCTCGCCTTCGCCGACCGCGACGCCCATTACGGCGACGGCGCCGATCCGGAGGTGATCTCGAGGCTCCTCTCCAAGGAGTACGCCACCACCCGCCGCACCCTGATCGGGGATGTCGCCTCGGCCGAGGTGCGGCCCGGGCTGGGAGCGACGCTCTTCCCGCCGCTGCGCGAAACCTATGACCCGGCCGCTGCCGCGTCCGGTGTCGGCGAGCCGACGGTCTCCCGCGAGGGCGAGACCCGTGGCGACACCTGCCACATCGACGTCGCCGACCGCTGGGGCAACATGATCGCGGTGACTCCCTCGGGCGGGTGGCTGCAGTCCTCGCCGACGATCCCCGAGCTCGGCTTCTGCCTCGGCACCCGGCTGCAGATGACCTGGCTGGAGCCGGGGCTTCCCTCGACCCTGACCCCTGGGCGGCGCCCGCGGACGACGCTCACCCCGACGCTCGTCCTGCGTGACGGGCGCGCCGTCACCGCGCTCGGGTCGCCCGGTGGGGACCAGCAGGACCAGTGGCAGCTGCTCTATCTGCTGCGTACGCTCGTCGGCGGCTACTCGCCCCAGGAGGCCATCGACGCTCCGGCGTTCCACTCGACGTCGTTCCCGGGGTCGTTCTGGCCGCGCACCTGGGTGCCTGGGGGCGCGGTGCTCGAGGATCGGCTCGGTGGTGACGTCGTCGAGGGGCTGCGAGCTCGAGGCCACTCCGTTGAGCTCAGCGGCGAGTGGTCGCTCGGGCGGCTCTCTGCGGTCACGCGGGATCCTGAGACCGGGACGCTGTCTGCTGCCGCTAATCCTCGGGGGGCTCAGGGGTACGCGGTCGGGCGGTAGGCGGCCGGTGCTTGACCTTGACGCTGGCAAAACGTAAGAGCCCCGCTGGCGTCTCGGGTCACCAGCGGGGCAAGAACAATGTTGCCGCATCACCTAAGGGGTTGTCACCCCTTTCCGGCAAAACCTGCAGAATTTTGCATTGCAGGATCCTGTCGAGCCCGAGAAGGGTCGACAGGATCCTTCAGATGAGCGTCCCGACGTCGTTGGCGACGATGTTGTCCATGGCGCGTTCGGCGATGGCGGCGATGGTCATCGAGGGGTTGCAGGCGCCGGTGGTGCCGGGGATGAGTGCGCCGTCGAGGACGTAGAGGCCGTCCTGGCCCTGGACCCGGCCGTCGAGGTCGCACACGGTGCCCATGTTGGCGCCGCCGAGCGGGTGCCAGGTGCTGTTGACGATGGTGTTGGTGTCGATCAGGGCGCCGATACCGCGGCTGATCCTGGAGACGCGCTCGTGGATCGCGCGATAGCTGGCCGAGTCACCGCCGAAGGGAAAGCGCAGGCTCACCGAGTCGGTCAGCGAGCTGTAGCGGAAGCTGCCGCGGTCGGCGCTGACCCCGAAGCCGACCAGCATCGTGCCACCCAGGTCGAGGCCGAGGGGGAGGGGTGGGAGCGACGCCTGGATGACGGTGTTGGCCGTGGTCGGGTCGGACCAGTCCTGGCTCTGGTAGACGACGGGACCTCCCTGCGTACCGGTGAGGTCCTCGTCGAAGGGGCGCCACATGTAGATCCGGTCGCCGTTGGTGCCCCAGCCCTGACCGAGCTGCTCGGGAAGGTCCGGGATGGTGCCGGTCGCGGCGGCGCGGACCAGGAGCTTGCTGGTGTTGAGCGAGCCGGCCGCCATCACCAGCGCACCGGTGGTGAGGATCTTCTGCTCGACCACGTCGCCCGCGTCGTTCGTACGGTCGACGTGCACCTCCCAGCGGCCGTCGGCGGCCCGGGCGACCGACGTCACGTTGTGGCGGGTGGCGACATGCACCAGCCCGGTGGCCTCGGCCTGCTCGATGTAGGTGACGTCGACGGAGTGCTTGCCACCGTTGTTGACACCGAGCGCGCAGTCTCCGTTGGTGTAGGACGGCGCCATCTCGCCGCGCAGCTCCGCGAGCGCGTAGGACCAGTCGATCGGCATCGGGATCTTCCGCAGGTCGTAGCCGGCGGCCTCGACGCGCTCGCCGAACGTACGCGATACCCGGTAGCTGTCCGAGGCGATCAGCTCGTCGGGCGCGGTCGCGGCGCCCAGCATCCTGGCGACGCGCGGGTAGTGGACCCGGTCCATGAGCTCGTAGTCGAGCTCGTTCGGGAACCAGGTGTTGAAGACCTCCGCGGAGGGCTGCAGCGTCATGCCCTGGTAGACCAGCGAGCCGCCGCCGACCCCGGCCGCGCACATGGCGAGCATGTTCTGGCCCGCGACGGGCTCGAGCAGACCGACGTACGGACCGAAGTCCAGCGGCGTGCCGATCAGCTTCTGCAGCGGCTTGAGCGCCTCGGGCGCGGTGGTGTGGAACAGCACCCGCTTGTCGAGCGAACGGATCGTCGGGACGGTCTGCGCGTCCGGACCTGTCGGCCAGCGACGGCCGCGTTCGAGCACGGTGACCGGTACGCCGGCCTCGGCCAGTCGCAGCGCCGCGACCCCGCCGCCGAAGCCGGAGCCGATGACGACGGCCCGGTGCTCCTCCCGCACCAGGGCGACCCGGCGAGGCGAGGACGCCGTGGCCGGGCCGGCGACGAGCCCCGCCGCGGCGGCTCCGGCTCCGGCTGCGCCGGCGAGGAACGTACGCCGCGAGGGTCTGGGCAACGAGGACATGGTCAAGGGGGCTCCCTCGGCTCGTGGATCGTCGGGTGTTGCCGCGCAAGACTTGACGAACGGGGTGGGTGTGTCAAGGGTCACGGCGCCGTTCTGGACAATGGTGTCCGGAACGCGACACGTGCCGGATCCGGCGGCGCAGCAACGCAGATGGCGCAACCGCAGCCATGTAGGCTGACCGAACTTCCAACAGCTAAGGACGATCTGAACCCCGATGGACGGACCGCAACCCGGCCAATATCCATGCCCGCCGTCTGATCTGAGGCCGTGCCGATCGAGGCCGGTGCGATGACCGAGATCCTGTTCATCCTCCTGGCGCTGCTGCTGGTCGCCGCCTGTGGAGTGTTCGTGGCGGCCGAGTTCTCCCTGGTCACGGTCGACCACTCCCAGGTGGAGATGGCCGCCGAGCAGGGCGACAAGGGTGCCCAAGGCGTGCTGCACGCCATGAAGGAGCTCTCCAGCAACCTCTCCGGCGCCCAGGTCGGCATCACCGTGACCAATCTCGGCATCGGCTGGTTGTCCGAGCCGGCGATCGCCGAGCTGATCGACGCGCCGCTGCTCGCCACCGGGCTTCCCGAGGGTGTGGTGGAGGCGATCGCGGTGGCCATCGCGCTGACCCTCTCCACGATCGTGACGATGCTCTTCGGTGAGCTCGTCCCCAAGAACCTCGCGCTGGCCCTGCCGCTGGAGACCGCGCGCGCCACCCAGGGCCCGATGCGGGCCTTCACCCGGATCATGCGCGGGCCGATCAAGGTGCTCAACGGCACCGCCAACGCGATCGTGCGCCGCCTGGGCATGGAGCCGCAGGAGGAGCTGCGCTCCGCGCGCAGCTCGGCCGAGCTCTCCTCGCTGATCCAGCGCAGCGCCCACGAGGGCACGCTCGACGCCGACACCGCCGAGCTGATGGAGCGCTCGGTCGAGTTCGGCACCCGCACCGCGGGGGAGATCATGACGCCGCGCGTACGTGTCCACAGCCTCGACCACAACGACCGCGCCGAGGCGCTGATCGAGCTCACCCGGCGTACGGGCAACTCGCGCTTCCCGGTGCTCGACGACAACGAGGCCGTGGTCGGCACCGTGCATGTCAAGGCCGCCGTGGCGCTGCCGGTGCACGAGCGGCCCACGGCCAAGGTCAAGCACCTGATGGTGCCGCCGGTGGTCGTGCCCGACTCGCTGCGCCTGGACCCACTGATGGCGCTGCTGCGCGCCGAGGGCTTCCAGCTGGCCGTGGTGCTCGACGAGTACGGCGACCAGGCCGGCATCGTCACCCTCGAGGACGTGATCGAGGAGATCGTCGGCGATATCGCAGACGAGCACGATCCGCTCAGCGCCCGCGCGCGCCTGCGCCGCGACGGCGGCTGGTCGCTGTCGGGTCTGCTCCGTCCCGACGAGGTCGAGGACATCACCGGTGTCGCGCTGCCCGAGGGGGAGGACTACGACACGGTCGCCGGTCTGATGCTGAGCCTGCTCGGCCGCATCCCCGAACGCGGTGCGAGCGCGGAGCTGACCGTCCCCGGCTCCCCGCCGCCGGACGCCGATGACGACGACGTCTATGCGAGGTACGTGAAGCTGACCGTGGAGGTCATGGACGGACGCAGGATCGACCGGATCTCGATGCAGGTGATCGGCTGATGTCGGCGACGATGGGGCTGCTGCTCGGCCTGGTGCTGCTGCTCGCCAACGGATTCTTCGTGGGCTCGGAGTTCGCCCTGGTCTCGGCCCGGCGCAGCCAGATCGAGCCGGCCGCCCAGGCGGGCTCGCAGATGGCCAGGATCACGCTGCGGGCGATGGAGAACATCAGCCTGATGATGGCCGGGGCGCAGCTGGGCATCACGGTCTGCTCGGTGCTGCTGCTGGCGATCACCGAGCCTGCGCTCGCCCACCTGCTGGAGCCCGGCTTCGACCTGATCGGTCTGCCCGAGGCGTTCCACCACCCGGTCGCGTTCGTGATCGCGATGCTCGTGGTCACCTATCTGCACGTCGTGGTCGGCGAGATGGTGCCGAAGAACATCGCGCTGGCCGGACCCGACAAGGCCGCCCTGGTCCTCGGCCCGGCCATCTACGCGATCGTCTACGTGCTCCGCCCGATCATCGTGGCCTTCAACTACGTCGCCAACGTGTGCGTCCGGGCGCTCGGTATCGAGCCCAAGGACGAGGTGAGCTCGGCGTTCACCCGCGCGGAGGTGGCCGCGATGGTCGAGGAGTCCCGTGGCGAGGGGCTCCTGGAGGAGGACGAGTACGGCCGCCTGGCCGGCGCGCTCGGCTTCACCGAGAAGACGGTCGCCAAGGTGACCATCCCGATCTCCGACTGGACGATCGTGCCGCGCGGTGCCTCGGGATCCGACATCGAGGCGGTCTGCGCCACGACCGGCTACAGCCGGTTCCCGGTCGCCGACGAGGGCGGCGACCTGGTGGGCTACCTGCACATCAAGGACGTGCTCGAACCCGATGACGTACGCCGCCGGCAGCCGGTCCAGAACAAGTGGATCCGGCCGTTCGCGACGGTCACCCCCGACGACGCGCTCCACGAGACGCTGGAGACCCTCCAGCGTCGCGGTGCCCACCTGGCACGCGTCGTCCGCGAGGACGGCAGCACCATCGGGCTGGCGACCCTGGAGGACGTCATCGAGGAGCTGGTCGGTGAGATCCGCGACGCCGCCCATGCCGATGACTCCGCGACTACCGAGTAACCACTAGGGTTTGTCCGTGCCGCGTCTGGTGACAGAGGAGAGCCCGCAGATGCCCAACCGTCGATCCGGTGATCCCCGCCTGCAACATGGCCGGGGTCCGCGGCAGCGACCGCAGGCATCGGCCGACCGCAACCAGCCCGCGCTCGGCAAGCTGCTCAGCATCCTCCGGCTCGTCTACGCGCCGGTGATGCTGTGGGCGGTGGTGATCGCGAAGGACGACACGATCGCACTGTCCGCGTTCGGTCTCGCGGTGGTCACCGACCTGCTCGACAGCTGGCTGAACCGCAAGCAGCTCGGCCGCCGACGCGCGGGCGAGGTGCTGGACGTGGCCGCCAACACCGTCTTCGTCCTGGCCGGGACGTTCGCGCTCTGGCAGATCGACGTGGTCCCGTGGCCGATCGCGCTGCTGGTGCCGCTGCGGCTCGCCGGTCTGCTGGCGATGATCCCGGCGCTGCGCAGCCGTGGGGTGCGTACGCTGCCGATCCATCTGCTCGGCAAGGTGGGCGCCTTCTGCCTGCTCGCCTCCTTCCCGCTGCTCTATCTCAGCCACGGCATCCCCGAGACGCTCGACCTCGGTCTGGAGCCGAGCCTCCCGATCCAGCTGGCGCAGGCGTTCGGCTGGGCGTTCGCGCTGTGGGGGATCCTGCTGCTGTGGTGGAGCCTGGTGCTCTACGCCCAGGAGCTGCGTCGCCTGATGGCCACCACGCCGCCGCTGGAGAAGGGCGGGGCGGCCCGTGCCTGACCAGATCCCCGGCTCCGAGGACCTGCGCGCCTACGTCACCAAGCCACTGCTGGACCGCATCACCGACCAGGCGATCGACTCCGACTACAAGGCCGCCGCCGCACGGCGGGAGCCCTCAGAGGAGGAGCCGACCCGACGCCGCCGGCCAGGTCTGCGGGCGATGCTGATCGTGGGGCTCTTCGCGCTGCTCGCCACGACCGCCGCGGTGCAGACCTCGCGCACCGAGGACATCCGCCAGACCAGCCGGCAGGTCCTGGTCGACCGCATCGAGCAGCGCCAGGCTCGGATCGCCGACCTGCACCGCCAGATCTCCGCGCTCCGGGAGGACAACCAGCGCAGCGAGGCGTCGCTGAACTCGCTCAACCTCCGGGCCAAGTCGGCCTCCTCGACCGCTGCCACGACCGCGGAGGAGACCGGGTTCGCGCCGGTGACCGGCTCGGGGATCAGGATCACGATCGACAACGCCGCCGACGGCAACGAGGGCGGCACCGTACGCGACTACGATCTCGCCGTGATCGTCAACGGGCTGTGGGAGGCCGGCGCCACCGCCGTCTCCGTCGACGGCCAGCGGGTCACCCCCCGCAGCGGCGTGATCACCTCCGGGGTCACGCTCCGGATGAACGACGTCTCGCTCTCGCCGCCCTATGAGGTGTCGGCCATCGGAGACACGCGTACGCTGGCCGCACGCTTCGCCGAGACGGTCTCCGGCGCGATGATCCACACCACGACGCAGGACTACGGGATGCCCTACAAGGTCGAGAACATCGACCGGCTCACCCTTCCCGCGGCGCCGCCTGATCTGCTGGAGTTGACCCAGCTCGGGACCAAGTCCGACGACGAGGGCTCGCAGGGCGGCAAGCGCTCAGCGAAGCCCACCGACAACACCGACGAAGACAAGCAAGAGAACCGCGAAGGGGACCGCGAAGAATGATCGCCGTCATCGGCCTAGTGATCGGCATCGTGCTGGGACTGTTCTTCCAGCCCGAGGTGCCCGTCGGCCTGGCTCCTTACCTGCCGATCGCCGTCGTCGCGGCGCTGGACGCCGTCTTCGGTGCGCTGCGCGCGTTCATGGACGGGATCTTCGACGACAAGGTCTTCGTCGTCTCGTTCATCAGCAACGTCGTCATCGCCGCCGGCATCGTCTACCTCGGCGACCGCCTCGGCGTCGGCGGCCAGCTGTCCACCGGCGTCATCGTCGTCCTCGGTATCCGCATCTTCACCAACGTCGCAGCCATCCGGAGGCACATCTTCCATGCCTGACCGGAAGAGGAGGCCACCGGTGAAGCGCACCGCGGCCAAGCGGACCCCGGCGAAGAAGGCAGCGGCCACGAAGCCAGCCGAGCCCGTGGAGGAGACCGTCACCGAGGACACCGCGGCCGAGCCCGAGGTCGAGAGCGAGGCCACGCCGGCCTCCGAGCAGGCATCGGCGGACGAGCCGGTCGAGGCGCCCGACGAGGCCGTGGAGCTCGACGAGACGGCCGAGGAGCCGTCGGTCGACGATGCGGACGAGGCCGGCTCCGACGACGCTCCCGCGGACGAGGTCGTGGAGCCGACGGACGAGGAGCCGGGCGATACCGAAGCCACGGTGGACGAGCCCGACGAGTCGACCGACGACGAGGCTGTAGAGGCGGTCGACGACCAGCCCGTCGAGCCCGAGGAGCCGGCCGAGGTGGAGGAGCCCGCCGCCGAGGCGGACGAGCCCGAGGAGAAGGCCGAGGAGCCGGTCCCCGAGCCTGCCGACACCGAGACGGCCGCAGAGCCCGACGACGTCACCGAGGTCGAGAAGACCGAGGACGACGAGGACGACGAGGACGTCGAGGAGCCGAAGCCGGCCGAGAAGCCCGAGGACACCGACGACGACGAGCACGAGGAGGAGCCCGCGCCGCTGGTCGGCCGGGCCCGGCTCTTCGACGCGATCACCCACTTCCGACGCGGCCAGGCGGCCGTGGCGGTCCTGCTCTGCGTACTCGGCTACGGGGCCGTGGTGCAGGTCCAGACGAACACCGAGGACTCGACGTACGCGGGTCTGCGTGAGCAGGAGCTGATCGACATCCTGTCCGGCCTGGCGGGCACGACGCAGAAGGCCCAGGAGCAGATCGAGGAGCTCGAGGGCACCCGCGACGAGCTCGAGGACCAGACCCTCCAGCAGCAGACCGCGCTGCAGCGCGCCGAGGAGCAGGTCGACACGCTCCGGGTGATCGCCGGCACGGTGCCGGTCAGCGGGCCGGGGGTCACGATCCAGATCGACCCCGGTCCCGACCCGCTGCGGCTGACCGCTCTGCTCGACCTGATCGAGGAGCTGCGCACCAGCGGCGCCGAGGCGATGGAGATCGAGGGAGCCGACGGAGAGGCCGTACGCCTGGTCGCGTCGTCCGCGATCGAGGTCAGCCAGCCTGCTCCAGGGCTCAACGTCGGCGGCGAGCTGGTCAGCCCGCCCTACCGCCTCAAGGTGATCGGTCCGCCCGACACGCTGGCCGGTGCGATCGACTTCTACCAGGGCCCGCAGGACCAGCTCGAGGAGCAGGGTGCGGAGGTCAAGGTGGAGTCGGAGGAGAAGATCGACATCGAGTCGATTCACACCGTGTCCCGCTGAACCTTTCGTCGGTGGGTCGCAGTAGGGTTTCGTCAACAGGTTCGCGGGACGATCTTTCGCGGCCAGACCAGTACGCCTGATGAGGAGATGCCCGTGTACCCCGAGGACCTGAAGTACACCAGCGAGCACGAGTGGCTGCGCAGCCCTGGCGAGGCCGAGGGCTCGGTACGGATCGGGATCACCGACTACGCCCAGGACGCCCTCGGCGACATCGTCTACGTCTCGATGCCTGCGCTCGGTGACACGATCAAGGCGGGGGAGAGCTGCGGCGAGCTCGAGTCGACCAAGTCGGTCAGCGACATCTACGCGCCGATCTCCGGCGAGGTCGTCGCGGTCAACGCATCGCTCGACGCCACGCCCGAGCTCGTCAACGACGACCCCTACGGCGGTGGGTGGCTCTTCGAGGTCACCCCGGCCGATCCGACCGAGCTGGAGAGCCTCCTCGACGCCGCGGCGTACGAGGCATCACTCGACGCCTAAGGCTGTGCCCTAAGAATTGGGCGCAGCCCAACCGAACACCTGGGCCGACCTGATAGGTTGCGGATACCATCCCTCAACGTTCACTTGAGGGTGTGTGCCCGGCCCTCGATGAACCTGGAGCTACAAAATGTCCGTGTGCCCCGCTTGCGGCAGCCAGAACCCCGACGAAGCGCGGTTCTGCTCGCAGTGTGGCGTAAGCCTGACCGGGACCGACCAGACCTCGACGATTCAGCTCGGGGCTGACGCCGACACCTCCGACCGGGTGCTCAGCCCGATCGAGGCGGCCACCGTCGAGGCCTTGCCACGGGGCAACGGCATGCTCGTCGTGCAGCGTGGTCCCGGAGCCGGAAGCCGCTTCCTCCTCGACCAGGACACCGTGGTCGCCGGCCGTCACCCGGACAGTGACATCTTCCTCGACGACGTGACCGTCTCGCGTCGCCACGCGGAGTTCGCGCGCACCGGTGACACCTTCGAGGTCTCCGACGTCGGCAGCCTCAACGGCACCTACGTCAACCGTGACCGGATCGAGAAGGTCGTCCTCAAGGACGGCGACGAGGTCCAGGTCGGGAAGTTCCGGCTCGTCTTCTACGCCGGGCACGAAGGGGCGTAGCCGATGGCCGCCGCCGCGATGCCTGACCCTCGACGGCCGGCTAGCGACTCGGGGGAGCGGCTCAACATCGGGCAGGTCCTGGACCAGCTGCGTCCTGACTTTCCCACGGTCACGATCCCGAAGATCCGGTTCCTCGAGGACAAGGGACTGATCAAGCCGGAGCGTACGCCCGCGGGCTACCGCAAGTTCTCCCGCCGTGACGTGGAGCGGTTGCGCTATGTCCTGCGGATGCAGCGCGACCACTACCTGCCGCTGAAGGTCATCGGCGAGCACCTCGACGCGATCGACCGCGGCCTCGAGCCGCCGGCGATCGAGCCGACCGTGCCCACCGTCCCGACGGTCGCCCTGACGCCCGACGGCGCGCCGGGGGCGGATTCGTTCCGGCGTACGGACCACATGCGGATCTCGCGACGCGAGCTCCTCAAGATCGCCGAGGTCGACGACGCGCTGCTGACCGAGCTGGAGAAGATGGCGCTGGTGGTGCCGCTGCGCAGCGGTCACTACGACACCGACGCCCTCGCGATCGCTCGCACGGCCAAGGAGCTCGCGGAGTTCGGCATCGAGCCCCGCCACCTGCGCGGCATGAAGGCCGCCGCCGACCGCGAGGTGGGCCTGATCGAGCAGATCGTGGCGCCGCTGCGGCGCCCGGGCAACGCCGGAGCGCAGGGCCGGGCCGAGGAGATCGGCAGCGAGATCGCGTCGCTCGCGGTCCGTCTGCACGCCACGCTGGTGAAGTCGGGCCTGCGCGTCCGCTGACCGGGCTGCTGTCACGACCCGGAGACGGGTAGGGTGGATGACATGCGCGAGGTCGATGTGCTCGGAGTCCGAGTGGAGATGCCCTCCAACCAGCCGATCGTGCTGTTGCGCGAGGTGGCGGGCGAGCGATACCTGCCCATCTGGATCGGCGCGGTGGAGGCGACCGCGATCGCCTTCGCCCAGCAGGGTGTGGTGCCGCCCCGCCCGTTGACCCACGACCTGCTCAAGGACGTGGTGGAGGCGACCGGCAACGAGCTCACCGAGGTGCAGATCACCTCGGTGACCGACCGCGTCTTCTACGCCAACCTGGTCTTCGCCTCGGGCGTCGAGGTGAGCGCACGGCCCTCGGACTCGATCGCGCTCGCGCTGCGTACGGGGACCAAGATCGTGGTCGCCGACGAGGTCCTCGACGAGGCCGGGCTCGCCGTCCCTGCCGAGCAGGAGGACGAGATCGAGAAGTTCCGCGAGTTCCTCGACGAGATCACGCCCGAGGACTTCGAGTCCCACTAGGGCCTGGTCAGTCGCTCAGCGCGAGCATCGCCTTCTCGTCGACGGTGTCGGTCTCGGCCTGGTAGACGACCATGCGCTGACCGCCGGTGCGGGCGAGCTGCATCACCTCGAAGGTGAGCGTCATCCGGCCCACCCGCGGATGCTCGAACGTCTTGGTGCCGCCGCTGCGCTCGCACACGTCGTAGAGCTCCCAGATCTCGGCGAACTCCGGCGACTTGAGCAGCAGCTCGCCGACCAGCGCGGCCAGCCGGGGTGAGTCGACGTCGGTGCCGCCGACGGCGCGCAGGTTGGCGACCGAGCTGGCCACGGTCTCGCGCCACGGGTCGAGCAGGTGCCGCCCGACCGGGTCGAGGAAGAGGTAGCGGGTCAGGTTGCGGTGCTCGCGGGGCCCGTCCCACAGGCCGGGGTAGAGCCGCCGGCCGGGCCGGTTGGTCGCCAGGACGTCGTTGTGCCGGCTGACCACGAAGGCCGGCAACGGGCGCAGGGTCTCGAGCATGACGAGCACCGAGGGACGTACGGTCGTGTCGGTCGTCGCACGCGGCTCGCTGAAGCGTCCCGAGGCGACCTCGGCCAGCTCGTGCAGGCGCTGGTGGGCGTCGCCGGTGAGGCGCAGCGTACGGGCCAGGGAGTCCAGGACCGCCGTCGACGGGTTGGTCTCGCGGCCGCGCTCCAGCCGGGTGTAGTAGTCGACCGACACGCCCGCGAGGGCAGCCAGCTCCTCCCGCCGCAGTCCAGGGGTACGCCGCGCGCCGGTGCCCGCGGGCAGACCCGCCTCCTCGGGGGTCACCCGCGCACGTCGGGCCCGCAGGTAGCGCCCGAGCTCAGTCGCAGCCATCTCACTCATCCCCACCAGTGTGCCGCACGGCGCCGCGGCGTGAGGGGCCGTGTCATACCCACCCCTGGCGGCACCGCGGCATCGCACGGTCTGCCTCATCGCGCGGGGCGCGACCAGACTCCTCGGCAGGACGATCCTGAGGAGGAACCCGATGACCGTAGTTGCCGACGAGACGTCGACACGAGACCTGGCCGCGACACCGGTGGGAAGCGTTCGGGCGCTGCTGGCCGCACTGCTGGGCTTCACCGTGATCACTGTCGACGTATCGGCGGTGAACATCGCCCTGCCCTATCTCCACCGCGACCTCGGCGGCGGGATGGCCGGCCTGCAATGGGTGGTGGACGCGTACACGTTGATGTTCGCGGCGCTGATGCTCTCCGCGGGCGCGGTGACCGACCGCATCGGTCCGGTGCGCGCCTACGGGCTGGGGGTGGTGCTGTTCACCGCCGCGTCCCTGGCCTGCGCGGCGGCCCCGGTGATGCCGGTGCTCATCGCGGCGCGCGTCTTCCAGGGTGCGGCCGCGGCGCTGGTGATGCCGGCCTCGCTCGCGCTGGTCCGGGTGGCCTACGACGACGCCCGGGCCCGTGCGCAGGCCATCGCGGTGTGGACGATCGGCGGATCGGCGGCGATGGCGCTCGGCCCCGTGGCCGGAGGCCTGCTGAGCGAGTACGCCGGTTGGCGCTGGGTGTTCCTGGTCAACGTGCCGATCGGGATCCTGATCGTGGCCCTGCTGGCCGGCCTCCGGATCGCGCAGCTGCGCCACCGCGCACCGCTCGACCTCCCGGGCCAGGTGCTCGCCGTGGTCGCGCTGTCCGCACTGACGTACGCCGTCATCGAGGCCGGCCACACCGGATGGCACTCGGGCGCCCTGGTCGCGGGGGTGACATCCGTCGCGGCGGCGCTCGCGTTCGTCGTGGTGGAGCGACGCTCGGCCGCTCCGGTGCTCCCGCTCGGCCTGGTCGCCCGCGGCAGGGTGGCGGTCGCGCTGGTGTCGGGGTTCGGCATCAACTTCGGGTTCTACGGCGGCATCTTCCTGCTCGGGCTCTACTACCAGCAGGTGCGGGGCTGGACGGGCGCCGAGGCCGGGCTGATGTTCGTCATCCCGGCGGCCCTGACCACCTGCGCCAACATGGTGGCGCCGCGGCTGGCGCACGTCGTCGGCCGGCGCCCGCTCATCGTCGGCGGCCAGCTGATCCTGGCGGTGGCCATGCTCGTGCTGCTGCCGCTCGCCACCACCACGCCGGTCTGGCTGGTCCTCGTCCTGCTGGTCCCGCTCGCGACCGGCGGAGCCCTGGCGATCACTCTCGTCACCGCGGACCTGATCGACGCCGTCGAACCCGCTCGCGTGGGCGTCGCGACCGGTGCGCTCAGCACGTTCCGGCAGACGGGTGGAGCGATCGCGGTCGCGGTGTTCGGGGGTCTCGGCGCCGGTGCGAGCGGGATCCTCACGCTGCCCGGGATGCGGGCCTGCCTCCTCGTCGGAGCCGTCATCCTGGTGCTGACGGCACTGGTCGCCACGAGCGGCGCACGGAAAGCCTCAACCTCTGCTTGAGGGTTAGGCCGGACGACACGCCGGAGGGGGTTCTTTGACCAGGGACCTTGCGGCGCTTACCTTGTAGTTGTCTCTGTTGTAACTCCAACGATGTGGTCCCCCCGCCGCAGCCGTTCATTCCCCGAGTGGAGTTACGCTCAACGGAGTAGACGATGGAGGACATCGTGTTCGACCACGAGCAGAAGCCCGGCCACGGCGCCGACGACGCGCAACGCGCGGCGGAGCAGGCTGACGAGCAGGGCCTTCTCTTCACCGACGATGTCTCGCCTCTGCCGAGCGACACCGGCTACCGCGGTCCGACGGCCTGCAACGCCGCCGGGATCAGCTACCGCCAGCTCGACTACTGGGCACGCACCGGCCTCGTCGAGCCGAGCGTGCGCGGCGCCACCGGCTCCGGCACCCAGCGGCTCTACTCCTTCCGCGACATCCTGATCCTCAAGGTCATCAAGCGGCTCCTCGACGCAGGCATCTCGCTGCAGCAGATCCGCGCCGCCGTGCACCACCTGCGTGAGCGTGGCACCGACGACCTGACCCGCGTCACCCTGATGAGCGACGGCGCCTCGGTCTACGAGTGCACCAGCAACGACGAGGTCATCGACCTGCTCCAGGGCGGGCAGGGCGTCTTCGGCATCGCCATCGGCGGCGTCTGGCGCGAGATCGAGGGGACCCTCTCCGAGCTGCCCAGCGAGCGTACGGCCGAGGACGGCGAGCAGGTCGCCTCGATGTCCGACGAGCTGGCTGCCCGTCGCGCCGCCCGCAACGCCGGGTAGCACCCAGTCGACACCGGCCCCCGAGGCCCCGCGGAGGCGGGACCTCGGGGGCCGGTCGTTTATGCTGGTGGTGCTGACCATCCCGCACGGGAGAGCCCCACTCGCTGGGGCGCCGAAGGGGCAATTCCTCCCCGGAAACTCTCAGGCACCCACGACTGTGCGGACCAGGCAACTCTGAAGCGGCACAGGCGCGGTGACAGAGGGGGAGGGCTTACGAGTTGTCTCAGATGTCCTCAGGAGCCACAGTGTCAGACACGCCCACCCTGTCCGAGCTCGATGCCGCCTCCCCGTTCGTGGAGCGCCACGTCGGGCTCTCGGCCGCCGACGAGGCGAGCATGCTCTCGCGCCTCGGCTACGACTCGGTAGCAGCGATGATGGACGCCGCCGTCCCGGCGGGGATCCGCTCGGTCGAGTCCCTCGACCTGCCGGCCGCACTGACCGAGGCGCAGGTCGCATCGCTGGCGCGCGAGATCGCCGCGTCCAACAAGCCCGGTGAGGCGATGATCGGGCTGGGCTACCACGCCACCGTGACGCCTCCCGTGATCCGTCGTAACGTGCTCGAGGACCCGAGCTGGTACACCGCCTACACGCCCTACCAGCCCGAGATCTCCCAGGGTCGCCTCGAGGCGCTGATCAACTTCCAGACGATGGTCGGGGACCTCACCGGCCTTCCGGTGGCGAACTCGTCGCTCCTGGACGAGGGCACCGCGGCCGCCGAGGCGCTCGCCCTGGTGCACCGCGCGAACCGCAAGGGCTCCGGACCGTTCGTGATCGACGCGGACGCGCTGCCGCAGTCGATCGAGGTCGTCAAGGTGCGTGCCGAGGCGATGGGCCTCGAGGTCGTCGTGGCCGACCTGTCGCAGGGTCTGCCCGAGGGCGACGTGATCGGCGTGCTGGTGCAGTATCCCGGTGCCTCCGGCCGCGTGCCGGACCTGAAGCCGATCGTCGACGCCGCCCACGAGCGGGGCGCGCTGGCCGTCGTCGCGGCCGACCTGCTCGCGCTGACCGTCCTGGAGGCCCCCGGCGCTCTCGGCGCCGACGTCGTCGTCGGCTCGACCCAGCGCTTCGGCATCCCGCTGTTCTACGGTGGCCCGCACGCCGGCTACATGGCCGTCCACGAGGGGATCGAGCGGCACCTGCCCGGTCGCCTCGTCGGCGTCTCCGTCGATGCCGAGGGGCGGCCTGCGTACCGGCTCGCGCTGCAGACCCGTGAGCAGCACATCCGTCGTGAGAAGGCGACGTCCAACATCTGCACCGCGCAGGTGCTGCTCGCCGTCGGAGCCTCGATGTACGCCGTCTACCACGGCCCCGCCGGGCTGAAGACGATCGCGACCCGCACGCACCGCTACGCGGCGGTCCTGGCCGCGGCGCTCCGGTCGGCCGGGCTGCCGCTGGTCTCGGAGACGTTCTTCGACACGCTGGGTGTCACGGTCCCCGGCCGGGCGGCCGATGTCGTCACCGCGGCGCGTCGCTTCGGCGTACATCTGCGTCTGGTGGACGCAGACACGGTCGGCATCTCGACCTCGGAGGCGACCACCCGGTCGACCCTGTCGGCCGTGCTCAATGCGTTCGGCGTCTCGGGCGTGGACCTGGAGGAGATCGACCGCACCACGGCGAGCGCGCTGCCCGACGCTCTGCTGCGTACGACCGACTACCTCACCCACGAGGTCTTCAACGCGCACCACAGCGAGACCCAGATGCTGCGCTACCTGCACAAGCTCTCCGCGCGCGACTACGCGCTCGACAAGGGCATGATCCCGCTCGGCTCGTGCACCATGAAGCTCAACGCGACCACCGAGATGGAGCCGATCTCGCTGCCCGGCTTCGCCGACCTGCACCCGTTCGTGCCCGCCGAGGACGCCGCCGGCTACACCCGTCTCGTCGGGGAGCTCGAGGGGTGGCTGGCCGAGGTCACCGGCTACGACGAGGTCTCCATCCAGCCGAACGCCGGCTCGCAGGGCGAGTTCGCCGGGCTGATGGCGATCCGCGGCTACCTCGACGCGCAGGGGGAGGGCCACCGTGACATCTGCCTGATGCCGTCCTCGGCTCACGGCACCAACGCCGCCTCCGCCGCGATGGCGGGCATGAAGGTCCAGGTCGTGAAGTCGGCCGAGGACGGCACCGTCGACCTGGACGACCTGCGCGCGAAGCTGGCCGACCACGGCGAGAAGGTGGCCGCGATCATGGTGACCTACCCCTCGACCCACGGGGTCTACGAGGAGGGCATCACCGAGGTCTGCTCGCTGGTCCACGAGGCCGGTGGTCAGGTCTACATCGACGGTGCCAACTTCAACGCGCTCCTGGGCTACGCCAAGCCCGGCGAGTTCGGTGGCGACGTCTCCCACCTGAACCTCCACAAGACCTTCTGCATCCCGCACGGCGGTGGTGGCCCGGGTGTCGGCCCGGTCGCGGTCCGCTCCCACCTGGCCCCCTACCTGCCCTCCCACTCGCTGCACCCGGACGCCTCGAAGCGCTCCGGCATCGGCGCGATCTCGGCCGCTCCGTACGGCTCGGCCGGCATCCTGCCGATCTCGTGGGCCTACGTCCGGCTCATGGGTGCCGAGGGCCTGACCCGGGCGACTGCGGCTGCGGTGCTGTCGGCGAACTACGTCGCTGCGCGGCTCAACGAGCACTTCCCGGTGCTCTACCGTGGCGAGACCGGCCTGGTCGCGCACGAGTGCATCCTCGACCTGCGGCCGATGACCAAGGAGACCGGTGTCACCGTCGACGACGTCGCCAAGCGGCTCATCGACTACGGCTTCCACGCCCCGACGATGTCCTTCCCCGTCGCCGGCACGCTCATGGTCGAGCCCACCGAGTCCGAGGACCTCGCCGAGCTGGACCGGTTCATCGACGCGATGATCGCGATCAAGGGCGAGATCGACCGGGTCGCCTCGGGCGAGTGGACCGCGGAGACCTCCGTCCTGCGCGGCGCCCCGCACACCTCCCGTGCCCTCGTCGGCGAGTGGGACCGTGCCTACTCCCGCGAGGAGGCCGTCTTCCCGCGCGGCATCGACCCCGACAAGTACTGGCCGCCGGTTGCCCGGATCGACAACACCTACGGCGACCGCAACCTGGTCTGCTCCTGCCCGCCGGTCGAATCCTTCGCCGAATGACCCATCGAGTCGGCCCGTCCTGACCGAAATACATGCCGAGTCGGCCCGTCTTGACGGGCCGACTCGGCGGGGTTTTACGTCAAGATGAGCCGACTCGTCGGGTTTGCCGTGGTCAGTTCAGGGTCATGACGGGCTCGCCGTTGGCGTTGAGCCCGGTGCCGTGGGTGCACGTGCCGGACCTCGGTGCGCCGCTGTTGTAGGCCTGACGCAGGCAGTTGCGCAGGGCGAGCTGGCCCCAGTAGTTCGGGTGCAGGCTCTCCTGGATGTAGTAGTTGCCGCTCGCGGTGGAGACGGTGCGGATCTGGTTGACCCACTCGGTCCTGTCGACCGCACCGGCGGCCTGCCAGCTCGACAGCCCCTTCTCCTCGAGCAGGCCCACGGTGTTCTCGCACAGCCGGCGGCCCGCGAAGGCGCTGGTGACGTCGAGGGTCTTGATGTTGCTCAGCCCGGAGTCGGTCGCGGCACCCGAGATCGCGTTGTTGATCGTCGGCAGGATCGTGTTGTACGCGTAGTCGGCATCCGCGTTCCAGAACCCGCAGCCACCGGTGTTCTGACGGGTGTAGCCGGACTCGCTGTAGCGGTAGGCCGAGGAGGTCGCCAGCGGCGAGGGGATGTTCTGGACGATCAGGGTCCAGGCGCTGTCGGCGTAGCCAGCGTTGCGCATGGCGGTGCGCACGTTGCCGAAGGCGGTGGCGATCCGCGCGCGGACCGCGGCGACGTTGCTCGCCGCCATCGCGTTGGTGACGACCGAGTCGTCCTTGCAGTAGTCCTTGAACCAGGACGGCGAGCCCAGGAAGTCCTGGACGCATTGGGTGACGATGGCGGCGAAGTCGAAGTCGTTGCCGCCGATGCCGATCGTCACCGCCCTGACATTGTGGGACGTCGCGATGCTCTGCAGCATGAGGGCCTGGCCCTGGTTGCCACCGCTGGAGTAGAAGTCGATGCCGGGCTTGAAGTAGCCGTCGCTGGTCGTGGTCGTGGCGACCTTGGCGCCCGAGCAGGCCAGGTTGAGCCCGCTCACGCCACCGCCGATGTAGGCCTCGGCCGCCGTGCTGCGGTGGCATCGGTTGATCGTCTCGGCGGTGTGGGTGGCGTTGTCGAAGTACGTCGCGCTGCCGCCCGCGTCGATGAGCGACTCGCCGGAGTTGGTGTTGCCGGCCCAGCGGCCGGCCTCGCCGGAGACGTAGCTGTCGCCGACGGTGACGATCCAGGGCGTGCCGCTGCCGGGGCCGTCGGCGTGTGCGGGTGAGGCCAGCAACGATGTCGCCGAGAGCAGGGATGCGGGTAGGAGAAGGGTCGCGGCGACCTTGGCGACACGGGTGGTGAGACGTGGCACGGAAACCTCCGGGTGGTCTGAGACGGCTTCCGCGGTGCGGAGCCGCCTCAGGCTAGTGACGTACGTCACTCCCAGGGAACTACTGCTGGGTAATAACCGTCGCCTCGACGGTTAATTTTCGGGTCAGGTGCCGAGGACGTGCAGGGTGGAGCCCTCGCGGCCCTTGGCCACCGACAGCTGGGTGGGGATGCGCTCGCGCATCTCGGTGACGTGGCTGACCACGCCGATGATGCGACCACCCTCGCGGAGGGTGTCGAGGACGTCGAGCACGTCGTCGAGGGTGTCGGCGTCGAGGGAGCCGAAGCCCTCGTCGACGAAGAGGGTGTCGAGCATCTGGCCGCCGGCCTCGTTCATGATCACGTCGGCCAGACCCAGCGCCAGAGCTAGGGAGACGACGAAGGTCTCGCCGCCCGAGAGCGTGGCCGGGTCCCTCGACTCGCCGGACCAGTCGTCGCGGACCATCAGCGCGAGACCGCCGCGGCGGTCGCCGGCACCCTTGGCCGCGGAGTGCTCCA
The DNA here is from genome assembly GCA_040302365.1 of Nocardioides sp. NPDC126508. Classification (GTDB taxonomy): domain Bacteria; phylum Actinomycetota; class Actinomycetes; order Propionibacteriales; family Nocardioidaceae; genus Nocardioides. Next base: position 843,658 of record JBEOUM010000001.1, read on the forward strand.
GGGCGTAGCGCTGGTCGCTCATCTTCGCCAGCCGCTCGTTGGCGGCCGCGACGACCTGGGTGAGGCGGTAGGCGACGACGTAGGCCGACAGGCTCATCTGGAGTTGGTTGTCGCTGCTCTTGCCCTCGGTGAACGAGGCGATCCGGGCGGCGACCTCGAGGTCCTCGCGCACGGGTGCCCAGGTCGAGAGCGCCCGGGTCAGGTCGCGCTGCAGTGAGTCGAGACGGGCGGCTCGGTTGGCGGCGGTGTCGGCCGCCGAGCGAGCGGCATCGGCCGCGTCGGCGGCCTTGCGGTGGGCGGCGGCGAGCGCCGCCAGGTCGGGCTCGTCCGTGGCCAGGATCTCGGCAGCGCCGGGGGAGTCGAGGGTGGCTCGGGCGGCCGCCAGACTGTCGGCGTACGTCCTGATCTGCTCGTTCAGCGCAGCGACCCGCTCCGGCGGCAGCGCGGCGGCGAGCGCGTTCTGTGGGCCGTCGAATCCTGCCCTGGACGCAGTCGCGGAGAGCGTGTTCTCGGCGGCGGCGAGCGCCTCGGCAGCGCGTGCGGCAGCCTCGAGGCGCTCGAGAGCGGTGGAGGCCGCCCGGTGGTCGCGGTCGAGTGCGGTGAGGAGGGCGTCGAGATCGGGATAGTCGCCGCGGACGCCGCTCAGCTGCTCCTCGAGTCGCTCGCGCTCGTCGGTGAGATGGCGCAGCGTGGTCTCGAGCTCGGCGGCGCGGGTCTCGAGCTCGCCGCGGAGGGTCGTGGAACGCGACCGGGCCTCCTCGGCGGCGGTGAGCCGGGCGCGCAGGCTCGGCTCGCGGGCGGCGGATCGCTCCAGACCGGCCAGGCGCTCGGCCAGCGACTCCGCCGGCTCGTCGGTCTCTCCGGCGGCCTCCTGGGCGAGCTGGAGCCGGGTGGTGAGGTCGCGCACGTGCTGGTCGCGGGCGTGCTCCTCGGCACTGGCGTTGTCGTAGGCCGTCTGGGCGGTCTTCTCGGCAGCAGCGTCGGGGGCGCCGTCGGCGGGGGAGGCCTTGTGGGGATGCTCGTGGGACCCGCACACCGGGCAGTCCGCGCCGACGGCAAGCGCGCCGGCGAGCTCGGCGGCGATGCCGTCCAGCCGGGCCTGGCGTACGTCCAGATAGCGGGTGCGCGCCTCCATGGCGGCCGTCCTGGCCGACTCGTGCCGGGCTCGGGCCTCGGCGAGATCGCGAGTGAGCCGACCGACCTCGGTGACCGCCGCGACCCGGGCGCGCAGCAGCGGAACGGCTGCGGCGGCCTCGGTGGCCGTTGTCAGCTCCGCGGTGAGCGCCTCGGTCTGCTGAGGCAGCTCCTCGGCGAGCCGGGCCTGCTCGCGGATCTGGGTGAGCACGCGTTCCCGCTGAGCACCGGGGGCCGCCAGCTCGCGGCCGACCTCGCTGAGGCGGTGCTGGACCGGCGCGAGGGCACGGGCCTGGGCGAGACGTCCGGCAAGATCCTCGACCGCTGCCTTGGCATCGCTCAGGGTCAGGTCGCTCGGAGCCAGCGCCGCCGCCCTCTCGTGCTCGCGCCGAGCCCGGTCGGCGAGCTCGCTGACCCCGGCCACGGCTTCGGCCCGCTGGGCGGCCTCGACGCGGCGTACGCGCTCCTCCTGCTCCTGCGCCGCAGCGACCAGGCGGCTCTCGGCGGCGGCAGCAGCACGGAGGCCGCGCTGCTTCTCGGCCATCGCACGGCCGGCGTCGAGGGCGGCGAGGGTCTCCGACTCGGCCGCCAGGGCTTCCATCGCGGCGCCGGAGGTGACGGCCTGCGACTCGGTCGCCTCCTCGGCGAGGGTGCGGGCCCAGGTGGCGATCGCGCCGTCGCCGGCGGGGAGGCCGAGGTCGTGGACGTCCCAGTCCTCCGGAAGCGTGACGGCGGCGGTCTCGCTGATCCGGCTGACCACCTCGGCGACACCCCCGTTGAGCTCCTCGGAGCGGCGCCGGAGCTCGACCCGACGCTCGCGCAGCCAGCGCTCCACGGCGGCGAAGCGCTCGGTGCGGAAGAGTCGCTCGAGCAGCCGCTTGCGCTCCTCGGCGCTGGAGCGGAGGAAGGCCTGGAAACGGCCCTGGGGGAGCATCGCGACCTGCACGAACTGGGTCAGCGTCATCCCGAGCAGGTCAGAGACCAGATGGCCGGCCTCGTCGAGGCGGGTGGTGAGGGTGCGCCACTCCTCACCGACCTGCTCCATGAGCACCACGGAAGCCTGTTGGGTCGTGGTGCCGGCGCCGCGCCGCTTGGGCCGCTCCCACGACGGCGAACGGGTGATCCGGAAGCGTCGCTGGGCGAGCGTGGCCTCCAGGACGACGCGGGTGGCGACCTCGGCCGGGGCCCGGTCGCTGCGCAGCCGCTTGGCGACCGAACGGTCGCCGGGGACGTCGCCGTAGAGTGCGAAGCAGACCGCGTCCAGGACACTCGTCTTGCCGGCGCCGGTGGCGCCCGAGAGCAGGAAGAGCCCGGCCTCGGAGAGCTGGTCGAAGTCGACCTCCACCGTGCCCGTGAACGGGCCGAACGCGGTCACCTCCAGATGGTGAAGGCGCATCAGAAGAGCACCTCGAGCCACTCCTCTTCCTCGGCCCCACCGGCGGCGGAGTCGAGGGAGTCGACCTCGGGATCCTCGCAGCACGCGTCCACGGCGGTTTGCAGCAGGGCCAGCTCGGCCTTGGCCGCGGGTTCGCCACGCAGCTCGGCCACGAACTCGGTGACCAGGTCGATGTCCCGTCGCGGCTTGGCCGGGTCAGGACGCGACAGCGCGCCCAGGACCGGCGCGGTCGACTCGAAACCCAGCACGAGCGTGTGCGGGAACCGCCGCCGCAGCCGCTCCATGGCCTGGGCCGGACGGATCCGGTCGGTCAGGGTGATCTGCAGCCAGGACTGCTCGTGGACCTCGTGGCGCGGGTCGCTCAGCAGCTCCTCGAGCGTGCCTCGCAGCCGGGCCAGCGCGCGCGGGACCGGCGCCTCCACGAACTCGCTGGCGACGAAGCCCGACTCGTCGAGGTCGATGAGCCAGGAGCCCTTGAGATGGTTGGCCTCGGAGAAGGAGTAGGCCAGCGGCGAGCCGCTGTAGCGCACCGTCTCGGTGATCGTGTGGCGGCCGTGGAGGTGGCCGAGGGCGGTGTAGGAGATGTCCTCGAAGAGGCTGGCGGGCACCATCGAGACCCCGCCGACCGAGATGTCGCGCTCGGAGTCGGAGGGCTCCGCGCCGGTGACGAAGGCATGGGCCATCACCACGCTGCGAACACCTCGGCCGCCTCTGCCGTCGAGGTCGGCACGGACCCGGCGCATCGCCTCACCGAGCGCCGCCTGGTGGGAGCGCGACTCCAGCCCCCAGGACGCCCGGGCGGCGTCGGGATCGAGATAGGGGAGGCCGTAGAAGGCCACCTCGCCGTGCTCGTCGGGCAGCATCACCGGGCGGCCGACGCCGGCCAGGTCGGTGCGGATGAAGATGCCGGCGGCGTCGATCAGCTCGGAGCCGAAGCCCAGCCGCTGGGCGGAGTCGTGGTTGCCGCTGGTGATGACGACCTTCGCCCGGGAGGCGGCCAGCCGGGCGAGCGCCTCCGAGGCCAGCCGCACGGCGTCGACCTGCGGAAGTGCACGGTCGTACACATCACCCGAGACGCACACCACGTCGACCTCCGCCTGCTCCACCACGGAGAGGAGATGGTCGACGTACGCCGCCTGGTGCCCGAGCATGCCCTCCCGGTGGAAGGACCGGCCCAGGTGCCAGTCGGAGGTGTGCAGGATCCGCATGAAACGAAAACTATCGGTGAGCACGGACAGTCTTGCCGCCGACTCACCGCGACGCCTCGGCTACGCGGGATAGGTCACCTTCACCGCCAGCTGACGCTGCAGGTTGTCGGCCGCATCAGAGACCCGCCGGCGTACGCCCGGGTCGAGATCGAGCTCGATCACCGCCCGTGCGGCAGCGAGGGTCTCCTCGGTCACCGACCCGCTCGGGAAGAACGCCTCGGCGGCCTCGGCCAGGCTCCAGCCCGAGCGCTTCTCGGCGGTCGCGGGAAGCTCTGCGAAGTAGCGCTCGACGTAGCCCGCGGTGAGCTCGGCCGGACCGGACCAGAACGCGCGCCCCGCGGCGAGGATGTCGTAGTTGGGCAGGTCGGTCTCGCCGGTGAACACCGACCAGCCGTACGCCTTCGCCTCCGCGTCGGGAATGCTGACCAGCGCGCCGTTGAGGTGGATGCGGGCGTCGTTGGCCGGCTCGGCGTCATAGGCGGCCTGAAGCTCTTCACGAGAGGCGAAGCCGTTCTCGGCGAGCTTGGCGAGGATGCGCCAGCGCAGGTCGAGGTCGGTCTCGATGCCGGCCGGGGGAGCGGCCAGCCAGCCCCGCAGCAGCGACTCTGAGGTCGCCGACCGGATCGCGGTGCGGTAGGCCGAGAGCTGCAGCTCCGAGCCGGGAGCGACCTCCTCGAGCTTGCGCAGAGCGGCCTCGTGCAGCCGCTCACGAGCTCCGGCGGGGGCCAGCGGGACCACGGCGCCGAAGAGCCACGGCATGGTGCGCCGAGGGCTGTCCTCGACGTCCTCGATCGGCAGCGACGCCTCGGCGATGTCGATGACGTCGGCCGGGTCGACCGCGGCGTTGAACCAGGCGCTGCGCAGGTTGTTCCACACGCCCGCGCGCAGGCCGTCGTCGGTGACCGACGGCAGCGCCGCCTTGAGCGCCTGGACCGTCTCCCAGTCGGGGATCGCCGCGGCCCAGGTGTCGTCGTAGGGATCGAGCACCACGGCGTTGGCGGCGACCTGCAGCGGCGTCTGGTCACCGCTCACGGTGATCTCCGAGGTGGTCCACTGCGTGCCGTTGAGGATCGCCGCGCGGAACGTGTGGGACCGGTCGGCGGGATGCAGCGACGGAGCGGTGCGGTTGACGACCATCTTCGCCGGGTCCCACGAGAGCGTGTCCGGACCGGCGGTGAGCAGCCACTGAGAGGTGAAGGTGTCCAGGTCGAACTCCACCCCCGCCGAAGCCGCGGCGGAGGCCCAGGAGGCGAACAGGTCGTGCATGGTCGCGTTGCCGAACCGGTGCCGGGTGAAGTGGTCGATCGCACCCGCGAAGAAGACGTCGTCGCCGAGGGAGGCGGCCAGTTGCCGCAGGATCGCGGAGCCCTTGGAGTAGGAGATCCCGTCGAAGTTCTGCAGCGCCGAGACGGCGTCCTCGGCGCCGTTGCCGGCGACCGAGTGGGTCGAGCCGCGCTGGTCGGCGGTCAGTCCCCACTGGCGGCGGGCGTAGGACATGTCGGCCCAGGCGTCGTCGTACTCGGTCACCTCGGCGGTCACCCGGTTGCCCATGTATTCGGCGAACGACTCGTTGAGCCACAGGTCGTCCCACCACTGCGGCGTGACCAGGTCGCCGAACCACTGGTGGGCCATCTCGTGCGCGACCGTGGTGGCGCGCTGGATCCGCATCCCACGGGTCACCCGCGAGGTGAACACGAGCGGGTCGCGGAACGTCACGCAGCCCGGGTTCTCCATGGCGCCCGCGTTGAACTCCGGCACGAACGCCTGGTGGTAGTTGCCGAACGGGTAGCGGATCCCGAAGAGCCGGTGGAACTCGTCGAAGCACTGCTTGGTGATCGTGAAGAGCTCCTCGGCGTCCTTGTCGAGGTCGGCGGCGATGCTCTGCCGCGAGCTCAGCGACAGCGGGATCCCGTCGTGCTCGTCATGGATCATGTGCCACGGCCCGGCGACGAGCGTGACGAAGTACGTCGAGAGCGGCTGGCTCCGCTCGAGCTCCCACACGCCGGGCTCGGTCTGAGCGCCGGGGGCGTTGCCGATCACGGTCCAGTCCTGCGGCGCGGTGACGTGGAAGGTGTAGGGCGCCTTCAGGTCCGGCTGGTCGAAGCAGGCGAAGATCGTCGGGGCGGCGTCCATGAAGCACATCCCGTAGACGTAGGCCTTCCCGTCGGCCGGGTCGACGCTGCGGTGCAGCCCCTCGCCGTCGTTGCGGAACGGCATGGTCGCCTCGACGACGAGCTCGTTGGCACCCTCGGCCGTGGTGATCGGAAGGCGTCCCTTGGCGAGCGTGGCGGCGTCGACCGGACTGCCGTTGAGGCTGATCCGGGCCACCGAGACCGGCTTGAGGTCGACGAACGTCGGCCCGCCCTTCGAGGTGAACCGGATCGTCGTCACCGAGTGGAAGGTCTCCTCGCTGGAGGCCAGGTCGAGACGTACGTCGTAGTCCTCGATCTTCAGCAGTCCGGCACGGGCGATGGCCTCGTCACGGCGTAGGGGCAGGCTCTGGGTGGTCACGTCGCACAGGCTAACGGGCGGGTGGCACTCTTACCCCATGACTTCTGATGCGGCAGACCAGCGCTCGGTATCTCTGGAGAAGATCGGCGAGCACCGCTTCCGTGCCACCAACGTACGCGGAGGCACCGTGGTGATCGGCCACGGCGACGACCCCGACTTCACCCCGGTCGAGCTGCTCCTCGCCGCGCTGGCCGGCTGCAGCGCCCTGGACGTCGACTTCATCACCGCCAAGCGCTCGCCGATGGAGACCTTCGAGGCCCTCGCCGCGGCCACCAAGATCCGTGACGAGCAGGGCAACCGGCTCGTCGACATCTCGGTCACCTTCGACATCACCTTCCCCGAGGGTGAGGCCGGCGACGCCGCCCGCAAGGTCCTCCCGGACGCGATCAAGAAGTCCGAGACCCGGCTGTGCACCGTCGGCCGCACCGTCGCCGTCGGCACCCCCGTCAGCTACGGCGAGGGTGCCCTGTCCTGACCTGCCGCCCTCAGGGGAGCAGGAGGGCGGAGTCGCCGAACTCGTGCCACAGGTAGCCCTCGGCTACCGCGGCGTCGTAGGCCCGCTGGGTGAGCTCAGGGCCGGCCACCGCCTCGACGAGCAGCAGATGGCTGGCCTGCGGGTCGTGCCAGCCGGTGATCAGCCCGTTGACGACGTACGGCGGGTTGGCGGGCGTGATGACCCGGTCGGTCCACCCGCTGGCTGCCTTCACCGCTCCGGTCGCGGGGACGACCGCCGACTCCAGGGCTCGGGTGACGGTGGTGCCGGCCGCGACGATGCGGCCACCGGCGTACCTGGTCTGCTCCACCAGCCGTGCCGTGGTCTCGGAGACCTCGAACCACTCCGAACCCGGGGCCTCTCCGGCCTCCTGCGAGGAGACGCCGGTGTGCAGGGTGACCGGGCCGATCTGGATGCCGCGCGTCACCAGCTCGGTGACCAGCGGATGGGTGAACGGCCGCGCCGCCGACGGCATCTCGGCGCTCCCCGGGCGGTGCCCGAAGACCGTCTGGTAGGCGTCGAGCGGGTAGCGCCGATCCAGATAGCCGTACGCGATCGGGCGGCCGGCCCGCCCGAGCTCGGCAGTCACGTCGCCGGTTACCTCCGCGCGCCAGAGGCGGTTGCCCTCACCGGTGGGGGAGGAGGGGCGGCCGTCGGGGTAGGGCTCGCGCAGCGTGACCCGGAGACCTGCGGTCACGACCACGTCGCCCTCGGTCGCGTCGAGCACGGAGCGGGCGGCGTCGGGTGCGGAGCGGATCTCCACGGCCCAGCCCGTGTCGAGCCGCTGGGCGAGGTGGAGCACCACCCGGCCGCGCCCGACCATGTCGGCGTCGAGCTGGCGCGCCTCGGTCACCGAGTCGTTGACCACGACCAGGTCGCCGGGGGAGAGGTGGTCGGCAAGGTTGCGGAACCTCGCATGTAGGACGCCGTCGGGGGTCGCCACGAGCAGCCGCACGCCGTCACGCTCGAGGCCGCGCCACTCCGCGGGCGCGGGCGCGGTGGTGTCCTCGGGGAAGGGGAACGTGGTGGTCGGTCGTTCGGCGAGCATGGTCATCGGGTTGCTCCGGTCGGTGCGAGGTCGGTGGCGCGGTAGCGCCCTGAGGGCTGCGTGCTCGTGAGCAGTGCGAGCAGGTGCGGAACGACCGATTCCGGGAGCGGGCGGTCTGAGATGTCCTCGCCTGGGAAGGCGGCCTGGTGCATGGCGGTGCGCATGTCGCCGGGGTCGACGGCGTACGCGCGGATGCCGTTCTCCTCGCCGAGGGTCAGGACCAGGTGGTCGAGGGCGGCCTTGCTGGCTGCGTACGTTCCCCAGGTCGGGTAGTGCTCGACGGCCGCGTCGCTGGAGACGCCGACGAGCGTGCCGCGGGAGGCGATCAGGTAGGGGAGGAGCCGCTGGGTGAGCGTGAGCGGGGCGAGCAGGTTCGTCTCGAGCACCTGCGAGAAGAGGCTCTCGGGGACCTCGGCCAGGGGAAGCATCGGGCCGAGCTCGCTGGCGTTGTGCACGAGCAGGTCGAGACGCCCGTGTCGCGCGACGGCGGCGGCGATGGCGTCCTGATGGTCCGGGTCGCGTACGTCGCCCACCAGGCTCGTCGCCCGCGAGCCGTCCGGCAGGGCGGAGTGGAGGCGGTCGGCGTCGCGGGCATCGGTGACGACGGTCCAGCCGGTTTCGAGGAGCGCCGTGGTGAGGGCGAGCCCCAGCCCGGCGGAGCCGCCGGTGACGACGGCTACTTCGTTGTGTGATCTGGTCATGCTCGCTAGCATTCAACCTAAAGTGAACTTGAGATCAAGGGCCGTGACAGAAAAGAGTGAGATGAACACCCACGACCTGCTCACGATGGGCGAGGTGACCCGCCGCAGCGGCTATGCGGCCTCCGCGGTGCGCTACTACGAGAGTCAGGGCCTGATCCGGGCCGAGCGATCGGCCGGGGGGCAGCGTACGTTCGAGCGCAGCGTCCTGCGCCGCCTCGCCTTCATCCGGGCAGCTGCCAACGTCGGGCTGTCGCTGGACGAGATCAAGGCGGAGCTCGACTGCCTGCCGGGGGACCGGACGCCCACCAAGGCCGACTGGGCCCGGATGTCGAAGCACTGGCGCCGCCGCCTCGAGGAGCAGATCCACGCCCTCGAGCGGCTGCGCGACAACCTCGACTCCTGCATCGGCTGCGGCTGCCTCTCGCTCCAGCGCTGCCGCATCTCCAACCCCGGCGACGCCGCGGCCGCGCAGAGCTCCGGTGCTGCGTACCTGCCGAAGGTCCTGCGCCGCGACCCACCCCGCCGCCGAGCCTGACCCCGCCGAATCAGCCGAAGTGGCGGGCCGAGAATGCAGTTGTGGGCGACGAAACTGTCGTTTCGTCGCCCA
>JBEOUM010000001.1:852765-1300123 GCA_040302365.1 Nocardioides sp. NPDC126508
CCCCTTGGGGGGGGCCCGCTTCGGCGGTGGGGGCCCACTATCGTGTGGTGCCGCCCCCCACAACCGACGATTCGGCGCGCTAGAGATGCGGATTCGGCAGAGGGTGATCAGCCGACGGTGATCGTCTTGAAGTCGACCGGAGTCTTGGGGGCGCCGGTGCCGTCGGGGCCGGGCTCGCCGACGCCAGCCTTGCCGACCTTCTCCAGGGTCTTGATGGCGGCCTCGTCGAGGGTGCCGAAGACGGTGTAGGCCGGCGGGAGCTGGGTGTCGCCGAAGACCATGAAGAACTGGCTGCCGCCGGAGTTGGGCCGGCCGGTGTTGGCCATGGCGAGCGTGCCGGCGGGGAAGGTGTCGCTGTCCTTGAACTCGTCGGGGATGGTGTAGCCCGGGCCGCCGGTGCCCTGGCCGGTGGGGTCGCCGCACTGCAGCAGCTCGAAGCCGGGGTTGGCGCCGAGGCGGTGGCAGCTGGTGCCGTCGTAGTAGTCCTGCGAGGCCAGCGAGAGGAATGAGTTGACGGTGCAGGGCGCCTTGTCGGCGTCGAGGGTGATCGCGAGCGGGCCGACGGAGGTGTTGATGGTGGCGGCGACCTTGCCGGTGTACTGCGCGGTCTTCTCCGGCTCGTCCACCTTCTTCGAGGGGCCCATCGGGTCCTCGGTGTAGTCGCAGCTGGTGGTGCCGGCCTTCACGATCGACTTCCAGTCGCTCGACTCGCTCGACTTCGGCCCCTTGCTCTCCCCGTCACCCGAGCCGGCGTCGTCGCCGGAGGAGCCACAGGCGGAGAGCGTCAGGAGGAGGGCAGCGGCGGCAGCGGCCGGGAGCGTACGAGTCAGCATGCCCAGATGCTAGGGGAGCCGCCCGAATCCGCCCCCGACCGGACCCCGCGTGGCGGTTGCCGCGCCATCGTCCGTCAGCATCGGAGCCGCGCACTATCGCACAGGATGGTTGCCACCCGCGATACTGCACCAGCCCCATCGCACCCCAACAGGCCACGACGGGGGAGGGCTCGGCTAGCCTCCAGCCGTGCCCCTGCTGTCCCTGCGTTTCGAGCTCGACGACCTGACCCGCCCCGAGGTGGTGCGGATCCTCGAGGAGCATCTCGAGGACATGTACGCCGTGACCCCGGCCGAGTCGGTGCACGCGCTCGACCTCGCCGCGCTGAAGGTGCCCGAGATCGCGTTCTGGTCGGCCTGGGAGGGCACCGAGCTCGTCGGCTGCGGAGCGCTGAAGTCGCTGGGTGAGGGCGACTACGAGCTCAAGTCGATGCGCACCACGGCCGCCGCCCGGGGCCGTGGCATCGCGACCGCGATGCTCCGCCACCTGGTCGAGCAGGCCAGGTCACAGGGTGGTCGCCGGGTGCTCCTGGAGACGGGCACCGAGGCCTTCTACGAGCCTGCCCGGCGCCTCTACGCGGGCAACGGCTTCACCGAGCGCCCACCCTTCGGCAGTTACGTGCTCGACCCCAACTCGGTCTTCTTCGAGCTCTCGCTGTAGTCGCCGTCGACCGGCGGCGTGCCCCGTCGGAAGAGCAGGTCGTCGAGGGCGAGCTTGGTGCGGCGTACCACGATCAGGTAGACGGCGATCGCCAGCCAGCCGAGATCGCGGAAGGTGTCGGCGAGATAGGCGGGATCCGCCGAGGCGCCGCCGCCACCGAAGCAGCCGCAGTCGATGTTGAGCCCGCGGGCCCAGGCGGAGGTGATCCCGATGAGGAACGAGCACAGCCCGAGCGCAGTCCCCAGCGCCGCCGTCCGGGTGAACAGCCCGAGGACCAGCAGCACGCCGAGCACGATCTCGGCGACCGGCATCGCGATGGCGTACGCAGGGGCCATCTGCCACGGCAGCAGCTGGTAGCCGCGCACGGCCTGCTCGGTGATCGTCGGCTCGGGCAGCTTGGCGAGCCCGGCGGCGAGGAACACGAAGCCGAGGTAGAGGCGGCCGGCGAGACCGACCCATCCCAAGAGATCAGCGCGCGTCCTCATGAGAGCACCACCCAGGAGGTGCGGAGGACGCCGAAGACGACGAATGCCACCACGACCGCGTACCCGGTCCACAGCAGCGACGCAGGGGAGACCTCGTCCCGGATCTCACGCCGCACGAACCACACCCCGAACGCCAGCACGGCCACGGAGACCGCGACCAGCCCGACGACGTACCACACCTCGTTCACCTCGCCAGCGTGCCACAGCCGAGCCCCGGAACCAGCGCCCGGACGCCCGCCCTCAGCGCATCTTCAGGCTGCAGGCCGGCTTCTCAGGAACCGGGCCGATCACAGGTCGGTGAAGTCGGCGTAGAGACAGGCGTGGTCCGAGGCCGCCTGCTGCTCCGCGGTGAGCGTCGGGAACAGGTCCCACGGGTCCTTGGTCCTCGGGCCGTGCCACACGCCCTTGCGGAAGATCCCGCCCCCGGTCTGCTTCGCACGCAGCGCGGGCGAGAGGAGCAGGTAGTCGATCTTCTCGTCCTCGTTGCCGGAACCGAACGTTCCGCGCCGGTGGTTCCAGTCCCAGTGCTCGTGCGCGCTGGCATCCACGAGCCCATCGACCGACAGCAGCGGCTGCAGCGCCTCGCTGTCGGGGGAGTCGTTGAGGTCGCCGGCGACACAGACGTGCTCGAAGCCCTCCTCGAGCAGACCGCGGTAGATCTCCGCGACCCGGGTGGCCTGCCGGGTGCGCCGCTTGGCGCCCTGGGGATCGCCCTTCTCCGAGTAGCCCTTGGACTTGAAGTGGTTGGCGAGCACCACGATCCGCGCACCGCCGGGAGCGTCGAGGTGATACTCGCAGCAGTCGCGGGAGAAGATCACGCCCTCGTCGTCGCGGTCGAAGATGTGGGTGCGGATCTGCACGAGGCGATAGCCGTCGCCGACCATCACCCCGACGTCGATGCCGCGCTCGTCGTTGCCCTCCACGAGCATCACCTGCTCGTACGGCTCGGCGCCGACCTCCGGCAGCAGCGTCTGGGAGAACATCTGCAGACCCGGCCGGTCGTCGGCCTCGACGACCACGGCGACCTCGGCACGAAGCTCGGCGAAGACGCGGGCGGTGTTCTCCGTGGCGACCTCGTCGACGGCGACGGTCTTGAGCTCGATGAAGCCGACCCAGTCGTTGCGTCCCTTCGCGACCAGCTGCACGTCGCCCGAGCGTGGCCGTTTCAGGAGCGCGCCGCGCAGCTTCCGCAGCCGCGCGAACTCGCCCTCGTCGCTCCTCAGCAGGCCGAGCTTCTCCAGGTTGTCCAGGATCTCCTGCTCGTGGCCCTGATAGCTGGGCTGGGCGAGCAGGGTGGAGACGCGGGCGTGGGCGGTCAGGACCGCGCGCCGCGTCTTGGCGTCGGCCGCGTCGGCGTCCATCGCCTTCGGCCGGGCGAAGAGGTTCTCCACGTTGAACGATGCGAGCCGCATGTCCCCAGGCTAGGACACTCGGCCGGTCAACGGGTCGCGATCGGTGAGGCAGTAGACCTGCCCGTAGGGCGCCCGCATCACCGTCCACCACTCGAAGACGCCGACGGTCTCGGCGCCGAGCGCCTCGTGGCGGCAGGTCTCCGCGGCACGGTGGGCGACCGCGACGTCGGGGTGCGCCCGGACCTCGGCGTCCTCGTCCTCGAGCCGTTGCAGCAGGATCCGGATGCCGCCGTGAGGGTCGGGGTCGGCGAGGCGTACGAACTCGGGGGTCTTGGCCGGTTCCGGGGTCCGTCCGGTGATCGCGGCCCAGAAGGCGACCTCCTGGTCCCAGCGGGAGCGGGGGATGTCGATGCAGAGCTGGTCGAGCACCCGCTCAGGCTCCGAGCGCGCGAAGCGCGGCGCGGCCCCCTCGCCGAGGGTGTGGCAGAAGAGCAGCCCGCCGGGGGAGCGCATGACCGCAACCCCGTCGTACGTCCATGCCGGTTGTGCCCCGAGCGCCGTCGAACGCTCGACGGCGGCCTCACGATCTGCGGCGTCGAGATCGACATGGATCCGGGGCTCGCTGCCGTCGAAGGCCTGCATCTTCAACCAGGAGTCGCCCGTCTGCGGCACCAGGGTGAGGAACTGTCCGTCCTCGCCTCTCGGCGACGAGAGCGCCCATCCCGTCGCCGCCGACCAGAACCCCACGGCCTCCTCCCAGCGCGGGCGCGGGACGTCGAGGAAGAGATGGAACCAGGCAGGTACGCCAGCGGTGCTCATGCCTGTCGACCCTACGCGCGCGAGGAGGCGACCGCAGCGCAAAACGAGGCACGCCGGGGCGCACCGCGAGTGCGGCGAGCCCCGGCGTGAGCGGGATCAGCCCTGCTGGGAGATCCCGAACTGGACGTTGCCGGAGGCATCCATCCCGGCGTCGAGGATCTTGTCGTCGAGCTCGGCGGCAGCGCCCTGGTCCAGGAAGACCCGCGCACCCTCCTGCTCGATGACCTGGTCCTCCGCCTCGGCGGTGGGGACCAGCGCGGCGCTCAATGCACCGTCCGGTTCTGCGTTGGAGGCGAGCCGGAGGCCGGCGCCCTGGGACTGCTCGGAGATCGAGCGGACGATCGTGGTGGCGTTCTCGGTCAGCTGAAGCATGTCGAGATCTTCCGTGGTTGGGTTCGGAGTACCCGCTCCACCATTCCTCACAGGAGGGCCGCATTCAAGCCCGGCACCCCGTGATCACTCGTCCCAGCCCTCCGGACGGAGCTTCTTGGGAAGCTTCGAGACGACCGTGGCGTACGACTCGTCGACCGCCTCCAGGATCTCCTCGTCCGGGATCCCACCGCCCCAGGCCAGGTCGTTCCACCCCGACCGCCCGATGTAGCCGGTGACCGTCACGTCGGCGGGATAGCGCAGCAGCCACTCGTCGGCGACCTCGCGCGACGCGCCGCACTTCAGGCCGACCTTCGTGGCCCCGAGGAACGCGAAGTCTTCCCGCGCTCACCCGGGCCGACCTTGATGACCGGGTGCTCGTGATCCCACGGGTTGTCCGGCCAGGCGCCGGGTTTGGTGAGGCAGTAGGCCTGCAGCGAGGTCACGTCCATGGCGCCCATCCTGCCACCGGCCGGGCATCGTCGAGCGTCACGATTTCAGCCGGGTCAATTGCGACGTCGCGGGCCTAGAATATTGGCCGAGGACAGTAGTTCTTCCTTTGGCATTGGGCTGAGGAGGTGAAATACAAATGTCGTCTGAACACATGTCCATTCAGGAACATCCCGACATCGCGGCACTCCGGGACCGGTTCGATCTGACCGGCTCCTCCGCCACCGCTCAGGTGGTCGACGGTGTCACGATGATGGCCGGTCTCTATCTGGCCATATCGCCGTGGATCGTGGGCTTCAACACCACGGCATCACCCCTGATGGTCAGCAACCTGATCATCGGTCTCTCGTGCGCTCTGCTGGCGCTCGGGTTCGCGTCGGCGTTCGGCCGCACACACGGTCTGGCCTGGACCGTTCCGCTCATGGGGGTATGGGCGATCGTCTCGCTGTGGCTCATGAACGGCGTCGACACGACAGGAGGAATGATCGCTTCCAACGTGATCGTTGGAGCTGTCATCGTGCTATGTGGACTCGGCTCGTCCGGGTTCGGCACGTTCTTCAATCCGCGGAGGTAGCGCCCCGCGGGACTGTCACCGCAACGACCGGCCGAGCGATTCCCGCTCGGCCGGCCTCAGGTGGCCCGTCAGCCGAGGTCCGCGCCGTACACCTTCGTGACGGCGATCGTGATGAGCACGCGGCGGTCCGTGACCATGACCTCGCGGTACTCGTCCCAGTCGGGGTGCTCGCCGGCACCGCGACGGTAGTAGTCGACGAGCGCGTCGACCTCGGGTCCGGCGGAATCGGTTCCGGGACCGGTGAGCGTGACCGTGCCCTCGGCCGTGGCCCAGGAACGAGCGCCCGGGCCATCGACCTCGATCGCCGCCCGCGGGTCGCGGCGGAGGTTCTTCGTCTTCACCAGTCCCTCGCGGGTCGAGATCAGGATCTCGCCGCGCTCGCGGTCGTAGTACTGCCACACCGGCGAGAGCTGGGGGAGCCCGTTCGCCTTGATCGTGGCCAGGATCCCGTGGCGGGTCGTGGCGAGCAGCTCGTGCGGGTCGAACGTCATGGTGGAGCGCCTCCTTGGCGGGCGTTGCCCGGATGGTCGTCGTCTTCTAGAAGGCAACCGGACCCGACTTCCTTCCCGAGCCCCTGATCCCGTGCCGGCTAATTCGGAGGTGCGCCCCGCGCGGGTCGGCTAGGTTGCCGAGCACCCCGCACCGAAGGAGACCCCACATGCGTGCATTGATCGGCCGGATTCTGGTGGCGATGGGGATGGTATCCCTGCTCCTCGTCACGCCCGCCCGCCCTGCGACCGCGGCCGAGGACGACATCCTCGACCGGCTGCTCGCCATCGACGGCGTCAGCCTGATCCAGGAGAAGCCGGTCGCCGGCTACCGCTACTTCGTCCTGAGCTTCACCCAGCCGGTCGATCACCGGCACCCCGACGGCGACACCTTCCAGCAGCGCTTCACCGTGCTCCACAAGGACACCGCCCGCCCGACCGTCTTCCAGACCAGCGGCTACAACGTCTCGACCAACCCCGGGCGCAGCGAGCCGACGCGGATCGTGGACGGCAACCAGGTCTCGATGGAATACCGCTTCTTCACCCCGTCGCGCCCCGAGCCGGCCGACTGGGACGACCTCGACATCTGGCAGGCGGCCAGCGACCAGCACGCCATCTACACGGCGCTGAAGCCGATCTACTCCGCCAACTGGCTCGCCACCGGCGGTTCCAAGGGCGGCATGACCGCGACCTACTTCGAGCGCTTCTACCCTCGTGACATGGACGGTGTCGTCGCCTACGTGGCGCCGAACGACGTGGTCAATCGCGAGGACTCCGCCTACGACGACTTCTTCGCCACCGTCGGCACCGAGGACTGCCGCGACCGGCTCAACGGCGTCCAGCGCGAGGCGCTCGTCCGCCGCGAGGCGCTGAAGGCCAAGTACTCCGACCTGGCGGCCGCCGAGGGCTACACCTTCGACACCGTGGGCAGCCTGGACGCTGCGTACGAGATGGTGGTGCTCGACTACGTCTGGGCCTTCTGGCAGTACGCCGGCACCTCCGAGTGCTCGAACATCCCCGCCGACGCGGCGACCGCCACCGACCAGGCGATCTGGGACTCGATCGACTACTACTCGGGCTTCAGCTTCTACACCGACCAGGGCCTGAGCCCCTACACGCCCTACTACTACCAGGCCGGCACCGAGCTGGGTGCGCCGACGATCGGCTTCCCGCACATCGAGGACGAGCTGATCCGCTACGGCTACCAGCCGCCGCGCAGCTTCGTCCCGCGCGACATCGACATGCGGTTCGACCCCTCCGCGATGCGTGACGTCGACTCGTGGGTGCGCAAGCACGCCCACCAGATGCTCTTCGTCTACGGCGAGGCCGACCCGTGGGGCGCCGAGCGGTTCCGCCCGGGCGCGAAGGCCACCGACTCCTACGTCTTCACCGCGCCGGGCATGAACCACGGTGCCAACGTGGCCGGCCTGGTCGCCGACGAGCGAGAGCTCGCCACCGCCCGGATCCTGGAGTGGGCCGGCGTCGCGCCCGCCGCGGTCGAGGCCGACGCCACGAAGGCGAAGCCGCTGGCCGCGTACGACGCGAAGCTGGACAAGCGTGACCTCAGGCGCGAGCCGGCCCTGCGCTGATCCGGTTCGCCGACTGACGCCGCCGTGCGGTGGATCGCGATCCACGGCACAGCGGCGTCGGCGTTCTGTGGCTCCTCACTAGAGTGAGGCCACGTGAGCGACGAGGCGATGCGGATCCCGGCCTTCGTCCGCTACTGGACCGCCTCCACGACCGGCGCTTTCGGCACCGCCGTCTCGACGGTCGCGATCCAGGTGCTCGTCGTGCAGGTGCTCGTCGCGACGCCTGCGGAGGTGGGCGTCGTCAACGCCGCCAGGGTGCTGCCGTACGCCTTCCTCGGAGTCTTCGCCGGCGTGCTGGTCGACCGGGTGCGGCGCAAGCCGCTGCTGGTCTGGTCCAACGCGGCGCAGGCGGTGGTGCTGCTCGCCGTTCCGGTGCTGTGGCTGGCCGGTGGGCTCTCGCTGCCCGCGGTGGCCGCGGTGCTCTTCGTCGGGGGTGCCCTCTCGGTCCTCGAGGTCGCGGCCCGGCAGTCGTTCCTTCCCCGCCTGGTCCCGAGGAGCGCGCTGCTCTCGGCCAACGCGCGCATCGACCAGGGCGACACCGTGGCGCTGACCTCCGGACCGGCGCTGGGCGGCGGGATGGTTGCCGTGATCGGGGCGCCGTTCACCGTGCTCGCCGATGCGCTCACCTGTGTGGTCGGGGCGGTGATGAACGCGCGTGTGCGCGTGGAGGAGCCGTCGCTGCCGCGCCGCCCGAGCACACCCGCCGATGTGGTGCGCGACATCGCCGACGGCATCCGTTTCGTCTACCGGCATCGGACCGTCGCCCCGCACGCGATCTCCACCCACATCTGGTTCGCGGGCAATGCCGTGGCGGTGACGGCGTTCGCGCCGTTCGCTCTTCGCGAGATGGGGCTCGGCGCGGCGGCGTACGGGGTCGTTCTCGCGTTCACCGGTGTCGGTGGCCTGCTGGGGGCGCTCGTCGCGGTGAAGGCCGGGCGCCGTCTCGGGGCGGGTGGCGCGATGCTGCTCGGCTCCGTCGTCGCACCGGTGGCGTGGGGCGGCTCGGCGCTGGTGCCGCCGACAGCGGTAGGTGTCGTCCTGCTCGGTCTCGGTCAGGTGCTGGCCGGGTTCGGGATGGGGGTCGAGAACGCCAACTCCCTCGGCTACCGGCAGTCCGTGACTCCCGACGAGATGCAGGGCCGCATGAACGCGACCATCCGGTCCGCGAACCGCACCTGCGCGGTGGTCGGTGCCCTGGGCGGCGGGTTGGTGGCGCAATTGCTGGGGCTCCGCGAGGCGCTGTGGGTGGCGGTCGCGTTGTTCGTCGTCGCCGCCGGTGTCGTGCTCTGCTCCCCGCTGCGTACGGCCCGCCACGATTCGCATCCCGATTGAGGGCTTGTCTTCGAGCGCACTCGAAGCCCTAGCGTCGGAGGTATGGATCTTGGACTCCACTACTTCACGTTCACCCACCCCGAGTGGGAGACCACGCTCGCCGACAAGCTGACCGAGACGGCCCGGATCGCCGACGAGGGTGGCGTCGACCTGCTCACCGTCATGGACCACTGGTTCCAGATGGAGCAGGCCGGCGGCCCCTTCGAGCCGATGCTCGAGGGCTACACCACGCTGGGCTACCTGGCCGGGATCACCGACAACGTACGCCTCAGTCTGCTCGTCACCGGAGTGACCTACCGCCACCCGGGGCTGCTCGCCAAGATCGTCACCACGCTCGACCGGCTCTCCGGCGGCCGCGCGCTGCTGGGGATCGGTGCAGCCTGGTACGAGCGCGAGCACCAGGGCCTCGGCGTGCCCTACCCGCCGACCGCCGAGCGGTTCGAGCGCCTGGAGGAGACCCTCGAGATCTGCCGCCAGATGTGGTCGGACGACGACGGCGCCTACGAGGGAAAGCACTACCAGCTCGCCGAGACGATCTCGCTGCCGCAGCCGGTCAACGGCACGGTGCCGGTCCTGATCGGCGGTGGCGGCGAGAAGAAGACGCTCCGCCTGGTCGCCAAGTACGGCCAGGGCACCAACCTGTTCGGAGCCGCGAGCCCCGAGGCGGTCGAGACCGTCCGCCACAAGCTCGACGTGCTCCGCGGTCACTGCGACGACCTCGGCACCGACTACGACGCGATCGAGAAGACGATGCTCTTCCAGGGGCCCTCGGTCGAGGACCCGGACGCCTTCCTGAAGTCCATGGAGGAGTACGCCGCCCTCGGGATCACGCTCGTCGGGCTCATGCCGACGCCGTACGTCGACCCGGTTCCGTGGGCCACCGCCGCCGTCGACCTGGTGCCGCGGCTGAAGTCGATCTGACGGTCACCCCGACGCGACAGGGAACGCCGGGTCGGGCGCCTCGAGCACGCCCAGCAGGCGCTGGAGCACACCGAGGTCGCCGGTGTGCTCGATCCCGTCGAGGCTCCGCCTGCCGAGCAGGCCGGCGAGCTGCGGTCGGGTGAGCGTCAGGGTGAGATCGGCGGCCGGGTCCGGGGCGCTGTCACGTCGCTGCACGAGCACCCCGTTGCGCAGCCGGCCGTGCCACCAGCCACCCTCGGGGCTGTCGTCGTGGTCGGTGAGATGCCAGTCGATGCGCAGGTCGAGGTCCCACGCACGCGGGCCGTCGACGCGGATCGCCAAGGAGTCGAGCAGCTGGGTGACGGTGAGCGCCGCCAGCAGGCCGCGGCCGCCGCCGCGCGGCGGCACCTGCGGTCCGTCGAGGAGCTCGCGGGCACCGGTCAGGTAGACGTTGCGCCAGGTGGCGTTCTCGGCCCCGTGGCCGAGCCGGGTGTAGACCTCGGCCAGCAGCTCCCGCGCGCGACGGTCGACGGGTTCGGCGGGCTCGGCGAAGACCACATGGTTGAGCAGCGTGGCCGCGAACCGCAGGTCGCCGCTCTCGCCGCCGGCGACGAGCGCCGCCGCCTGCTCCACGGCCGCGGCCGCCCCACCGAGCAGGCGCAGCCAGCGCTCACCCTCCTCGGCCGGTGGCAGCTCCCACAGGTGCGCCGGGTTGGCGTCGTACCAGCCCAGGTAGCGCTGGTAGATCCCCTTCACGTTGTGGCTCAGCGACCCGTAGTAGCCGCGCGTCGAGGGCTGGGCGTCGAGAGGCGGTGGCAGGACCAGCTCCTCGGCGATCTCCTTCGGCGTCAGGCCGCGGTTGATGAGACGTACGGTCTGGTCGTGCAGGTAGGCGTAGACGTCGCGCTGGTCGGCCAGGAACGCCTCGATCCGCTCCGCACCCCAGGTCGGCCAGTGATGGGTGGCGAACGCGACGTCGGCACGCCCGGCGAACAGGTCGATCGCCTCGGTGAGATAGCGCGCCCACAGCCGGGCGTCGCGCACCTCGGCGCCGCGCAGGGTGATGATGTTGTGCAGGGAGTGGACGGCGTTCTCGGCAAGGAGCAGCGCCCTGCTGCCCGGGAGGAGGATGTTCATCTCCGCGGGCGCCTCGCTGCCCGGCGTCAGCTGGAACTCCATCTCCACGCCGTCGACGACGCGCGTCTCGCCGGTGCGGGCGATCGAGTCGGTCGGCTCGGCCAGCCCGATGGTCCCCGACGCCAGCCGCGGCCCGAGACCGCAGCCCACGTGCCCGTCCGGCGCGACCGGCAGCATGCTGCCGTACATGAAGGTCGAGCGCCGGTTCATCGCCGGGCCGACGTAGACGTTCTCCGAGACCGCGTGCTCCAGGAACCCCTCCGGCGCCAGCACAGGTACGTCACCCTCGGCCGCCGCGAGCACGGCCGCGATCCCGCCGAAGTGATCGGCGTGCGGATGGGTCAGCACCACCCCGGTGACCGGCCGGTCGCCGCGGTGCTCCCGGTAGAGCCCCAGCGCGGCCGCCGCGGTCTCGGCGGTGGTGAGGGTGTCGACGACGACGATCCCGCGCTCGCCCTCGACGATCGTCAGGTTGGCCAGGTCGAGGCCACGGACCTGGTAGACGCCGTCGGTGACCTCGAACAGGCCCTGCAGCGAGGTGAGCCGGCTGTGCTGCCACAACCCCGCGTGCGCGGTCGCCGGCGCGGGGGAGTCGAGGAAGGCGTCGGCGTCGGCGTCGAACACGACGGTCCCGTCCGCCTTGGACACGACCCCCGGCTTCAGGGCAGCGATGAACCCACGCTGCGCGTCTGCCTCCACCTGGGCGAAGTCGGTCATGATGCCCCCAGCGACTTCACGAGATCGCGGACGACGCCGTTGCGCTGGATCTCCGAGGAGCCGGTCAGCACCCGGAACATCCGCAGCCGCCGCCAGATCACCTCGATCTCCGCGCCCCGGACCATCCCGGCCTTCCCGTGCAGCTGCAGCGCCGCATCGGCGATCTCGAACGAGCGTTCGGCCACGAACAGCTTGCACATGAACGACTCGATCCGCGGACGCCGGCCGGCGTCGAGGTCGGCCAGGGCGTCGTAGGTCATCGATCGGGCGGCGTAGTAGTCGGTGGCCATGTCGGCCAGCCGGTGCTGGATCGCCTGCTTCTCCAGCAGGAGCCCGTCGAAGACGGTGCGGTGGGCGGCGTAGTCGAGCGCCAGCGCGAGCGCCCGGCGGGCCGCACCGAGCGCGGTGGGGCAGTGCAGCAGCCGGTTGGCGGTCACCCGGCCGAGCGCGATCCGCAGCCCCTGACCGACCTCGCCGAGCAGGTTCTCCTGCGGCACGAAGCAGTCCTCGAGCACGACGTCGCTCTCGATGTTCTGCCCCGACAGCGGCAGGTCGCCGGGCAGCACCCGGCAGCCGGGGGAGTCGAGGTCGACGAAGAACGCGGCGTACGACTCCTCCTCGCCGGCCATCCGGGCGACCAGGATCGCGAAGTCGGCGAAGGTGCCACCGGTGCTGAACACCTTGTGCCCGCTGACCAGGAAGCCGCCCGGGGTCGGGGTCGCGGTGGTCCGCATCCGGCGTACGTCGGAGCCGGCGTCGTCCTCGGTCATCGAGAAGCAGCAGGCGCGTTCACCACGGACGACCGGCATCAGGTACTTCTCGATCTGGTGCTCGCTCGCGTGCTCGAAGATCGCGCCGACCCGCAGCGGGCCGCCCATGTCGCCGAGCACGCTGGTGGCGAGCTGACGGCCGGAGGCTCCGATCTCCTCCTTGAGCGCCGCCAGCTCGGTGAAGCTGAGTCCCTGCCCGCCGAGCGAGGTAGGCAGGTGGATGCCGTAGAAGCCGAGCTCGCGGCTGCGCTGCCACACCGGCTCCAGCATCGAGCGGTCCAGCGGCGTCTCGGGGCCGAGGCCGAGACCGCGCTCGTAGTCGGCGAGCTCGCCGTCGAGGTAGTCCCGCAGCCGGGTGACCAGCTCGTCGAGGCGCGGGTTGTCGGGGTAGGCCGGGGTGAGGGAGAAGGTCATCTCAGCCGACCTTCCGCTCGGTGCCGGCCCAGTCGCGCTCGCGCAGCGCCCGCCGGTCGACCTTGCCGTTGCGATTGACGGGCAGCGTGTCGGCGAACTCGATGATCCGCGGCACCTTCACGCCCGAGAGCCGGGTGCGGCAGAAGTCGCGCAGCTCGTCCTCGGTCGCGGTGGTGCCGGCGGCGAGGCAGACGTATGCCTTCACCGTCTCGCCCCACTTCTCGCTCGGCACCCCGACCACGCAGGCCTCGCTGACGGCCGGGTGCTCGTAGAGCGCGGCCTCGACCTCGGAGCAGTAGACGTTGTAGCCGCCCGAGATGATCATGTCCTTCTTCCGGTCCACGATGAACACGAACCCGTCCTCGCGGATCCGGCCCAGGTCGCCGGTGTGCACCCAGCCCTCACGGAAGGTCTCGGCGGTCGCCTCGGGCGCGTGGAAGTACTCGCGTACGCAGTCCGGGCCGCGCGCGACGATCTCGCCGATCTCGCCGGCGGGCAGAGGGTTGTGGTCGTCGTCGACCACGATCACCTCGGTGTCGTAGACCGGACGGCCGCAGGAGAGCAGCAGCTCCGGGTCGGACTCGATGCCGCGGACGACGTCCTCGGAGCTGAGGAAGGTGATCGCGCTCGTCGTCTCGCCCTGGCCGTAGCCCTGGTTGACCACCGGTCCGAACGCCTCGACGGCCTCGCGCAGTCGTGCCGGGCTCACCGGGGCGCCGCCGACGGTGATGCTCTGGAGCGCGGAGAGGTCGCGTTCGGCCAGGGTGGGGGAGGCGAGGACCAGGTTGAGCATGACCGGCACGACGAAGGTGTGGGTGACCCGCTCGCGCTCGAGCGTGTCGAGATAGGCCTCGACGTCGAAGGCCGGCAGGACGACCACGGCCGCTCCACGGAAGAAGCAGCCCAGGATGACCATGCCGCTGGCGTGGGTGATCGGTCCGGGAGCGAGGTAGACGGCCTCGGCCGAGAGCGACCCGTAGGGGTTCATCGCCAGCTTGCGCATGTTGGCGAGCCGGTTGCCGACGGTCTGGACCGCCGCCTTCAGCGTCCCGGTGGAGCCGGAGGTGAAGTTGAGGACTGCCGGGGCGCCCTCGTCGACGTCGACGGCCACCGGTTCGGTGGAGCCCTCGGCGATCAGGGCGTCGTACGCCGTGGTGCCGGTGTCGGCGTCGATGCCGTTGTCGGCGTCGATGCCGTTGTCGGCGTCGATGCCGTTGTCGAGGTCGACGACCAGAGTGTCCAGGCTGTGCGCGTCGATGATCTTGCGGACCAGCTCGAGGTGGGCGCTGCCGGTGAAGACGACCTTCACCGCGGCGGCGAGCAGCACGTGCTCGACCTCGGCGGCGGCGAGCCGGGCGCTGATCGGCACCCGGAGAGCACCGGCCTTACAGATCGCCATCTCGGCGACGACCAGCTCGCCGCGGTTGGTGGCGAGAGTCGCGACGGGAGTGCCGGGCGTGCAGCCGCGGGCGATGAGAGCGGCCGCGAGCCGGTTGGTGTCGTCCTCGAGCTGGCGGTAGGTCCATCGGTCGGTGCCGGAGACCAGGGCGGTGGCGTCGGGGGTGAAGGTCGCGGTGCGGGTGAGATAGCTGCCGAGATTCACGGATGCCCTCCTGGTTGTCGGGGTCGCTGCTGTGAGCGCGGTCACCCGAGATCATAGACAGAGTGTCCAGAAACAGTCCAGCCGTTCGGGAAAGTGCTAGAACAGTGCGCATGACGGTGATTGAGGACCGGCGCAGCCGGCGAACGCGAGGAGCGCTCCGTGACGCGCTCGTCTCCCTGGTGCTCGAGCGTGGCTACGCCGCGGTGACGGTGGAGGACATCGTCGCCGCGGCCGATGTGGGCCGGGCGACCTTCTACACGCACTTCAAGGACAAGGAAGCGCTCTACGACCACGTGGTCTCCTCGGTGCTCCAGGACCTGAAGGAACGGCTGGCCGAGGTGCTGGTCCCGGAGGATGCCGGCTTCACCGGGGAGCCGGTGGCCGAGGTCTTCCGGCACGCGAGCGAGCAGCCCGATGCGTACCGGATGATCCTGCGGGGCGAGGGGGACGGTCGCGGCCTGCGCGCGTTCGAGGACGCCTGGAGCGCCACCGCCTTCGAGATCTTCACAACGCGCGTGAAGGCCAACGCCGTGCGGCCGCGGGTGGATCTCCAGGTGCTGGCCCGGGCGTGGGTCGGCGAGCAGATGGCGGTCCTGCTGTGGTGGCTGGACGCCCCCGAGCCCCGCCCAGCCACCGACCAGGTCGTCGAGACGCTGGTCGAGCTCTCGCGGCGCGGGCGCTTCTGGGCGACGGGATTCGACCCCGACAGCCGCTGATGTTCGGCGGTGTTGTGGACACGGTGTCTTGTGTGGCGCGGGTCACTCGGCCTACAGTCAGACGTGATGACCGTTACTAGACGTTCTGTCTAGCATCTTGAAGGGCGGATCCCCGTTGTCCTACCGCACCCTGCTCACCGAGTACCCAGTCGGAGCGCGCCGCCGCGTGCTGCTGGCTGTCGTCGTGCTCGCCCTGTTCATCTCGGCGTTCGAGGGCCAGCTGGCCCCCGTTCTGCCGTTGCTGCTCGACGACCTCGGGATGTCGCTCAAGACGTACGGCCTCATCACGGCCGCGTCCCTGATCTTCGGCGCCCTCGCCGGCTACCTCGGCGGCGAGCTCGCCGACCGCGTCGGCCGGGTGCGGATCCTGGTCCCGTTCATGTTCCTCTCCGCCGCCGCCTGCCTGTTCATGGCCACCGCGGACTCCGTGGGCCACTTCGCGCTCGCCCGGATCGTGCTCGCCTTCGTGGAGGGCGTCGCCGTCGCCGGCACCCAGCCGCTGATCCGCGACTTCACACCCCGGATGGGCCGTGCGCAGGCGTTCGCGTTCTGGAGCTGGGGCTCGGTCGGCGCCAACTTCTTCGCCGCCGCCGTGGCCTCGGCGACCCTGGGCGTCTTCGGTGACCAGTGGCGCTCGCAGCTGTTCATCATGGCCGGCGCCGCCCTGGTCGGCGCCATCGTGATCGCGCTGACCCTGCGCGACCTCGCCCCCGAGGTCCGCCGCACCGTACGCCTCACCGAGCACGAGACCCACGCCGTCGAGGTCCCGCAGGGCACGAAGGGACTGCGCCTCCTGCTCGCGCGCCGCGCGTTCTGGACCCACGTGCTCGCGATGTCGTTCCTCTACGTCCTGCTGGCCACCATGAACGCCTACGCCCAGACGATGCTCGTCCAGCAGTTCGGGGTCTCGGTCCGTGCCGCCTCGGCGATGACGATGGTCTTCTGGCTGAGCAACCTCGCGCTGAGCCTGGTCTTCGCCCGCCTCTCAGACCGTACGCAGCGCCGCAAGGTCTTCATGGTCGGCGGCGGCATCGCCGCGGCGGTCTTCCTCGGCGCCTTCCTGGCGCTCATGGGCCGGGGGAGCGAGGCATCCTCGGGCCTGGTGGTCGTCCTGTTCGTCGGCATCGGCGTCGCCCTGGCGGCGACCTTCGGGCCGTGGATGGCGAGCTTCTCCGAGCACGTCGAGGAGGTGCACCCCGACATCCAGGGGCGTGCCTTCGGCCTCAACCATCTGCTCAACCGCACCTTCATCCTGGCAACCGTGCTCTTCGCACCGCGGGTGGTCGAGGCGACCGGTGGCTGGGAGCGCTGGATGACGGTCGCGTGGGTGGCGACCGTGCTGTTCGCCATCACCGCGGCGCTGGTCCCCGGTGCGACCGGTCGTCACGCCCGGACCGGCGCGGACGCCGAGGCCGTCGCGCAGCCTGCGTCGTGAGCGGTGCGGGCCGGGGCCGGCTGGACAGCTGGCTCTACAGCGAGACCGAGGAGCCCGACGTCCGGTTCACCCTGGCGAACGAGCGTACGTTCCTCGCCTGGGTCCGCACCTCGCTGGCGTTCCTCGCCGTTGCGGTCGCCGTCGACACCCTGAAGGTCGGCGGCGGCACGGTCCTGGCCGTGCTCGCCCCGCTCAGTCTCGCGCTCCTCGCGGCCGGCTGCGCGGCATGGTCCTGGTGGAGCTGGGTACGCAGCGAGCGCGCGATCCGCCGACGCGCCGCCCTGCCGACCCGCCGGGCACCGCTTCCTCTGGTGTTCGGCGTGCTCGGCTCCGTCGCGCTCGTCTCGATGGCGCTGCTGGTGTGAGCGGCGGAGACCCCGGGCTGCAGCCCGAGCGGACCGAGCTCGCGTGGCGGCGTACGCACCTCTCGCTGGTGGTCGCCGCGCTCGTCGTCGTCCGCCACCCCCTGGCGGAGGGGCCGCTGTGGTGGCGACTCGGTGCGGCGCTCGTGGTCGCCGGGCTGGCCGCGTACCTGCTGCTGAGCCGCCGCCGGGTGGGAGGCGCCGCGGTCGTCGCAGCCCTGATCGCTCTCGTCGAGGTGGGCGGGATCGTCGGCCATCGCTAGCCCACCCTTGAAATCGGCGAGCAACAGGGTAAGCATGATTACATGCTTACAAACGAGTTGCGCGGGTGGTTCAGCGGACGACTGCCCGATGGTGTGTACGACGAGATCGTCGATGTCGTGGTCGACCGCGAGGAGATCACGGTCGTCGGGCGGATCAAGGAGCCGAAGACCGCCGAGGGCGCTTCGGACGACGAGCGGGCAGCAGCCAACGAGGGACGTGCGAGCGAGTTCCGCGAGCGCACCCGCGAGGACCGGATGGCGGTGGCACGCCAGGCAGAGCGGCGATTCGACCGGAAGGTCTCCTGGGGCGTGGAGATCGGGGGAGAGCGGCACATGTTCACCACCGTCTCCGCGCCGGTGATGACCCGACTGCGCCAGCCCGAGCGCGCGGTGCTCGACCTGCTCGTCTCCGGCGGCGTCGCCCGGAGCCGGAGCGACGCGCTCGGCTGGTGCGTCAAGCTCGTCCAGCAGCATTCGAGCGAGTGGCTCGACGAACTCCAGGAGTCGCTGGTCAACGTCGAGCGCGTGCGCGCGAACGGCCCGGACAAGAGCTGAGGGCGCAGGCTCTTCTCCATCCCCTGGCGAACGAGACGTCAGTCGACGGGCTCTCCGAAGGAGTAGGTGCCCGGGAGGCTGATCGTCGCCCGGGTGTTCTCGTCGGTCACCGAGATGCTCGACCATGTCGTCACCGTGTGCTTCGCCGTCTGCCCGCTGGGGCAGTCGAGAACACTGCTCGGCGCAGGTGCGGTCACGCTCAAGGAGCCGATCAGGTTGCCGTTCCTGGCCGCCGTGAACTCGCCGGACTTCGAGTAGTCGCCGCTGAGCATGGTCTTCTTCGGGTCATCCGGGTTGTGACCACCACGGTTCACGCACTGATACGTCGCGTCGAGATGGGCGGTCACGGTGATCGTCTCGATCGAACCGCTCTCGAGGCCGGCCTCCTTGAACGCGACGGTGATCGAGGACGGGTCGGCGCCGGTGACCTCGGTCAGGGTCTTGATGAAGTGCGGGCTGCCGCTCGCGACGGCCGGGGCGGCGGCGAAGGCGACCGCGCAGGCGCTGGTCGCGATCACGGTGAAGATGCTCTGGTTGCGCATGCTCGGGTTCCCCCATCGATCGGACGTCCCGGCGCAGTTGCCCGGACGCCGTGGAGTCTGCCACGTCGATTCGACACGCATCCATAGCCCATTCGGTCTATGCGAGCGTTTCTGTCATCAAATGCATCGATACACTGGCAAACGCGCGCTCACCCGTCCTTTGCTAGCAGTTCCAGCCATCGATCGCGAGCAGCGCGAGGGCTGCCGCCTGGTCGCCGAGGATGCTGTCGTCGAAGGCGGCCTCAGGGGAGTGGTTGGGAGCTGCTTCGGTGGTCGGGGCCGCGCCCAGCAGGACCATGGCGGTCGGGATCTGCCGGCTGACGAACGAGAAGTCCTCGGCGCCCATCGTGGGCCGTGGCACCTCGACCACCCGCGGCCCGAAGGTTTCCCGAAGGGTCTCCAACGCCCGCCGGGCGGTCGCGTCGTCGTTGACGACGCTCGGATAGCCGGTGTCGAGCGCGACCCGCGCGACCAGCCCGTGGGCGGTCGCGATGCCCTCGACGAGCCGAGGGAGCTCCTCCTCGATCCTGGACAGTGTGTTCGGGTCGACGGTGCGTACCGTGCCGGTGAGCTGCGCCGATTCCGGGATCACGTTGTCGGCTCCGGTGCCCGCGGTCAGGTTCGTCACCGAGATGACGACCGGATCGAAGGAGTCGAACCGGCGCGCGGTGTAGCTCTGCAGCGCCAGCACGATCTCGGCCGCGATCGGGACCGGATCGAGCGTCTCGTGGGGGCGCGACCCGTGGCCGCCGCGACCCTCGAGGTCGATCGTCAGGTGCGTCGAGCTCGCGGTTACCGTGCCCGGGCGGGTGAGGAAGATCCCGCGCGGCGCGTTGCCGACATGGATCGCGTACGCCGCAACCGGGCGGCTGCCCGCCGCGTCGAGGACGCCTTCGTCGATCATCAGCCCGGCGCCGCCGTGTCCTTCCTTGCCGGGCTGGAACATCAGGATGACGCTGCCGGCCAGGTCGGAGCGGTGCTCGGCGAGCAGCCTGGCCGCACCGACCAGTCCGGCGACGTGGAGATCGTGACCGCAGGCGTGCATCGCGCCGTTGGTCGAACGGTAGGGCACCTCGACCGCCTCGGTGATCGGGAGTGCGTCCATGTCGGCGCGGAGCAGGACGGTCGGCCCGGGGCGACCGCCGCGCAGGACGGCGGTGACCGATGACAGCGACCGTCCCTCGGTGATCTCCAGGTCCAGGCCGGCCAGTGCGTCGAGCACCCGGCGCTGCGTCGCGGGCAGGTGGAGGCCGATCTCGGGCTCGGCGTGGATGCTCCGCCGGAGCTCGACCAGGTCGGGTACGAGCGCGTCGGCAGCGGCGAAGATCTGAGCCTTGAGAGCAGCATTACTGGACACCATGTCCAGAAAGTATCAGACGCCGGTGACACCCGTCATCGCCCAGCCGATCGTCGCGAAGACCCCGCCGAAAAGGGTGAAGGGGATCGCCATCGCGACGAGGCATCCAAGGGGTCGACGACGATCGCCAGCGGGAGTGCCGAACCGTCGACCGCGAACCGTTGGCTGTCCAGGGCGCCCTCGCCCGCGTACCCCTCGCCGTTGGGTCCCCGGTATTCGTAGTGCGCGATCAGCTTGGTCCGCGAGCCATGCTCTCCGCTGCTCACCCTGCGGGTCTCGAGCTCGCGGATCGTGGCAGTCGTCGGCGTCCAGCTCCGGAGCCGCCGCCGCTGGATCACGCCACCGACGACGAACCAGATTCCGAAGGCGGCGAAGAGCAGCCCGAAGAGGAAGAAGAACCAGCCGATCACCATGGACGTCATGGAACCACGAGTCGCGGCCCGGGGGAGGACGACGCACCTACGCGGGGCACCGGATCACCAGCCGTCGGCCAGGATGGGTCCATGGATCCTGAGAGTGCGCGGCGCTCGGCCGCCGTCGTCGGAATGGCCACGCTGCCGATCGGGGCAGCGATCCTCCTCGCGCCGGAGCGGGTGGGGCGGACGCTGAAGCTCGGCGACCACCCCGCGGCTCTGCGCCTGATCGGCGCCGCCGACCTGGCTCTCGTACCCGGGCTGCTGGCCGGTCGGCGCAGGCTGCCGTGGATGGCGGCTCGTGCCGGGCTCAACGTGGCGATCGCGGCGTACTGCGCCCATCTCGCGCGCAGCGAGGGCAACGTCGGGCCCAAGATCGCCGCGTCGGCACTGGTGGTCGCGACCGTCGCCGACGCCCGGACGATCCTCGCCCTGCGCCGCAGCGAGCGCCGTTCCTAGTTTCGGACCCAGTCGGGGACTTCCTCCGGGATCACCGTGAGCCAGTAATGGGGGAGCGCCTCCCGGAGCGTGACCCACTGGATCTCGGTGCCGTCCGAGCTGGCGGGCACGGCCACCAGTACGTCCGGCCCGTGCCCCGCGAGCCGTTCGCGACACACGCCGCACGGGCTGAGGACGACATGGCGGCCGTCCCCGAACCGATGCAGGCAGACGGAGGCGAGGATCTTGCGGTCGAGCCGGAACGCGGCACAGTACGGCTCCGCCTCATGGCACAACGTGGTGCTGGAGTTGAGGAAGTCCGGGCTGGTTCCGGTCAGGATGGTGCCGTCGTCGAGCAGTACGGCGGCAGCTCCACGGGATTCGTCCGCGCCGAACCGGGCGGCGATGAGATTCCTGCACTCTGCAAGGGTGGATTCGAGGCTCTCAGGGGTGGCTGGCACGCGCCAACCCTAGGGCGTGATGTTCTGGTTGTGGCTGAACAGGTTCTCCGGGTCGTAGGTCTGCTTCACCTTCTTGAGGCGCGCGTAGTTGCTGCCGTAGGTGTCGGTGACGCGGCCCTGGTCGTCCTCGGACATGAAGTTCACGTAGCCGCCGGGCTCGGAGTGCGGCGTGAGGGCGGCGGCGTAGTCGCGAACCCACGCGATGTGGGCGGCGTCGTCGGAGGCGTCCGGCCAGGCGGAGACGATGACCGTCGAGAACGTCGCGTGCCGGTAGGAGAACGCGGTGTCCGTCGCGCCGACGCGGGAGGCGGCACCGTTGATCGGGTACAGGTGCATCGTCGAGCTCGCGTTCGGAGCCTTCGGGCCGTGGGCCAGGTGCACCTCGATCGCCTCGTCGGTCAGCTCGGTGACGTAGTTGCCCTTCCAGTAGCTGCGTACGCCCCGGGGGAACAGCTCGTCGAACGCGCTGTTGAGCCACGGGTACGGCATCGGCCCGACCATCTCGCCGACGCGAGGCGCGAGGTCGCGGAACGGCTGCATCGCCGCCTCGCCCTCCTCGATCGGTCCGCTCCAGTGGACGACGGCGACGCAGAAGGTGTCGCCGTGGCGCTCCTCCGGCAGGAAGGGCAGGGGAGGGGCCACCTGGAACGCGGGGAACCCGCCGAAGTTCTCGTCGGCGTCGGTGACCCAGGTGCGGAAGAAGCGCAGCAGGTCGCCGGCGTGCTCGAGCTCGTAGAAGAAGAGTCCGACGACGACCTGGTCCACGGGGTGCAGGTCGAACTCGAAGCTGGTGACGACCCCGAAGTTGCCGCTGCCTCCACGGAGCGCCCAGAAGAGGTCGGGGTTCTCGGACTCGCTGGCGTGACGGAGCTGGCCGTCGGCGGTGACGACGTCGGCCGAGCGGAGATTGTCGATCGAGAGTCCGAAGCCACGGGTCAGGTACCCGATGCCGCCGCCGAGGGTCAGACCGCCGACCCCGGTGGTCGACACGATCCCGCCCGGCGCGGCGAGACCGTGGGTGTGGGTGGCGTCGTTGAGGTCGGCCAGTGTCGCGCCGCCACCGACGCGAGCAGTCCGAGCGTCGGCGTCGACCTCGACGGACCGCATGGGGGACAGGTCGATGACCAGGCCGTCGTCGATCGTCCCGAAACCCGGTGCACTGTGTCCGCCGCCGCGTACGGCCAGCGGGAGGCCGGCGTCGCGGGCGAAGTTCACCGCGGCGATGACGTCGTCCGCGTTCGCGGCCGGCACGACAGCAGCAGGACGACGGTCGATCATGCCGTTCCAGACGGCGCGAGCGTCGTCGTAGTCGGAGTCGTCGGGCGTGATGACCCGCGTGACGTGCTTTCTGAGTTCGTTGATGGATGTCATGACGCCAGCGTCATCCGGCGCATTGGCGACGATCTGTCCGAGGGCGCCACGTCATCGAGTTCCGGTACGCGGCATCTGAAGCCCGGGGGATCGACTGATGCTCCTCTCGCTCCGCTGCACTTGACATAATGTGCATTATCGGCGCTAAAGCAATCCAGGTGAGAGTCGGCCTTCAGGGCGATTAGAGTGCGCTGCTGTGACAGAGGACTTCGACCCGGTTGCCCACAACCGCGTCGCCTGGGACGGACTGGTCGACAACGACAACGAATGGTCTCGGCCGGTCGGCCCCGAGGTCATCGCCAGGGCTCGTGACGGCGACTGGTCCGTTGTTCTCATCGGCCACGAGCCGACGCCACGCGACTGGCTGCCGTCCGAGCTGAGCGGTGTCCGTGTGCTCTGCCTGGCTTCGGGTGGCGGCCAGCAGGGCCCGATCCTTGCCGCGGCGGGCGCCGTGGTGACCGTCTTCGACAACTCGCCCAAGCAGCTGGCCCGCGACGACGAGGTCGCGGCTCGTGAGGGCCTGGGGCTGCGTACGGTGCTCGGTGACATGCGCGACCTGAGTGTCTTCGACGACGCCAGCTTCGATGTCATCGTCAATCCGGTCTCGAACGTGTTCTCACCCGATCTGGCTCCGGTGTGGAACGAGGCGTTCCGCGTGCTGCGTCCGGGCGGGACGCTCCTGACCGGCTTCATGAACCCGGCCGTCTACATCTTCGACGAGGTGGCGCTCGACCGGCGGGAGCTGGTCGTACGCCACCGGCTCCCGTTCAGCTCGCTCGACCTCTCCGAGGCCGACCGGATGCGTGCCTACGGAGACGGCCCGATCGAGTACAGCCACTCGCTGACCGAGCAGATCGGCGGGCAGCTGGCCGCAGGATTCGTCCTGACGCATCTGAGCGAAGCCCCGCACCATGCCGACGTCACCGCGGAGCACTTCCCTGCCTACATCGCTACCCGGGCGGTCAAGCCCTAGTCACTCGGGACGCTCGAACGGCTCAGCCGTCTCGCGCAGCACCTCACGCGCCGGCGAGAGGAGGACGGCGTCGCGGGTGTCGGAGGCGGTTGCCTTGACGTAGATCCCGGTGGTCTTGAGGTCTTCGTGACCGAGCAGTCCTTGAACCGCAGGCACCGGTACGCCGGATCGGATCAGCCCCTTGGCGGCACTGTGCCGGAACGCATGTGCGGCTTCGCCAGGCTGCTTCGGGACGCCCGCGAGGCGGATCCAGGTCTCGACCAGATGGTTGAGCGCACCAGGACGAAGCTGCTTGCCCGAGGTCAGCACGAACAGGCTGTCGGCCGGGTCGCGGGCGCCGAAGCGGGCTTCGAGCTCGGCGAGGTAGACATCGACCGCATCCACGGCCTCGGGCGGCAGCGGTAGGTTGCGCTGCTTGTCGCCCTTGCCGATCACCCGCACCAGCGTCTCGCCGTCGGGCTCACGCCGGATGGAGCCGACGGTGAGGCCGCACAGCTCCGCGGCACGTACGCCGGTGGTGACCAGCACCGCGAAGATCGCCCGGTCGCGCGTCGGCCAGCGGCGCCGGTCGATGCCCTCCCGCGGCGTCGAGGCGACCCGCGCCAACCGGCGGAGCTCGTCGACGCTCCAGCCGGCCGGCAGCCGGCTGGGCCGCTCGGGCGCCTCGATCCGCAGCGTCGGATCCACCAGCAGATGTCCCTCGAGCTGCAGCCAGTGCGTGAAGAGCCGCAGCGTGCCGACCCGGCGCTGGCAGGTCGCCGCGGCCGAGTTCTCCCGGAGCGATCTGTAGGCGATCCGTACGTTCTGGTCGGTCAGCGCCGAGATCGGGACCAGCGCCAGCACGTCGGTGTCGGGCTCGCCGCCGGCGTCGACGTGCAGCTGCCGGGCCCAGGCGGTGATGTCCTGCCGATAGGCGTTGCGCGACTTGTCATTGAGGCCGCGGCGCGTGAGCGTGGCCCGGTCGGTCAGAAAGTCCTCGACCACGTCGCCGAACATCACAGCATCGTCAGATACGCTCACATCCCCCGATATTACAATCTTTTCGAACATTTCTGCGATAGGGGGTACTATCGCGGAAATGCCCGATTCAGCCGTGAGCGGCGCTCTCGGGTCAGCGCAACGAGTGGGCCGTGTGCTGACGCAGCAGGTCGAGCCGGATCTCGCGCGCACGCGACATGTGGGCCGAAGCCAGTGATCGCGCCGTGTCGGAGTCGCGGTCGCGAATCGCCGCGGTGACGGCTGCGTGCTCGTCGAGCGACTCCTCCCAGCGGCCGGTCACCGAAAGGGTGGAATGCGGTGCACGCACCAGATGCACGGTGAGTCGGTGCAACAGATCCTGGAGCACCGGGTTGTGGGTCGCGGTCCAGATCGCCTCGTGGAACTCGGTGTTCGTGGCGGCCCGCGTCGAGTCGTCGGGATCCTTGAGGGAGCGGTCTCGCTCGACCAGCGATTCGAGGCGGAGCAGATCTGCCTCGCTGCGACTGCCGGCCGCCTCTGCCGCGCACTCCCCCTCCAGCATGATCCGGACATTGTAGATCTGGATGACCTCGTCGGCCTCCACCGCGCGCACCACCAGGCCACGAGCGGAAGGCACCAGGATCCGGTCGTGCTCAAGCCGGCGCAGGGCCTCGCGCACCGGCGTGCGCGAGACCCCGAAACGTGCCGCGACCGCAACCTCGCGGACCGGCTCGCCGGCCGTCAGGTCGCCCCGGAGGATGTCAGCGCGCAGGTCAGCGTAGATCGCGGATGCATCCGCCTTGCCGCGCCGCTCGTCGGTCACCGTTGTTGCTCCTTGTCGTCATTCCCGGCTGGACCGGGTCGGTCAGGCCACTGCTCCCGCGCGTCGGCCGAAGACCGCGCCGGAGACCAGCCCGGTGCCGCCAGGGTAGTTGCCGCTGAACAGGCCGCCAAGCATCTCCCCGCACACGAACAATCCGGCGATCGGAGCCCCGGATCCGGTCAGCGCCCTTCCGTGCGTGTCGGCGCGCAGACCACCGAAGGTGAAGGTGATGCCGCAGGTGACCGGGAACGCGTGGAACGGCCCGGTCTCCAGCGGTAGAGCCCAGTTGCTCTTCGGCGGCTCGACATCGGCGCGGCGCCCGTCCTTGACCGCGGCGTCGAACGGCGCCGAGGTGTCGATCGACGCGTTGAACTCGGCGACCGTTCGGGCCAGCGCCTCCGCGTCGACCCCCAGCTTCGCGGCCAGGTCGGCCATGCAGTCGGCGATCACCTCGGTCGTGCCTGGGGCGTCGTACTCCTCGGTTCGCAGCATCTTCCGTGAGACCGCATCGAAGAGCTGGTAGGCCAGTCCGTCGGTCTGCGCGAGGATCTTCTGGCCGTACTTCGCGTAGGTGTAGTTGCGGAAGTCGGCCCCTTCGTCGAGGAAACGTCGCCCTTCCCTGTTGACCATGATCCCGAGAGGGTAGCCACCGCGGGTCAGCTGATTGGTGAGGTCGCGGTCGCCCTCGTCGGCGGCGCCGGCGTCCCATGCGACGGAGTGGCAGGTAGACCAGTCGCCGTACGCCTCTGCGCCGATCTCGAGCGCGGCCTGGAGCATGTCACCGGTGTTGAGAGGAGTGCCCCGGACCTTGGCGCGCTGCCAGCCTTCACCGAGGTGCCGGCGCCGGAGCTCGGCGTTCGCCTCGAACCCACCCGACGCGAGGATCACCGAGTCTGCCCGCAGCTCGGTGGCAGCGCCGTCCTGTTCGTAGCGGACTCCGACGACCTGACCATCCTCCACCACCAGGCCGGTGGCGGCGCAGCCGTATCGCATCTCGACGCCCGCCTTCGCGGCCGCCGACTCGTGCTGCTCGATGAGACCCTTCCCTCCCCCGGTGCTGCCGATCGCCAGGCCTCCCCAGAACACATGGCGACCAGCGTCAGGGCCGGTCTCGGCAAGGTAGGCCTGGCGCTCGTACATCAGTCGGAAGCTCAGGCCGTGCTGCTTGAGCCAGCGCATGACCGACTCGCTCTCTGAGATCAGTACCTCGGTCAGATCGGCATCGTTGGCGCCGCCGGTCACCCGGGCCATGTCCGCGCGGAACTCATCGGCCGTGTAGGGCGGAAGCACCGAGCTGTCCAGTCGGGCGTCGTCGTCGACCAGGTCGCGCACCGAATCGACGTCGCCGTGGGTGACTCGCATGGCACCGGCCGTGTAGTAGGAGTTCCCGCCGTGCTCGCCGCGGACACCCTTCTCCAGCAGCAGCACCCGGCGGCCCCGTTCGGCCGCGGAAAGGGCCGCCGCATGACCGGCGTTTCCGCCGCCGACCACGACGACGTCGTACGAACTCTGTTGCTGCTCCGGCATGTCTCTCCTCAGGTCTCTGCCTCTCGAACCTTCCGTCGGAGAGGCTTGTGCACCGCAGGATACCAATGTATACAAAGGGGTACAAGCAGTGACTGCTGTCACACTCCCCTACTCTGGAGGCGTCTCCCGATGACCTTTCCCTCGAGCGATCAGAGCGATCGGCGGGCAAGCGCACCGCCCGCGCGTTCCGCGCCGACCAAGCTCCTTCCGTACGCCGTGGCGGCTGTTCTGGCCGTCGTCCTGGCGGTCACGACCATCTCCCGCGGCGGAGCCTCCGAGGTGGCCGACGCGGCGTTGGGTGACCAGCAGCTCAAGGTGATGGCACCGGCCGACCCCGGTGGCGGCTGGGACCAGACCTCGCGCGCGATGCAGGCGGCTTTGAAGGAGACGGCAGGACGCACCGAGGTCTACAACGTCGGCGGTGCCGGCGGCACCATCGGGCTCAGCCAGTTCGCCCAGCTCGACGGCCAGGGCCACCAGCTGATGACGATGGGTCTGATCATGGTGGGAGCGATCGCGGCCAACAACTCGGCCGTCACGCTCGACGAGGTGACCCCGCTGGTCCGGCTGACCACCGACAGCCAGGTGATCGTGGTGCCGGCGACGTCCGAGATCACCTCCATGGAGCAGCTCGCCGAGATGATGCGCACCAAGCTGACGTCGGTCTCGATCGCGGGTGGGTCCGCCGGCGGCGTCGAGCAGATCCTCGCGGCGCTGATCGCCGAGGACCTCGGCGGTGATCCCGCGCGGGTCAACTACATCGCGCACTCCGGCGGTGGTGAGGCTGTTGCGACCCTGCTCTCCGGAAGCGCAGTCGCCGGCATCTCCGGCGTCTCGGAGATCATGCCCCAGATCGAGGCTGGTCAGATGCGGCCGCTCGCCGTCTCCAGCGCCGAGCGGGTCGAGTTGCTCCCGGATGTGCCGACCTTGCGCGAAGGCGGCCTCGACGTCGAGCTGACCAACTGGCGGGGCGTCGTGGCGCCGCCCGGGATCAGCGAGGCGCAGGAGCGGGCGCTCGAGACCCTGCTCATGGACATGACCCGCACTCCGGAGTGGCAGGCGACCCTCGAGCGCGAAGGCTGGGGCGATGTGGCTCTGGCCGGACCCGAGTTCGAGGAGTTCCTCGATGACGAGGTAACCCGGGTCTCCGCGGTCGTCGACGAACTGGGCCTGAGCGGTGAGGGCGCATGAGCGAGCGTCCCGAAGACGTTGTGCCGGCCGACGATGCACGTGACCCTGATCAGCAGCTGAGCACGGACCAGCGACGTACGGCTCTCGCGACCGTGATCCTCGGCGGTCTCATGGTGGCGTTCGGCGTCGTGGTGCTGATCCAGGCGATCCTGCTCGACAACGAGGCCCATGTGGTGGGGCCGGCGACGATGCCCTGGGTGGTAGCTGTGCTGCTGGTCGCCATCGGTTCGACGCTCGGCGTGCGCGCCGGTCGCGACCTCGGGGCTTGGCGCCTGGCGCCGCAGACCTCGCCACAGGACTGGAAGCGGGCGGCACTTCTCCTCGCGGTCCTCCTGCTCTTCGCCGTCGTCGTCACCCGGCTGGGATACGTGGTCTCCGCGACCCTGCTCTTCGGCACGGCTGCCGTCCTGCTGGGATCCCCGGCCCGACTGCGGGCGTACGTCTATGGCTGGTCGGTCTCCGTCGCGGTCTTTCTCGTCTTCGACGTGCTCATCGGTATCGCTCTCCCGGCCGGGCCGTGGGGATTCTAGGAAAGGCACGACATGGACTCCTTGAGCATGCTCCTCGATGGCTTCGCCGCCGCTGCGACGCCGACCAACCTGCTGTTCGCCCTTCTCGGCGTCACGATCGGCACCGCTGTCGGGGTGCTCCCCGGCATCGGGCCTGCCATGACCGTGGCGCTGTTGCTGCCGCTCACCTTCCGGCTCGAACCGGACGCTGCCCTCATACTCTTCGCCGGGGTCTACTACGGAGGGATGTACGGGGGCTCCACCTCGGCGATCCTGCTGCGTACCCCGGGTGAGTCGGCGTCGATGGTTGCCGCCCTGGAGGGCAACAAGATGGCGCGAGCGGGCCGTGCCGCCTCGGCGCTGGCGACCGCCGCGATCGGCTCGTTCGTCGCCGGCACGATCGCGACCGTTCTGCTGACCTTCGTGGCGCAGCCCTTCGCCGAGGTCGCGGTGAGGTTCACGCCCGCGGACTACGTGGCGCTGATGGCGATCGCCTTCGTGACCGTGGCAAGCCTGCTCGGCGGTTCGCCCCTCAAGGGCATCGCGTCCCTCGTCATCGGCCTCACCGTCGGCTTGGTCGGCATCGAGGCGCAGAGCGGTCAGTCGCGCCTCACCTTCGGCGTACCGACCCTGCTCGACGGGATCGACGTCGTCATCGTCGTCATCGCCCTGTTCGCCATCGGCGAGGTCTTCGCTCATGCACTGCGCGGCGGAGGCGGCGGCACCGTCACGCCGCTTCGTGGACGAGCGGTGATGACACGCCAGGACTGGCGCCGCTCCTGGCCCGCCTGGCTGCGTGGCACCGCCTTCGGGTTCCCGATCGGGGCCCTGCCCGCCGGTGGCGCGGAGATCCCGACGTTCTTGTCCTACGCCACCGAGCGACGGATCTCGAAGTACAAGCACGAGTTCGGACACGGTGCCATCGAAGGTGTCGCCGGGCCTGAGGCGGCCAACAACGCTGCCGCAGCCGGGGTCCTCGTGCCGCTGCTAACGATCGGGCTGCCGACCTCCGCGACAGCGGCGGTGATTCTCACCGCGTTCCAGTCCTACGGTCTGCAGCCCGGGCCGCAGCTGTTCAGCGAGTCCGGACCGCTCGTCTACGCCCTGATCGCGTCGCTCTTCATCGGCAACCTGATGCTGCTCGTGCTCAACCTGCCCTTGGCGCGCGTCTGGGCGCGGCTGCTGCAGATCCCGGCGTACGGCATCTATGCGGGCATCCTGGTCTTCGCGACCCTCGGGACGCTGGCTTCTGGTGGTGGGTTTCCGGACCTGGCACTGCTCTACGTCATCGGCCTGCTCGGCGTGCTCATGGCGATGGCCGACGTGCCGGTCGCTCCGGCGGTGGTCGGCCTGATCCTGGGGCCGCTCTTCGAGAAGCAGCTGCAGCGCACGCTGTTGATCTCGGAGGGAGACATGACGGTCCTCCTGGACAGCACGCTCAGCAAGGTGCTGTGGGTGATCGCCGTCGTCGCGCTGGTGACACCGGTGCTCATCGGGTGGCTGAGGCGCTCGACCAGCGCGTGACCTTCGCGTGGGGTGGGGCTCCGGTGAGCCCCACCCCGCCACCCATGCCACGCGCGGACGGCGACATCAGCAAAGCACCGAAGTTGCCGCCTTCGCCGTCACGATCGCGGTGCATCTCCCCCTCAACCACGCGCTCAAGGCGGCGAGGTCACCGGACCGGATCTCCGATCTCGCCCAGGTGCGCGAGGCGTTCGACGAGGCGAAGTGGGTCCGCTGGAACGTCGTACGCACCATCGCCACGACCGCTGCCTTCGGCTGCCTCGCGTGGAGCCTCGTGGTTCAGGGACGTCTGTCCGCCTGACCCGCGGCAAGCTCAGACGAGCGAGCCGACGAGGAGCGCAACCACGGCGAGCAGCGGGACGAGTCCCTGCTTGAGTGCCGCGCCCCGCTTGTCGGGCGAGGAGACGAACAGCACCGTCGCCGCGGCGGCCATCGACCCGGCGCCCGCGAACACCAGTGCGGTGCCGGCGGCCTCCGAGCCGGCGGCGACGAGGACGATGCCGACCGCTGCGACGATCGCCAGGAACAGGTTGTAGAAGCCCTGGTTGTAGGCGAGCTCCTTGGTCGCCTCGGCCTCCTGGGCGCTCGTCCCGAAGACGGCACGTGTCTTCGCGCTCGTCCAGGTCAACGACTCCATCACGAAGATGTAGACGTGCACCAACGCAGCAAGCCCGGCGAGCACCAACGCCACAACGACCATCATGGGCTGAGAGTAGCCGGGTCGGAGGCGCTTGGAGTACTCCCTCCCCCAGACGGCTCCGCGGTGGCAGGATCTTCGCCATGACTGCGGTACGACCTCATCGGCTGACGCGGATGACCGGACGCGACCCGGAGGAGGTCGGCCGCTCCGCCACTCCCCTCGAGCTGCTGTTCGACCTCGCCTTCGTCGTCGCGTTCGCCCAGGCCGGCGACGCCTTCGCCCATCTGATCGCCGAGGAGCACCTGGCGTCCGCGATCGGCGGCTTCCTCTTCACCGCCCTGGCGATCTGCTGGGCTTGGATCAACTTCGCCTGGTTCGCGTCCGGGTTCGACACCGACGACTGGGTGTTCCGTGCGCTCACCATCGTGCAGATGGCCGGTGCCATCGTCGTGGCCCTGGGCGTCGCGCCGTTGTTCGAGTCGATCGACCACGGCGGGGTGCTCGACAACCGGGTCCTGGTCGCCGGCTACATCGTGATGCGCGTCGCGATGGTCGCCCAGTGGCTGCGCGCCGCGTCCCAGTCCCCCACCTACCGCCGCACCGCGCTCACCTACGCCGGCTCGATCCTGGTCGCGCAGATCGGCTGGGTCGTCCTCGCGGTGGCGCAGACGAGCTCGGTGGTCCTGGTGGTGCTCGCGGCGGTCGTCTGCTACGGCGTCGAGATGATCGGCCCGATCTACGCCAAACGCCGCTGGGGCATGCCGTGGAACGCCGAGCACATCGCCGAGCGCTACGGGCTGCTGCTCATCATCACACTGGGTGAGGTCATCCTCGGCACGGTCGCGGCGGTGGCCTCCGCCGTCGAGCACGTCGGCTGGTCGCAGGAGTCGATCCTGCTCGTGGTCGCCGGCACCCTGCTGACCTTCGGGATCTGGTGGGACTACTACATCATCCCGTTCGCGCACTTCATCGAGCGTCACCGGCAACGAGCCTGGATGTTCGCCTACGGCCACATCCTCATCTTCGCCTCGGTCGCGGCGTTCGGCGGTGGCATCCACGTGGCGGCGTACGTCGTCGAGGGCGAGGCCAACATCGGCGTCCTCGGGGCGGTGCTCGCGGTCGCGATCCCGCTGGCGATCTTCACGGTCGCCTATTTCGGCGTCTACTCGGCGCTGATGGGTCGCGTCGACATGCTGCACGTCAACCTCGCCGTCGGGATGCTCGCGGTCCTGGTGCTTGCGGTCGTCGCGGCGGCAGCCGGTGTCTCCCTCGGCTGGTCGTTGCTGATCGTGGCCGCGGCGCCGTACGTGACGGTCGTCGTCTACGAGAGCTGGGGCTATCAGCACGTGGCCGCTGACGTCGAGGCCGTCTGAGCTCAGAAGCGCACCGGGAACAGCTCGGTGCGGGCGACGGCCGCGTCGCGCTCGGCGGCCAGCGACGTACGCCGCTCGTCGTTGAGATACGCGTCGAGCGCGGCCTGGCCTTCGAACCGGAGGAGCTGGACCTCGTCGGGCTGACCGGGGCTGTCGGCGAGCGCACGCTGGACCACCTCTCCCCCGTGCTCCCGGATCAGCTGCAGGACACGGTCCTCATAGGCATGCAGGGCCTCGGCCTCTCCCTCGTGCGCCCACAGCAGGCAGCACAGCAGGATCGGGCTCTCAGGTGATCGTGCCGTCATCGTCGCCCAGCACTCCTCTCGGTCGAAGGACGGGCTCGGCCCGTTTGGGTCAGTCGGTTCAGCACGGCCCGCAGCGGCGGCCATCGGTCGCGGCCGCGGCGGGTCATGGCGAAGGCGCGCAGGCGCACTGTGGGATCGGTCAACGGCCGTACGGCGACGCCGCGGCGGGAGGTGCGTCCGCGTGGCAACAGCGCGAGTCCGTGGCCGGCGAGAATGAGGTCGTCCACCAGCTCGAGCGCATCGACCCGGTGAACGACGCGGGGGGTGAACCCCGCCATCGACGCGAGCGTGCGGAGCACCTCCTCGTCGGCCGTGTGGCGCGAGTTCACGATCCAGTCCCGGTCGGCGAAGGTCGCGAGCGGAGCGCGTGGCTCACGGGACGGCATGCCGAGACCCCAGCTGACTTCCCACAGCGGGAGGATGTCGTAGTCGCTGCTCCAGGAGGCGGGAGCGACGTTGTAGTCGTAGACGAGCGCCAGGTCGACATCGTCGCGGGCGAGCAGTCCCAGTGCCTCGGGTGGTTCGTGCTCGCGCAACCGCACCTCGATGCCGGGGTGCTCGTGCCGGAGACCGTCGATGGCGGGCATGAGAGATCGTCGGATCGCGGTGGCGAAGCCGGCCACCCGAAGCACACCGGCCGGCTCGGCGTCCGGGTCGAGGTCGAGACGAGCGGTCTCGACCGCCGCGAGGATGGTGACGGCGTGCTCGGCGAGCCGGTGGCCGGCGGGGGTGAGGCGTACGCGCCGGCCGTCAGGTTCGACGAGGGCCGTTCCGACCTCTCGGGAGAGCGCTGCGACGGCTTGCGAGACGCTGGACGTGCTGGTGCCGATCTCGGCGGCGACCTCGTGCATCGAACCGAGGCGCGAGAGCTCGAGCAGCATCTGCAGCCTGCGCACGTCCATGCGCTCATTGTTTCGATATCACGAACATATTGTCCAGCAATGTCACGTGGACACGAACGGAATTGGTGGGTTCACTGGAACGCATGACCACCTCACACTCCGCCCGCAACGGTGCCTCGATGGCGATGGCCGCCATGCTCTGCGTACAGCTGGGACTTGCGGCGTCGGTGGGTCTGATCGACCAGCTCGGTCCGGCGGGAGTGGCCTGGTTGCGCCTGTCGTGGGCCGGCATCCTTCTCCTTGTCCTCGTCCGTCCGCGCCCGTCGAGATTCGGCCGGGAGACGCTGCTGTGCGGCATCGCGCTCGGTGCGGTCACTGCCGGCCTGACGCTGCTGTTCATGGCTGCCCTGGCCCGGCTCCCGCTCGGTACGGCCGCTGCCCTGGAGTTCCTCGGGCCGTTGGGGGTCGCCGTCGTCCGCACCCGCGGCGCGGCACGTGCGTGGGCGCTCGTGGCCGCCGGTGGGGTGCTGTGCCTGACCCAGCCGTGGATCGGCGCCGTGGACGCGGTCGGGGTCGCGTTCGCTCTGAGCGCGGCCGCCTGCTGGGCGTCCTACATCCTGTTGACCCAGCGGGTCGGCGACGCGGTCAGCGGCATCGGC
This sequence comes from Nocardioides sp. NPDC126508, assembly GCA_040302365.1. Classification (GTDB taxonomy): domain Bacteria; phylum Actinomycetota; class Actinomycetes; order Propionibacteriales; family Nocardioidaceae; genus Nocardioides. The sequence continues at coordinate 886,492 of JBEOUM010000001.1, forward strand.
GGGCTCGCGATCTCCATGCCGGTCGCGGCCGTGGTCGCCACCGTCGTGGTCGGACCCGGCATCGTGGAGCGGCTCACGCCCGAGCTCCTGCTCGCCGGCCTGGGTCTGGCTCTCCTGGTGCCGGTCGTGCCCTTCGCCCTGGAGATGATGGCGCTACGCCGCCTCACCGCCGGTGCCTTCGGGACGCTCATGGCGCTCGAGCCGGCGTTGGCGCTGGTGATCGGGTTCGTCGCTCTCCACCAGGTGCCGAACCTCGTCGCCGTGCTCGGGATCGGGCTCGTGGTCGCGGCCGGCGTGGGGGCCGAACGCGCGGGCGGGCGCACCCCGGCCGTCGAAGCCGGCACGCCCGGCACTCCCCCGGCTCAGCGCCCCCTGGACACGCACGTGCTGCAGGTGCCCGAGCCCGAGGGCTCCCTTTCCAGCCGTTGACGGGCGCGGTCGCTCATTCGAAGACCGACCAGCAGATGTCGTTGCGGATCCGCTGGTCGTCGAGGACGAGCTCGCGGACGGCGTCCGGGAGCTGCTCCCGCTGCCAGCGGCACTCCCGGCGCCCGGCCTCGATCGCCTCGCTAGGAGGGGCGGCGTCGCGTACGGCCCTGATCGCGTACGCAGCCGCACCCAGGTCGTGGGCGGCGACGTGGGCGACCACACCCGCCTGGCCGGCGGCGTAGGCGGCGTTGCGGGCGGCTCCGCGCAGCGGCCGGGCGGCGCCCATCGCGTGGCCGCCGAGCGCGCGGGCCTCCATCATCTTCAGCTCGCCGCGGGTCCAGGCCCGGGCCGCCTCGATGGCCTGCCGTGGACGCGGGTCGTCGGGGCACTCGGACTCGAAGAGATGGAGGACGTGCTCCGCACAGGTCGCCGCCCACAGCGCGAGCAGGTGATGGTCTGCGTCGGTGAGCGTCCCGCCGCGGCGGAGCGTGATCAGACGGGGGTCGCGCTCCTTGGCCAGGATGATCGCTCTCCTCGGTTCATCGGGTGGTCCGGTCCGGGGCCGTCCGGGTGGGTGAGGTCGTAGGCCGCCGACACCTTCTTCGGTACGCAGAGCCGCCAGGCGTCCACGACGAACTCGCACGCCTCGATCGGGTCGAGCTCGCCCAAGGACGACTCGACCCAGTTGAACCGCATCTCCGACTCCCGGGGCAGGTGGAATTTCTCGGGTGCGCCGGCGACCAGCCCGGCCCGCTCCTCCTTCGGAAACCCGAAACCCATCTCGGTCTCGTCCAGGGAGAAGGCGACGTAGACGATCGAGCCGACCCGGAACTTCAACCGGCCGCGTACGAAAACCTCGTAGGACCTCTCGAGGCCGGCGCCGAGCCACCGGACATCTTCCACGGTTGCCATGGTCCGGAGCGTACCCATGCCTGCAGCCCGATGGCGTCCGTTACGGATCAGTTAAATCCCTCCGGCGATGGACAAATCTGCGACCGTTACATTCCCGTGCAACGAAATTTGGTGTTGAGTCAGCGTTCGAAATCCGGGCCCCATACCCCGTGGACCCGGACCGAGTGAGAGGACCTCATCACATGACGTTGAACCGTTCAGCTCGCATCGCAGCCACGGCGATCAGCCTGGCTCTCGGCGCCGCCTCGGTGGCCATGACCGCCGTCCCGGCAGCGGCGTGGGCACCGGAGTCGAAGGCCGCCTGCATTCAGCCGACCGGCCATGACGAGGCCGACGCCGCCCGAGGTGGCTCCGGCGGGGACCACCGCGACATCTCCGCGGCGGAGATGAAGCGCATCGAGGCCCGCACCGCGGCGATCCTGGCCAAGAAGGGCAGCAGCGCGCGCACCGCGGCCACCGTTCCCGTCTACATCCACAAGATGCTCGGCACGGACGGTTCCGGCGACGTGACCCAGGCGCAGATCGACGCACAGATCGCCGAGCTCAACCAGGACTACGCGGGTCAGGAGCTGGCCGGCACGGCTGCGGACACCGGGTTCACGTTCACGCTCGCCGGCGTCGACACCTACTACAACAACCAGTGGCACAAGGACCGCCAGTCGACGACCTACCGCACCCAGACCCGCCTGGGAGGCAAGAACGCGCTCAACATCTGGCTTGTCGACTTCGGTTACCTCGGTATCGCGACGTTCCCGTGGGACTACGCGCGCAACCCGGGCATCGACGGTATCCGCGTGCAGTACAGCTCGCTTCCGGGCGGATCGGCAACCAACTACAACGACGGCAAGACCGCGACCCACGAGGCCGGCCACTGGTTCGGGCTCTACCACACCTTCCAGGGTGGCTGCACCGACACCAACGACGAGGTCGCCGACACCCCGGCCCAGGCCAGCTCGACCTCGGGCTGCCCCGCCGGCCGTGACTCCTGCAGCCTGCCCGGCCTCGACCCGATCCACAACTACATGGACTACAGCTACGACAGCTGCTACAACCAGTTCACCCTGGGCCAGAGCACCCGGATGGACCAGATGTGGGCGGCCTACCGCGCCTGATCATCGGGCCTGATCATCACAGCTGCTCGCCCGGCGCCTCCTGCGTGGCTCGCCGGGCGAGCAGCTGCCGTCTCCGGGGCGGCATCATGTCCTCATGGCGGCGAAGACGGACCTGAAGAAGACGCTCGACGGCTACCGGGCACGGCGGGGCGAGTTCCGGGTGCTCGAGATGCCGCCGCTCCCCTACCTGATGGTCGACGGGCATGGCGACCCCAACACCGCCCAGGAGTACGCCGACGCGCTCGCGACGCTCTACCCGGTGGCGTACAAGCTGAAGTTCGCCAGCAAGAAGGACGGCCGCGACTACGTGGTGCCTCCGCTGGAGGCGCTGTGGTGGGCCGACGACATGGAGGCGTTCACCCGGGCGCGGGACAAGTCGCGATGGGACTGGACGGCGATGATCATGACGCCGGACTGGATCACCGGGTCGATGGTCGAAGCCGCGATCGAGGACGTCGCCGCCAAGAACCGGCCGGCGGGTCTGGACAAGGTCCGCTGGGAGACGCTGGACGAAGGCACCTGCGTGCAGACCCTTCATCTCGGGCCGTACGACGACGAGGGCCCGGTCCTCGAGGAGATGCACGAGCGGTTCATCCCCGACCACGGGCTGCGGATGATCGGGAAGCACCACGAGATCTATCTCGGCGACCCGCGGCGGGTCGAGCCCGCCAGGCTGCGCACGATCCTGCGTCAGCCTGTTTCGGTGAACGAATGTTGACTGAAACTCTTGTCGGCGTGACCGTGCTCACATTACTCTTCAGTAACTCGGGACGAAGCGGTCCCGCTCACGTGAGGAGAGTCCCCCATGTCTCAGCACGCACCAAAGATGCTCGTGGCCACCGCCCTGGCCGTCGCCGCGGTCACCCCGGCCGCGCTGGTCGCCCCTGCCGTAGCCGCTGACAGCGGCACCACCGTCGTCTCCCGCGGGGTCGAGATCCCGGAGTTCTACAACCCGCCGGCGACACTTCCGGCGGCCGACGGCGAGCTCGTACGCACCGAGCCCCTCCCCCTCGGGGCCGGACTCTCCATCCCCGGCGTCGGATCGCTGCCGGGCACAGCGACCCGGGTCATGTACAAGACGACCGACAACAACGGTGCCCCGGCCGCCGTGACCGGCGCCTACATCGAGCCGTTCGCGGCCTGGAGCGGTGCCGGCGACCGGCCGCTCGTGGTCGTCGCACCCGGCACCATGGGACAGGGTGATCAGTGCTCGGCCTCGCTGGGCCTCGAGCGTCCGATCGTCTTCAACGGCAAGACAGTCTCCGTCGGCTACGAGGACATCGGGATCTACCGGCTCCTGGCACGTGGGGTGGCCGTGATGGTCACCGACTACGTCGGCCTGGGCGCCACCGACCGGCTGCACACCTACGTCGACCGGGTCGACGGCGGCCACGCCGTCCTCGACGCCGCACGCGCGGCCCGCGGCGTCCCGGACGCATCGGTGACCGGCGGGTCGCGCGTGGCGCTCTACGGCTACAGCCAGGGCGGCGGTGCGACCGGCTCGGCCGCCGAGCTCTCCGCGACGTACGCACCCGACGTCAACCTGGTCGGTGCCTACGTCGGCGCGCCGCCCGCCGACCTGCGGGCGACCGCGCGCGGCATCGACGGCTCCGCGCTCGTCGCGGCGCTCGGCTGGACCATCAACGGCCTGGCGCAGTCGAACCCGGAGCTGCAGCCGATCCTCGACGAGAACCTGAACGCCAAGGGAAAGGCGGCGCTCGAGGACCTGTCGACGGCCTGCGTCGCCGACGGCATCGTCAGCTACCCGTTCCAGCGCAGCAGCAGCTGGACCACGACCGGCGAGAGCCTCGACGACATCATCGAGCGCGAGCCCGTGGTGCAAGGGATCATGGCCGAGCAGAAGCTCGGAAACCTGGCTCCACGGATCCCGGTACGTCTGGCCACCGGCACCCAGGACGACATCGTCCCGCACCGGCAGGCCCGTCAGCTCGCCGTCGACTGGTGCGGCCGGGGCGCCAAGGTGACCTACCAGGCAGTGATCCTGCCCAACCTCGGCGACGGGCTGATCACCAACCACGTCACGCCGCTCCTGGTCGACCAGAGCGCCGCGATCGACTGGATCACCGACCGCGTCGGCGGTGCGAGCGCCGGGTCGAACTGCTCGACGATGCCGCTTCAGCCCTGAGCCGCGCGTAGCCGCACGGACAGACAGGTGACGCAGCCTTCGAGCTTCTCGAACTCGGAGATGTCGACCGCGACGACCGTGTAGCCGCGCTCCTCGAAGATCGCCCTGCTCAGCGGAGCCGACGCGGCCATCAGCAGCGTCTTCTCGTCGAGGACGACCACGTGGGAGCCCGATTCCTCCGGGACCGGCAGGAACCGGGCTCCCCACACGGTCGGGTCGTCGACCAGCGGCTCGTGGCCGATGACGGTGCCGTCGGGCAGCGCGGTCACCGCGGACTTGAGGTGGAGCACCTTGGAGAGCGGGACGGCGACGACCTCCGCGCCCAGCGGTCCGAGCAGGGTCCGGAGCTGGGCGATCCCGTCGGCGTTCGTACGCCCGCCCTCCCCCACCCACACGGTGTCGCCGTGCTTGAGCACGTCGCCGCCGTCGAGCGTGCCCGGTGCCTCGATGTGGGCGATCCGGTACCCCCGGGCACGGACCGCTTCCTCGGCCGCGGCGGTCTCCGGGCGCCGCTCCAGGGCGCCAGGGCGGCTGATCACGGCCAGGTCCCCGAAGACCACCATCGTGTCCTCGACGAAGACCGAGTCCGGGCAGTCGTCGGCGGGGTCGACCTCGTGGGTCGTCCAGCCGGCGGAGCGCATCGCGGCGACGTACGCCTCCCACTGGGTGCCGGCGAGGTCGACGTCGACCGGGCTCCGCTCGATGTGGGTGACGAGGCCCTCGGCGAGGCGGGGCGAGGGGCGGCGTACGAGTGCGTGCATGGGAGAAGTATCCCTAGCCGATCCGGAACCGGAGCTCGTTGCCCAGCTGTTCGTCGGCCACGCCGCCGTTCTTCTCGATCACCCGCCTGGACGCGTCGTTGTCCGGGGCGCACGTCAGCAGCGCGCGCGAGATGCCGCGCTCGCGGGCCTTCTCGAGGCCCAGGCCCAACATGCGGGTCGCGTGTCCCTGTCGCCGCCACGGGGCCACGACGTGGTAGCCGATGTGACCGCCCTCGGCGGAGAGCTCGGGGGTCAGGGTGTGGCGCACGACGAGAGTGCCGAGATAGTGCTCGCCGGAGACGTACCAGAAGACCGTCGACATCACCTGCCAGCGTTCCTTGTCGTGGTCCCGGGCGGCGACGAAGCCGTCGAAGTCCTCGCTGGCAGGGCCGAGCCAGTCGGTGTCGGTGCCGCGGAGCAGGCAGTCGGCCTGCTCGCCGGTGAGATAGGAGGTGCGTACGGCCGTCGTCGGGCGGATCAGGCGAGGCGGTTCGTTCAGGGTGATCATCGCCGGTCAGGCAATCACACGGCGTGCTCCTGGCGCACCGGGTTTTGGTGGTGGCGAGGACTAGATTGAGGGCCATGAGCGAGCACGAGGGACGCGAGATGTTCGAGCCGGAGTCGTGGGAGGAGCGCTACTCCGGTGAGGAGAAGGTCTGGAGCGGCAACCCGAACGCTCAGCTCGTCGCCGAGATCGGCGCCCTGACGCCGGGCACGGCGCTCGATGTCGGCTGCGGCGAGGGTGGCGACGTGATCTGGCTCGCCCAGCAGGGCTGGACGGTGACCGGGGCCGACTTCTCGGCCAACGGGCTGGCGCGTGCGAAGCGGCACGCCGAGGAGGCCGGGGTGTCCGGGCGCACGTCCTGGTGGCAGGTCGACGCCCGCACCTTCGACGCCGAGGGCAAGGTGTTCGACCTGGTCACCTGCCACTTCCTGGACACCCCCGACGGGAGCATGGTCGACGTCGCCGGCCGGCTGGTCACCGCGGTCGCGCCCGGCGGTCACCTGCTCGTCGTCGGCCACGCACCCTCGGAGGTCTTCGCGCGCCACAGCCACCACAACGCGATGTTCCTCGCCTCCGACCTGCTCCCCGGACTCCCGGACGGCTTCGAGCCGGTCGTCGTCGAGCAGCGCCCCCGCCTGACCATCCGCGACGGCGTCCCGGTCGAGATCGACGACTCGACCCTGCTGGCCCGCCGGGTCGCCTAGGCCCGGACCATGCGGCGCTCGACGCCGACCGGTTCGGTCTTGGTCGCGCCGTCGAACCGGAAGCCCTGACGTTCGTAGAACGCCGTGGCGCGCTGGTTGCCGTCGAGAACCCAGAGGTACGCCGCCGAGGACCCGATCACCTTCTCGAGCAGCCGGTGGCCGAGGCCGGTGCCGTACCTCTCGGCGCGGACGTAGAGAGCGGTGAGCTCCAGCGGCGGCAGCCCGGGATCGGCGTCACGACCCGGCCCGGCGCTCGCGAAGCCGAGCAGCCGTCCCGGCTCGTCGTCCTCGGCGACCAGGGTCGAGATCGGCCCGGTCGCGACGTTGGTGCGCCACCGGTCGATCCGCGCCGCGCGCCCGGCGCGCCGTTCGGTGAAGATCGAGTCCGGCATCAGGCCGGCGTACGCCTCCTCCCACACGTCGAGGTGGAGATCGGTCAACGCCTCGGCGTCATCGACGACGGCCGCTCGGATCAGCATGTCGCGAGGATAGGGAGAACCTCAGTCGAGGCACCACTCGTTTCCCTCGGGGTCCTGCATGACGATGAAGCCGCTGCTCATCGGCGGGTCGGGCTCGAAGCGGCGGACCCGGGTGGCGCCGAGGGCGACGATGCGCTCGCACTCCGCCTCCAGCGCGGCCATCCGCTCCTCGCCCTGCAGCCCAGGAGCGGCCCGGACGTCGAGGTGGACCCGGTTCTTCGCGGTCTTCGACTCGGGCACGCGCTGGAAGAAGACGCGTGGGCCCGCGCCGGCGGGATCCTCGATCGCCGAGGCGTTGTTGCGCTGGTCCTCCGGCACCCCGACCCGAGCGAGGAACTCGTCCCAGGCGTCCAGCGGGTCGCTGCCCTCGGGGACCTCGACCCCCGGCGGACCGGGGTGGACGTAACCGAGCACGTCACGCCAGAACGTGGAGAGTGCGCGCGGGTCGTGTGCGTCGAAGGTGACCTGGACGGTGCGGGTCTCGAGAGCCATGGCTCCACCATGGCATCGATTCAGGACAGTCGGCGTCCGCTATCGACGGTGAGTGGGACCGGACAGTCCCAGACCGCGACGCTCCTCCATCCGCACGGCGATCATCGGGACCACGATCGCCGCCGCGACCACGTGAGTCAGGCAGAGCACGCCGACGAAGGTCAGGTCGAACTCGAAGAACGGCAGCACGTCGGGGACCAGGGAGAGCCCGGTGAGCACGATCATGGCGATCTGGAAGGTCGAGCGCGGCATCGTCGCGACCCGGATCATCACCTCGGCGATGATGACCCCGATCAGCGAGCAGTAGACGGTGAGCATCGGGAACGCCGAGATCGGTACGTCGCCCACACTGCTCCCGAAGTCGACTCCGGCCGCCTTGGCGATCACGGCCATCAGCGTCGTGACGACCGCGGCGACTGCGGCGGCCACCAGCCCACGGGGCCAGACCGGGGTGGGACGCTCCCGTTCCGGAGCCACCTCCACCGCCTTGTTCTGCCGGTGCTCGGGGAGGTAGAGGGTCATCAGGTGCTCCTTGATTGATACTGCAACCAAATCACACTAAGCGTGACCCTCTACCACGACCGCATCCAGATGGGCGCAAACCGGCGTGATTCGCGCCACCCACGCGTCGGCGTCAGGCTCCGACGTACGCCGCCAGGTGCTCCCCGGTGAGCGTCGACCTCTTCGCGACGAGCTCGGCGGGCGTACCTTCGAAGACGACCAGGCCACCGTCGTGACCGGCGCCCGGGCCGAGGTCGATGATCCAGTCGGCGTGAGCCATGACCGCCTGGTGGTGCTCGATCACGATGACCGACTTGCCGGCGTCGACCAGCTTGTCGAGCAGCGCGAGCAGGTTGTCGACGTCGGCGAGGTGGAGGCCGGTGGTCGGCTCGTCCAGGACGTACGTCCCGCCCTTCTCCCCCAGGTGCATGGCCAGCTTGATCCGCTGCCGCTCGCCGCCGGAGAGGGTGTTGAGGGGCTGGCCGAGCTTGAGGTAGCCGAGGCCGACGTCGGTCATCCGCTCCAGGATCTTGGCCGCCGGCGGCACCTTCGACTCGCCGGTGGAGAAGAACTCGTGCGCCTTGGCGACCGACAGGTCGAGTACCTCGGCGATGTTGAGCCCACCGAGGCGGTATTCGAGCACCAGCGCCTGGAACCGCTTGCCGCCGCAGTCCTCGCAGGGCGAGGCGACGGTCTCCATGAAGCCGAGCTCGGTGTAGATCATCCCGTTGCCCTTGCAGGTCGGGCAGGCACCCTCCGAGTTGGCGGAGAAGAGCGCCGGCTTGACCCCGTTGGCCTTCGCGAACGCCTTGCGGATCGGCTCGAGCAGACCGGTGTAGGTGGCCGGGTTGCTGCGCCGCGATCCCTTGATCGCGCTCTGGTCGACGAACTCCACGTCCTCACCCGCAGGGATGGAGCCGTGGATCAGCGACGACTTCCCGGAGCCGGCCACGCCGGTGACGACCGTCAGCACGCCGAGCGGGATGTCGACGTCGACGTCGCGGAGGTTGTGGGAGGTCGCTCCCCGGATCTCGAGCTTCCCCTTCGGCTCGCGGACCGTATCCTTCACCGACGCCCGGTGGCCGAGGTGGCGCCCGGTGAGCGTGTCGGCCTTCGCGAGCCCGTCGAAGGTGCCCTCGAAGCAGATCGTGCCGCCGTCGCTGCCGGCTCCCGGGCCGAGGTCGACGACGTGGTCGGCGATCGCGATCGTCTCCGGCTTGTGCTCGACGACCAGGACGGTGTTGCCCTTGTCGCGCAGGTCGAGGAGCAGCTTGTTCATCCGCTCGATGTCGTGCGGGTGCAGCCCGACGGTCGGCTCGTCGAAGACGTAGGTCACGTCGGTCAGTGCGGAGCCGAGGTGACGGACCATCTTCGTACGCTGCGCCTCACCGCCGCTCAAGGTCCCCGAGGGCCGGTCGAGGGAGAGATAGCCCAGACCGATCTCGACGAACGAGTCGAACAGGTGCAGCAGCCCGGCGACCAGCGGAGCCACACCCGGGTCGTCGATGCTGCGGAGCCACTCCGCGGCGTCGGTGACCTGCATCGCGCACACGTCGGCGATCGACCTGCCCCGGATCTTCGAGGAGAGCGCGGACTCGTTGAGCCGGGTGCCACCGCAGGTCGGGCACGGCTTGAAGACGGCCGCCGCCTCCACGAACTTCTTGATGTGGGGCTGCAGCGCCTCGACGTCCTTGCTGAACATCGACTTGCGGATCTTCGGGATCAGGCCCTCGTAGGTCGCGTTGATGCCTTCGAGCTTGATCTTGCGCGGCTCGGCGTAGAGCAGGTCGTGGCGCTGCTCCTCGGTCATGTCCTTGACCGGGACGTCCGGCGGCACGACCACCTTGAACGCGGCCACCATCCACCCGTCGGCGGTGTAGCCGGGCACCAGGATCGCCCCGTCGACCAGCGACTTCGACTCGTCGATGATCACCGCGAGGTCGAGGTCGGAGATCGTGCCGCGGCCCTCGCACTCGGCACACATGCCGCCGAGGTAGACGGCGTCCTTGACGATCTTCTTCTCGCCGTTCGGACCCGTCATCACGCCCGAGGCCCGGGTGGTGGGGATGTTGAAGGAGAACGCGGTCGGCCCGCCGATGAACGGCTCCCCCAGCCGGCTGAACAGGGAGCGCAGCATCGCGTGGGCATCGGTGACCGTGCCCAGCGTCGAGCGCGGGTTGGCGCCGAGCCGCTCCTGGTCCACCAGGATGGCGGTGGTCAGCCCCTCCATCGCGTCGACCTCGGGCCGCGGCAGGCTCGGCATGAAGCCCTGGATGAAGGTCGAGTAGGTCTCGTCGATCAGCCGCCGCGACTCGGCCGCGATCGTCCCGAAGACGAGCGACGACTTCCCCGACCCCGACACGCCGGTGAACACCGAGAGCCGGCGCTTGGGGATCTCGACCGAGATGTCCTTGAGGTTGTTCTGCCGGGCCCCCTGGACTCGGATCAGGTCGTGCGTGTCTGCGCTGTGCTCGTTGTTGTGCTCGCTGTTGTGCTCGTTCGAGCCCGGGTCCGTCATGGCGATCAGGCTAGTCGGAGGCGTGAATCCAGGCCTGCACATTCGGGACTCACTTGATCTGCTGGAGGCGGATCGTGTTTCCGGCCGGGTCGCGGAAGGAGCAGTCGCGCATGCCCCAGTCCTGGTCGGTCGGCTCCGACATGATCTCGCCGCCGGCGGCATCGATGCCCGCCTGGATCTTCTCGAAGGCGGCGTCGACGTCCGGCGAGGAGAGCATGAGGCTGGCGAAAGTGCCCTTGGCCATCATCTCCTGGATGGTCCGGCCCTCGTCCTCGCTGATGTTGGGGTCGGCGAGCGGCGGGTAGAGCACGACGCTGACATCCGGCTGAGAGGGCGGTCCGACGGTGAGCCAGCGCATCGCCTCGTACCCGACGTCCTTCCTCACCTCGAATCCCAGCAGGTCGCGGTAGAACCTCAGCGAGGCCTCGGGGTCGGTGTGCGGCAGGTAGCTGTGGCAGATGTTGATGTCCATGGACCTCAACCTATGTAGGGGTCCGGCACCTTCGCTTCTTCATTCCTGATCGAACTCCGCCTGACCGGTCTGGTCACCTGCTTGGAGACGCACGGCGGGATCCCGCCGCCACCGGAGGTGGCCTTGTCGCGGTAGACGCTCGGCGACATCCCGACGAGCTCGCTGAACCGGGTCGAGAACGTCCCCAGCGACCCGAAGCCGACCGCGAAGCAGATGTCGGTGACGCTGAGGTCGCCACGCCGCAGCAGCGTCATCGCCCGCTCCACCCGGCGGGTCATCAGGTAGGAGTAGGGCGGTTCGCCGTAGGCCTTGCGGAACTCCCGGCTCAGATGGCCGGCCGACATGTGTACGCCGGCAGCCAGCGCCTCCACGTCCAGCGGCTGCGCGTACTCCCGGTCGATCCGGTCCTTCACCTTGCGCAGCAGCCTCAGATCGCGGAGCCGCTGCTCCTGGTCGGTCGTCACCCTCCGATCCTCCCATTTGATGAATCTGCCGCGTGTCGAAGTAAAGATGTCGAAATCGCGCGCGCACACTCGTGGAGTAGGTGAAGGCACAACACGCGGATAGGAGAGAGTCATGTGGGACACGGTTCAGAACCCCGAGAGCAGCAACATTCACAGCTTCCCGATGTCGCACTTCCTGACGTGCCAGCGATGCGGCCACGAGGTGCACACCTACCTCGCCTGCAGCGACACCTGCCCCTGCGCTCCGGTCATCATGCCCGGCAGCGTCCCGCTGGCCGCCTAGACCTTCAGGCCCGACTCGATCGCGAAGACGACGAGCTGGGCGCGGTCGCGGGCATGCAGCTTCACCATCGCGCGGGAGACGTGCGTGCGGACCGTGTCGGGGCTGACCACGAGCTCGGCCGCGATCTCGGCGTTGGAGCGGCCGGTCGCGACCCAGGCGACCATCTCCCGCTCACGCTCGGTCAGGTCACCGAGCCGCGGATGCGGGTTCGCCGCCCGGCGGGACGAGCCGAACTCCTCGATCACCCGCCTGGTGACCGTCGGCGCGAGCAGCGATCCGCCGTCGGCGACGACCCGGATGGCATCCAGCAGCGCGACCGGCTCGGCGTCCTTGAGCAGGAAGCCGCTCGCGCCCAGGCGCAGCGCCTCGAAGACGTACTCGTCGAGCTCGAAGGTCGTCAGCATCACCACCCGTACGTCCTTCAGCGAGGCGTCGCGATTGACCTGCTCCAGCATCCCGAGCCCGTCGAGGACCGGCATCCGGATGTCGCAGAGCACGACGTCAGGGTGGGTGCGGCGCAGCATCGGCAGCGCCGCGCTGCCGTGGGAGGCCTCGCCGACGATCTCCAGGTCGGGCTCGGCGCCGATCATCGTCGCCAGGCCCATCCGGACCAGGGGCTGGTCATCGACCAGAGCAACCCTGATCACCTGATCGTTGCTGCTCATGCCAGCCCCTCCGCGCCACCCGCCGAGGACCCAGAAAGCGGGATGGAAGCCCGCAGCCGGAAGCCCCGTACCTCCGGCCCCGCCTCTAGGGTGCCCCCAAGCGCCTCCACGCGCGACCGCATTCCCACAATTCCCATCCCAGAGCGCGAATCTTTGCTCGGCATGTCCGATCCCCGCCCGTCGTCGTGCACCGTCACCGTCATCTCCGTGCCGGCGGAGGCGACGACCGACACCTCGGCGCGCGCTGCTCCGGCGTGCCGCAGCACGTTGGTGAGCCCCTCCTGGACCACCGCGTACGCCGCTCGCTCCGCCTCCGCCGGCACCGAGTCCGCCTCGAGACGGAGGGAGACCTCCAGCCCGCCGGTGCGCACGCGTTCGACCAGGGCAGGCAGGTCGGCGAGCCCGTGCTCGGGGGCCCGCGGCGCCGATCCGGTGCCGCTCTCGGTGTCGGTCAGCCGGGCCAGCTGACGACGTAGCAGGTCGAGGGACTCCTTGCTCTCGGCACGGATGGCCTCCAGGTTGCGGCGGGCGGCCTCCGGATCCCGGTCGAGCACGTGCAGCGCGGCGCCGGCCTGCATCGCGATCACCGCCAGGCCGTGACCGACGCCGTCGTGCAGGTCGGTGGCCATCCGGACCCGCTCGTCGCTGACCGCACGGCGCTGCCGCTGGACGCGGGCCTCGTTGCGCGAGCGCAGCGCGGTGGCGATCGCACCGCTCGCGGCGATGAGCGCCACCTGCCCGAAGGCCTGCCACATCGAGATGTCGCCCTCGAGTCCCGCTCCCGAGCGCCAGGGCCTGGCGCCGGGGCCGCCGTCGAATCGTGGCCCGTCCGGGTTCAGCAGGATCCCGGCGACCACCAGCACGGAGGCCAGGAGAGCCCACCCGACCCACCGTCGCGGAGGCATGGACAGCGCCACCGCGAAGGTGACCGCGGGAAGTGCCATGAAGATGGGACCCTCGGAGTATCCCGCGGTGAAGTAGCCGCCGACGCAGAGTCCGCTGGCCGCGAGCATCCAGGCCCGAGGCCGCGTCAGCAGCACCGGGAGGACCGCGGCGAGACCGAGCAGCGCGCCCAGCGCGGCCGGCCCCCGGGTGTCGGCACGAGCGTTGCTGCCCAGCGATCCGACCAGCTCCACCACGACGACGAGCCACGGCAGCCAGTGGCGACGGATCCGGGACATGGACACACCGTAGTTCGCGCGGGGGCCGGAGGCGTACGACAAACGTGGCCGGCGGCCTACGCAGATCTGCGTAACCCGGAGCCTCTACGACGCCGACGCCGACCAGGGGTGCCACGGGAGAGCGTGGAAGGCATGAACGAACTCGTGGTTGAGACCGACGGGCTGACCAAGCGGTACGGCGACAGGCTCGCCGTCGACCTGGTCAGCATGACCGTCGTGCGTGGCGAGGTGTACGGCTTCCTCGGCCCCAACGGGGCCGGCAAGACGACCACCTTGCGGATGATGCTCGGCCTGATCCGGCCCACCGCCGGATCGGTCAGCGTCCTGGGTCGGCCGGCCGGGCGGCCCGATGTCACTGCCCGCATCGGCGCCCTGATCGAGGGGCCCGGCTTCTATCCCTATCTGAGCGGCCGCGACAACCTGCGTACGCTCGCCCGCTACCGTCGCCTGCCCGACACCGAGGTCGACCGGGTGCTGGACCTGGTCGACCTCGCCGAGCGGGCGAAGGATGCCTTCAAGGGCTACTCGCTCGGGATGAAGCAGCGTCTCGGCGTCGCCGCCGCGATGCTCGGCTCCCCCGACCTGCTCGTGCTCGACGAGCCCACCAACGGGCTCGACCCGGCCGGGATGGCCGACATGCGCGCCCTGGTCGTCTCGCTCGCCGAGGCCGGTCAGACGGTGATCCTGTCGAGCCACATCCTGGCCGAGGTGCAGGAGATCTGCGACCGCGTCGGCGTCATCAACAACGGCGAGCTGCTGCGGGAGTCCACCGTCGCCGAGCTGCGCGGCGGAGCGACGCTTCGCGTCCGGGCCACGCCCGAGGACGCCGCCCTGGCAGCCGTCATGCGGTTGGCCGGCGAGGACGGCGTACGCCGCCTCGGCGACGGCGCGCTCGAGATCGATCTGCCTGCCACCGCCGCGCCCGGGCTCGTCAAGGAGCTGGTCGGCGCCGGCGTCGACGTCCACGAGGTCACCGCCGCCGAGCGGTCCCTCGAGGACGTGTTCTTCGAGATGACCAGCACGAAGGAGCTCGTGTCATGAATGCACTGATCAACAGCACCAGCGCCGAGCTGCTGCGCCTGCGCAAGTGGTCGGCGACCTGGGTCGTCGTGGGCGCCTGGATGGCGCTGGCCCTCGCCTTCGGCTACGTCTTCAACTACGTCGCGTACGTCTCGGGAGAGGAGAACTTCACCAGCGACGGTGGTACCCGTGCGGGTCTGCTCGCCCAGATGCTCCCGCCGGCCCTGCCGGACATCCTGGTCCAGGGGCTGCCGATGTTCGGGGGTGCGCTCGCCATGGTGATCGGCGCCCTGGCCGCCGGCAACGGCTTCGGCTGGGGCACCTGGAAGACGGTCTTCACCCAGGGTCCGTCGCGGCTGGCGACCGTCGGTGGCTCGCTGCTCGCGGTGACCCTCATCGTGGTGGCGATGATCACCGCGACCCTCGTCCTCTACCTCGGCGTCTCCTCCCTGATCGCCGTCACCGAGGGCCAGGAGATCGTGATGCCCTCGCTGGAGGCGGTCGCCAAGGCGTACGGCACCGGGTTCCTGGTCCTGGAGATGTGGGCGGTGCTGGGGTTCCTGGTCGGCGTGATCGCCAAGGGGCCGTCCATCGCGGTCGGCCTGGGGCTGGTCTGGGCGTTGGTCGTCGAGAACCTGCTGCGTGGCGTCGGCGGGCTGATCTCCGCGGTCGAGACCTTCACCCACGTGCTCCCCGGCACCGCCGGTGGATCGCTGGTCGGCGCGCTCGTCGGCGACGGATCCGGGACTCCGGGCGTCGTCACCACGATCGGAGGTGAGCGTGCGCTGATCACCGTTGCCGCGTACGTCCTCGTCGCCATCGTTGCCGCGGTGGTCGTGATGAGGCGGCGGGACCTGGCCTGACCTCGGGAAACATGGCTTTAGCACACGCCGGGACGGGTCCGTGACACGTCTCGGCGTGTGACCGACAATCCGAGTGTGATCCTCGTTAAGTCTACTGTTTTGGTGGACAACAACCAGGTTGCCCGCTCTCAACGTCGAGACTCTCCCGTCTAGAAGAGGTTCCCACCCGTGTCCTCCAACACGCCCGAGCCCACCCCGCTCATCGAGGCTCCCAAGTCCAAGCTCCCGCTGATCATCGGCATCGTGGTCGCCGCCGCCGTCGTGATCGGCGGCCTCGCGTTCTTCCTCACCCGCGACGACGACTCCAGCGCCGACCTGACCAAGGTCACCATCGGTGTCGTCGGCGCCGACGACCCCTACTGGAAGACCTTCCAGGACGCCGCCCGCAAGGAGGGCATCGACCTCGAGGTCAAGAACTTCGGTGACTACAACCAGCCCAACCCGGCGCTGTCGGAGGGCGAGCTGGACATCAACCAGTTCCAGCACATCATCTTCCTGGCCGACTACAACGTCCAGAACGACGACGACCTGGTCGCCCTCGGCTCGACGGCCACCTACCCGCTGGGGCTCTACTCCTCGAAGTACAAGAGCCTCGACGAGATCAAGGCCGGCGAGACTGTGATCGTCCCCGACGACGAGACCAACCAGGCCCGCGGCCTGGTCCTGCTCCAGTCGAAGGGTCTGATCAAGCTGACCGACGGCGGAACCCCGTTCAGCACGATCAAGGACGTCGACACGGCCGCCTCCAAGGTGAAGATCAAGGCGGTCCAGGCCTCGATCACCGCCTCCTCGCTCCCCGACGTCGCCGCGGCGATCATCAACAACGACTTCGTCGAGGACGCCGGCCTGAAGTTCGAGGACGCGCTCGCGACCGATGACCCCTCGGACCCGAAGGCGCTGCCCTACGTCAACATCTTCGCCGTACGCGCCGAGGACAAGGACAACCCGACCTACAAGAAGCTCGTCAAGATCTTCCAGACCAACGAGGACGTGCAGAAGGGGGTCTACGAGACCTCCGGCAACACCGCCGAGCTGGTCAAGATCCCGGTCGAGGACCTGCAGAAGTCGCTCGAGGACACCGAGAAGCAGGTCGAGGAGCGTCAGTGACGCACTCGGCCACCGTTGCGGAGCCGCTGGTGCGGCTCCGCAACGTCACCAAGACCTACCCGGCGGCCCGCGGGCGCGACGAGGTCCGCGCGGTCGACGACGTCGACCTGGACATCGCCGCCGGTGACATCCAGGCGATCGTCGGCTACTCCGGGGCCGGCAAGTCCACCCTCGTACGCCTGCTCAACGGCCTCGAGCCGGCCACCTCGGGCTCCATCCAGGTCGGCGGCACCGAGCTGGTCGGCCTGCACGAGCGGCAGCTGCGGCCGATCCGGCTCGGCATCGGGATGATCTTCCAGCAGTTCAACCTCTTCGAGTCGCGTACGGTCTGGGGCAACCTGGCCTACCCGCTGCAGATCGCCGGCGTCGCCAAGGCCGAGCAGCAGCGCAGGATCTCCGAGCTGCTCCACTTCGTCGGGCTCCCCGACAAGGCCCACACCTACCCGCGCAACCTCTCGGGCGGACAGAAGCAGCGCGTGGGCATCGCCCGTGCGCTGACCACGAACCCCTCGCTCCTGCTCGCCGACGAGGCCACCAGCGCGCTCGACCCGGAGACCACCCACGAGGTGCTGCGGCTCTTGAAGCGGGTCAGCGAGGAGTTCGGCACCACCATCGTGGCCATCACCCACGAGATGGAGGTCGTCCGCGAGCTGGCCGACCATGTCGCGGTCATGGAGAACGGTCGCGTGGTCGAGTCCGGTGCCGTCTACGACGTCTTCTCCGCGCCCCGGCAGCCGGTGACGCGGCGCTTCGTCGGCACGGTCGTCGACGACGAGCCGGACGCCGAGGCGCTCGCTGCGCTCCGCTCTCGCCATCCCGGCCGATTCGTGAAGGTCGAGCTGCGTGAGGGCGGACCCCGCCAGACCGACATCTTCGCGGTCCTCCTCGAGCGCGGGATCGCCTTCGAGCTCGTCTTCGGCGGCATCGAGGAGATCCAGGGCGCCACCTTCGGCAACCTGACGCTCGCGCTCGACGGTCCCGCGACCTCGGTCGACGAGGCCGTACGCGAGCTGGCCGCCCTCGTCACCACCAAGGAGCTGTGATGCTGACCGCTCTCCCCACCGACACCCGTCTCGGCGAGCTGTGGCCCGACATCTGGCAGGCCACCGGCGAGACGCTGCTCATGGTCGCGCTGACGATGCTGATCGGCGGCACCCTGGGCCTGCTGCTCGCGCTCGGGCTCTACCTGACCCGCAAGGGCGGGCTCTACGAGAACGCCGTCGTCTCGGTCGTCCTGAATGTGCTGGTCAACTTCTTCCGGCCGATCCCGTTCATCATCTTCATCGCCGCCGTCCAGCCCGCCGCGCGGCTCATTGTCGGCACCGGGATCGGGTTCTCGGCGGTGGTGTTCTCGCTGATCTTGGCGTCGATGTTCGGCATCGCCCGGATCATCGAGCAGAACCTGGTGACCGTCCCGCCGGGGGTCATCGAGGCGGCTCGTGCGATGGGCGCGAGCCGCGCCCGGATCGCCGCGACCGTGGTCCTTCCCGAGGCGCTGGCGCCGATCATCCTCGGCTACACCTTCGCCTTCGTCGCGGTGGTCGACATGTCGGCGGTCGCCGGCCTGATCGCCGGTGGCGGTCTGGGCAGCTTCGCCCAGACCTTCGGCTACCGGCAGTACGACCCGACCGTCACCTGGGTCTGCGTGCTCATCCTGGTCGCGCTGGTGCAGGTCATCCAGCTGCTCGGCAACACGCTCTCCTCCCGGATCCTGCGTCGCTGAGCCCAGCCCCTCAGGCGCGAGCCAGGAGCTCGCCGTGGAGGACGGAGAACCAACCGTCCTCCGCTTCAGCCCACGACCGCCACCCGTCCGCAACCCGGGCGAGGTCGGCGGTCGTGGCGTCTCCGGAGTCGACGAGCTGGCGGGCGACCGCGGAGTCGGTGAACCGGTCGGCCCACATCCCGCCCCACCAGGCCCGGTCCTCGGGGTCGGCGAAGCACCAGGTGCTCGAGGTGGCTGTGATGTCCGTGAATCCCGCGGCACGTGCCCAGGAGGTCAGCCGGCGGCCTGCGTCGGGCTCGCCGCCGTTGGCTCGGGCGGCGCGGTGGTAGAGCCGCAGCCACTCGGTCAGCTCGGCCGACTCCGGCCACCAGACGAAGCCCGCGTAGTCGCTGTCCCGCACGGCCACGACGCCACCGGGCCTCGTCACCCGTCGCATCTCTCGCAGCGCCTGCACCGGGTCCGCGACGTGCTGCAGCACCTGATGCGCATGGACGACGTCGTACGCGGCGTCCTCGATGCTCAACGCGTGCACGTCCTCGACCCGGAAGTCGATGTTCGTGACTCCTCCGGTCTCGGCAGCCCGCCGGGAGAGCTCGAGCTCCGTCTTGCCGATCTCGGTCGCGGTCACGTGCGCGACCCGGCCGGCGAGGTCGAGGGTGATCGTCCCCGGGCCGGCACCCACGTCGAGCAGACGCTGCTCAGGGCTCAGGTGCGCCAGCAGATAGGCCGCGGAGTTCTCCGCCGTACGCCACCTGTGCGAGCGCAGCACGGACTCGTGATGGCCATGGGTGTAGGTCGACATGGATCGACCTTAAGCGGGTGATCCCGAAAAGTGAGACGCAATTCTCGTTATACGGACAGGCGCGGCAGCGCGGCGTCGGAGCAGCCGAGCCGGCGCCGGCCCCAGAGGATCCCGCCCACGAACCCACCGAGCAGCAGCGTGTTGAGCACGATCACCACACCGGTCTCGAAAGGCGCCGCACCCCCACCGGGCCGCGCGTCCTCGGGCGCCACCTCGTGGCGCTCGAACACCGCTTGGCCCTGGTCGGAGTCGCGCGGCACGTCGGCCATCGCCCACGAGCTCAGCGCCGCAGAGGCGACGACGGCGGCGACCATCCCGGCGAGCAGAATCCGCAAGGTGCGACTCATCATGCTCCCGAGCGTGAGCGCCGGTTCGGTCAGGAACCCGACGCACACCGTCCCTACCGGCAACAACCCGGTGAACAATCAGGACAGGTCGTCGCGCGCCGTCTTGCTCAGGCCGTGGCGAAGTCGGTGCTGGTGTCGAAGAACCAGACCGTCGAGTCGGTGCAGACGATCCGGTCGAGCTTGCCGACCGCGACCTGCGAGCGTGGCGTCTTCCCCGAGGCGAGCACCACGTCGTACGCATCGCTGGTGCGCAGCACCGACCACGGCTCGGACTCGGTGCCCTCCCCGGTGCTGATGATGCTGTCGAGGGCCGCCTGGGCCAGGATCGACTCGCGCTGCGCCTGCTCGGGGTTGCCGAGGCCTCGCTGGGCATCGGCGAGAGCGGCGTGGGCGGACGGGCTGAAGATCGCGCCCGGCATCAGGCCGTGGACGGCCGCGACGGCTCCGGCGTAGTCGCCGGCCGACATCATCGGGGCGATGAGCTCGGTGATCTCGAGATCGGGCCGGAAGTTGGGAGCCTCGAGGATCGCCTCACGCAAGGCTCTCAGTGACTCCGGGCCAGGATCGCGAAGATAGCCGTCAAGCAGCTCTGCGTACGTAGCCAACAGGGTCCCCCTTGTATAACGGTCGCCGTGCACGGTAGCCAATAGCGCGGCCACGTGGGGCGGTTGACAACGATTATGCGCCCTTTTGTGACCCGGAAGTTGCGCGATCCGCAGGTTACTACCGCCAGCCGAGACCGGGAGCGACGTGGGTCAGGATGCTCTCCAGGACATGCGCGTTGTAGTCGACGCCGAGCTGGTTCGGGACGGTGAGCAGCAGCGTGTCCGCCGCCTGGATCGCCTCGTCCTCGGCGAGGTCCTCGATCAGCACGTCCGGCTCGGCGGCGTACGAGCGCCCGAAGATGGCACGGGTCTGGTCGTCGATGTTGCCGATCTGGTCCTTGGTCTGCCGGTCGAGGCCGAAGTAGCGACGGTCCTCGTCGTCGACGAGAGCGAAGATGGAGCGCGAGACCGAGACGCGCGGCTCCCGCTCGTGACCGGCCTCCTTCCAGGCTTCGCGGTAGGCCTCGATCTGCTCTCGCTGCTGGATGTGGAACGGCTTGCCGTTCTCGTCGTTCTTCAGGGTCGAGCTCTGCAGGTTCATGCCGAGCCCGGCGGCCCAGCGGGCGGTCGCCAATGAGCTCGAACCCCACCAGATGCGGTCGCGCAGGGTCTCGGAGTAGGGCTCGACGCGGAGCTTCCCGGGCGGGTTGGGGAACATCGGCCGCGGATTGGGCTCGGCGAACTGAGCGCCTTCGATGATCTTGAGATAGGTCTCGGTGTGGGCGCGGGCCATGTCGGCCTCGGAGGCGTTCTCGCCGGGGTCGTAGCCGAAGTAGCGCCACCCCTCGATGACCTGCTCGGGTGAGCCACGGCTGATGCCGAGCTGCAGGCGCTCGCCGGAGATCAGGTCGGCGGCCGCGGAGTCCTCGGCCATGTAGAGCGGGTTCTCGTAGCGCATGTCGATGACGCCGGTGCCGATCTCGATCTTCGAGGTGCGGGCCCCGATCGCGGAGAGCAGCGGGAAGGGCGAGGCGTACTGGCGGGCGAAGTGGTGGACGCGGAAGTACGCACCGTCGATGCCGAGCTCCTCGGCGGCGACGGCGAGCTCGATGCCCTGGATCAGTGCGTCCCGTGCCGACTGTGTCTGGGAGTAGGGCGACGGCGTCCAGTGACCGAAGGACAAGAATCCGATGTTCTTCACAGGTAGTGGAACGCTCAACAGTCTGCCGAGATTCCCTCGACCCGGGCCTGGGCGCGGGCTGGGCCGGCGTGACCACGGCTGCCGGGACCTTCGCCTCTGGGTGTTCTGCACTCCGGAACCGTCTCCGAGATGACACCACCTTGTCGGTGGTGACGTGCCGGTCTGCGTTCTGTTTTCATTCCGCCAACACGGCGAGACCACCGCCGTACGGGTTGTAAAGCGGATGTCCACACGGCATCAACAACTGCCCCTTATGAGTTTATCTATCGGTCGACCGAATAAGCATATCGGTCGACTGACCAGGGAAAACAATGTCTCGGCGTGTTGTCCGAGCCCTTCCGAAGTCGCGGATTATCGTGTTACATATCAGGCAGCTTCACCGATGCAGATTCACCGATATAAGGCCGATCAACATTCTCTGGGGGATGAATTAATTATGTGGGACACCGTTGAGGTGCAGAGCTTCACGCTTTCTCACGACATGCCGTGCCGCGACTGCGGTCACGCTCGTCACCGCTTCTTGCCGTGCGACTCCGACTGCGATTGCCGCGCCCACGAGGTCGCGGAGCTACTGGAGGTCGCCGGCGCTCGCTGAACGACCTGACGTCAGCTGTCTCGGGCGTCGAAGAAATGGTGACCACCGCAGGTGCGGTGGTCACCGTTCTTTTGTTCGAAAGATTTCTCGATGGCGGAAGCGGATCGTCCGCAACCGGGCGGAGGATCGTGCCATGGACATCGTTCTCGTACCCGGCCTCTGGCTGGACGCATCCTCCTGGGACCTCGTGCTCCCCCACCTGACCGCCGCCGGCCACACCCCGCGGCCACTCACCCTGCCGGGCCTCGAGTCGGCCGAGACCGACCGGTCCGACGTGCACGTCGCCGACCAGGTCGCCGCCGTCGCGGCCGCCGTCGACGAGTCCGACGACCAGGTGATCCTCGTCGGCCATTCGATGGGCTGCGCTGTCGCCGGCGCGGCGCTCGACGCCCGCGTCGACAAGGTCGCGGCCGTGGTCTACGTCGGCGGCTGGCCGGCCGAGCCGGGCATGATCCCGGCCAAGAACTTCCCCACCGACGGCGCCGACCTGCCGCCCGTGCCGTGGGAGGAGTTCGACGAGGCCGATGTACGCGACCTGGACCGCGCCACCTTCGAGGCGCTGCTGCGGCCCTCCCCCGCCAACCTGACCACCGAGCCGTTCGAGCTCGGCGACGAGCGCCGTTACTCGGTCCCGGCGATCTTCGTCTGCCCCGAATACACCGCCGCCGACCTGCAGGAGTGGGTCGCCGACGGCACCGAGTCGGTCGCCGCCATCCCCAAGCACAAGGACGTCACCTACGTCGACCTGCCCACCGGTCACTGGCCGCAGCTGAGCAAGCCGGCAGAGCTCGCGGCCATCATCGCGAGGGCCACCGTCAGGTAGCGTCGGGTGCGTGCGCACCCGGCTCGCTGCCCTGACCGCCATCACGGCCCTGTCGGCACTCGTCGCCGGCTGTGGCGGTGAGCCGTCCGCGGAGCCGACCCGCAGCCCGTCGGCGTCCTCGCAGGCACCGACCGCGCCGGCGCTCGACGACGCCTCGGTGCCGCTGGCCGAGCGTCTCACCCGGGCACTGGCGACGGTGGCCTCCGGGGAGCCGGGGGCCGAGGACGTACGGGAGGCGGCGCTGTTCGAGCAGACGACCGCGCGTCACCTCGCCCGCGGGTCGAGGACGAGGGCCGACGACGTGCTGGGCGCGCTCGACCGTGCCGACCGTGCCCAGCTCGCCGCGGACATCGCCGCCGCGCGCGAGCTGCTGGCGATGACCGACCCTCAGCCGAAGCTGCCGCAGTGGCGGATCCTGACGCCACCGAAGCCCGAGGAGCTGAGGCCGCTCTACCGCAAGGCGCAGCAGGAGACCGGGACGCCGTGGCAGTACCTTGCCGCCGTCCATCTGGTCGAGACCCGCATGGGCCGCATCCGTGGCACGAGCACGGCGGGCGCCCGGGGCCCGATGCAGTTCCTGCCCTCGACCTTCGCCCGGTACGGCGCCGGAGGCGACATCGACGATCCCGGCGACGCGATCATGGCCGCCGGCCGGATGCTCGCCTCCAACGGTGCTCCCGGCGACATGGCCGGCGCCCTGTGGTCCTACAACCACTCCGGCCGCTACGTGGCGGCCGTCAGCGCCTACGCCGAGCAGATGAAGCGGTCGCCCGCTGCGTACGACCTCTACTGGCACTGGCAGGTCCTCTACCGCCACCGGGACGGCACGATGATGCTCCCCGAGGGCTACCCCGACCAGAAGGCCGTACGCATCGCCGACTGACAGAGCCGACTAATAGGGCCGCTCGACGGCGTACTGGACGAGGCTGACGTCCTCGCCGCGATAGGTGTCGGTGCCGTGGCGGCCGGTCTCGATGAAGCCGGTCGCGTCGAAGAGCTTCTTGGCGCGGGTGTTGGTCTCGTGCGTCTCGGCCCAGATCCGGGTCAGGTCGAGGACGGAGAAGCCGTAGGTGAGCGCGGTCTTGATGGCGCGCTGGCCGAGGCCCTGGCCCCAGCGCGAGCTCGGGCCGATGGCGATGCCGAGCTCACGGGTATCAGGGGCCAGGCCATGGAGGTCCGCGTAGCCGACGACCTCCTCGTCGACCTCCACCGCGAGCCGGATGAGCTCGGGCGGCGGAGCCTCGATCAGCCGGCGCCAGTGGCGGAGGTGACCGTCACGGTCGCGCTCCGGCCAGCCGTTGGCCACCCGGAACTCCTCGTCGAGCGCCCAGTCGGCGTAGACGTTCTCGTCGCCCGGTGACAGCGGGCGCAGACGCATGGTGTCGGTACGGGGCATCGGCCGAGTGTGTCAGACGTACGACCCGGCCGATCCCCCGCCCGGGATGACCACCGGTCAGTAGGTGAGCTGCACCTTGGTCGCGAGCCGCTCGTCCATGAGGCGATAACCCTCGGCCGCCTCGGTGAACGGCAGCGCCTTGTCGAAGACCAGGCCGGGGTTGATGGTGCCGTCCAGGGTGAGGCGCAGGAGGTCGGGGAGGTAGCGGCGTACGGGTGCCATCCCGCCCTTGAGCCCGACGTTGGTGCGGAAGAGCGCGTTGACCGGGAGGTTGACGTCGTGCGGGACGCCGACGAAGCCGACGGTCGCACCCGGGCGGGCCACCTTGGAGGCCGTCTTGAAGGACTGGTCGGTGCCGACGCACTCGAGGACGTAGTCGGCGCCGACGCCACCGGTGAGCTCGCGGACGGCCGCCTCGCCCTCCTTGCCGCGGGCGGCGATGATGTCGGTGGCGCCGAACTTCTTGGCGATCTCCTGGCGGGCCTCGTGGCGCGACATCGCCACGACCCGCTCGGCGCCGAGCTGGGCCGCGGCGAGCACGCCGCACAGGCCTACCGCGCCGTCACCGACGACGACCGCGGTGCCGCCCTTGGCGCCGTAGCCGAGACCGGACATCACAGCGGCGTGCCAGCCGGTGGCCATCACGTCGGTGAGGGCAAGCAGATCGGGGTACATCGTCGCGTCGGGCGTCTCGTCGAGCTTGACCAGTGAGCCGTCGGCCTGGTTCACCAGGGCGTACTCGCTCTGCCCGCTGACCGTGAAGCCGAGGTTCTCGCAGACCGACTGGACGCCGGCGAGGCAGTGCGGGCAGGTGTTGTCGCAGTGGTCGAAGGGGACGATCACGAAGTCGCCCGGCTTGAAGTCGCGTACGTCGGCGCCGACCTCCTCGATGACGCCGATGCACTCGTGGCCGATCGTGCGTGGCTCCTCGATCTCGCCGTTGGAGCCGCGGTAGTTCCACAGATCGGAGCCGCAGATGCATGAGCCCACTACCTTGACGATGGCGTCGGTGGGCTTCTGGAGAGCAGGATCGGGTACCTGGGTGGAGCGGATGTCGCCCACCCCATGGATCGTCGTCGCGCGCATGGTGGCATCCTGTCACCCGGGCGTACGAGATGTTGCACACGGTGGCTTTCCATGAGCCAGGCAACAGTCACGAAACGAAACGCCGACACTTCGCGGGGAATCCAGGCTTATCTCATATATGAGTTACGGTGGTGCACCATGACCGACGGATACAAAGGTCGTATCGGGAATCTGATTCGCGATGCGCGCAAGCACAAGGGCCTCACCCAGGCACAGCTCGCCGACCTTCTCAACACCAGCCAGAGTGCGATCAACCGCATCGAGCAGGGGCAACAGAACCTCTCCCTCGAGATGATCGCCAGGGTCGGTGCCGCGCTCGACTCCTCCCTGGTCGACATCGGCGCCGGGCCGACGCACCTGCGCGTGACCGGTCCGACGACGCTGTCCGGTGAGATCACCGTCAAGACCTCGAAGAACGCCGGGGTCGCCCTCCTGGTCGGCTCGCTCCTCAACCGGGGCCGTACGACCCTGCGCAAGGTCGCGCGGATCGAAGAGGTCAACCGGATCATCGAGGTGCTCAACTCGATCGGCGTGCAGACCCGCTGGCTCAACGACGACAACGACCTCGAGATCGTGCCGCCGAAGGAGCTGCGCCTCGACGCCGTGGACGAGGCCGCCGCCCGTCGCACGCGCTCGGTGATCATGTTCCTCGGCCCACTGATGCACCGCCTGGACGTCTTCGAGCTTCCCTACGCCGGTGGCTGCAACCTCGGCACCCGCACGGTCGAGCCGCACATGTCGGCCCTGCGTCCCTTCGGCCTCGAGGTCAAGGCGACCGACGGCGCCTACCACGCGACCGTCAACCGGGACATCCAGCCGGGCCGTCCGATCGTCCTGACCGAGCGTGGCGACACCGTCACCGAGAACGCTCTGATGGCCGCTGCGCTGCACCCGGGCACCACGGTGATCCGCAACGCGTCCTCCAACTACATGGTCCAGGACCTCTGCTTCTACCTGCAGAAGCTGGGCGTCGAGATCGAGGGCATCGGCACCACGACGCTCCGCGTCACCGGCCGCGAGGTCATCGACGTCGACGTCGACTACGCGCCGAGCGAGGACCCGATCGAGGCGATGTCGCTGCTGACCGCCGCGATCGTGACCGACTCCGAGATCACGATCAAGCGGGTCCCGATCGAGTTCATGGAGATCGAGCTGGCGACGCTCGAGGAGATGGGCTTCAACTACACCCTCACCGAGGAATACCTCGCCCTCAACGGCAAGACCCGCCTGGTCGACATCAACACCAAGCACTCGATCCTGCACGCGCCGCTGGACAAGATCCACCCGCTCCCCTTCCCCGGCCTCAACATCGACAACCTGCCGTTCTTCGCCGCGATCGCCGCGGTGGCGCAGGGTCAGACGCTGCTGCACGACTGGGTCTACGAGAACCGGGCGATCTACCTGACCGAGCTCAACAAGCTCGGCGGCAACGTCACCCTGATGGACCCCCATCGGGTGATGATCGAGGGCCCGACGCACTTCTCCGGCACCGAGATCGTCTGCCCGCCGGCGCTGCGTCCCGCCGTCGTCGTGCTGCTCGCGATGCTCGCCTCGAAGGGCACCTCGGTGCTGCGTTCGACCTACGTCATCGCCCGCGGCTACGAGGACCTCGCCGAGCGGCTCAACCAGCTCGGCGCGAACATCACCGCCTTCCGCGACATCTGATCGAAGACCGGGCCGAGTCGGCCCGTCTTGACCGATTTCCTCGTCGAGTCGGCCCGTCATGACGGGCCGACTCGACCGGGTTTTCGGTCAGGACGAGCCGACTCGACGTGCTTGTGGGGGCGCGGCGACATCTGAGTCCGCGGGCTCATGTGATCCGGTCCTCCCGGGTGGTTAGATGCTCCCCGTGAGGGAGCAGCAACGACGCGTACGCGCCTATGCGCACCGTGGTGGAGCCCTCCATCCCGACCTGGTCGGGATGGAGAACACCATGGAGGCGTTCCGACATGCGGTGGCGCTCGGCTACACCCATCTCGAGACCGACGTGCACGTCACCCGCGACGGTGTCCTGCTCGCCTTCCACGACGCGGCGCTCGACCGGGTGACCGACGTCAGCGGCCTGATCGCGGAGATGACGTACGCCGAGGTGCAGGCGGCCCGCATCGGCGGCGAGCACGGGGTGCCGACCATGGCGGAGCTCTTCGCCGCGTTCCCCGAGGTCACCTTCAACATCGACCTCAAGTCTGACGGCGCCGCGGGTGCGCTCGCCGAGCTGCTCGCCGCGACCGGCCACGAGGACAAGGTCATCGTCGGGTCGTTCTCGGCCCGTCGGATCAAGGAGTTCCGGCGGCTGACCGAGGGGCGGGTGCGGACCTCGGCGAATCCCCGGGAGGTGCTGGCCTTCGTGCTGGCCCCGACCGCCGGCATCGCCAGGCGGCTCGCGGGCGGGGAGTTCGACGCCTTCCAGATCCCCCACCACCAGCGCCTCCTCGGCCCGCTGTCGGTACGGGTGGCGTCGCGCGGGCTGGTCCGTCGCGCCCACAAGGCCGGCAAGGAGGTCCACGTCTGGACCATCGACGACCCGGCCGAGATGAAGCGGCTGGTCGAGCGTGACGTCGACGGTCTGATGACCGACCGCACCGACGTACTGAAAGCGTTCCTCCAGGAGCGTGGCCTGTGGGAGGCTGTGCCGTCTCGGGTCGAGCCCGTCGACGAGGCCGAATCCGATGAGAATGGCGAGGAGCCCGAGAAGTGACCACATCAGCCGGTATCGGCGACTTCAGGCCCGTCGAGCGGGCGCGGGAGCAGAAGGGCTGGTTCTTCACCGACTGGGCCGTCTCCGCGTTCCAGACGACGGTCGCCGGCGTGCTGTTCGCGCCCTACCTGATCGAGATCGCGAAGGCCGCCGCCGTCGACAACCGGATCGACGTGCTGGGCCTCTCGATCGCGCCCGGCGCGCTCCCGTCGTACGTCATCACGTTCTCCACCATCCTCTCGGCCTTCGTCTATCCCCTGGTGGGTGCGATCGCCGACCGCACCTCGCGCAAGCCGGATCTGATGACCGGCTTCGCGTGGGCCGGGGCGTTCTGTGCGGCGCTGCTGTTCTTCATGACCGGGGACAACTGGTGGTTCGGGTCGATCATGTTCATCATCGCCAACCTGTGCGCGGGCGCGGCGGTGGTGGTCAGCGACTCGATCCTTCCGCTGATCTCGACCGAGGACGAGCGTGACCGGGTCTCCTCGATCGGCTGGGCGTACGGGTACGCCGGTGGCGGCCTGCTGCTCGCCGTCAACTTCCTCATGGTCACCTTCGCCGACCAGCTCGGGCTCGGCACCGCCCTGGCCGTACGACTCTCGATGCTCTCGGCGGCGCTGTGGTGGGCGGGGTTCGTCATCATTCCGTGGCGCCGGATCCGCCGCCACGAGCCCGCCGATGTCGAGGACGTCTCCGGCGGTGTCGTGGCGCGCTCCTTCGGCCAGCTGTTCGTGACGCTCCGGGAGCTGCCGCAGTATCCGGTCGCGTTGACCTTCCTGCTGGCCTACCTCTTCTTCAACGACGGCATCCAGACGGTGATCAGCTCGGCCTCCACCTACGGGGTCGAGGAGCTCGGGTTCGAGACCGGCACGATGCTCGGCATCTACCTGCTCGTGCAGTTCGTCGCGGTGGGTGGGGCGATCTTCTTCGGCCGGCTGGCCAACAGCTTCGGCGCCAAGCGGGTGATCCTCGGCGGCCTTGGCGGCTGGATGGTCATCGTGGTCGCCGCCTACTTCGTGCCGGAGCAGACCCTCTTGCCGCTGCTCGTCGTCGCGGTCGGGATCGGTCTCGTCATGGGTGGCACCCAGGCGCTGGCCCGCTCCTACTTCTCGCTGTTCATCCCGGCAGGCAAGGAGGCGGAGTACTTCAGCCTCTACCACGCCATGGACAGGGGCACCTCGTGGCTCGGCACCCTGGTGTTCGGGCTGGTCTACCAGCTGACCGACTCCTACCGGCCCGCGATCCTCGCACTGATCGCGTTCTTCGTCCTCGGCGGCGGGCTGCTCGCCCTCGTGAACACCACGAAGGGCATCGAACAAGCCGGCAACCGCGTGCCCCGACAGGTGTGAGAACGCTCCCAGCGGGTGGCGGTTTCGAGACATCGACGACTCAGGACTTTCTCAGGGAGATCCGCAGGTCAGGTGGGCCCTGTGTCGAACAACACGGCGACGATCTCGACAATTCACGGAATCATCACCTCCTCTGTACCGTTGACGGTGTGAAGAGGCCTGACCGGCCTGCGTCATGAGTCCGCAGACCGCCTCGCTCTTCAGCTCATCCAACGGGGGACGATCGACTCAGGAGGTGCTTCATGGCCGAGCGCACGTTGCGCGGCGCCCGACTGGGCGGACAAAGTTTTGAGGACGAACGCGGCATCGAGTTCGCGGGCCGTCAGCAGGTGGCCTACCGCTGCCCGCAGGGCCACGACTTCGAGATCACGATGTCGGACGAGGCCGAGGTTCCGGCGATCTGGGAGTGCCCGCGCTGCGGCATGGAAGCTCTCAACCTCTCCGGTGCCAAGCCGGAGGAGAAGGCCGAGAAGCCGGCGCGTACGCACTGGGACATGCTCCTGGAGCGGCGCTCGGAGAAGGAGCTCGAGGACATCCTCAAGGAGCGCCTCGACCTGCTTCGCGGTGGCGAGATCGGCCCGGCCCACCTGCACCGCAAGGGACCGGGCAAGAAGAAGGCAGGCGTTTAGCCAAGGCCGAGTCGGCCCATCTTGACCGGTGTCTCGCGAAGCGAAGCGAGCGAGCCGGTCAAGATGGGCCGACTCGGCTCGTTTTCAGGGCCTGTCCTTGTCGATGACCTCGCCGGTGACGATGTCGTCGTTGCGGGGACGGGCGCCGGGACCGAACGTGGACGGCATCGCCGCGGTGACCAGGCGCTTCTGCACGAGCGTGGCCAGGATGCGGCGGAAGAACGGCCGGGTGAACGGCAGGATCAGCACGATGCCGAAGATGTCGGTCACGAAGCCGGGGCTGAGCATCATCGCGCCACCGAGCAGGATCAGCGCGCCGTCGGCGATCTCGTTGGACGGGAGCTTGCCCGAGGAGAGGGCAGTCGTCAGCGCCGTCCAGGCCCGCGACCCCTCGCGGCGCATCAGCCAGGCACCGAAGATCGAGTCGGCGATCAGCAGCAGGATCGTCCACCACACGCCGATCACCTGGCCGACCTGGATGAGCACGAACAGCTCGACCAGCGGCATCACCAGGAACAGCAGCACCAGCACCCAGGAGAACCTGCGGCGTCGGGTGGTGGTCATCGGCGGCCTCCCACCAGACGCTCCAGCCCGAAGCGGCGCAGCAGCCGGAGGAGCTGCTCTCGCCGCTCGGCCAGGCCCCAGCGGGTCACCCGGCGCATCGACTCGGCAGCGACCGCGGGACTCATCTTCGACTCGCCCCGGACCCGCTCGATGAACTGGATCGGGACCTCCTTGACGGTGAGGCCGGCCCGCAGCGTACGCGTCACCATCTCGGTCTGGAAGACGTAGCCGGTCGACTCGACGCTGCTCAGCTGCAGCTTCTCCAGCGTCGTACGCCGGAAGAGGCGGTAGCCCGCGGTGGCGTCGTGGACGCCGATGCCGAGCAGGAGCCGTACGTAGAAGTTGCCGCCCACCGACAGCAGACGTCGCGACAGCGGCCAGTTGACCACGGAGCCGCCACGGATCCAGCGGGCGCCGATAACCAGGTCGGCGGAGCCGAGCGCCTCCAGCAGCAGGTGGAGCTCCTCCGGCTGGTGGGAGCCGTCGGCGTCCATCTCCCCCACGACGTCGTAGCCCTGCTCGAGGGCCCAGCCGAAGCCGTGCAGGTACGCAGCCCCCAGGCCGGCCTTCTCGGTGCGGTGCAGCACGTGGATCTGGTCGTCGTTGTCGGCCAGCTCGTTGGCGATCGTGCCGGTGCCGTCGGGCGAGCCGTCGTCGACGATCAGCACGTCGACACGCGGCTGAGCCTTGCGCAGGCGCCCGACGATCCAGGTGAGGTTGTCCGCCTCGTTGTAGGTCGGGATGACCATCACCGCCCGGCCGATCTCGGTCCAGGGTGGAAGCTGCTCGTTCGTCACGTACGCCGGCCTTGTCAAGGAATGAGGATGGAGATCACAGGATATCCGGCCGTTGGTCGCCGATCGAATGCCAGCCGGTCGAATGCCGGCCAGCAGAGGCGCGGGAGGATCAAGACGTACTTCGGGCCGTTCCGATCCCTGCTGGAGGCAGGGGGACGATCGTTGTCTAAGGGCGTCCCGGCCCTCCCGCGTTGCCCTCACGGTCGTTGACCGCGTTCGCGAAAACGCATCGATGGCATGCCTGGCTCGACACCCCCCGACCCGATTCGTCGAGCGCCGGTCCGCCAACCGCGACTCTGCATGGGCGAACGTTGCCACCATCACCCGCTGGCTCCGCGTAAGTCAACAAGGCGCTGACCTGCGGAAACAGGTGTTTCCGCAGGTCAGCCACAGCCTTCCGGGCGCGAAATAGTGAGGAATTCTCGAAGAACCTCGGCGTGTCGCCTTCGCGTACCCGTTACGCCGCTCAGGGAACGACGACGGTCCCCCGCGCGGAGGTCGCGAGGACCGGTTCCGCAAGCATCTCAGCAGCCCCCGGACGAGCCTCCGTGGCGGCCCCGCGGGCCACGACGTGCACGGCGAACTCCATCACCCGGGACCGGGTCCCGGCCTTGACCAGCTCACAGGTGATCTCCAGGACGTCGCCGGCCCGGACCGGTGCCTTGAACTGCACGTCGTCGTAGGAGGCGAAGAGACCCTCGTCGCCATCGGTGAGGATGCACATCTCGGTGGCGACGTCGCCGAAGAGACCCAGGCTGTAGGCCCCGTCGACCAGGTTGCCGGCGTAGTGGGCGTGGGAGTAGGGCACGTAGCGGCGGTGGACGACCTTGGTGCCGATCGTGGGCCCGGTCTCGGGAGACGTCATGCGGCAGACTCCTTCATGGTGGTGCGGTGGACGAGGTAGGAGGCGACCTCGGCAGGGGTGGTGCCGCGGCCGAAGATACGGTCGACGCCGAGCTCGGCGGTCATCGACTCGTCGAAACGCGGCCCGCCGGCGACCAGGAGCGGCCGCTCCCCCGCCGGGTAGGCCTCGCGGAACGCCGCCGACATCTCCCGGGTGTTGAGCAGGTGGGCGTCACGCTGGGTGACGACCTGGGAGACGAGCACCGCGTCGGCACGCCGGGTGACGGCTGCCTCGACCAGGGACGGCACCGAGACCTGGGCGCCGAGGTTCACGACCTCGATCTCCTTGTAGTACTCCAGACCCTTCTCCCCGGCGAACCCCTTGATGTTGAGGATCGCGTCGATGCCGACGGTGTGGGCGTCGGTGCCGATGCAGGCGCCGACGACGACCATCGGTCGTCTCAGCGTCTCCTTGATCACCGCGTTGGCCTCCTTGGGCGTCAGCAGCGGGAAGTCCCGCTCGACGACCTGCACCTTGTCGGTGTCGACGAGATGGTTGACCTGGCCGTAGACGACGAAGAAGGTGAAGTCGTCGCCCATGGGCTTGGAGTGGACGACCATCGCCGGCTCCATGCCCATCTTGTTGGCCAGCTGCAGCGCGGCGCCGTCGGCGACCTTGCTGTGCTTGATCGGCAGCGTGAAGGAGACCTGCACCATGCCGTCGCCGGTGGTGTCGCCGTAGGGCCTGATGATGCTCACTTGTCGCCCTCCAAGCTCTGCTTGTCTAGTTCGGCGCTGGCCGGGTTGTAGTACGCCTCGGACTTCTCGGCCACGCCCTCGAGACCCTTGCCGGCGTCGGCCGGGCGCTTCATCAGGCCGAAGGTGCCGTCCGCGATCGCGTCCAGGAGCCCGTTGGGCTCGTCGATGATCTTCCCGAGCAGGTCGATCGACTCCCCCAGCACCTCGCGGGCGCGGTTGGCGATGAAGCCGTCAGGGGCCGGGTGGAAGTCCTCGCCGAGGCGCCCGGCGGCGTCCATGACGTACCGGACGTTCTGCAGGGCCAGGTCGCGGTCGGAGAGCCAGGGCGTCACGACCGCCTCGGTCATCATCCCGACCAGCAGGATGCCCTGGTCGGTCATCGCGCCGGCGAGGTTGAAGAAGCCGTCGAGCAGGTAGCCCTTGAAGATGTCGCCGGTCATGTGCCGGGTCGGCGGCATCCACTTCAGCGGGGCGTCGGGGAAGATCGTCTTCGCCAGCAGCGCGTGGGCGAGCTCGAGCCGGAACGAGTCGGGCACGTCCGGGTTGATCTCGAAGGCGTGACCGAGGCCGAGCTGCCAGTCCTCGAGGCCGGCCTCCTTGGCGAAGTACTCGTTGAGTAGCTGGGAGGTCGTCACCGTGTGTGCCGCCTCGACCGCGTCGGCGGTGGTGAGGTAGTTGTCCTCGCCGGTGTTGATGATGATCCCCGCGCGGGCGTGGATCTGCCGGGAGAGCCGCTGGTCGACGAACGTACGCACCGGGTTGATGTCGCGGAACAGGATCCCGTACATCGAGTCGTTGAGCATCATGTCGAGACGCTCCATGCCCGCCAGGGCAGCGATCTCCGGCATGCACAGCCCGCTCGCGTAGTTGGTGAGCCGTACGTAGCGGCCCAGCTCGCGGCTCGTCTCGTCGAGTGCCGCGCGCATGAGCCGGAAGTTCTCCTGCGTCGCGTACGTCCCGGCGAACCCTTCCCGGGTCGCCCCCTCGGGCACGTAGTCGAGGAGCGACTGGCCGGTCGAGCGGATGACGGCGATGATGTCGGCGCCCTCGCGTGCGGCCGCCTGCGCCTGCGGGATGTCCTCGTAGATGTCGCCGGTCGCGACGATCAGGTAGATCCAGGGCTTGCGGGGCGCGTCGCCGATCTCGGCGATCATCCGCTCCCGGGTCACCCGGCTGGCGTCGAGCCGGGCGATACCGGCCCCGACCGCCTCCCGGGCGTGCTTGGCGGCCAGCTCGGCCTCGGCGCCCTCGGGCAGGCGGAAGGTCACCTGGCCGGCGGCGGCCTCCTCGGCGAGTCGGGTCAGGTCGTTGCCACGGGCCGCCAGAGCCTGCCAGACCGGCAGGGCGATGCCGTGCTCCAGGCCGACGTCGGCGCGGACCGCGTCGACCAGGTGGTTCACCCACGGGGTGCCGTCCGGGTCGGCACCGGCGAGCCCGGCCAGCCGCAGCGTGGCTCGCTCGACGGCGACGGTCGTGTGCTTCGTGGCCATCTCGACGATCGGGTCGCCGACCTTCGCGGCCAGCGCGCGGGCCTGGGCGATCGTGCGTGGGTCCAGATCGAGTCTCACTGGGCCAGTCTCCCCTCGAAGAGTGTCCGGACGCCCCGGTTCGCGCGGAGCAGGTCCAGCGCATAGGCGGCGTGGCCGGGGACGTAACCGTTGCCGACGAGCATCGTGACGTCCGCGGCGAGGCCCTCGGCGCCGAGCGCAGCCGCGGAGAAGGAGGTCGCCATCGAGAAGAAGACGACGGTGCCGCGATCGGCCGTGGCCAGGATGGCCCCGCCCTCGCAGCCCGGCACGTCCACGCAGACGACGGTGACGTCGGCCGGGCCGCCGGCCTTGGCGACCGCGTCGCGCAGGGCCACCGGGTTGCGCGCGTCGGCGACCACGACCTCGTCGGCCAGGTCTGCCTCGCGGAGGCGCTCGGCCTCGGCCTCGGTCGGGACGATGCCGATCAGATGGCGCGCTCCGGCATCGCGGGCTGCGGCCAGCGACAGCGACCCGGACTTGCCGCCGCCACCGATCACGGCGACGACTCCGTCCGTGTAGCGCTCCGAGACGACCCGCCGGGTCAGCGCCGGGGCGCCGCACACGTCCATCACCGACAGCGCGAGCTCGGGGGCGAGATCGTCGGGAAGAACTGCGGCGATCGAGCGGCCGAAGAGGATCGCGTAGCCGTCGCACGGCACCTGCTCGGAGTCGCCGCCCCAGCCGGCGAGCCCGTCCTCGATCACCATCGGCGTCAGCGTCAGCGAGACCAGGGTGGCGACGCGATCGCCCACCGCGAGCCCCAGGGGCGACTCCGGGCCGACCTCCTCGACGACGCCGACGAGCATGCCGCCTGACCCGGTCACCGGGTTCTGCATCTTGCCGCGGTCGGCGACGATGTCGAGCACCTCGCGGCGTACGGCCTCACCGTCGCCGTCGTGGGCGGACTCGAGCTGGCGGAACGAGGCGGCGTCCAGGTTCAGTCGCTCCACCCGGATCCGCACCTCGTCGGGCCACAACGCCTTTCGGGTGTCGAGTCTTCGGGCCGCCTGGGGCAGGGGCAACGAGCCGGCCACCGGCTCGTCGAGCACCCGGTGCAGGCCTGTCGGGTCAGAAGTGGTCATCGTCGTACGCCTCCTTGCGTGCATCTCACGCCGGACCCTACCAGCGGTGGATGGAAGAATTGCGGTCTAGGCTTGCGAATACCGGAGGATCTCCCGCTATGGTGGAGAACATGACGGCAACCATCGAGCCTACGACCCGAGACGGACAGCCCTACGCCTACCAGCGTGTCGAGCTGGTCGAGCCCGACTGGACCCGGTTCCCGGGGTGGGTCGACGTGACCGAGGAGCAGTGGCGCGACGTGCAGTGGCAGCGCGTCAACTGCATCAAGAACGTCCGCCAGCTACGTGCCCTGATGGGCGATCTTCTCGACGAGCGGTTCTACGCCGACCTCGAGAAGGACATGGCCGAGCGCGCGACCATGTCGATGCTGGTGCCGCCGCAGATGATGAACACGATGGTCCCCTCCGGCGCCGGCGCGGGCGAGGAGTTCACCGCGGCCTTCTACGCCGACCCGATCCGCCACTACATGATCCCGGTCTTCTCCGACCGCCGCACCGACTGGCCCTCGCACCCGCAGGCCAGCCGCGACTCGCTGCACGAGCACGACATGTGGGTGGCCGAGGGGCTGACCCACCGCTACCCGACCAAGGTGCTCGCCGAGCTGCTCTCCACCTGCCCGCAGTACTGCGGCCACTGCACCCGGATGGACCTGGTCGGCAACTCGACGCCGGTCATCGACAAGCTCAAGCTCACCGGCAAGCCGGTCGACCGCCACGAGGCGATGCTCGACTACCTGCGCAACACCCCGCAGGTGCGCGACGTGGTCGTCTCCGGTGGCGATGTCGCCAACCTGCCCTGGCCGCGGCTGGAGGACTTCCTCACCAAGCTGATGGCGATCGACAACATCCGCGACATCCGGCTGGCCACCAAGGGCCTGATCGGTCTCCCCCAGCACTGGCTGCAGGAGCCGCTCCTGGAGGGGATGAACCGGGTCACCACCATCGCCCGCGAGCGCGGCGTCTCACTGGCGGTCCACACCCACGCCAACCACGCCAACTCGGTCACTCCGCTGGTCGCCGAGGCCGCCAAGGCCCTGATGGCGGCAGGCGTCCGGGACGTACGCAACCAGGGAGTGCTGCTCGCCGGCGTGAACGCCGACACCCACAGCCTGCTCGACCTCTGCTTCCGCCTCCTCGACGGCGCGCAGATCATGCCCTACTACTTCTACATGTGCGACATGATCCCGTTCAGCGAGCACTGGCGGGTCTCGGTGGCCGACGCGCAGCGGATGCAGCACGACCTGATGGGCTACCTGCCCGGGTTCGCGACCCCGCGCATCGTGTGCGACGTACCTTTCGTCGGGAAGCGCTGGGTCCACCAGGTCGCCGACTACGACACCGAGCGCGGCATCTCCTACTGGACCAAGAACTACCGCACCTCGATCGAGGCCTCCGACCCGGAGGCGCTGACGCGGACCTACGAGTACTACGACCCGATCCACACCCTGCCCGAGTCGGGCCAGGAGTGGTGGCGCACCCACGCTGAGTGACCGGGCCCGCCCGGCCCTGACGGAATCAGTGAGTCAGGGTCGGGCGGTTCTCGTAGTAGGTGTACATCGCGATCGTGGTGCGGGTGGACACGTTGGCCACCGAGCGGATCCGGCCGAGCAGCTCCTCGAGCGCCTCGGGCGTGGCCACACGCACCTTGAGCATGTAGGACTCGACCCCCGCGATCGACCAGCAGGCCTCGACCTCGTTGAGGTCGGCGACGCGCTCAGGGGTGTCGTCGGGCTGAGAGGGATCGATGGGCTGCACCGCGACGAACGCGGTCAGCGGCACGCCGATCGCGGCGTAGTTGACGGTGGCGCCGTAGCCGGTGATGAGACCGCGCTGCTCGAGCCGCTTGACGCGCTGATGCACAGCCGAGGTCGACAGGCCGGTCGCCTTGCCCAGGTCGGTGTAGGACATCCGACCGTCCTCCGCGAGAAGCTGGAGGATTTTACGGTCGGTGGCCTCGATCTCAGGTGCAGTCACGGCGACAGCGTACCCACAACAGCAATATCTCCGCCGCAACGTCCAAAAAAGTAGTTGATGTCGAAAGATTTGCTGCTTCAGGAGGGCCAGCCGGCGAGGAGCTCGAGCTCCTCGCGACCATCGACAGCGGCCGGCCGGACGACCGACAGCAGCCGGCCCGGGGCCGGGTCGGGGACACCGCCGATCGAGACACCGGTGGCCCGGTGCGGGTCGGCGGAGACGACCACCCTGCCGTGGGAGCTGACCAACGTCGCACCGATCTCTCGCAGGCCGGGCAGCAGCAGGGTCTCCAGGGTCTCGACCGAGGTGTCGGCGCCCGCGACGCCGACCATCCGGCCGTTCGCGTAGACCGGGAGCGTGGTGGTCAGGACGTACTCGTCGGCGCAGACGAAGTCGACGTAGGGCCCGGCGACGGTGAGCTTCCCGGTGCGCCCCGGACCTCGGAACCACGGCTGGCGGGTGTAGTCGATGGCCTCCCCCGTGGCTGGTACCTCCGCCTCGCCGAGGAAGTCGCGACCCGCGCCCTGCCACCAGGCCAGATAGAGCCGCCGGTCCTCGAGCGCGTCCGGTGCGGCGACGAAGCCGCTGCCCAGCAGGGTCGGGTCCTGGAGGAACGCCAGGGCGCCGGCCTCGATGTGTGTCCTCAGCCGGTCGGTGGTGACGGGTCCGTCGGTGAAGAGCGCTGCGACCGAGACGCGCATCCGCTCGAGCTCGGTGAGGATGGCACCGAAGTGGTGCTCGATCCGGGCGGCACAGTCGGTGGAGACATCGAGGTTCACCGGCGTACCCCCTCATGGATCTCGGTCAGACGTTCGACGGCGTGGCTCACGTGGTCGCGTACGCTCGCCCGGGCCGCGACGGCGTCGCCGGACTCCAGCGCGGCGACCAGTGCCCGGTGCCGCTCACCGGCTGCCTGGCGGAAGTCGGGCTCGCTGAGAGGCACCCGCAGCAACGTACCGAAGTCGGCCTCCTGGCGCACCACCTCCCGGGTGAGGCGCGCCGACTGGGTCAACGCGGCCACCGAGAGGTAGAGCTCGCTCTCCGCGTCGCGCCACCGGCCGACGTCGTCCTCCTCCAGGGGGATCAGGAGGTCTTGGAGGTCCTCGACCTCGTCCGGGGCCGCTCGTTCGGCGGCGAGCTCGGCGCAGCCGGTCAGCACCACCAGATAGAGGCTCGCCCGGTCGCGCAGCTCCACGCGCGACATGGTGGCGAGCCTGCCCTTGACGATGTCGCCGGGAGCGGGCGTGCGCACGAACGAGCCGCCGCCGCGGCCTCGTGTCGTCACCACCAGGCCCTGCGCCCGCAGCGAGACCAGCGCCTCCCGTGCGGTCACCGTCGCCACCCCCAGCATCTGGGCGAGCTCGAGCTCGCTCGGCAGGCGGTCACCGTCGGCGAGCACGCCGGAGCGGATCGCCTCCGCGAGCCGGTTCTCGACGCGTACGGCTCTGCCTTCGTCGCCGATCGGCGCGAAGATCGCCGACCGGGCGCGCGAGGTGATCGCGCGGGGGTTGGCCACGATCGGGCTCCTCCTTCGAGTGGGTTTACGAAGAACTTACGCAGAAGGTCTTAAAATCTAAGATCTGGTTCCATATGATTCAGCAATGCGACCGACCGAATCCCCGCAGATCCAGCTCGAAGCCGTGTCCAAGGCCTACGGCGACGTGATGGCCGTCGACGCTCTCGACCTGACGATCGGCGACGGCGAGTTCTTCTCGATGCTCGGACCCTCCGGGTCGGGCAAGACGACGGTGCTGCGACTGATCGCCGGCTTCGAGCGCGCCGACTCCGGCACGATCCGCCTCGGCGGCGAGGACGTCACCGCGCTGGCGCCGTTCGACCGCGACGTCACCACGGTCTTTCAGGACTACGCCCTGTTCCCGCACCTCAACGTGCTGGAGAACGTCGCGTACGGCCTGCGGGTGCGGGGCATCCCGAAGGCGGAGCGGAGCTCGCGGGCACGCGAGGCGCTGGCGATGGTCCGTCTCGACCACGTCGCGACCCGGAAGCCGACCGAGCTCTCCGGCGGGCAGCGGCAGCGGGTCGCGCTGGCCCGCTCGATCGTCGTACGTCCCAAGGTGCTGCTCCTCGACGAGCCGCTCGGCGCGCTCGACCTCAAGCTCCGCGAGCAGATGCAGGTCGAGCTCAAGCAGATCCAGCGCGAGCTGGGCATCACCTTCGTGTTCGTCACCCACGACCAGGAGGAGGCGCTCACCCTCAGCGACCGGATCGCGGTCTTCGACAGCGGTCACATCGTGCAGCTGGGCACGCCGAAGGAGATCTACGAGCGGCCGACCTCCCCGTACGTCGCCGACTTCGTCGGCACCTCGAACGTCTTCGACGAGGAGGTGGCCAAGCGGGTGCTGAAGATGGAGGGCGCCTTCGCGCTGCGGCCCGAGAAGATCCTGCTCTCCCCCGCGACCGCGACCGCCCCGGTCGGCGCGATGACCGCCACCGGGGTGATCACCGAGTCGATCTACATCGGCACCGGTCATCGCGTCCACATCGAGCTCGAGGACGGCACCAGGCTGGTCGCCCTCGAGCAGAGCCGTGGCGCCCTGCACCCGGATGCCGCCGAACCAGAGTCTCGGGGCGACCGCGTGGTCGCCTCCTGGTCGCCGGGCGACCTGGTCCCCCTGGGCACCGATTCGTCCCGTGCCGTGCAACACCGATGAGCGAGACCCACCAGAGAGGTTTGATCATGCGCACCATCCCAACCAGATCCGCCACCAGTCGTACCATCGGCGGAGCGATCGCGGCACTGTCCCTGATCACGCTGAGCGCCTGCGGCAGCGACAGCGGCGACTCCTCGACCGGAGCGGTCGAGAAGCTCGGGAAGAACGAGGGCGAGGTGTCGATCCTGGCCTGGCCCGGCTACGTCGAGGACGGCTCGACCGACCCCGCGGTCGACTGGGTCTCCGACTTCGAGAAGGAGACCGGCTGTCAGGTCACCGCGAAGGTCTACGGCACCTCCGACGAGGCCTTCAACCTGGCCAAGTCGGGCGAGTACGACGTCGTGGCCGCCTCCGGCGACCTCACCCTGCGGATGATCGCAGCCGGCGAGGCGGCCGAGGTCAACACCGACCTGATCCCCAACTACGAGGGCATCTACGACTTCCTCAAGGACCGCGAGTGGAACACCGTGGACGGGAAGAACTACGGCATCCCGCACGGCTACGGTGCCAACCTGCTGATGTACAACACCCAGGACGTCAGCCCCGCCCCGACCTCGTGGAAGGCGGTCTTCGAGGACGCGCCGAAGCACAAGGGCAAGGTCACCGCGTACGACTCGCCGATCTACATCGCCGACGCCGCGGTCTACCTGATGGCGCACCAGCCGGACCTGGGCATCGAGAACCCCTACTCCCTCGACGAGAAGCAGCTGGACGCGGCCGTCGACCTGCTCAAGAGCCAGCGGGCCTCCGTGGGTGAGTACTGGTCCGACTACACCAAGACCCAGGCCTCCTTCGAGACCGGCGACACCGTGGTCGGCACCACCTGGCAGGTGATCGCCAACCTGATCGACCCGAAGAAGGCCTCGGTCGAGGCGATCCTCCCTTCCGAGGGCGCGACCGGGTGGAACGACACCTGGATGATCTCCTCGAAGGCGAAGTCGCCCAACTGCGCCTACGCCTGGCTCGACCACATCTCCGACCCGGAGACCAACGCCCAGGCGACGGAGTACTTCGGCGAGGCGCCCAACTCGGACGCGGCCTGCGAGTTCGCCTCCGAGGGCCACTGCGAGACCTTCCACGCCGGCGACGAGAAGTACGCCGAGAAGATCTGGTTCTGGAACACGCCGATCGAGAAGTGCCTGGACGGCCGGACCGACGTGAAGTGCACCGACTACCAGGACTGGACCAAGGCCTGGG
This sequence comes from Nocardioides sp. NPDC126508, assembly GCA_040302365.1. Taxonomy (GTDB): domain Bacteria; phylum Actinomycetota; class Actinomycetes; order Propionibacteriales; family Nocardioidaceae; genus Nocardioides. The sequence goes on from JBEOUM010000001.1 coordinate 927,717, forward strand.
CAGAGATCAAGGGGTGACCTTGAGCTCCATCAGCAGCACGCTCAGCAGGAGGCCGGGCATCCGCCTCGGCCTCCTGCTGGCCGCTCCCCTGACCTGGCTCGTGCTCGTCTACGTCGTCGCCCTCGCCGCGCTGCTGGTGACGGCCTTCTGGACGATCGACTCCTTCACCAACGAGCTCGAGCGCACCTTCACCCTCGACAACATCCGTGAGATCACCGGCGAGGCGCTCTACCGGACCGTCACGCTGCGCACCCTCGGCGTGGCCCTGCTGGTGACGCTGATCGACTGCGTGATCGCACTGCCGGTCGGCTTCTACATGGCCAAGATCGCCTCCCGGCGCTCGCAGCGCCTGCTGGTGATCGCCTTCCTGATGCCGCTGTGGGCCTCCTACCTCGTCAAGGCGCTCGCCTGGCGCTCGCTGCTCTCGCACGGCGGCCTGCTGGACTGGGCCGGCGGGCTGGTGGGTCTCGGTTCGCCGGGATTCGGCTTCACCGCGATCGTGCTCACCCAGGCGTACATCTGGCTCCCGTACGTCATCCTGCCGGTCTACGCGGCCTACGAACGGGTCCCGGACTCGCTGCTCGACGCTGCCGGCGACCTCGGTGCCCGGCCCGCGCTGACGTTCCGCACGGTGGTGCTGCCGCTGGTGGTACCCGGGCTGGTGGCGGGGTCGATCTTCTCGTTCTCGCTGACCATGGGCGACTACATCACGGTCAACATCGTCGGCGGCGCCAACCAGATGCTCGGCAACCTCGTCTACATCAACTCGGGATCCAACCTCCCGCTGGCCGCGGCGATCGCGCTGATCCCGATCGTCGTGATCATGATCTACCTGGCGCTGGTACGCCGCACCGGAGCTCTGGAGAACCTATGACCATCTCGCGATCGACCCGGCGGCTGCTCGCCGCGGTGACCGGCCTGGTGCTCGCGGTGCTCTACGCGCCGCTGGCCCTGGTCGTGGTGAACTCGTTCAACACCTCCCAGGCGCTTACCTGGCCGCCCAGCGGCTTCACCACCCAGTGGTGGCAGCGGGCCGCGGTCAACCCGGGCGCCCACGACGCGATCCTCACCTCGCTGACGGTCGCGGCCTGCGCGACGGTGATGGCCCTCGTCCTCGGCACGCTGCTGGGCCTGGCGATGCAGCGCTACTCCTTCTTCGGCAAGGACACCGTCAACCTGCTGGTCGTGCTCCCGATCGCCCTGCCCGGCATCGTCACCGGGATCGCGCTGTCCAACGCGTTCTCCTCGATCCTCGGCGTACGCCTGGGGTTCCTCACCCTCGTGGTGGCCCACGCGACGTTCTGCATCGTGACCGTGTTCAACAACGTGCAGGCACGGCTGCGACGGATGGGTGGCAACCTGGAGGAGGCCTCGGCCGACCTCGGTGCGGGGATGTGGACCACGTTCCGGCTGGTCACGCTCCCCCAGCTGCGCTCCGCACTGCTGGCCGGCGGGCTGCTGGCGTTCGCGCTCAGCTTCGACGAGATCATCGTGACCACGTTCGCCGCCGGCCCGGGCGTGACCACGCTGCCGGTGTGGATCCTGACCAACCTGTTCCGTCCCGGTCAGGCGCCGATCGTCAACGTGGTGGCCGTCGTCATGATCGTGGTCTCGGTCGCACCGATCTGGCTCGCGCAGCGACTCTCGTCCGACCCGACCGACACGACGCGGGCGATTCATTAGGCTTCACCCGTGGCTGAACCTCGAATGCTCCTGCTGGACACCGCGTCGCTCTACTTCCGGGCCTACTTCGGTGTGCCCGACATCCGGGCCGAGGACGGCACCCCGGTCAACGCCGTCCGCGGCCTGCTGGAGTTCATCTCCCGGCTGGTCAACGACTACTCCCCCACCGATCTGGTGTGCTGCTGGGACAACGACTGGCGACCGCAGTGGCGGGTCGACCTGATCCCGTCCTACAAGGCCCACCGGGTGGTCGAGGAGGTCGAGACCGCGCCCGACGTGGAGGAGGTGCCCGACCCGCTGCAGGTGCAGGTGCCGATCATCCGTGAGGTGCTCGCCGCGGCCGGGATCTGCGTGATCGGCGCCGACGGCTACGAGGCCGACGACGTGATCGGAACCCTCGCCACCGGCGCGGGGATGCCGGTCGACGTGGTCACCGGCGACCGCGACCTCTTCCAGCTGGTCGACGACGCCGCCGGCGTACGCATCCTCTACCCGACCCGGGGTGTGGGCGACCCGGATCTGGTGGACGAGAAGTGGGTGCTGGCCAAGTACGGGATCACCGCCGCGCAGTACGCCGACTTCGCCACCATGCGCGGTGACACCTCCGACGGGCTTCCCGGCGTGAAGGGCGTGGGCGAGAAGACCGCGGCCAAGCTGCTCGAGCAGTACGGCGACCTGGAGGGGATCGTCGCCGCCGTCGCCGACCCGACCACCTCGCTCACCAAGGCACAGCGGCAGAAGTTCATCGACGCGGTCCCCTACCTGGCCGTCGCACCGCAGGTCGTCGCGGTCGCGAGAGACCTCGACCTGGACCGCAGCCGGACCGCGCTGCCGAGCGCTCCTGCCGACCCGGACCGCCTTCACCAGCTGGCCGCGACCTACAACCTGAACTCGCCCGTCGCCCGCCTGGAAGCCGCGCTCGCAGGAGCGTGATCGGGGTCTCCTCGAATCGGTTCAGAAAGTTTGTAGAAACGGCATCATCACCTGCGTACCGCTCCGTCTCCTTGGCAAGACCACCAAGAAGGAGCGGACGAATGAGCGACATCAAGCACCCGGCAGTGCAGCAGGACATCAAGATCTCGTGCCTCGACCCCTGGGGCCGCACGGTCGACGTGCCCACCACCCTCGGCTACCGCGAGAACGACCCGTACGCAGTGAGCCTGACCTTCCACTCCGGCGGCGGTGACGTCGAGTGGGTCGTCTCCCGCACCCTGATGCTGCAGGGCCTCTCGGCCCCGGCCGGCGAGGGCGACGTGAAGATCTACCCGAGCATCGACGAGGACGCCAAGGCGGTGGCCGTCTTCGACTTCAGCTCCCCCGACGGCCGCCTGATCGCGACCGCCGACTCCCGCGAGGTGCAGACGTTCCTCGGCAAGTCCTTCGCCGCCGTCCCCGTCGGCTCCGAGGGCCAGCACATGGATCTCGACGGTCTGATCGCGGATCTGCTGGGCAGCTCCTTCGACGCTGAGTAGGCACTCCGCCCGCCTGCTCATTCGTTCACGAACCCTTCCTTCCCGGACACCGGGAAGGAAGGGTTCGTGCTTTGCTGGCCGTTGCCACATCAACTGTGGTAGTGATGTGCGTCACCCGTACCACCTCGGAGGTCACAGTGCTGCCAGCTTTCCTTTCTCGCGAGCGGACGGTGGCCGGTCCCGGCTTCAGCCGTTGGCTCATCCCGCCCGCCGCCCTCGCCGTCCACCTCTGCATCGGCCAGGTGTACGCCACCAGCGTCTACAAGACCGCCCTGGTCGAGCACTTCGACTCGAGCCAGACCGCGATCGGCGTGATCTTCTCGATCGCGATCGTGATGCTCGGCCTCTCCGCCGCGGTCATGGGCACCTGGGTCGACCGCAACGGACCGCGGGCAGCGATGACCGCCGCCGCGGTGTTCTGGGCGTCCGGCTTCTTCGTCGGCGCCCTCGGTATCGGCACCGGCCAGCTGTGGCTGGTCTATCTCGGCTACGGCTTCATCGGCGGCATCGGCCTCGGGATCGGCTACATCTCCCCCGTCTCCACGCTCATCAAGTGGTTCCCGGACCGGCCGGGACTGGCCACCGGCATGGCGATCATGGGCTTCGGCGGCGGCGCGATGATCGCCAGCCCGCTGAGCGGTCGGCTCCTGGCGCTCTACGACCCGTCCTACACCGGCGACGCCACCACCGTCCCCGACGGCCATGCGGTGATGATGCTCTTCCTCACCCTCGGCGTGGTCTACCTGGTCTTCATGTCCTTCGGCGCCGCCACCGTCCGGGTCCCGGCAGAGGGCTGGACGCCTGCGGGCTGGGACCCCGCCAGCGTCAAGGAGAAGAAGCTCGTCACCACCGCGAGCGTCTCGGCCCGCAACGCGGTCCGGACCCGGTCGTTATGGCTGGTGTGGGTCGTGCTCTTCTGCAACGTCACCGCCGGCATCGGCATCCTCGAGCAGGCTGCGCCGATGATCCAGGACTTCTTCCGCTCCGACGGTGCCTCGTCGGTGAGCGCCGTCGCGGCCGGAGGCTTCGTCGGACTGCTCTCGATCGCCAACATGGGCGGTCGTTTCGTCTGGTCCTCGACCTCGGACGTCATCGGCCGTAGGCCGATCTACATGATGTACCTCGGGGTCGGCCTGGTCCTCTACCTCCTGCTGGCGACGGTCGGCCACGCCTCGATGGCGCTGTTCGTGCTCCTCGCCGTCGTGATCCTGTCCTTCTACGGCGGCGGCTTCGCGACCGTCCCCGCCTACCTGCGCGACCTCTTCGGCACCTTCCAGGTCGGCGCCATCCACGGCCGTCTGCTGACCGCCTGGTCGGCCGCCGGGATCGCCGGACCGCTCATCATCAACGCCTTCCTCGACGCGCAGGGCGAACCCGGCACCCTCACCGCGGCCGCCTACCGGCCGGCGCTGCTGACCATGGTCGGTCTCCTGGCGGTCGGCTTCATCGCCAACCTCCTGGTCCACCAGGTGCCGGACAGGTTCCACGAGCCGACGTCCGCCGATCCGTCCGCGACCGAGAGGAGCGCAGCATGAACCCCAAGATCGTCGTCGCCTGGGCCCTGGTCGGGATCCCCCTGGCCTACGGGATCATCGAGACGCTGCGCCGTGCGGCGCAGCTCTTCACCGGCTGAGTCTCTTCGTTCGGCTCAGAGGCCGAGCAGGCTCGGCTCGTTCGTACGCCACGCCTCCTGCGCCGCCCGGGTCACCGGGCCGTGCGGGAGGGTGCGCGTGCCCCACGCCGTCACGGCCTGCACGTCGCGCAGGCTGGAGGTGAGGAAGACCTCCGTGGCGTACTCCTCGACCTCGGCCAGCGGCTCGTCGGTCTCCTCGGCGCCGAACCACTCCAGCACCAGGGCGCGGGTGATCCCGGCCAGCGGACCGCTGGAGAGCGTCGGGGTCTTGAGCACCCCGTCGAGCACGTAGAAGACGTTGCTCCCGGTGCCCTCGCACAGGTCGCCCACGGTGTTGGCGAAGATCGCCTCGGTCGCTCCGTGCTCGCGGGCCTCGGCGAGGGCGATGACGTTCTCGGCGTACGACGTCGTCTTGAGGCCGGTCGTCGCGCCGTGCTCGTTGCGGCGCCACGGCACGCTGACGACCTTGGTCTCCTCCGGGTTGGGGGTGGCGTCCTCGAGGCCGATGATGATCGTCGGCTCGACCTCCACACGACCGGAGCCGAACGGCGCTGGCCCGCCGGTGACGGTGATCCGCAGCCGTCCGTACGCCGTCGGAGCTGCTCCGAGCACCGCCTCGACACCCTTCGTGATGACGCCGCGGTCGAGAGTGGGCAGGCCGAGGCCGGCGGCCGACCGCTCGAGGCGGTCGAGGTGACGGTCGAGGGCGAACGGCTGGTCCTCGATCACCTTGAGCGTCTCGAAGACGCCGTCGCCAACCACCAGACCATGGTCACGGATGGAGACCGCCGGAGCGGCCGGGTTGTCGAGAAGCTGACCATCGATCCATGCGCGCATGCGGCAACTCTAAGACGTCCCTGGTCAGCGCCCGGAATGCCCGTCGATGGGACTCCTGGGGCTGCTGGTGAATGACACGAAGGTGACCCCCGATTTGTCCCCCGAGAGCGGCTCGGTTAATGTTCTTCTCGTCGCCAAGGGCACGGGAAACCGGGCCGGAAGCAACAAGCGGACGTAGCTCAGTTGGTAGAGCGCAACCTTGCCAAGGTTGAGGTCGCGAGTTCGAGCCTCGTCGTCCGCTCGGAGTAGGTCTCCACCGGAGGCATTGCCTCCAGCGGTGGGTTGGCCGAGAGGCGAGGCAACGGACTGCAAATCCGTGTACACGGGTTCAAATCCCGTACCCACCTCGAAGCACCACCCTGATATAAACTGAATAACCACGGACGATTGGCGCAGCGGTAGCGCGCTTCCTTGACACGGAAGAGGTCACTGGTTCAAACCCAGTATCGTCCACCATCTTGAATTCGGCTCCTCACCTGGTCAAACAGGTCGGGAGCCGAAGTCATTTCCAGAGCCGGAACCTTGGGCCGGTGCGGGTCAGCGGTATTCCGGGTTCGCGTAGCCGAAGTGGGTTCCGGCGTCCCATACCGTGCGCTGATTGCCGTAGGCGGGGAATCCGCCGGCCCTCTTCAGCATCATCGCGAGGTGCATCAGGTTGTAGGTCATGAAGGTGGTGTTGCGGTTGGTGAAGTCGTTCTCCGGGCCGCCCGATCCGGGGTCGAGATAGGACGGCCCAGGTCCTACCTCACCGATCCAGCCCGCGTCGGCCTGGGGCGGGATGGTGTAGCCGAGGTGCTGCAGGCTGTAGAGCACGTTCATCGCGCAGTGCTTGACCCCGTCCTCGTTGCCGGTGAACAGGGCGCCGCCCACCCGGCCGTAGTAGGCGTACTGCCCGGCGGCGTTGAGCTCGCCGGAGCTCGCGTAGAGACGCTCGATCACCTGCTTCATCACCGAACTGTTGTCTCCGAGCCAGATCGGGCCGGCCAGCACGAGGATGTCGGCCGCCATCACCCGCGCCGACAGCTGCGGCCAGTCGTCGGTGGCCCAGCCGTGCTCGGTCATGTCCGGGCATACGCCGGAGGCGATGTCATGGTCGACCGCACGGATCACCTCGACCTCGACCCCGTTGTGACGCATCAACCGGGCGCTGGCGTCGATGAGCCCCTCGGTGTTGCTGATCTCTGGCGACCGCTTCAGCGTCGCATTGATGAACACCGCACGCAGCCCGGAGAACTCCGGGGCCGCGGGCTGGTCGGTGGGTCGATCGATCGATGACATCCACTCTCTCCCTCGGTCGGTGGCTGGTCAGCCCCTCTGACGACCAAGCCGGTTCGGTAGATCTGTTCGGGCAGCCCCACGAGCGCTTGCAGACAGTCTCGCTCAGACGAAGGGAGCCTTGCTGGTGTGCCCCGAAATGCCTGAGCACGTACTCGATATGGCGTATCCGAATCCGAGGGTCCTGGCACCATGAGAGGCGCGCCGCCGGAGTGCGAGCACGCCGCATCTCGGATGAGGCGGTGGGTGGGGCGGACACCCGTGTCGATCGAATCCACAACCCAGGCACAGGGGCCGCTGCAGGGAGAAAGCGTGCCTTTGACCTGCGAAGACGTTATCCAGAAGCCGGCTCGAGCCTGACGACTCGAAAGCGCGTTCGCCGATGTGCCGTCGGAATCGGTGTCGCTGACTACACCGGACTCCAGCAACAGGGGCATCGTACGACGCGTCTTCCGCCGCCGAGTCCGGGAGACCTGAACACCCGTCGACGACTTCCGTCGACCCCTCGATCTCTACCGCGCGATCTCTTACGCTTCAGGGATCGGCGCGCGCTGGGCGCGTCCGTCCTCGCAAGGGGTGAAGCTGTGAAAAGCCATGTTGTCGCGCCGGTCTCGGCGCTCGCCGCAGTGGTACTCGGGATCAGTGCACTCACCATCAACTCGCCGGCTGACGCCGCCGCTGGTCGCACCCTGGCCGGCAGCGTGCCGTCCTGGGCCGACTCGACTCACAAGGTCGGGGCGGTCGACGACTCCACCACAACCACCTTCCGCGTCTATCTTGACTGGTCGAACTCGGCAGCAGCCGAGCAGTACGCTTACGACGTCTCGACCAGGGGCAGCGCGAACTTCCACAAGTTCCTCACCCCGGCACAGTTCCGGTCCCGGTTCTCCCCCAGCGTCAGCAGCGTCTCCGCGCTGAAGACCTGGCTGGGCAAGGCCGGCTTCAAGGTCGGCACCGTCCCCGCCAACCGCAAGTACGTCGAGGCCACTGGAACCCTGGCCAAGGCCGCATCGGCGTTCCAGACGTCGTTCGCCGAGTACAAGGTGAACGGCAAGACGGTCCGCGGCAACAACAAGCCGCTCGTCGTGCCCTCGAGCCTGACCAACGTGCAGGCCGTGGTGGGTCTCGACGAGTCCCAGACCCTGGCGACGTCGTACGCCACGAAGGACCCGGTGCCGGCCGGCTTCCGCAACGCGCCGCCGCTGTCCGACTACTGGGGCCAGAAGCGGATCTCGAACACCCCGACCCCGGATGGAACGGTGCTGCCGGCCTCGCCCGACTACGCGTTCGCACCCAAGGGCTACTCGGGCATCCAGCTGCAGAATGTGTACGGCGTCGCCGACAACATCGCGGCCGGCAACGACGGCACCGGCGTCACCGTCGCGGTCATCGATGCGTACGCCTCCTCGACCGTCGAGTCCGACGTGAACACCTACTCGACCCGGCACGGTCTGCCCACCTTCAAGAAGGGCCAGTTCTCGCAGCTGGTCGCGCCGGGCACGTACGGCCGGCCGGCCAACAACGCCCAGGACCCGGCCGGCTGGGCAGGTGAGGAGACCCTCGACATCGAGGCCGTGCACACGGCGGCTCCGGGTGCGAACATCCTCTATGTCGGCGCCCCGAACAACTACCGCGACCTCGACGCGGTCATGAACAGGGTGGTCGACGGCAAGCTCGCCGACATCGTCACCAACTCCTACGGCTACGCCGGTGAGTCGCTGCCGACCGGCTACATCAAGCCTGGCCTCGACACCCAGATCCAGGCCGCCGCCGAGGGCATGACGCTGTTCTTCTCCTCCGGCGACAGCGCCGACCACAGCGACGTCGTCGGTCTCGCGAACGCCACCCCGGACTGGCCCGCCTCCAGCCCGCTGGTCACTGCGGTCGGCGGCACCTCGATCGGCATCGGCGCCGACAACAGGCGGGTCTTCGAGCTCGGCTGGGAGTCGGGTACGTCGACCCTAAGCAACGGGGCGTTCGGTTCGCCGACGTTCCTCTACGGCTCGGGTGGTGGCACGTCGCGGCTGTTCGCCCAGCCGTCGTACCAGGCCGGCGTCGTGCCCGACTCGATCTCGAAGATCCACGGCGGCGCTGCGGCCCGGGCCGTTCCCGACGTGTCGGCGATCGGCGACCCGAACACCGGCATGCTGGTCGGCGAGACCCAGGAGTTCCCCGACGGGACCTACTACGACGAGTACCGCATCGGCGGCACCAGTCTCTCCTCGCCGCTCTACGCGGGCCTGTTCGCGCTCGTCGTCCAGGCTGCCGGCCACGACTACGGCCTGGCCAACCCGGCCCTGTACGCCGCTGCGGCCACGTCGTACGACGTCACCAAGACCGACATCTCGACCTACCCGGGTGAGGTGCGGGTCAACTACGTCAACGGGGTCGACGCGACCGACGGCTACCGCTACATCCTGCGTACGTTCGACCAGGACGACAAGCTCTCGATCCACGTCCGCCCCGGCTACGACGACGTGACCGGTGTCGGCTCGCCGACCGAGGCGTGGTTCGGCGCAGTCGCCGCCTACTGAACACCGGACCGGGGCCGGGCTCGCACACGAGCCCGGCCCCGGTCCGGCTCTTTTAGCGCACTCAGTCGGTGATCGCGACGTTGCGGAGCTCGGTGTCGCGGACCTCTGCGGCGTACTCCCCCACCGCGATCGTGATCTCCTTCAGCGCGTCGGCCATTTGCTGGCCGTCGGCGACGATCTTGGCGAGCGCAACGTCAGCGGCCTGTCGGGAGCTATCAGATCCGGTGTTGCGCCAGCCGCCGATGGTTGCGTTCACGTCGTCGGACAGGGTCGAGAAGAACTCTTTGAGCTCGCCCACGGTCTTGGCGAGGACGTGGTTGAGGTCGATGAGCTCCGACTCGTCGGCTTCAAGGGAGACTTCGGCGCCCATCAGCCCAATCTTCCGAGTCGCTGCTCGTAGCAGACGGGCCAAGTTGGCGACTGGCCACCTCCGTACAAGGACAACATCTGGAACCTTGATCTCGCGGTGCGTACCGACGGGACAGGGGCTTGGAGAGGACTGGATCTTTCATGACCGAAGAAGAAGCACTGGCAACGCTCAACGCATGGTTCGTCAGCCATGGATCGGACGTGTCGAACTCAACCCGCGACGCCTGGAACATCTGGGCCTATCGCGATGCCTGGGGATTCAGCCCCAGCGGTGGCCGGACGAACCGCCTTTATCTGGTCAGAGACCTCACTGTTGTTTCCTACGCACCGACGTCGGAGACGGAGGAGGACGCGTATGCCCGGTTGCGAACCGACCCGAACCCGCCAGGTCTTACAGAGCCCAAACCTGTCCTGCTGAAGGGATCGCTGCCGCGGGGACTCGACGACGGCGTCTACTACTACCTCGAGCAACGAAACCCTCCGTTTGAGCTCGGTCCAGTTGTCTTCCGGGTGACCGTGAAGAACGGGGTGCCCGAACACACCCACTGGAATGCTCAGGACGAGCGCTGGGTCACATCTCAGCGTCTGGTGCCCTACATGACCAACCGCGGCGAGAACCGTCTGTACAGCCTGACACCGCAGGAGGCGGAGAGGTGGCGGCAGAACCGTCAGAAGCTCTACGCCGAGGCGACCCAGCGGCCAGCGCCGGCAACGGACCCCGAAGCACAGCGCGTCAACGCGCTTCTCGAGGAGCTTCGTTCGTTCCCCGGATGGTCGGGTATCAGCTTCCGGGGCATGAGCGCCGAAGCCGAGTTCGGGAGGACCGCCAACGTGGCGGTCTCACGTGGTCTCGTCGCAACGTCACGTGACTCGCGCGTAGCGACTGAGAACTTCTCGACACCCGGCGTCTACGCGATCCTGGGTACCGATGGGCGGGGCATCGAGTCGGTCTCGCGCTACCCGAAAGAGTTCGAGGTCCTCTTCCTCCCGGGCGCGACCTTCGCAGTCATCGACAGGATCGAGGTCGACGGATACCCAGTCACCCTCGTACGCCAGGCAAAGCTCTCAGCAGACATCCCACCGATCGACGTCGACGACTTCACGACCAGGACGCGCAGCGCGATCCTCGACGGGCGACGTGGAGCGCAGGCGCCGATAACTTCCCACGGGAAGTACGTTGGCGACATCGACTGATCCGGATCAGGCAACCTGGAGGCCTCCGGTCGTCGTCGACCTGGCAACGCTTGGCCGAACGCACACTTCGACGTCTGTCTCGCCACTTTGAAACCTCCCGGTCCTGCATCGGGTGGAGATCCAGACATGGGTCCCCCACGCACCCTCGGAGCACTTCCTGTCGAATCGAACGTATGATCGATTCATGACCCGCACGCCAGGTTCCTCGAAGCCACCAGGCCTTGAGCCACCGATCATCGTGCCCCGCCCGGAGGCACGGCACTGCTGGCGGCACCTGTCGCCGTCGCCCGGGAGCGAAGGGGACCCGGTGTTCCTCCTGGCGTGGGCACACTCGCCGGCCGACCAGTTCGGCAAGTACGTCTGGTGGGCTCAGATCGTGCGGATGACGACGCCGACGGACTGGTCGACCGAATGGGTCTCGGCCGACCAGCTCTCGACCGAGCGTTACGCCCCCGGAGAGCCGGTGCCTGGTCGTCGGGCGTCGTCCAACGGGAACCGCTCGGCGCTTCCGGGGGTGTCGTGAGCTACGACGGCGTCATCTCCGGACCGCGGCTCACACTCGCCGTTCGTGTCCCCTGAGCCCTCGCTCGGCGGCCTCGACGATCGCTCCCCACGGGAGTTTCTGGTCGGGTGGCAGCTGGCGGGGCGGGTGGAGGGGCCAGAGGTCGGGGCCTTCGATGAGGTGCACGCCGGCGGCGCGGAGGGCGGCCAGGTGGGAGTCCCACGCGGGATGCTCGGCGTGGGCGGCGTTGATGAGGGGGAAGAGCACGACGGGGACGCTGGTGAGGCTCTCGGTGACCACCGTCAGGGCCTGGTTGTCGGCCAGACCCAGCGCGATCTTGGCGGTGCTGTTGAAGGTCGCGGGGGCGACGACGATGGCGTCGAGCCGGGCGGGGTGGGTGCGTGGTTCCCACGGGAGGCGGCTCGGTCCTCGCACCGGGAAGCCGGTGGCGGCCTCGATGCGCTCGGCCTCGCCGTTCGCGCTGAGCCAGCTGAACGCGGTGGGCGTCAGGGTCACCGGCACCTGGTGGCCGGCGCGCAGCAGCGGGGTGACCAGCTCGTCGCAGAGTTGCTCCACACCGCCTGCGGCGCAGGCGATGACTCCGACGATGGCCACCCCGCGAGCGTACGGGACCGGACCCGTGCGCGAGAGCTCAGCCCATCTTGCCGGCGCCGGCCTTGATCGCCTCGCGGATCCGGAAGTACGTGCCGCAGCGGCAGATGTTGCGGATCTGGTCGATGTCGGCGTCGGTGACCGAGCGGCCCTCGGCGTGAGCCTTGTTGACGGTCGCGACGGCGGCCATGATCTGGCCGGGCTGGCAGTAGCCGCACTGCGCGACGTCGGCGTCGAGCCAGGCCTCCTGCATGGGATGCAGGCCGTCGCCCGGGGCAGTGTCGGCAAGACCCTCGATGGTGGTGATCTCGTCGTCCTCGTCGAGAGCGCTGATCGGGGTGGCGCAGGGGTTGAAGGCCTTCCCGTTGATGTGGGAGGTGCAGGCCTTGCAGACGTTGATGCCGCAGCCGTACTTGGGGCCACGCACGCCGAGGACGTCGCGCAGCACCCACAGCAGGCGCTCGCTGTCCTCGACGTCGACCGTGACCTTCTCCCCGTTGAGCTTGAAGGTGTAGTTGGGCATGCTCTTCCTCTTTACTCAGTAGGTGTGGCTGAGGCCGTCGGTCGGCGACGCGGGCACGGGCGGGACGAAGGACTTCACCTCGAAGCCGATCGGGTCGTGGTGGTTGATCGGGAACGAGGTCGGCGTCGTGCCCGTCGCCCGGGCATAGGCGCAGGCCACCGCGGCGAACGAGGCCGCGACGCCTGCCTCGCCGGCGCCCCCGGGGATGTCGGTGACCGGGTCCATGACGAAGACGCGTACGTCGGGCGGGGTGTTCCACTGCCGGGTGTAGAAGTAGTTGTCCCAGCTGGCCTCGAGGTAGTGGCCCTCCTCGAGGTGGGTGCTGGCGGTCAGCGCGAGCGCGATGCCGTCCATGATCCCGCCCTGCATCTGCGCCTCGACGCCCTTGGGGTTGATCACCTCGCCGCAGTCGATGGCGAAGGTGACCTTGGTGACCCGCGGGCCGGTGACACCGTGGTAGACCTTCCGGCCGACCGTCTCCGGGCGGCAGTCGATCTCGACCAGGCAGGCCGAGTAGCCCTTGTACTCCTGGTGGATCGCGATGCCCTGAGCCGTGCCGGCCGGCATCGACCGGCCCCAGCCGCCGGCGGCCGCCACCTGCTTGATGACGCGGCGCAGGCGGTCCTCCTTGGCGTACTTCAGGCGGAACTCGACGGGGCTGAGCCGCATCTTCTTGGCGATCTGGTCGACCGTCAGCTCCAGGGCCGTGCGTACGTCGGGCGAGTAGACGTTGCGGACCGCGCCGGAGTTGATCGCCCGACTGGTCGTCTCCATGAGTCCCTGGGTGGTGACACCGAAGTCGTACGGCACCTGCTGGGAGGTCACGAAGATGGTCTCCGACACACCCAGGTTGCTGACCCCGGCCGGGAGCGAGATGGCCGAGGAGGTCAGGATCTCGCCGAAGCCATGGCCGTAGTCGGTGGCGGTGCAGGTGTGCTGCTGCTCGACGGAGAGGATGTTGTCCCCCGCCCAGACCGTACGCACCCGCGACGTCGCCATGGGGTGGTTGCGGCCCTGGCGGGGCTCGTCGGCGCGGTGCCACATCAGCCGGACCGGCGCCTGGCACTTCTGCGAGACCAGCGCCGCCTCCAGGGCGGCGTCCCAGAAGAGCTTGCGACCGAAGGAGCCACCGGACTCCATGACGTTGAACGTCACCGCCGTCGGCGCGAGACCCAGCTTCAGCGCGATGCTCTCTGCGGCCACGATCGGGGTCTTGGAGCCGGCCCAGATGGTGGCCTTGTCGGCACGGACGTCGGCGACGGCACAGTTGGTCTCCAGGGGCGAGCCGCTGCGGGTGTAGAAGACGTAGTCGGTGTCCAGGGTCTTCACGTCGGCCGCGGTGAGGCCACCGGTCAGGCCACCCAACGCACCCGTCACCGTGCCGAGCAGCTTCTCGACGTTCGGCACGGCCAGCGGGCGCTGGACGCCGCGGAGCTCCTCGAGGACGTCCTTGTCCGAGCGGCCGCTCACGGTGCCGGGGTTCCACTCGACATCGAGGGCGCGGACTGCGTTGATGCACTGTCCGAACGTGCCGGCGCGTACGGCCACGCCGGTCGGGATGGTGACGACGTGCGTCACGCCCGGCATCGCCTCGACGTCCTTCTGGTTGCGGACCGACTTCACCGTCCCGTTGTGCTCGGGGGCGCGGCAGACCATCGCGGGCAGAGCGTCCGGGACGTCGATGTCCATCGCGAACTGCTTCTTGCCGGTCACCGCGTCGAGGGCGTCCTTGCGGCGACGCGGGGTGCCGATGACCGCGAAGTCGGACTTCGGCTTGAGGTCGACGTCGACGGCCTTCGTGACCAGGGCCGCGGCGGAGGTGGCGAGCTCGCCGTAGGAGATGGAGGCGCCGCCGGGGGCGGAGATGACCCCCTCGTAGACGGAGAGGGTGTCGTGGGGCTGGGCGAGAGCGATCGCCGCCGCGTCGAGCAGAGCCTTGCGAGCGATGGCCGCGGCCACGCGTACGGGCGTGTACATCGCGTGGATGGTGTTGGAGCCGCCGGTCATCTGGTTCCAGATCAGCTCCGGCCGGGCCTTCGACAGGGTCACGTTCACCTTGCCGAGCGGGAGATCGAGCTCCTCGGCGATCAGCATCGCGATCGAGGTGGTGATGCCCTGACCGACCTCGGCACGGGGCAGCTCGAACGATGCGGTGCCGTCCTCGTCGACGACGACCTGGATCAGGTTCGCGGTGGGACGGGCGGCGTCGGTCAGCAGGTCGTTGAGGTCGTAGAGGTCGGCCGGCTGCGGCACCCCGGGGACGACGGCTGCGGCCGGCGTGCCGAGGCCGATACCGATCTGGGCAGCCCCGGTGACGGTGGCTGCCGCCAGGAGGTAGCCGACGAAGCGGCGGCGGCCGAGCTCGTGCTCGGCGAGGCCCGATACGGACAGGCCCGGTGACGGATCGGGATGTGTTGACAAGGCGGTTACCTCCGTAGGTCCGGTCAAGGTCCTGGTCACGTTATGTGGGACGCGTCACACCTGTGTCGCCATGGAACGCCAACTTCGTTGACTTTCAGCGCCAGCTTCCGGCGATCAGCTCACACCGAGGTCAAAGCTTGTTTTCGGAGCGCGCCCGGAGTGATCCCGAAGCGCGACCGGAAGGTGCGGGCGAAGTGGGACGGGTCGGGATATCCCCAGCGCCCGGCGATCGACGCGGTCGAGTACGCGGCGTGGGCCGGATCGAGCAGCGCGTCCCGGATCCTCGTCAGCCGGAACTCGCGCAGGTGGGCCATCGCGGAGTACGGCTCGCTCTCGAAGAGCCGGTGCATACTCCTCGGCGAGAGCCCGTGAGCGGCCGCCACCGCGTCGTGGCCGAGGTCCGGGTCGGCGGCGTGGGCCTCGACGTGGGCGATGATCCGGGCGCGGAGCGCCTCGCCGGGGTCGACCTGGTCGTCACCGCCGACCAGGCTCGAGAGGAGCTGGATCGCGGCCTCGCCCAGATGCGTCGCTCCCCCGGCCTGCGGGGCCTGACGCACGGCGCTGCCCAGCAGATGCCCGAGTACGCCGGTCCTGCCGTCGAACGCCGTCCAGCCGTGCGACATCGACCGCTCGATCACGGCGTCCGAGGCCGCCAGCGCACGGCGCGGAAGCGTCATCGCGAGGACCTCCCAGGTCTCGTCGAAGCGCAGCTCGTAGGGGCGGCTGGTGTCGTAGATCGCGATGTCCCCCGGCCTCAGGACGAGCTCGGTGCCGCCCTGCCGGACGACGGACCGGCCATGACGCTGGACGCACACCTTGAACGGCTCGTCGGGTACGTCGGCGAGGGAACGGCGGGTGCGGCGTACGACCTGCGGGGTGCCGCCGACCCGGAAGGCGTCGACGCGTCCCAGGCCGGCGTGCTCGATCGCTCCGGCCAGCGGGCCGGGCGCCACTTACTGGCCCGGCGGCAGCCGCTCCGCCTGCAGTCCCGCGAAGGCGTCCGCCAGTGCGGTCCGCCAACGCTCCGACACTCCACCCGAGTCTCCATGTGTCATGCCGTGATCCTGCGCACCGGGCTCCCCCGGGCGGTACCCCCGTACGAGGGCCCTCGTCAGTCGATCAGGCCGGCCTCGCGCGCCATCCGGACCGCGTGGACGCGGTTGTTGGCGTTGAGCTTGCGGGTGGCGCTCTTGAGGTAGGACTTCACCGTGCTCTCCACGATGCCGAGAGCCTCGGCGGCCTCCCGGTTGCTGTTCCCGAGCGCGACCTGACGGAGCACGTCGATCTCACGCGCGGCCAGGTGTACGGCAGGGACGAGCGGAGCCGGCCGCTTCTCCCCCGGCTCCGCGGTGAGCCGCAGCACCATGGCCTCGAGCCGCCGACGCACCTCGGGATCGATCACCTGGCCGGCCAGGTCGGTGAGCTCGGCGGCCATCTCCCGGCGTTCGGCGAGATCGCGCCTCGCCGTGCCCTCAGCCGGGCTCGGGGCCGGCGTGGGCGCCAGCCGGGAGAGCCGGTTGCGGACCTCGTCGTCGATCAGGATCTCCCGCTCGAGCGTGCGGATCAGGGGCCGCAGCGCATCGAACCAGACACCGCCGAGGCCGAGCCGCGACCGGGAGGCGAGGTAGATGAGCATCCGCGGGGCCCGGTCGACCAGGATCGGCAGCGCGGCGACGGTCTGGATCTGCTCCTGCGCGACGGCGGTGTCGTAGAGGTGGGTGATCCCGCGAGCGGTGTAGTAGTGGTCGACGGAACCGGGCTGACGGGTCTGCAGGGTCTTCCCGCCCAGGCCCTCCCCGTTGATCACCCGCAGGCCGCGCAGCGAGACGCCCTTCGCGCCACAGGTCGCGGTGATGTCGATGGCCGTGCCGTCGCCACGGACCGGACCACCGAAGGCCAGATCCAGCCCGGACGCCGTCCGGAAGGAGGCCAGCGTCTGGGCGATCCGGGACCCGTCGTAGGGCGCCTCAGGGGCGATCGCACTCGTGCTCATGGCGTTGAGGGTAAGTGACGATCATCACAAGCAACAAGAGGCACATCCCCTCTTTCGAGGGCATTCTTCCGGGGGTATCGGCCAGGTGGCGACGGACCCACACTCGGTTCACCAATCCGACAGGAAGGCACGATCATGGCCCAAATCGCGGCTGTCCGAGCCGAGGTCGACGGGCGCACCATGCGCCGCGTCGCGACGGCGTCACTGACCGGCACGACCATCGAGTTCTACGACTTCCTCATCTACGGCCTCGCAGCGGCCCTGGTGTTCAACGCCATCTTCTTCCCCTCCATGGGCGGCCCCGAGGGCACCCTGGCCTCGATCGCGACCTTCGGCGTCGCGTTCGTCTTCCGACCGCTCGGTGCGATCCTCTTCGGCCATTACGGAGACCGGATCGGGCGCAAGGCCACCCTGATCACGACGCTGCTGATCATGGGCACCTCGACGTTCGCGATCGGCCTCATCCCGAGCGTGGACTCGATCGGCAAGAGCGCCGTGGTGATCCTGGTGCTGCTGCGGGCGCTCCAGGGCATCGCGCTCGGCGGTGAATGGGCCGGCGCCGCCCTCCTCACCACCGAGTACGCCGCCCACGGCCGGCGCGGCCGCTACAGCATGTTCCCGCAGCTCGGTCCCAGCTTGGGCCTGATCCTCGCGGCCGGCGCCATGCTCACCACCTTCCGCCTGATGGAGCCCGACGCGTTCGCCGCCTGGGGCTGGCGGATCCCGTTCCTGGCCAGCGCCGTCCTGGTCGGCGTCGGTCTGTGGGTGCGTCTGAACATCGCCGAGACCCCGTCGTTCAAGAAGATCCAGTCGGCCGGCTCGCGCAGCGCGCTGCCGATCCTCGGCTGCCTGCGGGACCAGTGGCGGCAGGTGCTGCTCGGCGGCGGCATCATGGCGATCGTCTTCGGCGCCTTCTACACCGGTGCGAGCTTCATGGTCGCCCACGCGGTCGGCACCCTCGGCCTGAGCCTGACCCAGGCGCTGCTCGGGGTCATCGTCGCCGCGGTCGCGATGAGCGCGACGGTCATCGCCTCCGCGTGGCTCTCCGACGTGCTCGGCCGCCGAGCCGTCCTGCTCCTGGGTGCTGCCTTCGGCATCGTGGCCGGACCGCTGGCCTTCGGGGTCATGGAGCCGGGCAGCTTCGCGAGCTTCGCGCTCGGCAACAGCCTGCTGCTGTGCGTGCTCGGGCTCAACTACGGCCCGATCGCGGCGTTCCTGCCCGAGACCTTCCAGGCGAGGTACCGCTACACCGGCGCCGGACTCGGCTACAACATCGCGGGAATCCTCGGCGGTGCCGTCCCGCTCGTCATCGCCGAGGAGCTGCTGGCCCGGTGGGGCACCGACGGGATCGCGTACTTCCTGACCGCGCTGGCCCTGCTGAGCGTCGTCTGCCTGCTGGTCGCCAAGGAGACCAGCCGCGTGGAGCTCGACGCGGAGCCGGCCCCGGCCTGATGCACCCTCTTTCGGGGGTGTGGCGGTGACCACGGTCTCGGTCATGCTCACGGCATGACCGAGACCTCACCCATCACCGCATCGTCGGCTCGTGGCGACATCGACGTCCCGCTCCTCGAGGAGACGATCGGAGCCAACTTCGAACGCACCGTCGCCCTCCACGGAGACCGTGAGGCCCTCGTCGAGATCGCCACCGGGCGGCGCTGGACCTACAGCGAGCTCGACGCCGACGTCGACGCGCTCGCGGTCGGCCTCCGCCGAGCCGGCATCGGCAAGGGTGACCGGGTCGGCATCTGGGCTCCCAACTGCGCCGAGTGGACGATGGTCCAGTTCGCCACCGCGAAGATCGGCGCGATCCTGGTCAACATCAACCCGGCGTACCGGACCCACGAGCTCGCCTACGCGCTCAACCAGTCCGGGGTGCGGCTGCTGATCAGCGCGACGGCGTTCAAGACCAGCGACTACGCGGCTCTGGTCGGCGAGGTCGAAGGCGACTGCGGCGCGCTGGAGCGGACGGTCTTCCTGGGGTCACCGGAGTGGGATGCCCTGCTGGCCGCGGGCCGTGGCGAGCGGCTGGCGGACCACGTCGACTACACGCTCGACCCGAACGACGCGATCAACATCCAGTACACCTCGGGGACCACCGGCTTCCCGAAGGGCGCGACCCTGTCGCATCGCAACATCCTCAACAACGGCTTCTTCGTCACCGAGACGATCCACTTCACCGAGCAGGACCGGCTCTGCATCCCGGTGCCCTTCTACCACTGCTTCGGCATGGTGATGGCCAACCTCGGCTGCACCACCCACGGCGCGACGATGGTCATCCCCTGCCCCGGTTTCGACCCGCGTACGACGCTGCAGACGGTCCAGGACGAGAGGTGCACCGCGTTGTACGGTGTGCCGACGATGTTCATCGCGATGCAGGACGACCCGGGGTTCGCCTCCTACGACCTCTCCACGCTGCGCACAGGGATCATGGCCGGCGCGCTGTGCCCGATCGAGGTCATGAAGCGCTGCGTCAGCGAGATGCACATGAGCGAGGTGGCGATCGCGTACGGGATGACCGAGACGTCGCCGGTCTCCTGTCAGACCCGCACCGACGACGACCTCGAGCGGCGCACCGAGACGATCGGCCGGGCGGCCCCGCACGTCGAGATCAAGATCGTCGACCCGGGCACCGGCGAGGTGGTCCCCCGCGGCACCGCCGGCGAGTTCTGCACCCGCGGCTACTCGGTGATGCTCGGCTATTGGGACGACCAGACGAAGACCGCGGAGGCGATCGACGCCGACGGCTGGATGCACACCGGCGACCTGGCCGTCATGCGTGAGGACGGCTACTGCGTGGTGGTCGGCCGGATCAAGGACATGGTCATCCGCGGCGGGGAGAACATCTATCCGCGCGAGATCGAGGAGTTCCTCTTCACCCACCCCGACATCGCCGAGGCCCAGGTCGTGGGTGTGCCGGACGAGAGGTACGGCGAGGAGCTCTGCGCCTGGATCCGGATGCGACCCGGGGCCGAGCCGCTCGACGCCGCCGCGGTGCGGGCCTTCGCCGACGGCAAGCTCGCGCACTACAAGTCGCCGCGCTACGTGCTCATCGTCGACGAGTTCCCGATGACGGTGACCGGCAAGGTCCGCAAGATCGACATGCGCCAGCAGAGCGTCGCTCTGCTGGGCCTGTGAGCCGCCGCATGGCCTACTGGCACCGCACCGGCCCGCACACGTTCACGCCGACCGAGCACGTCGGCGGCGCCTGGGACCTGAACACCCAGCACATCGCCACGCTGCTCGGCGTGCTCGCGCACGAGGTCGAGCGGGACCGCGACACCCGCCGCGACGACGGTCTCCAGGTCTCCCGGATCGGCTACGACATCCTCGGCACGATCCCGCTCGAGCCGGTCGACGTGGAGGTCACCGTGCTCCGGGCGGGCCGCACGATCGAGCTCGTCGAGGCCCGGGCCAGCCACGGCGGCCGACCCGTCGTGCTCCTCCGCGCCTGGCTCACCGCCGGCTATCCGACCGGCGAGCTCGAGGGGACCCACCACCCGCCGATGCCCGCGCCGGACGTGGTGCCCGCCTGGGACATGACCAGCCTGTGGGGCGGCGGCTTCATCGCCTCGGTCGAGGTGCGTCGATGCGACCTCGGTCCCGGGCGGGCCCTGAGCTGGGTGCGTACGCCGCACCCGATCGTGGCCGAGGAAGAGGTCAGCAGGCTGGCGCAGGTCGCCGGCCTGCTCGACATCACCAACGGCGTCGCCGTCCGGGCCGACCCGAAGGAGGTCAGCTTCCCCAACCTCGACCTGACCGCGCACCTGTTCCGCGCTCCTGGCGACGGTTGGCTGGGGCTCGACACGACGGTCTCGTTCGGCCCCGAGGGCGCCGGCGTGACGACCACCGTGCTCCATGACGAGCAGGGCGCATTCGGCGTCAGTACGCAGTGCCTGACCGTCCGTCCCTGAGGCATCTCAGCCCGCGGCGGCGGCCATCGCGACGGCGGAGCTCGATCGGTTCGCACGCCGTTCGGCCACCAGGATGACCAGTGCGACGACGACAGCCAGGGCGTAGAAGCCGGTCGCGACGTCGAAGACGGTCGAGTAGCCGTGCGCCTGGGCGAGGGCTCCGGGGGCCGGGTCGTGGTGCACGGCGCTGCCGTAGACCACGGTGAGGAGGGCGAGCCCGATCGAGCCGCCGATCTGATGGGCGGTGTTGACCAGGCCGGAGGCCGCGCCGGCGTCGCCCGGATCGACCTCGGCCATCCCGAAGTCGGTGAGAAGGATGATCGCGACGCCCTGGCCGACCCCCAGCACCAGCAGCGGCGGCAGGAGCCATGTCACGGTGGTCGTGCTGTCGATGCGGCTGAGCCAGGCCATCCCGATCGCGGCGGTGGCCAGGGAGGTCAGCAGCAGGGCCGGCTTGCTGACCCTCGGCGCGGCCCAGCGCACGACGTACACCATGGCGAAGAACATGCCGGTCATCGGGATGTAGACGAACCCGGTGGCGAGCGGGTTGAGGCCGAGGACGTTCTGGAGATACTGGGAGAGGAAGTAGAACGTCGAGAACATCGCACCGACGATCAGGATCCGGCCGACGTACGCCCCCGAGCGCTGCACACTGCGGAAGAGCCGCAGCGGGACGATCGGCTGGGAGGCTCGCAGCTCGACGAGCACGAAGGCGACGAGCAGGACCACCGACGCGGCCAGGGGAAGCACGGTCCGGGTGCTGGTCCAGCCGATCTCCGCGGCCTCGACCAGCCCGTAGACCAGCGCCGACATCCCGACGGTGACGCTCAGCGCTCCGAGCACGTCGACGCGGCCGGGCCGAGGCTCGGTCTCGGGCAGGAAACGCGGGGAGAGCGCGAGGATCAGGATCCCGATCGGCACGTTGACCAGGAGTCCCCAGCGCCAGGAGAGGTATTCGGTGAAGACGCCGCCGACGATGATCCCGACACTCGCCCCGGCACCGATGACCGCGCTGTAGATCGCGATCGCCCGGGTGCGCTCCCCCGGCTCGGGGAAGGTCGTGATCAGGAGCGCCAGCGTCGACGGGATGGCGAGGGCCGATGCCACGCCCTGCAACGTGCGTGCCGCGACGAGAAGGCCCGCCGACGGTGCCAGCCCGGCCAGCAGCGACGCCGCGGTGAACAGCGCCGCGCCGACGATGAACACGCGCCGACGGCCGAAGAGGTCACCGGCTCGTGCGCCGAGCAGCAGGAGGCCTCCGAAGGCGAGGACGTAGGCGTTCTGGATCCACGACAACGAGGAGTCCGTGAAGCCGAGCTCGGCCTTGATGTGGGTCAGCGCCGTGGTCACGATCGAGGCGTCGAGGGTCATCATCAGCTGGCAGCCGAGGATCACCATGAGCACGACCGCCCGGTGACCAGCACGGGCGGTCGGGGGTGTCTGGGACATGAGCGCACACTTCCTAAGTAACTAACGAGTTGGTTGCTTCAGTGAAGCACCGATGCCCGAAAAAGACAACTAACTAGTTACTTGCTTTAGAGTGGGCACATGGCCAGAGACTCCGAGGCGACCCGTGCCCGCATCCTCGACGCCGCCGAGGCCGAGTTCGCGGCGTACGGCATCGCCGGCTCACGCGTCGACCGGATCGCGGACGCGGCGCTCGCGAACAAGGCGCTGATCTACAAGTACTTCGGCACCAAGGACGAGCTCTTCGACGCCGTCTTCGCCCACCGTGTGCTCGCGTTCGTCGACGAGGTCGAGTTCGACGCGACCGACCTGCCCGGCTACGCCGGCCGCTCCTTCGACCTCTACGAGCGCTTCCCCACGACCCTTCGGCTGACCACGTGGTACCAGCTCGAGCGACCCACCGGGAAGCTCCCGGCGATCGTCGCCTCCAACGACGCGAAGCTCGCCAAGATCGAGGAGGCGCAACGCGCCGGGAAGCTCACGACCGCCTACTCACCGCTCGAGCTGCTCACCGAGGTCCGCGCGCTCGCGATGAGCTGGCACCTGCACACCCCCGAGCTGGCTCTCGTACGCCGGCCGAACCGTGCCCGGTGCCGGGAGGTCGTCGTCGAGAGCGTCCGGCGCCTGGTCTTTCAGGACTGACGGGGGAAGAAGTCCTCGTAGCGGTGCTCACCCGGCGGCCGCTCGTCGACCACGTCCTGCTCGCGCGTGCGGAGCTCGACGCGGCGGATCTTCCCCGAGATCGTCTTGGGCAGGTCGAAGAACTCCAGGCGCCGCACGCGGAGGTAGGGCGGCAGGTGGTCGCGGGCGAACTCGAGGATGGCCCTGGCGGTCTCGGCGGTCGGCTCGTGGCCCGAGGTCAGCGAGACGTACGCCTTGGGGACGGCCAGCCGCACCGGGTCCGGGGCGGGGACGACCGCGGCCTCGGCCACCGCGGGGTGCTCGATCAGGACCGACTCCAGCTCGAAGGGCGAGACCTTGTAGTCGGAGGCCTTGAAGACGTCGTCGGTGCGGCCGACGTAGGTGATGTAGCCCTCCTCGTCGCGGCTGGCGACGTCGCCGGTGTGGAAGAAGCCGCCGCGCATCGCGTCGGCGGTGCGCTTCTCGTCGTCTCGGTACTCGGTCATCAGGGTGGCCGGCCGGGCGGAGAGGTCGAGGCAGAGCTCGCCCTCCCCCGGCCCCTCGATCACGGTTCCCTCGACCGGGTCGACGAGCACGACCGGGACCCCTGGAAGCGGGCGACCCATCGAGCCGGGAACTACCGGCTGTCCGGGGCTGTTGGCGACGGTCGCGGTCATCTCGGTCTGCCCGAAACCGTCCCGGATGGTCAGGCCCCACGCCCGCTCGACCTGGCTGATCACCTCGGGGTTGAGCGGCTCCCCCGCGCTGATCGCCTCGCGCAGCGAGCCGCAGCCGCCGCTGAGGTCGGCCTGGATGAGCATCCGCCACACGGTCGGCGGGGCGCACATGCTGGTGACGTGCTCCTCGCGGATCCGCTGCAGCAGGGTGGCCGCCTCGAAGCGCGTGTAGTTGAGGACGAAGACGGTGGCACCGGCCAGCCACGGCGCGAAGAAGTTCGACCAGGCGTGCTTGGCCCAGCCGGGGCTGGAGATGTTCATGTGCACGTCGCCGGGACGCAGCC
Organism: Nocardioides sp. NPDC126508; assembly: GCA_040302365.1. Taxonomy (GTDB): domain Bacteria; phylum Actinomycetota; class Actinomycetes; order Propionibacteriales; family Nocardioidaceae; genus Nocardioides. The sequence goes on from JBEOUM010000001.1 coordinate 951,785, forward strand.
CCAGCCAGTACATCGTCGACAGGTGCCCGACCGGGTAGGTGTAGTGGGTGTGCTCGACCAGCTTCGGCCGGCTCGTGGTGCCGCTGGTGAAGTAGAGCAGCAACGCGTCGCCGGTGGCGTTGCCGGGGTGCTCCAGCGGCTCCTGGCTCTCCCCGTCGGCCTCGGCGTAGCCGTGCCAGCCGTCCTGCTTCCCCACGCTGATCCGCACGTAGTCGCCCGGGACGCCGTCGAACTTGCCCGTGTCCTCGGCGTTGCAGACCACCGCCTTCGCCCGGCCTCGGGCGAGCCGGTCGACCAGCTCGGCCGTACCCACCGCCGTGGTCGTCGGCATCAGGACCGCCCCGACCTTCATCGCCGCGAGCATCGTCTCCCACAGCTCGACCTGGTTGCCGAGCATGACGACCACGCTGTCCCCTCGCCCGATCCCGAGACGAAGAAGGTAGCGGGCGACCGCGTCCGAGCGGCGGGCCAGCTCGTCGAAGGAGTACGCCGCCCGCGACCCGTCCGCCTCCGCGATGATCAACCCCGGCGCGTCGTTGCCGCGCGCCATCGGGTCGAACCAGTCGTGGGCGAAGTTGAAGCTCTCGCCCACCTCGGGCCAGCGGAAGGTCGCGAGCGCCTCGGCGTAGTCGAGGCGCTGGGCGATCAGCGCGTCCCGGGCGACCAGCAGGGCATCCGTCGAAGTCGTACTCGTCATGACGGCATCTTCGTGGCGGGCCCGACCCACGACATACCCCCGGAAGAGGGTGCTAGGCCCTCAGGCCGCCGACGATCACGGTCGGCTCGGTCTCGACCGGGAAGTTCACGCTGCTCGCGATGAAGCAGTCCAGGTGGGCCTGGTGGTGGGCCGTGGTCGCGGCCTCGATCATGGACTCGTCGGCGACCGTGACGACCGGGTGGAGCACGGCCCGGGTGAACCGGCCACCGGTCCCCTGCGTCTCCATGGTGGCGGTCGCGGCGTCGTGGTAGTCGAGCACGACCACACCCACCGTCACCGCCTGGTGCAGGTAGGAGAGCATGTGGCACTGCGCCAGCGAGGCCAGCAGGAGCTGCTCCGGGTTGTGCCGGCTCGCGTCGCCACGGAAGGTCGGGTCGGCCGAGCCGAGGATGTCGGGCAGCCCGTCGATGCGTACGACATGGTCTCGGGAGTAGTCGCGGTAGCCGCTGGTCCCGGTGCCGCGGTTGCCCGTCCACTCCACCGAGACCGTGTAGTCGTGGGTCAGTGCCATGCGGACACGCTAGCGCCGGGTCGAGTATGCACGGCGCTTCGGCCGGTTACCGCCTACGTCATGACCCTTATCGAATCCTCTGGACGTACCGGACCGGGCTGGTGGCGATCCGCCGTCGTCTACCAGGTCTACCCCCGCAGCTTCGCCGACGGTGACGGTGACGGCGTGGGCGACCTGCGCGGGATCCGGGAGCGGCTCGACCACCTCGAGTGGCTCGGGGTCGACGTGCTGTGGATCTCGCCGGTCTATCCCTCGCCGATGGCCGACAACGGCTACGACGTCAGCGACTATCACGACGTCGACCCGACGTACGGCACGCTCGCCGAGCTCGACGGGCTGATCGCCGACGTCCACCGGCGTGGGATGAAGCTGGTGATGGATCTGGTCGCCAACCACACCTCCGACGAGCATCCCTGGTTCATCGACTCGAGCTCGAGCCCGGAGAGCGCGAAGCGCGACTGGTACTGGTGGCGAGACGAGCCGAACAACTGGGGCTCGTTCTTCTCCGGGCCGGCGTGGACCTACAGCGAGGGCAGGGCGGCCTACTACCTGCACCTGTTCACCAGAAAGCAGCCGGACCTCAACTGGGAGAACCCCGAGGTGAGGCAGGCGGTCTACGAGGTGATGCGCTGGTGGCTGGACCGGGGCGTCGACGGCTTCCGGATGGACGTGGTGAACCTGATCTCCAAGGACCCGGAGCTGCCGGAGGCACCGGTGCTGCCCGAACAGCGCTACGGCAACATGCGCCGGTCGGTGATCGACGGGCCACGCGTCCACGAGTTCCTCGCCGAGATGCACCGGGAGGTCTTCGACCGCTACGACCGCGACCTGCTGCTCGTCGGGGAGACCGGCGAGACCACCGTCGAGGAGGGCCGCAAGTACACCGATCCGGCACGCCGCGAGCTCGACATGGTCCTGCACTACGAGCACGTCGAGATCGACCACGGCACCTTCAAGTGGGACGTACGCCCCTTCGACCTCGCTCGGCTCCGCGACCGGTTCGCGGCCTGGCAGGAGGGTCTGGCGGACGTGGGCTGGAACAGTCTCTACTGGGACAACCACGACCAGCCGCGGGTGGTCTCGCGCTACGGCGACGACGGCCGCTGGCGCACCGAGTCGGCCAAGCTGCTCGCGACCGTCCTGCACCTGCAGCGGGGCACCCCGTTCGTCTACCAGGGTGACGAGATCGGGATGACGAACTTCCCGTTCGCCTCCATCGACGATGTCGACGACGTGGAGGCGGTGAACTACTACCACGAGGCGATCGCCCTGGGCGTGGAGCACGAGGACGTGATGCGCTCGCTGCGGGCGATGTGCCGCGACAACGGGCGTACGCCGATGCAGTGGGACGCCTCCCCCGGTGCCGGGTTCACCACCGGCAAGCCCTGGCTCGCCGTCAACCCGAACCGCACCGAGATCAACGTCGCCGCACAGCGTGACGACCCCGACTCGGTGCTCTCGCACTACCGCCGGCTGATCCGGCTGCGGCACGAGGACCCCGCGGTCGTCGACGGCGACTTCAGCCTGCTCGCCGAGAGCCATCCGCAGCTCTTCGCCTTCCGTCGACGCCACGAGAGCGGACAGCTGACGGTGCTCGCCAACTTCAGCGGCACCGAGGCCGACCTCGGCGAGCTCGTCGAGGAGTGCCGGGGCGAGCTCGTGATCGGGTCCGGGCACGGGTCCGATCACGGGCAGGGTCCGGTGATGGCCCCGTGGGAGTCGCGGGTCTACCGCCGCTGAGCCTGTTCAGCCGTCGCCGAGCAGCCAGACCGCGGTGTCCGGCGGCAGCTCGGCTGCGACCGGCTCGCCGCTGCAGATCACGACGTCTCCTCGGGGCAGCGGCGTCGGCACCGCCCCGCAGTTGATGACCGCGGTCAGCCGGCCACGCCGGAAGGCGATCACGTCGTCGGGCATGTCGAGGAACCTCACCTCGCGGCCCCGGGCGTAGCGGCGACGGGCCGCGATCGCCGACCGGTAGAACTCCAGGGTCGAGCCGGGCCGGCCGGTCTGTGCCGCCACCGTCAGGTCCGCCCACTGCACCGGCTGCGGCAGCCAGGGCTGTCCCTCGCCGGGACCGAAGCCGAAGGGCGGTGCGTCGCCGCTCCACGGCAACGGCACCCGGCAGCCGTCGCGCCCGTTCCCGCCCTCCGCCCACGGATCCAGCTGGTGCTCCGGGGGCAGCGCCACCTGCGGCAGGCCGAGCTCCTCGCCCTGGTAGAGGTACGCCGACCCGGGCAGCGCCAGCATCGTCAGTGTCGCCGCGCGGGCACGGGCGAGCGCCTGCGCTCCGTCGCCGTAGCGGGTGCGGTGGCGTACGGCATCGTGGTTGGAGAGGACCCACGTCGGCCAGGCACGGGAGGGACTCAGTGCCTCCAGCGTGGACACGATCGCGTCGGTGAACTCGCGCGCCGACCAGTGCGCCTGCAGCCACCGGAAGTTGAAGGCCTGCTCGAACTCGTCGGTGCGCAGGTAGCCGCGCAGGTCTGCCGGGCCTCGGGTCCACGCCTCGGCGATCAGCATCCGCTCGCCCGGGTAGGACGAGACGACCTCGTGCCAGTCGCGGTAGACCCCGTGTACGTCCGGATGGTCCCACATCGGGTCATCCTCGATGCCGGTGTCGTACATCACCGCCGGGTCGGAGTTCGGCGACTTCCCCTCGGGGACGTGCTGGTCGCGCAGGGCCTTGACCAGACCGTGGGCGACGTCGACGCGGAACCCGTCGACGCCCCGGTCCAGCCACCACCGCAGCACCTCCCGGAACTCCTCGGCCACCTCGGGATGGCGCCAGTTGAGGTCGGGCTCCTCCTCGGCGAACATGTGCAGATACCACTGCCCGTCCCCGACCCGGGTCCAGGCGGACCCACCGAAGACGGACCTCCAGTTGGTCGGCGGCTCGTCGCCGTCGCTCCCTCGACCGTCGCGGAAGATGTAGCGATCGCGCTCCGGCGATCCGGGGCCGGCCGCGAGCGCCTCGCCGAACCACGGATGGTCCGCGGAGGTGTGGTTGGGGATCAGGTCGATGATCACCTTCAGGCCCACCTCGTGCGCCTTGGTGAGCAGGTCCTCGGCATCGGACAGCGTCCCGAAGAGCGGGTCCACGCCACGTGCGTCGGTGACGTCGTAGCCGTAGTCGATCTGCGGCGAGGGATAGAACGGCGAGAGCCAGATCGCGTCCACGCCGAGGTCGGCGAGATGGTCCAGACGCGAGGTGATGCCCGCGAGATCCCCGGTGCCGTCCCCGTCCGCATCGGCGAACGAACGCGGGTAGATCTGGTACGTCACGGCCTCACGCCACCACGGTGAATCCACCCGAGCCCGGTAACCGGACACCGCTCAGGTCATGCTCCCGCCGGCGCCGCAGCAGGTCGGCCTCAGCCGTCGTGGTCGGCCGGGTGCAGCTGCGTACCGGTCACACCGCAGTGCGCACACGTCTCGATGTGCACGCGGTGCTCGTCAGGCTCGGCTGCGGCCGCCAGCGGGCGTCGTACGAACGCGACCGCGATCAGCGCGCCGAGGATCAGCAGGCCGGCGTCGAGGACCATGGCCATGCCGTAGCCGGCGTCGAAGGCCTGCGGGTCGGTGTAGTCGTCGCCGGCGATCCCGACCGCCGCGGGGACCACGGCCACCGCCAGCAGACCGGCGGTGCGGGCGACCGCGTTGTTGACACCCGAGGCGATGCCGGCATGCCGGTCGTCAGCGGCGTCGAGCACGGTGGCGGTCAGCGGCGCGACCAGCAGGGTGAGTCCGGCGGCGAAGAGCAGGACGGGCGCGAGCACGTCGAGGACGTACGACGCCTCGGGGCCGATCCGACCCATCCAGAGGACGCCGCCGGCGGCGAGCAGCGGCCCGAGGGTCATCGGAAGACGCGGACCGATGCGCTGGGCCAGCGCGCCCGCACGGGACGAGAAGAGCAGCATCACCACGGTCACCGGGAGCATGGCCGATCCCGCGGCGAGAGGCGACCAGCCGCTGACGACCTGGAGCTGCAGGACGAGCAGCACGAAGATCACCCCGAGCGCGGCGTAGACGAGCAGGGTGACCGCGTTGGCCGCGCTGAACTGCGGGTTGCGGAAGAGCTCGAGCGGCACCAGCGGGTGGGTCGACCTGGCCTCGACGATCACGAAGGCGGCCAGGCAGGCGACGCCGGCTGCCGCGGTCGCCGCCACCGACCCGACGAACCCCGTCTCGCCGGCCCGGGTCAGCCCGAAGGTGAGGACGCCCAGGCCGGCCGCGGCGAGCACCGTACCGGTCAGGTCGAGGCGGCCGCCGGCGTCCGGATCACGGCTCTCCGGTACGTGGCGGATGGCGACGACCACGACCAGCACCGCGACCGGGACGTTGACGAGGAAGACCAGTCGCCAGTCGATCTCGACCAGCCAGCCACCCACGAGCGGCCCGATCGCGGCGGCGATACCGCTGAGCCCCGACCAGGCGCCCACGGCCGCGGACCTGTCCTCGGCATGGAACGACGCGGCGATGATCGCCAGGCTCCCCGGTGTCAGGAGCGCGCCGCCGACCCCCTGCAGCCCGCGCGCCGCGATCAGCAGATCGATGTCGGGCGCCAGCCCGCACAGCAAGGAGGCGACGGCGAACCACACCACGCCGATCAGGAACACTCGGCGCCGCCCGAAGCGGTCACCGAGCGAGCCGCCGAGGAGGATCAGCGCGGCGAGGCTCAGCGTGTAGGCGTTCACCGTCCACTGCAGACCCGAGAAGCCCGCGTCGAGATCCTCGCCGATCCGGCCGAGCGCGACGTTGACGACGGTCGAGTCGAGCATCGCCAGCCCCGAGCCGAGCACCGTGGTCAGCAGCACCCAGCGGCCGGCGGCGCTGTTGAGCCGGAGAGGGGCGCCGTCACTGCCAGAGTCGTCCATGATCCTGGAGTATCGCAGCCGGGCGCCCCTCCCTCTGCTCATTTCAGGGCTGGTCCGCCACCCAGGTACGCAGCTGGGAGCCGTGCTGGTCGAGTGTCGGCGGCGCGGCGTGGTCCGACGGGGTCACCTCGGCGCCCTCGGCGAAGAACCGCAGCGGCGGTCCGGGCAGGGTGAGGTGGCCGAGGGTGGAGTGGTCGACGTCGATCAGCAGACCCTGGCTGGCGGTCTGCTCCCAGGCGTAGACCTCGTCCAGGGAGCGCACCTTGCCGGCCGGGACGCCGGCCTCGGCGAGCTTGGCGAGCAGCTCCTCGGCCGGCCATGGCTCGAAGAGCGTCTCGACGAGATCGACGACCTTGTCCCGGTTGGCCGCGCGCTCGGGGTTGGTGGCCATCCCGTCGATGTCCGGCGAGATGTCGAAGGCGGTGCAGAACCGCCGCCACAGCCCCTCGCTCCCCACCGCGATCTGCACGGTCCCGTCGGCGCAGCGGAACAGGCCGTACGGCGAGATGCTCGGGTGATGGTTTCCCTGCGCGCGGCCGACCTCGCCCGCCACCGTCCAGCGGGTGCCCTGGAACCCGTGGACGCCGACGACGGCGGAGAGCAGCGAGGTGCGTACGACGGTGCCGCGGCCGGTGCGGTCCCGCTCGTGGAGCGCGGCGAGCAGGCCGTAGGCGCCGTACATCCCGGCCAGCAGGTCGGCGATGGGGGTGCCGACCCGCTGGGGGTCGTCGGGGCCCGAGCCGGTGAGCGACATCAGCCCGGCCTCGCCCTGCGCGATCTGGTCGTAGCCGGACCGCCCACCCTCGGGCCCGTCGTGGCCGAACCCGGTGATCGAGAGGACGACGAGGCGTGGGTTGCGGGCCTGGAGCTCGTCGATGCCCAGCCCGAGCCGGTCCAGCACGCCGGTGCGGAAGTTCTCGATCAGCACGTCGGCCCGGTCGACCAGCCGCAGCAGCACGTCCTTGTCCGCGGTGTCCTTGAGGTCGAGGGTGATCGACTCCTTGTTGCGGTTCGCCGAGAGGAAGTACGTCGCCTCGCGCTGCCCCTCCTCCCCCACGAACGGCGGGCCCCAGCCCCGGGTGTCGTCGCCGTGCCCGGGCGCCTCCACCTTGATGACCCGGGCGCCGAGGTCGCCCATCATCATCGCGGCGTGCGGCCCGGCCAGGGCGCGGGAGAGGTCGAGGACGACCACGTCGTCGAGCGGCCCACGCATGCGCGTCACCAGCCCGGGAGGACCATGGTGGCCCAGACCAGGAGGGGACCCACGAGCACCACGATCACGCTGTAGCCGAGGATCTGCTTGTAGTAGCGCTCCTCGGTGATGCTCTCGGGCCGGTTGGCCAGCATCAGCGCGCCGTTGGTGGAGAACGGGCTCACGTCGACGATCGTCGAGGAGATCGCCAGCGCCGCCACGAACATGGCCGCGGAGATCCCGCCCTCGGCGATCAGCGGTACCGCGATCGGGATGATGATCGGGAGCAGTGCCGTCGAGGAAGCGAAGGCGGAGACCACGCCGCCCACGTAGCAGAGGACGAGCGCGCCGATCGCCGCGACGCCCAGGCCCGCGGCCCAGCCACCCACGAACTCCGGCGATCCGGCGGTGTTCAGGATCGTGGCGTACGTCGAGACGCCGGCGACCAGGAGCACGGTCGGCCAGGCGATCTGGCGGATGGCGTCCTTGTGCTGGCTCGGCGAGAGCGCCGCGAGGACGGTCGCCGCGGTGATCGAGGCGAAGCCGATGTTCTTGTCGAAGAACAGCGCGACGGCGGCGACGATCACGAAGGCGGCCAGGGTCAGGGTCTGCTCGGTGCGGATGCCGGGCTTGGTGCCGGTCGGGGCGACGGTGCCGTAGCCGCGGGCCGGGACGGTCACGCCGCCCTCGTTCAGCTCACCCGGTACGCCGGCAGCGGCGCTGGCCGCCTCGTCAGGGTCGAGCCGCGTGTCCATCAGCGCACGTCCACCGAGGACGAAGAAGAGGATCGTCGCCATGATCAGGTTGACCACCAGGCTGGTCAGGAAGACCGTCATCTCGCTGGCGGGCAGGCCGTTGTCGACCATGACCGAGTTGGTGATCGTGCCGTAGATGCTGATCGGCGAGAAGCCGCCGCCCTGGGCGCCGTGCACGACGAACATGCCCATCATCAGCGGGTTGATCTTGTAGCGGCCGGCGAAGCCGAGCGCCACCGGTCCGATGATCGCGCAGGCCGCCGGGCTGGCGGCACCCATGGCGGTCAGCAGCGCGGTCACCGCGAACATCACCCACGGGATGAGCGCGACTCTGCCGCCGACCGCGCGGACGGCACTGCTCACGATCAGGTCGACCGTTCCGTTGTTCCTCGCGATCGCGAACAGATAGGTGACACCTATCAGCGTCAGGATCAGGTCGGCGCTGACGCCGGCGAGGATCTCCTTCTCGTCGAGGTTCAGCGCGAACATCCCGACCAGCCACGCCGCGACGTACGCCAGAGCTCCCATGTTGATCGGCAGCAACGTGCCGGCCACGAACAAGGCGACCAACGCGATGATCGCCACCCATTCCGGTCCCATCGGACTTCCCTTCTGTTTGGCCCCCACGTGGTGCCGGTGTGACTCGCATCACCATCGGCTCAGTGGCCTAGCCAATAGGACAATCCGGGGATCGTCAATACCCACGGCCGACTTGCGTGGCATGAAACGACTCCGTACTATCAGTTGAAACGAAACCGTTCCGTTTCATCAACCAGTCTCTTGCGAGGTGCCCGATGTCCCCCACCCGAGCCGCCCAGGCCGCCGCTGAGGCGCAGTCTCGCCCGCGAGTCGAGGGCGAGCGGGAGCAGGAGATCTTCGACGCGACGATCGACATCCTGGCCGAGCAGGGCTACGACCGGCTCACGATGGACGCCGTCGCCGGGCGGGCCAAGGCCTCCAAGGCGACGCTCTACCGCCGGTGGAACGGCAAGGCCCAGCTCGTGATCGACGCGCTCACCTCGACCAAGGAGCCGATGACGGCTCCCGACACCGGCGACCTACGCGGGGACCTGCTGGGCGCGTTCTGCGGGATGGGCGGTCTCACCGACCAGCGCCAGATCGCGATCTTCGGCAGCGTCGTCACCGCGATCTCCCGTGACGCCGAGTTCGCGGAGGCGTTCCGGCGCGGTGTCGTCGGCCCCAAGAAGGCCATCGCGACCGAGATGTTCCGCCGCGCGCAGGAGCGCGGCGAGCTCCGCGACGACCTCGATCTCGAGCTGATCTCCTCCGCCCTCCCGGGCATCGTCCTGCACCACACATTCCTCCTCGGGGAGCCGCCGACCACCGAGCTGATCGCCAAGGTGGTCGACCAGCTCATCCTCCCTGCCGTGATCCGCGGCTGACTCCAACCCACACCAAGGAATCCAACTGATGACCAACACCGAATCCCTCGGCGCCGAAGGGACGATCTCCACGACCGCGCCGCCGGAGCAGGAGAAGGCCAAGGTCCCGCACGCCGGTCTCGCCCTTGTGCTCATCCTCACCGCCCAGCTGATGGTGGTGCTCGACTCGACCATCGCCAACATCGCGTTGCCCTACATCGGTAGGGACCTCGACATCTCCCAGGCCAACCTGACCTGGATCGTCACCGGCTACGCGCTCGCGTTCGGCGGCCTGCTGCTCCTCGGCGGCCGCCTCGGCGACCTCTACGGACGGCGCCGCCTGTTCATGACCGGCCTCACCGTCTTCGCCATCGGCTCGCTCCTCGGTGGGCTCGCCCAGAACGAGGCGCTGCTGCTGGGCTCGCGGGGCCTCCAAGGCGTAGGGGCCGCGCTCGCCGCGCCGGCCGCGCTCGCGCTGATCACCACGACGTTCCCCGCCGGCCCGCAGCGCAACCGGGCGATGGCGGCGTACGCGACCATGTCGGGCATCGGCGCCGCGATCGGCCTGATCCTCGGCGGTTGGCTCACCGGCCTCGACCAGCCCCTGGGCGTCGACGGCTGGCGGCTCACCTTCCTGATCAACGTCCCGATCGGCCTGCTGGCCGCCTTCGCGGCTCCTCGCATCCTGCGGGAGTCGGAGAAGCACACCGGCTGGCTGGACATCCCGGGCGCCATCACCGGCACCTTCGGCCTGCTGGGCATCGTGTTCGGTCTCTCGCGCGCCGGCGAGGAGGCCTACGGCTGGGACCACGTCCAGACCATCAGCTCGCTCGTCGCGGGCGTTGCCCTGCTGATCGCGTTCGTCGTCATCGAGTCGCGGGTCGACCACCCGCTGCTGCCGATGCGGATCTTCGCGAACCGGACGCGGGCCACGAGCTTCGTGGCCATGATGATCGCCCCGGCCGCGATGTTCGCGATGTTCTTCTACCTGAGCCTGTTCGTGCAGCAGATCAAGGGGTTCAGCCCGCTCGAGGCCGGCTTCTCGTTCCTGCCGTTCTCGTTCGGCATCGTGATCGGCGCAGCCGTGTCGTCCAACCTGGTGGCCCGGATCGCTCCGCGCTACCTCGCCGGCACCGGCACCCTGCTCGCCGCGATCTCGCTGTTCATGTTCTCCCGGATCGACGTCGACGACAGCCCCTCGGCCGTCCTCGCGGCGCTCGGCGCGGGCAACCCCGTCGGTGCGGACGTGAACTACTGGGCCCACCTGTTCCCGTACATCGTCCTGATGGCGATCGGCATGGGCATGGTGTTCGTGCCGCTCACCCTGACCGCGGTGCACAACGTGCGGACCGAGGACTCGGGCATCGGCTCCGGCGTCCTCAACACGATGCAGCAGGTCGGCGGCGCGCTCGGGCTCGCGATTCTGAGCACGGTGGCGCTCCAGTTCAGCAACAACCGTGGTGACGACATCGCCGCTCCGCTGCACGACGGCATCACCAAGGCCGGGATGGACCCGAACGCCCTGATCCCGGGCAGCGACCTGTCCTTCTTCCAGGGCGCGCTGTTCCAGGGCACCTTCACCTCCGGCGCCCAAGCGGCGTTCCTGGTCGGATCCGTGATGATGCTCGCGGCCTCCGCGGTCATCTGGATCTTCCTCAACGTCAAGCACACCGAGCTGGCGACGGACGGGCAGGGCGGCGGCGTGCACGTGGGCTGACCAGCCCGATGCCGTACGACGACGACGTGGCCGCTCCCTGCAGAGGGCGGCCACGTCTCGGTTGTGATGTGTCCCACAGGCATTGGTGGCCTAGCCAATAGGTCAATCCACCCGGACGTCCATACTCTGTAGTCATGAGTGAGTCCGCACGCTTTCCGCGTCCGCTGCAGCGAACCCGCCTGTACGAGCAGGTCGCGGAGCAGATCACGGCCTGGATCTCGGAGAAGGACCTGAAGGCCGGGGACCGGTTGCCGCCGGAGCGGCAGCTCGCCACCAGCCTCGGGGTGAGCCGGGCGACCCTCAGCCAGGCCCTCGTCGCGCTCGAGGTGATCGGCGTGGTCGCGGTGCGGCACGGCGACGGGACCGTACTGACCGACAAGCCCAGGGTCGAGCGCATCACCGATGCGATCCGGGCGCACGCGGAGCGTATCCCCGATGTCATCGAGGCCCGCGACGCGCTGGAGACCAAGATCGCCGCGCTGGCCGCCGAGCGGCGTACGCAGGAAGACCTCGAGCACATCGAGGCGGCGCTGAAGGCGATGAAGGCCGACATCGACGGCGGGGGGCGCGGCGTCCAGGGCGACGAGCTCTTCCACCGGGCGGTCACCGAGGCCGCCCACTCCCCCCTGCTCGAGCAGATGATGACCGAGATCAGCGAGCTGATCCGCGAGACCCGCATCGAGTCGCTCTCCCAACCGGACCGGCCCAAGACCTCCCTCGCCGGCCACCAGAAGATCGCCGACGCGATCGCCGCAGGGGACGCCGAGGCGGCGGCCGCTGCGATGCACGGCCACGTCATGCTCGTCAGCGACGTCGCCCTGCTCCGCGACTGATGACCTGGGTCGACCAGCTCGCGGTGCTCGCCGCGGGCCTGGGCGCGGGCATCCTCACCTCCACCGTGGGCGTCGCCTCGCTGCTCAGCTTCCCCGTCCTGGTCGCCGTCGGCCTGCCGCCGGTGGTGGCCAACACCTCCAACACGGTCGGGATGACGCCGGCCGGGCTCAGCGGCTCCTTCGGCTACCGGCGTGAGCTGGCCGAGCATCCCGGCGTGACCGCTGCGGTGCTGATCACGGCTGCCGGCGGCGGCATCGCCGGGTCGCTGCTCCTGCTGTGGCTGCCGGGGTCGGTGTTCGAGGCGGTGGTCCCCTGGCTGATCCTGGGCACCTGCGTACTGGTGGGGGTGCAGCCGCGGCTGAGCAAGTTCCTGCGCCAGCACGCCACCGACGACGAGCCGAGGGTGCGGATCTCAGGCCTCACCACGGTCTTCGCGACGCTGACCGGCGTCTACGGCGGCTACTTCGGCGCCGGCTCCGGCGTGATGATGATGGCCGTGCTCGGGCTCGGCACCGACCTGGACTTCCGCATCGTCAACGCGCTCAAGACGTTCGCGGTGATGGCGTCGAACGTGGTCGCGACGGTGATCTTCCTGGCCATCGCCGACCTCGACTGGCTGGCCGTCGGGCTGCTCGCCGGAGGGTCGGTCGTGGGTGGGTACGTCGGGGCCCACATCGGCCGGCGACTGCCGGCCACGGTCCTGCGCTCGCTGATCGTCGTCGTCGGGATCGGCGCGGCGACGCTCATGCTCGTGCGCTGAGGCGAAGGGTCGGTGGTCAGAAGGGTGGCCTTCCCGTTCCGGAGATCCGGAACCGGCCCCACGGGTCGATGTCCGAGAGCCTGCCCTCGGCCACGCCGTGATCGGTGTGGACGGTGACCGTCTGCCCGTTGCGTACGCCGTCGAGGGTCGTCCCGACCCGGCCGTACCAGTGGAAGTGGCCGTCGATCGGCTGAAAGACGCCGCGCAGGGCGACATCGACATCCCAGGCGCCGTCCGCGGACTCGAGCCGGGCGGGGCCGTCGTAGAGGTGCTGGGGCTCGTGCTCGCTCATCGGGGGCTCTTTCGCAGCGGGGTGACGATCTCAGGGCGGTCCAGGGCGCTCAGGTCGACCCCGTACTCCGCGGTGGTGCCCTCCAGTGCGTGCCAGACGAACTCGCTGAGATAGCGGGTGAACGCGGCGCGCGACATCGTGCGCCGGTCGAGCCACCACTGACCCGCCGACTCCCCGATCCCGACCAGGCTGTGCGCCCACGGCTCAGCGCCGGCGGCGTCGACACCGAGCCGGCCGAAGGTGTCGCCGAGCAGCCGCGCGAAGGTCGCCGCGATCAGCTGCTTCCCGTCGGCGAGCGGGTCGGTGCCGCCGGTGTGCTGGCGCACCAGGAGCAGGTAGACGTTGGGGTGGCCGGCGATGGTCTCGACGTACGCAGCGACCCCGGCCTGGACGCGCTCGCGGGTCGGCGCGGGGGCGAGCACGGCGTCGACGACCGCGTCGAGGATCTGCCGCGCAGCCCACATCCCCACCGCGCCGTGCAGCTCCGCCTTGTCGGCGAAGTAGCGGTAGAGCACCGGCTTGCTGACGCCCGCCTCCGCGGCGATGTCTGCGATCGAGACCTCGGTGCCGCCCGAGTCGACGGCACGTACGGCTGCTGCGACCAGCTCCGCGCGCCTCGTCTCGCGGTGTGAGTCCCAGCGCGAGGAGCGGCCGTCGTCCTTGACGTTCCGTGTCATGTCCTGCACTCTAGCAACTATCCGTAACTCTCGGTAACACATAGTTCAGTCTGGAGAAGAATGACCATCGCCGACCCGACGTCCGACCGGCTCCTGCGCTCCACCGCGCGTCAGTCCTACGACCCGGAGGTCGATCTCGACTGGGACGCGGCGCCCGTCGAGGGGCTGTGGTGGATGCAGCCCGAGCGCGTCTCCCTCTACGGCACCCCGATGTGGGACCGGCTCAGCCAGGAGCAGCAGATCGAGCTGTCCCGGCACGAGGTGGCCAGCATCATGAGCGTCGGCCTGTGGTTCGAGGTGCTGCTGATGCAGCTGCTCCTCCGGGAGGTCTACGGCGCCGACCCGCGCACGGCTCGGACGCAGTACGCGCTGACCGAGATCGGTGACGAGACCCGTCATTCGGTCATGTTCGGGCGGGCGATCGCGTCGATGGGCGCACCGGCGTACGGTCCGCGGTCCGCCGTCCTGCGGATCGGGAAGTTCGCTCCCCTGCTGCACGGACCCAGCGTCTTCTCCGCGACCCTGGTCGGCGAGGAGCCGCTCGACCGGTGGCAGCGCGAGCTGATGAAGGACGAGCGCTGCCAGCCGCTGACCCGGATGGCCTCCCGCATCCACGTGACCGAGGAGGCCCGCCACGTCACCTTCGCCCGCGAGGAGCTCGCCGCGGCGATGTCGCAGAAGATCGGGCGTACGCAGCTCCGGCTCCACCAGAACCTCACCGCCCGCTCGGCCTACGTGATGGCTCGCTCGCTGGTCCACCCCGACTGCTACGCGGCCGTCGGGCTCGACCCGATGGCCGCCCGGCGCGAGGCGCTCGGCAACGAGCACTACCGCGCGACACTGGCCTGGATGGGCGAGAAGATGATGCCGTACCTCACCGAGCACGGGATGGTCTCGGAGAAGGACCGCAAGCTCTGGCGGGCGTCCTTCCTGGTCCCGCGCGACTGACGGGGCCGCGGCTCAGAACACCGCGAGGCGGTCGACCAGCAGCTCCAGCCGCTTCTCCGCGTCCTCGGGCAGCAGTCGCCTCGACCGGGTCAGGGTCGCGATCCCATGCAGGGACGCCCAGAAGACCTCGGTGAACAGCTCCGGGTGGACCCCGTCCCCCGCCACCTCGCCCAAGGTCTCCACCAGCGCCGCGAAGGCGTCCTTCAGCTGCTCCGGGGTGTCCTCCTGCGCGTACGCCAGGCCGCCGTCGAGCTGGAACAGGGCGTCGTAGACCGCCGGGTTGCGGTCGGCGAAGTCGAGATAGGCGTGAGCGAGGGCGGCGACGCGCTCGCGCGGGGTGTCGGCGGCCGCGGTGGCCACCCGCATCGCCACGGCCATCTCGGCGGCGCCCTCGAGCGCCACGGCGCCGATGATCTCGCGCTTGCCGCGGAAGTGGCTGTAGAGGACGGGCTGGCTGTATTCGATCCGCTCGGCGAGCCGGCGCGTGGTCACCGCGTCCCAGCCCTGCTGCTCGGCGAGCTCACGGGCCGTCGCCACGATCAGGCGCTCACGGTCTGCTCGCTCGCGCTGCTTGCGCTCCTGTACCGACATGACTCGAGCCTAGCACTGCTAGACATCCGAGCGGCAGCACTGCTAGCGTTGCACTTCGTTCTAGCAGTGCTAGTTTCCAAGGAGCGTCATGTTCAGCACACTCGAGATCGTCACCACCGTGGTCGTGGGCGTGATGGTGGGCGTCGAGTTCTCCGTCGCCTTCATCATGAGCCGGATCCTCAACGCGCTCCCGGAGGACAGCAGCCAGCTCGGCCATGCTCACGGGGGCCGGATGCTCGGCGCCGTGATGCCGGTCTGGTACATCGGCTCGCTCGTGCTCGTGGGCATCTGGGCCATCGCCGGGTGGGGGCTCCACGGCACCGTCCTCGTCGTCACCGCCGGCGCGCTCCTGGCCCTCAGCGTCCTCATGTCGGTCCTGCTGCTCGTCCCGATCAACAACCGGAACAAGGCATGGACCCCCGAGAACCGGCCCGAGGACTGGCGGACACAGCTCAACCGCTGGGAACGCTGGCACTACCTCCGCGTCGCCGTCATCGTCGCCGCTTTCGCCCTGCTGGTCACCGCCCTGACCTGAGCACCCTTCCGAACCCCACAAGGAGAAGCACCATGTCACTGAAGACCGTCAACACCGTCCTCGCCACCGCCGTCACCCTGTTCGCCTTCTACCTCGGGTTCTCCTTCATCCTGATGCCCGAGGTGAGCGCTCCCGGCGTCGGGCTGCCGACGTGGCCCGAGGGCGACGGCGGCGGGTTCCTCGTCATGAAGGGCATCCGGGAGCTCTCGATGGGCCTGATGACCGGGATCCTGCTGGTGACCGGCCATCGTCGTGCCCTGGGCCTGATCCTGCTGATGGAGGCCGTCGCCCCGTTCGCCGACATGATCAACGTGCTGACCCACCACGGCACCGTCGCCGCCGCGCTGGGCATCCACGGCTTCACCGCCGTCGTGATCGCGCTCAGCGGCCTGCTGATCCTCCGAGAGACCCGCAAGGCCTCGGCTGACTCCGTGCCGGCCACGGAGGCGTTGGCCGCCTGAGCCGAAATGGCCTTGCGGGGTGAACGAAAGTTCGTTCACCCCGCGAGGCGCTGCTCGTGCAGGACCCGATACGAGGGAAACCCGTCAGCGGAACGCGGACTCCCCGGTGAGCGCCTGACCGATGATGAGCTGGTGGACCTCGCTGGTGCCCTCGTACGTCAGGACCGACTCGAGGTTGTTGGCGTGGCGCAGGACCGGGTACTCGAGCGTGACCCCGTTGGCCGCGAGGATGGTGCGGCACTCGCGGGCGATGGCGATGGCCTCGCGGACGTTGTTGAGCTTGCCCAGCGAGATCTGCTCCGAGCGGAGGGTGCCCTCGTCCTTCAGCCGCCCGAGGTGCAGCGCCAGCAGCATCGCCTTGCCGAGCTCGAGGGTCATGTCGGCGAGCTTGGTCTGGGTGATCTGGTAGCCGGCGAGCGGCTTGTCGTAGATCTCGCGGGAGGCGGCGTACGCGATGGCCGACTCCAGGCAGTCGCGGGCGGCGCCGACGGCGCCGAAGACGATGCCGAAGCGGGCCTCGTTGAGACAGGACAGCGGCCCCTTCAGGCCCCTGACCTCGGGGAACGCCGCGGAGGCCGGAAGGCGGACCGAGTCCAGGACGATCTCGCCGGTGACCGAGGCGCGCAGCGAGAGCTTCTGCTTGATCACCGGGGCGGAGAACCCCGGGGTGTCTGTGGGGACCACGAACCCGCGGATCCCCTTGCCGTTCTCGCCTTCGTCGGTCTGGGCCCAGACGACCGCGACGTCGGCGACCGGGGCGTTGGTGATCCACATCTTGGCGCCGCTCAAGACCCAGTCGTCGCCATCACGGCGGGCCCGCGTGCGCATCCCGGCCGGGTTGGAGCCGAAGTCGGGCTCGGTGAGCCCGAAGCAGCCGATCGCCTCGCCGGCGGCCATCCGCGGCAGCCACTCCTGCTTCTGCTCCTCGCTCCCCCACCTCCAGATCGCGAACATCGCGAGCGATCCCTGCACGGAGACCAGCGAGCGGATCCCGGAGTCGGCCGCCTCGAGCTCCAGGCAGGCCAGGCCGTACGCGGTCGCCGACGTGCCGGCGCAGCCGTAGCCCTCCAGATGCATCCCGAGCACGCCCAGCTTGCCGAGCTCGGGAGCCAGCTCCTTGACCGGCACCGAGCCCGCCTCGAACCAGTCGGCGAGGTGCGGCTTGATCTCCTTCTCCGCGAAGGATCTCACCGTGTCGCGGATCGCGCGGTCCTCGTCGCCGATGAGGGCCTCGGTGCCGAAGAGCTCGAGCGGGGTCTGGGGCATGGGGAGTCTCCTTGGGGTTCGATCGGGGGCCGCGACCGATTGTGTCACCCGTCACGCGGGCTCGTTTGAACCGTTCGCCGCAGCACTCCGTAGTGAGGGGTGAAGGCCGGCATCGGGTCGGCCTCGCGGCGAGAGGAAGCGGCGTGCGGACACGTACGAAAGCAGCAGTCGGGATCGGTGCGGCAGCGGTCGTGGTCGGGGGCGCCGCGGCGATCTTCGGACCGGGTTGGTACGCGGACCGCGCCGAGGAGGCAGCGGCCGACGAGCCCAGCCTCAGCGCGTCGGCGGCACCCACGGACGGCGCGGACAGCAGCGGGACCTGGACCGTCTCCGACGGCTCCTACGCCGGCTACCGCCTCGACGAGGTGCTGCAGGGCAAGGACGTCACCGTCACCGGCCGTACCGAGGACGTGACCGGTCAGGTCACCATCGCCGACAGCGAGGTCACCGAGGCGAGCATCGAGGTCGAGGTGGCCACGATCGCCACCGACTCCGGCAACCGGGACGACTACTTCCGCGACAACGCGGTCGAGGCCGACAAGTTCCCGACCGCCACCTTCGAGCTGACGGAGCCGGCCACTCTCGCGGATGGCGCGACCGAGGTCGAGCTGGTCGGCGACCTCACCGTGCACGGCGAGACGAAGTCGGTGACCGTGGAAGCGGAGGTCGGCGGCGACGCCGACGCTCTCCAGGTCGTCGGCAGCGTGCCGATCACCTTCGCCGACTTCGGCGTCGAGGCCCCGAACCTGGGCTTCGTGAAGGTCGAGGACACCGGCAGCGTCGAGTTCTCGCTCGACCTGGCCAAGGGATGACCGGGGCTCTGGGATCCTGAATCGGTGCGGGGAGGTGACATGGGCGCGGAGGACGAGCTGCTCGTAGCGGTGCACGACGCCCACTCCGAGGCGCTCTACCGCTACGTCGTACGCCGCACCGGCGACGCCGAGGAGGCCCGCGACGTGGTGCAGGAGACGCTGCTGCGCGCCTGGCGCAACCCGGAGGTGCTGCAGCGGCCCGACGAGGGCGTACGCGCCTGGCTGTTCACCACGGCCCGCAACCTCGTCATCGACGATCTGCGCAGCGCGCGCCGGCGACGGGAGTACGCCGCGGAGTCACCGCCCGAGGGGACACGGGCCGACGAGACCCAGGCCGTGCTCGACTCCTGGGTGGTGGCCGACGCCCTGCTCGCCCTCTCCCCCGATCACCGGGCGGTAGTGGTCGGTGCCTACTACGGCGGCCGGTCGGTCGCCGAGCTCGCCCGCGAGCTCGACATCCCGCCCGGAACGGTCAAGTCTCGGTTGCACTACGGTCTGCGAGCCCTGCGTCTCGCCCTGCAAGAGAAGGGGGTCACATCATGAACGATGACCTGGATGCCTCCGCGCACGAGACGTTCGCCGACTGGGACGCGTCCTACGTGCTCGGGGCGCTGAGCCCGAGCGACCGCAGGGCCTACGAGCGGCACCTGACCGGCTGCTCCTTGTGCCGCGATGCCGTCGCCGAGCTCGCCGGCATGCCGGGGTTGCTCGGCGCGCTCTCGCGCGAGGAGGCCGAGGAGCTCCTCGAGGACACCGCCGCCGAGGTCGCGGCACCGCTGCTCGCGGACCTCGCCGACGCCGTACGCAGGTCGCGGCTGCGGCGCCGGGGGCTCGCGGTCGCAGCCGCCGTCGTCCTCCTCGCCGGTGGCACGGCGATCGGAGGACTGGTGCTCGGGCGCGACGGCGCCCGGGAGCCGACAGCCACCCCGTCCGGCTCCGCTGCACCGTCGGACTCCACCGGAACGAACGTACGCACCGTCGACCTGCGCCCCGTCGGCAGCGTCGACATGTGGGCCCAGCTGGTCGTCACTCCGACCTCGTGGGGCACCAAGCTGAGGTGGAGCTGCCACTACCCGCCCAAGCCCGGGCAGAGCCCGCCGGCGTCGGGGTTCCAGGGTGAGCCGGTGAGGTACGACCTCGTCCTGATCGGCCGCGACGGTGCCCGCACGGTCGCCGGGTCGTGGACCTGGTCGGGCGGGGAGACCCTCGGGCTCGACGCTTCCTCCGCGGTGCCGATCGCCGACGTCGAGCGGGTCGAGATCACCCTCGACGGCGACGACACCGCGGTCGCGGCGGCCTCGCTGACCTGAGCCGCTACAGCCCGAGCTCGGAGACCGTCTTCTCCCGCATCTCGACCTTGCGGACCTTGCCGGTCACGGTCATCGGGAACTCCTCGACGACCAGGACGTAGCGCGGGATCTTGTAGTGGGCGAGCTTGCCGGTGGCGTACGCCTTCAGGGTCTCGGCGGTCATCGGCTCCGCGCCGGGGCGCAGCCGCACCCAGGCGCAGAGCTCCTCGCCGTACTTCTCGTCGGGGACGCCGATCACCTGGACGTCCTCGATGTCGGGGTGGGTGTAGAGGAACTCCTCGATCTCGCGGGGGTAGATGTTCTCCCCGCCGCGGATGACCATGTCCTTGATGCGGCCGACGATGTTGCAGTAGCCGTCAGGGTTCATCACGGCGAGGTCGCCGGTGTGCATCCAGCCCTCCGCGTCGATCGCCGCCCGCGTCTTCCCCTCGTCGGCCCAGTAGCCGAGCATCACCGAGTATCCGCGGGTCTGGAACTCGCCCGCCTCGCCACGTGGCAGCACCTCGCCCGAGGCAGGGTCGACGACGCGTACCTCGACGTGGGGGTGCACCCGGCCGACGGTGGCGGTACGGTGCTCGAGATCGTCGTCCCGCCTGGTCTGGGTCGAGACCGGCGAGGTCTCGGTCATCCCGTAGGCGATCGAGACCTCGCTCATGTGCATCTCGCTGACGCACCGCTTCATCACCTCGACCGGGCACGGGCTGCCCGCCATGATCCCGGTGCGCAGCGTGCTCAGGTCGTACGTCGCGAAGTCGGGGTGGTTCTGCATGGCGATGAACATCGTCGGTACGCCGTAGACTGCCGTGCAGCGCTCGTCCTGGACCGCCTTCAGGGTCGCCGCCGGGTCGAAGGCCTGGCCCGGGATGACCATCGTGGCGCCGTGGGTGATGCAGCCGAGGTTGCCCATCACCATCCCGAAGCAGTGGTAGAACGGCACCGGGATCGCCAGCCGGTCGTGCTCGGTGAAGCCGATCGTCTCGGTGGTGAAGTAGCCGTTGTTGAGGATGTTGCGGTGGCTCAGCGTCGCGCCCTTGGGATAGCCGGTGGTGC
The DNA here is from genome assembly GCA_040302365.1 of Nocardioides sp. NPDC126508. Taxonomy (GTDB): domain Bacteria; phylum Actinomycetota; class Actinomycetes; order Propionibacteriales; family Nocardioidaceae; genus Nocardioides. The sequence continues at coordinate 972,470 of JBEOUM010000001.1, forward strand.
CCGAGGTGTACTGGATGTTGATCGGGTCGTCCGGGCTCAGCTCGTCGGTGAGGTGGTCGCTCAGCGTCTCGCCGGCGCCGGCCTCGAGGAGCGCGGCCCACTCCGGGTCGCCGATGAAGACGGTCCGCTCCAGGTCGGGGCAGTCGCCCCGGACCTCGGCCACCATGCTCCGGTAGTCCGACGTCTTGAACTCGGGCGCGGAGACGAGCAGGCGGATGCCCGACTGCGTCAGCGCGTACGCCAGCTCGTGGGTGCGGTAGGCCGGGTTGATGTTGACCAGGATCGCGCCGATCTTCGCGGTCGCCACCTGGGTCAGCGTCCACTCCGCGCAGTTGGGCGCCCAGATGCCGACCCGGTCGCCCTTCCCGATCCCGGCCTTGCGGAGACCGATGGCCAGCGCGTCGACGTCGCGGTTCATCTCGGCGTACGTCCAGCGTCTGCCGGTCGCCACCTCGACCAGCGCCTCCCGGTCGCCGAATCTGGCGACGGTGCGGTCGAAGCTCGCCCCGATCGTCTCCTCCAGCAGCGGGGTCGTGGTCTCTCCGGCGGTGTAGGAGTCCGTCATGAGCTCAGCCGTTCGTGATCAGGTCGGCGGCACGCTCGCCGATCAGGATCGCGGGCGCATTGGTGTGGCCGCGGACGATCCGTGGCATCACCGAGGCGTCGGCGACGCGGAGGCCTCCGACGCCCCGTACGCGGAGGTGCGGATCGACCACGCTGGCCTCGTCCGTGCCCATCCGGCAGGTGCCGGTGGGGTGGTAGAGGGTGTGCGCGTGACGGGCCAGGAGCGCGTCGGCGACCTCCTCTACGGACGAGTCGACGGGTACGTCGGGGCGCAGGAACCTGCCGAGGATCGGCTTGAGCGCGGGCTGCGAGGCGATGTCGAGGGCGACCCGGACGCCCTCGACCATCGCCGCCCGGTCCCTGCCCTCGGGGTCGGTGAGGTAGCGCGGGTCGATGACCGCCTTGGCCGAGGGGTCCTTGGAGGCGAGCGTGATCCGGCCGCGGCTGGCCGGGTCGACCAGGATCGGGCCGGCGACGACGGCCTCGCCCTCGAACGGCACCAGGCCCTCGTCGAAGAAGCCGACCGGCGCGAAGATCATCTCGATGTCGGGCGCGTCCAGGTCGGGGCGTGAGCGCAGGAAGCCGTAGGCCTCGCCGACGTTGGAGGTGAGCATCCCGCGCCGGCGCAGCAGGTAGTTGCCCAGGTGGCGGAGCGACTCGGCGGTAGCCAGCGAGCCCTGCTCGACCTCCCAGCCGATCCCGGCGACGAGGTGGTCGGTGAGGTTCTCCCCCACCTCCGGTGCGTCCCGGAGGACGTCGATGCCGAGGTCCTTCAGCTGGGCGGCCGGGCCGATCCCGGAGAGCATCAGCAGCTGCGGGGTGTTGATCGCACCGCCGCAGAGGATCACCTCGCGCCGTGCGGTGATCGTCGTACGCCGGCCGTCGACGACAGCCTCGACCCCGGTCGCGCGGGTGCCGTCGAAGATCACCCGGGACGCCTGGGCGCCGGTGACCACGTTGAGGTTGGCGCGCCTGGCGGCGGGCTTGAGGTAGGCCGCGGCCGTGCTCCACCGGGCACCTCGGCGCTGGGTGACCATGGTCTCGACGTACGCCTCGGGGTTGGGGCCGTTGGCACGGCCGCGCGGGTAGCCGGCCTGCTCGGCGGCCTGGAGGAAGGACTCGGTGTAGGGCCGGGGACTGCGCTGCCGCTCGACGCGGACCGGGCCACCGGTGCCGTCCAGGGCGGTGGCGTCCTCGACGTCCTCGAGCTCCGCGTAGGCCTGCTTGACGACGTCCCAGCCCCACTCGGGTCCGGCGGCCTCGCCCCACTCCTCGTAGTCGGCCTGGAGGCCCTTGACCCACATCATCGCGTTCATCGAGGACGAGCCACCGAGCATCCGTCCGCGCGGCCAGTAGATCCGCCGGCCGCCGAGCTCGGGCTGCGGCTCGGTGAAGTAGTCCCAGTCGTGCTCGGTCTGGAAGAGCTTCGAGAACGCCGCCGGGATGTGGATGTTCATGCTCTTGTCGCGCGGTCCGGCCTCGAGCAGCGTCACCTGGACGCTGGGGTCCTCGCTGAGTCTCGCCGCGAGCACGGCGCCCGACGATCCGGCCCCCACCACCACGTAGTCGCTGGTCAGTTCCTGGTTCATACCGGATCTCCTTCGTCAACGATGACGGGCTTCCGGAAGGCTACCGCCGCGAAGGCACGCTTGGGGAGGGGTCGTGGCCGCTCTCAGTCGGCGAGGAACGCACCCAGGGCGTAGGCGGGGTGACGGTCGAGGTTGTGGCGGCCGCGGTCGTAGCGGCGGGTGGTGCGCGGGTCGGCGTGGCCGGCGGCGTCCTGGACGTCCTCGAGAGGTACGCCGGCCTCGCGGGCCAGGGTCACGAAGGTGTGCCGGAGGCTGTGCGGGGAGAGCTTGTCGCCGTGCTCGATGCCCGCGGAGGCGCCCAGCCTGCGGATCAGCCGGAAGGCCTCGGAGCGGTGCCAGCGGTTGCCGGTGCCGGTGACGAAGACCGGTCCGTCTGCTCGTGCGTCCAGGTAGGCGTCGAGCGCCTCGGAGGTCGCCGGGTTGAGCACGACGTCGCGACGGGCGCCACCCTTGCGGGTGATCGTCAGGATCCGGTGGCCGCGGGAGTGGCTGAGGTCGGTGACGTCGGCGCCCAGCGCCTCGGAGATGCGCAGGCCGTCGTGGAGCAGGAGCGTCACCAGGGCCGCCGCGCGGGCCGAGTGCTCGCGAGCGGCGGCGAGGAACGCCCGAGCCTCCCCTCGGTCCATGCCCAGGGTCTGGGAGTCGTTGCTGGTCTTGGGCCGCTTGATGTGCTCGGCCGGGGACGCGCTCAGGACGTCCTCCGCGACGCCGTAGCGGTAGAGACCGGCGATCGCGGAGAGCCGCCGGGCGATCGTCGCCGGGCTCCGCCGCGTCTCGAGGTGGCGGGCGTAGCCGTCGACCATCGCCCGGTTGGCGGCCAGCGGGTCGATGTCCAGGGCGGCGCACCATGCGAACCAGTCGGCGAGGTCTCGTCCGTACGCCGCGCGGGTGTGTCCGGTGTAGGAGAGCAGGAACCTCCTCGCGAGCGCCTCGGCCCTCTTCTCGTGGGGCAGCTCTTTCAGGTTCTCGAGAAAGAGCTCTCTGACGGATTCCGTCACCTCGAGGGCTGCGGTGGGGGTCTGGGGACCGTGCTCGATCGCTCTCACAGGCACACATCATAATGCCGGTTATGTTGTCTGTCTTTCTGGGATCTCATTTGCGCTCCATTTAGTATTCGTTTCGTGTTTCGTCACGCTAGGATGACGGAATGACGGAAACGACCGTGGTCGACGAGAAGCTCTGCCGATTCCCCGGCTGTCCCCTGCCGGCGGCGGCCTCGGAGAGCGGGAGCGGCCGGCCGCCGGAGTACTGCGACGACCCGACCCACAACCGCGCCGCCGCCTGGCGCGAGCGGAAGCGCCTGCAGCGGCTCATGGAGGAACGCTCCCCCGAGGAGTCCGCGCGACCGGTCCAGGCCGCCCAGCAGCGGGCCGCGGAGATCACCACGCAGCTGACCCAGCTCGCCGACCGGTTCCTCGACCAGCTCCCGAAGGCGCTCGAGGAGCTGCGTACGCTCGGCGACCTGACCGCAGCCGAGGCCCAGATCGCCACCGTGCAGAGCGAGGCGCAGGAGCAGATCGCCGCGGCCAGCGCCCGAGCGGTGCGGGCCGAGCAGGCGCAGCGTACGGCCGAGGCGGAGCGTGACGAGGCAGATGCCGCGGCCGCCGAGGCGCTGGAGGAGTCGGAGCGCTCGGCCGCCGTCCTGAGGGAGGCGCTCGCCGCCACCAGCGCGGCCGAGGAGTCCCGTCAGGCCGCGCAGGCGGCGCTGGAGACCGCCGAGGCCAAGGCGGCGACCGCAGCCGAGACCGCGGCCGCGGCCATCGTCCAGCTCGAGAGGCAGCTGGCGGAGATGACGTCCGCCCATGCGACCGCGACCGACGACCTCGAGAGGCTGCGCACCGAGCACGCCTCGGCCGTGCAGCGCCGCCGGAGCGAGACGGCGCGCGCGGACCACGCCGAGAAGGCGATGGCGCGACTGCAGGAGCAGCTGATCGCCGAGAAGAAGGCGTCCGAGAAGGCAGCGGCGAGCGCGGAGGCGACGAGCACGGCCCTGCGTACGCAGCGCGACGCCGCCCGGGAGCAGATCGAAGCGCTTCGGGACCAGGTCGCCGACCTCCGCGGGAGCGAGGCGGCGGCGAAGGCCGATCGCGATGCCACCCGTGCCGAGCTGGAGCGTGAGCGTGCTCATGCCGGCGAGCGGCTCGACGACCTCCGGGCGGCTCACCGCGCCCAGGTGGCCCAGCTGGTGGAACAGCTCGAGCGGCATACGCCCTCATCCGATGCCCCGGAAGAAGGTGCATGACACGCGGGACCCCCAGTTGGAGGTCCGCGGACGACATCCGCTACTGTTCTTCTCGCAAGCGGACGTAGCTCAGTTGGTAGAGCGCAACCTTGCCAAGGTTGAGGTCGCGAGTTCGAGCCTCGTCGTCCGCTCCACCGCGAGGGCCGCCCGATCGGGCGGCCCTCGATCAATTTCCCGTGGCGAAACCAGCATCTTGCCGTGACTGCTCTAGGATTTCACTGCTCTGGGATATCTGAGGCAGACAATCGAAGGACTGTGCGTGGGGGGCGTTGAGTGAGCGGGAAGTTCATCGACGCCTATGCCGTGCTCGAGATCGGTCCGGACGCGGACGACGCGGCCGTGCGGGCGCGCCATCGTGAGCTCGCCAAGCAGTTCCACCCCGACCGTGGCGGTCGTGCCGCCGACGGCGAGCTGATGATGCGCATCAACCGGGCGCGCGACGTGCTTCTCGACCCCGTCGCCCGGGCCACCCTGGACGAGGAGCTCGCCCGGCGCCGCCGTGAGGGCACGCCCCCGGGCACGCCGGGGAGCATGCCGGGGAGCATGCCGGAGAGTGTGTCCGAGGGCGCGGCCGGCGCGCCGCCGCTCAGCCGCGACCGACGTTGGCGGGCCGCCTGGGGCAGCGGGGCCGCCTGGCCCACCCCGCCTGCGGGCAGCAGCTCGCCCGGCCCGGTCCCGCCCGCTCCCTCTCGGGTGCGCCCCTCGGCCACCCGGCTGCGTCAGGCCACGCGCCAGGCCCGAGCCGCGAACCCGGTGCTCTCCTCCCGGCAGCGGCCCGCGGCGCCGAAGCCTCCTCCCCCGGTGGCGGAGACACCACGCCCTCAGCCGGCTGCTCCTCAGCCTGCGAAGCCGCAGGCACCGGCTCCCCAGCCGGTCGCCCCACAACCGGCGGCTCCTCAGCAGCCCACCCCGGCGGCCGAGAAGCCGGCCCACGCCTGGTCGCTCTACGCCGCCCCGCTCGACGGGGTCTCGGTCGCCTCGCTGCTGGCCAGCGTGCTGATGTGCGGCCCGCTCGGGTTCATCCTCGGCATCATCGGCCTGGCCCGCACGGCCGACGACAAGCGTCGCGGCCGCTGGGCCGCGGTCGCCGGCATCGCCATCAGCAGCCTGACCATGCTGGTCGCGATCGGCTACGTGATGCAGGCGATGTCCTCGCCCACGCCCTGACGCGGAGTCATCCCTCCGCCGGCCCGCCGAGCGGCCACTCGGCGATCACCCGGCAGTCGTGGTTCGCGTACCACTGCAGGCTGATCCGGTCCGCACGACATCGCGCGGGCAGATACGGAGCCAGCGACGTACGTGCCGAGGCGAGGTCCACTCCCCCGGCGATGTGGTCGACGGTCAGGTGCGGCACCGGCTCGAAGAGCCCGGCATAGGGCGGGCACTGCGGGAACACGGAGCTCAGCTCTGCGGTCAGCGCGGCGAACGGCTCCGCGGGCTCCGGATGCAGGTAGATCGTGCCGCCGGCGAAGAGGCGTACGTCCTCGAGCACGAAGCCGAACGCCGGCGCCGCGGCCGCGATCTTCTCGACCAGCCTCAGGTCGTCGCTCGTGGGCGAGGCGAGGAACGGCGCCAGCAGCGTGATGTGCGCATGGACGAACGCCGGGTCGGTCGACACGAACGAGTCGTCGTAGTGGCGCGTCCGCTCCAGGACGTACGTCTCCAGCTCAGGCACCGGGACGACGAGCACCGAGTGCCCGGCCGATGCCGGCGCGGCGCCCTGGGTGTTCGTCATGGACCGGATTGTCGCTGACGCCCGGCGGCTCGGCTAGGGTGCCCGGGTGTCTACGCCTGAGATGCCCGCGGATCTGCTCAAGCACGCTCTCGACGCCACGGGGTTCATGCCTCCCGAGGAGGGCATCGCACTGTTCGAGTACGCCGTGGAGCGGCTGCCGCACGGACCCGCGGTCGAGATCGGCACCTACTGCGGGAAGTCGTCGGTCTACCTGGGTGCGGCGGCGAGGCTGACCGGGGGCACGGTGTTCACCGTCGACCACCACCACGGCAGCGAGGAGAACCAGGCCGGCTGGGAGCACCACGACACGACCCTGGTCGACGAGCGCACCGGGCGGCTGGACACGCTGCCGACCTTCCGGCGCACCATCGAGCAGGCCGGCCTCGAGGACGAGGTGGTCGCGGTGATCGGCGCCTCGACGACCGTGAGCCGGTGGTGGACCACGCCGGTCTCGTTCCTCTTCATCGACGGCGGCCACGGCGTGGAGCCCGCGCAGCTCGACTACCGCGGCTGGGCCCCGAAGGTGATGCCGGGTGGTCTGCTGCTGGTCCACGACGTCTTCCCCGACCCTGCCGACGGCGGCAGGCCGCCGTACGAGGAGATCTACCTGCCCGCGCTCGCCTCGAAGCAGTTCGAGGAGATCGACGCGGTGGGGTCGCTACGCGTGCTGCGACGCCTCTGACGTCTCGCAGCCACACTCCAGCGCCAGCTCCTCGAACCCCGCGGCGAGGGAGGTGCCGCGCATGATCCCGGAGCCCGCGGTGGAGCCGCCATATCGCTCCCCCAGCGCGTCCGCGGCCAGGATGACCGCGGCGGCGGTGAAGGTGGAGTGCTCCTCGGGCCAGAAGGCATTGGGGTTCGGATTGGGGTAGTCGGGCGACTCGTAGACCCAGCCGGTCCAGTAGCCACCGTCGTCGGCGCGCATGTGCTGCATGTCCGTCAGCAGCGTCAGGGCCCGACGGTGGTCGCCGATGTTGTCGAGCGCCATCACCAGCTCGCACGTCTCCGCACCTGTCACCCACGGGTTGGTGTCGACGCAGAGGGCACCGAGGCCGGGGCGTACGAAGTGGTCCCAGCGCGACGCGATCAGGTCGTGACCGGCCGCGCCGACGACGGCACCGCCGAGGACCGGGTAGTACCAGTCCATCGAGTGGTGCGACTTGTCCTCGAACGCGTCGCGGTGGTGCCGCAGCGCATGACCGAGCCGGCCGCCGACGATCTCCCACTCCGGCTGCGGGTCGTCCATCAGGTCGGCCAGGGCGACGCCGGCGCGCAGCGACTGGTAGATCGAGGACGAGCCGGTGAGCAGGGCGAACGGGTCGCGCGGCGTCCAGGCGATCCCACCGAAGGGCAGCTGCAGGCCGACCACGAAGTCGAGCCCGGCGCGTACGGAGGGCCACAGCCGCTCCACGAACGCCCGATCACGCCGGATCAGCCAGTGGTGCCACAGCCCGACGGCGAAGTAGGCGGACATGTTGGACTCGCCGATCGTCTCCACCGCAGCCCCGGAGACGATCTTCATCGGCCAGGAGCCGTCGGCGTTCTGGAGAGTCGGAATCCACGAGTACGCAGCCTCGGCCTCCTCCACCAGCCCACCGACGAGCAGGCCCATGGCCGCCTCGACGTGGTTCCAGATGTCGGTGTGCTGGCCGGGCACCCACGGGATCGCGCCGGAGGACTCCTGGGCGCGGGCGATCGACCCGGCCGTGGCGACGACCTGGGCAGGGGTCAGCACCCCGTCGACGTACGGGATCTCGACTCTCATCCGGCGATCAGTCGACCGTGGTCGGGTCGGAGGCGACGGGATGCGGCTTGCGGAAGTAGAGGACCATGCTCTTGCCGATCACCGGGTCGAGGACCTTGCCGGCCAGGCGCAGCGGCAGCGGGTTCTTCATGATCTCCCAGACCAGGACCTGGTGGTAGGCCTTCACCAGCGGGTGCTTGTCGTTGTCGACGCCGACGGCCGACTTCAGCCACCAGTAGGGCGCGTGCAGTCCGTGGGCGTAGGACTTGCCCTCGAAGATCATCGCCTCGCCGGGGGTGCCGTCGTTGGGGCGGCCGGCCTTGGTGACCTTGTCGATGAGCTCGTGGTCGGTGTAGATGCGGATGTGGCCACCGGGAGTGTTGTGGTAGGCCTCGGACAGCTTCCAGTTGACGACCTCGGGCAACCAGCGCGGCACCGAGATGGCCAGGGTGCCGCCGGGGCGAAGGACCCGGACGAGCTCCTTGATCGCGTCGACGTCGTGGTGGATGTGCTCGAGCACCTCGGCGGCCACGATCCGGTCGAACTCGCCGTCGGCGAACGGCAGGGAGAGGGCGTCGCCCTCCTTGATCTCCGCGTTCGCGCCCTCGGGGACCTCCTCGCGCATCGCGAAGAACCACTCCGAGACCTTGGCGAGCTCCTCCGCGTCCTGGTCGAACGCGATCACGTCGGCGCCGCGGCGGTACATCTCGAAGGCGTGCCGGCCTCCGCCGGCCCCCATGTCGAGCACGCGCTCTCCGGCCTTCAGGCCAAGGCGGTCGAAGTCAACGGTGAGCACGGCTCACTTCCTCTCGTCTGTGTGGAACTCGTCGATGGACTGCTGATAGAGGGCCGTCATCCGCTCGGCGACGGCGTGCCAGGAGAAGTGCTCCTCGACCCGGGCGCGCCCGGCAGCCGAGTAGCGGGCCCGGCGCTCGGGGTCGTCGAGCAGCGCCGCGATGGCCTGCTCGAGCTCCTCGGTGTCGCCCGGGGTGACCTGCTTCGCGCACAGGTCGTCGGGGCCGACGACCTCGGGGATCGCGCCGGCACGAGAGACGACGAGCGGGGTGCCGCACGCCATCAGCTCGGCGGTGGGCAGCGAGAAGCCCTCGTAGAGCGAGGGCACACAGGCGATCTCCGCGGAGCCCATCAGCTCGACGAGCTCGGCGTCGGAGATGCCGTTGACGAAACGTACGTGGTCCTTGATCGCGAGCTTCTCGATGAGCTGCTCGGTCGGCCCGTCCTTCTTGGGCTTGGAGACCAGGACCAGCTCGAGGTCACGCTCGGTGCGCAGCTTGGCGAAGGCCTCCAGCAGGAAGGCGATGCCCTTCAGCGGGGCGTCGGCGCTGGCCATGGCCAGGATCCGGCCCTCGACGCGCGGCGTCGTCGGCGGGACGAACTCCTCGGGCACGCCGAGGTGCACGGTCTGCACCCGCTCCGAGGGGACGCCGAAGTCGGTGAGGATGTCGCGCTTGGAGTTGTCCGAGGGCGTGATCACGTGCCGCAGCTGCGAGGCGACCTTGGCCTGCATCTTCACGAACGAGTACCAGCGCCACACGCCGAACTTCTTCTTCCAGCCCTCGGCGCTCTCCAGCTCGATGCGCCGGTCGAAGGAGATCGGGTGGTGGATCGTGGTCACCAGCGGCAGGCCCAGCTCGGGCTCGATACGGAGCAGCGGCGTGGCCAGGGTCTGGTTGTCGTGGACGATGTCGAAGTCGTCCGTGCGCTCCTTGAGGACCTTGAGGACGCGCTTGGCGAAGGTCAGCGGCTCCGGGAAGGCACCCGTGCGCATCCGCGCCCACTCCTCGACGTCGACCAGGTCGCGGATCTCGGAGAGCTTCGGGTTGCCGAACGGGTCAGGCTCCTCGTAGAGCCCCAGGCTGGGCACCTTGGTGAGGGTGATGCCCTCTCCCTCGAGGTCGAGCTCGGGGTAGGGCTGACCGGAGAAGACCTCGACCGTGTGACCGAGCTTCGCGAGCTCCCGACTCAGATGGCGGATATAGACGCCTTGACCGCCGACGTGCGGCTTGCTGCGATACGACAGCAGAGCGATCCGCATCCGCCACCTCCCTCGAAACTAGGCAGAGCAAAACTAGAACGTGTTCTATACTAGCAGGTAGCCAGCGCCAGTCACTCTAATGCAGCCGCTTCAACAGACGGTGTCGGGCTGGGCGTCTAGGCTGGTTGCGTGGAGGGTTTCTGGACGCGGTTCCGCCTCGACCCGAGGCAGGCCGACAACGCACGCATGCGCGCCTCCGATGCCGATCGCGAGGTGGTGCGCACCGTTCTCACCGACGCCTTCGCCGACGGCCGGCTGACCCGCGAGGAGCACGACGAGAGGGTCGGCACCCTGCTGGAGGCTCGTACGCTCGGTGAGCTGCCCGCGCTCGTCGACGATCTGGTGGTGGTCTCGCCGGTTCCGGCGGAGACCGCGGAGAACCTGCCCGAGGCGCTCAGCTTCCGCGAGCAGGGGGCGGCTGCGTACCGCAAGGAGTTCCAGGAGGCGATCGCCACCTTCTTGATGGTCAGTCTCATCACCTGGGGCATCTGGCTGTTCACCAGCGGGCCCGACGGCCATCCCTGGCCGATTTACCCGATGCTCTTCCTGGTCGTGAACCTGGTCGGCACCGGCGTACGCCGCGAGGCGATCGTGCAGCGTGAGGTGCACCGCCTCGAGAAGAAGGCGGCGAAGAAGGCCGCGAAGAAGGCCGAGCGGGCCGAGGTCGAGGCAGCCCCCGAGACTGCCTCCCCGATCCTCGACCCGCAGACGGACCGGTCCGAGAAGGACCGGCCCACCGATCCCTCCTAGGCGCCCAGCTGCGGGTCGCTCACGGAGGGACGTCCGTTCTCCAGGTGGCCGGCGAACCCGCGGGCCCAGGTGGTGCCCGGGACCGTGAGGGTCAGGTCGTACCAGCCGCCGGTGGCGCGGGTGTCGACGTGGGGCGAGCGGACCCTGCCGGCGTACGCGCTGGTGATCTCGGCCTTCTTCGGGGCCGCCACGGTGAGCCGCTGGGTGCGGCCCTCCTGCCGCACGGCGGCGGGTGCTGGGTCGGCGCCCGCGCTGCCGGCGTAGGAGCGGAAGAAGCCGTTGGGGCCGTGCAGGTGGATCTCGTAGTCGCCGCTGACCGGCCAGCTCACGGAGATGCTGTCGCCGGCGCCGACGGTGTAGCTGTGCGGCGCGCCTTCCGGGGCGAGCAGACGCGCCTGGAAGTGGGCGCCGACGGTGCCGGTGTTGCGGATCTCGACGGCGATCGCGCCCGCTGCGGCGGTCTCGATCACCTCGAGCCGGTAGGGAGTCGGCCGTGCTGGGCGGGTGCCGCGCTCCTGGGTCGGCATGGTCCCCTTCGCCGGGGTCTTCGGGGAGTAGGAGGGGTGCCGCTCGCGGTCAGCCGGCTCCCACGTGCTCGTGTCCGGCAGCGCCGGCGGCTCGGCGGTGCGGGAGAAGTCGAAGGCCGAGGTCAGGTCGCCGCACACCGCGCGACGCCACGGGGTGATGTTGGGCTCGGCGACCCCGAAGCGCTCCTCCATGAACCGCAGGATCGAGGTGTGGTCGAAGGTCTCCGAGGCGACGTAGCCGCCGACGCTCCAGGGCGAGACGACGAACATCGGCACCCGCGGGCCGAGGCCGTAGTGGCCGTCGCCGTGGGAGCCGGTGTAGAGCTCGTGCTCGGTCGAGACGGTCGACTCCCCCGGCACCAGCGGGCTGTTGATGTGCGGCGGCACCAGGTGGTCGAAGAAGCCGTCGTTCTCGTCGTAGGTGATGAACAGCGCGGTCTTCGCCCACACCTCGGGGTCGGCGGTGAGCGCGTCGAGGACCTTGGAGATGTACCAGGCGCCGTAGTTGGTCGGCCAGTTCGAGTGCTCGGAGAAGGCCTCCGGCGCCGCGATCCAGCTGACCGCGGGCAGGTTGCCGGCCTCGACGTCGGCGCGCAGGATCTCGAAGTAGTCCTGGCCGTCGATCGCGCGGGTGCCGGTGCGGGCCTTCTCGAAGAGCGGGTCGCCGGGCTCGGCGTTCTGGAAGCTGGTGAAGTAGAGCAGCGAGTTGTCGCCGTAGTTGCCGATGTAGGCGTCCTTGGTCCAGCCCCACCAGTTCTCACCGTCGGCGTTCAGCCCGGTGCCCTCGTCCTGGTAGACCTTCCAGCTGACCCCGGCCTTCTCGAGCCGCTCCGCGTAGGTGGTCCAGCCGTAGCCGGCCTCGTCGTTGTAGAGCACCGGCCCGCCGCCCTTGCCGTCGTTGCCGGTCCAGCCCGACAGCATGTAGTAGCGGTTGGGATCGGTGTTGCCGATGAAGGAGCAGTAGTAGGCGTCGCAGACCGTGAACGCGTCGGCCAGCCCGAAGTGGAAGGCGGCGTCCTGCCGTTCGAGGTACGCCATCGTGGTGGTGCCCTTGGCCGGCACCCACTGGTCGTAGCGACCGCGGTTGAGCGCCTGCTGGCCGTCGGGCCAGCTGTGCGGGAGCCCCTCGAGGAAGGCAGCGCCCAGGTCGTCGACCTCCGGGTGGAACGGGAGCAGCTCGCCGTCTCCGTTCGGCTGGTGCCACACCGGCTTGCCCGAGGGCAGGATCGCCGGGTGCGGGTCGCCGAAGCCGCGGACTCCGCGCAGCGTGCCGAGGTAGTGCTCGAAACTGCGGTTCTCCTGCATCAGGACGACCACGTGCTCGATGTCGCGGATCGTGCCGGTCCTGCGGGCGGCGGGGATGGAGGCGGCTCGCGCGATGCTCTGGTCGAGCATGGTCAGGGCGGCGGCGCCGCCGGCGAGCCCGAGGAACCGACGTCGATCGATGTCAACCACAGGTGCTCCTTCAGCGTGGGGGTGGGCCGCTACCATCGCGGCTCAGAGGTTCACCGCGGCAACAGGTGACTGGTCGTCAGGTGTCCAGCGGGCGAAGACTTCGGCGCGGGCCCCATCGGCCGCGCGGTCAGGCCGAAGACCTCCGGGCGCAGCCGGTGGCGCAGCTGCGCGGTGACGTACGCGGCGACGAGGAACATCACCAGGTCGGCCGCGATCAGCGCGAACAGCCAGGAGGCGTCGGCCGGGCCATCGATCCGCTGCTGGATGTGGAGATGGCCGACGATCGCCGAGACGATGAACCCGACGCCGGCGTAGAGCGTGATCCGCAGGTCCACCCTCTCCTCGTCGATGCCACGGACCCAGCGCCGGCCGACGCGCAGGAGCGCGAGCGAGGTCAGCGCGGCGATCACCGGCAGGAACGGCAGCGCGTAGCGCGCGTGGATCCAGCCACCGCCGGCGTGGAAGGAGGCCAGGTTGACGATGATGATGACGCAGTAGATCCCCATCAGCGTCTGGACGGCCAGGTCGAGCCGGCGCTCGAGGAGCGTCGGCTCCGGTCCGGGGATCACGACACGGCGCATCATCCCGTCGGGCCGGGGCCGGGCCTTCGCGTTGACGTCGGCCACCAGGCCGGTCACGGTGACGGCCAGGGTCGCCGCGGCGGCCACGATCCAGATCTTCGGGATGACGTCGTCGGCCCACAGCGAGCCGTAGAGCTGCAGGTAGATCTCGGGGTTGACCAGCTGGAAGAGCGTGTCGCCGTGGGTCTGCCGGGAGAACTTCTCGAAGAGCGCCGCGGAGGCGGTCGGGTCGCCGTAGAGCACGATGTTGCGTACGTAGAACCAGCCGATCACGACCACGGGCGCGAGCCCGATCCGGGCTGCCAGGACCACACCCCGGCGGAACGTACGCAGCGTCGGGTCGCGCAGCCAGAGCGCGGCCAGGACACAGCCACCGAGCACGAGGACGGCCACCAGGCCGGTTGAGCGGAAGCTGGCCGCGGCGACGCCGGCGACCGTGGCCCAGATCAGCCGGTCCCGGGTGACGCCCTCGCGGACCATCCGGAAGCCGAGGAGCAGGGTCATCGAGGCGGCGACCGTGCCCCAGCCGTCGTTGTAGATCGCGCCGCCGTCGTAGGTCACCGCGCCGCAGCCGAGCACCATCGCCGCCGAGAGCACCGGCACGACCCGGCGCCTCGGCACCAGCTCGCGTGCCAGCAGCCCGACCAGGATGATGCTCAGCGCGTAGCCGAGCGCGTTGAGCAGGCGCATCCCCAGCAGCGTCACACCGACCCCAGCCGCACCGCCGACGGCGTCGCCGAGCCACACCAGCGGCAGGCTCATCACGTAGAACAGAGGCGGGTGGTTGGCGACCCAGATGTCACGGCGCGGCTCGTCGAGCCCGAAGAGCGCCTCGGCGAACTGCGGGTAGCGCACCGGGTCGGCCGGGGTGTTCGTGTCGATCGTCGGGAGCACGCCCTGGGAGAGCACGATGGCGTAGGCCGCGTGCTGCTTCTCGTCCGCCTTCAGCAGCGCCGGCATCCCGATCGCGTACTGCGCGCTCATCGCGAAGCCGAGCACCCCCAGCAGGAGCAGGCATACGGTCACCTGGGAGAGCGAGCGCGGAGGCGTAGGCACCTCGACAAGCTAGTGGGCCTCGGTGCCGTTCAGGTGACGTCCGGGCGAACGGTTGGGCGAACGGTGACGATCCCTTGTCAGTCGGCGACCATCGAGGAGCCGGCGGCGACCTGCTCGCGGGTCGTACGCCGCCGCACGTCGCGCCGGTGGCGCCAGATCTGCACCACGCCGAGACCCCAGAACAGGTACTGGACCGACATCGCCCAGCGGAACGCCTCCGGCGTGTAGGAGGTCGAGGCCCCCGGCGTACGCCAGTCGAGGATCCAGCCGACCAGCACGATCACGAGCAGCGCGGCGACGAAGCCACCCTGGTTGATGATCCCGCTGGCGCTCGCCATCCGGGCGGGCGGGTTGCTGGTGCGGCCGACGTCGAAGCCGATCATGGACGCGGGTCCACCGAAGCCGACCACGCACATCAGGAGCAGCAGGACCGGCAGCGGCGCCTCCCCCGGCCAGGCGAGCACGACGGTCCATGCGGAGGCGATCACCGCGATCATCGTCAGCGCCACCGTCGAGCGGTGCCAGGGGTGGCGGCCGGCGAGGATCCCCATCACCGGGCCCGCCGCCAGGGCGGCGACGACGGTGACGGAGAGCAGGGTGCCGGCGAGGGTGTCGGAGAGCCCCTCGGTCGTCACCAGGAACGGGAAGCCCCACAGCAGCCCCATCAGGTGGGAGCTGAACGGGGTGGAGAAGTGGATCCAGAAGCCCAGGCGGGTGCCGGGCTGGTACCAGGACGCCTTCAGGCTCCGGAAGACCTCGCGCGGGTTGAGGGCGATGCCGCGGCGGTGCCGGGTGCCGGGGCCGTCATGGACGAAGAGCAGCAGCAGGACCAGCAGGACCGGGCCGATCAGCGCGGCCGTCAGGTAGGCGCGGGTCCAGCCCAGGTGGCCGAGCGCCCAGGTCATCGGGACCGCGGCGGCGATCGCGCCGATCTGGCCGATCGTGCCCGTCAGCTGGCTGACCAGCGGCACCTTGCGGGTCGGGAACCACGACGGCACCAGCCGCAGCACGCAGATGAACGTCATCGCGTCGCCCATCCCCACGAACGTACGTGCCAGCAGCGCCAGCGGGTAGGAGTCGGCGAACGCGAAGCCGGCCTGCGCCACGGCCAGGATGATGGCCCCGGCCGAGAGCACCGTACGCGACCCGAACCGGTCCACCAGCAGCCCGACCGGCACCTGCATGAGCGCGTAGACGAGCAGCTGGAGCATCGTGAAGACGGCCAGCTGGCTGGCGCCGATCCCGAAGCGCTCGGTGGCCACCAGCCCGGCGACGGCGAGGCTGCTGCGATGGAAGACCGCCAGACCGTAGACCGCGACGCCGATGCCCCACACGAGCCATGAGCGTGCGGATGACTGGGGGTCTTCGTGGCTCACATAGGGATGCTACGGGGTCTTCGGGGTCGAGGAGGTCCCGGTGCTGGCCCGTGGACGGCTGGGGGCGACGTCGGTCACAGCCTCGGTCACAACCCCGGTCGTCACGGGCGCGGCCAGGGTGCGGGCGGCGTCGAAGCTGCCGGGTCGCATCCGCCGCCGCAGCTCGGTCGCGACGTACGCGGCGACGGCGAACATCACCAGGTCGGCCGCCACCAGGGCGACCAGCGCGAAGGTGCTGGTGACCGGCCCGTCGACGTACTGCTCGGTGTCGAGGTGGCAGACCAGGCCGACGACCATGAACGCGAGCGACACGGCCAGGCCGACGCGCAGGTCGCGCGCCTCGTCGAGCACGGTCGGGCTCGGGTTCGGCTCTGGGTTCGGTCCCGTCGGGACGGAGCGGAGCGGGAAGACGCGGCCCAGGCGCAGCGCGGCGAGCCCGGCGCCGGCGGCGAGGAACGGCAGGAACGGCACCGCGTAGCGGGCGTGGATCCAGCCGCCACCGGCGATGAACCCGGCGACGTTGACGAGGATCAGCAGGCAGTAGCCGCCCAGGAGGGCCCAGATCGCCAGGTCCTGGCGGTGCTGCATCGTGCTCTGCGGAGCGAGGTGGATGCGCTGCAGGACGCCGGTACGGCGCGGGTTGGCCTTCGCGGCGGCGTCGAGCACCAGGCCCACCACGGTGAGGGTGAGCACGATGACCGCCGCCTGGCTCCAGGTGTTGGCGATGTTGCCGTCGGTCCACAGGCTGCCGAGGATGTGACCGTAGAACTCGGGGTTGACCAGCTGGAACAGCGTGGTGCCGTTGGGCTCGCGCCCGAACTTCTCGAAGAGCGAGCTCGACGCGGTCGCGTCGCCGTAGATCTGGATGTTGCGCACGTAGAACCAGCCGAACACGACCACCGGCGCCATCCCGATGGCCGCCGCGATCGCGACCGCGCGCCAGAACGAACCCCGCAGGAACGTACGCAGCGACGGCTCGCGCAGCCACATCGCCACCAGCACGCACAGGCCGAGGAAGAAGACCGCGACCAGGCCGGTCGAGCGGAACCCGGCGGCAGCCACCCCGACCGCGGCCGCGGCGATCAGGCGCTCGCGGGTCACAGCCTGGCGGATCATCCGGAACCCGAGGAAGAGCGTCAGGAACGCGGCCGCCGAGGACCAGCCGTCGTTGTAGATCCCGCCGCCCAGGAACGTCATCGCGCCGCAGCCGATGCACATCGCGGCCGCGATCACCGGTACCGCCGGACGTCTGGGCACGAGCTCGCGCGCCAGCAGACCGACCATGACCGTGGTCAGGGCGAAGCCGAGGGCGTTGAGCAGCCGCATCCCCAGCAGCGTCAGCCCCGGGGAGCCGACCGCGTCCCCGAGCCACACCAACGGTTGGCTCATCACGTAGAACAGCGGCGGATGGTTGGCCACCCAGATGTCGCGGTGGGCCTCGTCGGCCCCGAACAGGCTCTCTGCTAGCTGCGGGTAGCGCGCCGGGTCGTCGGGGATGTCGGTGTCGATCGTCGGCAGCGTGCCCTGGGAGAGCGCCACCGCGTAGGCCGCGTGGGCGCGCTCGTCGGCCTTGAACAGCGCCGGCATCGCGATCGCCACCTGGGCGCTCATCGCGAAGCCGAGCACTCCCAGGAGCAGGACGCAGATCGTGGACTGGGACATGGAGACCCGAGGGACAGACACGCTTCCGACGCTAGCTCGCGAAACTGACAAGACACGCGGCCCACGGCTCACGGGCGGTGAACAGAGCGCGACGTGCGGGTGAGCGATCGTCGACGCAACCTCGTTCGTGGCCGGTCGTTCGCGAAGCGACTACTTCGTCGCCGGCGCGCTCGCTTCGCTCGCTCGCCGCTCCTCGTTCGTCGGGAGCCGGCGTAAACCCTAGGAGGCGCCTTCGGCGCGAGGAGGGCCTACGCCGGCTCCCTCCTCACTTCGTCGCCTCCATCATCTGCCTGAGCTCCTTCTTGAGATCGGAGATCTCGTCACGCAGCCGCGCGGCGACCTCGAACTGGAGCTCGGCGGCGGCGCCCTTCATCTGGTCGGTGAGGTCGCCGATGAGCTGGGCCAGGTCGGAGGACGGGAGGCCGACGAGGCCGCGCTCGCGGGCCTCGCGGGCGGCGTCGCCGAGCATCGGCGTGGGCGACTTGGCCGCGGTCTTGCCCGCCCGGCCCTTGGCCTCGGTGCCGGCCCAGGTGTTGAGCAGCTCCTGGGTGGACTCGTCCTCGCGGGCGAGCATGTCGGTGATGTCGGCGATCTTCTTGCGCAGCGGCTGCGGGTCGATGCCGTTGGCCTCGTTGTAGGCCATCTGGATGGCGCGACGGCGGTTGGTCTCCTCGATCGCCGACTCCATGGAGGGGGTGATCTTGTCGGCGTACATGTGCACCTGGCCGGAGACGTTTCGGGCCGCACGGCCGATGGTCTGGATCAGCGACTTGTCCGAGCGGAGGAAGCCCTCCTTGTCGGCGTCGAGGATCGAGACCAGCGACACCTCCGGCAGGTCGAGACCCTCACGGAGGAGGTTGATGCCGACGAGGACGTCGTACTCCCCCAGCCGCAGGTCGCGGAGGAGCTCGATCCGCTTGAGGGTGTCGACCTCGGAGTGCAGGTAGCGGGTCCGGATGCCTGCGTCGAGCAGGTAGTCGGTGAGGTCCTCGGACATCTTCTTGGTGAGCGTGGTGACCAGGACGCGCTCGTTCTTGGCGACCCGGTCGTTGATCTCGCCGATCAGGTCGTCGATCTGGCCCTTGGTCTGCTTGATGATCACCTCGGGGTCGATCAGGCCGGTCGGGCGGATGATCTGCTCGACGGTGTCGCCGCCGACCTTGTCGAGCTCGTAGTCGCCCGGGGTTGCGGAGAGGTAGATGGTCTGGCCGATCCGGTCCAGGAACTCCTCCCACTTCAGCGGGCGGTTGTCCTGCGCGCTGGGCAGCCGGAAGCCGTGCTCGACCAGGTTGCGCTTGCGGGACATGTCGCCCTCGTACATCCCGCCGACCTGCGGGACCGCGACGTGGGACTCGTCGACGACGAGGACGAAGTCCTCGGGGAAGTAGTCGAGCAGGCAGTTGGGCGCGGAACCGCGCTCGCGGCCGTCGATGTGCATCGAGTAGTTCTCGATCCCGGAGCACGAACCGACCTGGCGCATCATCTCGATGTCGTAGGTCGTACGCATCCGCAGCCGCTGTGCCTCGAGCATCTTGCCCTGCTTCTCGAAGGTGCTCAGCTGCTGGTCGAGCTCGGCCTCGATGCCGTTGATCGCGCGCTCCATGCGCTCGGGGCCGGCGACGTAGTGGGTCGCGGGGAAGACATAGAGCTCCTGGTCCTCGGTGAGCACCTCGCCGGTGACCGCGTGCAGCGTCATCAGCCGCTCGATCTCGTCGCCGAAGAACTCGATCCGGACGGCGTGCTCCTCGTAGACCGGGAAGATCTCCAGGGTGTCGCCGCGCACCCGGAACGTGCCACGGGTGAAGGAGAGGTCGTTGCGGGTGTATTGGATCTCCACCAGCCGGCGCAGGATCGAGTCGCGGTCGTGCTCCTCCCCCACCCGCAGCCGGATCATCCGGTCGACGTACTCCTGCGGGGTGCCGAGGCCGTAGATGCACGACACGGTGCTCACCACGATCACGTCGCGCCTGGTCAGCAGCGAGTTGGTGGCCGAGTGACGCAGCCGCTCGACCTCCTCGTTGATCGAGGAGTCCTTCTCGATGTAGGTGTCGGTCTGGGGGACGTACGCCTCAGGCTGGTAGTAGTCGTAGTAGGAGACGAAGTATTCGACCGCGTTGTCCGGGAAGAGCTGGCGCAGCTCGTTGGCGAACTGTGCGGCGAGGGTCTTGTTGGGCTGCAGCACCAGCATCGGTCGCTGCAGCTGCTCGGCGGTCCAGGCCACCGTCGCCGTCTTTCCGGTGCCGGTCGCGCCGAGCAGGACGACGTCCTTGACGCCGTCCTTGATCCGCTTGGTGATCTCCGCGATCGCCGCCGGTTGATCGCCCGAGGGCTGGTAGTCGGAGACCACCTGGAACGGGGCGACACGACGCTCGAGATCGGTGACAGGACGCATGACACCAAGGCTACGCGGGACCACCGACAGTTTCGGCCGCGATCGCCTCGCTGCGCCCGGCCGCGGGGCGCTTCAGGGCCGGCGGACCCCAGACCAGCGGCAGCACGACGGCCGCGGCCGCGCAGAGCGCACCGACCCCCAGCACCACGTACGGCAGAGGCCTGATCTCCGGAAGCATGCGATCCATCCCCAGGTCGATCTGCGTACGCACCGACACGGAGAAGGTCGTGGCCGCCATCGCCACCAGGAACGCCGAGATCAGCGCCGCCGCGATCTCCTCGCGCCGGCGGATCTCGCCCCACGGCAGCGCGTCGACGATGGCGAGGAGACCCACGGACAGCACGATCGCGACCAGCGGCATGATCGTCATCAGGTAGCGCTCGTGCGGGTTCCCGCCCCCGGAGCGGAACTGGGCGAGGTTGACGATGATCACGAACGCGTGCGCGATCAGCACGAGCAGACCCACGGTCGCCACCGACGGCACCCGGGGCGCGCTGACGACGAGACCCTGCTCGCGCCCGTGGTCCCGCAGGCGTGCGACGACCCCGAGAGCCAGTCCGAGCAGCGCGACGAGGGTGATGGTGTCGATCACCCAGTGCAGGCCGGTGCCGCGCAGCTGATACGGCACCCAGAGATGGTCGTACCAGCCGTGCCAGAAGCGCGGTGCGGTCATCACCTCGAACCAGGTGTCCACCTGCACCCGCTGGTAGCGCTCCAGGAGCGCCGAGGTCGCGGTCGCGTCGCCGTAGAGCACGATGTTGCGTACGTAGAACCAGCCGATCGCCAGGCCCGGCACCCCGGTGGCGATCGCGGTCAGCCAGGTCGCCCGAAGGAAGCCCCTCCAGGACCGGTCGCGGAGCAGCAGCGTCACGCCGAGCGCGGCGCCGCACATGATCACCGTGATCACCCCGGGTGCCTTCGTCGCCGCGGCCAGCGCGCCGGCGACCGCCATCACGATCAGCCGGTTGCGGGTCACCCCGAGGCGGAGGATGCGCAGGGTCGCGAGGACGGTCAGCGACGAGGCCGCCACCGCGAGGCTGTCGTTCATGATGAAGCCGGCCGAGATCGCCAGCACCGCCGGCGAGGCCGTGATCGCGGTGGCCAGCATCGCGGTGGCCGGTCGCCGAGGGGTCACCTCGAAGGCGATCAGCCCGACCAGGAACACCAGCACCCCGTACGCCAGGGCGCTGGTCACACGCATTCCGGCGATCAGCACCTGCGGGTGACCGAGCGCGTCGGCGAGCGCGACCCACGGCACGCCCAGCAGGTAGTAGAGCGGCGGATGGTTGGCGGTCCAGATCAGCCGGTGGCGATCGAACCCCTCCCGGTTCGCGCCGCGAGCGATCTGCGGGAAGCGGTCCTCGTCCTGGGCCACGGGGGTGTCGATCGTGGGCAGCTCGCCGTCGTGGAGCGAGATGGCGTACGACGCGTTCGGGCCCTCGTCGCGGGCGTGGTAGGACAGCGCCTGGGTGGTGGCGAAGTAGAGGCTCATCGACGCCGCGAACGCGGCCAGCAGGGCGAGGACGGCGACCAGCCTGGCCGACGGCCGGGCGGGCGCGTCCGTCGGCTCGGCGGCCAGGACCGCAGCGGCGTGGCTCATCACACGACTCCCGTGGGTTGGACAGGTCGAGCCGCACCCTCGTGAGCTCGCGTCGGACCCTAGAGCACCTCGGTCGACCCGCCGTGCAGGTCACGCGGGATCAGAAGGTGAACGCCAGGCGAACCTCGTCCTCCGTCAGGCCGTAGTCGGCGAGCCTGTAGTCGTGCTTGGGCCGGGCGCTGCCGGAGCGGGACTCGGCGTCGATGCGGGCGACCTCGGCGCGGGCTGCATCGCTCCAGGGGATGTCGAAGTGCGCGTAGATGCCCTCGACGGTGCCGACCGGGTCCTTGACGAACGAGCGGTAGTCGACGTCGAGGAACTGCGCCTGGTCATAGCGCTGCCGGGCCTCGCCGAAGGAGCGCCACGAGCGGGAGAGCATCTCCAGCTGGGTCGCCCCGATGGTCTCGCCGACGAACGTGGTCGACATCCCCGCGGTCGCCTCGGCGGAGAGCGAACAGCCCGACGCGACCGAGACGACCGGCTCGCGGTGGGTGACCACCACGAGCGCGTCCGGGTAGACCTCCATCAGCGCGTCGAGGGCGACCAGGTGGGACGGGTTCTTGAGCACCCAGCGCTTCTCGGGATCGTTGAGCCCGATGAGCTGCAGCGAGCGGCGATGGAGCTCGTACGCGTCGCGCCAGTCCTGCTTCGCCAGCCAGGCCGAGTAGCGCGGGACGTTGGCCAGCGACTCGAACGAGATCGACTTGCCGGCCTGCCGCAGCACCCGCCAGCACTCCTCCACGCTGGTGGCATCCATGTAGTGGATCCCCATGAACTCGGGGTTGGTGACGTGGTGCTGCCGGTAGGCGTTCTGCAGCGCGTTGAAGACCGGGTCGTCCTCCCAGGTCTCCCGCGGCGGACGCGGCTGGGGGAACTCGGTCAGCCAGGTCTCCAGACCCTGGTGCGCCGGGTCGGCGGCCAGCAGCCGGTGCAGGGCGGTGGTGCCGGTGCGGACGAGCCCGGTGACGAAGATCGGTCGCTCGATGCGTACGTCCTGGTGCTGGGGGAACTCCGCGAGCCGGGCCTGCGTCATCAGCCGGCCGACGAGGGCGGACTTCACCTGGGCCCGGTGGAAGTAGTTGCCGACCGGGGTCAGCCCGGCCTCCGGCGAGGCGAGGTCCTCGACGAGGAGCCGCAGTCCCTCCTCGTGGTCGGTCCCCCCGAAGTCGCTCAGCCCGGTGGTGCGGGTGGCGGCGGCGCAGATGTCCTCGTACGTCCCGACGTCCGCCCGCTCGCGGGGAACTGCCTCAGTCATGGAACTCCCCGCAGTCCACGTTGAGCACGGTCCCGGTGACCGCGGAGGCCAGGTCGCTGCCCAGGAACAGCGCCGCTCGGGCGACCTCCTCGGGGGTGGCGAGCCGCTTCAGGTCGGTGGGCGCCGCCTTCTCGGCGTACACCTCCTCGTGGGTGCGCCCCGACTCCGAGGCCATCCAGTCGAAGTAGGCCTTGTTGACGTCCTCGTAGATGTAGGACGGCGCGACGGAGTTGACCCGGATGCCGCGCGGGCCGAGCTCGGTGGCCAGCGAGGACGCGAGGTGGGCGAGGGCGCCCTTGGAGAGCTTGTAGCCCGCGAACTCCGGCTGGCTCTGGTAGAGCACCGCCGAGTTGATCATCACGATCGAGCCGCCGGGCTTGTCGGGGGTGGCGGCGAGCGCGTCGGCGAAGAGCGTGGAGAGCCGCAGCGGGGCGTAGACGTTGGACTCCTGGGCCAGCCGCAGCGCGTCGAGCGGGATCTGGGTCAGCGGGTCCATCGGCGGGATGCCGAAGGCGTTGTTGAGGAGTACGTCGACGCGGCCGAACTCCTCCAGCGCGGCGTCGACCAGGTGCCGGCGGGCGTCCTCGTCGGTGATGTCGGTCGGCACCACCAGGGCACGGCGACCGTGCTCCTCGATGACGCCGGCCATCTTCTGCAGCCGCTTCTCGGTGCGGCTGGCGAGCACCAGGTCGGCGCCCATCAGCGCGGCCTGCTCGCCGAGCGAGCGGCCGAGGCCGGGGCCGACCCCCGAGAGCACGACGACCTTGCCATCCAGGAGTCCAGTCATGGCGCCTAGAGTAGAACGTGTTTCAGTTTTGTGGAAGGGGTCAGGCGGGGAAGCTGAACCTCGCCACCTCGTCGACCCATTCTGCGTACGCCCCGACCTCCTGCGGCACGGGCTGCGCCCGGACGAGGTCGGCGTGGGCACGGAGGACACGCGACCAGTCGGCGCACGAGCCGCAGGTCGCCCGCCCGCACCCGGCGGTGTGCTCGCGGGCGACCTTCTCGAGCAGCGTGCGGAAGGTCGCGCCGTCCTCCCCCGCGGCCAACGACTCGACCACGGCGCCGAGCACCTCGCCCGCCTGCGCCGGTGCCCCGACGAGGATCGCCATCAGGATCCCGAGGGCCTGATGGCCGCCGGGGTCGGTGGTCGAACCCGCCACCGGGGCCGTGCGGGCCAGCCGGTAGACCGCGAGCAGCTTCCTGGCTCCCCCGGGTGTCGCGCAGAAGCGCGCCAGCTCGCTGGTGAACAGCGCCTCGCCGGGAGTCATCTCGAAGACCTGGACCCGGCTGCGGCGGGAAGCCTGGTCGCCGGAGCCAGCGGCCAGCGCCGAGGGCCACGACGGCACCGCCTGACGCATCAGGGACCGCATGAACCGCACCGCCGGATCACCGGCGAACGCCCGCAGCGCGAACGGCACGTCGAAGACCCGGGAGAGATAGGCGGCAGGCTCGGCCACCCGGCCCTCGAGCGACCGCTGCAGCGCCCGGGCATCGACGGCCGCGACGACCGCGACCCCCTCCTGACCGCCCAGCTCGTCGACGGCGCGCAGCACCCCGGCCGCCGTCGCGGGGTCGCAGCGGTCCAGGTCGTCGACGTAGACGAACGTCCGGACTGCCGGCGAACCTGGCAACGCGCCGGCGGGCGGGGGCGGCGGCGGTCCCGGCGGCGCCGCCCGCAGCGCCGCCTCGTAGGCCGCGACCTCCCGGTCCATCGCCGCGAGCGCCATGGTGGCGGTCATCGGCTGCTGCGTACGCCGCTTGCCGCGGTGGCTGTCCTCCTCGGGCAGTCCGGCCAGCGCCGCGCGCAGCTCGGCCGTCCGTCGCTGTGCGGCCTGATGCTTGGCGACCAGCGGCGGCGGCTCGCTCCGCTCCGCTCCCCGCACCGTGTCGAGCACGCCGCTCGCCACGTCGCCGTGGGCGTACTGACGGGCATCGATGCGTACGTGTCTGGCGCGAGTTGCGTAGGCCTCGTCGTGCTCGGTCAGCCACTCGATACGCTCCTGGACCTTCCGCAGGAAGGTCGAGCGACCGCTGCCCGGCAGACCCTGGACGGCCACCGAGATCGGCAGCTGGGTGTGGCCGGAGGCGAGCAGGCGAGCCAGCCGGTCGACGTCGACACGATGCCCGAGGACGTCGTCGTCGGTCTGCTCCGGCATCGGTGCAGGTGCGATCATGGGCTGAATCACGGCGCCGCTCACCGGGCCGGTGACGATCGGGACCTCGGCCGTGTCGCCCGCTCCGGCCGGATCGGCCTCCGCCGGGACCGGCTCGGGCGCAACCGCGGCGACCTCGGGCACCTCAGGAACCTCAGGGACGTCCGGCTCCTCGACGATCTCGTCCGCAGGCTCGCGCATCTCCGCGAGCGGGGTGACCGGAAGCCCGAGCTCCTCCTCGACGGCCTGGAGCGCCTTGGCGAAGTCGGCGGCGCTCCAGTGCCGCCCGGCGCGACGCTTGAACATCGCCTTGCGCAGCACCGCCTCGAACGAGGCCGGGACGTCGTCGCGCTCGATGGGCGCCGGCTCGCGCTCCCGGATGCGCTCCGCCAGCGCCGCCGGGCCCTCGGGCCCGCCCTCGAACGGCGTACGTCCCGCCAGCAGCGTGTAGCAGGTCGCGGCCAGGCTCCAGATGTCCGCCCAGGCGCTCGGCTCGGGCGGCTCGGAGAGCATCTCCGGCGCCATCCACGGCAGCGATGTGGAGTCGGCGCCGGCAGGACGGCCGGCCGAGGAGAGGTTCCCGAAGCCGGCCAGCTGCGGCTCCCCGGCACCCGTCAGCAGGATGTTCGCGGGCTTCACGTCACCGTGCAGGATCCCGTGGCGGGCGGCGACGTCGAGCGCACCGGCGACCTTGATCGTGATGCTCAGTGCCTCCGCGACCGGGAGCCGCTCGCGCTTCGAGCGGGCCTGCAGATCACCGCCGGAGCGGTGGTCCATGACCACGAAGCTGCGCTCGTCGTCGGAGACGCCGACGGCGTGCAGCGGCAGCACATGTGGATGGGCGGCGAGCTCGGCGACCTCCTTGGTCTCCCTGGCGAGCACGTCCTGCGTCTCGGCGCTGAGCCGGTCGTTCCAGACCTTGACCACGGCGTCTACCTTCTCCTGCTGCCACTCGTAGAGAAAGACCTCGGAGGAGCCGCCCACGCCGATCAGCCGGCGAAACCGGAAACCCGGAATCGCCGGTGGCTCATGGTGGGGGCTGGCCATGGGCCGCAATCATAGGGGCCCTACGCCAGCACGTCGCGCCCCCTCCGGCTGAGCATTCTGCCCGCTGACGTGCGGCGATCCTGTTTGGATACCCCCTAGGGTTCAGTGTCTCCGCGTCCGAATGCGCATGCACCCCGCCGCCACGTGAGGCACCATGTGCGCATGACCACGGCATCACGCGGGAGCCTCGGCATCGCGCAGAGCAACGAGGGCGACCGGGTCACCACCCTCGAGCTCTTCTTCGACCTCGTCTTCGTCTTCGCCTTCACGCAGGTCACCGCCCTGATGGCACACTCCGAGATGCCGATCGGCGTGCTCCACGGACTGATCGTCCTCTCGCTGCTCTGGTTCGGCTGGGCATCGTTCGCCTGGCTCGCCAACCAGGTGCGCGCCGACAGCGGCATCATGCGGGCGGCGTTCATCGTCGCGATGGTCGCGATGTTCGTGGTCAGCCTGGCGATCCCGGAGGCGTTCCACGAGGAGCCGGGCGGCATCCCGGCGTCGCTGACGATCGTGGTCTGCTACGCAGCCGTACGCCTCACCCATCTCGGCGCCTACCTGCTCGGCGCCGGCGGCAGCCGGGCGCTCCAGCGCCAGCTCCTGCTCACCGCGCTCACCTCCGTCCTGCCGACGGTCGCACTGCTGGCGATCGGCGCGTTCGTCAGCGACGGGACGCGCACCTGGGTCTGGCTCGCGGCCGTCGCCTACGACCTGCTCGCGATCTTCGTCGGGGCTCGTTCCGGCGGCTGGATGCTCCCGTCGGCGGCGCACTTCGCCGAGCGGCACGGGCTGGTCGTCATCCTGGCGCTGGGCGAGTCGATCGTGGCGATCGGCGTGGGCATCTCCGGCAAGCCGTTGGACTGGCACCACGTGCTCGGCGCCGTCCTGGCGATCGCGATCGCGATCGCCCTGTGGTGGCTGCACTTCACACGTACGCTGGAGCGCCTGGAGGCCTGCCTGCACGACCGCCAGGACCCGCAGCGGGCGTGGATGGCGCGTGACCTCTTCACCTACCTGCACTTTCCGATCATCGTCGGCATCATCGTGGCCGCGCTCGGCATCGAGTCCGCGATGGCCCACGTCCACGCCGACCACCTGGGTGCCGTCGGCGGCTGGGCACTCGCCGGCGGCACCGCGGCGGCGCTGGCCGGGGGGACGGGTGCGATCCGCCGGGCCTCCGGCCGTTGGCCCCGGATCCGTCTGGTCGCGACGCTCGTGGTCCTGGCCTCGGGTCTCGTGCTCGTCGCCCTGCCACCGCTGGCGGCGCTCGGCCTCCTCGCGGCCCTCCTGGCCGCGCTCTGCGTCGCCGAGGAGATCAGCTGATCATCCGCCGCGCGACGGCCTGCTGCCGCTTCGCGATCCGCGCCGCATAGGCCTCCTCCGACAGCGCTTCGGCGTGCGGAAGCAGGCCGCGTACGTCCGACAGAGCGACCTTGTGCACGACCGGACCGTCCGCGGCGGTGAGGTCGCGTTCGAGCCGCTGCCAGCGCAGCATCAGCGAGCCGGTGCGGTGCCCGGTGGTCTCGAGCCAGTTGGCGATGGGCTCCCCGTCCAGCGGTGGGCGCTCGGAGATCACGAACCGCATCACGCCGTCGGGGTCGGTGACGGCCTGGGCTTTGGTGAGGCTGGTCTGGTGGGTCTCGTAGTCGGTCGAGGCGTACCAGTCCGAGCCGACCTGGATGGCCTGGTAGGAGCAGTCCTCGCACCGCGGCACCTCGACCACGAGCGCCTCGTCCTCGGCCAGCTCGTAGTGTCCGATCGAGGAGAACTGCGACTCCAGCCCGCCGGGCGTGCGCGCAGGGACGGTGAGCGTGTTCACCGGTTCCTTGTACTGGAAGAACTGGGGGAAGGCGAACCAGGTCTGGATCGAGCCGGTCAGCGACCGGGCCGCGACCTCGTACTTCTTCCTCAAAAGGTCCGGGGTGAGCGGGCGGCGGGGCCGGCCGAGGGTGTCGGGGCGCTCGATGGTGATCGTGCCGCGGGTCTCGGTGTCCCAGTCGTTGAAGACCTCGCGCACGATCATGGTCTTCGCGCCGGGCTCTGCCGTGTAGGTGAACTCGAAGGAGCCGTCCTCGTCGACCTGGAGCTTGCGGTCGTCGAAGGCCATCAGGCTGGTCGCGGCGGAGTCGGCGGTGTAGGCGCCGCCCATCACCTGGAACGAGAGGTCGGCACTGGTCCCGCGACGGCCGCGGACGACGTACTCGACACCTTCTCGCAGGTAGGCGTTGAAGTAGATCGCGTCGGGGTTGTCCAGGCCCTGCTTGGAGAACTGGTGGGTCGGGTTCACGAAGAGCGGCTGCTCGAGGTCGTAGTCGAACGCCGTCTGCATCGCCATCCGGATCCGGCCGGAGAGGTACTCGTAGCCCTCCAGCCGGTCGGCCTCGGTCCGGATGAACGGTGCGTTCGCGATCAGCTCCTCCGCCTCCGCGATCGCCTGCTGGAGCGGCTCGGTCAGGCCGTACGCCTCACTCATCCGGCAGCCTTGGCGATGATGTTCTCCGCGTACCACTCCAGATGCTTGATCTTCTTCTCCAGCGGCTCGGGGTCGGCACCCTTCACGTAGGGGTCTCGGAAGCCGACGATGCAGTCGGTGACGCCCTTGTCCTCGAGCCGCTTGATCCCGTCGAGGTCGTACGCGTCGTAGCTGATCACGTGGACCTCGAAGTCGTCCCGGGTGTCACCCTCCTCGCGCCGGATCTCGGCGAGGCGGACCAGGAGCCGGTCGAGCTCCTCGCCGTCACCGCCGGCGTGCATCCAGCCGTCGCCCTTGAGGACGGCCCGGCGCAGCGCGGCGTCGGCGTGGCCACCGACGAGGAGCGGGATCTTCTCGGTGGGCGCGGGGCGCTGCTGGAGCGGGGTGAACTGGTAGAACTCCCCGTCGTAGCCGAAGAAGTCGCCGCTCGGATCCGTGAGCCCACGGAGGATGTCCATGCACTCGTCCATCCGCTTGCCGCGGCGCTTCCAGTCGACACCGAGGGCGGCGAAGTCCTCCGGCCACGGGGAGAGCCCGACGCCGAGACCGAGCCGGTTGCCGGAGAGGAAGGCGAGGCTGGATGCCTGCTTGGCGGCCAGCACCGGCGGGCGCACCGGCAGCTTGACCACGAACGGCGTCAGCCGCAGCGTCTCGGTCACCGCGAAGAGGTGGGCGCACAGGATGAACGCCTCGATGAACTCCTTGCCCTGCAGGAACTCCCGGTCGCCGGTGTCGGTGTAGGGATAGGTGGAGTCGGACTCCTCGGGATAGATCAGGCTGTCGGCGACGGTCATGCTGGTGTAGCCCGCCGCCTCCGCCGCTTGAGCCAGCGGTGCGTAGTAGTCGGCCTGCGTCATTGCCTCGGCATAGGTGAAGCGCATGTGCCAACACTAGAACGTGTTCTAAGTTTCTGCCAGAGTGTTCGTCATGTCTCCTTCTCTCGACCGTCCCGCAGGCCTGGACTCGCCGCTGACGGCGAGGATCATCAAGTACGGCGCCCGTGCCAACGCCGCGCTGTTCAAGCTGACCGACGGCCGTATCGGTGGTCGGTGGCGGGTGATGGCGGGCTGGCACAAGCCGGCGCCCGTGCTGCTGCTCGAGCACGTCGGTCGCAGGTCGGGCCGCACCTTCACCACTCCCCTGCTGTTCATGAGGTCCGGCGCCGACCTGGTGGTCGTTGGCTCCCAAGGCGGGCTGCCGAAGGACCCGCAGTGGGTCGCCAACCTGCGCGCGACCCCCGACGTCGCCGTCCGCCTCCCCCGGCGTGGCCGCAGCCTGGTCCGGGCCCGCGTCGCCGACCCCGCGGAGCGGTCCGCGCTGTGGCCGCGGCTGCTGGAGACGTACGCGGACTTCGAGACCTACCAGACCTGGACCGACCGGGAGATCCCGGTGATCGTCCTCTCACCTCGCTCCTAAGGAGATGTTCGTGGACCTCAACGAGCTCATCGACCGCGCCGAGATCACCGACGCGCTGACCCGCTACACCCTGGCCGTCGACGACGGCGACTGGGACGCGCTCGACACCGTGTTCGCCCCTGACGCCACGATCGACTACTCCGAGTCCGGCGGCACCGTCGGCGGCATCGCCGACGTCAAGAAGTGGCTCGCCGAGATGCTGCCGGCGTTCTCGCGCAAGCGGCTGCACACGATCGGCCAGGTCTCGATCACCTTCACCGACGAGGGCGCTGACGTGGTGGCGTACTTCGACAACCCGATGGTCATCGCCGACGGATCCGGTGGCGAGCGGGTCGTCGAGGTGGGCGGCCGCTACCGGCACTCCTTCGTCCGTACGCCGGACGGCTGGCGCTCCCGTCACCTCCACGAGGAGGTCTTCTGGACCCGCGGGTTCTGATCCGGGTCAAGCAGCCTGGCCGCGGACCACCCAGTCGGCGAGACCGGCCAACGGGACCAGCAGCTCACGCCCGCGGTCGCTCAACGCGTACTCCACACCGGGCGGGATCGTCGGGAAGACCGTACGCGTCACGATCCCGTCCTCCTCCAGCGTGCGCAGGGTCCGGGTCAGCATGCGCTGGCTGATCCCCTCGACCCGGCGCCGCAGCTCGTTGTAGCGGTGCGGGCGCTCGGCGAGCATCATCAGGACCAGCAGGGTCCACTTGTCACCGAGCATCTGCAGCGTCTGCGTCACCGGGCACGCCTCGTAGTCGCCCGCCGGCACCAGCTCCGGCAGCCCCGGCCCGAGCGCCTCGCTCACGATGTGCCGGGGCACATCGGTGTTCCCATCTGACATCGAAGTGCCTTCTTCCGCGAACGCCGCCGGACGGCGAGGGTTGCTCACATCAGCAACCTACCCATGAGGGAGAAGTCGATGAGCACGATCGCGGTACTGGGCGCAGGCCCGGGCCTCGGGATGTCGGTGGCGCAGCGGTTCGCCAGAGAGGGGTACGCCGTCGGGTTGGTCTCCCGCAGCGCCGACCGGCACCCGGGCTATCTGGAGGCGCTGGCCGCGAGCGGCGTCCGCGCGGTCGCGGTCGCCGCGGACCTGAGGGAGGCCGGTGGCGCGGCGCGCGCCCTCGCCGAGATCACCGCCGAGCTGGGTCCGATCGACGTCGTCTACCACGGCCCCGGCGCCCACGATCTTCGCGCACCATCGGTGGGGATCGTCGAGACCGGACCGGCCGACATCCGCCGCGCGGTCACCGAGATCGTCGAGCCCGCCGCCGAGGTCGCCTCCCTGGTCCTGCCCACGATGCGCTCCCGCGGCAGCGGTTCCCTGGTCTACGTCTCCGGGGTCAGTGCCCTCGTGCCGTTGCCCTTCCTCGGGCCCTACGCCCCGGCCTCCGGCGCGCTGCGCACCTACGCCCGCACCCTCGCCGCCGCGGTCTCCGAGGACGGAGTCCATGTCGGCTCCCTCGTCCTCGGTGGCCTGATCGAGCGTGGCGACATCCACCGGATGCTCACCGAACCCGGGGTGCCCGCGCCGTACGCCACCCTCGACCCCGACGAGGTCGCCGACGCCGTCTGGCGGCTGGCCTCCGGGCTCGAGGACGAGGTGGTCTTCGACGTGCTCACGCCCCAACCCGCAGGGGGCTGAGCCCGCCGCAAACTCGGTGGCATCGCGACCTCCGCGTCTGGTTCGCTGGGCAGCGGAGGTGATCACTGTGGCCGGCTATGGCGCACTGTCCGAGGCGTACGAGTGGTTGATCAGGGACGAGAATCTCTCCCCGGGCGGCTCGTCCGCACGGTTCGAGGACCTGGTGACGCCTCTGCCACCGGGCGCACGGGTCCTCGACTGCTCCTGCGGCACCGGCCAGCTCGCAGTCGGTCTCGCCGATCGTGGCCTGGACGTCGTGGCGACCGACGCCAGCGCCGGGATGGTCCGCCGAACCGCGGCGCTGGCCGACGAGCACGGCGTACGGCTCGACGCACGCCAGCTCAGTTGGGAGGAGCTGACCGGTCACCTCGAGGCCTCGACCTTCGACCTGGTGTTCTGCGTCGGCAACTCCCTCGGTCACGCCGAAGGGTCACACGGCCGGCTGGACGCGCTCGCCTCGATGGCGCGGCTGCTGCGTCCGGGCGGACGACTCGTGCTCACCTCCCGGATGTGGGAGGTCGTGCGTGCTCGTGGCTCCCGGATCGACGTCCGCGACCACCTGGTCCGCCGCGACGGTCGCGACGCGGTGGTCATCTACCACACCCAGATCGCTCCGGACTGGGAGCAGGAGCACCACATGGAGATCGCCGTCACCGAGGTGAGGCCCGACGGATCGCTCCACACGTGCGCGGAGCGGTTGTCGTTCTGGCCCTACCGCTACGAGGAGCTCGTCGCCCAGCTGGAGAGCGTCGGACTCACCGTCGAGACCACGACCCTCGACGCCGACGGCGCCGGCTATCTGCTCGTCGCTCAGACGGGGTCGGTGAACGAGACCGGCTTGCCGGTGTCGCGGGCGTAGGCGATCTCCCTGCTCGTGGACTCACCGATGTAGCCGCCCGGGTTGACCACCAGAACCCGGTCGGCCAGGTCGATCTTGCGCAGATGCAGGGCGTCGAGCGCGGCCTTCTGCTCGTCGGTGACCGACCTGCCCGCGTCACGCTCGTCGGCATGCACGAAGACGCCCGGGGCGAGGACGATCGCGCCGGCGAAGGTCAGGTCCCGGTTCGCCGCCGCCATCTCGCTCACGAATCGGGTGGAGCCACAGATGCAGACGATCTCGGGTCGGTCGGACACGGCCACAGCGTACGCAGGGCCCGAAGGCGTCGTCAGCCGATCGCCCGGGCGAAGAA
This sequence comes from Nocardioides sp. NPDC126508, assembly GCA_040302365.1. GTDB lineage: Bacteria > Actinomycetota > Actinomycetes > Propionibacteriales > Nocardioidaceae > Nocardioides. The sequence goes on from JBEOUM010000001.1 coordinate 1,004,972, forward strand.
CACATGCTCCCGGCCCGGGCGATCCGGGGCGTCGCGTACGTCGCCCACGGCGAAGCCGTGAGCGAGGAGGTCACGCTCGATCTCGGCGCGGTCGCGGAAGCGGAGGGTGGAGGTCGAGGTCAGGGTCTCCTCGCCGATGGTGGTCGACCCCTCGAAGGTGACGAGCGGGAGATCGACGTCGGTGACCGTGCGGGACACCACCGCGGTGCGGCCGTCCGGGAGGTCGACGGCTGTCGGAGGGACGTCCCAGTCCTCCCAGGCGCGGGCCTCCGGGCGGCGGGTCTCGAAGACGAACCAGCCACCGGGGCGGAGGCCGGCGTGAGCTCCGGCGAGCGTCTCGGTCCAGTCCTCGTCGGAGACGAAGACCTGGGCGACGTTGCCGGTCATCACGACCAGGTCGGCGTCACCGGGGAGGCCGGCGAGCGCGGTCCCGTCGCCGGCGATCCAGGTGACCCGGTCGGCGGCCGGCTTGGTGCGGGCGACGTCGAGGGAGGCCGCAGCCGGATCGACGCCGGTGACGGCGAACCCCTCGCCCGCCAGGCGTACGGCGAGCGAACCCGTGCCGCAACCCAGGTCGACGACGCGACGGGCCCCGATCTCCCGGGCGATCGCGACATAGACCTCCAGGTCGGAGCGGTCGTCGTCGAAGACGTCGTAGAGCACGGCCTGACGGGGGTCCGCGAACGCGGCATCGGGTTCTCGCATCCGTCCGAACCTAGCCAGGTCGCGCACCCAGCCGCACCTGGTTATCCCGTCGCGGGTCGCCCCTCAGCGTCCTTCGAGATGATCGATGATCGCGGGGGTGATCGTCCCCGGCTGCTCCGCGTTGGCCAGGTGGGCCGAGTCGGGAACCACCAGGAGCCGACCGTCCTGGACCGTCTCGGCGATCTCCTTCAGGTACGGAGGCGGCGTGGCGGGGTCGTCGGCACCGGCGACGGCCAGGGTCGGTGCGGTGATCGCGGGCAGGTCGGCGCGCAGGTCCATGGCGGCTATGACCTCGCAGCAACCGGCGTACCCCTCGTCCGGGGTGGCGGCGACGGTCGCTTCGCAGGCCGCCTTCACGTCGGGATTCGTCGCGAGGAAGCCCGGCGTGAACCAGCGCGAGACGACCGCCTCCGCGACGGCCCGGGTGCCCTCCGTACGCACCGTGGCCGCGCGGTCGGACCAGGCGGACGACGGGGCCAGGTGCGCGCCGGTACACAGCAGCACCAGGCGGTCGACGCGGTCGGGGTTGCGGGCGGCGAGCCGCATGCCGGTCATGCCGCCGAGTGAGAGGCCCACGAAATGGGCTCGCTCGATCTCAAGGCGGTCCAGGAGGGCGACGACGTCGTCGGCGAGGTCGTCGATCGAGTAGGGACCGGGCGGCACCGGCGAGGCGCCGTGCCCCCGGCTGTCATAGCGCACCACCCGGAAGTGCCGCTCCAGCTCGGCCAGGTTCACGTCCCACATCGCATGGGTGGCTCCCAAGGAGTTGGACAGGACCACAACTGGTCCGTCGGTCCGGCCCGTGACGACGCGGTGGACGTCGACCGCGTTCACGACATCACCCGCTCGCGGCGGACAGAGACTCGGCCGGCTGCACAGTTGACGTCCATGCCGGAAATCTAAGATCGCCCGAGCGACCTTGTGAAGTATCGATCAGGCGTCCATTGATACGCCCGGCGTATCAACCTCAGCCGAGGCCCGGACGGGCGTGCAGCCCACCACCGGACTCGTAGAGCAGACCCTTGTCCTTGATGAGCTGGCCGGCGGCCGCCAGGATCGGGCTGTCGCCGACGGCGGAGCCGGCCATCGAGGCGACCGCCTCGAACATCTTGACGGCAGCCTCGTCGACGGCCGGCCAGTTCCACTCCGAGGGAGCGGGCCCGATCGGCTCGACGGCATGCCAGCGGGCCGCGCGGGCCTCCGCCATGGTGGTCAGCGTGCTCCAGCCGAGGCCACCGAGACCGACCACGCCACCGAAGTTGAGGCCGATCAGACCCCAGCCGTTGCACTGGTACTCATAGGCCGACGGACCGAACTCGGACTCGTCCAGCTCGACCCGGGTGATCACCGGCTCGGGGCCGGTGTTGGGGGCGTAGAGCTTGAACGCGGGCCGCGCGGCGAGCAGCGAGGCCGATGCCGTCGTGGTGACCTCGCTCAGCGGCTGGCCAGGTGCCGAGTAGGCATCGAAGACCCTGAAACCGAGGTCGAGCGCATAGCCGACGACGAAACGCCGGTCGTCCTGGGCAGCGTAGAAGTTGCGATTGAACACGTTGGGGGGAAACCTCGCTTGTGCCCCACCGATCAACCGATCTGCTTCGCTACGGATGACCCGGTGGGATGTGGTTCGGGCAGCGCGACACTATCGCGCCAGACGCGTCGACCTGGCAACCGGTTGATGATCTGTTTCTCGCGTGAGTCCCTCAGGAGTAGGTGCCGCGGACGGTGTCGGTGGTCGGCAGCGACTGGCAGCCGAGCCGGATCCCGTCATCGAGGTCCTCCTGCTCCAGCACGTCGTTGCGCACCATCTTCACCTCGCCCTCGAGCAGCCGGAACGCGCAGGCCGAGCACTCGCCCTCGCGACACGAGTAGGGCGCCTTGACGCCCTTCGCCTCGAGGAACTCGAGCATCGGGGTGCCCGGGTCCCAGTCGTCGTACGTCGTCGTGGTGCCGTCGAGCTCGATCTCCAGCGTCACCGGCTGCTGGACAGCGCTCTCGGCGCCCTCGGTCTCGACGACCTCCGCCTCGGCCTCCTCGACCGGGGCGATGTCGCCGAACGGGTTGCCGCCCAGGGAGGCGAACTTCTCCTGGTGTCGCCGCGCCCGCGGGAAGTCCAGCTCCTTGAGCGCCGCGATCGTCGCCTTCATGAACGGCGCCGGCCCACAGACGAAGGCGTCGTACGTCAGATGGTCGGCCGCGAACGCCTTGAGCTGCTCCCCGGTGGGCAGCCCCTGGACCGACTCGAGCCAGTGGACGACCTGGAGCCGGTCGGGATGCTCGGCGGCGAGGCGCGCCCACTCCTCGGCGAAGATCACCGAGCGCTCGTCGCGGTTGGCGTAGAACACCACGATCCGTCCCGTGCCCTCGCGCAGCGCCGTGCGGGCGATCGAGATGATCGGGGTGACACCCGACCCGCCGGCGAAGAGCAGGAAGTCGGCGTCGATGTCTGCCGGGGTGAAGATGCCGCTCGGCGGGAGCACGCGGAGCGTGTCGCCGGGCTGCAGGTTGTCACAGATCCAGTTGGAGGCGTAGCCGTCCACGGTGCGCTTGACGGTCACGGTGAGCGGATCGCCCGGCGCGCTGGAGAGCGAGTAGCAGCGTGCCGCCAGGCCGTCGCGGTCGCTCGGCACGGCTACGGTGAGGAACTGGCCCGGCTTCGGCTGGAAGGCGTGGCGTACGTCCTCGGGGACCTCGAAGACGATCGAATGGGCGTCGGCGGTCTCCTTGACCACGTCGCTGACGGGCAGCAGGAAAGAGTCAGTAGCCATCCTCGGCTCCGATCTGGATCCGGCCGTCGGCGACGGCTGCTTCGATGGACGCCGCCAGACGAGGGCAGCGGGCGTGGACGAGCCGCACGCCGTCGGCGGCGGCCTTGCGGCGTACGAGATCCGGGCACTGGGCCTGCGCCTCGGCCGTCCACTGGACGGAGGTCTGGTGCTCGCTGTTCTTCTTCACCCCGACGTGGGCGAGACAGTCGAGGCACTCCACGTCGACCAACCGGGCCTGGGTGTAGAGCCGCTGGTCCTCGACGGTCTCCGGCGACGTCGGGACGAAGGAGGCCATCAACTGACCCCTGCGTCGCTCGACTCGGCGGCTTCGGCGGTCTCGGCCTTCTCCGCCTCGATCCGGCGGAGGTTCTCGGCGACCTCCTCGTGCCAGAACTCGTTGGCCTTGGTGGTGTCGACCTCGAACTCGAAGCGGGCACGCATCTCGGGCTCGATGTCGGCCACGTCGACGTAGAACTGCTCGTACCAACGGCGCAGCTGGTAGACGGGGCCGTCCTCCTCGCACAGCAGCGGGTTCTGCACCGGCGCCTTGTTCTCCCAGATCGCCACGTCCTGGAGGAACCCGTCACCGAACATGTCGGCGTACTTCTTGCCGATGAAGTTGGCGGTCTTGTCGTCGAGGCCCTCGGGCTTCTTGACGGTGATCCCGTACTGCAGGAGGAACGAGTCCGGCCCGGTCGGGATGTGGCAGTTGATCAGGATCACCTCGGTCACGAAGCCCTTGTAGTCGACCTCGAGCCAGTTGATCATGTACGCCGGGCCGTAGTAGGTCGCCTCGGACTTCAGGAACATGTCCGCGTCGCCGTAGCCGCCGGCGACGTCGGGACGGCCCTTGGACGCCATGTACTGCGTCGCGGTGTGGTCCTCGAAGACGTTGCGGAAGTCGGTCGGGAACGCGAAGTGCACGTAGTAGAAGTGCGCCATGTCGACCACGTTGTCGATCAGCTCGCGACAGTGGCTGCCCTTGATCGGGACCGTGTTCCAGATCCAGTCGGTGTAGACCTCGCGGTTGCTGACGTCGGGCAGCTCCGGCGGCAGGATGTCGTGGTCGGCCTTCGACCCCTCGGGGTCGTGCCAGATCAGCAGCGAGTCGTTGCGGATCACCGTCTCGTACGCCTTGGTGCGGGCGCGCAGCGGGACGCGGCGGGCGTAGGGGATCTGCTTGCAGCGGCCGTCGGCGCCCCAGCGCCAGTCGTGGAACGGGCAGCCGACCTCGTCGCCCTTGACGGTGCCCTGGGTCAGGTCACCGCCCATGTGGCGACAGTAGCCGTCGAGCACGCCGAGCTCGCCCTTGCTGTTCTCCCAGACGACCAGCTTGCCGCCGAACGCCTCGACGGCGTGGGGCTTGCCGTCCCGGAAGTCGCTGGCCAGACCCAGGCAGTGCCAACCGCGCGCGAAGCGCTCCGGCTGAGAGCCGTGGTCGAGCGTGCGGGTCTGGGTGGTGGGGTCGGCCATTTTCGTACCTTCCGCGTTGGTCTTTCCAAGCTGAGCCTATTCAAAAACAAGAACCTGTTCTAGTTTTATCACATGCATGTGGCCTTGACACCCGCCCAGGAGCAACTTCGCTCAGAGCTCAACTCCTATTTCGCCCAGTTGGTCACGCCGGAGCGGCGCGCCGCGCTCGCGCGAGCGTCGGGCGAGTTCGGGGACGAGGCCGACAAGGAGGTCTATCTCTCGACCATCCGGCAGATCGGGGCCGACGGCTGGCTGGGGATCGGCTGGCCGAAGGAGTACGGCGGCCAGGACCGCTCCATGGTGGAGCAGCTGATCTTCACCGATGCCGCCGCCGTGGCGGGGGTGCCCATCCCCTATCTCACGCTGAACACGGTCGGCCCGACGATCATGCGGTTCGGGACCGAGGAGCAGAAGGCGTACTTCCTGCCGAAGATCCTCGCCGGCGAGCTGCACTTCTCGATCGGCTACTCCGAGCCGGGCTCGGGGACCGACCTGGCCTCTCTGCAGACGCGGGCGGTCCTCGACGAGGGGACCGGCGAGTGGGTGATCAACGGCCAGAAGATGTGGACCTCGCTGATCCAGTATGCGGACTGGATCTGGCTCGCCTGCCGAACGGAGCCGGACGCCTCGCGCCACAAGGGGCTCTCGATGATCCTGGTGCCGACCTCTTCGGCCGGGTTCTCCTATACGCCGGTCCAGACCGTGGCCGGCGTCGGCACCTCGGCCACCTACTACTCCGACGTCCGCGCGCCGGCCTCGAACCTCGTCTCCGAGCGGGGCGGCGGCTGGGCACTGATGACCAACCAGCTCAACCACGAGCGGGTCGCGCTCACCTCGGCGGCGCCGCTGGTGCACTCGCTCGGGCTCGTGAAGGAGTGGGCGCTCTCCACCGTGGTTCCCGGTGGCGGCCGGGTGATCGACGCGGAGTGGGTGCAGGTCGCGTTGGGTCGGGCCCATGCGCGCATCGAGGCGCTCTCGCTGGTCAACTGGAAGCTCGCCTCCGACGCCGACCACGGCGTCGCGCTCTCGCCGGCCGAGGCGTCGGCGACCAAGGTGTACGGCTCGGAGCTGGCGACCGAGGTCTACCGGACGCTCATGGAGATCGTCGGCCCGCACGCGGGCATCACCGCCGACTCCCCCGGCTCCGTGCTCGCCGGCCGCCTGGAGCGGTTCCACCGCTCCTCGCTGGTGATGACCTTCGGCGGCGGCACCAACGAGATCCAGCGGGACATCATCGGCTACGTGGGCCTCGGCCTCCCCGCCGCCAAGCGCTGACCGACACCTGACGACAGGGACACACCATGGACTTCTCCTTCACCACCGAATCCGACGACGCCGCCGAGCTCGCGGCGAAGATCATCGGCGACGCCACCACGCTCGAGCGGCTGCGTACGGTCGAGGCGGCCGCCGGCGACCGCGGCCGCCTCGACGCCGCGCTCTGGTCCACCCTCGGCGAGGCCGGGCTGCTCGGACTCCACCTGCCGGAGGCCCAGGGCGGTGCCGGACTCGGTCTCGTCGAGCTCTGCCGGGTGCTCGTCGAGGCCGGAAGGCGCGTCGCGCCGGTGCCGCTCGCCGTGCACGGTCCGTGCGGTCTGCTGCTCGCGGAGACGGCCGCCGGCGAGCTCGCCGGGGTAGCCGATGGCTCCCGCGTCCTGGCGGCCGCAGTCGCCGAGGAGCACTCCCACCTCCCCGACTCCCCCACCGTGGTCTCCGCCGGGGACACGATCACCGGGGTGAAGACGCTGGTCAGGGCCGGAATGGTCGCCGACGCGTTCCTCGTCACCGCAACGGTGTCCGACGGCACCGTCGGGGTCTTCCTGGTGGAGGCCTCGGCGTCCGGCGTGGACCGGCATCCGCAGCACACCAGCGACGGCGACGTGACCGCGCTGGTCTCGTTCGCCTCGGCACCCGCCCGTCGGATCGGGGACGCCGCTGCCGCCGAGCGGCTGGGCGAGCTGCTGACCGTCGCCGCTGCCGCCGAGCTGCTGGGCATCACCGAGGGCGCCCTCGAGCTCACCTCGTCCTATGCCAAGACCCGTGAGCAGTTCGGTCGCGCCATCGGCACCTTCCAGGCCGTCTCGCAGCGCCTGGCCGACGGGTTCATTGACGTACTCGCCCAGCGGCTCACCCTCTGGCAGGCCGTCTGGCGGGTCTCATCCGGGCTGCCCTCGGCCGACCAGGTCGCGGTAGCCAAGCTCTGGGCCGCCGACGCCGCCCACCGCCTCGCCCACACCACCGTCCATGTCCACGGCGGCGTCGGTATCGACCTCGACGGCGAGGCACATCGCTACTTCACCACCGCCAAGCGCTTCGAGTTCGTCTTCGGAGGCGCCACCGAGCAGGCGCTCAAGATCGGGCGTACGTTCGCGGCGTCCTGAGCTCGAGCGGGTCTCGGAGGGGCTTCGGCGGTTGCCGGAGCCCCTCTTCTCGTGGCGGTTGTCTGTGCGGTATCGCGGGCGACGACCAGGGTGTGCGATAGCGCTTCGGCGTATCGAGCGCGCTAACGCGGCGATGAGATTGCCCCGGCGAAAATCGCGTGCGCCGCACACGGGTGCGTGTCATCATCGCTCGCAATGGAGAGCACTGCTCTCATCACTCTTGCCGAGGAGCTCCACCGTGACCGTCCCCCACGTCTCCCCTGACCGCCGCACCCGCCTGGGTGCCGTCGCGCTCGCGCTCGCCGGCCTCCTCTTCGTCATCTACGAGGCGGCCGCCCCGCGCGCCGACGAGACCACACTCGACGGCGCCCGGGCGTGGGCCTCGGCCGGCTGGAGCGTCGCCCACATCAGTGCCATCATCGGCCTCATCCTGATCCCGCTCGGCTACGGTGCGATCCGGGGCTTCCTCGAGGGCACCCCGCACGAGAGGACAGCGTTCCTCGCGGCCACCATCGGCTACATCGGCTCCGGCCTGACCATCTCCTACTACGGAGCCGAGGTCTACGGCCTCAAGGCCATCGGCCGGCGCGCGGTCGCCGACGGCGACGCCAGCCTGACCGACGTCGGCAACGACTTCCGCCTCGACCCCACCGCGATGACCATCTTCGCCATCGGGCTGCTCCTGATCGCGATCGCTGCTGTGCTCGTGGCCGTCGCCGTCTGGCGTTCGGGCTCACTACCCCGCTGGAGCACCGTCCCGCTCGCCGCCCTCCTGGTCACCATGCTCCCCCAGTTCTTCCTGCCGCAGTCGTTGCGGATCGTCTGGGGCGTACTGGTTGCGGCTGCTGCCCTGTGGCTCGCGTCCGCTCTGTGGCGGGCTGCGCGGGGCTGAACGAGAGGGCTTCGCCGGCCGCGGATCGTGCGAGGGATCTGGATGTGTGTCCGTTTGGTCGCGCGTCTGGCCCCCAGCACGGGTGGGGCCAATACCGGGTTTGAGTTGGGAGATTTACAGGCCTGGTGTCCGGGTTGGGTGCCATTCGGGTGTCTTGTCTGGGTTCCAGCAGCGGTCTGGGTTTGGTTGGGGATACCTGTCCCTGATCGGGTTCGTTTGATTTTGCTTTGTGTGGTAGGCTCGGCGCAGGCGTAAATGTGATGGCCGACCACCTCGACAGAGGCGTGCCCCACCCTTCTGGGTGTGGGTATTCCAGGGGAACCAGGGGCGTGAACGCTGAGCTGCGAGGGTAAGTAATAGCCCGTACTGCCGGGCCTCCGAGACCAGCGAACCAGGCGCATCTGCGTGGGCAGATCCTTGAGTTCGTACGTCGGGAGGTGACCGCTTCGATGACCACGCTGCAACAGCCCCAGCACCCCGTGCTCGAGGCGGTGGTCGCGGTCACTGGAACGCTCGGCCACGTGGCGGAGGCGAATCCGGCGTTCATGGACACTGGCCAGAAGGCCACCACCCTGGTCGAGATCGCTCGGGCCAAGGCCCAGCTGGCCGAGCTCGAACTGCGCGTGATCGCCGTTGCTGACGACGTCGCCGCCGAGAGTGCCGCGCGGGATGTCGCGGCGTGGCTGCACCACCACACCCATCAACGGCCCGAGGTGCTGCGGGCCGACCTGCGGCTCGCATCTGCGCTGGACCGCTCCTACGACCTGGTCGCGGCCGCGATGCGAACCGGCGAGTGCAACCCCGCCCAGGCACACGTGATCGTGGCAGCCCTCGACGACCTCCCGGCCGATCTCGACCCCGACATCAAGACGCGGGCCGAGGAGACCCTGGTCGGCTACGCGACCCAGTTCGACCCCACCCAGCTGCGCCGCCTCGGCCGCCGGATCCTCGACGTCATCGCCCCCGAGATCGCCGAAGCCGAAGAAGTCCGACGCCTTGCCGCCGAGGAAGCCCACGCACGGAAGAAGACCCGGCTGAGTATGCGGCGCCTCGGGGACGGCGCCACCCGGATCACCGCCGTCATCCCCGACGCGGCCGCGGACCGGCTGGCCACCACCCTGGAAGCCTTCGCCTCACCCAGGCGTGATGACGGCACCCGCACCGACACCGGCGAGTACCTCCCGTACGACCGCCGGCTCGGCCTCGCGTTCTGCCAGCTGCTGGAGACCCTCGACACCGCCCGGCTACCGATCCACGGCGGGGACGCCACCACCGTGATCGTCACCATCGAGCTCGACCAGCTCCGCAGCGAGGCCGGCATCGCCCAGGTCCTCGGCGGCACCCCGATCACGGCGGCCGAAGCACGCCGCCTGGCGTGCACTGCAGGCATCCTGCCCGCCGTCCTCGGTGGTGATTCCGAGGTCCTCGACCTGGGCCGCAAGGAACGCCTCTTCACCGCCGCCCAACGCCGCGCCCTCCTCCTCAGATCCGCGACCTGCCAGGCCGAAGGGTGCGACATCCCCGGCACCTGGGCCGAAGCCCACCACTGGATCCCCTGGACCCAAGCAGGCCCCACCGACCTCGACAACGCCGCACTGCTCTGCAGCCATCACCACCACCGCGCCCACGACCCCACCTACCTCCACGAACGCCTCCCCAACGGCGACATCCGCTTCACCAGACGCACGTGAGCCGAATCTTCGGAACTGACAATCCTGGCCGGGACACTGACCGCGGCGTGCGACCGGTCAGGCGGGGTCAGGCACACATCGCCACTACGTCGCCGTACCGCGGGCCACATAACGCCGCGGCACTTCAGCACCCACTCGACTATCCCGTCAATCCGCTCGATGCCACCCACCCGATGGTCGAGCCCACCTGGACGGTCAGCCGGAGGCGGCCGAGTCCCGCAGGGAGTGAACCATGCCTTTCAGGATTCGGAATGCGTCCACCTGGTCGGACTCCGTCATGCCGGCGAGCATCCTCACCTCGACCGACCGGACCGCCGCGGTCGCCTGCTCCAGCCTCCGGCGGCCGCGAGGGGTGAGACGTGTCGGCAGGACCTTTCCGACCGGCGCCTCTGCGGGCCGGGTGACGTCGCCGTCTTGCTCGAGGGAGCGGAGCAGCACGTTCATCGTCTGCCGGGTGACGAAGGCGCCGCGGGCGAGCTCGGAATTGGAGAGGCCGGGTCGCTGGGCCAGCAGCTCCAGACAGGCGTAGTGCGTGACGCTCATTCCGAGAGGACGCAGCACCTCCTCCATGGCGGCACGCAGAGCGCTCGCGGCCTCCTTCAGCAGATAGCCGAGCGACTTGTCCAGGTCGACACCGTCTTGACTCATGTCAGTATCCTGACATACGTTGGTCGTGTCAGTAAACTGACACAAACTTTGAGGAGACCACCATGCCTGTCACCGGACCCGACTTCATCTCGCTGCAGGCCAGCGACCTCGACGCCTCGCAGGCGTTCTACGAGCACTACCTCGGCCTCGTCCGGTCGCCCGCCGGGCCTTCGCATGCCGTCGTCTTCGAGACGAAGCCGATCGCGTTCGCCCTGCGCGACGTCGTCCCGGGCACCGATCTCGACTCCGTGCCCCAGCCCGGCATCGGTGCGGCCATCTGGCTCCACGCCACGGAGGTGCAGGCCATTCACGACGCGCTGGTCGCCGACGATCACACCATCGTCTCGGCTCCGATCGACGGGCCCTTCGGCCGGACCTTCACCTTCGCCGACCCCGACGGCTACCAGATCACGCTCCACGACCGCGCCTGACGACTCGGCGGCTGCGTCAGCCTCCGACGCACTCAGCGTTGTCGCCACCGGAGTAGCAGGGCGGGGCGCCGTAGCCGTCGTGGTCGCGCTCCGGCGCCGGTAGGTCGACCGCCCCGGGGATGTAGCAGAGCACGAGGATCGCGGCTCCGCCGAGGACCAGCAGCGCGTGCCAGACCGTCCCGAGCACTCGACGACGGCGGTTGAGGAGATGGGCAAGCACACCTGCCATCAGGGCGAGCACCGCGATCGTGCCCCAGACCCGGTAGGCGGTCACGTTCGCGGGCAGCACCTGCGGCTGCTCGCCGAAGAAGACCAGGTAGACGTCCAGCCAGTTCGACACCAGGTTCCCGATCCCGACGAGGGCCACACCCGACGCCAGGACGGTGGCGACAGGCGCCCATGGCACCCGCCGGCTGCGGCGTGGCGTCAGGATCGGTCGGTCGAAAGCGAGCATGCCACGAGTCTCGTGGACCCGGCTGCGCGGCGTGATGAGCCTGCGTACTCAACTCCTTGACCTTCAGGTCGGTCGAAGCCCCAGGCTCGAGGACATGACTGCATCGCCCCCTGCTGATCCGACCGCTGATCCGACGATGGATGACCTCGGCGTGCTGGGCGACGCGCTCCACCGGTGCACCCTCGCGCACCACCTCGCCGACCTCTACGCCGACCCGGCCGAGGCGCTGATCTGGGACGTACGCGCCCTCGACGCCGCCGACGCCCTCACCGACCAGCGGGCGCAGGAGCACGACGCAGGCCTGCGGGTCGCCGGGTTCTACCCGAGCCTGCACCTCAACATCGCCGACAACCTCCGCCGGCTGGGCGCCTTCGCGGCTGCCGAGCACATCGGCAAGGCCCAGGCACGCGCAGGAGCACTTCCGGCCGGGGCGTACGGCGACATGATCCGTGCGGTGATCCGGGGCGTCGGCGAAGCGATCGCGGCTCGGGACACCGAGCCCCGGCCGACAGCGCCGGGCGCCGGTCGAGCCGAGTGAGGACTCAGCCGGCCTTCGCGATGGTCGAGAGGATCGCCTCGGCGGCCGCCCGGGGCGCCTTGGTGGGGATCCAGTGGCTGACGCCGGTGAGCTCGATGAACTCGTAGGGGCCGGTGACCGAGTTCTCGTTGCCCTCCAGCGCGGTGCGCCCGATCGCGACGTCGCGGTCGCTCCACAGCATGGTCGTCGGGACCGAGACCCGGCCGACGCGGGGAGCCAGGAAGAGGGCTCGGTACCAGCCAAGGCCGCCCGGCAGCGCGCCGTAGTCGATGATCTCCTCACGGAAGCGCTCGATGTCCTCGTCGTTCCACCCGCTCCCCCGCATCATCCGCTCCATCCGGCCGTCGCGGCCGGAGACCAGCTCGGGCAGGAGGGGGATGTTGAAGTAGGCCATGTAGGCCGACTTGCGCCGCTGCGGACCCTTCATCGACCGCGCGAACGGGACGGGGTGCGGGACCGACATCGCGGTCCAGCTGCGGACCAGGTCGGGCCGTTTGGCTGCCACTCCCCAGCCGACCGCACTCCCCCAGTCGTGACCAGCCAGATGCACCGGCCGGCCGATCTCGTCGATCAGTGCCACCACGTCCTCGACGAGCTCGCCGGCGCCGTAGCCCAGGCGGGTACGCGGCCGGGCACCGGGCGAGTAGCCGCGCTGGTCCGGGGCGAGCGTGCGGAACCCGGCCTCGTGCAGGATCGGCGAGACCTCCCGCCAGCAGGTAGCCCGCTCCGGGAAACCGTGCAGGAGCACGACCGGGTCGCCGTCGGCGGGGCCCGAGTCGATCACGTCGAAGGTGAGTCCGTCACGTACGTAGCTCGAGATCGTCACGCGCCCATCCTGTCAGGCTTTCGCCCCGCCGAGGCGGGTTGTGGCGTGCGGTAGCGGCGCCGGCGACCAGGCTGTGCGATAGCGCGCTGTCGTAAGGCTGGCCGCGACGCGGGCAGACGAAAGGCGCCGGCTCGGGTGAACCGAGCCGGCGCCTTTCGTGGTTCTTCGGGTTATCCCTCGGCGATCGCGTCGAGGCGCTTGACGGTGGCCTCGAAGTCGGCGATCAGGTCGGCCATGACCTCGGCGACGGGGCGTACCTCGTTCATCCGGCCGACGATCTGACCGACCGGCATCGCGACGACGTCGGGGTCCCCGGCGGCGTTGATGCGGTTGTGGGCGTCGGAGACGAGCAGGTTCTGCAGCGGCATCGGCAGCGGCGTCGGCGAGCCGTCGGCCTCCCAGGCGTCGGTCCACCTCGACTTGAGCAGCCGGGCCGGCTTGCCGGTGTAGATCTTCATCCGGCGGGTGTCGGCCGAAGTGGCGCGGGTGAACGCGGTCTCCCAGCCGGCGTGGGTGTTGAGGTTGCGGTACTCCGAGGTGCCCAGCCAGATCGAGCCCGTCCAGACGCCCTGCGCACCGAGGGCCAGGGAGGCCGCGATCTGGCGGCCCGAGCCGATCCCGCCGGCGCCCAGCACCGGAACGTCGGGGCCGACCGCGTCGACGATGTCTGGCTGAAGCACCATCGAGGCGATCTCGCCGGTGTGCCCGCCGGCCTCGTAGCCCTGGGCGACGATGATGTCGACGCCGTTCGAGACGTGCGAGACCGCGTGCTTGGGGGCGCCCGCGAGAGCGGCCACCTTGACCCCGTGCTCGTGAGCCTTCTCGATGACGTCGTTGGGCGGGGTGCCCAGCGCGTTGGCGATCAGTACCGGCCGGTGCTGGAGCGCGACGTCCACGTGCGAGCGGGCGGTCGAGTGCAGCCAGCCGAGCACACCTTCACGCCCCTCCCCCTCCGGCAGCGGCGGCACGCCGAGCGAGAGCAGCGTCTTGTCGACCCACTCGGTGTGCTCGGCCGGGATGTAGGCGGACAGGTCGGTCGAGGTCCCCTCGGTCGGCACCTTCATCGGCATGACCACGTCGACGCCGTACGGCTTGCCGTCGGTGTTCTCGTCCATCCAGGTGAGGGTGCGGTCGAGCTCCTCGGCGTCGTTGAAGCGTACGCAGCCCAGCACGCCCAGCCCGCCGGCCTTGGAGACCTCCGCGGCCACGTGCTCGGAGGGGGTGAAGGCGAAGATCGGGTAGTCGATCCCGAATGCCTCGCACAGTGCCGTACGGATCATGCTGTTGCTCCTTCGGAGTCCTGCTCGGACGCGGTCGCTCGGGTGGCCAGGGCGATCTCCTTGGCCTTCGGGTACTGGGCCTTGCCGGTTGCGTTGCGGGGCACCTCGTCGACGACGGTCAGGGCACGCGGCAGCTTGTAGCCGGACAGGTGACCCCGAAGGAACGTACGCAGCCCCTCCAGCTCGATCGTCGCACCCGGTCGGGGCTCGACGACCGCCGCGACGGCCTGGCCGTAGCGCTCGTCCGGGATCCCGACGACGAGCGTGTCGTAGACGTCGGGGTGGGCCTTGATGGCGGCCTCGACCTCTTCGGGGTAGACCTTCTCGCCGCCGGTGTTGATGCAGTTGGAGCCGCGGCCCAGCAGCGTGAGCCGGTTGCCCTCCTCGATCCGGGCGTTGTCGCCCGGGATCGCGTAGCGCTCGCCGTCGATCTCGACGAAGGTCTTCGCCGACTTCTCGGGGTCCTTGTAGTAGCCGACCGGCACGTGCCCCTTGCGGGCGGTGCGACCGATCTTGCCGACGTCCTTGACGAGGTCGAGCGGGTGGCCGTCGTCGCCGATCACCGCGGTATGGGGGCCCGCGGTCACCACCGGACCGTCGGTGGAGAGCGCGGAGGCATCCTGCAGCCCGGTGCCCTGGAAGCCGGTCTCCGTCGAGCCGACCGAGTCGGTGAAGACGGCGTTCGGGAACGCCTTCATCCAGCGCTCCTTGACCGACTTGGAGAAGATCGCGGCGCTGGACGCGATGGCGAACAGCGACTGGCCGTCGAAACCGCCGGCCTCGTACGCGTCGATGAGCGGCACCGCCATCGCGTCACCCGTCATGAACATCATCTGGACCTTCGCGCGGTCGACGATCTCCCAGGTGCGTACCGGGTCGAACTTGGGCTCGAGGATCGTCACCTGACCGGCGAAGAGATGCATGAGCAGCGAGGCCTGCGCGCCGCCGTGCATAAGCGGACTGAGCGGGAGGGTGATGAGCCCGTCTCCCGCGGCCTGCTTGGACTGGTCGAACTCCTCCAGCGGCGCACCGGTCATGAAGTCGATGCCGCCCCCGAGCACGCGCCAGAAGTCCTCGTGCCGCCACATCACGCCCTTGGGGAAGCCGGTGGTGCCGCCGGTGTAGATGACGTGGATGTCGTCAGCGCTGCGCTCGCCGAAGTCGCGTACGTCGGACTGACCGGCGACCGCGTCCTCGAGCGTGACGCCACCGAACGGGCTCAGGTCGGAGTCGTCGTGGGGCTCGAGCGGGTTGGGGACGGCGACGAACGTCGTCAGGCCCTCGAGCTTCGGCGCGACCTCGGCGACCAGGGGCGCGTAGACGCGGTCGTGGACCAGCGCCTTGAGGTCGGCGTTGCCGAAGAGGTACTCCAGCTCGCCGGGGACGTAGCGGTAGTTCACGTTGATCGCCACGGCACGGATCTTGAGGATCGCGAGCAGGGCGACGACGTGCTCGACCGAGTTCTTGGAGTAGAGCCCGACATGATCGCCCTTCCCGATCCCTTGACCGGCCAGGTAGTGGGCCAGCTTGTTGGACTCACGCTCGAGCTCTGCGTACGTCACTGTGCGGTCGCCGACTTGGACCGACACCTTGTCGGGCGCGGCGTCGACGGCGTGTTCGAAGAGGTCAGCAAGGTTCAGCGCCATGACTGCGAGACTAGAACACGTTTCAGTTTTCCGCTAGGGTCTGGTGTTATGCCGATCACAGAATCTTCTGCCGAGACGCCGCACGCGATCGTCGAGCAGGACGGCCACAAGCTCATCGTCACGATGAACCGTCCCGAGCGCCGCAACGCGCTCTCCTCCGAGATGCTGCGGATCATGGAGGACGCCTGGGACCGGGTGAACTCCGACCCGGAGATCCGGGTCTGCATCCTCACCGGTGCGGGTGGCTACTTCTGCGCCGGGATGGACCTGCAGAAGGCCGACGAGAAGCCGCCCTCGGAGTCGTTCGAGGAGGGTTTCGACCCGACGGTGATCAAGGGTCTCCTCAAGGGCTTCCGGCTCACCAAGCCGCTGATCGCCGCGGTCGAGGGGCCCGCCATCGCCGGCGGCACCGAGATCCTGCAGGGCACCGACATCCGGGTGGCCGGCGAGTCGGCCAAGTTCGGCGTCGCCGAGGCCCGCTGGTCGCTCTACCCGATGGGCGGCTCGGCCGTGCGCCTCCCCCGCCAGATCCCCTACACGGTCGCCGCCGAGCTGCTGCTGACCGGACGTACGCTCAAGGCGGCCGAGGCCAAGGAGCTCGGCCTGATCGGCCACGTCGTCCCCGA
Organism: Nocardioides sp. NPDC126508; assembly: GCA_040302365.1. Lineage (GTDB taxonomy): Bacteria > Actinomycetota > Actinomycetes > Propionibacteriales > Nocardioidaceae > Nocardioides. Next base: position 1,021,325 of record JBEOUM010000001.1, read on the forward strand.
CGGCACCGCGCTGGCGAAGGCCCACGAGCTCGCCGACATGGTCGCCGCCAACGGCCCGCTCGCGGTCCAGGCGATCCTCCGCACCATGCGCGACTCCGAGGGCAAGCACGAGGAGGAGGCCTGGGCCGACGACGCCAAGGTCGGCGCCGCCGTCTTCGCCTCCGAGGACGCCAAGGAGGGCCCGAAGGCGTTCCTGGAGAAGCGCAAGCCCGAGTTCAAGGGCAAGTAGCCGAGACGTCAGTTCGGTCGGCCGAGAAGTCACCCCCGCGACTTCTCGGCCGACGTACGTGACGCCTCGGCCGACGTACGTGACGCCCCGGCCGGCCGGGTCAGGCGAAGCGGGCGCGTAGGGCCTTCTTGTCCGGCTTGCCGAGGGCGGTCATCGGGATCTCGTCGACCTCGATCACCGACTTGGGCGCCTGGACGGAGCCCTTCCGCTCCTTCACCAACGCCTGGATCTCGGCGACGACCTCGTCGGAGAGGACTGCTCCGGGACGTACGACGACGACGGCCGTCACGGCCTCGCCGAACTTCTCGTGCGGAGTGCCGATGACGGCGACCTGGGCGACCGACGGATGCGTCGCGATGACGTCCTCGACCTCGCGGGGGAAGACGTTGAATCCACCGGTGACGATCATGTCCTTGGTGCGGTCGACGATGTACCAGAAGCCGTCCTCGTCCTCGCGAGCCACGTCGCCGGTGTGCATCCAGCCGTCGCGGAAGGTCTCGGCGGTGACCTCGGGCAGCTGCCAGTAGCCGCCGGAGAGCAGCGGGCCGGCGACGCAGATCTCACCCGGCTCGCCGGGGGCGACCGGGGCGCCGTCGGGACCGATCAGGGCGGTGCGCACCAGCGCCGAGGGACGGCCACAGGAGGTGAGGCGGTGGGTCAGCGGCTTGCCGTCGGCGTCGACGTGGTCGGTCTTGGCGAAGTAGGTGATCGCCATCGGCGCCTCGGACTGGCCGTAGTACTGCGCGAAGATCGGCCCGAACCGCTCGATCGCCTCGGCCAGGCGCACCGGGTTGATCGCCGACGCGCCGTAGTAGACGGTCTCGAGCGAGGACAGGTCGCGGGTGCGGGAGTCAGGGTGGTCCAGGAGCGCGTAGAGCATCGTCGGGACCACCATCAGCGAGGAGATCCGCTCGCGCTCGATGGTCTCCAGGACGGCGGCCGGGTCGAACTTCGGCAGCACGAAGAGCGTGCCGCCCTTGATCACGACGGGCACGAAGAAGGCGGCACCGGCGTGCGAGAGCGGCGTGCACATCAGGAACCGGGGTGCCTCGGGCCACTCCCACTCGGAGAGCTGCACCTGGGTCATCGTGGCGAACGACCCGGCCAGCCCGATCACGCCCTTCGGCTTCCCGGTCGTCCCGCCGGTGTAGGTGATCGAGGTGACGTGATCGGGCGGGAGCAGTCGCGCACTCAACGGCTCGACCGGGTACGTCGCCGCGGCCGCGACCAGGTCGACCCCGACCTCGGCGAGCTGCGGCGGGACCGGCCCGATCGTGAGCACCTGCTTGAGCCCGGGGCACAGCTCGAGCAGCTCGACGGCACGGTCGGCGAAGTAGGGGTCGATGACGATGCCGGTGATGCCGGCGTCGTTGATCACGTACGCCTGGTCCTCCGCGCTCCCCAGCGGGTGCAGCGAGGTGCGCTGGAACCCCTGGGTCTGGCCGGCGCCGAGGATGAAGAGCACCTCGGGACGGTTGAGCGCGAGCAGCGCGGTCGCCGAGCCGGTGCCGGCGCCGAGGGCCTCGAAGGCCTGGACGTACTGGCTGATCCGGGCCGAGACCTCCGCCCCGGTCAGGCTCACGTCTCCGAGATGGATGATCGGACGGTGCTTGTGGCGCTCCAGCGCCGAGACCATCAGATGACCGTTGTGGGGACCGATGCGGCTGGTATCCATGCCCGCACCCTACCGCGAAACTAGAACGTGTTCTAGGCCTGGCACGAAGGGAGTCTCAGGCGTCGCCGACGTGCTCCCGGTCGCCCTGGTCGACCGGCTGCCTGGCCCACCGGGGCAGGATGAAGATCCCCTCTGCCTCGACGCACAGGGTCGGCTCGGAGCCGTCGTCGGGCCGGGTGAGCAGGCGGCCGCGTACGATCGCCTTCACTCCCTCGGTCGACTCGATCCGCGCCTCGCCGCGCAGCGGACCCAGCGGCGTCCCGTGCTTGTAGACGATCGTCAGGGTGCCGGTCATCCCGGGGCGGCCGCCCGCGGAGGCCGCCTCGCCGAGCAGCTGGTCCAGGATCAGTGCCGAGATCCCACCGTGGACCAGCCCCGGCGGGCCCTCGTACGCCGGCCCGAGGTCGAAGTCGGCCCAGACGTCCTCGCCGTCCCGCTGGACCGCGAGCGGCGGGGCGAAGGCGTTCCCCTTGCCGACCACCGGGTTGCCGTAGTTGCGAAAACCACCATCGGCGCCGAACCGGACACCGTGCGGACCCGGCAGCGCCTCGGCCAGCAGATCGGCGGTCAGCGCCTCCACCCGGCTGCGTACGTCATCGAGGACCGCGTCCGGGACCTGGGTGCGCACCACGGCGTCGACGAGGCTGCGCACCGAGTCGGTGAGCGGGACCAGGGCCGCCTCGCGCTCCTTGATCTCGGCCTCGGTCTTGTCGTCGTGGACGTAACCCGCAGGGGCCTGGGGGTGGCGGGCACGTCCGTAGTGCATCGACATCTCGGTCCTCGCGTTCAGGATGGGGGCGACAGGATGGGGTGTGCCTCACCGTAGACGTGCTGGTCGTCGAGGTGGCAGTGGGTCCCCGGGTAGATGGTCGACATGCACAGGTTGCAGTGGGTGCACCTCGACACCGTCGCCGGGTCGGCCGCCAGCCGGTTGACGAGGTCCGGCTCCCGCAGGAGTGCGCGGGCCATCGCGACGTACTCGAAGCCCTCGTCCATCGCCGTCCGCATCCCGGTCAGGTCGGTGACGCCGCCGAGGAGCACCAGCGGCATGGTGAGCGCGCGGCGGAACTCGCGAGCGTTGTCGAGGAAGTAGAGCGGCTTGTAGGGGTACTCCTTGAAGAAGCCCTTACCCACCATCCGCATCCCCATCCGGATCACCGGGTGCAGCGGCATGTTGGCGGCCATCTCACGGTAGGGGGCGTCGCCGCGGAAGAGGTACATCGGGTTCATGAACGAGGAGCCACCGGTCAGCTCGAGCGCGTCGAGATAGCCGTCGGACTCCAGCAGGCGCGCGAACTCGACCGACTCCGGCAGGTCGAACCCGCCGCGGTAGCCGTCGCGCATGTTCATCTTGGCGAGTACGGCGACCTGGCCACCGACCGCCTCCCGGACGGCGGCGAGGATGCGGCGCGGGAAGGAGGACCGGTTGGCCAGCGATCCGCCGAACTCGTCGGTGCGCGGGTTGAGGCGCGGGCTGAGGAACGAGCTGGGCAGGTAGTTGTGACCGAGGTGGACCTCGATCGCGTCGAACCCGGTCTCCACCGCCATCCGCGCCGCGGCGCCGTGCTGCTCGACGACCCGGGCGAGGTCGGCCGCCGTCGCGGCACGGTTGAACGCCATCCCGAGCGCGTTGAACGACCGCGTCGGCGCCAGCGACGGCACTCCGTTGGACTTCGCGTTCGCCACCGGGCCGGCATGGCCGATCTGGGCGGAGACCTTGGCCCCGGTCTTGTGGATCTCCTCGGTCAGCCTGGTCAGCCCCGGCAGGGCCTCCGGCCGCCAGTAGATGCAGTCGGCGTGCGTACGTCCCTCCGGGGCCACCGCGAGATAGGCGACCGTGGTCATCCCGACGCCGCCCTCGGCGACGGCGAGGTGGTAGTCGATCAGCCGGTCCGAGACCAGCGCTCCCGGGGATGCACCCTCGAAGGTCGCCGCCTTGATCACCCGGTTGCGCAGCGTCACCGGGCCCAGGGTCGCGGGAGCGAGCGGGTCGGTCGTCGAGTCGGTCACGGGCGTTCCCTCCTGAACTCGCGCATCCTGCGCAGATAGCCGCGCAGCCGCCGGCCGGGCACCGGCCGCGGCCAGTCGTCGGCCCGGAACCAGGCGTCGCTGCCGCCGTCGACCACGACGACGCTGCCGACCATGAAGTCCGCGCCCGGGCCCAGCATCTGGATCACCCAGTCGGCGAGCAGTCCCGGGTCGCCGTAGCCACCGGCCGGCACCGGGAAGGACCTGATCTGTTTGGCCTCGCTCGGCGTCGCGAGCTGCTTCTCCAGCAACGGCGTCAGCACCGCGCCCGGCGCGATCGCGTTGAGCCGGATCCCGGCGCCGATCCAGTCGGCCTCGACCGCACGCCGCCGCAGCCAGCGGGTCACGGCGACCTTCGAGCCGCCGTAGGCCATCGCCGGGGCGCCTCTCCCGAAGATCCGGTACGCCTTCACCGCCCGCTCCGCGTCGCCCTCGAGCAGCGCGGCGACCGCCCGGCCCGGGACCAGCGGCATGGTCGTGGTCGAGTTGCTGGAGAAGACCACGACCTTCGCGTTCCCGGTCGCGGCGAGCGCGTCGCGCCAGCCCTGCAGCAGCTCGACGACACCGAAGTAGTTGACCTGGGTGATCAGGGCCGGCCGATCACGTCCCGGCGCAGGCCCGAGCCCGGCGGCGAGGACGGCGCCGTCGAGCCGGCCACCGACCGCCGCGAGCACCTTCTCGACGGCATCGCGGCGGCCCTCCGAAGTAGACAGGTCCGCGACCACGTCGGCGTCGCGCAGGTCGACGGTCACGACCCGGTGGCCGGCGGCAACGAGCCGCTCGACCACCGCGGCACCCATCCCCGAGGCGGACCCGGTGACGGCATAGACCGCCATCAGCGGCCGACCCCCGAGATGCCTGCCGCGCTCACCCGAGCACCTCGGCGATGCTGCGGACGTCGGCGGCCGAGCCGAGGCTCAGCAGCAGCGTGGTCACACCGGTCTCCTCCCACTGGGCCACCTTGTCGCGTACCTCTGCCTCGGTGCCGATGATGTGCAAGTCGTCGACGAGCTCGTCGGGGATGAGCGCGGTGGCCTTCTCCTTCTCGCCGGTCAGGTAGAGGGCCTGGACCTGGCCGGCGAGCTCGGCGTAGCCCATCCGCTCGAAGACCTGGTTGTGGAAGTTCTGCTCCTTGGCGCCCATCCCGCCCATGTAGAGCGCCGCGAACGGCTTCATCGCCTCGAGCGCGGCCTTCTTCTCCTCGGCGTCCGCGACGACCTGGAGATGGCAGGTCGCGGCGATCTCGAAGTCGTCGGCGGTACGCCGCGCGCCGGGGCGCGCGAAGCCCTCGGCCAGCCAGTCGGCGTACATCGGGGCAGACCTGGGCGTGTAGAAGATCGGGATCCAGCCGTCGGCGATCTCGGCGGTCTGGGCGACGTTCTTGGGGCCCTCCGCGCCGAGCCAGATCGGGATGTCGGAGCGCAGCGGGTGCACGATCGGCTTCAGCGGCTTGCCGAGCCCGACCGATCCTTCCCCGGTGAACGGGAGCGGATAGTGGGGGCCGGAATTCGTCACCGGCGCCTCCCGGGCGAGGACCTTGCGGATGATCGAGACGACCTCGCGGGTGCGGGCCAACGGCTTGCCGAACGGCTGGCCGTACCAGCCCTCGACCACCTGCGGGCCGCTCACGCCGAGCCCGAGGACGAACCGGCCGCCGGAGAGGTGGTCGAGCGTCAGCGCGTGCATGGCGATCGAGGTCGGCGTACGTCCCGACATCTGCACGATCGAGGTGCCGAGCCGGACCCGGGACGTTTCCCGGCCCCACCAGGCCAGCGGCGTGAACGCGTCGCTCCCCCACGCCTCGGCGGTGAAGATCGCGTCGAACCCGGCCTCCTCGGCGGCGGCGACGAGCTCGCCCACTCCCGTCGGCGGCTGTGCTCCCCAGTAGCCCAGCTGTAGCCCCAACTTCACTCTCATCGACTCCTTCGTCCGCGGCTCCGCCGCCGATCTGCAGGGCGTACGGGTTGTGAGCAATACTAGAACGTGTTTCACTTTCTGTCATGAGTCGCACCTTGCAGGCACCCGTGACGGTCGCCTTCGACTACACCAGATCCACAGGCCCGGTGATCGGCCGCTTCCTCACCGGACTGCGGGACGCCACCATCGTCGGCGGCCGCCTCGGCGACGGTCGAGTGGCCGTCCCACCACCCGAGTTCGACCCGGTCACGCACCAGGCGGTGAGCGAGTTCGTCGACCTCCCCGAGACCGGCACGGTCACCTCCTGGACCTGGGTCAGCGAGCCCGTCGCCGGCCAGCCGCTCGGGAAGCCGTTCGCGTTCGCGCTGATCACGATCGACGGCGCCGACACCCCGTGGCTGCACGCGGTCGACGTCGCCTCCCCCGACGACATCGAGACCGGGATGAAGGTCCGCGCCCGCTGGGCGGCGGAACGGACCGGGTCGGTCACCGACCTGGTCTTCGTGGCCGACTCTGTTGGTCTCGACACGGATTCGCTCGTACCCCACGAATCCGGCTCGACCAGCGAGACGGCCGTCAGCCGGATCGTGACCCCGGTCAGCCTCGACTACCAGTACGCGGCCTCCCCGGAGGAGTCCTCGTTCTTCCGCGGCCTGGCCGAGGGCCGGATCCTGGGCCAGCGCTGCCCGAAGTGCCGCAAGGTCTACGTCCCGCCGCGCGGCGCCTGCCCGACCGACGGCGTACCCACCTCGGAGGAGGTCGAGCTCTCCGACGTCGGCACGGTGACCACCTTCTGCGTCGTGAACGTCCCGTTCCTCGGGCAGCGGATCAAGCCACCGTACGTCTCCGCGTACGTCCTCCTCGACGGCGCCGACATCGCGCTGCAGCACCTGATCCTGGACATCCCGGCCGAGGAGGTCCGGATGGGGATGCGGGTCAAGTCGGTGTGGAAGCCGCGCGACGAGTGGGGCACCAGCATCGAGAACATCAGCCACTTCGCGCCGACCGACGAGCCGGACGCGGACTTCGACAGCTACAAGCACCACCTCTGATCGGGAGCGATATGAGAGACGTTGCCGTCGTCGGGTTCGCCCAGCGACAGATGAAGGACTTCGACGGGTCGCCGAGCATGGCCGAGCTGCTCGTGCCGATCCTGGCCGAGTGCTACGAACAGACCGGATGGGCGAAGAAGGACATCGGGTTCTGGTGCTCCGGGTCATCGGACTACCTGGCCGGCCGGTCGTTCTCGTTCGTGAGCGCGATCGACGCGATCGGGGTGCTGCCGCCGGTCAACGAGTCGCACGTCGAGATGGACGCCGCCTGGGCGCTCTACGAGGCCTGGCTGAAGATCCAGACCGGCGAGGTCGACACCGCGCTGGTCTTCGGCTTCGGCAAGGCGTCGGCGGGCGTGCTGCGCCGCACGCTGTCGCTGCAGCTCGACCCCTACACGATGACGCCGCTGTGGCCCGACACCGTCTCCGTGGCCGCGCTGCAGGCGCGCCTCGGGCTCGACGCCGGGCTCTGGGACGAGGCCGCGCTGGCCGAGGTCGTCAACCGGTCGCTGACCGATGCGGAGAAGAACGAGTACGCCGTCCGAGCCGGTGGATCCTCGGTGAGCGAGCTGCTCGCCCGGCCGATGTTCGCCGACCCGCTGCGCAAGCACGACTGTGCGCCGGTGACCGACGGCGCGGCCGCGATCGTCCTCGCCGCCGGCGACCGGGCTCGCGAGGCCAACCAGCGTCCGGCCTGGATCACCGGGATCGCGCACAGCTCCGACGGGCTTCACCTCGGGACCCGCGACCTGACGACATCGGGCTCGGCGCAGCGGGCAGCGGCCGCCGTGGGCGGCACCGACGGCGTCCAGGTCGCCGAGCTGCACGCGCCGTTCAGCCACCAAGAGATCGTCCTGCGCTCCGCGCTCGGGCTGGGTGGTGACGTACAGGTCAATCCTTCGGGTGGGGCGCTCGCCGCCAACCCGATGTTCAGTGCCGGCGCGATCCGGATCGGCGAGGCCGCCAAGAAGATCTGGGACGGGTCCGCCGACAAGGTGCTCGGCCACGCGACCAGCGGGCCGGCACTGCAGCAGAACCTCGTGTGCGTGATGGAAGGACGAAACTGATGGGGAAGATCCCAGCCGCCGTGATCGGGATCGGCCAGACCCACCACCGCGCCAAGCGCGAGGACGTCTCGATGGCCGGGCTGTGCCGGGAGGCGATGGACCGGGCCCTCGAGGACGCCGGGCTGACCCTCGACGAGGTCGACGCCATCGTCATCGGCAAGGCGCCGGACCTGTTCGAGGGCGTGATGATGCCCGAGCTCTACCTGGCCGAGGCGCTGGGCGCGGCCGGCAAGCCGCTGCTGCGGGTGCACACCGCAGGCTCGGTCGGCGGCTCGACCGCCATCGTGGCCTCCTCGCTGGTGCAGGCCGGGGTCCACAGACGCGTGCTCACCGTCGCGTTCGAGAAGCAGTCGGAGTCCAACGCGATGTGGGCGCTGTCGGTGCCGATCCCGTTCGTGATGCCGGTGCACGCCGGCGCGGGCGGCTACTTCGCCCCGCACGTACGCTCCTACATCCGCCGCGCGAACGCACCCTCGCACATCGGCGCCATCGTCGCGGCGAAGGACCGCAACAACGCGCTCAAGAACCCCTACGCGCACCTGCACAACGAGGGCACCACGGTCGAGTCCGTGCTGGCCTCGCAGATGCTGTGGGACCCCATCCACTACGACGAGACCTGCCCGTCCTCCGACGGCGCCTGCGCGATGGTGATCGCCGCCGAGGACGTCGCGAAGACCTACGAGGCACCGGCATGGATCCACGGCACCGTGATGCGCTCGGAGCCCACCTCGGCCGCCGAGCGCGACCAGGTCAACCCGCAGGCGGGCCGTGAGGCCGCGGCGGCGCTGTGGAAGGCCACCGGGATCACCGACCCGGCGCGCGAGATCGACTGTGCCGAGATCTACGTGCCGTTCGCCTGGTTCGAGCCGATGTGGATCGAGAACCTCGGCTTCGCACCGGAGGGCGAGGGCTGGAAGCTCACCGAGGCCGGCGAGACCGCCATCGGCGGCAGCCTGCCGATCAACATGAGCGGCGGCGTACTCTCCTCCAACCCCATCGGCGCCTCCGGCATGCTCCGCTTCGCCGAGGCCGCCCTGCAGGTCAGGGGCCGTGCCGGCGAGCACCAGGTCGACGGCGCCCGCAGGGCGCTCGGGCACGCCTACGGCGGCGGGTCGCAGTTCTTCTCGATGTGGGTCGTGGGGGCCGAGCCGCCGTCGAACTGACCGGGACGTCGACGTAGTCCAGGGAGTTTCGGTTGGTTACTCACGAGTATTCCGACCGGAACTCCCTGGACCATCCAGCCCTCCCCGCCGCGACACCCGTTAACGTGCCGTGCCATGAGCTACGCAGGACTGAGCAAGCCGCTGGCCGTCCCCGACGGGTTCGAGGCACCTCGGGTGCTCACCGACGGCGACCTGACGGCGCGGGCGCTGTCGCGGGAGTGCCTGGCCGATGACGTACGCGCCATCAACGCCGACATCGGCCTCATCAACGCCACCCGGGGCGGCGGCTGGCCGACGGGTCCGACGACGGAGGAGGAGGACTACATCGACCTGGTCTGGCACGAGGGCGAGTGGAAGGAGAACAAGTCGTTCTCCTACGTCCTGGAGACCTCGGCGCTCGGCTACGCCGGGTGCGCCTATCTCTACCCGCTGGGGATCCGGCAGGAGCTGAGCGAGGAGCTGGCGGCGTACGACGTCGACGTCAGCTGGTGGGTGACCACCGAGGCCTACGAGCAGGGGCTCTACGAGGTGGTCTACGAAGCGCTGAAGAAGTGGGTGCCGACTCACTATCCGTTCCCTCGGCCCCACTTCTCCAACGTGGAGATTCCCGGTCAGGCGTAGGTGACCGGAAGCTCCTTGATGCCGTTGATCCAGGCGTGGCGCAGCCGGCGCGGCTTGCCGTTGGGCTTCAGGTCGGGCATCCGGTCGGCGATCACGTCGAACATGATCCGCACCTCCATCCGGGCCAGGTTCGCACCGATGCAGTAGTGCGCGCCGTGACCGCCGAAGGCGAGGTGCGGGTTGTGCTCGCGGGTGATGTCGAAGGTGTCGGGGTCGTCGAAGACGTCCTCGTCGTGGTTGCCCGAGGCGTAGAAGATGCCGACGCGCTGGCCCTTCTTCACGAGCTGGCCGCCGACCTCGACGTCGTTGAGCGCCGTACGCTGAAAGACGGTGACCGGGGTCGCCCAGCGGATCACCTCGTCGACCATGGTGTCGGGGCGCTCCTTCTTCCACAGCTCCCACTGGTCGGGGTTGTCGAAGAAGGCCTGCATGCCGTGGGTGATCGCGTTGCGGGTGGTCTCGTTGCCGGCGACCGCGAGCAGGATGACGAAGAAGCCGAACTCGTCATCGCCCAGCGCGCCGCCCTCCAGCTCGGCGTTGACGAGCTTGGAGATGATGTCGTCCTTCGGGTCCGCCTTACGCTCGGCGGCCAGCGTCATCGCGTACGTCAGGATCTCGATCGAGGCAGCCTCGGGGTCGGCGTCGTACTCCGGGTCGTCGTAGGCGAGCATCTGGTTGGACCAGTCGAAGAGCTTGCGCCGGTCCTCCTGCGGGACGCCCAGCAGCTCGGCGATCGCCTGGAGCGGGAGCTCGGCCGCGACCTCGGAGACGAAGTCGCCCTCGCCCTTGGCCAGGGCGTCGTCGACGATGTTGTTGGCGCGCTCGACCAGGCGCTCCTTGAGGGCGTTGATCGCGCGCGGGGTGAAGCCCCGGCTGATGATCTGGCGCAGCTTGGTGTGGTCCGGAGCGTCGTGGTGGATCAGCATCGCGCGCTGCAGCTCGACCTGCTCGCGGGTCATGTCCGGCGCGAACCGGATGATCACGCCGTTCTCGTTCGTGCCGAAGTTCTCGCTGTCCTTGGAGACGGCCAGGATGTCCTCGTGCTTGGTCACCGCCCAGAACCCGGTGTCCAGGAAGCCGGCGCGTGCCGCCGGCGTCTGCTCGACCCACCACACCGGGGCCGTCTTACGAAGCTCGAGGAACTCCTGGAGCGGGACGCGCTCCTCGTTGAGCACGGGGTCGGTCGGATCGAAATCCACGGGGAGAGCGGTCACGGGGGTGCTCCTTCGAGGTCTTTTCTGTAACACGTTCTAGTTTATCGTCACACAGTGCCCAGCATCACACAAGGGTTGCGCCAAACGAGAACACGTTCTACTTTGGGACAATCGAGTGTAACCGGTGTCACGTCACCAGGGCGTGACGGTGCGCAGCCGCGCACCAGCGACTTGCCGACACCCCCGAAGAGCGAGGTTCCATGGGCACGCCCGTCATCGTCGAAGCCGTCCGTACCCCCATCGGCAAGCGCAAGGGCTGGCTCGCCGGCCTGCACCCGGGCGTGCTGCTCGGCGCCGCCCAGGTCGAGGTGCTCAAGCGCGCCGGAGTCGACCCTGACCTGGTGGATCAGGTCATCGGCGGCTGCGTCTCCCAGGCCGGCGAGCAGTCCAACAACATGGTCCGCCGCGCCTGGCTCCACGCCGGGCTGCCGATCCACACCGGCTCCACGGTCATCGACGCGCAGTGCTCCTCTGCCCAGCAGGCGACGCATCTGATCAACGCGATGATCGCCTCGGACCAGATCAAGGTCGGCATCGCCTGCGGCATCGAGTCGATGTCGCGGATCCCCCTGGGCGCCAACGTCCCCCCGAGCGCCGGTGATCCTCGTCCCGCTGACTGGAACATCGATCTGCCCAACCAGTTCCTGGGCGCCGACCGGATCGTGAGGGACCGCGGGTTCTCCCGCAACGAGGTCGACGAGTTCGGGCTGTGGTCGCAGGTCAAGGCGCGTCACGCACGCGACGCCGGCCACTTCAAGAGCCAGATCTTCGCCGTCGAGTCCCCCATGCTCGACGACGAGGGCAACCCCACCGGTGAGGTACGCACGGTCACCGAGGACCAGGGCATCCGCGAGACCTCCCTGGAGAAGCTGGCCGGGCTGAGCCCTGTGCTCGAGGGCGGCACCCACACCGCCGGCACCTCCTCGCAGATCTCCGACGGCGCCTCGGCGCTGCTGCTCATGGACTCGTCGGTCGCCGCGTCGTTGGGGCTGACGCCGCGGGCGAGGATCGTCACCTCGAACCTCGTCGGTTCCGACCCCTACTACCACCTCGACGGCCCCGTCCAGGCGACCGAGAAGGCGCTGAAGGACACCGGGATGACCATCGGCGACATCGACATCGCCGAGGTCAACGAGGCGTTCGCCGGCGTCGTCATGTCGTGGGCCAAGGTGCACCATGTCCCCGAGGAGAAGATCAACGTCAACGGCGGCGCGATCGCGCTCGGCCACCCGGTCGGTTCCACCGGCACCCGCCTGCTCACCGCGGCGCTGCACGAGCTCGAGCGCCGCGACGCCAGCACCGCGCTGGTCTCCATGTGCGCCGGCGGCGCGCAGGCCACCGCGACGATCATCGAGAGGATCTGACCGATGGCACGCGAGAAAGTCACCGAGGCCGAGTACGTCGTCGTCGGCGCCGGCTCGGCCGGCTGTGCCGTCGCCGGCCGCCTGGCCGCGGCCGGCAAGTCGGTCATCCTGCTCGAGGCCGGGAAGAACGACAAGCACAACTACCTGGTCACCAAGCCCGGCATGATCGGCCCGCTGCACGCCGAGCCGCGACTGAAGAAGCTCGTCGACTGGGGCTACCACACCGTCCCCCAGCAGCACGCCCGCAACCGCGAGCTCCCCCAGCCCCGCGGCAAGGTGCTCGGCGGCTCCTCCTCGATCAACGGCCTGCTGTGGGTCCGCGGCAACCGGGCCAACTACGACGCCTGGGCGGCCGAGGGCAACACCGGCTGGGACGCGGACTCGGTCAACGAGGCGTACCGACGGGTCGAGGACTACGAGGGCGGCGGCTCCGACTACCGCGGCACGGGCGGGCCGATCAAGGTCATGAAGCACCCGCGGCCGACCGAGGCGTCGCTCTCCTTCCAGCGCGCCGCCGCCGAGACCCTCGACGTGAAGGTGCTCGACGACTACAACGGCGCCGAGCAGGAGGGCGTCTCGACCTTCCAGCAGAGCGCGATCGACGGTCTGCGCTACTCGGCCTCGCGCGGCTACCTCCACGACCAGGAGCTGCCCAGTCTCACCACGCTCACCCGGGTGCACGTCTCCCGGATCGTGATCGAGAACGGCCGCGCCACGGGCGTCGAGATCATCACCAAGCAGGGGCCGCAGACGATCTCGGCCACTGCCGAGGTGATCGTGTCGGCCGGCGTCTTCGGCTCGGCACAGCTGCTGATGCTCTCCGGAATCGGTCATTCCGCCCACCTGGCCGAGCACGGCATCCAGACCATCCACGAGCTGCCCGTCGGCGACAACCTGCACGACCACATGTTCGTGCCGACCACCTGGGAGATGCCGACCGCGCTGCACCACGGCACCGCCGGCTACTTCGGCAAGGCGGTCCTCAAGGAGCAGACCGTCGGGAAGTCGATCCTCGGTCACACCGTCTTCGAGACCGTCGGGTTCGTACGCACCTCCCTGGCCACCGACGTACCCGACCTGCAGCTGCACGTCCTCCCCTGGGCCTACCCCTCCCCCAACCAGGACGCCCCGATCCGCCACGAGGTGGACCCGCGGGCCGCGCTGACGGTGATGTCGTCGCTGATCTACCCGCGCTCGCGTGGCACGCTGCGGCTGCGCAGCGCCGACCCCACCGCGGAGCCGCTGATCGACTTCAACTACCTCGCCGAGCCCGACGACAAGCGGGTCCTGCTCGAGGGCGTGGAGATGATCCGGGAGATCATGGCCTCCGCCGCCTTCGGCGACCAGGTCAAGTCCGAGATCCATCCCGGCAAGGCGATCGACGCCGAGGCGATGAAGGACGAGGTCACCAACCGGGCGACGTCGATCTACCACGGTGTCGGCTCCTGCCGGATGGGCACGGACGAGCGGGCCGTGGTCGACCCGCAGCTTCGCGTACGCGGCATCGACGGCCTTCGTGTCGCCGACGCCTCGATCATGCCGTCGATCATCGGCGGCAACACCAACGCCCCCGCGGTCATGATCGGTGACCGTTGCGCATCCTTCCTCCTCGACAGCTGATCGGATTCAGACATGAGCACTGACACCGCGAAGACAGCAGCCGTACGCCGCCCGGACTGGATCACCGAGGAGGTGCTGACCGACCTGGTCTCACGGGTCCCGTCCTCCACGGGTGCGTCCTGGAAGCTGACCGAGGTCTACACCGGCGAGGTCCTGGTGGCGCTGCCGCAGTCCTCACCGGAGGACGTGGAGCGGGCGGCCGCGGCCGGACGGGCGGCCCAGCACGAGTGGGCCGCGACCCCGCTGCCGCAGCGACTGGCCGTGTTCAAGCGTGCCCACGAGCTGATCCTGCGCAACCAGCACAAGATCGCCGACCTCATCCAGGCCGAGTCGGGCAAGGCACGCCGGATCGCGTTCGAGGAGGTGTGCGACCCGCCGATGGTGATCTCGCACTACCTCAAGCGGGCGCCGAAGCTGCTCAAGGACAAGAAGCGGCCGGGGGTGATGCCGGTGCTGTCGAGCTCGATCGAGCGCCACCCGCCGCGGGGCCTGATCGGGATCATCGCGCCGTGGAACTTCCCGTTCGCGACCGGCCTCTCCGACGCGATCCCGGCGCTCATGGCCGGCAACGCCGTGCTCCTCAAGCCCGACAACAAGACCGCGCTCTCGCCGCTGTTCGGGATCTCGCTGCTCGAGGAGGCCGGCCTCCCCAAGGGCCTCTTCCAGGTGGTCTGCGGGGAGGGCCCCGACGTCGGCCCGACGCTGATGGACAACGTCGACTACGCCATGTTCACCGGCTCCACCGCCACCGGCCGCGTCATCGGCGAGCAGGCCGGGCGCAACCTGATCGGCGCCTGCCTCGAGCTCGGCGGCAAGAACCCGATGATCGTCCTGGACGACGCCGACATCGACGAGACCGTCGAAGGCTCGATGTTCGCCGTCTTCGGCAACACCGGCCAGATCTGCATGCACATCGAGCGGATCTACATCCCGGACGCCAGGTACGAGGAGTTCCGCGACAAGTTCGTGGCCGCCGTCCAGGGGATGCGGATCGAGGCGGCGTACGCCTTCGGCCCCGACCTCGGAGCGCTGGTCTCCCCCGACCACCTGGCGCGGGTGCAGTCGCACGTCGAGGACGCGGTCGCCAAGGGCGCCACCGTGCTGACCGGCGGGAAGGCGCGCCCCGACATCGGGCCGACCTTCTTCGAGCCGACCATCCTGGAGGGCACCACGAAGGAGATGCTCCACGGAGTCACCGAGACGTTCGGGCCGGTCGTCTCGCTGCACCGCTACTCCACCCTGGACGAGGCGATCGAGCTGGCCAACGACACCGACTACGGTCTCAACGCCTCGGTGTGGACCACGAACTTCAAGCGGGCGCAGGCCGTCGCCGCGCGGATCGAGTCCGGCAACGTCAACATCAACGACGGCCTGGCCACCGCGTACGCCTCGAAGTCGACGCCGTCGGGCGGGATGAAGCAGTCCGGCGTCGGGGCTCGCCACGGCGACCAGGGGCTGCTGAAGTACACCGAGACCCAGAACGTCGCGACCCTGAAGAAGCAGGTCATGGGGCCGCAGGGCAAGCAGACCTTCGACGACTACGCCAAGCAGATGCAGATGTCGCTGCGGTGGATGCGGAAGCTCGGCATTCGTTGACCCCGGCTTCGCGCTATGCCGATCTGACCCGGGAGGAGCTCGCCGAGGTCGTCCGCGAGCTCCTCCTGATCGGCCAGCTGATCGACCGCTCGGGCATGGCGTGGTGCATCTCCGCCTTCGGCCGCGAGGAGATGCTGCGGATCGCGATCGTCGAGTGGGCCGCCGCCTCGCCGATCTACACCCGGCGGATGCAGACCGCGCTCGGCTATGCGCCGGCGGAGCCCGGGCAGGGTGACGTACCGACGATCTTCAAGGGCCTCCAGCTCGACATCGGCGCCCCTCCGCAGTTCATGGACTTCCGCTACACCGTCCACGACGCCCGCCACGGCGAGTTCCACCTCGACCACTGCGGCGCGCTGATGGATGTCGAGCCGATGGGCGAGGAGTACGTCCTTGGGATGTGCCACGACATCGAGGACCCGACCTTCGACGCCACCGCCATCGCGACCCACCCCCGCGCCCAGGTGCGTCCGGTCCACCGGCCACCGCGGACCCCGGCCGACCGGACGCCGCACTGTCGCTGGACGGTGACCATCGACGACTCCCATCCGGAGGCGGTCGCGGTCCCGGAGCTGGCCGTCAACGAACGCTCCCGGGCGGCCGGGCTCGAGCTCGCGCCGATCGATCCGTCCGACGACGGCGCGGCCGACTACGCCGGTCCGCTGGTCTCCGACCTCGACCTCGCTGCGTTCTCCCGCTCCGCGCTGGCGCGCATCGCCGACGAGGTCTGCCTGCAGATGGCGCTGCTCGACCACGGGTTCACCCTCGCGCTGGAGCCCCGCGCGACCTCGCCCGAGCAGCTCCTCGACATCCGCCGCAAGCAGCTGGTCGGGGTCGCCGGGATCGCCGGAGCCCGCCTCGCGCGCGTCCTCTCGCTGTCGCCGGACACCGAGGGCGCGCTGCAGCTGCTTGCGCTCCACCCGATGCTCAATCCGGCGGCGTACGTCTCGGTCGAGGTCGACGCCGACGCGCTTGTCGTCCGGCCCGCCCCTGCCGACGAGGACGGCGCCTGGGTCTCGCTGATCGGGCCGGAATGGTTCGTTCCGCTCCAGGTCGCGGTGCAGGCGCTCGACCCTCACCTCGACGTCGAGGTGAGCGGGTTCGAGGACGGCTGGAGGGTCGAGGTCGTCCGCCGCGCCGAACCCGCCCCGGAGGCGTCCGAGGTCGCGGTGGTGAGGTTCAGCACCGGCGCGGACTTCGCCTTCGAGCCGCGCCGGTCGCTGCCGATCACCCCGGTCTGACGCTCAGCGTCGCCGCAGCGCGAGGACCGGGATGACCCGGTCGGTCTTGGCCTCGTACTCGCCGAACCCGGGGCTCATCGCCTTGAACCGCTCCCATGCCTCGTCGCGCTCGGCGCCCTTCAGCTCGCTGACCTCGACCTCGACGACGCCCTCGTCGGGGGTCTCGATCTTGGTCTCCGGGTGGGCCAGGAGGTTGTGGTACCAGGCCGGGTTCTCCGGCGCGCCCGCCTTGGAGGCGGCAATCAGCCAGGTGTCGGCGTCCGGGTGGAGGTTGGCCACCGGGGAGACGCGCTCCTTGCCGGTCTTGGCGCCGGTGTGGTGCACGAGCACGAGCCCGCGCCCGAACGGCACCGAGGTGACGTTGCCGTCGTTGGCGCGGAACTCGTCGATGATCGACTGGTTCCAGTCCTTGTAGCTGTCTGACATGGAGTGCCTTTCCCCCGAGGAATCGGTTTTCACCCACTCTTGCAGACATCCCCAACGCCCACGGGTCAAACGCGCACGGGTCAGACCCGGGCGAGCGCCGCGATCCGCACCTGCTCCTCCCGGTCGGTCACCTTCGCCCGCGGCCGGCCGACCTCCTTGCCCGACTCGCGCTCGTGGGTGTCGAGCGTGTTCCAGCCGGTCTGGTCGACGACGATCACCCCGCGTGCCGCCAGCAGGTCGTCGAGGGCCTCGCCGGTTGGCTCGGCGAGCGAGCCGGCGGCGTGGTCGTCCAGAAGGGTGCGTACGGTCTCGGCGGCGCAGGCCCGGTTGGTGCCGATGACTCCGCTGGGACCGCGCTTGGCCCAGCCGGCGGTGTAGGTCGCCTCGGCCCCGATCACGCGGCCGGCCTCGTGGAGGAAGCGGCCGGAACCCTGCTCGCTCGGCACCCCGGCGACGCCCGCCGAGCGGTAGCCGGTGGCCCGGACGACCAGCCCGGCCTCGATCTCCTCGCCGGTGGCGAACCGCACCCCGGCGACGGTGTCGGCGCCGAGGATCTCGGTCGGGGTCAGCCCGAAGCGGAGGACGAGCCGCTTCGCGGCGTCCGTACGCGGCCGACCGGCCAGGTCGCGGAGCAGGTCGGCCTTCTGGAGCGCCGCGAAGGCACCGGCGTCACGCTCGGACAGGTCCGCCTCGGTCGGCAGGGCGCCCAGGTCGGCCTCGTCGACCACGACGTCGATGCCCGGGTTGTCGGCGAGTGCCCGCAGCTCGGGGCTGGTGAAGGCCGCGTGCTCGGCGCCCCGGCGGGCGGTGACGACGACCTCGCGGATGCCGCTGGCGGCCAGTGCCGACAGCGCAACCGGGGCCAGGTCGGAGGCCTGCAGCGTCTCCTCGTCGGCCAGCAGCAGCCTGGCCAGGTCGAGGGCGACGTTGCCGTTGCCGATGACGACGGCGCGCTCGTGGGCGAGCGGGAAGGTGAGCTCGGCCCGGTCGGGATGGCCGTTGTACCAGCCGACGAGCTCGGCCGACGACGTCGAGCCGGGCAGCTCCTCCCCCGGCAGGCCGAGGCTGCGGCCCTCACCGGCGCCGGTCGTGTAGACCACCGCATGGTGGGAGCCGAGGAGCTCCTCGTGGGTGACGTCGCGCCCGATCTCGACGTTGTAGCGGGTGCGCACCCGCCGGTGGCGGGCCGTCTTCGCGAACCCGGAGACGATCTCCTTGGTGTCCAGATGGTCGGGCGCGACGCCGTAGCGGACGAGCCCGTAGGGCGTCGCCAGCCGGTCGATGACGGTGATCTCGACGTCGCAGCGACGGGTGGCGGCGAGCTCCTCGGCGACGTACCAGCCGGCCGGGCCGGCGCCCACGACGGCCACCTTGAGCGGGCCGCCGGGGATCTTGGCGCCCAGGGGCGGCAGCGGCGCGGGCTCGTCCTGCTCGCCGGTGAACTCGAAGAAGGCGGCGTTGATGTCGGTGTAGGGCGCGAACGCGTCCGGGACCTCGTAGTCCGGGAAGATCGCGTTGACCGGGCAGGCGTCCTCGCAGGCACCGCAGTCGATGCACTCGTCGGGGTGGATGTAGAGCATCTCGGCGGCACCGAACCCCGGCTCGTCGGGGCCGGGGTGGATGCAGTCGACGGGGCAGACCTCCACGCACGAGGCGTCGTTGCAGCACGACTGGGTGATGACGTACGTCATGAGCGCTGAGCCTTCCGCTGAGCCTTGTTCCGGGCCCTCTGGGCCTTTCCGATCGTCTCCTCGACGACCGTGTTCATCCTGGCACCGTTCGGCCACCCCGCGTAGTGACTCAGGAAGACCACGATCTCGCGCAGCTCGTCGTCCGAGAGCTCGCCGTTGGCGTACGCCGCGGGGATCTGGATCCCGAGCACGTCCGCGGCGCCCTGGCCGGCGAGCAGGCCGATCAGGAGGAGCCGGCGGTCCCGGGTGGTCAGGCCGGGGCGCTGCCAGATGTCGCCGAAGAGGTGGTCGGCGGTGTAGCGGAAGAAGTCGCCCTCGCCGTCGGCCATGTCGAAGCCGTAGACCTCCTCCATCTTGCGCAGCCCGCGAGCGCGAGCCTCGGGGAGGCCGGCGAACTTGTCGTTCTCCTGGGGGCCTGGTCCGGAGACGCCGAGCCCGGGCGCCAGCCGCTCGAGCGCGAGCCGGGCGAGCGGCACCTCGACCCCGAGCTCGTCGGCGAGCGCGACCGCGAGGCCGAGGTCCTTCTCCCCCAGCGCGACCACATGGCCGAAGACGCCGTGCCAGAAATCGGTCTCCTCGATCGGCGCGGTGGTGTCGCGGTGCATGATCGCGCCCGGACCGCCGGTGATCGCGTCGGTGTGGCGTACGACGTCACCGAGCGACACCAGGTCGAGCCCGGCCGCCTCGGCGAGCCGCTGCGCCTCGGTGGCCGCGGTGAAGGAGGTGAAGTGGAGCAGGTTGCGGGCCAGCTTCAGCTTCGTCCCGGCGCCGATCTCGCCGGCATGGACCACCTTGGTGCCCATCGCCGCCAGGACCGGCGCGGCTGCTGCGTACGCCTCAGGGGTGCCGCCGACGAGGATGGCCAGGGTGCCGTCGGCCGCTCCCATCGGGCCGCCGGAGACGGGCGCGTCGAGCACGTTCACGCCGTGCGGCTCGGCGGTCGCGGCCAGCTCGGCCGGCGTCTCCGGGGCGACCGTGGAGTGGACCACGACTGTCAGCGGTCCCTGATCCGAGCGGTCGGCCGCGAGCACCTCAGCAAGGACCTGGCGGACCTGGTCGTCGTCGCGCACCATCACGCTCAGCACGTCGACCGCGGCCGCCAGCTCGGCGACCGAGGCGGCCGCCTTGGCACCCGCGGCGCCCAGCTCCGCGACCGGCTCCTCGGCGATGTCGTGGACCCAGAGCTCGATCCCCTCGGCGCCCGCGAGCCGGAGCGCCATCGGCTTGCCGATGTTGCCGAGCCCCACGAAACCTGCGCGTGTCCCCTTCACCGTGCTCACAGCCGGAACGTCCCTCCACCGTCGACGGCGATGATCTGCCCGGAGATCCACGAGGACTCCTCGGAGAGGAGGAACTTCGCGGCTCCGACCATGTCCTCGGTCGTGCCGAGGCGCTTGATCGCCATGCCCTTCGTCATCTCGCGCGCCGCGTCACCGGCCTGGACCCGGGTCGCCTCGGTGTCTGTCGGTCCCGGCGCGATCGCGTTGACCCGGATGTTCATCCCGCCGAGCTCGTGGGCGAGCTGCTGGGTGAGGCCGTTGATGCCGACCTTGGCGAGGCCGTAGAAGCCGGAGTAGAGATAGGCGGCGGTCGAGGACTGGTTGACGATCGCCCCGCCGCCCCGTTTCTGCATCGCCGGGTAGACGGCCCGGGTCATCACCAGCGCACCGTTGAGGTTCACGCTCATGAACTTCTCGTAGTAGTCCCAGTCGACGGTGATCAGCAGGTCGAAGGCCATCTCGCCGTAGATCGCGGCGTTGTTGATCAGCGCGTCGATCCCGCCGTACGCCTCGGTGGCCTCCGCGACCAGCGCCGCCGCAGAGGCGTGGTCGGAGACGTCGCAGCGTACGAACGTCGCGACGCCACCGGAGGCCTCGATCTCCTTGGCGACCTCCTGGCCCTTCTCGTCGTTCAGGTCGGCGACGACGACGGCGGCGCCCTCGGCGGCCAGCCCCTTCGCGTACGCCTCGCCGATCCCCTGCGCCGCCCCGGTGACGACGACGACCTTGTCGGTGAATCTCATGGCCTCTCCTGTGCTCATGCGGGCTCCGCGATCAGCTTGGTCTCCAGGTACTCCTCGAAGCCCTCGACGCCCATCTCCCTGCCGAGGCCGGACTGCTTGTAGCCGCCGAAGGGGGCGTCGGGGCCGAACCACTGGCCGCCGTTGACGCCGATCGTGCCGGTGCGGATCCGGGCGGCCACCGACTTGGCGCGCTCCAGCGACCCGGACTCGACCGAGCCGGAGAGGCCGTAGGGCGAGTCGTTGGCGATGCGGACCGCGTCGTCGTCGCCGTCGTGGGCGATGACCGTGAGCACCGGCCCGAAGATCTCCTCGCGGGAGACCCGGGCGGTGTTGTCGAGGCCGGCTACGACGGTCGGCTGGATCCAGAAACCGTCCGCCAGGTCACCGCCCTGGACCGCGACGGTGCCGCCGGTGGCGAAGCGTCCTCCCTCCTCCTCGGCGAGCGCGAGATAGGCCAGGATCCGGTCGCGCTGGACCGCGGAGATCACCGGGCCGCAGATCGTGCCGGCATCGGCCGGGTCGCCGGCGCCGAGCGAGGCCATCGTGGCCGCAGCGGACTCGACCGCCGCGTCGTAGGACGCGCGCGGCACCAGCAGCCGGGTGGTCAGGGCGCAGCCCTGACCTGCGTGCACGGCCACCGAGAAGGCCGCCATCGAGGCTGCCGAGGCGACGTCGGCGTCGTCGAGGACGATCGCCGCGGACTTGCCGCCGAGCTCGAGGAAGACCTTCTTGAGGCTGGGTGCGGCGGCCGCCATGATCGCCCGGCCGGTGGCCGTCGAGCCGGTGAAGGAGACCAGGTCGACCCGCGGGTCCTCGGCCAGCATCGCGGCCACCCGGTTGTCGCTCGGGGTGACCACGTTGAAGACGCCCGGCGGGATGTCGGTGTGCTCGGCCGCCAGGCGGCCCAGCTCCGCGGCCAGCCACGGGGTGTCGGGGGCGGGTTTGAGGATCACGGTGTTGCCGGCAGCCAGCGCCGGACCGATCTTGGCGAGGTTGATCTGGTTGGGGAAGTTCCACGGGGTGATCGCCGCGACCACCCCGACGGCCTCCTTGCGCACGGTGCGGCGCGAGGAGATGCCCATCGTCACCCCGACGCCGAGGTCCCGCTCCCACTCGTAGGACTCGGCCAGGTCGACCGTCCACCCCAAGGTCTCCACCGGGGTGTCGAACTGCGGCCCGGCCACCAGGAAGGCGGGCGCGCCGACCTCGGCCGTGGTCAGCTCGCGCAGGACCTCGGCGTTCTCGAGGAGCGCCTGGTGCAGCTGCCGCAGACAGCGCACCCGGAACGCCAGGTCGGTGGACCAGTCGGTCTCGTCGAAGGCCCGGCGGGCGGCGGCGATGGCGGCGTCCATGTCCTGGGCGGTCGAGTCGGGCGCGCGGCCGATCTCCTGGCCCGTGGCCGGGTTGAGGATCGCGTACGTCTCGCCGGATGCGGCCGCGCCGAGCTTGCCGTCGACCAGCTGCTGGGCGGGCGGGTTGGTGGGGTTTCGGTGCGTCACACAGGCTCCTGGGTCACGAAGTTCCCGGCCGCCACGGGCGGCGGCCAGACGGTCGAGGGCAGGTCGGCGAGGCGGTAGTGCCCGGGCTGCTCGATGCCGTTGAGAGACATCCGCTCCAGCAGCCCGGCGGTCGCCTTCTTGGCCTTGACGATGTCGAGGAAGGTGGTCGCGGTGGAGCCGAGGTCGAACCAGTCCCGCTGCCAGGCGAACTCCAGCCCCGCACCGTCGGGCCGCGGCGCGACCCCGAACCAGGAGCCGCCGATGCCGAGGATCTCGTACTCCTCGCCGGTCGCGTCGTCGACGATCCCGGCCCGCTGCCGCCAGAACCCGATCACCATCGCGTTGACGTCGTCGATGACCGTCGCCTGGTAGTCGTAGTGCCAGCCCTCGAGGCCGGCCATCTCGGTGCCGAGCGCCCACTCCCGGATCTGCTCGCGGCCGACGGCCATGAAGTGCTCGTCGGGGGTGTACATCCAGCCGTACGTCGCGTCCTCGGCGTACACGTCGGCAAGCGGCGCCCAATCACCCTCAGCCTCTGCTTGACGGTTAAGGCCGAGCCAGTGGGCCCAGAACCCCTCGATCTCGGCTCTGCTCAGGTCAGGCATTCAGTCCTCCAGGGTGAGAGCGAAAGCAGGGCAGTACTTCACGGCCGCCCGCGCGGCGGGGGCCTGGTCTGCGGACGGTTCGGTGACGCGTACGACGACCTGGTAGCTGTCCTCGTCGAACCCGAAGAGCTCCGGCGCCTCGGCGAGACACTCCTGATGTCCTTGGCAGAGCCCGAGGTCAGCGGCGAGCCTCATGACGACCTCCGCCGATAGCGGACACGGCAGGGCTGCTGGAGCTGGATCACCATCTTGGTGAAGTCGTCGGCGTAGGAGTCGACCGGTTGGGCCGGCTCGAAGGTGAAGTCGCGCAGGATGACGGAGAAGATCGCCTTCATCTGCATCATCGCGAACGCGTTGCCGACGCAGCGGTGCTTGCCGGCGCCGAACGGGATCCAGGTCCAGCGGTTCTGCATGTCCTCCTGGCGCGGGTCGATGTAACGGCTCGGGTCGAAGACCTCCGCCTTCGGGAAGTCGTCCTCGATCCGGTTGGAGACGCGCGGCGAGGCGGCGAGCAGGGTGCCCGCCGGGATGGTCTCGCCGAGCAGCTCGAAGTCCTCGCGCACCAGCCGCATCAGGATGATCAGCGGCGGGTGCAGCCGGAGCGTCTCCTTGAGCGCCGCCTCGAGCACCGGGATCGAGCGCAGCGCCTGGAAGCTCACTTCCGCGCCCTCGGCATAGAGGTCGTCGAGCTCGGCGACGACGTCGGCCATCACCGACGGGTTGCGGAGCAGCTCGATCATCGCCCACGACGCGGTGCCTGATGAGGTGTGATGGCCCGCGAACATCATCGAGATGAAGATCCCGGTGATGGTGTCGGTGTCCATGTCGATCGAGATCAGCACGTCGAGCAGGTCGCGCTCCTCGCGCGGAACCGTGCCTCGAGCGAGCCGCTTGTCGACGATCGCCTGGACCAGCGCCACCAGCCTCTCCCGGGCGGCGTCGCGCATCCGGAAGCTCTCGATGTCGGCGTACGCGTCGACGTACGCGATCGCATCCGTCCCGTGCTCCAGCTCGTGATAATGCCGGGCGAAGGACGAGTCGAGCTCCTCGCGGAACGGTTTCCCGACCAGGCAGGCCGAGGTCGTGTAGATGGTCAGCTCGGCGAAGAAGTCGAGCAGATCGATCTCACCCTCCCCGCCCCAGCCGGCGATCATCCGCCGGATCTCGGCCTCGATCGTCTGCGCGTGCCCGCGCATCATGTCGCCGCGCAGCGCCTGGTTCTTGAGCATCTGCTGACGCTCCTCCGGCGAGGCGTCGAAGACGACGCCCTTGCCGAAGATCGGCGTCATGAACGGGTACGCAGCCGCCTGGTCGAGCACGTCGTCGGGAGCCCGGAAGAACGCCTCGTTGGCCTCGGCCCCGGTGACAAGGACGACGTCCTTGTCGGCCAGCCGGAAGCGGCCGAGGTCGCCGCACTCCTCGCGGACGCGGGTGAACAGCGAGATCGGATCGACCCGCATCTCGGGCAGGTGCCCGGTGCCGCGGATGATCTCGGGGACGCTCGGGTCCTGGTCGTCCAGGACGGTGGAGACGGTGGGGATCGTCATCGTTCCTCCACGGGGGCTTCGGGGTTGACGTCGATCGTGCTGATGTGGACACCGCGCGGAGCGGTCACGATCGTGGTGATCGCGTCCGCCTGCGCGCGCGCCTTGAGGAAGTGCGGGTGCCGGGCCAGGCCCCACTTCACCCACTGCTCCAGCACGAACCCGCCGAGCTCGGCGGGCCACTCGTTGCCGATGTCGGAGTGGGTGGGACCGGGGCGGACGATGGAAGCACGCACCCCGGTGCCCTCGAGCTCCATCCGGAGCGCGCCGACCATGCCTTCCAGGCCCCACTTGGAGGCGGCGTACGCCCCCATGAAGGGTCGTGGGCGCAGCGCCACGTCGGAGGAGAGGAAGACCAGGTCGCCACGCCGACGCTCGATCATCCCGGGCCCGAAGGCACGCAGGACGCGATGGGCGCCGAGCAGGTTGACGTCGACCTGGCCGGCGAAGGTCTCGGTGGGGACCTCGACGGTCGCGCCCGGGTGGGTGACGCCGGCATTGCTGACCAAGACCTCGACATCACCCAGGTCGGCGGCCACCTTGGCGGCGAACTCTGACACCGAGTCGTCGGAGGTCACGTCGAGGGGGTGCGCGACCGCCTCTCCCCCGTCGGCCCGGATCGCGGCGGCGACCTCCTCCACGCGGTCGACCCGCCGGGCACCCAGTGCGACCGGAAAACCGGCCGTGGCCAGCGCCTTCGCGGTCTCCGCGCCGATCCCGGAGGACGCGCCGGTGATCACCGCCGGGCGGCGGTCGGGCTGTGCGTACTTGCTCATCGGCCGGCCCTCCAGGTGAAGGTGACGGGTAGCTCAGCGAACCCACGCACGCTCGTGGAGTGCGCGCGGACGGCGCGATCGGCGTGAACCTCGAACCCCGACGTACGCCGCACCAGCTCCGCCAGCACCACGCGGGCCTCGAGCCGGGCGAGGTTGGCCCCCAGGCAGAAGTGCCGGCCGACGCCGAAGCTCATGATCCGGCCGAGCTCCTCGGGTGGGCGGTGGAGGTCGAAGACGTCCGGCGCGGTGAAGACCCGTTCGTCGCGGTTGGCCGAGCCGAGCAGCACGAGCAGCTTCGAGCCCGCCGGGACGACCTGGCCGTGGAGCTCGACGTCCGCGGCGACGTAGCGGGCCAGCATCTGGCTCGAGGTGTCGTGGCGCAGGGTCTCCTCGATCCACGGACTCACCAGCGCGGTGTCCTCTGGGTCGGCGAAGACCTCGGCCTGCTGATCAGGGTGGGCACCGAGGTGGAAGAGCGCGTTGCCGAGCAGCTTGGTGGTGGTCTCGTTGCCGGCCACGACCATCAGGAACAGGAACGCGATCACCTCGTGGTCGAGCAGCCGGTCGCCGTCGACCTCGGCCTCGACCAGCGCCGAGGTGAGGTCCTCGCTCGGCTTCCGGCGCCGCTGGGCGACCATCTCGGTGTAGTAGCCGATCAGCTCCAGCGCGGCCGTCATCCCCGCCTCCGGCACGTCGCGTACGCCGTCCTCCCGGTGCACCACCAGATCGGCCAGCCGCCGCACCTCGTCGCGGTCGGCGACGGGGACGCCCATCATCTCGGAGATGACGTCCATCGGGAGCCTGCCGGCGAGCTCCGCGATCCAGTCCACCTCCCGCTCCTCCTCGGACAGCGCGGTCAGCGCGTCGAGGTAGTGGTCGGCGAGCGCCTGGATCTGCGGCGCCAGCTCGCGTACGCGGCGGGGCGTGAACCCTGCCGAGACCAGCTTCCGCAACCGGGTCTGCGCGGCCCCGTCCAGCGCCAGGAAGGACATCACCCGGTGGGCGTCGGCGTTCCAGGCGCTGGCGTCGAGCGAGACGCCCATCCGGTTGGAGAAGGTGACATCGTCCTTCACCGCGGCGTGCACGTCGGCGTGCCGGGAGAGCACCCAGAAGTCGTCGGCGGCGTTGTAGTAGAGCGGCGCCTCGTCCCGCAGCCGGGCATAGACCGGGTAGGGGTCCTCGTGGAAGTCGTAGTCGTAGGGGTCGAAGATCTCGGTGGCGGTGCTCGTCATCTCACTCCTGTCCGACGATCACGGCGACGACCGGGGCGAGCCGGTCGGCCATCTCGTCGTAGGTCATCAGGCCCATGCCCGCCTGCAGCAGCGCGCCGGAGAAGGCGAGTAGCAGTGCCTCGTGCACGGCCTCGGCGGCGCCCTCCCCCAGCGCGGCCTCGAACCGCGCGGCGAACTCGCCTCCGATCCGCAGCCTCAGCCGCTCGACGTCGGCATCGCTGCCCAGCAGCGCCGGAGTGACTGCCGCCGCGAGCGCGGGCTCCTCGGCGATCCTCGTGGTCAGGCTGCGTACGGCATCCTGCACCCGTTCCGCGCGCGATCCGGCCACGATCGTCGACGAGGCCTGGGTGAGGTGGCGCCAGAAGAGCTCGGCGAAGAGGCGGCTCTTGGAGGCGAGGTAGGTGTACGCGGTCGCCGAGGAGACCCCCGCCCGCGCGGCCACCGCACGGATGGTCAGCGCCTCGTGCCCGACCTCACGCAGCTCCTGCAGCCCCGCGGCGAACAGTCGCTCGACCATATCCGCCTGACGGGTGCTCGTTGCGTTGGACACGTGTCCAGATTAGAACACGTTCTCGTTTCGGGCAAGGGATGAGCGGCAGCGATTCGGGGTACCGCACCCACATGCCGAGAACTGACGTGCTGGGCGAGGAGCTCCAGCGACAGCGCGACGTCCTCAAGCGGGTCGGCGCGACGCTGAAGGCCGCCGAGATCCCGTTCGCGCTGGCCGGCGGGTACGCGGTCTGGACCCGAGGCGGCCCGGAGAGCACCCACGACGTCGACTTCGTCCTCCCCCAGGACTGCGTCGAGGAGGCTGTGCGGACGCTGGTCGAGAACGGGATGGATGCCGTCGCCGCCCCGGAGGACTGGCTGGTGAAGGTCGGACGGGACACCGTGGTCGTCGACCTCATCCACCGGCTCCCGACCGGTCCTGTCGACGAGGAGCTGCTCGTGCGCTGCACCGAGCTGCCGGTCGACTCCGTGACCATGCCCGTCATGTCGGCGACGGACCTGATCATCTCGCGCATGCTCGCCCTCAGCGAGCACGCCTGCGACCTCTCGCCGATCCTCGGCTGCGCCCGCGCTCTGCGCGAGCAGGTCGACTGGCGCCTGGTGCGACAGGAGGCGAAGCGGAGCCCGTTCGCGCTGGCCGCGCTGGGCCTGCTCGATGCGCTCGACGTCATGGAAGGAAGCGGTATGGGAGGCGGCGATGCCTGACCCGATTCGCGTGGCGGCCGTGGGCGACGTACATCTGGCGGACGACCTGCGAGGACGCTACGCACCACTGCTCGAGGGGATCTCGGCCGAGGCCGATGCGCTGCTCGTGGCCGGCGACCTCACCCAGCACGGCACGGTCGAGGAGGCCGAGGCGTTCGCCGACGAGTTCGACGCCGCCGACGTACCCGTCCTCGTCGTGCTCGGCAACCACGACTACCACTCCGGGGCGGAGCGCGACATCGCCCGGCTGCTGACCGACCGCGGCGTGACCGTCCTCGAGGGCACCTCGACCACCATCGACACCGACGCCGGCCGCCTGGGTGTCGGCGGCGTCAAGGGCTTCTGCCTGGGCTTCGTGGGGCGCTCCGCGGCCGACTTCGGCGAGCCGGAGATGAAGGCCTTCACCGGGCACGGCATCGAGACCGCCAACGTACTGCGCCGGGCGCTCGACGACCTCGCCGGCGAGAAGCCCGACGTCACCGTCGCGCTGTCGCACTTCTCCCCCGTCGACGACACCCTGGTCGGCGAGCCCAAGGAGATCTGGCCGTTCCTCGGCAACTACCGGCTCGGCGAGGCGATCGACGAGACGGGCGTGGACCTCGCCGTCCACGGCCATGCCCACGCGGGCCGCGAGAAGGGCCTCACCCCGGCCGGGGTCCCCGTACGCAACGTCGCCCAGCCCGTCATCCAGGCAGCGTTCCGCGTCTACGACGTCGTCCCCAGGAGGTCGGCATGAACGAACAGCTGGCACGAGATCTGGAGCGCGAGATCGCGACCGACCCGCGTACCCACGAGCTGGGAATCCGGCTCCAGGTACGCGGCGACCATCTCGTCGTCTCGGGCGAGGTGGCCTCCGAGGAGCGCCGGGCCACGGTCCTCGAGGTGGTCAGGGAGCACGAGACCGGGCTCGAGATCGTCGACCACATCATGCTCAGCGCCGAGCCCGGTCCGGGCGGACCCGACCACGAGCAGATCGACCCACCACAGAGGAGCTGATCACCGATGAACAGCGCAGTCATCGCGGTCACGATCGGGATGATCCTGTTCTGGACCGTCCTGATGCTGATCGCCGCGTTCCTCGACCGGCGGCGCGGCCGCCAGATCGAGCACGACCTGACCGAGATGGAGCGCAAGCACCATCTCGACGGCAGCGACCGCTACGGGAGCTACGACCACCCACCCCACTCACACCACTGAGCGCGCTCAGGCCCCCGGTGGAAGCTTCGTGAAGTCAGGCTTCCGCCCCTCGGCGAAGGCGACGAGCGCCTCGATGTTGGCCGGCCCGCCGAGCAGCTCGGCGAACTTGGCGTTCTCGAGCTCCCGGGCCGCCTCGATCCCCGGGCGCAGCGAGGCCGTCATCGTCTCCTTGACCGCGACCAGGCTGCTGATCGGTCGCGCGGCGAGCGTGGCGGCGTGCTCCCAGGCGGTGGCGAGGAGCGCCTCGGGCTCGGTGACCCGCCAGACCAGCCCCATCCCGTGGGCCTCCTCGGCGCTGAACCACTCCCCCGACAGCAGCATCCAGGCGGCGTTCTGCCACCCGATCAGGCGCGGGAAGAGAAAGCTGGAGGCGGCCTCGGGGGCGACGCCGAGGGTCGTGAACGGGGTCTTGAACCGCGCCTTCGTCGATGCGAAGACGAGGTCGGCGTAACCCAGAAGGGTCGCGCCGATGCCGAGGCCCAGCCCGTTGACGGCGACGACCAGCGGCTTCGAGAACGCCACCAGGGCGTCGAGCAGGCCGATGAACCCGTGCGGGCCGCCGTCGTCGGCGCCCGAGGCGGTCTCCTTCATCTCGAGGAGGTCGGTGCCGGCGGAGAAGGCCCGCCCGGTCCCGGTCAGGAGGACCACGGCCACCTCCGGGTCCTCGTCGGCCTTTCGCAAGGCATCGGCGAGAGCGACGTAGAGGGCCTGGTTGAAGGCGTTGAGCTGGTCGGGACGGTTGAGGGTCAGCGTTCGGACGCGGTCGCGGTCCTCGCGCAGCAGCAGGTCGGACATCAGACCGCCGCCAGGATCAGGTCGGCGGCGCGCTCCCCGATCATGATCGAGGGGGCGTTGGTGTTGCCTCCGGTGATCGAGGGCATCACGCTCGCATCCGCGACGCGGAGGGCGTCGATGCCTTTCACGCGGAGCGACGGGTCCACCACCGCCCGCTCGTCCGAGCCCATCCGGCAGGTGCCGACGCCGTGGTAGACGCTGTGCACGATGTTGGGCAGCAGCTCGCGGGTCGCCCGTGGGTCGGCGTAGTCGGGGCCCGGCGTGATCTCGCCCTGGTTGTCGCCGAGGCCGACCATCATCTCGCGCACCTTCGCGATCCCGTCCAGGAGCACCTCGGTGTCCTTGCCCGCCGTCAGGTAGGCCGGGTCGAGCAGCGGGTGCGCGGACGGGTCGGCGCTGGCCAGGCGTACGGTGCCGCGGCTCTCGGGATAGATCAGCGTCGGCAGGATGCACAGGCCGGGCTTGTTCGTCGGCGGCCGGATCGCCTTGTCGGCGTCCTGGTTCGGGAACGGGTAGACCCAGTAGAGGACGTGCAGCTGCAGGTCGGGGACCTGGCCGGCCAGGGCGCTGCGTACGAAGCCGAAGGCCTCGAACTGAGAGCCGGCCGCCCAGCCCTTGCGGGTGAGCCGCGACTTCGCGAACCCGGCGGCGAAGTACGCGGGCGTGGGCCGCCGCAGCGCCGAGTCCATCCGGAAGGAGACCGGCACGAAGAGGTGGTCGTGGAAGTTGTCGCCGACCGGGAGGTCGGCGTGGACCTGGATGCCGTGGTCGCGGAGGTGGTCGGAATGACCGATTCCGGAGAGCATCAGCAGGTGCGGCGAGCCGTAGACGCCGGCCGCGACGATGACCTCGCGGGTCGCCCGGATCGTCTGCTTGTCACCGTCGGCGCCGACCACCTCGACGCCGGTCGCGCGCGAGCCCTCGATGCGTACGCGGGTGACCTGCGCCTTGGTCAGGATCAGCAGGTTGTCCAAGGGGTCCTCGCGCAGGTAGGCCTTCGACGCGGAGTATCTGCGTCCTTCGGACGCAGATAGCTGGACGACGCCGACGCCCTCCTGCTCCTTGCCGTTGTAGTCGTCGAGCGCGCTGACCCCGAGCCGCTTGGGCGCCTCGTCGAGCCAGGTCTGCGTGGCCGGGGTGAGGTCCTTCTGATAGCGCACCTTGACCGGTCCGCCCTGGCCGCGGAACTCGTCCTGGCCGCCCTCGAAGTCCTCCATCCGCCTGAACGCCGGCAGGACCTCGTCGTAGGACCATCCGGTGGCACCGTCAGCCGCCCAGTCGTCGAAGTTCTGCCGGTTGCCGCGCACCCAGAGCATGCCGTTGATCGAGGACGAGCCGCCCAGCACCTTGCCACGCGTCATCGGGATGACGCGGTCGAGGGCCGCGCTCTGCGGGACCGACTTGTAGCCCCAGTCGACCAGCTTCTTCAGCTGCGGCGTCGAGAGCATCGCGGCCACCGCGCCGGGAAGCTCGAGGAGGTTCTTGATCCCGAAGGCGGTGTCCTTGGTGCCCGCCTCGATCACGATCACGCTGGCACCGCTCTCGGCCAGCCTGCGGGCGGTCGCACAGCCCGCACTCCCGGCTCCTACGACGATGTAGTCGGCTTCCATCTTCACTTCCCTCTCCCGGCGATCCCTTCCGCAAAGACTAGAACACGTTCTACTGTTGTGTCATGCGCCACGGCATCGTCCTGTTCACCTCGGACCGCGGCATCACGCCCGCCGAGCTCGCCACCGCCGCCGAGGAGCGGGGTTTCGACACGTTCTACGTGCCCGAGCACACCCACATCCCGGTGCGCCGCGACGCCCTCCACCCGACCGGCGGCACCGAGCTCCCCGACGACCGCTACCTGCGTACGCTCGACCCCTGGGTCACGCTCGGGACCTGCGCCGCGGTGACCTCCCGGATCGGGCTCTCCACCGCGGTCGCCCTGCCGGTCGAGTCCGACCCGATCACCCTCGCCAAGACGATCGCGACCCTCGACCACCTCTCCGGCGGCCGGGTCTCGCTGGGCGTCGGGTTCGGCTGGAACACCGACGAGCTCGCCGACCACGGCATCCCCGGGGACCGCAAGCGCACCGCGCTGAAGGAGTACCTCGAGGCGATGCGGGCCCTGTGGACCGAGGAGGAGGCCGCCTACGACGGCGAGTTCGTCTCCTTCGGCCCCTCCTGGGCCTACCCGAAGCCGCCCCAGGGCCGGATCCCCACCATCGTCGGCGCCGGCGGCGGCCCCAAGACGCTGCGCTGGATCGCCCGCAACGCCGAGGGCTGGATGTCGACCCCGACCGAGGCCGGTATCGGCGACAAGGTCAAGACCCTCCAGGACGAGTGGGAGTCGGCCGGTCGCGACGGCAAGCCCGAGGTCCGCGTCCTCGTCGCCAAGCGCCCCACACCCGAGGACCTGACCGAGTGGTCCGTCGCCGACGAGCTGATCTGGGGCGTACCCGACACCGAGCCCGCCGCCGTGCTCACCTACCTCGACAAGCTCGCCGGACGCCTGAACCTGACCTGACCACCCGCTGACTCGGCGTTATCCGCTGACCAGCACCTGGTCGAGGAAGGTCACCACGCGGGCCAGGCCGGGCCGCGATGCGGGCGATATTCCGGGCAGGGTGAGATAGGCGTGGGTCGCCAGGGTCGGGCAGTGCACGGCAACCTCCACCCCGGCCGTACGTAGCACCTCGGCGTAGCGCTCGGCCTGCGGCCGCAGCGGGTCGAACCGCGCGGTCAGGATGAGCGCGGGCGGTAGGCCCGCATGGGAGGCCGCCCGCAGCGGCGAAGCCGGCCACTCCTCGGCGCGGGACGCGTCGGCGCCCAGGTAGTGCTCTACGATCCCGCCGACCCCCGGCCCGCGCAGGCCGACGAGGTCCACGAGCGGGTAGATCAGCACCTGACCGCGGATCGCGGGACCGCCCTCGTTACGGGCGCGCAGCGCCACGACCGCCGCCAGGGTCCCGCCGGCGCTGTCGCCCAGCATCGCAATCCGCGCCGGGTCGGCGCCGAGGTCGTCGGCATGCGCCACGGCCCACCGAAGCGCGGCCCAGCAGTCCTCGACCGCCGCCGGGTAGGGATGCTCCGGGGCGAGCCGGTAGGCCGGCGCGACCACGACGGCTCCCGTGCGGGCCGCGATCCGGCCGGCCATCCAGCGGGACTGCTCGGGCGATCCCCAGCACCAGCCACCGCCATGGAAGGCCAGCACGAGCGGCCGCCCTGATGCCTCACCGCCGCGCGGGACATGGACCCGTAGCCGGAGTTTGCCCACCCAGACCTCGCGCACGTCCACCCCGGGGTCGTCCGCCCCGAAGACCCAGGTCAGCCGGCGGTCCGCCAGCAGCGCCGCGCGCCGCCGGCGCAGGTCGACCATCGCGTCCACACCGCGATCCTGCACCTCGTCGACGGCCTTCGTCGTGACGTACGGCTGACCGGTGGTGGAACGTCACCGGACAACAGCCCATTTTG
The DNA here is from genome assembly GCA_040302365.1 of Nocardioides sp. NPDC126508. Classification (GTDB taxonomy): domain Bacteria; phylum Actinomycetota; class Actinomycetes; order Propionibacteriales; family Nocardioidaceae; genus Nocardioides. The sequence continues at coordinate 1,054,574 of JBEOUM010000001.1, forward strand.
TAGAACACGTTCTACTATGCTGGCGCCATGAGTGACATCCGCGAGATCGAGCAGCTCAAGTACCGCTACGTACGCCTCCTCGACACCAAGCAGTGGGACGAGTTCGCCACCTGCTTCAGCGATGACGCCACCGCCGACTACGCCGGGCTATCGTTCGCCTCACCCGGCGAGCTGGTCGACTACATGCGCACCAACCTGCCGGCCGAGATCATCACGATGCACCACCTGCACCACCCCGAGATCACGGTCGACGGCCCGGAGGCCGCCGGCCGCTGGTACCTCTACGACAAGGTCTTCGCACCCGCCTTCGAGTTCGCCCTCGAGGGCGCGGCCTTCTACGAGGACCGCTACGTCCGTACGCCGCACGGCTGGCGCATCGCCCACACCGGCTACCAGCGCACCTGGGAGCTCACCACGAGCCTGAAGGACCAGCCGCACGCAAAGTTCACCGGACCGGGAGGACCGTCCACGCACGCGTGACCTCAACGCCCGAGCTCAGACGTCGTACGCCGTGCGATGCCGCGGCTGGTAGATCTGGATGTCGTCAGCCCCCGGCACGCGCACCATCGCGACGAGGCCGTACCCGTGGTCGGCGATGTCACCGGCGAAGACCGCGCCACGCCCCTCGAGCTCGGCCTTCGTGGCCTCGATGTCGTCGCAGATGAAGCTGATCTGGTGATGGCGGGGCGAGGAGTACTCCTGCCCCTCGTGCGTGCCGCCGGTCGGATGGACGCCCAGCTCGCTCGGCCCGGTGGCGAAGATCAGCCACCCTTCTCCCCCGTCGACGTGCGGGACCTGCAGCACGTCGCGGAAGAACTCCCGGGTCGCCTCGGCGTCGTCGGAGTAGACCAGGGTGTGGCAGGCGAGGATCATGCCGCCGACGCTACCCCTGGGGATAGGTTGAGGCCATGCGGATCGCCTTCGGAGCCGACGACGAGAACGAGACGACCCGAGCGGTGCTCGCCGCGCTGCGGGAGCGCGGTGAGGTCGAGGTCGTCGACACCGAATCCTGGCCCGACCTCGGCGCCGGCATCGGCCGTGCGGTGGTCGAGGGCCGCGCCGACGTCGGCGTGGTGATGTGCTGGACCGGCACCGGCACGGCGATCGCCGCCAACAAGGTCCCCGGCGTCCGCGCGGCCCTCGCCTGGGAGCCCTGGATCGCCCGCGGCGCCCGCCTGTGGAACGACGCCAACGTCCTCGCGATGAGCCTCAAACGGCTCGCCCCCGACGTAGCGGTCGAGGTGACCCGCGCCTTTCTCGACGAGCCCGAGCCCGACCCCGACGAGGCCGACGCCATCCGCCGCCTCGACGACCTCCCCTGACCCACCCCTCGCCGAGTCGGCCCGTCTTGACGGGCCGACTCGGCACTGAATCTGGTCAAGACGGGCCGACTCGACGGGGTTTTTGGTCAGGACGGGCCGGGTCGGCGGGTCGGCCCAGTTCGCGGTAGTCGCTGCGGAAGAAGAGCAGGGGCTCGGTGGCGGGACCCTCCTCGAGGTCGAGGACGCGGCCGACGACCAGGTAGTGGTCGCCCTCCTCGTGGACCGAGTGGACGGCACAGTCGAGATAGCCGACCGCACCGGACAGGTGCGGGTCGCCGTGATGGGCCGAGGGGGTCCAGGAGATGTCGGCGTACTTGTCGGCGGCCCGGGAGGCGAACTGGTTCGAGACCGCCTCCTGGCCGGCGGCGAGGATGTTGACCGAGAAGTGCCCGGCACGACGGATCCGGGCCCAGGCGCGCGAGGACTTCGTCGGCGCGAACAGGATCAGCGGGGGTCGCAGCGACACCGAGGAGAACGACTGGCAGGTCATCCCGACCGGCCCATCCGCGGTCTGCGCCGCGATCACGGTGACCCCCGAGGCGAACCGGCCCAGCACCGTACGGAACCGGGCGTCCGCCTCCGCGTCGGCAGGGGTCTCCGGAGGAGACGGCGGCGCCTCGAAGTCGAAGCGACCGTGGAAGGACTCGATCAGCTCCGGATGCGGCCAGCCTTCGGCGGCATCGGGAGACATCCCATCAGGCACCTCTATACGCATACCCGATCACTGGCCTACGCCGAAGTCGTGGCCCCAGTACGAGACGGCCGTGGACTCCCGGGCGACCCACCTCTGGTCGTCGACCTGCAGCCCCTCGGTGCCGAACTCGATGTCGAAACCACCCGGCGACTTCACGTAGAAGGAGACCATCTCGTCGTTCATGTGCCGCCCGAGGGTCGCGGAGAGCTTGGCGCTGTACTTCTTGACCCGCTCCAGCGCCCGGCCGACGTCGTCGAGCTTGTCGACCTCGAGCATGATGTGGACGCACTTGGAGTCGTTGGGGAACGGCAGGAACGCCAGCGAGTGGTGGCGCGGGTTGACCCCGAGGAAGCGCAGCCAGATCTTGGTGCCGGGCTCCTTGCCGGCGAACTCGCCGGGCATGCTCATCGAGTCGCGCAGCCGGAAGCCGAGCGTGTCGCGGTAGAACTCCAGCGCCTCTACGTCGTCGGAGACCGGGATCACCACGTGGCCCATCCCCTGGTCGCCGGTCACGAAGGTGTGACCGTAGGGCGAGACCGCGGGGCGGCGCTCGTAGGTGATGCCATGGAAGAGCTCGAAGACGTTGTCGAAGGGGTCGCGGAAGCGCACCAGCTCCTGTACGCGGCGCTCGGCCAGCTCCTCCGGAGTGCCCTCCTCGACCTCGACACCGGACTTCTCCAGGTGCTCACGGGCCTGCGCCAGCGCGGTGTGGTCGGCGACCTCCCAGCCGACGCAGTCGAGCTGGTCCACCTCGCCGGGCTCGATCACGAGCCGGGCGGAGACCTCGTCGATGCGGTAGTAGAGATGCTCCGGGTTCGGCCCCTTGGCCGTCATGAGACCGAGGACCTTCTCGGCGAACGTACGCCACGCCTCCAGGTCGGTGCTGGTGACGCGTACGTAGCCCATGGACCTGATGTCGATCATGCGCGCTCCTTGTGCCTCTTCAAGAACGACACCGCGATCTCGCGGAACTCGTCGGCGGCCTCGATCTGCGCCCAGTGCCCACATCGGGGGAAGACATGCAGCTGCGCCCTGGGGATCAGCTTCAGGGCGGGAAAGGCGCCGTCGAGCGGGTTGACCCGGTCCTCGCGGCCCCAGGTGAGCAGGGTGTGGTGCTTGAGCTGGTGCGCCTCGCGCCAGAGCATGCCGTCCTCGGCGGTCTCGGGGTTGTAGAACGACCACCCCATCGACGCCATCGCCTCGCGCGCGCCGGGCGCGGTCGCGTCCGCGAACCGCTCCTCGACCAGCTCGTCGGTGACCAGCTTCTGGTTGACGACCATGGTCGAGATGAACGCCCGCAGCGCCTCGCGGGTGGGGTCGCCGGAGAAGTCCATCAGGCGTTGTACGCCCTCGGTCGGGTCGGCGTGGAAGAGGTTGAGCGAGAGCCCACCCGGCCCCATCAGCACCAGCCGCCCCACCCTTTCCGGATAGGTGAGAGCGATCCGCATCGCCGTCCCGCCGCCGAGCGAGTTGCCGAGCAGATGCACCTTCTCCAGGCCCAGCTCGTCCAGGAGGGCGATCACGGCGTCGCCGGCGAAGCGGTAGTAGTTGCCCACCACCTCCGGCTTGTCGGAGGCGCCGAAGCCCGGCTGGTCGACCAGGATCGTGCGGAAGTCGGCCGCGAAGCCCTCCAGGGCGGAGCCGAAGTTGGACCACGACGAGGCCCCGGGACCCCCGCCGTGAAGCATGACGAGCGGCAGCCGGTCATCCTGAGATGCACCGAGGTCGTAGTAGCGCAGCGAGATCTCGCCGGCCGCCTCGGTCTTGATCGCGACGTCGTGGGCGACGTCCTCCTTCACCAGAGCCATCTCAGTACATCCCCGGGTCGACCTTGTGCCCGAACTCGGAGGCGCCGTACATCTGCAGCGCCCGCTCGGGGTCGTTGGCGGCGTGGACGCGGCCGGCGTGGGCGTCGCGCCAGGCGCGCTGGAGCGGGGTGCCGTTGGCCAGGGCCCGGCCGCCGGAGGCCTCGAAGAGCAGGTCGATCGCGTCGATGGCCCGCTGCGTACCGAGGACCTGGTCGCGGCGGATGCGCAGTCGCTGGGCGATCGGGATCTTCTCGCCACGCGCGACGTAGCCCTGCTGCTCGCGGATGTTGCCCATCAGCAGCGCCCAGGCGGCGTCGATGTCGGAGGAGGCGGTGGCCACACGCACCGCGGCGAAGGGGTCCAGCGAGGCCTTCTCCCCGTAGGAGGCGCGGACCCGGTTCTGCTGCATGGTCACGTGCTCCTCGTAGGCACCGCGGGCCATGCCGATGATCGGCGTGGTGATCGTGGTGGTGAACAGCGAGTGGAACTGCAGCTTGTAGAGGTCGCCGGTGTTCACCGCCTGCCCGGGGCCCTTGCAGCGTCCGGTCTCGGCCATCGAGAGCGTGAAGGTCTCCGGGATGAAGACGTCCTCGACCACGATGTCGTTGGAGCCGGTGCCGGCCAGGCCGACGACGTTCCAGACGTCGACGATCTCGTAGCGCTCGCGCGGCACCAGGAACGTACGGAAGTCGACCACCTGGCCCTCGTCGTTGAAGACGAGGCCGCCGAGCAGCACCCAGGTGGCGTGCGCGCAGCCCGAGGAGAACGACCAGCGTCCGGAGAGCCTGAAGCCACCCTCGGTCAGCGAGGCCTTGCCCATCGGCGCGTAGGAGGAGGAGACCCGCGTGTCGGGGTCGGAACCCCAGACCGCCTGCTGGGCCTCGTCGTCGAAGAGCGCGATCTGCCAGGGGTGCACGCCCAGGACGCTGGAGACCCAGCCGGTCGAGCCGCACGCCGAGGCGATGTCGCGTACGCAGGTGTAGAAGTCGACCGGGTCGGCCTCGAGCCCGCCGAAACGGACCGGCTGGAGCAGCCGGAAGAAGCCGACCTCCTCGAGCTCCTTCACGCTCGACTCCGGCACGACCCGGAGACGCTCGGTCTCCTCGGCGCGCTCCCTGATGGTGGGCAGCAGGTCCTGCACCCCGTCCCTGACGGTCTGTGCGTCCTTGTGGGGGCGCTGTGTCGGTTCGCTCACCGCTCTGCCTTCCTGCATGGTGTCCCAGATGTCCTCGGACGGCGCGGTACGTGCGCTGCCGATGAATCAATACTAGAACACGTTTCAGTTTTGTCGAGTCCCCGGGCGTGTTTCGTCGACCGTCATCTATGGTAGAACGTGTTTCAGTTCTTAGACAGCACCGGCTGATCGCACGAGGTTGAGGGAGCACCATGGGACGAACCGACGAGGAGACCTACGACGTCGTGGTCGTGGGCGCCGGAGGCGCCGGGATGACCGCGGCGCTCGCAGCCGCCCGCCGCCACGGGCTCGAGACCGTCGTCATCGAGAAGAGCGCCTACTTCGGCGGATCGACGTCCCGCTCGGGCGGTGGGGTCTGGATCCCCCGCAACCACGCCCTCCAGGCGGCCCACCAGCAGGACTCCGCCGAGGCCGCCAGCCTCTACCTCGAGTCGATCGTCGGCGACGTCGTACCGGCCGAGCGCCGCGAGACGTTCCTCGGCCGCGGCCCGGAGGTGCTCTCCTTCGTCTGCGAGAAGACCCCGGTGCGCTTCAGCTGGGTCCCCGACTACGCCGACTATCACCCCGAGGCGCCCGGCGGCCGCGGAGCGGGCCGTTCCGTCGAGCCGGTCCCCCTCGACGCCCGGATCATCGGCGCCGAGCTCGACCGGCTGCACCCGCCGTACACGAAGTCGCCGGCCAACATGGTCGTCACCCAGGCCGACTTCCGGAAGATCAGCCTCGGCATGCGCACGATCAGGGGCCCGATCACGATGGTCAAGATCGCGGTCGCCCGGATCCTCGCCGGCCTGCTCGGCAGGAAGATGTACGCCATGGGCGCAGCCCTCGCGATCGGGCTGCGCAAGGGGTTGATCGATGCCGGCGTGCCGATCCGCTACGAGACCGAGCTCGTCGGCCTCGTCACCGAGGGCGGACGCGTCGTGGGCGTCGAGGTGCGCCACGGCGAGGACGGCCCGACCTCGGTGATCCGGGCGCGACGAGGCGTCATCCTCGGCTCGGGCGGCTTCGAGCGCAACCTGGAGATGCGGGAGAAGTACCTGCCCGCACCGACCTCGGTCGAATGGACGACCGGGGCGCACAGCAACACCGGCGGCGGGATCCTGGCCGGGATCGCGGCCGGGGCCGACACCGACCTGATGGACGAGTCCTGGTGGGGCCCGACGATCCCGTTCCCGGGACGGCCATGGTTCGCCCTCGCCGAGCGCAACCTGCCCGGCTCGATCATCGTCAACGGCGCCGGCAAGCGGTTCATGAACGAGGCGCTCCCCTACGTCGAGGCCGTCCACGAGATCTACAAGGGCCAGGAGACGGGCATCTCCCATGTCCCCGCGTGGCTGGTCTTCGACCAGCGCTACCGCAACCGCTACATCTTCGCCGGGCTCGGGCCGAAGCAGCCGTTCCCGGGGCGCTGGCTCAAGAGCGGGGTCGTCGTGAAGGCTTCGTCCGTCGAAGCCCTCGCGGAGAAGATCGAGGTGCCCGTGGACGGGCTGCGCGAGACCCTGGCCCGGTTCAACCGGTTCGCCGAGTCGGGCGTCGACGAGGACTTCCACCGCGGCGAGTCGACGTACGACAAGTACTACTCCGACCCCACCGTCAAGCCGAACTGCTCGCTCAACGTCATCGACCAGGCGCCGTTCTACGCCGTCAAGATGGCCCCCGGCGACCTCGGTACCAAGGGCGGCCTGGTCACCGACAAGCGCGCTCGTGTGCTCCGTCCCGACGGCTCCGCCATCGAGGGCCTGTACGCCGCCGGCAACGTCTCCTCCGCCGTGATGGGCCGCACCTACGCCGGCCCCGGCGCCACGATCGGTCCTGCCCTGGTCTTTGGCTACCTGGCCGCCGAGGACTGCGCCCTGAAGGCTGTCTCACCCGAGGAGGGCAACTGATGCCCATCGACCCCACCAAGGCCATCGGCGCCTCGCTGCCGTCGCAGTCGTTCTCGTGGACATCGTCCGACGTGCTGCTCTACCACCTCGGCATCGGCGCCGGCTCGCGCCCCGGCGACGCGACCGACCCGGTGGCGCTGCGCTACACCCTGGACTCCGACGCGCTGACCGTGCTGCCGTCCTTCGGCGTCGTGGCGCCGACCTTCCACGTCACCGAGCCGCCCTCGCTCGACCTCCCCGGTTGCGACATCGATCTGGCCTCGGTGCTCCACGGCTCCCAGGAGATCCGCGTCGACGGCCCCATCCCGACCTCCGGCGAGGCCGTCGTCTCCACCCGGATCGCCGAGGTCTGGGACAAGGGCAAGGCCGCCGTCATCGTCCAGGAGGGTGTCGCCACGACCCCGGAGGGCGACCCGCTGTGGACGGTCCGGAGCTCGATCTTCGTACGCGGGGAGGGCGGCTTCGGGGGCGAGCGCGGGCCGTCGACGTCGCTGCCGGTTCCCGACCGCGCGCCGGATGCTGTGGCTGCGTACGAGGTCACGGAGCAGCAGGCGCTGCTCTACCGGCTGTGCGGCGACCGCAACCCGCTGCACGCCGACCCCGCCTTCGCGGCGAAGGCAGGTTTCCCCAAGCCGATCCTGCACGGGCTGTGCTCCTACGGGATCGTGCTGCGCGAGGCGACCGGGCTGCTGCTGGACGGTGACGCGACCCGGGTCGCGGGGTTCGGGGCGAGGTTCGCCGGGATCGTCTTCCCCGGCGAGACGATCTCGATCGAGGCGTGGGACGAGGAGCCGCGGATCCTGGTCAGGGCCACCATCTCGTCGACCGATGCGGCCCGCGACGGCGCCCCGGTCCTCGCCGACTGCTACTTGGAGGCGACCGGAGCGAGGCCGAGCGGCGAGCTTGCTCGTCCGCTTGCGGCGAGCGAGGGAGCGACCAAGCGAAGCGAGGAGAAGCGATGAGCGGGACAGCACTCCCCGACGTACTCTCCCCCGCCGACGTCGAGGAACGCTTCGGCGGCTGGTCGGAGGAGACCGACGTGGTCGTGGTCGGCTTCGGCGTGGCCGGCGGGGCGGCGGCACTGGAGGCGGCCCGGGCGGGCGCCCGGACGGTCCTGCTGGAGCGCGCCGCCGAGCCCGGCGGCACCTCGGCGATGGCCGGCGGCCACTTCTACCTCGGCGGCGGCACCGCGGTGCAGAAGGCGACCGGGATCGAGGACTCGGCAAAGGAGATGTTCAACTACATCCGCGCCGTCTCCAAGGACCCCGAGGACGACAAGATCCGGGCCTACTGCGACGACTCGGTCGAGCACTTCGACTGGCTCGAGGCGTTGGGGTTCGAGTTCGAGCGCTCCTTCTGGCCGGGCAAGGCGGTGATCCAACCCGGCACCGAGGGGCTGATGTACACCGGCAACGAGAAGGTCCACCCGTTCCGCGACCTCGCCGTCCCGGCGCCGCGCGGCCACAAGGTGCCGGTCCCGGGTGACACCGGCGGCGCCAAGCTGGTCGTCGACCGGATGGCCGACCGGCTGGCCGAGACGAGCGCGGAGATCCGCTACGAGACCGGGGCCACCAACCTGGTGGTCGAGGACGGCCGGGTCGTCGGCCTGGCCTGGCGCCGGTTCGAGGAGCGTGGCGCGATCCGGGCCAGGGCGGTGGTCCTCGCCGCGGGCGGCTTCGTCGGCAACGCCGACATGGTCGCCGAGCACACGCCCCGGCTCGGCGAGAAGCTCTTCCCGCTGGCTTCCACCTACGACGACGGCCTCGGGCTCCGCCTGGGCGCCTCGGCGCGCGGCGCCTGGCGATTCATGGACGAGCCGTTCCAGACCGCGCCGTTCTACCCGCCCTCGATCCTGCTGACCGGCATCATCGTCAACAAGGAGGGCAAGCGGTTCGTCGCAGAGGACTCCTACCACGCGCGCACGGCCGCCTTCGTCATGGAGCAGCCGGACTCGGCCGCGTTCCTGATCGTCGACTCGGCCCACATCGAGCACCCGAAGATGCCGCTGTGCCCGTTCATCGACGGCTGGGAGACGGTCGAGGAGATGGCGGCCGGCCTGGGCGTGCCCTTCGAGGCCCTGAACGCCACCCTGACCTCCTACAACACCCACGCCGCCGACGGCGAGGACCCGGAGCTCCACAAGGCGCCGGAGTGGACCGAGCCTCAGGACACCGGCCCCTGGGGCGCCTACGACCTCTCGCTGGGCAAGGCGATGTACGCCGGGTTCACGATGGGCGGTCTGGCAACCACGGTCGAAGGAGAGGTACGCCGCGAGGACGGCTCTGCGATCGCCGGCCTCTACGCCGCCGGCGCCTGTGCAGCCAACCTCGCCCAGGATGCCAAGGGCTACGCCTCCGGCATGCAGCTCGGTGACGGCTCGTACTTCGGCCGGCGCGCCGGGAGGCACGCCGCCGGCCTGAGGTGACCGGCCTCACAGCGCGGACGGCGTCGGCGATCCCCGATCACCGGCACCGACGTCGCCCGGCTAGTCTTGACTGACTCCCACCGGGCGAACTGTTGCCATATCACATATTACTTCGGCCGTGAATGGCTTCGGTAAAGATCGGGACTTTCGACCCTACGCGCGTTGTCGCCCTGCCTGGTTATGTATACGCGACGCCGCGGGCATCGCCGGTCCAGGTTCTCCCGACGCGTCCGCAGGCCCTCGCTCCCCACTCGACGCCTGTCGCCGAACTAGCCGAAAGGAATCCCCATGTTCGACTTCCGGAGCCCGGCCGGCCTGATGGTCATCGCCGCCTTGGTCGTCATCGCGCTCGTGGTGATCGGCGCTGTTGCCGGCAACAGCCCCTCCTGACCTGACGCCGAGCTTCCCGCCGAGGAAGCCGCAGGCCCCGGCTCGATGAGCCGGGGCCGCGTCCGTTCCGGGGTCAGCGGGTGAAGACCGCGACCGTCCTGGCCGGAACGGTGAACGTGCCCGAGCCCGGCTCGAACGAGGACGACTTCACGACCTCGTCCGCACCGTCGGCCTGGGTCGGGTGCAGGCGATAGCCGGCACCCTCGGCGGCCTTCACCGTCTGCTGCTGCGTCGTCGTGGTCGCGTTGAAGACGACCACGAGGTCACCCAGACGCATGGTGATGACACCCGGCGTCTCCTCCTTCCCCGAGAGCGGGAAGCCGAGCTTCTCCTGGACCTGCCCGGCGGTGGCCAGGTGGAAGGCGGGCTCGTCCGTACGGATCTTCAGCAGGTCCTGGTAGGCGGCCGAGGCACCTTCGATGTCCGAGCACGACGGATCCGGGACCGAGCCCAGCAGCGGCTTGGCGTAGGGCCACTTGTCCTTGTTGTCGGTGACCGGCGGCAGACCTCGGCCGAAGCCGTTGCCGTCCGCGCAGTCCCAGTGGATGGCGTTGAACCAGTCGCCGGAGTCGTAGGAGTTACGGTCCAGCGACTTCGAGCGCAGCAGGTCCGTGCCGGCCTGGGAGAGCGCCGGGCCCTGCGACAGCGCGGCCGTCGCCATCGCGAGCACCTGCATCCGGGAGCGGTCCGCGCCGCTCGTCGACGCGGGCAGCTTGAAGGTGAGCGCGTCGTAGAGCGACTCGTTGTCGTGGGCGTCGGCGTAGGCGAGCGCGTCCCCCGGCGCGGCCGCGTAGCCGGCCGGGGCCCCGTTGTAGTCGACCTGGGATCCCTTCACCTCACGACCGTCGGTGTCGGTGAACATGTAGTCGGCGAGGTTGCCGGAGAGCCCGACCTTGATCACGTCCTGATAGTGCAGCAGCCGGGACCGCTGCTCCGCCGTCGTTCCGTTCGCAGCCGAGGAGTTGGGATCGGTGAAGAGCCCGCTCGCGAAGCCCTGAACACCCGGATCCGCGTCGAACGGTCCCCCGCCGCGTACGGCGTCTCGGGCACGGTCGCTGAACGTGGCGATGCCGGTGCCGGCCATGTTCTTCTGGGTCGCCTGCACGAACCGGGCGTCGTCGGCTACCTCACCGAAGTTCCAGCCCTCGCCGTAGAGGATGATCGACCTGCCGTCGACGCCGTCCTTCTCGAGGGTCAGGGCGTCCAGGGCCTTGCGGACGGCCAGGATGTTGGCCTTGGGGTGGTGCCCCATCAGGTCGAAGCGGAAGCCGTCGACCTTGTAGTCCTTGGCCCAGGTGACGATCGAGTCGACGACCAGCTTGCCCATCATCGCGTTCTCCGGCGCGGTGTCGGCGCAGCAGGTAGAGTTCGCGACCGACCCGTCGGCGAGCAGCCGCTGGTAGTAGCCGGGCACGATCTTGTCGAGCACCGACGTCTTCGCCTGGCCGCTGCTGGTCGTGTGGTTGTAGACCACGTCCATCACAACCCGCAGGCCGTCCTCGTTGAGCGACTTCACCATCTGCCGGAACTCGACGGTCCGGTCGGTGCCGTCCGGGTCGGTCGCGTAGGAGCCCTCCGGGACCGTGTAGTGGTAGGGGTCGTAGCCCCAGTTGTACGCATCCCCGGCGGCAGCCGCGGCGACGCACTCCTGCTGCTTGTCACTGTCGGCCGGATAGGAGGCGAGGTCGCAGTCGGGGGTGGCCTGGTCGCGCTTCTCCTCCGGGATGGTGGCGATGTCGAAGGCGGGCAGCAGGTGGACGTACGAGGTGCCCGCCTCGGCCAGCTCACGCAGGTGCTTCGAGCCGTCGCTGTCCTTGTCCGCGAAGGCGAGGTAGCCGCCCGGGTGGTCGCTGGTCTCGTCCTCGACGGAGAAGTCGCGGATGTGCAGCTCCTGGATCCGGGCGTCCTTCATCGCCACGGCCTTCGGCTTCCTCAGCGTCGCCCAGCCCTGCGGGGCGAGCGTCTTGTCGCCGAGGTCGACGACGAGGCTGCGCTCGGAGTTCGCGGTGAGCGCGACCGAGTAGGGGTCGGTGACCTTGTTGGTGACGACCTTCTGGACGCTGGGAGCCCACACGTTCACGAGGTAGCGGTACTCCTTGCCGCGCCAGGCCGAGGCCGAGCCGGTCGCCGACCAGACGCCGCTGGCGTCCTCGCGACGCATCGCGATCGCCGTCCCGTCCAGCTCGAGCTTCACGGTGTGAGCCGTCGGTGCCCACACCGACAGCGTGACCTTGCCACTCTTGAACACCGGTCCGAGCGAGGCCTTCTGGGCCTTCGCGGCGTAGAGGTCGTCGAGGATGCCCTGGGTCTGCACGCCCGTTCCGGTGACCAGGGCGCCGTTGCCGATCCGCTGGGTGAGCACGACCTGGCCGGCGAGCGCCTCCCGGATCCGGTCACGGTCGCGGGTGTCGACGGTGAAGGCGGCGTACTCCTTCAGGTGCGGGAACCGCGCCTTCTGCTCGTCGGTGAGCGACGCGGGCTGGAGCCGCAGCCAGCGGCCCTCGTCGGTGAGCGCACCGTCCTCGACGGCGATGCCGCCGTCGCGGTCGTAGACCAGCTGGGTGGACAGTGCCGAGCCGCTGGCCATCTCCTTCGGCAGCACGACAGTGGTCTCGTCGATCCACTGCGCCTGCGCCTTGGCCAGGTCGAGCTCGGGGGCCGAGCCGACCGACGGCAGCAGGTAGCCGGTGTCGCCGGCGTTGAGCCACACCTCGTGGCCGTACGTCGCCAGGTCGAGCGAGCGGTCGTTGGGGATGTCCTTCTCGTCGCCCTTGTGGACGATGTAGCTGAGCGAGGTCGCGCCGTCGACCAGCGGCACCTCGAAGGTGACGCCGTAGGCGTCCTTGCCGGTCGGCTGCAGCGGCTTGGACCACTCGGTCGGGTTCGCGGCGCCGCTCCAGGTGTGCAGTCCCCAGCCGTCGTAGTCGCCGTCGGCCCGGTGGAAGTGGATCACGGCCTTCGAGGTGTCGGGCGCCGGGTAGGCGCCCTCGGGCCTGGTGGTCTCCTGGCCGTCGTTGCCGGCCTGGACCCAGACCTCGCCGGTCTCGGCCAGATCGATCGTCCGCTGGCCGCCGTCGGCGGTGCCGTCCTTCTCGACCGTGTACGTCACCGACGACGCACCGTCGGGGAGCTTCACCCAGGCGAAGGCACCGTAGGCGTCGCGGCCGCTGAACTCGCCGCTCTGGTCCCCGGCCCGCAGGGTCCAGCCGGTGTAGTCGCCGTCGGCGCGGCGGTAGTGCACGACCGCGTAGTCACGGTCGACAGCGCTCGGCGTCTCGGCCTCGGGGACCTGTCCTGCCGTCGTCTGGGCGAGGTCGCTCGCGGTGCGGCCGTCGCGGTCGACCACCACGGCCTTGTAGCGCAGGGCGGTGCCTTCGGCGACGGTCGGAGGGACGTACTGGGTGATCTTGTAGGGGGTGTGGTCGACGGAGCCGAGGGTGCGCCACTTCCTGTTGCCGATCTGGGCGGCGAAGACGACGCGGGCGCCGGAGGTCTCCCCCGGGTCCGCGGAGAGGGTGACGGTGCCGGTCGCGCCGGCGTCGGGTGCCGTCAGCGAGACGGTGGGCTTCGTGGCGGCCGCCGGAAGCTCAGCCTGGGCGCGCAGCACCACCGAGGAGAGCGCCGGGACGGTCATGGAGATCTTCCCGTCGGCCGCGGTCTCGGTGGCGTCGCCGCCGTAGATCGTCTCGAAGGCGGACGACTCCACGGGCAGGCTGACGGTCTTCGCCTCGGTCGCGTTGTTGATCGCGACCACGTACTCGCGGTGCTCGCCGGTCCGGGAGAACGCGTAGACCGAGCCCTCGGCGTAGAGCTCCTTCTGGGTGCCGTCGGTCAGCGCAGGGTGGTCCTTGCGGAGCTTCGCCAGCGCGGCGATGGCGGCGTAGAGCGGGTGGCTGGTGTCGTACGCATCGGAAGCATGGGTGCGGTCGGTGCCGATCTCGTCGTCGTCGAGGTAGTCGGCGACCTTCGAGGCGAACAGCGTCTGGCGGGCGTCCTTGTCGCCGCCGGCGCCGGTGAAGCCCTGCTCGTCGCCGTAGTAGACGACCGGGTTGCCGCGGGAGAGGAACATCAGCTCGTTGGCGAGCCGGGCGCGCCGGACGAGCTCGGCGTCGGTCGCGTCCGGGTGGTCGGCCTTGAGGAAGGAGCCGATCCGCCCCATGTCGTGGTTGCCGAGGAACGTCACCTGCTCGTAGGCGTTGGCCTTGTCGGAGGCGTACTTGTAGTCGTCGGCGAAGACTCCTGCGAGCCGGTCGGCCGGTGCGCCGAGCGAGGCGTAGGCGCGGGCGGCGTCCTGGAACGGGAAGTCGAGCGTGGCGTCGAGACGGCCGCGGGTGACGTACGGCGAGGTGACGTCGCTGTCGGCGGAGTAGACCTCGCCGAACATGAAGAAGTCCTCGCGGCCCTGCTTCGCGGCGTAGGCGTCGAGCGCGGTCGCCCACTCGGTCCAGAAGTCCAGGTCGACGTGCTTGACGGTGTCGATCCGGAACCCGTCGATGTCGAAGTCGCGGACCCACTTCTCGTAGATCCTGGTCATCCCGTCGACGACCTCAGGCCGCTCGGTCCACAGGTCGTCCAGGCCGCTGAAGTCGCCGTAGGTGGTCGACTCGCCCTCCCAGGTGGAGTCGCCGCGGTTGTGGTAGAGCGTCGGGTCGTTGAGCCAGGACGGCACCATCTCGCCGGTGTTCACCGGGGTGTAGGGGAACGAGTCCTCGTCGACCTTCGCGTCCTCCGAGGCCGGGTCGGCGTCGTCGAAGGGACGGCCCTCGGTGTCGAGGTAGGGGAAGGCGCCCTTGGGGCGGTAGCCGTACTTCTTCTCGGCGTAGTCGACGGTGTCGGCGGTGTGGTTGGTGATGACGTCGAAGAAGACCTTCATGCCCTTGGCATGGGCCGCGTCGATGAGCTTCTCGAGGTCCTCGTTGGTGCCGAAGTGCGGGTCGACCTGGGTGAAGTCGGTGATCCAGTAGCCGTGGTAGCCGGCCGAGGCGTTCGCACCCTCACCCTGGACGGGCTTGTTCTTGAAGATCGGCGCCATCCAGATCGCGGTGGTGCCGAGGTCCTTGATGTAGTCGAGGCGCTCGGTCAGACCCTTCAGGTCGCCGCCCTGGTAGAAGCCCTTGTCGGTCGGGTCGAAGCCGGTCGAGGTGCGGCTGCCGGCCAGGCCGCCCTTGTCGTTGGAGGTGTCGCCGTTGGCGAACCGGTCGGGCAGCACGAAGTAGAACTGCTCCCTCGTCGCGTCGTGGCGGGCCGGCTCGGCGGCCAGCTTCGCGTCCGACGGCGGCTTGGGCGCGGCGGCCGCCGCGGACGCCGGTGTGGCCGTCTGCAGCGCCGTGGCGAGCAGTGCGGTCGCGATCACGGTCGCGGCCATCCGGGGCGCGCCGTGTGCGCCACTTCTTCGATTCACCGTTGAGGGCCTCTCTGGTTGTGCGGGGTGGGGTGAGCGGCCGTCCGGCGCCCATGGGGGTCGGCGCCGGACGGCCGGAGACGGGATTCAGCTGCAGGTCATCGCGCCGACGTGCAGCGCGAGGGCGGTGTTGGCCCCGAGGGTGGCGGTGAACTGGCCGTAGCCGTTCACGGTGACGCTGTTGCCGGTCTGTACGTCGCAGTAGGTGCCCGCGGCGAGCGATGTCTGGAAGGTGCGGGTCAGAGTCCACGACTCGTGGTTGATCGCGACGTACGCCTTGCTGCCGCGCCCGAAGGCGATCTGGTCACCGCCGTTGTCCCACCAGTCGGTGACGGCCTGGCCCCGGGCGGTGTTGCGGAAGGCGACCATCTTCTTGATCTCCGGCCAGGCGTGCTGGCACTTCCAGCCGTCCTGCCAGCAGGCGTTGACCGTGCCGCCGTTCGGCGGACCGGCGTCCTTGTCGCTCCACTCGTAGCCGGAGTTGATGTCGGGTGAGCCGTAGGGCCAGGCCAGCATGAAGACGTTGGCCAGGGTGTAGTTGGCGCCGTCCTTGTAGTTGAGGGTGTCGCCGCCGCGCTCGGTGTCGTGGTTGTCGACGAAGACGCCCGAGCTGCCCGAGGACATGTAGCCCCAGCCCTCACCGAAGTTCTTCAGGTAGGCGAGGTTCTCGTTGTTGAAGACGCGCTTCAGGTCGCGGGCGTAACGGAACTCCTGGACGTCGCCGTTGCCGAGGTACTCGCTCGGCGAGACCGCCTCGCCCGCGCCGTAGATGGCCTCCTGCTTCCAGTAGACGTTCGGGTTGCTCAGCCGGGACTTGATGTTGGCCAGGTCGGAGGCGGCCATGTGCTTGGCGGCGTCGATCCGGAAGCCGTCGACGCCGAGCGAGAGCAGGTCGTTGAGGTAGCCGGCGATCTTGCCGCGTACGTAGTCCTCGCCGGTGTCGAGATCGGCGAGGCCGACCAGCTCGCACTCCTGGACGTTGGTGCGGTCCTGGTAGTTGCTGATGGTGGCCGTGCAGTTGTCGAGGTCGTAGCTGGAGTAGAGGCCCGGGTAGTCGTACTTGCTGTAGGAGGAGCCGCCGGTGCCGGAGCCCGCGGTCATGTGGTTGATGACGGAGTCGGCGACGACCTTCACACCGGCCGCGTGGCAGGTGTCGACCATGTTCTTGAAGGCGGTGCGGTCGCCGAGGCGGCCCGCGATCTTGTAGCTGACGGGCTGGTAGGACGTCCACCATTGCGATCCCTGGATGTGCTCCTGGGGCGGGGACACCTGGACGTAGCCGTAGCCGGCCGGGCCGAGGGTGCTGGTGCACTCCTTGGCCACCGAGGCGAAGCTCCATTCGAACATCACCGCGGTGACGTCCTTGGCTCCCGGCGGCGCGGCCTGTGCCGGGGCCGAGACCGGGATCGTGAGCGCGACAGCAGCTCCCGCCGAGAGGGCAAGTGCGGCAGCCATGGACTTGAGAGCCATGGTTCCTCCTAGGTCGAAGGCAACGCGCCGTGTCCGGATGGGGTGTGGGGTGACATGGCGCGGCTGAATCTTGCTGCAAGATCTTGCAGGCTGACCGTATGAGTGATGCCGGTCACACGTCAACCCCTTCGGGGCGCCCACCTCATAACAGCACCCCCGGGCAAGGCCCGGGGGTGCAAGACTTTGCGCAAAATTTCAGCGGTGTCAGGGCGCCGTCAGGACCAGTCCGCTCGTGGGTACGCCGGTGCCTGCGGTGACGAGCACATGGGCGGCGCCGGCGACCTGGTTCACCGAGGTGCCGCGCACCTGACGTACGCCCTCGGCGATGCCGTTCATGCCGTGCAGGTACGCCTCGCCGAGCTGGCCGCCATGGGTGTTGATCGGCAGCCGCCCGCCGAGCTCGATGGCCCCGTCGCGTACGAAGTCCTTCGCCTCTCCCCTGCCACAGAAGCCGAGCTCCTCGAGCTGCATGAGTACGTAGGGGGTGAAGTGGTCGTAGAGGACGGCGGTGTCGATGTCGGCCGGGGTGAGGCCGGACTGGCGCCAGAGGTCCTTGGCGACGACACCCATCTCGGGAATGCCGATCTCGTCGCGGTAGTAGGAGGTCATCACGTACTGGTCGGCAGCACTGCCCTGGGCGGCCGCGGCGATGGTGACCGGCGGGTTGGGCAGGTCGCGGGCGCGCTCTGGGCTGGTGACGACGATCGCGACGGCGCCGTCGGACTCCTGGCAGCAGTCGAGCAGGTGCAGCGGGTCGGCGATCATCCGGGAGGCCTGGTGGTCCTCGAGCGTGATCGGCTTGCCATGGAAGAAGGCGGCGGGGTTGGTCGCGGCGTGGCGGCGGTCGGCGACGGCGACGGCACCGAAGTCCGCGCTGGTCACGCCGTAGTCGTGCATGTATCTGCGAGCTTGGAGGGCGACCGTCGCCGCCGGCGTCGAGAGGCCCAGCGGGTAGGTCCAGGAGTTGTCGATGCCGTTGGTGTTGACCTGCTGGGCCGCCCAGGGCTGCACCTGGCCGAACCGCTGCCCCGAACGCTCGTTGAAGCCGCGGTAGGCGACCACGACGTCCGCGACCCCCGTCGCGACCGCCATCGCGGCCTGCTGGATCGTCGCGCAGGCCGCGCCGCCGCCGTAGTTGATCCGGGAGAAGAACCTCAGGTCGCCGAGGCCGAGCTCGCGGGCGAGGGCGATCTCGGAGCTGGTGTCCATGGTGAACGTGGTCAGGCCGTCGACGTCGGCCGGGGTGAGCCCGGCGTCCTGCAGGGCGTTTCTGGTCGCCTCGACCGAGAGCTGGAGCTCGGAACGCCCGGAGTCCTTGGAGAACTCGGTCGCGCCGATACCGACGATCGCCGCCTTCTTGCTGAGGCTCATGCGGCGACCCTCACGGTTCCGGTCACGTGCGCACCGAGCGAGACACTGCCGGTGACCGTGATCGTGGCGATCCCTTCGCTGACGTCGGTGACCTCGCCGGCGAAGGAGAGCGTGTCGTAGGGATAGGCGGGTGCGCCGAGCCGGATCGAGATGCCCTTGATCTGGACATCAGGGCCCGCCCAGTCGGTGACATAGCGCTCGCACAGCGCCGTCGAGGTCAGGATGTTCATGAAGATGTCCTTCGAGCCGGCCGCCTGGGCGCGGTCGCGGTCGTGGTGCACGTCCTGGAAGTCCCGCGTCGCGAGCGCGGTCGAGACCACCAGCGTCGGGGTGATCGGGAGCTCCCAGGCGGGGAGCTTCTCTCCGGTCTGCATGTTCACGGCCTCCTCCAGATCGGGAGCGTCAGCTCCTCGTCGATCACGTTCCAGTCGACGACGAGCCGCTCGCCGACCTGCAGGGCGTCCTCGCCCTCGGATGGCACGCCGGTCACCTCGGCGACCATGCGTACGCCCTCGGGCAGGTCGAGCAGCGCCACCACCAGCGGCAGCTCCTTGCCGGGCAGCTTGGGCGCGTGGATGACCGTGAACGAGTAGACGGTGCCTTCACCGCTCGCGACGACATGACCGCGGTCGTAGGCGTCGCAGCTCAGGCAGGCCGGACCCGGTGGGTGCCGCAGGGTGCCGCAGGCGTTGCAGCTCTGGATCCGGAGCTCCTGCTTGGCGGTGCCCTCGAAGAAGTACGCGTTGTCCCGGCCGATCACCGGGCGCGCCGGGCCGCTCATGCCGTTCCGCCCTTGGGGACGAACTTGAGCACCCGGAACAGCATGGTCGCGACC
This sequence comes from Nocardioides sp. NPDC126508, assembly GCA_040302365.1. GTDB lineage: Bacteria > Actinomycetota > Actinomycetes > Propionibacteriales > Nocardioidaceae > Nocardioides. Next base: position 1,073,371 of record JBEOUM010000001.1, read on the forward strand.
CGCTCATCACCTACGTACCAGGTGCTTCTGGAGGTCACGAAGTAGCCGACGCCCATCCCGGTGCTCTTCGGGCCGACGACCGAGTCGAGCGCGGTGGTGACGCGGACCTGCTCGCCGACGCGGAGGTAGCGGTCGTAGCTCTGCTCGGAGTTGGTGCCGAGTACGCCGTGGAAGCCGGCATCGGTGAGCACGTTCATCATCGCGTGCAGAGGGTCCCGGTCGGGATGACGCCCGCCCTGGCCGTACATCGTCCACACCTGGGCCATCGACGGCGGCGCCTCGCCCCGGTGGAACCGCTCGGACTCCAGACCCATCGCCTCGAGCCAGTTGTTGATCGTGGGCTGGTTGACCAGGTCGCGGGCGTCGCGCTCGGCGGCCTCGCCCCAGGCCTTGATCTCCTCGGCGGCGGCCATGATCTTCTCGTGGACCGCCTCATCCACCAGCTGCCCGCTCATCGCGGCACCCTCGGCATCCCGAGCCCGAACATCGCGATCAGCTCGCGCTGGACCTCCTGGACGCCGCCACCGAAGGTGAGCACCAGGTTCCGCTTCGCCTGCGCGTCGAGATAGTCGAGCAGGCTCTTCGTGACCGGCTCCCCGGGATCACCGTGGCGATGGACCAGGGCGATCAGGTCGGCGAGCAGGTGCTGGACCTGGTCGGCGGCGAAGACCTTCGAGGAGGACGCGTCCGCGACCGCGATCTCGCCCTGCTCAGCCGCGCGCGCGACCTCCCAGTTGAGCAGCTCGTTGACGCGGAAGACGGCGGTGGTCTTCCCGATCAGCGCACGTACGTCCGGGCTGTCGGTGACGCCCTGGGCGCTCGCCCAGCGCAGCACCCGGTCGCGCAGACCCTCGATCCGGCCGGCCGGGCCGAGCATGACGCGCTCGTGGTTGAGCTGGGTGGTGATCAGCTTCCAGCCCTGGTTCTCCTCCCCCACCAGCATGTCGGCAGGGACGCGCACGTCGTTGAAGTAGGTCGCGTTGACGTGGTGGGAGCCGTCGGCGGTGATGATCGGGGTCCAGGAGAAGCCCGGGTCGGTCGTGTCGACGATCAGGATCGAGATGCCCTTGTGCTTCGGGGCGTCGGGGTCGGTGCGCACGGCCAGCCAGATGTAGTCGGCGGCGTGACCGCCGGTGGTCCACAGCTTCTGGCCGTTGACGACGTAGTGGTCACCGTCGAGGCGTGCCGTCGTGCGGAGCGAGGCGAGGTCGGTGCCGGCCTCGGGCTCGGAGTAGCCGATCGCGAAGTGCACCTCGCCGGCCAGGATCCGGTTGAGGAACAGCGCCTTCTGCTTGTCCGTGCCGTAACGGATCAGCGTCGGCCCGACCGTCTGCAGGGTGACCGCCGGGAGGTGCACGTCGGCGTACTGCGCCTCGTTGGCGAAGATCGTCTGCTCGACCTCGCCGAGGCCGTGGCCGCCGTACTCCTTCGGCCAGCCGACGCCCATCCAGCCGTCGTCGCCGAGCTGCTTGATGAGCTTCTGGTAGGTCGGGCCGTGCCGGTCCCAGGATCCCTCCGGGCCGGGGTCACCGGGCTCGCCGTCGTGGGAGAGGCCCTCGAAATAGGCTCTCACCTCGGCCTTCAGCGCACGCTGCGCGTCGGTGAGCTCGAGATTCTTGTCTGCGTTCGCCTCTACCGGGACCGCTTCGGCCGGCGTGTCGAGCAGGTGGGCGATGTCGGTGCCCCAGGTGGTGAAGCCGAGCAGCGGGTACGTCACGTCGACCCCCATGCCGCCGTGCAGGTGGTGGCAGGTGCGGAAGGAGTACGGCGCGACCTGGCTGGCCCAGTAGGCGGCGGCCCTCAGGTCGGTCGGCGTCGAGCGTCCCGCATCGATCGCGGCCACCGCGTTGCCGGCGGCGAGGTCGAGCGTGCGGGAGGCGACGTAGACGTCGGCCATCTGCAGCGCGACCGCCTGGAACTCCGCGAGCGCCCGGCCGAACTGCTGCCGGTTGCTCACGTAGCCGGCGGTCAGGTCGCGCGCACCTCCGAGCACTCCCGCCGCCGTCGCGGCCAGCCCGGCGGTCGCGAGTCCGGTCAGGGCCTCGAAGGCACCGTCGGTCAGCGGCTCGGCCGGGGCGTCCTCGAGCACGACGGTGTGCTGCGGCACCTCGCCCGAGGTGCTCGCCGGAGCCAGCGTGACGCCAGGCCCATGCGGGTCGACGAGCACGACGACCGGAGCCCCGGAGTCGCCCGCGGTCGCGGTGACCAGGAGGCGCGAGCTCTCGGCGGCGTACGTGACGCCGGTCTTGCGCCCACTCACGGTGCCGTCACGATAGGTCGCCGCCGGAATCTCGGGGCGTCCCGGTTCGAGCCACGCCGGGGTCAGCAGGATCTCGCCGACCGCGACCCCGGGCAGGAGCGCGGCCTGCTGATCGTGGGTCCCGTGGCCGGCCAGCGTCAGCGCTCCCACCGCGAGCGTCTCCCAGACCGGCACCCGCACCGCATGGCGCCCGGCCTCCCGCAGCAGCACCGCGATCTCGGTCAGGCCGAACCCCTCACCACCGTGAGCCTCCGGCACGGGCAGTGCGGTCAGGCCGGCGCTCGCCCAGGCCGACCAGTCACCCCGGTCGGACTCGCGGGCAAGGACCTCGGCCACCACGCTGCGTACGGCATCGAGCGTCTCGTCTCCCATGCCGAAACTGTAACGTGTTCTACTTCTCTGCGCGAGGGTTGGCTCGCAGAATCAGATGATCAGGCCGCTCAGGTCGTGGACGATCTGCTGGCCGATCTCGGCGGCCCCTTGGCCGGCTCCGGTGGCCACGCCGGCCGCGATCCCCGCCGCCGCACCCTTGAGGTAGTTGATGCCGCGGCGTACGACCGAACGGTCGGGCTCCTCCTTGGCCACCTCGGCGAGCACCAGCCGGCCCTCGGCCACCGCGTCCTTCAGGTCGTCCTCGGGGAGCCCGAGGGCACCGAGCTGTTCCAGCACCTGAGCGACGACCGTTGCGATGTCGCTCGACTCATTCACCGTCACCTGCGGGCGGACCTGCTCCTGTCGGACGCTCTCCCGATTGCCCCAAGCCATCTGCCCGCTGACCTCGCCATGGACGTTCGGCCCACCGACGTAGGGCATGTTTCCGCCACCGCTGCTCATCGAACTCTCCTCCATTTCCTGACCCTGACTCACAGACCCGTTTCCCCAGGCCATCGGGCCGTTGGCATCCCCCAGCACGAACGGCCCGTAGACGTTCGTCACCTGCCGTACCGCCGCATCCTGATAGCTCGCCGAGCTGTCCGTGATCGTCCGAAGTGACGAGGTCAACCCGTTGACACGTACGTAGTCGTTCTTGGTCACCGCGAGCCCTGTTTCCGCTGTCACGCTGCCCCCGGTGATCTGACCGCTGCACTTGTCGAGCAGACGGAACCCGACGTGTGCCGCGTCCTCCACCGCGGTGTCCCTGATGTCGACGAATGCATCATGGATCCCGATGACACCGATGTCACCGGGCCGCAGCAGGTCGCTGGCTTCGACCACCAAAGTGCCGTTCGCCATCGCGATCAGACCGAACGACTCCATGTCTCGCAGCTCGGACCGCTTCATCACCAGGCTCGCTGTGCCCTGGACACTGACACCGCCGGTGGCGTCGGCGAGGACGCTCTGCGAGATCGTGATCCGGGCCTCGTCCACGGCCGAGACCCCGAGCGGGCTGCACCCGATGATCCTCGCCCTGGTGAACGTCGCGGTCGACGTCCCGCGGGCATCCACGCCGACCGGCGTGTCCGTGACGCTCAGTTCGTCGAAGGTCGCGGCGGCGTCGGCGAGAAGCCTGACCCCGGCGAAGCGGAGCCGTCTCAGTCGGACGTCGCGGAACCGTGCCTCAGCGCCCTCGACGGCGATCCCCACCGCGGACCGCTCGACCGTGCAGCCGATGACATCGACCGCACCCCACTGGCCGCCTTCGGCTCCGTCGCCCTTGACGAAGACACCGATCGCCTCGGCGTCCTGGATGACACAGTCCCGGAAGGTCCCGGCGCCCCGCTCGGAGACGTTGATGCCGGTCTCCCCACAGCCCACGGCGGTGCATCCACTCACGGTCGGGTGCGCCCCCGACCGTGACGAGAACGCGTGCCGAGCCCGGCGGACCGTCACGTCGCGTACCGTGCCGGTGGCTCCCTCGGCGAACCCGATCGCCGTGCCGGCGTCCTCGATGACCGTCGCCTCGATGTCCGCGCGCGCACCGGCACCGAGCGCTACCACCATCGTCTGGGCGCACGACGAGAAGCGGCCTGCGTTGATCGTCACCGACGACCCGGCCTCGACCTTCACCGCACTGAACCGTGGCCGCTCGATGCGGCAGTCCCGCACTCGCACGCGGGCACCGTCGATCACCGCGATCGCATTGTCCGGGCAGTCCACGAGCTCACAGCTCTCGACGGTCCCCGAGGCGTTCGAGAAGAGCACTCGGCCGCCGCGGAAGGTGGAGCTCCGCGCCTCGACCCTGGTGCCCGGCGCGGCCCAGAGGGCGACGGGGCCGCGGGTCTCGACGTCGATCTCGTGGGCCTCGAACGACCCGCCCCGGCAGACGACGCCCTCCCCGGCGTCCGCGATCAACCGCAGCGCCATCAGGCTGACCGCCCCGTCGCAGTCGAGCAGTCGACCGGCCTCCGAGCGGATCGTCACCGACCCGGGCTCCTTGGCGACCAACGAGACGTTTCCGCGGACGACCAGCTGCTCGACGTACGTCCCCGGCGCGATCAGGATCCTGGTCTCGCCGTACGAGCGGGCCGCCTCGTCGAGCGCCGACTGGATGGTGGGGTGGCCACGACGGCCCGCCCTGCCCGTCACACGCATCGTCCTGACCGACAAGGCGCCGCCTCCCTGAGTAAAGGTTGGACCCCGTGCAGCCTAGCGGCTCGCGGCGGCCATGACCCCGACTATCGGGGCAGGCCCAGGATCTGCTCGGCCGCGACGTTGCGGAGCACCTGGGTGGTGCCGCCCGCGATCGAGAGGCAGCGGGTGAGCTGGGACTCGTGCAGGTCCTCGCGCACCTGCGGGTCGTCAGTGAGCGCCAGCGGACCGAGCAGGTCGACGACGAGCTCTGAGGCGTCCTGGCGGTTGCGTACGGTCAGCAGCTTGGCCACCGAGGACTCCGCGCCTGGACCCCGGCCGGCGAGGGCCTTGAGCGTGGAGCGTACGCCGAGCAGCGCGCAGACCGTGGAGAGCGCGACCGCGTGACCGACCCGGGCCAGCTCGGCCTCGCCACGGCCCGCCGCGAGCGCGACGGCGCGCTCGACGCTGCCGCCGAGGTTGGTCGAGGCCATCGCGACCCGCTCGTTGGCCAGCGTCGTGCGGGCCAGGCGCCAGCCGCCGTCGACCTCGCCGACGACGAGCTCGTCAGGTACGACGACGCCATCGAGGAAGACCTCGTTGAAGAGCGCGTCCCCGGTCAGCTCGCGCAGCGGGCGGACGTCGATCCCCTCGCTGCGCATGTCCACGAGGAAGTAGGTGATCCCCTTGTGCTTGGGGACGTCGGGGTTCGTACGCGCCAGGCAGATCGCCCAGTCGGCCTCCGCCGCGAGCGACGTCCACACCTTCTGGCCGGTCAGCCGCCAACCGCCCTCGACGCGCTCCGCACGGGTGGCCAGGGAGGCCAGGTCGGAGCCGGCGCCGGGCTCGCTGAAGAGCTGGCACCAGATGATCTCGCCGCGCAGCGACGCCTCGACGAACCGTTCCCGCTGAGCATCTGTGCCGTGCTTGAGGATCGTCGGGACCGCCCACCCGGAGATCTTGATGTCGGGCCGGGCCACCCCGGCGGCGGCGAGTTCCTCGTCGATCACGAGCTGCTCGACGGGACCGGCACCGAGGCCGTACGGAGCGGGCCAGTGCGGCGCGAGGTAGGCCGCGTCGACGAGCGCGTCTCGGTGTTCGTCTCGGGGCAGGGCGGCGATGCCGGCGACGGTGTCACGCACGCCAGGACGGATCTCCGCGTCCTTGCCGTCGAGGTCGACCCTCACCGAGCGGCGCACCCCGGCGACGGCATGGCCGGCAAGGGCGACGGCATGCGCGTCGCCTCCACCGAGAAGGCTGCGCAGAGCGACCGCACGGCGCAGGTAGAGGTGGGCGTCGTGCTCGAAGGTGAAGCCGATGCCGCCGAGGACCTGGATGCAGTCCTGGGCGGCCCGGACCGCTCCGTCGAGCGCGACGACACCGGCGGCCTCGGCCGCGAAGGCCCACTGGCCGGCGTCCTCGTCCTCGTCGTCGGCCGAGGCCGCTGCGTCCCAAGCGCTCGCAGCCACCGCCTCGGCGGTCTCAAGCATCTGCGCACACAGGTGCTTGATCGCCTGGAACGACCCGATCGGCGCCCCGAACTGCTCGCGCACCTTGGCATACTCCACGGCCGTCGTCAGGCACCACTGCGCGATCCCCGAGGCCTCGGCGGCGGCCAGCGTGAGCGCCGTACGCCGCACCGTCTCACCGCGCAGGCCCGTGATCTCGACCGCTTCGCCGGTGTCGATGTCGACGTGCACCTCGGCGACCCGCCTGGTCAGATCGGGGCCGACCTGGGGACGTACGTCTGCCCGATCAGCCGCCACGAGGAACCATCGCTCCTCGTGGCCGGCGCCGCGAGCCCCGAGCAGCAGGTGGTCGGCTCCCCCACCGTCGTAGACGACCGGAACTGTTCCGCGGAGACGCTCGCCGACCTCGAGGGCCGGGTCGAGCGCGATCCCGCAGCCGCCGGCGGTGACGGCCGCGACGAGGTCGTCGAGCCCGGCCGCTCCCGCATGGAACGCAGCGACCGAGGTGCCGAGGAGCGGGCCCGGGACCAGCTCGTGGGCGCACGCCTCGAGTGCGACCGCCGCGTCCAGCAGGGTTCCCCCTCCACCGTTCGGCTCGGGTGCCGCGATGCCGGCGACGCCGTACTCCTCGACACCCCGCCACACCTCGTCGAAACCCGCGGCGGCGATGCCCTCGGCCGCGCGTGCCAGCGCGATGCCACCCAGGCCCTTCGCCCAGTCGCGCAGACTCTCGCTGAGGGCCTGGTGTTCGTCGGTGATGCCGATCGGCACAGCGACCTCCTGTTGTTTCGGGAGCCAACGTCTGGAATAGAGACTGATGTAGAACGTGTTACAAGTCTAGACTCACGGAGGAACGTGTTTCACTCTCGGGCGCCGATGCGGTTAGCCTGAGATCAGCAGATCGAGATCCGGTCATAGTCCTAGGGGGACCACCAGTGACGTCCGTCAGCACGGAGCCACGCGACACCAACGGCCCTACCCCGGCCACCGCGCCCACCGGCGGGTCCGCGGCGCAGCGAGAGCGCCGTCGGCGCATCCTCGACGCCACGATCGCGCTCGCTGCCGAGGGCGGCTTCGACGCGGTGCAGATGCGTGCCGTCGCGGAGCAGGCCGAGGTCGCGCTCGGCACCCTCTACCGCTACTTCCCCTCGAAGATCCACCTGCTGGTCTCCGCGCTCGCGCGCGAGTTCACCAAGGACGTCGAGCGCTCCGCCGTCCGCGCGACGCCCGGCGACACCGCCCACGAGCGGATCATGTACGTCCTCAACCGCCGCACCCGCGCCCTGCAGAAGCAGCCCAAGCTCACCGAGGCCCTGGTCCGCGCCTTCATGTTCGCCGACCAGTCGGTGACCGGCGAGATCCACGAGGTCGGCACCAGCCTGACCACCGTCATCGCCCGCGCCATGCACGGCACCCCCGACCACGGCGAGGTCACCGAGGAGGAGGCCGCCATCATCCGGATCATCTCCGACGTATGGCTCTCCGCGCTCATCTCCTGGGTCACCGGCCGGATGGACACCGAGGACGTCGAGAAGTCGATCGACGTCGCCGTACGCCTGCTGCTGCGCTGACCCGCCGAGGCGTCACCCCGGTCGGCCGAGGCGTCACGTAGGTCGGTCGAGCCGGCAAAAGTGTGACGGCTCGGCCGACGTACGTGACGTCTCGGCCTGCGGGGGCGACGCCTCGGCCGAGTTCAGCCGCCATAGGCGTGGGTGGCGGTGGCGCCGCCGTCGATGGCGATCTCGGCGCCGGTGACGAAGCTCGACTCGTCCGAGGCCAGGTAGACGTACAGCGGCGCGATGTCCTCGGGGTGACCGACGCGCTTGAGGGCGACCTTGGCGGCGCCGAACTCCATGGCGGCATCGTCGGCGCCGACGCCGCGGGTCATGGGGGTGTCGATCATGCCGGGGTGGACCGAGTTCACCCGGATGCCGCTGGGGCCGAGCTCGAGGGCGGCGGCCTTGGTCATGCCGCGGATGGCGAACTTGGTGGAGGTGTAGCCGGCCACGAACGCCATCCCCGCCAGCCCCTCGATCGAGGAGGCGTTGATGATCGAGCCGCCGCCTTTCTCCTTCATCGTCGAGATCACCGAGCGCATCCCGAGGAAGCAACCGAGGGTGTTGACCCGCCACAGCAGCTCGAACTCCTCGACCGGCTGGGTCAGGATCTCGCCGAAGCGGAGGATGCCGGCGTTGTTGGCGAGGACGTTGACCGGTCCGTACGCAGCGGCGGTCTCGGCCACCAGCGCAGTCCAGGACTCCTCCGAGCTCACGTCGTGGTGGACGAAGAGAGCCGACTCGCCCAGCGAGTCCGCGAGCAGCTTGCCGGGCTCGTCGGCAACGTCGGCGATGACCACCTTGGCGCCCTCGGCGACGAAGGCGCGCGCGATGGCCGCTCCCTGCCCCTGCGCACCGCCGGTGACGATCGCGATCTTTCCCTCGAGACGTGCCATCACTGCTCCTTCAGCTTCAGCTGCATGATCGAGTCGGCCGAGAACCCGGCCGCGGGGTCGCGGTCGGCGAACCAGCCGCCGACCTGCTTGTCGAGCGAGTCCAGGTCCCAGGCGGCGTTGTCGAACCGCTCGGCGACCGTCGGCGGCGCCAGCACGGCGATCATCCCGCCGTAGACGACGAAGACCTGCCCGGTGATCGCCGCCGCGGCCGGCGAGGTGAGGTAGGTGACCAGCGGCGCGACGTGCTCGGGACCGTAGGAGTCGCCCGAGAGCACGCCCTCGGTCATCGCGGTCGCGGCCCGCGGGCAGATCGCGTTGGCGCGTACGCCGGAACGGCCCATCGCGCGGGCGGTGGACATCGTCAGCGCGGTGATCCCGGCCTTCGCGGCACCGTAGTTGGCCTGTCCGGGAGGCCCGGACAGGAACGCCTCCGAGGAGGTGTTCACCACCGCGGCATCGACCGGTGCGCCGGTCGACTTGGCCACCGAGCGCCAGTGGGCCGCGGCGTTGCGGGTCAGCAGGAAGTGGCCGCGCAGGTGGATGCGTACGACGAGGTCGAACTCCTCGTCGGACATGTTGAACAGCATCTTGTCGCGGGTGATGCCCGCATTGTTGACCACGATGTCGAGACCGCCGAAGCCGTCCACGGCCGCGGCCATCATCGCGTCGGCGGTGGCGCGTTCGCTCACGTCGCCAGGCGCGATCACGGCTTCGCCACCGAACGCGCGGATCTCCTCGGCCGCCTCCTCGGCGGAGCCGGGCAGGTCGTTGAGCACCACCCGGGCGCCGGCGCGGGCCAGGGCGACCGCCTCGGCACGCCCGAGCCCCGCTCCGGCACCGGTGACGATCGCGATCTTGCCAGTCAGGTCAACGCTCACGTGGGGCTACTCCTCGATCCTCAGGGCCGCCTTGGGGCAGCCGGCCACGGCCTGCTCGACGCGGTCGCGGTTCTCCGCGGTCACCGTCGGGTCCTCGACCTGCAGGTAGTCGTCGTCGTCGATCTCGAACACGTCGGGTGCGAACGCCTCGCACATCCCGTTGGACTCGCACAGGTCGAAGTCCACGATCACCTTTGCCATGTCCGTCTCCTCAGTCCTTCGTCGTCATCGAGTCAGCCTTGACCGGGCAGCGCGCCCAGCTTGCGATGGTCCCAGCTTGCGACCTTGTCGGGCTCGATGACGATGCCGACGCGCTTGTGGGCCTGCTTCGAGACCAGGTCCTCGCCGAGCTCGCCCAGGTCGGCGCCGCCGGCCATCCGGGCCATCACCCGCGACCCGATGGCCTTGATCTCGTCGTAGTCCTCCACGAGCCGCGCCTTCCCGGTGATGCTCACCCCGCGCAGCTCGAAGTAGTCGACGCCGTCCTCGACCAGGCAGGTGACCCGCGGGTCGCGCCGCAGGTTGCGGACCTTCTGCGAGGACCCGTAGGTCCAGAAGACGATCCTGCCCTCGTCGAGCACGTAGAACAGCGTGGTCAGGTGCGGAGCGCCGTCGGGACCGACGGTCGCGACCTGCACCTTCATCTGCGATCCGAGGAAGTCCTCGATCTCGGTGTCGGTCAGCTGTACGGACTGGCGTGGGCCGGCCATGCGCCCTCCTCGAGCAGTGAAACTAGAACACGTTCTACCATGGCAGGGTGGAGCGGTCCCCTGGGGGGACCTCATGGTGAGACTAGGACGCGGCCTTCATCTCGGAGATCAGCCAGCCACCGTCGTCCTTGACCAGCGTCAGCACCTCCCAGGTGGGGCTGACCACGGTGTTCTTCGTCTTCGGCGCGGTCGCGCTCTGGTTGACGAAGAGCAGCACCTTCGTCGACTCCTCGGTCGCCGAGATGATCGCGGCGGCGCAGTCCTCGTCGATACAGGCCTTGCCCTTCTCGGCCGCCTTGGCACCCTCCTCGGAGAGCGGCGCCACCTCCGCGTCGACCTTGATGCCGAGGTCGGCCTGCTCCTTGCGCTTGTCCTCGCCGGGCAGCGTCTTCTCGTAGTCCTTCTGCATCGCCGGCGTCATCAGCTTCTTCGCCGCCGCGATGTCCTTCTCGGCACTCGCGGCCCGATAGGACATCACCGTCTGGGCGAGGCCGACCGAGTGCTCCATGATCGCCGCCCGGGAGCCGGCCGCGGTCAGCTCACCGCCCGGCGCCACATCGTCCTTCGACGCCAGGTCCACGGCCAGCCAGAGCACGCCGCCGACCACCAGGACGAGTACGCCGAGAACGGCCGTCAGCACGCGGCTCCCGTCACCCAGCCACCGCTCGGCGAACCCGGCGCGCCCCTCGCCCTCAGCCTCACCCTCATCCTCAGCTTGAGGCTCGGAATCGGTCTCCGGCTCCTCCGGAGCAGCGACCTCGTCGCGTACGTCCTGGTCCTCCGGCTCCTCGGCCGGCGGCAGCAGGTCGGACCCGCAGTAACGGCACTTGATCGCGGCGGCCTTGATCGTCTCCGCGCAGAAGGGGCACTCCTTCTGGCCGGCGGACACCGATCCGTTCGCTCGTACGCCTGTCATCGGACCGCCTCTGCGCTTCGCGCAGTAACTCCCTCGCTCGGCGCGAGCGGACGAGCAAGCTCGCCGCTCGACCTCGCTCCGGTCGTAGCCGTAGCGCAAGCGCCAGGGTACGGACGCGGGCCGATGAGGATCCCATTGTTCACTCGCTGACGCTCGCTCATCAGTTGACTCCTGCCAGGTCGGACATGCGCCATCCGTCCTTCGTCTTGGCCAGCGACACCTTGAAGCGGTACTTCGAGCACCGCGCACCTTCGTAGGGACAGGTGTCGCTCGTCTTCAGCTCAGCGGTCTGGCTGCTGGTGACGACCGAGTCCACGGCGACCAGCACGACCGCCTTCTTCGACCCGATCGCGCGGATGCCGACCTGCCTGACCTTGCCCTTGGAGACGGTCTGCGCGGGGATAGCGGCCTGCCGGATCTGCTCGGCGATGGCGGTGTACTCCTTGCCGAACGTGCCGGTCGAGATCTCCTTGACCGCCTGGATCCGGGGATCCATGTCGCGGTAGTCGACGTCGAGGAAGGCGATCACGCCGTCCTCGGCGACCGACTTCACCTCGTCGTAGTCGGCTGAGGCGGCCTCGGCGGATGTCGTCCAGGGAAGCACCCGGGCGCCACCGATGAAGACGGCCGCCGCCAGCACGACCAGGATCACCACCACCGCCGCGAGCACGGTGTTGAGCCGTCCCAGTCTGGCCAGGGAGACCTTGACCTCGAGCGGGTTGTGGGTACTCATCGGATTCACTCCTCCCCCAGGATCATCGATCGCCAGGAGTCGTCGGACAGGACGGAGACGAGGCCTCCGTCGTCGGTCGGGGCGGACATCGTGACCGTCTTCCCGTCGGGAAGCTCGGTGCGGCCGGACTTCGGGTCGTAGCTCGTGACGTACTTGCCCACGCCCTCGGGCTTGGGCACCATGTTGACGCCGCGCTGCATGATCGGGTCGTCGCCCTCGTATCCGGGCTGGGCGCGCTCGTCGGTGCACTTGGCCGGATAGAGCGGCTGGTCCTCCATCACGGTGCCGGGGATCCACTGGTCGGCGGGCTTGTAGCCCTTCTGGCACGGCGGGGTGGTGTAGACGTAGCCCATCGACAGGTGACCGTAGCCGTCACCGGGCGAGCCGGTAAACCCTGTCCCCACGACACGCGGGAAGGTCACCAGCGTCTGCTCGATCGCCGGCAGTCTGGCGGTCAGCACCTCGTTGACCGTGCTCAGGTTGGCCAGGAACACCGGCAGCAGCGGCTGGAGCCCGTCGAGCAGGGACTGCACCTGGACCGCCGTCGCCTCGCCGCCCTGCAGGATCTCGCGCAGCTCCGGGTCGCGCTTGTCGAGGGTCGCGGTGACCTCCTCGAGCCCCTTGGCGAACTCGCGGATGTCGCCGCTGTGCTCCTTCTGCGTCTGGAGCACGGTCTGGCTGGTGTTCAGCAGCCGCACGGTCTCCTTCTGGTGCGCGGTGGCCTGATCGACCAGCGTGGAGCCCGAGTCGAGCAACGTACGCAGGTTCTCGGCGTTGCCGCGGAACAGGGTGCCGAGCTCGGCGACGACGGTGCTCAGGTCATCGCCGTTGATCGAGGTGGTGAAGCTGTTGAGCTCGGTGAGCAGCTGGTCGGTGGTGCCGGGCATCGACTCGGGTCCGGCGGTCACGACGTCGCCCTCGGCGAGGTAGGGACCGGCGGCGGAGTCGGGGATGAAGTTGATGTACTGCTCCCCCACCGCCGAGAGGTTGTGGACCTCGACCTTGGCGTCCTTGGGCACCTCGGTGCCGGGATCGAGCTCCAGCCCGGCGCGTACGCCCTCGTCGGTGACGGTCATCGAGGCGACCCGGCCGATGCTGATGCCGCGGTAGTTGACCTCGCTGCCCTCGTAGAGACCGCCGGAGGCCGGCAGGTCGACCGAGACGTCCACGTGGCGGCCCAGGACCCGGTCGACGACGCCGAGGTAGGCGGCCGAGACGTAGAAGATCCCGACCGCGGCGATCACCAGGAAGACGACCAGCTTGTTGCGTACGCTCCGTGTCATCAGCTTCCGCCTCCGAGCAGTCCGAGGAGGCCGAGCAGGCCCCCGGTGGTCGGCTCGGCCGTGGGCGAGTCGGCGTCCGTCGGGGCCGAGAGACCTTCGGCGATCTCCGGGACCAGACCGTCGAGCCCCGGGGTCTTGGTCGAGGCCGAGCTCTTGGGTAGCAGGTCGGAGATATCGGGCAGCTTGGGCGTCTTCGCGCCGGGCTTGGCCGCCTTGTCCTCCTTGCCGACCACGGAGCAGGTGATCTGCATGTTGGTCAGGTCGCACAGCGCCTTGGCCAACGGCTGGATCGCCTCGCAGCCCTTGGAGTAGGACAGGCAGATCTGGAAGACCTGGGGCAGCAGGCCGGGCGACTTGCCGTTGGTGAGGCTGCCGACCAGCTTGCCGAGGTCGAGGTCCATGTGGAACAGCGCGTTGGAGTAGTCACCCATCGCCAGCCCGGAGGCGTTCTCGGGGAACGGGAAGCTGGCCGCCATCATCAGACCCCTGGGCAGCGAGTCGCCGGCGTCGGCGAGCTCGCGCAGCGTCGGTGCCAGCTCGTCCAGCGCCGTGGTCAGGTTGGCGCCGCTCTGGTTGATCACCCGGGTCGCGACCACGCCGAGCCGGTCGAGCGCCTTCATCATCTTCATCAGGTCGGCGTGCTGCTGGCGGAGCACCTCCAGCGCCGGCCCGAAGGAGTCGATGGCGGCCTCGATCTTCGCGGACTCCTTGTTGAGGGTGCGTGTCAGCCGGTCGACCTGCTCCATCGCCTTGATGATCGAGCCCTTCTGCTGGTTGAGCGAGGCGACCGTGGTCTCCAAGTTGCCCAGCAGCGACCGCATGTCGCCGGTGCGACCGTCCATCATGGTGTTGAGCTCGTCGCTGATCGTCTTCAGCTGCCCGACGCCTCCGCCCGCCAGCAGGAAGGAGAGCGCGCCGAGCACCTCCTCGACCTCGGGGTTGCGGTTGGTGCGGTCGAGCCCGATGGTCGCCCCGTCGCCCAGCTTCCCGGCGCTGGCGACGGTGGACCCCTCGGGCGCCACCAGGGCGATGTACTTCTCCCCCAGCAGGCTGGTCTGGCGTACGTTGGCCAGCGCGTCGGCCGGGAGCTCGATGTTCTTGCGGATGGTCATCGTGACCTTGGCGTGCCAGCCCTCGCGCTCGACCTCGTCGACCTGGCCGACCGGGACGTCGTTGGCCATCACCTTGGTGCGTGGCACCACGTCGACGACGTCGTTGAACTCCGCGGTGACGACGTACCCGTCGCCCTCGCCGACCTCCTTGCCCGGCAGCGGCAGGTCATAGGCCTGTACGCCGCACCCGCTCGCCACGGCGACGATGCCGAGCATCGCCAGAAGGAGACTGGGCGGGTAGGGGCGCCGTCGCGAGCGCCGCGAGACCGGTGTCCTGGCAAGGCGGAGCCTCGAAGGCGGCCTGGTTGCACCGTCGAGAGGCGACAACGCAGCCAGGGCGCCGGTATCGCGGCGCGCAGCAGGCGTCCCTGCCCGCGCAGTCTCCTTGGCCGACAGACGCCTCATCTCTTTCCTCCCGACATCAGGTCCTGGAGCGAGCCGCTGAGCTCGGTGATGCCACCCTGGGTGACCACCTCGGGCTCGACCTCGGGCTGCTTCGCCTGGGTGCCGGTGTCGAGCGGCAGCCCGGTGGCGGTGTCACGGTCGGTGGGCGCGCTGCCCTCGGTGAGCGCCTGGCCGGCCGGCGCGGTGGACCCGGTCGGCAGCAGCGCCTTGAACAGCGCACAGATCTCCTTGGCTCCCGGGATCCGGTCGTTCTCGACGACCATGCAGAGGATGTTGGACAGGTCGGAGCCGATCGGCCCGACCTGCAGCCGAAAGCCGACCGAGCCGGAGGCTGGGTCGAAGGACTCGGCCAGGTTGCCGATGCCGAGCGGCGCCAGGTCGATGACGGTGCCGAGGGTCTTCTTCTCCTTGGCCAGGATGTTGAGGGTCTTGTTGAGCTGCTTGACGTCGCCGACCAGGGCGTCGGAGTTGTTCTCCACGAAGGACTTGGTCACCTTGACCGCCTGTGCGATCGCGACCAGCGCCTGGTCGAGCTCGTCGCTCTCCCCGGCCAGCTGGGTGGAGACGTCCGAGAGGTCGGTCAGGAACTTCTCGGTCGTGTCGTCGTTCTTCGCCAGCGTCCTGGTGACCTCGGAGAGCTGGGACAGGGTGCTGAAGAGCTGCTCGGAGTTGCCGCCGAGCACCTGCGCCGCCTCCGACATGTCGGCGATCGCCTTGTTGCCGATCTTGCCGTTGCCCCTCAGGGCGTCCGCGCCCTCGCTCAGCACGTCGCTCAGGGCGCCGTTCTTGTTCGCGCCGTTGGGCCCCAGCGCCGTGGTCAGCTCGGAGAGGCTGGCGTAGATGCGGTCGAGCTCGACCGGGACCGCGGTGCGCTCGATCGGGATCTCACCGCCATCGGCCAGCGTCGGCCCGCCGGTGTAGGCCGGGGTGAGCTGCACGAACCGGTCCGCGACGAGCGTCGGGGTGACGATCGCGGCCTTCACGTCCTTGGGCAGCTTGTAGTCGCTCTCGTACTCGATCACCGCGTCCACGTGGTCGCCCTTCGGCTCCAGGGAGGCGACCTTGCCGACCTTGACGCCCATGATGACGACGTCGGAGCCCTCGTAGATGCTCACCGCCTGCGGGAAGCTCGCGGTGACCCGCTTGGTGTCGGGCGCGGCCACCTCGGAGACGAGCAGCAGCCCGCACATCAGCACCAGCGCGATCGGCAGCGCGGCCCACTTGCGGCCCCAGAAGTTCTTTGTCATTGCACGATCCCTGGTCGTCGTCCGGGCACGAACTCGCCGCTCACGATGCCGGTCAGGTTGGCGAGGTAGGCGTCGAACCAGGGGCCGGTGCCGATGATGTTGATCAGGATCGACGCGTACGGCCCGTAGTTCTGGATGGTCTTGGTCAGGTCCTCGTCGCGGGCGTTGAGGAACCTCAGCGCCTGCTCGAGCGCGTCCAGCGCGGGCCCGATCTGCTTCTGGTTCTCCTTCACCAGCGCCTGCAGCTGCTCGGCCAGCGCGGTGGCGTTGACCAGCAGCTGGTGGATGGCCTGGCGGCGCTGGATCAGCTCGGCGAAGACCTGGTCGCCGTTATCCATCACGCCGATGATGTCCTGCTTGCGCTCGTTGACCAGCCGGACGACCTTCTCGGCATCCTGCAGCAGCGACTCCAGCTCGTCACCGCGGGCGGCGATCGTCTGGGAGAGCGCGGCGATGCCCTGGAAGGCTCCCTGCACCTCGGGACCGGCCTTGTCGAGCGTGCCCGACATGGTGGTCAGCGCCTTGGCGAGCTGCTGGGTGTCGATCGCCTCGGTGGTCTCGGCCAGGTCACCGAAGGTGCCGACGATGTCGCTGCCGGCGCTGGTGCGGGCCAGCGGGATCGTCGAGCCGGCCTCGAGGGTGTGGCCGCCCTGCGGGGTGATGTCGAGGTATTTCTCCCCCAGCAGGTTGAGCACCCCGATCTTCGCCTCGCTGCGGTGGCCGATCTCGGTGCCCTCGACCGAGAACGAGACGACCACCTTGGCGCCCTCGATCTCGATGTCGCTGACCCGGCCGACCCGGATCCCGGCGATCTCCACCCGGTTGCCGACGTGCAGGCCGCTGGTGTCGGAGAACTCGGCCTGATAGGTGGTGCCGGCGAACCAGGGCAGCTTGCGCAGGTTGAACGCCGCCGTCAGCGCCAGCGCGATCGCGACGATCGTGATCACGCCGGTCCGTTTCAGCTGCGTGTCGGAATGATGCGCCATCAGAGCTTGCACCTCTCCGCCCGGCTGTAGAAGGCCACGTTGTCGAGCTGCTTCTGGATCGCCTTCACGGCGGGCGAGTTGTCGAGCAGCTCACCGAGCGAGGGCAGCTTGATCGAGAAGTCGAGGTCGCAGAGGTAGTAGTTGTACCAGGAGCCGTAGCTGCCGATCCGCGCCTGCGACTCCAGGGTCTCCGGAAGCCGTTTGAGGGTCTTGTCGAGGAGCTTCTGGTTGCCCGGCTTGTTGAGGATGTCCACCACGCGCTTGAGCTGCTTGATGTCCTCCTTCACGAACGGGCGTACGTCGGTGAGCAGCCCGGCCAGCTCGTCGGTGAGGTCGCCGATCGAGGAGATCGAGTCGCCGATCGCCTCCTTGTCGCGCGCCAGATCCTTCATCCAGCCGCTCAGCTGCTGGATCAGCTCGGCCAGCTCGGTGTGGTGCTCGTTGACGGTGTTGAGCGTCTTGGACAGGTTGGTGATCACGTCGCCGATCAGCTGGTCGCGCTCGGCCAGGGCGCTGGTCAGGTCGGCCGTCTCGGAGAGCAGGCTCGCGACCGTGCCACCCTCGCCCTGCAGCACCCGGATCAGGTTGAGGGAGAGCTTGTTGACGTCCTTGGGCTGCAGCGCCTGGAAGAGGGGCTGGAAGCCGTTGAAGAGCTCTGTCAGGTCGAGCGCCGGGGTGGTGTTGGACATCGCGATGGCCTGTCCCTGCCGCAGCGGTGTGCCCTCCGATCCCGGCTCCTGCTGGCCGGCGTCCTGGGTCAGCGCCAGGTAGCGGTCGCCGACCAGGTTGAGGTAGCGCACCTGGGCGCCGCTGGCGGTCGTCAGCGGCACGGTCTTGTCGACCCGGAAGGTGACCATCGCGTGGTCGCCGCCCTCGATCTCGACGGAGAGCACCTCCCCCACGGTGATGCCGGCGACGCGTACGTCGTCTCCTTCGCTCAGGCCGGAGGCGGTGGTGAACTCGGCACGGTAGGGCACGCGGTCGCCGAACCCGACGTTGCCCATGATCGAGGCCAGGGTGCCGGTGACCATGATGGAGATGACGGTGAAGATGACCAGCTTCGTCCCGGCGACGGCGGTCTTCAGATCGCGCTTGTTCACTGCAGACCCCCGTTCCCGGGTGCCCACGGGACGTCCTCGGTGCCGTTCTTCAGCTCCATCGGGTCGGCGGGCACCTTCGGGTTCGGCAGCCCGTCGCACCACGGCCCGTGACCGATCTCGCCCCACTCGGGACGGTCGTCACGGCCGTACGCCGGCTTCTGGGTGCCGTCGAGGACCATGGTCTGGCGCACCCGGTTCTGCTGGAAGACGGTCGCCAGCAGCTCGGTGTAGTCGTCGAGGCCCTTGAGCAGGCAGGTGTACTCCGGGGAGTAGTCGGCGAGCAGCTTGAGCAGCGGGACGGCCAGCTCGGACTCGTACCTGATCGCCTTCTCGTTCTCGGCGAGCATGTCCTTCGAGGTGTCGGCGACGCCGGTGACGGAGGTGAGCAGGCCGCCGAGGCGCTCGCGCTGGGCGGAGACGGTCTTGGCGGTGGTCGTGGTGTGCTCGAGGACCTTGACCAGGTCGGGGGCGGCCATGGAGTAGGTCTCGGCGACGTCGGCCATGTCTTCGAGATCGCGTTCGAGTGTGGGGAGGTGGACGTTCATCTCTTCGAGGTAGTCGTTGAGCTGGACGAGGGTCTCGCCGAGCTTCTCCCCGTTGCCGGAGAGCGCGGTGGCGAGGGCGTGCAGGGTGCTGTTGAGGTCCTGGGGGCGGATCGACTTCAGCAGCGGGAAGAGCCGGGCCAGGATCACGTCGAGCTCGACGCTGGTGCGGACCCGGTCGGCGGGGATCACGGTGCCGTTGCCGAGCGCGCCGGTCCGCTTTCCCTTGGGATCGATGAACTCGACGTACTTCTGCCCGAACAGCGTCGTCGGCTTGATCGCGACGCTGACGTTGGCGGGGATCTGCTTGGCCTGCTCGGGTTCGAGACCGAGCTCGATGACGGCCTTCTTGCCGTCCTGGCGGATCTCGCGGACCTGGCCGACGATGACCCCGTGCATGCGTACGTCGCCGTAGCGCGGCAGCTGCAGGCCGGCCCGGTCGGCCTCGACGCTGACGGTGGTGAACTGCACGAACGCCTTCTGGTAGATCGCCACGCAGAGCGTGATCAGCAGGGCGAGGGTCACCGTGAAGGCGATGCCGGAGACGAAGAGCTTGGTGTGCTCGGCGCGGGTGTCGCGCTGGATTCCCATCAGCATCCGGCGCTCACCCCGTGATCCGGACGGTGGTGGTCGAGCCCCAGATCGCGAAGCTCAGGAAGAAGTCGGCGACGACGACGGTGACGATGGACGTACGGATCGCCTTGCCGACCGCGATGCCGACGCCGGCCGGGCCGCCGGAGGCGGTGTAGCCGTAGTAGCAGTGGATCAGGATGATCGCGACGGCGAGGATGATCAGCTTGAGGAAGCTGTAGAGGATGTCGATCGGCGGCAGGAACGCCAGGAAGTAGTGGTCGTACGTCCCGCCCGACTGCCCGTACATCAGCGTCGTGATCAGCCGCGGGCTGAGGTAGGAGGCGCACAGGGCGACGATGTAGAGCGGGATGACGGCCAGGAACCCCGCGATCATCCGGGTGGTGACCAGGTAGGGCAGGCTCGGCACGCCCATCGCCTCGAGCGCGTCGATCTCCTCGCTGATGCGCATCGCGCCGAGCCGTGCCGTGTAGCCGCAGCCGACGGTCGCGGCAAGCGCGATCGAGGAGATCAGCGGGGCGACCTCACGGGTGTTGAAGAAGGCCGAGATGAACGCGGAGAACTTCGCGACCCCGATCTGGCTCAGGCTGGCGTAGCCCTGGATGCCGACCTCCGAGCCCGCGAAGAAGGCCATGAACGCGATGACGCCGACCGTGCCGGCGATCATCGTCAGGCCACCGGCGCCGAACGCGACCTCGGCCAGGATGTTGAGCACCTCGCGCTTGTAGCGGCGGATGGTGCGGGGCGCCCAGGCCAGGGCCTTGGCGTAGAAGAGCAGCTGGTCGCCGTAGCCCTCGACGGCCTGGCGCTGCTCCTTGACGATCTGGTTGCCCACCTGGGCGAGCGTGTTGGCCACCGCGGATCACAACCCGTCCTGAGGAACGATCTGGAAGTAGACCGCGGTCATGATGGAGTTGAGGACGAACAGCATCATGAACGCGATGATCACGGCCTCGTTGACCGCGCGGCCCACGCCGCTGGGACCACCCTGCGCGTTGAGGCCGTTGTAGGCGCCGATGATCGCCGCCAGGAACCCGAACAGGGCCGACTTGACCATCGAGATGTAGAGGTCCGGCAGGCTCGCCAGCGCGGTGAAGCTCGACAGGAACGCGCCGGCCGAACCGCCCTGGACGATCACCGTGAAGAAGTAGCCGCCGCCGATCCCCGTCGCGATCACGATCCCGTTGATCATGACCGAGACGAACAGGCAGGCGAGGACCCGCGGGATGACCAGCCGGATCACCGGGTCGATGCCCAGCACCTCCATCGCGTCGATCTCCTCGCGGATCTTCCTCGACCCCATGTCCGAGCAGATCGCCGACCCGGCGGCACCGGCGATGATCAGCGCTGCCGCCATCGGCGCCGCCTCCCTGACCACCGCGAGCACAGCCGTCGCCCCCGCGAACGACTGCGCCCCGAGCTGACCGGCGAGGTTGCCGACCTGGAGGGAGATGACGGCTCCGAACGGGATCGAGACGAGGACAGCCGGCATCATCGTGACGCTGGTGATGAACCAGGCCTGCTCGAGGAACTCCCGCATCTGGAACTTGGTCGTGAACGTCCCCTTGACGACTTCTCCGGTCATCAGGCCCATCCCGCCGACGCCTCGGACAAGCGAGGCGAACTGCACAGCCATCCTTCACCTTCCGCGAGGTCTTGTGACTCGGCTCACGTTCGAGCCTGTAGTAGAACACGTTTCAGTTCCGAGGGCAACGACCCGCCCCCGACATGTCCACGAACGGGGTGGGAGGTATTCCGGTCCAACGACTTACCGGTCGGTAGGTGACGGGAGTCACAGGATCCTCCACGGGCCGGCGAGGCCTGTGAAGGGCGTTCTCGCATGCTGGTCCGACGGCGTTCGGACGGGCCCGGATCATCGGCATGAGGTATCGGTGGCGTACGGCGCGCAGCACCGGTGTGTCTCGGCGCGACGGGCCGGTTAGATTGGGAACTGTGATGAGACTGTCGCCGGGGGGCGTCATGAGGTTCCTACGCCGCCTGCTCCTCGCCGTCTTCGGCGTGCCGATCGCGCTGGCCGTCGTGATGAGCCTCGTCGACGCCTACCGCAGCCGTGGGAAGCGCGCCAAGCCTTTCCCGGTCACGCCGCCGCGCACCAACAGCGTCGGCGACGGCACGGTGACGACCTACACGTTCGGCAACGACCTCTACGAGGACATGATCACCGCCATCGACGGCGCCAAGAAGCAGATCTTCCTCGAGACCTACATCTGGAAGGGCGACGAGGTCGGTCAGCGGTTCAAGCAGGCGCTGGCCGCGGCGACCGACCGAGGCGTCGAGGTCTACTGCATCTACGACGAGCTCGCCAACCTCGTGGTGCCGGGCCGCTTCAAGCGGTTCCCCGAGAGCATGCACGTGCTGCGCTACCCCACCTACGCCGCGGGCTGGCGCTTCTTCGACCTCTCCCGCTACGGCCGCGACCACCGCAAGATCCTGGTCGTCGACGACACGGTCGGGTTCGTCGGCGGCTACAACATCGGCACCGCGTACGCCACCGAGTGGCGCGACACGCATGTCCGGATCACCGGGCCCGGTGTGTGGGACCTGCGCCGCGCCTTCGCCGACTTCTGGAACCTCAACCGGCGGCGACCGCACCCGTTGACCCACCGGACCGGCACCGAGGGCCCGCTGCTCATCGAGACCGCGCCGTCATGGGACCCCGATCTCCGGTTCCACCGCAACGTGCCCCGGCTGTGGATGTTCCCGATCCGCTCGATGTATCTGGAGGCGATCAACCGGGCCTCCCGCAACATCTACCTCACCACCGCCTACTTCGTCCCCGACGAGGACTTCGTGAACGCCCTCAAGGCCGCGGCACAGCGAGGGGTCGACGTACGCATCCTGCTGCCGCTGAAGTCGAACCACGTCGTGGTCGACTGGATCTCGCGCGGCTACTTCTCCCAGCTGCTCGACTCGGGGGTGCGGATCCTGCGGTTCAAGGACGCGATGATCCACGCCAAGACGGCCACCGTCGACGGCTTCTGGTCCACCGTCGGCACCGCCAACATCGACCGGCTCTCGCTGACCGGCAACTACGAGATCAACCTGGAGATCTTCGACCGCGACGTCGCCAAGCAGATGGAGGAGATCTTCTCCCGCGACGAGTCCAACGCGCTCGAGCTGACCTCCGACGAGTGGGCCGCCCGCGACATCCACCGCAAGTTCACCGAGCTCGTGCTAACCCCCTTGCGCCCGCTGCTCTGAGACTCAAGAAGGCAGATGCGTCCGAGGCGCCATCTTCGGCCCCCGCCGAGGCCGCGTCCCAGCCCCCCGATAGATCAGCGCCACGACCCTCGCGCGATGAGGCCGAAAACCCTCCAGGTAGTCCCGCAGCCGGTCGTCGTCCCACGCCGCGTTGGTCAGCGCCCACCCGACGTCCTTGGCGAGGTGGTAGTCACCGAAGCTGACCGCGTCCGGGTCGCCGAGCGCCCGCTGACGCACCTCGGCGACGGTCCACTCGCCGATGCCGGGGATGGTGGTCAGCCGCCGCTCGACCTCCTCGCCGGGTAGGCCGGCGGTGCGCTCGACCGCGGTCGCGACCCGGGCCGCGTGCAGGACCGCCTTGGAGCGGGCCGGGTCGACCGGGAGGCGCAGCCAGTCCCAGCTGGGGATCGTACGCAGCGTCTCCGCCGACGGCTGCAGGCGCAGCCCGTGGTCGGCGCCCGGCCCGGGTGCGATCTCTCCGAAACGCCTGACCAGGTTGCCGAAGCCGCGGAACGCCTCGTTGTTGGTCACCTTCTGCTCGATGATCGAGGGCACCAAGGCCTCCATCACCAGCCCGGTGCGCCCGAAGCGCGGCACCTCGAAACGCTCCAGCAGCGTCGCCAGCAGCGGGTCGTCGGTGTGGAACTCCTCGGGACGGTCCTCGGCGCCGAGCAGGGCGGGCACCTGCTCCAGGGCCCACTCGGCGCCCTCGCCCCACGCCTCGGACTCCACCTCGGCGTCGCGCTGGCGCAGTCTCAGCGTGGCGGGTCCGTGTGGCGTACGGATGGCTCGCCAGTGGTCGTCCCCGAGGATCTTGTACGTCGGGTCCCCGAGCCCGCGCCGGAGCGGCCGCAGCATCGAGGCCAGCCCGATGGCATAACCCGGACGGACCGTCCGCTGCGCGCTCATGTGTCGAGGTTAGCCCGCGGGAAGACGCGGCTGGTCGTCAGATGCGTCGCCCGTCCGTCCGGGTCGCTGCCGGTGAACCCGAAGACGTGGTGGGCGCCGTGCAGGGCGTCGGCGGTGACGACCTGGTCGGTGGCGTACGGGACGACCTCGTAGGCCTGTGGCTCGTCGCCCACGGCGGCGGCCTCGGGGCCGGGAACCTCCTCGACCCACAGCCGGCCGCCCGGTTCCTTGCGGAGCGTCCAGTCGACGATCCGGGCTCGGTAGGTGCCCAGCAGGCGATCGGCGTCGAAGCCGGCCGGTGGCTGCTGGGGCGGCACCGGGTCCGGGGCGATGCGTACGCCGCCGAGCTCGTGGAGCAGGTGGCCGACGACGTCGTGGTAGAGGCCGTAGGTGTCGCCGCCGTTGGTGAGCAGCGCGACCGCGAGGCCGTGCTCGGGCACCATCCGGAAGAACGCCGACTGCCCGATCGTCTGGCCGTCGTGACCCACGATCCCCTGACGGGTGTCGTCGAGGGACCAACCCAGGCCGCGACCGTCGGACCGGGTGGAGGCCGGATGGTCGGCCTGCCGGGTGAGGACGTCGGCGCAGGAGGCCGCCGAGACGACGCGGGTGCCGTCGACCGCCATCCCACCGGCCAGGTGCATGGCGGCGAAGCCGAGCAGGTCGCGTACGCGCATGGAGAGCATCGCGCCGACCGGGCCGCTGGCGCGGGCCATCCCCCAGGCCGGGCCCGGACGCAGGACGTGGTCGGGCCCGGGATCGATGTGACCCATCGCGGCGCGGAACCTGATCGCGTCGTAGGCCGTGGTGGCGATGTGGGTGAGGCCGAGCGGGGCCGCGAGGTGCTCGTGGAGGGCGCGGTCCCAGGTGGTGCCGCGGACGACCTCGACGAGTCGCCCGAGCACGGCGAAGCCCGCGTTGGAGTAGGAGAACCGCTCCCCCGGGGCGAAGATCTGCGGCAGGTCGCCCATCGAGGCGACGAACCGCTCGACCGCGTCGTCGCCGGGCCCGTGGTCGGTGAAGACGTCGCCCTCGAAGCCGGCGGTGTGGGAGAGCAGGTGGCGGACGGTGATCGTCCGGGTCGCCTCCGCGTCGGCGACCTCGAAGTCCGGCAGATGGCGCGTGATCGCATCATCGAGGCCGATCGTGCCCTCGTCGACGAGCTGCATCACCAGATCGGTGGTCCACAGCTTGGTGATCGAGCCGACCTGGAAGAGCGAGTCGGCGGTCGCCTCCACCCCGGTGTCGAGGTTGAGGATGCCGCTCGCGTGGTCGACGACCTGGCCGTCCTGGAGCACCCCGACGGCCGCCCCGGGCACGCGATGACGGGCCAGCAGTGCAGGCAGCTCAGACTCGATCCAGGTGCGGGCGGCGACAAGCGACATGGGGCGAGGATAGGCCGGGCCGCTCAGCGTCCGGTCTCGACGAGGGCGGTCAGTGCCTGCTCGAACCCGGCCCGGTCGGTCGGGTCGAGGTCGGCCAGCAGCTCGGTCTCCATCGTTCCGATGGCCTCCCGACACCGGCGGAGGACGTCAGAGCCTGCCGGGGTCAGGGACACGATCCGGTTGCGGCGGTCGGCCGGGTCGGGCTCACGCCGGACCAGTCCCTCGGCCTCGAGGCGGTCCAGGTTGCCGATCAGCCGGGTCTTGTCACGCCCCGTCGCCGCGGCGAGCTGGGCCTGCGTGGGCGCGTCCGACTCGGCCAGCGCGGTCAGCACCGCGTAGTCCCACATCTCCAGCCCCGCAGCGTCGAGGATCGGCTTCTCGCGAGCCATGACCTCACGCAGCAGTCGGGACAGCAGGAAGCCGAGCTCGGGTCGATCCACCGCAGGATCTTAACCGTTCGACACATGATCTACTCCTGCTTACGATCAACCTATGCTTACTTTTTCGGAGATGCTCGCGGAGTACGACCAGGCCCTCGGCGCGACCGGCTCGCTCGCCTCGCGGGCCGGTGATCTGAGTGTTCCCACCCCGTGCGCGGGCTGGGACCTCGCCGACCTGTTCGGTCACATGGTCGGTCAGAACCTCGGCTTCGCGGCGGCGGTCGCCGACGGCGATGCGTCGGTCGCCGCCTACGCCTCCGTGCCGGTCACGGCCGAGGACCTCGCCGACAGGTGGCAGGAGTCGGCGGACCGCGTCCGGGGCGCGTTCGGCGCCGCCGATCCGGAGGCGACGATCCATCTGGCCGAGTTCGGCTTCCGGCCGACCGTCGCGGTCGCCCTCGGGATGCAGCTGCTCGACGCCGCCGTGCACGCCTGGGACGTCGCGACGGCCCTCGGGCGCGACTACCAGCCATCGGAGGCCACCGTGGCCGTGGTCCTCGACCTGGCCCGGCAGATCGCGGCTCGGCCAGGTGGCACGCCGGTCTTCGCCGCACCGCTCGCCGAGCTCGGCGAGGACTCGTGGGGCGACGCGCTCCGCCTTCTCGGGCGTGATCCGGAGGCGTCGCGCTGAGCGGTCCCGGGCGATTGTCGGTGGTGTGATGTTCACTGGAGACATGCTGCTCGCCGACATCGTGTCCACCTCGAACGCCGTCGCGGCGACCCGGTCGCGGAAGGCGAAGGTCGCCGCCCTGGCCGAGTGCCTCGGCGCGGCCACGCGCAACGAGCTGCCGGTGGTGACGGCCTATCTCAGCGGGTCGCTGCTGCAGCGGCGTACGGGGCTGGGGTGGCGTTCACTCACCACGCTCCCCTCCCCGGCTGGCGAGGCGTCGCTGACGGTGAGTGACGTGCACGAGGCGTTCGAGCGGATGGCGCTGCTGTCGGGATCGGGCTCGCAGGTCGCCCGGGCGGCCGCGGCCGAGCTGCTCTTCGGCGCCGCGACCGCGGCCGAGCAGGTGTGGCTGCGGGGCGTGGTCACCGGAGAGGTGCGCCAGGGAGCGCTCGACTCGCTGGTCCAGGAGGCGCTGGCCGTCGCCGCCGGGGTGTCGTTGCCGGCCGTACGCCGCGCCGCGATGCTGGCCGGCTCCACCGTGGTGGTCGCGGGGCTGGCCTTCGACGGCGAGGAGGCGCTCGCCGGCGTCGGCCTGGTGGTCGGACGGCCCGTGCTGCCGATGCTCGCATCGTCGGCCGGCTCGGTCGAGGAGGCGATGGCCAAGCTCGGCGAGCCGGTCGTGGTCGACACCAAGCTCGACGGGATCAGGATCCAGGCCCACAAGTCCGGCTCGGAGGTACGCATCGCCACGCGAACCCTGGAGGACATCACCGCGCGGCTGCCCGAGGTGGCGGAGATCGTCGCCGGCTTCCCCGCAGACGCGCTCGTGCTGGACGGCGAGGCCATGACCCTCGGCCCGGACGGGCGGCCCCGGCCGTTCCAGGAGACCGCCTCGCGCACCGCGACCCGGTCGGCCGCCGACACGGTCGTGGCGCCCTACTTCTTCGACATCCTCCACGTCGACGGTCGCGATCTCATCGACGTCGCGCTCGACCAGCGCCTCGCCGAGCTCGACCGGATCGTCCCCGAGCGGCACCGCTCCCCGCGGCTCGTCACCGTCGACGCCGAGGCGGCTGAACAGTTCGCGACCGACGTGCTCGCCGCCGGCCACGAGGGCGTGGTCGTCAAGGGGGTCGGGCTGCCCTGGGAGGCGGGGCGGCGCGGCTCGGGCTGGATCAAGGTCAAGCCGGTCCACACCCTCGACCTGGTCGTCATCGGCATCGAGTGGGGCTCAGGCCGCCGCAAGGGCTGGCTCTCCAACATCCACCTCGGTGCGCGCGGACCGGACGGGTTCGTGATGATCGGCAAGACGTTCAAGGGGATGACCGACCAGATGCTGGCCTGGCAGACCGAGCGGTTCACCGAGCTGGCCCTGACCGACCCGCACAGCGACTGGGCGGTCCAGGTCAGGCCCGAGCAGGTCGTCGAGATCGCCTTCGACGGGGTGCAGCGCTCGACCCGCTATCCGGGTGGTGTCGCGCTCCGGTTCGCCCGGGTGGTGCGCTACCGCGACGACAAGACAGCGGCCGAGGCAGACACGATCGAAGCCGTTCAAAACTTTCTCGATTGACAATATACGGATACCGGTTCGAGTTGCGGTTCACCCATCCCCTAACCTCACTGCGCATGCCCCCTCATGCCCGGATCGCCACGCTGCTCGCTGCGCCGGTGATGGTCCTCGGCCTGGCCGCCTCGACCCCCGCGCCTGATGCCCCCGCGCCCGGCGGGGAGGTCACGGCGGCGGCCCCGACCTCGAGCGTCGCTCGGCCGATCCCAGGAGAGACATTCACGCTGAGCGGCTCGCTGGGCTCCAGCGTCCGGCGGGTGGTGCGGCTGCAGAGCTACGACGAGGGCGGATGGCGGGTCGTGCAGAAGCAGACCGTCGCGAGGTCGGGCGGCTACTCCTTCGAGGTGACCCAGCCGTCGTCGGTGCGGACGCGGTGGCGAGTGCTGGCCTACGGCATCAAGCGCGAGGGGCGAGGCTGGCGGGAGCGGGTCACGGCGCCGCGTACGCTCTTCGGACAGGCACAGACGGTCACCACCAGCGTGGCGAGGTCGGTACGCGCCGGCAGCGCGGTGAGGCTCACCCTCTTCGCCGCCCCGGCCCGCCCGGGCAGAGTGCTCACCCTGCAGCGCGACAGCGGCAAGGGCTGGACGAACGTCACCCGGCTCACCACCGACGCGACCGGCCACGCGACGTACGTCTTCAGGACCCGGGCCGTGGCGAAGACACGGTTCCGGGCGGTCGCCCATGCGCATCAGGGTGCACCGGCGTTCGCAGGGCCGTCCTCGGCTGTCTACGCCATCGGGAGCAGGCCGGTCGGGGTGATGGCCTGGCGGGGCGACTCGCTTGATTATCCGGAGAACACCCTCGACGCGTTCCGCAGCGCGGTGCGGCAGCGGGCCGACTTCATCAAGATGGACATCCAACCCACGGCCGACGGCGAGTGGGTGCTGCTGCACGACGGCGACTTCAGGCGGACGACCGATGTCGAGACCCGCTTCCCCGACCGCAAGAGCCAGAGCCCGCGTGCGTTCACGCTCGCCGAGGTGAAGTCGCTCGATGCGGGCTCGTGGAAGGGGCCGCAGTTCCGGGGCGTGCGGGTGCCGACCATCGAGGAGGCCTTCGACGCCATCGAAGCGGCCGAGCGACTCCACGGCCACCAGGTGCGGCTCCTCGTCGATCCCAAGGGCGAGAGCGCCGCCGAGATGCGCGCGCTCTACCGCAAGGTCGTCTCGCTACGTCCCGACTGGGTCTCCCGGAAGGGCCACGGCGACAAGGTGATCTTCATGAGCTTCGACGCGAGCTACTTCGACTTCCCCGGGGTCGAGAGGACCGGGATGGAGAAGGTCGCCGTCAAGGACGAACCCGACCCTGCGGACCTCTACGGCCGGGGCTTCGCCCAGGTGCACATCCACACCAGACTGCTCGACCCCGCCCTCGTGGACCGCTACCACCACCAGGGCGCCAAGGTCGGGACCTGGCCGGCGGTCAACACCGCATCCGTGCTCCGTGCCGCCGTGGCCGGGGTCGACTACGTCACGACCGATGACGTCGCCGGTGCGCGGAGCGCGTTGCTCCGCTAGTGCGTGTGAGGACCGACACTCGCAGTGCAACTCCGAGTTGCACGCCGCGTACAGTGTGCTTGTGAGCACCCGACCAAGCACGCCCCACTCCGCCTCGGGATCCGCTTCGGGCCACGGATCCGCAGCGGACGGCCGTCGTTCGGCCGCTGCCGCCCGTCGCCGCGCCCGCGAGGCAGACATCGTCGCGGCCACCCGCAGGCTCTTCGACGAGCGCGGCGTGAGCGACGCCCAGATCGAGGACATCGCCAAGGCGGTCGGGATCAACCGCGCGATCGTCTACCGGCACTTCACCGGCAAGGACGAGATCTTCGCGCTGACCCTGGTCGGCTATCTCGACGAGCTCCGCGAGCGGATGCTGGTCGCGACCGAGGGCGACAGCGCGCCCACCGACGTGGTCCGCGACGTCGTCGGTACCTTCGTCGACTACGGGATCGAGCATCCCGCCTTCGTCGACTGCGCCCAGACGCTGATGCGCCGCAGCGGCTCCGACCTGCTCGACGAGCTCTCCGAGAGCGCCCTGTTCCGCCTCGGCCGGGCGATGAACGGCTGCCTCACGATCCTCACCACCGTCTTCGAGGACGGCGCCGCCTCCGGCGAGCTCCACGTCAAGGACGCCAACCTGCTCGCCAACACGCTCTACGCCTCCGGCCTCGGCGCCCTCCAGCTCGCCCGCGTCGGCATCCTCGTCTCCGAGTCCGCCCCCGGCGTACCCACCGTCGGCTCCGTCTCCCCCGACCAGGTCCGCGACTTCCTCGTCACCTCCGCCCTGGCTCTCACCGCCAAGTAACCCCCGCCGAGTCCTCAGTTCTGGCGGGCCGAGAATGCAGTTGTGGGCGACGAAACTCGAGTTTCGTCGCCCACAACTGCATTCTCGGCGCACCACTTCTACCGACTCGGCGCCGGCGCGCCTCGGCGCGAAGGGGGTTCTACTTTTCCAGGATGGCGACGACGCCCTGTCCACCCGCGGCGCAGATGGAGATCAGGCCGCGGCCGCCCTGACCGGTCGACGCAGCCTTCTCGTCGAGCAGCTTGGCGAGGTTGTTGATGATCCGGCCGCCGGTGGCGGCGAAGGGGTGGCCGGCGGCGAGCGAGGATCCCTTGACGTTGAGCTTCTCGCGCGGGATCGAGCCCAGGGGCGCGTCGAGGCCGAGCTTGTCCTTGCAGAAGTCCGGGGACTCCCAGGCGGCCAGGGTGGAGAGGACCTGCGAGGCGAACGCCTCGTGGATCTCGAAGAAGTCGAAGTCGTCGAAGGTGAGGCCGTTGCGGGCGAGGAGGCGCGGTACGGCGTAGGCGGGAGCCATCAGGAGGCCCTCCCCACCGGCGACGTAGTCGACAGCGGCGACCTCGGCGTCGACGAAGTAGGCCAGGACCGGAAGGTTCTTGGCGGCGGCCCACTCCTCGCTCGCGAAGAGCACCGCGGAGGCACCGTCGGTCAGCGGGGTCGAGTTGCCGGCCGTCATGGTCGGGTTCTCGCCCTTCACACCGAAGACGGGCTTGAGGGTGGCGAGCTTCTCCACGGTCGAGCCCGGGCGGAGGTTGTTGTCCTTCTCCAGGCCGCGGAACGGGGTGATCTGGTCCTCGAACCAGCCGGCCTCGTACGCGGCGCCCAGCTTCTGGTGGGAGGCAGCGGCCAGCTCGTCCTGCGCCTCGCGCGTGATGCCCCACTCCTGGGCGGTCAGCGCGGCGTGCTCGCCCATGGAGAGCTTGGTGCGCGGCTCGACGTTGGCCGGGATGTTGGGGATGACGTCGGCGGGGCGGAGCTTGGCGAAGGCCTTGATCCGGTCGACGTTGGTCTTGGCGCGGTTGGCCTCGAGCAGGACCTTGCGGAGCTTCTCGCCCAGCGCGATCGGCGCGTCGGAGGTGGTGTCGGTGCCGCCGGCGATGCCGGAGTCGATCTGGCCGAGCGCGATCTTGTTGGCGATGTAGGTCGCCGCCTGGAGGCCGGTGCCGCAGGCCTGCTGCAGATCGACGGCAGCGGTCTCCGGGGCCAGCTTCGACCCGAGGACCGACTCGCGAGCCAGGTTGAAGTCACGCGAGTGCTTGAGCACCGCACCGGAGGCGACCTCGCCGATGCGCTCGCCCTCGAGACCGAAGCGGGCGGCGAGGCCGTCGAGGACGGCGGTGAACATCTCCTGGTTGGAGGCGGTCGCGTACGCACCGTTGGAACGGGCGAAGGGAATGCGGTTGCCGCCGACGATGGCGACACGGCGTGTGGTGGTCATGGGTTCATCCTTGTCTGATGAAGCTCTTTGGAGAAGGGTATGTCAGGGAGATCACGAAAAGTGGACACCGAGTTACACCTGTAGTTACAACTGGCCAGTAACATACCAACGTACGCCTCAGAGACCACGTCCAGAAGGATCAGAGCAGACCATGAGCGACAAGTACCAGAGCTTCACCCAGTCGGCGATCGGCAAGGTCCTCGTCAAGAACCTCGGGCTGCCGAGCCCCGCCAAGCTCGAGCGGTACGCAGCCGGCGCCCCGCTCGTGAAGGGCACCGTCCTCACCGGCGGCCGTGGTCGTCTGGCCGAGTCCCTGAGCGGCCTCCTCGGCGAGCTGGACATCGCCTCGACCGACACCGCAGCGGCGGGCGCCCGCTTCAAGGGCCTCGTCTTCGACGCCACCGGCCTCACCTCGACGACCGAGCTGGTCGCCCTGCAGGAGTTCTTCACCCCGGTGCTGCGCAGCCTGGAGACCAACCCCCGCGTGGTCGTGATCGGCACCCCGCCCGAGCAGGTCAAGGGCGCCGAGCGGGTCGCCCAGCGTGCGCTGGAGGGGTTCACCCGCAGCCTCGGCAAGGAGATCGGCAAGGGCGGCACCGTGCAGCTCGTCTACGTCGCCGAGGGCTTCGAGGGCTCGCTGCTCTCCACGCTGGCTTTCCTGCTCTCCCCGAAGAGCGCCTACGTCTCCGGCCAGGTCGTGCGGATCGGCACCAAGAACGCCTCCCCCGCCGCCGAGCAGGTGGACCCGAAGAAGCCGCTGACCGGCAAGGTCGCGCTCGTGACCGGCGCCGCGCGCGGCATCGGCGAGGAGATCGCCAAGGTCCTGCAGCGCGACGGCGCCACCGTCGTCGGTCTCGACATCCCGCCCGCCGAGGACGACCTGAAGAAGGTCACCCCCGACTACATCACCGCCGACATCACGACCGAGGACGCCCCGGCCACGATCGCCTCCTACCTCCAGGAGAAGTTCGGAGGCGTCGACATCGTCGTCCACAACGCCGGCGTCACCCTCGACAAGAAGCTCGCCAACCAGAAGCCCGACCGCTTCGGCACGGTGCTGGAGATCAACATCAGCGCCCCCGAGCGGATCACCGCCGAGCTGCTCGAGCAGAAGCTGATCCGGCCCAACGGCCGCATCATCGGCGTCTCCTCGATCGCGGGCATCGCGGGCAACGTCGGCCAGACCTCCTACGGCGCCTCCAAGGCAGCCGTCATCGGCTTCGTCGACTCACTGGCCGAGGAGCTCCCCGACGGCATCACCATCAATGCGGTCGCCCCGGGCTTCATCATCACCCAGATGACCGCCGCGGTCCCGTTCGCGACGCGCGAGGTCGGCCAGCGGCTCAACGCGATGGCGCAGGGTGGCCTGCCGGTCGACGTCGCCGAGACGATCGCCTGGTACGCCTCACCGGCCTCCACCGGTGTGAACGGCAACGTCGTGCGCGTGTGCGGCCAGATGATGCTGGGTGCCTGATGAGTGACGTCTTCACCGGCAAGTCGGGTCCCGGCCTGCTCGTCCGGGCGGCGCTGCCCGCCATCCCGGGCGTCAACGCGCTCCCGGGGATCAAGAAGACGGGCATCGCGTACGAGGAGCTCAGCCTCACCCGCGAGCCGGTCGTCCTCGACCGGGACGCGGTCGACGCCTACGCCGAGCTGTGCGGCTTCCCGATCAAGGACACCGTGCCGCTCCCCTACCCGCACATGCTGGCCTTCCCGCTGCACATGGCGCTGATGTCCTCGCCGGACTTCCCCTCGCCCGCGATGGGGATGGTCCACATCGAGAACTCGATCAGCGGCTACCGCCCGATCGCGGTCGGCGAGGCGGTCGCGGTCACCGCGACCGTGGGTCAGCCCGAGCCGCACCCGGTCGGGAAGGCCTACCGCTTCCTGACCGTCGCCACGGTCGAGGGTGAGGTCGTGTGGGAGTCCACCTCGACGTACCTGGTCCGGGGAAAGCGCAACCCCGATGTCTCCTGGCTGGGTCCGACTCAGGGCCGAGACCTGATCGAGGTCGATCCGTCCGGGCCAGTCTTCCCGCTGAAGGCCGATCTCGGGCGGCGCTACGCCAAGGTGGCCGGCGACTACAACCCGATCCACCTCTACCCGCTGACCGCGAAGGCGCTCGGGTTCAAGCGGCAGATCGCCCACGGGATGTGGACCAAGGCGCGCTGCATCGCCGCGCTGGAGAACCGGCTCCCGGGCGCGGTGCGTGTGGACGTGGCGTTCAAGAAGCCGGTCTTCCTGCCCTCCTCGGTCGCCTTCGGGTCGCTGAAGCATCTGGACGGCTACGACTTCTCGCTCCACAAGCGGGGCTCGGACACGCTGCACCTGGTGGGACGTACGACCGCGCTGTGACCGCCCCGATTTAACCCGTGGCGAGCGAGGTCTCGCGGGTGAGACGGTGCTCGCATGCCTGCCCCACTTCAGCTCCCAACGGGTTATTCGGAGCGCGCCCTGACCCTCGCTGACGCCGGCGCCGTGACCCGCGTGATGGCGGCGAACGAGCTGGCCACCATCGGCGAGGTCCACATCGAGGAGGCCGACATCGTCGGCGACTGGCAGCGCCCCTCCTTCGACGTCGCTGCGGCCACCGTCGGCGTGCTCGGACCCGACGGCGGCCTCGTCGCCTATGCCGAGTGCTCCGGCGGCGCCCGCGCCGACGCGGCCGTCCACCCCGACCACTGGGGCCGTGGGATCGGCACCGCACTGGCCGGCTGGATCAGCGCCCGCGCGGCCGAGCTCGGCGAGCCGGTCATCGGCATGCCGGTCCCCCAGGGCTCACCCGGCGACCGGCTGCTGGAGTCGCTGGGCTGGTTCCCGCGCTGGGAGTCGTGGGTCCTGGCGCTGCCCGAGGACGCGGTGATCCCCGTGCGCGGGCTCCCCGATGCGTACGCCATCAGGCCTGCCACCGCGCACGACCACGAGCAGGTGTGGACCGTGATCGAGGACGCCTTCCTGGAGTGGTCCGAGCGCGAGCGGGAGCCCTTCGCCGACTGGGTCGCCACCGTCATCGAGCGTCCCGGCGCCGAGCCGTGGAACATCCGCGTCGTCACCGGCCCGGACGGCGACGTGGTCGCCGCGGCGGTGCTGGTGATGACCGAGGACGGCCGCGAGGGGTACGTCAGCAAGCTGGCCACCCGCAAGGACCAGCGCAACCGGGGCCTGGCCCAGGCGCTCCTCGCCGACGCGTTCGGCGCCGCCCGGGCACATGGGGCCACGCGCGCGACGCTGTCGACGGACTCGCGCACCGGCGCCCTGGACCTCTATCGGCACGTCGGCATGGCGGTCGAGTCCACCTGGGTCCACCGCGCGACCCGCCCCTGATCCCACCTCGACGGCCCGCCCTGGGCTACGATCTTCCGTCCAGGAGGTGGACAGACATGTCCGACGTACTGATCCGAGGCCTCTCGGATGACGAGCTCACGCGCATCGACACCGAGGCGACGCGGCTCGGACTCACCCGCAACGAGTATCTCCGCCGGTGGTTCACACCCGACGCGCTGCGTCCGCTGCCGCCGGCGCGCCCCGTTGCCGGTGCCGACTTCGCGAAGTTCGCGCCGCTCGCCGACCGGGGTCTGATGCGTGACGCATGGTCGTAGTTCGACCCTGGCTGGTGCACCGGTCGGCGCTCGCCCGGATGTCGTCCAGCCCCGACGCCGACAAGTGGTCCCGGCTGATCGAGCTGGGACAGGTACGCATCACCACCACCACACTGCTCGAGATCGGCCACCTGGCCCGCTCTGAGCGCGAATGGTCCGAGCTCGTCGAGGACGTACCGGTGATCCACATGCCACTGGCGACCCTCACGCCGCGCACCGAGGCACGGGCGCTGGAGATCCAGCGCATCGTGCTGCGCGAGGGCCGTCATCGGGCGCCGTCGGTGCCCGACCTGCTCGTCGCGGCGGTCGCGGAGGAGGCCGACCTCACCGTGCTCCATGCCGACAACGACGTCGACCTGATCACCCGCACCACCGGTCAGCCGGTCGAGCGTCTCCGCGCCTGAGGCCGCTCAGAGCAGCTCGCGCACCTTCTCGATCGGCCGGGCCAGCACCCCGCGATCGCCCTTGAGCACGATCGGTCGCTCCATCAGCTCCGGGTGCTTCACGATCAGGTCGATCAGCTCACCCTCGGAGAGGTCGCGCCCGCCCAGATCCAGGTCCTTGTAGACCGGCTCGCGCTTGCGCAGCACGTCGCGAGCGCTCAGACCCGTCTTCGCCAGGATGTCCTTCACCTCCTCGGCCCGCAGGCCGAGCACGTGGTAGTCGACCTTCTCGAAGTCGATGCCCTCCTCCTCGAGAAGGACGAAGAGCTTCCGACACGTCGTGCAGGTCGGCTTCTCGTACACCGTGATCTGATCCACGCCGCCACCCTAGCGGCCGTCTTTGGTGCGCTATCGCGGCAGGCGACCAGGCTGTGCGATAGCGCGCTGGCCTACTGCGAGACGCGATGGGACAGATACGCCGAGTCGGCCCGTCTTGACGCGATCCCGCGTCGAGTCGGCCCGTCATGACGAGCCGACTCGACGGGTTTTTCGGTCAGAACGAGCCCACTCGGCGAGGGGTCAGGCGCGGGGAGGGCGGATGAGACCCTCTTGGGCCACCGTGGCGGCCAGGGTGCCGTCGGCGGTGAAGACGCGACCGATGGACAGCCCGCGGCCGCCGTACGCCGAGGGGCTCTCCTGGTCGTAGAGCCACCACTCGTCGGCCCGGAACGGCCGGTGGAACCAGATCGTGTGGTCCAGGGAGGCCATCTGGATACCCTTGTGGTCCAGCGAGTGGGCGGCCAGGGAGGCGCCGAGCAGCGAGATGTCGGAGGCCCAGGTGAAGGCGCCGCGCTGGATGTCGGGGTCGTCGGGGAGCGAGGCGCCCAGCCGGATCCACAGACGCTGCTGCGCGGGACGGGCCGGGTCGGGCTCGATGCCCAGCAACGAGTTGCCGACGGCGCGCACCTCGACCGCCTCCCACTCGCGGGCCAGCGACACGGCCTCGGGCGAACCCGAGTCGGCCATCATCTTCAGGAAGTCGATGCACTTCTCCGGCGGCGGCACGGCCGGCATCGCGTCCTGGTGCTCGAACCCGGCCTCCTCACGCTGGAAGTTGGCGGTGAGGTAGTAGATGTCGCGCCCCTTCTGCCGCGCCCGGACCCGCCTGGTCTCGAAGGAGCGCCCGTCGCGGATCCGCTCGACCTCGTAGACGATCGGGTAGGACGGGTCGCCCGGCAGCAGGAAGTAGGAGTGCATCGAGTGCACCGTGAAGGCCGGATCGGCCGAGCGGATCGCGGCCATCAGCGCCTGGGCGGCGACCTGGCCACCGTAGGCGCGCCCGCGCGAGTTGCGGGTCGTGGTGGCACCGTGGAAGAGGTCCTTGTCGATCTCGACCAGGTCGAGCACGCCTACCAGCTCGGCCACTGCCTGATCCGCCGCTACGGCGTCGGTCGTCATGGAGTGAGTGTCTCTCAATCCTTCTCAGGGTCGTCATCGGGGTCGGGACCGTTGAGCCCGGCCAGGAACTGCTCGAACTGCTCCCCGAGCTCGTCACCGGTCGGCAGCGGCTCGTCGGGCGCCAGCAGCGAGCGCCCGGACTCCTCGCCGCGCTGGAAGGTGTCGTACTGCTGCTCGAGAGCGGCCACGACCTCCCGCACCTCGGCATTGTCCTCGATGTAGGAGGCGATCTCCTCCTCGCGGCGCTGCGCCTCGGCCTCCAGGTCGGAGACCGGGATCGTCAGCCGCGCGGCGCGCTCGAGCTCCTCGACGAGCACGACGGCCGCGGCCGGGTAGTCGCTCTGCGCGAGGTAGTGCGGCATGTGCACGACGTAGCCACCCGCCGGCAGACCCCACTCCCCCAGCCGGATCTCCAGCATCGCCTGGGCGGAGGCCGGGATCCGGATCTCGCCCTTCCACGGGCTCTCCCAGACCTGACCGGAGAGCTCCTGCGCGGCGTCGTTGGCGTGCCTGGTCGTGGTCAGCGGCCGGGTGTGCGGCACCGCCATCGGCACCGAGGTGAGCGAGATGACCTCGGTGACGCCGAGGCGCTCGATGACCTCGCGTACGGCGCCCGCGAAGCCCTCCCAGCGGTTGTCGGGCTCCGGGCCGTGCAGCAGGAGGTAGGGCGTGTCGCCGGTGTCCCTGAGCAGCCGGACGACCAGCCGCGGCGCGTCGAACGACTCGTAGTGGTCGCTGACGAACGAGATCGCCGGGCGGCGGGCCCGGTAGTCATGGAGCTCGTCGACGTCGAAGGTCGCCACGACGGGCGCTCTCTTCGAGGTCTGGAGCAGATGGGCCGCGGCCCGCTCGGAGGCCTTGCCCGCGTCGAGGAAGCCGTCCAGGACGACCACCATCGGCAGCCGGTCGCCCCCGGCGATCAGGATCTCCTCGGGCAGGTCGTCCACGATGTGCACCAGTCGTGATCCGGCCATCGGTGCCTCCTCCCGTCGGGTACGGACCTCAGGGGCCTCGCCGTCAATTGCCTCGCCCGGGGTCTCGACCCTGGGGCTCAACCTTCTCAATACACGCTTCCACATGACGACAGCGCAGCATCCTGGAGCCCCACGATATTCCCAAGCCGACGCGCGGACGCCGGCGAACTCCCCCCGACCCGCCGATGTGACCTCCCCCTCGATGCGGCCGTTGTTACCAGCGGGTAATGTGGGTGCAGGGCACCAATCGTGCCCGCACCAACCGACATGGAGTGACACGGTGACCCGACAGCTGCGAGAAGTCGTCTTCGTCGACGGCGTACGCACACCTTTCGGCAAGGCCAAGGGCCAGTACGCCGAGACCCGCGCCGACGACCTGGTCGTCAAGCTCATCCGTGAGCTCACGCGCCGCAACCCCGAGCTTCCCCCCGAGCGGATCGACGAGGTCGCCATCGCCGCGACCACGCAGATCGGCGACCAGGGCCTGACCATCGGCCGCACCGCGGGGCTCCTGGCCGGACTCCCCCAGTCCGTGCCCGGCTACGCGATCGACCGGATGTGCGCCGGCGCGATGACCGCGGTCACCACGACCGCCGGCGGCATCGCCTTCGGTGCCTACGACGTCGCCATCGCCGGCGGTGTCGAGCACATGGGCCGCCACCCGATGGGCGAGGGCGTCGACCCCAACCCGCGGATCATCTCCGAGAAGCTGGTCGACCCCTCGGCGCTCGTCATGGGCAACACCGCCGAGAACGTCCACGACCGCTACCCGGCGATCACCAAGGAGCGCACCGACGCGTTCGCCGTCCGCTCCCAGGAGCTGGCGGCCAAAGCGTACGCCGACGGCAAGATCCAGCCCGACCTGGTCCCCGTCGCCACGCGGAGCGCCGAGAACGGCTGGGGCCTGGCCACCACCGACGAGCCGATGCGTCCCGGCACCACCACCGAGGACCTGGCCAAGCTGAAGACCCCGTTCCGCCCGCACGGCCGCGTCACCGCGGGCAACGCGGCGGGCATCAACGACGGCGCGACCGCCTCGCTGCTGGCCTCCGAGGAGGTCGCCAAGGAGCTCGGTCTGCCGATCAAGATGCGGCTGGTGTCGTACGCCTTCGCCGGTGTCGCCCCCGAGGTCATGGCCGTCGGCCCGATCCCGTCGACCGAGAAGGCGCTGGCCAAGGCCGGTCTCACGATCGACGACATCGAGGCGTTCGAGGTCAACGAGGCGTTCGCGATCCAGGTGCTCGCGTTCCTCGACCACTTCGGCATCGCCGAGGACGACTCCCGGGTCAACCCCTACGGTGGCGCGATCGCGTTCGGTCACCCGCTGGCCTCCTCCGGCGTGCGGCTGATGATCCAGCTCGCCCGCCAGTTCGAGGAGCGCCCCGAGGTCCGCTACGGCCTCACCACCATGTGCATCGGCCTGGGTATGGGCGGCACGGTCATCTGGGAGAACCCGAACTGGAACGGCAAGGAGGCCTGACATGACGGACATCAGCACGCTCCTCGCCGACGTCGAGAAGCTGTTCACCGACGACGAGGTCGTCACTGCGGCGAAGCTGCAGAAGGTCAACCTGCCCTCCGGCAAGGTCCTCGGCCTGGTCACCCTCGACAACGGGCACGACCACACCCGCCCGAACACCTTCGGGCCGAAGTCGCTGGTCGAGCTCAACACCGCCTACGACGCGGCGCTGGCCGACGCGGAGATCGACGCGATCGCCGTCACCGGCAAGCCGTTCATCCTCGCGGCCGGCGCCGATCTGACCTCGCTGCAGGCCGGCGGCCCCGACGGGATCCGTACGATCGCCGAGCTCGGTCACGCGGTCTTCCGCAAGCTGGGCGACGGTGCCGACGGCATCAAGAAGCCGTCGTTCGGGTTCATCAACGGGCTCGCGCTCGGCGGCGGCCTCGAGGTCGCGCTGCACGCCGACTACCGCACCATCCAGGACTCGGTGCCGGCCGTAGGCCTGCCCGAGGTCATGCTCGGCCTGATCCCGGGCTGGGGCGGCGGCTACCTGCTGCCGAACCTGATCGGTCCGGCGAAGGCCGCGAAGGTCTTCATCGAGAACCCGCTCAACAACGGCAAGGTGCTCAAGGGCACCGAGGCCTTCGACCTGGGCATCGCGGACGCGATCTTCGGTGGCGCCGACTACCTCGAGCAGTCGCTGCTGTGGGCCGACGGCGTCCTCTCCGGCACCGTCGAGGTCTCCCGTGAGGAGATCGATCGCGGTGCGGCCTGGGACGAGGCCGCCAAGAACGCGGGCTTCTTCGCCTGGGCCAAGACGGGCGACGCCTCCCCGGCCGCCAAGAAGGCCGTCGAGCTGCTCACCCTGGCCAAGACCGCGACCCGCGACGAGGGCTTCGCGGCCGAGGACGACGCTCTCGTGGCGATGTCGAAGACCCCGCAGCTGCTCGCCTCGCTCTACTCCTTCGACCTCGTGCAGAAGCGGGCCAAGCGTCCCGCGGGTGCGCCCGACAAGGCGCTCGCGCAGAAGGTCACCAAGGTCGGCATCATCGGTGCCGGGCTCATGGCGAGCCAGTTCGCGCTGCTCTTCGTCCAGCGCCTCAAGGTGCCGGTCGTCATGGTCGATCTCGACCAGGAGCGTGCCGACAAGGGCGTGGCGTACGTGCACGCCGAGCTCGACAAGAAGCTCGCCAAGGGCCGTGCCTCGCAGGACGCGACCAACCGGCTCAAGGCGCTCGTGACCGCTTCGGTCGACTACGCGGAGGCCTTCTCCGACGCGGACTTCATCATCGAGGCCGTCTTCGAGGAGATGGGCGTCAAGAAGACCGTCTTCGCCAACGCCGAGGCCGTCGCGCCGGAGACCGCGGTCTTCGCCACGAACACCTCGAGCCTCTCGATCACCGAGATGGCGGCCGACCTGAAGAACCCCGAGCGGGTCGTCGGCTTCCACTTCTTCAACCCGGTCGCGGTCATGCCGCTGCTGGAGATCATCAGCGGCGAGAAGACCTCGGATGCGGCGCTGGCCACGGCCTTCGCCACCTCGAAGGCGCTGAAGAAGACCTCGATCCTGGTCAAGGACAGCCCGTCCTTCATCGTGAACCGGCTCCTGGGCCGCTTCATGGGCGAGATCGCCAAGATCGCCGACGAGGGCACGCCGATCGACGTGGTCGAGTCCGCGTTCGCAGGCGTCACGCCGATGTCTCCCTACCAGCTGATCGGGCTGGTCGGGCCGGCAATCGCCTACCACAACAACGAGACCCTGGCGAAGGCCTTCCCCGAGCGGTTCTACCTCTCGGAGAACCTCCACAAGGTCGTCGAGGCCAAGAAGGCGTCCTTCTTCGGCGCCGACGGGCGCACCCTCGATCCCGAGGTCGCTGCTCTCCTCACCGTGGGTGACACGGTGAAGACGGCCGCCGAGGTGCGCCAGCAGACCCTCGAGGCGATCGCCGACGAGATCGGCCGGATGCTCGACGAGGGCGTGGCCCAGGCCGCCGAGGACATCGACCTCGGCATGATCACCGGTGCCGGCTTCCAGTTCTGGAACGGTGGCATCACCCAGCTCCTCGACCGCGAGGGCATCTCGGAGAAGGTCACCGGCAAGAAGTTCCACTGACCGACGAAGAACCGCCCCCGACCGATTCGATCGGTCGGGGGCGGTTCTGTCTCGCGCGCCAGGGCTCCGGCGGCGCTCAGGCCTTGTCGGTGGTGACCTTGCCGCCCGTGGGGGCCTTCGCGCCCGTCGACGGGGCACCCGCGCTCTGGCGTGCGCGAGCGGTCTGCTGGCGACCCGCTGCCTGCGCTGAGCTGCGGCGGCCCTCGATCCTCTTGCGGATCACCTCGTCGGCCGCCCGCAGGTCGAACGGCGCAGACATCTGCTCAGGTGACCAACGGAACTCGGCCACGATGTCGTCATAGAGCATTTGAATCCCCCGAGTGCTTGTGGTGACGTACCGAGGGCCCTCGTCGCCCCCGACGAAGCCCACTCTAGGCCACGACCGGCCGAACTCTGCCACAGGCTCGACCGGAGAGACGGACCCCGAGGGTCAAAATTCGACCTCTCGGCGTCAGAGACTGACGTCTCGGGGCAGCGGGGTGGAGGTCAGCGCGCCCAGGCGTTCGATCGTGTCCAGAGCGATCGACTGCGAGGTCAGGCCGATGCTCTCC
The DNA here is from genome assembly GCA_040302365.1 of Nocardioides sp. NPDC126508. Lineage (GTDB taxonomy): Bacteria > Actinomycetota > Actinomycetes > Propionibacteriales > Nocardioidaceae > Nocardioides. Next base: position 1,114,978 of record JBEOUM010000001.1, read on the forward strand.
AGGATCTTGGGCCGCTTGGCGTGGTCGAGGAACTCCTGCGGGATGCCGTGGATCTTCACCGGCGTGCGTACGTCGGCGGCGGTCATGGCCTGCAGGAAGGTGGCGCCCACGCCGCCGGTGACGCCGTTGTCCTCGATGGTGACGACGAGGCCGTGGTCGGCGGCCGCCTCGACGAGGGCCGGGTCGACCGGCTTGACCCAGCGCGGGTCGACGACGGTGACCCCGATGCCCTGGGCGATCAGCCGGTCCGCGACGCCGACGGCGACCTCGGCCATGGAGCCGACACCGATCACCAGGACGTCCTTGGTGCCGTTGCGGACCAGCACGTCGGCCTCCCCGAGCTTGGCGATCGTCGGGATGTCCTCGGGCGGCGGACCCTTCGGGAAGCGTACGACGGTGGGTGCGTCGTCGACGTCGACGGCCTCGTCGAGCAGCTCGTTGAGGCGGGCGATGTCGCGCGGCGCGGCCAGACGGAGGCCGGGGACGACCTGGAGGAGGGACATGTCCCACATGCCGTTGTGGGAGGCCCCGTCGTCGCCGGTGACGCCGGAGCGGTCCAGGACGAACGTCACCCCGGCGCGGTGGAGCGCGCAGTCCATCAGGACCTGGTCGAAGGCACGGTTGAGGAAGGTGGCGTAGACGGCGAAGACCGGGTGGAGCCCGCCCATCGCCAGGCCCGCGGCCGAGGTGGCGGCGTGCTGCTCGGCGATGCCGACGTCGAAGGTGCGCGCGGGGAAGCGCGCCTGGAACCTGTCGAGACCGACCGGGTGCATCATCGCGGCGGTGATCGCGACGATGTCCGGGCGGCTCTCCCCCAGTCGCACGATGGTGTCGGAGAAGTGGTCGGTCCAGATCCGGCCCTTCGGCTTCTCGGCGCCGGTCTGGACGTCGAAGGGACCCGGCGAGTGGAACTGGTCGGCCTCGTGACGCTCGGCCGGGTCGTAGCCATAGCCCTTGCGGGTGATCGCGTGCACGATCACCGGGCCACCGAACTTCTTGGCCGAGGTCAGCGCCTGCTCGACGGCGTGCCGGTCGTGGCCGTCGACGGGGCCGACGTACTTCAGGCCGAGATCCTCGAAGAGCCCCTGGGGCGCGACCGCGTCCTTGAGCCCCTTCTTCACCGCGTGCAGCGCGTCGTAGGCCATCGCGCCGATCCCCGGCACCGCGTTGAGGCGGCGCTTGACCATGTCGAGGAGGACCTCGTAACGAGGGTTCGTACGCAGCGAGGTCAGCGCCGTGGCGAGACCGCCGATGGTCGGGGTATAGGAGCGGCCGTTGTCGTTGACCACGATGACCAGCTTGGAGTCGTGCTGGATCGCGATGTTGTTGAGCGCCTCCCAGGCCATCCCACCCGTGAGCGCGCCGTCACCGATCACGGCGACCACGTGGCGGTCCTCGCCGCGGATCGTGAAGGCCTTGGCCAGTCCGTCGGCGTAGGAGAGCGCGGTGGAGGCGTGGGAGTTCTCGACCACGTCGTGGTCGGACTCGGCCTGGCTCGGGTAGCCGCTCATCCCGCCCTCGCGGCGCAGCGTGCCGAAGTCGCCGGCCCGGCCGGTGACGAGCTTGTGGACGTAGGACTGGTGGCCGGTGTCGAAGACGATCTTGTCGCTCGGGCTGTCGAAGACCCGGTGCATGGCCAGCGTCAGCTCGACCACGCCGAGGTTGGGGCCGAGGTGGCCGGTGTTGGTGGCCACGGTCCGGATCATCAGGTCCCGGATCTCGCTCGCGAGGAGCTCGAGCTGGTCGTCGGAGAGATCACGAAGATCCTGCGGCGCGGCGATGCGTTCGAGGAGACCCATAGGAGGGGATTCTACGTCTCGACCCTGAGCGCCGCCGACCCGGATAGCGCCGCGTGCTGGGGCGATCCGAGGAAGGGCGTCAGCCCGATCCGGGCGGAGTCGCTGAGGTCCAGGTCAGGGACGGTGGCCGGGTCGACGAAGACGATCTGGCGGCCTTCGTGGCACACGATGTCGGCGTCGGTGAGGTCGACGCCGGCCGCGTACAGGTGCAGCTTGTCGTCGGAGGCGGTCTCGGGATGGTGAACGTCGTGGACGGCGACCAGGTGCAGGTCCTCGGGGCGCAGCCGTACCTCGGTCTCCTCCTCGAGCTCCCGGACCGCCCCGGTCAGCGGGTCCTCCCCCGGCTCCAGGTGGCCGCCGCTGAACGCCCACTTCTCCGGCGCGATCCGGGGGTGCTCGTCACGTTCCTGGAGCATCACCCACCCACGACGGTCGACAAGGATCACAGCGGCGAACTCGGTCATGAGGAGCGAGCCTAGTTGGCCCTCGGACGCACCGCTGCGCGCGGCCTCCCCAGCTCACCCGTCAGTACGTCACCGACCCGGTCCAGCCCGACGGGCTCCTCGACCAGCTCCGCCCACGGACGCTTCGACGCCGCCAGGAAGGTGACCGCCCGCTCCAGGTGCCGCCCCTCGTAGTTGTGTACGCCGCTGACCGACCGCCAGCCACGCACGAGCGCCTCCGGGTCGACCGAGATCGCGGGCCCCGGGGAGACCGACCCCACCAGCACGAGCGAGCCACCGATGTCGAGCGCCGCGAGCGCCGCCTCGACCGCCGGTGCGGCGCCGGAGAAGTCCATCGCGACATCGACCTGCGGAAGCGGGTGGCCCGCGGAGAGCGTCGAGGTGGCGCCGAAGGCACGGGCGAGCTCGAGCCGCGCGGGGTCGAGGTCGCTGGCCACGACCTCGGCCGCTCCGGCGTCGTGCGCGGCCGCCATCGCGGTCAGCCCCAGCATCCCGGCACCGACCACCAACACGCGCCGCCCCCTCAGCGTGCCGGCCCGCTCCAGCGCCGCCATCACCGTGGCGGTCGCGCACCCGGCCGGCGCGGCGACCTCGTCGGCCAGCGTCTCCGGGACCGGCACCACCGCCGTGCCGGCCGGCAGGAGCACGTGGGTCGCGTAGGTGCCCGAGAGCGGCCAGGCGGCCGCGTAGGGCTCGTGGCCGAGCTTGCGCACCGAACGACACTTAGCGGTCAGGCCCCGCAGGCAGCGGTCGCAGGTGCCGCAGGAGACCGTGACACCCCAGACGACCCGCCGGTCCGTGCCCGCGATCCGGCCGACGCCCTCGTGGCCGAGCACGCTCGGGCACGCACCGGGACGCCTCCCGGAGACCGTGTGATGGTCCGAGCCGCACACGGTCGCGAGGTCGATCTCGACCAGCGTCTCCCCCGGCCCGGGCTCCGGCAGCGCGACCCTCTCCAGGGTGACCTCACCGCCACCACGCCACACCGCGACCGTCGCGGTCACAGGGTGCCGACCTTCCGGCGCAGCCACGCCGAGAAGAGGTCGATGGCGATGATCAGGACGATCACCATGCAGACGTAGGTCATCATCGTGTCGAAGTGGAAGCTGTCCACCTCGGTCTTGATGAAGAAGCCGATGCCGCCCGCGCCGACGGTGCCGAGGATGACCGAGCTGCGTACGTTGGTGTCGAAGCGGTAGAGCAGCAGGCCCAGCAGCGACGGCATCACGGCCGGCAGCACCGCGTGCGCGGCGGTCTGCACGGGCGAGGCGCCGGCGACCCGGAGCGCCTCGACGGGCCCCTGGTCGACCTCGTCCATCGCCTCCGACCACAGCTTGCCCATCACCGCGACGTTGTGGATCGCCAGCGCGATCACGCCCGGGAAGGCGCCGAAGCCGACCGCGGCGATGAACATCAGCGCGTAGACGGTCTCGGGGACCGCGCGCAGCACCGACATCACCGCCCGTCCGGCCAGCCACAACGGCACGAACCGGTTCGTCGTACGCGAGGAGACGACCGCGAACAGCAGCGCGGCCGGGATCGACAGGGTCGTGCCGAGCAGGCCGATCCAGATCGTCAGCAGGCAGTACGCCAGGCCGGGCCGGATGGTCTCGGACCAGCGCAGGTCGAGCGGGAAGGCGCCGTCCTGGTGGACCGTCCTGCCGTTGGGGTAGGTGCGGTCGAGCCCGAACAGGAAGTTCCACAACCCCCGCCAGCCCTCGAGGAGCTCCTTGGGCGAGGTGTTGGTATGCACCGCGGCGTACCAGTGCACCAGGACGAGGGCGACGGCGACGGCCGCCGTGACCGCGATGCCGGCGGGGCGGAAGCGTGGCGGGATGTCGAGGCCCGATGCGGGGGGCTTGGTCAGGGTGGTCATGCGTACTCCCTCACGTCGGTGGCCTCGGCCGCCATCGGCTCCCGGGCGGACCGGTAGAGGCCGGCCACCATCTCGTCGTCGACCTCGGCCGCCGGGCTGTCGAAGACCAGTCGTCCTCCGGCGAGCCCGAGGACCCGGTCGGAGAAGCGGCGAGCCAGGTCGGGCTGGTGGAGGACCGCGGCGACGGCGAGGCCGTCGTCGTCGGCCAGCGAGCGGAGCAGGCTCATTACCTGCTCGGAGGCCGCCGGGTCGAGCGCCGAGACCGGCTCGTCGGCGAGCAGCACCGTGGCCCGCTGGCACAGCGCGCGAGCCACCGCGACGCGCTGCTGCTGGCCGCCGGAGAGGCGGCCCGCCTTCTCGCGGGCACGGTCGGCCAGACCAACCCGATCCAGGCACGCCATCGCCTCGGCCTGCACCTCGCGCGGGAAGGCCAGCACCGACCAGGACCGGCTCAGGCCGAGCCGGCCCAGAGCGCCGGCGCAGACGTTGTCGAGCACGCTGCGGCGGGGCACCAGGTGGATCCTCTGGAAGACCATCGCCACCGTCGGCATCGCCTCCGCGGGCCTGGCGGTGACGCCGTCGACGGTGATCGAGCCGGCGTCGGGACGCTCCAGACCGACCACGCAGCGCAGCGAGGTGGACTTGCCGGAACCGTTGGCCCCGAGCAGGCTGACCACCTCCCCGGCGGCGACCTCGAAGGCCAGGCCGTCCAGGACCGTCTTCTCCCCGAACGTCTTCCGCAGGCCGTCGACACGCAGCACGGCCGCTCCCCCGGGGAGGCGGTCAGCACCCATCAGAGGTCGTCCGTGGTCAGGTCGAGGGCCTCGGCCAGCTCGGAGACGGGCCGGTAGTCGTCCTCGGTCACCGCGACCAGCGCGGGCTTGCCGGCCGGCGGGGTGAAGTCGAGGTACTCGCCGATCTTCGCGACCGACTCGGCGGGCAGGTTCAGCAGCGCCTCCTGCACGGCCTTCGAGACCTCGGGCGTCATGTTCGGGCCCGCCGCGATCGGATCGTTGAGGATCGGCTCCGAGGTCCAGACCTGGCGGAAGGCCGACTCGTCGAACTGCCCCTCGGCCGTCGCCGAGGCCAGGGTCTGGCTGTTGATCTCGGCGGCGTCGACCTTCCCGTTCACGAGAGCAAGCAGCGCCTCGGTGTGGCCACCGGCGTACTCGGTCTCGACGTCCTTCTCGATCCCGGCGTCGATGAGGGCCTTGCGCGGCACCGCGTCACCGGAGGTCGATCCGGACTCCGACAGCGCCAGGGTCGTGCCCTCGAGGTCCTCGACCGACTTGACCGGCGAGTCCTTGGGGACCCAGATGCCGCCGGTGTAGGAGGAGACCTTGCCGTCCTCGCCGGCGAAGGAGGCCAGCGGGGTGGCGCCGGCCTGCTTCTGGGCGAAGACGTAACCCAGCGGACCGAACTGGCCGATGTCGAGCTTGCCGTTCTGCATGGCCAGGATCTCGGCGACGTACGTGTCGGAGATCTGCACGTCGACCTCGCAGCCGAGCTCCTCGCCGAGGGCCTTGCCCAGGGTCTCGTAGACGGGGATGAGGGTCTTGGGGTCCTCGAAGGGCTCGACGCCCATCGTCAGGGTGCCGTCGGGGCAGATCTGTTCGGGACCGGTCTCGCCACCGGCGGCGGCCTTCTCCGGAGTGGCATTGCCGCCGCAGGCGGCCAGGGCGAGGGTCAGGGTCGCGGCACCCGCGAGCGCGGTGAGGGAGCGCAGCTTGGACATGTCGGTCTTTCTCCTGTGGTCAGAGCAGCTGGTCGAGAACGGCGGGCGCGAGGCCCAGTGCGGTGGTCATGCCGATGCCGGACGTCACCGAGACGACCCGGAGTCCCGGGAACGGCTCCTCGACGAGGAAGTCGGTCAGCGGGGAGTCCGCGTAGACCCCTCGCCAGCGACGCCGGACGGTGAGCGGAGCTCCGAGCAGCCGCGCCCCTTCCCGCAGCACCAGCCCGGCGACATACTCGTCGTCGAAGGGCAGGTGGGTGCGGTCGTAGTGGTGGGTGTCGCCCAGGACGATCGAGCCGGGTCGGCCGTCGGTCCCGGGGCGCTGGGTGAGCATGAGGTTCATGACGACGTCGAGGAGCTCGGGGCTGGTCTCCCGGAGCTCGCGACGCAGGTCGGCCGCGGCCGCGGTCTCGGCGAAGCCGCCGTAGCGCAGCATCGACAGCCCGGTCAGCACTGCCGGCCCGATCTCGACATCGCCGGGAGGAGCGACCTCGAGCATCTGCAGGCGGCAGCGGCGTACGCCTGCCTTCTCGGCCACCTGCGGGAAGAGCCGGTCGACGTCGTGGCCGGCGGCGTGGACGACCCGGGCGGAACGAACCGTTCCGCGGCTGGTGCGTACGTCGACACCACCGGCGACCGGTTCGAGGGAACCGACGTGGGTCGCCCAGCTGAACCGGACGCCCTCGGACTCCAGCCACGCGGCGATCGCCGGGATCGCGTCGCGCGGGTCGACCCTCAGATCGAGCGGGAGGTGGGCTCCGCCGAGGACGTCCGCGGCGGCCGGTGGGAACAGGTCCCGGGTCGCATCGGCGTCCAGCAGCCGCGCCTGCTCGGGCCCGCGTACGGCCGTGAACTCCTCGAGCACCGCCATCTCGGCCTCGCTGCGGGCGACGGCGACCGTGCCGGACTCCTGGACCTCGAAGCTCGCCTTCGCCGCGAGCGCGAGCCAGCGCTCGCGGGCAGGGAGCGCGTAGGTGAGCGCCCGGCCCGACTGCACGGTGGTGCAGATGTGCCCGAAGTTGCGGATCGAAGCACCGACGGCACGCTCGTCACGTTCGACGACATGGACTCTCAGGCCGCGCGCGAGCCCTTCGACGGCATGCGCGAGGCCGACGATCCCGGCACCGATGACGACGAGGTCGGCGGAGCCGCCGGAGGTGGTCTGGTGAGTTGGCACGGCCCGAACACTTCTGGTTCGCGCCGGTCGGGGTCAACAGTCTCGACCAACATGTACAGACAAGTTAACCGGTCGTTTTCCTGCGTGGATCTGCGCGCTCCGAGCGTTATCCTGGCGTTCACGAAGCAAGCGATGCCACTTGTCTGGCCAAGTTGTAGCCTGCTCCCATGAGTAGTCCGCTGCACGTCCAGGTCGCCGAGAACATCCGCGCGCGGATCATCGCCGGCGAGCTGCCGACCGGTGCGCCGATCCCCTCCGAGGCCCAGCTGTGCGCGCAGTTCGGCGCCTCCCGCGGCACGATCCGTACGGCACTGGCGAGCCTGCGGCGCGAAGGGCTGCTCAGCGGCGGACAGGGGCGCCCGCCGACGGTGCGCGGCACCGCGCTGGGCCAGCCCTTCGAGCAGCTGATCTCGTTCAGCGCCTGGGTCCAGCAGATCGGCCACACGCCCGGGCAGCGCACGATCGAGGTCGCCCGGCGCGGCGCCACCGCGTCCGCCGCCGAGGCGCTCGGCATCGACGAGGGTGCGCCGGTGGTCGACGTGCTCCGCGTGCGGCTGCTCGACGGGGACCCGGCGATGCTGGAGCGGAGCACCTTCGTGGAGAGCGTCGGGCGCCTGCTGTTCGACTTCGACCCCGACTCCGGCTCGCTCTACGCCTACCTGACCGCCGCCGGTGTCGACCTGCACGCGGCCCGGCACACCATGGACGCCGTCGCCGCCGACGAGACCGACGCGGATCTGCTCGACATCACCGTCGGCAGCCCGCTTCTGCGCGAGCGCCGCCGCGCGACCTCGGCGGACGGCACTCCCCTGGAGTACGCAGACGACCGCTACCGGCCCGACCGGGTGACCTTCACCATCGACAACTCCCGCCCGTCCGCGGCGGGGATCCGCACCGACGTACGCATCCTCAAGGAGATCTCGTGACGACCGCTTTCGACCTGGCCGCCCTCGACATGGCTGGCACCACCGTCGACGAGGGCGGGCTGGTCTACGACGTGCTCGAGTCGACCGTCGCCGACGCCGCCGGCACTCCCATCCCCCACGACCTGCTGCTGCGGTGGAAGGGCACCTCCAAGTGGGAGGCGATCCAGGGTCTGCTGCGCGGGCTCGGCCAGGAGCCGAGCACCGCCGAGGTCGACAAGATCTTCGACGGCTTCGGCGAGCGCCTCGTCACCGCGTACCGGGAGACGCCGCCGCAGCCGTTCCCGGGCGTCCCCGAGATGTTCGCGACGCTGCGCTCGCGGGGCGTGAAGGTGGCGCTGCAGACCGGCTACTCGGCCGAGATCGCCGACGCGATCCTCGACGGCCTCGGCTGGACCGTCGGCCCCGGTGCCGAGTCGACCGTCGACGCCGTCGTCACCTCCGACCTCGTCGCCGCCAGCCGCCCTGCCCCCTACCTCGTCTTCCACTGCATGGAGGCCACCGGCGTCCAGGACGTACGCCGCGTGCTGGTCGCCGGCGACACCCCCAACGACCTCGGTGCCGGCGCCAACGCCGGGGCCGGCTTCGTCGTCGGTGTCGCGACCGGCTCCTTCACCCACGACCAGCTCGCCACCGAGCCCCACACCCACCTCCTCCCCTCCACCGCCGACCTGCCGAGCCTGCTCTAGCTGGTCGACAAAGACGCGAAACACCAGTCGCGGGCGTTTTGACGGGATACCCTCCGGCGCATGACCCACCGAACACTGCTGCGCGCGACGACGGCCGTCGCCGTCGCAGTCCTGGCCACTCTGATCCCCGTGTCGGGCTCGCAGGCCGACACCTCGGGGCCCAGCGTCTGGACCGTGGCGCGGCCGACCTACCCCTTCACCCTCGCGTCCAGCCTCAAGATCACCTACGAGGCGTACCCCGGCAGCGAGCTGGAGGACGGGGGCAGACCGGCGTACGTCCAGGTGCGGGTCTCGAAGACGCCCCTCACCTCGACGAGCCGGCGGGCATGGACGTACCCGTCACACCTGCAGCACGTCGGGCTGACCTCGACATCGCGGACGGGTCAGATCACGATCGGCCTCAACCAGGGTCAGGGATCGTGCGTCGGGGCCCGCGCCGTGGATGTCGCCGGGCGCGTCGGGCCGTGGGGCTACACCACGTGCATCGCCCGCTTCTTCGACGACAACCAGCTCGAGCGAAAGGGGACGGTCAAGACGGTCCGCGCGAAGCGGTTCTGGCATGGCGTGGCCTCGGAGATCGACGGCGGTGGCCAGCTGATCCTTCGACATGTCCCCCGCGGCAGCGACGTCTGGGTACTGGGACGGCCGGCGCCGTACAACATCGTCGCCGACTGGGGCTCGACGCCGCGGACCATCGGCTTGAACTCGACCGGCACGCGCCAGATCGTCCTCGGCGAGAACGGCGGGATCAACGTCAACCACCGGAGCATGTGGAACGCCTCCATGCGCACCCAGCGACTGGGCCCGGTGTGGCTCCGGCGCGACCGCGACGGCACCTTCCCGATCGAGGGCATCGTGGTGATTCCGCCGTGGGCTCGATCCTCTGCCTGAGGGGCGTGGGGTGCTTGACGCAAGGCAAAGGACGGCAAAGACTGGCGTCATGGCACTGACCAAGAAGCAGAAGAAGGCGATCCTCACCACCGGCGCGCTCGCGGCCCAGGCGGCGGTGGCGCCGGTCATCCTGCGCGACCTGCAGAAGCGCTCGGACGACGAGATCCGCGGACCGCGTCTGCTGTGGCGCCTGTGGGGCAGCACCAACCTGCTCGGCGCGGCGGTCTACTGGTTCTACGGCCGGAAGCCGGCCGCTATCTGAGAGCCCCGAGGCCCGGTGAGGAGCCGGATCGCGAAGACCAGCTCCTCGACGTCGGCGAAGCGGCGCAGGTCGCACCCGGTGCGCTCGGCGATCCGCTCGAGCCGGTGGTAGGCGGTGTTGACGTGGACGTGCAGACGCTCGGCGGCCAGCTTGGCGTTGAGGTCGCAGGCGACGTACGCCAGCATGGTGTCGATCATGACGCGGTCGCGCGCGAGGTCCTCCTCGACGAACTGGCGCAGCGCCGGGCGCACGAGACGCCGAGCGGTCGGGTCCTCGCGCAGCACCAGGTAGTCGATCGTCGAGATCATCGGCAGCGCCATCACCCCGGGATCCGAGCCGAGGACCTCGCGGGCGATGCCCGCCTCGGCGTACGCGGCGGGCACGGCGTCCAGGCCGACGTGCACGGTGCTGGCGCCGACAGCCAGCTCGAATCCCTCCCGGGCGAGCTGGCGGTAGATGCTCCGCATGTCGGGCACGATCGTCGTGACGTCGTCGGTGGTGACGGGCAGGACCCCGACGAGCTGCTCCTGACGGATCACCATGACCCCCTCCCGCGACGGGCCCAGCACGGAGCGCACGTGCCGCAGCGCCTCCCGCAGGCTCCGGCCCGGGCGTAGCGGCCGCACGGGCACCGCGACCAGGACGATGATCCGGTCGTCCGGCTCCAGGCCGCACCTGCGGGCCACCTCGAGCATCGGGCCCGGCCGGACCGCTCGCCCGGCGAGCAGGTCCTCGACGAGGTCGCGGCGGATCCGGTCGCCCTCGGCGAGCTCGACCTGATGGGCGGCGAGGTAGGCCTCGGCCGCGACCGTGCTGCCGACCTCGATCACCTGCATCACGTGCGCTGCCACCGGGAGGGCCGCGCGACTGGTCTCCGGGTCCGCGGAGGCGATCTCGGCGATGCGCTCCCACAGCGCCACCTGGCCGATGCGGAACGCCTGCAGGAAGTCCGCCAGCGCGACCCCCTGGCGAACCCGGCGGGTCGCCTGGTCCACGGTGAACCCGAAGTCCTCGCGTACGGCGGGGCGCCCCTCCTCCAGCGTGGTGAGCACCGCCAGGAAGACGGCCTCGGCGTGGTCGCCGACCTCCTTGCGCAGTGCGGCGTCGGGGCTGACCGCGTAGGCGGGGACCTGGTCCCAGTTGTTCTTCAGGAACAGCTCGACGATGTGCGGGAGGTCCTCCCTGATGCCCGCGACGATGCGCTTGATCGGCTCCGTGCTCATCGCGCTCCCTCGGTGTCTCGCTGGCGGTTGCGGCGTCAACCAGAGCAACGCGCGAGTGTGGCGACAGTCACGCCCGGACAGCCATGTGATCTGTCTCCATCCGGGATGTCGGGGCCTCACACATTTCCCGACGCGCCCTTCCCAACCGCGATCTGGCTGGTGAATGGTGCTATGTGTCGGGGGTCACAAAACTCGGACCCTGCCCACGCCAGGAGTGATTACACATGGGGACGCACAACCCGGAGGGCCCTGCTCGGGTCTCCAGACGCTCGTTCGTCGGATACGTCATCGGCGGCACCACACTGATCGCAGCCGCCGATCTGGGCCTCACCCCCTCGGCGGCCCAGGCCGCGCCGATCCCGTCGGTCCCACAGATCCCTGAGGCCTACGACCTCAACGACTTCCTGACCCACTGCGCGATGCCGACGTCGAACCTGATCGCGATCGAGGTCGACGAGAAGGGCCACGCCCACTTCGCACTGCCGCGGATGGAGGTCGGCCAGGGCATCACCACCGCGGTGTCCATGCTGATCGCCGAAGAGCTCGACCTCCCGGTCGACGACGTGCACGTCACGCTGGCGCCGGCCCGCCCCGAGCTGCTCTTCAACCAGCTGACCGGTGGCTCCAACACGATCATCTCGATGTACACCCCGGTACGCGTCGCCGCCGCCATCGCCCGCAAGGCGCTGCTCGACGCGGCCGCGATCCTGCTCGGGACGACCGTGGCCCAGCTGGTCGCCAAGGGCGGCGTGATCAGCGCCCCGAACGGCTCCTCGGTGACGTACGGCGAGGCTGCCGCCAAGGCCGCGAAGCCGACGACCGAGAAGGTCGAGGTCAAGCTGAAGGAGACCTCCGAGCACGCCGTGGTCGGCAAGCCCCACCGGCGGGTCGACGCACGTGAGGCGGTCACCGGCAAGAAGAAGTTCGCGATGGACCTCGACGTGCCCGACGCGTTGCCCACGATGGTCTGCCGGGCACCCGAGCTCAACGGCACCCCGGTCTCGATCGACAACAAGGGCGAGGTCGAGAAGATGCCCGGCGTCACCCACGTCGCGATCATCCCGACCGGCGTCGCGGTCCGGGCCAAGACCTTCGGCCAGTGCATCGACGCCGTCCGCGCACTCCACGTCACCTGGAACTCCGGCACCGTGACCACGATGTCGGCCAAGGACATCAAGGCCGAGCTCAAGGCCGGGCAGATCCCGCTCGCAGTGCCGAAGGTCGGCGCGACGTCGGTCGACGGCGAGTTCACCTTCAACTTCCGCAGCGGCTCGGCCCTCGAGCCCAACTGCGCCGTCGCCGACGTACGCGACGGGAAAGCCACCATCTGGGGCGGGCTCAAGTCTCCGATCACCGCCCAGGAGAAGATCGCCGACGCGCTCGGCCTGCTGCCGACCGACGTGACGGTCAACGTCGTCCAGGGCGGTGGCTCCTTCGGCCGCAAGCTGTTCTTCGACGCCGCTCTCGAGGCCGCGCACGCGTCCAAGGCGTTCGGGGCGCCGGTCAAGCTGATGTGGCACCGCGCCGACGAGCCGCGCCAGGGCCGGGTGCACCCGATGGCGGTCTCCCAGATCCGGGCGACCGTACTGGCCGGCAGCATCCTCACCTTCGAGCAGCGCCACGCGAGCGTGGCCTGCGACTTCACCCACGGCCTCGGGGAGCGACTCACCGCCGAGGTGGCGGCGCTGCCCACCGGCCTGTCGAACCTGAGCTTCTCGGAGTCGATCTTCATGCTCGCCACCGAGATGCCATACAACTTCGGGGTCGTCACCCAGCTGCTCAACGAGCCGAAGCCCGCGGTCGACCGGTTCAACACCAGCTCGGTGCGCAACATCTACTCCCCCGACGTAGCCACCGCCAGCGAGCTGATGGTCGACCAGCTGGCCAAGAAGCTGAAGCAGGACCCGGTCGCCTTCCGGCGCAGCTACCTCAAGAGCGACGTCGTCAAGCGCGTGCTCGACCGTGCCGCCGAGCTCGGCGACTGGGGTCGCTCGATGCCCGCCGGCACCGCTCAGGGCATCGCCATCCACAAGGAGTACAAGGGCGCCACCGCCGTCCTCGTCGAGATCGACTGCCGCCCCGAGACGGTCAACCGCGAGGTGCGCGACGCGGTCACCGGACCCCGGGTCACCAAGGCCGTCGTGGTCGCCGACGTCGGGCTGGTGATCAACCCGGCGGGGGTGAAGGCCCAGATGATGGGTGGCTTCTCCGACGGGATGTGCCAGGCGCTGACCTACAGCAACCACCTCGTCGACGGCCAGTTCCTGGAGGCCAGCTGGGACAACTCGGCCTACACCAGGCAGTGGAACACGCCGTTCGACTTCCAGTGCGAAGTGATGGAGTCGCACGGCAGCCAGCCAGGAGGTGTCGGCGAGGCCGGCGTGGCCGCTTCGATGGCCGCCGTCGCCTGTGCGTACGCACGCGCGACCGGTGAGATGCCCACGGAGTTCCCCATCAACTTCCACAAGCCGCTCCACTTCGAGACCAAGCCCTTCATCCCGTCCGTCCCCGAGTCGCCGACCGACGGCCTCGCCCACACGTACTGAGGACCTGCGATGCCTTCACACACCTTCCAGCTCAACGGCGAGACCGTCACCGTCGACGTCGAGGACGACGTACGCATCCTGTGGGTGCTGCGCGACATCCTCGGCGTCACCGGCCCGAAGTACGGCTGCGGCATCAACGTCTGCAAGGCCTGCACCTCGCACATCAACGGCAAGGCGTTCAACCCGTGCTCGGTGCGGGTCGCCGACATCGGCGCCGACGACGAGATCACCACCATCGAGGGTCTCGCCGACACCGCTCCGGGCGACGGCCTGCACCCGATGCAGGAGGCCTGGCTCGAGCACGACGTCGCCCAGTGCGGCTACTGCCAGCCCGGCCAGATCATGGCCGCGGTCGCCCTCGTCCACAAGGTGCGCGCAGAGGGCCGGGCCATCAACGAGGCCGACCTCGACACGATCCGCAACGTCTGTCGTTGCGGCACCTACTCCCGGATCCGCGAGGCCATCAAGACCGGACAGGACGCGATGGCCCGGGGTCTGTGAGCCTCCCCACGACACGAAGATCCAGCGTCTGCTCGACACCTCGGTCGATCTGATGAGGACGACGACCCCGCTTCCCTCGACGTTGCGGGGTCGTCGTCCTCATCACGTTTCCTCCGGAGCCTCATTCATTACGAAATGGGGAACAGGACAACTAACGCCCCCGTCCGCCTCCCACGAGCCGTCTCCGTGCACTAGCGTTGCACCGCCCCACACACGGGCATGACGCAGTGACAGACCTCGGGAAGGTAATGATCGATGAGTGACTTCGGCGCAACATACGATGAGATGACCGGCACTGCCGACAAGCTCGACCAGGGCAAAGACACGATCGAGTCCGCGCTCGACGAGTGCCAGGGCTACGTCGACGAGCTCGTCCAGGACGGCTTCAAGACCGAGAAGGCGTCGGGCAAGTTCCAGGACGGCTACCAGGAGATGACCACCGGCCTCAAGGACGCCATCGCCGGCGTCGAGGACATGGCTCAGGCTCTACGAGACATGGCGACCGCCATCCAGGACCTCGACAGCCAGCTCGCTGGCGGCTGATCCGCATCGCGGTGAGGTGGTGGGCCAGCAGCGCTGGCCCACCACCTCAGTGATCCCAAAATCTCCGTGGTGACAACTCACGCCGGCATGCTCCGGCGACGAAAAGGAACCGATCATGCCAGACGTCTTCATCAAGATGTCAGAACTCGAGAAGGTGAAGACCTCGATCGACGCGATCGTCGAGGAGTTCGACAACGCCTCGAGCAGCTCCGAGGAGCTGGAGTCTGACATCGGCGACCCCTTCGACATGTCCACGCTGCGCAACAAGGCCAGGGACTTCGAGGAGCGCTGGGACATCAAGCGCGACGACCTCAAGGAGAGCCTCGAGAAAGTCGGCAAGCACCTCACGGACATCATCGACGGTTTCGAGAAGTGGGACACCGAAGCAGGCCTTGCTTTCGAACCCAAGAAATCTTAGGGCGAGCCAGCTGGCGCAATCGCTCTTCTCGGAAAGGAACAATCATGGCTGGCGGTATGCCGACCTCCCCGAAGGGGCGCGAGATCAGGTCGGTCGAGGGGAACCCCTCGGGAATCATCGATCGTGGCAACAAGATCACTGAGCTCGGCGAGATGATGGACACCGCGGCGGTGACGCTGCGCGAGATCAAGGAGAACAGCTTCGCGGGAGAGGCGCAGTCAGGCAAGGCCGTCGAGTCGCTTCAGGAATCCATCGACGACTCCTACGAGACGCTGGAGGAAGCGGCCGATCTCTACAAGCCCGTGGGCCCGGTGATCGTCAAGTACGGCGAGATGCTGGAGACGAACAAGCCGCGGATCGACGGCTCGGCCACCAGTTGCACTGATCTCTGGAACATCTACGCGACCCTCCCCGGCGACAAGGATGAGAGCCTCGCCAAGGAGGGCGACGGCTCGGGCGAGGGCGACACCACCGAGCAAGAGGCCGGCGAGAACCAGGCCAAGAAGGACGCCTACGACAACTGGGTAGACGAAGCCGAACGCTTCGACACCTGGTACGACGCCTGGGAAGAGGGTTTCGACGAGGCGGTAGACGGCATCTCCGACGGACTCTCCGGTTCGATCAAGGACGGTTTCTGGGAGTTCCTCTCGAAGTTTCTCGAGGTTCTGGAGTGGATCGCCCTCGCCCTGGGCGTGCTTGCCATCATCTTCGCCGGCCCGTTCGCTGCGCTCGCTCTGGTCCTCTCTGCCGTGACCCTGGTCGGGAAGTTCATCCAGGCCGCCGCAGGCGAAGGTGAGTGGACGGATGTCATCTTCGCCGCGCTGGCGGTGATACCGGTGGGGAACATCAGCCGAATAGGCACCGCCATGTCGAAGGGATTCACCTTCGGCGCTGCTCGCGGCGCCGGCACCTTTGGAAAGTGGAGCGGCAAGTTCATCGGCGGTGCAAGCGGGTTCGGGAAGTCGTTCGGGCGCTCTTTCGTGCAGCAGTTCGACTTCTCGACCCAATTCGGATTCAAGACGTTGAAGGACATCGGCGTGAGCTCAATCACTGGAAAGACCGCGAGCGAGGTCAGCGGTGTCGTCCCGGGCGCGTTCAGAGGCGGCTGGGAGGGCTTCAAGAACACCAAGGGCAAGTGGGAGGTCTTCCACGGAACGGCCGGCCAACTGTTCACCTACAACAGTTGGGGATACCTGATCGCGGGTGAAGCGGGGAGCGATGCGGAGAACTGGAGGTCGGAGTTCCCGGCCAACATCATTACGTTGCCGTGGGGATGATCTCTGCGATGACTGATTCCGGTGCCGGCGCAGGCCGGCGAGATGAGACGAGCCAGTGGTACGTGGCAACCGACATCGCGACTCCCGGCTGGGTCGAGGTGCCGCCGACCGGCGACGACCCGGGCCAGCCGTGGCCCGACGCCACGATCGCGGAGGTCGAGCAGTTCTGGCAGGGCGAGACCGGGCCACGCGTCCGCTCAGAGATCGGCCAGATCCTCACCGCGGCTCAGAAGATGCGGGCCTCTGATGAGGCCCTCACCCTCCTCTACTGGCCAGTTCAGGTTCCGGCTGCCGTCGGTGTCCACGTACGTGTCCTCCCGAATGTCCCCCTGGCCCTGTGGACGGAGGCCTACTTCGACGTGATCCGCTACGACGGTGCGCTCATCGGTTCGGGCGCACAGTGCGTACAGAGTGCCGAGGTCACCATGGACGGCGGCAACGGATCGCTCCCGTTCGTCAACGCGAACTGGGTCTTCAGCCAAGGTTCCGACTCCGTCGTCGTCGCCGTTGATCCCGTGCCTGCCGACTGGTTCATGCACATGCTCGGCGGCCTCCAGTCCCTCCTGCAGACTCTGGAGCTGACGCGGCCGGACGGGGGTCGCTTCATCGGCGAACCGTTCCATGGTCTCGCCCGCACCGACATCGAAGAGTGGGCGCCGCTCGATGACTCTGTATAAGGACGCCAGAGCATGGGCGGCGTCGGTCAGGGCGGCCGAGCCCCACGAACCCCGCGACGCGGAGCAAGTCGTTCTCGACCGAGCTGGATTCGTCCTCGACCGTCGCCACCGCAGCCGTGGTGTCTGGGCGTTTCTCGAGGAGAGGTCGATGGCATTCAAGGCCCTCGCCGTGATCTCGATACTTGCGCCGATCCTGGGGATGACGTCCTTGTGGGCGGGCGGATTCTTCGGCCGAGGCTACCGAGACTATGACTTCGGCTCCTCGACCGAGAGCACGATCACGGTCGTGACCTTCTCGATCGCCGCCCTGTGTCAGATCGTGCACATCGGCGGCTGGATGAGGCTGGGGCGGCGATCGGTCGAGAGCGACCTCATCCGTGCCGGTGCGGTCGCGGCGTGCTCGATCCTCACGCTGATCCAGCTCTGGGCTCGACCCGGTCAGCTGGATGTCGGCCCGGTGACCATCGCGGTTGTGTCCGCACTGGTGGCGGCGCTGGTCGGGCTTCTCATCTTTCTCCTCGCAGGCTCCACGAGTCCCTTTCCTGACGTCGACCTCACCAGGCTCAGTGACGACGACCGGGACACACTGCTGGCGCAGCGCGCGGCAGTTCTTACCAAGCTCGCCGAGCGAAAGCTGATCAAGATTCGCCAGGCGAACAAGGCCACCGAGCGTCCGCTTGGATCGCTCGTCGGACGCAGAATCGAGTGAACATGGTTACTGAGACAAACGGAATGTCGGTCAAGGATCTGCTCGGCGCAGCGGCTGCCGTTCCCGAGTTCGAGATCAAGGTGCTTCCTGGGTGGGAGCGACACAGCAGTGCGGAGGCAGACAAGGCCCAGCTCGACGATCGCATCAAGCGACGCTTCATGGACCTACACCGACCGGATCTGTACGCCACCGTTCGCTCGATGCTCGATGAGTCCTACGGCAAGATGAAGCAGGAAGGTGTGCTGGCCTTCTTCGCCGCCACCGGAGAGAGCGACGACAAGGTCGTGATTCCGGGCTCGATCGTCGTCTCTGAGCGCCGGTCGACGGCGGGCGAGAATCTGGACACCATGATCAAGGGGCTCATGCGGGACTTCGGGGCGGCTCCGTTGTTCGGCGATGTCCGCTTCATGCGCTACGAGCGTGAGAAGACCGTGACGATGGAGGATGCCACGATCACTCAGACATCGCTGGTCTACCTGACACCGATCCCGGGGTCCGGCAGGAAGCGTGCCCTGCAGTTCGTCGCGTCGTTCGGTCGCCCGGTCGAGATGGCCTCCGACGACGACAAGGTCAAGGCTTGGAAGTTCGCATTCGACGCGTGCGTCTCGACGCTGCGTTGGAAGGTGTGACGGCGTGAGATCGCACGAGCAGGCTGGCGGGGGTCAGCGCTGACGCAAGGCCGCCTCGACCCGCTCGACCTTGGCCGTCAGCTGGCCCTCATGACCGGGCCGGATATCAGCCTTGATGACGAGGCTCACCCGGGAGGACACCGCAGCGACAGCGTCCACGCACTGCTTGACGACACCCATCACCTCGTCCCATTCACCTTCCAGGTTGGTGAACATGGCGTTGGTCTCGTTAGGCAGTCCGGACTCACGGACGATGCGGACCGCCTCGGCGACCGAGGCGGCCACCGAACCATCGGGGTCGTCGGTCGTGGTCGGGGCGATCGAGAAGGCGACGAGCATGTCGAAACACTATCCAAACGCCGAGCCGGCCTGCATATAGTGGCGCCGCCGGGGGCCGAAGGTGCCGCAGCCGGCGGGAAGGAACCGATGAGTGAGGGACTCGACCGGCTCGCCGCCACCCTGGGCGTGCCGGCCACACGGCTCGCGCCGCTGGAGGCGTACGACGACCAGCAGCTGGGCAGGTTCGACGACCTGACCCGCAGCGCGATGACCGCGGAGGACAAGGCGTTCGAGGCCTCCCTCGACGAGGCGCTTAAGCTGGTGCCGAAGATGTTGCGCGGGGTCGTCCAGAAGATGCTCGGAGGCAGCCGATGACCGCCCTGACCAGCGCGCTGGAGATCACCAAGCTCGCCCACGAGATGCACGTGGACGAGGCCGAGCTCGCCTTCCTCGCCACCACCTCCCCCGAAGACCTCCGCGATCTGCGCGGGATCGTCTCGCACGCGATGTTCAGCCGCCACGAGTCCCGCGTGAAGGGGCTGGCCGCGGTCAGCAAGAAGCTCCCCGCGGCCGTCACCGCGAAGATCGCCGAGATCGCGATGGGCCCGATGCTCAGCGCCCGCGTGGCCGCAGTGATGGAGCCCTCCGACGCCGCGAAGCTGGCCGGCCACCTCAAGCCGGAGTTCCTCGCCGAGCTCTCCGTCCATCTCGACCCGAGCCGGGTCGCGGGCATCATCGCCAAGCTCGACGACGCGCTCGTCGTCGACGTCGGGCGCCGCCTGATGGCTCAGGGACACCTGCTGACGCTGGCCAGGTTCACGGGCGTCGTCGGCGCCGAGACCTCTCTGAAGGTCGTCGACGGCGCCTCGGGCGGTGACATCCTCCAGCTCGCACTCTTCATCGACGAGCCGTCGGTGATCGACCCCATCCTCGCCGGCCTCCCCGACGAGACGGTCACCGAGCTCGCTGCCACCATCGGGGAGCACGGTGAGGCAGCCGATGCCCTCCTGGCCACTCTCACCGAGGACAGCCGGGCCCGGATCGCCTCACTCACCTGACGCCTCAGCAGATGGGGAACGGCCCGCCACCCTTGCGGGTGACGGGCCGTTTCGTCGAGTCAGACTCAGGCGTTGACCAGGCTGCGCAGGACGTACTGCAGGATGCCGCCGTTGCGGTAGTAGTTGGCCTCACCGGGGGTGTCGATGCGGACGACCGCGTCGAACTCGACACCGGTGTCGGTGGTGACCTTGACCGTCTTCGGGGTGACGCCCTCGTTGAGCGCGGTGATGCCGGAGATCGAGAAGGTCTCCTCACCGGTCAGGCCGAGGCTCTCGGCGTTCTGGCCCGCGGGGAACTGCAGCGGGATGACGCCCATACCGATCAGGTTGGAGCGGTGGATGCGCTCGAACGACTCGGTGATGACGGCCTTGACGCCGAGCAGCGAGGTGCCCTTGGCGGCCCAGTCGCGCGAGGAGCCGGAACCGTACTCCTTGCCGCCGAGGACGACCAGCGGGGTGCCGGCCGCGGCGTAGTTCTGAGCGGCGTCGTAGATGAAGCTCACCGGAGCGTCGGGCTGGGTGAAGTCGCGGGTGTAACCACCCTCGGTGCCCGGGGCGACCTGGTTCTTGATCCGGATGTTGGCGAAGGTGCCGCGGATCATGATCTCGTGGTTGCCTCGACGCGAGCCGTAGGAGTTGAAGTCGCGCTGCTCGACACCGTGCTCGATGAGGTACTTGCCGGCGGGCGAGTCCTTCTTGATGTTGCCCGCAGGGCTGATGTGGTCGGTGGTGACCGAGTCGCCCAGCTTCAGCAGCACGCGCGCACCCTCGATGTCGGTGACCGGGGCCGGAGCCTTGGCCATGCCGTCGAAGTAGGGAGCCTTGCGGACGTAGGTCGACTCCTCGTCCCAGGTGAAGGTGTCACCGGTCGGGGTCGGCAGGTTCTGCCAGCGCTCGTCGCCCGCGAAGACGTCGGCGTAGTCCTTGGAGAACATGTCGGAGTCGATCGCGGTGGCGATGGTCTCCTCGACCTCGGCCGGGGTCGGCCAGATGTCCTTGAGGAAGACGTCGTTGCCCTCGGAGTCCTTGCCGAGGGAGTCCTCGAGAAGGTTGAGGTTCATGTTGCCGGCCAGGGCGTAGGCGATGACCAGCGGCGGCGACGCGAGGTAGTTCATCTTCACGTCGGGGTTGATCCGGCCCTCGAAGTTGCGGTTGCCGGAGAGCACCGAGACGACGGCGAGGTCGTTGTCGTTCACCGCGGCGGAGACCTCGGGGATGATCGGGCCGGAGTTGCCGATGCAGGTCACGCAGCCGTAGCCGACAAGGTTGAAGCCGACCTTCTCCAGGTAGGGGGTCAGCCCGGCCTTGTCGTAGTAGTCGGTGACGACCTTGGAGCCCGGCGCCAGGGTGGTCTTGACCCACGGCTTGCGGGTCAGGCCCTTCTCGACGGCCTTCTTCGCCAGCAGCGCGGCGCCGATCATGACCGACGGGTTGGAGGTGTTGGTGCAGGAGGTGATCGAGGCGATCGTGACCGCGCCGTTCTCCAGCTCGAACTCGGTGCCGTCGGCCAGCTTGACCGGGATCTTCGCGTCGGTCTTGGAGGTGTACGACGGCAGGTGACCCTCGAAGGAGGTCTTGGCGTCGGTGAGCTCGACGCGGTCCTGGGGACGCTTCGGGCCGGCGATGCTCGGGACGACGGTGGAGAGGTCGAGCTCGAGCTTCTCGGAGTAGCGCGGCTCGGCGGCCGGGTCGTGCCAGAGGCCCTGCTCCTTGGCGTACTTCTCCACCAGCGCGAGCTGCTCCTCGGAGCGGCCGGTGAGCTTGAGGTAGTTGATGGTCTCCTCGTCGACCGGGAAGATCGCGATGGTGGAGCCGAACTCGGGCGACATGTTGCCGATGGTGGCGCGGTTGGCCAGCGGCAGCGCGGTCACGCCGGCGCCGTAGAACTCCACGAACTTGCCGACCACACCGTGCTTGCGCAGCATCTCGGTGATGGTGAGCACCAGGTCGGTGGCGGTCGAGCCCTCGGGCAGGTCGCCGTGGAGCTTGAAGCCGACCACGCGCGGGATCAGCATGGAGACCGGCTGGCCGAGCAGCGCGGCCTCGGCCTCGATGCCGCCGACGCCGAAGCCGAGGACGCCCAGGCCGTTGACCATGGTGGTGTGGGAGTCGGTGCCGACGCAGGTGTCGGGGTAGGCCTGCAGCTCGCCGTCCACCTCACGGGTGAAGACGGTGCGGGCCAGGTGCTCGATGTTGACCTGGTGGACGATGCCGGTGCCCGGCGGGACGACCTTGAAGTCCTCGAAGGCGGTCTGGCCCCAGCGCAGGAACTGGTAGCGCTCGCGGTTGCGCTCGTACTCGATCTCGACGTTGCGCTCGAAGGCCTCCGGGGTGCCGAAGACCTCGGCGATCACCGAGTGGTCGATGACCATCTCGGCGGGCGAGAGCGGGTTGATCTTGGTCGGGTCGCCGCCGAGCTCGGCGGCCGCCTCGCGCAGGGTCGCCAGGTCGACGATGCAGGGCACGCCGGTGAAGTCCTGCATGATCACGCGCGCCGGCGTGTACTGGATCTCCTTGTCGGGCTCGGCGGTCTCGTCCCAGCCCGCCAGCGCCTTGATGTCGTCGGCGGTGATGTTCGCGCCGTCCTCGGTGCGCAGGAGGTTCTCCAGCAGCACCTTCAGCGAGAAGGGCAGCGACGCGACGTCGAGGCCCTCACCCTTGACCGCATCCAGGCGGAAGATCTCGTAGGACTTACCGTCCACGTCCAGGGTGCTCTTGGCACCGAAGCTGTCCTTGCTGGCCAACGCGTTCATCTCCTTGCTCGCGTCCACAGTGACGTACGATTTCAAGTCTTTGAGGCCCATCCTGCCCCGGCTACCTATGCCGGGAAAACAAAGGCTCACCTAACCTTTTACGACGGACATGCCGTCAATGTCTTGATATCAAGATACATGATGTCGAACGACATTTCGAATCACCCCGGCGCGCCGTGTTGTGACCACCACCGCTGACAGCGATCCTCGGATGCTCCATGATTGGTCCGACCCACCCCTCGGGCCGCTGCTCGTCGGGACTAGTGATGCGAGGAGAGCCTTGAGCACCCTGATCGCCGTCGTGGCGCTGGTGATCGCCCTGGCCGCCGCCGCTGTCGCCTGGCGGCTGCGGCGCGCGAACAAGGCGCTGCGTGCCGAGACCATCGGCCTGCTGTGGCGCCTGGAGGAGGCCGACATCTCGGCCCCGCGCAGCACCTACGCCGAGCTCCCGCCCGAGGACCGGCTGCTGAGCATCCGCATCCTCAACCCGCTCGAGCTGGCCTCGGCCCAGACCAAGGCGGCCACGATGCTTCACAAGGTGCGGCCGGCCCTGCTCTCGAAGATGGTCTACGACCAGGCCGCCGAGTCGCTGCGCGAGCGACTCGCCGACGAGGGCGTCGTAGCCGAGGTCAGGGTTCATGCTGGTCGCTAGCCTCACGCTGATCGCGGTTCTCGGCTCCGCCGTCGTCGTCGGCCTCGCCTTCGCCGAGCAGCGTCGCCTGGAGCAGGCCCTGGAGGACGTACGCCTCGGGGACCTCAAGGCGAGCACGTCCCGTGCCGAGGCGGAACGTGCCGCCGACTGGCTCGGCCCGATCACCGACCCGATCACGGCACCGTTCGCGGAGGCGACCCGGTCGGTGGCCGGCGCGCTGGCACGCGTGGTCCCCTACTCCGGCCGGCGGGGTCCGCGCGTGCTCAACGCGATGCCGACCACGACCACCGGCGAGCTGCTGGGCACCCTCGGTCCTCACCTCGACGAGGCCGTCCTGGACCGCCGCCAGCTGATCACCGATCTCTCCGACGACCCGACCATGGCGCTGCAGATCATCACCGGCGAGCACTAGGAGGGCCTCGGCTCGAGGAGGTCTCGGTCAGGAGATGCTGTCGATGAGCCCCTCCAGGTCCCGCTCACCCTCCCTCGTCTGCACCCCGGCTTCGAGCTGTCTTTGGGCAATCCGCACCATGTCCTCGGTGAAGAGGCCGTACAGGGCCGTGTTCTCGACGGCGTAGACATCGCGCTCGGCAGCAGGGGCTGCCCGCTCGACGATCCGCTTCAGGGAAGCGACCACCTCGGGCTTGACCTTCGCCATCCTGCGCGCGAGCGCATCGACGAACTCGTCGATGGTGTCCGCAGGCAGCGCGCGGTTGACCAGGCCGTACCGCTCTGCCGTCTCGGCATCGATGAGCTGCCCGCCGACGAGGACCTCGAGGGCCCGGGCCCTTCCGAGCAGGCGGGTGAGGTTCACGGTGCCACCTCCACCCGGGACGATCGCCAGGTGCGCCTCCGGCTGGGCCTGGCCCGAGGCCCCGATGGCCGCGAACCGCATGTCGAGAGCGATCAGGAACTCGTTGCCGGCTCCGCGCGCGAACCCGGCCAGCTTGCCGATGGTGACCTGCGGGAGCATGCGAACCTCCTCGCTCAGAGCCTGGAGGACGTTGAGTCCTTCGGGGATCTCAGCACCCGGTGCGGCCTCGATGGCAGCCTTGGTCGCGGCCGGCAGAGCCTCCGGGTCGGTCACGTAGGCCATGTCGCCATGGGCACTGAAGAACTCCGGATCGGCGCTCTGGAACACGACGACGCGCACATCGCGGTCCGAGCGAACCTGATGCACGAAACCCCGGAGCGAGGGGAGCAGGACGCCGTCCATCAGGTTGAGGGGCGGGTGGTTGAGCGTCACCGTCGCGACGCCGTCGACCACGTCGACCGTGAGGCCCGGCCATGCGCTGTAGTCCATGGTGTTGATCCTGTCCATCCGTTGACCGCGCCGGGCGTCTTCCCGGCGTCGTTTTGACCGTACATATCGCTCACCGACACAAACCATGCTCTCCAGCCTCGAAATCTTGCTCAATCGACTCATTCGATAGAATCTTGCGCATGGATCCGCTCGCAGACGCCCTGACCATCTCGGGCGTCCGAGGGGCGCTCACGACCCGTATCGAGGCGGGCGGGCGATGGGCGTTGTCGGTCGAGGGCCACAACACCGCGGCCCTGCACGCCGTGACCGCCGGTCGCGCCTGGCTGAGCACCCCAGGAATCCCACCGGTCGAGCTCGCGTCGGGGGACGTCGTGCTGTTGCCGGCCGGCAGGCCGTACCGGCTCGCGAGCGAACCGTCCGGTAAGGCAGGACGACAACTGGCTCACCAGACGCAGGATCCGGGCCTCGTCGACACCGTCCTTGACGACCCCGTCCGGCTCGGCTCGACGCCGACGTCGACGCGGATTGCGACCATCACGTATCACAGCGACCCGGTGACGTTGACCCAGATCCTCAGCGCCCTGCCGTCGTTGGTGCACGTGCGGGCCGAGTCGGGCACCGCGGGACTGAACGACGCCGTCCGCATGCTCGCCCGGGAATCGACCTCTCCAGCCATCGGCACGGCCGCGGTGCTGAGGAGCCTCGTGGACATCGTCCTGGTGGAGATGCTGCGGGCCTGGTTGGCCGAGAGCCCGCCCGAGTGCTTCGGCACCTGGCTGGGCGCGTTGGGCGACCCCGTCGTGGGCCAGGCGCTGCAGCGCCTGCACGCGGACCCAGCCACGCCGTGGACCACCGCGTCCCTCGCCGAGGCGATCTCGGTCTCCCGGGCGACTCTCGCCCGACGCTTCCCATCGGCCATCGGGCTGACGCCGGCGGCGTATCTGACCCAGTGGCGGATGGATCTGGCAGCGGTACGACTACGCGACACCCACGACCCGGTGGAGCTGATCGCCGCCGGCGTGGGCTACGGGTCGGTTCCGGCATTCACCCGCGCCTTCGCCAGGGCACACGGTCTTCCACCGGGTCGATACAGGAGCCGAAAGCGCGATCGCTGAGTGTCAGCCGAGGGCTTCCGTGCGCTGCCTGAGGCGTACGCGCTCGTCGTCGGTGAGCGGCACGGCGAGCTCCTCGAGGTAGCCCATCGCCTCGTCGACCCCGATCTCCCGGTGCTCGGTCTCCTCGCCCTCGCGACGGATGGTGACGGTGTTGTGGGTGAGGCTGACGTGTCGGTCACCGAGGAGCTTGGTCGTGATCAGCCGATGCCGGAAGTGCACCGTCGGATAGGTGCTGGTGTAGTGATGGCCGAGCGCGACGTCGCTGGGCACCACCAGCGCCTCGTCGTGGGTGTGCATCAGCTCCCAGCCGTCGTCCTTGGCCCGCTCCAGCGCCCAGCCGTACTCGCCCCGCCGCACCCGGTGAGTGATCCCCCGGACCTCGTCGACCGCGCCGTCGACAAGCGGGATCGGCCGCCACAGGCTCAACCCGAAGCCGGGATCGACCAGCAACCGCTCTCCGTCGAGATCGATGACGACCACCAGATGCGTACGTCCCGCCGCGGTCGGGTCGGGACCGACCCGCGCGAGCCGCCGCTCGACGGCGAAGCCGAGCCGGTCCAGCACCGCGGCGAGGAGGGTGCCGTGCTCGAAGCAGTAGCCGCCTCGCCCCCGGCCGGCGAACTTCGCCTGCACGTCGGGCAGGTCGACGCCGGGATGCTGCTCGAGCAGCACGTCGATGTTGTCGAAGGTGAAGGTGCGCAGGTGGGCGTCGTAGATCTCCTCGAGCGCCTCCCGCGACGGACCGGGCGGCTCGGTCACACCGATCCGCTCGAGGTAGGCGCTCAGGTCCAGCCGGTCGGTGCCCCACAGGTCGTCGCTCACAAGAGCATCTCAACGCCGCCGACCGAGACGCGCAACCGATATCCGCCCCGAACGGCGCCCTCATGCATCGAACGCCGCCGGACCGACCGCGGTGTCCCCGTCGAGCCGGATGACGCCCCGGTCCCAGTCGATGTCGGCCTCCTCGATGGCCGCGCAGGAGGCCAGCCGGACGTGCCGGTGCATCCTCTTGACGGCCGCGGCCACCAGCCAGGGTCCGTTGAAGTCGCCGCGGTCGTACCCGAGCAGCGAGCCGGGACGACCGGGGCCCACCACGAGGTGCCGGAACACGAACCGGTCTGCGGTCGACTCGAGCCGCACGTCGAGCAACACGCCGCGGAGCTCGGGATGCCCGGAGGAGACCCGCATCCCGAGCAGCTCCCCCATCCGCCGGAGCGTGGTCCCTTCCGTCGCCGGCGGCTGCCGGTCGAGCAGACCGTCGCGCCCCACCTTCAACCGGATGTCCGAGCCGACGTGGCCGACCAGGTGCAGGTCGATGGCGAGCGGGACGTCGCGGTCGGCGTACTGGATGCCGAGGCTGGTCCAGCGCTCGCGCAACAGATGACCGGTGCGGCTGGACATCCGCGGAACCAGGGCCGCCGCCCCGGTGAGGATCCGGGTGACCGCGGGCGGTGATCCGTCGGCGTAGAACGAGACCTCGAGGTCGTCGACCTTGCACACCAGCAGCCCGTCCTTGTCGGTGACCTGTCGGTCGAGCAGGTGCAGCGCCGCGTCGAGGGCACCGCTGTCGAGCCGGTTGTCCATCACGCCCCCATCCCGGTGATCACCAGCAGCGGGATCGCCGCCACCGCCGCGACGAACACCAGCACCAGGTAGATCGTCCCGAGGAAGTTCGCGAGCAACCCGTTCCGGTGCGCACCCATGTAGTCGATGTCGTTGGCGACGACCAGGATCGGGAAATAGGTCAGCGGCAGCGCGACCGCGGACCCGACCACCGACGCCTCGGTCACCAGGATCGGGTCCACCCCCGTCATCAGCACGCCGACGGCCAGGAACGTGGCCACCACGAGGACGACATGGAAGCGGGTGGCCTCACCCGGCCGGACGTACTTGCCCCACTGGAACCCGAAGTACTGCGCCAGGGCGTACCCGGTCGACAGCCCGGTCTCGCACGCCGCCCCGAAGGTGGCCGCGACGAACCCGAGCAGAGCCACGGCCAGGCCGATCTTGCCCAGCGCGATGCCGACCGGGAGAGCCACCTGGCTGAGCGAGGCGACGTCGATCGCCAGCGGGCCGAGCGCGACCGACGCGCAGCCGGCGATCGCGAGCGAGAGCAGGCCGCCGAGCGGGAACCCCACGAAGACGTTGGCCCGCATCGTGCCCAGGTCCTTCTCGGTCCAGCCCTCCTCGACGCCACCGGAGGAGAAGAAGAACACCTCGTACGGCGTCATGGCGGCGCCGAACAGCGCCACCGAGTAGTAGGCGTAGGTCGTCCAGGTCTCGTCGGCAGGCTTGTCTGCCGTAGCCAGCTGGTGACCGAGCTCGCTCCAGTCGGGGCCGAGCTTCCACAGCGCGACCGCGAACACGACGAGCGCCAGGCCGAGCAGTCCGAGAACGTTCTCCATCAGCGAGAACTTGGCCCGCCAGAGCACCAGCCAGACCAGCAGCCCGACCAGCGGGATGATCAGCAGATCGTTGACCGAACTGACCAGAGCCAGTGCCAGCGCGACGCCGCCGATCTCGGCGACGAAGGTCAGTGCGGTGACGATCAGGGATGCGACCAGGTTGAGCAGCCCGACGCGCGGGCCCAGGCGTTCGCGGACCAGGTCGAAGGTCGCCCGCTTGCTGCAGACCGCCACCCGGCCGGACATCTCGGCGAAGACGCAGATGCCGAGCACGCCGACGGCGACGACCAGCCCGAGCGACAGGTCGAAGCGGGCGCCGACCTGCGCGTTCACGACCATGTCACCGATGTCGACGAAGCCGCCGATCGCGGTGAGGATGCCCAGGGCGAGCGCGAGCAGTCTCTTCATCGGGCCGCCTCGGTCAGCCGGTCCCTGAGGTCCTGCAGGGCGGCGTAGGCCCGGCGTACGTCGCGCAGCGCATCACGTCCGGCCCGGCGGTCGCCCGCGGAGGCCGCGGTGCTGGCCGCGTTCAGCGCGGTCACGGCCCGGCCGAGCGCCTCGACCGCACGGCGGTTGGCGGCCGCCTCGGACGCCGGCGGCTGCAGAGACTCGAAGGCCTGCGCCTCGGTGTTCAAGGTGCGCAGGGTGTCACGCACCGCGACCACGACGTAGTTCCCGGTGAGGTGCCCATCAGCCTGGTTCTCCAGCAGCAACATCGTCGTACCCAGGCTGCTCACCGCGGTGCCGAGCGTCTGGTCGACCTCCGTCCTCCAGCCGGACTCGGACTCGGCGGCACCCGACCTGACGCCGCAGCCGCCGAGCAGGAGCACGGCGACAACCGCGGCGATCAACCTCACTCGTCCGCCCATCTGGTCCCCTTCCGCCGCCGACCGAGTGCTCTCCGGTACCCGCGACGCCCGGCGATCAGCCGGTCGCGCCCGACCGTTTCCCCGAGCCCGGACGGGTGCCCAGCGGGTCCGAAGTGAGCGTCGACCCCAAAACGAGCCCGATCCGAGCCAGATGGTCATCACCACCAAGCACCGCCGCTCTGGCGCGCCAGCCGCCTCAGGCCGCCTTGGCGAGCGCCGCGTTCAAGACCGTGTTCACGACCTCCGGGAATCCGGCCGCAATCCTTCGTCCCACCAGGGCTGTGTAGATCCCGGAGAGCGGACCTGCCACGCGGACGCCGTGAGTGACCGCGTAGTTGTCCTTCCCCCGCTCTTCCACCAGGTGGGTGATGGCGAGGGTCCCGAGAGGCAGTGTGAACTCGAAGTCGAAGCGGTGGAGCGGCTCGACGCAGGTGAAGGTGAACTTCTGCGCGGGACTACCGGGGCTCTTCATCTTTCCGGTGGTGCCGTTGGCCGGCTCCCCGTCGAAGAGGGCCCATTCCACGCTCGGGTCATCGACGGCCCACGTCGGGGCGACCGCCCACCTCGACCAGACCTGGGCCGGCGTGGCGGTGGTGATTTCGGTGTGTTCGTGTACCCAAGTTCCCATTGTTCTCTTTCCTCAGCTCTTGATCTCAGCAAGGGCGGGCGCGAGCGCCTCAGCGGTGGTGACCGCAGCGGTCGCGACCGCAGCATTCGCGACCGCATCGATGACTTCAGTGGCGGCGCGCTCGCCAGCTCGGACTGCACCGTCCATGAAGCCGCTCCATCTGTCGGCGGTCTCGGTACCGGCCCAGTGGATGAGGTGCTGCGGCTTGGCCAGGAGGCGAGCGTATGGAAGGACGTGGCCTGGGCCAGGTGCCGCGCATGGACCGCCGCCGACCCACTCCTCGGTCACCCATCGCTGGTCGAGGTAGTCAAGGGGGTGACGCGCCTGCTCACCGAACAGTTCGGCGAATCCGCTCAGGGCGCGCAGGCGGCGCTCCTCCTCCGGGAGCAAGTCCCACAGGCGACCCTGCTTGCCGCCGATGAATCCGAGGAGCACACCGTGCGAACCGTCCTCTGGGCTGGCGTCGAACGTGATGACCGCAGGTCCGCGGTCCGACACCGCCTGACCGGAGAGGCCGAGGTCACGCCAGAACGGGCGGTCATAGACGGCGTACGCCTTGGACAGGACACCGCCGGGCCAACGCTGGCCCAGTGCGATCGAGTCAGGTCCGAGGCTCGGGGTGATCTTGATGCGCTGCCGCATCCAGACCGGTACGGCGATGATCACGCGGCGCGCGAGGAACTCGAGGTCCGGCGTCCGGACGTGGGCGATCTCGCCGGACTGGTCGACGGAGAGCGCCGGCCGCGACAGGTGGACCCGATCCTCACCGAGCTCGGCCGCGACCCGTGCCGCCACCTCGTGGGACCCTTCGACGAAGTGTTCGTCCTGCGCTCCGCCCGCGGTGTCCAAGAGCGGGTCCATTCCGCCAGCCATCGAGATGTAGTTCAGAGCGTGGAGCAAGGAGAGCTCGTCGGGCTCGCAGCCCCAGGTCGCACGGGAGGCGATGGCGAACATCTCGTAGGTGGAGGCGGCGGCGCGGTGGCCACGCATCCAGGACCCCAGGCTCTGCGCGTCCCATTCCTGGGCCTTCGGCGCGTCCCAGGGACGACCCGGCGGGACCTTTCTGCTCATCCGGTCGAGCGTGGTCTGGATCCGGCCAGCATCGGCCAGTGCCAGGGGGCCGAGGTTCGGAAGGGTGCCGCGGTAGCTGCGTCGGGCACCGCTCCAGTACATGAGGTTGCCGCCCTCCACGTACGTGGGGAACCGTCGTACGCCGACTTCGTCAGCGAGGGCGATCATGCGGTCCTGGGTGGGCCCGACGAAGGTGCCGCCGAGGTCGACGTGCGCTCCCCCGACAGTTGCCGACCTAACCCGTCCGCCGACCCGGTCGGCGGCTTCTACGACGTGTACGTCGAGGCCCGCCTTGCGGAGGTTCCGGGCGGCGACCAGTCCTGACAGACCGGCGCCGATGACGACGACATCGGTCGCGGTCAGTCCTTCTGATGTGTTCATGTCCATCACTTTATTTATTACATACGTCCGATTTACATGCCTGTCCGTAACGTCCTTGTGAACTTCAGCCGCGGATCCGTCAGCGAAGGCCGAAGGGTGGCCCCACCGTCACGCAAACGGGAGGGCCACCCCTGGATGGGCGAGGTTCAGCGCAGGACGACCGCCTCCGCATTCGTGTTGCCGTACGCATCGCGAGCGCCGCCAACGGGGATGCTCACATGCGTACCCGAGGGCACGGACAGCGCCCGCCCACCCGAGACGACCACTTTGCGGCCGTCGACGAGGAAGGTGGCCGTCCAGCCCGGCGACCACGCTGGACGCCACGTCCAGTCCTTGTTCACCACGGGGGCCGGGAGGGCCAGTTGCACCTTCCCACCCACCACGGTGGGCACGAGGGCGGTCGAGGCATGCACCGCGAAGGCTCCGGACACCAGCGTGTACCGCTTGGCAGTCACCACCATCCGGTAGGTGCCGGCCGCCTGGGACAGGGACGGCTCCCACTGTGCGGCGTACTTCCCGTTGGCATCCGAGGACCACAGGATCTGGGTTCCGAGGTCGGACGTCACCGCGGTCCACTTGCCCGAGACGTAACGCTGAATCGTGACGAGCGCAGAGCCGACGGGGCGGTCGACGCCGTTCGCGCCACCGGTCCAGCGGAAGACCGGGTGCAGCAACCTGCCTACCGCCGTGGGCTGACCCGTCACAGTTCCCGCAGACGCACCGGAGCCGTACGAGTCACCAGTGACGCGAAGGCCCTGGTTCGGGTCGTACGCGTACGGAGCGGGGGCTGCCGTTCCGGCGGCCAGATTCCGCGCCAGGCCCACCAGCCAGGAGGTGACCAACGGGGATGCGTACTCGCCGTAGACGGTGGATCCGCCCTCATAGTGCTGCATCTCGTACTCCTCGGGCGTCGTCCAGTAGTCGAGGTACTCCCCCGCGTATCCGGCGACGACGACCCGGCCGACGCCAAGTGGCTTCACGACCGGCGCCAGGGCTGCACGTAGCGCGTTGCCCACACCGACCGTGGGCTCGCCAGGCCAGCTCGCAATCACCTGGGTCCCGATCTGGAGCACCGTCAGTGGCACAGCCTTGGGGAAGGCGCTCGCCCCCGGCAGGACCGTGATCTTGTCGCCCTGCGGACCCACGTCGACCGGCAGGTGCGCGCCCTCACGGGCGACGCCCAGCTCGCCGGCCACCCCACGGCCTTCCTCCGACCCCGCCATGCCGGCGAGGCCACCCCACGGAGTGGTGTCGGTCGCATGCCCATCGACCCGCTGACCGCACATGCACATCCGGGTCCAGCGCAACGCGACCGTTGGCGTGGTGGTCATGGCATTGCCGGCCGCGACCCAGGCGTTGAACATCGCCGACGCTTCTCGCCGACCGACGTTATCCGCCAGCGCTGGTCCGTTCCATTCCAGCCCGGAACTCATGTCACCAGCGTCGGAGTTCGCGAAGGCGGTCACCACGTTGCTGCCCGCGGGCAGGTGCGCGGCAGCGCTGATCTTTGCGCTGAGGTGGCGCTCCGCGGAACCTTGGTGGTCAGCGCTGAAGTACCAGAAGTTGGCCTTGTCCACCGTGCCGTGGTTCGCAAACGTGGTGTACACACCGACAGGCACGCGATGACCATTGCGAATCTGATCGATGCGCAACAGGTCGACGGCGGGGTCGATGGTGCCGGCATATCCGTGCGGGTCGTCACTTTCCTTTCCGGTGCCCGGCTCGTCGTGGATCCCGTAGTCGGCCAGATGCGCCTCGAGGCTGCGGTTGTGGGTGACCCCGAGCAGCGTCGTGTGACCCCATCCGACCGCACCCGGCGCGAGGTCATCGTCAGCCCTGCGCAACGCCGACGCGAGCTGCCGCGTCATGAAGTTGTACATCGTCTGGTCGGCCGGGGTGAGCAACTGGGCCCCGAGCACGGCGGTGAGGGAGTCGCCGCTCGCCAGGTCGGGGAAGATCGTGTTGTACGCGGAGTGATTCATGTATCCGGACTGCGAGCTGTGGGTGTGCGTAGCCGAGGCGAGCACGTTCTGCTCGCTGAGCCCGCGGCCTGGCAGGAGGGCGGCTGCGTCGCGTACCATGCCCCCGCTGAGCGCGAAGAGATCGACGGTGACGAGCGCGACCTTCGTGTCGCCAGACTTGAGCACGACGGCGCGGGCGTACAGGCGCGTGTGCTGCCCGTGGATCTGACCGCAGGTGCAGGCCCATCCGCCCTTGTAGCCACCGGCGATGGGGGTGATGTCGGCGTACCCGACTCCGACCTCCACGGCTGGTGCGGCGGCGGAGGCGGCGGTCGGACCGCTGATGGCGGTGAGAACGGGCGCGATCAGGAGCATCGCCAGGACGGCGACGGCCAACCGATGTCGATGCAACTGCTGTCGGATGTGCATGGTGGTCTCCTCAGTGGCTCAGGCGGAGTCAGGCGTGGGCTCTCACGCGACGGACGGACTGGATGGCGAAGCCGGCGACGAGACCGGCGAGCAGGACCAAAGGCAGGAGTCGCGCTCCGAGAGAGTCGGACCCCGTGAGCACGGAGTAGTTCGCGACGATCGCTACGCAGGCGCCGATCCCGCCGAGGGCTCCGGGGGTCGGGGCGTAGAGCGTCGACCAGCTCGGCTTCGTGCGCTTCCGCGCGAAGTAGGCGATGACGGCGACCGACACAAGTGCCTGCGCACCGACGATGCCGAGGGTGAAGAGGCCGGTCAGCGAGGTCGCGATGCCGATGTAGGGGTCGGCGCCGGCCAGGGCGAAGCCCAGGTAGAGGAGAACGCCGGCCATGGCGAGAACGCTTGAGGCCGTCGCTGGGGAGAGGTGCTTGGGGTGCAGCGCCCCGATCCGACGGGGCAGGGCGCCACGGCTGGCCAGGGTCTGCGCGTACCGCGCGCTGGCGTTGTGCAGTGCGACGAAGCAGGCCAGGAGGGAGGTCACGAAGAAGAGCTGCGTGAGGTCGAGGAAAGTGCTGCCGACCTCGCTCGACGCGACTCCGAGGACCAGGTCGCCCTTCTGGTCGGCGGCGGCAGCGACAGCACCGCCTATGCCGAGCGACCCGATGATGAGCCAGGCGGTCATCACATAGAGGACCGCGATGCCGGCGACAGCAGCGTAGGTGGCGCGAGGGACCGAGCGCGCCGCGTCGCGGGCCTCGCGGGTGTAGAGGACCGCGGACTCGACACCGATGAAGCTGGTGAACCCCACGACGGCGGCCGGACCGAGGTGACCGGAGAAGGCGTGGTGGAAGCTGAAGACGCCGAGCGGGAGCGCGCTCAGGCCGTGGTGGACGAGGATCGCAACGTCCAGGACGACGACCACCATGATCTCGGCACACATCAGCGCCGTGAGGACCTTCGCGGACAGGTCGGCGGCGCGGCGGCCGAGCACGAAGACGAGCGCGTACGCCAGCAGCGAATAGACCCACCACGCGGCATTGACACCGAGGCTTGCCCCGACCAGGTTGCTGAAGTAGCCGGTGGCGGCGGCCAGGGAGAGCGACCCCGCCCAGTAGGAGAGGCCGGTGACGTACGCCGCCGCGAGGCCCATGGGATCGCCGAGGCCGGCGCGCACGAGATCGGCGAAGCCGCCGTCGGCCCGCACCTCCCGAGCCAGGCGCATGAAGCCGGACGCCAGGCACACGATGACCAGCGCTGCGACGAGGAAGGCTGCGGGAAGCCCGGCGCCGTTGCCGAGCAGCAGGCCGAGAGGCAGGTTGCCGATGGCGACACCGAGCGGCGCGGCCGCAGCGACGATCATGAGGATCAGGTGCTGGGTCTTGAGCCCTCCCTGAGGCCCGGATCCCGTCAGCGCGTCGGGCGATAGGTCAGTGGCGTTCTCCGCTAAGGCGGTCATAGCGGTCTCCTTAGTCTGGTGCACAGGCTGAGGGATCCGCTCCGTCGCAGATCCGCGGCTACTGCTCGACGAATTTATTTATTACAAACGTCCGAAATCGTTCTGAGGTGTAACGTTCTCGTGAAGTTCGCCGCGAGCCGCCGGCTCTCGCAGGCTCGAACCACCCCGAGGAGCAACGTGCCGAAAGTCGTCGACCACGACCAGCGACGAGCCGAGATCGTGGCCGCCACCATGCGCGTGGTCGAGCGGGTCGGACTGGAGGGCGTCACGGTCCGCGAGATCGCCGCCGAGGCCGGGTATTCGACGGGAGTCCTCGCCCACTACTTCACCAACAAGGCCGACATCCTCGTCACGGCTCACCGCACCGCCTTCGAGCAGGTCGTCCAACGGGTCGACAACCTGCGCGTCGCCACCGACAACCCCGTCGAGCTCATGCACCGGGCACTCGAGGAAGCCCTCCCCCTGGACGAACCCCGCCTGCTCGAGGCGCAGATCGACGTCAGCTTCTGGGGTCTGGCGCTGCGGGACCCCGCGTTGCGGGCCGTGCGCGAGGAGAGTTACCTCTCGACCCTTGAGGCCTGCCACAGCCTCATCTCCGAGATCATTGCCTCCGGTTCTGCGGTGCCCGATGCCGATGCCGAGCGCATCGCCCGCGAGACGGTCGCAATGATCGACGGCATCTCGATCCAGGCCGTACTCTTCCCGGCTCAGATGACGGCCGACGTACAGCGGGCCGCCGTACAGCACCACATGGCCAGCTTCACCAAGTGCGGCGCATCCTCAGGGACCTCCGCGTCGGCGTAGTGCCACCGCGTGAGCGCATCCCGGTCGAAGTACTCCGCACCGAGCCCCTCGACAGACCTGGTTTCCATGGCTCATGGTCAACGGCCAGATCACGTCGAGGGGAAGCGCATCGACCAGGGAAGAGCCTATCGCATTGTTCCCGGCAGACATAGCCGTTTCTCGCTGACCGCTCGATCAACCACCGAAGGTGGTTCGCAGCTCACATCGAAGCAGCACGTTCACACCGACGCGACCACGGGCATGAACGGCAGTTGGGGCTCGTGGTCGCACGGGGTATGCGTCAACGAGGCAAGTGCGTCGCCAGACCGGCACCGGTCAAGCCTGCCACCGTCTGCCCCAGGTGCCGGATGAGGACTGCTGCCGCTTCGTCGGCGTCCCGGCTGAGTGCCGCCTCTTCGAGGGCGCGGTGCTCTTGGGCGAAGTCTCGCATCGGTGTGTTCGTCACTGACCACCGTCGCGCAAGTTCGCTTGCCGTCCACAGGCGGTCGAACGTCTCGAGGAGAACCCCGTTTCCACAGCCTTCGATCAGAGTTCGATGAAACTGTCGGTGCACTTCGGCCCATTCCTCCGAGTAATGCTTGCTGCTGGAGGCGTCGCGGAGCGGTGTGCCGGCCAGGCGGTGGTGGCTCTCGCGCACCTTCGCCTCCCACGCCAGATCACCGCGCTCGATGGCGAGACGGAGCGCGTTGGGCTCGATGGTCATTCGCGCCTCTGCGATCTCCCGCCATCGGGTCGCCGAGAACGACGGCACTTGGAAGCCGCGGTTCGGCAGCCTGACGGCAAGGCCCTCTCCCACCAGTCGCAGCAGCGCTTCTCGAGCAACAGCCAGGCTGACTCCGCACTGGGTCGCAAGCTCCTGGGGTTTGAGCGGCTGATCCGGGACGTAGTCACCACGCAGGATGCCTTGACGTAGCCGGACATAGGTGCGGTGCGACGGCGGCCCTGGACTGGGATCGATCTCGCCGTCTTGCGTCGCGCTTTGCATGAGATCAGTATAGTCATCAATAATCGATTATCGCAGTGATAATCGATCGAGTGGAGGCATGATGACTGAGAACGACCCGTTCGCGCGACTGCCGGAGGTACCGGCGTTCACGCTGACCAGCACGACCGTGGCAAACGGCGAGGCATTTCCGGCTGCTCAGATGTCGGGAATCTTCGGCGTCCCTGGCGGCGAGGACCGCTCACCGCAGCTGGCATGGAGCGGTGCACCCGAAGGCACCAAGAGCTTCGCCGTCACGGTGTACGACCCGGACGCCCCGACAGGCTCCGGCTTCTGGCACTGGGCAGTCGCCAACATTCCGGCCGAAGTCGGGTCCCTGCCCGAAGGCGCCGGCGACGAGACCGGCGCGCTGCTGCCGGCCCCGGCGTTCCAGCTGCCCAACGATGCCCGTGCGGCTCGCTTCATCGGCGCTGCTCCCCCGCCCGGACACGGAACGCACCGCTACTTCATCACCGTGCATGCCTTGGACGTGGCCGATCTCGGCATTCCCGAGGATGCCACTCCCGCCTACCTCGGGTTCACGATGGCGAGCCACATCCTGGGGCGCGGCGTACTCCAGGTGACAGCGTCACAGTCCGACAGCGAGGCAGGCGGAGACGGCCGGTGACGTGTGTGCGGCGGCGCCCGATCCCGAGCGCCGCCGCACACACGTATTTCTGGTCGATCCCGTCCGGGGCGAACGGCTGGCGGATCGACCGGCGCACCGGCTGGGCGCTCAGCCCACGTCGCGGCCGTTACCGACCGCGGGGAGACCGACTCTCGTGCCGTTTCCATTCGTCGAGCACGCGGTTCGTGAGATTGGCGAGGTGTCGTTCGGCGGCGGCTTGCGCAGTCTCGCCGTCCTGCTCTCGAAGCGCGTCGAGGATCCGGGCATGCTCGAGGACGGCTTGCCGCTTGCTCGTGGTCCACGCGGTCGAGTACGCAGCGAGCACGACTTGGGTCTGGACCCGCTCGAGGGTGTCGGTCAGGCACTCGTTGCCCGAGAGATTCTGGATGTACTGGTGGAACTCGAGGTCGGCTCGTCGAGCGGCGGTCTGATTCTCGTCGCGCATGGCCCGGTCGAACCGTTCGTGGATGGCAGAGAGGTCATCCAGTGCGTGTTCGTCGATGTGTGGGGCCGCCAGGCGAGCGGCCAGGCCTTCGAGCGGTGCGCGTACGGCAAGGGCGTCGAGCAGGTCGAGTCGATCCGGGGCGGCGACCGCCGCCCCGCTGGTGGTTCTGCTGAGGAGCCTTTCGGACATGAGTCGTTCGATCGCTGATCGCACCGGGCTGCGGCTCATCCCGAACTTGCCTGCGAGGGCGACCACGCTGACCGAGGTCCCGATCGGCAACGAGCCGTCGAGGATCATTTCCCGGATGCGGTAGTAGGCGGCGTCGGTAAGAGTTTGAGTTGCGTCCAGCTCAGTGACGTCGGCTGCTGATGCCACGGTTCTCATGTGCTCCTCGTTCGGGATGTTCATCAGGTTAACGGAGCGCGCGATCATGAGCCGCATGGTCGGCGAGCAGCTCGGGTGAGAGGTCTTTGATGGTGGGCGCCCCCAGGAGCTGCATGGTTCGGACGATCTCCGCGGCAAGGAGGTCCGCGGTGCGACGTACGCCGGTCTCCCCGGCTGCCATCAGACCGTAGAGGTAGGCACGTCCGACCAGCACCGCATTCGCCCCTAGGCAAAGGGCAGCGACGACGTCGGCCCCGGAGAGGAATCCACCGTCGACCATGATCTCGGTGTGATCGCCGAGCGCATCGACGAACCGGGGAAGCACCTCCAGCGGCGTGGGTGAACGGTCGAGCTGACGTCCCCCGTGGTTGCTGATCACGACGGCATCGACTCCGACATCGACACAGTCTGTCGCGTCCTGAAGCGAAGTGACGCCTTTGACGATGAGCTTGCCTGACCACTGGTCACGCAGCCAGGCGAGATCATCAAGGCTGATGGTGGGGTCGAACAAGGTAGCCGCGAGGTCGGCGACGGTTCCGTTCCACTCGGCCAACGACGCGAACGAGAGAGGCGGTGTCGTGAGCAGGTTGAACCACCAGTGGGGATGGCGCGCGCCGTCAACGACGGTTCGCAGACCCAGCGTGGGTGGGATGGTCATTCCGTTGCGGACGTCTCGGAGCCGGGCGCCAGGTACGGCGGTGTCCACCGTCAGGATCAGGGCGTCATACCCTGCGGCCGCGGCACGCTGGATCAGATCACGTGACCGGGCGCGATCGCGCCATACGTAGAGCTGGAACCAGCGCCGACAACCAGGGATCTCGGATGCGACATCCTCCAGGGACGTGGTTCCCATCGTGGACAACGAGTAGGTGATTCCGGCAGCGCCGGCCGCTCGAGCGACGGCCAGCTCGCCGGAGGCGTGCATCATTCGCGTGAATCCGGTGGGCGCGAAGACGACAGGGATCGGCGAGCGGACCCCGAGGATCTCCACGCTCGGGTCGGGGCGCGAGACGTCACGAAGGGTTCGCGGCGCGAATCGGACGCTTTCCAGCGCCGACCGAGCGTCGCGCATCGATCGTTCTGACTCTGCGGCGCCGTCGACGTAGTCGAACACCGCGCGAGGCACGCGTCGCTGAGCGATCGCACGCAGGTCGGGCACGGACGCCGCCGCGGCGGCACGGCGCCTATCGCCGTCGATCTGCAACGGCTTCGGTCGCATGAGTGGGCCGAGCTCACTCCATCGTGGAAGGCGGCGCTGAGACAGAGAGGTCGTGGTCACATTCCCAGCATGCATGCAGACTTTGCTTGGGTCAATGCTTACTGCATCCACCCGTTGGGCTGCTTCACACGTGATGCTTGACACATCCTGCATGCAGACTAATGATGGAAGTCCCAGGCGGGATGCGCCTGGAGTTTGAAGGGAGAGTGCACATGGCTGCCTCACATCGCGTAGTGATCCCCTTGCCGGACACCGATTTCGACACCACCGAAGCAGCCGTCTCGTGGCGCCGGTTCACTGACGCAGGGTTCACGGTCACGTTCGCGACCGAGACCGGAAAGGTCGCCCGCTGCGACCAGCGGCTGCTGAAGAGTGGCTGGTTCAACCCCCTGCCGGCTGGCCCGGAGGCACGCGCTGCGTACGACGCGATGATCGCTTCTCCGGAGTTCTCGGCACCCATCACCTACCGGAGCATCGACGTCGCCGACTTCGACGCGATCCATCTTTCGGGTGGACACGCCCAAGGGATGCGGCAGTATCTCGACAGCAAGGTGCTGCAGAGCAAGGTCGTCGACTTCCATCACGCCGACAAGCTCATCGGCGCGGTCTGCCACGGCACGTTGATCCCCGCGCGAGCCGTCGACCCCACGACCAGGCAGAGCATCATCGCTGGGCGCCGGTTCACGACCTTGACCCTTCCGCTCGAGAAATGGGCCTTCAAGATCACCTGGTTCCGCGTCGGCCGGCGTTATCGCACCTACCGGAAGTACACCGAGACCGAGGTACGCGCCGCAGTCGGGCCCCGCGGGGAGCTGGTACGCGGCGACTCATTCGAGACTCCGCTGGTCGTGGAGGACGGCAACTTCATCAGCGCCCGCTATCCGCTGGACGTCCCTGACTATGCGGCGACGTTCGTGCGCCGGCTCCAAGCCTCCGAGCAAGCTGCACCGCACACCGTCTAGGCCACCCGAACGGAGCCCGCCGAATCTCCGGGCAGCTCGTTCACCCAGCCCGGGTCTCGACCCGCTCGGCCTCACCACCCATGTCACCCAACTCTGCACAGGCACGCCTCTGAGCACCCCGAACCGCCCTCACCTAGGAGAGTCATGTCCATCCCTGTCCCAAGCGACGAACGCAAGAACCGACAGACGACCAACGCGCTGTTCTCGGAGAACAAGCTCAAGCTCGGCCTCTTCGGCCCCAACTGCGACCGCGGTTGCGCGATGACACTCTCGGACGACGTCCCGCTCCTGACCTGGGATTACACCAAGCGCGTAGCCCAGCTCGCCGACCGCGCCGGATTCGAGGCGCTGGTGCCTGTCGCGCGGTGGAAGCAGATCGGTGAGAACGGCTTCAACGGCCGCAACTTCGAGACCTACACGTGGGCCGCCGGTCTGGCCCCGGTTACCGATCACATCACCTTGGTGACCACAGCCCACGTGCAGGCAAGCCACCCCGCCGTCGCCGCGAAGCAGGTGGCCACGGTCGACCACATCAGCGGCGGACGGATCTGCCTCAACATCGTCAACGGCTGGTTCGAGCCGGAGTTCAAGATGCTCGGAGCCGACTTCCTGCCGCACGACCGTCGTTACCAGTACACCACCGAGTGGTTCGAGCTCGTCCAGCGTTTCTGGACCGCCGAGGAGGAGTTCGACTTCCACGGCGAGTTCTTCCAGGTCGAGGGCGGATACTCACAGCCCACGCCGATCCAGTCGCCCATCCCGGCGATCATGAACGCCGGCGGTTCCAAGACCGGCCGCGAGTTCATCGCAAAGTACGCCGACGCCGGCTATGTCCTGCTCGCCGGCTATGACCTCTCCGGCGCCCGTGCGCAGGTCGAGGAGCGCGCAGCGGACGCTGAAGCCGCTGGCCGGGACGTGTCGACGTGGACCACCGCCTACGTCATCCAGCGCGACACGATGGAAGAGGCCGAGGCGTACCTGAACAAGGTATTCGTCGACGAAGCCGACATGAGCGCCGGAGAAGCAGCAGCGCGCTACCTCGGTCTCAACTCCTCGGCGATGGAGCCCCACCAGTGGCAGGAGTTCAACCTCCACCTGCGTGCCGGGTACGGCGGCTACCCGCTCGTCGGAACCGCCGAGGAAATCGCTGAGCGGCTCAACGAGCTTTCCGAGATCGGCGTCAGTGGTGTCTCGCTGTCCTTCGTCGACTTCATCGACGGCCAAGAGCGCTTCAACTCCGAGGTCATGCCGAAGCTCGAGGCGGCCGGCCTGCGCAAGCCTTTCACCCCCGGAGCGTGAGGCATGACCACCGTGGACTTCTTCGACGGGCTCATCGAGACCCTGACCGACGTCACCTCGCCCGCCCTGGTGGACTCCGACACGTTCCGTGACTCCATGGCACGTGTCTGCGCGCCCGTGACCATCGTGGCCACCGCCGGATTCGACGGCCCCTATGCGACCACCGTGAGCGCGTTCACCTCGCTCTCGCTGGACCCACCCATGGTCATGGTGTCCCTGGGCAAGCAATCGAATCTCCTCAGCCACGTCCGCACTTCTCGACGCATCTCGGTCAACGTCCTGTCGGCCGAACAAGCCGACCTCGCTCTGATGTTCGCGCGTAGCGGTGAGGACAAGTTCGACGGCGTTGCCTGGCAGTCGCGCGACGGCCTCCCCCACTTTCCCGGGACGGTCACCTGGCTCAGCTGCCGTGTCGATCGCTTCGTCGACGGTGGTGACCACGCGATCCTGATCGCCACCGTCGCCCAGGCCGAGATCAGCGACGACCCACCACTGGTCTACGCCCGTCACAAGTTCGGCACCCATGACGGACTCAAGGGTGGAGGACAGTGAGGGTCGCCAACGTCAACGGCCGCGCTTGGCTCCTCACCGGCGACCGTACGGGCGTGGACATCAACCATGTCAGCGCCAACGCCTTCCCGACCGACGTCAGGCAGCTGCTTCCCGAGCTCGATCGCCTCGGAGAATGGCTGCAGGACCAGCCGCCGGACACGATCGAAACCCAGGTCACCTCGTTCGAGCTCGGAGACCTCGGCCCGGTGGTGACCGACCCGCCACAGATCTTCGCCATCGGTCTGAACTACCGCAGCCACAAGGACGAGACGGGCTACACGCAAGCCCCCGAACCAGTCATCTTCACCAAGTACGCCAGCAGCTTGGTGGGACCGCTGGCCGATGTCGTGCTGTCCTCGGACACCGTGGACTGGGAGGCCGAGCTTGTCGCGGTGATCGGACGTCCCGGGCGCAACATCGCGGCAGCAGATGCCTGGGAACACGTCGCGGGTCTGTGCGTCGGGCAAGACCTGTCTGACCGTGAGCGCCAGTTCGCGGCTGCGCCACCCCAGTTCTCGATGGCCAAGTCGTTCGCCGGGTACTCGCCCATCGGGCCATGGCTCGTTACGCCCGACGAGCTCGCCGATCCCTCCGACATCGAGATCGGCTACTCGGTCGACGGCCGTGTTCTCCAGAAGGATCGGACCTCGAACATGATCCTCGACATCCCAGGGATCATCGAACGCCTCTCGCGGGTGGTCGAGCTCCGCATCGGCGACCTCATCTTCACCGGAACCCCTGCGGGCGTCGGCATGGGGCATCAGCCACCGGCCTACCTGCGCCCAGGCAGCGAGTTGGTGACCTGGGCCGTCGGCATCGGAGAGATCCGACAGCGGATGCTCGAGTCGTGACCGCTCCCGCGCCACGTCCGTTGAGGTGCGGGTGCGGGTCACCCAGGCGCCTGCGCTGGGCTCGCGTTGCGGAAACCGAGCCCAAAGCGAGCCTCGAGCCCCGTTCCCTCGGGGATCGACCGCGAAGTCCCGAATCACATCACTGCAGGTCAGAGTCGCTTTTCGTCAGCAACGCGACGGCCTCGACGTGATGGGTCATCGGGAACAGGTCGAAGGCACGCAGCGACCGCAGCCGGTAGCCGTACTCGGCGAAGATCGCGACGTCACGGGCCAGCGCGGCGGGGTCGCAGGCGACATAGGCGACCGCGCGCGGTGATCGTGCGGCCACGGCCTCGACGACCTTCCGGCGGG
This sequence comes from Nocardioides sp. NPDC126508, assembly GCA_040302365.1. Lineage (GTDB taxonomy): Bacteria > Actinomycetota > Actinomycetes > Propionibacteriales > Nocardioidaceae > Nocardioides. The sequence goes on from JBEOUM010000001.1 coordinate 1,158,112, forward strand.
CGCCCTCGCGGGGTGGGTCGAGGACGACGAGGTCGAAGGGGCCCTCCTCGAGCCCGCCCAGAACGGTGGCGACGTCGCCGGCGGTGACCTCGGCGGAGGGGACGTTGCCGACCGAGAGCGCGGAGGCGGTCGGGTCGCCCTCGACCGCGACGACATGGCCGGAGGTCCCGACGGCGTCGGCGAGAAAGGCGGAGAAGAGCCCGACGCCGGCGTAGAGGTCCAGGACGGTCTCGCCCGGGGCCGGCGCGAGCGCGGACAGCACCGCGGAGACCAGGGCCACGGGTGCGCCGGGGTGCACCTGCCAGAAGCCGTCGGCGGCGACCTCGAAGGAGTGCTCCGCTCCCCCGACCTCGACCGTCTCGACCACTGTCCCGGCACCGGGCTCGCGCGCGTCGGCCGAGGCGATCAGGCACTCCTCGACCGGGATCACGTCGTGCGAGCGGTAGCGCCGCATCCCCCGGCCACCGCCCGGCGCGGCCGCATAACGCTGGCGGGTGCGCCAGCGCAGCCCCTCCTCGTCGCCGGGAACGGCCTCGACGACCAGGTCGGCGACCAGCGGGTCCTCGGCGGACAGCCCGCCGAGCCGGACCAGCTGCTCACGCAGCACCGTCGACTTCAGGTCGCGCTGGGCGGGCAGGGAGACGTGCTGGAAGTCGCAGCCACCGCAGAGGCCGGGCCCGGCGTAGGGGCACGGCGGAACGACCCGTTCCGGCGCGGCCTCGACGACCGAGACCGCGTCGCCGCGCCAGAACCGGTCACCGGCGGTTCCCTCGGTGATCTCGACGACCACCCGCTCGCCGGGCAGGGCGTGGCGTACGAAGACGACGCGGGAGGCATCTTCGAAGGGCACGCGCGCCACGAAGTGACCGCCGTGCGCGACCGGGCCGACCTCGACCTCGAAGCGGCGACCGACGTACGACTCGCCCTTGGACGCCTTCGGGCGGGGCCGCCGCCCACGCGGGGGCGCGGAGCGCCGGGGACGGCTCATCGCCGGCCGCTTCCGCGGCGCAGGCCGGGCGCGAGCCAGTATTCCTCGCGCATCTCCTCGGCACGGTCGCGACCGGAGGCGAGCTGGTAGGGCACCGAGATGACCATGACGCCCGGAGTGAACAGCAGCCGGCCCTTGAGCCGCAGCGCGGTCTGGTTGTGGAGGAGCTGCTCCCACCAGCGGCCGACGACGTACTCGGGGATGTAGACCGCCACGACGCCGCGCGGGTTGGCGTCGCGGATCGCGGAGGCGTACTCCACGACCGGGCGGATCAGCTCGCGGTAGGGCGAGTGGAGCACCTTGAGCGGCATCGGCAGGTTGCGCTCGTCCCACTGCTTGAGCAGCTCGGCGGTGTCGGAGTCGGTGGTCGAGACGGTCACGGCCTCGAGCGCATTGGGACGGGTCGCCTGGGCGAACGCCAGCGCCCGCAGGGTCGGCTTGTGGAGCTTGGAGACCAGGACGATCGCGTGCACCCGGGTCGGCATGACCTTGTCCTGCTCGTCGGCTGCGAGCTCGCGGGCCACGTTGTCGTAGTGGCGCCGGATCCCGAGCATGACCACGAAGAAGAAGCCCATCGCCAGGATCGTGATCCAGGCGCCGGCGAGGAACTTGGTGATCAGCACGATCACCAGCACGACCGAGGTCATCCCGAGGCCGAAGGTGTTGATCGCCCGCGAGCGCTGCATCCGGCGCCGCTCGACATGGTCCCGCTCGGTGGCCAGGTGGCGGGTCCAGTGGCGGATCATGCCGAGCTGGCTGAGGTTGAAGGAGACGAAGACGCCGACGATGTAGAGCTGGATCAGCTTGGTGGTCTGCGCCTCGAAGATGACGATCAGCGCGATCGCCAGCACGGCCAGGAAGATGATGCCGTTGCTGTAGGCGAGCCGGTCGCCACGTGCGCCCAGCGACCGCGGCGCGTAGCCGTCCTTGGCCAGGATCGAGCCGAGCACCGGGAAGCCGTTGAAGGCGGTGTTGGCGGCGAGAACCAGGATGATGCCGGTGACCGTGATGACGAAGTAGAAGCCCGGCGGGAAGTCGTTGAAGACGCCGGCGGCGATCTGGGAGATCACCGGGTGCTGCTCGTAGTCGTCCGGGACCGCGTTGCCGGCCGCGGTGCGGAGGTTCTCGAGATGGTGCGGGTCGACGTAGCGGATGCTCATCTGCTTGGCCAGCACGATGATGCTCATCATCATCGATACCGCGATCAGGCCGAGGAGCAGCAGCGTGGTGGCGGCGTTCTTGCTCTTCGGCCGCTGGAAGGCGGGTACGCCGTTGGAGATCGCCTCCACACCGGTCAGGGCCGCACAGCCGGACGAGAACGCCCGGGCCAGCAGGAAGACCAGCGCGACCTGGTTCAGAGTGCCCTCCCAGCCCGCCTGGGGCTGGATGTGGAGCGCCGCGCTCTCCGCCTGGGGCAGGTTGCCGCCCAGCAGCAGCACCAGGCCGTAGGCACCCATGCCGAGGATGGCGAACATGAACAGGTAGGTCGGGACCGCGAAGAACGTCCCGGACTCGCGTACGCCGCGCAGGTTCATCGCGGTGAGCAGCACGATCGCGATCGAGGCGACCAGCACCTCGTGACCGATCAGGTGCGGGATGGCGCTGGCGGCGTACTGGGCGGCGTTGGAGATCGACACCGCGACCGTCAGCACGTAGTCGACCAGCAGCGCGCTGGCCACGGTGACACCGGCGTTGCGACCGAGGTTGACGGTCGCGACCTCGTAGTCGCCGCCACCGCTGGGGTAGGCGTGCACCGTCTGCCGGTAGGAGGCGACAACGGTGAGCATCACCAGGGCGACGACCAGGCCGATCTTCCAGGACCAGGCGTACGCCGAGGCCCCTGCCACGGCCAGCATGATGAAGACCTCGTCGGGCGCATAGGCCACCGACGAGAGCGCGTCGCTCGCGAAAACCGGTAGCGCGATGCGCTTCGGCAGCAGCGTCTCGCCCAGCTGAGAGCTTCGAAGCTTGCGGCCGATCAGGATCCGCTTGGAGACATCACCAACACCCACAACCGCAGACGCTACGGCACATCACGGCTTCCGCGCGCTTCCGGATACGCCGAAGCGGCGCGCCGCCCGCCCGAACACGCCAACATTCGAGGGCGTAGGCGACGCGGGGGCGCCGCGAATGCAATCATGACACGGTGCACGTAGTGATCATGGGCTGTGGCCGTGTCGGCTCGACCCTGGCCAGAAGCCTCGAGGACCGCAACCACACGGTGTCGGTCATCGACCAGAACCCGGACGCGTTCCGGCGGCTGGGACCGAGCTTCAACGGCGACAAGGTCGCCGGGATGGGTTTCGACCGCGAGGTCCTGCTCAAGGCCGGGATCAAGCGCGCCGAGGCCTTCGCGGCGGTCTCCAGCGGTGACAACTCCAACATCATCGCGGCCCGGGTGGCGCGCGAGGAGTTCGGCATCGAGCAGGTCGTGGCCCGCATCTACGACCCCGGCCGCGCCGAGGTCTACCAGCGCCTCGGGATCAGCACCGTCGCCACCGTGAAGTGGACCGCCGACCAGGTGCTCCGCCGGCTCCTCCCGGCCGGTGCCGAGCCCGACTTCCGCGACATGTCGGGCAACATCCGTATCGACCAGGTGATCATGCCCGACTCCTGGGTCGGCGAGCGCACCATCAAGTTCCAGCGCCAGTCCGGCGCGCGGATCGCGTGGATCGACCGGCTCGGTGAGGGGATCATCCCTGTGCGCGAGAGCGTGATCCAGGAGGGCGACGTGCTCCACATCGTGATGCGCGAGGAGAACACCGCGCAGGCCTACAAGACCATCAAGAACGGCCCCGAGGAAGACTGATGCGCGTCGCTATCGCCGGAGCCGGGGCCGTCGGCCGCTCCATCGCCCGCGAGCTGATCACCAACGGCCACGAGGTGCTCCTCATCGACAAGAACCCGGGCTCGATCAAGCCCGAGCGGGTCGCCGACGCCGAGTGGCTGCTCGCCGACGCCTGTGAGCTCTCCTCGCTCGAGGAGGCCCGGCTGGACAACTGCGACGTCGTCATCGCCGCGACCGGTGACGACAAGGCCAACCTGGTCTGCTCGCTGCTGGCCAAGACCGAGTTCGGCGTGCCGCGCACCGTCGGCCGGGTCAACCACCCCAACAACGAGTGGCTCTTCACCGAGGCCTGGGGCGTCGACGTCAACGTCTCCACCCCGCGGATCATGTCCGCGCTGGTCGAGGAGGCCGTCACCGTCGGCGACCTGGTGCGGCTGTTCACCTTCCGGCAGGGCCAGGCCAACCTGGTCGAGATCACCCTGCCCGCCGACTCGCCCTACGTCGGCCAGCCCACCGGCCTGGTGCCGTTCCCGGAGAACTGCGCGCTGGTCACGCTCCTGCGCGACGGCCAGGTCTACGTACCCACTCCCGAGCAGCCTCTCGAGCAGGGCGACGAGCTCCTCTTCGTCGTGCCCACCGAGAAGGAGGACGAGCTCGAGCGTCTCCTCGCGCCGACCAGCCACGGCGGCTAGGTTCGTTCGTACGCAGCAACCCCTCGATCTCGGCAGGACAACAGCTTGGCGCGTTCCCCCCTCCTCCAGACGCTTCGTCCTGTCCGGGGAAGGCTGGTCGGCAGCCTGCTGCTGATGGTCGTCTCGACCGTCGCCGGGCTGGTGCCGCTGGTCGGGATCGTCGAGCTCGCCCGGATCCTGCTGCCCGCTCTGACGGGTTCCCCTGTGGACGGCGGCCGCGCCTGGGTCGTCGTGTGGGTGAGCGTGGGTGCGTTGCTGGTGCGCCTGGCGACGGTGCTGGGATCCTCGTGGCTCTCCCACGTCGCCGACCTCGACCTCTCCATCCACCTGCGGCGGCTGCTGGTCGCCCGCCTCGGCCGGGTGCCGCTGGCGTGGTTCACCGAGCGCAACTCCGGCACGGTCAAGAAGGCGGTGCAGGACGACGTCGCCGCGCTGCACCATCTGGTCGCCCACTCGGTCATGGAGCTGACCGCGGCGATCACGCTGCCGTCGGTGGTCGCCGTCTATCTCTTCGTGGTCTCTCCGCCGCTCGCGCTGGTCACGCTGGTGCCGCTCGCACTCGGGCTGGCCGGGTTCCGGATCTCCATGCGGGGCGCCGGGGCGCTCTACCGTGACTACGACGCCGGGCTGGCCGAGCTCGCCGCGGCGACCGTCGAGAACACCGGTGGCATCGCGGAGATCAAGACGTTCGGCGCGACCGGACAGGCCCACCGGCGGCTGGCCGAGGTCGCGACCCGGTTCGGCGGGTTCAACCGGGCGTGGATGCGTCACTCGGCCCTCGGGATGCTGCTGATGGAGCTCGCGCTGACGCCGGCGCTGACCCTGGTGCTCGTCCTCGGTGCCGGTGTCTGGATGCTCCGATCGGGCTGGGTCACCGGGCTGGACCTCGTCCCGTTCCTGGTCCTCGGGCTGGCGATGACCGCGCCGGTCACCGTCGCCGGCTACGCCGCCCGCGAGCTGCGCGAGGCGACCGAGGCCGCCCGGCGGATCCAGCGGCTGCTGGCCGAGCCGGAGCTCCCGCAGCCTGCTTCCCCGGCACCGGTCCCGGCGTCGTCCCGCGTCGAGCTCCACGACGTCTCCTTCGCCTACTCCCCCGGCGCGCCGCCGGTGCTCCACGGCATCGACCTGGTCCTCGAGCCCGGCACCGTGACCGCCCTCGTCGGCCACTCCGGCTCGGGCAAGTCGACGCTGACCAAGCTGCTGCCGCGCTTCGCCGACCCCACCGCGGGCCGGATCACGATCGCCGGGACCGACCTGCGCGAGATGACCAGCGCTCAGCTCTACGAGCAGGTCTCCTTCGTCTTCCAGGACACCGGGCTGCTGCGTACCTCGATCCGGGACAACATCCGGCTCGCCCACCCGGAGGCGCCCGATTCGGAGGTTCGGCGCGCGGCCGAGGGCGCGCAGATCGCGGGCCGCATCGACGAGCTCCCGCGGGGCTACGACTCGGTCGTCGGTGAGGACGGCCAGCTCTCCGGCGGCGAGCGGCAGCGGGTCGCGATCGCCCGCGCGCTCCTCTCCGACACCCCGATCCTGGTGCTCGACGAGGCCACCGCGGCCGCGGACCCCGAGTCGGAGGCGCTGGTCCAGCGGGCGCTGTCGCGCCTCGTCGCCGGACGTACGCTGCTGGTGATCGCCCACCGCCTCTCCACGGTCACCGCGGCCGATCAGATCGTCGTCCTCGACGAGGGCCGGGTCGCCGAGCTCGGCACCCACGAGGAGCTCCGCGCCCGGGGCGGGCGCTACGCGCGGCTCTGGGCCGCCGACCAGCGCGCCCACCCGGCCGACGGCTGGGCCGAGGAGGAGTCGGCATGATCACGATCGTCCGTCCGCTCGCCGACCTCGTCGATCGGGATCATCGGCGCCAGCTCACCCGCGTGGTCGCGATGTTCGTCACCACCGGGGTGCTCCAGGGCCTCGCCTTCGCCTGTGTGGTGCCGGTCCTGGACGCCGCGCTGCGCCAGGACTGGCCCGCCGCGACCACGTGGCTGCTTGTGCTCGCCGGACTCTTCGTGGCCCATCACATCGCCCTGACCGTCGGCAACCTGGACGGCTACGACCTGGCCTGCGACCTGCTCGACATCACCCTGGCGCGGCTCGGCGACCACACCGTGCGGCTGCCGCTGGGCTGGTACGACCAGGACCGCACCGGGCAGCTGTCCCGGATGGCGTCCAAGGGCGCCACCGACATCGCCTCGGTGCCCGGGCACCTGCTGCGCCCCCTGATCTCCGCCGTGGTCAGCCCGGTCACGGTGGTCGTCGTGATGGCGTTCCTGGAGTGGCGCCTCGCGCTCGCGCTCCTCGTCGGCGTCGTCGCAGTGCTGGCGACCACCCGTCTCCTAGCCGTCATCGTCGGCCGCGGCGAGGGCGCCTACGACGCCGCGATGGCGCAGGGATCGGCTCGGGTGGTCGAGTTCGCGCTCAACCAGCCGGCGCTGCGGGTCTTCGGGCGCACCGTCCACGGCAACGAGCTGGTCGAGACGGCGCTGCGCGAGCAGAAACGGGCCTCGCGACGGCTGCTGGTCACCGGGTTCGGTGGCCTGGGGATCCAGCTGCTCTCCATCCAGGCGCTGCTGACCCTGGTGATCGCGCTGGCCGTCCACCTCAGCCTCGGCGGCACGCTGGCCCCGGCCACCGCGATCGGGCTCCTCGTCCTCACCGTGCGGTTCGTGGAGTCGCTGATCGACTACGGCGAGCTCTCCAGCGCCCTGCGGATCGCGGAGGGGTCGTTGCGACGTGTCCTCGACGTGCTCGCGCTCGAGCCGCTCCCCGAGCCGGCCACGCCCGCCGAGCCGGCCGACAGCGGCATCGAGCTGCGCGAGGTGGCCTTCTCCTATGACGGCTCCACCCGCGTGCTCGACGAGGTCTCCCTCGTCGCGCCACCACGCTCGCTGACCGCCGTGGTCGGGCCGTCCGGCTCCGGGAAGAGCACCCTGCTACGTCTGGTCGCCCGGTTCCACGACGTGACGGCGGGCTCGGTGATGCTCGGCGGGGTCGACGTACGCGATCTGGGGACCGAGGCGCTGATGCGACGCGTATCGATCGTCTTCCAGGACGTCTACCTCTTCGAGGGCACCCTGCGCGACAACGTGCTGATGTCGCGGCCCGGCGCCACCGAGGACGATCTGGCGGAGGCCGCCCGGCTGGCCCGCGCCGACGACATCGTCGAGCGACTCCCCCACGGCTGGCAGACCCGGATCGGCGAGGCCGGCTCCACGCTCTCGGGCGGCGAGAAGCAGCGGGTCTCGATCGCCCGGGCGCTGCTGAAGGACGCCCCCGTCGTCCTCCTCGACGAGGCGACCGCCGCCCTCGACGCCGAGAACGAGGCCGCGGTCCAGGAGGCGCTCACCGCGCTCTCGGCCGACCGTACGGTCATCGTCATCGCCCACCGCCTCCAGACGGTCGTCGCCGCCGACCAGATCGTCGTCCTGGACGGCGGCCGGATCGTCGAGCGCGGCTCCCACTCCGAGCTCCTGGCACACGGCGGCCGCTACCTCGACTTCTGGCGCGAACGTACTCAAGCCGAGGGATGGCGGCTCCTCGAGGCCCCGCAGGGCCCGCAGAGCCCGTAACCACGCGGGACACGCGGCGCGTGAACGTTGAACATTCGCAGGTCTGGCCTACGCTGGCGACGAGCCGCACTCGTCAACCTTTGCGGCTCGGATCAACGATTAAAGGAGATCGCATGAACCGCACCGACCTGGTGAGCGAAATCGCCAAGCAGGCCGAGATCACCCAGACGCAGGCCTCCGCCGCCCTGGGTGCCGCCATCGAGGCGATCAGCGCGGCCGTCGCTGACGGCGACAAGGTCACGCTGCCCGGCTTCGGTACGTTCGAGTCGCGCGAGCGCTCGGCTCGCACCGGCCGCAACCCGCAGACCGGCGCCGAGATCAAGATCCCGGCCTCGAAGGGCCCGGCGTTCAAGGCCGGCTCCGCTTTCAAGGAGCGGGTCGCCAAGGGCTGAGTCCCCTGGACAGACTGAGAAGGGCCGGATCGATTCGATCCGGCCCTTCTCGCGTTTTCGGCCCTTGAGTCCTCGCGCTATCATATTGATGATAATCGTTCTCATTAACGAGAGAGGGTTGAACATGTCTAGCAGGTCGTCGGACGTACGCCCCAAGATCAAGCTTCGTTCCACCGCGGGCACGGGCTACACGTACATCGGGATGAAGAACCGCCGGAACACCCCTGACCGGATCGTGCTTCGCAAGTACGACCCGGTGGTGCGGCGCCACGTCGAGTTCCGCGAGGAACGCTGACACTCGCCCGACGCACGACGGCGCCGAGCCCCGACCGGGGACTCGGCGCCGTCGGCGCATCTGATCAGCCCTGCCGGGCCTTCAGCCGTGGGTTCCGCTTGTTGATGACGTAGACCCGGCCGCGGCGGCGTACGACCTGGGAGCCGGGCTGGTTCTTCAGCGACCGGATGGAGTTGACGACCTTCATGGGGGCTATCCCTTCGTGCTCGTGTAGGGCAGCAGCGCGACCTCGCGGGCGTTCTTGATCGCCTTGGTGACGGCGCGCTGCTGCTGCGGGGTGATTCCGGTGACGCGGCGGGAGCGGATCTTGCCCCGGTCGGAGATGAACGTACGCAGCAGCTGCACGTCCTTGTAGTCGACGTAGGTCACGTCGGGTGCCAGCAGCGGCTTGCGCCGCTTGCGGACGGGAGACGGTGGTCGCTTGGGCATCTCGGGGTTCCTCTCAGCGGAGCTTGTCGGCGTCGACGTAGCCGCGCTCGACCGCACGGACGAGGCGCCGGGGCACGTCGTAGGTCCGTCCGTCGACCGTCACCGGGACGAGCGCGACCGGGGTCGCCTTCCAGCTCGAGCGGCGGTGGCGGGTGTTGCTGCGCGACATCTTGCGCTTGGGTACGGCCATGGCGGCCTCCTTCTGGTGGTTGTGGTGGTGCTCGTGGCCTCAGGCGGCGCGGCCGATGGGGCCGAGCCAGTCCTCGAGCCCGTCCCAGGACTCCTCCCAGATCTGACCGCGCTGGGCGATCTCCTGATCGGTGAGCAGGGCGCGCTCGAAGGCGGCCGGGATCTGGTCGGCGTCGTCGTCGATGCCGACCACGACGATCCGGGTGAGCCGGTCCTCGCGGCCCCACTTCTGGGTCGAGCCCACGCTCGCCTGGCCGCCGGCCCCGTCCCAGACGCAGATGTCGTCGGGCCGGGTCGGCACCCAGAAGCAGCCGCGCGAGCGGCGCGGGCCGCCACCCAGGATCTCCAGCTCCTCCTGGAAGCGCACCGGGTGGATCGGGCGCTCCGAGCGCAGGTCGAGCCGCCAGGCTCCACCCTCGGGCAAGGGCGGCAGCGGGTTGCGGCGCACCTCCGCGACCCACGCCTCCACCGCGTGGTGGCAGTGCACACCGGCGACCAGGCCGGCGGCGTCCAGGAGCGAGGGGTCGGTCACCACCGGCGTACGCGGCCGGGCGAGGGTCGCGACCAGCGACCGCTCCTCGGGCTCGGGGATCTCGGTGACGCAGACGACGTCGGCGTACTCCACGATCGCGCTGGCGACCTCGGCGACGCCGCGGCGGTCGTCCTCCGAGGTCGCCAGCCCGCGCTCGTCGAGGAGGTCGGGACCGAGCAGGTCCTCGGCGACCGTCGTCCCCTCGAGCGCCGCCACGACCGCGGAGATGCCGATGTGCGGAGCCGCGCGCGGCGCCCAGGCGAGCACCCGGCAGACCTGGACCGCCTCGGCGGCGACGGGCAGGCAGGCGACGATGCTGCCCCAGCGGCCCTGGGCGGCGAGGCGCTCGAGGGTCGGCACGATGTCCTCGCGGATCGCGCAGGCGACGCAGGCGTGGGCCAGGTTGATCTCCTCGTGCTCGATCACGCCGGTCACGTCGCTGACGACCCGGGTGAGCAGCTGGCGCTCGGGGTCGATCACGTGGCGGACCGTGACCGCGTCGGGGAGGCCGAACTGCAGCGAGATGGTCGCCGAGAGCATCGCGCCCTCCTCGACCCCGCCCACCAGGATCACCGGCACCTTGGACCGGGAGAGGTTCCGCGGCGTGCTCATCAGCCGCGCCCGTAGCGGCGCTTGAACCGCTCGACCCGGCCCTCGGTGTCGACCACGCGGCCGCGGCCGGTCCAGAACGGGTGGCTGGCGCTGGAGACGTCGACGTCGACGACCGGATAGGTCTCGCCGTCCTCCCAGGTGAGGCGCTCGTGGTCGTCGGCGAGACGCTCGACGATCGTCGACCGCATCAGGAAGAGCTTGTCGGCCGAGCGGTCGCGGAAGACGACCGGCCCGGAGACGGGGTGGATGCCTTGCTTCATGGGGACCTCCCGCTGTGGTTAATGATAACGATTCTCATCTTACACACAGCTGGGCGCCCGCTCATATCGAGACGGGACTCACTCCTCGGCGGTATGGGTGTGCATGCGTACGCCGTCGCTGTTGAAGATGCTCAGCACCTGCGCCGGGCGCGACCCGGTCGCGAACATCGCGTGCGGCACCCGGGTGTCGAACTCGGCGGCCTCGCCACGGGTCAGCACCAGGTCACGATCGCCCAGCAGGAGCCGCAGCCTGCCGGAGAGGACGTAGAACCACTCGTAGCCGTCGTGGACCCGAGGCTCCGGCACCTCGATGACCGGCTCATAGGTGATCTTGAACGTGCTCACCGGCGACCCCTCGGGAGTCAGGGGCGCGATCTCCATGCCGTCGCGACGGATCACGGGCCGGCGCACCCGGGGGTCCGGGACCGAGGGTGTCACCAGGCTGTCGAGCCCGACACCGAGGTGGCGGGTCAGCGGGATCAGCAGCTCCAGGCTCGCCTGACGCTTGCCCGACTCGAGCCGCGACAGCGTGCTCGGCGACATCTCCGCCATCGCGGCCAGCTGCTCCAGGGTCCAACCCCTGCTGTGCCGGATCGCCCTGATCCGCGGGCCGACCTGCTTGAGCTCGTCGATCATGTGCTCCACCTCGCATTTGCCATTTCAGCAAGAAGCCTTGCCGTTCTTTCATTGTGCCACTGAACTGGATGACATGAACACGCACCCAGAACACCTCGACGTCATCGTCATCGGCGGCGGTGCCGCCGGACTCTCCGCAGCCCTCATGCTGGGCCGCTCCCGCCGCCGGACCCTCGTGGTCGACTCAGGCCTCCCCCGCAACCGCTTCGCAGCGCACATGCACGGCGTCCTCGGCCACGAGGGCATCGACCCCGCCGACCTCCTGCGCAAGGGGCGCGAGGAGCTGGCTGCGTACGACGTGGGGATCCGGGCCGGACGTGTCGCCCACCTCGACGAGACCGACGACGGCGTGAGCGTCCTCCTCGAGGACGGCGATCGGCTCACCTCCCGGGTCGCGATCGTCGCGACCGGTGTCACCGACGACCTCCCCGACGTCCCCGGCCTGGCCGAGCGCTGGGGCGCCACCGTGCTGCACTGCCCCTACTGCCACGGCTGGGAGGTGCGGGACCGGCGGATCGGCGTACTGACCACCTCGCCGCTCGGCATGCACCAGGCGCAGCTGATCCGGCAGTGGAGCGACGACGTCGTCGTCTTCACCGCCGGGCTCGGCCAGATCGAGGAGGCCGAGGAGCAGCGGCTGCTGGCGCGTGGGATCACGCTCGTCCCGGCACCGGTCGTCGAGGTGCTCGGCGAGGGCGACCAGGTGACCGCGGTGCGTACCGCCGACGGGTCGACCACCGACGTCGGCGCCATCTTCACCGCCGGAACCCTGCGCCCGCACGACGGCTTCCTCAGCCACCTCGGACTCGAGCGCGCCGACACCCCGGCCGGCAGCTTCCTCGCCGTGGACGCGACCGGCAAGACCAGCAGCGACCGGATCTGGGCGGTCGGCAACGTCTCCAACCCGATGGCCAACGTCCCGATCAGCATGAGCGCCGGCACCATGGCCGGCAGCTTCGTGAACATGACCCTGGTCGCCGACGACTTCGACCGCGCAGTGGCCGGACCGACTGCGGTGGAGTTCTGGCAGGACAAGTACGCCGGCAGCGACCGGATCTGGTCCGGCAAGGTCAACACCGTGCTCGGCGACATCGCCGCCCGCCTCGAGCCCGGGACCGCCCTCGACCTGGGCTCCGGCGAGGGCGCCGACGTCATCTGGCTGGCCCAGCGGGGCTGGCGAGCCACCGGCATCGACATCTCCGAGAACGCCGTCACCCGCGGCCGGGAGGCCGCCGCGGCCGCGGGGCTCGGCGAGGAGCAGGCCCGGTTCGTCGTCTCCGACCTCTCCTCGCTGACCGACCTCGGCGATGAATACGACCTGGTCACCGCGAGCTTCTTCCACTCCCCCGTCGACCTGCCCCGCACCGACATCCTGCGCCGGGCGGCCGAGCTGGTGAGCCCGGGCGGACACCTTCTGATCACCTCCCACGCGGCCGCACCGCCGTGGGCCGACGCCGCCGCGCACACGCACCGCTTCCTCGACGCCAAGGAGGAGCTGGAGGCGCTCGACCTGCCCGAGGAGACCTGGGAGACGGTCGTCCTCGAGCACCGCGACCGGCCGGTCACCAGCCCGTCCGGCGAGGAGGCCACCCTCGAGGACTCGGTCGTCCTGCTACGCCGCCGATGACCCGTCAGCCCGCCGCGCCGCAGCTCTCGGTGAGGAACTCGCCGAGCCGCTCGTAGGCCATGTCCTCGGCCTCGCTGCGCTCGAGCGGGTCCTGGCCGCGGCCGGTACGCAGGGCGTCCTCGACCATCATCCGCACGCCCTCGACAGCCGCCGCCGGCGTACCTTCGGGGACGCCCATCGACTGCAGGCGGGTGGCCGCCAGACCGAGCGCGGTCTCGTTCTCGTCGTTCGGGGTGGACATCTGGGTCGCGTGGGCGTTCGCCATGGTCTGTACGGCGCCGCAGAACTCCTCCAGGGACGCCACCGGCCCCGAGACGACCGGGGCGGCGGACGATTCGGCCCCACGCGGAGCGGCCGCCGGATCATCGGAACCACCGAGGTCCCTGGTGAGCACGACGACGCCGATCGCGACCGCGATCAGCGCACCGACGATCAGCGCACGTGGCGGGTGCGGGAGGCGGTCATGCCACGTCCGCTCTCGCTTCGCCTCGGCCCGCCGGGCCGGATTGCCGGAGCGCCTCGGATCACCCATCGTCGCTCACTGATAGGTGTTGGCCGGCGCCTCGCGCGGCTCGACGGAGGACGCCTCGATGGCCGTCTCCGACTTGCCACCCGGTGCGGTGCCCTCGACCCAGCGACCGGTGACCGCGACCCAGGAGTCGCGCTGGGGTGCGTCGTCGTAATCCTCCACCCGCACCCGGGAGGCGGTCGCGTCGGCGGCGCAGCAGGCGATGGCGATGCGGGTGACGTACCAGTTGCCGTTCTCGTCGGTGCTGACGAAACCGGTCAGGCGTACGTCGCGGTCCTTGATCGTCGAGCCGTCCTCGACCCCGGCGCGCCACATGAACTCGGCGACCTCGACGTCGACCGGCCCGTCCGAGGCAGGCAGCGGGAGGATCTTCGCGTCGGGCGCGGCAGCGACCGGGTCGTCGGCACGCCGCTCGGCCAGGTAGGCGCCCAGGGACGGCGGGCTGGCGACGAAGACGATCACACCCGGGACGATCGCCAGCCAGGTCATCACCGGAACCTTGTGGTCATGGGCGTCGTGGTCGTGCTCGTCGCCGTCCGCCTCGGGCACCGGCCGCAGCAGCATCCACACGGTCAGCCCGAGCAGCACCACCCCGGTGGCGACCAGGGGCCACTTCATCCAGCTGGTGACGTACCTCAGATAGCCCTCGCCGAGGGAGAGCCGCAACAGCACGGCACCGAGGAAGCCGACGACCAAGGCCTGCGTAGTACGAGTCACAGCAGCCACCATCCGACGCCGACGGCGGAGGCGACCGCCGTGATGATCACCAAGGGCACGAAGCGCAGGGCGAAGCCCATGCCGAACTGGCCGGCCTCCATCGAGGCGAGCTTGATGTCCATCGCCGGGCCGACGACGAGGAAGACCAGCTTCGCGGTGTCGGAGAAGGCGGTGAACGAGGCCGCGACGAAGGCGTCGGACTCCGAGCAGAGCGCCACGATGAATGCGAACAGCGCCAGCGTCGCGATCCCCAGCACGGCCTGGCCGGCGACGGTGTTGACCACCGAGCGGGGTACGAAGGTGTTGACCGCCGCGGCCAGCATGGCGCCCAGCACCAGGAAGCCGGAGGCGTGCAGGAAGTCGTGGCTGACGTTGCCGAGGAACGACCTCTCGTGGGCGTGCTCGTCACGCCCCAGGTTGGTCAGCCGCTCGAGCAGCAGCTTGCCGCGGGCGAGCATGATCCAGCCGACCGCGACCGCGGTGATGAGCGAGGCCAGGAACCGGGCCAGCACCATCATCGGCTGGCCCGGGAAGGCGACCGCGGTCGAGACGAGCACGGCCGGGTTGACCGCCGGCGCGGCCAGCAGGAAGGTCAGCGCGACCGCGGGCGCCACACCGCGGCGGATCAGCGAGTTGGTCACCGGCACCGCGGCGCACTCGCAGCCCGGCAGCCCGATCCCGGCCAGGCCGGCGACCGGGACACCGAGCGCCGGGCTCTTGGGCACGATCCTGCTCAGCGCCCTCTCGGAGAGGAACGTCGAGATGACGGCGCTGAGCAGCACACCACCGAGCAGGAACGGCGCCGACTGCACCACGATGGCGACGAAGATCGTGCCCCAGGTGTTGAACAGGTCGTGGTCCAGCAGCGGCAGCAGCCAGCGCTGGGAGAGCAGGATGACCAGCAGTACGACCGCGACGACCTCGGTCTGCCCCAGCCTGAACCCGGGCCTGTCGGCGGTCGCGTCCCGCTCGGGCGTCTTCGTGCTCATGGGCGGAGTTTTTAGCACAGCCGGACGACGGCCGGGTGGCGCCTCGCCGACTCGGAATGGTTTCGGTTAGGAACTCACCAGCTCGACTTCGTGATCCCCGGCAGATAGCCCTTGTGCGCGAGCTCGCGGAACCGGATCCGGGACACCCCGGCCTTGCGCAGATAGCCGCGCGGCCGGCCGTCGACCTGGTCGCGGTTGCGCAGGCGTACGGGCGAGGAGTCGCGCGGCAGGCGGGACAGGGCGCGGACCGCCTCGGCCTGCTCGGCCGAGCCCGGCTCCGCGGCGCGGATCTCGTCCTTGAGCGCGGCTCGGCGCGCGGCGTACCTCTCCACGATCTCGCGACGCTTGGCCTCGGCCGCGATCTTCGACTTCTTGGCCATCAGAGCTTCTCCCCTCGGGCCCGCATCTCGGCGACGACGGCGTCGATGCCGCGTACGTCGATCTGCCTGATCGCGTTGGTGCTGAGCCGCAGGGTGACCTTCCGACCCAGCGTGGGGACGTAGTAGGTCTTCTTCTGCAGGTTCACCTCCCAGCGTCGCCGGGTCGCCTTCTTGGACCAGGGGCGGTTGTTGCCGAAGCCCGGGCGGGCACCGGTGACCTGACACGTGCGTGACATGGCAGCCTTTCGTGTTATCGGGAATCGTTCCCATTATGCCACAGGGTGCTGGCACGCCGCACTGGCCGCGGAATCCATACCGATACCGACTAACATGTCGCTCATGGCAACAACCCAGCAGGTCAAGCGGCGCGCAACGAACCAGGGCGCCGCGGTGAAGGAGGCTCTCGCCGCCGAGGACACCTTCCGCAGCGCCCAGGACGTCTACGCCACGCTGCGAGCCAACGGCGAGAAGATCGGCCTCTCCACGGTCTACCGCCACCTGCAGATCTTCGTCGACGACGGCCTCGCCGACGTGATCCACAAGCCCGACGGCGAGTCCACCTACCGGCTGTGCGGCGACGCCTCCACGACCCATCACCACCACCTGGTGTGCCGCAGCTGCGGCAAGGCCGTGGAGATCGAGGGCCCGGCCGTGGAGACGTGGGCCGACAAGGTGGCGGCGCAGAACGGCTTCACCGACGTCAACCACACCGTGGAGATCTTCGGTCTCTGCGCCGCCTGCGCAGCCTGACCCGGGAGCGGCTCAGGTGCGGCTGCGCACCGCGCCGATCGCGGCATCGATCACGAGGAACCCGACGAGGGTCACTCCCAGCATCGGGACGAACCACGCGACCACCACGGTGACCGCGACGACGGCCACCCCGGCCGGCCAGGGCAGACGCCGCCAAGCGCCGCGGGGCGCGGGTCGGCCGAACCTCAGGCCGCGGGCACCGCGGGGACGGCGCAGCCACCACATCCGGTGGCCGAGCAGGGTCGCCGCGATCAGACCGATCGCCAGCGCCGCCAGCGCCAGCTGGTTGAGGACGCCGAACAGGATCCCCATGTGCGCGCCGATGACCCCGTCGGTCAGCTTCGCCATCAGCGGCCAGTCGGCGAAGTCGACCCGGTCCAGCAGCTCTCCGGTCGCCGGATCGACGCTGACGGAGTCGTAGCGGGTGGGCCAGTCGCGCTTGTTCTCGGCCGCGGTCCAGGCGCTGCCCGGCTCCGCCGGAGGCACCAGGTAGAGCGGGTCCCCCAGACCCGCGTCCCGTGCGGTGTCGAGTACGCCGTCGATGCCTACGCCCGCGGAGAAGGCCGCGTCCGGGTCGTCCGTGGTGGCGGCCGACGAGCCGTGGTGGGCGTGCTCCGCGGCCGGTCCCTCGCCGGGCAGTGACGTGGCCGGTGTGGGCTCGGTCCAGGACAGCGCGGTACGCACCTCGCCGATTTTCGCACCGGCGAAGCGGGACCAGGTCAGCCCGGAGACCGACAGCGCCAGCACGCCCAGCAGGAGCCACACCCCGATGACGGCGTGCCACGACATCGTCCGGGAGCGTCCGGTGGCCCGGAGGTCGGGCGTCACCAGCAGCCGGACCCGCCGGGCCCGCCGCCATCGGCCGAGCCACAGCATCAGTCCGCCCAGGGCGACCACCCACAGCCAGCTGGCCGCGAGCTCGCTGTAGTGCCGGCCCACGGCACCCAGGTGCAGGTTGCGGTGGAGCTCGTCGAGCCAGGCGCGGAAGCCGAGCCACTGGCCGTAGCTGCGTACCTGACCCTCGACCTGGCCGGTGTAGGGGTTCACGAACACGGACATGTCGTAGTCGTCCGGGACGGTCTCGTCGGTGAAGACCACCCGGGTGCTGCGGTCGGCCGCCTCCGGGACGTCGACCCGGATCACCGCGCCGTCGGGGTGGGTGGCCCGGGCGGCGGCGACCTGCTCGGCGAGCGGGACCGTCTCGCCGGCCGGGGTCACATGGGTCAGGTCGTGGTAGGCGATCTGCTCGACCTGCGGGGCGATCGTGTAGAGCAGCCCGGTCACCGAGGCGACCAGGACGAACGGGGCGACCAGCACGCCGGCGTAGAAGTGCAGTCGCAGCACGAGCGGGCGGATCACCGGCCACCAGCCTGTCGGCCGGCTCGGGTCGGTGGCCCCCGCGGTCTCGGGCTCTGTGGGTGGTGCGGTCTGGAGCTGGGTGGGAACGGTCATTCGAGGTTTCTCTTCTCGCGAATTCGGGGTACGCAGGACAGCCACCGGGTCCAACCCGGTGGTGCTCGCGCAGGGATCTCAGAGGCCGGCCGGCCTCGGCGGTCCCCTTCGCGGAGAGACGTGGGCCCACAGGGCCGGTCGCGGGACGAACTCGCCGGTCTCGGCGAGCAGGCGACCGGCCGGCGTCGCCCAGGGCAGGGGCAGGCGGCGTACGGCCACGGCGAGGGCACTGCGGTGCAGCACCCAGACGACGACGCAGAGCACCGCGGCACTGACGTGGGCGAGCAGCATCGCGGCGCCGTCACCGGTGCCGAGCGAGGTGCCGACCGCGTGCTGGTGCCCGGCGCCGGGGGCCGCGGAGAACGCTGTGAAGACCTCGTGGAGACCCAGCTGGGACAGCCCGGCCAGGGCCGCGCCGCCGAGGAGTCCGACCCGGCGCTGCAGCACCACGACGCCGGCGCCGAAGACGGCCAGGGCAGCCGCGGCCAGCCACCCGGCGCTCGGCAGGGCCCCGCCGGCGGCCAGGTGGGCCAGGGTCGCCCCGGTCATGACCTCCAGCGTGGCGAGCAGAGAGAGCCACACGCTTCCGCGCGTCGGCCTCACCACTCGCAGCTCCACACGCAGCACCGTATCCCGACGAGGGCTCAGAGCACGTTGTTGTTGCCCTCGACGAGGAAGGTCGGATACTGACCCTGCTCCTCGTCGTCGGTCGGGATCACCGGGCTCACCGGCTTGCACGCGAGCGTGCGTACCTCGCAGGTCACCACCTGCTTGGCCCGGAGCACGTTCATCGCGCTGTCGTCGATCTGCTGCGCGACGCCGAAGAAGGTGTCCTGGTCGCTCCACGCGACCAGGCTGAAGTGGCTCCAGGGCGCGTCGATCGGTCGTTGGCCGCCGCTCTTCGCGTCGTACGCCACCGCGTCGGTCGGCCACATCGTCACGTCGAAGATCGTGCTGCGCTCCGGCGAGAGCCGCCCCACCCCGTAGAGCGCGGACCCGGACAACGACCGGTGCTTGCCTTCACCGGCGATGTCGACGTGGAAACCGTCGGTGAACAGCGTCTCGGCGTAGCCGTCGTACACGTCGACCCCCTCGGCGTCCTCGGTCGTCCTCGTCTGGGAGCCGTCGGCGAGGTCGATGGTGACACCGCCGAAGAAGATCCGCTCGTCGCTCACCCCGTGCAGCAGCGGCGTGACCTCTTCGTAGAGGTCCGCCAGGTCGGCGCCGTCCTCGGGCTCCCGGTCGGGCGTGCGGTAGAGCTGCTCGCCGGTGCGGGTGTCGAAGGCCGCCACCTGCATCACGTGGGTGCCGTATTCGTCGGTCGGGCCGCGCGACTGGTCGACGGTCGCGAACACGGAACGGTCCGCCGAGATCGCCATGTTGCTCGCACCGACGTCCTCGACCTTCTCGGTCCTTCCCTCGGCGCTCGTGAACCACAGCGTCTGGCCCCGCGTCCAGTAGACGCCGGTCGCGCCGATCACGAACGCGTCCACACGATCACCCAGATCGACGGTCCGATCGCCCACGTGCAGCGTGCCGTCGGCGTACCAGGCGGGTGCGGTGGCGTCCCACCGCGTCGGCCCGACGGGAAGGTCGAAGGGCGCCTCGTCGGCCGCGGTCGCGATCCCGCAACCGGTCAGCACGAGCGGCAGGAGCATGCCGACAACGGCTGCCGCGGGTCGCTTCACCGTGCCCGCTGGACCGGGGTGTGGTTGCGCGCGAGCAGCCAGATCATGGTGCCGTAGCAGGCGATCCGCAACGCCCAGCCGAGGCCGGTGCGGAGGATGCCGAGCGCGAGGATCGCCCAGTCGCGGTCGATCGCACCGCTCCAGGCCAGGAACCAGATCGGGCCCTGGATGGCCGCGCCGATCGCGCCGGGCGCCAGGAAGAGCCAGGTCAGCCGCGAGCACAGCTTCACGATCTGCTTGTCCTGGTGCCACTCCAGCGGGTCGCCGCTGGCGACGCCGATGAAGAAGCCGAAGATCGGCCAGCCGATCAGGCACAGGCCGCCGACCACGACGGTGTAGCCGATGCTGATCAGGATGCCGGGCAGGAAGTAGGCGAGCGCCTGCTCCTCGGCCGTGCCGCCCATCGACTGGGCCAGGCGCACCACGGCGAAGCCGATGAGGATGCCGAAGATCGCGTTGCCGACGTACTGCAGGCTCGAGCGCTGCACCAGCCGGACCACCAGGAAGACCGCCGCGGTCGCCGCCGAGGCGATCAGCGCGACCTTGAGGTCCTTGACCACCAGCCAGGCGATGGTGAAGACGAGGCCGGGCACGCCCGCCTCGAGCATCCCTCGGACACCGCCCAGCCCGGCCGACATCTGGCGGCGTACGACCGCCTCGACGGTGTCGACCGTCGGATGGTTGTGGTCGTGGTGCTGGTCGCCCTCGCCGTCGGCAGGGGTCTCAGAGGTGGGGCTCACGTGTGGTTGGCTCACTCGTTGGGGTCCGGAATCAGCTCGTAGCGTGGATTGAACATGATGCGCTGGCCATCGGTGCGGCCGATGCGGCCCTGCACCTGCAGCGACCGGCCCGGGTTGATCCCGGCGATGCGCCGGCGACCCAGCCAGATGATCGTCAACGTGCCGGAGCCGTCGAACAGCTCGGCCTCCAGCGCCGGGACACCACCGCGCGGTCGCAGCGTGATCGTACGCAACGTCCCCCGCAGACGCACCGGCTCCCGGTCCGGCGCGTCGGAGATGGAGGCGACGTCCTTGGCGACGTAGGCGGCCCGGATCTCGCTCGCGTCGATCGAGGCGGTGTTGGCCCACTCGCTCAGCTTCGCGCGCAGCCGACCCTTGGACATCGCTAGTCGCTCACTTCTCGACGCGGCGGGCGTTGGGCGGCAGCTTCACCTCGAGCGCCTCGCCCTTCGGCTTGGCCCCCTCGCCACGGCGCACCACGACCTGCTCGAGGAGCTTCTCCCACTCCTTGCCCGCGGTCGGCTCCATCGCCGGGCGGCCGAGCAGGGTGGCGCGGAGCATCCAGCGCGGGCCGTTGACGCCGATAATGCGGGTCTGCTGGACCGCCGGCTGGCCGTCGGGCAGCTTGACCTTCATCTGGGTGATCAGCTCGGTGCCCCAGGGGCCCTGCAGGTCGGCGGTGGCGCCGCCGCGCTGCTGCACGTCCTCGCGCAGCATCGGCAGCGACTCGGTCCACAGGTCGCCGTTGCGGGGCGCGGCGAAGGCGCGCAGCTCCATGGCGCCGTCCTCGGCGGTCAGCATCACGGCCGCGATCTGGCCCGACTTCTCGTCCACCTGGAGGCGCAGCTCCTTGCCCGGGGCCGGGGCGAGCATCATCGAGCCGAGGTCCACCCAGTCACCGGTGATCAGCCCGTCGGGGGCCGAGTCGATGTCGAACGGACCGATCTCGGGAGCTGCCGGCGCCGGCCGCTCGTCGGCCACGAGCCGATCGTCGACGGATGCAGACGGCTCTCCCCGGTGGGAGGGCGTGGACTTGCGACGGAACTTCACGACCATCTGCTTTCAGGTTGCGGTGAGTCTTGCGAGGAGCCTTATCTAACACTGATCCTTCAGCGGTTGGAGAAGCCCCCGGTAGAACCGTATCCCCCAGCGCCACGAACGGACTCCGGCAATTCGGACACCTCCACGAAACGGGCCTGCTCGACCCGCTGGATCACCAGCTGAGCGATCCGGTCGCCGCGGCGCAGCTCGATCGCCTCGACGGGGTCGAGGTTGATCAGTGCCACCTTCACCTCGCCGCGGTAGCCGGCGTCGACCGTGCCGGGGGCGTTCACGATGGAGAGCCCGTGCTTGGCCGCGAGCCCGGAGCGCGGGTGGACCAGGCCGACGTATCCCTCCGGCAGGGCCATCGCGATGCCGGTCGGCACCAGGGCACGCTCCCCCGGTTTCAGGGTCACGTCGACGGTCGTGCGCAGGTCGGCACCGGCATCCCCCGGATGGGCGTACGCCGGGGGCGGCAGCTCCGCGTCGAGACGCACCAGGGCTACTTCGAGATCAGACACAACCCGCACCTTAGATGCTTCGAGCCTCACCCGATTCGTGACTCCCTTGACCGGCGTGAAAAACTCACGAATCGTGAGCACCCCGGCGTACGACGAGCGACTGACCGTGCCGCTGAGGTGGTGGGTCCAGGGCGTCATGTTCCTGGCAACCCTGTGGATCGCCGTCATCCTGTGGGTTCCGGCCGCGCTCGCCTGGGGAATCACCGCGGCGACCGTCAGCCTGTTCGCGCTGGCGATGATCGTCTACGGCAACGCCAGGATCACGATCTCCGACGGCATCCTGCGCGCCGGGCCCGCCCGGATCGAGGCGCGCTTCCTCGGCGAGGCGGTCGCTCTCGACGAGACCGAGGCGCACCACCTGGCGGGGCGTGACGCCGACGCCAGGGCGTACCTGCTCCTTCGTCCCTACCTCAAGCGCGCGGTGCGGGTCACCATCGACGACCCGGCCGACCCGACGCCCTACTGGCTGCTCTTCACCCGCCACCCGGTGGCGCTCGCCAAGACGGTCAACGCGCTCCGAGCGAGTCTCTGAGGGGCATCGTCGAGCCGATGGCCTAGGCTCGATGCATGTCCAAGTCCAATAAGGCTGACAAGGGCGACAAGGTCTGGGCGATCATGGCCCTCGTCAGCGGAATCGGGGCCGCCAAGGTCACCAACAAGGTCCTCTCCTCCGGCTGGAAAGCGTCCACCGGACGCAAACCACCGGCCAACCCCGCCGACCCCGACGTACGCCTCGTCGAGGCCGTGCTCTGGTCGGCAGCCACCGGCGCCACCGTCGCGCTCGCGCGGATGTTCGCCCAGCGTCGTGCGGCCAACTACTACGTGAAGTCGGTCGGTCGGTTGCCGAAGCAGCTGGAGAAGGACGAGTCCTGATCGCCTGAGATAGCAGGAAGGCCGCACGGGTTCCGTGCGGCCTTTTGCTTGTCAGCCCGGCTTGCGTCGGGCTTTCGCCGAGTCGGCGCGTTTGTACAAAGCGCTTGCTAGCGCAAGCTATACAAACGCGCCGACTCGGCGGTTTTGACTGCGCTACGCACAGTCAAAGCAGATCATCTTCTTCTCGTCAGCCAGCTGGCTGCGGTGGTGGACCAGGAAGCAGCTCATACACGTGAACTCGTCCTCCTGCTTCGGCTTGACCTCGACCGCGAGCTCCTCATGGCTGAGGTCTGCTCCCGGGAGCTCGAACGACTCGGCCGCCTCGGCCTCGTCCTCGTCAACCTTGCCCGAGTTCTTGTCATGACGACGAGCCTTGAGCTCTTCGATGCTCTCCTCGGACTGGTCTTCTTCATTTTTACGCGGTGCGTCGTAGTCCGTCGCCATATGCGCCACTCCCCTTCTCACTCATCTTCAGTCCCCCCGCGCGCCCCCGAGGGCAGCGGCACGGCCCGTGATTGTGCACTATTCACGTGCATTTCGCACACTCAACCGGATCCGCGTCGCCGAAACGTTCTGTCACCTGGCGGTATTCCCTATCACGGGTACAGATGATCAGTGAGTTTCGGGTGGGTGAACGCGGCTGTGGCCGACGGGGCTCCGGGACCGTCCCGGCCGCCGGCCGGTCATAGATCTACATCAACCGGCGGCTTTCAGTCGGGTACGACACCCGGGAGCGAGTCAACTGGCAGAAAACCGGCCTGAACAGCCGCTTTCCGCAGTTCTTCGTAGCCGTGGGCGGGCGCGACGATGACGAAGCGGCGACCGCCGATGCCGGTCGTCGCCTCCCATCGCGCACCGGCTGCCTCGGCCACCAGGCCGGCCGCGGCGTGGTCCCACAGGTGCAGCCCCTCCTCGAGGTAGCCGTCGAGAGTCCCCTCGGCGACCCCGCAGATGTCCAGGGCCGCCGAGCCGATGCGACGAACGTCACGTACGACGGGGAGCAGCCGGACCAGCGCCTCGGCCTGGACACGGCGGAGACCGGCGTCGTAGGAGAAGCCGGTGGCGATGAGCCGCTGGGCGAGCTCGGTCGGCGGGCGCACCGTGACGGGCTCGCCGTCCTTGACGGCGGCGACCGACCCGTCGGGCTGCCGGAAGGCGGCGTAGAGAGTGCCCGCGGGCACGTCGATGACGGCCCCGGCGACGACCTCACCGGCGTACTCGGCGGCGATCGAGACGGCGTAGCGCGGCAGACCGTAGAGGAAGTTGACGGTGCCGTCGATCGGGTCGACGATCCAGCGGACTCCGCTGGTGCCCGTCGTCTCCTCGCCCTCCTCCCCGAAAAAAGCGTCCTCGGGACGCTGTTGGGAGATCAGCTGTCGGATCAGCGCCTCGGTGTCCCGGTCGGCCTCGGTCACGACGTC
The DNA here is from genome assembly GCA_040302365.1 of Nocardioides sp. NPDC126508. Lineage (GTDB taxonomy): Bacteria > Actinomycetota > Actinomycetes > Propionibacteriales > Nocardioidaceae > Nocardioides. The sequence goes on from JBEOUM010000001.1 coordinate 1,182,225, forward strand.
GGTCGCGGTGGACTTGGTGGCCGCCACCTCGACCACGCCGGCCGCCCGCTCACGGACGAGATCGGCGGCCGCGCGGGCGGTCGCCACGGCGAGCGCGAGCAGGTCTCCGGCCTTAGGAGTCGGGCGCTGTGGGGCGGGCTGGGCCGACGCTGGATGGTCTGTCATGGAGCCGACCCTATGCCGCCGGTGATCACCCGGAGTACTGGGGCGAGTCCTCTCCGGAGAGAGTCGGCAACTGGGAGCGCTGGTTGAAGCAGCAGCCCGCGGGGCAGCGGTCGGGCCCGGGGCCCAGGTCGCCCACCGTGGGCCGCTCAGGGGCCTCTCCGCGCTCCACGGCGGCGCGCTCGAGGAGCAGGTCGCGTACGGCGGCCACGAAGCGGGGGTCCTCCCCCGCGGTCGGGCTGCGGCGCGCGTGGATCCCGAGCTTCTCGGCGGTTGCCAGGGCCTCGGTGTCGAGGTCGTAGACGACCTCCATGTGGTCGGAGACGAAGCCGACCGGGCACATCACCACCGCCTTCGTGCCTTTCTCCGCCAGCACCTCGAGGTGGTCGTTCACGTCCGGCTCGAGCCACGGGATGTGCGGGGCACCGGAGCGGCTGCAGTAGACGAGGTCCCACTCGTGGGTGACCCCGCGCGCCTCGGCCACCTGCTCGGCGACCACCGCGGCGACGTCGAGGTGCTGGGTGACGTACGCATTGCCGTCGGGGCCGGCGGCCTCGTTCATCGAGGTCGGGATCGAGTGGGTCACGAACAGGATCCGCGCACCGTCGCGCTCCGCCTCGGGAAGGTCCTCGATCGAGTCGATCACGCCGTCGACGACGGGGGCGACGAAGCCCGGGTGGTTGTAGTAGCGCCGCAGCTTGTCCAACACCGGGGCGCTCTCCGCGCCACCGGTCGTGTCGCACGCCTCGAAGAGGTTCTCGCGGTACTGCCGGCACGAGGAGTAGGAGGAGTAGGCGCTGGTCGCGAAGACCGCCGCCCGCTTGATCCCGTCGGCCCGCATCTGGGCGACCGTGTCGCTCAGGTAGGGGTCCCAGTTGCGGTTGCCCCAGTAGACCGGCAGGTCGATCCCCTGCTCGGCCAGGTCGCTGCGCAGCGCCGCCAGGAAGGCCCGGTTCTGGTCGTTGATCGGCGACTTCCCACCCCGGTCGAAGTAGTGCTGCCCGACCTCGACCAGCCGCTCTCGCGGGATCCCCCGCCCCCGCGTCACGTTCTCCAGGAACGGCACCACGTCCTCGGTCTTCTCCGGCCCCCCGAAAGAGACGAACAGCAGGGCATCGTAGGGAGAGACATCCACCCGCCCATGATATTTCACCCGGCTGAGACGCTGCTGAGCGGCTCCTACTCGACGGCCGAGGAGTCGGTCCGACTGGCGTACCAGAGCCGGGTGGCCAGCTCTTTGTTGTCGCGACGGACATGCCGCTGCAAGCGCGGATGCAACCTCGAGGTCGTCAGCCGGAGCGTGGCGCGCCCGCGAGAATCACGACAACGTACCCACAGCCAGCCCCAGGATGGCTCGACGACTACGAGTTCGGACCAAGGAATCACGCGCGAGCCAAGCGGACCCGACAGCGCCAGTCCCTCGTCGCTGACCTCGAGCCGGCTGCGAAATAGCAGTAGCCACGCAGCGAAGACCGCGCCACAAAGCACGAGGTGGACCCCCATGACAGCGCCCAGAGGCACCGGAAGAACCCCGCGGAAGTCGAGGAATCCCGCGGCCCAGATCGTCAGACCCCACAGAACTCCGACTCCCATGGAGGCCGCCCACGACAGTCCGACGAAGGCGACCACCTTCTCTTGCTTCAGCACGGGCTGACCCTAGCGATCCCCGTGACCGGTGTCCCCGGAACACAAGACCCCGCCGAAAGGTCAGAAATCGGGCGCGAGAGGTCGATTCTCCGGATCGAAGAATCGACTCCTCGGCGCCGAGAATCGACCTCTCGGCGTTATTCGACGACTGAGGAGTAGGCCACTACGCCACGCTTGAGGAGGTCCATGGTCTGCCGGGCCGTACGGCGCAGGGGGACGTCGCCGGCGGCGTCGGCGACCTGGCCGCACATGTCGATGAGCTGCTTCATCCAGCGTACGAAGTCGCCGGCGGCGAGCTCGACGACCTCGAGGACGTCGTCGAGGTCGTCGCCCTCGGCCCACCGGTAGGCGGCCCAGGCGAAGCCGAGGTCGGGCTGGCGGAGGAAGTCGAGCTTGTGGTCGCGCTCGAGGGCGTCGAGCTGGCCCCAGAGGCGTACGGTCTCGGCGATGACGTCCTTGACGCGACCGCCGGGGAGGCGGGGCGGGGAGGCGTCGTCGGCACGTCGGGCCTCGTAGACCAGCACCGAGAGGGCGGCGGCGAGCTCGGAGGGGGTCAGGTCGTCCCACAGTCCCTCGCGGAGCGCCTCGGCGGCGACCAGGTCCATCTCGGAGTAGAGCCGCATCAGGTGGGTGCCGCGTTCGGTGACGGTCTCGCCCTCGAGGTAGTCGAGCGCGACCAGCACCTCGCAGACCCGGTCGAAGGTGCGCGCGACCGTGTTCGTACGCGCCTCCACCCGGCGCCGCAGCGTGTCGGTGTCGCGCGAGAGCTTGAACCAGCGCTCGGCCCAGCGGGCGTGGTCCTCGCGGTCGGGGCAGTCGTGACAGGGGTGCATCTTCAGCTCGCGGCGCAGCTCGGAGATCTGGGTCTCCACCGAGTTCTTGCGCTCCTTGCGAGCGGTCGGCGACGCCTCGTAGGGCACCGGACGCAGGTCGCGGGTCTTCTCCCGCAGCCGGGAGGCCATGTCGCGGCGCATCTGCGGGTTGCGGCCGTTGAACGACTTCGGCACCCGCAGCCGGGTCTGGGCCGCGATCGGCACGTTGAAGTCCATCATCGCCAGCCGGCGGGCCTGCCGGTCCTGGGTGACGACGTAGGGGCGCGGCCCGTCGGGGTCGAATCCGGGGTCGACGATGACGGCGTAGCCGGCGAACTTGCCCGTCGGCACGTCGATCACGTCACCGATCTTCAGCTTGGAGAGCGACTCGATGATCTCCTCACGACGGTCGGCACGCCGCTCCCGGGAGGAGGACTTCTCGATGTCGGAGATCTTGCGGCGGATCGCGGCGTACGCCATGAAGTCGCCGCGATCACACGTCGCCGCCTCCTGGTAACCCTCGAGGGCGTCCTCGGCCTTGCGCACCTGGCGGGCCAGCCCGACGACCGCCTTGTCGGCCTGGAACTGGGCGAACGACTGCTCCAGCAGCTCGCGAGAGCGCGCCCGGCCGAACTGGTGCACCAGGTTGACCGCCATGTTGTAGGACGGTTTGAAGCTGGACCTCAGCGGATAGGTACGCGTCGAGGCGAGGCCGGCGAGCTCGCGCGGGTTGAGCCCCTGCTGCCAGAGCACGACGCCGTGGCCCTCGACATCGAGGCCGCGGCGGCCGGCACGGCCGACGAGCTGGGTGTATTCACCCGGCGAGAGGTTGACGTGGGCCTCGCCGTTCCACTTCGAGAGCTTCTCGATGACCACCGTGCGGGCGGGCATGTTGATGCCGAGCGCCAACGTCTCGGTGGCGAAGACGGCCTTCACCAGACCGCGCAGGAACAGCTCCTCGACGACCTGCTTGAAGGCCGGCAGCAGCCCGGCGTGGTGGGCCGCGACGCCACGGGTGAGCCCGTCGACCCAGTCGTGGTAACCGAGCACGTGCCGGTCCTCGTCGGGCAGGTCGGCGCAGGCCTCCTCGACGTAGGCGAAGATCTCGTCGCGCTCGTCGGGCGTGGTCAGCCGCAGGTTGGCCTGGATGCACTGCTGCACCGCGGCGTCGCAGCCGACCCGGGAGAAGACGAAGTTGATCGCCGGGAGCAGGCCGTCGCGATCCAGCGCGGTGATGACCTCCACGCGGCTCGGGATCCAGACCCGCCGCCCGTTGCCCACCCGGCGGTTGCCGTTCCCCTTGCGCTTGTCCTTGGGCGTACGCCGGTCCGTCATCCGGCCGGCGGCCCAGTCGTCGCGCGCCAGCTTCATCAGCTCGCCGTTGACCGGGGCGCCCTCCTTGACGAACCCGGCTGCGGCGTCGACGTCGGAGGAGGCGAACAGGTCCATGATCCGTCGCCCGGCCATCACGTGCTGGTAGAGCGGCACCGGCCGCTTCTCCTCGATGATCGTGGTGGTCTCACCGCGCACCGTGGTGAGCCACTCGCCGAACTCCTCGGCGTTGGACACGGTGGCGCTCAGCGACACGACCGAGACCGACTCGGGCAGGTGGATGATGACCTCCTCCCAGACCGCTCCGCGGGAGCGGTCGGCGAGGTAGTGGACCTCGTCCATGACCACGAACCCGAGGCCCATCAGGGTCTGCGAGCCCGCGTAGAGCATGTTGCGCAGCACCTCGGTGGTCATCACCACGACCGGCGCCTCACCGTTGACGACGTTGTCGCCGGTCAGCAGCCCGACCTTGTCGGTTCCGTAGCGCTTGACCAGGTCGTTGTACTTCTGGTTGGAGAGGGCCTTGATCGGCGTGGTGTAGAACGCCTTGCGGCCCGTCGCGAGCGCGAGGTGGATGGCGAACTCGCCCACGATCGTCTTGCCGGAACCGGTCGGTGCGGCGACCAGGACGCCCTTGCCGTCCTCGATCTCCCTGCACGCCTCGACCTGGAAGTCGTCGAGCCCGAAATCGTAGAGCGCGGCAAAGTCCCGGAAGACGGGGTAGCCCTTGTCACGCTGGAAAGCGGCGTACTTCTCCGCTGGCGAGGCGTCCATGGGCCCGAGCCTATCGAGCGACACCGACACTCAGGCGGTCGGCGGCACCAGTACGCCGAGAGCGGAAGGAACGCACTCGACATCGAGCGGCAGAGACCCCAGACGCTCCCCGTCGCTGTAGGCGACCACGCCAGGGGCCGAGGCGGTGATCCGGCGGGCCCGGATGCGTTCGAAGGCCGGGTGGGTGAGGTGGTTGGCCTGGCGTACGCCCGGGAAGACGCGCAGGAACTCCAGGCGCGAGACCGGCTTGATGAGGATGGCGTCGAGCAGCCCGTCGGAAGGGTCGCAGCCGGCCGCGATCCGCAGGCCGCCGCCGTAGGACTCGGTGTTGGCGATCGCCAGCAGCATCGCCTCCTGCTCACGCACAACACCGTCGATCTCGAGCCGGTAGGGCACCGGCTTCCAACTGCGGATCACCGACAGCGCGGCGAGCGTGTAGCGAAGGTCGCCGTGGGGCCAGCGCATCGCGTTGGCCCGCTCGTTGACGGCCGCGTCGAACCCGGCGGCCAGCACCGTGGCGAACCAGGTCTCCCCGCTTCGGCCGAGGTCGATGCGGCGGCGGGGCTCGTCGCGTACGACCACGTCGGCCGCCGCCAGCGGGTCGGTCGGGATCCCGAGCGCCCGCGCGAAGTCGTTGCCGGTGCCGAGCGGGACGACGCCGAGACTGACCTCGGTGTCGGCCAGCGCCTGGACCGCGACGTGGACCATGCCGTCCCCGCCGAGGGTCACGACCGTGTCGACACCGTCGGCGGCCGCCTTCCGGGCCAGCTCGAGAGCGTGCTCGGCGTCGTCGCCGATCAGGTGCTCGACCACGGCCCCCGAGGCCGCGAGCCGCGCGGTGACCGCGTCGAGGATCTGGTCGGCGTTGCCGCGACCGGCGGTCGGGTTGGCGAGCAGAGCGATCTGGCGCGTCACCTGCCGCATCGTAGTGGTCAGATCACCGACGGGACGTCAGGATCCCCGATCCTGTCCTCACGACTGGCGGCCTTGCGCTTGTCGTGGGCCCGGGTGATGACCTCGGAGATCCCGAAGAGCAGGACCATCGGGATGGCCATGATGCTCATGGTGAAGGGGTCACCCGACGGGGTCGCGACCGCGGCGAAGACGAAGGAGCCGACGATGATCCAGGAGCGGTACTTCCCGAGCGCGGCACCGGGCAGCACCCCGATCCGGTTGAGCAGGATGCAGAACACGGGGATCTCGAAGGCGATGCCGAAGACCAGGAGCGTACGGCTTAGGAAGCTCAGGTAGTCGTTGAACTCGACGATGTTGGTCAGGCCGTCGGGGACGAAGGTGAACAAGATCTCCAGGCCCTTGGGCATGGTCACATAGCCGAGCACGACGCCGGCCAGGAACAGCGGGCTCGCCACCGCGACAAAGATGCGCGACATCTTCTTCTCGTGCGCGTGCAGACCGGGCATCAGAAAGGCCCAGATCTGGTAGAGCCAGATCGGGCTGGTGCCGATCAGCGCGGCCAGACCGCACAGCTTGAGGTAGAGCAGGAAGCCGCCCGCGGCGCCGTTGGTGGTGCCGAGCGTGTCGGCGCCGCCGCTCTTCTTGAGCACCTCAGCCGCGTCCCGATAGGGGTTCATGACCAGGTCGAAGAGTGGGTCGAAGAAGAACAGCGAGACGATGAAACCGACGATCAGGGCCAGGGACGCCTTGATCACCCGCGCACGGAGCTCGCGCAGGTGGTCGGAGAGCGCCATCCGGCCGTCGTCGCCGATGGGGTGCTTGGGGGTGCCGCGCAGGAGCGCGACAACACCGGCGATGGACAATGTCGGCCTCAGTTGCCGGAGAGGCGCTCGCGCTCGGCCTTGATCTCGGCCTCACGACGGTCGAGCTCGGCGATGCGGTCCTGCTCGGAGGCGGCCAGCTCGGCCGGCTTCTCGACCTTCTCGCCCTTCGCCTTCTCGTCCTCGTCGCGCAGGCCCTTGGTCTCCGTCTTGAAGATGCGCAGCGCCTGGCCGGTGCCTCGGGCGAGCTCGGGCAGCTTGGCGGCACCGAAGACGAGGATCACGATCGCCAGGATGATGAGCCACTCGGCGCCCTGCGGCATACCGATCATTGGAGTGAACATGAACTACCTCATCTACGTCTAGGGGGAACGTCAGAAGTCTACGCGCCCGAACGGTACAGGCCGAGGGCCTGCCGTGCAGTCGCGGCAAACGATTCAGTGAACTCTGTGTCTGTCTGCGCCATGACGCCGTCCTCGGTCTCGACGATTTCAGCATAGGGAGCCAAGCGCAGCAGCAACCGGGTGAGCCAGCGCTGGTCGTAGACCCGCAGCCCCACCTCGAGCCCGCCGCCCGGCAGCTCCATCGGGTCGATCACGGCATAGTATTCGCCGACCCAGCGCGCCTCCGGCGCCAGCCGCACCCGGACCACGGTGCCGGAGTCCGTACGCAGCACCGACTCGCCGCCGCCGTCGAGATCCGCGCCGTCGCCCGTCTCCGGCGAGACCACGATCGGGGTGTCGAGCACCTCGGCACCCCGGATCCTGTCGAGACGGAAGCTGCGCGGCGCCTCGGCCTGGTGGCACCAGGCGTCGAGATACTCGATGTCGCGGATCGAGACCAGCGCACGCGGGTCGACGACTCGCGAGGACTCCTCGTCGCGCGCCGGGACCCAGTAGTCGATGCGGATCTGGCGGCCCTGGTCGATCGCGGTCGCGATCGCGGCGTGGATCTGGACGAGCGAGGTGTCGATCGGCTCCTCACCCGGGTCGACGCTGCCCGCGGCGCCCTCGGCGGCGGCCTGCTCGAGCTTGGCCAGGGTGCGGTCGACGACCTCCTTGGTCTCCGCACTCACCGCTCCACCCCGCAGCGCGCGCAGCGCGACGATCACGGCGGTGGCCTCGATCGGGGTCAGCCGCAGCTGCCGGTCGAGGTAGTCGGCGTTGGAGATCCGGATGACCCGGTCGCCGTCGGGCTCGGTCAGCGCGTCGATGTCGACGTCGATCAGGTCGTCGGGGTAGCCGCCCGGCAGACCGCACATGAAGAGCACCTGCAGGTCCTTGACCAGCTGCTTCTCCTCGACACCGAGGTCGGCGGCGGCCTTGTCGAGGCGTACGTCATCGGCCTGGGAGTAGAGATAGGGCACCAGCGTCAGCAGCCGCCCGACCTGGCCCTTCGCCCCGGTGTTGGTGCTCATCGCGAAACTCCGTCCAGGCGTGCGACCAGTCGCTCCAGCCGGGCCGCGACCTCGCGGCGCAGGTCCTCGGGCTCCTCGACGTAGGCGTCGGGGCCGTGTCCCAGGACCGCGCCGACCAGGTCGGCGGGCACCCGGGTCAGCACGACCCGGTCCCAGTCGCTGCCGCCGTCGGGACCGGTCACCCCGGGCTCGACCGAGTCGGCGGCCCGCCGGAGGGTGTAGCCGCTCCCCTGCCGCAGCAGCAGGACGGCCTTGCCCGTGGGCGGGGCCGGCGCCAGGGTTCGTGCAATATCGCGTACGTCGACCTCGGCCGGGACCTCGAAGGCATCGAACTCGCCGACCGCCCGGGCCTCCCCCAGGACGCGGGAGAGCCGGAAGATGCGGGTGTCGTCGCGATCGACGTCGTGGCCGACGGCGTACCACCGGCCCGAGTAGCGCACCACGCCCCACGGCTGCAGCCGACGGTGGGACGGCTCGGCCGCCCGCGACCCGCGGTAGTCGAACTCGACGACCTGGCGGTCCTGGGTCGCGGCCACGAAGACGTCGAAGGAGCCCTCCTCCGCGGCCAGGCGCGGCTGCACGATCTCCAGCGCCGAGACGTCGGTCTCGAGCCCGGCGGCGTTGAGCTTGCGTACGGCCTCGGTGGTCGCCTCCGCCATCGAGGCGTTCTCCCAGACCTTGGTGGCCAGCGCGACCACGGCGAGCTCGTCGGCCTCGAGCGTGATCGGCGGCAGCGCGAACTGCTCGGGGCTGACCCGGTAGCCGATCTCGTCCTCGAAGAAGGAGTCGATCACGCCGGTCTCGATCGGGACGCCGAGGCTGCGCAGCTCCTCCTTGTCGCGCTCGAACATCTTCTCGAACGCCTCACCGTGGGACGACGGGTAGAGGACCTCGCGGATCCGCTCCTTCGACACGTTGTCACGCTGCACGAGCAGCATGATGAGCAGGTTCATCAACCGCTCGGTCTTACCCGCCGCCACGGTGTGCTTCTCCCCCTAGAGACTCTTCTACTGCGGCGCCGGGGTGGCTTCGGCCTTGACGACGTCGATGACGAAGTAGAGCGTGCTGTTGGCCGGGATCCCCGGCGTGCCGCCCTGGCCCGGCTTCTCCTCTGCACCGTAGCCCAGCTCCGGCGGGATCTGCAGAAGAACACGACTGCCGACCTTGACGCCCTCCAGGCCGTTGGTCCAACCCGCGACCACCTGGTTGAGGGCGAACGGAACGGCCTTCTTGCTGAAGCTCTCGTCGAAGGGCTTCTTGGCGCCGTAGGTCATGCCGAGGTAGTTGGCGGTGACCGTCTGGTCGGTGGTGATCTTCTCGCCGTCGCCCTCGGTGAGGATGACCCGCTTGAGCACGTCGTCGGCCTTCGGCTTGGCGATGCCGGTGAAGTCGAATCCGGTCGGCTTGCCGTTCTTCTCGACGAGCTTCGGGAGCTCGGTGGCGTCGACGTCGTGCGGCGTCTTGTCGGCGGCAGCCTTCACCACGTCGACGACGACCAGCAGCGTGTCGTGGTTGCCGATGCCCATCTGCGGGTTGCCGCCCTCGCCGAGCAGGTCGGCCGAGCCGACGATCGCCTCGATCCGGTCACCGACCTTGGCGCCCTTCAGGATGGTGCTCCACGGCTTGTTCGCCGGAAGCTCCTCACCCTCGGGGGCCTGGCTCTCGTAGGACCACTTCTTGTCCAGGGTGGTGGCGTTGCCGATGTAGATCTTCGCGAGCACGCCGCGGCCCTTCGGGATCGCCTCGCCATCGCCCTCGGTCAGCGTCTTGACCTTGGGGTCCTTGGGGTAGGAGATCGCCGACTTCCACTTGAGCGTGGGCGCCTTGTCGACCGCGGCCGAGACCGTGACACCGTCGAAGCCGGAGACGGTCTTGTCGCCGTAGCCCGTCTTCGGCTCGCCGCCGCAGGCGACCAGAGCCGGGATGAGCAGGGTGACGGCCAGCGCGCTCAGCGCGTGACGCAGACGGAGCCGAGGAGCAGTGGGCACAGTGCAAACCTTCGTGGTCAAGGAGATAGACGACAGCGGAGCACACCATATCCGCCCGGTGGTTGCCCCGCAGCGAAGCCACCCCCGGCTGGCGAGTCACATGCCGTCGATGAGCCGCTGGACCCGCTCGTCGTACGCCTTCAGCGGGTCCTTGCAGAGCACCGTGCGCTGCGCCTGGTCGTTGAGCTTGAGGTGGACCCAGTCGACGGTGAAGTCGCGGCGGCGCTCCTGCGCCTTCTTGATGAACTCACCGCGCAGCCGGGCACGTGTGGTCTGCGGCGGCACCGACTTGGCCTCGAAGATCTTCAGGTCGGTGGTGGCCCGCTTGACCGCACCCTTCTTCTCCAGCAGGTAGTAGAGGCCGCGGTTGCGGTGGATGTCGTGGTAGGCGAGGTCGAGCTGCGCGACCCGCGCGTGGCCCAGCGGAAGGCCGTGCTTGGCGCGGTAGCGCTCGATCAGCTTCCACTTGATCACCCAGTCGATCTCGCGGTCGACCAGGTCGAGGTCGTCGGAGTCGATCGCCTTCAGGCCGCGCTCCCACAGGTCGAGCGCCGCCATCATGGTCGGGTCGGTGATCTCGCGGCGGTCGACGAACTCGCGTGCCTTGGACAGGTATTCGTTCTGGATGTCCAGGGCGCTGGCCTCGCGGCCGTTGGCCAGCCGGACCTTGCGGCGGCCGGTGAGGTCGTGGGCGATCTCGCGGATGGCGCGGATCGGGTTCTCCATCGTCATGTCCCGCATGACGACGCCCTCCTCGATCATCCGCAGCACCAGGTGGCAGCTGGCGATCTTGAGCATCGTGGTGGTCTCGGACATGTTCGAGTCGCCGACGATGACGTGGAGGCGGCGGTATTTCTCGGCGTCCGCGTGCGGCTCGTCGCGGGTGTTGATGATCGGCCTGCTGCGGGTGGTGGCGGAGGAGACGCCCTCCCAGATGTGCTCGGCCCGCTGCGAGACGGCGAAGCCGGCGCCTCGCGGCGTGTGGGTGACCTTGCCGGCGCCGACGATCAGCTGGCGGGTGACCAGGAACGGGATCAGCACGTCGGCCAGCTTGCTGAACTCACCGGCCCGGCTGACCATGTAGTTCTCGTGGCAGCCGTAGGAGTTGCCCGCAGAGTCGGTGTTGTTCTTGAACAGATAGATGTCGCCGGCGATGCCCTCGTCGTGGAGCCGCTGCTCGGCGTCGAGGAGCAGGCCCTCCAGGATCCGCTCCCCCGCCTTGTCGTGCGTGACGGTCGAGATCACGTCGTCGCACTCGGGCGTGGCGTACTCGGGGTGGGAGCCGACGTCGAGGTAGAGCCTCGCGCCGTTGCGGAGGAACACGTTCGAGCTGCGGCCCCAGCTCACCACCTTGCGGAAGAGGTAGCGTGCCACCTCGTCCGGGCTCAGCCGCCGCTGGCCGCGGAACGTGCAGGTCACGCCGTACTCGTTCTCGATGCCGAAGATGCGCCTGTCCATACTGAAACCCTAGACGGTCGGCGGTCACTCCGGAGGCGTTCGGACGTACGACACGGCGAGCCGCGCCACCCACCGGCACGTCGGCCGCCGGCGAGCGCCGGACGGGGCGAATCTCACACCGCTCGCGAAGGCGGGGCCGTGACCGCCCGGCCATAGCATTGCGGTTCGTGCCATCGCCCCTCCCCTCGTCCTCCTCGGCCACCGCGCCGGGCGTCCTCGCGGCGCTGCGCTCGCCGAGGTTGCTGCGTACGGAGGTCCTGGCGGGTCTCGTCGTCGCGCTCGCGCTGATCCCCGAGGCGATCTCGTTCTCGATCATCACCGGAGTCGACCCGCGGGTCGGGCTGTTCACCTCGTTCACCATGGCGGTGGCCATCTCGTTCCTGGGCGGGAGGACGGCGATGATCTCGGCCGCCACCGGCGCGGTCGCGCTCGTCGTCGCCCCGGTGATGCGCGACCACGGCTACGACTACCTGATCGCGACCGTGCTCCTGGGTGGGCTGATCCAGATCGGGCTGTCGTTGGCCGGTGTGGCTCGGCTGATGCGCTTCCTGCCCCGATCCGTGATGGTCGGCTTCGTCAACGCGCTCGCGATCCTCGTCGTCGACGCTCAGATCGTGCACATGATCGGGGTGCCGTGGGCGGTCTATCCGATGATCGCCGCCGGCATCGCCGTCATCGTCGGGTTCCCGCGGATCAACAAGGTCATCCCCGCACCGCTGGTGGCGATCGTCGCGCTCACCGCCTTCACCGTCCTCAGCGGTGTGGACGTGCCGAACGTCGGCGACCAGGGCACGCTGCCCGACAGCCTGCCCAGCTGGTTCCTGCCGGACGTACCGCTCACTCTCGACACGCTGCGGATCATCGCTCCCCACGCCCTCGCCATGGCACTGGTCGGCCTGCTCGAGTCGCTCATGACCGCCAAGCTCGTCGACGACATCACCGACACCCGCTCCGACAAGACCCGCGAGGCGCGGGCGCAGGGCCTCGCGAACCTGATCACCGGCCTGTTCGGCGGCATGGGCGGGTGCGCGGTGGTCGGTCAGACGATGATCAACGTGAAGGTCTCCGGCGCCCGTACGCGGCTGTCCACCTTCCTCGCCGGCGTCTTCCTGCTCGTCCTGGTCGTCGGGTTCGGCGACGTCGTGGCGCTGATCCCGATGGCTGCCCTGGTCGCGGTGATGATCATGGTCTCGGTCAGCGCCTTCGACTGGCACTCGATCCGGCCCTCCACCCTGCGGCGGATGCCGCGCTCGGAGACGACGGTGATGCTCACGACCGTCGTGGTCACCGTCGCGACCCGCAACCTCGCGATCGGTGTCATCGCCGGGGTCCTGGTCGCGATGACCCTCTTCGCCCGCCGCGTCGCGCATCTGACCACCACGCACCGCGAGCTCGTCGAGGGCGCCGACGGGCGGATGACCGCGGTCTACCGGGTCACCGGCGAGCTGTTCTTCGCCTCCAGCAACGACCTCTACACCCAGTTCGAGTACGCCGAGGACCCCGACGAGGTGGTCATCGACCTCTCCGCCTCGCACATCTGGGACGCCTCCACGGTCGCCGCGCTCGACGCGATCACCCACAAGTACAAGACCAAGGACAAGCGCGTACGCATCGTCGGCCTGAACCGGTCCAGCGCCGACCGGCACGAGCGGCTGACCGGCCGGCTCGGCGGTCACTGACCCCGGCGCAGCGCCACCCGGGCCACCACGGGGCGGTGATCGCTGCCGGACCGCGGCAGGACCTTCAGGTCCGTCACGTCGGCACCACGCGCCAGGACCTGGTCGAGCTGCACCACCGGGAACGCCGCGGGGAAGGTGAGCCGGAGCCCGTGCTCCTTGCGCGAGACCTGCTCGGTGACCGGCTCGAGGCCCGGGTCGAGGAGGTTGCCGTTGAGGTCGCCGGCGAGCACCACCGCCGGCGCCGGGTCTGCGGCGATCGACTCCGCCAGCAGCTCCGCGCTCCGGTTGCGGCTGTTCGCCGCGAGCCCGCGCGGACCCAGCCGCACCGAGGGCAGGTGGGCCACGTAGACGGTCACCTCGCCGTCCGGGGTGCGGACGACGGTGCGCAGGCAACGGTCCCAGGAGGCGTGGATCCCCGCCGGGCGGATGTCGACACGGCTGCGCTCGGTGATCGGGTGACGCGACCAGAGCCCGACGGTGCCCTGGGTCGTGTGATGCTCGAACGCCGGGTCCAGAGCCGCCTCGTAGCGCGGAAGGTTCTCCGAGGTGAGCTCCTCGAGCGCCACGATGTCGGGATCCTCGTCCAGCAGGAGGTCGACCGTCCGCTCCACGTCGTGGTTGTCGTCGGCGACGTTGTGCTGCACCACCGTGAGGTCGTACGCCGCAGGCTCGGCGGGCAGCAGCTGCGGGCCGAACACGCCCACCCAGGCGGCGAGCGGAGCCAGCGCGAGCAGCGCGGCGAGAACCGAACGTCGCGCCGCCGCCCCGAGGAGCAGCAGCGGGACCGCCAGGACGAGCCACGGCAGAAGGGTCGCGACCAGCGAACCCAGATTGCCCCAGTGGTTCGGCACCAGGGCGTGCAGGCCGATCACCACCGCGAGCAGCACCGCGGTGAGCGCGAGCAGCCTCCCTCGCCGCCACGGCGACCTGTCCACATCCACGTACAGCGACCCTAGCCAACCGGCCATGACCATGTAGAGAACGGCGTGCCGGCTCCGTTCCCCAGGCAAAGACACCCGAGAGACACGAGGATGAGAGTCATGACATGTCAGCTGCGCTTCGACCACATCGGCGTCACCGTCGCCGACATCGAGAAGGCCACCGAGTTCTTCGTCGGCCTGGGCCTGGAGATCGAGGGCCGTACCTTCGTCGAGGGCGAGTTCCTCGACACCGTCTGCGGCCTCCCCGGAGCCCGCTGCGAGATCGTCATGCTGCGCCCGCCGGGCGGCGGCACGGCGCTCGAGCTGGCGCAGTTCGTCCGGCCCGACCACACCCCGGGATCGCCCACGGCGATGGCCAACGAGCTGGGTCTGCGCAACGTCTGCTTCGAGGTCGACGACCTCGACGCCGAGCTGGAGCGGCTGGCCGGCGACGGCTACGGGCTCGTCGGAGGGGTCGGCGTGCACGAGAACGTCGTGCGGATGGCGTACGTCCGCGGCCCGGAAGGCATCGTCGTCTCGCTCTGCGACCGGATCGGCTGAGGCCTGGCGATGCGCCCTGCAACCGCCGGAACCTGGCCCGGGGCGTGTGGCAGACTTCGGGCCATGACTTCGAAGCACCTCGGCCTGCTTCCGCCGCCGGTCGCCTGACCGGAGCGGCCTCGCCGATCTGCCGCTGACTGCGGGATCGGCTCTCCTCGGCGTGCTCCAGACGCTGCCCTATCGTCTCGTCGAAACCTGGAGCACCGCTTCGATGTCCACCCTCTCCGCCCGTCTCGGGCTCGTTCAGATCTGCCTTGCCGGAGTCCTGTGGGGCACCGGCGGCCTCATCCTCCAGATCGTCCGCGCGATCACGCCGATGTCGGTGCTCACCGTGAGCGCCTACCGCATGCTGATCGCCTCCGTCGCCCTGCTCGCCGTCCTTGCCGTCATCGGCCGGCTTCGTGAGCTTCGCCTCGACCTGCGCACGGTGATCGTCGGTGTCGCGACCGGCCTCTACCAGGCGCTCTACTTCGGCTCCGTGGTCGCCGTCGGCGTGACCGTGTCCACCGTCGTCAGCCTCGGGATCGCTCCGGCGATCCTGCTGGCTGGCGAGGCCGTCGCGTCACGACGGCGGCCGGCCGGCCGACAGCTCGTGGTGCTGGCGACCGCGCTGACCGGTCTGGTCCTGGCCTCGGCCTACGCCGGCACCGGGGCGGGCGGCGACCGGCCGGTGATCGGGGTGCTGCTCGCGATCGCGTCCGGATCCGCCTACGCCCTCACCACCGCGGTCGGGCGCCCGCTCGCCCAGCAGCGCAGCCCGCTGCTCGTGACCACCGGCGCGACCGGCGTCGGAGCTCTTGTCCTCGCCCCGTTGGCGCTGCTCGACGGCGGGCCGCTCGTCTCGTCCTCGGCGACGGTGTGGGTCTGGCTGGTCTATCTGGGCCTGGCGACGATGGCGCTGGCCTACGGGCTGCTCTATGCCGGGCTGCGCACCACGCGCAGCAGCGCGGCCACCGTGGCCAGCCTGATGGAGCCGGTCACCGCCTCGGTCGCCGCCGCGACGGTGCTCGGCGAGCGTCTCGCCGGGCCGGCGATCGCCGGGGTCGCGCTGATCCTGGTCGCCATCGCCGGTCTCGGATAGGTCGCAGACAGAGCGAAGCCGGGGAGTCTCGGGTGCACCCGAGACTCCCCGGCTTCTGAGCTCAGTCGAGCGGCGGGGCGATCGGCGGCTCGCCGTCGTCGTCGGCCGGCGGGGCCAGCGGGGCCTCGTCGACAGGCTTGTCGGCGGGCTTGTCCGCAGGCGGCTCCACAGCGGCCGGCTCGGCCACCTCGACCGCGGCCGGCGCGGCTGTCGCCGCGCCGAGGATCTCGACCAGCGTCGCCGGCCGGATCCGGCGGAACTTGCGCGGCTGCGTGCGGGTGCGGTCGAGGACCGCGACCTCGAGGTTCTTCGCCTCGATCTCCCGATCCTCGGTCTCGGTGTGACCGAGCGCGGCGACGGCCAGCTTGATCGCGTCCTCGAGCATGGCGCCCTCGGTGTAGCGCTCCTTGAGATAGCCACCGACCGCCTCGGCCGCACCACCG
This sequence comes from Nocardioides sp. NPDC126508, assembly GCA_040302365.1. GTDB lineage: Bacteria > Actinomycetota > Actinomycetes > Propionibacteriales > Nocardioidaceae > Nocardioides. Next base: position 1,198,235 of record JBEOUM010000001.1, read on the forward strand.
ATCGCGGCGAACCCGTGCTCGTCGACGACCTGACCGTCGTAGGTCAGCCGGTAGAGCTGGTCGCCCTCCGCGGTGTCACCGATCTCGCCGACGAACAGCTCGACCTCGTAGGGCTTCTCCCCGCCGGAGGAGAAGATCGTGCCGAGGGTCTGGGCGTAGGCGTTGGCCAGGCCACGGCCGGTCACGTCACGCCGGTCGTAGGCGTAGCCGCGCATGTCGGCCAGCCGCACCCCGGCGATGCGCAGGTTCTCGAACTCGTTGTAGCGGCCGACCGCGGCGAAGGCGATCCGGTCATAGATCTCGCTGACCTTGTGCAGCGCCGCCGAAGGGTTCTCGGAGGCGAACACGATGCCGTCGGCGTACTGCAGCGAGACCAGGGCCCGGCCGCGGGAGATGCCCTTGCGCGCGAAGTCCGCGCGGTCGCGCATCAGCTGCTCTGGGGAGACGTAGAAGGGAGTGCTCATGGCTCAGGCCTCCAGCTCGGCGATAGGACCGTCGGGCCGCTGGAGCCTCCCGGCGATGACAGCCTCCGCGACCGCGGCGACCTCGGCGTCGGGCAGGGTGTGCCCGCCGTCGGCGGTGATCACGTGGACCAGCGGGAACAGCTTGCGGGACACGTCGGGACCACCGGTGGCGGAGTCGTCGTCGGCCGCGTCGTAGAGCGCCTGGACCAGCACGGCGACCAGGGTCGCCTCGTCGAGGTCGGCCCGGTAGAGCTTCTTCAGCGCGCTCTTGGCGAACAGCGAGCCGGAGCCGACGCCGGCGTAACCCGTCTGCTCGTAGCGGCCGCCGGTCGGGTCGTACCCATAGATCTTGCCCACCCCTGCGTCGGGGTCGAAGCCGGCGAAGAGGGGCACCACGACCAGGCCCTGCATGGCCATCGCGAGGTTGCCACGGACGAGCGCGGAGAGCCGGCTGGCCTTGCCCTCGATGGAGAGCGTGGTGCCCTCGATCTTCTCGTAGTGCTCCAGCTCGGTCTGGAAGAGCTTGACCAGCTCGACCGCGAGGCCCGCGGAGCCGGCGATGCCGACCGCGGAGTATTCGTCGGCCGGGAAGACCTTGCGCATGTCGCGCTCGGCGATCAGGTTGCCCTGGGTCGCCCGCCGGTCACCGGCGATGATCACGCCACCGGGGAAGGTGGCCGCGACGATCGTGGTGCCGTGCGGGGCGATGTCACCCAGGTTGCCCGCGACGGGATTGTGCCCCGGGAGCAGCTCTGGGGACTGGGCGGTCAGGAAATCGGCAAAGGACGAGGTGCCCGGCGTCATGTAGGCCGCCGGGATACGGGACTCCGACATGTATTACTGCCCGCCCTTCTGGATGAAGGACTTCACGAAGTCCTCGGCGTTGGTCTCCAGGACGTCGTCGATCTCGTCCAGGATGTCGTCGACGTCGGAGTCCAGCGCTTCCTTGCGCTCGTTGACGTCGGTCTCGGGCGCGGTCTCGACGGCCTCCTCGGTCTCGGAGGACTTCTTCGGCTGCTTCTGCTCCTGTGCCATGGCACCAACCTATCCACTAGGACCGACAAACCTGAGGCAAGATTGCACGATTTCGCTGAGGGAGGAAGGCGAAGTCGTACGTTGGGCCGCTCTGTGGCATGACGAGCCCCGTCGAAGGGCTCAGCTGCCGCCGGTCAGACGCTCGAAAAGATCCTGCGCGGTGTCGGAGGCGTCGAGCAGGCCACCGACGTGCTTCTTCGTCCCACGTAGCGGATCGATCGTCGGCACCCGCTGCAGCGACTCGCGCCCGGGCAGGTCGAAGATGACCGAGTCCCAGCTGGCCGCGGCGACGTTCTCAGAGTATTTCTCCAGGCAGCGGCCACGGAAGTAGGCCCGGGTGTCGCTCGGCGGCTCGTGCATCGCCTTCTCCACCAGGTCGTCGGTGAGCAGCCGCTCGATCCGCCCGGCGCGGACCAGGCGGTGGTAGAGGCCCTTCTCGGGGCGGATGTCGGCGTACTGCAGGTCGATCAGGTGGAGCTTGGGGTCGTCCCACTCCAGGCCGTCACGGTCGCGGTAGCCGAGCAGGAGCTTGTACTTCGCGACCCAGTCGAGCTCGTTCGCGCACTCCATCGGGTCGCGCTCGAGCCGGTCGAGCACCGACTCCCAGCGCTCCAGGACGTCCTTGGTCTGGTAGTCCGCGTCGGAGCCGTAGCGCTCCTCGACGAACTTCTTGGCCAGGTCCAGATACTCCATCTGCAGCTGGACGGCGGTCAGCTTGCGACCGTCCTTGAGGGTGATCAGGGTCTTCAGCGTCGGGTCGTGGGAGACCGCGCGCAGCGAGGAGACCGGACCGTCGACGCTGAGATCACGGGTGATGTAGCCGTCCTCGATCATGGCGAGCACCAGCGACGTACTCCCGACCTTGAGGTAGGTCGAGATCTCGGCGAGGTTGGCGTCGCCGAGGATCACGTGGAGGCGGCGGTATTTCTCCGGGTCGGCGTGGGGCTCGTCGCGGGTGTTGATGATCGGCCGCTTGAGCGTCGTCTCCAGGCCGACCTCGACCTCGAAGAAGTCGGCGCGCTGGGAGATCTGGAAACCGTGCTTGGGGCGCTCCTGGCCGATCCCGACCCGTCCGGCGCCGGCGAAGACCTGCCGGGAGACGAAGAACGGGGTCAGGTGCTTGACGATGTCGGCGAACGCGGTGCTCCGGCGCATGAGGTAGTTCTCGTGCGCGCCGTAGGAGACGCCCTTGTTGTCGGTGTTGTTCTTGTAGAGGTGGATCTGCGGGTTGCCCGGCAGCCGCGCGGCCGCACGGGAGGCGTCGAGCATCACCTGCTCGCCGGCCTTGTCCCAGCGCACCGCGTCGAGCGGGTTGGTCACCTCGGGGCAGGAGAACTCCGGGTGGGCGTGGTCGACGTAGAGCCGGGCGCCGTTGGTGAGGATGACGTTGGCCAGCCCGAGGTCCTCGTCGGTGAGCTGGCTGGGATCGGCCACCTGACGCGACATGTCGAAGCCGCGCGCGTCGCGCAGCGGTGACTCCTCCTCGAAGTCCCAGCGCGCTCTCCTCGCCTTCAGCGTCGAGGATGCGTACGCATTGACGACCTGGCTCGAGGCCACCATCGGGTTGGCCTGGGGCTGTCCGGCCACGGAAATTCCGTATTCGACCTCCGTGCCCATCACCCGTCGTACGCTCATGCCTGCAAGGCTACCGGCCACGTGCACGAGTGCACGTGAGCATCCATACGCCACGCTGAGGTTGCCCGTGGTTGTTCGGCTGGGCGGCACCGGGAGGAGACCAGTGAGAGGCCGTGTCCGGGGGTACGTGATCGGCGGGCTCGCCCTCGCCGCCCTGGTGCTGTGGCCCCTGGCCGCGGACCGGCAGACGTCCGCCGGCGACGAGGCCACCGAGGGCCCGACGATCACCGACTACCGCGGCTCCTTCGTCGTCGACGACGAGGGCACCATGTCCGTCACCGAGACGCTCACCGTGGAGTTCCCGGACTCCACCCGCCATGGCATCTTCCGGTTCTTCGACTCGCGCGACCCCAACGCACCCGGCCTGCGTCGGGTGCCCGAGAAGATCGACGTGCTGGTCGACGGCGGCCGGGCACCCGAGCAGCCCGCCGCCGAGACCGAGGTCACCCGGGAGGGCCGGGCCGGGCGCTACACCGACCTCCGCATCGGCAGCCCGGACGAGAAGATCCCCGCCGGAGAGCACGTCTACGAGATCAGCTATCGGATGTCCTCGGTCCTCCAGCCCGACGGCGACCGGTCCACCTTCTACTGGAACCTGATCCCCTCGGGCTGGCGCCTGCCGATCGAGCACGCCACCCTCTCCCTCACCCTGCCCGCGCTGGCCTCGGACGTACGCTGCGCCGTCGGTGAGGGCCCGTTCGAGGGATGCTCCACCACGGCCGGCCCGGACGGCACCGACCTCGAGATCACCACCGGGCCGCTCGACCCCGGCACGCCGGTCACCGTACGCACCGGGCTGGACATGGCCGCCCCGCCGGCCTCCGACGAGGTGCTCCCCTGGCCGCAGGCGTGGGACCCGGTCATGGGCGCCGACCTCACGATGGTCGCCGTACTGCTGGCGCTGACGGTTGGCTTCGCCGTCCCGGCGGTGTATGTGCTGGTGAGGACCCGGGATCCGCTGCCGCCGGCTCAGCCGCGGGCGATGCCTCCTGACGGAGTGGGGCCGGCACAGGTTGCGTACATCATCTCGAAGAGGGCCAGACCCACCCTCCTCGCCGCCGGCGTCCTCTACGCCGCCTCCCGGGGACTGGCCACGATCCGCTCGACGCAGAACGGGTGGCGGGTCCGCGTCGACGAGGACGCGGCGTGGGACCGGATCGACACGGTGACACGGAGAGTCAGGAAACTCGACGGTGTGGCGATCGGGGCGAGCAGGAAGTCGAGGGCGGCGAAGGCCGCCGGCTGGAAGCTGAGCGAGGCCCGGGTCACGATGCGCAAGGACCTGGAGTCGTGGGCGATCAGGCGGAAGCTCCTCGAGCGGCGTACGGACCGGGGCGTCTGGCACTTCCTGTTCTGGCCGGCCGCGATCGCAACGATCCTCCTCGCGTTCGTACGTCCCGGTGGCACCGCGTTGTGCGCGCTCGTGCCCGGCGTGTTCGCGGTGCTGATCATCCCGGTGCTCCCGGAGGGCGCGGGACTGGTGCGCACCGATGCCGGCCGGCGGCTGGCCGCCGAGGCGCTCGGCTTCAGCCGGACGCTCCGCGCCCAGTCGGACAGGTTCGACGGCGACCAGGCCCTCTACGACTCCGAGCTGCCCTGGGCGGTCGGGTTCGGGATCACCGACGAGTGGGCACGGCGGGTCAGCGTGACCGGCGCCGCTGCCCTAGCCGTGCCCGCCTACCTGGCCTATACCCAGGTAGGCGGGAACGCTCAGCCGGCCGCTGCCGACGGGGGCGGGCTCGTCTCGACGCTCGCCGACGACTTCGAGCAGTCGCTCGGCTCCGCGATCCGTTCCTACGAGATCTCCTCGACCTTCAGCAGCGACGGGCTGTCGGGATCGGGCGGTAACGGAGCCTCGTTCTCCGGCGGGGGCGGCGGGGGCGGAGGCTTCGGTGGTGGAGGCGGCGGCGACGGCGGAGGCGGGTCATGGTGAGGTTGGGGCATGGGCACTCCTGAGATCCGGCGGGCCACCGCCGACGACCTCGACGATCTCTTCTCGATCTGTCTGCTGACCGGGGCATCGGGCGAGGACGCCACCGGGTTCTACGACGACCCGCGGCTGCCGGGGAACATCTACGCCGCTCCCTACATCGTGCTCCGCCTCGGGCTCGGGTTCGTCGCGGTCGACTCCGAGGGCGTGGTGGGCTACGTCGTCGGCACCCCGTTCACCCGTGCCTTCGAGAAGGAGTGCGAGGAGGACTGGTGGCCCGCGCTGCGCGTGGTCAACCCGGACCCCGGGCCCGACCACGACCGCTCGGACTGGAACGCCCGGCTGCGGTCCCTGATCCACCGCCCGGTGCGTACGCCGGGCGAGCTGTTGAGCGACTTCCCGGCGCACCTGCACATCAACCTGCTCCCCCGCGCCCAGGGCCAGGGCGTCGGCAAGGAGCTGATCGGCATGATGCTCGGCGCCTTCCACGTCGCCGGCGTACGCGGCGCACACCTCGGCGTCAGCACCGCCAACACCCGCGCGGTCGGCTTCTACCGGCGCCTGGGGTTCACGACGATCGCCGAGACCGATGACACGCTGCTCCTCGGGGTCCAGTGGACCGGGGAGATGGAAGAGTGAGCTCTCATGGGGCTGTGGGAAGCGTAGGTGATGCCCCACATCGTGAACCGCGCTTCGGCGTGATACGGCGCACATTCGTGTCACTTTGACGATACCCAGTCGCAGCCGTCAAGATTTCTACCAAGCGAATCTTCGCCGCAACTCGGGACCAGCGAACCCGGGCCACCGCATGCACGTTTGAGAAAGCCTTCGCACCCTCGTGACCGATCTCTGGTCCTACGCCTTGACCCTTCTCGGAGTCGCCGGAACGGCGCTCGTCGGCAGGAAGGTCTGGTGGGCGCAGCACTTCCTGCTCATCACCCAGATCCCCTGGACCGCCTTCGCCCTCGTCACAGGGCAGTTCGGCTTCCTGCTCGGCGTGGTCCTCAACTCCGCCATCTACGTGTCCAGCGCACGTGAGTGGCAGCAGCAGCGACCTCAGCCCGCCCCGGCTCCCACCACGGCGCCCTGAGGGTCGTTCGGTCGAGCTGTCTGTACCCCCGCCTCAGCGCTTGCGCGTACGCAGCGCGTGGGCGACGTTGACGCCCACCAGGCCGACCCAGGAGATCACCAGTGCACCGAGGTTGTCGGTGACACCGAGGGTGATGCTGATCGGGATGCCGGCGACGGCCGAGCCGGCGCCGAGCACGAACTGGAAGACCGAGGTGCGCGACTCGTTGCGCTCGGCGAGGGTGCGCGCGGCGGCGGTGGCGCCGACCCGCTCCTGGACGGTCTTCTCGATGCGGTCGGCGAAGCCGGCGACAAGCTCGGCGTCGAACGCGTCCCCCAGTTCATGGCGGGTCTCCAGCCCGGCCTCGATGTCCTTGCGCCCCATGTCTTCTGCCACGTCGTTCAACCTTAGAGGATCAGGAACCGGGGTCGGTGCCGCGCGGTCCGGCTCGGCCGGCGAGCGCCCGGACCAGGGCCGTTCTCCGTCCACTCCGCGCGAGCGATCCCCGCGAATACCCGAAGGCTATCGCCGCGACCTCCGCCCGCGCAGCCGAAATGAGTTGAGTACGTGTGCTCACGCGCGGCTCCCTCTCGAGCCGCTGCAATTGGTCCTATGGACACTGAAGTACGACCAGTCGCACCGAGGCGGCTCGACTGGCTGAACAGCGAGACCGACCGCTGGGTGAGCGAGGGCCTCCTGACCGCGGACACCGCGGAGAAGATCACGGGGCAGTACGTCGCCTCCCGCTCCGGCTCGCTGACGCGGGTCATCTCCTATCTCGGTGGCGCGTTCGTGGGAGTGGGGCTGGTGTGGCTCGTGGCGACCAACCTCGACGCGCTCTCCCCGCTGGCGCGGTTCGCCGGGATCGTCGTCATCTGGCTCGCGTTCACCGCCGCCGCGGAGACGCTCCCGCTCCCCCGGCCCCTGCGCGGCGCGTTCCGCGGCATCGCGGCGATGAGCTTCGGCGGCGTCGTCTTCCAGGCCGCGCAGAGCCTCCAGGTGCCGGCGTACGAGCCCTCGCTGGTGGGGCTGTGGGGGCTCGGGGCGCTGCTCTACGCCTACGCGAGCACCGGCCTGGCGCCGCTCGTCGTCGGCATCGTCACCACGATGATCTGGTTCGACTGGCAGGTGGTGGCGACCAGCGAGAGCACGTTCGCCGGCGTCTTCGCGGTGCTCGTCGGAGGCGTGGTCGCCACCGCGATGGCCGCCCTGCACGACCGGGGCCGGGAGACCTTCGCGCAGGTGTGGCGACTGGCGGGCGGCGTACTCGTCCTGGGTGGACTCTTCGTCGCCGCCATCCCGCAGATCGGCGACCGCGACCTGGCGTGGAGCCCGACCCTTCTCGTGGCGCTGGTGATCGCAGTGCTCCTCGTCGCAGCCGCGGCAGCTCGTACGACCGGGCTGTCCCGGTGGGAGGTGCTGGCCTCGGCGCTCATCGTGCCGCTCGGGCTGGCGCTGGTCGCCTGGGACCCGCACGTGAAGGACTTCGCGTCCGTGTCCGGCGAGGCGTGGCTCTCCGCCTTCGTCAGCATCGCGGTGTACGTCGTCGTGGCCGGTGCGGTCGCCGTCGACGGCTCCGTACGCGACCAGACGCTGCTCGTCGTGCTCGCCACCGGCGCACTGGTCGTCTTCACGACCATGCAGAGCTTCGCGGTCTTCGCGCCGATCATGTCCGGCGCGACCCTGTTCCTGCTGCTTGGCACGCTCCTGCTCGCCACCGGCTTCGTCTTCGACCGCGCCCGGCGAGGCGTGGCCGCCAACCTCGGTGAGGCCCTCTCATGAACGCTCGCACCCGGGTGGCACTCGTCTGCCTCCTCAACCTCGGCCTCGTCGGCATCGCCGTCGCCGGCCAGCTCTCCGCACGCGTCACCGGCGAGGAGATCCGGCTCCGGGTCGAGCCGGTCGACCCGATCGACCCGTTCCGGGGCGCCTACGTCGACCTCTCCTATGCCGGCATCAGCACGCGTACGACCCAGGAGACCGGCGACGCGTACGTCTCGCTCACCCGACGTGGCCAGGTCTGGGAGGCCACCGGTGTCACCACCGACCGGCCTCCCGAGGGGCCGTTCCTGAAGTGCCACGACGACGGCTGGCGGCTCAGCTGCGGCATCGAGAGCCTCTTCGTCAACCAGGACCGGGCCCGGGAGATCGAGTCCGAGGTCAGCGGCGGCCACGCCGTCGCGGTCGCGAAGGTCGACTCGCGCGGCAACGCGGCGCTCGTCTCGGTCCAGGCGCGCTGAGGGATCTCCGAACGGCACAGGGCCCGCTCCCGGACGGAAGCGGGCCCTGCGTACGGACTCTGCTACAGGTACTGACCCGTGTTGGAGACCTGCTCGATCGAACGACCCGGCTCGGTGCCCTGCTTGCCGGTGATGAGCGTGCGAATGAAGACGATCCGCTCGCCCTTCTTGCCGGAGATACGGGCCCAGTCGTCGGGGTTGGTGGTGTTGGGGAGGTCCTCGTTCTCCTTGAACTCGTCCACGCAGGCCTGGAGCAGGTGCTGCACCCGCAGGCCCTTCTGGGCGGCGTCCTCACCGGAGTCCAGGAAGGACTTGATGGCCATCTTCTTGGCCCGGTCGACGATGTTCTGGATCATCGCGCCGGAGTTGAAGTCCTTGAAGTAGAGGATCTCCTTGTCGCCGTTGGCGTAGGTGACCTCCAGGAAGCGGTTCTCCTCGGACTCCGTGTACATCCGCTCGACGACCGTGCGGATCAGCTCGTCGACGGTGGCCTGCTTGTCGCCGTTGAACTCGCCCACATCGGTCGGGTGCAGCGGCAGGTCGGAGACCAGGTACTTCGAGAAGATGTCGCGAGCACCCTCGGCGTCGGGACGCTCGATCTTGATCTTCACGTCCAGACGACCAGGCCGCAGGATCGCCGGGTCGATCATGTCCTCGCGGTTGGAGGCGCCGATGACCAGGACGTTCTCCAGCGCCTCGACACCGTCGATCTCGGAGAGCAGCTGCGGGACGATGGTGTTCTCCACGTCGGAGGAGACACCGGTGCCACGCGTACGGAACAGCGAGTCCATCTCGTCGAAGAAGACGATGACCGGCGTGCCGGCCGCGGCCTTCTCCCGAGCCCGCTGGAAGACCAGGCGGATGTGGCGCTCGGTCTCACCGACGTACTTGTTGAGGAGCTCGGGGCCCTTGATGTTGAGGAAGTAGGACTTGCCGTCCGCCCCCGTCTTCGCGGCGACCTTCTTCGCCAACGAGTTGGCGACGGCCTTCGCGATCAGGGTCTTGCCACATCCCGGAGGGCCGTAGAGCAGCACGCCCTTGGGCGGCTTGAGCTGGTGCTCGATGAAGAGCTCCGGGTAGAGGTAGGGCAGCTCGACCGCGTCCTGGATCTGCTCGATCTGGCCGCTGAGGCCACCGATCGACTCGTAGGAGATGTCGGGCACCTCCTCCAGCACGAGCTCCTCGACCTCGGACTTGGGCACCTTCTCGTAGACATATCCCGACCGCGGTTCGAGCAGCAGCGAGTCGCCGGCGCGGATGGCGTCCTGCAGGAGCGGTTCGGCCAGACGTACGACCCGTTCCTCGTCGGCGTTGGCGATGACCAGGGCGCGCTCGCCGTCGGCGAGCAGCTCCTTGAACATCACCACCTCGCCGACCTTCTCGAACTCCATCGCGGCCACGACGTTCAGCGCCTCGTTGAGCATGACCTCCTGGCCATAGCGCAGCTCGTCGAGGTCGACGTTGGGCGACGCGGTCACCCGGAGCTTGCGCCCGCCGGTGAAGACGTCGATCGAGTCGTCCTCGTTGCGCTCGATGAAGGTGCCGAAGCCTGCTGGCGGCTGTGCCAGCCGGTCGACCTCCTCCTTGAGCTTGATGATCTGGTCTCGGGCATCCCGAAGCGTCACGGTGAGTCGCTCGTTCTGCGACGTCACGGCGGCCAGGGAGCGCTGCGCGTCAGCGAGCCGCGCCTCCAGGCCACGCGAAGATCCGGGCATCTCGGTCAGTCTGTGCCGCAGGTCGGTCACCTCAGCTTCGAGGAAACGGACATGACTCTCGAGCTCCTCGGGGCTGCGCCCCTCGGAATGGAATCCATCGGATGTCGACATCAGCACACCTCCTCTACTTCTTCGACCCTACAAGGCGGAGGGGTAGGAGAGGAGAAGGATTTACCGGTGTTGGACACTATTCGGTCGACTTCGACCGGTTCGTGTCGACCTGTGGCACGTCGGAAACATGAGCGGCCGCGGAGCCGACTCAGTCCAGCTCGGTGGCATCCTCCGGCGTGGAACCCGGAACGACGTCCGCGACGGGCTCGGGAGCCGGCATGTCGGCCGGCCGCGGACCCGTGTAGTCGACCCCGTACGCCCCGGGGGCAGGTCGCCGCGTCTTGCGAGGCGCACGCTCGCCCGGTGCCAGCCTCCTGGCCGTGACCAGGAAGGCGGTGTGGCCGATCATCTTGTGACCCGGACGGACCGCGAGCCCCTCGACGTGCCAGTCGCGCACCAGCGACTCCCACGCCTGCGGCTCGGTGAACCCGCCGTAGGCCCGGACCGTCTCGACGAAGCGGGACAGCTGGGTGGTGGTCGCGACGTAGGCGCAGACCATGCCGCCGGGGTAGAGCGACTCGGCGGCCGCGTCGACGCACTCCCAGGGCGCGAGCATGTCGAGGATCAGCCGGTCGCAGCGGATCTGCTGCCGCGGGAGCTCCTCCTGGAGGTCGCCGAGGTTGAGCGACCAGTTGGGGTGGGACTCCCCTGCCGGGGTGCCGAAGAACTGGTCGACGTTCTTGCGGGCGACCTCGGCGAACTCCTCGCGGCGCTCGAAGGAGGTGACCTTCCCGAACGGACCGACCGCGCGCAGCAGCGAGCAGGTCAGGGCGCCCGAGCCGACCCCGGCCTCCACCACGGAGGCACCCGGGAAGATGTCGGCCATGGCGACGATCTGGGCGGCGTCCTTGGGGTAGACGACGGCGGCACCGCGGGGCATGGAGACGACGAACTCCGACAGGAGCGGGCGGAAGACCAGGTATTCGCCGCCGGTGGAGGCGGTGACCGTGAAGCCCTCCTCGCGGCCGATCAGCTCGTCGTGGTCGATGTGGCCCTTGTTGGAGAAGAAGCGCTTGCCCGCGACGAGCTCGAAGTTGTGACGGCGACCCTTGGTGTCGGTCAGCCGCACCCACTCGCCCTCACGGAGCGGCCCGCGGTGCACGCCCGCTCGGGCCTCGGCCGGAATGTCTGGGATATCAGCGCTTGACACCCGCTGAGGCTACCCGTTTCGGCGGCCAACCCGGCAAACCGCGACTCAGGCTCCCGCGCGGAAGGCGGCGTCGACGTCGGAGGTGACCAGGACGCCGTAGATCGAGCCGTCGGGCTCGACCAGGAGGTATTCGGGAGCCGGGGTCTTCGAGATCGCCTGGATCAGCGCCTCGCCGTCGATGTCGGCCGGCAGGGTGAGGCCGTCCTCGAGCCGGCGGGTGACCGTCGAGGTGGCCATCCACGGGCGGCGGTCCTCCGGGGTGGCCAGCAGCGCGCCCTCGTGGACGAGCCCGATCGGCTCGCCGCCGCTGGTCACGGTCACGATGCTGCCGGCCTCGGCCTCCTGGGCGCGGCGTACGGCCTCGGCCAGGGGGAGGTCGGCGGGCACGGCCAGGGTTCGGCGGGCGAGGTCGCGGGCGACGAGGAGCGGGAGGCGGAGGCGGATCTTCGCGGAGGTGATCGCAGCGGAGGCGCCGCTCCACAGGAAGACGCCGATGATGACGGCGAAGACGTAGTTCTTGAGGCTCGGCTGGACGCCGAGGATCTGTCCCTGGATGAAGGGCCAGAACAGCACCAGCACCGCGAGCACGCGGCCGGCCCAGCCGGCGACGAGGCTGCCGCGGTTGATGCTGCCGGTCACGCCCCACACGCCCGCCTTGAGCACCCGGCCACCATCGAGCGGCAGGCCGGGGACGAGGTTGAGGACACCGACGAAGAGGTTGGTGACCCAGAGACCGGCGACGATCAGGCCGATCAGGCCGTCGGGGGTGAAGAAGGAGACACCGAACCCGACCGCAGCGACTGCGAGCGACACCAGCGGGCCCACCACCGCGATCCAGAACTCGTCTCGCGGCCTCCTCGCCTCCTTCTCGACGGCGGTCGCACCGCCGAGGAAGTGCAGCATGATCACGCCCACGGGGTAGCCCAGCCGCTTCGCGACGATCGCGTGGGCCGCCTCGTGCAGCAGCACCGCCCCGTAGAGGACGACCGCGAACGCGAAGCCGGCGACGTACGTCAGCCAGCCCAGACCCGGCTCCACGGCCTCGATCTGCGGGGCCATCAGCCAGGCGATCAGCGCCGCGATCAAGAACCAGGAGGGCGTCACCAGGACGTCGCTGCCCGCGATGGAGCCGACCTTGATCGTGCCCGGGACTCGGGAGCTGGGCGCCGCCTCTTCGACCGGCTTGTCGCCGCCGGGGCGTGGGTCAGGGTCTGCCACATCCCGAGCGTACTGTAAAGACGGCTGCCGGGCCGGTTCGACCCGACTGTCGGTGCTTGCGCATAGTGTCGGCCGCATGAGCGAGCGCCAGCGAGCGGCAATGGGCCTCAGGCCGCCGGTTCCGTATTCTCGGCCCTCCTCGACGGAGCCGGCGGCATGAGCACCTCACCAGCAGACGCACGGTCGACACCGGTCGACGGCGCCAACGTGCTCGGATCGCTCTCGCCGAGCCGGGCGAGCGACTTCACCTCGTGCCCGCTGCTCTACCGGTTCCGCACCATCGACCAGCTCCCCGAGCCGCCCTCGGAAGCCGCCGCCCGCGGGACCGTGGTCCACAAGGTGCTCGAGGACCTCTTCGACCTGCCCGCTCCCGAGCGCACGCCCCGGCAGGCGAGATCGATGGTCGAGCAGGCCTGGGAGGACGTACGCAGCCTCGACCCGGCCCTGGCGACGCTGTTCACGACGGCGGCCGAGGAGGCGGAGGTCGCCTGGCTGGAGTCGTGCCGGCAGGTGCTGCGGCGCTACTTCGACCTGGAGGACCCGCGGCGCCTGGAGCCCGCCGAGCGGGAGCACTACGTCGAGGCGCTGCTCGACTCCAAGCTGCTGCTGCGAGGGTTCATCGACCGCGTCGACGTCGCGGCCGACGGCCGGATCCGGGTGGTCGACTACAAGAGCGGCCGCGTGCCCAGCGAGGCCTACGAGGCGAAGGCGCTGTTCCAGCTCAGGTTCTACGCCCTGGTCATCTGGCGCACCCGGGGCGTGGTGCCGGCGATGCTGCAGCTGATCTACCTCGGCTCGGGCGACATCCTGCGCTACGTACCCGACGAGGCGGACCTGCTCGCGACCGAGCGCAAGGCCGAGGCGATCTGGCGGGCCATCCGCACCGCTCAGGAGACCGGCGAGTGGCTGCCGAACCCGGGGAAGCTGTGCGGCTGGTGCGCCCACAAGCCGCTGTGCCCTGCCTTCGGCGGCACCCCTCCCCCGCTTCCGGCCACTCCAGGGCCCGTCACGGCGGGCGATGACCTCGATCTCGACTAGAGCCCTAGGCGCGTCTACCAGGATCGGCAGGTTACGAGAGTTATCGTCGCGACGACTGTGACGGATGCGCTTGGCTGAGGGAGGTGCGGCGCCCGTGAGCTCGACCACCGGGAGCGCGACCTCGTCTCGGCAGCGTCCCGACATCCAGGGGCTCCGCGCGATCGCGGTGCTCGCGGTCGTCGCCCTGCACGTCGGGTTCGGCTCGTTGACCGGCGGCTTCGTCGGCGTGGACGTCTTCTTCGCGATCTCGGGCTTCCTGATCACCCAGCAGCTGATGCGGCAGGTGCGCACCGAGGGCCGGGTGAGCCTGCTCGGCTTCTACGCGCGCCGGGCCCGCCGGATCCTGCCCGCGGCGACGCTGGTGCTGCTCGCGACGGTCGTCTACGCATCCCTCTTCCTCGGTTTCGTACGCACCCGGGTGATCGCCGTCGACGCGCTGTGGTCGGCGGCGTTCGCCGCCAACTTCCGGTTCTCGGCGCTCGAGACCGACTACTTCTCGGCTGCTCTGCCGCCCTCGCCGTTGCAGCACTTCTGGTCGCTCGCGGTGGAGGAGCAGTTCTACCTGGTCTGGCCGCTGGTGATCCTGGGGTGCCTGTGGGCGATGCGGCGGCGCAGCGCGAACGCCGAGCCCGACCAGCGCGGGCGCAGACGAGTGCTGGTCATCGCGCTCGGGGTCGGCATCGTGGCCTCGCTGCTGGTCTCGGCGGTGCTGACCCGGACCAGCCCGGAGGCGGCGTACTTCTCGCCCTTCACCCGCGCGTGGGAGCTCGGGCTGGGTGCGATCGCGGCGATCGCGTTCCGTGACGACGGTCCGCAGGACGCGACCGCGCGCTGGCGGGCGCAGGTGCTCTCGGCGTTCGGGATGTTCTTCATCGTGTGCGCCTGCCTGCAGTTCAACGACGCGACCCCGTTCCCGGGCACCCCGGCGCTCGTGCCGGTGCTCGGCAGCGTCTTCATCATCGTCGCCGGCACGCTGTGGCACGGCCCGACGGTGGTGGGCCGGCTGCTGTCGGTGCGGCCGCTGCAGATCATCGGCAACTGGTCCTACTCGCTCTACCTGTGGCACTTCCCGGTGCTGGTCCTGGCCGAGCTGCAGCTCGGCCGCGAGCTGCGCTGGTGGGAGCAGGCGCTCCTGGTGGCGCTGGCGTTCGTGCTGGCGGGGCTCTCCTACCACTACGTCGAGGAGCCGTTCCGGCGCGGCTCGCTGTGGCACCGTCCGGCGTTCGGTCGAGCAGCCACGCTCGGCCCGGTGGCGCTCTACCCGCTGAGCCTCACCCTGGTCGCGGTGACCTGTTTCGGGGCCAACGCCTACGCCACGGGCTCGGCCCGCGACGGCTACCAGCCGGCCATCACGCTCGCCGAGTCCGACGCCTCCGGGACGCCGGAGAAGCAGCCCGAACGGCCGGCGTCGAGCGCCGCGCCGCCCGCCGCGAAGGCGCCGGAGCCCGACCCGCTCCCGGCGCTGGTGAAGGCCTCGGTGCTGGCCGCGCGCAAGAACCAGGCGATCCCCACCAACCTGACGCCCGGGCTCACCCACCTCTCCGACGACGTGGAGGAGGTCGGCGAGTGCAACTACTACTCGACCAGCGTCCGCAAGCTGTGCCCCCGCGGTGACACCGATGCCGAGAAGACGATCGTGATCATCGGCGACTCCCACGCGCGTCACTGGACGCCGGCGATCGAGGAGATCGCCGAGCGGTCCGGCTACCGCGCCTACGTGCTGGCGATGCCGCAGTGCACCGTCTCCCTGGTCACGCCCGACAAGATCGACAGCACCGACCCGATGACCTCGTGCGACGACTTCCACGACTTCATGCTCGCCTCGGTCAAGAAGCTACGCCCCGACCTGCTGCTGATCTCCTCACGACCGATCAGCGCCGCCTACCACGACTCCTCGGGCCGGCACACCGACCGCGAGGTCGTACGCCGCGCCGTCTACCGCGGCTACCAGCGGCTGCTGGCCCAGGTGAAGCCGGTCGCCAAGCGCACCGTGTGGCTGCGCGACGTACCCGCGCTCGAGTTCGACCCGGCCACCTGCCTGAGCAGCAACAAGACGCTCTCCCCCTGCACCTACAAGCCGCTCGCGAGCCAGCAGGACGGCGCCGACCTGCAGATCCAGGCGGCCAAGGCCGCTCGGGTCGAGACCGTCGACCTCGACGACATGTTCTGCGACTCCGTCGGCATCTGCACCACCGTCGTCGGCGACAAGATCACCCACCGCGACAGCCACCACCTCACCGCGACCTACTCCAAGGAGCTCGCCCGCACCCTCGGGGAGCGGCTCAAGGTCTGGTGACGGTCACCCGGCGTCGGTCTCGGCGTCGGTCTCGGCGTCCGGTTCGGGCGGTGTCTCGGCCCCGTCGCGCTCGTCGCGGGCGGCCCATTCGAGCAGCGGCTCGATCGAGAACGGATGGTCGTCGATGTCGGCGTGCAGGTCGCCGATCTCCGCGAACCGCGCCGGCACCGTACGCATCGTGAACTCGCGCGGGTCGACGTCCTTGGTCTCCTCCCAGGTGATCGGGGTGGAGACCCGGCCGTCGGCGACGCCGCGGATCGAGTAGGCGCACGCGATGGTGTGGTCCCGGGTGTTCTGGTTGAAGTCGACGAACAGCTGCGCCGGGTCGCGGTCCTTGCGCCACCACGCGGTGGTGACCAGCTTCGGCGCCCGGCGCTCGACCTCGCGGGCGAAGGCGTGCGCGGCGCGGCGTACGTCGGCGAAGCCGTGCTCCGCCGGGATCCGCACGTAGACATGCATCCCGGAGCCACCGCTCGTCTTCGGGTAGCCGACGGCACCGAGCTCGTCGAGGATCTCGCGGACGATCCCCGCGACGGTCTGCACGGTCGAGAACGGGCAGTCCGGCCCCGGATCGAGGTCGATGCGCCACTCGTCGGGCTTCTCGGTGTCCTCGCGGCGGCTGTTCCAGGGGTGGAACTCCACCGTCGACATCTGGACCGCCCAGATCACCGCGCCGAGCTCGGTCACACACAGCTCGTCGGCGGTCCGGCCCCAGCGCGGGAAGTAGAGGCGTACGGTCTCTATCCAGTCGGGCGCACCCTGCGGCAGCCGCTTCTGATGGACCTTCGGTCCCGCCAGGCCCTTGGGGAACCGGTGCAGCATGCACGGCCGCTCCCACAGCGCGTTGACGATGCCGGGGCCGACGGCGAGGTAGTACTGCGCCACGTCGAGCTTCGTCGCACCGGTCTCAGGGAAGTAGACCCGGTCGGGGTTGGAGATCCTGACGACGCGGTTGTCCACCTCGATCTCCACCGACGGCGATGCCTTGGCCATGCTCGCCAGCGTAGGCGCTGAGATGATGTGGTGAAACGAAACTCGCTCATCCGGATCCTCACGGGGGTGTCACGTGGACCTCACGCCGAGGCGTCGAAGGGATGTGAGCACATCGACCGCGAGGACCTCCGCCGAGGAGTTCGCCGACTTCGTCCATGCGACGGGCGGCGCGCTCTACCGCACCGCCCTCCTGCTGACCGGTGACCATCACCTGGCCGAGGACCTGACCCAGACGACGTACGCCCGGGTCTTCGCCTCCTGGCGCCGGGTCAGCAGGGCGGACAACCCGACGGCCTACGCACGACGTGTGCTCCTCAACGGATTCATCTCCCACCGACGGCTCCGGCGCAACGCCGAGACGCCGACCTCGACGCTGCCGGACGATCCGGGCAGCGATGCCGACCCCAGTGCCCGGATCGACCTGCTTGCCGCGCTCCAGCGGCTGTCGCCGACCGACCGGGCCGTGCTCGTCGCACGTTATTGGGAGGACCGATCCGTGTCCCAGACCGCTGCCGACCTCGGGCTGACCGAGACGGCGGTCCGCACCCGCTCGAAGCGTGCCCTGGAACGGCTGCGCCCGCTGGCTGCGGACATCTTCCCGGAGAGGACCACCCGATGAACGACCCAGAGACCAGCTTCCGTACGGCACTGCGCGAGCGTGTCGCCGACCAGCACCCCGACTACGCCCGGCTCTCGGCCGACGCCATCAGCGCGGGCTCACGCATCCGGCGCCGCCGGCGCCTCGCTGTGACGGTCGGGGCCGCCGCGGCCGTCGGCGCCTTCGCTGCGGGTGGGATCGGGCTCTCCCAGCTGCTGTCCACGACTGCCGTCGACCAGGCTCCCCTCGGTGCCGCCGGGGCGCCCTCTGCCTCGGCTTCTCCTGCCGCCCTCGTATCGGGGCAGACGATGGATCTCGGCAACGGTCTCACCGGTCTGGTCGTCACCAACGCAGAGGCCGAAACCATGGAGATCACGATCCAGAGCAGCTCCTCGATCACCGGACCCGGGACCGGGTTCACGATGGTGGTCTCAGGCCCCGAACAGGCCGTACAGGACTACTGGGCGGACGGCTTCCCGATCAGCCAGGAGTACATCGGGCTCCGCATGGCTACCGAGGGTCTTCCACACGGGCTCGTGTCCACCGTGCCGGTCGAGGTCCCTAAGGGGTGGACCTGCGAGTGGTCCCTCATCGATGACGGCGCGTCCTGCACGTCTCAGGACGGCGGCGTCGCTGCCCTCGTGATCCGCCCCGCAGAGGACTACGAGGCATGGAGCACGAGCGCCGACAAGGCTGGTCCAGGTTCCGGTGCCTACGTCACCGACCTGCACGGCGAGATCTTCATCAGCGTGCAGAGCGGACGGGGCACCACCGACGCCGAGCTCGAGGCGCTCGCTTCATCGCTCAGGTGGGTCAGCTGATCCCCTCCGGGGCACGTCGCAGCAGTGCGAGGAACATCGCGTCGGTGCCGTGGCGGTGCGGCCACAGCTGAACCGTGCCGTCCATCGGCCCGGCGCTGTCGGACACCTTGCCGACCGTCCCGGAGATGGGCTCGACGGTGACGTCGGACCGGCCCTCGAGCACGCCCTGCACCACACCCTCGGTCTCGGCGAGCACCGGCGAGCAGGTGGCGTAGAGAACCACCCCGCCCGGCCGGGTCAGGTCGATCGCCCGGTCGAGGAGGGAGCGCTGGAGGCCGACGAGTACGTCGAGGTCGGCGCTCGCCCGCCGCCAGCGCGCCTCCGGCCGGCGGCGCAGCGCCCCCAGGCCGGTGCACGGGGCGTCGACGAGGATCCGGTCGAAGGTGGCGTCCTTGAACGGCGGCCGGGTCCCGTCGCCCGCCACGACCCCCGCGACGCCCTCGACCGGCGAGCCGGCCGACCGGTCGGTGAGGTTGGCGAGGACGAGTCCGGCACGGTGCGGCTGGCGCTCGTTGGCGACCAGGTCCGCGTCCTGCTGCGCCGCCAGAGCGGCCAGCAGGGCCGACTTGCCGCCCGGCCCGGCGCACAGGTCCAGCCAGGTCTCCGGCCGGTCCTGGGGCCGGTCGAGGGCCGCCTCGGCCAAGGCGATGGCCACGAGCTGCGACCCTTCGTCCTGCACTCCCGCACGCCCCTCGGCGACGGCGGCGACCCCGGCCGGCGAGCCGGAGTCGAGGGTTACCCCGTAGGGCGAGTAAGGCGTCGATGTGCCGCCGAGCTCGGCGACCGTGGCCCGCCCGGGGCGAGCGACCAACGTGACCGACGGCGGCACGTTGTCGGCCTCGAGCAGCGCGTCGATCTGGTCGCGGCCGACCGCCTCGGCGAGCCGCTCGACCACCCAGCGCGGGTGGCTGAAGGCGACGGTGGCCCAGCCGTCGTGGTCCTGGTCGCGCGCGGGGGCGACCTCGGCGACCCACTCGTCGAGAGGCTTGCGGGTGACCTTGCGCAGCACGGCGTTCACGAACCCCGCCGGCCCCTGCCCGACCTTCGACCGGGTCAGGTCGACGCTGGTCGAGATCGCGGCGTGGTCGGGCACCCGCATGGAGAGCACCTGATGGGCGCCCAGGCGGAGCACGTCGAGCACCTTCGCCTCGACCTTGGCCAGCGGCCGGTCGATGCAGGCGGCGAGCACCGCGTCGTAGGTGCCCTGCTGCCGCAGCGTCCCCGAGGCCAGCTCGGTAGCGAAGGCCGCATCACGGCCCTCCAGCCCGAGGCGGCCGAGGACGTGGGGCAGCACCAGGTTGGCGTACGCCTCGTCGACCCGCACCGCCTTGAGCACCTCGAACGCCGCCAGCCGCGCCGGATCGACCGGCTTGCTGCTGCCGCGCGGCTTGCCCGGCGGTCGCTGACCGGGACGCCGCCGCGCCCTATTCGAAGGCGACACCGGACTCCAGACGTACGCCGCGCGCCCAGTCGGCCGCCGGCATCTCCTTCTTGCCGAAGGCCTTCACACGGCCCAGGCGCACGGCGGTGGTGCCGGTGCCGACGAGCACCTCGTTCTTGCGGACGACCAGCTGGCCGGGGGCGGCCTCGTCGTCGGTCATGGTGATCGGGCCGAGCTTGAACCGCTCTCCGTCGAGCAGCGTCCAGGCGCCCGGCGCCGGGGTGCAGGCGCGGATCTGCCGGTCGATGGCCACTGCGTTCTGGGTCCAGTCGACCTGGGCGTCCTCGACGGTGATCTTGTCGGCGTAGGAGACGCCCTCGGCCGGCTGCTCGCGCGCCTCCAGGGAGCCGTTCTCGATCCCGTCGAGCGTGGACACCAGCAGCGTGGCGCCACCGGCGGTGAGCTTCTCGAAGAGCGACCCGGAGGTCTCCTCGGGCGCCAGCGCCTGGGTCATGGTGCCGAATACGGGCCCGGCGTCCATCGCCTTCACGATCCGGAAGGTGGTGGCGCCGGAGATCTCCTCCCCGGCCCAGACCGCACGCTGCACCGGGGCGGCGCCGCGGTAGGCGGGCAGAAGCGAGAAGTGGAGGTTCACCCAGCCGTGCGGCGGGATGTCCAGCGCCGACTGCGGCAGCATCGCGCCGTAGGCGACCACCGGGCAGCAGTCAGGCTCCAGCTCCTTCAGCGCGGCCTGGAACTCGGGCTCGCGGGGGTGCTCCGGCTTGAGCACCGGAACCCCGAGCTCCTCGGCGCGCTGCGCCACCGGCGACGGCACCAGCCGCTTGCTGCGCCCCTGGGCGGCGTCGGGCCGGGTGACGACACCGACCAACTCGTGGCGGGAGGCGGCGATCGCGTCCAGGGACGGTACGGCGACCTCGGGCGTACCTGCGAAGACGACCCGCATCAGAACCCGAACCCGTTCGTCGCGTGCGGCGAGATCTTCACGGTCGGCTTCTCCAGGCCGAACCACTCCGACTCCCGGATCTCCTTCATCGCCGCCTTGCGGGCAGCCTCGTCGAGCCGGTCGATGAACAGGATGCCGTCGAGGTGGTCGGTCTCGTGCTGGATCGCCCGGGCCAGCAGCTCGGAACCCTCGATGGTGACCGGCTCACCGTGCATGTCGAAGCCGCGGGCGACCACCGACAGCGCGCGGCGGCAGTCGAAGGTGATGTCGGGCAGCGACAGGCAGCCCTCGCCCCCGTCCTGCGTCTCCTCCGACAGGGTCAGGTCGGGGTTGATCAGGTGACCCACCTGGCCGTCGACGTACCAGGTGAAGACCCGCAGGCTCACTCCGATCTGGGGAGCGGCCAGTCCGGCGCCGGGCGCCTCGAGCATGGTGTCGGTCAGGTCGGCAACGAGCTTGCGCAGCTCCTTGTCGAAGTCGACGACCTCGATCGCTGGCTTGCGCAGCACGGGGTCGCCGAAGAGTCGGATGGGCTGGACTGCCACTGTTCTCCTAGGTGGTCGAGCGTGTCGGGACCACTTTACGCGGCGCGGCGCCGGCTCAGAGCGTCGGCGGATCGACCTGGACCCGCACCGGGTCGAGCTTGCGCGCCGACCGCACCCGCTGCAGCTCCCCGAGCGCCTCGGTGAGCTGTGCCCCGAGGGACCGCGGCACGCGCACGACAGCGCGCAGCCGGGGCTCTCCGGTGGAGGTCGGATCGGCGGGCACCGGCCCCAGCACCTCCGCCCCCGGCGGGAGCGCCAGCAGAGTGAGCGCGTCGTCGAGCGCCCCGGGTGTGCCGGTGATCGTGGCCAGCCGCGAGGCCGGCGGGAGATGGGCCTCCTGCCGCGCCGCCGCCTCCCGCCGGGCGAAGCCCGGCTGGTCCCAGCGCACCAGCGCCTGCAGCACCGGCAACGCCGGGTCGCCGACGACCAGCACCCGCCCACCGGGCCGCACGAGTCCGGCGGCGTTGCTCCAGCGTCGCAGCGCCTCCTCGTCCGTACGCAGGTCCGGCCGCCCCAGCAGCAGCCAGGTGTCGAGGAGCAGGACCGCGGCATAGCCGCCGTCGGCGACCGGCTCGGCGCCGATCGTCGCGACGACGATGGCAGGGGTGCCCGGCACGGTCTGCCTGACGGCCCCTGCCGAAGAGGTCACCACCCGCACCCCGGCGAAGGAGCGTCCCATCTCCTCAGCCGTACGCGCCTCGCCGATGATCGGCGCACGCAGCCCGAAGCCTCCACAGGATCCGCACGCCCAGGCGGTCTCGACGTGACCGCACCAGCCGCACGTCGGTGGCACGGCCGGCCCGCCGAGCTGCAGCGGTCCTTGACAGGCCGAGCACCTGGCCGGCGTACGGCACCGGTCGCAGGCCAGCGAGGCCGCATAGCCGCGCCGCGGGGTCTGCAGCAGGACGGGGCCGGTGGTGAGCGCGGCCCGGACGATCTCGTGGGCTTCACGGGGCACCCGGGAGGCGCGGGTGAGCGGGTCCTTCTCGAGGTCGAAGTCGGTGTCGCCGGTGATCTCGATGCTCACCCGTTCACGGGCCAGCGCCCGGGTCGGGCGGATCTCCTGCGCCCAGCCGGTCTCGGCCAGGAACCCCGCCTCCACGGTCCGCGCGAAGCCGCCCACGAGTGCGGCCGCCTGCTCCTGCTCGGCGCGCAGCAGCAGCACGTCGCGCGCGTGCGGGTAGGGCGATCGCTGCTCGGCGAGCAGGTCGTCGCCGTCGTCCCAGACGACCACGAGCCCGAGGTCATGGACCGGCGCGAAGGCCGCGGCGCGGGTGCCGATCGCCACCTTCACCGCCCCCCGGGCGACGCGCAGGAACTCCCGGTAGCGCGGCGCCGGCCCGGCGTCGGCGGCCAGCACGGCATGCTGCCCCTCCCCCAGCACCTTCGTCATCGCGGTGTCGAGCCGGGCGAGGTCCTTCCAGTCGGGCACCACCACCAGCGCACCGCGCCCGGAGGCCAGCGTCGCCGCGGTCGCGTGGGCGATCAGGTCGGCGTGGTCGGTGCCGGCCGCGGCGTGCCAGACCGCGCGCGGCGCCCCGCCCGAGGCCAGGTGGCGCAGGAACGCGGTCGCCGGCTCGTGACCGGCCCACGCAGCGGCTGCGGCGGCCGGATCGAACGCGGGGGCGACCGGGGTGGTCGGCGACGGCTCCTTCTCGGTCGACGCGTGCCGGGGAGGGATCGCGAGCCGGAGCACGTCCGCGCGCGGACCCGCGTAGCGCCGGGCGACCGACTCGCTCAACGCGGCCACCTGCGGCGTCAGCACCACCTCCGGGCTGACGACCCGCTTGAGCGGCTGCAGCCTGGCGAGCTCGGAAGCCTCCGCCCGCGCGACGACGAACCCGTCGACGTCCTTGGGCCCGAACCGCACCTTGACCCGCACCCCGGGCCGCGCCTCCTGCGCCATCGAGGCCGGAACCGCATAGTCGAAGGGTCGGTCCAGATGGGCCATCGGCAGGTCGACCAGCACCTTGGCGACCGGGTCGACCTCGGCGGTCTCCGCCTCGGCGGCCTTGCGCGCACGCGTGGCCGCGGCCTTCGCCCGCCCCTCCTTGACCCGGTCGCGAACCAGCCCGGGCAGCTCCAGCTCGGCTGCCCCGGCTGCCTCCTGCGGTCCCCGGCTCACAGGGGTCGTTTCTACCAGCAGCCGCCGACGAAATGCCGAGTCGGCCCGTCTTGACCAAAAGCCATGCCGAGTCGGCCCGTCAAGACGGGCCGACTCGGCAACAGGGGGTGCGGGGCGTCAGGCGCCGGCGGCAGCCTTGAGCGCCTCGGCGCGGTCGGTGCGCTCCCAGGTGAACTCGGGGAGCTCGCGGCCGAAGTGACCGTAGGCAGCGGTCTTGGCGTAGATCGGGCGGAGCAGGTCGAGGTCCCGCACGATCGCGGCCGGGCGGAGGTCGAAGACCTCCAGGACAGCCTTCTGGATGTTGGCCTCGGGCACCGTGTGGGTGCCGAAGGTCTCCACGAAGACACCGACGGGCTGGGCCTTGCCGATGGCGTAGGCGACCTGCACCTCGGCGCGACGGGCCAGGCCCGCGGCGACGATGTTCTTGGCCACCCAGCGCATGGCGTACGCAGCCGACCGGTCGACCTTCGACGGGTCCTTGCCCGAGAAGGCGCCGCCGCCGTGGCGGGCCATGCCGCCGTAGGTGTCGACGATGATCTTGCGGCCGGTCAGGCCGGCATCACCCATCGGGCCACCGACGACGAAGCGGCCGGTCGGGTTGATGTGGAGCTTGTAGCCGTCGAAGGGGACCGACGACTTGAACTGCTCGAGCACCGGCTCGATGACGTACTTCTTGATGTCGGCGTGCAGCTGCTCCTGGGTGGTCTCCTCGGAGTGCTGGGTCGAGAGGACGACGGTGTCGACGCGGACGGCCTTGTTCTCGTCGTCGTACTCGATGGTGACCTGGGTCTTGCCGTCGGGACGCAGGTAGTCCAGCGTGCCGTCCTTGCGGACCGCGGTCAGCTTCTCGGCCAGCGTCTGCGCCATCTTGATGGGCAGCGGGAACAGCTCGGGCGTGTCGTCGCAGGCGTAGCCGAACATCAGGCCCTGGTCACCGGCACCCTGCAGGTCGAGCTCGTCGACCGAGCTGTCCAGGCGGTGCTCCTCGGCGGTGTCGACGCCCTGGGCGATGTCCTGGCTCTGGGCGCCGATGGCGACCTGGACACCGCAGGAGTGGCCGTCGAAGCCCTTGAGGGAGGAGTCGTAGCCGATGTCGAGGATCTTCTGGCGCACGAGCTGGGCGACCGGCGCGTAGGCGTCGGTGGTCACCTCGCCGGCGACCACGACCAGGCCGGTGGTGAGCAGGGTCTCGACGGCCACCCGGCTCTTGGGGTCGTGCTCGAGCAGGTAGTCGAGCACGGTGTCGCTGATCTGGTCGGCGATCTTGTCCGGGTGCCCCTCGGTCACCGACTCCGACGTGAAGAGACGTCCGGTCACGTGTAGCTCCGTTTCACAGGTTCGTGTGTTCAGGTGGAGATTGGTCAATCGTTCTGGTCGACAAACATAGACCCCGAATCCCAGGACTGCAGACCTGGTCCGCCTCGTGGCGCGCGGCGTGTCGTCAGTTTGCGGGTTGTTCATCCAGGCGTAAGGAGATCTGGTCCCAGATGACCTCTGCGAGGGCGGATTTCGCCCCCTCGGCCACGTCGACGTGGCCTCCGTCGGCACCCAGGATGACCGCCTTGTTGACCTCGCTGCCGAAGACCGCTCCCCCGCTGACGTCGTTGACGACGAGCAGGTCGCAGCCCTTCCGCTTCAGCTTGGCCGTGGCGAGCTCGATCACCGATCCGGTCTCGTCGCCGGTCTCGGCCGCGAAGCCCACCACCACCTGACCGGGCTTGGTCCGGTGGTGGGAGATCTCGGCCAGGATGTCGGGGTTCTGCATCAGCTCGATGGTCGGCGCCGAGCCGTCCGCGGCCTTCTTGATCTTGGCCTCGCTCACCCCGGTGGGGCGGAAGTCGGCGGGAGCGGCGGCCATGACCACCGCGTCCGCACCCTCGGCCGCGGAGACCACGGCGTCGCGCAGCTCGGCGGTGGTGCCGACACGTACGACCTTCAGGCCGGCCGGGTCGGGCAGGGTCACGTTGGCCGCGACCAGGGTCACCTCGGCCCCGCGGGCAGCGGCGGCCCGGGCGATGGCATAGCCCTGCAGACCCGAGGAACGGTTGCCGAGGTAGCGGACCGGGTCCAGATACTCGCGGGTGCCGCCGGCGGAGACGACGACGCGGCGACCGACGAGGTCCGCGCGGCCGCCGTGGGCGAGCACGGCGCGGGAGAGCTCGAAGATCTCGGCCGGCTCGGGCAGCCGGCCCTTGCCGGTGTCCTTGCCGGTCAGTCGGCCCTCGGCAGGCTCGATGACGATGTTGCCCCGCTCGCGCAGGGTGGCGACGTTGGCCTGGGTGGCCGGGTGCTCCCACATCTCGGTGTGCATCGCCGGGGCGAACACGACCGGGCAGCGCGCGGTGAGCAGTACGTTGCTCAGCAGGTCGTCCGCCAGGCCGTGGGCCGCGCGGGCGAGCGTGTTGGCGGTCGCGGGCGCGACCACGACGAGGTCGGCCTGCTGCCCGATGCGTACGTGCGGGACCTCGGTGATGTTCTCGAAGACGCCGGTGGCGATCTCCTTGCCCGACAGCGCCGCCCAGGTGGGGGCACCGACGAACTCGAGGGCAGAGGCCGTGGGGACCACGGTCACGTCATGGCCGGACTCGGTGAACCGGCGCAGCAGCTCGGCCGCCTTGTAGGCGGCGATGCCGCCGGCGACCCCTAAGACCACTTTCGGCCGCCGCTCGTCGAGAGCGGCGGCCGGGGTGGTGCTGTTGGTGGACAGCGGAAGACCTGGATCAGGCGTCGGCGGCAGGCGCGTCGGCAGCGGCGGCCTGAGCAGCGGCGGCCTGGGCGGCCAGCTCGGCCGGGTCGATGTCCTCGCAGGTGAGCAGGTCCTCGTTGATCTCGCGCAGCGCGATCGAGAGGGGCTTCTCCTGGACGTGGGTGTCGACGAGGGGGCCGACGTACTCCAGAAGGCCCTCGCCGAGCTGCGAGTAGTAGGCGTTGATCTGGCGAGCCCGCTGGGCGCTGTAGAGAACCAGCTTGTACTTGCTGTCGGTCTTCGTCAGCAGGTCGTCGATCGAGGGGTTGGTCACGCCCTGGGCGTCGATCTGAGGGGCAGCCACGTGAGCCTCACTTGTCGGCTTGGTCGGATTTCTTGCTCGGGAGCCCGAGCGTCATCAAGGTTACCAACTCATCGGCTGCCTGATGAACTTCATGGTTGACGATGGTGACGTCGAACTCCTTCTCCGCCGCCAGCTCGACCCGCGCGGTCTCCAGGCGTCGCTCCCGCTCGGCCTCGGTCTCGGTGCCTCGACCGACCAGGCGGCGGACGAGCTCTTCCCAGCTCGGCGGGGCCAGGAACACGAAGATCGCCTCGGGCATGGTCTCGCGCACGAGCCGGGCGCCCTGCAGGTCGATCTCGAGCATCGCCGGGCGGCCCTCGGCCAGCGCCTTGACGACGGGGCCGCGCGGGGTGCCGTAGCGCGCCATGTTGTGGACCGTGGCCCACTCCAGCAGCTCGCCGCCGGCGATCATCGCGTCGAACTCCTCGTCGGAGACGAAGAGGTAGTGCACCCCGTGGACCTCGCCCTCGCGAGGCTTCCGGGTCGTCGCCGAGACGGACAAGAAGACCTCGGGGTGGTCGTCGCGGACCGCCGCGGAGACGGTGCCCTTGCCGACCGCGGTCGGACCGGCCAGGACGACCAGTCGCTTCTCCTGGCCGTCGCCGGCGCCGGCCGTGGTCTTCTCGTCCGCCATCAGACTCATCGGCGAGCGAACTCCTCGACCAACGCGGCCACCTGCTTGGGGCCGAGGCCCTGCACACGGCGGCTCATCGCGATGCCGAGACGCTCCATCATCTGGGTTGCCCGCACCTCGCCGAGGCCGGGGTGGGAGGTCAGCAGGTCGATCACCTTCATCTTGCCGACGACCTCGTTCTTCTTCCCCTCCTCGATGACCTCGATGACGGACATGCCGCCAGTGCGGACCTTGTTCTTGACAGCAGCCCGCTCCTGGCGCGAGGCCGCGGCTTTCGCCAGCGCGGCAGCGCGCTGTTCAGGGGTGATGTCCGGAGGCAGAGCCACGAAGACTCCCTTTCACGATCAAATGTGTAGTCGACAGGGCAACCGGGTCGCGCGGTACAGGGATCGTGCCCCCCGGCTGAGCGCTGAAAGTAAGCGCTCGCGCCAATCTAGCCATTACGTTGCCGGGGCGGCAATCGGGGTCGCCTATCTGGTGTCCATCCGGTGCGCTTCCAGGCTCACAGGGTCAGCGAGGTGTGACAGACGTCCCGGGCCTGCTGCTGAACGCGTACGGACGCCTCCTGGGTCTTCTTGCTGCTCACCTGTGTCGCCGCGGCGGCGATCTTCTTCGCCTCGGCGTCGCTGACCCCCTCGGGCGGCTTGCCGTTCTCGAAGTCGTCGGCGGCGACGCCGGCGTCGTCCAGAGCCGTGTCGAGCCCCGAGATCGCGGTGGTGAGCGTCTTCCAGTCCTTCGCGATGTCGTCGGGCGCGTTGCGCTCGAGATCCTCGAAGACCGGCAGCGCGGCGATCAGCCCACCGGTGTCGCCCTCCCCCAGCGTCTTGGTCAGCTCCGCCTGGTGTCCCTTCAGGGACTGGCAGTAGTCGTCGATCGGATCACCGCACGAGGTCAGGCCCGTGGCGAGGAGCGGCAGGACGAGGAGCTGGGCGGCCATCCGGAGACTGGTCATGGCGCCAGTGTGTCAGCCGAGCTCGTCCCGCAGCCGCAGGGCCTCGCCGCGCAGCACCGCCACGTCAGGCCCCTTGCGCAGCAGCCCGCGGCTGGTGCTGGCGACCACGTTCGCGTTGGCGGACCCGAAGATCCGGGCGAGGTCGCCCGGGGTGCCGCCCTGCTCACCGAAGCCCGGCGCCAGGATGGGGCCGTTGAACCCGAAGTCGTACGCCACGCCGGCACCGTCCGCGCCGTCGATCGTCGCGCCGACGACCGCACCGAAGGAGCCCAGCGGCGTCTCGGCGTCGTTGAGCCGGCGCAGGTGGTCGAGCATGACCCGGCCGACGCTGCGGCCGTCCTCCACGGTCGCGTGCTGCACCTCGGGGCCCTCCTTGTTGGAGGTCAGGGCGAGCACGAACAGGCCGGCGTCGAACTTCGTCGCCGTCTCGACGAACGGCGTCAGCGACCCGAACCCCAGGTAGGGGCTCACCGTCACCGCGTCGGAGCCGAGCGGGCTGGCCGGATCGAGGTAGGCGTCGGCGTACGCCTGGCTGGTGGAGCCGATGTCGCCGCGCTTGATGTCGAGGAGCACCAGCGCACCGGCGGCCTTCGACTCGGCGATGACCCGCTCGAGCACCGCGACGCCGCGCGAGCCGAAGCGCTCGTAGAAGGCGCTCTGCGGCTTGACCACGGGTACGTGGGGAGCCAGTCCCTCGACCGCGGTCAGGGCGAACCTCTCCAGGCCGGCGAGGTCGTCGTTCAGGCCCCAGTCGAGGAGCAGCGAGGCGTGCGGGTCGATCCCGGCACAGAGCCTCCCCCGCTCGGCGAGGGCTGCGGTGTAACGAGCACCGAACGTCATCGGGCCACTCCGTTCGCGATCCGGCGGGCGTAGAGGGGGCCCTCGTAGATGAACCCGGTGTAGCCCTGGAGCAGGTCGGCACCGGCCTCGAGGCGCTCGCGGGCGTCCGCGGGCGTGGTGATGCCGCCGACGCCGATGAGGGTCATCTCGGCGCCGACCCGGCTGCGGAGCAGCCGCAGGACGTCGAGCGCGCGCGACTTGAGCGGGGCACCGGAGAGGCCGCCCGCGCCGGCCGCGGTGATCTCGGCGGGCGAGGAGACCAGGTGCTCGCGGCCGATGGTGGTGTTGGTCGCGATGATCCCGTCCAGGCCGATCGCGGTGGCCAGGTCGGCGACCTCGACGACGTCGGAGTCGGCCAGGTCGGGGGCGATCTTGACCAGCAGCGGGACGCGGTGCTTGGTGACCTGGTCGGCGATGGAGCGGACGTGCTCCAGCAGCGGCTGCAGCTTCTCCACCGACTGCAGGCTGCGCAGCCCGGGCGTGTTGGGCGAGGAGACGTTGACGACCAGGTAGTCGGCGTAGGGAGCCAGCAGGCGCGCCGACTTGGCGTAGTCGGCCTCGACGGCCGCCTGGTCGTCCTCGGGCACGACCTTCGTCTTGCCGATGTTGATGCCGAGGATCGGGCCGCCGGTGGCGGTGCCGCGCCGCTCGAGCCGGCCGGCCAGCCGCGCCGCGACCGCCTCGGCGCCGTCGTTGTTGAAGCCCATCCGGTTGATCACCGCGCGGTCGGCGGGCAGCCGGAAGAGCCGCGGCGCCGGGTTGCCCGGCTGGCCCTCACCGGTGACCGTGCCGATCTCGACGTGGCCGAAGCCCAGCCCGCCCAGCGCGTCGATCCCGACCGCGTTCTTGTCGAAGCCAGCGGCCAGCCCGATCACGTTGGGGAAGGTGAGTCCCATCGCGTGCACCGGGGTGCCGGGCGTACGCGCCTTGGCCAGCGCCGGGCCCGCTGCCCGGATCGCGGCGAAGGCCTGGTGGTGGGCCCGCTCGGGATCGGTCTTCGTGAGGACCTTGTCGAACAGCGCCCGATAGGCCTTCACTTGGCCGACACCCCGCCGTCGTGGTGGCCGACGACCTCGCGCCACTCCTGCAGGCTGCGTACGTCGATCTCACCGCGCCGCAGCGCCTCGATGCCCTGAACGGCGGCGCCGAGGCCCTGGACGGTGGTGATGCAGGCGATGTTGGAGACGATCGCCGCCGTGCGGATCTCGTAGCCGTCCATCCGGGCGGACTTGGCGTTGGAGGTGCCGTTGGGCGTGTTGATGACGAGATCGACCTCGCCGTCGAGGATCCGCTCGACGGTGGTCTTCTCGCCGTCGGGACCGGTGCCCGCGGAGTGCTTGCGCATCACCCGGGAGGCGACGCCGTTGCGGCGCAGCACCTCGGCGGTGCCCTCGGTCGCGAAGATCTCGAAGCCGTGGTCGGCGAGCACCTTGATCGGGAAGATCATGGTGCGCTTGTCACGGTTGGCCATCGAGACGAAGATCCGTCCGGACGTCGGCAGCGGGCCGAACGCACCGGCCTGGCTCTTGGCGAAGGCGCGGCCGAAGTCGGAGTCGAGCCCCATGACCTCGCCGGTCGACTTCATCTCCGGGCCGAGGACGGTGTCGACCTGCTGGCCCTCCGGGGTGCGGAACCGGTTGAACGGCATGACCGCTTCCTTGACCGCGATCGGCTGGTTGGGCGGCAGCGCTCCCCCGTCGCCCGTCGTCGGCAACACCCCGGCCGTACGCAGCTCCGCGATCGACTCACCGAGCATCACCCGCGCCGCGGCCTTGGCCAGCGGGGTCGCGGTCGCCTTGGAGACGAACGGGACGGTGCGGGAGGCACGCGGGTTGGCCTCGATGACGTAGAGCACGTCGGAGCCGAGGGCGTACTGGATGTTGAGCAGGCCGCGTACGCCCACGCCTTCGGCGATCGCCCGGGTGGCCGTGCGGATCCGCTCGACCTCGGCGGCGCCCAGCGTGATCGGCGGCAGCGCGCACGAGGAGTCGCCGGAGTGGATCCCGGCCTCCTCGATGTGCTCCATGACGCCACCCAGGAACAGGTCGGTGCCGTCGTAGAGGGCGTCGACGTCGATCTCGACCGCGTCGTCGACGAACTTGTCGACCATCACCGGCTTGTCCGGGGTGACCTCGGTCGCGGCCTCGATGTAGGAGCGCAGCGCCTCGTCGTCGTAGACGATCTGCATGCCGCGGCCACCGAGGACGTAGCTCGGGCGCACCAGGACCGGGTAGCCGATCTCGGCGGCGATCTCGCGGGCCTCGTTGAACGTCGTGGCCATGCCGTGCTTCGGCGCGACCAGGCCGGCCTTGTGGAGCACCCGGCCGAACGCGCCGCGCTCCTCGGCGAGGTGGATCGCCTCGGGGCTGGTGCCCACGATCGGCACCCCGTTGTCCTTGAGCGCCTGCGCGAGACCGAGCGGGGTCTGGCCCCCGAGCTGGCAGATCACGCCGACGACGGGTCCGGCCTGCTGCTCGGCGTGGACGATCTCGAGCACGTCCTCCAGGGTGAGCGGCTCGAAGTAGAGCCGGTCGGAGGTGTCGTAGTCGGTCGAGACGGTCTCCGGGTTGCAGTTGACCATGACGGTCTCGTAGCCGGCCTCGCTCAGCGCGAGGGAGGCGTGCACGCAGGAGTAGTCGAACTCGATCCCCTGGCCGATCCGGTTGGGGCCGGAGCCCAGGATGATCACGGCCTCCTTCTCCCGCGGCGCGACCTCGGTCTCCTCGTCGTAGGAGGAGTAGTGGTAGGGCGTACGCGCCGCGAACTCGGCCGCGCAGGTGTCGACTGTCTTGTAGACCGGGCGGATGTTCAGCGCGTGGCGTACGCCGCGGACGACGTCCGCCGTCATGCCCCGCATCTTGCCGAGCTGGTAGTCGGAGAAGCCGTGCCGCTTGGCGTAGCGCAGGACGTCGGCGGTCAGCTCCGGCGCCGCGATGATCTCCTGGGCGATCTCGTTGATCAGGAAGAGCTGGTCGACGAACCAGGGGTCGATCTTGGTCGACTCGAAGATCTCCTCCGGCGTCGCACCGGCGCGGATCGCGTCCATGACGCGCTTGAGCCGGCCGTCGGTCGGGGTCTTGATCTCCTCGAGCAGCGCCGGCTTGTCGAGCTCGACGACCTCCTGGGTCCAGTCGAAGACCGCCTCGGGCTTCTCCAGGGACCGCAGGGCCTTCTGGAGCGCCTCGGTGAAGTTGCGGCCGATCGCCATCGCCTCGCCCACGCTCTTCATGTGGGTGGTCAGGGTGGTGTCGGCGCCCGGGAACTTCTCGAAGGCGAACCGCGGGACCTTGACCACGACGTAGTCGAGCGCCGGCTCGAAGCTCGCCGCGGTGGAGCCGTTCGGCCCGGCGGTGATGTCGTTCTCGATCTCGTCGAGGGTGTAGCCGATCGCGACCTTGGCGGCGATCTTGGCGATCGGGTAGCCGGTCGCCTTGCTCGCCAAGGCGCTGGAGCGGGACACGCGCGGGTTCATCTCGATGACGATGATCCGGCCGTCGACCGGGTTGACGGCGTACTGGATGTTGCAGCCGCCGGTGTCCACGCCGACGGCGCGGATGATGCCGATCGCCAGGTCGCGAAGCTTCTGGTACTCACGGTCGGTCAGCGTCATCGCCGGGGCGACGGTGATCGAGTCGCCGGTGTGCACGCCCATCGGGTCGAGGTTCTCGATCGAGCAGACGATGACCGAGTTGTCCTTGCGGTCGCGCATGACCTCGAGCTCGTACTCCTTCCAGCCGAGGATCGACTCCTCCAGGAGTACCTCGGTGGTCGGGCTGGCCGCGAGACCGGCGCCGCCCAGGCGGCGCAGCTCGGCCTCGTTGAACGCGAAGCCGGAGCCCGAGCCGCCCATGGTGAAGCTCGGCCGGATGACCAGCGGGTAGCCGAGCACCTCGGCGCCGGCGATCAGGTCGTCGACGCTGTGGCAGATGACCGACTTGGCGCTCTCGCCGCCGAGCTCGGCGACGATCTTCTTGAACTCCTCGCGGTTCTCACCGCGCTGGATCGCGTCGATGCTCGCGCCGATCAGCTCGACGTCGTACTTCTCCAGGATGCCGCGCTCGTCGAGCGCCACCGCGCAGTTGAGCGCGGTCTGGCCACCGAGGGTGGCCAGCAGCGCGTCGGGGCGCTCCTTGGCGATGACCTTCTCGACGAACTCCGGGGTGATCGGCTCGACGTAGGTCGCGTCGGCGAACTCCGGGTCGGTCATGATCGTGGCCGGGTTGGAGTTGACCAGGACGACCCGGATGCCCTCCTCGCGCAGCACGCGACAGGCCTGGGTGCCGGAGTAGTCGAACTCGCAGGCCTGGCCGATGACGATCGGGCCGGAGCCGATCACGAGCACGGACTTGATGTCTTCGCGCTTGGGCATCGCTCAGACCTCCTTCGCCATGAGAGAGATGAACCGGTCGAAGAGGTAGGCGGCATCGTGCGGGCCGGCCGCTGCCTCCGGGTGGTACTGGACCGAGAAGCCCTTGAGCTTCCCCGTCTCGGCATCCTTGAGCTCGAGGCCCTCGACGCAGTCGTCGTTGAGGTTGACGTGGGAGACGGTCGCGATGCCGAACTCGGTCTTCGTCTCCTCGCCGATCGGCGCGTCGACGGCGAAGCCGTGGTTGTGGGCGGTCACCTCCACCTTGCGGGTGGTGAGGTCCATGACCGGCTGGTTGATCCCACGGTGCCCGTACTTGAGCTTGTACGTCCCGAAGCCGAGCGCGCGGCCGAAGAGCTGGTTGCCGAAGCAGATGCCGAAGTAGGGAAGGTCCTCGGCCAGCGCCGCCTTGAGCAGCTCCACCTGGCCGGTGGTCGCGGCCGGGTCGCCGGGGCCGTTGGAGTAGAAGAGGCCGTCGGGGTTGGTCGCGAGGACGTCCTCGAGGGTCGCGGTCGCCGGGAGCACGTGCACCTCGATGCCGCGCTCGGCCATCCGCTCCGGGGTCATCTCCTTGATCCCCAGGTCGAGGGCCGCGACGGTGAACCGCTTCTCACCCTTCGCCGGGACAACGTACGCCTCCTGCGCGCTGACCGCCTCGGAGAGGTTCGCGCCGCTCATCTCGGCGGAGGCGAGCACCTTCTTCAGCAGGGCCTCGGGGTCGGTCTCGATCGTCGAGATCCCGACGCGCATCGCGCCGCGCTCACGCAGGTGGCGGGTCAGGGCGCGGGTGTCGATCCCGCTGATGCCGACCACATCCTGGTCGCGCAGGTCATCGGCGAGGGTGCGCTGGGCGCGCCAGTTGGAGGAGACCCGGGCAGGGTCGCGGACGACGTATCCGGCGACCCAGATCCGGCGGGACTCGGGGTCCTCGTCGTTCACGCCGGTGTTGCCGACGTGGGGCGCGGTCATCACGACCACCTGCTGGTGGTAGCTCGGGTCGGTCAGCGTCTCCTGATAGCCCGTCATGCCGGTGGAGAAGACCGCCTCACCGAAGGTCTCACCCTCGGCGCCGAACGACTCCCCCCGGAACGATCGACCATCCTCGAGTACGAGGAGTGCTTCTTTGTGGGCATGCAGCGGCACGCCGTACCTCCTTCTCCGCCTCACGGGACGGTGCTTAAAGGATGTCGGTCAACTTGCTGGTGACAGTATCAAGCAGATGCCGGTTGACGGCAGTTGGCGTCCGCCGCGTACGCCAGCATGTGACGTACGCGGCATTCGCCCCGGTCGGATCGTGCTCAGTTGTGCGAGTGGGGCGGGACGACCGCGCCCTCGGACGGCTGCACGATGACGAAGCCGGCGCCGTGGAAGGCGACCTGGAACGCCTCGCCACTGCCGCGGCCGATGAGCGCTCCGGCGGTGAACGACTTCTGCAGGCTGGTCTGGAGGCCGAGCGACCAGCCGACGACCGCGTTGGTGTCGGCGAACGTGGGCGCCTCGCCGGCGTTGAGGACGACCGGCTCACCCTCGGTGGTGACCGCGACCCAGCCGGTGCCGCGCAGGGTCGTGTTGAAGAGGCCTCCGGTGAGCATGCCGGCGCCCTGGACCCGCTCGATGTTCCACTGCAGGCTGTTGGAGAAGGCGAGCACGTGGTCACCGTTGATCGAGATGCCGGAGTTGTTCAGCTGGAGGATGTGGACCTCCTTGGCCGCGTCGGCCAGGAAGACGTCGCCCTGACCCTCGACGCCCATCAGGCTGAGGCCCTCACCGGTGACGGCCCGCTTGAGGAACTTCCCCACGCCGCCGCCCTGGTACTTGAACTGCACGTTGCCCTGGTAGGCCACCATCGCGCCCTGGCGCGCCTGGAACGGCTCGCCGACGCGTACGCGCAGGAGCTTCTTGTTCTGCAGCACCGCGCCGCTGCCCTCGATCTCGGCGAAGCGACCGTCGATCAGGTCACCCGAGATCCCCGCGAACGGGTCGCCCGTGGGCTGGGCCTGGGCGGCCTGCTGCCCGTACTGCACGGACGCGGCCTGGGCCGGCTGCTGTGCCTGGGCGCTCTCGCCGTACGCCGCCTGGGCGGCCTGCACGGAACCGACCTGCGTCGGCGCCTCCTGCTCCACCGTGGCCTGAGGGGGCGCCAGGGGCGCCGTCGACTGCTGCCCGCCCGTCGACACGTGCTCGGTCCACTGGCTCCCGTCGTAGTAGCGAAGCTCCGCCTGTCCGGTCGGGTCCGGGTACCACGCTGCGTCCGTCATCTCTAACCCTTGCGTTCACGGACCCACATCGGTCCTTCTCGCCTCCATCCTGGCATGTACCTCATGCGCGACTCACCGGTGTTCCACCCCCTCCCCCCGATTCTGTGACCGTGGCGACCGGCTTCAGACCTGCCCGCGCTCCACGACGACTCCGCCCCGAGACCAGTTGAGTGCGACACGATGTGACGGTTGTCGCAGGTCATTGCGTTGCATGATGTGCGCCGCTAGCGTTTCGATGTTTCATCACTATTACGTGCGGGGGTACGCGATGACCGAGACGTCGATCAGCATCGACACGGAGCTGTTGGCCGAGGCGCGGAAGATCGCCGGGACGACGACCAACCAGGCTGCGATCGACCACGCGCTGCGCGACCTGGTCGAGCGTGAGGCCGCCTCGGCGGAGTTCGACCGGATCGTCGAGCGCGAGCTGGGCGACACGAAGGTCACGCTGGAGTTCTGACCTCACCGAGCGCGTCCAGCGGGATCGGCCAGAAGTCGTGGTCGGTCGCGAGATGGACGACGTCGAGCGGCACCCCGGCCACGACGCAGGCCCCGTAGAGCTCGGCTGCGTTGTTCCGGTCCGAGCGGTTCGGTGGGCCGCCGCCCGGCCGGCACAGCAGGAGCTCGACCCGGTCGAAGCCGTGCGCTTCGACGAGGTCGTGCAGCATCGTGGCCAGGTTGGCAGCACCGTCGTCGGCGATCTCCTCCGGCAGCCCCTCGATCTGGCACAGCTGCGGGAACGGGACGCCGTCGGGCTCGACCAACATGAACCACAGCTGTGGCTCGGGCCAGCCGAGCGGGTTGATGAGATGTCGCCAGGCGGCCTCGACGTCGGCCTGGGTGCGGAGGACTGGAGCGTACGGAGTCTTGTCGGTCATGGGTTCTACGGCACCATGGCCTGCCGTTGCGGACAACGACGATCGCAGACCCTGTGGATAACTCGGCTCATCCACAGGGTCTCGCCGGAAAGTGGCCCGTCCGTGACCCGTCTCAGGGCACGAGCCGGTGCTCCGGACCCGACCAGCGCCGGCGCAGCCAGCGGTCGTGGGAGGCGACCACGATGGTGCCCGGCGTGACCCCGATCGCCTCCTCCAGCTCGCTCGCCAGGGTGAGCGAGATGTGGTTGGTGGGTTCGTCGAGAAGCAGCAGGTCCGGGCCGGTGGCGATGGCGATGGCGAGGTCCAGCCGGCGACGCTGGCCGACGCTCAACGCCCCGACGGGCCGGTTGAGATCCCGCGGGTGGACCAGGCCCAGGTCGCGCAGCGGCACCTGGTCCGCGAGCATCTCCCCCACCGACTCCCGGTAGACGTCGGCGACCTTGCGGCGCAGATCTCCGAACTGCGGGTCCTGGGTGAGCTCCTCGACGTGCCGGGCGCTGACCTGGATCTCTCCGGAGGTCGGCTTGACGCGGCCGGAGATCACCCCGACCAGCGTTGACTTGCCGCTGCCGTTGGGCCCGGTGATCAGCAGGTGCTCCCCGGCGGTGATGTCCAGGAGCCGCAGGCTGAGCCGTTCCTCGACCACCAGGTCGCGGACGACGACCATCCGCCCGCTCGCACCAGCCGCCGAGAGCGCGGCGTTGAGCCGCAGCGGCGGAGGTGGCTTGCGCACCTGCGCCTCCTCGGCCTCCTCGAGCCGCCGGTTGGCGTCCTTCTTGCGGCGGGCGACGGTGCGCTCGACGTTGCTGCCCTTGAACTTGTAGATGAACTTGTCGTTGTCGGTCGGCCCGCGGTTGTGGGCGATCGCGTCGTTGCCGATCTTGGTCGCGGTGCGCAGACGCTTGAGCTCGTCCTGCTG
This sequence comes from Nocardioides sp. NPDC126508, assembly GCA_040302365.1. Taxonomy (GTDB): domain Bacteria; phylum Actinomycetota; class Actinomycetes; order Propionibacteriales; family Nocardioidaceae; genus Nocardioides. Next base: position 1,235,460 of record JBEOUM010000001.1, read on the forward strand.
CTCCGCGTACGTCTGCTCCCACCGCTCGCGCGCGGCCTGCCGCGCCTCCTCGTAGGCGCTCCAGCCGCCGCCGAAGAGCCGGCCGCCGGCACCGTCGGTGCCGAAAGCCGTTGGGTCGAGGTCGAAGAGGCCGGTGGCGACCTCGTCCAGGAAGACCCGGTCGTGGGAGGCCATCAGCACGACCCCGGGGAGGTCACGCAGGAACTCCCCCAGCACCGCGACCGCCTCGTCGTCGAGGTGGTTGGTCGGCTCGTCGAGCAGCAGCGCGTCCGGACGACGCGTGATCGCGGTCGCGAGCGCCAGCCTGGTCCGCTGCCCACCCGAGAGGGTGCTGATCGGCCGCTCCCGGTCGAGCCCGCTGAGGCCGAGACGCTCGGCGGCCAGGATCGCCCGCCGGTCGGCGTCCCAGGCGTCGTGGGCGACCGCGAAGTCGAGGGCGGTCGCGTACGTCTCGGCGACCTCGGGATCGTCGAGCCGGTCGGCGAGCGTCTCGACCGTCGCGACCGCCTCACGCAGCGGGCGCAGGGTGGTGGCGAGCACGTCCTCGATGCTCGCGGCGTCGCGGAACGGTGGCTCCTGGGGCAGCCAGACGAGATCCTGGGGTGTCTCGAGCGTGCCCGTGCATTGGGCGCTGGCCGGCAGCCGGCGTGCGATAGCGCGGAGCAGTGTGGACTTGCCGGCGCCGTTCTCCCCCACGAGCGCGATCCGCTCGCCCGGGGAGACGGTGAGGTCGATCCCGGTGAGCACGGAGCCGCTACGGAAGGAGACGGAGAGGTCGCGGACGACAACAGGGTTGGTAGACATGAGTGCGCTGGCCTTCGGGTTCGAGGACGACCCGCCGGGCAGATGCCTCGGGCGCGGGTCGGAGGTCAGCGCGAGATCTTCATGATGAGAAGAGCGTACGCGGCGGACGGCTGCGCCGTCCAACCGATTAACCGAACACGACTACGCGCGCAGGATCTTCGCCATGGCCTTGCCCTTGGCCAGCTCGTCGACGAGCTTGTCGAGGTAGCGCACCTGACGCATGACCGGGTCCTCGATCTCCTGGACCCGCACGCCACACACGACACCGGTGATCAGCGACGAGCTCGGGTTGAGGTCGGCGGCCGCGAAGAACTCCTCGAAGCTCGTCTCCGCGTCGATGTGCTTCGCGATCGCCTCGTCGTCGAACCCGGTCAGCCAGGTGATCACCTGGTGCAGCTCGGCCGTGGTGCGTCCCTTCCTCTCCACCTTCGCCACGTAGTGCGGGTAGACGGAGCCGAAGGGCATCTTGTAGATGCGCTCGAGGTTATCCACGCTTGCGAGCCTAACCCGGGCGCTCAGCGACGAGCTGGTACATCCCTGCGGTGCGTACGAACGGCTCCTGGTCGCACAGCGCGACCTCGAGCTCGAGGAGGCGGTCGAAGTAGGCGGGGTCGTGCTTGGCGGCGTCGTCGGTCAGCAGGTCGTTGGCGATCCTGGTGCCGAAGCGGCCGGTGAGCCGCAGACCGGCCGCGGCCAGCTCGGCCTCGAGGTCGGCCATCGGCACCTTCCGTACGTCATGGTCGAACGTCACGGCCCGCTTGGTGTTCGCGCGCAGCTCGGCGAGAGCGGCCTCGGGACCGCCCGTGACCAGCTGCCGAAGCACCATGGCGGCGGGGTTGACCTCCATCACCGAAAGCCGTCCGCCGGGGCGTACAGCGGCCGCCAGACGGCGTATGTCACCGGCGTCCGTGGGTCGGTAGCGCAGCACGAAGTGGCACAGCACCAGATCCCACTCCCCCTCGGGCAGGTCCTCGACACCACCGACCAGCGTGGTGAGCGAGGCGCCGGCCTCCGCCGCCCGCCGCTTCCCCTCGGCCAGCCACGACTCGGACGGGTCGAGGATGGTGACCTCGTGCCCGGCCAGAGCCAGCGGCAGCGCGTCCATCCCGTCGCCGCCGCCGACGTCGAGGATCCGGAGTCCCTCCCCCATCTCCGCGCACTGGCGCCGCAGGATCTCCTCGACCACGGTGTAGCGGATCCGTCCCCACGGCGTCGATGTGTAGGCGCGCCACCGCGCGAGCTTGTCGGAGAAGACGTCGGTCATGGCGGTGGAGCCTAACCGGCGTAGGTCTGCTTCCCCCGCAGGTAGGTCGAGACGACGCGGCCGGTGAGCTTGCGGTCGTGCCAGGGGTTGTTGCGGGAGAGCGACAAGGACCGGTCGCGGTCGACGACGTAGGTCGCGGCCGGGTCGACCAGTGCCAGGTTGGCCGGCTCGCCGACCGCGATCGGGCGGCCGTGGCCCTCCAGACCGGCGATCCGGGCCGGGGTCGTGGACATGACCCGGGCGACGCCGGCCCAGTCCAGCAGCCCCGAGGAGACCATGACGGTCGAGACGACCGAGAGCGCCTCCTCGAGCCCGAGCATCCCGAAGGCGGCGTCGACGAAGGCGTGCTCCTTGTCCTGGCGCGCGTGCGGGGCGTGGTCTGTGGCGACCGCGTCGATGGTGCCGTCGGCCAGCGCCGCGCGCAGGGCCTCGACGTCCTCGGCGGGACGCAGCGGCGGGTTGACCTTGAAGGTGGGGTCGTAGCCGGCGAGCAGGTCGGTGGTGAGCAGCAGGTGGTGGGGGGTGACCTCGGCGGTGACCGCCCAGCTGCCGTCCTTCTCCGCCTGGGCCTTCGCCCAGCGGAGCACCTCGACGGTGCCGGCGGTGGAGGCGTGGGCGACGTGGACGCGCGAGCCGGTGTGGCGGGCGAGCATCACGTCGCGGGCGACGATGACCTCCTCGGCGACACCCGGCCATCCGGGCAGACCGAGCCGCCCGGAGAGCTCACCCTCGTGGCAGCAGGCCGAGCCGTAGGGGGCCAGCGAGGGGTCCTGGGAGTGCTGGGAGATCACGCCGCCGAACGCCTTGACGTACTCCAGCGCGCGACGCATCACCCGCGGGTCCGAGACGCAGCGACCGTCGTCGGAGAAGACCGTGACGTTGGCGCGCGAGCGGTTCATCAGGGCCAGCTCGGCGAGCTCCTCGCCGGCCAGGCCCTTGGTGACCGCACCGACCGGGAACACGTCAGCCAGCCCGGCCTCACGGCCGAGCTCCCACACCGAGACCGCGGCCTCCGCCGTGTCGGTGACCGGCGAGGTGTTGGCCATCGCCAGGACAGCGGTGTAACCGCCAGCAGCGGCCGCTGCCGCACCGGAGGCGACCGTCTCGGCGTCCTCGCGGCCCGGCTGGCGCAGGTGGGTGTGCAGGTCGACCAGGCCGGGCAACAACACCAGCCCGGACGCGTCCACGACTGTGTTGGTCTCGACACGCTCGCTGGCGCTCGCGGCTCGACCGACGGCAGAGATCACACCGTTCTCGACGTACACATCGGTCGGCTCGGCCCCGAGGACGGAGGCACCCTTGATCAACAGGCTCATGCGGACTCCTCGCCGGCAAGCAGGTGGTAGAGCACGGACATCCGGATCGCGACCCCGGCCGAGACCTGGTCGAGGATCCGGGAGGAGGCGGCGTCGGCGGCCTCGGGAGAGATCTCCAGACCACGGTTCATCGGCCCGGGGTGCAGGATCGGCACGCCCTCGCGCAGCAGCCCGAGCCGCTGGCGGGTGAGCCCGTAGCCGACCGTGTATTCCCGTGAGGTCGGGAAGTAGCCGCCGCTCATCCGCTCCCGCTGGACGCGCAGCATCATCACCGCGTCGACCTCCGGGAGCACGTCGTCCAGCATGTAGGAGGTGGCGAAGCCGTCGGCCTTGGCCCACTCGGCGATGCCGGAAGGCATCAGCGTGGGCGGGGCGACAGCGACCACGGAGGCGCCGAGCTTGCTCAGCGACTTCACGTTCGACCGGAACACCCGCGAGTGGGTCAGGTCGCCGACGATCGCGATCCGCTTGCCCTCCAGCGAGCCGGGCCCGCCGAGCTGACGCTGCAGGGTGTAGCCGTCGAGCAGCGCCTGGGTCGGGTGCTCGTGCATCCCGTCGCCGGCGTTGATCACGGGGATGTCGAGCCAGCCGGCGACCTGGTGGGCCGCCCCGGAGGCCGAGTGACGCATCACCAGGCCGTCGACGCCCATCGCGGTCACCGTCAGCACGGTGTCGCGCAGCGACTCGCCCTTCGAGGCCGAGGAGCCCTTCGCCGACAGGTTGATCACGTCGGCCGAGAGCCACTTCCCGGCGATCTCGAAGGAGGACCGGGTGCGGGTCGAGTCCTCGAAGAAGAGGTTGATCACGGTGCGTCCACGCAGCGCCGGGAGCTTCTTCACCTCGCGCTTCTGGACGTCGTGCATCTCGGCCGCGGTCGTGAAGAGCTGCTGGATCTCCTCGGCGCTCACGTCGTCGATGGACAGCAGGTGGCGGGTCATGCGGGCACCTCCTCGAGCTCCACGATGCGTACCTCGTCGATGCCGTCGATCTCCTCCAGGCGCAGCCCGACCCGCTCGGAGCGCGCCGTCGGGAGGTTCTTGCCGACATGGTCGGCCCGGATGGGCAGCTGCCGGTGGCCACGGTCGACGAGCACGGCCAGACGTACGACGGCGGGGCGGCCGTAGTCGGCCAGCGCGTCGAGCGCGGCGCGGACGGTGCGGCCCGAGAAGAGCACGTCGTCGACCAGCACCACGGTCTTGCCGTCGATGCCGCCGGGCGGGATCTCGGTGTGGTGCGGGGCGCGGGTGGGATGGGTGCGCAGGTCGTCGCGGTACATCGTCACGTCGAGTGCGCCGTGGGCGACCGGGTGGCCCTCGGCAGCCTCGATCCGCGCGGCGATCCGCTTGGCCAGCGGCACCCCACGGGTGTGCAGGCCGAGCAGGACCAGATCTTCCGCGTCGCGGTTGCGCTCCAGGATCTCGTGGGAGATCCGGGTCAGCGCCCGGGAGATGTCGCGGGCATCGAGCACGACACGACCATCGGTCGAAGGCTCAGGCTCTTGGAAGGACAAGGGTCGATATCTCCTTCTCCGCCTCACGGGACGGCTCGTTAAAGGATCAGCGCAACCCTATCCTCACTCCAGGTCGATCAGCACTTTCCCGACCGCACCCGCCTCGACCGCGTCGTGCGCGGCCGCGGTCTCCTCGAGCCGGTAGTGGTGCAGAGGTACGCCGGCCTCCGGCCCCACGCGCAGCGCCCCCGCCGCCACGGCGGCGGCGACATCGTCGGCCGCGGCCTGGATCTGCCGCTCCTCGATGCCGTAGAGCTGGATGAACTGGTAGCGCAGGTTGAGCGAGAACGTCGCCCGCAACGGCATGGTGAGCTCGTCGCCGCCGTTGTTGGCGTAGATCGCGATCGTGCCGCGCTTGGCGATGACCGCGCGGTCCAGGTCGTTGTTGACCGCCGGGGCCACCTCGACGATCTGGTCGACGCCGTCGGGGGCGATCTCTCGGATCGCCGCGGCCGGGTCGCCCTCGCGGTAGTTGACGATGTGGTGTGCGCCGGCGGCCTTCGCCAGCGCCGCCTTCTCCGGTGAGCTGACGGTGGTGACGACCTTCGCCCCCGCCCAGACGGCGAGCTGGATCGCGGCGTTGCCGACCGCGCCGGCGCCGCCGTGGACCAGCACCGTGAGGCCGTCGAACGACCCGGCGGCCACCCTTTCCACCGCACCGGAGGTGAGCGCCCGGTGGGCGGTCATCGCCGGGACGCCGAGCGAGGCGCCGAGGTCGTAGGAGGCCCCTACGGGCAGCTCGACGGCCTTGTGGGCGGGGACGGCGACGTACTCCGCCGCAGTGCCCCACGGCTGCCCGTGCTGGGCCATGAAGAGCCAGACCTGCTGGCCGACGACGTGGGTGCTGACGCCCTCGCCGATCGCCTCGATCACGCCGGCGCCGTCCTGGCCGGGGGTCGCCTCGGGAGTCGTGAGGGTCGCGCTCAGGCCGGCGCGTACCTTCCAGTCGGTGGGGTTCACTCCCGCTCGCACCAGCCTGACCAGGACCTCGCCGGCGCCCGGCTTCGGCACCGGGCGCTCGGTCAGACGCATGGCGGAGGAGGGACCGTTCTCGGAGTAGACGACTGCGCGCATGACCCCGACGTTAGCGGCCGAGGGCTACAACGCGTGCGCCATCCCCGCGCAGGCCTTGAGCCAGGACATCTTGGTGTCCTCCGAGAGCTGGGCGTACTGCACCGTGGACCCCGCAACCAGCACCGGGTCGAACGGGACCCGGTAGACCCCGCGGGTGCGCTGCTGGTAGACCTCGGTGAGGTCGCGCGCCAGGTTGGTGTCGACCTTCGGGGACGGGTCGGAGAGCACGGTGATCGTCTTCAGCTTCAGGTCGGCGTAGCCCGACTCCTGGAGCGCGTCGAGCATCCACAGGCCGCTGTAGCCGGTGTCCTCCCGGACCGTCGAGGTGACCACGAGCAGGTCGGCGGTGTCGGCGGCGGCCAGCCAGTTCTCGGCACGCATGTTGTTGCCGGTGTCGACCAGGATCACCTTGTAGAAGCGCTCCAGCAGCTGGTGCACCTGCCCGAAGTCGTCGGCGTGGATCTGGCCGGTCACATCCGGGCGCTCGTCGGAGGCGAGCACGTCGAAGTGGGCATCGCCCTGGGAGCGTACGAAGGCGCCGAGGTCACCGATGCGGGACTGCTGGACGTTGTTGAACGCGGCCAGGTTGTCGAGCAGCTCGCGGGTGGTGTTGCGGTGGGTGCTCCGCATGCCCCGGATGCCGAGGGTGCCGCGGGTCTCGTTGTTGTCCCAGGCGACGATCCCGCCACCGCGTACGGTGCCGAAGGTGTAGCCCGCGGCCAGCACGCCGGTGGTCTTGGCGGCGCCGCCCTTGGGGTTGATGAAGACGATCGTGCGCGGACCGTCGAAGTCGCGCTGGATCATCGCCCGGTCCCGCTCGTAGGCGACCTCGGCCGCGCCCATCCTCGGGCTGATCAGCCCGCCGGACATCTTGCGGATCGCGCCTCGCCAGCCCCAGGTCGCGGGACCGAAACCGGCCGACTCCGCACGCCGGTCGAGGAAGTCGGTCGCACTGGGGACCTCCAGCCCATGGTGGCCGCCAGGTGGTGGCGGCGTCACCGGCACCGCCGGAGGGGGCGGAGCGGGTGTCGTGGTGACCTGTGGGTTGGTGATGCGAGTCGCCTCCTGACTCGGGTCGGGACGGGGCTGGACCGGGGGCGTCGGCGGCCGGCCCGCCGAGTTCGGCGGAGGCGGCGTCACCCAGTGCGAGGGTGCTCCGGCCGGCCGGGTGCGCGAGTCCGGCTCGTCGTAGGGGTTGTTCTCCTGCGTCATGCGCTCTCCGAATACGGGTGCTGGTTAGCGGCCTCCATCAGCCTTGGGTCCAAACATACGGTCCCGACCGAAGCAATCGTCGATAACCGGAAAACACACGCTTCGTGCCGCACCCCGAAATGACGCCACGCCTGCCCGGAACCTTCCGGACAGGCGTACGTCACACGCTGGTCAGCGCTTCGCGACATCCTTCGCGACCGCGGCGAGCACGCCGTTGACGAAGGACGGCGAGTCGTCGGTGGACAGCTCGGTCACCAGGGCGGTCGCCTCGCTGATCGCGACCTCGGCGGCGACATCACCGTCGAGGAGCTCCCAGACGCCGATCCGGAGCACGTTGCGGTCCACCGCCGGCATCCGGGTCAGGGTCCAGTCCTTGGCGAACGTCGAGATCAGGGCGTCGATCCGCTCGGACTCGGCGACCACGCCACGGACGAGCTTGACCGTGAACGGATTGTTGGGCACCTCGCCCTCGCGGATCTGCTGGTCGAGCAGGTCACCGGCGGAGAGCCCGCGGGCCTCGGCGGCGAAGAGCAGGTCGAGGGCGCGCTTGCGGGCCTTGGTGCGGGCAGTGGCGACGTGAGCCACAGGTCAGCCCTTGACGCGGGAGAGGTAGGAACCGCCCTCGCGGGTGTCGACCTTGATCTTCTCGCCCTGCTCGATGAAGAGCGGCACCTGGATCTCGGCGCCGGTCTCCAGGGTGGCGGGCTTGGTGCGGCCGGTGGCCGAGTCACCCATGACGCCGGGCTCGGTGTAGGAGATCACGAGCTCCACCGACGGCGGGAGCTCGACGAAGAGCACGCGACCCTCGTTGGTGGCCAGGATGACCTCCTGGTTCTCCAGGAGGAAGCCGGCGCCGTCGCCGATGATCTCCGGGCCGACCTCGACCTGGTCGAAGTCCGCGACGTCCATGAAGACGAAGTTGGAGCCGTCGTTGTAGAGGTACTGGAACGTGCGGCGGTCGACGGTGGCGGTCTCGACCTTGGTGCCGGCGTTGAAGGTCTTGTCGACGTTCTTGCCCGACTCGACGTTCTTCAGCTTGGTGCGGACGAAGGCCGGACCCTTGCCGGGCTTCACGTGCTGGAACTCGACCACCTGCCAGAGCTGGCCCTCGATCTTCAGCACCATGCCGTTCTTGAGGTCGTTCGTCGTCGCCATAACCGTCCGTCAGCCTTCGTCTCTTTGACCTGCACCGATGCAGGCTTCAATTGTCAATGTCCATCAAGGTTCGTAGGGCCCCGAAGAGCCTCGGAGAATCCTATCCGCGAGTCCGCACAGGGCCGAATCAAGCCAGGATCGCAGCGTTGCTGACGAGGTCCACGAGCGAGAGTACGCCGACCGCCAGCGCCACCGCGCGCAGCACCCACAGCGTGGCGTTTCCGACCCGCCCCGTCTCCGGCGGGACGGGCCAGGCGGCCAGGATCCGCCGCTCGGCGACGACCGTCAGCGCCGCCCCGTACGCCGCCGGGACCGCCACGAACGCCAGCACCGAGACCACGGCCGGTTGCAGCAGGGTGAAGTCCAGCCCGTCGGTGTGGACGATCTCGTTGCCGACGCCGATCCCCGAGGCCCGACGCCGCCGATCAGGGCACCGAGCACCGCGCCGGCGAGTAGCACGCCGAGAACCCGCGCGAGACCCACCAGCACCCGACCCATGGACCCAAGGTGGCCCCGAGAGGGTCGCGGGTCACGAACGCGGGGCGACGATCGCCCATATCGGTCAGGTCAGGCGTCGCCGAGCTTGGCAGCGATGACCTCGAGCGCCTCGCGATAGCCGTCGATGCCCTTGCCCGCAACGACCGCGGTCGCGTGCGGGGTGACGACGCTGGTGTGCCGGAAGACCTCGGGCCGCTCGAGCGGCTCGGAGATGTGCACCTCGACCAGCGGTGCGGTCAGCTGCGCGCAGGCGTCGTAGATGGCGTAGGAGTAGTGGGTCCATGCCGCGGCGTTGAGCGCGACCGGGGTGCCCTTGTCGGCGGCGGCGTTGAGCCAGTCGACCATGTCGCCCTCATGGTTGGTCTGACGTACGTCCACGGCGAAGCCGAGCCCGTGACCCCAGTCGACGCACATCGCCGCGAGCTGGTCGTGGGTGGTGTGCCCGTAGATCTCGGGCTGACGCTTTCCGAGACGTCCGAGGTTGGGGCCGTTGAGGACCAGGACTTGCTTCAACGCATTGCTCACGCCCGCATTTTTGCACGGATTTCGTGAGCCAAATCTAAGCGCTCACTTACCTTTGTGTCAGACTGATCCGCATGAGCGATGCACGCACCAGCACGCAGGCACGCGGCGACCGTAGCCGTGCCCGGCTGCTCGACGCGGCGGTCCAGGCCTTCTCGGCCAAGGGGTTCCACGGCACCAGCACCCGCGACATCGCCACCGCGGCCGGGCTGAGCCCGGCGGCGGTCTATGTGCACCACCGCTCCAAGGAGGAGCTCCTGCACGCGATCGCGGTCCGTGGCCACGAGGTGATCCTCGAGGCGGTCACCGAGGCGACCCGCGCCGACGCCACGCCCGCCGAGCGGGTCGCCGCGGCCGTACGCACCTATGTCCTCTTCCACGCCCGCTCGCACACGATGGCCCGGGTGATCAACTACGAGCTCGCGGCGCTGACCGAGGAGCACTTCAAGGAGATCGCCGGGCTGCGCCGCGCCATCGACACCGTCATGCGTGAGGTCGTCGAGGAAGGCGTACGCAGCGGCGACTTCGACACCCCCGATCCGGCGAAGGCAGCCACCGCCCTGCTCTCCCTCGGCATCGACCTCGCCCGGTGGTACCGCGACGACGGCTCCTGGACCCCCGAGGCCCTCGCCGACTTCTACGCCGATCTCGCCCTGCGCGCCGTCGGCGCCCGCCCCTGAACTTCCGTTTCGACCCCGAGAAGAATGCACCGAGGAGACAGCACCATCATGCGCCGCACCATCTACACCGAGGACCACCAGTCCTTCCGCGAGACCATCCGCTCGTTCATCGAGAAGGAGGTCACCCCGGTCTACGACGAGTGGTACGCCGCCGGGATCGTCCCGCACGACTTCTACCTCAAGCTCGGCGAGCTCGGTGTGTGGGGCATCCAGGTGCCCGAGGAGTACGGCGGCGCCGGCATCGAGTCGTTCAAGTACTCCGCCGTCATCACCGAGGAGCTGGCCCGCGCCGGCGTCTCCTTCGGCGGCTCGAGCACCCACGTCGGGCTGTGCCTGCCGTACCTCCTCAAGCTCGGCACCAAGGAGCAGATGGAGCGCTGGATGCCGGGCTTCGTCTCCGGTGAGGAGATGTGGGCGATCGCGATGACCGAGCCGGGCACCGGCTCGGACCTGGCCGGGATGACCACCAACGCCAAGCTCACCGAGGACGGCAAGCACTACGTCCTCAACGGCGCCAAGACGTTCATCACCGGCGGCGTCAACGCCGACCGGGTGATCGTCTGCGCCCGCACCGCCCCGGCCACCCCCGAGGACCGCCGTGGCGGGATCACGCTCCTCGCCGTCGACACGAAGCTGCCCGGCTACGAGGTCGGTCGCAAGCTCGACAAGCTCGGCCTCAAGGTCTCCGACACCGCCGAGCTCTCCTTCACCGACGTGCAGGTGCCCGTCGAGGACGTCCTCGGCGAGGTCGGCAAGGGCTTCTCCTACCTCGGCCAGAACCTCCCGGTCGAGCGTCTCGGCATCGCCGTCGGCGCCTACGCCCAGGCCGCTGCCGCCGTCGAGTTCGCCAAGGCGTACGTCCACGACCGCAAGGTCTTCGGCACCGCCGTCGCCTCCTTCCAGAACACCAAGTTCGAGCTGGCCGCGTGCAAGGCCGAGGTCGACGCCGCCGAGGCCGTGGTCGACCGCGCCATCGAGGCCGAGGACGCCGGCATCCTGACCGCCGCCGAGGCCGCCTCGGCCAAGCTGTTCTGCACCGAGGTCGCCCACCGGGTCATCGACCGCTGCCTCCAGCTCCACGGCGGCTACGGCTACATGAACGAGTACCCCATCGCCCGCCTCTACGCCGACAACCGCGTCAACCGCATCTACGGCGGCACCTCCGAGGTCATGAAGCTCATCATCGCCAAGGACATGGGTCTGTGACCTGCTAGAACCCTGCCGAGTCGGCTCGTCATGACGAGCCGACTCGGCATAGGCTCGGGCACATGACGCCGCGCGAGGACGAGAACCGTCGCCTGCTGCGGGCTCGCGACGTGATGGACCGGCACTACGCCGAGCCTCTCGACGTCCCGGCGATCGCCCGGGTCGCCCATGTGTCTCCTGCGCACTTCATCCGCCGGTTCAAGGCGGTCTTCGGGGAGACGCCCCACCGCTATTTTCAGCGGCGCCGGATCGAGCGGTCGATGGCGCTGCTGCGCGACACCTCGACACCGGTCACCGAGGTCGCGCTCACCGTCGGCTTCACCAGCCTCGGCACCTTCAGCCGTACGTTCCGCGACATCGTCGGCACCTCCCCCAGCGACTACCGGGCCCGCGTCGACAGTCCTGCCGTGCCCGGCTGTGTGGCCCGCGCCTGGATGCGCCCGGCGACCTGAGCAGTTTCGGAGAAGCGTACGGCTCCGGCGGGACGCAGACTGGTCGCATGCTGACCAACATCAACATCACCGGAATCTACGTGCTCGACCAGGACGAGGCGCTCGACTTCTACGTCGGCAAGCTCGGTCTCGAGGTCGGCAGCGACGTCGACATGGGCTTCATGCGCTGGCTCACCGTCCACCTCCCCGGCGACCCCGACCACCAGCTCCTGCTCGAGGTGCCCGGCGGCTCCCCCGCCCACAGCGCCGAGACCGCCGCCCAGCTGCGCGACCTCGTCACCAAGGGCGCGATGGGCGCCGTGGTCATCTTCAACACCGACGACTGCCAGAAGCTCTACGAGGAGATGTCCGCCAAGGGCGTCGAGTTCACCGACAAGCCGACCAAGCAGCCCTACGGCATCGATTGCGCCTTCCGCGACCCGTTCGGCAACCACATCCGCGCCACCCAGCGCGTCGCAGGTCCCGTCGAGGTCACCGACGAGGACATCGCCCGCTGGTCCGGCAACTGACTCCTGAGGTCAGGGTGCCGGAGGCCCGGCCTCGGCCAAGAGCGCCTCGACGACCTGGACCAGCGAGTAAAGATCGCCGGTTGCCGTTCGCCAGACGGTGAGGTCGCTGATCTCCGCGTACCCGTGGATCAAGACGTTGCGCATTCCGACGATCTTGTGTACGTCAGGCACCCGAGCGGCAGTTTCGGGATCTTCCTTCCGGAGGACGCTCATCGCCTCGCCGGCGATCTCGAACTGCCGCTCGACCCCAGAACGAAGCAGGATGTCGGCTGCGTAGTCGTCCCACGACTTGCCTGCGACGAATCCCTGGATCCGCGTCGTTGCTGTGAGCAGATCCCAGAGCAACGCAGCTGCCCTAGGCTGCATAGATTTCCTGAGCGCTTCGGAATGCCTGGGCGGCAAAGTAGGGGTTCTCGACGGCATCAGACATCACCAGGTCGACCCTGCGACCCACGATCGACTCAAGCTCCTCGGTGAGCGCCAGATAGTTGCCGAGCAGATCCCGCACCTCTGGAAGGAAGTCGACGAAGAAGTCCAAGTCACTTCTCTCCGGGTCGAAACTCCCGGAGGCCGCCGAGCCGAAGATACGCAGCCGTGCGACACCGAACCGCTCACAGGCACGGGTGATCGCCGCGTAATCCAGGGCAGGCGCTGCGTTCATGCGTCCAGTGTCCCAGAAGATCGCACCGAACCGCATCAGCAGCGCGCCAGACGTCAGCCGCCGACGACCGCGTACGCCGCGCGCAGCTGCTCCTCGGTGGGCCCGGTGAGGATGCGCGGGGTGGCGAGGTCGTGGAGGACGAGGAAGCGGAGGACGGAGCCGCGAGCCTTCTTGTCGACCCGCATGGCGCCGATGAGGTCGTCGAAGCCGGCCTCGACGCCGAGCTCCTTGACGGTGGTCGGCAGGCCGACCTTCGCGAAGGTGGGTGCGTGCCGGGCGGCGACGTCGTCGGAGAGGACCCCGGCGAGGCGGGCGAGCTCGGCGGCGTACACGCAACCGACGGCGACGGCGTCACCGTGGCGGATCGAGAAGCCGGAGTGCTTCTCGAGCGCGTGCGCGAGCGTGTGGCCGTAGTTGAGGGTCTCGCGGCCGGGGTGGCCATCCGCGCCGCCGGTCTCCTTCAGGTCGGCGGCGACGACCTCGGCCTTGACCCGGATCGCGCGCTCGATCAGCTCGGCGAGGACGGGCGAGGACGCGGTGATCGTGTCGCTCTCCTCGACCAGCCGCAGGATCTCCGGGTCGGCGATGAAGCCGCATTTGACGACCTCGCCGAGGCCTGCGATCAGATCAGCCTCCGGAAGGGTGCTCAGCAGCGAGAGGTCGCACAGCACCCCGGCGGGCTCATGGAACGCACCCACGAGGTTCTTCCCGGCACCGGTGTTGACGCCCGTCTTGCCGCCGACCGCGGCGTCGACCATGGCCAGGACGGTGGTGGGGATGTGCACGACGCGTACGCCACGCAGCCAGCCGGCCGCGACCCAGCCGCCGAGGTCGGTGGTCGCGCCGCCTCCGAAGGTCACCACCGCGTCCGAGCGGGTGAAGCCCCGCTCCCCCAGCGCCTCCCAGCAGTCGTTGGCGACGGCGACCGTCTTCTGGTCCTCGCCGCTGGGCAGGCCGAGGCCGAGCACGTCGTAGTGCTTGAGCAGCTCCTCGAGCACCGGCTCGGCGTACTCGGCCAGCTCGGCGGCGTAGAGGAACGCCACCCGCTCGACGCTCTCGCCCAGGAGCCCGTGGAGCAGGTCGGCGAGGCCGGAGCCGATGACGACGTCGTACGCCGCGGCGCTCTCGACCCTGATCACGGTGCTGGCGGGGCTTACGGGCTCGGTCACTTCTACTCCGTGGTGTTCAGCGCGGTGAGGGCGGTGGCGAGCTCGGCGGCGACGTCGTCGGCCGAGCGGCCGTCGGTGTCGACGATGATCGTCGCGACCGACTCGTAGATCGGGGCGCGCTCCTCCAGGAGCGCCTTGATGCGGCCGCGTACGTTGCCGAGCAGCAGCGGACGGCCGGAGCCGAGCCCGACCCGCTTGACCGCGTCGGCGACGCCGACCCGCAGATAGACGACGGTGTGCTCCTTGAGCAGGATCTGGGTCTGCTCGGCCAGGACGGAGCCGCCACCGAGGGACACCACCCCGTCGTGCTCGGCGAGCGCCGCCGCCACAGCAGCGGCCTCGACCGCACGGAAGTGGGCCTCGCCCTCGTCGACGAAGATGTCCTGCACGCTCTTGCCTGCGGCCGCCGCGATGTCCTCGTCGGTGTCGCGCAGCGCGACTCCGAGCCGGGAGGCGAGCAGAGCGCCGACCGTCGACTTCCCGGCGCCCATCGGGCCGACGAGCACGACGGCCGGCATCACACGTACCTCAGGTTCGCGAGGTAGGACTCGGCGTTGCGCTTGGTCTCGGCGACGGAGTCGCCACCGAACTTCTCCAGCGCCGCCTCGGCCAGCACGAGCGCGACCATCGCCTCGGCGACGACGCCGGCGGCGGGCACCGCACAGACGTCGGAGCGCTGGTGGTGGGCGACGGCCTCCTCACCGGTGGCGACGTCGACGGTACGCAGCGCCCGCGGCACGGTCGCGATCGGCTTCATCGCGGCACGGACCCGCAGGATCTCGCCGGTCGACATGCCACCCTCGGTGCCGCCCGAGCGCCCGGAGGCACGCCGGATCCCGTCGGCGGAGGGAACGATCTCGTCGTGCGCCTTCGACCCGGGCGTAGCGGCGAGCTCGAAGCCGTCGCCGACCTCGACGCCCTTGATCGCCTGGATGCCCATCAGCGCACCGGCCAGGCGCGCGTCGAGGCGCCGGTCCCAGTGCACGTGGGAGCCGAGGCCCGGCGGCAGCCCGTGGACGACCACCTCGACGACGCCACCCAGGGTGTCGCCGTCCTTGTGGGCCTCGTCGATCCGGGCGACCATCTGCTTGGAGCCGTCGGGGTCGAGCACCCGCACCGGGTCCTCGTCGAGCCGGGCGACGTCCTCGGGCGCGGGGACATCGTGGCTCGGCGTACGGACGCCGCCGATCTCCAGGACGTGCGACACCAGCCGCACCCCGAGCGCCTGCTCGAGGAAGGCCGAGGCGACCGCGCCGAGCGCGACCCGGGCCGCGGTCTCGCGGGCCGAGGCACGCTCCAGGATCGGGCGGGCGTCGTCGAAGTCGTACTTCTGCATCCCCACCAGGTCGGCGTGACCGGGCCGTGGCCGGGTCAGCGGAGCGTTGCGGGCCTGCTTCTCGAGCACCTCAGGAGCGACCGGGTCGGAGGCCATCACGGTCTCCCACTTGGGCCACTCGGTGTTGCCGACCTCGATGGCGACAGGACCGCCCTGGCTCTCCCCGTGGCGTACGCCGCCGGTGATCCGCACCTGGTCCTTCTCGAACTTCATCCGGGCGCCGCGGCCATAGCCGAGCCGCCGCCGGGCAAGGGCATCAGCGATGTCGTCAGAGGTGATCCGGACGTGGGCGGGCAGACCCTCCATCACGGCCGTCAGAGACGGACCATGGGACTCGCCCGCAGTGAGCCAACGCAACATGGCCTCAGTCTTTCATCCCGGCCACGCAACCCCGTGCACCCGGGCTCAAAGCGAGACGGCGAGCACCCCGACGAGCATGCCCAGCAGCATGAAGGGCCCGTACGCCAGCGGCTCCCGCATCGCCGCCCGCGAGCGCTGCGCGACCGCACGCCCGATGCCCCAGACGCCGAAGATCACCAGCCCGGCCCACAGCCCGACGGCCAGCTGCTCCCAGCCGAGGCGACCGAGGACCAGACCGACGAGCGCCGCCAGACGTACGTCGCCGAAGCCCATCGCGTGCGGCGCCAGCCGCCACAGCAGCCAGAAACCCGAGCGGCCGACCACCAGCCCGGCGAGAGCGGTCAGTGCTGTCGCGGTCTCGCGCGTCCAGAGCCACTCGGCGACGAGCAGGCCGAGCCCGGCCGCGGTGGCGACCAGGATCGGCGTCTTCGGCAGCCGCTGGACGCGCCAGTCGACGTAGGCGAGCAGCAGGCAGAGCGGCGTGAGGGGCGCCAGCGCCACCATCAGCCGCGACGGGTCGACCTGCCAGGCGAGCAGACCGGCGACGGCCGCGGAGAGAGCCACCGCGACCGGCAGGAACGGTGCCCACCCGGCCACCGTCGCATAGGAGATATCCGGCGGGTCGTCGGCAGGTTCGGGGAGCCGGCGAAGCAGTGCCGGCATCACGAGAGCGAGCAGACCGGCGACGGCCGCACTCACCAGCACGACCGCCTCTCGACTCATGCCGGGGCCGGCTCCATGATCCCCAACGCCTTCTCCCCCGCTGCGCGCATGGCCGCCAGCGGCGCGGGACGGCTGGTGAAGAGCTCGAACTGCAGCACTGCCTGGTGCACGAGCAGGTCCAGCCCGCTGACAGTGACACCGGGCGCCACCGCCAGCAGCGGCGAGGGCCACGGGTCGTAGACGACGTCGAAGACGAGCGGTGTCGCAGCCCAGCGGTCGATGAGCTCCGGGGTCTGTGCCTTCGCCGGGACGGTGGAGACCACGGCGTCGACGCCGTCGATGGCCGAGTCCAGCGGCAGCACCGAGACGACCGGCTTGCTGCGGTGGCGCGAGATCATCTCGATCGTCTCCCCCGCGGCGCCGGGGTTGCGGGCCAGCAGCGTGATCCGCGAGGCGCCCAGCTCGGCGAGCGCGAGACCGGTCGAGGCGGCCGTGGCACCGGCGCCCAGGACGGCACCGTGGGAGCAGGAGTAGCCCTCACCGGCCCGCTCCCGGATCGCCGCGACCGCACCCGGCAGGTCGGTGTTGTCCCCCACCCAGCCGTGCGAGGAGCGCACCAGCGTGTTGACCGCGCCCACCAGCCGCGCCCGCGGCGAGACCGACCGCGCCAGCTCGAACGCCTCGCGCTTGAGCGGCATCGTCACCGACAGCCCCCGCCACCGGCTCGGCGGCCAGTCGCCGCCGAGGTCGGCGACGTACTTCGCCAGGCCACCGGCCTGCACCCGGGTGGAGGTGTAGGACCAGTCGGACATCTCCAGCTCGGCGTACGCCGCCTGGTGGAGGGCCGGGGAGAGCGAATGACCGATCGGGTCACCCAAGACAGCGCACTTCACTCAGCTTCTCCTCAACAGCTCTTCGACTCGGTCTCGCAGTATTTCTTGTACTCGGCCTTGAACTTCAGGAACTGGTCGTAGTTCTTGGCGAACTTCGTCTCACCGGTCTTCAGGTTGACGGTCACGTAGTAGTACCAGTCACCTTCAGCCGGGTTCAGCGCCGCCTGGATCGCCTTGTCACCCGGTGCGCCGATCGGCCCCGGCGGCAGTCCCTTGTTGGTGTAGGTGTTGTACGGCGAGTCGACGGACTGGATGTTGACACCACCGAGCTCGGTGCTGCCGGACTTCCCGAGCGCGTAGTTGACCGTGGCGTCGATCTGCAGGAAGCCCGCCTGGCCGGCAGTGCCGGGGTTCTCGACCCGGTTGTAGATGACCCGGGCGATCTTGGCCATGTCGTCGCCGCGACCCTCGGCCTCGACGAGTGAGGCGACGGTCATGATCTGCTCGGCCGTGCAGGCCTTGCCGCCACCGCACTTCAGCTGCTTCGCGCGCGCCTCGATGTCGTTGTCGCCGAGCGCCTGCTCCCACCGGTCGACCATCATCGCGAGCATCTCGGTCGGTGTGGCGTCGGGCGGGAAGGCGTACGTCGCCGGGAAGAGGTAGCCCTCGACGTTGCCCTTGGCGTAGTCGGGCAGCCCGATCGCCTCGGTGTCCTCCGCGGCCTTCTTGAAGTCGGCCGGCTTCTTCTTGGTCTTCTCGGCGAGCACCTTGTAGATCGCCTTCGCGCGCGACCCCTCGGTGATGGTGACGTTGACCGTGTCGATGTTGTCCGGGTTGGCGAGGATCTCGACGACGTCGGCGGCCTTCATCTGCTTCTTCAGCGGATAGAAGCCGACCTGGACGGTGAGGCCCTCGGTGTTGGCGGCGTCGATGAAGGCGTCGACCGACTCCACCACGCCGATCTCCTTCAGGTTGCGACCGACGGCCGAGACCGAGTCGCCCTTGTGGACCTCGAACGAGACCGGGTCGGTGCCGGGGCCGGGATAGTCGGCCGGCGGCGCGACCAGGTCCTTGACGTAGTCGATGGCACGGTCGCCCACGACGTAGAAGCCACCGAGCACGACGGCCATGGCCACCAGCACGGCCAGGCAGCCACCGAAGCGCCGCTTGCGCCGGGGCGGCGGCTCGTCGTCGAAGTACGGGTCGTGCTCGGCGGGGCCGTCGTCGAAGAAGCTGGGGTGCTGCTGATAGGTCGGGCCACCGTAGCCACCGGGCCCTCGCGGCGGCTCCTGCCGGCCGTAGCCCGGCGGCGGCGTGCCAGCACCGGGGATGGGGCGCGGCCCCGGGCGGCGACCGGACTGACCCTGCTGCTGGGGAGGCATCTGACCCGGCACCTGACCCGGCATCTGGCCGGGCCGCTGCGGCGGCATCCGGCGGGGGTCTCGGGGTGCCTGCCGGGGATCTTGTGGGGGCTGCTGCCGGGGCGGGTAGCCACCGCGGGGATCGCGACCATATGACCCCGGACCAGGGCGACGCGGGTCGCGCGGGTCCTGGGGGTGATAGCGCTCACTCAATGACCGACCTCAACGATCTCTCCAGGCGCGGTCCCCGAAGCGCGCTCACTGTCCAATGCGTGTTGCAGGATCACGACCGCCGCGGCCATGTCGACGACTGCTCGACGGTCCTGACCCTTGCGACCTCGGTCTCGGAGCATAGCCTCCGCGGAAACAGTGGTGAGCCGTTCGTCGACGAGACGAACCGGGACCGGGGCCACTCGCCGCGCCAAGGACGCGGCGAAGTCCCGGACCTTAGCAGTCGCCGGGTTCTCCCCTCCCTTGAGGGACCGGGGCAGCCCGACGACGACCTCGAGCATCGTCGACTCCTCGGCGATCTCGGCGACGATCGCCTGCAGCCGCGCGAGATCTCCGCGGCCCTTCTTGACCGTCTCGAGCGGCGTCGCCAGGAACCCCGTGGGGTCACTCCTGGCGACGCCGATCCGGGCGTCGCCAGGATCGAGACCGAGGCGTACGCCGTGACGCATCAGGCTCCGGCCACCAGCGACTTGACCTTGGCGACGGCCTCGTCGATCTTGCCGACCTCGGTGCCACCTCCCTGGGCGAAGTCGGGCTTGCCGCCGCCGCGGCCGCCGACGATCGGAGCGAGCTCCTTGATCAGATCGCCCGCCTTGACGCCCTTGGCGATGCCCGCCGGGTTGACCGCGGCCACCACGGCGACCTTGTCATCAGCGTCGCCGAAGAGCACGACGGCCGCCGGCGCGTCACCGAGCCGGGAGCGTACGTCCTGGGCGAGCGTGCGCGCGTCGCCGCCGCCCACACCCGGCACCCGCTGGGCGACGACCCGGACGCCGTCGACGTCGACCGCGGAGGCCGCGATCGAGCCGCCGGAGGCGAGCAGCTGAGCCGTACGCGCCCGGGCGATCTCCTTCTCGGCAGCCTTGAGCCGCTCCATCAGGTCGGAGACCCGGCCGACGACGTCGTCGGACTTCGACTTGAGCAGCAGGTTGAGCTCGGAGACCACGTCGCGCTCGCGGGCGAGGTAGTTGAAGCCCTCGACGCCCGTGTAGGCCTCGATGCGCCGGTTGCCGGAGCCGACCGAGGCCTCCGAGGTGACCACGATCGTGCCGATCTGGGCGGAGTGGTCCACGTGGGTGCCACCGCAGAGCTCGCGCGACCAGGGGCCGCCGATCTCGACGACGCGCACCTTGGAGTCGTCGTAGGTCTCGCCGAAGAGCGCGATCGCGCCCCAGTCCTTGGCCTCGGAGAGCGTCATGTAGTCCCAGGAGACCGGCAGGTCGGCGCGGAGCGCGTTGTTGGAGACCTCCTCGATCTCGTGCATCTGCTCCGGCGTCAGCCCCTTGGTCCAGCCGTAGTCGAGACGCAGGTAGCCGGGGCGGTTGTAGGAGCCCGACTGCAGCGCGGTCGGGCCGAGCACCTCGCGCAGCGCCGCGTGCACCACGTGGGTGCCGGAGTGCGCCTGGCGGGCGCCGATGCGCCACTCCTTGTCGACCTGGGCGTGCACGAGCCCGTTGCCGTGGAACTCGCCGTCGACGACCCGGACCTGGTGGACCACGAGGCCCTTGACCGGCCGCTGCACGTCGACGACCTCGAGCCGGCCGCCGTCGAACTCGATGATGCCCGCGTCGGCGGACTGACCACCGGACTCGGCGTAGAACGGGGTGCGGTCGAGGACGATCTCACCGATCTCCTCGGGGCCGAGCACGTCGACCGCCTTGCCCTCCTTGAGGAGCGCCAGCGGCTTCGACTCGGTCTCGAGGGTCGTGTAGGCCTGCCAGTCGGTCGGACCGTTGGTGTCGAGGATGCCGCGGTAGACCGACAGATCGGCGTGCTGACCCTTCTTGGCGCGCGCGTCGGCCTTGGCCCGCTCGCGCTGCTCGGTCATCAGGCCACGGAAGCCCGCCTCGTCGACCTCGAGGCCCGCCTCGGCGGCCATCTCGAGGGTCAGGTCGATCGGGAACCCGTACGTGTCGTGGAGCTGGAACGCCTTGGCACCGGTGAACGTGCTCGATCCGCTCGACTTCACCTCGGTCGCGGCCAGGTCGAAGATCTGGGTGCCGGCCGCGAGGGTCTTGCGGAAGGCCTCCTCCTCGGAGTCGGCGACGCGCTTGATCCGGTCCCAGCCGGAGAGCAGCTCGGTGTAGGTCTCCCCCATCTTGTCGCGGGAGACCGGCAGCAGCTCGGGCATCGCCGGGTCCTCGTAGCCCAGCAGGCGCATGTTGCGGATCGCGCGGCGCATCAGCCGACGCAGGACGTAGCCGCGGCCCTCGTTTCCGGGGGTGACGCCGTCGCTGATCAGCATCAGCGAGGAGCGCACGTGGTCGGCGACGACCCGGAAGCGGACGTCGTCCTCGTAGGAGGCGCCGTACTTCTTGCCGGTCAGCTCCATCGCCTTCTCGATGACCGGGAAGACCACGTCGGTCTCATACATGTTGGACTTGCCCTGCATGAGATAGGCGACCCGCTCGAGACCGAGACCGGTGTCGATGCCGGTCTGCGCGAGCGGACCGTCGATGTCGACGTCGTACTTGGACCGCGCCGCGACGACGTTGTCCTGCATGAAGACGAGGTTCCAGAACTCCAGGTAGCGGTCGCCGGCGTCCCAGTCACGGTCGGCGCCGAACTCGGGACCGCGGTCGATCAGGATCTCCGAGCACGGACCACCCGGCCCGGGCACGCCCATCGACCAGTAGTTCTCGCTCGGGGGCAGCCGGACGATGCGGTCGTCGGGCAGGCCGGAGATCTTCTTCCAGAGCGCGACCGCCTCCTCGTCGCCGTTGAGCACGGACGGGTAGAGGACCGACTCGTCGAAGCCGAAGCCACCGTCGGCGACCGACTTGGTGACCAGCTCCCAGGCGAGCGTGATCGCGCCCTCCTTGAAGTAGTCACCGAAGGAGAAGTTGCCGCACATCTCGAAGAAGGTGCCGTGCCGCGTGGTCTTGCCGACCTCCTCGATGTCGGGCGTGCGGATGCACTTCTGCACCGACGTCGCTCGCTGGTAGGGAGGCGTGGCCTGGCCGAGGAAGTAGGGCTTGAACGGCACCATGCCTGCGTTGACGAAGAGCAGGTTGGGGTCGTCGAGCAGGAGCGATGCCGACGGCACCACCGTGTGCTCGCCGATCTCGGTGTTCTCGGCGAAATGCGCCGTGAAACGGCGGCGGATCTCCGCCGTGCTCAACCACTCCATCAGGGGGTACTACCTTCCGTGTTCTGCCTCGGGTCCTCGGTTGGCCCCGTCAATCCAAGTCTCTGCTGTGCGGCGCCTGCGGCGCCAATCTGTTTCGGTCCGGCGGTCCTGGCCTCGATCCACTCGCGCAGCTCGAGCTCCTTCTCGGCCTTGCCGGTGGCCAGCTCCTCGCGGAAGATCCGCGCGCCGACCCCGAGCGCCTGGGCGCGGTCGCGCAGGCCGTCGGCGGTGAAGGCCTCCGCGGCCCGCCGCCCCTTGACCATCGCGTACACGCCCGCACCCGCACCGACCACGAACCAGATCGCGCCCCTCATACGGAGTCCTCCATACGTACGTCCTCGTCAACTGCCGCGCGCTGTCTCGCGCGGTATTCGCGCAGCGCCTCGCGCATCTCGCTCTTCCGGTCCTTGCGTGCCCGCTTGACCTCGCGGTGCATCTCGTAGCGGATCTTGAACCGCACCTCGGGCGACAGCGCCCGGCGCACCCCGTGGACCAGCGCGGCGCCGTGCACCACGGTCTCCCGGAACACCGCGTCCGCGAAGGCCGGTGCGGTCAACGTACGCTGCGCCACCTGCTCCACTTCGACAGGCTCGCCGTCCTCCCCGAGGGAGGTGATGACGTATTCCTTATCGTCACGCCGTCGACGCCTGATCTCGGGCTGGGCCAGGCGCTTCTCCAGCGCCTCGAGCCGCTCGCGCAGCTCGGCCTCGCTGGCCTCGGCCTCCTCGAGCCGTCGCCGCGCTCGGCGACGTGCCCCGAGCGCGAGCAGCACGACCAGCAGCGAGATGAGGACCAGGACCCCCACCGCGCTCAGCGTCGCCACCAGCGCCCACCCGGGCGTGCTCGAGTTCGTCATGGTGCGCCTACCCTATCCATCCTGTCCGCGCACGATTTTCCGGACACGCTCCCAACGTTCCTTCACTCCCGCCTCGGCGCCGTGGGTCGTCGGCCGGTAGTACTCCGCGTCGGCCACCGCCTCCGGTGCGTACTGCTGCGTCGCGATGCCGAACGGCTCGTCGTGGGCGTACTTGTACGCCTCCCCGTGGCCGATCTTCTTGGCGCCCTCGTAGTGGGCGTCGCGCAGGTGTGGCGGTACGTTTCCGATCTTCCCGGCCGCGACGTCGGCGCGCGCGGCGAAGATGGCGTTGGTGACCGCGTTGGACTTCGGCGCGACCGCGAGCGCGATCGTGGCGTGGGCCAGGGTCAGCTGGGCCTCCGGCATCCCGATCAGCTGCACGGTCTGTGCCGCGGCGACCGCGGTCTGCAGCGCCGTCGAGTCGGCCAGGCCGATGTCCTCGGAGGCGAGGATCATCAGTCGCCGGGCGATGAACCGGGGGTCCTCCCCCGCCTCGATCATCCGCGCCAGATAGTGCAGCGCCGCGTCGGCGTCCGATCCCCGCACGGACTTGATGAAGGCGCTGACCACGTCGTAGTGCTGGTCGCCCTGGCGGTCGTAGCGCACCGCCGCCTGGTCCACCGCGCGCTCGGCGGCCTCGAGGGTGATCTCCCCCGCGGCCGCGGCTCCCGCGGCCGCCTCCAGATAGGTCAGCGACCTGCGCGCGTCACCGCCCGCGAGGCGTACGAGATGGTCGAGGGCCTCCTCGGAGATCGACACCGAGCCACCGAGCCCGCGCTCGTCCTCCAGCGCCCGCCGGAGAACACCGCGGATGTCGTCGTCGGTCAGCGACTCCAGCCGGAGCAGCAGGGAGCGGGACAGCAGCGGCGAGATCACCGAGAAGAAGGGGTTCTCCGTGGTCGCGGCGACCAGCGTGACCCAGCGGTTCTCGACGCCGGGCAGCAGGGCGTCCTGCTGCGCCTTGCTGAACCGGTGCACCTCGTCGACGAAGAGCACCGTCTCCTTGCCGGTCGCGACCAGCTCGGCGCGCGCGGAGTCGATCGCCGCCCGGACCTCCTTGACGCCTGCCGAGACCGCGGAGACCTCCACGAAGCGCCGGTCGGTGGAACGGCTCACGATGGAGGCGATGGTCGTCTTCCCGGTGCCCGGCGGTCCCCACAGCAGCAGCGAGAGCGACTGCCCGCCCTCGACCACCTGGTGCAGCGGCGACCCGGCGGCACGCAGCGAGCTCTGCCCGACCAGCTCCTCGAGCGTACGCGGCCGCATCCGCACCGCCAGCGGCGCGGCCGCGTGGTCGCTGTGGCTCAGCGACCCGCCGCGCGAGGCGCCGGCAGCACCCATCTCAAACAACCCGTCCACACGCCAACCCTAGTGGTCGGCACCGACAGCGACCGGGGTCAGGTGACGCGTACGCGCGGGTCCAGGACGCTGTAGAAGAGGTCGACCACGACGTTCGCGGCGATGACCACGGCCGCGGAGATCAGGGTCGTCGCCTGGATCACCGGCAGATCGCTCTGGGTGACCGCTTCCAGCGACCGGAGCCCCAGGCCCGGGATGTCGAAGATCTTCTCGGTGAAGATGGTGCCGCCGAGCAGGGCGCCGAAGTCGATCCCGAAGATGGTCACGATCGGCACGACTGCGGCGCGGAGCGCGTGCTTGTAGACGACCTTGCTCTCCTTGAGGCCCTTGGACTTCGCGGTGCGGATGTAGTCCTCGTTGAACGCCTCGATCATCGACCCGCGGGTGAACCGGGCGTACTTCGAGGCGTTGACCATGCCGAGCGCGAGCCACGGGAGCACCAGCGCCCAGGCCCACTGGAGCGGCGAGTCCGCGAAGGAGTGATAGCCCTTCTGGGGAAAGATGCCGAAGGACACCGCCAGATAGAGGAACGCGAGCAGGACGAACAGATAGTAGGGAATCGACTCGATCACCAGGGTCGAGCCGATGACGGCCTTGTCGGCCATCGTCCCCCTGCGTCTGGCCGCGAACATCCCGATCGGCACCCCGATCAGGAGGATCGTCACGCCGGCCCCGATCGCCACCGACACGGTCGGTCCGATCCGGTCCTTGATGTCGTCCCAGACCATCGTGCGGTAGATGAAGCTGACGCCGAAGCAGGGTGCGTCACATTCGTACGCCTCGGTGCCGGCCGCGATCTCCCTGCCGGAGACGATGCCGGTCATGTAGTCGATGTACTGCTCGTGGATCGGCTGGTCCAGGTCGAGCGCATCGCGGATCGCCTCCTGGCGCTGCACGGAGCACTTCGGCTCCGGGCACATCGCCCGGGCCGGGTCGCTCGGACCGTAGGTGAAGATCGCCACCACGGCGACCGAGACCGCGAACAGCACCAGCAGCGCCGAGATCAGCCGGCGTACGACGAAACCGAGCATGGTCGGGAGGTCTCACTTTCTAGAGGTCTTTCAGCGGCGGCCCGCTGCCGAGGTGGACCGGCGCAGACGAGCTGCGCCGGTCCACGCACATCACTTGGTGACGTAGGTCGTGTTCAGGGTCGGCATGCCCTTGACCGGGTCGTCGAAGACGCCACCGAGCTTGGAGCCCTTGATGAAGGCGCTACCCGAGTAACCCCAGACCACGGCCGGGTAGTAGGTCTCCTGCATCCACTTGTCGAAGTCGCCCCAGGCAGCCGGGACCTCGTCCGGGTCCATCTTCAGGATCTCGGCCTGCTTGGCGTCCGCCTCGGCCTGGTCGAAGTTGGCCGGGTTGGGCATGCCCGCCTTGTTGGCCAGCGAGCCGTCCCACTGAGCCGGGAACCAGGAACCACCCGAGGGCCAGTCCGAGCACCAGCCACCGGAGCGCAGGTTGATCGGCGCCTTCGGGTCGCTGGTGAGGTCACGGATGGTGTCCGACGTCGCCGGGAGCGGCTTGACCTTGAAGCCGGCGGCCTCGTACGCCTTGACCTCCTGGTCCTTGGCGGCCACGCGCTGCTCGTCGTCCTTGGAGTAGTACCAGGTCAGCTCGAAGCCCTCCGCGCCCGCTTCCTTCAGGAGCGCCTTGGCCTTCGCCGGGTCGGTCGTCTGACCGTCCTGACCCTTCGGGTACTCGTAGTCCTGACGACCGGCGGTGCCCGGAGGCAGGATGGCCGCGCCACCCTCGACGGTCACGCCGTCGATCCACCCACGAGCCTTCCAGACCGCCTTGTACGGGTAGGCCCAGCCGATCGCCTCGCGGATCTTCTTGTCCTTGATCTTGTTCTGGTCCATGTAGATCATGTACGTGCACGGCGAGGGACCGAGGATGAGGTTGTCCTCGTTCTCGGTCTGGACCTTCTTGAAGGTCTGCGGCGTCACGTTGTCGTAGGTCAGCGTGGTCTGTGCCTCGCCGGTGTCAGCCGCGATGGTGTTCTCCAGCTTCGCGGTGTCCTGGGAGAACTTGAAGCTGAACCCGTCGACCTTCTGGATGCGACCCGGGTCGGAGTCGGCGTCCCACTGGTCGTTCTTCTCCAGCTCGAGCGAGGTGCCCGGCTTGTAGCTCTTGAACTTGTAGGGCCCGGTCGCCATCGGGTGGCTCTCGTAGGCCAGCGGGTCCTTGTCCTTGGCCTTCGGGATCGGCGAGAAGACCGGGAACGAGGCGTAGTAGTCGAGCTCGGCGAACGGCTGGGCGAGGTGGATGATCACCTTGTTGCCGTCGGTCTCGACGCCCTTGTAGTCGTCACCGCCGTACCAGCCGGCCTC
This sequence comes from Nocardioides sp. NPDC126508, assembly GCA_040302365.1. Taxonomy (GTDB): domain Bacteria; phylum Actinomycetota; class Actinomycetes; order Propionibacteriales; family Nocardioidaceae; genus Nocardioides. The sequence goes on from JBEOUM010000001.1 coordinate 1,261,954, forward strand.
GTAGCCGTCGAGCTTCTTGAGCTTGGCCTCGGTGTCCGCGAACGGGCCCTTGTACTTGTCGCCGTCCTTGAAGAAGGTCAGCTGATAGGTCGGGCCGTCGGGCAGCGTCTCGATCGCGAAGGAGCGCTTGATGCCGTACGCCACGTCCTCTGCGGTGACCGGCGTGCCGTCCTCGTACTTGATGCCGTCCTTCAGCGTGAAGGTCCAGGTCAGGCCGTCGTCGGAGACCTGGCCGAGGTCGGTGGCGAGGTCGGGGACCAGCACGGAGTCCTTGGTCTTCTCGTCGTAGACGTACTGGGTCAGCGACCGCGTGACCAGGCCCGACATGATCTCGCCCGAGTCGACGTAGTAGGTGCGGGTCGGGTCGAGCGTGGAGGGCGAGACCGCCGTCGTGATCGACACGATGCCACCATCGGCCGCATCGTCCGGGACCGCCTTCGGCCCGGTGGCCTTCGGGTCCTTGGCGGCACCCGCGCCGCCGCCCTCCTGGAACTCGTTCTTGTCGTCGCCGGCTCCGCTGCCGCTGCCGCCGCCGCACGCGGCGGTGAGCATCAGGGCAGCGATCGCGCTGGCTGCGATCGCCGTTCTCTTCATTCGCATCGTGGGTGTCCACCTTCCATGGCTGTTGATGCCCTCTCCGACAAAGTGCTCACCGGAAAGACTTGGGGTCGAAGGCGTCGCGGATGGCGTCTCCGAGCAGGTTGAGCGCGAAGACCAGGACCACGATCCCGACGATCGGCGCGTAGAGGTAGAGCGGGTACTGCTCGAACCAGCCCTGGGCACGCAGGATCGTCTGCCCCCAGGACGGTCGGCCGGTGACGCCGACACCGAGGTAGGCCAGCGTCGCCTCGGCCGCGATGGTCGCGGGCAGGGTCAGCGAGAACGAGACCACGATGGGCGCGACCAGGTTGGGCAGCAGCTCCTTGAACAGGATCCGGTGGGTCGGCATGCCGAGGACGTGCGCGGCCTCGATGAACTCGCGCTCGCGCAGCGAGATCACCTCGCCGCGGATCAGCCGCGCCAGTCCCATCCACCCGAAGACGGAGAGGATGGCGATCATCGCGATCAGCGAGGCGTTGTCGAGCAGGGCGGGCTGCTCGCGCCAGCGGTCGACGAGGATCGGCGCGATCGCGATCGCGATCAGCAGGAACGGGAGGGTCAGGAAGAGGTCGGTCAGGAACGTGAGCACCCGGTCGGCCCAGCCCCGGCTGTAGCCACCGATCAGGCCGAGGACGACGCCCAGGACCGTCGAGACCACCGTCGAGACCGAGGCGACCAGCATGGACGTACGGGCTCCGTAGAACCACTCCGCGAGCAGGTCGTTGCCCGAGTTCGGCTCCAGGCCGAGGGGCGCCGCCCAGGTGAAGCCGTAGTTGGGCGGCCCGATCACCGGGAAGTTGAACCCGTCGGTGTCATCGGGCGTCCCAGCGCGGAGCTCGACGCCGAAGAGCCTGCACAGCAGCGGCGCGAAGATCGCGATCAGGACGTAGAGCAGCACGATCCCGGCACAGACCATCGCGACCTTGTCGGAACGCAGGCGGTCCATGGCGATCCGCATCGGCGAGCGGCCGGCGATCTCGCCGGTGCTCGGCTCCGGATCGATCTCAGGCTCAGGGCTGCCCTGGATCAACACTTCGGACACAGTCATACGCTCGGATCTCCGTTCGAACGCCTTGAGCTCGGTTCGCCCAAGACCAGACCACTCCGCGCGGTCCCGAACCAGCGCGCCGCCTCAAGTTATGCCAAGTTCCGGTGGTTCGGACGGCCCTACTGATAACGGTTCGATACCGACTGTGATGTGTGACACACCTGTAACAAAGACGGCCCGCAGCCATAGGCTGCGGACCGTCTTTCGTAATCTTGCTGAGATACAGGAGATCCTCAGGCGCGACCCCGCGAGTTGTTCGCCAGGTCGTACCAGGTGTCGGCGTAGCCCGGACCGTCGCCCGGGACCTCTGCGGGGCTGGCGCCCGCGTCCGGCGCACCGAACTCGTCGACGCCCAGAAGAGGTGCGGTCACCGGCTTCTCCGGGTGCTGGTGGATCTCACCCGGGAAGTGGCAGGCCACCTTGTGCTTCTTGCCGATCTGCAGCAGCGGCGGCTCGACCACGGAGCAGATGTCCTTGGCGATGGCGCAGCGGGTGCGGAAGTGGCAGCCCGAGGGCGGGTTGATCGGCGAAGGTACGTCGCCCTCCAGCCGGATCCGCTCGCGGCGGCCGCCCACGGCGGCCTGCTTCACGTCGGGCACCGCCGAGAGCAGCGCCTGCGTGTAGGGGTGGTGGGCCCGCTCGTAGATCGACTCGCGGTCGCCGATCTCCACGATCTTGCCGAGGTACATCACCGCGACCTCGGGGCAGAAGTGGCGGACGATCGCGAGGTCGTGAGCGATGAACAGGAAGGAGATGTCGAACTCCTTCTGCAGGTCCTGCAGAAGGTTGATCACCTGGGCCTGGATCGACACGTCCAGCGCGGAGACCGGCTCGTCGGCGACGAGCAGCTTCGGCTGCAGGGTCAGCGCCCGGGCGATACCGATGCGCTGCCGCTGGCCGCCGGAGAACTCGTGCGGGTAGCGGTTGTAGTGCTCCGGGTTGAGACCGACGATCTCGAGCAGCTCCTGGACGCGGCTGAGCACCTTGTCCTTCGGCACCATCTTGTGGATCCGCAGCGGCGCACCGATGATCGAGCCGACCGTGTGCCGCGGGTTCAGCGACGTCGACGGGTCCTGGAAGATCATCTGGATCTCACGCCGCATCGGGTGCAGCTGCCGGCCCGTGTAGTCGGCGATATCGGTGCCCTCGAAGTTGATCTTGCCTTCGGTGGGCTTGTAGAGCCGGGTCACCATCCGGCCGGTGGTGGACTTGCCACAACCCGACTCACCGACGAGGCCGAGGGCGGTGCCCTTGGCGACCTCGAAGGAGACCCCGTCGACGGCCTTGACGTGGCCGACCGTACGCCGGATCACGCCACTGCCCTTGACCGGGAAGTGCATCTTCAGGTTCTCGACCGAGAGCACCGTCTCCGTGCTCGCCGGCGCGACCGAGGCCGCGGTGGCAGTCGTGGTGTCGCTCATCAGTCCTCCACCAGGTCAGGGGCGATCTCGGGCAGGATCTCTGCCTCGTAGACCTCGTCAGGGTTCTCGAGGTGGCACCGCTTGGTGTGGTTGCCACCGCTTCTGGCCGGGGTCAGCTCAGGCAACACCGTCTTGCACAGGTCCCCACCCACCTTCGCCACGTGGTCGCAACGCGGCTCGAAGGGGCATCCCGGCGGCGTGTTCAGCAGCGAGGGCGGGTTGCCCCGGATCGGGATCAGCTTCGCCTCGGTCGACGCGGTCAGGTCCGGCACGCTGGAGAGCAGGCCCCAGGTGTAGGGCATCTCCGGGTGGGTCAGGATCTCCTTGCCCGGGCCGTACTCGACCGCGCGGCCGGCGTACATCACCAGTACGTCATCAGCCATCTCGGCCACGACGCCGAGGTCGTGGGTGATGATGATGATCGCCGCGTCGAAGTCACGCTGCAGGTCCTGGAGCAGGTCGAGGATCTGCGCCTGGACGGTCACGTCGAGAGCGGTGGTCGGCTCGTCGGCGATGAGCAGGCTGGGGTTGTTGATCAGCCCCATCGCGATCATCGCGCGCTGGCGCATACCGCCGGAGAACTGGTGCGGGTAGTCGTCGACGCGACGGTCGGGCTGCGGGATGCCGACGCGTTCCAGCATCTCGATGGCGCGCTTGCGCGCCTCCCTCTTGGTGACGTCGTTGTGGACCTGGTAGGCCTCCATGATCTGGTTGCCCACCGTGTAGTAGGGGTGCATCGCGGAGAGCGGGTCCTGGAAGATCATCGCCACGTCGCGGCCGCGGCGCTTGCGCATCTCCTCGTTGCTCACCTTGAGCAGGTCCACCCCGTCGAGCAGGATCTCGCCGCTCAGCTTGGCGTTGGTGCCGCGGTGCAGCCCCATGATCGCCGAGCTGGAGACCGACTTGCCGGAGCCGGACTCACCGACGATGCCGAGCGTCTTGCCGCGCTCGAGGTCGAAGGAGAGACCGTCGGTCGCCTTGACGATGCCGTCGGAGGTGGTGAAGTGGACCTTCAGGTCCCGCACCGAGAGGAACGCGCCATCCTTGGCAGGCGTCACCTCGGGTGTCTTGGAGAGGTCAGTCATGATTCAGCTCCCGGGTCAGGCGACGCGCACGCGCGGGTCGATGAAGGCGTACAGGATGTCGACGATGATGTTGGCCACGATCACCAGCGCGCCGAGGAGCAGGACGAGGCCGATGATGGTCGGCAGGTCATAGTTGCGGTTGGCCGCGACGGCGAGCTTGCCCAGGCCGTCGTAGTTGAAGACGCTCTCGGTGATGATCGCTCCACCGAGCACTCCGGCGAAGTCCAGGCCGGCCATCGTCACCAGCGGCGTCAGCGCGGCCCGCAGACCGTGCTTGAAGAGCACCTTGGGGCTCTTGAGGCCCTTCGACCTCGCCGTACGGATGTAGTCCTCGCTCATCGACTCGAGGACGAACGCACGGGTCATCCGGACATAGCCGGCCATGTAGACCACCGCGAGGGTGAACCCCGGCAGGATCAGCTGGACCAGCCACTGCCCGACCCCGCCATCGGCGATCGAGACGTAGCCCGGGACGGGGAACAGCCCGAACTTGATCGCCACGTAGTTCAACAGCAGTGCTCCGACGAAGAACGTCGGGAACGCATACAGGACCAGGGTCGCACCGACGACCCCGCGGTCCACCAGGCTTCCCTTGGTGACCGCAGCCAGAACTCCGAAGAGGATCCCGAACACCATCCAGATGACGATCGCCACCATGGCGATCGATATCGAGACCGGTGCGTTCTCGACGATCTCGGCGTTGACGGTCATCTGGTTGTTCTGCGAGTAGCCCAGGCAGGGAGCCGGGCAGTCGGTGACCAGCTCCGGAGCCGCCTCGCGCAGCTTCTCGTCCACGGGGTACTGACGACCGACAGCGACACCCTTCAAGAAGCCGCCCCACGTCTCGAACGTCGCGGCCGTCTTCTCGAGCGGGGGAAGGTCCGGGTCGGGATATCCGAGAGCCTGGCGGGTCTCGTCGATCCGGTCTGGCGGGCAGTTGCGGCCACAGGCGAACTGCGCGGGATCGATGGGACTCGCGAAGAAGAGCGCGATGACTACCCCGCTCATAGCGAGGAGCATGAGAACACCGACGACGATGCGGCGGATGATGTAGGCGACCATCGTTGAGGTCTCACCTTCGTTGGATCGGCCGGAACGGTGCCACCGAAGGCCCTGGACCGGGAGAAAGCATTGATCGGTTCATGTGGTGGAGGCGGGACTCCGAAGAGCCCCGCCTCCGGTGTCAGCGGCTCAGCCGCCGACGGTGTTTCAGAGAGCTGACAGGATCAGTCCTCGATGTCGATGCTGCCCAGCTCGGCGAACGAGCTGGAGGCACTCGTCGTGGTGAAGTTCTTCACCTTCGAGCCGTAGACCCAGTTGAACGTCGCGATCTCGAGCGGGACGTAAGCGGTGTCCTCACCCATGATGGCGTCGGCCTGCTGGAGGAACTTGTTCTGCTCCTCGATGGTGGCGGCAGAACCGGCCTTGTCGAACAGCGCGTCGACCTTGTCGTTCTTGTAGTTGCCGTAGTTCTGACCGTTGGTGGTCTTCTCGATCTGACGGCTGTCGAAGAGCGCAGCGGTGACGGTCATCGCGGAGGGCCAGTCGGCACCCCAACCGCCCCACATCACGTCAGCCTCGTTCGAAGGCTTCTGGATCTCGCTGTAGTAGACGTCGCCCAGCGGGTCGAGGGTGACCTTGAAGCCGGCCTTCTCCCAGGTGTCCACCAGCGCGGCGGCCTGCTTGTCAGCGGTGTCGCTCTGCGGGTAGGTGAAGGTGATCGGGTACGGCGTCTTGACGCCGGCCTCGGCGAGGAGCTTCTTCGCACCGTCGATGTCGCCCGCGAGGTTGCGGTCCTTGAACGACGGGTTCGCGACGTAACCACCGACGGACGGGTTCACGATCGAGTCGGCCGGGGTGTAGGCCTTCTCGCCACCGCCGGCGGCGATCCACGCCTCGACGTTGGTCGCGAGCGCCAGCGCACGACGGACCTTCGGGTCCTTCATCTGGTTCTGGTTGGGGACCAGGTAGTCGACGTAGGGCGACTTGACCTGGACGTAGCGGTCCTTGACACCGGCCTCGGTCAGGCGGGGGTAGAACTCCGGTGGCACCCGGGCAGCCTTGGGAACGACGTACTGCGAGTCGGGGCTGTCGGAGAAGAGCTTCTCGTAGGTCGTCTCAGGCTTCTCGCCGTACTTGAACTCGATCTTCTCGGGAAGAGCCTCGCGCAGCGACTTGTCGTCGGTCTTGGGGTCGTACTCGTCGTTGCGAACCAGCGTGCCGCCCTTGGTGGCACTCCACTTCTCGACCTTGTAGGGACCGTTGGAGAAGATCTTGTCGTCGTTCTTGGCACCCTTGTCGAAGGACTTCTTGTAGGGGTCCATCATGTGGAGCGACGCGATCGCCAGCGGGAAGTCAGGCCACGGGGACTTGAACTTGTAGGTGATCGTCTTGCCATCGCAGCTGACGGCCTGGTCGAAGTCGGCCTGCTGCTCCGGGGTCGCGGTGTACGGACCCGGGTACTCACCCTTGAGAGCGAGCTTCGCGGTCAGGTAGAAGCCCGGACCACCGGTGAGCTCGTCGGCCGCGAAGTTGCGGGAGGCGCCGTAGGCGAAGTCCTCACAGGTGATGTCGGAGCCGTCCTCCCACTTCACACCGTCCTTCACCGTGAACGACCAGACCTTGCCGCCCTCGGTCGAGGTGCCGGTGTCCGTCGCGAGGTCCGGGGTCGGCGTGCCCGACTCCTTCGGGTCCGTCGACGACGGGTAGGCCAGCAGCTGGCGGTAGACCAGGCGCGTGGTGTCGGCGATGTCGGCACCGACGTAGATGCGCTGGGGGTCGAGGTGATCGATGGCGTCCTCGCTGACCAGCACCAGCGCCTTGCTGCCCGAGTCCCCACTGTCCCCGCCGCCACAGGCAGCCAGGCCCAGCGAGAGACCCAGCACGCCGGCAGCGCTAACCGCCACGTACCTCGCTCGCTTGTTGAGCATTCGTTTCTCCTTGGTGTTGTCAGCGCCACACGGTGACGCTGAGATCGGTGGCCACGGGGGCTCACCTGCCTGTGTTACGGAGCCCCGAGGCTCACCTATTCCCCTTCGGGTCCAGCGCATCTCGCAACCCGTCCCCGAGGAGGTTGAACGAGACGACGATGACGGCGATCAGGAATGCCGGTGCGAAGAAGAAGAAGAAGTCGACCTGGGCGAAGTTCACGGACCCCGCGAGCACGTTGCCGAGAGTCGGCGTCGGCGGCTTGACGCTCACCTGCAGGTAGCTCAGCGCCGCCTCGGCGGAGATGTAGGCCGGCATCATCAGCGTCGCCAGCACCAGCAGCGGGGCCCACAGGTTGGGGAGGATCTCCTTGAAGTAGATCCTCGACCTGCTGGCGCCGAGCACGATCGCCGCCTCGACGAACTCGCGCTCCTTGATCGAGAGCACCTGTCCTCGGACGACTCGGGCCACACCCGTCCAGCCGAAGACCGACAGCACCACGATGCAGTAGATCGCCTGCACCGTCGGCCCGTTGTCCAGTCCCGTCACCCGCTGCACCATCAGCAGGCCGAGCGAAGAGAGGGCCAGGAGCATCAGGGTGGACGGGAACGACAGGGTCAGGTCGGTGACGCGACCGAGGATGGAGTCGACCCAGCCACCGGAGAAGCCGGAGACGATCCCGATCACCGATCCGATCACGACCGAGAGGATCGCGGCGGTCAGGGCGATGACGAGGGAGAAGGTCGTGCCGTACCAGAACCGCGAGAGCGCATCCCGACCGGTCGCCGGCTCGATGCCGAGCGGGTGAGCCGGGCTCGCCCCGCTCCAGCCGCCGACAGGCATGGTGTTCTCGTCGAGGAGGTGCTGGTTGTAGGTGAACGGGTCGAGCACGCCCATCTTGACCAGGATCGGAGCAGCGATCGCGGCCAGGATGACCAGCACGACGATCACCAGCGAGACCATCGTCAGCTTGTCCTTGCGAAGCCGCATCATCGCCAGCTTCATCGGCGACTTGCCGGCGATCGCCTTCGCCTCTCCAGGAGAGGCGGGAGGTGTCGATCCACCCGAGAGTTCTTCACCTTCGAACACGGTGGTCGATTCGCTCATGGTTCCTCTGTCTAGTCGTCATTTGTGGGTGCCGCCCTCGCATGGCAGCGTCCGACCCACGAGGTCGACGGATGGAACTCTATGTGATCCCTTTGCCCGGATGGACCCCGGACCGGTAACGATCCGATTTCATCCAGTGATACGCCGGATCGGGAGGCTTTGTTGGTATTCCCCCTGGAATGCCAAGAGTCTCCGGGACCGACGGACGGGTCCCGGAGACTCTGTTGGATCTGCTTGAAGTGCCCTCAGTTAGCCGACTCACCCTCAGCGGCAGGCTTGGCATCGACGCCCGCCTCCTTGCGCTGCTCGGGCGTGATCGGCGCCGGGGCGGCGGTGAGCGGGTCGTAGCCGGCGCCCGTCTTCGGGAAGGCGATGACGTCGCGGATCGAGTCGGTGCCGGCGAGCAGGGCGACGACACGGTCCCAGCCGAAGGCGATGCCGCCGTGGGGCGGGGCGCCGAACTTGAACGCCTCGAGCAGGAAGCCGAACTTCTCCTCGGCCGCCTCCTCGCCGATGCCCATCAGGTCGAAGACCCGCTTCTGGACGTCCTCGCGGTGGATACGGATCGAGCCGCCGCCGATCTCGTTGCCGTTGCAGACGATGTCGTAGGCCCAGGCGAGCGCGTTGCCGGGGTCCTTGTCGAAGGCCTCGACGTCCTGCGGGCTGGTGAACGCGTGGTGGACCGCGGTCCACTCCCCCGCGCCGACCGCGACGTCACCGGACTCGACGGCCTCGGAGGCCGGCTCGAGCAGCGGCGCGTCGACGACCCACAGGAAGCTCCAGTCGCCGTCCTTGCGCAGGTCGAGACGGTTGCCGATCTCCAGACGGGCCGCGCCGAGCAGGGAGCGGCTCGACTTGGGCGCGCCGGCGGCGAAGAAGATGCAGTCGCCGGGGTTGGCGCCGACGTGGGCGGCCAGGCCGGCGGCCTCGGTCTCGGAGAGGTTCTTGGCCACCGGACCGGTCAGCGAGCCGTCCTCCTGGACCAGGACGTACGCCAGGCCCTTGGCGCCACGCTGCTTGGCCCAGTCCTGCCAGCCGTCGAGCTGACGGCGCGGCTGGCTCGCGCCACCCGGCATCACCACGGCGCCGACGTAGGGCGCCTGGAAGACGCGGAACGTCGTCTCGGAGAAGTAGTCGGTGCACTCGGTGATCTCGATGCCGAAACGCAGGTCGGGCTTGTCCGAGCCGTACTTCGCCATCGCGTCGGCGTAGGTCATCCGCGGCAGCGGGAGCGGCACGTCGTAGCCGATCAGCTTCCACAGCGCCGCGACGATCTCCTCGCCGAGCGCGATCACGTCGTCCTGCTCGACGAAGCTCATCTCGATGTCGAGCTGGGTGAACTCCGGCTGCCGGTCGGCGCGGAAGTCCTCGTCACGGTAGGCGCGGGCGAGCTGGTAGTAGCGCTCCATGCCGCCGACCATGAGCAGCTGCTTGAACAGCTGCGGGGACTGTGGCAGGGCGTACCACGAGCCGGGCTGCAGGCGGGCCGGGACCAGGAAGTCACGGGCGCCCTCAGGAGTCGAACGGGTCAGCGTCGGGGTCTCGATCTCGACGAAGTCGTGGCCGGCCAGCACCGCGCGGGCGGCCTGGTTGGCCTTCGAGCGCAGACGGATGGCGTTGCCGGGAGCGGTGCGGCGCAGGTCGAGGTAGCGGTGCTTGAAGCGTACGTCCTCGCCGACCTCGACGTGCTCGTCGATCGGGAACGGGAGGGCCGCGGCGGCGCTGAGGACCTCGAGGTCCTTGGCGACGACCTCGATCTCGCCGGTGGCGAGGTTCGGGTTGCGGTTCTCCTCGGTGCGCGCGACGACCTCGCCGGTCACCTTGATGCAGTATTCGTTGCGGAGCGCGTGGGCGATCTCCTCGTCGCGGACGACGACCTGGACCACGCCGCTGGCCTCACGCAGATCGAGGAACGCGACCCCGCCGTGATCGCGTCGGCGGCCTACCCAGCCGGCGAGGGTCACGGTCTGGCCGACGTGCTCGGCACGCAGGGTGCCGGCGTCGTGGGTGCGGATCACTTCTTCTCCTCGTTGTTCGCGACGACCTGGGGCTTCAGGTCGCTCTCGTTCTGGGGCGTCCAGGTGGCCGGGTCGGCCGGGACCTGGTCACCGGTGCGGATGTCCTTGATCTCGTAGCCGACTCCACCATCTTCTCGGGGGGTGGCGAAGAGGACGTACGGGATGCCGCGGCGCTCCGCGAAGCGGATCTGCTTGCCGAACTTGGCGGCGTTCGGCGAGACCTCGCAGGCAACATTGTGAGCGCGTAGGGCCTGGGCGGCCTCATCGGCGCTCGCGCGGCTCTCCTCGTCGGCCACCGCGACCAGCACGGTGCTCGGGACCTTGCGGTCCCCGTCGAGCACGCCCTTCTGCACCAGCGGCACCAGCACGCGGCTGACCCCGAGCGAGATCCCGACGCCCGGGTAGGTGGTCCTGCCATCGCTGGCGAGCGCGTCGTAGCGGCCACCGGAGCAGATGCTGCCCAGCGACTCGTAGCCGTCCAGGCGGGTCTCGAAGACGGTGCCGGTGTAGTAGTCCAGACCTCGGGCGATGCTCAGGTCGGCCACGACGCGTACGGATTCGGTGTTCAGCGGCGCGGTCGCGTTGATCAGCGTGGCCAGCTCGGACAGGCCCTCCTCGAGCAGCTCGCTCTCGACGCCGAGACCGCGGACCTTCTCCACGAAGGAGTCGTCGGTGGCGGTGATCGTGGCGAGCTCGAGGCACTTGGCGGCCTGCTCGTCGGTGAGCCCGGCCTCGGAGACCAGCAGCTTGCCGACCTCGTCGGCCGGCATCTTGTCGAGCTTGTCGATGAGCCGCATGGTCTCCTCGACGTCGGGAGCGCCGAGGCCGGCGTAGAAGCCCTGGATCAGCTTGCGGTTGTTGACCTGGAGGGTGAACCCGGGCAGGAACGTCAGCTTGCCGAGCGCCTCGAGCATGACCCGGGCGACCTCGACGTCGTGGTGGAACGGCAGCGTGTCGCGACCGACGATGTCGATGTCGGCCTGCGCGAACTCCCGGAACCGGCCCTCCTGGGGGCGCTCGCCGCGCCAGACCTTCTGGATCTGGTAGCGGCGGAAGGGGAACTCCAGCTTGCCGGCGTTCTCGAGCACATAGCGGGCGAACGGGACGGTCAGGTCGAAGTGGAGACCCATCCCCTTGTCTCGGGACTCGTCCTGCTCCTGGAGCCGCTTGAGGACGTAGACCTCCTTGGAGGTGTCGCCCTTGCGCAGCAGCTGGTCCATCGGCTCGACGGCGCGGGTCTCGATGTTACCGAAGCCGTGCAGCTCGAAGGTGCGGCTCAGGGTCTCGACGACCTCGCGCTCGACGACACGCTGGCTCGGCAGGAACTCCGGGAATCCGGAGAGAGGAGTTGGCTTGCTCATGTGGTGATCAGGTCCTGAAGAAACGGGTTGGTGGCGCGCTCGCGCCCGATGGAGGTCTGTTCGCCATGGCCGGGGAGCACCACGATGTCGTCGGCGAGGGGCAGCACCTTGGTGGTCAGGGACTGCAGCATCGTGGCGTGGTCACCGCCGGGGAGGTCCGTACGCCCGATGCTGCCCGCGAAGAGCAGGTCGCCGGAGAACATCACGTCACTGACCTCGGCGTGGTCGGGGTAGGGAGTCCGGAAGGTGACCGACCCCTCGGTATGCCCGGGCGTATGGTCGATCAGGAAGCTCATCCCGGCCAGGTCGATGGTCATCTCGTCGGTGAGCTCGCGGACGTCGTCCGGCTCCACGAAGTCGTAGGTCCCCTCCGGCATGCCGAGCAGCATCTGCGCCGACTCCGGCGAGATGCCCTGGAGCGGGTCGGCCAGGAGGTGACGGTCGTTGGGGTGGATCCAGGCCGTGGAGTCGTACGTCCTGCTCACCGGCGTCACGGACCACATGTGGTCGACGTGGCCGTGGGTGAGCAGCACGGCGACCGGCTTGAGTCGCTGCTCGCGGACGATCTCCTCGATCCCCTTCGCGGCATCCTTCCCGGGGTCGATCACGACACACTCGGTGCCCGGACCGGTGGCGGCGACGTAGCAGTTGGTGCCCCACGGACCGGCGGGAAAGCCTGCGATCAACACGAGAAACACCCTATCCAGCGGTACAGTGCAGCGCCGCATCGTGGCGTCTGACTACGATGGGCATCCCGAGGTGTGTCGGGACACCACGGGGACCTGCAAGTTGAGCCGACCGGGACTGTGACGAGCACGGTGTCCGGCGGGGGAGATTTCATAAGAGGTTAGCGCCTCATGCGAAGAGTAGGGACATTGTGACCAGCGAGCAGTGGGGTCGGGTCGAGGAAGACGGAACGGTCTACGTGAAGACCGCAGAGGGCGAGCGTTCCGTGGGGCAATACCCGGAAGGCACGCCGGAGGAGGCGCTTGCCTTCTTCACCAACCGGTTCGACCAGCTCGCCTTCGAGGTCGAGCAGCTCGAGCGGCGCGTGCATGCGGGCAAGACGTCGCCCGACGAGGCGACCGGGGCGGTGAAGACCGTCGTCGAGAAGGTGACCGATGCCAACGCGGTCGGTGACCTGGCCTCGCTGGTGGCGCGGCTGGAGGCCCTGGGCCCGGTCATCGCCACCCAGCGCGAGGCCCGCAAGGCCGAGCGGGCCGCGAAGGCGGCCGAGGCGAAGGTCGCCAAGGAGGCCCTCGTCGCCGAGGCCGAGAAGCTGGCCCAGAGCAACGACTGGCGCAACGGCGCCAACCGGCTGCGCGAGCTCCTCGACCAGTGGAAGGCGCTCCCCCGCATCGACCGCGGCTCGGACGACGCGCTGTGGCGGCGCTTCTCGACGGCCCGCACCGCCTACACGCGGCGCCGCAAGGCGCACTTCGCCGAGCTCAACGCCCGGCGCGAGGACGCCAAGGTGATCAAGGAACGGATCATCGCCGAGGCCGAGCAGCTCTCCGCCTCGACCGACTGGGGCCCCACCGCCGGGCGCTACCGCGACCTGATGCGCGACTGGAAGGCCGCCGGCCCGGCTCCCAAGGACGTCGACGACAAGCTCTGGAAGCAGTTCCGGGCTGCCCAGGACGTCTTCTTCGGTGCCCGTGACGCCGCCAACGCGGCCCTCGACGCCGAGTTCGCCGAGAACGCCGTGGTCAAGGAGGGGCTGCTCGCCGAGGCGCAGGAGCTGCTCCCGCTGCTGGAGAAGGGCGACGACCTCGACGCCGTGAAGCGCTCCTTCCGCGACATCGCCGACCGCTGGGACGAGGCCGGCAAGGTCCCCCGCGACCGGATCAAGGAGCTCGAGGGCGCGATGCGCAAGGTCGAGCAGGCCATCAAGTCCGCCGAGGACGACCAGTGGCGCAAGTCCGACCCCGAGAAGTCCGCCCGGGCCGACGACATGATCGCCAAGCTCGAGGAGGCCATCGCCCAGGTCGAGAAGGACCTCGAGAAGGCCCAGGCCTCGGGTGACGCCCGGAAGATCAAGAGCCTCGAGGAGAACCTCGAGTCGCGTCGCCAGTTCCTGGAGATGGCCAAGCGCGCCAGCGCCGACTTCAGCTGACCCGACGTCGAGTCGGCTTGTTCTGACCGAATCCTTCGCCGAGTCGGCTCGTCATGACGAGCCGACTCGGCGGGATAGTCGGTTGGTTTGCGCCGACTCGGCGTCTCACAGGCCTCCGTAGTAGTTGCCCTTGGCGACATTTCCCTTGTGGGCCTGGCGGACGTCTTCATGGTCGACGGGCTTCCCGCCCTTGCCCATAGCGATCCAGACGATACCCGCGAGGAGGAGTACGCCGCCGATGATGAGGATCCAGGTGAACATGCCGTGCTCCATTCCTCGGGCGCCCGAGCCGACGCGTCGCTTTACCTGACAACGACCGAGTCGGCGCAGATGTCCCGGATGAACGGGCCGAGTCGGCGCTTGTGGACCGCGGTAGGCGGTCGGCGACAGGATGATCAGACGCCGGTGGTGGGCCCGATGTTGGGGCCGTGATGCTGCGCACCGCCGTTGTACTCACCCTTGCCCAGTGCCTCGCTGCGGTTGCGGTCCACCACGACCTCGTCGACCCCTCGCGATGGCTTTCTCACCATCTGCCACGCGACGACGCCGACGATCAGAACTCCCAGGGCGATCAGAAACCATGTGAACGGGTCCACGAGATGCTCACTTTCCTATTGGGTGACGCGGTAGGCGTCGAACACGCCTGGGACGGTGCGTACCTGCTTCAAGACGGTGTCGAGGTGCTTGGAGTCGGCCATCTCGAAGGAGAACCGGGACTTCGCGACACGGTCGCGGGTGGTGGTGAGCTGGGCACTCAGGATGTTCACGTGGGCGTCCGAGAGCGCCATCGTGATGTCGGAGAGCAGCCGGGCGCGGTCGAGGGCTTCGACCTGGATGTTGACCAGGAAGACCGAGTTGGAGGTGGAGCCCCACTCGACCTCGAGCAGCCGCTCGGGGTGGGAGCGGAGCTCGGCGGCGTTGGTGCAGTCGGTGCGGTGGACCGAGACTCCCCCGCCCTTGGTCACGAAGCCGAGGATGTCGTCGCCGGGCACCGGGGTGCAGCACTTGGCGAGCTTGACCCAGACGTCCGGGGAGCCCTTGACGATCACCCCGGCGTCGGAGTTGGTGGCGGAGACCTTGCCGTGGCGCCTGCGGCCGACGTTGATGGCCTCGGCCAGGTCCTCGGCGGCACCGTCGTCGCCGCCGTGGTCCTCGATGACGCGGCGTACGACTGCCTGGGCGGAGAGGTGGCTCTCGCCGACCGCGGCGTAGAGCGCGTCGACGTCGGCGAGGTCGAAGTGGTCGGCGGCGAGCATGAGCGACTCGCGCGACATCAGCCGCTTGAGGGGCAGGCCCTCCTTGCGCATGAGCCGCGCGATCGCGTCCTGACCCTTCTCGATGGCCTCGTCGCGGCGCTCACGGGTGTGCCACTGCCGGATCTTCGCCTTGGCCCGGTTGGACTTCACGAAGGAGGTCCAGTCCTTCGACGGGCCGGCGTTGGGCGACTTGGAGGTGAAGACCTCGACGACGTCGCCGCTCTCCAGCGTCGACTCCAGCGGGACCAGGCGCCCGTTGACCCGGGCACCGATGGTCTTGTTGCCGACCTCGGTGTGGACGGCGTACGCGAAGTCGACAGGGGTCGCGTCGGCAGGCAGCGCGATCACGTCGCCCTTGGGCGTGAAGACGTAGACCTCGGTGCGCTTCATCTCGAAGCGCAGCGACTCCAGGAACTCGCCGGGGTCGTTGACCTCCGACTGCCAGTCCATGAGCTGCTTGACCCAGCTCATGTCGTTGTCCATCGGCCGGTCGGTGTCGACACCGTTGCGGCCGTCCTCCTTGTATTTCCAGTGCGCGGCGACGCCGAACTCAGCGCGGCGGTGCATGGCGAAGGTGCGGATCTGCAGCTCGACCGGCTTGCCCTGCGGGCCGATGACGGTGGTGTGCAGCGACTGGTACATGTTGAACTTCGGCATCGCGATGTAGTCCTTGAAGCGTCCCAGGACGGGGTTCCACCGCGAGTGCAGGATGCCGAGGACGGAGTAGCAGTCGCGCTCGTCCTCGACCAGGATCCGGATGCCGACCAGGTCGTTGATGTCGGAGAAGTCCTTACCCCCGACGATCATCTTCTGGTAGATCGAGTAGTAGTGCTTCGGCCGGCCGGTGACGGTCGCCTTGATCCGGGCCTCGTGCAGGTCGCGCTCGACCTGGTCGATGACCTGGGCCAGGAACTTCTCCCGCGACGGGTTGCGGTCGGCGACGAGGCGGACGAGCTCGTCGTACATCTTCGGGTAGAGGGTCGCGAAGGCGAGGTCCTCGAGCTCGAACTTGATGGTGTTCATGCCGAGCCGGTGGGCCAGCGGCGCATAGATGTCGAGCGTCTCGCGCGCGCTGCGCTCCTGGCTCTTCTGCGGGACGTAGCGCAGCGTACGCATGTTGTGCAGGCGGTCGGCCAGCTTGATCACCAGCACCCGGATGTCGCGCGACATCGCCACGACCATCTTCCGGATCGTCTCAGCTTGTGCCGAGTCGCCGTAGGTGACCTTGTCGAGCTTGGTGACGCCGTCGACGAGGTGGGCGACCTCCTCGCCGAAGTCGCGGGTGAGCTCCTTGAGCGTGTAGGGCGTGTCCTCGACGGTGTCGTGCAGCAGGGCCGCCACCAGGGTCGGCTCGGTCATGCCGAGCTCGGCGAGGATCGTGGTCACCGCGAGCGGGTGGGTGATGTAGGGATCGCCGCTCTTGCGCATCTGCGTGCCGTGCAGCCGCTCAGCGGTGACGTAGGCCCGCTCGAGCAGCGCCAGGTCGGCCTTCGGGTGGTTGGAGCGGACCGCCCGGAAGAGCGGCTCCAGCACAGGATTGCCCGGGGCTCCGCGTCCACCGATCCGGGCCAGACGCGCACGTACGCTGCGACCCGACGGAGCCGGGCCACTGCTCTCCCGCGCCTCGATGTTGTGCGCACGAGGCTGCGCGACGATGCGATCCTCTGCCATAGCCAGAGTCTACCGGCCGCACCCGGAGCATTGGCTAGGACGGCACCTGCATACTGGACCTGTCAACTGACCAGCAGCGAGTGCACCTGCGTGCCCGGCAGCTTGCTGCGCGGGTCGAGAAAGCCGAGCTCGAGCAGCACCGAGACGCCGGCGACGACGCCACCGCAGCGCTCGACGAGCTCGATCGTGGCCGCCGCGGTGCCACCGGTGGCGAGGACGTCGTCGATGACCAGCACCCGCTCCCCCGGCGCGACCGCGTCGGTGTGGATCTCCAGGGTGGCCTCGCCGTACTCCAGCGAGTAGGAGACCGCGTGGGTCTCGCGCGGCAGCTTGCCGGCCTTGCGTACGGGCACGAAGCCGACGCCGAGATGCAGGGCCGCCGGAGCGCCCAGGATGAACCCGCGCGACTCCATGCCGAGCACCTTGGTGACGGCCACGGCGCCGTCGGCGTCACGCGCCGGAGCGGCGAGCGCCTCGACCACCTGGGCGAAGCCGGCGTGGTCGGCCAGCAGCGGGGTGATGTCCTTGAACCCGACACCCGGCTCCGGGAAGTCGGGCACGTCGGCGACCAGCCGCTCGAGGGTTTCCTCGAGCGACCGGCCACCTGCGGCCGTCTCGGAGACAGTCACTTGCGCTTCGACCTCGACTCGCGCTTGGGCTGCGGGCGCCCGGAGGCGCGGCTGTCGCTGACGGCACGGTGCTGGTCGGGTACGTTGCGGCCCCGGCCGGTCGCGGAGGTGTTGGGGGTGGTGCCCCGGCTCACGCCCGCCTCGTGGAGGTCCGCGGAGGACGACGACTCGCGCAGCTCGTCCGGCTCCCCGTCGGCGACGGCCATGCCCTCGTCGAAGACCGGCACCGCGGCGTACTTGTCGGCTTCCTTCATCCGCGCGGCGGCGCGCTTCTCGGCGTCGAGGACGTCCTTCTCCTTCGACTTCAGGTGCACCAGCAGCGGGGTGGCGATGAAGATCGAGGAGTAGGTGCCGACGGCCATACCGATGAAGAGGACCAGCGAGATGTCCTTCAGCGAGGAGGTGCCGAGCTGGACGGTGCTGACGTAGAGGATCGCGACGACGGGCAGCAGACCGATGATCGAGGTGTTGATCGAGCGGACCAGGGTCTGGTTGATCGCCAGGTTGGCCGCGCCGGCGTAGGTCTGCTTCTTCTGCGACAGGTTGCGGGTGTTCTCCTTGACCTTGTCGAAGACCACCACGGTGTCGTAGAGCGAGTATCCGAGGATGGTCAGGAAGCCGGTGACCGTCGCCGGGGTCACCTCGAAGCCGACGATCGCATAGACGCCGACCGTGATCACCACGTCGTGGGCCAGGGCGACGACGGCCGCGACCGACATCTTCCATTCCCGGAAGTAGATCCAGATGAACAGGACCACGCCGACGAGGAAGATGCCCAGCGCGAGGCCCGCCTTGGACGCGACCCGCTGACCCCAGCTGGGGCCGATGCCGGTGCGGCTGACGTCGTCCTCGGCCACGTCGGCGGTCTTGGTGATCGCCTCCATGATCGAGTCGTCGGCCTTGGAGTTGTCGGCGATCGCCTTGGTCTCGATGACGATCGACCTGCTGCCGGAGGTGCGCACCGTGGCGCCGTCGGCGGCCTCGACCGCGGTGTCACCCACGGACGTGCGCAGGTCGTCGGCGAGCTTCTGGTCGGCGTGCGCGACGGTGACGGTGTAGCGCGTGCCGCCGGTGAAGTCGATGCCGAGGTTGATGCCCTGAAGCCAGACGCCGAGGACGACTGCGACGAGGACGACCGCGGAGACGGCGTAGAAGAGCATCCGGCGACCGACGAAGTCGAATGACTTCTCGCCGGTGTAGAGCTCCTTGCCGAGCCGGGAGAAGGAGAACTTGCTCATCAGGCCTTGCCTCCGACCAGAGTGGTGCCCTTGGGGGCGTCGACGGTGCCGATAGCGCGCTTGTCCATGCCGGAGAGCACGTGGCCCTTGTTGAAGAAGCCCCAGCCGGCCATCAGCTTGGTCATCGGGTGGGTGAACCAGAAGAACACCAGCACGTCGATGAGCGTGGTCAGGCCGAGCATGAACGCGAAGCCCTTGACCTCGTTGGTCGCGAAGACGTAGAGCACGAACGCGGCCAGGAACGAGACGCCGTCGGAGGCCAGGCAGGTGTTGCGGGCCCGGACCCAGGCGGTGTCGACGGCCACCCGCATCGAGCGGCCCTCACGCATGTCGTCACGCATCCTCTCGTAGAGGATGATGAAGGAGTCGGCGGTGATGCCGATGCCGACGATCAGACCGGCCACACCCGGGAGGTCCAGGGTGACGCCGGCGGTCTCGCTGAGCAGCAGGATCATCCCGTACGTCCCGGCACCCGCCACGATCAGCGAGCCGATCACCACGATGCTCATCGCCCGGTAGTAGAGCACCGAGAAGATCACCACGAGGATCAGGCCGATCAGGCCGGCCCAGAGTCCGGCGGAGAGCTGGTTGCCGGCGAGGCTCGGGCCGATGACCCGGGTCTGGATGCCGTCCTCGGGGAAGTCGAGCGGCAGCGAGCCGTACTTCAGGTTGTTGGCCAGCGCCGCGGCGGTGGCCTGGGTGAAGTCGCCGCTGATCTGGGCGCCGCCGCTGATCCGCGAGTCGGCGGTCGGGGCGGAGATGACCTTGCCGTCCAGGACGATCGCGAACTGCTCGCCGCTGCCGGCGATCGCGCCGGTGGTGTCGGCGAAGGCCTTGTTGCCCTTGGACTTGAAGTCCAGGGTCACCACGTAGTTGGCCTGCTGCTGCGGGATGCCGTAGGCGGCCTCGTCGACCTCGGTGCCCTCGATGACGGCCGGGGTCAGCAGGTAGGGGACGCCGTTCTCGTCACAGGTCAGCAGCGGCTTGCCGGGAATGTCCTCGGCGGGCTCGGCGCCCGGGGCGGGGCAGGTGAAGGAGCTGTAGGCGGTCGCCCACTCCTGCGGCACGCTGCGCATGAACTTCACCGCGTCGTCGACCTTGACGACTGCGTTGTCGTTCTGCTTCTCCGGCTTGGCGCTCGCCGAGGGGCTCGCGCTCGGCTCGGCGCTCCCGGAGGCCTTGTCCGAGGCGCTCGCCTTCTCCGACGGGCTCGCGGTCTCGCCTGCAAACGGCGCGCGGGGCGAGCTGCCGGGGACGGTGCCGGTGCCGGCCGACGGGTCCTGCACCATCGACCCGGAGGCGTCACCCGCGCCACACTGCTTCTGCGGGCTGCAGGCGACCAGGCGGAAGCGGAGCTTCGCGGTCTGGCGGACGCGCTCGGCGGTCTCCTGCTGCACCTTGCCGGTGCCGGGGATGGAGACCTTGATGACGTCGTTGCCCTCGGTGGTCACCCGGCCGCCGGTGATGCCGGAGCCGTTGACCCGCTGGTCGATGATCGACTTGGCCTCGTCGAGGCTCTCCTTCGGGACCGAACCGCCCTCGGAGTTCTTGGCGGTCATCGAGATCTCGGTGCCGCCGCGCAGGTCGAGGCCCAGCTCGGGCTTCCAGGTGCCGGCGAACGCGATGCCGCCGAACATGATCGCGATCGCCAGGAACAGCAGTGTGAGTGTCCGCCCGGGGCGCGCGGTCTTGCGTGCCATGTGTTGGTCAGTCCTTCTTGTCGAGGTCCACGATGACGTTCTCGGCGTCGGCCGAGGTCTCGTCGGCCGGGGCCTCGAGCTCGGTGTCGTCGCCGGCCTCGTCGTCCTCGTCCGCGTCCTCGGGCGCCTCGGTGACCTTCTGGGCCACCGCCTGGCGCACCACCTGGACGACGACGCCGTCGGCGATCTCGACCTTGATGTTCGTCGTGGTCTCTTCGACCTCGGTCACGGTGCCGAAGACCCCGGCGGTCAGCATCACCCGGTCACCCGGCTGGAGGTTGAGCTGGAGCTCACGAGCCTGCTTCGCACGCTTCTGCTGCGGCCTGATCAACAGGAAGTAGAACAGGACGATGATGACGATGAAAGGAAGGAATTCCACGGGGGTTCGGCTCCGACAGTCTGAGTGGTCGCCGGCAGGCGCACGGCGACGTGCAAGTCTAACCAGGCACCTGGTTGGGACTGTGAATCAGGCCTCATCCCAGAGCGTGTCCTTCGACCAGGCCGCAGCCTCGGCGCTGGCCGGCACCGACAGGCCCAGGTGTTCCCATGCTGCCGGGGTCGCGACACGGCCCCGCGGCGTACGGGCCAAGAAGCCGCTGCGCACCAGGAAAGGCTCGGCCACCTCCTCGACGGTCTCGCGCTCCTCCCCCACCGCGACGGCGAGGGTGGAGATGCCCACGGGGCCGCCGCCGAAGCGGCGGCACAAGGCGTCGAGGACGGCCAGGTCGAGGCGGTCCAGGCCGAGTGGGTCGACCTCGTAGAGGTCCAGCGCCTTCTGCGCGACCTGCTGGGTGACCGTGCCGTCGGCCTTGACCTGGGCATAGTCGCGTACTCGGCGCAGCAGGCGGTTGGCGATCCGTGGCGTGCCGCGGGAGCGGCCGGCGATCTCGGCCGCGCCGTCGTCCCTGAGGGTCACCTCGAGCAGCCCCGCGGAGCGGCGCACGATCAGCTCGAGGTCTGCCGGGTCGTAGAGCTCGAGGTGGCCGGTGAAGCCGAACCTGTCCCTGAGCGGGCCGGGGAGGAGGCCGGCGCGGGTGGTCGCGCCGACCAGGGTGAACGGCGGCAGGTCGATCGGGATCGCGGTCGCGCCCGGGCCCTTGCCGATGACCACGTCGACCCGGAAGTCCTCCATCGCGAGGTAGAGCATCTCCTCGGCCGGGCGGCTCATCCGGTGGATCTCGTCGACGAAGAGCACCTCGCCCTCGTTGAGGCCGCTCAGGATCGCGGCCAGGTCGCCGGCGTGGGTGATCGCGGGGCCGGAGGTGATCCGCAGCGGCGCCGACATCTCGGCGGCGATGATCATCGCGAGCGTGGTCTTGCCGAGGCCCGGCGGCCCGGACAGGAGTACGTGGTCGGGGGCCCGCTCGCGCTGACGGGCAGCCTCCAGGACGAGGCTGAGCTGCTCGCGGACACGTTGCTGGCCGATCAGCTCGTCGAGGCTCTTGGGGCGCAGCGCCGCCTCGACGGCCCGGTCGTCACCGTCGGCCTCGGCGATGGTGATCGAGGAGAAGTAGTCCTCCTCGGCCGCGGTCAGGTCGTCCTCGTGCATGGGTCCTTATGCCTTCGACAGGGTGCGGAGGGCCGCTCGGAGCAGCAGCGAGATGTTGGCCTGGTCGCCGGCCTCGGGCTCGATCGCGGTGACCGCCTTGTCGGCGTCGCGGGCGTTGTAGCCCAGCCCGATGAGGGCCTCGGTGACCTGGTCGCGCCACGGGGCGGCGCCCGGCTGGGCGGCCGCCGGGGCCGTGGCGGTGCCGGTCGGTGCGCCGATCCTGTCCTTGAGCTCCAGGATCACCCGCTGGGCGCCCTTCTGGCCGATGCCGGGGACCTTGGTGAGGGTCTTGGCGTCCTCGCCTGCGATGGCCATGCGGATGCCGTCGGGCGAGAGGACGGCGAGCATCGCCTGGGCGAGCTTCGGGCCGACGCCGGAGGCGGTCTGGAGCAGCTCGAAGAGGGTGCGCTCGTCGGTGTCGGTGAAGCCGAAGAGGGTCAGCGAGTCCTCGCGGACGACCAGGCTGGTCGGGAGGTGGGCCTCCTCGCCGGTGCGGAGCGTGGCCAGGGTGTTGGGGGTGCAGAGCAGCTCGATGCCGATGCCGCCGACCTCGACGACGGCGGTGGAGAGACTGACGGCGGCGACCTTGCCGCGTACGGACGCGATCATCTATCTACGTGCCTTCCCGGCCGCGGCCACCGCGGCTTCGATGCGGTTCTGGGCGCCTCCGCGCCACTGGTGGGTGATGGCCAGCGCGAGCGCGTCGGCGGCGTCGGCGGGCTTCGGCGGGGTCGGGAGCCGCAGGATCCGGGTCACCATCGCGGTGACCTGGGCCTTGTCGGCCCGGCCGTTGCCGGAGACGGCGGCCTTGACCTCCGAGGGCGTGTGCAGCGCGACCGGCAGGCCGCGTCGCGCCGCGCAGACCATCGCGAGACCGCTGGCCTGGGCCGTACCCATGATCGTGGAGACGTTCGAGCGGGCGAAGATCCGCTCGATCGCGACCGCGTCGGGCCGGTGCTCCTCGATCCAGGCGTCGATCCCCTTCTCGATGCTCACCAGCCGCTCCCAGACGGGGAGATCGGCGGACGTACGGATCACGCCGACGTCCACCATCGACAGCGGCCGGCCCAGCGAGCCGTCGACCACGCCCATCCCGCATCGGGTCAGGCCGGGGTCGATCCCAAGCACGCGCACTGGAGCACCTCTTCCACAACGACCGGGCCGGCCGGGTGTCGAACGTCTGTTCGTAGACTACCTGTCGGCCGCTGCTCGCGGCGCCGCGACACCCTCATTCAGGAGGATGCAACGCGCTCGGAGCTCTCGATTCGCCGTTGAGGGTCTCCCGCGCTCACAGGGTGTCGGTTCGCCGCTCCTCGACGGTCTCCGTACCGTCCGCGTGCCTCCGCCTCGCGACCGTGCGTGAGCGACCGCCGGCGTTCAGCGTGACCGCGGTGAGGATCAGCACCAACGCTCCGACAGCGGTCAGGATCCAGCCGATCAGAGTCAGATCGACCCCGCTGACCGAGACATGCACAGCCAGCGCCAGGACAAGCCCGACCACGAGCAGAGTGGCTCCTACGCCGTATCCCATCGTGTCCTCCTTCCAGCTCGAACGCGCCCTGCTGGCGGTTCGCGACCTTCTGGGTACCCGACATCCGTCCCGGGCATGAGCCGGTCCGGCACGTGGATGTGGACAGCGCGGTCGGTGCCGGGGTCAGGCGTCGACGGTCTCCATGACCTCGTCGGGGACGTCGGCGTTGGAGAAGACGTTCTGGACGTCGTCGAGGTCGTCGACGGCGTCGATGAGCTTGAAGACCTTCTCGGCGGCCGACGCGTCGGCGACCGGGATGTCCATGCTCGCCACGAACTGGACCTCGGCGGAGTCGTAGTCGATGCCGGCGTCCTGCAGGGCCGTACGGACCGCGACCACGTCGGAGGGGTCGGAGACGATCTCGAAGGACTCACCGAGGTCGTTGACGTCCTCGGCACCGGCGTCGAGGGTGGCCTCGAGGAGGTCGTCCTCGGAGACCGTCTTGCCCTCCTGCGCCTTCGCCACGACGACGACGCCCTTGCGGTCGAAGAGCCGGCTCACCGAGCCCGGGTCGGCCATGGTGCCGCCGTTGCGGGTGACCGCGGTGCGGACCTCCATCGCCGCACGGTTCTTGTTGTCGGTCAGACACTCGACCAGGAGGGCGACGCCCTGCGGGCCATAGACCTCGTACATGATCGTGGTGTAGTCGACGCCGCCGCCGTCGAGACCGCCGCCACGCTTGCGGGCACGCTCGATGTTGTCGTTGGGGACGGACTGCTTCTTCGCCTTGTAGATCGCGTCGAAGAGGGTCGGGTTGCCGGACGGGTCAGGACCACCCATCTTGGCTGCGATCTCGATGTTCTTGATCAGCTTCGCCCACAGCTTGCTGCGCTTGGCGTCGATCGCAGCCTTCTTGTGCTTGGTCGTTGCCCACTTTGAGTGGCCGCTCATCGTTGAACCGTCCTTTGCCCCACGTCGTCTGTGCTTTTCGAGCCTGTCGAGCCGCCACCGGAGTCGTCACAGGGCAGCAGAGTGCCCATTCTAACTACGTCCGGTGGGCGACCGTCAGCAGCAGGTGTCCAGGAACAGCCGGTGCAGCCTGTCGTCGGCGTTGACCTCGGGGTGGAAGCTCGTCGCCATGATCTGGTTCTGCCGTACGGCGACGGGGTGCTCGCCCACGCTCGCCAGGACCTCGACGCCTTCGCCGACCTCCTCCACCCACGGCGCCCGGATGAAGACGCCGTGGACCGTGCCGTCGAGGCCGGTGACCTCCAGGTCGGTCTCGAACGACTCCGTCTGCCGCCCGAAGGCGTTGCGCCTGACCGTGATGTCGAGGCCGCCGATGGTCTCCTGGCCGGCCGCCCCGTCGAGGAGGCGGTCGGCCAGGAGCACCATGCCGGCGCAGGTGCCGAGCGCCGGCATCCCGGTGCGGACACGGTCGCGCAGCGGGTCGAGCAGCTCGAACGTACGGGCCAGGCGCCACATCGCGGTCGACTCACCGCCGGGGAGGACGAGGGCATCGCACGCGTCGAGCTCCTCCCTCCGTCGCACGGAGGTGCCCTTCACCCCGACGCGGTCGAGAGCGGCGAGGTGCTCGCGGACGTCGCCCTGGAGGGCGAGTACGCCGACCGTGGTCACCAGCCGCGCTCCGCGAACTGGATCGACCGGGCCGGCTCGTCGACGTTGATGCCGACCATCGCCTCGCCGAGGCCGCGGGAGACCTTGGCGACGACGTCGGGGTCGTCGTGGAAGGTGGTGGCCTTGACGATCGCCTCGGCGCGCTGGGCAGGGTTGCCGGACTTGAAGATGCCGGAGCCGACGAAGACGCCCTCGGCGCCGAGCTGCATCATCATCGCGGCGTCGGCAGGGGTCGCGATGCCGCCGGCGGTGAACAGGACGACGGGCAGCTTGCCGTTCTTGGCGACCTCGACGACCAGCTCGTAGGGCGCCTGGAGCTCCTTGGCCGCGACGTAGAGCTCGTCGTCGGCGAGGGCGCCGAGGCGGCGGATCTCGCGGCGGATCGTACGCATGTGGGTGACCGCGTTGGACACGTCACCGGTGCCGGCCTCGCCCTTGGAACGGATCATCGCCGCGCCTTCGGTGATGCGGCGCAGGGCCTCGCCGAGGTTGGTGGCGCCGCACACGAACGGCACCGTGTAGGCCCACTTGTCGATGTGGTTCTCGTAGTCGGCCGGGGTCAGCACCTCGGACTCGTCGATGTAGTCGACGCCGAGGGACTGCAGCACCTGCGCCTCGGCGAAGTGGCCGATGCGGGCCTTGGCCATGACCGGGATGGAGACGGCCTCGATGATGCCGTCGATCATGTCGGGGTCGGACATGCGGCTCACGCCGCCCTGGGCGCGGATGTCGGCGGGGACGCGCTCAAGCGCCATCACCGCCACCGCCCCGGCGTCCTCGGCGATCTTCGCCTGCTCGGGGGTGACCACGTCCATGATCACGCCGCCCTTGAGCATCTCCGCCATCCCGCGCTTGACGCGCGAGGTTCCCGTCTCATTCGTGCTTGTTGCCATGAGGCGATCGTAGGTCGGGAACCTGCGTACGCCATCCTCGGAAAGGCCTGCTCAGGCCACTGTTCCCGAAGTGGACTGCTAGGAGGCCAGTGCTTCGAGCGCCTCGGCCACGGCGGCCGGGGCGCCGGCCAGGGACCAGAGGACCCCGCCGGCCTCGGCCTGGGCGGTCGTCCCGCCGGCGCCGAGGACGAGCGCGGCGCCGGGGAGGCGGTCCCAGTCGGGGACGGAGTGCTGGCAGAAGAGGTGGAGCTTGCCCTGGGCGATCGCGGTGAGGTCCATCGAGCCCGAGCCGAGGATCCGGATGGAGGCGGCCTGGCTGGCGACCCGGACGTACGCCTCCCCGACCGGGTGCCTCAGCTTCGACGGGTGGAGATATGTGGTGAGGCAGGCCAGATCCAGCGGGGTGTCCGGCATCGGGTCGAGACGGACGCCGTTGCGGGTGGTGGGGAGGTCCGGGCCGCCGACGTAGACCGCGTCCTCGGCCGGCGAGTAGACCGCACCCAGGACAAGGTCGTCGCCGTCGGTCAGGGCCAGCGCCGAGCACCACCAGTCGAGCCCGCGGACGAAGTTGTAGGTGCCGTCGACCGGGTCGATCGTCCACACGCGGCCGGTGGCCGACTCCCGGGTCGAGCCCTCCTCCCCCAGGATGCCGTCGCCGGGGTGCTCGGTGGCGAGGCGGTCGACGATCGCCTTCTCGGCGGCCTTGTCGGCGGCGGTGACCAGGTCGGAGACCGAGGTCTTGGTCTCGATCGAGTCGCCGATGCCCGCGTGGCGCATCTTCGCGGCGAGCGAGCCGGCGCCGCGGACGAGCTCCGCGGCCAGGCGTACGTCTGCCTCGGTCGGCGCGGTCACGACGCGGCCTCCTCGGCGATGGCCTGGCGGCGGACGGTCCAGACACGCTGTCCGACGGTCACGGTCGAGGCGACGGCCAGGATCCACAGCGCGATGTAGATGAGTAGATCGAGGTCGAAGATGCCGGCGAAGCCGGTCAGCACCAGGATCAGGACGAGGCGGTCGGCACGCTCGGCGACGCCGACGTTCGCTGTGAAGCCGAGCGACTCCGCGCGGGCGCGGGCGTAGGAAGTGACCGCACCCATCACCACGCACCACAGGGTCAGCGCGAGGTAGAGGTCGGAGTCACCCGGGCCGGCGAAGTAGAGCGCCAGGCCGCCGAACACCGCACCGTCGCCGATCCGGTCGAGGGTGGAGTCCCAGAAGGCGCCGAACTTGCTCGTACGGCCGACGGCACGCGCCATCGCTCCGTCGATCAGGTCGCTGAAGACGAAGCAGGTGATGAAGATCGTGCCGGCCAGCAGCTCGCCACGCGGGTAGAACGCCAGCGCCCCGACCGCTACTCCGATGGTGCCGACGAGCGTCACGGCATCGGGGCTGATCTTCAGCGCCACGAACAGTCGGACGATGGGCGCGAGGACGACTCCCTGAACGAAGCCTTTGATGTGATCCAACATGGCGCGGCCACGCTATCGGATCCCGCCGAGGCGTCACCGCCGCGCGCCGAATCGTCACCCACAATCTGCCGAGGCGTCACTCACGTTAGGCGAGGCGTCGCTGCCGTCGGCCGAGGCGTCAGTGCCGTCGGCCGAGAGGTCAGCGGGTGACGTCTCGACCGACGTAACTGACGTCTCGGCCGACCAGGGTGACGGCTCGGCTAGATGCCTTCGGTCAGGTCGCGGACCTCGGCGTAGCGGGAGCGGACGGCGGGGTCGGGGTCGGCCTCGTACGTCTCGGTGCCGGCGAGGTCCCAGGAGGGAGGCTCCTCGCCGCCGGTGATGGTCCAGGCGGCCTGGCGGGCGGCGCCGTCGGCGACGTACTCCCCCGGCTCGGGTACGAGGACGGGGTGGCCAAGGACGACGGGGGCGAGGCGGCGTACGGCCTCGGAGCGGGCACCGCCGCCGACGAGGAGGACCCGGTTGACCGCGACACCCTGGGCCTTGAGCGCGTCGATGCCGTCGGCGAGACCGCAGAGCAGTCCCTCGACGGCGGCGCGGGCCAGGTAGGCGGGCTCGGCGGTGGCGAGGGTCAGGCCGTGGATCACGCCACGGGCCGAGGGCCGGTCGGGGGTGCGCTCGCCCTCGAGGTAGGGCACCAGGACGAGACCGCCGGAGCCCGAGGGCGCCGAGAGCGCCAGCCGGGAGAGCTCCTCGTGGCTCACCCCGAGCAGCCGGGTGGTGGCGTCGAGGACCCGGGCGGCGTTGAGGGTGGCGACCAGCGGCAGGTAGCGGCCGGTGGCGTCGGCGAAGCCCGCCACCGTCCCCGACGCATCCGCGGTCGGCGTCTCCGAGACCGCGCAGGCCACGCCGGAGGTGCCGATGGACACGACCACGTCGCCGGGCCGGGCACCCACCCCCAGCGCCGCACCGGCGTTGTCGCCGCAGCCGGGGCCGAGGAACGCCCCCGAGGACGTACGTCCCGCCGACGCCGACGGCGCGAGCACCTCCGGCAGCACCACGTCGTCGCGCCCGAGAGCGCGTTTGAGCAGGTCGCGCCGGTATTCGCCGGTCACCGCGGAGTAGTAGCCGGTGCCGCTCGCGTCGCTGCGGTCGGTGCGCAGCGCTGTCAGCCCCGGCGCGCCCGCGAGCTTCCAGGTCAGCCAGTCGTGCGGAAGGCAGACCGCCGCGACCCGGGCTGCGGCGTCGGGCTCGTGCTCGGCGAGCCAGCGCAGCTTGGTGGCGGTGAAGCTGGCCACCTGCACCGAGCCGACCGCCTCGGCCCAGGCCCCGGCCCCCAGCTCGGTGTTGAGCGCGGCGGCCGCGGCGGCCGAGCGGGTGTCGTTCCACAGCAGTGCGGGGCGTACGACCTCTCCTGCCTCGTCGAGGCACACCATCCCGTGCTGCTGCCCGCCGACGGAGACCGCGGCGACGTCGTCGAGCCCGCCGGCCGCCTCGGCGGCCGACTCGAGCGCGGTCCACCACGCCGCCGGGTCCACCTCCGTCCCCTCCGGGTGCGGCGCGGAGCCGGAGCGCACCAGCGCCCCGGTCTCCGCATCACGGACGACGACCTTGCAGGACTGGGTCGAGGAGTCGACCCCGGCGACGAGCGACATGCCCTGCAACCTAACGAAGCCCGAGCAGGTGGTCCATGGCGAGCTGATCGAGGTGCTCGAACCCGTAGCCGTGGTCCAGCTTCTCGATGTCGTAGGTCACCTCGCGGATGTCAGCGAGGGTCTCGCCCTCGGCGAGGGTCGGCACGGACAGCTCGGCGACCTTCGAGGCCTCGAGCGCGGCCTTGACCTCCGGGTCCGCCCGGAACGCCTTGGCACGCTCACGCAGCACGAGGTAGTTGCGCATGCAGCCCGCGGCAGAGGCCCACACGCCCTCCTCGTCCTCGGTGCGCGGCGGCTTGAAGTCGAAGTGGCGCGGACCCTCGTAGCCCTTGGTCTCCAGCAGGTCGACCAGGTTGAAGGCGCCACGCAGGTTGCCGGCGCCGAAGCGGAGGTCCTGGTCGAAGCGCGGTCCGTGCTGGCCGTTGAGGTCGATGTGGAAGAGCTTGCCGTGCCACAGCGCCTGAGCGACACCCGAGGCGAAGTTGAGCCCGGCCATCTCCTCGTGGCCCACCTCCGGGTTGAGGCCGACCATCTCGGGGCGGTCGAGGCTGTTGATGAAGGCGAGGGCATGGCCGATGGTCGGCAGCAGGATGTCGCCGCGCGGCTCGTTGGGCTTCGGCTCGATGGCGAAGCGGATGTCGTAGCCCTGCTCGGTCACGTAGTCGCCGAGGAGGTTGACCGCCTCGCGGTATCGGTCCAGCGCCGCCGCGATGTCCTTCGCGGCGTGCGACTCCGCACCCTCGCGACCGCCCCACATGACGTACGTCGTGGCCCCGAGCTCCGCGGCGAGGTCGATGTTGCGCGCGACCTTGGCGATCGCGTAGCGGCGCACCTCGCGGTCGTTGGAGGTGAACCCGCCGTCGCGGAAGACCGGGTGGCCGAAGAGGTTGGTCGTGGCCATCGGCACCTTGAGACCGGTCTCGTCCAGCGCAGCCTTCAGCTTGTCGATCTCCGCCTGACGCTCGGCGTCGGTCGCGTCGATCGCGAAGACGTCGTTGTCGTGGAAGGTGATGCCGTAGGCGCCCAGCTCGGCCAGCTTGTGGACCGAGTGCGCGACGTCGAGGTGCGGCCGGCTCGCCGATCCGAACACGTCCTGGCCGTTCCAGCCGACGGTCCACAGACCGAAGGTGAACTTGTCGTCCGGGGTGGGGGTGTACTCCGTCATAGCCTTGGTTCCTCACTTTAGTTCACGACTCAGACTATCTAACCAAGATGAAACGCGATGGACGTCACATTGTCAACCGGTTCCACACTTGAAACGCGCATCGGTTGACCTGAAGTTCAGATCTTGGTCTAATCCCGTCCATGACGGTCCGAAGCGAGCCCTCCCAGCATGCCGGGATGCGGGCGAGCAACCTCGCGCTCGTGTTCGGCGAGGTCGCCCGCACCGGCCCGGTCTCCCGGGCCCGGGTCGCCGCGAACACCGGCCTGACGAAGTCGTCGGTGTCCGGGCTGGTGACGGACCTGATCTCCGCCGGCCTGGTCGGCGAGAGCGCTCCGGCCGCGACCGAGCGCGGCCGGCCGGCGACGGCTCTCACCCTCGCGCCCGGCGGCGCCGCCGGCCTCGGCCTGGAGATCAACGTCGACTACCTGGCCGCCATGGTCACCGACCTGACCGGCGCGCCGCGCTACCACCACGTCGTACGCCGCGACAACCGGGACCGTGCGGTCGACGAGGTCGTCGCCGATCTCATCGAGGTGGCCCGCACGGCCGCCGCCAGCGCGGCCGCCCAGGGGCTCCCCCTGGCCGCGGCGTGCGTGGCCGTGCCCGGCCTGGCCGTCGACGGCACCGTCGTACGCGCTCCCAACCTGGGCTGGACCCGGGTCGATCTCGCCGCCGCGATCCAGGAAGCCACCGGGCTCGAGGTGGACCTGGAGAACGAGGCCAACCTCGCCGCCCTCGGTGAGATGTGGTTCGGCGGCCACGAGCACGAGGGCGGGCCGCTGCGCGACTTCGTGCACGTCTCCGGCGAGATCGGCATCGGCGGCGGCATCGTGGTCGGAGGCGAGGTCTTCCACGGGGCGCACGCCGGTGCCGGCGAGCTGGGTCATGTCGTGGTCGTCCCCGACGGCCCGCGGTGCGGCTGCGGCGGCCACGGCTGCCTGGAGCGGATGGCCGGCCAGCAGGAGATCCTCGCCCGGGCCCAGGTGGCGACGATGAACGAGCTCACCCATGCCTGCGAGGCGAGCGAACAGGCCGCCCTGGATGCCGTCGCAGACGCCGGTCGTCACCTCGGGGTCGCGCTCTCCTCGGTGATCAAGCTCCTCGACCCCGCGGCGATCGTCCTCGGTGGCGCGTTCGCGACACTCGCCCCCTGGCTCACCACGGCGACGGCGGCCTCGATCAGCCACCACAGCGGTGCCGCCGAGCCGCCGCGGCTGCTGGTCTCGGGCCTGGGCAGCGACGCCGCCGTGCGCGGGGCGGCCGGAACCGTCGTACGTCGCGTCATCGCCGATCCCGCCGCCCACCTCGCCCGTCGCCCCTAGGGCGAACTCCTAGGGCGAGACGGTCGCCGTGGTGATCCGCGGGTCGGCGGGGCCGACCCGGTGGACCTCGCCGGTGACGGTGACCAGCGCCTTGTCGCTGCCGGACCCGCCGGCGGCCGAGGCGGCCTGGACGTCGGAGAGCTCGGCGATGCCCTCGGCGACCGCGGTGGCGACCTTCTCCCCCGCAGACGCAGCGACCCAGACCTCGACGTCGCCGGGCTCGACGATCCGGGTGAGGCTGCGGTCGGTGAAGGCCAGTCGGGTCGTGGGCACCTCGAAGCGCACCGTGGCCGACTCGCCGGGGCCCAGCGCGACCCGCTGATAGCCGAGCAGCTGGGTGACCGGTCGCACGACGGAGGCCAGCAGGTCGCGGCCGTAGAGCTGCACCACGTCCACGCCGGCGACCTCACCGAGGTTCGTGACGGTCACCTCGACACCGAAGGTGCCACCGGCCGCGACGGAGCGGTCGGCGGAGAGCCCGCTGTAGCCGAACGTGGTGTAGGAGAGCCCGAAGCCGAACGGGCGCGCCGGCGTCGGGTCGGTGCTGGTCACCTCGGAGGGACCACCCAGCAGCGGCTGCAGGTAGCTGTAGGGCTGGGTGCCGGAGACCCGCGGCAAGGAGACCGGCAGCCGGCCGGACGGGTTGACCGACCCGGAGATGATGCGTGCCAGGGCCGGTCCGCCCTCCTCGCCGGGGAAGAACGACTGCAGCACCGCGGCCGGACGGGTCTCCTCGTCGAGCGCCCAGCCGATGGCGTACGGCCTGCCGGTGACGACCACGAGCACCACCGGTGTCCCCGTCGCGACGATCTCGGCGACCAGCTCGCGCTGGACCCCGGGCAGCTCGAGCGACTCGGAGTCGTTGCCCTCCCCCACCGTGCCGCGGCCGAAGAGCCCGGCCTGGTCGCCCACGACCACGATCGCGACGTCGGCCTCGGAGGCTGCCGCGACGGCGGCCGGGAAGCCGGATCGGTCCGACCCCTCGACATCACATCCGGCGACGACCTCGTAGGAGGAGGCGCCGAGCTCGGCCTGTATCGCCTCGGCGATCGTCGGCAGCTCGATGCCGAGGGGTTCGTCGGGATAGCTCGCCATCACGTGGTTGACGAAGGAGTAGCAGCCCATCAGCGCCTCGGACCGGTCGGCGTTGGGGCCGATGATCGCCACCTTGCCGGCGCCACCCGCGAGCGGGAGGATCCCGTCGTTGCCGAGCAGCACCACCGACTCCTCGGCCAGCCGGCGTGCCAGCGACCGGTGGGCCGGGGAGTCCAGGTCGATCGACTCCGGCGCCCCCTCCTCCAGACCGGCCACGAAGGACTCGTCCAGCAGGCCGAGCGACTCCTTCTGCGCGAGCGTCCGGAGCACGGCCCGGTCGACGAGGGACTCGGAGACCTCACCGGAGCGGATCAGCGCGGCGAGCGGCTCGAGATAGGCGTCCCCCGTCGGCAGCTCCACGTCGACACCCGCCTCCAGGGCCAGCGCCGCGGCCCGCCCTCGGTCGGCTGCGACGGCGTGCATCACCGCGAGGAACGCCACCCCGAAGTAGTCGGCCACCACGACCCCGTCGAAACCCCACTCCTCGCGCAACAGGCCCGTGAGGTGCTCGACCGAGGAGTGCTGCGGCACCCCGTCGATGTCGTTGTACGACGCCATCACCGACCTGGCGCCACCGTCCAGCACCGCCATCTCGAAGGGCGGCAGGTAGATGTCGGCGATCTCGCGTGGCCCCGCGGAGACGGGCGCGTGGTTGCGACCCGCGCGCGAGCCGGAGTAGCCGACGAAGTGCTTCAGCGTGGCATGCACGCCGGCGGACTGCAGCCCCCGGACGTACGCCGTGGCGACCGTCCCGACGAGGTAGGGATCCTCGCCGATGGCCTCCTCGCAGCGGCCCCAGCGGGCGTCGCGGATCACGTCGAGCACCGGGGCGAGCCCCTGGTGCACGCCGAGGGCACGCATGTCGGCGCCGATCATCGTGGCCATCTCTGCGACGGCCTCGGGGTCGAAGGTGGCGCCCCAGGCCAGCGGCGTCGGGAAGGTCGCGGCCTGCCAGGCGGCCAGCCCGGTGAGGCACTCCTCGTGCACCAGGGCCGGGATGCCCAGCCGGGTCTGCGAGACCAGGCGTCGCTGCTCGGCCCACAGCCACGCGGCGCGCTCCGCGGGATCGACCGGCCGGGTGCCGTACACGCGGGTGTAGTGGCCCAGGCCGTGGGCGGTGATCTCCGAGAGGCGGCGGTCCTCGCCGCCCTCGATGTCGCGGCTCATCTCGTTGGCCATCGGCGCGACGACGTCGCCGCCGCGGTCGAGCCAGTAGCCCACGATCTGGGCGAGCTTCTCCGCCAACGTCATCCGGGCGTGCAGGTCGCGCACGCGCTCGGAGACCTGCGGCCAGGCAGGCAGAGGTGCGTCAGTCATCGGTTCAGTCACAGGAGGTGTCCGTTCTAGCCCTTGACCGCGCCCTGCAGACCGCTCACGAGGCGGCGCTGGAAGGCGAGGAAGAGCACGAGGGCCGGGATCATCGCGAGCGTGGTGAACGCGAGGACTCCGGCGGTGTCGGCGGAGTGCTCGGTGGAGAAGTCGGCGACGCCGAGCGGGAGGGTGCGCATCTGGTCCTGGAGCAGCAGCAGCGGAAGCAGGTAGGCGTTCCAGGAGGTCACGAAGGCGAGCACCCCGACGGTGATCATCCCGGGTGCCGAGAGCGGCATCAGGACCCGCCAGAACACGCTGATCCGGCCGGCTCCGTCGATCAGCGCGGCCTCCTCCAGCTCCTTGGGCAGCGCCATCAGGAAGGGCCGGAGGATGACCACCGTCATCGGCAGCGCGAACGCCGCCTGCGGCAGGGCCACGCCCCACCAGGTGTTCGCCATGTGCAGGTTGCGGGTGATGATGATGAACAGCGGGATGATCGCCACGGCCGCGGGGAAGAGCAGGCCGAGCACGAAGACCATGAACAGCGCCTCGCGTCCCCGGAACTGGTAGCGAGCCAAGGGGTACGCCGCCATCAGCCCGAACACGACGGTCACCACCGTGGTGATGACCGCGATCATCGTCGAGTTGAGCGCGTACTTCCAGAACGAGGGGTTGCTCAGCACACCGGCGTAGTTGCTCCACACCCACGGGTCGGGCAGCCCTGCCGGCTTGTCGGCGAGCTGGGCGTTGGTGCGGAAGCCGCCGAGCGCGCCGTAGAGGACGGGCCCGACGGTGATCGCGACCACGATCAGCGCGATCAGGTAGACCCACAGGTTGCCGTCGCTGCGGCGGCGCGGGGTGAGATCGGCCATGACGCTCATACCGTGTCCTCCTTGGTGTCGCGGCGCAGGATCAGGACCTGGTAGGCGAGCGCCATCGCGAACGCGATGACGAACAGGATCACCGAGGCCGCACCGGCGATGCCGTAGTTGTGGCGCTTGGTGCCCTCGTCGATGAGGTAGGTCGCCATCGTCGCGGTCGCGTCGGCCGGACCGCCCTGGGTGAGCACCCAGATCATGTCGAAGCACTGGATCGAGCCGATCATGGACAGGAACGCCCAGGTACGCATCGTGGGCCCCAGCAGCGGGATCGTGATCCGCCACTGCGTCTGCCACCAGGAGGCGCCGTCGAGCTGGGCCGCCTCGTGGAGCTCCTCGGAGACCCCCTGCATGCCGGCCAGGAAGAGCAGCACGGCGAGGCCGAGGTACTTCCAGGTCAGCACCAGGAGCACGATCCACAGGGCGTACTCCGGGGTGCCGAGCCAGCCCTGCTCCGGCGGGTCGAGCCCGATCCCCGCGGTGAAGGCGTCGATGAAGCCGTACTGCGGCTGCAGCAGCTGGAGCCAGACCACCGCCGCGATCACCTCGGCCAGGACGTACGGCACGAAGATGATCGTGCGCAGCAGGCC
Organism: Nocardioides sp. NPDC126508; assembly: GCA_040302365.1. Lineage (GTDB taxonomy): Bacteria > Actinomycetota > Actinomycetes > Propionibacteriales > Nocardioidaceae > Nocardioides. Next base: position 1,297,108 of record JBEOUM010000001.1, read on the forward strand.
CTGGCCGCGCATCTTGCGGTTGAGCAGGAGGGCGATCGCCACACCCAGCGGGAGCTGGAGCAGGATCGAGCCCACCACGATCACCATGTTGTGGCCGACCGCGCTGCGGAAGACCTCGTCGCCGAGGACCTCGGCGTAGTTCTCCAGACCGACGAAGTCGGTCAGGTCGCCGAAGCCCTTCCAGTCGTAGACCGAGAAGCGCACCGCGGTGACGATCGGCCAGGCGACGAAGAGCGCGATGAGGGCGAGCGCGGGGGTGACGAAGACAAGGATCTCCAGGCGCTTGCGCCAGTCGTCGCCACGCCGGTTCGGACCGGCGGAGCCGGTCCCCCCGGGCCCGCCGGGGGCCCGGCGTACAGAACCTGTACGCCGGCCGTCCGAGGTGGCGTGCCCTGGCGCCGCCGCAGCGGGTTCGGTCACGTCGTGTGTCACAGGGTCAGCTCACTTTTCCTTGTCGGCGGCGGCCTGGGTGGCCTTGACGATGTCGGCGGCCGAGCCCTTTCCGGCGAACACGTTGACGATGGCGTCGTTCATCGCGCCGCCGACGGACTGCCCGAAGGCGGTGTCGAAGTAGAGCTGGACGTACGGAGCGCTGTCCCGCACCTTGATCAGGTCGGCAAGCGCCGGGTCGGTCAGCGCGCCGGTCGCGTCGGGGTTGGTAGGCAGGCCCATCCCGTTCTTCGCGAAGCCCGTCTGGACCTTGGTGGAGAGCAGGTACTTCACGAAGTCGACCGAGGCGTCGGGAGCACCCTCGGAGACGGCCCAGGCGTCACCGCCGCCCATCTGCGCGGCCGGGTCACCCTGGCCACCCTCGATCTGCGGGAACGCGAACCAGCCGGTCTTGTCCCCCAGCCCCTTCTTGTCCTCGGTGATGCCCTGCATCACCCCGGGCTCCCAGTGGCCGGCGAGCTCCATCGCGACCTTGCCGGTGGCGAGGAGGCCGGAGGCCGAGGTCGGGCCCTCCTGGGCACCGGTGGAGAGGAACCCGTTGTTGAACGGCTTCTTCGCGACGATGTCGGCGAGGTCGTCGCCGGCCTTCTCGAAGCAGGCGTCGGAGAAGTCGAGGCTCTTGACCGCATCGGTGAGCACGTCCTGCGAGCACTCCCGGACCGCGGTCCAGTAGTAGTAGTGCGCGGCCGGCCAGGCGTCCTTGGCGCCGACCGAGACCGGCTGGATCCCCGCGGCCTTGAGCTTCTCGACGGCGGCGTAGAAGTCCTCCATCGTCGTCGGCGCGGTGGTGATGCCGGCCTTGGCGAAGAGGTCCTTGTTGTACCAGAACCCGACGACGCCGATGGAGAACGGCAGCGCGTACGTCTTGTCGTCGACCTGCCAACCGGCGACGGAGCCGCCGATCATGTCGATCTCGTCGCTCGCGTCCTCGGACAGGTCCTTGGTCAGGCCCGCCGCGACGTGGTCGGCGAGCTCGCCGCCGCCACGCTCCATGTAGACGTCCGGGATCTGCTCGGGGTCGCCGCTCTGGAAGGCGGCGTCGAGCTTGGTCAGCATGTCCTCGTGGGCGAATGCCTGCACCTTGACGTCGACGCCGGGATTGGCCTTCTCGAAGTCCTTGGCGACCTGCTCGTAGTAGCTCTTGCCTGGATCGTTGTTGGAGTTGTGCCACCAGATGATGGTGTTGTCGTCGCCACCGGAGTCGCCCGAGCTGCCACAACCGGTGGCGGCAATCATCAATCCGGCGCACAGCGCGGCGAGCGCTTGTGTCTTCCTCGACATCTTGGGACCTCTTCGTCACAGCTCTGGATGTATGGGTATGTGACTGCCGCCACATCGTCGGGGTCGAGCATGGCGGGTCGAGGGCGGCCGTGTCAATCGTTGTCGATAACGTTTTCGTAGATGGTTATCGAACATGCCCCAAGTGGGCTACTGTCAGGGGCATGAGTACGCTCGACCAGCCCCGCCCCCGCCGAGTGACCATCACCGACGTCGCCCGGGAGGCAGGGGTCTCGGTGGCCACCGTCTCGAAGGTGATCAACGAGCGCTACGGAGTCAGCGAGGCGACGAGCGAGAAGGTCCTCGCGGTGATCGACCAGCTCGGCTACCAGTCCTCGCTGATCGCCTCGAGCCTGCGCCGCAAGTCCACCGGCGTGATCGGTGTGCTCGTGGCCGAGTTCGAGCCCTACTCCGCCGAGCTCCTCAAGGGCATCTCGGCGGCCCTGGACGGCACCGGCTACGAGCTCCTGGCCCATGCCGGCCGCAGCGGCGCCCACAACCACACCGGCTGGGAGCGCCGGTCGCTCTCCCGCCTGGGGCACACCCTGATCGACGGAGCGATCGTGGTCACCCCGTCGATGATCATCACCGACGAGACCACCATCCCGGTCGTCGCGATCGACCCCCACACCGGCCCCGACGGCCCGATGACCGTCGACGCCGACAACATCACCGGCGCCCGGTTCGCCGTCGACCATCTGATCGGCCTCGGTCACCGGCGCATCGGCTTCCTCGGCGGCCGTCCCGACCTCCGCTCGGCGGCGCTGCGCGAGCAGGGCTACCGCGAGGCCCTCTACGACGCCGGTCTCAGCGTCTCCCCCGACCTGATCCGGGTGGGCGGCTACCACCCCGAGGTCGCCGAGGCACCGGCCCGCGAGCTGCTCTCGCTCCCGGTCGCCGAGCGGCCCACCGCCATCTTCGCCGCCAACGACATCTCCGCGATCAAGGTCATCGAGGTCGCCGGCTCGCTCGGTCTGCGCGTGCCCGAGGACCTCTCGGTGATCGGCTTCGACAACGTACCCGAGGCCCGCGACGCCACCCCGCCGCTCACCACCGTCGCCCAGCCGCTCCACGAGATGGGCCGGGCCGCGCTCGAGCTCCTGCTCGAGCTGCTCGAGGGCAAGCAGACCGAGCGCCACCTGCGGCTGCCCGCCGAGCTGGTCGTACGCAGCAGCACCGCCCCGCCGGCGAAACCGTAGCTCTGGGGGCCGAGAACGCAGTTGTGGGGGGGGGGGGGGGGGGGGGGGGGGGGGGGAGAGAAAAATTACAAGGTCAGGAGTGATGAGGC
>JBEOUM010000001.1:1300133-1403226 GCA_040302365.1 Nocardioides sp. NPDC126508
GGCGGACGAAACTGTCGTTTCGTCCGCCACAACTGCAGTCTCGGCGAGGGTCCTACACGTGCCCTGTAGCCGACGCCCGCCGCCGGGAGAGCGCGTCGACGCTCGCCGCGACCAGCAGGACCAGGCCGGTGACCATCCAGACGGTGCCCTGCGGCTGGTCGAGCAGGCCCATGCCGTTGTCGATGACGGCTACCACGGTGCCACCGATGACGGCGTCGATGACGCGACCCTTGCCGCCGAAGAGCGAGGTGCCGCCGATGACGGCGGCGCCCACGGCGTAGAGCAGTGTCGTCTCGCCACCGGTGTTGGGGTTCACCGAGTTGGTCCGGCTGGCGATCATGATGCCGGCCACCGCCGCCATGGTCGAGCAGAGGACGAAGCACGACAGGCGCACCCGGAACACGTTGATCCCGGCCCTGCGCGCCGCCTCGGCGTTGCCACCGACCGCGTAGACGTGCCGGCCCCAGGCGGTGCGGGTCAGCATGAAGGTGAGCACGATCAGCAGACCGACGATCACCAGCAACGAGACGGGCACCCCCTTGAGCGAGGTCAGCGCCGGGTTGCGGCTGCGCTCGACCGAGAGATAGCCGACCACCGCGAGCACCACGACCGTCAGCAGCCCGGCCTTCAGCGCCCACAGCAGGACGGGCTGCACGGTGAGGTTCTTGGCGCGGCGGCGCGCATCGGCGACGTACGTCGTGGCCGCATAGCCCACGATGCAGACGACGGCGAGCGCCCAGCCGAGCCAGACCGGCAGGTTGGAGTTGTTGAGGCCGTTGATGAAGTCGTTGCGGTAGGGAATCGTCCCGCCCTCACCGATCATCGACAGCAGCACTCCCTGCAGCCCGAGGAACGCGGCCAGGGTGACCACGAACGACGGGATCCCCAGCCTGGCCACCAGCAGCCCGATCAGCAGTCCGATCACCGCTCCGGAGATCAGCGCCGCCAGCAGTGCCGGGAGGAGCGGCCACTCCTGCCGGGTCAGGAACACCCCGAGCACCCCGGCACAGGTGCCGCCCGCGAACCCCGCGGACAGGTCGATCTCGCCGAGCAGGAGCACGAAGACCAGGCCCATCGCGAGCACGGTCACCCCCGCCGACTGGCCGATCAGGTTGGCGAAGTTGAACGAGTTGGTGAACTGCTCGGGACGCAGCGCCGAGAACACCACGACCAGCGCGACCAGACCCAACACCGCCGGCAGCGAACCGACCTCACCGCCCTTGAGCTTGGCCAGGTAGGCCCGGACGATCCCGCCCAGCGAGTTGTCGGGCATCGGGTCCGGCGACGACGGATCCGCCACCGGCCGGTCATCCACATCAGCGCTCATGCCGCACCTCCTTCGGGAACGACACCCGTGGTGATCGCCTCCACGACCCGTCCGCGGGTCGTCGAGGCGGCATCGATCTGGCCGACCATGCGACCCAGGTACAGGACCGCGATGTCGTCGGCCACCTCGAAGACGTCGTTGAGGTTGTGGCTGATCAGGAGGACGCCGAGGCCGTTGTCGGCCAGCCGCCGCACCAGCCGGAGCACCTGCTCGGTCTGGGCCACGCCGAGGGCCGCGGTCGGCTCGTCGAGGACGACCAGCTTGGAGTTCCACAGCACGGCCCGGGCGATCGCGACGGTCTGCCGCTGGCCGCCGGAGAGGGAGGCGACCGGCGTACGCACCGACTTCAGCGTACGCACCGAGAGACCGTCGAGCGTCTCCCGAGCGCGCTGCTCCATGGTGTCCTCGTCGACCAGCCGCAGCCGTTTCATCTCCCGGCCGAGGAACATGTTGTGGACGACGTCGAGGTTGTCGCACAGCGCGAGGTCCTGGTAGACCACCTCGATCCCGAGCGCGGCGGCGTCCTTCGGGTTGGTCACCTTCACCGGCTCGCCCTCGAAGAGGTAGTCACCGGAGTCGAAGAGGTGGATGCCGGCCATCCCCTTGACCAGGGTGCTCTTGCCGGCGCCGTTGTCGCCGACGAGCGCGGTGACCCGGCCGGCCCGCACCGAGAGGTCGACTCCGCGCAGGACCTGCACGGCGCCGAAGGACTTCTCGACGCCGCGCAGCTCCAGCAGCGGACTCACTGAGGCACGCCGTTCTCGGTGCACAGGTCCGCGATCGCACCGGCGCACACCTCTGCGGCGTCGGCCTGACCGTCCTTGATCACGGTCCCGACCGACTCCTTGGTGACCCAGACGGGCTCGGCGAGCACCGAGGGCACGTCCTTGCCGGCCTCGGTGTCCTTCACGGACCCGGTGGCCAGCGCCGAGGCGGCGTCCTTGTCGCCGCCGATCAGCGCGATGGCCAGGTCTGCGGCGGCCTTGGCCTCGAGCGCGGTGTTCTTGTAGACCGTGCCGCACTGGAAGCCCTGCAGGATGTTCTGCAGACCCTCGACCGAGGCGTCCTGGCCGGTCACCGGGATCTTGCCCTGCACCTTGTTGGCCTTCAGCCGGGCGATGATGCCGCCGGCCATGGTGTCGTTGGCGGAGATCACGCCGTCGATCTTCCCGCCGTTGGCGGTGTACATCTGGTCGAAGACCTGCCCGGCCTTGGTCGCGTCCCACTCCCCCGACTGGTCGCCGACCAGCTTGTAGGTGCCGTCGTCGATCTTCGGCTTGAGCGCCTTCTCGTAGCCCGACTTGAACAGGGCCGCGTTGTTGTCGGTGGCCGCGCCGTTGACGTAGACGATGTTGCCACCCTTCTTGCCCGCGGCGGTGATGCACTCGTCGAGGCCCGTGCCCATCAGCTCGCCGACCTTCACGTTGTCGAAGGAGACGTAGTAGGAGGCGCCGCCGTTGAGCGTCAGTCGGTCGTAGTCGATGCTCGTCACTCCAGCGTCGGCGGCCTTCTTCAGACAGGCGGTGCCGGACTCGGAGTCGAGGTTGGTGATGATGATGACCTTGACGCCCTCGTTGATCATGCTGTCGCAGAGCTGGCCGAACTTGGCGGTGTTGCCCTGCGCGTTCTGGATCGTGGCCTTGAGGTCGGCGTCCTTGAACGCCTTCTCGAGGTTGGGCCGGTCCTGGGACTCCCATCGGGGAGACGTGGTCGCGTCGGGCAGGATCACCCCAACGTCGGTGCCGCCCGAGCCGCCCGAGTCGCCGCCACCGTCATCCGAGCTTCCGCCACATGCCACGAGCGTTGCGGTCGACAGCGTCGCGACCGCGGCGACCGCGAAGAGGCGGCCGATCTTGTGCGTGTTCATCGTCGAACTCCTCAGTCCTGGGTGTGATCTAAGTCACGTCGGGGTGCAACCTATCTCCTCCGGCGGCGATGTGAAACGGTTTCGAGGAGATCTCGACGGCGGAATGACAACGGCCGTACGCCAACACGTCACCACTGCTCGTTATGGTGCGACGGCTCCCACACACCGACGTCCACTAGAACAGCGATCACGTGACCGCCATCTCGGATTTCCCCACTCCCCCGGCCACCCGAGCCGACGGCGAACCCAAGAGCCCCAAATCTGGGCACACCTCCGGGCACACCTCCGGACACATCAGCGAGATCCACGGACTGCGCGGCATCGCCCTGACCCTGGTGGTCGCCTTCCACCTCTTCGGCAACGGCCGGGTCTCGGGCGGCATCGACGTCTTCCTGGTGATCTCCGGCTTCCTCGCCACCCGGTCGCTGGTGGGCAAGGCCGAGCGCGGTCAGGTGAGGCTGGCCGAGCACTACGGGCGTACGTTCGCGCGGCTCGCCGCACCGGCCCTGCTCGTGCTGGCCACCACGGCCGTGCTGATGGTGGTCTTCATCCCGCAGACGCTGTGGACGCAGACGACGCGCGAGATCATCGCGTCCGCGACCTACCTGCTCAACTGGGAGCTCATCTCCAGCCAGCTCTCCTACGGCGCGGCCGGGCCCTCCTCCACGCCGGTGCAGCACTTCTGGTCGCTCGCGGTGCAGGGGCAGTTCTTCCTGGTGTGGCCGCTGGTGGTCGTCGGGCTCGCCGCCGCGCTGCGCGTGGTGACGCGCGGTCGACCGGGTCTGGCGCGGGCCCTGTTCGTCCTGACCGCCGCGGCGTTCGCGGTCTCCTTCGCCTACGCGATCAAGGTCTCCGCGGCCGACCAGGCCGCGGCGTACTTCAACTCGGTCACCCGCTTCTGGGAGATCGGCGCCGGCGCCCTGACCGCGCTCGCGCTGCGCCGCCTGAGCCTGCCGGAGAGCATCAAGCCGTACGCCGCGTGGGCCGGTCTCGCCCTGGTCGTGAGCTGCGGTTTCGTGATGGACGGCGCCGACCACTTCCCGGGGCCGCTGGCGCTGTGGCCGGTCACCGGCGCGCTGCTGGTGATGGCCGGCTCGACTCCGTCGCCGCGGGGACCGCGTCGCCTGTTGGAGGCCCGGCCGCTGCGGTTCGTCGCCGACATCTCCTACGAGCTCTACCTGTGGCACTGGCCGCTGCTCATCGCCTGGCTCTACCACTCCGGCGACGAGCGCCTCACCCTCGCCTCGGCGGCGGGCGTGCTGGTCGTCTCGACGCTGCTCGCCTGGGCGACCAACCGGCTCGTGACCCGCCAGGTCCAGACGTACGTCATCAGGCCCGGCGGCCCGCGGGCCCTGGTCGCCACGTTGGCTGCCCTCGTGGTGGCGGTCGGGGCCGGCTGCAGCGGCCTGGTCGCGATCGACCGCTCGGAGGACCGGGCGATCGAGGCGGCGGCCAGGCTGGCCACCGCCGACCCCTACACCACCGAGTGCCTCGGCGCGGCCTCGCTGGCGGCGAGCTCGTCAGGAGACGTCTGCCGCAACCCGGAGCTGCGTGGCGAGCTGATCCCGGCGGTGGCCGCGATCGGCGAGGACGACGACAACCGGGGACAGTGCTGGTCCTTCGAGGAGCGGCCGGTGCGGTTCAGCGCCTGCCCGAACGGCTCGACCGAGGGCTATGCGAAGCGGCTGCTGATGGTCGGCGACTCCCACGCCGTCGCCCCGGTCGGCGCGCTCGACCTGATCGGGAAGCAGCGCAACTGGCGCATCGACGTCGCCGCCCGCGCCGCCTGCCACTGGAACGCCCGGCCGCTCGGCCAGGACATCGCCGACAACCGCCCCGCGTGCGCGGAGTGGAACCGGCAGCTCGAGGCCTACCTGCGGGCTCCCGAGCAGCAGGACCTCGACGCGATCATCGTCACCCATTCGGCCCGCAAGACGACCCAGCCGCTGGGAGGGGAGACGCCGTACGAGTCGACCGTCAACGGCCTGGTCGAGGCCTGGAGCCACCGTCCGTCGAAGGACGTCCCGGTGATCGCGCTGGTCGACAACCCGATGTTCGAGCCCGACAACGCCGCCTATCTGCGCACCACGCTGGGCTGCATCCAGCGGCACTCCCCCGAGACCGCGGGCGAGGCGTGCGGGCGGCCGCGGGCGGACGTCCTCGTGAAGGATCCCCATCGCGACGCGGTCGCCCACGACCCCAACGCCCACCTGGTGGACCTGACCGACCTGTTCTGCGAGGACCGGGTCTGCCCGGCGGTGATCGGCAACGTCATCGTCTACCGCGACGGCAACCACATCACCTCGCGCTACGCCCGCACGCTGGCGCCCTACCTGGGCCAGGAGCTGGCCCAGTTCGTCGACTAGCGGGCGACAGCCAGGGCGTCGATCTCGACGAGCATCTCCTCGCGCGGCAGGCCGGTCATCACGGTGGTGCGGCACGGGAGGATGCCGCCCTCGGCGACCCGCGAGCCGATGAACTCGCCGTAGGCGTCGTTCATCGCGGCGAAGTCGTCCCTCGTGGTGAGGTAGACCCGGAGCATCAGCACGTCCTCGAAGCTCGCACCGGCGGCGGCCAGGATGGCCTCCACGTTCTGCAGGGTGCGCACGGTCTGGGCCTTCACGTCACCGGGGAAGAGGTATTCGTTCGTGGCGGGGTCGACCGGACCCTGGCCGGAGACCTGGATCAGGCCGCCGCGGACGACTCCCTGGGAGAAGGTGTGTGCGGGGGCCGGGGCCTGGTCGGTGGAGATGCGGACGTCGGTCATGGGTTGGGTTTCCTCTCGGGGTGTTCTGATGAGCTCCGGCCGGCCCAGTCGGCGGAGATCGCTTCGGTGGCGGCGAGGAGCTGCGGCACCAGGGCACGCACCCCCTCGCGGGGCAGGATCACGTCGGGCACGGAGACGGAGACCGCCGCGACGACGCGCCCGGTCTCGTCGCGTACGGGCGCCCCGACGCAGTTGATGAAGTCCTCGTGCTCGGCGGCGTCCTCGGCCCAGCCCTGCTCGCGGGTGCGGGCGAGCACCTCGCGGTAGCCCGCCGCGTCGGCGATGGTGCGGCTGGTGAAGGGCCGGAAGTCGATGCCGGCGATGACGGCGTCGCGCTCCCCCGGCGGCAGGTCGGCGACCAGCACCTTGCCGACGGCGGTCGCGTGCAGCGCGGCCGGCAGACCCACCCGGGAGTACATCCGCACCGCATGGGTGCTCTCCACCTTGGCGAGGTAGATGGCCGTGCCGTTCTCGTACGCCGCCAGGTGGACGGCCTGGCCACCCGTCTCGGCCGCGAGCCGGGTCAGATGGGGCTGGGCCACGTCGCGGATCGCGTGCTGAGCCAGCGCGGCGCCGCCGAGCGCGAACAGCCGGGAGCCGAGGTGGTAGCGCTGGCGGTCGTCGCGGCGTACGAACCGGTCGGCCTCCAGGGTGTGCAGCAGCCGCATCGCGGTGGTCTTGTGGACCCCGAGGCCGGCGGCCACCTGGTCGAGGGACCGCTCGCCCTCACCGAGCTCGATCAGGATCTGCAGCGCGCGGGAGAGACTCTGGCTCATCGCACCTCCTCCGTGGCCATCAGCGCCGGGGAGTCGATACCGGCGGCGCTCACCTTGGTCGCGGCCCAGGCCTCGTCGGAGCAGTCGAGCAGCCGGGCGCGTACGTCGGCGGCAGGCGGAGTCGCATGGTCGCCGGTCGCGGCCAGCACGCCCGCCGCGACCAGGTGGCCCTGGCGCAGGCGGCCCACCGGGCCGATGCCGTCGACGAGCGCGGCGAGGTAGCCCGCGGCGAAGCCGTCCCCCGCGCCCACCGGCTCCACGACGTCGACGCGGAGCGCGGGCACCTCGGTGGTCGCGCCGTCCGGGTCGTGCTCCCCCGCCGCGTGGGAGTCGGCCTTGACCACGAGCCGGGGTCGATCTCCCAGGAGCTCGCGGAGCTCCTGGGGCGTCTCGGCTCCGAGCGCCGTACGCGCCTCGTCGGCGCCGAGCAGGACGATGTCGGCGGCACGGAGCAGGTCGAGGAGCCGTTCGTTGCCGCGACCGGCCCACAGCGCCGGGCGCCAGTTGAGGTCGACGCTGAGCCGGAAGCCGAGCTCGTCGCGCAGGGCCAGCAGGCGGACGAGCAGCGTCGAGCCCTCCTCGAGGATGCCGGCGGTGATGCCCGAGGTGTGCACCACCTCGGCCGTGGCCAGCGCCCGGGCGACCTCGGGCCGGTCGAGCAGGTCGGCGTCCATCGCGGCGGCCGCGGAGCCGGCGCGGTAGTAGTGCATCCGGCTGCCCTCGGGAGCGGGGTCCTTCACGTAGAGCCCCGTCGGCCGCTCCGGGTCGCGCTCGGCCTCGACGTCCACGCCGCGGGCGGCCAGGTCGTCGGTCACGACGTCACCGAACGGGTCCCGGCCGAGCCGGGACACCCAGGCGGTCCGGACGCCGAGAGCGGCCAGGGCTCCGGCCACGTTGGCCTCGGCGCCACCGACCGAGCGTCGCAGGGTCGTCGCCTCGGCCAGCGACTCCTCGCTCTCCGGACGCAGGACGACCATCGCCTCCCCGAGACAGACCACTCGTACGTCTCCGCTGCTGCCCACGAATGGGACTCCTCCCCTGTTGCCTCGTCGTCGGCCCGTTGACGGCCGGTGTGACCGATGCTACAACTATTGAATCACATTACGCAATCTCTGTTGCACATTATGCAACGCAGGAAGGAACGGGACATGGATCACCCGGTAGCCCACATCGACACGACGGCCGTCGCCGCGCTGCGCGACGAGCGGGTCGACTGGCGCCACAAGGCGATCCCGCCCGCGCTGTGGGGACGTACGGTCGCCGAGGTGGTCGAGGCGGCGCCGCGGCTCTCCCAGCTGCCCACGCCCGTGCTCTCCCTCTCCCGCGTCGCGATGACCCACAACCGGGACGTGCTGGCCGCCTGGTGCGCCGAGCGCGGCATGGCCCTCGCCCCGCACGGCAAGACCACGATGGCTCCTCAGCTCTGGTCCGAGCAGCTCGCCGCCGGGGCCTGGGCGATCACCGTCGCCAACCTCCCCCAGCTCGCCGTCGCCCGCGCCTTCGGCGTCTCCCGGGTGATCGTGGCCAACGCGATCGTCTCCCCGCTGACGCTGCGCTGGATCTCCGACCAGCTCACCGAGGACCCGGGCCTGGAGATCCTGGTGTGGGCCGACTCGCCGCGGACGGTCGCGCTGATGCACGACGCGCTCGCCGCCCACGCCGCCGAGGCCGGACCGCGACGGCCGCTCGGCGTCCTCGTCGAGCGCGGTGCCGCGGGCGGTCGCACCGGCGCGCGGGACGAGGAGACCGCCGTCGCGGTCGCCGAGGCGATCGCCGCCTCACCCCATCTGGAGCTGGCCGGCGTCACCGGCTACGAGGGCGCTCTGGCGCACACCACCGACGAGGCCGCGCTCGGCGTCGTCCATGCGTACGTCGACAGCCTGGTCTCCCTGCACCGGCGGATCTCCGGTCTGCTGCCGAGCGGCCGGACGCCGGTGGTGAGCGCCGGCGGCAGCGCCTACTTCGAGCAGGTGGCCGACGCGCTCGCCCCGCTGGTGGCGACCGACGAGGCGCGCGTGGTGCTGCGCAGCGGCGCCTACATCACCCACGACGACGGCTTCTACCGCGGCATCTCGCCGTTGGGGAGCGCGCCCCGCACCAGCGGCCCGGGCCTGCGCAGCGCTCTGCACGGCTGGGTGCGGATCAGCTCCCAGCCCGAGCCGGGGCTCGCGCTGTTCGACGCGGGCAAGCGCGACCTGCCCTTCGACGAGGGCCTGCCCGAGGCCCAGCTCCTGCGCGCACGCACGACCGGCGAGCCCGCGACTCCCCTCACGGGCGTCGAGGTGACCGCGCTCAACGACCAGCACGGCTTCCTCCGCTGGGACCCCGCCACCGAGGCGCCCGTCGTGATCGGCGACGAGCTCCGCCTCGGGCTCTCGCACCCGTGCACCGCCTTCGACAAGTGGGGCCTCGTCCCGGTCCTCGACGACGCCGACGCCGACGACCCGGTCGTCGTCGACCTCGTCCGGACCTGGTTCTGAGAGGACCGACCATGACCGACCTGCTCATCCGCGACGCGACCGTCATCGACGGCACCGGCGCCCCGGCGTTCCACGCCCACGTCGGCATCGACGGGGGCCGGATCACCGGCATCCACACCGACGGTTCGGCACCGGCCGCGCGGCGCACCGTCGACGCCGCCGGGCGGGCGCTGACCCCGGGCTTCATCGACATGCACGCCCACTCGGACCTGCAGATCCTGGTCAACCCCGACCACACCGCCAAGGTGAGCCAGGGTGTCACGCTCGAGGTCGTCGGGCAGGACGGCCTCTCCTTCGCGCCTGCCGACGCCACCGCACGGGCACAGCTGCGCCGGCAGATCGCCGGCTGGAACGGCGAGCCGGACGACTTCGACTTCGACTGGGACACCGTCGCCGGCTACCTGGACCGGCTCGACCGTGGGATCGCGTGCAACGCGGCGTACCTGGTTCCGCAGGGGACGCTGCGGCTGATGGTCGTCGGGCCGGACAACCGGGCCGCGACCTCCGCCGAGATCGCCGAGATGGCCCGGCTGCTGCGGGTCGGTCTCGCCGAGGGCGCGGTCGGGATGAGCAGCGGGCTGACCTACCCGCCGAGCATGTTCGCCGACGACGAGGAGCTGGCCACGCTGTGCCGGGTCGTCGCCGAGGCGGGCGGCTACTACAGCCCGCACCACCGGTCCTACGGGGCCGGAGCCCTCGAGGCGTACGCCGAGATGATCGAGGTCGCCCGCACCTCCGGGTGCGCCCTCCACCTCACCCACGCGACCATGAACTTCGAGCCCAACCGCGGGCGTGCCGGTGAGCTCGTCGACCTCATCGAGGCCGGCCTGGCCGACGGGGTCGACATCACCCTCGACACCTACCCCTACCTCCCCGGCGCCACCACGCTCAGCGCGGTGCTGCCCAGCTGGTCGACCTCCGGCGGCCCGGACGCCCTGCTCGCCCGGATCGCCGACCCCACCGATCGCGCCCGGATCGCGCACGAGCTCGACCACGTCGGCACCGACGGCTGCCACGGCTGCGTCACCGACTGGCGCACGATCCAGATCAGCGGCGTACGCAACCCGGAGCTGTCGCGCCACGTCGGCCGCACCGTCGCCGAGATCGCCGAGGAGTCCGGCCAGGTCGCCACCGACGTCTTCTTCGACCTGCTCGTCCGCGACCGGATGGCCACCACGATCCTGCAGCACGTCGGCCACGAGGAGAACGTGCAGACGATCATGCGGCACCGCACCCACTGCGGCGGCAGCGACGCGATCCTCGTCGGCGAGCGCCCGCACCCGCGCGCGTGGGGCACCTTCCCCCGCTACCTCGCCCGCTACGTACGCGACCTCGGCGTGCTCGACCTGGTCGACTGCGTCCACCACCTGACCGGCCGCCCCGCCTCCCGGCTGCGGCTGCGCGAGCGCGGCCTCGTCCGCGAGGGATACGCCGCCGACCTGGTGCTCCTCGACCCCGACACCGTCCAGGACACCGCCACGTTCGAGCAGCCGCGGCAGCAGGCGCGCGGCATCGACTGGGTGCTGGTCAACGGCACCGCCGTCATCGAGGACGGCCACCGCACCGACGCGCTGCCCGGGCGGGCGCTGCGCCGCACCGAGGAAGGGACCCGAGCCCGATGAGCGAGCGTCAGCGAGCGAACTTTGGATACTTCGTCGGGCCGCGTCCGTATTCTGGCGCTCGCGCTACGGAGGCGGCCCGATGAGCAACCCGATGATCGACACACTCCGCGCCGATCGGGCGCTGGTCGTCGTGCGCGCCTCCCGGCTCGAGGATCCCGTCGCACTCTGCCACGCGCTGGCCGCCGGCGGCATCCGCACCGTCGAGCTGACCTACACGACGCCGGGCCTGACCGACCTGCTCGCCGACGTCACCGCCCGGGCCGACGACGACATCGTGGTCGGGGCCGGGACGGTGCTGACCGCCGACCAGGCCCGCGCCGCCCTGGCAGCCGGCGCCCGGTTCCTGGTGACGCCGGGCCTGCCGGCCGAGGTCGCGGAGATCGTCGCCGCGGGTCATGACGCCGGCGCCGCCGTCATCCTCGGCGCGCTCACCCCGACCGAGGTGCTCACCGCGACCGCGCTCGGTGCCGACGCGGTCAAGATCTTCCCGGCCCGGGCCGTCGGCCCGCGCTACTTCTCCGACCTGCGGGGCCCGTTCCCCGAGGTCGCCCTGATCCCTTCCGGCGGAGTCGACGACGACAACGCCGCGGAGTTCCTGCGGGCCGGCGCCATCGCCGTGACCGCTGGTACGTCGGTGGTCAAGCCCGCCGACGTCGACGAGGCGCGGTGGCAGCAGATCACCGCCAACGCCGCCCGGTTCCGCGCAGCTCTGCGCTGAAGCCATCCCCCACCCCACCCGACAGGAGAACCAACATGCATTGGCTCCAGACGAGCACGACCGGCCTGCTGCTGCTCTGCGCCGTGGCGATCGCCGTGCTGCTCTTCTTGATCATCAAGGTGAAGCTCGAACCCTTCATCGCCCTCTTCATCAGCGGCATCGGCCTGGCCGTCGCGGCCGGCCTCTCCGTCGAGCAGATGGTCGGCACGGCCCTCGCCTCGAAGGAGTCGCTCATCGAGACCGGCTTCGGCGGCGTGCTCGGCCACATCGCGCTCATCATCGGGCTCGGCACGGTGCTCGGGTCGCTGCTCGAGCGTTCCGGCGGCGCCGACGTGCTCGCCACGAGGCTCATCGGCATCTTCGGCGAGCGCGGCACCCCGGTCGCGATGGGCCTGGTCGGCCTGATCTTCGGCATCCCGGTCTTCTTCGACATCGGCATCTTCGTCCTCGCCCCGCTGGTGTACGTCGCCGCTCACCGCGGCGGTCGCTCGCTCGTCCTCTACGCCCTCCCGGTCCTGGCAGGTCTGTCGATGACGCACGCGTTTCTGCCGCCCCACCCCGGCCCGACGGCGCTGGGCGGTCTCCTCGGGGTCGACCTCGGCTGGCTGATCATCATGGGCCTGCTCTGCGGTCTGCCCGCGTTCGCCGTGGCCGGGATCCTGTTCCCGATGTGGATCGCCCCGCGCGTCCAGGTCTCGGTGCCCGAGGAGCTGATCTCGGCCGAGACCGAGGCGGAGCAGGAGGGGACGCCGGTCACCCCGGTCTCGCTCGCGCTCGTCCTCGGAGTCATCGCCGTGCCGCTGGTCCTGATCCTCGGCGCGACCTTCGGCACGATGCTGCTCGACCCGGGCCGCCTGCTCAGCGTGCTCACCTTCCTCGGCAACCCGGCGATCGCGCTCACCATCGCCGTGCTGCTCGCCTTCTGGCTGCTCGGCATCCGCCGTGGGATGAGGCTCGAGGAGATCTCGGAGTTCACCGGCGCCTCGCTGCGCCCGGTCGGCATGATCCTGCTCGTCGTCGGTGCCGGCGCCTTCTTCGGCTCCGTCATCTCGGCGACCGGTGTGGGTGCCGCCCTCGCCGAGGTGCTCGCCGACGCCGGCCTGCCGGTCCTGCTGCTGGCCTACGTCATCTCCTGTGGCCTGCGGATCGCCCAGGGCTCCGCGACCGTCGCGATCGTGACCACCGGCGGCATCGTGGCGCCCACCCTGGGCGACGGCTACTCGCAGCCCGAGCTCGCCGTGATCGCGGTCGCGATCGCTGCCGGCTCGATCATCCTCAGCCACGTCAACGACGGCGGCTTCTGGATCGTCTCGCGCTACTTCAACCTCACCGTGAAGCAGACCCTGGCGACCTGGACCGTGCTGGAGACCGTGCTCTCGATCACCGGCTTCGCGGCCGCCACCGTGGCCTGGGCGATCGTCTGACCCGGCCGGGGGTCTGGACCGTCAGGCCCAGGCCCCCGCGAGCAGCTCGCGGGTGTCGGTGAGCAGCTGCGGCAGCGTCTTGGTGCGACCGATGATCGGCATGAAGTTCTGGTCGCCGACCCAGCGGGGCACGATGTGCTGGTGCAGGTGGGCGGCGATGCCGGCACCACCGGCGGTGCCCTGGTTCATGCCGATGTTGAAGCCCTCGGCGCGCGAGACGCCGGCGAGGGTGCGTACGGCCTGCTTGGTCAGCACCGCCATCTCGGCGGCCTCCTCGTCGGTCGTCTCGACGTAGCCGGCGACGTGACGGTAGGGGCACACCATCATGTGGCCCGGGGCGTACGGGTAGAGGTTGAGCACCACGAAGCAGGTCTCGCCGCGGTGGACGACCAGGCCCTCGGCGTCATCGAGCGTCGGCACCCGGCAGAACGGGCACTTCGTCTCCGACGGGTCGCTGGGCTTGTTCTCCCCGCGGATGTAGGCCATCCGGTAGGGCGTCCACAGCCGCTCCAGCCCGTCGCCCTCGCCGATGCCGTCCTGGGTGAGCACCCCGTCCATCTCCGTCACGCGGCAAACACTACTTAATCCCCTGGAAAGGTCGGTCGGGCGCTTCCCCGCCCCGGCGGCGGGTGACGTACAGGAGCAGCGCGAAGGCGGCGACCTGCAGCCCGCCGATCGCCCCGGCCAGGACCGGGACGTGACCGGTGACCAGCGCACCGGCCAGGCCGCCGCCGGCGAGCGCGCCGAGACCCTGGACGGCGGCGAAGACTCCGTAGGCGGTGGCTCGCCGGGCGGCGGGGACGAGGTCGGCGACGTAGGCCTTGACCGTCGAGTCCTGGATGCCGTACGCCACGCCCCACACCACCACACCGGCCAGCACCAGCCAGAGCTGGGAGGCGAAGACGCACAGCGGCACGACGGCGACGAGGACCGGGACGATCAGGAGGATGCGGCTGCCCCGGCGGTCGAAGAGGTGCCCGGTGCCGAGCGCCGCGACGGCCTCGACCGCCATCGCGAGCGCGTAGACGAGGGGCACGGCGGCGGCGAGGACGAGACCGTCGTCGACCATCCGGAAGGAGATGACGCCGAACGTCATCAGGCCGGCGGTCATCAGCGCGGCGGCCAGGGAGAAGAGGTGGAACGTACGCGGCAGGTCGCTGCCCGTCACGGCTCTGCCGAGCGCCGCGAGCGCGCTCGACGCCGGGGCGGCGTCGGTGGCATCGGCGGGCTCGTCCTCCGGCTCGGTCACGATCGGCGCCCGGCGGCGCAGCTGGGCCAGCAGCAGGAGCGAGAGCGCACCGGGGACGGCGAGGAGGGCGAAGCCCGGCCAGATCAGCCCGGTCGCGGCGGCGACGCCGGCGAGCAGGAGCGGTCCGGAGAAGGCACCGACCTGGTCCATCGCCTTGTGGACGGCGAACCCCTTGCCCCGACCGGTGGAGGTCGCCATCCGGGCCAGCAGGGCCGACTTCGCCGGGCTCCGCACGGCCTTCCCGGTGCGCTCCAGCAGGATCAGGGTCGCGGCGACCGCGAGGCCGGCGCCGCCGATGAACGGCGCGACCGCGAGCAGCGGGACGCAGACCGCGGTCATGGCGTAGCCGAGCACGGTCAGCCGCCAGTGGTTGTGGCTGCGGTCGGCCCACACGCCGGTGACCAGCCGCAGCACGAGCGCGATGCCCTCGCCGGCGCCGGTGATCAGGCCGACGGTCAGCGCGGAGGCGCCCAGGCTGCCGAGGAACGGCCCCGCCATCGCCCGCATGCCCTCGTAGACCATGTCGGCGCAGAGACTGACCAGGCCGAAGGCGAAGACCGCGCGCCACGGGGTCCAGATCTTCGGCCCGGTCGAGGGTGCCGTCCCGTGGGGCGGCGATGTCTGCGTCACGTGGAGCAATTCTCGCAGGTGCTGTCGTGCCAATGGTCACCCAGGGGGCCGAGCTCCGCCGAGGCCAGCGGACCGGACAGGAGGTGCTCGGTCGCGGCCAGCGTACGCCGCCAGTCGCCGTGCGGCGCATGGCGGTCGGTGTCGTGGAGCAGGATCGTGCCACCGGGCCGCAACGTACGCAGGACGGTCGCGGCGACGGTCGCCGGCGAGGCCGCTCGCTCCCACTCCCGGCCCCAGGCCGTCCACAGCACCGGCCTCAGGTCGAGCGCCCGGCAGGCGAGGAGCGCCTCCCCGCTGAGCACTCCGTACGGCGGCCGGAACCATGTCAGGACGGTGCCGGCGATGTCCTCCAGCGCGTCGCGCGCATCGCGGAGGTCCCGGATCAGGCGGGTAGGCGGCATCGTCAGCGTGCACCGGTGGGTCCAGCCGTGGATCGCCAGCTCGTGCCCCTCCTGACGGATCCTCCGGATCAGCCCGGGATGGGCGACCGCCTGCTCGCCGAGCACGAAGAAGGTCGCCCGCCGCCCGTGCTCGGCGAGCAGGTCGAGGAAGGCCGGGGTGCTGGCCGGGTCCGGGCCGTCGTCGAAGGTGAGCGCGATCTGCTCCCGGCTGCTGACCCCCGACAGCCTCGGGTTGTACCTGCGCCGCAGCGGGCCGACCGCGGTCAGCGCGGGTCCGGCCGTGGCGACCGCGGCCCCCACGCCGACCGCCGCGAGGGGCCTCATGCCGCCACGCTCGCGGGCACGCGCCCCAGCAGGAGGTCGACGACCTCGGGGGCGTCCTGAGGCAGACGGCTGTGGCGGCCGGCGCGGCGGGCGCCGGCCAGCAGCAGGGCGAGCTCCTCCGGCGTACGCGCCTAGGGGATCAGCCCCGCCGCCTCCAGGTTGGCCGAGTTCGCGACGCCGTGGCCGGGCAGCGGCCGGTAGGTGACCACCGGCGCGCCCGAGGCCAGCGCCTCGAGCGAGGTGAAGCCACCGGCGTTCTGCACGACGCAGTCGCAGGCCACCATCAGGTCCGGTACGTCGTCACGCCAGCCGAGCGCGACCACACCCGGGATCCGGGCCAGCCGGCGACGCAGCCGGGCGTCGGTGCCGCACAGCACCACCGGCGTCATCTCGGTGCGGGCGAGGAGATCGCGGGCGGTGGCCCGCAGCTGCCCCATGCCCAGCGAGCCACCGGTGACCAGGACCCAGGACCCCTCGATGTCGCGGGGGCGCGGCTCGCCGGCGGGCGTCGCCGAACCCTGTCGGCGCTCGGGGACGAGCGGCCGCACCACCTGCGTACGCCCTCCCCATCCGCGTGCCTCGGCCGCGGCGATCTCGTGGATGGCGAGGTTGAGGTCGACCCCTTCGTGGATCCAGAGGGGGTGGACGGAGGTGTCGATGAGATAGGTCGCCACGGGCGCCGCGAGCGCGCCGGTCAGCCGGGAGTGCCCGAGCGCCTGCGCGCCG
The DNA here is from genome assembly GCA_040302365.1 of Nocardioides sp. NPDC126508. Lineage (GTDB taxonomy): Bacteria > Actinomycetota > Actinomycetes > Propionibacteriales > Nocardioidaceae > Nocardioides. The sequence continues at coordinate 1,316,445 of JBEOUM010000001.1, forward strand.
AAGGGATGGGTGGTGACCACCAGGTCGCAGTCGCGGGTGACCTCGACGACCCTGGCGGCGAGGACGCCGAGCAGCCAGGTCACCAGCCGGTGGGCCAGGTGACCCGGTTCGAGCAGCCGCAGCGTGGTCCCCCAGGAGCTGGGGCTGCGGCGCAGCTGCGCGTAGTAGACCGCGCGCAGGATCGGCCCGAGCCGCCACGGCAGCAGGGTCACGATGTCGTGGGTCTCGACATCGCACCCCGCGACCTTCAGGACCCGGGCGATCTCGCGGGCCGCGGAGTTGTGACCGGCGCCGTAGCTGCCGGTGATCACCGAGACCCGGGGTGCCGGAGCACCGGGAAGCAGCGCGAGCAGCGGCGCCGCCGCTGAAGGCATGGTCTGAGTCGTCATGCCGGTGAGGATGACGCCCACCGGATGAAGGCTGGATGAAGTGCGTCATGTGGCGGCCATGCCGTGCTCTTCGGCGCGGTCTACCTGCTGGTCCACGGCGTCGTGAAGACCGTGCTGGTCATCGCGCTGACCTGGCGCGAGTGGCGTCATCACCGACATCCGTCGGCCGCGGATCCGGCCTAGCAGTCCGGCTTAACCGTTCCTTCATGCACGCCTTCCTAGCGTGCTGCTGTGAGCACCTCTGTCAGCCACCGACCGTCGGCTCCCCCGCTCCCGGCCACCGACCTCCGGCCCGTCGCCGAGCGGCGTCGGGCCGCGGCGTGGGTCCTGCTCGCGGCACTGGTCGCGGCGGCCATGTGGCTGCCGTTCCTGCACCGGCCGCTGACCTCGGACGAGAGCGGGTTCCTGCTGCTCGCCCAGCAGTGGCGGCCGGGGCACTCGCTGTACGGCGACTTCTGGGTCGACCGGCCGCCGCTCCTGGTCGGGCTCTTCGCCCTGGCCGGTCACCTCGGGGCGGGCGACGCCACCGCGGCCGGCCTCGTCGCGCCCGGCCTCAAGCTGCTCGGCGCCGCGGCGAGCGGGACCTCCGTGGCGCTGGCCGGTGTGCTGGTGGGCATGGTCGCGCCCGCGGGACGGCGGGTGCCGCGTACGCCGCTCGTGCTCGCCGTCGCGCTGTTGTCGAGCCCGCTGCTGGGGATGCCCGAGGTCGACGGCGAGGTGCTGGCCGTGCCGTTCGTCCTCCTCGGCCTGGTGTGCCTGGTCGCGGCGATGCGTACGCCGTGGGGATGGCGCGCGCTCGGGCTCTGCGTCGGTGCCGGTGCCGCCGGCATGGCAGCGGCGCTGGTGAAGCAGAACGTCGTCGACGTCTTCGTGTTCGGGATCGTGCTCGTCGCGGTCTCCCGTGGCCGACTCCCCCGGGTGCAGGTACGCCTCACCGCGATCGCGGCGATCGCCGCGGGCGCCGTGGTCGTGCTCGGCACCACGCTCGCAGCGGCGTGGGCGCACGGCACCACGATCCCCGAGCTGTGGGACGCCGTCGTGCTCTTCCGCGGCCGCGCCGCCGACGTGATCGACGCCTCCTCGTCCGCCGCGACTCCCCTGCGCGGGGCCGGGATCGCCGCGGCGGCGGTGGGCAGCGGCGCGGCGGTGGTGCTCGTGGTTGCGGTGGTGAGGATCCTGCGGAGCAGGCACCCGCTGGCCTGGCCGGTGCTCGCGCTGACCGCCTGGGAGACGTTCGCGATCGCCGCCGGTGGCAGCTACTGGCTGCACTACCTGACCGGCATCGTCCCGGGTCTGGTGCTCCTGGTCGCCGTCGCCCGGCCGGGGTCGGGACGTGCCCTGACCCGAGCCGTGGCCTACACCGCCGCGGCCACCCTCACGGCATGGACCTATCTCGTCGTCGCCCCCACCCCGCACTCCCCCGAGGCGCAGGTATCCACCTATCTGCGCGAGCACTCGCACAGTCGCGCCGACGGGGTCGTGGTCGGGTTCGGTCACGCCGAGATCGTCGCCGCCAGCGGCCTGCACAGCCCGTACGAATACCTGTGGAGCCTGCCCGTCCGGGTCCGCGACCCGCACCTGGCCCGGCTGCGGGGTGTGCTGGCGGGAGCGTCGGCCCCGCGGTGGGTCGTGGTCGACGGTGGCAGCCTCGACACGTGGGGATTGGAGGCCGACAACGCGCAGCAGTACCTCCTGCGGCACTACGTTGAACGGGTGAGCTACGACAACTGGCACGTCTGGGAGCGCCGATGAGGATCCTGGTCGCCGAGGACGACGTACGCCTCGCCGGCCTGCTCGAGCAGTCGCTGGCCGAGGCCGGCTGGCAGGTCGACGTCGTCCACAACGGCCGGGTCGCCTACGACCACCTGCTCAGCGATGCCGGCTACGACGTCGCGCTCCTGGACTGGATGCTGCCGGGCCTCGACGGCGTCACCGTGGCCCGGCGGCTGCGCGACCTCGGGCTGGCGACGCCGATCCTGATGCTCACCGCCCGCGGTGACGTACGCGACCGGATCAGCGGGCTCGACGCCGGTGCCGACGACTACCTGCCCAAGCCGTTCGACCTCGACGAGCTGCTGGCCCGCCTGCGCGCGCTCTACCGCCGTGGTGGCTTCAGCGGCGAGGCACCCGCTCAGATCGGCGACCTGGTGGTGGATCCCGGGGCTCGCCGGGTCACCCGTGGCGGCGTCGAGATCACCCTGTCCACCCGCGAGTTCGACATCCTCCACCTGCTCGCCTCGCACGCCGGGCAGGTCGTCACCCGGCTGCGGATCCTCGACGAGGTCTGGGACGGCGAGACCGACCTGCGCAGCAACGTCATCGACGTCCACGTCGCCGCCATCCGCGGAAAGATCGACAAGCCGTTCGGCACCGACACGATCACCACCCTGCGCGGCGCCGGCTACCGCCTCGAGACCACGCCGACGAACCGATGAGCCGGCTGACCACACGTGTCTCCCGGCTGCCGTTGCGGGTACGCCTCGTCGCCGGCTTCTCCGTCGCGAGCCTCGTCGTGCTCCTCGCGGCCGGGATCTTCGTCTACTGGCGCGTCGACTACGCGCTGAACCGGGGCCTGGACACCGAGCTGACCCAGGCCCGGCACGCGCTCGAGCCGCTGGTCGGCTCCGACGGCCGCATCCGCAGCCGGCCGGCGGCCGACGCCACCGGCGTCCCCTGGCAGGTCCTGGACACGGACGGCACCGTCGTCGACCGCGGCGGTCCCGCCGGCACCACTCCCCTGATCAAGGAGCGGCAGCTGGACCGGGTGACCACCACCCCGCACACCTTCAACGTCGGCGACTTCCTGCCGGTCTCCGCGAAGCCCTACCGGCTGCAGGTGGTCCGGCTCGCGGGCTCACCGACGCACTACCTCCTGGTCGGGGTACGCCGCGACCACCGCGACGAGGCGCTGCGCGAGCTCCTCGTCCAGCTCGCCCTCGCCGGGATCGGCGCCCTGTGCGTCACCGCCCTGGTCGGCGACCGGCTGGCCCGCGCCGCCCTTCGCCCCGTCGAGCGCTACCGGCGCCAGGCCGCCGCGATCACCGCCGGCAACACCAGCCTCCGCCTCGACGTGCCACCCCAGCGCGACGACGAGATCACCCGGCTCGGGCACACCTTCAACGACATGCTCACCAGCCTCGAGGCCGCGCTGGAACGGGAGCGGCAGTTCGTCACCGAGGCCAGTCACGAGCTGCGTACGCCGATCACGCTGCTCACCAGCCGGATCCAGCTGGCTCTGCGGCGCCCCCGCAGCGCGGCCGAGCACGAGCGCATCCTCGCCGAGCTCACCGTCGACCTCGACCGTCTGGCCGCGCTCTCGGAACAGCTGCTGCAGCTCGGCCGGGCCGAGGCCGGCCACCCGACCGGCCACCCTCCCGGGCATGGCGACCTGGTGACCGTCACGGTGCGTACGGTCAACCAGCGACGGCTCGCCGAACCCGACCACGCCGGCGGCCTCACCGTCACGCTTCCGGACGGGCCCGTGCCCGTCCCGATGGCCGACTTCGAGCTCGAGCGGATCGTCACCAACCTTCTCGACAACGCCGCCATCCATGGCAGCCCGCCCGTCCAGGTGAGCGTCGACGAGCCGGCCGCGGGGTGGGCGCGGCTGCTGGTCGTAGACGCCGGCCCGGGCATGCCGCCAGGACTGCTGACCACGGCGACCCAGCGCTTCACCCGGGCCGAGGACGCGCGCTCCCGCCCCGGGTCCGGACTGGGCCTGTCCCTGGTCGGCACGCTCGTCTCCCGGGCCGGCGGCGAGCTACGGCTGTGCCACGACGGCCGGCACGCCGCGTACGGATCCGCCGCGCCGGTCGCGTGCACCCACGGCCCGGAGATGACGGTCACGGTGCTCCTGCCGACCGGCGTCGGCACCGGTCAGGCGGATTAATCCGTCCTTCACGTCCGGGTGCGTACGGTCCGGGTCATGCGCTGCGTCATCATCGTCCCGACCTACAACGAGGCGGCGACCCTTCCCGCCCTGCTCTCGGCTCTCGAAGCCGTCCGGGCCGTCCCCGCGCACACGCGGGTCGACGTCCTGGTCGTCGATGACAACAGCCCGGACGGCACCGCCACGGTGGTCCGCCGGCACGAGGGTTTCGGGGACTGGCTCACCCTGCTCGACCGTCCGGGCAAGGAGGGTCTCGGGGCGGCGTACCGAGCCGGCTTCGCCACGGCCCTCGCCGCCGGCTATGACGCCGTGGTCCAGATCGACGCCGACGGCTCGCACCCCGCCGCCGAGATCCCAGCCATGCTCGAGCTGCTGCGCACCCACGACCTCGTCCTGGGGTCCCGGTACGTCCCGGGCGGCGCCACCGAGAACTGGCCGCTGCGCCGCCAGGCGCTGTCCTGGTGCGCCAACGCCTACGCCCGCGGCCTGCTGGGGCTGAGGACGCGGGACACGACCGCGGGGTTCCGGGCCTGGCGGGCCGACGCGCTGGTCCGGGCCGGCGTGCTGCGGACCACCTCCACCGGCTACGGGTTCCAGGTGGAGTGCACGTGGCGCTGCGAGCGCCTCGGCCTGCGCGTGGCCGAGCACCCGATCACGTTCACCGAGCGCACCGCCGGCGCGTCCAAGATGAGCGCCGAGGTGGCTCGCGAGGCCGCCGTCATGGTGCTGCGACGGCGCCTCGGCGAGCTCACCCCGTTCTGGTCTCACCCGATGCGGGCGACCGGCGCGCCGATCAGAAGGTGATCCCGCGCGCGGCGAACCGGTCGCGGACCAGGTCGGCGGCCGCCTGGCCGTCGCGAGCCACCGCCGCGGCGTACGTCGCCGCGGCGGCGTCCTGGAAGCTCGTGTCCGGCGCGTAGGAGAACTGCGAGTAGATCAGGGTGGTGTCCCAGTCGCGGGTGGAGAGGCCGAGGGCCTCGTAGCCCTCGCGGATCTCCCACAGCGCCTGGCTCCAGATCTGGCCGTCGTAGTGGACCTCGCCGCGACGGTCCGCGACGGTCAGGCCGGTGTGGAAGCTGCGGATGCAGTGCGGGGCCTTGGTGTAGGAGGTCGAGTCCCAGTCCATCGGGCAGGACGGGTCGGCGGCGACCGGCCAGCCGAACTCCGCGGCGGCGTCGAGGCCGACGGTCACGGCGAGGTAGTCGCCGAACGACTCCCCGATCGAGCCCGCGTCGAGGCTGCTGCCGTAGCCGGGCACCTGGCTGGCGTGGACCGCGTGACCGTACTCGTGGACGATCACCTCGGCGTCCTCGGCGTCGTCGACACCGCCCTTGCCGAGCCGGATCCGGAAGGGCTTGTCGGTCTGGTAGGAGTTGTCGCCGCCGTACTGGTTGATCTTGACCGAGAACGGCTCGTTCAGGACGCCCGGGAGGTTCTCACCGAAGCCGAGGGAGTGCAGGTAGGTCTGCGCGCGGGTCACCCAGAAGTAGCCCATGACCTGCTCGAACTGGTCCTGGTTGCGGTTGTAGGAGTAGCTGTTGGTGGTCGAGTAGGCCGGCGTGCCGGTGCTCGACTCGACCACGGCGTAGTCGCCGCGGAGGTAGCCCGAGCCGTCCAGGTGGGTGAGCGGCACCTCGGCGTAGGCGCTGTCCGGCACCGCGCTCGCGGCGTCCTTCTGGTCGGTCAGGTCCTGGTTGCCGCTGGACTGGACCGGGTTGACCATGAAGACGCGGGCGTCGCCCTCGGAGGAGCCGCTGCCCGGGGCCGCGGTGGCCTGGCTCAGCGGGACGGCGAGCCCGGCGGTGGCGGCCAGGCCGGCGGTGACGGCGATCGAGAGTCTGCGCAGGTGGGGCATGGTCTTCTCCTGGAATGAACGGCCGTGCGGCCGGGTGATACCGGGAGGTTATACCGCGAGGACGTCCTTGGACAGGAGTTCTTCCAGAGGGAGGTCGGGGTCGAGCTCGATCCCGAACCCGCGCGCGTGACCGTCGATGACATACCAGATCGACTGGGCGGTGAGCCGCTCCAACGTCTCGGCGGGCAGCCGTTCGCCGGTGCGGGTCAGCCAGCGGCGTACGGCACCGAAGACCGCGCCGACGAGACCGTAGATCAACGGGTCGAGCGCCTCGGCCTCCTCCTCGGTGGGGTTGCCCCCGAGAGCGATGACGGCGGTGCCGACGATGGTCGAGATCCGGCCGGCGAGCTGCTCCATCCCCTGCTGGAGGGGGCCGTCGTCGCCGCCCTCGATGTCGTGGTCGGCGGCGAGGTGGAGCGCGGGATGCGCCCGGGCCCAGCGTACGTAGGTGCCGATGATCCGCTCGATGATCTGCGGCACGGTGCCGTCGAGGGTGATCCCGGGCATCAGGTCGGACCAGAGCCCGTCCAGGATCGCCTGCTGCACGGCCCGGTCGAGGTCGGCACGGTCCTCGAAGTGGCGGTAGATGACCGTGCGGGACAGCCCGGCGCGCACCGCGATCTGCTGCACCTGGACGTCCGCACCCGGCTCACCGGCCTCGATCACCGCGATGGCGGCATCGATGATCTGCTGGCGGCGCTGCTCGTTGTGCTTGCTCCACCGTTCCTGCCGACCATCGCGCTTCTCACCGGCCACCCGCGTCTCCCCCTGCTCCCGTGCTCGTGTCGAGAGCGTCTAGCGCTGCTTGCGACGTCCCAGAGCGTATCGGGGTTTCCGCGACTTCGCGGCGATGCCCCTCATCTCCTCGACATCGGTGATCTTCACCCGCGGACGGCCCGACTCGGCGCCACGCCGCTTCTCCTCACGGTCGATCGCCTGCCAGCCGGCGAGGTCGACCATGCCGGGCTGGCGGCTGCGTACGACCGCGGTGATCTCCCGCGCGTCCCCGACCGAGGCCGGGATCCGGTCGGCGTCGAGGTCGTCGAGGAGCTGCTCGACAGTCTCTTCGGCATCGGTCTTGTTGGTGCCGATGAAGCCGTTCGGGCCGCGCTTGACCCAGCCCGCCACGTAGACGCCGGGGAGCACCCGGCCACGCTCGTTCGGGACCGTGCCGGTCGCGGCGTCGTAGGGAAGGTCGGCGACGGGCAGGCCCTTGTAGCCGACCGCGCGCAGCAGCATCCCGGTCTCCAGGACCTCCGTCTCGCCGGTGGGGACGGCCCGGACGACGCCGTTCTCGTCGCGCTCGAGGCGGTTGCGACCCACCTCGACGCCGGTGACCCGGTCCTCGCCCAGGACGCGCACCGGCGAGCTGAGGAAGCGGAGCACGATGGTACGCAGCTCCGGCCGCACCTCGCGGCCGGCGAGCTCGCGCAGCAGCCGGGTGGTGGTGCCGTCACCGGCCAGCGCCTCCTCGAGCGGAAGATCGCCCGTGTCCACGACGACGTTGACGCCGGTGTGGCCCATCAGCCCGACCAGCTCCGGCACGGTGAAAGCCGCCTCCCCGGGCCCCCTGCGCCCGAGGACGACGACCTCCCGCACCGCGCTGTCGCGCAGCACCGCCAGCGGCCCCTCGGCGATGTCGGTGCCCGCCAGCCGCTCGGGGTCCTCGGCGAGGATCCGGGCGCAGTCGAGCGCGACGTTGCCGTTGCCGACCAGCACGACCCGCCCCGACGGGATGGACCCGGTGTCGAGATGGACGGGCAGGTCCTGCTTGTCGGGGTGGCCGTTGTACCAGCCCACGAAGTCGGTCGCGCTGAGCGAGCCCGGCAGGTCGTCGCCGTCGATCCCGAGGGCGCGGTCACTGGCCGCGCCGACGGTGTAGACGACCGCGTCGTAGCGGGCGGTCAGCTCGGCATGGGAGACGTCCTTGCCGACCTCGACACCCAGGAAGTAGCGGAACCCGGGCTGCGACTCGATCTGCGCGAAGAGCTTCTCGACCTGCTTGGTGCTCCGGTGGTCGGGCGCGACACCGGCCCGGACCAGGCCGTACGGCGTCGGCAGCCGGTCGAAGACGTCGACGCTGATCTCGGGGTGCTTGAGCAGCTCGTCGGCGGCGTACATCCCGGCCGGACCGGCACCGACCACCGCGACCCGGAACGGTCCGGTGCGGGTCAGCCGGCGCTGGGGGTGGACCAGGGCGAGCGGGGTGCGGTCGGAGTGCGGGAAGACCTGGAAGTACTCCGCGTTGATGGCCAGGAACGGCGTCTGCGCGGCGCTCAGGGTCGTGTGCGGCACGATCGCGTCGGCCGGGCAGGCCGTGACGCAGGCGCCGCAGTCGACGCAGCTCTTGGCGTCGACGTAGAGCATCTCGGCCTCGCCGAAGCCGGGCTCGCCCGGGGCGGGGTGGATGCAGTTGACCGGGCAGGCGACGACGCACGAGGCGTCCGCACAGCACGACTGGGTGACGACGTGAGGCACTGGGTGTCTACCGTTCTAGGACCACGGGCTGAGGGGATCAGTAGGAGGCGGCACGCGGCTCGGCACGGAAGCGCGAGGCGCGCCCGTCGATGCCGGTCAGCTTCCACAGCAGCTTGGCCGGGCCCTTGCGGATGCCCAGGTTGTCGGCCAGGAGGCGTACGTCACCGAAGAGGTCACGCAGCAGCTTCTCGGACTCCTCGGACTTCCACCAGATCTCGCGGGCGACCTCGTCCGGGATGCCCATGTCGTAGCGGGCCTGCTTGCTCGGGACCATGATCACGTCGCAGAGCAGTCGCATGATGACCGGGAAGACGTAGGCCAGCAGCGTCTTCTTCACCCGGCCGAGCTCGGGCACGTGCTGCTCGAGGTACTGGTGGGCGAAGCCGATGTGACGGGCCTCCTCGGCGATGTGGATCTGCATGATCCGGTTGGCCGCGGGGTGGCTGCCGCCGGAGCGCATCGCGCCCTTCTGCAGGTGGTCGATCGGCTCCTCGCCGGCCAGGATGCCGGTGAAGAACGCCTCCGGGAACCAGGCGCCCGCCGAGGCCATCAGCGGCACCAGGACCTTGAAGTAGGTCGGCGCGCCCGCCACGTCGGGGTTCACCCGGTTGACGAACTCCTGGAACATCTGGGTGTGGTGGGTCTCCTCGGTCACCTCGTGAGTCGCGTAGCGGAACTCCGGGTTGTTGTTCTCCGACCAGACCAGGTGGTTCATCACTCCGCCGATGAGCAGCTGCTCGAACTGCAGGCCGACCTTGGCGACCTGGGCCCAGCGGTACATCCCGATCTCGATCTGGCGCTGCCTGGGCAGCGCCTTGTACCACGGGTGGGCACCGATCTCGTCGGCGTCGTTGAGGATCCAGCGCTCGTCGTCGGGCAGCACCGCGAGGTCCTCGGAGTCCCAGTCGATGTCCTTGAACGGGTCGAAGTGCACCTCCACCGAGGCCTCGGACAGCGTGCGGAGCGTGTCGAGGTAGGCCTGCTTGCCCTGGCGGACGTATCCGGACTTCTCATCCTGAACGGCGGTCATGACGATCGCTCCTTTGCACCGTTGCGTTCTGCGTTGAACTACTGACGACGTGACCTACGTTACCCGGACACGTGTCTCGATAACAAGAGTACGCGCGACTTAGTGTCGCGAGTAGTTGGCGGGGTCGAAAACGTAGTCCAGGGAGTTTCCGTCCATCTACCGGCTGGTAATGGACGGAAACTCCCTGGACTATCTCGGCAGGCCCCGGAGGATCCCCTTCGACAGCCTCAGACCTGCTCGTGGGACTCCACGGCAGCGACGATCCGCTCGATCGCCTCGTCGACGGGGATGCCGTTCTCTTGGCGGCCGTCGCGGTAACGGAAGCTGACCGCGCCCTTCTCGACGTCCTCGCCACCGGCGATCAGCATGAACGGGATCTTCTGGAGCTGGGCGTTGCGAATCTTCTTCTGGAACCGGTCGTCGGACTCGTCGACCTCGACCCGGATGCCCTTCGCCTTCAGCTTGCCGGCGACCTCGTAGAGGTAGTCGGCGAAGGCGTCGGCAACAGGGATGCCGACGACCTGGACGGGGGCGAGCCACGGAGGGAAGGCACCGGCGTAGTGCTCGACGAGCACGCCGAGGAACCGCTCGATGGAGCCGAACTTGGCCGAGTGGATCATCACCGGCTCCTGCCGGGTGCCGTCGGCCGCCTGGTATTCCAGCCCGAAGCGGGAAGGCTGGTTGAAGTCGTACTGGATCGTCGACATCTGCCAGGTGCGGCCGATCGCGTCGCGGGCCTGGACGGAGATCTTCGGACCGTAGAAGGCCGCGCCGCCCGGGTCGGCGACCAGCTCGAGGCCGGACGCGGTGGCGACGTCCTCGAGGATCTTGGTCGCGGTCTCCCACTGCTCGTCGGAGCCGATGAACTTGGCGTTGTCCGCGTCACGGGTCGACAGCTCGAGGTAGAAGTCGTCGAGGCCGAAGTCCTTCAGGACGCCGAGCACGAAGTCGAGCAGGTGCTTGATCTCGGCCGGCGCCTGCTCCTTGGTGACGTAGGAGTGGGAGTCGTCCTGGGTCAGGCCGCGCACGCGGGTCAGGCCGTGGACCACGCCCGACTTCTCGTATCGGTAGACGGTGCCGAACTCGAACAGGCGCAGCGGGAGCTCGCGGTAGGAACGGCCCTTGGCCTTGTAGATCAGGTTGTGCATCGGGCACGACATGGCCTTCAGCTGGTATTTCGCGCCCTCGAGCTCCATCGGCGGGAACATCGTGTCGGCGTAGTAGGGCAGGTGGCCGGAGGTGTGGAACAGGCCGTCCTTGGAGATGTGCGGGGTGCCGACGTAGGAGAAGCCCTCCTCGATGTGCCGGCGGCGGACGTAGTCCTCCATCTCCCGCTTGATCACGCCGCCCTTGGGGTGGAAGACCGGCAGGCCGGAGCCGAGCTCGTCGGGGAAGGAGTAGAGGTCGAGCTCGCGGCCGAGCTTGCGGTGGTCGCGGCGCTCGGCCTCCTCGATCCGGGCCAGGTGGGCGTCGAGCGCCTCCTTGGACTCCCAGGCGGTGCCGTAGATGCGCTGGAGCTGCTTGTTCTTCTCGTCGCCTCGCCAGTACGCCGCCGCGGACCGCATCAGCTTGAACGCGGGGATCCGCTTGGTGGTCGGCAGGTGCGGGCCTCGGCAGAGGTCCTTCCAGGCGATCTCGCCGTTGCGGTCGAGGTTGTCGTAGATGGTCAGCTCGCCGCCGCCGACCTCGGCGCTGGCACCTTCGGCGGCGTCGGCCGCGGAGCCCTTGAGACCGATCAGCTCGAGCTTGTAGGGCTCGTCGGCCAGCTCGACGCGGGCGTCGTCGTCGGTGGTGACCCGGCGGGAGAACTTCTGGTTGGCCTTGATGATCTTCTTCATCCGGGACTCGATCTTGGCCAGGTCCTCGGGCACGAACGGGGTCTCGACGTCGAAGTCGTAGTAGAAGCCGTCCTGCACGGGCGGGCCGATGCCGAGCTTGGCCTCGGGGAAGATCTCCTGGACCGCCTGCGCCATCACGTGCGCGGTCGAGTGACGCAGGATGTCGTGGCCGTCCGCGGAGTCGATCAGGACGCCCTCGACCTCGTCGCCGTCGGCGAGCTCGTAGGAGAGGTCCTTGAGGCTGGGCTCCTCAGCGCCCGCGGCGACCCGCGCGGCGATCACGTCGGGAGCGTCCGCGAAGAGCTCCCACGCCTTCGTGCCCGTAGTGACCGTCCGTTCCTCGCGCCCGTCGGGGGTGAGTACGGCGATCTTGATCTCGGACACGGATGCTCCCTGGGTTCCAGTGATGTGTGGACCGCGATGCTCGCGCGGCGTTCCGATCGTATCCGTCGCCGGCGGCGTACTGCGAATGGGTGAAGGCCGTGTCAGCTACGGTCGGTGAGCAGCCTGTTTTGTGCACCTCAGAGGCTTCGGCTCACCGCGCGGGAACCCGTGGGGGCATATGGCTAGACTCTCCGACGCCTCGACCGACGTCCCTTCCAGCCCTTGATGTGAAAGGCCTCGTGCTTCCCACCACCGGCCCCAAGTCCCGTCTCATCGAACCGTCTCGCCGGATCGTCCGCTTACGTCGACGTACGTCGATCGCGACCGTCCTGATCACCCTGGGCCTCGGCGCCCTGGCGATGCTGTTCCCGGCCACCGCTGTGGCACAGCAGGCCGCCGACCGGTGGAACAGCGGGCAGTGGGCGAAGGTGGGCGTGGTGGAGCGGTGCGAGTTCGACAGCGGCACCGGCGAGATCACCTCCTGCCGGGGCCGGTGGCGCGTCGACGGCGAGCAGGTCACCGGGCGCATCCACGGCACCCTGCGCGACATCGGACGCGACCCCGACCCCTCGAAGGCGACCTTCCGGATGTGGGTGGTCGGCTCCGATGCCTACGGGGAGCACGCGATCAACCCGTGGCCGGCCCGCATCGTCGGGCTCGGCCGCGACCCGGTGCTCTGGGGCGGGATCGCCCTCACCCTGCTCGGGCTGGTGGTGCTGCCGATGCGGCGGGCGTGGCTGCGTACGCCGGGTGAGGAGACGCTCACCGAGGACCTCGGCATCCGGCTGAGCACCCACCCCGCGCACGGCCGGGCGTGGTTGGTGCCTGTCGGGCTGGTCGCGGGCCCGGCGCTGATCGCGCTCGGCGCCTGGGTCGCCACGCGGCCGCACCTGCCGACGGTGCTCGTGCTGGCCGGGGCCCTGGTCGCGCTCGCCGGGCTGATCCTCGGGTTCCGGCTGGCCTGGCTCGGGCTGCAGCGCCCGGTCGCGGTCGACCTCGGGCTCTACGAGGGCGGCCTGGTCCTGGAGCACGCCCGGCACACCGACGTCATCCTCTGGCAGGACGTGACCCGCATCGACACCGGTGTCGTCGACGAGCGGAAGGCCAACCCGCGCATCGACATCACCCTGCACCTGGTCACCGGCGCGACCCTGCGGCTGCCGCGCGTCGACCACCAGCACTCGCTCACCGCCCACCTGCACCGGATCACCTCTGCCGGATCGCTGCCCCCGGGGTGAGGTAGCGTCGGCGCCGATGAACCAGATGCGCGCAACCGTGGTCCACAACGGCGAGCTCTCGGTGCGGTCGGTCCCGCGTCCCGAGCCCGGGCCGGGTCAGCTGCTGATCAAGGTGCTGCGCGCCGGGATCTGCGGCTCCGACCTGCACGTCCGGGAGCACAGCGAAGAGCTCAACGAGGTGGTCACCGAGCTCGGCTACACCACCGCGATGACTCCTGACCAGGAGATCGTGCTGGGCCACGAGATCCTCGGCGAGGTCGTCGCCTACGGCCCGGAGACCCGCGGTCGCTGGGAGCCGGGCACCTCGGTGGCGGCGCTGCCGGTGCTGCGTACGGACGGGGCGATCCACATGGTCGGCTTCGACGTCGACTCCCCCGGCGGGTTCGCGGAGTACTGCGTCGTCCAGGAGGCGTTCACCTTCCCCGTCCCCGACGGCGTGGAGCCTGACCAGGCGGTCTTCACCGAGCCCCTGGCCGTCGCCTTCCACGCCGTACGCCGCGGAGCGGTCTCCGCGCGACGCCCGGCCGTGGTCATCGGCTGCGGCCCGATCGGCCTGGCCGTCATCCTCATGCTCAAGGCGCAGGGGGTGAAGAAGGTGGTCGCCTCCGACCTCTCCCCCGCCCGTCGCGCGCTGGCGGTGGAGTGCGGTGCCGACGTGGTCGTCGACCCGCGCGAGTCCTCGCCGTGGGACGCCTACAAGCAGCGCGGCCCGGTGACCTCGCTGACCGACTACCTGGGCTTCGGGATCGACGCGATGCAGGTCGTCCGCCGCATCCCCCTGCTCCCCTGGGAGACGGTGCTGCTCAACGCCGACCGGCTCGGGCAGTCGCCGACCGGGCCGGTCGTCTTCGAGTGCGTCGGCGTGCCCGGGATGCTCGAGCAGATCATGACCGCGGCGCCGCTGCACACGCGTGTCGTGGTGGTCGGGGTGTGCATGGAGCCGGACACGATCCGGCCGGCGATCGCGATCCACAAGGAGATCGACCTGCGGTTCGTCTTCGGCTACGACCCGGCGGAGTTCGCGCGCACGCTCGAGCTCATCGCCGGCGGGAAGGTCGACCCCTCGCCGCTGCACACCGGCACCGTCGGGCTGGACGGCGTCGCCCAGGCCTTCTCGGATCTCGCCGACCCGGAGACCCACGCGAAGATCCTCGTCGACCCGTGGGCGTGAGCCGGCGATTCTGGTAGACGGGTCACCTACCGGTAGTATCTGACCCAACAGCGGCCCGTTCCGGTCTTGCCCCCGGCCGCTCTCGGTAGCAACTTTCACCTATGGCGAGACACCTCGCTTGAAAAGTTGACTCCTTGTCTCAGCAGAGCTTCAGCGCGCTCGGCGTGCCCGCAGACCTCACCGCCGTCCTCGACCACCACGGCATCACCTCCCCCACCCCGATCCAGGCCGCGACCCTGCCGGACTCCCTCGCCGGCCGCGACGTGCTCGGCCGCGGGCGGACCGGGTCGGGCAAGACGTACGCCTTCCTGCTTCCGCTCGTCGCCCGCCTCGCGGGTGGCCCGAAGGCGAAGGCGGGCAAGCCCCGGGCGCTGGTGCTCGCGCCGACCCGTGAGCTGGTCCGGCAGATCGAGGAGTCGCTGCGGCCGCTGGCCACGGAGGCCGGGCTGAGCGTGCAGACCGTCTTCGGTGGCGTCGGGCAGAACCCGCAGGTCATCGGCCTGCGCAAGGGCGCCGACGTCGTCCTGGCCTGCCCCGGCCGGCTCGAGGACCTGATCGCCCAGCGCCACGCCGACCTGTCCTCGGTCGAGATCACCGTGCTCGACGAGGCCGACCACATGGCCGACCTCGGCTTCCTGCCGGCGGTCAAGCGGCTCATGTCCGCGACCCCGAAGGACGGCCAGCGCCTCCTGTTCAGCGCGACGCTCGACAAGGGCATCAACGTGCTGGTCAAGCAGTTCCTCTCCGCACCGGTCGTGCACGAGGCCGACTCGGCTCAGTCGCCGGTCGCCGAGATGGAGCACCACGTCCTCCACCTCTCCGCCCGCGAGCACCGCATCCCTGTGCTCGCGGACCTGGCCGCCGCGCCGGGCCGTACCGTCGTCTTCACCCGCACCAAGCACGGCGCCAAGGGCGTCGCCCGCCAGCTCGGCCGCGCCGGCATCCCGGCCGTCGAGCTCCACGGCGACCTCTCCCAGAACGCCCGGGTGCGCAACCTGGAGGCCTTCCACTCCGGCAAGGCGACCACCCTGGTGGCCACCGACATCGCCGCCCGCGGCATCCACGTCGACGACGTCACCCTGGTCGTCCACGCCGACCCGCCCGCCGAGCACAAGGCCTACCTCCACCGCTCCGGGCGTACGGCCCGCGCCGGTGCCTCCGGCACCGTGGTCACGCTGATGCTGCCCGACCAGGTCAAGGACGTACGCACGCTCGCTCGCGCCGCCGGGATCAAGCCGACGACCACCCGCGTCGACGGTCCGAGCCACCCGATCCTCGTCGAGCTCGCTCCCGGTGAGCGCAGCCGCCCGGGCCCGTACGTCCCGGTCGTGACCCAGCCACCGCGCCGCCCTGCCGGCGAGGGCACCGGCAACCGGAAGAGCCGCCCCGGCTCCCGCGCCCGCAAGCGTCAGCGCTCCGCCGGCTCGCGCTGAAACCGGGTAGTCCGCCAACCCACCTTCCGGACTCCGACTCGAGGCTGAGGACACCGCCCGACGACGGAACTAGGGTGGCCGGGTGACTGTGCACGACGATGCCGGCTCCCCGGGCCGGCTGGCGACCTTCTTCGCGACCGACGACGACTGGGAGCGGAAGGGCTCGATCACCCTCGGCGACTGGCTGGTCGGCGCGGTCGTGCTGGTCGCCAGCCTGGTCACCCTCGAGCTGATCCGGGGTGTCGGCACGCTCGACAGCAGCGACGCACCGACCTGGGTCGAGTGGATCGCGGTGATCAGCGGTGCCGCGCTGCTCGCCTTCCGGCGCCGGTTCCCGCTCGCGATCGCGCTCCTGGCCGGGCTCCACATGTTCGTCACCGGCGTGTGGCTGCCGATGGTGATGGGACTGCTTCCCATGCAGATCATCTACTTCGTCGCGTTCTTCGCCGGTGCCGCCTGGGCGCGGAGCCGGCGCGACATGGTGGTCGTGATGGGCCTGATCACGCTGTTCATGTTCGCCTGGCTCTCCTGGCAGTACGCCGTCGGCAGCGGCATCGACGAGATCCGCCAGTCGACCGCGGACGCGGAGGGCTCGGCGCTGGTCGGCCCGGTGACGGCCTACGTGCTGCTCACCACCTTGGTCAACCTCCTCTACTTCATCGGCGCGATCGTCGGTGGCCAGGTCGCCTGGCGGGGTGCGCGGCAGAAGGCGGAGCTCGCCGCGCAGGCGGCGACCATCGCCGCCCAGTCCGGGCAGCTCCAGCGCCGCGCCGTGATCGAGGAGCGTCTGCGGATCGCCCGCGAGCTGCACGACGTCGTCGCCCACCATGTCGCGGTCGTCGGGGTCCAGGCCGCCGCTGGGCGCAAGCTGCTCGAGCGCGGCCGCCCCGGCGACATCGAGGGTGCCACCGAGGCGCTCGGCAACGTCGAGACCTCCGCCCGCGAAGGAGTCACCCAGATGCGCTCCCTGCTCGGCACCCTGCGCGACCCGGCGGGCGATGCGGACTCGGAACCCGATGGCGTACGCCGCCCCGAGCCGCGGCTCGAGGACCTGCCCGCGCTGCTGGACGAGGTGCGCGAGAGCGGGCTGCGGGTCGACTACGAGGCCGTCGGTCCGGTCTCAGGTCTGCCACTTCCCCTGGCCCACTCCGTCTACCGGATCGTCCAGGAGGCGCTGGCCAACGTACGCCGCCACTCCACCGCCGACCGCGCCCAGGTCGTCCTCCGCATCGACCGCACCGCGGCCGCGCCCTACGCCGAGGTGGAGATCACCGACAACGGCCGGCCCCGGCACGGCACCTCGGGCAGCGGCCTGGGCCTCCTCGGCGTCAGGGAGCGGGCGGCCGTCCGGAAGGCTGAGGTCGACATCGGGCCCCGAGCGGTGCAGGGGTTCAGGGTGCGGGTGAGGTTCCCGCTGGAGTCGCCCGTCTCCTCGGCGGGAGCGGCGCGATGATCCGGGTGCTGCTCGCCGACGACCAGCAGCTGCTGCGTTCGGGGTTCCGTCTCATCCTCTCGATGGAGGACGACATCTCCGTCGTCGGTGAGGCCTCCGACGGCGCCGACGCGATCGCGAAGGCCCGCGAGCTGCGGCCCGACGTGATCCTGATGGACGTGCAGATGCCCGGCACCGACGGCATCGAGGCGACGCGTACGGTCGTCGCGGAGGGGCACGCCAAGGTGATCATCCTGACCACCTTCGACCGTGACGACTACCTCTTCGATGCGCTCGCTGCCGGTGCCAGCGGCTTCCTGCTCAAGAACGCCGACCCCGACTCGCTGGCCGAGGCCGTGCGCGCCGCCGCGGACGGTCACGCGCTGCTCGCCCCGGAGGTCACCATGCGGGTGATCGGCAGGGTCACCAACGCTCCGGTGGCGCCGAGCCCGAAGCCGCCCAAGGAGCTCGACCTGCTCACCACCCGTGAGCGCGAGGTGCTCCTGCTGATCGGTGAGGGGCTGAGCAACAACGAGATCGCGCGCCGGCTGTTCCTCACCGAGGCGACCGTGAAGACCCATGTCTCGGCCTGCCTGGCCAAGCTGCAGCTGCGCGACCGGGTGCAGACGGTGGTCTTCATCCACCGCCACGGGCTGCTCCCGGCGGGCCCTCCCAACGGGTGAGCACGGGTTCATCCTCGCGACGGATCCGCCGGGCCCGCCGCTGAAATAGCGTGGGCCCCGTTCGTAACCGAGACAGAGGAGTTTCGATGCTCGAGGTCAGCGGGTTGACCCGTCGCTTCGGCGACATTGTCGCCGTCGACGACGTGTCCTTCCCGGTCCCGTCCGGTGGGCTCACCGGGTTCGTGGGTGGCAACGGTGCCGGCAAGACCACCACCATGCGGATGATCATGGGGGTGCTGGCCGCGCATGCCGGGACCGTCTCCTGGCAGGGGCACGAGGTCACCCGAGAGGACCGGCGCCGGTTCGGCTACATGCCCGAGGAGCGCGGCCTCTACCCGAAGCAGCCGATCCTGGACCAGCTGGTCTACCTGGCCCGGCTGCGGGGCATGACGACCGCCGACGCGCGCCGCGAGATCGGCACGCTGCTGGAGCGGTTCGGGCTGGGTGGGCGCACCAAGGACCCGCTCGAGAAGCTCTCCCTCGGCAACCAGCAGCGCGTGCAGATCATCGCCGCGCTCGTCCCGGCGCCGATGGCGCTGATCCTCGACGAGCCGTTCTCCGGGCTCGATCCCGACGCGATCGAGGCGATGGCGGACCTGCTGCGCGAGCACGCACGCGACGGCGTACCCGTCGTCTTCTCCTCCCATCAGCTCGACCTCGTCGACCGGCTGTGCGACCGGCTCGTGGTGATGGCCCGTGGCCGGGTGGTCATCCAGGGCACGGGTGAGGAGCTGCGCGCCGAGGCCGCGCTGCGCTACCGGCTCGTCCTCGACGGCGACGCCGGCTGGGTACGCGACCTGCCGGGTCTCCACGTCCGCGACGTCTCCGGCCCCGAGGCCGAGATCGAGGTCGTCTCCGCCGGCGCCGAGCAGAAGCTGCTCAGCGAGGCCACGACCCGTGGGAACGTGCTCGACTTCCACCGCGTCGTGCCCCGTCTGTCCGAGATCTACCGGGAGGTCACCGCATGACGAGGCAGACGCCCCGGAGCCAGCCGGTGTGGCAGATCGTCGCCCGCCGCGAGATCGCGGTCCGGGCCACCGACAGGTCGACCCTGATCGGCACCGCGGTGATGCTCGCGGTGATCGTCGGCGTGCTCGGCTTCACCGCGTGGGGCGAGAGCCGGGAGAGGACCTACGACCTCGCCTACTCCTCGACGGCCGCCCGGACGATGGTCGAGGGCATCTCCGACCGTGCCTCCGGCATCGACGAGAAGGTGCGGATCGTGCCGGTCGCCGTCGACGACGCCGACGCCGCCCGGCATGCGCTCGAGGAGGAGCGGGCCGACGCGTACCTGCATCCGAGCGCCGAGGGCTGGACACTCGTCACCCTCGAGGACGCCGACTCCGAGCTGCGTGACGTGGTCAGCCAGGCGGTCGAGGCGATCGTGCTGGCCGGCAACGCCGACGCGGCCGGCACCACCGCGGCCGAGCTGACTAAGGGCTCGGCCGTCGCGCTCGACCAGCTCGAGGGTGACAGCGAGCTGACCGCGATCCGCTACGTCGTCGGCTACGCCCTCGCGATCGTCTTCTACTTCGCCTCGATCATGTTCGGGATGACCCTCGCGAACAGCGTCGTGGAGGAGAAGCAGTCGCGGATCGTGGAGATGATCGCCGCCGCCGTACCGCTGCGGCAGCTTCTCGCCGGCAAGATCATCGGCAACGCCGTCATCGCCGTCGGGCAGATGCTCATCTACGTGGCCGTCGGGCTGGTCGGACTGAGCGTGACCGACTTCAGCTTCGCCCTCCCGGCGCTCTCCGGCGCGATCGGCTGGTTCGTGGTCTTCTTCCTGATCGGCTTCGTGGTCCTCTCCACCCTGTGGGCGGTCGCGGGCGCGCTCGCCTCCCGCACCGAGGACCTGCAGTCCTCCTCCACCCCGATCACGATGCTGCTCATGGTGATGTTCTTCGGCGCCCTCTACCTCGACGGTGCCGGCGAGGTCGTCGGTTCGTACGTCCCACCGCTCTCCGCCGTCCTCATGCCGATGCGCCTGGTCGACGGCAGCGCGGCCTGGTGGGAGCCGATCGTTGCCGTCGCCCTGCTCCTCGCCTTCGGCATCGCCCTGGTACGCCTCGCCGAGCGCCTCTACAGCCGCGCCCTGCTCCAGACCGGTGGCCAGCTCTCGCTCAAGGCCGCCTGGCGGTTGGAGGAGTAGCCGAGGCGTCACTCCGGGCGGCCGAGACGTCACGTCGGTGCCATCTCGATTCGCGTACGTGACTTCCCGCGCGACGGGGGTGACTTCTCGGCATGATGGGGTCAGTCGATCAGAGAGGATCTACCGTGGCTCGAGAGATCAGCACAGTCGTGAAGGACCTGCACTTCCTGGAGTGCCCGCGATGGCACGAGGACCGGATCTGGTTCGTGGACTTCTACTCCTACAAGGTCTACTCGGCCCGGGCGGACGGGTCGGACCTGAAGGTCGAGGCGGAGGTGCCGGGGCAGCCCTCCGGGCTGGGCTGGCTCCCCGACGGCCATCTGCTCATCGTGTCGATGAACGACCGCCGCATCCTTCGCCGCGAGTCCGACGGATCGCTGGTGACCCACGCCGACCTCAGCGGCCACGTCAGCAACCACCTCAACGACATGGTGGTGGACGAGCAGGGCCGGGCGTACGTCGGGAACTTCGGCTTCGACATCATGGCGGGCGCCGACGTGGCCTCGACGGTGCTGCTGCGGGTCGACCCGGACGGGACGGTGACCGAGGTCGCCGACGACCTGTGGTTCCCCAACGGCAGCGTGATCACCGACGACGGCACGCTCATCGTCGACGAGACCTGCGGCAACCGGATCAGCGCGTTCGACATCGCCGAGGACGGGTCGCTGACCAACCGGCGTACCTGGGCGAAGTTCGGCGAGCTCACCACCCACACCGCGTTCGCGGAGGCGATGGGCGACGCCGTCCTGGCGCCCGACGGCTGCTGCCTGGACGCCGAGGGTGCGGTGTGGACCGCCGACGCGGTCTTCGGCCGCCTGGTCAGGGTCGCCGAGGGTGGCGAGATCCTCGAGCAGATCGAGCCGGGTGGTGGCGTCTTCGCGTGCATGCTGGGCGGCAGCGACGGGAGGACGCTGTACGCGTGCGCCGCGCCCGACTTCTTCGAGGAGCCCCGCAAGGCCAACGCCGAGGCGCGGCTGCTGGCGATCCGGGTCGACGTGCCCCGGGCGGGACGTCCCTAGCTCTGGACGTCCGGCGGCGGCCCGTCGAGGCGGCCGGCACGGCTGCGGATCGGGACCGCCACGTGGAGCGCGTTGCTCTCGAGGGTGAAGTCGGCCGGCGTCTCGGTGAGGATCTCCCCGTCGAGGTTGACCGGCATCGCCTCGTCGGTGGTGATCCGCACCGCCCGGGTGGTCATGTGGTGCACCTGCTCGTGCTCGATGAAGTGGCCGCTTCGGAGCAGCCGCGCGATGGAGACGTGGTCGCGCAGACGCCCGCGCACGATGGCGTAGACGTCGAGCAGGTCGTCGTCGACCGAGGCCGTGGGCGAGACGGTGTTGCCGCCGCCGTAGTGGCGGCCGTTGCCGACCGCGACCTGGAGCAGGTCGTCGAGCTCCATCGTCTCGTGGTCGCCCTCGGGGAACTCCAGCCGTGCGGTGAACGGCTTGTGGTGGCGGTATGCCTGCAGCGTCGCGACCGGGTAGGCCGCCGGCCCGATCAGCTTCTTCAGCCGCGGGTCCAGGGCCTCGGTCACCGCGACGGAGAGACCGAAGGAGGCGACGTTGAGATAGGCGTGACCGTTGGCCCGGCCGATGTCGACGTTGATGATCTTCCCCTCGAGCATCTGCTGGACCGCGGTCTCCGGGTCCTGGTCGAGCTCGAGGGTGCGGGCGAAGTCGTTGGCCGTGCCGAGCGGCAGCACCGCGAGCACGACGTCGCTGCCGGCGATCCGGGCGGCCGCCGCCCCCACCGAGCCGTCGCCCCCGCCGATGACGAGCAGGTCGGGCATCTCCTCGGCGACCTTGTCGAGCGTGGCCTCCAGCTCCTCACCCGAGTGGACTGCGTAGGAGTGCACGTCCTCGATCCCGGCGGACCTGAGCATCTCCTCGGAGGACGCCAGCGCGTCCTGTCCCCGGCGCGATCCGGCGTTGACGACGAGGGCGACCTTCACGGAGTCGCGCGACAACAGCGATTGCATATCCACATCAGGAGCGTACGCAGCGCACCTGAGTCCGTTCCGGCGCGTTCCTGTGCGCCGGCTGTGAAGCCCGTGAGCGGCTCAGCCCCGGGCCTGCCTCAGCAGCCACTCGGTGATGCTCACCGCAAGCGCGGCTGGCTGGTCGAGGTGGACGAGATGGCCGGCGTCGGGGATCACGGTGAGCTCAGCGCCGGGGATCAGCTCGGCGAGCCGCTGGGCGCGATCGACGGGGATCCAGGCGTCGTCGGCACCCCAGATCACCTGGGTCGGGGCCGTGATGGACGGGTAGAGCGGCTCGATCTCATCGGTGTAGCGCTCGTCGGCCTGCGCGATCTGCCGGTAGAACGCTTCTTGTCCGACTTCACCGAGCCAGGGCATGGTCAGGGCGTCGAGATGCCACCTGGCGAGCGGTCGGTGCGCGGCCGTCTCGACGTACTCCACCAGCGCGCCACGGTGGATGTCGGCCGGCAGCCGAGCAAGGACCTCGGCGTGCTCCTGCACCAGCCCGAAGAACGGTGAGCCCCACGGCCGCAGCGCCACGACGTCGACCAGCGCCAGCGAGGAGACCTCGAGGCCGTGCAGCAGGTGGGCCCGCAGCGCGGTCGCGCCGCCGAAGTCGTGCGCGACCAGGTGTGGCCGGTCGAGCTGCCAGTGGCGTACGAGCTCGGCGAGCACCTCACCCTGCACCGCGAGCGAGACCTCGTGCTCGGCCTCCTTCGAGGACGCGCCGTAGCCCGGCATGTCCCACAGGTAGACGGTGAACCACCGCGAGAGCGCCGAGGCGATCGGCGCCCACAGCCAAGACGACCACGGTGTGCCGTGGCAGAAGACGACCGCCGGACCGGAGCCGGCGCTTCCCCACCGGACGTCGCGGCCGCGCCAGGCGAAGCTCTCGGTCAGCTCGATCCCGTTCACGGCCTCGACGCTATCGACACCACGCCGGGCGTCAACACCTCCGCGAACATCCCGAATGCCGGTTCGCCAGCCCGGTTCAGCGGCCGGTGCGAGGCGAGCGTCTTCAACAGTCGTACGTGCCGCTCCCCCGTCTCCGGACGGATGTCGATCACGGCACACCTCGGGATCGGCACACCTATCCGGAGCGTCGCGTCCCCGACCCGGACCTCGCGGCCGAGCCAGATGTCCTCGGCGTAGGGCTCGTCGGTCTCGACCACCAGGGTCGGCCGGAAGCGCGCCGCGTCCACGGTGTCCTGGTCCACGTGCCGGGCGAGGTCGCGCAGCGACGCCGTGGTCACCAGCGACACCGGGCCGGCGAAGACGACGTCGCCCCGGCGGGCACGGGCCAGCCGGACGGGCCGGTCGAGCCATCTCGAGAAGAGCTCGGCGTGCGGGCCGCCGACCAGCTCCAGCTCGACGTCACGGCCCCAGTAGTCGCAGGTGATGCGCTCCCCCGTCGCCGCCGGCTCCGCCGAGACGGTCTCCCCGCCGGGCAGCTCGACCTCGAGCCGGTCCCCGACGAGCTCCACCCGCACCGCGACCAGCAGCGGGTTCTGGACGGTGCGCAGCACCCGGCCGCGAGCCGGATCCTCGGGGTCGACCGACACCAGGGCGAACCCACGGTCACCCACCGGCCCCTGGGCGTCGAGCACCACCCGGTCGTGGGCCAGGTGCCTGGTCCCCTTGATCGGCGCGAACCCCGCGCGCACCACCTTCAGCTCATCGGTCACGGCCCCAGTCAACCAGCGTTGCGAAAAGCCTTCGCACCCTCGGCCGCCAGCTCGGAGTAGCCGGT
Organism: Nocardioides sp. NPDC126508; assembly: GCA_040302365.1. GTDB lineage: Bacteria > Actinomycetota > Actinomycetes > Propionibacteriales > Nocardioidaceae > Nocardioides. The sequence goes on from JBEOUM010000001.1 coordinate 1,340,142, forward strand.
GGTGCCGGTGCCGAGCAGCTCCTCGGCCGCTCGCTTGGCCGCACCGAGGGCGGCGAAGGCGAACGCGCCACCGACCGAGATCCGCGCCGCCCCCGCCTCGGCGAGCTCCGGGACCGAGGGTCCGCCGGGCAGCAGCAGGACGCTGACCGGGCGGTCTACCGCGTCGACCAGGCGGCGTACGTCCTCGACGGCGATGACGCCGGGCGCGAAGAGCACGTCGGCACCGGCCTCCTGGTAGGCCTGGAGGCGGGCGATGGTGTCGTCGAGGTCGTCGCGGCCGCGGATGTGGTTCTCGGCGCGGGCGGTGAGGACGAAGTCGTCGCCCGCGGCCCCGGCCGCTGCGGCGACGCGCTCGGCGGCCTCCTCGACGGAGTAGACGGTGTCCTTCTCCACCCCGGTGTAGTCCTCGATCGACCCGCCCGCCAGCCCGGTCGCCACGGCGAGCCGGAACGTCTCCGCCACCTCGTCGATCGAACCCCCGAAGCCGGCCTCCAGGTCGGCCGAGACGGGCACCTCGACCGCCTCGACCAGCGCGGTCGCGTGGGCGATCACCTCGTCGCGGGTGACGTGGCCGTCGAGGCGCCCCAGGGTCGCGGCGTACCCGCTGCTGGTCGTGGCCAGCGCCGAGAAGCCCAACGAGGCCAGGAGCTTCGCCGAGCCGGCGTCCCAGGCGTTGGGCATCAGCAGCGGGCGTCCGGGCAGGTGCAGCGACAGGAAGTTCTCAGCGAGCGACATGCCGGCCACCCTGCCACGGTACGGCGCAACCGAGAACCGGATTTCCCGCCTAGGATCGATCGACATGGGCCACGATCACGACCACATCTCTCCCGCGGCGGACCGGCGCTACCTGATCGCCGCGATGTCCCTGCTGAGCGTGTTCCTGCTCGGCGAGGTGACGGTCGCGATCCTCGCCGACTCGCTCGCGCTGCTGGCCGACGCGGGCCACATGCTCACCGACGTCGGCGCGATCGCGGCGGCGCTGTGGGCGATGCGGCTGGCCGCGCGACCGGCAGAGGGCCAGTGGACCTACGGCTGGAAGCGCGCCGAGATCCTCTCCGCGGCGCTCAACGGGATCACCCTGCTGGTCTTCGCCGCGGTCGTGGGCGTGGAGGCGGTCCGGCGCCTGATCCATCCGCCCGACGCCGAGGGCTGGCCGATGTTCGTGGTCGCGGTCGTCGGCTGCGCGGTCAACATCCTCGCGGCCGCGATGATGGCGCGTGCCAACCGCACCTCGCTCAACGTCGAGGGCGCCTACCAGCACGTCCTCTCCGACCTCTACGGCTTCATCGGCACCCTCGTCGCCGCCGTCGTCATCCTGCTCACCGGCTGGACCCGGGCCGACCCGGTGGCCTCGCTCGTGGTCGTCGCCCTGATGACGTACGCCGGTGTCTGTCTGCTCCGCGACAGCGGCCGGATCCTGCTCGAGGGTGCGCCGGCGGAGGTCGTCGTCGAGGACCTGCGCCTGCACCTGCTCGAGGTCGAGGACGTGGTCGAGGTGCACGACCTGCACGCCTGGACGGTCACCTCGGGCCTGCCGACGGTCTCGGCCCACCTGACCCTGCGACCGGAGTGCTTCCTCGACGGCAGCGCGCCGAAGGTGCTCGACCGGGTCCAGGCCTGCCTGGCCGGTCACTTCGACGTCGAGCACTCCACCTTCCAGCTCGAGCCCGAGACCCACCTGGCCCACGAGCCCGGGATGCACTGAGCGCGACGGGTCAGCCGCGGGTCAGCCGCGGGTCAGCCGCGGGTCAGCACCATCCGCAGCCGCTCGACGTCGTCATGAATCAGGGCGAAGAGACCGGCGGGGTCTTCGAGCCGCGGCGCCGGGACCGCCAGCGCGACGCCGGCGACCAGCACGCCGGCGTCGTCGCGGACCGCCGCGGCCAGGGATCCGTACCCCGGCTGACCGACGCAGACGACATAGCGTTCCACGGCACCCGCCGCCGGCAGCAGGTCGAGCGCCGCAGCACCCGGGTCCGCGCCGATCTCCGGCGGGTCCCCGAGCGCGGCGGCGGCCAACGGGAAGTCGGGATCGACATCGACCAGCTCCAGGTGCCCGTGCCGGAAGGACGCCAGGTGAACGCCCGCCCGGATCCGGGCCCGCATCCCGGCCAGGATCTCCGCGGTCTCGCGCTCACGGTCGGGGACCGCGTTGGATGCCAGCAGCGTCACCCGGTGACCCAGCGCGAACCCCGACAGGTCGGGCAACCGGACCAGGTACTCGTCCTGCACCAGCAGGTTGACCAGCCTGTAGGTCGTGGCCCGCGGCAGCCCGAGCGCAGCCGATATCTGCTTGGCGGTGATGCCCGGCCCGGCCCGTGCCACCTCCTCGAGAACCGAGAGGGCGCTGCGTACGGCATGCGGCTGACGGCCGCCGGCGTCGCCGCCGGGGCTCACCGGCCACCCAGCAGATCGTCCGAGATCGGCTCGTCGAACAGGCCCATCCGGGCGAACCCCTCGGGCTGCCGCATCCGGACGTAGAGATAGCCGGACCCGCCGCCCAGCACGACCACACCGACCAGGCTCAGAGCCAGCGGGTCGGTGCCTCCTACGACGGCGAGATAGACCCCCAGCACCCCGGTGAGAGCAACCGCCACGGCGCCGCAGCCCCAGAGCACCGAGCGGGTGAGCTCCCCGATCCTGTGCAGGAACGCGGGCGCGGCGACCGCCACCAGGACGTACGCGACGATGTAGCCGACCGCGGAGACCGCGATCAGGACGCTCATCGCCCGCCAGGGCGAGAGGCCGCCGGCGAGCAGCACCAGCGGCAGTGCCACTGTGACGGGTACGACGACGGCCAGCGCCCCGAGCGGAGTGCTGCGCAGCGGGTCGGTGAACCCGACCGCCCTGGGCAGCACTCCCTCACGGCCGAGGCTGAAGACCACGCGCGCCAACGCGGTCAGTGACGCGATCGCGCAGGCCAGGAACGAGGTCGCCTGGCCGAGGTCGAGCAGCCGGCCCAGCAGCGGCACGCCGGCCCCGTCGGAGAGCGCACTGAGCGCGACGTCGTTGTCGGCGACCTGCAGGCCGAAGGAGACCCCGCCCGCCTCCTGCGTGTAGGCGGAGAGCAGATAGGCGAACCCGACCACGATCAGGGTCCAGCGCATCGTGCGCGGCACCGTCAGGAACGGGCGTTCCGCCTCCCGGCCCAGGGACGCCGCGGTCTCGAAGCCGACGAAGGCGGTGATCGCGACCGCGGTGCCCGCGACCAGCCCGTCCGGCCCCGGCAGCCCGGCCCGGAACGGTGCTGCCAGCGCCTCGGCCCCGGCCCGGGACAGCACGGTCACCAGCAGCACCAGCAGCAGGACGACCGAGACCACCTCGACCACGAGGGTGACCCGCGCCGAGATCCGGATGCCGCGGCGGAGCACCACGAAGCAGACCGCGCCGAGGGCCACCACACCGAGACCGGTCACCGCCGCCGAAGAGGCCGCAGCTCCGACCGACGCCAGGAACGTCTGCACCGACAAGGCGGCTCCGACCAGCCCGAACATCGCCACGAAGGCGTACCCGACGGCCTGTCCGGCAGCAGTCACGAACCCCGCGCTCGGCCCGATCCCCTTGGTCACGAACGTGTAGAGCGAGCCGGGCGCCGCCATCCGGCGGGTGAACTGGCCGACCGCCCCACCGACACCGGCCACCAGGATCCAGGCGAGCACGAGACAGACCAGCAGCGAGTGCCCCGAGCGGACCGCGATCAGTGCCGGAAGGGTCGCTGCGGCGGCCGCCGGAGCAGTGGCCCCGACCGACTGCGCGAGCACGTCGACGAACCCGACCGTACGCCGCTCCAGACCTGCCATCGGCGACCGCTCGCCCACCCCGGCGACCCGCGGTGGGTCGACGATCGCCCGGTCGAGTGCGCTCATCGGTGTCTGCTTTCGGTTCGCCTCGCGTCCGGTTCGTGAGGTTCGGACCAGGCTAGGGGCCTGACGGTTTCGGACCGGTTACGCGGCCGTCACGCCGGGCGACGCACCAGATGAGAACAGCGTTCCCGTTCGGTCGGCGCCGGATGTTTGCGTCGTCGTGACGGGGACGAAAGCGCGCCCGGAAACGGTGGAACCACCTGTCCCCCGACCCAGGAGTCCCCATGACCACCGCTCAGCCGGCGACCGTCGCAACGGCCGCCCCACCCGCCACCAGGCGGCTGTCCGGAAGGCTCGGAGCCGGATCGATCGTCTTCATGGTCGTCGCCGCCGCCGCACCGCTGACCGTCATCGGCGGCGGGTTCCCGCTGGCCGCCCTGCTGGGCAACGGTGCCGGCGTTCCCGCCATGTTCGCCATCGGCGGGGTGATCCTGCTCTTCTTCGCCGTCGGCCTGTCGACGATGAGCCGGTACGTCGCCCGCCCCGGCGCCTTCTTCACCTATGTCGGCTACGGCCTGGGCCGCCCCGGCGGGATCGCGGCGGCGTGGCTCGCGATGCTGACCTACACGGCCGTTCAGATCGCGGTCTACGGCTTCCTCGGCCTCACCCTCGCCGGGTGGGTCGAGGACAAGACCGGGATGACGCTGCCCTGGTGGGCCTGGGCGCTGGCGATGGTCGCCGCCGTCGGGGTGCTCGGCTACCGCCACGTCGAGCTCTCCGCGAAGGTGCTCGGGGCGCTGCTGGCCGCCGAGGTCGGGATCGTCATGGTGCTCTCCGTCGTGATCCTCGTGCAGGGCGGCGCCGACGGGATCAGCGTCTCCTCGTTCACGCCGTCGGTGATCACCTCCGGCACCCCCGCGCTGGCGCTGATGTTCTGCATGGCCGGCTTCATCGGGTTCGAGTCGACCGCGATCTTCCGCGACGAGGCCCGGGACCCGGCGCGCACGATCCCGCTGGCGACGTACGCCGCGGTCGCGATCATCGCCGTCTTCTACACCTTCACCTCGTGGGCCCTGGTGCAGGGATGGGGCGGCGGCTTCACCGAGGAGATCCAGACCGACTACGAGGGCTTCATCGGCACCACGACCGCCCGCTACCTCGGTGGCGCGGGCGCCGAGATCGTCGCGATCCTGCTGATGACCAGCCTGTTCGCATGCGTGCTCTCCTTCCACAACGTCATCAGCCGCTACCAGCACTCGATGGCGCACGCCTCGCTGCTGCCCGCGGCCGTGGGCAAGGTGCACGGCAGCCACGAGTCGCCGCACCTGTCCTCGCTGGCGCAGACCGTCACGGCGGCGCTCTTCACCGTCGCCTTCGCCGTGCTCGGACTGGACCCCTTCCTCGAGGTCTTCACCTGGTTCTCCGGGGTGGCCACCTTCGCGATCGTGGTCCTGATGGCGCTGACCTGCCTCGCGGTGATCGTCTACCTGGCGAGCAACCGGGTCGGCGCCGGGCTCTGGCACACCTGGGTCGCACCCGGGATCGGGCTCGTGGGGCTGGTCGCGGTCACCGCCGTCCTGTTCGCCAACTTCCCGCTGCTGCTGGGCGACGTCGACTCGGCGGGCGCGCCGCGCTTCGGGACCCTCACGGTCACCTTCCTGATCGTGATGGCCGCATTCCCGGTGCTCGGGATCGTCCAGGCGTACGTCCTGCGGCGCAGGCGCCCACAGACGTACGCGAACGTCATCGACACCATCTCCGAGTGAGGAACCCCATGACCCTGCAGATGTCACCCACCGTGCGGACCAACCCGGTCTCCTCCCTGACCGCCGCCGAGATCACCGCCGCCAGCAAGCTCCTCCACGAGGCCGGGCATGTGAGCGAGAAGACCAGGTTCGCGTACGTCGGTCTCGACGAGCCCGCGAAGGCCGAGGTGCTCGCGGCGCTGGCCGGCGGGGCGACCCCGGCCCGCTGCGTACGGGCCCTGCTCCTCGACACCGCGACCGGAGCAGGCCTGGACACGCTGGTCGACCTCACCGCCGGCACGGTCACGGCGAGCGAGGTGGACGGCTCCCGTGGCCAGCTGCCGATCCTCGTCGAGGAGTTCGAGGCGATCGACCCGATCGTCCAGGCCGACCCGGCGTGGGCGGCCGCGCTGGCGAAGCGTGGCTACGCCGTCACCGACGTGGTCACCGCACCGCTCTCGCCGGGCTACTACGAGAACCCCGGCGAGGAGGGGAAGAGGATCATCCGGGTCTTCCCGTTCGGCTTCACCGATCCCACGGACCATCCCTGGGCACACCCGATCGACGGGCTGTGTGCCTACGTCGACATCATCGCTGGCGAGGTCATCGAGCTGATCGACAACGAGGTGCTCCCGGTGCCGGCCGAACCCTCGCAGTTCCACCTGGACAAGGGTCGCCCGGCGCCGCTGGAGGGCCTCAAGCCGATCGAGATCACCCAGCCCGAGGGTCCGTCCTTCCAGGTGGACGGCGACGCCGTGACCTGGGCGAACTGGAGCTTCAGCCTGGGCTTCGACGCCCGCGAGGGCCTCGTCCTGCACAACCTCGCCTATCGCGACCCCGACAAGGACGGCGAGGTCCGCCCGGTCGTCTATCGGGCCTCGATCGCCGAGATGGTGGTGCCCTACGCCGACCCGTCTCCCACCCGCTTCTGGCAGAACTACTTCGACACCGGCGAGTACATCTTCGGTCGCTTCGCGAACTCCTTGAAGCTCGGCTGCGACTGCCTCGGCGAGATCCGCTACTTCGACGCGACCCTCGCCGACGAGTTCGGGAACCCGCGGACCATCCCGAACGCGATCTGCATGCACGAGGAGGACTTCGGCACGCTGTGGAAGCACACCGACCTCTTCGTCGAGGGCGTCTCGGAGGTGCGCCGTCAGCGTCGCCTGGTGATCTCGTTCTTCACCACGGTCGGCAACTACGACTACGGCTTCTACTGGTATCTCTACCTCGACGGCAAGATCGAGTGCGAGGCCAAGCTCACCGGCATCCTGTTCCCGTCCTCCTACAAGGGCATGGAGGAATGGCCGTACGCCACCGAGGTGGCGCCGGGCGTCGGCGCGCCGTTCCACCAGCATCTGTTCAGTGCCCGCCTGGACATGATGGTCGACGGCGTCAGCAACGCGGTCGAGGAGGTCGAGGCGGTCCGGCTGCCGGTCTCGGAGACGAACCCGTACGGCAACGCGTTCACCTACTCCTCCACCCGCCTGGCTTCGGAGGCCGAGGGCGCCCGCTCGGCCGACTCGGCGCTGGGCCGGACCTGGCACGTCGTCTCCACCGAGCGTACGAACGCGTACGGCCGGCCGACCGGTTACGCACTCCACGCCGAGCAGAACCCGACGCTGCTCGCGGACCCGTCCTCCTCGGTCGCGGCGCGGGCGGGCTTCACCACCAAGGAGCTCTTCGTCACCGCCTATTCGCCCTCGGAGCGCTACCCGGCCGGTGACCTGGTCAACCAGAACCCGGGCGGCGACGGGCTCCTCGCCTACATGGCGGCCGACCGACCGCTGGACGGGGCCGACGTCGTCCTGTGGCACACGTTCGGGCTGACCCACTTCCCGCGGCCCGAGGACTGGCCGGTGATGCCGGTCGACTACGCGGGCTTCAAGCTGGTGCCGTACGGCTTCTTCGACCGGAACCCGACACTCAACGTGCCGGCGAGCGCGGCGGCCCACTGCGCACCGTCGTCGAAGGTGTCGTCGGAGCCGTCCTCGGGAGACGCGTGCTGTCGCCACGAGGGCTGAGATGACCGCGCTGGTGGTGCTCTCGATGGTGCCTGCCGTGGTCGGCGCCGGCTGCTGCGCGGCCGGCGCCGGCCGGACGGCCTGCCTGGGCGGCGTCGACGTCAGCGCACTCGGGGCGATGGCGCTGATGCTGGTCGCGATGGCCGACACGATGCTGCTCGGGATGGGCGCCGGGGCCGCGGTCCTCCCGGCAACGTCCTGGGCCCTCGTCCTCGGCGTCCTCGGAGCCGGGCTCGTCGCGACGCGTCGCATCCACCCCGACCGGCTCCCTCGTGGGCTCCACCTGATCGCGATGGCGGCCCTCACCGTGGCGATGGCACCGCCGGGCATCGAGCATCACCTGAACCACTCGGCCGGGGCGCACGCTCAGGTGTCCACCGGCGGCCCGGCCGCGCCCGTGGCCGTCGTCGTCGCCGGGACATTCGTCGCGTACGCGGTCGGGGCGAGCCGCCGCGACCGGACGCCGCTCCTCGGCCGACTCGAGCTCGGCGCCTCGTCGGTCTCGCTCGTCGCGATGGCTGCGATGTGCGTGCTGTGACGACTCAGGCCCGCGCCAGCGCGCTGAGCGCGGCTTCGCGCGCCTGCTCGATCGCGTCCTCGGCGACCCCGCACAGCCGCAGGCACGCCGCAGCGATCGTGGCGACGGTCGAGCTGCCGACCCGGTCGTCGCGACGCAGGCTGACCACGCTCTCGACCATCTGCACGAGGAGCTCGCCGAGCCCGGGCTCGCCGCTGCTCGCCGAGACCCGCTCCCCCGCGGCGCGCTGCGCGACGCGGCCGTAGCGGGCGACCAGGTCACCGCGGAGGTGGCCGTAGCGGTCATAGACGGGTGAGGCGATCACGTCGGGGAGCCGGTAGAGCATGCCGATGTTGTAGGGCATCGCCACCAGCGCGCTCATGTCGCTGACGGCGAGGGCGTAGAGGCCCACGTCAGGACTGACCGAACCCATCCCGGCCTCGACCTTCCCGGCCTGCTCGACCCGGTCCTGGACCGAGCGCTCGAGCAGCACCGCGAGGATCTCCTCCTTGCTGCCGAAGTGGTAGTAGATCGAGGCCTGCCGAAGCCCGGCACCCTCCGCGATCTCGCGGGTGGTGGTGCCGGCGTAGCCGCGGCTCACGAAGAGCTCTGCGGCGGCAGCGAGGATCTGATCTCGGGGGTTCGCCGCAATCTTGCCGGGGAGCAGCCGTGGACGGCCGCGACCCGGGCGCGGCGAGATCTGTGACACCGTGGCATCGCCTTTTTCTGTCATACGATAGATAACCTGGGAGAGGGCAAGTTTCGCACTCATATCGAAAGAGTCAAGCGCCGAGCGACGTGTCCGACCGCAAACCTGTCAGTGCGTGAGCTTGAGGCCGACGACACAGCCCACGAGCGCGACGATCAGCACGACACGTACGGGACTGATCGCCTCCTCCCCCGCCATCATCGAATAGCCGACGGTGAGCGCCGCACCGATCCCGACCCAGACCGCGTAGGCGGTGCCGATCGGCAGGGTGCGCATGGCCATCGCGAGGCCCACCAGGCTGCCGATCAGGGCGACGCCGAAGACGATCGACGGCACCAGCCGCGAGAAGCCCTCGGTGCGTCCCAGGGCGAGCGCCCAGACGGCCTCGAGGACGCCGGAACCAACGAGAAAAAGCCAGGACATGACCACTCCAGACGGCCGTCTTGTCGCGCCTCCGGGTACGGCTCCCTCGTCCGGCAGCCTGTCTCGGCTGACGTCTTCGACCTTAGCAAAACTGTCACTCGATAGAAACTTGACGGTGGTGGAGAACGGCGCATTCTTCATCACGGGATCCGGGCCGGGTGATGAGAGGATGCGCGGGTGACTTTCACCGTCGGCTTCGTCACCGGAGCCACCCCCGACAAGTGGGCCCGGATCTGGCGTGACCGCAGCCGCGAACGGCTCGAGCTGGTCCCGGTCACCGAGGAGGACCAGGAGCGGCTGCTGCGCGACGGCGAGCTCGACATGTGTCTCGTCCGGCTCCCCGTGGACCGCGACGGCCTCCACTGCATCCCGCTCTACGAGGAGCAGGCGGTCGCGGTGATGGGCCACGAGCACCTGCTCTCCCTGCTGGAGGAGGTCACCCTCGACGACCTCGCAGAGGAGCAGCTGGTCCTCCCCGAGCGCGGCGGCTGGACGCCGACCGTCGCACAGATGGAATGGCCGCCGATGAGCGAGAAGGACGCGGTCGAGACGGTCGCCGCCGGCACCGGAGTCGCGATCGTGCCGATGTCGATCGCCCGGCTCTACCACCGCAAGGACGCCGTCTTCCGGCCCGTTGCCGGCGTCGAGCCCACCACCGTCGGCCTGGCTTGGCTGATCGGCAACGACGACGAGCGGGTCCAGACCTTCATCGGCATCGTCCGCGGCCGCTCGCGCAACTCCTCCCGGAGCTGAGCCTGGCGAATGCCGGGTGAACGCCTGGCGACATCTGCCTGCCCTGGTCCGATTCCGCCCAGCGGTGCCGGCTCGCGTCCCTAGACTCTGCCCGATCCAGGACCAGAAGGCAGGCGTTTCGGGTGAACCGCACGGGGTGGACGACCGTCGTCGCAGGCGGTCTGGGGCTGGCCCTGCTCGCGTGGTTCCTGGTCGCGAACCTCCTCCCGGCCGGGGCCGGGCCCGACAGGCTGCCCGACCCGGTGACCCTGAAGATCGCGGCCGGCTCCGAGCTCGACGACGTCCTGTGCGCGGGCGGCACCAGCAAGGCCGAGGAGTCGACCGGCACCCCGGTGCGCTGCCGGCCCAGCGAGCTGGTGAAGCGGCTGAAGAAGGAGACGAACGTCGAGCTCCGGCCGGAGTTCATCGGCACCCTCGAGGCCGCCGACGCGATCGTCGCCGACCCGGACCGCTACGACGCCGCCTGGTTCGCCTCCGACGACTACCTGCGCCTGGCACTGGCCGCCAAGGGCACCGACGACCTGACCTCCTCCGCCCCGATCATGCGCTCACCGGTCGTCCTCGGCGTGCACCACGACGTCGCGACCAGGCTGGGCTGGACAGGGGACACGCCGGTCTCGTGGGAGGAGATCGCCCGCCGCGCCGCCGACGGCGAGCTCGGGTTCCTGATGACCAGCCCCGCCTCCTCCAACTCCGGCCTGTCCACGCTCGCCGGCGTGGCCACCGCCTTCGACGCCGATCCGCCGCTGCAGAGCGAGGACGTGGGCGTGGTCGCCGAGGACGTACGCCAGCTCTTCAGCGGACAGCTCGGCCGCGCGGCCAGCTCGGGGTGGCTCTCGGACACGTTCCGGGAGAACCCGTCCGCCTACGACGCGATCTTCAACTACGAGTCGGAGCTGCTCGCGCTCTCGAAGCAGGTCGAGGATCTCGACATCGTCTACCCCAGCGACGGCACCACCGAGGCCACCTACCCGCTCACGCTCGTCGACACCGAGAAGCAGAAGGCGTACGCGGCGGCGGTCGCGTGGCTGCGTACGGCCGCGGTCCAGGAGGAGCTGAGCGCGACCAGCGGGCGCCGCCCTGGTCGCACGAACGTGACGCCCTCCCCCGGCGTACCGGACAACGACGTCAAGACCCTCCCGCTGCCCGACGATCTCGGCACCATCGACGAGCTGATCTTCACCTACTTCGACGAGTTCGCACCGAAGACGCGGACGACCTATCTGCTCGACACGTCGGCCTCGATGGACGAGATCAAGATGAACCAGCTGCGGCGGGCGTTCGAGGGCCTGGCCGGCGACGACACCTCGATCAGCGGCCAGTTCAAGCGCTTCCGCAAGGGCGAGCGGCTCTCGGTCTACACCTACGCCGACGAGGCGAGGCCGCTCGGCTCCGTGGTCGTCCGGGACCAGCCGGAGCGGGACCAGGCCCTCGGCGACCTCATCGACCGCGTCGGCGACCTGGCCGGCCACGGCGGCACCGCCTACTACGACGCCATCGATGCCGCCTACGCCGACATCAGGGCCTCGCCCGAGGAGGGCGCGACCACCTCGATCGTGCTGATGACCGACGGCGAGCAGAACGGCGGACAGTCCTACGCCCAGCTCATGGCGACGTACGAGTCGGCCTACCGTGATCTCGGGGTGCCGCTCTACGTGGTGCTCGTCGGCGAGGCCGCCACCTCGGACGACGCGAGCATCGACCAGCTGGTCGGCTTCGCCGAGCACACCGGCGGCCGCGAGGTCGTCGCCGAGGACGCCGCCGACCTCCGCAAGATCTTCCAGGAGATCCGTGACTACCAGTAGGCCAGGACCGAGGCTCGCCACAATTGCCAACTCCGGCTTCACCGCCGCCGGAGCGGTCCTCGCCGTGCCACTGGCCGGTGCCGCCGTCGCGACGAGCGCGTGGGGCTGGGCCGTCGGCGCGATCGCCGCCCTCACCATCGGCGCCGGCACCGCGGCCGCGCTGGCGGGCCGGCGCGAGCGGCCGGGACCCCAGCCACCGCCACCCAGTGGGATCGAAGGCCGGCCGATCCACACCTACTACTTCCTCTCCGAGACCCGCATCGCGGTCCTGCACGCCCAGCTCTTCCGTGGCGAGGTCGGAACCGTCCTCCGCGAGGTCGTCAGGAGCTCCTCGGGGAGCGCGGAGGCCGGGATCGACGTGCCGCCGGTCAGAGCGGTCACCAAGTACGTCCGCGACGTCGCCAGGAAGTACGCCCAGGAGGCTCGCCCCACCCGGGAGACCCTGATCGGCGACGTACTGGCCGAGCTGCAGCAGCGAGGACTGCTGCACGAGCCGGACGGCGAGCTCGACCGGGTGGCCGGGCTGGTCGCGCAGACCGCGTCCGACGACCAGTTCCTCCAGTTCACCGTCGCCGGGCCGGACGTGCGACAGGCGATCCTCGCCGTGCCGGCACCTGCGGCCGAGGGACCCGACAACACCGGGACCCTGGAGCAGAAGAGCCACGGCCTCACCGTCACCCTGCACGTCGGCAGCCGTGGCAAGCAGGAGGACTTCGACGAGCTGGAGCACCGCGACAACGTGGTCGTGGTCGGCGTGCTCCGCAACCTCAGCACCACCGACCGGACCGCGACCGTCCGGGTGATCGCCGTCTACTGAGACCCGGCGCAGCGCACGGCGCGCACACGCGGCAGACTTTGCACCATGCTCGAGCCGACCGACCTCACCACCCGCGCGACCGCGGCGCTGCGCACCACCTTCGGCACCGAGGCCACGGTGGTCGGGAGGGCGCCGGGACGGGTCAACCTGATCGGCGAGCACACCGACTACAACGCCGGGCTGGTGCTGCCGGTGGCGCTCCCCCACGCGACGTACGCCGCGGCCGCGCCGCGCACCGACGGCGTCATCCGGATCTCCACGGCCCATGACCCGGAGCCGTTCATCAGCCACATCGACGAGCTCGGTCCCGAGATCGACGGCTGGGCGGCGTACGTGGCGGGGGTGCTGTGGACCCTTCGCGAGGCCGGCCTCGTGACCGGTGGCCTGGATCTTCGGCTGGAGTCCTCGGTGCCCTTCGGCGCCGGGCTGTCGTCCTCGGCCTCGGTCGAGTGCGCCACCGCGGCCGCGGCTCTGGGCGTCGCCGGCCGGGCTCTGGACGCGGATGTGCGGCGGGCAGTCGTCGCGGCCGGGATGCGCGCCGAGACCGAGGTCGCCAAGGCGCCGACCGGCGGCATGGACCAGTCGGTCGTCACCTTCGCCGAGGAGGGCGGCGCGCTGCTGATCGACTTCGACTCGGGCGAGCACCGCAACGTCCCGCTGGCCCTGGGTGAGCGCACCATCCTGGTCACCGACACCCGGGTCGAGCACCAGCTGACCGACGGCGGCTACGCCTCCCGGCGCGCCCAGTGCGAGAAGGCCGCCGCCGACCTGGGCCTGCGCTCGCTGCGCGAGGCCACCCTGGACCAGGTCGAGACCCTCGGCGACGACGTCGTACGCCGCCGGGCCCGTCACATCGTCACCGAGATCGCCCGCGTCGAGCCGACGGTGGACGCCCTCGGCGGTGGCGACTGGGCGGCGATCGGCGAGCTCTTCGCCGCGTCGCACGCCTCGATGCGCGACGACTTCGAGATCTCGGTGCCCGAGCTCGACCTGGCCGTGGCGACCGCGGTCAAGGCCGGTGCCGACGGCGCCCGGATGACCGGCGGCGGCTTCGGCGGCTCGATCGTCTCGATCCTGCCCGCGGAGGCCGTCGAGGCCGTCGGCGCGGCGATCGACAAGGCCTTCGCCGAGGCCGGCTACGGCGCCCCGGGGCACCTGATCGCCAGCCCGTCGGCCGGCGCGACCTGGTCCCCCGCCTAGCCCCGAAGCCTCAGGCCAGACCCACCTCGGCGAGCTTCCGGGTCGCGGTGGCGATCGCGGCCTCACGTGCGGCCCGCAACAGGTCGACGTGGGTCTCGGTACGACCCGGGATCGGGTCGTCCGCGCCGGGCGCGAACGTCAGCGTGTGCACGCCGGCGTAGCTGCCGGCCCGCATCTGCGCGACCGTGTTGCGGTAGCGCTCCGGGCGGGTCCGGTAGAGGTCGCCGAGCTCCGGGTTCACGCGGCGCAGGTAGCGCTCGATGACCCGGTCGGCGGGACCGTAGCTGGGCGCCGTCCCGAACGGGCGGGTCACCAGCACGATCGCGTGGGTCGCCCCGAGCGCCGCCGCCGAGGCGACCGGCACCGCCTCGATCAGCCCACCGTCGAGCCAGCGGCGGCCGCGTACGGTCACCGGCAGGCCGCCGGCCAGGGGCAGCTGGCTGGAGGCGATCACCGAGTCGGCGAGATCGGTGGCGTCGGTGAAGTCGGTGAGCGGGACGGACGTGGCGGTGACCACGTCGGTGGCGACCGCAGCCAGCCGGGGCGCGCCGTCGCGCAGCGCCAGCGACCACTCGAACAGCTCCGCGGACCGGGTGGTGATCCCCCGGGTGTCCACCATCGACTTGCGCCGCAGCATCCGGCCGGCGCCGATGTACTCGGGCGAGGCGAACACCGAGGCGTACGACTCGCTGAAGGCGCCGATCGTCCCGGCCGCCACCGCGGTCGCGTTGGCGGCGCCGGCGGAGGTGCCGACCACCAGGTCGACGGCATCCACGAGGCCGTGGTCGGCGAGCACGGAGGCCATCGTGGCCGACAGCATCCCGCGCATCCCGCCGCCCTCGATCACGAGAGCCAGGGTCGCCCCGTCACCGTTGTTCCGACCGTTCCCACCGAGGCGGGAGCGCAGCAGCTCCGCCACTCCCGATTGCTTTGCGTCCACACCCGGATTGTGGTGCTACCGAGGAGTAGGTCCTGGCACCGGGTCGCTCCGACACGCCGGGACAGGGGCGCACGTCACACGTTCGCGGCGAGCCAGGCACCGAGGTCACGGGCCGAGCGGTCGACGACCTCGGCCCAGTCGAGCGCGGTCTCGTCGGCGTTGTCCGAGACGTGCTTCACGATGCGCGCCGGGACGCCTGCCTCCCGGGAGGCCCAGGCGACCGCGAACGCCTCCATGTCGACCAGGTGGGCCCGTCGGGCGAGCTCGGCGCGTACGACCGGGTCGGTGACGAACAGGTCCCCGGTGGCGCAGACGATCTCCGACTCCCCGACCTCCAAGGCGTCCTCGACCGGATGCCCCAGCGCACGGATCGCGGCGGAGGAGAAGTCGTGGTTGAGCACGGTGCCGACCTCGTAGATCCCGGTGTGGCCGTCGCGCAGCGCCCCGCAGGAGCCGATGTTGACCACCTGCCGGATGGTCCTGTCAGCCGCCAGCACACGCGAGACGGCCGAGGCGGACGCCACCTTCCCCATCCCGGTGATCACCACCTTGAGACCGGAAGGAACATGGGCCGCCTCGGCCCTGGTCGCCGACACCACGAGTACGCTCATGGCGCCGAACCCTACTGACCTACTTGAGCTCAGCGGACGAGAGCCCGAGGACCCGGCGAGCGACGATCAGCTGCTGGATCTGCTGGGTCCCCTCGAAGATGTCGAGGATCTTCGAGTCGCGGGCCCACTTCTCCAGCAGCTCGCCCTCGGAGTAGCCGATGGTGCCGGCCAGCTCGACGCAGGACAGGGTCACGTCGGAGCCCATCCGGCCGGCCTTGGCCTTGGCCATCGAGGCCTCCTTGGAGTTCGGCTGGCGGTTGTCGGCCATCCAGGCGGCCTGGAGCATGAGGAGGTACGCCCCCTCGTAGTCCGACTCGAGCTGGATGAACTTCGCCGCGGCCGCCGACTGCAGGTGAGCCGGGCGGTCGTAGTCGATCTCCACCCCGGCCTTGGACAGCAGGTCGCGGGTGTAGTCGAGCGCGGCCCGGGCACAGCCGACCGCCATCGACGCCACCAGCGGCCGGGTGTTGTCGAAGGTGGCCATCGCGCCGGCGAAGCCCTCCTTGACGTTGATCTCGGGGCTCCCGAGCAGGTTCTCGGCAGGCACCCGGCAGTCGGTGAAGGTGATGGTGGCGGTGTCGGAGGCCTTGATCCCGAGCTTGTGCTCGAGACGCTCGACCTTCATCCCGGGCGTGCCCTTCTCGACCACGAACGACTTGATCGCCGCCTTGCCGAGCTCCTTGTCGAGCGTCGCCCAGACGACGACCGCGTTCGAACGGTCACCGCTCGTCACGAAGATCTTCTCGCCGTTGAGCACGTAGTGGTCGCCGTCGAGGGTGGCGGTGGTCTTGATGTTGGCCGAGTCGGAGCCGGTGCCGGGCTCGGTGATCGCCATCGAGGCCCAGATGCCGTCGAAGCGCTCGTGCTGCTCGTCGTTGGCGACGCTCGCGATCGCCGAGTTGCCCAGGCCCTGGCGGGGCATGGCGAGGGTGAGCCCGACGTCGCCCCAGCACATCTCCGAGACGGAGAGGACCGAGGACATGTTGGCGCCGTTCTTGACCTTGCCGTCGTCGGGCTTGGAGTCACGGCGTACGCCGGTGGCGCCCGCGCCCTCGCCCTGACCGGACTCGGAGAGACCGTCGGCCATGGCGGCGAGCATGTCGAGCTCGGTCGGGTACTCGTGCTCGGCCTTGTCGTACTTGCGCGAGATCGGTCGCAGCATGTTCATCGCGACCTGGTGGATCTGCTCGCGCAGCGGCTTGAGCTTCTTGGGGTCCTCCAGATTGATGGCCATCAGACCAGCACCGTGCCTTCCATGATCCCGATCGCACGCAGGTCGCGGTACCACCGCTCCACCGGGTGCTCCTTGACGAAGCCGTGGCCACCGAGCAGCTGGACGCCGTCGAGGCCGATCTGCATGCCCTTGTCGGCACACAGCTTGCGGGCGAGCGCGATCTCGCGGGACGCGTCGATGCCCTGCGCCACCCGGCTGGCCGCCTTATAAGTCACCAGGCGCATCGCCTGCAGCTCGATCGCGATGTTGGCGACCATGAACGCCACCGACTGGCGGTGGGCGATCGGCTCGCCGAAGGCCTCGCGCTCCTTGACGTAGGGCGTCACGTAGTCGAGGACGGCCTGGCCGACACCGATCGAGAGCGCGCACCAGGCGAGGCGGGAGAGCCGCACGGCCTCGGTGTAGGTCGAGCCGTCGGTCTCGCCGAGAACGGCGGTCGCGGGGACCTTCACGTCGGTGAGGGTGAGCTTGGTCAGCGAGGCGGCCCGGACGCCCATCGCGGGCTCGGACTCGATGGTGAGCCCCTCGGTCGAGGACTCGATGAGGAACAGGACCGGCTTGCCGTCCAGGGACGCACCGACCACGAAGAGCTCGGCCTCGGCACCACGGGCCACCAGCGACTTGGCGCCGTTGATCGTGTAGCCGTCAGCGGTCCTGGTGGCGGTGGTGGCCGGGCTGAGCACGTCGAAGAGGACCTTGTCCTCGTTGAGCGCGAAGGCCGCAGCGGGAACCGAGCCTTCGGTGAAGGCCGGCAGGTAGGTCTGCTGCTGCTCGTCGGTGCCCCACAGACCCAGCGCGGTGGCGACCGAGCCGGGCGCGAGCGCGGCGACGGCCAGACCGAGGTCGCCCTTGGCGAGCGCCTCGGCGACCAGCGTGCCGGCGACCGCGGAGCGGGTCTCGGAGATGCCGCCGAGCTCCTCGGGGACACCCAGGATCGGCAGCCCGATCTCCAGGCTCGACTTGAGCAGGTCCTCGGGCGCGGCGCAGGCCTCGTCGGCCTCGGGCGCGGCGGGGCGTACGACCTCGGCGGCGAACTCGGTGACGACGTCGACGAGCATCTGCTCGTCCTCGGTCGGGGTCAGGTCGAAGACGCCCTTCGGGATGGCGTTGGGCACGCGGACGCCCGGGGCACCCTGCTTGCCCTTCTTCTTGAACGCGCGGCTGGTCGCCGCCATCGTCTTGAACCCGCTGCGGGTCACCGTGAAGACGACCTGCTCGGTCTGCTTGCGGACACCGAGCCGGTCGAGCACAGGACTCTGCGAGAGCTTGCGCAGACCGGTCACGGCGAACCCGATCGGGTCACGCGACTCGCCGGACGGGACGCCGTTCGCGTTCCCGCCGCGTAGGCCTTGGAGGATACTCATGGGTAGAACTGTAACTGGGAGTTACAACACGGTCTACACTTGCAGGTGGTGATGGCGGTAACAAACGACGTACGGCTTGTTCATAGACTTGGCACATGGCCGACTCCTCGCTCGAATCCGCTGCCCCGCTCGCGCCGCACGGCGCCCTGCCCGAGGGCGGGAAGGTGCGGCCGATGACCCGTTGGGGCACCCCGGTCATGCACCGGCCGAAGAAGCAGGTCGAGGTCTTCGACGCCGCGCTGACCGAGCTGGCCGCCGACATGGTCGCGACGATGTACGCCGCCGAGGGGGTCGGGCTGGCGGCCGACCAGATCGGCGAGGACGTCGCTCTCTTCGTCTTCGACTGCCCCGACGCCACCGGGCAGCGCACCGTCGGCGTCGTCTGCAACCCGGTGCTGACCCTGCCCGAGGGCGACGACCGCCACCTCGACGTCGACCTGGAGGGCTGCCTCTCCTTCCCGGGTGCCTTCATCGACTGCGGCCGACCCGACTGGGCCGCGGTCGACGGCCTCGGCCTCGACGGCCGACCGGTCCACTTCGAGGGCAACGGCCTGCTCGCGCGCTGCCTCCAGCACGAGACCGACCACACCAACGGCACCGTCTTCGGCGACCGCATCTCGGCCAAGGCCCGCAAGAAGCTCACCAAGGAGCACGACCGCGTGGCCAAGGACTACCCCGCCGACTGGCCCACCGGCGAAGCCGTCGACTAGGCACCGAAGGACGAGCTCGTCGTCGACGGTGGCGCCATCCCTGCGACCGCGAGCCGGAAGGCGCGATCCGCCGAGTCAGGACACCCGTGCGGCCAAGCGACCGTCATGGGTTCTTACGCACTTGAAAGAGTCTTCGAGCTGACGACGCGGGCACCTAGTGTCGGGCATGAGCGCTCCCCGAGCCCGAGCCCCGCACGAAGACAGGAAGGCCCGACCATGACGACCGCCGTCGACCATGAGCTCGACAACCCGGTGCTGCACTCCTTGACGGGAGCGCACCGCGGCCTCGCGCTGCGGGACGGGCGCGTCGCGCGCTTCGACCCGGAGGTCGCGCCGTTCATGGCCGTCCCAGACGATGCCGAGGAGGACGACTGGCGAGGACTGGCACGGCTGACACGTGGCGTTCCTGGTCTCATCTTCCGGCCAGCTGCTGACCTTCCGGCGGATTGGAAGATCATCCACCGGATCGAGGGCGTCCAGATGGTCGGTATCAAGACACGAGCCTGGACCGCGGAGGACATCAGCGTCCTTGGCCCGGCGGACGTACCGGAGATGCGTGAGCTCGCCGCGGTGGGTGAGCCGGGTCCATTCGGTGCCCGGACGGCGGAGACGGGGACGTACCTCGGGATCCGGAAGCAGGGGCGGCTCGTCGCGATGGCGGGTGAGCGTTTCCAGACCGAGCACTGGGTCGAGGTCAGCGCGGTGTGCACGCACCCGGACTGGCGTGGTCGTGGGTACGCGACGAAGCTGGTCGCCGCACTGGCTGACCATGTGCGCGGCCGAGGGAAGGAACCGTTCGGGCACGTCGTCGGGGCGAACACGAGCGCCCTGCGGCTCTACGAGGAGCTCGGGTGCGAGGTCCGGCGCAGCGTACAGGCCACCGAAGCGGTCCCGCTGGACCTGGCCCCACCGGTGTGACCGCTGGGCTCAGCGACCCAGCGCCATGTTGATCGGATCCGTTGGTCACATCTGGTCGACGACGTACTCGGCGATGGCGAGGCTGGAGGTCGCGGCCGGGCTCGGCGCGTTGCGCACGGAGGTGACACCGTCGGCGTGGTGGATGACGAAGTCGTCCACCAGCGAGCCGTCGCGCTCGATCGCCTGCGCCCGCAGACCCAGGCCAGCCCGCTCGACGTCGGCGGCGCCGATCTCGGGCACGTAGCGCTGGGCCTGGCGCATGTAGGCCTGCTTGGACAGTACGCCGCGAAGCTCGGTGAAGCCGGTGCGCCAGTGGTCGGCGGCGAACCGCCAGAACCCCGGCCAGGCCAGCGTGTCGGCGACGTCGCGCGGGGTCAGCGACGTGCGGCCGTAGCGCCGGCGGCTGAGCGCCAGGAAGGCGTTCGGCCCGACCTCGAGGCCACCGCTGACCCGGCGGGTGAAGTGCACGCCGAGGAACGGGTAGCGCGGGTCGGGGACCGGGTAGACCATGCCGCGGACGAGATCCTGCTTCGCGGCGCTGACCTGCATGTACTCGCCCCGGAACGGGATGATCCGGGGCGCCTTCGGACCGCCGGTGAGCTCGCCGAGGCGGTCGGACTCCAAGCCTCCGCAGACGACCAGGTGGTCGACCCGGGTCCGGCCGGCGGGCGTCTCCACCTCGGTCCCGCCGGTGAGGCGGTGGATGCCGGTGACCTCCTCGCCGAGGCGTACCTCTCCCCCGGCCTCGCGGATGCTCCGCCCGAGCGCCTCGGCCACCGCCGCGTAGTCGATGATCGCGGTCCTCGGCGAGTGCAGGGCGGCCAGCCCCGCGGCGTACGGCTCGATCTCCTTGATCTCCTCGGGGCCGACGCGTCTCAGGCCGGGTACGCCGTTGGCGGTGGCCGTCTTCTCCAGCGCGTCGAAGCGGCCGAGCTCGGACTCCTCGACGGCGACGACGAGCTTGCCGCACTCCTCGTAGGGGATCCGGTGCTCGGCCGCGAAGTCCCTGAGCAGGTCGCGGCCGCGGGTGCAGAGGCGGGCCTTGAGGCTGCCGGGCCGGTAGTAGATCCCGGCGTGGACCACGCCGGAGTTGTGGCCGGTCTGATGGGCGCCGAGCGTGGTCTCCTTCTCGAAGACGATCACCGTCTCGGCGGGGCGGCGGCGCAGGACCTCCCGCGCCACCGCCAGCCCGACGATCCCGCCGCCGACGACCCCGGTCCTGCTCACCTTCGGTCCCTCTCCACGAAGCGGGCGCGTCGCCGTCTCGACCTGCCCTCGCTCTGCTGCGACAGGAAACCTACGCCGCGGCCGCCCTCATCGACGCCAGAACCCGGCGATATCCCCCGCCAGGCGTAGGCCCTGGCGGTGACCGGCCCGAGCCGCCGGTGGTCGGGTCGACGGATTCATCATGTTGTCGCCGAACGCCTCCAAGGAGTCGCCGTCGGGGAGAACCGCCTCGACCGTGCTGCCGCCGGCGCGCAGCTCCGCCACCTGTGCCGAAAGCTCGCTGCGCCATCCGGCCGGGTGCCGGGTCCGGCCACCGAGCGGCGAGAGCACCAGCACCCGCTCGTAGCCAGCCGCCAGATCGGCGTTCTCGCTCGAGCGCCGGTAGCCACCGTCGATGTAGCGGCGTCCGCCGATCGCGTACGCCGGGCCACCCGCGCAGCTGGCGGCGACCGCATCGACCAGGTCGACGCCGCTGTCACGGTCGAGCTCGACGGGTTCGCCGGTGTCGGCGTCGACCACGGTGAGGAGGATGTTGCGGTCGGGCCAGTGCGGGCTCGGCAGCCGGGCGGCGACCGTCTCCCGCCATCGGTCCCGGCCCGGCTCGCCCCAGGCCTCGGCGAGCTCGATCGCGTCCGCGCCGATCCGGCGGCGCATGTCGGCCACGTCCGCCGAGGCCGCGATGATGGCGTCGGTCCGCTCGAGATGGGCCCGGGAGATGGGGCCACGCGGTCCTGACGGGGCCTGGGGAATCGCTGCCGAGAGGACGGCAGCGAGCAGGTCGGCAGGGCTCGCGGCGCTGATCTGGGCCGCGGCCGTCGCGCCGGCGGAGGTGCCGATGACCAGATCGGCCTCGGTCACATCCAGGCCGCCCTCGAGCAGGCCGGCGATGACGCCGATCAGCCAGGCATTGCCCGCCGATCCGCCACCGCCGAGGACCAGTGCGCGCTCGCCGATGGGCTGGGTTCGTGTCGTCGTGTTCATGGATTCGCCTTTCGGAAAGGTTTCCGCAGGCGCTCCCGGGTGGCTCGGCCCGGATCGGGCTCAGCCGCAGGATCGTGGAGGGCGGGGAGCACCCGCAGTGGACGTTGCGTACACGGGTCTCACCTCCTGCCGTCGAGTCACGATCGCGACGACGCTAGCACGGTGACACGGCGCTGCTCACCCCGATTACCGCCCGGATCGACCGGCCCCGGCCTTACGGTGAGCTCGTGACGAAGACCTGGTCGATCCTGCGGCTGGCGATGGCCGCCCTCATCCTCGCGGCCGTCCTGGCCGAGTTCCGCAACGCGCTGCGTACGGTGCCGGCCGAAGGCTCCAGCACCGCGACGGTCCTGGTGAACTTCTTCAGCTACTTCACGATCGAGTCGAACCTCTTCGCCCTGGCGGCGCTCGTCGCCGGAGCCGTGTGGGCGCTGACCCGGAAGGGTCCGGAGCCGGTGTGGATCGCCGTCCTGCTCGCCGCGGCGACGACGTTCATGACCATCACCGGGATCGTCTACAACCTGCTGCTGCGCGGGATCGCGCTGGCCACGACACCGTGGGCCAACGAGGTGCTGCATCTGATCGGGCCGGTGTTCCTGATCGTCGACCTGCTCTTCGCTCCCCCGCGCCGCCGGCTGCCGTGGCGTACGGTCGCCGTCGTCATCTCGTGGCCGATCCTGTGGGTGGTCTACACCCTGCTGCGCGGCGAGCACGTCGTCTCCCCGCTCACCGGAGAGGGCTGGTGGTATCCCTACCCGTTCCTCAACCCGCACGTCCAGGACGGCTACCTGGTCGTCTCGTTCTACGTCGCGGGGATCGCCGCGGCCTTCACCCTGGTCGCATGGGGTGTCGTCAGCGTCGGCCGCCGCCGGGACGCGGCCCCGGTCGAGCCCGCCATCACGGAGGCCCTGCCCTAGCGGGTGCGGATCATCCAGCGCTCGGGCGCGGGCAGCGGCTCCCAGCCGTACTTCGCGTAGAGCTCGTGGGCGTCCTCGGTGGCCAGCAGGGTCCGGCGGATCCGGTAGGGCTCGAGGTCGGCGACGACGCCCTCGATCAGCAGCTTGCCGATCCCCCGGCCGCGTACGCCCGGGTCGACGATCACGTCGCACAGCCACGCGAAGGCGGCGAAGTCGCTGACCACGCGCGCGAAGGCGACCTGGTTGCCCGCCGCGTCGTAGACGCCGTAGCACCGCGATCCCTTGTTGGCCGCGTCCTGCACCTCGCGCGTGCGGTCGCTCGCCCAGTAGGACTGCGCGATCATCCGGTGCACCCAGTCGGGGTCGATCCGGCTCTGGTCGGCGGAGAAGGAGTACGTCTCCCCCGTCCCGGCCGCGGCCGGCTCCGCGTTCAGCAGGCCGAGCAGGTCGTCCGGCTCGGGCTCGGGCCGCTCGACCTGCGGGGCGACCGCGGGCGCCTCGACAGCCCCCGCGAAGCCTGGACCGGGGTCCGGCACGATCCCTTGCTGATAGGCGAGCGCGGCACCGTTCGCGAGCTTGTCGGCGGCCTCGTTGAGCGGGTGTCCGGAGTGGCCCTTGATCCACTCGAACCGGACGTCACGGCCCTGCATCGCCGCGTCGAGCTCCTTCATGATCTCGACGTTGAGGACGGGCTTCCCGTCGGCCTTCTTCCAGCCCTTGCGCTTCCAGCCCGCCATCCACTTGGTGACCGAGTTGATGACGTACTTGGAGTCGCAGTAGACCAGCAGCGGCTCGCCGGTGTGCGCCGTCTGCTTCAGCAGGTCGAGGACCGCGGTCAGCTCCCCCTGGTTGTTGGTCCCGTGCGGCCAGCCCCCGCACGCCCAGGTGGACTCGTCCACATACCAACCCCACCCAGCAGGCCCGGGGTTCCCGAGCGCCGACCCATCAGCAGCAGCCACAATCGTCACGCGCCCATCCTGCCAGCCACGCGCCGCCCCCTCCCGGGGGGTCAGGGGTTGACGCGGGGGCCGGAGGCTGTTGAGCCTCTCACCACCAGCTCGGGGTGGAAGACGAACTCCGAGTGGGGGGTGCCGGTGCCGGCGATCTCGTCGAGGATGGCGCGGACGGCGGCCTGGCCCATCGCGTTGACCGGCTTGCGGACGGTGGTCAGCGGCGGGTCGGTGAAGGCGATGAGCTGGGAGTCGTCGTAGCCGACGACGGAGACGTCCTCGGGGACCCGCAGGCCACGCGAGCGGGCGGCCCGGATGGCGCCCAGCGCCATCATGTCGCTGGCGCAGACGATCGCGGTGAAGCCCTCGTCCAGGAGCGCGGAGGCCGCGGCCTGGCCGCCCTCGAGGGTGAACAGCGAGTCGCGGATGTGGCCCTTCTCTACCTCCTCGGCGCTCAGGCCGAACCGGTCGGACATGGTCGCCACGAAGCCCTCGATCTTGCGCTGGACCGGCACGAAGCGACGGGGGCCGACCACCAGGCCGATCTTGGTGTGGCCGAGCGTGGCGAGGTGGGTGACCGCCAGCTGCATCGCCTCACGGTCGTCGGGCGAGATGAACGGCGCCTTGATGTCGGGGCTGAAACCGTCGAGGAGGACGTACGGCACGCCCTGGGCGCGCAGCTTCTCGTAGCGCGTCATGTCGGCGGTGGTGTCCGCGTGCAGACCGGAGACGAAGATGATCCCGGTGACGCCGCGGTCGACGAGCATCTCGGTGAGCTCGTCCTCGGTCGAGCCTCCGGGCGTCTGGGTCGCCAGCACCGGCGTGTAGCCCTGCCGGGTCAGCCCCTGCGCGATGACCTGCGCGAGCGCGGGGAAGATCGGGTTGTCGAGCTCGGGGGTGATCAGCCCGACCAGGCCCTCGCTGCGCTGGCGCAGCTTCACCGGGCGCTCGTAGCCGTGGACGTCGATAGCCGCCAGCACCGCCTCCCGCGTCGCCGCGGCGACACCCGGCTTGCCGTTGAGTACGCGACTGACCGTCGCCTCGCTGACGCCCGCATGGGCCGCGATGTCAGCAAGACGGGCGGAGGCTGGTGTTATGGGCACGGTCACATCATGCCCCCTCCCTACATGGCCTGCAAGAACTTTCAGCAAGTTTGCAACTTTTGCTGAAAGGCTCTTACATTCTGCTCGACGCGGGGTTACCTTCGTCACACCACCGGGCGGCTTCCTCGCCCGGCCCCATATCGAAGGAGAACTCATGCGACGTGGCATCGTGGCCACCGCAGTGGCGGCATCGCTCGCACTCGCGGCAACGGCATGTGGCGCTAGCAGCGACGACAGCAGCGACGGTCCGGTCACCATCACCTGGTGGGACACCTCGAACGCGACCAACGAGGCCCCGACGTACAAGGCCCTCGTCAAGGACTTCGAGAAGGCCAACCCGGACATCAAGGTCAAGTACGTCAACGTGCCCTTCGACCAGGCACAGAACAAGTTCGACACCGCGGCCGGCGCCAGCGGCGCCCCGGACGTGCTCCGTGCCGAGGTCGGCTGGACTCCCGCGTTCGCCCAGAAGGGCTACCTCGCTCCCCTCGACGACACCGAAGCGCTCGAGGAGAAGGACGCCTTCCAGCCCAACCTGATCAAGCAGGCCGAGTTCGACGGCAAGACCTACGGCGCCCCGTTCGTCACCGACACCCTCGCACTGGTCTACAACAAGGCGCTCTTCGAGAAGGCCGGCATCGCCGAGGCCCCCGCGACCTGGGACGACCTCAAGAAGGACGCCGCGACGATCAAGTCCAAGACCGGTGTCGACGGCTACTGGGGCTCGACCTCGGGCTACTACGCCACCCCGTTCCTCTACGGCGAGGGCACCAACATGGTCGACGCCGAGGGCAAGAAGATCACCATCACCTCCCCCGAGGCGAAGAAGGGCCTGACCACCTGGCAGGGCCTCTTCGACGGCGCGGGCCTGCACAAGGCCGACACGACCGCCGACGCGTACGCCCACATCCAGGACGCCTTCGTCAACGGCAAGGTCGCCGCGATCATCCAGGGTCCGTGGGAGATCACGAACTTCTACAAGGGCTCGGCGTTCCAGGACAAGACCAACCTCGGCATCGCGACCGTCCCGGCCGGCTCCAGCGGCAAGGCCGGCGCCCCGACCGGCGGTCACAACCTGTCGATCTACGCCGGCTCCGACGAGGCCCACCAGGAGGCCTCGGCGACGTTCGTGAAGTTCATGACCTCGGCCGACACCCAGTCCCAGATCGCGCTGAAGAACTCCACGCTCCCGACCCGCGACGACGCCTACACCGACGAGGTCAAGGCCGACCCGGGCATCGCCGGCTTCCAGACCGTGCTCCCCGCCGCCCAGCCGCGACCGGAGCTGCCGGAGTACTCCTCGCTGTGGGGTCCGATGGACCAGGAGCTCCCGAAGATCGCCTCCGGCGCCGAGACCCTCGACAAGGGCCTGACCACGCTGGACACGGCCTTCGCCGACCTGCTGCCCGACTTCTCCAAGTGAGCCAGGAAGAGCACATCGTCCGATGACTCTGACAGCACCAGCGCCCGCCGCCGAGACCCCGCGGTCTCGGCGGCGGGCGCCCCGCCCCGTCCAGCGCGTGCGAGACACCTACCGCCGCTACTGGTACGCCTACGCGATGGTCGCGCCCGTCGTGATCGTCCTCGGCGTGCTGGTCGGCTACCCGCTCCTGCGCGGCTTCTACCTGACCCTGACCGACGCCAACAGCCTCAACTCGGCCCGCACCATCGGCGTCAACACGATCGACGCGACGTACAAGTTCATCGGTCTGGACAACTACGCCGAGATCCTGTGGGGCCCGGCGGCCTACGACCGCTTCTGGTCCCACTTCGTGTGGACCATCGTCTGGACCGTCACCTGCGTCGTGCTGCACTACGCGATCGGGCTCGGGCTGGCGCTGCTCCTCAACCAGCGGCTGCGCGGACGCGTGGCGTACCGGCTGCTGCTGATCCTGCCGTGGGCGGTGCCGACCTTCGTCACCGTCTTCGCCTGGCGGATCATGCTGGCCGACGCGGGAGTCATCAACTCGATGCTGAACACGATCGGTCTCGTCGAGCCGCAGTGGCTCGAGGACCCGACGTGGCAGCGTACGGCCGCGATCATGGTCAACACCTGGTGCGGCGTGCCGTTCATGATGCTCTCCCTGCTCGGCGGGCTGCAGTCGATCGACGAGAACCTCTACGAGGCCGCCGAGATCGACGGCGCCAACGCCTGGCAGCGGTTCCGGCACGTCACCCTTCCGGGGCTGTCCTCGGTGAGCTCGACCGTCGTCCTGCTCGGCGTGATCTGGACCTTCAACCAGTTCGCGATCATCTTCCTGCTCTTCGGCAACACCGCGCCGGACGCGCAGATCCTGGTCACCTGGGCCTACCGACTCGGCTTCGGGCAGCAGCCTCGTGACTTCGCGATGTCCGCGGCGTACGGCGTCCTGCTGCTCGCGATCCTGATCGTCTTCACGTCCTTCTACTACCGGTGGTTGAAACGCAATGACCAGCTCGCCTAGCACCCACGCGCCCCGTCGGCAGCGCCGACGCGGCGACCTCGGCCCGGTCGAACGAGCCGGTACGCACGTGACCCTCGCCGTGGCATCGCTGATCGCGCTGTTCCCGATCGTCTGGCTCGTCTACCTGTCCCTGGGACCGGACAAGGACGACTACCTCCACCCCGGCGGGATCTTCGCGAAGGCGACCCTGGAGAACTACTCGTTCGTGCTGACCAACACCGAGTTCTTCAACTGGCTGTGGTCGACGCTCGTGGTCGCCGGCGGCACGACCGTGTTCGGCGTGATGTCGGCGGCGACGACCGGCTACGCGGTCTCCCGGATGCGGTTCCCGGGCCACCGGCCGCTGATGTGGGTGCTGCTGCTGACGCAGGCGTTCCCGATCGCGGTGCTGATCGTGCCGATGTACGAGATCTTCTCCCAGCTCCACCTGGTCGACAACCGGTTCGGTCTGATCCTGGTCAACTGCACCACGATCGTCCCCTATTGCTCGTGGCTGCTGAAGGGCTACTTCGACACCATCCCGGTCGAGCTCGACGAGGCCGGCATGATCGACGGGCTCACCCCGTTCGGTACGTTCTGGCGGCTCATCCTGCCGCTGGCCCGCCCGGGCCTCGCGGTGGCCGCGTTCTACGCCTTCATCACGGCCTTCGCCGAGGTCGCGTTCGCCTCGACGTTCCTGCTCGACGACTCGAAGTACACCTTCGCGGTCGGGCTGCAGAGCTTCATCAGCGAGCACGACGCGCAGTGGAACCTGATGGCCGCCACCGCGGTCCTCATCGCCATCCCCGTCACCGTCTTCTTCTACCTCGTCCAACGGCACGTCGTCACCGGTCTGACCGCCGGCGGCGTCAAGGGCTGAAAGGTCTTCTCTCTCATGAACTCCGAATGGTGGCGTGACGCCGTCATCTACCAGGTCTACCCGCGCAGCTTCGCCGACAGCGACGGCGACGGCACCGGTGACCTTCCCGGGATTCGGTCGCGGCTCCCCTACCTCCGCTCGCTCGGCGTGGATGCGGTGTGGCTGAGCCCGTTCTACGCCTCGCCGCAGGCCGACGGGGGCTACGACGTCTCCGACTACCGGGCGGTCGACCCGCGCTACGGCACGCTCGACGACGCTCGTGCGCTGATCGCTTCGGCACACGAGCTCGGGCTGAAGATCATCGCCGACATCGTCCCCAACCACTCCTCCGACCAGCACGAGTGGTTCCAGCAGGCGCTGGCCGAGGGTCGCGGGTCGCCGATGCGCTCGCGCTACCACTTCCTGCCCGGGCTCGGGCCGGACGGCTCGGAGCCACCCAACGACTGGGACTCGATCTTCGGCGGTCCCGCGTGGACCCGGGTGCCCGACGGCGAGTGGTACCTCCACCTCTTCGCGCCCGAGCAGCCCGACTTCAACTGGAACTCCCCCGAGGTCGCCGCGGAGTTCCTGGACATCCTGCGGTTCTGGCTCGACCTCGGCATCGACGGCTTCCGCATCGACGTCGCCCACGGCCTGGTCAAGGCCGAGGGCCTGCCGTCCATCGGCCACGCGGACCAGCTCCACCTGCTCGGCAACGACGTGATGCCCTTCTTCGACCAGGACGGCGTCCACGAGATCTACCGGTCGTGGCGTCGGGTGCTGGCGGACTACCCGGGCCGGATCTTCGTCGCCGAGGCCTGGACGCCGACCGTGGCACGGTCGGCCAACTACGTACGCCCCGACGAGCTGCACCAGGCCTTCAACTTCGAGTACCTGGACACGGCCTGGGACGCCGCGGCGCTGCGCAAGGTCATCGACAGCTCGCTGGACGCGATGCGTCCGGTCGGTGCTCCGGCGACCTGGGTGCTCTCCAACCACGACGTCACCCGGCACTCCACCCGGTTCGCAAACCCGCCGGGGTCGGGGACCCAGATCCGGACGGCGGGCGACCGCCCGCTCGGGCTGCGGCGGGCTCGTGCGGCGACGCTGCTGATGCTCGCGCTCCCGGGGTCGGCGTACGTCTACCAGGGGGAAGAGCTCGGCCTCCCCGACGTCACCGACCTGCCCGACGAGGTCCGCCAGGACCCGTCCTTCCACCGTGCCAACGGCCAGGACGGCTTCCGCGACGGCTGCCGCGTGCCGCTCCCGTGGACCCGGACAGGCACGTCCTACGGCTTCGGCGACGGCGGCTCCTGGCTGCCCCAGCCGTCGTCCTGGGGTGAGCTGAGCGTCGAAGCCCAGACGGGTGTCGACGGCTCCACCCTCGAGCTCTACCGCTCGGCGCTGAAGATCCGTCGCGAGACCTCCGGCCTCGGCGCCGGCGACGCGGTCACCTGGCACGACGAGGCCCCCGCCGGGGTCCTCTGGTTCGAGCGCTCCGGTTTCGCGTGCACGGTCAACACCACCAAGGAGCCCGTACGCATCGCAGCACCTGGTGACGTACTCCTCTCCAACGAGCCCGTCACGGTCGCCGACGGAACGGTGGATGTCCCCGCCAACACGACCGTCTGGTGGCACCTGGTCTGAGGTCCCGGCCGAGTCCGCACCTGTGGACGCCGAATCTGTAGTTGTGGGCGACGAAAGTAGATCTTCGTCGCCCACAACTGCATTCTCGGCAGGTTAGCGGCGGGCGGTGACGTAGCAGGCGACCGCGGTGGCGGCGGCTACGTTGAGGGAGTCGATGCCGGCGGACATCGGGATGATGGCGCGGCGGTCGGCGGCCTGCTGCCAGCGCGGGGAGAGGCCGTGGCCCTCGGAGCCGAGCACGAGGGCGACCTTGTCGACGCCTTCGACAGCCTTCTCGATGTCGACGGCGTCCTCGGCCAAGGTCAGGGCGACGGTCGTGAAGCCGGCGGCGGAGAGGGTCGGGAGGGCTTCATACCAGTCCGGCAGGCGGGTCCACGGCAGCGCGAAGACCGCACCCATCGCGACCTTGATCGAGCGCCGGTAGAGGGGGTCGGCGCAGCGGGGCGCCAGCAGGACGGCGTCGAACCCGAGCGCCGCGCCCGACCGGAAGATCGCGCCGACGTTCGTGTGGTCGACGATGTCCTCGAGCACCAGGACCGAACGAGCGCCGGCCAGCACCGACTCCACCGACGGCAGCGGCCGGCGCTTCAACGACGCGAGCGCACCGCGGTGCACGTGGAACCCGGTGACCTCCTCGGCCGCCTTTTCGCTCATCATGTAGCACGGCGCATCGGTCGACTCGAGCACGTCGGCGAGCCCGTCGAGCCACTTCGGCGCCATCAGGAACGAGCGCGGCTCGAAGCCACCGGTCACGGCGCGGCGTACGACCTTCTCGCCTTCCGCCAGGAAGAGCCCCTCGGCAGCCTCCATCGACTTGCGCAGCTCGACGTCGCGCAGATCACGGTAGTCGGCGAGCCGGGCGTCGGCGGGGTCGGAGATCTCGATCAGGGTTGCCATGAGGGGTCCAGCGTAGATCTGGGTCGGACTCCCCCACGCATCCGTGGGTTTCCCCACTCGTGCGCAGCTTCCCCACGCTCCGGAGGGTGGGGAAGCCTCACTCAGGTGGGGAACTACGCCGAGGTCTAGAAGGAGTCGGGGTGGGCGACGCGGACGACCTCGCCGATGACGATGATCGCGGGAGGCTGGACGTTCTCGTCGGCGAGGGTCTTCTCGAGGGTCTCGAGGGTCGCCAGGACCGTACGCTCCGTGGGCATCGTGCCGTCGCAGATGACCGCGACGGGGGTCGACCCGACACGTCCACCGTCGAGAAGGGCGGTCGCGATCGCGGGGGCGTTCTGGACGGCCATGAGAAGGACGAGGGTGCCGCCGAGCTGGGCGACGGCGGGCCAGTTGGTCAGCGAGGTCGGGTCGCCGGGCGGGACGTGGCCGGAGATCACGGTGAACTCGTGGGCGACGCCGCGGTGGGTCACCGGGATGCCGGCGACGCCCGGGACGGTCACCGGCGAGGTCAGGCCGGGAATGACGTGGACCGGCACGCCGGCCTCACGACAGGCGAGCACCTCCTCGAAGCCTCGGCCGAAGATGAAGTTGTCGCCGCCCTTGAACCGCGCGACCGCCTTCCCCTCCTTGGCCGCCTCGACGATGATCCGGTTGATCTCCTCCTGCTGGGCCGAACGCCCGCGGGGAAGCTTGGCGACGTCGACCAGCTCGACGTCGGCGGGCAGCTCGGAGAGCAGCTCGCGCGGCGCCAGCCGGTCGGCGACGACGATGTCGGCCTCCATCAGCGCCTTGCGGCCGGCGACCGAGATCAGCCCGGGGTCACCCGGACCGCCACCGACCAGGGTCACGCCGGGCACCCGCTGGCGCTCGTGCGGAGCGATCAGGTCACCGGAGCGGAGCCCGTCGAGGATCCGGTCGCGTACGCCCGCGGAACGCCGCGGGTCGCGGTTGGCCAGCACAGCGACGGTCAGGTCGCCGTCGTGGCCCGTCGCCGGGGTCCAGGCGGTGGCCTGCGTGCCGTCGTCGGAGCGTACGCAGAAGATCCGTCGCTCCTCGGCGGCGGCCGAGACCTCCTCGTTGACGTCGGCGTTCTGGGTCGCGGCGATGACGTACCAGGCTCCGTCGAGCACGTCCGCGGTGAAACGCTCCGAGCGCCAGGTGATCTCGCCCGAGCCGAGCAGACCCTCCAGCGCGGGCGTCAGCGAGGGCGAGACGACCTCGACCACCGCACGCGCGGCGATCAGCGCCGGCACGCGCCGCTGCGCCACTCGGCCACCACCCACGACGACCACCCTCCGCCCCTCCAGGATGAGGCCGGCGGGATAGGGAACGGCATGCTCAGAACTCATGGGTACATCCTCGCCCAACACCGGACCGCGTCCTGACAACGGGTCGATTCGCGGACTACGTTGGTGCGCATGGCTCTCGATCGTCCGGTGAAGCCGGACCCCTACTCGCTCATGCCCGCCCTCCCCTCCTTCACGCTGACCAGCCAGGACGTGACCGACGGTCAGCCGCTGAAGCAGGACCAGGTCCACGACGGTGGCAACACCTCCCCGCAGCTCAGCTGGAGCGGCGCGCCGGAGGGGACGAAGTCGTACGTCATCACCTGCTTCGACCCCGACGCACCGACCCCCAGCGGCTTCTGGCACTGGGCCCTGGTCGACGTCCCGGCCGACGTCACCGAGCTGCCGGCCGGCGCCGGCGCCGCGACCGCCGAACTCCCGGGCAAGGCTTTCCACGTCGCCAGCGACTTCGGCACCAAGGACTTCGGCGGCGCCGCTCCCCCGGCCGGCGACCAGGTCCACCGCTACTACTTCGTCGTGCACGCCGTCGGCGAGGAGACGCTGGGCGTCGACGACGGGGTCACCCCGGCGGTCGTCTCCTTCAACCTGGCCTTCAAGGCCCTGGCCCGCGCTGTCATGGTCGGCACCTACCAGCACTGAGCTCCGGCGGTGGGAGCCTCGAGGGCTCCCACCGTCAGCCGGAGGCGAGGTGGGTCAGCAGCGTCGGCGTACGCCGGTGCTCGACGTCGCCGGAGAGGCCGAGCGCGAGGAAGATCTCGCTCAGGCACCGCTCGAACTGCCGTCTGCTGCTGAAGAGCCTGCTGATGATCGCGCGGTCGGGGAACCCGGCCTGGATCAGGCCGAGCACCTCGCTCTGGCGCATCGACAGCCTCGCCATCGCCTCCGCATCGGCGTCCGGGGCCCCCGCGACCATCCGCGAGATGACCTCCGGGTCGACGACGACCTCGCCCGACGCCACCCGTCCGACGACGTCGAGGAAGTGCGGGATGGTGCGTACCCGGGACTTGCGCAGGTAGCCGAGACCCCCGGTGCCGGTGCTGGCGAAGACCGGGGCCGCGTACGCCGTGTCGACCGAGTCCGCGAGCACAACGATGCCCATCTCCGGCACCTTCTCGTGCAGCCGGATCGCGGCGCGGATCCCCTCGTCGGCGGGGCCGAGCCGGGCGTCGGTGACCACCAGCGTGGGCAGCGTGTCGGTGGCGGCCTGGATCAGCGCCTCGGCGTCACCGGCGTCGCCCACGACCTGGTAGCCACCACGCGCGAGCAGAGTCGTGAGTCCAGCACGGAGTAGAGGCGACACGTCGGCAACGACGACGCTCGGCTCATAGCTGGGCACAACGGCTCCGCTCGGTGTTGGGGGCAGCGGTCGAGACGCATTCTGTCGTACTGCACGGCAAACCCCCGGTATCTCGCGTCCGTGTTCGCATCGACACCCGAAGGAACGACCCCGGGTCAGAACTCCGGCGGCCCCTCGGAGGCCCGCTTGAGCAGCGTCTCGAAGGAGGTCGGGTTGGCGAACTCGTCCTCCACCAGCGTCCGGTGCGGCGCCGGGGCGGGCGCGCCACCGCCGACCGCCAGCAGGGCGGCCAGCTCGGTGGCGGCACGGTCGACCCGCTTGGGGAGCTCCGGGCCACCGGCGAAGTCGTCGGTGGCGGCGAAGACCCCGGTCGGGACGACCACGGCGTGCAGGTAGGCGAAGAGCGGCCGCAGCGCGTGCTCGAGCACCAGCGAGTGCCGGGCGGTGCCCGCGGTGGCCGCGATCAGGACCGGCTTGGCATCGAGGACACCCTGCTCGAGGACGTCGAAGAACGTCTTGAACAGGCCCGAGTAGGACGCGGAGAAGACCGGGGTCACCGCGATCACGGCGTCGGCGCGGCGTACCTGGTCGATGGCCGCCTGCAGCGCCGGCTTGGCGAAGCC
This sequence comes from Nocardioides sp. NPDC126508, assembly GCA_040302365.1. Taxonomy (GTDB): domain Bacteria; phylum Actinomycetota; class Actinomycetes; order Propionibacteriales; family Nocardioidaceae; genus Nocardioides. Next base: position 1,373,949 of record JBEOUM010000001.1, read on the forward strand.
GGTGAGCAGGTTGTCGGTCAGCTCGTGGGCCAGGCCGCGCAGCTCGATGTGCTCGACCTCGACCTCGGCGCCCCGGGCCTGGACGGCCCGGGTCGTCGCCTCGCCGAGCATGTCGGCGAGCAGCTTGGTCGAGGACGGGACCGAGAGCCCCGCGGAGACGACGACGATCCGGGTCACAGCTCCCCCTCGAGGACCTTGGCGACCTCGGGGTCATCGAGGTCGCGGTCGGACGAGCCGGTGGCGGAGTCGCCCGCGGCGTAGACGGTCGAGTCCTTGGCGCCGCCGGCCTTCTCCACCAGGGAGGCGTGGGTCGGGGCGTCCGGGACACCCGGCTTGCGCAGCTTCTCGAACTCCGCGCGCAGGGTCGGGAGGATCTCGCCGTAGAGGTCGAGCTGCTCCAGCACCGTCTTCAGCGGCAGCCCGGCGTGGTCGAGGAGGAAGAGCTGGCGCTGGTAGTCGCCGACGTACTCCCGGAAGGAGAGGGTCCGCTCGATGACCTGCTGCGGCGAGCCGACGGTCAGCGGCGTGGCCTCGCTGAAGTCCTCCAGCGAAGGTCCGTGGCCGTAGACCGGGGCGTTGTCGAAGTAGGGCCGGAACTCGTTGATCGCGTCCTGGGAGTTGGGCCGCATGAAGAACTGCCCGCCCAGTCCGACGATCGCCTGGTCGGCGGTGCCGTGACCGTAGTGCTCGAAGCGCTGCCGGTAGAGCTGCACCATCTGCTTGGTGTGCGAGGCCGGCCAGAAGATGTGGTTGTGGAAGAAACCGTCGCCATAGTACGCAGCCTGCTCAGCGATCTCCGGCGAGCGGATCGAGCCGTGCCAGACGAAGGGCGCGACGCCGTCCAGCGGCCGCGGCGTCGAGGTGTAGCCCTGCAGCGGCGTACGGAACCGGCCGGACCAGTCGACGACGTCCTCGCTCCACAGCCGGCGCAGTAGGGCGTAGTTCTCGATCGCCAGGTTGATGCCCTGGCGGATGTCCTTGCCGAACCAGGGGTAGACCGGGCCGGTGTTGCCGCGGCCCATCATCAGGTCGACACGGCCGTCGGTGAGGTGCTGGATCTTGGCGTAGTCCTCCGCGATCAGCACCGGGTCGGTGGTGGTGATCAGCGTGGTCGCAGTGCTCAGGATGATGTTCTCGGTCTGGGCACCGATGTAGGCCAGCGTCGCGGTCGGGTTGGAGGCGATGAACGGCGGGTTGTGGTGCTCACCCGTCGCGAAGACGTCCAGGCCCACCTCCTCGGCGTGCTTGGCGATCTCGACGGTGGCCTTGATCCGCTCGTGCTCCGTCGGGGTCTTGCCGGTCGTCGGGTCCATGGTCACGTCACCGACGGTGAAGATGCCGAACTGCATACCCATTGTTCACTGCCCCTTTCGTGGGCCTACCACGATAGTTGAAATCCGAACTACTCGGCAAACAGTTGCTTCATCAACCTTATTCCAGGGAAACCCCTTGGCGTCCGCAGGCCCTCCTGTGCCAACGTACGTCAGGTGTCCGGGACGCTGCATGCACATCTGAGTCTGTATGCAGCGATCGCGATCCGGTCCTTCCGCCGCTACTCCACCTACACCGCCGCGACGCTCGCCGGGATCTTCACCAACTCGGTCTTCGGGATCATCCTCAGCTTCGCCTACCTGGCGTTGTGGGAGCAGAACCCGTCCGCCGGCGGCTACGGGGCCGAGCAGGCGGTCACCTACGTGTGGATAGGCCAGGCGCTGCTGATGACCATCGCGCTGTGGAGCGGCGGCTCGACCGACGACCTCGCCGAGCGGATCCGCAACGGCGACATCGCCGTCGACCTCTACCGTCCGGTCAGCGTCCTGGGCTGGTATCTCGCCGCCGATCTCGGTCGCGGTCTCTACCACTTCGCGACCCGGGGCGTGGCGCCGACGATCGTCGGCGCGCTGCTCTTCGGTCTGGTGATGCCGTCCCCCGCCGGCGCGGCGGGATTCCTGGTCAGCGTCGCGCTCGCGGTCGTGGTCAGCTTCGCGGTCCGGTTCCTCTTCGCCGCCAGCGCGTTCTGGCTCCTGGACGCGACCGGGCCGCGGGTGCTGCTGAGTGTGCTCGCGACCTTCTTCAGCGGGCTGACGCTGCCGCTCAACCTCTTCCCCGACGGTCTGCGCCAGGTCGCTCTGGCGCTGCCCTTCGCCTCCTACATCCAGACCCCGGCCGACATCTGGCTGGGCCGCCACACCGGGCTCGACCTGCTGGCCGCGATCGGGCTGCAGGTCGCATGGGCGGTGGTCCTGCTGGGAGCGTGCGCGCTCGTGCTGCGCGCCGCGACCCGGAAGGTGGTGGTCCAGGGTGGCTGATGCGGTGCGCGCATACTGGCTCATCGCGGCGCTGTGGATCCGGGCCGCGATGGCCTACCCGCTGTCGTTCTGGACGATGACGGTCGGTGGGGTGCTGATCACCTTCCTCGACTTCGTCGCCATCTGGCTGATGTTCGGCCACCTCGACGCCTACGGCGGCTTCACTCTGCGCGAGATCGCCCTGTTCTACGGAGTCACCTCGATCTCGTTCCGGATCGCCGACATGCTGGTCGGGAGTGTGGAGAAGATCGGTCAGAAGGTACGCAGCGGGGACCTCGACGCGATGATGACCAAGCCGGTCCCGGTGCTGGTGCAGCTGTGCGCCGACCGGTTCGAGCTGCGCCGGCTCGGCCAGATCGCCCAGAGTCTCGCGGTCTTCGCGTGGGCGGCGCCGATCGTGGAGTGGAGCCCGCAACGGCTGGCCGTGCTCGCGATGGCGATCGTCTCGGGCGTGGTCATCTACTTCTGCGTGTTCGTGGCCTTCTCGACGATCCAGTTCTGGACCACCGACGCCTCGGAGTTCGCGAACGCCTTCACCTACGGCGGCAACACGATCATGCAGTACCCGATGACGGTCTTCCCGCGCGAGGTCGTCCGGTCGCTCACCTATCTGCTGCCGCTCGCGTTCGTGAACTGGTATCCGTGCCTGTTCCTGCTCGGGCTGCACGACCCGTTCGGCGCGCCGAGCTGGTTCCGCTTCGCCTCGCCCCTGGCCGCGCTGGTGCTGGTCGGCGTCACCACGCTGGTGTGGCGTCAGGGGCTTCGTCGCTATCGATCCACGGGGAGCTGATGTGGCACTGATCGAGGTGCGGGACCTGTCCCGCGAGTTCACCATCCGCAAGCGTGCGGGTGTCGTGAGACGTACGTCGGTGGTGAAGCAGGCGGTGCATGACCTGTCCTTCGAGATCGACGCCGGCGAGATGGTCGGCTACATCGGCCCCAACGGGGCCGGGAAGTCGACGACCATCAAGATGCTCACCGGCATCCTGGTGCCCTCCGGCGGCACGGCGCTCGTCGCCGGCCTGGAGCCCGCCCGCCAGCGCCGGGAGCTGGCCCGGCGGATCGGGGTCGTCTTCGGGCAGCGTACGTCGCTGTGGTGGGACCTTCCGCTGCGCGACTCCTTCGAGCTGCTGCGGCGGATCTACCGGATCCCCGACAAGACCTTCCGCCGCAACCTGGAGGACCACGTCGCGCTCCTCGACCTCGGCGACCTGATGGACACGCCGGTGCGGCAGCTGAGCCTGGGGCAGCGGATGCGCGGCGACATCGCGGCCGCGCTGCTCCACGACCCCGAGATCCTCTACCTCGACGAGCCCACGATCGGTCTCGACGTGATCTCCAAGGGGCGGCTGCGGGAGTTCCTGCGGGCCCTCAACCACGAGCGCGGCACCACCCTGATGCTCACCACCCACGACCTGCAGGACATCGAGGCGCTGTGCGACCGGGTCATCGTGATCGACCACGGCACCGCCGTCTTCGACGGACCGCTGTCCTCGCTGCGCCTCAACGGCGATGCCTCCCGCACGCTCGTCGTCGACCTCGTCGACGAGGCGCCGGCGATCTCCGTCGAGGGGGCTCAGGTGGTGAAGGTCGAGGGGCCGCGCCAGTGGCTCTCGTTCCCGGCCGGCGCCTCCGCTGCTCCCCTGGTCGCGCAGGTCGCGGCTGCGTACGACGTCGCCGATCTGTCCATCCACGAGCCGGCCATCGAGGACGTCATCCGCACGCTGTACGGAGGGTGAGCGCAGCCATGGGAGTCGGTTCGCTGCCTTTTACTAGACGATGACCCGATCATTCGATGCGGAGGATGGCGGCGTCGTCGGGCTGGCGGGAGAGGTCGGCGAGCCTCATGCGGAGGCGGTCGAGGAGGGACTCGACGGACGCCGCGGCCACGGCCGTGTCGGGATAGCGGATCCGGACGGCGAGGCCGGTGTGCGTGCGGGAGAACCAGATCTGGACGTCGTCGGCCTGGGTGGAGGCCGAGATGTGCTGGGCGTCGCGGTAGAGATGGGCCGAGCCGCCGGGGACATGGCGGTAGTCGACCCAGGAGACGACGAAGACGTCGCTGCGGGTCTGCACCAGCGGCTCGTTGAGCGAGCCGAGCACCTGGTCGAGGGGCACCGAGCCGAGGCGTACGCCGTGGCGGACCGCGTCGCCGGCCTCGGCCAGACCCACGTCGGTGAGCGAGGCGGGGACGGTGAGGGGGACGGTGGTGGTGTACCAGCCGATCGAGCGGGTCAACGGGTCGGCCGAGCGGGTCGAGACGGGTGCCATCGTGTCCAGACGGTCACCGCCGCCGAGGTCGGCGAGCGCGGTGGCGAGGGCGGCCAGGACGGCGGCGTACGTCGAGGCGCCGCTGTTGCGGGCACGGGCGCCGATCCGGTCCATCAGGCCGGCGTCGGCCAGCGGAGCGACGGCGGTGGCCTGGGCGGCCCGCTCCCCCGGCTCGAGACCGAGCGGCAGCGGGAAGGTGGGCAGCTGATGGCCGCGGCCCCCGAGGAACTCGCCCCAGCCGCGCAGCAGCGGGGCGTCGGGAGCCACCCGGGCCGGGCCGTCGGAACCCTGCGAGACGGCGTCGAGGAACGAGGACACCGGCGGCAGCGAAGGCTCCTCACCACCCTCGGTGAACGCTACGTAGAGGGCCGAGAGCTCCTCGACCGCGACAGCGACGGAGTGGGCGTCGCAGTGCAGGTGGTCCATGCCGAGGACGATCGTGGAGCGGTCCGGTCGGGAGATCGCCGCGGGCAGGAAGGCGGGATAGCCGAACGGTCCGCACCGCTCGTCGAGCGCGGTGTGCAGCGCGACGCGGGTCTCCTCGACCGACCTGGTGTGACCGACGGTGGCGACCGACCAGGTCAGGGTGCCGGGGTGGTGACGACGCGCCTGCGGCCCGTCGGGTCCGGCGACGACCTCGAGCTGCAGGCTGCCGTGGCGGGCGAGGAAGGCGCGCCAGGTGCGCGAGAGCGCGACCGGCTCGATCGGGCCGTCGACGTCGAAGGCGGCCGCGAGCCAGACGGTCTGCGCCCCGGCCATCGCGCCGGCGAGGTGGTTGCGCTGGTTGAGGGAGAGCTCGGCGGGTGCACCGTGCTGCGGGGCGGAGAGGTCCCAGCGCAGCAGCGTGCCCGGCCGCGGCGCCCACAGGTCAGCGGTCGTGACCAGCATGTCCGGTCCCGATGATCTGGTCGGCGTCGACGGGGCACACCGGCAGGCCGAGGTCGGCGAGCACGTCGCGAAGAGCCTCGACGTAGGTCACCACGGCCCGTCCGCCCTGCTCGGTGTCGGGGCTCTGCGTGGCCAGCTCGAAGCGGTCGGCGAAGCGGTTGACCCACAGGCTCGCGTTGGCGGTACGTCCCTCGCCGGTGAAGTGCAGACCGGTGTCGAACGGCTCGGTGCCGGCGCCGGGGAACTTGCGTACGTCGAGGTAAGAGACCATCTGCGGGCTGGCCAGCTCAGTAGGCGCGAGCACCCCGCCGGCGACCATCGCACCCAGCGGCACATGGACCGGGGTGCGGGCCAGCTCGCGGGCGGTCCCGAAGGCCTTCTCCGCGGCGAGCACGGTCTCCGCGAAGGTCTCCCCGAGTTGCATCGAGACGGGTGCGAAGTTGCAGAACCAGCCGTGCGACATCGCGGTCTGCTGCGTGCGGGTGCCCAGCACGGTGATGCCGAGATAGTCCGAGCTGCCGGTCAGGCGCTGCTCGGCGTGGGCCAGGAGCGCGAAGACGCCGCTGGTGAACCTTCCCCCGGCGGAGCGACACAGCGACTCGAGCGCATCCACCGCCTCGCCCTCCAGCGCCGTCCATCGCCGGACCCGGACCGGCGCGGTCTCCCCCGCATCCAGCCCCAGGGAGACCGGAAACCGCGGCAGCCGCCCGCCGTGGCGCGAGACGATGTCGGCCCACTCGCGCACGGCCGGCGTCTCCGCGTCACAGGACGCAGCGAGCTGCTGCTCGGCGGCTGCGTACGTCACGAAGCTGTCGGCCGCGGGCAGCGGCTCGACCTCGGCGCCGAGCGCGGCGCCGAGCGCCGCGGCGTAGGCGGCGCCCAGCTCGGCCGGGATCATCAGCTGCGAGGCGCCGTCGGTGAAGGCGTGGTCGCAGCCCCAGAAGTAGGTGAAGCCGTCCTCGCGGACGATCGCGCCGAGGAGGAACGGCGCCCACGAGTCGGGGCGGCACTGCTCGTCCCACAGGCTGACCAGGAGCTCCTCCCAGCCGCCGGACCAGTCGGCCGGCGCCTCGACCTCGACGGCCTCGAAGGCGATCGCCTCGGCCGGCACCAGATGCCGTACCGGCGCGGATCCGGAGAGGTCGAACCAGGTCCGCAGCCCCTCGTGGCGACCCACGAACGAGGTCAGCGCCCCCGCGTAGGCGGCGGCCGAGAAGGCGCCGGAGAACTCACCGGCGGTGCCGGTCCAGGCGCGGTGCACGCCACCGGCGGCGACCTTGGCGCGGTAGGCGTTGAGGTGGTCGGCCTGCAGGAACGAGGGTGCGCCCGGCGAGACCGGCGCAGCGTCGGCCGCCGCCTGGCACTCCGCCGTCGGACGCAGCACGACCACCCGGCCCGGCGCCGGCGCGAGCTCGGCCAGCGGCCCGATCCTCATGCGGTGCCCTCGAGCGAGGCGGCCTCGGGCCGGGCGATCTCGTCGAAGAGATCGCTCATCCCGCCGATGAGGTCGCGCACGGCCCGCTCGGCGGCGACGGTCTCCGGGTAGCGCGTGGAGACGTTGAGACCGTCCCGGTCACGCACGAGCCAGAGATAGACCTCGTCGTCGGCGCGGACGGGGGCCCGCAGCGTACGGGCGTCCCAGCCGTTCCAGCGCTCGGCGCCGGGGATGAAGCGGGTGTCCACGAAGGTGACGACGAAGTGTGGGGCGTCCGAGACGCCGAGCAGGTCGGCGACCCGGGCGAACGGCTGCGGCACCAGCGGCTTCGACTCCGCGAGCGCGGCCTGGACGCGGACGGCGACCTCGGGCAGCGTCGTCGCGCCGGAGATGTCGAGGGTGACCGGGACGAGGCCGACGTACCAGCCGACGGCGGCGGCGTGCTCGGCCGTGTAGCGGGTGTGCATGGGCGCCACGAAACGCATCCGCTCCACGCCGTGCCGGGCACCCAGGACGTACGCCATCGCGCCCATCATCCCGGCCTGGAACGAGACGCCCGCGCTCTTGCACAGCTCAGCGAGCACCTGGGCCTGACGGGGGTCGCCGAGCCACTGCGACAGGCTGGCCTGCGGCAGCGGCGCCGCCGAGGCCGGTACGTCGGTGATGCCCGTGACCGGGAAGTCGGCGAACCGGAGCCGGCCGTCGGGACCGGTCAGCCAGTCGCGCCAGACCCGCACCGACTCGCTCTCCAGCGACATCGCGTCGCCGGTGACCCGCTCCGCGGCGGCGTGGTCGATGTGGCTGCCGGTGGTGGCCACGGCCAGCTCCGTGAACGGCTCGCCGGCCTGCGCCCGCTCGTACAGCGTGGCGATCTCCTCGAACCAGAGCAGCTGGGAGTAGGCGTCCATGACCCCGTGGTCGGCCCCGAAGACGAGGGTGAAGCCGTCGGCGTCGGCCACCGTCACGAAGACGACGTAGGGCCAGGCCGAGGGGTCGATGTGGTCGGCGAGGAAATCCGAGATACGGCCCCGGGCGTCGTCGCCGTCGAACCGGCCGAGCGCGGTGGTGGTCATCGACACGGCCTCAGGGGCGATGGCACGACGCCGCCGGCCCGCGGGAGCGTCCTCGACGGACCCACGCAGCGCCTCGTGGCGTCCGACCCAGGCCCGGAGCGCCAGCTCGAGCGCCGCCTCGTCGAGCTGCCCCGTCAACCGCATGATCGAGCCGATCCAGGATCCTGCCTCGGCGGTGTCGAGGTGCAGCTCGTGGTTGTGGGACAGTCGGCGGTCGTCGTCGACCCAGGCACTCGGGTCCGCGGTGGGGATCCACGCGGTCACCTCGCCCGGGGGAACGTCGTACGCGGACAGCTCGGTGTACTCCATCGGAGGTGGAGTTCCTCTCTGAGGTGGGGGGCTCATTGCGGGTGAACGCCCGTCTCCGGGGACCCGAACGAACCTCAAGAACGCCGTAGCCCGAGAAGGCGACCCGTCAGCGACGACAGCGATGTCGTCACATGTCGCGGCCTATTGTGCACACAGTCGCACCCCCGAATTCGACCGCCCCCGGACGTGGGAATCACCACACGTCTTTATTGCCCCCGGGGGTTTACATGACGTATCAACTCCGATTGACTCCTCCCCCTGCGCGCGCTCCTGCCCCGCCTTGCCCGGCTGCCCGCTCTATCTCGAGGACCCCCCATGCCAGCTGCCACCCGTGCACCGATCGACAACTCCGGCCGCCTCCAGTTCGCCGACGATCTCTTCGCCCGGCGCCATCGCGGCCTCGGAAGTCCGATCGCCAACCAGTGGATCTGGCGGCTCAACAGCCCCTACGACGCCGACCGGCTGCGGCACATCGCGGCCGGCCTGGCCGAGGGCGGGCTGTCGCGCCGGCTGCACCGGGCCACGTTCCCCGGGGCCCGCGACCTGTGGACCAACGCCGACCGTGAGACCCTCGAGCTCTACGAGGACCTCCTCCCGGTCGCCGAGATCGCCGACTGGCTCCAGGAGCGCCACAGCGACCACCTCGACCCGCACGAGGGCCTGACCTACCGGCTCGCCGCCGTCAACCTCGACGACGGCACCTCGGTCGTCTCGATGCTGCTGGCCCACGCCGTCGGCGACGGCGGCTCGGTGCTCGACGCGGTGTGCCGAGCCTCCCGTGGCGAGCCGCTGCGGCTCCCGGAGGCACCTGCCGACGGCTGGCACCGGCTCCGCGCCGAGGCCGCCGACTCGCTCGGCCAGTGGCGCGCCGTCCGCGACTGGACCAGGGCCCGCCGTCAGGCGAAGAAGGACGGCACCGCCGCCTTGGCCACGAAGGCGCCCCGCGTCTACCCGGAGGCCACCCCGAACCCGGACCCGGAGACGTGGCGGATGCCGCGGATGATCACCGAGTTCGACACGGAGACGATGACGAAGATCGCCGCCGAGCACGGCGGCTCGACCAACGCCTGGTTCATCAACGTGGTCGCCGACCTGCTCGTCCGCATCGACCACGTTCCGGTCGACCGGGGCGACGTCCCGGTCTCGCTGCCGATGAGCGACTTCCAGCCCGGGGACGTACGCGCCAACTCGACGCGCGTGGCCATGGTCGAGGTGCCGCGCGACGTGCTCGACGCGCGTGATCTCGCGGCGATCAAGAAGCTCTCCAAGGCGGCCTACATCCGCCTCGGGCAGGCCGGCCCGGGGCTGGTCCCGGTGCCGCTGGCGATGATGCAGATGCTGCCCGACGCGGTGCTCGACAAGCTGCCGCAGCCGCCGGCCGCCGCCTGCATGGCTTCCAACCTGCCCCAGCTCCCCGACGACTACCGCTACGCGATGGGCGATGACGTACGGCTCGTGGCCGGGCTCGCCGGCTACCAGAACGCGACCGCCCAGGACGCCTACGATGTCGGCGGCGGGATCATCGCCTGGCTGATCCAGTCGGGGCCGCGTACGACGCTCAACCTGGTCGCCGCCGAGCCCGACCGCGTGCCCGACCTGGACTTCCTGAAGAGACTGGTCGTCGAGGAGCTCGGCTCGTGGGGTCTGACCGTCGAGGTGTGGTGACGCCCTCAGCGGGCTCGTTCGAGCGCATCTGCGGCCCTGGCGACCGCGACCTCGGGCGTGATCAGCAGGGTCGCCACCTCGGCGGCCCGCTCACGCACGCCCGGCATCAGCACCGAGCGGAGCGCCTCACGGAGCCGGTCACGGTCCAGACGAGCGGCCCGGAACGAGGTGCCGACACCGAGGTCGCCGAGCAGGCGACCCCAGACCGGCTGGTCGGCGGAGTACCACCCGACCACGCTCGGGATCCCCGCGCGCAGCACCGCTGCGGTCGTGCCCGCCCCGCCGTGGTGGACCGCGGCGACGCATCGCGGCAGCACCGTGGCATGGTCGACGGCACCCACGAGACGTACGTGGTCGGGGGCGTCGACCTCGAAGGAGTTCCAGCCGCTGCTGATGAGCGCGCGCAGGCCGAGGTCCTCGGTCGCGGCGGCGACGTCGGCCACCAGCCGGGCAGGGTCGGTCACCGGCATCGACCCGAAGCCGACGTAGACCGGCGGGTAGCCCGCCGCGAGCCAGTCGCCGAGGTCGTCGGACAGTCCGGTCTCCCCCAGCCGGAGCCGGTCGGCCTCGCTCAGCGCCAGGAAGCCGGCGAACGGACTCTGGATGCCCCACTCCTGGCTCAGCCCGGGGACGAGCAGCGGGTCGTAGGCCTGCACCTCGACCGCGCCGCGGTCACGGAGCCGGGTCGGCAGCCCGGTGCGGGCGGGCGGCAGGCCGAGCGCGGCACGCTGGGCGTTCTCGGCCTCGCGGGTCAGCTCCCAGCGCATCCGCATGCCGACGTCCCACGCCTTCTGCTGGACGGCCTCGGGTCCGGGCACGACCTTGACCGACCGGTTGGCGCGGACCGGGAAGTAGTGCAGCGCCGCGAACCCGGCACCGATCCGCTCCGCGAGCGCCGAGCCGACCTCCTGCCCGAGCAGACCCGCGACGACCACGTCCGCGCTGCCGCGCTCCCCCGCCAGCGCGACCAGGTCGCGGCGGAGGTCGTCCCAGCCGTGGGCGGAGACCGCGCGCACCGCCCGCACCCGGGTGCGAGGATTGGCCGAGCGCATCTCCTCCCGGACCAAGGACGAGGCGAGCAGCGCACCGCTGTCAGGGCCGACAGCATGCGGGTCCAGCCCGAGCCGCGTCGCCAGCGGCACCAGGTTGGGCGCGACCCCGACGGAGACCTCATGGCCGCGACGGCGCAGCTCGAGAGCCACGGCGAGCGCCGGCTGCACGTCGCCGCGGCTGCCCATCAACCCGAAGACGAACCGCATCGCGTCCCAGAATCCCCCAACGACAGGACCCAGACCACATGCCCGAGCCTGTGATGCTGCCCTCACTCCCGCCCGCCAGCCCCGGCGCCCGCCCGGCGCCGTTCGCTCCCGAGCGCACCAACCGGCTGACGTACGACGACGAGGTCTTCCTCCGCTCCGCGACCGTGATCGGGGTCCCGGTCGTGGGCCAGACCGCGTGGCGCTTCCCTGCCGAGATCCCGGTGTCGGCTGTTCAGGACGTGGTCGACGAGCTGGCCAAGGGCCCGCTCAACCGCCTCGTCGTCCGCCCGAAGGCGATCGGCGCGCGCTCCCGCTGGGTGCCGGCGACGACGGCCGAGCCGGTCCGCCTGCACCCCGACCGGATCAAGCCGGACCAGGTGATGACCTGGCTCGACACCACCACCGACGAGGTGCCGTTCGACCCGGTCAAGGGCCCGCTGTGGGCGTTCTTCATGGCCTACACGACCGACGGCGGCACGGTGGTGACCTACAACGCCTCGCACATCGTCTGCGACGGCGGGATGAAGCTCGGTGCCCTGATCGCAGCCGTACGCCGCCAGCCCCTGCCCCGGCTCCCCTTCGACGACCCCGCGGCGACCGAGGTCACCCGGACCGACGACCGGCGCGACGCCCGCGCGATGGCCCGCGCCGCGGCCCGCGGCCTACGGGCGGCGCGCAAGGCCGGGAAGCTGCCGGTGCTGGAGGCCCAGTCCTCCGACAAACGGCCGATGCCGCCCCCGCAGCCCGACGACGACGTGGTCCACGAGGTGGCCTTCGCCGGCGCCGACTGCCCGGTCTCGGAGTGGAACGCCGCCGTCGAGCGCGCCGGCGGCACCTCCAACACCCTGCAGATCGCGATCTCGGTCGAGGTGCTCCTCGAAGCCGGGATCGTCCGCCCCGGCGAGCCGGTGAAGATGTCGCTGCCCGTCTCGATGCGCGGCGAGGGCGACCTGCGCTCCAACGCCACCTCGGGCGTCTCGATCGCCGTCGAGACCGAGCTGCGCGACGGCGTCGGCCGGGTCACCGACCTCGCCCACATCCGGGAGCGGGCGAAGAAGGAGTTCTCCGCGCTCTTCAAGGGCACCCGTCCCGACCCGATCGCCCACATCGCGCCGCTGGCGCAGATGATCCCCGACCGCGTCGCGAAGTCGCTGCTCAAGAACGTCGTCACGCCACTGGGCCTCGCCTCCAACCTGGGCCGCCCCGACCCCGACTTCATCGCACCGTTCGGTGTGGCTGCCGACTCGATCGTCTTCCGCGGCCTGGCACTGGGGGCGACCCGCGGCGAGCTGCGCCGGATGCGGGGCGGGGTGACGTCCTGGTGGTGCGAGGTCGGCGAGACCTGCAACCTGGGCATCCGTGCGCTCGATCCCGACGCGGTCCCCGACTCCGAGCGGCTGAAGCAGATCGTGACCGACGTCTACGGACGTTGGGGCCTGGTTCCTTCCTTCTGGTGAGAGGATGCGTTCATGACGATCGACGTACTCGGTGAGCCCTACACCGTGGAGACCATCGAGCTCGCGGACGACTTCGAGGGCACCGTCGTGGCCACGCTGGTCAAGCGTCCGGCCGACGGCGACGCGAAGGCCGCCGTCCTCTACGTGCACGGCTTCTCCGACTACTTCTTCCAGAAGGAGTACGCCGAGTGGTGGACCGCGCGCGGCTACGACTTCTACGGCCTCGACCTGCGGAAGTACGGTCGCTCGCTGCGCGAGCACCAGTCGGGGACGTACGTCGGTGACCTGGCGGAGTACTTCGACGAGATCGACGCCGCCTGGGAGCGGATCACCGAGCGCGACGGCCACGCCAAGGTCATGCTCAGCGCCCACTCCACCGGCGGCCTGACCACCTCGCTGTGGGCCGACGACCGCCAGCCCGACGCGCTGGCCGGGATGGTCCTCAACTCGCCGTGGCTCGACCTGCAGGGCTCGTTCCTGCTGCGCGAGGTGGCCACGCCGGTGGTGCGCCGGATCGGCCACCGGGCGCCGATGCGCGAGCTCGGCCGCGACGTCAGCGGCTTCTACACCATGTCGCTCCACGTCGAGCACGACGGCGAGTGGGAGTTCGACCTCGGCCTCAAGCCGGTCGGCTCCTACCCGATCCGGCTCGGCTGGCTCAAGGCGATCCGCGACGGCCACTCCCGGCTCCACCGCGGCCTGAACGTCAAGGCGCCGGTGCTGGTGCTCTCCTCGGACCGCTCCAGCAAGCCCAAGGAGATGGGCGAGCTCGTCCACTCGACCGACATCGTGCTCGACGTGCGCCAGATCCGCCGCTGGTCGACCGCGATCGGCAGCCACGTCACCTACGTCGCCGTCCCCGGGGCGAAGCACGACGTGATCCTGTCTCGCCCCGAGGTCCGCAAGCAGGCCTACGCCGAGATCGAGCGCTGGCTGGCTGCGTACGGCGTCTGACGCCGCTCAGTCGAGGGTGGTCTTCGGCCCCTTGAACCAGGTCCGGGCCGAGACCGCCCACCAGATCCCGAGGACGACCAGCGAGCCGACGGTGAGGACCGGTGCGTAGTTGACCGACTCCCAGGAGAAGTCGTCGCTGGTGATCCAGCCGGACGGCACGAACGGCAGGATGAAGTAGACCGAGATGACCGCGATCTCGGCGACCGCGACCAGGTTGAGCCACTTGTAGTGCCGGCCCAGGGTCCACTGCCCGGTCTCGAAGGAGTCGCCGGCCTTCCAGCGCAGGAAGATCGGGATCGCGAAGGCGAGGTAGAGCCCGATCACCGCGACCGAGGTGATCGCGTAGAAGGCGAGCGGGATGCCACCGACGCCCCACAGCGCGGGGAGGGTGATGACCGCGCCGACGACCGCGACCAGCAGCACCGCGTTGACCGGGACCTTGCGGGACTCGTTGACCTTGGCCCACAGCGAGGAGCCGGGCACCGCGCCGTCGCGGGCGAAGGCGTACGTCATCCGGGAGGCGCTGGTCAGGCAGGCGGTGGTGCAGAAGAGCTGCCCGGCGGTCGAGATCAGCAGCACCAGGAAGTGCCAGGAGGTGGGCAGCGCCTGGCCGAAGATCACGTCCACCGCACCACCGCCCTCGCTCACCCCGTCGGGGTCCTGCACGGCGAAGACGAAGGCCAGCAGCAGGACGTACCCGCCGACGGCGGAGTAGAAGATCGAGCGCCAGATCCCCTTGGCGGCACCGTCGGCGGCGCCCTGGGTCTCCTCCGAGAGGTGCGCGGAGGCGTCGAAGCCGGTGATCGTGTACTGCGTCAGCAGGAACCCGAGCGGGAGCACCAGGAACCAGTACTTCGCGTCGGCGTAGCCGGAGTTGTTGATCCGCTCGGTGAAGACGTAGGTGAAGCTCTGGTGGTGGTCCGGGACGAGGATCAGCACCAGGACCACGACCGCGGCGCCGGCGACGTGCCACCACACCGAGATGTTGTTGATGACGGCCAGCAAGTGGCTGGAGAAGATGTTCGCGAGCGCGGCCAGCACCAGGATGACCAGGAAGATCGCATAGACGCGGCCCAGCGAGTAGCCCTCCGCCCAGCCCTCGCTCAGCGTCGAGAGCGTCAGGTCGAGGAAGGTCGCGGCACCGTACGCCACGCTCGCGGTCACCGCGAGCAGCCCGATCAGGTTCAGCCAGCCGGTGAAGAAGCCCGCCGCCGGTCCACCGAGCTTGGCCGCCCACCAGTAGATCCCGCCCGAGGTCGGGTACGCCGAGACCAGCTCGGACATCGTGAAGCCGATGATCAGGATGAAGCCGGCGATGATCGGCCAGCCCCACGAGATGGCCACCGGTCCGCCGTTGTTCCAGGCCTGGCCGAACGTGGTGAAGCAGCCGGCCAGGATCGAGATGATCGAGAACGAGATGGCGAAGTTCGAGAACCCCGACCAGGTGCGGGCCAGCTCCTGCTTGTAGCCGAGCCTGGCCAGATGTGCTTCGTCGTCGAGCTGGGCCGGCTCGACGGTTTCGTGTGCCTCGGGCATGGCACGCCTCCGGATCTCGTGGGGGTGGATGATCGTGAGGCTAGGAATCGTGCGTGGCGGCCGCCGTCGCGCCAGGTAACAGCCCTGTGAAAGATCCGTCCTTGAGCGCCACCCCGGTCGCGCCGAGCTCGCGGGCCCCGGCGACCAGGCTGACGATCGTGCGCGCCGCCGTCGCATGGTCCAGACCGTGGGGCGGGCGGATGTTGGAGACGCAGTTGCGGGCCGAGTCGAGGACACCGGGCCGCGGGTCCCAGGTGAGGTAGGCGCCCAGCGAGTCGCTCGAGGAGAGCCCCGGGCGCTCCCCGATCAGCACCAGGACCAGCCTCGCCCCGAGCGCCCGGCCGATGTGGTCGCCCAGCGCCACCCGGGCCTGGGTGGCGACCACCGGCGCGGCGACGGTCATCGTGCTGTCGAGGAGCGGGAGCAGGTGCTCCAGGAGCGGCACCGCGTGCTTGGCCACCGCCTCCGCGGAGAGCCCGTCGGCGACGACGAGCGCGAGGTCGGCGCCGCCCGACCCGAGCCCCAGGTCGGTGCCCGGCACCCGGCCGAGGTCCGGCCGGGTCAGGTACGTCGCGCGGTCCGGCGCCGCGGAGGCGACCACCTGCGGCGTACCGAGTCCCAGCCCGACGAGCGCCTCGACGAGCTCGTCGACGTCGAGCGGGAGGTGGACCGCGTCGCGCGCGGCCGCGTGGGCGGCGCCGAAGGCCAGGACCTCGGAGGTCGGGACGGCGTTGCCGGCCCGGCCCAGCCCGACTCGGGCCGGCGTGGCCCGCCGCAAAGGTTCCCAGAACTCGCTCACCGGGCCAGCTCCTTGAGGACGGTCGCGGCGGCGTCGATGTCGCGTACGGAACCGTCGGGATCGAGCAGACCGACGGAGTCCAGCCACTCCTCGAACTCCGGCGCCGGGCGCTTGCCGAGGACCTGGCGGGCGTAGAGGGCGTCGTGGAAGGAGGTCGACTGGTAGCCGAGCATCACGTCGTCGGCGCCCGGGACGGCCATCACGTACGTGCAACCGGCGACGCCGAGCAGGGTCAGCAGGGTGTCCAGGTCGTCGGAGTCGGCCTCGGCGTGGTTGGTGTAGCAGACGTCGACGCCCATCGGCACGCCGAGCAGCTTGCCGCAGAAGTGGTCCTCGAGGCCGGCGCGGACGATCTGCTTGCCGTCGTAGAGGTACTCGGGGCCGATGAAGCCGACCACCGTGTTGACCAGGAACGGCCGGAAGGCCCGGGCCACGCCGTAGGCGCGTGCCTCCAGGGTCTGCTGGTCGACCGGCCGCCCACCGGTGCCGAGGTGGGCGTCGGCGGAGAGTGCCGACCCCTGGCCGGTCTCGAAGTACATGACCTCGTCGCCGACCGTGCCGCGGCCCAGCGACCGGGCCGCCTCGTCCGCCTCCGCCAGCATCGCCAGCGTCACCCCGAACCCCTCGTTGGCGCCCTGCGTTCCGCCGATCGACTGGAACGGCAGGTCGACCGGCAGCCCCGCCTCGATCAGGTCGATCGTCGTGGTGACGTGCGTCAGGACGCAGCTCTGCGTGGGGATCTCATAGCGGAGACGTACGTCGTCGAGGAGCCGCAGCAGGTCGGCGACGGTACGCGGGTTGTCGGAGGCGGGGTTGACGCCGATCAGCGCGTCACCGGAGCCGAGGAGCAGCCCGTCCAGGATCGAGGCCGCGACGGCTGCCGGGTCGTCGGTGGGATGGTTCGGCTGCAGCCGGGTCGCCAGCCGCCCCCGCAGGCCCATCGTGGTGCGGAAGCCGGTCACCACCTCGGTGGCCGCAGCCACCGCGATCAGGTCCTGGTTGCGCATGATCTTGGAGACGGCCGCGACCATCTCGGGGGTCAGGCCCGGCGCGACGGCGCTCAGCAGCGCGGTGTCTCGGCGCGCGGCAGCGTCGAGCAGCCACTCCCGGAAGGCTCCCACGGTCAGGCCGCTGACCGGGGCGAACGCGTCCTTGTCGTGCGTCTCCAGGATCAGCCGGGTGACGTCGTCGGACTCGGCCGGGACCACCTGCTCCTCGAGGAAGGTGGTCAGCGGGAGATCGGCGAGCACCATCCGCGCCGCCACCCGCTCGGTGTCGGTTCGTGCTGCGCACCCGGCGAGGACGTCGCCGGAGCGCAGCGGCGTCGCCCGCGCCATCACCTCCACCAGCCCGTCGAACTCGAAGCCGTGCCCGTGGAGACTCTGCCGGTAGCGCATGGGACCAACGGTAGAGCCGCAATATTTCCGCGGTGTGAGGCTCGGAGACCGGAGCCTCACGGTCGGCCACGGCAGCCGAACAACACGCGAACCAGCTCGACACAGCTGGGGCAGGACTCGTTGTCAATCGCAGGCGCTGCCACCCCGGTGAACAGAAGGCAAAGACGGTGCGCGTTAGGGTGCTGTGGTCCCGAAACCAACCGGAAGGACAACAGTGTGACTTCTGAGAAGAAGACAGACAGTCCGAAACATTCCGATCATCACAACACCTCTGGCCTCATCAAGTCCCCCACCGGTGAAGTCGTCCCCCACCCCGCGCTGGACCTGCCGATCTCGAGCGAACAGGAACAACGCAAGGGAATCGACTGGGTCGTCTTCGGCATCTCGGCGGTCATCGCGATCGCGTTCATGGCCTGGGGTTTCATCAACACCGCAGGCATGAGCAAGGCCTCGGACAACGCCCTCGAGTGGGTGCTCGACAAGGCCGGCTGGGTCTTCGTCCTGACCGCCAGCGCCTTCGTCGTCTACATCATCTGGCTCGCGGCGAGCAAGTACGGCAACATCCCCTTGGGCCGTGACGGCGAGGAGCCGGAGTTCAAGACCGCCTCGTGGGTCGCGATGATGTTCAGCGCCGGGATGGGCATCGGCCTGATGTTCTACGGCGTGGGCGAGCCTCTGTGGCACTTCGTGAACCCACCGCCCGGCACCGGCAAGCCGGGCAACCCCGAGGCGATCCAGCACGCGATGTCGACCACGATGTTCCACTGGACGCTGCATCCGTGGGCGATCTACGCGGTCGTCGGTCTGGCGATCGGCTACGGCGCCTACCGCAAGGGTCGTGTCAGCCTGATCTCGTCGGCGTTCACCGCCCTGCTCGGCAAGCGCACCGTCGAGGGTCCGGTCGGCAAGACGATCGACATCTTCGCCATCTTCGCGACTCTCTTCGGCTCGGCCACCTCGCTGGGCACCGGGGCCTATCAGATCTCGGCCGGTCTGCAGCTCGTCGCCGGACTCGGCAAGGTCGGCAACGGCGTTCTGATCGGCATCATCACGGTCCTGACCGTCTGCTTCGTGATCTCCGCGGTCACTGGCGTCGCCAAGGGCATCCAGTGGCTCTCCAACATCAACATGGTGCTGGCACTTCTGCTGGCGGTGTTCCTGTTCGTCGTCGGCCCGACGGTCTTCATCCTCGATCTGATCCCGACCTCGCTCGGCGCCTACATCGGCGACCTCGCCCAGATGTCGGCCCGCACCGGCGTCGGTGGCGCGGAGACCTCCGCATGGCTCGGCACGTGGACGATCTTCTACTGGGCCTGGTGGATCTCGTGGACGCCGTTCGTCGGCATGTTCATCGCGCGGATCTCGCGCGGGCGCACCATCCGGCAGTTCGTCGCCGGCGTGCTCCTGGTGCCGAGCGTCGTCAGCGTGATCTGGTTCTGCATCTTCGGCGGCACCGCGATCGACCTGCAGCGTGGCGGCGCCGACATCTTCGGCGACGGTGCCGCGGAGTCGCAGCTGTTCACGACGCTCGAGCAGTTCCCGCTGGCGACCGTGATGAGCATCCTGGTCATGGTGCTGGTGGCGATCTTCTTCATCTCCGGCGCCGACGCGGCGTCGATCGTGATGGGCACGCTTTCCGAGCGAGGCACCGAGGAACCCAAGCGACTCACCGTCATCTTCTGGGGTGTCGCGACCGGTGTCGTGGCCATTCTCGGACTGATCGCCGGTGGCGAGGAGGCCCTGGGCGGCCTGCAGACGATCACGATCGTGGCGGCTCTGCCGTTCACGATCATCATGGTCGGCCTGGTCGTGTCGCTGCAGAAGGACCTGCAGAGCGACCCGCTGATCGTGCGCGGGCAGTACGCCGCGGAGGCGGTCGAGCAGGCCGTCATCACCGGTGTCACCGAGCACGGCGACGACTTCGCGATCGCGGTCGTCGAGGACGACCACAGCAACGGCTCCGGGCCTGCTGCTGCGGCGGCCGTTCCGGCTGACAAGGCCTGATCCTCGGGTCACAGATGTGATGGCGGGGTCCTTCGGGACCCCGCCATCAGTCGTCCGTCAGCGGGGTTCCCGCGAAGGACTCCAGGGTGACGAACTCCTCGACCGGCTGCCTGCGCAGCTTGGTGAGCTGCTTGACGGGCTTGCCCAGCGGCACGACGGCGGCGACGGCATAGCCCTCGGGAGCACCGAGCAGCTCGAGGAGCGCCGGCTCCTCGGCGACCGCCATCGTCGTGATCACCCCGCCGAACCCCTCGTTGCGAGCGGCCAGGAGCGTGTTCCACACCAGCGGGTAGACCGAGCCGCCGGAGACGACACCGACCCTGTCCAGCTCGGAGTCGATCGAGGCGACCACACTGAGGTCGACCAGGAAGACGAGCACCACCGCAGCGGTACGCAGCGGCTCGGTCATCCCGCGCGGCACCCGCGTCTCGGCGACCTGCTCGTCGGTCACCGCCGTCGGGTGCACGGTGTTCCACGGCATCTCCCCCGCCCGCTGCTGCGCGATGTACCTACGGGCACCCGTCGCGGTCAGCTCGGCCAGCCGCTCGCGGGTCTCCTGGCTGCGTACGACCACGACGTGGGCGCCCTGCCGGTTGCCGCCGGAGGGCGCGAACCGGGCGTTGTCGAGGATCTTCGCAAGGACCTCGTCGGGCAGCGGGTCGTCGGTGAAGTCGCGTACGGCATGGGTGGTTCGCATCGCGTCGTAGAGCTCCATGGATCCATCCCATCAGACCCGGCCAGGACTCAGTTCACGAGGAAGGCCACCAGGGCGGTGATGCCGACGACCACGATCACGCCACGGAGCGCGGCGGGCGGGAGCCGGCGGCCGATCCGCGCGCCGAGCAGGCCACCGAGCGTCGCGCCGACGGCGATCAGCGCGGCGATCTGCCAGTCGACGTCGGCCACGACGGCGAAGAGCAGCCCCGAGATGCCGTTGGCGACGGCGACCAGGATGTTCTTGAGCGCGTTGAGGCGCTGCAGCGACTCGGCGACCCCGATGCCGATGATCGCGATCATCAGCACGCCCTGAGCGGCACCGAAGTAGCCGCCGTAGACGCCGAGCAACGCGACCGCCGGCCAGACCCACCAGCGCTCGCTCCCGTCGTCGGGCACCTCACCGTGTCGCCTGGCGACCCAGCGGGAGATGCGCGGGCCGGTGATCACCAGGACCACGCCGAGCCCGATCAGCACCGGGACGATCGCCTCGAACGCACCCGCCGGGAGCACCAGCAGCAGGATCCCGCCCACTGCGCCGCCGATCAGCGCGGCGAGCCCGAGCCGCAGGATCCGCCCGCGCTGCCCGGCGAGCTCGCGACGGTAGCCCCAGGCGCCGGCCAGCGAGCCCGGGACCAGGCCGATGGTGTTGGACACGTTGGCGACGACCGGAGGTACGCCGAAGGCCAGCAGCGTCGGGAAGGTGATCAGCGTCCCGGAACCGACGGCGGCGTTGATGGTGCCCGCCCCCACCCCGGCGATCAGGATGAGGGCGGACTGGAGCGGATCCACCTAGACGGTCGGCTCGGTGGGAGGCTCGGCGGGCTTCGGCCGGTTGGGGGCCTCCGCCTCCTTGGCCTCGGCGAGCGCCTCCTCGACGGCCGCGGCCGCGGCCGACTTCTCGAGGTCGAGCTTCGGCTCGGCCGAGCCCATGTCGACGCGCTTGACCGGGCCCTCGACCTCGTCCGGGATGCCCTTGAGGCTGTTCATCGTCGAGCCGAGACCTTCGAGCGCGGCACCGATCTCGCTCGGGATGATCCACACCTTGTTGGCGTCGCCCTCGGCGATCTTCGGCATCATCTGGAGGTACTGGTAGGCCAGCAGCGACTGGTCCGGGCGGCCGTCGTGGATCGCCTGGAAGACGGTCTGGATCGCCTGGCCCTCACCCTGGGCGCGCAGGATCGCGGCCTCACGATCGGCCTGCGCCGCCAGGATCTGCGACTCGCGCTGACCCTCGGCGTTGAGGATGGCGGACTGCTTGTTTCCCTCCGCGGAGAGGATCGCGGACTGGCGCTGACCCTCCGCGGTGAGGATCGCGGCGCGCTTGTCGCGGTCGGCGCGCATCTGCTTCTCCATCGCGTCCTTGATGGACATGGGCGGGTCGATCGACTTGATCTCGACGCGCTTGACCTTGATGCCCCAGCGGCCGGTGGCCTCGTCGAGGACGATCGAGAGGCCGGAGTTGATCTGCTCGCGGCTGGTCAGCGTCTCCTCGAGGGTCATGCCACCGACGATGTTGCGCAGGGTGGTCATGGTGAGCTGCTCGACGGCCTGGATGTAGTTGGCGATCTCATAGGTCGCCGCCACCGGGTCGTTGACCTGGAAGTAGATGACCGTGTCGATCGAGACGGTCAGGTTGTCCTCGGTGATCACCGGCTGCGGCGCGAACGCGACGACCTGCTCACGCATGTCGATCATGTAGCGCACCTTGTCGACGAACGGGATCACCGCGTTCAGGCCGGGGTCACGCTTCGACTGGAACTTGCCGAAGCGCTCCACGATGCCGACCCGCGCCTGCGGGATGATCTTGATCGTCTTGGCCAGTGTGGTGATCACCAGCACCGCCAAGATGACCAGAAGGGCCAGGATGATGCCACCCATTGCCAATCAGTCCTTGTCTAGGTGTAGTTGCCCGGGAACTACGGAGTCCCGAGCTCCGGAAGAGGATGGACGTACGCCGTCGCACCTCTGATCTCGAGCACCTCGACCGGCGTACCGGCCGCGATCACGAGGGTCTCGTCGTAGGGCTGAGCGGTCCAGAGCTCGCCCTCGAGCTTGAGCTGCCCCGGCTTGTGGGCGCTGATCTCGACGGTCGAGACGGCCTGGACGCCGATCAGCTTCTGCGCGCCGATCTGGATCTCCGGGCCGTTGTGGAGCCGCCTGGCCAGGCCCGGACGTACGACCGCGAGCATGGAGACCGAGACCACCAGCGCGACGATCGCCTGGATCACGAAGCTGTCGGTGAACGCGCCGGTCACCGCGCCCGCGAAGGCACCGGTGGCGAGCATCAGCAGGATCAGGTCGAGGCTGAAGAGCTCTCCGACGACGAGCAGCGCTCCCAGTGCCGTCCAGAGGGCCCAGTCCCACTCCTGCCAATCCATGGCGTCACCCTATCCAGGTGATCCCCGGGACGTGGGGATGTTTTCGTACCAGGTTCTTAACGTTCGGCCTACCGCGTGTGGCGGGCCCGGCGCTTGGCCCAGTAGCGGCCCTCGCTCGTCTCGAGCTCGAGCGGCATGCCGAAGGTCTTGGAGAGGTTCGCCGCGGTCAGGGTGTCCTGGATGAGCCCCTGGGCGGTGATCCGGCCGGCCCGCATCATCAGGACGTGGCTGAAGCCCGGCGGGATCTCCTCGACGTGGTGGGAGACGAGCACCGTGGCCGGGCTGTCGGGGTCGTAGGCCAGCGTCGACAGCGTCGAGACGAGGTCCTCGCGACCGCCCAGGTCGAGGCCGGCGGCCGGCTCGTCGAGGAGCAGCATCTCGGGGTCGACCATCAGCGCACGCGCCAGCTGGACGCGCTTGCGCTCGCCCTCGGACAGGGTGCCGAACCTTCGCTCGCCGAGGTGCTTGATGCCGACCTCGATCAGCAACTCCTGGGCGCGGTCGTGGTCGAGGTCGTCGTAGTGCTCGCGCCAGCGGCCGACGACGCCGTAGGAGGCGCTCACCACGACGTCACGGACGAGCTCCTGGCGCGGGATCCGGTCGGCGAGCGCGGCCGAGGTCAGGCCGATGCGAGGGCGCAGCTCGAAGACGTCGATGCGGCCGATCTGCTCGCCGAGGATCTTCACGACGCCCGAGGTCGGGTGCAGCTGGGCGGCGGCGGTCTGGAGCAGCGTGGTCTTGCCGGCGCCGTTGTGGCCCAGGATGACCCAGCGTTCATCCTCCTCGACCACCCAGCTCACAGAGTCGAGAAGGGCGTTGCCCCCGCGGCGTACGGTGACGTCGGTGAACTCCAGCACGGCTGCCATGGCGGCAAATCTATCGGGAGGGGTCGGTGGGCCCGGGGATAGGGTGGGCGGCTGTGAGTCCTGAGGATGCGGGGTGGGACGACGCCACCCCTGAGGCGCTGCGGATGGCGTGGTGGGTGACGGCGTGGCTGCGCGGTGAGGCGGTCACCGACCTGGTGCTCGACGCGGTGATCGGGCCCGACGCGACCCACACCGTCAGCGGGCTCGCCGCGCTCGGGCTCGGTGGCGCCGAGGGGGTCGCGGACACCTTCGTGAGCGGGATGGGGAGGCTGCGTACGGAAGGGGCGACCGCCGTCGGGGTGGCCTTCCCCGCCGAGGGCGACCCGGTCGGCCTGGGTGGCCCCAAGGCGTTCAACGACGCCGCCCTCGAGGCCGGTGAGGCGGTGGTGTGCGACGCCGGCATCGGGCTCGTACCGGTCCGTGTCGGGGCGGTGCTCGAGTGGCAGGCGTACGCAGCTTCCCGGCGTCAGCTCCCCGACGTCGGCGAGGCCGACCGGGCCCTCCGGCTCGCCCTGAGCGAGTCCGCGACGGCGCTCGCCGAGCTCGACGTCGCCCGGTGGCGCCCCGAGGTCGCCGACCGGCTGATGAACCTGCGCCACCGGCCCGCGCTGGCGGGAGCGCCCGGGGTTCCGGTGCGGTGCGTGGAGCTCGCTGCCCGTGGCGTACAGGCTCGGGAGATCGTCGCGGTGGCGCTGGAGGACGAGGGTGGTGCGGTCTCCGCCTCCGAGATGTCGCGGCGACGCGAGGCGCTGGTGGGCCTCGACCGGGCGGCTCGGCGGGCGCTCACCGCGGCGGGATCGCCCGAGGTGTGGCCGCCGGACTGAGACGCCGGCGCCGGCTCCACTATCCTGTGCAGCGATGACCGAGGAATTCGACGCGCTCGAGCGGCGTCCCGACACCCTGCTGATCACCCTCGCCGGAAACGACCGACCCGGGCTGACCTCGGCCACCCTGGCAACCCTCGCGCTCGCGGGGGTCGACGTCGTCGACCTGGAGCAGATCGTGCTGCGCGCGCGGCTCGTGCTCGGGCTGCTGGTGACGGCTCCGGCCGACGCGGCGAGCACCGACGCGCTCAAGCACGCGATCGAGGAGACCGCCCACGCCCTCGACATGACCGTCGAGATCGAGGAGGGCGTCGGAGACACCCCGCGCGAGCCCTCCGACCGGGCCCGGGTGACGGTGCTCGGGCTGCCGCTCAAGGCGGCCGCGCTCGCCTCCGTGACGCGTACGATCGCCTCGGCCGGCGGCAACATCGACCGGATCATCCGGCTGGCCCGCTACCCGGTCACCGCCTTCGACCTGCACGTCTCCGGCGCTGCTCCCGACGAGCTGCGGGTGAGGCTGGCGGCCGAGGCCGCCGCCCAGGGCGTCGACATCGCGGTGCAGCCCGCCAACCTCGTCCGCCGCGGCATGCGCCTGATCGTCATGGACGTCGACTCCACGCTGATCGACGGCGAGGTGATCGAGATGATCGCCGCCCACGCGGGCTACGAGAAGGAGGTCGCCTCGGTCACCGAGGCGGCGATGCGCGGCGAGCTCGACTTCGAGGAGTCGCTCCGTGGTCGGGTGAAATACCTGAAGGGCGTGCCCGCCACCGCGTTGGACGAGGTCTACGCCGGGCTCGTGCTGAATCCCGGCGCGCGGACGATGGTCCGGACCCTGCGCCGCCTCGGCTACCGCTTCGCCATCGTCTCGGGCGGGTTCTCGCAGATCACCGACCGGCTGGCGGCCGACCTCGGCATCCACTACGCCCGCGCCAACGAGCTCGAGATCGTCGACGGGGTCCTGACCGGTGAGGTGGTGGGCGAGGTCGTCGACCGTGCCGGCAAGGCCCGCGCGCTGCGCGAGTTCGCCGCCGAGATCGGCATCCCCGAGGCCGCCACCGTCGCCATCGGCGACGGCGCCAACGACCTCGACATGCTCGCCGCCGCCGGCCTCGGGATCGCCTACAACGCCAAGCCCGCCGTCCGGTCGGCCGCCGGCACCGCCATCAACGTCCCCTACCTCGACACCATCATGTATCTCCTCGGGATCTCCCGCGAGGAGATCGAGGCCGCCGACGCCGAAG
Organism: Nocardioides sp. NPDC126508; assembly: GCA_040302365.1. Taxonomy (GTDB): domain Bacteria; phylum Actinomycetota; class Actinomycetes; order Propionibacteriales; family Nocardioidaceae; genus Nocardioides. Next base: position 1,399,334 of record JBEOUM010000001.1, read on the forward strand.
CCGGCATCGTCACCCCCGCCCCTCCGCTCCTCTGAGGCCCGAGGTCGGCCGAGTCGGCCCGTCTTGACCGGAAGTCCCGCCGAGTCGGCCCGTCATGACAGGCCGACTCGGCGCTCAGGCGCGGGTGACGTGGAAGGCGGTGACGGAGGCCTCGGCCTCGTCCAGCTCGGACCAGTCGCCGTCGTAGGTGAGGACGGCGACGGCGGCGGTGGGGAAGCCGAGGGCGAGCTCGTTGCCGGCCTCGTCGTCACCCTCGCCGTCGTCGAGGAGCTGGACGAGCGAGAACATGGTGGGATTGTGGCCGATCACGACGACCGTCGAGAGGCCGTCATCGATGTCCCGGACGAGGTCGAGGGCGGTGGAGGTGCCGGCGGCGTACAGACCTTGGTCGTACTCCGCCAGCGTCAGGTCCCACGACGCCCCGACGGCGACGTCCTCCCAGGTCTGGGTGGTGCGGTCGGCCGCCGAGACCAGGACGTAGTCGGGGACCACGCCCTGCTCGGCCAGCCACTCCCCCGCTGCGACCGCGTCGGCGTGGCCGCGTTCGGTCAGCTGGCGCTCGTAGTCGGTGGGTGCCGACGACTCCGCCTTGGCGTGCCGCATGATGACAAGGGTCCGCATGCGGCAACCTTATGGCCTCACGCGCCGAGCGAGTGGTAGCCCCCGTCGACATGGATGATCTCGCCGGTGGTCGCCGGGAAGAAGTCCGAGATCAGCGCGCAGACGGCCTTCGCGGTCGGACCCTGGTCGGTGTTGTCCCAACCCAGCGGCGCCCGGGTGCCCCAGCCCTCGTCGAGCTCCTCGAAGCCCGGGATCGCCTTGGCGGCGAGGGTCTTGAGCGGCCCCGCGGAGACGAGGTTGCAGCGGATCCCCTCGGGACCGAGGTCGCGGGCGAGGTAGCGCGAGGTCGACTCGAGCGCGGCCTTGGCGACACCCATCCAGTCGTACGCCGGCCAGGCGATCGTCGCATCGAAGGTCAGCCCCACGATCGACGAGCCGGACGACATCAGCGGCCGGGTCGCCATGGCGAGCGACTTCAGCGAGTAGGCGCTGACCTGGACCGCCTGGGAGACGTCGTCCCAGGGGCCGTCGAGGAACTTGCCGCCGAGGAGCGTCTCGGGGTTGCCGTACGCGATCGAGTGCACGACCCCGTCGAGCCGCTCGACACCCTCGGCGCGGAGCGCGTCGGCGAGGCCGTCGAGGTGCTCCTGGTTGGTGACGTCGAGGTCGAGGACCGGCGGCTCCTCGGGGAGCCGCTTCGCGATCCGCTTGGTGATCGACAGCGCGCGCCCGAAGTTGGAGATCAGGACGCGGGCGCCCTGCTCCTGGGCCACCTTGGCCACCGCGAAGCCGATCGAGGAGTCCATCGTGACCCCCGCGACGAGAACAGTCTTGCCGTCCAACAAACCCATGATCAGTGCCCCATTCCAAGTCCGCCGTCGACCGGGATCACGGCCCCGGTCACATAACCCGCATCTGCCAACCACGTCACGGCCGAGGCCACCTCGTCCGGCGTCGCGTAGCGCGCCAGCGGGACCCGGTCCGTGATCGCCTTCTGCTGCTCGTCGGTGAGGACCGCGGTCATCTCGGTCTCCACGAAGCCCGGCGCGACCACGTTCGCGGTGATCCCCCGCGAGCCGAGCTCGCGAGCGAGCGAACGGGCCATCCCGACCAGCCCGGCCTTCGAGGCCGCGTAGTTGACCTGGCCCGGGTTGCCCATCAGCCCCACCACCGAGGAGATGAAGATGATCCGCCCGCGCCGCAGCCGCAGCATCCCCTTCGAGGCACGCTTGGCGAGCCGGAAGGAGGCGGTCAGGTTGGTGTCGATCACCGAGGTGAAGTCGTCCTCCGACATCCGGAGGACGAGGGTGTCCTTGGTGATCCCGGCGTTGGCGACGAGGACCTCGACGGGTCCGTGGGCCGCCTCGGCGGCGGCGTACGCCTCCTCGACGGCAGCGGGGTCGGTGATGTCGCACACCAGGTCCAGAGCGCCCTCCGGGGCGCCGCCCTTGCGGGACGTCACGGCCACCTTGTCGCCGTTGGCCACGAAGGCCTCCGCGATCGCCCGGCCGATGCCACGGCTGCCGCCGGTGACGAGCACCGAGCGGGGAGCCCGCGCGGGACTCTGCGTTGTGGGGTTTTCACTGTCAGTCACAGGCGCGACGGTAGCGATTACTTCGGCGTACGACCAATGCCTTGGATTTGCTTGTGAGAACCCTCCAACGTCCCTCGGAGCGCCCCTGTTGGGACCACACCATTGACCGATGCTCATCGGCCACGACCTAGACTGGCGGTATGTCCAAAGCGCAACCGATCAGGATCACGACGGCCGGGCGCAGCCGCGCCGAGGACATCGCGATCCGTCAGAAGCGCTATGCCATCTCGATGTCGATCCGCTCGCTGTGCTTCATCGGTGCCGTGATCGCCGGTCTGGCCGGTATCGGCTGGCTGTGGCCGATCCTGATCGTGGCGGCCCTGATCCTGCCCTACATCGCGGTCGTGATGGCCAACGCCACCAACACGAAGAGCGACGAGATGAACCTGATGGACTCGCCCTACGGGCCGCGCCAGCTCACCAGCGGCCGCGAGCAGCAGCTGCGTGAGAAGGGCGAGGAGGACTGATGGGCGCGCTCGACTCCGACCTGTGCTCGGCGAAGGGCTGCCAGGACCCCGGATCGTGGGAGCTGCAGTGGAACAACCCCAAGATCCACACGCCCGAGCGGCGTAAGATCTGGCTCGCGTGCGAGGCGCACAAGGAGTCGCTGAGCGACTTCCTGGGTGCGCGCGGCTTCCTCAAGGAAGTCGTCGCTCATCAGCTGTCCTGACAGAGAGGTCGTGCGATGAAGCCGATCCCGGTGCTCCTCGACTGCGACCCCGGCCACGACGACGCCATCGCGATCCTGCTGGCCCTGGGCAGCCCTGCGGTCGACCTGCTCGGCATCACCACGACGTTCGGCAACTGTCCCGTCGACAAGGCGACCTACAACGCCCAGCGGATCCTGGCCCTGGCGCAGCGTCCCGACGTACCGGTCGCCTCCGGGGCCGCTGCCCCGCTGGCCGGCGAGGCCCACATCGGCGACTTCATCCACGGCGCGACCGGCATCGACGGCCCCGACCTGCCCGAACCGCTCGCGCCCCCGGTCAAGCCCGGCGCCGTCGAGTTCCTGCGTACGTCGCTCCTGGCCGCCCCCGCACCCGTCACCGTCGTCGCCACCGGACCGATCACCAACGTCGCGCTGCTACTGCGCGAGCACCCCGAGGTCGGTGAGCGGATCGCCGAGATCGTCTTCATGGGCGGCTCGACCGAGCGCGGCAACACCACCCCGGCGGCCGAGTTCAACGCGTACGCCGACCCCGAGGCCCTCGACGTCGTCCTCACCAGCGGTCTCCCGACCCGGATGGTCGGGCTCAACCTCTCCCACCAGGCACTGGCCACCCCGGAGGTCGTCGCGCGGATGCGAGCCATGGACCACCCGGTCGGCCGGGCCTGCGCCGACGTGATGGGATTCTTCGGCGGCACCTACTCCGACGTCTTCGACTTCGCCGCTCCCCCGGTCCACGACCCCTGCACCATCGCCGCCCTCATCGACCCCGGCCTGATCACCTGGCACAAGTCGTTCGTCGCCGTCGAGACCGAGGGCCGCTGGACCCGCGGCGCCACCGTCGTCGACCTCCACGACCGCCTCGGCGAGCCGCCCAACGTCCAGGTCGGGATCACGCTCGACGTCGACGGCTACTGGGAGCTCGTCCTGGACGCCCTCGACCGGGTCGGCAACCCAGTCGCCGAGAAGTGAGTTCTGGAAGCCGAATCTGTAGTTGTGGGCGACGTCCTGGACGACGTACGCAGCGGCAAGCTCTTCTTCATCGGCGAGGCGTCGGGGTGGACACCTGCC
>JBEOUM010000002.1:0-1007135 GCA_040302365.1 Nocardioides sp. NPDC126508
CGAGATGGCACCCAGGTGCCATCTCGACCGACCTGAGTGACGTCTCGGCGACCGGGGGACGTCCAAGGAGCGGAACGATCGTGCCTTTTCACATTCACTCGGCTAACTCAAGTAGTCTCCTCGACATTCGTAACCCGATCGACCTTGACTCGGCAGGGCAGAAGTGAGGAACCAGATGAAGAAGATCAAGGTTGCAGTGGCCCTGGCCGCTGCCGGCATCCTGACCTTGACCGCGTGCGGTGGCTCCGGTGGCGGCAGCGACGCGGAGTCGATCTCCATCGTCGGCTTCGCCGTCCCCGAGACGGCCAACAAGGCGATCGCCAAGGAGTTCAACAAGACCCCCGAGGGCAAGGACGTCACCTTCGAGACCTCGTACGGCGCCTCGGGCGACCAGAGCCGTGCGGTCGAGGCCGGCCTGAAGGCCGACTACGTCCACCTGTCCGTCGGCACCGACGTGCAGCGGCTGGAGAAGGCCGGCCTGGTCGACCCGAAGTGGGACGACGGCCCGAACAAGGGCATCGTGTCGAGCTCGATCGTCGTGCTCGGCGTCCGTAAGGGCAACCCGAAGAACATCCAGGGCTGGGACGACCTGATCAAGCCGGGCGTCGGTGTGGTCACCGCCAACCCGGCCTCGTCCGGCGCCGCCCGCTGGAACGCGCTGGCCGCCTGGGGCTCCGTGGTGAAGAACGGCGGCACCGAGGCGGAGGGCAAGGCGTACCTCGACAAGCTCTTCAAGAACGTCGTCACCCTGACCAACTCCGGCCGCGACGCCACCACCGCCTTCCTCGGCGGCACCGGTGACGTGCTGCTCGCCTACGAGAACGAGGCGATCCTGGCCTCCCAGCAGGGCGAGGGCTTCGACTACATCATCCCGGACTCCACGGTCCTGATCGAGAACCCCGGCGCCATCCTGAAGGACTCCTCCAAGCCGTCCCAGGACTGGCTCGACTTCGTCCTCGACCCCAAGGGCGGTCAGAAGCAGTTCGCGCTGACCGGCTTCCGTCCGGTCAACACCGAGAACCCCGGCGTCGTCGACTGGGACGCCATCGGTCTCAAGCCCGAGGACATCAAGGGTGCCAAGGACCCGGCCGACCCGTTCCCGGCGCCGAAGCAGCTCCTCACCCTGGAGAAGGACTTCGGCGGCCGTGACTGGTCGGGCGTCAAGGAGAAGCTCTTCGGCACGGGTGAGGACGGCGAGGCCCTCGGCATCGTGACCGACTCCATCGCCAAGTCCGGCAAGGCCTCCCAGTAGTCACGTCATGACGACAACCATCCCTACGGTCGAGCCGGCTGCTCCGCGTCCGACGCGGAGCAGCCGGTCGGCCACCACTCTGACAAGGACCAGCGGCATCGGGCTCGGTGTCACGATGCTCTGGTTCAGCCTGCTCGTGCTCATCCCGCTGGTCGCGGTGATCATCACCGCGTCCAGCGGGGGCTGGTCCGCCTTCGCGCACCAGCTCGGCAACGAGCAGACCGCCTCCGCGATCTGGCTGACGATCCGCGCGGCCATCGTGGTCACGCTGATCAACGTCGTCGTCGGCACCGTCATCGCCTGGGTGCTGGTGCGCGACAAGTTCTGGGGCAAGGGCCTGCTCGAGGTCATCATCGACATCCCGTTCGCGCTGCCGACGATCGTCGCCGGCCTGGTGCTGCTCTCCCTCTACGGCACCTCGTCGCCGCTCGGTCTGCACTGGGCGAACACGTCGAGGTCGGTCTACCTGGCCCTCGCCTTCGTGACGCTGCCCTTCGTCGTACGCATGGTGCAGCCCGTCCTCGAGGAGCTGGACGCCGACGTGGAGGAGGCCGCGGCCTCGCTCGGGGCCTCGCGGTTCACCACGTTCCGGCGGATCATCCTGCCCTCGCTGGCGCCCGCGATCGCGGCGGGTGCGGCGCTCTCGTTCGCGCGCGGGATGGGGGAGTACGGCTCGCTGGTCCTGCTCTCGGGCAACCTGCCGTTCAAGTCCGAGGTCGCCTCGGTCCGGATCCTGTCCGCGATCGAGAACGACAACCCGGAGGGCGCGGCGGCGATCGCGGCGATGCTGCTCGTGGTCTCGCTGCTCGTCATCGTCGTCCTCGACCTGGTCCAGAGGAGGATGGTCCGCCGTGGCTGAGACCCGTCGCGCTCCGCGCACCCCACTGACGTACGTCCTCCGCATCGTCGTCATCGCCTATCTGGGCCTGCTCGTGGCCTGGCCGGTGGTCCTGGTCGCCTGGAACGCCTTCCACGTGCCCGACGGCGGGTTCACCACCGAGGCGTTCGCCGGGATCTTCGGCGATCCGCAGATGATGCACGCGATCCAGCTGACCTGCATGGCCGCGGTGGTCGCGACGCTGATCAACCTGGTCTTCGGCGTCTCGATCTCGCTGCTCCTCGTCCGGACCGAGTTCCCGGGCAAGCGCGTGCTGAGCGCGCTGATCGACCTGCCGCTGTCGGTCTCCCCGATCGTCGTGGGCCTGGCGCTCGTGCTGGTCTACGGCGGCCGTGACGGCTGGTTCGGGCCTACGCTCGAGTCGGCCGGGATCCAGGTCATCTTCGCGACCCCCGGGATCATCATGGCGACCGCGTTCGTGTCGCTGCCGCTGGTGATCCGCGAGGTCATCCCGGTGCTCGAGGAGATCGGCACCGAGCAGGAGCAGGCCGCCGCATCGCTCGGAGCGAGCTCCTGGCAGACGTTCTGGCGGATCACCCTGCCGGGCATCAAGTGGGCCGTCATCTACGGCGTCGTGCTCACCCTGGCCCGCTCGCTGGGCGAGTTCGGCGCGGTCAAGGTCGTCTCGGGCAACGTGCTCGGCCAGACCCGCACCGCCACCCTCGCGGTCGAGGAGAAGTACCTGAACTTCGACCAGCAGGGCGCGTACGCCGTCGCCTTCCTCCTCGCCAGCGTCTCGGTCATCTGCATCCTCGTCGTCTTCGTGCTGCGCGCCCGTGGTGCGCGCGTGCGGTGAAAGGACCACATCCCATGAGCATCGAAGTAAGTGGTGTCAACAAGCGTTACGGCGACTTCGTGGCGCTGGAGGACATCAACCTGTCCATCCCGACCGGGCAGCTGACGGCGCTGCTGGGGCCCTCCGGTGGCGGCAAGACCACGCTGCTGCGGGTCATCGCCGGGCTGGAGACGCCCGACTCCGGGTCGGTCGTGATCGAGGGCAAGGACGCGACGTCGCTGCCCGTGCAGAAGCGCAACGTCGGCTTCGTCTTCCAGCACTACGCGGCGTTCAAGCACCTCTCGGTGGCCAAGAACGTCGCGTTCGGGCTGGAGATCCGCAAGCGTCCCAAGGCCGAGATCAAGAAGAAGGTCGACGAGCTGCTCGAGCTCGTCCACCTCTCGCAGTTCGGCAACCGGCTGCCCTCGCAGCTCTCCGGTGGCCAGCGGCAGCGGATGGCGCTGGCGCGGGCCCTGGCGATCGAACCGTCGGTGCTGCTGCTCGACGAGCCGTTCGGTGCGTTGGACGCGAAGGTACGCAAGGAGCTGCGCGACTGGCTGCGCCGCCTCCACGACGAGGTGCACGTGACCACCGTCTTCGTGACCCACGACCAGGAGGAGGCCCTCGAGGTCGCCGACGAGATCGTGGTCGTCAACCAGGGCGGGATCGAGCAGATCGGCACCCCCGAGCAGCTCTACGACGAACCGGCCAACGACTTCGTGATGTCGTTCCTCGGCGACGTGACCACGCTGGGCGGTTCCCTGATCCGCCCGCACGACGTCGAGGTCACCCCGTCCCCGATCTCCGAGCACTCGCTCGAGGGCACCGTCTCGCGGGTCCTGCGGATCGGCTTCGAGGTGCGCCTCACGGTCCTCACCGACGACGGTGAGGTCGTGACCGCCGAGCTGACGCGTACGCATGCCCGGGCGCTGCGGCTCGAGGAGGGCGTCAACGTGTTCGTCACGCCTTCGCCGGGGGCTTACACGATGCCGGCGCCTTCGCCGGCGGCGTAGGGGAAGGAATACCCGGTTAACCGGTGAAACCGGCACTTCTCAGGTGTTGCAATGCCAGAGAAGTGCAGGAATACCCGGTTAACCGGGTATTCCACTGCCTCAGTGAGGCAGCCAGGCCTCGTCGCGCGCGGTGCGGGTGGTGACCTCGTCGGGCAGCTCGCGGGAGGCGAGCTCGGCGATGGAGACCTTCTCGAAGACCTCGCGCAGCGAGTCGCGCGCGGCGATCCAGACGTGCTGGAGGACGTCGGCGCGCTCGTTGTAGGTGACCGCCTCCGGGCGCAGGCCGTAGACCGAGACGAGCGGGCCGTCGACGGCGCGGATCACGTCGGCGACGGAGACGTCCGACGCCTTGCGGGCCAGGCGCCAACCGCCCGACTGCCCGCGCTGTGAGATGACGACGCCGGCCTTGCGGAGGTCGGCGAGGATCGCCTGCAGGAACCCGTGAGGGATCTCCTGGGCGCGGCCGAGCTCCTCGGCGCTGACAGCTTTTCCGTCCTCGCGCGCGGCCATCTCGATGAGGGCGCGGAGGGCGTAGTCGGACTTGGCAGATACTCGCACGACCACATTCTTGCAGATGAATGCAGAATTTCGCTCAATCTAGTGGTCAAGTCCACTTTCATTCGCGAGCGTCTCGGCCCGCACCTTGAGGGCCGCGGCGTGACGCCGGAAGCCCTCGGCGACCCGCTCCGGTCCGGCCAGTCCCACCAGCGGACCGGAGAACTCCTCAACCGTCTCGTAACGCGTCGGCCCGCCCGGTCGCTGGGTCAGCCGCTGGTGGCGTACGCCCCGGACCAGGCCGAGCCGCGCCGGCCAGCCCTCATAGACGTAGGCCAGGTACGCAGCCCCCACCCCGTCAGCGCCGACGACCGGCGCCTCGAGCGCCGAGATCCGCTCGGGCGAGCGCGCGCGGCCACCGTTGGCCCACGTCACATGCAGCACGATCGGGTTGCCCACCGCCGCCGGCCGCGCCGTCTCGGCGCGGACGACGAACGGGTTCCAGGCGGCGTACGACTCGGTCTCGACCATCACCCGCCACACCACCTCGATCGGAGCGTCGATCTCGGCCGAGGCTCGCGGGTACTCGTAGGGCACGAGGTCAGCGGTAGTTGATGAACTGCACCGCGAAGTCGTAGTCCTGCCCCTTGACCAGCGAGATCACGGTCTGCAGGTCGTCGCGCTTCTTGGAGGAGACGCGGAGCTCGTCGCCCTGGATCTGCGCCTTGACGCCCTTGGGGCCCTCGTCGCGGATCAGCTTGGAGATCTTCTTCGCGTCCTCGGAGGAGATGCCCTCCTTGAGCGTGATCGAGATCTTCGACTGCTGCCCCGACTGGCGCGGCTCGCTCGCGTCGAGGATCTTCAGCGACTGCTGGCGCTTGATGAGCTTGTCCTGGAAGACCGAGAGCACCGCGCTGGCGCGGTCGTCGGCGGACGCGGAGATCTCGATCGCGTGCTCGCCGCTCCACTCGATGGTCGCGTTGGTCCCCTTGAAGTCGAACCGCGTCGCCACCTCACGTGCGGCTTGGCTCAGCGCGTTGTCGACCTCCTGGCGGTCGATCTTGCTCACGATGTCGAACGACGAGTCAGCCATGACTCTCTCCTCTAGCCTCTGACCAGGACGGTGCCCCGGGAACGTACCTGTATCACCCTAGGACCTCGTCCCGTTTTCGTACGCTGCCAGCCCCTGCGCTATTGTCTATTGCTGTCGCGATCCCCTTCACGGGGGCTCGTGCGCAACCCAGGCAGATTGCCCGAGCGGCCAATGGGAGCGGACTGTAAATCCGTCGGCTTTGCCTTCGAAGGTTCGAATCCTTCATCTGCCACGCCTGGGAGAACACCCCGGTGACCAGCGGAAACGTTGGTCACCGGGGTGTTTCGCATGTCGGGCCGTGTCCAGCCCTAGCCGTTGTCTGCAGTCCCCGAGCCGTTTCGGTCAGCTGGCCGAGGAGATGGCCTTTCGGATGATGCGGATCGTTGCGTCGGGCTGCGACTGCATCGGGACGTGCGACGCCTTGACCTGCGATACGTTCGAGCCGGCGCGAGCGGACATGAACGCCTGTGCCGCCGGCGGAATGGCGTGGTCGTCGGTGGCGATGAGGTACCACGACGGAATCGTCTTCCACGCCGGCTCCGCGCTCGGTTCGGTGAAGGCGGCGACCGAGAAGGGCCGCTGCGTGGCCTGCATCAGGTCGGTGACCCTGCGGGGCAGGTCGCCGGCAAAGGCCTCGCGGAAGATCTCCTTCTTCAGGTACAGGTCGACGCCTTGGCCACCGTCGGCGAGCGGGTAGGGACGTTCGTCGAGCGCTGCCGGGGTGATCTGCGTGCCGGGGAACTGGTTGACCAGCTGAGCCAGGGACTCGCCGGCATCAGGGGCGAACGCGGCGATGTAGACGAGCGCCTTGACGTTCGGGACACCGACCGCGGCGTTGCTGATCACCGCACCCCCGTACGAGTGGCCGACGAGGATGATCGGGCCGTCGATGGTCCGTAGCACGCTACGTACGTAGGCGGCGTCGGAGGCGAGGCCTCGCAGCGGGTTCGCCGCGGCGATGACCGGGTAGCCGTCCTGCTGGAACGCGGCGATCTCGGCGTTCCAGCCCGAGGAGTCGGCCCAGCCGCCGTGTACGAACACGATCGTCGGCTTGGCGGCGGGGGCATCGTTCTCGGCGGCGAGCGGTGCGGGTGCCGCGCTCGATGGGTTGATGCTCATGAGGAGGCCCGTGAGGAGGGCGGCGAGCAGTGTGGGGATGAGGGTCCAGCGGCGTTGGGAGGTGCGCATGGGAGTGCTCCTTGTCGGTACTGGTGGTTCGGGTGACGGTTGTGGAGGCGGTCAGGCGAGGGACTCGACGGCCGTGTGGATGATGTCCGCGACGGCCTGAGGCTGGGAGACGTAGACCGAGTGGCTGCCGGAGACCTCGCGGACCGCGGCGCCGGTACGCTCGGCCATTTGTCGCTGCGCCGGAGGCGGGATCATGCGGTCGTCGGCGGCGACGAGGTACCAGCTCGGCTTGGTCCGCCAAGCGGCCTCGGTCACGGTGCCGCCGAGGGCCTCGAGGCCCCAGGGGACCTGGGAGTCGGCCATGAAGGCCGCCTCGTCGGCGGGGAGATCGCCGGCGAAGGACTCCGCGAACTTGTCGCGGTCCAGGTACAGGTTGCCGTCACGTGGGGGCAGGATCGGCGGGACGGGCGCACCTGCAGGCGGGTCAGCGATGAGCGTGCTGACCGACTCGCCCTTGTCGGGGGCGAAGGCGGCGACGTAGACGAGACCAGCGACTCGGGGATCGTTGCCCGCCTCGGTGGTGACCACGCCGCCGTAGGAGTGGCCGACGAGGACGGCCTGACCGTCGATGTCGTCGAGCACCTGCTTGACCGCATCCACATCGCCGTCGAGGGAGACGGTGGGGTGCTGGACCACGCGGACCTGGTGGCCCTGGGCGCGGAGGCGGTCGTAGACACCGCGCCAACCGGTGCCGTCTACGAAGCCGCCATGGATGAGGACGACCGTGGGGCGCATTGCGTTCATTGCTCTCTCCGGAAGTGGTAGGAGTTGCTTGCTTTCGGTACGGAAGGAACGCTAGGAATGGGATACCTCGGGAGGCGTCGGGGAAACCCCTCGACCTGACCCTCGACGGGTCCTTGAGACCGGGGAGGGTTGCGGTTGACGACCACGGCCGAGGCGTTCGGCTTGTTCGGACGCGAGCCCGCGTTCCGGGCCCTCGCGGACGCCGTCGATGTCGGCGGCTATGCCGTGGTCTCAGGAGACCCCGGCTTGGGAAAGACCAGCCTGCTGCGGGCGGCCGGTCAGTTCGCCGATCGCACCGGACGGCGTCTGCTGTCCATCACTCCGACCGACTTCGACCGCGGCCTGCCATTCGCTGGTCTCGCCGAGCTGCTTGCACAGTGCCCGCCCGGCGCCAGTGAAGAACTTCCGGGGCCACAGCGCCGAGCGCTCGCCGTTGCGCTGCAGCAGGACGATCCTGACGGAGCCGAGGTCGACCCTCTCGCCGTACCGCTCGCGCTCCGCACCCTGCTCACCTCGCTGTGTCGGCAGGGTCGGGTCGCCCTCGTCCTCGACGACATCCAGTGGCTCGACCACGCCACGGCAGGATGCTTGTCCTTCGCATTGCGTCGGATCACCGTCACCCCCGAGCGGCTCACCGTCCTGATCGGCACAAGGCCCGAAGGGCTGCTCAGCGACGTCGTTCGCACTCTGCCGGGTGAGGCGTCCGAGGTCAGGCTCACCCCGCTCGCGGAGCCGGCGATCTCGCAGATGTTGCGCCGACACTTCGGCGAAGCCTGGACCCATGCGGTGAGCAACGCCCTCGCCCGAGCCAGTGGGGGTAACCCGTTGCTCGCGCTCATGATCGGACACGCCATGCAGTCCGACCTCTCCCGTTGGAGCTGGAGCGCCCACGAGGGACACGACCCGGTCTTTCCGGTGCCTCCAAGTCTGGTCGAAATCCTCGGCGAGAAGGTCTCCCTCCTTCCCGACGACGCCAAAGAGGTCCTTCTGCTCGTCTCGGCCGCCGGCCGGCTCAGCCTCGGACAGCTGGAGCGGCTCGTCGATCGACCTCAGCTCGCCGCCGCTCTGGACGCCGCAGCGGACTGGGATGTCGCACATGTCGACGCTGGCAGCCGGGTGAGCTTCACCCATCCGATGCTCGCATCGGCCATCTACGACTCCGCCACCCCCGCACAACGACGCAGCGCGCACCGCCTGCTCGCCGAGTCTCTCGAAGACACGGTCGAGCGAGCCCGACACCGCGCGCGCACCTTGATCAGCCCGGACCACGAGATCGCTCGGGAACTCCAACTCGCCGCGGAGGTCTCGGAACGACGCGGTGCCCAGCAGCTCGCAGGTGACCTGTTCGAAGCAGCCGCTCGGGCCACACCCCAACAAGCCCCACCGGCTGCCCGGTTTGCATTGTGGCTGCGCGCCGTCGACACCTACGTCGTCGCTGGAGCCACCGACGCCGCGCGCAGCGCTCTCGAGAACGCCGCCACCCTGGCCGAAGACGAGGAGAGGCAGGCCGAGGTCATCCTGCGACAGGTTGAACTCATGGACGGGATGCCAGGTGCTCGAGCACTGACTGAGCGGGGCCTCGCCCTGGCCCCCGAGGGTAGCGAGGTCCACAACGCACTGACCTCCCTGCTCGCTGCCCTCCATCGATTCGCGGGTGACGGCGAAGAAGCACTGCGATCCGTCTGCGCTGCGGTCGACGAGGCGCGAAACGGAGCCAGCCCGGCAGCACTGTTCCGATCGCTCAACACGCAGATGTCGGTGGAGCGACATTGGGGGTCCGGAGACGCCGAGCGCACCCATAAGGAGATCGAGGAGCTTCTCGCGTCGTCGCGACACGCGATCTCCGAGTCGCTCGTCGCGTGGACACACGCCTTGTACGCGCCGTGGCACGACCCCACCGCAGACGACCGGGCCAGGAGCGCCATCCGCCAAGCCGTCGAAGGTGGGCGATACGGCGATCTCACGCAGCTCTACGTCGCTCTGGTCATTCACCTCGTTCGTGCCTCACGGATCGCCGATGCCCGAGCTGCGCTGGACGAAGCCGACCAGGTCGGCGCGTGGGCACCGTCCTCATTCCAGGAACAGATCGCGCGAGCAAACGTCTCAGCCTATTCGGGCGATCTCGACCTGGCTCGACAGGTGGCCCAAGACGCGGCCACTCGAGCACGTGCCGTGCATTCGACCTACTGGCTGTCGGCATTCCTGGCCAAGATCGGGTTCGTCGAGAACTCCGCCAGCGAGTGGCAGGCCGGTCTGGTAGCTCTGCGGGAGATCGCCGACATCTTCGACAACACTCAGATGGTCGACCTCGAACAGGATCTCTGGGCCGTCGACTACGCAGATGCCGCGCTCCAGGTCGGTGCGCTCGAAGACGTCGAGAGAGCGGTCGACCTCCTCCGCCGACAGGGCGCCTCCGGCCGCCCTGAAGCATCCGTGGCCGCGGACCGATGCCAGGCGCTGCTCACCGCCGCGCGTGGCGGTGTCGACGACGCCCTGCACCAGCTGGCACGCATCGTGGCCCTCGACGGCATCGAGAGCCCGTTCGAAGCGGCTCGGTCCCGGCTCGCACTCGGCCAGGTCTACCGGCGGGCCGGCTACAAGGGCATGGCGACCGAAACGCTGGCGGCCGCCGCGGAGCAGTTCGAACAGATCGGCACGCCGCGATGGTCGGAAAGAGCACGCGCCGACGCAGGCCGGGTCGGACTGCGGCCGTCGGCCGTGGGCCTGACAGCCACCGAGCAACGAGTGGCCGAACTCGTGGCGAAGGGTAGGTCCAACCAAGAGGTAGCGGCCGAACTCTTCATCTCCGTCAAGACGGTCGAGGCAAACCTGACCCGGATCTACCGCAAGCTCGCTGTGCGGTCGCGGACCGCGCTCGCCGCACACCTGAGGTCGAATCCAGGGTCAGAGTAGAGCGACTGCCCGCGGCGTACGCGGGGGACTCGAGGCGTTGTCGAACTGGCGCGCCGTCGTCAGGTGACGCGAAAGACCGGCCAACCGATCTCGGTGCGCCAGGCGGCGGGATCGCTGGTGTCGCGAGGGCCGACGAGGTAGACCTCCCGCACCGGTCCGGCCACCGACATCGCGTTCTCCACCACCCAGGTCCCGAGCTCGCCGTACGTGACGTCGATGCCGGCGTGCTCGCCGACGTGGGTGGTGACGGCCAGTTCCACGGCCGGCAGGGTCGCGGGGTGCACGCGTCCGGTGCGAGGTGGTGTCGCGGTCGGCAGGTAGACGAGGGCGTGGCCGCGTTCCTGCTCGAAGAGGGCGTTGTCGTAGCTGCCGCCGGGCGGTCCGGTGACGGCGGCGCCGACGGCTGCCTCCAGCTCGGCCATCGCGCCTGCGTACCAGGTCGTGACGTCGCGATGCTCGACGTCGGCCTCCACCGCCGCGACCGTCTGGGCAGGCTCGGCGCGGAGCTCGACGTGGATGGGCGCGGGGTCGGGCTCGAGCAGGCGGCGCAGGGACGCGACCGCGGCGCGGGTGCGGTCGAGCACGTCCTCGAGGCGTTGCAGGTGGTCTGCGACCAGGGTCGCGCGGACACCGGGGTCGGGGGTCCGCAGGATCTGCCGCACATCGCTCAGGGGGACGTCGAGCTCGCGGAGCCGGTGGATGACCTGCGCGGTCGGGATCTGGTCGACGACGTAGTAGCGGTACCCCGTGGTCTCGTCCACCACGGCTGGCTCCAGCAGGGCGGCCTCGTGATACCGGCGCAGCGTCCGCACGCTCAGGTGGGTCAGCCGCGAGAACTCCCCGATGGTCAGCACCCCCTCATTCTGAACGCTCCCCCAGGGGGAGAGTCCACCGCTTGACCCTCCCGCGCCGTGAGGCCGGATGGTGGGCTCATGACACAGCACACCGATCTCCCGTCCGATCTGCTCCCGACCACCGTGCGCGACTTCTTCGCCGCCCATGTCGTCCACGACGCCGACACCGCCTCGTCGTTCCTCACCGACGATGCGGTGATCGTCGACCAGGACGAGACCTTCCGCGGCCGCGAGGCGGTTCACGCGTTCCTGCGGGACGCCGGGTCCGAGTTCGAGTACACGACCGAGCAGATCGGCGCCCGCCGCATCGATGACGCCCACTGGGTGCTCACCGTGCGGCTCGAGGGCACCTTCCCGGGTGGCGTCGCCGAGCTCGACTACCGGTTCACGCTGCAGGACGGTCTCGTCGCCGAGCTCGTCATCGCCAACCACCCGGCCTGACCCGCCCACCTCGACAGGAGAGAGATGTCCAGCTCAGATCGCGATCGCCTGGACGGTCGCCGGGCGCTTGTCACCGGCGGATCGAAGGGCTCCGGCAAGGCCGTCGCAGAAAGACTTCGAGAGATGGGTGCCGACGTGTACGTCACGGCGCGGACCATGCCCGACGGGTACGAGTACCCCGACCGATTCATCGAAGCGGACGTCCTGACGGCCGAAGGCACCGACGCCGTCGCCGCCCGTATCGGCGAGGTCGGCGGCGCCCTCGACATTCTGGTTCACGTCGTCGGCGGGGCGTCGACGCCGTCCGGTGGGTTCGCGGTCATCACCGACGACCAGTGGCTCACCGAGCTGAACCTCAACCTGCTGGGAGCGGTGCGGCTGGATCGAACTCTTCTCCCGGCCATGATCAGGGCCGGATCGGGCGTGGTGCTGCACTTCACCTCGATCCAGCGTGAGCTGCCCCTGCACGACGCGACCTTGGCGTACGCGGCAGCCAAGGGCGCGCTGCGCACGTACAGCAAGGGGCTGGCCAACGAGCTCGCCCCGCGCGGCGTACGGGTCAACGCGATCAGCCCCGGCGGAATCGAGACCGAGGCCTACGAAAGGCTCGTGGACCGGATCGCCGAGGGCAACGGACTCACCCGCGAAGCGGCCAAGCAGAGCATCTACGACTCCCTCGGCGGCGTACCCCTCGGGCGGTTCGCGCACACCGAGGAGATCGCGGACCTGGTCGGGTTCCTGGTCTCGGACCGCGCCTCGGCGATCGTGGGCGCCGAGTACGTGATCGACGGCGGCACCGTCCCGACCGTCTGAGCGCGAGGCGCGATACGTTCCGGTCATGGATCTGAACGCCTATCAGCAGGCGGCGCTGCGCACCGCGGCGCCGAAGGACAAGCCCAACGAGGTGTTCCATCTGCTGCTGGGGCTGGTCGGCGAGACGGGCGAGATCGCCGAGAAGGCGAAGAAGATCGTGCGTGACCATGACGGTGACTTCGGCCAGTGGGACCTCGATGATCTCGCCAAGGAGCTGGGCGACACACTGTGGTACGTGGCGGTCCTCGCTGACCACTTCGGACTCCCGCTCGCGGACGTCGCCGAGCTCAACATCAAGAAGCTCGCCGATCGTCAGCAGCGCGACGCCATCGGTGGCAGCGGCGACAACCGCTGACCCCACCGATGGGCCTCGCCCGGCGCCGGTTACGAAGGAGCACCCATGACAGCCGACACGACGCTTTCCACCACTGAGAACGACGAGTTCTGGCGGGAGCGGCGGGTGTGCTTCCTGACCACGATGCGCCCCGACGGGAGTCCGCATCTCGTGCCGGTCGGGGTGACCTTCGATCCGGAGGCTGGCATCGCGCGGATCATCAGCAGCGCGGGCAGCAAGAAGGTGAGCAACGTACGTGCGGCCGGGGCTGAGGCGCAGGCGGCGGTGAGCCAGGTCGACGGGCGGCGGTGGTGCACGCTGGAGGGCACGGCGGTGGTTAGGGACGACGCGGAGTCGGTGGCCGAGGCCGAGCGGCGTTACGCCGAGCGCTACCGGCAGCCCCGGCCCAACCCGGAGCGGGTGGTCATCGAGATCACCGTGACGCGGGTGCTCGGCAACACCCGTCCGTCAGGCTGGTGAGCGCCCCTCCTGGGAGTGGACGGTGAACCCGTCGGCATCGCCGCGGCCGGACTCCCACGAGGCCAGGATGCGGAGACGGTCGTCGGACGGGCTGCCGGCGGGGGCGGTGAGCACCATCAGGCGCTGACCGGAGCCGTCGGGGCTCTGCCAGGTGTCACAGTCCAGGGTCAGGTCGCCGACCGCGGGGTGGTGGTAGTGCTTGGTCCCGAAGCTCGCGGAGTTCACGTGCCGCTCCGCCCACCACGTACGGAAGTCGGCATCCCTCACCGAGAGCTCGCCGACGAGGACGGCCAGCTCGGGATCGTGGGGGTCCTTCGCCGCCTCCATCCGCAGGGCGGCCACGGCGTCGCGGGCGTCGTGCTCCCACTGGGCATGCAGGCCGCGCACGATCGGGTGGGTGAACATCAGCCGGATGTAGTTGCGCTCCGGTTCGGGGATCGTCGCGAAGTCGAGGAACAACGCGGTGGCTGCGTGGTTCCAGTCGAGGACGTGCAGCCGTCTTCCCAGGACCAGTGCCGGGGTGTCGACCAGTTGGTCGAGCAGCC
Source organism: Nocardioides sp. NPDC126508 (assembly GCA_040302365.1). Classification (GTDB taxonomy): domain Bacteria; phylum Actinomycetota; class Actinomycetes; order Propionibacteriales; family Nocardioidaceae; genus Nocardioides. The sequence goes on from JBEOUM010000002.1 coordinate 13,839, forward strand.
GGCGTGCGGCTGGCCGGATCGTCTGTACGGTCCGCCGTCGTCGGGGGAGCGCGTCGACCTTGCCCGCGATCTCGTACATGTACGCCTGCTGGTCCTCGTCCAGGCGGAGGGCACGAGCCAGCGTCTCCAGGACGGATGCCGATGCCTTCACCCGGCCCTGCTCGAGACGGGTGTAGTAGTCGACGCTGATCACCGCGAGTGCCGCGACCTCCTCCCGGCGCAGGCCGCGTACCTTCCGGTGATTTCCCAGGTCAGGCAGGCCCACGTCGGCCGGCGTCAGGCGTGCTCGAGAGGCCTTGAGGAACGCTCCGAGCTCGTCGGGCACCGCTGGGTTGCTCATGGGTCCATTGTGGCCGGGACGGACGGGACCAGGCAGGGAAGAAACCTTCCCAGGCAGACACTGGCCGCTTTCGCGGTCCTTCGACGCGGTGGAAGTTGGTGTGTGCCGGCGGTGAGCACCCCGGTGCGGACCGGACGGACCGGCCGCCAGTACGAAGGAGAGTCCCATGGTCACCAAGCTCGACGTCACGTTCGACAGCGCCGGGATCCAGATCGCTGCCCACCTCTACGTCCCCGACGGCGCCGGCCAGGCGCCCGCGATCGTCGTCGGCCACCCGGGGACGGGGGTGAAGGAGCAGGCCTCGGGGCTGTACGCCGCCCGGCTGGCCGAGCAGGGGTTCGTGACCGTCGCCTACGACGCCGCCTACCAGGGCGCCAGCGGGGGCCTTCCCCGCGGGCTGGAGGACCCGGCCCAGCGCATCGAGGACATCAAGGCGGCCGTCTCCTTCCTGACCACCCGCCCCGAGGTGGACGGCGAGCGGATCGGGGTGCTCGGCATCTGCGCATCCGGCGGCTACTCGCTCCCCGCGACCGCCGGCGACCATCGGGTCAAGGCGCTCGCGACGGTCTCCGCCGTCGACGTCGCGCGTCAGTTCCGTCTCGGCGCCAACGGCACCCAGGACCCGGCGGTCTTCCAGGCGATGCTCGACGGTGCGGCGGCCGCCCGCACGGCCCGCGCCCACGGCGAGGACCCCGGGATGCTGCCGTTGTTCCCTGCGACCGAGGACGAGGCGCGAGCGATCGGCGGGGAGCATGCCGCCGAGGGCTTCGACTACTACTGCACCTCGCGTGCCGGTCACGAGCGAGCCGCCAAGGCGTTCGACTGGACGAGCGTCGACAAGATGGCGACGTTCGACGCGTTCGCGCAGGTGCCGCTGATCGGTCAGCGACCGCTGCTGATGGTGGTCGGCACCCGGGCCGAGACGGCGTGGATGGCGATCGATGCCTTCCAGCGAGCCGTCGGGCCGAAGGAGGTCTTCTGGGTCGAGGGTGCCAGCCACGTGGACCTCTACGACCGCGAGCCGTACGTCGGCGCAGCCGTCGAGCGACTGGGCGCGTTCTTCACCCAGAACCTCGACGGTGAGCCACGAATTGTGGTCGGCTGCGCCGTGTCGGCGACCTAGAGTCGTAGGGGAGCGAGACAGGAGAATCCGATGAGCGTCCAGCTGAACCACACGATCGTCCACGCCTCCGACCGGGACGCGACGGCGACCCATCTGACCGAGATCCTCGGCCTCCCGGAAGCGCAGGTCTACGGCCCGTTCCGGGTCGTCGAGCTCACCAACCAGGTCAGCCTCGACGTGGTGGAGGACCAGGACTTCCGGCCGCAGCACTACGCGTTCAAGGTGTCCGAGAGCGAGTTCGACGAGATCTTCGGGCGGATCACCGAGCGCGGCATCACCTACTGGGCCGACCCGTTCCACCGTCACGAGGGCCGGATCAACCACAACGACGGCGGCCGCGGCGTCTACTGGGAGGGCCCGGACGGGCACAACCTCGAGATCATCACGGTGCCGTACGGCGGCTGAGCGACGGTCAGGCCAGGTCGGCGGCGAGCTGCTTGCCGGCCTCGGTGAGCAGCGGGACGGCGCGCTCGATGAGCTCGTCGCTCATCCGGCCGGTGGGTCCGCTGATCGACATCGCCAGGCGCGGGGCGTAGTCGGGGACGGCGACGGCGACGCAGCGTACGCCTGCCTCCTGCTCGCCCTCGTCGATCGCGTAGCGGCGCTCACGGACCTGCTCGAGCTGATCCAGATACTCCTCGCGCGAGGTGATCGTGGTGGAGGTGTAGGGGACCATGTCGGTGCGCCGGATGATGTCGCGGACCTGGTCGGGAGCCATGTCGGCGAGGATCGCCTTGCCGACGGCAGTGCAGTGCGGGGAGACCCGGCGGCCGACCTCGGTGAACATCCTCATCGACTGGCGCGACTCGGTGTGAGCGACGTAGACGATCTGGTCGCCGTCGAGCATCGCCAGGTTGGCCGACTCCCCGACCTCGTCGACGAGGCGGGTGAGGTGGGGTCGGGCCCAGGTGCTGAGCATGCGCGACGAGCTCTCGCCGAGCCGGATCAGCTTGGGGCCGAGGACGTACTGCCGGTTGGCCTCCTGGCGGAGGTAGCCCAGGTCGACGAGGGTGCGGACCAGCCGGTGGATGGTCGGCAGCGGCAGGCCGGAGGCGGCGGCGAGCTGGGAGAGCCCCATGGTCCCGCCGGCGTCGGCCATCGTCTCGAGCAGCGCGAAGGCACGCTCGATCGACTGCACGGCACCGGCGCGTGCCTTGGGTGCCTTCTCGTTCTCGCTCACCTGAACTCCTTTGTTCGTCCGGGCTGTTCTTCCGGATGACGGAAGTCTAGCGTCGGCTAGAGGAAATCCGGACGGTTGCGCCGGTTGTTCGCTCCGATTAATATCCGCAATGCGGAAAGAAGAATCCATTCAAAGGAAAACTGTAGCCCTGGGAGGGTGGAGCTCGTGAACATTCAGATCACCGGTGGCGAGGTCGAGCGAGGAGCCGAGATCCTCACCCCTGAGGCCCTCGACTTCGTCGCGGAGCTGCAGCGGCGCTTCGGGGCCCGCCGCGACGAGCTGCTGGCCGCCCGCAAGACCCGCCGCGAGGAGGTCGCGCGCACCGGCCGGCTCGACTTCCTGCCGGAGACGGCCGACGTACGCGCCGGCGACTGGACCGTGGCACCGGTGCCCGAGGACCTCCAGGATCGTCGCGTCGAGATCACCGGCCCGACCGACCGGAAGATGACGATCAACGCCCTCAACTCCGGCGCCCGGGTCTGGCTGGCGGACATGGAGGACGCCAGCACCCCGCACTGGAGCAACGTCGTCGGCGGCCAGGTGAACCTGCGCGACGCCATCCGGCGCAACATCTCCGCGATGTCGCCGCAGGGCAAGCTCTACGAGCTCAAGCAGGACCAGCGGCTGGCCACGATCGTGATGCGCCCTCGCGGCTGGCACTTCGACGACCAGCACGTGCTCGTCGACGGCAAGCCGGTCGTCGGTGCCCTGGTCGACTTCGGGCTCTACTTCTTCCACAACGCCCGCGAGCTCGTGGAGCGGGGGAGCGGGCCGTACTTCTATCTCCCGAAGATGGAGAGCCACCTCGAGGCGCGGCTGTGGAACGACGTGTTCACCTTCGCCCAGGAGGCGCTCGGGATCCCGCACGGCACCGTCCGCGCGACCGTGCTCATCGAGACCATCCCGGCGGCGTTCGAGATGGACGAGATCCTCTACGAGCTGCGCGACCACGCCTCCGGCCTCAACGCCGGGCGCTGGGACTACCTGTTCAGCCTGATCAAGTACTTCCGCGACGCCGGGCCCTCGTTCGTGCTGCCGGATCGTTCCACCGTCGGGATGACCTCGCCGTTCATGCGTGCGTACGCCCAGCTGCTGGTCAAGACCTGCCACCGCCGCAACGCCCACGCGATCGGCGGGATGGCCGCGTTCATCCCGAGCCGCCGGGACCAGGAGATCAACGCAATCGCCTTCGCCAAGGTCCGCGAGGACAAGGAGCGCGAGGCCGGCGACGGCTTCGACGGCTCCTGGGTCGCTCACCCCGACCTGGTGCCGATCTGCCGCGAGATCTTCGACGGTGTGCTCGGCGACCGGCCGAACCAGGTCGACCGGCAGCGCGACGACGTCTCTGTCGCTGCCTCGGATCTGCTCGACGTCGCCTCGGCGGACGGCGCGATCACCCTCGCCGGGCTGCGCGACAACGTCGAGGTCTCGCTGGTCTACCTCGACGCCTGGCTCCGCGGCGCCGGCGCGGTCGCCATCCACAACCTGATGGAGGACGCCGCCACCGTGGAGATCTCGCGCTCGCAGATCTGGCAGTGGATCCACAACGAGTCGAAGCTCGATGACGGGACGCCGGTGACCGCCGAGCTCGTACGCCAGGTCCTGGACGAGGAGATGGCGAAGCTGCTCGGGGCGGCCGGTGAGACCGAGCACCGTCTGGAGCAGGCCCGCACCATCTTCGAGGAGGTCGCCCTCGCCGACGACTACATCGACTTCCTGACCCTGCCGGCCTACGACCAGGTGGTGGGTGCATGAGTCATCTCGAGGATCTGGTTGCCCGGCTCGACCGGGAGCTCGTCGGGGCTGACGCGGCGCTGGCCGCGGGCTATCCGGGGGATCGCGGCGTACGGCAGCCGGTGCACACGGTCTACGTGCCCGGCGATCGCTACTCCGACAAGACGGTGGCGCAGTGGTCGGCCGAATCCGTCGCCGCGCTGGACGAGTTCGGGGGCTCGGCCGCTGAGGTCGCCTCGGTGTTCGGTCTGCGCGACGAACTGGCCGATGCGATCTACGACCGGGTCCGCGCCAAGCTGGCCGAGGAGCCCATCGAGGACCTGCGCATCGACTTCGAGGACGGCTACGGGAACCGGCCCGACGAGGACGAGGACGCCGCTGTGGTTGCGGCTGCCGGGGCACTTGCGGCCACCGTCCGCGACAGCGCCGCGCCGCCGTTCCACGGCATCCGGATCAAGTCCTTCGAGGCGCCGACGCGGCGTCGGGGGCTGCGTACGCTGGACCTGTTCCTCGGGTCGCTGGTCCGCGAGGGTGGCCTGGGGGACGGCTTCGTCATCACCCTGCCCAAGGTGACCTCGGTCGAGCAGGTGACCGCGATGGTCACCGCGCTGTCCGCGCTCGAGGAGGCCCACGGGATCGAGGCCGGGAGCCTGCGGTTCGAGATCCAGGTGGAGACGCCGCAGGCGATCCTCGGCTCCGACGGCACCGCGCTGATCGCCCGGATGATCGCCGCCGGCTCCGGCCGGGTCACGGGTCTGCACTACGGGACCTACGACTACTCCGCCTCCCTCGGCGTCGCGGCCGCCTTCCAGAGCATGGAGCACCCGGTCGCCGACCACGCCAAGGACGTGATGCAGGTGGCCGCCGCCGGCACCGGCGTCTTCGTCTCCGACGGCTCGACCAACGTGCTCCCGGTCGGGGACCCCGATTCGGTGCGCGCTGCGTGGCAGCTCCACTCGCGCCTGGTGGCTCGTTCGCTGGCGCGCGGGATCTACCAGGGCTGGGACCTGCACCCGGCCCAGCTCCCCAGCCGCTACCTCGCGACGTACGCGTTCTTCCGGGACGGGCTCGAGGTCGCCTCGGCCCGGCTGAAGGCGTACGTCCACGGCGGCGAGTCCAGCTATCTCGACGAGCCCGCCACCGCTGCCGCGCTCGCCGCGTTCGTGCTGCGCGGGGTGGAGTGCGGGGCGGTCGCGGCCGACGAGGTCGAGAAGCTCGCCGGGATCGACCAGGCGAAGCTGGCCGAGCTCGCCCGTCGGCGGATCTCCGCCTGAGCATGCCGACCGCACGGCGGCAGGCTGGGTAGCCTGCCGCCATGCGCGTCGAAGCCGAGTTCACGACCGAACCGTTCCGTGGCGAGGGCGAGCCGCCCGAGCACGCGACCGCGGCGCTGGAGGCCGCCCGAGAGGCCGGTCTGGAGTGTGACTTCGGGCCGCTGGGCACCTCGGTGCGCGGCGAGCGGGACGCGGTCCTGGCGACCCTTGCCGCCGTGGTGGCCGCCGGCTTGGACCACGGCGCCGACCAGATCACCTTCCAGGTGCGCGCCGAGGGACGCAGCGCGCCGCGGCGTACGGCCAACGGGTTGGAGGGGCTGCTCGCCGAGGTCGCCGACGAACTCGGCGGCGACCTGCGGTCCCTGGACCGGCAGGGCAAGCAGCGTGCCGTCCGGCTGCTGGAGGAGCGCGGCGCCTTCGACTACCGCAAGAGCGCCGAGATCGTGGCCGGTGCGCTCGGCGTCACCCGGTTCACGGTCTACAACTACTTGAACCGCGAGCGGGAGTAGCCCAGACTTTTCAACAAACTGTTGACTGTGACGAGCGACACATGCAATCGTTGTTGCTGTACGGAAATTAGTTTCCGCATAGCGAGAGAGAACGGTTCATGGATCTCCAGAGCTTCAACACCGCACCGGCAGACGCCGTCCGGTCTGCGCTGAAGGCGTGCTGCGACGCACCCAGCTGGGTCGCTGCCGTTCTGGCCGGTCGGCCCTACGCCGACGAGGCCGACGTCGTCCGGGTGGCCGACGAGGCCGCCCGGCGGTTCACCGCCGCCGACGTCGACCAGGCGCTGGCCGCGCACCCGCGGATCGGGGAGCGCGCCGAGGGCGAGCACGCCGAGGCCGCGTGGTCGCGGCGCGAGCAGGCCGCGGTCGGCACCGACCAGGCCACCGCACAGGCCCTCGCCGAGGGCAACCGGGCGTACGAGGAGCGCTTCGGCCGGGTCTTCCTGATCTGCGCCACCGGCCTCTCGGCCGACCAGGTCCTGACCTCGCTCCGCGAGCGGCTCGGTCACCAGCCCGCCGAGGAGGCGGCCGTGGTCGCCGACGAGCTGCGCAAGATCGCGCTGCTCCGGCTGGAGCGGGTCCTGGCCGTCGAGGAGGTCTCCTCATGACCAGGCGGCACAGCACCAGCGCCATCACCACCCACGTACTCGATACCGCGCTCGGCCGTCCAGCCGCCGGTGTCCCGGTCCGGCTCAGCCGGATCGACCCCGACGAGTCGTCCGTCGTCCTCGCCGACGCCGTCACCGACGACGACGGCCGGGTGACCGACCTGGGACCCGATCAGGTCCCGGCCGGCACCTATCAGCTCCGGTTCGGCACCGCCGCCTACTACGCGGCGACCGACCAGGAGTGCTTCTACCCGCAGGTCTCCGTCACCTTCGCGGTCACCGACCGGCGGCACCACCACGTGCCACTGCTGCTGAGCCCGTTCGCCTACTCCACCTACCGAGGGAGCTGACATGCCCATCCGACTTGGACCCAACCAGTACGGCAAGGCCGAGAACCGCGTCGTACGCATCTACCGCGACACTCCGCGCCACCAGATCCGGGACCTCAACGTCTCCACCGCGCTGCGTGGCCGCTTCGACGACGCCCACACCAGCGGCGACCAGAAGGACATCCTTCCGACCGACACCCAGAAGAACACCGTCTTCGCCTACGCGAAGAAGATCGGTGTCGCCTCGATCGAGGAGTTCGCGCTCGCCCTCGCCGACCGCTATCTCGAGGCATGCCCGGCCGCCGAGGGCGCCCGGGTCGAGATCGACGAGTACGCCTGGGACCGGATCGAGGTCGACGGGGCGGGTCACGACCACTCCTTCGTGCGATCGGGTGGCGGCGTACGGACGACTGTGGTGAACGTGGATGGTCGGGGCGAGGACCGGGTGGCGCACGTCGTCTCCGGGATCAAGGACCTGGTCGTGCTCAAGTCGACAGGCTCGGAGTTCCACGGCTTCCTCAAGGACGAGTACACGACCCTGCAGGAGACCACTGACCGGATCCTGGCGACCTCGCTCGTCGCCCGGTGGCGCTACACCGGCACCGAGGTGGACTGGGACAAGTCGTACGACTCCATCCGGGCGCTGCTGCTGCAGCGGTTCGCGGAGATCCACAGCCTCGCGCTGCAGCAGACCCTGAACGGGATGGGCAGCTCGGTGCTCGAGCAGCACGGTGACGTCGCCGAGATCAAGTTCTCCGCGCCGAACAAGCACCACTTCCTCTCCGACCTCTCGCCCTTCGGCCTGGAGAACCCCGGCGAGGTCTTCTTCGCCGCGGACCGGCCCTACGGCCTGATCGAAGCCTCGGTTGTACGCGACGAGGCCCCTGACGCCGGCAACGCCTGGCACGCCATCCCCGGATTCTGCTGAGGACCGGCCATGTCAGGTCGCAGGAGACAGACAACCGCATCGGTCTCGACCCGTCCCGAGGATGAACGTCATCCACCGGGCCAGCTCCTCGCCTACGGCACGCAGCACATCCTGACGATGTACGGCGGCGTGATCGCGCCGCCGCTCATCGTCGGGGGTGCCGCGGGCCTCTCGGGCACGGACCTGGCGCTGCTGGTGACCGCAGGGCTCTTCGTATCCGGCCTCGCGACGCTGCTGCAGACGCTCGGTCTCGGGCCCTTCGGCAGCCGGCTGCCGATCGTGCAGGGCATCTCGTTCGCCAGCGTGTCGACGATGGTCACCATCGCCAGCGACGACGGGCTGCGCCCGGTCTTCGGCGCGATCATCGTCGCCGGCCTGATCGGGCTGGTCCTGTCCTCGTTCTTCGCCCAGCTGGTCCGGCTCTTCCCGGCCGTCGTCACCGGCACGATCATCACGGTCATCGGACTCTCGCTGATGCCGGTGGCGTTCCGCTGGGCGATGGGCAACGACGCCTCTGCGCCGGACTACGGGTCGATGACCAACATCGGTTATGCGGGCCTGACGTTGGTCATCATCCTGGTGATCAGCCGGGTGTTCCAGGGCGCGATCTCACGTCTGTCGATCCTGATCGGGCTGGTCATCGGCACCCTGATCGCCGTCGTCGCCGGTCGCGCCGACTTCTCGCCCGTGGGCAAGGCCGACCTGGTCGCGCTCCCGCCGCTGCTGCACTTCGGCAGCCCGACCTTCGAGGTCGGCGCGATCGTCTCGATGACGATCGTGGTGCTGGTGATCATGACCGAGACGACCGCCGACATCCTGGCGATCGGCGAGATCGTGGAGACCGACGTCGACGCTCGACGTGTCGCTCGCGGCCTCCGCGCCGACATGGCCGCCACGACGGTCGCGCCCCTGTTCGGCACCTTCCCGTGCAGCGCGTTCGCCCAGAACGTCGGGCTCGTCGCCCTGACCGGCATCCGGAGCCGGTACGTCGTGGCGATGGGTGGCTTTGTGCTGCTGCTGCTCGGGCTGCTGCCGGTGGTCGGCGCGGTCGTCGCCGCGATCCCGTATCCCGTGCTCGGCGGCGCAGGCATCGTGCTCTTCGGCTCCGTCGCGGCATCGGGGATCCGCACGCTGTCCCGCGTCGACTACGAGGACAACCTCAACATGGTGATCGTCTCCGTGGCTCTCGCCGTCGGGATCCTGCCGATCGCCGCACCGACCTTCTGGGACGCCTTCCCGTCCTGGCTCGGGGTCGTCATGCACTCCGGCATCAGCGCCACCGCCCTGGTCGCCGTCGTCCTGAACCTGCTGTTCAACGAGATCACCGTCGGCAACCGCGCCGGCGCCTCCGTCTTCGCCGCCTCCCAGGACTCTCGTGAGGGCTTCGGCGACCGGCTCGACGACGACATCGAGAGGTCGTGACCGGCTGAGGAATGCCGTACGGAGGTCGGGCCGGCTCGTCCTCACCCGAAATCGCGCCGAGTCGGCTCGTCATGACGAGCCGACTCGGCATGATTTCGCGTCAGGATGCGCCGACTCGACTGTTGGTTGGAAGGGGCGGGAGCTACCGCAATCTCTATTTTCGTCATACGATTTACGCATGGGTACCGAAGAGCAGATTCAGCAGTGGGCCGATGAGGCCGAGGCGGGGTACGACGTCGAAGAACTGAAGCGTCGCGGCCGAGGTCGCCCAGGTCGCGGCGCCGAGCCGATGCAGGTCGTCGCTGTCCGGCTCACCGCCGAGGAGCTCGCAGCCTTGGACGCTCTGGCCGAACGAGAGCACCTGTCCCGGTCCGAGGCGATCAGGCGTGCCCTGGCCGGGTACGCCGCGTGAAGGTCCATCCCAGCGCTCTCAAGCATGGGGTGACGCACGAGGACGCCGTGCAGGCGGCTGACTGGTCGCAGTGGGTCGAACCGCTGGAGGAAGATGACTGGCCGCACCGGGAGCTGCGTCTCGGCTTCGATACCCGTGCGCGCCTTCTCGAGACAGTGGTGTTGATCTTCGAAAGCGGCGACGAGATGGTCATCCACGCGATGCCTGCTCGGAAGCAGTATTGGGATCTGCTGCCCTGAGCGCCATAGACCCCGACTCGTTGAACAGTGCCGAGTCGGCGAGCTTTCGGTCAGGATGAGCCGACTCGGCACCCTTTGGGTCAGCCGACGAGGTGCGGGTCGGGGGTGTTGACGAGGTCGCCGTCGATCCAGACGCTGCGTACGTCGGCGGGGTTGCCGAGAGCGAACATCTTGGCGAGGGCGTCGCCGGCATCGGCGGCGTGGGCGAGGCCTACGGCGAGGGGGGTGCCGGGGGCGGGCTTGATCCACTGGGCGTCGAAGCGGCGGCCTACGGAGAAGTCGCCGACCGCGGCGCCGAGGCCGAGTGCGTCGGCGCCGGCGACCGTGGCCAGGTGGAGGAGGTGGGTGGGGGTCAGGGGGTGGCCGGCTTCGCCGAGGAGCTGCTGGGCGACGTACGCGCCCAGGCCCTCCTTGAGCAGGGAGAACCCGGTGCCGGCGCCGACGTCGGAGCCCATCGCGACGCGTACGCCGTGGGCGCGGTGGCGGGCGAGCGGGAAGAGGCCGCTGCCGAGGGCGGCGTTGCTGGAGGGGCAGTGCGCGACGGCGGCGCCGCGGGCGGCCAAGAGCCCGAGCTCGGCATCGGTAGGGTGCACGTTGTGCGCCAGGACGGTGCCGGGGCCGACCAGGCCGTGGCGGTCGTAGGAGGTCACGTAGTCGCAGCCGCAGAGCTCCTCGACGGTTGAGATCTCGCGGACGTTCTCGTTGACGTGGGAGGTGAGCATGGCCCCCGGCACCGCGCCGAGCACGTCGCCGCAGGCCTCGAGCAGCGGCTCGCTGCACGACAGCGAGAACCGCGGCGTCACGGCGTAGCGGGCCCGGCCGACGCCGTGCCAGCGGGCGGCGAGCGCGAGCGACTCCTCCCGTGCCCGGGAAGGATCGGTGAAGAGGTCCTCGCGGATGAGCCGGTCGCTGACCACGAGGCCGCTGGTGATCCGCAGCCCGACCCGGGCGGCCTCGGCGAAGACGGTGTCGACCGCCGGGGCGAAGTGGCTGCCGAAGACCAGGGCCGTGGTGGTGCCGGCACCGACCAGGCCGCGTACGAAGTCGGTGGCCACGCCCGCGGCGTAGGCGGTGTCGGCCAGGCGCGCCTCCTCGGGGAGGGCGGTCTGGTCGAGCCAGTCGAGCAGCGGCATGCCGAGGCCGCCGATGACGCGTACCTGCGGGAAGTGCACGTGGGTGTCGACGAATCCGGGCAGCACGAAGCCGCCGGAGAGGTCGACGACCTCCTCCCGGGGGTGCTGTCCGCGCAGGTCGGCGAAGGACCCGCGAGCGCGGATCACGCCGTCGCGGACCAGCAGGGCGCCGTCCTGCTCCGTGCGGAGCGTGCCGCCTGCGAACGGGTCGGAAGGAGTGTCGAGGAAGGTTCCTCGGAAGAGCGTCATTCTGGATGTCACCTTGATTGTTGTTCGGTCCGCGCGGGGTCGCCCGCGAAGAGTTGCAGGAGCCGGGCCGCGACGCTGACCGCGATCGTGGCCGGCTCCTTGCCACCGAGATCCGGGAGGCCGATCGGAGTGGTGATGCGGGCGATCGCCTCGGGGGCGTGGCCCTCGTCGGCGAGCTTGGCCCGGAACCGGCTCCACTTGGCGCTCGAGCCGATCAGCCCGATCGACCCCAGCTGGGACGCGCGCAGCGCCGCGTCGCACAGGGCGGCGTCCTCGGCGTGGTCGTGGGTCATGATCAGGACGTGGGTGCCCTCGGGCAGCTCGCCGATGACGAGCTCGGGCAGCACCGGCACCTGGTGGACGTGTACGCCGGCGACGGCGTCGTCCAGCCCGCGCAGCTGCTCGGCCTCGAGCTGGGCAGCGCGGGAGTCGACGAGGTGCAGCTCGAGGTCGTGGCGGGCCAGGATGCGGGCCAGCTCGACCCCGACGTGGCCCATCCCGAAGATGGCCACGGACGGGACCACGGGCAGCGGCTCGAGCAGCAGCTCGACCTCGCCGCCACAGCACTGCACGCCGTGCTGGTAGGGCGCCTTGTCGGAGAGCGAGACCTTCAGGCTCTCCGGCACCCCACGACCCTCGGCGAGCATCGCCCGGGCGCGCTCGATCGCGACCGCCTCGAGGTTGCCGCCACCGACGGTGGCCCAGGTGCGCTCGGCCGAGACGACCATCTTCGCCCCGGCCTCGCGCGGCGAGTGGCCGCGTACGGACGACAGGGTCACGAGTACGCCGGGAACCCGCTGCTCACGCAGCCGCTGGACGGCCTTCAGCCACTCCATGTGATCACCTCTCCCCGGCCATGGCCGGCTCGGCACCGGTCTCGCTGGCATCGGGCGCCAGAGGCGTACGGGCGCGATCGAGCGCCCAGTAGACCGCCTCCGGGGTCGCAGGGCAGCCGAGCACGACACTGGTGCCGGCCGGACCGAACGCGGCGGCCGCCTCACGCAGCGCCTCGCGCACCGAGAAGGCGAGCATCAACGGCGGCTCGCCAACGGCCTTGGAGCCATAGACTGCGCCCTCCTCGTGAGCCTTCTCGAGCAGCTTGACGTGAAATTCCGAAGGCATCTCGGAGAAGCTCGGCAGCTTGTAGGTGCTCGCCGCCTGCGTTGCCAGCCGGCCACGGTTCGGCCCGTCGGAGGTGTCCCAGCGCAGGTCCTCGAGGGTCAGCCAGCCGGCGCCCTGCACGAAGCCGCCCTCGATCTGGCCGATGTCGATCATCGGGCTCAGGCTGTCGCCGACGTCGTGGACGATGTCGACGCGTCGCAGCGTGTAGGACCCGGTGAACCCGTCGACCTCCACCTCGGCGGCGGCGACCCCGTTGGCGAAGTACTTGAACGGCTCGCCCTGCATCGCGTTCGGGTCCCAGTGCAGGCCCTCGGTGCGGTAGAAGCCGGCCGCCCACAGCTGGACCCGCTGGTGGTAGGCAGTGTTCACGAGCTCGTCCCAGCCGATCGATCCCGAGGCGGGCGAGAGGCCGCGGACGACTCCGTCCTCGATTCGTACGTCGTTCGGGCTGATCCCGAGATGGCCGCCGGCGACCTGGGCGAGCCGCTCGCGGATCTGCTCGCAGGCGTTCTTGATCGCGGCCCCGTTGAGGTCCGCGCCGGAGCTGGCCGCGGTCGCCGAGGTGTTGGGCACCTTGTCGGTGCGGGTCGGCGCCAGCCGTACCCGGGACAGCGGCAGGCCGAGAGCGGTGGCTGCCACTTGGAGCATCTTGGTGTGCAGGCCCTGGCCCATCTCGGTGCCGCCGTGGTTGATCAGCACCGAGCCGTCCTTGTAGACGTGCACGAGCGCGCCGGCCTGGTTGAAGGCGGTGAGGTTGAACGAGATGCCGAACTTCACCGGCGTCATCGCCAGGCCCCGCTTGGTGTGCGGGTGCAGCCTGTTGAAGGCTTCGATCTCCGTACGTCGCCTGGCCACCTCGCCCGAGTCGGCGACCTGGTCCCAGCAGGCTGCCAGCCGGTCGGCCTGCCGGACGGGCTGGCCGTAGGGCGTGGTCTGGTCCTGCTGGTAGAAGTTGCGGCGGCGCAGCTCGAGCGGGTCGATGCCGAGCAGCGGTGCGCACCGGCCGAGCAGGTCCTCCATGACGAGCATGCCCTGCGGTCCGCCGAAGCCACGGAAGGCGGTCTGCGAGGTCTTGTTGGTGCGCGCGACCCGGCCGTCGACCCGGATGTTCGGCACCCAGTAGGCGTTGTCGATGTGGCACAGCGCGCGGGCCAGCACCGGCTCGGAGAGGTCGAGGCTCCAGCCGCCGTCCGCGGTGAGGGTGGCTTCCAGAGCGACGATGTGACCGTCGTCGTCGAACCCGGCGCGCCAGGTGCTGTGGAAGCCGTGGCGCTTGCCGGACATGGTGATGTCCTGGGTGCGGTTGAGCCGCAGCCGCACCGGCCGCCCCGTCAACCGAGCGCCCAGCGCGGCGATGGCCGCGTAGCCGTGCGGCTGCATCTCCTTGCCGCCGAACGCGCCACCCATCCGCAGGCACTGGACGGTGACCTCGTGGCTCGGTACGCCGAGCACGTGCGCGACGATCTCCTGGGTCTCGGAGGGGTGCTGGGTGCTGCTGTGCACCAGCACCTGGCCGCCCTCGTCGACCAGCGCCAGCGAGACGTGGGTCTCGAGGTAGAAATGCTCCTGACCTGCGAACTCGAACTCGCCCTCGAAGACGTGCTTGGCATCCTTCAGGGCGCCGTCCGCGTCACCGCGGGAGAGGTTGCGCGGGGTCCCTTGGAAGCTCTCCGCCGCGATCGCCTCCTTGACCGTCACCAGCGACGGCAAGGCCTCGTAGTCGACCTCGACAGCGGCCGCACCCAGCCGGGCGGCCTCGAGTGTCTCGCCCAGGACCCAGCACACCGCATGCCCGTGGAACATCACCTCGGTCGGGAAGAGCGGCTCGTCGTGCTTGACGCCGGCGTCGTTGACGCCGGGGACGTCCTCGGCGGTGAGCACGCGTACGACGCCGGGCACCTCGTAGGCAGGAGCGGTCCGCAGGGACGTGACCAGGGCGTGCGCGAAGGGCGCCTGGACCGGCCAGGCGTGCAGCGTGCCGGCGATCCGCCCGACCAGGTCGTCGGTGTAGAGCGCCTCTCCGGTGACGTGCAGCGCGGCGCTCTCGTGCGGCAGCGGGATCCCGACGACGGGGTTGTCGGGGCGTTGGGACAGGGCGCTCATGCGGGCACCTCCTCACGGTCGGTGTGGGCGTGGAACAGGCGCAGCAGGGACTGGCCGAGCATCGCCGAACGGTAGGACGCGCTGGCGCGGTGGTCGTCCATCGGTGTGCCCTCGGCGGCGAGGACGGCCGCGGCGCGGCGTACGGACTCCTCGGTCCAGGGCTGCCCGACGAGGGCGTCCTCGGTGGCGACGGCGCGCAAGGGTGTCGCGGCGACGCCGCCGAGGCCGATCCTGGCCCGGGTCACGGTGCCGTCGAGCACCTCGAGCGCGTAGCCCACGGCCACGCTGGAGATGTCGTCGAAGCGGCGCTTGGCGATCTTGTGGAAGCCGACGACCGGGGCCAGCGGCAACGGCAGCCGTACGCTGCGGATCAGCTCGTCCGCGGCCAGGACGGTCTCGCGGTAGCCGGTGAAGTAGTCGGCCAGCGGGACGACCCGCTCGCCGCGCGGCGAGGCCAGGACGACCTCGGCGTCGAGCGCGAGCAGGGCCGGCGGGGCGTCGCCGATGGGCGAGGCGGTGCCGATGTTGCCGCCGAGCGTCGCGCTGTTGCGGATCAGCCGCGAGGCAAACTGCGGGAACAGCTCGGCCAGGAGCGGGACCCGGCCGTTGAGCTTGCGCTCGATCTCGGTCAGGGTGAGGGCCGCGCCGATCTCGACGTGGCCGGTCCGGAAGGAGAGCTCGCGCAGCTCGGGCAGCCGGTCGACCGCGACGACCAGCGGCGCGCGGCGGCCGCGGAGGTTGACCTCCACGCCCCAGTCGGTCGAGCCCGCGACGACCTGCGCCTGCGGCCACTCGGTGATCAGGTCGAGCGCCTCGGTGAGCGTCTCCGGGCGTACGAACTCGGCGCCGTCGACCGCGATCCGGGTCGGGCGCGGCTCGGGCGGGGGCTGCTGCTGGCGCGCGGCGAAGGCGTCGTCGGCCTCGGGGGCGCCGAGGGCGTAGGCGGCGTCGCGGATCGGGCGGTAGCCGGTGCAGCGGCACAGGTTGCCGCTCAGCGCGTGCAGGTCGACGCCGTTCGGGCCGTGCTCGTGGTCGCAGGCGGCCCCGTCGGCGGCCGGCTCCCGGTTCGGGCGGTAGTACTCCGCGGCGAGGCTGCAGACGAAGCCCGGCGTGCAGTAGCCGCACTGCGACCCGCCGCGTACGGCCAGCTCCTGCTGGACCGGGTGCAGGTCGTCGCTGCTGCCGAGACCCTCGCTGGTGACCAGCTCCTGACCGTCGAGCGCGGCGACCGGGACCAGGCAGGCGTTGACCGAGGTCCACTCGGTCGGCGAGGTGGTGCCGGGCCGAGCGACCAGCACCGAGCAGGCGCCGCACTCGCCCTCGGCGCAGCCCTCCTTGGCGCCGGTCAGGCCGCGCTCGCGCAGCCAGTCGAGGGTGGTGGTGTGGGTGGCGACCCCGGTCAGGGGCACCTGGTCCCCGTTGACGGTGACGCCGGGGACACCGGTGACGCTGGGTGTGCTCATCGTTGGCTCCGGATCGGGTTGCGGGTGCGGGCGCTGTGGATCGGGTTGGCGTCGCGCAGGAAGTCGTCGAAGCGGTGGCCGGCGATCTTGGCGATCTCGATCAGCGCGGCGGCGTGCTCCTGGCGTTCGCAGTTGCCGAGCCGCTCGCGGCCCTCGGCGAGGATCCGGTCGAGCGAGTCGGAGTCGCGTACGGAGATGACCAGCGGGAAGCCGAACCGCTCGTGGTAGGCGTCGGTCAGCGAGGTCAGCGCCTCCTGGTCCGGCTCGGCCAGGTGGGTCAGGCCCTTCGAGGACTGGTCGCGCAGCGACTCCTCGCCGACCATCCCCTCCGAGACCAGCTTCGAGCCGAGCTCGGGGTAGGCCTCGATCAGCTCGCGCTGCTCCTCGGCCGAACCGCCGAAGAGGGCGTCCTGGAACGCGCGGCGCAGGGCGTGGGTGTCGGTGAACGGCCGCTGCTCCCAGGCCCGCTCGACCATCCACCGCGGCCCCTGGAAGAGACCGTCGAACGTCTCCACGAACTCGGTACGTCCCATCTGGTTGACCTGGTCGAGCCGGACGCCCTCGCCGGGCTGACCGGCGACCGCCGGGCCGTAGTCCGGGCCGACGTGGTGGAACAGGATGTTGAGGAAGATCGCGGTGAGGCTGCCGAGGGTGATGCCGCTGCCGAAGATGATCTCGGCCCACCCCGGGACGGCCTGGGCGACGTCGGGCTGCGCGGTGACGTACATGGCCAGACCGACGCTGGTCGCCACGATCACGACATTGCGGTGGTCGTGGAAGTCGACCTTGCTGAGCGTCTGGAAGCCGACGACCGCGACGGTCGCGAACATGGCCAGGGCGGCACCGCCGAGGACCGGGTGCGGGATGCCGGCGACGATCGCACCGACCTTCGGGAGGAGCCCGATGAAGACCATGATCAGGCCGGCCGAGGCGACCACCCAGCGGCTCTTGACCCGGGTCAGCCGGACGAGGCCGACGTTCTCGGCGAAGCAGGTGTAGGGGAAGGAGTTGAAGACGCCGCCGATGGTGGTGGCCAGGCCGTCGGCGCGCAGGGCGCGGGCGATGTCGGCGCGGCCGATCCGCTTCTCGACGATCTCGCCGGTGGCGAAGACGTCACCGGTGGTCTCGACGGCGGTGATCAGCATGACCACGATCATCGAGATGATCGCGGCGGCGGAGAACTGCGGCCAGCCGAAGTGGAACGGCGTGGTGACACCGACCCAGCGGGCGCCGCCGACCGCGTCGAAGTGGGCGTCCCCGAGAGCCCACGCGACGAGGGTGCCGACGACCAGGCCGACGAGCACGGCGACGGTGGCCATGAAGCCCTTGAAGACCCGCTGGATGACCACGATCAGGGCCAGGGTGCCCAGGGCGTACGCCAGGTTGCGGCCGCTCGTGGGGTCAGAGGTCGGTCCGGCGCCACCGGTCGCGTCCGCGGCCGCGACGGGCAGCAGCGCGATGCCGATGATCGTGATCACCGAGCCGGTCACGACCGGCGGGAAGAACCGGATCAGCCGGCTGAAGTAGGGGGCGATGAAGAAGGTCGCCAGGCCGGCGACGATCACCGCGCCGTAGATGACGAGCAGGCCGTCGGTGCCGCCCCCGGCCGCCATCCCGATCGCGATCATCGGCGAGACGGCGGTGAAGGTGACGCCCTGCAGCAGCGGGAGACGTACGCCGACCTTCCAGAAGCCGACCGACTGGATGATCGAGGCGATGCCGCAGGTGAACAGGTCCGCGTTGATCAGGTGGATCAGCTCCTGCTGACTCAGCCCGATCGAGTTGGCGAGCAGGATCGGCACGATCACCGCGCCGGCGTAGAACGCGAGCACGTGCTGGAGGCCGTAGACGGCGAGCTTGCCCGCCGGGAGCACCTCGTCGACGGGGTGGGTGGGGCCGGCACCGACCTTCTTCTGGGGCCGTATCGACCTCAGGGCTGCTCTCGCGTTCATCCTCACACCTTTCTCGGGGGCGCCCTGGTGGGCAGGTGAGCTGTGACTAACACCACAGCCTGGTCTGTTCGGGCCCCGAGCGGCACCCGCCGATCATCCGAAGATGGGGTCTGCGTCGATCCGGCCTTTGTGTGAACCTCCAGGATGGCGTGCTGCCGGTTTCGGAGTGGTTTCTCCGCGGTTTCGGTGGACCGATTTCAGAGCGATCGGAGCGCGAGGAAGACGTCGACGCGGTCCTCCATCGTGGTCAGGTCACGCCCGGTCAGCTCCTCGACCCGGGAGATCCGGTAGCGCACGCTGTTGACGTGGAGATGGAGGGACTCCGCGGTGCGCGTCCACGACCCGGCGTACGTCAGGAACCGGTCGAGCGTCGGCACCAGATCGCTCCCGGTGCGCTGGTCGTGCTCGAGGACGGGGCCGAGGACGCGCTGGGCGTAGGTGCGGCGGATGTCGTCGGGGACGGTGGCGAGCAGGAGCACGTGGGAGGTGACCTCCTCCGAGCTGGACAGCGCCACCGCGCCGCCGCCGGAGCGGGCGACCCGGTGCGCGAACCGGGCCTCCTCGAGCGCGCCGGCGAGTGCCTCGATGCCGCTCTCGCCGCTCAGCCCGACCGACAGCGAGCCGCGGACGAGTGCCGGCGCCAACCGGCTCAGCGACCGGCGCAGCTGATCGGTGAGGTCCGGGCGGGCGGGGAGGAAGGCGACCGCGCAGCCGTCCCGGGCGGCGCTGGCGACGACCGACGGCCCCAGGCCGAGGGCCACGTCCTCGAGCACCGCGGCCACCGCGTCGGGCGGGCCACCGGGCCCGAGCTCGGCCACCGCGAGGACGAGCGGGCGCTCGGGATCGAGGCCGGACTGGCGCAGCCCGGTCGCGATCTCGGCGGGTGAGGCGCCGGCCTCCAGGTGGGCGAGGGTCGCGGCCGCGAGCGGCCGTCGGACGCGGAACCCCTCGTCGCGCCGGGAGCGGTCGAGGGCGGTGATGGCGCCGAACTCGTGGACCATGTCGAGGTCCTCCCGCGGCCAGGTGGTGTGGTCGCCCTCGACCACCACGGTCCAGCCGGTGACCCGGTCGGCCAGACCCGAGCCGACGGGGAACAGGGAGTAGCTGCGGTCATCCACCTGCGCCACCGCCGGAAGCAGATCGGCGGTCAGGAAGCGGCGGGTGAGCGCGTCGACCGCGTCGGGATCGAGCTCCCCGGGACCGGGTACAACGTGCCGGCCGCTCGCGGTGAGCACCCGGCACGCGTGGCCGATCTCGGAGGCCACCCGGGCGGCCAGCTCGTCGAGGCTGCGGCCGGAGGCGATGGCGGAGAGGAGCTGGCGCTGGCGGGCCAGGCTGGCCGACATCCGGGCGCTCTCGCCGGCGGCGCCGGCGGCCGCGACGTACTCGGTGATGTCGGCGAACGCCACGTCGCCGGGGACCTCGACGAGGGCGACCTGGTGGCGGTGACAGGCCTCGACGAGATCGTCGGGCACCGCGCCGAGCAGGGCCGCACCGGCCAGCAGACACGTCGCGCCGCCCTCCGCGATCGAGGACACGAACGTCTCGCTGTCCTCCGGGCTGCGGCGCCAGACGAGGCCGGTGAGCACGAGCTCGCCGCCGTTCAGATAGCGGCCCGGCTCGAGCAGGTCGATCGTGATGGTGCGGCCCACCGGACGCTCCAGCGAGCCTTCCGGCGCATGCAGGAGCCGCAGCCCCAGCCGGGGCGTCTCCAACAGCTCTGCAAGTAGCACGGGTGCCTCCACGGTCCGCCGGTCCGAAGCCGCGTCTTGGAGGAACGTACAACGCCTGCGCACGTATGCGGGAGGGCCGTTGTCGTTTCTTCATCAGTTTGCGGCCTGAGACCGGGCCGGGGTTGACGTGACTCCGCTCACATCCTTATATTTCGAATGTCAGAAATCAAATTCCGCATTACGGAAGGAATGGTGAGGATGTCCCACCAGCTCCGCTACGAGGTGAACTGCTCGATCCTGTTCACCGAGCTCCCGCTGCTCGAGCGCCCCGCGGCGGTGAAGGCCGCCGGCTTCGACGCGGTGGAGTTCTGGTGGCCCTTCGCCGAGGCGGTGCCGTCCGACCGTGACATCGACGCCTTCGTCGCCGCGGTGCAGGACGCCGGAGTCCAGCTCGTCGGCCTCAACTTCTTCGCCGGCGACATGCCGGGCGGTGACCGCGGTCTGGTCTCGTGGCCGGCCCGGTCGGCGGAGTTCCGCGACAACGTCGACGTCACCATCGGCATCGGCGAGCGGCTCGGCTGCACCGCGTTCAACGCGCTGTACGGCAACCGGGTCGACGGCACCGCACCCGAGGAGCAGGACGAGCTCGGCGCCGAGAACCTCGCGCTGGCCGCCCGGGCCGCGGCCCGCATCGGCGGCACCGTGCTGGTCGAGCCGGTCAGCGGCGCCGACCGCTACCCGCTGCTCACCGCCGCCGACGCGGTGGCCGCGATCGACCGCGCCGGGGAGGCCAACATCGGCCTGCTCGCCGACCTCTACCACCTCGCCGTGAACGGTGACGACGTCGACGCCGTCATCGCCCAGCACGCCGCTCGCATCGCCCACGTCCAGATCGCCGACGCCCCGGGCCGCAACGAGCCCGGCACCGGCGACCTCCCGCTCGAGCGGCAGCTCGCCGCGCTCGAGGCGGCCGGCTACGCCGGCTGGGTCGGGCTGGAGTACAAGCCCGCCACGACCTCCGCCGCCAGCTTCGACTGGCTGCCGCGAGAGCGCCGCAGCAGCGCAGCCGCCCCCACCCGCTGACCATCCCGCAGGAGAGATCATCATGACCAATATCGCATTCATCGGCCTGGGCATCATGGGCAACCCGATGGCCGCCCACCTGGCCGAGGCCGGCCACACCGTCGCCGGCTACGACCACAACATCGAGCGTGCCCAGGCTCTCGTGAAGTCCGGCGGCCGCGCCGCCACCTCGACCGCCGACGCCTGCCGCGACGCCGACGTCGTCTGCATCATGGTGCCGGACTCGCCCCACGTCGAGGAGGTCCTCACCGCCGAGGGCGGCGTCTTCGAGTCGGCCCCCTCCGGCGCGCTGATCATCGACTTCTCCAGCATCCGGCCCGACGTGAGCGCGGCGCTCGCCGAGCAGGCCACCGCTCGCGGCTTCCGCATCCTCGACGCCCCGGTCTCCGGTGGCGAGGCCGGTGCGAAGAACGCGGCCCTCTCGATCATGGTCGGCGGCGAGGCCGACGACTTCGCCACCGCGAAGCCGCTCTTCGACGCCGTCGGCAAGACGATCGTCCACGTCGGCCCGAGCGGTGCCGGCCAGACGGTCAAGGCGGCCAACCAGCTCATCGTCGCCGCCAACATCCAGGCGCTCTCGGAGGCGGTCGTCTTCCTCGAGGCGTACGGCGTCGACACCAAGGCCGCCCTCGCGGTGCTCGGCGGTGGCCTGGCGGGGTCGAGCGTGCTCAACCAGAAGAAGGAGAACATGCTGACCCGCTCCTTCCAGCCCGGCTTCCGCATCGACCTGCACCACAAGGACATGGGGATCGTCACCTCCGCCGCCCGCGAGGCCGGCGTCGTGGTCCCGCTCGGCTCGCTGGTCGCCCAGCTGATGGCGAGCGCCCGGGCCAACGGCGACGGCGGCCTGGACCACTCCGCGCTGCTGCGGGGCGTCGAGCGACTGAGCGGCTCTGCCGCGAAGGGGGAGAACTGACATGGCACGCATGCGCGCGGTCGACGCCGCCGTCCTGATCCTGGAGAAGGAGGGCGCGACCCAACTGTTCGGCCTCCCGGGTGCTGCGATCAACCCGTTCTACAGCGCGATGCGTGCGCACGGTGGTCTCCACCACGTGCTCGCCCGTCACGTCGAGGCGGCCTCCCACATGGCCGAGGGCTACACCCGGGCGAAGGCCGGCAACATCGGCGTCTGCATCGGCACCTCCGGCCCCGCCGGCACCGACATGATCACCGGTCTCTACTCGGCCTCCGCCGACTCGATCCCGATCCTGTGCATCACCGGCCAGGCGCCGGTCGCGAAGCTCCACAAGGAGGACTTCCAGGCGGTCGACATCGCCGCCATCGCCGGCCCGCTCACCAAGATGGCGGTCACCGTGATGGAGCCCGCCCAGGTCCCGGGCACCTTCCAGAAGGCCTTCCGGCTGATGCGCGAAGGGCGCCCCGGCCCGGTCCTGATCGACCTGCCGATCGACGTCCAGCTGGCCGAGATCGACTTCGACATCGAGACGTACGAGCCCCTGCCGATCGCGAAGCCGACGGCCAGCCGTGCCCAGGCGGAGAAGGCGCTGACGATGATGCTGGCCGCCGAGCGGCCGCTGATCGTCGCGGGCGGTGGTGTGATCAACGCCGACGCCTCGGACCTGCTGGTCGAGCTCGCCGAGGTCACTGGTGTTCCCGTCGTCCCCACGCTGATGGGCTGGGGCACGATCCCGGACGACCACGCGCTCAACGCGGGCATGGTGGGTCTGCAGACCTCGCACCGCTACGGCAACGCGACCATGCTGGCCAGCGACTTCGTGCTCGGTATCGGCAACCGGTGGGCCAACCGCCACACCGGCTCGGTCGAGACCTACACCCGGGGACGTACGTTCGTGCACGTCGACATCGAGCCGACCCAGATCGGCCGGGTCTTCGCGCCGGACTACTCGATCGTCTCCGACGCCCGCGCGGCGCTGGAGGTGCTCGTCGAGGTCGCTCGCGAGTGGGCGGCGTCCGGCCGTCTCGCGGACCGTACGTCCTGGGCGGAGGAGTGCGCCGAGCGCAAGCGGACCCTGCACCGCAAGACGCACTTCGACAACGTCCCGATCAAGCCGCAGCGGGTCTACGAGGAGATGAACCGCGCCTTCGGCGCCAACACCCGGTACGTCACCACGATCGGTCTCTCCCAGATCCAGGCCGCGCAGCTGCTGCACGTCTACCAGCCGCGGCACTGGATCAACGCCGGCCAGGCCGGCCCGCTCGGCTGGACGCTGCCGGCCGCCCTCGGGGTCGCGACCGCCGTCCCGGACGGCCAGGTCGTCGCGCTCTCGGGCGACTACGACTTCCAGTTCCTGATCGAGGAGCTGGCGGTCGGTGCCCAGTTCAACATCCCCTACATCCACGTCGTCGTGAACAACTCCTACCTCGGCCTGATCCGCCAGGCCCAGCGCGGGTTCGAGATGGACTACTGCGTCCAGCTCGCCTTCGACAACGTCAACAGCCCCGAGGTCGACGGCTACGGCGTGGACCACCTCAAGGTCGCCGAGGGCCTGGGCTGCAAGGCGATCCGGGTGACCGACCCCGCCGATCTGGGGGCCGCCTTCGAGAAGGCCAAGGCCCTGCAGGCGGAGTATCGGGTGCCGGTGCTCGTCGAGGTCATCCTCGAGCGCGTCACCAACGTCTCGATGGGCCTCGAGATCGACGGCGTCGTCGAGTTCGAGGAGCTGGCCGAGCGTGGCGAGCACGCTCCGACGGCGCTCGTTCCGCTGGACTGACCGATGGTTCGGGTCCTGGTCGCCTCCGACAAGTTCAAGGGATCGCTCACCGCTGCCGAGGTCGCGGCGGCGGTGAGCGCGGGGATGCGCCGGGGGCGTCCCGATGTGGTCGTCGACGCGATCCCGGTCGCCGACGGCGGCGACGGCACCCTGGCGGCGGCCGAGTCCGCCGGGTTCTCCCTCGTGCCGGTCACCGTGGCCGGGCCGACCGGGTCGCCGGTGCGGACCGCGTACGCCCGGCGCGACGACACCGCCGTCGTCGAGCTCGCCGACGCGGCCGGGCTTGCCCGGCTGCCCGGGGCGCCCGATCCACTGGGCGCCTCCAGCCTCGGGGCCGGCCAGGTGATGGCGGCCGCGATCGATGCCGGCTGTCGCCGGGTGGTGCTCGGCATCGGCGGCAGCGCCAGCACCGACGGGGGAGCGGGCCTGCTCCGTGGGCTCGGTGCCCGTCTGCTCACCGACTCCGGCGCGCCCGTGCCCGATGGCGGAGCCGGCCTGGAGCAGGTGGACCGGCTCGACCTCGCCGAGCTCCGCCGCCGGGTCGAGGGGGTCGAGATCACCGTCGCCTGCGACGTCGACAACCCGCTCACCGGCCCCCGCGGTGCGGCCGCGGTCTACGGGCCGCAGAAGGGTGCCGACCCCGACCAGGTGCGGCGCCTCGATGCCGCGCTCGCCCACTGGGCGGATGTCGTCGCGGAGTCGACGGGTGCCGATCACCGGGACCACCCCGGCGCCGGGGCGGCCGGGGGTGTGGGTTTCGCCGCCGTGGCCCTCCTCGACGCCGAGCTCCGCTCGGGGATCGACCTCGTGCTCGAGCTGGTCGACTTCGAGGCCGGGCTGGCGGGCGCGACCCTCGTCGTCACCGGCGAGGGAGCGCTCGACGAGCAGACCCTGCACGGCAAGGCTCCGGCAGGCGTCGCCGCCGCGGCCGCCCGTGCCGGTGTCCCGGTCGTGGCGGTCTGCGGCGTCAACCACCTGGACCACGAGCGGCTCCGGGCAGCGGGGATCGGGGCGGCGTACGCCCTCATGGACATCGAACCCGATATGCAGCGCTGCCTGACCGACGGTGCGGTTCTGCTCGAGCAGATCGCCGAGCGGATCGCTGCGGATCATCTGATCAAGGAGGACGCATGAGACTGCTGAGTGTGGGACCACCGGGCGCGGAGCGCCCCGCGGCCCTCGACGACCACGACGTGCTGCGCGACCTGTCGGCCGTCGTACCGGCGATCGACGGGGACGTGCTCGGCGACCCCGAGCGGCTCGCCTCGGTCAGCGAGGCAGTCGCCTCGGGCCGCCTCCCGAGAGTCCCCGACGGCACCCGGATCGGACCGCCCGTGGCGAGGCCGGGCAAGGTCGTCGGGGTGGGGCTCAACTACGAGGACCACGCCGAGGAGGCCGGGGTCGCGATCCCGGACGAGCCGGTCGTCTTCCTCAAGCCCTCGACGACGGTCGTCGGGCCGTACGACGCGATCGAGCTTCCGCCGGGGTCGACGACCACCGACTACGAGGTCGAGCTGGGTGTGGTGATCGGGCGAAGGCTCTCCCGGTGCCCGGACCCGCAGCAGGCGCTCGCCGCGGTCGGCGGCTACCTCACCGCCGACGACGTCAGCGAGCGGGCTCGGATCGCCGCCGGGCCGACCTGGGCCAAGGGTAAGTGCGCCGACACCTTCACCCCGATCGGTCCGTGGCTGGTCACGCCCGACGCCGCAGGCGACCCGCAGGCGCTGATCCTGGAGCTGTGGGTCGACGGCGAGCGGCGACAGCACGGGACCACCGCCCGGATGGCCTACGGCGTCGGTGAGCTCCTCGCCTACCTCAGTACGCTGATGACACTCGAACCCGGCGACCTGGTGCTGACCGGGACGCCAGGCGGGGTCGCAGCGTTGCGGCCCGAGCCCCGGCCCTTCCTGAGGGATGGGCACGTGGTCGAGGCCGAGGTGAGCGGCCTCGGGCGCCAGCGTACGCGGGTGGTGGCAGTCGAAGAGGCAGTCGATGAGGCAGAGGTGAAGGTGTGAGTCGAGATCTCGACATCGTCATCCGGGCGGCACGGATGGTGACCCCGGACGGCGAGACGGCAGGCAGCGTCGGAGTCCGCGACGGGAGGATCGTCGCGGTGGAACCAGCCGGACTCACCGCGGAGCGCGTGGTCGAGCTCGCCGACGACGAGGTGCTGATGCCTGGCGTCGTCGACGCCCATGTGCACGTCAACGACCCGGGCCGGACCGAGTGGGAGGGCTTCGCGTCGGCGACCCGGGCCGCGGCGGCCGGTGGGGTCACCACCGTCGTCGACATGCCGCTCAACAGCATCCCGCCCACCTGCGACCCCGCGGCGCTCGACCTCAAGCGCAAGACGGCGGAGAGCCAGGCCTTCGTCGACGTCGGCTTCTGGGGCGGCGCCATCCCCGGCAACGTCGCCGAGCTGCGACCCCTCCACGAGGCGGGCGTCTCCGGGTTCAAGTGCTTCCTTCTGCACTCGGGCGTGGACGAGTTCCCGCCGCTCGACGCCGACCAGCTCGAGCTCGCGATGCGCGAGATCGCCTCCTTCGACGGTCTGCTGATCGTCCACGCCGAGGACGCCCACGCGATCGAGCACGCGCCGGAGGCAGCGGGCGGGACGTACGAGCGATTCCTGCACAGCCGCCCGCGGGGCGCGGAGAACCTCGCCATCGCCCAGGTGATCGAGCTGGCCCGGTGGACCGGCTGCCGCGTCCACATCCTGCACGTCTCCAGCTCCGACGTGCTCGCGATGCTGGCCTCGGCCCGCCGCGACGGGGTCCCGATCACGGCCGAGACCTGCCCGCACTACCTGACGTTCGCCGCCGAGGAGATCCCCGACGGCGCGACGCAGTACAAGTGCTGCCCGCCCATCCGGGAGGCGGCCAACCGCGAGCTGCTCTGGCAGGGGCTGCGCGAGGGCGTCATCGACATGGTCGTCACCGACCACTCGCCCTCGACCCCCGACCTGAAAGCCCTCGACACCGGCGACTTCGGGGTCGCCTGGGGTGGGATCTCCTCGCTCCAGCTCGGCCTGTCGGCGGTCTGGACCGAGGCCCGGGCCCGCGGCTTCGCCCTCACCGACATCGCCCGCTGGATGTCCGCGGCCCCCGCCCGTCACGCCGGGCTGACGGGCAAGGGTCAGATCGCGGTCGGCCACGACGCCGACTTCGCGGTCCTCGCCCCCGACGACACCTTCGTCGTCGACGCCGCGAGGCTCCATCACAAGAACGCCGTCACGCCCTACCACGGCCGCACCCTCGCGGGCGTCGTCCGCCAGACCTGGCTGCGCGGCGAGAAGATCGACATCGAAGCCGCGCCCCAGGGCCGGCTGCTCAGCAGAGCCACCACAGAAGGAGCCCGACCATGAGCGCAGCACACAACCCTCCTGGCCGCTACTACGCCCCGACCGGCGGCCACCCGTCGCAGCGGGAGCTGACCACCGACCGGGCCGTCTTCACCGAGGCGTACGCAGTGCTCCCGCGGGGCACCATGCGCGACATCGTCACCAGCAAGCTCCCGTTCTGGGAGGGCACCCGGCTGTGGGTGATCGCCCGGCCGCTCTCGGGCTTCGCCGAGACCTTCTCGCAGTACATCGTCGAGGTCTCGCCCGGCGGCGGCAGCGACAAGCCCGAGCTCGACCCGGGTGCCGAGGGCGTCCTGTTCGTGGTCGAGGGGGCGCTGACGCTCTCGATCGAGGGGGAGAAGCACGACCTCGCCCCGGGCGGCTACGCGTTCCTCCCGCCCGGCTCCGCCTGGACGCTCCACAACACCAGCGACCAGGTCGCCCGTTTCCACTGGATCCGCAAGGCCTACCAGCGGGTCGAGGGCATCGACGTGCCGGAGCCGTTCGTCACCAACGAGGTCGACGTACCCGGCGGCGAGATGCCGGGCACCAACGGCGCCTGGAAGACCCAGCGCTTCGTCGACCCCGATGACGTACGCCACGACATGCACGTCAACATCGTCAGCTTCGAGCCTGGCGGCGCGATCCCGTTCCCGGAGACGCACGTGATGGAGCACGGGCTCTACGTCCTCGAGGGCAAGGCCGTCTACCTGCTCAACAAGGACTGGGTGGAGGTGCAGGAGGGCGACTTCATGTGGCTGCGGGCGTTCTGCCCGCAGGCCTGCTACGCCGGCGGACCCGACCGGTTCCGCTACCTGCTCTACAAGGACGTCAACCGGCACGCGGTCCTGTCGCGGCAGTTCACCTGATGCCGGTCGCGGTCGTCACGGGAGCCGGCTCCGGCCTGGGCAGGGTGATCGCCCGGGCCCTGGACGGCGCCGGCTTCCAGGTCGCGCTGCTGGGACGTACGCAGGGCTCGCTCGAAGAGACCGCGTCTGTGATGGCGCGGTCCCTCGTGCTGCCCACCGACGTCGCCTCCGCCGCTGAGGTGGAGGCGGCGTTCGCCGCGGTCGTCGGGGTGTGGGGACGCGTGGACCTGCTGGTCAACAACGCCGGCACCTTCGGGCCGAGCGGTGATCCCGACGAGATCGCGGTCGAGGAGTTCGCGGCGACGCTGGCGGTCAACGTCACCGGCTCCTTCCTCTGCGCTCGCGAGGCGTTCGCGCAGATGAAGCGGCAGGAGCCGCGCGGCGGCCGGATCATCAACAACGGCTCGATCTCGGCGCACGTCCCGCGCCCCGGCAGCGCCGCCTACACCACCTCCAAGCACGCGATCACCGGCCTCACCCGCGCGCTCGCCCTCGACGGCCGGGCGCACGACATCGCCGTCGGCCAGATCGACATCGGCAACGCGGCCACCGAGATGACCGCCGGGATCGCGGTCGGCGCCCGTCAGGCCGACGGCACCGTACGTCCCGAGCCCACCTTCGACCCGCAGCACGTCGCCGACGCGGTCGTCGCCATGGCCCAGCTCCCGCTCGGCGTCAGCGTGCCCGCGATGACCATCCTCGCCACCGGGATGCCGTACGCCGGGCGTGGCTGACGGCGCTGTCAGGCCACGCACTTCAGGGGGCGAGGTGGTCGCGACAGGCCACGCGGGGCCGCTCCGACATCACAGAACCCGTCCGTCCCACTTCGTACCCCTGAATCGGGCTAGAACAGCCGTTCGGGCCCGCCAGCCTCTCCGGTCTGAGATCGTCAGCTCATGTCGGTGTCAGGAGCGGTACGTGTAGCGGTGGTCAGCCCGCAGGAAGTCGTCGAACGCGGGATCACCTCGATGCTCGCCGACTACCCCGACCGCGTAGCTGTGACCGCCCTTCCGTCCGCTCACAGCGACATGGCCGGCATCGACCTGATCGTGTACGACACCTACGGCCTGTTCCTCCACGGTGAGCGTGAACTCGCCCACCTGCTGCACGTGACCGATGCGAAGGTGCTGATCTACAGCCGGGACCTACGCCCCGACCTACATTCCCAGGCCCACGCGCTGGGCGCCAAGGCCTGGATCTCGATGAGCGCGAACGCCGCCGAGCTCGTACGCAGCATCGAGCTCACCGCCGCCGGCGAGCCGATCAACGAGCCCCAGAGTGACCGGCAAGGCACCGCAGCCGGGCTCACAGTCCGGGAGATCGAGGTCCTCAAACTGATCACCCAGGGCCTGCCCAACCAGGAGATCGCGGCGAGGCTCGTCATGAGCGGAAATACGCTCAAGAGCCACATCCGGCAGGCCTACCGGAAGATCCACGTCACCACGCGCAGCCAGGCGGTCAGCTGGGCGATCGCCCACGGCCTCACTCCGCCCATCGAACTTCTTCGCATCTCGCCCGTGCCGAAGGGCCCGCCACCCCCGCGGAAGGAGATGGAGGGCTCTTCGGCCTAGACAGCCGCTGGCCTGGGTCAGCTGCGGTCGCCCTGGACGTTGACGTAGAGCGACTGCTCGCTTGGATCGTCGGGACGAGCAGTCGTGCCCGGTGACCCGGGTGCACTCATTCGCGTTCGGCACCGTCCGGCCAGACGACGAGAACCTTGCGCCCCTGTTCGCGGGCGTAGGCGACGACATCGGCTGTCCCGCCGTGTCCACCCGCGGGGCCTCCGTCCCATACCGCAACCATCAGGTCACTTCGAGAGACAAGTTCTTCGCTCGCCGCCATGTAAGCCTCCCGGCCAGGCTCCTCGAACGGCAGATAGGCAATCTCGGTCGCGCCGGACAACAACTCGTCGAACGTCGCCCGGTTGGCCGGTTTGACCTTCCTATCCCGGTAGTTCGGGGAGGGGAGAACAACCGCGAGGTCGCCGCTGGCCTCGAGGACAACCTGCGCGAAGACCTGATCCGCACCTTTGACGAGGCAGGTCACCCCGGTGAACCCCTTCGCTGCATAAGGCGTCAGGGCGTCGCGAATGGCTTCGCGGACCAACTTCTCCGTGGCCGCGGTGAGGTTCGAGTGTCCTGTGATGCCGATCTTCATCATGCTCCCTGGTTCAGTTGCTTCGGCCGCAAGTAGTCGGTGAGTTCTTCCCGTGCGTGTCGTACTTCGCGGTTCTTCGCGAACCGTGCGCTCTCTTCAGCGAACCGCATCAACTTTCGGTCAGCGTGGCCAGAGTTGATGTGGCGGGCCATCCGCATGGCCTCGAGGGCCGTCCGTGCGGCCTCGTCCGGCTCGCCTGTGCCGAGTCTCGCCCGGGCCAGGTTGATGGTGTCGAGCGCACGGTTCCGAAGGTTGTCCGTTGAGACGATCGGCGATACACGAGGCCCCCGACCGGCGGGGGAACAGGTCAGGGCCTCGAACTCGTCGGGCACGCAGCACGTCAGCCGCGGTGCTGCTCGAGAATCCGTGCGATCTCGGTGAAGCCACGGTTGCGGGCGTGCTGGAGAGGAGTCACGCCGTCGCGGTCGGCGATGCTCGGGTCGGCGCCGTTCTCGAGCAGGCTGTGGACGATTCGCTGCCAGCGCTCGGAGCCCTCGCCGAGGATCACGGCCTCGAGGAGGGCGGTCCAGCCGAGGTCGTTGACGTGGTTGACGTCGATCTCGGTGCGGGCGACCCGCTCGACGTAGTCCGCGTGGCCGCGCTCGCTCGCGGGGATGATCGAGACGCCGCCGTAGCGGTTGCGCACGGTCAGGTCCGGGTCGGCGGTGAGCAGCAGGTCGGCCATCGGGACGCTCCCGGTGACGCCGGTGACCAGCCACGGGGTGTCGTGCTGGCCGTCGAGCGCGTCCGGGTCGGCGCCGAGGTGGACGAGCAGGCGAGCCGTGGAGAGGTGGTCGTCGGTGACGGCGAGCAGCAGCGGCGTACGCCGGTTGCCGTCGCGCGCCTCCAGGTCGGCGCCGCCGCGGAGGGCTGCGGCTGCCGCGTCGGCATCCCCGGACGACGCCGCCCGCAGCAGCTGGGCGTCGCCGCCGGCGACCTCGGAAGAAGCCGTACGCAGCGTCGACACGATCGCGGGGAACCCGCGCTCCTCGGCGTGCTCGAGGGCGGTCTTCCCGTCGCGGCCGGCCGGGATCGAGATGTCCGCGCCGGCGGCGACGAGCACGCGTACGGTGTCGGTGGCGTCCGGGCCGTCGTCGCCGAGGACGATCGCCTCGTGCAGCGCGGTCCAGCCCAGGTTGTTGACGTGGTCGAGGTCGATGCCGGCCTGCACCAGGCGCCCGACGATGTCGGCGTGCCCGCGCTCGGCCGCCCGGATCAGCGCGGTGCCGTCGTAGGAGTCCTTCGCGTCGATCTCGGCACCGTTGCGCAGCGTCAGGTCGAGCAGGTCGACATAGCCCTCGCTCGCGGCGATGAGGTAGGCGCTCTGCTGGGTGTCGTCGGCGTAGTTCACGTCCGCGCCGGCCCGGATCAGCTCCCGGGCGCGGGCGACGTCGTTGTCCCACGCCGCCTTGATCAGCTGCTCGTTCATCCGCTTCTGCTCCTCGGGATCGGGGGTGTTCTTCGCCGCCTCGGGCGCGGCGGACGCCGAGCCCGACGGAGACGGTTGTGCGGTCTCCGACGGCGCCGCGGCGCAGCCTGCCAGAAGCACGGTCAGCGCCGCGGCAGCCATCGACCACCGCAGAGGGGAGGTGGTCATCGCGGCATCCGTGCGGTGACGATCTCGTACGGCCCCTGCGCGGTCTGCTCGTCGAAGTGGCTGTCGACCAGCAGCATCCGGCCGTCGAGCAGCTTGCCGGTGGTGAAGACGCGGTCCGGGTCCGTCGCCCGCGACGAGACGTGCTCGGCGGAGGTCGCGGAGCGGTTCAGCTCCAGGTGCACGATCTGCTTGTCGAAGTTGCGGATCACGACGAGGTCGCGACCCTGCCGGATCATGCCGTCGGCGTTGCGCAGGTTCGCGCCGTCGGTGTCGATCTCGCTGACCTCACCGGTGGCGATGTCGAAGCGCCACAGCTGGCCGGTGTTGCCCTGGGCGACCACGAAGGCGGAGCGGTCGGTGCTCAGCACGATGCCGCCGAGGTTGAAGCCCTCCTGCCGGGTGATCTGCGAGCTTCCGTCGGCCCACTCCGTCGCCTCCCAGCCCGAGGCACCCTCGGCGACGCGGATGATCGTCGGGTCGTTGGAGTTGGTGAAGTACGCGGCCCCGTCGGGTCCGATCGCGACGTCGTTCAGGAACGCGTCGTTGTCGGGGACACGGAGCGCCGCCAGCAGTTCGCCCGAGGGGCTGTAGACCCACAGGTCGGGGCGGTCGTTGCCGGTGCCGTTCGGGCCACCGGCGATGTAGATCCGGCCCTCGTCGTCGACGGTGATGCCGCGGGCGGTGTAGCGGCCGTCGGTGCCGTCGCCGGCCAGCCACTCCTCGGCCTGGGCCCGGTCGGCGGAGCCGCGCTGGATCTCGCCGCCGGTCACCTCGCTGACGTAGAACGTCCCGGACTCCTGGTCCACGCCGATGCCCTCGAACTTCGAGCCGCCCTGGGCGAACGACTCGCCCTCGAGCAGGTAGCCGGCCGGGCGGCCCTCAGCGGCGTTGGCCGCGGTGCCCGTGGCGAGGGTGGTGAAGGACAGGGTGGCCGAGGCGGCGATGCCGGCGAGCCCGGCGAGGGCGGCGATTCGGGACGTACGCATGGTGGTTCTCCTGGGTTCGATGCATGTGGCTGAGCTGATGCATCAACCATCGCCGTCGGAGAGGGGCCCGGACATCGGGAGACCGGCGACGTCTGGATAGCCGTCCGGCGACACTCCGGATAGCCGATCGGATGATGCCCGGGCCACGCGACCGGCCTAGCCTGGGACGACCATGTCGACCGACGCCGCACCCAGCCCGCGAGCCGGTGGGATCCTGGCCGGCCAGTCGCTGCTCGACCGCTGGCTCCACATCTCACTGGTCGTGCTCGTCGTCGCCTCGGTCGCCCGCTACCTGCAGGGCCACGGCTTCGGCGACCGGGCCGAGGTGGTGCTGCCCGGCGCCGCCGTCCTCCTGATCGCGTACGCAGCGGGCCGCCGCCTCACCGGCACGGCCGCGATCGTCTGGCTGGCCGCGGTGATCGCCTGCTGGACCGTGCTCGCCCTGATCGCGCCGTCCTTCTCGTGGGCGGCGGTGCCGCTGGTCTTCCTGGCGCTGCGTGTGCTGCCCTTCCGCTGGGCCGTGGTCGTGACCGTGTTCCTGGTCGCGGTCGTCGCGGTCGCCTGGAGCCGGATGACCGGGCTGGCCGACCCGACCGTGCTGCTCGGGCCGGTCTGCGTCGCGGTGCTCGCGGTGACCGCCTACCGCGCCCTCGAGCGCGATGCCGCGACCCGGCGCGCGCTCCTGGCCGAGCTCGAGGCGGCCCAGGACGAGGTCGCCGACGCCGAGCGACGAGCCGGTGTGGTGGCCGAGCGGGCGCGGCTGAGCCGGGAGATCCACGACAGCGTCGCCCAGGGCCTGACCAGCATCAACCTGCTGCTCCAGGCGGCCGACCAGGAGTGGGACTCGCGCCCGGCCGACGCCCGCGACCACGTCGACCAGGCGGCCACCATGGCCCGCGCGTCGCTCGACGAGGCGCGCCGGGTCGTCCGCGACCTCGCGCCCGCGGAGCTCACCGGCGGGTCCGCCCTGGTCACCGCCGTACGCCAGGTCGCCGACGACGTCGCCGCCACCACCGGGCTCACCGTCCCGGTCCACGTCCACGGCGATCCGCACGAGGTCGGCGGGCGGGTGGCGACGGCCGTCGTCCGCACCCTGCGCGGCGCTCTCGCCAACGTCGCCGAGCACGCCGGTGCGACCACCGCGGTCGCCTCCCTCACCTTCCACGAGGGCGGGGTCGCCCTGGACGTACGCGACGACGGGGCGGGCTTCGACCCGGCCGACCTCGAGGAGGACCCGGACGGACTGCGCGGACACGGCCTGGCCGGGATGCGGGCCCGTGCCCGGCTGCTGGGTGGAGACTTGGTCATCGAGAGTGCCCCGGGCGAGGGCACGGTGGTCGCGGCCTCGTTCGCGGCGGGACAGCTGGGAGCGGAGGAACGGCGTGGTTGAGCAACACATCCGGGTGGTGCTGGTCGACGACCATCCCGTGGTCCGGGCCGGCGTACGCGCCCTGGTGGACGCCCAGGACGACCTGGACGTGGTCGGCGAGGCGGCCGACTCGGCCCAGGCGGTCGCGGTCGTCGCCGAGACGAAGCCGGACGTGGTGCTGATGGACCTCAGTCTCGGTGACGGACCGGGCGGCGCGGGGACCACCCGACTGGTCCGTGACCTGCCGTCGCCGCCGCAGGTGCTGGTGCTGACGACGTACGACACCGAGGCCGACGTGCTCGAAGCCGTCGACGCCGGTGCGGCCGGCTACCTGCTCAAGGACGCGCCGCCCGACGAGCTGTTCCGCGCCATCCGCGGCACCGCTCGTGGCGAGACCGTGCTGGCGCCCTCGGTTGCCACCCGGCTGCTGCAGCGGGCCGCCTCGCCGGCGCCGAAGGTGAGCCCGCGCGAGGTCGAGATCCTGCGCCTCCTCGCCAAGGGCCTGGGCAACAAGGAGATGGCCCGCGAGCTCCTGGTCAGCGAGGCGACGGTCAAGTCCCACCTCTCCCACATCTACACCAAGCTCGGCGTCGACACCCGCGCCGGCGCCGTCGCCACGGCCATCGAGCGCCGCATCCTGCGCCCCTGACCTCCTCAGTCCCGAAGCTGACGCCGCAGCGCGCGGGCGGCCTTGCCCTTGCGGGAGAAGAGGTCGCGACGCTCGGCGGGGGTCATCGGGGCGAGCTTCTCGAGGACCGAGGACGGGAAGCCGGCGACCTCGGGCGCTTCGCCGATGGGCACGGTGGTGTGGACGACCGGGGCGCCGGGGACGCCACCGGCACCCTCGTCGTAGAGGTGGACCAGCGAGATCGCCTGGTGGCCGTCGACGGAGGCGGAGTAGCGGTCGAGGGTCGCGGGCGCCGCTGTGTAGCAGCTCGCGGAGGCGACCGAGACCGGGATGCCGGCGAAGGTCGTGCTGGTCGAGTAGTGCAGGTGACCTGCGAGAACGGCGCGTACGTCGGTCCCCTCCAGCACCGGCGCGAGCCGGTCCTGGCCGTCGAGCTCGATGATCACGCTGGCCTCGTTGAGGGGGAGCGGGACCGGCGGGTGATGCATCGTGAGCAGGGTGCCGTGCGGCGCAGGCTCGGCGAGCACGTCGGCCATCCACTCCAGCTGGGACTCGGTGATGTCGCCGTGGTGCCAGCCGGGGACGGTGGTGTCCAGCGCGATGATCCGCAGCCCGTCGATGTCGTAGACCCGGTCCTGCGGAGCGTCCGAGGCCTCGCCGAAGAGCACCTCGGAGTAGACCTCGCGCTCGTCGTGGTTGCCCATCACCCAGATGATCTCGGCCCCGAGGTCTGCGGCGACCGGCTCGACCTGCTTCCGGAGACGTACGTAGGCGTCGCGCTCACCCAGGTCGGCGAGGTCGCCGGTGAAGACGATCGCCTGCGGCGGGGTGGTCATCCCGCGCAGCCGGTCCAGCGCTCGCTCGAAGCCGGGCTCGGGGTCGACCTTGCCGAAGATCCGCCGGTCCCCGGCGTAGAGGTGGGGATCGGAGAGGTGGGCGATCGTGTGACGAGGAGAGGGATACTGGCCGAACTGCACGGTCCCCAGCGTAGGACGGAGTTGGAAGTAGCCGGGGAACTCCCAAGTCTGACTGGGAAGTTCCCGTCAACTTCCAACTCTAAACCCCTCAGAGTGGTAAGTTGACCGGTCATGGATCCGGAGAGGTACGACGCTCCGCAGTTCGGCAGGGCGACCCGGGAGCCGGGCAACAAGTGGGCCTACTGGTACTACCGGCCGGCACACATCCCGCGCGACCTGCCGCTGCAGCCGCTGACCGTCAAGGCGCTCTCCGACGCCGATGCCGCTCTGGGGCGGCTCCAAGGCGTGAGCGCGCTGATCCACGACCCCGAGCTGCTGATCGGCCCCTACCTGACCCAGGAGGCGGTCGCCTCCTCCCGGATCGAGGGCACCCAGACCTCCCTCGAGGAGGTCCTGCAGGACGAGGCCAGCGGTCAGGCGACGAAGAGCGAGGACGTCGCCGAGGTGAAGGCCTACCTGGCCGCGACCCGCCAGGGCTTCGAGCTGATCAGGAGCTTGCCGCTCAGCCAGCGGCTCGTCCTCGAGCTCCACCGAACCCTCCTGACCGGGGTCCGGGGCCAGGAGCGTCACCCGGGGGAGTTCCGGCGGATGCCGGTCTGGGTCGGCTCGCCGACCGACGACCCCACCACCGCCGCGTACGTCCCGCCCCTCCCGGCAGACCTGCCGGAGCTGATCGCCGACTGGGAGGCGTACGTCAACGTCCCCGACCTGTCCCCGACGCTGGTGCGGTGCGCGCTGATGCACTACCAGTTCGAGACGATCCACCCGTTCCTCGACGGCAACGGGCGTATCGGGCGGCTGCTGATCAACCTGATGCTGATGGAGGAGGGGCGGATGACCACGCCGCTGCTCTACCTCTCGGGCTACATCGAGGCCAACCGGCAGACCTACTACCAGCGGCTGCAGGCCGTCCGGGAGCGCGGGGAGATGCAGGAGTGGCTGCAGTTCTTCCTGACCGCGGTGCGACGCTCGGCCGAGGACGCCACCACCAGGTCCGAGCGCCTGGTCGCGCTTCGCGAGGGCTACCTCGGCGAGGCCGCCACCTCACGCGCCAACCTGTCCGGGCTGGTCACGCTGCTGTTCGCCAACCCCTACCTGACCGTCAGGCGCGTCCAGGACGCGACCGGCCTGACCAACCAAGGTGCGCGCAACCTGATCCAGGATGCCGAACGGCGCGGATGGATCGAGGCGGCCGGCCGGTCGGGCCGCGGCGGCCGCCACTACTGGGTCGCCAGGGCGGTGATGGACGTGATCGAGGAGCCGCTGGCGTACGACTGATGCCGGTGCACGACGTGCAGGTGGCCCCGGCGTGCACATGGGCACGCCCGGGGCCACCTGGGTGACGTCGCCGAGCAGTCGGTAGGGGGTGATCACTCGGCCATGGTCATGTTTCTCAGAAGGTGCCGAGGGCCAGCGGGTTCGGGACCTGGTCGACCGGGAGGCCGTCGAGAGCCGGGTTCTCCATCGGGAGCAGGAACGAGACCTGGTCCATCTCGCTGTCGGACAGCTCGGACGGCACGGCGCCGCCCATGATCTTGTCCATCACGATGCCGGGCGCGCCGACGTAGGCGCCGGAGACGACCAGGGCGGCACCGTTGCCGACCTGGTGCGCGCCGCCGTCCCAGTTCACCCAGGCCTTCTTCTGCGCCGGGCTCAGCTCGTCGCCGGTGGCACCCATCAGGATGAGGCCCGGGGCGCCGACCCAGGCGCCGCTGACCATGCGAGCGGCGCCGCCGGTGGCCTGGCCGGCGCCACAGATGAAGCTGGCCCAGGCCTTCTGGCTCGAGGGCGAGAGGTCGGAGGCGCCGGAGGAGTTCTCCGCGATGCACTCGGCCTCGCTGCGGTTGTGGTGGTCGCCCGTCACCGGAGCGGCCGTGGCGGTGCCGGTGGTCAGTGCGATGGCGACACCCGAGAAGGCGGCGACGGCCGCGGTGCGGCGGAGCAGCCCTGTCATCTTGTTCATTTCGTACCTTTCATCGATCAATTCGAATTGAAACATCACGCACGGACACGACCCCCGGATCGATAACAGATGCATCGATACGTTCGCATCCGGGAAGTGATGCTAAGAGGACAAACGGTCGTCATGGCAAGTAGACACGGCTGTTTTCATGTCAACTAATGCCCAATGAAACGTAATGACGTAATTTTCTCGAACCTGCAACGTTCTTGTCTGAACGTGCGTAAATGCGCAGATGGCCCGGTCGTGCGCACAGGCACGGCAGGGCCATCTGTGGACGGCGCCGATCGGATCGTGGTGGGAGCTACGGTCGGTCGGCAGCAGTCATGTCGACGCTCAGAGGGACCCGAAGGGAGCCATCGGGTTCGGGATCTGGTCGGTCGAGACACCGTCGAGCGCCGGGCTGTCCTCGGGGATGAGGAACGTGACCTGCTCGAGCTCGGCCGGCGACAGGTCGCTCGGGGTCGCCCCGCCCGCGATCTGGTCGAGGATGATGCCGGGGGCACCGACGTAGGCGCCGGCGACCATCATGGCGGCACCCTCACCGATCTTGCGGCCACCCTCGTCCCAGTTCTCCCAGGCAGCCAGCTGCTCGGGGGTCAGGGGCGAGCCGGTGGCACCGGCGAGGAGCAGGCCGGGGGCACCGACCCAGGCACCGCTGACCATCTGGGCAGCGCCCTCGGTCACGTAGGAGCCGCCGAGGATGAAGTCCGCCCAGGCCTTCTCCGAGGAGGGCGAGAGGTCCGACGTCGAGGTGACGGCGGTCGCGGTGTCGGCGTCGACGGGAGCGGCCGTGGCAGCTCCGGCGGTCAGCGCGAAGGCGACACCCGAGAAGGCGGCGACAGCCGCGGTGCGGCGGAGCAGCCCTGTCTTCTTGCTCATTTCATACCTTTCGTCGTCAATTCGAATTGAAGCAACATCAGTGGCCACGAATAGCACCGACAAACATGAACATCGATACGCCCGCGACCGCTTCATGACGCTAAAGAGAGTCAACGACTCGTGGTTCGAGCGACACGGCCTAGGAGTTACCAAGTCGAGGTAAACGTTCCATACCGTCGGGTAATACCCAGCCGGGTTGGGTTAAGAAGGCGAATTTCGTGACGGGAAGAAGGTGAGACCCCGAGTGCCGAGGTGACGAAACCGATCCTCAGGGTTCATCCGATGCTCGCGTGAGCGGTGGGTGGGCGTTCCTCGCGCGGCCTAGCGTCGAAGCATGCATCATGCTGCGGCCGTGGGCCTGGCCATCGGCGCATGCGTCCTGTTCTCGCTCTCCGCGGCCGTCCAGCAGCGCGCCAGCGCGCTCGCGCCGGGCCGTAGTGGTGGGATCGCCGGGATCGAGCGGCTGATGCTGGCGCTGGTGCGCAACCCGCTGTGGGTGACCGGTGCGCTGATCAACGCCACCGGCTTCGGGGTGCAAGCGGTCGCGCTCCACCTGGGGTCGGTCTCGGTGGTGCAGTCGGTGATGCCCACCCAGCTGCTCTTCGCGCTCGTCTTCGCGTCGATCGCCGCCCGTCACCGGCCGACGTTCGCCGACTGCGTCAGCGGGGCCGCGATCAGTGGCGGCGTGATCCTGCTGGTCACCGACGACCATCGCGGGGGCACCTACGCCGACGTGACCCGGGTGGCGCTCTTCGCGGCATGCGTGGCGGTGACGATCTGTGCCCTGCTCCTGGTCGCCCACCGGTTCCCGCCACCGGTCGCGGCGGCGACCACGGCGGTCGCGGCCGGGTGCTCCTTCGCGACGACCTCGGTTCTGCTGAAGATCACCGCCGACCGGGCGGCCGACGACGGCGTGGTCGGGCTGCTCACGCTGCCGGCGTTCTACGGGCTGCTGTGCACCTGCGGCCTCGGGATCGTCCTCACCCAGGCGGCGCTCGCCGCCGGGCCGCTGCCCTGGGCGATGGCGGCGATGACGATCACCAACCCCACCGTCTCGTACGTCGCCGCGGTGGTCGCCTTCGGAGCCTCCGCCCCCACGCCGTGGGTCGCGGTGAGCGCCGGGGCGCTGCTGGTCACCGGGATCGCCGGGCTCGCCCGGTCACGCTCGGCGGTGAGGTGGACACCGCCGCAGCCCGAGCGGACCGGGATCGGAGTCTCCTAGACCCGGTCCTGCATCGACCGAGGCCAGGAACGCCGCCTGGTCGAGCGGGGCTTGAGGTGCTCGGGCAGGGCGCTGATGTAGGGCGCGGCGTGCCGGCAGTCGCTGCAGGTGACGGCGCGGTAGTCGTACGTGGTCTGCGGATCTTCTCCGTATGCGCTGCACGCCGGGCCGAACGAGTCGGCGAAGTGCGTGGGCTGCTGCAGTGCTACCTGGTCGGCTTCAGCGGTGACTTTCGTTGAATCGCTCATGGTGAAACCCCTAACGAGTCAACGGCTCATGCGTAACGCCGAGCCCGTCGGGTCGCCTGACGCTGTCGCGAGCGCGCGAGGAGATAGGTCGGTGCGGTCTCCTCTGCCAGGCTCTCGTGGAGCGCCAGCATCTCCTCGATCGTGCGCGACCACGGGAACTGCTCGGCCCGCTCACGGGCCGCGTTGCGGGTGGCTCCGACCGGCCGCGAAGCGACGTCGATGACCGCGTCGGCCAGCGCGCCGGGATGGGCCGCCGCCCAGGCTCCGCACCGGGGGTCGATGAGCTCACGGGCGCCGCCACGGTCGGCGGTCACCACCGGCGTACCGCTGGCGAGGGCCTCCAGGACCGCCAGCCCGAAGGTCTCGCGGGGGCAGACGGAGAGCGCCACGTCGGCCGAGGCGAGCGCACGGGCGATCCGGCCGCGGTCGGAGACGTGTCCGTGGAAGACGACCGGTGCTCCGGCGGCGAGGGCCTCGATCTCGGCACGGTGGGGACCGTCGCCGTAGACGTCCATGCGTACGTCGAACCCGCGGCGATGGAGCTCGACGGCCGTGGCGACCGCGAGATCGGGCGACTTCTCGCGGGAGAGGCGGCCGACGTGGACGAGCCGGAGGGTGTCGTCGCGGTGCCCGAGCGAGGGCGAGAACCTGTCCAGGTCGACGCCGAGCGGCACCTGGGCGATCGGACAGCCGACCGTCGCGGCCAGCGGCTCGAACTCGCGCCGGGCGTAGTCGGAGGTGACCAGCACCTGGTCGAAGGAGCGCACCAGCATCCGGTTGAGCAGCGCGGTGGAGACCTTCGAGGTGGTGTCCATGCCGGTGTAGGTGGGCATGTACTCGTCGAGCCGCTCGTGGGAGAAGAGCACCGTCCCGATGCCCTGGCGCCGGGCCCAGCGGGAGACCGGCAGCATCGTGAACTTGTCGCTGACCTCGAGGCTGGTCGGGCGGTAGCGGGTCAGCACGTCGGTCACCCGCCACGGCTCGATGATCAGCCGGTAGCCGCCACCCACACGCGGCGCTCTCAGCTGCACCACCTCGCCGAGGTCGGTCGAGGTGACCGCGTCGTACGGGCCGGGGACGACGAGGAGCCGGTCGTGGCCCGCCTCGAGATAGCCACGGGCGAGGGCCTCCAGAGCCGTCTTCATCCCGCCTGACGTGGGGCCGACGAAGTTCGCGAGCTGAGCGATGAGCACGGGCCACATCGTGTGGCATCGAGGTAGCCCGCCGGCGACCTCGATGTGACGCCGGTATGGCGAGGCAACGTACGAGATATCGTTGAAGACATGACCAACCTGGATGCGCACCCCACCCCCGTCGAGTGTGTCGGTGGCACCGGAGACGAAGGCGTCGAGATCCAGATCATCACGCCGAGAGACGTGCCCCTGGGTGGTCCCCGGGCGATGAACGTACGCCGCACCCTGCCCGCGCGTTCGCGCTCGTTGATCGGCGCGTGGTGCTTCCTGGACCACTACGGTCCCGACGACGTCGTGGTCTCCGGCGGGATGGAGGTGCCGCCCCACCCGCACACCGGGCTGGCGACGGTCTCCTGGCTGTTCACCGGGGAGATCGAGCACCGTGACTCGGTCGGCACCGTGGCGATGGTGCGCCCGGGCGAGGTCAACCTGATGACCTCGGGACGCGGGATCTCCCACTCGGAGAACTCCACGCCCGAGACCACGGTCCTGCACGGGGCACAGCTGTGGGTCGCGCTGCCCGACGAGTTCCGCGACGTGGAGCCCGCGTTCGAGAACCACCGGCCGACGCCGATCGAGCGCGACGGGGCGACGGTCCGGGTCTTCCTGGGGTCGCTGCTGGGCGAGACGTCGCCGGTGCGCACCCACTCCGAGCTCCTCGGCGCCGAGATCCTGCTCGAGCCCGGCACGAGCCTCGAGATCCCGGTCGACGAGCGGTTCGAGCACGGCGTGCTCGTGGACACCGGAGCGGTGTCGATGACGGGCATCGGTCCGTCCGGTCCCGCCACGGCCGACGTCGAGAAGGACTCGCTGGCGTACGCCCCTCCGGGTGCCACGACGCTGACCCTGCAGGCGGGCGAGGCGTGGACCCGGCTGCTCCTCCTCGGCGGTCCGCCGTTCGGCGAGTCGATCATCATGTGGTGGAACTTCGTGGGGCGTACGCACGACGAGGTCGTCGCCTACCGCCAGGAGTGGCAGGACCAGGTCACCCGCGGTGGCGGTGACGTGGTCGAGGACTCCCAGGACCTGGCCGAGGGCCGTTTCGGAGTGGTCGAGGGCAACCACCAGAGGCCGATCCCGGCGCCTCCGCTGCCCAACGCGCGCCTCCGCTCGCGGTCCTAGCTCGTGGTCTTAGGTCGGGCCCGCGCCCGTGCTTAGACTGCAGTCGTGAGTGACGAAACCTCAGACCCAGGGGTCGTGCTGGCCGTCGCGGTCGGCCGCAGCCGCAGCCAGGCAGCGGTCTTCGACCTCGCCGGGCGCGAGCTGGCCGGCGACACCCGCGACCACGAGGTCGGCATCTCCGCCGAGGCGCTGATGCCCGAGATCGTCGAACGGCTGACCAAGATGGTGGCCTCGGTCGACCTGCCGGTGCTCGCGACCGGGATGAGCCTGCCCGGTGTGGTCAACCCCGAGCTCGGGATGAGCATCGACACCCCGGCGATGGGCGGCTGGGACGGCGTGCAGCTGGCCCCCTACTTCACCACGCTGACCGATGCGCCCCTGATCCTCGCCCATGACGCCCACGTGCTGGCGCGCTCGGAGCTCTTCAACCCCGACCATCCCGTACGCAACGCCCTGGTCGTCAAGGCATCGACCGGCCTCGGCATGGGCATCATCGTCGACGGCAAGCTGGTCACCGGCGCCCTCGGGGCGGCCGGCGAGATCGGCCACACCCGCATCGACGCGGCCGGTGACCGGCCGTGCCGCTGCGGCTCGACCGGCTGCCTGGAGACGGTCGCCTCGGGCTGGGCGCTCGCCCAGCGGCTGACCGACTCCGGCGTCCCCGCAGGCCACGTACGCGACCTGGTCGCCGCCGCGCTCGCCGGCGACGCGGTGGCGCGCGGGCTGCTGCGCGAGGGCGGACGACAGCTCGGCGAGGTGGTGGCCACCGCCGTCAACCTGCTCAACCCGGAGGTCGTCGTCATCGGCGGCGACATGGCCGGAGCCTTCGACCTCTACACCGCCGGGGTGCGCGAGAGCGTCTACGCCCGCGCCAACCCGATCGCCACCCGCGAGCTCACCTTCATGGCCCAGCTGCACGGGGACTCCTCGGGCCTGGTCGGCTGCGCCGCGATGGCCATCGAGTCCGTCGCCCCGTGATCGTCGGCCTGCTCTGGCTGCTCGGGTGCCAGCTGGCCGGAACCGCGATCGTCGAGCTGACCGGGATCCCGCTGCCCGGCCCGGTGGTGGGGATGCTGCTGCTCTTCGTCGTCCTGGTGCTGCGGCGCCGTGACGGCGAGAACGACCCGATCATCCAGGTCGGCGACTACTTCCTCTCCCACCTGCAGCTCTTCTTCATCCCGGCCGGCGTG
Organism: Nocardioides sp. NPDC126508; assembly: GCA_040302365.1. Taxonomy (GTDB): domain Bacteria; phylum Actinomycetota; class Actinomycetes; order Propionibacteriales; family Nocardioidaceae; genus Nocardioides. The sequence goes on from JBEOUM010000002.1 coordinate 57,148, forward strand.
GGCGTGATCGCCTACCTGGCGATCATCCGCGACGCTGCGGTGCCGATCGTCGTCGCGCTCCTCGGCTCATGGATCCTCGGGCTGGCCACCGTCGGGTGGGTGCTCAACCTGTTCCTCCGCCGGGTGCCGTCGGTCGCCGGCACCGAGGGCGCGCCGGGGGAGGAGATCGAGTGAGCCTCATCCTGTGGCTGTTCGTGACGGTGGCTGCGTACGAGCTCGGGCGGTGGCTGCGCGCGCGGACCCGTTCGCCGCTCGCCCAGCCGGTGGCGGTCGCGATCGTGATCGTCGGGTCGTTGCTGGCGGTCAGCGGCACCTCCTACGACGACTACGCCGACGCCACCGCGCTGATCAGCTTCCTGCTCGGCCCGGCGACGGTCGCGCTGGCGATCCCGCTCTACCACCAGGTCGCCCGGCTGAAGGGGATGGTCGTGCCCGTCCTGGTCGCGCTGACCGCCGGCGCGGTCGTGTCGATGGTCAGCGGCATCCTGCTGGTGCGTTGGCTCGGCGGCAGCGACGAGCTGCAGCGGACGATGGCCCCGAAGGCCGTCACGACGCCGGTGACGATCGAGCTGACCCACCGCCTGGGCGGCTACCCGGAGCTGTCGGCGGCCTTCGCGATCGTGATCGGGATCGTCGGCGCGATGATCGCGCCGCGAGTGCTGACCCTGCTCCGGATCCGCGACCCGCGCGCCCGTGGCATCGCCGTCGGCGCCGTCTCGCACGGCATCGGCACCGCCCGGATGCTGGAGGAGAGCCGCGTCGAGGGCGCCTTCTCGGGGCTGGCGATGGGGCTCACCGCGGTGGTGACGTGTCTCATGGTTCCGCTGGTGGCGTACTTGCTCCTCTGATCATCACTCACGCCCTAACGTTGGTCTCATGGCTCGAGTGCACGCGTTCACCGACGACGTGCTCGGCACTCTCGACGCGGTCGGGGTCGCCGAGGCCCTGCGGCGCGGTGACGTCAGCACCGCCGAGGTGGTCGAGGCGTCCATCGCGCGGATCGAGTCGGTCGACCCGGCGCTCGGTGCGATGGCCTACCGGACCTTCGACCGGGCCCGGATCCAGGCGCGCGCTCCCCGGGCCGGTTTCTTCGCCGGCGTGCCCACCCTGATCAAGGACAACACCGACGTCGCCGGTGTGCCCACCCGGAACGGCACGGATTCGTACGTCATGCCGCCGGCGTCACGCAACGGCGAAATGACCAAGCTGCTCTTCAAGCTGGGTCTGCTCTCGCTGGGGAAGACCCAGCTCTCGGAGTTCGGCTTCTCCGGCACCGCCGAGCACGCGCGGCTCGGCGCGGTGCGCAACCCGTGGGACACCGGCCGGGTGGCGGGTGCGTCGTCGGCCGGCTCGGGTGCGCTGGTGGCCGCCGGGGCGGTGCCGATCGCCCACGGCAACGACGGCGGCGGCTCGATCAGGATCCCGGCTGGTGCCTGCGGTCTGGTCGGGCTCAAGCCGACCCGTGACCGGATGCCGCAGGACCCGCTCTACGGGCTGCTGCCGCTCAAGATCGTCACCGACGGCGTGCTCACCCGCTCGGTGCGCGACACCGCCGCCTTCCTCCGGGAGGCCGAGAAGGCCCACCACACCTCGCTGCCGCCGATCGGCAACGTCACCGGACCCGGGTCGAAGCGGCTCCGCTTCGCCGTCTTCACCGGCGCGCTCGGGCGCGAGGCCAGCCCGGAGGTCGCCGAGCTGACGCTGAAGACCGCCGCCGTGCTGGAGGAGCTCGGGCACACCGTCGAGACCGTGTCGCCGCCGGTGCCCGAGACCTTCGCCGACGACTTCGTCCTCTACTGGGGCACCCTCGCCGTCGCGCTGGTCAACGCCGGCCCGCTCCGCGGCAAGACCTGGGACCGCCAGCGGCTCGACAACCTCACCGTCGGCCTGGCCCAGCACACGATCAAGAACGCCAAGTACGTCCCGGCCGCCATCGTCCGGCTGCGCCGGACCCAGGCGATCGCGGAGGGGTTCCACGCTGCGTACGACGTCGTCCTGACCCCCACCGTCGCCCACGAGACCCCGCAGGTCGGGCAGCTGGCGCCGAGCCAGGCCTACGACGTGGTGATGAAGCGGCTGATGGACTGGGTCGCGTTCACGCCGTGGCAGAACGTCACCGGTGGGCCGGCGGTGTCGCTGCCGGTGCAGCAGACCCTGGCCGGGCTTCCGCAGGGGATGATGTTCGGGGCGGCTCCGGGACGGGAGCGAATGCTGCTCGAGCTGTCCTACGAGCTCGAGGAGGCGATGGGTTTCGCGCGCATCTGGGAGTCCGGTGGCGACGCCGAGGGCCCCGCTGACCTGGGATGATGCGACGGCTTCGCGGAGGGGTCGTGTCGATTTGTTGAGCATGGCGCCCCTGCCGTAACGTTCTCTCTCGCAACGCCCCTTTAGCTCAGTCGGCAGAGCGTCTCCATGGTAAGGAGAAGGTCTACGGTTCGATTCCGTAAAGGGGCTCTGGAGTTCGGGACCCGCGGTAGGAATACTGCGGGCCTGATTCCTGTTGAGGCGGGGTAGCTCAGGCGGTTAGAGCGCACGACTCATAATCGTGAGGTCGCGGGTTCGATCCCCGCCCCCGCTACCGCCAAAGACCGCAACACCTCGATCAGCACCGTAAGGATTCTCCCGTGGCCAGCAAGAGCAGCGACGTTCGCCCGAAGATCACCCTCGCTTGCACCGAGTGCAAGGAGCGGAACTACATCTCGAAGAAGAACCGTCGGAACGACCCCGACCGGATCGAGCTCAACAAGTACTGCCCGCGTTGCCGCAAGCACACCGCGCACCGCGAGACCCGCTGAAGCATCACAGTAGAGCGCGACGCTGATCGGCGCTCCGAACGCCCCGCCCCGAGTTCCGGTGGCGGGGCGTTCGTACTTTTCCGGGACCTCTGGGCGGGCCACTAGAGTTGCCCGCATGGCAGTTGATGGGTCGCTCGTAGGGCGCGCGTTTCCTCCGACCAGGCCCTATCGGGTCACCGGCGAGAAGGTGCGGGAGCTCGCCGCCGCCACCGGTGTGAGCTGGGAGAGCGGGGACCCGGTCCCGGCGACGTTCCCGATCGTGCTCGCCTTCGACGCGATGAACGCCTTCCTGGACGACGTCCAGGTCGAGCTGTCGCGGATCGTGCACGGTGAGCAGAAGTTCTCCTACGCCCGTCCGATCGCGCCGGGAGACGTGCTGACCGCGACGCTGAGCGTCGCCTCGCTGCGCCAGATCGGCGGCAACGACATCATCGGCACCGTCTCCGAGATCACCGACGACTCCGGGGCGGTCGTGTGCACCACCTCGGCCACCCTGGTCCACCGAGCGGCGGAGGTCGCCTGATGACGCTCGAAGCAGGCGCCGAGCTGGCCCCGAAGACCTACCCCGTGACCCGGGCGTCGCTGGTGCGCTACGCCGGCGCGAGCGGCGACTTCAACCCGATCCACTGGTCCGACCGGATCGCCACCGCCGTCGGCCTGCCCGGCGTGATCGCCCACGGCATGTTCACCATGGCCCTGGTCGCCCGCGCCGTCTCGGAGTGGACCGACGGGGCCGAGGTCGTCGACTTCGGCGCCAAGTTCACCAACCCGGTCGTCGTGCCCGACGACGACGAGGGGACGACCGTCACCGTCTCCGGCACCGTCAAGTCGGTCGAGGACGGGCTCGCGACCATCGCGCTGACCGTCGTCTCCGGCGACCAGAAGGTCCTCGGCATGCCGAAGGTCTCCGTACGTGTCTGAGAACCTGTCGGACCACACCACCTTTCATCTCGGCGGCCCGGCGGCGGAGTTCGTCACCGCGACCACCGAGGCGGAGATCATCGACGCCGTGACCGCCGCCGACGCGGCCGGCAAGGACGTGCTCGTCCTCGGCGGCGGCAGCAACCTGGTCGTCGCCGACGCCGGTTTCCCGGGCACCGTCATCAAGCTGGCGACCACGGGTGTCGCGGTGGAGACGGTGGCGGGTGGCGTACTGGTCACGGTGGCGGCGGGGGAGACCTGGGACGACTTCGTGTCGACGGCCGTCGACAAGGGCTGGAGCGGCGTCGAGGCGCTCTCCGGCATCCCCGGCAGCGTGGGCGCGACCCCGATCCAGAACGTCGGGGCGTACGGCCAGGACGTCTCCCAGACCATCACCTCGGTCAAGGTGTTCGACCGCAGGATCCGTGAGGTGCGGAGCTTCACCGCGGGTGAGTGCGCGTTCGGCTACCGGTGGTCGCGGTTCAAGGAGGTGCCCGGTCGCTACCTCGTCCTCGAGGTCACCTTCCGGCTCGGCACCGACGGCGAGACTGGCTCCCCGATCGCGTACGCCCAGCTCGCCGGGGCTCTTGGCGTCGAGCAGGGCACCCGGGTGCCGTCCAAGCAGATCCGTGAGGCCGTCCTCGCGCTACGCCGCAGCAAGGGCATGGTCATCGACGAGGCCGACCACGACACCTGGTCGGCGGGCTCGTTCTTCACCAACCCCGTGGTCGCTCCCGAGGATGTCCCCGAGGGTGCGCCGGCCTATCCCCAGCCCGACGGCACCGTGAAGACCTCGGCCGCGTGGCTCATCGACCACGCCGGGTTCAAGAAGGGTCACGGCAACGACAAGGTGTCGCTCTCCACGAAGCACACCCTCGCCCTCACCAACCGTGGCGAAGGCACGACCGAGGGCCTGCTCGCCCTGGCGCGGGAGGTGCGCGACGGGGTCGAGGCGGCGTACGGGATCGTGCTGGTCAACGAGCCTGTCATGCTCGGCGTGGAGCTCTAGGCGCGACCAGCCCCGACTCGTAGGCCACCACGACGAGCTGCGCGCGATCGCGCGCGTGCAGCTTGGTCATCGCCCGGTTGATGTGGGTCTTGGCGGTCAGCACGCTGATCACCATGGTCTCGGCGACCTCGTCGTTGGTCATTCCCCGGGCGACCAGGGCGACCGCCTCGCGCTCCCGGTTGGTGAGCTCGGCGAGACCCGGGGGAGTCTCGGCGGGCGACGGCTGGCTGACGTAGTGGTCGATCAGCGCGCGGGTGACCGACGGCGCGAGCAGCGCGTCCCCACGGGCGGCCACCCGCACCGCGTGCACGAAGTCCTCCGGCTGGATGTCCTTGACGAGGAACCCGGCCGCACCGGCGCGCAGGGCCTCGAGGACGTACTCGTCCATCCCGTAGTTGGTCAGGATGACGACGTGCACGTCGCTCAGCGCGGGGTCGGCGGCGATCCGCCGGGTCGCCTCCAGGCCGTCGGCCACCGGCATCTGGATGTCGACCAGCGCCACGTCGGGCAGGTGCTCGCGGGCGAGCGCGACAGCCTCGACGCCGTCGGCGGCCTCGGCGACCACCTCGATGTCGTCCTCGATGTCGAGGAGGGCCCGGAAGCCGCTGCGGATGAGCGGCTGGTCGTCGACCAGGAGCACCCGGATCACGACGTACGCTCCACCGGCAGCCGCGCCTCGACCACGAAACCGCCTTCCTCGCGGGGCTGTGCCTGCAGCTGACCGCCGAGGGCGGAGACCCGCTCACCCATCCCGAGCAGGCCGATGCCGGGTACGGTCGTGGCCGGTGCGCCGGTGCCGTTGTCCTCCACCCGGATGCCGAGCGACTCGGGCCGATGGTCGATGTGGACCGACGCGGCCGTGGCCGCGGCGTGGAGGGTCACGTTGGTCAACGCCTCCTGGACGATCCGGTAGGCCGTCCGGCTCACCGCGACCGGCACCGCACCCGGCTTCCCGTCGACGGTCAACGTGACCTCCAGCCCGGTCGCCCCAGCCGACCCCACCAGATCGCGTACGTCCTCGAGCCCCCGCGGCGGGTTGGGATCGTCGTCGCGCAGCGCCGTCAGCGTGGCCCGCAGCTCGCGGGCCGCCTCGCGCCCCGCCTCCCGGATCGCCAGCAGCGACTCGGGGACCTCCTCACCGCGCCGCTGGGCGACGTGGACGGCGGCCTCCGACTGGATCTTGATGACCGAGATCTGGTGGGTGAGGGAGTCGTGCAGCTCGCGGGCGATGTGGAGCCGCTCGTCGTCGGCCCGGCGCTGGGCGGCGGCCTCGCGGGTGCGCTCGGCCTCGTCGGCGCGCTGCTCCGCCTGCCGCAGCGCTTCGCCGGCGGCTCCGGCCGCGATCAGCCAGGCGATCTCCAGGGCGCCGCGGGCCTGCTCGGAGGCGGCGCCGACGTCGCCCGTGGCGGCGTACGCCACCAGGAATAGCCCGCTCTGCATCACCACCGCGGCGATCACGGTGACCAGCCGATGGCCCTCCCGCACCGCTGCGTAGACCGCCACCAGGAACGCGACCACCGCGACGTCGAACCCGAGCGCCTGGAAGACCAGTCCGCATGCGCCGCACAGGACGAGCACGAGGACGGGTGCCCGGCGTCGCAGGACCAGGATCAGCCCGCTCGCGACCACCGCGGCGTAGCCGAGAAGGTCGGCTCCGGAGCCGGGGTGGCCGCCGGTCAGCGCGGCCGCCAGCTGGGCCACGGCCACCGCTACGGCCAGACCTACGTCCCCGACTGTGATCCGCCGCCTGGCCATGCGAGCAGGATATGCCCGCGGCGCCGCCCGCGAGTCCCTCCGGCGCAGCACTCCCGGCTACCACGTACGCAGTAGCGGCGGCGCCGAAGAGTCCACGTCGGCAGGACGACTCCGAGGCGCGCCGACGGGACGATCGAGTCATCCGGTCGAACCCGACGAAGGAGTCCAACATGTACCTGACCGACCTGCTCGTCACCGCCGCCGACAGCGATGTCAGCTCCTACACCCTGACCACCGCCCGGCTGTGGGCGACGCTCGCCGCGTTCGTCGGTCTCGGGGGCACCGTGGCCGGTGCGGTCGCGAGGACCCGTGCCGCTCGTGGCATCGGCAACCGTGGCCGCAACGGCGCCGTCGTGGCGCTCGGCTGCGGCTCGATCGCCCTGGTCGCCGGCGTCGTCAACCTGCTCGTCGCCGACGGCGGGCCCGGCACCGGCAACGGTGTCATCGGCGGTGGCATGGCGATCGTCCTCGGCCTCGCCGCGCTCACCCTGGGCGCGCTCGCGCTGCGTACGTCTCGCCGGGTCAGCGGCGGGTGAGCGAGACGAGCACCTCGTGGTGATCGGTGTTCGGGAACATGTCGAGCAGTCGTGCCGACACCGGTCGCAGCGAAGGCATGTCGCGCAGGTCGCGGGCGAGGGTGTCGACGTTGCACGAGGAGTAGACGACGTGCTCGACGCCCGACTGCTCCAACCACCCGGCGAGCGCCGAGCCGATCCCGCGCCGGGGCGGGTTGACGATGACCAGCTCGGGTGCGGCAGCAGCCGAGAGGGCGTACGCCGTCGCGTCCCCGGCCACCCAGCTGGTGCCCGGCAGGCCCAGCTCGGCCGCGGTCGAGGCGGCGGCCTCGATCGCCTGCTCGCTGGACTCGACGCCGAGCACCTCCCGCCCGGGCGCGGCGACGTGCAGACCGAAGCCGCCGACGCCGCAGTAGAGGTCCCACACCGAGGCCGGTGACACCGAGGAGACCAGGTCGCGGGCGTGGCGGTAGAGGGCCGCCGCGACGGAGGTGTTGGTCTGGAAGAACGAGTGCGGGCGCAGCCGCAGGCCGATCCCGTTGACCTCCATCGTGAGCGCCTCACGAGGAGTCAGGAAGATCTCCTCGGGCCCCTCGATGACGGCCTTGTGCTCCGGCTGGATGTTCGCCGACGCCACCGCGACCGGCAGCGAGTCGAGCAGCGCGGGAAGGTGCTTGCGCAGCCGGGACAGCGCCTCGGTGGACCGCAGCACCCACCGCACCATCAGCTCACCGCCGGGTGCCTCGGTGACGATCACGTGCTTGAGCTCGCCGCGCCGCTCCGGCACCGAGTACGGGGTCAGCCCCGCCGTCGTGACGAACCGGGACAGGACCGGCAGCGCCGCCTGCAGCCCCGGCGTGTGCAGCCCGCACGCCAGCAGGTCCACGCCGAGACCGTCGTGCGACAGGATCCCCAGCGTCGGCGCCTCCACGGAGCCGGCGACCACCATCTTCGCCTTGTTGCGGAAACCGGCCTCCGGGCTGGAGACCGGTTCCTCCCAACGTACGTCGTGTCCGACCGGCTCGAGCGCAGCCGCGACCCGCTGCTGCTTCTGCGCGAGCTGGTCGGCGTAGGCCATCTCCAGCCAGCGGCAGGAGCGGCAGACGCCGGCGGTGAAGTAGCCGCAGTCCATCCGTCAGATTCGGCTGCTCAGCATCGCGTTGATGCTGTCGAACGTGGTCGTGGAGTCGGTCTCCCGGGAGGCGACGACGATCATCACGATGATGAAGATGACGTAGGCGACCCAGAAGAGCATGTAGAGCGCCCCGAAGATCGTCCCGATGAGGCCGGTGATGAAGCCGGCCTGAGCGTTGCCGCGCCCGCCGTAGGCCGCCGGGTTGGCATCGATCTCGGCCATCACCCGCTTGCCCTTGATCCATCCGAACGGGGCGACGAAGACGCCGATGCCGCCGCACATGACCGACAGGCACAGCCCGACGATCCCGAGGACCATCGCCGAGTTGGCCTCGGGGTGCGGGGGAGGCTGCTGGAAGCCGTACGGCGCCGGCTGGTAGCCCGGCGGGGGCGTGCTCGTCATCCCTCAGAACTCGCTGTCGTACGAGTCGTAGCCGCTGTCGTAGCCCGAGTCGAACCCGCCGCTGACGCCGATGATGATGATGACGACGATGGCGAGGATGCTCAGGACCAGCAGGACCGTGCCGATGATGCCGAGGATGAAGCCGGCCTGTGCGTTGCCACGGCCGGTCAGGGCGCCGGCGGAGGCGTCGATCCGCTTCTTGGCTGCGAGACCCACGAACAGCGCGAACGGGGAGAGCACGATCGGGAGGCCGCAGAAGAACCCGCCCGCGAGCCCGATGATGCCCAGGACCATCGCCGTGGTCGCGCCGGAGTCGGGGGCACCGACGGCACTGGAGTACGCCGGCTGCGCGCCGTAGGGCGCCTGGCCGTAGCCCGGCTGAGCGCCGTAGGCCGGCGGCGGAGGCGTCTGGCCGTAGCCCGCGGCCGGTGCCGGCGGGACCGGCGGCTTCTGGTCGAACGTCGCGCCGCCGTAGGGGTTGGACGGCTGCTCACCGTACGTCTGGCCGTACATCGGCTGGGTCGGCGCGGGCGGCGTCGACCCGGGCGGCGTCGCCACCTGGGTCACGTCGTTCTGATCCGGCTCGGAGGGCGTCGGCGGAGGCGGGGTGGACGCGTCGCTCGGCTTGTTGGGGTCGGGCTGATCGTCGGACGGGTTCGTCATGGCCGACATTCTGTCTTAACTCGGCGCATCCGTGCGTTGCGAGGGCGCATTGAGCCAGTCGTCGATCTCGGCGAGCAGACCCTTCTTCGTCGACTCGGGCGCGGTCGAGGCGGTGATCGACATCCGAGCCAGGTCGGCGAGGGTCTCGTCGGTGAGTTCGTGGGCGGCCCGCATCGTGGCGTACTGCGCCGCCAGCCGGGACCCGAACAGCAGCGGGTCGTCGGCTCCCAGCGCCACCGTCGCACCCGCGTCGAGCAGCTGCGGCAGCGGCACCGAGGTGAGGTCGGAGTAGACGCCGAGCGACACGTTCGAGGTCGGGCAGACCTCCAGCGCCACGCCCGCCCGCACGATCTCGTCGAGCAGCGCCGGATCCTCGGCCGCGCGTACGCCGTGACCCAGCCGGGTCGCGTGCAGCGACCGCAGCACGGTGCGGATGTGCTCGGGCCCGCGCAGCTCACCGCCGTGCGGCATCAACCGCAGCCCGGCGCGCTCGGCGATCTGGAAGGCGTGGTCGAACTCCTCGGTCCGCCCGCGCCGCTCGTCGTTGGAGAGCCCGAAGCCGACCACGCCCTGGTCGACGTACTGCCCGGCGAGGCGCGCCAGCGTGCGCGCGTCCATCGGGTGCCGGGTGCGGTTGGAGGCGATGATCACCGCGATCCCGAGCCCCGTCGCCCGCTCGGCGTCGCCGACGGCGTCCAGCACCAGATCCGTGAAGGCGGTGATCCCGCCGAACTTCGCCGCGTAGCCCGACGGGTCGACCTGGATCTCGAGCCACCTGCCGCCGTCGCGTACGTCGTCCTCGGCGACCTCCCTCACGAGCCGCCGGATGTCGGCCTCGGTGCGCAGCACCGAGCGGGCCACGTCGTAGAGCCGCTGGAACCGGAACCAGCCCTTCTCGTCGGCCGCGCTCAGCGTCGGCGGCCAGTCGGCGACCAGCTGCTCGGGCAGCCGGATCCCGTCGCGGGTGGCCAGCTCGAGCAGGGTCTCGTGGCGCATCGCACCCGTGAAGTGCAGGTGCAGGTGCGCCTTCGGCAGCGTACGGAGGTCGCGCCGGTCCTCGGGGGGCCGGTCGGCATGTGTCGGTGCAACAGTCACGCGAGCAGCTTCTCCGCAGCGGCCAGCTTCACGCATGCCGTGACGACCTCCATGGCCGCGCTGACCTGCTCCAACGGCGGGAACGAAGGCGCCAGGCGGATGTTGGTGTCCTCCGGGTCGTGCTTCCCCGGGAAGGCCGACCCGGCCGGGGTCAGTGCGACGCCGGCGCCCTTGGCCAGCTCGATCACCCGGCTCGCGGTGCCCGGGAGCACGTCGAGGCTGACGAAGTAGCCACCCGCGGGCTTGGTCCAGGTCGCCACCCCGAGCGAGCCGAGCTCGGCGGTGAGGGCGTCCTCGACGGCCGCGAACCGCGGTGCCAGGAGGTCGCGGTGCTTGGCCATGTGCTCGCGTACGCCGGCGGCCGAGCCGAAGAACTCCGCGTGTCGCAGGTGGTTGACCTTGTCCGGGCCGATCGCGCCGCTGCTCAGGTGGTCGAGCCACCAGGCGACGTTCTCCTTCGAGCCGCCGAAGAAGCCGACGCCTGCGCCCGCGTAGGTGACCTTGGAGGTCGAGGCGAAGACCAGCGGACGGTGGGGGTTGCCGGCCGCGTTGGCCAGCGAGACGACGTCGGCGGTCTTGGTCTCGGCCGGGGTCAGGTGGTGCAGCGCGTAGGCGTTGTCCCAGAAGATCTTGAAGTCGGGAGCCGCGGTCGGCATCGAGGTGAGCCGCGCGGCGATCTCCTGCGAGGTGGTGTCGCCGGTCGGGTTGGAGTAGGTCGGCACCAGCCACATGCCCTTGACCGCGGGGTCGTCCTTCACCAGCGCCGCGACGGCCTCGACGTCGGGGCCGTCGGCGTTCATCGGGACCGGCAGCATCTCGATCCCGAACCACTCCAGCAGCGTGAAGTGGCGGTCGTAGCCCGGCACCGGGCAGACGAACTTCACCGTCTCCTCACGGCCCCACGGGCGCTCGCTGTCGACGCCACCGTGAAGCCACAGGTACATCAGCGTGTCGCGCATCATCGTCAGGCTCGAGTTGCCGCCCGCGATGAGCTGGTCGGTGCTCAGGCCGAGCAGCTCGGCGTAGATCTCACGGATCTCGATGCCGCCCGCCAGACCGCCGTAGTTGCGGGTGTCGGTGCCGTCCGGGGCCGTCGTCGACTTGGGGAGATGGAGCAGGCCGTCGGAGAGGTCGAGCTGGTCCGCCGAGGGCTTGCCCCGGGTCAGGTCCAGCTTCAGGCCCTTGGCCACCAAGTTGTCGTACGCCGTGCGCTGCTCCGTTGCGAACGCTTCGAGTTCCTCGCGCGAGAGCTCGGCGAGGGGACGGGGATCTGAGGTCATGCCAGCAATCCTATGGGTCAACGCACCCCGGTTTTGGAGGGGCCATTGCCCCGTGCGTAGACTCACCGTTGGTGGTCTTCCCACATGGTTAGCCGCGCCCTCAACCGCGCGTCTGATGCAGACCTCCGTAGGGCACTAGCTCAACTGGCAGAGCATCGGTCTCCAAAACCGAAGGTTGGGGGTTCAAGTCCCTCGTGCCCTGCAAAGCCGGACCAGCGATGGAAACGTTTTCGAGAGAAGGTGGCGGCGTGACGGACAGCAAGGCGGTCCCGACTCCGAGCGACAAGAAGACGGAGAAGCGCACCAGTCTCCCGACGTTCTACCGCCAGGTCGTGGCCGAGCTCCGCAAGGTCGTCTGGCCGACGCAGAATCAGCTCACGACGTACTTCATCGTGGTCATGGTCTTCGTCCTCGTCATGATGGCGATCACTGCGGGCCTTGACCTCGGGTTCGGCAAGTTGATGTTCTGGGTGTTCGGCGGCCGCGACGCGTGATCGCGTGGGCCCCGGCCCGCGGAACACACCCGATACACACAATCAACGGTTTGGAGCAGGACGTGTCTGAGCAGGACTACACCGAGGAGACCGAGGTCCTCGAGACGGCCGAGGCCGCCTCCGACGTGCCTGCAGAGGCCGAGTTCGACGGGTCCGACGAGTCCGGTGACGCCGGCGAGGACGAGGCGTCGTTCGACGAGATCGTCGAGGGCGAGGCCCCCGAGGCTGCCGACGACGACCCGCTCGAGGCGTTCCGCCGTGAGCTGTGGGCCAAGCCGGGCGACTGGTTCGTGATCCACACCTACTCCGGCATGGAGAACCGGGTGAAGTCCAACCTGGAGAACCGCATCGTCTCCCTCAACATGGAGGACTACATCCACGAGATCGTGGTCCCCACCGAGGAGGTCCCGGAGATCAAGAACGGCCAGCGCAAGATGGTCAAGCGCACCGTTCTCCCCGGTTACGTCCTGGTCCGGATGGACCTCACCGACGAGTCCTGGGCCGCCGTACGCCACACCCCGTCGGTCACCGGTTTCGTCGGCCACAGCCACCAGCCGGTGCCGCTGTCGATGACCGAGGTCGAGAACATGCTCGCCCCCGCCGTCGTCGCCCAGGCCGAGGCCGAGGCTGCCGCCGCCGGTGAGGCCGCCACCGCGTCCACGGGTGCCACCGGCACCGCCAAGAAGCCCGTCGAGGTCGTCGACTTCGCCGAGGGCGACTCGGTCACCGTCGTCGACGGCCCCTTCGCCACCCTGCACGCGACCATCACCGAGCTCAACGCCGAGTCGCAGCGCGTCAAGGCGCTCGTCGAGATCTTCGGCCGCGAGACCCCGGTCGAGCTCTCGTTCAACCAGATCGAGAAGGTCTGAGCGACTCAGCAACGCACGAATGCCCGGGCCGTCGGCCCGGGCATTCGGCATTTCTCGTCGCGCGACCGGCGACTCGAGCTCTACGGCAGCGTGTCGATCAGCCACTGCACGTACCCGGAGATGTCGGTGACGACACCGGGCACGGCGGCGTTGGCCTGGGTGACGGTCTTGCCGAGCAGCCGGATGCTGCAGGCGTCGACGGCGCGGTTGGTGTCCCAGCCGTCGGCGAGATCGGGGAAGCGGGAGGAGAGCTCGGCGGCACAGATCCCGCGCCGTTCGGAGATCGTGGCCCAGCTGCCGTCGTCGGTGGGCGTGGGGCTGGGGCTCGGGGCCGTCGAGGGGCTCGAGCTCGGCTTCGCCGAGGGTTGGGCGCCGGCGGTGGGCTTCGGCGCGGTGGAGGCGGGCTTCTTCTTCGTGGGCTTCTTGTCCGCTTTCTTCGCCCCGTCCCGTCCGTGGCCGCCCTGGCTGGGCTCGGCGTGCGCGGGGGCGGCGGCGAGCTCGATGTCGTCGCCGCCGTAGGGGCTGTCGGCGTAGCCCTTGGCGATCTTCAGGACGGTGGAGACGTACGCCTCGCTGCGGTTGTAGCGGGTGAGCGCGGCCCGCTTCCCCGCCTCGGTGGAGACGTCCTCGTCGCCGGAGCAGAGGTAGACGGCGGCGGCGAGGGCGGCGTCGTCGATGTCCTGCGGGTCGCGTACGCCGTCGCCGTCTCCGTCGACGGCCACCAACGGCCAGGTCGACGGGATGAACTGCATCGGCCCGACGGCCCGGTCGCCGCTGGCAAGCTTGTCGACGGCGCCGGCATCGGTGTCGGGCGCGGGGTCACCCGCGGGAGTGGTCAGGGCGGGACCGTAGATCGCGGGGGTCGCCTTGCCCGAGTCGTCGAGCCGGCTGCTCTTCAGGCGCCCGTGGTCGGACTCGACCATCCCGACCGCGGCGAGCAGCGTCCAGTCGAGGGCGCAGGCCCGGTCGGCGGTGGTGACCACGGTGGCTGCCCGCTGGTAGGCGGCCAGTGCGGCCATCGGGATGTCGCTGCCCTTCGCCATCGCGACGGCGATCGTGCCGGTCCGGGCTCCCTCGCGGGCTCCCTGAGCCGGGGCCGGCTCGGTGACGCTCGCGGGCTGGTCGATCGCCGAGGTCACCAGCGTCTCCCCGCCGGGGAGCTTCACCGGTTCGGCAGGATCGAACCCTGCCCCGGTCGCGGCAGCCGTCCAGGCGGCCGACAGCGCGGTCAGCGGGACGAGCGCGGCGTACATGGACAGACGACGTCGGTTGAACAATTGAGCTCCCTTTGTAAATCCCCGGGGGAGTATGCCAAGCGGAGTGGTGACGGTCACTCCGGGGGTCCCGCTCAGTGGGCCGCCCTGCGCTGATTTCGCGAACCCGGACGGATCACGGACAATTGACCAGTTGCGAGAGCAACACCGCAGGTGGCAGAGGCCGAAACGTACACATGGCTTCGTCATGACCACGAGTAAGGAAGAGACAAGACATGCCTCCGAAGAAGAAGATCGCAGCGCTCGTCAAGGTGCAGCTGCAGGCCGGCTCCGCGACCCCGGCCCCGCCGGTCGGTACCGCGCTCGGTCCGCACGGCGTCAACATCATGGAGTTCTGCAAGGCGTACAACGCCCAGACCGAGTCCATGCGCGGCAACGTGATCCCCGTCGAGATCACCATCTACGAGGACCGCTCGTTCACCTTCATCACGAAGACCCCGCCGGCCGCTGAGCTGATCAAGAAGGCCGCCGGTCTGAAGAAGGGCTCGTCCGTCCCGCACAAGGACAAGGTCGGCAAGCTGACCAAGGACCAGGTGCGCGAGATCGCGACCACGAAGCTGCCCGACCTCAACGCGAACGACATCGACGCCGCGATGAAGATCGTCGAGGGCACCGCCCGCTCCATGGGCGTCACCACCGACTGATACGTGGGAGAGCCGCGCTGGCTCGCTAACCACATCTCCTCTTAACTACCGAAGGAATCACCATGCAGCGCAGCAAGACCTACCGCGCGGCGTCGGAGACGTTCGACAAGAACGAGCTCTACGCCCCGCTGGCCGCGATCAAGATCGCCAAGGGCTCCAGCAAGAAGAAGTTCGACGAGACCGTTGACGTCGTCATGCGTCTCGGCGTCGACCCCCGCAAGGCCGACCAGATGGTGCGCGGCACCGTCAGCCTGCCCCACGGCACCGGTAAGACGATGCGCGTCATCGTCTTCGCCGCTGCTCCGGACAAGGCCGAGGCCGCTCGCGAGGCCGGCGCGGACGTCGTCGGTGGCGACGACCTCATCGAGAAGGTCTCCGGTGGCTGGCTCGACTTCGACGCCGTCGTCGCGACCCCCGACATGATGGGCAAGGTCGGCCGCCTCGGTCGCGTGCTCGGCCCCCGTGGCCTCATGCCGAACCCGAAGACCGGCACCGTCACCCCGGACCCGGCCAAGGCCGTGACCGACATCAAGGGCGGCAAGATCGACTTCCGGGTCGACCGTCACGCCAACCTTCACTTCATCATCGGCAAGGCCTCCTTCTCCGAGGCCCAGCTCGCCGAGAACTACGCCGCTGCTCTCGAGGAGGTGCTTCGTCTGAAGCCGTCCTCCTCCAAGGGCCGCTACCTGAAGAAGGTCACCCTCTCGACCACCATGGGCCCCGGTGTCCAGGTCGACCCCAACCGCATCAAGAACGTTGCGGGTGAGGACGAGGCCTGAGTCTCAGGATCTCTGCGATGGCCCGCCACCCCGAGGGGTGGCGGGCCATTGTCGTACAAAGCGTCGTAGAGTTCGGCGCATGAATCTGCGGAAGCTTGCTGCTGCACTGACCGTTCCTGCCCTGGGGCTGGCGCTCGCCGCCTGCGGTGGCGGCGACGAGGGTGGCACCTCGACGTCGGGTGCGAAGCTGGTCAAGGCCGACACCCTGACCATCTGCACGCACCTGCCCTACAAGCCGTTCGAGTTCAACGAGGGCGGCGAGGTCGTCGGTTTCGACGTCGACGTGCTCAAGATCGCGGCCGACTCCGAGAAGCTCAAGACGGACGTCGTAAACATCGGCTGGGAGACCATCGTCTCCGGTGAGGCGCTCAACTCCGGCAAGTGTGACGTCGCCGCCGGCGCGATGACGATCAACGAAGAGCGCCAGAAGGTCATGGACTTCACCGAGCCCTACTTCGAGGCGACCCAGGCGCTGCTGACCAAGAAGGGTGCCGGCTACACGTCGCTCGACGACCTCGCCGGCAAGACCATCGCGGTCCAGGAGGCCACCACGGGCGCCGACTACGTCAAGGAGCACGCTCCCAAGGACGCCAAGATCATCACGCTCGAGGACTCCGCGCTGATGATGCAGGCGGTCAAGAGCGGCAAGGCGGACGCCGGTGTCAACGACAACGGCCTGCTCTACGACTTCGTCAAGAGCAACACCGACACGGAGATCACCAGCGAGTTCCAGACCGGTGAGTCCTACGGCTTCTCGGTCAAGAAGAACGGCAACGACAAGCTGCTCGATGTGCTCAACAAGGCCATCAACGACAAGGCGGCCTACGACAAGGTCTACAAGAAGTGGTTCGGGGAGGCTGCCGCCCAGTGACGGGCACGGCAGTGGTTCCCGAGAAGCGGATGTCGCCGCGCAAGCGCGCGGCGCTCATCCGATACATCCAGTACGCGCTCCTGGTGCTGCTGGTCGTCGTCCTGGCCCTGATCGCGGACTGGGGTGAGATCAGGCGGGCGTTCCTCGACCTGGACATCGCGGGGGCGCAGTTCCCCGATGTCATCGTGATCGCTCTCAAGAACACGATCTTCTACACCGCGTGCGGCTTCGCCTTCGGGCTGGCGCTCGGCCTGGTGCTGGCCCTGATGCGGCTCTCGAGCGTCGGTCCGTACCGGTGGATCTCGACCGGCATCATCGAGCTCTTCCGGGGGCTGCCGGCGCTGGTCGTCTTCCTGGTGCTCGGACTCGGATTGCCGCTGGCTTTCGGCTTGAACCTCGGCAACGTCGTCACCGTGACGCTGGCGCTCGGTCTGGTCGGTGGCGCCTACATGGCCGAGACCATCCGGGCCGGCATCCAGGCGGTGCCGAAGGGACAGTACGAGGCGGCCCGCACCCTGGGTATGACCCACACCCGGGCGATGGTGACCATCGTGATCCCGCAGGCGTTCCGCATCATCCTGCCGCCGCTGACCAACGAGCTGATCCTGCTCACCAAGGACTCCTCGCTGGTCTACATCCTCGGGCTGTCCCTGGACGAGTACGAGCTCACCGCCTTCGGGCGTGAGGCGATGAACGCCAACGCCAACCTGACCCCGATGGTCACGATCGCGCTGTGCTACCTGCTGATCACGGTGCCGCTCTCGATCGTCGTACGCCGCATGGAAGCCAAGTCCGGGAAGGCCCGCTGATGACCCAGACCGAGACGACGCCCGCCGCCGAGCGCGGGGCGGCCGCCATCGACGTACAGAACCTGCACAAGTACTTCGGCGACAACGAGGTGCTCAAGGGCATCGACTTCCACATCGGCCGCGGCGAGGTCGTCTGCGTGATCGGGCCCTCGGGGTCCGGGAAGTCGACCCTGCTGCGCTGCGTGAACCTGCTCGAGCAGCCGACCAGCGGCACGATCCTGGTCGAGGGAGACGAGATCACCGACCCGGACGCCGACGTGGATGCGCTGCGTGCCCGGATCGGGATGGTCTTCCAGCAGTTCAACCTGTTCCCGCACATGACGGTCCTGCGCAACCTGACGGTTGCCCAGGAGAAGGTGCTCAAGCGGGCCCGGGCCGAGGCCACGCAGATCGCGCGGGCCAACCTGGAGAAGGTCGGTCTCTCGGACAAGGCCGACGCCTACCCGGCTCACCTCTCCGGTGGTCAGCAGCAGCGTGTCGCGATCGCCCGGGCGCTGTCGATGAACCCCGACATGATGCTCTTCGACGAGCCCACCTCCGCGCTGGACCCCGAGCTCGTCGGCGATGTTCTGGCCGTCATGAAGGACCTCGCCTCCGAGGGCATGACCATGATGGTGGTGACCCACGAGATGGGCTTCGCCCGCGAGGTCGCCGACAAGGTCGTCTTCATGGACGGTGGCGTCATCGTCGAGGAGGGCCTCCCCGCCGACGTCCTCGGCAACCCGCAGCACGAGCGGACCCAGGCGTTCCTCTCCAGGGTGCTCTGAGTCGCTGGATGTTCACCGAGATACCTCGGTGAACATCCAGCGGGCCACCGGCGCGGTGACGGCCGCGAGGGCGAGACACAGGCCGGTGCCGGTGAGCCAGACCGTCGGCACCCCGTGCGACATCAGGCCGGTCGCGAGGATCGGGCCGATCGTCTGCGCGATCCCCCAGCAGGTCCCGTACGCCGCCAGGTAGCCCGCTCGCGACGCGTCGGCCGCCAGCCCGGCCACGAGCGCGATCGGCGGGCCCAGAAGAAGCACCTCGCCGAGCGCCACGATCCCGGAGCCGACGGCGAGGAGCGGCAGCGGTGCTGCGTACGCGACGACGGCGAAGCCGACGGCCATCAGGACCAGTCCCGCACGGATGAGCGCGAAGGGCCGGGCGGCGGCACCGCGGAGCAGGCGCTGGCCGGCGATCGTGACCAGCGCGGCGACCGCGAGGAGCCAGCCGGTAGCGGCGGCGTCGTGGCCGCGGGCGGCGACGGTGAGCGGGAGCGCGATGGTGCTGAGGATCCATGCGGTCGCGAACCCGGTGCCGAGGGCGAGCATGGTCAGGAGCCGGCGGTCGCGCCAGGGACTCCGGCCGCGCCGCTGCTGGGTCCGAGCCTGGCCGCCGGTGTCCCGGACGAGAGCGAGGACGAGCCCTGCCGCGCACAGGCAGGTGACCGCGTCGGCGACGAAGAGCAGCCGCAGGTCGACGCCGCCCACCAGAGCCGCCAGCGCGCCCGCCGCCACGCCGGCGACGGCCATCGCGGCCCCGTAGAGCCCGTACGCCTGCGGCCGTCGCTCGACCTCCACCGACTCCGCGATCAGTGCCTGCGACGCCGGTTCGTAGATCTCATAGGCCAGCCCGAGCAGTGTCGCGCCGACCAGCGCGCCGCCGATACCGGGCGACGCGGCGATGACGACCTGTGCGGCCGCGCAGGCGAGGAGTCCCGCGACGATGGTCGGGCGACGGCCCACGGCGTCGGCCATCCAGCCGCCGAGGAGCCGGGACGGGATGGTGGCGGCGCCGAACGCCGTCACGACCGCCCCGGCCTTGGCGAGGGATGCGCCGTGCACCTCGACCAGGGCGACCGCCATGAACGCCATGGCGAACGAACCCAGCCGGTTGACCGCTCGGGCGATGACCAGCGCGACGAGGGACCGCGGCCATCTCGTGCGCTGGTGACTGGCCAATGGTTGAATGACGGTCATGAGCGAGACGGTAGATCCGACGATGGTGACTGGTCAAATACATTTCGACAGTCACGTACACACGGTGACCGATCAGGCTTGCCGGCTCGTCAACGCGCTGACCTCCGGCCACGACGGCACCCGACCGGTCGAGCCGCCGTCCGCAGGGCAGCAGGCCCAGGTCGTCCACGACCTGCTGGCCCGACCCGACTACGACCCGCGGGTCGACGAGCCCGCCGCCGACGGGATGGTCGCCCTCGCCGAGTCGCTGCGCGTCGTCTTCGAAGCCGCCGCGAGCGACGACCTCGACACGGCCGCGACCGCGGTCAACGGGCTGCTCCGGGAGATGGGCTCGGTCCCGCAGCTCGACCGGGCCCGCGGAGGCGGCTGGACGCTCCACTTCCACGGTCGCGAGCCCGGCCTGGTCGTCGGCTGGGGTGCCGGGATCGCCGCCGGGCTCGCGCTGGCGATCGGCTCGGACCTCGCCGGCCGGCTCGGCGTCTGTCAGGCGGCTCCCTGTGACCGCGTGTACGTCGACACCTCCAAGAACGCCGGCCGCCGCTTCTGCTCCACGCGATGCCAGAGCCGCGTGAAGGCTGCCGCACACCGGGCCCGCCGGAAGTAGTTCGGGACGTTCCGGTCCGTCTACCGGCGGGTAATGGGCAGGAACGTCCCGGACTACCTCACTAGGGTTGCGGCGTGCGAACTGATTCCGAGGTGGACTGCTCTGCGGCGCTCGAGTGGGTCGGAGAGGTGCTGGGCGAGCCGATCCGGGACGTACATGCCTTGGTCGGAGGGGCGACGGGGGAGATGCTTGCGCTTCGGACCGACTCGGGAGAGGAGGCCGTCCTTCGGCTCACGACCAAGGAACCGTGGCGTACGCACGGTGCGGCGCTCAACGGGCGTGAGGCCGAGATCCAGGAGATGCTGGCGGGCAGCGGAGTTCCTGCGCCGCGCTCACTTGCCCTGGACCGCCACGGGGACCGCTGCGGGCATCCCGCACATCTGATGACCCTGCTCCCCGGGCAGATCGACCAGATGAGGACCGCTGCTGACTCGCTCGGATCGCTCGCGCAGTTGCTCGCCGACATTCACGCTGTCGAGCCGACCATCGATGTGCGGAGCTACCAGTCATGGGCTTGGGAGGAGAAGTTCGTCGTTCCGACATGGGCCGCGGACACACGGTTGTGGGAGGACGCGTTCGCGCTGTTGCGTACGGCTCCTCCGGCGTACACGCCGTGCTTCATCCACCGCGACTTCGCGTTGCGCAACGTGCTGTGGTCCGGTGACGAGATCACCGGGGTCGTCGACTGGGTCGAGACGTCGACGGGGCCGGCGTGGCTCGACGTCGCGCACTGCTCGTCGAACATCGCCGTTCGTCAGGGCAACGGTCCGGCGGACGCGTTCGCGGAGGCCTACACCGCATTGACCGGCAGGGAACCCCAGCCCTACTTCGACGTGATGGATCTCGTCGGGTTCTTACCGCCGCCGGGCCGCCCGCCGATCTGGTCGGATCCGGTGATGTTGGTGCGGCTCGAGGAGCGGCTCGCAATGGTGCTGCCTCGATGCCAGTAGGGTCGGCGACGTGCCCACGACTGACGACCACCTCGTGACCCTCGGTGAGCTCCAGACCGAGTTCTCGGCCGCGCTGAAGCAGGCCGACCCGGACCTGCCGGTGCCGTCCTGCGACGACTGGTCGGTCGGGGACCTGGCCGACCATCTGGCCGGGGTGCACCACTGGGCGGCGGCGATGGCTCGCGACGAGGACGTGGAGCCGCTGCCGGTCCCGTTGGACCTGGTCGCGGCCTACGAGGCCCAGGCCGCCGAGCTGCGCGAGACGCTCTCGGAGCTGGGGCCGGAGGCGACCGGCCGGATCCTCAACGGGCTGACCGAGGACGGCCGTGGGCCGGTCTCGTTCTGGTTCCGGCGCCAGGTGCACGAGACCCTGATCCACCTCTGGGACATCCGTTCGGCTCTCGGCCTCGCGGCTCCCGAGGCGACCTCCGAGCTCTGGGCCGACACCGTCGACGAGGTGCTGACCGTGATGTACCCCCGGCAGATCGCCCTCAAGCGCACCCGGAAGGTCGTCACCCGCATCGAGCTCACCGCCACCGACACCGGCGACACCTGGGCGATCGGAGCACCCAACGCGGTGCAGAAGGTGTACGTCACCGGAACCGCCCGCGACCTGGCGCTGCTGCTCTGGGGACGTACGTCGCCCAGGGCTGCCGACCTGACCGCCACCGGTGACGAGGCCGCCCTGGCCGAGGCCCTCTCACGCGCGCTCGTCCCCTAGCCGGGCGAGCCGGGACAGTCGGTCGTGGTCGGCACGGCCGGTCCAGTAGCCGACCCAGACCGCCCCGGCGAGCGAGAAGAGCCCGAGCGCGACCGGCGCGGCCGCGATCGAGAAGACCGCGGCCAGCCCGGAGACCAGGAGCGGTCCGCCGGTGCCGCCGAGGTCGCCGCACAGCCGCCAGCCGCCGAGGAACTGCGCGCGTCCGTCGGCCGGCGCCGCATCGGCGCCCATCGTCATCACGATCCCGGAGCCGAGACCGTTGCCGACAGCGATCAGCGCCATCACCGCGCCCAGGCTGAGCGCGTCGTGGGTGAGGGGGAGGAGCAGGCAGCCGACCCCGACGGCGAGCACCACCGGGATAGCCACGACCTGACGTCCGCGGCGGTCGAGGAGCCAGCCGCCGGGCAGGGTGAGGGCGATGTCGACCAGCGCCGCCCCGGCGAAGAGGAGGGACACGACCGAGGCGTCGAGGTGGATGTGGTCGGCCCACAGCGGGAGCAGGCCGGTGCGTACCGAGCGCGAGATCCCGATGATCACCACCGCCACCCCGAGCGTGGCGAAGGTCCGCCGATGGGCCCACAGCACGCTGCGTACGCTCAGGTGTCCCTGCTCGCGTGAGCGGGTCCGGCCGAGCTCGGGCATCCAGCCGCCGATCACCGCCGAGCACAGCGACATCGCGGCCGCGAACAGGAAGACCACGGGCAGCCCGAAGACGTGGATGAGGCCGGCGCCGAGCAGGGGGCCGACGAAGACCCCGAGCCGGAACGACCCGCCCAGCAACGACATCGCGCGTGCCCGGTGGGAGAGCGGCGTCGCGTCGATGAGGAAGCCCTGCCGCGCGATCAGGAACGCCGTCCAGCTCATCCCGCTCACGAAGACGGCGATCGCCAGGACGGCGACCGAGCTGCTGAGGAACGCCACGGTCATCGCCACCGCGTCGAGCGCCCCGGCACCCATCAACGTACGCCGCTCGCCGATCCTCGCCACCAGCGAGCCCGCGGGCAGCGAGGTGGCCAGCGACCCGATCCCGAGCAGTGCGATCACGAAGGCGGCCGTCGATGCGTCCGCGCCCAGGTCGGAGGCCCGCAGCGCCAGCACCGGCATCACCGCGCCGTGCCCCATCGAGCTGACGATCGAGGGCGCGTACGCCACCACCGCGATGTCTCGGAACCTGAACTCCTCCGTCGTCGTCTCCGTCATCACCCCTTTACTCTGCCCTATTCGTTACCAATGCTCACTATTTTTATTGCTGGCCGAGACGCCTCGGCCGGGGTCTGTCACCAGCGGGAGTGGACGGCCTCGCGGAAGTGCGTGTCGTAGATCCGGCGTACGCCGGAGAGCAGCTCGTCCGAGAGCGGCGGGAGCGACCCGGCGGCGGAGTTCGCGTGGGCCTGGGAGGTGTTGCGGGCGCCGGGGATGACGGTGGTGACGCCGGGCTGCTGAGCGACCCAGGCGAGGGCGACCTGCGCGGGGGTGGCGCCTTCCGGGCCGTGCGAGGAGACCAGCGCGGCGAACTCCTTGGCCGCCTTGACGCCGGTCGCGAAGTCGACGCCGGAGAAGGTCTCGCCGACGTCGAATGCCTCGCCGTGGCGGTTGTAGGTGCGGTGGTCGTCGGCGGCGAACGTCGTCGACTCCGAGTAGCGTCCCGACAGCAGCCCGGAGGCCAGCGGCACCCGCGCGATGATCCCGACACCGGCCTCCGCGGCCGCCGGCAGCACCCGGTCCAGCGGCTTGAGCCGGAACGCGTTCAGGATGATCTGGATCGAGGCCACGTTGGGCCGCGCGATGGCGGCGAGCGCCTGGTCGCAGGTCTCCACGCTGACGCCGTACGCAGCGATCACGCCCTCCGAGACCAGCGTGTCCAGCGCGTCGTAGGTGGCCGAGGACTCGATGGTCTCCGTCGGCGGGCAGTGCAGCTGCACCAGGTCGATCGTGTCGACCCCGAGGTTCGCTCGAGACCGATCCAGCCACTCGCGGAACGCGGCCAGCGTGTAGTTCGAAGGCACCTGGTCGACCCGGCGCCCCATCTTCGTGGCGACGAAGATCCCGTCGTGAGACTCGAGGAACCGCCCGATCACCTGCTCGCTGCGGCCGTCGCCGTAGACGTCGGCGGTGTCGAGGAAGCTGACCCCGTCACCGACCGCGGCCTCGAGCACGGCCAGGGCGTCCGACTCGCTGACCTCGCCCCAGTCGGCGCCGAGCTGCCAGGTGCCGAGACCGATGACCGACGCCGAGCGCCCGATCCTTCCGAAGGTGTGGCTCTCCATGCCCGCAAAGGTAGCGCCCGCCGTCGATTTGGCCGTGCCCGGTGGCGTACGCATAATTGTTGTTCGAAACCAGAGACCGCCGGTTGTCAGGTGTGCATGCACCCGATCGAAGGTTCCGCAGGATGCGGACGGCCAGCGTAGGTGAAGAGCAAGACGAGAACGTACGTCACGCCCTGAGCCTGCGCTCGGGGCGTTTGTCATTCACGGGCCCTCGCCGGTGGGATCGATTCCCGGAAGAAGGAGACCCATGGCGCGGGCTGACAAGCAGACTGCCGTTGCCGAGATCGCTGACGAGTTCAGCGCCTCGAGCGGCGTCGTGCTGACCGAGTACCGTGGTCTCACCGTCGGCGAGCTGAAGACTCTTCGTCGCTCGCTTGGTGAGAGCGCTAACTACGCCGTGGTCAAGAACACGCTGGCCAAGATCGCTGCCTCCCAGAGCGGCATCGAAGGCTTCGATGACCTGCTGACCGGCCCGACCGCGATCGCCTTCATCAAGGGTGACGTCGTCGAGGCGGCCAAGGGTCTGCGTGACTTTGCCAAGGCCAACCCCAACCTTGTCATCAAGGGCGGGTACCTCGACGGCAAGGCCATCGACGCTGCTGAGGTTGGCAAGCTTGCCGACCTCGAGTCGCGCGAGGTCCTGCTCGCCAAGCTTGCGGGCGCGTTCACCGCGTCGCTGTCGCAGGCTCTCTACGCCTTCAACGCTCTGCCCTCGAAGACCGCGCAGCTCGCTGCCGCTCTCGAGGCCAAGGCCGCGGAGGACCCCTCGATCCTCGCAGGTGGTGCCGCTGAGCCGGCTGCCGCCGAGGAGGCTCCGGCCGAGGCCTGATGGCCCCGGTCGTAACTAACCACCACCTGTAACCCGGCCCTGCCGCGTACTCACAGAAAACGCACAGGGCCACCACGAAAGGAAATGCCATCATGGCGAAGCTCTCCACCGACGAGCTGCTCGACGCTTTCAAGGAGCTCACCCTCATCGAGCTCTCCGAGTTCGTCAAGGCCTTCGAGGACACCTTCGGTGTCACCGCTGCCGCTCCGGTCGCCGTTGCCGCTGCTGGCGCCCCGGGCGCCCCGGCCGCCGCCGCTGCCGAGGAGAAGGACGAGTTCGACGTCATCCTCGAGTCCGCCGGCGACAAGAAGATCAACGTCATCAAGGAGGTGCGCGCCCTGACCTCCCTCGGTCTGAAGGAGGCCAAGGAGCTCGTCGAGGGTGCCCCCAAGGCTGTCCTCGAGGCCGCCAACAAGGAGACCGCTGACAAGGCGAAGGAGGCCCTCGAGGCCGCCGGCGCCACGGTCACCGTCAAGTGATCTGAGGGCTTCGGCCCTGTGAGCCCGGGTTCGGCGGTTTCCGCCGGGCCCGGGCTTGCTACATCGCGGAAACAGTTCCGCCACAGATCGGACAAGCTGCAGCGCAGTGTTCCGATCGTTCCAACCGCGGGAGGCTACTCGGGAGTAGCCTCCCGCGATTTGTTTCGTTATCTTGAACACACGCCGAGCGAGGCGGTCGCGATCCGGCCGTCGACGTGTTCGCAGGGGGAGGTCGTCTCGGGTGGTGATCATCGTCGCCGATCCCGGACCGCTATGGTTTACAAAAGTGTGACGCGTGTCGCAGGAAGTGCGTAACCCCCGTCACACTCTGCCGTTAGTCGGGCAGTAGGGGACTTGAGGGAGACCCCCGCGAACAGGAAGGGAGCCGGCCCGGATGGGTGTAGACGTAAAGATCGAAGGGCTGACCAAGAGCTTTGGTAAGCAGCTCATCTGGAGAGATGTCACGCTGACGCTGCCCGCGGGCGAGATCAGCGTGATGCTGGGTCCGTCCGGTACGGGTAAGTCCGTGCTCCTGAAGACGCTGATCGGGCTGATCAAGCCGGACCAGGGTTCGGTGGTCATCGAGGGCGTCGACATCGCCAGCTGCTCGGAGAAGGATCTCTACGAGGTCCGCAAGCTCTTCGGCGTGCTGTTCCAGGACGGTGCCATGTTCGGGTCGATGGACCTGTTCGACAACGTCGCGTTCCCGCTTCGTGAGCACACGAAGAAGAGCGAGTCGGAGATCCGCAACATCGTCATGGAGAAGATGGACCTGGTCGGTCTGATCGGTGCCGAGAACAAGCTTCCCGGTGAGATCTCCGGTGGTATGCGCAAGCGTGCCGGCCTGGCGCGTGCCCTCGTCCTCGACCCGGAGATCCTGCTCATCGACGAGCCCGACTCCGGTCTGGACCCGGTGCGCACCGCGTTCATCAACCAGCTCTTCATCGACCTGAACGCCCAGATCGACGCGACGTTCCTGATCGTGACCCACGACATCAACTCGACGCGTACGGTGCCGGACAACATCGGTCTGCTCTACCACAAGCACCTGGCGATGTACGGTCCGCGCGAGATGCTGCTCAGCTCCGAGGAGCCGGTGGTCCGCCAGTTCCTCAACGCTCAGACGATCGGCCCGATCGGCATGTCCGAGGAGAAGGACGCCGACGAGCTGGCCGCGGAGAAGGACATGGGTCTGCCGCCGCTGCCGCCGATCCCGATGCAGCTGGAGCCGTCCAACGGCATCCCTCGCAAATACCAGCGCCCGCCGGGTGCCTGGTGCCGTGAGAACGGCGTCACCCCGCCGCCCGGATCGTTCCGTCCGGATGCCGCCATGGCTCCCGGCGGCGTGAAAGCAGATCCCACAGAGGCTCCTCACTGATGTCATCTCTGACCGCCGCCAGGGTCCTGAAACCGATCGGGACCGCTGGCTCACTCTTCGCGTTCGGTCTGGACGTGGGGCGAGCCGTGTTCCGGCGCCCCTTCCAGTTCCGGGAGTTCATCCAGCAGGCGTGGTTCATCGCGTCGGTGACGATCGTCCCGACCGCGCTGGTCGCGATCCCGTTCGGCGCGGTCATCGCGCTGCAGGTGGGTGGCCTCGTGCAGCAGTTCGGTGCGCAGTCCTTCGTCGGGTCGGCCGCGGTGCTCGCGGTCGTCCAGCAGGCCGCCCCGATCGCGACCGCGCTGCTGGTCGCGGGTGCCGGTGGATCGGCGATCGCCGCCGACCTCGGTGCCCGGAAGATCCGTGAAGAGCTCGACGCGATGATGGTTCTGGGCATCGACCCGATCCAGCGTCTGGTGGTCCCGCGTGTGCTCGCCGCGATGATGATCGCGGTCTTCCTCAACGGCCTGGTCTCGATCGTCGGCGTCATGGGCGGTTACGTCTTCAACGTCATCATCCAGGGCGGAACGCCCGGCGCCTACCTGGCCAGCTTCACCGCGCTGGCCCAGATGGCCGACCTGTGGCAGGGCCTGGCGAAGGCGCTCGTGTTCGGTCTGATCGCGGCGGTCGTGGCTGCGTACAAGGGCATGAACGCGGGTGGCGGTCCGAAGGGCGTCGGTGACGCCGTGAACGAGTCGGTCGTCATCACGTTCCTGCTGCTGTTCATCGTCAACTTCGTGATGTCTGCGATCTTCCTGCAGATCATCCCGGCCAAGGCTGGATAGGAGGCGAGACGGATGGCGAACATGAAGGCGATCTACCAGAAGCCTGCCAAGAGCCTCGACCACCTCGGTGACGAGCTCGGTTTCTACATGCGTGCGCTCGCGTGGTCCCCACGCACGCTGACGCGCTACAAGAAGGAGATCCTCCGGATCCTCGCCGAGGTCACTCTCGGCTCCGGCGCGCTGGCCGTCATCGGTGGCACCGTCGGCGTGATCCTGGCGATGACCTTCTTCACCGGTGCCCAGGTCGGGCTCTCCGGCTACACCGCCCTCGACCAGCTCGGCACGAGCGCGTTCTCGGGCTTCGTCTCGGCCTACTTCAACACCCGCGAGATCGCGCCGCTGGTCGCCGGCATCGCGCTCGCGGCCACGGTCGGCTGCGGCTTCACCGCGCAGCTCGGTGCGATGCGGATCTCGGAGGAGGTCGACGCGCTCGAGGTCATGGCGATCCCGTCGCTCCCGTTCCTGGTGACCACCCGGATCATCGGCGGCCTGATCGCGATCGTGCCGCTCTACGTGGTCGGCCTGCTCTCGTCCTACGTCGCCACCCGGTTCACCGTGACGCTCTTCTACGGACAGAGCGCGGGCACCTACGACCACTACTTCAACACCTTCCTGCCGCCGGGCGACGTGCTGTGGTCCTTCGGCAAGGTGCTGATCTTCTCGGTGGTGGTGATCCTGATCCACTGCTACCACGGCTACAACGCCTCCGGCGGCCCCGCGGGGGTCGGCGTCGCGGTCGGCAAGGCGGTGCGTACGAGCATCGTCGCCGTCTCGGTGCTCGACCTGATGCTCTCGATGGTGATCTGGGGCAGCACGACGACAGTGAGGTTGGCGGGATGACGCAGACGATGACGCCGCACCACGTCGACCACACCGTCCCGACGCCGCACAAGCGGAGCGCCGTGGCGCTCGCCTGGGGCCGGCAGAAGGGAAAGATCCTCGGGATCGTCTTCCTCGCCCTGGTGCTCACCGCGCTGGTCCTGACCTGGGCGCAGTTCACCAACAAGTTCGCCCAGTTCGAGGAGATCACCCTCAAAGCCGACCGCATCGGCCTGCAGCTTCCCGAGCGCGCCGACGTCAAGGTCCGTGGCCTGATCGTCGGCGAGGTCCTCGACATGAAGCCGACCGACGACGGCGCCGAGCTGACCCTGGGGCTGTTCCCCGACGAGATCAGCAAGGTCCACCCCGACGTGACCGGCGCGATCCTGCCCAAGACCCTCTTCGGGCAGAAGTACGTCTCGCTGATCCCGCCCGACACCGAGTTCACCGAGCCGATCAAGCCGGGTGCGGTCATCGAGAAGACCAAGATCGCGACCGAGGTCCAGGCGGTGCTGCGGGACCTCTACCCGCTGCTGCGGACGATCCAGCCGGCCGACCTCAACAACACGCTCAACGCGCTGGCCACAGCCCTCGAGGGCCGCGGCGACAAGCTCGGGGAGTCGCTCGACACCCTGGACTCCTACCTGAAGCGGCTCAACCCCGAGATCCCGGCGCTGATCGAGGACCTCGAGCTGGCCACGAAGGTCTCCGGGACCTACCAGGCGGTGCTGCCGGAGATCGGCCAGATCCTGCGCAACACGATCGTCACCGCGACCACCCTCGAGGACCGCGAGGCGCAGCTCAACAAGATGCTGACCGATGTCACCGCGTTCTCGAACACCGCCGACGACTTCCTGGACAAGAACGGCGACACGCTGATCCAGGTCGGCGAGGTCGGCCGGCCGGTCACCCAGGCCCTGGCCCGCTACGCGCCGATGCTGCCGTGCCTCATCGGTGGCATGGACATCCTGACGGACGAGTTCACCGAGGTGTTCCGCAACTACACCGTCCACATCACGTTGGAGACCCTGCCGCACCAGTCGCGGGCGTACACGCCGGCCGACAAGCCGCGCTACGGCGAGGACAGCGGTCCTTACTGCGGCGAGCTCCCGAACGCCCACTGGAACCAGAAGAGGCCGTTCGCCCCCTTCCCGAACAAGAACGACGGTGTGGACGAGCCCACCGGAAAGGGCGTCATGCGCTCCGCCACCGGGACGACCGGCTACTCGGCGATGTCCTATGTCGGTACGTCGGCCGAGACCGATGTCATCAACGAGCTGTTCGCCCCGGGGCTGGGCATGAGCGCCGACGAGGTCCCCGACCTCGGCGCCGCCCTGCTGGGCCCGGCCGCACGTGGAGCGGAGGTGAGCTACGAGTGAGCGCAGTGAAGCTCTTCGACGCCAAGACCTTCCAGGACTTCTGGAAGCTGATCATCTTCGTGATCGTCACGACGTTGGCCACCGGCCTGCTCGCGATCACCATCGGCAACGTCACCTTCGGCAAGACCGATGAGTACAAGGCCGTCTTCACCGACGTCACCGGTGTGAACAAGGGCGACGACGTACGCATCGCCGGGGTCAAGGTCGGCTCCGTCAAGGGCATCGATATCTCGGACGACGCCCACAGCGCGGTGGTCACCTTCACCGTCGACAGCGCGCAGCAGATCGCGACCACCACCGAGGCGACGATCAAGTACCGCAACCTGATCGGGCAGCGCTACCTGGCGCTGACCAACCAGCTGGTCGGCGACGCCTCGGCGATGCAGGAGGGCCAGACGATCCCGGTCGGGCAGACGCATCCGGCGCTCGACCTGACCGTGCTCTTCAACGGGTTCAAGCCGCTCTTCAAGGCGCTGTCGCCCAACGACGTCAACACCCTGTCCTACGAGATCGTCCAGGTGTTCCAGGGCGAGGGCGGCACGCTGGAGAGCCTGCTCTCCCACACCGCCTCGCTGACCTCGACGCTGGCCGAGAAGGACCAGGTCATCAATGCCCTCGTCGACAACCTCACCGAGGTGCTCGAGCACGTGGGTGATCGTGAGAAGGAGCTGTCCAGCCTGATCGTCACCTTCCGTGACTTCGTCGGCGGGCTCAACAAGGACCGCGAGGCGATCCTGGGCTCGCTCGACCAGATCTCGGCGCTCTCCGTGGAGACCGCGGACCTGGTGCACGAGACCAAGGACCCGCTCCTGGACGACCTGCGCCAGGCCCGGAGGTTCTCCGACGAGGTGGCCAAGGACAAGCGCCAGCTCGACGACGCCCTCGAGCTCCAGCCGATCAAGCTGGACAAGATCGGGGCGACCGCGACCTACGGCGGCTGGTTCAACTTCTACCTGTGTGGTCTGCGGGGCACGATCCGAGACCGTGACGGCAAGGACCTCGACATTCCGATCTACAAGCCCGGTCAAGCGAGGTGCAACCTCGGATGATTCCCTTCCGCGAACGTAACCCCGTCAAGATCGGCGCCGTCTCGATCGCCGTTCTCCTGATGCTGCTGGTGATGGCGTTCAAGGCCGACAGCCTGCCGCTGATCGGTGGCGGCACCACCTACTACGCCAACTTCTCCGAGGCCGGTGGCCTGAAGACCGGGGACGAGGTCCGGGTGGCCGGTGTCCGTGTCGGCAAGGTCAACTCGATCGAGCTCGACGGCAACCAGGTCAAGGTCGGCTTCAAGATCCGCGAGAAGGTCAACTTCGGTGAGAACTCCGGAGCGGGCGTACGCGTGAAGACGCTGCTCGGCGACATGTTCCTCGAGCTGCAGCCGGCCGGCGAGGGCCAGATGAAGGCGGGCGCCACCATCCCGGTGGACCGCACGGAGTCGCCCTACGACGTGGTCGAGGCCTTCGAGGGCCTCGCCGACACCTCCGCCAACATCGACAAGGACCAGCTCGCCGCGGCGCTCACCACGCTCGCCGACCTGACCCGGTCGACGCCGGAGGAGTTCCAGGCAGCCCTCACCGGCGTCTCCGACCTCTCCCGCAACCTGGCCGCCAAGGACGAGCGCATCGACTCGCTGCTCACCCAGCTCGACCGGGTGACGAAGGTGCTCGACGAGCGCGACGAGGACCTGATCACGCTGATGAACAACGCCAACCAGCTCTTCGCGGCGCTGGTCGAGCGGCGTGAGGCGGTGCACAACCTGCTCGTCTCCACCCAGCAGCTCGCCAAGGAGCTCTCGCAGCTGGTCGACGACAGCCGTGCCGACCTGAAGCCTGCGCTGGAGAGCCTCGACGTGATCCTCGACGTGTTCACGAAGAACGAGGAGAACCTCGAGAAGTCCCTCAAGCTGATGGCGCCGTTCTACAAGGTCTTCAACAACACCCTCGGGAACGGTCCCTGGTGGGACACCTACATCCAGAACATGCCTCCTGTTCCGTCTCTTACCGGGGGGACTTCATGAGCGAGCGTCAGCGAGTGACCATGGAAATCTTCACGCCGCCGCGGCCGTATTCTGGCGCCTGCGCTACGGGGGTGGCGTCGTGAACAAGTTCATCGTTCCGATCATCATCGGCGCGCTGGTCCTCGGCGTCGGCGCCTGGGCGCTGGTTCGCGACACCGGCGAGAAGACGCTCGTGGCTCACTTCCCGCGCACGGTATCGGTCTACGAGGGCAGCGACCTGCGCGTGCTCGGCGTCGCCGTCGGCAAGGTGACGGCGGTCGACCCGAACGGCACCGACGTCAAGGTCACCATGGAATACAAGGGCGACGTGAGCCTGCCCGCCGATGCCAAGGCCGTGATCATCTCCCCGTCGATCGTCGGCGACCGCTACGTCCAGGTCACGCCCGCCTACGACGGCGGCAAGAAGCTGGCCGACGGCGCGGTGCTGAGCACCGCCAAGACCTCGGTCCCGGTGGAGCTCGACCAGATCTACTCCAGCGTCGACGACCTCGTGGTCGCTCTCGGTCCCGACGGCGCCAACAAGAACGGCGCCCTGACCGACCTGCTCCAGCAGACCGCGAAGAACCTCGGCGGCGAGGGCGAGAAGATCAACTCGACCATCGGCGACCTCGGCAAGCTGACCAAGACGCTCGACAACCGCGACGAGCAGTTCTTCAACTCCGCCAAGCAGCTCGAGGGCTTCATCAGCACGCTGTCGGAGAACGACCAGACCGTACGCGACTTCGCCCAGGCCCTCTCCGAGGTCTCCTCGATGCTCGAAGGTGAGCGTAAAGAGCTCGCCGCGTCGATGAAGAACCTCTCGGTGGCGTTGACGAAGGTGACCAACTTCGTCCGGGAGAACAAGTCGATCCTGAAGGAGGACATCCAGAGCCTCAACCGGATCGGGAAGGTGCTCGTGCGTCAGCGCGATGCGCTCAACGAGAGCCTCGAGACGGCCCCGCTGGCCCTCAACAACCTGGGTCTGGCCTACAACCCCGAGACCGGCACGCTCGACACCAACGCCAACATCACCATGGTCCTCGACGAGATCATCAAGAACCCGGCCTCGTTCCTGTGCAGCCTGGTGTCCCAGGCCACCAACGGGGGCAGCGCTGAGCTCTGCTCCGAGATCCGCCAGCTTCCCGGCCTCAACCGCGCTGCCGCGATCGGACCAGGCACCGGTTCGTCCTACGGGGTTCCTTACGACATGTCGCTCGGCGGCCTGGTGGAGGTGAAGAAATGACCACGATGAAGCGCGCCGTCCAGGCGCTCGTCGGTGTGGTCCTCGGCGCGCTGGTGCTGACCGGTTGTGGCACCTTCTCCGTCTACGACCTGCCGCTTCCCGGCGGTGTGGACGCCGGGGACCAGCCGATGGCGGTCAAGGTGCAGTTCCAGGACGCCCTCGACCTCGTCCCGCAGTCGACCGTGAAGCTCGAGGACATCGACGTCGGCAAGATCGACAAGATCTGGCTCGACGACGGCGTCGCCACCGTCGAGATGCTGCTGAAGAAGGACGTCAACCTCCCGAGCAACGCCCGGGCGTCGATCCAGCAGACCTCCCTGCTCGGCGAGAAGTTCGTCGCGCTGGAGCGTCCCGCCGAGCCGGCTTCGACCAAGCTGACCGACGGCTCGACCATCCCGCTGTCGCAGACCGGCCGCAACCCCGAGATCGAAGAGGTCTTCAGTGCGCTGAGCCTGTTGCTCAACGGCGGCGGTGTCGCCCAGCTGAAGACGATCTCGACCGAGCTCAACAAGGCGCTCGCCGGTCGCGAGGACTCCGCCCGCTCGGTGCTCCACCAGGTCGAGGCGCTGGCTCGCGAGCTCGACAACAACAAGCAGAAGATCGTCGACGCCATCGAGGCGCTCGACGCGCTGGCGAAGGCGACCAACGCGCAGATGGGTTCCATCGACGCCGCGCTCGACGAGCTGCCCTCGGCGATCAAGAGCCTGGACGGCCAGCGAGCCGACCTGGTCAAGATGCTCAAGGCGCTGGATCGACTCGGGGACACCGGCGTACGCGTCATCAGGGCCTCCAAGGACAACACGATCGGCATCGTGAAGGACCTGAAGCCGCTCCTGACCAACCTGGCCGACTCCGGGGACAAGTTCGTCAAGGCGATGAACACGATCCTCACCTACCCGTTCGTGGACCAGGCGGTCGGTGGTTCGCCGCAGACCGCCCGCAACCTGCACATGGGTGACTTCGTCAACCTCGACGTCACCGTCGACCTCAACCTCGACACGCTGCTCCACAACGCTCCTGACCTCCCGAGCACCCTGTGCTGGGGGAAGGACCAGATCGTCGACAAGCTCCTCGGGCTGGACGGCCAGGCGCTGCTGGACGGGCTCAACGACGCGGTGAAGAAGGCCTGCGACGGCAAGTTCGCGACCGCACTCTCGAACTGCCAGAGCGCGCTGACCTCCGGCCTCGCCGGGGACAACACGCTCGGTACGCTGCCGAAGGCGTGCCTGGCCGACACCCTGACCGGTCTCGTGGACACCCTGGGTGACCTGCTCAACCTCAATCTCACCCCGAGCACCAGCGGTGGGAGCTCCAGCGGCGACGGCTCGGGCTGCGTACTGCTCCTCTTCTGTCGCGCCGGGGCCACACCAGGGACGCATGCGGTGAGCTACGACGAGCTCAGCAAGGAGCTCGACCCAGGACTGACCGCTCTGCTGATCCCAGGACTGAGCACCTCGAGCAACACCCGTGGGGAGGGCGTCTCATGATCACTCGCCGTACGAAGATCCAGCTGATGATCTTCCTGCTGATCACCCTGCTCGGGGTCAGCTTCGTCGGCGCGCGCTACGCCCGCCTGGGGTCCCTGTTCGTCAAGGACCACTACGAGGTGATGGCCCACTTCGCGCAGTCCGGTGGCATCTACGAGGACGCCGAGGTCGACTACCGCGGCGTCAAGATCGGCCAGGTCGGTGAGCTGATCCTCAACCGCAGCGGTGTCGACGTGACCCTGAAGATCGACAAGGCCTGGAAGGACAAGATCCCGGCCGACAGCCTCGCCGTGGTGGGCAACCGCTCCGCCGTCGGTGAGCAGTACGTCGAGCTGCAGCCGCAGTCCCAGGGTGGGCCCTACCTCGAGGACGGCTCCGAGATCGCGCGCGCCGCGACGACCACGCCGCTGCCGACGGAGAAGCTTCTCGAGGACGTCACCACGACGGTGAACTCGGTCGACCAGAAGGCGCTCACGACGACCATCGACGAGCTCGGCAAGGGCTTCGCCGGCACCGGTCAGGACCTGCAGACCATCATCGACACCGGGACGGCGTTCGTGGAGACCGCCGACCAGAACTTCGGGCTCACCACGGACCTGATCCGGGACAGCAACACGGTTCTCCAGACCCAGCTCGACAGCACCACCGCGATCAAGTCGTTCGCCAACGACCTGGAGCTGTTCACCGGCACCCTGGCCGGCTCGAACAAGGACCTGATCCGGCTGATCGAGAGCGGCTCGGCCAGCTCGACCGAGCTGCGACAGTTCCTGAAGGACAACGAGGTCGACATCAGCGAGCTCCTCAACGAGGTGCTGGTGACCGGCAAGGTGGTGCGCAAGAACCTGCCCGGCGTCAAGCACCTGCTCTCGATCTTCCCGATCGTGGTCGAGGGCAGCTTCGCGGTCGTCGACGTGGGCCACCCGGGTCTGGCGCAGGCTCACTTCGGCCTCGCGCTGACCGCCCAGACGCCGTGCAAGCAGGGTTACGAGAGCACGAAGAAGCGCGACCCGCTCGACCTGGACTCTCGCCCGTTCAACACCAAGGTCTCCTGCACCGAGGCCCCGTCGAAGTCCAACGCGCGTGGCTCCAGCCAGATCCCGCGCGCTGCCGTCGGCGAGACGGGCTCGGTGGCGAGCTTCGACCCGGAGACCGGCGAGCTCACCTGGAAGGACGCCTCGGACGCCACCACCGTGTCGACCGCGGCTCCGTCCTCCTACGGAGACGACGCCTGGAAGTGGCTCTACCTGCAGCCGATGGAGACCAAGTAGCCCACCGGCCCGAAACCCACGCAACCGCCCGGGATCGGGGCCTCGGGGCGGTGCCATATCGACCGTTGCGCGGGCAGCGTACGGTGATGACGCTTTGGAAATGGCTCTTGGAGCCACTGACCACAGAGAGTGATCCGCTTTGACCACCACAACCGACCCCGGCCCTGACACAGGCGCAGAGACCGACCTGGCGACGCCTCAGCGGGGCGCGCTGCTCCGCATCGGCATCCTGGTCGTGCTGATCGCGATCATCCTCGCGGCGGCCGGCTACATCGGCTGGCAACTGACCCGTGGGGCCGAGGACTCGGTGGTGAGCCAGCGGGAGCAGACGATGTCGGCGGCCGACAAGTTCGTCCAGCGGGTCAACACCTACGGGCCCAAGGATCTCGGCAGCGACAAGCAGACCATGCCGAAGTACCGCTCGCGGGTCGGGGACCTGCTGACCTCGAAGTTCGAGAAGGAGTTCCTCGGCAACGTCGCCTTCGCCGAGGCGACGGTCGCCCAGACCAGCGTCGACCGCACGGTCAAGGTGCACAGCGCCGGCGTTGCGGGCCTCGACGAGGACAGCGCGACCGTGCTGGTCGTGGCCGAGATCGCGATCAGCTATCCGAAGACCGAGAAGTCCGAGGAGCGGGTCGACGCAGCCCGTCAGCTCTCCCGCACCGAGGTCGAGCTGATCAAGCAGGACGGGAAGTGGCTCGTCGACGACTGGTACCCCGCCGAAGAGACACCGAACGCCGGAAGCACCGAAGGGGCGACCCCATGAGTTTCGCGATGACCAGCCCGACCTGGTACGACGTGCTCGACGTCGAGCCCGACGCCACCACCGACGAGATCCGCACGGCGTGGAAGGCCGCGATCGCCGACCTGGATCCGACCGACCGCCGCTTCCGCACGCTCAACGAGGCCGCTGCCGTCCTTCTGGACGAGGAGAAGCGGGCTGCGTACGACGCGGAGCTGGCGACCCAGCAGGAGGCGGAGTCCGCCGAACCCGAGCCCGAGGCCGAGCCCGTGGCCGCGTCCGAGGACGTCGACGAGCCCGGCGAGGGTGCGGCCGAAGCGGCGACCGTCGAGGAGGTCGCCGGCGACGAGCCCGACGAGGACGACGCCGAGGCCGAGGAGGGCGCAGCGGGCGCCGTGGAGGAGTCCGCCGGACGTACGCTCCCGCTGCTCCCGACCTGGAGCCTGCTGGCCGCGGGGGTCCTGGCCCTGGCTGCGGTCGTCGCGGCGGGTGTGGTCTTCTTCGGACAGCAGAAGGTCTCGACCGTCGCCAACAACAACGTCACCACCAGCGTGGTCGAGGGTGCGGTGGGCAAGGAGATCGCCCGCAACCACAAGCTTCTCGTCGAGGAGCAGGGAGCCGAGGCGCTGGAGGCTGCCAAGAAGGCGGCCGTCCCGCTGCTCTCCTACGACTACAGCAAGATGGACGAGTCGAGGGCCGCGGCCCACAAGGTGATGACGGCGGGCGAGAAGAAGGACTACGACCGCATCTTCGCCGTGCTCGTCGACAACGTGCCCGAGACCAAGACCGTGGTCAAGACGCTCAAGCCGGTCGACGCCGGCGTCATCCGGGTCTCCGAGGACGCCGTGCAGGTGCTGGTCCTGGTCGACCGGCAGGTCACCAATGCACAGCAGACGACGCCGATCGGGTATCAGGAGTACGCGATGCTCACGATGGCCAAGGTCGACGACGAGTGGCTGGTCGACAAGCTCGAGACGGAGCCGGGCAAGGGCTGAGGGTCGACCGCCGCAGCTCACCTGTCAAGTGATCGGAATAACATTTCCGGAGGGCGGACCGATTGGCGCGGATGCTTGACCGGAGCCTCCTGTGGGGCGCATGATCATCCGCGATGCTCGATGAAGGCACTGCAGAACCGGGCCGATCTTCGAGCGCCGCAGGTGTGAAGGAAGGTGCTCCGGACCTTTAATTGGGCCCGGTGTTGTGAAGTGCGCTTTTGTGCCGTACTATGGCGCTTTGCGCATGCCTTCATATGCCCCTCAGCCTGCCCGGTGGCTGTTCGGTGGTCGGCAGCGCGAATCCACCTGCGAACCTTGTCGAAGGATTCCTCTTGGCCGCGCGCACCTCGTCGGGTGACTCCACCCCTCGCCGCATCTCTTTCGCTAAGATCTCAGAGCCTCTCGAGCTTCCCAAGCTCCTCGCCCTCCAGACCGACAGCTTCGACTGGCTGATCGGTAACGAGCGCTGGCAGGAGCAGGTTGCCGCCCGCGAAGCAGCGGGTGAGGACGTGTCTCACAAGTCCGGTCTGCAGGAGATCTTCGAGGAGATCTCCCCGATCGAGGACTTCTCGGAGACGATGTCCCTCTCGTTCGAGAGTCCTGTCTTCTACGACCCCAAGTACACCGTCGAGGAGTGCAAGGAGAAGGACTTCACCTACTCCGCGCCTCTCTATGTCTCGGCGGAGTTCACCAACAACGACACTGGTGAGATCAAGGGCCAGACGGTCTTCATGGGTGACTTCCCGCTCATGACCGACCAGGGCACCTTCGTCATCAACGGCACCGAGCGCGTCGTCGTCTCGCAGCTCGTCCGGTCCCCGGGCGTCTACTTCGAGCGCACCGCCGACAAGACGTCCGACAAGGACATCTACACCGCCAAGCTGATCCCGAGCCGCGGTGCCTGGCTCGAGTTCGAGATCGACAAGCGCGACCTGGTCGGCGTTCGCCTCGACCGCAAGCGCAAGCAGAACGTCACGG
Source organism: Nocardioides sp. NPDC126508 (assembly GCA_040302365.1). GTDB lineage: Bacteria > Actinomycetota > Actinomycetes > Propionibacteriales > Nocardioidaceae > Nocardioides. Next base: position 95,342 of record JBEOUM010000002.1, read on the forward strand.
TGCTGCTCAAGGCCCTCGGCTGGACCAACGAGCAGATCCGCGAGGAGTTCGGCGAGTACGAGTCGATGATGCTGACCCTGGAAAAGGACAGCACCACCGCTCAGGACGACGCGCTGCTCGACATCTACCGCAAGCTGCGCCCGGGCGAGCCGCCGACGCGCGAGGCTGCGCAGACGCTGCTGAACAACTACTACTTCAACCCGAAGCGCTACGACACCGCCAAGGTCGGTCGCTACAAGGTCAACAAGAAGCTCGGTCTGACCGAGGCCTTCGACCAGCAGACCCTGACCGTCGACGACATCGTCGCGACGATCAAGTACGTCGTGGCGCTGCACGACGGGCGTACCCAGCTCGACACGCCGCAGGGCACGATCGACATCGCCGCCGACGACATCGACCACTTCGGCAACCGCCGGATGCGTACGGTCGGCGAGCTGATCCAGAACCAGCTCCGCACCGGTCTGGCTCGGATGGAGCGCGTCGTGCGCGAGCGGATGACGACCCAGGACGTCGAGGCGATCACGCCGCAGTCCCTGATCAACATCCGTCCCGTGGTCGCTGCGCTGAAGGAGTTCTTCGGCACCTCGCAGCTGTCGCAGTTCATGGACCAGAACAACCCGCTCGCGGGCCTGACGCACAAGCGGCGTCTGTCGGCTCTCGGCCCGGGTGGTCTCTCCCGTGACCGCGCCGGCATGGAGGTCCGAGACGTCCACCCGTCGCACTACGGCCGGATGTGTCCGATCGAGACCCCTGAAGGTCCCAACATCGGTCTGATCGGTTCGCTGGCCTCCTTCGGCCGGATCAACCCGTTCGGTTTCGTCGAGACGCCCTACCGCAAGGTCGAGAACGGTGTCGTCACCGACAGGATCGACTACCTGACCGCCGACGACGAGGACCGCTACGTCATCGCGCAGGCCAACGCGGCTGTCGACGAGAACATGAAGTTCGCGACCGAGCGCGTGCTGGTCCGCCAGCGCGACGGCGAGGTCTCCGAGCTCCTGGCCGACGAGGTCGACTACATCGACGTCTCGCCGCGCCAGATGGTGTCGGTCGCGACCGCGCTGATCCCGTTCCTCGAGCACGACGACGCCAACCGTGCGCTCATGGGCGCCAACATGCAGCGTCAGGCGGTGCCGCTGGTCCGCAGCGACTCGCCGCTGGTCGGCACGGGCATCGAGTACCGCGCGGCTGTCGACGCCGGCGACGTGCTCGTCGCGAAGAAGGCCGGTGTGGTCAAGGAGGTCTCCTCCGACCTGATCGAGACCCTCAACGACGACGGCACCTACACCTCCTACAAGCTCGCGAAGTTCGAGCGCTCCAACCAGGGCAACTGCGTCAACCAGCAGCCGCTGGTGGACGAGGGCGCCCGGGTCGAGGTCGGCTCCCCGCTGGCCGACGGTCCGGCGACCCAGGGTGCCGAGATGGCGCTGGGTGCCAACCTCCTGGTCGCCTTCCAGTCGTGGCAGGGCCACAACTACGAGGACGCGATCATCCTCTCCCAGCGTCTGGTGCAGCAGGACTACCTCACCTCGATCCACATCGAGGAGCACGAGGTCGACGCCCGCGACACCAAGCTGGGTCCGGAGGAGATCACCCGGGACATCCCGAACGTCTCCGAGGAGATGCTGGCCGACCTCGACGAGCGCGGCATCATCCGCATCGGCGCCGAGGTCACCACCGGTGACATCCTGGTCGGCAAGGTCACCCCGAAGGGCGAGACGGAGCTGACCCCGGAGGAGCGTCTGCTCCGCGCGATCTTCGGTGAGAAGGCGCGCGAGGTCCGCGACACCTCGATGAAGGTTCCGCACGGCGAGGAGGGCACCGTCATCGGTGTCCGCGTCTTCGACCGTGAGGAGGGCGACGAGCTGCCCCCGGGCGTGAACCAGCTGGTTCGGGTCTACGTGGCGCAGAAGCGCAAGATCTCCGTGGGTGACAAGCTCGCCGGCCGTCACGGCAACAAGGGCGTCATCGCGAAGATCCTGCCGGTCGAGGACATGCCGTTCATGGAGGACGGCACCCCGGTCGACGTCCTGCTCAACCCGCTCGGTGTTCCGCGTCGTATGAACATCGGACAGGTCCTGGAGCTCCACCTCGGCTGGCTCGCCAAGCAGGGTTGGGACCTCAACCTCTCCGAGGACCCCGAGGACAGCGCCTGGAAGCAGCGCCTGATCAAGATCCACGCCGACAAGGCCGAGCCGGGCACCAAGGTGGCCACCCCGGTCTTCGACGGTGCGCGTGAGGACGAGATCACCGGTCTGCTCGCCTCGACCCTCCCGAACCGGGACGGTCGACGTGTGGTCGGCACCGACGGCAAGGCCCGCCTCTTCGACGGTCGCTCCGGCGAGCCGTTCCCGGAGCCGGTGGCCGTGGGCTACATGTACATCCTCAAGCTGCACCACCTGGTCGACGACAAGATCCACGCGCGTTCGACCGGTCCGTACTCGATGATCACCCAGCAGCCGCTCGGCGGTAAGGCCCAGTTCGGTGGCCAGCGCTTCGGTGAGATGGAGGTCTGGGCGATGGAGGCGTACGGCGCCGCCTACGCCCTGCAGGAGCTCCTGACCATCAAGTCGGACGACGTGCCCGGCCGTGTGAAGGTGTACGAGGCGATCGTCAAGGGCGAGAACATCCCCGACTCGGGCATCCCGGAGTCGTTCAAGGTCCTCGTCAAGGAGATGCAGTCGCTGTGCCTGAACGTCGAGGTGCTGAGCCAGGACGGTTCGGCGATCGAGCTCCGTGACGCGGAGGAAGACGTCTTCCGCGCCGCCGAGGAACTCGGCATCGACCTCTCCCGTCGCGAGCCCTCTTCCGTAGAGGAAGTCTGACGAGCGGGAGGTGTGCCTCCGGGCGCACCTCCCACCCTCAGTCCCCTTTAACTTTCCAAGAACTAACGAAGGAACTGGAAGCCACCGTGCTCGACGTCAACTTCTTCGATCAGCTCAAGATCGGCCTGGCCACCGCGGACGAGATCCGCGCGTGGAGCCACGGCGAGGTCAAGAAGCCTGAGACCATCAACTACCGCACGCTCAAGCCCGAGCGTGACGGCCTCTTCTGCGAGAAGATCTTCGGTCCCACCCGGGACTGGGAGTGCTACTGCGGCAAGTACAAGCGCGTGCGCTTCAAGGGCATCATCTGTGAGCGCTGTGGCGTCGAGGTCACCCGCTCCAAGGTACGCCGCGAGCGCATGGGCCACATCGAGCTCGCCGCTCCGGTGACCCACATCTGGTACTTCAAGGGCGTTCCGTCGCGGCTGGGCTACCTGCTCGACCTCGCCCCGAAGGACCTGGAGAAGGTCATCTACTTCGCTGCGTACATGATCACCTCGGTCGACGAGGACGCGCGTCACCGCGACCTGTCCTCGCTCGAGGCCAAGGTCGACCAGCAGCGCAAGATGCTGACCGGCCGGCTCGACGTGGCGATCAACGACCGCGCCAAGAAGCTCGAGACCGACCTGGCCGCGCTCGAGGCGGAGGGCGCCAAGTCCGACGCCAAGCGCAAGGTCAAGGACGGCGCCGAGCGCGAGATGAAGCAGCTCCGCGACCGCACCGAGCGTGAGGTCAACCGTCTCGACGAGGTCTGGGACACCTTCAAGAACCTGAAGGTCCAGGACCTCATGGGCGACGAGCTGCTCTACCGCGAGATGAAGACCTGGTTCGGGAAGTACTTCGAGGGCCACATGGGCGCCACGGCGATCCAGAAGCGCCTCGAGAACTTCGACATCGAGGCCGAGGTCGAGAACCTGCGCGAGACCATCGCCACCGGCAAGGGTCAGCGCAAGGTCCGCGCGCTCAAGCGCCTCAAGGTCGTCGACGCCTTCCGCAAGACCGGCAACCAGCCGACCGGCATGGTGCTCGACGCCGTCCCGGTCATCCCGCCGGACCTGCGCCCGATGGTGCAGCTCGACGGTGGCCGCTTCGCGACCTCCGACCTCAACGACCTCTACCGTCGTGTGATCAACCGCAACAACCGCCTCAAGCGTCTCCTCGACCTCGGTGCTCCCGAGATCATCGTGAACAACGAGAAGCGGATGCTGCAGGAGGCCGTCGACTCGCTGTTCGACAACGGCCGTCGTGGCCGCCCGGTCACCGGGCCGGGCAACCGTCCGCTGAAGTCGCTCTCCGACATGCTCAAGGGCAAGCAGGGTCGCTTCCGTCAGAACCTGCTCGGTAAGCGCGTCGACTACTCCGGCCGTTCGGTCATCGTGTCGGGTCCGCAGCTCAAGCTGCACCAGTGCGGTCTGCCGAAGCAGATGGCCCTGGAGCTGTTCAAGCCGTTCGTGATGAAGCGCCTGGTGGACCTGAGCCACGCTCAGAACATCAAGTCCGCCAAGCGGATGGTCGAGCGGGCTCGCCCGGTCGTGTGGGACGTCCTCGAAGAGGTCATCACCGAGCACCCGGTTCTGCTGAACCGTGCGCCGACCCTGCACCGCCTCGGCATCCAGGCCTTCGAGCCGCAGCTGATCGAGGGTAAGGCCATCCAGCTGCACCCGCTCGTCTGCACCGCGTTCAACGCGGACTTCGACGGTGACCAGATGGCTGTCCACCTGCCGCTGTCGGCGGAGGCCCAGGCCGAGGCTCGCATCCTGATGCTCTCGACCAACAACATCCTCAAGCCGTCCGACGGTCGTCCGGTCACCATGCCGACCCAGGACATGATCATCGGTCTCTACTTCCTCACCTCCGACCGCGACGGTGAGGTCGGCGAGGGTCGCGCGTTCTCGTCCCCGGCCGAGGCCATCATGGCCTTCGACCACCTCGAGATCACGCTGCAGTCGAAGATCAAGATCCGCCTCGACGACATCGTCCCGCCGATCGGCTACGACGTGCCGGAGGGCTGGACCGCGGGCGACCCGATCGTCCTCGAGACCACGCTGGGCCGGGTGATCTTCAACGACACCCTCCCCGCCGACTACCCCTTCGTGAACTACGAGGTCGGTAAGAAGCAGCTCGGCGCGATCATCAACGACCTGGCCGAGCGCTACACCAAGGTCGAGGTCGCGGCGTCCCTGGACGCGCTCAAGGACAACGGCTTCCACTGGGCCACCCGCTCGGGTGTCACGGTCTCCATCGACGACGTCACCACGCCGCCGAACAAGGCCGAGATCCTGGAGACGTTCGAGGCGCAGGCCGCCAAGGTGCAGAAGCAGTTCGAGCGTGGTCTGGTCACCGACGAGGAGCGCCGTCAGGAGCTCGTCGAGATCTGGACCGAGGCCGCCAAGGTCGTCGGTGCCGCGATGGAGGCGGCGTTCGACCGCAAGAACCCGATCTTCATGCAGGTCACCTCGGGTGCCTCGGGTAACTTCAACCAGATCCGTCAGGTCGGCGCCATGCGAGGCCTGGTGGCGAACCCCAAGGGCGAGATCATCCCGCGGCCGATCAAGTCGAACTTCCGCGAGGGTCTCTCCGTCCTGGAGTACTTCATCTCCACCCACGGTGCTCGCAAGGGTCTGGCCGACACCGCGCTGCGTACCGCCGACTCGGGTTACCTGACCCGTCGTCTGGTGGACGTCTCGCAGGACGTCATCATCCGTGAGGACGACTGCGGCACCGAGCGCGGTCTGCCGAAGGTCATCGGTGTCGACCAGGGCGGCGTCGTCGTCAAGGACGACAACGCCGAGACCGCTGCGTACGCTCGCACGGCTGCCGTCGACATCGAGCACCCGTCCACGGGCGAGGTTCTCGCGGTCGCCGGCGAGGACCTGGGCGACGTCAAGATCGAGGAGCTGGTTCGCGCCGGCATCACCGAGGTCAAGGTCCGTTCGGTCCTCACCTGTGAGGCCCGCACGGGTACGTGTGCCAAGTGCTACGGCCGCTCGCTGGCCACCGGCAAGCTCGTCGACATCGGTGAGGCGGTCGGCATCATCGCCGCCCAGTCCATCGGTGAGCCGGGCACCCAGCTGACGATGCGTACGTTCCACACCGGTGGTGTGGCCTCGGCCGACGACATCACGCAGGGTCTGCCGCGTGTCGTCGAGCTCTTCGAGGCGCGTACGCCGAAGGGTGTCACGCCGATCTCCGAGGTCGCCGGTCGCGTCGAGATCGAGGAGACCGACAAGGCCCGCAAGGTCCTGGTCACCCCGGACGACGGTTCGGACGTCAAGGAGTACGTCGTCTCCCGTCGCTCGCGGCTGCGGGTCGCCGACGGCGACCACATCGAGGTCGGCCAGGCGCTGACCATCGGTACGCCGGACCCCAAGGAGGTCCTCCGTATCCTCGGTGTCCGCAAGACGCAGCAGCACCTCGTCGACGAGGTCCAGGCCGTGTACCGGTCGCAGGGTGTGTCGATCCACGACAAGCACATCGAGATCATCGTGCGGCAGATGCTGCGCCGGATCACGGTGCTCGAGTCCGGCGACACCAACCTGCTGCCGTCCGACCTGGCCGACCGCATCGACTTCGAGTCGGAGAACCGGCGCGTGGTCTCCGAGGGCGGCAAGCCGGCCTCGGGTCGTCCGGAGCTGATGGGCATCACCAAGGCCTCGCTGGCCACCGAGTCCTGGCTGTCGGCGGCCTCCTTCCAGGAGACCACCCGCGTCCTCACCGACGCTGCCATCAACGGCCGCTCGGACTCGCTGCGCGGTCTGAAGGAGAACGTCATCATCGGTAAGCTCATCCCGGCCGGCACCGGCCTGGAGCGCTACCGGAACATCAAGGTCGAGCCGACCGACGAGGCTCGTGCCGCGGCGTACTCCGTGACCGGTTACGACAACTACGACTACGAGTTCGGCAACACCGGCGGCCAGGCCGTCGCGCTGGACGACTTCGACTTCGGCTCCTACCAGAGCTGAGACGACTGAGCGAGGTCGGAGGTCGAGCTTGCTCGTGCCTCCGCGCCGAGCGATGGAGTCAGCCGCCGCAGGCGGCATCGAGTGGTCATTGAAGGCCCCGCCTCCTTCGGGAGGCGGGGCCTTCGCCCTTTTCTCAGGGGATCAGCAGCCAGCGGCCGTCCGAGCCCGGCGCCGCGTCCGCCTCCTGATAGGCCTCGGCGGCCTTGCTCAGCGGGCGGGTGGCGGCGATCCGGGTCGGCACGGTGCCTTCGGCGGCCAGCTCGAGGAGGCCGGCCAGGACCGCTCCGTCGGCATGGCTCATCACGGTCGACACCTCGACGCCGCGCTCAGGGGCAGGGGCCCGGCCGGGCTTGACGCTGACGTAGCGGCCGCCGTCGCGTACGGCTGCCAGGGCCGGTTCGTTGAGCGCGGCCAGATCGAGAACGGCGTCATGGGCGTACGGCTCGATCTCGGTGAGGGTCCGGTCGGCGCCGGTGGCGAGGTGCTCGGTGCCGGGACGTACGAGGGCGTCGACGGTCCAGCCGTCTGCCTTCGCCAGAGCGAGCGCCCAGAGGCCGACCCCGCCGGCGGCGCCGGTGACGAGGAGACTGCCGCGTTCGGGGCCGAGCAGGTCGAGGGCCTGACGTGCGGTGAGCGCGTTGAGCGGCGCCGCGGCGGCGGCCTCGAGCGAGAGGCCGGCGGGTAGGAGCGCCGCGTCGGCGGCCGGGAGCACCACCTCGGTCGCATGTGCGCGGGAGCCAGCGGCCGGGTTGCCGTGGAAGCCGGCGACCCGGTCACCGACGGCGAATCCGGAGACGGCCTCGCCGACCTCGGTGACCACGCCGCTGAAGTCGAAGCCGAGACCGATCACGTCGGGCAGGCCGATGGCGGCGTGGTCGGTGGCCACGAAGGCGTCGAAGAGGGTGAAGCCGGCCGCGGCCACCTCGACCCGGACGTCGTCGGTGCCCAGCGGCTGCGCCGGGAGCTCCTCGAGGTGCGGGGTCGGGTCGCCCGCGCGGGAGATGAGTGCGTACATGGTGTTCGTCCTTCGGTGTGGTCGACTGGTTGCGTGCACTACTTTCGGTGCCCTACTCTCCATTGGGAAGAAGGCACTTTGAAGTGGCGTACGCACCTGGAGGTCTGCCATGGGGACGACGACGGCCGAACGGCCCAGCGGATTCGACGCGTTCACGGCGCTGTGTCCGAGCCGGATGCTGCTGGACACGATCGGTGACAAGTGGGTGAGCCTGGCGATCGTCGCGCTCGGACTTCGTGGGCCGCTGCGGTACTCGGAGCTGGCCTCGCAGATCGAGGGGGTCAGCCAGAAGATGCTGACCCAGTCGCTGCGGAAGATGGAGCGGGACGGGCTGCTGATCCGCACGGTGACCCCGTCGGTGCCGGTGCGGACCGACTACGAGCTCACCCCGCTCGGGCTGACGCTGCTGCCCGTCCTCGCCCACCTCAAGGAGTGGGCCGAGGAGCACATGGCGGACGTCGACGCGGCCCGGGTGGCGTACGACGACAGGGTCTGAAAAATCCCCGAACGAGATGCAACGGACACGACAGTCCGCGCGTCTCAGGGGTAGGACGATGGATTGTTCTGGCTGGGTTACCCGGCTGGCATCTGCTACTCGAGGAGCGAAGATGCGGCACTTGCGACTGATGGTGGTCGGAGTCGGGATCCTCGGCGTGCTCGCGGTGGGAGGTTGCGGGTCGACGACGGACGGGGCGGTCGACCCTTCACCATCTGCCTCCGGGACCGCGGATCCAACGCAGACGAGCAGTGCTCCATCGTCCCCGACTCAGTCCTCACCGGCGGCCACGGGGGGTTCGCCGGTGAGGACTGAGTCCCCTGCTTCATCCGCCCCTGCGGCGGCGGATCCGGTGACGCCGAAGTGCGCCAACGCCGATCTGAAGGCCGGTTATCGCGCGACCGACGCGGGTGCGGGGTCGAGGTTCGGCGAGATCACCCTGACCAACACCTCGGCCCACGCGTGTGCGCTGGGTGGTTTCGGCGGGTTGTCGTACGTCGGGGGTGACAACGGCACCCAGATCGGAGCTCCGGCGTCGCGCGAGGGCTCGTGGCGCAAGGTGATCATGAAGCCGGGCCAGGTGGCCGTGAGCGAGATCGCCGAGTCGACCGCCGAGAACTACCCCGCGTCGACGTGCAAGCCGGCCAAGGTGGACGGTTTCCGGGTCTACGTGCCGGACTCCTACGACTCGCAGTTCGTGCGTCACGAGACGACCGGGTGTGCGTCCAAGAAGGTCTCGCTCCTGTCCCACCACGCGTTCCACTAGCGGCCGTCCGCGCATATAGGCAGGTCACCGCCGAGAAAGTCGCTTACCCTCTGGGGTATGGCAGCTGATCTGGACAGACACGTCCGCGGGATCGTCGACGGTGTCGCCTACCTGGTGCTGGCGACCACGGACCCCGACGGGCGGCCGCGTACGTCGCCGGTCTACTTCTCCCACGACGGCTACCGGGACCTCTACTGGGTCTCGGCGCCGGACGCCCAGCACTCCCGCAACATCGTCCGCGACCCGCGCGTCGCCGGGGTCATCTTCGACTCCTCGGTGCCGCCGGGGTCGGGGGCGAGCGCCGCGTACGTGACCGGCATGGCCCGCCAAGTGCCCGACTTCGAGCTCGAGAAGCGCTGTGCGGTGGCGTTCCACCGGCTCGTCGGGACGGCTCGGGCGTTCAGGCCCGACGAGCTGCGCGGGGAGGCGCACCTTCGGCTCTACGTGATGGACGTCGAGCTCTGGGAGGCGCATCTGCCCGGTGTCGACCCGGACGACGAGGCGGTGCCGGAGACCCGGGTCGAGGCGGCGCCGGAGCTCTGAGGCTGTGAGCCTCTGACGTCGTCAGGTCGCGGGGCGGAAGAGGAGGTGGATCTCCTCGCGCAGCTCGAGCCGCTCGATGCCGATGCCGTAGACCGGCTCCAGGATCTCGGGGCGGAGCACCTCGTCGACGGTGCCGCGCGCGGCGACGTGGTGCCCGTCGAGCAGCACCAGGTCGTCGCAGTAGCGGGCTGCGAGGTTGAGGTCGTGGAGCACGACGATCGCGGTCGTCCCCAGCTTCCGCACCAGCGAGAGGATCTCGTGCTGGTAGCGGATGTCGAGGTGGTTGGTCGGCTCGTCGAGGAGCAGGTGGGTCGCCTCCTGCGCCAGGGCCCGGGCGATGAGCACCCGCTGTCGCTCGCCCCCGGAGAGCGCGGCGAAGGAACGCGGACCGAGGTGGGTGCCGCCCACGCGCTCGAGGCACTCTGCGGCGATCTCCAGATCGTGATCACCGGCTCTGGCGAAGGTGGAGAGGTGCGGCGTACGTCCCAGCAGCACCATCTCGCCGGCGGTCAGGGCCGTGTCCGTGCCGGACTCCTGGACGACGACGGCCAGGCGCCGGGCGACCTCCTTGGCAGGCAGCGCGGCGAGGTCGTCGCCGTCGATCTCGACGGTGCCGCTGCCCCGCAGCGCGCCGTAGAGCAGCCGGAGCAGGGTGGTCTTCCCGCTCCCGTTCGGGCCGATCAGGCCCAGGACCCGACCCCCGTGGGAGGTGACATCGACGTCCTCGAGGATGGTCGTGGTGCCGTACGCCCAGGACAGGCCGCCGGCCTCGATCACTGCGCGAACCTGTCGATGATCCGCTCCAGGCCGTCGACCGAGAGGGCCGAGGGCGGCTCGGTGAAGTTGAACAGCTGCGCCATCACGTCGCCGTTCCTGACCGCGGTGAGGTCCTCGGCGCCGGCGAGCCGGGTGATCGACTCCTCGACCTTCGCCGGGTCGCCGGCGTTGTGGAGCAGGACGATCACGTCGGGGTCGCGCTCGATGAGATCCTCGGTCGAGACCTCGAAGACCCGCTCGTCGACGTCGGCGAAGACGTCCTCGAACCCGGCGGCCTCCAGCTGCGGGTGGGCCATCGACCGGGCGCCGTAGGCGTAGGTCACGCCGCCGCCGACGGTGGGGTAGAGAACGGCCGCCGTACGTCCTGCGCCGACTCGCTTCGTCTCCAGGGCGGCGACACGTTTGCGCAGGTCAGCGACAGTCTGGGCGGCTTCGTCCGGCTTGTCGAAGACTCTGCCGTAGGCCTCGAGCTGGCTGTAGACATCGTCGAATCCAGGATCGTCGACACCCTCGGGGCACATCGCCGGCTCCTCGAGGAGATCGATGTCGACGGCGTCGAGGGCGTCCCGGGAGAGGTTGTCGACCTCGCCGAGGACCAGGTCGGGCTCCTCGGCGATCACGACCTCCTTGGAGATCTGCAGGTGGCCGCTGGTGTCCATCTCGTCGGTGAGCAGCGGGATGTCGTCGAGCTCGGCCCGGGTTGCGGCGTCGTAGTAGTCGGCGGGGTAGTCGCCGGCCCGGGCGACGACCTGGTCCATCACGCCGAGCGCGTGCAGGTAGGGCACCGCGGAGCTCTTCAGCATCACGACGCGCTCCGGCGGGGCGTCGAAGGCGACCTCGGTGCCGCAGTTCTCGATGGTGAGCGGGTAGCCGTCCTCGGTGGCCTCGGTGGCCTCGGTGGCCTCGGTGCCGGTGGCGTCGGCGCCGCAGGCGGTGGTCGTGGCGAGTACGAGGGCGGCGGTGGCGATCGTGGGGCGGATCATTCGTGGCTCCTGAGGTGTCAGACGTCGCGCGCGGAGAAGCGCCGGATGAGGACGATGAGGAAGGGGGCGCCCAGGAGCGCGGTGACGATCCCGATCGGGATCTCCTGGGGCTGGAGGAGGACGCGGGCGAGGACGTCGGCCCAGACCAGCAGGATCGCGCCCATGAGGGCGGCCGCCGGGACGGCGACGGCGTGAGCCGAGCCGACCGCGCGGCGGGCCAGATGGGGCACGACCAGGCCGACGAAGCCGATGCTGCCGGCCGCCGAGACGACCACGCCGACGGTGAGCGCGACGACGACCAGCAGCAGGGTGCGGAAGCGGTCGGGGGAGATGCCGAGCGTGTGGGCGGTCTCGTCGCCGATCGCGAGCGCGTCGAGGCCGCGCCCGGCCAACGTCAGCAGGGTGATCGTGGTGATGACCGCGAGGGCCACGACGGCGAGCAGGCCGTCCCACTGAGCCAGACCCAGCGAACCCAGCAGCCAGAACATCACCGACCGGGCGCCCTCCGCCGAGCCCGAAGCGAAGATCAGGAAGCTGGTCAGGCCGTAGAGCAGATAGCCGACCGCGACGCCGGAGAGCAGCAGCCGCAGCGAGGTGACCCGGCCGCCGCTGCGGGCCAGGGCGAACACCAGGAACGAGGCCGCGAGGGCGCCCAGGAAGGCGGAGCCCGGCAGGGCGTACGCCCCCAGGCCGGTGCCCGCGCCGAAGAGGATCGCCGCCGCCGCGCCGCTGGAGGCGCCGGAGTTGATCCCGAGCAGATAGGGGTCGGCGAGCATGTTGCGGACCATCGCCTGCAGCGCCATGCCGGTGACGGCCAGGCCCGCGCCGACGAGGGCGCCGAGGAGCACGCGGGGGAGACGTACCTTCCATACGATCGCGTCCTCCGTCGCCTTCCAGCCGGCCTCGGGCAGGCCGAGGAGATGGTGGCCGAGGATCTGGGCGACTGTCCCCGGGGTGACGGACGCAGCGCCCAGGCCGACCGCGACGACGACGGTCACCACGGCGGCCGCGAGGAGGCCGAGGAGCCAGCTGACGGCGCGCCGGCGACGGCGGCGTACGCCGAGGGGGTCGTGCACGTGGGGGCCTTCCGAGACGGCTTCGAGTGTTAATGCGAAGAACTTGCAATAACCTAGCAGTAGCCCTCGCTGTCCGGAGGTGAGGGTTCTCTGACCGGGCTTGTGGCGGGTCTGGGAAGATATGCGCATGACCTCGTCCCTTCCGCAGTCAGCTGACGTGCTCGTCGTGGGGGCAGGGCCTGCGGGCTCGGCCGCGGCGGCCTGGCTGGCGCGTGCCGGGGTCGATGTCCTGCTGACCGACGCGGCCGTCTTCCCGCGTGACAAGACCTGCGGCGACGGGCTGACCCCGCGCGCGACCCACGAGCTGGTCCGGCTCGGGCTGGAGGACTGGCTGCGTGCGCACCCGGTCTCGAAGGGCCTGCGCGCGCACGGGTTCGGGCAGACGCTGCACCTGCCGTGGCCGGGCGGGACGCTGCCGTCGTGGGGGTCCGCCGTGCCGCGTACGGAGCTCGACGACCACCTGCGAACCGTGGCGATCAAGTCCGGTGCGACGGCGGTCGACGGGGTGCGTGCGGTCGATGTCCGCTGGGACGGGGCGCGGATCGCGGCGGTTGTCTTCGAGGGTGGCCATGAGGTGGCCTGCCGGTCGATCGTGGTGGCCGACGGGGTGCGCTCGCCGCTGGGCAAGGTGCTGGGGCGGGAGTGGCACCGCGACACCGTCTACGGCGTCGCCGGGCGGGCCTACATCGCCTCGGACCAGGCCGACGACGAGTGGATCTCCTCCCACCTGGAGCTGCGCGACGAGTCCGGTGAGGCGCTGCCGGGATACGGCTGGATCTTCCCGCTGGGCTCGGGCGAGGTGAACATCGGCGCCGGTGCGCTGGCCACCTCGAAGCGGCCCGCGGACGTCGCGATCAAGCCGCTGATGCGGCACTACACCTCGCTGTGTCGCGACGAGTTCGGGCTGAAGGGTGAGCTGCGGGCGGAGAAGTCCGCGCTGCTGCCGATGGGTGGTGCGGTCACCGGCGTCGCCGGCGCCAACTGGGCGCTGATCGGCGACGCCGCCGGGTGCGTGAACCCGCTCAACGGTGAGGGCATCGACTACGGGCTGGAGACCGGGCGGATGGTCGCCGACGCGATCGTCGCCGGGGAGGACCTGGCCACCGCGTGGCCGGAGACCCTGCGTGAGCACTACGGCGAGGCGTTCTCCATCGCCCGGCGCCTGGCCGGCATCGCGACCCGCCCCAAGCTCGTATCCACCCTCGGACCTGCGGGAATGCGCTCCGACTGGCTGATGACGCTGGCTCTGCGGTGGATGGGCAACCTGGTCACCGAGGAAGACCGTGACCGGGCCGCCAGGGTGTGGCGCTGGGCCGGTCGCCGCTCGTTGGCTCTCGACTCCCGACCCCCGTTCAGCTGATGGCGACGCGGAATCGGGGCCGCGGTGGGCGGCGACGCAAGCTTCCGATGGTGCAGCGGGTGGGGGCGTACGCCGTCATCATCCGGGCCGGCGCGGCCGCCGAGCCGGAGATCCTGCTCAGCCGGCTCTCGGAGAAGGTCACGCCGGAGGAGCGGTGGACGCTGCCCGGCGGCGGGATCGACCACGGCGAGGACCCGCGTGACGCGGTCGTGCGTGAGGTCTACGAGGAGGCCGGGGTGCCGGTCGAGGTCGGTGTCGAGGCACGGGTCTACTCCGTCCATCAGGCCAAGGCCTGGCGCCTGGGCCGCCGGGTCAACTCTCATGCGATCCGGATCGTCTACGACGGCTGGGTGCCTCACGACGCTCCCGAGCCGCAGACGATGGAGGTCGACGGGTCGACGGCGGAGGCAGCCTGGCTGCCCCTCGCTGCGGTGGTGAGCGGCGAGATCCCGACGTCCCCGCTGGTCACCGATGCCCTCGAGGTTCACAAGCCGGCGCGGATGCAGCGGCTGGCGGCGTACGCGTTCATCACCCGATCCTCCGACGACGCGATCCTGCTCACCCGGATCTCGCCGCTCGGCTACCACTCGGGCTCGTGGACGCTGCCCGGCGGCGGGGTCGACTTCGGGGAGCAGCCGCGCGAGGCGCTGGTGCGTGAGGTCGTCGAGGAGTGCGGCCTGACCTGCGAGGTCGGCGCCCTGCTCGACGTGCACGACGTCAACATCACCGGCACCGCTCCCAGCGGCCGTCACGAGGAGTTCCACGGCGTCCACCTGATCTTCGCCGCGACCGTCCCCGAGGACGCGGAGCCCCGGGTGGTCGAGGTGGGTGGCACCACCGACGACGTACGTTGGGTGGCCCGTGACGAGCTGGCCGGACTTCCGCTCCTCGACGTGGTCGAGGCCGCCCTAGCCGCCGAGAAGTCAGAATCCGACGCCGAGTAGTCGAAATCTGACGTCGAGGCGTCGATTTCTGACGTCGAGGTGCTGAGACGGGCCAGAAAGCGACCTCTCGCGGCCGAGAATCGACTACTCGGCACCAGAAAATGACGTCTCGGGGTGGGGGTGGAGTCAGGCGAGGTCGGCTTGGGTGCCGGCGTCGCGATCCTCGGCGGCGACCAGGATCATCGCTGCCGCGGCGGCGTCCTGGACGCCGACGCCTACGGAGAAGTAGGTGACGATGCCGGTGGCGCCGCGGGTGAGGCCGGTACCGGTCAGGAGCGAGCCGAGGTCGGTGATCCGGTCCGGGTCGACGGCCCCGGAGGCGACGGCTTCGACGACGGGGCCGGAGTCGGTGAGTGCGGACGCGCGGTAGTCGACCACCACCGTGGAGCGCGCCAGCAGCGACGGCGGCAGCTCGACGCGGTCGGGGGCGAAGGAGCCGACGCTGGCCACCGTGGTGCCGTCGGTGACCCAGGCGTCCGCGATGACCGGGGTGAGGGACGAGGTGCAGAGGACGACGATGTCGGCGCTGCGTACGGCCTGTTCCAGGTCGGTCTTCGCGGTGGCGCCGTGCGATGCGGCGATCTCGGTGGCCGCCGCGTGGTTCCGCCCGAAGACCTGGAGCTCGGCGGAGGGGTGGGTCACCGTGAAGGCGTCCAGGTGAGCACGGGCCTGGGCGCCGGTGCCGACGACGAGAACAGTCGATGCGGAGGGCGCGACCTGCTGCATGGCGAGCGTGGTCGCGGCCGCGGTGCGAAGGCCGGTGACGCTGTCGCCGTTGATGATCGCGCGCGGTGCGCCGGTCTCGGCGTCGAGGACGGTGATGACCGAAAGCACCGCGCCCAGACCGCGGCCGACGTTGGCCGGGTTGACGCTGCCGAACTTGCTCACCGCGGGGGCGTCGGCGGCGAGCCGTGAGGAGTAGCAGAACGAGATCGAGGAGTCCGGCCCTGGAACGAGGAGCCGGGGAGGCTGGACGGCCTCCCCGGCTCCGAGTCGGGTGAACGCCTCGCGCTGGGACTCGAGCGCGAGCTGCGGCGTGAAGATGCTGCGTACGTCGGCGGCGGAGAGGATCCTGACGGTCACCCCCGCCACGTTAGCCACGTTTGATGGTCAGACCGTGGCCTTCTCGGGAGTCTCCTCGAGCGCCACATCGCGAGTCTCCTTGCCGATCACCAGCGAGATCAGGGTGATCACGGCCATCACGGAGAGGTAGACGCCGACCAGGAAGGGCGAGCCGTTGGCCTGCTTCCACAGCGCTACCGCGATGAACGGGGCCACCGCGGCGCCGAGGATCGAGGCGACGTTGTAGGAGATGCCGGAGCCCGTGTAGCGCACGCTGGTCGGGAACAGCTCGGGCAGCAGCGCGCCCATCGGCCCGAAGGTGAGGCCCATCAGGGAGAAGCCGAGGACGAGCCAGAGGAGTACGCCGAAGGTGCCGGCGTTGACCAGCGGCACCCAGGCGAGGCCGAAGGCGATGATCCCGAGGGTGACCCCGATCAGCAGTCGGCGGCGGCCGAAGCGCTCGGCCAACGGCCCGGAGACCATGGTGAAGATGCCGAAGAAGATCACGCCGAAGATCAGCATCAGCACGAAGGTCGTGTAGCCGTAGCCCAGGCCGGGCACCGGCAGGTCCTTGGCGGCGGTGCCGAACGACAGCGAGAACGCGGTCATCAGGTAGAAGAGGACGTAGGTCGCCAGCATGAAGAAGGTGCCGAGGATCAGCTGCTTGCCCTGATTGCGGACGACCGAGGCCAGCGGGACCTTGCGGACCAGACCGGCGTCCTGGCTCTTGGTGAACACGTCGCTCTCGACCAGCCGGAGCCGCACCCACAGGCCGACGATCACCATGACCGCGGAGAAGAGGAACGGCACCCGCCAGCCCCACGCCAGGAACGCGTCGGACGGCTTCGTCGGGTCGGCGCCCTCCGCGGAGAGCAGCGCCGCGATGGTCAGGAACAGGCCGTTGGAGAGGATGAATCCCAGCGGCGCGCCGAGCTGCGGGAACGTACCGAAGATCGCGCGCTTGCCCTCGGGGGCGTTCTCGGTGGCGACCAGCGCGGCACCGCTCCACTCGCCGCCGAGCGCGAAGCCCTGGGCCAGGCGCATCAGCACGAGCAGCGCGGTGGCGACCCAGCCGACGGTCGCGTACGTCGGGAGCGCACCGATCAGGAAGGTTGCGATGCCCATGGTGAGCAGCGAGATCACCAGGGTCGTCTTCCGTCCGAGGCGGTCGCCGAGGTGGCCGAAGAAGACCGCGCCGACGGGGCGGGCGACCATCGCCGCGCCGAAGACGGCGAAGCTCGCCAGGAGTGCGGTGGTCGGGTCGCCGGCCGGGAAGAAGAGGGCGGGGAAGACGAGGACGGCTGCGGTCGCGTACGCGTAGAAGTCGTAGAACTCGATCGTCGTACCGATGAGACTGGCGACGAGCACGCGCGAACGCGGGTTGGCCGGTGCGGGGGTGGCGGACATGGTCTCTCTCCGAGGTCTGGAAGTGCCCGCCGCTCGCGGGCTGTCCCATTATATGAGAGACGAATATCGCTCACTGAGACGGGTTCGGGTTGTGGTCGCCGACGGTGGGCGCTGGCCGGCGGCGACGTCGGTGTCTGTGACAATGAGCGGGTGAATGCGACTGCCTCGGATCTGGCGAATGAGCTGCGCAACCAGGGGATCAGCCGGGTCGACGACTCGCCGCTGGCCCGGGCGCTCTACTCCAGCGACGCCAGCCTCTACCGGGTGGTGCCGTCGGTGGTCGTGCGGGTGCAGTCGCGCGACGAGCTGATCGGGGTGCACTCGGTCGCTCGCTCCGTCGGGGTTCCGGTGACCATGCGGGGTGCGGGCACCTCGATCGCCGGCAACGCGGTCGGTTCCGGGATCGTGGTGGACACCCGAGACCTGCGGACCATCTACGAGATCGACCCCGAGGCCCGTACCGCACGGATCGACCCCGGCGTCGTGCACGCCGACCTGCAGCGGGCCGCGGCCCCGCACGGGCTGCGCTTCGGGCCGGACCCGTCCACGCACACGCGCTGCACGATCGGCGGGATGATCGGCAACAACGCCTGCGGCAACCGTGCGCTGGGCTACGGCCGCACCGTCGACAACATCGAGGCGCTGACGGTGCTCTTCGGCAACGGCGAGCAGGCGCGCTATGCCGACGGGGTCTCCTCCGGGGACACCGCCGAGCGGCTGCAGGCGCTCGTGGGGGCCAACCTGGGGCACGTGCGCACCGAGTTCGGCCGTTTCGGGCGCCAGGTCTCGGGCTACTCGCTCGAGCACCTGCTGCCGGAGAAGGGCGGCCGGGTCGACCGGTTCCTGGCCGGGACCGAGGGCACCTTGGCGACCATCCTGGAGACGACCGTACGGCTCGTCGAGGACTCGCCCGGGCGGCTGCTGCTCGTGCTCGGCTACCCGACGATGGCGGAGGCGGCCGACGCGGTGCCTTCGTTGTTGGCGGTGGCGCCGGGGCGGTTGATCGCATGCGAGGGGATGGACGCCCGGATCGCAGATCTGGTGCGCGCAAAGGGGCGTGCGGTGCCCGACCTGCCCAAGGGGGCCGGGTGGCTGATGGTCGAGGTCGCCGGTCAGGATGCGCCTGACCTGGTGAAACGTCTTGCCGCCGAGTCGGGGGCGCTCGAGTCGCGGGTGGTCGTCGATCCCCTCGAGGCAGCCGCGCTGTGGCGGATCCGCGAGGACGGAGCCGGCCTGGCGGGCGTCTCGCTGCCGACGCCGGCCCACTCCGGCTGGGAGGACGCGGCGGTACCGCCCGAGCACCTCGGGGCGTGGCTGCGGGACTTCGAGGGGATCCTCGCGGACTTCGGTCTGCACGGCTATCCCTACGGACACTTCGGCGACGGCTGCATCCACTGCCGCATCGACTTCCCGTTCGCGCCGGACTCGCCGGAGTCGGCGCAGATCTTCCGGGAGTTCATGACCGCGTGCGCCACCCGGCTGGTGACCTACGGCGGCTCGCTGTCGGGCGAGCACGGCGACGGGCGGGTGCGCTCCGAGCTGCTGCCGATCATGTACGACACGACCTCCATCGACCTCTTCGAGCAGGTCAAGGGCATCTGTGACCCGTCGGACCTGCTCAACCCCGGCAACATCGTGCGGCCGGCGTCGATCACCGACGACCTGCGGCCGGTGCGGCCTCGCGCGCTCCCGCGGACCGGGCTGCGGCTGATCCACGATCATGGTGACCTGGGAGCTGCCGTGCACCGCTGCACCGGCGTCGGCAAGTGCGTGGCCCCGAAGACCATCGGGGTGATGTGCCCCTCCTACCTCGCCACCCGCGAGGAGAAGGACGCGACCCGTGGACGCGCACGGGTGCTGCAGGAGGCACTCGACGGCTCGCTCGTCGACGGTCTCGGCGACCCCGCGGTCGGTGAGGCGCTCGACCTGTGCCTCGCCTGCAAGGGGTGTGCGTCCGACTGCCCCACGGGCATCGACATGGCGACGTACAAGTCGGAGGCGCTCTACCAGAAGCACGACGTCCTCGGGGAACGGCGGCCGCGCTCGCACGCCCTCCTCGGGCAGCTGCCGAAGTGGGCCCGGCTCGCGGCGCCGTTCACCCAGCTGGCCAACGCATCGTTGAAGGTGAGCCCGCTGGCGAGGATCGCCAAGAAGACCGCCGGCATCGACCAGCGGCGATCGATCCCGGCGTTCGCGCCGAAGACCCTGAAGCGGTCGGCGCCGGTCGCCCGCCTCGGGGCCGAGACCCCGGACGTCTGGATCTGGGCCGACTCCTTCACCGACCACTTCTTCGCCCAGTCGGGTCACGGCGCGATCAGGTGGGTCGAGTCGCAGGGGCTGAACGTGCGCGTCATCGGCGACAAGGCCTGCTGCGGCCTCACCTGGATCACCACGGGACAGCTCGATGACGCCCGCAAGATCATGGAGAAGACGGTCCGTACGCTGGCGCCCTATGTCTCCTCCGGCGTCCCCGTCGTCGGGCTGGAGCCGTCGTGCACCGCGACGCTGCGGTCCGACTCGGTGGAGCTCTCCGCGCTGCCCGAGGCCGAGGTCGTACGCGACGGCATGCTCACCTTCGCCGAGCTGGTGACCCGCCTGGTGGGTGAGGGGCGAGTGACTCTGCCCGACCTGACCGGCGTCGAGGTCGTCGCCCAGCCGCACTGCCACCAGCACGCCGTCCTCGGCTGGACCGCCGACGAGGCGCTGCTGACGCAGGCCGGCGCAACGGTCACCAAGGTCTCGGGCTGCTGCGGCCTGGCCGGCAATTTCGGGGTCGAGGAGGGGCACTACGAGGTGTCGGTCGCGGTCGCGGAGACCCATCTCCTTCCGGCCGTCCGGTCGCATCCCGATGCCGTCGTCCTCGCCGACGGGATGTCCTGCCGCGTCCAGCTCGACGATCTCGCCTCGGTGCCGACCATGCATCTCGCCGAGCTGTTCGCGTCGCGGGTCTGAGGAATGCGGCGGGCGGGGATGGGGGCCGTCGACCGCCCCGCGCCTAGACTGAAGCGGTGAACCCGCGTTACCGCCGCATGATCATTCCCGGCGCGCTGGTCGCCCTTCTGCTGGTCGTCGTCATCGCCGGGGTGCTGAATTGAGCAGGGAGTCCGAGCCGCTGCTGCGGGCGCTGAACCGGATGCGATCGGTGATCCTCGATCCCGACCAGCTGGTCAAGGCGGTCGCGTCGGGCAAGCAGCGTGGCACCGCGCCGAAGTGGCGTCGCGCCGAGATCCGCTACGTCGACCTCAAGGCCGGGCGGCACCTGCAGATCACGACGTACGACGCGACCCAGGCGTTCACCGCGAACCATCCCGTAGGAGATAGTTCGTCACTGGACGATCTTCTCGACGAACCGTTCGCCAACTGGATGGTCACGACCGCGACCGAGCAGACCCAGATCCAGGCGAAGACGCCGACCACGGCGCTGGTCTCGACCACGGAGCTGACCGCACCGGTCGAGGTCGAACGTGGCCATGACCAGGCGAAGGAGCGACTGCTGCCGGAGTCCGACCCGGTCTTCCGGGTTCTCGGTCTCTCGGACAAGGACGGGAAGCTGAAGCCGTCGCGCCAGGCGAAGTACCGCCAGGTCGAGGAGTTCCTGCGCCAGCTCGACGCCGCCCTGACCGACGCGATGAAGTCCGGCAAGGTCCGCCGGCCGACCGCCGAGGAGCCGCTGCGGATCATCGACCTGGGGGCCGGCAACGGCTACCTGACCTTCGCCGCCCAGCGCTACCTCACCGAGGTCCGCGAGCTGCCCGTCGTCGTCACCGGCGTCGACGTCAAGGAGCAGTCACGGGAGCACAACTCGAAGATCGCGGCCGAGCTCGGCGTGCACGCCGAGTTCGTGGCCGGGACGATCGAGGGTGTGCAGCTCGCCGAGAAACCTGACGTGGTGCTCGCCCTGCACGCCTGCGACACCGCCACCGACGACGCCCTCGCCCGCGCGATCGAGTGGGAGGCGCCGCTGGTGCTGGCCGCGCCGTGCTGCCACCACGACATCGCCGCCCAGCTCCGCAAGGCGCCGACCCCCGCGCCCTACTCGATGCTCACCCGCCACGGCATCCTGCGCGAGCGCTTCGCCGACACGCTGACCGACGCCCTGCGGGCGAGCCTGCTGCGGCTGTCGGGCTATCGCGTCGAGGTCGTGCAGTTCGTCGAGAGCCAGCACACCCCGCGCAACACGATGCTCCGCGCGATCCGCACCGGGTCGCCGGTCAAGGGCGGCTCGGTGAAGAAGGAGTACGACGAGCTGGTGGCCGAGTGGGGCGTACGTCCGAAGCTGGGCGAGCTGCTCGACGGCCGATGAAGGCGGTCGCCGCCGCGGTAGGCGCGCTCGGACTGGTGCTCATCACGTCCGTGCCTGCGCACGCCGCCGGCGACGACGTGCTCTTCTCCTTCTCCGACCCGACGATCAGCGAGGCCAGTGCCCTGACGCCGCTCGGGAAGGGTCTGTACGCCACCACCAACGACTCCGGCGACAGCGGACGCGTCTTCACGGTCGACTCCAGCGGCGACACGGTCGGCGTGACCCACTGGGCGGCGGACCCGGTGGACGTCGAGGGGCTCGCCCCCGCAGGCCGCCACCACGTCTGGGTCGGTGACATCGGCGACAACAACAGCGTCTGGGACTCGATCCGGATCGCGAAGGTCCCGGTCGGGCGAGGCGAGCGTACGGTCTCCCCGACTGTCTACGAGCTCGTCTATCCCGACGGGCCGCACAACGCCGAGTCGTTGTTGGCCCACCCCGACGGGCAGGTCTTCGTCGCCACGAAGGACTGGGGCGGAGGGAGTCTCTATGCCGTGCCCGAGCACCTCGACCCCGATCGTCCCAACCGGTTGAAGGAGGTCGCCCCGGTCATCCCGATGGCCACCGACGGCGCCTTCTTCCCCGACGGCAAGCATGTGGTCGTACGCGGCTACTACTCCGCCACGATCTACGACTGGCCCTCGATGGACCGGGTGGGCTCCTTCCGGACCCCCGACCAGGAACAGGGCGAGGCCATCGGCGTCACCGCCAAGGGCGAGCTGGTCGTGACCAGCGAGGGCATCCGGGCCGAGGTGATCCGCGTCGACCCGGAGCTGGTGAGCGACGTGCTGGGGGACGAGCCGTCCCCGACCGCTGATCCGACCACGGCCGACGAGGCCGAGAACAACGACAGCGGCAAAGACGGCGGCAAGGACAGCGACCCCGACTCCGGCGGTTCGCTGGGGCCAGCCGTGCTCGTGGCGCTCGCTGTCGCTGCGTACTTCGTCTTCCGCAAACGCCCCTGACGCAGAGTCGGCGGTCAGAGGCGGTCGACGACCCAGTCGATGCAGGCGGTGAGGGCTTCGACGTCGGCGGCATCGACGGAGGGGTACATCGCGATCCGCAGCTGGTTGGTGCCGACGCCACGGTAGGCGTCGAGGTCGACGACGCCGTTGTCCGCCAGAACCGACCGGAGGAGATCCTTGTCGATGCCGGCGTCGAGCTCGACGGTGCCGACGACGAGGGAGCGATGGGTGGGGTCCTCGACGAACGGACGCACGTACGACGCCTTCTCGGCCCACGCGTAGAGCACGTCGGAGGAGGCGGTGGTGCGCTCGACCATCGCGTCCAGCCCGCCGGAGGAGTTCATCCAGTCGAGCTGCTCGGCCATCAGGAAGAGCGTGGCGACCGACGGGGTGTTGACGGTCTGCGCGCTGCGGGACTGCTTGATCGCCTCGGTCAGCGAGAAGAACGACGGGATGTGCCGGCCGCTCGCCGCGATCTCCTCGGCGCGTGCGATCGCGGCGGGGGAGAGCAGGGCCAGCCACAGGCCGCCGTCGGAGGCGAACGACTTCTGCGGCGCGAAGTAGTAGACGTCGCTCTGGGTCACGTCGAGCGGCAGGCCGCCGGCGGCCGAGGTCGCGTCGACGATGGTGAGCTGATCGGCGCCGGCGGGACGTACGACCGGGGCCATCACGCCCGTCGAGGTCTCGTTGTGTGTCCACGCGTAAACATCGACGTCGTCCTGCTGCGACGGAACCGCCAGGCCACCAGGCTCGGCCGAGATGACCGACGGGTCGGCCAGCCAGGGAGCCGCCTTGGCCGCGGAGAGGAACTTCTTGCCGAACGCCCCGAAGACGGCGTGCTGGCTGCGCTCGCGCACCAGCGCGTACGTCACCAGGTCGAAGAACGCCACCGAGCCACCGTTGCCGAGGACCACCTCGTAGCCCTCCGGCAGCGAGAACAGCTCGGCCAGCCCGGTCTGGACGCGGCGGACGAGATCCTTCACCGGCTGCTGCCGGTGCGAGGTGCCCATCACCGACACCCCGGTCGCGGCGAGCGCCTCGAGCCGCCCGGCTGGCACCTTGGACGGCCCGGACCCGAAACGTCCGTCGGCGGGCAGGAGGTCGGCGGGGATCTGCAGCGTCATAAACCCATTCTCGCAAGAGGCGGGCGTCGGCCAGAATATCGACGTGTCTGTTGAGATTCGCCGGGTCGCCTACGACCACCCTGATGCACAGAAGCTGGTCGACCGGGTCCAGGAGTTCTACGTCGAACGCTACGGCGATCCCGACCACGACCCGACCCTGCCCGAGATGTTCGAGGGCCTCGCGGGCGCCTACTTCCTGGCCTACCTCGACGACGTCCCGGTCGCCTCCGGCGCCTGGCGGCGCTCCGGCGAGCCCGCCCTCGGGACCGAGGTGACCGCCGAGATCAAGCGGATGTACGTCGTCCCCGAGGCCCAGGGCCAGGGCCTCGCCAAACGCATGCTCGCCCACGTCGAGACCTCGGCCCAGGAGGCCGGCTTCGAGGCGATGGTCCTCACCACCGGCGGCCTCCAGCACGAGGCGATCGGGCTCTATGCGGCCAAGGGCTACGTCGACGTCGAGCCGTTCGGCTACTACAAGGACGACGACCTCGTCGTCTGCATGGCCAAGCGCCTCGACAACTGACCCCACAACGCAGGAACCGACCGGCGAGAGCCGGTCGGTTCCTTCAGACGGACGGGGTCTACTTGGCCCAGTCGGCGTTCCAGCCCTCGACCGCGTCGGCGGGGCGAGGGGCCGGGCCGGTGTAGATGGCGGAGGGCCGGATCAGCCGGCCGGTCTTCTTCTGCTCCAGGATGTGGGCGGACCAGCCACCGGTGCGGGCGCAGGTGAACATCGAGGTGAACATGTTGGCCGGGATCTCGGCGAAGTCGAGGACGATCGCGGCCCAGAACTCGACGTTGGTCTCCAGGACACGGTCGGGGCGGCGAGCGCGGAGCTCTTCCAGAGCCGCCTTCTCCAGGGCCTCGGCGACCTCGTAGCGGGGCGCGTTCAGCTCCCGCGCGGTGCGGCGCAGCACCCGCGCGCGGGGGTCCTCGGCGCGGTAGACGCGGTGGCCGAAGCCCATCAGCCGCTCGCCGGAGTCGAGCAGCCCCTTCACATAGGCTGTGGCGTCGCCGGTCTTCTCGACGTCCTCGATCATGCCCAGCACGCGCGAGGGCGCGCCGCCGTGCAGCGGCCCGCTCATCGCGCCGATCGCGCCGGAGAAGGCGGCGGCGACGTCGGCGCCGGTGGAGGTGATCACCCGGGCGGTGAAGGTGGAGGCGTTCATGCCGTGCTCGGCGGCCGACGACCAGTAGGCGTCGATCGCGTGCGCGTGGGCCGGGTCGGCCTCGCCCCGCCAGCGGATCAGGAACTTCTCGGCCAGGGTGTTGCCCTTGTCGACCTCGCGCTGCGGCACCACCGGGAGGTGGATGGAGCGCGCCGACTGGCCGGCGTACGACAGAACCATGACGGCCACCCGGGCGAGGTCCTCGCGGGCCTGCTCGTCGGAGATGTCGTAGGTCTGCCCGAACCCGAAGGCCGGCGCGAGCATGGGGATGGCGGACTGGACGTCGACGCGTACGTCGCCGGTGTGCACCGGCAGGTTGTAGGCCTCGGCGGGCGGCAGACCGGGGCCGTAGGAGCCGTCGATCAGCAGGCCCCAGACGTTCTCGAACGGCACCCGGCCGACGATGTCCTCGATGTCGACCCCGCGGTAACGGAGGGCCGAACCCTCTTTGTCGGGCTCCGCGATCTGGGTCTCGAAGGCCACGACGCCCTCGAGACCGTGCTGTACCTGGCTCACTGCCTTCTCCGTTCCTCTGTTGTCATGGGCATTGTGCCGCATCCTGGCTCCGACTCGGGCGTGGGGCGCGGTCGTGGTAGGGGGTCCGGCACTAGTGTCCCCACCATGGACCTGGGGAAGCTCGTCGGTGGTCTCAACGCCAAGGACATCGACAAGGTGATCAAGCTGATCACGGAGAACAAGGACGTACTGGCGGCGCTCGAGCGGCTGCCCCAGCTGTTCGACTCCTTCGGCGAGGGGCTCGAGGCGGCCGGTGGGCGTGCCCGTGAGGCCGGTGCCGTGCTCGTCGGGGACGGCGCCGGCGGTGTCAAGGACGCGCTGGGTGACGTCGCCACCTCGCTGGGTGGCATCTCGGCCGCGATCTCCAAGGGTGTCGACCGGCTCGCCGACGTCGCCGAGGGGCTCGGCCGGGTGCCGATGGCCGACGGTCCGGCCAAGTCCATCGCGAGCGCCGCGAAGGAGATCGGCGGCGCCGGCTCGGCGCTCGACGACCTCTCCGGGTCGCTCGAGACGATCGCAACGTTGCTGGCGAAGGTCGGCTCGGCGCTGGAGCAGCTGGGCGACAAGCTCGACGAGTCGGGCACCCAGGTGAAGGGCTTCATGGGCTGACTCCGGAGTGGGTTGAGTCCGGCGGCCGCCCCGCCAAGCCGTAGGTTGAGACCATGGATCTCTCAGCTGAGCTGGCGGCCGCGCGCGAGTCCTACACCCGCAGCGGCCTGACCGAGGGCGACCTCGCGGCGGACCCGTTCGAACAGTTCGAGAAGTGGTACGCCGAGGCTCGTGACGCGGGCATCGTCGAGCCCAACGCGATGGTCGTCTCGACCGTCTCGGCGGACGGCGCACCCTCGTCGCGCACTGTGCTGCTGAAGGGGTTCTCGACCGAGGGCTTCACCTTCTTCACCAACACCGCGTCCCGCAAGGGCTCCGACCTCGCGGCCAACCCGCGCTGCGCGGTGCTCTTCCCGTGGCACCCGCTGGAGCGGCAGGTACGCATCGACGGCGTCGCTCACGTGCTCTCCGCAGAAGCCGTCGAGGCCTACTTCTCCCAGCGTCCGCGCGGCTCCCAGCTCGGCGCCCACGCCTCCCACCAGAGCCGGGTCGTCGCCGGCCGCGAGGAGCTGGAGGAGGCGTACGCGAAGGTCGAGGCGGAGTTCGAGGGCCGGCCGGTCCCGGTGCCGGAGGAGTGGGGCGGCTACCGGGTCGAGCCGGAGACGGTGGAGTTCTGGCAGGGACGCCCCGGCCGGATGCACGACCGGCTCGTCTACCGGCGCGAGGGCGACAGCTGGCGGACGGAGAGGCTGGCTCCCTGATGGGGATGGAGCAGGTCACCCGGGCGCTGGGTGGGCGGATCGCCTACGGCGCCGACTACAACCCGGAGCAGTGGCCGGAGGAGGTCTGGGACGAGGACGTACGCCTCATGCAGGAGGCCGGGGTCAACCTGGTCAGCGTGGGGATCTTCTCCTGGGCGCTGCTGGAGCCGACGCCGGGAGAGTACGACTTCGGCTGGCTCGACCGGGTGCTCGACAAGCTGCACGCGGGCGGGATCGCGGTGGACCTGGCGACCGCGACCGCGAGCCCGCCGCCGTGGTTCCTCGGGCGGCACCCGGAGGCCACGCTCGTCGACCAGATCGGCAACCGGCGCGCGTTCGGGGCGCGGCAGGCGTACTGTCCCTCCTCGACCGCCTACCGCGACGCCGCCACGACCCTGATCACCGAGCTGGTCAAGCGCTACGACGATCATCCGGCGGTGGTGATGTGGCACGTCAACAACGAGTACGGCTGCCACAACGACCACTGTTTCTGCGACGCCAGCGCGGTCGCGTTCCGGCGTTGGCTGCAGGACCGCTACGGCGCGGTGGAGAAGCTCGACGAGGCGTGGGCGACGGCCTTCTGGAGCCAGCGCTACACCGGCTGGGAGCAGATCGAGCCCCCGCGCCAGGTCTCCTACGGCAACTTCGCCAACCCCGGTCAGCAGCTCGACTGGTGGCGGTTCAGCTCCGACGAGATCCGCGAGATCCTCCGGGTCGAGGCGGCGGCGGTGCGCGCGCACTCCGACAAGCCCCTGACCACCAACTTCATGGGCTTCCGCAAGTCGCTCGACTACCGCAGCTGGGTCGACGTCGAGGACCTGGTCTCCAACGACCACTACCTCATCGCCGACGACGACGACCGTACCCCGCAGCTCGCGATGACGGCCGACCTGACCCGCTCGCTGGCCCATGGCGAGCCGTGGCTGCTGATGGAGCACTCGACGTCCGCGGTCAACTGGCAGCCGCGCAACATCGCCAAGACCGCCGGCGAGATGCGCCGCAACTCCTTCCAGCACGTCGCGCGCGGCGCCGACGGCGCGCTGTTCTTCCAGTGGCGTGCCTCGCGCGGTGGCGCGGAGAAGTTCCACTCCGCGATGGTCCCGCACGCCGGCACCGAGAGTCGGCTGTGGCGAGACGTCGTACGCCTCGGGGCGGATCTGTCCGCGATCGCCGAGGTCGCCGGCACCCGGGTCGAGCAGGCGAGCGTCGCGATCCTCTTCGACTGGACGTCCTGGTGGGCGGCGACCCTCGACTCCCACCCGTCGATCGACGTCGACCCGATGGCGACCGCCCGGGCCTGGCACAAGGCCTGCTGGGCCCGCAACCTCGGCGTCGACATCGTGGGGGCGGCCGACCCGCTGGACGGCTACGACGTGGTGGTGCTGCCGGTGCAGTACCTGCTCTCCGACGAGACCATCGACCGGCTCACCGCCTTCGTCGAGGCCGGCGGCACCCTGGTGGCGACCTACTTCTCCGGCATCGTCGACGAGCACGACCACGTCCGGCTGGGCGGCTATCCGGGCGGGCTGTCCGACCTGCTCGGGGTGCGGATCGAGGAGTTCTGCCCGCTGCCCGAGGGCGACGAGATCCCGCTGACCTCCTACGGCTCCGGCACGATCTGGAGCGAGCGCGGCCGTGCCGTCGGGGCCGACGTCGTCGCTGCGTACGCCACCGGCGACTGCGCCGGCGACCCGGCCGTCACCCGCCGCCGTGTCGGCAAAGGCACGGCCTGGTACGTCGGCACCGAGCTCACCCCCGAGGCCCTCGACACCCTGGCCAGCCAGGTCTTCACCACGACCAGGCCGGTCGTCGGCGGGCTCCCCGAGGGTGTCGAGGCGATCCGGCGGGTCGGCGAGCAGGGGACGTACGTCTTCGTCATCAACCACACCCACGAGGCGGTCATCGTCCCCGTCCGGGGCACCGATCTGCTCTCCGGCAACGACGGCGGGCCGCACATGGTCCGCGCGGGTCAGGTCGCGGTCATCCGGGAGGGGTAGGAAATGCCGGAGAAGTGCAGGGATACCCGGTGAACCGGGTATCCCTGCACCCTGATCAGCGCCCGACCGCCGCCTCGGCGTTGACGATGCCGCTGCCGTAGAAGCCGTTCGGTCCGTCGCCACCCTCACAGGTGTGCGTGCTGGTCCGCGTCGTGCCGTCGGCCAGGTGGCGTACGTAGGTGAAGTCGGCCGGGACCGGGCAGGCCTTGTCGGTGGCCGACTTGCGCAGGATCTTCTCGACCTTGCTGGGCGCGAGGGTCTTGCCGGACGCGTCCCGGCTGCCGTACTTGCCGACGATCAGCGCGGCCACGCCAGCAGCGTGCGGGGAGGCCATCGAGGTGCCCTGCAGGTACTGGTAGTAGGAGCACTCACCGCTGGAGCAGTCCGCGACCGCCCACGGCACCAGGACCTCGCCGGTCGCCGGGTCGACCGCGCCCTCGGACACGGCCAGCTCGTAGGGGTAGGCCGCCAGGATGGTGGCGGCGTAGTCGCGCGTCCCGGCCGCGGTGTCGTACGCATCCCCACCAGGCGCCGCGACGTCGATGAAGCCGTTGCCGTAGCTGGAGTAGTAGGACTTGCGCTCCGACGGACCGGTGGCGCTGACCGCGATCACCCCGTTGCCCTCGGTGGGCATCGAGACGCACGACGCCGGGTCGAGCAGATCGCGGACGTAGGCGGCCTCGCCGGGCTCGCTGGCGAAGTCGGGGCTGGTCGCGTCGGTCTGCGGCTTGGTGTAGTCGATCGCCTCGTTGCCGGCGGCCGAGACCAGGGTCACGCCGTGGCCGCGGGCGTAGTCGAGGGCACGCTGCATCGCGGTGATGATCGTGACCTGCTCGGCCTGGTCCTCGGGGGAGTCGGCCGGGTGGTTGGTGCAGTTGAACAGCCACGGGTCGACGTAGTAGCTCATGTTGACCACGTCGATGCCGTTGCGGCCGGCGTAGGTCAGCGCGTCGACGGAGGGCTGCAGGAAGAAGTAGCCGGAGTCCTGGCCGGCGCGCAGGTTGACGATGTCGGCCTGCGGGGCGACGCCAGAGATGCCGATGCCGTTGACCGGCGAGGCGATGGTCGAGGCGACGTGGGTGCCGTGGCCGTTCTCGTCGACGTTGGCCGCGTCCTCGCAGGAGCCGTCGGGCTCGTCCTCGCAGGGGCCGTCGATCGTGGCGCCGTTGGCGTCGACCGGGATGTCGGTGGTGAAGTTGCGGCTCAGCTTCGCGTCGAAGTTGGGGGCGATGTCGGGGTGCGTCCCGTCGACACCGGTGTCCAGGATGCCGACGCGGACACCCTTGCCGCGCTCGGTCTTGTTGGCCGCCGCGGCGTCGATCTGCTTCATGTCCCACTGCAGACCGGAGAGCGGCTCCGAGGACCCCTTGGGCTTCGGGGTCTTGGGCGCGGTGCCCTTGCTGCCGCGGAACTCGGTCTCGACCTTCGACACCTCCTGCTTGCGGGCGTTGCTCGCCGCGTCAGGGGTGGTGGCGCCCACGATCCTGTCCTGGGCCGCGCCGACGAGGGCGCTCGAGGCGTCGGCCGCCTTGGCGAAGTCCTCGCCCGCGGTGACGGTGGCGACACCGATGGCACTGTTCTCCGAGACGATCTCGCCCCCGGCGGCCTTCACCGCGGCACGGGCGTCGGCGGCCGAGGATCCCTCGGCATATGCCACGACATAGCGGACCTCCTTGTCGGAGGTGGCGGTTCCCGAGTTCGCCATGACGAGGGCCCCGGTGACCCCCAGCGCGACCGCGGTCGCGCCTGTCAACAACCTACGCATGCTGTCTCCATTCCGGATCCGGTGGTCGGGATTGCCGGACCACCGCTGTCATGGCCCTTGTCGGCCCGACATAGCGCCCCAGCATGCCCTAGTCCCCATCCGGTCGAACAGGGTTTGGATGCAGCATCCACCCAATAATTGGGTTGTGAGTGAGTACTCACTCACTTATGCTCGTCGATGTGGACGAACGACGTACGCGGGCCAAGCCGATTCCCGCAGCCGACCGGCGCGCAGCGATCATCGCGGCGACCGAGACGCTGCTGATCGAGCACGGCACGACGACCACCACGCGGTTGATCGCCGAGGCGGCCGGAGTCGCCGAGGGCACGATCTTCAGACACTTCCGTGACAAGCGGGAGCTCTACCGGGCCGTCGCCGAGAACGTCTTCGACCCCACCCGGGCCGGCCGCTCCATGGCCGAGGTGGTGGAGGGGAAGGCCGACATCGAGGACAAGCTCCGGGCCGTCATCGACCTGCTCGCCGCGTCCTCGCAGCGCGGTGTCCTGGTCATGATGGCCGTGCGCTCGGCCGTGATGGAGGAGCCCGACCCCGAGGGCGTACGTCATCCGCCGGGTCCGCCGGCGTTCCTCATCGAGGCCAACAAGGCCCTCGTCGACAACCTGACCAGGCTCGTCTTCGAGCCGCACGTGAACGAGCTGCGGCTGCCGCCGCGCAAGGCCGCGCTGGTGCTGCGCAGCCTCACGACCGGGGCCTGGCTCCCCGGTCTGAACCGAACCAACCGGCCGCTGAGCAGCGAGGACGTCATCGACGTACTGCTCGGTGGCATCCTGACCAGAGGGAATGACTGAATGCTTCTCCGGCTGTTGCGGGACTACCTGCTCCCGTACAAGAGATTCCTGGTCGTCATCGCGATCCTGCAGCTCTTCTCGACGTCGGCCTTCATGCTGCTGCCCAGCCTGAACGCCGACATCATCGACAACGGCGTGGCCGAGGGCGACACGGGCTACATCATGCGGATCGGCACGATCATGCTCGGCGTGGCGCTGGTGCAGACCCTGTGCTCGATCGTCAGCGTCTACTTCGCCGCACGCAGCTCGATGAGCTTCGGCCGTGACCTGCGGGCGGCGATCTTCGCGAAGGTCGGCTCCTTCAGCGCTCGCGAGGTCGGCCGCTTCGGCGCCCCGTCGCTGATCACCCGGACCACGAACGACGTCCAGCAGGTGCAGATGCTCGCCGTGCTCACCTGCACGCTCGCGGTGATGGTGCCGATGATGATGGTCGGTGGCGTGGTGATGGCCATCCGGGAGGACGCCGGTCTCTCCTGGCTGCTCGCGGTCGTCATCCCCGTGCTGCTCATCTCCATGACCGTCGTCGTGCGCGGCATGGTCCCCAACTTCCGCAAGGTGCAGGAGCGCATCGACGCGGTCAACCGCATCCTGCGCGAGCAGATCACCGGCATCCGGGTGATCCGCGCCTTCGTACGCGAGCGGCAGGAGACCGAGCGCTTCGCGAAGGCCAATGACGAGCTCACCGACGTCGCCCTGCGGGCCGGGCGGTGGATGTCGACGATGTTCCCGCTGATGATGCTGGTCATCAACGTCGCCAGCGTCGCGGTGATCTGGTTCGGCGGCATCCGGGTGGACGACGGGGTGATGCAGGTCGGTCCGCTGACCGCCTTCCTGCAGTACCTGATGCAGATCCTGATGTCGATCATGATGGGCACGTTCATGCTCATGCAGGTGCCGCGCGCGGCCGTCTGCGCCGACCGGATCGCCGAGGTGCTCGACACCGAGACCAGCGTGGCCCCGCCGGCGGCGGGTGTCACCGAGATCTCCCGGCGCGGGCACGTCGACCTGACCGGGGCCGGCTTCACCTACCCCGGCGCGGACCACCCCGTCCTCCACGACGTCACCTTCGACGCCCGGCCCGGGCAGACCGTTGCGATCATCGGCTCCACCGGCGCCGGCAAGACGACCCTCCTGGGCCTCGTCCCGCGGCTCTTCGACGCGACGGCAGGTGTCGTCCGGGTGGGTGGGATCGACGTACGCGACCTCGACCCGGCCACGCTGCGCAGCTCCCTCGGGCTGGTGCCGCAGAAGGCCTTCCTGTTCACCGGCACGGTCCGCTCCAACCTGCTCCACGGCAAGCCGGACGCGACCGACGAGGAGCTCTGGCACGCGCTCGAGGTCGCCCAGGCACGCGACTTCGTCGAACGGATGGCACCCGAGGGCGGCACCGGCCTCGACGCCGAGATCGACCAGGGTGGCACCAACGTCTCCGGCGGTCAGCGGCAGCGTCTGGCGATCGCCCGGGCACTGGTGAGAAGGCCGGACATCTATCTCTTCGACGACTCCTTCTCCGCGCTCGACGTCGCCACCGACGCCCGGCTCCGCGCAGCGCTCGCGCCCGAGACCCGTGATGCCACGGTCATCGTGGTCGCCCAGCGCGTCTCCACCATCCGCGACGCCGACAAGATCATCGTGCTCGAGGACGGCGCCATCGTCGGTGAGGGCACCCATGACGAGCTGCTCGCCGTCAACGCCACCTACCAGGAGATCGTCTCCTCCCAGCTCAGCGCAGAGGAGGCCGCGGCATGAGCGACGTGAAGGCCGGCCAGAACGGCCAGATGAAGAAGACCGAGCGGATCGTACGTCCCCAGGGCGGCCCCGGCCCGATGGGTGCCGGCGGCGCGGTGGGGGACAAGGCGATGAACTTCGTCCCCTCCGCGAAGCGGCTCCTGAGGAGGATGGCTCCCTTCAAGATCCATGCCTTCGCCACGATCGTCCTGGCTGCGATCAGCGTGACGCTGATGTCGCTGGGTCCGTGGCTGCTCGGCAAGGCGACCAACATCATCTTCGGCGGCATCTTCTCCCGGCAGCTGCCGGCCGGGGTCACCCAGGAGCAGGCGGTCGAGGGCCTGCGGGCCCGCGGCGACGACAAGCTCGCCGACATGCTCGCCGGGATGGACTACGTCAACCCCGGCCACGGCGTCGACTTCGACGCGCTGCGCAACGCGCTGATGGTCGTGCTCACCGTCTACCTCGTCGCCTCGATGCTCTCCTTCGTCCAGGGCTGGATCCTCAACTCGGTCGTCCAGGGCACCGTGAAGGGGCTGCGCGAGGACGTCGAGAAGAAGGTCCACAGCGTCCCGCTGTCCTACTTCGACAAGCAGCCGCGCGGTGAGCTGCTCAGCCGGGTCACCAACGACATCGACAACATCAGCCAGACGCTGCAGCAGACCTTCAGCCAGGTGCTGACCGCGCTGTTCACCCTGGTCACGGTGCTGTTCATGATGTTCTGGATCAGCCCGGTGCTGGCGCTGATCGCGCTGCTCGCGGTGCCGGTCTCGCTGGTCGTGACCGGTGCGGTGATGAAGCGGTCGCAGGGTCAGTTCGTGGCCCAGTGGCGCCACACCGGCAAGCTCAACGGTCACATCGAGGAGACCTTCTCCGGCCACGACCTGGTCAAGGTCTTCGGCCGCCAGGAGGAGGTCGAGAAGACCTTCGCCGAGGAGAACGACAAGCTCTTCGCCGCCGCCTTCAAGGCCCAGTTCATCAGCGGGATCCTGATGCCGCTGATGATGTTCGTCGGCAACCTGATGTTCGTGGTGGTCTGCGTGGTCGGGTCCCTCCGCGTCGCCAGCGGCGCCCTGAGCCTCGGCGAGCTGCAGGCCTTCATCCAGTACTCGCGACAGTTCACCCAGCCCATCACCACCCTCGCCTCGATGATGAACCTGCTCCAGTCGGGCGTCGCCTCGGCCGAGCGCGTCTTCGAGCTCCTCGACGCCGAGGAGGAGTCGGTCGACGCCGGGGCTCCGCGGATGGGGTCCGACGGTGCCGGTGAGGTCCGCTTCGAGCACGTCTCGTTCTCCTACGACGAGGAGAAGCCGCTCATCCAGGACCTCTCCCTGGTGGCCCGTCCGGGGCAGACGGTGGCGATCGTCGGTCCCACCGGGGCGGGCAAGACGACGCTGGTCAACCTGATCATGCGGTTCTACGAGCTCGACGCCGGCCGGATCACCCTCGACGGCGTCGACATCGCCTCGATCCCACGGGCCGACCTGCGGGAACGCACCGGGATGGTCCTCCAGGACACCTGGCTCTTCGAGGGCACGATCAGGGACAACATCCGCTACGGCAGGCCCGACGCGACCGAGGAGGAGCTCCTCGAAGCGGCCCGGGCGACGTACGTGGACAGGTTCGTGCACTCGCTGCCGGACGGCTACGACACCCTGATCACCGACCAGGGCGGCAACCTCTCGGCGGGCGAGCGGCAGCTGGTCACGATCGCGCGCGCCTTCCTGGCCGAGCCGTCGCTGCTGATCCTCGACGAGGCGACCTCCTCGGTCGACACCCGCACCGAGCTGCTCCTGCAGCACGCGATGGCGGCGCTGCGCTCGGACCGTACGTCCTTCGTGATCGCCCACCGGCTCTCCACGATCCGCGACGCCGACCTGATCCTGGTCATGCGCGACGGCGCGATCGTCGAGCAGGGCAACCACGCCGAGCTGCTCGAGGCCGGCGGGGCGTACGCCGAGCTCTACCAGTCGCAGTTCAGCCACGCGATCGTGGAGGAGGAGCCGGCCACGGCGTGAAATAAACCCTTTGAACCCGGCCGGCCTCGACGCCTACCGTTGAGGCACACGGGAAAGGAGGTGATCCGATCAGATGAAGAACGATTGGATGCGTGAGGTGGCTGCTCGCTAGCAGCCCTCCAACCATGGATGGGGAGCTGGCAATCCAACGGCAGCCACCCGACCCGCAGGCGTACCG
Organism: Nocardioides sp. NPDC126508; assembly: GCA_040302365.1. Lineage (GTDB taxonomy): Bacteria > Actinomycetota > Actinomycetes > Propionibacteriales > Nocardioidaceae > Nocardioides. The sequence continues at coordinate 130,440 of JBEOUM010000002.1, forward strand.
GACTCATCCACCGGGTCGGCCACCTGGCCCGCCTGCGGGTCGCCCCGTTTTCGCGGGTCGACCACGACGACAAGTTGTGTTTAGCAACTAAACCGGCGTACATTGGTTGCCGATGTTCAACCAATTCTTGTGAGAGAGCCGAGTCCCCACTTGTCAGAGTCCACCCAGTCCTCGCAGGCCGTCGCCGCGCCGGAGATGACCCACCGCCAGATCATGGAGGTCCTCTCGGGCCTGCTGATGGCGCTCTTCGTCGCCATGCTGTCCAGCACGTCGGTCGCCAACGCGCTGCCGCGGATCGTCACCGACCTCGACGGCACCCAGGGCGGCTACACCTGGATCGTCGTCTCGAGCATGCTCGCGATGACCGCGACCACGCCGATCTGGGGCAAGCTCGCCGACCTCTACAACAAGAAGGTCCTGGTCCAGGCCGCGCTCGGTCTGTTCATCGTCGGCTCGGCGATCTGTGGTCTGGCTCCGTCGATGCCGGTGATCATCACCGGCCGTGTCATCGCCGGGCTCGGTATGGGTGGCATCGTCGCGCTGATCCAGGTGATCATCGCGATGATCGTCTCGCCGCGCGAGCGCGGCCGCTACTCCGGCTACATCGGCGCCGTCTTCGCGCTGGCCACCGTCGTCGGCCCGCTCGTGGGTGGTCTGATCGTCGACTCCCCGGTCGGCTGGCCCGGCGTCTTCTACGTGGGTGTCCCGTTCGCCGTGGTCGCCTTCGTCCTGCTGCAGAAGACCCTCCACCTCCCGCACGTACGCCGCGAGGTCAGCATCGACTACCTCGGTGCGTTCCTGCTGGTCGGCGGTGTCTCGACCCTGCTGATCTGGGTCACCCTGGGCGGCGACTCCTTCGAGTGGGCCTCGCCGACCTCGTACGCCCTGGTCGCCGGCAGCCTCGTCGTGCTCGGCCTCGCGATCCTGGTCGAGGGCAGGTTCGCCAAGGAGCCGATCATCCCGTTGCGGCTCTTCCGGGACCGCACGATGGTCCTCTCCACGATCGCCTCGTTCTTCGTCGGTGCCGGGATGTTCGGGGCGACGGTCTACCTGCAGCAGTACTTCCAGACCGCCCGCGGGATGACGCCGACCCACGCCGGCCTGATGTCGATCTGCATGGTGCTCGGGCTCTCCGGCGCCGGCATGGTCACCGGCCGGCTGATCAGCTCCACCGGTCGCTGGAAGCGCTACCTGCTCTTCGGCGGGATCATGCTGCCGATCGGGCTCTACCTGCTCAGCACGATCGACGAGCACACCAACCTGGCGCTGGTCGGGGTCTTCATGGCGATCCTCGGCCTCGGCGTCGGTGCGACCAACCAGAACCTCGTGCTCGCGGTGCAGAACAACCTCGACACCAAGGACATGGGCGCGGGCTCCTCGGTCGTGGCCTTCTTCCGGTCGATGGGCGGCTCGATGGGCATCGCCGCGCTCGGCGCCGTGCTCTCCCACCGCGTCGAGGACGTCATCACCGACGGCATCCCGAAGCTCGTGGCCAGCGGAAAGGTCACCCCCGAGGAGCTGCAGAGCCTGCAGGGCGGCGGGCTGGCCGACCCGGCGAGCATGCCGAGCGCGATGCAGGCTCTCTATGAGCACGCCTTCGCCGTCGCGACCGCCGACCTCTTCCTGGTGGCCATCCCGTGTGCCCTGATCGCGCTGGTCGCTATCGTGGGCATCAAGGAGGTCCCGCTCAGGACGAGCGTGGAGGATCGCCCCGAGACTCCGGCCCCGGCCGAGACCGAGGCCGAGGGAGCTGTTCGGAGATGACTGACGAGCCCGCTGTGGACGACGAGATCGATGCCCCGCGGGTGGAGTCGCTGATCCGGCTCGAGGCCGAGGTCGGTGTGCTCATTCGCCGGGCGAAGCGGGCGATGCGCGACCGTGGCCGGATGCTTCACCCCGAGCTGCCGCCGGGTGGCTACATGCTGCTCACCTGGGTCGCCGAGCACGGTCCGCTGCGTGCCTCCGCGCTCGTCGACGGGCTCGGCATCGACAAGGGTGCGGTCAGCCGAATGGTGCAGGCGATCGTCGACCTCGGCCTGCTCGAGCGCCATCCCGATCCCGAGGACGGGCGGGCCAGCCTGGTCTCGCTGACCGCCGAGGCGCGCGAGCGGCTCGACCGGGTGGCACGGGAACGCCGCGTACGTTTCAGCGACCGGCTGTCCGACTGGAGTCCCGACGACATCGACCGGCTCAGCGCTATGCTGTCGAGATACAACGAAGCCCTCGAGCGCTAGGGCACCTAGGGGATCGCGCCGCGCTGATCTCTCCTGCAGGCCGACGTCGTCCGGGACACACCCTGCTGGGTTCGGTTTTTTTGACTGATTCAAGGATGTAGGATTACCTCGTGAGCGACCTCATCGACACCACTGAGATGTACCTTCGCACCATCTACGAGCTGGTCGAAGAGGGAATCGTTCCGCTGCGCGCCCGCATCGCCGAGCGCCTGCACCAGTCGGGTCCGACGGTCTCCCAGACGGTTGCCCGGATGGAGCGCGACGGTCTGCTCACGGTCGAGGGTGACCGCCACCTGCAGCTCACCGACGAGGGCCTTCGCCTGGCCACCCGGGTGATGCGCAAGCACCGGCTCGCGGAGCGGCTGCTCACCGACGTCATCGGCCTCGACTGGGAGCTCGTCCACGAGGAGGCGTGCCGCTGGGAGCACGTCATGTCGGACACCGTCGAGAAGCGACTGCTCGACCTGCTCGGCGACCCGACCGAGTCGCCCTACGGCAACCCGATCCCCGGCCTCGACGAGCTGGGCGGCAAGCCCGCCGACGAGGACTTCATGGCCGGCGTCCAGTCGCTCACCGCTGCGGCGGGCTCCGAGCGTGCCACCGTCCTGGTGCGACGCATCTCCGAGGAGATGCAGAAGGACGAGTCGCTGATGAGCGCCCTGCGCCGGGTCGGCGCGATCCCGGACCAGACCGTCGCCATCAAGGCGACCCCCGACGGCGTCCTGCTCGGCTCCGGTGGCGAGACCGCGGAGATCATCCCCGAGGCCGCGGACCATATCTTCGTAAAGGCCCTCTGACCCGCATTTTCATCTCCGGTCGGCTCCACGAGTCGACCTCGATGTGGCAACGCCGCACCTACATTTGCAACCGTGGGTGAAATTCTCTCGACGTCGGCAGAATCTGGCACATGACTCTGGACCGATTAGGTCATAGATGCTTATGTTTGATGCGCGGGACCTGCTGAGGGCCAGCTCATCGAGATGGGCTTCAGCAGTTGTCATGTCGAGACTTGCGGGGGTCTCCGGAGGGGAGAGCTCTATGGAGGTCGTTCATCTGCCCGCTCGCGGTCGCGAGCTGGATGAGACGTTCCGCCCAGTCGCCGTCCACCACACCGACACCGGCCTGACCCGTCACCTGGAACGCGGTGAGGAGATCGTGCTCACCGACCTCGGTGGTGACTTCCACAGCGCGAAGGTGCTGCTGATCGACGAAGGCCCGGTCTACCACTTCTTCATCGGAGCCAGGCTGTCCGTCGACGAGGCCGCCGGCCGGATGGCGGATCTGCCGATCCAGTCACGCTCTGCGTGAGGACAAGGCGGTGAGGAACTCGCTGGTGCCGACCTCGAGCTTGTACGCAGCCTCCCCGTCGCCCCTGGTGGCGCCGCGGTTGACGATGACGACCGGGATCCCGGCCTTCGCCGCCCGGCGCACGAACCGGTAGCCACTCATCACCGCCAGGCTCGAGCCCGCGACGAGCAGCACGCCCTTCCCCTCGTGCCGCTCGCCGCGGAGCTCGAAACTCCTCGGCTCGGCGAGGGCGTCGACCGCCGTCATGCACCGGGCGACCCGGTCTTTCGGCACGTTCTCCCCGAAGAAGACCACATCGGGTTTGAGGATGCCGCCGCAGATCTCGCAGTCGGGGACGACGAAGTCCTGGGTCTCCTCGAGCGCGACGTCACCGTCCGGACGGGACTCCACATCGGCATGCGCCTCGGCCCAGCCTGCGTTGAGCGCCTCCATCCGCACCTGGAGGTCGCGGCGCGGACTCACCGTGCGGCAGGACAGACAGATCACGTCGGCGACCCGGCCGTGCAGCGTCACGATCCGGCCGCTCCTGGCCGGCTCGGGTGCCGCCTGCTCGTGCAGCCCGTCGACGTTCTGGGTGATCAGCAGCTCGGGGTCGATCGCGGCCAGCGCCCGGTGGCTGGCGTTCGGCACCGCGCTGCCCATCCGTCGCCAGCCGAGGTGGCTGCGTGCCCAGTAGCGCTGGCGTTCCTGCGGGCCCGAGATGAACTGCTGGAACGTCATCGGCTGTCGGGACGGACTGCCCGGGCTGCGGTAGTCGGGGATCCCCGAGTCGGTCGAGACGCCGGCCCCGGTCAGCACCACGAGGCGCCGGTCCTGGAGCAGGGCCAGGGCTGCTGCGTACGAATCGGTGTTGCTCGCCTCCGCGGCGAGCGTCATCAGGCGTACCTCGCCTCGGCGCGAGCCTTGCGCTTCGCGGCCTCGACCTCACGGTTCTTCTTGGGGGCGTTGGTGACCAGGTCGTCGAGGAGATGCCGGGTGATGTGGGCGATCTCGGCGACGGCGTGGTCGAAGGCCTCCTGGTTCGCGGCGGAAGGCTTGGTCGTGCCGCTCACCTTGCGTACGAACTGCAGGGCGGCAGCAGTGACCTCGTCGTTGGTGGCGGGCGGCTCGAAGTTGTGGAGCGGGCGGATGTTGCGGCACATGCCGTCCACGGTACTCGGATCGCGGCGACGGTCAGCGGGATCGGCCGGGAGCGTGGGAGGGCGACTGGCCACGAGGATGCGGGGGCACCGGACCGCCGTTCGGGCCCGGGGCCCTGACCTGCCGGGCGTCGTCGGGCGGCGGGGCCGGTCGCGGCACGACGCCGTCCTCGAGCAGCTGGCTCGCCATCAGCGCGGCCTGGGTGCGGTGGCTGACGCCGAGCTTGGCGAGCAGGCCGGTGATGTGGTTCTTCACGGTCTTCTCCGCCAGCACCAGCCGGTCGGCGATCTGGCGGTTGGAGATGCCCTCGGCGAGCAGCACCAGGATCCGCCGCTGCTGCGGGGTCAGCTCGGCGACGACCTCGTGCATCCGGCGGCGTTCCTCGACGTTGTGCACGACCTTGGCAGCGGCCTCGGGATCGAAGAGGGTGTGGCCGCTGGCCACCAGGCGTACGCCCGAGACCAGGCTCGTCGCCTCGATCTGCTTGAGCACGTAACCGGCGGCACCCGCCATGATCGCCTGGCTCATCACCTCGTCGTCGGCGTCGGTGGCCAGGATCATGCACCGGATGTCGCTCTTCATCGCCAGGGCCTCGCGGCACAGAGCGACCCCGGAGGAGTCGGGCAGATGCGCGTCGAGGATGAGTACGTCAGGACGAAGCGTCGCGATCAGCGGCCGTGCCTCGGCGGCGGTGCGAGCCTCACCGACGACCTCGATGTCGGGCTCGGGCTGCAGCACCGTGCGCACGCCGACACGCACGACGTCGTGGCCGTCGGCCAGCAGAACGCTGATCACCGCGTCGCCCACAGGCTCGTCTCGCTCATCTCGTGGTTGGGGATGGTGCCGAAAGAAACCGCTTAAGAGTATCCCTATTGATGCAACATTTGATCACTCAGAGACCCGTGCCGTCTCGGATTTCGTCGGTTCTGGAAAGGTAGCGGTTATGACGACTTCTCGCGATCTCGACATCGTCCTGTTCGGTGCGACCGGATTCACCGGCGGCCTGGTGGCCGGATATCTCGCGGAGCACGCGCCCGACGGGCTGCGGTGGGCGCTCGCGGGTCGCTCCCTGTCACGTCTCGAGGCAGTTCGTGACGAGCTCGGCTCGGCGGACGTCGAGCTGATCCAGGCCGACGTCAACGATGCCGCCTCGCTGGCCGCGCTGGCGGCCCGCGCTCGCGTCGTGATCACCACGGTCGGGCCCTACCTGGAGTTCGGCGAGCCGCTCGTCAAGGCCTGCGCCGAGGCCGGCACCGACTACGTCGACCTCACCGGAGAGCCGGAGTTCGTCGACACCATGTTCGTGAAGTACGACGCGGTCGCCCGCGCCAACGGCGCCCGGATCGTGCACGCCTGCGGGTTCGACTCGATCCCGCACGACCTCGGCGCCTACTACACCGTGCGTGAGCTCGCCGCCGGCGGCGAGATCACCGGTCCGCTGACCATGAAGGGCGTCGTCCGCTCCAACGCGACCTTCTCCGGCGGCACCTTCCACTCGGCGCTGGGGCAGATGTCGCGGCCCCGGGAGATGGCAGCGGCCTCGCGTGAGCGCCGGGCGCTCGAGGTGCGGCCGGAGGGACGTACGTCTCGACCGGCGAAGCCTTCCTTGGGCCGCGACCGCGAGCTGGGCTACTGGCTGCTGCCGCTGCCGACCATCGACCCGTTCATAGTCGCCCGTTCCGGGCGCGCCCTGGAGGCGTACGGCCCCGCGTTCACCTACTCGCACTTCGCCGGGACCAAGACGCTCCGGTACGCCGTCGGTGGCGCGGTCGGTGTCGGCGCCCTCGCTCTCGCCATGCAGGTGCCGCCGCTGCGGGCCAAGCTCGGTGAGCGGGTCAAGCAGGGCACCGGACCCTCCGAGCGCCGGCGTGAGAAGTCGTGGTTCACGGTCGACTTCGTCGCCGAGACCGACGGCCGGAAGATCCACACCAAGGTCTCCGGAGGCGACCCCGGCTACACCGAGACCTCGAAGATGCTCGCCGAGTCGGCCCTGTGCCTGGCCTTCGACACCCTTCCCGAGACCTCCGGGTCGGTGACCACCGCGGTCGCGATGGGCGATGCCCTGCTCGCGCGCCTGCAGGCCGCGGGGATCCGGTTCGAGGTCGTCGACGCGTCCTAGCGCTGTGGGGGAGCGGTGGATGCCCGCGGGATCAGCGAGGGCATCAGGGTCGTGGTGTCGCCGGGTCGAACCTCACCGGGCGCTGCCAGCAGGCGGGCGAGGGCAGCAACGGCACGGGCGGCGATCTGGTCGAACGGCACGTGGACGGTCGTGAGCGGCACCGGCAGACGTGCGGCCAGGGGGATGTCGTTGTAGCCCACGACCGAGAGCTGGTCCGGGACACTCAGCCCCGTGGCCCGCGCGGCCGCCAGCACACCGACGGCAGTGTTGTCGTTGACGGCGAACACAGCGGTGGGGCGCGGCGTCGAGGAGAGGATGCGACGGCCGACCTCCTCCCCGGACTCCATCCCGAACGTCGACGGGTGGATGAGGTGATCGACGTCGTCGATGCCGGCCTCGGCCATCGCTCGCCTGAACCCGGAGACTCGTCCGACGGCGCTCGTGGCGTAGGACGGCCCGGCGACCAGCGCGATCTCGCGGTGACCGAGATCCAGGAGGTGGCGGGTCGCGAGGTAGCCGCCGAGCTCGTCGTCGCCGACGACGGCGGGCGTCACCCCGTCGTGCCGTAGAGCGAGGACAAGCGGGACGCCCCGCTCGCGCAGGTCCGGGATCACCGCATCGTCCGGTCGGGCGGTGGTGAGGACGAGGCCGTCGACATGCTGGTCCAGAAGGCTCTCGACCGCTGACCGTTCGGAGTTCGGGTCGTCAGCGGTGGTGGCCACGATCGCGAACATCTGTCGCTCGGCGGCGGCAGCTGCGATGTTCTCGAACAGGATGGCCATCACGGTGTCGCTCAGCCGGGGTACGAGCACGCCGATGGTCCCGCTCTGCTGGCGGCGCAGGGCGGAGGCTCGGGAGTCCTTGCGGTAACCCAGGCGGGCGGCTACCTCGCGCACGCGCTCGGCGGTCTCGTTGCGCGACGGTGGCAATCGCTCGTCCAGCACCCGGGAGACGGTCGACGTGCTCACCCCGGCCTCTCGGGCGACGTCGCGGATCGTCGCGCGTCCGGATCGTGCTGCGCCCGGCGTACCCGGGCTTGCTGTCTCCGTCATGTGCCACCTCCTCGCCGTCGGCGCGAGCATAACGCTCCGGCAGGTCGGGGCTGCGGAGCCGGACGGCCCGGCCGGCAGGTGCCGGCCGGGCCTACGCCCGCCTCGGGGTCACAGGTTCGCGAGCATCGTGGTGATGGTGTCGATCAGCTGGTAGCACATGGCGATGATGGTGACGAGCCCGACCGCGGCCAGAACGTTCTGCCACCAGCGGTTGCGCAGCACGCCCATCAAGCGGCGGTTGTTCGCGAGAATCACCAGCAGTACGCCCAGGAGCGGTGCGATCAGCACGGTCATCGCCTGGGCGGCGATGATCAGCTGCACCGGCGACGTGCCTGCGGCGAGGATGGTGATGCTCGCGCCGAACGTGAGCACCCCGACGATGCCGATCCGGACCCGGCTGGACGCGATCTGGTTCCCGAGCCCCAGTCCGTCGGCGAGGAGTGTCCCTCCCGCTGTGGCGTTCGCGATCATCGCGGAGAGGGCGGCGCCGAAGAATCCCAGGGCGAAGATCGTCCGCCCGACCTCGCCGGCGACGGGCTCCAGGACAGCGGAGAACTGCTCGATCGTGGCTCCCGCGGGACCGCCTTCGCCTGCGAGGGTTGCCGCCGCCGCTGCGATCACGAGTGCGGTCATCAAGCCAGGGGCGATGATCCCGGGAACCGTGTCCGCGATCGTCGTGTCGCGGTAGTCGGATCGCTGGAGGCCGCGCTCGCGGCTGGCGTAACCCGCGTAGAAGGCGGCGTTGAGGGAGAAGTTCGTGCCGACCAGGGCCACGATGAGGAGCCCGACGCCGTGCGGGACGGTGGGTACGACGGCACCTTCGGCGGCACCGATCCAGTCCGGCTTCGTCACGATGGCTGTGACGATGAAGGCCGCCGCCATCAGGGCGACGATGGCGAGCACCAGCTTCTCGATCACCTTGTAGGCACTGCGCGTGAAGAGGATCGCGACGACGAGGACGCTGCACGCGATGGTCCAGATCACCGGGTTGCCGCCGAGCACGAGGGAGAGGCCGAGGCCGGTGCCCACGGCGTTACCGACCGAGAAGCACAGCGTGATGCCGAAGACTCCGAGTCCGGCAGCGACGCCGGTGGGCTTTCCGAGCGTCTCCTTGATGGTCGCCACGACCGAACCGCGTGAGGAGATGCCGATGCGGACGCTCATGTCCGCGAAGACCAGCATCAGCACGGTGGAGAGCACGATGACCCAGATCAGGTCGTAGGTGTAGAGACTTCCCGCTTGCACGGCGGAGACGAGATTGCCCGGCCCGAACTGCCACGCACCGACGATGAAGGCGGGGCCCATCAGCTTGAGCATCTGGATGAGTCCGCGCTTGCGCGGTGGGGAGGCTGGGCGGTGCGAGGCGTCGACGGAGTCGGCTGACACGGCGGCTGGTACGGCAGTGGGGCGGGACATTGAAGGGTCCTCTCGTTTCGGCACCTCCCCGACAGCAGGGTGGGGATGTACGGAAGAACGCTCACGACGCATCTGGCGTCGGGTGGGGCGGCAGCCGACCGTGACAGTCGACATGATGCCGTTGGTGGCTGCTCCACGAAAGGCTCGGTCGGGGGTGACCGGGTGCGGAGCGCTGGGCGGCGAACTGGGCGGCGAACTAGGCGGCGAACTAGGCGGCGAACTGGGTCGCGTCGCCGATCGGTGGTGCGGGACGGGCGCCGGCCCACGCGGATCGCGGCGGGCCGGCCCCGTTCGGCGCGAGCTGGAGCTCCCGGGCTCGGCCTCAGATGATGCCCGCGGACTTGAGCGCGAGCGAGATCTCGCCCTGGGCCTCGGGCGCAAGCGGCAGCAGCGGCGGGCGTACGGCGGCGTGCTCGAGCTTGCCACGCTCGACGAGTGACAGTTTGAGCGCGACGGTTCCTTCCATGTGGGATCCGCGGTGATAGACGTTCTTGGTGACGGGCAGCAAGGTGTCGTGGATGCGGCGCGCCTCCGGGTAGTCCTTCGCCTTGCCCGCTGCGATGAACTCGACCAGCAGCTCGGGCGCGATGCCCCCGTAGCCGACCAGCAGACCGTCGACGTCGAAGATGGTGTGCAGCAGGTACTCGTCGTGGCAGCTCAGGATCTGCAGGTCGGGGAGCTCCTGGCGAAGGACGGGGATCTCGGTGTCCCAGCGGCGCATGTTGCGTACCCCGTTCTTCGTCGCGAAGACGCCGGGCTGGGCGCCGATCTCGAGCTGGGTCTCGAGGTCGTAGCTGGCCTTGGTCGCGTCGGGGTACTGGAAGAGGATGAGGGGAAGGCCGGACTCCTCGTTCACGATGCGGTAGCGCTCCTGCGGGGCGCCCTTCTGGTAGCCGAAGCGCAGCCACCCGTGGGAGGGGTAGAGCAGGCCGGCCCGGGCCCCGGCCTCCATCGCGCGCTTGGCCTCGAGCCCGGCGACCTTGTCGCCCTCGCCGGTGATCCCGGCGATCACAGGTACGTCACCGGCGTTCTCGACGGCGACCTCGATGACCCGCACCTGCTCCTCGGGGGTGAGATAGGTGCCCTCGCCGGCGTGGCCCAGGTAGACGAGGCCGGTGATGCCGGGGATCGAGGCGTACCACCGCGTCAGCGAGGCGAGTGCGTCGTAGTCGACCTCGAGGTCGCGAGTGAACGGCGTGACGGGTGCGGGAGTGAGGCCGCGAAGGTCGAGGTTCATGAGTTGGGCTCCTCGTGTCTGGATATGGATGGGAACGTTTGCGGGAACGTTCCCATCCATAGTGTGTGACGGGGGTCATACGAGTCAAGGGGTCGGTGAGAACTTTGCTCTGGGCGAGTCCGGACGGGGTCGACCTAGGATCTGCCGCATGACTTCGCCTCGTGACCGCCGCGTCTCCGCCCGTATCGGTGCCATCGCCGAGTCCGCCACCCTCAAGGTCGACGCCAAGGCCAAGGCGCTCAAGGCAGAGGGGCGGCCGGTCATCGGGTTCGGTGCCGGCGAGCCCGACTTCCCGACCCCGGACTACGTCGTCGACGCGGCCGTGGAGGCCGCCCGTGACCCCAGGAACCACCGCTACACGCCCGCCGGTGGGCTGCCGGAGCTCAAGCAGGCGATCGTCGACAAGACGCTGCGCGACTCGGGGCTGGAGATCACGCCGGCGCAGGTGCTGGTGACCAACGGCGGCAAGCAGGCCATCTATGCGGCCTTCGCCACGATGCTCGACCCGGGCGACGAGGTGATCGTCCCGGCGCCCTACTGGACCACCTACCCCGAGTCGATCCAGCTCGCCGGTGGCGTCGCCGTCGAGGTGGTGGCCGACGAGACCCAGGACTACAAGGTGACGGTCGAGCAGCTCGAGGCGGCACGCACCGAGCGCACCAAGGTGCTGCTCTTCGTCTCACCGTCGAACCCGACCGGTGCGGTCTACACCGCCGACGAGATCCGTGCCATCGGGGCGTGGGTCGAGGAGCACCAGCTCTGGGTGCTGACCGACGAGATCTACGAGCACCTCCTCTACGACGGCGTCTCGACCGGCTCCCTGCCCGTCCTCTGTCCGTCGCTCCGGGACCACTGCGTCATCGTGAACGGGGTCGCCAAGACGTACGCGATGACCGGGTGGCGGGTCGGCTGGCTGGTCGGTCCCACCGATCTGGTCAAGGCCGCCACCAACCTGCAGAGCCACGCGACCTCCAACGTCTCCAACGTCGCCCAGCGCGCGGCGATCGCGGCGCTGACCGGCGACCTGACCGCCGTCGAGGAGATGAGGGCCGCCTTCGACCGGCGCCGGCAGACGATCGTGGCGATGCTCAACGAGATCGAGGGCGTCTACTGCCCGACCCCCGAAGGCGCGTTCTATGCCTACCCGTCGGTCAAGGGCCTGCTCGGCAAGGAGTACGACGGCACGGTCATCGAGACCTCCGCCGATCTGGCGGGCTACATCCTCGAGAAGGCTGAGGTCGCGGTCGTCCAGGGTGAGGCCTTCGGCACTCCGGGCTACCTGCGGCTCTCCTATGCCTTGGGCGACGACGATCTCGTCGAGGGTGTCGCTCGGCTGCAGAAGCTGTTCTCCTAGACGGCCGATCGGACTGATTCGCTGAACTGAGATGGTTCGTGGTGCCCCAGGCAAGAGTCGAACTTGCGACCTTTCGCTTAGGAGGCGGCTGCTCTATCCACTGAGCTACTGGGGCATTCGCGGATATCTTGCCATGGTGACGGGTGATACTACGGTTTGGGGTTCGATGCGGTCAGGGGCCAAACTTGGGGCCCTCGCGTAGGTTGAGTCACCGTCGACTCAACCCGAATCCCCCCGAAGACAAGCGACGAGTGACGGTGACCAATGCCTGACCCCTCCCTGCCTCCCCGACGTGGGGGTGCGGATTCTGGCTCGGGTGTGTCCGGATTCGAGTGGATGTACGGCGCCGACGAGGCCGCGAACGACGAGTCCGGGGGGACTCGCTCAGGGCGTGGGGCCCGGGCAGCCGACGTACCGACCGACCAGCCGTCGGCGGAGCCGGGTGGCGGCCGCCGGGCAGCGCGACCGCAGTCCGAGTTCGTGTCACCGCCACCTCCGGGACCGGCATCGCCGGGTGGCGGCCGCCGGGCCGCGCGTCCGGCCCCCCGTCAGGAGACGGCCCGGCCCGAGCCTCCTGCCGTCGAGCCGCTGCGCGCTGCACCGGTGCGACGCGAGCCGACCCGGGCCGAGCGCTATCAGGCGATGGGCCGAGGAGGCGCGGGTTCGTCGCCCACGCCCGCCCCGCCCGCCCCGCAGGAGTGGAGCGACCCGGACGTGACGGCGGTGGCCCCGCTCGTGCGTGAGGCGCCCCGCCCCGCGCGTCACGTACCGCCGCCCCCCGCTCCCGCCCCTTCCGTCGAGGAGACCGCGGTCGCACCGGCGCCGGAGTGGTATCGCCAAGACCCTCAGCTGGCTCCTCCTGCGCCCAAGGTCGCCGACCAGCAGCTCGCTCCCTCGGCCGCCCGGGAGTTCGACTGGAACGACCCCGCCGCGGTCACCGCACCGCCCCGCCCGGCCGTGCGGCCTCGAGGGCGCACCACCTCCCGCGACGAGCTGCACGAGGCGCGTCACGAGGCATATCCGCCCGCGGGGCGGCACGATGCTGCGTACGCCTCGGGTTATGACGACGAGCCCTACGACGACTACCCGCCCCAGGGTGGGTATGACGAGCCGTACGCCCCCTATCCGGGCGAGGAGCGCGAGCATCGCGACAAGCCGCGGATCAGTGTGTGGCAGGTGCTGAGCTCGACGCTGCTCGTCCTGGCCCTGATCGTCGGGCTGTTCACCGTCTACACCTACCGGTCGCTGACCAGCAACATCGACACGGTCAGCCTCGGGGAGAAGGCGGCGGACATCGGTCCGAAGGAGCCGATCAACATCTTGGTGATGGGCTCAGACAGCCGTGACTGCAAGGGCTGTGGCGTCGACGGCGAGAGCGGTGGCGGATCGGACACCAACATCCTGCTGCACCTCTCCGCCAACCGGAAGTTCGCCTACGGCGTCTCGATCCCCCGCGACACGATGGTGGACCGGCCCTCCTGCAAGACCGAGGACGGGAAGACCTCGCCGGCTGAGTACGTCAGGTGGAACGCTGCGTACGCGACCGCCGGTCCCACCTGCACGGTCACGCAGCTCGAGTCGGTCGCCAGCGACCTGTGCGGCGAGAAGTGCGACATCACCGTCAACCATCTCGTGGTGGTCGACTTCGCGAGCTTCAAGGGCATGGTCGATGCCATCGACGGGGTCAACGTCTGTATTCCCAAGGACGTCGACGACAGGTACACCGGCGCTCACTTCGACGCCGGCAAGCAGAAGCTGACCGGTAAGCAGGCGCTCAACTATGTGCGTCTGCGGCACGGCCTCGGCGACGGCGGTGACCTCGACCGGTCCAAGCGTCAGCAGGCGTTCATCGGGTCGATGGCGGCCAAGCTGCTCTCCGGTGACACCCTGTCCAGCCCCACGAAGGTGCTCAGCTTCCTGAACGCAGCGACCAAGGGGCTGACGATGGACGAGGGACTCAAGGACAACCTCGACACCATGGCGAAGATCGGGTCCGGGTTCCAGAGCATCGGGATGGAGAACATCAAGTTCCTCACCATCCCGACGCTGCCCGATCCGGAGAACCCCGAGGCCACCGTCGTGCTCGACGAGGAGAAGGCGAGGAACGTCTTCAAGGCCATCGCCAACGACAAGCCGCTGACCAAGAAGATCGCCGCCGGGGCCCTGGACGTCGGGCAGGCTGCCGGTAAGAAGAGCCAGAGCAAGGGCTCGGGCGACGCGCCCTCCGACAGTGGCTCGACCGACGGCGAGACCGCGGGTTCGACGCCCACTGACGAGGCCGATTCCGGTGACTCGTCCGACGCCGCCTCGGACGGTGCCAGCAGTGGCGCTTCCGAGGAAGAGCTCGCCCAGATCGCCGAGGATGCGAAGGCGGCACGCGAACGAGCGGGGCTGTGCTGATGGCCGAACCCGAGGAGACCGCGGAGCCGGAGTGGAAGCGCAAGCAGAGGCTGGCGCGGATCTTCGGTGACGAGCTTCCCGAGACGACCCAGGACGAGCGGGAGCCGTCGGCCGAGTCGGGGGAGTCGGCGTCGGACCGATGGCTGAAATCGCAGGTGCCGCCTCACCACGGTGGGTGAGACGGCACCTGCCGAAGCGGAGCCCGAGGCAATCCGTTCCGGTGAGACGTACGTCAGCGGGCGCTGAGGCTGTCGCGGATCTGCTTGAGGATGTCGATCTCGGTCTCGCCCGGGTCGGGGTCCGGGAAGTAGCGCTCCTTGGCGTGGGTGTAGGGCTTCACGATGAGGAAGTAGACGACCGCGGCCAGGATGACGAAGGCGATCACCGCGGTGAACCAGGCACCGAGGTGGACACCGCCGGGCTGCCAGCCGGAGAAGTCGGGCGTGCCGCCGACCTTGCCGATCAGGTCCATGATCACCGTGACGGTGGCCGTGACGACCGTGGCGAACGCGCCGCCCATGATGAAGGCGACGGCGAGCTTGATCAGATCGCCCTGCAGTAGAAACTTCTTGAAACCGTCCATGTGCTGCTTTCTCCTGGTGCTCATTGTGTGAGGTGAAGGAGACCCCGGATATGGCGTGCGTTGGTCGTCAGTACGCGAAGGTGAGGTAGCCACCCACCCCTGCTGATGTGACGTCCTCGACGCTGCTCGCGGCGACTCCGACGATGACCAGACGCCCCGCCGAAGTGTTCGTGACGCCAAACCCTTCGGTCTTTCCTTGTGCGGAAGAATCATCCCGGTTCGGCTCGGCAGCCTGAGGGAGGCTGAGGATCAGCGTGTCGGTGGTGACCTGGGCGGTCTCGGCGGTGGCGGGGTCGGTGGCGTAGAGGTCCACGGTGTCGCCGACGTGGAGCAGGCCGGCCATCTCGGCGTCGGGAAGCCGGACCGGCACGGCCACCAGGTCGGGGCGTCCCGCGGTCAGCTCCGGCCCCACGAGACGTACGTCGGTGACGGGCTCACCCCGCCGCAGCGGGGCCGCGAGCCGCTCACCGAGCGGCGCATCGGCGAGGTCGGCGGGGATACTGCCGGGATCGGTCTCGACATCGGTCAGGTCGGCAGCGGTGAGCACGGTGCCGACCGGCAGATCTCGGGACGCGACCGCCATCGTCGTGGTGTCGGGTGGGTCCGGCCGGGTGGCCGAGATCCCGATGGCGACCGCGGCGGCGGTCAGCAGGAACGCGAGCAGGCGTCGGTGGGCGAGGACCCCGCGGCGTACGCGGCGGGTGAAGGACGTGATTCGAGTGAACATGCGGGCACGCTAGGCCGCCCTCACGATTCCCGCATCTCGCTATCCACAGCCCGCGAGAGCGTGTGGATGAACCTGTGGATAACTCGGGTCAGTCCGAGGAGCCGGAGGCGGCGGGCGCCGGCGAGGAGGTGCTCGAGGACGTCGAGGAAGAGCTCGTGGAGGACGTCGACGAGGAGGAACCGGAGCGGGAGTCGGTGCGGTAGAAGCCGGATCCCTTGAAGACGACGCCGGCGGCGCTGAAGACCTTGCGCAGCTTGCCGCCGCACTCGGGGCACTCGGTCAGCGAGGCGTCGCTGAAGCTCTGGAACTGGTCGAAGGCGTGGCCGCACTCGGTGCAGGCGTACTGGTAGGTGGGCACGTTTCTCCTAGAACAGAATCTGGCACTCGACGGGCGCGACTGCCAATATTAGCGAACGCCTAGGAGAAGCGCTGCATTCCCTCCGCGCTCGCGGCCGCTCCGACGGCTCGGTCGTGCGCCTCGACGGGCACCGGGACGCCGATCTCCCAGGGATAGAGAAGTGCGCAGGTAAAGGTTCCGGCCGGCACCCGCGCCAGGATCCGGTCGTAGGAGCCGCCGCCCCGTCCCATCCGATGACCCTGCGAGTCGACGGCCAGACCGGGGACGAGGACGACGTCGGCACCGGCGATCGCGGAGACGCCCAACCGCTCCCCGCCGGGCTCCAGCAGCCCCCGGGGTGCCCGGACCAGCTCTCCGTCGTAGGCGGCCCAGTCCAGGTCGTTGTCCGGCAGCAGGCAGGGGAGGAGGATGCGTTTCCCGGCCGCGTCCAGCTCGTCGATAAGAGGTCCTGTGCCCGGTTCGCTGCCGATCGAGACGTAGAGCGCAACCGTGGCGGCGCTGCGTACGTCTGGAACAGCAGTGACCACCTGCGCCAGGGCACGCGCGAGCGAGCCGAGCCGGGGGAGCCCGATGCGCCCCCGGGTAGTCAACAGCTGGTCACGTAAGGCAGTCTTGCGCCCCACGAAGTCAGCGGGGGCTGGACCATCAGAACCCGGAGGGGTGTGTGAACCCGACACAACGACAGCCTAGGCTTTCCTCTATGGGTAGCCCAGGTTTGGCCAAGGCGATGGCGAAGATGCGCGATGCCGGCGTGGAAGACGTCGCGGTGCAGACATTCGCACATTACTACCGCCAGCTCGAGCACGGTGAGACCGGGATGATCCCGGAGGACACGATCGAGCCGGTCGACATCCCGTCGATCAGCGATGTCGAGGTCAGCGACGAAGAGGCGCACGCCGCGATCTCGACCACCGCGGTGATCAAGCTCAACGGTGGTCTCGGCACCTCGATGGGCATGGACCGCGCCAAGTCGCTGCTGTGCGTGCGCAACGGTCTGAGCTTCCTGGACGTGATCGCCCGCCAGATCCTGCACATGCGCCAGAAGTACGACGTACGTCTCCCGCTGCTGCTGATGAACTCCTTCCGCACCTCCGAGGACAGCCTGGCCGCGCTCGAGCGCTACCAGGACCTGCCGGTCGAGGGTCTGCCGCTGGAGTTCCTGCAGAACCGCGAGCCGCGCCTGCTCGTCGACGACCTGACCCCGGTCGAGTGGCCCAAGGACCCCGAGCTCGAGTGGTGCCCGCCGGGCCACGGCGACATCTACACCGCCCTGCTCGACACCGGGCTCCTCGACCGGCTCATCGAGCAGGGCTACGAGCGGGTCTTCGTCTCCAACTCCGACAACCTCGGCGCCGTCCCCGACGAGAAGGTCGCCGGCTGGTTCGCGAAGAGCGGAGCGCCCTTCGCCATCGAGGCCGTACGCCGCACCCCGAGCGACCGCAAGGGCGGTCACTTCGCGCGCCGCAAGTCCGACGGTCGCCTCATCCTGCGCGAGACCGCGCAGACGCGCGACGAGGACAAGGTGGCACTGCAGGACCTCGGCCGCCACAAGTACTGCTCGACCAACAACATCTGGTTCGACCTCAAGGCGCTCAAGAAGGTCCTCGACGAGCGCGACGGCATCCTCGGCCTGCCGCTGATCCGCAACGAGAAGACCGTCGACCCCGCCGACCCGAAGACCCCGAAGGTCGTCCAGATCGAGACCGCCATGGGTGCCGCGATCGAGGTCTTCGAGGGCTCGCAGCTGATCGAGGTCGGCCGCGACCGGTTCGTGCCGGTCAAGACGACCAACGACCTGCTGGTGCTCCGCTCCGACGTCTACGACATCGGCGAGGACTTCGTGCTCGACCAGATCGCCGAAGAGGTGCCGTTCATCGACCTGGACGGCGACTACTACAAGTACGTCGCCAGCTTCGACGAGCGCTTCCCCGAGGGTGCGCCGTCGCTGCGCAAGGCGTCCTCGCTGACGGTCAACGGTGACTGGACCTTCGGCAAGGGCGTCCAGGTCATCGGGGCGGTCGAGCTCGACGGCGCCAACGCCGAACGCGTCGCGCCCGCCACCGTCCTGTCCGACTAGTGTTGGCGGGGTGACCCCCGCCGAACACCGCCAGCGAATCCTGGCCGAGCTCGAGCCGATGCCGGCCTACCCGCAGCCCTTGATGGACTGCCTCGGGCTGGCGGTGGCCGAGGACATCCATGCCGAGGTCGCCCTTCCGGGCTTCGACAACTCCTCGATGGACGGCTACGCGGTCCGCTACGCCGACGTCACGACGGCCTCGGCGGAGACGCCGGTGCGGCTTCCGGTGCTCGGCGAGATCGGCGCCGGACAGGCGTCGCTGCTGGCGCTGCCGCCGGGTGCGGCGGCGAAGATCATGACGGGCGCTCCGTTGCCGGCGGGAGCCGACACGGTGGTGCCGTACGAGTGGACCGACCGTGGCGTCGCCGAGGTCGAGATCCGGAAGTCGCCCGAGGAGGCACAGCACGTCCGCTACGCAGGTGAGGACGTCGCCAAGGGCGACCTGCTCATCCCCGCGGGCACGGTGCTCGGGCCGCGCCATCTGGGGCTGATCGCCTCCGTCGGCCGTGCCCAGGTGGCGGTGCGACCGCGGCCCCGGGTCGTGGTGCTCTCGACCGGCACCGAGCTGCGCGAGCCCGGCGAGACCCTGGGTCACGACTCGATCTACGACGGCAACTCCTTCCTCCTGGCCGCCGCCGCCCGCCGGGCCGGCGCGATCGCCTACCGCGTCGGGATCGTCCCGGACGAGCCGCGTGCCTTCATGACCGCGCTCTCCGACCAGCTCGTCCGCGCCGACCTGGTGGTCACCTCCGGCGGCGTCTCGATGGGCGACTACGACGTGGTCAAGGAGGCCCTGACGCCGGAGGGCGTCTGGTTCGGCCCCGTGAACATGCAGCCGGGCAAGCCCCAGGGCTTCGGCCGGATCGGCGAGGAGCGGGTGCCGGTCCTGTGCCTGCCCGGCAACCCGGTCTCCTCGTTCGTCTCCTTCGAGCTCTTCGTGCTCCCGGCGCTGCGCCGGCTGATGGGCATGACGCCGGAAGCGCGACCCGCACACCGCGCCGCCCTCACCCACCCGGTCCGCTCCCCGCAGGGCAAGGAGCAGTATCTGCGCGGCTGGTACGACGGCTCCCGCGCCGGCGTCTCGCCCATCGGCGGGCCGGGCTCGCACCTGATCGGCGACCTCGCCGGCGCGAACTGCCTGATCGTCATCCCGCCGGAGACGACCGCGCTGGACAAGGACGCCGAGGTCGACGTGATCGAGCTGGACGTGGAGTTCTGATGGCTGACAGGTTGACGCATGTCGACGAGACCGGCGCGGCCCGGATGGTCGACGTCTCCGAGAAGGCGGTCACCACCCGCACCGCGACCGCGTCCGGGCGGGTGCTGGTCTCCGCCGAGGTCATCGAGCTGCTCCGCGGCGAGGGCGTACCCAAGGGCGATGCGCTCGCCGTTGCCCGCATCGCCGGGATCATGGGCGCGAAGAAGACCCCCGACCTGATCCCGCTGTGCCACCCGTTGGCGGTCTCGGGCGTCAAGGTGGAGCTGAGTGTCGCCGACGACGCCGTCGAGATCACCGCGACCGTGAAGACCACCGACCGCACCGGTGTCGAGATGGAGGCGCTGACCGCGGTCGCCGTCGCCGGCCTCACCGTGGTCGACATGATCAAGGCGGTCGACAAGCGCGCGGTCATCACCGATGTCCGGGTCGAGACGAAGACCGGTGGGAAGTCGGGAGACTTCACGCGATGAGTCTGAAAGCGACCGTCGTCGTCGCCTCCAACCGCGCCTCGGCGGGTGTCTACGAGGACACCACCGGACCGCTCCTGGTCGCCTTCCTCGAAGAGCTCGGCTTCGTGGTCGGCCCTCCCGAGGTCGTACGCGACGGCGACCCCGTCGGCGAGGCGATCGCCCGCGCGGCGGAGGAGGGGGCGCGCGTCGTCCTCACCACCGGAGGCACGGGGCTGACGCCCACCGACCGCACCCCCGAGGTCACCCGTCCCCTGCTCGACCGCGAGATCCCGGGCATCGCCGAGGGCATCCGGGCGGCCGGAGTGGCCAAGGGGATCCCGACGGCGCTACTGTCCCGCGGTCTGGCCGGTCAGATCGGAGCGTGCGTGGTGGTGAACCTTCCCGGGTCCCGGGGTGGCGTGAAGGATGCGATCGACGTGCTGCGTTCGTTGCTGCCCCACGCCGTGGAGCAGTCGGTCGGCAGCGACCACTGATTCGGACCATTGATTCGGACCAATGATGACTGATCCCGGCTGGCCCGCCGTACTCTCCCACGGCGCGGTGACCATTCGCCCTCTCGACCGCACCGACGCCAAGGCCTGGACCGAGGCACGCCGTCGCTCGGCTGCCTGGCTGCACCAGTGGGACGCCACCGTGCCCCCGGGCTCGAGTGCCCGGCCCACGACCTTCGCCAGCCTCGTACGTCGTCTTCGGCGGCAGGCCAAGCGCGGGGTGACCTATCCGTTCGCGATCGAGGTCGACGGTGTCTTCGCTGGTCAGGTCACGGTCAACAACATCGTGCGCGGCTCCGCGCAGTTCGCCTCGATCGGCTACTGGATCGACCAGGCATTCGCCGGCCGGGGTGTGATGCCGCTGGCGGTGGCGCTGGTCATCGACCACTGCTTCACCACCGCGCGGCTGCATCGGATCGAGATCTGCATCCGTCCGGAGAACTCCAACTCGCTCCGCGTCGTGGAGAAGCTCGGCATCGACGAGATCGGATACGCGCCCCGGTTCCTGCACATCGACGGAGCCTGGCGAGATCACCGTATCTTCGCGATAACGGTTGAGGAATGTCACCAAGGAATGCTGGCCAGACTGGGTTTGTCACCTGAATGAGGCATTGACGTCGGCGTGTCCACCTGAAATCACACAAGTCACACGCGACACACCACTGCACGTCCGCCTACGGGCTGGTAATGGCTCCTACGCTTCTTGACGTGGACCCGAGCGCACTCATCTTCGTCGCCCTCGCCGTGGCGTGGGCGGTGTACTTGGTGCCCAAAGCGCTCGAACAGACAGCGACGGCCGAGGACGGGACGAAGAGCCGGGCCAGTGCCGCCATCTCCAAGTCCCGTCGGATCCTCGCACGGCGAGAGGCCACCGGCAAGGACTCCACCGACCTGGTGACCGAGAAGTCCTCGAAGAAGCCCGAGGCCGAGACCGATCCCGAACGGGTGAGTGCTCCGCGGCCCGTCCCGATGGCCGTACGCCGCCGCGCGGCTCGAGCCGCCGCCAAGCGCCGCTCGATCGTCCTGGGAGTGCTGGTCCTAGGTCTGGCTGTGGTCGGCGCACTCGCCGGCTTCGGTGTCATCGGCCCGGTCTGGATCGCGATCCCGGCCGGGCTCGTTGCCGCCTGGCTGGTCACCTGCCGGCTCAGCGTGCGCCACCAGCGCGAGGTCTGGGCACGGATCCCGTTCCCCGAGGACATCCCCGAGCCGGAGCCCGTCGCCCCGCCCCGGGTCACCTTCGACATCGACCAGGACACCGGCGATCTGGTCGCCGTCGTCGAGCACCCGGCGGAGACCGGCGAGCAGCTCCCCGCGGGTGCCTGGAAGCCGGTGGAGACGCCGCTGCCGACGTACGTCTCCAAGGAGGCGGCGCCGCGCCGCACCGTGCGCACCATCGACCTCGACGCCACCGGCGTGTGGAGCTCGGGTCGCAACGCGGCCGACTCCGAGCTCGTCCGCCAGGCCGAGGAGGCCGAGCGTGCCGCGGCTGCGGCAGCCGAAGAGGCGCGCGGCCGCGCCACGGGCTCCTGAAGCCCTACTGATTGGGTAACACCCGCGACGAGGTGCTAACGTTTCTCATCGCTTGGGGCTGTGGCGCAGTTGGTAGCGCGTCTCGTTCGCAATGAGAAGGCCAGGGGTTCGAATCCCCTCAGCTCCACCAAAGAAGAACCCCGTCTGACCTGCGGAAACGCAGAGAGTCAGGCGGGGTTCTTGCTTGTTTGTGCTGCCATTACTCCGCGGATTCCCCCCGGATTCCCCCCGAGCCGTTCAGACGGGCCAATCCGGCCTCATCTGCGACGGTCCCGAGGTGGTGCAGGTAGATGTTTGTCGTCGCGATCGAGGCGTGCCCCATCCAGGCCTGAACGGTGGTCGCGGGCACGCCCTTCGCCAGCCACAGACAGGCAGCCGTGTGGCGCAGATCGTGGATCCTGCGCCCATGCGAGATCAGATCCCAGTCGACGGCTCGCTTGACGGCGCTCGCGTGCAATCGGTGACCAGTGGCGGTGACGAACACCAGATCGCGGGTGGTGCGTCCGGCGACCAGGTCCTTGATGGTCGGGAGGATGCGGTCCGCGAGCGGCACGAATCGGGACTTCCCGGACTTGGTTGTCTTGGCCTCGCCTCCCTCTGGTGCTGCGCGTCGAACGTAGATGCCAGGCATCGGGTCGAACACGACGTCGCTCACTCGAACCTCGCGCAGCTCCGACCAGCGGAGCCCGGTCCATCCCGCGATCAGCAGGATGTCGGAGAGCCGGGCGAGGTCGCGTACCCGCTCTGCTGCTCGAATGGCGCTGACCGAGTCCCTCGATGCGAGGCGGGCGGCATCGAGGACGAAGGTCTCTAACTCGGCTTCGCTGAACGGGTGCATCTCGGTGGCCACCTCACTTGCCTTGGGGACTCGGGTCGGTGTGACGGGGTTGCGTTGGACCATGCGTTCGCGGACTGCCCAAGCGAAGAAGGACGACAGCGACGCCCGGTAGCGCTTGACCGACTTCTCGGCGAGACCTCGCCGGCGGAGCGCGATCAACGCCCGGGAGACCTCGCGCTCGGTCACGCTGCCGATCTGCAGCGCTGACAGGGCGGGTGGTGTCAGGCGCGGGAGCGCTGCATCGGCGGTGTACGTCTTCGGAGCGACGGTCGCCTTCCGCTCATCGAGCCACATAGGCAGGGCCTTACGGACGGTGATCTGTCCAGCGCGGCGGTCGAACCCACCCGCGAGCGCGGCACGCTCGCGGGTGAGCCAGTCGACAGCCTCGCGGCGGGTGTCGAACATCTTGGTGCCGATGTCGACCCGGCCTTGCGTCAGTCGCGCTTGCCAGCGACCGTTCTTCATCTCCCGAACGTTCACACGGCCACCTCCTCAAGCCAGGCGAGCACGTCGCTACGGCGGTAACGGGGCGAGTCGGGAGAGAGCCAGTAGACGCGAGGCCCCTTGCCCGTTGCCCGCCAGCGGCAGAGCGTCGACGGCGTCACCTTGAGTGCTTCCGCGACCTCTCGCGACGTCCAGAGGATCGGCAGACCGCCGTCGAGGTCGTCGGCCGCGCCTGCCACAGCCAGGTGATTACGGCGGGTCGTATGTGACTCAGTCGTGGGTCAACGCTGCGCATATCCGCAAGGCAGACACCCGGTGGCCGTCCTCATGATGAGCGAGGAGTCGGCGGCACACCAAGCCGAGGGCGCCTCCACGCGGCGCGTATCTAATTTTGGCTATGACCCGGTGTCGGTCCCCTATTAGCAAGAGGTAGACCGGACCCTCTGGCAGGGTCGACCGTATGGCAGATGAGGAGCGTCAGTTCAAGTTCGACATTGCAGTGTCGTTTGCAGGAGAGAACAGGGACTACGTAGAGCGCGTCGTACGTGGCCTCGATGCAGACGCCGTCACGGTCTTCTATGACGGGGACTACAAGGCCGAGATCTGGGGCGAGAACCTAGTCGACTACCTCACGGAGGTCTACCAACACCAGGCGCGGTACGTAGTGGTGTTCGTTTCGGCGGGGTACGCAGACAAGATGTGGACCAATTTGGAACGCAAGTCCGCTCTGGCTCGTGCTCTAGCTCAGCGCGGGCCATACGTCCTCCCGGTCCGGCTCGACGACGCTGAACTGTCGGGATTGCTTCCTACCGTGGCTTATCTGGACGCCCGCGTGGAGGGCATCCAAGGGATCATCGACGCGATTCACGCCAAGCTGGGTACCGACCGCACCGAGACCCCGACGGTCTACGAAGGCCGCGTGCCCCAGACGCCAGACGAACTGCAGGACCTGATCACCTTGCGCCCCGACTTCTGGGAATTCTGGCTATACGCCGGAACGCTGAAACTGGGGATCAAGGCGCTCGAAGGCAAGTACTTGGATTACGAGATGGGCTACGCCAAGCCCACGGGTAGGTCGTACAAGGGCCGCGACGCCTACGAGTTTCTGCGATCCACCAATACCAATGCGCTCGCGTTGATCAACTCATTCAACACTGTGCTGGACGGCGACGCTTGGGTTCGGGCATTCGGCCTGCCAGGAGAGCCCGGTGACCCCGAGCGCATCCAGCACATGGCCCAGCGGCTCCTTGACGTGTACGAGGGCTTCTTGGATGAGGCGGCGAGGCTCTTGGGATCCACGGTCCCTGACTCGTTCCGTCGTGCGCAGTCCGCTGCAGCCAAGTACGGGAAGGATCCGATCGAGAAGATCCGCGCGTTGGTCACGGAGTTCGCAGAGACGGCTAACCGGCTTCCTGAGATGTCGGCCGAACACGACGACGATCAGAACGGCCCGCTAAAGGTGACTATGAAGATCACCGTTGACCTTGACGAACGCGTGAATGATGACTTCATCGAAGGGCTTCGAGAAGGAATCGAGTCGCTCGCGGCAGACGACTGAGTTGGCCTTTACATGCCCTGAGACGGCGCACGGCGGCGGCCTATGGCAGGTGAGGAAGAGGGCGGTCGGCCCGCCCGTGACCTTGGTGAGTCCAGATCCCTATCGGAGCGCGGATCTACCGGTCCGAGATGCGAGCCACATTGTGTGCTCACGGCTGATTGCTTCTTCCGCATCCGCGGCAGTCGTCGCCCACATGGCTTCGGGAACGCCTTGGAGCCGATCGGCCTGGATGGCAAGTTCCCGTGCGGCAACTGTGTACGCGGCCGCGAGAGGGTCGAACTGCTTGATCGCCATCCACGCGGCGCCGGCGGCAATGAACGCCGCCAAGATGCCGGCAAAGTCGACGTCCCAACCGCCGAAGATTCGCGCAAGGGCGATGGTTACGGCGACGAGCTCAACGACGATTAATGTCCTGGTCCAGCACGTCGAGTGTCGCCCGTTCGCGACGGCCTTCCTTGCGTACCAGTCTTTCTGATCCTTAGTGCGCCCTTCGACGTAGGCACCGCGGCGCACGTCGAACGGCTGCTGGCGGAGGGACTCCATGGCTGGGGTGGTGACTGGATGGTCGGACTCCTGGACGACCTGTGCCCCAGATCGCTCGGCCACCTCCTGCAACCGACTCCTGAGGAGTTCCCGTGCGTCTGGAGCGGCCATCTGGGCAGGAAACGGGTCCGCGCCGACCGCGTAACGCCAAGCCAGAGTCTTCGCCGACTCAGCGAGCGCTCGCCCGTCGTACCACTCCCGTTCAGGCTTGTGGGCCCACGAGGCAAGTTCGGCCGCTAGGGCGACTCCGAAACCGATAAAAATCACTATGGCCGCCACGTCCACTTCACCAATGCTGAGCGACACCGCGCCACCGAAGGCGGCGGCCAAGCTCCCGCCCAGTCTGGCGCGGGAGTATGCGAGCGTCCAGCGCTGTCCATCCAGTGATGTGGCGTCTGCATCACGCCAGAAGCCGGGAAGGTCGCTGTCAGCTAGCCCGCTGCTCAATTGCATGCTGAATTGTAGGACTTGAGTGCTCGTGAGTTGGTCACCAGGTGCGCCCTAGAAGTCCGGTACTCGTAGGCAGTCTCGATCATGTTGGCCAAGCCACTTGAACTCTTCGGGTACTTCCACCATCGGGCGTAGCCGTCTTTGTCGGAGACGTTGTCCTTGACACGGGGAGGCAACTTTCGGCCGACGAGCTTCGCGGCGGATGGCAGTGTGATCGCCAGCAGGCCGTTGCGCTTGTATGCAGCCGTGTTTCGCAGCGACGCTGCAACTTCCCAGTCGACATACTTGCGCGCTGACGTGCATCGCCCTAGCAGCACGATCGTCACCGTCGTATCGCGAAGGTACTTCTCTCGGATCTTCGACATGATGTAATCGTTGCTCTTGCTGTTGATGATGTCGCCTGACATGCTCGCCCCGATTCCGCGCGCGATCAGGATGTCTTCGTCGTGGTCGAAGTCTTCGATGAACGTCTGAACCTCAGCCTCGTCGGCGTGATGGTACGAGATGAAGCACTTTCGTCGTGTGTGATCGATGAGTGGCACGAGCCGCACTTTCTTCGTAGGTGCGTCGAGGCTAGCGGCGCGTGCTGGTCCCGGAGTGGGTTTCGAGAGGTAGGTGGATCGAATCCTCGGATTCGGGGAAGTATCGCTCGGATGCCTTGCCTCTGCCGTACAAGCCGCCCCGATGTCGCCCGCCTCGTTGGTCGGCCACCGGGTCCTACCTGGTCTAGTAGCGACACCGCGATTGGCCTAGCATGGCCGTCGTGACCGAGCCGGCGGAAACGAACCCAGATCCCCGCTCAGTTTTTGTCGTCCACGGGCGCAACGAGGCTGTTCGGCGCTCGATGTTCGACTTCCTCCGGGCCATCAACCTCCAACCGATTGAGTGGTCGACGGCCCTTGCGTTCACCGGCACAGCTTCTCCCTACATTGGAGACGTCCTGGAGGCGGCTTTCGTCCGCGCCGCGGCTGTCGTGGTCCTATTCACGCCTGACGAGATTGCCTACCTACGCGAGGACCTGAGCTACCACGGCGAGGCCGATGCGCGTCCGCAGCTCCAAGCCCGCCCCAACGTTCTTTTTGAGGCGGGGATGGCGTTCGGCACCCATCCCGACAAGACGGTGCTGGTCGAAGTGGGCCTGTTGCGGTCGTTTTCAGACGTGGCCGGCCGTCACATCCTTCGGCTAACCAACGATGTTGCGGCTCGCCAACAACTGGCCACCCGGCTAAGAGAGGCAGGCTGCGGCGTTCAGACCGACGGGACGGACTGGCACAACGCCGGCGACTTCTCGCCCCCGCCCCCGCCTACGGCCGACGTAACGCCCGCCGAAGCCACGAAGGAGGCTCCCAAAGTTCGCGAAGCGCGAGAGGATCTGCGGTTTGGCTTTGAATTTCCTACCTACGGTCGGGCCCGGGTGAAGATTTTCAACAGAGGGGACCATATGTTCAAGGACCTGCATGTTGAGATTCCTGAGGTGGGGGGTCTTGAATTCGAGACCGGAACTGACAAGAAGAACGGGATGACCCTCTATGCGAAGTCCATCGACATTCCCCTTCTGCCGGGTAAGCAGTCAGTGACAGTGCTCCTGAGGCGTCAAAGTCGGCGGACCCTCGAGGAGTCGTCGTTTTTCGTCGAGGTGCGCGCTACTCGGGACGACGGAGAGGTGGTCAAGGGTGCGGTCTTCGTTGACCTGAACGACGACCAATGACAGGCGGCTACCTGCGACCGAGGCGCTCTCGGTGCACAGGTGCTGCCCCGGCAGCCAGGTGGGCCAGCAGCCAGCACTCTAACTCGCCTAGTACACGGCTCGGGGTTAGTTGACCTAGACGGCGGCAGCGCAACCCGCCGCGCGGGACCGCTTACCTCCCCTGACCGCGGCCTGCTTCGGTTCGTAGGCGTCGCCCGATATCTCGGCAGGCTGAACGATGGCGGTCTGCCTTGTCAATGATTCGTTCCCCCCCCGATTCCCCCCGAGGGTGCGATGATGCGCAACGGATACAACAGATGGGACTCTTGCTCAGCGCATGAGCGAGGGTCGACAAGCCTTCGCAATGAGAAGGCCAGGGGTTCGAATCCCCTCAGCTCCACCAGGTGAAAACCCGGTCTCAGTAGGCAATTCATTGCTGAACAGCCCGGGTTTTCTACTTTTCGCCCGCTCACCGGATGCCCGCACAATGAACGACATGAGCCGAGAGCTGACGATGGCGGGAGCGGCCGATGGCGCGTAGCGATGCCGGTGGCCGGGCGTTCGTGCTCCATGACCACCGCAGACCGCGGCCGCACTTCGATCTTCGCCTCGAGGAGGACGGGGTGCTGAGGTCGTGGGCGGTGCCGCGCGGGCTGCCGGTGAGCCCCGGGAAGGACGTGCTGGCGATCGCGGTCGCCGACCACGCGCTCGAGCACCTGACCTACACCGACGCCGACAAGCTGATCGCGGACATCGGGTGGTGGGAGGAGCACGATCGCAACGATCGGCGCATCCTGTTCACGCTGCACGGTCGCGGACCCGCTCGGCGGTACGCGTTGATCCGCACGGAGAAGGACTGGCTGCTGCACCTGACCAAGGACCAGGCCTGACTGCCGTACGTCCCGGCAGGCACCCTCAGCGCGACGGCCAATGAGCGCCCGCGTGCGCGAGCGCGGGCTTCTCGAGGGCTTCGACCAGCCGCTCGAAGAGAGCGACAGCGGCGGGTGCGCTCCAGTCCGGGGCGAGTACGTCGTGGGGCAGGCCAGGGTCGCGGAAGGGGAGCTTGCGCCACTGGCCGACGACGTCGAGGTAGGTCACGAAGGCGTCCTGGCCTGACGGGGCAGCGCTCTCCAGCCGCGAGGCGAGAGCGTCGTGGGCGGTGATGAAGTCGCGGTAGCTCTGGTCGATCGCCTCCAGGTCCCAGCTGCTGTAGAGCAGCTCGGTGAGGTCCTGGGTGCCGTGGTAGCCACCGACGAAGATCGCGGCGTACGACTCGAGACCGAGCTCGGTCACCGCTCGCTCGGCGGCCTCGCGCATCCGGGCGGGTGCGATCCACAGGGCGGTGCCGACGTTGCCGAAGCCCAGGTGGGAGAGGTGGGCGCGCAGCTGGTGGCGCTTGGCGCGCATCGACTCGGGGATGCCGAAGTTCACGATGCACCAGCCGTCGGCCAGGTCGGCGGGCTGGCGGGCGTGCCAGATCACCTCGTCGCCGGCGGCGAGCGTGGTGAGGGCGGTCGGGGTGAGCCCGTAGCCGCGGCTCCCGTCGCGGGTCGACGACTCGAGCCAGCCGTTCCGTTTGAGGCGGTGGACCGCGGTGCGTACGGAGGGGGCGTCGAGCCCTACCTGGGCGAGCAGGTCGATCGCGCCGGCGATCGGCATCCAGTCTCCGAGCGGTCGCACGACGGCGCCGAGGAACGTCACGACGGTGGTGCGCGATCGTCGGTTCTGCTGGCCTGCCGGTGCAGCCTCCGCCGTAGTCACCCGTGGCATTCTGCCGGATTCTCCGCCCGGGTCCCGGGGGCCCACCGCACGTGGACAGGGTCGGTCTCGCCGGTCCGGAGCAGCTGCAGCCGCGGCGGGATCTTGTCGCTGCGCGACGTCGGCGGCTTGCGCCGCCCGGCCTCCCACTGCACCGGCCACTCGGCCGCAGGGCCCCGGTAGTCCTGCTCGGCAGCGGCGTGCAGCGTCCAGCTGGGGTCGAACAGGTGGGTGCGGCCGAGCGCACAGAGGTCGGCGCGGCCGGCGAGCAGGATCGAGTTGACGTCGTCGTACGACGAGATCGCGCCGACGGCGATCACCTTCGCGCCGGCCGGCTCGGCGACGCGGTGGCGGATCTTGTCGGCGAACGGGGTCTGGTACGAGCGGCCGAAGGCTGGTCTCTCGTCCTTGCTCACCTGGCCGGAGGAGACGTCGATGGCGGCCGCGCCGTGCTCGACGAACGCTCGGGCGATCTCGACCGCGTCCTCGTCGGTGTTGCCGTCGGGCATCCAGTCGGTGGCCGAGATCCGCGCCGTGACCGGGATGTGCGCAGGCACGGCAGCACGGACCGCGTCGAAGACCTCCAGAGGGAACCGGAGCCGGTTGGTCAGCGGTCCGCCATAGGCGTCGTCACGATGGTTGGCGACGGGGGAGAGGAACGAGCTGAGCAGGTAGCCGTGGGCGGCGTGGATCTCGATCAGGTCGAAACCGGCCTCGACCGCCCGCCGGGCGGCGGCGACGAAGTCGGTGACCACCTTGTCGAGGTCGGAACGCGTCGCTTCCCGCGGTACATGACAGCCGTCGCCGTAGGGGAGCGGGGAGGGGCCGATGACCTCCCAGTTGCCGTCCTCGAGCGGCTCGTCCATGCCGTCCCACATGAGCTTCGTCGAGCCCTTGCGGCCCGAGTGGCCCAGCTGCATGCCGATCCTGGCCGTCGAGCGGCGGTGCACGAAGTCGGTGACCAGGCGCCAGGCGTCGCGCTGCTCGTCGGTCCAGATGCCCGGGCAGCCGGGCGTGATCCGGGCCTCGGGGGAGACGCAGGTCATCTCGGTCATCACCAGACCGGCTCCGCCGAGCGCCTTCGAGCCGAGATGGACCAAATGGAACTCGTCAGGTACGCCGTCGATCGCCGAATACATGTCCATGGGCGAGAGCACGACCCGGTTCTTCAGCTCCAGCCCGCCGATCCGGACCGGCTGGAACATCGCCGGCGCCACCTCCTCCGCACCCTGGTGGCGGGCGAACTCCGCCTCCATCAGGATCGCGAAGTCGGCGTCGCGCTCCTTGAGGTTCTCGAAGGTGATCCGTCGGGAGCGGGTGAGCAGGTTGAAGACGAGCTGCGGGGGGTCCTGGCCGGCGTACATGTCGATGTTCTCGAACCACTCCAGCGAGGCCTGGGCCGCCCGCTGGGTCGACTCGACCACCGGCTTCCGCTCGGTCTGGTACGCCTCCAGAGCATCGTCGAGGGAGGGGTGCTCGTGCAGGCACGCTGCCAGCGCGAGCGCGTCCTCCATGGCCAGCTTGGTGCCGGAGCCGATCGAGAAGTGGGCGGTGTGGGCGGCATCGCCGAGGAGTACGACGTTGCCGTCGAACCAGTGCTCGTTGCGTACGGTCTGGAAGCTGATCCAGCGGGAGTTGTTGGTCAGGATCGTGTGCCCCCGCAGCTCGTCGGCGAAGATCTCGGCGATCCGGCCGACGGCGTACTCGTCGGAGTCTCCGGGCGCGAAGGCCTGGTCCTCGTTGCGGTCCAGGCCGGCGCGGCGCCAGACCTCCTCGCGCATCTCCACGATGAACGTCGAGCCGCGGTCGGAGAAGGGGTAGCCGTGGATCTGCATCGTGCCCCACTCCGTCTGCTTGACGAAGAACTGGAACGCCTCGAAGACCAGGTCGGTGCCGAACCAGATGTACTTGTTCCGACGGCGGTCGAGGCTGGGCCCGAACCGGTCGGCGTACTTGGTGCGGACGGCCGAGTTGACCCCGTCCGCGGCCAGCACCAGGTCGTACGTCGCGCGCAGCTCGTCAGGGTCGGGAGCAGGGGTGCGGAAGTGGACGGTCACGCCCAGCTCGGCGACCCGCTGCTGCAGGATCTGGAGCAGGTCCTTGCGGGACATCGCGGCGAAGCCCTGCCCGCCGACGGTGAACGAGTGGCGCGCGCCCTGCCCGTCGGTGAGACCGACGTCGATGTCGGTCCAGCGGGCGAACAGCGCCTCCATCCGATCGTGCACGACCGGGTCGGCGCCCTCGATGCTGCCGAGGGTCTCGTCGGAGAAGACCACGCCGAAGCCGAACGTGTCGTCGGGGGCGTTGCGCTCCCACACGGTGATCTCGTGGCTCGGGTCGAGGGTCTTCATCAGCGTGGCGAAGTAGAGCCCGCCGGGCCCGCCGCCGACGATCGCGATCCTCATGTCCGGGTCTCCGACTCGACGATCTGGCGCAGCTTGAAGTGCTGGAGCTTGCCGCTGGTGTTGCGCGGGAGGGATCCGACGAACCGGATGTGGCGCGGGTACTTGTAGGGAGCGAGCCGCCCCTTGACGTACTGCTGGATCTCCGCGGCCTTCGCGGCATCGCCGTCGACACCCTCGCGGAGCACCACGAACGCGCACACGATCGCTCCCCGGTCGGCGTCGGGTCCGCCGACGACGCCGGCCTCGACCACGTCCGGATGGGTGCCCAGGGCCTCCTCGACCTCGGGTCCGGCGATGTTGTAGCCGGAGGAGACGATCATGTTGTCGGTGCGCGAGCGGTACCAGTAGTAGCCGTCCTCGTCGCGGACGAAGGTGTCGCCGGTGACGTTCCAGCCGTTCACGACGTAGCCGCGCTGGCGCTCGTCGTCGAGGTAGCGGCAGCCGACCGGGCCGATCACCGCGAGCCGTCCTTCGGCGCCGGCGCCGACCTCGTTGCCCTCGGCGTCCAGGATGGCGGCGCGGTAGCCGGGCACCGGCTTGCCGGTCGCCCCGGGGCGGATGTCGTCGCCGGCCGCGGAGATGAAGATGTGCAGCATCTCGGTGGCGCCGATGCCGTCGATGACCCGGAGCCCCAGCTCGCGCTCGAGCTCCTCCCAGGTCGACCGGGGCATGTGCTCGCCCGCGGTGACCGCGACGCGCAGCCCCTTGAGCTTGTCGATCGCGCCGGCCTTGAGGATCTGCTTGTACGCCGTCGGCGCGGTCGCGAGCGCCGTGACCCCGTGCTCGGCGATCAGGTCGGCGAGCTGGACCGGCGAGGCAGCCTCGGTGAGCAGGGCGCAGGCCCCGGCGCGGAGGGTGAAGACGACCAGCATGCCGAGCCCGAAGGTGAACGCGAACGGCGCCGTGCACGCCACCACGTCCGTGGGCTCCAGCCGCAGCGTCGCCCGGCCGAAGGTGTTGTCGATCGAGAGGATGTCGCGGTGGAAGTGGGTGGTGATCTTCGGGACGCCGGTCGTTCCCGAGGTCGGTCCGAACAGGGCGACGTCGTCGGCCGCGGTGTCGACCGCGGCGAACTCGCCGGGCTTGGCCAGGACCCGGCGGGTCAGGTCGTCCTCGGCCTCGCCGCCGTAGGTCACGATGGTCAGGTCGGGTGCGACGGTGTCCCTGACCGCGTGCACGTCGTCGGTGAACCGGTGGTCGACGAGCGCGACCGCGGGCCGGGTCTTCGCGACGATCGGGCCGAGCTCGGTCGCCCGGAGCGCGGCCATGGTGGTCACGACGATGCCGCCGGCCTTGAGCACCCCGAGCCAGGCCGCGACCGTCCACGGGTTGTTCGGCGAGCGCAGCAGCACCCGGTTGCCGCTGACGAGGCCGAGGTCGTCGACGAGCACGTGGGCGATCTGGTTGGCGCGGATGAGCAGCTCGCCGTAGGTCCACACCGTGCCGTCGGGGGTGCGCAGGGCGGGGCGGTCACGGCCTTGGGCAGCGACGGTCGCGTCGACCAGCTCGACCGCGGCGTTGAGGCGCTCGGGGTAGTCCAGGAGCGGCGTGGTGAACTCCAGCGTCGGCCACTGCTCGGCCGGCGGCAGGTGGTCGCGGGCGAACGTGTCCCGGTAGCCGGTCGGGCTCAGCGCGTTCATCGCGCCGTTCCCGCGGCTCGGATCATGCCCTCCTGGACGACGGTCGCGACATGTACGCCGGCGGTGGTGAAGAACCGGCCGATCCCGGTGCCGCGACCGTCCTCGACCGAGACCGCCTCCTGGGCGTAGAGCAGCCAGTCGTCCATCGAGACGGGCCGGTGGAACCACATCGCATGGTCGAGGCTCGCGGTCACGAGCCCTTCGTCGGCCCAGGCCAGGCCGAGCACCCGTAGGGCGGGCTCGAGGATCGTGTAGTCACAGACGTAGGCGAGCGCCGCGGTGTCCCGCTGCTGGTCGGTCAGGCCCTCGACCGGGCGGAGGGCGGCGTACGGCTTGACCCAGAGGGCCTGGTGCGGCGACCGCTCGCCCTCGACGGTCAGGTAGACCGGCCCCGGGACGTGTCGCATGTCGAAGCTCCGCCCGCCCGACCAGTACGCCTTGGAGGCCTCGGTCATCGTGCCGCCGGTGCGTTCGGCGAGGTAGGCGGCGGAGGTCGGCAAGGTCTCGGGACCGGGGATCCCGGCCGGCATCGTGGCCTCGAAGCTGCCGCTCGGCTCCCCGGCGGCGAAGCTTGCCAGGCACACGTAGACGGGCTTGCCGTTCTGGAAGCCACGGACCTGGCGGGTGCTGTAGCCGCGGCCGTCGCGCAGCACCTCGACCTCGTAGCGGACCTCGGCGCCGATGTCGACGGGGCGCATGAAGTAGGAGTGCATCGAGTGCATCGCCTTGCCGTCGGTCACCGACCGGGAGGCGGCGACGAGCGCCTGGGCGACCATGTCGCCGCCGTACGCCTTCGGCCAGGGGCACGGCTGCGTGGTCGCGGTGAAGGCGAGGTCGAAGACCTCGGCCTCGCACTCTTTCAGGGTGACGGCGTCGGTGAAGGTCTCGGAGCTCGCGGCGGTCATGGCCGGTCCGCCCAGTCGCGCAGGTCGGCGTCGTCGACCTGGGGGAGGTTGATGACGATGTTCTCCGGGGTGCGGGTGGTCATCCAGGTCAGCGGGTGGTTGCGGTCGAGGTTGCACTCGACGTGCGGCATGAACGGCGGCACGAACACCCAGTCGCCCTCCGACATGTCGATGTAGTCCTGGAACTTCTCGCCGAAGTAGATCCGGGCCCGGCCGGACAGCACGTAGCCGCCGGTCTCGGCCTCGCCGTGGTGATGGGGGACGGAGCGGTAGCCGGCGAGGTTGTGCACCTTGCCGAACCACAGCTTGGTGGCCGGCGTGTGCTGGATGCTCACGCCGCTGATCCGGGTGGCGCCCTCGCTCTGCCCGGTCAGGTCGGGCTCGAAGCCGGCGCGGGTGACGACCGGGACGACGAGACCGGAGGTGTCGGATGTGGGGTCCATGTGAGGTCCTGTCCGTTCGATTCAGGATGTGTTTCATTTTCTGCACGAACGTTGTAGGAATGTCAATAGATGCCCTACCGTCGAATCATGAACACCGACCTCACGCCCGTCCCGGTGAATCCCACGGCGCTGCCCGCGCCGAGCGGCTACTCCCACGGCACGCTCAGCGGCAACACGCTCTACCTCGGCGGCCAGACGGCCCTCGACAAGGACATGCGGATCGTCCCGGGTGGCATCGTCGAGCAGTTCCGGCAGGCATTCGGCAACGTGCTCACCACGCTGCGCGAGGCCGGCGGCGTCCCCGAGGACCTCACCTCGATCACGATCTACCTGACCGACATCCCCGACTACCAGGCGCACGGTCGTGAGATCGGGGCTGTCTGGCGCGAGCTCGCCGGCCCGGTCTACCCGGCCATGGCGGGGATCGGGACCACGGCGCTCTGGCAGCCGGAGGCGATGATCGAGATCCTCGGTGTCGCCGTCATCCCCGACGAGCGGTTGGTACGTCCTGGCAGATGACCCATGAAAGAAGCCAGGTCCCGGCACGGCGCCGGGACCTGGCTTCTGGAAAGACGGGTCAGGCCTTCTTGGTCGCCCAGAAGATCTCGGCGATCTCGTCGATCTTGGCGAGGAGCTGGTCGGCGACCTCGAGGTCGAGGGTGCCCTTGGTGCCGGAGGCGCCGGCGAGCTTGGTGGCCTCGTTGACGAGGGTGTGGAGCTGGGGGTAGGCCTCGAAGTGCGGGGGCTTGAAGTAGTCGGTCCACAGCACCCAGAGGTGTTCCTTGACCAGGTTGGAGCGCTGTTCTTTGATGATCACCGCTCGGGTGCGGAAGTCGGGGTCGTCGCTGTCCAGGGCCTTGGCGATGACGGCCTTGACGGACTCGGCCTCGATGCGGGCCTGGGCGGGGTCGTAGACGCCGCAGGGCAGGTCGCAATGGGCCGAGACCTCGATGGTGGGAGCGAACAGACGCATGGGTGGTTCCTCTCGGTGGTGTGGTGAAGAGACCGTCGAGCGACGGTCAGGAAGCCTTCTCGGGCAGGATGCGGTCGAGCGGTACGGTGCTGGCGGAAGGGCCGAGCGACCAGTAGTGCCGGTCGTGGTGGAGGAGCGGTTCGGCGGTCTCGTCGAGGCCGACCGCGTCGATCTCGAGCAGCACCAGCCAGGCCTCGCCGGCGGGGATGACGCGGACCACCTGCCCGTAGAAGCTCGCGGCGGCGTCGTCCAGGACCGGCGGCTCGCCCTGGGGGAGCGTCCAGCCCTGTGCCACGGTGAACCTCGGTGCGGTGCGGTCGGCGAAGGCCGCAGCGACGTCGGCCTGGGACTCGGTCAGGACGTGCACCGCGAGCCGGTCGCTCCCGGTGAGCGCCGGGCCGGACCGGCCGGACCGAGACACCGAGAACGACAGCATCGGTGGGTTCGCGCTGACCGAGGCGACGCTCGAGACCGTCGCTCCGACAGGGCCGGTCTCGGTCGAGGCGGCGACGATGGCCACGCCGGTGGGGTATCGACGGAAGCCGGCCTTGAACTGGTCGGTGAGTGTGTCGCTCACACCCCCTCCTCTCTCTTTGGCAGTGACGCTAAAACATCAAGTCCGGTTGAGGTCCAGTCATCCACGGTGTGATCGCTGACTCATCCGGTTGTCCGCACCTGAGATCATGTGGGGCGCCCGACGTGCTACTTGTTAGACTTGCTAAGCACTTGTCATACAACTGGGTCGGCCTGCTGCGACTTCGAAGCTACGACCTCGGTCGCCTAACCTTCCCAGAGAACCGCTCTGCCTCACGATCTAAGGAGTCCCTTCGTGGACGTCTCCCCTCTCATCTGGTGGTTGACCATCGGCATCGCCAGTGCCGTGCTGCTCGTCGACGTGCTCGTCATCGGCCGTCGTCCGCACGAGCCCTCGCGTCGAGAGCTGATCGTCGCGCTGAGCCTCTACATCGGTCTGGCCGTGGTCTTCGGCATCGGGATCTACGCGTTCGCGGGCCCGAAGTACGGCACCGAGTTCTTCGCGGGCTGGGTGACCGAGTACTCGCTCTCGGTCGACAACCTGTTCATCTTCATCATCATCATGTCGAAGTTCGCGGTGCCGAGGCAGTACCAGCAGAAGGCGCTGCTCATCGGCATCATCCTGGCGCTGGTCTTCCGCGGCATCTTCATCGGCGTCGGCGCCGCCGCGATCGAGAACTTCAGCTGGGTCTTCTACCTCTTCGGTGCGTTCCTGATCTACACCGCGGTCAAGCTGGCTCTGGAGGGCGGCGAGGACGAGGACGAGTACGAGGAGCCCGCCGTGGTGAAGTTCCTCGAGCGCCACATCCCGCTGACCTCGCAGTGGGGCAGCGCCAAGATGTTCGTGCAGGAGAACGGCAAGCGGCTGGCGACCCCGATGTTCGTGGTCATCTGCGCGCTCGGCACCACCGACCTGCTGTTCGCGCTCGACTCGATCCCGGCGATCTACGGCCTCACCAACGAGGCCTACCTGGTGATGACCGCCAACATCTTCGCGCTGATGGGTCTGCGCCAGCTCTACTTCCTCATCGGTGGCCTGCTGGAGCGGCTGGTCTACCTCTCCTACGGCCTGGCGATCCTGCTCGGCTTCATCGGCCTCAAGCTGATCTTCCACGCCCTCCACGAGAACGAGCTGCCCTTCATCAACGGCGGCCACCACGTCGGCTGGGCCCCCGAGGTCTCCATCGAGGTCTCCCTCAGTGTCATCGTCGGCATCCTGGCGGTCACCACCGTGCTCAGCCTGCTCAAGTCGCGCAGCATGAGCGAGGCCGAGCGCGACGAGGCCACCGGCCCGCGCAGCATGTGACCCTTCGTCCACGGCCCGGCTGAGCCGGGACCACCCGCGGGCCCGCTCCGATCGGAGCGGGCCTGCGGTCGTTCTCAGAGCTCGGGCTGCGGCGGCAGCGGCCGCGAGCACAGGTCCGCCGCGTCCTGCTTGTCCATCCCGAAGGCTCGCAGGAGACGTACGGTCATCTGGTCGGAGAGTGCTCCGGCGTCGGCATCCGGCTCGCTCTCGAGTAGCTGAAGCAGGCCGAGCAGAGCGCCGCCGGCGGTCATGAGGGCGAGCTGCAGGTTGTCGATGTCGAAGCGCCCCGCGGCGACGCCGGCCTCGATGTCGTGCAGGGCTCTGGGTGCCAGCCCACGGTCGTGGATGAGGATCCGCATCCCTTCGTTCAGGATGACGCGGACCATCTCGGGCAGCTGCCGCTGCAGGCGCCCGGTCATGCGGAAGCTGACCGCGAAGACCTCGGCAGGATCGTCGTACGCCGCGACGAGATCGTCGAGCAGGGTGCCGTACGTCTCGAGCACCCGGGCCACGGCGGCCTCGAAGAGCTCTTCCTTGCTGTCGAAGTGGTTGTAGAAGCTACCGAAGCCGACGTCGGCAGCATCGGTGATCTGCTGGATGCTCACGTTCGGCTGGCCGTCGGCGAGGAAGGTCGTCGCGGCCTGGAGCAGCGCGTTCCGTGTGCGTTCCTTGCGTCGGTCGATCCGCGAGGGCGGCGACAGCGGTTCCGAGGTCATGCCGGAAAGCGTACCTGATGATGTCATCAGAAACGCTTGACAGATGGAACCATCGATAGTGATGATCTCATCAGTTGACCGATGAAAGGGCATCTGATGACCACCGTGAACGACCTCCCACGTGCCGAGCGCACCGAGCGCACCGTCCGTGTCGGGAGGCGCGACATCTTCGTGACCGAGGCCGGATCAGGTCCGAGCGTCGTGCTTCTCCACGGTGGCGGGGCCGGGGCGACGGGTGTCTCGAACTACGCGAGGAACATCGATGCGCTGGCCCGGGGCTTCCGCGTGATCGTCCCGGACATGCCGGGATACGGGCGCTCGACGAAGGAGATCGACCACGAGGACCCCTTCGGTGACCTGGCGGCGGCGGTGCGTGGCCTTCTCGACGAGATGGACGTGGACAGGGCCCACCTGGTGGGGAACTCCTACGGCGGCGCGGCCGCTCTCCGTCTGGCGATGGACCGACCCGACCGGGTCGACCGGCTGATCCTGATGGGGCCTGGCGGCATCGGCACCACGCGGGGCCTGCCGACCAAGGGTCTCAACGCGTTGCTCGGCTACTACCGGGGCGAGGGGCCGACCAGAGAGAAGCTCGAGACGTTCATCCGTGACTACCTGGTCTTCGACGGCGCTGCCGTCCCCGACGAGCTGATCGACCTGCGCTACCAGGCCAGCATCCAGCCCGAGGTGGTCGCCGACCCGCCCCTGCGCCGGCCGTCCGGCCGGTCCGCGCTGCGGACACTGTGGCGGATGGACCTGTCCCGCGACCGTCGCCTGGCCGAGGTGCGGGCGAAGACGCTGGTGGTCTGGGGACAGGACGACAAGGTCAACCGTCCCTCCGGGGCACAGCTGCTCGCCAGGACCATGCCGAGCTGCGACGTCTACCTGGCCGCCGAGACCGGCCACTGGGTCCAGTGGGAGCGTGCCGAGCTGTTCAACGAGCTGGCGACGGCGTTCCTGTCATGAGCGTGTTCGGCAGGGTGCAGCTCGGCTACCTGGTGGTCGAGTCGCAGCGCTTCCGCGAGTGGCGAAGCTTCGGTTCCGACGCGATCGGCCTGCACGTCGACGAGCTCGACGCCGACACGATGCGGTTCCGCCTCGACGAGCGGGAGTGCCGCTTCCTCATCCGGCGCGGCCCTGCCGAGGACCTGATGGCCATCGGGTGGCACATCACCGACCACGAGACGTTCGACCGTGTCATCGGCCGGGTGACGGACCGTGGCGTACCGGTCGCCGAGGGGACACCGGAGGAGGCTGCCCTGCGCGGGGTCGAGCGGCTGTGGCGCTTCCCCGGACCCAAGGGCATCGTCCAGGAGATCTTCACCGTCGCCCACGACTCCCCGAAGCCGCTGCGGATGACGACCTCGGCGTTCGTCACCGGTGACAGCGGCATGGGCCACGTCGCGATCACCTCCCGGGAGCCGCTCGCGATCCACCGCTACTACGACACGGTCTTCGACTCGAGGCTGACCGACTACATCGACGAGAACATCGGTGGGCTGACGCTCAAGATCCGGTTCCTGCGGGTCAACGAGCGCCACCACTCGATCGCGGTCGCCAACGTCCAGGGCCTCAAGATCGAGCCGATCCGTACGCGTTGCCAGCACGTCAACATCCAGGCCGCGACGCTCGACGACATGGTCGGGGCGTACGGCCGCGTCCGGGATCTCGGCTTCAAGATGGCCTGGTCGATTGGGCAGCACACGAATGACAAGGAGCTGTCCTTCTACTGCGTGAGTCCGTCGGGTTTCGAGGTGGAGGTCGGCTGGAACCCGATCGTCATCACCCCCGAGATGGAGGAGGCCTGGCAGGTCGCGACCCATCAGGGCATCAGCGTCTGGGGCCATCAGACGGTCGACCCCGGCATCCTCGACAAGCTCGGCCAGCTCCGTCAGGCGGCCGCCCACCTGCGCCATCCCGAGATCACCGTCCCTGCCCTGAGCGGAGCACCTGCATG
The DNA here is from genome assembly GCA_040302365.1 of Nocardioides sp. NPDC126508. Classification (GTDB taxonomy): domain Bacteria; phylum Actinomycetota; class Actinomycetes; order Propionibacteriales; family Nocardioidaceae; genus Nocardioides. The sequence continues at coordinate 170,312 of JBEOUM010000002.1, forward strand.
AACACCTACGACATCGCCGTCGTCGGACTCGGCCCGACCGGCCTCACCCTCGCCCATCTGCTCGGCCGTCGGGGCCTGTCGGTGCTCGTCCTGGAGCGGGAGCCGGAGTTCTACGGCAACGCGCGCGCCGTCTACACCGACGACGAGGCGCTGCGCGTCTTCCAGACCGCGGGGGTGGCCGACGAGATCCATCAGGACATGAACGTCGACTCAGCGGTGCAGTGGGTGCGGTCCGACGGTACGACCCTGGTGAAGTTCCGCGAGACCCAGCGGCCGCTGTGGTGGCCGGTCGTGAACTTCCTCTACCAGCCCTATCTGGAGACCAGGCTCGAGTCGTCACTGGACCGCTACCCCGACGTCGAGGTACGCCGCGGGCGCGAGGTCCTCGGCTTCACCCAGGATCACGCCGGCGTCACCGTCCGCCACGCCGCCGCGACCGGGAGCGCCTACGGCAAGCGCGAGAACGTCGTGGACGAGGCCACGAGCGAGACGGTGCGGGTGGCGTACCTGGTCGCGGCCGACGGCGGCCGCAGCGTGGTGCGGACCCAGCTGGGGATCGACATGTCGGGCAAGAGCTATCCCGAGCGCTGGCTCGTCGTCGACCTGGCAGCGAAGACCACCGACGCCTTCCGCCACCTGCCGTACTTCGACTTCGTCTGCAACCCGGACATGCCGACGGTCAGCTGTCCCCAGCCCGGTGGCCACCACAGGTTCGAGTTCGAGCTCAAGGACTCCGACGACAAGGCCGACTTCGAGTCCGACGAGACGGTCCGCCGGCTCGTCGGCAGGTACGTCGACATGGACGAGGTCGAGGTGAGGCGCCAGCTCGTCTACACGTTCAACGCGGTCACCGCGGACCGTTGGCGCGAGGGCCGGGTGCTCCTCGCGGGCGACGCCGCGCACATGACGCCGCAGTTCATCGGGCAGGGCATGAACGCCGGCGTACGTGACGCCGACAACCTCTCCTGGAAGCTCGAGGCGATCCTGCGGCACGGCGCCGACCCGGCGATCCTGGACACGTACGAGACCGAGCGGAAGCCGCACGCCAAGGCGATGATCGCGCTCTCGGTCTTCAACAAGTCGCTGGTCTCCCTCAAGCACCCGGTCGGGGCGAAGGCACGCGATGCCGCGATGTGGACGGCACTGCGCGTCCCCGGACTCGGCGGCTGGATCGAGCGGGCAGGCATGAAGCCGAAGCCCCGCTTCGGTCGCGACACCTACCTCGGCATGTCCCGCGGTCTCCGGGGCGCCGAGGGAACGCTGGCACCGCAACCGGTCGTACGCCGCTACGACGGCCGCCCGGTCCGCTTCGACGACGCGGTCGGGATCGGCTGGGCGGTGGTCGGCATCGGGATCGACCCGCGCGAGACGCTCGGCAGCGACGTCGTCACCTGGGAGCGGGTCGGGGCGATCTTCGCGACCGTGTTCGCCCCCGGTGCTCGTCCGCGGGGCACCGTGGGTGACGGCCGTCGCAGGGCCGGCCTGGTCGACCTCGAGGACACGACCGGCGAGCTGGGTCGCTGGCTCGGACACCATCGGATCCGACGCGGTGACGTGCTGGTCCTGCGCCCGGACAGGTTCGTGTTCGGCGCGGGCAGCGATGTCGCCGCCCTGACCGCCGGACTGCGGCAGCAGCTCGGTCTGCCCGAGGAGTACGTCGCCGTCCAGCCCGCCGAGGCGGTCTGATGCGCCGGCAACCTGGTCGGGTCGACGTGCACCACCATGCGGTCCCGGCGTTCTACCGCCGCCTCCTGGAGGAGCGCGGGCTCCGGCCCGGGGGAGTGGCCGTCCCGGAGTGGACGCCGGAGAGGTCGCTGCGGGTGATGGACCGCAACGGCATCGCGACGAGCATCCTGTCCGTCTCCACCCCCGGCGCCTGGCTAGGGGACGACCGGCAGGCACGTCAGCTGGCGCGCCGACTCAACGAGTTCTGTGCCGAGGTCGTCGACGGCGACCAGTCGCGCTTCGGCTTCTTCGCGACCCTCACCCTGCCTGACGTCGACGGTGCGATCGCCGAGGCCGAGCACGCCCTGGACGTACTCGGTGCCGACGGGGTCGTGCTGCTCAGCAACGCCGCCGGCCGCTACGTCTACGACCCCGGGTTCGAGCCGCTGCTCGCCCACCTGCACGAACGGCGGGCGGTGGTCTTCCTGCACCCGGGCGAGCTGCCGGCGGAGCCGGCGCCGGGCATCCCCTCGTTCACGGCCGACTTCCTGCTCGACACCGTGCGGGCGGCATCGGGGCTGGTCCTCGGCGGCGTCCTGGAGAAGTACGACGGGATCCGCTGGATCCTGGCCCACGCGGGCGGTTTCCTGCCGTACGTCAGCCATCGGATCCTGCTGACGATGATCCGCGGCGAGCACAAGCTGTCCCAGGCGAAGGCCATGGTCGACCGCAAACGCGAGACGAAGCGCCGCCTCGACCTGCTGCGCCGCTTCTACTTCGACGTCGCGCTCTCCTCCAGCCCATCGGCTCTTCCGAGCCTGACGGCGTTCGCGGACCCGAGCAGGCTGCTCTACGGCAGCGACTTCCCCTTCGCTCCCGCGCCCGCGGTGCGCTTCATGCGCCAGGAGTACGAGGAGACGGCTCTCGACGCCGACCTCCGGGTCGCCATCGACCGTGGGAACGCCCAGGCCATGTTCCCGTCGCTCGTACGAGAGGAGCTCCGCCCATGAACCCACCTGCCCTCCGTCGCCGCGCGCTGCTCGGCGGTGGCGCCGGCCTGGCCGCCGGCACCCTCGTCACCCGGGCCGCCGGCGCGGCCACGACCGGTCCGCGAGGCACCACGCCGTCACGCATCGACGTGCACTGCCACCACATCCCCGACTTCTACCGCCGCTCGCTCGCCGAGCACGGGGTCGTCACCGCGGGCGGCATCCCGATCCCCGCGTGGACGCCGCCGGCGGCGGTGAATTTCATGAACGACTACGGCATCGCCGCCCAGGTCGTCTCGATCTCCGAGCCGGGAGTCACCTACCTGGGCACCGCAGCGGAACGCAAGGACATGGCCGAGCAGATCAACGACTGGACCCGCGAGACCCTCGTGACCACGGCGGACCCGCTCCTGGCCAGGCGATTCGGTGGCTTCGCCGTACTTCCACTGGGGGATCCGAACGACCCGGTCGACGTCGCGAACGCCTGTGCCGAGGCCGTCCGCGCCGTCAGGACCCTGGGCCTGGACGGCATCGGCGTCTTCAGCCACTACCACGGCGTCTACCTCGGCGACCCGCGTCTCGAGCCGCTGATGGCGACCCTGAACCGCCTCGGCGCGTTCGTGTTCGTGCACCCGGTGACCCCGGCCGCCTATCCCGATCTCGGCCTGCCGACCTTCCTCTACGAGTTCCCGTTCGACACGACCCGCGCCGCGGTCAACATGAGCTACCACCAGGTCTTCACCCGATACCCGCGCGTGCGCTGGCTGCTCGCTCACGCCGGCGGCACGCTTCCGTACCTGGCCTACCGTACGTCGCTGCTGCAGGTGACCACCGCGGTCGCCCAGAACCTCGACCTGAGCGCCTTCGACAAGCAGAACCTCGACTTCGGACGGCTGTACTACGACACCGCGCTGTCGCCGGCTCCGTCGGCGATGATGTCGGTGCGTGAGGTCACCTCGGTCTCCCACATCATGTTCGCGACGGACTGGCCGTTCTCCGGGCCGGTCTTCGTCGTTCCGGGGGATCCGGCACCGCAGCTGGCCGAGAGCTTCGGTCCGGCTGAGCTGCCGCGAGTCCTGCGGTCGAATGCCCTCGAGCAGCTGCCTGGGCTGCGCGCGCGGATGCGAACTGCCTAGACGCGGGGCGACGACCCGCATGCCGACTCCGCTACGCCGCCAGGTGATTTCCATGGTTGCCGCGACTGCCTCGCCCTAGGGTGATCGCATGACCGTGGCAGCAGCTCCCGGGCCCCGCTGGCTCGGAGACGCAGGGCAGGTGGCGTTGGCCGGGGCGCTCGCGCTGGTGCTGCTGCCGGTCGGGTGGACGTCGGTCGTCGAGGGTGAGGTCGCCAAGGCGTGGGAGATCGCGCTGGTGGCCGCGCTGGTGGTTCTGCACGCGACCGTGGCGACCGCGCGGCGCTTCCCGCTGGCGTCGTACGCCGCCGGGGCGCTGGCCGAGCTGGTGCTGGTCGCCGCGCCGGACCTGGGCGGGCCGACGGCGGTGGCGGCGGGGAGCGAGTACGGGCCGGTGCTGCTGCCGAGCAGCCTGTGCTTCTTCGTGCTGCTCTACGCGGTCAGCGCGCGGGACCGGCGGCCGTGGCCAGGGGTCGCGCTCGGCATCGGGCTGGTGGGGTGTCTGGTCACCGTCGTACGTCTGTCGGGGTTCGAGGGCACCGGTCTGGAGGGGTGGACCTGGTGGCTGATGGTGTCCACGGCGACGCTCGCGGCCACGGTGGCGGCCTGGGCCCTCGGCCGGTTCCGGGCCACCCGGGCCGCCTGGATCGACCAGCTCGCCGACCGGGCCGCCGCCGAGGAGCGGCAGCGCATCGCGCGCGAGATGCACGACGTGGTCGCGCACTCGCTCGCGGTGGTGGTCAGTCATGCCGAGGCCGGCCGGATGGTCGTCGGGCAGCAGCCGGAGCGGGCCCCGGGGATCCTCGACACCATCGCGACCACCGGGCGGGAGGCGCTCGTGGAGATGCGCGGGCTGCTCGGCGTGCTCGGTGGTGAGTCCTCGACCGAGCCGCAACCGGGGCTGGCCGACGTCCATGATCTCGTCGAGCGGATGCGCGAGGCCGGGCTGACCGTCCACCTCGAGGTGGACGAGCCAGGTCAGGTCGCTCCCGCCGTCGGCCTCACCGCCTATCGCGTCGTGCAGGAGGCGCTCACCAACGTCACCCGCCATGCCGGCCCGGGAGCCGTCGCGACGGTGTCGGTGACCGGCACCGCACGTCAGCTGGTCGTCGATATCGTCGACGACGGCATCGGGATCCAGCGCCCGCCCGGCCGCGGGCTTCGTGGGATGCGGGAACGGGTGACGGCGGTCGGCGGGACGCTCGAGGCCGGGCCGAGCGGCGAAGGGTGGCGTGTCCGCGCCATGATGCCGCTGTGACAGAGACCCCGATCCGTGTCGCGATCGTCGACGACCAGGAGCTGATGCGCTCGGCGCTCCGGATGATGGTGGAGAGCCAGCCGGACCTCGAGCTCGCCGGCGAGGCGGCCGACGGCCACGAGGCGCTCGCCCTGGTGCGTCTGATGCGGGTCGACGTCGTCCTCATGGACCTGCGGATGCCCCGCCTCGACGGGATCCAGGCGACCGCCGCGATCACCGGCGAGCAGCCGGCGACGCGGGTGATCGCGCTGACCACCTTCGACCTCGACGACTACGCGTTCCCGGCGATCCGGGCCGGCGCCAGCGGCTTCCTCCTCAAGGACGCCCGGGCCGAGGAGATCGTCGAGGCGATCCGCACCGTTCACGCAGGTCACGCGGTAGTCGCGCCGTCGACGACACGTCGGCTGCTCGAGCACGTGGCGACCGCGCCGGCTCCGGACAACGGGCGGGCCGCCGACATCCGGGCAACGCTCACGCCGCGCGAGCTCGACATGCTGCTCGAGCTCGCGACCGGCGACAGCAACGCCGAGATCGCCCGTCGCGTCCACCTCTCCGAGGCGACGGTGAAGACGCATGTCGGCCATGTGCTCGCCAAGCTCGGCCTGCGCGATCGGGTGCAGGCGGTCGTGCTGGCGTACGAGACCGGGTTGGTCGGGCCCCGGAGCTGAGCCTCATCCTGCAGGATGAGAGGCCCGCGACCTGAGGGCGAAGAACCGCGGCCGCGCGCGGACGAGTGTGGAGACATGACCACACACGCACCCGTGAGACCACTCCCGTCGGGCGTCTACTCCAGTCGACCGTGGCGGATCCACGAGATCACCGAGGACTTCGACCTCGAGGACGTCTGGGCCCTGCCCGTCCAGGGCGGCGCCGACGACTTTCCCCGCTTCGTCGAGGCGATGATGAGCGGCGACGATAGCGACTTCCCCGCGGCGTACCGCTTCCTCTTCGCCGTCCGCTGGGCGCTCGGCCGGGTGCTCGGCACCGAGCAGGACGAGCACGGCCTGGGGCGGCGCGTCGCCTCGCTCGGCGACCGGCTGCCGGACGACCTCCGGGACCGCACCGCGCCCGAGCGCGACGGAAGCCCGTTCCACTCGCTCTACCTGACGGATCGGGAGTACGCCGCGGAGATCGCCAACCGCACGATGCACGGTGTCCTCCACCTCGGCTGGGTCCAGGACGAGAGCGCGCCCGACGGCTACGGCGCGCAGCTGAGCGTGCTGGTGCGGCCGAACGGGCTGCTCGGTGAGGCCTACATGACCTTCATCAAGCCGTTCCGCCACCTCGTCGTCTACCCGGCGCTGCTGCGCACGGTCGGCCGCCGCTGGGAGACCGCTCGGGGTGTGACTCCGTGACCACCACGATCGAACGTACGCAGCCCCGATCCGCCGTTCGCCGCGCCGCGCCCTGGGTGGCCGGTGTCTGGGCGCTCGCCTTCGGCGCCCTGTCCGGGCTCGCGCTCCTGGGTCGGACAGCCGACCCGTGGGCACCCGAGGCGGCCTCGCCGCTCGGCGGTCTCAGCGGCACGCAGATGTCCTGGGTGGTCACCGTCGCCGCGCTCCTGGTGCTGGTCGCCGGCGCGTGGGGAGTCGTCAGTCGGGAGCGCCTCGCGCAACGCCGTGCGGGCCGGCTGCTGGTGGCGGTCGGGCTCGTGGTCGCGCTGGTCGTCTCGGACGTACGCGCGCTGTCGTTCCTCGGCTATCTGCCGCAGACGCTGCTCGCGCTGGTCGGCATCGGCCCGGTCGCGGGACATCTCGACTGGGACATCCTCATCGACTCGGGCACCGCGCTCGCGCACGCCGTCGGCGGGCTGGCGACCGTGGTCGTCGGCGTCGGCCTGCTCGAGCGGGCCGAGCCGGGCGGCCGGATCGACTGGAGCCGCTGGGCGCGCTGGGGGCGTCCCGCGGTGGCGGTCGCGGTCGTCGTCCCTCTTCTCTACGCCGTCACCCGGATCGCGTGGGCGGTGGGTGTGCCGTTCGGCATCAGGCCGGAGATGCTCGACGAGCTCGGCTCGGGGCGGTGGGCCGGCCTCGGTCTGGGGCTCTTCGCGGTGGTCGGGGCCCTGCTGACCTGGGGTCTGCTGGCTCGCTGGGGTGAGGTCTTCTGGGCCTGGGTGCCGCGGTTCGGCGGCCGGCCGGTCCCGGTGGCGATGGCCCTGGTGCCGGGCATCCTGGTCGCCGGCGCCGTCACCTCCGCCGGGCTCTCCTTCTGGCGGATGGTGGTCGCCGGCGACCTGTGGACAGTCCCCGGGGCCACCTCGGACTGGGCCGCCTGGGCCCCCGAGATGCTCTGGCCGGTGTGGGGAATGGCGCTCGCCGTCGCCTGCCTGGCGTATCTGGGGCGACGCATCGGGGCGCGTGGATGACGAGTCGAACTCTTGGCCAAGTCCAGGAAAACTCTCGGCTCATCCCGGGCCGGGAGGGCGCTCAACAGGGACCATGTACCCATGCGCATCCGTCCCCCACGCGCCGGTCGCCAGCATGTGAACCATCTGACCGGACAGGGCGGAATCGCCCTGGGCGGTCGGAATCTCGCTGACCGACTGGCCCATGAGAAGCGGCTCTCCACCGACGAGGCCACCGACATCGTCGCCCAGGTCGCGCGGATCCTCGCCCCCGGCCACGCCGCCGGACAGGTGCACGGAGACATCCGGCCGGCCACCATCGGGTACGCCCCGGACGGCCGGATCGCTCTCGTCGGTGCGCCCGCGCCGCGCGGCGGTGAGGCTCTGCCCTACCTGTCCCCGGAGCAGATCGACCGCCGGCGGATCGGTCAGGCGAGCGACATCTACTCGCTCGGCGCCGTGTTCTTCGAGCTGCTCGCCGGGCGCCCGCCGTACGCAGGGCTCGAGCCCGAACGGGTCGGCACGCTGGTGACCGTGCCCGGTCACCTCGACGGCATCACCACCGCGATGCTCGCCGAGGACCCGGCCAAGCGCCCGCGGGCCGACGAGGTGGCGACGGTGCTGGAGAGCGGGGTCGCGGCTCCGCCGAAACGGATCGTACGTCCGGCCGGGCGGACCGGTCCGCGCCTGTCGCCCACCGTGCTGGGTGTGCTGATGCTCCTGGTCGTACCGGGGCTGATCTTCGGCGGCTGGAGCACACTCCGGGCCGGCGACACGACGTCGACCATCGGGAGCGCCGGGCCGCTGGCCGAGATCTTGCCGGCCAGCTTCCAGCTCGCCTTCGACCTCTCGATCGAGCGCGACGCGCTGCGGACCGATGCGGCCCTGACCGAGGACTTCCTGCAGATCACCGACAGGTCCATCGAGGCGTGGACGGCAGAGGTCGAGGACCTGGACGTCGGTGACGATCCGGGGCTGCGGCGGCGTACGGAGAGGTCGGCGGCCGCCCTCGAGCGGCTCTCGGACATCCGCACCGCCGCCCGGGCGGGCGACCGGACCGGAAAGATGGCGGCCGTCGAGCTCTACACGAACGCGGTCAACGGGCTCTTCGACCTCGCCGCCGAGCTGCCCTCGTTCGAGGACGACTCGCTGGCCATGCAGGCGCGGAACCTGGAGCTGATCGGGTCCGTCTCGGAGGTGCTCGGACTCGAGCGGAGGGTCATGGCCAACGCGCTGCGCAACGGGCGGATCAGCGAGCGAGGCATCGCCGACCTCAGCGCGGCGCAGGACTCCTGGGCGACCCATTCGGAGTCGATCTACGCCCGTGCCGATCCGGCGACGCGGCAGAGGCTCGACCGGATCTCGGGTCGGTCCTTCGAGTTCGGGTCCTACGCGGTCTCGTCCCAGCGAGCGGTCATCCGGGTGCTCAACGCCCGTGACGTCGAGGACGTGGTCAGGCAGCTGGAGGACGGTGCCGACGGGAGGTCCGTGGACCAGATCTGGATGGCCGACGCGGCCGGCTACGTCCAGGACCTGAAGGACGTCGTCGTCGACGCCGCTCGCCAGCTCGCCACCGATGTCGACCGTGAGCACCGGGACGCGAAGAACCAGACGATCGGCTGGGGGATCTCCACCGGCGTGATGCTGGCGTTGTTCGTTCTGCTCGGGCTTGCCCTGATCCGCTCGCGAGGACGTTCGGTTGATGCGTAAACCGGCGATCTTAGCAAAGATCGACGGAGTTCATCGGTGCGTACACGAGACGCGCGGGGCGTGAGTCCGACAACATATGCGCATGCGAACGCGCCCCCCGATCGCAGGCCGGTACCGCCTGCACCGACTGCTCGGACGCGGCGGGATGGGCGAGGTCTGGCAGGCAGCCGACATCAGGCTCGAACGCTGGGTGGCGGTGAAGATCGTGGAGATCTCCGCCGATCCCAAGGTGACCGAGCGCTTCCGTCGTGAGGCGCTCTCGACGACGGCGGCCAGCCATCCGGGCACGGTGCAGGTGCACGACGTCGGGGTCGAGCAGACCGAATACAGCAGCATCGTCTACCTGGTCATGGAGCTGCTGCCCGGCCCGACGCTGGCCGACCGCCTCGAGAAGCAGGGCCGGTTCACGGTCGAGGAGGCGGGCGAGGTGATGGTGCAGGTCGCCCGTACGCTCACGGCGGTCCACACCTCGGGGATCATCCACCGCGACATCAAGCCGTCCAACCTCGTCTACGACGGTGACGGCCGGATCCGCGTGCTCGACTTCGGCATCGCCCAGCTGGCCGGCCATCAGGCCGAGCGGCTCACCTCGACCCGACACGTGATGGGGAGCCTGCCCTACATCTCGCCCGAGCAGGCCGCCGACACGGTGGTCGGTCCGGCGAGCGACATCTACGCGCTCGGTTGCGTCGCGTTCGAGCTGCTCACCGGCCGCGCTCCGTACGCCGGCTCCGAGCCGGTCTCGATGATCTACCAGCACGTGACCGCACCGGTCCCGCGCGTCAACGACGTGGTCAGCGTGCCGTCCCATGTCGACGAGTTCGTGGCCCTGATGATGGACAAGGACCCCTCCCGGCGACCCAGCGCGGGCGAGGTCGTCGCCTTCGCGCGCCGGCCCGGGGTCGCGCCCGCGAGCGCGCTCGGCAGCCGTGAGCTGTCCGCCGCCCCCAGGCCCGCCGCGATCATGGCTCCCAAGGTCTCCGCGCCGGCCTCCCTGCCCGCGTCCCAGCCTGCCGCCGCGACCTCCTCCGCGCCCTCGTCCTCCGCATCGCCGCTGACGGCGATCGCCGGCGTGGTCGGGTCGGCGAAGCGTACGCCTCGGTCGCATGCGGCCACGAGGCCGATCTTCCTGCGCACCCCGGTGCTCGGCGCGCTTCTGGTGCCGGTGGTGATCGCGCTGGTCCTGAGCGGACTGAGCTTCGTCGACGCGTTCCGGGAACGTGCCGTGTCCAACCGCGCGATGACGATCGCGGGTGCGCTCCCGGAGAGCTACGAGCTGGGGATGGACCTCATCTTCGAGCGCGACGCGCTGAGCTCCGACCAGGTCCCGGACGCCGTCCGGCAGGCCTATCGGCAGGTCACCGACGACTCGATCGAGGCATGGCACGCCGACATCACCAAGGTCGACCTCGCCGACACCCCGAGCCTGCGGGAGCGGGTCGAGCGCACCTACACCGTCCTCAAGGGCCTCGACTCCTACCGCAAGGACCTCGAGGACGGCGACAAGGCGAGCACCGAGGCCGCGGTCGCCGCCTACACCGACACTGCCTACGAGCTGCTCGACTTCGCGGCCGAGATGCCCAACATCCGCAACGAGAAGATCTACAAGCAGGTCACCAACCTCAAGTACGTCAGGTCGGCGGCCGAGTCGCTCGGCGTCGAGCGCGCGATCATGGTGCCCGCGCTGATGACCGGGCGCATCGACGAGGAGTCGATGGATGCGATGAGCGAGGCACGTACGTCCTGGCAGCTCACCTCGCGCTCCTTCTACGCCGACGCCCCGAAGGCGACCCAGAAGGCGCTGGACAAGATCTCGGACGGCACCTTCGCGGACGGATCCCGTGGTGTGGTGTCGCAGAACGCGGTCGTCCAGGTCATCAACGACGGCTCGCTCGACGGGGTCGTCCCCGACCTCGAGGCCGGGGCTCCGGGGAGGCCGGCCGCGCAGGTCTGGTCCGAGGACATGACCCGGTTCATCCAGCTCCTCAAGGACACCATCGTGGCCATGACGCTGATCGTCTCCGACGATGTCGGCGAGGAGCACCGAGGCGTGCAGACGAAGGTGATCGTGAGCGGGGCGGTCGCCGTCTCCGCGCTCCTCGCCGGGCTCGGGCTGCTGGCGGGGATCTTCCTCCTGCGCCCGCTCCGTGGGCGCAGGAGGTCCGTCAGATCAGGCCAGTGAGGCTCGAGACCAGCGCCTCCCAGCGGCTGTCGACGTCGAAGCCCATCTGGCTCATCAGCGCCCAGCCGAAGCCGACGATCGCGTAGAGGCTGATCGGTGTCATCACGATCCACTCCCGGACGGAGCCGGCATCGCCGAGGATCGGGAGGGCGAAGTTGCCGCCCCGGGTCCACATGTTGTCGAAGGGCAGCCACTTGTTGCGGCGGACCCATCTGGGCGGCTTGGGTGCGATCGGCCAGAACAACGGGATCCCCATCGTGGTCAGGAAGTCGCCGAGCAGATGGACGACGCAGCCCAGGCCGACGGAGAACGGCATCCACCACCACTCCTCGGGCGCGAAGACGGCGATCACCGCCGCGAGAGCCACCGCCGGGATCCATGGCCAGTGGACGCCCTTGCGGGTGAGCTTCAGCGCGTCCATCGCGAACGCGACCAGCAGGACGCACATGATGCCCGGGCCGATCAGGACGCTGCCGAAGTGTTCGGTCTCGAGCGAGAGCTTCCCTGCACCCCAGGCGAGGGCGGTGAAGGCGAGTACGCCGAGGATCGAGTGGGTGCCGTTGCGGTGGCCGCCGGAGACCTGTCCGACGATCCTGGTCAAGCCTTCGGAGACCGGTGGCAGGGAGTGGGCGATCGTGCCGTTGTGGTGGTCCGCGTCCGGGAGCAGAGCGGCGCCGGCGCACACCAGGGTGCCGGTCATCACGCCTATGTCCGAGACGCCCGGATACCACCCGAACGCGATCGGTGCCGACGATGTCACTGCGATCCACGCGGCGGCTCCAGAGGCCGCGTGATGCCCGCCCATCATGTGAAGTTGTGTCCCTCTCCAGTGTTCCCCCGCTGCATGACCGCGGACGAACGTACCGGTCGCCGGGCTGCTGGGTGTGCGTTGGGGTGGTGTGTCTGGGTGGCGAGATTCGAATCACTGTTCGAAGGGTGATCCGAGGGGTGAAAGGGGTGCGGTCGAGGCGGCAACCTGAATAGGATGCGCGGTCATGACGACTCCCGGCACCCACGGCGATGCCCGTCGTGCGCCGTGGACGTTCGAGACCAGTCGGTGTGCTGCGACGGTGACGCCTGAGGCGATCGAGTTCCGGTTCATGGTGGCCGCGCCCGACGGATCGCTGAGCGAGATGCTGCTCTCGGTCGGTCGCCACGACATGCCGACGCTGCTCGAGGAGATCGCCTTCGAGATGCCCGAGGCGCTGGAGTGGATGTCGGCCGCGATCATGACTGTCGCCCGGGACCGGCGCCTGGCCGAGGAGGCCTCGTCCGTCCCGCATCAGCGCGGGGCATAACCTCGGGCCGAGCAAGGTTGTGGTCTCGACAGGCTCGGGGCCTCTGCTGCGTTCAGACCCCGACGTCCGACGTTCCGAGGAGAGATCTTTGACCACCACGCACGACTTCGAAGCGACCGCAGCTGATGGCAGCACCGTTCCGCTCGGCGACTACAAGGGCAAGCTGCTGCTGATCGTCAACGTCGCGAGCAAGTGCGGTCTGACGTCGCAGTACGAGGGCCTGGAGGCGCTCTACCGCGCCACCAAGGACTCCGGTGTCGAGGTCATCGGGTTCCCGACGAACCAGTTCCTCGGTCAGGAGCCCGGCACCGACGACGAGATCCAGGAGTTCTGCAAGACGACCTACGACGTGACCTTCCCGGTCCTGTCCAAGGTCGATGTCAACGGGGAGAACGCGGACCCGCTCTACGACTTCCTGCGTGCCGAGGCGCCTGGCGACTGGGGTCCTCACCTCGGGCCGTTCTACGAGCACGTCAAGGATCTGACGCCCGCGACCGAGCCCGGCGACGTCAAGTGGAACTTCACCAAGTTCCTCGTCGGGCGCGAGGGCGAGGTCATCAAGCGCTACGAGCCGCCGGTGACGCCCGAGGAGATCCAGGCGGACCTCGGGCAGTATCTCTGAGCTGACTCCGGACGGCGCTCGCTCCCAGACGTCGTCTGGGAGCGAGCGCCGTTCTGCATAGATAGTTGGGCAGAAGATAGTTCGGTATCGGATGGTTCGTTAAGATCTAGTTCATGACCGGACCGCGTATCGACCTGCTGTTCCTGCTCAACCAGTCCGCCCATGCATTCGCCGCCCAGGTCGGCGATGCGCTGTCCGACCTGGAGCTCTCGGTGCGGGAGTACTGCGTGCTGATGAAGGCGGCCGAGGGGGAGTACACCCAGAACGCAGTGGCCGAGATGGCGATGCTCGACAAGACCACGATGGTCACCACCCTCGACAATCTCGAGCGCCGCGGGCTCGCCGAGCGGCGGGTCTCGAGCACTGACCGACGGGCTCGCATCGTCGCGCTCACGCCGGCCGGCGCGAAGGCTCTCGAGGAGGCCTCGAAGGCCTACAACGCGACGGTCGCCAAGGTGCTCGAGAGCCTGGCGCCGAGCGAGGGCGAGGCGTTCATCGAGGCGCTGCAGCGCCTGGTCGAGGGGCCGTGGGCGACGCCGTCGCACACGATGACGCTGCGGCGCCGCGCGCCTTCCTCGGCTCGCTGAGAGATAGGTCTACAACCGAATATCCCGAAATAGATTGTTTCATAACAAACAATCTTCTATGGTCGTATCTATGACGACCAAGACAGTCGCGCTCGCGACCCTCGCAGCCACTCAGCTGATGGTGATCCTCGACGGCACGGTCGTGACCGTCGCCCTTCCCGCAATCCGCGACGACCTGGGCTTCGGCGACACCTCGCTGTCCTGGGTCGTGAACGGCTTCCTCCTCGCCTTCGCGCTCGTCCTGCTCCCGGCGGGCCGGGCCGGTGACGCCTTCGGCACCCGGCCCGTCTTCCTCGCCGGGCTGAGCATCTTCACGCTCGCCTCGGCATGGTGCGGCATCGCCTGGGACCCGATCTCCCTGGTCGCCGCCCGATTCGTCCAGGGACTCGGCGGCGGCATCGCCTCGGCCGTCGTGCTCGGCATGATCGCCGGCCTCTACGCCGAGGCCCGCGACCGTCTGCGCGCCTTCGCGGTGCTCGCCTTCGTCGGCTCGATCGGTGCCTCGGTGGGGACGGTCCTGGGTGGCGTACTCACCGAGGTGGCGTCGTGGCGCTGGGCCTTCCTGATCAACGTCCCGCTGGGGATCATCGCCCTGGTCGTCGCGCTCCGCGCGGTGGAGGGTACGCCGCCGACCGGTGCCACGGGCGGCCTGCTCCCGCGCGGCCTGTTCGCCCAGCGCAGGTTCGCGCTCGGGAACCTGATCCTGCTGACCCTGACCTTCGGCGGGTTCACCTTCCAGTTCGTCACCACGCTCTACCTGCAGGACGTCCTCGGCTTCGGGGCGCTCGCGACCGGCCTGGCGTTCCTCCCGGTGAGCGGCGTGATCGCGGTCGCGAGCCTCGGCTTCAGTGCCGCGCTGGCCGAGCGGTTCGGCTCCGAACGCGTCCTGGTCGCCGGCGTGCTCGGCTTCGTCGCCGGGATGGTCTACCTCGTGCGTCTGCCCGAGGCCGGCAGCTTCCCGCTCGACGTCCTCCCCGGAGCGGTCGTGATGGGCCTCGGCTTCGGTCTCGCGATGCCGCAGGTGACGGCGCTGGCGATGGGTGCGCTGGCGCCGGAGCACGCCGGGATCGGCTCCGGGCTGACCACGACCACCCAGCAGGCCGGCGGGTTCCTCGGCACCCTGATCGCCGCCGGCCTGGTCACGACCCAGGGCTATGGCGCGGCCTACGCCTCGGCCGCGATCGCGCTGGCCGTGGGAGCGGTGGTCGCGGCGTACCTGCTCGTGGACGCGGCACGCGCCCGGGACCCGAAGGTCTCCGAGCGCGTGCCGGACGAAGCCAGGCTCTGACTTCTCGACGTCAGAATCTGACCCCTCGGCGCTACCTCCGGACCGGGAGGACCAGCGTCGAGGGGTTCGCCGTCGTGTGGTGGACCGTGACCACGCCGGCGACGCCGCGGACCAGCTGCTTGACGTTGGGCAGCAGGTGGGGGACGTCATAGGAGTGGACGGTGACCCGCAGGCGGTGGCCCTTCTCGATCACCGCGCCGGTCGGGAAGACCTCGACGGGAACGCGATAGATCTGACCCGGTGTGACCTCCTGCTCGGCCGAACGGGTGAAGGGATGCCATGGCTGGACGACCTGACCGTTCAGCGTCCGCGACCTCGACGGGATGACCGCACGGTGGCGCAGCGTCTGCCAGCCGCCGGTGATGCGGTCGACGGAGCCGTCGGGAGCGACGTCCTCGACCGAGACCGAGATCAGCCCGTCGGTGCCGGTCGTGGACACGGATAGATCGGCGTTGAGCGGCCCCGAGAAGGCCAAGCGAGAGGTCGCCGGCTCCGTCTCGTAGGAGACCCCGAGGGCGTCGTTGATCCGGTTGTCCGTCTCGCAGCCGGGGATCGCGGCGGCGCCTGCGGTCCACTGCGTGGTGCTGCGCGAGCACAGCCCCTGCACCGGCAGCGGCGCGATGGTGTCTCCGCCGACGGGCTTCAGGGCCGACCCGAGGGCGTACGTCTTGGCCTTGACCTCGGAGCCGAGCCACGACTGCATCGTGCGCCACTTCCCGGACCCGATCTCGTGGTAGGTCACCGGGGCGACGTCGCGGTCGAGGGTGCTGTCGGGAAGGCCCTTGAGGTGGGTGTCGAACCACCGCAGCGCCATCTCGCTCAGGCTGCCGATCCCGCTGCCCGCCAGGTCGCCGCCCATCGACCCCTCGGTGTGCGTCCACGGACCGATGAGCAGCTTGGTGTCCACACCGTTCCGCTGCATCCGGTCGAAGAGCATCGGAGTGCCGCGCTGGAAGATGTCGTACTGGCCGGCGGTGAGGAACGTCGGCACGTCGATCTCGTCGACCACGCTCAGCGGCGAGCGCTTCCGGTAGAAGGGGCCGTCGTAGCCGGCGTCGCCGCCCAGCACCGCGCCGGCGAGCATCGGCACCTGGAACCCGAGCGCACCCCCGACGTGCTGCAGCAGCGTGATCAGGGTGGCCTCGGGCCGGGTCTGGTTGACGGCGGGCGGCACCAGGCCGCTGCCCGTGACCAGCCCGAACCACAGCGGGATGAAGCCGGCGTCGATCTGACCGCCGGAGGCGACCACGTCGCGGTAGACGTCGCCGGCGGGCACGATCGGGAACATCGCCTTCAGCCCGCGCGGGTGCTGGGCGGCGGTGAAGAACTGGTTGATCGCCATGTAGGACGGCCCCCACAGCCCGAGCTCGCCGTTGCTCCACGGGCGCTTCGTCGAGGTCGCCCAGTTGGCCACCTCGAGGCCGTCCTTCTGCTCGCGGTCGCCGAAGGCGTCCCACTGGCCGGCGGAGGAGCCGGTGCCGCGTACGTCGGTCTGCACGAAGACGTAGCCGCGCTGCACGAAGTAGTCGCCGCCGCCCCCGCCGGAGACGTTCTTGTTGTAGGGGTTCTGCGTCAGGATCACCGGGAACCGGCCCGCCGCAGCGGTGCCGTCGGCCTTCGCCGGACGGTGGACATCGGCGCGCAGCACCACGCCGTCGGACATCGTGATCTCGACGTCCTTCTCGACGACCACGCCGTACGTCGCCGGGCGCGGCTTCCACGACCCGACCCGCGCCTGCGGCCCCTGAGCGGCCACCGCAGGCGCGGCTGTCGCGGCGCTCGGCGCGAGCACCGGTGGGAGGAAGGTCGTGACGAGCGCCAGGAACGGGAAGAGGAATGCCAGTCTGCCGAGTTTCACGACTCACTCCAGGGGTGTGGTGGGTATCACACCTCGAACGACGGAGTGCAAACGTGAGTTACGGAAACCTGTTCCAGTATTGGATAGTGAGACTAAGCGACTGCCGCCGAGGTCCTGTCGACGACCGGCGCGCCCGTGGCCGCCGCGACCTCGTCGTACGTCACCCCGGGAGCCAGTTCCACCAGCTCGAACGACGAGCCGGCGACATCGAGAACCCCGAGCTCCGTGATGACCCGCTTCACGATCCCGCGGCCGGTCAGTGGCAGGTCGCAGGTCTTCAGCAGCTTGGGGGCGCCCTTCTTGGTGACGTGCTCCATCAGCACGATCACGCGACCCGCGCCGGAGACGAGGTCCATCGCGCCGCCCATGCCCTTGACCATCTGGCCGGGCACCATCCAGTTGGCGATGTCACCGTTGACCGAGACCTGCATCGCGCCCAGCACGGCGACGTCGATGTGACCGCCGCGGATCATCGCGAACGAGGTCGCGGAGTCGAAGTAGGAAGCCCCGGCGAGCACCGTGACGGTCTGCTTGCCGGCGTTGATCAGGTCCGGGTCGACCTCGTCCTCGTAGGGGAACGGCCCGACGCCGAGGATGCCGTTCTCGGCGTGGAGCACGACCGTCGAGCTCTCCGGGATGTAGTCCGGGATGAGCGTCGGCAGCCCGATCCCGAGGTTGACGTAGTCGCCGTCCTGCAGCTCCTGCGCGGCGCGCGCGGCCATCTGGTTGCGGTCCCAAGCCATGACTCAGGCCTCCTTGCTCGATGCGGTGTCGGTGGGGCGCTCGCCGCGCGTCGTACGCTTCTCGATGTCCTTGCGGGCCGCCTGCTCGGGGGTCAGGGCGACGATCCGCTTCACGAAGATCCCCGGAAGGTGTACGTCGGCCGGGGCGATCTCACCGACCTCGACGACCTCCTCGGCCTCGACGATCGTGACCCGTCCGGCCATCGCGGCCGGTACGTTGAAGTTGCGCGTGGAGGCGTTGAACTGGGCGTTGCCGGCCCGGTCGACGCGGGTCGCACGGACCAGCGCGAAGTCGGTGACGATGCCCTCCTCGAGCACCATCTGCTTGCCGTGGAACTCCCGCACCTCCTTCGGTTCGGAGGCCTCGGCGATCGTGCCGTCGGGGTTGTAGCGGTAGGGCAGGCCGCCGTCGGAGACCATCGTGCCGACGCCGGTCGGGGTGTAGAACGCCCCGATCCCGCTGCCGCCCGCGCGCATCCGCTCCGCGAGGGTGCCCTGCGGGGTGAGCTCGAGGGTGAGCTCGCCGGCCAGGTACTGCCGGCCGAACTCCTTGTTCTCGCCGATGTAGCTCGCGATCACGCGGGAGATGCGGTGGTCGTCGAGCAGCAGCCCGAGCCCGGCACCGTCGACGCCGCAGTTGTTGGAGACGACCATCAGGTCGTCCGCCCCCTGCTCGCGCAGCGCGTCGATCA
Organism: Nocardioides sp. NPDC126508; assembly: GCA_040302365.1. GTDB lineage: Bacteria > Actinomycetota > Actinomycetes > Propionibacteriales > Nocardioidaceae > Nocardioides. Next base: position 188,681 of record JBEOUM010000002.1, read on the forward strand.
GGAACCACGGGATTCCCACCAGGCCGAAGCCGCCCACGGCCAGGCTGGCCCCGCTGTGAATGTCGGCGACCGCCTCCGCGGCCGACCCGACCACCTTGTCCAGACCCATGTCTTCTCTGTTCTCTCGATATGAATTCGTACGCTGTGACCGGCTGCTCAGCGGACCGACTCGAACACCGCTGCGAGCCCCTGCCCGCCACCGATGCACATCGTCTCCAGGACGTACCGGGCCTCGCGCCGCTGCGCCTCGCGGGCGGCGGTGGCGAGGATGCGGGCGCCGGTGGCGCCGATGGGGTGGCCGAGCGAGATGCCCGAGCCGTTGGGGTTGAGCCGCTCGTCGGTGGCGTCGATCTTCCACTCGCGCAGCACGGCGAGTACCTGGGCGGCGAAGGCCTCGTTGAGCTCGATCAGGTCGATCTCGTCGAGGGTGAGGCCGGCCCGGGACAGCGCGGTGCGGCTGGAGAGGACGGGGCCGATGCCCATCCGCTCGGGCTCGCAGCCGGAGACCGCCCACGACTTGAGCGTCAGCAGGGGAGTGAGACCACGCTTCTCCGCCTCGGCGCGCGTGGTCACGACGCACATCGCGGCGCCGTCGTTCTGGCCGGACGCGTTGCCCGCGGTGACCGTCGACCCCTCGTCGACCTTCAGCCGGATCGGGCGCAGCGAGGCGAGCTTCTCCAGGGAGATGTCGGCGCGGGGGTGCTCGTCGCGGTCGACGACCACGTCGGGCTTGCGGCGACCGCCGGGGACGGTCACCGGGACCAGCTCGTCGGCGAACTTGCCGGCCTCGTGAGCGGCCACGGCACGCTGGTTGGAGCGCAGCGCGAGCTCGTCCTGCTCCTCGCGGGAGATGTCGTACTCGCGGCGCAGGTTCTCGGCGGTCTCGATCATCCCACCGGGGATCGGGTGGTCTTTGCCGCCCGCGGTCTCGCGGGCCCGGTCGAGGCGGTCGAGCAGCTCGATGCCGCCCTGCTTCACCCCGCCGCGCAGCCCGAGCGCGTAGTGCTCGACGTTGGACATCGACTCGGCGCCACCGGCGATGACGAGGTTCGCGGCTCCGGTGGCGACGGTGCCTGCGGCGTACAGGACCGCCTGCAGCCCCGAGCCGCAGCGACGGTCGATCTGGAGGCCGGGTACGCCGGTGCCGAGGCCGGCGTCGAGGGCCGCGATGCGGCCGATCGCGGGGTTCTCGCCGCTGGCGTAGCCGTTGCCGAGGATGACGTCGTCGACGTCGCCCTCCTGCAGGCCGGTGCGCTCGACCAGCTCGCGCAGGACGGTGGTGGCGAGATCGGTCGCGGTCAGCGGCGCCAGGGCGCCGAGGAAGCGACCGACCGGGGTGCGGAGGGGCTCGCAGATGACGATGTCGGTGGCGCTGCTCATGCTGTCGACGGTACGCGCGCAGTCATGACTTGAGAAGTATTCATTTGGCGTCGATTAACACGTCGCACGTCTCGATCTCCCTACCCGACCGGACAGTGCGCCAACGACGCTATTGCGATAAATTCGCGTTAGCCCCCCATCCGCAGATCCAAGAGGTGACCATGCACGTCCCCGACGGCTTCCTCGACGCGCCGACGTCGATCGCCACCGGCGCAGTCGCAGTCGTCGCGGTCGGCGTCGCGCTCCGCGGCGCGCGTCGCGAGCTCGACGACAAGACCGCTCCGCTGGCGGGCCTCGTCGCCGCGTTCGTCTTCGCGACCCAGATGCTCAACTTCCCCGTCGGGGCAGGCACGAGCGGCCATCTGATGGGCGGCGCGCTGGCCGCGGTGCTGGTCGGGCCGTGGACCGGGGTGCTGTGCGTCTCGGTCGTGCTGATCGTGCAGTCGCTGCTCTTCGCCGACGGCGGCATCACCGCGCTCGGCACCAACATCCTGCTCATGGCCGTCACCACGGTGGTCGTCGGCTGGTTCGTGAGCCGGGTGCTGATCAAGGTGCTGCCGAAGCGGGTCGGCCTGGTCGCCCCCGCCGCGGCGATCGGGGCCTTCGTCTCCGTCCCCGCCGCGGCGTCGGTCTTCACCGCGCTCTACGCCGTCGGCGGCACCGCCGACATCTCGCTGACCACGCTGGCCACCGCGATGCTCGGCTGGCACACGCTGATCGGTCTGGGCGAGGGCGTGATCACCTTCCTCGCGGTCGGCGCGATCCTCGCCGTACGTCCCGACCTCGTCTACGCCGCGAGAGGCGTGATCGCCGAGCGCGACCTGGTCATCAAGCCGAGGGAGTCGGTGGCATGACCAGCACCGCCACGAAGAAGCGCGTCCCGTTCAGGTGGGTCGCCCTCGGCATCGCCGTCGTCGCCCTGCTCCTCGCCGGAGTGGTCTCCTACTACGCCTCCGCCAACCCCGACGGCCTCATGCACGTCGCCGGCAAGACCGGCTTCCTCGACAGCGCCTCGGAGCACGGCACCGCGGACGGCCCCCTGGCCGGCTACGACACCAAGGGCGTCGACGACGCCCGGCTCTCCGGCGGCCTGGCCGGCGTGATCGGCACCGTTGTCGTGCTCGTCCTCGCGGGTGGCCTCGTACTGCTCGTCCGCCGCCGGCCCACCGACTCCTCCGACGAGGCCTGAGGTGCCCGCTCATCTGAAGATCCTGGCTCTGGTCGGGTTCATGCTCGTGGTGGTGGCGACCCCGCGGGAGTGGTTCGCTGCGTACGCCTTCTTCCTCGCCGCCCTGGTGGCGGTCGGCGCGGTGGGCCGGGTGCGACCGGGATGGGTGCTGAAGCGGATGCTGGTGGAGACGCCGTTCGTGGTCTTCGCGGTGCTGATGCCGTTCATCGCGCACGGACCTCGGGTCGAGGTGCTCGGCCTGAGCCTGAGCGAGTCGGGGCTGCTCTCGGCCTGGGGGCTGCTGGCCAAGGGCACGCTCGGCGTGATCGCCGGTCTGCTGCTGGCCGCGACCACGACGCCGCAGGAGCTCGTCCACGGCCTGGAGCGGCTGCGGCTGCCTCAGCAGCTGGTGCAGATCATGGCGTTCATGGTGCGCTACCTGGAGGTGGTGACCGACGAGATGCGCCGGATGGCGGTCGCGCGCGCCTCCCGGGGCTTCGTCGCCCGCAACCCGCTCCACTGGCCGGTGCTCGCCCGTTCGGTCGGCGCCCTCTTCATCCGTTCCTTCGAGCGCGGGGAGCGGGTCCACCTGGCCATGGTCTCGCGCGGCTACACAGGGAGAATGCCCCGGTGACCACTCCAGTCCTCGACGTACGCGGCTTGGCCTTCGCCTACCCCGACGGCCATCAGGCGCTCTTCGGTGTCGACCTGCACGTCCACCGTGGCGAACGGGTCGCGCTGCTGGGTCCCAACGGCGCCGGCAAGACGACGCTGGTCCTGCACCTCAACGGCATCCACCTCGCCGGTGCCGGCTCGGTCGCGGTGAGCGGGCTGCCCGTCACCAAGGCCAACATCAAGGAGATCCGCCGCCGCGTCGGCATCGTCTTCCAGGACCCCGACGACCAGCTCTTCATGGGCACCGTCCGCGAGGACGTCGCCTTCGGTCCCGCCAACCTGGGGCTGCGCGGCTCGGCGCTGGACGCGAAGGTGACCGAGGCGCTCGCGAAGGTCGGCATGGAGGAGTTCGCCGACCGGCCGCCCCACCACCTCTCCTTCGGTCAGCGCCGCCGGGTCGCGGTGGCCACCGTGCTGGCGATGGACCCGGAGATCCTGGTCCTGGACGAGCCCTCCTCCAACCTCGAGCCGGCCTCCCGCCGCGAGCTCGCCGACATCCTCCGCGACCTCGACGTCACGGTCCTGATGGTCACCCACGACCTTCCGTACGCCCTCGAGCTCTGCGACCGCTCGGTCATCCTCGACGGAGGGATCGTCGCCGCCGAGGGCCGCACGGTGGATGTCCTGTCCAACGCCGACCTCATGCGCGCCCACCGCCTCGAGCTGCCCTTCGGCTTCGACCCGGTCGCCGCAGCCGCCACCCTCTAGCCGAGACCGCAGGTTTGGGCGACGAAACGACAGTTTCGTCCGCCACTTCTGCTGTCTCGGCCGCCGCGACTACCTACTCGGCGAGGCGCCGGGAACGGTAGTGGAGCTTGGCGCTGACATAGCCGCGCCAGCCGACCAGGGTGAGGCCGAGGAAGAGGATCGAGACGACGAGGAAGGCCGGCGCGAGACCCTCGCCGGTGAGGCCGCGCAGCACCATCCCGATGACGTACGTCCTCAGCCAGACGACCACGCCCGCCGGCCACATCCGCGCGGCCGGCCAGCGTCGCCAGGCCAGGACGGCCCAGGCCACGACGAGCCCGGCCAGGAACGGCCAGGCGATCCGGAGCACGACGAGCGCCGGGCCGGAGTCGTGCGACTGGCGCCCGGCGAACGCGAAGAGCAGCACGAAGAAGACGTCGACGGCGAAGGCCGCGACCGCCCACCTGGGCACGAGCCCGGCGACGAGCGGGGAGGAGACGTCGGACTTCGTGGAGGACATGGTGCCCAGGATACGAGCCCGGCCTACGCCGAGAGCCAGACCCCACCGCGCATCACCCGGGTGGGCTGCAGCGTCTCGTCGGTGAGCACCAGGTCGGCGCGCGCACCGGGCTCGAGGCGGCCCGCGTCGAGGCCCACCACCGAGGCCGGCCGCAGGCTGGCAGCCTTCATCAGCATGGCCAGGTCGATCCCCGCGCCCGCGTGACGACGGACCTGGTCCAGGAGCCGCGAGGTGCCGCCGGCGATCGACCCGTTGCCGGTGCCGTCGGCGATCCGGGCGACCCCGGAGCGTACCTCCACGGCCAGCGGGCCGAGCTGGTAGTCGCCGTCGGCCATCCCGGCCGCGGCCATCGCGTCGGTCACGAGCACGACCGAGCCGGGCACCATCGACATCACCGCCCGGACCGTCTCGTCGTCGAGGTGTACGCCGTCCGCGATCAGCTCCACGCAGGCGTCGCCGACGCCGGCGGCTCCCAGGGACCCGAGCACCGGCCCAGGAGAGCGGTGGTGCGCCGGCGGCATCCCGTTGAACAGATGGGTGACCAGGCTCCCGGGCCCCGACAGGAAGGCGCGAGCCTGCGAAGCCGACGCAGCGGTGTGCCCCAGCGCCACCACGACCCCCGCCGAGGTGAGCACCGAGGCGACCTCGTCGGCCCCAGGAAGCTCGGCAGCGAGCGTCATCACCCGCAGCTGCCCCCGCGCGGCGGCGACGAGCTCACGGGTCAGCCCGGCGTCCGGGGCCATGAGCAGCTCGGGGTCGTGCGCGCCGCGGCAGGAGTGCTCCAGGAATGGGCCCTCCATGTGGATCCCGGCGATCAGCCCGTCCTCGGCGGCGGTGGCCAAGGCGGAGACGACCGAGAGCAACCGGGACGGCGCATCCGTCACGGTCGAGGCGAGCAGCGTGGTCGTACCGGCAGCATGGTGGACCCCGGCCGCGACCGCGATCTCCTCCGCCGAGGTGGAGTGGAACGACGCCCCGCCACCGCCGTGGTTGTGGATGTCCACCAGACCCGGCAGCAGGATCCCCGCCGACTCCGCATCGGCGTCCGTCGCCGGCCGCAGCCCCTGGATCACCCCGTCCGCGACGCTGACGACCAGATCGTCGAAGCCGCCCGGCCGAGGCACCCGGCCGCGTACGACATGCTCTAGATCCATCGCTTGAACCAGATCCTCGTCAGCCATTCCTGCCGGGTGAGCAGCTCGTCGGTGTAGATCGGCCAGAACCACGCGAAGTTGCAGATCACCAGGACGACGAAGACGCCTCCGAGGACGGCGCCGCCGACCCGCCGCCGGTGGCCCGGACCGGCGCCGACAGGGGAAGGCGGCCGGTCGAGCAGCTTGCCGAGGCACAGACACAGCCCGAGCACCAGGAACGGCAGCGCGATGATCATGTAGAAGGAGAAGATCGGCCGCCCGGCGTACTGCAGCCACGGCAGCCACGTCGACAGCACCCCGACGACGGCGACCCCGAACCGCCAGTCGCGAGCGGCGACCCACATGAACGCGGAGACGATCAGGGCGACGAACGCTCCCCACCACAGCACGGGGGTGCCCAGCAGCAGCACCTGCCGCAGGCACGTCCCCGCCTCCTGGGGACCGTCGCCGTCGGGATCGGTCGAGGGGGTCGCCTCGCACATCTCGCCACGCGACTTCGCGCCGGACAGGATCCCGGTGTCGGCGGCGACCCCGACGGGCCGGTTCAGGACGAGCCAGCCGATCGGGTGCGACCCGTAGGTGTGCTCGGCACAGTCCAGGAAGTGGGTGTGGAAGGTGTAGACGTCGCGGTGGTAGTACCAGAGCGACCGCAGCGACTGGGTGACCTCGCCGAGCCCGGACGCGTCCGGCTCGGTCGCAGTCGGCCAGCGCTTGTCGTTGAGGTTCTCGGGGACGTACGACTTGTTCTCGCAGTGGCCCTGGCCGGTGTAGCGCGTGTACTGCGTCGCCGAGAGCGACTGCTCGTAGACGTCCGCGTGGGTCATCCACGGGATCCACGTCATCACGTAGACGGCGAGCGCGACGCCCACCAGGTGCACGAACGCCGTCGGTCCGTCGGCCACGCAGGCACGGAGCCAGGCAAGACGTACGCCGAAGGAGCGCCGCATCCCCGCGGACCAGGCCAGGTAGAGGAGCCCGAAGGCGGCCAGCGGGTAGAGCGCCTCCCACTTACAACCGATGGCCAGCCCCCAGGCGATGCCCGAGCAGAGCAGCCACGGACGGAACAGCAGGCGCCGGACCGGACCCCAGGCGCCGGGCTCGGTGAGCTGGGTGGGCGCGAGCGCGGAGAACCGGCGCCGGCACCAGTCGCGGTCCATCACCATCAGGTGGACCGCGAGGAGCAGGAAGAAGGCGACGAAGAGGTCGAGCAGCGCCAGTCGCGACAGGACGAACGCGAGCCCGTCGAAGGTCACCAGGATGCCGCCGACGAGACCGAGCAGCATGGACCCGGAGACGCGGCGTACGAACCGGATCGTCAGCAGCACCAGGAGCGAGCCGACCACGACCGAGGCGATCCGCCAGCCGAACGGATCCATACCAAATAGTTTGATACCGATCGAAATGATCCATTTGCCCACGTCGGGGTGGACGATCATCGACGGCCCGTCGGCGAAGACGCCGTTCAGCTGGCCTGCCAGGATCTTCTCGTCGGCACCCTCGACGAAATTGCGCGCGTAGCCGTACTCCAGCAGCGCCCAGGCGTCCTTGGCGTAGTAGGTCTCGTCGAAGGCGAAGACCTTCGGGGTGCCCAGATGCCACAGCCTCAGCAGGAACGCGAGCGCGGTGATCCCGATCGTCGCCAGCCAGCCGGCTCCTGGAGAGCCGTTGATGCGGCGCCGGGCACGTTCCCAGGCGGTGGGGAGCAGATGACCCGAGGGGGTGGTTGCCAACCCCTCCACGGGCTCATCGGCCCTGGTCACCGTCGTTGTCACGATGGCACCTTATAGGCCTGCGACAATGTAGGTGTGGCAGATCCAGACGACGGCGTGCTCATCTTGGCGGCAACCCCGATCGGACGAGTGGAGGATGCCCCACCCCGTTTAGCCTCGGAGCTGGCGATCGCGGACGTCATCGCCGCCGAGGACACCCGTCGCCTGCGTCGGCTGACGACCGATCTCGGGGTCGAGCTCAAGGGCCGTATCGTCTCCTACTTCGAGGGCAACGAGAGTGCGCGTACGCCCACGCTGCTCGCCGACCTCCTCGACGGCAACCGGGTGCTGCTGGTCACCGATGCCGGGATGCCGTCGGTCTCCGACCCCGGGTATCGGTTGGTCGCGGCGGCGGTCGAGAAGGACGTACGCGTCACCGCGGTGCCCGGGCCCTCGGCCGTGCTCACCGCCCTGGCCGTCAGCGGCCTCCCCGTCGACCGGTTCTGCTTCGAGGGCTTCCTGCCCCGCAAGGCCGGTGAACGTGCCCGCCGCCTGGCGAGCCTGGCCAAGGAGGAGCGCACCATGGTCTTCTTCGAGGCGCCCCACCGCACCGAGGCCGCCCTGGCGGCCATGCGCGACGCCTTCGGCGACGGCCGTGCGGCCGCCGTCTGCCGCGAGCTGACCAAGACCCACGAAGAAGTACGCCGCGGCGGACTCGCCGAGCTCGTCGACTGGGCCGCCGAGGGAGTGCGCGGCGAGGTCACCATCGTCGTCACCGGCGCCGACCCGTCCGCCGAGATCGGCAGCGATCCCGACAGCCTTCGGGCGGCGGTCGCAGACCTGGAGGCCGAGGGCCACACGAAGAAGGAGGCGATCGCCGAGGTCGCCAAGCTCGCCGGCGTACCGAAACGCGAGGTCTACGACCTCGTCCACAAGAGCGTGTAGAAGACTGGTGAGCATGAGCTTCGCCCCGGCACCCGAGCCACTGCCCGCACCGGTCGTCGACAACCACACCCACCTCGACATCGTCCGCGGCGACGAGAGTCTCCCGGTCGAGGAGGCGCTCGCCCGGGCGGCGGCGGTGGGGGTGACCCGGGTGGTCCAGATCGGCTGCGACCTGCCCGGCGCCCGCTGGGCGGTCGAGGCCGCCGAGACGTACGACAACATGGTCGCCGGTGTCGCCCTCCACCCGAACGACGCTCCTCGCCAGCCCGACCTCGAGGCCGCGCTCGACGAGATCGAGAAGCTCGCCGGGGCGCACGACAAGGTGCGCGTGGTGGGGGAGACCGGGATGGACTTCTTCCGCACCGACGAGGACGGCCGCGAGACCCAGGCCTACTCGTTCCGGCGCCACATCGACATCGCCAAGCGCCTCGACAAGACCCTGATGATCCACGACCGCGACGCCCACGACGCCGTGCTCGAGGTGATCGACAGCGTCGGTCCGCCGGAGCGCTGGGTGATGCACTGCTTCTCCGGCGACCCCGAGTTCGCCCGGCAGTGCCTGGACCGTGGCGCCTACCTCTCCTTCGCCGGCACGGTGACGTTCAAGAACGCGCAGTACCTGCGCGACGCGCTCGCGATCACTCCCCAGGACCGCATCCTGGTCGAGACCGACGCGCCCTTCCTGACGCCCCACCCGCACCGCGGTGCGATCAACTCCAGCTACATGATCCCGGCGACGATGCGGGTCATGGCCGACGTACGCGGCGACGACCTCGAAGCCCTCTGCAACGCGGTCAACACCAACACCGAGACCGCCTTCGGCGGCACCTGGTGACCTTGCAGCGCTGAAGCGAGAGGGGCCCGAGGCGATCGCCTCGGGCCCCTCCGCATGCTGTGATCAGGTCAGGAGACGCTGACCTTCATGGTGCCCGCCTTCTCGTCGGAGGAGAGCACCTGGATCTTCACGCCGGAGCCGGCGGTCTTGGTCGAGTGGTACGGGTTGGCCGCGTCCCAGTAGGCCGTCGTCGACTTGTCGTAGAAGGTCGAGACACCCTTGCGAGCCGGCAGGTCGAGCGTCTTGGTGCCGCCCGCGGCGAGCTCGACGGTGAGGTGGAGCGCGTCGGTGCGGTCCACGTCGAAGGTCGAGTCGTAGCCCTGGATCCGGTTGCGGGTCAGGGAGCCGTCGGAGAACTTCTGGATACCGATCGAGGAGTCGATCGGCAGAGCCTGACCGCCACCGGGGTGACCCGAGGTGTTGTTGTCGCCGTAGAGACCGTTCTCGTACCAGACCAGCAGGCCGTCCTGGTAGGCGTAGTGGTCGACCTTGTCCGGCGCGGTGCGGGCGTAGTCGAAGCTGTACGGGCCGGTGGCCAGGGTCTTGTCGTAGCCCTTGTACTGCCGGTTCTCGGCGATGTAGAAGTGCGAGTAGGGCAGCGTGTAGGTGCCGTCGGTGAGCTCGAAGTACTTGTTCACCGTCCAGCCGTCGAAGGACGAGAAGTCCGTCGTGTACGCCGAGCCGACCGAGAGGTCGTCGATCGCGAAGCCGTAGTAGGACGTGCCGCCGTCGGTGGCGGTGCGGAAGCGGAGCTTCACGTTCTGGCCCGCGTACGCCGACAGGTCCGCGGTCAGGTCGACGTACTGCTCCGGGTCGTGGTCGGCGCAGTTGACGTCACAGGTGCTGTCCGAGGTGCCGTGGATGCCGTTGTTGTAGTCGGCCGAGGACAGGTTCGTCGCCAGCGGGGTCGACCAGGTGGAGCCACCGTCGGTCGAGGCCTCCAGGAAGGTGAAGTCGTACTCGGCCTCGAGGTCGTACTTCACCTTCGCCGAGAGCGTGCCGCCCGCGGGGACGGCGATCTCCGGGCTCACCGCGGTGGCCGTGCGGTCATCGCCCTTGCCGGAGTAAAGGAACGACTTGCCGGAGGAGCCGGAGCCCGCGTCGTACGTCTCCTCGCCGTCGGGCAGGTTGACGACGAGCGCCTGCGGGGTCTTGTTGCCGGTGTCGTGGAAGCTCGGACCCAGGGTCAGCTTCTTGGACGTACCGGCCTCGACGGTGGTGTAGTTGAGCCAGCCGAGGAAGAGCTTCTCGGGAGCGCCCATGTGGTTCGGGGTGGTGCCGATGGTGCCGTCACCGTGACCGAGCCAGGAACCCGAGCTCATCAGGGTCCAGAAGCCGGTGCCGTTCTCGCCACCGGAGGTGTCGTAGAAGTCCGGCAGACCGAGGTCGTGGCCGAACTCGTGCGCGAAGACGCCGAGGCCGCCGTTCTCGGGCTCGGTGGTGTAGTCGCGGATCCAGATGTCGGTGTTACCGATCTTGACGCCGCCGGCCTTCGGGAAGTCGGCCGGGCCGTCGGAGCCGGACGCGTTCGCGGCCCAGCGGTGCGACCAGATGGTCCACGGGTCGGCGCCGGCCTCCTCGCCCGCACCGGAGTGGATCGCCTGGAAGTGGTCGATGTAGCCGTCGGGCTCGTTGAAGTTGCCGTCGCCGTCGAGGTCGTAGCGGTCCCAGATGTCGTAGCTCTTGAGGTACTCGGTGATCTCGGCGTCGGTCTTGCCGGCCGCCTTCTGCGCGTCGTACCAGGCGTTGGCGCTGTCCTGGATGTAGTTCTTCATCGCCGACGCGGTCTCGTCACCGGTGCTGCTCTGGTAGTAGGACTCCGCGTGGGGCAGGGTGACCCAGTCGCTCACGTCGCCCTGGAGGTCGAAGCGACCGCTCGACATCTCCTTGTAGACGTTGTGGAAGGACTCCTCATCCTTGTTCTGGTTGAAGAACATGTCCATGTAGTGGTCGCGCGAGAAGTCCTCCTCCCAGTAGGTGGAGTTGTCGTCCGCGGCGGGCGGCGCGATCTCGTTGTGGAGCGGGCCCGAGGTGTTGTCGGGGAAGGCCGGGTTGCCGCCCTCGCCGAACTCGACCAGGAAGCTCAGCAGCTGGGACTTCTCGGTGGGCTCGTGCTCCACCCAGCGGGCGTTCGCGCCCGAGCCCATCTTGACGACCTCGCTGCCGTTCTTGGTGACCGTCTTCTTCTCGCCCGTGGCGACGGCCTCGGCGGCGTTGGTCTTCAGCTCGCGACGCTTGGTGTTGAGCGCGTCGGGCTTGTCATCGACCTTCTGCTTCGTCGAAGCAGCGGCGGGGGTCCCCGTGCTCTCGACGGCGCTTGCCGACGAGTGCGCCAGGGCCACCGGCGTCACGCCTGCGACCGCGACCGCAGCGAGAACGCTGGTAAGGCGTCTGTTCATCGTTCCTCCGGAGTCTGGTGACATCGCGCACATCTGCCTTCCCGAGAACCGACCGGCACGACGGGCCATCACGACACAGATGGCTTCGGAGTACAACACCAAGCAACGCAGTTACCTGTAAAGGATTTGTCGCCTATTGGCCAGAGGGCGCGATATTTCGTGGCGGGATTACGACATGCACCCGGATCAACCGGCTTGACCTGCGATTTTGCCGTGGTGAATCGCACACTTGTCATTCGCTTTCGGAGGTGGTCACAACGTTTCGTGGCGCGCCTTTGATACCGAAATTGCATGCTTGTCATTGCCTGCGGAATGAGTGGCGGACTTGCATTTAACCGACTGGATTTGGTCCGCTGTCCGGCGAGATAGCCGGGATCGGGATAGATCCGGACGGTGTTGGGGGTGGGCCTCAGCGCGCAGATCATCAGATCTCGCAACACCGTTCGCCCGTGCCCGGAGAGCACGAACATCGGAGCATTGTGCCCGTCAGCAGCACCACCTCATGGGTTCGCAACATCGCATCTACTCCCCGTCGTAAGGCCATCCTGGTCGGCGGAATCGCCGCAGCAGTGGTCGCCACAGGCGGCACGGCGTACGGGGTCAAGACCTCTCAGACCGATGTCATCGTCTCGGTCGACGGCAAGGCGAAGGACGTCAGCGTCCACGCAGACACCGTCGGAGAGGTTCTCGAGGCCGAGGGCATCGAGATCGGCGACCGCGACGCGGTCGCTCCGTCGGTCGACACCAAGGTCGAGGACGGCAGCGCGATCAGCGTCCGCTACGCCCGTCGGCTCAACCTCGAGGTCGACGGCAAGTCCCAGGACCACTGGGTCACCGCGACCACGGTCGGCGGCGCTCTCGCCGAGCTCGGCCGTGACTACGACCGGGCGGAGCTCTCCACGAGCCGCGGTGCCTACATCGGCCGCGACGGGATGTCGCTCGACGTCGTCACGCCGAAGACCGTCAAGGTCGCACTGGCGGGGAAGAAGACCAAGAAGGTGAGCGTGACCGCGCTCACCGTCGGTGACGCGCTGAAGGACCTCGGTGTCGACCTCGAGCGTCGGGACAAGGTCTCCCCGGCCTCCGACAAGGCCCTGAAGAGCGGTCAGAAGATCGTCTTCACCGACTTCTCCGCCAAGAACCAGAAGGTGGCTCGCGAGACCATCGAGGCGCCGGTCAAGAAGATCGAGGACTCCTCGATGGACAAGGGCGACACCCAGGTCGTCGAGGAGGGCTCCGACGGAGTCCGCTCGGTGACCTACCGCATCGTCTACAAGAACGGCGAGGCCGTCTCCCGCAAGGTCCTCGAGCAGAACGTCATCGAGGAGGCCGAGACCCGCGTGGTCAAGGTCGGCACCAAGGAGGAGGCCCCCGCGGCCAACTTCGCCGGCGGTGACACCGTCTGGGACCAGATCGCGCAGTGCGAGTCCGGCGGCAACTGGGCCATCAACACCGGCAACGGTTACTACGGTGGCCTGCAGTTCGACGAGCAGACCTGGCACGCCTACGGCGGCTCCGGCCTGCCGAGCGAGAACAGCCGTGAGACCCAGATCGCGATCGCGGAGAAGGTCCGTGACGACCGCGGTGGCTACGGCTCGTGGCCGGCCTGCTCGCAGAGCCTCGGCCTGCCGCAGTAAGGCTGTTTCGGCCCTCGGGCCATAGTCTGTACCCATGACCGACCGCACCCCGCCGCGCCTGTTGGGCCCGGCGGAGGTGCGGTCGCTCGCATCCGAGCTCGATCTGCGTCCCACCAAGCAGCGTGGGCAGAACTTCGTGATCGACGCCAACACCGTGCGCCGGATCGTGCGTGAGTCCGGTGTCGACGCCTCCGACGTCGTCGTGGAGGTCGGTCCCGGCCTCGGGTCGCTCACTCTCGCCATCCTGGAGACCGGCGCCCGGGTGACCGCGATCGAGATCGACGAGGTCCTGGCGCAGCGGCTGCCTCGGACGATCGAGGAGTACGCACCCGACCAGGCCGACGCGTTCAGCCTGATCCGCGCCGACGCCCTCCGGGTGACGTCCGTCGCCGGGCCTCCGCCGACCGCCCTGGTCGCCAACCTGCCCTACAACGTCTCGGTCCCGGTCCTGCTGCACCTGATGTCCCTGCTGCCCTCGCTGCGCCACGGTCTGGTGATGGTGCAGGCCGAGGTCGCCGACCGGCTGGCGGCCAAGCCCGGCTCCAAGGTCTACGGCGTCCCCTCGGTGAAGGCCGCGTGGTACGCCGACGTACGCCGCGCCGGCGCGATCGGCCGCAACGTCTTCTGGCCGGCCCCCAACGTCGACTCCGGCCTCGTCTACTGGCGTCACCGCGAACCGCCCTCGACCGAGGTCTCGCGCGAGGAGGTGTTCGCGGTCGTCGACGCCGCCTTCGCGCAGCGCCGCAAGGCGCTCCGTGGCGTACTCAAGCCGCTGGCGGGCTCCGCCGAGGCGGCCGAGAAGGCGCTCGTCTCGGCCGGCATCGACCCGCTCGCGCGCGGTGAGTCGCTGACGATCGCCGACTTCGTACGCATCACCGAATCGCTCCCGAAGGTCCTCTCATGACGATCACCGTCCGCGCGGCCGCGAAGTTCAACCTGCACCTCGGCGTGGGGCCGGTACGCGACGACGGGTTCCATCCGCTGGCAACCGTCTACCACGCGATCGGGCTCTACGACGACGTCACCGTGAGCGAGGCCGACCGGTGGCAGGTCGCGCTCACCGCGGAGGACCACATCGCGCTCGGCGAGGTCCCGACCGGCGACGACAACATCGTCGTGCGAGCCGGCAAGGCCTTGGCGGCCCATCACGGGATCGACCGGGCGGCGCGGATCGAGATCCACAAGGGCATCCCGGTCGCCGGTGGCCTCGCCGGTGGTTCCGCCGACGCGGCTGCGACGCTCGTAGCCCTCGACCGGCTGTGGTCGCTGGAGACCTCCGACGAGGACCTGCTGGCTCTGGCCGGGCAGCTGGGCTCCGACGTACCCTTCGCGCTCATCGGCGCGACCGCCGTCGGGGGAGGCCGCGGCGAGATCGTCGAGCCGGTCGCCGACAACGGTGCCTGGTGGTGGGTCGCGGTGGGAGACGAGCAGGGCCTGTCGACGCCTTCGGTCTACCGCGCCTTCGACGAGCACGCCGGCGCCGGCGTCTCGGACCCGCAGGTGCCCGAACGCCTGCTCATGGCGCTCGAGAAGGGCGACCCGGAGCTCCTGGCCGACGCGCTTACCAACGACCTCCAAGCTCCGGCGCTGGAGCTGCGGCCCGACCTCGCCCAGACCTTCGCCGACGGCCAGGAGGCCGGTGCGTTGGCCGTCCAGCTCTCCGGCTCGGGCCCGACGATCCTCATGCTGTGCCGCGACGCCGCCCATGCCCGTGAGGTCGCCGGAGCGATGCAGGCCAAGGCCCACGATCGCGTCTGGACCGCGCCCGGCCCCGTCGCCGGCGCTCACGTGGTCACCTACTGACCCACCTGCCGAGGCGTCAGTCCGGTCGCCCGAGACGTCAGTTAGATCGGTCGAGACGTCAGCGTGTGGCGGCTCGACCGACGTAGCCGACGTCTCGGCCGACGTAGGTGACGCCTCGGCGAGGAAGGGTTACGCGGCGCTGATGACGACCTCGTCGGAGATCGCTGCGGCGGCGCGACGCAGGTGGCGGGTGATGCTGGCGGCGTTGAAACCGGCGGCGCTGCCGGAGACGGAGACGGCAGCGATTGCCCGGCCCTCGATCATGATCGGTACCGCGGCGCAGACGATGCCGAGCTGGGCCTCCTCACGGTCGAACGCGATCCGCTCGCTGTTCGCGCGGCGGAGCTCGGCGAGGAACTTCGCCGGGTCGCCGTGCGAGTGGCGGGTGCGCCTGACCAGGCCGGACTCGAGCACGGCCGCGATGTGGTTGCGGTCGCTGAACGAGAGGATCGCCTTGCCGAGGGCGGAGCAGGCGGCGGGCGCCCGCCCACCGACGTACGTGTCCGGCTGGATGCCGCTGCGCCCGGCGATCTTTTCCAGGATGACGATGTCGGTGCCCTCGAGGATGGCGAGGTGGACGGTCTTGCCGGTCGCTACGTAGAGCTCGGCGAGGTGTGGCATCGCGGTCTCCCGGATGCCCTGCGGTCGGCAGATCTGCACCGCGTTGCCGAGCTCGAACAGTCGACGGCCGAGTACGTAGTGGCGCCCGGTGCGCTCCACGTATCCGCTCTGCTCGAGGTGACGCAGGAGGCGGAAGGCGGTCGACTTGGGTAGGCCCGCGGTGCGCGCGATCTCGCTGACACCGAGCTTGGGGCCGGCTCCGAGAAATGCCTCCAGGATCTGGAGGGCCTTCGTCGCAGACGGGGTCGCCGAAGAGGTCGTCCTCGGGGCACCTTCATGGTCGTGCTGACTAGCCAGGGTGGGGATAGCAGTGACGCTCATGGGGGGATCTCCTTAACTGAGGAGGAGGCACCACGAAGGGGGGATCTGGCGCCTCCAGCTCTCTGTGACAGCAGTCACTGTAACGATCGTTCCGGAGGTTGTGGCGGAAATGTTGGATAAATCTCATTCCTGACCTGCGGAAATAGGTGACACGACATACATTTCGATGCGTTTTCGACCGTTAGCGTCGTAGATCGACTGTAGGTCTACGGTAGTCGGTCAGTGACTGATCTGTGTATGAAACGGCGTCGCTGTGACCAATCGCGCCAGCAGGTCCGAGGTCGTGGCCGGCGGCATGTCGGCGCTGTCGAGCGCCTCGGCGAAGAGCAGTCCGTCTGCGATCACGAGCAGGAGGGCGGCCATCTCGTCGGCGTGCTCCCGACCCTCCTCGCCGAGAGCGCCGCGGAACCAGCCCGCGAACTCGTCGCGTGAGCCTCGGCGTACGGCCAGGAACCGGTCCCGCCCGGGAAGCGGCTCGGGCCGCTTGGGGAGCACCAGCATCAGGCCGATCCGCAGGAACGGGGGCAGCTGGTGCAGGCTGGCCACCAGCGGCGTCAGCATCCGGGGGAGCTCGGTGGCACAGTCGCAGTCCGGGCCCGGCGGCTGCCACGAGGACTGGACGCTGTTCCAGGCGCGGTACGAGTCGTCGACCGCGGCCGAGAACAGGTCGTCCTTGTTGGCGAAGTGCCAGTAGACCGAGGAGGCCGGGAGCCCGGCCGCGGCGCAGATCCGGCTGATCGAGGCACCCTCGTAGCCGCTCTCCGCGGCCACCTCCAACGCTGCCGCGACGAGCTTCTCCCGGCTGCTGTTCGCGCCCTCGTACGTCGCGGGCGGCAGCTCCACGGCCTCCGGGACAGCTGTCGGGTCCACCTTCCGGAGGTGGTCCGCGACCTCGGCCAGCCCGTCGGCGAGCCGTTGCCGGAGCGGGTCCAGCTCGGCGTACGCATCGGTCTGGACGTGGATGAAGAGGCCGTCGTGGGCGGCGAGGGTCAGCCGGGCGAGCGTCTCGACGTGGGCGGGCGGAAGGTCGACGGCCTCGGACCACCACAGCGCGAAGCCGGCCAGCGTCTGGGTGCGGATCCGGAGGAAGCGCTCCCGAGGGCCGTCGCCGACCGTCGGCCCGGACTCGAGGGCGAGCATCAGGCCCATCCGCCACCAGTCGGCCTTGGCGCCGTGGGTGTCCGAGGTCGTACGCCGCAGGTTGGTCAGCAGCTCGTCGCGCAGGTCGCCGCCGGAGGGAGTCGGCTCCCATCGAGGGACGATCCGGTTCCAGCGGGTGTAGCCGTGCTCGAGCGCTTCGGCGAGAAGCTGGTCCTTGTTGGGGAAGTGCCAGTAGAGGGAGGACGGGGGGAGGCCGGTGGCGCGGCGGACGAGCGCCATCGTCGTGCCGACATAGCCGCGCTCGGCTGCCAGGCGCAGCGCTGCTTCGAGGATCATCTGACGCGAGCCGTGGGCGTGCTCGCGGAGCGTCTTCTCGACCATTGCATGGAGTCTAGGCAGGTCAGCGGCCCTTTGTCTGCCCGGCGTGCCGCTGGGTGGCCGCCGCGATGGTGGCTGCCTCACCGCCCTCGGGGACAATGGGAGGCGATATGGCGAACCTCCTCAACCTCGAGCACGTCTCCAAGGCGTACGGCATCCGGCCCCTCCTCTCCGACGTGTCCCTCGGCATCAGTGCCGGGATGAGGGTCGGCATCGTGGGCCGCAACGGCGACGGGAAGACGACGCTGCTGCAGGTGATGACCGGTCTGGAGGAGCCCGACTCGGGCCGGGTCTCGCGCCAGCGTGGCCTGCTGGTGGGGTTCCTGCACCAGGGAGACCAGCTCGTCGACACCCACACCGTCCGTGAGGCGGTCCTCGGCGGGCGCTCGGACCACGAGTGGGCGGCCGTCCCCGCGCTGCGCGAGATCGTCGAGCAGCTGCTGGCCGGGATCGATCTCGACCGTTCTGTCATAGGTCTCTCCGGTGGTGAGCGTCGTCGCTGCGCGCTGGCCGAGCTGCTGCTCGGCGAGCACGACCTGATCGTGCTCGACGAGCCCACCAACCATCTCGACGTCGAGGCCGTGGCCTGGCTCGCCTCTCACCTGGCCGCGCGCTCGTCGGCGCTCGTCGTGGTCACCCACGACCGGTGGTTCCTGGACGCGGTGTGCCAGTTCACCTGGGAGGTCCACGACGGTCAGGTCGACGCCTACGAGGGTGGCTACGCCGCGTTCGTGCTCGCCAAGGCCGAGCGGCAGCGTCAGGCGGCCGCCTCCGAGGTACGCCGCCAGAACCTCGTCCGCAAGGAGCTGGCGTGGCTGCGCCGCGGTGCCCCGGCGCGTACGTCCAAGCCGAAGTTCCGCATCGACGCCGCCAACCAGCTCATCGAGGACGTGCCTCCGCCGCGCGACCGCTTCGAGCTGCAGAAGTTCGCGACCCAGCGGCTCGGCAAGGACGTCATCGACGTCGAGGACGTCGACCTCTACCGCGGTGAGCGGCAGCTGCTGTCGCACGCCACCTGGCGCATCGGGCCCGGCGACCGGATCGGCATCGTCGGCGTCAACGGCGCCGGCAAGACCTCGGTGCTGTCGCTGCTCGACGGCTCGCTCCCGCCCGCGGTCGGGAAGGTACGCCACGGCCGCACCATCGCTCTCCAGCACCTGACCCAGCAGCTCGACGACCTCGACCCGGAGGCGCGGGTGCTGCCGACGGTGGAGTCGATCAAGCGGGTCACCAAGACGACCGACGGCCAGGAGCTCTCGGCGACCTCGATGCTCGAGCGCTTCGGCTTCACGGGCGACAAGCTCGTCACCCGCATCGGCGATCTCTCCGGTGGGGAGCGCCGCCGCTTCCAGCTGCTGCGTCTGCTCCTGACCGAGCCCAACGTGCTGCTGCTCGACGAGCCCACCAACGACCTCGACATCGAGACGCTCAACGTGCTCGAGGACTTCCTCGACGCCTGGCCCGGCACCCTGATCGTGGTCTCCCACGACCGCTACTTCCTCGAGCGCGTCACCGACTCCGTCTGGGCGCTCCTCGGTGACGGCCAGATCTCCATGCTCCCGCGCGGCGTCGACGAGTACCTCGAGCGGCGCCTTCCGATCCCTGCCGAGACGTCGGCCCCGCAGGCCGAGGTGTCAGCCGCGTCAGCCGAGACGGCACCGGCCGGCCCGGCGAAGGCCAAGGCCGGCTCCGCCGAGGAGCGGGCGGCGAAGAAGGTCATCGCCAGGATCGACAAGCAGCTCGAGCGGATCGGCGAGCAGCAGCAGAAGCTCGAGCTCGCGATGGCCGAGTCGGTCAACGACTACGCCCGGCTCGCGGACCTCGGCGCGGAGCTGGATCAGCTCGCCGCGGAGAAGGACGAGCTCGAGCTGGAGTGGCTCGAGGCGGCCGAGGTGCTCGAGTAGCGGCTCGCGGCTGCTGTAACACGTCGTTCGTAGGACTACTCGCCCTATCGGAACGACGTGTTGGTCCTACGAACAGCGTGTTACACCGCGCGCGGTCCGTCCGAGGTCAGGACGAGAAGGGGACCAGCAGCCGGCGCAGCAGGTCGGTGAGCTGGCTCTGCTGGTCGTCGGACAGGCCGTCGAGGAATTCGCGCTCGGCGGCGAGCAGCGCTTCGAAGGCGCTGTCGACGGTCGCCTTGCCGTCGGGGGTGAGGCGGACGAGGACGCCTCGGCGGTCCGCCGGGTCGGGGAGGCGTTCGACCAGGCCGCGCGAGGCGAGCCGGTCGACACGGTTGGTCATGGTTCCGCTGGTCACCAGGGTCTCGCGCAGGAGGCGGCCGGGGGAGAGCTCGTAGGGGTCGCCCGCACGCCGCAGGGCGGCGAGCACGTCGAACTCCCACGACTCGATCCCGGATCCCGAGAACGCGTCGCGCCGAGCGAGGTCGAGGTGACGCGAGAGGCGGGAGAGTCGCGAGAAGATCTCGACGGGGCCCAGGTCGAGGTCAGGCCGCTCGTGTGCCCAAGCCTCGCTCAGGTCGTCGACTTCGTCGCGCATGACGCGAGCGTAGCCCAAGTTCGCCTCATCGAGAATCTTGACATCGAGACAAGTCGGGAGGACGATCGGAATATCTTGACATCAAGAGAAATCGAGAGGACGTACGCCATGACCGCATGGGATCCCGAGCGCTATCTGACCTACTCCGACGAGCGTGGCCGGCCGTTCGGCGATCTCCTTCGTCGGGTCGACGCGGACCGCCCGAAGACCGTGGTCGACCTGGGCTGCGGACCGGGCAACCTGACCGAGCTCGCCGCCCGCCGCTGGCCGAAGGCCCGGGTCGTCGGCCTGGACTCGAGTGCGCCGATGATCGACAAGGCGCGTGCGACCATCGACGGCGTGGACTTCGCGGTGGCCGATCTTCGCGACTGGGCCGACTCGGCGGCGCCGGGGTCCGTCGACGTACTCCTCTCCAACGCCACCCTCCAGTGGGTTCCTGGCCACCTCGACCTGCTGCCGGCTCTGGCTCGCGCGGTGAGCGACGACGGCTGGTTCGCCTTCCAGGTGCCGGGCAACTTCGACGAGCCCAGCCACCGGCTCCGCGAGGAGTTGGCCGCCGAGGAGCCGTACGCCGAGCACACCCGCCACCTCGAGGCGCCCGGGTCGCACGATCCGGCCGCCTACTACGACGTGTTGGTGGGAGAGGGGTTCGCGGTCGATGCCTGGGAGACGACGTACCTCCATGTGCTGACCGGCGAGGACCCGGTCTTCACCTGGATCTCCGGGACGAGCCTGCGCCCCACCGCTGCCGCGCTGGAGAAGGCCGGGCTCTTCGAGCCGTTCGCCGAGGAGCTCAAGAACCGTCTGGCGCGGGCCTATCCCGTACGAAACGATTCCGTAGGAAACAGTTTCGTCCTGCTTCCGTTCCGTCGCGTCTTCGTCGTCGCGCACAGGCTGGCGGCGTGATGCGCATCCATCACGTACAGATCGGCATGCCCGCCGGTCACGAGGAGGAGGCCCGGACCTTCTATGCCGACGGGCTCGGGCTGACCGAGGTGCCGAAGCCGGCAGAGCTGGCCAAGCGCGGCGGCGCCTGGTTCCGCTCGCCCGGCGGTGCGGAGATCCATCTCGGTGTCGAGGACCCGCATCGACCGCAGGCCAAGGCCCATCCCGCGCTGGCGGTCGACACCGAGGAGGACCTCGAGGCCACGGGGGCGAAGCTGGCAGCACTCGGCTTCGACGTGGATTGGAGCCAGCGCCACAACGCCGACGGGTTCCAGCGGTTCCACGTCAGGGATCCGTTCGGGAACCGCGTCGAGATCGTCTGGCCGACCGCGGACTAGCACGAACTTCTGGTCCATGTAGGCGAAAACGGGAATCAAGCAAAAAGAACCGTAACGCCCACTGGTCTGGACCGTTGTCCCCCGGGGGATACAACAACGATGCCAGGAACGATGCCAGAAACGATGGAAGGCAAGACTTTGACTGACGACGTGACCGTCCCCCAGCCTCGGGACGCGGAGACGACGAGCGTGGTCAATCGGGTCCGCCGGGCTCAGGGCCAGCTCGGCGGAGTGCTCCGCATGATCGAAGACGGCCGGGAGCTCGCCGATGTGGTCGGCCAGCTCAAGGCAGTGACTCGCGCCCTCGACAAGGCAGCTTTCGCTCTGCTCTCCAACGAGCTGCGCCGCGCGCACGCCGACGGAGACCGACCGGAGCAGATCGAGGAGCTCGAGAAGGTCTTCCTCTCCCTCTCCTGATCTCGGGCCAGGAGAGGGGAGGAGGTTACCCTCGGGTAACATGGCTCCCATGAGCCAGCTCTATGACCTCTGGAAGTCCTTCAACCGCGTACCGGTTGTCGGCAAGCGAGCATTCTCGGTCGCGTTCGCGAAGAAGGCGCCCTACTTCGGGTCCATCCACCCGCTGGTCAACCAGCTGCGGCCCAACTACGCCGAGGTCATCGTGCCCAACCGCAAGGGCAACCACAACCACATCGGGACCGTTCACGCCATCGCGCTGTGCAACGGTCTCGAGATGGCGATGGGTGCCCTTGCGGAGGTCACCATCCCGCGCGACAAGCGCTGGATCCCCAAGGGGATGACCGTCTCCTACACCGCCAAGGCCTCCACCGACATCACCTGCATCGCGGAGACCGACCAGGAGCAGTGGGACACCGCCGACGGCGACCTCGCCGTGCGCGTCAAGGGCATCCGTGAGGACGGCACCGTGGCCATCGAGGGCACGATCAATCTCTGGGTGACCCCGAAGAAGAAGTAGAGGACGTACGCATCGCCCCCGCTGCATCCGATGAAGCAGCGGGGGCGATGTGGTGTCTGCTCGAGGTGGCGCTCAGGCGGCGCCACCGCCACCGCCACCGCCGGCGCTGCCCGCGGCATGGCCCTTCTGGACCAGGTCGGCGGCTTCGGCGACGGGGTCTGCGGCCACGTGTCCGACTGGGCCGGCGGTGTGACCCACCCGCCGCGTACGGGCCTCGACGAAGTTCGCCACGAGCCCGAGGATCGTGTTGAGGGCGATGTAGATCAGCGCCACGACGATCGCCGCCGGGATCAGGTTGTCGAAGTTGCCGTCGATCTTGGGGATCTGGTTGAGCAGCTCGCTGTAGGCGAGGATGAATCCGAGCGCGGTGTCCTTGAGCAGCACCACGAGCTGGGCGATGATCGCCGGCAGCATCGAGCGCACGGCCTGCGGCAGCAGGATCGTCCGCATCACCTGCCCGGGTGAGAGCCCGATCGCGACACCGGCCTCCGCCTGCCCCTTCGGCAGGGCACCGACGCCCGCTCGGATGACCTCGGCGAGCACCGAGCCGTTGTAGAGCATCAGCCCGAGGACCACTGCCCAGAAGACGTTGGTCTCGAGCCCGAGCGGCTGCTGCATGAAGTAGATGAACATCATCAGCAGCAGCATCGGGATCGACCGGAAGAACTCCACGACCACGGCGCTGGGGATGCTGATGAACCGGCTCTGCGAGAGGCGGCCGACCGCGAAGACGAACCCGAAGGCGAGCGCGAGCACCGCCCCGACCGCGAAGGCGCTCAGCGTGCCCTTGAGACCGGGGATCAGGAAGTTCTCCCAGGTCTCGGACTTCAGGAACGGCGTCCACTTGTCGGCTTCCCACTGACCGGTCTCGTCGAACTTCGAGTAGACGATCCAGGCGACCCAGGCCAGGATCGCGAGGGCGATGGCCGAGTAGAGCCAGTTGAGCGCCTTGCCGCGCGGGCCGGGGGCGTCGTACAGAACTGAGGCACTCATGCCGCCACCTCCGCAGCGCAGGCGCAACCGTACGGACGCGGCGGCCTGATGTTTGTTGTTGCTCGCTGACGCTCGCTCATCATCGGATCACCGCGAATCGCTTGGCGGCCCAGCCGGCGATGAAGCCGATGGGCAGGGTCAGGATCATGAAGCCGACCGCGAAGATGATGAAGATCAGCAGGATCTGGTCGGAGTTGCGCTCCATCAGCGACTTCATCTGCCCCGAGGCCTCGTTGACCATGGTGGCGGTGGTGACGCCGATGGTGACGGCGACGGTCGTGTTCTTGGTCATCGCGATCAGCACGCTGGCGAGCGGGTTGATCACCGACCGCAACGCCTGGGGCAGCACGATCAGGCGAAGGTTCTGGGTGAAGGTCAGCCCGATCGCACGCGCTGCCTCGGCCTGGCCGAGTGGCACCGTGTTGATGCCCGAGCGCAGCACCTCACACACGAAGGTCGAGGTGTAGACGCTCAGCGCGAGGACGGCCAACCAGAAGTTGTTCCGGTAGAGCAGGTCCTTGTCGAAGCTGAAGCCGAGCTGGTAGCTCAGTCCGAAGAGCGCGAAGAACATGACCAGGGTCAGCGGAGTGTTGCGGAACGTGTAGACGACGGCCGTGCCGATCCAGCGGAGCACAGGCACCGGTGAGACGCGGAACGTCGCGAGCACCACGCCGAGCAGCAGCGAGAAGATCCCGCTGAATACGGCGAGTCTCAAGGTCAGCCCGAACGAGGTCAGGATGACTGACCCGCTCTCGGAGATGAGGTCCATGGGTCCTTCCAAATTTCTTGCGCCGGACGTGCCGACGGGGCAGGGGAGCGGACTCCCCCGCCCCGCGGATGTCTCAGTAGCGGTCGACCTTCGGCGGCTCAGGCAGCTCATAGCCGGAGTCGCCCAGGTTGTCGTTGAACGCCTTCTCCCAGGCGCCGTCCTCGAAGGACTTCTCGATCAGGTCGTTGATCTTGTCGCGGTCCTTGCTGCCCTTGGGCAGACCCACGCCGTAGTTCTCCTCGGAGAACGGCTTGCCGACGATCTTGAACTTGCCCGGGTCCTGCTGGGCGAAGCCCGCCAGGATGATGTTGTCGGTGGTCATCGCGTCGAGCTGACCGTTCTCGATCGCGCCGACGCACTTGCTGTAGGTGTCGAACTCCTGGAGCTGGACGCCCTTGGAGTACTCGTCCTTGACCTTCTGGGCCGAGGTCGAGCCGGTCACCGAGCAGAGCTTCTTGCCGTCGAGCGACTCAGGCCCGGTGATGTCGGTGTTGTCCGCGGCGACGAGGAGGTCCTGGCCGGCGACGTAGTAAGGACCGGCGAAGTCGACCTCGGCCTTGCGCTCGTCGGTGATCGAGTAGGTCGCCAGGATCATGTCGACGGTGCCGTCCTTGAGGAAGGTCTCGCGGTTGGCGGAGACCGCTTCCTTCCAGTCGATCTGGTCCTCGTCGTAGCCGAGACCCTTGGCGATGTACTTCGCCATGTCGACGTCGAAGCCGGAGTAGGTGCCGTCGGCGTTCTTGAAGCCGAGACCGGGCTGGTCGAACTTGATGCCGATGGTGATCTTGTCGCCGCCGGCGTCAGAGCCGGAGTCGTCGCTGCCGCCACAGGCCGCGAGCGAGCCGGCGAGCGCGAGGGCGCCCACGACCGCGGCGATCTTCTTGAACTTCATCGAATCCACCTTCTGGGATATGAGTGTTGGTGCGTTGCAGGGTTCGCGAGCTCAGGGCTCACCCGAGACGTACGTTCAGTGTTTGAGGATCTTGCCGAGGAAGTCCTTGGCGCGCTCGGACTGCGGGTTGTCGAAGAACTCGGCGGGAGTGTTGGACTCGACGATCTGGCCGTCGGCCATGAAGACGACGCGGTCGGCGGCGACACGGGCGAAGCCCATCTCGTGGGTGACCACGATCATGGTCATGCCCTCCTTGGCGAGGCTGACCATGACGTCGAGCACCTCCTTGACCATCTCCGGGTCGAGAGCGGAGGTGGGCTCGTCGAAGAGCATCACCTGCGGCTTCATCGCCAGGGCCCGGGCGATCGCGACGCGCTGCTGCTGGCCGCCGGAGAGCTGGGCGGGGTACTTGTTCGCCTGAACGCCGACTCCGACGCGGTCGAGCAGCTTCTTCGCCTCTGCCTCGGCCTCGGCCTTCTTCAGCTTGCGGACCTTCATCGGGCCCAGGGTGACGTTCTGCAGGATCGTCTTGTGGGCGAAGAGGTTGAAGCTCTGGAAGACCATCCCGACCTCGGCGCGGAGCTTGGCCAGGCCCTTGCCCTCGGCGGGCAGCTCCTTGCCGTCGAGCTTGATCGTCCCCGAGTCGATCGTCTCCAGCCGGTTGATCGCGCGGCAGAGGGTCGACTTCCCGGAGCCAGAGGGCCCGATCACCACGACGACCTCGCCACGCTTGATCTCCAGGTTGATGTCCTGGAGCACGTGCAGGTCGCCGTAGTGCTTGTCGACATGGTCGAGCACCACCAGGGCGTCGCCCGAAGGTGCGCTCGTGGGATCTGTGTCAAGCACGGTCATGTCGCAGACCTAACCACATCCTGCATTGCACATCCATGACTTGGTCCCCGCTATCGGTTACAAGCAGATAACTGGCCGGGATTTCCTGCCGTTGGACCCAAGCGCCGTACCCTTGAGGACGCTATGACCCGCACGTACGAAGTCCGCACCTACGGCTGCCAGATGAACGTCCACGACTCCGAGCGCCTCTCCGGGCTGCTCGAGGATGCGGGCTATCTCAAGGCGAGCGAGGGCGAGCAGGCCGACGTGGTCGTCTTCAACACCTGCGCGGTCCGGGAGAACGCCGACAACAAGCTCTACGGCAACCTCTCCCACCTGGCCCCGATCAAGGAGGCCAACCCGGACCTCCAGATCGCCGTCGGCGGCTGCCTCGCGCAGAAGGACCGGGCGACGATCACGCAGAAGGCGCCGTACGTCGACGTGGTCTTCGGCACGCACAACATCGGCTCGCTCCCGGTGCTGCTCGAGCGCGCCCGGGTGCAGGAGGAGGCCCAGGTCGAGATCCTGGAGTCCCTCGAGGTCTTCCCGTCCACGCTGCCGACCAAGCGCGAGTCCGCCTACGCCGCCTGGGTGTCGGTGAGCGTCGGCTGCAACAACACCTGCACCTTCTGCATCGTCCCCTCGCTCCGCGGCAAGGAGAAGGACCGGCGACCGGGCGAGATCCTCGCCGAGATCGAGGCGTTGGTCGCCGAGGGCGTCACCGAGGTGACCCTGCTGGGCCAGAACGTCAACGCCTACGGCGTGGAGTTCGGCGACCGGCAGGCCTTCTCGAAGCTGCTCCGCGCCTGCGGCGAGATCGACGGGCTGGAGCGGGTTCGGTTCACGAGCCCGCACCCCGCCGAGTTCACCGACGACGTCATCGAGGCCATGGCCGAGACGCCCAACGTGATGCCGTCGCTGCACATGCCGCTGCAGTCCGGCTCCGACCGGGTCCTCAAGGCGATGCGCCGCTCCTACCGGTCGACCAAGTTCCTCGGCATCATCGAGCGCGTCCGGGCGGCGATCCCGCACGCGGCGATCACCACCGACATCATCGTCGGTTTCCCGGGGGAGACCGAGGAGGACTTCCAGGGGACCCTCGACGTGGTCCGCGAGTCGCGGTTCGCGAGCGCCTTCACGTTCCAGTACTCCAAGCGTCCCGGCACCCCCGCGGCCGACCTCCCCGACCAGGTCCCGCCCGAGGTGGTCAAGGACCGCTACGGCCGCCTCGTCGACCTCGTCAACGAGATCGCGCACGAGGAGAACAAGAAGATCGTCGGCCGTACGCTAGAGCTGATGGTCGCCGAGGGCGAGGGCCGCAAGGACGCCGAGACCCACCGTCTCTCCGGCCGCGCGCCCGACAACCGGCTGGTGCACTTCAACTCGGCCGGTGCCGAGGGCGTACGTCCCGGCGACATGGTCAAGGTCGAGATCACCTACGCGGCGCCGCACCACCTGGTCGCCGACAACCCGGTGCTCGAGGTGCGTCGCACCCGTTCGGGCGACGCCTGGGAGGCGCGCCAGGGTCGGACCGAGCCCGAGGCGCGCTCGGTGGGACTGGGCATGCCGGCCGTCGGGGTGCCTGCGCCGCTGCCGGCCGCTCCGGCCTGCGGCTGATCGTTCGGCGTGCCGTTACCCGAGCAACAATTTCTCCGTAACGCCGTTCCCCCGAGGGTATTTCTGCCCTAGCCTGAGGCAACTTGTCTCAGGAAGGGATACCCCCATGTCGATTCCCAAGCTGGCCGGCAGAGCAGCGGCGATGGGCGCGCTCGGAGTGCTCGTGGCATCCGGCCTGGCGGCCGCGGTGCCCGCGTCCGCGATGCAGGCGGCCGCAGGAGGCGGTGCCTGCTTCGACCCGGACGAGGTCGGCGCGGCCCGTGTCACCGAAGGAGCCAAGCAGGTCCGCGACACGAACCACCTGACCGCGAAGCAGGCCGACGCCAGGGAGAAGTCGCTCGACAGCGCGCTGGCGGCGAAGGGCAAGCAGCCCGGCGGTGCCGAGCTCGGTGCGACGAGCATCCCGACCTACATCCACGTCATCCAGGAGGACGCCACCACCGGCGTCATCCCGCAGGCGAACATCGACGCCCAGATCGACGTGCTCAACGCGGCGTACGCCGGCACGCCGTTCACCTTCGAGGTGGCCGGCCAGGACACCACGATCAACCCGGCCTGGTACCCGATCATCTCCGGCTCGACCGGCGAGCGGGAGATGAAGTCGGCCCTGCGTCAGGGCGGCGACAACGCGCTCAACGTCTACCTCGGCGAGATCGACGACGGTCTGCTCGGCTGGGCCACCTTCCCGACCAAGAACATCTCGTCCCAGGACGGCGTGGTCATCCTCGGCGACTCGCTGCCGGGCGGCTCGGCGGTGCCGTACGACGAGGGCGACACGGCCACCCACGAGGTCGGCCACTGGCTCAACCTCTACCACACCTTCCAGGGTGGCTGTCGCGGCAAGGGCGACCAGGTCGCCGACACCCCGGCCGAGGCGGCGCCCGCCTTCGGCTGCCCGGAGGGCTCCGACACCTGCACGGCTCCGGGCCTCGACCCGATCCACAACTTCATGGACTACACCGAGGACGCGTGCATGGACGAGTTCACGCCGGGTCAGGTGCAGCGCATGATCGACGGGTGGGTCGCGTACCGCGGCTGATCTGGTCCGGTCTGATCTGACAAAGCACCGAGCGCCGGGTCCCTCGCGGGACCCGGCGCTCGATCTGTGTGATCAGCAGAGCTGAATCAGTACTGCGACTGGCCCTGCTCGCCGCCGAAGCCGCCCTCGCTGGACTGCTCGCCGCCGCCGAAGCCACCCTCGCTCGAGCCCTCGTCGGAGCCGTAGGAGGAGCCCTCGGACTGCTCGCCGCCACCGTAGGAGGAGCCCTCGCCGGACTCCTGGCCGCCGCCGAAGCCACCCTCGCTCGAGCCCTCGGACTGCTCGCCGTAGGAGGAACCGCCCTCGCTCGAGCCCTCGTCGGAGCCGTAGGAGGAGCCCTCGGACTGCTCGCCGCCACCGTAGGAGCTGCCCTCGTCGGACTGCTCACCGTAGGAGGAGCCGCCCTCGTTCGAGCCCTCGTCGGAGCCGCCGTAGGAAGAACCCTCGGACTGCTGCTCGCCGCCGCCGAAGCCGCCCTCGCTCTGGCCGCCCTCGCTCTGGCCGCCCTCGGAGCCGCCGAAGCCGCCCTCGTTGGACTCGGAGCCGTAGGAGGAGCCCTCGTTGGACTCCTGGCCGCCGAAGCCGCCCTCCTGGCCACCCTCCTGGCCGTAGTTCTGCTGCTCGTCGCTGTTGCCGTAGTTCTCAGACATATTGGTCCACACTTCCGAGTAGTTGTGCTGGGACCGGAATCGGAAACGTGCGTCGCACGCTCCGCCCCCCGGCTGCCCCTTAGGTGGGGGCACGAGAATGAAACGGTCTAGACCGTTCCACGTGACGGCACTTATGGCAACAGGTCCGTAACAGTGTTTCGGAAAAAGCCACGAAAAAAGTCTGTTGGGTGTAGCGCCGCAGAACGCGAGGCGGGGAGCAACCCGGTGTGGGTTGCTCCCCGCCTCGCGGTAGGTGATGAGCTCACTCGTTGCCGAGCTGCTCGTCACCCTTCTCCCGGGCGATGTCGATGCCCTCGTCGATCTTGTCGCTGAACTTGCCGCCGGTCTTCTCGTCGGCGATCTCGCCGACCTTGTCGAGGCCGCCGTCGAGAGCCTTGTCGCTGATGCCCTCGGCCTGCTCGCTGCCGAGAAGGTCCTTTGCCTTGTCCAAGAAGCTCATGCTTCCCCCTCTGGATCGGTGGCTCCCCGTTTGAGCCATCTTGCGGCCAGACTAACCACATGGAGTACGACAGCAACAGGGGGACACGCGACCCGGATAGGTCACACGAGCTACACAACTTGGGATCTTTTCCCCTGTCTGCTCCCCCGATCGTCGCCGTCGTCGGCGCCACCGCGGCCGGGAAGACGTCGCTCTCCCTGGATCTCGCCGAGACCCTCGGCGGCGAGATCATCAACACCGATGCGATGCAGGTCTACCGTGGCATGGACATCGGGACGGCGAAGCTGCCGCTCGCCGAGCGGCGCGGGATCCCGCATCACCTGCTCGACTTCCTCGACATCGCCGAGCCGGCCTCCGTCGCCGACTTCCAGGGGCTGGCGCGCGCGGAGATCGCGACGCTTCGGAAGGCGGGGAAGACGCCCGTGCTGGTCGGCGGGAGCGCCCTCTACACGCGGGCGATCCTGGACCGCTTCGAGTTCCCCGGCACCTCGGACGAGGTGCGCGAGCGGCTGGAGAAGGAGCTCGAAACCGCAGGTGAGAAGGCACTTCACGACCGTCTGCGAGCCCTGGACCCGGTCGCGGCCGAGCGGATCGAGATCGACAACGGTCGCCGCGTCGTACGCGCTCTGGAGGTCATCGAGCTGACCGGCGAGCCGTTCAGCGCGCGACTGCCCGAGCAGGTCTACCACGACCCGGCCTCGATCCAGATCGGCGTCGACATCTCCCGAGAAGCCCTGGACGTACGCATCCGGCAACGCGTCGCGGAGATGTTCGACGCCGGGTTCGTCGACGAGGTGTCCCGGCTCCTGGAGGCCGGCCTGGGACGGTCGCGGACCGCGGTGAAGGCCATCGGCTACCAGGAGGTCGCCGCACACCTCACGGGGGAGATGACGCTGGCCGAGGCGATGGAGCGGACCGCGATCAGGACCCGGCAGTTCGCGCGGCGTCAGGACGCCTGGTTCCGCAAGGATCCACGGGTCGTGTGGGTCTCATATGATGATCCGGCTCGCCTCGAGAAGGCCGTCGCCGCCGTGCGGGAGGTCGTGTCGTGAGCGAGCGGGACCGGCTGCGGGAGCTGCTCGACGCGGTGCTCGACGGTGCCGACGACGGGGAGCCGCGCACGCTGGCGCAGATGGCGGGGGACGCCTACACCTCGCCCTACCACTTCAACCGGCTGCTCTCCCGGGGAGCCGGCGAGCCGCCGGTGGCGATGCGGCGACGGGTGATGCTGGAGCGGGCGGCGTGGCAGCTGCAGCACGGCGGCACCGTGACCGATGCCGCCTGGGCGGCCGGCTACGAGTCGGTGGAGGGGTTCTCGCGGGCCTATGCGAAGGCCTTCGGGCACCCGCCCAGCACCGCCGCGGTCAGCCACTGGCTCCCGGCGCCGAACGGCATCCACTTCCACCCGCCGGAGTCGCTGTGGGTCGACTCCCAGGAGCGGGTGCTCGCGCCGCTGACCGAGCAGCTGGTGATGCACGACCTCGACGACACCAGGGGACTGCTCGAGCTGGCCAAGGGTCTGCCCGAGGACAGGCTCACTGCGGTGCGCCTGCCGGGGCACGAGGTGCTTCCGTGGGACGGCCCGGAGGAGTCGCTCCTCCAGGTCCTGGAGGCCACAGTGTGGTCCAAGGAGTGCTGGGTCGCCTCCATCGAGGGCCTCTCGATGCCGGTCCGCGACCGCTCCGGCTCGGTCGTCGCGCTGGTCGAACGGCACGAGTCGGTCGCCGCACGCTGGCTGGCGGTCGTACGCGACATCGAGCGCCGCGGGGCCTGGGAGGACCGGCTCGTGGACGCCCTGTGCGAGCCGCCGGAGAGCTTCCAGATGGGGTCGGTGGTCGCCCACGTCCTGACGTACGCAGCCCATCGGCGTCTGCTGGCCCGGATGATGCTCCGGACGGCCGGTGTCCAGGTCGACAACGGCGACCCGATCGAGTGGCTGCGGGCTCGCCGGGGCGAGGTGCCGCCTCGTACCCTGGGGCAGTGACCCCTACCTGGACTGAGATCAGCACGCTCGATGAGCTCGTCGACCTGGTCGGCACCCCGCACGAGCGGGCCGTGACCAAGGGGCGTCCGGCGCTCCTCGAGATCGACCGGGAGTGGCTCGCCGCGACGCCGTTCTGTGTGCTCGCGACCTCCGACGCGGAGGGCAACTGCGACGCCTCGCCCAAGGGGGATCCGGCCGGGTCGCTGGTGCACGTCATCGACGAGACGACGATCGCGATCGCGGAGCGCCCGGGCAACAAGCGCGTCGACGGTTACCGCAACGTGCTCTCCAACCCGCACGTCGGGCTCAACTTCCTGATCCCCGGCCGTGGCGACACGCTGCGGATCAACGGTCGCGCCCGGCTCGTCTCGGACGCGCCGTTCTTCGACGAGATGGTCGTCAAGGGCAAGCGTCCGATCCTCGCCCTGGTCGTCGACATCGACGACATCTTCTTCCACTGCGCGAAGGCGTTCCTGCGCTCAGGACTGTGGGACCCGGAGACCTGGGACCCCGACCACCTCCCCAAGCGCGCGGTCATCGCCAAGCAGGTCGAGAACGACCCGCGCACGCTGGCGGAGATGGAGGACTACTACCGCACCGACACCTACTCGAAGACGCTCTACTGATGACTTACGCATTCTTGAAGGGCCACGGCACGGAGAACGACTTCGTGCTGCTGCCGGACCTCGACGGGTCGGTGCACGGCGGCCTCTCCGACGAGGAGATGGCCGACCGGGTCCGGGCCCTGTGCGACCGCCGGGCCGGCCTCGGCGGCGACGGGATCCTGCGGGTGATCCGCACGGCGGCCTACACAGGTGCGGATCGTCCGGCCAGCGACGCCGAGTGGTTCATGGACTACCGCAACGCCGACGGCACCCTGGCCGAGATGTGCGGCAACGGCACCCGGGTCTTCGCCGAATACCTGCGCTCCGCCGGTCTCGCCGGTGACGAGGTCACCTTCGCCACCCGGGCCGGCGACAAGACCCTCCGCGCGGAGGGCGACGTGTGGACCGCCGACCTCGGCTCGCCGAAGCTGCTCGGCTCGACCCAGGTCACCGTCGCCCACCACTTCTGGTCGGCCGCCAACGTCGACATGGGCAACCCGCACGCCGCCGCCGAGGTCGAGTCGATCGACCCCCACGGCCCGGTCGGTGATCTCTACGACTCCCCGGTCTTCGACGAGACGGTCTACCCGCACGGGGTCAACGTCGAGTTCTTCGAACGCGTCGGCGAGCGCCACGTCGCCATGCGGGTCTACGAGCGTGGCGCAGGCGAGACCCGCTCCTGCGGCACCGGCGCCTGTGCGGTGATGGTCGCGGCCGCCGAGGCCGACGGTCTCGCGATCGCGCGCGATGCTGATGTGACGTACCGGGTGGATGTGCCGGGTGGGACGCTCCATGTCACCTGGACGACGGACGACCGCGTTCTGCTCACCGGACCGGCAATCCTGATCGCCGAGGGTGCGACGTCGCTCTGACTACGAGATGGTTAACGGGTATTCACCCTCGTGAGGGTGGTCACGTCTAGGGTGCTGCCCATGGAGTTGACTGATAGCACAGCGATCGTGACCGGAGCGGCCAGCGGGATCGGGGCGGCGACGGCCCGGGCGCTGGCGGCCAAGGGTGCGACGGTGATCGTCGCGGACATGCAGAAGGACAAGGGCGAGGCCCTGGCGGAGGAGATCAAGGGGCTGTTCGTGCCCGTTGACGTGACCGACACCGACCAGATCACCAACGCCGTGGAGAGGGCCGTGGAGATCGCGCCGCTGAAGGCGGTGGTCAACTCGGCCGGGATCGGGTGGGCCCAGCGCACCATCGGGCGCGACGGCCAGATCGGGTCGGCGCACGACCTGGACGCCTACAAGAAGGTCATCGCGATCAACCTGATCGGCACCTTCGACATGTGCCGCCAGGCGGCGACCTACATCAGCCGCAACGAGCCCGACGCCAACGGGCAGCGCGGCGCGATCGTCAACCTGGCCAGCGTGGCGGCCTTCGACGGCCAGATCGGGCAGGTGTCCTACTCCTCGTCCAAGGGCGGCGTCGTCGGCCTGACCCTCCCGCTCGCGCGTGACCTCGCCGCGGTCGGCATCCGGGTCAACACCGTGGCCCCCGGCCTGATCGACACCCCGATCTACGGCGAGGGCCCGGAGTCCGAGGCCTTCAAGGCCAAGCTCGGCGAGAGCGTGCTGTTCCCGCACCGCCTCGGAGTGCCTGCCGAGCTGGCGAGCATGGTCGTGGAGTGCCTGACCAACGACTACATGAACGGTGAGACGATCCGCGTCGACGGCGGCATCCGGATGCCACCGAAGTGACCGGACGCAACTGGTGACAGGACACAGGTAGTACCCCGACGGCTGGCGCACCGCTAATGTGTGCGCCAGCCGCGGACCGTTTCAGGCCGTTCCGCGGACGTCGGAGCAAGGGGAGTTCGCATGTCCGATAAGGCGGACACCAGTACGTCGAAGGCGCTCGCGATCATCGAGCCCGAGGAGCCCGCGGGCCCTGCCGGACCGGGCGAGGGGACGCGGGAGCCGCGGCTCACGCGAGAGACGATCGGCGTCATCGCCGGCGCCGCCGGCGTCCTGGCCGTGTGCCTGATCGCGACCGCGCTCGTCGCCAACGGCAAGCCCGGCTCCAGCGGCGAGCGGACCTGCCTCGGCCCGCAGATGAAGGTCGCGGTGGCCCCCGAGGCGGCCACCGTCGTGGGCAACATCCTCGAGGACGCGGGCTGCAGCCAGATCGAGGTGGAGTCGGCCAAGGCCGACCAGGTCCTCCAGCCGATGGCGCTCGGCGGCGACCTGCCCGACGTGTGGATCCCCGACTCCTCGCTGTGGCTCGACAGGATCAAACCCGAGGTCGAGCCGGTGACCCTGCGCACCTCGATGGCCTCCTCGCCGGTCGTCCTCGTCTCGGGCGACGGGCTCACCCGCACCTCCTACGCCGAGGCGTTCGCCGAGGACGACCTGCTGATCGGTGATCCCCAGCGGATGATGAGCGCGCTCGGCACGGTCGTCGCCGGCGGCGCGAAGCCCCGGACCAAGGCCGAGCTGGAGCCGTACGCCGAGCGGATCGCCTCCGGTGACGAGGCCGCCGCGCCGACCGACTCGGCCCGTCTGGCCGAGCTGCGCAACGTGATGAGCGGGGTGACCGCGACCAGCGAGCAGCAGTGGTCGACGTACGCGCCGATGCTGAAGGCCGCCGCGCCGAAGGAGGGCACGGTCGTCCTCGACTACCCGGTGATGATCACCGCGGACTCCTCGCGCCGCAACGCGATCGCCTCGACGATCACCAGCTTCGCCCGCGTGCTCGACAGCGGCGCCGCCGACTCGGCGCTGACCCAGGCCGGGTTCCGCACCACCGGCGCCGGCAAGCCGTCCCCCAACGTGGGGGCGTTCACCCGGGTCGACCCGGCCGTGGTGGAGAAGACCGCCTCGGAGTGGGATGCCAAGCTCCGGCCCACCCGGGCCCTCGCGGTGGTGGACGTCTCCGGATCGATGGCCTGGCCGGTGCCCGGCAGCGCGACGACCCGCCTCCAGCTCACCCAGGCAGCGGTGTCCGAGGCGGCCGACATCCTCCCGGGCGGCGCCTCGATGGGGCTGTGGGCCTTCTCCGAGAAGGCCGAGGGCAAGCTCGACGGTGACCATGAGGCGCTCGTGCCGACACATCAGCTGGCCTCGAAGAACCAGCGCGCGCAGCTGACCGAGGAGATCGCCGGGCTCTCCGCGCGCACCGGCGGCGGCACCTCCCTGCACGAGACCGCGCTCGCGGCCTACCAGGCCGCGCTGGCCTCCTACGACCCGCTCGCCTCCAACACCGTGCTCCTCTTCACCGACGGCACCAACGACGATCCCGGTTCGATGGACCTGGCCGAGCTCGTACGCCAGCTCCACGCCGCCTCCGACCCGGCCCGACCGGTTCGCGTCCTCGGCATCGGGATCACCGCCGACGCCGACCTCGGCGCGCTGCAGGCGATCGCCGACGCGACCGGCGGGGCTGCGTACGTCGCGGAGCGGCCGGAGGACGTCGAGCCCGTGCTGCGGGAGGCGCTCGGCCAGCGCTGAGGGATGCTGTCGGACAAGCCTGTCGGATAAGCATTGTCCCCCGGGTGGTGCGGCGCCGTACTCTTGTTGGTATATGACGAACAACGCACACGACTTCTCTCTCGCTGACGAGCTCGAGGCCACCGAGGACTGGGACGCGCTCGACGACGGCTTCGAGAGTGGCTACGCCGACGAGGATCCCGAGGACACCGACCCGACCGTCGGTGCGATGGAGCTCGCCGAGCGGCACGCGCTCAAGCGCGTCGCCAGCCTGCGCACCGAGCTCGAGGACATCACCGAGGTCGAATACCGCCAGCTGCGTCTGGAGCGAGTGGTGCTCGTGGGCGTGTGGGCCGGCGGCACCCAGACGGACGCCGAGAACTCCCTCGCCGAGCTCGCGCTGCTCGCCGAGACCGCGGGTTCCGAGGTGCTCGAGGCGATCTACCAGCGCCGCCAGGCGCCCGACCCGGCGACGTACATCGGCCGCGGCAAGGTCGAGGCGCTCAAGGAGATCGTGGCCGCGACCGGCGCCGACACCGTGATCGCCGACGGCGAGCTCGCGCCGAGCCAGCTGCGCAACCTGGAGGACCGCACCGGGGTCAAGGTCGTCGACCGGACCGCGCTGATCCTCGACATCTTCGCCCAGCACGCCAAGTCCCGTGAGGGTCAGGCGCAGGTGGAGCTCGCCCAGCTCAGCTACATGAAGCAGCGGCTCCGTGGTTGGGGTGGCAACCTGTCCCGCCAGGCCGGTGGCCGTGTCGCCGGTGGTGCCGGTATCGGTGGCCGTGGTCCCGGTGAGACCAAGATCGAGACCGATCGCCGCCGGATCAACACCAAGATCGCCAAGCTCAACCGCGAGCTGAAGGCGATGAAGGGCACCCGTGACACCAAGCGTGCCGAGCGCCAGCGCCACCACATCCCGGCGGTCGCGATCGCCGGCTACACCAACGCCGGCAAGTCGTCGCTGCTCAACCGGCTGACCGGTGCCGGTGTGCTCGTCGAGGACGCCCTCTTCGCCACCCTGGACCCGACCACGCGGCGTACGACCACCGAGGACGGCCGCGTCTACACGATGTCCGACACCGTCGGTTTCGTGCGCCACCTGCCCCACCAGCTCGTCGAGGCCTTCCGCTCGACGCTGGAGGAGGTCGCCGACGCCGACCTGATCGTCCATGTCGTCGACGGCTCCCACCCCGACCCCGAGGGTCAGCTGGCCGCGGTGCGTGAGGTCTTCGCCGAGATCGGTGCCGCCGAGGTGCCGGAGCTGGTCGTGATCAACAAGGCCGACATCGCCGACCCGCTGGTGGTCGGCCGGCTGCTGCGCGCCGAGCCCCACTCGGTCGCGGTCTCGGCCAAGACCGGTGAGGGTATCGACGCGGCCATCAAGGCCGTCGAGACCGACCTGCCACGGCCGGGTGTGGAGTTCTCCGCGCTGGTTCCCTACGAGCGGGGTGACCTGGTCAACCGGATCCACCAGCACGGCGAGATCGACCACCTCGAGCACACCGCCGAAGGCACCATCGTCAAGGGCCGCGCCAACGCGGACCTGGCCGGCGAGCTGGCGCCCTTCTCTGCGTGATCTCGGGCGCTGATCCAGCGCCTGTTTCGGCGTTTCGACAAGGGCTCTGCCAGGCTCGTCCCGCACACTTGGGACGATCGGTCGACGGAGAGGGCACGGATGCGCACAGAGGTACGCCACGCGGCGCGCGCCACGATCGTGAGTGCGCTGGCCGCTGCTGTGCTGGTGGCCACGCTCGCGGGCTGTGCCAGCGAGGACGACGGCGTGCTCCCGGGGCAGGACACGAGCCATGGGGCCGCCGTGACCCAGGACATGTGCACGAGGCTGGCCGCCGAGTCGGTCTCCCGTGCCTCGGTGGTGACCGGGGCCGGCGAGCGGGTCGTCGTGATCGGCGACTCCTGGGCCTCCGGTTTCGGGCTGGACGACCCCGGCCTGTCCTGGCCCCGCTATCTCGACGGTGAGGTGCGGGTCTCCGGGTTCGGGGGCACCGGCTACGCGCGTGGCTCGATGGCGACGTGCGGTCCGATCTCCTTCCCGGAGCGGGTCCCCGACGTGGTCGCCCAGGGCGCCGACCTGGTCGTGCTCGAGGGCGGCATCAACGACTCCAAGAGTGACATCGCCGACGTCGAGAAGGGCTTCCGGGCGACCCTGGACGAGCTGAAGGGCTACGACGTCATCGTGCTCAGCTCGCCGAGGGTGAACTCGCGCGCCAAGGCCATCCGGGTGGTCAACAAGATGATGCGGCGGGTCTCGGCGGAGTACGGCGTGACCTACATCAACGTCTTCGACCTCAAGCTGCCCATGCTCGCGGACAACACCCATCTCACGGTCGCGGGCCATCGGCAGTTCGGAAAGATCGTCGCCCGACGGATCGCCGAGAGCCGATCGGAGACTGTCCCCGCTCACGGCTAAGGTTGCCCGAGTGACCGTAACCGAGCCCGCCTCCCAGACGCCCGTACGTGAAGCCCTGGCGGACGCGGTCGCGACCCTCGGCGGGGCGACCCGCGAGGGTCAGGTGCTGATGGCCGACGCGGTCGCCCAGGCGCTCGCCGACGAGGAGCACCTCCTCGTCGAGGCCGGCACCGGCACCGGGAAGTCGCTGGCCTACCTGGTCCCGTCGCTCCTCCACGACAACCGGGTCGTGGTCGCCACCGCGACCCTCGCGCTGCAGCACCAGCTCGTCGAGCGCGACCTGCCTCGCCTGGTCAAGGCGATCGGCTCGCGCCCCGGCGTCGACGCCTCCTTCGCGGTCCTCAAGGGCCGCTCCAACTACGCCTGCCTCCATCGCGTCCGTGAGGGCGCGCCCGACGACCAGGGCACCCTGGTCGACGTCCCGCTCGGCCCGATGGCCGAGAAGGTCCTGGAGCTGCGCAGCTGGGCCGAGAAGGAGGCGGAGAGCGGCGGCAGCGGCGAGCGTGACGCCGCGCCCCGTCACACCGACCGCGAGTGGCGCCAGGTCTCGGTCAACCACCGCGACTGCCTCGGCGCCGCCAAGTGCCCCTTCGGCGAGGAGTGCTTCGTCGAGGTCGCCCGCGACAAGGCCCAGAAGAGCCACCTGATCGTCACCAACCACTCCCTGCTCGCGATCGACGCGATCGAGGGCGTCCCGATGATCCCGGAGTACGACGCGGTGGTGATCGACGAGGCTCACGAGCTGGTCGCCCGGGTCACCCAGGCGGCGACCGACGAGCTGACCGCGGCCGAGGTCGAGCGGGCCGCCCGGCGTGCCCAGAAGCACGTCGAAGGCTCCGAGGCCGACGACCTGGCCGACGCCTCCGACGCGCTGCGGGCGGCGATCAACGAGTCCTCGCCGGGCCGGTTCGTGACCCTCCCCGAGCTGATCTCCGACGCGCTCGTGATGGTGCGGGACGCGGCGCGCTCGGCGCTCTCCGCCCTCCCGAAGCCCAAGGACTCCGACAGCGCCGACCCCGGCTTCCAGCAGGCCAAGGGTGGCCTGCAGGAGGTCTTCACCACCGCCGAGCGGATGGCCGCGGCATCCGAGCACGACGTGATCTGGCTCAACGAGGGCAGCGACCGGATCCCGCCGCGACTCTGCGTCGCGCCGCTGCAGGTCTGGGCGCAGATGCGCGAGAAGCTGCTGCGCGAGAAGACCGTCGTCTTCGCCTCGGCGACCCTCAAGCTCGGCGGCGACTTCGGCCCCGTGGCCGGATCCCTCGGGCTCAAGGCGGAGGAGCGCACCGAGATGGGCGCCGGGGCGCAGCGTACGGAGGACGTGCTGCCGTGGGTGGGGCTCGACGTCGGCAGCCCGTTCGACTACGGCAGGCAGGGGATCCTGTACGTCGCCCGCCACCTGCCTCCTCCCGGGCGCGACGGCATGGGCGCCAAGACCCTGGACGAGATCGTCGATCTGGTCGACGCCGCGGACGGGCGTACGCTCGGGCTCTTCTCCTCGCGCCGCGCGGCCGAGGCGGCGGCCGAGGTGGTGCGCCAGAAGCTGCCCCACCTGACCACGCTGGCCCAGGGCGACGCGCAGCTGCCCGAGCTCGCCGCGCAGTTCGTCGCCGACCCGCACACGGTGCTCTTCGGCACGCTGTCGCTGTGGCAGGGCATCGACGTGCCCGGTGACACCTGCCAGCTCGTGATCATCGACCGGATCCCGTTCCCGCGGCCCGACGACCCGCTGATGTCGGCCCGGCAGCAGGCGGCAGACAAGGCCGGCGGCAACGGGTTCATGCAGGTCGCCGCGACCCATGCGGCACTGCTGATGGCGCAGGGTGCCGGCCGGCTGATCCGCACCACCACCGACCGTGGCGTCGTGGCCGTGCTGGATGCTCGCCTGGCCACCGCCCGCTACGGCGGCTTCCTCAAGGCGAGCCTTCCGCCGATGTGGGCCACCACCGACCCGGCGATCGTGCGGCAGGCCCTGAAGCGGCTCTCCGAGTCAGCCTCCGCCTGATCGAAAACCACGCCGAGTCGGCCCGTCATGACGAGCCGACTCGGCGTGGTTTCGGAGGATCAGCGGTAGGTCTTGGCCCACCAGTGGTGGGTGGCCTTGTCGGGCGTGGCGATCCCGTGGCAGGAGAACGCGGTGCCCTGGCCGCAGTCGAAGTTGCTGCTCGCGTTGGCGAAGGTGACCTCGACCTTGCGGATCCGCTTGGAGGAGAAGCCCTCGATGGTCTTGGTGGCGATGCCCTTGCTGTTGGGCTTCAGGTAGTAGACGCCTCGGGTGCCGTCGGTGCGGAAGACGCTGATCACGGCGGCGTTGGCGTTGGGCCGGGCCACGTCGACCTTGATCCGCAGCTTCCAGCCCTTGCCGACCTTCTTCGGGACGAGGCGCTGGGAGGCGTAGGTGAGGTGCTTGAGGGTGAACTGGCCGTCGACGGTCTGACGCTTGGCGGGCAGCGCGGTGCGGCCGTCGTAGACCGGTGCGTAGTAGGCGCCGCCCTCGCTGTAGGTCTTCCTGGGGGCCAGGTTGGCGGCGGCGAAGCGGGCGTACTGCAGCTTCAGGGTGGTGCCGCGAGCGGCGAGCGCCTGCCGGACGGCGGTGGTGGAGTAGGTCGACGGGGCCCGGTTCCAGATGCTGAGGACGATCTCCGGCAGATCGCCGCGCTTCTTGGCGAAGTGCTCGGAGAGGTAGCGGAAGAAGATCCAGTTGCCGTAGATGCCGAGGTTGGACACGCTGGAGTTGTCCAGCGGCTTGCGCTGGTCCTCGAGCTGGCCGTACGCCAGGTACTGCCGGTTGTCGTTGATGCTGTCGTAGACCTCGTCCTCGACCCAGGTCGCGGTGGACTCCATCATCCAGCGGTCCTCGCCGGCGTCGTAGGCGAACTGGACCGCGTGGAAGTATTCGTGGGCGGCGGTGACGCGGAGGTTCTCGGTGGGCGTGTTGGCCGTGCCGTACTCGCTGGTGGCGTAGTCGTTGTCGAGGACGCAGTAGGCGGTGGCGGCCGTCTTGGAGACCTTCGTCTCGGGCGCGCAGTAGCCGTAGTAGCCCTCGTCGTAGAGGTTCTCCAGGTAGATGTCGACCTTGCCCGGGGTGACCGACTTGTCGGCCGCGGGCTTGCGGTAGCCCGCGTTCACGTAGATGTTGTGGACCTTCGTGACCACGTCACGGACCTGGTTCGCGTACGTCGTGGAGGCGCTGTCGCCGCCCTTGCCCGGCGTGTAGTGGACGCAGACGACGTCGCTGCAGGTCTGGGTCGCGGTGCGCGGGCGGGCGAGCAGCTCGCGGGCGGCGGCCTTGTTGGAGCCGTCCAGGGAGTCCTTGGCGTTCCACAGGTCGGTCAGCGCGATGGTCGCGTCGGGCCGGCCGGCCACGTGCCGCCCCGGCACGACCTGCCGGGCACCGCGGACGGACTGGTTGCGCTTGACCTTCTTGGCCGCGTCGAGGGCCTCCCGGGCCGCCTTCTCGGTCACCCGCTGCTCGGCGCCGGTGTCACCGCCGGTCCTCGCCGAGGTCGCCGGGGACCCGGTGGCGGGCATGGTGGCGGCGAAGGTGGCCACGACCATGCCTACGATCAGGACGAGGGAGCGTTGTTTGCGGGTGATCCGGCGGGCAGAGATTCGCATGAGATACCAGACGTTCGGGAAGGCAGACCAGGGCAGTCTAAGGGCAGCGGGCCGCTGTGTCCGGGGGACACGGCCTAGACCGGCCTAGACGGGTTCCGTGACGTGATGGAGCCGGTTGCTTCCGGTTGCGGTGGCGTACGACCTGGTCCAGGTCGACGTCGTGCCGGCGTCCTTGCGGTCGCCGATGACGTACCAGTCCATCTGGGCGCGGTTGCGGGTCACGTCGAGGACCGAGTAGCCGTGGTCGTCGAAGTTGAGGTAGCGGACGTGACGGTTGGCGGTCTTGATGATGTCCTCGACCGTCAGGCTGACCGTGCGGCGCGGCGCGCCGAGGATGTCCTTGAGGTTGTTCGAGGTCACCGAGGTGGCGACGAGCTCGACACCGGCGGTCCCGCCGAGTGGGTAGACGGCGGAGTCGTACGGCAGGTCGCAGGCCCACGCCGAGTGGATGTCGCCGGTGACGAAGACGGTGTCGGTGATCGCGTTGTTGCGGATGTGCTCGAAGAGCTCGGTGCGGTCGGCGGTGTAGCCGTCCCACTGGTCCACGTTGTAGGCGACGCCGTTGTCGGGCAGCAGGCCGGTGACGTCGTTGACCGGGGAGATGAGGCTCTTCGGGAGCGCCCCGAAGGTGACCGGCGCGATCATCACCGGGTTGCCGACGATCTTCCACCGGGCGTCGGTGAGCAGGCCGTCCTTGAGCCAGGCCAGCTGCTTGTCGCCGGTGATCGTGCGGTCGGGGTCGTCGACACCGGCGAGGTCGGTGCGGGCGACCTGCTCGGAGCGGTAGGAGCGCAGGTCTAGCATGCTCAGCTCGAGGAGGTTCCCGAACCGCAGGCGCCGGTAGACGCGGTCGTGCAGCTGGTCGTCGGTCTCGACCGTGGCAGTGTCGTCGACGCGCAGCGGCATCCACTCGTCGTAGGCCTGGTGGGAGTTGGTCTTGCGCTCGATCCAGTCGTACTCGCCGGGCTCGTTGTTCTCCGCGCCCAGCATCCAGGCGTCGTTGGCCGACTCGTGGTCGTCCCAGGTGACGATCCAGGGCAGTCGGGCGTGGGCGTCGGCGAGGTCGACGTCGCGCTTGTACTGTGCGTGCCGGATCCGGTAGTCGGCCAGGGTGTGCATCTCGTGGGCCGGCTCGTGCGGGCGGATGTCCTCGTTGGACATGCCGTAGCCGTACTCGCCGGGCCCGTACTCGTAGACGTAGTCGCCCAGGTGAAGGATCGCGTGCAGGTCGTCGCGCGCGGCCAGGTGGCGGTAGGACGCGAACCAGCCGGCCTGCAGGTTGGAGCAGGAGACCACCCCGAAACGTACGTTCTCCGGGTCGGCGTCGGCGGCCGGCGCGGTGCGGGTGCGGCCGACACGGGTGGTCTGGCCGTTGTAGGTGAAGCGGTAGAAGTACCAGGTCTCCGGGGCCAGGCCGGTGACGTCGAGCTTCACGGTGTGGTCGCGGTCGGGGCCGGTCTGCTGCGAGCCCTTGGCGATCACGCGCTCGAAGTCCGCGGTGGGTGAGACCTCCCAGCGGACGAGGACCTCCTCGCCGAGGCCGGATCCGGGAGTCGCGTCCGCGGTCGGCGTGACCCGCGTCCAGATGACCACCCGGTCCGGCAGCGGGTCGCCGGAGGCGACGCCGTGCTGGAAGTGGTTGAGGGTGGCGCCCGCGGCCTCCGAGGGCTGGGGGAGGGCGATGGCTCCCGCGCCCGCGGCGGTGGCCAGCCCGGCGGCGATGAGGGTGCGGCGGTCGATCTGCGTCTGGGTCACGCTGTATGGAACGACGCAGCCGCCGGCCCTGTCATGGGCCGGCGGCTGGATTTCACGCAGAGTTCCCGGACTGGTTCCGGGAGGTGTGACACGGGACTCAGAGGCTGCGCAGGACCGCCGTCACCTTTCCGAGGATCGTCGCGTGGGTGCCGTCGATCGGCTCGTACGCAGCGTTGTGCGGCAGCAGCCAGACCTTGCCGTCCTTGCGGGACAGCGTCTTGACGGTCGCCTCGCCGTCGATCAGCGCGGCCACGATCTCGCCGTTCTCCGCGGTCGGCTGCTGGCGCACGACCACGAAGTCGCCGTCGCAGATGGCGGCGTCGACCATCGAGTCACCGGAGACCGAGAGCAGGAAGAGGTCGCCGTTGCCGACCAGCTGCTTGGGCAGCGGGAAGACGTCCTCGACGCTCTGCTGGCTCGAGGTCTCCTCGGCCAGGATCGGGCCACCGGCCGCGATCCGTCCGACCAGGGGGACCATGGCGGCGTCGGGGTTGGGGTTGACGTCGGCCTCGGCGGTGATCGTCGCCTCGGCTGTGCTGGTCTGCTCGGGCTCGCCGGACATGGCCTTGCGGTGGGCCATCACCTCCGGCAGGAAGACCTCGAGGGCACGGGGCCGCTTCGGGTCCTTGCGGATCAGGCCACGCTGCTCCAGCGCGCGCAGCTGGTGGGCGACGCTGCTGGTGCTGGTCAGCCCGACCGCGGCGCCGATCTCGCGCATGCTGGGCGGATAGCCACGCTGCTCGATGCTGTCGCGCAGGTGAGCGAGGATGCGCTGCTGACGCGGCGTGAGCCCGGTCGCGTCCGGCGGCCCGTCGGGCAGCTCGCGGACGCGGCTCGACTTCGAACCGCCTGATCCGGTGCCTGTCTTCTGCGTGGTCATGTCTTCACATTAGTCCCTCTGGTACCACGACTTCAAACATCTGTTCGATCTCGTCGGCGACGCGTGTCGGCGTTCGAAAATTCTTTGGAGTCGCTACTTGCGTTGTTCGAACACGTGATCTACCTTCGAACATGTGCTCGATCGAACACGTGATCGAGAGACTTGTGAACTGGAGGCCGTGATGAGTGCAACCGTCTATGTGCTGCCCGTAGCCGAGCCGCCCCGTCC
Source organism: Nocardioides sp. NPDC126508 (assembly GCA_040302365.1). GTDB lineage: Bacteria > Actinomycetota > Actinomycetes > Propionibacteriales > Nocardioidaceae > Nocardioides. The sequence goes on from JBEOUM010000002.1 coordinate 232,919, forward strand.
GGTGCGGGAGGTGCGTCGCTCGACCGTGCGGCTCACCCGTCGTGGGCGGGTCGTCGTGTTCGCCTTCGCGCTCGTCGTGCTCTTCGGGATCGCGCTGATCGGGGCGCGGGTGGCCTTCGCGGTGGAGGACGGTGCCGACAGCGGTGCCCGATTTCGTGGCCCCGCTCCCGCCGCCCACACGATGGTCGTCGGTGATGGCGACACGCTCTGGGACATCTCCTCGGAGGCCGTCGCCGGGACCGACGCCTCGATTCGGGAGATGGAGCAGACGATCAAGGAGCTCAACAGTCTCGAGTCCTCGATGCTCGTGTCCGGGCAGACCTTGATCATTCCGACCGCGCCGTAGAGCGCCTTCAGATGTCCGGCTGCGACTTCGACCCTGGCGGCCGGCTACCGGGGAAAAGTGAGAGTGCTGCAGACGATGGGAAGCGTCTGCAGCACTCTCGCTGTCTCGTCGCCGCTAGTGGCGGCCGCGGTAAGGCGTGTCCGGCTCGGCCGGAGGCCACGGCTTGTTACGGGCGCTGTGCCTCGGCGGCCACTCGTCGTCGTCCGGCTGGGCGGCGGGCGGCTCCTGCGGCTGCCGCTGGGTGGGCATCGCCTGGGTCGCGGCGGGATCCTGGGTCAGCCGGGCCCGGGAGCCGGTCTGACCGTAGGCCGCCGGGGTCTGGTAGGTCCCGGACTGATACTGCGCCGACCCGGTCTGCTGGGTGGGGTAGCTGTCCGTGCCGTACCCCTGCGATCCGTATCCCGGGGTGCTCTGCGGCGTCGACGTCGGTGTCGGCGGGCTGGTGTAGTAGGGCTGCGCGGTCGGCGGCGGAGTGGTCGGCGGCTGGTAGGAGGGCGCGCCGTAGGCGGCCCGGCTGCCGGTGTTGCCGTAGCCCTGGTCGCCCCCGGTGTAGTCGTAGGACGACGGGGTGGAGGTGTCGCCGTAGGGAGGCTGGCTCCCGGTGTCGGAGGTGTGCCGGCCGTACGGGCCGGTGTCCTCGTAGCCGTAGGGGCCGGTGCCGTAGTAGTCCTGCTCGGTGTAGCCCTGATCCGGGTAGGGCAGCTCGGTGTAGGCCTGGTCCGAATACGGCTGGTCCGGGTAGTCCTGCTCCTCGACGTAGGCGCTGGAGTGGCTTCCGGTGTAGTCGTCGGCGGGCTGCGGGGTGGGGGAGCCGGAGAGGGCCCGCCAGGCCTTCCCGGCGAAGGTGAAGGTCAGGAAGAGGCAGGCGACAGCAACGACGGCCGCGATGGCGAGCTTCGCCCAGGCGCCGGAATCGCCTCCCCGTGCGTCGGCCCCGAAACCGACGGCGACCCACACGAGCACTCCCCAGACGACGAGGGATACCAGTGTTGCGATCGCAGGCAAGATGAAAGGTGGCCGGGGACCGCTTCTGGGGCGCGTGCCTCTCCGCGACCCGACGCGATTTCCTCCGGAGATGTTTGTCACGGGGGTCATTCTTACGCATCCGGGCCAGCCCGGCGCCGTCGAACCGGAATCTTTCGGTGTTTGACCGGCGACACGCCGGACACGCGCGTAAACCCGACCCTCGCTTGCATCGGCTGAGGGGCGGGCGTACGGTTACCACTACATCTAGTAGTTACACGGCTGTAGTTATCCACATCTAGTTCACATGAACGGGTGGATGGCCCACAGCGACGAGGGTGTTGTTCCACAGGGGTTCACGCTCATATCCACAGGTTCCACAGGCTCGGGCCGCCGTTGAGGCGGCCTGGATCCACAGGTCTCACGAGAGGGGCTCGACCGTGCACTGTCCGTTCTGCCGACACAGCGACACCAAGGTGCTCGACTCCCGTGTGGCCGAGGACGGCGGCCAGATCCGGCGCCGCCGGGTCTGCCAGGAGTGTGGGAAGCGGTTCACGACCGTCGAGCAGATGCAGCTGATGGTGGCCAAGCGCTCCGGCGCGGCGGAGCCGTTCAGCCGCGACAAGGCGGTGCACGGCGTACGCAAGGCGTGCAAGGGGCGTCCGGTCACCGAGGACCAGCTCGCCTGCCTCGGCCAGGAGGTCGAGCAGGCGCTGCGGAGCCAGGGGTTGGCCGAGGTTCCCAGCAACGAGGTGGGTCTGGCGATCCTCGCGCCGCTGCGCGAGCTCGACGAGGTCGCCTACCTGCGCTTCGCGAGCGTCTACCGGGCCTTCGGGTCGGCGGACGACTTCGAGCGTGAGATCCAGATGCTGCGTACGGAACGGGAAGTCCAGGACTACGAGGCAGAACATCCGGTCGAGGCCCCGGTGGGCACCGACTAGATCCCCACGCCGTCCATATCGGGATGGCACACAGACCGGCCCGGGCAGGCCGTGGGGAAGCGACCTGTCCGGGCCATCCAGCGAAACAGAACAGCACGAAGCCCGAACGGGCGCACAGGAGACTCCACCATCAGCACCGACCAGCAGTACGGCACAGCGATCGATGACAACAGGGGGAACGAAATGACAGACACGGCATCAGAGGCACAGGCATCGGCGAAGGCGGGCGCCGGGCTGAAGATCGAGCGGATCTTCAGCACCGAGGGCGTCCACCCCTACGACGAGATCACCTGGGAGCGACGCGACGTCGTCCAGAAGAACTGGAAGACGGGTGAGACCGTCTTCGAGCAGACCGGTGTCGAGTTCCCCGACTTCTGGTCGATCAACGCCTCGACGATCGTGACGACCAAGTACTTCCGCGGTGCCCTCGGCACCGACAAGCGTGAGCAGAGCCTGAAGCAGCTGATCGACCGGGTCGTGAACACCTACGTCGCCTCGGGCAAGGAGAACGGCTACTTCGCCTCCGAGGCCGACGCCGACCTCTTCGGTCGCGAGCTCACCTGGCTGCTGGTCAACCAGCACTTCGCCTTCAACTCGCCGGTCTGGTTCAACGTCGGCACCGAGTCCCCCCAGCAGGTCTCCGCCTGTTTCATCCTCTCGGTCGACGACTCCATGGACTCGATCCTGAACTGGTACAAGGAGGAGGGCCTGATCTTCAAGGGCGGCTCCGGTGCCGGTCTCAACCTCTCCCGCATCCGCTCCTCCAAGGAGCTGCTGAAGTCCTCCGGCGGCACCGCCTCCGGCCCGGTCTCCTTCATGCGCGGCGCCGACGCGTCCGCGGGCACCATCAAGTCCGGTGGCGCCACCCGCCGCGCGGCGAAGATGGTCGTGCTCGACGTCGACCACCCCGACATCGAGGAGTTCGTCGAGACCAAGGCGCGCGAGGAGGACAAGATCCGCGCGCTGCGCGACGCCGGCTTCGACATGGACCTCGGCGGCAAGGACATCTCGTCCGTGCAGTACCAGAACGCCAACAACTCCGTGCGCGTCTCCGACGAGTTCATGCGCGCCGTCGAGGAGGGCAAGAAGTTCGGCCTCCGGGCGCGTACGACCGGTGAGGTCATCGAGGAGATCGACGCTCGCGAGCTGTTCCGCAAGATCTCGATCGCCGCGTGGGAGTGTGCCGACCCGGGTCTGCAGTACGACGACACCATCAACGACTGGCACACCAACCCGGAGACGGGCCGGATCACCGGCTCCAACCCGTGCTCGGAGTACATGTCGCTGGACAACTCCTCCTGCAACCTGGCGTCGCTGAACCTGCTGAAGTTCCTCAAGGACGACGACACCTTCGACGCCGTGCGCTTCCAGCAGGCCTGCGAGGTCGTCTTCACCGCGATGGACATCTCCATCTGCTTCGCCGACTTCCCGACCGAGGCGATCGGCGAGACCACCCGCGACTACCGCCAGCTCGGCATCGGCTACGCCAACCTCGGCGCGCTGCTGATGGCGATGGGTCTCGGCTACGACTCCGAGGGTGGCCGCACCATGGCCGCCGCCATCACCTCGCTGATGACCGGTGCCGGCTACAAGCGCTCGGCCGAGCTGGCCGGTGTCGTCGGCCCGTACGCCGGCTACGCCCGCAACGCCGAGGCCCACCAGCGGGTCATGCGCAAGCACCAGGCCGCCAACGACGCGGTCCGCTCGATCAACCCTGTCGACCGCAACATCATCGACGCGGCGACCCGGGTGTGGTCCGACGTCGTCGAGATCGGCAAGGTCAACGGCTTCCGCAACGCCCAGGCCTCGCTGCTCGCGCCGACCGGCACCATCGGCTTCATGATGGACTGCGACACCACCGGCATCGAGCCGGACTTCTCGCTGGTCAAGTTCAAGAAGCTCGTCGGCGGCGGCTCGATGCAGATCGTCAACCAGGTGATCCCGCGGGCCCTCACCAAGCTGGGCTACCAGGCCGAGCAGATCGAGGCGATCGTCGCCTACATCGCCGAGAACGGCCACGTCGTCGACGCCCCCGGCCTGCGCCAGGAGCACTACGAGGTCTTCGACACCGCGATGGGCAAGCGCGCGCTGCAGCCGATGGGCCACGTCCGCATGATGGCGGCCACCCAGCCGTTCCTCTCCGGCGCGATCTCGAAGACCGTCAACCTCCCCGAGACGGCGACCGTCGAGGAGATCGAGCAGGTCTACATGGAGTCGTGGAAGCTCGGCCTGAAGGCCACCGCGATCTACCGCGACAACTGCAAGGTCGGTCAGCCGCTGGCCGACGGCAAGTCGGAGAGCGCCAAGAAGGACCAGGGGCTCTCCACCGCTGCTCCCGCCGCGGCTGCCGTTGAGGCCGAGGTCGAGCCCGAGGTCGTCGAGAAGATCATCGAGAAGATCGTCTACGCGCCGACCCGCAAGCGCCTGCCGAAGTCCCGCGTCTCGCGCACCACCTCCTTCACCGTCGGTGGCGCCGAGGGTTACATGACCTCCGGTGCGCACGAGGACGGCGAGCTCGGTGAGGTCTTCCTCAAGCTCGGCAAGCAGGGTTCGACCCTGGCCGGTGTCATGGACGCCTTCTCCATCGCGGTCTCCGTCGGCCTCCAGTACGGCGTGCCGCTGGAGACCTACGTCTCCAAGTTCACCAACCTGAAGTTCGAGCCCGCCGGTCTGACCGACGACCCGGACGTACGCATGGCGCAGTCGCTCATGGACTACGTCTTCCGCCGGCTGGCGCTGGACTACATGTCCTTCGAGGACCGCTCGGCTCTCGGCATCTACTCCGCCGACGAGCGCCAGCGCTACCTCGAGACCGGCTCCTACGAGCAGCTCGGAAACGGCACCACCGCCGCCGAGCTCGTCCAGAAGCCCGCCCCGGCCCCGAAGGCCGCGGCTGCTCCGGTTGCCGAGCCGGTCGAGGCCGAGGTCGAGGAGGAGGCCGAGGTCGTCGAGGAGGCGCCGAAGGCTGCCGCCCACACCACCGCCGAGCTGCTCGAGTCGATCAGCGGCATGGCCATCGACAGCCCGCTCTGCTTCACCTGCGGCACCAAGATGCGCCCCGCCGGCTCCTGCTACGTCTGCGAGGGCTGCGGCTCGACCTCCGGTTGCAGCTGAGCCTCTGAGTGACTGAGTCCGGTCCCGTGCCCCGGTGGGGTGCGGGACCGGCTCGTTTTTCGGGGTCGCATGGATAGCCTGCGGGACGTGACTGATGTGGACGTGGCTGCGGTGATGGCGCTCGAACGTGAGCTGCAGACAGCGGCGGCTCGTACCGATCCGCGTCGGCTCGTGGAGCTCTTGGCGCCGGACTTCGAGGAGGTCGGCGCCTCGGGTCGCCTGTGGGACCTGGCGTCGATTCTCGAGATGCTCGCGAACGAGGACGATGACGCTCCTGACATCGAGGTGCACGGCCTCACCGGGCGCGCGATCGCGGACGACACGGTCATCCTCCGATGGCAGTCCGTCCGTGGCGAGCGCCGCGCTCATCGAACCTCGCTGTGGCAACGTCGTACGGAGGGGTGGCGTCTCGTGCATCATCAAGGCACGCCGATCACCTGAGGTCGCGTGGGGCATAGGGTTCCCGGATGAGCTCAGCTGCTCCGTACGCAGGAACCGACTTCTACTGCGACGTCGCGATCCCGCACCCGGATCGTCTGGAGGTCGTGCACGAGGACGACCATGTGCTGGCGTTCCATCACACGCGACCGTTCTGGGCGGTCCACATCGTCGCCGTGCCCAGGCGTCACATCGGGTCACTCACGACAGTGAGTGCTGAGGACGAGGCCGACGTGCGTGCACTGCTCGGTGTCGTCCAGGCCGTTGCCCGGGACGTGGAGCGCGAGCACGGTGCCGCGGCGGTCCTCACCAACCTGGGCGCCTACCAGGACTCCAAGCACCTGCACGTCCACATCCACAGCGGCGGGCGTCGAGATCAGGGGTGACCTGGGAGGCGCAGGGCTCGGAGTGCGAGGACGCGGTCACCCAGCTCGCGGCGGTCAACAAGGCGGTCAGCCGGGGTGGGTACGCCCTGGTCGCCACCGGGCTGGAGAAGTGTCTCGCCGACGGTGGGCGCGACAGCGTGGACACCAAGAAAATGGAGAAGCTCTTCCTCGCGCTGGCCTGAGTCGATCGGGCCGATTGCCGTCCACAGGAGAGTTTCGCGATCGAGTTATCCACAGGCCCGCCGATGTGGGTGGCGGGGCGGTGGGATCGGGGGTGTGCTGGGGCCATGCCCAAACGAAAGAAGCACGACAGGTCGCCCCGGACGCCCCACAGGTTCGGTGATCCCCGACGACGGACGTTCGCCGAGAAGGTCGTCGACAGTCCCTACTGGCCGGCGATGTTCGCGGTCAACGACGCCGAGGCTCGCGGGGACGTGAAGGCGGCCCTGGGGATCATCCGCAGGACCAGCGACCAACTCGACAAGGAGCAGTTCTGGCATCCGTCGCGCCTCGAGCGGCTGGAGCAGATGCGCCTGCTCGGGGTGCTCATGCCCCGGTGGGCCCATTCGCGATGGATCGTCGCGCAGGCGATGCAGGGCACCCACCCGCGCAACCAGTGGCGGATGGCGAAGGCGATCAACGCCGCGCTCGACGTCCGTGGCGGTCCCGACCCTGCCCGGGACCGGGAGGACGACCGGATCCAGATCCTGGATCGCGACTGGGTCTACCGCCAGGCGTTCCTCTACGACCTCGGCGGGCTCGACGCGTTCCTGCGCCACAACGCCTCGGGTGATCTCATCGCCGGTGCCGACCGGATCTGGGAGTGGGTGCAGGCGCCGATGCGCGGCGTACGTCTTCTCGAGCGGGAGCCACGACATCTGCTGTGGGAGGACCCGGAGACCGGGGAGCAGGTGCGCACCATCAACCTCGGAGCCGGCATGCTCATCGAGGACGGCGAGTGCGCGATCGGCCGGATCGTGCCACTGGCGAGCGGGTCGATGTTCGAGACGGCCCCGTTGCGGGTGCCGGACGAGGTGGCGTACGCCGTGGCGGACGAGCCCGACCGATGGATCGAGACGCTGCGGGACGCCTGTGCCCAGGACCCGAGCGAGATCTGGATCCGCCGGGGGCTGCGCGACTACGGGCTGCTTACCGACATCCCTCATGCCCTGGTCGACCTCGCGATGGACGCCGGGCTGCACGCCTTTCATCACCCCGATGACGAAGAGCTCGCCGAGCTGTTCACCCATCCCGCCGACTATCCGGCCTGCCTTGCAGCCTGGCTGGTCCGTCCGGAGATCATCAACGCGCTGCGCGCCGGGCTGCCGCCCGAAGGCCGGGCGGCGCTCCTCGGTTTCGCGGACTTCGTCCGGGAGCCCGCGGCGGGCCTCATCCGTGACCTTGTCGACCACCATGAGGAGGCCGCCTGACACTCAGCGAGGCCGCTCGCGCAAACCTGGAGTTTGACCTAGTTTGATTCCAGTCGAGACCGGGGGTCGCAATGGCAGCAACGCAGGTGGCATCGGACGCAGAGCCTCAGCTGAGCCGGCGCAGGATCAACCTCGTCTTCGGCACCGTGCTGCTCGGCATGCTGCTCGCGGCGCTCGACCAGACGATCGTGTCGACCGCGCTGCCGACGATCGTGGCGGATGTCGGAGGGGCCGGCCATCTGTCCTGGGTGGTGTCCTCCTACCTTCTCGCCGAGACGGTGGCGACCGTGCTCGCCGGCAAGTTCGGGGACCTCTTCGGGCGCAAGCTGATGCTGCAGGTCTCCGCCGGGCTCTTCATCCTGGCCTCGGCGGCCTGTGGCTTCGCGACCGACATGGTCTGGCTGATCGGGGCGCGAGCGGTGCAGGGCATCGGCGCGGGCGGCCTGATGGTGACCGCGACGGCGCTCATCGGCGACATCATCCCGCTGCGCGACCGCGGCAAGTATCAAGGCGCCCTCGGCTCGGTCTTCGGCGCCACGACCGTCCTCGGACCGCTTCTCGGCGGCCTCTTCACCGACCACCTCTCCTGGCGCTGGGCCTTCTACATCAACCTGCCGCTCGGCATCGCCGTGATCGCGATCGCCAGCCTGACGCTGCCGCAGATCGCGCGCGGCAGCCGACCGTCGATCGACTACCTCGGCATCCTCTTCGTCGGACTCGGCGCCTCGATGCTGACGCTGGCGGTCAGCTGGGGCGGCACCGAGTACGCCTGGGGTTCGGCGACCATCATCGGCCTGTTCATCGGCTCGGCGGTCGCGTTCGCGATCTTCGTCCGGGTCGAGTCGCGGGCGGCCTCGCCGATCCTGCCGTTGCGGCTGTTCCGGAACCGGGTGTTCACGGTCAGCGTCGTGCTCTCGTTCATCGTCGGCTTCGCGATGCTCGGCGCGATGACCTACCTGCCGACGTATATGCAGTACGTCCACGGCGTCTCGGCGACGTCGTCGGGGATCCGCACCCTGCCGATGGTCATCGGCCTGCTGGTGACCTCGACGCTGGCGGGCTCGATCGTGGGGAGGACGGGCCGCTACAAGATCTTCCCGGTCGCCGGGGCGCTGATCATGGCGCTGGGCCTCTACCTGCTCTCGACCATGGACGCCGAGACCAGCACCCTGATGATGTCGCTGTTCCTGCTGGTCATGGGCATGGGTGTCGGTCTGAGCATGCAGATCCTGACGATCATCGTGCAGAACACCGCGGCCTACGAGGACCTCGGTGTCGCCACCTCGGGGGTGACCTTCTTCCGCACGATGGGCAGCTCGTTCGGCGCCTCGATCATGGGCACCGTCTACGCCAACGAGCTCGCCGACCGGCTGCCCACCGCGCTCGCCTCGGCCGGCGTCTCCCCAGACCAGGTCGCGACGCCGGCACTCCTGCACACGCTGGCCGACGCTCAGAGCGCGCCGATCATCGGGGCGTACGCGGAGACGCTGCAGGTGGTCTTCCTCGCCGCGGTCCCGGTCGCCGGGCTGGCGTTCCTGCTCGCGCTCTTCCTCGAGGAGGTGCCGTTGCGCGACACCTCGAGAGCGGCGGCGACGGACCCGGGCGACGGGTTCGCGATGCCCAGCTCCGCCGACAGTGCGATGCGGCTCGACGCCGCGGTCGCCCAGCTGCTCCGCCGCCAGCCGCCGGAGACCTTCACCCGGCTCCGGGAGTCGGCGGTCGATCTCGACGCGGCGACCGCATGGTGCGTACGCCAGATCGGGATCCGCGAGTGGGTCGGTGGTGAGCGGTCGCTGGTCGCGATCGGCCACCGACTCGGGATGCCCGGCGAGGTGCTGGAGCCGGCCTTCGCCTCCGCAGCGGCCGAGGGCTATCTCTATGGGGACGAGGCGGGCTACGCGCTGACGGAGGCCGGCAGGGAGGAGCTCGGCAAGCTGGTCGCGGCGTTCAAGGAGTGGCTGGCCGGCGAGCTCGCCGACTGGGGCGCTGACGACGCCAAGCTCGACGAGGCGCTCGCGGTGCTCTCTCGCAAGCTCGTCGAGGGCGAGAACGACCTGAAGCCGACCGTCGCCGCCTGACAAGGGCATTTTACTTTCGTCCGTGTTTGAAATCGGCGAGAGCGACTGGTTGCGGACGGCCGGAAGGTCGATACCGGTCTCGACCGTGAGTGACTTGCCCGGGGCGAGCAGGTGCCGCCGATGTGCTGCGTACCAACGAACTCGGCGTAGAGGACCTCGTCCACGCACAGCACCTGCCCCCATCGCGACGGCGGGGAGGACCGCGACGCCTTCGACCTGAGCCGCGCCAGGAGGCCGGTCGGCTCGGGCGCCGAGTCCTCGGGCTCGCCGACGATCACGAACTCCTGCTGCCCGAGGTCGGCGAGCTCGGAGGCGATCCGTTCCAGCCACTGCGTCGCGTCCATCGGTCCATCCAACCAGGGCAGGCGAAGGGCCCCGCGGTTTACCGCCACGTTCACGTGCCGGGGGTTGTCACGCCGCGGCCGCGCTGGTTGCATCGGTGAGCTGCCTTCCGCCCCACGATGAAGGACCCCCACATGACTCTCGGGAAACGTCTCCTCCGGCTCTCTCTCGCCCTCCCGCTCGCCGCACTGCTCACCGCCGTCCCGGCGGCCGCCTGGGCGGCCCCGCCACCCGCGCTACCGGCCTCGGCGCCGGAGGCCGACCGCACCTGGCAGCCGGCCCTCGACTTCGACACCGACGGCTGTTACAGCACCCCGGCGATCGGCCCGGACGGCACGCTCAACGGCGGCCTGGCGATGGGCGGCACGGTCAACGGCCAGTGCCGCGACCTCTCCGACCTGCAGAACACCAACGTCTACTCCCGCTCGAAGTGCAACAACGGCTGGTGCGCGTACCTCTACGGCTACTACTTCGAGAAGGACCAGGTCTCCTGGGGCCCCGGGTCGGCCGGCCACCGGCACGACTGGGAGCACATCATCGTGTGGGTGCAGGACGGCCACGCCCGCTACATGTCCGTCTCCCAGCACTCCGGCTACGCGATCAAGCCCGAGGCGGAGCTGCAGTTCGAGGGCGGTACGCACCCCAAGGCCGTCTATCACAAGGACGGCGGCAGCACCCACTGCTTCCGCTTCCCCAAGGCCGACGGTGGTGACGAGCCGCCCGAGAACCACGAGGGGGTCTGGCAGGTCAAGGGTCTGGTCGGCTGGGACAACTACCCGGCCGGCATCCGCGACCGCCTCGTCGCGGCCGACTTCGGCGCCGCCACCTTCAAGCTCACCGACGCCCGGTTCGGCGACGCACTGGCCACCGGGAAGCCGGCCGCGGTCTCCCTCGACCCGTACGCCTGAGCCGGCCGGCCTCCCGTTTCCGCAGGTCAGGTGCTCTTCGAGAAGTCGAACAGCGCGATCGGGGCCGAGGTCGGTTCGTCGGAGCCTCCCTCGGGCTCGACGGTGATCCCGGCCGCGCTCGCGTTCCCGGCGTCGCCCTCGAGGACGAAGGTCTGATCGCTGCCCTGCGGCATCAGGCCCGCGGGAACCATGACGTTGTCGTGCTGGAGCCACAGCTCGTAGACCTTGCCCGACGGGGCGGCCGGCATCCCGGAGGTGACCAGGACGGCCCTGTTCTCCGAGACCGAGCGCACCACCCGCGCCCGCGCCTTGCCGGGCAGGTCGACGGCCACGGTCGTCGCGTCGTCCGCACGCAGCACCCGCTCTGCCGCCGTCATGGTCTGACTCGTGTCGTCACGGATCAGCTCGACGGCGGCGACCGTACCGGTGCCGACGACGGCCAGCACCGCGGCCGCGGCGGCGAACGTACGCCACCCGAACCTGCGGCGGCCGGTCGACGCGGTCGCCGGGGCGACGGGCTCGTCGGCGCGGTGGCGCGGCGTGGTCTCGGGCGGGAGCGGCCGGATCTCCTTGATGCCGGCGAGCAGGCGGTCGCGCATCTCGGGCGGAGGCGCTGTGTCGGTCAGGCTGGCGAGCATCCAGGCGCTGTCACGCAGGCCGGCCACCTCGTCACGGCAGTCCGCGCAGACGGCAAGATGCTCCTCGAACCGGGCGCGCTCGACGTCGTCGAGGGCGTCGACGGCGTAGGCGCCGGAGAGGGCGTGAATGTCGTGCGCGGTCATCGGCTCACTCCCATCGCGTCGCGCAACCGGATCAGTCCGTCCCGGATACGGGTCTTTGCCGTGCCTATCGGCAGGTCAAGCATGGCGGCCACCTCAGTGTGGGTGTAACCGCCGAAGTAGGCCAGCTGCAGAGCCTCCCGCTGCACGGCTGTCAGCGTCTCGAGCGCCGTGTGGATGCGGCGGGCCTCCAGCGAGGCCTCCACGGCCTCGGCCGTCGTGTCATGGGGCGGGGTCTGCGTGGTGCCGTGGTAGGCCGTGTCGTTGCGGCCCGCCGACTCCGCCGACCGGACCCGGTCGACGGCACGACGATGGGCCAGGGTCAGCAGCCACGAATGGGCGCTGCCGAGGCTCTCGTCGTAGCGGCTGGCGGTGCGCCACACCTGGAGGAACGTCTCCTGGGTGACCTCCTCGGCCTGAGCCGGGTCACGCACCACCCGCAGCACCAGTCCGTGCATACGGGCGGAGGTGGCGTCGTAGAGAGCGGCGAACGCCTCCTCGTCACCTCGGGCGATGCGACGGAGGAGCCCGGCCAGTCCCTGCGACCCGGTTCCCCCCGGCGACGAGTCGCCGGAGGGAACTGAGCTGAGCGGTCTCATGTGTCGATCCTTGCGGGGTATCCGGTTCGATGTCCCGATCAGGGCATCAGGACGGTGTCGACGACGTACACCGTGGCGTTGGCGGTCGGGATGTTGCCGCACAGCACCTTGGCGTTCTCCTTGCCCACGGTGAAGTTCTCGCCGGAGCCTTTGACGTCGATCTTGTCACCGGCGAGGGTCTCGTGCTCACCGGCGACCTCGTCGGGGCTGAGCTGGCCGGCCACCACGTGGTGGGTGAGGACCTTGGTCAGCGTGGCCTTGTCGGCCATCACGGCGTCCAGGTCGGCCTTCGGGATCTTCTTGAAGGCGTCGTCGGTCGGGGCGAAGACGGTCAGCGCGTCGGCGCTGTTGAGCGTGTCGACGAGCTTGGCCTGGCCGACGGCGGCGACCAGCGTCTTGAGCAGCGGGTTGGCGCTCGCGGCGGAAGCGACCGGTGCGGTCGACATCCCGTTGAACGAGCCGGCGCCGTCGGCGGGGATGAGCTTGCAGCCTTCGCCGAAGGTCTGCGCCCCGGCGTTGTCGGCCTCGTCGGTCTCGGCGGGCATCGACTCGGAGGACTCGTCGGTCTTGGCGCCGCTGCCGCTCGCCGAGCCGGTGTCCTCGGACCCACATGCCGAGAGGCCGAGTCCCAGCAGGAGGGCCAGGGTGGCGGCCGCGCTGCCGGTGCGGGTGATCGTGTTGATCTTCATGGGAGGGCCTTTCGAGGGAGGTTCTGTGTTGCTGTCATGAGGGCTTCGGCACGGCGGCCAGATCGGATTTCGTCTCTTTCTCAGGCGACCGTGACGACGATCTCCTGGATGCCGCTCGACCCGTCGGGGAACGGGGTGGCGCGCTCGTCGCTCTGCACGGTGCCGTCGCGGTCGGTGACCCGCACGGCCAGCTGATGGCTGCCGGGCTCGGCGTCCCAGGCCAGGAACCACTGGCGCCAGTAGTCGATCCCGGCGTCCGGGCCGAGCTCGGCCGGCTGCCAGCGGCCGCCGTCGATGCGTACGTCGACCTTGGCGACGCCATGGTGCTGAGCCCAGGCGACGCCGCCGATGACGGTGCGGCCGGCCGCGATGTTGCTCAGCGGCTGGGGCGTGTCGATCCGGCTGGACAGCTTGATCGGGGCATCGATGGCCCAGCCGCGGTCGGTCCAGTAGGCGGTCGCCTCGTCATAGCGGGTCAGGGTCAGCCTGGTGACCCACTTGGTGGCGCCGACGTAGCCGTAGAGGCCGGGCACCACCAGCCTGGCCGGGAACCCGTGGGTGCGGGGGAGGACCTCGCCGTTCATGCCGAGCGCGATCATCGCGTTGCGGCCGTCGAGGGCAGCCTCGAGCGGCGTACTGATCGTGAAGCCCTCGACGTCGGTCGAGAGGATCTGGTCGGCGTCCTTGCCGACGCCGGCCTCCTCGAGCAGGTCCGCGAGAGGTACGCCGGTCCAGCGTGCCGCGCCGACGAGCTTGCCGCCCACCTCGTTGGAGACGCAGGTCAGGGTGATGTCGTGCTCGACGTTCTCGCGCTGACGGAGGTCGTCGTAGCTGAAGGTCAGCTCGTGTTCGATGTCGCCGTCGATGGTCAGGGACCAGCTGTTCTGGTCGACGATCGGGACCGACAGCTTGGTGTCGACCCGGTAGAAGTCGCGGTTGCGGGTGACGAACCGGGAGATCCCCTGGTGCTTCTCCTCCAGCCCTGCCGGCAGCGCGGGCAACGGGTCGCGGACCCGCGGCAGCATGATGTCGGCGAGGGCGGTGCGGCCCCGGACGATCAGCTGCCCGCCGGTCGCGGCCGCGGCGGAGACGAGGGCCAGCGCCCCGAAACCGATCAGGAGGCCGCGGCGGGTGGCGGCGCCTTCGCCCGGGGACTCGCTCGGGGCCTCGCCCGGGTGAGTCGGGGTGCGCTCAGCGGTCAGGGAGCGGGTCAGCAGCACGAGCACGGCGGGCCCGAGGACCAGCGCCACCACCGTGGGCACGAGGTCGGTGACCTGGAAGAGCGGCTGGCGGACCACGGCGGCTCCGGCGAGGACGACCAGGCCGGCGATGAGCCCGGCGCCGAGCCACAGTCGTCTTCGGGTGACCACGCCGATCGCCGCGGCGAGCGCGATCGTGACCAGCAGCACGCTGCCGATCAGGACCGGCTTGTCCGCGCTGCCGAGCTCGCGCACAGCCCACTCCTTGACCGGAGTCGGGGTGGCGTCGATGACCGCGGTGCTGACGGCGAGCGCCGGGGAGGAGGCCGGGGTGAGCAGCGCCGCGGTCAGGTGCGCGACGGACATTCCGGTCACCCCGGCAAGCACGCCGACGGCGGCATGGGCGAAGGTGTGGCGATCCAGGCGTCTCATGGCGGGGATTCGCGCCCGCGCCGGGATCGGATTTCAGTCGGTGTCGCGCATCTTGGCGAGCCGGGCCCGCAGCGCAGGCACCCGGTGCGCGTTGGCGCGCAGCTCGACGTACGTGTCGCCGTAGACCCAGAGCAACGCGTCATCGAGCCGTCGCACGGCGCCCGGCGGATAGCGATAGTCCATCCGCGCCATCAGGGTGTCCTCGTCGACGGACCGCAACGCGTCGCCGAGCTCGGTCAGCGAGGTGATGCCCAGCTCGAGGATGACGCCGGAGATCCAGCCGTAGTGGTCGGTGCGCGACCAGCCGGCGTCGGCGTACTGCCCGGCCAGGAACGCCGCGAGCTCTCGGGCGCTGATGCGTGGGTCGTCGTCGACGGCCTCGGTGCTGGCGCCGGCCGCGCCCTGCCGCAGCCGGTCCCTGATCGTGGAGAACTCGCGGTCGGCGAGCTCGAGCAGCCCGGCGGCGAGCGTGAACCGGCGGTCGAAGTCGGGTACGTGCTCGCTGGGGATGGTGCCCTTGTAGCGGATGTCGTGCTCGAACTCGGCCCAGGCGTGCTGCAGCACGGTGCGGATCTGGATCTGCGCCTGGCGGCCCCGCAACAGCTCGTACGCCGCCTGCCCCTCGCGCGCGGGGTCGAGGCTGACCAGCAGGTGGCGGCTGGCGTAGCCGAACCGGCCCTCGCTCGCGGTCTCCTCGCCCATGTCGCGGTCGTCGTGGACGACCACCTGGTCGTCGAGGAGGTCGGCCACGGCCTGGACGTCGCTGTGGACGTAGGTGATCACCCGCAGCCCGATCTGGTCGGTGATGTCGCGGAGCGGGTCGGGGTAGACCGGCCGCCCGTCGACGGTGCGCGCCGCCTTGGCCGCGAACGACGCGACCGACTTCGCGCGGGAGGTCACGGTGAGGTAGTTGATGCCCGCCTCGTCGAGGATCGAGGTCACCAGCTGTACGTACTGCTCGGCCGCCTCCTGCAGCGTCGGCTGGATCGCGGCGTACTCACGGACCGCGGTGCCGGGGTCGTGGATCGTCGCCCCGGCCGGCCCGCGCTGCCCGCGCGGGGTGGGGCGGAGGTCGTCGGGCAGCGTCGGGGTGACGATGTAGCCGGTGGCGAAGTCGCCGTAGGTCGTGGTCCGCTCCGGTGCGCGGGTCGCGAACAGCCCGATGTAGGCGCACACGACCGCGTCGACCTGATCCTCGACCGTGCGCAGCTCGCTCTTGCGTACCGCGTTCTCGGCGGCGGTGCGGAGGGCGAGCCAGGCCGGGTCGTCGAGCAGCAGCGGCGGCTCGGCGGTGGTGAGTCCCTCGAGCAGGCCGAGCAGCACGAGCAGCTCGGCACGGAGCTGATCGATCTCGCGCCCGGACTTGTGCTTGTACTTCAGGGTCCGACCCAGCCGGAAGAGGGCGACCGTCGCGGGGTGCGGATAGACCTCGATCGCCCGGCGCCGGCGGCCTGAGCGGGGGTTCATGTCGAGCCCGAGCCGGGCCGCGATCCGGGCGCCGCGCGGCTGTTCGCTGAACTCCGGCTTGCTGGTGTTGGTCGGGTGCGCGCCCGCGTCGAAGCGCGCGAAGTCCTTGTTGAGCGCCGCCTCGGCCGGCCGGTTCCCGGTGGGGTTGGTGACGATCAGGGGAGCATCGATCGCGACCAGGCAGTCGTCGTCGACGTACGGCTCCAGGGCGGCGACGATCTCGTCGTCGGTCTTCGCGGCCGAGACGTGAACGAGCCGGCCCTCCTCGTCCAGGACGGCCAGGCCGGTGGGCCTGCGCACGCCCCAGGCGAGGTCGACTCCGATGAAGTGCATGGGGCCAGCCTGCCCGCCCGTGCGGCGCGGGTCTAACACCAGGGTTGGTCAGCGGGTCGCCTGGACGATCGTGATCGGCCCGAACCGGTGCTCGATGTGGTCGATCTCGCGGGCGTCGGTGAAGCCGGCGTCAGTCAGGATCGTGGCGATCCCGTTGTCGAGGTTGCGCTCGGTGTGGGCGTTGAGCCCGCGATGGCGGTGCCCCTCGTTGTGCCCGTGTCCGCCGTGGCCGTGGTCGGGGGCGCCGAAGTCGACGATGGTCACCCGCCCGCCGGGCTTGAGGATCCTGTACGCCTCGCGGCCGAACCCCTCGCGCCCGGCGTCGTCGACGTGGTGCAGGGCGAGCGAGGAGACGACGTGGTCGACGCTGCCGTCCTCGGGGAGCAACCGGTCGGCGTACCCCTGCACCAGCGAGAGACGTACGCCTCGCCGACCCGCCTTCCGGGCGGCGATCCGCAGCGCGCTCGCGTCGGGGTCGTGGCCGGTGACGACGGCCCCCGGGACCGCGCGGAGCACCGAGAAGGAGAGGTTGGCGGTGCCGCAGCCGACGTCGAGGACGCTCTGGCCGGGCTGGATGCCGGCGAGCTCGACCGTGCGCTCGTGGAGGGCGCGCACGCGAGCGAACCGGGTGAAGAGGTCGTAGAGGGGAAGCAGCCAGGTGCGGCCCATGCCGGGGAGGAAGTCGCGGCCCTGATCGCTCTCGTCGCGGCCGTCGATGATCTGTATGGTGGTCATGGTTCCACGATGGGACATTCTGCGGATCTTCGGTGGGAAGGAAGTCGGTGACGATGGGACGTTCTTCGGATTCGGCTCCGACGCTGTCGCGCTCGGTGCGTACGGTCCGGGCCGACGGCACCCCCGTCTATCGCTGGGAGCAGAGCCCCGGGATGCCGGCGGTCAGGGTCGTACCCCTCGACCCCGACTGCGACACCGAGCACCTGCCTCCCGACAACCGGCACGCCCACGACTTCTGGGTGCTGGCCTACGTCGAGCGCGGCGGAGGCGCCGTCGGCCTCGACGGCCGGCAGGTGGCGCTGCGGGACGGCGAGGTCCACGCGGTCGCTCCCGGCGAGGTCGTCGCCGCCGAGTCGCTCGCCGAGCTCACCCACGCCCGCGCCTGGTCGGTGGCGTTCACCCCCGACGCCATCCCCGCCCTCGCCTCCATCTCCCCGCTCACCTGGTCCCACCACCCGCTCTTGGGCCTCTTCGCCGCCGAAGGCCGCCGAGCGCTCGTGCCGGAAGCCGATCGCCCCCGCTGGCAGTCCTGGCTCACCGAGCTCGCCGACGAGCTACGCCACCCCGACCGTCTCGGCGCCCGCGAAGCCGTCACCGCGACCCTCGCGAACCTCCTCGTCGCCTCCGCGCGCCTGGCCCCGAGTGCCCCCATCGCCCCCGACCCGCTGGTCAGCCGCGTGTTTGACGAGATCGAGAGGACGTACGCCACCAAGGTCTCCGCCGGCGACCTAGCCCGGTCCTTGGGCTACACCCCCGGCCACCTCACCACCGTCGTGCGCCAACGCACCGGCCGCACCCTCCTCGACTGGCTCACCGAGCGCCGCCTCACCGAAGCCCGCCGCCTCCTCCGCGAGACCGACCTCCCCCTCTCGGTCATCTCCACCCGCACCGGCCTCACCGACCCCGGCTACCTCGTACGCCGCTTCAAGTCCCGCTACGGCACCACCCCCGACCGGTGGCGCCGGGAGGCGTGAGTCGCAGAAGACGTCTTACGCAACTCGCTTAGACGGATGCCTCATAGAGGCGCTGACTCAGCCACTCAGGGATGCTTTCGGCTTCACGCGGAAAGTCCCGTACGTCGATGGCGTAGTTGAAAGCGCGGACGGGCATGCTCCATCGCGGCTCGTCGTCGTAGTTGAACGTTGCGCGCGCATCGGCGTGGCCGTCGCCCAGGTCGGTGATGGTCCACTGAGCTGACATCCAGGTGCCGGCACCGGGTGTGTACATGACCCGGCGGAGTTCGTTGAGGAGATCATCGACCTCGAAAGGGACGCCCTCGGACTCATCGATGGTGCCGTCGGGACGCTCGACGACGAGTTCGTGCTCGGACAGCATGGAGAGAGAGTTGCGGTTGAAGGTCAGCTTGCGCCAGGGGCCGGTGACCTCGGTCGGGATGAGCGCCGAGATCTCACTGATCAGCTTGCCCTGCTCCAAGCCCGTCACTTTGGCGGCTCCGCGTTCCATGCGGCGTCGATTTCGTCGGGGGTCATACCTGGACGCAGGTAGGCAGCGAGGGACGCATCCTTGTTGAGGAGTACGACGCGGCCGTCTGTTGTCTCGGGTGCAAGCGTGCTTGCCCAAGCTGCGAACTCGAGCTGTTGGTCGTGGTTGCCGTCTGTGGACAGCATGCTCTCGCCGAGATGAAAGATCTGGAAGCGTCCGCTGCCGTCGGTGATGCGTAGCGTCAGCTCGTCATCTAGGTCGATGATCTCGACGTTCGGCCACTGGCGGCGAGCCGCCGCCAGGAGCGCGTCACGGGTAGTCGGGAGCACGCCGTCTGGTGAGTAGACGATTGCACCGTCAGTCATCGTCGTGAATGTCAGCACGCGCTTCGGTGTTCATGCGGTCGGCCCGTTGGTGGACTATGCCGCGCTCAAGTGGGCTGCAATGGCCTGCTCAGGCGTGGCTCGGTCGATCGGCATCGGGTCCCAACGCTCCTTGGGCAGGATGTGCAGGGGCGGGCCGCCGGTAGGAATCTGATTGACGACCCACGCCGCGAATTCGGCCGCGGTGTCTGGGTCCGCTGGGTCCAATGAGAGGTAGTCGCCCGTCCACACCATGGCGATTCCGAGCTCGCGGCGAGGCGGATCGAAGGGGATCAACGCGTGCAGAGCCATGGGTGCGCTGCGATCCGTCTCGATCTCGACCCGTGCTGCCGGCCAATGTTGGAGAATCCGCTCGGCCAGGTCGTCAGGCGACAGAGACCAGTCCGGCTGCTCCAGCGGAGCCAGTGCGTACTCAGCCATCGTCTTCTCCTTCGTTCTCGGTCCTGACCCAACCAGGGACGTTGAGGTGTGTCATTCGTTCCAGGATGAAGGCTGCAGCTTCGGGATCGTTCGTGATGATCTCCAGACCCTGGACTGGATTGTCTTCATCATCAACGACACGCTTGTACTTTTGAAGCCTGTCGTCCATGTCGGCGATGGCTCGTTCGCGCAGGAAAGGCGGTAGGGAGTCGGGCCGATAGAACGACGTGCCGCCGTCGCCAACGTGCTTCGCATCTTGCGCTGCGCCGAAATCGACGTTGATTCCGTCGGCCCAGGCGGCTTGAGGCAGTTGCTGGTCGCTGGTGAGTCGGTATTCGACGTTGCCGCAATGCTTGCGTTGGAAGTCGTACTCCTCGCCTGTGCCGTTCACAGTCCTGGTGCGGTGCTGTGCTCCCAAGGCTTGGACGTAGGTGATGAAGTCGGCCCGTTGTTCAGTTGTGAGCGGCGAGAGTCGAGGTGCCGAGCTGACTGAGACGCCGGGAGGTGAGCGGTGTATCAACTCGTTCACCGGCTCGTCGCTGGTCGGCGCTACTGGCTTCGGTGGTCGCGAAAGTTCAGGCGTTCTGCCATCAACCCCGAATACCGGGGGTGGCGCCGGCATGGGAGTTGCTGGTGGGCCTGGTTGTAGTGCACCTGGATTGGGGCGAGGCGACGGCGACTCGCGGTACGGAGTGACCGCTCGGCGCCACCCCGTGGCCATGCCCCAAGCGAACCCGGCAGCGCCCCAGATGTGGCCAACCCCGTAGGCAGCGGGGCGTGTGAAGCGCCAGGCGATGTAGGTCAGGACTGCACAGATGGCGAGCTTGAGCGTGTAGTGCACCTGGGCGCTGGTCAGGACCGCGCTGAAGAACCGGAGCAGGCACAGGGCTACGACGAAGTAGATCGGCCCCATAACCAGTGGCCCGATCACACGATGCAGCCAGCCCACGGCCAGATCGCGGGTGCGGTCGAACATGAACAGGATCCCGGCCGCCGGCGCGAACGGGACGATGAGGCGGATGAGCACGAACGCGAGCAGGATCGCCAACCCCGCGATCAGCAGGTAGCCGCAGGTGACGATCACCGCGACCAGGTTGACGAGTCCTGCGGTGGCGCGCTGACCCCAGTGCTCGCCTTTGAAGTGTTCGTACGCGACCGAGTCCTCACGATCGATCTGACCGGCGATCGTCTTGAACGAGTCCTGCTTCTCCTCGACGATCGCCTTGCCCTCACCTTCGGGGTCGGACCGGTAGGTCTCGTACTCGTCGAAGGTGAAGTGGGTCGCCCGGAACAGGTCTGGTCCGTACTTGCGGGCGGTGGCGGAGTCGGCGTCGCCCAGGGCACCGGTGAGCCAGGTGCGGTATTGCGTGGAGCGTACGACCTCGTCCATCTGGCCGTTGATCGCAGCCACTGCCGGATCCTCGCCGGGCGCTGGGTGGTCCTCGAACCCGGTCGCTATCAGCGTGACGGCGTTGCGTACGCCGTCATCGACCAGGCGGACCGACTCGGCGGGGTAGGAGATCAGCAGAGACGTTCCAAGAAGTACGACGCCGGCCCATGCGACGGCGGTGGCAGATCCGGCGATGTGGCCGGCGCGTGCGCGCCAGATCGCGGTCGCTGCGACGAGGAGTACGGCGATGGTGATCCAGGGGCGCCAGACCCCTTCGGTGACCGCGCGGGTGGCGTCCACGACCGGGTTGTCGAGGGCCTGGACCGGAGAGTCAGGATCGACGACGGCAGCCAGCAGGGCATGGGTCCAGTTCGGGATCGCGCCGGAGATCTGGAGCAGGATGTTCCCGATCGCCGTCCCCGCTCCGGCTACGAACTGGCCGGTGCACCCGTTGTCATAGGTCCACAGATGCGGGGTCGTGCCGTACGTCGACTCCAAGGTCACGCCGTCGTCCTCGAAAGGATCGGCGTCCTTCGGGCTCTCGCCGAGCTGGACGATCCACGATCCCGCTCCGTGCGGGGAGGCAGGGATGGGCGCACCGTCGTTGTTGCACGCGAGATCGGCCGCGCCAGCCGGCGAACCGGCCACGACCGACCCGATGACGACAAAGGTCAGGGCGAGCAGCGTCACGAGCAGGCGCGATCGCCCGCCCTGTCGGCGTATGCGAAGCGGTGCCCGACCACCCAACCCCATGTCCCCCGATGCTCCCGAAACCGAACAGCAGTTTCACTCACGAAGCCTAGGGTTGCCACCGTTTAGGCTTCTCGGGAGCTATGGGGGCGTAGGGTCCGGAGCTCGACAGTTCCTTTGAACTAGTCGGCCTCGCGCTGACGCGCGGCGGCGACAGCTCCGGTATAAGTCTCGGTGGTGAGGTCACCGTCGCCGATCCCGAGTCCCGCGAGGATAGTGCGGATCGTTCTCAGGCCGGCGTCGACGTCGTCGGCAGGGGCCAAGGTTTCGACCTCCAGGTAGGTGCCCTCGATCTCCGGCACCTCGACGAGAGTCGCCAGAACCTCACGACCCTCGGCCTCGAACCGATGGTTGCGGCACAGCTTGCGGAACGAGATCAGTTCCACCGCGCCCAGAGCCTTCAGAACGGTGTCGGCGACGGCAGGATCGGCTAGCTCGGTCTCGTGCTCGGGTCTGGATCCAGAAGCCTTCTCGACAGGGGCGGTCTTGAACGTCAATAGCGAGCGGCTGCCGGCATCGTTGGTGACGGTGCGGACCCGAAGTTCCTGGTCACGGGCGGTGAGGGTCTCTTCGGGGAGGTCGTAGTACGTGTCGTGGTAGGTCTCATCGACACCAGGCGCCAGGTGCTCGAGCTCGGCTCGAACGTGATCGACGTCGGCGACCGTGGCCTTCAGTTCGACCTCGATGAGTCCACTCATCGTTCCGCCTTCTCGTGATTTGTTGACCGAATGACCGCGGTCGGCGTGGTCAAGGCTTCGATGTGCCGCATGAGCCCGTGGAAAAGAGGGCCGCGTGGGGTGGCGATGATCTTGTACATCGCTGACTCGTGTCCTTCCCAGGTGCCGAAGGTGGATACGAACATGACCGTATCGAGCCGAATCACCCGCCACACAGGCATCTGGTCGTAGAGATAGACCTGCACCCCGGGCAGCCCGCCCAGTCGAGACATCGTCATCCGAATGCCTGCTGCGAACTCTTGAGGGCCTTCGCCCACCTCCGCCGCCCTGACGGCGGTTGCCTCGCAGTCGGGGTCGAGAAGCATGATGCGTACGTTGACATCAGATCCTCCGGTCAGACGCGAGCGCAGCAGCGAGTCGTTGAGTCCGAGAAGGCCGAGCCCGCGGATGGCGAGCACGTCGATGTTCGAGGCGATCTGTAGTTGGGCCGCGATCTCCTCGCGGGCGAAACCCTGGTCGCGGTACACGTTGACGACCTCTGGGTAGGCCGAGAGATCGGCGGGGTCGCGTTGCCCGGCCGTGCGTGCCGGCGCGAGCCCGAGGATGCGCCTGCACTCGGCTGGAATCCCCAACCCGTCGGCGATCCGCTCAAACACCTCTAGCTTGGTGATCTCGCGGCGGCCGTTGATGACCTCGTTGACCCTCGATTGCGACAGACCCGTCGCGGCCGCGATGCGAGCCTGGCTCAACCCGGCGTACTGCTGCATCGCGCGGAACACACCGCCCATGTCGCGGCCAACCAGTGCCTCGCGTACCTCGGGTCGCTCCCATGCCCACGACGGCATCGCCCCTGGACCCGAGCCGATGGTCATCGCGCCTCCTTTGCGCCTGCTCCTACTCGTTCAAGTTATCTCACGGTGAGATATACGCGAAGGGATCGAGCCGGTGTCGTCGTCACGGGCAACGTGGGATTCGCCCCGGCCGCGGCACCTCTTAGGCATCGCGGCTGGGGCATTCCATCAGCCTTCAAGGAGACCCGAGCGATGACATCGACCCTGCGGGCAGTCGGCCGACCGCGGTACACCGGACAGGCTCCAAGGATCTCGGCCCATGAGGACATCCTCGACCACGCCGCTCGCCTGTTCACCAGCCGCGGCTACGCAGGTACTTCCACTCGCGAGATCGCCGAAGCAGTCGGCATCCGGCAGGCCTCGCTCTACTACCACTTCGCGGACAAAGCCGAGATCCTCAGCGAACTGCTCGAGCAGACGATCCGCCCGACGATCGACAAGGTCGAAGAGATCGAAGGCCTTGCCGCCGAGCATGGCTGGGCGACAGTCCTGTATGTCCTTGTGCTCCTCGACGTTCATACCCTCGCCGTCGCCCCGCACAATGCGGGCATGCTCCCGAGGCTGCCCGACGTGACCAGGCAGCCCCTGTTCGAGCGCTCGAAGGCCGTACGACAGGAGCTCATCGACGCCTACGACCGGATCGCCTCACACCTGATCGACCACAGGCGCCACCACGATCTCCGCCCGGGAAACGTCCTGCTCCAGCTCGTCGAGGTGGTCATCAGCATCCGCCGCACCGGCGACACACTCACCGACACCAAACGCCACGCCATCGCAGCCGCCGCCTTGCGTATCTGCGATGTGCCCGAAGAACAGATCTGGGTAGCCGCTACCGCTGCAGAGCGGGTGATCGGCCAGTTCACATAGTCGTGCGGCTGGGCCGCTCCAATGTGGTGGGCAGGCCGGGCCAAACGACCAGTCGGCGGCCGAATGTCGAGCCTCTCGGTGGCGTTGACTTTGAGGCCGTGGATTCGATTCGCGGTAAGGATTGACGGTTGCCCCTGCGCAACATCCTGACCTCAATTTCGACAGAGTGCGCCACGTCGACAGATCTCTGTGCAAGGGTGGATCGGTTCGATTCTCTCGGGTCGTCGTTTGGAAATCTGAGGGGTTCTCCATGGGGTTTATGGACAAGCTACGGTCGCGCCGGGCGCAGCCCGCTGAATGGCGACCAGGGTGGAATCCATCGGCGCCCCGGTTCTCGGTCCTTGACGTAGAGACAACTGGTCTCCGGCCCGACGCACATCGCATCATCGAGGTTGCCGTGGTCACGACTGACCCATGGGGGCGGCTCTTGGACCAGTGGTCGACTCGGGTTAATCCGCAGGGCCCGGTCGGAGCAACGCACATTCATGGGATCACAGTGGCTGACGTGGCTGGGGCGCCGACTTTTGAGCAGCTACTAGAGCACCTGAGCTACCGACTCGCCGGGTCGGCGCTCGTTGCGCACAACGCGAGCTTTGACATGGCATTCCTAGACGCAGAGTACCGCCGGGCTGGGTGGGCCCTGCCTAAGGATGTTCCTCATCTCTGCACCCTGGAGGCGTCTCAACATCACCTGCCGCGCCTGGAGCGTCGTCGCCTTGGAGATTGTTGCTGGGCCGTCGGTCATCCACTCACCAACGCCCACTCCGCCCTCGGAGATGCGCTTGCAACGGCCAGCCTGCTCGGGGCCTTCATGCACCCGCACTACGGAACACCGCCGACCTCGGAGCACCTGGAGCTGCCCCAGCGAGCTCAAGAGGTGGCATGGCCGACCGGTCCGACTATGGCAGCAGCGGAATGGACCCCGCCTGCGCCGTCTCGAATGGAAAAGTTGCCGGAGCGGGTGCAACTAAAGATTCGAGCAGCATCTTCCAAGGAACCGGTCCCGGAATTGGTCGAGCTTGTTGAGCGCTTCTCTCTCATCGACGCTCTTGACGAGGGAGCCCCTGAGGGATCGCTGACGTATCTCGAGAAGTTGGCCGAGGTGCTAGAGGATGGGGAGATCACTGACGATGAGGCGACGGATCTGGCCGCAGTCGCCGAGGCCGTGAAGCTCGAGCCTGCTGACGTCGCTGCCGCTAACAGGGCATTCTTGTTGACGCTGGCTCATGCGGCGCTCGAGGACGGCAGGGTAACCCGAGCTGAGCGGAGCGAACTCAAGGCGATCGCCGACCTTCTCGACGTGAATCCCCGCGTCTTGCCTGCTCTACTCGATCACGCGGAACACGCTCGGAATCAGAGGCTCAGCGTGGGGCTACGCGAGTTGCCGGAGGACTGGCCGTACGGCGACCCGGTACGCGTTGGCGACAAGGTGGCATTTACTGGCTGCGATGACCAGGTCCGGGCCGGGCTCGAGGAACGCTCCGAGAGTCTGGGGGTCCGGGTTATTGGATCTGTCTCGCCCAACGTCACGATCCTGATTACCGATGGCGGCTTCGACGGAACCAAGGCGGCTCGGGCCCGCGAACTGGGGACTCGGACCGTCCATCCGCGCCAGTACGGTGTTCTGCTGGACTATCTCCAACCATCTCTCCCGCGGTCTCTCAAGCCACTTCCCAAGGTCCCGTCGCAGAGGACCATCTCATCGATGTCCGCTGGGTCGTCCGAGGCCGACGGAACGGCGGTCTCGGCGAACAATGCATCGGTATCGTCGGTCAATCCAACGGCTGTAAGGCAGTGGGGTCGAGAAAACGGCTGGGAACTGGGAGCCCGCGGTCGTCTCCCGCGTGAGCTCATCGATGCGTATGCCGCTGCTCACTCGGAAATCGACGTATAGGCATCGCAAGGCCCCGGGCGCTATGGCGACGCCCGAGGCCTTTGCGGCCTTGCTTAGTCTGCCGTGAGGGTTGGGTGGAAGTAGTCGTAGAGGGCCGAGTCGATGGGTTCGGCGAAGCGCAAGCGCATGCGTACGACGTCGAGTGGCTTGCCGCTGCTGTCGGGCATGGTGGTCTGCTCGGCTGCTGAGGACGTTGCCTGGCCGAGGTAGTAGAAGTCCGAGCCTTCGGCATCGTCCTTCTTCACGAAGACGTGGATGTCGACCTCGTTGTCGACGATGGCGCGGACCTCGTCGCTCTTCAGGGTTCGTCGACTCCGGGTGAACCATTGCACGGTGGAGGGATCGAGGAGCGCGTCCTCGTAGGCGGTGCTGGCGTCGACGTCGTCGGACTTGTGCAGCGTGATGAAGATCGGGCAGGACTTGGTGGCTCGGTCGACCTTGTAGCCGTAGAGGGTCGAGGTCCAGCTTCGCGGCCAGGTGAGAAGACGTGTCGCTTCCTTGCGCCCGTACTGGCGGGCGCTGGTGAAGGGACGGTCGGCAACGTAGCGCGAGTGGACCACGTCGGAGCCGGTCTCGAGAAGGTCGTCCACCGCTTCGGCGAAGGTCGAGGATTCCAGGTACGCAGCCAATACCTCATCGACTAGTGAGACGTCCTCGCCGGCGGCAACGGCGATCCCGGCGCCGAGCCGGTTCCGGTCGGCCTCCGAATGGCGCTCCAGCGTGAGCGTGTCGATCGCGCTGTTGACGTGCCGCGGGCCAGACGGAAGGCCCGCTTCGCGGAAGGCGTCGGCGAGCGCGGTCTTCGACACAGCGCCATCGGTAAACAGCAGATTGACCAGCACAAACTCATGGAGGCGCTTCGCCGTCATGACCTCGCTGGAAAGCAGCGCCAGGGCTCGGTCTTCGACGTCAGAAAGACCGGTTGGCTCCTTGTAGAAGTGGCTGAGCAGGGCCGGATAGTGCCGCCTTGTCGTCGCCAGAAGGACCGGATCGACCGACTCGAACTTCACGAAGTCCTGCAGAAGCGGCATGCGGCCCAGGCGATTTCGCTGGACGTCGATCGCCTTCTTCAGGTTCTGCAGGCTGGCGAGCTTGGTGGTCGCGATCGACTGCAGCACACGCTCCTGAGAGATCTTGTCGAACCGCACACTCGACAGGCCTGGGAGGACACCTTCCTCCTCGGCAGCGATCAGCTTCTGCCGCAGCGACTCCTTGTTGAGGCTCTCGTCGCCGAACAAGGCGATCGGGATCAGATAGTTGTTGGCGTAGTTGCCGATGAAGTCGATGACGACCAGATAGTCCTTGCCCGGCGCCTTCCGAAGGCCACGGCCGAGCTGCTGCACGAACACGATGGCCGACTCGGTCTGGCGCAGCATGATGACCTGGTTGATGCAGGGGATGTCGACGCCTTCGTTGAAGACGTCGACCGTCAGGATGTAGTCGAGGCGCCCGGCCTCTAGCTCGTCGACCATTGCTTCTCGGTGGGGGATTGAGTCCTCGGCGGCGAGCGCCACGGTCCGCAGCCGTCGACCTCGAAATTCGGTCTCGTTAAGTGCTGTCGACAAAGCCCGCGCCTCGCCCTTGCTGCTGCAGAAGATCAGGCCGTGCGGATCTACACCGGCCTGGCCATACGTGTCGATCGCCTTGATCAGGTGGTCGACCCGCTCTGGCGAGATCAGACGGTTGAGGTTGGCGTCGCCGTTGACCGTCTTCCCATCGTCGTAGGTCACGTCGGCGATGCCGTAGTAGTGGAACGGGCTGAGCATGCCCTCTTCGAGAGCGTGGTTGAGCCGGATCTCGTAGGGCACGTTGTAGTCGAAGAGCTCGAAGACGTTGACGCCGTCTGTCCGCTCCGGGGTCGCTGTCAGACCGAGTAGGAACTCAGGCTTGAAGTGATCCATGACCTGCCGGTATGACGAGGAGGCCGCGCGATGGGCTTCGTCGACAATCACGTAGTCGAAGGCGTTCGGGTCGAAGCCGGCGAGCACGCCAGATCGCGACAGGGTCTGCACCGTGGCGAACACGTAGCGACGGTCGCCTTGCCGGAAGTTGCCGGTGAGCTTTCCGTAGTTGCTGTCCGGCCCACCGAGCACGCGACGGTACTCCTCGATCGTGCGGTCCAGGATCTGCTCGCGGTGTACGACAAACAGGAGCCGCACCGGATCGACTGCACGCACATCGAGCGCCGACAGGATGGTCTTACCGGTGCCGGTCGCCGAGATCACGATCGCCTTGTTATTGCCAGTGGCACGTACGCCGGCGATCGACTCGAGTGCTACCTGCTGCATCAGGTTTGGAGTGATGACGACCGGGAGTTCTGGTTCGGTCTCTGGCTCCAGGTCAGGGGCCAACGCCCGCACTGTCCGCCGCGGAGGCGGAGGCACGTAGCGCTTCTTGTATTCCTCCACCCACGCGGGATCCAGCGGCGTGGACTCCTCTACCTGCTGTGCAGCGAGTTCCTTGAACTGGTGGGACAGGTCGCTGTTCTTGGTGGCCGAGACCTTGAGGTTCCACTCGTGGTTCTTGAAGAGCGCACCATCGGTGAGGTTCGCGCTGCCGACCATCGCCGTGACGCCGCTGCCACGGGTGAAGATGTAGCCCTTCGGGTGGAACGCCGAGGCGGGGTGGAAACGTACGTCCACGTTGTGCTGACGCAGGTTGAGCAACTCCGCGAAGGCGGTGGGCGGGTTGAACCCGAGGTAGTCCGCGGTGACGATCGTGCCGTTGCCCTCAAAGTCGACGATGTCCTGTTTGAGGCGGGCGATCGCGCCTGGCGTCACGAATGCGACCGAGAAGAAGAACTCGTCGCAGTGGCGTAGCTCGTCGCGGATCGTACGGAACACCGAAGTGCGGTCAGTGTTGAGCACGACGCTCGGGTTCAGGTTCTTCGGAGCCTTCGTGCCCTTGTCGACGTACCCGAATTGAACGTCTGCCTCGAACTCGCCGTCGGACGAAAACCAGTCAACCTTCACGCAGCGAGGTCCTTCTGAATGAGCTCGACGGCAGGTACGTCCGCCGGCGCCCACTCCAGCGAGTCCAGCTCGCCCGGCTTCAGCCACCGCACCTCGGAGTGGTCGGTCAGCTTCGGCGTACCTGAGATGAGGCGGCAGTAGAACGTCGTCAACGAGACGATCCCGAAGTCGTAGTCGTACGTCGTGGTCGTCACTTCGTTACCGACCTCGATCTCGCAGGCCAGCTCCTCGTCGATTTCACGGGCGAGAGCTTGGCGGGGCGTCTCACCAGCCTCGATCTTTCCGCCCGGAAACTCCCACATTCCAGGTAAAGAACCTGGCCCGCGGCGAGCGCACAGGATCGTGCCCTCCGGGTCGACGATCACCGCCCCGACAACGTTGATCTGCTTCTTCACTACGGTCCCTTCGTTGATCGCACAGCAGCTTAGGGTTCTTGAGGGCCGAGCCACAGCACCTTTGACAGATGCCGCGCACTCGGTCGCAGATACGGTTGGCGCGTGGTTCAGCTGAGCGCGAAACAGACTCCCGGTCCGCTTCTCAGTTGGCTTGGTCTGCTCACCGGCTTGGCAGTAACCGGGATCGGGGTCGGCTTGGTGAGCCGGAGCCATGAGGATCTGTTCGGTGCGGTGTGGTCCGCACTCATGCTGGTTCTTGGTGTGATCGTTCTGATCTCTTTCGTCGGCATACAGCTCGCCAAGAGGTCACAGGTCTCGTCAGAGCCCGCTCGTGACGTGACCTTTGAGAGCGAACGCGCAAGGTTCTTCGCTCGCCGGTCGAGGCCGGGCACACTGGCAGGCAACGCCGTGCTTGTCCTCCTTGGTGGCTGGTTTCTGGTGATGGGCGTCGTCGGCGCAGAGGAGAACTGGGTCTGGCCAGTGCTTGCGGCCTTCCCCGCGGCGTACTTCTTGGGTTTCCCTGTCCTGCGTGCCGTCGGTCTGTTCCGACCCGGTGGCGTGTGGCTGACGCCGACGAGGCTCGTGAACGAGCAGTTCGGGTTGCGCAGCGAGATTGCGTTGAGCGACGTGGATACGGCGATGCCGCGTGTCGATGACGTACGTGTGGTGCCAGGTGATCCGTCTGCGATCCACCACAAGCGGCGGACGCCGCGACTGTGGTGTGCTCGCCTGGTCCTCGGAGAGATGCTCATTCTCGACGGTATCGAGGGTGGCATCGACGGGTTGGCTGCCGAGATCCGCGCGCGCGCCGAGGTTTCTCGGAATGATGGGCAGCGTCGGCGCCGCGGGTTGTGGGGACAGCGGTGACTACGCTGATCCCATGACCACGGGGCCGCGCCGGGCGACGGTGAAGGATGTCGCGGCGCTTGCGGGGGTGTCGCCGAAGACGGTGTCGAACGTGATGAACGAGACCGTGTTCGTACGCCCCGACACCCGCGAGAAGGTGCTGGCGGCGGTGGAGGAGCTGGGGTTCGTACCGAACCTGAGTGCCCGAAGCCTGCGGAACGGAAGGACCGGCGTGATCGCGCTGGCGCTGCCGGATCTGGCGACGGCGTTCTCGGCGGATGTCGTGCACCGGGTGGTGCAGGTGGCGCACGAGCGCGGGATGGTGGTGCAGATCGAGGAGACGGCGGCGGAGCCGAAGCGGGAGTTCGACCTGGTCTCGCGGGCTCGGGAGCACCAGATCGACGGGCTGATCCTCAACCCGATCCGGCTCAAGGACAGCATCGTCGTCCACGATGACCAGCTGCCGCCGGTGGTGCTGATCGGGGAGGTCGAGCAGCACAAGGTCGATCGGGTGCTGCTCGACAGCCGGCAGGCCGGGTACGAGGTGACGAAGCACCTGCTCGAGCGCGGGGCGCGGCGGATCGTCGCCCTGGGTGGCGAGACGGGCGCACAGGACGCCACGGCCACCAGCATCCAGCGGCTGGAGGGCTACCACCGGGCGCTGGCGGAGCACGGGATCGAGGTGGACCCGAAGCTGGAGGTGTACGTCGAGGAGTGGTCGATGGTGGGTGGCGCCGAGGCCGCCGCCGAGCTGCTGACCCGAGACACCGGCTTCGACGCGATCGTCGCGTTCACCGACTCGATCGCGTTCGGCGCGCTGCACGTGCTCGACGAGCACGGGATCTCGGTGCCCGGCGACGTGATGATGACCGGCTTCGACGACGTCGAGCACGCCCGGTTCATGAACCCGTCGCTGACCACCATCGCCCTGAACCGGCACGCCTTCGCCGAGGCGGCGGTCGACCTGCTGCTGACCCGTATCGCCGACCGGACGAGCCCGCCGCGCGCGGTCGCGATCCCGCACGAGCTGGTCGTCCGGGGCAGCACGACGCGATAGCGCGGGTGCAGCGGCAGATCAGTGCGCGGTCCAGCGGCCGTGCGCGATCCACACGCCGACGAGGATGCCCAGCAGGTAGCCGATACCTGCGGCGACGAGCAGCGTCGTACTCATCGTGAGCGCAGCTGGAGGGACTTCATGCTTCCATTGGCGCTCCTAGTCCGGGCGTGGTCAGGTCGGGGTGGGGAGGGATCCACCGAATCGGGGACGAAGAGACACTTGCCAGCGCCATTACATCGATGTAATAGTTCATGATGTAACGCACGTCACACCCCACCTCTGTGACAAGGAGACGCGATGGCACGTCGATCCACGATGCTTTCCAGACGCGGGCTGCTCACCGGAGCGGCCGCGATCGGCGGCGCAGCCGCCCTCTCCGGCGGCCTCTCCGCCTGCGGTGCCGCGGGCGCAGCAAGCGCCGCCGACCCCGACCAGATCCAGTTCTGGACGCTGCTCAGCGGCGGCGACGGCGGCACCATGGCCGACATGGTCGCGAAGGCGACCGGGTCGGGCGCCGCGTACGACGTCAAGACCACCACCCTGGTCTGGGGCGAGCCCTACTACACGAAGCTCGCGATGGCGGCGACCGGCGGCCGGCCGCCCGAGCTCGCGATCATGCACGCCTCCCGGGTGCCCGGCTACGCACCCGGCGGGCTCCTCGACACCTGGGACATCGGGCGCCTCGCCGAGCTGGGTGTCAGCCAGGACGACTTCCCCGAGGAGATCTGGAAGAAGGGCATGATCGGCGACAAGGTGTACGCGGTCGCGCTCGACGCCCACCCGACAGTGCTGATGTTCAACCCCGAGATCTGTGACAAGGCCGGCGTGCTCGACAGCGACGGCCGGCTCCGGAAGACCGAGTCTCCCGAGGAGTTCCTCGACCTGGTCGCCCAGGTCGGCGGTCAGACGAAGGGCTCGCCGCCGCTGTCGTACGGCTATCTCGGCGACGGGTCGCAGATGTTCCGGCTCTTCTACACCTTCTACACCCAGCACGGCGCGGCGATGACGTTCCCCGAGGGCGGGAAGGCCGAGATCGACGACGACATCGCCGTCGAGTCGCTGCAGCTCATGCAGACCCTGCTCGACGGCAAGCTCGCGGTCCAGCGCAACGACTACGCCGCGGCGCTCGCCGAGTTCGCGACCGGGCGGAGCGGCCTGCTGTTCACCGGCGTCTGGGAGCTCCGGTCCGTCAAGGAGGCGGGCGTGCCGTTCGACATGACCGCCATCCCGACCCTGTTCGGCACCCCGGCGGCGTACGCCGACTCGCACGCGTTCGTCCTGCCTCACCAGAACCAGGTCGACGAGCATCGTCGCGACCTGACCTACCGGTTCGTGGCCGACCTGCTCAAGGGTTCCTACGAGTGGGCGACCGCGGGCCACGTACCGGCCTATCTTCCGGTGACCCAGAGCCCGGAGTACGCGAAGCTGGTGCCGCAGTCGCACTACGCCGACGTCGCCGAGCGGGTCAACTACGACCCGGCGGCCTGGTTCACCGGGTCGGCCTCCAACTTCCACTCCGGCTTCGGCAACGCGATCCAGCCGGCGCTGATGACCGGGAAGGGCGCGGCCGGCGCCATCGACGCGTTCCGGGCCCGGGTCGACCGGCTGCTGAAGACCCAGAACCCGGTCGACCCCGATGGGACGTGGAAGCCATGACCGCAGCCGTCGAGAGGCCGCTCGCCAGAGCGGCGACCCGCACGAGCACGACGACGACCGCCCCCGGACCCAGCCGCGAAAGCCTGGTGAGCTGGGGATTCCTGGCGCCGTTCCTGGTCGCGTTCGCGCTCTTCCTGGTCTGGCCGCTGGTCCACGGCCTCTACCTGAGCGTCACGAACCAGTCGCTCACGGGCGCAGGGGGCTCGTGGGTCGGGCTCGACAACTACCGGGAGGCGCTGACCGATCCGACGATGTGGCGGGCGCTGCGTACGACCGTCTGGTTCACCGTCGTCTCCACGATCCCGCTGGTGATCCTCGCGCTGGTGATGGCGCTGCTCGTCCACCGCGGGCTGCCGGGGCAGTGGCTGTGGCGGCTGTCGTTCTTCATGCCGTTCCTGCTCGCCTCCACGGTCGTCTCGCAGATCTGGGTTTGGATCTTCAACCCGGACATCGGCGCGGCCAACTCCGTCCTCGGCATGGTCGGGATCGAGCCGATCGCATGGCTCCAGGACCCGGCGGTGAACCTCTACGCGATCGTCATCGCCACCGTGTGGTGGACGGTCGGGTTCAACTTCCTGCTCTACCTGGCCGCGCTGCAGAACATCCCCGACCAGCTGTACGAAGCCGCCGCCATCGACGGCGCCGGACCCTGGCGCCGGCTCACCTCGATCACCTTGCCTCAGCTCTGGCCGGCCACGATCCTGATCGTGATGCTGCAGATCCTGGCCTCGCTGAAGCTGTTCGACCAGGCGTACCAGATGCTCATCGGCGTCTCGACGGACACGACCCGGCCCATCGTCCAGTACATCTACGAGTCCGGGTTCGTCGGCTACCGCTTCGGCTACTCGGCCGCCATCTCGTACGTCTTCTTCGCGCTCATCATCGTCGTGGGCGTCTTCCAGATGACCGCCATGAACCGTCGGAGGAACCTGTCATGAGATCTCGACAAGCTCGATCACCGGGGGAGAACGGGGCCGGCCGCGTCATCGCGTTCGTGGTGCTGGCGCTGATGGCGGTCGGCTGGCTGATGCCGTTCCTGTGGGCGGTCGCGACCGCGTTCAAGACCGAGACGGACGCTGCTTCCGAGTCGGGCTGGATCGGCGGCGACGGTCTGACCACCGAGGCGTTCCGGGAGATGCTGTCGAACGGCAACGTGTGGATCTGGGCGCTCAACAGCCTGTGGACCTCGCTGGTCATCACGGTGCTGACCGTGACGATCTCCGCGCTGGCGGCGTACGCCTTCTCGCGGCTGCGCTTCCCCGGCCGGCGGTGGCTCTTTGCGGTCATCGTGGCGGCGATCATCATCCCGCCGCAGGTGCTGATCATCCCGCTCTTCTACGAGATGCTCACGTTCAACCTGATCGACACTCCCTGGGGGCTGATCCTCCCGCAGATCGTGGCGCCGGCGATGGTCTTCATCCTCAAGCAGTTCTTCGACGGGGTGCCGATCGAGCTCGAGGACGCCGCCCGCGTCGACGGCGCCGGTCGACTGCGGGTGTTCTGGTCGATCGTGCTGCCGCTGTCGCGCCCGGTCATGGCGGCGGTCGCGATCTTCGTGTTCATCAACGCCTGGAACAACTTCCTGTGGCCGTTCCTGGTCATCAACGACACCAACCTGATGACGCTGCCGACCGGGCTGCAGACCGTCATCGACGCCCACGGCATCCAGTACGCCCAGACGATGGCCCAGGCCGTCCTGGCCGCGCTGCCGCTGATCGTCGTCTTCCTCTTCTTCCAGCGCCAGATCGTCAAGGGCGTCGCCACCACCGGCTTCGGTGGCCGGTAGCCAACCAACCGCACGAGTCACAACAAGGAGCTCCATGACCCGCGCACGTATCACCATCGACCGTGACTTCACGATCGCCGACGTACCCCGACGCCTCTTCGGGTCGTTCGTCGAGCACATGGGGAGATGCGTCTACACCGGCATCTACGAACCCGGCCACCCGACGGCCGACGACCGTGGCTATCGCAAGGACGTGCTCGAGCTCGTCCGGGAGCTGGGTCCGACGGTCGTACGCTACCCAGGCGGCAACTTCGTCTCCGGCTACCGCTGGGAGGACGGCATCGGCCCGGTCGCGGACCGGCCCCGCCGCATCGACGGCGCCTGGCACACGATCGAGACCAACGAGTTCGGGCTCCACGAGTTCATGGGCTGGGCCCGTGAGGCCGACATCGAGGTGATGGAGGCGATCAACCTCGGTACGCGTGGGGTCGAGGAGGCGCGGGCGCTGGTCGAGTACGCGAACCATCCCGGTGGGACGTACTGGTCGGATCTTCGGCGTCGCAACGGCGCCGAGGAGCCCTTCGGCATCAAGCTGTGGTGCCTGGGCAACGAGCTCGACGGGCCGTGGCAGATCGGCCACAAGACGGCCCACG
The DNA here is from genome assembly GCA_040302365.1 of Nocardioides sp. NPDC126508. Taxonomy (GTDB): domain Bacteria; phylum Actinomycetota; class Actinomycetes; order Propionibacteriales; family Nocardioidaceae; genus Nocardioides. Next base: position 268,078 of record JBEOUM010000002.1, read on the forward strand.
AATACGGCCGGCTGGCCCAGGAGACGGCCAAGGCGATGAAGCTCGTCGACGACTCGATCGAGCTGGTCGCGGTCGGCTCCTCGAACCGCTACATGGACACGTTCGGCTCGTGGGAGCACACCGTGCTGACCCACGCCTACGACGAGATCGACTACATCTCGATGCACGAGTACTACCAGGAGCGCTCCGGCGACGCCGCCTCGTTCCTGGCCGAGGCGGTCGGGATGGACGCCTTCATCGAGGGTGTCGTGGCCACCATCGACGCAGTCAAGGCGGCCGGCAAGCACACCAAGCAGGTCGACATCTCCTTCGACGAGTGGAACGTCTGGTACGCCGAGGGCCTCGACTCCGCCGACCAGCCGCACCAGGTGAAGAACGAGTGGCGCGAGCACCCGCGGCTGATCGAGGACGAGTACTCCGTCACCGACGCCGTCGTCGTCGGCACCCTGCTCAACTCGCTCCTGCGTCACGGTGACCGCGTCCGGATCGCCAACCAGGCGCAGCTGGTCAACGTGATCGCCCCGATCCGCTCCGAGGAGGGCGGCTCCGCCTGGCGGCAGACGATCTTCTGGCCGTTCGCGCGGATGGCCGCGCTGGCCCGCGGGCAGATCCTTCGGCTGGCGGTCTCGGCCGACCAGATCGCCACCGAGAAGTTCGGCGATGTCGACGTCATCGACGCCGCCGCGACCTGGTCCGAGGCGGACGGGCGGGTGGCGCTCTTCGTCGCCAACCGGGGGCTCTCGGAGGCATCGGCGGTCTCGGTCGACCTGCGTGGGCTCGGGGTCGGGCGCGTGGTGAGCGCCGAGGTGCTCACCATTCCTGAGAGTGGCGACCGGCACACGTCCAACGTCGAGTCGGCTCCCGACGCCGTCGGGCTCGTACCACTCACCGGGGTCGGGGTCCAGGACGGCACCGTGCACCTGACCCTGCCGCCGTTGTCGTGGGCGGTCGTCGAGCTCGAGGTGGCGGTGTCGTGACGGCGGCCCGGGCATAACCTCTGCTTTTACTAGACGATGACACTCTGTGAATCCGTTCACTAAGTGTCATCGTCTAGTAAAAGGCCCGGTTGCCGGGCGTCCCGAGTGCCGCGTGGAGGTTGACCTTGACCCTCGATGAGGACCGACTCCGCCGGCTGGCGAAGCAGGTCAGAGAGAAGGCGGGCGCCAGGTTCGTGCTCGGGATCGTCGGGCCGCCGGGGGCGGGGAAGTCGACGCTGGCGGAGCGACTGCGGGACATCCTGAACGAGATCGGCCGGGTTGCGGTGGTCGCTCCGATGGACGGGTTCCACCGGAGCAACGCGGAGCTCGACGCGATGGGGGCGAGGGCCCGGAAGGGTGAGCCCGACACCTTCGATGCCGACGCCTACGTCGCCGCGTTGCGACAGGTGCGGGGCCAGGAACGAGTCGAGTGGCCGACGTTCAGCCGGGTCACCGACGAGCCTGTCCCGGGCGGGGTCGTGATCGAGGACGAGCCGATCGTGATCACCGAGGGCAACTACCTGCTGCTGGATGACGGACCGTGGCGGGACGTACGCGGCCTGCTGGACGAGGCCTGGTTCGTCGACGTCCCGGACGACGCCCTGGTGCCGAGGCTGCTCGACCGGTTCCTCGCCGGCGGGAGGTCGCGGGAGGAGGCGGAGGCCAAGATCGCCGACAGCGACCTGCGCAACGCCGCGCTGGTGCGGGCGACCCGGGATCGGGCCGATCTGGTGCTGTGAGCTCAGCCCTCGGAGGCGGCGCAGTCGATGAGGAAGGCCATCAGCTCGGTGGCGTCATCGGTGGTGAGAACAGTGTCGAGGGCGTGGTCGAGCTCGAGGCGGCGGGAGTGCGGGACGGTGACGGCGTCGAAGCCGTTGGACAGCAGGATGCCGGTCGTCATCAGCAGGGCGGTGCGCTTGTTGGCGCCGGCGTAGAACCGGGACCGGGCGGCGGAGCAGAAGTAGATCAGCGCCTGGAGCCGTGGGTCGTCGGTCTCGGCGACACGCTCCTGCAGGGCGGCGAAGCGGGCCCGGAGCTGCTCGCTGCTGTTGTGGCGCAGCGTGCCCTCGCCGCGGAACCTCCCGGCATCAGGGGTCTCGTGGCGGGCGAGGATCCGGTTGACACGGTCGGACGTTGATTTGTCGATATGGAACCTGCCGTAGCCGATCAGGTCCCGGAGCACGCCGTACGCCTCGCTGAGCGCCAGCACCTGCGCCTCGTCCCCGGAGAGGTGGCCGCCGACGGTGACGCCGGCGAGGAGGGTGCGGACCTCGGGAAGGGTGAAGCTGTTGCCCTCGAGCCGCGCGGCGTTCCAGACCAGCTCGGGCAGGCTCGCGCGGAACCGCCGCCACACGCTCTCGGTGTCGCTCGGGAGCATCCGGGCGGTGTCGACCTCGGTCCACCAGACGCCGGTGTCGCGTACCTGGTCCTCGCGGTCCGCGACCTCGCGGTAGAGGTCGCTCGTGGCCGACTTGCGGGCAGCGTACGTCTCGGGGTCGGGTGCCCAGCGGGGCTGCTTCGTCACCATGTCCGGATCTCCTCGCGGGCACGGTCCGCGGCGTCGCCGCCGACCGAGATGGCGTCGATGGCGATCTGGACCGGGGCCGCGTAGACGACGCGGTCACGCTCGAACGCGCCGAGGAACAGGTCGGGTTCGGCGGCGGCGACGACCACGGTGGCCTCGTGCGAAGCCGGCGCCGGGTGGAGCGGGCCGTCGGCGAGAAGAGGCTGGATCGCGCTCGGGTCCTCGCACCACAGCACCGTGATCCGGGGGACGGCCTCGTCGAAGGAGGGGAGGTCCAGGCCGGCCGCGCCGGAGAGCGCCCAGCGACCGCCCGAGGCGTCGCCCGCAGAGGCGAGCCGGCCGATCGTCGCCTCCCCGCTCAGCATCACGGCATCCGGCCGGTCGAGAACGCCGGAGGCACGCGCCGCCTCCTCGATGATCTGGATCGGGTCGCCGTCGGCCCAGGCGTCGAGCCGGGCGGCCCAGAGCTCGATGTCGGGGGACACGTCGGCCGGATACAGCTGATCGAGGATCGCGCGCGCCGCCGCCGCGGCCGCCGGCGTCGCCAGCGGCGCGGCGCTCATCGTCAGCCCGGCCCCACAGGCCGTGGTGATGTTGTCGAGCGTGTCGACCGACGGGCTGACCACGCCGTTGACGATCCGGTGGACCGTCGAGGCCGACACCCCGGCGCGCGCCGCCACCTGCCGCGCACTCAGGCCTGACCGCTCGATGCAGTCCGCGACGAGGCGACCGACGGCACGTTCCATATATGCAACGCTAGCCCCGGGTGTTGCATATATGGAACAGGCACGCCGACGTACGTTCTTCTAGGGTGTGCGCCATGACGCGACCGATCACGCTGCTTGTCGAGGGGGAGTCGGACAAGGCTCTGGTGGAGGCGCTGGCGCCGCGCTACGGGGTGGAGCTGGCCGAGCTCGGCATCGAGGTCGTCTCGATGAACGGCGCCGGCAACGCCGGCCGGTTCATCAAGGAGACGACGGCGGCGGGACACCGCGTCGGCGGGCTCTACGACGAGGCCGAGGAGCGCTTCGTGGCCAACGCGCTCGGGCGGCAGGTCGGCGAGGACCTCTCCGGGCAGGGGTTCTTCGCCTGCCGACGCGACCTCGAGGACGAGATGATCCGGGCGATCGGAGCGGCGCGGATCGTCGAGATCCTCGAGGTCAACGGCGAGGGCGGCAAGTTCCGTACGCTGCAGAACCAGCCCGAGCACCGCGGCGAGGAGGTCGCCGACCAGCTGCACCGCTTCTTCGGCACCGCATCGGGACGCAAGATCCGTTACGGCACGATCCTCGGTGAGGCCGTCGAGCTCGAGCACATCCCGGACCCGCTGGTCGGCCTGCTGACCTGGTGCTGGGGCTGAGCCTGCGCCCTTCAGCGGGCGATCGAGACGGCAAAGGGAGTGAACCCGCTGGCGCGGATCACATGCGGTACGAACAGGATCGCTGCCTCCGTGGCCCGGGCGGTCTCGATCCCGCCCAGGTCCGTGATCCACCCGGGCCGCCAGCCGAGGTCGGTGAGGAGTCCGCTGACGACCTGTTTGGCATCCGGGTCGGTGCCGGAGAGGAAGGCTGTGGGTGGCTCGCTGAGCGCGGCGGGTGCGGTCATCACAGGGAAGAGCATGGTGTTGAGCGTCTTGACCACGCGGGTCCCCGGGAGCGCCGCCTGGAGCCGCTCGGCGAGGCTTGATCCGGGGTAGATCAGATCGCCCGGCAGGCCGTCCGGCCCGTCGAGGGTCGCGTTGGAGACGTCGACGAGGATCTTGCCGTCCAGCTCGTTCCGCAGGGCCGCGAGTCGCTCCAGCGAGCCGGCGCCCGGTGTGGCGTTGATGACGATCTCGGCCGTCCGGGCGGCGTCTGCGGCGGCACCCGGCTCGCGGTCCGCCACGGTCACGTCGTGTCCGGCTCCACCGAGGGCTTGGGCGAGGTTGCCGCCGACGCGGCCGTTTCCGAGAACTGCGATCTTGGTCATGGTGGGGTGGTCCTTCCGGTGCTGGTGGTCGTGGGGGATCAGCGGGATAGCGTCGTCACCGCTGCGGCGTGTACGCCCGGAGCGGCGGCCAGGAAGGTCTCGCTCTCCGGGGTCCAGGGCCGGCCTTCGGCATCGGAGATCCGGCCGCCCGCCTCGGTGACGAGCAGTGCTCCGGGCAGCAGGTCCGCGCGAGCACCGGCGAACTGCCAGAAGGCGTCGAGCCGGCCGGCGGCGACGTTCACCAGGTGCAGCGTGGCGGGCACCGATGTCCGGACCACGAGCGCGTCGAGGAGCATCGCCGTGATGGACGAGCCGATGCTGCGTACGACCTTCTCGTCCTCGTCCGGCCGGGCCTGGCTCGTGGCGACGAGGCTCAGGCCGAGGTCGGTGGTCTCGGAGACGTGCAGCGGGCTGCCGTCGACGTGGGCGCCGCCGCCGGCGAGCGCCGTGTAGGTCTCACCGGTCAGCGGCACGTGGACCGCCGTGAGCACCGGCTGGTTGTCGCGTACGAGAGTGGCGGTCACCGCCCACTCGGACAGGGCGTGGAGGTGGTTGACATTGCCCTCGGCCGGGTCGACGACCCACCATTCGCCCTCGGGAAGTGCGCCGGCGGCAAGCTCGTCCTCGACGAAGCGGGCGTCCGGGCGAAGGCTTGCGAGGGCCGGGCGCAGGACGTCCATGGCCGCGTCGTCGTTGCCGGCGAGCGCGCTCATCAGCTCTTCGCGAGTCTCGTAGCGGACGACCTCACCGAACCGGTCCTGCAGCACCGCGCCCGCCGAGCGTACGGCCTCTGCGGTCCGGGCGAGCAGCTCGGTGTCGGACATCGTGGCGATGGTCTCGGTGGTCTGGATCGGCTCGGACATGGAGTGCTCCTTCGGGGTGGGTGATCACGCTGATCGGGCGGCGAACCGGATCTCGGTTGCGCCCACCACTCAAAAGGTAGAAGAGCCGATACTTAACTACAAGTGCATGTTTGTCACTTGTGGAATGACTCAGATGCAATTGACGGTGAGGTGGTGAACAGTGCCTGGAGCGTCTGGGTGGCCAGGTTGAGCAGCCAGGTGTGGGCCGGGTCGTTCTCGTGACGCTGGTGCCAGAGCAGATGGAGAGGTATGGGCGGAAGGTCGAACGGCAGCGGCAGCGTGGTCAGGCCCAGCTGGTCACGGGAGGCGCGGGTGACCGCGTCGGGGAGAGCGACCACGAGGTCGGCATCGCGGGCGAGCTGTAGTGCGGTGTCCGTCGCGGGCGCCGAGACGATGACCCGGCGCTCATAGCCGAGGGCGGCGATGACGTCGTCGACCCGGTCGCTCAGGTTTCCGTGACGGGAGACGGTCACATGATCGGCCGCCGCGTACCTCTCGACGGTCACCGGCCCTTCGGTCAGCGGATGGCCCGGCCGGACGGCAAGGATGATCTTGTCCTGGCCGATGAGCCGGTGACGGATGTCGGGCTGAGACGGCGCAGTGGCGCTGGAGGCCACGTCGACCTCGCCACGACGGAGCTCAGGGGTGTCGTGGCCGGGTTCGGCCGTGAGCCGCAGCTTCACCCCCGGGGCTTGCTGGTGCACCGCGGCGACAAGGGCTGTCCCGCAGGCGATGGTGAGGGCGTCGTGCCAGCGTACGGTGAACGTCCGCTGAAGGGTTTCCAGATCGAGCTCGGTGCGGGGGGACAGCAGCTGGTGGGCCTGTTGCACCAGGGTGTGGACGTCGGTGCGCATGGCCAGCGCGCGAGGGGTGGGCGTCATGTGGCGTCCGGTGCGGACCAGGATCTGGTCGCCGGTGGCTTTGCGGATGCGGCCCAACGAGCGGCTCATCGCCGGCGCGGTGACGTGGAGCCGGGCTGCTGCCCCGGCCACGCTGCCCTCTTCCAGCAGTGCGTCCAGGGCGGTGAGCAGGTTCAGATCCAGTTGCACGTGGGTAACTATACGAACATCGCCTGTGCGCTTGGTGCTAATGCCGAAGGCTAGGGCTCCATGTCGTCGTGGACGACGACGCGGGAGAGCTCGACGGTGCCGTCGGCGCACTTCCAGAAGTGCAGCCGGCGTGCGCTGGGCGTGTGGATCTGCATCGAGACCCGGTAGCAGACCGCGCCGTCGGAGCGGGACTGTGGCGCGGCGTTGCCCCCGGCAGAGGTACGCAGCTGATGCAGCTCACGGCCCGTCGACTGCTCCGCGAGGCCGGTGAGCACCTCCATGACCACGTCGGCGATCTTGTCGACGGCGATGCCCTCGAGCGCGTCGACGCTGTCGAGGAACCGCTCGCCGATCGCGAAGTCCGGCAGCGGCCGGGTCGGCTGCTCCCCGACCGGGATCCGGCGGGCCCAGGCGGCCTCGACCAGGTGACGGAAGCCGCGCTCGCGGTCGGCGAAGACGGGGAGGGCGACCTCGGGCGGCGCGGTGCGCTGCTTGGCGCGGCGCAGCTGGGAGCGCATCCGGGCGAGCTCGGCGTCGCGCGTCTCGACCTGACGCGCCGCCCGGGCCAGGTCCTTGGCGAACTGCACGCGCTCGTTGCGCAGACCCGAGACCTGGTCGCGGAGCTCGGCCAGCTCGGCCTCGAGATGAGCCTTCTCGGCCTTGATCGCGGTGACCTGCAGCGACATCGACTGCACCGCGGCCTTCTTCGCCGGCGCGGTCTCCTTCTCCGGCGACGGCATCGGCTCGGCCGCCGGCGCAGGCGAAGGCGCCGGCCGGAGCGCGCGGACCGGCTCGCCCCGGCGCCGCGGCATCATCGCGGGAGTAGGGATCGCCGGTCTGGCCGGAGCGTCGGGAACCGGCTCGACAGCAGCCTCCGCAGGAGCCTCCGTGGGAGCCTCGATCCCCTGGGGCTCGGGAACGGTCTCGACATGGTCGACGACAGCGGGCGGCGGCGCATCGGGGTCGAGCCACGGTGGGCCACCGGCGTACAGGGAGAGGGCCTCGCGGGCCGTGTCGTGCTCGCGGACCTCGCGCAGCGACAGCCGCCACTTGGGGCCGGTGGCGATGACGCGCGCGAGCACGACCTCGCCAGGAGTGAGCAGCGCCGACAGGTCGTCGTCGGGGTCGCCGGTCACGTCCGAGCGGAAGAGCTCGACGGTGACGTCGGGATGCAGGCGGAGGTCCGCGGAGCCGGCGAGGACGGAGCGGACCTCGGCGGGGACGACGTCGCCGGCGGCGTACGTCTTCAGGGCCTCCTCGGCGGTGGGACGGCTCTCCCGGATGTCGAGCCAGCGTGACTTCTTCTCCAGGACGCCGTCGACGTGCATCCCGGGGGCGAGGACGCGCTCGATCGGCACTCCGGCCTGGGCCAGCTGGGGCGGGACCGATGCCATGTCGCCCCCGACGAGGTCGACCAGCGCGCGCTCGCTCATGATCGAGCGCACCGTGCCGGCGCGGCGCTCGCGGGTGGAGGCGGTGCGGGCGCTGTCGAAGAGACCGGCGGCCGCGGCCATGTCGAGGGCGTCGTCGATGAGCTGTCCGGTGAGCTTCTTGCCCTCGGACCTGTTCCATGCGAACCGCAGCGGGGCCTGCTTGAGGTCGACGTTCCACCCGAGGCCGATCGGGTAGACCCTCCCGGCGCCGCCGTAGACCTGCGTGCCGGGCGTCATCTTGTTGGAGAAGGCCCAGGTGTGGCCACCGGTCGTGACCAGGTAGAGGTCGGCGAGGTCGCCGATCTCGGCCGCGATCCGCTCCACGTCGGCGTAGGGGTCGGTGTGCCCGGACGCGACGGTCACCACCACGGTCGGCTTGGTGCGGGTGGTGCCGTTGAGCAACGCCGCCAGCGCCTCGGCCTCGGACGTGTTCGTCACGCGCTTGATCGCAGACATGCCCCTCCTTTCACAAAAACGTACAGCGAACGGAAAGCGGACCTACCTCAACGACCCGCGGTCTTCGTGGGGCGGTTCGATCGGCGTCGATACCGGGCCCGGTGTCAATGACGCGCCCGTGTCATATTTGACTCGCCAACCTGTCTAGACACCATGTCGCTTTTACGACATTGACGGGTATCTGCCGCGTCCTGGCGGCCCAAATGTCTTTACCTGTAACAAATTCCGAGAACGATTTCGGGCGGCAATATTCGATCCGTCCGCATTACCCGGGAAACGCGCACGATCTGATCACGGGCTCTGCCGACGGTTTCCGCAAGGAGACCCACCTTGAGATATTCACGCCTCGGCCGTTCGGCCGTAGCAGCCACGGGCATACTCGCCGCCACGGCTGCGATGCTTGCCGCCACCCCGGCATTCGCCGGCACCCCTACAGCCGACGACAAGGCCCCCGCGGCCAAGCTCACCTCCACCCTCGAGTCGAAGTTCGAGAAGTCGGACTCGACCGACTTCTGGCTCCGTTTCTCCGACAAGGCCAACCTCGGCCCCGCCACGTCCATCAAGGACTGGACCAAGCGCGGTCAGTACGTCGTCGACGCGCTCGAGAAGACGGCGAAGGCCTCCCAGGCCGGCGCCGTCGCCGAGCTCGACGCCGCCAAGGTCAGCTACAAGACGTACGCGATCTCGAACGCGATCCTGGTCGAGGACGGCTCCGAGGAGCTGGCCCTGAAGCTGGCCGCCGACCCCGAGATCAAGACCGTCCACGAGCGCGCCAAGCTCTCGCTCGTCGAGCCGGTCAAGGAGGAGAAGGCCACCAAGGCGCCGCAGGGCACCGAGTGGGGCATCGACTTCATCCACGCCCCCGAGGCCTGGGCGCAGGGCGCGACCGGCGCCGGGATCGTCGTCTCCAGCGTCGACTCCGGGACCGACTACACCCACCCGGCGCTGGTCGACCAGTACCGCGGCAACAACGGCGACGGCACCTTCACGCACGACTACAACTGGTTCGACGCCTACGGCGACTGCTCCGCCGGCCCCTGTGACCTCGACGGCCACGGCACCCACACCATGGGCACCATGGTCGGCGACGACGGCGCCGGCAACCAGATCGGTGTCGCACCCGACGCCAAGTGGATCGAGACCAACGGCTGCTGCGGCACCGACGCCGGTCTCCTCGACTCGGGCTGGTGGCTGCTGGAGCCGACCGACGCCTCTGGCGAGAACCCGGATGTGTCCAAGCGTCCGCACGTCATCAACAACTCCTGGGGCTGGAACGGCGTCGGCTACATCGACTCGTTCTTCGACGACGTGAACGCGGCCTGGAACGCGGCCGGCCAGTTCTCCTCGTGGGCCTCGGGCAACCCGGGCTCGATGTGCCAGGGCACGTCCTCCCCGGGCGCGAACACGCTCACCTACTCGGTGGGCGCGGTCGACTCCTCCGGCACCGTCGCCTCGTTCTCGGGCCGTGGCCCGGGCCAGGACGGGCTGACCAAGCCCAACATCGCGGCACCGGGCGTGAACGTACGCTCCTCGGTCCCCGGTGGTGGGTACGCCAGCTACAACGGCACCTCGATGGCCGCCCCGCACGTCGCGGGCGCCGTCGCCGCGCTGTGGAGCTACAACCCGACCCTGATCGGCAACGTCGAGGAGACCCGGCGCCTGCTCAACGAGGCGGCGACCGACGTCGACGACACCACCTGCGGTGGCACCGCCGAGAACAACAACGTGTACGGCGAGGGCTACCTCGACCTCGCGCGCCTGATCGCCCTGGCTCCGGCCGAGGGCGGCACGGTCGCCGGGACCGTCACCAGCGGCGGCGACCCGATCGCGGGCGCGACCGTCGAGCTCGACGGTGACACCCTCGACCGCACCCTCACCACCGACGCGGAGGGTCACTTCTCGGCCGACGTCTACGTCGGCGACTACGAGCTGACCACCTCGGCCTTCGGGTTCGTCACCGAGACCGGGACCGCGACCGTCACCGAGGACGCCACCACGACCGTCGACTTCGACCTCGCCGAGGCTCCGAAGTACACGGTCAGCGGCACGGTCACCAACGCCAGCACCGACGCTCCGATCGCCGGTGCGGTGGTCCAGCTGTCGCCGGGCAACCTGTCCGCGACCTCGGGGGCCGACGGGACCTACTCGTTCGCGGGCGTCCCGGAGGGGACGTACACGATCTTCACCGAGGGGTCCGGCTGCGCCGAGGCGACGAGCTCGGAGATCGAGGTCACCGGCAACAAGACCCACCAGGTCGAGGTCGTCCTCTCCTACGACGGCTACGGCTACTTCTGCTCCGAGGGCTCCAGCGGCGTACGCTCCGGCACCACCGCGCTCGGGCTCGACGGTGACGACGTGGCCGGTTCGGTGGACCTGCCGTTCAGCTTCCCGTTCTACGGAGACAGCTACGCCAAGGCGTACGTCGCCTCGAACGGTCACCTGAACTTCCTCGCCTCGAGCACGTCCTTCGCCAACGGCGCGATCCCGTCGGCCGGCGTGCCGAACGCGGCGATCTACCCGTTCTGGGACGACCTCGACGCTCGCGGTGACGCGGACGTGTTCACCGGGGCCACGACGGTCGACGGCGTGGACGCGTTCGTCATCGAGTGGCGTGACGTCGTCCCGCTGAACAGCTCGGACCTGCTCGACTTCTCGGTCACCCTCCTCGAGGACGGCCGCGTCGAGCTGGGCTACGGCGACCTGCCCAGCGGCGACCGGGCCCGCGGTGGCTCGGCCACCGTCGGCATCGAGAACGCCGCCGGCACGATCGGCACGCAGTTCTCGCTGAACACCGCGTCGCTGAGCGAGAACAAGTCGATCGCCTTCGACCTGGCCCCGAAGGGCACGGTCTCCGGTGTCGTCAAGGACTACAACACCAAGGAGGGCATCGACGGCGCCGAGGTCACCCTGACCCCGACCGCCGGCGGTTCCGCCAAGACGGTCGAGACCGGCGCCGACGGCTCCTACAGCGTCGACATGGTGACCGGTGCGTACGGCGTGGGCATCAGCGCGCCCGACTACGTGTCCGTCAGCCGCGACGTCACCGTCGCCGAGGACGCGACCGTCACCTCCGACGCCCAGCTCAAGGCCGGCCGGCTCGCCGTCACCCAGACGGCGCTCAACGCCAGCCTCGCGATGGGTGGCTCGGTCTCCCGCAACCTGAAGATCGCCAACACCGGGTCCGCGCCCGTCGAGGTCGATCTGGGTGCTACCGGCGAGGAGGTCGTGATCCTCGGGGACAAGACCGCCTCGGCCGGCGTCACCAAGAGCACCACCAAGAAGGCCACGGCGGTCAAGACCAAGGCGGGCGCCGGCTCGAAGTCCTCGGGCCTGACCTCCTCCGCCTCGGGCAAGGTCAGTGCCTCAGGGAAGCCTTCGGTCACCGCGATCGCGCCCACGCCGGCCGGTGAGACGACGCTGTCCCACTCGAGCTCGCACGAGGTGGTGCAGTCCAGCTCGGTCGCGTGCCCCTCGGGGACCACGACGATCCTGCGCACCTACTCGCCGGGTGACTTCGGGATCTCCGGAGGCTTCACGCCCACCAGCGTGAGCTTCGCGGTCCAGGAGACGGCCAACGGGAACACGCCGGTGACGGCGACGCTCTACACGCTCCCGGCCGGTGCCGCGTTCACCTTCGCCAACCTGACCCCGATCGGGTCGGGCACCACGACGGTGACCAGCGACTTCGGGTCGACCTACACGGTGCCGGTCGCGGCCTCCGCGGAGATCGCTCCGGACGACATCCTGGTCGTCTCCGTCGCGGGCGCCGCGGTCTACTTCGGCGGCAACCCCGAGGCCGAGACGTCGCCGACCTACCTGGCCTCCGACGCGTGCGGTACGCCGGAGCCGACCAACGCCGCGGAGCTCGGGTTCCCCGACTCCAACATCATCGTCGATGTGACGGGTGAGACCGGTGGCGGTGGCGTCGCGTGGCTGGACGTCCAGCCGCCGTCGTTCACGCTGGCACCGGGCAAGTCGGTCACCGCGGTCGCCACGTTCGCGGCCACGGTCGACCAGCCGGGCACCTACACGGCCGACGTGGTCATCGGGAACGACACCCCCTACACCGTGGCGCCGGTCCCGGCGACCATGATCGTGAAGGCGCCCTCCGGCTGGGGCAAGATCACGGGCACGGTGACGGGGTCGGGTGAGCCGCTCGAGGGCGCGGTGGTGGCCCTCGACGGTGTCTCCTACGACGTGACGCTCCGGACGAAGGCGGACGGCACCTACGGGTACTGGATGCAGAAGTCCAACGCGCCGCTCCAGGTGGTCGTCGCGGCCGACGGGTTCGTCCCCGCGACCAAGAAGGCGCAGATCGTGGCAGGTCAGACGACTGTCTACGACTTCGCCCTGAAGCCGCTCGACTAGCTCGGCAGCGAGGCCCCGGACACCTGCCGGTGCCCGGGGCCTTCGCGGCCCGCGATCCGGTCAAGTGTTCGGAACCGCGCTGGTGGGCCTCGAATGTCGGTGCTGCGGTGTACGATCGCCGCGCCTGCGAGAACGACCCCTCTAACCAGCCCTTATGCCTGAATCCTCCATGCCGGCCGTCGCCGAGATCCTGCGCCTGCGGGCTCCGTTGAGCCTGCAGGTCCTGCGCGCCGCTTTGAAGGGCAAACGCGTCCTGCTGACCGAGGAGGAGCTGCTCGCCGTGCTGAGGTCGGGCGGCTTCGTCGAGGGGCCGCCGGGGCAGTGGAGCCTCGCTCCCGCATCATCCCCGGCTCCCGCGCCCGCTCGGTTCAACCAGGCCTCGCTGGCCTCGCGTGCGGGGGTGGAGGGTGACGTACTGCTGAAGGTGCTGGACGCACTGGTCACCGACCATCCCGAGGTCAACTGGGGTGCGCTGCGGGACCGGCTCGAGTCCGGCGCCGACGTCGCGGTCTCCGACCGCACCCTCGGTCTCCTGGAGGAGGGCGTACGCCGCTTCGAGGTCGCCCGGCTGAAGGCCGAGAAGCAGGCGGCCGAGGAGCGCGCCCGGGAGGCGGAGCGGCGCCGCGAGCTGCAGCAGCTGGCCGAGAGCGAGGTCGCGATGCTGCGCGCCGAGCTCGACGACGAGCGGCGGCGGGCCCACGACGCGGCGCTCGAGCGCGACCGGCTGCGCCAGGAGGCCGAGAAGCTGATGGCGCTCAAGGAGCAGGAGACCGCCGCCTGGGTGGCCACCGCCGCGGGCGGCTGGATGCTCGACCTCGGCGCGCCGGAGACCTTCGGCGAGGAGAAGCTCCGCCAGGCGCTCGGCCAGCTCGAGTCGGCGCTGGTGGTGCTCAACGTGCCGGTCTCCGGCCGCGAGATCGAGGCCGTCGTGGTGCACCCCGGCGGGATCGCCGTGGTGGAGCAGTACGACATCCCCTCGACCGCCGGGATGGTCGAGGTGCCGGCCGACGGGGCGGCATCCGTCGAGGGGCGCCCGCTCGAGATCGCCGATCCGCGTGCCGATGTGCTCGCCGCCGTACGTCTCCTGCAGAAGGCCGCCTCCCTCGACCTCGCCTACCTGCCCGTGCTCGCCTTCCAGGGGCCGGCCGAGGCCGAGGGTGAGGACGTGCTCGTCTGCCTCACCGCCGAGGTCGACCTCGCCGTGGACGACATGCTGCACTCCCAGTCAGCGAGGGTCTCGGCGGACGACGCGGTCGCGCTGCTGGCGAAGCTCGGGGTTCCGGAGCTGCCCCAGGCTCCCTCGGGCTTCTGACTCCCTGCCGAGACGTCAGTTACGTCGGTCGAGACGTCAGTTACGTCGGCCGAGTTGGCACGCGTGTGCGCACTCGAATGACGTAAGTGACGCTTCGGCCGACGGGGGTGACGCCTCGGCAGGTCAGATGATGCCGGCCGCGCGGGCGGCATCGGCGTACGCGGCGGCGAGGGTGGGAACGGTCTCGTGGGCGTTGAGGCCGGAGGGGTTGGGTACGACCCAGAGCTCGGCGCCGGCCAGCGGCTCGGGCTGGCGGCCCTGCTTGGCCTTGGGGCGGTTGAACGCGGTGCGGTAGGCGGTGATCCCGGCGATCGCGACGACCGTCGGTTTCCGGCGTGCGACCAGGGAGAACAGCTCGGCGCCGCCCTCCTTGAGCTCCGCGTTGGTGAGCTCGGAGGCCTTGGCCGTGGCACGGCGGACGATGTTGGTGAACCCGATGCCCCGCGCGCGGAAGTAGTCGCGGTCCTCCGGCGTCATCCCCGCTGAGGCGTCGATCGGACGGGTGGTGATCCCGGCCTTGAAGATCGCGGGGTAGAAGCGGTTGAGCGGGTGCGCGAAGTGGGTCTGGGTCGCCGCGGTCCACAGGCCGGGGTTGATGCCGACGAAGAGGAGGCGCAGGGGTTGGTCGTCTGCCGGGAGGAGGTCGGGGACCGAGGCGCCGTAGTAGGTCTGGAGCTCGGCCTGGGTGAAGCGGGCCACGGCGTGATCTTTCCATCTCGGTAACGACCGGGCTGCCAGGGGTGCAACAGCCGGGTGCCGTGGGGAGTATGTGGAATATGCACCCCACGCGTCTTCTCCCACTCGCACTCGCTGCGACGGCGCTCCTGCTCACGGCTTGCGGCACCTCCGACGAGGCGAGCGACCCAAGCGCCAGCGCGTCGTCGTCGGCGTCGGCGTCGGCGTCTTCGTCCCCGTCCGGCACCCCGAAGCCGAAGCCCCAGCCCGAGCCTTCCCGGCCGCCCAGTTCGGAGAAGCCGGTCCGCGGCCTGGTCTCCGCCGGTGGCGCGGCGGAGGGCGACCTGGAGAAGACCGCGACGCCGCTCCCGGACGCGGCCGCGATCAAGGCGTACGCCGCCAGTCTCGGCACCTCGCTCCAGGAATCGTTCACCACGAAGGCGACCACGATGCTCGCGCACGTCCCGACAGGCCAGCGGCTCTACGCCCAGACGGTCTACGACGGTTGCGAGGCGCCGGACCCGGCGACGATCACCGCCTCGACCAGCGGCAGCGACGTCGTCCTCCACGTCACCCCGCCGAAGAGCACCAAGATCCAGTGCCTGGTGGCCGAGCGATCGGTCGCGTTGCTCTCGACCGATATCCCGGTCGGCTAACGTTCCCCGCGTGGGGGAGCCGTGGAACACCTTCGTCGAGGGCGACAACCTCGACGTTCTCCGGGCGCTCTCGGTGGCGGGGGAGACCTTCGATCTGATCTACATCGACCCGCCCTACAACACCGGCAGCCTCTTCGCCTACCACGACGACCGGCGCGGGAAGGACGGCAAACGGGCCGGCCGCCACGAGGCCTGGGTCGCGATGATGCGGCCCCGGCTGGAGGCGGCGCGCACCGTGATGTCGGAGCGGGCGGCGATCTACGTCTCCATCGACGACAACGAGGCCGCCCACCTCAAGGTGCTGATGGACGAGGTCTTCGACGAGCGCAATCAGCTCGCCCAGATCGTGGTCAACCTCAACCCCAAGGGCCGCCAGCTCGGCAACGGGTTCGCGACCTCCCACGAATACCTGCTGGTCTACGCCAAGGACGCCCGGTCCTGTGCGCTGGAGTCCAGCATCCCCGAGGCCGTCAACGAGCAGGACTTCCCGCTGGTCACCGACGACGGCCGCCACTACCGGCGGCTGCCGCTGCGCAACACCAACAAGAAGTTCAACCCGGCGACCGCGCGCACGCTCCACTTCCCGGTCTGGGGCGACCCGGAGACCGGTCGGGTCGATGTCGAGCCGTTCGACGGCGGCCAGGAGATCTGGCCGGTCTTCGGCGACGGTCGCCCGGCGGTCTGGCGGTGGAGCGCCCCGCTGATCGCGGCCCGTCCCGACGACCTGATGTGCCGTCGCGTACGCGGGAAGCTGGGGGAGCGGGTCGACGTCTACCAGCGCGACTGGCTCTCCCGCGACGCCTCCGGAGACGCCCGCCGCAAGAAGCTCACCACGATCTGGCTGGCCGAGGAGATCGGCTCGACCGACTCCGCGGTCGCCGAGCTGAAGTCGCTGGTGGGGCCGCTGTTCGAGTCGCCGAAGCCGACCGGCCTGATCCGCCGGATCCTGGCCACGATGCCGGCCGACGCGCGCGTCCTCGACTTCTTCGCCGGCTCCGGCACCACCGGCCACGCGGTCGCGCTGGCCAACGTGGAGGACGGGACGCGGCGTACGTGCTGGTCGGTCCAGATCGCCGAGACGACCCGGCCGGGCTCGAACGCGGCCAAGGCCGGGCTGGCGTACGTCTCCGACATCACCCGCGCGCGGCTGCGGGCCGTGGCCGCGGCCCATGGGAACGGCGGGGCGAAGAAGTTGGTCGAGTGCGACCTGGCTGAGCTTCTCGAGAGATCTGATGTGACGCGAGGCGCGTAGAAGCCGTGGCAGGATCCCGGCCATGGCCCTCAGCGTCCCCCGTCTCCGGATCGGCTCGACCGAGATCATCGCCCTGGCCGACGGGGAGGGCCCGTTCTTCGCCCCGCGCGCCGATGCCTTCCCCGACGCCACGGCCGACCAGTGGGCCGATGTCGATCGCTACGATCCGGGCGCGGTCGACGCCGAGGGCCGCTGGCGGCTCCAGTTCCGCGCCTTCGCGATCCGCGGCGACCAGGGCCTCACCGTCGTAGACGCCGGGATCGGTCCGGCGGACGGCCCGGCCGCCTCGTGGGCGCCCGTGCCCGGGGTGCTCCCTCGGTCGCTCGACGCCGCGGGCATCGACCCGGCCGAGGTGGACACCGTCGTGCTCACGCATCTGCACACCGACCACGTCGGCTGGGCGGTGGTGACCGAGGCCGACGGCCGCCGCCCTTACTTCCCGAATGCCGAATACCTGCTCCAGCAGGCCGAGTACGACGCCCTCGACGCGCTCAACCCTCAGCTTCGCGAGACCCTCACCGACCCGCTCGCGGCGGCCGGGCGGCTCCGGCTCCTCGACGGCGACACGCCCCTGCGTACCGGGCGCGCGGTCGCCACGCCCGGTCATACGCCCGGGCACCAGAGCGTGCTGGTCGGTGAGGGGCGCGAGCTGGCGCTCGTCACCGGCGACCTGTTGGTGCATGCGCTCCAGCTGCTCCACCCCGAGCTCGCCTACGCGCACGAGGTCGAACCCGAGGCGGCCAGGCGCTCGCGGGAACGCATGCTCAGCCGCGAAGCCGACACCACGCTTCACCTGGCGACGCCGCATCTGACGGAGCCGTTCATCTAGGTGCTGGCCGGGCGCGACCTGGGTGAACTTCTTGCAACATCTGGTAACCCAGTTACACGGGGTGCGTAAAACACGGCATCGTCTAGGGGCGACCGGACACCTCACCTCGGGAGACCCCCATGAAACTCCGTGGCCTGTTCATCCTCGCCTGCGGCGCCCTCGTGCCGCTCACGATTCCGGCAGCAGCACACGCCGAGTCCTACTCGCAGCCGCTCTCGACCGCCATCGGCGACCTTCCCGTCGCGGCCGAGAACCGCACCGGCTACAGCCGTGACCTCTTCCAGCTCTGGATCGACGCCGACGGCGACGGCTGCAACACCCGCAACGAGGTGCTGATCGCGGAGGCCGAGGAGGCCCCCACCATCGGCTCGAGCTGCTCGCTGTCGGGCGGCCGCTGGTACTCCTACTACGACGGCGTCTCCTGGACCGCCACCAGCGACATCGACATCGACCACATGGTCCCGCTCGCCGAGGCCTGGGACTCCGGCGCCCGCACCTGGACCTCGACCGAGCGGCGCGACTACGCCAACGACCTCGGCTACTACGGCTCCCTCGTCGGCGTCACCGACAACGTCAACCAGGCCAAGGGCGACCAGGACCCGGCCGAGTGGATGCCCGCACAGCAGAAGTGCCGCTACCTGAAGGAGTTCGTCTCGGTGAAGATCCGCTGGCGCCTCTCCGTCGACAGCACCGAGAAGTCGGCCCTCACCAACCTCACCTCCGCCAACGGCTGCGGCAGCCAGACCGTCTCGGTGACCCGCGCCCGCTGACGCCCCGCCGACTCCGCAGAAGTGGTGGTCGAATCGGTGGAAGTGGCGTACGAGATCCCGATCTCATTCGCCAGAACGACCGATTCGGCCGCCACAACTGAGGACTCGGCTGGCCTAGGATCTGCGGCATGGCATTCACCGCTCCGCGAGTCACCGGTGAGCAGGTGAAGTCCGACGTACGTCGCCGGCTCGCGCGACTCAAGTCGAAGCGCTGGCACGTGCTGCAGGCCGCCGGGGCGGCCGGGGCGGCGTGGTTCATCGCGGCGTCGCTGCTCGGCCACGTCCAGCCGGTCTTCGCGCCGATCGCGGCGGTGGTCAGCCTCGGCACCTCCTACGGCCAGCGGCTGCGGCGGGTGACCGAGGTGACCATCGGGGTCGCGCTCGGGGTCTTCCTGGGCGACATCGTGGTGCAGGTCATCGGCGAGGGCGCCTGGCAGATGACGCTGGTGGTGGCGATGGCCATGGCCGTGGGCATCTTCATCTCGTCGGGGCAGGTGTTCCGCAACCAGGCGGCCGTGCAGTCGATCTTCGTGATGGGGCTGCTGCCGACGCCCGGCGCGGCGTTCACCCGCTGGACCGACGCCCTGATCGGCGGTGCGGTCGCGCTCGTGGCGGCCTCGATCGTGCCCGCCGCGCCGCTGCGCCGGCCCGGTGAGCAGGCCGCCGTGGTGGCCAAGAAGATCGCCTCGCTGCTGCGTGCCGCCGGCCAGGTGATGCTCGACGCCGACGCGGTCCACGGGCTCAAGGTGCTCGCCGACGCGCGCGCCACCGACCCGCTGATCCGCGAACTGCAGGACGCCTCCGACGAGGGCATGTCGGTGCTGACCTCCTCGCCGTTCCGGTTCCGGCATCGCAGCCACGTGCACCGGATGGCCGAGCTCGTCGAGCCGCTCGACCGGGCGCTGCGCAGCACCCGCGTGCTGGTGCGGCGAGCGGCGGTCTCGGCCTACCGCGGCGACATCGTGCCGGAGAGCTACTACCAGTTGGCCTTCGGTCTCGCCGACGCCGTCGACGTCGTCGAGGCCGAGCTCGCGGCGGGCCTCGGTCCGGACGGACTCAGCGACGAGGCCAGGTCCGTGCTGCTCGCGGTCGGCGAGCACTCGGCCGAGGTGGAGCGTACGGAAGCGCTCAACGCCGAGGTGATCCTCGTCCAGATCAGGTCGATCATCGTCGACCTGCTCGGGGTCACCGGGATGGGGCAGTTCGAGGCGACCGACGCGCTGCCACCGCTGCCGCCGCGCCACATGGCCTAGAGAGACCCGCGCAGGTCGCGTACGACCGAGTCCACGACCGCGACCAGGTCGCCCTCGGTCGACGCCGCGATCGCGCGTTGCCGCTGGTAGGAGGCACCCTTGTGGATGATGTCGTGCACCCCGGCGAGCTCCTTCTCGCAGCCGAGGCGTGCCGCGACCGGCTCCAGCCGCACCAGCAGGTCGGCCAGGTCCTCGGTGACCAGCCGCTCCTCGGAGGCGTCGTTGAGGATCACGATCGCGTCGAGGCCGTAGCGGGCGGCGCGCCACTTGTTCTCCTGGACGTGCCACGGCGGCATCGTGGCGATCGGCTCCCCGGCCGCGACCCGGGCGTCCAGGTCTACGCAGAGGCAGTGGGCCAGCGCGGCGATCGCGGCCAGCTCCTGGAGGGTCGAGACCCCGTCACAGATCCGGTTCTCGATGGTGCCGATCCGGGGCGAGGGCCGGATGTCCCAGCGGATCTCGCTGATGTCCTCGATCACGCCGGTGACCGTCTGGTCCGAGACGTACGCCTCGAACTCCTGCCACGTCGCGAACTGGAACGGCAGCCCGGCGGTCGGCAGCTGCTGGAACATCAGCGCCCGGTTGGAGGCGTAGCCGGTGTCGACGCCCGCCCAGATCGGGGAGGAGGCCGACAGCGCCTGGAAATGCGGGTAGTAGGTCAGGAGTCCGTTGAGGACCGGCAGGACCCGGTCCCGCTCGGGCATCCCGACGTGGACGTGCACGCCCCAGATCAGCATCTGCCGTCCCCACCACTGGGTGCGGTTGATCAGCTCCTCGTAGCGATGCCCCGCGGACAGCTCCTGCGTGGTCCAGGACGCGAACGGGTGGGTCCCGGCACCGAAGAGGTCCACCCCGAGGTCGTCGCCGGCGCGTACGACGCCGGTGGTCGTCTCGCGGATCTGGTCCATGGCCTCCTCGACCGTCTCGCAGACCCCGGTGACGACCTCGACGGTGTTGCGGAGCAGCTCCTTGTGGATCCGCTCCGGGTTGGGAACGCGAGCCTTGGCCCGGGCGAAGAGGTGGTCGGCGACGTTGACCAGATCGCGGGTCCGGCGGTCGACGAGGGCGAGCTCCCACTCGACGCCGAGCGTCGGCCGGGGGGAGGGATGGAAGTCGATCCGCATGTATTGAGCGTTCCTTGCACGGGCCCGTTTGTCGAGCACCGTGAATGCCTGTCGATCACCGACCCGATGGCACCCTGTGACGGTGGACGCACGCGAGGTGAACCTGACTCTGGACTTCTGCCTCCGCGTCGGTGAGCTGCTGATCTCGACCGGCGCCGGGGCCGCTGACGTGACCGCGACGATGAGGTCGCTCTCCCAACACCTGGGGCTCCGCGGAGCCGAGGTCGACGTCACCTACACCAGTCTCTCGATGAGCTATCAGGCCGATCCAGAGGCGATCCCGATCCACACCACCCGCCAGGTCAAGAACCGCACGATCGACTACGACCACCTGACCGCCGTCGACCACCTGGTTCGTCAGGTCGTACGTGACGAGGTCGACCTGCAGGGCGCCCGGATCGCGCTGGGCCGGATCATCTCCGGCGGCCACCGCCGGCCGCGCTGGGCCGCGACGCTCGGGATGGCGGTCATGGCTGCCGCCTTCACCGTCTACGTCGGTGGTGATCCCTGGGTCGTCGTCCTCTCCTTCATCTCGGGCGCCGCCATCGACCAGCTGCAGCACCTCCTCCACCGCCGCTGGCGGCTGCCGCTCTTCTACCTCCAGGTCGCCGGGGCGGGTCTGGCCACGCTGCTGGCGGTCATCGCCGCGGCGCTGCCCCTGGACCTCGACGTCTCCACCTCGATCACCGCCAACATCACCGTGATGCTGGCCGGGATCAGCTTCATGGGTGCCCTGCAGGACGCCCTGACCGGCTTCCACGTCACCGCCAGCGCCCGGATCATGGAGGCGCTGGTCTCCACTGCCGGGATCATCGCCGGGGTCACCGGCGGTCTGGTCTTCGCGAGCGCGATCGGGGTGCCGATCCACGGCGCCGTCTCGAGCGGCGCCAGCACGCTGCAGTCGATCACCCTCGCCACCGGGGGCGGCGCGGTCGGTGCCGCGGCGTTCGCCTACGCGGCGTACGCCCCCAAGCGGACGCTGGTCCCGATCGCGGTCATCGCCGGCATCGCCGTGGTCCTCTCGATCGTCGTGCCCGGTGACGTCGGACGTACGTGGCGGGTGGCGGTGGCCGCCCTGTTCATCGGTCTGATCGCCTACTCGGTCGCCACCCGGCTGAAGGTGCCGCCGCTGGTCATCGTGGTCTCCTCGGTGGTGCCGTTCCTGCCCGGATACTCGATCTACCGCGGCCTCACGATGCTGGCCCAGGAGACGCCGGCGACCACCTCGGTCGGCCTGGTCGCCCTCTTCACCGCCGCTTCTGTCGCGCTCGCCCTCGCCTCGGGCGTCTACCTGGGCGAATACATCGCCCAGCCGCTCAGCCGCCGGTCGTGGCGGATCGAGACGCGACTCTCTGGGCCGCGCCTGGTCGGTCCGCTGCGGAAGGACCGGGCCGCTACACCGGTGCCCGTCGCCGAGACGGACTCGTAGGCCTCAGAGCCCGGCCAGCACCTCGAACCAGCGCTCAGGGGTCGCGTCGTACGGCGCCTTCCCCTCCTTGACCGCGAGATAGACCCGCTCGGCGGAGTCCTCGGTCATCGAGATGATCTCGGGCGGGTAGCCGAACTCGATCTGGTGGTGCTCGAACTCGTCCTGGTCGTCGATGTAGACCGAGCCGTCGAACTTCTTGACCACGTCGAGGTCCAGGTCGATGCAGGTGACCGTCGAGTCCTGCCACATCGGCGGAGTGCACATGTCGACATATATCTGCGAGCTCACCCGCCCGTTCGGCCGGTTGAAGGCGGCGAAGTGGGCGGCGTCGCGGTGCGGGATCAGGCTGACGGAGTCCCAGTCGGCGACCCACCCCTTCCCCGGACGGGCGAACTCCGTGCCGACCGGGTGGCCGATCCACTCGCCGTGCTCGTCCTCGCCGAGGTAGATCCCGTCGAAGCCCCAGTGGGGCTTGTTGCCCCACTTCGTCATGTCGACCCGGATCCGTTCCCCTGCCTCGAAGCGCGTCATGGGGTCAATCTCCCACGACCGGGGTGAGACCCGCGAGGATCTCGAACCAGCGGTTCGCGCTGCCGTCGTACGGAGCGGTGTGGGCCTTCACCTCGGCCAGCACCCGGTCGGCCGCTGTCCGGGCCAGGTCGACGATCTCGGGTGGATAGCCGAGCGCGACCTGGTGCTCGGCGAACTCGTCCTCGTCGATCAGCATCACGGTGCCGTCGCGCAGCTCGATCACGTCGAGGTCGAGGTCGACGCAGCTCAGCACCGTGTCGGTCCAGGCAGGTGGCGTGGCCATGTCCACGTAGATGTGGATGTCCTGGGGCTGCCCATGACCGTTGACCCGGATCAGATGGGCGGGTTCCTCAGCGGGCGACAGGGTGAGCCACGACCAGCCGGAGGTGTAGCTGTCGGTCGGCTTGACGGCATGGGTGCCGACCGGATGGCCGATCCACTCGCCGTGCTCGTCCTCGCCGAGATAGAGCCCGTCGAAGGCCCAATGGGGCCGGCCACCCCATTTCGTGAACTCGACACGAACGGGGTGGCCGGCTTCGAAGCGCATGGGCGCCGATTCTGCCTCAGGCGTTCTTCTTCGGCAGCACGTATTTCGCGCCCAGCGCGACCAGGTCCTGGTAGCGCGAGCCGGTGAACTTGCCGAAGTTGTGGATCACGTGGGCGTCGAGGCCAACCAGCACGCGGGCCTGCTTCTTCTCGATGCCCTTGACGATGATCTCGGCGGCGCGGGAGGGCTCCATCTTGGCGAGCTTCTCGTCGAAGAACTTCGCGGTCGCGGCCTGGTCGTCCTTGGCCGAGACGCGGGCGCTGCGGGCGACCGCGGTCTTGATGCCACCGGGGTGGACCGAGGTGATGCCCACCTTGTGGCCGTCGATCAGCATCTCCTCGCGCAGTGCCTCGGTGAAGCCGCGTACGGCGTACTTCGCCGCGTTGTAGAACGCCTGGTCGGGCATGGAGACCAGCCCGAACAGCGAGGAGATGTTCACGATGTGCGCGTCGCCGGACTCGATCAGGGCGGGCAGGAAGAACTTGGTGCCGTGCACGACGCCCCACCAGTCGATGCCGATGATCCAGTCGATGTCGTCCCAGTCGAGGTCGTTGACCCGGCCCGACAGCGCGACGCCCGCGTTGTTGATGACCACGTTGACCGTGCCGAAGTGGGCGATGACGCCCTCGGCGTACGTCTTGAAGGCCTCGCGGTCGGCGACGTCGAGCTTGTCTTCCTTGATCTCGCGGGCGCCGGCCTGCTTGGCGAGCTCGACGGTCTCGGCCAGGCCGGCCTCGTTGACGTCGGAGAGCGCCAGGCGGGCGCCGCGGCCGGCGAGGTTGACCGCGAGGGCGCGGCCGATGCCGGAGCCGGCTCCGGTGAGAACGACTACCTTGTCGTCGAAGGACTTCATGCGGGAACACTCTCCTGGGTCGTGTCGGCGTGCTGGGTGCCGGCGGCGGTGACGACGTACTTGTCGACATCGAACTTGCTGGTCAGGTGGCGGAACAGGAACGTGAACGTCGGCCACAGGGTGGTGTTGCGGCCGTGCTCGTCGAGATACCACGACGCGCAGCCACCCTCCGACCAGACGGTCTTGTCCATCTTGCGCTGCAGGTCGTCGTTCCAGGCGGAGGTGGCGTCCTCGGTCGGCTCGACGGTGGCGTACGCATTCGTACGCATCGTGCGGATCGCATCGCGGATGTAGGCCACCTGCGACTCGATCATGTAGACCATCGAGGAGTGGCCCAGGCCGGTGTTGGGGCCGACCACGAAGAAGAGGTTGGGGAACTCGGGGACCGTGGTGCCCTTGTAGGCGCTCATCCCGGTCTCCGCGAACCGCTCGGCCATGGTGCGGCCCTTGCTGCCGGTGATGGCGTGGGCGATCGGGAGGTCGGTCGTGTAGAAGCCGGTCGCCACGACGAGCACGTCGATCTCGCGGCTGGTGCCGTCCTTGGCGACGATCGCGTTCTCGCTCACCCGGTCGATGCCGTCGGTGACCAGGTCGACGTTGTCGGCGGCCAGCGCGGGGTAGTAGGCGTTGGAGATCAGCGTGCGCTTGCAGCCGAGCGTGTAGTCGGGGGTGACCTTGCGGCGCAGCTCGGGGTCCTTGATGCCGCGGCGGATGTTGTTCTGCGCCATCAGCTGGTGGGCCAGGGTGAGCTTGGGCTGCACGGCCAGGCCCAGCACGCGGACCTCCAGGCCCCAGTAGACCGCCGCGCGAGCGAGCCGCTGGACGCCGGGGACGTGGCGGAAGGCGGCCTTCTCGAGCTTGGAGTAGCGGTGCTCGTTGCGGGGGAGGACCCAGGGCGCGGTGCGCTGGTAGACGTCGAGGCGCGCGGCCTTCTTCTGGATCTCGGGGACGATCTGGATCGCGCTGGCGCCGGTGCCGATCACCGCGACGCGCTTGCCTTCCAGAGAGACGTCGTGGTTCCACTGCGCGGAGTGGAAGATCTCGCCCTGGAAGCCCTCGATGCCCTCGATGTCAGGGAGCTTGGGCTCGGAGAGAGCGCCGGGGCCGGCGATGACGGTGGTCGCTGCGTACGTCTTCCTGCCGAACTTGTCCTCGGTCTCGACGAGCCAGCGCTGCTGGGTCTCGTCCCAGGTCGCGGAAGTCATCGCGGTGTCGAAGACGAAGCGGTCCAGCGTGCCGGAGCCCTCGGCGACCTTCTTGATGTACGCCTCGATCTCCGGCTGGGGCGAGAAGCTCATCGACCAGTCGGGGTTGAGCGCGAAGGAGTAGCTGTAAAGCTGGCTGGGGACGTCGCAGGCGGCGCCGGGGTAGGTGTTGTCGCGCCAGGTGCCGCCGACGCCGGAGCCCTTCTCGATGACGACGAAGTCGCGCTCGCCGTCCTCCTCGAGCTTGATCGCCGCGCACAGGCCTCCGAAGCCGGCACCGACGATCAGGTGGTCGACATGGGTGAGGTCAGCAGTGGTCATACTTCGAGTATGGCTTGCCTATTGAACAGGTGTCAATAGAATGGGCGGCATGAGCCGACGAACGAGACTGACGCCCGAGCAGCGCCGCGAGCAGCTGCTCGGCCTGGGCATTCGCCTCTTCGCGCGCCACTCCCTCGACGAGATCTCGATCGACGTGGTGGCGCGTGAGGCCGGCATCTCGCGCGGGCTGCTCTACCACTACTTCGGCGACAAGATGGCCTTCCGCGAGGCGGTCGTACGCCGCGCCGCCGACGCCCTCGTCGCCCAGACCGCCCCGCCCGCGACGGGGGAGCCGGTGGAGCGCCTGCTGGCCTCGATGACCGCCTACGTGAACTTCGTCGACGCCAACTACGAGGGGTACGTCTCGATGGTCCGCGGCGCCGCGAGCGACCCGGTCCTGCGGGAGATCTACGACGACGCCTTCGGTGCGCTGGGGCTCCGGATCTTCGACGCCGGGGCCGACTTCGTCGAGGACACCCCCGCCGCGCGGCTGATGGTGCGCGGGTGGCAGGCGATGTCGGAGGAGCTGGTGCTGTCCTGGAAGGCGGATCCCGCAGGACTGTCGCGCGAGGACCTGCTCGGGGTGCTCGCGGGGTCGTTGCCGGTGCTGCTGGAGATGCTTGGGCAGAGGGCGCGCACCTAGGAAGCGGTCATCCGGTCCCAACCGATCGACGACCGACTACGTCAGTAGAGCGTCGGGGGTTGGAACCGGAGAAGGAGAGACGTTGAGCAGGGACGAGGAGTTCACCGCCTACGTCAGGGAGAGACGCGCACACCTCTACCGCGCGGCCTACCTGCTGTGCGGTGACGAGCATCGCGCCGAGGACATCGTGCAGCTGACGCTGTCGAAGGTGTACGCGGCGTGGCGAAAGGTGCGGAAGGCCGACAGCGTCGACGCCTACGTACGTCGGGTGCTGGTCAACAGTCATCTCGACGAAGGCCGCCGTCCGTGGCGGCGCGAGCGAGCGGGCGAGGTCGCCGACCGGCCGGCACCGACCGGCCTCGGTGCCGAGGACCTCGATGAGCTCTGGACTGCGCTGCGGGCCCTTCCCGCAGGTCAGAGACGGGTTGTGGTGCTTCGTCACTACTGGGGCCTGTCGGTCGAGGAGACCGCCGCCGACCTCGGCATCGCCATGGGGACGGTCAAGAGTCAGACCGCGGCCGCTCTGACCAACCTTCGTCATGCCCTCCGTCCAGACAACGCTGCCCGAGGAGGCCGGCGATGAACACATCCGAAGAAGACGTCCTGCTCGGCGACGGTCTCCACCGGCTCGGCGCCGCCGCCACCGTCCCGATCCCGGCTCCGGCCGAGGACGTACGCCGCGGGCGCCGCCGCGTACGACGCAACCGCCTCGTCGCTGCTGCCGGCACCGTCTTGGCGGTCGGGATCATCGGCGTCGCCGGAGTGGCGCTGCAGCCCGTGGTCGCGGACCGGGCCACGGATCCGGCGGATTCCCCGACCGCAACGTCGACCTCGTCGGTACGTCAGGCCGAGTCGGTCGCGCAGGCGCTGCCCGACAGCCTGAACCTGGCGATCAACCTGATCTTCGAGCGCGAAGGTGTCATGGCAGCCGTCCCCGACGTGGTGCTGAGGCCGTTGCAGGCGACGACCGATGAGGCCATCACCACCTGGAGCGCGACGGCGGAGCAGATCGACGCCGACGGGAACGAGGAGCTCGCGGATCGCATCTCCAGGATCCAGCGGTCGCTGGACGGCATGGCGCAGATGCGATCCGACATCCTTGACAAGGCCGACCCCCAGGCGGGGCAGATGGCCTACACGGCACTCGTCAACGACCTCCTCGCGACCTCGACGCTCGTGCCGCGGGTCGGCGACGCCGAGATCGACTCCGAGATCGAGGCGCTCGGCAGCCTGCAGCCGGTCTTCGACTCGCTCCTGGAGGAGCGGGCCGTCATGAGGGACGCCCTCGCCAAGCACGAGCAGCCGGGTGCTGCCCAGGCCGAGCCCCTCAGCAAGGAGGACCTCGTCTCGCTGGCTGCGGCCGAGGCCACCTGGCGTCGATCGCTCGCGGACTTCTACACCGCGACCTCGGAGCATCAACGCAAGACCCTCGACGAGATCACCTACAACACCGCGACCGACGGGGCCATCGGGCTGCCCGCGCCCAGGGCGGTCAACCAGGTCCTGTCCACAGGCAGCCTGGACCGGGTGACGATGACGCCTGACCAGTTCACGGCGTCCTGGACCGAGCTGATCCGCGGACTCCAGGAGGTGTTCGTCGCCGCGGAGAACGAGATCATCGACGATCTCGCCGCGCTCGACGGCTAGAAAACGAGCAACACGTCGTTCGACGTACTTTCCGGTCGCTCTCTTGGGGCGACCAGTACGTCGAACGACGTGTTACAGCGCGGTCGGGACCTACTCGGAGACGGCCGCCTCGAGCTGGCCGAGGGCCCAGTGGAGGTCGTCCTCGGCGATCACCAGGGGCGGCGCGAGGCGGATGGTGGAGCCGTGGGTGTCCTTGGCGAGCACGCCGCGGGCCAGCAGGCGCTCGCAGATCTCGCGACCGGTGCCGACGGCCGGGTCGATGTCGACGCCGGCCCACAGCCCGCGGGAGCGGAAGCCGACGACGCCCTTGCCGACCATCGCCATCAGCCGGTCGCGCAGGACCTGGCCGAGCGCCTCGGCGCGGGCCTGGAACTCGCCGGTCTCGAGCAGGTCGATGACGGCGGTGCCGACGGCGCAGGCGAGCGGGTTGCCACCGAAGGTCGAGCCGTGCTGGCCCGGCCCGATCACGCCGAGCACGTCGCGGTCGGCGACGACCGCCGAGACCGGGACGATGCCGCCGCCGAGCGCCTTGCCGAGGATGTACATGTCCGGCTTCACGCCGGCGTGGTCGCAGGCGAAGGTGTAGCCGGTGCGGCCGAGGCCGGCCTGGATCTCGTCGGCGGCGAAGAGCACGTTCTCCCGGGTGCAGAGCTCGCGCAGCCCGACCAGGAAGTCGTCGCCGGGGATGACGACGCCGGACTCGCCCTGGATCGGCTCGACCAGCACGGCCACCGTGTTGGGGGTGATGGCGGCCTCGATGGCGGCCAGGTCGGCGTACGGGACCATCACGAAGCCGGGGGCGAACGGGCCGAAGCCGTCGCGCGCGTCGGCGTCGTCGGAAAAGCCGACGATCGTGGTGGTGCGGCCGTGGAAGTTGCCGGCCATCACGATGATCTCGGCCCGGTCGGCGGGGACGCCCTTGACGTCGTAGCCCCACTTGCGGGCGACCTTGATGGCGGTCTCGACGGCCTCGGCGCCGGTGTTCATCGGCAGCACCATGTCCTTGCCGCACATCGCGGCCAGGCGGGCGGTGAACTCGGCGAACTGGTCGTGCACGAACGCGCGCGAGGTCAGGGTGACCTTGTCGAGCTGCTCACGGGCTGCGGACAGCAGTGCGGGGTGGCCGTGACCGAAGTTCAGCGCGCTGTAGCCGGCCAGCATGTCGAGGCAGCGGCGACCGTCGACATCGGTCACCCAGGCACCCTCGGCGTGGCTGATCACCACCTCGAGCGGGTGGTAGTTGTGCGCGGAGTGCGCCTCGGCTGCCGCGAAGGCGGCGGGGGTCAGGCTGGTCGCAACGGTGTCCTGAGCTTCGTTGAGCAGGGTCATCGCACTCCTCCATCTCGTGGGGCGTTCTCGGTGGTCTGAGCCAAGATCATCTGATTGTCAGACAATCCTACGATCAGGCTACGCCAGTTGTCCCATCGTTGTCGCCACGGCGGTCATGGGCAGCGAATACCGGTGCCGATGGGGTGCGCCCTGGGGTATAGATTCCGTCAGCCATCTCGGCCCGCCTCGCCTTCTCGGCAGCGAAGCGACCCCAAGACCATCTCGGGCAAGAGACTCGGAGGAACCACAGATGCGCATCCGCGCACTGGTGGCGGCTGCTGCCGTCGCCCTGATCGTGCCGGCGGTGCCGGCCTTCGCGACGGAGACTCCGTCGCCCAGCACGGACCCGACGCCGACGGCCACCGCCGACCCGACGCCCACGTCGGACCCGACCCCCACCGCCGACCCGACGACGCCGGACCCGACCGCGACGGCCGACCCGACGACCACCGAGACCCCGACCCCGACGCCGCCGACGACCGATCCGGCACCGGCGCCGACCGTGAACGTGGGCGCCTACATCGACGATCTCGTACGCCGCACCGGCGCGTCCCTGCCGGCGCGAGTCGTCGCCTACGACCGGCCGTCGTCCGCGATCGAGGTCGTCTGGCAGTGGTGGGACGAGTCGACGTCGCTCGTGGTCGGGGAGCCGTCCCAGCCGGTGGCCCTGACGACGGACGCACAGTCCCAGGCGAGCCTGACGGTCGTGGCACCGTCGGGTGCCGACGGTCGCTACCGCCTTCACGTAGACGTGACCACGACCGCCGACGGCGCGGTCGGGTCTGACATCTCGGCGGGTGCCCTGTCCCTCGACAACACCGCTCCGGCGTTCTCGTGGAGCCGCAACCTGACCACGTTCTACCCCGCCAAGGACGGCTACCGGGACACCTTCAGCGTGACCGTCAAGGGCGGCTGGGAGCAGTCGACGTACAACGTGCAGGTGCTGAACAGTGCCGGCACCTCCGTCCGGACCATGGGCTCGGGCGAGCTGACCTGGAGCGGCTCCTCGGATCTCCTCTACTACACGAAGCCGACCTGGAACGGTCTGGACCGGTCCGGCGCCCGGGTCCCCGCCGGCACCTACACGATCAAGGCGACCTTGACCGACGGCGCCGGCAACCGCACCACCAAGACGACGACGGTCGGTGTCTCCTGGAAGAAGCTGGTCTGGAAGACCTTCTACAAGAAGGTCACCGCGAGGGACGCACTGGCGGACAAGTACGTCGGCTCCTGCTCGACCCTCAAGGCGCCCGCGCGCAGCGACTGGGCGGGCTCGCGCGGCTACCGCTCGAACGTCAAGTGCCAGGGCAGTGACACCGCCAAGTCGCGGGTGATCACCGACAGCGTCACGTGCCTGCCCAGGTCGTTCGACGGGAACTACCGCAACCTCACGATGAAGCACTACGGCGGACGGCCGAAGGGCTACACCAAGAACGTCTATCTCGTGACGCACGTCTACAAGCCGCAGACCTCCGGTGACTGGACGCTGGCGCAGCGCCACCAGTTCGGCAACTCCGTGCAGTGGAAGACGATGGCATCGGTCTCCACGCCGAACGCGCTGATCGCCGACCGTCGGTCGACGCAGTACTGCCCCTCGATCTGGTGGGTCTCCGGCCTCCAGTCGAGCTCGCGCTACGACGTGTGGAAGTACTCGGTCGCCATCGAGTACCGGGTGCTCGCGTGACCACGATCGAGAAGTCGGCCGACGCACGGGCGGGGCGGGTGGTCAGCCGAAAGGTCCTGATCGTCGTCGCTCTGGTGCTGGCCCTTCTCGTCGGTGGCACCGTCGGGGCCCTCGTCCTCGACGGCGACGACGCCCCGGAGAAGAAGCCGACGACCGGGCAGCCCCCGGTGCCGCGCGACGGCCCGGACCCGGCCCAGCTCGACGACGACGCGTTCGCCCCCGAGGGCGAGGTCGGCGCCGACCAGTAGCCGAAGAAGAGCAGAGAACGACGTACGCCGCCGGGACACGGTTCCCGCGGCGTACGTCGTGGTTTGTCACCGAAGTCAAAGGTCCGGCACAGCCTCAGCACAGGAACCCGGCGGAGGCTGGAGACATGAGCGACGAGAGTACGGGCGACGAGGCTCCCGAGCCGGTGGAGCCGACGGCCGAGCGGCCCGAGGCGGTGGCGTACGCCCCGCCGACCTTCGGTCCTCCGACCGCGGCACCGGTGGCCCCGGCGGCGCCGAGGAAGAAGCTCTCCGAGCGGGTCTTCGGATGGAAGAGCGTCGCGGCCGCGGCGGCCGTCGGGATCGTCCTCGGCGGTGGCGTCGCGGCGGGAGTCGTCGCCGCCGTCGACGGCGGCTCCGACCAGGGCCAGCGCGAGCTGGGTCAGCGTGGTGGCGGTCAGATGCCGTACGGGCAGATGCCAGACGGCGGCCAGATGCCCGACGGGCAGAGGCCCGACGGTGGTCAGCGACCCGACTTCGGCCAGGACGGCGGTGGCCCCGACGGCTTCGGCCAGCCGCAGGACCAGTCCGACGGGCAGTCCTCGCAGGGTCAGTCGAGCTGACCCTCCCAAGATCACGTACGCCGCCAGGCTCCCCGACCGGCGGCGTACGTCTTGATTTGTCTCCGCCACGCGGGGGCTCGTAACCTTGTTCGGTCGTGACTCCTGCCGCGTCCTGATCCCTGGTTCGATGAGAACTGTCGCACGGTCAGGGGCGCAGATCCGGATGACTGTCGCTGGGACTCCCAGCCGACAGGGCAAGCCGGGCCGTGTTCGTCAGAAGCCACGCAGCAACATCCCGCCTCCTGCATCCGCTGGGCGGGCACTACGAACTAAGAAGGCACACGTGCGTACTTACGCTCCCAAGCCGGGCGACATCGAGCGCGCCTGGCTCGTGATCGACGCGACCGACGTCCGTCTCGGCCGCCTCGCTGTCCAGGTCGCCGAGCTCCTCCGCGGCAAGCACAAGGCGATCTTCGCGCCCAACGCGGACACCGGCGACTTCGTCATCGTCATCAACGCCGAGAAGGTCTCCCTCTCCGGCAACAAGAAGACCACCAAGCTGGCTTACCGTCACTCGGGTTACCCGGGCGGCCTGACGGCCACCCCGATCGGTGAGGTCCTGGACAAGGACGCTCGCAAGGCGATCGAGAAGGCCGTGTGGGGCATGCTGCCGAAGAACAAGCTCGGCCGTCAGATGCTCAAGAAGCTGAAGGTCTACTCCGGCCCTGAGCACCCGCACGCCGCGCAGCAGGCCGTTCCGTTCGAGATCAAGCAGATCGCCCAGTGAGCCAGGACCAGGACATGACTGAGAACACCGTAGAGGTCGAGGAGACCTTCGAGACCGACGAGCAGGGCCTCGCGTACACCTCCGAGAGCGCCCCGTCCGCCGACACCCCCGAGCGCCCGGCGACCATCGCCCCGGCCGCGGCCACCGGTCGCCGCAAGGAGTCCGTCGCCCGCGTCCGGATCGTTCCGGGCACCGGCGCGTGGACCATCAACGGTCGCACCATCGAGGACTACTTCCCGAACAAGCTGCACCAGCAGATCGCGAACGAGCCGTTCGCTGCGCTGCAGCTCGAGGGTCGCTTCGACGTGATCGCCCGCATCGACGGCGGCGGCATCGCCGGTCAGGCCGGCGCGCTGCGTCTCGGCGTGGCCCGTGCGCTGAACGACGTCGACGTCGAGGCCAACCGCCCGACCCTGAAGAAGGCCGGTCTGCTGACCCGCGACGCCCGCGTCGTGGAGCGGAAGAAGGCCGGTCTCAAGAAGGCCCGCAAGGCCTCGCAGTTCAGCAAGCGCTGATCGCCCTCGCGATCGCCTAGCATTGTTGGGGTGCCTCGGCTCGCCGAGGCACCCCAACTCATTTTTCGGGCGGGGGCCGACGTACGAAAGAAGGTCACACGGACGTGGCACGCCTTTTCGGCACTGACGGAGTTCGCGGTCTCGCGAACGGCGACATCCTCACCGCCTCGCTCGCTCAGAACCTGGCGACAGCCGCGGCACTGGTCCTGACCGAGGAGCTGCGGAACTCCGGGAGCGGACGCAAGCCGCTGGCGGTCGTCGGCAACGACTCGCGCATCTCCGGGCAGTTCCTGCAGGCCACGGTCGCGGGTGGTCTCGCCTCGGCCGGCTGCGACGTGATCGACGTCGGCGTGCTGCCGACGCCCGGGGTCGCCTACCTCACCGCGGCTCTCCAGGCCGATCTCGGCGTGGTCATCTCGGCCTCGCACAACCCGATGCCCGACAACGGCATCAAGTTCCTCCAGCGCGGCGGGCACAAGCTCGACGACGTGCTCGAGGACCGGATCGAGGCCCACCTCGACGAGCCCTGGGACCGCCCGACCGGCGCGTCGGTGGGCCGGATCTCGTCCCACGAGAACCCCGTGGAGACGTACGCAGCCCACCTGATCTCCACGCTCGAGCGCCGTCTCGACGGGCTGACCGTCGTCGTCGACTGCGCCAACGGTGCCGCCGCGGCCGCCGGGCCGCTGGCGCTGGACCAGGCCGGCGCGAAGGTGATCGCGATCAACGACGCCAACGACGGCCTCTCGATCAACGACGGGGTCGGCTCGACCCACCCCGAGATGCTCCAGAAGGCGGTCATCGAGCACGGTGCCGACGTCGGCTTCGCCTGGGACGGCGACGCCGACCGCTGCCTGGCCGTCGATGCCGAGGGCAACCTGGTCGACGGCGACCAGCTCATCGCGGTCCTCGCCCTCGGGCTCCACGACGCCGGCCGGCTCCCGGACGACACCGTGGTCGTCACCGTGATGAGCAACCTCGGCTTCGTGAAGGCGATGGACGCCGCGGGGGTCCACGTGAAGCAGACCACCGTGGGCGACCGCTACGTGCTCGAGGAGATGCGCCGCGGCGGCTACGCCATCGGCGGCGAGCAGTCCGGCCACATCATCATGAGCGAGCACGCCACCACCGGCGACGGCATCCTCACCGCCCTGCACGTCCTGCAGCGGATGACCGACACCGGGCGTACGCTCGCCGACCTCGCCTCCGTCGTGACCCGCCTCCCGCAGGTCCTGCTCAACGTCAAGGGCGTCGACAAGGCCCGTTGCAAGACCGACGACGGGCTCCTCGAGGCCATCGCTGCCGAGGAGAAGGCCCTCGCCGGCTCCGGGCGCATCCTGCTGCGCCCCTCCGGCACCGAGAACCTCGTACGTGTCATGGTCGAGGCCCCCACCCACCACGAGGCCGAGACCTGTGCCGAGCGGCTCGCGGACGTGGTCCGTTCCCGCCTGGCCCTCTGACCCCTCTCGTCACACCCGTTGCCGAGTCGGCTCGTCATGACGAGCCGACTCGGCGTCAGATCTTGCGCAGCCGCACGTAGCGGACGGAGTGGTCGCTGTCCTTGCGGAGGACGAGGGTGGCGCGGGAGCGGGTGGGAAGGACGTTCTCGCGGAGGTTGGGGCCGTTGATCTCGTTCCAGATCTCGGTGGCCCGGGTGATGGCCTCGTCGTGCGACAGGGCCGCATATTTCGTGAAGTAGGACGACGGGTCGCGGAAGGCCGTCTCGCGCAGCCGCAGGAAGCGGTCGACGTACCACTGCTTGATGTCGCGCGACCCGGCGTCGACGTAGACGGAGAAGTCGAAGAAGTCCGAGAGGGCCAGCGAGATGGTGCCGTCGGCGCGGACCCGGGAGGGCTGCAGCACGTTGAGGCCCTCGAGGATGACGATGTCGGGCTTCTTGACGAGCACGGTCTGGTCGGTGACGTCGTAGGTCAGGTGCGAGTAGATCGGCGCGCGCACCTCGTCCTCACCGGACTTGAGGTCGACGAGGAAGCGGAGCAGGGCCTTGCGGTCGTAGGACTCCGGGAAGCCCTTGCGCTCCATCAGGCCACGACGCTCGAGCTCGGCGTTGGGATAGAGGAAACCGTCGGTGGTGACCAGCGCGACGTTGGGGTGCTCGGGCCAGTGGGCGAGCATCTGCTGGAGCACACGAGCGGTGGTCGACTTGCCGACCGCGACCGATCCGGCGACACCGATGACGAACGGCGTACGTTCCGGCATCGTCTTGCCGAGGAAGAGCTCCTGCTGGTCGTGGAGCCGGTCCGAGGCGCTCACGTAGAGGCTCAGCAGGCGGCTCAGCGGCAGGTAGACCTCCTCGACCTCCTTGAGGTCGATCTGGTCGCCCAGGCCACGCAGCGACTCGATCTCTGCCTCGGTCAGCGGACTCTCGGTCTCGGTCGCGAGCTCGGCCCACGCGCTTCGGTCGAGCTCGACGTAGGGCGAGGAGCCGCGGTCGTCGCCGTGTGGCCCGGGGTGTGACATGGCAACGATTGTTACGCACAACCGCCGCCGCTTCCTTATGGGGCCCACGAGAGCCGTAGGATCAACCGCCATGTGCGGCATCGTTGGGTACGTCGGAGACCGGTCGGCGCAGGGCGTCGTGATCGATGGCCTGCGGCGGTTGGAGTACCGCGGCTACGACTCGGCGGGGATCGCGCTGATCGCCGACCAGAAGCTGGCCGTGGACAAGCGGGCCGGCAAGCTCGCCAACCTGGAGAAGGCGATCGCCGACACGCCGTTGCCGGCGTCGACGACCGGGATCGGCCACACCCGCTGGGCCACCCACGGCGGTCCGACCGACGGCAACGCCCACCCGCACGTCGGCCGCACCGGCCGGGTCGCGGTCGTGCACAACGGGATCATCGAGAACTTCGCCGAGCTGCGGGCCTCGCTGGAGACCGAAGGGCACGAGTTCGCCTCGCAGACCGACACCGAGGTCGCCGCGCACCTGCTCGAGCGTGAGGTCGTCGGCGGGGCCGACCTGACCATCGCGATGCAGAAGGTCTGCTCGGTCCTCGAGGGTGCGTTCACGTTCGTGGCGATCGACGCGCTCGACCCCGACCGGGTCGTCGCGGCCCGGCGCAACAGCCCGCTCGTGGTCGGCCTCGGCGAGGGTGAGTCGTTCCTCGGCTCCGACGTCGCCGCCTTCATCGAGCACACCCGCGAGGCGATGGAGCTCGACCAGGACCAGGTCGTCACCATCACCCGCTCCGGTGCGACGGTGACCAACTTCGACGGCACCCCGGCCGAGGGCCGCCGCTTCCACGTCGACTGGGACCTGGCCGCCGCCGAGAAGGACGGCCACGACTGGTTCATGCGCAAAGAGATCCTGGAGCAGCCGCGTGCGGTGGCTGACTCGCTGCTGGGGCGGCGTACGCCTGCGGGGTCTCTGCACCTCGACGAGATGCGGCTCGACGACGACGAGCTGCGCGAGGTCACCAAGATCATCATCATCGCCGCGGGGACGTCGTTCTACGCCGGCATGGTCGCGAAGTACGCCATCGAGCACTGGTGCCGGATCTCGGTCGAGGTCGAGCTGGCCTCGGAGTTCCGCTACCGCGACCCGATCCTCGACAACTCCACCCTCGTGGTCGCCATCTCGCAGTCCGGCGAGACCGCGGACACCCTGCAGGCGATCCGGCACGCGCGCTCGCAGCGCTCCAAGGTGCTGGCGATCTGCAACACCAACGGCTCCACGATCCCGCGCGAGTCCGACGCGGTCATCTACACCCACGCCGGCCCGGAGATCGGCGTCGCCTCGACCAAGGGCTACGTCACCCAGCTCGTCGCCTGCTACCTGCTGGCGCTCTACCTGGCGCAGGTCAAGGGCACGATGTACGGCGACGAGATCGACGGCGTGATGACCCAGCTCGAGGCGATGCCGGCTGCCGTGGCTCAGGTCCTGGAGACGGCTCCGCAGGTCTACGAGCTCGCGCGGGAGTACGCCGACCGCCGGGCCTTCCTGTTCCTCGGCCGTCATGCCGGCTACCCGGTCGCCCTGGAGGGCGCGCTCAAGCTCAAGGAGCTCGCCTACCTGCACGCCGAGGGGTTCGCCGCAGGCGAGCTCAAGCACGGCCCGATCGCGCTGGTCGAGGAGGGCCTGCCGATCTGGTGCATCGTGCCCCCGCGCGGCCGTGACTTCCTGCACGACAAGATGCGCTCGGGGATCATGGAGGTGCGTGCCCGGGGTGCGCGCACCATCGCGCTGGTCGAGGAGGGCGACGACTCCGTCGACTCGGTCTCCGACACGATCATCCGGCTGCCGAAGGTGCCGGTGCTCCTGCAGCCGCTCGTCGCGGTCGTGCCGATGCAGCTCTTCGCCTGTCAGCTCGCCACCGAGCTCGGCTACGACGTCGACCAGCCCCGCAACCTCGCCAAGTCCGTCACGGTCGAGTGATGGCGCTGCGCTGATGGCCGTCATCGGAGTCGGGATCGACGTGTGCGACCTCGGGCGATTCGAGGAGTCGCTGGAGCGTACGCCGCGGCTGCGTGAGCGGCTGTTCACCCCCGCCGAGGCGGCGAAGCCGATCGCTTCCCTGGCCGCCCGCTTCGCCGCGAAGGAGGCGCTCGCCAAGGCGCTGGGCGCGCCGCAGGGGATGGAGTGGCACGACGCCGAGGTGATCTCGGAGTCGTCGGGGCAGCCCCGGTTCGAGCTCCGCGGCACGGTGCTGGCGCAGGCCACCAAGCTCGGTGTCGCCACCGTCCACCTCTCGCTCTCGCACGACGCCGGGATCGCCTCGGCGATGGTCGTCCTGGAGGACTGACCAACGACCCATCCGGGCCGCAGGCGCGACGCGTAGGCTTGGACCATGCGGCGTGCGCACTCGGTGGAGCAGGTCAGAGCGGCGGAGAAGGCCTTGATGGCGAGCCTGCCGGAAGGCGCCCTGATGCAGCGTGCGGCGGCCGGGCTGGCCTATGCGGTCATCGACCACCTCGGCGGTGCCTACGGCCAGCGTGTCGTCCTGCTTGTCGGGAGCGGGGACAACGGCGGCGACGCGCTGTACGCCGGGGCGCTGCTCGCGCGTCGCGGGGCGCGGGTCGAGGCGTGGCTGCTGTCTGATCGGGCGCATGCGGGCGGGGTTGCGGCGCTGCGGAACGCGGGTGGTGCGGTTGTGAAGCCCAGAGTGACCTATGGGCCACGCTCGGGTTCACGACCCGATGTCGTGATCGACGGAATCGTGGGGATCGGCGGGAAGCCGGGGCTGCGGCCGGAGGCCGAGGAGGCACTGGAGGCCCTGAAGGGCGTGCCCGTGGTCTCCGTGGACACGCCGAGCGGGGTCTGCGTCGACACCGGTGAGGTCGACGGGGCCCATGTGACCGCCGATCTGACGGTCACCTTCGGCACCTACAAGCCGTGCCATCTGCTCGACCCGGCGGCATCGGCGTGCGGGAAGGTCCAGCTGGTCGACATCGGCCTCGACCTACCAACGCCCGCCATCGAGAGCCTCGAGGCCGCCGACGTGGCCGCGCTGGTGCCGCGACCGGCGCCGGACGGGCACAAGTACACGCGCGGTGTGGTCGGTCTCCGGGTCGGCAGCGCCACCTATCCCGGCGCCGCGCTGCTGGCCGTCGCCGGCGCGAACACCGGTCTGGCCGGGATGGTCCGTTACGTCGGGACCGCCTCGGAGTGGGTCAAGCGCCAGCACCCGGAGGTCGTCGGCGACGGTCAGGCCCAGGCCTGGGTGGTCGGCTCCGGCAGCGCCGACGGCGCCAACAGCGCGCTCGCGTTCGCGCGGGCCAGCGGCGTACCTCTCGTCATCGACGCCGACAGCCTTCGCGCGCTGAACGGGCCGCTCGGGGTGCCCGCGATCCTGACGCCGCACGCGGGCGAGCTGGCGGCGTTGATCCGGGAGGACCGCGCCGACATCGAGGCTCGTCCGCTGCACTACGCGCGGGTCGCGGCCCAGCGGTTCGAGGCCGTGGTGCTGCTCAAGGGGCGGCGGACGACGATCGCCTCGCCGGATCCCGACACGCCCGTACGGGTCAACACGACCGGGACCTCCTGGCTCGCCACCGCGGGGTCGGGAGACGTGCTGGGCGGGCTGATCGGCTCGCTGCTCGCCACCGGTCTGGCCCCCATCGACGCCGCGTCGGCCGGGGCCTGGCTGCACGGCGCGGCGGCCACCCTGGCGAGCGACGGCGGGCCGGTCACGGCGAGCGGAGTGGCCGCCGCGATACCCGCTGTTATTCGATCCCTTCCTGCTGTCTCCAGTTAGCAGGAACTATCCTTGACACCATGTCACCGAGCCCAGCGCCTCGGGCTCCGCTTCGGCGAGCCGAGATCGTCATCGACCTCGCCGCGATCCGCCACAACGTCTCGCGGTTGAGAGAGCACCTGCGTACGCCGATCATGACGGTCGTGAAGGCCGACGGCTACGGGCACGGTCTGGTCGAGGCCGGACGGGCCGCTCGCCAGGGCGGTGCCGACTGGCTCGGGGTGGCGTCGGCGGACGAGGCGCTCGCGCTGCGCGCGGCCGGTGACGAGGGACGGCTGCTGGCCTGGCTGATCATGCCCAGCGAGCCCGCCGAGGACCTCGTGGCCGCGGACATCGACGTCACCGCCTACACCGTCGCGGACCTGGAGAAGTTCGCCGCCGCCGGCGACGCCCTTGGCCGTACGCCGCGGGTGCAGCTCAAGATCGACACCGGTCTCTCCCGGGGCGGTGCCGCCTTCGCCGACTGGTCGAACCTGGTCGCGCGGGCGCGCATCCTGGAGGCCGAGGGGGCGATCCGGGTCACCGGGATCTGGTCGCACTTCAGCGCCAGCGAGAACACCGCCGACCCGATCAGCGCCCTCCAGGAGAAGGTCTTCGGCGAGGCGCTCGCGCTCGCCGAGGAGGCCGGCCTCCGGCCGGAGGTACGCCACCTCGCCAACTCCGCGGGAGCGCTGCTGCGCCCCAGCGCACGGCTCGACCTGGTGCGCGTCGGGATCGCGACGTACGGCATCGACCCGGCGCCCGGCGTCGAGGGGTCGCCGTGGGCCGAGCTCGGACTCGTCCCCGCGATGACCGTGCGGGCAGAGCTGGCGATGGTGAAGCGGATCGAGGCCGGTGCGGGCGTCTCCTACAACCACACCTGGGTGGCCGAGGAGCCGACGACGGTGGGGCTGATCCCGGTCGGCTACGCCGAGGGGATCCAGCGGCGGTCCGGGAACCGCGCCGAGGTGTGGGTGGACGGCGCCCGGCGCCCCGTGCGCGGCACCATCTGCATGGACCAGATCGTGGTCGATCTCGGGGACGCGGTGGTCGAGCCCGGTGCCGAGGTGCTCCTATGGGGATCCGGCGCCGACGGCGAGCCGACGGCCCAGGACTGGGCGGAGGCGAGCGGGACCATCGCCTACGAGGTCGTCACCAGGATCGGAGGACGGATGAAGCGGCGTTACGTCGACACCGAGCAGACCGAGCAGGCCGAACAGGGAGGCGACAGATGAGCATCGCGACACGGATCGGTCAGATCGCGGCAGGCACCTTGGGAGCGGCCGCGGTCGCTGCTGCGGCCCGCGGCGCGGTGGTGGTCAAGAAACGCCGCCGGGCAATAGAGGAACGGCCTGAGGACCGGACCCCGCTCGGGACCCTGCGGTCCTGCCCGGTCACCGTCGTGACCGCCGACGGCGTACCCCTTCACGTCGAGGTCGACGAGGTCGACCCGGCTCACAACCATCCCGGCGGGGCGAACGGGGTGACGATGGTCTTCGTGCACGGCTACTGCCTCAACCTCGACTGCTGGCACTTCCAGCGCGCCGCCTACCGGGGCCTGGTGCGGTCGGTCTTCTACGACCAGCGCAGCCACGGCCGCAGCGGCCGCTCCTCGCTCGGCAACGCCACGATCGACCAGCTCGGCGACGATCTGCTCCGGGTGCTGGACGCGGTCGTGCCGGAGGGGCCCGTGATCCTGGTCGGCCACTCGATGGGCGGGATGACGATCGCCGCGCTCGCCGAGGACCACCCCGAGCTGTTCGCCCCCTACGACGAGGGCGGCCGCATCATCGGCGCCGCCCTGATCTCGACCACCGCCGGTGGCCTCGACCCGAGCCGCCTGCTCATTCCGGTGCTTCCGGCCAAGCTGTCCGGCGGGATCGCCAACGGCACCATGCGGACGCTGGCACGGGGACACGGGATCGTCGACCGGTTCCGGGCGATGGGGGCCTCGGTGGCGACGGTCTTCACGGACGTGTTCGCCTTCGGGGACGAGGTGCCCGAGGCGTACGTCGAGTTCGTCGACGGGCTGCTCTCGCAGACACCGTTCGAGGTGGTCGCGGAGTTCTTCCCGAGCTTCCGCGCGCTGGACAAGTTCGCCTCGATCACCACGCTCGGCCGGGTGCCGACCACGATCATCTGCGGCAC
Source organism: Nocardioides sp. NPDC126508 (assembly GCA_040302365.1). Lineage (GTDB taxonomy): Bacteria > Actinomycetota > Actinomycetes > Propionibacteriales > Nocardioidaceae > Nocardioides. The sequence continues at coordinate 309,190 of JBEOUM010000002.1, forward strand.
CGCCGACCGGCTCACCTCGATCGGCCACAGCCGCAAGCTGCACTCCTACATCCCCGGCTCGCGGCTGGTCGAGTGCGAGAACGCCGGTCACATGGTCATCCTCGAGCGGCACGGACAGGTCAACGCCGAGCTCGACCAGCTGCTCGCCTCGGCCACCCGGGATGCGGCTTCGGCATGACGCTCGAGTTCGAGCGGGTCGGGCCGGAGGCCGCGGCCGAGGTGCTCGGTATCGTCCGTGCGGCCTTCTCCGCCCGCCCGCCGCTCGACCCGCCCGCGGATGCGCTCGGGGAGTCCGAGGGGTCGATGAAGGAGCGTCTCTCCGGATTCGGCGGCGTACTGGCTCGACTGGACGGGGTCGGGGTCGGGGCGGTGGTGATGGATCCCGCCGACTCGACCATGTGGCTGCGTCGTTTCGCCGTTCTGCCTGATCAGCAGGGTCACGGGGTGGCGCACAAGATGGTGACGTACGCCGCTTCCCTCGCCGTCTCCGAGGGTTTCGGTGACCTCGCGGTGATCGCGCGCGAGGAGCTCCCGGCGACGTTGCGGTTCTGGGTTCGTCAGGGTTTTCGAGAGGTTTCCCGCGAGGCGCCCGCGGTGCGGCTGCACCGTCCTTTGAACGAGCATGTCGTCGAGGCGCTCGACGCCGACGCCATGTCCGAGCTCGGTCGGCGGGTGGCCGCCCTGGTCGCCGCCGGCGACGTACTCGTCCTCTCCGGCGGCCTCGGCGCCGGCAAGACCACCTTCACCAAGGGCCTGGGGCTCGGGCTCGGGGTGCGTGGCGAGATCACCTCGCCGACCTTCGTGATCGCCCGGGTGCATCCCTCGACGGTCGGTGGCCCCGAGCTCGTTCACGTCGACGCCTATCGGCTCGGTGGCATCGACGAGCTCGACGACCTCGATCTGGACACCGATCTCGACGACGCGGTGACCGTCGTCGAGTGGGGCGAGGGCCTGGCCGAGGGGCTCTCCGAGTCGCGGCTGGAGATCCGGATCGTACGTGCCGAGGCCGACGAGGCGCCGTTGGATCTCGTCGAGGCGCCCGGCGGAGCGGATCCGCGGCGCGTGGAGATCGTTCCGGTCGGAGCCCGCTGGCGCGGTGTGGATCTCAGCGCGCTCTAGGGTGCGCTCTAGGGTGGGAGTGTGCTTCTCGCCTTTGACACCGCCACGCCCCAGGTGACTGTGGCGCTCCACGATGGTGACGATGTCGTCGCCGAGGTCGTCTCCGACCGCACCATGAAGCATGGTGAACAGCTCGCGCCGCTGATCTCCGCCGTCCTCAGCGAGGCCGGGATCGTACGCCAGGATCTGACCGCCGTCGCCGTCGGTGCCGGCCCCGGGCCGTTCACCGGTCTCAGGGTCGGGCTGGTCACCGCCCGGACGCTCGGGTTCGCGCTGGAGATCCCGGTCTATGCGGCCTGCACGCTGGACGTACTCGCGGTGGAGGCTGTCGCCTCCGGGGTCGGTGGGGAGTTCTTCGTGGCGACCGATGCACGGCGCAAGGAGGTCTACCTTGCCTCCTACGACTCCGACGGCGTACGCCTCGAGGGTCCGGTCGTCGCCCGCCCCGCCGAGGTCGCCACCTCGGTGCCGGTGGTCGGGGAGGGGGCGCTGCTCTATCCCGACGCGTTCCCGACCCCGGTCGGTCCGGTTCGCCCGTCCGCGGGCTGGCTGGCTCGGGCGGTGGCCGAGGAGCGGGTCGAGCTGATGGATCCCGAGCCGCTCTATCTGCGCCGGCCGGATGCGGTGGAGCAGGCTGCCCAGAAGAAGGTCCAGAAGAAGGTCCAGAAGAAGGTGGTCCCCAGGTGACCGTACGCTCGGCCGGTCCGGACGACGTCGACGCGATCGCCGACCTCGAGGTCGAGGCGTTCCCCGACGACGCCTGGACGCCCGAGTACCTGCAGGTGGCCATCGACGGGAAGATGCCCACCGTTCGGATCCTTGTCGCCGTCGATGATGAGGGCTCGATCGTCGGCCATGCGCTGGTGAGCGTCGTCTACGAGATCGCCGAGCTCCAGCGGATCGCGACCGCCACCGAGCAGCGCCGCCGTGGGATCGGTGGGGCGCTCCTCGCCGCGTCGATCGAGCTTGCTCGGAGCGAGGGAGCGGAGCGGCTTCTCCTCGAGGTCCGGGAGGACAACGTTTCGGCCATCAGGTTCTATGACCAGGCTGGGTTCGTCGAGATCGACCGCCGTGAGCGCTACTACCGAGACGGCGCCACTGGAATCGTGTTTGCACTCGAACTCAGCTGACCAAGAGATTCATCGGCCTGTGGATAACTTTCCGCAGAGATTTCCCATCCGTGTTCTTCTGTCGCCATGGTTCAGTTTGCTACCGACTCGATGACGCGAGAGGCCGGTCTGGGGCTGGCGCGCGCCATCAGCCTGCACGGGATGCGGACGCCGTCGCTGAAGGCGATCGGCGAAACGATGGGCGCCAGCGTGCCCACGGTTCATCGATGGCTCGGAGGTGGCCAACGGAGACTCGCTCGGGTGGTGGGGGCGCACCTGGGGGTCATCATCGATGTCATGCGTGACCGCACCGGCGCCAGAGGCGCGGCGGGCTTCATGCCGTGTGCGGATGCCGAGCTGTTCCCGATCAGGACCCTTTTGGCGTTCGAGGAGATGGGCCGTACTGACGACTCCGTGGCCGAGCAGGTCGCCGAAGCATGGCGGCAGTTGCATGTGATTCTCCGCAACACGGTCAGGCGGTCGGACGTCGGGCGTGAGGCCGCAATCCTCCGCGGGCTCTGGGCGAGTGTCTGCGACGGTCACGCTCCGATGGCTCTCGACGACGCCTGTCGGATCTGGACCGACGATGTGGTGTCCCGACGGGACGCTAGCAGCGGGTGAAAGAAACATTTCTTTCACTGGATGACCAGGTGGTGCCGATTGCGCTCGTGCTGCAGGTCGCTTGCTGATGCCCAGACTCGCTGACGCCCATCCTCCCCGCGTGAAAGAAACATTTCTTTCGCAGAACCGACTGGTGTCGCTCCCATGACCGATTCACGATGACATGTCGTGGACACGGCAGAATGCACCCATGGCCGATGAACCGCTAGTGCTCGGGATCGAAACGTCGTGCGATGAGACGGGGATCGGCGTCGTCCGCGGACACACACTGCTGGCCGATGCGGTGGCGAGCAGCGTCGAGGAGCATGCTCGGTTCGGTGGCGTCGTGCCCGAGGTTGCGAGCCGGGCACACCTCGAGGCGATGGTGCCGACGATCGAGCGGGCCTGCGAGGAGTCGGGCATCAAGCTGAACGACGTCGACGCGATCGCGGTCACCTCCGGCCCCGGACTCGCGGGGGCGCTGCTGGTCGGCGTGGCAGCGGCGAAGGCGCTCGCTCTCGGGCTCGACAAGCCGATCTACGGGGTCAACCACCTGGCCTCACACGTCGCGGTCGACCAGCTGCAGCACGGTCCGCTGCCCGAGCCGTGCATCGCCATGCTCGTCTCCGGGGGCCACTCCAGCCTGCTGAAGGTCACCGACATCACCGAGGGCGTCGATCCGATGGGCGCGACGATCGACGATGCCGCGGGGGAAGCCTTCGACAAGGTCGCCCGACTGCTCGGCCTCGGCTTCCCGGGCGGCCCGGTGATCGACAGGACCGCCACCTCCGGCAGCTCGATCGCGATCGACTTCCCGCGCGGCCTCACCACTCGCCGAGACCTCGAGCGACACCGCTTCGACTTCTCCTTCTCCGGCCTGAAGACCGCGGTCGCCCGCTGGATCGAGGCGAAGGAGCGCAGCGGCGAAGCCGTCCCGGTCGCCGATGTGGCCGCGAGCTTCCAGGAGGCCGTGGTCGACGTCCTGGTGCGAAAGGCCCTCGACGCAGCCTCCTCCGAAGGCATCGAGGACATCATCATCGGCGGTGGGGTCGCTGCCAACAGTCGACTCCGGGTGCTCGCCGAGGAACGCGCCACCAAGCTCGGCATCCGGGTCCGGGTCCCGAGGCCGGGTCTGTGCACGGACAACGGCGCGATGGTGGCGGCGCTGGGCGCGGAGATGGTGGCGAGGGGGCGTACCCCTTCGGCCCTGGATCTGCCCGCCGACTCCTCCCAGCCGATCACGACCGTGCTGGTCTGACGGGCCTGGCCGCCCTGGCGGCCCTCAGAAGGGCCGCACCAACAGGCACGTCCCCTCGCCGGCGACCCTGGTGAGCACGATCGTGGCCTCCGCGGAGCCAGAGAGCGAGAGTCGCTTGCGCAGCTGCTCCGGCACCACCTGTACGCCACGCTTCTTGATCGTCAGCTTCCCGATCCCACGCTCGCGCAGCGCCGCCTTGAGCTGCTTCTCCCGGTAGGGGAGCTCCTCGAGCACCTGATATCCGCGGGCGAAGGGCGTCTCGAAGGAGGCGGAGGAGGTGACGTACGCGATGTGCTCGTCGACCAGATGGCCCTGCACCCCGGCGGCGACGGCGGTGACCAGCCCGGACCGGATGACCGCGCCGTCGGGCTCGTAGAGGAACTCGGCGACCGCGCCGACGTCCGCACCCGGGTCGTCCTCGGAGGTGAGCGTCGCCAGGCCCCGCTCGCCGATCACGGTGGCCCGCCGGTGCGTGCTGGCCAGCGAGCCGGACCACAGCGCGGCCTCCTTGACCTCGCCACGGTCGCTGACCCACTCGGCCTCGACGCCGTCGGGTACGAGATCGTGGGGGATCCCGGGAGCGACCTTCACGCACGCGTCGCGCGCGAAGAGCGTCTCGACCCAAGACCACGGCGGCGTCCACCCCTCCGCGGAGAAGACCCGGCCCTTGGCGCCACGACGGGCCGGGTCGGCGTACGCGACGTCGAACGGGGAGTGGTCGACACCGGTCGCGTCGGCGACGGTGACCGCGCCGGGCAGCCCGAGGGCGTCCAGGTTCGCCTGGGCGACGGCGACCCGCTCGGGGTCGTGGTCGACGCCGGCTGCGGTGAGGCCGGCGCGCGCAGAGGCGATCAGATCGCCGCCGATCCCACAGCCGAGGTCGATCACGCTCGACGCGTCGAAGGCGCGCAGCCGCGCCGCCCGGTGGTGGGCGACGGCGAGGCGGGTGGCCTGCTCGAGGCCGTCGGGGGTGAAGTACATCTTCGGTGCCAGGTCACCGAACTTGGCGGCGGCCTTCCCGCGCAGGTCCACCTGCGTCATCGCCGCGGCGACGTGCTCGGCGGTCTCGTCCGTGCGCAGCGCGGTCTGTACCGCCAGCGACGAACCCTCGCCCGCCATCTCGGTGGCCCGCGCCAGCAGCCGTTGCCCGTCATCGGTCAGCAACCAGGCGAAGGCGTCGAGATCCATGTGGCCGATCCTCTCAGGCCGGTTTCCGGACTCGGCAAACTCCATTACCCCGCCGGGTGTTTCTGATCTAGGATCCGCCGAGTGCGTAGATCCCCCCGCACGGTCCCGCCGGCCCTCTGGGCGCTGGCGGCCGTGATGACCCTGCTGTCGCTGCAGCTCGGCCTGTCCGCGCCCGCACTCGCCGACACCGTCACCGCGGTGGATGCGTGCCCGTCGGGAGATCGCTCCTACTCCTCGGTCGGTGCCAACTCCGTCATCGCGACGGCGCCCGAGGGCTACCGGATCGAGTCCTTCTGCGTGTCCGGTCGTGGCAGCGGGGCACCGGAGGTGCACGTTCTGTCCGAGCCGGAGGCCAGGACGGTGGTCCGGCACAGCAGCGGCCGGCTGCTGGAGAGCTACTCGGTGACGTACGTGCAGATCCCGGTCCTCAGCGAGTCCCGGCCGGAGGACCAGGCGGCTGAGGAGGCGAAGCCGAAGGCTGAGCGATCGCCGGAAGTGCGGAAGGCGACGGCGGACCCGAGCAGCCCGGCCACCGCCAAGAAGTCCGAGGTCGTGGAGGACGCCTCGCCTCTGGGGACCCTTCCGAGCGACGGCGAGGAGCTCAAGGTCACCACTTTCGAGGAAAAGGACGAGAGCGAGGATCGCTGGTCCGTCCTGGTCGTCGGCGGCATCATCGTCGTCGGGCTCCTGGCCGGTGCGATCGCGCTGACGGTGAGGCTCCCCGGGCAGCGCTAGACCGGGCTTGCTGGCACTCATTGCGGGCGAGTGCTAACGTCTGCACTGGCACTCTCCCCTCGAGTGTGCCAGCGCTTGCGAGCCGGGTGCGACCCCCGCGACGGCGTACGTGGCAGATCGCAAGCACAGACGTAGCAACACCCGCCCAGAATCATCTGACTCCATAGAACGAATGGGGAGGTCGACACAGTGTCGGTCAACATCAAGCCTCTTGAGGACCGGATCGTCGTCAAGGCCGTCGAGGCCGAGCAGACCACCGCTTCCGGTCTGGTCATCCCGGACACCGCCAAGGAGAAGCCCCAGGAGGGCGAGGTCCTGGCGCTCGGTCCCGGTCGCATCGACGACAAGGGCAACCGCGTCCCGCTCGACGTCGCCGTCGGCGACAAGGTCATCTACAGCAAGTACGGCGGCACCGAGGTGAAGTACGCCGGCGAGGAGTACCTCATCCTGTCGGCCCGCGACATCCTCGCGGTCATCGCCTGACGTCATCCGTCTCGCACACGTGCGGCCGGGCCTTCCTGGCCACGGCCGCACGCTGCGTACTAGGGAGTAAATACCAATGCCGAAGATCCTGGAGTTCGACGAGAACGCCCGCCGCGCCCTCGAGCGTGGCGTCGACGCGCTCGCCAACGCCGTCAAGGTGACGCTGGGCCCGAAGGGCCGCTACGTCGTCCTCGACAAGAAGTGGGGCGCCCCGACCATCACCAACGACGGTGTCACCGTCGCCCGTGAGGTCGAGCTCGACGACCCGTTCGAGAACCTTGGTGCTCAGCTCACCAAGGAGGTCGCGACCAAGACCAACGACATCGCTGGTGACGGTACGACCACCGCGACCGTCCTCGCCCAGGCGATGGTCCACGAGGGTCTGCGCGCGGTTGCCGCCGGCGCGAACCCGATGAGCCTCAAGCGCGGTATGGACGCCGCTGCGGCCGCCGTCGGCGACGCCCTGCGCGCCGCCGCCCGTGAGGTCGTCGACGAGTCCGACATGGCCTCGGTCGCCACCATCTCCTCCCGCGACGCGAAGATCGGCGAGATCCTCGCCGAGGCGTTCGCCAAGGTGGGCAAGGACGGTGTCATCACCGTCGAGGAGTCCAACACCACCGGCACCGAGCTCGAGTTCACCGAGGGTATGCAGTTCGACAAGGGCTACATCTCTCAGTACTTCGTGACCGACCAGGAGCGGATGGAGGCCGTCATCGACGACCCGCTGATCCTGCTCGTCCAGGGCAAGATCAGCTCCATCCAGGAGCTCCTGCCGCTGCTGGAGAAGGTCATCGCCGCCGGCAAGCCGCTCTTCATCATTGCCGAGGACGTCGAGGGCGAGGCCCTCTCGACCCTGGTCGTGAACAAGATCAAGGGCACCTTCAACGCGACCGCCGTCAAGGCTCCCGCCTTCGGCGACCGCCGCAAGGCCATGCTGCAGGACATCGCGATCCTCACCGGTGCGCAGGTCGTCGCCGAGGAGGTCGGCCTCAAGCTCGACCAGGTCGGCCTCGAGGTGCTCGGCACCGCCCGCCGGATCACGGTCTCGAAGGACAACACCACGATCGTCGAAGGCGGCGGCGACGCTGCCGCGGTCGATGGTCGCGTCAACGAGATCAAGTCCGAGATCGAGCGCACCGACTCCGACTGGGACCGCGAGAAGCTCCAGGAGCGCCTCGCGAAGCTCGCCGGTGGTGTCTGCGTGATCAAGGTCGGCGCTCACACCGAGGTGGAGCTCAAGGAGAAGAAGCACCGCATCGAGGACGCTGTCTCCGCAACCCGCGCCGCCATCGAGGAGGGCATCGTCCCCGGCGGTGGCTCGGCCCTCATCCACGCGGTGAACGTCCTGGAGAAGGACCTCGGTCTCGAGGGCGACGAGGCGGTCGGCGTACGCGTCGTCCGCAAGGCCGCCGACGAGCCGCTGCGCTGGATCGCCGAGAACGGTGGCGAGAACGGCTACGTCATCACCACCAAGGTCCGCGACCTCGGTGTCGGCCAGGGCTACAACGCCGCGACCGGTGAGTACGGCGACCTGGTTGCCCAGGGCGTCATCGACCCGGTCAAGGTCACCCGCTCCGCGCTCATCAACGCCACCTCGATCGCGGGCATGCTGCTCACGACCGAGACCCTGGTCGTCGACAAGCCGGAAGAGGAAGAGGCGCCCGCGGCCGGTCACGGCCACGGTCACGGCCACTGACACAGAGCCGGACAGAGCCGAGTCGGCCCATCTTGACCGCCATGTTGCGAAGCGAAGCGAGCAACCAGGTCAAGATGGGCCGACTCGGCGATTTCAACGAACCATCAACGAGTCGAGCGAGACGTCGTCCGAGAGCACGTTCATGTCCACGTACGTCTCGTCCTCGCCGCTCACGCCGTCGAGCCGGTCCCGGTTGGAGTACTGCCAGATGGTCCAGGAGCGTCCGTCGGGGACGCGCGGCGGCCAGGCGACGGAGCGGAACCAGATCGGGTTGTCCGGGTAGGCGTCGACCAGATAGGCGCGGTAGGCCGACGGTGTGGTGTAGATGACCGGCGCGATCCCGTAGTGGTCCTCGAGGGCGTCCAGCAGAGGGTCGAGGATGGCGCGGACCTCGGCCGCGGGCGGCAGGTCTCCCTTGCTGAGCCCATTTCGGGGCCCATACGGCTCGAGGTCGACGACCGGCGCGAGCGTGCCGGAGACGCGGGGCACGGTGGCGATCATGTTGTGCGCCTGGTCGCTGCCGGGGCTCTCGAAGCTCATGAAGTGGTAGGCGCCGGTCGCGATCCCGGCCCGCTGCGCCTCGGCCCAGTTGGCGGCGAAGCGGGCGTCGACGTGCGCGGAGCCCTCGGTCGCCTTGATCCAGGCGAAGTCGATGTCCTGCTCGGCGACCCGCGGCCAGTCGACGGTGCCGTTGTGGTGGGAGACGTCGATGCCGCGTACGTCGTACTTCGCCGCGAACAGCCGGGTGGGCATCACGACGCCGGTGTAGACGAGCGCGGCGATGACGAGGGCGAGGCAGGCGAGGACGGCGGAGCCGATCAGCACACGTCGACGGCGGGCGGGGGCGAGGGGCACCGCCGCAACGTACCGGTTCTCAGTGGGAGGCGAGCAGCTTCTCCATGATCTCGATCTCGACCGACTGGGTGGCCTCGACGTCCATCGCCATCTCGATGGCCAGCGCGTCGCTGCCGGTGGACGCCATCGGCTCGGCCATCTTCAGGGCGCCCCGGTGGTGCTGGATCATGCCGGTCAGGAAGAGCCGGTCGAACTCCTCGCCGCGGGCCTTGCCGAGCTCGCTCATCTGAGCAGGGGTGAGCATGCCGGCCATGGTGTGCGGGGGATCCGAGGCGCGCGGGACCCGGAGGCCGCGGGCATCCAGCCAGCCGCTCATGGCCACGATCTCGGGACCCTGGGCCGCCTCGATGCGCTCGGCCAGGGACACGACCTCGGGATCGACGGCGTGCTCCTTCGCCAGCCGGGTCATCTCCAGGGCCTGGGCGTGGTGCGGGATCATCATCGTCACGAAGTCGGCGTCGGTCCGGGTCCACGGGTCGGTGGCGGCGGCCGACGGCGCGACCGTTCGTGCGGCCTCACCCGGCGCTCCGCCCTGCACCACCGGCGCCGACTGGCTGGCCGCCTCCGGACCGGGCGAGTGCCCATCGTGCCCACCGTGCGCGTCGTGCGAGGAGCCGCCGCACCCGCCGAGCGACACCGCCGCGAACACGATCCCCGAGGTGATGACACCGACTCGCCAACCGGGCATGTGGTTCCTTCCGAGACGCCGCAGGGGAGGAACAATTTATTCACATTCGATGCCGGCCGTGTACGAGTTTTACTAAAGTTGAGAGGTCATGCCCGTGCCACCCCACGGCGGCCCACTCGGAAGGCTTGCGCTCATGAGGCTTAGACGTCCTACCCATTTTCTGGCCCCCATCGCGGCGGTCATGGTCGTCGCAGGAGGGCTGGCCGTCGCCGCCCCGTCCTCCGCGGACGAGTCCCACACCCACGGAACCGAGACCACCCAGGCTCCCGAGGCGCAGACGAGCTGCACCGCCGAGGAGAAGCGGGCGATCACCGCGCTCGGCGACAACTTCGCCTCCGCCTGCGTCGCCGGCAACGACCTCGCCCAGCTCGACGCCAACAACCCGGTCGTGCCCGCCGGCGAGTCCGCCGGGTCGCCCAACATGCACCTGGTCGCCAACATCCCCAAGTCGGGTGCCTTCACCCCCGCCAACGCCCTCAACAGCGACCTCGCCTTCCAGGGCCACTACGCGTTCGCGGGCAACTACAACGGGTTCAACGTCATCGACATCAAGAACCCGGTCAGGCCGCGCCTGGTCAAGCAGTACGTCTGCCCCGGGTCCCAGAACGACATCTCAGTCTACGGCGACCTGCTCGTCCTCTCCGTCGACTCCAGCCGCAGCAACAACACCTGCGACAACGTGCCGCAGTCGGCCGAGATCAAGGAGTCGTGGGAAGGCATCCGGGTCTTCGACATCAGCAACCCGAGAGACCCGCAGTACGTCGCGGCGGTCGAGACCAAGTGCGGCTCCCACACGCACTCGCTGGCACCGAGCAAGGACGGCAGGGACGTCTACGCGTACGTCTCCTCCTACGGTCCGCGTGCGACCTACCCCGACTGCCAGCCCCCGCACGACAAGATCAGCATCGTGAAGATCCCGACGCGGGCACCGGAGCAGGCCGCGGTGGTCGCCGAGCCGGTGCTGTTCCCCGACGGCGGCTACACCAACACCGCCGGCTGCCACGACATCACCACCTACCCGTCCAAGGACATCGCGGCCGGCGCCTGCATGGGTGACGGCATCCTGATGGACATCTCCGACCGCGAGAACCCGGTCGTCACCGAGCGGGTCACCGACACCGAGAACTTCGCGTTCTGGCACTCGGCGACCTTCAACAACACCGGCACCAAGGTGGTCTTCACCGACGAGCTCGGTGGTGGCGGTGCGCCGACCTGCAACCCGGAGACCGGGATGGAGAAGGGCGCCAACGGCATCTACGACATCGAGGGCGGCAAGCTCGTCTTCAAGTCCTACTACAAGATCCCGCGCACCCAGTCCAACACCGAGAACTGCGTCGCCCACAACGGCTCGCTGATCCCGGTCAAGGGCAAGGACATCATGGTCCAGGCCTGGTACCAGGGCGGTGTGTCGGTCTACGACTTCACCGACTCGGCCAACCCGAAGGAGATCGCCTGGTTCGACCGCGGTCCCTTCGAGGACACCTCGACGGTCGCCGGTCCCTGGTCGACCTACTACTACAACGGCTACATCTACTCCAACGAGATCCAGCGCGGCTTCGACGTCTTCGACCTGCGCGACCCGCGGGTCGCCCCGGCGAAGAAGGTCAGGTTCGACGAGCTGAACGTCCAGGCTCAGCCCTCCTACTAGAAAGCAGAGTCGGCGCATCTGACCGCGAGAGGGTCGGATGCGCCGACTCGGCGATTTCAGGGAATGACCAGCTGACCGCAACCTCCTGGTCACCAGGAGACGCCATGGTTCTCCTCGATGACCGAGACCGTTGCTGCCGACAGGACCGGACGGGCGTACGCGGTCCGGCTGCTCCGGCGCGGCTCAGTCGAATGGGCGATCGCAGCCCTGCTCGCCGTGCTCCTCGTGAGGCTCCTCGTGAGCCTGCTGCGGAACGAGAACCTCCTCCCGCGCGAGGTCGTCGGACATCTGCTCCATCCGGACGTCCTCGCCGGGGTCTGGCTCACGGTCCGGATGACCGCGCTGGTCTTCGCGATGGCCTCGGCGATCGGTGTCGTCGTGGTCAGGATGCAGAGGACGGGGAACCCGGTGCTGAGCGGGGTCGCGGCGGCGTACGTCTGGCTCTTCGGCAGCGTCCCGGTGCTCGTCCAGCTGCTGCTGTGGGGCAACATCGCGCTGATCTTCCCCGACATCACCTTCGGGATCCCCGGGGTGCATATCGACGCGATGCGGACGGTCGCGCCGGTCCACGCGGCGATCGCGGGGCTGGCGCTGGCGATGGGGGCGTACGCGGCGAAGGCTCTCCCCGACGGTGACCGGATCACCGCGCTGGGTGACGTCCTGGTGACGACGCTCCAGGCGACGAGCCTGGTCTCGGTGCTCTCGATCACCGACCTGCTCGGGGTCGTGCAGGCGCTCGAGGAGCGCAACCACCTGATCGTCCCGCTGCTGGCGGTGGCCGCGATCTGGTATCTCGTCCTGGTCACCGCAGCGCGCCTCGCCGTCCGCCTGGCCCGGGTCGCGCGGGGGCGCAGCCAGGCACACTGACGGTGAACCGCAGGGTAAAAGTCGCCGGCTATTGCAAGACCTGGCAACGCAGGTCTTTGTAGAGTGCAGCGCGTGACTTTCGAGCAGGCCTGGCAGCGGTGGCGCGATGAGCGGGAGGCCAAGCTGAGAAGTCCCGAAGGTTTCCTGGCGATCACCGGCCTGCACTGGCTGGGGCCGAGGCCGCAGCGCTTCCCCGGAATCCCGGGTTTCTGGTCGACCGGCCCGGATGGTGCCGTCGTCGATCTCGGCGAGGGCGAGCGGCTCGAGCTCGACGGTGTGCCCCTCGTCGGTCGCCACGTCTTCGGCCACGTGGATCCCTACGGCGTGATCGCCACGTTCGACGGCGGGACGGTCGAGGTCGCCGACCGGTTCGGCACCCCGGTGCTCCGGCCGCGGCAGCCCGACGGCCCGTTCCTGCGCGACTACACCGGCACACCGACGTACGCTCCGGACCCGGCGTGGCAGATCAGCGCCGTCTTCACCGCCTACGAGAAGAACCGGCCGATCTCGGTCGGCTCCGTGGTCGAGGGGCGTTCGAGCGTCATCGACGCGGTCGGGGAGGTCGCGTTCGAGGTCGGCGGCCGGCCGCAGCGGCTGATCGCCTTCGACGGTGGCGACGACGAGCTGTGGCTGCTGTTCACCGACGAGACCAGCGGGGTGACGACCTACGCCGCCTGCCGCCAGCTCGCCGTCGAGCCGCCGGTCGACGGCAAGGCTGTCCTCGACTTCAACCGCGCCGCCAACATGCCCTGCGCCTACACGATCCACGCCACCTGCCCGCTCCCGCCGGCGAGCAACCACATCGACGTACTCGTCGAGGCGGGCGAGCAGACCCCGCCCCGTCCGCCCGCGGACTGAAGGTTTAACCCTGAGTAACGGACCAGAAACAGCGAAACAGGCAGACTAGGGCGCATGGCAGGGACGATGTTGTGGAGAGTGCGTACGACGCTGCCGGACCGACCGGGCACGCTGGCGGCGCTGGCGCAGCGCTGCGGTGAGGCCGGGGTCAACATCCTGGGGATGCAGATCTTCCCCGGGCTGGAGGAGGTGACCGACGAGTTCGTGCTGCGTACGCCACCGGGCTGGGACGACCTGCGGGTGGCCGAGCTGCTCGCCTCCGCGGGCGGGTGCGACATGGTGATCCAGCCCGCCAACGAGGCCGCCCTCGCCGACCAGCCGACCCGCTACGTCCAGGCCGCGCGACATGTCCTGGAGCGGCCGATGTCGTTCCCCGAGGTCGTCGCCCAGCTCTTCGACGCCGAGGCCGAGGCCCCTCCCGGGGTCGTCCACGACACCATGGAGCTGCGCGTCGCCGACGTCGACGTCCAGCTCCACCGCACCGCGCCCTTCACCGCGACCGAGCACGCCCGCGGCTCCGCCATGGCCGACCTCGTCAACGACGTCCTCGACCGCAGCCGCGAGTCGGCGGCGATCGGCACCACCCCACCCGTACGCCGCCTGGGCACCGGAAGCACCCCCGACCTCGTCGTCTCCGGTGAGACCGTGACCGCCCTGATCGACGGGGTCGCCGTCGGCATCGGCGAGGTCCTGGGCGCGACCGAGGACGACGAGAACGTACGCATCGTCAACCTGCGCGTCGACCCGGCCTGGCAGCGCCGCGGCATCGGGACCAGGCTGCTCGTCGACACCGCCAAGCTCGCGCACATGCTCGGCGCCGACGAGATCCTGCTGACCACCCAGTCCGACAACCAGGCGGTGCTGCCCATGGTCCTCGCCGCCGGGATGCGTGGCCGGATCCGGATGGCCGGAGACCTGCTGACGGTCAAGGTGCCGGTGCGCGACCTCAAACCGTTGCAGACCTAGATTCGCCGAGACGACTCCTGGCGTTTTCGGCCACGCGGGAGCGTGAACGTAGAATCTCTTCATGGAGATCCCGGAGAAGTTCGCGACGCTCGGCCTCACCTACGACGACGTACTCCTGTTGCCCGGATACTCGGATCTGGCGCCGTCTGACATCGATACGACCTCCAGACTGACCCGCGAGATCAACCTGCGGGTCCCGCTGATCTCCGCGGCGATGGACACCGTCACCGAGTCGCGGATGGCGATCGCGATGGCCCGCCAGGGCGGCATCGGCGTGCTCCACCGCAACCTGTCGATCGAGGATCAGGCCTACCAGGTCGACCTGGTCAAGCGCACCCAGACCGGGATCATCTCCAACCCGGTCACCATCGGCCCCGACGCGACGCTGGAGCAGCTCGACAAGCTCGCCGGGGAATACCGGATCTCCGGGTTCCCCGTCGTCGACGTCGACCAGAAGCTGATCGGCATCATCACCAACCGCGACCTCCGGTTCACCCCTGTCGCGGAGTGGGCGACCACCAAGGTCAACGAGGTGATGACCTCCAAGGACCTGATCACCGGCCCCGCCGAGATCTCCCGCGAAGAGGCCACCAAGCTGCTGCGCCAGCACAAGCTCGAGCGGCTCCCGCTGGTCGACGCCGACGGCCGCATCACCGGCCTGATCACGGTCAAGGACTTCGTGAAGTCCGAGCAGTTCCCCGACGCCTCCAAGGACGGCCAGGGCCGACTGCTCGTCGGTGCGGCGATCGGCTACTTCGGCGACGCCTGGGAGCGGGCCACCACGCTCATCGACGCCGGCGTCGACGTGCTCGTCGCGGACACGGCCCACGGCAACGTACGCATGCTGATCGACATGGTCCGCCGCCTCAAGACCGACCCGGCCACCAAGCACGTCCAGGTCATCGGCGGCAACGTCGCGACCAAGGAGGGTGCGCAGAGCTTCGTCGACGCGGGCGCGGACGCGGTCAAGGTCGGAGTCGGGCCGGGCTCGATCTGCACCACCCGCGTCGTCACCGGTGTCGGTGTCCCGCAGATCTCCGCGGTCTACGAGGCCTCCCTGGCCTGCAAGCCGGCCGGCGTCCCGGTGATCGCCGACGGCGGGCTGCGCTACTCCGGCGAGATCGGCAAGGCCATCGTCGCCGGCGCCGACACCGTGATGCTCGGCTCGATGCTCGCCGGCACCGAGGAGACCCCCGGCGACACGGTCCTGATCAACGGCAAGCAGTTCAAGGCCTACCGCGGCATGGGCTCGATGGGCGCCATGTCGAGCCGCGGCAAGAAGTCCTTCTCCAAGGACCGCTACTTCCAGGCCGAGGTCACCGACGACGACATGATCGTGCCCGAGGGTGTCGAGGGCCAGGTCGCCTACAAGGGCGCGCTGGCCACCGTCGCCCACCAGCTCACCGGTGGTCTGCACCAGACCATGTTCTACGTCGGCGCGCGCACCATCACCGAGCTGCAGGAGAAGGGCCGCTTCATGCGGATCACCTCCGCCTCGCTCAAGGAGTCGCACCCCCACGACGTCCAGGTCACCGCCGAGGCGCCGAACTACCACGTCTGAGCTCGCCCGAGTCTCGCGCGAGTCGAGCCCCGAACCCCCTTGGGTTCGGGGCTCGTCCCATTTTCCGGATGCCCCGTCCGGATCCGTGCATCACGGCTAGAATGTTGAGCAAGTTACTCGACATATAGGGGTGGTCGCGCGTGAGCGAGCGTCAGCGAGTGAACCAAGGACTCCACACGCCGTCGCCTCCGTACGATTGCGCTTGCGCTACGGAGGCGACGGCGTGAGTGTTGATGAGGCCGTACGTGGCCGTCCCCTGCTCGCCCGCGAGGGCGACGAGCAGGTCCTCGGTGCCCGGCTCGTCGCGCGCCGCAAACCGGGCCAGTGGATCTCCGCGGTGCTCGCGCTGCTGGTCGTCGCGGGGATCGTGAAGAGCCTGGTGACGAACCCGCGCTACCACTGGGACGTGGTCGGCGCGTTCTTCCTGCGCCCCTCGATCCTCGACGGGCTGGTGCTGACGCTGTGGCTGACCGCGGCGGTGCTGGTCAGCTCCTACCTGCTGGGCATCGTGCTCGCGGTCATGCGGCTCTCCGCGAACCCGGTGCTGAGCTCGGTGAGCGCGGTCTACATCTGGTTCTTCCGGAGCGTGCCGCCGCTGCTGCAGCTGCTCTTCTGGTTCCAGATGGCCTCGCTGTATCCGCAGATCAGCCTGGGCATCCCGTTCCTCGAGCCGTTCGTGACGATCGAGACGGCCCACCTGTTCAGCGGCCTGCTCGCGGCCTTCGTCGGGCTCACCTTCGACATCGCCGCGTTCGCTGCCGAGATCATCCGCGGTGGCCTGGTCTCGGTCGAGGCCGGGCAGACCGAGGCGGCCAAGGCGCTCGGCCTGTCCAAGGCCCGGATCTTCTGGCGGATCGTGCTCCCGCAGGCGATGCCGGCGATCATCCCGGCCTCGGGCAACCTGTTGATCGGGCTGCTCAAGGGCACCTCGATCGTCTCCGTGATCGCGGTGCAGGACCTGCTCTACTCGGTCCAGCTGATCTATGCCCAGAACTACCTGGTCATCCCGCTGCTGCTGGTCGCCACGATCTGGTATCTGATCCTGGTCACGGTCCTGTCCACGATCCAGTTCTTCGTCGAGCGCTACTACGCCCGCGGCAAGGGCGCGCGCACCGGCTTCTGGCGGCTCTGGCGCGGCCAGCTCCCGCTCGTGCCGCGCTCGCGACCCCGTCGTGACCTGGAGGTGCTCTGATGAGCGAGCCGCTGGTGCGCGTCCGCGGCCTGAGCAAGCGGTTCGGCGCCAACACGGTCCTCGACGGCATCGACCTCGACGTCGCCCGGGGCTCGGTGGCGGTCGTCCTGGGGCCGTCGGGGTCGGGGAAGTCGACGCTGCTGCGTACGGTCAACCACCTGGAGAAGCCCGATGCCGGCTTCGTCGAGGTGGACGGCGAGATCATCGGCTACCGGTGCGAAGGAGCCCATCTCAGGGAGCTCTCCGACCGGGCGATCACCCGCCAGCGCAGCCGGATCGGGATGGTGTTCCAGCAGTTCAACCTGTTCCCGCACAAGACCGCCCTGGAGAACGTCCTGGAGGGCCAGCTGGCCGCAGGCGTACGCCGCCGGGCGGCCGAGACGCGCGGGCGCGAGCTGCTCGACCGGGTCGGTCTGGCCGACCGGGAGCGCTCCTACCCGCGGCAGATGTCGGGCGGCCAGCAGCAGCGGGTGGCGATCGCCCGCGCACTCGCGGTCGAGCCCGAGCTGATGCTCTTCGACGAGCCGACCTCCGCGCTCGACCCCGAGATGGTCGGCGAGGTGCTCGGCGTGATGAAGGACCTCGCCCGGACCGGGATGACGATGATCGTGGTCACCCACGAGATCGGCTTCGCGCGTGAGGTCGCCGACCAGGTCGTCTTCCTCGACGACGGCCGGCTGGTCGAGGCCGGGCCACCCGGCGACGTACTCGTCTCTCCCACCCATGAGCGCGCTCGGGCGTTCCTCTCCGCTGTGTTGTGACCCCCAGACAAGGAACCCACATGAAGCTGAAACTCGCCCTGGTCGCCGTCGCGGCCCTCGTCCTCGCCGGATGTGGCAACGCCTCCGACACGCTCAGCGACACCGAACGTGGCATCGGGGCGGACGGATCGACCTCCGCCGAGCCGGCCGCGATCCCGACCCAGGACGTCGTCTCGGACGTCGAGGCCGACCCGGCGCTGACGAAGCGGCTGCCCGTCGACGTACAGAAGTCGAAGACGCTGATCCTCGGCACCACCGAGGCCACGGGTGAGCAGGGGCTCCCGCACGGCGGGTCGAACCAGGCCGGGGAGCAGATCGGTCTCGACATCGACCTGCGCAACGCGGTCGCGGCCAAGCTCGGCGTGAGCTGGAAGACGGAGTTCGGCAGCTTCGAGACGATCGTCCCGGGCGCGCAGAGCGGGAAGTACGACGTCGGCCAGGCCAACTTCGCGGTCACCTCCGAGCGGCTCCAGGTGGTCGACTACGCGACGTACCTGCTCGACGGGCAGTCGTTCGTCTCCCGTGAGGACGGCGACCTCGACCAGGTGAAGACGCTGACCGACATCTGCGGCCACACCGTGGCGACCTCGCCGGGC
Source organism: Nocardioides sp. NPDC126508 (assembly GCA_040302365.1). Classification (GTDB taxonomy): domain Bacteria; phylum Actinomycetota; class Actinomycetes; order Propionibacteriales; family Nocardioidaceae; genus Nocardioides. The sequence goes on from JBEOUM010000002.1 coordinate 327,370, forward strand.
TCCAGCTTCCAGCAGATCCTCGAGGACGGCGCCGCCGAGTGCGAGAAGGCCGGCAAGAAAGCCTACAAGGTGGAGTACTTCAAGGACAACGCCGCGATCCTGCTCGGCCTGCAGAACGGCAAGACCGATCTCTACTTCGGGCCGACCCTGTCGCTGAAGTATCTCGTCTCCCACCAGCCCGGTCTGAAGTACCTCGGCGAGCTCAGCCTCACCGACGTCGGCTTCGTCGTCGCCAAGAAGTCGCCGCTGGCGCCGGTGCTCGTCGACGCCATCAACGCGCTCATCGCCGACGGGACGTACAACAAGATCTTCACGAAGTGGGACGTTTCGGACATAAAGCTCGACAAGTCGGAGTTCAATCCGAAGCCGGCATTCTGAACCTTCCGGGAGGACCCCATGACCGTCACCGACACCTTCGCCCAGGACTGGACCACCTGGCACGAGGAGCATGAGAAGAAGCGCGCCTCGGCCCACGGTTTCCTGGCGATCACCTCGATCCGCTGGCTCGCCGAGGAGCCGGAGACGTACGACGACGTCCCGGGCGCCTGGTCGACCGGCCCCGAGGGCATCGTGGTCTCGCTGGCTCCGGGTGAGTCGCTCGTCGTCGACGGCGTCGAGGTCACCGGCCGGCACTCGTTCGGCGTGATCGACGAGCGCGACGGGGTCACCGCCGCGTTCGGCGACGCGGTCGTCGAGATCGCCAAGCGCGGCGGCAACGACATCATCCGTCCCCGGCACCCGGACAACCCCGTCCTGGTCGGCTACCGCGGCACCGAGGCCTACGCGCCGGATCCGAGGTGGGCCGTTCCCGGGCGCTTCGTCGCCTATGAGACGCCGGTGCCGACCACCGTCGGCTCGGTCGTCGACGGCCTCGAGCACGTCTACGAGGCGGTGGGAGAGATCGAGTTCGAGGTGGGCGGTGCCGTGCACAGCCTGATCGCGTTCCCCGGCTTCGCCCCCGGCTCCCTGCACGTGCTGTTCGTCGACCAGACCTCGGGGAAGACGACGTACGCCGCCAACCGGTCGCTCTCCGTCGACGCTCCCGATCCGGACGGCAACGTGATCGTGGACTTCAACCGCGCGACCAACCTGCCGTGCGCCTACACCGACCACGCCACCTGCCCGCTCCCGCCGGCCGGCAACCGGCTGCCGGTCGCGGTCGAGGCGGGGGAGAAGAAGCCGTAGGGGGCGGATCGGCTGAATGCTGACCGAGGTAACTCGGTGGGCGGTCGCTGCTTTCGTGGAGTTCCACGAGGGAAGCGATGCCCCACCGAGGTACCTCGGTGGGGCATCTGGGCCTAGTGGCCGCGGCGGGCCCACTCCTCCGCGAGCAGCTCGTAGGAGCGGACCCGGTCGGCGTGGTCGTGGGTGATGGTCGTGATGACCAGCTCGTCGGCATCGACCGCGCTCCGGAGGATCTCCAGCTGGTCGGCGACCTGCGCAGCGGTGCCGACGAACTGGGTGTCGAGCCGGTCCTGGACCAGCGCCCGGTCCTCCTCGGTCCACCTCCACTCGCGGGCCTCGTCGGGCGTCGGGAACGGGATGGCACCCTCGGCGGTGCGGATCGAGCGGACCCAGAGGCCGTAGCCGGTGGCGAGCTCGCGCGCCTCCTCCTCGGTCTCGGCGACCACGACGTCGGCGGAGACTGCGACGTGCGGCGCGGTGAGGGTGTCGGAAGGCGCGAAGGCGTTGCGGTAGGAATGGGCCGCCTCCAGGACGCCGGACGGGTTGACGTGGTAGTTCGTCGCGAACCGGAGTCCTCGCTTCCCGGCCGCCTCGGCGCTCTCGCCGCCGCTGCTGCCGAGCACCCACAGCTCGAGCTCCGCGCCCTCACCGGGGACCACCTGCGCCGGGGTGCCGGCGGCGTCGCGGTAGGTGCCCTCGACGAACGCCAGGATCGTGTCGATCTGCTCGCCGTAGTCGGCCGCGGTCGCGCCGGGGAGCTGCAGGAGCTCCTTCTGGAGCCGGAAGCGCGGTGACCCGAGCAGCCCGCTGGGGTCGAACTTCGGCGGGACGAGGAGCCCTTCCGGGGTGCGTCCGTCGGTCAGCTCGACCGGGACGCCCACCGGAGCCGCAGCCCCCGGTCTGCCGCCGGACCGCCCCAGGCCGAGGTCGATCCGGCCGGGGAAGGCGGCGTCGAGCAGCCCGAACTCCTCGATCGTCGACAGGGCCGTCCGGTGTCCCATCAGCACCGCTCCGGACCCGATCCGGATCGTCGAGGTGGCGCTGCCCAGCAACGCCAGGACCACCGCCGGCGAGGTGCCGGCGACACCGGGGTTGAGGTGGTGCTCGGCCACCCAGTAGCGGTGGTAGCCGAACGACTCGGTCGCCTGCGCGAGGTTGACGGCGTTGCGTAACGCATCGGCGCCGGAGGCACCGGACGCCACGGGCACGAGATCGAGGACGGACAGAGGGGTGTTGCTCATGAGTTCGCTCCGTTCGTGGGGGAGCCCCAGCCCCAGGGCGGGTCGGGGAGGGCGGTACGCAGCGGGGCGGCGACCTCGGTCGCGAAGAGCTCCAGGCTGTCGCGATGCTGCTGCTCGCTGAGACCGCTGGCATCCGCGTGGACGTGGACGACCTGGTGGCCGAAGCGCTCGTGGTAGCGGTGGATCTTCTCGACCACCTGCTGCGGTGACCCGACCAGCGCCGAGGAGCGCTCGACGAAGTCCTCCAGGGTCGGGAAGACCGGCTCCAGCCCGACGCTCGCCTGGAAGGCGAGCTGGCCCTCGAAGACCGGGCGGTAGGCGGCGTACGCCTCCTGGCTGGTCGGTGCCACGTAGAGGCCCGCGGTCCCGGCGCCGATCGCGATGTCGGCGGGGTCGTGGCCGTAGGCCACCCAGCGGTCGCGGTAGTGGTCGACGAGCTCGCCGTAGGGCTCGATCGGGTTGGTGACGTTGGCGGAGAAGAGCGGGTCGCCGTAGCGGGCGGCCAGGTCGACCGACTCCTTCGAGGTGGCGCTGCCGTGCCAGACCCGCACCGGCTGCTGCAGCGGCCGCGGCCAGACCTCCGCCTCGACCAGCTCGGGCCGGAACCGCGGCGACGCCGTCACCCGGTCCTCGCGCCACAGCTTCCGGAAGATCTCGTAGGACTCGGCGTTCCGGTCCCACTGGTCCTCCGGAGTCACCTGGAACAGGTCACGCTGCGCGGAGCCGTTGCCCTTGCCGATGATCAGCTCGAGCCGGCCGTCGGAGAGGTGGTCGAGGGTGGCGTAGTCCTCGTAGGCACGCACCGGGTCCAGCAGCGCCAGCGTGGTCACCGCGGTGAAGAGCCGGATCCGCTCGGTGCGGGCCGCGAGGTGGGAGAGGACCACGGTCGGGGAGGAGGAGATGAACGGCCGCTCGTGCCGCTCGCCGACCCCGAACCCGTCGAATCCGAGCTCCTCGGCGAGGACGGCGTTGGTGACGACCTCCCGAAATCTCTCGTACGTCGGCTTCTGCTGCCCCGTCACCGGATCGGGCCGGTGGACGATGAGCGTGATGGCGAGGAACCTCATCTGGTCGGCTCCCGCAGCCCGAGGTTCTCGCGGAGCGTGGCCCCTTCATAGGCGGTGCGGAAGACGCCGCGCTCCTGGAGCAGCGGCACCACGTGGTCGACGAAGGGGGCCAGGCCGCCGGGGGTGATGTGGGGGACCAGGATGTAGCCGTCGGCGGCGTCGGCCTGGACGTAGTCGTCGAGGGTGGACGCGATCGTCTCCGCCGAGCCGATGAAGCTCTGCCGGCCGGTGACCTCGACGATGGTCTCGCGGGTGCTCAGCCCCTTCGCTCGCGAGACCTCGCGCCAGCGCTCGGCCTGCTCCAGCCGGTCGCCGTGCGAGCGGGCGCTGGCGCGGCCCTTGGCGATCAGATCGTCGTTCTCGGACGGGTCGACGGTGGGCAGCGGGCCGTCGGGGTCGTGGTCGGAGAGGTCGCGGTTCCACAGCTGCTCGAGCAGCTTGATCGCGGTCGCGGGCGAGACCTGCTGCAAGCGGATCTCCCGGGCCAGCTCGACCGCGTCGGCGTCGGTGTCGGCGAGCACGAAGGTGGCCGCGGGCAGGATCAGCAGGTCCTCGTGGCGGCGGCCGAACTTCTCCAACCGTCCCTTCACGTCGGCGTAGAACCGCTGGCCGTCCTCGAGGTGGCTGTGGCGGGAGAAGATCGCGTCGGCCTTGGCGGCGGCGAACTCGCGGCCCTCCTCGGAGTCGCCGGCCTGGAAGATGACCGGGCGGCCCTGCGGGCTGCGCGGGACGTTGAACCGGCCCGCGATGTCGAACTGGCTGTCGTGGTGCTCGAACGCCCCCGGGGTCGGCGTCGACAGGAACTCCCCGGAGGCCTTGTCGGCGAGGATCTCGTCGCCCTTCCAGGTGTCCCACAGCCGGGTCGCGGCGTCGAGGAAGGTCCGGGCCCGCTCGTAGCGCTCGCCCTGCGGCAGGTAGCCGCCGCGGCGGAAGTTCTCCCCGGTGAACGCGTCCCAGGAGGTGACCACGTTCCACGCGGCCCGGCCGTCGGAGAGGTGGTCGAGGCTCGCGAACTGGCGGGCGACCTCGTAGGGCTCGTTGAACGTCGAGTTGATCGTGCCGGTCAGCCCGAGGTGGTCGGTGACCGCCGCGAGCGCGGCCAGGATGGTGAACGTGTCCGGTCGGCCGACCACGTCGAGGTCGTAGATCTTCCCGGCCTGCTCGCGCAGCCGCAGCCCCTCGGCGAGGAACAGGAAGTCGAACAGGCCGCGCTCGGCGATCTGCGCGAACTCCACGAACGAGTCGAACTCGATGTGGCTGCCCGAGGCCGGGTCGCTCCAGACGGTGGTGTTGTTGACGCCGGGGAAGTGGGCGGCGAGGTGGATCTGCTTCTTCGGCTTGTCGTTGCGCACGGTGCTCATGCGGGCGTCCCCTCGGTGGTGGCGTAGCGGCTGACGGGACGCGGCAGACCGAGCGCGCCCCGCAGGGTCGTCTCGGCGTACGCGTCGTGGAAGAGCCCGCGCCGCTGCAGCTCGGGCACGAGGCTCCGGGTGATCCGACGCAGGTCGTCGGGGAGCACCGCGGGACGCAGCCGGAACCCGCTCAGACCCGCGGCGTGCCAGGTCGCGAGCAGGTCGGCGAGCCCCTCGGCGGTGCCGGCGAAGATCAGCGCGTCGGACTCGTACGCAGCACCGGCCGCCTCGTTCAGCCGGGCCAGCCGGTCCTGGGCGGCCTGCTCGGTCTCGTCGAGCACGACGACGATGTCGCCGAAGACGTGGACGGTCTCGTCGCCACGGCCGGCTGCGTCCTGCGCGGCCCGGATCTCGGCGGTGATCGAGGCGATGTCGGCGGCCGTCCGCGGTGTCACGAACCCGACGTCGGTCGAGGTGCCGACCAGCTCGAAGGGCCGGTCGCGGTGGGCGAGCGCGGCCACCACCGGCTGTCCCTGCGGCGGTCGCGGGGTGATCGAGGGTCCCTTCACGTCGAAGTGGAGTCCCTCGAAGTCGATGTAGTGGATCTTGTCGCGGTCGACGAACCGGCCGGTCGCGACGTCACGGATCTCGGCGTCGTCCTCCCAGGAGTCCCACAGCCGCCGCAGCACCTCGACGTAGTCAGCCGCCTCGGCGAACGTCTCGCGGAGCAACCCCTCGCCCGTGGGCGAGCGCAGGTCGGCGTACGAGATGTCCGGGAACTCGCGCCGCCCGAACAGCGCCGCGTCGCGCGGTCGCGGCGCCACCTGCACCCGTACGCCGGCCCGGCCGCGGCTCACGTAGTCCAGCGTCGCGATCGCCTTGCTGAGATGGAACGGCTCGGTGTGGGTGACGATCGCGGTCGGCACGATGCCGATGTGGCTGGTCAGCGGCGCGATCCGGGAGGCGATCAGGACGGCGTCGAGCCGGCCGCGAACCCGGTCGGTGCGATCGTCGTCCTCGGTGCCGAACGGGGCGTCGGTCTGGATCGAGAGCGAGTCCTCGATCGTGACGAAGTCCAGCAGGCCGGTCTCGGCCTCCTGGACGAGACCGGCCCAGTAGCCGGGTTTCAGTAGATCTTCCGGCCGGGCGTCCGGCTCTCGCCAGGCGGCCGGATGCCACCCGGCGCCATCGAGAGCCACGGCGAGTCGGAGACGAGGTAGGGGCGCGCTCATGCGCAAAAGTCTACTGACTTCATCAACTTAGTTCAGAGAGTTCCGGAGGATGGACCGGCGGACGGGCATCCCGACGGCCACCAGCACCGCGGCGACCAGGACCAGGACGGCGTTGACGGCGATCGCGACATGAAGCGCGCCGAGCGAAGCGATCCCGCCCGCGGCGGTGGCCACGGTGGACATGATCGGGATGCCGAGCGCGATCGCGACCTGCTGGGTCATCATCGCCAGGCCGGTGGCCAGCCCCTGCTCGTGGTCGGGCAGCCCGGAGGTCGCCGCGACCATGAACCCGACGATCGCGGCGACGTGCCCGATCGCGCCGACGAAGTTCATCAGCCCGACGAACCAGAGCCAGCCGACCGAGGGCCCGATCAGGACGAGAACGCCGGTGGTGACCGCCTGGAGGGCGAGACCGCCCGCGACGGCGTTGCGTACGCCGTAGGTCTCGATGAACCGGGGTGCGACGGAACCGCCGATGATCGCGCCCAGACCCATCGCCACCAGCATCAGCCCGGTCTGCAGCGCGTCGAGGCCGAGGACGTGCTGGAGGTACATGGTCAGCACGAAGACCAGCGAGGACTCGAAGGCGAAGGTCGCGAAGCCGGCGATGTTGCCGAACCCGATCGTGCGCCGGGTGAGGATCTGCAGCGGCACCAGCGGGTGCGGGTGGGTGGACTCGGCACGCCAGAAGGCGACCAGCAGGACCACCGCGCCACCGATCGCGGCCAGCCCGGTCACGTCGCCGATGCCCGCCTCGCCCAACCGGGTCGCGCCGTAGACGAGCGCCAGCAGACCGCCGGTCACCAGCACGGCACCCGGGATGTCGAGCCGCGACGGCTCCCGGTCGGCGGAGTCCCGCAGCACGAACGGCGCGATCGCCACGACCAGCAGCGCGATCGGTACGTTGACCAGGAACGCCCAGCGCCACGACAGCAGGTCGGTGAGCACGCCACCCAGCACCGCCCCGGCGGTGAAGCCCGTCGACATCACCACACTGTTCAGGCCCAGGGCGCGCTGACGCAGCGGTCCCTCGGGGAAGGAGACGGTGAGCAGCGAGAGCGCCGCCGGGGTGACCGCGGCGGTGGCCAGACCCTGCGCGACCCGCGCGGTCAGCAGCATCTCGGGCGAGGTGGCGACGCCGCCGAGCAGCGAGGCGGCGCCCAGCGCGACCATGCCGACCAGGAAGACCCGGCGCCGGCCGAGGTAGTCGCCGATCCGGCCGAAGAGCAGCGTGAAGCCGGCCGCGCACAGCGCGAACGCGGTCGCGATCCACTGCACGTGGGCCTCGGCGAAGCCGAGGCTGTCGCCGACGGTCGGCAGCGCCACGTTGAGGATCGAGAAGTCGACGGTGAGGGTGAACTGGGAGGCGAGCAGCAGCAGGAGCACCAGCAGCTGCCCGCGGGTCATCGCGGCCTCGCGTACGGGCTCGGCCTGGGTAGTCGTGGTCATGGCCCCAACGCTCCGCCGGATGACGTACGCCAGCCAGACACCTGTCCTGACAGTCACCCGCGTGCCTGGCACTGACAGGGTCAGGAAGAAATCGCCGCGCGGCCGCACTATAGGAACCATGACGACCGAGCTCGGAGAGTTCCTGCGCAGCCGCCGGGCGGCGATCAGTCCCGAGGAGGCCGGGCTGGTGTCCTACGGCGCCCGCCGCGTCCCTGGGCTCAGACGTGAGGAGCTGGCGATGCTGGCCGGTGTCTCGCCGACCTACTACACCCGGCTGGAGCGGGCCGACCACCACAACGCCTCCGACTCGGTGATCGACTCGCTCGCCCGGGCGCTGCGGCTGAGCGCCGAGGAGCACGACCACCTGCGCCGGCTGGCGCGCCCCGTCGAGACGGTCTCGGGAGGCGGCCGCGACGTGGAGCCGCGCCCGGCAGCGGTGGCGATGGTGATGGACTACCCCGGTCCGGCGGTCATCGTCGACCACGCCAACTACGTGCTCGCCTGGAACGACCTCGGTCACCGTCTCTTCGGTCACGGGCTGGACTTCGATGCGCCCTATGCGAGCCGCCCCCACCGCCCGAACCTGATCCGCCGGTTCTTCCTCGAGCCGGACGGGCGCGAGCTCTTCGTCGACCCCGACGGCACCGGGCTGCAGATGGTCGGCTTCCTGCGCTACTCCTCGGGCCTGCACCCCGACGACCACATCCTCAGCTGCCTGGTCGGCGAGCTCGTCCAGCGCAGCGACCTGTTCGCCGAGCTGTGGGCCGAGCATCCGGTGATGGACTGCGGCTACGGCATCAAGCGGCTGCGGCATCCGGTGGTGGGGCGCATGGACCTGGCCTACGAGGCGATGGTGCTGCCCGAGACCAGCCAGCGGATCGTGCTCTACCGGGCCGAGCCCGGCTCGTCCTCGGCGGCCGGGCTCGAGCGACTCGCTCGCGGCTAGAGGTCCTTCGCGTACGTCGCCGGCGGAGCGCCCACGACCCCCCGGAACGTACGCACCAGGTGTGCCTGGTCGCTGAAGTCGAGCTCCGCGGCGACGGCGGCCCAGTCGACGTCGCCGGAGTGGGCGCGGGCGGCGACCTCGAGCACGCGGAACCGCTGCACGACCCACTTCGGGCCGATCCCGACGTAGTCGCCGAACAGGCGCTGCAGCGACCGCAGGCTCAGGCCGGCGCGGTCGGCGAGCTGCTCGGCCCGGGTGATCGAGCGGTCGTCCTCGGCCAGGGCCATCCAGCGGCGTACGTCCTCGGCGACCGGATCCGTGGGGAGGCCGACCTTCAAGAGGTAGGTCTCCATCGCGGAGACCATCTCCTTCGGGTCGGCCGACGACAGGATCCGTTCCGCGGCCGGGCGATCGTCGACGCCGAGCAGGTCCTGGGCCGGGACGACCCGGTCGGCGATCGCGCTGACCCGGCTGCCGAGCACGGGGCGGAAGAGGCCGGGCAGGAACGAGATGCCGAGCGTGTGGCCGCGGCCGGTGAGGTGGCGGACGAACGGGCGCCGGCCGATGCCGTGGACCAGCAGCCGGCCCTCCTCGGCGGCGACGTGGATGCGCGGCTGGGGGATGACCTGCTGGTCGTGCGGGTGCTCGAGGTCCCAGCCGACGTACCAGTGGTAGTCGACATGGCCGGCGACCTCGGCGGACGGGGCGAACCGTTCGGTGGTGATCGTCCGGGCCGCGGTCACCGGACGCACGATCGCGTCGGGATAGCCCCGGCCCTCCATCTGGCCCATGCCGCCAACGATATGGCGCGTTCCTTCAATCCCGCGCCCCTGTTCCCCCGGCAGGCTGGAGCCATGACGACCTACAGCAACAAGGCAAGCACCACGATGAACGTCGCGCGCTGGATCGAGGCGGCCTACGTCGACATCGACGGCGAGGGCACCCAGATGGGCGACGACGTCTACATCCCCACCCGCGGCCTGACCGCCTCCGAGACCGACTACACCTACAGCGGCGAGATCGAGGGCAAGGGAGTCGCCCGGATGATCGGCGCCTACGGCAACCCGGCCGGCGGCGCGGTCTTCGAGGCGTACGAGCAGTTCACCGGCTCCATCGCCGGTCAGGAGGGGTCCTGCGTGTGGCGGATCAGCGGGACGTACGCCGACAAGACCGTCCGCTCCCACCTCACCGTGATCCCGGGCCTCGGCACCGGTGGCCTCGAGGGCCTCGTCGGCGAGGCCGACATGGTCCTCTCCGAGGAGGGCGGCGGCGAGGCGTACGACTTCGTCCTCTCCTACGACTGGAGCTGACGGTCCAGGTCGGTGCGTGCTTTCCGATCTCGATCCGGTCACGTGGAACAATCCGTCCTGTGACTGAGATCGAGATCGGCCGGGCCAAGCGAGCACGACGGGCGTACGCCTTCGACGACGTGGCGATCGTGCCGTCCCGCCGCACCCGCGACACCACCGAGGTCAGCACCGACTGGCAGATCGACGCCTATCGCTTCGACATCCCCGTCCTCGCCGCGCCGATGGACTCGGTGATGTCGCCGTCGACCGCGATCGCGATGGGCAAGCTCGGCGGTCTCGGGGTGCTCAACCTCGAGGGCGTGTGGACCCGCTACGACGACCCGCAGCCGCTGCTCGACGAGCTGGCCGAGCTGAGCGGTGTCGACGCGACCCGGCGTCTGCAGGAGATCTACGAGGCGCCGATCCAGGCCGAGCTGATCACCGAGCGGCTGCGCGAGGTGCGCGCCTCGGGCGTCACCGTGGCGGGTGCGCTGTCGCCGCAGCGGACGAAGGAGTACGCCAAGGCCGTCGTCGATGCCGGCGTCGACCTCTTCGTCATCCGCGGCACCACCGTCTCGGCCGAGCACGTCTCCTCGCAGGCCGAGCCGCTCAACCTCAAGGAGTTCATCTACGAGCTCGACGTGCCGGTCATCGTCGGTGGCTGCGCGACCTACCAGGCCGCGCTGCACCTGATGCGCACCGGCGCTGCCGGCGTCCTGGTCGGCTTCGGCGGCGGTGCGGCGCACACGACGCGGACGGTGCTGGGTGTCGCGGTGCCGATGGCCTCCGCCGTCGCCGACGTGGCTGCCGCGCGCCGTGACTACCTCGACGAGTCGGGTGGCCGCTACGTACACGTCATCGCCGACGGTGCCGTCGGCCGCTCCGGCGACATCGCCAAGGCGATCGCCTGCGGCGCCGACGCGGTCATGGTCGGCTCGCCGTTCGCCCGCGCCACCGACGCTCCCGGCAAGGGGTTCCACTGGGGCAACGAGGCCCACCACGCCGACCTGCCCCGCGGCGAGCGCGTCGCGTTCGAGTCGGTCGGCACCTTCGAGGAGGTCCTCTACGGCCCCTCGCACGTCGCCGACGGCACCATGAACCTCGTCGGTGCCCTCAAGCGCGCCATGGCCACCACCGGCTACACCGACCTCAAGGAGTTCCAGCGGATCGAGGTCGTCGTCGGCTGACGATTCACCCCCGGCCGAATCGGTAGTTCTGGCGGCCGAGTCCGCAGTTGTGGGCGACGAAACGATGGTTTCGTCGTCCACAACTGCGTTTTCGGCACGCCACAACTGCAGATTCGGCATTGCTTGGACGCCGACCTTCCATGTTCTTGGGTGACCCCGTAGAGTGACCGCTGTCACCACCTAAGCAAGCGCTTAGATTAGCCGAGCACACGAGGGATTGAGCATGTCGAGGTTCGAGGGACGTACGGCGATCATCACGGGGGCCAGCCGGGGCATCGGTCTGGGCATCGCCCAGCGGCTGGTTGAGGAGGGTGCGAAGGTCGTCATCACGGCGCGCAAGCCCGAGGCGCTCGAGGAGGCGGTCGAGGGGCTCGGCGGCAAGGCGGTCGCGCTCGGTGTCGCCGGGAAGGCCGACGACCCGGACCACCAGGAGGAGGTCGTCAAGACCGCGATCGAGACGTTCGGCAGCGCGGACCTGCTGGTCAACAACGCCGGCATCAACCCCAAGGCCGGCGGCCTGATCGACATGGACCGCGAGTCGGCCCGCAAGACCGTCGAGGTCAACTGCCTCTCGCCGATCGGCTGGACCCAGCAGGTCTGGCGGCAGTGGATGTCCGAGCACGGCGGCGCGGTCGTCAACATCTCCTCGGTCGCCGGGCTGGCCCCGACGCCCCTGATCGCCACCTACGGCGCGAGCAAGGCGATGCTCAGCTACATCACCCAGGAGCTCTCGGTCGAGCTCGGCCCGAAGGTACGCGTCAACGCGATCCTCCCGGCGGTCGTGAAGACCAAGTTCGCCGAGCTCCTCTACGAGGGCCGCGAGGCCGAGGTCTCGGCGGCCTACCCGCTCAAGCGCCTCGGCCTCCCCGAGGACATCGCCGGCGTCGCCTCCTTCCTCCTCTCCGAGGACGCCGGCTGGATGACCGGCCAGCTGGTCACCGTCGACGGCGGCCTCACCCTCGCGGGCGGTCGCGTCTGATGCCGATCGCTCCCGACAGCACCGCCGTCGTCACCGGCGCCGCAGGCGGGATCGGCCGTGCCCTGGCCGCCCGCCTCGTCGCCGAGGGCGTCCGCGTCGTGATCAACGACATCGACGACGTACGCCTCGCCGAGACCGCGAAGGAGATCGGCGCCCACCCGGTGGCCGGCGACGCGGCCTCCGTCGAGGGTGTCGCCCGCCTGGTCGAGGCCGCAACGGACCACCTCGGCCAGATCGACACGTGGTACGGAAATGCCGGCATCGACCGCGGCATCGGCCTGGACTGTCCCGAGGAGGACTGGCAGGCGTCGTACGAGGTCAACGTCATGGCCCACGTCCGGGCGGCCCGCCTCCTCGTCCCCGAGTGGGTCGAGCGGAAGTCGGGTCGTTATGTGGTGACCGCGAGCGCGGCGGGGCTGCTGATGATGGTCGGTACGCCGACCTACTCGGTCACCAAGCACGGCGCCGTCGCCTTCGCGGAGTGGCTCTCGGCGACCTACCGCCACCACGGCATCGTCGTCCAGGCGATCTGCCCGCAGGGCGTGCAGACCGGGATGCTCGAGCGGTCCGGGCCGATGGCGGGGCTGCTCAGCCGCGACGGCGCGCTCACCCCCGAGCAGGTCGCTGACACCGCCTGGGAGGCGACCAAGGACGACCGCTTCCTGGTGCTCCCGCACCCGGAGGTGGGCGACTACTACGCCGCGCGGGCGACACAGACCGACAAGTGGCTCGGCGGGATGAACCGACTCTGGCAGCACGTGGAGGGACAGGTATGAAGGCGTGGCGGATCAACGAGCTCGGTGAGCCGAAGGACGTGATGAGGCTCGAGGAGGTGTCCGACCCGTCCCCCGGGGCCGGACAGCTCGTCGTCAAGGTGCTGGCCAGCCCGGCCAACTTCCCCGACGTCCTGATGGCGCGGGGTCTCTACCAGGTCAAGCCCGAGCTGCCGTTCACCGCCGGCGTCGAGCTGTGCGGTGAGGTGGTCTCGCTCGGCGAGAACGTCGACGGGTTCCAGGTCGGCGACCGCGTGATCGGCGGTGCCGCGCTGCCCTACGGTGGCTTCGGCGAGCTCGCGCTGATGGATGCCGCGACCACGTTCCAGGCTCCCGAGGCGCTCACCGACGCCGAGGCGTCGAGCCTCTACATCGGCTACCAGACCGGCTGGTTCGGACTGCACCGCCGGGCAAACATCCAGCCCGGCGAGACGCTGCTCGTGCACGCCGCCGCGGGCGGTGTCGGTAGCGCCGCGATCCAGCTCGGCAAGGCCGCGGGTGCCACCGTGATCGGTGTCGTCGGCGGGCCGGAGAAGGCCGAGGTCGCCAAGAAGCTGGGCGCCGACGTCGTGATCGACCGGCACGAAGAGGACTTCGTGAAGGTCGTCAAGGAGGTCACCGGCGGCAAGGGCGCCGACGTGATCTACGACCCGGTCGGCGGCGACACCTACGACCGTTCGACCAAGTGCATCGCCTTCGAGGGCCGGATCCTGATCATCGGCTTCGCCGGCGGCCGCATCCAGGAGGCCGCGCTCAACCACTCGCTGATCAAGAACTACTCGATCGTCGGGCTCCACTGGGGCCTCTACAACCTGCTCGGTCCCGAGCTCGTCAAGGAGTGCCACGCCGAGCTCACCCGGATGGCGGCCGAGGGCTCGATCAAGCCGCTGGTCAGCGAGGAGCTGTCCCTGGAGCAGGTGGCCGACGGCGTCCAGCGTCTTGCCGACGGCACCACGGTCGGACGGGTCGTGTACGTCGCATGAAGGCTGTCATCTTCGACTACGGCGGCGTGATGACCACGCCCGTCCGTGACTCGATCGCGGCCTGGATCCAGGCCGACGGCATCAAGCCGGAGAGCTTCACCACGGTCCTCCAGGAGTGGCTGGGCCGCTACGTCGACACCGGCACGCCGATCCACCGGCTCGAGCTCGGCGAGCTCCCGGTCGAGGAGTTCGACCGGCTCCTGGCCGAGCGCCTGGAGACGTACGCCGGCACCCCGGTCGACCCGGTGGGCGTCCTCAAGCGCCTCTTCGCCGGGATGGGGCCGGACCCGGAGATGTGGACGCTGGCCCGCGACCTGCGCGACGCGGGCGTACGCGTCGCGCTGCTGTCCAACAGCTGGGGCAGCTTCTACGACCACGGCCCGATCGAGGAGACGTTCGAGGTCGCGGTGATCTCCGAGGAGGTACGCCTCCGCAAGCCCGACCCGGCGATCTTCCAGCTCGTCCTCGACAAGCTCGGCCTCGACGCGGCCGAGTGCGCCTTCGTCGACGACGCGGAGCCCAACATCATCGGCGCTCGGGATCTCGGGCTGGTCGCCGTGCTCCACGAGGACGCCGCGACCACCCGCGAGACCCTCGCCCGACATGTCCCCGCACTCGGAGGTGCCCGATGACGGAATCACTGCCCGGTCTCGACCTGGACCGGCTCGGCCCCTGGCTCGCCGAGCACGTGGAGGGCGCCGGCGCCGAGCTGAGCGCGACCCACATCTCCGGCGGCAAGTCCAACCTGACGTACGCCGTCTCCGACGGCACCCACTCGTGGATCGTCCGGCGTCCGCCGCTGGGGCACGTGCTCGCCACCGCGCACGACATGAAGCGCGAGCACACCGTGATCACCGCGCTGCGCGACACCGACGTGCCGGTGCCGCACACGTTCGCGTTCTGCGAGGACGAGGAGGTGCTCGGCGCGCCGTTCTACGTGATGGAGAAGGTCGACGGCCGGCCCTACCGCTACGCCCGCGAGCTCGAGCCGCTCGGCGCCGAGCGCACGAAGGCGATCTCTGAGCAGCTCATCGACGTGATGGCGGCGCTGCACGCGGTCGACCCGGCCGCGGTCGGGCTGAGCGAGTTCGGCCGTCCCGAAGGCTTCCTGAGCAGGCAGGTCAGGCGCTGGAAGAAGCAGCTGGAGGCGTCCCACTCCCGCGACCTGCCCGCCGCCGACGAGCTGCACGCGCTGCTCGAGGAGCGGGCGGGGGCCGCCGAGGCCGCCTCGAGCGGGCCGGGGATCGTGCACGGCGACTACCGGCTCGACAACGTACTCACCGACGAGAGCGACCGGATCAAGGCGGTCGTCGACTGGGAGATGGCCACGCTCGGCGACCCTGTCACCGACCTGGCGATCCTGCTGACCTACCAGCGGATGGCGAGCGTCTCCGGCGACGGCACCGTGACCGACGTCAGCAACGCCCCCGGCTGGCTCTCCGAGGACGAGATCATCGCCCGCTACGACGCCGCCAGCCCGCGTGACCTGAGCGAGTTCGGCTTCTACCTCGGGCTGGCCGCCTACAAGCTCGCCGCGATTCTCGAGGGGATCCACTACCGCTACCTCAAGGGCCAGACCGTCGGGCCCGGTTTCGACAAGATCGGGGACGGGATCCACCCGCTCCTGGACATGGGACTGTCTGCAATGAAGGAGAACTGAGGCATGGACTTCGCACCCGACGCCAGGACCGAGGAGCTCGTCGCCTCGGTGTGGGACTTCCAGAAGACGTACGTCGAGCCGAACGAGGCCGTCTTCGACGAGCAGCTCGCGGCACTGCCGGACAGGTGGGCCTGGGACAGCGTCCCCGTACTCGGCGAGATCCGGGCGGAGGCCCGCAAGCGTGGCCTGTGGAACCTCTTCCTGCCCGGCGAGGGTGGGGCCGGGCTGACCAACCTGCAGTACGCCCCGCTGGCCGAGATCACCGGCCGCAGCCACCTCGCGCCGGCCGCGTTCAACTGCGCCGCCCCCGACACCGGCAACATGGAGGTGCTGCACGACTTCGGCAACGAGGCGCAGCAGAAGGAGTGGCTGCAGCCGCTCCTGGACGGGCAGATCCGCAGCGCCTTCGCGATGACCGAGCCGGCCGTCGCCTCCTCGGACGCGACCAACATCGAGACCTCGATCGTGCTCGACGGCGACGAGTACGTCCTCAACGGCCGCAAGTGGTGGATCACCGGCGCGATGAACCCGAACTGCAAGATCTTCATCGTGATGGGCAAGACCGACCCGTCGGCCGAGCGCCACCAGCAGCAGTCGATGATCCTGGTGCCGCGTGACACCCCTGGTCTCACGATCAAGCGCGGCATGGAGGTCTTCGGCTACGACGACCACGACCACGGCGGCCACGCGGAGCTGGTCTTCGAGGACGTACGCGTGCCGGTGGGCAACCTGATCGGGGCCGAGGGCATGGGCTTCGCGATCGCCCAGGCACGGCTCGGACCGGGACGAATCCACCACTGCATGCGCTCCATCGGCCTGGCCGAGCGGGCGATCGAGCTGATGTGTGAGCGCGTCGAGGCGCGCGTGGCCTTCGGCAAGCCGCTCTCCGAGCAGGGCGTGATCCGCGACTGGATCGCCGAGTCGCGGGTACGCATCGAGCAGCTGCGCCTCCTCGTCCTCAAGACCGCCTGGCTGATGGACACGGTCGGCAACAAGGGTGCCCACACCGAGATCCAGGCGATCAAGATCGCCACCCCGGCGACCGTCCAGTGGATCCTCGACAAGGCGATCCAGGCTCACGGCGCCGGTGGCCTCTCCCAGGACTTCCCGCTGGCCAAGGCGTACGCCGGCATCCGTACGCTCCGCTTCGCCGACGGCCCCGACGAGGTGCACAAGAACGCCCTCGCCAAGGCCGAGCTGCGCAAGCAGGCCGCGCGTAGAGAGGGCCGGCAGTGACCCCTGAGGACATCAAGAGGCGGGTCGAGGAGTTCCTGGCGGAGCACCCGGTCGCGACGACCGAGCCGAGCGCCTTCCTGCACGCCCGTTACCGGGCCGGGCTGGCGTGGGTGGCGTTCCCCGAGGGCGAGGGTGGTCTCGGGGTCTCCCGGGCCCTGCAGCCGCTGGTGAACGATCTCTTCGACGCGGCCGGTGCCCCCGACAACAATCCGCGCCGCAACGGGATCGGGCTCGGCATGGCCGCGCCGACGATCCTCGCCTACGGCACCCCGGAGCAGAAGGCCCGGTTCCTGGAGCCGCTGTGGTGCGGCGACGAGATCTGGTGCCAGCTCTTCTCCGAGCCCGGTGCCGGCTCCGACCTGGCCGGGCTGGCGACCCGGGCGGTCCTCGACGGCGACGAGTGGGTCGTCAACGGGCAGAAGGTGTGGACCTCGGGCGCCCACAACGCCGACTTCGCGATCCTGGTCGCCCGCACCGACCCGGACGTCCCGAAGCACCGCGGTCTGACCTACTTCCTCTGCGACATGCACGACCCCGGCGTCGAGGTACGCCCGCTGCGCCAGATCACCGGCGAGGCGGAGTTCAACGAGGTCTTCCTGACCGATGTCCGGATCCCCGACGCGCACCGGCTCGGTGCGGTCGGTCAAGGCTGGGAGGTCGCCAACGCGACCCTCAACAACGAGCGCGTCGCCATCGGCGGCGCCGCCATGCCCCGCGAGGGCGGGATGCTCGGCGTGGTCGCCGAGTCGTGGCGGCAGCATCCTGATCAGCAGACCCCCGAGCTGCGGGACCGGCTGCTCAAGCTGTGGGTCGAGTCGGAGGTGGCCCGGCTGACCGGGGCCCGCCTGCGGCAGAAGCTGGCCGTCGGCCAGCCCGGCCCGGAGGGGTCGGCGATGAAGCTGACGTTCGCCAAGGTCAACCAGCAGCTCACCGGGCTCGACCTCGAGCTCCGCGGTGAGGAGGGTCTTCGCTACGAGGACGGGGAGGGCTGGACGATGGTCCGGCCCGAGCACGTCGACTTCGGCGGCCGCGACGCCGTCTACCGCTACCTGCGCGCCAAGGGCAACTCCATCGAGGGCGGCACCTCGGAGATCCTGCGCAACATCGTGGCCGAGCGCGTCCTCGGCCTCCCCGGGGAGCACCGGGTCGACAAGGACGTTGCCTGGAAGGCCATCCCCCGATGAAGGAGCCCGCGATGAGTGCTGCTGAGGTCGAACTGCTCGACAACGAGCTCGACGCCGACCTGCGTGCCACGGTCAGGTCGTTCCTGGCCGAGCGCTGCGACCCGGCCGAGGTCGTCAAGGCGTACGACGGGGACGGCTCGCTCACCCCGGTCCTGTGGAAGGGGATCGCCGGTGAGCTCGGGCTCGCGGGGCTGCTGGTCCCGGAGTCCTACGGTGGCGCCGGCGCGTCCGCCCGCGAGGCCGCCGTCGTCCTGGAGGAGCTGGGCCGCTCGGTCGCCCCGGTGCCCTTCCTGACCAGCGCGGTCGTCGCGACGTCCGTGCTCCTGGCCGGGCCGACCGAGGCCGGCGCCGACCTGCTGGCCGGGTTGGCCTCGGGCGAGCGCACCGCGGCGCTGGTCGTACCGCTGCCCGCCACGGCCGCCCAGCCGCTGGAACCCGTCGAGACCGAGGTGCGTTCGGTCGCCGGTGCTCTGGAGGCTGACACGCTCCTGGTGCCGGTCGCGACGCCCGACGGCGTCGAGGTCCGGGCCGTCCCCGCGGACCAGGCGCAGATCACCCCGGTGAGCTCGCTCGACATGACCCGCCGGCTCGCCGACGTACGTCTGGACCCGGCCGCCGGCGAGGTGGTCGTGGCCGCGGAGCACGGTGCCGACGGCGTACGTTCCGGTCTGCTCGCTGGGGCCGCGCTGATGGCCTCGGAGCAGGTCGGAGTGGCGCAGTGGTGCCTGACCACGACGGTGGACTACCTCAAGGTCCGGCGGCAGTTCGGCCGGATCGTGGGTGGCTACCAGGCGCTCAAGCACCGGCTCGCCGACCTCTACACCAGCGTCGAGGGTGGCGGTGCGGCCGCACGCCATGCCGCCGGCGCGCTGGCCCTCGGGGACGTCGAGGAGGCCGAGATCGCGACACACGTCGCGGCTGCCTACTGCGGTGACCTCGCCGTCACCGCGGCCGAGGAGGCGGTGCAGCTGCACGGCGGCATCGGGATGACCTGGGAGCACCCCGCGCATCTCTACCTCAAGCGGGCCAAGGCCGACCAGATCGCGTACGGCCTCCCCGGCCTCCACCGCGACCGCCTCGGAACCCTGGTCGACATCTAGACCGCTGGTCGAGCCGCCTGGCGGCTCGACCAGCGCGGCTATCTCTCCAGGGCCATCAGTGCGAGGGCCAGGAGCAGTCGGTCGCCGGGTTCGGAGATGCTCCGGCCGGTGAGGTCCTGGATCTGCTTGATGCGGTAGATGACCGTGTTGCGGTGGCAGATCAGGTCCTCGGCGGCGTGGGTGGGGGAGCCGCCGTGGGCGATGAGGGCGCGCAGCGTCGCCAGCAGCACCTCGGACTGGTGCGTCGGCTGGGCCAGGATCGGGCCGAGGGTGCGGCGTACGAGCAGCGCGGAGACCGCTGGCGAAGCGGTCAGGAGCACCTGCGGGAGGCGGTCGTCGACGACCGCGATGTCCGTACGTCCCCGGGGGATCGTCTCGACCGTGTGCGTGGCGAGCTGGAAGGCGGTGCCGAAGCCGCTGAGGTCGTCGGCGGTGGCGATCCCGACCCGGCCGGAGTTGCAGCAGGCGAGCTGCTCGACCAGGTCGGCGACGGCCTCCGCGACCGGGCGCGACCCCAGCGGGACCAGCCCGAAGTGGTGGTCGCCGCGGACGTGCCAGAACGACAGCAGGTCGCAGCGTTCGAGCCGGTCGTCGGGGTTGCGCAGCGGTGAGTCTCGGTTGCCGTCGAAGGCGGCGATGACGCAGGCCATCTGCGAGTCGGCCGCGATCCCGAGGATCTCCTGCACCTCGGCGGCGAACGCCGGATCGCCGCCACGACCCTCCGCCAGACCGTCGAGGAGCCGGCCCTGGAGCTGCAGGTCGCGGCGCTGCAGCAGCGCCGCCTCCTTCCGGTAGGCCGAGGACATGACGGAGTTCTGCACGTCCAGGTCGGTCCACACCTGCCGCCCGGCGAGCACCATCACCCGGTCGTCGATCCCGAGCGCCTCCTGCTGGTGGACCATCGACTCCCACAGCATCCGGGTGCCGACGGTGTAGGCGTTGAGGCAGTACTCGAGCGGTACGCCCTGCCGCGCCCGCCGCCGGCCGGTCTCGCGCCACAGATCGACGGGATTGGCTCCCGGGGTGAGTCCGGCCATGGCGCGGATGCCGCGGCGTACGTGCTCCCGGGTGCTCGACCGCAGGTCGGCCCGGATCTGCGGGTCGGCGCTCTCGTACCACTGAGGCTGGATGGCGATCAGGGTCAGCGTGATGTCGTCGGCGATCGCGTCGGCCTGGCTCACCAGGGAGGCCCAGGCGCGCTCCACCAGGGGACGCAGGTCCGAGTCGGGAGATGTGTCGCTCGTCACACCCATGTGCGGAGCGTCCCATGCCTGCCGTCGGGTTCGCAGCAAAGCCAGGAATCTCAGACGGAACGCCCGAACGATTTTGGGCGCACTGCCCATATCCCCCGTTGTGCGGAGAGTCCAAAGTGATAGCCGTCACAACGGCCGAAGGGAGCACGATGCAGAAGCCTGGCCAAGCCACGCCGCTGTTCGCCGTCGAGGGTGTCTCGGTGAGATTCGGAGGCGTACGTGCCCTCGAGGACGTCTCCCTGGAGGTCGCGCCCCACGAGGTGCTCGGCGTGATCGGCCCCAACGGTGCCGGCAAGACCACCCTGTTCAACGTCGTGTGTGGCTTCGTCAGCCCCGCCGAGGGTGAGCTCCGGCTGCGTGGCGAGACGATCCACGGCCTCCGCCCGCACCAGCTCGCCGGCCACGGCATCGCCCGGACCCTGCAGGGACTCGGGCTCTTCGAGCGGATGACGGTGCTCGACAACGTGATGGTCGGTGCCGACCGCCTCGCCCGCGCCGGCTTCGTACGCAGCCTGCTCGGCCTCGGCCACCGCGACGACGCCCGGCTGGCCGCCAAGGCGCGCGAGGTCCTCGGCGAGCTCGGGATCGACTCGTACGCCACCCGCTACCCGGGCAGCCTGCCCTACCCGATCCGGAAGAAGGTCGCGCTCGCCCGCGCCCTGGTCGCCGAGCCCGAGCTGCTGCTCCTCGACGAGCCGGCCAGCGGCCTGAGCGCCGAGGAGATGAGCGAGCTCGGCGAGATCATCACCGGCCTGACCGAGCGCACCGCGGTGATGCTCGTCGAGCACCACATGGACCTGGTGATGTCGGTCTGCCACCGGATCACCGTGCTCGACTTCGGTCGCGTCATCGCGGCCGGCTCCCCGGACGAGATCCGCAACGACCCGGCCGTGCTCGCCGCCTACCTCGGCGACGAGATCGAGGAGGCGGTCTGATGTTCGCCGTCGAGGAGCTGAGCGCTGCGTACGGGCCCGTCAAGGCGCTCGACGGCGTCACCTTCACCGCGTCGAGAGGGCAGGTCACCGGGGTCCTGGGCGCCAACGGCGCCGGGAAGACCACGCTCCTGCGCACCGTCTCCGGGCTGGTGAGATCCACCCACGGCACGGTCAGGCTCGACGGCAAGGACATCACCCGCACCCCGACCGAGAAGCTCACCTCGTACGGCCTCTCCCACGTCCCGGAGGGGCGCGGCGTCATCGCCGAGCTGACCGTCGTCGAGAACCTCCGTCTCGGCGGCCTGCACCGCGCGACCGCCTCCGAGCCGATGCCGATCGAGCGGATCTTCGAGCTCTTCCCACGTCTGGGCGAGCGCCGTGACGCTACCGCCCATCAGCTCTCCGGCGGCGAGCGGCAGATGCTGGTCATCGGCCGTGCACTGATGGCGCGGCCGACCGTGCTGCTGCTCGACGAGCCGTCCCTGGGGCTCGCGCCGCGGGTCGTGGCCCAGATCTTCGACCTGCTCCGCGGGCTGGTGCAGAGCGAGGAGCTCACCGTCGTCCTCGTCGAGCAGAACGCCCGTAGCGCCCTGTCCATCGCTGACCACGGCGTCGTGCTCAACCTCGGCAAGGTCGTCGCCTCGGCGCCGGCCGCCGAGCTGGCCGCCGACGAGCAGCTCCGCCACGCCTATCTCGGGTTCTGAGGAGACGCAGACATGCAGCAGTTTCTCGACACCACCCTCGGCGGGCTGGTCCTGGGCGCGGTCTACGCCGCGTTCGCGCTGGCCCTGTGCCTGATCTGGCGCTCGACCCGGATCGTCAACTTCGCCCAGGCCGCGATGGCGATGGTGACCACCTACATCGCGTTGAGCCTGCTCAACGCCGACGTGCCCTACTGGCTCGCCTTCCTGGCCGCGCTCGCCGCCGGGTTCGGGCTCGGCGCCCTGATCGAGCGGGTGATCATCCGCCCGGTCGAGGGCAAGGCCGAGCTCAACGCGGTGATCCTGACCCTCGGGCTGTTCATGGTGCTGAACGGGCTGACCGCGATCACGTTCGGCGTCCAGCACCGCGGCTTCCCGGCCCCGGTCGGCACCAACGCGATCGAGGTCGGGGACACCTCGATCGGCATCACGCCCTTCGGCATCCTGACGATCGTCGTGGTCGCCCTCGTGATGGCCGGCCTCGTCGTCCTCTTCCGCTTCACCGACCTGGGGCTGCGGATGCGTGCCGCGGCCTTCAACGGCGAGGTCTCCCGCCTCCTCGGCGTACGCGTCGGCCGCATGCTCACCCTCGGCTGGGCGCTCGCGGCCGCCGTGGGCGCGGTGGCCGGGATGCTCATCGCCGGCGGCGACCTGGTCAACCCGGCATTCATGGACCCGTTCGTGATCTACGGTTTCATCGCTGCGGTGCTGGGCGGTCTCGACTCGCCGCTCGGGTCGGTGATCGGCGGGCTGATCCTCGGGCTATCGCTCTCCTACGTCACCGGCTACGTCGGGGAGCACCTGGCGCCGCTGGTCGCGCTCGGGATCTTGATGGTGGTGCTGCTGGTGCGTCCCAGCGGCCTCTTCGCGGCGGCTGCAGCCAGGAGGGTCTGACCATGGAACGACTGCGCTCCCTCCTCGGTCGGCTCGTCCGTCCGGTGACGTCGGTGCCGCTCGCACGCCACCTCGTCGTCGCTCTGATCGCCTTCGTGGTGGCGATGGCGGTCATCGGCGCCTCGAGCCAGTATCTGCAGACCCGCTACGCCGAGATGGCCTACTTCGCCATCGCCGCCGGAGGGCTCACCCTGCTGACCGGCCTCTCCGGCCAGCTCTCCCTGGGCCACGGTGCGCTGATGGCGGTGGGTGCCTATGCCGCCACCCTCGTGCTCGACCGCACCGGCGGCGAGACCCTGGCCGACGTGTTCCTCGCCCTGCTCACGGCGATCGCCGTCTGTGCCCTGGTCGGGGTGGTGGTCGGGGTCCCCGCGGCGCGGCTGCACGGGCCCTACATCGCCGGCGCGACGCTGACCCTGGCGGTCGCGGTGCCCCGGCTGGCCAACCAGTGGCATGTCCTCGGCGGGGAGCAGGGCCTCCAGGTGCCGGTGCCCCGCGCGGCCGAGCTCCCGGCCTGGATCCAGGACCTGGTCTGGTTCTTCACCGCCGTCGAGATCGACCAGTACTCCTTCCTCGCCTACCTCGGCTGGCTGCTCCTCGCCATCACCTTCGTGGCGCTCGCCAACCTGAGCCGCTCCCGGGTCGGCCGGAGGTGGCGGGCGGTGCGTGACGACGACGTCTCCGCCGAACTGGCCGGCATCCACCTCGGCCGCGCCCGCGTGGTCGCCTTCACCGTCAGCGCCATGGCTGCCGGTCTCGCGGGTGGGCTGATGGCCATGAACGTACGTCTCACGGCGCCGGGTGCCTTCACGATCACGCTCTCGCTGACGCTGCTGGCCGCGGTCGTCCTGGGCGGGCTGGGCAGCCTGACCGGAGCGCTCCTCGGGGCCGGCGTACTCGCCTTCCTGCCCCAGCTCGCGACCGATCTCGGGGAGTCGGCCGGACTCAGCGCGACCCAGGCCGCGGAGGTCACCCCGGTGGTCTACGGGCTGGTCCTGATGCTCGTCATCCTCCTGGCTCCGGCGGGGATCGTCGGCAGCCTGCGCTCGTTCCTCGCGCGCTCATATCTCGGGCAAACCAAGGAGAAGACAACATGAGAAACACTGCACGCAGAGCCGTACAGGTCGTCTGTGTCCTCACCACTGCCTCGCTCCTCGCGGCCTGTGGCGCGGGCAAGGAACGGCCCTCCGAGGACGGGTCGGCACCTGGCGTCACCGACACCACCATCAAGATCGGCGCGCACTTCCCGCTGACCGGTCCGGCCGCCCCCGGCTACTCGGAGATCCCCTCGGGCCATGACGCCTTCTACGAGTACGTCAACGATGCCGGTGGCGTCCACGGGCGCGACATCGAGATGGTCGTCAAGGACGACGCGTACAACCCGACCAACACCAGCGCCGTCACCAACGACATGATCCTGCAGGACAAGATCTTCGCGATGGTCTCGGGTCTCGGCACGCCCACGCACCGCGCGGTCGTGCAGCGGCTCAACGACGACGGCGTCCCCGACCTGTTCGTCTCCAGCGGCTCGCTGCAGTGGGGCGACAACCCGTCCGGGAGCCCGATGACGTTCGGCTGGCAGCCCGACTACGAGATCGAGGGCAAGGTCATCGGCCAGTACGTCAAGGAGCACATGCCCGACGCCAAGGTCGGTCTGTTCCTGCAGGACGACGACTTCGGCGAGGACGGTGAGAAGGGCACCCGGGAGTTCCTCGACTCCCAGATCGTCGACGTGCAGAAGTACACCCCGGGCGGGTCGACCGACTTCTCCCCGCAGATGTCCTCGTTCAAGTCCAAGGGCGTCGACCTGGTGATCGGCTTCAACACGCCGTCCTACACCGCGTTGAGCCAGATCGCCGCGCAGGGTGTCGGCTTCAAGTCGAAGTGGTTCTACTCGAACGTCGGCTCCGACCCGGCGCTCGTCGGCGGGCTCCTGGCGTCGATGACCAAGGGCAAGATCCCGGCCGAGCAGGGCGTGAAGCTGATGGACGGGATGATGACGACCGAGTATCTCAGCGGCGTCGACGCTCCCGACGACGCGTGGGTGAAGCTGTGGCAGAAGGTCTGGGACAACTACTCCAAGAAGGGCTCGGAGAAGCTGACCAACTACCGGATCTACGGCATGGCCCAGGCCTACACCCTCGTCCAGGCGCTGCAGGCCAACGGCGAGGACCTGACCCGGGAGTCGATCGTCAAGACCATCGAGGAGAAGGGTGCCTCCTTCGAAGGACCCGGCCTGGCCCCGTTCCGGTTCTCCGCGGACTCCCACCTGGGCATCTCCGGGATGAGTGTGGTCGAGATCAAGAACGGTGCTTCCGAGCCGCTCACGCCGGTGCTGGTCACCGACACCGGTGACGCTCCCATCGAGGAGGACGACAGCGCCGCCTCGGACGCTCCGCCCTCGTCCGGGCTGCCCGAATGAGATGGGCGCAGTGATCGGTACTGATCAGTAGGTTGCTGCACGTTCACGGACCGGCCTCGGTTACAGTGAGTAACCCTCACTAACGCCACTGGAGGTGGTCGGTCCGTGAACGTACTCGCACCCGGGAGCGGCGTGGTTGTGACCGGAGCAGCCCGCGGGATCGGGAAGGCCATGGCCACCCGGTTCGCACAGGAGGGTTGTCGCGTCGTCGTGGCGGACATCGACGCCGCCGAGCTCAGTTCGGTGGCCGACTCGATCGGCGCCTTCGCGTTCCCCGGCGACGCCGCCTCGGCAGCCGGCACCGCAGCGCTCGTGGACGCCGCCCGGGACGAGCTCGGCAAGATCGACGCCTGGTACGGCAACGCCGGAGTCGAGCGCGGCCGCGGCCTCGAGGCCTCCGACCACGCCTGGTTGACCTCCTACGAGGTCAACGTCCTCGCTCACGTACGCGCCGCCCGGCTGCTGTTGCCGGAGTGGGTCGCCCGCGGTGCCGGCCGGTTCGTGGTCACCTCTTCCTCCGCGGGTCTCCTCACCCTGCTCGGCTCCCCCTCCTACGCGGCCACCGAGCATGCTGAGATCGCCTTCGCCGAGTGGCTCGCCGCCACCTACCGGCACCAGGGCATCGTCGCTCAGGCGATCGTCGCGCGCAGCGTGAAGACGGCGATGCTCGAGCGCTCCTCCGGTCTCCCGGGTTTCCGCACGGCCGAGGGCGCGCTCACGCCCGAGGAGGTCGCCGACGCGGTCTGGGACGCCGGACAGAGCTCGCAGTTCTGGGTCTCGCTCGAGCCCGACGTGGCCGAGGAGTACGCCGCTCGGGCCGCGGACGTCGACGCGTGGATCGACGATGTGAACCGCGTTCGTCAGGAGCTCGACGGACCGGCCGAGTCTGCTTGACCCCGATGCTGTTGGCGCCTCTCCACTAGTCTCACTGACGTGGAACCTTTGGTCTCGACATGGCTCAGCGGTCTCGACGGCATCCCGACGCAGGCCCAGAACGTCAACCAGCAGCACTACGCGGCGAGCCTGATGAAGGTGCCCGTCGCGATCGCGGCCTATCGGCTGCGGGATCGCGGGCTGCTGTCGCTCGACGAGCCGATCGGGGTCCATCCCGACTTCGACTCCGCTGCCGCCGGATCCCGCTTCGAGATGGACCCGGCCGAGGACCAGGATCCTGAGACCTGGGCGGCGGTCGGCTCCCAGCTGCCGCTGGGTGAGCTCGTACGCCGCTCCCTGACCGTCTCCGGCAACCTGGCCGTCAACCTGGTGCTCGAGCGTGTCGGCCTCGAGGAGGTCGCCGCGGTGCTCGCCGACGCGGGCGTGACGCCGATGACGACGGTCGCGCGGGGGATCGAGGACGCGCCCGCGCGCGAGGCCGGGCTGCAGAACCTGGTGACCGCCAACGACATGGGCAAGCTGCTCACCAAGCTCGCCTCCGGCCGGCTGCTGTCGCCCGAGTCGACCGCCGAGCTCGAGGGCATCCTGGTCGCCCAGGAGTATCGCGACGCGATCCCGCTCGGCGTGCCCGAGGACGCGGTCGTCGGCAACAAGACCGGCTGGGTCGACGGTGTACGCCACGACATGGCTATCATCCGCCCGGCTCAGGGTGAACCGCAGGTCATGGTCGTCCTCACGACCGGCCTGGACGACGACGAGTCGGAGTTCCGGATCAGCGAGGTCGCTCGCTATCTGTGGTCGACCCTGTGACCTCGCCGTCGGTCGTCGCGGTGCGCACCCGGCGTGTCCGGGTGCCGCTGCACACCCCGTTCGTGACCGCGCTGCGGCGTACGGAGTTCGCGGAGACGGTCGTCGTCACCCTCGAGGACTCCGACGGGTGCGTCGGCTGGGGTGAGGCGCCGCAGGTCTGGCGGGTCACCGGCGACTCGCTCGCCGGGTCCGCCGCGGCGCTGGAGGGACCGATCTCGGATGTGCTGGTCGGTGCCGCCGCCGAGCTGTCGTCGGCCGGGTTGATCCAGGGGGCCGTCGTCGGGAACCGGTCGGCCAAGATGGCTGCTGACATCGCGCTGCACGACCTGGTCGCGCGGCGAGCCGGAGTGTCGATGGCCGAGCACCTGGAGTCCCACACGTCACAGCGCTCGGGTGTTTCCTGCACTTCTCGGGCAGTGCAACGCCAGAGAAGTGCAGGAATACCCGGTGAACCGGGTATTCCAACGAGCCTGCTCACCGACATGACCCTCTCCGTCGGCACCCCCACCGACCTGGCAGAAGCGGCAGCCGCCCGAGCCGGAGACGGGTTCACGACCCTCAAGATCAAGGTCGGCACCGACGCCGCGACCGACGCCGAGCGTGTGCTCGCGGTCCGCGAGGCGGCCCCGGGCTGCGTACTCCGCCTGGACGCCAACACCGGCTGGCGCGCGGACGAGGCGGTGGCGGTGCTGACGACGCTGGCGGACAAGGATGTCGAGCTCGAGCTCGTCGAGCAGCCGGTGGCGAGACGGGACCTGGAGGCGATGGCGTACGTCCGTCGCAACCAGCCCTACAAGATCCTCGCCGACGAGTCGGTCTTCGACCTCGAGGACCTCGTCGAGGTCATCCGCGCGGGCGCGGCGGACGCGGTCAACGTCAAGCTGGCCAAGTGCGGCGGGATCACGCCCGCGATCGAGCTGCTGGAGGTCGCGAGGCGCCACGGGCTCGGCCGGCTCGTCGGCTGCATGATGGAGTCCCACCTCGGCATCGGCGCCGCCGCGGCCCTGGCTGCCGCGACCGGCGTCCCCGGCGAGCAGGATCTCGACGCAGGCTGGTGGGCGAGGACCAGCCCGTACGAAGGCGGCATCGGCTACGACGGCCCCCGCATCCTCTTCCCCCAGGGCCCCGGCCTCGGCATCGAAGGAGTCCTCCCATGACCACCGTCAACCGGCCCACCTTCGTCGTCGCCGCACCCGCACAGGAGGCCGAGC
Source organism: Nocardioides sp. NPDC126508 (assembly GCA_040302365.1). Taxonomy (GTDB): domain Bacteria; phylum Actinomycetota; class Actinomycetes; order Propionibacteriales; family Nocardioidaceae; genus Nocardioides. The sequence goes on from JBEOUM010000002.1 coordinate 355,353, forward strand.
ACGAGACCGAGGTCGTCCCCGGGGAGGAGGTCGTCGTCCTGAAGACGCAGGGGGAGTGGGCGTACGTCGTCGTCCCCGCCCATGCCTCGTCGAAGGACGAGCGCGGCTATCCCGGGTGGCTGCCGGCGGCCGCCCTCGCCGCTCCCGTCGACACCTTGCTCGCCAAGGCCCGGACCTACCTCGGCGTCCCGTACGTCTGGGGCGGCACGACACACACCGGCATCGACTGCTCCGGCCTGGTCTTCCGGGCCGCAGAGGCCATCGGCGTACGTCTCGCGCGGGACGCCCGCGACCAGGCCGCCGCGCTCGACGCGATCGACCTCGACGAGGTCGCCGCCGGGGACCTCTACTTCTTCGCTCAGGACGCCGGTGGTCGGATCACCCATGTCGCCATCGCCACCGCGCCCAAGCAGGCCGGCGGCGCCCGTCCGATGATCCATGCCGACGGCGACAAGATGCTCGTCGTCGAGGAACTCATGCCTCCCGACCGCCTCGCCACCCTCGTCGGCGCCGCCCGTCTGTGACGGCTGCGTGACTTATCGGGCCGCGCCGGTGAATTCTCGCGCGCCAGAAGTGACAATTCGGCGTGGTGGGTTAACTTCGAACGTATGACTCGTACTGGGGCACTGAGTCCGCAGAGCCGCGATCTCGCGATCGGCACGATGGTCGGTGCGGCGGGGGAGACCGAGCTCGACGTCCTCGTCGTCGGCGGAGGTGTGACTGGCGCCGGCGTGGCGCTGGACGCCGTCACCAGAGGCCTGAGCACCGGGCTGGTGGAGCAGCGTGACCTGGCCTCGGGGACGAGCTCGCGCAGCTCGAAGCTCGTCCACGGCGGGCTCCGCTACCTCGAGATGCTCGACTTCGAGCTGGTCCGCGAGGCGCTCCAGGAGCGCGGTCTGCTGCTCAACACCCTGGCCCCGCACCTGGTCCGCCCGGTGCCGTTCCTCTACCCGCTGACCAACCCGGTCTGGGAGCGCGCCTACATCGGCGCCGGCCTCGCGCTCTACGACGGGATGGCGAGCTTCGGCCCGCTCTCTGGGATGGGCAACTCGGGTCTCCCGCGCCACCGTCACCTCACCAGGCGGGGCGTGGCAAGGATCGCCCCCGACTTCAACACCGACGCGATCACCGGCGCGATCCAGTACTACGACGCCCAGGTCGACGACGCCCGCCTGGTGATGACGATCGCCCGCACCGCCGCCTCCCACGGCGCCCACATCGCGACCCGGGTCCAGGTGACCGGGTTCCTGCGCGAGGGCGAGCGGGTCGTCGGCGTACGAGCCCGCGACCTCGAGCACGACCAGGACCTGGTCATCCGGGCCAAGACCGTCGTCAACGCCGCCGGGGTGTGGACCGACGACATCCAGGCGATGGTCGGCGGCCGCGGCGCCCTGCACGTCAAGGCGTCCAAGGGCATCCACCTCGTCGTGCCGCGTGACCGGATCCGCTCGGAGTCGGGCTTCATCGTGCGCACCGAGAAGTCGGTCCTCTTCGTCATCCCGTGGGGCCGCCACTGGATCATCGGCACCACCGACACCCCCTGGACCTACGACCTCGCCCACCCGGCGGCCTCCAAGACCGACATCGAGTACGTCCTGGAGCACGTCAACGCGATCCTGCGCGAGCCGCTCGACCTCGAGGACGTCGAAGGCGTCTACGCCGGGCTCCGCCCGCTCCTGACCGGCGAGTCCGACCAGACCGCCGGCCTCAGCCGCGAGCACACCGTGGTCACGCCGCTGCCGGGCCTGGTGCTGATCGCGGGCGGCAAGCTGACGACCTACCGGGTGATGGCGAAGGACGCCGTCGACGCCGCGGCCCACTCGCTGGGCACCACCACCAACATGACCCTGCGCGACTCGATCACCGACAAGGTGCGGCTGGTCGGGGCCGAGGGCTTCGAGACCCGCTCGAACCAGCGCGTCCTGCTCGCCCGTCGCTCCGGCCTCCACGTCGCCCGGATCGACCACCTCCTGGGCCGTCACGGCGGCCTGATCGACGACGTGCTCGACCTCATCCAGGAGCGACGCCCTCTTGCGCTGCCCCTCGAGGGTGCCGAGGACTATCTCGCCGCCGAGGTCGTCTACGCCGTCCACAACGAGGGCGCCCGCCACCTCGACGACGTGCTCGAGCGCCGCACGAGGATCTCGATGGAGACCTTCGACCGCGGCGTACGCGCTGCTCCGGGGGTCGCCAAGATCATGGCCGAGGAGCTCGGCTGGGACGACCGGCGCGCGAAGGAGGAGGTCGACCACTACCTGCGCCGGATCGAGGCCGAGCGCCTCTCCCAGCTCCAGGTCACCGACGAGGAGGCCGACCGCGCCCGGCTGGAAGTGGAAGACCTCGTCTGAAAAGCGAGCCGAATTGCCGTGGCGGACCAAGCGGTTGACGTAGCAATCTGACTCCATGTTCTTGGTCGCAGATCCCCCCGAGCCGCTGGCCACCGATGACTTCGTGCTCGCACCCCTGCGGCCCGAGCTGCTCGACCTGGACACCGAGGCCTACCTGGCCAGCCCGGACGTGATCCGCGACCACAGCTGCGGCCGGTGGCCGCTGGAGGGTTTCGGCAGCGACGACAACCTGCCCCTGGTGATCCGGCACTGGTCCGACCACCAGGCGAAACGCGCCTTCACCTACCTCTTCCTCGACCCCGAGGGCACCTCCTCGCTCGGCTGCCTCTACGTCCAGCCGCTGTTCCCCTACCTGGAGGCGATGGGTGCCGACGCCCAGACCCTGCTCCGGTACGCGGGTGGCTCCACCGCCCGGGTCAGCTACTGGCTCCGCCAGGACCGTGAGCCCGGGCTCGGCGCGGCGGTCGCCGAGCGGTTGGACGAGTGGCTGCGTACGAAATGGCCGTTGGACGCCTATCTCTACCGAGCCACGCCCGCGGAGGAGTGCACCGTGCACGCGCTCGACCGGCTGCCTCTGGACCGCGTCGTGATCGACCTTCCGGCCGAGCAGCACAGCTACCTGTGGTGGGCCGCCGACGTTCGTATCGTGAGTTAGTGGGACGACTGTCTGGATTCCGAGACGCCCGTCACATACTCTCGGTACATGAGCGCATCCAACCCGACTTCTTCCGGCGGCCCGATCGTCGAGGGCCCGCTCGATCCCGAGCACGACGCCGCTGCGTCCCTGGCCCTCGAGCCTGACTACGTCTCCCGCCTGACCGGCCGCATCGTGGCCACGACGGGGGAGAGCCGAGAGGTCATCAGCCCGCTCGACGGGGCGCCGCTGGCGCACATCCCGCAGTCGAGCGACGACGATGTCGCCGGGGCCTTCGCCAAGGCCCGGGTGGCGCAGGAGAAGTGGGCTGCGACCCCGGTCGCCGAGCGCGAGCGCATCCTGATCAAGCTGCACGACCTCGTCCTCGACCGGCAGGACGAGATCCTCGACCTGATCGTGCTGGAGTCGGGCAAGGCCCGCAAGCACGCGTTCGACGAGCCGCTCCACATCGCGCTGACCGCCCGCTACTACGGGCGGCGGAGCAGCAAGATCCTCGACACCGAGCGCAAGCTCGGCGTCATCCCGGTGCTCACCCGGGTCGAGCTCAACCACGTGCCCAAGGGCGTCGTCGGCATCATCAGCCCGTGGAACTACCCGTTCACGATGGCGCTGTGCGACGGCCTGGCCGCGATCGCCGCCGGCAACGCGGTGGTCATCAAGCCCGACTCGCAGACCATGCTCAGCGCGCTCCTCGGCGCCGAGCTGCTCGCGGAGGCCGGGCTCCCGGAGAACCTGTGGACCGTCGTCGCCGGCCCGGGCTCGAAGATCGGCACCAGCATCATCCAGCGCGCCGACTACGTCTGCTTCACCGGCTCGACCAACACCGGCAAGATCGTCGCCAAGCAGGCCGCGGAGCGGCTGATCGGCGCCAGCCTCGAGCTCGGCGGCAAGAACCCGATGCTGGTCCTCGAGGACGCGGACATCGAGAAGGCGGCCGAGGGCGCGACCCGTGCGGTCTTCTCCAACTCCGGCCAGCTGTGCGTCAGCGTCGAGCGGCTCTTCGTCGACGACAAGGTCTACGACCGGTTCGTGGAGCGCTTCGTCGCCCGCACCCAGGCGATGACCCTCGGTGCCACCCTCGGGTGGGAGAACGACATGGGCACCCTGATCTCGCAGGCCCAGGTCGACACCGCGACCGCCCACGTCGAGGACGCCGTCTCCAAGGGCGCCCGCGTGCTCGCCGGCGGCAAGGCCCGCCCCGACCTGGCGCCGTTCTTCTTCGAGCCGACCATCCTCGAGGGCGTCACCCCGGAGATGACCTGCTTCGGCAACGAGACCTTCGGCCCGGTCGTCTCGGTCTACCGCTTCCACGGCGAGGAGGAGGCGATCCAGCGCGCCAACGACGGCGAGTACGGCCTGAACGGCTCGATCTACAGCCGCGACACCGCCCGCGCCCGTCGCATCGCCCGCCAGATCAAGTGCGGCACGATCAACATCAACGAGGCCTTCGGCGCCACCTTCGCGAGCATCGACGCCCCGATGGGCGGCATGCGCGAGTCCGGCCAGGGCCGCCGCCAGGGTGTCGAGGGCATCCTGCGCTACACCGAGACCCAGTCGGTCGCCTCGCAGGCCGTGCTGCGCTTCGCCCCGCAGTTCGGGATGAGCGACCAGGCGTACGCCAAGTTCATGACCGCCTCGCTGCGCGTGCTGAAGTCGCTGGGCCGCGCATGACCAGGAGTCACTACGACGTTCTCGTCATCGGGTCGGGCTTCGGTGGATCGGTCAGCGCGCTGCGCCTGACCGAGAAGGGCTACAACGTCGGGGTGGTCGAGGCGGGTCGCCGGTTCAGCGACGACGAGCTGCCCAACACCTCCTTCGACCTGCGAAAATACCTCTGGGCGCCGGCGATCGGCTGCTACGGCATCCAGCGCATCGACATGGTCAAGGACGCCGTGATCATGGCCGGCGCCGGCGTCGGCGGCGGGTCGCTGGTCTACGCCAACACCCTCTACGAGCCGCTCGACCCGTTCTACGAGGACCCTTCCTGGAGCCACATCACCGACTGGAAGGACGAGCTCGCGCCCTACTACGAGCAGGCCAAGCGCATGCTCGGCGTGAACCTCTACCCCCACATGACCCCGGCCGACGAGGTCATGCAGAAGGTCGCGGCCGAGTCGGGTCGCGGTGACACCTTCCACAAGGCGCCCGTCGGCGTCTTCTTCGGGGGACCTGGCCAGGTCGCGGGGCAGGAGGTCGCGGACCCCTACTTCGGCGGGGAGGGTCCCGACCGGCGTACCTGCATCGACTGCGGCGAGTGCATGACCGGCTGCCGCCACAACGCGAAGAACACCCTGGTCAAGAACTACCTCTACCTGGCCGAGAAGAACGGCGCCGAGGTGCACCCGCTGACCACGGTCACCCGCGTCTACCCGGCCAGGACCGGCACCGGGTACGTCATCGAGACCCGCTCCACGAAGGCCAAGCTGGGTCTGGGCCGGACCCGGAAGTTCACCGCCGACCAGGTGATCTTCTCGGCGGCCTCGCTCGGCACCCAGAAGCTGCTCCACAAGCTCAAGCGCACCGGTGACCTGGCGCAGATCTCCGACCGTCTCGGCGAGCTGACCCGGACGAACTCCGAGTCGATCCTCGGCGCGATCGCGCCGGACACGGCCATCGACTACACCGAGGGCGTCGCGATCACCTCCTCGTGGCACCCCGACGAGCACACCCACATCGAGCCGGTCCGCTACGGGCACGGCAGCAACGCGATCGCGGCGATGCAGACGGTGCTCACCGAAGGTGGTCCCCGACGGTTCCGCCGCTGGCTCAAGGAGATGTGGCTGCAGCGGCGGTCGCTGCGTACGTTCTACGACTTCAAGCACTGGTCCGAGCGCACCGTCATCGCGCTGGTCATGCAGGCGCTCGACAACTCGATCACGACGTTCCCGAAGCGGACGATCTTCGGGTGGCGGATGTCGTCGAAGCAGGGCCATGGCAAGCCCAATCCGACCTGGATCCCCGCCGGCCTGGACGCCGTGCGGAAGATGGCCGGGGTGATGAGCACCGGCGACAAGCCGGGCTATGCCGGCGGCACGATCGGCGAGCCGTTCAACAAGCCGATGACCGCTCACTTCATCGGTGGCTGCACCATCGGCGACTCGGTGGACACCGGCGTGATCGACCCCTACCAGCGGCTCTACGGCTACGAGGGGCTGCACGTCGTCGACGGCTCCGCCATCTCCGCCAACCTGGGCGTGAACCCGTCGCTGACGATCACCGCGCAGGCCGAGCGGGCGATGGCGTTCTGGCCCAACAAGGACCAGGCCGACCCGCGCCCGGAGCTGGGCGCGGGCTATGCGCGGATCCAGCCGGTCCGGCCGGCCTCGCCGGCGGTGCCGGCAACGGCTCCGGCTGCCCTGCAGCTGCCCATCGTTGATGTCCGGTGACCGAACTGTTGTGTTGGTGACACAAGCTTCCTGGAAGTTCTGGCAGGAAGTTTTTAGTTGACCCGTAACTGTGGTTAAGAGGGGTCGTTGGAGTGATCAGACCCGGGATTGCTCCCTCCCTAATACATGCCGGGTCTTCGTCCGGGACAGTTCTGCCTCGGGCAATCAGGGCCCGGCCACCTCCCTCCCCGGCCGGGCCCTGGTGCATTTCACGGAGGACGCGACCCGTCGTTAGGATTCGTGCATGACGCAGGCTCCTGGGGCGGAAGAGCACGATCTGGTTCTCGTGGTGGACTTCGGCGCGCAGTATGCGCAGCTGATCGCCCGCCGCGTTCGAGAGGCGAAGGTCTACTCCGAGATCGTGCCTCACTCGATGCCGGTCGAGGAGATGCTCGCCAAGAACCCGAAGGCGATCATCCTCTCCGGCGGCCCGTCCAGCGTGTACGCGGACGGCGCACCGGCCATCGACAACGGCCTGTTCACGGCGGGCACCCCGGTGTTCGGGATGTGCTACGGCTTCCAGCTGATGGCCCAGGGCCTGGGCGGCACCGTCGACGACAACGGCGCCCGGGAGTACGGCCGCACCCCGGTCACCGTCGGGGTCGCCGGTACGCTGCTCAAGGACATCCCGCCCGCCCACAACGTGTGGATGTCGCACGGCGACTCGGTCTCCGAGGCACCCGAGGGCTTCACCGTGCTGGCGAGCACCGCGGACACCCCGGTGGCAGCCTTCGAGAACGTCGAGAAGCAGCTGGCAGGCGTGCAGTGGCACCCCGAGGTGCTCCACTCCGAGCACGGCCAGCAGGTGCTCGAGCACTTCCTGTGGGACATCGCGAAGTGCCGTCAGACCTGGACCATCGGCAACATCGCCGAGGACCAGATCGAGCGGGTCCGCGAGCAGATCGGTGACCACCGTGCGATCTGCGCGCTCTCCGGTGGCGTCGACTCCGCGGTCGCCGCGGCCATCGTGGCCAAGGCCATCGGTGACCGGCTGACCTGCGTCTACGTCGACCACGGCCTGATGCGCAAGAACGAGTCGGTCGCGATCGAGAAGGCGTTCCGGGAGTCGACCGGCGCCGAGCTGAAGATCGTCGACGCCGAGAAGGAGTTCCTCGACGCGCTCGCCGGGGTCACCGACCCGGAGGAGAAGCGCAAGATCATCGGCCGCGAGTTCATCCGCTGCTTCGAGCGCGCCGAGGTCGAGATCCTCGGTGACTCCGACGAGAAGGTCGCCTTCCTCGTCCAGGGCACCCTCTACCCCGACGTCGTCGAGTCCGGTGGCGGCGCCGGCACCTCCAACATCAAGTCCCACCACAACGTCGGCGGCCTCCCCGAGGACCTCGAGTTCGAGCTGGTCGAGCCGCTGCGTGAGCTCTTCAAGGACGAGGTGCGTGCCGTCGGCTCCCAGCTCGGCCTGCCCGACGAGATCGTCCAGCGACAGCCGTTCCCCGGCCCGGGCCTCGGCATCCGCATCATCGGCGAGGTCACCAAGGAGCGGCTCGACATCCTGCGCGAGGCCGACGCGATCGCCCGCGAGGAGATGACGAAGGCCGGTCTCGACCGCGACATCTGGCAGATGCCGGTTGTGCTCCTCGCCGACGTCCGCTCCGTCGGCGTCCAGGGCGACGGCCGCACCTACGGCCACCCCGTCGTGCTCCGCCCGGTCACCTCCGAGGACGCGATGACCGCCGACTGGGCCCGCCTGCCCTACGAGGTCATGGAGCGCATCTCCACCCGGATCACCAACGAGGTGAGCGAGATCAACCGGGTCACCGTCGACATCACCTCGAAGCCGCCGGGCACCATCGAATGGGAGTGAGTGAGCCGGAATCGCGAGCTTGCTCGTCGATTTCCGGCGAGCGAGCGAGCAGCGACGCGAAGCGTCGCCTGGGAATGAGTCGTCGAGCGGTCTCGGCCGTGGACAATGTCCACCATGACTGAGCCGGACCTCGCTCGACGACTCCTCGACGCCCATGTCGCCCACGAGATGGCGGCGATCCGCGGCGTACGCTTCCTCGATCTCGTCACCGGCGAGATCGACTTCGCGCTGCGCGCTGCCAGCGAGCTGACGCTGGACCAGGTGATGCCGCGCGACCTGATCAAGGAGGTCGCGCTGAAGTACGTCAGCACCTTCCGGCTCCCGGGCGCGATCCCGGAGGTCGCCGGGGCGCTCGCGACGCGACTCAGGGCGCATCCCGCCAACGACACGCAGCTGGGCAGGATCGTCAGCCGGCCGCGGATCGCCGAGCTGGTCGAGGCCCTCGTCGAGATGCGTACGCTGCGCCAGCAGGTCCTGCGCAGCCTGGCCGAGAACTCCGGGATCCAGGCCGGCGTCGGCACCTTGGTGCGGGGCACGGCCCGTGGCGCCGTCGACACCGGCCGCCGGTTCGCCGACAACCTCCCCGGTGGTGCGTTCGGCTTCTCGCTCGCCGAGCGCGTCGCCGGCCGGATGGCGGACACGGTGAAGGGCACCCCGGTCGGTGCGGTCGTCGACCAGAGCGCCCGCGAGCTCGCCGAGCGGGGTGCCGGGGCGCTGCTCAGCTACCTCTCCGACACCGCCGCGAGCTCGGTCACCGACGAGGAGGTGCACGATGCACTCATGGAGGTCTGGGACGCGCTCGCGACCCGTCCGGTGCGCGAGCTCGCCGACCTCATCGACGACGAGCAGCTCGTCGCGCTCTTCGTCGGGATCTACCAGGTCTGGCTCGACCTCCGGGACTCCGACTACCTGCAGGCGCTGGTCGACACCGGCGTCGACTTCTTCTTCGACACCTACGGGGGCTTCACGCTGGACCGGCTGCTCGAGGAGTGGGGTCTGGGCCGCGACGACCTGGTCGAGGAGGCCCTCCGTTTCGGGCCGCCGGTGATCGAGGCGCTCGCCGAGGCGGGCGTGCTCGAGCAGCTGATCCGTCGCCGGCTGTCGAGCTTCTACGACTCGCCGGAGGCCCAGGCTCTTCTCGGGTGATGCCGTGTGCCCGGCCGCCGGGGTGGGTACCGGACCCCGAGCAGTCGATCAGGCAGGAGGCACGACATGGCCGAGACGATCGTCGACGACAGGCTCTGGGAGAACTTCCACCGCGCGGTGAACATGACCTCGCGCGACCTGCGGAAGTGGCTCGCCGTGCAGGGCGCGGGGGAGACCACCGAGGCCGAGCCGGACCAGGCCGGCAGCGAGCTCGGCCACCGGGTGGCCGACATCCTCGGCAAGCGCCGCGCCGACCTCACCCGTGACGACGTGGACGTGATGCGCAGGGTCGTCGACAAGGTCACCGACCTGCGTGGCGGGGACACCGGCCAGTGGGAGCCGACCGCGGGCGACGCGCACTGGCGGCGCCGGCTGATGAACGTCGGCCACGACCCGCTGGGCTCGTGAGTGCCGCAGTCATGAGCGCCGCGGAGTGGGTGCCGGAGTCACCGACGCTGGCCGAGCTGCGCAGCGCTGTGCAGGACTGCCGTGGCTGCGAGCTCTATCGCGATGCCACCCAGGGCGTAATGGGCGACGGGCCGACGCCCGCCCCGCTGATGCTGCTCGGTGAGCAGCCCGGCGACCGGGAGGACCGCGAGGGCGAGCCGTTCGTCGGCCCGGCCGGCGGCATCCTCCACGAGGCGCTCGCGGATGCCGGGATCGACCCGGAGGCGACGTACACGACGAACGTGGTCAAGCACTTCCGCCACCGCCTCTCCGGCAAGCGCCGCATCCACCAGTCGCCCACGAGCAAACAGGTCGGCGCCTGCGCGCCGTGGCTGGCGGCCGAGCTGGACCTGGTACGTCCCTCCGGCGTCGTCCTGCTCGGCGGCACCGCGGGCAAGGCGCTGTACGGCTCGTCCTTCCGTGTCGGCGAGTCCCGCGGCCACCTCCTCGAATGGCCCGAGGCCATCGCCTCGGCGACCCTCGACCCCTGGGTCCTCGCCACCACCCACCCCTCCGCGGTCCTGCGGGCGGAGGAGGAGAGGCAGGAGACGTACGACGGTCTGGTCGCGGATCTGAAGGTCGCCGCCGAGGCCCTGAAGAAGTCGGCAGAAAAATAGTGAGAGGCGATGTCGAGATCGCGGGTGCACGCTCGACGCGTGGGTAAGAGCATCACCACCCACCTCCGAGGAGATCGAGATGAGCACCAACGCACGACGAGCCGGCTGGGTCATCACCGCCCTGGTCACCCTGTTCCTCGGCTTCGACATCGTCACCCACCTGCTGCGGGTCGAGCCCGTGATGGACTTCAACGACAAGATCGGCGCTCCGGGCTGGTTCCCGGTCGTCTGCGGCGTCGTCCTCGGCCTGTCGCTGATCGCCTACCACCTGCCGGCCACCCGGGCGATGGGCACGGTCCTGATCACCGCCTACCTCGGCGGCGCGGTCACCGTGAACCTGGTCTTCGGCCAGCCTGCCTTCAACATCGTCTTCGCCATCGCCACCGCGGTCCTCGTCTGGGCCGGCGCCTGGCCCCGCGACGAGCGCCTGCGCAGCCTGGTCACCGCCTGAAGCCCCGCCGAGTCGGCCCGTCTTGACAGAGAACCCCGCCGAGTCGGCCCGTCAAGACGGGCCGACTCGGCGCGGGTTTCGGGCTAGCCGTGACGCAGGCGGGTGAAGGCGCCGAGGACGGTGCGCTCGGAGAGCACGAGGTACTCCTGCAGCTCGGCCGCGGCAGCGGGTCCGCCCTGCTCGAGGAAGGTCTCGAGCAGGGCGCGGTTGCGGGTGACGAACGGGGCGTGCAGGGCTTCGGGGTTGTCGATCTCGAGGAAGGCGAGCCGGAGTTCAGCGGCGATGTCGCGGAAGAGCCGCTCCAGGCGGGGGCTGTCGGCGAGGGCGACGATGGCGTCGTGGAACGCCATGTTGGCGGTGCCGACGGTGCGCCAGTCGCGCGCCTCGAGGCTGGTCTCGCCCTGTTCGACCGCCTCGCGCATCGCGGTTACCGCGGGGTGCAGCGGGGAGCCAGCGGCAAGGGCGGCGGGCTCGACGTAGCGCCGCGCCCGATAGATGTCGACGACATCGGCCACGCCCGGTGAGGCGACCGAGACCCCGCGGTGGGGTACGTGCTCGATGAGGCCCTGCTCGGCGAGCACGCGGAACGCCTCCCGGAGCGTGTTGCGCGAGACGCCGAGCTTCTCGGCGAGGGAGATCTCCGAGAGCCGTGTGCCGGGCGCGAACTCGCCGTCGATGATCCGCCGGCGCAGCGCGTTCGTCAGGGTGTCCTCGACATCGGGCATGACCGCATCCTAGGGGAATCGGATCCGCGGACGATCGCAACATGATTTTAACGGACCCGGCTATCATTGTTGAACAATCGATGTCATCCTGTACTACACAGAGAATGTGGTCCCGACCACACAGCCCGTTGATGGCAGGAGTCCCCCATGACTGACACGACCAGCGCCGAGCGCGCGAAGAGCTTCGCCCGCTCACGCCGAGGACCGATCCTCGGTGCCATCTTCCTGATGGCCACCTCGGCCATCGGCCCCGGTTTCATCACCCAGACCGCGACGTTCACCGCACAGCTCGGCGCGGCGTTCGCGTTCGCGATCCTGGCCTCGATCCTGATCGACTTCGCGCTGCAGATGAACGTGTGGCGCCTGATCACCGTCTCGGGCAAGCGAGCCGGCGACCTGGCCAACGAGGCCGTGCCGTTCTCCGGGCACGTGCTCGCGACGCTGATCGTGATCGGCGGTCTGGCGTTCAACATCGGCAACATCGCCGGCGCCGGGCTCGGCCTGAACGCCCTGCTCGGCATCGACCCGAAGATCGGCGGCCTGCTCTCGGCGCTGCTCGCGATCGGCATCTTCATGTACAAGCGGGCCGGCCGGGTCGTCGACATGGTCGTGCTCGGGCTCGGTCTGCTGATGATCGGCCTGACGCTCTTCGTCGCGATCGCGTCGCAGCCTCCGGTCGGCGACGCGCTGCGCCAGACCTTCGTGCCCGACACCCTCAACTTCGCGACCATCACCACGATCGTGGGCGGCACCGTCGGCGGCTACATCACCTACGCGGGCGCCCACCGCTACCTCGACTCCGGGCTCGTCGGCGCCGAGCACGTGCCGGCCGTGCACCGGGCCTCGATGAGCGGCATCCTCGTCACCGGGATCATGCGCTACGTACTCTTCCTGGCGATCCTCGGCGTCGTGGCCTCGGGCGTCACCCTCGACTTCTCGAGCCAGGCGGCCAACCCCGCCGGTCAGGCGTTCGGCGCCGTCCTCGGCGACGCCGGCATCCGCATCTTCGGTGCGATCTTCTGGGCCGCGGCGATCACCTCGGTCATCGGTGCCGCCTACACCTCGGCCACGTTCATCTCGACCTTCTCGAAGAAGCTGGGAACCGGGTGGCGGCTGCAGGTCGCGACGGTCGCCTTCATCGTGGTCTCCCTGGTCCTCTACCTGCTGATCGGTGCGGCGCCCGCGGCTATCCTGGTCTTCGTCGGCGGCTTCAACGGTCTGATCCTCCCGATCGGCATGACGATCTTCATGTACGTCGGCTGGTTCCGTCAGCGCGACGTCCTGCACGGCTACCGCTACCCGGTGTGGCTGCTGGCCCTGGGGACGCTCGCGACCCTGCTCAGCTGGTACATGGGCATCGTCTCGATCGGCCCGATCTTCGCCTTCATCGGCATTGGAGCGTGAGCACCGTGAACAACAAGGCAACCATCGACCTGAACTCCGACCTCGGCGAGAACTCGCCCGACCGGGTGGTCGCCGACGACGCGGCCATGCTCGGGATCGTCTCGAGCGCCAACGTCGCCTGCGGGTTCCACGCCGGCACCCCCGAAGGGATCCGTACGACGCTCGCCGATGCCGTCGCCAACGGCGTCACCATCGGCGCGCACCCCGGCTACCGGGACTACGAGGGCTTCGGCCGTCGCCCGATGGACCTCGACTCCGCGACCCTGCAGGCCCACGTCGAGTACCAGCTCGGCGCCCTGCTCGGCCTGACCTCCACGGTCGGCGGCGAGGTCAGGTACGTGAAGCCGCACGGCGCGCTCTACAACACGATCGCCCGTGACGAGCGGCAGGCGCGGGACGTCGTCGCCGCGGTCAAGGCGATCGACCCGTCCCTCGTGCTGCTCGGTCTCGCCGGCGGCGTCGTGCTCGACGTGGCGGAGAAGGCCGGGCTGGCGACGGCCGCCGAGGCCTTCGCGGACCGCGCCTACACGCCCGACGGCGAGCTGGTCTCGCGCGCCGAGCCCGGTGCGGTGCTGCACGACGCCGAAGTGGTCGCGGCCCGCATGCTGCGGCTCGCCCGTGAAGGCGTGGTCGAGGCGATCGACGGCACCGACGTGGCCGTACGCGCCGACTCGATCTGCGTGCACGGTGACAGCGACGGCGCCATCCGGATGGCCGCGGCCATCCGGGAGCTGTTCGAGGCCGAGGGCATGGTCATCGCGCCCTTCGCCGGAGCGTCTGCATGACCGCCAGCGCCACCCAGCTGAAGGAGGCGCGCGCCGCGCGGGCCTCCTACCGGGCCGGCGAGGTCGCCCCGACGAGCGGCGTCGCCCACGGCCTGGTGCAGGCGAACCTCATCTCCGTGCCGGCCGACTGGGCCTTCGAGGTGCTGCTCTTCGCGCAGCGCAACCCGAAGCCGTGCCCGGTCCTCGAGGTGCTCGACCCGGGCGCCTACGAGTCGTCGCTGGCGCCCGGCTCCGACCTGCGCACCGACATCCCGGCGTACCGGATCTGGCGTGATGGCGAGCTGACCGAGGAGGTCACGGACGCTGGCGGCGCCTGGGAGGAGCACCCCGACCTGGTCTCCTTCCTGATCGGCTGCAGCTTCACCTTCGAGGCGGGGCTGACCGACGCCGGGATCCCGATCCGCCACCAGGAGCTCGGCCGCAACGTGCCGATGTACCGCACCTCGCGCGCGTGTGCGCCCGCCGGGCGCCTGCGCGGCGACATGGTGGTCTCGATGCGCCCGATCCCCGCCGACCGGGTCGCCGATGCCGTACGCATCTCCGGGCGCTATCCGGCGGTGCACGGTGCGCCCGTGCACGTCGGCGACCCGGCCTCCCTCGGCATCGCCGACCTCGCCGCTCCCGAGTTCGGGGACCCGCCCGAGGTGCGCGAGGGCGAGGTGCCGGTGTTCTGGGCATGCGGGGTCACGCCCCAGGCCGCGATCATGGACTCGCGTCCGCCGTTCGCGCTCACCCACGCGCCCGGCCACATGTTCATCACCGACGTACGGGATTCGGAGTATCTGGCGTGAGGCACGTGCTCATCGCATCGGACCAGGCGCTGCTGGTCGAGGAGGACGATCTCGAGGGCGCGATGCGGCTGCACGCTGCCCTCGTGGCCGATCCTCCGACCGGCGTCGTCGAGCTGGTGCCGGCCGCCCGGACGGTGCTCGTCCGGTTCGACCCGACGCTGGTGGACGAGGTGACCCTCGCCAAGGAGCTGACCCGTGTCGAACCCGTCCACGGCAGCCTTCCGGCAGCGGGTTCGGTGACGATCGGCGTGCGCTACGACGGGCAGGACCTCGACGAGGTCGCCGAGCTGCTCGGGGTCAGCACGGAGCAGGTCGCCGCACGCCATGCGGCCGCGACCTGGCGGGTGGCCTTCACCGGCTATGCGCCGGGCTTCGGCTACCTCGTCGGCGACGACCCGCTCTTCGACGTACCGCGGCGCTCCTCGCCGCGCACCCGGATCCCGGCCGGCTCGGTCGGGCTCGCCGGGACGTTCTCGGGCGTCTACCCGCGCGAGAGCCCCGGCGGCTGGCAGCTGATCGGGCGTACCGACGCACCGATGTGGGATCTGCACCGGGATCCGCCTGCGCTGCTCGCGCCCGGGATGACGGTGCGGTTCGAGCGGCTCGAGCGGGAGTCGGTCTCGGTTGCCACACCTGCGGCGCCGGCCGAGGCCGCGGAACATCCCTTCGCAGTCGAGGTCGTACGTCCCGGCCTGCAGCTGGTGCTCGAGGATCTCGGCCGCCCCGGACATGCCGCGCTCGGCGTCTCGGCGTCGGGTACGGCCGACCGCCGCGCCCTGCGGGCCGCGAACCGCGCCGTCGGCAACGCGCCCGGCGCGGCGGCCTTCGAGCTCGCCGGTGGCGGGGCGGTCCTGCGCTTCACCGGTCCGGCGGTCGTGGCGGTCGCGGGCGCCCCCGCCGAGGCGACGATCGTACGCAGCGACGGCCCGCCGCTCCCGGTCGAGCACGGCGCAGCGACCGCCCTCGAGGACGGCGAGGAGCTGCGCCTGGGCGCGGTGAGCTCCGGCCTGCGAGCCGTGATCGCGGTCCGCGGCGGCCTGGATCTCCCGCCGGCGCTCGGGAGCCTCTCCAGCGACACGCTCGCGGGCCTCGGCCCGGGCGACCTCGGCGGCCGACCGCTGCGCGCGGGTGACGTCGTCCCGCTGCACGGCCCTGCCGCCGCGCCGCACGCGGTCGACCCCGGCTCGGCGCCCGCAGACCCGCTCCCCGCTCCCGGTGACACGGTCGAGCTGCGCATCGTGCTCGGCCCGCGCGAGGACTGGTTCACCCCGGCCGGCGTACGCACCCTGGTCGAGCAGGAGTGGACCGTCACGCCGCGCTCCGACCGCGTCGGCGTACGCCTCGAGGGCGATGTCCCGCTCGAGCGCGACGTCGCCGGCGAGCTGCCGAGCGAGGGGGCGGTGACCGGTGCGATCCAGGTGCCGCCCGACGGACAGCCCGTGCTGTTCCTTCCGGACCACCCGCTCACCGGCGGCTACCCGATCATCGGCGCGGTCATCGACCGCGACCTGGACCTGGCCGGGCAGCTGCCGCCCGGGGTCCGCATCCGCTTCCGACCCGTCGCGCCAGAGGCGCCGGCGGCCGAGATCCGAGGAGACTGACATGCGCAGGGTGCTCATCGCCAACAGGGGAGAGATCGCCGTCCGCGTCGTGCGGGCGGTCGCCGAGGCCGGCCTCGTGTCGGTCGCCGTCTACGCCGACCAGGACGCCGACGCGCTGCACGTGCGGCTCGCCGACGAGGCGTACGTCCTGGGCGGCTCCACCGCCGCCGACTCCTATCTCAGCATCGAGTGGCTGATGGCCGCGGCGCAGGCCTCCGGTGCCGACGCGGTGCATCCGGGCTACGGGTTCCTCTCGGAGAGCGCCGAGTTCGCGCGCGCCGTCGAGGCCGCCGGACTGATCTGGATCGGCCCGGCTCCTGCGAGCATCGACAAGCTCGGCGACAAGATCACCGCCCGCCGGATCGCGCAGAGCGTCGGCGCTCCGCTGGTGGCGGGCACCGACCGGCCGCTGGAGTCCGCCGAGGAGGCCGTCGCGTTCGCGCGCGAGCACGGGCTCCCCATCGCGATCAAGGCCGCCTTCGGTGGCGGCGGGCGCGGGCTGAAGGTGGCCCGCGAGCTCGACGAGGTCGCCGATGCCTTCGAGTCCGCCTCGCGGGAGGCGCTGGCCGCCTTCGGCCGGGGCGAGTGCTTCGTCGAGCGGTTCCTGGAGCGGCCTCGGCACATCGAGGCGCAGGTGCTCGGCGACGGTGCCGGCAACGTCGTCGTGGTCGGTGACCGGGACTGCTCGCTGCAGCGCCGCAACCAGAAGCTCGTCGAGGAGGCGCCCGCGCCCGGGCTGACCGACGAGCAGCGCCGCCGCATCCACGAGGCCGCGCGCGACATCTGCGCGGCTGTCTCCTACCGCGGCGCCGGGACCGTCGAGTTCCTGATGGGCGCCGACGGGGTGATCTCGTTCCTCGAGGTGAACACCCGGCTGCAGGTCGAGCACCCGATCACCGAGGCGGTCACCGGGGTCGACCTGGTCGCCGAGCAGCTCCGGATCGCCGCGGGGGCCGGGCTCTCCTTCGACACCACGCCGGAGCCATCCGGGCATGCGATCGAGCTGCGGATCAACGCCGAGGACCCGGGCCGCGGCTTCCTGCCGAGCCCGGGCGTCGTGACGGGTCTGCGGGTACCCGCCGGGCCGGGCGTCCGCTGGGACGCCGGGATCGAGGCCGGCGACACCGTCCAGGGCGCCTTCGACTCCCTGATCGCCAAGCTGATCGTGCACGCGCCGGACCGGGACACCGCCGTCGTACGTGCCCGCCGGGCGCTCCGCGAGCTCGAGGTCGAGGGGGTGGCGACCGTCGTCCCCTTCGCTCGCACGCTGCTCGACGACTCGGCCTTCTCGACCGATGGCTTCGCGGTGCACACGCAGTGGATCGAGACCGAGCTGATGCCGCGGCTCGAGGCGCAGCGGCGACCCGAGCCGGCGCCGGCGCAGCCGCTGCGGCGGGTGCCGATCGAGATCGACGGCCGCCGGGTGATGCTCGGGCTCCCCGAGGAGCTCCTGCAGGGGCTCGCCACGGGCGGAGCGGCCGTGGCCGAGGCCGCTCCGGCTGCCGATCCCGCCGTGCTCGAGGCACCCGTCCCCGGCGTACTCGTCGACTGGCTCGTCGCCGACGGCGAGAAGGTCACCGAGGGCCAGGACGTCGCGGTCATCGACGCCATGAAGATGGAGACCCGGGTCGCCGCGCACCGTGCGGGCGTGCTCTCCCGGGGTACCGATGTCGGCGGGACCGTCGCTATCGGGGACGTGCTCGGGAAGATCGAATAGCGCTACGCGGTGTGCTCGAGGATCGCTGGGACAACGACCTCCCAGGTGGAGGGCGGGGGCGGCTCGTGGCCGACGCCGTCGAGGACGAGGAGCGTCGCGTCCGGGATGTCGCGGGCGAGGATCTCGCCGTGGCCGATCGGGAACAGCGGGTCGCGGCTGCCGTGGATGACCAGCGTCGGGGCGGCGATGTCGGCCAGGGTCGCCTCGACCGGCTCGCCGTCGCTCATCGCCTGATGGTTGGCGAAGCTCGGTCGCATGTCCGGTGTGCGGCGTACGACCCGCTCGATGACCGCCCGCATCCTGGCCTCGTCGAAGCCCTCCGGGACGAACGCACGCTGGTCCTCGACCAGCATCGACACCAGAGCTTCGTGGTCGTCGGGGTCCGGGACCGTGGTCTCGGCGGCCTTCGCGAAGAAGTCCGCCATCTCCTCGCCGATGGGCGGCAGGTCAGGCACGCCGGCGAAGGCCGGTGAGGTCTCGTCGAGGATCAGCGTCTCGACCCGGTCCGGATAGAGCACCGCCGCACATTGGGCCAGCGCCCCGCCCATCGAGATGCCGAAGATGTGGCCCTTGTCGAGGCCGAAGGCATCGAGCAGAGCCGGGATGTCCGCGATCATGTCGCGTCCGGTGTAGCCCGGCTCGCCCGGCGGCCAGGTCGTGGAGCGGCCGGTGTCGCGGTGGTCGTAGCGGATCACGAACCTCCGGCCCGCGGCCAGCGCCCGGCAGAAGTCGTCCTCCCAGTAGTCCATCGAGGCGCTCATCCCGCCGACGAGCAGGATCGGCGCGTCCGCAGGACTCCCGAACGTCTCGACGCACAACTCGATCCCGTTGACCGCCAGTATCAGCTCGCCCATGTCGACCAGCCAACGGGTCGTTCCGAGCCCGCGTCAAGCGCTTATGGCGCGACGTACGCGTCGATCTCGGCGCGCAGCCGGGCCTTGACGTCCTCGGGCGCGTAGGAGACGTCGACGGCGGCCCGAGCGAGGTCGCCGATGCCCGCCGTGTCGAGGCCGAGGAGGTCGGTCGCGATCGCGTACTCCTGGTTGAGCGTGGTCGCGAACATCGGCGGGTCGTCGGAGTTGATCGTGACCGTCACGCCGGCGTCGACGAACGTCTTCAGCGGGTGCTCCTCGAGCGAGGCGACCGCACCGGTGGCGACGTTGGACGAGGGGCAGACCTCGAGCGGGATCCGGTGCTCGGCGAGGTGGGCGAGCAGGGCGGGATCCTGGGCCGCCGAGGTGCCGTGGCCGATCCGCTCGGCCTTCAGCACGTTCAGGGCGTCCCAGATCGTCTGCGGCCCGGTGGTCTCGCCGGCGTGCGGCACCGAGCGGAGCCCGGCGGCGCGGGCAGCGTCGAAGTGCCGCTCGAACTGCGGCCGCGGGACCCCGATCTCAGGCCCGCCGAGCCCGAACCCGACGAGCGCCTCGGGACCGTGGTCGACGGCGTACGCCAGCGTCGCGTCGGCAGCCGGGATCCCCGCCTCACCGGGGATATCGTAGATCCAGCGCAGCGTGATCCCGAAGTCGCGCTCGGCCGACACCCGGGCGTCCTCGAGCGCCTCGGTGTAGGCCTCGATCGGCATGCCCGTGTGCCCGGTCCCCGGCTCGCGCACGGCCAGGTCGGGACGTACGGAGGTGTAGGGGGTGCAGGTCAGCTCGGCGTAGCGGACCTGCTGCGTCTGCGCCAGGTCGCGAGCGATCTCGTAGGTCAGGTAGCGGATGTCCTCCGGCGTACGCACGAGGTCGACGACCGAGAGGTAGACCTCGATGAAGTGTGCGAAGTCGCTGAACGTGAAGTAGTCCTTGAGGAGCTCCACGTCCGCCGGCACCGCCCCCGGATGCCGCGCGGCCAGCTCCGCGACGATCCGCGGCGAAGCCGACCCGACGTGGTGGACGTGCAGCTCTGCCTTCGGCAGTCCGGCGATGAAGGTCTTCAGGTCACTCACGGGCAGATCGTCACATGTCCTACGCCGCGACGCGACTCCGTTCCACACGCGTCAGCAGAAATGTCGGTGATCCTGATTACTGTCTTGTTCCATGAAGGGCGCGTATCGGAGGCTGGCGGACGGCACGAGGGTGCCGTTCCGTCCGTCCGAGCGTCCGCCGGTCACGGCGTGGATGCGCGCCCACATCCTCGAGCGCCACCAGATGACCGCGGAGTCCGAGCGTGAGTGGCCGAGAAAGTCGAAGTTCCCCGTCGACTGGGACGAGGATCGCATCGTTTCCGCGGTCGAGCTGGCGCTCGAAGAGCCCGATCGGGAGCCGGTGCGTCTCGGCGACAAGATTCGATTCGAACGCGTTGTCGAGGGACAGCTCGTCCGTGTGCATGTGAGGGTCGACAAGGATCCGCCAGAGATCTGGAACGCGTACCCCGTGGACGGCGAGGACTAGCATGGTGACCATGAACATCGAGGACTTTGCCTACGGCGTGCTGATGGAGGCGCTGCCGTCCATCCCTGCCGATGTGCTCGAGGTCATCGCAGACGACATCGACGCAGGTGAGTACCTCACCTCCTTGATCGAGCTGATCGAACGGGCGCCGGAGACGGTGTCCTTGGCGGTTGTCGATGCTCTCGAGGGTCACCTGGCGACGCTTCCCGAGGGCCCCCATCGTCGCGTGGGCGCTGATGCCGTGGCTCGACTTCGGCATCTCAAGACTGCCTGAGGTCCAGATCTCCGGCGATCTGATCGTCGCTGGGATTTCGGCACACGTGGCTGCGAGCGTCAGCGCCTCTGAACTACGGTCACGGCAGCAGATCTTTCTCTTCTACCTGGACATCTGACAGTTCCGCCTCATGTACCTCGCCGAAGAATCCCTCCCGCTCCTGCCCAACGAGCCCGTGGGCTCTAGCGAAGTCGCTCGATCCGAGGTAACCGATCCCGATGAGCCCGTCGTCACCGACGCCCTCGACCCACACCGGTTCACCGTGCCAGGTCGCGCTGAGTCTGATGCGAAAGTATCTCTGGAGGCGACTATCCGGAATCTTGACCCAAGTTCCCTCGCTGTCCGAGGCAGCCTCAATTGCTGAAGGCATGAGGTAAGTCTCGTCTGCCTCTGACGCCGGGCGAATTGCTACCCAGTCCGCGCCAATGAACGAAACTGGATAGTCGCGACCGTTGTGTCGTGCGAACTTCCTGGGCGAACGCATCCCCATCAGGCGATGTCGCCGATGAAGCGGGGGCGTGGGTCGGGTGACGGGGTGAGGTCGGTGAGCCAGGATTCGACGGTGGTGGCGATGGACTCGACCGTCTCTGGTGGGATCTGCTGGCCGGGGGTGAACTCGATGACCAGACGTACGTCGAGGCCTGCGAGCCGCCGGGTCTCGGCAAGTGCGAGAGCGGTGCCCGGTAGGACGACCGTCTCGTACTCGTCCTTCTGCGCGGAGAAGGCGGAGATCTCGCGCGCGGTCGTCGTGTAGATGGCGTAGACCGTTCCACCGCTCGCGACCAGGTCCGGGCGACGGGTGGTCGCGATGAAGCCGGTGGTCACGGTCACCTGGCCGTCGCGGATGAACTCGGCATCGGCCGGACAGCCGCGGAACACGACGCCCTGGAACGGCGGCAGCTTCTCGAGCGTCTTGAGGAAAGCGTCGGGGTTCGGGACGCTCACAGTTGTTCCTGCTTCCAGCTAGCGCGGACCCACCACTCCGAGGTGTCATCGCCCGGGGCTGTGATCTCGGTGGAGTCTTGGACGGGCCAGAGGACCATCGGGACGTACAGTTTCGTGCGGTCGCCGGGGTCGGTCGAGGTTCGCGGTGGACCGTCGGCCGCGCGCGCCGCATGTAGACCAAGACCGGCCAGATCTAGAACGGCTGCCATCGGGCCCCCGTCGCGAACCGAGCGCTTGCCGAGCACCCGGCCGTCGTAGACCTCACCATTCCGGCGTACTCGGACCCATGCGCCTTTGAGGAGAGGTGATGCCCAGTTGGTCTGCGGCCAGTCGGCGTTGACTTGCTTCTTGACCTCGCTCGCTTCGAACCTCCGACGAGGCTGGTCACGCTCGTTGTCTGTCATTTCGGCTCCCGAAGCTCAAGGACTCGCACGTTCCTGAAAGTCTGGCCTTCAATCTCGATCTGATCCACGATCTCGTTGCGGAGGACGTCGAACTGGTTCCCAGGTTTGAACAGGTACTCCGTTTCGCCCTGAGCTGCGGAGAATGGTCGTACGTCAGTGCCGGAGTGCCCTTCGATCCGCATGATGGTCGGATTGCTGCCCCAATCGCTTATGAAACTTCGAGCGACCTCGATCTTGGTGGAACTGCTGGAGAAAGCAGGGTCGCTGTACTTACCCGTGCTCTCGATCTGCTCCAGGACGAAATCGGGCAGGTTGGTGCCGCGGAAGGTCGTGCCCTCGTAACTGGGGAGCTTGTCGAGACCCTCGACGGCGTTGTCGATCCGCTGCTGAACCTCAGGACTCGGTCCTTCCGGCGATCGCAGCCCGCCGTTCATCTCTCGATAGCCCGCCTCAGTTGTGTAGTCCCACAGACCATGGATCTCATCCTTCGACAGCCCGGGATAACGCTCGTGCATATCGTCGACCCATTTGAGAACAGCGGGGTCGTCAGGGGCACGCAACAGGTCTTGAGGCGGTGACGGTGCATCGGAGAAGTCGAAGTTGTCTAGCTTGCCGAGGTCCCCAAGACCATCGAGACCGTTGTCGATCTTGCCGATGTCGCCCAGACCGTCGAGGTTGTCCACGCCGCGCAAGGCCTTGGTCATGTCGCCGAGCGCGTCGAGGGCGTCGGCGCCGCCCTTGATGCCGCGGGTGGCGGCGGTGCCGGTCCCGCCGGTCAGGACACCGGCGACGATGTCGGGGACGAGGTGGCCGATCGCTCGGGCCGGGTCGTCGGCCCAGGTGTCCCAGTCGAGGAGACCCTTACCGAGCTGTTTGCCGAACTCGAGGGGATCTTTCTTGAGAGCCTCCCAGAGCGCCTCGGCGTCTTCGAGCATCATCGACTTCTGAGCAGCCAGCTCCTCGGCAGTGAGGTCACCGGTGGCGAGCTCGATGATGTCGTGGAGCGGGCCCATGCTGTAGCCCATCTTGACCAGATCCCAGACGGCTTCGCCGGCCCCCTCGAAGATGCCGCCGACGAAGGCGAGCCCGGACTCGAACCAGTTGCGCTTCTCGGGGGCGTCCTTGCAGCCGACGCGTACCTCCCGGGCGCAGCGTGCGGCGGCGATCTTCAGGTCGCTCTTGGCGGTCTCGAAGATCTCCAGCGCGCCGGAGCGGATCTCGGCGCCGGGGTCGGTGAAGGGGTCCTTGGTGTAGGGGTACGTCATCCCGCCGGCCAACGCGTCGGAGCGAGCCTGGTCGAAGCGCGCCGAGTATTCGGCGTAGTCGGTCTTGGCCTGGGTGGTGACACCCTCGCCTCGCTCATACTCCGACTTCGCGGTGGCCGCGTTCTGCTGCGCGACCTCCAGTGCGGCTGCGTAGTCGATCAGAGCGTTACCGGCTGCGCGAAAGCCGGTGCCGGCCTCGTACCAGCGGTTCGGCTCCCGATCGTGGGCGTCGCGGAAGTTGTCGGCAGCCCGGCCGATCCAGCCCTGGGTGTCGATCTTGGTGAGAGCGTCGCCGGTCTGGTCGAAGAGCCGTCCCTTGTCGGCGCAGGTCTGACCACGCGAGCGGATCTCGCCGGGGTTGCCCTTGATGGTGAAGTCGGGCACCGGCTACTTCCCGCCGCCGGTGATGGTGAGGTCGGTGGCAGCGGACTTGGCCTTCGCCATCTCCGTCGTGCCCTTCTCGTTGAGCTCGAAGTAGTTCATCGCGATCTTCCCGATGCGACCGGACATCTCGCCGACGTCCTCGCACAGGTTGTTCATGCCGCGCTCCCAGCGGTCCTTGAACTCCTCGACCGCACTCCAGACCTCCTCGGATCCACAGGCGTCCTCGGACGGGACCAGGTCCTCGACGTCCTTGTCCTTGAACAGCTCGACCGTGTCGGCCAAGCCCTGAGCCGCCTTCGCCAAGGACTCCAGATCGACCTCGAAGTCGTACGATGCCACCCGTCCAGCCTCCCCATCGTGTGCCGGGCGCGATGCCCGAGCCGCGTACGCGAAGACAATGTAACCTCAGGACCGGTGCACATCCACCAGCGCCAGGGGAGCTCGTGAACGACAACATTCAGCTGACACTCGGGCAGCAGACCGCTGCCGCCACCCTCGTCGAAGACCGGATCGCCGACCTCGAGAAGCTGCTGACAACGCTCTCCGGAAATGTCGAGAGCGCGATCCCGGGGATGATGGGGAGCGCAGCCGGAGGTCTCGTGGAGTCCCTGCAGACGTGGTTCGAGAAGGTGGGTGGGCTGGCGACGCTGATGCAGGAGTACGCCGCGGCGCTGCGTGACGTCGACATCCAGCACGCCACCACGCAGAACGACATCGTCCAGGAGGCCCACGGTCAGGCCTCCAACCTCGAGCAGCGACTGGGAACCCTCTGATGAGCGACAACAGTCTGATCGTCAAGGAAGCCAGCATCGACGACCTCGAGACGACCCTGAAGCAGGCGGCTGAGGACCTGCGTACGTTCTTCACCGACCTGATGGACGAGGTCGAGCAGACCACGTCGGGCTGGTCGGCCGAGACCGGGTCGAAGCAGGCGGCCGACCGGGCCGCGCGCCGGATGATCGACGCCTCGAGCAGGGCTGCCGCCGTACTGGAGACGATGGCCACCGCCGTACACAACTACGGCGAAGAGGCTCACGACATCGAGGTCAAGAACGTCGCGATCGTCGGATGATCGCCTGAGCCAGGGAGACGAAGATGCGGGCGATCCATCACTGGGACCTCTGGGTCGACGACTTCGAGACCGCCTCGGGGGAGTGGGGGTGGCTCTTCGGTGAGCTCGGCTGGGAGGCCGGCGAGAAGGGCCACTTCTGGGAGGCGCCGGACGGGACGTACGTCTTCATGGAGCACTCCACGGACCAGCACGGCACGCAGGACCGGCTCCGGCCCGGCGTCAACCACATCGCGTTCACCATCGACAGCCGCGACGTGCTCGACAGGATGCGGGCGGCGTCGACGGAGCACGGCTGGCACGAGATGTACGCCGACCGCTACCCGCACGCCGGCGGCGACGAGCACACCGCCCTCTACCTGGAGAGCTCCGAGGGGTTCGAGGTCGAGATCGTGCTCGAGGTCGACGACCTGACCGCCTAGCTGTAGCCGGCCGGCTCAGCGGTAGTCGTCGCTGTCCTCGTCGTCCTCGATGATGTGCATGGCGGCCTCCTCGGCGGAGGCCCCGGCGCCGTCGATGCCGGCGTCGACGCCGTAGAGCTCGGACTCGGTGTCCTCGCCCTCACCACGGTCGGGGTCGACGAGCCGGCCCGCTCGCTTGCCGCCGACCTCGCGGCCGTCGGGGTCGTCGCTCTCCTCGGCGTCGTCGTACTCGACCGCGTAGGGGTCCGGCTCCGGCACCTCCTGGAGGCGGCGCTGGTCGATGCACTCACGGTGCTCCTCCTCCCACGGCGTGTTGCCGTAGTCGGTGGAGTAGTGGTCGGCGGTGACGATGCCGTGGTCGAGCTCGTCGCGCACCTCGCCTTCGAGTACGTCTCCGGAGAGCGCGTCCTCGCCGGTGATCTGGTCCTCGTCATCGACGCTGTAGTCCGTGCTGTATCCGTGCGATTCGCTCACCTGAGTCTCCTCATCGGCCGGCATTGGGGTCATCGAGGCCCCCTTCGGTAACGTTAACCCGGTCCGGTATGGAGTGGAACCGGGCTGAATCAGACGACGCGGGGATCGACCGAGGGAGCAGACTCAGATGGCGCCTCGCGCCCGATTGGCGGTAGCGGCTGTGGCCGTGCTCGCGGGCTCGTCGCTCGCGCTCGGCGTGACGCCCGCATCGTCCGGTCCGCTGGGCTCGCTGGGGTCGTTGGCCGGGAACGCCTTCGCGCGGGTGTCCTCCGCCGATGAGGTCGTGGTCCCCTCGACGCCCACGCCGACGCCTGACTGGACCCCCTACTCCACCAAGCCCAACATCCTCATGATCACGGCGGACGACCTCGCCTACGACGATCTCGAGTTCATGCCCCACACCCGCCAGCTCCTGGCCGAGCAGGGCACCTCGCTGACCGAGGCGATCGCTCCCACGCCGATCTGCGTCCCGGCCCGTGCGTCGCTGCTGACCGGGCAGTACAGCCAGAACCACCACACCGTGACGATCAACGGTGAGCTCGGCGGCTACGAGGCGATGGACCACACCGGCACGCTGCCCGAGGCGCTTCAGGCGGCCGGCTACGACACCCTCTTCACCGGCAAGTACCTCAACGGCTACGGCTTGCGCGGGACCGCCAAGGACGTGCCGCCCGGGTGGACCGACTGGCGGGCGACGACCGACATGTCGACGTACAACTTCATCCGGCCGCGGATCAACCACAACGGCAAGCTGACGACCTACCACCGCTACACGACGTACGTCATGCGGGACCAGGCCAACGAGATGATCTCGGCGCCGGAGCGGGCCGACAAGCCGTGGTACATGTGGCTGAACTACGTGGCGCCGCACCACGGCGGACCGGCGGAGCCGGACGACCCCGAGCGCACCAGCACGACCCGGCCGGCCCCCGAGGACAAGCACTCCTTCGACGGCCTCGAGCTGCCGGACCTGCCCTACATGTTCCGTACGCCGTCGGACGCCCCGCGGATCTCGCCCTCGCAGAAGTTCTTCGACGCCGAGGGACGTGAAGAGCTGCGGATCGCGCACCAGCAGCGGGTCGAGGCCGTCCAGGCGCTCGACCGGGCGGTCGCCAGCAACGTGCTCCGGCTGCAGGAGACCGGACAGCTCGACAACACGATCATCATCTTCTCCTCCGACAACGGCTACACCACCGGCGGCCACAACATCAACGGCAAGCTGATGCACTACCGCGAGACGCAGCGGATCCCGCTCATCCTGCGTGGGCCGGGCATCCCGGTCGGGCGATCGCTGTCCACCGGCGTCGGCAACCCCGACATCGCCACCACGGTCATGGCCGTCGCCGGCGCCGAGCCCGGACGTCCCCAGGACGGCGTCAACATCATGCCGTGGCTCTCCGCGCCCCCGCAGAACCGGGTGCTCCCGCTCTCCGCGTGGCGGGTCAACGACGGCCGCAAGCAGATCTACTCCGGGATCCGCTTCGGTGACTGGACCTACGCCCGCTTCTCCGACGGCAGCGAAGAGCTCTACAACCTGGCCGAGGATCCCTATCAGATCCGCTCGCTCGCGCTGCTCCCCGAGTACGCCGACGAGCTGGCCCAGCTGCGTGGGCTGAGCACGAAGTACGCCCACTGTGCGGGGGACACCTGCCCGAAGGAGTTCTACCCGGCCGGCTGACCGACCGTGTCGGATGCGTCCGCCGCGCAGCGGAACCCCAGGTTGCCGGCCGTCGAGTCGGGCGGGCTGCTGGAGCGTGCCGAGAGCCGGTAACGGTGGCAGTAGGAGTCGTGGCAGAGGTAGGAGCCGCCCCGCATCACCCGGGTCAGGCCCTCGGCGGGGCCACGCGGGTCCGTGGCGAGCCCGTCGACGAGCTCGGCGTAGTAGGTCGGTGAGAACCAGTCCGCGCACCACTCCCAGACGTTGCCGATCATCTGGAACAGCCCGAACCCGTTCGGATCGTACGTCCGCACCGGCGCGGTCGTGACGAACCCGTCGTCGGCGGTGTTGGTGTCCGGGAAGACTCCCTGCCAGACGTTGGCGTGGTGGGTGCCGTCCTGCTCCAGGTCGTCACCCCACGGGAACCTCGAGCCGTCGAGACCGCCGCGGGCGGCGTACTCCCACTCGGCCTCGGTCGGCAGCCTGGTCCCGGCCCACGCGCAGTAGGCCAGCGCGTCGTCGTGGGAGACGTGCACGACCGGGTGGTTGCCGCGGCGGCCGACGTTGGAGCCGGGGCCCTCCGGGGTCCGCCAGGAGGCGCCACGCACACCGAGCCACCAGGGTGCCTCCGGGGAGCTGCCGAGGATGTCCCGCGGCGAACCCTCGAAGGCCAGGTGGAACACGGCCGAGAAGCCTTCGCGCTCGGCCGTGGTGACATGGCCGGTCGCCTTCACGAACTTGGCGAACTCCTCGTTGGTCACCGCGGTCGCGTCGAGCCGGAAGCCCGGCAGCGAGACCGGGTGCACCGGGCCCTCGCCGTCGGCCTGATAGCCCTCGCCGAACGAGTCGCCGGCGGCGTACGTCCCTCCGGGGAGGTCGACGAGGGTCCGTCGGCGCTTGCGGGGCAGGGCTGGCGGGCGCCGGGCCGGGTCGGGGCTGGGACCCCGGGTCGCGCCGAAGGTGAGGTCGGAAGGCACGCCCACCAGCCTACGAGCAGGGTCTTCCGCCTCAGCGGGGGTAGGTCGCCTTCAGGCTGCCCGCGGTCGCGACGACCTTGCCCTTCTTGCCGGTGACCAGGATGCCCGGCGACCGCGCCTTGCCCGTGTCGTCGGCCTTGATCTTGACGCTGCAGGACGGCTTCTTGTGCGGGCAGGTGAAGTCGCCCGACGGCCGGTAGGTGACGGTCAGGCTCTGGTTGTCGGCGAGACCCTCGATGTAGGCAGCCATGTAGGCGCACTTCGGCTTGCTCTTCGGGCAGGCGTGCTCGTAGGTGCGCCACTCCATCCGGGCCGCGGCCGCCTTGCCGCAGAGCTTGGCCGGCTCGCCGGTGCGGACTGTTCCCCAGGCGTACGTCACCTTCGTGGTCGCCTCCACACAGGCCTCGGTGCCGCCCTTGGCGACGGGCAGGGTGTAGGTGAGCTCGGGGTCCTCGCCGGCGGTCGGCTGCGCGGCGCCGTCGTCGATGGACACGGTGCCGGAGGAGACCTGCGGAGCGGTGACCTTCAGCGTGACCTCGCGGTAGCCCGCGGCCGCGGCGGCGGTCGGCGCCTCGGGGGTGCGGGCGTAGCACGTGTCGAGGGCGGTGATCGCGGCGACGTTCTTGGCGGCGAGCTCCTCGTCGGTCAGTCGCAGGTTGGTGACCGCGAGGACACCGGCGACCGCCGGGCGGCCGACCTCGCGCAGGCAGCGAGGGCTGTCGAGGGTCCAGGCGTCGGCGACCTGCCTGCTCCAGCCGTTCGCGCCGCCGTCGGCGCAGTCGAGCAGCTCCGCGTACCACTGCGAGCCCAGCTTCGAGGGCCACTCGCCGGTGTAGCTGAAGCCGCTGCCGGCCCTGGCGACCACCCCGGCGTCGGTGAGCCCCGCGCTGCCCTCGTCCTTGGCGATCGCGTCCGCGGCGCACCGGATCTGCTCGGGGTCGGCCCAGGCCGGGGTGTCGCCGGCGAGGGTGAGGGTGCGCGCCACGGCCTTCTCGTCACCGCGCAGCGGACCGATCTCGCCGCTGAAGTAGGCCCACGCCGAGGTGCCGAGGAAGGCCACCGCCACGAGCACACCCACGCTCACGAGCCACAGCAGGGCCAGACGTACGGGACGGCCCCGGTCGCGCCGCCGACGCGGCAACGGTGGCAGCCCGAGCCGTCGCCGGCGCGCCTCCTCGGCCGCCGCGTTGGCGAGCTCGGTCGGCTTGGGACGTTGTTGAGCGGTGCTTCCGTTGGGGTCGGACATCTCACTCCCTCGAGAACGGTTCAGCGAGGATCGTAGAGGGTAGTCGTTTCCGATACCCCCTGCCACTCCCGCGATGGGCTCTCCACCGCCCGTCATATGACTGGAAATCTGGTCATATGATCGACCTCTTGGTCATGCAGACCTCAACGACCTCTGTGTCGTCCCGGCATCAGAAGTGTTGAACTGCACCGCCCGCCCCGGCTTTCAAGAGGTGCAGCGCGGGGACGCGAGCAGGCAGGCGGTGGGGCGGACTACTTCCACGCGGTTGCAGCCTTCAAGAGCCGGTCGATGGTGCCGCGGGTCCTTGTCGTGGCCACACCGCCGGTGGCCCGTTCCAGCTCGAAGGTGGGACTCCCCGCGGTGTTGCGGGGTTTGCGCACCAGGCTCAGGGCGATCCCGTCTCCGACCAGCAGCACGTCGACGTCGTCCTTGGCGTTGGTCCACGGCGTCGACCAGCTCGGCCTCTTGCCGCCCCTGAAGAAGGTGACTGTCTCGCGGTAGGTGTGCAGCGACTGGTGCTTCTCGAACACCTCCAGGGCCAACATCTCTTCCAGATCCGCGAGAGATCTCACGAAGGCTGCGTCGTCGTACCCCGCAGCGGCGGCCAGCTCGCTTGCTGCCGCAGCCACGACCCACTCCGGGTCCTCGGCCTCGATCAACACCGTCCCGTTGGTCTGGAACGACTTCACGCGCACGGCACCGGCTCGCTCGAGCGCACCCTCTAGCTGCTCCCGGTTTGGCGATCCAGCGTGACCGAGATTGAGGTTTCGGTACAGCACAACGTGCACCAGGTCATCGGCCTTCGTACAACGTCGTCCGCTCACGCACGTCCCGGCCGATGCCCGCGCCGATCTCCTCGAGCTCGGCGACGGTCTTTGCGGACCCGTGCTCGGAGCCGGCCATCCGGGAGATGGTCTCCTCCATCAGGGTGCCGCCGAGGTCGTTGGCGCCGGCCTGGAGCATCGCCCGGGTGCCGTCGACGCCGAGCTTGACCCAGCTGGTCTGGATGTTGTCGATGCGGCCGTGGAGCATGATCCGCGCGAGCGCGTGCACGGCGAGGTTGTCGCGCATCGTCGGGCCCGGACGGGCCGCGCCGGCGAGGTAGATCGGCGCGCTGGTGTGCACGAACGGGAGCGGCACGAACTCGGTGAAGCCTGCGTTCCCGTGCTCGCGGGCCTGGTCCTGGATGCCAGCGAGGACGCGGAGGTGGCCGACCCAGTGGCGCGGGTTGTCGACGTGGCCGTACATCATCGTCGAGGTCGTCGGGATGCCGACGCGGTGGGCGGTCGAGACGATCTCGATCCAGGTCTTCGCGGGCAGCTTGCCCTTGGTCAGCACCCAGCGGACCTCGTCGTCGAGGATCTCCGCGGCCGTGCCCGGGAGCGAGCCCAGCCCGGCCTCGCGGACCTTGATCAGGAAGTCCTCGATCGAGAGGCCGGTGCGGGCGGTGCCGTTGACGATCTCCATCGGGCTGAACGCGTGCACGTGCATCTCCGGGACGCGCTGCTTCACGGCCTGGACGAGGTCGAAGTAGGCGGTCGAGGGGAGCTCGGGGTCGATCCCGCCCTGCATGCAGACCTCGGTGGCGCCCAGGTTCCACGCCTCCTCGGCGCGGTCGGCGACCTGGTCCAGGTCGAGGGAGTACGCATCCGCGTCCGTGCGCCGCTGGGCGAAGGCGCAGAACCGGCAGCCGACGTAGCAGACGTTGGTGAAGTTGATGTTCCGGTTGACCACGTACGTCACGGTGTCGCCGTTGACCTCCTTGCGCAGGTCGTCGGCGAGCCTGGTGACCTGGCGCAGCAGGTCACCCTCGGCGGTCATCAGCGTCAATGCGTGCTCGTCGGAGAGGTTGCCGGGGTCCTTCTCGGCCGCGGCGAGCGCCGCATGACCCTCCGCGTGCAGCACGGCGGGAGCACCGGTCGCGGTGGCCGCCTCCCGGACCGCGTCCCAGTCGCCGTAGACCGTCTCGAAGTCGTCGCGACGGTCGTGGGTGCGACCCTCGGTGTCGACGGAGGCGTGCAGGTCGACCCGGCCGGCGGAGGTGAAGCCACCGTCGGGCTCCTGCCACGGGCGGCCCTCGGGCCGGACGCCGTCACGGGCCAGCCCGTCCTCGTCGGCGAGCGCCTCGACGTGGGAGAGGACCCGCGGGTCGATCCAGGCCTGGCCGTCGCGCAGGGTGCCCTCGACGTACTCGGGGTGGACGGTCAGGCGCGGGCGCAGCTGGAAGCCGGCCTCGGCGGTGACCTGGCGGAGCGCGTCCAGGGAGGGCCAGGGGCGCTCGGGGTTGACGTGGTCGGGGGTGAGTGGCGAGACGCCTCCCCAGTCGTCGATCCCGGCGCCGAGCAGCGCCCGGCACTCGTCGAGGTCGACCAGGTTGGGTGGGGCCTGGACCCGGGCCTTGGGGCCGAGGACGATCCGGGTGACCGCGATCGCGGCCAGATACTCGTCCAGACCCAGGTCGTCGACGTGGCGCATCGCGGTCGACGGCTTCGCCCGGAAGTTCTGGACGATGATCTCCTGCAGCCCGGCGTACGCCTTGTGCACCTTGCGCAGCGCGAAGATTGTCTCCGCGCGCTCGGTGAGCGTCTCGCCGATGCCGACCAGGAGCCCGGACGTGAACGGGATCGAGAGGCGCCCGGCGTCCTCGAGCACCCGCAGGCGTACCGCCGGGTCCTTGTCGGGGGAGCCGAAGTGGGCCTCGCCCTTGGTCTCGAACAGCCTGCGGCTGGTGGTCTCGAGCATCATCCCCATCGACGGGGAGACCGGCTTGAGCCGGTTCATCTCCTCCCACGACATCACGCCGGGGTTGAGGTGGGGGAGCAGGCCGGTCTCCTCGAGCACCCGGATCGCCATCGCCCGCACGTAGTCGAGGGTGGACTCGTAGCCGCGCGACTCCAGCCACTCCCGCGCCTCCGGCCACCGGTCCTCGGGCCGGTCGCCGAGGGTGAACAGCGCCTCCAGACAGCCCAGCTTCGCGCCCTCGGCGGCGATCTCGAGGATCTCGTCGGGGCTCAAGTAGGGCTCGCGGCCTTCGCGAGCCGCCTGTCCCGGCGTCTCCACGAACGTGCAGTAGTGGCACCGGTCGCGGCACAGCTTGGTGACCGGGATGAAGACCTTCGGGGAGTAGGTCACCGTCTCCGGGCGCCCGGCGGCGACCAGCCCGGCGTCGCGTACCTTCGCCGCGGCGGCGGTCAACCGTTTCAGGTCGTCGCCACCGGCGGCGAGGAGAGCCGAAGCCTCCGCCACGTCGAGGGCTGCGCCGCGTTCGGCCCGGGCCAGGGCCCGGCGGATCTGCTGAGGTGTCGGCTGCTCGCTCATCACGAGCAGCCTAGTAGGCGCTGCCCAGTTGTCGAACTAGTTGTCGATCTGGGCGCTCGCACCGGGCGCCGTGGCGACGAACTTGGCGGTCCAGTTCTGCGGGCCGGACCAGTCGACGACGGCTCCCTTGCCGTCACCACCCGGGGTGCCGGGCCAGACGCACTTCGCGCCCTTCCCGTCCGAGCACTTGCCGCCGTTGAGGGTGAGCTTGACGTTGAACTTCTTGCCCGGCTGGAAGCCCTCGAAGGTGAGCCGCCAGGTGTTGCACTCGACCTTCTGCTTCGTATAGATCGGGTCGGTGCACTTGTCCTGCTTGATCCACTCGAGCTTCTTCGGCTCGGCCTTGCCGCAGGCTTCGGCGTCGGTGGCCTTCTCGGTGCCCCAGGCGAAGGTGACGGTGGTCTTGACCGCGATGCAGCCCTCGACGCCGCCCTCGGTGACGGGGAGCTCGTAGGAGGAGCCCTTGAGCTCGTCGTAGCTGCTGCTGCCCTTCTTGGCGATCCCGATCACCGACTGCCCGCCGGGAGCGGTGGGGTCCTGCACGTCGAAGTCGACCTGCATGTAGGCGGGCTTGGGGGTCACCTTGGCACCGAGCGCGTCGGCCTTCACGTAGCACGCGTCGAGGGCCTTGACGGCCTTCTCGCTGGCCGGGCCCGCGGCACCGGTGTCACCGTCCTTGAGGAGGTCCGTGACCGCGAGGAGGCCGGCCATGGAGGTCTTGTCGACCTCCTTCTCCATGCAGCGGGTGTCGCCGACCTTCCAGTTGTCGCCGATCTCCGTCGACCAGGACTCGGTGCAGTCGAGCAGGCCCTGGGTGAACTTCATGGCGTCGTCGGCGGGCCATTCACCCGTGTAGGTCCAGTCGTCGCCGGCATCCACGATCCCGTGGGAGCGCAGCTCGTTGGCCGGGACCTTCCCGACCAGTGACTCGGCCGCGCAGGTCATCTGGTCCTCGCTGGCCCATCCCGGCTTGGGTACGCCGCTGGCGATCGCCTCGGCGGCCTTGGCGTCGTCGCCGTGGAGACCGAAGATGCCGAAACCCTGGGTGAAGATGCCGACGCCGACGAGCAGGACCGCCGCGACCCCGCCGCCGACGATGGCGTAGCGCTTCTTCTTGTCGCCGTCGCCACCGCCCTGGCCGTCGCTGGAGTGGTGCGACGGCAACCACTCGGGCTGGCCGCCGCCAGTGCCGGCGTTGCCGGCCGCGGCAGCAGCGACCGCCGGCAGGCCCTTGCCGCTGTGCACGACCGTGGAGTCGGTCTCGTTGGCGAGCGGGGCCGGAGTCGGGGTGCCGTCGCCGGGACGCTTGACGATCGTGGGCTGGGCCTCCGCCTCGGGCACGGGAGTGCCGCCGGAGGTGCCGCCGCCGGAGGTGCCGCTCGCCGAGGTGTCGTAGCCGGCGCCCGGACGGGAACCGAGGTCGGCCGCGCCCGCTCCGGCGGCACCGCCGATGACCCCGCCGCCCAGACCGGACTCCTCGAGCCGGTCGGCGGCCTTGTCGAGCGCCTTGGCGAGCTCGGCAGCGGTCGTGAAGCGGTTCTCCGGCTTCTTGGCCAGCGCCCGCTGGATGATCGGGTTGATCAGGTCGGCGCCCGGCGTCGCGGCGGGCAGCCGCGGCACCGGACTGTTGATGTGGGCGCTCATCAGCTCGAAGTCGGTGCCGGCGTAGGGCGCCTTGCCGGTCAGGCAGGCCCACAGCAGACAGCCGGCGGCGTAGATGTCGCCCGACGCGGTCGCCTGCTCGCCCATGTGGCGCTCGGGCGACATGTAGGGCAGCGAGCCCACCACGGAGCCGGCCCGGGTCACGTTGGAGTCGCCCTCGGTCGCGATGCCGAAGTCGGTGAGGTAGGGGACGAGCTCGCCCTCCTGGCGCTCCCACAGGAGCACGTTGGACGGCTTCACGTCGCGGTGGACCACGCCGGCGCGGTGGGCGTCGAAGAGCGCGTCGCTGACGTCACCGACCAGGCGCAGGGCCTGGACGGTCTCCAGCGGGCCCTTGGTCTTCAGCCAGCCGTGCAGGTCGCCGTCGGGGACGTACTCGGTGACGAGGTAGACGGTGCCCTCGACCTCGCCGTACTCGATGATCTGGACGATGTTGCGCGAGCGCAGCTTGGCCAGGATGTTGGCTTCCCGCTCGAAGCGGGTGATGAAGTCCTTGTCGACGGTGAGCGAGGGCAGCACCAGCTTGAGCGCCACCTTGCGGCGTAGTGCCGGGTCCTTCGCCTGGTAGACGACACCCATGCCACCTTGACCCAGGACCCGCTCGATCACGTAGCGACCGAACTGTTCGCCTTCCTGGGGGAACGCAACCATCTTTAGAACCTCGCCCTGATTTTTTTACCCGAATGACCTCTGCCGAAACCCTAGCGTCCCGTCAACGATCGGCGCGCTCCAACGCCACGGGCGAGACCAATTGTTCAGGCGTTAGTTAGGAAGTACGGCGGTCAGTCCGTCGACCTGTGCGGTGAACCGGTCCTTCCATCCCTTCGGGGCGGTCCAGTTCGTCCAGGTGCCGCTCGGCTTGGTGACGAAGGCCGTGTCCGAGCACGAACCGGAGGCCGAGCGGCAGTCGCCACCGTTGAGCTTCAGCTTGATCGTGACGCTGGAGAGGAGCTCGTAGCCCTCGTAGTGGAGCGTCCACGAGCTGCACGGGGCGTACTTCGGCTGGGCGCACGACTTGTCCTTCGTCCACCACAGCCGGCGGTCCTTCGCCTTGCCGCAGGCCTCGGCCTCGCTGGTCTTCGTGGTGCCCCACGGATAGCTGATCGAGGCCTCGAACGTCGCGCAGCCCTCCTGGCCGCCCTCGCGGACCGGGATGTTGACCTTCCCGCCGGTCACCGGGGTCCACTCCGAGGAGTCTGCGGCTTTCGCGCGCACGACGACCTCGCTGCCCTCGACGGCCGGGGCCTGAACCGAGAAGTCGACACCCAGCACGGCGGGCGTCGCCGTCGCGGTCGGCTCGGTGAGCTCGTCGCTCGCGTAGCACTCGTCCAGCGCCGAGACCGCCTTGTCGGCCCGCTTCGTCACGCCGGGGTCCTCGACCTCCATGACCTGCGCGGTGATCAGGCCGGCCATCGCGCCCTCGTCGACGTCGCCGAGGCAGTCGGTGTCGCTCAGCGCCCACTCCTTGCCGATCGCCCTGCTCCAGTCGCCCGAGCAGGAGAGCAGGCCCTCGGCGTACGTCGTGGCCTGCTGCCCGCGCCAGGCGCCGGTGTAGGTCACCGACTCGCCGGAGGTCGTGATCAGCCCGGCCTTGGTGAGGCCGTCGGTGCGTTCGTCCTTGACCAGCTGCTCGGCGGCGCACTTCGCATCGCCCTCAGAGGCCCAGGCCGGCTTCGGCGCGTCCGCGGCGATCGCGGTCACGGCCTTCTTGTCCTCGGCGCTCAGCGGACCGAACCCGAGACGCCCGGTGAAGAACGCCCATGCCCCGGTGCCGAGCAACAGGACGAGCACCACCGCACCCGCGCTGCCGAGACCGATCAGCAGGCCCTTGTTGCTCTTCTTCGGCTGGTGGTGCGACGGCAGGCCGTAGGCCGAGCCGTACGCCGTCGGCGGCTGCCCCGGAGGGGGACCGTAGCCGCTGGGCGGTGCCGGGGGCATCGCCATCGTGGGTGGCGGCGGGGGCGGTGCCGTCGGTGGCTGGGCAGGCGGAGGTGAGGTCGGGGGAGGCGGCGGCGAGGTCGGCGGAGCGGCCGGCGGCGGAGGCGGCGGTGGGGTGGGGCGCGCAGCGGGGATCCGGGTCGCGTCCGGGTCGATCGGGTTCGCCGGCTCAGGAGTCGGAGGCGTCGGTGGCGGCGTGGGCCGCGGCGTACCGGGTCTCGTCTTGTCCTGGTCGTCTGGCCCCATGTCGCACGCCCCGCATGTCAGTGAAGTGGAGCGACCGGGCCGAGCGACCCGAGTCGTAGGGCACATCGTAAAGACACTTCGCGGAATCCGCAGCCGAGCCTTCAGTAACGGCAAGGATCGTGGCGGACACGCGACGGCGGCGGCTGCCGGAACCGGTCTGTCGGTGAATGAAAGTTCGTTCGCGGGTCTGCTGGTGATTGAAAGTTCGTTCGCGGGTACGTAGGGGAATGAAAGTTCGTTCGCCCGCGGGCGAGCCTGCTCGGCCACCAGATGACGTCGCCGAGGTCGAGGTTGATGGCGGTGACCAGGATGGACCGGACGACGAGGGTGTCGAGGAGCACGCCGAGGGCGATCGCGAGGCCGATCTCGATGAAGCTCACGTGCGGCAGCGTGGTGAGCACCGCGAACGTCGCGGCCAGGACGATGCCGGCACTGGTGATGACCCCGCCGGTGGCCGAGAGCGCGACGAGCGAGGCGCGCCGGGTGTCGCCGCACCCGCTGGCCTTTCCGGCAATGGTCTCCTCACGGACCCGGTGCATCAGGAAGATGTTGTAGTCGATGCCCAGCGCGACCAGGAACACGAAGACGAACAGCGGGAACTCGCGGCCCTGCCCGGCGAAGCCCATCGCGTCGAAGATGACCGCCGACAGGCCGAGCGCCGCACCGAAGCTCAGCACGACCGTGGCCATCAGCAGCAGCGGCGAGAGCACCGAGCGGAGCAGGATCATCAGGATGATCAGCACCAGCCCGAGCACCAGCGGCATCACGACCTTGGTGTCCCGGTCGGTCGCCGAGGCCATGTCGAGCTGGATCGCGGCGGTGCCGGTGGCGAGCGCATCGGCGCCGTCGACGGCGTGGACCACGCTGCGTACGTCCTCGACGGTGTCGAACGACGCCTTCGACATCGGGTCGGTGGACAGCGGGACCGCGGTCAGCGCGACCTCGTGGGTGCCGTCGGTGACCGGGGTGACGCCCTGGTAGCCGGCCTTCGTGAGTGCCGCGACGACGTCCTTCTCGCTGCCCTTGGCCGACACCACCTGGATCGGGCTGGAGGGGTCGCCGAGGTCGTGCTCCTCGAGCACCCGGTCGCCGACCAGCGAGGGGAAGTCCTTGGTGTACGTCTCCGAGCTGTCCAGGGTGGTGATGTTGAGCATCGAGAGTCCGCCGCAGCAGGCCAGCAGCACGGCGGCGGTGCCGATCCAGACCGCCCGCGGACGCTTCCGGATCCAGCCACCGAGCCGCGCCCAGATGCCTCCCTGCCTCTCGCCGGAGGTGCCGTACGCCGGCCTGACCGGCCAGAACACCCAGCGACCCGTGATCACCAGCAGAGCCGGGAGCAGGGTCAGCATCACGACGAGACCGGCGACGATGCCGATCGCGCAGACCGGGCCGAGGCTGGCGGTCGACCCCATGGTGGCGACCATCAGACCGAGCATGCCGACGGTGACGGTGCCGGCCGAGGCGATGATCGCGGGCGCCGAGCCGCGCAGTGCCGCCGCCATCGCGCGGTGCCGGTCCTCGTGCCGGCCGAGCTCCTCGCGATATCTGGCGATGAGCAGCAGTGCGTAGTCGGTGCCGGCGCCGAAGACGAGCACGTCCAGGATGGCCCGGTTCATCTGGTTGAGGGTCAGCCCGGCGTACATCGCGCAGAGATAGACGACGCCCATCGACACGACGAGTGCGACCAGCACCGAGACGAGGGGGAGGAACCAGAGCACCGGGCTGCGGTAGGTGATCAGCAGGATCACGACGACCACGCCGGCGGCCGCGTAGAGCAGCGCTCCGCCGATCCCGGCGCCCGCCTCCATCTGGTCGGCGGTGGAGCCGCCCGCGCCGCCGATGTAGACGTCGACGCCGTCGATCGCGGTCATCTCGACCAGGTCGTCGCGCAGGTCGAGCAGCGCGGTCGGGTCCTCGTCGGCGTAGTTGACCACGAGCGAGACCGTGGCGACCTCACCGTCGGCGGAGACCAGACCCTGCTTCTGGCCCTTCTTCTCCCCGGTCGGGTAGGCGATCGCCGGCATCACCGGCTGATCGGGCTTGGTCTCCTGCGTCACCACGCCGTCCAACGACGCGATCTCCGGGATCTGCAGCACGATCGCGGTGTAGTCGGCCTTCGTCAGGCCACCCTCGCGGTGGTAGACGATCGTGGTGGTCAGGTCGTCTGGGTCCTGCACCTTGGCCAGCTCGTCGATCGCCCGGGTCGACTCCGCGTTGGCGGGGAGCCAGTCGGAGTTGTCGTGGGACTCGACATCGCCGAGCTTGCCGGTCAGCGGCCCCACCAGGGCC
Organism: Nocardioides sp. NPDC126508; assembly: GCA_040302365.1. Taxonomy (GTDB): domain Bacteria; phylum Actinomycetota; class Actinomycetes; order Propionibacteriales; family Nocardioidaceae; genus Nocardioides. The sequence continues at coordinate 394,205 of JBEOUM010000002.1, forward strand.
AGCATCACCAGCCAGAAGCCGAGCACGACCCACTTCGTGACGGGCCCGGTGATGGCGCTGACGATCCGCTCAGACATGCGTCCATGCAACCAATGCCCGAGGGGGCACGGTCACAGGGGGACGGCCGGGCCGGCCGTGGGTGTAATCGAGTTCACAGCCGGCCGGGGCAGTTCAGGCCAGCCACTCCTTGACCTGGGCGATCGACGCGAGGCCGTCGGTGCCGGCGGCGGGGGTGACCTGGAGGCTGGTCACGCCGGCCTCCTTGAAGGCCGCGATCCGCTCCTTCACGAACGACACCGGCCCGACCAGGTTGCCGGCCTCGAGCCAGGCCTCGGGCACCTCGGCCTCGGCGTCGCGCTTGTGGCCGTCGAGGTAGAGGTCCTGGATCTTCTTGGCCGCGTCGCCGAAGCCGTACTTCACGGCCATGTCGTTGTAGAAGTTCTTGCCACGGGCGCCCATGCCACCGACGTACAGCGCCAGCAGGCCGCGCATCGTGTCGCGGTGGCGCTTGGCCTCGTCGGGGTCGTCGGTGATCGCGAGCAGGCCACCGGCGGAGATCTCCAGGGGCTTCAGGTCGGGCGAGCGCTTGGCCAGGCCCTTGTCGAGCGCCTCGCCCCAGACGTCACGGGCCTTGTCGGGCAGGAACTGGAACGGCAGCCAGCCGTCGGCGACCTCGGCGGTCATGGCGACGTTGTTGTCGCCGAGCGCGGCCACCCAGATCGGGGTGTCGGCACGCTCGGGTCGGTTGAGCAGCTTGAGCGGCTTGCCGAGCCCGGTGCCCTGGTCGGCGGGCAGCGGGATCTTGTAGAGCCCGTCGCTCTGCAGCCGCTCTCCCCGCAGCCCGGCGCGCAGCAGCCCGATGATCTCGCGGGTGCGGGCCAACGGCTTGTCGTACGCCACCCCGTGGAAGCCCTCGATGACCTGCGGCCCGCTGGCGCCGAGGCCCAGGATCGCGCGCCCGCCGGAGACGTTGTCGAGACCGGCCGCGGTCTGGAGCAGCGCTCCCGGCGTACGGCTGTAGATGTTGAGGATGCCCGCGCCGAGCTCGACCCGCTCGGTCTTCGCGGCCAGGTAGCCGAGCAGGGACACGGCGTCGAAGCCGTAGGGCTCGGCGACCCAGAGCTGGTCGAGCCCGGCCTTCTCCAGGCCGACGACCTGGTCTGCGGTGTCGCGCGGGTTGCCGAAGTAGGTCAAGGGCATCGCAAGCTTCATGCCGAGGAGGCTACCGTGACCGTGTGACGGAGATCAGGTTCGGATACAAGGCGTCCAACGAGCAGTTCGCACCCACGGAGCTGTTGAACTACGGCGTGATGGCGGAGGAGCAGGGTTTCGACTCGGTCTTCATCTCCGACCATCTCCAGCCCTGGCGGCACGACGGCGGTCACGCGCCGTTCGCGATGACCTGGCTGGGTGCGCTCGGCGCGCGCACGGAGCGGATCGTGATGGGCACCTCGGTGCTCACCCCGACGTTCCGCTATCACCCGGCGATCGTGGCGCAGTCCTTCGCGACCCTGGGCTCGCTCTTCCCCGACCGCGTGGTGCTCGGCATGGGCACCGGTGAGGCGATGAACGAGGCGCCGCTGGGTGTGGAGTGGCCGGAGGGCAAGGTGCGCTTCGCGCGCTTCCGCGAGGCCGTGCGCGTGATCAAGAAGCTATGGACGGAGGACCGGGTCACCTTCGAGGGCGACTACTACCAGCTCGACCGGGCGACCATCTACGACAAGCCGTCCACCCCGGTCCCGATCTACCTGGCGGGCTCGGGTCCCGCCGCGACCAAGTACGCCGGTCGCGCCGGTGACGGCTACATCACCACCTCCGGCAAGGGCGCCGAGCTCTACACCGACACGCTGCTCCCCGCCGTGCGGAACGGCATCGAGCTCTCCGGCCGCAAGCCGGAGGACGTGGACATGATGATCGAGGTCAAGGTCAGCTTCGACCACGACCTGGAGCAGGCGATGGAGGCCACCCGGTTCTGGGGCGCCCTCGGTCTCACCCCCGAGCAGAAGCACTCCGTGGAGGACCCGGTGGAGATGCAGCGCCTCGCCGACGCGCTCCCGACCGAGGCCACCGCCAAGCGGTTCATCGTCTCCACCGACCCCGACGAGCACGTCGCCCGGATCAAGGAATACCTCGACATGGGCTTCACCCACCTGGTCTTCCACGCCCCCGGCCCGGACCAGGCGAAGTTCCTCGAGCTCTACGGCACCGAGATCCTGCCGAAGCTCCGCGGCCTCGTCTGACCGGTCCGAGGGCGAACCAGGGCCCCGGCCGGGAGCACTTCGGCCGGGACCCTGGGAGGACCGCCCCACATACGTGATACGTCGTGTGGATGGCTTGTGTTGCACGAGTTTGACATCGCTTGCGAAATCCGTTCCGGGAGAGTCGGCCAGGGCTTACGCTCGCCAGCCATGGAGCCTTTCGTGGATGCCGCCGAGAAGCACCGGCGCGAGCTGAGGGTGCACTGCTACCGGATGGTGGCGAGCTTCGACGAGGCCGAGGACATGGTGCAGGAGACCCTGGTCAAGGCGTGGGAGCGGCGCGACCAGCTGACCGACCCCGAGGCGCTGCGCGCCTGGCTCTACCGGATCGCGACCAACACCTGCCTCGACTTCCTGCGTCGCAACGAGCGGCGCCCGAGGACGTACGCCCCGCTGCCGGGGTTCGACCACGGCACCGGCGAGCCCCCGGAGCTGCTGGAGTGGCTCCAGCCGTTCCCCGACTTCCTGCTGGAGCCGGAGCGCCCCGAGGAGGAGGCGGTCGCGCGGGAGACGATCGAGCTGGTCTTCCTGACCGCGATCCAGCACCTGACCCCGCAGCAGCGGGCGGTCTTCGTCTTCCGCGAGGTGCTCGGCTGGTCGGCCGCCGACACCGCGGCAGCGCTCGACGTCAGCGTCGCCACGGTCAACTCGCTGCTCCAGCGCGCCAAGCCGGCGCTGCGCCGCCACCTGCCCGAGGACCGGTCGACCTGGCGCACCGACGGGCCGACCGAGGAGGAGCGCAAGGTCATCGACGCCTACATCGCAGCCGGGGAGAGCAGCTGGCGCGAGGGCATCGCCGACCTGCTCACCAGCGACGCGGTGCTGACCATGCCGCCGAACCCGTTCTGGTTCACGACCCGGCAGGCACTCATCGACTTCGTGCTGCCCAACCTGGACCCGTCCTCGCCGACCTACCTCGGCGAATGGAAGTTCGTCCCGACGCAGGCCAACCGGATGCCGGCGGTCGCGGGCTACGTACGCCGGCCGGGGACGACGATCTTCCGCCCGCAGATGCTCGACGTGCTCCGGGTCGTCGACGGCCGGCTCGCCCAGATCACCACCTTCGAGCCCCATCTCTTCCCCGCCTTCGGTCTCCCGCGGGCGCTGACCTGAAAAAAGTTTCGGCTCACCCGATGAGTGGACGACGCGGCGTACGTCCTAACGGTCAGATCACGCGCACCAGGTGCGTGACGACAACACAGGAGACATCGTGAACGCACAGCTTCAGGACCGCACCGCCGTCGTCTGGGGCGGCGCGGGCGACATCGGCTCGACCACCGCGAAGGCCTTCGCCGAGGCGGGCGCCAAGGTCTACCTCGCCGGCCGCACCGAGGCCACGCTCGCGGCCCGGGCCGAGGAGGTCGGCGCCGCCGGCTACGGGGTGGTCGACGTGCTCGACGAGGACGCCGTGGTCGCCTTCGTGGAGCGGGTCGTCGCCGAGACCGGCTCGCTCGACATCTCGTTCAACGTCGCCGACCGTGGCGACATCCAGGGGCAGGCGCTGCTGGAGATCTCGGCGGCCGACTACACCCAGCCGGTCGTACGCGGCATCACCGGTTCCTTCAACACAGCCCGCGCGGCGGCCCGGCAGATGGTCGGGCAGAAGCGGGGCGTCGTGATCGCGCTCGACTCCGGCTCCGCGCGTGGCTCGGCCCCCGGCATGGGCGGCACCAGCGCCGCCGACGGTGCGCTCGACGCGCTGGTCCGTGACCTGGCGGCCGAGGTCGGACCCTCCGGCGTACGCGTCGTGGGCATCTGGACGGCTGGGATCACCGAGACCTTCACCGCGGAGAAGTTCGAGCGGGTCCTCGGCACCCGGCTGCCCGAGGAGGCCCTCGAGGGGATCCGGGCGAACCTCGACGGGCTGCGGATGACCAAGCGGTCGCCGCGGCTGCGGGAGGTCGCCGACGCCGCTACCTTCCTCGCCTCCGACGGCGCCGGCGCGATCACCGGCACCTGGCTCAACGTGACCAGCGGGATGTACCCGAGCTGAGCCGCGGGGTCAGGTGCGCCAGGAGTCCCAGAGCCGCGCATAGGACCCGCGCGCGGCCACGAGCTCGTCGTGCGGACCGAACTCGGTGATCCGGCCGTCCTCGACCACGGCGACACGATCGGCATCATGGGCGGAGAAGAGCCGGTGGGCGATCGCGATGACCGTACGTCCCTCCAGCACCGCGGCCAGCGACCGCTCCAGGTGCCGGGCCGCGCGGGGGTCGATCAGCGAGGTCGCCTCGTCCAGCACCAGGGTGTGCGGATCGGCGAGGACGAGCCGGGCCAGGGCGACCTGCTGGGCCTGTGGCGCGGTCAGGGCCCGGCCGCCGGAGCCGACCTCGGTGTCCAGACCGTCCGGGAGCGCCGAGACCCATTCGCGGGCATCGACCGCCGCCAGCGCGTCGAGCACCTCCGTGTCCGAGGCTCCGGGGCGGGCCAGGACCAGGTTGTCGCGGACGGTCCCCGCGAAGACGTGGTGCTCCTGGGTGACCAGCGCGACGTGTCCGCGCAGCTCGTCGAGCGGGAGGTCGACCAGCGGCACATCGCCCACCGTCACGGCTCCCGTACGCGGCGGATGGATGCCCGCGAGCAGCCGCCCGAGGGTCGACTTGCCGGCGCCGGAGGGCCCGACCATGGCCACCCGCTCGCCGACCCCGACGTCCATCGAGATCCCGTGGAGGACGTCTCGGCCCTCGACGTAGGAGAACCGCACCTCGGAGGCCCGGATCCTCTCGTCGGTGGGCTCGGCGCCGGTGGCCACCCGGTCGTCGGGGACGTGCGCGACACCGAGGAGGCGGGCCAGGGACGTGTTGCCCATCTGCAGCTCGTCGAGGATCGAGACGATCCGGTCGACAGGGTCGATCAGCATCTGGACGTACAGGGTCGCCGCGGTCACGTCGCCGAGCGAGCAGACGCCCTGGGTGTAGAGCCAGCCGCCGAACAGCAGCGTGACGACCGTGGGAACGAGGTAGGAGATCTCCATCGCCGGGAAGAAGACCGTCCGCAGGAACAGCGTGTAGCGCTCGGCACGGAACGATTCCGCGATGTCGGCGTCACCGGCCTGGACCCGGGCGCGCTGGAGCCCGAGCGCCTCGACCGTACGCGACCCCTCGGCCGTCTCGGTGAGCGTCGAGTTGATCCGGGAGTAGGTCGCCGACTCCCGCAGGTAGCCGTCCTTGGCGCGGCGGAGATACCAGCGAAGGCCGATCACGAGCGCCGGCACGCCCAGCAGGCACGGCAGCGCGACCCACCAGCCGACGGTGAGCGCGGCGACCAGCGTCGCGACCGCGGTCAGGCAGGCGATCGTCCACTCCGGCAGCGCGTAGCGGATCGACCAGTTGAGCTGGTCGACGTCGCGGCCGGTGCGGGTCAGCAGGTCGCCGGAGCCGGCGTCCTCGACGGTGCCCAGCGGCAGCTTCAGGGTGTTCTCGACGAACTCCTCGCGGAGCTCGGCCAGCACCTGCTCGCCCAGGACCTGGGACAGGAGCCGGGCGTACCGGGTGAGCAGCACCTGGACCACGAGGAACCCGGCCAGGAGTGCCAGCAGAAGATCCACATGACCGGCGGTCGTGCCCGTCTCGACCGACTCGACCAGGTCACCGATCAGTCGCGGCGGTGCCAGCGCGGCGCCGGCGGCGAGCAGGTGCAGACCCAGCGCACCCCAGAGCATCCGCGGGTGGCGGCGGGCCAGGGCGGCGACATAGGCGCGTACGTCCTTGTCCGATGCCACCGGGAGCGCTGTCGTCACGACGTGACCTCTTCCTGTACGTCTCGCACGACCACGCGGCGGTAGCCGGGGCAGCTCTGCAGCAGGTCGTGGTGGGTCCCGGTGGCGGCGACCTTCCCCTCCTCGAGGAAGACGACCACGTCGGCGGTGTCGAGCAGCAGCGGGCTGGTGGTGGTGACCACGGTCGTACGCCCGGCGCGATGTGTGTGCAGCCGGGAGGCGATCCGGGCCTCGGTGTGAGCGTCGACCGCGGAGGTCGGCTCGACGAGGACCAGGATCTCGGGGTCGACGGTGAGCACCCGGGCCAGCGTCAGCCGTTGGCGCTGACCGCCCGAGAGACTGCGGCCACGCTCGGTCACCTGGGTCCGGTAACCCTCGGGAAGGGCCTCCAGGATGTCCTCGGCCGACGCCGTGTGCATCGCCGCCTCGGTGCCTGGCCGTCCGGCCCGGCCGGTCGGGTCGAGGATCTCGTCCAAGGGGCCGGAGAAGAGCTGGGTGCCGGTGTCGGAGACGACGATCCTGCTGCGTACGTCCTCCAGCGGCAGATCGCCCAGCGGGACTCCCCCGAGAGTGACCGAGCGGTCCGTCAGGTCGTCCGGCGGTGACATCCGGCCGAGCCGGTCGGCGAGGTGAGAGGTCTCGTCGGGCTGCTCGGAGACCAGCGCGGTCAACCGTCCGGGCTCGACGCGCAACCCCGAGACGACGTCGCGGAGCTCGGACCCCGCGGGTGGCATCGGCAGCGGCGAGTCGAGGGAGACGTCGTCCGGATCCAGCGCGAGGACCGTGACGACCCGCTTGGCCGAGACCCGGGCACGGATGAACTTGTTGGCGTACTCCACCACGGTCCTCAGCGGCAGCATCAGGAACGCGGCGTAGCCGTAGAACGCGACCAGCTGCCCCGCCGTGATCTCGCCCGCGACCGCCATCCGCGCGCCGAGCCACACCACGGCCACCACGAACAGCCCGGGCAGCAGGATCTGCATCGCGTCGAGCACCGACTGCAGCCGCGCGACGCGGACCCCGGCGTGGCGTACGTCCTGCGACTGCCGTCGATAGCGCGCGCCGAAGACGTCCTCCCCGCCGATCCCACGCAGCACCCGCAGCCCGCCCACGATGTCGGCCGCGGTGTTGGACAGCTCGCCCATCAGCTGCCGCTGGTCGGCCGAGACCTTCTGCAGCGGCGAGAGCAGCGGACCGACGAGAAGCACCACGAGCGGTACGCCGATCAGCACCACCAGCCCGAGCGTGACCGAGGTCTGCAGCAGGACGACGGCGACGACCACGAAGGAGACCACCGCGCCGGAGAACCGGGCGGAGACGTCCATGACCTGACCGATGTGGGACAGGTCGGAGGTGCCGATCGCGGCGACCTCGCCGGTCGAGACCTTGCGGGGGAGGGATGCGCCGAGGCGTACGGACTGCCGGGTCACCAGCTGCACGACCCGGTAGGCCGCGGTCAGCCAGTTGGTCACCGCGAACCGGTGGCGCATGATCCCCGCGACCGCCTGCACCAGGCCGACACCGAGCAGCACGGCCGCGTAGACGCCGAGCGTGCGGACGTCCTTGGTCGCCACGCCCTCGTCGATCGCCCGGCCGATGACCAGCGGCATCACTGCCTGGGCGCACATCCAGACGATCCCGAAGAACATCCCGCCCAGCAGGGTGTCCCACTGCCCCCTCGCCATCCACCACAGGAACCGGCCGGGGGACCGATGGTCCGCGACCCCGGGATCGTCGAGAGGGAGTCTGCGCACCTGACCGATTATCAGCATCTCGGGTCGCGGTTGCGAACGGTTTTCCTGCCGCCGGCCCGGCCACCAGCCCTGCCGCCCGAGCGGCGCGGGTTATGGTTCCCGGCATGTCTTGGACCAGGGGTGAGCCGCTCACCGACGTACATCGGGAGCGGCTCGTCGCGGCGGGACTCGATCCGGAGGTGCTCACCGGGCTCGAGCTCAGCGAGATCACCGGGCCGCTGCCGGAGTGGTGGCACGAGGGCGGCAACGCGCTCTACCTGCGTGACGGGTTCCGCCTCGACCAGCGGCTGATCGACCTGCTCGGCTTCTACCCGTTCTCGGACGCGCTGATCGTGATCGCGACCGACATCACCTCGATGCAGGCGCTCCTGGTCGGGGGCGACCGGCCGACGATCTTCATCGGCCCGGACACGAGCATGGTCTGGGGCGAGATCTACTGCGGCGGCGACTCCGCGGTGATCCTCTCCGGTGGTCTCGTCGCCACCTCGCGCGCGCAGGTCGACGCCCGCAACGGCGGCTCGATCGTCACCGCACGTGACCAGCTCTGGGCCGCCAACGTCTATGTCGCCACCGACGACATGCACCGCCTCGAGGACGGCGAGACCGGGCAGCGGATCAACCCGTACGGTGCCAACATCCGCCTCGGCGAGCACGTCTGGCTCGGCCGCGACGCCATCGTCACCGGCCACGTCGAGATCGGCGACGGCGCGGTCGTCGGCATGCGCAGCATGGTCCGCAACCAGAAGGTCGAGCCGCGTACGGCCGTCGCCGGCGTCCCCGCCCGGCTGATCCGCGAGAACGTCGTCTGGTCAGGCGAGGACACCCCCTGAGAGTGCCGAACCGAACGGCCCGCCGCTCGTAACGTCCCATTCACACTGCGCCCGCCGCGGCGTCGCTGCCGGCACGCACGCTTGGCGTCATGGCATCGGCCTCCCGCCCCCTTGTGATCGGCCATCGCGGAGCGCCCGGCTATCTGCCGGAGCACTCCTTGGAGTCCTACCGCCTGGCGCTGCGCCAAGGCGTGGACGCACTCGAGACCGACGTGGTGATGACCCGCGACGGGGTGATGGTGCTCCGCCACGAGAACGAGCTCACTCGCACCACGGACGTCGCGTCGCGTGAGGAGTTCGCGGGGCGGCGTACGACCAAGGTGATCAGCGGCAAGAAGTGGACCGGCTGGTTCACCGAGGACTTCACCTTCGCCGAGCTGCTCAGCCTCGGCGCGCCGACGACGAGCCAGCCGATCATCACCCTCGACACGCTGCTGCTGCTCGTCGCCGACGAGTCGCAGCGCCGCGGCCGGCGGGTCGGGCTGCACGTCGAGGTCAAGCACCCGACGTACTTCGCCTCCATCGGCCTCCCCGTCACCGAGACCCTCCTGCAGACCCTCGCCGACCACGGCGTCGACGCCTGGAACAGCCTCCCGGGCTTGCCGACGCAGCGGCTGTGGCTGCAGAGCTTCGACGAGGCGTGGGTGCGGGAGATGAGCACCCGCACCGAGGTTCCGCTGGTGCAGCTGGTCGACAAGAAGTGGGGTGCGGTCGACTGCGCGGAGATCGCGACGTACGCCCAGGCCATCGGCCCCAAGAAGTCGATGGTCCGCAAGAAGGGGCAGCCGCCGACGGGCCTGGCCGACGAGGCCCACCGGCACGGGCTGAAGGTCTTCGTCTGGACCCTGAAAGCAGGCCGCGACCAGGCGAATCGCCTCTTCGAGGCCGGGGTCGACGGGGTGTTCGCCGACTACCCGAACCGCCCGATCGCGGCGTTGGCCGACATCACACAGGCACGTACGGCCTGAGGCTGGCGCCGCCCCGTAGGGTGAGGGGCATGCCGCCCCTCAACGCAGACCGCGCGGTGCTGATGGCTGCTCGCGAGGTCCTTCTCAGGGACCCTCGCGCCACCATGGCCGCGGTCGCCGAGGAGGCCGGGATGGGCGTGGCCGGGCTCTACCGCCGCTACGCCAACAAGCAGGCGCTGCTGCGGGCGGTCGCCGCCGACAACTACCGCCGCTACATCGCCTTCGCGGAGGCGGCGTTGAGCGACACCGACGACCCCTGGCACGCGTTCACCGGCTTCCTGCGCCAGGTGCTCGACGACGGTCTCCCGCGGCTCGCCCTCGCCCTGCGTGGCGAGGTCGACTTCGACCAGGGCCTGCGTGACCTCGACGAGCTCGCCGTCCACACCACAAACCGGCTCCTGCGCGGCGCGCGCGGCAGCGGCATCCTCCGCCCCGACGTCACCCGCACCGACATCACCGTGCTCCTCGAGCAGATCGGTCGCATCGACGTAGGGGACGACGTACGCAGCGCCGCCCTCCGCCGCCGCTACCTCGCCCTCATCTGCGACGGCCTGCGCGCCGACGCGGCCAGCCGCCGCCTCCCCGGCCCGCCTCCGCACGAGGCCGAGCTCCTCGGCGGTTGGGCGGGGGAGATCTCGAGCGTCTCCTAGCCGTCGTCTGCCGAGGCCTCGGGCGACGTACGTGACGTCTCGGAGGTCAGCTCTTCCTCAGGAGCGCGGCGAGCAGCCCCACGGAGCCACCGACGATCCAGGGGAGCGGGAGGAGCCAGCGGAGGTCCTCGACGCTGTGGATGGCGACGGTGCCGCTGACGATCAGGGCCCAGACGACGACGAAGACGAGGAAGGCGAGCCCCATGACGAGGTGGCCGATGTTGACCGGGTGCCGCCCGCTGCGCCTGGGCGGCGTGGCCTGGTCCTCGAAGCGCGGCGGCGGGGCGTAGTCGTGGCTCACGGGTTGCTCCTCTCGGCCGTACGGACGAAGGCGGCGGCTCGGGGGTCGCTCTCCTCGTAGACGTTGATCGCGCCGAGGTCGGCGGTCGCGGTCAGCCGGAGGTCGGCGTCGTCGGCGAGGCCCGGCTCGCTGCCGTCCTCCCCGGCGACATGGGTCCGGTCCAGACCGAACCCGCCGACGTCGCTGCGGGTCTCGTCGAAGACCTGTGCCTCGCCCAGGGCGCCGACGGTGACGTCGGCGGAGACGGTGGCGTCGTCGGGGACGATCACGGTGATCTCGCCGAACGAGCTGGTGATCTCGAGGTCGCGGCCGTCGAGCGTCTTCGGGTCGATGGCGCTCAGGTCGACGACGATCGCACCCGCGTCGACCACGTAGGAGGTCTCGAGGGCCGCGACGCTTCGCGGGTGGATCTCGACGCTGCTGCCGGTGTCGATGTCCGACAGGTCGATCATCGTCAGCGGCAGCGCGGCCAGGGCCAGCAGCCCGAGGAAGATCAGCCCGCCGGCCCGGCCCCAGAAGGCGCCGAGCACCAGGAAGCCGCCGAAGACGGCCAGCAGCGCCGCCGGGTAGGCACTCGTCGGGACCGGCATCCAGTCGGCGACGTCGACGAGCCCGAGGACACCCATCACCAGAGCGGCGACCGCGATCGCGCGGCCGAACAGCAGCGGCGGGCGCCGGCGGCCGGCCCGGGTCACCGGCGTGCTGGGGTCGTAGGAGCCGGGCGGCCACGGCGCCGGCAGAAGGCGCGTCTGAGCTGCGGGAACGTTCATCCGGGCGGTTGCTGTAGGCGTGGCCGGGGATGCCGCCGGGGGCGGGAGGGGTCCACCGTGCTTACGGCTCCACTTGCCTCGGTTGGCGTACCAGAGCGCTACGACCGCGAGCACCGCGAGCCAGAACCAGGGCACGCTGGTGTCGCCGAACGCGTCGCCGAGCAGGGAGATCGCCGCGATGCCGCCGGCGATCCAGAGCAGGAGGTTGCGGGCGGGCGGCCCGACCGGGATCATCCCGTCCTCGGCGCCCTCCTCGGGCACCAGCAGCCAGGCCGCGACGTACACGATCCCGCCGGAGCCGCCGAAGAACGCCGCCACCACCAGGACCACCCGCACCAGCAGCGGGTCGACGTCGAAGTGGCGTGCGATCCCACCTGCGACGCCGGCGATGTGCCGCCCCTCCGGGGAGGCATGGGTCGTACGCCGCAGGCCACTGAGGTTGCGCAGCTGCTCGCCGCTGGGGCGGGTGCGCGCCTCGGAGGCAGGCGGTGGCGGCTCCGGGGTGGGCGGCAGCGGTGCCTCGGGCGGGATCGTCACACCCCTACTCTGTCTCCTCCGCACCCCGCAGACCATCAGGGACGGCCCTGAGTTCTCGACGCGCCAGGATCAGGGTGAATCCTCATGGCACGCGCCCACGGTTGGTGTGACGATGGTTGTCATCATGACGACAACCCATGCGACGACGGAGCTGCCGGCACCGCCCCCGGAGCCTGCGGTACGCCGCGCCTACCGCGACACCGATGCCTCGGTGATCGGCGGCGTGGCGGCCGGCCTGGCCGAGCACCTCGGCCTGCCGGTGCTCGCCGTGCGCGCGTTCTTCGTCGTCACCGCGGTGTTCAGCGGCTTCGGCGTGCTGCTCTATGCCGCGCTGTGGATCTTCATCCCGGCCGCGCCCCACCTGGAGCAGTCCACCCCGGGCGGCGAGAGCGCGACCCGCGGCGGCCGCCGGCCCTCCTCGCGCCCCGGGGGCGTCGACAAGGGCCCGGCGATCGCGCTGCTCGCGCTCGGGTTCGGCGCGGTCGTGCTCTTCGACACGGTGCTTGGCGCCGGTGCGCTGATCTGGCCGGCGATGCTCGGTGTCGCCGGCGTCGCGCTGCTGTGGCGCCAGGCCGACGCCGCCCAGCGCGAGCGCTGGCTCGACGGCACCAGCCGCCTCGACCTGGTCCAGATGGTCTTCGGCAAGGGTGGCTGGCGGGCCTACGTCCGGGTCGGGGTCGGCGTCGGGCTGATGCTCTTCGCGGTGATCCTCGCGGGCGGCCAGCTCAACCTCGGCAACGCCACCGGTCTGATCATCGCCGGTCTGATCGTGCTCGCCGCGGGCTTCCTGGTCGCCGGACCGTGGATGCGCCAGCTCGCCAGCGACCTGGGCAGCGAGCGCGAGGAGCGCATCCGCAGCCAGGAGCGCGCCGACATGGCTGCTCACCTGCACGACTCCGTCCTCCAGACCCTCGCCCTGATCCAGCGCAACTCCGGCGATCCGGCGATGGTGCAGAAGCTCGCCCGCGCCCAGGAGCGCGACCTTCGGGAGTGGCTCTTCTCGACCCCGGCCCAGGCCGACGAGACGTTCGCGGCCGCGCTGAAGGCGGCCTCCGCCGAGGTCGAGGACGCCCACGGCGTGACCGTCGACGTGGTGGTCGTCGGCGACGGCCCCTTCGACGAGACCGTACGTCCCATCGTCGCCGCCACCCGCGAGGCCGTCACCAACGCCGCCAAGCACGCCGGCACCGGACGGGTCGACGTCTACGCGGAGGCGACCGACGAGGCCTTCGAGGTCTTCGTCCGCGACCGTGGCGCGGGCTTCGTCGTCGACGAGGTCTCCGCGGACCGACACGGGGTCCGTGACAGCATCATCGACCGGATGTCGCGCCACGGCGGCAGCGCTGTGGTGAGATCGTCACCGGGAGAAGGCACCGAGGTGCGGCTCAAGCAGCCTCGCACGAAGGAGAACGATCATGAGTGAGGTCAAGGTCGTCATCGTCGACGACCACGCGATGTTCCGCACCGGCGTGCGCGCCGAGCTGAGCCGGTCGCCGGTCATCCGGATCGTCGGGGAGGCCGAGGACGTCGACACGGCGGTCAAGGCGATCGCCGAGGGCAAGCCCGACGTGGTGCTGCTCGACGTACACCTGCCCGGTGGGGGCGGTGTCGAGGTGATGCGCAAGGCGCCGGCCGTCGACGGCTCGCCGCGCTACCTGGCGCTGTCGGTCTCCGACGCGGCCGAGGACGTCATCGGCACCATCCGCGGCGGTGCCCGCGGCTACGTCACCAAGACCATCACCGGGGCCGAGCTGGTCGCCGCGATCCAGCGGGTCTCCGGGGGAGACGCGGTCTTCTCGCCGCGCCTGGCCGGCTTCGTGCTCGACGCCTTCGCCGGCACCATCGCCATCGCCGACATCGACGAGGACCTCGACCGTCTGACCGAACGAGAGCGCGAGGTGATGCGCCTCATCGCCCGTGGCTACTCCTACAAGGAGGTCGCCGGCGAGCTGTTCATCTCGATCAAGACGGTCGAGACCCACATGTCCAACGTGCTGCGCAAGCTGCAGCTGTCCAGCCGTCACGAGCTCACCCGCTGGGCCAACGACCGCCGCCTGCTCTAGCTCACGCCGGCTCGGCCGGCCTGGCCTCCATCAGGTGGGCGAGCTCGTCGGTCTCCGAATCGGTCAGGGTCGTGAACCCGTCGGCACGCAGGATCTGCAGCGTGCCGTCGGCGATGTCCAGGAACAGGCCCACGAGACGTACGTCGCGGCCTGCCAGGATCTCCCCGAGCCGGTCGATCATCACCGCGACGTTGACCTGGGAGACCTGGTCGACCTCGCTCCGGCCGGCGGCGGCCGCGGAGAGGCCGACCGGATGCCCGGCCTGCCACTCCTGGATCGCCGGAGCCGCGTGGCGCAGCCAGTCACCGACCGGCCCCGCGGGGACCGTGCCGGCACGGGTGGTCTCCAGCGCCGAGGTCATCGCCCCGCAGCGCGAGTGGCCGCAGACGACGACGGTGTTGATGCCGAGGTCGTCCACGCCGAACAGCATCGGTGCGGCGACCGAGCTGTCCGTGCTACCGGGCTCGGGCACGAGGTTGCCCATGGTGCGGACCGTCAGCAGGTCGCCGGGGCCGCTGGACGTGATCAGGTTCGGCACGACCCGGGAGTCGACGCAGGTCAGGAAGACCGCGTGCGGCTCCTGGCCGTCGGCGAGCCCCTCGTAGACCGGCCGCAGCGGGGCGGCGTGGCGGCGGTGGTACTCCCGGACGCCGAGGGCCAGCGGGTGGTGCCGGTCGCTGCGGTCGGAGCGTACGTCCTGCCAGGCGCCCCACGGCAGCAGCCCCCGCGGGCTGATCGGAGGTGCCTTCAGCGCCCGCTCCTGTCGGGGCGCCTCGACGCCGTGCGGACCGGAGTGCTCCACGAGCACCGTCCCGCCGCCGGCCTCGTAGCGGGCGCGCCAGTGGTCGAGCTGGTCGCGCCCGGCCGGGTCGAGGTAGTCGACGAGGAGGTCGAGCTCGACGAGCTGGCCCTCCGGGATCGCGTCGAGCCGGCTGACCAGGTTCGGTGTCGCCAGGAACGAGAGGCTGCCGTGCACCTCGACCAGCCACTTCTCCCGGCCGTCGGTGGCCCGGCCGGCCTGGCGTACGTCGATGCGCACGTGGACCAGCCGCCACAGCACCAGGACCAGAGCGGCGACCAGGCCGATCAGGACGCCCTCGATGAGGTTGAGCGCGAGCACTCCGGTGATGGTGAGCGCGTAGATCCACAGCTCACCGCGGGCGTGCGCCTGGGAGATGTCGGCGGGCCGGACCAGGCCGGTGCCCATCATGATCAGCAGCCCGGCCAGGGCCGCGAGCGGGATCTGCTCCACCAGCCCGACCAGGACCAGGGCGAAGAGGAGCACCCAGACGCCGTGCAGGATCGCGGAGACACGGGTGCGGGCTCCGGCCGCGACGTTGGTCGAGCTGCGCACGATGACGCCGGTGACCGGCAGGCCGCCGAGTCCTCCGGACACGGTGTTGGCCAGCCCCTGACCGACGAGCTCGCGGTTCAGGTTGCTGCGCGGGCCGCCGTGCAGCTTGTCGACGGCGACCGCCGAGAGCAGGCTCTCGACGCTCGCGATCAGGGCGACGGTGAGCACCGCGCCGGCCACCGCGAGCGGGGTGCCCTCCGGCAGCGCGACCGAGCCGATCTCGTCGAGCAGGTCACCACCGAGATGGACGCGCTCGGCTCCGGGGAGCCAGGCGGCGGCCAGCAGGGTGATCGCGACGATCGCGACCAGCTGGCCGGGCACCGCCCGGACGCGCTGGGGGAGCCGCGGCCAGGCGAGCAGGATGCCGATCACGCCGAGCCCGGCCAGGACGGCGTGGATGTTGGGTTCCTGCGCGTTGACGACGATGTGCTTGATGTTCTCGATCGCGCTCGCCTGCGACTGGCCGCCGAGGGCGACGTTGAGCTGGCCGAGGACGATCGAGATCCCGATCGCGGCCAGCATCGCGCTGACGACGGTCGGGGAGATCGCCAGTGCGTAGCGTCCGAGCCGGGTGGCGCCGAGCACGATCTGGAGGAGCCCGGCCATCAGCGTGATCGCGCAGGTCGCCTCCCACCCGAACTCGGCCACCGTCTCGGCGACGACGACGGTGAGGCCGGCGGCCGGGCCGCTGACCTGCAGTGGAGCGCCGCCGAAGAGGCCGGCGACGATGCCGCCCGCCGCAGCGGCGATCAGGCCCGCGGCGACAGGTGCACCGGAGGCGACGGCGATGCCGAGCGAGAGCGGCACGGCGACGAGGAAGACGACCAGCGAGGCAGGTACGTCGAAGCGGATGGACTGGCGAACCTGATCGAGCGGTCGGGACCTGCCTGTGGGCAGGGTCGGGTTGGGTGATGACACGTCAGAATCCTCCTTGCGGAGCCGAGAGCGATGGTGGCGGTCACGGTGAGAGTAGGCAGACGCCGGGGAATTCCCCAAGGCGAATGTGATCAAAATCGTGTGATCGTTCGAAAACGCGTCGATGCGGTACCGCTGCGTGCGCTCCGAGGCGGTGGCTCTAGTCTTTGCCCATGGAGATCGTGCGGCACATCCTGCTCGTCATTCACCTGCTCGGCTTCGCCGCGCTCTTCGGCGGTCTGCTGGTGCAGATCAAGGCACCTGACAAGGTGTCCAACGGCCTCATGCGCGACGGCTCCGGCACCGCGTTCCTGGCCGGTCTGCTGCTCGTCGGCGTCCTCGAGATGGGCGACGATCCGGTCAACCACGCCAAGGTCGGCGTGAAGCTCGTGATCGGCCTGGTCATCCTCGGTCTCGTGATGTCGCAGCTGCGCAAGCCCAAGATCTCCGACGGCCTCTACTGGACGATCTTCGGCCTGACGATCATCAACGTCTGCGTGGCGGTCTTCTGGTCCTCCGCGCACGTCGCTTCCTGACGCTCGTCACAGGCCCGCCGACCCGCCGGTTGTCGGTGCCAGCCCCTAGGCTGGAGGCAGCATGAGTACGCCTGACCAGACCCCTGTTGCCACCATCCCGGGCCTCGAGGCCTTCGCCTCGGCGCAGCCGGCCGACGAGCCGCGTACCAAACGGCGTGGACCGAGCGCCGAGGAGCTCCTCGACGGGCTCAACGAGCCGCAGAAGGCGGCCGTCCAGCACCAGGGCGCGCCCCTGCTGGTCGTCGCGGGCGCGGGGTCGGGCAAGACCCGGGTGCTGACCAGGCGGATCGCGTGGCTGATCTCCCAGCGCGGTGCCCACCCCGGCAGCATCCTGGCGATCACCTTCACCAACAAGGCCGCCGCCGAGATGAAGGAGCGGGTCGAGGCCCTGGTCGGCAAGCGCGCCCGGATCATGTGGGTCTCCACGTTCCACAGCGCCTGCGTGCGGATCCTCCGCAAGGAGATCGACAAGGTCGGTCTCAAGTCCAACTTCTCGATCTACGACGCGCAGGACCAGAAGCGGCTGATGCAGCTGGTCCTCAGCGACCTCGACCTGGACCCGCGCCACTACCAGCCGGGTCAGGTGCTCAACTGGGTCAGCGACCAGAAGAACGAGCTGCGCGACGTCGAGGCGGCCGAGAAGGATGCCCGCAACCACCTCGAGCAGACCTACGTCGCGGCCTACAAGGAGTATCAGAAGCGCCTGCGGCAGGCGAACGCCCTCGACTTCGACGATCTGATCATGTCGACCGTCGAGCTCTTCCGCGCCTACCCCGAGGTGCGCGAGGTCTACCGCCGCCGGTTCCGGCACGTGCTGGTCGACGAATACCAGGACACCAACCACGCCCAGTACGCCCTGGTCCACGAGCTCTGTGCCGACCGGATGGACGACACCGCGCTGACCGACTCCTACGCCGACGAGACCCCTCGGGCCGAGCCGGCCGAGCTGATGGTGGTCGGTGACGCCGACCAGTCGATCTATGCCTTCCGCGGCGCCAACATCCGCAACATCCTCGACTTCGAGCAGGACTTCCCCGACGCGACCACGATCCTGCTGGAGCAGAACTACCGCTCCACCCAGACGATCCTCACCGCCGCCAACGCGGTCATCAAGAACAACAAGGGCCGCAAGGAGAAGGCGCTGTGGAGCGACGCCGGCAACGGTGACCGCATCGTCGGCTACGTGGCCGACGACGAGCGCGACGAGGCCCGGTTCGTCTCGGACGAGATCGACAAGCTCGTCGACGGCGGGCTCAAGGCCGCCGACGTCGCCGTCTTCTACCGCACCAACGCCCAGTCACGTGTCTTCGAGGAGGTGTTCATCCGCACCGGCCAGCCCTACAAGGTCGTCGGTGGGGTGCGCTTCTACGAGCGCAAGGAGGTACGCGACGCCCTGGCCTACCTGCGCACCCTGGCAAACCCCGACGACCAGGTCTCGCTCCGACGGATCCTCAATACCCCCAAGCGGGGCATCGGCGACCGCGCCGTGGCCTGCGTGAACGCGCTGGCCGAGCGCGACGGCCTGACCTTCTGGGAAGCGTTGCAGAAGGCCGAGGACGCCCCCGGCATGGCCACCCGCAGCCTGACCAACATCAAGGCCTTCGTCGCGATGATCGAGGAGCTGCTGCAGATGGTCGACGCCGGCGAGCGGGCCGACGTCATCCTGGAGACCGTGCTCGACCGGTCGGGCTACCTCGCCTCGCTGGAGGAGTCCGACGACCCGCAGGACGAGACCCGCGTGGAGAACCTCGCCGAGCTCGTCGCCGTCGCCCGGGAGTTCTCCGACGACCCGGTCGCGGCCCCGAGCGCCGATCCGGCCGACGTCGACGCCGGCACCGTCGAGCCCGGGCTGCGCGACTTCCTGGAGCGGGTCGCCCTCGTTGCCGACACCGACCAGATCCCCGACGACGAGGACGGTGTCGTCACTCTGATGACGCTCCACACCGCGAAGGGCCTGGAGTTCCCCGCGGTCTTCCTCACCGGCATGGAGGACGGCGTCTTCCCACACTCGCGGGCCCTCGGCGACGGCACCGAGCTCGAGGAGGAGCGCCGACTGGCGTACGTCGGCATCACCCGTGCCGAGAAGCGGCTCTTCATCTCGCGCGCCGTCGTCCGGTCCGCCTGGGGCGCGCCCTCGCACAACCCCGGCAGCCGCTTCCTCGACGAGCTCCCGGTCGACCTGGTCGACTGGCGGCGTACGGTGAAGGAGATGTCCTCATGGGGCCGCCCCAGCTTCGCCAACGACAGCTGGGGTGGTGGCCAGCGACTCGGTCAGCCCACGGCCGCCGGTCGCCGCAACTTCTCCTCGGCCGCGCTGCGTGCCGACGCCGCTGCCAAGTCGAAGCCCGCTCGCGAGGTGCCCTCGCTCGATCCGGGTGACCGGGTCACCCACGACTCCTTCGGCCTCGGCACCGTCGTCACCATCGAGGGATCGGGCGACAAGCAGGTCGCGAGCATCGACTTCGGGGATACGGGGGTCAAGCGGCTCTTGCTGCGCTATGCGCCTGTTGAGAAGCTGTAACTCGGGGTGACTAACGGCTCACGGGGAGGCTCTGCCGCTTAGACGGCTGTTCCTCGTGAGACGCCGAGTCGGCCCGTCTTGACGCCTCGCTCGCTTCGCTTCGCTCCCAGGCGTCAAGACGGGCCGACTCGGCTCTGTTGTGCGCGTCAGGTCGGGTCTACGCCGTGCTCGTTGAGGGCGGCGTCGGGGTCGACGGCGTCACCACCACCGGGGCGGACCTCGACGTGGAGGTGGTTGCCGGTGGAGTTGCCGGTCGAGCCGACGTAGCCGATGACCTCGCCGGGGGAGACCGACTGGCCGACGGAGACGCCGTAGTCGCTCTGGTGGCAGTACCAGATCTCGGTGCCGTCATCGAGGGTGATGATCGTCCGGTTTCCGTACGCCCCGCCCCAGGCGGTCGAGGTGACCGTGCCGCGGGCGATCGCGTGGATCGGGGTGCCGTAGGGAGCCGCGAAGTCCAGGCCCGTGTGGGTGCTGGCCCAGTTGGAGCCGGCGGAGCCGAAGGTGCCGGTGATGTGGTAGACGCCCGCGGGGATCGGGAGCTCCCACATGTTCGACTTGAGGAACTTGTCCTGCTTGTCGGCCTGGACGTCGACGCCCTGGAGCGCCTTCTCGCGGTCGCTCGCCGCGGTGTCGGCCTCGGAGCGCTCGTCGTTGCGGGTGACGGTCGCGGAACGGTCA
This sequence comes from Nocardioides sp. NPDC126508, assembly GCA_040302365.1. Lineage (GTDB taxonomy): Bacteria > Actinomycetota > Actinomycetes > Propionibacteriales > Nocardioidaceae > Nocardioides. The sequence goes on from JBEOUM010000002.1 coordinate 414,061, forward strand.
CCGACGACCACCATGTCGCTGTCGCCACCGAGCGCGGTGGCTCCGACGAGGCGTACGTCATCGGCGGCGACCATCGTCGGACCGCCGGTCAGCGCGATGCCACCGATGGCGGCAGCGAGAGCCGCGGCGCCCGCGGTCAGCGGGACCGTGGGACGGCCACCGGCCGCCGCGGCCGCGGCACGGCGGGTGCGCGGCCGGGTGGGACCACCGATGCCGACCATCGTGCCGGTGGTCTCGACCGCCGGGAGCTCGTGCAGCTCGGGCCGGTAGGTCGCGATCTCGCTGATGCTCGGCAGGTCGATGCTGCCGGTCTCGGCGCGGAAGTAGGACTCGGAGTAGTCGTCCTGGTAGAACGCCTCCTCGGCCTGCGGCTCCTCGTAGTAGGGAGCGTCGACGCTGTAGGGCTCGGCCGGGAGGTCGATCGCCATCGAGTCGAAGTCGATCTGCTGCGGCAGCGCCACCGGCGGCGCCGGGAACGAGGTGGTGTCGATCTTGAACGACGTCGGCGGGGCGTCGAACGCCTCCTCGAAGCCGCGGGGCTCCTTGACCTCCGGCTCGAAGGCCGGAGCCGGCGGGGCCACCGGGGGAGCGGGGATCTGGCGGGCCTGGCGTACGGCGCGGACCTTGCCGGTCAGCGGCGCGAACGTGTTCGCCATCCGCAGCGGCTTCGGGGTGTGCGTCGGCTCGGGCGCCTGGAAGCTCGGCTCGGGCGCGACCGGGGCGGGAGCAGGCGGAGCGGGAGGAGCGGGAACGACGGGAGCAGGCGGAACGACCGGGGCGGCCGGAACACCGCGAGGCGGCGTCTTGGTCGAGACCGACGTGTGCGCGGACTTCGTCGGCGCCGGCTTGGTCGGCTGGGTGAGGAACATGGTGAGCTCGGAGGTCGTCATGCCTCCGACGCCGAGGTCCTCGAGCACCTCGGGGGTCACCTTGTCCGGGTCGATGCCCATCGAGGAGAGCAGGTCGGCCAGGACCGGGTCGATCTGGGTCGCGCGGCGCTGGACCGGCACGATCGGCCGGGCCGGGGTCGTGGTCGGGAACGAGGACGGGAAGGCCGGGCCGTCGCCCTCGACGAGAGCGCGGAGCTCACCGGTCGAGATGCGGCCGTCGAAGGCCTCGTCGTCGCGCGGGGACCCGACGACCGGCATCTTGCCGGTCTGCTCGAGGACCACGCGGTTGGGCCGGGGCTTGGCCACCGGCTCTTCGGGAGTCTCTGGGGCGGGGGATGGTGTCGCGGTCCCGACGGCGGGGGACGGCGCGGCGCGCCGCTTCCCGACGTAGGAGGTCGATCCGGTCGCTCGCGGGGCAGGCCTGGAGGCAGGGCTGTCGGTCGCCGGCGCTGCGCGCCGCTTCCCGACGTAGCTGCTGCTGCTCGTGGTTGCTCCGGGGGAAGGGGTGACCGAACGCGGACTGTCATTGGTGACGTCGGCTCGGTGGTTGCCCATCAGTTCATATCTCCGCTGTTCGGGGTTCAGACGGCGAGCCATGACTGTAACGGACCGGAGGGCGCGGTCAAGAAATGTGGCACGCCCGTTTCGCTGATTTCACCTTCCGCGACAGCTGAATCAGTCGCTGATCTGCGCATTTCCGTCAGATTCGAAACTCGATTGCGGAGTCTTCGTGTCACTCGAAACGCGTGTCTTCGGGCCATTTGCGCCTCGATGAGGTATCGAAACCGCCCGTTCGTCGAGTGCCGGGGTGCGTCGTACGGGGTCAAACGGGGTCTGCCGTGCAGGGCTACGGGCTGTTACCGAAGGTTGCCGATTTGTTGGTATATGTCCGGTGTGTCCGGCCTCTCACCCCGCTAGTGGCGTACGTCACGTCGTGGGCCCTGGGCTCGTAACCGGGCCTCGGCGGGGTCTAGGGTGCAGGACGGACACATCTGAAGACGAAGGCGTCGACCGCTGATCCATGCGGTACGCCGCCTCGTACCGCAACACACAGACCAGGTGGATCAGTGGATCTCATGGAATACCAGGCGAAGGAACTCTTCGCCAAGCACGGCGTGGCGACCACCCTCGGTGTCGTCGTGGACTCGGCGGAGGCGGCCAAGGCTGCGGCCGAGAAGCTGGGCGGCGTGACCGTCATCAAGGCGCAGGTGAAGGCCGGCGGCCGCGGGAAGGCCGGCGGTGTCAAGATCGCCAAGACGCCCGAGGACGCTTTCGAGCACGCCACCAACATCCTCAACCTGACGATCAAGGACCTGCCGGTCAACCGCGTCCTCGTGACGCCCGCGACCCCGCCGGTGGAGGAGTACTACTTCTCCTTCCTGCTGGACCGGTCGAACCGGCAGTACCTCTGCATCGCGTCCGTCGAGGGTGGTGTGGAGATCGAGGAGGTCGCCAAGACCAACCCCGACGCCGTGAAGCAGATCGGCATCGACCCCGGCAAGGGCGTCGACGAGGCCAAGGCCCGTGAGATCGCGACCGAGTGCGGCTTCCCGGAGCCCGTCTTCGAGCAGGCCGTCGCGATGATCCAGAGCCTCTACACGGTCTTCACCGAGGAGGACGCGACGCTCGTCGAGGTCAACCCGCTGGCTCGCCTGGAGGGCGACAAGCTGGAGGCCCTGGACGGCAAGGTGTCGCTGGACGACAACGCCTCCGAGATCCGTCACGAGGACCACGAGGAGTTCGTGATCCGCGACGAGGAGGACCCGCTCGAGGCGAAGGCCAAGGACAAGGGCCTCAACTACGTCAAGCTCGACGGCCAGGTCGGCATCATCGGCAACGGCGCGGGTCTGGTCATGTCGACCCTCGACGTCGTCGCGTACGCCGGTGAGGCTCACGGCGGCGTCAAGCCCGCCAACTTCCTCGACATCGGTGGCGGCGCCAACGCGCAGGTCATGGCCGACGGTCTCGACGTCATCCTGAACGACGAGCAGGTCAAGTCCGTGTTCGTGAACGTCTTCGGCGGCATCACCGCCTGTGACGAGGTCGCCAAGGGCATCGTCGGCGCGCTGGACATCCTCGGCAACGAGGCGACCAAGCCGCTCGTCGTGCGTCTGGACGGCAACAACGTGGACCTGGGCCGCCAGATCCTCAGTGAGGCCAACCACCCGCTGGTCACCATCGTCGACACCATGGACGGCGGCGCCGACAAGGCCGCCGAGCTGGCCAACGCCTGAGGTCAGGAGAGAGAAACATGAGCATCTACCTCAACAAGGACAGCAAGGTCATCGTCCAGGGCATCACCGGCGGCATGGGTGCGAAGCACACCGCCCTGATGCTCGACTCGGGCGCCCAGATCGTCGGTGGCGTCAACGCCCGCAAGGCCGGCACCACGGTCACCCACAAGGACGCCCAAGGCGCCGACGTGGAGCTCCCGGTGTTCGGCACCGTGGCCGAGGCGATGAAGGAGACCGGCGCCAACGTGTCGGTCCTCTTCGTGCCGCCGGCGTTCACCAAGGACGCCGCGATCGAGGCCATCGACGCCGAGATGCCGCTGATCGTGGTCATCACCGAGGGTGTCCCGGTCCAGGACACCGCCGAGGTGTGGTCCTACCTGCAGGGCAAGGCCACCCGGATGATCGGCCCGAACTGCCCCGGCATCATCACGCCGGGCGAGTCGCTGGCCGGCATCACCCCGCACACCATCACCGGCAAGGGCCCGGTCGGTCTCGTCTCCAAGTCGGGCACGCTGACCTACCAGATGATGTACGAGCTGAAGGACTTCGGCTTCTCCACCGCCATCGGTATCGGCGGTGACCCCATCATCGGCACCACCCACATCGACGCCCTCGAGGCGTTCGAGAAGGACGACGAGACCAAGCTCATCGTCATGATCGGTGAGATCGGTGGCGACGCCGAGGAGCGGGCCGCGGCCTACATCAAGGAGAACATCTCCAAGCCTGTCGTCGGCTACGTCGCCGGCTTCACCGCGCCGGAGGGTAAGACCATGGGTCACGCCGGTGCGATCGTGTCCGGCTCCGCCGGCACCGCGCAGGCGAAGAAGGAGGCCCTCGAGGCCGCCGGCGTCAAGGTCGGCAAGACGCCGTCCGAGACCGCTGCTCTCGCTCGCGAGATCCTGCAGTCCCTCTGACGTACGTCAGATCCTGACCGCCCCGCGACCAGCACGGTCGCGGGGCGGTCCTGTCTGTGCGGGACTTCGTCAGAATGCGCGCGCCTGAGCGTATGGACGGATTAATGTGCGTTCATGACCAAGCGAATGACGCGGTTGATCTCGGGTGCGGTTGTCATCGGCGTTTCGGCCTCGTTCGCGTCGATGGGCTCCGGTTTGGCTCCCGCGACGGCGTCGATTCAGAGCGTGAGTCGGAGCGTGGCCCAGGCAGAGCCTGCCCGGAAGACACACACCGTCCAGCCCGGGGAGACGCTCTCCGGCATCGCGCGGAAGTACGGCGTCAAGGTCGCTGACCTCGCGACCTGGAACAAGATCGCCGACCCCGCCAGGATCCGGGCGGGGGCCGAGCTCGTGGTGAGCCCACCTGCCAAGCCGGCGGAGAAGACCTACACCGTGGCGCCGGGCGACACCTTCTCCGGCATCGCCGAGAAGTTCGGCGTCGAGGTGGCCGAGCTGATGGCCCACAACGGTTACGAGGACCCGACCAAACTGCTGGCGGGGAGCGAGATCAAGATCCCGGCGGCGAAGCCGAAGCTGAAGAAGTACAAGGTCGTCGCCGGTGACACGTTCGTCGGCATCGCCAAGAGGTTCGGCGTCACCGCCGCCGAGCTGATGGCGCACAACGGCTACGACGACCCCACCAAGCTGCTCGCCGGCTCGACGATCGAGATCCCGGCCGAGGCGGCCAAGCCGAAGCCCAAGCCGAAACCTCAGCCGGGCACCGGGGAGACGGTCTACACGACCGTCGCCGGGGACACCTATGCGAGCGTCGCCAAGAAGTTCCGCATCACCGAGGAGGAGCTGCGGATCTACAACGGTCACCGGGCACCCGACAAGCTGCCTGCCGGCTTCAAGCTCTACATCCCGTCGAGCTGATCCCACGGGTCAGACGGCGCGCAGGGCGCCCGACCGGCGCCGCCGCAGTGCGTCGAGGGACTCGGCGGTGGCGTCATCGGCCGGCATCAGCACCAGGATCTGCTGGTTGTCGGCCGCCGGGAGGTCGAGCTCCTCGACCTCGAGCCGGAGCTCGCCTGCCTCGGGATGGCGCCAGCGCCACACCCCGCCGTGCGGTTGCTCGTGGCGGTTCAGCCGACCGGTGAACTCCGGTCCCGCCTGCTCCGAGATGGCCTCGATGAGCCGGCGTGAGGCGCCGGCGGTCGGTCCGCGGTAGAGATTCGTGACCCGGTCGTCGGCGACCTGGTCCCAGTCGGGGAAGGCCTCGCGGGCGCGTGGGTCGAGGAAGACGTACGTCGTCAGGTTCGGCTCCGCCTGGTCCAGCAGGCCGAGCGGCCGGGCGAGCGCGTCGAACCCGGAGGTGTGGGCGAGCAGGTCGCCGAGCCGGTTGGTGAGCACCGCCAGCCCCGGCTCGAACTGCTCCACGACCGCGCGGGCGCCGGGGCGTACGTCGCGACCGGTGGAGTAGGGGCCCATGCACTGCCCGCTCGAGGCCATCGCCAGGGCGCGCAGGTGCTCGTGGGCGCTGGGGTCGAGACGGAGCGCGTCACCGATGGCCCGCAGGACCTGGGGCGAGGGGTGGCGGTCGCGGCCCTGCTCGATCCGGACCAGGTATTCGACGCTGATCCCGGCCAGTGTGGCCAGCTCGGAGCGGCGCAGCCCAGGGGCCCGGCGGCGTACGCCCTCCGGGAGACCGACGCTCTCCGGCGTGGTCCGGTCCCGGCGGTCTCTGATGAACGAGCCGAGGGCTCCCGGGTTGGCGGGCATGTGGTCCAGCCTACGGGTCACCGAGGTGCTCAGGGTGGCCCTGCCGGGGCCAGCCTCGGCTCGGTCTCCCGGGGTCCGCTGATCCAGGTGAGGCTGGAGGACATGAACGAACCACTACGTATCGCCGTCATCACCGCCAGCGTCCGGGAGGGCCGCGGCGGCCCGATCTTCGGCTCCTGGATGGCCGAGCAGGCCGAGGCGTACGGCGGTCTCGACGTCGAGCTGATCGACCTGGCCGACCACGAGATCCCGTTGTCCCTGCCCGCCGAGTCGCCGAAGGCCGCCGGCGCCGACTATCCACGCCCCGACGGTCAGAGCGACCTCACCGAAGCCCTCGAGGCCGCCGACGGCTTCGTCATCGTCACGCCCGAGTACAACCACAGCTACCCGGCATCGCTGAAGTCGGCCCTGGACTGGCACTTCACCCAGTGGCAGGCCAAGCCGGTCGCGCTGGTCTCCTACGGCGGGGACAGCGGCGGCCGCCATGCCGCCCTGCACCTGGAGAACGTCCTCACCGAGTTGCACGCCCACGCGCTGCAGGCGCGCCTCGCCTTCCCGCGCTACTGGGAGCGTCTCGACGAGAACGGTCGCCCCAGCGACCCGGACTCGGCCGTCTACGCCAAGGCGATGCTCGATCAGCTCGCCTGGTGGGCCGAGGCGTTGCGCGCTGCCCGGGCTGACGCGGCGTACCCGGGGTGACCGGTTTGCCGTGGATGGCGGGCATGGGGTGCAGATGGGGAGCGGTGTGCTTTGAGGCCCGCCGCTACCCATCGCGCAAACCGTGTTAGCCCCGGGTGAGTCCGCGAGCAAGCGCCTTTGAAGGACTTGTCGAGCGGGATGGGCCGACTAGCGGCTCCGAGGTGCCGGAAGAAGGGTGATTCCGGGGACGGGAGTGTGGGCCGACCGTATAGTCCGGGTCGTCTTGATCGGCCACTCGTTCAAACGGAGAGTCCAATGAAATGGAGGAGCATCGCGTGCGGTGTAGCACTGGTTGCAGGCGCGTCACTTTCGATGCCACATGCCGCCTTCGCCAGCGATGGATACGCCTCGTATCATCCGGCTGGCACCCCAACCGACTATAGGTGGATCGCGAGCTATGACGACTCGACCGACAACCTATGTGTGCGCAAGAACTGGTCGACGACGTCTGGGTCAACGATTCGAGCACGCTTGGTTCGTCGGAACGGTAGCTCCCCGAACTTCAGCGTCTCGACCAAGAGCGGGCCGTCGGCGACGTGTACTGGCAACCTGCCGATTCCGGAGGATCAGCCTTATGTGCTCTACCTCCAGTGGTACAACAACGGCTGGTCCACGCTCGCAAGCGACAGTCTCTACAGTTGAGAGTTGCGCCAGCGGCGCGATGGTGAGCTGCTCGTTGAGCAGCGATCGCTTCGTCACCGCGATACGCGTTACCGCAGGTCGCTGATCCCGGCGGTCACGGCTGCCTTCTCGATCGCGAGGACACGGCCAGGCCAGGAGTCGGGCTGGCCGGGCTGGTAGCACGGGTCGTCCTTGTCGCCGGTGCTCGGCGGGCACGGCCCGGCGAGCTCGCCGTAGCCGACCAGGACGAGCCGGGTCTGGTACTCCGCGACCAGCTCGGTCTCGAACCAGGTGCTGTCCCCGCCGTCGGCGCCGGGATAGGTCGCCTGCGACCGTGACGCGCGCTTCGGCCCGGCGTCGAGGTCGTCGGCGACGTCGATGGGCACGTCCGTGACGGTCGGGTCGACGCCGAGCTTGTTGGCCGGGCAGACCTCCATCCACTCCATGACCTCGTTGTACGCCGCTCCGGCGGCGTCCTCGTCGGCGAACTCCAGCACCGCCACATGGACCTGGCCGACCATGGCCCGGTCGGTGTCCCAGCGGTAGTCGGAAGCGACCTTCGCTGTGGCACCGAGCGAGGAGAGCCATTCCTTCTGGCACGCCAGCGTCGGTACGTCGGGGGTGGGCGTGTACTGGTTCCAGCCGAGGGCACTCTCGTAGCGGTCGAGCGCGGGGAAGGTGCTGCCGTCGACCAGGTTGGCGGTGCCGAGGCCGCCCTTCGTCGGGGAGCCGGTCGACGTCGGCCCGTCGGACGGGGCGCGCGGGGGCGTGGCGCCGACCATCCGGTAAGCCGCCTTGACGGCCGAGGTCTGCAGGTCGGTCGGCGAGACGTAGCTCTGCACGCCACGCTTCCGGGTCATCACCAGCACCCGGTCGTCGGCGGAGACGACGGCCGTCGCGACCTCCCAGACGGCGTTCATGGACGCGTCCTCAGGCTGGTACGTCACCACGCCGATGCTGCCGTCCGAGATGATGCCGTTCTCGACCGGCATCGTGCCGGCCAGTTCCGCACCGTCCACGCCGGGGCACGAGATCGCGGCGTCGGAGAGGTCGACGCTCACCTTCCGGGCTTCGTCGGCCGAGCCGAACTCGGCGACGACGGCGTTCAGCGTGCCTGCCGCGTCGGCCATGTCCGCCCCGGGCTTCGGGACGAAGTCGCGGCGGAACGTCGCCTGCGCACCCGAGTCGCCCAGCGACTCGGTCAGGCAGTCGTTGTATCTGTCGGTGCCCTCGCCGTCGTAGGTCTGCTCCTGGGTCCATGCCGGGTAGGGGTCGTCGGCGACGAGGTCGTCCTCGGTCGGCAGGTTGGCGCGGGTGAGGTCGGACGCCGGAGCGGAACCCGAGGGGTCGGAGGTGACGGCGCTGTCGCTGGTGGCCGGGCCGGGGTCGATGCCTCGGTCGCCGAGGCCGGTGGAGAGGAAGATGACCGGGCCGGCGACGACCGCAGCCACGGCCGCGGCGCCGGCGGTGACGAGGGCACGACGGCGGCGCCGGATCTGGTCACCCCGCCTCCGTGCCTCGGTGGCGGAGTTCATCGGCGCTCCGGGAGCGTCGGCGCGGAACTGGTCCAGACGCGAGATCGGGTCACTCATCTCAGGCCTTCTTCCAGACGGCGCCGGGATTGTCCTCGGCGAGGAGCTCCGCCAGGGCGGCTCGTCCTCGAGCCAGGCGGGCTTTGACGGTGCCGGTGGGGGCACCGACCTCCACGGCCACCTGATGCACCGGCAGGTCGGCGATGTGGTGCAGGACGATGGCCTGACGCTGAGCCTCGGGGAGCTGCCTCAGGGCCGCGACGAGAGCCACGTGGGACTCGTCGATCGCGGGCATCTCCGTGCGAGCACCGACGGCTCTGTCGGCGGCGCGGCCAGCGTACTTCTTGCGGCGCCAGCGGCCCACGGCGAGGCGGTAGGCGGTGGTGCGGACCCAGGCTTCGGGGTAGTCGACCGAGGACATCTTGCGCCGGTGCGCCCAGGCGCGGGCGAACGCCTCCTGCACGCACTCGGCCGCCTCGTCGAAGTCGCCGATCATGGCATACAGCTGAGCACACAGCCGGCGGTAGGACGCGTTGTACAGCGCGTCGAACTCGTCCTCGTCCATCGTTCGCCTCCCCGGCTGGCTTCCCTGCACGCGCGGCCTCACGCCTGCCCGAGCGTCAGTGTCAGCGGTGACAGGCGTGAGCGTAAAGTTCAATAGCAACGGATGCGCACCCGGGGTCACGACAGGTCCCGGACGGCCCGGTCCACGGTCGCCTCGACGGTCTGGGCGACCCGCTTGTCCCACTCGGCATAGTCCGCGTCCTCCTCCGGCGGGCAGGCCGTCGTCGGCGGGCACGGGCCACTGGCCTCGGCGTGGGTGACCAGCACCAGCCGGGTCCCGATCTGGGCGATGGTCTGGTGGTCGTACCAGGTCGAGTCGCAGCCCTCGCCACCGCAGTCGGCGGCGTACTCGGCGAGCGTCTGGGCGGCCCGGTCGACCTTCGGGTCGCTGTCGATCTCGATGGACTCGATCGGTCCGGCCGTGTAGAGCTTCGCATCGGCCATCGTGGCCGGGCAGGTGTCGAGCCAGCCGTGCACCTTCTCGTACGCCGCATCAGCAGCCGCCTTCGTGGCGAACTCCAGGATCGCCACGTTGACCCTGCCGATCTCCTCCGGGTTCACGAGGCGGAACTCCCGGCTGACCGACTCGGCGGCCTTCAGCGAGGAGAGCCAGGCGCCCTGGCAGTAGAGCGTCGGGGTCGGCTGCGCCGCGACCTGCTGCCAGGTCGCCGAGGACTCACCCGGCAGCGGCAGCCCCGGCAGCGACCCGGCCACGACCAGGTTGGCGTCGCTGAGGATCGGCGCGGGAGCCGACGATGGCGGCGAGCTCGGTGGCGAGCTCGACGCCGCCGCGGGTGGCGGGGTGGACCCTGCCAGACGGTAGGCGGCGGCGACGGCGGAGTCGCGCACGCTGGTGGGCGACACGTAGTCCTGTACGCCGCGCCGCCGGGTCATCACCAGAAGCCGGTCCTCGACCGCGACGACGGCGGTCGCGACCTCCCAGCGGGCATTCAGGCTGGGGTCCTCTGGCACGTACGTCACCACGTTGACGTCGCCGTCCGAGATGACGCCACCCTCGACCGGGAGCGAGCCGGCGACGTCCGATCCGTCCACCGGAGCGCAGGAGCTCGCTGCCTCGGAGAGCTTCGCGCGCACCTTCTCGGCCTCGTCCGCCGAGGCGAACTCGGCGGCGACCGCCGTCAGCGTGCCGGCCGAGTCGGCGTACTGCTTCCCGGCCTCGGGGACGAAGTCGCGGCGGAAGGTCGCGAGCGCTCCGGCGTCGGCCAACGACGTGGCCAGGCACTCGTTGTAGTCGCTCCTGCCCTCGCCGTCGTAGGTCTTGTCCAGGACCCACTTCGGGAAGGGGTCCTCGGCGACCAGGTCGCCCTCGACCGGCAGGTTGGCCCGGGTGAGGTCCGAGACGGGCGTCGAGGCGGATGGGCTCGGCGGCACCGTGCTCGGCGTCTGGCTCGGGGTCGGCGCCGGGGCGGGCTCGGGCTCGGTGGCGCGCTCGCCGAACCCGGCGGAGAGGAAGATGATCGGTCCGGCGACGACCGCGGCCAGGGCCACCGCCCCGGCGGTGACGATGGTGCGCTGGCGGCGGCGGATCTGGTCACCCCGTCGGCGTACCTCGGCTGCGGACTTCATCGGTGCTCCAGGTGTTTCGGCGCGGAACTGGTCCAGGCGGGAGATCGGGTCACTCATCGCACGCCTCCTTCCAGTGCTGTGCCAGGTGCTTCGTCGGCGAGCAGGGCGGCCAGGGCGGTCCGGCCGCGCGAGAGCCGCGCCTTGATGGTTCCGGTCGGTACGCCGACCTCGGCGGCCACCTGATGGACCGGCAGGTCGGCGATGTGGTGCAGGACGATGGCTTGGCGCTGGGCTTCGGGAAGCTTCTTCAGGGCGGCGACGAGAGCGACGTGCGTCTCGTCGACGGCGGGCATCTCCATGCGGACGCCGACGGCTCTGTCGGCGGCGCGGCCGGCGTACTTCTTGCGGCGCCAGCGGCCCACGGCGAGGCGGTAGGCGGTGGTGCGGACCCAGGCTTCGGGGTAGTCGACCGAGGACATCTTGCGCCGGTGCGCCCAGGCGCGCGCGAAGGCTTCCTGGACACATTCGGCGGCCTCGTCGGAGTCGCCGATCATGGCGTACACCTGCGCGCACACGCGGCGGTAGGACGCGTTGTAGAACGCGTCGAACTCGTCCTCGTCCATCGCTTGCCTCCCCGGACCGGCCGATCCACGATCTGGCCCTGCGCCAGTCTCAGAGGTTCAGATGTCTGAGCAGCGGGTCCGGTTGCATCCGGAAGGAGAAAGCGTCAGAGATAGTCGAGGCGGTACGCAGCGCGCTTGGCGAGCGCGACGAAGTCGGAGTTGCTGACGTCGGCGTCGCCGTCGGGCACGAAGCTCATCTGGGCCACGTTGGCGCCTCGCCGGATCGCGGCCATCCGGTAGTAGATCGAGGTGTTCTCGAGCTCGACCCGGACGTACCACACCGTGATCGCGCCGTCCTTGATGGACTCTGTCGCGACCTGGGTGACGTGGCTGCCGAGCTGCTTGTCGCTGCACTTGTCCAGCCGGCCCTTGATCGCGACGTTGAACGCCTGCGCCTCCTTGGCGGAACCGAACTTCCCGACCGTCTCGGTGAGCCCGAAGGTGTCGGCGAGCTTCTTCTTCGTCTCGGGGATCACGAACGTGCGCGTCTGGGCGCCGGTCATGCCCTTGGCGTTGAACTCGGTGCCGTCACAGCGGGTCTGCGCCGGGTTGGTCTTGGCCGCCTTCGCCTCGGTGCCCTCCCACGGGTCGCCGATGGTGACGACCGGAGGGAGATCTGTCTCGTTGATCAGCCCGGGCACCTTGCCCGTGGGGATCGGGACCACGACCGCACGTGGTCGCTTGGTCTCCACGCAGGCGCCCGCACCGGGCATCGAGCAGAGGTTGTGGACGGCGGTGCCGAGCATCGTCGAGGTCTTAGCGGCGGTCGCGCTGGACTTGCCCTCGGTCTTCACCGTGACCGCGGCGGTGTGCCTGCCGGTGCGCGCGACGCCGTAGGTGACCGCCCGGTCGTTCTCCCAGTCGCGGTAGGTGAACAGGGTCGCCTCGTCACCGATCCCGCCGACCGACTCGGTGTACATCAGCTGGTAGCGGGGCTCGGCACACGCTGCGTACCACCCCTGCATCTTCTTGTACGCCCCGGCCGCCGCCTTCGCGTCGACGGACGACTCGATCGTGGTGCCGGCGGTGGTCGCCTTCGCCTTGGAGGTGAAGGTGCGCGCCAGGCTCGCCACCGGCCGCTTGTCGGCGGAGGTGTCGGCCTGGCAGGGGATGGTGAGTCCGGTGCCCTCGAGGTTGTCGGAGGAGATGTCGACGGCCCAGGAGCCACCGTAGATCTTCGCGACCTCCTCCTCGGTCATCAGGTCCTTGGCGGTCAGCTTCTTGCCGGGGATCTGGCTCGGCTCGACCTCGAACTCCTCGGCCGCCGACTGCATCGAGAGCGTGTTGAGCCGCGGCTCGGTCTCGGCGTCCTGGGTGACGAAGAAGCCGGTGCCGACCAGCGCGGCGACGGCCGCGGCGGCGCCGATGGCGGTGTGCACCCGGCGGCGCACGGCGCCGGCGGTGGTGATCGTGGCTGTCTTGGGCCAGGGCTGCTCGGTGAGCACGTCGACCAGCGGGTCGAAGATGGACTGCAGATGCTCCGGCGCGATCCCGAGCTCGTCGCAGATGGCGGCGTTGGCGCCCTGCAGGTCGGTCTCGGTGCGGCTGATCGGGGTGCCGACCTCACGGGCCAGCTGAGCCAGGTCGACGCTGGTCAGGTGACCGAGCAGGAAGACCTTGCGGTCGTGGAGCGGCAGGCTGCGCAGCGCGGAGAGGGTGTGGCGGGCCTCCGGCGCGATCGTCTGGTCGCGGTGGAGCAACGGCACGGAGTGGTTGCGGATCGCCTTGGACCAGGCGATCGGGCGGACCCAGTCCTCGCGCTCGAAGTCGTCCATCGGCTTCACCTTGCGCCAGTGGTGCCAGGTGATGACCAGAGCACCGCGCACGGCGGCCTTGGCGGCCTCCAGATCCCCGGTCAGCGACCAGGTTTGGAGAAGGAGGCGTCCACGGACGTCCTGATAGAACGCCTCGAAGGTCTCGTGGTCTGCCGTGGTCATGCCCATGTCAGCCGCCAACTGTAGGTGATTCGGTCGAATGATCGGCAATAGCCGCAGATGCACAGGCGGGTATCAACCGCTGTGACCAAGCCGGTGACCGGCCCCGGCGGCGCGTCGCCGAGATCGAGGCCGCCGGGGTTGCGAGGATGATTCGCGATGTCTTCGCTGCTGCCTCCTCGCACCCCGGACCATGGGCGAGTTGCGGACGATCTCCAGGGTCTCCGCCACCGCCGCCCGCTGGTCGCGGTCGCCCTGCTGGGCGGTATCGGCACGGCCGCCTCCACGCTGGTCGTGTGCCTGGCGATCGGCATCCTCGGCTGGTTCATCAGCGACCTGGGCGCCCACGGCGAGCCCTCGGACGCCCTGCGTGTCGCCGCGCTCGGATGGCTGGTCGGCCACGGTTCGGGCGTCGTCATCTCGGGTGTCGCGGTCACCGTCGTGCCGCTCGGCCTGACCCTCGTCCTGGCCTGGGCGATGTGGCAGGTCGCGGTCCGGGTCGGCGACGCGGTCTCCCTGCACGGCCCGGACGCCAACGCCCTCGCCGACGGCGAGCGCGACCTGACCGTCCCGGTCGTCGCCGGACTCTTCACCCTCGGCTACGCCGGCACCGCGCTGGTCACCGCGGTCATCGCCGGCACCCCGGAGACCGCGCCGAGCATCGCCGGCGTCTTCGCCTGGTCGGTCGGGCTCTGCGCCGTCGTGGCCCTGCCCGCGATCGCGGTCGGCTCCGGACGTGCGGCTCTGTGGATTACCCTGCTGCCGCGCGCGGCCGTGGACGTACTGGTGATGGTCAGGTCGATCCTGCTCTGGTGGTTCGCGGTCAGCACACTGGTCTTCTTTGCGGCCCTATTCGCTGACTTCACCACCTCGATCAACGTCGTCTCCCAGCTCCACCTCGACGTCGGCGGGATCATCCTCTACTCGCTGCTCGCCGTCCTCGTGCTGCCCAACGCCGTCCTCTTCTCCAGCGCGTACGCCCTGGGCCCGGGCTTCACCGTCGGCGTCGGCACCACGGTGACCCCGACGGCGGTGACCCTCGGCCCGCTGCCGATGTTCCCGATGCTCGCCGCGCTCCCCGACAACGGCGCCCCGCCCGCCTGGGTCGCCGCCGTGATGGCCCTCGGCCCGCTCGCCGCCTTCTGGGCCGTCTGCCGCGTCTCCCGGGTCCGGCCGGCCCTGCGCTGGTCCGAAGGTGCGCTCCGCGGTGTCAGCGCCGGCGTCGTCGCCGGCCTCCTCGTCGCGATCCTCTCCGGCGTCGCCGGCGGCGCCGTCGGCCCCGGCCGGATGGCCGACGTCGGGCCGTACGCCGGGCAGGTGCTCGTCAACGCCATCGCCTTCTTCGGTCTGGCCGGTCTCCTCGCCGGGCTCACCATGACCTGGTGGCACCGGCGTTCCCTCCCCGCCGACCCGTCCGCCTAGAGTTCGCAGCATGTCGCTGCGTCTTGTCGTCCTCGTGTCCGGCTCGGGCACCAACCTCCAGGCTCTTCTCGACGCCTGTGCGGCACCGGAGTTCGGGGCCGAGGTGGTCGCGGTGGGGGCCGACCGCGACGGGATCCAGGGGCTGACCCGGGCGACCGACGCCGGGATCCCGACGTTCGTGCACCGGGTCAAGGACTTCGGTTCGCGCGAGGAGTGGGACGCGGCCCTGGCCGAGTCGGTGGCGGCGTACGAGCCTGATCTGGTGGTCTCCGCGGGGTTCATGAAGCTCGTGGGGGCTGCGTTCCTCGAGCGGTTCGGGGGGAAGACGCTGAACACCCATCCGGCGCTGCTGCCGAGCTTCCCCGGGATGCACGGGGCGCGGGACGCGCTGGACTACGGCGTGAAGGTGACCGGGGCGACGCTCTTCATCGTCGACGCCGGGGTCGACACCGGGATGATCATGGCCCAGGTGACGGTGCCTGTGGAGGACGACGACACCGAGGAGACGCTCCACGAGCGGATCAAGGTCGTCGAGCGCTCGATGCTCGTCGAGTCCGTCGGAAGGATCGCCCGCGAGGGCTACACCGTGGACGGCCGGCGGGTTCGGTTCGGGCGCGCCTGAACGGTTAGAGTGACGAGCACACGACTGGCGCAGGTGGGGGACCACCGGGGAGTGTAAAGAGACGGCATCGACCGCCTGGGTGCCCCTCATCGAATTCATCGACCGATGAGGAGTGGCTGTGCAGGACAAGATCGCCATCAAGCGGGCCCTGGTGTCCGTCTACGACAAGACCGGTCTCGAGGACCTGGTCCGCGGGCTTCACGACGCCGGCGTCGAGCTCGTCTCCACCGGCGGTTCCGCCGCGCTGATCCAGAAGCTCGGCCTGCCGGTGACCAAGGTCGAGGACCTGACCGGCTTCCCCGAGTGCCTCGACGGCCGAGTGAAGACGCTGCACCCGCGCGTGCACGCCGGCATCCTCGCCGACCGCCGCCTGGAGTCCCACGTCGAGCAGCTCAAGGAGCTCGAGGTCGAGCCGTTCGACCTGGTCGTCTCCAACCTCTACCCGTTCGTGCAGACCGTCGCCTCCGGCGCCGGGCCGGACGAGGTCGTCGAGCAGATCGACATCGGCGGCCCCTCGATGGTCCGCGCCGCCGCCAAGAACCACCCCTCCGTCGCCATCGTGACCAGCCCGGAGCAGTACGCCGACACCCTCGCCGCGCTCGCGGCCGGTGGGTTCACCTACGACCAGCGCAAGGCGCTCGCCGCGGCGGCATTCGTGCACACCGCGACGTACGACGTCCACGTCGCCTCGTGGATGGGCAACGTGCTCACCGACAGCTCCGACGGCTCGGGGTTCCCGGCGTGGGCGGGGGCGACCTGGGACCGCCAGGCGGTGCTGCGCTACGGCGAGAACCCGCACCAGCCGGCCGCGCTCTACCGCTCGGGCTTCGGTCCGGGTGGCCTTGCCGCCGCCGAGCAGCTGCACGGCAAGGAGATGTCCTACAACAACTACGTCGACACCGACGCCGCTCGCCGTGCGGCCTACGACCAGGGTGACCAGCCGACCGTCGCGATCATCAAGCACGCCAACCCGTGCGGTGTCGCGGTCGGCGCCGATGTCGCCGAGGCCCACCGCCGCGCCCACGAGTGCGACCCGGTCTCCGCGTTCGGCGGCGTGATCGCCACCAACGTGCCGGTCTCGAAGCAGATGGCCGAGCAGGTCGCCGAGGTCTTCACCGAGGTGATCGTCGCTCCGGGCTACGAGGACGGCGCCGTCGAGGTCCTGCAGGGCAAGAAGAACATCCGCATCCTCGTCGCCGAGCCGCTCGCGACCACCGGCGTCGAGACCCGGCCGATCAGCGGCGGCCTGCTGATGCAGCACACCGACACGTTCCAGGCCGAGGGCGACGACCCGGCCAACTGGACCCTGGCCACCGGCGATGCCGCCGACGAGGCGACCCTGGCCGACCTGGCGTTCGCCTGGAAGGCCGTACGCGCCGCCAAGTCCAACGCGATCCTGCTGGCCCGCGACGGCGCAGCGGTGGGGATCGGCATGGGCCAGGTCAACCGGGTCGACTCCTGCAAGCTCGCGGTGGAGCGGGCCAACACCCTCGCCGAGGGCGCCGAGCGTGCCCGCGGCTCCGTCGCCGCCTCCGACGCCTTCTTCCCGTTCGAGGACGGCCCGCAGATCCTGATCGACGCCGGCGTCAAGGCGATCGTCCAGCCCGGCGGCTCCATCCGCGACGAGCTCACCATCAAGGCGTGCGAGGCCGCGGGCGTGACGATGTACTTCACCGGCACGCGCCACTTCGCCCACTGACGCAGACCCCTGCCGAGTCGGCTCGTCATGACGAGCCGACTCGGCAGGTCAAAGATGCGCCGTACGGCGTCGCGTACAAGGAATACAGAGACTCGAGTGACAGGATTGACATCGTGACAGCACAGAAGCTGGACGGCACCGCGACGCTGAAGGCGATCAAGGCCGAGCTCGCAGAGCGGGTCGAGAAGCTGAAGGCCCAGGGCATCACCCCGGGCATCGGCACCGTTCTGGTCGGCGACGACCCCGGCTCGCACTGGTACGTCAACGCCAAGCACAAGGACGCCGCCGAGATCGGTGTCGCCTCGACCCGCGTCGACCTGCCCGCCACCGCCACCCAGGCGGAGGTCGAGAAGGTCATCGACGAGCTCAACGCGGATCCGGCCGTCACCGGCTTCCTCGTCCAGCAGCCGACAGGCCTGGACGAGTTCGCGCTGCTGTCCCGCGTCGACCCCGACAAGGACGTCGACGGCCTGCACCCCTACAACCTCGGCCGGCTGGTCCTCGGTGAGGACGGCCCACTGCCGTGCACCCCGGTGGGCTGCATCGAGCTGCTGCGTCGTCACGGCGTCGAGCTCAACGGTGCCGAGGTCGTCGTGGTCGGCCGCGGTCTGACCGTCGGCCGCCCGCTGGGCCTGCTCCTCACCCGCCGTAGCGAGAACGCCACGGTCACCCTGTGCCACACCGGCACCCGCGACCTGGCCGCGCACACCCGCAACGCCGACATCGTGGTGGCCGCGGCCGGTGTCCCCGGCATCATCACCAAGGACATGGTCAAGCCCGGCGCGGCTCTGCTGGACGTCGGTGTCTCCCGGGTCGACGGTAAGATCGCAGGAGACTTGGCCGACGACGTGTGGGACGTGGCTGGCTGGGTGTCGCCGAACCCGGGTGGGGTGGGTCCGATGACACGCGCCATGCTGCTCTCCAATATCGTCCTCAGCGCCGAGAAGGCTCTCGAAAGGCTCTGACACCGTGTCCGTCCACCCGCCGCTCACCCCCACGCCGCAGACTCCCGCGCCGGTGGCGGTCGCTCCCGAGCAAGCCAAGACGGACCAACACGTACGCAGCTTCCCCTCGACCATCGGCGGCTACGTCTACCTCGGCGTGCTGTCGGCGGCGATCGTCGGTCTCGGTCTGGTCGGCTTCGGCCACTGGCGGGTGGGGATCATCGTCCTCGCCGCCGGGGTGGGGGCCGCGTCGCTGGGGCGTGCGGTGCTGCGTACCAAGGACGCCGGGATGCTGGCGGTGCGCAACCGCTGGTTCGACGTGGCGCTGCTGGCGCTGACCGCCGGCGCGCTGTGGATCCTCGCGGTGACGGTTCCGGGCGACTAGGACATATACATAGAACGAAGGCCGCCCCGAGGGGCGGCCTTCGTGCTGTCTCAGCGGGTCACTGCTCGATCGGGACCCATTCCTGCTTGGCGTAGTCCCAGCGCCAGCCGTCCTGCTCGTAGACCGGCAGGTCGCCCTCGGCCGCCTGGGTGGGCTGCTGCCAGGCCTGCTGGCCGCCACCGGCGCCGCCGGAGACGATGGTGCGGTCGCTGGTCTCCGGGGTGGGTGCGGGGGCTGCCGGAGCAGCCGGTGCGGCGGGAGCCGCGGGAGCGGCCGGCGTCGCTGCGGCAGGCGACGCGGGAGCAGCCGCCGCCTGGGAGTCCCACTGGAAGCCCTGGGCCTGGGCCTTGCCGCCACCGCCGAACGAGAACCCGCCGCTCGCCACCTCGGACCCGTCCTTGCCGAAGATCAGCGGGTAGACCAGGCCGGCCAGGATGCCGCCGATGGCGGTCACGACGATCAGGATCAGTCCCTGCCACAGAGCGTCGACGCCGGAGAAGAGCGCCGGCCCGAAGGTGCGCGCCGGGTTGACCGAGGTGCCGGTCAGCGGGATGCCGACGATGTGGATAGCGGTCAGGGCCAGGCCGATCCCCAGCGGGGCGAAGGCGACGTTGCTGGCGGCACGGTTGTCGGTGATGCCCAGGATGATGAAGACGAAGATGAAGGTCAGCACGATCTCGACGAGCGCGCCGGCGATGATGTTGCCGGCGCCATCGCCGAAGCCGTTGGCTGCCAGGCCACCGTCGTTGAACGAGTTGTAGCCCGCCGCGATCGCGATGACGAAGAGCACGATCGAGGCGATCACCGCGCCGACGAACTGGGACGCGATGTAGATCCCGGCCTCCTTGACGGACTTCTGTCCGGCGAAGACCGAGCCGAGGGTGACGGCGGGGTTGAAGTGGCCGCCGGACACACGACCGAAGGCGTAGGCGCCCATCACGACCGCGATGCCGAACGCGAGTGCGGTCGCGACGCGGTCGACGCTCCCGGCCGGGCCGACCTTGCCGGCCCAGAAGGCGACGACCGAACCACAGCCGATGAACACCAGGATGAAGGTGCCGATGACCTCGGCTGCGACCTTCTGGATGATGGTCGGCTCATCCGCCGACAGAGATTCCTCAGTCATGTCCCCATTAACCCTTCAATGTCTTTTGACGTCGGTCAGACCCATCGACACCCGAGAAGCACTCAGGTATCAGCAGTCACCTGAACAACATGAGGTGTTGACACACAGTAACTCTTTTGCGACTGCACATCGTGGTGCTTAGGTAGGGCGGGGCGGTGTTGCGCCGGTCCTTCTGTTATCTTGATGTCAAGACACTTTCGTTTCGTCAGGAGTAGCCACAGCAATGGCCGCACGAATCATCTACACCCACACCGACGAGGCGCCGCTGCTCGCGACGTACTCCTTCCTTCCGATCGTCTCGGCCTACGCGGCCAAGGCAGGCGTCGAGATCGAGACGCGTGACATCTCCGTGGCCTCGCGCATCCTGGCGCAGTTCGGCCTCGCCGACGACGCGCTCGGCGAGCTCGGTGACCTGGCGAAGACGCCGGAAGCCAACATCGTCAAGCTGCCCAACATCTCCGCCTCCATCCCGCAGCTCAAGGCCGCGATCAAGGAGCTGCAGGAGAAGGGCTACGAGATCCCCGACTACCCCGAGGCGCCCAGCACGCCCGAGGAGGAGGAGATCCGCGCGAAGTACGACAAGGTCAAGGGCTCCGCGGTGAACCCCGTCCTGCGTGAGGGCAACTCCGACCGTCGTGCGCCCGGCTCGGTCAAGGCGTACGCCAAGGCCCACCCGCACACCAACAAGCCGTTCGCCGACGACTCGAAGACCGAGGTCGCGACGATGGGCGCCCACGACTTCAAGTCCAACGAGAAGTCCGTGACCCTCCCGGCCGACGACACCCTCTCCATCGTGCTGGAGAAGGCCGACGGCGAGACGGTGACGCTGCTCGCCGAGCTGCCTGTGCTCGAGGGCGAGATCGTCGACGCGACGTACATGTCCGTGGCCAACCTGCACGCCTTCCTCGAGAACGCGCTCGCCAAGGCCAAGGCCGAGGACGTGCTCTTCTCGGTGCACCTCAAGGCGACGATGATGAAGGTCTCCGACCCGATCATCTTCGGCCACGTCGTGAAGGCCTACTTCAAGGACGTCTTCGAGAAGTACGGCGCCGACCTCGAGGCCGCCGGTCTCTCCGCCAACGACGGTCTGGGTGCGATCCTGTCGGGTCTGTCCGGCCTGGAGAAGGGCGCCGAGATCGAGGCCGCCTTCAAGGCCGCGATCGAGGCCGGCCCGCGCCTGTCCTACGTCAACTCCGACAAGGGCATCACCAACCTGCACGTCCCCTCCGACGTCATCATCGACGCCTCGATCCCGGCCCTGGTCCGCAACGGCGGCAAGCTCTGGGGTGTCGACGGCGGCGAGGACGACACCCTCGCGGTGATCCCGGACTCCTCCTACGCCGGCGTCTACCAGACCGTCATCGAGGACGTGAAGAAGAACGGCCCGCTCGACCCGGCCACGATCGGCACCGTGCCCAACGTCGGTCTGATGGCGCAGAAGGCCGAGGAGTACGGCTCCCACGACAAGACCTTCCAGATCGAGGCCGCCGGCACCGTCCGCGTCCTCAACAAGGCCGGCGACGTGCTGCTCGAGCACGATGTCGAGGCCGGCGACATCTGGCGCGCCTGCCAGACCAAGGACATCCCGGTCCGCGACTGGGTCAAGCTCGCCGTCGGCCGCGCCCGCGACTCCAAGACCCCGGCCATCTTCTGGCTCGACGAGTCCCGCGCCCACGACGCCTCGCTGATCTCGAAGGTCACCAAGTACCTGACGGAGCACGACACCGAGGGTCTGACGATCAAGATCCTCTCGCCGGAGCTGGCCACGGCGTACTCGCTCGAGCGCCTGCGCAACGGCGAGGACACCATCTCGGTCACCGGCAACGTGCTGCGTGACTACAACACCGACCTGTTCCCGATCCTCGAGGTCGGTACGTCGGCGAAGATGCTCTCCATCGTCCCGCTGATCGCCGGCGGCGGTCTGTTCGAGACCGGTGCGGGCGGCTCCGCGCCGAAGCACGTGCAGCAGCTGGTCGAGGAGGACTACCTCCGCTGGGACTCGCTGGGTGAGTTCTTCGCGCTGGTGCCGTCGTTCGAGAAGTACGCCGAGCAGGCTTCGGCGCCTTCCGCGAAGGTGCTCGCCGCCGCGCTCGACCGGGCGACCGCCACCTTCCTCGAGAACGACCGCTCCCCGGGTCGCAAGCTCGGCACCACCGACAACCGCGGCTCGCACTTCTACCTCGGCCTCTACTGGGCCCAGGAGCTCGCCGCGCAGACCGAGGACACCGAGCTCGCCGCCGCGTTCAAGGGTCTCGCCGAGACCCTCGCGGCCAACGAGGCCAAGATCGTCGAGGAGCTCCTCGCGGTCCAGGGCAAGCCCGCCGACATCGGCGGCTACTACCTGCCCGACGCGGAGAAGGTCACCGCCGTGATGCGTCCCTCCGCGACGCTCAACGAGGCGATCGACTCTCTGTAGGTCATCCGAGCGGCGGCCCGGCACGGACTCCGTGCCGGGCCGCCGTCGCGTAGGCAGGACACCTTCCCGGCGTACGTGACCTTGGTCTCCAGATCTTTCTTCCGATTCCTATAGGTGCAGGTCAGCATGGTGTTTGTCGCCGGTTGGAGGCGGAAAACCTTTAGGTGAGTGTCGGTGGTCGCGCCTACCGTGATCTATTGATGACTGCGACCCTCTCGACTCCGCCCGCGCCCACCTCTGGCAAGGCTCTCGGAGTCCCCGCCAACCCTGCCGACCCGAGTCGGCAGGTCGACTGGCGACGCCTCAAGGGGCCGGTGACGGTCGCCGCGCTGATCGCCCTGGCGGTGGCCATGGTGAGCCAGTCGATCGGCACCGTCGTGGCCGGACGGCTGGCCGAGAACCCGACGGCGAGCCTGGTCGGCTGGCTGGCGCTGTGCGTGATCGGCGCGTCCCTGATCGACTCGACGGCGAAGATCGCCTGGGTCGGGGTCTCCGACCGGGTCGAGGGCAAGCTGCGCGAGGACGTGCTCCAGGCCGCCATGCGACAGCCGCTGTCCGAGCTGAGCGAGCAGGCCGTCGGTGAGATCCTCGACCGGGTCGACGACGACTCCCACGAGGTCGGCAACCTGCTGCGCTGGCAGCTGTGGATGCTGTTCCGCTCGATCTTCGCGGCGCTGCCGATGTGGATCGTGGCCAGCTTCACCTGGTGGCCCTCGGCGATCCTGTTCCCGCTCCTCGCCGCGGTGACCTGGTTCGTCATCCGCGGCCTGCTCGGCAAGATCTCCCAGCTCAAGGTCGTCGAAGAGGCGTCCTGGACCGACCACGCCGCCGTCCTCGAGGAGGGCATCGCGGGCCGCGACGACCTGCGCACGAGCCTGGGCCAGGCCCACGTGGTCGCCCGGGTGGCGAAGCTCTCGGCGACGGTCCACGAGAAGTTCCGCGCCGTGGTCACGGTCGAGGCGAAGGTCGGCCGCCGCGCCGGCGTGCTGCTGCACTCCCTGCTGGCCGGCATCGGTCTCGCCGGGGTCGCGCTCGCCGCGACCGACCGGCTCGAGATCAGTGCCCTGGTGACGTTGTTCCTGGTCACGAGCACCTTCGTGGGCCAGATCGCGATGCTCGCCAACCACCTTCCCGACATCCAGGCGGGCCTGGGTGCGGTCATCCGGCTGCGCCAGATGATGGCCGCCGAGCCGGAGCCCGAAGGCGGTGCGCCGGTGCCCGACGGGGGAGCACTCGAGGTCGACCTGCGCGACCTGACCTTCTCCTACGCCGAGGGCACCTTCGCCCTCCAGGGCATCTCGCTCACGGTGCCTGCCGGCGACACCATCGCGCTGGTCGGCCGCACCGGCTCCGGCAAGTCGACGCTCGCCTCGCTGCTCTCCCGGGCGGTCGAGCCGCCGCGCGGCTCGGTGTTCCTCGGTGGCGTGGACGTGCGCGACCTCGACCTGCAGCAGCTGCGCGCGTCCGTGGGCGTGGTGACGCAGCGTACGGAGATCCTGGCCGGCACGCTCGCGGAGAACATCGCGCTCTTCGACGACGAGCGGCCCCGTGAGGACATCGAGCGGGCGGTCGCCCGGCTCGGGCTCTCCGAGTGGGTCGCGGGTCTCCCCGAGGGGCTCGACACCCTCCTCGGTCCCGGCGGCACCTCGCTGTCGGCGGGGGAGGAGCAGCTGGTCGCCTTCGCCCGGCTGCTGGTGCGTGACGTCCGGGTGGTCGTCCTCGACGAGGCAACCGCGCGGATGGACCCGCTCACCGAGCGCCGGGTCGTCGCGGCCGCCGACCGGTTGCTGACGGGGCGTACGGGCATCCTGATCGCCCACCGGCTCTCCACCATCGAGCGGGCGCCGCACGTGGCCGTGCTCGACCACGGCCGGGTCATCCAGCACGGCCTGCGGGCCTCGCTGGCAACCGCGCCCGGGCCGTTCCACGACCTGCTCGAGGCCAGCCGCACCGATCACCACGACTCGCCCTCGCCGGACTCCAAGCCGGTCGACCACTCCACCCTCGACCATGTCGCGGAGGGCAACGTCGGTGGCAAGCGCCGCTCGGGCGCTCCGCCGGAGGTCCCCGAGGTCGGCACCGGGCCGTCGCTCGCCCGGGGGATGCTGCACGTCCTGTTCCTGCGCCCCGAGTGGGGCGTCGCGGGTGCGCTGCTCTTCCTGTTCGCCTCGATGACCGGTGCGCAGGGTGCCTTCACCGGCCTGCTGTGGGGCCGGATCGTCGAGTCGCTGCAGGACGGCGGCCGGCCGACGGTGATGGCGGCGCTCTTGGTGGTCAGCCTGCTGGCCGCGCCACTGATGCTCGCCGACGCCTTCTACCGCTACCCGCGCTGGTGGATCGAGGTCATGCTCCGGGCCCGGATGGCCGTGCTCTACGGCCAGACCCGTCAGCACCGGCTGACGCGTACGCCGCCGGGTGAGGTCGTCGCGCGGTCGATGGACGCGGACCGTTACGCCCGCTACGCCGACCGCTGGGTCGACTTCGTCAACGGACTCGTGATCGCGACGATCACCGCCCTGCTGGCCGGCACCGCGCTCGCCGGCGCCGTGCTCCTGGTCGTCATGGTCGCCTCGGCACTGGCCTCCGCGGTCGGCCGCCCGATCGCCGGCCGCTCGGCCGCAGCCTCCTCCGCCGCTCGCGCCCGGTTCGGCCGCGCGGTGGTCTCCGCGCTGGAGTCCGTGCGCACCGTGAAGCTGGCCGCGGCCACCCCGCAGGTCCACGCCCACCTGCAGCACGTCGACTCCGGCAGGGTCGAGGCAGCGGTGAAGGAACACCGGGTGCAGGCATTCCTCGACGGGGTGCCCGCGCTCATGGTGCAGTGCGGCGTCGTGGCCGCCTGGGGGATCTACTTCGGCGGCGGCTGGGGTCTGGCCACCGCGCTGCTGGTCGCCAACGCGGTCTCGGGCTTCGACTGGTTCGGCCGGGTGGCCGGCATGGTCGTCACCGA
This sequence comes from Nocardioides sp. NPDC126508, assembly GCA_040302365.1. Classification (GTDB taxonomy): domain Bacteria; phylum Actinomycetota; class Actinomycetes; order Propionibacteriales; family Nocardioidaceae; genus Nocardioides. Next base: position 438,921 of record JBEOUM010000002.1, read on the forward strand.
GGCTCCTGGCACGCGGGCGTGGCAGAAGGAGACCAGCCGGTTCGCCGGTGGCCGGGACCTGATGGAGCTGCCGCCCGGCGTCGACCTGGTCTCCGGTGACGCGCCGGATCCGGGGCCGGTCGAGCAGGTGCCGCTCGAGTCCCTCGAGCTCTCGGCCCTGTCAGCGGTCCACGACGACGGCACGATCGGCGTCTCCGACGTCTCGCTCAGCATCGAGCGCGGCGAGCTGGTCCTGCTCGTGGGGCAGGTCGGCTCCGGCAAGTCGTCCCTGCTGGCGTCGCTGGCCGGCCTGATCGAGCACACCGGCACGATCCGGTGGAACGACGAGCTCGTCGAGGACCCGCAGGCCTTCCTGAGGCCGGGGCAGGTGGCGTACGTCGCTCAGGTGCCGCGGGTGCTCTCCGGCACCTTCGCCGACAACATCCGGCTGGGTCACGACCGACCGTTCGACAGCCCGGTCGCCGACGCGCGGCTCGAGCTCGACGTCAAGGAGGCGGGCGGTGCGGACGCGATCGTCGGTCACCGCGGCGTACGCCTCTCCGGGGGGCAGGTCCAGCGTCTCGCCCTGGCGCGGGCGCTGGCCGCCGGCACCGAGCTGCTCCTTGCCGACGACGTTTCCAGCGCGCTCGACGCGACGACCGAGATCGAGCTGTGGCGGGCGCTCCGCGAGCGGCACACGACGGTCATCGGCGCCACCTCGAAGCGGGCCGCGCTCGCTCAGGCCGACCGAGTGGTCGTCATGGTCGACGGAGAGGTCGCTGCCGTGGGTCCGTGGGCCGAGCTGGCCCCGGCCTGGTCCCACCTCGCCGGCTGATCCCCGTCTCGACAGGCCGCCTGACGCCTCGGCGTCAGGCGGCCTCGCCGTGCTCGAGCGTGCGGCGCAGCGCAGCAGCATCCACGCCGAGGGCCCGTAGGGCAGCATGTCCGTCCCCTTCCGCACGAAGGATGCCGAGCAGGAGGTGCTCGGTGCCGATCGAGCGGTCCTTGAGCCGGATCGCCTCGCGCAGCGAGAGCTCGAGGACCTTCTTCGCGTCCTTGGTGAAGGGGATGTGCCCGCCGAGGCGACGGCGTGGCTTCCCGCTGTCCAGCGCGCCGGCGCCGAAGACCTCCTCCACCTTGGAGCGCACCGCGTCCAGGTCGATCCCGAGCGTGGACAACGCGTCGGCGTCGTCGTTGCCCAAACGTCCGTGGGCCCGCTCGACCTCGGCCCGCAGCGCAGCTGCATCGACCCCGGCCTCCGCGAGCGCGCGGGCGGCGGCCGTGCCGGACGCCGCGCCGATCGCCAGCAGCAGGTGGTCGTCGCCGATGCGCTCGTGGCCGAGCTCGGTGGCGTACGTCTGGGCGGCGGTCACCGCATCGCGGGCCGGCCTGGTGAACCTCTCGAACATCACATCTCCTTCGCGTACTTCTTGTGGACCGCCTGCCGGCTGACCTCCAGCGCGTCGGCGATCTCCTGCCAGGCCCACCCCTGCCGGCGGGCGTTCGTCACCTGCAGCCGCTCCAGCGAGTCGGCGAGGCGACGCAGTGCGAGCGCCGCCCGCAACCCGGTGCTCGGGTCAGCGCTCGCGGCCGACTCGGCGAGATCCTTCGCATCCGTCATGTTGTCAATATAGGTTGACAGATCGTGTCTGTCAACCGTAGTTGACAGACGCCGAGCGAGCGGGACCCGTGTCACATCGATTCACGGAATAGCTCTTGAATCGCCGAAGGTTAGGCAGTAGTGACCGACACCGCCAGCCCCGAGACCGCCGTGAGACCGGTCACCCCCGTCCAGTTCGCGATCGCCATGCTCGCCCTCGCGACGGGCGGCTTCGCGATCGGTACGACCGAGTTCGTCACCATGGGCGTGCTGCCCGAGATCGCCGAGGGCGTCGGTGTCGGAACCTCCACAGCCGGCCACCTGATCAGCGCCTACGCGGTCGGGGTCGTGGTCGGCGTACCGATCCTGTCCTTCTTCGTCGCCCATCTCCCGCGCAAGGGGCTGCTGCTGTCGCTGATGGCGGCGTACGCCCTGTTCAACCTGCTCAGCGCCGTCGCGGTCGACTACCGGATGCTGCTGGTCGCGAGGTTTCTGGACGGGCTCCCGCACGGCGCCTACTTCGGTGTCGCGACCATCGTCGCGACGTCGATGGCCGCGCCCAAGCACCGCGGCCGGGCGGTCGCGCTGGTCATGCTCGGGCTCTCGGTCGCCAACGTCATCGGTGTCCCGTTCGCGACCTGGCTCGGCCAGAGCGCCGGCTGGCGGGCCCCGTACGCAGCCGCAGCAGGCCTCGCCCTGCTGACCGTGGTCCTGGTGCAGCTCTCGGTGCCCCACTTCCCGGGCGACCCGAACGCGACCGGCCGCAGCGAGGCGGGCCGGTTCTTCACCAACAAGCAGGTCTGGCTGACCATGCTCGCGGGTGCGATCGGCTTCGGCGGCATGTTCGCGGCCTACTCCTACATCGCCCCGATCGTCACCGACACGGCCGGGCTGGCCGAGGGTGCGGTGCCGTGGTTCGTCTTCGCGTTCGGCGCCGGGATGGTCGTCGGCACCTGGGTCGCGGGGGAGCTGGCACGCTGGTCGGTGATGGGTTCGCTGCTCGCGAGCAGCCTCGGCATGGTGGCGGTGCTGACGCTCTTCTGGCTGGTCGCCCCGGCCGGGTGGTGGCTCGCGCCGGTCGCCTTCCTGACCACCGCGGTGGCGTCGGTGCTGGTGATCAACCTGCAGGTGCGACTGATGGACGTCGCCGACGACGCGGTCACGCTCGGCGCCGCGATGAACCACGCGAGCCTCAACATCGCCAACGCCCTCGGCGCCTTCGCCGGTGGTCTGGCCCTCGACGTGTGGAGCGTCCGGGAGGCGCCGCTGGTCGGCGCCGGTCTGGCCGCCGCCGGGATGCTGGTGCTCCTGTGGAGCACCAGCATCCATCGGCGCAGGGTCTAGAAGCACGCCGAGTCGGCCCGTCTTGACGCAGAACGTTGCCGAGTCGGCCCGTCATGACGGGCCGACTCGGCAAATCTTCTAGAGTCCCCCCTCGTCGGGAGCGGCGGCGGTCGCTGCCTCGACCGCCGCGAGGAACCCGTCGGCCCAGGCCTTCGAGTCGTGGTGGCGGACGGTGTCCCACAGGCCGCGCATCCGGTCCTTGGCCTCGGCCTCGTCCATGTCGACGGCCTGCAGGAAGACCCGGACCATGTCGGAGACGTCGTGGGGGTTGGTCAGCACCGCGCCGCGCAGCTCGGCGGCCGCGCCGGCGAACTCGGAGAGCACCAGCGTGCCGCTCGTGCCGAGGAGACCGTGGACCGCGGCGTACTCCTTCGCGACCAGGTTGAGGCCGTCGCGCAGCGGCGTGATCCACATGACGTCGGCGTTCGCGTAGTAGGCCAGCAGCTCCTCGAACGGGATCGGCCGGAAGTAGAAGTGGACCGGCATCCAGCCCATCCGGGAGAAGCGGCCGTTGATCCGCCCGACCGCCTGCTCGATCTGGTTCTGGAGCGTCTTGTAGACGGTCATCTCACCGGCCGCGGGCACGCACACGAGCACCAGCGAGAGCTCACCCAGCAAGGACGGGTCCTCGAGCAGCGCCCGCTCGAAGGCCTCGAGCTGCTGCAGCACGCCCTTGGTGTAGTCGAGACGGGAGACCGCCAGCGCGATCCGCTGCCCCTCGAACTCGTCCTTGACCCGAGCGATCGACGTCTGCACCGCCGGCGAGGCCAGCGTGTCCTCGATCCGCTTGGTGTCGACGCTGACCGGGTTGGCGCCCAGGTGCACCCGGCGTCCGCCGACGTCGATCACCGAGGGCATGGTGTCCAGGCCGAGGGCGAAGCCATAGGTGCGGAACCGTGGAGCCGAGTCCTCGGTCTCGACCACCTCGACCGGCGCCACGCCGCGGGCCACGTCGACGAAGTTCTCGACCTGACGTGGGATGTGGAACGAGATGTAGTCGCACTGCAGCAGCGAGCCGATGATCTCGCGGCGCCAGGGCACCACGTTGAACACGTCCGCGCCGGGGAAGTGGGTGTGGTGCAGGAACGCGATCTTCACGTCCGGCCGCATCTCACGCAGGAAGGCCGGCACCATCCACAGGTTGTAGTCGTGGATCCAGACGATGCCTCCGTACGCCACCTCGGCCGCCGCCTGCTCGGCGAAGGCCCGGTTGACCCGGCAGTAGACCTTCCAGTCCTCCTCCTTGAACTTCGCGCGCTCCCAGAAGGTGTGCAGCAGTGGCCAGAACGCCTCCTTGGAGAAGCGTTTGTAGAAGACGTCGACGTCCTTCTTCGACAGCGGCAGCCGGGAGGCCACCAGGCCGGGATAGCGCTTGGGGTCGACGACCGTGTGGGTGGCGAACTTGCCGCGCTTGGGATCGTCGATGGACCAGGCGACCCAGGATCCGGTGCGTTCGGTGAAGAAGGAGAGCAGCGTCGGGATGATGCCGTTGGGTGACTTCGGGCGCCGGCGCTTGACCTCGCCGTCCTCGATCACCTCGTCATAGGGGAGCCGGTGGTAGACCATCACGAGGTCGGACTTCCCGGGGTCGTCGGCGTCGTTCTCGGGGTCGTAGATGTGCTCGTCGTCGAGCAGGTTGAAGTGCCTGATCGCCTGCAGGATCCCGCCGGTGCCGGGCGAGGTGGCGTGGAACGTACGGTCCTGGTCGCGGGTCGCATCCAGCAGCAGGTCCTCGGCCTCGCCGACGCAGACACCGGGGAAGCCGATGTCGTACATCGACAGGTCGTTGAGGGTGTCGCCGGCGACCAGCACGCGGTCCTTGGGGATGCCGAGGTGCTCGACGAGCTTCGTGACGGTGTGGCCCTTGTTGATCCCGCCGGGCAGGACGTCGAGGTAGTGGCCGGCGGAGTAGAGCAGGTCGCAGCCGATCTGCGCGACCAGCGGGGCGAGGTCGTCGGTGACGGCCTCGGGGTCGCAGAAGTAGGAGACCCGGCGGTCCTGGGGCACGTTCTGCCGCACCAGTCCGGGCCGGTCGCCGATCTTCTCCAGCACCGTGAGCTCGCCGGGCCACTTGGCGGCGATCTCCTGCTGGATCGGTTCGACGGCGAGCAGGTCGTGGCCGGTCACGATCGTCGCGCCGACGTCGCAGATGATGAAGTCGGGCGTCGGGATGGTCGGGTCGGCGAGCAGCGGAAGCACGGACTCCAGCCCGCGACCGGTGACGAAGGACAGGAGTACGTCCTCGCGGCGGCTCAGCGTCTGGTAGAGCTTGACCTTCGCCTCCGGGTCGCCGGCCAGGAAGGTTCCGTCCAGATCGGTCGCGAGCAGCATGCGTGCATTGGCGGCGGACGTGTCGTTCACAAGTCTCCTCGAGGGTCGCCTGGCCTCGAGGCCGATTCGGCAGCTGGCCCGAGGCTGCGGACCCCTTGGAGGATCCGCGGGTCGACCAACCACGTTAACAGGGCCGGGTTTCGCAGCGGAAACGAGCATTTGACGGGCCATCGAATCCGAGCTGAGGAGAGCCTCTCAGGAGGTCCACAAATTCGTAAGAAATTGGATGCGTCTGTTCGATAACCCGGCAGAGGATCCGTCGTTGATGGGTCATGCGGATCCTGCTCGCGGACTCCAAGACTGCGAGCGACCATGGTCCTCGACGTTGATCACGGGGGGCGCCGAGGCTCATGGCCGGCACGCAGATCAGTGCCGCGGGCAGGATCCACTGTCATTTCGAGCCTTTCGGCGAGCGGCTGACAGAATGCGCACATGACCGGCAGCACCGCTCCCACGACTCGGCCAAGGGTCCTCTCCGGCATCCAGCCGACCGCCGACTCCTACCACCTCGGCAACTACCTCGGCGCGGTCCGGCAGTGGGTGAACCTGCAGGAGGAGTACGAGCCGTTCTTCTTCATCGCCGACCTGCACGCGATCACGGTCGAGCAGGACCCGAAGGTGCTCCGGGAGCGTACGCGGCGGGCCGCCGCCCAGCTCCTGGCCGCGGGTGTCGACCCGGAGCGGTCCGCGATCTTCGTCCAGTCCCACCTCCCCGAGCACGCCCAGCTCGGCTGGGTGATGCAGTGCATCACCTCCTTCGGCGAGGCCCGGCGGATGACCCAGTTCAAGGACAAGTCCGCCAAGGGTGGTGAGGGCGCCGCCTCCGTCGGCCTGTTCTCCTACCCGATGCTGATGGCCGCCGACATCCTGCTCTACCGCCCGGCGTACGTCCCGGTCGGCGAGGACCAGCGCCAGCACCTGGAGCTGACCCGTGACCTGGCGCAGCGGTTCAACAGCCGCTACAAGAAGACCTTCCGGCTGCCGGAGCCCTACATCCTCAAGGAGGTCGCGAAGATCTACGACCTCCAGGACCCCACGATCAAGATGTCCAAGTCCGCCTCGAGCCCGACCGGTCTGATCGACATGCTCGACGACCCGAAGGTCTCGGCGAAGAAGATCCGCTCGGCGGTCACCGACTCGGAGATGGAGATCCGCTTCGACGAGGAGGCCAAGCCGGGCGTCTCGAACCTGCTGCGGATCTACTCGGCGCTGACCGGCTCCGACATCGACACCCTGGTCGGCAAGTACGCCGGCAAGGGCTACGGCGACCTGAAGAAGGATCTCGCCGAGGTCGTCGTCGACTACGTGACGCCGTTCCGGGAGAAGACCTTCGAGGTCCTCGAGGACCGGGCCTACCTCGACGGCGTCCTGCAGCAGGGCGCGGAGAAGGCGGGCGTGGTTGCGCGCAAGACTCTGGCCGACGTCTACGAGCGGGTTGGCTTTGTGGCCCCCGCGGCGTCTCTCGGCTAGTAAGGTTCGGCGCATGCGCACCATCGGTGTTGCCATCGCTATCCCGGAGCCGTGGGCAAGTCAGCTCCAGGACTACCGGACGTCTCTCGGGGACGCGACGGCGACCATGATCCCGACGCACATCACTCTTGTGCCACCGACGGAGATCCACGACGACCTCCTGCCGGACGTCGAGAGCCATCTCGAGGCCGCCGCCTCGAGGGTGGCTCCGTTCAGCGTGCACCTGCGTGGCACCGGCACCTTCCGTCCGGTCTCCCCGGTGGTGTTCGTGGCGGTCGTGCAGGGGATCTCAGGCTGTGAGCAGCTGGCCAACACGGTCCGGCAGGGTCCGCTCGACCAGAAGCTCACATTCCCGTACCACCCGCATGTCACGATCGCTCACGACCTTCCCGACGCTAGCCTCGACAAGGCTTTCGGCGAGCTGGCCGACTTCGAGTGCGAGTGGTCGGTCGAGGAGTTCCACCTCTACGTCCACGACGACACGGACGGCTGGCGCCCGACCCGGGAGTTCGCGCTGAGAGCAGCACTGACCGGTTAGGCGGGCTCGGGTCCGCCCACGAACGACGGATGGGGACCTCGGGATGCTCAAGGACAAGATCACGGCGAAGATCACCGAGCTGCGGGCTCGCTTCCCGGCACTGGACCGGGTGGTGCGCACGCAGGAGCACTACGGTGAGGTGGGCGCTTCCCAGCAGGCCGGCGCGATCACGTACTTCGGCTTCCTGTCGACCTTCCCGATCCTCGCGCTCGCGTTCTTCGCGGTCGGCCAGATCGCCAAGGTGTACGCCGGTGCCGAGAGCGATCTCGTCGATGCGATCGACCAGGTCCTGCCGGGGCTGGTCGGCGACGGCGCCGGGCAGCTGAAGATCGCCGACATCGAGAGCGCCGCCGGCGCCGTCGGGATCGTCGGTGCGTTCGGTCTGCTCTACGCCGGGCTCGGCTTCGTCGACGGCCTGCGCAACGCGCTCCAGGCCGTCTTCCTGGTGCCCGAGGAGGAGCAGCCGGGCTTCATCGCGGCCAAGGCGCGCGATCTGGTGGCAATGATCGGACTCGGCCTGATCCTGCTCGTCGCGGTGGCGTTCACCGGCCTCATCCGCACCTTCTCGGTCAACGTACTGGACTGGATCGGCCTCGACGAAGGCTTCGGCTGGTTGATCGTGCTCCTCACCCTCGTGCTCGGCCTGGCGGCCAACACCGTGCTCTTCTTCTCGATGTTCCACCTGGCCCCGCAGAAGGACACCCCGAAGGGAGCGCTGTGGGCCGGTGCGCTGCTCGGCGCGGTCGGCTTCGAGATCCTCAAGCAGGCCTCGGCCCTGCTCCTCAAGGCCACCCAGGGCCAGCCCGCCTTCCAGGCCTTCGGCATCGCCCTCATCCTGGTCGTCTGGATCCACTACACCTCGATGGTGATCCTGTACGCCGCCTCTTATGCCCACGTGAGGGCGACCCCAGCCGACGCGGAGTGATAGTCCAGGGAGTTTCGGTCGGTCTACCCGCGAGTAACCGACCGAAACTCCCTGGACTACCCCGGCTGAGGGGGAGTTATCCACAGGCCTGGGTTATCAGGATGCGGAACGTCTGGGGGTCGCGCACGCTCTTGGGGTGGTTCGACGACGTCCGCAGTTCATGCCTGTGCCGCAACGGCGGCGGGGGCTGGAGCTCGTGCGCCCGGTGCGAGTCGATCCGTCCGGGGAGGCCGGTCCGACCGCGAGTCAGGCGAGGGGTCGGGAATGGCGTCGGAGCAGCCGAGGGCTCTACGTACCGAACCGCATCGATGGTGACCTCGCGCAGCAGCGGGTGCTGGAGGCGGCGACCGCGGTGCCGGAGGGCTACATCACCGGGTGGGCGACGTTCGCGTGGTCGGGAGCGCGCTGGTTCGACGGCACCGATCGCGCCGGCCAGCCCGTTCCGGTGCCGATCGTGGTTCACGAGAATCGCAGAGATGCTCAGCCCGGTTATGTGATCACGCAGGAGCGTCTCGCGCTCCGTCACTGTCGCGAGCTGGACGGCGTACGTGGCACCGACCCGACCCGTTCGGTCGCGTTCGAAGCACGGTACGCCCCCGATCTGGTCAGTGCAGTGGTCGCTCTCGACATGGCGATGAAGACGGATCTGGTCTCGAAGGTGGAAATCGCCACCTATGCTGCCTCCCTCAATGGTTGGACCGGCATCCCGCTGCTGCGCGAGGCCATTCCCTATGTCGTGGAGAACAGCTGGTCGCCGATGGAGTCCGAGATGCGGCTTCTCTGGGAAATCGAGCTCGGCGTGACCTGGATCGCCTGCAACCACCCGGTCTTCGACCTGGCCGGCAACCACGTGGGTACGCCTGATCTGCTGGATCTCGAGGCGGGTCTCGTGGGGGAGTACGACGGCGCCCTTCACCTCGCAGGCAAGCAGCGCTCTCGAGACATCGAGCGTGAAGGCGACTTCCGTCGTCTGGGTCTCGAGTACGTCACCATGGTCGCTGGTGATCGTCACGACCCCTCAGGCTTCCTGCAGCGTACGCAGGATGCGCGACAGCGCGCGCGGCAGGAGCTCGGTCCGCGGCGGTGGACCATCACTCCACCAGCGTGGTGGACGCCGACCGCCACGGTCGAGCAACGTCGCGCCCTCACGGCCGATCAGCGTTCCCGCTTCATCGATCGTCGGTCCGCGTAGCCATGCATGAGCGCCGGTTCGGGATAGTCCAGGGAGTTTCGGTCGGTCTACCGGTCAGTAACCGACCGAAACTCCCTGGACTATCCCGAACGGGCCGCCCCCAGCCCCCACACGACCGGATGAGAGAGTCGTACCCATGAAGCTCGAGAAGACTGACGGCGCGCTCCTCCTGGTCATCGGAATCTGGACGATCGCGATCTGGACCAACTTCGGCCGCAACCTGGTCAAGACCGCCAAGGACCCGGAGCAGACCCGGCCCAAGCCCTACTACGTCGCGCACGCGGTGCTCGTGGTCGTCGACGTCCTTCTCGGTGGGCTGCTGATCAAGTTGGGTGTGCAGCGGCTGCTGAGCAGGGGATAGATCTCAGGAGGACTCGGCCGTGTCGAGGTGGTCGACCAGCTCGGTGAGCTGGTCGCGCAGCGTGAGCGCCTCGTCACGGGTGATCCCCATCGATGCGCCGAGCTGCTGAGGTACGCCGGAGACCTGCTCCTCCATGGCGCGGCCCTCCTCGGTCAGGCTGACCAGCACCCGGCGCTCGTCGCCGGGGTCGCGGTCGCGGCGCACCAGGCCGGCGGTCTCTAGTCGCTTGAGCAGCGGTGTCAGGGTGCCGGAGTCGAGCCGGAGGCGCTGGCCGAGCGTGGTCACGGTCAACGGCTCGTCAGCCTCCCAGAGCACCAGCATCACCAGATACTGCGGATAGGTCAGCCCGGTCCCCTTGAGCAGCGTCACATAGCGCTTGGTGACGGCTCGGGTCGCTGCGTACAAGGGAAAGCAGAGCTGCAGGTCGAGCGCGAGCTGCGGATAGGTACGTCCGGACACATCCATCAGTCTACTCCCTTGCGCGATTAAGTTGTGCGCAATATAGTTGTGCACATGACACCTCTCTACACAGCCACCGCAGTCAGCACCGGCGACGCCCGCAACGGTCACGTCCAGTCCACCGACGGCCTCATCGACGCGGACGTCCGCGTACCCAAGGAGATGGGCGGCGAGGGCGGCGCGACCAACCCCGAGCAGCTCTTCGCCGCCGGCTACGCCGCCTGCTTCCACTCGGCGCTCAAGCTGGTCGCCGGCAAGGCCAAGATCGACATGACGGACTCCGAGGTCGTCGCTGACGTCAGCATCGGCAGCAACGGCGAGGGCGGCTTCGGCCTCGCCGTGCAGCTCGAGGTCACCATCCCCGGCGCCGACGCCGCGACCGCTCAGCAGCTCGCCGAGCAGGCCCACCAGGTCTGCCCCTACTCCAACGCCACTCGCGGCAACATCGAGGTCAAGCTCACCGTCGCCTGACGTCTCGGCACAGCAGAAGGGCCGCTCTCCCGAGGGAGAGCGGCCCTTCGTGACGTGCAGCGACCGACGGTCAGCCGAGGATCATCGACTTGCGCAGGTCCTTGTTGAGCTGGGAGATCACGTCGAGCGGGATCTCCTTGGGGCAGGCGGCGGCGCACTCACCGATGTTGGTGCAGCCACCGAAGCCCTCGGCGTCGTGCTGGCCGACCATGGACTGCACGCGGGAGTAGCGCTCCGGCTGGCCCTGCGGCAGCTCACCGAGGTGGGTGATCTTCGCGCCCAGGAACAGCGACGCGGAGCCGTTGGGGCAGGCGGCGACGCAGGCGCCGCAGCCGATGCAGGTGGCCGTGTTGAACGCCCGCATGGCCTTGTCGCGCGGCGCCGGCACCGAGTTGGCCTCGGGGGCCGAGCCGGTGTTGGCCGAGATGTAGCCGCCGTTCTGGATGATCCGGTCGAACGCGGAGCGGTCGACGATCAGGTCCTTGACGATCGGGAACGACGTGGCGCGCCACGGCTCGATGGTGATCGTGTCGCCGTCCTTGAACGAGCGCATGTGCAGCTGGCAGGTCGTGGTGACCTCCGGGCCGTGCGCCTCGCCGTTGATCATCAGCGAACACATGCCGCAGATACCCTCGCGACAGTCCGAGTCGAACGCGACCGGCTCCTCGTCGTTGTGCAGGAGTTGCTCGTTGAGCAGGTCGAGCATCTCGAGGAACGACATGTCCGAGGACACCCCGTCGAGCTCGTACGTCTTGAGCGCACCCTTCTCGGACGCGTTGGCCTGCCGCCAGATCTTGAGGGTGAGCTTCACTTGTAGGACCTCTGCTTCATCTCGATGGCGGTGTAGATCAGGTCTTCCTTGTGGAGGATCGGGGCGCCGTCCTCGCCACCGAACTCCCAGGCCGCGACGTAGGCGAACTCGTCGTCGTGACGCAGCGCCTCGCCGTCCTCGGTCTGCGACTCGCCCCGGAAGTGGCCGCCGCAGGACTCGCGACGGTTGAGCGCGTCGATGCACATGAGCTCACCGAGCTCGATGAAGTCGGCGACTCGGCCGGCCTTCTCGAGGTCCTGGTTGAGGGAGTCGGCCGATCCGAGGACCTTGACGTTGGTCCAGAACTCCTTCTTGAGCTCGCGGATCAGGCCGATGGCCTTCTTGAGGCCCTCCTCGGTCCGCTCCATGCCGCAGTACTCCCACATGATCAGGCCGAGCTCCTTGTGGATCGACTCGACCGAGCGGGTGCCGTTGATCGACATGAACTTGTCGATCCGCTCCTGGACCGCCTGCTTCGCCTCGACGACCGCCGGGTGCTCCTCGGAGATCGGCTCGAACGGGCCGTCGGCGAGGTATTCGCGGATGGTGTTCGGGAGCACGAAGTAGCCGTCGGCCAGACCCTGCATCAGCGCCGAGGCGCCGAGGCGGTTCGCGCCGTGGTCAGAGAAGTTGGCCTCACCGGTGCAGTAGAGACCCTCGATGTTGGTCGAGAGCTCGTAGTCGACCCACAGACCGCCCATGACGTAGTGCACGGCGGGGTAGATGCGCATCGGCAGCTCGTAGGGGTTCTCGCCCGTGATCCGCTCGTACATGTCGAGGAGGTTGTCGTACTTCTCCTCGATGGCCTCCTTGCCGAGGCGCTCGATCGCGGCACCCAGGTCGAGGTAGACGCCGCGGCGGAACTTCTTGACCGTGCCGTCGGGCTGGGTCTCGTCGACCTCCGGGCCGACACCGCGGCCCTCGTCGCACATGTACTTCGCGGCACGCGAGGCGATGTCGCGGGGGACCAGGTTTCCGAAGGACGGGTAGATCCGCTCCAGGAAGTAGTCGCGGTCCTCCTCGGGGATCTCGCGCGGGTCCTTGGCGCAGTCCTCGGCGTTCTTGGGCACCCAGATGCGGCCGTCGTTACGCAGCGACTCCGACATCAGGGTCAGCTTCGACTGGTGGGCGCCGGTCACCGGGATGCAGGTCGGGTGGATCTGCGTGTAGCAGGGGTTGGCCATGTAGGCGCCCTTGCGGTGCGCACGCCACGTGGCGGTGACGTTGGACCCCATCGCGTTGGTGGAGAGGTAGAAGACGTTGCCGTAGCCGCCGGTCGCGAGGACGACCACGTCGGCCAGGTGGGTCTCGATCTCGCCGGTGACCATGTCGCGGGCGATGATGCCGCGCGCCTTGCCGTCGGCGACGATCAGCTCGAGCATCTCGTGACGCGTGAACTGCTCCACGGTGCCGGCGGCGACCTGGCGCTCCATGGCCTGGTAGGCGCCGATGAGGAGCTGCTGCCCCGTCTGGCCGCGGGCGTAGAACGTACGCGACACCTGCACGCCACCGAAGGAGCGGTTGTCGAGGAGACCGCCGTACTCGCGGGCGAAGGGCACGCCCTGGGCCACGCACTGGTCGATGATGTTCACCGACTCCTCGGCGAGGCGGTAGACGTTGGACTCGCGGGCGCGGTAGTCGCCGCCCTTGACCGTGTCGTAGAAGAGCCGGTAGGCCGAGTCGCCGTCGCCCTTGTAGTTCTTCGCGGCGTTGATGCCGCCCTGGGCGGCGATCGAGTGGGCGCGACGCGGGGAGTCCTGGTAGCAGAAGGACTTCACGTTGTAGCCGGCCTCGCCGAGCGTGGCGGCGGCGGCGCCGCCGGCCAGGCCGGTGCCGACGATGATGATCGACAGCTTGCGGCGGTTGGCCGGGTTGACCAGGCGGTTCTCGAACTTGCGGGTCGTCCAGCGCTCCGCGATCGGGCCGGTCGGGGCCTTGGGGTCGACCAGCTTGTCGCCGAGCACGTAGTAGCCCGCGGCGTCGTCGGATTTCTGGACCGGTGCCTCGTTGGTCGGGGTGAGGCCGGGCAGGTAGTGGGTTCCAGCAGCCATGTGTCAGATGTCCTTACGAGATGACGCCGAAGACGGTGAACAGGGGGACCAGCGAGAAGCCGCCGGCGACCACGATCGCGACGACCCAGCCGGCGACGCGGGCCCTGGCACGCGACTCAGCGGTGTTGGTGAACCCGAGCGTCTGGATGGCGCTGAAGGTGCCGTGGTGCAGGTGGAAGGCGAGCGCGAGCATCGCGAGCAGGTAGATGATGACCATCCACCACTGCTCCGGCTGGAACGCCGCGGTCAGCAGCCGGAACGGGTTCTCGGTGACGTCGGGAGCCTGTCCGCCCGCACCCACGTTGATCTTCACGATGGTGAACTGGAGCAGGTGCCAGACGACGAAGAGGAGCAGGGTCACGCCGCCCCAGCGCATGGTGCGCGAGGAGAGCGACGAGGCCTTGTTCTTCTTCACCGCGTAGTTCACCGGGCGCTGCGCGTGGGCGCGCATCGAGAGCGCCACCGCCGAGCCGACGTGTGCCACCAGTGAGCCCAGGAGCACCACTCGCAGGATCCAGAGGAGGCCGCCGTACGGCAGCATCGGCTCCCCGAACGTACGCAGGTGCTCGGCATACTCGTTGTAGGCGAGCTCGCCGCTGAACGCTTTGAGGTTGCCGTACATGTGCACCAGCACAAACAGGATGAAGACGATGCCGCTGGCCGCCATAAGGAGCTTCAGGGCGATCGTCGAGCGCGTCGACCGCGCGCCTTTGATCAGAGTCGTGGTTGCCACGGCACGCACGCTACTACTCCCGATACCCGAACTCGTACGCAGGGAGTATGTGACATTCACGGCCGGATGTGGGCGGATGTGGTTACTGACGAGTAACGCAGATGTGGGTTAGGCAAGCCTAACAGCGGGGCTCGCACTCCCGCTCGCGGAGGCGTGAGATCGTGAGGTCCGGACCTCGTCCAGTGTGACCAGACGGGTCAAGAGCTCGTCGACGGCATCGGTCCAGGGGCGGGTCGCGGCCAGCTCCCGGCCGCGGTCGCCGAGCAGGTGCCGGCGGGGGTCGGAGACCACCGAGGCGACCGCGTCGGCGAGCTCACGGCTGCGTGCCGGGTCGTAGAGGATCCCGGTCTCCATGTGCTGGACGATCTCGGCGGCCGCACCGGCCCGCGGGGCCACCACCGGAACGGCGCTCGCCGCGGCCTCACGCAGGATGTGGCCGCATCCCTCCTCCTCGCCGGGGTGGACGAGCACGTCGAGCGAGGCCAGGGCGACGGCCAGGTCGCCGGTGCCCAGCGGCCCGGTCAGCTTCGCCTGCGGGACCCGCTGCTTGAGCCAGCCGCGCTGGGGTCCGTCGCCGATGATGACGAGCCGGATGCCGGGCACCACGGTGAGCTCGGCGAGGCGGCGTACGCCATGGCTCTTGGCCAGGTTGCCGGCGTAGCCGACCACGACCAGCGGGGTGGCGCGGGACTTGGCCCGCGACCAGCGCCGGTGGAGCCAGTCGTCGCGCAGACTGGGGGAGAAGGCGGCCGCGTCGACCCCCGGCTCCCACACCTCGGCGGCTACGTCGATCGACGCGAGCACGCGCCGCAGCCACTCGCTTGTGACGAAGATCTCATCGGCGTACGCCGCGATCGAGGTGCTCCAGGTGAGTGCTGCCTTGGGAGAGAGCGGGGACTGCTGGACGACCAGCGTGGTCGCCGCGGCCGCGGTCGGGGACGCGAGCGCCTTGCGACCCAGGCGGCCCGGGTCGAAGGAGATCACGACGTCCGGCTCGAAGGACTCCAGGGCGCTGCGTACCTGGCGCCCGGTCTTGGCGATCGGCGAGATCCGGACCACCCGGCTGTTGCGGTAGACCGGCAGACCGGGGCCGGGAGCGATGAACCGCACCTCATGGCCCGACTCGATCATGCGGTCGGCGATGGCCTTCACCGTGGTTGTGACACCATCGATGGTAGGAAAGAAGCTCTCGGTGACCAGCGCCATCTTCATGGGACCAGCGTCCTGTCCGGGGATGGCGAGAGCGCGACACGTGCGTTGATCTGGGATGAACCATCGGCACCAGCAGACGACCAGCGTGATGAGGACATTCAGTGGCGGTATCCGATCGGGTCCGGACGCTTTCGGCGGCACTTGCGGTGGCCGGGGTCGTGGGCGGAGTCATGGGGATCGCGGGCTGTGGTCAGGCCCCGACGCAGCGGCCGTCCGCCCCGCGCTCCGAGCAGCCGTCGACCGCGACGCCCGCCTTCGAGATGCCGGTCGACAAGCCCAACCTGCTGATGATCACGGTCGACGACCTCGCCTCCATCGACATGGACTACCTGCCGAGAGTGAAGAAGCTCGTCGCCGACAGCGGCGTCACCTTCACCGACGCGGTCGCGCCGACACCGATCTGCGTGCCGGCTCGCGCCTCGCTGCTCTCGGGGCAGTACGCCCACAACCACGGCGCCCACACGATCCACGGTCCTGAGGGTGGCTACCCGTCCTTCGGCGACTCCGCCACCATCGCCACCTCGCTGCAGGAGGCGGGCTACACGACCGTCTTCACCGGGAAGTACCTCAACGAGTACGGCGAGCAGGGCAGCGAGCGCGACCTGCCCCCGGGGTGGGACGAGTGGCGCGCGACCGTCGACCCCTCGACCTACAACTATCTGGGCGCGAAGTTCAACGTCAACGGCCACCTGGTGAAGCCGAAGGGCTACTCGACCACCGTCATCACCCAGCAGGCGGAGGCGGCGCTGCGGGCTGCGCGGAAGGATGGGGGGAAGAAGTCCGGGACCGAGGCGAAGCCGTGGTTCCAGTGGGTCAACTACGTGGCGCCGCACCTCGGCGGGCCGACCGAGAAGGGCGACCCGAAGCAGCGCTTCCCGGGCACCAAGGGCGCGATCGGTGTGCCGGTGCCGGACAAGCGGGACCGGGACGTGTACGCCGACAAGCCGATCCCGCCGCAGCCCAACCTGTTCCCCGAGAAGCGCAAGGGGTTCCCCAAGGGGTCGCCGTCCCGGAAGAACCCGTCGCAGGTCGAGAAGGACGCCTTCCGGCTCTCTCATCAGCGGCGGATCGAGTCGGCGCGCAGCCTGGACCGCAACATCGCCTCCCTGCTCGGTGGGCTGAGGAAGAGCGGCGAGCTGGCGCGCACGCTGGTCGTCTTCACCTCCGACAACGGCTTCTCGACCGGCTACCACAACTTCCACGGCAAGCTCTGGTACTACGAGGAGTCGCTGCAGATCCCGGTGCTGATGAGCGGTCCCGGCGTGCCGAAGGGACGCACGGTCGCGACCACGCTCACCAACCCGGACATCGCCACGACGCTGCTCGCCGCGGCCGGCGCCAAGGACCCGCACGAGCCTGACGGCATCGACATCCTGCCGTGGCTGCGTGCGCCCCAGCAGGTGCGCGTCGTCCCGATCGAGGCCTGGCCGACCGCCGACGGGACCTCGCGGCTCTGGTCTGGTGTACGCGTGGGGCGGTGGACCTACGTCGAGCTGACGACCGGTGGTGTCGAGCTCTACGACCGCACCGAGGACCCCTACGAGATGAACAACCTCGCCGAGGATCCTGCCTACGCCGAGACGGTCTCGCAGCTGGCCGACCTGACCGACAGGTATCGCGACTGCTCCGGCGACGACTGCCCCAAGAAGATGTACCCCGCGGATGGACCGCTTGATCTGGCAGGCCTGTAACGAGTTAAAGTAGACTAAATAACTCGTATTACTAGGAGTGTTTGGTCATGCCGGTCGGCAACCTGTTCACGCGTCGCAAGCGTGCTGCCGTGGCGACGGCTGCGATGAGCGCCCTCGCCGTGACCGGCCTGGTCCACGAGCCGGCCGCCGTGGCGGCGGCCCCGTCGCGTACGCCTGCAGTGGTTCGGCCCGTCGAGAAGCCGAACCTGCTGATGGTGACGGTCGACGACCTCTCCTACCTCGACATGGACTACCTGCCGCAGGTGCGGAAGCTCGTCGAGCGGACCGGGGTCTCCTTCTCCGAGGGGATCGCGCCGACGCCGATCTGCGTGCCGGCGCGGGCGTCGCTGCTGACCGGGCAGTACGCCCACAACCACGGTGCCCGCACGATCGAGGGGCCCTACGGCGGATATGCGGCCTTCGACGACTCCTCGACGGTCGCGACGTCGCTGCAGGACGCGGGCTACTCGACGGTCCTGGCGGGGAAGTACCTCAACGGCTACGGCGAGGGTGAGACCCGCGGCGACGTGCCGCCCGGCTGGGACCAGTGGCGCGCGACCGTCGACCCCTCGACCTACAACTTCCGCTCGCCGAAGTTCAACGTCAACGGCGAGATCATCAAGTCGAAGGGCTACTCCTCGACCGTCATCACCGAGCAGGCGAAGGCCGGGATCGCTGCCGAGCGCGCGTCGGGCAAGCCCTGGTTCACCTGGGTCAACTACGTGGCGCCGCACCACGGCGGGCCCTCGGGGCCGGACGACCCGAAGAAGATCTACCCCGGCACCGACGCCGCGCTGTCGGTGACCGTTCCCGACGCCCAGGACCGCGGCTACTACGACGGGATCCGGATCCCGGCGCGCCCCAACCTCTTCCCCGAGGACACCTCCGGTTATGCCAAGGGCTCGCCAGGGCGCGGGAAGTTCAACCCGCGGAAGAAGGACGCGCTCCGGATCGCCTACCAGCGTCGGCTCGAGGCGATCCGCAGCCTGGACCGCAACATCGCCTCGCTCCTGGGTGGTCTGAAGAAGAGCGGTGAGCTGAAGCGGACGCTGGTCGTCTTCACCTCCGACAACGGCTTCTCGAACGGCTACCACAACCTCAACGGCAAGCTGTGGCACTACGACGAGTCGCTGCGGATCCCGGTGCTGATGAGCGGTCCCGGTGTGCCCCGCGGCCGGACGGTGCGGACCCCGGTCACCAACCCGGATCTCGCCGCGACGCTGCTGGCGGCGGCCGGCGCCCGGCCTCCGCGGCCGCTCGACGGGATCGACATCATGCCGTGGCTGCGCGCCCCGGAGCAGGTGCGCGCGATCCCGCTCGCCGGCTGGCGGGTCACCGACGGGAGCCGGCAGCTGTGGTCCGGCGTCCGGGTCGGCTCCTGGACCTACGCCCGGCTGCACACCGGCCAGGTCGAGGTCTACGACCGCTCCTCGGACCCCTTCGAGCAGCACAACCTCGCCGCCGACCCCGACTCCGCAGAGACCGTCAAGGCGCTTGCTCGGCTGGCCTCCCGCTACGAGGACTGCGCGGCCTCCACCTGCCCGAAGGACCTGTACGCCGCCGGGCGGCCGCTCGACCTGGAGGGGCTGTGACCAGCGCTTCGACCAGCGCTTCGACCAGGGTCGGCGACCTGGAGCGTGAGGCCGCGCGGGCGCGGCTCGTCGAGGCGTACGCCGCGGGGCGGATCGACACGCCCGAGCTGGAGGCGCGCGCCGAGGCGGTGTGGGGTGCGGCCCGGGCCGACGAGCTCGCCGCGGTGGTCGATGACCTGGGCGAGGAGGATCCGGCCCACGCCGAGGAGACGGACCGGGGCTTCGTACGAGATCTTCTGGTGTTCCTGATCTGCGGCGCGGTCGCCGTCATGGCCTGGCACGCCACCGGCCGAGGGTTCTTCTGGCCGGTGTGGGTGCTGGTCTACACGGGGCTGCCGCTGCTGCGCATCAGGCGGACTAGGGCTGCTCGGTGAGGGTGTCGGCCGGGACGTCGCCCGACTCGATCTCCCGCGCCAGCTCCTGGATGCGTACGCCGCTGGCGCTCCAGCTGCCGACGCGCTCCTCGTGGATCGGGGTGAAGCCGCGGCGCACCTCCACGGTCCAGTGGCGGCCGAAGACGACCCGGCCGCCGATGGCGAAGGGGAGGATCGCGAGCAGGAGGACGAGCTCGATGCCGGTCAGGAGCACGACCACGACGACGACGAGGATGACCGGCAGCGTGATGACGAGCCAGAGCACCAGGAGGATCGCGCTGATCGGATCGTCGCCGGACGGCGGGTCGACGGGGGCGTCGAATCCGTCGAGGCGCAGTCGTCGCGACTTGCGCTGCCAGGGGACCAGCGGCGGGTGACTCGGTAGGTCTGTCCGCCTGGGGTGCGTACCTTCACGGCGCACAACGTAGTGGCGCGTCTCAGTTAGCGGTTGTAAACCTCACACTTTGTGGTCACCGCCACTTCAGCCGCCTAAGGTTCGATCCATGAACGACGCCGCTCGCGCCGACTCGTTGCGCCTTGCCCAGCCGGCGGATGCCCATTCCCAGGCAGAGTGGGAGGCGGCGACCGCTGCTGTCCTCCGCAAGAGTGGTCGGCTGAGCGCCGACGACGCCGACGCTCTCGTCTGGGACAAGCTGACCCGCACCTCCCTCGACGGACTCCGGATCGCCCCGCTCGGGCTGCCGGGTGAGTCCTTCGCCGACGAAGCCCGTCCCACGCGCGCCGGCGCCTGGGACATCCGCTCGCTCGTCTCCGGTCTCTCCGGCGTGGACGCCAAGACCGCCAACGAGGCCGCCCTGGTCGACCTCGACGGCGGCGTCTCCTCGCTGTGGGTGGCCGCCGACGAGACGACCGACCTGAACGTGCTCCTCGACAAGGTGCTCCTCGACCTGGCCCCGGTGGTGCTCGACGCGCCGATCGGCGCGGTCAAGGTCGCCCAGAACCTGCTCGCGCTGATCGCCGAGCGTGGCACCGGGCTGCACGCGGCGACCAACCTGGGTGCCGACCCGATGGGTGCGCTGCTGCGCGACCTGCCGCTGGCGCCCGACGAGGCCTTCGCCGAGCTGGTCGACCTCGCCCGTCTGGCCGAGGGGATCGGGGTGCGCGCGATCGTGGTCGACGCCACGGCTGCGCACGATCTGGGCGCCTCCGACGTGCAGGAGCTCGGCTGGTCCATCGCGGTCGGCGTCGCCTACCTGCGTGCCCTGACCGAGGCCGGGTTCTCGCCGGCCGTCGCGGCCGGGCTGATCGAGTTCCGCTACGCGGCCACCGACGAGCAGTTCCCGACGATCGCCAAGCTGCGGGCCGCCCGCCAGCTGTGGGCGCGGGTCCTCGAGCTCTCCGGCGCCGAAGGTGTGGAGATGCGCATCCACGCGGTCAGCTCGCGGCCGATGCTGTCGAAGTACGACCCCTACGTGAACATGCTGCGCGGCACCGTCGCCGCCTTCGCCGCCGGTGTCGGCGGGGCGGACGCGGTGACCGTGCTGCCCTTCGACTCCGCCAACGGTGTGCCGGACGGCTTCGGCCGCCGGATCGCCCGCAACGTGTCCCACCTGCTGATCGACGAGTCCCACGTCGCGGCCGTCGCCGACCCCGCCGGCGGCTCCTTCGCCGTCGAGCAGCTGACCGCCGACATGGCCGCCGCCGGCTGGGAGGCCTTCATCCAGCTCGAGGAGGAGTGGACCGGGTCGAACGCCGTCGGTGGCCACGACTTCTCGCCCTTCCGCGACCGGATCGCCGCCGTCTCGGCGGAGCGGGAGAAGGCGATCGCGCGCCGCAAGCGCCCGATCACCGGGCTCACCGAGTTCCCCAACCTCGCCGAGACGCTCCCCGAGCGGCCGGTCGACCCGCTCAACGAGCGGGTGGTGCGCTACGGCGCCTCCTTCGAGGCCCTGCGTGACACCCCCGCCTCCGCTCGCGTCTTCCTCGCGACCATCGGCACCGTCGCCCAGCACACCGCCCGGGCGACCTTCGCGACCAACCTCCTCGCCGCCGGCGGCATCGGCGTCGAGGTCGCGGGTGCCACCGCGGACGCGTCGGACCTGGCCGGGAAATATCGCGCAGCCGGCGCACCGCCGGTCGTCTGCCTGGCCGGTTCGGACAAGGCGTACGCCGAATGGGGAGCGGACGCGATCGCGGCCCTCCGCGAGGCCGGCGCCACGCACGTGATCATCGCCGGGAAGCCCGACGCCGTCGACGCCGAGGTGGACGACGCCGCCTCGATGGGTGTCGACGCGCTCGCCTTCCTGACCGCTACGAGGGAGAAGCTCTCATGACGATTCCCAGCTCCTTCCAAGGGATCCCGCTGAACGGCGACGAAGCCCCGACCGGCTCGGCGACCGGTGTGACCGGCGAGGGGTGGCTGAGCCCCGAGGGCATCGAGATCCAGCCGGCGTACGGGCCGGGGGACCTGGACGGTCTCGACGCGCTCGACACCTACCCGGGCCTGAGCCCGTTCCTGCGTGGGCCCTACCCGACGATGTACACGACCCAGCCGTGGACGATCCGGCAGTACGCCGGTTTCTCGACCGCGGAGGAGTCCAACGCGTTCTACCGGCGCAATCTCGCTGCCGGCCAGAAGGGTCTGAGTGTCGCCTTCGACCTGGCCACCCACCGCGGCTACGACTCCGACCACCCGCGGGTCCGTGGTGACGTCGGCATGGCCGGTGTCGCGATCGACTCCATCTACGACACCAGGACGCTGTTCGACGGCATCCCGCTGGACCAGATGTCGGTCTCGATGACCATGAACGGCGCGGTGCTGCCGGTGCTGGCGCTCTACATCGTGGCTGCCGAGGAGCAGGGAGTGCCGCCCGAGAAGCTGGCCGGGACCATCCAGAACGACATCCTCAAGGAGTTCATGGTCCGCAACACCTACATCTACCCGCCGGCGGCGTCGATGCGGATCATCGGCGACATCTTCTCCTACACCGCCGCGAAGATGCCCCGGTTCAACTCGATCTCGATCTCCGGCTACCACATGCAGGAGGCCGGGGCGACCGCCGATCTCGAGCTCGCCTACACGCTGGCCGACGGCGTCGAATACCTGCGGACCGGTCTGGCCGCGGGGCTCGACGTGGACGCGTTCGCGCCCCGACTGTCGTTCTTCTGGGCGATCGGCATGAACTTCTTCATGGAGGTCGCCAAGATGCGCGCGGCCCGAGCGCTCTGGTCCCGGCTGGTCTCGCAGTTCGACCCGAAGAACCCCAAGTCGCTCTCCCTGCGCACCCACAGCCAGACCTCCGGCTGGTCGCTGACCGCCCAGGACGTCTTCAACAACGTCGGCCGCACCGCGATCGAGGCGATGGCCGCGACCCAGGGTCACACCCAGTCGCTGCACACGAACGCGCTGGACGAGGCGATCGCGCTGCCGACCGACTTCTCCGCCCGCATCGCCCGCAACACCCAGCTGCTCCTGCAGCAGGAGAGCGGCACCACCGAGATCATCGACCCGTGGGGCGGCTCCTACTACGTCGAGCGTCTGACGCACGATCTGGCCGAGCGCGCCTGGGCCCACATCCAGGAGGCCGAGGCGGCCGGCGGGATGGCCAAGGCGATCGAGCAGGGCATCCCGAAGATGCGCATCGAGGAGGCCGCGGCCCGCACCCAGGCGCGGCTCGACTCCGGCGCCCAGAAGCTGATCGGCGTCAACACCTTCCGGCTGCCCTCCGAGGACCCGCTCGACGTGCTCAAGGTCGACAACGACCAGGTCTACAAGCAGCAGGTCGCCAAGCTGGAGCGGCTGCGCGCGGAGCGCGACGACGAGGACGTACGCCGGGCCCTGGAGGCCATCACGAACGCGGCCGGCGCCGAGAAGTCCGAGGCGAACCTGGAGGGCAACCTGCTCGCGCTCGCCGTCGACGCGGCCCGCGCCAAGGCGACCGTCGGGGAGATCTCCGACGCGATGGAGAAGGCATGGGGGCGGCACCAGGCCGTCATCCGTACGATCTCCGGTGTGTACCGGGACGAGGCGACGACGTCGGGGGACTCCAAGGTGACCGAGGTGCTGAAGGCGACCAAGGAGTTCGAGGAGGCCGAGGGCCGCCGCCCGCGCATCCTGGTCGCGAAGATGGGCCAGGACGGTCACGACCGTGGCCAGAAGGTCGTCGTCTCGGCCTTCGCCGACCTCGGCTTCGACGTCGACGTAGGCCCGCTGTTCTCCACCCCCGAGGAGGTCGCGCAGCAGGCGGTGGACGCCGACGTACACATCGTCGGGGTCTCCTCGCTGGCTGCCGGTCACCTCACGCTGCTCCCCGCGCTCAAGGCGGCGCTGGAGGAGCAGGGGCGCCCGGACATCATGATCGTCATCGGCGGCGTCATCCCGCCCGACGACGTGGCCACCCTCGAGCAGATGGGCGCTGCCGCGGTCTTCCTCCCGGGCACGGTCATCGCCGACTCCGCCCTCGACCTGCTCGCTCGCCTGCGGGAGCAGCTCGACCACTGACAGTCCGCGAATGTCCTCGCCGGAGGCGTAGGGCTCGTCTAGCCTCAGAGCTGTGACGGACCTACGCCCCGGGCGGGCATCCGGGGACGGGCTGGTGAGGGTCGGGGCCTACGAGATCCTCACCAAGCTCGGCGAGGGCGGCATGGGCGTCGTCCATCTGGCCCGCCACGAGGAGACCGGCGAGCGGGTGGCGCTGAAGGTGCTGCGTACCCATGTCGTGGGGGACGAGGAGACCCGCGCCCGGCTGGAGCGCGAGGTGCGGTCGCTGCGGCAGGTACGCAGCCCCTGGATCGCCGAGATCGTCGACGCCGACCCCTACGCGGACCTCCCCTACGTCGCGACCCGCTACGTGCCGGGCCCGACGCTGTACGACCGGATCAAGGACGACGGCCCCGTGCTCGGCGAGGACCGGTTCTGGCTGGCGCGCTGCCTGGCCGGCGGTGTCGCCGCCTGCCACGACGCCGGCGTGCTGCACCGTGACGTGAAGCCCTCCAACGTGGTGATGGAGGGGCGTACGCCGGTGCTCATCGACTTCGGGCTGGCCCGGGTCGCCGACGACCCCAAGATCACCCTCACCGGGTGGCTGGTCGGGACGCCGGGCTATCTGGCGCCCGAGATCCTGGAGGGGACGCCCGCGACGCCGGCCAGCGACGTGCACTCGTGGGCGGCCACCACCGCCTATGCCCTGCTGGGCAGGCCGCCGTTCGGCACCGGGCCGTCGATGGCCGTCCTGGATCGCGTACGCCGCGGCCAGCACGATCTCGACGGGATCGAGGGATCGATGCGCGAGGTCCTCACGGCCGCGCTGGCGACGGATCCGGCCGACCGGCCGGGCCTCGAGGAGCTGCGGGAGTGGCTGATGGAGCCCGAGGCGCCCTGGACCCGCGGCGGGGCCGAGGCGGTGACCGAGGTGCTGCCGGTGACGATGACGATGCCGCTGGCGGCCGCGCCGATGGACGCACCCGCGGACGCACCTTCGGACGCACCTTTGGACGCTGGGCTGAAGCCGACGCTGGTCGATCCGGACGCCGCCGGCGATGCGGTGACGGAGGTGGTGACTCCTCCGGTGGTGGTGCGCCGGTTCGAGCCGCAAGAGCCACCTCCGCTGGCACCGCAGCCCGAGCCCGGGTGGAGCCCGGCGCGCGCACACTCCAGCCTCAAGCGATGGCCGGGACCCCGGCATTTCCTCATCCTGGTCGCGCTGGCCGCGATCCTCGGCGGGGTGGTGGCGACCGTTCCGTTCCTGGGCGCCGCCGTCCTCGGCCTCGGGATCTGGCTGCTGCGGGCCGCGTCGATGGCCGCCGACCACCTCTCCAAGCGGCGCGAGGCACGGGGGCGGAAGTGGTACGACGCCGTCCAGGCGCTGGTCCGGTCGCCCTGGGACCTGGTGCGCGCGCTGCCCGGGACGGTCGTGCTGTCGGTGTTGACCGGCGTGATCGCGGCCGCTGTCGGCGTGGGCCTCCTGGCCCTCGAGCTGTCGGTGACCTGGGCGCTCTACGGCGCGGCGGTGACGTTCATGTCCGCAGCCTGGCTCGCCTCGCAACGGGTCCGCGACATCGTCAGCCCTGTCATCCGGGCCGCGTCCTCACCTGTCCAGCGCTGGATCGTCGCCGTCGTCGGGCTGGCGGTCATCTCTGCCGCGGTCGCCTGGATGGCTGCAGCGTCGGGCACCTCTTGGGTCCCGCTGGACCAGGCGCGGTCGGGACAGGTTCCCGGCGTCGTACGGGATCTGGCGCACCGGCTCCGCTGAGCAGAAGAAGTGGCCCTCAGAGGCGCGCCAAGACCGCGCCGCCGTGGATCCCGACGACCTGACCTGTGGTGAAGCCGGCCTCGGGCGCGGTGAGATGCGCGACCAGCGCGGCGACCTCGGCAGGGGTGCCGGGGCGACCGAGCGGAATTCGCGACGTACGTTCCTCGATCAGCTCGGGGCTGCGGCGGGAGGCCCAGAACTCGGTGTCCGGCACGAAACCGGGAGCGACCGCGTTGGCGGTGATCCCGTCGGCCGCGATCTCGGCCGCGAGGCCGGTGATCCAGGTGTTGATCGCGCCCTTGGCGGCTCCGTACGACCCCGAGCCGCGCAGCGCGGCGACCGAGCTCATCGCGACGATCCGGCCGCCCGGCCGGGCCAGCCTGGGCAACAGCGCCTCGACCGGGAGCACCGCGGTGAGTACGTTGAGCCGGTAGTCGGCCGCCCAGTCGTTGGCCAGCGCCTCGAGGTCGTCGCCGGTCGAGGGCGTGAAGCCGCCGGCGTTGAGGACGAGCACGTCCACGCGGTCCGGGCAGGCATCGACCAGGGCGCGTACGTCGCCCGGGTCGGCGCAGTCGGCGACGACGTACGTCACCCGGTCGGCGCCGACGGCGGCGTTGATCTCCTCGGTCGCGGTCTCCAGCACCTCCGCCCGGCGACCGACGATGGTCACCTCGAGCCCGTCCGCCGCCAGCCGATCGGCGATCGCGCGTCCCAGTCCGGTCCCGCCGCCTGTCACCACCGCTGTTCTCGTCATCTCGGTCACGTCGGTCGAGCGTACCGGCGCTCACCAGGCTCCGCTGGTCGAGCCGGGCCGTCGGATGCCGAGTGCTTTGGCTAAGGTGCTGGCCATGCCAGGGCCCGACGTACAAGAGCTTCTCGACGGCATCAGCGACGGCAAGCGGGCGGCGGTGTCACGGGCGATCACGCTCGTGGAGTCGACCAAGCCCCAGCACCGCGACATCGCGCGCGAGCTGCTCACCAAGCTTCCGGCCGGCGACACCGTGCGGGTCGGGATCTCCGGGGTCCCGGGGGTCGGCAAGTCGACCTTCATCGAGGCGCTCGGCAGCCGGCTGACCGCCAACGGTCTCAAGGTGGGGGTGCTGGCCGTCGACCCGTCCTCGGTACGCACCGGCGGCTCGGTCCTGGGCGACAAGACGCGCATGCAGCGGCTCTCGGTGGACCCCAACGCCTTCATCAGGCCGTCTCCGTCCGCCGGCACGCTCGGCGGCGTCGCCAGGGCGACCGTGCAGGCGATGGCGGTGCTGGAGGCAGCCGGCTACGACGTGATCCTCGTCGAGACGGTCGGCGTGGGGCAGTCCGAGGTGACCGTGGCAGGGATGGTGGACACGTTCCTGTTCCTCACCATCGCGCGCACCGGTGACCAGCTGCAGGGGATCAAGAAGGGCATCCTGGAGATCTCCGACGTGATCGCGGTCAACAAGGCCGACCCCGACGACCCGCATCGCGCCCAAGAGGCGCGCGCGGCCGCCCGTGAGCTTGCCGGCGCGCTCCGGCTGGTGCGTTCCCGCGAGGAGTGGGCACCGCCGGTGATCACCGCCTCGGCGCTCCACGACGACGGGGTCGACTCCGTCTGGGAGCAGGTGATGGCACACCGTGCCCACCTCGGCGAGCACGGGCTGCGTACCAAGCGCGCCGAGCAGCAGCTCGACTTCACCTGGGCCCTGGTCCGTGACGAGCTCGACCAGCGGCTCAAGCACTCCGCGGGGGTCAAGGCGATCCGCGACGAGGTGCGTGACGAGGTGCTCTCCGGCGAGCTTCCGGCGACCGTGGCCGCGGACAGGATCCTGGCCGCCTACGACAGGGATTAGTCTGGCGGGACCATGCTGGAGCCTGCTGCCTTCCTCGCCGAGCGAGTCGATGCCTACGACGCCGAGCTGACCGACCTGCGCCGGGACATCCACGCGCACCCGGAGCTGTCCTGGCAGGAGCATCGCACCACCGAGCTGATCGCCGAGCGGTTGGAGAAGGCGGGCTGGCAGGTCGACCGGCCGTCCGCGACCGGTCTCATCGCCGACCTGGGCCAGGGGGACGACGTCGTCGCGCTGCGCGGCGACATGGACGCCCTGCCGGTCGACGACGTCACCACCGACATCTGGACGAGCACCGTCCCCGGGGTCGCGCACGCCTGCGGCCACGACGTCCACACCACGGCGCTGCTCGGCGCCGGCCTCGCCCTGGCCGACCTGCACCGCGAGTCACCGCTGCCCGGAGGCGTACGCCTGCTGTTCCAGCCCGCCGAGGAGGTCATGCCGGGCGGGGCGCTGCACCTGATGAGCCTGGGCGCGCTCGACGACGTGGAGCGGATCTTCGCGCTCCACTGCGACCCGACCGTGGACGTCGGGCGCGTGGGGCTCCGTTCCGGCGCGCTGACCAGCGCGGCCGACCTGATCGACGTACACCTCAGCGGCACCGGCGGCCACACCTCGCGACCGCACCTGACCGGCGACCTGGTCTTCGCGCTCGCCAAGGTGACCACCGAGCTGCCGGTGATCCTGAGCCGCCGGATGGACCCGCGGGCCGGCGTGAGCGTCGTGTGGGGCAAGGTCACGGCCGGCCAGATCCACAACGTGATCCCCGCCCACGGCTCGGTCGGGGGCACCGTACGCATCCTCGACAGCGACGCCTGGAGCGAGGTCGAGCACGTGGTGCGCGAGGTCGTCGCCGAGATCATCGCGCCCTACGGGGTCACCGCCGCCGTCGACTACACCCGGGGTGTCCCGCCGGTGAGCAACGACGAGGAGTCCCACCGGATCCTCGTCGAGGCGGTCCGTGAGGTGCTGGGGGAGCGGGGCGCGGTCGTCTCCGCGCAGAGCCTCGGTGGCGAGGACTTCGGGTGGTACCAGGAGCAGGTCGCGGGGTCGATGTTCCGGCTCGGCGTACGCACCCCCGGCGGCCCCACCTACGACCTCCACCAGGGTGATCTGCGCATCGACGAAAGAGCGGTGGGCGTCGGCGCCAAGGTTCTGGCCGCCGCCGCCCACCGCACGCTGAGCAGGCCCAGCTAGCCCTTTCGGTAGGGCACGCCGTCGGCGGCCGGGGCACGCGAGTTGCCGACGAGCCCGGCGACGGCGAAGATCGTCACGACGTAGGGCAGCATCAGCATGAACTGCGACGGCACCGGCGAACCGATGACGGAGAGCACCGACTCGACGTTGGACGCGAAGCCGAAGAGCAGCGCGGCGAGGGTCGCCTTGATCGGGTCCCACTTGCCGAAGATCACCGCGGCCAGCGCGATGTAGCCCGCACCACCGGTCATCTCGCGGCCGAAGGACGGCACCGAGACGAGGGTGTAGGTCGCCCCACCGATGCCCGCGATGGCACCAGCCAGCAGCACGGTGCGGTAGCGGGTCGCGATCACGTTGATGCCCACGGTGTCGGCCGCCTTCGGGTGCTCACCGACCGCGCGGACGCGCAGGCCCCACTTGGAGCGGTAGAGCGCCCAGGCGACCAGGAAGACGGCGACGTACATCATGTAGACCAGCACCGTCTGCCGGAAGAAGATCGGGCCGAGCACCGGCATGCCCGAGAGCAGCGGGATCTCCAGACGCGGGAAGTGGGGCGGGTTGTTGAGTGCCGCCGAGTTCTCCGAGAGGACCTGGGAGAACATGAAGCTGGTGAAGCCGATGACGAGCACGTTGAGGACGACGCCGACGATGACCTGCTCGACCCAGTAGGTGATCGCGAACAGGCCCAGCAGCAGCGCCACCAGCATGCCCGCGATCATCGCGGCGATCAGACCCACCCACGGCGAACCGGTGAGGGAGGCGGCGATCGCGGCGCCGAAGGCGCCGAAGAGCAGCTGCCCGTCGATGGCGATGTTGACGACGCCCGCCCGCTCGCCGAGTACGCCACCCAGCGCACCGAACACGAGCGGCACCGCCAGCGCGAGCGCGCCGGCGAGCAGGCCGACCACGGGAAGCGTCTTGCCCGCGACCGCCCAGGCCATGAACCCGGACACCGCGAAGACCGCGAAGGCCGAGACCAGCACCAGCGGGGTCTTACGGCCGGCGCGGGCGCTCCAGCCGGCGTACGCCGTGCAGAGCAGGCACAGCACGACGGCCGTCCACACGATGCCGTCGGCGGGCAGCGAGATGTCCGGGATGGTGAACCAGTCGCCGTCGCGGCTCCACCGGAAGGTGGAGTCCCCCGAACGAGGCCGGATCAGGACGAGCAGCGCCACCAGCACGGTGAACGCGGCCATGACGCCGGGCGTCTTCCACAGACCCGGGATGCGCTCGGCGACGGCGGGTGCCTCGGAGCTGACCGGAAGATCGACAGTGGACACGGTCAGGCCTCCTTCGTGGGGAGTCGGAAGATCGCCTTCACCAAGGGCGGTGCGGCGAGGAACAGCACGATCAGGGACTGGATGACCAGGACGATGTCGACCGGGATGCCCTCGGAGGCCTGCATGAAGAAGCCACCGGACTTGAAGGCACCGAACAGGATGCCCGCGGCCAGGATGCCGAACGGGCGCGAGCGTCCCAGCAGCGCGACGGTGATCGCGTCGAAGCCGATCCCGGCGTCGAGCCCGCTGGTCGCGCCGTCGGTCACCGAGCCGAGCACCTGGTTGATACCGGCCAGCCCGACCAGCGCACCGGAGATCAGGAACGCGCTGAAGTAGGCGACGCCGACGTTGATGCCGGCCGCCCTCGCCGCCGAGGGGTTCTCACCCACCGCGCGGAACCGGTAGCCCAGCGAGGAGCGGTTGAGGATCCACCAGACCAGGAAGGTCGCCGCCACGGCGAGCAGGAACCCGGCGTGCAGGTTGAACTGCGGGCCGAGGATGTCCGGCAGGATCGCCGACTCCGGCATCGGTGCGGACTTCGGGTTGCCCGAGCCGGGGGCCTGGAGCAGCGACTTGCGGGTCAGCGCGTAGAAGACCAGGTAGTAGCCGACGTAGTTGAGCATGATCGTGACGATCACCTCGTGGGCGCCGGTGAGGGCCTTGAGGATGCCGGCGATGCCGCCCCACAGCGCGGCGACCAGGGCGCCGACGAGGATCGCCAGCGGCAGGTGCACGATCATCGGCAGGTCGAGCTTGACCGCGACGAACGCGGCCGCGGCGCCACCGAGCAGCATCTGACCACGGCCACCGATGTTGAACAGGCCGGCACGGAAGGTCAGGCCGATGCCGAGCCCGGCAAGCGTCAGCGGTGCGGCGAACTTCAGCGTCTCGGTGATCGGCCTGATCTGCTGGACGAACGTGCTGCCCAGGTCGTTGAAGACGGCTCCTCGCCACAGCGAGACGTACGCCCCCGAGATGGCCTCCCACGCGTAGTAGAACGTGTCGGAGGGGCGGGCGAAGAAGTAGGAGAGCCCGTAGCGGACGTCCGCGTCGGTGAAGAGGATCATCAGCGACCCGAAGAACATCGCGAGCACCACCGAGAGCACCGCGACCAGCGCGTTGCCCGTGGTGATCTCCCGCATCGCCAGGTGCCAGCGACTGGCCTCCGGGACCCGGTCGACGTCGGAGACCGCCTTGGTCTCCTCGGTCGGCTCCGTCGTCTCGGCCGGCTCGTTCTCCGGCCCCTTCTCGCTCACGCGTCGCTCCCTTCAGGAGACTCGCCGGCCATCATCAGGCCGAGGGTGTCGCGGGAGGTGTCGGCGGGGACGATGCCCACGACCCGCCCGCGGTAGAGGACCATGATCCGGTCGGCGAGAGCGGAGATCTCGTCGAGCTCGGAGGACACGACGAGCACGGGGACACCCGAGTCCCGCGCCGCCACGATCTGCTTGTGGATGAACTCGATCGACCCGACGTCGACGCCGCGCGTCGGCTGGGAGGCGACGAGGAGCCGCAGGTCACGCGAGAGCTCGCGGGCCACGACGACCTTCTGCTGGTTGCCGCCCGAGAGCTGCCCGGCCAGGGTCGAGACCCCGGGGGCGCGTACGTCGTACTCGGCGAGCTTCTCCTTGGCGAAGGTGTCGAGCTTCTTGAGGTTCAGCGTGCCGCGGGAGACGAACGGCTTGTCGTAGCTGCGGTTGAGCATGAGGTTCTCGGCGATGGTGAAGTTGCCGACCAGGCCCTCGATCTGACGGTCCTCGGGGATGAACCCGATGCCGGCCTCGAGCGCCTTGCGCACCGAACGGCCCACGATCTCGCGGCCGTCGAGCTTGATCGAGCCCTCGACGTGAGGAGCCAGGCCGACCATCGCCTCGGTGAGCTCGGTCTGGCCGTTGCCCTGTACGCCGGCGACGGCGAGGATCTCGCCGGCGTCGATGTGGAAGCTGATGCCGTCGACATGGACGTGGCCGTCCTCGTCGGCCACGGTGAGGTCGGAGACGACCAGCGCGCGCTCGCCCGGCTCGGCCGGGTCCTTGTGCACCTTGAGCTCGACGGGGCGACCGACCATCAGCGCCGCGAGCTCGGCGTTGGAGGCCTCCGGGGACGCCTCGCCGACCACGGTGCCACGGCGGATGACCGTGATCCGGTCGGCCACCTCGCGGACCTCGCGCAGCTTGTGGGTGATGAAGACGATGCCGGTGCCGTTCTCCTTGAGCTGGCGCATGATCGCCATCAGCTCGTCGGTCTCCTGCGGGGTCAGCACGGCGGTCGGCTCGTCGAAGACGAGCACCTCGGCGTCGCGGGAGAGCGCCTTGATGATCTCGACCCGCTGCTGCACGCCGACGGGGAGATCCTCGACGAGCGCGTCGGGGTCCACCTGGAAGCCGAAGCGCTCGGAGATCTCCCGGACCCGCTTGCGGGCGGCGTCGAGGTCGAGGCTGCCGGCGAAACCGGTGGTCTCGTGGCCGAGCATGACGTTCTCGGCGACGGTGAAGACGGGGATGAGCATGAAGTGCTGGTGCACCATGCCGATACCGGCGGCCATCGCATCGCCGGGGCCCTTGAAGTGCTGCGGCTCGTCGTCGATGAGGATCTCGCCCTCGTCGGCCTGGTAGAGGCCGTAGAGCACGTTCATCAGCGTGGACTTGCCCGCGCCGTTCTCACCGAGGAGGCAGTGGATCTCACCTGGCTCGACGGTCAGGGAGATGTGGTCGTTGGCGACCAGGGAGCCGAAGCGCTTGGTGATGTCTCGAAGCGCGAGTCTCATGGCACGGATCATTCCTTGCAGGGGTGGAGAAATTCCAAAGTACGTGGCGAGGGGGCCGGGTCCCCGGCCCCCTCGCGTTGCTCGTCAGAGCAGGATCACTTGGCCAGGTACGAGTTGACCTTGATCGAGCCGTCCTTGATGCCGGCGGTGACGTCCTCGATCTCGTCGGGGAGAGTCTTGGACACCTTCGACTCGAAGTTGTGGAACGGCGCCAGGCCGACCCCACCGTTCTCGAGGGTGCCGACGTACGGCGTCGCGTCGAACTTGTCGTCGCCGGCGCCGACGATGACGTCCTTCGTGGAGGTCTTCATGTTCTTCAGGATGGAGGTGAGCACGACGTCCTTGGTCTTCGGGTCGGTCTCGTAGAAGTCGGCGTCGACACCGATCAGGGCGACGTCCTTGCCGGAGTCCTCGATCGCGGTGAGCGCACCCTGGTAGATCGGCCCGCCGACCGGCAGGATCACGTCGGCGTTCTGGTCGATGATCTGGCGGGCGGTGTTGGTGGCCTTCTCGTTGGCCACGAACTCACCGGTGAAGGAGCCCTTCTCGCCACCCTCGTAGCCGACGACCTTGACGTCCTTCTTCTTGGTCTTCGCGTAGTACTCCACGCCCTGCTTGAAGCCGTCCATGAAGATCGTCACGGTCGGGAAGGGCTGGCCGCCGTAGGTGCCCACGACGCCGGTCTTGGTGTAGTCGGCGGCGACGTAGCCGGCCAGGAACGCGGCCTGGGCGGTGTCGTAGAGGATCGGCTTGATGTTCTCGGCGTCGGTCTTGCCGTCGAAGTCGGCGTCGGCCGCGTCGTCGATCAGGACGTACTCGGTGTCGGGGTTCGCCTTGGCGGACTCGATGGTCGCAGCCGACAGCGCGAAGCCGACGGTGACGATGGTGTCGCAGCCCTGGCCGGTCAGGCCCTCGAGGTTGGCGGAGTAGTCGTTCTCGCTGTTGGACTCGACGGCCTTGTACTTCGAGCCCAGCTCGTCGGCGGCGTCCTTCAGGCCCTCGTAGCTGAGCTGGTTGAACGACTTGTCGTCGAACCCGCCCGCGTCGGAGACGATGCAGGGAAGGTAGTCGCTCTTCTTCTCCCCAGCGCGCTCGGCCGGCGCCTCACCGCACGCTGCGAGGGCGGCAGCCGACAGGACGACGGCGACGCCGCCGGCGGCGGCCTTCTTGATGGTGTTCTTCACTGGTGCCTCCAGGTCGTTGCTCCGCCAAGCGCGGTGCAAAGGACATTCATGTCCGAACGCTCTCCCCAATGACCGAGCAACGCCAGGGATTCCGCGAACGGTTACCAACTTTTGATCTGGACGAAGCCTAAGCCGCCTAGGTTGTGCTCGGTTGTCCGGACAGGCTTTAAGGTCGAACCATGACCGAGAAGCAGACGTACGCCGCAGAGGGCTTTGACTGGGAAGGCCTGCGTACGCAGGCGGTCGAGGCCGCAAAAAATGCGTACGCCCCCTACTCCAACTTTCGCGTCGGAGTCGCCGGATACGCCGACGACGGGCGCCTGCTCCAGGGCTGCAACGTCGAGAACGCGGCCTACGGGGTGACGCTGTGCGCCGAGTGCGGGCTGGTCTCCTCCCTGCACATGACCGGCGGCGGCCGGCTCACCCACGTCGTCTGCGTCAACGGCTCCGGCGAGGTCATCATGCCGTGCGGCCGCTGCCGTCAGCTGCTCTGGGAGAACGGCGGCCCCGAGCTGCTGCTGATGACCGTCTCGGGCGTGAAGCCGATGTCCGAGGTCCTTCCCGACGCCTTCGGTCCGGAGGCTCTGGCCTGATGCCTAGGGTGGTACCCATGTCACAGCATGATGCGGTCGAGGTGATCCTCGCCAAGCGCGACGGCGGCGAGCTGAGCGACTCGCAGATCGACTGGATGATCGCGGCCTACACCCAGGGGGTCGTGGCCGAGGAGCAGATGTCGGCGCTCAACATGGCGATCCTGCTCAACGGGATGTCGCGGCGCGAGATCGCGCGCTGGACGGCGGCGATGATCGCCTCGGGCGAGCGGATGTCGTTCGACTCCCTGGACCGGCCGACCGCCGACAAGCACTCCACCGGTGGCGTGGGCGACAAGATCACGCTGCCGCTGGCGCCGCTGGTCGCGGCGTGCGGGGTGGCGGTGCCGCAGCTGTCCGGGCGCGGGCTCGGCCACACCGGTGGCACGCTCGACAAGCTCGAGTCGATCCCCGGATGGCGCGCGTCGCTCACCAACGAGGAGATGCTGGCCCAGCTCGGGTCGGTCGGCGCGGTGATCTGTGCGGCCGGTGAGGGGCTGGCCCCGGCCGACCGCAAGCTCTACGCGCTGCGCGACGTCACCGGCACCGTCGAGTCGATCCCGCTGATCGCCTCCTCGATCATGTCCAAGAAGATCGCCGAGGGCACCGGGGCGCTGGTGCTCGACGTCAAGGTCGGCGCCGGAGCGTTCATGAAGTCTTTGGAGTCGGCGCAGGAGCTGGCGCGCACCATGGTCGACCTCGGCACCGACGCCGGGGTCAAAACGGTCGCGCTGGTGACCGACATGGCCACGCCGCTGGGGCTGACCGCCGGCAACGCGATCGAGGTCACCGAGTCCGTCGAGGTCCTCGCCGGCGGGGGTCCCGCCGACGTCGTCGAGCTCACCGTCGCGCTGGCCCGGGAGATGCTGGCCGCCGCCGGTGTGTCCGGCCCGGATCCCGCCGAGGTGCTCGCCTCCGGCAAGGCGATGGACGCCTGGCGGGCGATGATCTCGGCCCAGGGCGGCGACCCGTCGGCGCCGCTCCCGGTCGCGCGCGAGACCCACGTGGTCACCGCGTCTTCGTCGGGGGTCCTCACCCGGCTCGACGCGATGGCCGTCGGTCTCGCCGCCTGGCGCCTCGGTGCCGGTCGCGAGCGCAAGGAGGACGCCGTCCAGGCCGGAGCGGGGGTCACCTGGCACGCCCGCCCGGGCGACGAGATCGTTGCCGGTGCGCCGCTCTTCACGCTCCACACCGATACGCCCGAGCGCTTCGACCGGGCGCTGGCGGCGTTGGAGGGTGGCTACGAGATCGGCGACGGGGCTGCGTACGAGGCGACGCCGCTGATCCTCGACCGGATCAGCTGACAGGACGGAACGACCGGTCGATATCGGTTCGCTTCGCGGGCAGGCGGACGGTCAGACTTCAGCTATGGAGATCGTCAAGCCACCCAAGGCCGTCGCGGGCGACAAGGTCGCCGTGCTGTCACCCTCGTTCGCCGCACCGGGGGTGGCGCCGGCGATCCACGAGCAGGCGCTGGCGCGTCTGGCCGAGGTGACCGGGCTGGTGCCGGTGGAGTATCCGACGACCCGGAAGGTCGGTGCGACGGCGCAGGAGCGCGCGGCGGACCTGAACGCCGCGTTCGCCGACCCGGAGATCCGGGCGGTGCTGGCGACGATCGGTGGCGAGGACCAGATCACCGTGATCCCGCACCTCGACGCGGAGCTGGTCCGCAAGGACCCGAAGCCGTTCCTCGGCTACAGCGACAACACCAACCTGCTCAACTGGCTGTGGACCAACGGCGTCGCCGGGTTCTACGGCGGCTCGACCCAGGTTCACCTCGGCCCGGGTCCGGGGCTCGACGAGGTCCACCGGGCCTCCTTGTTGGCTGCGCTCCTCACCGGCGAGAGCCTCGAGATCACCGAGCCGGGGGAGTCCGAGGACATCGGTCACGACTGGAACGACCCGCGGGCGCTGACCGAGTTCGGCGTGCGTGACAAGACCGAGCCGTGGACCTGGGCGGGCCCGGCCCGCCAGGTGACCGGCCGCACCTGGGGCGGCTGCATCGAGATCATCCAGTGGGCGCTCACCGCCGGACGCTTCCCGGCCGACCCGGGGGTGCTGGCGGGCGGCGTACTCCTGCTGGAGACCTCCGAGGAGCTCATCCCGGCGCGGGAGTTCGCCTGGATCACGCGGTCGCTGGGCGAGCGTGGGCTGCTCGAGGCGATCGACGCGGTGGTCGTCGCGCGCCCGCCCACGTCCGACTTCGAACGACAGCCCAGCGCCGAGGAGCGAGCCGCCAAGCGCGCCGAGCAGCGCGACGCGGCGATCGAGACCGTCGCCCGCTACAACCCCGACGCGGTGGTCGTGGTCGGTCCGCCGTTCGGGCACACCCGGCCGCAGTGGATCGTGCCCTACGGCGGCGAGATGACCGTCGACGGCAGCGCCCGGCGGCTGTGGGCCGACTACTCCTGAGGTCAGTCCTCCAACAGCAGGACGACCGACTCCGCGACACAGGCCGGTTTGGCGGAGCCCTCGATCTCGATCGTGGTCTTCACGACGAGCTGCAGCCCGGTCGGCAGCTCGGTGACCTCGCCGAAGGAGACGACCGGACGGATCCGCGACCCGACCAGGACCGGGGTGGGGAAGCGGACCTTGTTGAGGCCGTAGTTGAGCTTCGCACCCGGAGTCTCCAGCGAGTAGACGCTCACGCCGAGATAGGGGATGAGGGACAGCGTCAGGTAGCCGTGGGCGATGGTGCCACCGAACGGACCTTCCTTCGCCCGCTCCTCGTCGACGTGGATCCACTGGTGGTCGCCGGTGGCGTCGGCGAAGGCGTTGACGCGCTCCTGGTCGACCTGCAGCCAGTCGCCGGTGCCGATCTCGGTGCCTGCTGCGTCGGAGACTTCTTCGAGAGTGGTGAAAGTGCGCACCCCCGGAATCTAGCGGGATACGGAATAATGAGCCCATGGAACCGTCCGACATGCAGATCAAGGCAGCGCCGAAGGTGCTGCTCCACGACCACCTCGACGGTGGCGTACGTCCCTCGACCCTCATCGAGCTCGCTGCCGAGGTCGGCCACCAGCTGCCCGAGGGCACCCAGGACGACCCGGTCGCGCTGGAGGAGTGGTTCGTCACCAGTGCGGACTCGGGGTCGCTGGAGCGCTACCTCGACACCTTCGCGCACACGCTCGCGGTCATGCAGACGCTGCCGGCGCTGACCCGGGTGGCTCGTGAGTGCGTCGAGGATCTGGCCGAGGACGGCGTCGTCTACGCCGAGGTCCGCTGGGCGCCCGAGCTCCACCTGGCCAACGGCCACGGGCTCGACGAGGTCGTCGCGGCCGTCCAGGCCGGGTTCGACGAGGGCACGGCGGCCGTCGCGGCGTCGGGAAGGAAGATCGTCGTACGCCAGCTGCTCACCGCCATGCGGCAGGCCGCCCGTGCCGCCGAGATCGCCGAGCTCGCGGTGGCCTGGCGCGACCGCGGCGTCGCCGGCTTCGACATCGCCGGGCCGGAGAAGGGCTTCCCGCCGAGCCGGTTCCTGGCGGCCTTCGAGCAGCTCGCCGCCGACAACATGCGCTTCACCATCCACGCCGGCGAGGGCTTCGGGCTGCCCTCGATCTGGGAGGCGGTGCACCCGTGCGGCTGCGACCGGCTGGGCCACGGCGTACGGATCGTCGACGACATCACGATCGAGGAGGGCGAGGCGCCGCGGCTCGGCCGGCTCGCTGCGTACGTCAGGGACCGGCGGATCCCGCTCGAGCTCTGCCCGCGCTCCAACGTCCAGACGGGGGCCGCGAAGTCGATCGCCGAGCACCCGATCGGCCTGCTCTACGACCTCGGCTTCCGGGTCACCATCAACACCGACAACCGGCTGATGTCACGCACCTCGATGTCGGCGGAGATGGCCGGCATCGTGGAGGCGTTCGGCTGGGGGCTGCCCGAGCTCCAGCGGCTGACGACCAACGCGATGAAGTCGGCGTTCATCCCCTACGACGAGCGGGTCGACCTGATCCACGAGATCAAGGACGCGTACGCCGCGCTGTGATGCGCCCGATGGCGATGTAGCCGTGCTTCGGGTAGACCGCGGTGCAGCCCTTGGCGGCTGCGTCCGCGACCACCCGCGGCTGCGCGCGCATCAGCGCCAGGCCCCGCTTGACCAGCACGTTCGGCGGCTTGCGGCGCTCGCGGAGATCGCGGGCGAGCCGTCGCCAGAAGGTCACCGTCGGCGACTGGGTGACGCAGAAGGCGGCGGCCAGCAGCCCGGCGTCGCGGCACTCGGCCACGATGTCCTGGGCGAAGATCCCCTCGGCGACGAAGAACGCCTCGTCCCCGAGGGCCAGCTCCTGCCAGCCGGTGCGGCCGTCGTGGGCGATGTCGTAGACCGGTACGTCGGCGCTGCCCGTCTCGCAGAGCGCCGCGATCGCCTTCACCGCGTCAGCGGGCAGCCAGGAGTCGGGATGGTCCCAGTCGACCAGGCCGGCGTTGGGGCCGTCGGCGATCCGGGGGAGCGACGGGTCGGAGCCGTCCTTGTAGAAGTCGTCCAGCCTGAGGACCGGGAGACCGAGCCGCTCGGCCAGACGGGACTTGCCGGCACCCGAGGGGCCGGCGAGGACGATGACCTGAGCACGCACCGGTGCATTCTCCCCGAGAGAGCGTGAAAGTCAGTAGCCGGCGCCGGAACCCGACCCCGGCGCCCCGGCGAGCAGCGCGCGCGAACCGGAGACGCCGAGCCTGTTGGCCCCGGCGGCGATCATCTGCTCGGCCTGCTCCATGGTCCGCACCCCGCCGGAGGCCTTGACCCCGATGTCGGGGCCGACGGTCTTGCGCATCAGCTCCACCGCGTGGACGGTCGCGCCGCCGGCGGGGTGGAAGCCGGTCGAGGTCTTCACGAAGTCCGCGCCGGCACGGACCGCGGCCTGGCAGACGCCGATGATCTCGTCGTCCTCCAGCGCGGCCGACTCGATGATCACCTTCAGCACCGTCGGGGCCGGAGCCGCGGCCCGGACGGCAGCGATGTCGGCCTCCACGTCGGCGTAGCGCTTCTCCTTGGCGGCGCCGATGTCGATCACCATGTCGATCTCGTCGGCACCGGCCTCGACGGCCGCCGCGGCCTCGGCGGCCTTGACCGAGGAGATGTGCTTGCCGCTCGGAAAGCCGCACACGACGGCGATCTTCAGCTCGGCCGGCGCGGTGACCGGCAGCATCGAGGGGGAGACACACACCGAGTAGGTGCCGAGCTCGGCGGCCTCCACGATCAACGCCTCGACGTCGGCGCGGGTCGCCTCGGGCTTGAGGAGAGTGTGGTCGATCAGCTTCGCGATCTCTGTGGAGGTAGGCACGGGCTCAGCATAGGCAGTTCCAGGTCTGGGGCTAATGTTTGCGCCGTGAATGACGAGCAGCCCGAGGAGTGGTTCCGCAACTCCAGCAGCACCGTGTGGGGGATCCTCGCGGCGGGGGTCGCGGTCGTGATCATCGCGGTCGACGCGGCCACCGGCTGGCACCCCGAGACGACGGCCGGCGGGGTGCTCTTCGCGCTGGTGGCCTACGCCGCGTTCATCCGCACCAAGGTCGGGGTCAGCCAGGGCGACTTCGTGCTCCACCACCTCTACTCGACCGTGCGCTTCCCGATGGCCGCCCTGGAGAGCGTCTCGGTCGGGCGCACCCTCGGCGCCTACGCCGGCGGACGCACCTATGTCAGCGGTGCCGTCGGGCGTCCGATGCGTGAGGCTCTCAAGGGCGCCAAGCGTGAGCACAAGCCCCTGAGCAACCACGCCGACTTCATCGAGGACCGGCTCAACGCGCTGGCCCAGGACGCCCGCGACCGGCGCCGGATCAAGCGCGACTCCGACGAGCAGTTCGCCCTCGCCGAGGACGTACGCCGCAGCTGGGACTGGCCGCTGATCGCGGTCACGGTCGCGGTGGCGGTCGTGTTCGTGGTCCTG
Source organism: Nocardioides sp. NPDC126508 (assembly GCA_040302365.1). Taxonomy (GTDB): domain Bacteria; phylum Actinomycetota; class Actinomycetes; order Propionibacteriales; family Nocardioidaceae; genus Nocardioides. Next base: position 478,996 of record JBEOUM010000002.1, read on the forward strand.
CTCGTGCTCTGAGCGATCGGGGTAGTCCAGGGAGTTTCGGTCGGTCTACTCACGAGTAACCGACCGAAACTCCCTGGACTACCCGGCCGGGCCGCTACAGCCCGAGCGCGGCCCGGACGTCGACCTTGAGCGCCCCGAGGGCGATCTCGGCGTCGGCACGTGCCTCGGCCAGCGCGGACGCGTCGGCGACAGGCTGGACGACCTCGAGGTAGCACTTGATCTTGGGCTCGGTGCCGCTGGGCCGCACGATCACCCGTGACCCGCCGGCCAGCTGGTAGCGGATGCCGTCGGTGGGCGGGAGCCCGCCGATGCCGGTGGTGAGGTCGTCGAGCTGCTGCACGGTGGCGCCGGCCAGGGCGGTCACCGGCCGGTCGCGGAGCCGCTGCATCGCGGCCGCGATCTGGGCGGGGTCCTCGAGCCTGATGGAGAGCTGGCTGGTGGCGTGCAGGCCGTGCTCGACGGCCAGGTCGTCGAGCAGGTCGGCCAGGTCACGGCCCTCCGCCTTCAGCGACGCCGCCAGCTCGCACAGGAGCAGCAGCGCGGAGATGCCGTCCTTGTCGCGTACGTGCTCGGGGTCGACGCAGTAGCCCAGCGCCTCCTCGTAGCCGAAGGCGAGACCGGGGGCGCGCGAGATCCACTTGAAGCCGGTGAGCGTCTCGGCGTACGCCTGCCCGGCGGCCGCGGCGATCTTGCCGAGCAGCGAGGAGGAGACGATCGAGGCGGCGTACGTCCCCTTCACGCCCTTGCGGATCAGGTGGGTCGCCAGCAGCGCACCGACCTCGTCACCGGTCAGCATCCGCCACTTCTTGCCGACCGGGATGGCGGCGGCACAGCGGTCGGCGTCGGGGTCGTTGGCGATGACCAGGTCGGCGCCCTTCTTGCCGGCGAGCGCCATCGCCCGGTCCATCGCCCCGGGCTCCTCGGGGTTGGGGAATGCGACGGTCGGGAAGTCGGGGTCGGGCCGCTCCTGCTCCTTGACCACGAGCGGCGCGGGGAAGCCGGCGAACTTCATCGCCAGCTGCACCAGGTCGCCGCCGACGCCGTGCAGCGGCGTGTAGACCGTCCGGAGGTCGCGCGGACCGCCTTCGGCGAGCAGGCCGACGACCGTGTCGAGGTAGCTGTCGACCAGGTCCTCGCTGATCGTGTGGCCGGCCGGGCCCTGCGGCACCGAGCTCACCTTGTCGACCGCAGCGATCCGCTTGGCGATCTCGACGTCGGCGGGCGGCACGATCTGGGACCCGTCACCGAGGTAGACCTTGTAGCCGTTGTCCTGCGGCGGGTTGTGGCTCGCGGTCACCATCACCCCGGCACTGGCCCCGAGCGCCTTGACGGCGTAGGCCAGCACCGGCGTCGGCAGCGAGCGTGGCATCACCAGCGCGCGCAGGCCGGCTCCGGTCATCACCTGGGCGGTGTCCTGGGCGAAGACGTCGGAGTTGTGCCGGGCGTCGTAGCCGATCACGACCGGCCCCTGCGCGCCGGTGGCGAGCAGGTAGCGGGACAGCCCTGCGGCGGCCTTGATCACGACCACCCGGTTCATCCGGTTGGGCCCGGCCCCGAGCGCGCCCCGCAGCCCGGCGGTGCCGAACTGCAGGGTGCCGGAGAACCTGTCGGCCAGCTCGGTGGCAGCAGCCGGGTCGGTGGAGCTCAGGAGGTTCTCGAGCTCCGCTCGGGTCTGCGCGTCGGGGTCGTCGGCGAGCCATTCCCGGGCCTGGACGACAAGCGCGGAGTGATCGGTGGGGATCATGAACCAGACCCTAGGTCATCGGGTGCCCGGAGGCTCAGATCTTGGGCAACAGGTCGCCGAGAAGTGCGCCCATCCGGGTGGCGGCGTTGCGGCCGGCCTCGAGGACCTCGGCGTGGTCGAGCGGCTGGTCGGAGATGCCGGCGGCCAGATTGGTGACCAGCGAGATCCCGAGGATCTCCATCCCGGCCTCGCGGGCCGCGATCGCCTCGAGCGTGGTCGACATGCCGACCAGGTCGCCACCGATGATCCCGGCCATCTTCACCTCGGCGGGGGTCTCGTAGTGGGGGCCGGGGAACTGGACGTACACGCCCTCGTCGAGCGAGGCGTCCACCTCCTTGGCGAGGCCGCGGAGCCGCGCGGAGTAGAGGTCGGTGAGGTCGACGAAGTTGGCGCCGACCAGCGGAGACGCGGCGGTCAGGTTGATGTGGTCGCGGATCAGGACAGGGGTGCCCGGCGACCAGGACGGGTTGAGCCCGCCGCAGCCGTTGGTGAGCACCATCGTCGAGCAGCCGGCCGCGGCCGCGGTGCGGATCGGGTGCACGACCGCGTCGACGCCCTTGCCCTCGTAGTAGTGCGTACGGCTCAGGAAGACCAGCAGGTTGCGACCGCTCGCCGAGCGGATCGAGCGGATCTTGCCGCTGTGGCCGACGACGGCGGCTGCGCTGAAGCCGGGCAGGTCGGTGGTCTCGATCTCGGTGTAGTCCTCGCCGAGCGCGTCGGCGGCGGGCAGCCAGCCCGAGCCCAGCACCAGCGCGATGTCGTGCTTCTCGACGCCGGTCTTCTCCGCGAGCGCGGCGGCGGCTTCCTTGGCGAGTTCGTAAGGCGTGGTCACTCGCCGAGTTTAGACCCGGTCAGTCGTTGGACCGGCACGGCCGCGTACGCAGCGCATGCACGTAGTCGTCCGGCGCCCCGGCCGCCTCGGCGGCATCGGCCAGCGCGCCCAGGTGGCGGGCGTCCGGGATGCCACCCTCGTACGTGTCGAGCACATAGGTCTCGCAGAGCAGCTCGCCGGCGAGCGCGGAGATCCGCACCTTGGTCTTGAAGTAGAGCCCGATGTCGGCCAGCTCCCACTTCTCCAGGGCCTCCATGTCCTGGTCGACGACGTCGTAGACCGCGACGAAGACCTGCTCGAACGGGTCCGGGACGATCGTGGTCGTCGGACCGTCGCCGAGCACGTTGTCCTCGCCCCCGAAGGTGAGCCGCCAGCCGTCCAGCCAACCGGTGGTGCGCAACGGCGAGTGCGGGCACCGCTCACTCATCAGCGCCGGGTCGAGATTGACGCCATAGGCCGCATAGAGAGTCACGGGTCACGAGGTTACCGCCCAGTCCTCACCCGCTTGGGATCTATCTGTTATTGGCGGTCTACCCTTGGTTGCGTGACCCACTTTGATGTTCTCGTCCTCGGCGCTGGCCCCGGTGGCTACGTCGCCGCCATCCGTGCCGCTCAGCTCGGCAAGTCCGTCGCCGTCGTCGAAGACAAGTACTGGGGCGGTGTCTGCCTCAACGTCGGGTGTATCCCGTCCAAGGCGCTGCTGAAGAACGCGGAGCTGGCCCACACCCTCACCGACCCGAAGGAGAAGCAGAAGTTCGGGATCGTCGGTGACGCCCACCTCGAGTTCTCCACGACCCACGCGCGCTCCCGCCAGGTGAGCGCCGGGATCGTCAAGGGCGTCCACTTCCTGATGAAGAAGAACAAGATCACCGAGATCGACGGCTGGGGCACGCTGACCGGCCCGAAGTCGATCACGGTCGCGAAGGACGGTGCCAACACCGACTACACCTTCGACAACCTGATCATCGCGACCGGCGCCACGGTCCGCAGCGTCCCGGGCGTCGTGCCGAACGGCAAGAACATCGTCACCTACGAGGAGCAGATCCTCGACGCCAACCTGCCGAAGTCCATCGTGATCGGCGGCTCCGGCGCGATCGGTGTGGAGTTCGCGTACGTCCTGAAGAACTTCGGCGTCGACGTCACCATCGTCGAGTTCCTCGACCGGATGGTGCCCACTGAGGACGCCGACGTCTCCAAGGAGCTGGCCAAGCACTACAAGAAGCTGGGCGTCAAGGTCCTCACCTCGACCGCCGTCAAGGGCGTCGAGGACACCGGCTCGGGCGTCAAGGTGACCGTCGCGCCGGCCGCCGGAGGCGAGGAGACCGTGATCGAGGCCGACAAGTTCCTGGCCGCCTTCGGCTTCGCGCCGCGCGTGGAGGGCTACGGCCTCGAGAACGTCGGCATCGAGCTGACCGACCGCAAGGCCATCGCGATCGACGGCCGCGGCCGCACCAACGTCGAGAACGTGTACGCCATCGGCGACTGCACCGGGAAGTTCATGCTCGCCCACGTGGCCGAGGCCATGGGCATCGTCGCCGCCGAGACCATCGCCGGCGCCGAGACCATGGAGATCAACTTCGACATGGTCCCGCGGGCGACCTACTGCCAGCCGCAGATCGCCTCCTTCGGCTACACCGAGGCGCAGGCCAAGGAGAAGGGCTACGACGTCAAGACCGCGTCCTTCCCGTTCTCGGCCAACGGCAAGGCCCAGGGCCTCGGCGACGCGGTCGGCTTCGTGAAGATCGTCGCCGACGCCGAGCACAACGAGCTCCTCGGCGCCCACCTGATCGGCCCGGACGTCACCGAGCAGCTCCCGGCGCTGACCCTCGCGCAGCAGTGGGACCTCACCGCCGACGAGATCTCGCGCAACATCTTCGCCCACCCGACGCTGTCTGAGGCCGTCAAGGAGGCCATCCACGGCATCGCGGGTCACATGATCAACTTCTGATCTCACCGACGAGGCCCGGACCCGCATGACCGCGGGTCCGGGCCTCGCCGCGTCTGCTGGTGTCTCTAGACCCCGGGCGTGACCGGGCCGATCTCGATCCCGAGCAGGTCCCACGCGCGGCGAGCAGAGGTCTCGCGCGCCTCGGGAGTCGGCCCGAGCACCGCGCCGGAGACCATCGCGACCGCGAGCATGACGTCGTCGGTGCCGTGGGCCTGTTTCGGGAGCCCGTCGACGGCGGTGCGTACCCGATCGGCCAGGTGCTGCGAGCTCACCTCGCCGTTGAGCCGGATGATGCCGACGAACGCGGTCGAGCGGATCATCTGCCAGGTGACCACGCCGAGCACCTCGGCCAGCGTCGCATCGGGACGGGCCGCGACCCGCTCGATGTCGCGTACGTTCTCCTCCAGCACCGCCGTGGCCAGGGTGAGCCGGTCGGGGAAGTGTCGGTAGAGGGTGCCCTGGCCGACGCCGGCACGCTTGGCGACCGCCGACATCGGGGCGTTGAGCCCCTGCTCGGCGAGCACCTCGCGGGCGGCGGCGACCAGGAGGTCGCGGTTGCGGACCGCGTCGCTGCGGATCCGGTTCCCAGGGCTCGTCATCCCAGCAGGGTAATGGTCGCCGGATCTTTTTCGAGCCCCGGTCCAATGCGGACAGAAACTGACCTGAAGGGCTTCTAGCGTTGTCTGTGTCAGAGGGAAACACGACCAAGGAGCTGAACGATGACCGCCGCCACCACCACCCTGAGCCGCGAGCGTACCGACCTGCTGGAGACGCTGGCCAAGCACCGCGGCTTCCTGCGCTTCGCCGTCCGCAACCTGACCGACGAGCAGGCGCGGCTGACCCCGACCGCCTCCGTGCTCAGCCTCGGTGGCCTGATCAAGCACGTCGCCGCGGGCGAGCGCGGCTGGGCCGACTTCATCGTCCGCGGAGCGGTGGCGCAGGAGCTCACCCCGGAGAGGTACGCCGAGTTCGCCGCCGACTTCGTGCTCGCCGAGAACGAGACCCTCGACGGCGTCCTCGAGGCGTACGAGGCCGTGGCCGCCGCCACCGACGAGCTGATCCGGACCGTCGACCTCGACGCCGACCACGCCCTGCCCGAGGCCCCGTGGTTCGAGGCCGGCGCGCGCTGGTCCAACCGCCGCGTCCTCGCCCACATCCTGGCCGAGACCGCCCAGCACGCCGGCCACGCCGACATCATCCGGGAGACCATCGACGGTCAGAAGACGATGGGCTGACTCCGCCCCTCCAGGGGCGTGGAAGAATGCGGCCCATGGCGCGGGTGACGATCATTGGTGGAGGTCCTGGGGGATACGAGGCGGCGCTGGTCGCGCAGCAGCTCGGGGCGGAGGTGACGGTCGTCGACCGTGACGGCCTCGGCGGCAGCGCGGTGCTCACCGACTGCGTGCCCAGCAAGACTCTGATCGCCACCTCCGAGCTGATGTCGGACATGACGCTCGCCCGCGACCTGGGCATCAACTTCCGCGACCACCAGGGCGACCCGGCCACCGAGCTCTACGCCGACCTCGGCCTGGTCAACAAGCGCGTCAAGTCGCTCGCGCTCGCGCAGTCGAGCGACATCGAGAACCGGCTGACCCGCCGCGGGATCCGGGTCGTCAAGGGCACCGGGCGCATCGACGCCGACAAGCGTCAGGTGATCGCGACCCTGGCCCAGGACGGCAGCGAGCAGGCCATCGAGAACGACGCCGTCCTGATCTCCACCGGCGCCCGGCCCCGGGTGCTGCCCACCGCGCAGCCCGACGGCGAGCGGATCCTCACCTGGGAACAGGTCTACGACCTCGACGACCTGCCCTCGCACATGATCGTCGTCGGCTCGGGTGTCACCGGTGTCGAGTTCGCCAACGCCTACCTCAACCTCGGCGCGCAGGTCACCCTGGTCTCCTCGCGCGATCGGGTTCTCCCCGGTGAGGACGCGGATGCGGCGACGGTCCTCCAGGACGTACTCGAGCGGCAGGGGATGAACATCCTCAGCAAGTCGCGGATGGAGTCGGTGACCCGGAGTGGTGACGTGGTGACGGTGAGGCTCACCGACGGCCGCGAGGTCACCGGCAGCCACTGCATCCTCGCGCTCGGCTCGATCCCCAACACCGAGGGTCTCGGCCTGGAGGACGCCGGCATCGAGCTCGACGAGGGCGGGTTCATCCGCACCGACAAGGTGTCGCGTACGTCCGCCTACGGCGTCTACGCCGCCGGCGACTGCACCGGCGGTTTCATGCTCGCCTCGACGGCCGCCATGGCCGGCCGGATCGCGATGCGCCACTTCCTCGGCGACGCGGTCATCCCGATGGACCTCAAGGAGGTCGCGGCCAACGTCTTCACCTCACCTGAGATCGCGACGGTGGGCTACTCGCAGGCCCAGGTCGACTCCGGCGAGGTCGTCGCCGACACCCTGCGGCTCGACCTCAAGGGCAACCCGCGGGCCAAGATGCAGGGCATCTCCGACGGCTTCGTGAAGCTCATCTCCCGCCCCGGCACCGGCGTCGTCATCGGCGGCGTCGTCGTCGGCCCCCGCGCCTCCGAGCTGATCCACCCGATCACCCTCGCGGTCTCCACCGGGCTGACCGTCGACCAGATCGCCAACACCTTCACCGTCTACCCCTCGATCTCCGGCTCCACCGCCGAGGCCGCCCGCCGCCTCCACCACGTCGAGTAGTCGCTCCCGTCGGCCGAGGCGTCAGCTACGTCGGTCGAGACGGCATCGACGTGCCCTCTCGACCGACGCGAGTGACGTCTCGGCGGTCTGAAAAACCGTGTGCGTACGACGCGGCGGCTTCGTTAGCGTGGACGCCATGGGTAACTGCTGCATGACGATGATCGTTCGGATCCGCCGCCGCTGACCGGCGCGGATCCCATCTGACAACTCGTCGCATTCGCGCCGCCACCTGGCACCCTGCCGGGCGGCTCTCGAGTGCTACCCGCATGCCGCCCGGCTCCTTCTGTCTCGAGGAGCATCCATGTCCGACGTACGCCCTGGCCGGCACGAGCTCGGCCAGAACTTTCTCACCGACAGGTCGATAGTCGACCGCATCGTCCATCTCGTCGCGCAGCGGCACGGCCCGCTGGTCGAGTGGGGCACCGGCAACGGTGCCGTCACGTTGGCGCTGGCCGAGCTGGGGCGGCCGCTGGAGGGGGTCGAGATCGACTCCCGGCGAGCCGCTGACCTGCGCCGACGGATCGGCCCGCACGTGTGCATCGCCGAGGGCGACATCCTGCGGCACGCGCCACCGCAGGACGCGGTCGTCGTCTCCAACGTCCCGTTCCACCTGACCACCCCGATCCTGCGTCACCTGCTCGCCTCGACGACGTGGCGCCATGCCGTACTCCTCACCCAGTGGGAGGTCGCCCGCAAGCGTGCGGGTGTGGGCGGTACGACCCAGCTCACCGCGCAGTGGTGGCCGTGGTTCACCTTCACCCTCGACCGGCGGGTCCCGTCGACCGCGTTCCGGCCACGACCGAACGTCGATGGCGGCCTGCTGCTCATCGACCGGCGCTGGGAGCCGTTGCTCCCAGAGACCGAGCGGCGTGACTTCCAGGCGTGGGTGGCGGGGGTCTTCGCCGGCCGTGGCCGTGGGGTCGGCGAGATCCTGCGCCGCAACGGCGTCCCCGCCGCGCTCGCCGAGCGGATCGGCCGTCGCCGCCGGCGCTCCTCGGCTCCCGTGCTGCCGCGGGATCTACGTGCGGAGGACTGGGTGGAGGCGTACGCCGCCAGCCTCTGACCCGCCGAGGCGTCACATACGTCGGCCGAGATGGCACCAAGGTGCCATCTCGGCCGACGGGGCTGACGCTTCGGCTCAGCCGAGGACCAGGACCAGGTCGCCGCCGTCGACCGCCTGGGTGCCGGAGAAGGCGAGGCGGGAGACGGTGCCGTCGACGGGGGCGGTGATGGCGGCCTCCATCTTCATGGCCTCGATGGTGGCGACGGTGTCGCCGGCCTTGACCGACTCGCCGGCCGCGACCGCGATGGTGACGACCCCCTGGAACGGTGCCGCGACCTGGCCGGGCACCGAGGGGTCGGCCTTCTCGGCGGCGGCGACCTCGGCCGCGACGGAGCGGTCGCGCACCCCGATCGGACGCAGGTGGCCGTTGATCGTCGCCATGACGGTACGGATGCCGCGCTCGTCGGGCTCGGAGACGGCGGTGAGACCGAAGATGACCGTCTTGCCCTCGGAGATCTCGACGACGTGCTCCTCGCCCTCGCGCAGGCCGTAGAGGTAGTCGAGGGTGGAGATCACCGACACGTCGCCCCACTTCGAGCGGGCCTCGGCGAAGTCCTTCGTCGGGCCGGGGAAGAGCAGCCGGTTGAGCGTGCCGCGGCGGTCGGAGGCGAGGCCGGCGGCGTCCTCGGCCGACAGGGTCGGCGAGGGCTCCTTCCAGGTGCGCCCGGCGATCGCCTTGCTGCGGAACGGCTCGGGCCAGCCACCCGGCGGGTCACCGAGCTCACCGTTGAGGAAGCCGATGACGGACGCCGGGATGTCGTACGAAGCCGGGTCGGCCTCGAACGCCGCCGGGTCGGCGCCCGCCGCGACGAGCGAGAGGGCCAGGTCGCCGATGACCTTCGAGGACGGGGTGACCTTGGGGACGCGGCCGAGGATCGAGTTGGCCGCGGCGTACATGTCCTCGATCTGCTCGAACTTCTCGCCGAGCCCGAGCGCGATCGCCTGCTGACGCAGGTTGGAGAGCTGGCCGCCCGGGATCTCGTGGCGGTAGACCCGGCCGGTCGGCGCGGGCAGCCCGGACTCGAAGGGCGCGTAGACGCGGCGTACGGCCTCCCAATAGGGCTCCAGCGAGTTGACCGCGGCCAGCGAGAGGCCGGTGGCACGCGGGGTGTGGTCGGTCGCCGCCACCAGCGAGGAGAGCGGCGGCTGGGAGGTGGTCCCGGCCATCGACGCGGTGGCCGCGTCGACGGCGTCGACGCCGGCCTCGATCGCGGCCGTCAGGGTGGCCAGCTGGCCGCCGGCGGTGTCGTGGGTGTGCAGGTGGACCGGCAGTTCGAAGCGCTCCCGCAGCGCCGTCACGAGCGTCCTCGCAGCAGGCGCCCGGAGCAGCCCGGCCATGTCCTTGATCGCCAGCACGTGCGCCCCGGCCTCGACGATCTCCTCGGCCAGCCGCAGGTAGTAGTCGAGCGTGTAGAGCTTCTCGTCCGGGGAGGAGAGGTCGCCGGTGTAGCACAGCGCCACCTCTGCGACCGCGGTCCCGGTGGACCGCACCGCGTCGATCGCCGGCCGCATCTGGGAGACGTCGTTGAGCGCGTCGAAGATGCGGAAGACGTCGATCCCGGTCGAGGCCGCCTCGGATACGAACGCGTCGGTGACCTCGGTCGGGTAGGGCGTGTAGCCCACCGTGTTGCGACCGCGCAGCAACATCTGCAGGTTGATGTTGGGCACGGCCTCGCGCAGCGCGGCGAGCCGCTCCCACGGGTCCTCGGAGAGGAAGCGCAGGGCCACGTCGTACGTCGCCCCGCCCCACGCCTCCAGCGACCACAGCTGCGGCGTCAGCCGCGCGACATGGCCGGCGACGCCGAGCAGGTCGGTGGTGCGGACCCGGGTCGCGAGCAGCGACTGGTGGGCGTCACGGAAGGTGGTGTCGGTGACGGCCACCGCCTCCTGACCGCGCAGCGCGGCCGCGAAGCCCTCCGGCCCGAGCTCGCGAAGGAGATCGCGAGACCCGGCCGGCGGCGCCGCCGACAGGTCGACCGGCGGCAGCTTCTCGACCGGGTGCAGCGAGACCGGCGCGGCACCGTGCGGCTGGTTGACGGTCACGTCGGCCAGGTAGGTGAGCAGCTTGGTGCCGCGGTCGCCGGAGGCCCGGGCGGTCAGCAGCTGCGGGTGGGTCTCGATGAACGAGGTGGTGATCGAGCCCGCGATGAAGTCGGGGTCGTCGAGCAGCGCCTGCAGGAACGGGATGTTCGTCGCGACCCCGCGGATCCGGAACTCCGCGACGGCCCGGCGGGCCCGCGTGACGGCGTCCTCGAAGGTGCGCCCGCGGCAGGTGAGCTTGGCGAGCATCGAGTCGAAGTGCGGCGAGACCTCGGCCCCGGCGTACGTCGTGCCGCCGTCGACCCGGATCCCGGCGCCACCGGGGGAGCGGTAGGTGGTGATCATGCCCGTGTCGGGGCGGAAGTTGTTGGCGGGGTCCTCGGTGGTGATCCGGCACTGCATCGCCGCACCGCGCAGCTGCACGGAGTCCTGGGTCAGGCCCAGGTCGGCCAGCGTCTCGCCGGAGGCGATCCGCATCTGCGAGCGGACCAGGTCGACGTCGGTGACCTCCTCGGTCACGGTGTGCTCGACCTGGATGCGCGGGTTCATCTCGATGAAGACGTAGTTGCCGGCAGGGTCGAGGAGGAACTCGACGGTGCCGGCGCAGGAGTAGCCGATCTCCTTTGCGAACCGCACCGCGTCCGCGCACATGCGTTCCCGCAGGTCAGGATCGAGATTCGGCGCGGGCGCGATCTCCACGACCTTCTGGTGGCGGCGCTGGACCGAGCAGTCGCGCTCGAAGAGGTGGATGACCTCACCGGTGCCGTCGGCGAGGATCTGCACCTCGATGTGACGCGGCTCGACCACGGCCTGCTCGATGAAGACGGTCGGGTCGCCGAAGGCGGCCTCGCCCTCGCGCATACAGGTCTCCACGGCCTCACGGAGCTTCTCGGGGTCGTCGACCCGGCGCATCCCGCGACCGCCACCGCCCGCGACCGCCTTCACGAACAGCGGGTAGGGAAGAGCAGAAGCGGCAGAGACGAGCGCGTCGACGTCGGTGGACGGCTCGACCGACTGCAGCGTCGGTACGCCGGCGGCCTTCGCCGCCGCGATGGCGGTGGCCTTGTTGCCGGTGAGCGTGAGGACCTCCGCCGACGGCCCGATGAACGTGATCCCGGCCTTCGCGCAGGCCTCGGCCAGCGCGGGGTTCTCGGAGAGGAACCCGTAGCCGGGATAGATCGCGTCCGCGCCGCTCTGCTTGGCGACCTCGACGATCGCCTCGGGGTCGAGGTAGGCCCGGATCGGATGACCGAGCTCTCCGATCTGGTAGGCCTCGTCGGCCTTCAGCCGGTGCTCTGAGCCCCGGTCCTCGTAGGGGAACACGGCGACCGTCTTGGCCCCGAGCTCGAAGCCTGCACGGAAAGCTCGGATCGCGATCTCGCCGCGGTTGGCAACCAACACCTTCTTGAACATGGCGGCCACGGTACCCATCCGGAGGGGGTCGTCCAGGTTATGGGACGTTACCGACCAGTGGATGGACGATTCATCGGCCGAGCAGGGCGTCCCGCTGCTCGGCCATCTGCTCCCGGAGCCCGCCCACGACGGCGGCCACGGCCGGCCGGCGCCACGACTCCGGATGCACGACCGCCCAGTAGGGCAGCCGCTGGTGCATCTCGTCCCGGAGCATCCGGACGAGGTCGGGGTGCCGGTCGGCCATGAAGCAGGGCAGCAGCCCCAGACCGGCCCCGGCCCGGGTCGCCTCGACGTGGACGAACACGTTCGTCGAGGTGACGGCGTCGCGGATGCCGGGCAGCAGCCGCCGGGGGATGTCGAGGTCGTCGACCTGGAGCATCGAGTCGACGAAGTAGACCAGGCGGTGGCGTACGACGGCCTCCTCGATCGTGGTGGGGGCGCCGTGGCGTTCCAGGTAGCCGGGGGAGGCGTAGAGGCCGAGCTCGTACTCGCCCAGGTGCATCGCCCGGCCCCGGTTGACCGACGGCTCGCCGACGACGACCTCGATGTCCACGCCGGAGCGGTGCTGGGCCGCCTGCCGGGTCACGGTGACGATCTCCACCGCGAGCTCGGGATGGTCCTGCCGCAGCACCGCGACCGCCGGAGAGGCGATGTACGCCGCGAACCCGTCGGTCGTCGACATCCTGACCACGCCGGCCACCGGGTCGGCGGGCTCGTCGGCGGCCAGCCGGGCCAGCGACTCGGCGACGCCCTCGGCGGCCCGCGCCGCGCGCTCGCCCAGGGCGGTCAGCGCCCACCCGTCGGAGCCACGCACGAGGACCCGGCCGCCGAGGGCGCGTTCCAGGGTGGAGATGTTGCGGCTGACCGTCGTGTGGGTCAGGCCCAGCGAACGGGCGGCGGTGGTGAACCGGCCGCTGCGGGCAACCTCCAGCAGCACGAGCAGCTGGTCGGCGGACGGCGGCGTCGGCGAGGTCGTGGCCATCGGATCACCTTAGCCGTGAATGTGCATTTTCGTTCACACTGTGTGCCAACATGCGCGTTGCGAGCACATCGTGATCGCTGTCACACTCCCAGCCATGTCCTCCACACAGCCGGGCGCCGCTGCCGCCCCGAACGATCCCCCAGCCGACGAGCCCTCGCCCGATGAGAACAGCCTGCTCCGCAGGACCGTGGCGGCCTCCATGGCCGGCACGGTCGTGGAGTGGTACGACTTCTTCCTCTACGCCACCGCCTCGGCGCTCGTCTTCGCCAAGGTGATCATGCCGGCGACCGGCAACGCCTACGACGCGATCATCGCCGCCTTCGTCACCTACGCGATCGGGTTCGTCGCCCGGCCGCTGGGCGGCGTCGTCTTCGGCCACATCGGCGACCGCCTCGGCCGCAAGTACACACTGCAGCTGACCATCATGCTGATCGGCGTCGCCACGGTGCTGATGGGCTGCCTGCCGACGTACGGCCAGGTCGGTCTCGCCGCGCCGATCGCGCTGGTGCTGCTGCGGTTCGTGCAGGGGCTCGCGCTGGGTGGGGAATGGGGCGGCGCCGTCCTGCTCGTCGCCGAGCACGCCCCGGACGACAGGCGCGCGACCTGGGCCGCCTGGCCGCAGGCCGCGGTGCCGGTGGGCAACCTGCTGGCCACGCTGGTCCTCACGCTGATGACCATCACGCTCTCCGATGCCGCGTTCCTGGCCTGGGGCTGGCGGGTCGCGTTCTGGCTCTCGGCCGTCGTCGTCCTCGTCGGCTACTTCATCCGCCGCTCGGTGACCGACTCGCCGATCTTCCACGAGGCGAAGGCGGAGCAGGCCGACGCCGCCTCCGCAGGCTACGGCGTCTTCGAGGTGCTGCGCCGCTACCCGGTGGGCGTCCTCAAGGGGATGGGCCTGCGGTTCGCGGAGAACATCATGTACTACCTGGTGGTCTCCTTCTCGATCGTCTACCTGGTCGAGGACCAGAAGATGGACCAGGGCGAGCTGCTCGGCCTGATCGCCATCGCGCACGCCTGCCACTTCATCTTCATCCTCGCCGTCGGCCGGATCGCCGACCGCGTGGGCCGCAAGCCGGTCTATCTCGTCGGGGCGGTCCTCGGTGCCACCTGGGGCTTCTGGGCGTTCCCGATGCTCGACACCGAGAGCGACCTCGCGATCGTGACGGCGCTGGTCGCCGGCCTGGCGATCCACGCCCTGATGTACTCCACCCAGCCCGCGATCATGGCCGAGATGTTCCCCACCCGGATGCGCTACTCCGGCATCTCGATCTCCTACCAGGTGACCTCGATCTTCGCCGGCTCGCTCGCTCCGCTGCTCGCCATCGCCTGGCTCAAGGATACCGGCACCTGGACCAACACCGCGATCTACCTGGCCGTGGCCGGGATCATCACCGCGCTCGTCGTGCTCACCCTCAAGGAGACCAAGGGCACGTCGCTGCGGGCGCTGGACCGCGCCGACGCCGACCGCGAGGCCGCGCGTGAGGTGAGCCCGGCGTGAGCTCGGCGCGACCTGTCTCGGGGACCGCCGTCGATCCCGGACGTACGCTGCAGGGTCGGCGGGCCCTGGTCACCGGCGGTGCCTCGGGGATCGGTGCGGCGGTGGCCCGCGAGCTCGCCGCCCGGGGCGCGCGGGTCGTCGTCGCCGACGTCGCCGGCGACGCCGCCCTTGCACTCGCCGACGAGATCGGCGGCGAGGCGTGGGTGGTCGACCTGACCGCCACCGAGGCCTTGGACGACCTCTCGCTGGAGGTCGACATCCTGGTCAACAACGCCGGCATCCAGCGGGTCAGCCCGATCGAGAAGTTCGACCCCGACGACTTCCGCAGGATCCACGCGATCATGCTCGTCGCCCCGTTCCTGCTGGTCAGGGCCGCGTTGCCGCACATGTACGCCAACGGCTGGGGCCGCATCGTCAACATCTCCTCCGTGCACGGCCTGGTCGCCTCGCCCTTCAAGAGCGCCTACGTCTCGGCCAAGCACGGTCTGGAGGGGCTCTCCAAGGTCACCGCCCTCGAGGGCGGTCCGCACGGGGTGACCAGCGTCTGCATCAACCCCGGCTACGTGCGTACGCCGCTGGTGGAGAAGCAGATCGCCGACCAGGCTCTCGTGCACGGGATCGAGGCCTCCGAGGTCGTCGAGAAGGTGCTGCTGCAGGACGTCGCGGTCAAGCGGCTGGTCGAGCCGGACGAGGTCGGCTCCCTGGTCGGCTGGCTGACCGGTCCGGATGCCTCGATGGTCTCCGGAGCCTCCTGGGCCATGGACGGTGGCTGGAGCGCCCGGTAGCTCCAGCCTGGCTCAGGCCTGGGCGCGCCACCAGTCCACCGTCGCCTTGGCCCCGGTCTCGAGCGGGGTGGGGGACAGCCCGAGCAGGGACTCGCTGGCCGTGGAGTCCAGCACGAACGGCTTGTCGAACTGGTAGGTCATCTCGGCCAGCTCCCGGGTGCCGGGGTGCACCGCGCCGATCGCCTTGAGCGTCCAGGTGGGGATGCGGCCGACCCGCGGAGCGGCGACCCCGGCGACGTCCGCGTAGAGCTCGACCAGGGCCCGCTGGGAGATCGCCGGGGCGGTGGGCGCGTGCAGGAAGGTGTTCCACAGGCTCTCCTCGTCGGCCGCCCTGATCATCGCGGCGCCCAGGTCGGGGACGTACGTCCAGGAGTGCGGCGCGTCCGGGTCGCCGAGGACGCGCATGGTCCTGCCGGCGAGGACCGTCGGCACCATCCGCTCGCCGGCGTGCGCGTTGCGCACCAGCGGGCCGTAGAAGTCCGAGGCGGCGACGCTGACGGTCGGGGTCGGGGAGGCGTCGCGGGCACGGAGGAGCTCGACCCGCACGGCGGGCTTGCCGAAGTCGGCGTTGCGCGGCGTCTGCTCGGTCATCGGCCCGGTGACGCGGCCGTAGGCGTAGAGGCTCTCGGGGAAGACGACCACGGCGCCTGCCTTCCCGGCGGCCTCGAGCACGACCTTCTCGGCCCGGGGCAGCTCGGCGCGCCAGGTGTCGGCGGCGTAGGCGCTGCCGTGCATGCAGTGGAACACGGCGCGGGTCCCGGAGGCGGCGTGGGTGAGGGTGTCGAGGTCCGAGGCGTCGCCGCGGAGGCGCTCGATGCTCGCGTGGACCGGGCCGCTGCCGGAGCGGGTGAGGAGGCGTACGCGATCCCCGCGGGCGGCGAGCTGCTGGGCGATGGTCGCGCCGACCGGGCCGGCGCCGATGACGAGGTAGGTGCTGTTCATGAGGGTCTCCTTCGTGGGTTACGAGAGCATTGCTCTCGGAATGAGTCTGGCGCAGGCCGCCGGCAAATGCAAGAGCACTGCTCTCTTTTGTTGACGGCGCTCTCGTTTTCGAGGCACGATGACGGCATGGCAGGTACTCCACGTGAACGGGCACGGGCGCAGACCATGGACGAGATCGTCCGGATCGGCCGCGAGCACCTGGCGGTCCACGGCGCCGCCGCGCTCTCGCTGCGCGCGGTCGCCCGCGACCTCGGCGTGGTCTCCTCGGCGGTCTACCGCTATGTGAAGAACCGCGACGAGCTGCTGACGCTGCTCCTCGTCTCCGGGTACGACGAGCTCGGCGACGCCGTCGACGCCGCCGTCGCGGCGGCCCCCGAGGACGACCACCGCGCCCAGTTCCTCGCACTCGGCCGCGCGGTCAGGGCCTGGGCGCTCGCCGAGCCGGCGACGTACGCGCTGCTCTTCGGGTCGCCCGTCCCCGGCTACGCCGCGCCGGACGAGCGCACCAGCGTGCCGGGCACCCGCGTGCCGACCGCGATGCTGCGGGTGTGTGCCGGTGCACTCGCCGCCGGCCGGCTGACCGTGCCCGAGGGGGCGGGCGAGATCTCACCCGAGCTCGAGGTGGGGCTCCAGGGCATCCGTGACCAGCTCGGCCTCGATCTTCCCGATGCCGCGCTCACCCGCGGCGTACTCGTCTGGACGAGCCTCTTCGGCCGGGTCAGCTTCGAGGTCTTCGGCCAGTTCGGCCCCGATGCGTTCGGCGACCCCGCCACTCTCTTCGAACTCCATCTGAACGTGCTGGCCGACGAGCTCGGGTTGTGACGCGGAATGCTCACCGAGGTAACTCGGTGAGCGCGTACTTCCCTCGTGGAACTCCACAAAGGAAGCGGCCGTCCACCGAGTTACCTCGGTGAACGGCCGCCGTCGGTTGAGCGAGCTACTTGATCTCGGCGATGACCGCTCCGTTGGCGACGGTCTCGCCCACGGTGGCGCTCAGGCCGGTGACGACGCCGGCCTTGTGGGCCTTGAGGGGCTGCTCCATCTTCATCGCCTCGATGACCACGACGACGTCGCCCTCGGCGACCTCCTGGCCCTCCTCGACGGCGATCTTGACGATGGTGCCCTGCATCGGCGAGGTGACGGAGTCGCCCGAGGCGGCCGCGCCGGCCTTCTTCGCGGAGCGCTTCGGCTTCTTCGCGGCACCGGCGCCGGCGCCACCGCCGACCGCGAGGCCACCGAGCCCGGCGGGCAGCGAGACGGAGAGGCGCTTGCCGCCGACCTCGACCACGACGGTCTGACGCTCGACGTCCTCGGCGGGCTCACCGGCAGCACCGGCGTACGGCTGGATCTGGTTGTCGAAGTCGGTCTCGATCCAGGTCGTGTAGACGTCGAAGGAGCCGTTCTCGGCGGTGTAGGCCGGGTCGGTGACGACGGCCTGGTGGAACGGGATGACGGTCGGCATGCCGTCGACCTTGAACTCGTCCAGCGCACGACGCGAGCGCTCGAGCGCCTGGGTGCGGTCGCGGCCGGAGACGATCAGCTTGGCGATCAGCGAGTCGAACGAGCCCGGGATGGTCTCGCCCTTCTCGTAGCCGCCGTCCAACCGGACACCGGGACCGGCGGGCGGCGCCCACTCGGTCAGGGTGCCGGGGGCCGGCATGAAGTTGTTGCCGCCGTCCTCGGCGTTGATGCGGAACTCGATGGAGTGGCCGCGGACCTCGGGGTCGTCGTAGCCCAGCTCCTCACCTGCGGCGATGCGGAACATCTCGCGGACCAGATCGATGCCGGTGACCTCCTCGGAGACGCAGTGCTCGACCTGGAGGCGGGTGTTGACCTCGAGGAAGGAGATGGTGCCGTCGGCGGCGACGAGGAACTCACAGGTGCCCGCGCCGACGTAGCCGGCCTCGCGCAGGATCGCCTTGGAGGACTCGTAGAGGCGCTTGTTCTGCTCGTCGGTCAGGAACGGCGCGGGGGCCTCCTCGACGAGCTTCTGGTGGCGGCGCTGCAGGGAGCAGTCGCGGGTGGAGACGACGACCACGTTGCCGTGCTTGTCGGCCAGGCACTGGGTCTCGACGTGGCGCGGCTTGTCGAGGAACTTCTCGACCAGGCACTCGCCACGACCGAAGGCGCCGACGGCCTCACGCACGGCCGACTCGTAGAGCTCGGGGATCTCCTCGAGGGTGCGGGCGACCTTCAGGCCGCGACCGCCACCACCGAAGACCGCCTTGATGGCGACCGGGAGGCCGTACTCCTCGGCGAAGGTGACGATCTCGGAGGCGTCCTTGACCGGGTCCTTGAGACCCGGGGCCAGCGGGGCGCCCGCCTTCAGCGCGATCTGCTTGGCCTTCGCCTTGTCGCCCAGCGCGTCGATCGCCTCCGGGGAGGGGCCGATCCAGGTCAGGCCCGCGTCGATCACGGCCTGGGCGAAGTCGGCGTTCTCCGCCAGGAAGCCGTAGCCCGGGTGGACCGAGTCCGCGCCGGACTGCTTGGCGACATCGATGATCTTCTCGATGGACAGGTAGGACTCCGCCGGCGTGGCTCCGCCGAGCGAGTAGGACTCATCGGCCAGGCGCACGAAGAGCGCGTCACGGTCGGGGTCCGCGTAGATCGCTACGGAGCCGATTCCGGCGTCCTTGCACGCGCGGATCACTCGGACGGCGATCTCACCGCGGTTGGCGATCAGGACCTTTGTCAGTGGCTTGCTCAACGAGAACTCCTCCATCGTGAATGCAAGGACATGCTAGGGGAGGCCTTCCGGCCTGGCTTCAGGCAGCCGTAGTAACGATTGTCACACTCCGGTGAGCTGGGCGAGCGACGAGGTTACCCGTGCGTAGACCGCGTCGTCGACGCGCACGCCCCCGTGACGCAGCGCCAGCACGGCCGCCCCGGCCAGCCCGTCGGTCGCCACGACCGCTCCGGGAGCGACCCGCGCGGCGAAGTCCGGCTGCCGGGCCAGGACGCTCCCGGCAGCCACCAGCGGCCCCTCGACATCAGGCGTACGCACCGACGCCAGCGTCTCCGCCAACCCGGCCGCGGCCTCGTCCAGAATGCCCGCGGCGACCCGGTCGCCGGCACCCGCCGCGGTGAAGACGAGGGCGGCGAAGTCGGCCAGCCGCAGCGGCGGCATCGCGTAGAGAGCCGCCGTCGCGGCGACGAGGGTCGCGGTCCGGCCGCCCTGTCGACGGTCGTCGACGGCGATCCCGAGCCGGTCCAGCAGCAGGCCGGTCAGCGACGTGGTCGCGCCTCGCCCGTCGAGCGGCGCCAGCCCGGCACGTACGACCTCACGGCCGAGCCAGAAGCCCGAGCCGACGTCGCCGAGCAGCCAGCCCAGCCCGTCCGAGATGCCCGCCAGCCGGCCGTCCTCGACCCGCACCGCCGACGCCCCCGTGCCGGAGAGCAGCACATAGCCGTCCGGCGCCGCCGTCCCCGAGAAGTACGCAGCCAGCACATCGAAGTCGAAGACCGGCTCGCTCGCGACCAGCCCGGAGAGAGCGGCCACGATCGCCGCCCGGTGCCCGGGGTCGCCCGCGCCCGCCACCGCCAGGGCGGCGCCGGCGACCGGACCGGCCTTCGCGGAGGTCAGGGCCTGGGTGACCGCGTCCTTGATCGCCCCGGTCGCGGCGGCGACGCCGGCCGAGGTCGGGTTGCCGCTGCCGGCCTTCCCGATGCCTCTGCAGAGCCCGTCGGAGGAGACCACGACGGCCCGAGTGCTGGTGCCTCCGGCGTCGAGGCCCAAGTAGTTGTTATTCATTGACACCTTTTCGTAACAGAAAACCATTGCCAGGCGTACTCTCTCCAAATAGTTTTCGAGCGCAGGCCTCGGCATACAGTCGCGGCGCGAGTTTGCTAGGTGGGTGGACTAATTGACCAGAGACGTGTTCGGAGCCTTCGACGAGCAGGTTCGCACACGCCTGTCCGAGCTGCAGTCGTTCGCGCAGTCCGGGGGTCTCGACGAGGCGGTCGAGGCGATGGTGACCAGCATCCGCAACGGCGGTGTGCTGCAGGCCTTCGGCACCGGCCACTCCCAGGCGTTCGCGATGGAGATCGCCGGCCGTGCCGGTGGTCTGATCCCCACCCACGCCATCGCGCTGCGCGACACGGTCCTCAAGGGCGACCGGCCGGCGAGCGACCTCAAGGGCGGTCTCCTCGAGCGTGACACCAACATCGCCGACGAGCTCTGGGAGCTCCACGAGTTCCACCCCGAGGACGTCTTCCTGATCGCGTCCAACTCCGGCGTCAACGGCTCGATCGTCGGCATCGCGCTGCGCGCCAAGGAGAAGGGCCACACCGTGATCGCGGTGACCAGCCTCGAGCACACCAACGCGGTCACCCCCAAGCACCCCAGCGGCAAGCGCCTGGCCGAGATCGCCGACGTGGTGATCGACAACCTGGCCCCCTTCGGCGACGCGACCGTCCCCGTCGGCGACGACGGCATCCTCGCCGGTGCCGTCTCCTCCATCACGGCGGCCTACATCGCCCAGCTCCTGACCCTCGGCACCGCCGCACGGATCCAGGAAGCGGGCGAGACCCCGCCCCTCTATCTCTCCGCCAACATCCCGGGTGGCGATGAGCACAACGATGCGTTGAAGGCTCGCTACGGCGAGCGCATCGGAAGCATGGCCTGAACACCCGTAAGAAGAAGCAAAGAGGAACCCACCCGAAAGAAGGCAGCACGATGTCCCAGCAGCTTCACCGGCTCGACCGCCGGACTCTTCTGCGCGGCACCCTCGCCGGCGCGGCGCTCGTGTCGCTCTCCGGAGCGCTCGCAGCGTGTGGCGCGCCTGGTAGCGACAGCAACACCACCTCCGGTGGCAAGAAGTCGGCGACCAACCCGTTCGGCCTCGCCGAGGACAGCAAGGTCGACGCGGTCATCTTCGACGGTGGCTACGGCTTCGACTACGCCGAGTTCGCCGGCAAGCAGGTGGCCGGCGAGTTCCCGAAGGTCGAGGTGAAGGTCAGCGCCACCACCAAGATCGCCACCGAGCTCCAGCCCCGTTTCGTCGGCGGCACTCCGCCGGACCTGATCGACAACTCTGGTGCCGACCTCATCGGCTTCAGCTCGATCGTCGACCAGCTCGAGACCCTCGACGACGTCTTCGCGGCCAACAGCTACGAGGGAACCAAGATCGAGGACGCCCTCTACCCCAACGTCAAGGTGCCCGGCACGTACAGCGACAAGTTCGTCGCGATCAACTACGTGATGACGGTCTACGGCGTCTGGTACTCGGCGTCGCTGTTCAAGGAGAACGGCTGGACCGCGCCGAAGACCTGGGACGAGGCTCTCGACCTGGGCGCCAAGGCCAAGGCCAAGAAGAAGTACCTCTGGGTCTGGGGCAAGGAGGCCGCGACCTACTACCGCACCCTGGTCGTCGACTCGGCCGCCAAGGAAGGCGGGGACGAGGTACGCCTCGGCCTGGAGAACCTCGAGAAGAACATCTGGTCCCACGAGGTCATCCAGGGCATCCTCGGCAAGCTCGGCGAGATGGTGAAGGGCGGCATGTTCGTCCCCGGCGGCGCCGGCACGCAGTTCACCGCCGCGCAGGCCAAGTGGTCCAACGACCAGCAGGCGCTGCTCTACCCGAGCGGTGGCTGGATCGAGAACGAGATGAAGGACGCCACCAAGGCCGGCTTCGAGATGACCGGCGTCCCCGAGTTCGTGCTCTCCGACAACTCGGCGCTGCCGTACGAGGCGATCCGCGCCGCGGCGGGCGAGGCGTACATCGTGCCGAAGAAGGCGAAGAACCCGGCCGGTGGCAAGGAGCTGCTCCGCGCGATGCTGTCGAAGGAGGCCGCGACCAACTTCACCAAGACCAAGCTCGCGCCGACCATCGTCAAGGGCACCATCCCGGCCGACGGGTTCGGCTCCACGGCGCTCAAGTCACAGGGTGCCATGCTCGACGCCGCCGGTGAGAACACCTTCAACTTCCAGTTCTACGACTACTACGGCACCAACGCCGACGAGCTGGTCGTGTGGAACTCGTTCCTCTCCGGTGACCTCGACGTGAAGGGCCTGACCAAGGCCGTCCAGGGCATCTTCGACAAGGTCGCCGACGACTCGTCGATCGAGAAGCTCAAGATCACCTGATCCGTCCCTCATAGATCGAGAACCACACATGTCTGTATCAGCCGCTGATGCGACATTGGCAGGCGGGCTCCCCGGGGACAACCCCTGGGGAGCTCCGCCCCGCCGGCGTCGCCGCAAGCTCACCCTCGACCGGGCACTGTTCATGACAGTCTTCCTCGGCCTTCCGGTCGCGGTCTTCGTCATCTTCGTCGTGGTCCCGATCGGGCAGGCCCTCTTCTACTCGCTGACCGACTGGACCGGCTTCTCCCCGGTCATGAACTTCGTCGGCCTGGACAACTACGCCAAGCTGCTCCACGACGAGACCTTCCTCAAGGCGCTGCGCAACAACGTGCTGCTGACGATCGTGGTGCCCCTGGTGACGCTCGTCGCGGCCCTGGCGATCGCGGTGGTGGTGACCACCGCGGGTCCCAGCACCGGTCAGGTACGCGGTCTCAACGGCTCCGCCTTCTACCGGGTCGTCTCGTTCTTCCCCTACGCCGTCCCGGCCGTCGTCATCGGCCTGCTCTGGGCGCAGGTCTACGACCCGGCCGCCGGCCTGCTCAACGGCCTGCTCACCGGCATCGGTCTCGACGGCTTCAAGGACTACGCCTGGCTCGGGGAGGTGCGTGCGGCGATGCCGGCCTCGATGTTCGTGATGATCTGGGCCAACGTCGGCTTCTACACCGTGCTCTTCGTGGCCGCCATCAAGGGCGTACCCGCGGAGATCTACGAGGCCGCCCGCATCGACGGCGCCGGCCGGTTCCGCACCGCCATCTCGATCACGCTCCCCTCGATCCGTGACAACGTGCAGACGGCCTACATCTACCTGGGCATCCTGACCCTCGACGCCTTCGTCTTCATGGCAGCGCTGAACCCCGGCGGCGGCCCCGCCAACAGCACGCTGACGATGAGCCAGCACCTGTTGAACACCGCCTTCAAGAAGAGCCAGTTCGGCTACGCCACCGCCATGGGCGTCGTGCTCGCCCTCGTCACGCTGCTCTTCGCCGCCCTGGTCTTCGTCGTCTTCCACTTCGCCGGCGGACGGGACAAGAAGGGAGACGTACGCCGATGAGCACTGTCACTCTGGACAATCCTGTCGCTGCCCGCTCCGGCGGCCAGCGGCGTACGCCCGGCGACGCGCTGGTCGCCGGCACCTCGCACACGATGCTGATCATCTGGTCGGTGATCGTCATCGTCCCGTTCTGCTGGGTCGTGCTCTCCTCGTTCAAGACGTCGAAGGAGATCCTGTCCTCGCCGTTCTCGCTCCCGGCCGAGTGGAGCTTCGAGAACTACACCAGCGCCTGGACCAAGGCCGGCATCGGGACGTACTTCTTCAACACCGTCATCGTCGTCGGCACCGCACTGGTGCTGGTGATGCTGCTGGGGTCGATGTGCGCCTACGTGCTGGCCCGGTTCGAGTTCTTCGGGCGCAACTTCATCTACTACTCGATGCTCGGCGGGCTGACCTTCCCGGTCTTCCTGGTCATCGTCCCGCTGTTCTTCGTGCTCCAGGGCTTCGGGCTGCTCAACACGCTGCCCGGGCTGATCCTGACGTACGTGGCGTACGCGCTGCCGTTCACCGTCTTCTTCCTCTACGCCTTCTTCAAGACGTTGCCCGACGACGTCTACGAGGCCGCGATGATGGACGGTGCGGGGGAGTGGCGCACGTTCTTCCAGATCATGCTGCCGATGGCCGCACCGGGGATGGCCGGCGTCGCGATCTTCAACTTCCTGGGGCTGTGGAACCAGTTCCTGCTCCCGGTGGCGCTCAACACGCAGCGGGAGAACTGGGTGCTCACCCAGGGGATGGCGTCGTTCTCGTCCCAGGCGGGCTACAACGTCGACTTCGGCGCGCTCTTCGCCGGGGTGGTGTTGACGGTGCTTCCGGTGCTGGTCGTCTATCTGATCTTCCAGCGGAGGATCTCCGGGACGGTCTCGACGGGCACGTTCCGATGAGCTCGATCTGACCCGGATGTGATGCGGGTCTCGCGCCCTAGGTTAATAAGCGCTAACCTAGGGCGCGTGACCGCTTTTCTCCAGCCCGAGCACGAAGAGTTGCGTGCTGTCGTCCGTGACTTCGCCCAGAAGGAGATCGCGCCCCATGCCTCGCAGTGGGACCGCGACCACCACTTCCCCGTCGACGTGGTCCACAAGATGGGAGAGCTGGGCCTGTTCGGCCTGACCGCCCCCGAGGCGTACGGCGGGGGTGAGGGTGACCTCGTCGCGCTCTGCGTCGCGATCGAGGAGCTCGGCCGCGTCGACCAGTCGATCGGGATCACGCTCGAGGCCGCGGTCGGCCTGGGCATCAACCCGATCCTCACCTACGGCACCGACGAGCAGAAGGAGCGCTGGCTCCCCGACCTCGTGGCCGGCAAGAAGCTGGCCGGGTTCGGGCTGACCGAGCCGGGCGCCGGCTCCGACGCCGGTGCGACCGCCACCAAGGCCGTCCTGGACGGCGACGAGTGGGTCGTCGACGGTGCCAAGCAGTTCATCACCAACTCCGGCTCCTCGATCACCTCGGTCGTCACCGTCACCGCGCGCACCGGCACCCGCGAGAACGGCAAGCCCGAGATCAGCACCATCATGATCCCCTCGGGCACGCCCGGTTTCACCGCCGAGAAGGCCTACGACAAGCTCGGCTGGCACGCCTCCGACACCCACCCGCTCTCCTTCGACGGCGCCCGGGTCCCGGCCGACCACCTCCTCGGCGAGCGCGGTCGCGGCTACGCCCAGTTCCTGGCCACCCTCGACGACGGCCGCGTCGCGATCGCCGCGCTCGCGGTCGGCTGCATCCAGGCCTGCCTCGACATGGCGCTCGAGTACGCCGGGGAGCGGCAGACCTTCGGCGGCCCGATCGGCCGCAAGCAGGGCGTCGCCTTCCAGATCGCCGACCTCGAGGTCATGCTGCGGGCCTCGCGCCTGCTGACGTACGAGGCCGCCGCGATGAAGTCCGGGCTCGACTCGGGCGCGGTGACCATGAAGGAGTTCAAGCAGGCCGCCGCCGCCGCGAAGCTGTACGCCACCGAGTCGGCCGTCACCGCGACCCGCATCGCCACCCAGATCTTCGGCGGCTACGGGTTCATGGAGGAGTATCCGGTGGCCCGGTTCTACCGCGACGCGAAGATCCTGGAGATCGGCGAGGGCACCTCCGAGGTGCAGCGCATGCTGATCGCAAGAGGCCTCGGTCTGCCCGTCGAGTGAGGGCGGATCTTACTGCGTACTGAACAAACCGCGGGAAGTAATCAAGAGCCATCTCACCACCGACCGTTTACTGTGGCTCCATGGTGTTCGGGGGACAGCTGCTGGGACGGCTGCGTCGCACCCGCCTCTTCGGTGAGGTGGTCCGCTTCATGATGGTCGGCGGAATCGCGACTGCAGTCGCCTTCGTGCTGTTCAACGGACTCGTCCACGGGTTCTTCCTGGGGGCGGGTCCGATGAACAGCCAGCCGATCCCGGCCTACATCATCGCCAACACGGTCGGCATGGTGATCAGCTATGACCTGAGCCGCCGCTGGACCTTCCGCCACCGCGTCTCCGACCATCCCGACGGCGGCTTCACCGCCTACGTCGTGATCAACGCGATCACCATGCTGCTGCCGATCGCCTGCCTCTACGTCACGCGCAGCGTGATCGGCTGGGACAGCGCGATCGCCGACAACCTCTCGGCCAACGTGGTCGGCGTGCTGATGGGTCAGGTGGCTCGGTTCTTCCTGTTCCGGAAGTTCGTCTTCGGCCGCCCGATCCGCTACACGCAGGTCTACGGCAGCGTCGAGGAGGAGGCGGCGGCGCTCGAGGCCGCCGAGGGTGGGCCGCTCCTGGTCGCCCCTGAGCGTCGCGAGCCGATCATCGGCTCCACAGATCCGGCCACGCATGACCGAGCCGGCTGAGCAGGTCGCGTAGCAGCGGCAGGCTCAGCCCGACCACGTTGTGGTGGTCGCCCTCGATCCCGGTGATGAAGGCGCCGCCGAGCCCGTCGATCGTGAACGCGCCGGCGACGTGCAGCGGCTCACCGGTCGCGACGTACGCAGCGATCTCCTCGTCGCTGACGTCGGCGAAGTGCACCGTCGTGGCAGCGGTCTGCGACACCTGCCGCCCCGTCGCGATGTCGGTCAGCGCATGCCCGGAGACGAGTACGCCGCTGCGCCCCCGCATCTCCCGCCAGCGCTGGATCGCCTCCTCGGGGTCGTGCGGCTTGCCGAGCGCCTTGCCGTCGAGCTCGAGGACGCTGTCACAGCCGAGGACGAGCGCCCCCTCCGGGACGTCGGGCCGGCCGGCGACCGCGTCACGCTTGAGCTCGGCGAGCCCCAGCGCGAGCTCCGTCGGTGCGAGCCCGTCGAGGACGCTCTCGTCGACCCCGGAGACGATCACCACAGGCTCGACGCCTGCGCTGAGGAGGGTCTGCAGCCGGGCGGGGGACTTGGAGGCGAGGACCAGCGTGGTCATGGCTCCACCCTAGGGGTAATGGTCCTTTACCTCGGTGCCCGTCCCGGCTAGGTTTCGCACATCCAATTCATCTCGACGAGGAGATATCCGTGACGGATTACCCGCCGCCCCCGCCCCCGCAGCAGCCGTACGGCGCTGGTCCCGTGGGCGAAGTTTCACTGAGCCAGCCGCTCCGCGGCGCGTCGCCCCGCGACGCCATCGTGCGCTTCTTCAAGAAGTACGCCTCCTTCGAGGGCCGTTCCAGCCGGTCCGAGTTCTGGTGGCCCGTCTTTGCCGTGTGGGTGATCAATCTGGCGATCAGCCTGATCCTCGGTAACGACTCGACCGCGGGCGCTGTGCTGAGCGGGATCATCGGCCTCGCCGTCCTGGTTCCGTACCTCGCCGTCGGCGCTCGCCGCCTGCACGACACCGGCCGCTCCGGCTGGTGGTGGCTGATCGCCCTGGTGCCGTGCATCGGCGCCATCGTCCTGATCGTCTTCTGGGCCCTGCCGGAGAACGCCGAGGGCGACAAGTACAACGTCGCCTGATTCTGATGAATCGCTGACAGAAGCCTGGCCGCCGACAATGTCGGTGGCCAGGCTTACTGTCAGAGGATGACTTGGCGGAAGTACACGCAGGAGATGCTGCAAGAGGCCGTCGACAACTCGACGTCCGTCGCAGGCGTACTGCGGCACCTCGGCCTCAACCAGGCGGGTGGGACCCATGCCCACATAAGCCGGATGCTCAAGAAGATGGGCATCGACACGAGCCACTTCGTTCGGTACGTCGGTACGGGCGCACATGCCCGCCACTCGGCGGAGGAGATCCTTGTCGTCCGACCAGCAGGCAGCGGGCGAGCCAAGCCGCCGATGTTGCGACGAGCACTCCTCGAGGTAGGCCGGCTCTACGTGTGCGAGCAGTGTGGCTGCGGCGAAACGTGGCGAGGCAAGCCCCTCCGGCTCCACATCGATCACGTCGATGGCGACTTCCACAACAATGTCGCCGACAACCTTCGGTTCCTCTGCCCCAACTGCCACAGCCAGACCCCGAACTTCAGCGGCGCGAGTCGTGGCAAGTACGCCTTGGCCGGCGAGTAGAACCATGGGCATGTCCGGTGCCGTTGGCTGTCCGGTTGCGCCGGTCAACCCCTAGACTGATCGCCGCTCGGCCGAAGTGGTGGAATTGGCAGACACGCAGCACTTAGGATGCTGTGCTCCAGGGCGTGCGGGTTCAAGTCCCGCCTTCGGCACCCAGAGTCCGGGTTCGACCCGGGGCGGACCAGGGGCGATCCCCATGGACAACAGGCACCCGACCCTCAAGGATGGAAGAACAACACCCCATCCAGAGAGGGATGAAGTCATGTCGTTCAAGGACAACGCGTCCAACTGGCGCGATGGCGTCCAGAAGGGCGTCGAAGGCGCCAAGCCCGCGGTCGAGGACGCCAAGGTGAAGTCGGCACCTCACCTTGTCACCGGCGGCGAGAAGACCATCGAGAAGGCCGGCGAGTTCAAGGCGCAGATCGAGGCCAAGCGGGCCGAGATGGCGTCCGCCCCCGACGCGGACTCCCCGCGCAACCAGGCCCTGTCGGGTCTCCTCCAGGTCGGCGCCGCCGCCACCGAGGTCGCCGCCCACGCGGGCGAGTGGCTGAAGGAGACCGGTGCCAAGTGGAGCGCCGGCACCGGCCCCGTGGTCGTCGAGCCGCCCAAGGAGATCCCGGGGGACGTACCTCCTCCGCCGGACTTCAAGAAGCCCGACGACCAGCAGTAGGACTACGAAGCCAGACCGAGGTCGCGGCGGAGCTTGGCGACGTGACCGGTCGCCTTGACGTTGTACTGCGCGACCTCGATCTTGCCCTCCTCGTCGACCACGAACGTCGAACGGATCACGCCCTCGACGACCTTGCCGTAGAGCTTCTTCTCGCCGTAGGCGCCGTAGGCCTGGTGCACGGAGAGGTCCTCGTCGGAGACCAGGGTGATGGTGAGCCCGTCACGCTCGCGGAACTTCGCGAGCTTGGCGGGCTTGTCCTTCGAGACCCCGACGACCTCGTAGCCGGCGGCCTTCAGCGAGTCGATCGAGTCGGTGAAGTCGCAGGCCTGCTTGGTGCAGCCGGGGGTCATCGCGGCGGGGTAGAAGTAGACGATCACCTTGCGGCCGCGGAGGCTGTTGAGCGAGACCTCCGCACCGGTGTCGTCGGGAAGAGTGAAGTCAGGGGCAACATCGCCCGGCTCGAGACGCGTCATGACGCCAACCTACCCAACTGATCCGGCGAACCGCAGCGGTGGAGCACGCAGTGGACGTACGCCGGTTGCTAAGGTCTGCGCATGTCCAAGGACCAGACTTCCTCGCTCGAGTCCGAGATCGAAGAGATCCGCGAGCGGCTCGCAGGCACCATCGACGAGCTGATCTACCGGGGCAGCCCGAAGACGATCGTTCAGCGCCAGGTGGCGGCCGTGAAGGCGGTCTACGTCGACCCGGTCTCCGGCGAGCCGAAGATGGGCAACATCGCCAAGACCGTCGGCGGGGTGGTGGGCACCGTCCTGCTCGTGGCGACGCTGCGTAAGATCACCAAGGTCAACTGACCACCCCCACACCGGCAAGGCAAGACGGAACGTGACCGACAAGACCCCCATCAAGATGCTCCACGACCGGGTTCTGGTCGAGGTCGGTTCCGACGCCGGTGAGCGGCGCTCCTCGGGCGGCATCGTCATCCCGGCGACGGCCGCCATGGGCGCGGCCCGACGGCTCACCTGGTCGCGTGTGGTCGCGGTCGGCCCGCACGCGCGTGCCGTCGAGATCGGCGACCGGGTGCTCTTCGACGCCGACGACAAGCCGGAGGTCGAGGTCGCCGGAGAGGTCTACATCCTGATGCGCGAGCGCGACGTGCACGCCGTCGCCGCGGAGCGGATCGCGGACGAATCCACAGGCCTGTACCTGTAGCCCTGCCGAGTCGGCCCGTCATGACGGGCCGACTCGGCAGGCCGTTTGGTCAGGATGAGCCGACTCGGCACTACTTCTTGTGCTTGGGCAGTGAATTGAATCGGTGCGCGAAAACGACGATGTTGCTGTCGTAGCCCGAGCCGTTCCAGTCGGTGCAGGTGATGATCACCAGTCGCCCGTCGCCGTGGTCTTGGCCGAAGATGCGCTGGGCCTGCTCGGCCAGCTCCTTGCGGCTGAGCACCTCGACGGAGTCGACCTGGTGCTGGAAGGTGCCGTCCTTGGTGACGACGTCGACCTCCTGCCCCTCCTTGATGTGGTCGAGCTTGTTGAGGCTGCCACCACCGGTGTGCACGGTGTGGCCGGTGACGACGGTCTGGCCCTGCGCGGAGCCCGGTTTGGCGCTGCCGACCCACCAGCCGATCTCGCGCGGGTTGCGCGGCGGGTCGAGGACCTCGCCGTCGAGCCGGATCGGGACGACCTTGGCCCTCGTGTGCAGCCCGGGCAGCTCGAGGCGCTTCGGGGCGCCGGGTGGCACCTCCACCGCCTCGCTGCCGGCCGGCCACACCAGCCCGGCCAGCACCATCGCCACGGCGAGCACGACCATGGCGGTCCACAGGCTGCTCGCCGCCGCGGCGAGCCGCGACGGCGAGTCAGCAGTGGGTTCAGCCACGCCGCAGCATGCGGACGTACGTCGCCGCACCGGCGCCCGCGGCCGCGAGGAGCAGCAGGGTGACGAGGGCGATGCGGCCGGCGCTGCCGTCGTCGTAGCTCTCCATGCCGGAGGTCACCACGGTCGGGACCGTGGCCGGCGGGTTGTTCTTCGGCGGGTTGTTGACCACCGTCTTCGTGATCGGGCTGTTCGGGCCGCAGTGGCTCGTGCCGATCGTCAGGTGCGCGAGGCTGCCGCCGACGAACCCCTCGGCCGCCGGGAGGACCTTCGCGTCCAGGGCGGTCACCGTGATCTCACCGGGCGCGGTGTCCTGCTTGTTGAGCGTGATGTCGAGGACGTTCTCCTCCAGCGGAGCGAGCTGCGACTGGATCTGCCCGAGAGCGGTGTCGAGCACCTGCGCCTGAAGCTGGTCGAGTCCGCCGTTGGCCGGTGCCAGGGCGCCGTTCAGGGCCTTGCTGAACTGGGTGCGCAGGGCATCCAGGATCGCGTCGGTCACGCCGGTCAGGTCGGTGACGACCTTCTGGTTGACGTCGGGGTCGACCGGCAGGTCGACCAGGGTGACGTCACCGACGGTCGGGACCGTGACGTACGCCCTGCTGTTCGCCAGGCTGCTGTCGCCGGAGGCGGTGTCCTTGTCGGCGGTGCAGCTGCTCTGCACGGCACCGAGGTCGAGGTGCAGACCGGGATCGCCCATGGCCGCGAGGACGTCCTCGAGCGCCTTCGACAGCGGGTCGGTGACCGCGGTCTGGCTGAGACCGGCGTCCTTCAACGCGGTGATCAGCTGCTGGTCGACGCCCTGGAACAGCCCCGACGAGACGAGCTCGACGTCGCTGAAGTCGAGGCTGGCCGCGTCGAGCGAGATGTTGTCGCCGCCGCTGAGGCAGTTGCCGGACCCGACGGCGACCACGGTCGCGCCGTCTCCGGCGAGGCCGGAGCAGGCGGCCGAGGTGGCGTTCTTGTTGGCGACCGCGTCCTGGGCCAGCGTGCCGGCCTGGATCGCGTCCTGCCCGCCGAGAGCCGTGATGAGCGGCTCGTTGGTGCCCGTGGCGGACTCCTTGGAGCCGTCATTGGTGACGGCGTAGGTGCCGGTGTCCCTCGCCCCGGTGCCGGCGAGCTCCAGGCTCAGCGCGGTCGCGGACGCCTGCGACACCGTGGCGGCGCTTGCAGGTGCGGCTGACAAGGCAACCATGGCGGCCGCAGCCGCGACCGCGGCTCCCCGCGCGATGAGTGTTGTGCGCACGTACTTCTCCCCTCCCTTTGACCTTCGTCACACACAACGGTCGAGGAACACCGGGGGTTACGGGCAGGTAACCCCGTTCTGTGACGCGGAATCAGTAGATCTGATCGCTTCGGGCTCCGCTTCAGCTGTCGCAGACCGTGCCGTCCTTGTCGCCGTCGCGGTACCACTCGTACTCGGCGTCGCGACCCTTCCGGTAGGGCCCGTAGCCCTTCGCGGTCGCCTTGGCGCAGGTGTCGAAACGGGGATCCTCGCCGGAGCCGCCCGCGGGAGCGTCGCCCTCGTCGCCCTCGTCGCCCTCGCCCGTGTCGCCCTCGGGCGGTCCGGCCTGCGCCAGGCGCACGGTGATCTCGGGGTCGTCGCAGCCGGCGGCGATCCTCTTCAGCGCGGCCTTCTCGGCGCGGTCGACGAAGAGGCTCCAGCGGATCTTCACGGCGACCCAGTCCGCGACGTACGTGCAGTGGTAGCTCGCGGCGTCGGGCATCCAGTCGGCCGGGTCCTGGTCGCCCTTGCTGCGGTTGGTGGCGGCGGTGACGGCGATGAGGGTGCGCGGGTCGCCGAGGTCGTTGGCGTACGCCTCCCGCTCCTCGTCGTCCCACGCGTCGGCGCCGGACTCCCAGACCTCCTTGAGCGGGACCATGTGGTCGATGTCGAGGCCGCCGGGGCGCTTGAGCGTGACGCCGTCGTACGCGGAGACCCATACGCCCCTGGTGGCCTCGCACCTGCCGCGGGCCTTCTTCCTCGACTCCTCCAGGAGCACCTCGGTGCGGGCGTCCTGGCAGTCGCCGTCGGCGTCGACCCAGTGGTTGAACTTCTCCCGCTCGTAGCCGGAGGTGACCTCCTTGGCGACCGGGAGTCTCGCGACGGCCTCGGTCAGCGGCAGGCTGACCTCCTCGCCGCTGTCTGCGCCGTATCCGGCTTGGACGGCGGTGCCGGGTTCGGAGATCTCGGCGCAGCCGGAGCAGAGGAGTACGACGGCGCACAGGGTCGCCAACGGGCGCAGCATGGGGGACTCCAGAGAGTTGGGGAAGAGCTCTGGGGAGCATCGGGGGCGGCGTAACTCTGTCCGATCCTGCGGCGGTGGGCACGCAGGCGCGCCGCCCGATCGCTTACCTCAAAAGGAATCCCGGGCCGAGGCTGGAAGCCTCGGCCCGGGACGGGGTGCTGATCAGTGATCAGGCGTGTGCGCGGCGCAGCAGGAACCACCGGGTGGCGGCAGCGGCGGCGACGAGCAGGACGAGCGCGCCGGCGGCGAACCCGCCCTTGGCGGCCGGGGACGAGAGCAGGTTGAGCTCGGCGTTGGCCGGGGCGTTGTCGGGCTTGGCCTGGATGCTGGTGTCCGGGTCGGACTTGTCGCCGGAGACGACGACGTCGACGTTCTTCTTGTGGCCGCTGGTCGCAGCCTTCTCCTCGGAGGCGGTGAGACCGTTGGTGCCGCAGGTGCTGGTGCCGATGGCGACCTTGGCGGCGGTCGGCACGCCGACCTTCTTCACGGCGTCGAGGACCTTGATGTCGAGGGCGGAGACCTCGAGCGACTTGGCCGTCTTGTCCTGCTTGTTCAGGGTGAGCTCGACCAGGTCGGTCTCGAGACCCTTGAGAAGCACGGCGAGCTGCTTCTTGATGTGCTCGATCAGGTCGATGCGCACGGAGACGTCCAGGCCGCCCAGGGCGTTGCTCTTCAGGCCCGACTGGAGCAGCGTGTCGACGCGGCCGAGGACGGCGTCGGTCACCGGCGAGAGGTCGGGGACGACCGTCGTGTTCTTCTTCGGGTCCGTGGGCAGGTCGGCGACCTTGATGTCACCCTTGCCGGGGACGTTGACGGTGACGGCGGCGTTCTTGAGCTGGGTGTCGCCCTTGAACGTGCTGCCCTTCGCCATGCAGGTGCTCTCCGCGGCGTCGAGGTCGACGCCGACCGAGAGCCCGCCGACCTTGGTGAGCACGCCGGAGACGATGTTCTGCACCAGGTCGTTGACCGGGCCGAGCTTCACGTGGACCGACTTGCTCTCGTCGGTGAGCAGGTAGTCGGTGGTGGCGCCCAGCTTCTGCAGGTTGAGCTCGGCGAGGTTCACCGTGACCGCGTCGCCCGGCTTGACGCAGCTCGAGCCGTCGCCGATGGAGACCAGGGTCGCGCCCTTGCCGGCCAGGGCCGAGCAGGCGCCGGAGTAGACGGTGCCGTTCCGGAGCGCGGCGGCGGCGTCCTGGGCGAAGACACCGACGGAGATCAGCTGCTGCTCACCCTCGAGGAGCGGCAGGGCCGGCTTGTTGGTGCCGGAGTTGACGGTCTTCTTGCCGTTGTAGGTGGCGGTGTAACGGCCGGTGTCCACCTTGACCTTGTCGGACACGTTGACGGTCAGGGCGACCGACGAGGCCTTGGCCTGGGGCTTCTCCGGGGACGCAGTCGCCGGGGCCGCGGTCACGCAAAGACCGATCATCGCGGTCGCCGCGACAACGGCGGCTCCGCGGACCGAGAGTGGGGAGCGCAAGTGACTTCTCCAATGATGTTGATAACTGTCGATGACAGGGCACGACGAGTAGAAGTCAGCCTCTGCAGCCCCCCGGTTGCTGTGACTCGCCGTGACGAAGCGGGGAGTCTAGCCACGTCGATTCGCCGTCGCCCAGCGCTCAACCGCTGCCTGAATTCGCAAAATTTCGCCGTAACTTCGCCGGTAACAGGTCGTGTCCGAGGCGGAGTCCCGGCCGGAAATGACCAAGGTCCTGAAAGCGGTCTCCAATATGGATCGGGCGTATGGATCCTGTGCCCTGGTTGTTCTTTTGGATCCGGATGGCAAAAAGTCGTGCTCAATCCGCCGCGAATGGAACTTAGGGTAACCTAAGATGGGCCTTGAAGACTTTCTGACAATGTGTCAATATCTTTCTCCGGAACGCCGATCGCCCGACGCCCCGACCCCGCTGGAGAACACATGACTGCCCACCTTGTCGACGAGATCTCCGGCGCCCCGCTCTCCGCCCTGATGCGCGAGGGTTCCCGTGTCCAGCACGCCGCGGCGGAGACCTCCTCCTTCATGGGCGAGCTGCTGGGTGGCCGGGTCAACGAGAAGGGGTACGCCGACTACCTGCTGCGTCTGCGCAGGGTCTATCTCGCTCTCGAGTCGGTGGGCCGTGACCTGGCGGCCACCGACGCCATCGCCGCAGCCGTCCACGACGTGGCCCTGGAGCGCCTGGCCGCGATCGATGCCGACCTGGCCGTATGGGCGCCGGGCGTCGACACCGGAGCCGTGGAGTCGGCGGCTGCCGATGCGTACGTCGCCCGGATCGAGGCCACCCGTGCCTGGGGTGGTCTCTACGCCGCCCACCATTACACCCGCTACCTCGGCGACCTCTCCGGCGGACAGGCCATCGGCCGGCTGCTCGACCGGTTCTTCGAGCTCGACGGGGACGGGGTGGACTTCTACGAGTTCGCCGAGATCCCCAAGCCGAAGCCCTACAAGGACGGCTACCGCGCTCGCCTCGACGCGCTGGACCTCGATCCCGCGGAGAAGGTCCGCATCGTCGAGGAGGTCCAGGTCGCCTTCGGGCTCAACCAGGCACTCTTCGAGGAGCTCGGCGCTCGCCTCGACGACTATCGCCTGTGAACTATGGTTCGTCCTCGTGCCCCGTATCGCCGCCGAGAACGTCGCCGAGCACCGCAGGCTGGTGCGTGAGCGGATCTTCGCTGCGTTCGCGGAGCTGATGGCCGAGGGCAGCTATGACGCGATCACCATGTCGAAGCTGGCCCAGCGCGCCGACATCGGGCGCACCGCGATCTACCACCACTTCAAGGACCGCGACGCGGTGATGGTCGCCTTCGCGACCCACGAGACCTCCGAGTACGTCGCGTCTCTGCAGGCCCAGCTCGCCGCGAGCGACCAGCCGGCGGAGCGGCTGCGGATCTACGTACGCAACCACCTCGCCCTCGGCGAGAAGTTCCACATGGGCTTCGGCCCCCAGGTCTACGGCGGGCTCCCCGAAGAGGCCCGTCAGGAGATCCGCGAGCACGTCGTGGCCGTCGAGCAGGTCCTTGCCGGGATCCTCGAGCAGGGCGCCGAGCAAGGCATCTTCGCCGTCACCGACGTCGATGCCACCCTCGCCCTCGTCCACGCCGTCCTCGGCACCCGCCACCTCCCCGCCGAGCGGATCGAGGAGTTCGTGCTTCGCGCCGTCGGTGCCGTGTGAGCTGGCTCAGGGCGGCTAGCCCTGCGGCAGGCCGACGCTGTTCCGCTGGAAGTGCAGCAGCCGCTCGTTCTCGTACGTGATGCGCTCGGCGGTGCCCTCGAGCTCGCGAAACATCTCCTTCAGGGGGCGCAGCCCGTCGGACGACTGACGCGCGATGAGCCCGGCCAGCTCGAGGGCGATCGCCTCGGCTTCGTCGGCAGGAGCCTTGTGCCGGGCCAGGCCCAGGGCGACAGCCTCGTCCGCCCCGACAGGACGCCCGGTGTAGATCAGCTCCTTGGCGCGCGAGAGGCCGACGAGCTGGGTCAGTCGGGCCGGCCCGACCGGTACGCCGAGCCGAGCCCCCGCCCAGGCCAGCTTGAGGTTGTCGCCGGCAACACGCAGGTCGCAGCCGGCGATGATCTCGGCGCCGGCGCCCACGCAGTTGCCCACGCAGACGGCGATCGTCGGCACGGGCACCTGCTCGACGAGCCGGTAGAGCTCCGCGAAGGCCTCCATCCGGGCGACCCCGCCCGCCGCGTCCAGGGACTCGGTGACGTCGGCGCCTGCGCAGAAGGCATCGGGAGACGTCGTCGAGAGGACCGCGGCGCGAACATCGCTGTCCTCGGACAGCTCTCTCAACGCGTCGTTGAGCAGGCGCAGCGTCGGGGTGTCGAGGGCATTGCGTTTCTCGGGACGGTTGAGCCGGAGGATCTCGACCTCTCCGCGTCGCTCCCTGACGAGGCTCGTCATGGCCGGTCCACGAAGATGTCGTACTCCAGGTCGCCGGTGCCGCCGTACTTCGAGAAGTCCGTGACTCCTGCATCCCGGAGCACGTCCACGTCCAGGAACGTGTTGCCGGTGCACTCGCGCGAGGGGCGCCCCAGAATCTCCATCGCGGCGTCGGCGACGATCTCGGGCGTACGCGACCTCTCCACCGCCGCATCTCCGCCGAGGAGGTTCTGCACCGCGGCGGTGGCGATGAGGGTCTCCGGCCACAGGCAGTTGGCGGCGATGCCGTGCTCGGCATACTCCGCCGCCCAGCCGAGCGTCAGCAGACTCATCCCGTACTTCGCCAGCGTGTACGCCGGGTGCCTGCCCAGCCACTGCGGGGCCAGGTTGACCGGCGGGGACAGCGACAGGATGTGCGGGTTGGCCGATGCGCGCAGGTGGGGGAGCGACTTGCTGGTGAGCAGGTACGTGCCGCGCAGCTGGATCTGGGTCATCAGGTCGAAGCGCTTCATCGGCAGGTCTTCGGTGCCGTCGAGCGCGATCGCGGAGGCGTTGTTGAGCACGATGTCGATGCCGCCGAACCGATCGACGGTCTGCGCGACCGCGTTCTCCACCGAGGCCTCGTCGCGGACATCACCCACCACGGCCAGCGCCTGACCGCCCGCCTCCTCGATCTCGGCAGCGGCGGTGTGAACGGTGCCGGGGAGCCGTGGGTCGGGTTTGTCCGTCTTCGCCAGCAGCGTGACGTTGGCTCCCAGCCTGGCTGCCGCGATGCCTACGGCCAGGCCGATGCCGCGGCTGCCGCCCGACATGATGATGGTGCGTCCAGTAAGAGTCATGCCTGGGGACGTTACAGA
Source organism: Nocardioides sp. NPDC126508 (assembly GCA_040302365.1). Taxonomy (GTDB): domain Bacteria; phylum Actinomycetota; class Actinomycetes; order Propionibacteriales; family Nocardioidaceae; genus Nocardioides. The sequence continues at coordinate 515,982 of JBEOUM010000002.1, forward strand.
TTGCCTGCGATTGTGGCAATGACGTAAATAACACATCGCCTGCGGGCGTTGGATTCATGTAAGGTCCGGAGGCGATGTCATCGAACAGTGCCGCCGCGAGCGCCCTTCGCCCTGTGTCCGCCCGTTCAGCGCTCCTGGGTCTGCTCATGGGTGCCGAGGTGCCGACGTTGTCCGCTCGTGAGCTCGTCGCCGGCGGCGGTCTGGTCGGCTTCTCGGAGACGACGGTCCGGGTCGCGCTCTCCCGCATGGTGGCTGCCGACGACCTGGTCCGAACGGCGGAGGGGAGATATCGGCTCTCCGAGAGGTTGAGCCACCGCCAGCGCCGTCAGGAGGAGGCGATCCACGTGCAGGCCGGCGCTTGGGACGGCGAATGGGACATGGTCGTGGTCACCGCCACCGGTCGCTCCGCTGCCGACCGCGCGGGTCTGCGCGCAACGCTCGCGGATCTCCGTCTGGCCGAGCTGCGTGAGGGTGTCTGGGTACGCCCGGCCAACCTCGACCTCGCGTGGTCCGACGACCTCGCCGGCCTGTGCGAGCGGCTGACGATGCGGCCCACGACCGACCCCGCCGAGCTCGCCGGCAGGCTGTGGGACCTGGCCGGCTGGGCCGACCGGGCGCGCGAGCTGCTGGCGGCCACCGACACCGACGACCCTGTACTCCGGTTCACCGCCTGCGCGACGTCCGTCCGCCACCTGCTCGAGGATCCCGCCCTGCCCGACGAGCTGCTTCCCGAGGACTGGCCGGGTGCCGCGCTGCGCAAGGCGCACCTCGACTACAAGGACTGGCTGATCGAGACTCGTCAAGCGCTCATCGAGCGCAGCTCCTGAGCGGACGGGTGCTCGGCTTGTGCGCTCGGGCGTGCAGTTTCCCGCCATGGCGGGAAAGTGCGGCCATATCTGCCCCACGGTGCGGGCAGATTCCCGCCATGGTGCGAATCTGCCCGCTACCCTCGCCGCGTGCGGCGGTGGGTGAGTGGACTGATTACGTTCGGCGTCGTTGCCGTCGCGCTCGTCGTCTGGCATCAGCGCCAGTCACCCGATCCGTGCCTGAGGGCGGTGGACTTCCGCGGCGTCACCTACACAGAGGCGACAACAACCGAAGAGGTCCTCAGCGGGAACGAACTCGGGGTCGGAACCCTGCGCTGTGGGTCGCACGCACGCCCGATCGCGTTGAATCAGACGCCCGGCATCGATCCGGACATCGCGGTGGCATCTCCGATCGCGGCGTACGTCCTGTACCTCGCGCCGGGGGTCACTCCGCAGGACCTTCCCGACAAGTTTGGGACCGTGAGACTCGATGACTGAGCCTGGTCTCGGCGAAACCGCCGACGAAGGCGAAGAGGAGGGCGCAGCAGCCTAGGTATTCATCCTCGAATTCGTCCCGAGTGGCTACTTCCGAGGCGTAAAACGACTTTCGGGCCCTGACCTGTTTCCCTAGGTCAGGGCCCGAATTCGATGTACGCCATGTAGGACTTGAACCTACAACCCGCTGATATCGCCACCCGCCCAGTGAAGCCGTGGCCTGAGCCTGCCTCTGGCGTGCTAAGCGCACCTGTCAGTTGTGGTTGTTCCGTGCAGGTCGACCCGCATTGTGTCCGCGATTGTGTCCGCACCCATGAGGGAGTCCAGATGAGTGCCACCGAACCGATAGCCAGCCAAGATTGCTCGGCGTTGCCTGGTGTCAAGGGTGGGCGTAGCCCATTGCGTAGCAACGCATTTGCGCCCTTGATGCCAGGTGGCGGCGTGCAAACCCTAAGGATCGGGGCGGGGGCCGGAGGTGCAATGTGGCTATCAGGTAGACCGGTCTCACTCCGGCAGTGGGTACCGGTAGGCCGTGGGGATGAGCTGGTCGCGATCTGGCAGCCAGTCTTTCCAAATCCTTACTCGTCCGCCGGAGCATTCGTTGGTGCTGGTGACGTTGATCTGGTCGACGACGACGAGGACTGTGGGGCCGTGGCCTTCTGCGTGGCGGACTTCGCCGTCGGTCAGATCGACGGTCTCACGTGTGACGCTGCTGCCCTTGACCTCGATGTGGATCTCGGTCCCGTCCTTGGTGGCGGTGATGTCCCATGGGTTGAAGAGTCCGACGTCTTCGACCTCGTAGTCGTCGTCATCCCAGAGCTTCATGACCGTCTTGATGGCGTGGGTCTCGATGGCCTTCTTGCGGATTGGATCTCGGAGCCGACTGGTGCCGGCTGTTCGGGACGTACCTCTGGACCCCGTTGCCGCGGGGATGTGTGGGCCCTCTGCGAGCTCACGGGCCTTGTCGAGTTCGGGGATCGCCTCGACCAGGGCTTGGGGGAACTTGACGAGGTATCCCTGGGCGGCACGAAGGGGTCGCTTGTCCGAGAGCGCATAGGGGAAGTAGATCGGGCCGTCGATCTGGGCCGAGAGCTGATCGCGGACGGCACGGACCTTGGCCTCGAGCTGCCGGAGTCGCTCCTGGGTGACCGGCGCAGGAAGTTGGACGTACCCAGTCAGCAGAGCCTCCCAGCCAGGCTCGGACTTGGGCTTTCCCGCCGGGGCATTGGCCCGACCGTAGGTTCCGCGGCTCTGCCACCTGATGGTCGAACTGAATGGCTCGTCCTTGACGACCGAGTATCCGACGATGCCGGGGCCGGCGCTCTTGTCCCAGTGGAAGACGATGTCGCCCGGAATGACGTGATTGACGAGGGTGTAAGACCAATACTCCGCGCCGTTGTCGGCGACCTTGGGGGCAATGAGGTTCTCGCCGATGTCGCTGCGGTTGGTGATCTCCATCCAATACCGCTCGCCGGCGTCCTCGATCCACCACTCGTTGATCATGTGATCTGGCCTCCTCAATCAGTTGCGCCCGCGTCGCCTCGGACCCCTGAGCAGGATGTCAGGCCGAGCCGCGCGCCGAGGGTGGGTCGTGAGAACTTTTCGAGCTTTCGGTTTAGAACCGGTCGGGTCGGGGTAGAAGGCAGGTATGAGGAAGCCTGTGGTCGAGTTCCCGCCGGAGCTGCTGGACGATCCGTCGCTGCCGTTGCCGGAGCGGGTGGATCGGATGACGGCTCGCAGCGATCTGGAGTGGGCGGCGTGGCAGGAGGCGTACGGCAACGTGGTCGAGCTGCCGTTCGGGATGCCGGTGTTGCCGGTCGAGGCGGATGAGCCGGGTTGGTCGACGCCTGGAGAGTGAGCGCTTGGTCTACGGACTGGGCGCTCTTCTTCATTTGCGCGGCACGTAGGGGGACCGGCCGCCAGGCCGCACGCCCCCGGAGGCCGCGCACGCGGCCGGAGGCCGCCTTGAGTCAGTAGAGAAAGTTCTCACGCACGGGACGTTCCCTACTCATGTCGGTCGAATATTGCGATCGTGGGCGGGTTACCCGACATCCGCCGCCGGGAGTAACCCGACATGGCGATGTCCTCGACCCCTCTGCCGACGATCCAGACCTCCGACAGTTGGGGAAGCAGCTCTCCGGCAAAATGCCCGGCCGAGCGCATAGCGCGGAACGCCTCCACGGTTGCATGTAGTTCGGTGACGCCGTGCAGCGGGCTTTCGAAATCGACCCTTACGTTGGTACGCAGAACGTCAAGGCCCTCGCCCCCGCCGAGCGTGACCGTATCTGGGTGCGCCGAGTTGAGATGCAGATCGCCTAACGATGGCGGTAGGATCAACGATCCTCTGATCTCAATGTCCGTGAGTACGAAGTACGCCTCTTCGAGATCTTCCCAGTCCTCGATCGCTTGAATATCGAGGAGGTCCGGACTGTAGAACAGATCCAGACGTGAGATCATCTGATTTGTGCCTATCGACTCCAAAGCGCCACCTGCTCGGAGGCTTCGGATCGATACATTCTGCAGCGGCGCGAGGTTCCGAACTCCGGTGCTTGCAATTTGAAGCCGGGGAATCTCGGAGAACTCGGAAACCTCACTGATGTCGGACAGGCTGCGACATCGGTTGAGGGAAAGCGTATTAAGGTCTGGACACGCCGATATCCCCTTTACCGACCTCAGATGCTTGGAATCCCCGGCGACGACCACTCGCAGATTGGGAAATCTCTCAATTCCGGTCAAATCACGCATTCCGTGTGAACGTTCGATATTGAGGGCGGTCACGAATTCCGAGCCATTGAGACTGTCGAAGCCTGAGAACTTCCCGGCGACATCTAGTAATGCCGACCTGAGCCCGCTGAACTCGCCAAGAAGGTGAATGAATTCGGGGTCGGTAATTGTGACGTGACCACCGTCGAGGCTGCTATGAGCGAGTACTTCCTTTGCGTACCTCTCGCTGTCAAAATGACCCCACCCACGAATTAGTTCACGAGTGACCGTCACCCGCTTGTCCATCGCGTAGTACCTGAGCGCTTCGAACGCCTCCTCGGTCCCGATAAGCGATAACGCACGGATTGCCGCCGCAGCCTCTGTCGCGCGTAGCCACTTCCCAGTCAGTCGCGGAACGGCCAAATTGCCAGCAGATGCGATAGCCAGGGCGTCGCTCATGTTCTCAGGTGGCATGATTTCGTCGAGACATCCGTCGAGAAGCTCTTGGACGGTAGGCGACAGTACGGGTGATGTCTCTAGACAGGCGACTGCGAGAAGGAAAAGTCGATGCTGATACCTTTTTTCCTCGCGGCCCCGGTTGATGAGTCCGACCAGGAATTGCTCCCGACTCTTCGCCGTGAAATGACCTGCAGCCATAACAACTACTTCTCGCCATTGGTCAAGGTGCGCGTGCGCGACGATCTTATCGACCGCTTCGTCGTCGACGAGCGCAGCGGCCGCCAAGTACTCAAGGAAAGTGCGGTGAACGAAGTCCACCCTGCCCTCAATCGGAACACGAAGCACACCGCTTCGCGCGAGCAAGAATCGACCGATTTCGGCAGAATCGGTGGCGGAGCGCCGAGGGAGGCTTCCGAGCTTGTCGCCGATGCGGCGATATAAGTGCGCTTCGTCAGTGTCTGACGCACCGCTCTCGTGCAGCCAAAGGGCAAAATCAGCCAGAAGCGCCTTACGCTCGGCATAGCTCAGATCTGGATACGCGTCAAGGTTGACGTCACGCTCGCTGTCCCTGCTCAATACCAACATTTGGAGCGCTGTCTCGTAAAGCTCCATGCGATTCTCCGGCAACTTATTTGCGTTCTGCTTATGCATGGCGCAAATTAGTGCACATAAGAGAGGTGAGGTAGAAAGCATCGCGATATGTGGAAGTGACGCAATAGAGGAGATCAGACGTTGCTCGGCTTCATCGATCTCTTGCTTCTCATCGGTGTTATCAGTGAGCGCCGCCGCGGCCCGGTGCCAATGCAAAACGAAAGCCCGAACATCGGACCGATCCATTGGCAAGAGTTCGGAGTACTTGAAGCCGGGAAGACTTCCCCAATCGGGAGATATTGCCAGCGGTCGGGACGTCACGACGTACCGTGAATCAGGAAAGTCATCCATTAGCTCGGCTAGCCACTGCCGAGCCTGGGACCGACGACTGTCGGGGAGCTCGTCGAGCCCATCGACGAGCACGATCGCGCGCCCGTCAGCTAGGACCTTATGAACCCATCCTTTGGGCATCGCGCCGGCAAGATTCCGATGTGACACTTCGACAAACTTCTCTGGAGCGGGCATTTCAGTGGATGCAAACCTGCGCAGAGGGAGAACGAACGGAATCGATCCGTTCCAGTCTGCCATTTCATCGCCGAAGCCTGACTGACTTGCCGTAACAGCAATCCACTGGAGAAGGGTGGTCTTTCCTGATCCTGCATTTCCGCCCAACAACAGACGATCGGCGGCACTTAGTGTCGCCTCGACTCGCAATGCATTGGAGGCATCCTCGGGTGTGCCTGCTTCGCCATCGTAGGCGGAAGCTGATTCTATTGAATCGGCTACCAATTCTGACGGCTTGAGCGTTCCGGGCACGGGTATCGTTGAAGTCAGGCTAAGGTAGGCCACTGAGAGCGAGTACGATGCGCGATAGCTCGCATTGCTGACCCCGAATATCTGCAGTTTGTCATTCTTCTGAACCACTGACCGCAGATACTTGCTGGTGAATATGTCGTCTTCCGATCCGATTCCCCATGACTCGGGCACGGTGCGCGGAAGGCGATCGAGTGCCTCGGCGACCATGTCTGTGAGACGGCTGGTGCGGGCAAGCAGTTCCTTCGAAGCCTGCGATGAGAACTCGGGCAACTTCGATGTCGCTGTGACGATGTACCCACACGACTCCGAGAGCAAGAGGTTATAGAGCGATGTGGCTCCTGCGCTCAGATAGGCGTTCGCAGCTGCGTTTGGCGACTCGGCATTGATTGCTCCCTCCAGAGCCGCTGCGTCAAGGTCAAACTTGATCGGATCCAAACTCGCAGAGAGAGCGTCGGTCAGTGCCTTATTGACGGCGTCTGCTGCTGCTGTTCTCTCGCCAATGTCGAGGTCACGAAATTCATTTTCGACGTATGGGGCGAGCCTTTCAGTCATTAGATCTGCGAGTCTCTCGAACTCGCGCGCCGCTCGACGAGCTGCCATGATATCTGGAAATCGGCCCCGGATAAGGTCCGTTAGATCGACGGATAAGTCCTTGAATGCGGAGTCGTCAAGCCACAGACGAAAGGCCCATTTGGCAACGGTTGCTCCCAATGCCAAGGAGATTGGTTCCACAGCGACCCTCGATCTATTCCAAACGGCGTGATGCCCCGCCTGACGGCGTCACCGGTATGGTGTAGTGACCAGCGGCAGCGTGCCCGCGGGGTGGGCTACGTTCGACAATAGTGGGGAACGTCGCACCTGGGCTGAAGATCGCGAAAGCACGCTGGCTGGCTGGCTGGCTGGCCGGCACGGGGAGCTCGTCAGTGAGGCTCGAGGAGGTCGAGCTAGCGAGGCCAGTCATTCCACACGTTGATGTTGCTCTTCGCCGGCCGGATCTCGGTGATGGGCAACCATGCGTGCCGGATCTCCGGCGCGGCGTATGTGGTGTCGACCCAGATCACCCAGGCGCGCCACCTGCCCTTGTGTAGCTCCCACTTGAGTACGAGGCCGGGCATCGGGGGCGGGTAGTTCCGACGTTGGCGATGCACCCAGACGTGTAGCCAGTGCCTGGGCTCAGGCCAGGCGTCGTTCTTGGGAGGGTTCGCCGACACGGCCCAGGATATCGAACATAGGTTCGAGTTTCGACCGGGGGTGCTCCTAGCGGTTGGGGCGAGGCCGAAGTCCCGGAGTGTTCGCTCAACCGCATTGGTCTCGGGACTGTTGCTGACAGAGCGCGAGGGTCTACGCTCGTTATGCATGCATGCATGCATGACTTAAGGAGTGAAGGGTGACGGACGCAGCGCTCGTACGGATCGGCGGCGAACTCCGCCGTTATCGCGAGGACGCTGGGCTATCGGGATCGGCGGTTGCACGCGAGCTCGGATGGTCCCAGCCGAAGGTGTCCAGGGTTGAGACTGGTCGCTTTGCTGCCTCGCTCGAAGAGATCGCGACGCTGCTCGATTACTACGGCGCCCCCGAAGAGGTCCGGGCGGAGCTACTCGCGACCGTGGCTCGGCGGGAAGGACTGGCGGGGGCCTGGGTGGTTCGTGCCGGAGGGAGTCGCCGCCGTCACGGAGAACTTCGCGCCATTGAGCAACGTGTGATCCGATTGCGCCAGCATCAAGGCCTGATGGTCCCTGGCCTTCTCCAGACCCGAAGGTATGCACGCGGCGTGGCTGACGCCCTCGGTCTCGCTGATAGTGACGCCATCGCAACGCGTCGTGTCGCTCGTCAAGATGCGTTCATCTCCGAAGGATCAGCGCGCTACGAAGTGGTGCTCGATGCCCGCGCACTGATGCGCTGGCCGGGTGAGCCCGCGGTCATGGCAGAGCAACTGCAACACCTGGCCGAAGTCGACCCTGAACGTGTCGATCTGAGGATCCTCCCGCCTGGCGGCGAGGCGGGAGCCTTCGCGATTGCTGGGTTCCTGATCTACGACTTCACCGACGACAGGCCGTCGGTGGTGATGCTCGAATCGTTGACTGCAGACACGTACCTCTCTGACGATGTCGACGTGTCGGCGTATGCCTCAACCTTCGAGCGGTTGCAGAAAGACGCCCTCAACGTCGAGGCGTCCCGGCAGTATCTGGAGACCACGCTTCGCAATTTGCGAGGCACAAAGGGATGAGGAGTGCTCGATGAATGACAAGTGGCAGAACGCGCGTTGGCGGAAGAGCACCGGCAGCGACTCGGGCGCGTGCGTCGAGGTGGCCGAGGTCGACGGCATCGTCGGCGTACGCGACACCAAGGCGAACGGCGCTGGCCCTGTCCTGGAGTTCAATCGCAAGGAGTGGGAGGCGTTCTTGCTGGGCGTCGGAAATGGTGAGTTCACCATGGAGGCATTGAGCAAGTGAGTGCACCAGTGGAGGTCAGAGAGCCAGGAACCAGCCCGCGCGGGCTCGGGCGTCTGCTGGCCTCCACTGGCGTTTCCATGATCGGACAGGGGGCGGCGACGGCGGCCGTGCCACTGCTCGCCGCCTCTCTCACCCGGGACCCGCTTCTCGTGTCGCTTGTTGCGGCGGCTTCGTACGCTGCGTGGCTCGTTGTCGGTCTCCCGGCCGGCGCTCTGGTCGATCGGTGGCCACGGCGGCAGACGATGATCATCGCGGACCTGGTGCGCGTGGTTCTCCTGGCGCTCGTCGCGGTGGGCGTCTTGGTGGAATGGCTCCCGATCTGGGGCCTGATCGCTGTTGTCTTCATGATCGCGTGCGCCAGCTGCTTCTTCGATCCGGCCGCACAGGCCTCAATCCCGGTTCTCGCGACCCGTGAGCCTGCGGCACTGGCCAAGGCCAACGGGCATCTCTGGACGCTCGATATCTTCGGTCGCTCGCTGGTTGGTCCGCCATTGGGCGCGGCCCTCTTCGCATCGGCTGCGGTGCTGCCCTTCGCTCTGAATTCGGTGACGTTCCTCGTCTCCGCGCTCCTTTTGCTCGGCCTCTCGGGACTCGGCCGCGCTGAACATCCTGATGGAGTCCAACCAGTCCATCACGCGGTGCGAGACGGCGTTCTCTACCTCGTGCGGCACCCGGGACTGCGCTTGCTCACGTTCGGAATAGGGACGTACAACTTCGGCTACAACATCGCATTTGCAATCCTGGTGCTCTTTGCCCAAGACACGCTCGGCCTTCATGACCAAGGCTTCGGCATCTTGCTTGCGATGCTCGCGGTTGGCGGCGCGGTGGGTGGGTGGCTCGGACCACGTGTGCATCGGGTTCTGTCGGCCGCCTCGACCTACTCCGTTGCCCTCGCGCTGCAAGGCATCGCCTGGCTCGTGGTCGTGACCACGCAGAACGTGTATGCGTCGGGCGCTGCACTGGTCGTTGTCGGCCTCGCTTCAACGGTAGTCAGCGTGGTCGGCGGGACGGCTCGTCAGACCCTGACCCCGGATCATCTGCTTGGCCGGATTACGGCAGGTACGCGCGTCGTGGGTGTCGGAGTTGCCGCACTTGGGGCAGTGGTCGGGGGAGCGGTGGCTTCCGCTGTGAGCCTCGATGCCGCCTTTTTCCTGGCTTGCGCGGTCCTTGTAGCTGGTGCCGTGGCGTTCCTGCCTGCGGCTGTCGCCCGCCGGGTCTGAGCCGGCTTCGAGCAAGTTCGGGCCTTGCCCTTGACTCTTGCTATTCACTCATGCATAGTCGTAGTTATGCAGTAGTGAATAGGTCGCTACGCAGAGCCAAGGAGAACGAACAATGGCGATGAAGCAGCGTTTCGCAGTCCAGCACGGCGACGTGTTCCCGCAGGGAGCGTTCCTCAAGGGCGAGGTCGAGCCCGTCCTCGACTTCGACGCAGGCAAGCGGGCCGATGGGTCGATGCCCCAGCAGCTCGAGAAGGAGACCGGCCTCCCGATCTGGCAGGTCGTGGTCCTCGACGCCGATGACGCAGTCGGGAAGAAGGACACCGCGATCACGGTCAAGTTCCTGGCCAAGCACCAGCCCGTGCCGCCGGCCAACGACACCCCGTTTCCCTGGACCCCGGTGGAGTTCGTGGGCCTGACCGCTCTGCCGTACGTGGAGTACACGGGCGGGAAGAACCGTGAGGGTCAGGACCGGACCCGGATCACGTGGTCCTACCGGGCCGAGTCGATGGTGAAGCCCGGCGACAACGCCGCGCGTAAGCCCGCTGCCGGCGCTCCTGCCGCTAGCTCGAAGGCGGCGTGATGAGTGCCCCGAAGATCAGCCTGGCTCTCACGAGCCGTCGCTACGCGGTCACCGACGCCCCGACCGGAGCCGACTCCAAGGGCCGGACCTTCACCGTCACGGTCCTGGAGATCGACTCCCGCACGGATGGATCGCTCAGCGTCATGATCTCGGGGCCAGTCTTCGATGAGATCGGCCCGACCGGTGGCACCACCTCGGCTCACTGGCTAGAGGGCGACCGCTTCGCCCGGGGCATCGCTGGCGGCATTCCAGCCCTGGCGAGCGCCCCGGGCTGGGTCCGGGAACTGGTCGAGGCCACCCACGCCCCTGGGGTGGCGGCATGAGCCTCTATCTGGTCTGGATCGGCGACGGCTCGGACCCGGCACACCTGGCCGGTCTCAACGCCGATCACACCCTGTGCGGCCGGCTCAACGCCGGGACTGCCTGGACCTGGGACTACCCCGACCTCTCAACACCGGTGTGCCCGATCTGCCGCGCCAAAGCGGCGGCTCTGTGAGCACACCCCACATTCGCCCGCCGGCCGTCATGGATGGGAAGCCGTGGTGGCTGGCGGGTTTCCAACTCTCAGAACGGAGCATCTGATGAACGAGACGATCTACGTCAGCCTCGGCGGCCTGGTCGCCCTCGCGATCGCGGTCCTGGTCGTGATCAAACCGACCCGGCCGGCCACTCTGACAGCCCTGGCCTGGCTGGCCTCGATCGCCCGCCGCGTCTGGTGGTGGCTGCGATTCCGGATCACCTGGAAGGGCGTTGCCCGGGAGGCCGGCCTGTCCAAGCGCCGTACGAAGCGCGTGAAGAAGATGGGCGTGGGCGAGGAGTCCATCGAGAAGTGGCGCGACCCCAGACTCAAGCGGGTCACGACCTCGGCGCACTCGGTGACCCTCAAGGTCCGCACCCGCCGCGGTCAGGCCTTGGCGGACCTCGAAGCATTCGCCCCGAAACTGGCCGCCACCTACAGCGCGGATGCGTACCGGGTCTACCCGCCCAAGCGCCGCGCCGGCTCGATAGTGATGTTCGAGCTGGTGATGCGGGACCTGATCAAGACCCCCGCTGTTGCTGCGATGCCGGAGCCCCGGATGCAGACCGAAACGGTCCGCCTCGGCCGCCGCCAGTCTGGCAAGCCCTTCGACCTCCAGATCGAGCAGCGTCACACGCTCGTGGTGGGTGCCTCTGGCTCTGGCAAGGGCTCGTTCTTGTGGGGCATCGTCGGCTCTCTGGCTCCCGCGATCAAGGTTGATGCTGCGCGGGTCTACGGGATCGACCTCAAGGGCGGCATGGAGCTGACCATGGGTGCCCCGCTGTTCACCAAGATCGCCGTCACCGGTGAGCAGGCCCTCGAGCGGCTGCGGGAGTTCGTCGCGATCGCTGATGCCCGCACCGAGGAATTGCGCGGGGTCTCTCGCAACCACAAGCCCGCCCCGGGGGACCCGCTCTACGTCCTCGTCATCGACGAGCTGGCCTCCCTGACCGCGTACGCCGACCAGGACATCAAGAAGGAGGCCGAGCGGCTCCTCAAGCGGCTGCTGTCCATCGCCCGCGCCGTCGGCGTCGTCGTGGTCGCCTTCGTGCAGGACCCGCGTAAGGAGGTCATCGACATGCGCGGCCTGTTCACCCAGACCATCGCCCTGAGGCTCCGCTCCGCGATGGAGACCAACATGGTCCTGGGTGACGGCATGGCCCCGTTCGCCCCCGCACACCGCATCCTCAAGGCCGCCCAGGGCACGGCCTGGATCATCGACGAGGACGGCTCCACCGACCGCATCCGGGCCGACTACTGGTCAGACGAACTCATCCGGCGTGTTGCCTCGCTCTACCCGGCAGAGCCCGAGCTGGTCACGATCTCGGACGCCGAACCTGGCGAACTGCCTGGGATGCAGCTCTCCCTGACCGATGGGGGTGCGCGATGACCCCGGCCTGGATGAACCACGCCGCGTGCACCCGCCCCGAGACCCGGGGTCTGCCCTGGACCACCGACACCGTCGAGGCCCCGATGGTCCTGGTCGAGCTGATGCGGGAGACCTGCGACGGCTGCCCGGTCCGGCTCGCTTGCGACGCCTACGCCCGCACCTCCAAGGCCACGGGTGGATGGTGGGCCGGGGTCGACCGTGCCCCTGCACCTGCTGACCTGCTCGAGCTGCTCGACACCCGCCCCGCGGCTACCCTGCTGGACGGTGCGGCATGACGATGTGGGAGCAACTCGTCCTCGAGATCCCCGGCTGGGAGCCCCTCGAGGTCGACCCGACCCCGGCCATGCGGCACGGTGAGCAGTCCCTGTTCCAGTGCTCCTGGTGCGGCTGCGTCGTCGTCCAACCCCGCCCCGTGACTCACGCGCTCGGTGCCTGCCCCTCGTGCGCCCACGAGCCGATCCAGTGGTGGAACCAAGACGGGCTCTGCGCTGGCCTGCGGGAGTCCGCATGACCATCTCGACCATGGATGCACCGGGCATCCACAGTGACGCATCGTCCTCGACCTCCGGGTTTCCTGGGTTCGGGGAGGATGCGCCGCTGGATCTGTCCGGACTCACTGACGCCGGTTTCCAGGCCGTCACTGCTCGTCTGATCGACAAGACCTTCGACGCATTCGCCGAGACCGCTGCAGCGGTGAAGAACTGCGCCCACCCCGTCCGCCTGGTCGGCCGTTCGGAGACCTATCAGCTCGACCCCGCCACGGGTGAGGTTGGTGGGCTGCTGTCCTCATACGACTCCGCTGACGCACCGCTGGGGCTGCTGTACCGGGCCTGCGGGAACCGGCGCGCCGACGTCTGCCCCTCCTGCTCAAGGACCTACGCCCGGGACACGTTCGCGATGATCAACGCCGGTCTGGTTGGTGGCAAGACGGTGCCTGACACGGTGGCGGAGAATCCACTGCTGTTCGCCACGTTCACCGCCCCCTCCTTCGGCCATGTCCACGGATTCCGTGGCGGAAAGCCCTGTCGGCCACGTGCCCGCGACAAAGGCGAACGCTGCCCGCACGGTCGACCGACCGCCTGTCACCAGCGCCACGACGAAGACGACGCGATCAATGGCGCGCCACTGTGCTACGAGTGCTACGACTGGCAGTCCGCCGTCATCTGGCAGTATTGCCTCCCCGAGCTTTGGCGTTACACCACCCAGGCGCTGCGTCGTGCGCTCGCTCGTCGGCTTGGGGTCCCGGACTCGCGCCTGGGCAAGGTCGCGTCGCTGCAGTTCGTCAAGGTCGCCGAATACCAAGTCCGAGGTCTGGTCCACTTCCACGCGCTGATCCGTCTCGACGGCCCTGACGGCCCGGGATCGGCTGCGCCGTTGGATGGTCTCGACCTGGCCCAGATCCTCCAAGCCGCTGCCGCTGAGATCTTCGTGGATGCTCCGCCGGCACACGCAGGTGATTCCTCGAGGCGGCTGAGGTGGGGCAAACAGCTCGACATCCGCGTCGTGCGAGACGGTGACCGCCTCGAGGACCCTGACACAGACCTCACCCCCGGCCAAGTCGCCGGATACCTGGCGAAGTACGCGACCAAAGACGCCAACTCGATTCGCACCGACACGCCCCGTCCCCATCTGGCCCGTATGGCTGAGGAATGCCGGGACCTGGCCGAGTCTGGCGCCGGTCACTACGGCTACGGCACCGATGAGAGGGGTAAGCCCCTCAACCCGTACCACTACCTGGCCAAGTGGGCTCACATGCTCGGGTTCCGGGGTCACTTCTCGACCAAGTCGCGGCGCTACTCGATCACGTTGGGCCGTCTACGTCGGGCTCGTGCTCGCTACCAAGCCCTGGTCGCTGCCTCCCACACCGATGAGGAAGCACGTACCCAGCTCCTCGACCTCGGCCAACTGGAATCGCTCCTGCTGGCCGACGAAGAAGAAACAACCCTCGTGATCGGCGAATGGGCCTATCAGGGCTCCGGGTGGACGAACCCCGGAGACGAAGCCCTCGCCCTGGCCGCTGCTGCCCGCGCCCGTGAGTACCACCAGTGGAAGGCGCAGACGAAGGACACCAACCGATGAGAGGAACCGATGATGAGTGAGGTCAAGGCGGTTGATCCGCTGTGGTCAGTGCAGGACGTGAGCGAGTACCTCGGGATGCCGGTGCACACCATCTACGCGTGGCGATCGGCCGGCTATGGCCCCCCGGGGCGACGGATGGGGAAGCGGCTGCGATACCGGCCTGAGGATGTCCGGGCCTGGGTGGAGTCTCTGCCGACTGAGGTGGTCGCATGAGCGAGCCACTCAAGCTGGGGGAGCACGGCAAGGTCGCGACGTTCCGTGAGCGTGGCAAGCCCTATGCACGGGTCAAGGTCCGGCTATGGTCCGGGACGATTCGGCCGGTGAAGCGTTCGGGCAAGACGTACGCCGATGCGACCCGCCGCGTGCTCGATGCCGTTCGTGAACTCCTGGAGCAGGGGGGCGGCCCGACCGGACTTACGAAGGCGTCGACGTTCCGGCAGGCCCACGCCTCGTGGCTCGCTTCGTTCACACAGCTGGTCGAGAAGGGCAAGCGGGCCGAGTCTTCGCTGGCCCTCTACACGACTGAGAGCGAGCGGGTCGTGCTGCCGGCTATCGGTGACCTGCGCCTGGGAGAGATCACCACTCCGGTGGTGGAGCGATTCATTCAAGGTGTTGTTGCTGATAAGGGCCCGTCGACGGCGAAGGTCTGCAAGTCGGTGGTCTCCAACAGCTGCTCTCACGCGGTCCGCCAGGGAGGCATGACGTCCAACCCGGTGCACGATCTGACGCCGATTGAGGCCACGAAGAAGCGGAAGGCCAAGGCACTGCGCGGCAAGGAGATCAAGGCGTGGCTGGATGCGATCGACGCCAGCGACCTCGGCCGGCGCAAGGATTACCCTGACCTGGCGCGCTTCATGCTGGCGACCGGCGTACGCATCGGCGAGGCCCTCGCGGTCACTTGGGCAGATCTGGACCTGGCGGCCGGGACGGTCAAGATCGAGCACACGGCATATAGGGTGACGGGCAAAGGCGTGGTTCTGCGCAAGGTGAAGTCGGCGACCTCGGATCGGGCGCTGCTGCTCCCGTCCTGGTGTGTCTCCATGCTGAAGGAGCGACGCAAGAAGATGCGCGCCTTCGATGGTCCAGTCTTCCCGGATGCCAAGGGTGGGTTCCGCGATCGCAACAACGTCCAGCGCGATATCCGCAGCATCCGGAAGGGCACGGACTTCGAGTGGCTAACGACCCACACCTACCGCAAGACGGTCGCCTCGACGCTCGATGAGGCAGGCATCAGTGGGCGCCAGGTCGCCGACCAGCTCGGGCATTCGCGGGTCTCGATGACGCAAGACACCTACCTCGACCGCCGGCCTGTCAACGAGAACAACCTGCGTGCGCTCGAAGCGATCGACCCCGACGCGACAAAGAGTGATGAAGGCGACGCCGGCGAGGACGAGAACACCGAGGAGTCGGGATCGTGAACCGTATTCACTGTGTCCGCAACTCTGTCCGCACCGCTGGATTTGGCCCAGAAATGAAAGCAACCCCCAACCTGTCATCCCAGGTCAGGGGCCGATTTCCTGTACGCCATGTAGGACTTGAACCTACAACCCGCTGATTAAGAGTCAGCTGCTCTACCAATTGAGCTAATGGCGCATGTCCTTCGAGCTGCTTGCGCGCTCGGCGACGAGAAGAACAGTAGCAGCGGGCGCGGATACGGCCCAAATCGAGGCGAGGGTCAGCGGAGCTCCAGGACTGCTTGGGCGGCGTTGTGGCCGCCGAGGCCGGAGACGGCGCCGCCGCGGCGGGCGCCGGAGCCGCACAGCAGGACCGATCCGAGGTCGGTGGCGACGCCCCAGCGGGCGGCCGGGGTGGACAGGTCGGCGTCGTCGGGGGCCCAGGGCCAGGCGAGGTCGCCGTGGAAGATGTGGCCGCCGGGCATGGCGAGGTCGGCCTCGATCTCCTGGGGGATCTTGGCCTCGATGCACGGCTTCCCGTCAGCGTTTCGGGCGACGACGGAGGCGACCGGGTCGAGCAGGTGGCGGTCGAGGGAGGCGATGGCGCGCTCGACGGCCTGGGTCTTGCGCGACTCCCGCGTGGCGGGGTCGTCGAAGAGGGTCGCCGGGGCGTGCAGACCGAAGTACGTGAGCGTCTGGGTGCCGGGCGGCACATCGCCCAGGATGGAGGGGTCGGTCAGCGAGTGGCAGTAGACCTCGCCCGGCATCTCGGTGGGCACCGAGCCGGCGGCGGCCTCGGCGTACGCCTTCTCGAGCTCGGAGTAGGACTCGCCGAGGTGGAGGGTGCCGGCGAAGGCGACCTTCGGGTCCTCGCCGGAGCGCAGCCGGGGGAGCCGCTCGAGGAGCATGTTGATCTTGAGCTGGGCGCCCACCGGCTTGGTGGTCGGAGACGGGGTGCGGCCGAGGAGGCTGTCGAGGACGTACGGCGCCAGGCCGGAGAGGACGTAGCCGGCGGCGACGGTGTGGGACCCGGCGCCGTCGGTCCAGGTGACCTCGGCACCCTCGCCGGCCGCTCCGCCGCGGATCGAGGTGACGGTCGCGCCGGTGAGGACCTGTGCCCCGCCCGCGTAGGCCGCCTTGGCGATCGCGCCGGTGACTGCGCCCATGCCGCCGACCGGGACCCGCCACTCGCCGGTGCCGTTGCCGATCAGGTGGTAGAGGAAGCAGCGGTTCTGGATCAGGCTCTGCTCGCCGAGGCCGGCGAAGGTGCCGATCAGGGCGTCGGTGGCGACCACGCCGCGGACGAGGTCGTTGCCGAACCGGCGCTCGATCGCGTCGCCCAGAGGGCGCTCGACGAGGTCGCGCCAGATCGGTGCAGCCACCTGCGACCGGATCGCTGCGGCTGTGGACAGTGGCGAGGTGAGGGTGGGCGCGACGACGCGGGCCAGCT
Source organism: Nocardioides sp. NPDC126508 (assembly GCA_040302365.1). Lineage (GTDB taxonomy): Bacteria > Actinomycetota > Actinomycetes > Propionibacteriales > Nocardioidaceae > Nocardioides. The sequence continues at coordinate 532,935 of JBEOUM010000002.1, forward strand.
CCGCGACCTCCTCGTAGAACGACTGCCAGGCGGTGTACTCCTCGTCCGACCCCGTCACCGCGCGGAAGCTGGCCGCGGTGGCCTCGCCCTCGGGCGTCTCGACGAGGAGGCCGGTGGCGCGGGAGCCGTCGAGGAAGGGGGAGTACGACGCGGTCTGCCGCGACGCGAGCTCGATGTCGAGCCCGAGGTCGGTGCGGATCTCCTCGGGAAGCAGCGAGACCAGGTAGGAGTAGCGGGAGAGCCGGGTCGGGAACCCCTCGAACGCCTGGGCCGAGATCGCCGCGCCGCCGACATGGTCGAGCCGCTCCAGCACCAGGACGGAGAGGCCCGCCCGGCTCAGATAGGCCGCGGCGGTGAGGCCGTTGTGTCCGCCGCCGGCCACCACTACGTCGTACGTCTCCTGTGCCATGGCCCCGATACTAGGAGGCGGCCAGCTCGGCGTTGGCCCGTTCGGTGAGGGTGGCCAGGACGCGCGCGGTCGCGGCGAGGTCCTCCGCCGGGATGTCGGCGAAGAACGTCCTGGTCAGCGGCTGGGTGCGCGCCGTGATCTCCTGCTGGAGCCGGTCACCCTCCTCGGTGAGGGTGAGTCCGTCCGCGATCAGGCCTCGGGCGATCGCGGCGTCGAGGTGGGACTCGATCTCCGCGGCGGAGACCTTGAGGTTGCCGGCCGTCGTCGCGACGAGATCGGCCCGGCTCGCATCGCCCTGGCGCAGGTAGTTGAGCAGGAGCGACTGCTCGAAGGTCAGGTCGTAGTCGTCGAGCACGTCGAGGAGGTTCTTGCGGATGGCGAAGTAGGCGACGCCCAGGTTGGCGCCGGTCACCGGGCCGGGAACAGGGGTGGCGGTGGTGGTCATGGTCGTTCTCCTGGGGTGGGGTCGGTGTCGATGGGTGCGGCGAGCATCGCCTCGAGCGCTGCCTGGGCCTCGGCGGCACGGCGGCTGTTGCGGCCGCCGAGAGGAGCGGTGAGCTGGTCGAGCAGTCGACTGGTCACCGTGATCGCCTCGCGGGTCACCTCGGTGCCCTCGGGCGTGATGGCGAGACGTACGGCTCGGGTGTCCTTGGCGTCGCGGACGCGCTCGACCCAGCCCTTCGTCTCGAGCTGGCGGGCGAGCTTGGAGACGTACATCGGCTCGAGTCCGGTGAGGTCGGCCAGCTGCTTCTGTGTCGGGGCCTCCGAGGCGCGGAGGCCGTAGAGGGAGGCGATGAGCGAGTACTGCGCGTGGGTGAGACCCAGGGGCGCGAGAGCTCGGTCCATCGACACCCGCAGACGCATGGCGAGGCGCCATACGACATATCCGATCGTCTGCTTCTGCATGGAAGAAACGGTACATGTTGATCATAAACATGTATAGCAATTAACCCTGTCGGTGGTCCCTGGCAGGATCGAAGGCATGGCTGAGCGTCCAGAGGTCCCCGAGGCGATGGTGGCGCGTCTGCGGGAGATCCTCGGCGCGTTCCCGAAGTGCCTTGAGGAGGACGCCTGGGTGGGCGTGCGCTGGCGGGTCGGCCAGGCGACGATCGCGCACGTCTTCGGCGGCGAGGATCAGCTCTTCCGGATCGTGTTCCGGGGCGAGCCCGACGAGGTGGTGGCCTTCGAGCACCTGGGCCACCCCTACTTCAAGGCCGGCTGGGGCGGCAACGTGGTCGGGATGGTCCTCGACGACGGGACCGACTGGGACGAGGTCGCCGAGCTCCTCACCGACTCCTACTGCATCCAGGCGCCGGCGAAGCTGGCGGGTCTCGTGGAGCGTCCGGCGGTGGGTACGGAGTAAAGTCCGCCCCTGCGCATCGAGCACGACAGGCTTTCGCTGGTCACGCTCTGGTTTCTCGTCGCGCGGGTGATTCCGACGCTGCTCCAGGACGTGCTGCGGTGGCGATGGTTGCGAAGAGTTGAGGCCTTGATTGGGACCTTAGACCCTAGGCCGACCGCTTGGACTCCGGCATGTTGCCATGGTAAATCCAGGGGAACAATTTCCTATCCATGGCAACAAATTTCATAAGGAGTGCGTGTGCGTCGTTTGGCCATGCTGATCCTCGGGGGAGCCGTTGCGGCGGCCGGGGTCGGCTGCGGTTCGGACAGTTCCGTCGACTACGGGTTGTACAGCAACAACCACGGTGAGAACCCGGCGATGGAGAAGAAGGTGATCACCGTCGACAGCACCGAGAGGATCCAGCAGAACCAGCAGCTGGGGCTGACGGGCGAGGGCACCATCAAAGGCGAAGCACCCGGAATCCTGTTGAGGGTGATCGTGCAGGACGTCTTCGAGACGTCCTTCACCGACGGCACCGCGACCCCGCCGGGTACGCGTGTGATGGCCGTCGAGATCCAGGTCGTCAACGCCGGGTCGCGGGTCTTCAACGACTCCCCGGCCACCGGCACGACGGTCATCGATGCCTCGGGCAAGAAGTACAAGGCACAGCCCAGCACGGTGACGGTCGACGGCGGCGAGGTGTTCCCGAACCCGTTCGGGCTGCAGCCGCGTGACCAGCGGACGGCTCTGGTGCCGTTCGTCGTCCCGGTCGGGGTGAACATCAAGCAGGTCGGGTTCCAGATCGACAAGGGCGGCGAGAGCGGCCTGTGGCGGGTTCCGTAGACCTGAACCTTTAAATCTGGGCTCGGTACAACCTCCACGCAACCTTCTGCCGGCATTCCGCGTCACCATCTCTGTGGTGATGAGACGATGGTTCGTCTCGGACGTAATGCTGCGTGGTCAACTGGAGGTGTGGTGCGGGTCCGGGTCCTTGGCGCCGTCGAGCTGATCTGCGACGACGGCGCGGTGCAGAGGCTGTCGCGTACGCGACGGACTCTGCTTGCCCTGCTGGCCGCCGCGCGTGGAGCGCCGGTCTCCTCCGACCTGCTGGTCGACGAGCTGTGGAGAGGTTCACCCCCGGCGACGGGAGTGAACCTCCTCCACCAGCGCGTACGTGACCTGCGCCGTGCGCTCGGCGAGGATCGCCACCGCCTGGAGAGCCGGGCGAACGGCTATGCGCTGGTCGGTGCGGACGTCGACCAGGTCCGTTTCGAGGAGCTGGTCGAACAGGGTCGCGCCGCCGCCCGGTCCGGGGACCACGAGCGGGCCAGCATGCTCTTCGATGCTGCCCTGGGGTTGTGGACCGGCGGTGCCTACGGCGCTGTCGGCGAGTCCCAGATGATCGCGACCGAGGCCGCCCGCCTCGAGGAGCTGCGCCTGGTCGCCGTCGAGTCGCGGGCCGCCGCCGACCTGGCGCTCGGCCGGCAGGCCGCGGTGGTGGGCGACCTGGGTCCGGTCGTCCGGGCCAACCCGCTCCGGGAGGGCCTGTGGCACCTGCTGATGACGGCGCTGTGGCACTCCGGCCGCACCGGCGAGGCCCTCGACGCCTACCAGCGTCTCTTCCGTGTTCTCCGCGACGAGCTCGGGGTCGAGCCGTCCAAGGACGTACGCGACCTGCACCTGCGCATCCTCGAGGGAGACGATCCCGAGCCCGCCCCGACGCGGGCCCACGAGGCGATCGTGCCGCGCCAGCTGCCGCCGGTCGTCGCGACCTTCGCCGGTCGTGAGGACCAGCTGACGAAGCTGGATCAGCTGGTCACGGAGGACGACGGCCGCGCCGTCGTGATCTCGGCGATCGCGGGCACGGCCGGGATCGGCAAGACGACCCTGGCGCTCTACTGGGCGCATCGGAGCGCTCCGCGCTTCCCGGACGGACAGGTGTTCGTGAACCTGCGCGGCTTCGATCCGCGCGATGCGCTCGACCCGCTGGACGCGCTCGGGGTGGTGCTCGAGGCGTTCGGGGTGGAGCGATCCCGCCAGCCCCAGGACATCGACGGCCGGGCCGGGCTGCTGCGCAGCAGGCTCGCCGGCAGACGGGTGCTGCTGGTGCTCGACAACGCCCGCGACAGCGAGCAGGTCCGCAGCCTGATCCCGGGCAGCCCGGGGTGCGTGACCCTGGTGACCAGCCGGAACAGGCTCTCCGGCCTGGTCGCGGAGGCCGGCGCGAGACCGATGGAGCTGGGACTCCTCGACGATGCGGAGGCCTATGAGCTGCTGGCCGGGCGGCTCGGGAAGGACCGGCTCCTGGCCGAGCCGGAGGCCGTGGCCCGGATCATCGAGCTGTGCGCCTCGTTGCCGCTGACGCTGTCGGTCGTGGCCGCCCGGGCCGCGACCAGGCCCGCCTACGCCCTCGCCGATCTGGCCGAGGAGCTCGGCGAGTCCCGTCTGGACGGTTTCGGTGGTGGTCGCGGGGACCTCCGGGCGACGTTCTCGTGGTCGGTGCGCCACCTGTCCGAGGATGCGGCCCGGCTGTTCCGGCTGATCGGCCTGCATCCCGGGCCGACGCTCACCGTCCTGGCCGCGGCCAGCCTCGCCGGGATCTCCCGGGCGCGGGTGCGTCGCCTGCTCGACGAGCTCACCGAGGCCAACCTGCTGACCGAGGTCGCGCCCGGCCGGTTCGTGCTGCACGACCTGCTCCGGGAGTACGCCGCCGACCTCGCCACCGGCGAGCCGGACTCGCTGCGCGCCGAGGCCGAGCTGCGGATGATCGACCACTACGTGTTCAGCGCGCGGGCCGTGCACAGTGCCTACGACCCCCATCAGAGCCATCTCGGCACCACCGAGCCGATGCGTGACGGGGTCACGATCGAGATCGTCGGCGACGGCGGCGAGGCGCTCGCCTGGATCGCCACCCAGCTGCCGGTGATCTCCCGGGTGATCGACGTCGCCGTCGCCCGGGGCATCGCGCCGGATCGGATCGTGCTGCTCGTCGGAGCCCTCGAGCGCCTGCTCGATCTCCAGGGACGCTGGATCGAGCTCGCTGCGCTCGCCGAGGCCGCGCTCCCGGGGGTGCGGCGCAGCGTCTCCCAGGGCGGCGACCCGGCCGGACTGGGCGTCATGCACCGCGCCGCCGGGGCGGCCTGCGGGCGTCTGGGCCGGGTCGAGGATGCTCTCGACCACCTCGGCCGCGCCCTCGACCTGGCGATGGAGTCCGCCGACCTGGTGGCGGAGGGCAAGACCCTGCACCGGCTGGCCACCGTGGCCACGGCTTCCGGCGATCACGCGGCGGCGGCTGCGTACGCGGCTCGGGCGGCGGACGTCTTCGCCCGCGGGGGCGACCCGATCCGGGCGGCCTGGACGACCGGGCGGCTGGGTCTCTACGAGGCCCTCGACGGGGCGTACGAGTCGGGACTGCGGCACTGCGAGGCGGCGCTCGCCGAGCTGCGCCGGGTGGCCCCCGGCTACCGCAGCGAGGGCAACGTCGTGGCCACCATCGGCTGGATCCACCAGCAGCTCGGGGCGGTCGACGAGGCGGCCGGTCACTTCGAGGAGGCCGTGACCAAGCTGCGTGCCGCCGGTGACCTGCCCGGTCTGGCCGACGCGCTCGGCCATCTGGCCGAGACCCGCGCCGCCCTGGGCAAGCACGAGGACGCCCGCTGCGCGAGGGTCGAGTGCGACTCGATCCTCGCGCAGCTGGGCTGAGCTGCTGGCCTAGACGGTCGGCAGCTTGTAGTCGGCGTACTCCTCGCGCAGGGTCTTCTTGGAGAACTTCCCGACCGAGGTCTTGGGCACCTCGTCGATGAAGACCACGTCGTCGGGGACCTGCCACTTGCCCAGGTTGTCGGCGAGGTAGCCGAGCAGCTCATCCTTGGTCACCGACTCACCGTCCTTGACGACCGCGAACGCCAGCGGCCGCTCGCCCCACTTGGGGTGCGGCACCGCGACGACGGCAGCCTCGGCGATGCTCGGGTGGCCCATGATGAGGTTCTCGATCGCGACGGTCGAGATCCACTCGCCACCGGACTTCACCAGGTCCTTGGTGCGGTCGACGATGCGTACGTAGCCCAGCGGCTCGATCGCGGCGATGTCACCGGTGCGCAGCCAGCCGTCGGGGGAGAAGGAGCTCGGTGCGTCCACCTTGTAGTAGGCCGAGGCGATCCACGGTCCGCGGCACTCGAGCTCGCCGGTCGTCTCCCCATCCCAGGGGAGCTCGTCGGTGGTGCCGGGCTCCACGATGCGGAGCTCGACGCCGACGGCGGGGATTCCCGGCGACGTACGGAAGTCGGCCTTCTCCTCCTCGGAGAGATCGGCGATCTCGGCACGCTCGTTGAAGACGCTGCCGAGCGGCGACATCTCGGTCATGCCCCAGGCCTGGGTGATCGGCAGCCCGATCGCCTCGCGCCAGGCCTCCGAGAGCGACTTCGGCACCGCGGAGCCGCCGCAGATGACCACGCGCAGCGAGGAGAGGTCGGCATCCTTCAGGAGCGGGACCATGCCCATCCAGATCGTGGGTACGCCGGCCGCGATCGTCACCTTCTCGGCCTCGAGCAGCTTGATGATGCCGGCGGGTGAGAGGTCGGGGCCGGGCAGGATCAGGTTGGCGCCCGCGAGCAGCGAGGAGTGGGCGAAGCCCCAGCCGTTGGCGTGGAAGAACGGCACCACCGGCAGCACCCGGTCACGGTCGTTGGTGCCGAAGAGCGTGCCGGACAGGGAGGCCAGCGCGTGCAGGTACTGCGAGCGGTGGGTGTAGACGACGCCCTTCGGGTTGCCGGTGGTGCCGGAGGTGTAGCAGATCCCGGCGGCGGTGCGCTCCTCGGTGACCCGACCCTCGATCACTCCCTCCTCGGCGTCGGCCATCAGCTCCTCGTAGGAGACGACCCGCGGGTCGTCGGGGAGCGGCGTCGGGGCGCCGTCGTCCATCACCACGACGTGCTTGAGCGTGGTCAGCTGGGGGAGGAGCGGAGCCAGCAGGCCGAGCAGCGACCGATCCACGAAGACGGCCTCGTCCTCGGCGTGGTTGAACGTGTAGACGAGCTGGTCGGGGAAGTAGCGGATGTTGCCGGTGTGCAGCACCCGGCCGGTGCAGGGGACGGAGTAGTAGAGCGCCAGGTGGCGCAGGGTGTTCCACGCGAAGCTCGCCACCCGGCCGTCCTCGGAGATCCCGAGCCGGTCGAGCACGGCGGCCTGCTTGCGCACCTCCACGGCCAGGTCCTTGAACGTGTGGCGTTCCAGACCGGTTGCGGTCTTGGTGACGATCTCCCGCGTCGGGAAGACGCGCTCGGCGCGCCGGATGATCGTGTCGATGGTCAGCGGTGCGTCCTGGATCAGTCCTTGCATGCTGCACATCGTGACCCAATGTGGCGCGGCTCACAACAGATTCGCCGAGTCGGCCCGTCTTGACGGGCCGACTCGGCGTGGGTTTTGGTCAAGACGGGCCGACTCGGCGGGTCAGACGACGGCTTCGGAGGTGGTGAGGGCCAAGGCCGGAGTGGAGGCGGCACGCGGCCAGACCTCGGCGAGGATCTCGACACCGCGCCGGACCAGGTCGGGGCGAGGTGTGATCGCCAGCCGCAGGTGGCGCTCGTAGGCGCCGTCGACGCCGAACCGCGGCCCGGCGGTGACGAGCAGCCCGTGGGGCCGGGCGGCGAGGGTCAGCTGGGAGCTCACCGGGGCCGGCAGTCCGACCCAGGCGGAGAGACCGCCGTCGATACGCGGCGGCAGCTCCCAGTCGGGCAGGTGCTCGCGCATCGCGTGGTAGAGCGCGGCACGGCCCGCGGCGAGCTGGGCGGCGCGCTCCTCGAGGATCTCGGGGAGGTGCTGGAACAGGATCGTGGTGACCAGCTGCTCCCAGATCGGGGTGCCGAGGTCGGTCGCCGAGCGCCCGCTGGCGATCTGGGTCAGCAGCACCGGGTCCGCCCGGATCCAGCCGACGCGCAGCCCGCCCCACAGCATCTTGCTCGCCGAGCCGATGTGGACGACGCGGGCCTGGTGCTCACCGGCCATCGCCGCCAGCGGGGGGAAGGATTGGCGGCGGTCGATGTCCAGCTCGGCGGTGGTGTCGTCGGCCACCAGGAGCGTGTCGACCTTCGCCGCGGCGTGCAGCAGGCGGAGCCGGTCCTCGGTGGACATCGAACGAGACGTCGGGTTGTGGAAGTCGGGCATGACGTACGCCATCACGGGGGTGGTCCGGGCGATGGCCGCCTCCATCGCCGGCATGTCCCAGCCGGCGTCGGTGGTCACCGGGCTCGTGATGATCCGGGCGCCGGCGAGGCTCAGGGCGTCGTACGCGTTGGGGTAGGACGGGCTCTCGGCGTAGGCCCGGTCGCCACGGTGGATCACGGTGCGGGCGAGCAGGGCGATTGCGCTCTGGCCGCCGGTGGTGACCATGATCTGGTCGGGGTCGGTCGGGAGGCCTCGGGCGGTGTAGCGCGCCGCGATCTCCGCGCGGAGCTCCTCGATGCCCCACAGCGTGTAGCCGGGGCCGGTCATGTGGTCGGCCAGTCGCCGGGTCGCCTCGACGGCGGCCTCGGGTAGCCGCCGGGTAGCCGGCAGGGTGGCCCTGACCAGGTCGATCTCGCCGCCCTCGGTGAACGAGTCGGGTGCGGTGGGCGGGAGCTTGGTCGTGGTGCCCGACCCCTGCACGCTCAGTGCGTAGCCGTGCTCCCGCAGGCGCCGGTAGGCGGCCGTGATCGTGGTGCGGCTCATCGCCAGCCGCTCGGAGAGCTCGCGCTCGGAGGGGAGGCGTACGTCGGCGGAGAGCCGTCCGTCGATCAGCAGCAGCTGGATGCGTTCGGCCAGGTTCTCGTAGGCAGGGCCTTCTCCTTGCCACTGACCGAGCAGGCCGGCGAGGGCGGTGGCACCGATTCTTCCGCGAGGCATGAGGCCACCTTACGCCGATTGGCTTCTTTACCTTCGATTGGACCCGTGATTGGCTTTGCAATCGTGAAGGATCTCTCTGTGAAGTCGCTCTCCTGGTTGATAACTGGACTCTTCCTCTACGGCATCGCACTCGCCCTGCTTCTACGTGCCTCGCTCGGCGTCGGGCCGTGGAACGTGCTGACCTCGGGTCTGGTCGAGGTCACCGGCATCTCGTTCGGGCTGATGACCAACCTGATCGGGCTCGGCGTACTGCTGGTGTGGATCCCGCTGCGCCAGCGGCCCGGGATCGGGACGGTGCTCAACGTGCTCCTGGTCGGCACCTCGGCCGACATCGGGCTGTGGCTCATCCCGCCCGTATCCGGTCTGTTCCTGCAGATCGCGGTCTTCGCGGGCGGGCTGTCGCTGCTCGCTGCGGCGACCGGGATCTACATCGCCCCGGGCCTCGGTCCCGGCCCGCGCGACGGCCTGATGACCGGCCTGCACGAGCGGACCGGCGCCCCGGTCTGGCTCTGCCGTGCGGGCGTCGAGATCACCGTGCTCGCGATCGGCTGGCTCCTCGGTGGCCTGGTCGGGATCGGCACGGTCGCGGAGGCGCTGCTCATCGGCCCGATGGTGCACCGCACCCTGCCGTTCTTCCGGACGATGTACGCCGGGAGGACCGCCCCGGCCGCCGTCGCCGCCGAAACACGCGCGGGTGCATGATTTAACCCACACGAATTTCCTGTGGCGCCCCCGACAGGATTCGAACCTGTGACCGTCGGATTAGAAGGCCGATGCTCTATCCAGCTGAGCTACGGAGGCGTGGCCCGCGCGAGCACCCCGCCGGGAGGGGTTTGCGCAGGCCGCGCCCGATCTTACCGGTGCCCGTATCCCTTGTGTGCATCGGAAACCGAAAGGCTGACCGGAGTGTTACCAAGGTGTGGGGGGTATTTGGGCGCACTGTCCCCGCACTGTCGACCAAGGTGTCCGGGTGGTGGACCACGAGGGTTCGAGACTCGACCGGATCATCGGTAAGGTCCCCGGACATGACTATGGAGTCCATGTGCACCTCGTGCGGTGCAGCCGTCACCGGTATGCGCTTCTGCACAGGTTGTGGGACGCCCGTCAGAAGCGCTCATCAGCCGCCGTCGCAGGGTGCACCGGAGCCGGTCGCACCGCCGCGACTGCCGCAGCGGGGTGCCGATCCTGACCAGGGTGGTCTGTCGTTGCCGAGGCGCGGGCAGGAAGCTGCGAGGCCCGCACCCGAGGCCGACGCCGAGCCGGCGCCCCTGCCGCTCGGGCAGGTCCGGCGTACGCCCGGGGCGTCGATGGCGCCCCAGCTGAACATCAACGCCCCGAGCGGTGAGCAGCCGGCCTTCGGTGGTGGCATGGCGCCGCCGCCGGCAGGATCGGAGGGCGGTGGCCTGTTCGGGCTGGCGGCGCGTACGCCGAAGTTCGAGCCGGAGCTCGCCTCGCAGTCCCAGTCGCTCTTCCTGCCGAAGCGCAAGCGCGTCGTCGAGGAGCCCGAGCCCGAGCCGGCTCCGGAGGTGCCCGAGGCGCAGGCGGCCGCGCCGTCGCCGGTCCAGGACCTGCCGGCCGCGCCGCCGGTGCCCGAGCGCGCTCCCGAGCCGCCCACACCCGAGCCGCAGGCACTCGCGCCCGAGCCCCCCGAGCCCCAGCTGCTGGAGCCGCAGGCGCCACCGGCGCCTGAGCCGGAGCCGGCGATGCCTCCGCTGCCGTCGCGTCCGGCCGCGGCCCACAGCCAGAGCGCGGAGCACCCGGCCTTCGCCGAGCCTGCGCCGCACCTGGGTGGACAGGCCCCCGAGGAGACCCACGAGGCGATGCCGCCGGTCGAGCGACGCCGGCCCGAGCCGGTCCGTCCCGAGGAGACCACCGTCGCGATGAGCCCTCGCTTCGACGCCGTCGAGGAGGAGGCCGCCGGGGGCACTCGTCCGCGCGACGAGTTCGAGCAGTTCGCGCCGCCCCAGCAGCAGTCCTTCGACGCGCCGGCGCCCGAGGCGCGCTACGACGGCGGTCAGCCCGACTTCGGTCAGCCGGACTTCGGCCAGCCGGACTTCGGTCAGCCCGACCAGGGGCAGCAGGCCCCGGCGTACGGCGACCCGGCCTATGCCCCGCTCGCGCCGCAGCTGGAGCCCGAGCAGGCCGCGTGGTCCCAGGGTTACGACCAGCCCCACGAGCAGCCGTACGACCAGGGTTATGAGCAGCCCTACGGCCAGCCGCAGAACCCGTCCCAGGACCAGTTCGGCCAGCCCTACGGTGACCCCTACGGCCAGAACGTCTACACCGACGCCACCCTCGTCGGGCAGCCGCCGGTCGGCGGCGGCCCCAACACCCCGGCGCCGCCGCCGATGGCGCCGCAGGGCTACGACCCGTACGGGAACGCCTACGACGCTCGCTACGAGCCGCAGCGCGGTCAGGGTGGCCAGGGCAAGGGACCGGGCTTCGACCTCAAGCGCTGGGGCCTGATCGTCCTGGTGCTGGCCGTCGTGGTCGCGATCATCGCCTTCGTCATCGGCATGGTGAACAACGACGACGCCAACGCGAAGACCGGCACCAAGCAGGGCACCACCAAGAGCGCGGGCGGCGCGGCGGGCGAGGCGAAGAAGATCGACGACCTCATCAAGACCTCCGCCGCGGACAAGGCGGCCATCGGTGCCGCTCAGGCCGACCTCGAGGCCTGCGAGAACATCGACGAGGCCGTCCAGACCTTCCAGGACGCCGCGGCGTCCCGCAAGGAGCTGGCGACGAAGGTCGCCTCGATCGACACCGCCGTCCTCCCGGGATCGCAGAAGCTCGTCAAGAACCTCGAGTCCGCGTGGATGACCTCGCAGAACGCCGACCTGGCCTTCGCCGCCTGGGGCGAGAAGCGCAAGGTCAACGCCGACGGTGAGTGCGTCGGCGGCAAGCGCAAGCTCGAGAAGGCGACCACGCTCAGCCTGGCCAGCCACGACCCGAAGAAGGCGGCCGCCAAGGCGTGGGGGCCGATCGCGGAGGAGTACGGCCTCGAGGCCGTGGAGTGGACGAAGCTCTGAGTTCAGCGTGAACGGAGGTACGCCGCCATCGCCCGTTCGATGGCGGCGGCCGCCTTCGCCTGGAACCGGCCGGACTTCAGCAGCCGTGCGTCCTCGGCGTTGCGCATGTTGCCCGTCTCGAGCAGCACCTGCGGCACCGTGGTCAGGTTGAGGCCGGCCAGGTCGTCGCGCTCCACGAAACCGCCCTCGCCGAGGTAGGAGGCCACCGGCATCCCGGTCTTCCCCATCTCGGTACGCAGCAGCTCGGCGTAGCGCCGGGAGGGCTGGACGATCTCGTCGTTGGTGCCCGACGGCACCGGGATCAGCAGCGAGTAGCCACGCTCGGAGGCGGCCGCGCCGTCGGCGTGGATGTCGATCGCGACGTCGGCCTTCGCGTCGTTGATGATCTTCGCCCGCTTGTCGATGCACGGCCCGACCCCGTCGTTGCTGTCCCGGGTCATGACCACCTTCGCGCCGGACTCGCGCAGGTCGGCGGCGAGCTTCGTGGCCACGGCCCAGGTGAAGTCGGTCTCCGGGTAGCCGTCGTTCGTCGCGGTGCCGGTGGTGTTGCACGGGCTCTTCGAGCGTCCGTTCCACACCGGCTTGTCGATCACCTCGGGGGCGCCCGCGTTGCCGCCGTTGTGGCCCGGGTCGATCCCGATCACGGCGCCCTCGAAGACGTCGTCCGGGGTCGGTGACGCGGACGTCGAGGCGCTCGGCGTCGCCGACGCGGCCGGCTGCTGTCGTGGCGTACGTCCGGGGCTGCAGGCCGTCAGGGCCGCGGCCAGCGCGAGGCAGCCGGCCACGGCGGCCGCTGACCGAGGTAGCTCGGTGAGCAGTCGCTGCCTTCGTGGAGCTCCATGAAGGCAGCGCGACTCGACTGAGTCACCTCGGTCAGCATTCACGTCACAGATACTGGCCCATCCAGGCCTCGACGTCGTCGGCGGTCCGGGGCAGGCCGGAAGAGAGGTTCACGGCGCCGTCGGCGGTGACCACGATGTCGTCCTCGATGCGGATACCGATGCCGCGCAGCTCCTCCGGGACGAGCTTGTCCTCCTTCTGGAAGTAGAGGCCCGGCTCGACGGTGAGGACCATGCCCTCCTGCAGCGGTCCCTCGATGTAGGTCTCCTTCGACGCGGAGGCGCAGTCGTGGACATCGAGGCCGAGCATGTGCGACACGCCGTGGAGGGTCCAGCGGGAATAGGTCTTGTTGTCCTCGGAGAGCGCCTCGTCGACGGAGACGGGGAGCAGACCGAGGTCGTCGAGGCCGTGGGCCAGGATCTCCATCGCGGCGAAGTGGCCGGCCCGGAAGGTCACGCCCGGGCGGATCGCCTCGATGCCGGCCTGCTGGGCCTTGTAGACGAGCTCGTAGAGGTTGCGCTGCAGCGGCGTGAACGTCCCGGAGATGGGCAGCGTGCGCGTGATGTCGGCGGTGTAGAGGTTGTGGCCCTCGACGCCCATGTCGAGCAGCACCAGCTCGCCCGGGACGATCGGACCGTCGTTGTCGATCCAGTGCAGCGTGGTGGCGTGGGAGCCACCGCCGACGATCGAGTCGTAGCCGAGGTCGTTGCCCTCCGCACGGGCGCGGCGGAAGAAGGTGCCCTCGATCCAGCGCTCGCCGTGCTTCAGCACCTGGTCCCACTCGCGGACCGCGTCGGTGAAGCCGCGCACGGTGATGTCGCAGGCCTCCTTGAGCTCGCCGAGCTCCCACTCGTCCTTGATCAGGCGCAGCTCGGAGAGCGCCTTGGTGAACTCCTCGTCGCGGCCGCCCTCGGCCGGGGTGACCAGCTTGTCGACGTCGGCCGCGACCCCGCGGAGGACGCGGGTCGGGGTGTTGCCGGAGAGGCCGGACTCGAGCTGGTCGACGTGGCGTACCTCGATGCCCAGCGAGTCGGAGAGCTCACGCGCCGAGGGACGCGCACCGGCCCAGAGCGCGCCGTACTGACGGTCGCGGAAGAACTCGTCGGTGTCGCGACCGCTGCGCGGGCGGGCGTACAGGACCGAGGTGCCGTCGGGCTCGATCACGACGACGGCGTCGGAGGTCTGGTTGCCGGTCAGGTGCACGTGCGCGGTGTCGGCGCGGAAGCGGTAGTCGGTGTCGTTGGCGCGGACCTTGTAGGTGCCGGCCGGTACGACCAGGCGCTCGCCCGGGAAGATGCTCGCCAGACGCTCCCGGCGGGCGGCCGCCCACGGGGTGATCGGATGCTCGGGAACCTCCGCCTCGCGGTCGTCCCAACCCTCTCTCATGAAGTTGGACCACGCCTCCGGGACCGGCTGGTCGTGGCTCTCGGTGTGGTCGTCTGCGGGGGTGGGGGCGCCGTTGTCCGTCATACCGGAATCGTACGCCGCGCCGTGACGTGGACGCTCGTGAGTTCCCAGGCCACGGGGCCAGAAGGGTGTCTCGATCGGTGTCTGGTGGCACGTCCGGTCCGCGCGCCCGATAGTCTGGCGCGCATGGGGGCGATCCCGAAGGATCCGACGAGAAGCAACCGCACGTTCACCATCGTGGTGGGCGTGCTCGTCGTGCTGGCCTCGTTGCCGGTGCTGGGCATCGTGCTGTTGAGCACCAGCGTCGTCAACGACCATCTGGCACCGACCGGCGCGATCCTCGGGGTGCTCTTCGCAGCCGTCCCGGTGGTGCCGCTCGTCTACGCCTACCTGTGGCTGGACCGCTACGAGCCGGAGCCGAAGTCGCTGCTGGCGCTCGGCCTGGGGTGGGGCGCCTTCGTCGCGGTCGCGGCCGCGCTGATCGTGCAGAGCGTCGGGGCGCTGCTCGCCGGGTGGAGCGAGCCGACCCAGCTGGCGATCGTGGCGCCGGTCACCGAGGAGGCGGCCAAGGGGCTGTTCCTGTTCGTGCTGCTGTTCTGGCGACGCCATCTCCTCGACGGCGTGCTCGACGGGATCGTCTACGCCGGCATGGTCGGCATCGGCTTCGCGTTCACGGAGAACATCCTCTATCTCGGCGGCACCTACAACGGCACGCCCGGCATGGGCGACAGCTCGGCCGGACACATCGGCGAGTTCACCGTCGTCTTCGTGATGCGCTGCTTGTTCAGCCCGTTCGCGCACCCGCTCTTCACCGCCTTCACCGGCATCGGCATCGGGGTCGCGGTGGTGACCCGGAAGCGTTGGCTGAAGGTGGTCGCGCCGGTGCTGGGCTACACCATGGCGGTGCTGGCCCACGGCACCTGGAACGGCTCGACGCTGCTCTTCGACGGGGCCGGCTTCCTGCTGGCGTACGTCGTGGTGATGGTGCCCGCGTTCATCTCGATGGTGGCCTTCGCGGTCTGGCGGCGGAAGTCCGAGCGGATCGTGCTGACCCGGTCGTTGACCGACGCCGCCCAGCGTGGGCTGATTCCCTACACCGACATCGGCTGGGTGGTCGATCTGCGGCGGCGGGAGCAGGCGCGGAAGTTCGCGTCGACCCATGGTGGGGCTCAGGGGGTTGCGGCGATGCGTGAATACCAGCAGGCTGCGATCGAGCTCGGATACTTGCACTGGCGATTCCTGCGCGGCAACCCGCCGCCAGACTTCGCCGCCCGGGGGAGGGCATACGTTGACCGCATCAGTGAGGTACGTCCCCACATCGCGTTCCCGAGCGGACAGGTGATGACCGGATGACCGAGGAACAGGCACAGGAACAGCCGCAGGCTCCGGGCAAGGAGTCGACGAGCTACGAGGCGCTCACGGCGGGGATGCTCGCCGAGAAGCCGACCACCGAGTTCGAGGCCGCCAAGGCCCGGATCCTGTCGTCCGGCGGCGAGAGCAACCGGATGGTCACCTCGCTCGTCCAGCTCCACCAGGCGTTGACCGAGGTCACGCTGCCGCTCGACCTGCCCGGTGCCGACGAGCAGCGCGCGGCGCGGCAGAACATGGTCGAGCAGCTCGAGGACTACATCATCCCGCGGATGATGACCATCGACGCGCCCATGCTCGCGGTCGTCGGTGGCTCCACCGGCGCCGGCAAGTCGACGCTGGTCAACTCACTGGTCGGCACCAAGGTGACCACGCCTGGCCTGCTGCGACCGACGACCCGCTCGCCGGTGCTGGTGCACAACCCCGAGGACGGTCACTGGTTCGGCCAGGACCGCCTGCTCCCCGAGCTGGAGCGGGTCGATCACCCGACCAACGACCCCGGTGCGCTGCAGTTGGTCGCCAGCGACCGGCTCCACCCCGGCCTGGCGGTCCTGGACGCCCCCGACGTCGACTCCGTCGAGGAGGCCAACCGGGTGCTCGCGGCCGAGCTGCTCGCCGCGGCCGACCTGTGGATCTTCGTCACCTCGGCCGCACGCTACGCCGACCAGGTGCCGTGGGAGTTCCTGCAGCTCGCCGCCAACCGCTCCACCGCGGTGGCCGTGGTGCTCGACCGCACCCCGACCGACGCCGTCCAGACCGTGGCCGGCCACCTGGCCCGGATGCTCGCCTCGCGCGGGCTCAAGGACTCCCCGCTCTTCATCGTCCACGAGGGCGAGGTCTCCGAGCAGGGGCTGCTGCCGGCCGAGCACGTCGCCGAGGTACGCGCGTGGCTCGACATGCTCGCCGACGACGCCACCGCGCGACACCAGGTCGTCACCCAGACCCTCGACGGTGCGGTGCGGGCGCTGACCCTGGAGGTCCACCCGATCGCCGACACCGCGGACGGTCAGGGCGAGGCCGCGCAGCGGCTGCGTACGGATGCGGACATGGCCTACGACGAGGCGCTCAAGTCGATCATGGCGGCGACCGCCGACGGCACGCTGCTGCGTGGCGAGGTGCTCGCGCGCTGGCAGGAGTTCGTCGGCACCGGCGAGATCCTGAAGGCGCTCGAGACCCGGGTCGGGATGATCCGCGACCGGATCCTCGGCTCGATCAAGGGCAAGCCGCAGCAGGCCGAGCGGGTGACTGCGGCCGTGCAGGGTGGCCTGGAGATGCTGATCCTGGAGCAGTGCGAGGCAGCCGCCGAGAAGGCAGAGGCCGCCTGGCAGATGAGCCCGGCGGGGCGCGGGCTGCTCGCGGCCGGCCCCTCGGACCTCGGCCGTGCCTCGCGAGCGCTGCGGCCCAAGGCCGAGCGTGCGGTGCGCGACTGGCAGCAGGACGTGCTCGAGATGGTGCGCAGCGAGGGTCAGGACAAGCGTACGACCGCGAAGTTCCTCTCCTACGGGGTCAACGGTCTCGGTGTCGCGCTGATGGTGGTCGTCTTCGCCTCGACCGGAGGAGCGCTCGTCGGTGCCGAGGTGGGCATCGCCGGCGGCACCCTCCTGCTCGGCCAGAAGCTGCTCGAGGCGGTCTTCGGCGACCAGGCCGTGCGCGGGCTGGCCGCCAAGGCGCGCAAGGCGCTGGAGGTACGCATCGTGGGGCTCGTCGACGAGGAGCGTGCGCGCTACACGGGACAGGTCGACGCGCTGCAGATCGATCAGGGTGCACCGGAGCGACTGCGGCACGCCGCGCGGAAGGTCGGCGACGCGCGTTTCGCCAGCCAGCGCGGCGATGACTGAGACTTGTCAGGGACTTAAGGGGGATCATTGAGCGGCCTGCTCGAAGGTGCAAAGAACCTGGTCGGTCGAGGTGGGGACCTCGGCGATCGGCTGGACGGACTGACCGCTGCGACCGCCGCCGCGACCGGGCGCCTCGACGACGGCCTCGTCGAGGACGCACGCAGCGTGGTCAACAAGGCGCAGGGGCGGCTCAAGCTCTCCGCCGACCACACGGTCGTCGGTGTCGCGGGGGCGACCGGGTCGGGCAAGTCGTCCACCTTCAACGCCCTGACCGGGCTGGAGCTCTCCGCCGTCGGGGTCCGCCGGCCGACCACGTCGTGGGCCACCGCCTGCGTGTGGGGGTCGGAGGGTGCCCAGGAGCTGCTCGAGTGGCTCGGCATCCCGGAGCGCCACCAGACCACGCGCGACTCGATGCTCGACACCCGGCGTGAGGGGCACGAGCTCGACGGCGTGGTGCTGCTGGACCTGCCCGACCACGACTCCACCGAGGTCTCCCACCATCTCGAGGTCGACCGGCTGGTCGAGCTCGCCGACATGCTGGTGTGGGTGCTCGACCCGCAGAAGTACGCCGACGCGGCCATCCACGACCGCTACCTGCAGCCGCTCCGCACCCACTCGGAGATCATGGTCGTGGTGCTCAACCACATCGACCGCGTTCCCGAGGACCGCCGCGAGTCGATGCTGGGTGACGTACGCCGGCTGCTGGACCAGGACGGTCTGCGCAACGTCCCGGTGATCCCGGTCTCGGCCAAGCTCGGCTGGGGGATCCCGCAGCTCAAGACGGAGATCGCCCAGCGGGCCGCGGCCAAGCGGGCCAACAAGTCCCGCCTCTCCGCCGACATCAAGACCGCTGCCGTGAAGCTGGCCAAGGCGTCCGGCGACGCCAAGCCGCGCTCGCTGGCCAAGCCGCGGGTGGAGGCGCTCGAGGAGGCCATCGCGGAAGCCGCGGGGGTGCCGACCGTGGTCGACGCCGTCGAGCGGTCGGTACGCACCCGGGCCCGGGCGGCCACGGGGTGGCCGCTGATCTCGTGGGTCTCCCGGCTGAAGCCGGATCCCTTGAAGCGACTTCATCTCTCGCTCGGCGAGGAGGCGACCCAGCTGGCGGGGCGTGCCCGGACCTCGCTGCCGCAGACCACCGCCGTCGAGCGGGCACGGGTCGACACCGAGGTGCGCCAGCTGGCCGACGAGGCCGGTGCCGGGCTCGCCTCGCCGTGGCGCGACGCGATCCGCCGGGCCTCGGTCTCGCGGATGGGCGACCTCGCCGACAGGCTCGACTCCTCGGTCGGCGGCGTCGACCTGAACGCCGAGCGGCTGCCGCTGTGGACCGGGCTGGTGAAGGCGCTCCAGTGGCTGCTGATCGTCGTCGCCGGCGTCGGGCTGGTGTGGTCGGTGGCGCTCCTCCTCTCCGGAGCGGCCCAGGTCGGGGACATGACGCCCTCGGTGGCCGGGGTCGAGCTGCCCTACGTCCTGTTCCTCGGAGGTGTCGGGCTCGGGCTGGTGCTGTGGTGCGTGTGTCACCTGCTGGTGATCAGCACCGCACGGCGACGGGCGCGGGTGGCCGATGCGCGGCTGCGTACGGCGGTCGCCGAGGTGTCTCGTGAGCTCGTCGTCGACCCGATCGAGACCGAGCTCGCGGCCTACACCGCGCTCCGCCACGGGGTGGCCAAGGCGCTGCGCTGACCTCCTGTTCGGGCCGATCACTGTCCACAGGGACGGTTCGATCCGGGGTTGTCCACAGGCAGACGTACGCCGCCCGGAACTGTCGGCGGTCGAGCGCAGGGTTGTCTCCGAGGGCCCGCACCAGGCGGGCGCGAACACAGAGGAGACAACGATGAACGACTCGATCATCACCCTGCGTGGCTACGTCGGCGCCGACCCTGTCGTGCGGAGCGTCGGTGAGGTCTCGGTGGCGAACTTCCGGTTGGCGTGCACGCCGCGGAAGCTCAACCGGACGACCGGGGAGTGGAGCGACGGCGTGACGCAATGGTTCACGGTCAGCGCCTGGCGGCAGCTGGGGGAGAACGTCGGGCGCTCGCTGCGCAAGGGAGACCCCGTCGTCGTCCAAGGGCGGCTCTCGGCCCGCAGCTACGTCAACAAGGACGGCCTCGAGGTCAACACCTTCGAGGTGGAGGCCACCGTGGTCGGCCACGACCTGAACCGCGGCATGACCAGCCTGTCCCGCAACCCGCGTACGTTGGCCGCGGTCTCCGCCCCCGAACCCCGCGACGACGACCTCGAGCGCGACCCGATCGCCGACTGGCGCGCCCCGGGCGCGGACCCCTGGGACCAGAAGCCGACGACAGCGGACGATGCCGAGGCGCCCGCAGCGACGGAGACGGACACATCGGCGGCGGCGTGAGGTGAGCCGGGTGTGCGCCGGTTGTACCGGCGTGCCCCGACCTCATTAGGGTGGGCCCCATGGCCGACTACATCCTCTCCCTGCGCAATGTGCGCAAGGCCCATGGCGACAAGGTCGTCCTCGACAACGTCACCCTCTCGTTCCTGCACGGTGCCAAGATCGGCGTCGTCGGCCCGAACGGCATGGGTAAGTCCTCGCTGCTCAAGCTGATGGCGGGGCTCGACCACCCCAACAACGGCGACATCGTCCGCGACCAGGACGCGACCGTCGGGATGCTCCAGCAGGAGCCGCCGCTGACCGAGGGCAAGACCGTCCTCGAGAACGTCGAGGAGGCGGTCGGCGAGATCAAGTCGAAGATGAAGCGCCTCGAGGACGCCTACATGGAGATGGGTGACCCCGACGCCGACCAGGACGCCCTGATGGCCGAGACGGGTGAGCTCCAGACCTACCTGGACAACATCAACGCCTGGGACATCGACTCCAAGCTGGAGCAGGCGATGGACGCGCTGCGCTGCCCTCCGGGCGACGCGATCGTCGACAACCTCTCCGGGGGTGAGCGCCGCCGGGTCGCGCTGTGCAAGCTGCTCCTGCAGGAGCCCGACCTGCTGCTCCTCGACGAGCCCACCAACCACCTCGACGCCGAGTCGGTGCAGTGGCTGGAGGGTCACCTCAAGTCCTACAAGGGTGCCGTCCTGGCCGTCACCCACGACCGTTACTTCCTCGACAACGTCGCCGAGTGGATCGCCGAGGTCGACCGCGGCTCGATCCACGGCTACGAGGGCAACTACTCCACCTACCTCGAGACCAAGAAGGACCGTCTCAAGGTCGAGGGGCAGAAGGACGCCAAGCGCGCCAGGATGCTCGAGAAGGAGCTCGAGTGGGTCCGCTCCAACGCCAAGGCGCGCCAGACCAAGTCGAAGTCGCGTCTGGCCCGCTACGAGGAGCTCGCCGCCGAGGCCGACAAGGCCCGCAAGATCGACACCGCCGACATCAACATCCCGCCGGGCCCGCGCCTGGGCGACGTGGTGATGGAGGCCAAGGGTCTGACCAAGGGCTTCGAGGGCCGCACGCTGTGGGACGACATCTCCTTCTCGCTCCCGCGTGCCGGCATCGTCGGCATCGTCGGCCCCAACGGTGTCGGCAAGACCACCCTGTTCCGGATGATCACCGGCTCGGAGGCGCCCGACGCGGGTGATCTCAACGTCGGCCAGACGGTGAAGATCTCCTACGTCGACCAGAGCCGCGGCGGCATCGACCCCAACAAGAACGTCTGGGAGGTCGTCTCCGACGGCCTGGACTTCATCAAGGTCGCCAACTTCGAGATGAACTCGCGCGCCTACGTCGCCTCGTTCGGCTTCAAGGGTCCCGACCAGCAGAAGAAGGCCGGCGTGCTCTCCGGTGGTGAGCGCAACCGTCTCAACCTGGCGCTCACCCTGAAGCAGGGCGGCAACATGCTGCTGCTCGACGAGCCGACCAACGACCTGGACGTCGAGACGCTCTCCTCGCTGGAGGACGCGCTGCTCGACTTCCCGGGTTGCGCCGTGGTCACCTCCCACGACCGGTGGTTCCTCGACCGCGTCGCCACCCACATCCTCGCCTGGGAAGGCACCGAGGAGAAGGAAGGCGAGTGGTTCTGGTTCGAGGGCAACTTCGAGTCCTACGAGGCCAACAAGATCGAGCGTCTCGGCCTCGAGGCCGCTCGTCCCCACCGCGTCACCCACCGTCGCCTCACCCGCGACTGACCCGCGACTAACCGAACCCCACGCCGAGTCGGCTCGTCATGACGAGCCGACTCGGCGGCATTTGGGGTCAGCTCGAGCCGACTCGCTCGGCGATCAGGGCGGGACGTACGCCGTTCACGGCGGGGGTGATCCGGCGCTCGAGTCGCATCGCGCCGGCGACGATGCCGAGGCAGCCGACCACCATCAGCGCGATGAACACCGTCGACTGGTCGTGCTCGAGCAGGAAACCGGCCAGGATCGGGCCGACGATCGCGCCGGTCTGGAACGAGGCCGAGTTGATCGCGTTGTAGCGCCCACGCAGATGGTCGGGGGCCATGTCGTTGGTCAGCGCGGGGTAGGCCGACTGCATCAGCGTCTCGCCGAGAGCGAAGAACAGCCCCTGGAAGGCGACCACCCCGACGATGGCCGCGACCGAGCCCGGCACCAGGCCGGTCGCCCCGAACACCACCCAGGCGAACGCCCAGATCCCCGCGGTGGCGATCAGCACCCGGGTGCGCCGTCGGCCGCTGACCCGGTTCATCACCCAGAACTGGGCGAGCACGATCACCGCGCAGTTCACGACGAACGCGAACCCGACGACCCTGGTCGATACCTCGGAGATCTGCCGCGAGTAAGCCGGGAATCCGCTCTCGATCTGGCCGTAGCCGAGGGTGGAGAGAAGCACTCCGATCACCACCAGCCAGATGACCTCGGGACGGCGCAGGATCGTGGCGTACGACGCGGTCGCGTCCGGCTCGTCGGCGGCGGGACGCGCGGCGCGGCCGTGCAGATGGCGCAGCGGGCCGAGCAGGACGAGGGCCGGGATCGTGAAGGTGGCGGCGTTGGCCAGGAAGGCGTAGGTGAACGTCTCCGGCCGGCTCACGTCGATGAAGAGTCCTCCGATCACGCCGCCGACGCCGATGCCGAGGTTGATCAGGGCGAAGTTCACCCCGTAGTAGCGCTGCCGGAGCTCACCCTCGACCACCGTGGCGACCATGGCGTTGGCGGCGGGCCAGGAGACCCCGGCCTGGACGCCCAGCAGGCACAGCGCGGCACCGGCGAGCACCGGAGTGGCGGCGAAGGCGAGCATGACGTCGCCCGCGATCGCGCAGACCAGGCCACCGAGGATCACCGGCCGGGCGCCATAGCGGTCGATCAGCGTGCCCGCCGGGCCGGTGACCACGAAGCCGACGATGGCGATCAGGCCCATCAGGGTGCCGGCGAGGCCGAGGTCGAAGCCGCGTACCTCGTGCAGGTAGATGATCGTGAACGGCAGCGTCATGCCGCGGCCGAGCAGCTGGATCACCACCGTCGACAGGAGCCAGCGGCCCTCGCGTGGCAGTGCGGCCAGGAAGTCACGGAGACCGAGAGCAGGGGGAGTCGACACCGCACAATCTTCGCCTTTACCTGCGGCGGTGGCGAATTGTTTCTCGGGCGTCGAGGCCAGTCATCCCGGGCTAAGGTCCCGGCATATTTCTGCCGTTGGTCCCGACTTCGTCGTTGCTAAATGCGTGCCCGTGCACGGAACCGCCCGGCAGGAGGTCTAACGTAATGCCCCGTGGGTGATGAGACTCGGTGGCTGGACGAAGAGCAGCAGCGCTCCTGGCGTGCGCTGATGATGGGGATGACCCTGCTCGATGACCGCCTCGACGCCGATCTGCGCGCCCGTTTCGACATCTCGCTCCCGGAGTACGAGATCCTCGTGCGGCTCTCCGAGAACGACGGCGCGATGCGGATGGCGCAGCTCGCCGACTCCCTGGCCCACTCGCGCTCGCGGGTGACCCACACGATCACCCGGATGGAGCGCTCCGGGCTCGTCGAGCGCCGCAACTCGGCCGAGGACGGCCGTGGTGTCGTCGCCACGCTCAGCGACCGCGGCTTCGAGCTGCTGCGGGAGGCAGCTCCCGTCCACGTCAACGGCGTACGCGACTACCTCATCGATCTGGTCAGCCCGGAGGACTTCGCCGCCCTGGGGCGCGTGATGAACGCGGTCTCCGACCACCTCATCAGCGACCGCCCTGGCATCGAGATGCGCTGAGATCTGCCCAGTCGGCGCGTTCTGACGCGCCGACTCGGCAGGATCGGGGTCAGATGCGCTCGAGGATCATCGCCATGCCCTGGCCGCCGCCGACGCACATGGTGATCAGACCGGTGGTCTTGTCGTGCCAGTCGAGGCTGTTGAGCATGGTGTTCTGCAGGCGGGCGCCGGTCATGCCGAAGGGGTGACCGACGGCGATGGCGCCGCCGTTGATGTTGAGGCGGTCGATGTCGATGCCGAGGTCCTGGTAGGACGGGATCACCTGGGCCGCGAAGGCCTCGTTGATCTCGACCAGGTCGATGTCGCCGATCGACATGCCGGCGTACTTGAGCGCGTTCCGGGTCGCCTCGACCGGGCCGAGGCCCATGATCTCGGGGGAGAGGCCGGAGACGCCGGTGGACACGATCCGGGCCAGCGGGGTGACGCCGAGCTCGGCGGCCTTGGTGTCGGACATGACCACGACGGCGGCGGCGCCGTCGTTGAGGGCGCAGCAGTTGCCGGCGGTGACGGTGCCGTCCTCGCGGAAGACCGGCTTGAGGCCGGAGATGGCCTCGAGGGTCACCCCGGCGCGGGGGCCGTCGTCGGCCGAGACGACGGTGCCGTCGGGCGTGGTGACGGGGGTGATCTCGCGGGCCCAGAAGCCGTCGGCGATGGCCTTCTCGGCGAGGTTCTGGGAGCGTACGCCGAACTCGTCCATCTCCTGGCGGGAGATGCCGCGCGAGGTGGCGAGGTTCTCAGCGGTCTGGCCCATCGCGATGTAGACGTCCGGGAGCAGGCCGTCCTCGCGCGGGTCGTGCCACTTGTCGTTGGAGGCGGCGGTCGCGGCGGTGCGCGACTGGGCGTCGTCGAAGAGGTGGTTGACGGTGTCGGGAATGTGGTCGGAGGTGCCCTTGAAGAACCGGGACACGGTCTCGACACCGGCCGAGACGATGATGTCGGCCTCGCCGGCCTTGATCGCGTGCAGCGCCATCCGCGAGGTCTGCACCGAGGAGGAGCAGTAGCGGGTGATGGTCGCCCCTGGGACCTTGTCCCAGCCGTTCAGCACCGAGACCACGCGTCCCATGTTGTTGCCGGACTCGCCGCCCGGCAGGCCACAGCCGAGCAGCAGGTCGTCGATGTCGTTGGGGTCGAGGCCCTCGACCTTCCCGACGGCCTCCTTGGTGATGAGGGCCGCGAGGTCGTCCGGACGGAAGTCCTTCAGGGATCCCTTGTTGGCTCGCCCGATCGGGGTACGGGCGGCGGCGACGATGACTGCCTCAGGCATGAACACTCCCGGGTTACTGGTGAGTAGAAAGAGATGTGGTCGACACCATACTCGCCCGGACCCGGCGTTGAGACCAGGCCCGGCGCCCAAGACGATCTGGAAGGATCGGTCGCGTGCGCCACCTCTACGAATGCCCCATGCGATGGGCCGACCTCGACATGCTCGGTCACGTCAACAACGTCGTCTACGTCGACTACCTCCAAGAGGCGCGCGTGGACATGCTGCGCACGCATGCCCGCAGCCCGCAGACCCAGGGCCTGGCCGAGGGGGTCGTGGTGGCCAGCCACCAGGTCACGTACGTCGCGCCGCTGCTCTTCGACTTCACGCCGGTCTACGTCGAGTCCTGGGTGACCGACATCCGGGCGGCCAGCTTCACGATGGCCTACGAGATCTTCCGCACCGCGCCCGACGGCACCCGCACGGTCTTCCTGCGGGCGAGCACCGTCCTGGCGCCGTACGTCTTCGCCACCGAGTCGCCGCGCCGGCTCAGGCCGGAGGAGAAGGCCAACCTGCAGCCCTACCTCGAGGCCTACCCGGAGGAATGGTCGCCGAAGCCGCTCGCGCTCGGTGAGCCGAAGCGGCTCGAGGCCGGCCACTTCCCGCTCTACGTCCGTTTCTCCGACGTCGACGCCTACGGGCACGTGAACAACGTGAAGTACTTCGAGTACTTCCAGGAGTCGCGGGTCGCGCTCATGCAGCGGCTCAGGTCGCACCACGGCCTGGAGGCATGGCCGTCGGTCGTCGTCGCCCAGACCGACGTCTCCTACCATGCGCCGATCCTCGCCCGCTCCGAGCCGTACGACGTGTGGAGCCATGTCTCCCGCCTGGGCACCAAGTCGATGACGATCGAGTCCGAGATCGCCGACGGTGACCTCAGGCTCGCTCGCGGGCAGGTCACGCTGGTCTTCTACGACTTGGAGTCCGGGAAATCGGTCGAGCCGACCCCGCAGGTGCGCGCGGCGATCGAGAGCGTTCTCTAGGGCCTCAGTCGCGCCGGTCGCGATCGTCGCAGGCGTCGCGGCGGTCGTCGGGGTCGGTGCGGCGGCAGTCGTCGTCCCACCCGCTCCACCCGTTCCAGTCCCACTCCCAGCCGTCCTGGGCCGCCGTGAAGTCCTGTCGGGGCATGGCCGGGACCCGGTCCGAGGGCTCGGCGGGCTTCTTCCGCGTCTTCCGGGCGCTCAGCGGGCTGCCCTCGGCGGGCTGTTGCGTGTTCGACGGCGGGTCGGCGGGCGCGAGCAGGTCACGGGAGGCGAGCTGGGTGGCGAGCGCTGCGTCGGGCGGAGGCGGCAGCGTGCCGACGGAGGTGTCCTCGGCGGCCTCGACGGGTTCGGGCGGCCCCGTCGGGCCATCGAGCACACTCTGCGGACCGGTCGCCTGCTGCGCGGGCTGGCTCGCCTGGTCCGGCCCGATCGACCGTAGACCGCCGATGAGCAGTGCCATCGCGACGGTGGCGACGACGGCAAGCCCGACTCCGACGATGGCCCGCTGAATTGCCCGCATGCGTCCTCCGAGAGCGCTCTGGTCGGCAGAATGTTCTGCTTGAGTCCAGTAGCCTCCCAGTGCTTGCGTCAGATGTCGAGAAGCGGGACCTTTGTCAGCGTTTCCTGAGCCGCGCGGCCAGCAGCGCGCGGCGTTCGGAGATGCGCTGCCACACGAACTGCTGGATGACGAG
Organism: Nocardioides sp. NPDC126508; assembly: GCA_040302365.1. GTDB lineage: Bacteria > Actinomycetota > Actinomycetes > Propionibacteriales > Nocardioidaceae > Nocardioides. Next base: position 559,104 of record JBEOUM010000002.1, read on the forward strand.
CGTCAGCCAGCCGGCCAGGGCCATGCCGGAGATGTTGACGACGAGCTGCAGGGTGCTGCCCCAGATCTCGTCGCCGAGCCCGAAGGCGAGCCCGAGGGCCACGTTGGCGGCCGCCGGGATCGTGGTGACCGAGATGAACACTCCCGACAGGTTGCCGGCACGGGCCGAGGTGAGCGCGAGCACGCCGGCGGCGGCCGCGATCAGCGCGACGATGAAGGACCACTTGTCGGGGGTGTAGATGAAGGCTGTGCCCGGTCGCGCGGCGGTGATGTCCGCGGCCGTGATCCAGCCCAGCCCGCGGGCGACGAGCGCGGCCAGCGTCGTCATGGCGATGCCGACCGCGAACCCCACCACCAACGTACGCAGCGACTGGCCCAGCAAGCCGAAGCGGCGGCGGACCAGGGCGACCCCGAGGGCCGCGATCGCACCGAACTCGGGCCCGATGACCATCGCCCCGATGACCAGGATCTGGGAGTCGAGGACGATGGCGATGCCGGCCAGGATCGTGGCCAGGCTGATCAGGCTCAGGAAGGACCAGTTGCTCTCGGAGTCCTCGTAGGCCCGCTGGGTCACGTCCGCCCAGACCACCGAGTCGGCGCTGCTGCCCGGCGCCAGGTGGTCCGCGGCCAGACCGGCCGCGGACATCCACGTCTGCACGGGCTCGACGTGGAGGCTGCCCTCCCGGGGTACGCCGAGCGTGCGGAGCTGGTCGATGATGTCGTTGGCCGCCTCCCGGGCCACCGCGGCGAGGACGACGTCGCCCTCGGGACGCAGCGAGGCCCCAGGCATGGACGAGAGCTCGCTGACCGCGGGATCGGCGGTGAGGACCTCGAGGACCGAGGGTGTCAGGTGCTTCGGCGAGGTGATCCGTAGCTGCAGCATGGGCACATTGTTGCGTGTGCGGGATTCAGATCCAGTTGCGGCGGCGGAACAGGATGTAGAGCACCACGTTGACGGTCAGCATCAGCCCGAGCGCCATGAAGTAGCCGTAGCGCCACTGCAGCTCGGGCATGAAGTCGAAGTTCATCCCGTAGACGGTACCGACCAGGGTGGGTGCGAACAGGATCGCCGCCCAGCCGGAGATCTTCTTGACCTCGTCGTTCTGCTGCACGCTGAGCTCGCTGAGTGCCTTCATCTCCTCGTTCTGCTGCTGGGCGACGAGCGTGGCGTTGACGGTGAGGATGTCGCGCAGCAGGTTGCGGAACTCGTCGATCTGCTCGACGGTGCCGATCACGTGATCCTCGACGTCGCGGAGGTAGCGCTGGAGCTCCTCGTCGGTGCGGTACTTGGAGAACCCGGCGGCCAGGGAGCGTACGACGCCCAGCAGGGGACGGGTCGCCCGCTGGAACTCGACGACCTCGCGGGAGAGCTCGTAGATGCGGCGGGACACCTGGGTGTCGCCGCGGAACATCTCGGTCTCGATCTCGTCGATGTCGTTGGCGAGACCGGCCACGACCGGTGCGTAGCCGTCGACGACGCGGTCCAGGATGGCGTACAGAACCGCCTCCGGGCCGAGGCGGAGCAGATCCGGGTTGCTCTCCATCCGGCGGCGTACGGGGGAGAGGTCGGGCTGGGCGCCGTGGCGCACGGTGAGCACGAAGTCCGGGCCGACGAAGAGGTGCAGCTCACCGAAGTCGATGTCCTCGGTCTCGTCGACGTACCAAGCCGCCCGCAGCACCACGAACAGGGTGTCGTCGTAGCGCTCGATCTTCGGCCGCTGGTGGGCCAAGATGGCGTCCTCCACGGCCAGCTCGTGCAGGCCGAACTCCTCGGCCAGCGAGGCCAGCTCGTGCTGGTTGGGCTGGTAGAGGCCGATCCAGGCCATCGCGTCGTCGTGCTCGTGGAGCGAGCGGTAGGTGTCCGCCAGCGTCGCGGGTGAGTCGACGCGGTCGCCGCCGACGTAGACGGCGCTGTCGATCATGCTGCCGCGAGTCACCGGCGTGGGCATCGAGGACCGACCGCCTCCGCCCTGCGGCGAGGTCGTCGGAGGGACCTTCGGCGGGTCGGAACGGCGCTGCTTGGTGAGGGCGCGCAGGGACTTGAACGGGCGCTCGGACATGGTGGCCTCCTGGATGCTGCGAGCGAGCGGGACGGCGACGAACAGATGCGTCGCGCCGGCCCGGGCACGTTCTCCAGGTGTCCGGACCGGTCAGGGCGAGGTGGTACTCGGAGGTTGACCGTCCATGCCGGTCACCTCCTCTCTTCCTCGCTCGCGGGGCTGCAGCCCGGATGCCACGTTCGTACGGATCCACGTCCGCACCGGGACATCGTAGGTCCAGCCCGCTCGGCTCAGGTAGTCGCGGAGCGTCAGGGGACCGTCAACGTGGGCGCCGTCCGCGTCAGCGATGCGTCAATCGTGCGACGTACGCCGTCAGGGAACCGTCAAGGCGGGGCTGTTCGGCACTCGCGCGGGGATGCAATGGGGCCGTGCTAGATCTCGTCTACATCCTCATCACGCTGGTGTCCTTCGCCGGGCTCGCCGCGTTGGTCGGAGTCATCGACCGACGTCTGGACGACCCGTCGGACACCGACGTCGCCCCCACTGAGACCGAGACGCGGACGGTGAGCCGATGACCACCGTCGTCGCCGCCGTCCTGCAGGTCGTCGTCCTGATCGCCGCGCTGGCTCTCGCGGTCCCGTTCCTGGGCAGGTACCTCGCCCACATCTACACCTCCGAGAAGCACCTGCGCGCCGAGAAGGTGGTCTACCGGGTACTTCGCGTCGACCCCGACGCGGACCAGCGCTGGCGCTCCTATGCGCTCGCGGTGCTCGGGTTCTCCCTGGTCGGGGTCCTGTTCCTCTACCTCCTCGCGCGGGTGCAGCAGTGGCTGCCGCTGAGCCTCGGGTTCGACCCGTTCCCCAGCGACGGCGCCTGGAACACCGCGGTCTCGTTCGTGACCAACACCAACTGGCAGTGGTACTCGGGCGAGGCCGCCGCGGGGAACCTGCTCCAGATGGCCGGGCTGACCGTGCAGAACTTCGTCTCCGCGGCCGTCGGCATGTCGGTCGCGGCCGCCTTCGCGCGCGGGCTGGCCCGTGGTCGTGGCAACGGCCGCGTCGGCAACTTCTGTGCAGACCTCGTACGCACCACGCTGCGCGTCCTGCTGCCGATCTCGTTCGTGGGTGCGCTCGTGCTCGTGGGCTTCGGCGCGATCCAGAACCTCCGGGCCGACCTGGCGATGACCACGCTGGACGGCGGACAACAGATCCTCACCTCCGGTGCGATCGCCAGCCAGGAGGTGATCAAGGAGCTCGGCACCAACGGCGGCGGACCCTACAACGTGAACTCGGCGCACCCGTTCGAGAACCCGACCCCGTTCACCAACATCCTGGAGATCTTCCTGCTCCTGGTGATCCCGTTCGCGATGGCCTGGGCGTTCGGGCTCATCGTGAAGGACCGGCGTCAGGGCGGCGCCGTGCTCGCCACGATGGCGACCCTGTGGCTCGGTGCGGTCGGCCTGCTGACCTGGGCAGAGATCGCCGGGCCCGGCACCGCTCCACAGCTCGCCGGTGGCGCGATGGAGGGCAAGGAGACCCGCTTCGGCGAGGCCGCCTCGGCGCTCTTCGCATCGTCGACGACCGGCACCTCGACCGGTGCCGTCAACGCGATGCACGACAGCCTCACCGCCCCGGGCGGCGGGATCGCGATGTTCAACATGATGCTCGGCGAGGTGGCGCCGGGCGGCGTCGGCTCCGGGCTCTACGGCATGCTCATGCTGGCCATCGTCACGGTCTTCCTGTGCGGCCTGATGGTGGGGCGTACGCCGGAGTACCTGGGCAAGAAGATCGGCCGGCGGGAGATCGTCCTGGTCGCCCTCTACATCCTGGCCACGCCGATCCTCGTGCTGGTCGGCGCCGCGGTCGCGGTGAGCTTCCCGGCCGGACCGGCAGGCATGCTCAACTCGGGCGCCCACGGCTTCTCCGAGGCGTTGTACGCCGTGACGTCGGCCGCCAACAACAACGGCTCCGCCTTCGGCGGGCTGACCGCAGGCACTCCGTTCTGGAACACCCTGCTCGGTGTGCTGATGCTCTTCGGACGGTTCCTGCCGATCGTCTTCGTGCTCGGCCTGGCCGGTCGCTTCGCGACGACGCAGCACCTGCCCGCCGGTGCCGGCACGCTTCCCACCCATCGCCCGCTCTTCGTCGCGCTGCTCACCGGCGTGGCGCTGGTCGTGGTCGGCCTGACGTACGTCCCTGCTCTTGCCCTCGGTCCGATCGTGGAGTCGCTGTCATGACCCAGTTCAACGTCCTTTCCCCCGCTCCTGACACCGACGAGGCGCAGGAGCACCACCACGAGCGGCACACGGTGCCGGCGGCGAGCGGCGTGCTCTCGCTCGCCCAGGTCACGGAGGCCCTGCCGGGCGCCTTCCGCAAGCTCGACCCGCGCCTGCTGATCGCCACCCCGGTGATGCTGGTGGTCGAGGCCGGCGCGGTGGTGACCACCGTGCTGTCGATCCTCGACCCGAGCGTGATGGGCTGGCTGGTCACCGTCTGGCTGTGGTTGACCGTGGTCTTCGGCAACCTGGCCGAGTCGGTCGCGGAGGGTCGCGGGAAGGCCCAGGCGGCCAGCCTGCGCGCGCTGCAGACCGAGACCTCCGCCCGGCGGCTGCGCCCGGATGGCAGCGAGGAGGCCGTCGCCTCCACGTCGCTGCGGGCGGGTGACACGGTGGTGGTCACCGCCGGGGAACGGATCCCCGGCGACGGTGACATCATCGAGGGCGTCGCCTCGGTCGACGAGTCGGCGGTCACCGGCGAGAGCGCCCCCGTGATCCGGGAGTCGGGCGGTGACCGGTCCGCGGTCACCGGTGGCACCACGGTGCTCTCCGACCGGATCGTGGTGCGGATCACCTCCGATCCCGGCCACTCCTTCGTCGACCGGATGATCGCCCTGGTCGAGGGCTCCGAGCGGCAGCGTACGCCCAACGAGATGGCCCTCAACGTGCTGCTCTCGACCCTGACGGTCATCTTCGTGGTCGTCTGCGGGACGCTCTACTTCCTCGCCGACCACTCCGGTGCCCACCAGTCGTGGCTGGTGCTCATCGCGCTGCTGGTGTGCCTGATCCCGACCACCATCGGCGCCCTGCTGAGCGCGATCGGCATCGCCGGCATGGATCGGCTGGTCCGCCGCAACGTCCTGGCGATGTCGGGAAGGGCCGTCGAGGCGGCCGGTGACGTCGACGTGCTCCTGCTCGACAAGACGGGCACGATCACCTACGGCAACCGGCAGGCCACCGAGATCCTCCCGGTCACCGGGGTCACCCTGACCGCGGTCGAGAACGCCGCGGTGCAGGCGAGCCTGGCCGACCTGACGCCGGAGGGACGCAGCATCCTGCACCTCGTCGGACGTAGCGCCGCCGGCCCGGCGGGCGCGACCATGGTCGAGTTCTCCGCGACGACCCGGATGAGCGGCCTGGACGCGCCGGGCCTGATGATCCGCAAGGGCGCCGCCTCTGCGGTCGCCGCCTGGGTGAAGGAGAACGGAGGCACCGTTCCGCCCGAGACGTACGTGATCGCGGGGGACATCAGTGCCGACGGCGGTACGCCGCTCGTCGTCGCCGAGCAGCGGGACCGCGAGCGCGCGCGGGTGCTGGGCGTCGTGCATCTCAAGGACGTCGTCAAGGACGGCATCCGCGAGCGGTTCGACGAGATGCGCGCCATGGGCATCCGTACGGTGATGATCACCGGTGACAACGCCGTCACGGCCGCGGCCATCGCCAAGGAGGCAGGGGTCGACGACTTCCTCGCGGAGGCGACACCGGAGGACAAGCTGGCGCTGATCCGGAAGGAGCAGCGTGGTGGCCGGATGGTCGCGATGTGCGGCGACGGCACCAACGACGCTCCCGCGCTGGCCCAGGCCGATGTCGGGGTGGCGATGAACACCGGCACCACCGCGGCCAAGGAGGCCGGCAACATGGTGGACCTCGACTCCGACCCGACCAAGCTCATCGACGTGGTCGAGATCGGCAAGCAGCTGCTCATCACCCGAGGGGCCCTGACCACCTTCTCGGTGGCCAACGACATCGCGAAGTACTTCGCGATCCTGCCGGCGATGTTCGTGGTCGCCTTCCCGCAGCTCGAGGTGCTCAACATCATGCGTCTCTCGACGCCGGAGTCCGCCATCGTCTCGGCCGTCGTCTTCAACGCGCTGATCATCATCGCGCTGATCCCGCTGGCGCTCCGCGGTGTGCGCTACCGGCCTTCGTCGGCCATCGAGCTGCTCCGTCGCAACATCCTCCTCTACGGCGTCGGCGGCCTGATCGCTCCCTTCGTGGGCATCAAGGTCCTCGACCTCGTCGTCTCTCTCATCCCAGGACTGTGATCACTGCCATGAACGACATCTACGCCCTCATGCGGCACTCCTGGGCAGGGCTCCGGGTGCTCATCGCGGCCACCCTCCTGCTCGGTCTCGGCTATCCGCTCCTCGTCACCGGCGTCGCCCAGGTCGCCTTCCCCTGGCAGGCCAACGGCTCGCTGGTGACGGCCGACGGGAGCCACACCACCGACCCGTCCGAGGCCGCCGGGTCCGCCCTGCTCGGGCAGGCCGGCGACGACCCGGCGCTCTTCTACCCGCGGCCCTCGGCCGCCGGCGACGGCTACGACACGATGTCCACCTACGGCTCCAACCTCGGTCCCGAGGAGCCGGCGCTGATCCAGGCGATCAAGGAGCGCAAGGCCGAGGTCGCCGCCCGCGAGGGCGTCCCGGCCGCGGAGGTGCCCGCCGACGCGGTCACCGCCTCCGGCTCCGGTCTCGACCCGCACATCTCCCCGGCGTACGCCTCGCTCCAGGTCGCTCGGGTGGCCAAGGCCAACGATCTCGCAGAGGCCAAGGTGCGTGAGCTGGTCGAGGAGAGCACCGAGGGACGTACGGCGGGAGTGCTCGGAGAGGCGCGCGTCAACGTGCTCCTGCTCAACATCGCTGTGAAGCAGGCGGCACACTGATCCTCGTGAGCATCGATCGCAGGGCGGAGACGCCGGCCGCGCCCAGGCGCGGCCGGCTCACCGTCTACCTCGGCGCGGCGCCGGGGGTGGGAAAGACGTACGCGATGCTCGGCGAGGCGAGACGGCGAGCGGCACGCGGGACGGACGTGGTCATCGGGTTCGTGGAGACCCACGACCGCAGGCACACCGCCGAGATGCTGGCGGGGCTCGAGGTTATCCCACGCCGGGAGATCGGCTATCGCGGGGCGACCTTCACCGAGCTCGACGTGGAGGCGGTGATCGCCCGCGACCCGAAGGTGGTCTGCGTCGACGAGCTCGCGCACACCAACGTGCCCGGTAGCCGTCACACCAAGCGAGCCCAGGACGTCGAGCAGATCCGGGCGGCCGGCATCGACGTGATCACCACCGTCAACATCCAGCACCTGGAGTCGCTCAACGACGAGGTCGAGCGGATCACCGGCGTACGTCAGCGGGAGACCGTGCCGGACGAGGTGGTCCGCACCGCCGACCAGATCCAGCTCGTCGACATGGCGCCCGACGCGCTGCGGCGGCGGATGGCCCACGGCAACATCTACAAGCCCGAGAACATCGACGCGAGCCTCACCTCCTACTTCCGGGTCGGCAACCTGACCGCGCTGCGCGAGCTGGCGCTGCTGTGGCTCGCCGACCGGGTCGACGACGCCCTCGGCGACTACCGCCGCGAGCACCGGATCGAGCACCCCTGGCCGACCAAGGAGCGCATCGTCGTCGCGGTCACCGGTGGGCCGGAGTCGGAGACGCTGCTGCGGCGCGCGGCCCGGCTCTGCCAGCGCGCGAAAGGGTCGGAGCTGCTGGCGGTGCACGTGGTCACCGCCGACGGTCTGGCCCGGCCGGAGGCCGGGTCGATCGAGCGCGTCCAGGCGCTGACCGCGTCGCTGGGCGGCACCTTCCACAGCGTCGTCGGCGAGGACGCGGCCTCTGCGGTCGTCGACTTCGCCACCGGCGCCAACGCCACCATGATCATCGTCGGCGTCTCCCGTCACGGGCGGCTGCGCAGGCTCTTCACCGGCACCACCGGAGACCGGATCGCGGCCGCGGCCGGCTCGATCGACGTACACCTCGTCACCCACGACGAGATCGCCCGCGGGTCGCGGGTCCGGGGCGGCCTGGGCTCACCACTCAGCCGCACCCGGCAGGTCCTGGGCTGGCTGTGCGCGCTCCTGGTGCCCTCGGCCCTGGTCTGGATGCTTCACAACGACGGCATCGAGGGCCCGATCTCCGGGCAGCTTCCGCTGGCCAGCATGCTGCTGCTCGCCGCCACCGTCCTGGTTGCGCTCGTGGGCGGTCGCTGGCCGGCCGTGGCTGCCGCTCTGGCCGGGTTCCTCCACCTGAACTGGTGGTTCACCCAGCCCGTGCACCGCTTCACCGTCGCCGAGCCGCGCAACCTGGTGACGCTGGTGATCTTCGTCGCGGTGGCGGTCGGCGTCGCCACCGTCGTCGACCGTGCCTCGCGGCGCGCGGACGAGGCCCGCCAGGCCAGGGGAGAGGCGGCGACCATGGGGGCGCTGTCTCGGTCGGTGCTCACCGGCCAGGACACCGCCGAGGCGATCGTGAGCCGGGTGCGCGAGACGTTCGCCCAGCAGGCGGTGGTGCTGCTGGAGGAGACCCCGCAGGGGTGGGTGCGGATGGCGGGTGCCGGGATCGGCTATCCCGCGGACCCGGACCAGGGTGATGCCCAGGTCGCGGTCGACGAGACCCATGTGATCGTCCTGCGCGGCATCCCGCTCCGGGCCCGCGACCGTCGTGTCCTGGAGGCCTTCGCGCTCCAGACGTCGCTGGTGCTGGAGCATCGACGGCTGCGTGACCAGGCGGACCGTGCCCTCGCCCTGGAGCGGGCGGAGCAGACCTCGACGGCACTCCTCCGAGCGGTCTCCCACGACCTGCGTACGCCGCTGGCGACGATGCGCGCCGCCCTCGACGGCCTGCTCGTGGGCCGGGTGCCGGAGGAGGACCGCAAGGAGCTCGTCGCGTCTGCCGCCTCCTCCGCCGACCAGCTGGAGTCGCTGATCGACAATCTCCTCGACCTCTCCCGCGTCGAGGCGGGACTGGTCCACCCCGCGATGCGGGACGTCAGCCTGGAGGAGTCGCTGCCGATGGCCGTCGCCGGCCTGCCGCCGGGCTCGATCGCGTTCGAGGTCGGCGAGGACACCCCGCTCGTACGCACCGACTCCGGCCTCCTGGAGCGCATCGTCGCCAACCTGGTGAGCAACGCGGTCAGGGTGTCGACCGGCGAGCCGGTCCGGGTGCTGGCGCACGAGACCCAGGAGACTGTGGAGGTGATGATCGTCGATCGTGGACCGGGCGTGCCGGAGGAGCAGCGGGAGCGGATGTTCGAGCCGTTCCAGCGACTCGACGACACCTCGGCCGGTGGCCTGGGGCTCGGCCTGGCGGTCGCCCGCGGACTCAGCGAGGCGCTCGGCATCCGGCTCTCTGCCGAGGACACTCCCGGCGGCGGCCTGACCATGGTCGCGGCGGTGCCGCGCGCGAGGAGCGAGCGATGAGCCGCGTACTCGTGGTGGACGACGAGCCCGCCCTGCTGCGGGCACTCGCCATCAACCTGCGCGCCGCCGGGTGGGAGGTCGAGACGGCGACGGACGGGCGCTCGGCGCTCGCTGCCGCGGCGGCGACCCATCCCGATGTGGTGCTCCTCGACCTCGGGCTCCCGGACCTGGACGGCACCGAGGTGATCGAGGGGCTGCGGGGCTGGACCCAGGTGCCGGTTGTCGTGCTCTCTGCTCGCCAGCACGGTGACGACAAGGTCGAGGCGCTCGACCTGGGTGCCGACGACTACGTCACGAAGCCGTTCGCGATGAACGAGCTGATGGCGCGTCTGCGGGCGGCGGTCAGACGCTCCCAGGAGTCCGCGCCGCCGGCCGCGACCACCCTGACCGTCGGTGACCTGGAGATCGACTTCGCCCGCAAGCGGGTGCACAAGGCGGGCTCGGACGTACGCCTGACCCCCACCGAGTGGTCATTCCTGGAGCTGCTCGCGCGCAACGTCGGCCGGCTGGTCCCGCGTGACCAGATCCTCAAGGAGGTCTGGGGTCCCGCCTACGCGAAGGAGACCCACTACCTGCGCGTCTACGCCGCCCAGCTGCGTCGCAAGCTCGAGGACGACCCCTCACATCCGCGCCATCTGGTCACCACCTCCGGCGTGGGCTACACCCTGGAGCCGGGGGAGTAGAGCGCGGCGACGACCCCCAGGGCCAGGAGCAGCGCCAGATGGCGCAGGTCGCTGGCGGCGAAGGTCAGCTGGCCGCCGGTGTTGACCGCGAACCCGGTGACCAGGCCCCAGCCGGTCAACGCCAGCAGCAGGGCGTACGGCACGGTGAGGGTCAGCGCGGCCCCGGTGCTCAGCGCGACCATGGTGATCAGCCAGGCCGAGAAGCCGACCCCGACGACGGTGAGGACCGCCGTGGCGACCAGCAGGACGGCGGCTGCCGCCGCGGCGCGTACCGCGGTGACCTTCTCCAGCAGCTCCATACCGCCAGCCTGCGCTCAGGATCAGGCTCGGGCGGGCGTCCGGACGCTTCCCTGACACCCGCCCCGCAGAATCTTGACGGAATCCTTACGCCTTCCCGCGGGGCTCGGATGACGCATCCGGGTCGATCGGCCTGAAGAATCGAAGGGTGACCGCAGTGACCACGGCGAGCCGCGTCCCGGGCGCGGCCGAGCCCACCGAGACCCATGAGAAGAAGCACTCGTGGTGGCGGGTGATGTGCCTGACCGGCGTCGACTACTTCTCGACGCTGGGCTACCAGCCGGGCATCGCGGCGCTCGCCGCCGGGCTGCTCTCGCCGATCGCGACCCTGGTGCTGGTCGGGCTGACCCTGTTCGGTGCGCTGCCGGTCTACCGTCGCGTCGCCGCCGAGAGTCCCCACGGACAGGGTTCGATCGCGATGCTCGAGCGGCTGCTGTCCCGCTGGGGCGGTAAGGCTTTCGTGCTGGCCCTGCTCGGCTTCGCGGCCACCGACTTCATCATCACCATGACCCTCTCGGCCGCCGACGGCGCCGCGCACGTGGTGGAGAACCCGCTCTTCCCGTCCACCTGGGACGGGCACAACATGGTGATCACCCTGGTGCTGCTGGCCGCCCTGGCCGCGATCTTCCTGAAGGGCTTCAGGGAGGCGATCGGGATCGCGGTCGGCCTGGTGATCACCTACCTGACCCTCAATGCCGTCGTGATCGTCGTCGGCCTCGCGCACGTGCTCAGCGACCCGAGCGTCTTCACCCGCTGGAACGACGCCCTCTTCGTCGAGCACGGCGACATCACCACGATGATCGCCGTCTCGCTGCTGGTCTTCCCCAAGCTCGCCCTCGGGATGAGCGGTTTCGAGACCGGCGTCGCGGTGATGCCGCAGGTCAAGGGCGACGAGGGCGACACCGAGGAGGACCCCGCCGGCCGGATCCGGGGCACGAGGAAGCTGCTCACCACCGCCGCCCTGACGATGAGCGTCTTCCTGATCTCCTCCTCCTGGGTGACCACGCTGCTGATCCCGGCCGAGAAGTTCGAGGAGGGTGGCGCGGCCAACGGCCGCGCGCTGGCCTACCTCGCGCACGACTACCTGGGCAGCGCGTTCGGGACGGTGTACGACATCTCGACGATCCTCATCCTGTGGTTCGCCGGCGCCTCGGCGATGGCCGGTCTGCTCAACCTGATCCCGCGCTACCTGCCGCGCTACGGGATGTCGCCGGAGTGGGCGGCCGCGACCCGGCCGCTGGTCGTGACCATCTCGGCGGCAGCGTTCCTGATCACCTGGATCTTCGACGCCGACGTGGACGCCCAGGGCGGGGCGTACGCGACGGGTGTGCTGGTGCTGATGCTCTCCGCCGCGGTGGCGGTGACCCTGGCCGCGCGCAAGGCGGGCCAGCGGGTCCGGGCGGTCCTGTTCGGCCTGATCGCGGTCGTGTTCGCCTACACCACGGTCTCCAACGTGATCGAGCGTCCCGACGGCGTCAAGATCGCCGCCTGCTTCATCGCCGCGATCATCGCGGTCTCGCTGATCTCCCGGATCATGCGCTCCTTCGAGCTGCGCGTGACCAGCGTCGAGCTCGACAGGAAGGCCGAGACGTTCCTGCGCGAGTGCGCACGCCGCCACATCCGGCTGATCGCGAACGAGCACGAGGGCAGCGAGGGGCCCGAGGAGTACGAGGACAAGCTGCAGCAGATGGTCGACGACAACGACCTGGCCGACGACGGCGACATCATCTTCGTCGAGGTGCTCGTCACCGACCCGTCCGACTTCGAAGGCACCCTGGCCGTACGCGGCGAGGTGACCGGACGCCGACGGGTGCTGCGCCTGGAGGCACCGGCGGTGCCCAACGCGCTGGCCGCGACGTTGCTCCACATCCGCGACGTCACCGGCGTGGTGCCGCACATCTACTTCGAGTGGACCGAGGGCAACCCGGTCACCAACCTGCTGCGGTTCCTGTTCATCGGGGTCGGCGAGGTCGCGCCGACCACCCGGGAGATCCTGCGGCGCGCCGAGCCGGATCGCACCCGGCGGCCGCACGTGCACGTCGGCTGAGCGCCGCTCTGCGGGGTTCAGCTCGGGGTGTTGATCATGAAGTTGGCCGCGTGCTCGGCGTACGCCCAGAACTGTGCGTCCTGCTCGGGGGTGAGCCCGGCGGCGTCGAGGCCCTCGCGGAAGTGCTGGAGCCAGCGGTCGCGGGCCTCCGAGGTGACCTCGAACGGGGCGTGGCGCATCCGCAGCCGCGGGTGGCCGCGCTGCTCGGAGTAGGTCGTCGGGCCGCCCCAGTACTGGGCCAGGAAGAGCGTCAGCCGCTCCTGGGCCGGACCGAGATCCTCCTCGGGATACATCGGCCGCATCAGCTCGTCGGTCGCCACGCCCTCGTAGAACTTGGCCACGATCGTGCGGATGGTGTCCATCCCGCCGATCTCCTCATAGAACGTCACTCGAACCATTGTTCCACGCAGCCTTCCACGCTGCGTCCTCCGTGGGGCCGTGGCAGGATCGGGGGCGTACGCACACACACGATCTTTGGGAGATGAAGATGGCCACCACCCGCACCGCCACCACCGTCTGGGAGGGCTCCCTCTTCGAGGGCGCCGGCAAGGTGACGCTGGACTCCTCGGGCCTGGGGACGTACGACGTCACCTGGGTGGCCCGCTCGCAGGAGCCCAGCGGCAAGACCAGCCCCGAGGAGCTCATCGCCGCCGCCCACTCGTCCTGCTTCTCGATGGCCTTCTCCAACGGCCTCGCCGACAACGGCACCCCGCCGACGAGCCTGGAGACCAGCGCCGAGGTCGAGTTCACCCCCGGCAAGGGCATCACCGGCATCAAGCTCACCACCCGCGGTGTGGTCGACGGCCTCGACAACGAGACCTTCGTCAGCCTCGCCGAGGCCGCCAAGGCGGGCTGCCCGGTCAGCCAGGCCCTCGCCGGCACCACGATCACCCTCGACGCCGCGCTCGCCTGAGCGCCACCGCTGGTCGAGCCGCGACTCGCGGCTCGACCAGCGTGGTCAGGCGTTGGCCTTCTGCTCCTGATCCACGGCGTCCTTCTCCTCGCGGTGCCAGATGACCCGCTGCGGGAAGGGGATCTCGATGCCCTCGTAATCGAGACGGGCCTTGATCCGCTGACGCATCTCGCGCGCGATCGCCCACTGCTTGAGCGGCAGGGTCTTGATGAGCACCCGCACGGTGATCGCATCGGCGGCGAGCGCCTCGACACCGGTGACCTCGGGCTCCTCGATGATCTGGCCCTTGAACTCGTCGTCGACCCACAGGTCGTGGGAGACCTCGCGCAGGACGCGCTGGACCTTGGTGAGGTCCTCGTTGTAGCCGACGCCGACGTCGATGACGGCGCGGGCCCAGTTCTGGCTGTGGTTGCCGACGGTGAGGATCTCGCCGTTGGGGATGTACCAGACCGTGCCGTCGAGCGAGCGCAGCCGGGTGATCCGCAGCGTCACCGCCTCGACGGTGCCGCTGATGTTGTTGACCTCGATGCTGTCACCAACGCCGTACTGGTCCTCGATGATCATGAAGATGCCGGACAGGTAGTCCCGCACCAGCGACTGGGCACCGAAACCGAGCGCCAGACCGACGATCCCGGCCGAGGCGATGATCGGGGCGATGTTGATGCCGAGCTCGGACAGGATCATGGTGGCGAAGACCGCGACCAGGACGCCGGTGACGACGCTCTTGAAGAGCGAGCCGATCGCCTGGGCACGCTGGCTGCGGCGGGAGCTCGCGTGGATCTCCTCGCCCGCCTCGTGCATCCTGGTGATCTTCCCGGCCAGCGCCGGTGCCTCGACCGCTCGGTTGACGACCTTGTCGATCACCCGGTGAAGCACCCAGCGGAGCACGATGGCCAGCACGATCAGGCCGAGGATGCGCAGCGGGATGCCGATCACCCACTCGCCGAGCTTCGACCAGGAGACCGAGACCAATGGGGGGTTCGGGGGAATGGACATGCGCTCCAGTATCCAACGCGTTCAAGGGCAGGTGCGAATCTCCGGGTGGGGATAGGGGCACACAGGTACGCCGGTTAGTATCTGCCCGTGAGCAACCAGATCCTGCGCCGCGCCGGCCTGCTCGGCGCCTCCGCCACCGCCGCTGTCGTCGCCTCTGTTGCTACCGCCGGCCCCGCCAGCGCCGCCGTTCCCCACGGCTGGCCGGTCGCCGAGAACATGACCGCCTCCGGTCTGCTGCTGCTCATCCTGCTCATCCCGGTGATCCTGATGGTCGTCATCTCGCTCCTGGTGCTCCTGCCCGGCGTGCTCCGCGGCGAGGGGCTGCTCCCCAAGCCCCACAAGGCGCAGGACGACAACCTCCCCGCCGCGACGCACTGAGGCTCCGTCCTCAGCTGAGGACGGCGAGCTGCTGGGTCGCGCGCGTCATCGCGACGTAGCGGTCCACCGCACCCTCGATCCCGGTCCCGTACGTCTCGGGCTCGATCAGCACGACCAGGTCGAACTCGAGCCCCTTGGCGTGCTCGGGGCTCAGGCGGCGTACCCGTCCGTCATCGGTGTCGGGTGAACCCGCCGCGATGACGCAGGCGACGCCTTCCTCGTTCTCGGCGAGCCAGGTGTCCAGGATCTCGTCGAGCTCCGCGACGGGTCCGTGGAGGACCGGGATGCCGGAGGCACGGATCGATGTGGGCACGTTGGCGTCGGGGAGCGCGGCCCGGATGACCGGTTCGGCCTCGGCCATGACCTCCTCGGGCGTGCGGTAGTTGATGCTCAGGCCGGCCATCTCGATCCGGTCCAGGCCGACGCGCTTCAGCCGCTCCTGCCAGGACTCGGTGAACCCGTGCCGCGCCTGGGCCCGGTCGCCGACGATCGTGAAGCTGCGCGAGGGGCAGCGGCTGATCAGCATCTGCCACTCGGCGTCGGTCAGCTCCTGGGCCTCGTCGACGACGATGTGCGCGAACGGGCCGGCGTACGGGTCGAGCTCGTCCGGCTCGCGCACGGAGTCGTCCAGGAGCGCGGTGCGCACGTCCTGGCCGCGCAGCATCGACATCACCTTCATCTCGGAGTCGTCGTGGCTGATCAGGTCCGAGACGACCTCGGCCTTCGCCTTCCGGTCGGCGGCCGCGGCCGCCTTCCTGGCGCTTCGGCGCCGGGACGCGGCCGGGTCGCCGAGCCGGCGGTGGGCGGCGTCGAGCAGCGGCAGGTCGGCTTCGGTCCACGCGTGTGGGTCCTTTCGCTGCAGGTGCTTCACCTCCTCGGGCGTGAGCCACGGCGCGCACATACGGAGGAACGCCGGCACCTCCCACAGGTCCCCGACGATGTCGGCCGGACGTAGCCGCGGCCAGACCTCGCCGAAGACGTCGAGCAGCCCCGCATTGGTCTCCAGGGAGGTGCGGAGCGCGTCGGTCGCGTCCTCGTCGACGAGCCCGTACGCGTCGAACTCGTCCTCCTGGTCGGAGTCGCCCCAGTCGTCGAGATCGACGTCGGCGTCGTAGTCGCGGTCCGGGTCGTCGGTGCCGTTCGCCTGGATCTTGTCGGTCACGATCCTCAGCAGCGCGTCCCAGACCTGGTCGCGGGCGTCGTTGTGCGGCGTACCCTGTTCTGCCGCGGCGAGCGCCTCGGCCCAGTCGCCGACCGTGACCACCGCGTCGCCGTAGGGCGTCTCGACGAGGGTCGGCTTCGTCGGCGGCTTCTCGTAGAGCGCGACCGCCGGCTCGATCGCCTCGACCATCCGGGCGTCGGCCTTGAGCCGCGCGACCTCGTGGTCGGTCTCCGGCAGCAGCGAGGCGCCCTCCGGCACCATCCGGCGCAGCGTGGTGGTGCGTACGCCCTCCTCGCCCAGACTCGGCAGCACATCGGCCACGTAGGACAGATAGGGCTCGTGCGGTCCCACGAACAGCACCCCGCCCCTGCCCTCGCCCAGGCGCGGGTCGGAGTAGAGGAGGTACGCCGTGCGGTGCAGCGCCACCACGGTCTTGCCCGTCCCCGGACCGCCGTCGACGACCAGCGCGCCACGTGAGGACGCCCGGATGATGGCGTCCTGGTCGGACTGGATGGTGCCGAGCACGTCGCGCATCCGCGGCGAGCGGCTGCCGCCGAGGGTCGCGATGAAGGCCGACTGGTCATCCAGCGCCGCATGCCCCTCGAGCCCTTCGGGGGTGAAGACCTCGTCCCAGTAGTCGGTGACCCGCCCGTTGGTCCAGCGGTAGCGACGCCGGCTCAGCAGCCCCTGCGGGTCGGCGTGCGTGGCGGCGAAGAACGGCGCCGCGGCCGGCGAGCGCCAGTCGACCAGCAGGCGCCGCCCGTCGCTGGCGGTCAGCCCGAGGCGCCCGATGTAGATGATGGTGCCCGACTCGGTGACGATCCTCCCCAGGCACAGGTCCAGGCTGAACCTGCGCAGCATCCGCAGTTGCCCACCGATCCGGTGCACCTCCAGATCGCGGTCCATCGCCTCCTGCCCGTGCCCGCCCGGCCGGCGGCGTACGTCGTCCAGCCGCTCGTTGAGCTCGGCGATCTGCTCCTCGAGGCTCTGCCCGATGGCGGCGAAGTGCTGCTCGTCATCGGCGATCAGTGCCGGGTCCGCCTTGGCATCGTGACGTCCCGCGAGATCGAATGCTTGCAACGTTGAATCCCCTGTCTGAACAGGCTCTTTACCTGTTCGAGGAGGAGATTCTGCCCCCATCCGGGGGGCTTGTTTCAAGCCCCTGTGTGCGCTATAAAGTTGATAGTGGAAGGGAGAGATCTCCCTTCCATTCCTTGTTTTCGGAGGCCGAGTCGGCCCATCTTGACCGAAAATCTCGCCGAGTCGGCCCGTCATGACGGGCCGACTCGGCGTTGGTTCAGGTCAAGATGGGCCGACTCGGCGGCGCGACCTACTGCGCGTCGCGCTCCTGCGCGGCGAGGGCGCGGGCGACCTCGTCACGTCCCTCGCGGACGTACCGCTTGGCGGCGGGCTCGGCGGGGGAGGTCTCCAGCCACTTGTCGGCCTTCTCCAGAAGCTCGGGAGAGGCGGCCGGCTTCGGGAAGATGAACTCCAGCACCGTCGAGGCGCGGTGGGTGCCGAGGTGGTCCCAGAGGGTGTCGGCGGCCTCGAAGTAGCGGTCGACGTAGGGCGCCAGGACGTCGTCCTGTCCGCTGCGCTGGAAGGAGAGCACGATCGAGCGGGCGGTCTCGTTGGCGACGTCGGTGCGGACGACGACCGAGTCCCAGGCCGCCTCCTTGGCCTCGGCGGTGGGCTGCGCGGCGCGGGCGGCGGCTGCCTTCTCCTGGCCGGAGATGGTGTTGTCCCGCTCGAGCTCGGCAGCGATCTCGGTCTCGCCGAACGTTCCCGAGGCGGCCAGCCCGGTGACCAGCGCCCAGCGCAGGTCCTGGTCGATGTCGAGACCGTCGAAGGCCAGGTCGCCGGAGAGCAGGGCCTGGAGGTCGGCGATCGCGGCCTCGGAGCGGGCTGCCGCGGCGTACGTCCGGGCGAAGGTCAGCTGGTGGTCGCTGCTCGGGGCGGCGCCCTCCAGCAGGCCCTTGAGCCCGCTCTCCCAGCGCGCCTTGAGGGCGTCGCGGTTGGCCGGGGACGAGAACGAGTTCACCGCCTGGGCGGCGAAGACCGGGATCCGGGTGACGCCCCAGGCGTCGGTCTCCTGGCCGATGTTGGCGAGCACGAGCTCGACGAAGTCGCTCGCCCGCATCTCGGCGTCGCGGGTCATGTCCCACGCGGCGCCCCAGATCAGCGCCCGCGAGAGCGAGTCGTCCAGCGCCGACAGCGAGCCCAGCGCGGTGGCCAGCGAACGCTCGTCGAGCCGGATCTTGGCGTACGTCAGGTCGCCCTCGTTGAGCAGCAGCAGGTCGGGCTGCTTGACGCCTTCGAGCTGGGGAACCGAGGTCAGCTCACCGGTGACGTCGATCTCGAACGCGTCGCGGCGGACGAGCGAGCCGTCGACGAGGTCGTAGAGGCCGAGACCGATGCGGTGGCGACGGAGCGTCGGGTAGTCGGCGGCGGCCGACTGGCGCACCGCGAAGGCGGCGTAGGAGCCGTCCTCGGCGAGGGAGAACTCGGGAGTCAGCGTGTTGACGCCCGCGGTCTGCAGCCACTCCTGCGCCCAGCCCTGGAGCTCACGGCCGGAGGCGGCCTCGAGGTGGCGCAGCAGGTCCTTGAACTCGGAGTTCCCGTAGGCGAACTCCTTGAAGTAGGCCTTCAGCCCCTCGAGGAACGGCTCCAGCCCGACCCAGGCCACCAGCTGCTTCAGGACGGAGGCGCCCTTGGCGTAGGTGATCATGTCGAAGTTGACCTCGACGGCCTGGAGGTCGTAGTTGTCCGCGGCGATCGGGTGGGTGGTGGGCAGCTGGTCCTGGCGGTAGCCGGTCTGCTTGCGCGCGTTGGTGAAGCCGGTCCAGGCGTCGGTGAACTCGGTCGCGTTGGCCTGGGCGTGGTAGCAGGCCCACTCGGCGAAGGACTCGTTGAGCCACAGGTCGTCCCACCACTTCATGGTGACCAGGTCGCCGAACCACATGTGCGCCATCTCGTGGAGGATCACCGAGGCGCGGAAGTCGTAGAAGGAGCGCGGCTGCTTGGAGCGCGGCAGGTATTCGTCACGGAGCGTGACGGCGCCGGCGTTCTCCATCGCGCCCATGTTGTATTCCGGCACGTAGAGCTGGTCGTACTTCCCGAACGGGTAGGGGAAGTCGAAGGCGTCCTCGAAGAACTCGAAGCCCTGCTTGGTGATCTTCACGACCTCGTCGCGGTCGAGGTAGGGGACCAGCGACTGACGGCAGTAGTGGCCCAGCGGGATCGTGCCGAACTTGCCCTCGTAGACGTCCTGGACCTCGTGGTACTCACCGGCGATCAGCGCGGTGATGTAGGTCGACATCTTCTTGGTGGGCTCGAAGTCCCAGGTCGCGCGGCCATCGCCGAGCGGCTTCGGCTCGGGCGTGACGGCGTTGGAGACGACCTTCCAGCTCTCGGGGGCGGTCACGTGGAAGGTGAAGACGGACTTGAGGTCGGGCTGCTCGAAGGTGGTGTAGACGCGGCGGGCGTCGGGGACCTCGAACTGGGAGTAGAGGTAGACGCGGTCGTCGGCGGGGTCGACGAAGCGGTGCAGGCCCTCGCCGGTGTGGGAGTAGGTGCAGTCGGCCTTGACGACCAGCACGTTCTCGGCCGCGAGGCCGTCCAGCTGGATCCGGGAGTCCTGGTACGCAACCGCGGGGTCGAGCGCGACGCCGTTGAGGGTGATCTCGTGGACGGTGGCGTCGACGAGATCGGCGAACGTCGAGGCGCCGGCCTCGGTGGCGGTGAAGGTGATCGTCGTCGTCGAGGCGAACGTCTCGGGGCCCGTGGTGAGGTCGAGATCGATGTCGTACGAGAGGACGTCGAGGAGTGCGGCCCTAGCGGTGGCTTCGGCGCGCGTCAGATTGGTTCCAGGCATGGCTGGATCCTCTCACTCTGCCCGGATTTCGAGACATCAATAACGCTCTTGTTGCTCGTTCTTGGGTGTCCCTGAGCGTGGAAAGTAAAAATACAGTGTTGTAATTCCGACACACCGGTATCAATGGTTGACAACTTTCTCTAGGGTGCTCATGTGCCCCTCAAGTCACAGAAACATCAGTATTCACAGGAGTCGCGCCAGGTGGGGAAGCCTGGCGGGGCGCTGCGCCGGACCTTGGTCACCGGCGCGGTTCTGCTGCTCGTCGGCCTCGGTGTGCAAGTCATCCCCAAGTTGGCCTCACCGGCGCATGCGGGCACGATCACGCTCTGCTCCGGCTTCTCGGACTGTCGCAGCAAGGGCTACTCCACGGGCGGCTACGAAAGTGCCTGGGGGAACATGTACTGGCGGATGTACGCCGGTCGGAACTGCACCAACTACGTCGCGTACAAGCTGGTCAGGACCGGCCTGCCGAACTCCCGGCCCTGGTCGGGCGAGGGCAACGCCACCAACTGGGGCGTCGCGCTGAGCAGCTTGACGAACCGGACGCCCACGGTCGGCTCCGTCGCCTGGTGGCACTCCTCGAGCCCGGCCGCGAGCCGTTTCGGGCACGTCGCGATCGTCGAGCGGGTCGACTCGGACTCGATCACGATCTCGGAGTCGAACTACGGCAGCGACATCAGCTGGCGCCGGATCGGCAAGGGGTCGGTGAACTACCCGACCGGGTTCATCCACTTCAACGACAAGCGCCTCTCGGTCACCAAGCGGCCCACGGTCGAAGGGACCGCGCAGGTCGGCAAGGCGGTCACGGTCAACACCGGCTCGTGGAGCCCGAACCCGAACAAGATCCGCTACCAGTGGTTCGTCGACAAGAAGCCGATCCCGGGTGCGACCAACAAGACCTTCCGCATCCCTGGTGGGCTCGCCGGCAAGCAGATCGCGGCGGTGCTCACCGGCACCCGCCGGGACTACAGCAGCGCCAAGACGATGAGCGAGATCCTGCCGCCGATCAAGCAGGGCACGTTCAAGGTGCTCAAGCAGCCGACGATCAGCGGCACTCAGAAGGTCGGTTCCACGATCTCCGTCGGCGGAGCGGACTACGAGCCGTCGGCCAAGATCGGCGAGGTCAGGTGGTACGCCGACAAGACACTGATCACCCGCACCAAGTCCCGCTTCCTGAAGGTGCCGGCATCGGCCTCCGGGAAGAGGATCGGCGCGGTCGTCGTCGGTGTCCAGGAGGGCTACCGGTCGAAGGGGTCCTACGCCTTCGCCGACACCCTCGTGGGTGGTGGCAAGGCTCCCGAGCAGCCGGCGGAGCCGCCGAGCGGCGGCGAGCTGTCGCAGACCGCGGCCGGCTTCGTGAAGGGCGGCACTCGTCTCGGTGGCCTGATGCAGGTCGACCCGGGCAGCTTCAGCGAGGCCGTCGACCTCTCCTACCAGTGGACGCGCGAGGACACGCCGATCTCCGGCGCGACGACCGAGAAGTACCACCCGACGGAGGCCGACGTCGGCCACCGCCTCAGCGTCACTGTGGTGGCCCGGTCCAGCAGCGGCGAGACGCTGACCAAGACGTACGGCCCCAGCGGCCGGGTCCGGGTCAAGCCGAGCGTCAAGGTCACCGCGACCGGGGGCGACGGGCAGGCGCAGGTGGCCGTCTCGGTCACCGCGCCCGGCTACCAGCCGACCGGGACGGTCAAGATCACGACCAACGGCGGACGTACGGTCACCAAGACCCTCGACGGCGGGAAGGCCGGCGTCACCTTCGTCAAGCTCCCCGCGGGCGAGTACGCCGTGACCGCTGCCTACGGCGGAGACGGGGTCGCCTACTGGGCCAGCGGGGGTGACTTCACCACCGTCAGCTGACGGCAGGAACAGATCCGCGGCGGGAGTGGTTCGGTGTCTATATGACACAGACCACTCCCGCTGCGCCGTCCGACAAGACGTCCGAGAAGACCTCCGAGAAGACCTCCGCCGACTTCTGGTTCGACCCTGCCTGTCCGTTCGCCTGGATCACCTCGCGCTGGATCCTCGAGGTGGAGAAGGTGCGTGACGTCGAGGTGACCTGGCACATCATGAGCCTGGCGTACCTCAACCAGGACAAGGACATCCCGCAGGAGTACCGCGACTTCCTCTCCACCGCGTGGGGCCCGGTGCGGGTCTGCATGGCGGTGCAGAACGAGTACGGCCAGGAGAAGCTCGCCGAGATCTACACCGCGCTCGGCACCCGGCGCCACGTCGAGGGGCGTGACTTCGACCGGGCGCTGATCGAGGAGGCCCTGGCCTCGGTCGGGCTGCCGGTCGAGCTGGCCGACGCGATGGACGACTCCGGCTACGACGAGGCCATCGCCAAGTCCCACCACGAGGGTATGGACCAGGTCGGCAACGACGTCGGCACCCCGACGATCGCGATGAACGGCTCGGCCTTCTTCGGTCCGGTCATCTCCAAGGCGCCGAAGGGTGAGGAGGCCGGGAAGCTCTGGGACGGGTTCCAGCTGATCACCGCCTACCCCTACGTCTACGAGCTCAAGCGCGCTCGGGTCCACGACCTCGACTTCAGCTGAGCGCGCTTTCAGCTGAGCGCGCTGCAGGTCGGGGACGCCCGATTTGAGGTCGCCGACGGATCCGGGCGGTGGGACCATCGCGTATGACCCTGACCGTATTGCGCCGTCCGCTGGCGCTGACCCTGTCGCTGGCCGCCATCGTGGCCGGCTCGGCCGCCTGCGGCGGCACCGCATCCTCTGGCAAGGACAAGTCGTACGCGGACGAGTCCCCCAAGAAGATCCTCGCCGACGCGAAGGCGTCGATGAGCTCGTTGAAGTCGGTCCATCTCTCGGGGACCGGCCTCGACGGCGGCGAGGAGATGAAGATCGACATGACCGTCTCCACGGCGGGCGACTGCACCGGCACCATCGGTACGCCCGACGGGGAGATGACCCTGCTCGTCGTCGGCGGCAAGGCCTGGTTCAAGGCCGACCGGGCGTTCTGGAAGGCCAACGCCGGCAGTGACGCCGATGCGGTCCTCGCGATGGTGGGGAAGAAGTGGGTCGTCGGTGGCGACGACCTCGGCGACCTCACCGGACTGTGCGACTGGGACGAGCTCTCCGACGAGTTCCTCGAGCTGCTGGTCCCGAGCACCATCGAGGGCCTGACGATCAAGAAGTCGAAGGACCAGGTCGACGGGCAGCCCGTGATCAAACTCGAGGACCGCAGCAGCGAGCAGGGCACCATCTACGTCCAGGCCGAGGAGCCCCATTACGTCGTCAAGGTGTCCAACACCGGCAAGGACGCGGCCGACGTGGTCTTCAGTGCCTTCGACGACCCCGCGAAGATCGTCGCGCCGAAGCCCCGCCAGCAGATCGACTTCGACAAGATGGGCTGACCGAAGCGTACGTTGGCTGTATGGCTACCACAGACGAGGCAGGAATCCTCTCGAGGGCGCTGGACCAGACCGGCGACCTGCTCGACCGGGTGCATGCCGAGGCCGTCTCGCGGCCGACGCCGTGCGAGCAGTGGGACGTCGGCGCGCTGGCCGATCACGTGATCGCCGACGGGACCAACTTCGTCACGATGCTGCGTGGCGGGGACGCCGACTGGAGCGCACCCGCGCCGCACGTCAGCGAGAGCTGGGGGCCGACGTTCAGGGTCGGCGCCGACGACGTGCTGCACGCCTGGGACCAGGGGCCGGGCGCGACCGGTGGGGAGGGCGGCGCGGCGGTGCCTGTCGGTCTGCTCCTCGCCGAGTACGTCACCCACTCCTGGGACCTCGCGACGGCCCTCGGCGTCCCGGCGACCGAGCTCGATCCGGAGCTGGCCGAGGCCGCGCTGGACTTCATGAAGGCGACCATGAAGCCGGAGATGCGCGCGGGTTCGTTCGCCCCCGAGGTCGCTGCGCCCGAGGGCGCCGGGGCCTATGAGCGGCTGGCTGCTTTCGCGGGACGCAGCCTCGCCTGAGACCATGGTCGTGTGGTTGACCAGATGGGAGTGTTCGCGCTGCAGCGGGCACTGACGCAGGCAGCAGAGCTTCTCGACACCGTCACGGCGGACGACCTGACCCGGCCGACACCGTGTCCCGAGTGGGATCTGCGCAAGCTCGCCAACCACATGATCGCCCAGCCCCGCGTCTTCGTGACGATGCTCCAGGGCTCGCCGCCGGGATGGGACGGGCGGGAGGACTACGCGGTCAACCTCGGCGAGGAGCTGCGCACCCGGGGCAACGCGCTGATCAACCTGTGGCGCGAGGTCGGCGCCGACGACATGGTGATGGTCGACCCCGACTGGCAGTCGGCCGAGATCGCGGTCCACACCTGGGACCTGGCAGTCTCCCTCGACCGGCCGACCGATGGCCTCGACGAGGCGGTCGCCCAGCGGGCGGTCGTCGCGATGGACCGCATCCTCGGGCCGGAGCGCAAGGGACGGGCCTTCGCCAACGCGCTCTCCGCGCCGGAGGGGGCGGGTGCGTACGAGCACCTGGCTGCGTACGCCGGACGGCCGGTGCCGTTCGTCGTGAGCTCCTGAAGCGGGCACGGTCTCAGTAGTCACAGAGGTCCCAAGCGACACACCGAACACAGGGGTTTGCGGCATGTCGGGCCGTTGATTCTCCAAAATCAGGGGTATGGCCCGCTTCCCCCGCGTCATCACAGTGACCCTGACCGCTGTCGTTCTCGGCGCGTCGATGCTCGTTCCTGCCATCGGGTCGTCGATGGATCCGGCGGCCGCGCAGAACGACGACCAGATGATCAAGCTGCCGCGCCTCGAGGACGGCATCGCCACCCGCGACGTGAAGCTGCCTCCGCGGCTGACCGAGCGGTCGGCGGGCGCGGCCGCGACGGAGAAGCTGCGTACGACGACCTTCTCGATGGTCGGGGTCTCCTGGTCCGGGGCGGAGACGCCCAAGGTCGAGATGCGGGTGAGCAAGTCCGACACCTGGCGCGCGTGGCAGGCACTGCCGCTGCAGGAGGACCTCCCCGACGGAGCCGAGGAGAGCTTCGCCGCGCGTGGCAAGGTCGAGCGCCGGGGCACCCAGCCGGTGTGGACCGGCCGGGCCAGCGGCGTCCAGGTGCGGGTCACGGGCGCGCAGCCCAAGGACCTGAAGCTGACCCTGATCAACACCGGGCCGCAGGAGGACGTCAAGGCTCCGAAGAACGCCGACGAGGACCTGGGCTACGGCAGCGCCTCCGACGGCGGCACCGCGAACGGCCGGGTCGCGCGGTCGCGACCGCGCTGGGCGCCCAAGCCGACGATCTTCACCCGGGCGCAGTGGGGTGCCAACAACTCCTGGCGCAACGGCCGCCCGGAGTACAACTCCTCGCTCAAGCAGGTCCACATCCACCACACCGCCACGAGCAACAACTACTCCAAGGGCGACGTGCCGGGGATCATCCGCGGCATCTACAGCTATCACACCAGGTCACTGGGGTGGTTCGACATCGCCTACAACTTCCTCATCGACAAGTACGGCCGCGCCTGGGAGGGCCGCTCCGGCGGCATCGACCGGCTCGTCAAGGGCGCCCACACGCGTGGCTTCAACCACCAGTCGATGGGCATCGCCCTGATCGGCAACTTCGAGCACGTACGTCCCTCCGACGACGCTCTCATCAAGACCGAGCGGATGGCGGCCTGGAAGCTCGACATGGCCGGCCGCGACGAGCGCGGCACGCTCGAGACGATCTCCCAGGGAAGCGACCGGTTCCCGTCGGGCCGGCGGGTGCGGGTCTGGGTCATCGACGGCCACTTCCACACCAACGAGACCTCCTGCCCGGGCGCCCAGCTCGCCAAGTGGCTGCCGTGGATCCGGAAGTACGCCTACAAGCGCGACCAGATGTTCAACTGAGGCGGCGGCGAATAAAACAAGTGGCTCCTGCTCACTAGGATGCTGCCCATGAGCAATGTTCTGTCCGCAGTCGCCTGGCCGTACGCAAACGGCCCGCGCCACATCGGCCACGTGGCCGGTTTCGGCGTGCCCTCCGACGTCTTCAGTCGGTACATGCGGATGGCGGGTCACGACGTGCTCATGGTCTCCGGCTCCGACGAGCACGGCACCCCGATCCTGATCGCCGCCGACGAGGCCGGCGTGACTCCCCAGGAGCTCGTCGACAAGAACCACCGGATCATCGTCGAGGATCTGGCGTCGCTCGGCCTGACGTACGACCTCTACACCCGCACCACCTCGGCCAACCACCACTCGGTGGTGCAGGAGCTGTTCCTCGGGGTCTACAACAACGGCTACTTCGTCGAGCAGACCTCCAAGGGCGCGATCTCGCCGTCGACCGGCCGCACCCTGCCGGACCGCTACATCGAGGGCACCTGCCCGATCTGCGGTTACGACGGCGCCCGTGGCGACCAGTGCGACAACTGCGGCAACCAGCTCGACCCGGACCAGCTGATCAACCCGGTCTCGAAGATCAACGGCGAGACCCCGGAGTTCGTCGAGACCCAGCACTTCTTCCTCGACCTGCCCGCGCTGGCCGAGGCGCTGCACGCCTTCCTCGACGAGCGTGAGCAGACCGGTCTGTGGCGGCCCAACGTCATCCGGTTCAGCCAGAACATCCTCAAGGAGATCCGC
This sequence comes from Nocardioides sp. NPDC126508, assembly GCA_040302365.1. Classification (GTDB taxonomy): domain Bacteria; phylum Actinomycetota; class Actinomycetes; order Propionibacteriales; family Nocardioidaceae; genus Nocardioides. The sequence goes on from JBEOUM010000002.1 coordinate 585,492, forward strand.
CCGCGCGCGATGACGCGTGACATCGACTGGGGCATCAAGGTCCCGCTCGACGGCTGGCGCGAGAACCCGACCAAGCGGATGTACGTCTGGTTCGACGCGGTCATCGGCTACCTGTCCGCCTCGATCGAGTGGGCCCGGCGCTCCGGGAACCCGGAGGCCTGGCGGGCCTGGTGGAACGACCCGGAGGCGCTGTCCTACTACTTCATGGGCAAGGACAACATCGTCTTCCACGCCCAGATCTGGCCGGCCGAGCTGCTCGCCTACAACGGTCAGGGGTCGAAGGGCGGTCAGCCGGGGGCGTACGACACCCTCAACCTGCCGACCGAGGTCGTCTCCAGCGAGTTCCTGACGATGGAGGGCAAGAAGTTCTCCTCCTCGAAGAAGATCGTGATCTACGTGCGCGACCTGCTCTCGCGCTACCAGCCCGACGCGTTCCGCTACTTCGTGGCCGCCGCCGGCCCCGAGTCGAACGACTCCGACTTCACCTGGGCCGAGTTCGTGCGGCGTACGAACGACGAGCTCGTCGCCGGCTGGGGCAACCTGGTCAACCGCACCGCCACCCTGATCGCGAAGAACTTCGGCGAGCTGCCGCCCGCCGGGACGCTGACGGAGGCGGACCAGGCGATCCTGGACACCGTCGGCGGCGCGTTCGCCACGGTCGGCGACCTGATCGGCCGCCACCGGCAGAAGCAGGCGATCGGTGAGGCGATGCGCGCCGTCGGCGAGGTCAACAAGTACGTCACCGACCTCGAGCCGTGGAAGCTGGCCAAGGCCGATGAGGACCGTGAGCGGCTCGGCACCGTGCTGCACGTGATGGCGCAGTGCGTCGCCGACCTCAACCTGATCCTGTCGCCGTTCCTGCCGTTCTCCGCCAACGAGATCGACAAGGCCCTCGGCGGCAAGGGTGAGGTGGCCCCGATGCCTCGCATCGAAGAGGTCGAGGACCTCGACACCGGCAAGCCCTACCCGATCATCACCGGCGACTACGCCGGCGCACCCGCGTGGCAGCGCCGCCCGATCGTCGTCGGCACCCCGGTCGCCAAGCCCACTCCGGTCTTCCAGAAGCTGGACACCGCAGTCATCGACGAGGAGCTCGACCGCCTCGGCATCAAGCCGTGACCCGGGTCGTTGCGCTGCTCGGCGACGACCGCGGCCACCGCAGCCATCAGGAGCTCAACGCGCTGCGGCCGCAGCTGGCCGAGCTCGGGGTCGAGACGGAGTGGGTGCCGACCGGCTCCGGGTTCGACATCGCGTCCTATGACGGGGTGTGGCTGGTTCCCGGCTCGCCCTACGCCTCCGACGCCGCGGTGATGGCTGCACTCGCCGTGGTGCGGGAGCGGGGGATCCCGTTCCTCGGGGTGTGCGGCGGGATGCAGTACGCGGTGCTTGACTGGACCCGCAACGTACTCGGCTCTGCGGCGACCCACGCGGAGTCCGACGGTGCGGGCGACGACAACGCGGTCGCTGCGCTGGCCTGCTCGCTCTACGGCGAGGAGCGGCTGGTGACGCCTGTTGCCGGGACCCGGTTCGCCGAGTGGCAGCCGGAGCCGTTCGTCGGCATGCACTTCTGCAACTACGCCCCGACGGCCGACGCCGTGGCCGCGCTGGAGAAGATCGGGGTCGTCGTCGGTGCCACCGCCGACGATGCCGGTGCGGAGGTCCTGGAGTTCCCGGACCACCCGTTCTACGTCACCAGCATGTTCCAGCCCCACATCGGCGCCCTCGCCGGCGCCCCCGTCCACCCGCTCGTGCGAGCGTTCGTGAGCGCGGTCGTCACGCGACGATGAGCGTCACGCTGCAGTTCCACCCCGACTGGCCCCACGCCGGTGGGTTGGTGATCGAGTCGATGGTGCGAGACGGGAAGTATCGGTCACAGTTCGAGACGGGGATCTCGAACGGCGGGCTGACCGCGCACGCCGGTGGCGATCGGTGGCGGTGGGAGAGTCGTCTCTTCGACGGTCGCTACGACGACTTGCCGGCACGGGAGCGGCCGGTCTACGGAGCATGGAACCGTCGCCGCGATCCCTATGGCGGTGCGATCCGGTTCGGGTCCGCGCACCTGCGACTCCGCGACGAGGTGGTCGAGCGGTGCACGTTCTGCTTCCCCGACTCGGTCTTCGAACCGACTGACTTCGGCGGTCCGGAGATGCTGCCGCACCTGTCGTCCCTGGCCGACGCGGCCGGGTTCGACGATCTCGACGAGTGCGTCGAGGCGCATGTGCACGGCGGCGTCGTGATCGAGCGGGACGTGGAGGCGGTCGTTCTCGACCCCTGCTTCAAGGGTACGAAGGTCGAGGCCGCGGCAGGTGAGCTCGGGTGCGCAGTCGAGTGGCATGCGGGCTTCCGTGTCGCCACCAACGGCCTCGATCCGGACTATCGCGGTCAGGAGCACGTCGATCTGGCACGGTCGCTCGGCGACGTACTCACGCCTGATCTTCTCGGAGATGCCGCGCGGTCCGGCGACCACCACCCGCAGTCGGTCAAGCGGGTGTGGCACTACCTGGCGAGGTTCGGGAGGTCGATCGCGGCGGCGTAGCGCTTTGCGAGGATCTCGAGGTGGTCGCGGAGCTCCGGGGGTGACTCGACGGTGAAGTCGAGGCCGAGCATGCCGATCCAGACGGCCACGACCTCGAGGCTGTCGCCGCCGGTGACCAGGACGCTGCGGTCGGGGGCGATCGGCTCGACGGTGCCGACGGCGGGGTTGATGCGGGAGATGACCTCCTCGGCTGAGGCGGCGATGACCAGGCGGGCGTGGACGGCCCAGCCGGTGCGGGCGACCTCGCGTACGACGAACTCGGTGAGGTCGAACCCCGGATCGGCCGGACGGAAGGGGCGGCCGCCGGGGACCTTGAGGCGCAGCCAGTCGACGCGCAGCGGCAGCCAGGCGTCGGCGCGCGGGTCGCGGGCGACGAGATACCAGCGACGCTGCCAGGAGATCAGCCGGTAGGGCTCGACCTCGATCGGCTCGTCGCGGTAGTCGGCGCGTACGCCCTGGCCGTCGCGGATCGCGGTCGCCAGGGCCTGCAGGGTGCCGGCGTCGACGTCCGGGTCGGGGACGTTGCTGTCGGTGTTGACCGGGCCGGCCTCCATGGCGTCGACCACCGCGGCCAGCTTGCGGCGGAGATGGTCGGGCAGCACCTGGTCGAGCTTGGCGAGCGCCCTGGCGCTGGTCTCGGCGACCCCGGCGATGCCGGTGGCGGCCCTGAGCCCGACGGCCACCGCGACCGCCTCCTCGTCGTCGAGAAGAAGCGGAGGGAGGTTGCCGCCGCAACCGAGCCGGTAGCGCCCGCCCGGGCCGCGCACCGACTCCACCGGGTAGCCGAGCTCGCGGAGCTTGGTCATGTCGTTGCGTACGGTGCGCTCGGAGACGTCGAGGCGGGTGGCCAGGTCGGCGCCGGTCCAGCCGGCCGAGGACTGCAGCAGGCCGAGCAGCGCGAGGAGTCGCGCGGAGGTTTCCAGCACGGGCTCAGCGTGCTCCGAAAAAGATTCGCGGGCCAGCGAAATTGCGGAATCAGGCTTGCCGGAACCCTTCATAACGTGGGTCTCACAAGGTCGGAAACCACCAAGGAGAAGTCATGAACACCCAGGTCAGCACCCAGATCAAGCCCGAGATCAGCACCGTCACCGTCGAGTTCCCGCAGGCCGATCTCGACGACCTCCGCGCCCGCCTGGACCGCACCCGGTTCGCCCCGAGCGTGCCCGGTGACTCCTGGGACTACGGCACCCCGACCGCCTACCTCGCCGACATGGTCGAGCGCTGGAAGGGCTTCGACTGGCGGGCGGTCGAGGAGCGCATCAACGCGGTGCCCAACCACCTGACCGAGATCGACGGCCAGGTCGTCCACTTCGTCCACGTGCCATCGGCCAACCCCGACGCCAAGGCGCTCCTGCTCGCCCACACATACCCGGGCTCGTTCCTGGAGTTCCTCCCGATGATCGACTCCCTGACTGACGAGTTCCACCTGGTGATCCCGGAGATGCCGGGCTTCGGGCTCTCGGCACCGGTGGTCGACACGGGCTGGACGATGAAGCGGGTGGCCGAGACGTACGACGTCCTCATGCGCCGGCTCGGCTACGACTCCTACGGGGTTCACGGCAGCGACGGCGGCGCGATGGTCGGCCGCGAGCTGGCGATCCTGAACCCGGAGGGCTTCCTCGGTGCGCACGTCCTGCAGCTGTTCTCGTTCCCCTCCGGTGACCCGAGCGAGTTCGAGGGCTTCGGGCCGAAGGAGTACGCAGCCCTGGCGCACATGCAGTGGTTCCAGTCGGTCGGCGGCTACAACGCCATGAACGGCTCCCGCCCGCAGACGATCGGTGCGGCGCTGGCCGACTCACCGGTCGGGACGCTGGCCTACAGCGAGCTCTTCGAGTCCTTCGGCAACGGCACCTCGCTGGTCACCCCCGAGCAGGTCATCGAGCAGGCGACCTACTACTGGCTCACCAACTCCTACGCCTCGGCCGCCCGCTATCACTACGAGGAGGGGCACGCCGAGCGCGAGCCGGAGGTCTCCCAGGGGCGGATCGGGGTCGCCGTCTTCAAGGACGACTTCCAGACCATCAGGTCGCTGGCGGAGCGGGACAACGCCAACATCCAGCACTGGTCGGAGTTCCCCGAGGGTGGCCACTTCGCCGCCCTCGAGCGCCCCGACGACATCGCCACGGATCTCAAGGCCTTCTTCGCCTGACGGCCTCTGGGCACAGCTCGAGGATCGCAGTCCCTCCGCGGCTGCGATCCTCGAGCACGTTCTCAGGCCTTCAGGTGGTCGTCGTGGCGACGGTGGTGGCGGCCATCACCGCGGTCATGACGGCGACGACCTCGTCCATCGCCTCCTTGACGCCCTTCGCGGCCCAGTCGCCCCGGGCGATCTCCTTCGCCCGCTTCCTGACCGTTCCCGCACCGACCGCCCGGGTGTCGACCACCTTGTGGGCGAGGTCGATCGAGGAGAGGAGCGCGACGAGCGGCCCGGTCCGGGCGTCCGGGGTGGCGCCCTCGACGAGGACGGCGGCCAGCTGTCCGCGCACGGCGTTCTCGTGGGTCGAGTCCCGGGCGGGCCAGGTGGTGCGCGGGAAGAGGCCCAGGATCTTCTCGTCGCGACGCTTGAGGATGTTGCGGTCGCACAGTCGCGCCGCCAGCGCCTCGTGCAGGCCCTTGCCGAGGTCGGTGACGGCGTTCTTGGCCGCCAGCGGCTTGGCTGCCAGCGAGTCGTACGCAGCAGCCAGGACCGGCTCGTCCGGCCGCTGTCCCGGCACCGCCACCGCCTTGGCCGGGGTGAGTCCCGACCTCGGCATCACCCGGGCCGAGCCCGTCAGGACGAGCTCGGTCAGGATCGCGCCGCCCAGCGCCTGCTGGACCCACGACGAGGCGAGCGTGCCCTTCTCGTCGTCGAGCACGAGCAGCAGCAGGTCTTCCGCGATCAGCATGTGTCGACGGTAAAACGACTTGCTGTCCGGCGCCTCCTACGAAAGACGGATCTTTGGTCGGACCTTGGTCTAGGCGCTTGTCGACTCCGGGCCCGCGACGTCGAACATCCAGCTCACGCCGTACTTGTCGTCGAACTGGCCGAAGTAGTCGCCCCACGGCGCCTGCGCGAACGGCATCCCTGCGGTGCCGCCCTCGGAGAGCTTGGCGTAGTAGTCCGCGAAGCGCGGCTGGTCGGCGGGTTCGGTGCTGGTCATCGCGACGGTGACCCCGGCCGTAGGCGCGACGTAGTCCATCCCCGGAGGCGTGTCGGCCGCCATCAGGACGAGGCCGTCGTCGAGGGTGAGCGAACCGTGCATGACCAAGTCCTTCGCCTCGGGCGGCACCGGACCCATCGCGTCACCCATGGAGTCGAAGGTCATCGTCTCGACGGTGCCACCGAGCACCGAGCGGTAGAACTCGAGCGCCTCCGCGGCCTCGGTCCTGAAACTGATGTAGGGGTTGAGCGTTGCCATCCGGATCGTCTCCTTTGATCGATTTCCTGATCGATTTCCGACCCCTTCGCCCACAGAGTAAGCGCGAAGAAGAGGGTGGAGAAGAGCGATCCGGGTCGGTTGCCCAGATTTCGGGGTCTGTTCGGCGGCTCTGTCAGGGGCGGACGATCTCGACGCCCAGCCATCCGGCCAGTGCCTCGATCTCGGCCTCCACCGCGTCCCCGATCTCGGCCGTCCAGCCGAAGTCCTCATGGACGGCGAAGACGTTCAGCAGCGCCTTCTTGTGGTCGACCTTGGCGTCGAGCTTCCCGACCAGCCGGTCCCCGTGCAGGATCGGCAGCGCGAAGTAGCCCCAGCGCCGCTTGGCCGCCGGCTTGTACATCTCCAGCACGTACTCGAACCCGAACAGGTCCAGCGCCCGGTCGCGGTCGTAGCCGAGGCGGTCGAAGGGGGAGAGCAGGGCCGTACGTGGCACGAACTCGTCCTCGAGGGCGGCCAGTGCCTCGGGGTCGACCCGCCACTCGCCGTCGACGCCCGTCACGGTGCACGGTACGCCGGCGTCCCCGGCGCCGAGCACCTCGCCACCGGTGGAGTCCTTCCGTCCAGGACGGGCGATCCCGAGCGACCCCAGCCGGCGCACCGTCTCCACCTTCAGGGCCTCCTCGGGCGAGGGAAGCTGCAGGTCGGCGGGGTAGACCCGCTCGGCGAGGTCCCAGGTGCGCAGCTTGCCGCGCCGTCCCGAGACGGCGACCTCGCCCATCCGGTTGAGCAGCTCGATCATCCGCAGGACGTTCTTGTCGTTGGTCCAGCCGGTCGAGGCCCACGGCACCTCCGAGGTGTCCTCGATCTCGCCGGCCACGAGCGGGCCGTCGGCGCGCAGGCGATCGAGGATCTGCGTACGGAATCTCTTGTTGGCGTCCACCCACTCGACGGCCGTGGGATGGATCCGGCCGGGGGAGAGGGCGAGGACGGTCTCGATCTCGTCCATCGGGAAGACGAAGCTGGAGAACTCCACCAGCGAGCGCTCCTCCTCGAGGGCGAAGGTCAGATCCGAATGGTCGTACGCATCCCCCAACCGTGACCACGCCACCAGGTCTGCGCTCGGCGCGATCGCCCTGGTCGGGTCGATCTGCAGGAGCGTCAGCTGGTCGACGGTCGCCACCAGCGAGACGGGCCGACGCGCGTCGAGGAGCTGCGCGCGGACGGCGATCCGGCGCGCCTGCTCCGGGGGCAGGGTGAGCGTCATGGTCGACACACTAGGGGGAGTTCCGGACGACCTGCTGCCGATTCGAACCGATCTTCCGATTCCGCTTGACCGCGCTGATGTTAACGCTCACACTGAGTCGCATCGTGACGACGGTCACACTGGGCCGCCGCAGTGGAACACTGGAGGACGACAGTGAAGAAGACCCTCATCGCCCTGTGCGTGCTCGCCGTCGGCGGGATGTCGCTCAGCGCGTGCGGTAGCAGCGAAGGTGCCGACGACGGCTCGATCACGATGGGCTTCGCCCAGGTCGGGGCCGAGAGCGGCTGGCGCACCGCAAACACCACCTCGATCCAGGAGTCGGCGAAGGAGGCCGGCATCGACCTGAAGTTCTCGGACGCGCAGCAGAAGCAGGAGAACCAGATCAAGTCGATCCGGTCCTACATCCAGCAGAAGGTCGACGTGATCGCGTTCAGCCCGGTCGTCGAGACCGGCTGGGACGCGGTGCTCCAGGAGGCCAAGCGCGCCAAGATCCCCGTGGTGCTCACCGACCGGGCCGTGGACACCGAGGACAGCTCGCTCTACGTGACCTTCATCGGCTCCGACTTCGTCGTGGAGGGCGAGAAGGCGGGGCAGTGGCTGGTCGACAACGCCGACGCGTCCGACGTCGACAAGGACGGCGCGATCAACGTCGTCGAGCTCCAGGGGACCACCGGATCGGCTCCGGCGATCGACCGCAAGAAGGGGTTCGAGGACAAGATCTCCGCGGACCCGAAGATCAAGATCACCGCCTCCCAGACCGGCGACTTCACCCGTGACGGCGGCAAGCAGGTGATGGAGGCCTTCCTGCAGTCCAACCCGAAGATCGACGTCGTCTACGCCCACAACGACGACATGGGGCTGGGTGCGATCGAGGCGATCAAGGCAGCCGGCAAGAAGCCCGGCACCGACATCAAGATCATCACCGTCGACGCGGTCAAGGACGGCATGACCGCACTGGCCGCAGGCGAGATCAACTACATCGTCGAGTGCAGCCCGCTGCTGGGACCGCAGCTGATGGACGTCGCCGAGAAGGTCGTCGCCGGTGAGGAGGTCCCCGACCGGATCGTGACCGAGGAGACCACGTTCACGCCGGAGCAGGCCGCTGAGGCGCTGCCTGATCGGAAGTACTGACGCCGTTCACCGAGGTACCTCGGTTTCGCCGCACTTCCCTCGTGGAACTCCGCGAGGGAAGCGCGCGCCGACCGAGCTACCTCGGTGAGCATCCGCCGCCGACCCCCGACCCGCCAGGAGCCAGTACGACATGACCCAGGCAGATGTGACGCCGCCTCGCCCCGTGGTGGAGATGCTCGACGTCTCGATCACGTTCGGAGCGGTCCGAGCGCTCGACGATGTCTCGCTCCGGCTCCTGCCGGGGGAGGTGCATGCCCTCATGGGCGAGAACGGGGCGGGCAAGTCGACGCTGATCAAGGCCCTGACCGGGGTCTACACGATCGACTCGGGCCGGGTGCAGGTCGACGGCGCCGAGACCCAGTTCGCCACCCCGGCCGCGGCGCAGCGCGCCGGGATCAGCACGGTCTACCAGGAGGTCAACCTGGTGCCCAACCTCACGGTTGCCGAGAACATGCTGCTCGGGCGCGAGCCGCGCCGCCTCGGGCGGATCGACCGGCGCGAGATGAACCGCCGCGCGGCGACGTCGCTGCGGGCGCTCGGCATCGAGATCGACCCCGGCTCCGAGCTCGGGAGTCATCCGATCGCCGTGCAGCAGCTGGTCGCCATCGCGCGTGCCGTCGACACCGACGCCCGGGTGCTGATCCTCGACGAGCCGACCTCCAGCCTCGACGCCGACGAGGTGGCCAGGCTCTTCGAAGTGATGCGCCGGCTGCGCGATCAAGGCACTGCGATCGTCTTCGTCTCCCACTTCCTCGACCAGGTCTTCGAGATCTCCGACCGGATGACGATCCTGCGCAACGGCCGGGTGGTGGGTGAGCGGCTGGTCGAGGGGACCACGCAGCTGGAGCTGGTGCAGCTCATGATCGGCCGCGACCTCCAGGTCCTCGACCGGCTCGACCATGCCGTGCAGGAGGCCGCGGACGACGTACCCGCCGAGAAGCGTCTCCCGGTGCTGAGTGCGGTCGGGTTGGGGCGGAAGGGGAGCCTCGAGGCCACCGACCTGAACCTGTACGCCGGGGAGGTCGTCGGCATCGCCGGCCTGCTCGGCTCGGGGCGTACGGAGCTGGCCAGGCTGCTCTTCGGTGCGGACGCCCCCGACACCGGTGAGCTCATGGTCCGGGGCTCGAGCCGGCGGAGGCTGCGGAGCCCGCGACACGCGATCGACCGCAAGCTCGCCTTCTGCAGCGAGGACCGCAAGGCCGAGGGAGTCTTCGAGGAGCTCTCCGTGGCCGACAACATGCTGCTCGGGCTGCAGGCCAGCCGCGGCTGGCTGCGGCCGATCCCCACCGCGACCCGTTCGACGCTGGTCGAGGAGTTCTTGACCGCCCTCGACATCCGGCCCGCCGACCCGAGCCTGCCGATGCGAAGCCTGTCCGGCGGCAACCAGCAGAAGGTCCTGTTGGCGCGCTGGTTGATCACCCAACCCGACGTACTCCTCCTCGACGAGCCCACCCGTGGCATCGACATCGGTGCCAAGACCCAGATCCAGCAGCTCGTCGCCGACCTCGCCGAGAAGGGGATGAGCGTGGTGTTCATCTCCGCCGAGCTCGAGGAGGTGCTGCGGCTGAGCCACCGGCTGGTGGTACTCAAGGACCGCCGCAAGATCGCCGAGCGGCCCAACCGGGGCATCGACGTCAACGACGTACTCGAGATCATCACCGGCGAACCCGGCGGCCTCGCCGAGAAGGAGCGGGCAGATGCCTGAGACCGTCAGAACGGGCAGGGTGGGCAGGGCGCTCAGGGCCCGCGCGATCGCCCACCACCTCTTCTGGCCGCTGGTCGCGCTCGGGGCGCTGCTGGTGGTCAACCTGATCGCGACACCGACGTTCTTCAACGTACGTATCCAGGACGGTCACCTCTTCGGCAGCCTCGTCGACATCGTGCGCAACGGTGCCCCGGTCCTGCTGGTCGCGATCGGGATGACGCTGGTCATCGCGACCCGCGGGATCGACCTCTCCGTCGGCGCGGTGGCGGCGATCGCGGGCGCGGTCGCCTGCGTCTACATCGTGAAGAGCCCTGCCGACGGTGCCGCGGGCACGGCCGCCGTGGCGATCACGATGGCGCTCGCGGTCTGCGTCGCGCTGGGGCGGTGGAACGGCTTCCTGGTCTCGGTGCTCGGCATCCAGCCGATCATCGCCACGTTGGTCCTGATGGTCGCCGGCCGCGGGATCGCGATGCTGGTGACCGGCGGCCAGATCACCACGGTCAACAACGACAGCTTCGGCGCGCTCGCCTCGGGTCACCTGCTCACCCTCCCGGTCGCCGCCCTGATCGCGCTCGGCGTCTTCGCGGCCACCCAGATAGTCGTACGCCGCACCGCGCTCGGCCTGCTCATCGAGTCGGTCGGGATCAATCCGGAGGCGAGCCGGCTGGCGGGGGTGCGGTCGAGGACGATCATCTGGACCGTCTACGTCTTCGCGGCGCTCTGTGCCGGGACGGCCGGCCTGATCATCGCCGCCAACACCCACTCGGTGAACGCCAACAGCCTCGGGCTGTGGATCGAGCTGGACGCGATCCTGGCCGTCGTCATCGGAGGTACGTCGCTGGCCGGCGGCCGCTTCTCACTGACCGGCACGCTCGTCGGGGCGCTGCTGATCGCCACCCTGACCAGGACCATCCCGAACATCGGTATCCCGGCCGAGGCCAACTATCTGTTCAAGGCGCTGGTGGTGGTGATCGTGTGCCTGCTGCAGTCGCCGAAGGCGCGGGCGGTGCTGCAGCGGCGCGGCGACCGTACGCCGCCCAGCCCGAGCGCCCCGAGCCGCGAGGAGGCGGTCGCATGAGTGTCACCATGGTCGAGGAAGGGCTCCTGGCCCGGGCCGCGCGCTTCAGCCCGCCGCGGCGCTACCTGCCGGTGCTCGGTACGTTCGCCCTGTTCATCGGCATGTTCGGGGTCGGCGGGCTCCGCTACGAGGGGTTCGCCGACCCGCAGGTCTTCCTGACCCTGCTGCTCGACAACGCGTTCCTGATCGTGCTCGCGGTGGGGATGACGTTCGTGATCCTCACCGGCGGCATCGACCTCTCCGTCGGCTCCAACGTGGCGCTCTCGACGCTGATCGCGGCGAGGACGCTCGAGCTCGGCCTGCCGGTGGTCGCGGTGGTCCTGGTCGTGCTCCTGGCCGGCACCCTGCTGGGCACCGCGATGGGTCTGCTGATCCACTACTTCGACATCCAGCCGTTCATCGCCACCCTGGCCGGCATGTTCCTGGCCCGTGGGCTCTGCTACCTGATCAGCGTCGACTCGATCCCGATCAAGGACGAGACCTTCTCGGCCATCGCGTTCGGCTCGATCACCCTGCCCGGTGGCTACTACCTCGGGTGGACGGCCGTCTTCGCGCTGGTGATCGTCGCCGTCGCTGCGTACGTCCTCTCCTCGACCCGCTTCGGCCGCACCGTCTACGCGCTCGGCGGCAGCGAGCCGTCGGCGCTGCTGATGGGGTTGCCGGTGGCGGCGACCAAGGTCGGCGTGTACGCCATCAGCGGGCTGTGCGCCGCGCTCGGCGGCCTGCTGTTCGCGCTCTACACGCTGTCGGGCTACTCGCTGCACGCGGTCGGGATGGAGCTCGACGCGATCGCCGCCGTGGTCATCGGCGGCACGTTGCTCACCGGCGGCCGAGGCTTCGTGATCGGGTCGCTGCTCGGGGTGCTCGTCCTCGGGACGATCCAGACCTTCATCTCGTTCGACGGCACGCTGTCGTCGTGGTGGACCCGGATCTCGATCGGGGTGCTGGTGCTGGTGTTTGTGGTGGCGCAGCGGGTGTTGACTCGGCGGAGCTAGCGCCTTCGTTCAGCGCGCCGTCGGGTTGGTGTGTTTTGGTGCTGGTGTTTGCCGCCGACCCGTTACGGGAGGGTGTTCTCAGCGGCGTCCGGAGTAAAGGACGGCCTGCGGCCGCCGGCTGACGCCGGCCGCTTCGCGGTCCTTGACACCGGCCGTCGCTGAGAATTTTGGCTGGCTATCGGGTCGGCGGCAGGGGTCTGGCGCGGCGATGTGGGTTGAGAACGGGCTTGGGATCTGAGGGGTGAACGAATTTTCGTTCACCGGGGACAGCCATCGGCTTGGTGGTGCTGGCGGGTGAAAGAAAATTTTCTTTCACCCCCCGGGGAGCATCCACTTCTGCGGGGGTGAACGAATTTCGTTCACCGTGGGGCGTCCACCTCCCGAGGAGCGACTGCCTCCCGGCCACACGGGGGCCGCCGCCCCTGATAGCCAGCCAAATCTTTCTCGACATGGTCCGGTGTCAAGGACCGCGAAGCGGCCGGCGTAGCCGGCGGCCGTAGGCCGTCCTTTACTCCGGGGCAGGGCGAGAAACACTCGAGGACAGGGTCGGCGGCCCAGACCAGCCCCACGGAACAGTGCCCTGGCGAAAGGCCCTACAACCGCCCCAGAGCCGCACGAAGCGGATCAAGCCCAAGAGACCCGAGGTCCAGCGCGGCACGGTGGAAGGTCTTCATGTCGAAGGCAGCCCCAGCACGGGCCCGTGCGTCCTCGCGGGCCTGGAGCCAGATCCGCTCACCGACCTTGTAGGACGGGGCCTGGCCCGGCCAGCCGAGGTAGCGGGCGACCTCGAAGTCGAGGAAGGCGTCCTCCATCAGGCAGTGCTGTCCGATGAACTCGCGGCCGAGCTCGGGGGTCCAGACCTCGCCCGGGTGGAAGCCGAACGGGCTGTCCTCGGGGATCGTCAGCTCCAGGTGCATGCCGATGTCGATGATCACCCGGGCGGCCCGGAAGGACTGGCCGTCGAGCATGCCGAGCCGGTCGCCGGGGTCATCGAGGTAGCCGAGGTCGTCCATGAGGCGCTCGGCGTAGAGGGCCCAGCCCTCGCCGTGGCCGGAGACCCAGCACATCAGTCGCTGCCAGCGGTTGAGCAGCTCGGCCCGGTAGGCGGTCTGGGCGACCTGGAGGTGATGGCCCGGCACACCCTCGTGGTAGACCGTGGTCAGCTCGCGCCAGGTGCCGAACGAGGTGACCGACTCGGGCACCGACCACCACATCCGGCCGGGTCGGGAGAAGTCCTCGGAGGGACCGGTGTAGTAGATCCCGCCGTCGGTGGTCGGCGCGATCATGCACTCGATCCGTCGGACCGGCTCGGGGATGTCGAAGTGCACGTCGGCGAGCTCGGCGATGGCCCGGTCGGCGGCGCCCTGCATCCACTCCTTGAGCGCGTCGGTCGAGGTCAGCTGCCGCGCGGGGTCCTTGTCGAGGTGGGCCGCCGCCTCCGCCACGCTCGATCCCGGCAGGATCCGGTCGGCGGTGGCAGCCATGTCGTCGGCGAGCCGCTTCAGCTCCTCCCACCCCCAGGCGTACGTCTCCTCCAGGTCGATCTCGGCCCCCAGGAAGCGCCGCGAGGCGAGCCGGTAGTGGTCACGCCCGACCGCCTCCTTCGGCAGCCCGTTGGGTATCAGGTCGTCGGCCATGAACCGCCCGAACTCGGCGAAGGCCTCGGTGGCCTTCGCCGCCGAGGCCTCGAGCTCGGCGCGCAGCGAGGCGGGGGTTCCTTCGGGCGCGCGTGTGACCAGACCGGTGAAGAAGTCGACGGCGCCTCTCTGCCCGGTCCAGGTCAGGATCTGATCAGCGACCTTCGCGTACTGCGCCGTCGCCGAGACCCGCCCGGCGGCCGCTTCTTCGCGCAGCGTCGCGGTGTAGCCGGCGACCGCCTGCGGCATCCCGGCGAGCCGGGCGCCGATCGCGGCCCAGTCGTCCTCGGTGTCGGTCGGCATCAGGTCGAAGACCTCGCGCAGGTTGTGGATGCCGCTGGTGATGACGGAGACGAACTTCCGGTCCAGCTGTGCCTCGGTGAACTCGATGTCGAGCCCCACCCGCTCCAGGAAGGCCTCCTTGGCGACCTGCTCCCGCTCGTCGACCGGCTTGATCGCGGCCACGTCGGCGTAGGCTACCCGGTTGAGCTCCTCCACCGCCGCCATCCCGTCGGGGGAGAGGTCGGGGAGCTCCGCGTCGTGGCCGGCGACACCGACGTACGTTGCGGTCAACGGGTCGAGGGCGCAGAGCTCCTCGACATAGCGGTCGGTGCGGGCGTCTACTTCACGGGTCACCCGGCCAACCATAGGACCGGGACGCCTGGGGGCAACTCAATTCCGGTCCACACGCAACGAACACGACAGACTTCGCGTAGGAGGGGTGTGAACGTGCCAGAGGAGGTGTCTGTGGATGCCGGCCATGAGGCGACAGAGCCCGATTTCGGTGCCTGGGTGGCCTCGCGGGGTCCCGCGCTGCAGCGATTCGCCTACCTGGTGACCGGCAACAGCTCCGACGCTCCGGACCTGGTGCAGGACGCCCTCACCCGAGCGCTGCCGAGGTGGGAGTCGCTGGCGGCGTCCGGGACGGCGGAGGCGTACGTGAAGAGGAGCATCGTCAACGGGTCGATCAGCGGTTGGCGCAAGCGGCGCCGGCTGGTGCTGGTCGAGGACGTCGAGCCGATGGCGACCAGGCATGAGCCCGGGCCGGAGGAGCGCGACGCGGACGAGGCGTGGGCACTCGTGCAGACGCTGCCGTCCAACCAGCGAGCCGCGGTGGTGCTCCGGTTCTATGAAGACCTGTCGTTCGCACAGATAGCGACGGTGCTCGACTGCGCCGAGGCGACCGCCCGGTCACACGTGCACCGGGCGCTGGCCAAGCTGAGGCAGCGTTTGAACGAGCAGGGCTCTGTTGATCAGAGAGGGAACGAGGGGGTTGACAATGAGTGACTTCGAGCGCGAGGAGCGGGCCTTCCGCGCCGCCCTGGCCCGTGCCGCCGACGGCTTCGAGCCGCGGAAGCTCGCGATCCCCGGGGACGCTGAGGAATCCGGACCGGCCGCGGTGTCCTCGAAGACGGAGACGGCCGAGGAGAAGACACCCGTACGCCGCCGGTCCACCTGGATCCTGGCCGCGGCCGCCGCGGTCCTGGCCGTCGTCGGCCTGGGCGGGATCGTGGCCAACCTGCAGTCCAGCGGCGGTGACAGCACAGCGGCGAGCGGCGCGTCCAGCGCCGACGACAGCGCCGGTGACGCGCCCAAGGCGCTCTCCGAGCCAGAGGCGGCAGTCCCCGAGGACACCTACACCAACCGCGGCCGTACCGACCTGCCCGCGCCGACCGACGGGAACCGCTGGGCGGTCCGCTACGACATCGCCTTCCAGGTGCCCCAGGAGTGGGCCGACGCCACGGCGCCGGCGCTGCCGGAGTGCATCGCGGAGCCCGGCGACCAGTGGGACACGGTGCCGCGGACGCCCTACGTCGCGAACATCACCAACCAGCCGGTGCCGTCGATCGCCTGCAACGAGACCAAGGACCGGGACTTCCCGCCGCAGTTCGGCAAGGTGCCGTTCTCGCTCTGGCAGCCCTACGTCCTGATCCAGAAGCCCGAGAAGGGTGACACCTACGAGACCGGTTCCTGGGAGCACGAGGGTTGGCTGCTGACCCGGGTGCGGATCGAGGATGCGTACGCCACGATCCTCACCGGTCCCGGCGACGAGAAGGTCAACTACGAGATCAAGGGGTCGCTGCGGACGACGCCGAAGGACCCCTACGGCTGCGAGACCGCCTCGCCGCTGGCCGCGGGGGACCCGATCCGGCCGAAGACCAACCCGGCGACCTCACCCCTGGAGGGTGACGCACCCGAATCGATCGCGATCTGTGAGTACGAGCCGTCCTCCGCCTCGCTGACCGGATCGCGTGAGATCACCGGGGCCGACGCCTCCGGCCTCGTGAAGGCGATCCGGGACGCGCCGGCGAGCTCCGGCCCCAACAGCCCGCAGAACTGCGCGGCGGGGCAGCCGGTCACGGCGTACGTCATCCTCCGGATCTTCCGCGAGGGCGGCGAGCCCGGGGACGTCTACGTGAACTACGAGAACTGCGACGACCACGGGTTCTTCGACGGGATCACCGTGCACCGGCTCACCCCGGCGTCGTGCCGGCCGGTGTTCGCCGCGGAGCCGGTCACGATCTACTCGGCTCAGGGCGACGTCGCCACGGTCTGCCTCCCCTGACCCTCGGTTGCTGGCCGCCCCCGCTCGGGGAGGGCGGCCAGCAACCGAGTAGTGCGCCAGGCGGCGTAGAGGAAGAGCAGCACCAGGAGGCCGTTGCGCCAGGCCAGCACCTCGGTGATCCACGGTGAGCCGATGTCGTCGAAGGTGAGCATGTAGCCGTACATCCGCGGGAAGATCTCGTGGGTCAGCAGGGTCACCGCGAGCAGTACGACCGACCAGATCCCGAGCTGCCTGCGGGCGCGGCCGCGGAGCAGGACCAGGCCGGCGGAGGCGGCGGGGAGCAGCCAGAGCATGTACTGCGGGCTGAGCACCTTGTTGGTCACCAGGAACGCGGCCACGGTGGCGAGCACCAGCCACACGATCGTCTCCTCGGTCCGCTCGCCGCCCGGGAGACGAAGCCAGGCGAGCACCCACCAGACGATGACGAGCGCCCCGGCGACCACGGACGCGATCGTCGCCGCGAGGAGCAGCGCTTCGACCAGCGGCCCGCTGATGTCGTACGCCTTCCACTCGGTGTAGTCGATGACGTAGCCGCTCGCCGGGCCGGCGTGACCCCACTCGAACATCGCCGGGGTCGCGAAGACCGACTCGATCTGGAGGCCGCGCGCGCTCTGGTAGCTCAGCGGTGTCCAGAGGCGCTCCCAGCCGCCGAGGACGAGGCTCAGTCCGGCCAGCGCGAGCCCGGTGGCGGCGACGGTCAGGACCACGCTCTTGCGGGCCGCGCGGTTCGCCGCGAGCGCCGGGATGACCAGGATCGGCCAGTACTTCGCGCCCGTCGCGAACGCCGCGAATGCCGCCGCCACCTTCGGTCTCCTGGTTGCGTAGAGCACCGCCAGACCGACCATGATCCCGGGGAACAGGTCGAACCGGGCGTACGCCGTCGCCCCGAGCGCCGGGACCGCGACCAGCCATAACGCCTCGGCGCCGGAGATCCCGAGCCTCGGATGCTCGCCGCGGCGGTTGCGGACGATCAGCACCATGAAGAGCAGATCCGTGAGTGCGGCCATCGCCAGCACCGCCACGATGTACGCATCGCCGCCCAGCCGGAGCAGGTCGATCGCGGCGTACGGGATCCAGAGCAGGAGCAGCGCCGGCACCGGATACTCGACCAGGGTGCCGTGGACCCCGTCCCGAGCGAGTGCGTCGAGGCTGTCGCGGTAGTAGTTCACGTCGCCGACCACGCCCCACTCCGCGCCCCACCAGCCGAACAGGCCTTCGGCAGCGCCCGGGAAGCCGTAGAGGATCACCACCCATCCCCGGGTCAGCAACCATGCCAAAGTGATCAGGAGATATCGCCGCGAGAAGGTGATCACGCTGCCATCTTGTCAGGCGCTCTGGGTGACGTTGCGGTCCTAGCCCGCCGCGCGGGCGATCACGTGGAGCTGGGAGCCGAGGTGGCGGTAGGGATCGCGTCGGCCCGCCTCGAGCTCGGCGGCGATGCAGTCTGCGAGCGACTCCTGGTCGGGCATCTCGTCCGCCGAGGCGCCATCGGTCAGCACACGAACGCCATACCAGCGCTCGACCCGAAGGCCGGACCCCTCGCACCAGGCGGTGACGTCGTCCAACGTGTGCGCCCGTGCGCCGGCGCCCAGCTCGTTGACGTACGTCGTCGCGTCGAACGCATCGAGCGCCTGCCGCCACTGCCGGCGCAGGCCAGGGCGATAGGCGAGCGCCGCTGCGTTGCGGAAGGTGATCGACAGGGTGCCGCCCTCGGCGACCCTGCTCGCGAGCGTCGCGACAGCGGTGTGCGCGTCGTCCAGGTACATCAGCAGGCCGTGCGCCGTCACCAGGTCGTACGTCTTCTCGCCCACGAGCCGGTCGAGATCGTCGAGCGTGCCCTGATGGGTTTCGACCGTGACGCCGCGCTCGTTCGCGGTGGCGGCGAGCTGGTCCAGGAGCGGCCGCGACGGATCCACCCCGGTGACCTCGATCCCGTTGGCCGCAAGCTCGATGGCTTGTGTGCCTTGACCGCAGCCGACGTCGAGGGCGGTTCTGGTCGTGGCGGTGTGATCCGTCAGCTGACGGTGGATGACCTCTTGGCGCACCACGTTGCGCAGGTTCCCCAACCGCTTCGACCACACGCCCTCGACCTCGCTGAACGAACTCACGCCGAGGATGCTCTCACCAGTGCACTATGAGCGCTGGCTCTACTAGACGATGACACCTCGTGAATCTGTTCACGAGGTGTCATCGTCTAGTAAAAGCGCTGTGTCAGCGGGGCAGCCCGCTGGCGCGCCAGGCGTTGGGGCCGGGGTGGAGCGGCGTACGCAGCTGGGGGGTGGCCCAGAGGGAGCGCTCCTTCTTCTTCGGGGGCGCGCCCGCCGACCCCATCGCCGCGAAGACGGCCACGATCGCGGCTACGTCCTCGGGGGTGGCGTTCTGGTCGATGACCTTGAGCAGAGGCTTCTGCTCGCCCTTCGGCTCTTCTGGCGCGGTCACAGCGGGATGTTCCCGTGCTTCTTCGCGGGGAGGGTCTCGCGCTTGGTGCGCAGGAGACGGAGCGCGCGGGTGACCTCGGCGCGGGTCTCGTGCGGCGGGATGACCGCGTCGACGTAGCCTCGCTCGGCGGCGATGTAGGGGTTGGCGAGGGTGGTCTCGTACTCGTCGATGAGCTCGGCGCGCTTGGCCTCGACCTCATCGGTGCTGGCGCCGGAGGCCTCCAGGTCGGCCAGGGTGCGGCGGTGGATGATGTTGGCCGCGCCCTGGGCACCCATGACCGCGATCTGGGCGGTGGGCCAGGCGAGGTTGATGTCGGCGCCGAGGTGCTTGGACCCCATGACGTCGTACGCACCGCCGTAGGCCTTGCGGGTGATGATGGTGACCAGCGGGACGGTGGCCTCGGCGTAGGCGTAGATCAGCTTCGCGCCGCGGCGGATGATGCCGTTGTGCTCCTGGTCGGTGCCGGGCAGGAAGCCGGGTACGTCGACGAAGGTGATGACCGGGACGTTGAAGGCGTCGCAGGTGCGTACGAACCGGGCGGCCTTCTCGGAGGCGTCGATGTCGAGGGTGCCGGCGAACTGCATCGGCTGGTTGGCGACGATGCCGACCGGGCGGCCCTCGATGCGGGCGTAGCCGATCAGGATGTTGGGGGCCCATAGCGGTTGGACCTCGAGGAACTCCTCGTCGTCGACGACGTGCGAGATGACCTCGTGCATGTCGTAGGGCTGGTTGCCGCCGTCGGGGATGAAGGTGTCGAGCTCGCGGTCGAGGTCGGTGATCTCCAGGTCGGCGACCTCTTCGTAGGCCGGCGGCTCCTCCATGTTGTTGGAGGGGAGGTAGGAGAGCAGCGCCTTGACGTACTCGATCGCGTCCTCCTCGTCGGAGCCCATGTAGTGGGCCACACCCGACTTGGAGTTGTGGGCGAGCGCGCCGCCGAGCTCCTCCATGGTGATGTCCTCGCCGGTGACGGTCTTGATGACGTCGGGGCCGGTGATGAACATGCCGGAGGTCTTGTCGACCATGATCGTGAAGTCGGTGACGGCCGGGGAGTAGACGTGGCCGCCGGCGCAGTTGCCCATGATCAGGCTGATCTGCGGGATCACGCCGGAGGCGTGGACGTTGCGCTTGAAGATCTCGCCGTACAGGCCCAGGGAGACGACGCCCTCCTGGATGCGGGCGCCGGCGCCCTCGTTGATGCCGATCAGCGGGGAGCCGGTCTTGATCGCGAGGTCCATGATCTTGGTGATCTTCTCGCCGTAGACCTCGCCCAGCGACCCACCGAAGACGGTGAAGTCCTGGGAGAAGACACAGACCTGGCGGCCGTCGATGGTGCCGTAGCCGGTCACCACGCCGTCACCGAAGGGACGGTTCTTCTCCAGCCCGAACGCGGTGGACCTGTGGCGGGCCAGCTCGTCGACCTCCTGGAAGGAGCCCTCGTCGAGCAGCATGTCGATGCGCTCGCGGGCGGTCTGGCGTCCCTTCGCGTGCTGCTTCTCGACAGCCTTCGCGGAACCGGCGTGGACGGCCTCGTCGAGACGACGCTCCAGCTCGGCCAGCTTCCCGGCGGTCGTGTGCAGGTCGATGACCGGCTCGTTGGTGGGTTCGGCGCTCACGGTGCTCCTTTGGACTTCGTGCGGTGCGAGGGCCAATGTAATGCCCGTGCCACCTTCTGCGATGCGACGCCCGTCACTTGACCACTCCCGGCTCGATGCGCTATCCGGCGGTTGGCGCGTCGAGATCCTCGACCAGACGCCGTCGACCAACGCTGTGCTGGCCGAGCGGGCGCGTTCCGGCGAGGCGCCGGGCTTGGTCATCACCACCGAGCACCAGACCGCCGGCCGGGGACGCTTGGACCGCGGCTGGATCACCCCGGCTCGCTCCGCACTGACCGTGTCGGCCCTCCTTCGCCCCTCGCCTTCGATCCCCGTCGAGCGGTGGCCGTGGCTGCCGTTGATGACCGGCGTCGCAGTGGCGTCCACGTTGCGGAAGAAGGGGTACGCCGCCGGGCTGAAGTGGCCCAACGACGTGCTCATCGAGGGGCGCAAGGTGTGCGGGATCCTGATCGAGCGGATCGAGACGTCTGAGGGCGCGGCGGCCGTGATCGGCTTCGGGCTCAACACCTCGCTGACGCGCGAGGAGCTGCCGATCGAGACCGCGACCTCGTTGGAGCTGGAGAGCGGTGCGCCCGTCGACCGCACCGAGATGCTGGTCGCGCTGCTGGAGGAGCTGTGGGCTGCGTACGAGATCTGGGGGTCGGATCCCGCCGAGCTCACCCGTCGCTACCGGGAGCTGTCGGTGACCGTCGGGGAGCAGGTACGCGCCGAGCTGCCGGGCGGGGAGGTCTGGGAGGGCGTGGCCACCGAGATCGACGACTTCGGCCGGCTGGTCATCGAGACCGGTGCTGGGCCGAGGGTGGTCGGCGCGGGCGACGTGATCCACGCCCGGCTCCGTCCGCAGTCCTGACCTGACCGACAGCCCAAACCGACCGTCGTGGCGGAACGTCGTGACGAGCCGGATGGCATGATCTGTTCGTGGCGAAATCGAAGCAGCCCGTCAACCTGACCTCGGCGGAGGTCGCCGAGAAGGCAGGCGTGAGCCTGGACCAGGCGAAGCGTCTGTGGCGTGCTCTCGGGTTCCCGGAGATCGGGAACGACGAGGCATTCTTCGACGAGGCCGACGTGCACGCCCTGGCCAAGGCCCACGAGATCTCGGGCAACGGACTGGTCAGCTTCGACCTGGTCGTCAACCTGACGCGCGGCATCGGGCAGTCGATGGCGCGGCTCTCCGACTACGAGGTCTCCGCGCTGCTGCACCACGTCGAGACCCAGAACGAGGACGAGCGCTCGCCCTCCGAGCTGCTGAAGGCGACGGTCTCGGTCTCGGAGCAGTTCGAGAGCGCGTTCGAGGACCTGATGATCTTCGCCTGGCGCCGGCACATGCGCGCCGCGCTCGCGCGGGCGGAGGCCTCCGTCGCCGGCCCCGAGGAGCAGCTGGGCACGGTCTGGCAGACGGTCGGGTTCGCCGACATCGTCTCGTTCACCGCGCTGTCGAACACGCTGACCGAGGAGAAGATCGGCGACCTGGTCGAGCTCTTCGAGTCCCGATGCGCCGACGTGGTGGCGACCTGGGGCGGTCGGATCATCAAGTCCCTGGGCGACTCGGTGCTCTTCGTCAACGACGATCCGCTCCAGGCCTACGGCACCGCCGAGGGGATCATCAACGTGATCGGCCGGGACCCGCGGATGCCGGACGTACGTGTCGGGCTCGCCTCCGGCAACGTCGTCTCGCGTCTCGGAGATGTTTTCGGGCCGCCCGTGAACATGGCCGCGCGACTGACCGCGGTCGCCCGCCGGAACCGGATCATCGTCGACGAGGCGACCGCCGGGACGATGCCCGAGGACGAGTTCGAGACCCGGCGGCTGGCCGCTCGACCGGTGCGTGGCTTCGGAATCGTGGAGCCCGTCGCCGTCCGTCGTGTCTGAATCGTGACCTTCTAGGACCTGGCTGACCTGGGATTTCGCAGATTTGTTCACGTTCCGTTGTAGTTAACAGTCGGTCAACGCGAGGCCTCGACTGCTTTACCTGATCGGGCCTTCGTGGGCATGGTTGAGTGCGCCGTTCGGGGGCGCACGTTTGTCATGCCCATTTCGTTGCACTCTGGCATGAAAATGTCAGTGGCAAGATCGTGCAATCCTTTGCCAAGGGCTCTTTACCTCCCTAATGTCGATCTCATGATCGAGGTACAGGAGATCAAGCTCGACCCGGAGACCCGGCGAGCATGGCGGAACGATGAGGAGCTGACGCTCTCTCGCAAGGAGTTCGACCTGGTCCACGCCCTGATCAAGAGGGCTGGCAACGTCGTCTCCCGCGACGAGTTGATGAGGGACGTGTGGAACGCGACCTTCTACACTTCGTCGAAGACCATCGACGTGCACCTGGGATGGGTACGTCGCAAGCTGGGCGACGACCCCCGGAAGCCCCATCTGATCACCACCCTGCGCGGCAAGGGTCTGCGCTTCGAGAAGGCCTGACCTTCGCTGAACCCGCCGGGGGCCTGGATTTCGCGGATATCGTGAGGGGGATCCGCGAAATCGGCCCGGGCGGGCAGGTCTCCTTATCCTGTCGTCGTGACCCTCGCACCGACACTTGCGATCATCGGCGGCGGCCAGCTGGCCCGCATGATGGCTCAGCCCGCAATCGCGCTCGGCCTCCCGCTCCGGCTTCTCGCCGAGGGCGAGGGTGTGTCGGCGGCTCAGGTCATCCCCGACCAGCTGGTCGGTGACTACCGCGACCTGGACACGTTGAAGAAGGTCACCGAGGGCTGCGAGGTGGTCACCTTCGACCACGAGCACGTCCCGACCGAGCACCTGCACGCTCTGGAGGCAGCCGGGGTCGCGGTACGGCCCGGGCCCGACGCGCTCGTGCACGCCCAGGACAAGGGCGTCATGCGCGCGCGGCTGACCGAGCTCGGCATCGCGTGCCCGCGCAACGCCATCGTGTCGTCCGTGGCCGAGGTCGAGACGTTCGGTTTCCCGTGCGTCCTCAAGACCACCCGCGGCGGCTACGACGGCAAGGGCGTCTGGGTCGTACGTGACGTCGCCGATGTCGCCGAACCGCTCCGCGTCGCCGAGGAGGCGGGCGTCCAGGTTCTTGCCGAGGAGCTCGTCGACTTCCGCCGGGAGCTCTCCGCGATCGTCGCCCGCTCACCGAGCGGTCAGGCCGCGGCGTACCCGGTCGTGCACACCTATCAGGAGAACGGCGTTTGCAAGGAGGTCATCGCCCCGGCGCCCGACCTCTCGCCCGAGCTGGCTGTCGAGGGTGAGCAGATCGCGCTGCGGATCGCGGGCGAGCTCGGTGTCACCGGGGTGCTCGCGGTCGAGATGTTCGAGACCGTCGACGGCCGGCTGCTCGTCAACGAGCTCGCCATGCGCCCCCACAACACCGGCCACTGGACCCAGGACGGCGCCGTCACCTCGCAGTTCGAGAACCACCTGCGTGCGGTCATGGACCTGCCGCTCGGCTCTCCCGCGCCGCGCGCGAAGTGGTCGGTGATGGTCAACATCCTCGGCTCCTCGCAGCCGGATGTCGGCCGCCTCTACGACGGCTACCCGCACGCCATGGCCCGCGACCCCCACCTCCGCGTCCACCTCTACGGCAAGGAGATGCGCCCCGGGCGCAAGGTCGGCCACGTCAACGTCTACGGCGACGACCTCGACGACTGCCTCGAGCGCGCCCGCCACGCCGCCGACTGGTTCCAGGGCGACCTCGGCAACGACTCCGACTGACAGCCGAGTCACCCGCCTCGGCTGGGGTCAGACGCCGAGGCGCTGGCGCTCGGTGGCGACGACCTCGCGGGCGATCTCGGCGTCGGAGGCCTCGGACGCCAGAGCGGTGACGGGGTCGTCGGGGTGCGAGGTCTCGTACGCCTCGGGGCTGCTGGCCGCGGTGGCGCTGACCCGGGCGAAGTCGTCGAAGAGCTCGGCCTTGGCGGCGAGGATGTCGTGGACGCGCTGGTCGACGCCGACCTCGGAGAGCAGACGGTGCACCTGGACCGACTGGAGCTGGCCCATCCGGCGGGCGCGGGCGATGGCCTGCCACTCGATGGTGGGCTTGAGCTGGGGTTCGCAGATGACCACGACCGACGCCGACTGGATGTTGAGGCCGACGCCGCCGGCGACGATCTGGGTGACGAGCACGGCGCCGTGGCCGGCCGCGGAGAACTCGTCGACCATCTGCTGGCGCTCCTCGGCAGGAACCGACCCGGTCAGCGGCCCGAACACCTCACCCGGCAGCAGCGTGACCAGGTCGTCGAGGACCTTCCTGAAGTGGGAGAAAACGATCACGCGGCGGCCGTTCTCCTCGGCCTCGCCGACGATCTCGACCAGCCGCTCGACCTTCGCCGACGACGTCCCTTGGAGCATGGCGGCCTGCCGCATGGCCATGAAGTTGCCGTCGCGGACGGACTCGGCGTACGCCCTCTCGTCGGCCGGCGAGAGAGGCAGCCAGTCCTCGACCTCGACGAGGTCGGGCAGCTCGGTGAGCACGTCCTCCTGGTTGCGGCGCAGGTAGACCGGCGCGACCTGCTTGCGGAAGCGGTGGGGGTTGAACTCGTCGGCGGAGAGCAGCAGGTCGGGACGTAGGTAGGAGACCAGGTTGCGGAACTCGTCGATGCGGTTCTCCATCGGAGTGCCGGTGAGCAGGATGGCGCGCTCGGAGGCGTCCAGGGCGCGGCGTACGCGTTCGGTCCGCTGGGTGCGCGGCGACTTGATCATGTGTGCCTCGTCGACCACGACGCAGGCCACCTTGACCTGGTCGAGGAAGGGCTGGATCGCGTTGAGCGTCTCGTAGGTGGTGACCGCGACACCGCCCTGCTCGACCCAGATCCTGGCGGCCTTCTGGCGGCGGTTGCCGTGGAGCCGGTGGGGGATCAGGGTCGTCTTCGAGTCGGTCTCGCGCACCCAGTTGGTGACCACGGCGGCCGGGCAGACGACCAGCGTGTGGGAGGCGCCCATCGCGTGCAGGTGGGCGAGCACCGCCAGCGACTGCAGCGTCTTGCCGAGCCCCATCTCGTCGCCGATGATCACCTTCATCTGTACCAGCGCGAAGCGGACGCCGAAGTGCTGGTAACCGCGCAGCGAGGCGGTCAGGTTGTTGGTGCGCAGGTCCTGAGCACGCACCGCCTCGATGACCTCGGCCGACAGGTCGCCGTGGATCTTGTCCTCGTCCTCGGTGAGGAAGCCGAGCTCGGAGAGCATCGCGTAGTAGTCGGCCGGGCGCCTCTCGAAGTCCTCCCACGGATCGGCGGGCCGGTTGCCCGGACGGATCCGGCGCGCCATCTCCGCCCGGTGGGCGATCGCCCGCAGCGCGCCGTGGAAGTCCTCGAGGCTGGCCGCGTTGGCCAGGATCAGATGGAACCTCGCGCCGCTGTCGAGGGATCGGGTCAGCGGGCGCAGCGACTGCACCAGCGCGAGCTCGGCCCCCGCATCCTTCGTACGCCGCCCGGCCTCCCACTCCGCCAGCCGAGCGAGCAGCCGGGTGGCCGCCGGGGTGCGGCGCTCGTGGTCGATGGCGAGGGGCATCTCGTCGTAGGTGCGCTGCCACAGCGCCTGCGCCGCCTCCTGCATCCGCATCGCGGTGGCGGGACCGACGCCGGGAAGTTCTCGCAGGTCAGAGCTGGGATGGATGACCTCGTGGACGGTGCGGATCCCGGCCTCGAGGAGGGGCTCGATGCGTACGAGATCGGCGAGCTCCTCGACCGGGAGCGACCTGACCGCGGTGTCGGTGTCGGCGCTCCGGACCGCGTTGGCGGCGTCGGTCGCGGCGCGACGCGCGGGCTCCTCGGAACGCCTGGCCTCGTTGAGCGCCTCGCCCTCGTTGCGCAGCACCATGACGCCCTTACGCGGGGACAGCACCGCCTCCGAACCCAGCTCCGAGAGCGCCTCGAGGAGACCGACGCTCGGGAGCAGCGCCTCACGGATCCGCACCCGGCGCCCGGCCGGCAGCTCGGACAGCTCGCCGAGCCGCGCGGCCGCCTGGAGCTCGCTCGCCCAGCGATGCAGGTCGAGGATCCGTCTGCCCGCCAGCTCGGCGTCCTCGCGACGGTGCCCTCGCACGAACAGTCGGCGGGCGCCGGCCGCCCGCTTCGCCCGCGCCAGGTCCTCCGCGCCGGCGGTCAGCGTCGAGACCAGCTCCTGGGTGGTCTCCTCGACCGGGTCGAGCGCGTGACGGCGTGCGATCGCGGCCAGCCGGGGCCCGTCGCTCCGGTCGAGACCGATGCTGCGCCAGGCCACCTGGGCGGCGCGCTTCAGTTCGGCCGCGTTCGCCCGGTAGTGGTCGACCGCCTCGGCCGCCTCCCGCTCGATCTCGGCCCGCGCTCCCGTCGCGGACGCCGCCTGCCGGCACCAGGACGAGACCTGTCGCACCCGGGAGGGCAGCACCTTGCGCTCCGCCTTGGTCAGCCCGGTGAACCGCTCGACCGTGGTCGGGTTCGGTGGCGCGCTGAGGACGACGTCGCTGCTCGTAGCTGGATCCATCTGCCTTTGTCCGGGTCGCGGGGGAGAGTGGCCAGCACACTAGCGGGCAGGACCGACACTCAGGTGACAGGCAGAGGTCGGGGCCATGACGCGACGCCTTCGTCGAGCGCGAGCTCGGCGTCGGCCTCGGCGGCCGCCTCCGGGTCGTGGGTGGCGAGGACGACGATCGCTCCCCGCGCGGCCTCGGCACGGAGCGCGGCGATCATCCGCTCGCGGTTGCCGGCGTCGAGGTCGCTCGTGGACTCGTCGGCGAGGATCACCGAGGCCCGCATCGCGAACGCCCGGGCGAGCGCGACGCGTTGCTGCTGACCGCCGGAGAGCTCGTCGACTAGATGACGACCGGACTCCCGTAGACCGACCAGCTCGAGCGCCTCCTGGGTCCGGGTGCGCGCCTCGGCGGCCGCCGTCCCGAGCGCGAGCAGCGGTACCAGGACGTTCTCGGTCGCGTTGAGCGATCCGGCCAGCCCGTTGCCCTGCGGGATCAGCGCGACGCCGAGCCGTGCCGCCGTGTCCCGCTCGTCGAGCCGGGCTCCGTCCAGGCTCACCGTGCCCTCGGTCGGGGCGAGAGCACCGCCGAGTGCCCACAGCAACGACGACTTCCCGGCGCCCGAGGGGCCGGTGACGGCGAGCACCGTGCCCGGCGCCAGCCGGAGGTCGAGCGGGCGCAGCGCGACCAGGTCGTCGTACGCCACGCTCAACCGCTCCGCGACCAGATCACTCATCCTCGACACCTTCCCGTTCCGGCACCAGCTCGTAGTGCCCGTCCACCGGGTGGAACCGGACCAGCGTGCCCGGCGGCAGGTCGTCGCGTACGTGACCCGGCAGCGGCAGGAACCCGTCGGCCGTCACCACGGCGTACTCCTCGCCGCTGCGGCCCTCGCCGCCGATCCGGCCGTCGCGGATGGTCACGGTCCGGGGGAGGAACGCGGCGACGTGCGGGTCGTGGGTGACCAGCACGACCGTGGTCCCGTGGGTGCGGTTGATCTCCGCCAGCCGCTCGAGGACCAGGTCGCGGGCGCCGTGGTCGAGCTGGCTGGTCGGCTCGTCGGCGAGCACCAGCCCCGGTCGCGTGCCGAGCGCGACCGCCATCGCCACCAGCTGGAGCTCGCCGGGGGTGAGCCGGGAGAGCGGCCGATCGGCCACGGTCGGGATGCCGAGCTCCGCGAGCACCTCTCCGGGCGGGGGTAGGTCGATGCCGGCACGGCGTGCGGCCTGCTGGGCGAAACGTACGTTGGCGGCCGGGGTGGCATAGGGGAGCAGGTTGCGTGCGGCACCCTGCAGGATCAGCGACACCCGGGTCGCCTGGAGCTGGTCGAGCTCCTTCGTCGAGGCGGCCGAGACCTCGTGCTCGCCCACGAAGATCTTGCCGGCGCTGGGACGGAACAGGCCCGCGAGCAGGCTCATCAGCGTCGACTTCCCTGAACCGGAGGGCCCGAGCAGCCCCATCAGCTCGCCCGCCCTCACGTCCAGATCGACGCCGGAGAGGGCCGCCACGTCGTGTCCGTCCGCGTGGTAGATGTGCACGAGCCCCTGCGTGCGGATCGACATGCCGTTCATGCGGTCTCCCGGAGCCGGTCGAGTCGGGCCGTGGCGGCCACCGCACGGCCGAGGAGTACGGCGGTGACGCCGAGCACGGCCAGGCAGCCCAGACCGGCCAGCGCGACCGCTGGCCAGGGGATGCTCAGGTCGGTCGCGTCCACCACGGGCGGCAGCGCGAACAGCGGGAGGTCCGGCAGGGTCAGGACCGCGCCCAGCGCGCCACATCCTGCTCCCGCCAGGACGCCGAGGAGCACCGGGAGCAGCTGCGCGCCGGCGGGAAGCCGCTCGACCGTCCGGCGGCCGACGCCGGCCAGTCTCAGCGCGGCCAGGTCCCGGGCCCGGGCGCGCCAGCCGGTGACCGCGAGCACCGTCAGCGCGACGACCGCGAGGAGCACGGCCGCGGCCCCGACCACGACCCCGAGCCAGAGGCTCCAGGCCGCGACGGAGGCGTCCAGGCCCTGGCGCACGTCGGACAACGTGCGGGTGTCGGTGGCGTACACGCCCTCGTGGGCCAGCGTCCCGGAGACCAGCTTCACGAAGACCGGGTCGTCGGAGCCGAACCAGAGCGAGACGTTCGAGTCGGAGTCGGGCTCGGCGAGCTTTCGGGCGGTGGCGATGTCGACCACGGTGACGTTCGGTCCGTCGCCGGGGACCCGGTCGGCCGTGGCGACCCGCTCGGCCTTCTGCTCGATCCCGTCGAGCCCGAGGACCCGCAGCTCGTCCGCGCCCACCTCGGACGGGCCACCCGAGGTGATGGCCGGGACCGGTTCCCGAGCAGGGCCGGCGGAGATGGCCGACCAGTCCTTCCGGCTGGGCCCGTCCTCGGCGAAGAGCGCGATCCGCCGGAACGAATCGGGGTCGACCGCGAGCGTCGAGACGCCTCCGCTGGGGGCGGCGGTGCGTACGACCGCGGTGACCCGCCTTGCGCCGGGGTCCAGGTCGGCCAGCACCTTCTCCACCGTCGTCAGCCGATCGACGGTGTCGGTGGCGCTCTGCACCTCGACCACCACCGGCGCGCCGACGGCCTGCTCGGCGGCGAGGGCCCGGTTGCGGTCGCCCACCACCAGCCCGCAGACCGAGAAGACCGCCAGGGCGCTGGCGACGGTGACCAGCGCGACCGTACGCCGCGTGACGACGCTCCGCGAGGCATCCAGGAGCGAGACCCCGGCCCGGAGCCGGCCTCGGAGCAGGAGTGTCCCGCCGAGCCGGGCCGCCGCCGGCGGGAGGAGGTGGGCGAGGGTGAGCCCGACGAACACGGAGAGCAGCGCCGGAGCGGCCAAGGCGGCCGGCCCAGCCAGGCTGCCGGTCACGAAGGCGACCACGCCGGCACCGGAGGCGGCGATCGCGATCGCGTCACCGGCCGCCAGTCGCCATCCCGGACGCCGGCCGGCGACCCGGTGCAGGAGCGAGCCGAGCGGTTCGCGGGCGACCCGGACGACGGCGGCGTACGTCACCAGCACGAGCGCCGCCACGGCGATCACGATCGCGACCGCGAGGCCCCGGCGTACCTCGAAGGGCGCCTCGCCCGGCAGCACGTAGACCCGGATCAGCGACGAGGCGACGAGCGCGACCGCCACGCCCGGCAGGACCCCGAGGAGCACCGCGGGGAGGAGCTCACGCATCAACAGGGTCCGGGCGCCGGCGGTGCCGCGGCCACGCAGGCGCGCGACCACCACCTCGGAACGACGCTGGTCGGTGGCGGCCCGCAGCATCAGCCATAGCACGAGTACGCCGAGGAGCCCGAGCTGGCACAGCAGGAGCGGGACCGTCGTGCGGCTCTGCTCGATCTGGGCGTCCACCTGCTCGGTCAAACCCGGGAGCGACGTGACGACCTGCGAGACCGTCTGCTTGGTCTCCAGGCTCTGCCTGGGCTCATCGTCGACCCGATCCTGGAGCCGTCGCAGATCCGCCTCGAGCGCCGCCATCTCGTCGACCCCCACCGCGCTCGTACGCAGCCGCGTGCCGAGCCAGGAACGTTCGCGGATCAGGAACGGCGTGTCCCCTGAAAAGGTGGATTCGTCGGTCAGCCAGGCGTCGTGCTGAGCATCCTCGGACGAGGCGATCCCGGCCAGCCCGGAGAGCTGGGTTCCTTGCCACCAGTCCTCGTCGGCGGGCAGGTAGGTGCCGACGATCTCGTATCCGACCGTGGGTGTCTCCGGCGTCTCGAAGTCGGCGTCCATCGCCGGCTCTGCGGCCAGGGAGGTGACCGTCATCCCGACCTTCAGGTCGTAGACCTCCGCCTCCTTCTCGGTGACGATGATCTCGCGGCTCGCATCCGGACAGGAGCCGGCGGTGATCTCGATGTGCTCGCACTGGCCGGCCCGCCACCACAGCTCGCCTGTGACAGGCTTGTAGACCCCGACGAAGGCTGCGTTCGTGGTCGCGTTGTGCCCCAGCACAGGTGTCTGGAACACGGGACTGCTGTCGGGGACGTAGGGCACCATGTCCGCGGGGTCGCTGCGCACTTGGAACCAGTTGACGTCCGGTCCGAAGATCTGCAGGTCGCGCTCCACGCTCGGCGCGTTCTCGAGGGTCACATCGACCGCCGCCTGCTGCATCGCCCGGTCGTAGAGGGGAGCGAACGCCGCGCACGTCGTGATCAGCGCGGACATCAGCGCAATGACCACGACCTGGCCGGCGCGGTACCTCAGGGCCGAGAGCATCGGGTCACGATGTCGCAGGTCGCCGCCGAGCGAAAGTGAAATACGGCCCGATCCGGCTTCCACGGCCCGGCCCACATAGCCTGTCCCTCATGAGCGCTCGCGTAGGCATCGTGATGGGATCCGACTCCGACTGGCCGACGATGAAGGCCGCGGCGGAGCTTCTCGACGAGTTCGGGATCGAGTGGGAGGCCGATGTGAAGTCGGCCCACCGGATGCCGCAGGAGATGCTCGACTACGGTCGCGAGGCGGCCGGCCGTGGGCTCTCGGTGATCATCGCCGGTGCCGGGGGTGCCGCTGCACTTCCGGGCATGCTCGCGAGCGTCACTCCGCTGCCCGTGATCGGCGTCCCGGTGCCGCTGAAGTACCTCGACGGCATGGACTCGCTGATGTCGATCGTCCAGATGCCCGGCGGCATCCCGGTGGCCACGGTGGCCATCGGCAACGCCAAGAACGCCGGCATCCTCGCCGCCCGCATCCTCGGCGTCGCCGACGCCGAGCTGCAGCGGAAGCTCGTGGCGTACGAGAAGTCCCTCGCGGACCTCGCCCGCGAGAAGGGAACGGTCGTCCGAGAGGCCACGTCCTAGCTCCGCACTCCCGCCCGGGCGCGCTGGAACCAGATCTTGCTGGGGCAGGTGTCCATCACCATCGGTACGCCGGCCGCGTCGGTGCGCTCGAAGGCGGCCTCGTCGATCACGCCCATCTGGAACCAGACGCCACCGGCGCCGATCGCGACGGCCTCGTCGGCGAACTGGCCGGCGGCCTCGGAGCGGCGGAACACGTCGACGACGTCGATCTTCCCGACGGCCGCGGCGGCGTCGGCCAGGGTCGCGTAGACCTTCTCGCCGAGCACCTCCTTGCCCTCGGCCGCGGCACCCGGGTGGATCGGGATGATCCGCTTGCCGTGCTCCTGGAGCTCCTGGGCGATCGCGTAGGCCGTACGCCACGGGTCGCCCGAGAGGCCGACCACGGCCCAGGTCTCGGAGTCGTCGAGGAGCTTGTCGATGGTGTCCTGGTCGAGCCACGCGGCGGTCATGTGGAGCACAACAACAACCCGGCGTCGGGGATTCCGTGACCCACCGACGTACTGGCGAGTAGCAAACAGGCATAGACTCCGGGACATGAGTGCCGAGTACCCGCTGTTCGCCCTCTCCGAGGAGCACCAGGAGATCCGTAAGGCCATCCGCGAGATCTGCGACGCCAAGATCGCTCCGGCCGCGGCTGCGGTCGATGAGGAGGCTCGTTATCCGCAGGAGGCGCATGATGCGTTGGTGGAGACCGAGTTCTTCGCGCCGCACGTGCCCGAGGCGTACGGGGGCGTCGGTGCCGACGCTCTGGCGACGGTGCTGGTGATCGAGGAGATCGCCCGCGCGGACGTCTCGGCCTCGCTGATCCCGGCGGTCAACAAGCTCGGCTCGTTGCCGGTGCAGATCGGTGGCTCGGAGGAGCTGAAGAAGAAGTATCTGGGTGCGCTTGCCGCCGGGCAGGGGAACTTCTCCTACTGCCTCTCCGAGCCCGATGCCGGCTCGGACGCGGCCAACCAGAAGACCCGCGCGGTGCGTGATGGTGACTTCTGGGTGCTCAACGGGGTCAAGCGGTGGATCACCAACGCGGGGGTCTCGGAGTACTACACGGTGCTCGCGGTGACCGACCCCGAGAAGCGCTCGAAGGGCATCTCGGCGTTCGTGGTGGAGAAGTCGGATGAGGGGGTGTCCTTCGGTGCCCCGGAGAAGAAGCTCGGCATCAAGGGGTCCCCGACCCGCGAGGTCTACTTCGACAACGTGCGCATCCCTGCCGACCGGATCATCGGTGAGGAGGGCAAGGGGTTCACCTATGCGATGCAGACCCTGGACCACACCCGGATCACCATCGCCGCCCAAGCCGTCGGTGTCGCCCAGGGGGCGCTCGACTACGCGCTGGGCTACATCAAGGAGCGCAAGCAGTTCGGCAAGCCGATCGCGGAGTTCCAGGGTGTGGAGTTCATGGTCGCGGACATGGGGATGAAGATCGAGGCCGCCCGTCAGCTGACCTACGCCGCGGCGGGTCGTTCCGAGCGTGGCGACAAGGACCTGACCTTCTTCGGTGCCGCCGCCAAGGCCTTCGCCTCGGATGTGGCGATGCAGGTCACCACCGACGCCGTCCAGCTGCTGGGTGGCTACGGGTTCACTCGTGACTATCCGGTCGAGCGGATGATGCGCGATGCGAAGATCACCCAGATCTATGAGGGCACCAACCAGGTCCAGCGGATCGTGATGGCCCGCCAGCTCCTCGCTGGGATCCAGAGCGAGCTCTGATTCGATGGACCTGAGGTCGTGGACCGCTGCGGACGCGGCGGTCCACGACCCTGCTTGACGCAGCCGATCTCTCGGCCAGCGCGGGTGACTTTCTCGCTAGCAGGATCGACCTGCGCACCACGCCGGGTTCGGCGTGGCATGGCGGTGAGGTGCCGTCGGGTCTGCCAGGATCTGGGCTTCCCGACCGGCAAAGAGAGGCCGTCATGAGCGACCAAGGGCCTGCGAGCATCCCCTTCGAGTGGCCGCCGAGCACGGTCGAGCAGGCCGCGGATCCCATCGTGGACTGGCTGGTCGGGCGGTACTTCGGGCCCACCGTGCAGGCCGCGATCGCTCGGCAGGACATCTCCGACAGGCTGGAGCCTCTCGGCATCTCGAGCGTGACAGCCGCGGCCCGGCTGGAGGCGGCTCGCCCGGTGCTGCTGCAGCGGGCCGACGAGATGGCCCCAGCCTCGCGTTCAGGCTACGTCGCCGCCGCTGTGGCCCACGCGCAGTCCGTTGCCGATGCGGAGTCCCGGCGCAGGGTCAGTCCCGTCGTGTGGGCCGTCGCTGTGGTCTTGGTGGTCATCCTGGCCGGTCCCCTCGGGGTGCGGATCTTCGCCGGATATGGCCAGCTGAGCGTCGCGGCCGCGGCCGCTTCCTGGTTGGCGGCGGTGGTGTCGGCACTTGCCGGTCTCGCTGTTGCGGCCGTGGTCGTCTCCGTCTCTTTCGACAACGTGGCGACGCGAGACACTCGGGAGGACGCCGGAGGGATCGACGGGGCCGAGGAGGCGTTGCGCGGCTGGCTGGTGGGGCTCGAGGGGGCGGTGACCGGGGAGCTGACCCGTCTCATCAACGAGGAACAGGAGGTGGAGGAGGGGCACAGGGGCGTTTACCACGGGGGCGATATCGTCGGCAAGGACGACCAGGTCGAGACCGAGTCTCGGCAGCGGTTCCAGGAGGCGCGTCGGCGCCTCGGCGACGCCGCCATCGGGCTCGCAGGCCCGCGGGGCGTGGGGAAGACGACGCTCATCAAGGACCTGAGGAACCACGCGCCCCTGTTCGTCGAAGTGTCGGCGCCGGTCGCCTATGACCCTCGGGAGTTCGTGCTCTACCTGGGGACCAAGGTCTGCGCCGAGGTCGTCAAGGTGGTCAGAAGGGACGAGCAGCGGGGCGTACGCTGGGCCGGCGGTCGTCCGCGGCACCCTATGCGCGAGGCGGGCATGGTCGTGGCGCTGCACCTGATCGCTACGCTCGTCGCGGTGGTCGCGACCGCGTGGCACTGGCGGTGGTCGGCGTTCGGGCTGGTGCGCTTCACCGAGGGGCGTCTGCACCTTGCCGGCCCGTTGGAGGTCGTCGCCGTCATCATTGAGGCGGTCGCGGTGCTCTGGCTCGTGGTCCTCGCCCTCCGTCTTCTCGCCCCGTGGACGCCTTTGTGGCGGTGGTGGGCCCGACGGCACGGGCCCGGCGATGGATCGGACCCGAACCAGCGAGCGAAGATCCTCAGGGCGCGAACGAGCGTGCTGGCGCGGGCGCGGCGCCTTCAGGACGGTATCCAGTACCAGGAGATCACGAGGCAGGACCTGAACCTCAAGATCGCCATCGGGCGGTTCGAGCTCGCCCCGACCCGGTCGGCAGAGCGGGAGCGACGCGCCCTGACCTACCCCGAGGCGGTCGACGAGATCCGCGAGGTCCTCGGGGCGTACGACGCGTACCAGCGCACCTGCGACAGCCGCTTCGACGAACGGTCCCGTCCGACAGCGATCGTCGCCATCGACGAACTGGACAAGATCGAGTCTCCGGAGCTGGCGCAGCGGTTCATCAATGAGATCAAGGGGATCTTCGACGCCCCGGGGACGCAGTTCGTCGTGTCGGTCTCGGAGGACGCCCTGGCTTCGTTTGAAAGCCGCGGCTTTGCCGTCCGAGACGCATTCGACAGCGCGTTCCACGACATCTTCCGGGTGACCTGCATGTCGGCTGGCGAGTCCTACCAGCTCCTCATGGACAGGGTCGTCGCTCGTGACGCCTTCCGTTACATGCTGCACTGCTTCTCCGGAGGCCTGCCGCGAGACCTCCTCCGTGCGCAGCGGGCGATGCTCATGATCGGCACTAACCTGCAGAATCATCCGATCGAGGATCTGTGCGCGGCGATGGTCGAGGCGGAGCTGCGGCAGAAGGCGCTCGGCCTGCGGGGCGCGCTCAAGCCCGTGGCCGAGGAGACCGGGCCGATGCGTACGGCAAGAGTCGACGTCCTCCAATGCCTGCGCGCCATGACCAGCGCGTCCTCGGCATCCGATCTACACGACATCGCCGTTCGACTCTGGGCCCACCGTGATCAGGTGGAGATCGCCGGTCAGGTGGCAGCCTATGTGTTCCACTGCGCGACGATGCGCGACCTCTTCACGAAAGCCAGGGTCGACGCCGATGCGCTCCCGGTCGAGCCCCTCGACCTCCTGGCCGACGCCCGGTTGGTGCTCCAGGATGATCCGGCCGGGGCCATGGCCCAGATCGACGAGTTCCGCGAGCGGCTGGGGCTGGAGGCCGTGACCCGGTCTGTCGCCACGGCCTGAGACACATCCTCAGTCCTGGACTCGCCCGCGGAGCTGCTTGGTCTGGCCGCGCTGGCGCTTGGCGTCGAGGCGGCGTTCCTTGGAGCCACGGGTGGGCTTGGTGGGGCGGCGGGTAGGGGGTGGTGGGGCGAGGAGCTCGCGGATGCGGAGGGCGAGGCGTTCGCGGGCGGCGATGCGGTTGCGGTGCTGGGAACGTTGTTCGTGGGAGACCACGACGATCGGGCCTGCCGAGCGGGTGAGGACACGGGCGCGCTGTGACTCGTCGAGAGCTTCCGATACCGCCGGGTCCCAGGAGAGCTCGACGCGGGAGTCGGTGGTGTTGACCGACTGCCCGCCGGGGCCCGGGGAGCGGGAGAAGCGCTCGACCAGCTCGGTGTCGGGGATGACGAGGCCGTCGGGCAGCCCGGGGCCCGGGGGTACTCGAAGATCCTTCACCCGACGAACCCTAGACCGACCCCGCGACGGGCCCGGTCGAGTCGCGCACGACGAGCTCGGCGGGTACCCGCTGCCGCCGGGCGCGTGAGCCGGGCTCCTTCAGCGCCAGCGTGAGCGCCCGGGCGCCCATCTCGGCCATCGGCAGGCGCACGGTGGTCAGTCCGGGGGAGAGGTCCTGGGCGACGGCGACGTCGTCGAACCCGCTGACCGAGACCTCTCCCGGGACCGAGACCCCCGAGCTGCGCAGCTGGGAGAGGCACCCGATGGCCATGTCGTCGTTGAGGGCGATCACGGCCGTCGTACGCGGGTGGTCGACGAGCATCCGACGGATGCACTCGCGCCCGCCCTCGCGGGTGAACGGCCCCTCGAGGACGGGTACGTCGCCGGCGTCGAGCCCCGCCGCGGCGAGCGCGTCGCGCACCCCCTCGAGTCGGTCCGCGACCGTGGTCAGCTCCAACGTTCCGGAGACGACCACGATGCGCCGGTGGCCGAGGCCGAGGATGTGCTCGGCGACGGCGCGGCCGCCGGGGCGGTTGTCGGGGAGCACGCTGTCGACCCCGAGGTGGTGCCGGCCGACGACGGCGACGCGGCCGCCCGCCTCCGCGTAGCGCTGCACCTCGAGCCGCATCGGCGCCTCCACCGACGCGTCCACGAAGCCCGACCCGGCGATCAGGATCGCGCCGACACGGTTGGCCACGAGGCTGCGTACCTGCTCCACCTCGGCCTCGGGGTCGCGGCCGGTGTGGCAGATCTGGACGGTGCGGCCGTGCTCGGCGGCGAGGCTGAGCACGCCGCTCGCGATCTCGGAGAAGTAGGGGTCGCCGATCTCGTGCACGACGAGCCCGATGGTCGCGGTGGATCCGCTGGCCAGCGAGCGGGCGTGGAGATTCGCGACGTAGCCGAGCTCGCGTGCCGCCTGGCGGACCTTCTCGGCCACCGAGTCGCTGACCCCGGGGGTTCCGGAGAGCGCGCGGGAGGCGGTCGCGATCGAGACGCCGGACGCATGCGCGACGTCGATCAGGCGGGGGGAGCGGTTGGTTCGGACCATCGATGCCCCTTGTCGTCAGGATTGTGACCCTTGCCACACTAAGCGAGAGTCGGTAACGTCATCGTAAACGCTTACGTAAGCGCTTTCGTAGAGGAGAACCGCAGATGCCCTTCACGAAGACCCCCACCGCGAGCAAGCGGTCCCGAGCCGCCCTGGCCGCCTCCGCGGCGCTGGCGCTCGCCTCCACCCTCGCCGCCTGTGGCGCCGCCGAGAAAGGAGGCGGCGACGACGAGATCGTGATCGGCATCTCGCTGCCCCTCACCGGCGACTTCAGCGAGCCCGGCAAAGGCATCCAGCGCGGTTACGAGGCCTGGGCCGACTACGTCAACGCCAACGGCGGCCTGCTCGGCCGCGACGTACGCCTGGAGATGCTCGACGACCAGTCCAGCGCCGAGCGCGTCGCCGCCGACTACGAGAAGCTGATCAACCAGGAGCAGGTCGACCTGGTGGTCGGTCCGTTCTCCACCCGCCTGGTGATCCCGGCGGCCCAGGTCGCCCAGGACTACGGCTACCTCTTCGTCGAGCCCGCCGGTGCGGCGCCCGAGGTCTTCGAGGAGGGCTTCGAGAACCTCTTCTACGCCGCCCCCGCCGTCGCGAACGACCACTACAAGCTCCTCGCCGAGCACATCCTGGCGATGCCCGAGGGAGAGCGGCCCAAGACCGCGGCGTACGCCTCGATGGACGACCCGTTCGCCCAGGGCACCGCCTACGGGCTCAAGGACGCGCTCGAGGAGGGCGGCGTGAAGACCGTCGTGGACGAGGTCTACCCGCCCAACACCACCGACTTCAGCAGCATCGCCGCCAAGATCGCCGATAGCAAGGCCGACATCGTCGTGGGCGGCAGCCAGTACCAGGACGGCGTCAACCTCATCGTCGCGCTCCAGCAGCTCGACTACCAGCCGAAGCTGGCCGCCTTCTCGACCGCTCCGACCGAGACCGAGTTCGCGGAGGCGATCGGCGACAAGACCCAGGGCATCATCGCGCCGACCGGCTACACCACGAAGGCGGACTACCCCGAGAACCAGGAGTTCGTGAAGTTCTACGAGGACAAGCACGGCGAGGCGCCCGGTGAGGACGAGGCCAACGCCTGGACCACCGGCCAGGTCGTCGCCGCCGCCGTCGAGGCAGTGGAGTGCGCCGACGCAGACCCCGACTGCCAGGCGAAGCTGATCGACTGGCTGCGCGAGAACGAGGTCGAGACCGTCGTCGGTCCGCTGAGCTGGGACGACAAGGGCCGCCCGCAGAGCGCCCACATGATCCAGCAGTGGGTCGACGGCGAGATCAAGATCGTCCTGCCCGAGGACCAGGCCGAGGCCGAGTTCGTCTACCCGAAGCCGGCGTGGTGAGGCGATGTCAGGCGCACTTCTCCTGCAGAGCCTGATCCTGGGGCTGCTGCTCGGAGGTCTCTATGCCCTGCTGGCCGCCGGCCTGACGCTCTACTTCGGCGTCATGCGGGTCGTGATGATCGCCCACTCCGCGTTCCTGATCCTGGCTGCGTACCTGGCCTGGTTCTTCACCACGCAGACCGGGCTCGACCCGCTGCTCTCGCTGATCATCACGGTGCCGCTCTTCTTCGCGGCCGGCTACGGGATGCAGCGGGCGCTGCTCTCGCGGCTGCGGCCGGCGACGCTGACGATGATGTCGGTGCTGCTGACCTTCGCGATCGCGCTGGTCATCGAGGGCGGCCTCGGCTACCTCTTCTCCGGCACCCAGCGGCGGATCCAGCTCGGCTACTCCGGGGCGAGCCTGGAGCTGTGGGGTGCCCGGATCGCGGTGGTCAAGCTGATCGCCTTCGGGCTGGCCGCGGTCTCGCTCCTGGCCCTCTACCTCCTGCTCAAGAAGACCCGTTTCGGGCAGGCGCTGCGGGCCACGATCCAGCATCGCGAGGCCGCTCAGCTCCTCGGCATCGACACCGACCGGATCGCCGGCTTCGGCTTCGGGCTCGGCCTGGCGACCGCGGCGGTCGGTGGCACCGCGCTCGCTCTCGACGCCACCATCTACCCCTCGCTGCACTGGCACTGGATCGGGCCGCTGATGGCGATCATCGTGATCGGCGGTCTCGGCAGCATCCCGGGCGCCGCGATCGCGGCGATGCTCCTCGGGGTCACCCAGGCGCTGCTGCAGATCCCGATGGGAACCACCTGGGCGCAGACGGTCTTCTACCTCGCCCTCTTCGCCACCCTCATGTTCCGTCCCCAGGGTTTCTTCGGAGGTCGCCTTGCTCAGCGCTTCTAGACACAGCCGTACGTCTCTGGTGACGAAGCTCGTCGTCGCAGCCGTCGCACTGGCCCTCGTGCTCGCCTTCCCGGCGCTCGCCCCGGACCCGTTCGTCCTCTCGGTGGGGGTGGTGATCGCCAGCTACGCCGCGCTCGCGGTCGCGTGGAACTTCGTCGGTGGCCTGACCGGCTACATCTCGCTGGGGCACGCCGCCTACTCCGGGCTGGGTGGCTACGGCACCGCGCTGCTCGTCACCGAGGCCGGCGTGAACCCGTGGCTCTCGATGGTGGTCGCGGCGCTCCTCGTGGGCGTGGCCGCGGTGCCGATCGGGATCGCGTCGCTGCGGGTCCGGGGCGCCTCGTTCGTGATCGTCTCGATCGCGCTGGTGCTCATCCTGCTGCTGGTCGCGCAGAGCTGGGCCGGCGTCACCGGCGGGTCCAACGGGCTGCGGGTGCCGCGGCCGTTCGGCACCGACGTACTCCGGCCCGAGCAGCACGAGCGGTTCTTCTACCTGTTCGTGGCGCTGACGCTGGTCGCCCTCGGCCTGTGGTGGGTGATCGACCGATCCCGGCTCGGCACCGGCCTCAAGGCGATCCGTGAGGACGAGGACAAGGCGCAGGCGCTGGGCGTGCCCACGTTCGCCTACAAGCTGGTCGTCTTCGTCGTCTCGGCGTTCTTCACCGCGATGGCCGGAGGGATGTACGCCCTCTGGTTCGGGTCGCTCGACCCGATCTTCCAGTTCTCCATCCTGACCGGCTCCTATCTGGTGCTGATGTCCCTCCTCGGCGGCGTACGCAGCCTGCTCGGCCCGGTCGTCGGCGCGGTGATCGTGGGCTACGCGGTCGAGTTCTTCAAGGCGCAGTACGGCGACACCCAGCTCCACCTGGTCGCGCTCGGGCTGCTGCTCGCCCTGGTCGTGCTCTTCATGCCCGACGGGGTCATCCCGTGGCTGACCGCGCAGCTCGACCGGTTCCGTCCCGGCAGCACCTCGATCCGTGAGGTCGACGCCGCCCAGCTGGCCGAGGAGCGCAAGGCGCTCGAGGAGGCGAAGTCATGAGTCCCACTCCGATCGAGCACAGCCTGGAGACCGAGAAGCTGACGAAGTCCTTCGGCGGCGTCCGCGCCGTGGACGAGGCGACGGTCAGCTTCCAGGAAGGCAGGATCAACGCCCTGATCGGCCCGAACGGGTCGGGCAAGACCACCTTCTTCAACTGCGTGACCGGGATGATCCGGCCCGACTCGGGGACGGTGACCTACCGCGGTCGCGACGTGACCGGGCACGCACCCCACCGGATCGCCCGGGCCGGGCTCGGCCGCAGCTTCCAGCTGTGCCGGATCTTCCCGCGGATGACGGTGCTCGACAACGTGCTCGCCGGGGTCCGCCCGGCGGGCGTGATGCACCGCTTGCGCGGGGCGCACAACCCGGACGACATCGCCCGGGCCCGCGAGCTGCTGGCGCGAGTCGGCATCGAGCATCTCGAGCGCAGCGAGGCCCGCGACATCTCCTACGGCCAGCAGAAGCTGCTCGAGCTCGCCGGGGTGCTGATGGCCGAGCCCGACACGATCATGCTCGACGAGCCCGCCGGGGGAGTGAACCCGGCGCTGATCGGCAGGATCGCCACGCTCGTGCGCGAGCTCAACGCCGAGGGCCGCACCTTCGTCATCGTCGAGCACAACATGGAGCTGGTGATGAGCCTCTCCCACCACGTCGTGGTCTTCGACCGCGGCCGCCCGATCGCCTCCGGTGCGCCGGCGGACGTGCAGAACGACCCGCGAGTCCTGGAGGCCTACCTTGGTGTCTGAACCTCTTCTCGAGCTGCGCGACATCGAGGCCGGCTACGGCCGTGCGGCGCTCGTGCTGCGTGGCCTCACCGTCACCGTCCCCGCAGGTCAGATCGTCTGTCTGGTCGGTCCCAACGGGGCCGGCAAGTCCACCGTGCTCAAGGTGGCCAGCGGCATGCTGCCCCCTCGATCGGGGACCATCACCGTCGACGGGGTCGACGTCACCCGCAACGGTCCGCAGCAGATGCTCCGCGCGGGCATGGCCCACGTCCTGCAGGGTCACTCGGTCTTCAAGGAGATGACCGTGGCCGAGAACGTCGGCCTGGGCGCCTACACGGTGCGCGACCAGGTGGCGGTGGCCGAGCGGACCGACTTCGTCAAGACGCTCTTCCCGGTCGTCGCCGAGCGGTGGCACACGCTCGCCGGCGCGCTCTCGGGCGGGCAGCAGAAGCAGGTGGAGTTCGCCCGCTCGCTGATGGTGAGCCCGAAGGTCGTGCTGCTGGACGAGCCCAGCATGGGACTGGACCCGAAGACCACCGCGACCGTGTTCGAGCAGGTCGTACGCATGCGGGACGCCGGTCTGGCGGTCCTGCTCGTCGAGCAGAACGCCCGGCGGGCCCTGGAGTCGGCGGACCTGGGGTGCGTACTCGATCTGGGGAAGGTGCACATCGCCGGGCCGGCCGCCGACCTGCTCGCTGACCCGCGGATGGCGGAGCTCTATCTCGGGGGAGCCGCGTCCCGACTGGAGGAAGGGAAAGCACTATGAGAAGGAAGCTGAACCGAATGATCGCCCTCGCGGTGATCCTGGCCGCTCCGCTCGCCGGAGGATCCGTGGCCCAGGCGCAGACACCCGAAGGCCCCGGGCTGACCGTGGTCAAGCCTCGGGCGAGCCTGGCCGACTGGGATCCGCTGACCGACGACAAGTGGGCCTTCGAGGACGGCCAGGTCATCCTGACCGAGCCCGGGACGCCGCAGCCGGGCCCGCGACGACCGTTCGAGTACGCCATCGTCACGCAGGGCCCCGAGCTCGGCTCGCTGACCTACCGCGCCGAGGTCCGCATCGACGAGGCTGTGGAGGTCACCAACCGCGACGTGATCCTGGTCTGGAACTACCAGTCGCCGACGCGCTTCTACTACGCACACCTCTCGACCGACAACACCATCTACCCCCACAACGGGATCTTCGTGGTCAACGACGCCGACCGGCTGCGTATCGACGACCAGTGGGACGGCACGGTCGGCGCGGAGCCGTCGATCACCGATGCGGCGTGGCACGACGTACGCCTCGACTACAACGCCCGCACGGGCGCGATCGCGGTCTACCTCGACGGCTCCGACGAGCCCCGGATGACCGCCACCGACACCACCTTCGCCGGAGGCCGGGTCGGCTTCGGTTCCTTCGACAACTTCGGGCGCATCCGTGACGTGACCGTCGCGGGCGTACGTCATCGCTGAACCTTCGCTTAGGAGAGAACAACCCATGGAAACCTCACGTCTATGGGGCAGACGCGCACGGGCCGGCCTCGCCGTCGGCGCCCTCGTCGCCGCGCTGCTCACCCCCACGCTCTCCGGGTCCGCCCGAGCCGCCATCCCCGGCAGCGAGCCCGTCCCCGACCCCATCCCCGAACAGCCCGTCCGCAGCAGCCTCGGCCTCGTCCTCGAAGAGGTCACCCAGCTTCCGGAGACCGAGCCCTACCCGGCCCCCACCGACCAGCGCCTCGTACGCCACAACCGCATCAACTTCATCGGTGAGGTCCCCGACGGCTCGGGCCGGATGTACGTCCCCGACCTCAACGGACCGATGTACCTGCTCGACCACGGCCAGCAGCACGAGTACCTCGACCTCCGCGACCACTTCGTCGACTTCTGGTCCGGTGCCGGGCTCGGCAGCGGGGCCGGGTTCATCACCTTCCACCCGGAGTTCGAGAAGAACGGGCTCTTCTACACCACCCACACCGAGCGCTTCGACGGCTTCGCGAAGACCCCGACGTTCCCGTCCCAGACGAACCCGGGCTCGGGACGCACCGTCAGCGTCGTCACCGAGTGGCACGCCACCGACCCGAGCGCCGACACCTTCGAGGGCACCAGCCGGGAGGTGATGCGGATCGACTTCGCCGGCCAGATCCACGCCATCCAGCAGATCGACTTCAACCCGACCGCCGAGCCGGGCGACGAGGACTACGGGCTGCTCTACATCGCCTCCGGCGACGGCGGCAACGGGGTGAAGAGCGACGACCCGCAGAACCTCGCCAACCCCTTCGGCAAGATCCTGCGGATCGACCCGCTCGCCCGCGACGGGCGCAACGGGGCGTACGGCGTCCCGGACAGCAACCCGTTCGTCGACCGGGAGGGCGCGATCGGGGAGATCTGGGCGTACGGCATGCGTGACCCGCACCGGTTCTCCTGGGACGTCGGGACGGGTCGGCTGCTGCTCGGCCACATCGGCCAGCACGCGATCGAGGGCGTTTACGACGTGAAGGCCGGCGACAACCTCGGCTGGAGCGAGATCGAGGGCAGGCTGCTCTACGACAACACCGACGAGTGCGCGCTCTACACGGTGCCCGACGACTACGACATGTCCGGCTACACGCTCCCCGTGGCCTCCTTCGACCACGACCCGCCGGCCAACTACTCCTGCACCTCCGACAGCGGCCACGCGATCAGCGGCGGCGTCGTCTACCGCGGCAAGCTGGACGACCTGCGGGGCAAGTACGTCTTCGGCGACCTGGTCAACGGAGAGGTCTACTGGACCGATGCCAAGCAGATGCGCCGGGGCAGCAGCACCGAGGCGACCCTGCACCAGATGCAGCTCTTCGACACCTCGGGCAAGCGGCTCTCGATGCAGGACTTCGTCGACGACCCGCGCGTCGACCTGCGCTTCGGCACCGACTCGCACCGCAACCTCTACCTGCTGGCCAAGGCCAACGGGAAGATCTGGAAGGTCGTGAACACGGTGCAGCGGCCCTGGCAGAGCGAGGTCGTGCCGTCGCTGCGCGAGGACCTGGTCAGCTACTACGACTTCGAGCACCCCTTCGCCCCGGGGGCGCGCGAGGAGGACCAGGGCTTCTCGCGGACGCTGCTGAACCAGGTCAACGGCGGCAACGCGATGCAGGTCACCGACTCGGCCTACCCGACCAGCAACAACGCCCTGCAGACCAAGCAGGTCGACCCGGCGGTCAACGGCAACGACGACTGGAAGGCGGGGACGTGGAACCAGAACGGCGTCGCCTCGCTGGCGCCGTTCGCGGGAGCCGAGCAGATCACCGTGGCCGGCTGGTTCAAGGTCGACATGGACGGGCCCGCGCTCAACTCGGTGACCGCCGACCCGACCGACCGCTACAACGCCATCGGGCTGGCGGGGGTGCTCTCCGGCAACTCCGACGGCCACGGCGTACGTGCCCTGCTCGAGCTCATCAACGTCGACGGCACGCTGCGGCTGGTCGCGCTCGGACGCCGGCTCGACGAGGGCGCCTCGCAGACCTTCGCCGCCTCGGCGGACTGGCAGAGCCTGCTGCCGCGCGGACAGTGGGTGCACCTGGCGGCGACGTTCGACTACACCACCGGGAAGATGGCGCTCTACC
Organism: Nocardioides sp. NPDC126508; assembly: GCA_040302365.1. Classification (GTDB taxonomy): domain Bacteria; phylum Actinomycetota; class Actinomycetes; order Propionibacteriales; family Nocardioidaceae; genus Nocardioides. Next base: position 630,337 of record JBEOUM010000002.1, read on the forward strand.
GCAACGGCAAGGCCGTCCAGGGGTTCTACACCTCAGCCGGTGACCCGTGGCAGGTCGACGGCACCGGCACCTCCGACACGCTGCCGCGCGGCATCAAGGTCGGCGGCTCCTTCCCGCAGGACACCGTCGAGCGGAACCCCTGCGACTGCCGGATGGACTCGCTGATGTTCCTCGACCGGGCGATCACCCCGGACGAGGCGCGGGCCCAGTATCAGCGGTTCGTCACCGGCCGCTGACGCGGGTGGGGTCCACGGTTCCGGTTCAGTGGAGGACCGGGCCGTGGACCTCGCTGCGTAGCCGCGCCATGGTGGTGTCGAGGTCGGCCGCGGTGCGGGCAGCGGCGCCGAGCTCGTCGCGCAGGGTGGAGGGGACGGTGCCGTCGTACTTGTAGTAGATCGAGTGCTCGACGCTGGCCCAGAAGTCCATCGCGATGGTGCGGATCTGCAGCTCGACCGGGACGTCGACCGCGCGGTCGGAGAGATAGACCGGCACCTTGATGATCAGGTGGAGGCTGCGGTAGCCGTTGGCCTTGGGCTCGGCGATGTAGTCCTCGACCTCGACGACGTCGACGTCGGACTGGCTGCCCAGCATCTCCATGATCCAGTAGACGTCGGAGACGAACGGGCACACCACCCGGATCCCGGCGATGTCGCGGATCTGCTGCTCGAGCGCCTCGAGGGTGAGCGGGCAGCCGATCTTGCGGGCCTTCGCGAGCAGGCTGTCGGGCGACTTCAGCCGGGTGCGTACGTGCTCGATCGGGCTGTGGTCGTGGGTGTGCTCGAACTCCTCGCGGAGGATCGCGATCTTGGTCGAGACCTCGTCGATCGCGAACTTGTAGCGCATCCGGAACCTGGCCAGCTCACGCGCCATCTCGTCGCTGCTCGCCTCGACGAGATCGACCAACCCGTTGATCGGGTTGTCGTCGACTGTTGTCATCGTCCCCTCCTGACAGAGCCATCTTTGCAGGCCGCGACAAGACGATGGTGCGGCGCCCGACACGCAACCGACACGCGATCGGCACGCGACCGACACACGTCCGGCCCGAGACCGGGGCGAGCGGCCCTGGTCTCACCAGGCCTTCCGTCCCTCTTCTGGGCACCGGTGGTGCACCCGTCCGGTTGCGCCAGATACAGTGACACCCCTCGGGGGATAAATACCCCTCGGGGGATATGAGGTCTGTTCGGGCTGGTCTAACAGAAGGGCACTTCCCCCACATGCGCATCCTGCTGCTCGTCTCCGCGTTCAACGGCCTGACCCAGCGGGTCTGGTGCGATCTGAAAGAAGCCGGCCACGACGTCGGCGTGCTGCTCGCTCCGGTCCACGACGACCCCTCCCTGGTGGCGGCCGTCGAGGCGATCGATCCCGAGCTGATCCTGTGCCCGTTCCTCAAGCACCGGGTGCCGGAGGCGGTCTGGGGGAGCTACCCCACGGTCGTGATCCACCCGGGTCCGCTGGGCGACCGCGGCCCCTCGTCCCTCGACCACGCCACCCTCGACGGGCGGGACCGCTGGGGCGTGACCGCGCTGTCGGCCGTCGAGGAGATGGACGCCGGCCCGGTCTGGGCGACGCAGACCTTCGCGATGCCCGAGGTCCCGATCGCGAAGAGCGCGCTCTACAACGGTCCGGTGGCCGACGCCGCGATGGACTGCGTGACGGAGGTCCTCCGGATGGTGGCCGCCGGCGAGGCGCCGAAGCCCGCCGAGGAGTGGGCCGCCGAGGTCGAGGGCACCGGTGAGCTGCCGCTGCTGCGCCGGAATGCCTTCGAGATCGACTGGTCCGCACCGGCCACCGAGATCGCCCGGAGGATCGCGGCGGCCGACGGGGCGCCGGGGGCGCCGGCGACCGTCGGCGGTGCGACGTACTGCCTCTTCGACGCGGCCACGACTCCCGAGAACCACGACGACACCGAGCCGGGCACGGTGGTCGGGGTCGACACCGACGCGGTCGCGATCGCCACCGGCGACGGCACGCTGTGGGTCGGTTACGCGGCCACGCTCGAGAGGAAGCGCGGCCCGAAGCTGCCGGCCGCCTGGGTGCTCGACGTCCGCCATGCGCCCTATCTGAGGGTGCCCGACGCGCTGGCCGAGACGACCTATGAGCGGGACGGCGACGTCGGCTACCTCACCCTCCGCTCCTACAGCGGCGCGATGCACACCCAGCAGTGCCGGCGGATGACCGACGCGGTCCGCAAGGCGCTCATCGAGGACACCACCGTCCTGGTCGTACGCGGCACCGAGCACGCCTTCTCCAACGGCATCCATCTCGGGGTGATCGAGGCGGCCCCGGACCCGGCGGCCGAGGCCTGGGACAACATCCGCGCCATCGACGAGCTCTGCGTGGCGATCGCCGAGGCCGAGCAGCTGACCATCGCCGCGTTCACGGCCAACGCAGGTGCCGGCGGTGTGATGGCCGGTCTCTGTGCCGACGTCACGGTCGCCCGCGCGGGGGTCGTGCTCAACCCCTACTACGACATGGGTATCTTCGGCTCCGAGCTGCACACCTGGGGCCTGCCGAGCCGGGTCGGCACCGAGAAGGCCGATGAGCTCCTCGGTGCGAAGCTGCCGATCTCGGCGGCCGAGGCGGTCCGCATCGACATGATCAGCGAGCTCGGTCCGCGCGACGCGGCCGAGTTCGACGGCTGGCTGCGCGACCTGGCGCAGCGCTGTGCCGAGCCTGAGGCGTACGTCCCGGCCCTGGCGGCCCGCGAGGCACGCCGTGCCGGCGCGATGCCGATGTCCTACTACCAGAGCATCGAGCTGGCCGAGATGGCCCGCGACATCTTCGACGACCGCCATGGTTTCGCGGCGAAGCGGAAGGCGTTCGTCACCAAGGCCGCGCCGACCGAGACGCCGGCGAAGATCCGGTTCTGATCGTGTCCTGAACGGTTGACAAACTAGAACGTGTTCCACGAACCTTGAGGCGTGTGTGATCTGACTCACACGCCTCAAGGAGGAGCACGTGACCCAGGCGCCCCCGCCGCCCGAGATGACCTTCCAGAAGTCGGGCCGCGACCCCGCGGCGATCGGCGCGCTGCTGACGGAGTGGCTCGCCGCGGCGCTGCCGCCGGGGGCCGACCCCGAGGTCGCCATCCTCGGTGGCATCGACGCCAACGGGATGTCCAGCGAGACCGTCCTGCTCGACATCACCTCGACGGTCGACGGGTGGCGTCAGACGAGGGCGTACGTCCTGCGGGTGGCGCCCCGTCCGGAGGACATCCCCGTCTTCCCGGCCTATGACCTGCAGGCGCAGTACGACGCGATGCGGCTGGCCGGCTCGCTGTCTCCCGTGCCCGTGCCGGAGGTCGGTCTCGCCGAGATGAGCGGCTCGGTCCTGGGCACGCCGTTCTTCCTGATGGAGCGGGTCGACGGCGTCGTCCCGCCGGACGTGATGCCCTACAACTTCGGCGACAGCTGGCTCTTCGACGGCTCCGCGGCGGATCGGGCGGCGCTGCAGAGGCGTTCGGTCGAGGTGCTCGCCGGGCTCCACGGGATCCCTGATGCGGCCTCTCGATTCGCGTTTCTCGACCCTGCCGCGGCCGGTCATTCCGGCGAGACGCTGGTCGCTCGCAACCTGGCCAAGACCAGGGCCTGGTATGACTTCGCCTCCACCGCCGAGGAGTGGGGCGGTCGCTCGCCGCTGGTCGAGCGAGGCCTGGCCTGGCTCGAGGCCAACCTCCCTGACGATGTCGGCGAGCCCGTCCTGTGCTGGGGCGACGCGCGGATCGGCAACATCATCTACCGCGACTTCGCGCCGGTCGCCGTCCTCGACTGGGAGATGGTCACCCTCGGGCCGCGCGAGATGGACGTGACCTGGATGATCTTCGCCCACCGCATCTTCGAGGACCTGGCCGCGATGCTGGAGCTGCCGGGGATGCCGGACTTCCTCACCGCTGACGAGGTGCGGGAGACGTACGCCGCGGCCGCCGGGGTCGATCTCGGCGACCTGACCTGGCACGAGGTCCACGCCGCGGTCATGTGGGGCATCATCTACCTGCGGATCGCGGCGCGGCAGATCCACTTCGGCGAGATCGAGGCGCCCGAGGACCCGGAGTCGACGCTCTACCACCGGGCGATGTTCGCGGCGATGCTGGACGAGGTCGGTGCATGAGCGAGCGTCAGCGAGCGACCATGAACCTCAGGCCGCCGCGTCCGTATCATGGCGCTTGCGCTACGGAGGCGGCGGCATGAGTGCAGGTCACGGGGAGTACGTCGGTGTCGGCCCGCTCGACGAGTATCCGATCCACCAGCTCCCGCGCCCGGTCGCCTGGGCGGGCAGCAGCGACCGCAACTTCTACGACCGCTGCTATCTCAACGCCCACGACCGCACCGGCGACCTCTTCCTGGTCACCGGGATGGGGTTCTACCCCAACCTCGGCACCAAGGACGCGTACGTCCTGCTCCGCCGTGGCGACGAGCAGACCGCCGTGCACCTGGGCGACGGCGCCGACCCGCGGGGCGGCGACCGGATGGGGCAGCAGGTCGGGGCGTACCGGATCGAGGTCGTCGAGCCGCTGCGCAGGCTGCGGCTGGTGATGGAGGAGACCCATGGGATCGCGCTGGACCTGCACTGGGAGGGCTCGTTCGAGGTCGTCCAGGAGCAGCCGCACCTGATGCGTCAGGGGGCGGCGACCGTGCTCGATGCGCAGCGGTTCGCGCAGGTCGGGACCTGGGAGGGGGTGATCGAGGTCGACGGCGAGACGATCGTCGTAGACCACGATCGCTGGGTCGGCACCCGGGACCGTTCGTGGGGGATCCGCCCGTCGGGTGAGGCGGTGCCGGCGGGCAAGCCGGCCGACCCGGGGTTCGAGGGGATGTGGTGGCTCTATCTGCCGCTGCGGTTCGAGGAGTTCGCCGCCGTCCTGATCATCCACGAGACGCCCGACGGCTACCGCACGCTCAACGACTGCACCCGCGTCTTCGCCGACGGACGGGTCGAGCAGCTCGGCTGGCCGCAGGTCCGGATCCACTACCGGGACGGGACGCGGCTCCCGGAGGGCGCGACGATCACCTGCACGACACCGGCGGGCGAGCAGCTGGTGCTCGAGGTCTCCTCGCTGCTGGGCGTACCGATCCATGTCGGCGGTGGCTACGGCGGCGACTCCGACTGGGCGCACGGGGTCTGGCGGGGCGACGGGTTCACCGAGCGGCTGACCTACGACCTGACCTCGCCCGAGGTCGCCGGCCGGGTGCCGTTCGGGGTGATCGACCACGTCGGGCGCGCGGTCGCGCACGGACCTGGGCTCGGGGCGGATGGCGCCGAGGGCTGGGGCCTCTTCGAGCACGGCATCCTCGGCCGCCACGACCCTTCCGGTTTCACCGACTGGCTCGACCGCATCTGACGGCCTGCGTACCTGACGCCTCGGCGGATCTCAGAATCCGAACAGGGATTTATGGTTAAACTCTAGTGACTTACTCTGGTTTGGACGGACCAACCAGAGGAGAGCCATGATCCGCCCCACCCCACCGCGCCTGACCGCCATCGCCGCCGTGCTCACGTCCTTGCTTCTCGGGCTGACGGCGTGCGGCGGTGCCGATGCCTCCAGTGCCTCCAAGCTCGCCGCCGACGCGGCGCTCCCCGACCAGGTCCCGAAGGGGACCGTCCTGCGCCTCGGGATCCCGAATGCCGAGGTCGCGCTCAAGACGTCCGGCCTGATCGACGAGGTCAAGGGCTACGACATCGAGTGGGCCAACATCTCCGGTGGTCCGAAGAGCCTCGAGGCGTTCCGGGCCGACGCGCTGGACGCGAGCATCGTCGCCGACATCCCGCCTCTCTTCGCGACCTGGACCGACACCCCGGTCAAGATCGCCGCGGTCACCGAGAACCCGGACCCGCTCGACAACCCGATCTACGAGCTCGGCATCGCGCCGAAGTCGAAGGTCAAGACGCTCCAGGACCTCAAGGGCAAGAAGATCGCCTACTCGCCCGGCCAGGCGCAGGGTGCGCTGATCCTCAAGACGCTCGAGGCCGCCGGGCTCACCCAGAAGGACGTCGACCTCGTCGAGATCCAGAGCGTCGACGACACCTACTCCAACGCGCTGGCCTCCAACCAGGTCGACGTCGCTCCGCTGGGCGGGCCGCAGCTGACCTCCTACCTGGCCAAGTACGGCCGTGACGGCGGCACCTCGATCCGCACCGGCATCCGCGACGACGCAACCCTGATCTACGGGCCGGAGAAGACCTTCGAGGACGCCGGCAAGGCGGCCGCGTTCAAGGACTTCCTCGGGCTGTGGGTCAAGGCCGAGAAGTGGATCGACGAGCACCCCGACGAGTGGATCAAGGCCTACTACGTCGACCACGAGGGGCTGACCTTCGAGGACGGCAAGAAGGTCTTCGAGACCTCCGGCCAGACGGTCATCCCGGAGAACTGGGACGGCTTCATCAAGCGCCAGCAGGAGACCGCGGACATCCTCGCCAAGGAGCAGAAGCACCCGAAGCTGGATGTCACCGATCTCTATGACCGCCGCTACGAGAAAGTCATCGCCCAGGCAGTGAAGGACGGTCAGTGATGGCCACCACCGCACTCGAGGCGCCGATCGTCGGCGTCGCCTCCGATAAGACCGTCGACAAGCGGGTCGTACGCCGCCGCCTCGGGCCCGGCCCGAGGGTCCCCGGCACGCTCTGGATCGGGCCGATCCTGCTCCTGGGGCTGTGGATCGTCGCCTCGGCGACGGGCGTGCTGGATCCGCGTACGCTGTCCGAGCCGTGGGTCGTGGTCGAGACCGCGAAGAGCCTGATCGCCGACGGACGCCTTCCCGACGCGCTGGCCACCTCGGCCTACCGGGCCTCGCTCGGTCTGGTGATCGGGGTCGCCGTCGGGCTGGTGCTGGCCCTGATCTCCGGGCTCAGCCGGGTCGGTGAGGCGCTGATCGACGGCCCGGTGCAGGTCAAGCGGGCCATCCCGAGCCTGGCGCTGATGCCGCTGCTGATCCTGTGGCTGGGGATCGGGGAGCCGATGAAGGTGATCACGATCGCCCTCGGCGTACTCATCCCGATCTACATCCACACCCACAACGGGCTGCGTGGCATCGACAGCCGCTACGCGGAGCTGGCCGAGACGGTCAGCCTGAGCCGCGGCGCGTTCGTCCGGCACGTGGTGCTGCCGGGGGCGACGCCCGGGTTCCTGCTCGGGCTGCGGTTCGCGGTGCTCAACGCGCTGCTGTCGCTCGTGGTCGTCGAGCAGGTCAACGCGACCAGCGGCATCGGCCACATGATCACGCTCGCGTCCAGCTACGGCCAGACCGAGATCATCGTCGTCGGCCTGGTCGTCTACGCCCTGCTGGGCCTGGTCGCCGACGGCATCGTCCGCATCATCGAGAGGAAGGCGCTGGCATGGCGACGCACGCTGGAGAGTCACTGAAGGAGCCTGCCGTACGTGTCGAGGGGCTGCACCGCAGCTTCTCCGAGGCCGGCGGCGTGCTGAACGGGCTCGACCTCACCATCGACTCCGGCGAGTTCGTGGCGCTGATCGGGCGCTCCGGCTCGGGGAAGTCGACGCTGCTGCGGGCCCTGGCCGGGCTGGACCGCTCGGTGGCGGGATCGGGTGTCGTGGACGTACCCGAGCGCGTCTCGGTGGTCTTCCAGGACTCCCGGCTGCTGCCGTGGCGACGGGTGCTGGACAACGTGATCCTGGGGCTGACGGGGTCCGATGCCCGGGCCCGGGGTCTCGAGGCGCTCTCCGAGGTCGGGCTCGAGGGCCGCGACAAGGCCTGGCCGCACGAGCTCTCCGGCGGTGAGCAGCAGCGTGCCGCGCTGGCGCGGTCGCTGGTCAGGGATCCGCAGCTGCTGCTCGCCGACGAGCCCTTCGGTGCCCTGGACGCGCTGACCCGGATCAAGATGCACAAGCTGCTGAAGAAGCTGTACGCCGCCCACAACCCCGCCATCCTGCTGGTCACCCACGACGTCGACGAGGCGATCGCGCTCGCGGATCGGGTGATCGTACTGGTCGACGGTGTCGTCGGCTCGGACATCCGGATCGACCTGGGCTCGAAGCGGAGCCCCGGCGACCCGCGGTTCGCGTCGCTGCGGGCCCAGCTGCTCGCCGAGCTCGGCGTGGTCGAGTCGGTCGAGGAGGAGGTGGCCTGATGGGCGCTCGGCAGCTCCACTTCAACCTGTTCCTGCTCGACACGGGTCACCACGAGGCGTCGTGGCGGCTGCCCGGGTCGGACCCGCACGCCAACCTCTCGCTCGCGGCACACCAGCACCTGGCCCGGGTGGCGGAGGAGGCCAAGTTCGACTCGCTCTTCCTGGCCGACTCGCCGGCCATGTTCGGGTCGCCCGAGCGCCGGCCGTCGGGGCGGATCGAGCCGACCGTGCTGCTGTCCGCGCTGGCGGTCTCCACGCAGCACATCGGGCTGATCGCGACGGCCTCGACGTCGTACAACGAGCCGTTCAACCTGGCCCGTCGGCTGGCGTCGGTCGACCACATCTCGGGTGGGCGGGCCGGGTGGAACATCGTCACCACCGCCGGGGACGCGGCGGCGCGCAACTTCGGTCTCGAGGGGCAGCCGCTGCACAAGACCCGCTACGAGCGGGCCTCGGAGTTCCTGGACGTGGCCACCAGGCTGTGGGACAGCTGGACCGACGACGCGATCGTGGCGGACAAGGACTCCGGGGTGCATACGCTGCACGACCGGGTCCGGCCGATCTCCCACGTCGGGCCGCACTTCTCCGTGGAGGGTCCGCTCAACCTGCCGCGATCGCCCCAGGGCCACCCGCTGCTCGTCCAGGCGGGCTCCTCGGAGGACGGCAAGGAGTTCGCCGCCCGCTGGGCCGAGGCGATCTTCACCGCCCAGCCGACCCTGGAGGAGAGCCAGGCGTTCTACGCCGACATCAAGCGGCGGGTCGTCGCGGCCGGGCGCAACCCCGACCACGTGCTGGTGCTGCCCGGGATCGTCCCGATCCTGGGTGACACCGAGGCCGAGGCACGTGAGCTGGAGGCCGAGCTGGACCGGCTCATCGCTCCGGAGTACGCCGTGGCGCAGCTCGCCCAGCTCCTGCAGGTGGATCCCTCGCGGCTCCAGCTCGACGAGCAGCTGCCGGCCGACATCGCCACCGAGGACGAGATCGAGGGTGCCAAGAGCCGCTACACGCTGGTGGTCGACTGGGCCCGGCGCGACCGTCTCACCGTGCGGGAGCTGATCGGCAGGCTGGGCGGCGGTCGCGGCCACCGCACCTTCACCGGCACCCCCGTCCAGGTCGCCGACACCATCCAGCACTACTTCGAGAACGGTGCCGCCGACGGGTTCAACATCATGCCCGCCGTGCTCCCCTCGGGTCTCGAGGCCTTCACCTCGTCCGTGGTGCCGATCCTGCAGGAGCGCGGGCTGTTCCGGACCGAGTACTCGGGGGTCACCCTCCGCGACCACTACGGTCTCCCGCGCCCGGCCAACCGGCTCGGTCTCGAGGCTGCGGAGGTCGCCGAGGAGGTCGCCTCCTGAAACTGCCGGCTCGGCGCGGCTGTCCCGCAAGCCGCGCCGAGTCGGCCCATCTTGACCGAGAATCTCGCCGAGTCGGCCCGTCATGACGGGCCGACTCGGCGAGGTTTTCGGTCAGAACGGGCCGACTCGGTGGGGTTTCTGCAGGTCAGCGGACGACGGCGGGGGTCAGCAGGTCCTGGTTGTCGTCGGCCCACTCGGCCATCCGGTCCTCACGGACCGCGCGCCACAGGTCGAGGTCGCGGGAGGGGTCGAGGCGTACGACGGACTGGTCGCCGACCATGCCGGTGCCGTCGGTGGGGACGGTGAGGTAGCTGATGTCGTCAGTGCGGAGGTTGCGGAGCGAGGCGGCGAGCTTGGCCATCTGGGTCGTCGACCACTCGTCGTCGACGGAGGCGTGCTTCGAGAAGAGGCTGAGCAGGTCGAGGACCTGGTCGGGGTTCTTGCGCAGCTCCTGGTGAAGGGTCTGCTTGAGGAGCGTGCGGAGGAAGGCCTGCTGACGGGCGACGCGGTCGAGGTCGCCGTCCTGGAGGCCGTAGCGCTGGCGTACGTAGAGGAGCGCCTGCTCGCCGTCGAGATGGTGGCGGCCGGCTTCCCAGCGGACCCCGCGGGCGGAGTCGTAGACGGTCTTCGGGATGTCGATGTCGACCCCGCCGACGGCGTCGGTGAGGGCCTTGAAACCGTCCCAGTCGATGACGGTGAGGTGGTCGATGCGTACGTCGGTCATCTTCTCGACGGTCTCGACGGTCAGCCTCGGGCCGCCGAAGGAGTAGGCCCAGTTGACCTTGCCCTTGCCGTGACCGGGGATGTCGACCCAGGAGTCGCGCGGGATCGAGATCACCGATGCGGAGCGGCGGTCGCCGTCGAGATGGACGAGCAGCATCGTGTCCGAACGGGCCTGTCCCGGCTTCCAGCCGGGCGCCTCGGCTCCCGTGGTGGGGATGTCGGAACGGGCGTCGGTGCCGAGTACGAGGATGTTCATCGCGTCGGCGGCCGCACCCGAGTTGGGCTTGCTGGGCCGGTCGGTGAGCCCGCTGAAGGTGTCGGGCAGGCGCTGGATATTCGCGTCCACCTTCGCCTCGAGCCACAGGATCCCGGTGAGGACCGCCGCGCAGAGCAGGAGGAGGCAGACGAGCAGCCCGATCAGCGGCTTGCGGGCGCGACGCCATCCGCGCGAGGGGGGCTCGTCCGCAGGATCGGACTGCGGCGGCAAAGGCGGATGATCGAGGATGGCCACCCGAGTATGTGACCCGTCGGACCCGGATCCTGGGGCCCAGATGCTCTCCATTCCTCAATTTCAGGCACCGGTCGGTAACGGCTGGTAACCAAAAATAGGTAGGCAATACGTCCTCTGGTCTGGCTGGGTAAAGTCACTTTGCTGTACGGCGCTGTTCACGCTGGAGCGGATGTCTCCCAGTGTTTCCAGCCGCCTGGCTGTGTCTTGGGAGGGCGCAGCTCGAGGATGACCAGGGAGAGCTGTGTCGAAGTCAATAGTCGGACCCGGCGAACGTGCCCGGCTGCACGAGGCTGCCTCGGTGCTGGCCGGAGTCAGGGCGGCGACCACGCTGCTCAACTCGCCGGGCGAGATCGGCGAGATCGGCGAGGAGCGGCGCGCCGCGATGGCGGCCATGGTGCAGAGCGAGCTGGAGCGGCTCGAGCGGATGGTCCGCCGGCAGCAGGAGGAGGCCACCGGGTCGGTGGTCCCGGACTCACGGGCCGACGAGCTTCGGGCCGAGGTGATCGACCTCGACGCCGTCGTGTCCGCGATGGTCCTCGCCCACGAGGCCAAGGGCACCACGGTCACCTGGCGCCCGAGCCGGATGCTGGCGCTGGGCGACTCCGACCAGCTGACCGAGGCCCTCAACGTGCTCCTCGACAACGCCGCGGCGCACGGCGGCGGGCCGGTGCGGGTCGACGTACGCGCCGCCGGACCGGCCGCCACCTCGGTCGAGGTCGCGGTGACCGACCACGGGCCCGGGGTCGCGCCGGAGCTGCGCCGCCGGATCTTCGCCTGGGGAGTGAGCCGGCCGGGGTCCACCGGCCAGGGCATCGGGCTCCATGCCGCACGCGACCTGATGGAGCGCCAGGGCGGCTACCTCGAGCTGGTCGAGACGGGCGAGCGTACGACCTTCGTCCTCGGCATCCCGATGCTGGGTTGTGCCGATGAGCAGGACACCTCGACCCGGGGAGGTCGCAGTGGTGTCGCCGCGTAAGAGGGTGAAGGTGGTCATCGTCGAGGACCACACCCTCTTCGCGGAGTCGCTCGAGCTGGCCCTCACCTTCGAGGGCTACGACGCCCACCGGGTCGACCTGCCGGAGGAGCCGCCGTCGGAGGCGAAGCTCACCTCGCTGATCATGCGCTCCCAGCCGCGCATCGTGCTGCTCGACCTCGATCTGGGGCAGCACGGATCGGGCGTACGTCTCATCGCGCCGCTCGCCAGGGCCGGTGCCGACGTCGTCGTGGTGACCGGTTCCACCGACGAGACCCGCTGGGGCCACGCCCTGCACGCCGGGGCCCGGACGGTGCTGTCCAAGACGGTGCCGCTGGGCGAGATCCTGGGCACCGTACGCAGGCTCAACTACGGCCTCAGCGTGCTCGACGTCGACGACCGTGAGCGCCTGATCCGGGCGTGGGCGGGGCAGGAGCAGGCCATCATCGAGACCCGGCGCCGGCTCGCCCAGCTCTCACCGAAGGAGTCCCAGGTGCTCGAGCACCTCATGGACGGCCTCACCGTCGGCGACATCGCCAAGCTCCGGGTGGTCTCGGAGGCGACCGTGCGCACCCAGGTGAAGTCGATCCTCGCCAAGCTCGGCGTCTCCTCCCAGATCGCGGCGGTCAGCATCGCCCACAAGGCCGAGTGGCGGGCCGCCTGACCCTCCGGGCGACCCGGGCTCAGGACGCGACGAGGCCGTCCTCCTCGTTGCTGCTGCGCCGGACGTAGAGCGTGCCGGTCTGCGGGCAGCGCCAGGCGTCGCCTGCGGCGACCAGCGGTACCCCCGCGTGCCCGACCCAGCCCACCCGCCGCGCCGGCACCCCGACGACGAGCGCATGGTCCGGTACGTCGCGGGTGACCACCGCGCCCGCGGCGACCATCGCCCAGGCGCCGATCGTGACCGGCGCGACGCAGACCGCGCGGGCGCCGATGCTGGCGCCGGTGCGCACGGTCACGCCGACGGCCTCCCAGTCGTCGCCGTCCTTCAGGGTGCCGTCCGGGTTGACGGCGCGGGGCAGGTAGTCGTTGGTGAAGACCACCGCCGGACCGACGAAGGCGCCGTCCTCGAGGACGGCCGGCTCGTAGACCAGCGCATGGTTCTGGATCTTGCAGCGGTCTCCGACGACGACCCCGGGGCCGACATATGCCCCGCGGCCGATGATGCACTCGCTGCCGACGCGGGCGTCCTCGCGGACCTGGGCCAGGTGCCAGACGAGGGTCCCGGCGCCGATCACGGCGCGTTCGTCGACGTCCGCGCTGGGCTCGATCCGGGGCGTCGCGTCGGTGTCCTCGATGGTCATGCCGTCAGCAAACCCGGGGACCGGGTCGTTCGCAGGGAGAGCGGAGGCGGCGTACCCGATTCAGCGTAGGACCGCGGGCGAGGCCGCCTCCCGGACCAGCACGCGAGGGGTCGCGGAGGCGGAGGTGTCGAGGGCCCAGACGTCGCTGACCGGCTGGTCCGCGCGCTCGAGGCCGTAGAGGACCGTGTCGTCGTCGAGCCACTCGATCTGGTCGTCGACGCTGTGGGTCTCGCCGGCGAGGACGGTGCGCTTGCCGGTGGCGAGGTCGAGGACCGCGGGCGTCCACCGGGTGCCGTCCTCGTCGGCCTCCTTGAACGCGATCCGGGTGCCGTCGGGGGAGAGCGAGGGGCACTCGACGTGGTCGGCGACCGTCGTCAGCGAGCGCTCGGCGAGGTCTCCCCGGGCCAGATAGGTCCGGCCGCCGGTGGCGACGGTGGCGTAGAAGGTGCGGTCGTCGTCGGCGAAGGTGACGCCCCAGACGTTGCGGTCGGCCGGCGCGACCCGGCGGCCGTCGACGACCAGCCGGAACTTCTCCAGGTCGCCGTAGCTCGCCCCGCCGATCCGGCGGACGACGGTGCGCGTCGAGAACCCGCTGACCATGTAGGAGTCGCCGTTGACGAACACGGTCGAGGAGACCAGCTGCCCGTCCGGCGAGATCCGGGTGCGGCTGGGCAGCCCGGGCAGGTCCGTCCCGTCGACCTCGCGCCAGCGCGTCCCCGGGGTCGAGGTCGTCAGGTCGCTCGCGCGGTAGCGGGTCACCACGCCCCGCTCGGTCGTCAGGCACGAGACCGACCGGACCTGGGCGTAGACCCGGTCGCAGCTCAGGTCCGTGAGCGCCCGGGGGCCGCCGGGGTCGGCCAGCGCGACGGCACCGACGTGGCCGTAGTCGGCGTCGCGTCCGGTGTGCCGGAAGACGATCCGCGGCCCCTCCTCGATCTGCGTCAGGGAGGTGGTCGTGGCCTCGGTCGCGCGGGACGTACGCCGGTCGTCCTCGGCGATCGCGGAGAGGGCGTACGCTGTCACGCCGGCCGTGACGAGGACGACGATCGCGCCGAAGACGGTGGTGCGCTGCCTGAGCCAGGCCGTCCTCATCGCGCCGCCCTCCGGAGCACCGCGAACCCGGCGGGGATCGCGGCGAGCAGCGCCGCGCAGACGGCGAGCATGGCGATCCGGGGGCCGACGGCGTACCAGAGCAGGCCGAAGCCGGTGGCCGCGACGAGCCGAGCCACCGCGACCGCGGTCTGGGCGGTGGCGATGCCGCTGGCGCGTACGGTCTCGGGAACCAGCTGCCCGGCCACCGCGGCCAGGGTGCCGTCGGTCGCGGCGTAGAAGACGCCGAGGAGGAGCACGGCGGCGCAGGTGGTCCACAGCGCCCCGGAGCCGGAGGCGGCGCACAGGTAGGCGGCCGCGAGCGGAAGGTGGCCGAGGACGAGGACCTTGGCGCGCCCGGCGCGGTCCGCGAGCCGGCCCATCGGGACGGCCAGGGTGAGGTAGGCGAGGTTGGTCCCGACGTAGAGGACCGGGAACCACTTCGCGGCGAAGCCGCCGGTATCGAGCAGTGCCAGGTAGACGAAGCCGTCGCCGATGGTGAGCAGGGCGAGCACGCCGGAGACGCCGGTCAGACGGACGAGGCCGGGGGTCAGCGCGGTGCGCCAGCGCGGTCTGGGCCGCGGTTCCCGGTGGGGAGCGGTCCGGCGGACGGCCCCGGTGCGGAACGGCACGAAGCAGGCCATCGTCGCCACCCCGAGCACCGCGAAGCCGAGCGAGACGACCAGGACCGTGTCGTAGCCGTCGGCGATCCGCCACAGGATCAGGAACGCCAGCAGCGGCCCGAGCGTCGCCCCGAGGGTGTCCAGCGCCCGGTGGACACCGAAGCTGCGCCCCAGGTGCGCCGGGTCGCTGGAGGCGGCGATCATCGCGTCACGCGGGGCGGTGCGTACGCCCTTGCCGACCCGGTCCAGCGAGATCGCCGCCGAGATCGTCCCGAAGCCACCGGCGAAGAGCAGCCCGAGCCGCGCGACCGCGCTCATCGCGTAGCCCGCCAGGGCCACCGGCTGCGGCCGGTCGGTGCGGTCGGCGGCCCACCCGGCCGCGATCCGAACCAGCGAGGAGACGCCCTGGTAGAGCCCGTCGACGAGTCCGTACGCCACCGGCGAGAGCCCCACCGCCGCGGTCAGGTAGAGCGGCAGGATCGCCGAGACGGACTCCGAGGAGATGTCGGTCAGCAGGCTGACGATGCCGAGGACGACGACCGTCCGGGAGACCCGCCCGCCGGTGCGCTGCGGCTCGGCCTTGGTCGCGGGACGGTCGCTGAGAGAGAGGTACACCGGCGCTCAGGCCACCGTGCGCAGGACGGAGAAGAGGCTGAAGTCGACGCTGCGGCGGCCGGTGCGGGTCACCGTGACGCTCACGGTCTCCTCGCCGCGGCGCAGCGACAGCGCCGGGGTGTTCTCGACCGAGGTGGCCGTGACCTCCTTGAAGCCGTGCTGCGCGAGGCTCGTCCGATAGTGGCGCAGTACGTCGCACGGCCGCCGGCAGCTCGCGGTCAGTGCCACCTGGAGCACGCCCTTGGTGGGCGTGACGCTGGAGACGTCCACGCTGGTCCGTGCGGGCGGCGCCAGGGCTGCCGGATAGCCGGCCACCAGGGCGCCCTTGCGGACCGCCTGCTTCGGCAGCGGCTCCGAGACCAGCGCCACCTGCTTCGTACGCGGCTTCTCGGTGAGGCCCGGCAGGCCCGACTCGGTCGGGGTCGAGGCGGCCTCCGGCAGCGCCTCGGTCGCGGGCTCGGGATCCGACTTCTTGCCGGACCCTGAACCGGCGTCCTTGCCCGAGCTCGCACCGGCTCCCGGCGAGCCCGACTGGGATGACGAGGCGCCCGCCGGGTCCCCACCGTCCGTGCCGGAGGATGAGCCGGCGAAGCGCCCGGGGACCCAGAAGATCGTGACGCCGACGAGCACGCCGAGCAGCACGAGAAGAGCGAGGCGCTTGAGGTTCACGGGACCAGTCGACGCGCAGCGGAGGCGGGTCGAGAGCGATGGGTGTGCCGCGTACTCAATTTCAGGCAGCCTTCCGCGACGCCCACGGTCCGCCGAGGTGCACCGTGCGACGTTGCCGTTGCCGGGAACGGTCCCGGCCGTAGCATCCCGGGGGACGGGCCACGTTGAACACCGCCGACTTTCTTCTCGAGCTAGCGCCCGAGGACTCGATCGCGCTCGCCGAAGCGGGTCGCGAGTACACCTTCGAAGAGCTGCGAGCCAGCGTCTCCGTGCTCATCGGGCGGATGTCCGTGCTCGGTCTGACGCCGGGCACGCCGGTCGGGATCATGGCGCCCAACGGGCTCTTCTGGGTCTCGGCCTATCTCGCCGCGCTCCGGATGGGGCTGGTCGTGGTGCCGTTCGGGGTCACCCTGCCCACCGAGGAGGTCGTGGCCCGGGTGCGATGGGTCGGCGCCGACGCGCTGTTCGTCGGGCGTGCCCAGGCCGAGGCGCTGCGGCTGAGCCTGCCCCGCAGTCTTCCGGTCGTCGTGGAGCGCAAGGAGCGGCTGGTCCCGAAGCCGCGGTCGGCGCCGATCGAGCTGCCCGAGGCCGTCGACGTGGACCCGGACCAGGACGCGCTCTACATGTTCACCTCCGGCACCACCGGCGACCCGCGCGCGGTGCGGCTCACCCACCGCAACATCCAGGCGAACACGACCTCGATCCTCGGCTACCTCGACATCACGCCGCAGGACCGGATGCTGGTCGTGCTGCCGTTCACCTACGTCTTCGGGCTCTCGCTGCTGCACACCCATCTGCGCGCCGGCGCCGCGATGATCATCCAGCCGACCTTCGTCTTCCCGCAGGCCGTGGTGGACCGGATGGCGTCGGCCCGCTGCACCGGCTTCGCCGGGGTGCCGTCGACCTTCGGGATGCTGCTGCGCAACAGCACCTTCGGGTCCACCGCGGTGCCGTCGCTGCGTACGGTCCAGCAGGCGGGCGGCCGGCTCGCGCCGGCGCTGGTCGAGCAGATGGCGCACGCCCAGCCGCAGGCCAAGGTCTTCGTGATGTACGGCGCGACCGAGGCGACCGCCCGGCTCTCCTACCTTCCGCCCGAGGAGCTCGAGCGGCGGCCGGGGTCGATCGGCCGGGGCATCCCGGGCGTGGACCTGCGGGTGCTCGACCCTGACGGGGTTCATGTCGAGCCCGGCGACGTCGGCGAGATCTGGGCCAGCGGCGCGAACATCTCGCCCGGCTACCTCGACGACCCCGAGGCGACGGCCCGCAAGATGCCCGGCGGGATGCTGCGTACGGGAGATCTGGCGAAGGTCGACGAGGAGGGCTACATCTACGTCGTCGACCGGGTCGAGGACTTCATCAAGTCCTGGGGGCACCGGATCGCGAGCCAGGACGTCGAGGCCGCGGCGCTCTACCTGCCCGACGTGGTCGCCGCCGCCGCGGTCGGGCTCCCCGACGACGCCGCCGGTGAGCGTGTCGAGCTCGTGGTCGTACGACGGCGCGGGTCGCTGCTGCGCGGCGCCGACGTGATCGCGCACTGTCGCGAGCGGCTCTCGAAGCACATGGTGCCCGAGGTGGTCCGTTTCGTCGACGCGCTCCCGATGAACGCGAACGGCAAGGTCATCAAGCGTGACGTACGCGCGATGTGCCTACGGCTGGCGCAGGAGCCGGGCGGGGGGCAGGACGACGACGTCGGTGATGCGGACGACGCCGGTTTCGAAGGGGTCAAGGTGGGTTGAGGATGTCGGTGAGGAACGTGCCCGGGTCGGTGAGGCTGCTGGCCGGGGTGTGGGCGGGGGTGCTGGTGGTCGCGGTCGCGCTGACCGGCGGATGGTTGCTGAGGAGTCCAGGGATGAACGACCAGGTCACGATCGCGGAGCCGTCCGAGTCGGAGCTGCAGGTCGTGGGACGCACCACCGTGCTCTTCGGGCACCAGTCGGTGGGGATGAACATCCTCGACGGGGTCTCGAAGGTGTACGCCGACGCCTCGATGTCCGCACCCGCCGTCGCCGACGTCTCGGGAGGATCCCTCACGCCGGATGCCGAGAAGGCGACCTTCCGGCATGCCTACGTCGGGGTGAACGAGGACCCGATGAGCAAGTTCGCCGCGTTCGCGGACGTCATGGACAGCTCGGCCGGCAAGGACGTCGACGTGGCGCTGATGAAGCTCTGCTACGTCGACATCACCGCGGCCACCGACGTGCAGGCGGTCTTCGACGCCTATGTGTCGATGATGGCCGAGGTGGAGGCAGCGCATCCGGACGTACGTTTCCTCTACACGACCGCGCCGCTCACCGCCGACCGCAACTGGAAGTCGAAGGTGAAGGCGGTCCTGGGACGGGACGACCAGATGGGGCCCGCCGACAACATCGCCCGTGAGCGCTACAACGCGATGATCCGGGAGAAGTACGCCGCCACCGGCCGCCTCGTCGACATCGCCGCCGCCGAGGCCGAGGGCACCGGGGAGCGCAGCCAGGACGGCAGCACCTACTACGTGCTCAACGAGAACCTGACCTTCGACCGCGGTCATCTCAACGAGGTCGGCTCCGAGGTCGTCGCCGCCGAGCTGCTGAAGATGGTGGCGACCCACAGCCCGGTCGCCTGAGGACGAAGGGCGATGGCTGGGCGATGAGCCTGCAAGGGGTCGGGATCGACGTCGCCGACATCCGGCGCTTCGCGCGGCTCCTGGCGATGCGCGGCTCCGGGTTCGCGGTCCGATGGTTCACCGACACCGAGATCGCCCAGTGCATGGCCGCCGTGACCCCCGCCACCGCCTTCGCGATGAGGTACGCAGCCAAGGAGGCCGTCTGGAAGGCACTCGGTCCCGGCGAATGGTCCGGGCCGCTGCCGTGGCGCGGGATCACCGTCCTCGAGGATGCGCTCGGCTCTCTCACGGTCAGCCTCGACGGCCCCGCCGCCGAGCTCGCGGCCCTTGCCGGTGTCACCGCGGTCCGCGTCGCGACCGTCCCCGGGCCGCGGATGGCCATCGCCACCGCGGTCGCCGAGGGTGATCAGCTGCAAGGTGAGAACGCCCGACGTTCGTCTTGACCATGTCGGGGTCCGGGTCTTCGGCTGATCGCGTTTGGTCGGGGCGGCTGGTTTTGGAGTGCAGCGACCATCTCGTTGGTGACTGTTCTTCGTGGCGGGTGCGGGCCGCCGACCCGTTCTCGAGGGTCTTCTCGACGAACCCCGGAGTAAAGGACGGCCTGCGGCCGCCGGCTTCGCCGGCCGCTTCGCGGTCCTTGACACCGGGGCCCGTCGAGAAAAGATTTGGCTGGCTATCGGGGCGGCGGCCCGGGTGTGGCCGCGGAAGATTCATTCCTGGGACGGGTGGTGTTGATGGGGTGGAAGAGGTGGCCCTTCGGGCCACTTACCATCCACAAGAACGACGCACGTTCGCTCACCGCGAAATAGGGTGTGACCTGCGAAAATAGATAGATCGATCGGTGATGGAGGCGTAGAGTCAGACCCATCACAGCACACCTCTGAGGGAGGGATGGCGATGAGTCTCGGCCGCGAGATCGACCACTGGGGCACCAACCCCGGCGACCTGATCGACGTTGCGTTGACCGCTATCGAATCCGCCCTCCAAGAGTTGCTGGCCACCGATCCCGCCTACTGGCGCACCGGGCAGAAGAAAGACGTATTGGAGCGGCTCGAGAAGCTCCAAGCCCAACAGGCCGCATTGAAACTCCGCGTGCTCGCTACGGCCGGCGATATCGCCGAGGAGACCGGTGACAAGGACGCCTCGGGGTGGATGCGTGCCGAGTTGTTGGTCGACAAAGGTGCGGCGAGGTCGCAGATCAAACTTGCTGCTGGGGTCGCCAAGTACGACCTCGTCGCTGCCGGTTTGGCCGAGGGCGTGGTGTCTCTGGACAAGGCCCGGGTGATCACCGCGGCGCTCGATACGATCGAGACCGACCCGGTCGCGAGTGCCGAGGACCTGGTCCTGGCGGAGAAGTTGCTGGTCGACTACGCCACCCGACTCACCGCCAACGAACTCCGCATCGTCGGGCGACGGATCTTGGCCGAGATCGACCCCGCCCGGTTCGAGGACGCCGAAGCCCAGGCACTCCTGGCTGAGGAGGAGCGGGCTCAGCAGAAGACCGCGCTCCGGATCTGGGACAACCACGACGGCACCCTCGGGTTCGACGGTGTCTTGCCGGTCTCGGTCGGGATGTGGTTCAAGAGACTGGTGGAGGCCTACGCCCAGCCCCGCAAACAACAGCTCCTCGACACAGGTGCTTCGCTGCCACCGTGGGAACGGCTCATGGGACAAGGCCTCGGCCGGTTGTTGGAGACCATCGACCCCGCCAGCCTGCCCCGTCACGGTGGGGATGCGACCACCATCAATGTGGTCATCTCCATGGAGGAGCTTCGCAAGGACCTCGGCATCGCGACCCTGGGCTATGACGAAACCAACGGCACCGTCATGAGTGCGGCCGACGCGCGGCGGATGGCGTGCAACGCCACCATCATCCCGTGGGTCCTCGGCGGTGACAGCGAGGTCCTCGACGCCGGCCGAGCCAGCAGGCTCTTCCAACCCATCCAACGCAAAGCACTCCGACTGCAGCACAAGTGCTGCCAAGCCGACGGCTGCGACGTGCCACCTGAATGGTGCGACGCCCACCACCTGAATCCATGGGCCGCCGGCGGCAAGACCGACCTCAAAGACGGCGCTCTGTTGTGCCTCCACCATCACCGCTTGGCCCACAACCCGGCCTACGTCCATGAACGACTACCCGACGGCACCATCCGCTTCACTCGCAGGCCCTGAATCAACCGTGCCACGGCCACACCGCCGGGCCCGCGGGTTGGGAGCACCGCCGTCGTCCAGCTTCGACCCAGGTCGAAGCCGCATACCCGCGCCGAACCTCGTCGGATCGACGGCCCGTCAGACCTGCTGAATCAGCCCAAGCATCTGCCTCACGTCTCGCGAGTCGGCCCCGCTGTCCATCCAGAACTCCTCGAGCCGGCGCTAGGTCCGGTCGGGCACGGCGAGTCGGCGCTAGGTCCCGCCGGGACCGCGGCGCGGGCGCGAGGTCACGTCTAGTGACACCGGAGTTGGGGTTGGTCCCGGCGGGAGGGCGGGGTCGGCGTTAGGTCTCGTTGGGCGACGGCGGAGTTGGTGCGGCTGTCGACTTGAGCGATGAGGATGGACGAGGCGCGGTCTCTGGCGGCGGGTGGGCGCGGCGCGGTGTCGGCCGAGAGGGGACGTTGCGCTGGAGTCGCTCGGGGTGGATGTGCGTCGTCTCGGCTCACGCCCCCGAAGGACTCATGTGGCTGCTACCCCGGGTGGTTGCCGGGGGATGGCCTCACCGTTTCGGTGTCCAGTTGATGGGCGCGGCGTGGAGCCATTTCGGCGGCGCTATCTGTGGGACTGCTCCACTGAGCCTGGCGCGTCAACGTGCTCGGAGCTGGTCTTGTGAGCCGTGGAGGCCAGTGGCTCAGGGGGCCGGTGAGAGGTCTTGTCCCGCGCGGTGGAGGGTGAGGTCTCATATACAGGGGCGGAGGTTGGCGCGGTTATCCGGTCAGCGAGCGCTCGACCGGCGGCGGTGTCCTGGGCTGCGGTGTTGGGTGCGGGCCGAATGGCCAGCGTCGTCGGGGAACTGGTGCGGCTCCTGCTGGTGCGCGGGGCGGCGGTTGTGAATCGCTTCGCAAGGTGTCATCGGCTTGTTTAGGAGCCCGGAGCGGGTAGAGCTCACGGTCAAGGTGCGCGGCATGAGCAACCGAGGCGCACGGCCGCCGCGGCGAAGCCCGTGCCCAACTGAATCTGCGGCGGCCGATATCAGGTGCCTGGCGACATCACTCCGAAGAGGGCTCCCGCCGCCCACGCCTGATCTCGGTGTCGAGAGCGTCGAGGTGCTGGGTCCAGAAGCGGCGGAACTGGTTGAGCCAGGCGTCGACCTCGGCCATGGGGGCGGTGTCGAGGGAGTAGATGCGGCGGGTGCCGTCGGGGCGTACGTTGGCGAAGCCGTGCTCGCGCAGGACCTTGAGCTGCATGGAGACGGCGGGCTGGCGGATGCCGAACTCGGCCGAGATGGTGTCGACGACCTCTCCGGAGGTGAGGTCGCCGGCGGCGAGGAGCTCGAGGATGCGGCGGCGTACGGGGTCGCCGAGGACGTCGAAGGCGTGCAAGCGGCTACTCCGGGAACGCGGTGTAGGCGGCGACGCAGCGCTCGCCGGCGGCCCGGGCCTGGTCGGGGGCGGTGCCGAAGGCGATGTCGGCCTCGACCCAGGCGGCGGCGGAGCCCTGGGTGTGCTCGATCATGGCGGGCAGGACGTCGGGGGACATCGGGTCGATCTTCTCGGCCTCGGGGGCGGAGAGGTGGAGGGCGAGGCCGAGCAGCATCTGCTCCCAGCCGATGCCGACGGCGCTCGGGCCGAACTCCTTCCACTGCTCCGGCGGGACGGGCGCGGAGTGCTCGAGCCGGAGCAGCGTACGTCCGCCGGCGGCGGTCAGGGTCGCGTCGACCCACGACTTCATCTCGCCGTAGTCCCAGGTGATCGAGAGCAGCTTCGGGCGGTCGCAGGCGAGGATCTCACCGCCCGCGTTGCCGTCGAGCTGGTAGCGGCCGCCGACCTCGAAGTCGCCGGTCACCGGCATCAGCCAGCGCGGGATGCGCTCCTTGGTGGTCAGGGCGTCCCAGACCTCGTCGGGGTCGGCGTCGTAGCTGCGCTCGACGACGAGCACGCGCAGCTCCTCGCCACCGCGGGTCGTCGTGGTCAGCGCACGGTTCACGGCGCCGAGGTGGTCGGCAGGGATGAAGGGTGGTGTGCTCATGCCTGCCGACGTTATATCAGCAATGATTGATATTCAACCTCCTACCCGACGGGCAGGTGGGCCTCGGGACCGACGAACCGGAACGCGATCTGGAGCTTCTTCAGACCCTTGGGGTCCGGGGTGGTCTTCGCGCCGGTGCCACCGGACTGCTTCTCGAACTTCTTCCAGGCGGCGAGGGTGGCGCTGTCCACGATGCCGTTGACCACGAGGTTCGCGCCGGTCCTGGCGTTGAGCGCGTTCTGGATCCAGCCCACGCCGTTGGTGCGGATCCGCTTGCCCTTGCGGAGCCCCGCGGCGATCTGGAACTGCTGCTGGATGATCGCCAGGTTCGACTTGGTGTCCTTCGGCTTCCAGACGGGCTTGGCCTTCGACCTGGCGAACGCCGCGTAGTCGAAGATCGTCTTCTCGATGTGCGTGGGGTGCCAGGCCTCGTCGGTGTTCTCGCCGTGCATTCCCTTGAGGCCGAACGCGTGGTGGTAGTAGTCCTCGAGCTGTGAGCTGGTGACCAGGGACCCGAAGAGGGTCGGGCCGCCGTCGACGAACTTGCCGACGGTGACCCCGAGGTCGCGGAAGTCGTCGCTCCGGACCACCCCCGACTGGGGCGGCAGGGTGAACCCGTGGATGTGGTGGCCGAAGGTCGGCGGGAACCGGTACCAGCAGGCGTACCCGTTGGCCCGCAGCCACTTCTCCTGCGTCCTCCAGTTCACACCCGGGATGTGCAGGTCGGTGCAGGCGTCGTGGTCGTGGGTGCCCGCGGAGGCAGGCACGGTGGTGTTGAACGGGGCCTGGATGACGACGATCCCGGTCCCGAACTTCTTCTGCGCAGCGGCGTCGAGCGCGCACAGGTGCGCGATGGTCCGAGCCGACCCCTTGACCTGCTTGCCGCCCGAGGTCGTGCGTGACCACAGGACCAGGTCGGTCTGCTTCGGGGGCTTGCTCCAGTCGACCCGCTTGCCGTCGAGGGTGAGCATCTCACTCATAGATCAGGTCCTCCGGAAGATCCTCGGCAGGGACCATCGCGTCGGTGCCCGCGGTCTCCGCCGCCTCGCCGTCCTCGGTGTCCTCGTCGAAGGTGTTGATATCGGTCATGGCCTCGTCGATGTCGATCTCAGCTGCGTCGATCATCGGTCTGGCCTCGGCGTCGGAGAGACCGAGGGACAGGTCTGCGATCTCACCGGGTTCGGGTGTGTTGTCGGACATGGAACCTCCTGGTGTACGTGGCGACATGCCACCTTCCAGGATCTGCCGACAGCTCCGCGGTGAGAAGCGGTCGTGGAGATCTACCCAGGACTGGCGATCTCGGCGACGGCCTCGACGAGCATGGGAGCGGCGTGGAGGTAGGCGGTCGTACGCCGCTTCTGCTCGATGTCGCGGTAGACGCGCTCGACCTGTTCGACGGTGAGCCCGGTGGCCTCGGCGACCGCGCCGGTCGGGATGCCGTTGTTGAGGCCGTAGAGGCACAGGTCCATCCGCTGGTAGGGCAGCGAGAAGTAGAACTCCTCCTGCGACTGCTCCAGCGAGTAGGTGTCGGTGGTGGACGGTCGCGCCTGGATCTCCTCGGGGACCCCGAGATGGACGGCCATCGCGTAGACCTGCGACTTGTAGAGGTGCGCGATCGGCTTCACGTCGGCGGCGCCGTCGCCGAGCTTCACGAAGAAGCCCTGGTCGTACTCGAGCCGGTTGGGGGTGCCGGCGACGGCGTAGTTGAGGCGGTCGGCGTGGAAGTACTCCAGCGCCTTGCGGGCACGCTGCTTGAAGTTCGTCGCCGCGACGATCTCCAGGTAGGCCTCGGTCGTCAGCCGGTGGGTGCTCTGCGCGCCGGAGGGGTCCTCGACGACGACCGAGAAGAGCCGGAACGCGTCGGAGTCGACCACGCTCGGCAGCACGATCTTCGACTTCCACCCCGGGCCGTACGCCGGGACGACCCGCCGGATCGCGTCGTCGCGCCGCTGGTAGGCGCCGAGGCCGACCAGCACCGGGGAGATGTCCTCGAGCACCGAGTCGATCCCCAGGGAGTCGGTCAGCCTCGTACTGAACCCGATGGTGTCCTCCGACGACTCCTGCTCGGGCATGTGCAGCGCGAAGACCCGGTCCGGGCCGAGCGCCTTGACCGCCAGCGCGGCGACGACGCTCGAGTCGATCCCGCCGGAGACCCCGACCACGATGCCCTTGCGCTTGTTAGCCACCAGGTAGCGGCGGATCGCATCGCCGATCCGGGTCGCCTCCGCCTCCTCGTCGAAGCTGAGCGTCTCCAGTCCGTACGTTGCGGCTGGGCTCGTTGCTGGGCCGGTCAATGTCATGGTGAGGTCCTTCCGGTGGGCTCGAGGCCGAGTGGCTGGAGAGTGGTGTCGAAGACGGTGAGTGGTTCCGGTGGCGTGGCTGCCCGGGCGGCGGGGCCGGTGAGCAGCTCGCTGTGCAGGAGCTGGGTGGACAGCACGGCGACCAGGCGCATGTTGTCGGTGTTGCCGAGACCGCGGCCCCCGGTGCGCCGGGCCTTCTCCAACAGCCGCTGGACGAGCTCGGGACGGAAGACCCCGGCGGCCTCCAGGGCGGAGACCGAGGTGACGTCGACGACCCAGTCCGGGGTGCCGCCGGCGAAGAACGCGGCGGCGTCCGGTGCCCGGTAGGGCTGCTTGGGCCGGCGCAGGATCTGCTCGGGCACCAGGTCGGCGAAGGCCCGTTTGAGCAGGTGCTTCTCGTCCAGGCCGTGGATCTTGTGCTCGGCGGGGACCCGGCCGGCGAGCTCGGCTACGTGTGGGTCGAGGAACGGGAACCGGCCCTCGACCGAGTTGCCCATCAGCATCCGGTCTCCCTGGGAGGCCAGGATGTAGCCGGGCAGCAGGGTCGTCATCTCCAGCCATTGTGCCCGCGCGACCGGGTCCCACGAGGTCGCTGCGGCGGGCATGGCGGCGACGACCCCGTCGGCTGCGCCCCCGCCGAGGTCTCTGATCTCGGGCCGCAGCATCGACCCGAGGACGGCGGTCGAGTCCCAGCGCGGCCGGTGCGACATCGCCAGGTCGTCGGCCGAGAGGTTGCGCGAGAAGAAGCTCCGCGCGAACGCCGGCGCCTGGTTGGGGGAGCGGTGCATCCACGGGTAGAGCTGCTCCACCGCCGCCTCGGCCGCCGCCGGGTCCCGCAGCCACAGGTCGCGGATCTTGGCCTCGCGGAAGATGTCGTAGCCACCGAGGACCTCGTCGGCGCCCTCGCCGGTGACGACCACCTTGAAGCCGGCCTCCCGCACCAGCCGGGAGAGCAGGAACATCGGCGCCGGGGCGGTCCGCAGCAGCGGCGACTCGGCGTGGCGTACGACCTCGGGGAAGATGTCGGCGATGTCGCGCTCGCCGACCACGACGTCGTGGTGGACGGTGCCGAGGCGCTCGGCCATGAGCGTCTGGTAGCGGCCCTCGTCGAACTCGGCATCGGCGAACCGCAGCGAGAACGTGTGCAGCGGGGTCGCGCTGCTGCGTAGGGCGGCGATCGCACCGGCGGTGACCGCGGAGTCGATCCCGCCGGAGAGGTACGCAGCCACCGGCACGTCGCTGCGCTCGAACCGGAGCCGGGTGGCCGCCGTCAGGGTCGTACGCAGCGCCTCGGCGTTCGCGTCCAGGTCGGTGAGCTCCTCGGCCCCCGCCGGCGGGAACGACGGCGCCCAGTAGCGGTGCTCGACCTCGATCCCGTCCCGGAAGGTCAGGTAGGTGCCCGGCGGCACCTGCGAGATCTGCCGGAAGACGGTGCGGGGCGCGACCGCCGACCACAGGGTCAGCACCTGGTCCAGCCCGACGGGGTCCAGCTCGCGCGGGACGTCGGGGGAGGCGTACAGGGCCTTCACCTCGGAGGCGAAGAGCAGCTGGCCGGCGACGCGCGTGTAGAAGAGCGGGCGGACGCCGAAGCGGTCGCGGGAGAGGACGAGCGTCCGCGTCCGGCGGTCCCAGATCGCCAGCGCCCACTGGCCGTTGAACCGCTCGAAGCAGCCGGGCCCCCACTCCTCCCAGGCGTGCACGATGACCTCGGTGTCCGAGCGGGTGTCGAAGACGTGGCCGCGGGCGCGGAGCTGGGCGGCCAGCTCGACGTGGTTGAAGATCTCGCCGTTGAACGTCACCCAGATCTCGCCGGACGCTCGGCAGGAGCGGCCGGTCATCGGCTGGGTGCCACCGGCCGTGTCCACGATCGCGAGCCGGGTGTGACCGAGCGCGACCCGCTCGTCGCGGTAGTAGCCGCTGCCGTCGGGGCCACGGTGGGCGAGAGCGGCCAGCATGTCCCGGATCAGGGCAGGCTCAGGCGTCTCGGTGCTGCTCAGCACCCCACAGATCCCGCACATGGCGCTCCTCGATCGATCCCGGACGGTGGTCGAAGGGTTGCCCGCGCCGGCCCGCCAGGGCATCGGGATCGCCCCGTTTATCACCCAATGTCGGCATCTCCGGGCTCGATTTCGGCTCCCGACCCCCTACGGCTGACAGAACGGGAGGCATTCGCAGAACCGTTCACAGGCCGTTGACAAGCAGGGAGATGTGATGGCGGACGTACAGCGCACGATCGAAGGCTTCATCCTGGACAGCCTGCTGCTGGGTGACGAGACCCGGCTGCCCGGGCCGTCGGAGTCGCTGGTCGAGTCGGGCGTGATCGACTCGACCGGGATCCTGGAGCTCATCGAGTTCCTCGAGGCGGAGTTCGAGATCTCCGTCGACGAGGCCGAGACCGTGCCCGAGAACCTCGACGGGGTCGCCAACCTGGTGGCGTACGTCGCCCGGAAGACGAGCGAGGCGCAAGGTCTTGCTAGTTGACGGCTCCCCGGTGACAGGCGACTTCGCGGTCGACCTGGCCAAGATGTACGCGATCGTCCTCGACGGTCCGCGTACGTCGTGGCTGTCCCGGCTGCGGTTCTGGCTCTTCGACTACGAGCTGCACTGCGTCGCCGGCTACCGCTTCGGACGCTGGGCGACCCTGCTGCGCACCCGCAACCGGGTCGCGGGCGTGCTGGCGCTGGGGCTCTACTGGTTCTGGAACCGGCGCAACCTCCGCGTCCACCACGCCGACATCGGCCGGCGCGCCGACATCGGGCCCGGGCTGCTGGTCATGCACCGCTCGGGCATCATCGTCGGCCCGGCCGTGATCGGCAGCAACTGCGTGCTGCACCAGAACGTGACCATCGGCCAGCGCATCGCCGACGGCGACCTGGGCGTGCCCAGGATCGGCGACGACGTCTGGATCGGCCCCGGCGCGGTGATCTCGGGCGCGATCACGGTCGGTGACGGCTGCACGATCTCCGCCGGGACGGTGCTGTCGAAGGACGTCCCGCCCCACAGCCTCGTCGGCGGCAACCCCGGCCGGGTCATCGCCAAGGACTACGACAACAGCAACATGATCAACTTCGTGATCCCCAGCGGGGTGCGACCGTCATGATCGCGAGCGTCGTGGTGCCGGCGCACAACGAGGCCGCCGGGCTGTCGGGGAACCTGACGGCCCTGCTCGACGGCATCCCCCGCGGAGCCGTCGACGTCGTGGTCGTGTGCAACGGCTGCACCGACGACACCGCCGCTGTCGCACGTACGGTCCCGGGCGTACGCGTCCTGGAGATCGCCGAGGCCTCCAAGGCGCGCGCGGTCGAGGTGGGCAACCTCGCCGCTCACACGTTCCCGCGACTCCACCTGGACGCCGACGTACGCCTCACCGGGACCGACCTGCTCCGGCTCGTCGACGCGCTGGACGAGGACGGTGTGCTGGCCGTGGCCCCCGAGCGGACGATCCCGCTGGCCGCGTCGTCCTGGCCGGTCCGTGCCTACTACCGGGTGTGGCAGGCCCTCCCGAACGTACGCAGCGGCCTGTTCGGCCGCGGCGCCTTCTGTCTCACCGCCGTTGGCCAGGCGCGGGTCGCCGCCGCCGGGAACGGCCTGATGAACGACGACCTGGTCGCCTCGGAGCTGTTCACCCCCGCCGAGCGCCGTGTGGTCGCCGAAGCGACCGTGGTCGTGCGGCCGCCGCGTACGGTGAAAGACCTGGTCAGGCGCCGGATCCGCGTCGCGACCGGCAACGCTCAAGCCGATGACCACGGCGCGAGGAACGGATCCACCTCTCTCTCGGACCTGCTTGCGCTCGGGCTGCGTCAACCGTCGATCGGACTCCGGGTTCCGGTCTTCATGACAGTCACCCTCGTCGCCCGGATGCTCTCCCGCAGAGCTGTCCGGACCGGCGACTACACCACCTGGTTGCGCGACGAGAGCTCGCGAGCCTGATCCGAGAAGGAGCACGACTGTGAAGCTGCGAACGGGACTGGCCGCGTTGCTCGGAGTTGTTCTTGTCACCCCTGTCCTCTCGCTGGTCGCCGCGTCCAGCGCGAGCGCCGACCCGTGCGGCCCGGAGGGCAACGCGATCGCCTGTGAGAACAGCAAACCCGGTAATCCGTCGAGCGAATGGGGCATCACCGGGGCCGGCGACAGCTCGATCCAGGGGTTCGCGACCGACATCAGCGTCAATGCGGGCAACAAGATCGACTTCAAGATCGACACCAACGCCTCGGCGTACACGATCACGATCTACCGGATGGGCTGGTACGGGGGTGACGGTGCCCGCCGGATCACCTCGGTGACCCCGTCGGCGAACCTGCCGCAGAGCCAGCCCAACTGCTATCGAGACACCACCACCGAGATCACCGACTGCGGCAACTGGGCGGTCTCGGCCTCCTGGAACGTGCCGGCGACCGCGGTCTCGGGTGTCTACATCGCCAAGCTGGACCGCGCCGACACCAACGAGTCGAGCCACATCACCTTCATCGTCCGCAACGACGACAGCCACTCCGACGTCGTCTTCCAGACCTCCGACACGACCTGGCAGGCCTACAACTCCTACGGGGGCTCGAGCTTCTACGTCGGCGGCGGGAACGGCAGGGCCTACAAGCTGAGCTACAACCGTCCGTTCGCGACCCGCTCCGGCGGCACCTCCCACGACTTCTTCTTCGCCAACGAGTACCCGGCGGTGCGGTTCCTGGAGCGCAACGGCTACGACATCAGCTACATCTCCGGGGTCGACACCGACCGCCGCGGCTCGCTGCTCACCAACCACAAGACGTTCCTCAGCGTCGGTCACGACGAGTACTGGAGCGGGCAGCAGCGCGCCAACGTCGAGGCCGCGCGCGACGCCGGCGTGAACCTGCAGTTCCTCAGCGGCAACGAGGTCTACTGGCGGACCCGCTACGAGGCGTCAAAGGACGGCACCAACACGCCCTACCGGACCCTGGTCACCTACAAGGAGTCCTGGGCACAGGCCAAGATCGACCCGAGCGCGGAGTCGACCGGCACCTGGCGCGACCCGCGCTACGCGCCGAAGTCGCAGGGCGGTGGCAAGCCGGAGAACACGCTGACCGGCACCATCTTCATGTCCAACCTGACCGACCTGCCGGTGACGGTGAAGAAGTCCCAGGGCGGCCTGCGGCTGTGGCGCAACACCGGCCTGTCCGCGATGACCGCCGACTCGACCGCACTGGCGCCGCACACCGTCGGCTACGAGTCCGACGAGGACCAGGACAACGGGTTCCGACCGCCCGGGACCATCCGGATGTCGGAGACGACCGGGTTCATCTCCGGTCAGTACATGCGCGACTTCGGGCGGACCACGGGCGACGGCAACACGACCCACTCGCTCACGCTCTACCGGGCGGCCAGCGGTGCGCTGGTCTTCGGCGCCGGGTCGGTCCAGTGGACCTGGGGCCTCGACTCCGAGCACGACAACCCCTACCACGACGAGACTGCCGACCAGCGGATGCAGCAGGCCCAAGTGAACCTGCTGGCCGACATGGGCGCCCAGCCGACCACGCTGATGACCGGCCTGACCGCGGCCACCAAGTCGACCGACACGACCGGACCGACGGTCGCCATCACCTCGCCCGCCGCCGGCTCGACGCAGCCCAACGGGACCAAGGTGACGCTCACAGGCACCGCGTCCGACACGGGCGGCGGCGTGGTCGCCGGCGTCGAGTACTCCCTCGACGACGGCACCTCGTGGCATCCCGCCACCGGCACGACCGCCTGGTCGGTGACGTACGTCCAGCCCGGGGTGGGCAGCACCCCGGTGCGGGTCCGCGCCGTGGACGACAGCGCCAACATCGGGGCCTCGGTGACCAGGAGCTTCGCGGTCACCTGCCCGTGCAGCATCCTCGGGCAGCGGGACGTACCGACGACCTGGAACGCCGTCACCAGCCCGGCGACGCCCTCGGCCGACGACAACAGCGCCGCCGAGCTCGGCCTGCGCTTCACACCCCAGGCCGACGGGTACGTCGCGGGCGTCCGCTTCTTCAAGGGCGCCGGCAACACCGGCACCCACGTGGGCTCCCTGTGGAGCAGCAGCGGCGAGCGGCTGGCGCAGGTCACCTTCGCCAACGAGTCGAGCGGCGGCTGGCAGTCGGCGACGTTCAGCCAGCCTGTCGCGGTCGCCGCGGGGGCGAGGTACACGGTCTCCTACACGGCTCCGGCCGGGCACTACGCGGTGGCGCCGTGGGCGTTCGCGGCGCAGGGGTTCCAGGCGTACCCGTTCGAGGTCGAGGGCGGTTACGGCGCTGCGCCGGCGGGGGTCTATGGGAACTCGGGACAGTTCCCGGCGAGCTCCTACCAGAACCCCAACTACTTCGTGGACGTGCTGTTCACGACCACCGACAACTCCCCGTTGACCGCGACCAACCAGTGGCCGCTGGCCGGCTCCTCCTCGGTGCCGCGCAACACCACGGTGAGCGCCAGGTTCACCAAGCCGGTGGTCGCCTCCACGGTCGGGCTGCGGCTGACCGACTCGGTCGGCAACGTGGTGGCCGGGTCGACGGCGTACGACTCGACGACCAGGACGGTGACGTTCACCCCGTCGGCCGACCTCGCCGGGTTCGTCACCTACACCGCCACGCTCTCGGGCGAGGACAGCGGCGGCACGGCGGTCTCGACCGGGAAGACCTGGTCGTTCCGTACGGCCAAGCCGCCGGCCGCGGCAGGGGTCTGCCCGTGCTCGCTCTATGACGAGGACGCGACCCCGACGGTCCTCCAGGACCCGGAGAACGCGCAGCTGACGCTGGGCGTCAGGTTCCGCGCCGACGTCGCCGGCACCGTCACCGGGGTGAAGTTCTACAAGGGCGTCAACAACGCCGCCCCGCACACCGGCACCCTGTGGTCGGCCAACGGGACGGTGCTCGCCCAGGGCACCTTCGCCGACGAGTCGACCAGCGGCTGGCAGACGCTGACCTTCACCACACCGGTGCAGATCCAGGCGAACACCGACTACATCGCCTCCTACCGCACCAACGGCTACTACTCGGCCACCCCGAACGCCTTCGCCTCGGCGGACCTGTCGAAGCCGCCGCTGCGGGTGACCTCGACCTCCGGTGCGTACGCGTACGGCACCGGGTTCCCGGCGGCGGCCTCGCCCTCGAGCTACATGGTCGACGTCGTCTTCGAGAAGGGTGCGCCGACGCTGACGATGACCTCGCGCAGCCCGGTCCCCGGGGCGGTCGAGGTGCCGCGTGCGTCCAACGTGGTGGCGTCGTTCTCCTCGGCGCTCGCCTCCGGCTACTCGGTCTCGGCGACATCCGGAGGCCAGGCCATCGCGGGGACGACGACGCTCGGCAACTCCGGGACGACGCTGACCTTCGACCCGACGTCCCTGCTGCCCGCGGCCGCGGATGTGACGGTCACGATCAGCGGGATCACCTCGACCGAGGGCGCCAGCATGCCCACGCAGAGCTGGACGTTCCGGACCAGATCCGCGGAGACACCTGACAAGCAGACGCTCTTCGGTGATGTGGTCCCCGCGGCCGAGGCCCAGGACGACAGCTCGCCGATCGAGGTCGGGACGGTGTTCAGTCCCACCCGCGACGGGAGGGTGACCGCGATCCGGTTCTACAAGGGAGCCGGCAACGGGGGCACCCACGTCGGGTCGCTGTGGAACATGGCCGGCCAGCGGCTCGGCCAGGTGACCTTCGCCAACGAGACCGCCACCGGCTGGCAGCAGGCCACGCTGTCCAGTCCGGTCGCGGTGCAGGCAGGGGTGTCGTACATCGTCTCCTACCTGGCTCCTCAGGGGCACTACGCGACCACGTCGGGCTTCTTCTCGACCGCCTACTCCTCCGGTGATCTGACCGCTCCGGCGGGCGACAACGGGCGCTATCTCTACGGTGCCGCCGGCGGGTTCCCGCAGTACACGTACGGCTCGACGAACTACTTCGCCGACGTCCTCTTCGAGCGGGCGACCCCGACGATCTCGGTCACCGACCGCGATCCGAGCTCGGGCCAGACCGACGTGGTGACCTCGGCCCACCCGTCGATCACCTTCTCGACCGCGATCGCGACCGGATGGAGCATGTCGGTCACGGCCAACGGGTCAGCGGTGGCGGGCTCGGCGGCGCGGAGCACCGACGGACGTACGCTCACCTTCACTCCGACAGCGGCGCTGCCGTCCGGGGCGACGGTGTCGGTGAGCGTCTCGGGGGTGGTCTCGACCGACGGGGCGACCCTGCCCACGCAGACGTGGTCGTTCACCACGATCCCGGCGACGGCGTCGGAGTACTCGCTGTTCACCGGCGTCACACCGCAGACCGCGTCGACGCTCGACGTGATGCCGATCGAGGTCGGCACCGCGTTCACGACGTCGGTGGCCGGCTCGGTGACGGCGATCCGGTTCTACAAGGGCAGCGGCAACACCGGCACCCACACCGGCTCGCTGTGGAACGCGGCGGGCACCCGGATCGCGACGGTGACCTTCACCGGTGAGACCGCGACCGGCTGGCAGCAGGCCACGTTGGCGACCCCGGTCGCGCTCACCCCGGGAGCGACGTACGTGGTGTCCTACTACGCCCCCAACGGGCGCTACTCCTCCACGCCCGCCGCCCTCACGCAGTCGCGGACGGTCGGCCCACTGACGGCCCCGGGCGGAGCCAACGGCAGGTATCGGTACGGGTCCGGAGGGGGGCTCCCGAACCGATCCTGGAACTCCACGAACTACTTCGTGGACGTGCGGTTCCGCCCGGCGTCACCGTAGTCCGGCGAAGCGGTCCCTAATTGCGGGGATAGGTGGGGCGAGGCTCTTCGGAGCCTCGCCCCTCGCCGATTCCATGGTCGACATGACTGATGGCGAACCGCTCGGCGTGGCAGTGGTCGGGGCCGGTTACTGGGGGCCCAACCTGGTCCGCAACTTCCGGAACGCACGGGACTGGGCGCTGGTCGCGGTGGTCGACCTGGACCTCGCGCGGGCCCGGGAGGTGATCGGCGGCGGCACCGACGTGCTCGCCACGACCGACCTCGACGAGGTGCTCGCGCGCGAGGACGTGGACGCGGTCGCGATCGCGACCCCGGCCCGTACGCACCGGGGGCTGGTGGAGCGGGCGCTGCGGGCCGGGAAGCACGTGCTCGTCGAGAAGCCGCTCGCCGACGACGTCGAGTCGGGACGGAGCATGGTCGAGACCGCGCGGGACAACGGTCTGGTGCTGATGGCCGACCACACCTACTGCTACACGCCGGTGGTGCAGAAGATCCGCGAGCTGGTCGAGGACGGCTCGCTCGGCGACATCCTGTTCGTCGACTCGGTGCGGATCAACCTCGGGCTGGTGCAGCCCGACGTCGACGTCTTCTGGGACCTGGCCCCGCACGACCTCTCCATCCTCGACTTCGTCCTTCCCGGCGGGCTGCGCCCCACCGGGGTCGCCGCGCACGGCTCCGACCCGCTGGGTGCCGGGAAGGCGTGCGTCGGCTACCTGACCCTGCCGCTCGAGGGCGGGGCGATGGCCCACATCCACGTCAACTGGCTCAGCCCCACCAAGATCAGGCAGATGGTGATCGGCGGGAGCCGGCGTACGTTGGTCTGGGACGACCTGAACCCGCAGCAGCGGCTCAGCGTCTTCGACCGGGGCGTCGACCTGGTCCAGCAGAGCGTGGACAATTTCGACAGGGCCGACCGCGCCGCCGCGACGATCTCCTACCGGCTGGGCGACACCTGGGCGCCCGCGCTGCCCGAGTACGAGGCGCTGTCCCGGATGGTCGGCGAGTTCGCCGGCGCGATCCGGGGCGAGCGCGCGCCGGTCACCGACGGGGCCGCCGGGCTCCGTGTCCTCTCCGTCCTGGAGGCGGCCCAGACCAGCCTCCGAGCCCGCGGCGCCCTCGTCGAGGTGGCCGCCCAGACCCCGACCCTGGAGCTGATCCGATGACGTCATTGAACGGTGCGAACGTGCTGGTGACCGGGGGTGCCGGAACGATCGGCTCCACCATCGTCGACCAGCTCCTCGATGAGGGCGTGGGCCATGTCGACGTCCTCGACAGCCTGATCCGGGGCCGCAAGGCCAACCTCGACGACGCGCTCGCCTCCGGCCGAGTCACGCTGGTCGAGGGCGACATCCGGGACCGGGACCTGGTCTTCGAGCTGAGCATGGGCAAGGACCTGGTCTTCCACCAGGCCGCCATCCGGATCACCCTGTGCGCCGAGGAGCCGCGCCTGGCCAACGAGGTGCTGGTCGACGGGACCTTCAACGTGGTCGAGGCGGCGGTCGAGGCGGGCGTCTCGAAGCTGGTCTATGCGTCCTCGGCATCGGTCTTCGGGCTGGCCGAGGAGTTCCCGACGCCCGAGGGACACCACCACAACAACAACGACACCCTCTACGGGGCCGCGAAGTCCTACAACGAGGGGCTGGTGCGCTCCTTCCGGGCGATGCACGGGCTCGACTACGTCGGGCTGCGCTACTTCAACGTCTACGGGCCCCGGATGGACGTGCACGGCGCCTACACCGAGGTGCTGGTGCGGTGGATGGAGCGGATCGCCGACGGCAAGCCACCGCTGATCTTCGGCGACGGCCGGCAGACGATGGACTTCGTCTGCGTCCCCGACATCGCCCGCGCCAACATCCTGGCGGCCGCCTCCGAGGTGACCGAGGGCGTCTACAACATCGCCTCCGGCACGGAGACGTCTCTGCTGGAGCTGGCCGAGGCGCTGCTGCGGGTGATGGGCGCCTCCGGGCTGGAGGTCGAGCACGGTCCCGAGCGGGCGGTCAACGGCGTCACCCGCCGGCTCGCCGACATCTCCGCGGCTCGCGACGACCTGGGCTGGGAGCCGACGATCGGGCTGGAGGAGGGGCTGCGCCAGCTGGTCGAGTGGTGGCGGCCGCTGCGCTCCGAGATCGCGGCGGGGCGGGCTCTTCAGGGTGGTGGGTCGTGAGCCGAATCAACGTGATGCAGCCCTGGCTGGGCGAGGAGGAGATCGAGGCCGTCACCGAGGTGCTCCGCTCCGGCTGGGTCGCCCAGGGGCCCCGGGTGGCCGAGTTCGAGCGCCGCTTCGCCGCCTCGCAGCAGGCGGCGTACGCCGTCGCCACCTCGAGCTGCACGACGGCGCTCCATCTCGCGCTGGTCGTCGCGGGCGTACGTCCCGGGGACGACGTCGTGGTCCCGTCCTTCTCCTTCATCGCGACCGCCAACGCGGCGGTCTACGTCGGTGCGCGGCCGGTCTTCGCGGACGTCTCGCCGGTGACCGGGAACCTCACCGCATCGACGGTGCGAGAGGCGCTCACGCCGCGGACGACGGCGGTGATCGTGGTCGACCAGGGCGGGGTGCCGGTCGACCTGGACGCGATCCGGGAGGTCTGCGACCCGCTCGACATCGTGGTCGTCGAGGACGCGGCCTGCGGCGCCGGGTCGACCTACCGCGGCCGTCCCGTGGGTGCCGGCGCCGAGATCGCGGCCTGGTCCTTCCACCCGCGCAAGATCCTCACCACCGGTGAGGGCGGGATGCTCACCACCTCGCGTGAGGACTGGGCGGCGCGGGCGCGGACGCTGCGCGAGCACGCGATGAGCGTCTCGGCCGCCGACCGGCACGCCAGCCTGGTCTCGCCGCCGGAGTCCTACGACGAGGTCGGCTTCAACTTCCGGATGACCGACCTGCAGGCCGCGGTCGGCCTCGTGCAGCTCTCCCGGCTGCCGGAAGTCGTCGCCCGCCGCCGGGAGCTGGCCGCGGTCTACGCGAAGGCGGTCGCCGAGATCGACGGGCTGCGCGCGGTCGCGGACCCGGCGTGGGGGACCGGCAACTTCCAGTCGTTCTGGATCGAGGTTCTGGCGGACTACGGGGCCGACAGGGAGGGGCTGCTGAGCGCCCTGGCCGAGGCGGGCATCTCCGCCCGGCGCGGGATCATGGCGGCACACCGGCAGCCTGCGTACGCCTCCGCGGGGGTCAGCCTCCCGGTCACCGAGCACCTCACCGACTCCACGCTCATCCTGCCGCTCTTCCACCAGATGTCGGACTCGGAGCAGGCGCGGGTCATCGACGTACTCCGGGGGGAACGTCGATGACCGCGCTCGTTCTCGTCGCCGCGAGCGGGTTGGCGGGGGAGGTCGCTGCCGCGGCCGCGGCCAACGAGTTCCGCTACGACGAGATCGTCGCGGTCGACGACGACCGCGAGCGCTGGGGCGAGGTGATCGGCTCCGTCGACGGGGTCGGCGGGGCCAAGGTCATCGGCCCGGTCGAGGTCGTCACCGACTGCGGTGCCGACCTGGTGCTCTGTGCCGGAGCCGGGGCGACGCGTCGACGCCTGGCCGAGCGGCTGAACGGCTACGGGGTCGCGCCGGAGCGCTACGCGACCATCGTCCATCCGGCCGCGTCGGTGCCGATCGGCTGCGAGCTCGGCGCCGGGAGCGTCCTGCTCGCCGGGGTCGTGCTGACCGCCGGCGTACGCGTCGGGCGCCATGTCGTCGCGATGCCCAACGCCGTCCTCACCCACGACGACATCGTCGGCGACTACGCCACCCTCTGCGCCGGGGTGACCCTGGGTGGCGAGGTCGTGATCGGTGAGGCCGCCTACCTCGGGATGAGCTCCTCGGTGCGTCAGCGCACCACCGTCGGAGCCGACTCCGTCCTCGGCATGGGAGCGGTCCTGCTCAGTGACCTGCCCGCCGGGGAGACCTGGGCCGGAGTGCCCGCCCGCCGTCTGAACTCACGTCAGGAGCTGATCTGGTGAAGGTGCCGTTCGTCGACCTCGGGGCGCAGCAGTCGGAGATAGATGACGAGGTACGCCTCGGCCTGGACCACGTGTTCTCGCGCACCGCGTTCGTGGGCGGGCCGGAGGTGACCGTCTTCGAGGACGCCTATGCGGCCTATGTCGGCGCTTCTCACTGTGTTGGTGTCGGAAACGGGACCGACGCGCTCGAGCTCGCGATGCGGGCCGTGGGCGTGCGCCCCGGGGGCGAGGTGATCGTGCCCGCCAACACCTTCATCGCGACCGCCGAGGCGGCCACCCGGATCGGGGCGGTGCCGGTCCCGGTCGACGTCGACGATGAGCACCTGCTGATCGACCCGGTCGCGGTCGAGCGGGCGATCACGCCGCGCACGCAGGCGATCGCGCCGGTGCACCTGTTCGGGCAGGCCGCGTTCGTGGAGCAGCTGCTGCCGTTGGCGGAGGCCGCCGGGATCCCGGTGATCGAGGACGCCGCGCAGGCCCAGGGAGCCCGGCGTCACGGCCGTCCCGCCGGCTCGCTCGCCCGGGTCGCGGCGACCAGCTTCTACCCCGGCAAGAACCTCGGTGCGGCTGGTGACGCGGGCGCGGTGACGACCTCCGACCCGGAGATCGCCCGGACGGTCCGGCTCCTCGCGGCGCACGGCTCGGAGACCAAGTACGTCCACGAGGTCGCCGGGATGAACTCCCGCCTCGACACGATCCAGGCCGTCGTGCTCTCCGCCAAGCTGGCTCGGCTGGAGAAGTGGAACGAGCTGCGCCGGCAGGCCGCCGACCGCTACCACGCCCTCCTCTCCGGCGTTCCCGGGGTGCGGGTGCCCCAGTCCGCGCCCGGCAACCAGGACGTCTGGCATCTCTACGTCGTCCGGGTCGCCGACCGCGACCGGGTGCTGGCGGCGCTGCTGGACGCCGGGATCGGCGCCGGGATCCACTATCCGTTCCCGGTGCATCTGACCGCTGCGTACGCCTCGCTGGGGCTGGGCGAGGGCTCCTTCCCGGTCGCGGAACGGGCGGCGGGCGAGATCCTGTCGCTGCCGATGTTCCCGCACCTGAGCCCGGAGCAGCAGGAGTACGTCGCCGAGGTGCTCGCCGAGGCGGTGAGGCATGGGTGAGGTGCGTACGCCGGTCTCGATCGTCTGCGTCTTCAACGACCCGGCGGTGCTGGAGTCGTGCCTGGCCGCCTCGGTCAAGGCCGGTACGGATGCATCGCGGCAGACCGAGGTGATCCCCGTCGACAACGTCTCCGGGGCGTTCGCGAGCGCCGGCGCGGCCCTGAACCACGGCGCCCGGCTGGCGCGCAACGAGGTCGTCGTCTTCGTCCACCAGGACGTCTACCTGCACTCGCTGCCCGCGCTCGAGGCCGCCGCGTCCGCCGTCCTGGCGGATCCGGCGATCGGCGTGCTCGGGGCGGTCGGGGTCAGCCACCACGGCGAGGTGATCGGCGCGATGCGGGACCGGGTGGTCCCGCTCGGCCGCTCCACGTCGGTCCCGACGGACGTCGACTCGCTCGATGAGGTGCTCTTCATGGTCGCCCGCGCGCAGGTGCTGCGCGAGCCGCTCTCGGAGTCGCCCGACCTGGCCTGGCACGCGTACGCCGTCGAGTACTGCCTCCGGATGCGCGCCTCCGGCCGCCGGGCCGCGGCCGTCGACATCCCGCTGACCCACAACAGCATGACCACCAACCTCGCCCGCCTCGACGTCGCCCACCGTGCTGTCGGTCGGACCTATGCGGGCTTGGTGCCGGTGCGTACGACCTGCGGGATCGTCGGCGGTGAGCACGGCTCCGCGGCCACCTCGTGGCCGGTCCGGCGGGTCCGCGGTGCCCGCGGGTTCCTGGATGAGTCGGTCCGTGCCCGCCGGGTGGCACGCTCGCTGCGCCGGGTCCCGCGGCCCGGTCGTGGCCAGGTGGTTCTCGCCGACATCCGGCTGCTCGTCGACGACGTCGCCCGCCTCGCCGCCAGCTCCTCGATCCGCGTCATCGACCCCTCCCGCGACGGCACCGTCGGCGAGGCCGACGGCCTCGAGCGCAACGGCCTCCCCTTCTCCGCCGCCACCCTCCGGTGGCCCGGCGTCGTCGCCGCCGTCGCCGCCACCGCCCCCGACCAGCTCCTCCTCGTCACCGGCCTGCGGCCCGACGAGATCGCCCCCCTCGCCGCCACCACCCGAGAGCCGTACGTCGCGGGGCTGGCCCGCGACACCGGCCTCTGGCTCCTCCTCGGCGTCGAGCCCAGGGTCCTGGCGTCGCTGTGGAGCCGCCCGCGGAACCGGGCTTTCTTCGTGGGGTGAGTCTTGGTGCAGGGATACCCGGTCAACCGGGTATCACCGCACGCCGGCGCCGCAACCGCGCCCGCACGGCCGCGGCAGCCCACTCGGGCGCGAGGTCGCGGAGGCGGCCGGCGCCGCCGCGGCGGGTCTGGCGCCACATCGCGAGCCGGTCGCCGAGCGGCATCGCCCCGAGGAGGCCGGCGGTGATGTCGGCGGCGGTGCGGCTGAACGGGTTGGTCGCCTGGACGGAGACGGTGAGCAGGTCGAGGTGGCCGCGGCCGCGGACGGGTGCGAGGAAGTCGTCGTCGAGGAGCTGCGGCATCCGGTAGAGCGACTCGGCCTCGGAGACCCAGCCGGGACCGGTGTGGCACTCCAGGATCGCCTGGGCGGTCGCGGTGCCACGGGTGACCCGCTCGCGCGGGCGGCGGACGAGGTCGACGAGGGTGTCGCGCAGCTGGTCGGGGGTCTTGGGCCGCAGCATCAGGTGGTCGATGCCGGGGGAGTCGGATCCCCACACCGCACACTCGGGCCGGTGGCCGCGGAAGGTGACCACCGGGTTGGCCAGGCCGCCCGACTCGAGCAGCGAGGTGAGCCCGGCGAACGGGTAGGAGTCGAGGTAGACGTCGGCGGCGAGGTGCAGCGGTGCGACGTCGGGGAGCATGCCGACGGCCTGGATCCGGCCGGACGTACGCCGGGCCAGACCCGCCCACGGCTCCGACTCCGGGTCGGGGCCGGCGACCCGCCACTGCAGCCGGGGCTCGGCGGCCACGGCGGCCTCGACCGCAGCGAGGTAGGTGTCACCGCCCTGGAACTTGCTGGAGTCGGCCGCGGTCACGACGAGCACGTCCGAGGCGGGCACGCGCCACCGCGGCTTCGCCGTCTCCCGTCGCTTCGTCCGACCCCGGACGGCCAGCGGCCGGTTCCGCAGCACCGAGCGCTCGAGAGGCAGACCGCGGCGGTGCAGCGCGAGGTCCTGGCCGCTGCGACGCAGGTGGACGACCCGGTCGTAGGCCCGCACACCGACCCAGAAGACGTGGTCGGTG
Organism: Nocardioides sp. NPDC126508; assembly: GCA_040302365.1. Taxonomy (GTDB): domain Bacteria; phylum Actinomycetota; class Actinomycetes; order Propionibacteriales; family Nocardioidaceae; genus Nocardioides. The sequence continues at coordinate 671,320 of JBEOUM010000002.1, forward strand.
TTGTCGATGTAGACCACCGGCGGCAGGCCGCGGCGGTCGGCGAAGGCGAGCGCCGGGACGACGTCGAAGGGGTGGCAGTGGGAGACGACCAGGTCGGCGGTCGAGGCGAGCGCGCGCAGCCGGGCGGCGCGGTGCATCAGCGACCCCGGAGTGGTGTCGAGCATGGTCAGCCCGACCCGCTCCCCGAGCCGGGTGGCGATCTTGGCCGGCACCGGGGAGGTCATGTGCCGGGTCGCGACGATCTCGTGGGCGTGATCGGCGAGCTGGTCGGTCCAGCCGGCGATGATCTGGGTGTGCCCGCCGCTCTGGTACATCTGCGTGACCACGTGCAGCGTACGCAGCGGACGGGCGGGCACCGGCACGGAGGGGAGCGAGCGGCCCAGGTCGGAGAGCAGCACCTCGAGCGGCTCGTACGCGAACCAGCCGGTGTGGTTGCCCCAGGCGAACTCGGCCGCGGCCTGGGCCAGCGCGGCCGCGCGCTGCGGCCGTCGTCTCCCGGCGGCTGCGGCGGCGGCGTACATCTCCTCCAGGGTGTCGTGGTTGTCGTCGAGACGGTCAGACATGCACGTCCTCGCTCCGGGGATCGGTGGGGGTCTCGGTGGGGGAGCCGGCGCCGGAGCGGAACCAGCCGACGTCCTCGCGCCGGCGCCGCAGCAGCACCGCCCACACGGCGGTGAGCACGAGCCCCGTGGCCACGCAGGTCACCCAGACCGACGGTTGTACGGCACGCAGCCCGACGGCCGCGGCCCAGACGGCGACGGCGCCGACGGCGGGCAGGGCGGCACCGGAGGCGAGGCCTCCGAGCCCGACCCCGGCCCGGGCGAGGTAGAAGAGGTGCAGCGGCAGGATGACGACGAGCCCGACCACGAACGCGGCCAGCCCGACCCCGCCCACGCCGGACCAGGTCGCCCCCGCCAGCAGCGCCGGCACCAGGGCGATCAGCCAGACGATCTGGATCGTCATCAGGCTCCGCGTGGAGCCGGCGATGACCAGGAAGTCGTAGGCGAGCTCGAAGGAGATCCGCAGCACGGCCAGCGCCCCGAGCCAGAGGAGCGGCGCCGCAGCGGCCAGCCAGACGTGGCCGTAGACCAGCCGGATCACCTCCGGCGCCAGCGCGGCCAGCGCCGAGCAGCCGGGGAGCGTCACGGTCAGCACCAGCGCGGAGAGCCGGGAGAAGGCGTGCCGCATCCCGTGCGGGTCGCGCTGCAGCCGGGCGAAGATCACCGGCGTGACCTGCCGCAGCGGCTTCGACAGCATCGTCACCGGCCAGCTGGACAGGTTGAAGGCGACGACGTAGAAGCCGAGGGCGGTCGCGCCGAGCGTGCTGCCGATGACGATCTGGTCGGCGAACCCGACCGCGAAGACCAGGATGCTGGTCACCGCGAGCGGCGTGCCGAAGCGGAGCAGCGCGACCGCGTGGGAGCGGGAGAGCCCCAGCCGCCACGGCAGCGGAGACATCCGTAGGAACATCACCGTGGTCACGGAGACGCCCAGAAGATGCCCGATGACCAGCGAGAACGGACCCGCGCCGGCCAGTGCCAGCCCGAGCATGACCGGCACCGCCACGACCGTGGCCAGCTGGTCGATGAGCATCCGCCTGCCCTGCATCAGGTCGCGCTGCAGCAGCGCGGCGGGCGTCGCGCTGATCCCGCTGAGCACGACCGGCACCGCGAAGAGAGCCACCAGCACCGCCGCATCCGGCTCACCCATCGCGCGTGCGTACGGCTCGGCGCCGACCACCATCGCCGCGGCGATGAGCAGGCTCGAGACGACCGAGATCGTGGTCACCGTCGGCGCGATCTCGCGCGGGTCGTCCTTCCAGCGCACGACCGCGAGGCTCACCCCGAGCTCGTTGAAGCTGAGCACCGCCATCAGGGCGAGGAAGGCGACGGCGTAGGTCCCGTAGCTCTCCGGGCCGAGCAGCCGGGCGACGAGGATGCCGACGACCATGGTGCCGAGCTTGGTCACCGCGGTGTTCGCGATGCTCCAGGCGAGCGCGGTGTGCGGGCGGGTCTCACGCGGGGTCTCAGACAACGTCGGGCTCCATGGGGGTCTCGGCCCGGCGCTGCCTGCGCCGCAGCAGGATCGGGTCGATGCGTACGACCAGGTAGAGGGTCGCCGCGGCGCCGAGCAGCCCGGAGACCGCGAACGCCCGCCGCGAGCTGCCGCCGACGGGGTAGACGACGGTCGAGCCGGGCGCCTCCTTGGTGGTCATCCGGAACTTCCGGTCCACCTTGTACTCGTCCTGCACCCGGTCGAGCGCGGCCGCCATCTTCTCGACCAGCTGCTCCTTGCGGGTGCGGACCGTCTCCGGGTCAGGGCCGACGACCTCGATGATCAGCCACTGGTCGACGTAGTTGGGCGCCCACTGGCCGCCGGTGTCGGGCAGCCGGACGGTCCACCCGTCGCGTACGCCCATCCCGATCAGCCCCGCGTCGGTGGCGGTGAACTTCGGCACCTGCCGGGTGCCGGCGACGAGCTTGCCGACCACCCCGGCGGTGATCACCATGTCCTCCGAGGTCGCCCGCAGCGCGTTCGGGTACTGCGCGTTCTTCGGCGCCAGGAAGACCAGATCGGTACGCGTCCAGTAGATGCTGCGGTCCTGGCCGGCGTAGTTCGCGGCGGCGAGGGTGAGGATCGCGCCGAGCACCACGATCGGCCATCGTCGGACCATCGCCCGCAGCAGGTCCCACAGCGCCATGCCTCGAACGCTAGGTCCGCCGAGGCGGAGTCAGCCCAGGTCAGCGGGGTCATCGCCCAAATCGGGTAGGACCCGGGAGAGGTCGGTGCGGACCGATCCCGGCTGGGTACGTTCGGGCCCATGGTGTTGTCGGAGTTCGTCGGTGCGATCCGGCGGCGTTGGTATCTCGCGGTGATCGGCATCCTGCTCACCGGCGTGCTCGGCTGGAGCGCATCGGCGTTCGTGGCGCCGTCCTACACCGCCCGTGGTCTGGTGCTCATGCTGCCGTCGAAGAACGCGGTCGGCCCCGGCGGCAACCCGTTCCTGGGGCTCGGCGGGCTCGACCTGCCGGCCCGGGTGGTCGTCGCCTACTACACCAGCGCGCCTGCCCAGGAGGCGATCGCCGAGGTCACCCCGGGCGCCTCGGTCACCGTCTCGATGGAGGAGTCGACGCGCGGCCCGGTGATCGCGATCGACGTCAGCGCGGACAGCGAGGCCAATGCCATCGAGGCGCTGAACTTCGTCGCCGACTCCATCCCGGAGACTCTCGGCAGGCTCCAGGACGAGGTCAAGGCGAAGGGCAACGCCCGGCTGCGCTCGCAGCCGCTCGCGCTCGACGAGACCGCGGCGGTCGACGGCAGCGGCCAGCTGCGGGCGCGGATCATGGCCGTCGTGCTCGGCCTGGCCCTGACCGCCGTCCTCGTCTACGCCATCGACGGGATCATGCTGCGCCGCCGCCTGGCCCGTGAGGAGAGTGCCAGGGCCGGCGAGATCGTCCCGGACGAGGCGGACGAGGCGGACGAGCTCGACGACCACGTCGTCCAACGCCTCCACGGCTGAGGCCGGGACGATGGCCGTACGCCGTGGCGTCGATGCGGTGACGTGGCTGAGCCTCTACACGTTCGCCGTCTTCGTGATCCCGTCCTGGCTGGTCTTCCGTCCGCTGGGCAGCGCCGGCTCGGTCTCGATGCTGATGGGGCTGGGCAGCTTCGCGATCTGGGGCCTGGTGAGCATCGGCCGGCCGCTGCCGGTGGATCAGCCGCACCAGCCGATGCGGCTGATGCTGGCGCTGTTCCTGTTCAGCGTCGGGGTGACGTACGTCATCGCGATGTCGCGGCCGATCAGCCGCGACGAGGTCAGCCCGGCGGACGTCGCGATCATCGCGATGGTCTCCTGGGTGGGCACGCTGCTGCTCGCCGGGGACGTCATCCCGAGCATGGCCCGGGTCCATGTGCTGGTGTGGCGGCTGGTCGTTGGCGGCACCTTCCTGGCGGTCCTCGGGCTGGCCCAGTTCTTCGCCAAGCAGGTCTTCGTCGACCGGATCTCGGTCCCCGTCCTGACCCCGATGACGTCGGTCGAGCTGGCGATGCGCAACGGCCTCGTCCGTCCCGCCGGGACCGCGCTGAGCCCGATCGAGTACGGCACCCTGATGGGGATGCTGCTGCCGGTCGCTCTCCACGTCGGCTTCCACCACCGCAACCTCAACCCGCTCGTACGCTGGGCGCCGGTCACGCTGATCTGCATGGTCATCGCGGCCTCCTCGAGCCGGTCGGCCTACCTCGGCGCGGCCATCGCCGTCGCGGTCTGCATGATCGGCTGGTCACGACGGCAGCGCGCGCTGGTCCTGGGGCTCGCGGTCGGTGGCCTGGGGCTGGTCTTCCTGGTCGCACCCCGGATCATCAACTCGGTGACCGGCATGTTCGTCGGCGCCGAGGAGGACCCGAGCGTCACCTCGCGCACCGACAGCTATGGCGTGGCGTGGTTTTTCGTCGACCGCAACCCGTTCTTCGGGCGCGGGCTGGGGACCTTCCTGCCGAAGTACCGCATCTTCGACAACCAGTACCTCCAGATGATGGTCAGCATCGGGATCGTCGGCGTGCTCCTGTTCGCGGCGTTCGTGATCGCGACCTTCCTCCAGCTCGCCAGGGTCTACCGGGCCTGCGAGGACCCGAAGACGCGTGACCTGGTCATCGCGCTCATCGGCGCCGCCGCCGCCGGCTTCGCCGGGCTGGCCTTCTTCGACGGGTTCGCCTTCCCGATGACGATGGGCACGATCTTCCTGGTGCTCGGGCTGGGCAGCGCGGTCACCCGGCTGACGTCCGAACGGCCGCCACCCGCGGTGCCCGTACCCGAAGCGCCCTCATCCGCAGGGAAGGTCTCGGACCGGCCGGGGCTGGCCCGCTGAGTCCATCGTCGCGATCGCGGCCTGCCACTGGGTGACCAGGTTGCACCGGACGTCGAGCGGCCCGAAGACCCAGCTCTTGTCGACCACGTACAGGTTCCTCACCGTGCCCGGTGTGCCGAGCCGGAAGGGGTAGCCGCCGCCGCTCACGACCAGGCCGTCGATGTCGACGGAGGTGTTGTCCTGGTCGGGGTAGAAGAACGGGGCGGTGCCGCCGCAGTCGTTGGTGTCGACGAAGTCGATGACCGTCTTCCGGACGGTGAGTGCGCCGCCGCCGTAGCCCTGGATGCCGTCACCGTGCCAGTCGGTGCAGACGTCGGGGGAGACGACGCGTACGTAGGAGTCGTAGATCCCGACGCCACCGCAAGCCGACTTCCCCTGGGCCCGGAAGCCCTCCGGCACCCCGTCGATGAGGACGTTGCGTGCCGTGTAGCCGCCCGAGGTGACCGCCGGCCAGGCCTCGTCCGTCGTCGGGGCCGTGCCCCGGACGATCTCGGAGTCCTCGATGACGAGTCCGGTCGCGCAGGTGCCGCTGGTGAAGTTGGCGATCACCGAGCCGACCGCCTGCACCCGGCGCAGGGTCACGTTCCTGGCCGTGACGTTGATCGTCCCGTTCGTGACGCGCAGGTCCTCCACGACGGCCCCCGGCGTGCTGATCGTGTACGTCCCGGACACCGTCCGCTTCGGCTGCCAGCCGTCCGGGAGGCCGGCCGAGGCGCGGGTCGGGAAGCCGCCGGAGGGAGGGGCGGAGGTGGGGGCGGAGGTCGTCGGGGCGCCGGTCGGGGAGCTCGAGGAGGTCGAGGGAGCTGTCGGCGTGCTCGCCGGAGCGCTCGGGCTGACGCTCGTCGAGGGGCTGGGGCTCAGGGTCACGGGCGCGCTGGTCGGCGATGGACGACGGTGCCGACCCGGCGGGCGGTGGCCCGGCACCGCCGGGGCGGCGTGGTCGGGGTGGAGGCTGACCGCCTTCGGGTGGGCGGTCGCCGCTCCCAACGTCCACAGAACACCGCCGGTGACGAGGGTGACCAGGACGCTGGCGATGGCGGTACGCCGCCACCGGGTGGTCCTGCGACGACCGGGGGGAGGTCGGTCGATCCGTCGTCGATGTGTGCTCGGGGGCATGCTGTGCGGGGGCATGAATGCACCTGTTCGTATGGGATACCGGCAACGGCATCGACCTTACGTTCGACCCTTCCCGAGCAGTCACCCTCAAAACTCGGTATAAATGGCGGTTTCCGGGGACTCCGAGGTCATTCGCAGGGTAGGTCGCGCAGCGGGACGGGCTGACCCGCCGAGTCCATGGTCACCACGGCCGCGCTCCACTCGGTGACCAGCGAGCAGTCCACGTCGAGCGGGTTGTAGACCCAGCTCTGGTCGACCACGTAGAGGTTGCGCACCGATCCCGGTGTGCCGTTGCGGAACGGGTAGCCACCGCCGGCGACGACCAGGCCGTCGATGTCGACCGAGTCGTTGCCCTGCTCGGCGGGGTTGAAGAACGGAGCGGTGCCGTAGCAGCTGTTCTTGACGTCCAGGATCATCACCGTACGCCGCACCTTGATCTTGCCGCCGCCGTAGCCCTGCAGGCCGTCGCCGTGCCAGTCGCTGCACACGTCGGGCGAGGTGACCCGGATGAAGGAGTCCTTGATGCCGATACCACCGCAGCGCTCCTTGTTGGAGGCGCGCAGCCCCTCGGGCACGCCGTCGATGACGACGTTGTCCACCGTGTAGCCGCCCGCCGAGACCGCGGGCCAGGCCTCCTCGGTCGTCGGGGCGCTGCTCCGGACGAAGTCGGAGTCCTCGATCCGCAGCCCGCTGCTGCACTGGTCGTTGTAGTCGTTGACCACGACCGAGGCGATCGCCTCGATGCGGCGCAGGGTCACGCCGGGAGCGGTGACGTAGATGACGCCGTTGGTGATCCGCAGGTCCTCCACGACCGCGCCGCGGTGCTGGACCCAGAAGTCACCGGTCACGGTGCGCTTCGGCTTCCAGCCCGAGGGCAGGCCGGCCGACTCACGCGTCGGGAACCCCTTCACAGGTGGCGCGGCGGTGGTCGCGGGCTCCGTCGTCTCCGGGGTCGGCGTCGGCGTGGGTGTCGGTGTCGGCGGCGTCGACGAGATCAGCGGGCTCGGGTCGGCCGAGGGCGTGGGGGTTGGGTCCACGCTCGCGGGCGGCGGGACCGTCGGCAGCGAGTCGGAGCCGACGTTGCGTACCTGTGCCGGGTTGGGCCACAGGAACCAGGTCGTGGCGGCCAGCAGCAGAGCCAGACCTCCTAGGACCGCGATCCGCCGGCGCCGGCCTGGCTTGGTTGGCATGTGTTCGCACCCGTTCGCGTCTCGATGACCGTTGTCTTGGCGGCACTGTCCTGCCGACCCTGCCCGACCCCGGGGTCGTGGGCATCCTTCAAACTGGTTACTTCTCTTCGTGTCCGTCCCGTGCTCGTCCCGCACTCGACCCGCGCTCGCCCTGGCTCAGCGCAGCCGCTTGACCAGCCCGGCCGCCTGGCGTTCCACCCGCCGGGCGATGCCCTGCCCGCTCAGGATCTGCCTGCGTACGCCGGCCCCGTCGTCGTCCGCTGTGATGCTGAACCTCGGCTGCAGCCAGGCTCCGGCCACCGCGTGGGCGCGGTCGCTGGTGTAGACGTGCTGGTAGCCCAGGCGGCGCAGGTGGCGCAGCGTGGTGCGGTCGTAGCGGCCGAGCGGGAGGGCCGCCTCCTCCACCACCTCACCGGCCGCCATGGTGATCTGCTCGCGGGCCTCGATCAGCTCGCGGCGTACGCCGGGGGCGTCGAGGCCGCGCCAGCTGACGTGGTCCATGCCGTGGGTGCCGATCCGCATCCCGGCCACCCGGAGGAGACGGATGTCGAGACGGTCGACGCTGCCCGGCAGCCCGAGCCGTCCGGCCAGGACGAAGAAGGTCGCGCTCAGGCCACGGGCGAGCAGGCCCGGCAGCCCGATCGCGACGTCGGAGTGGTTGCCGTCGTCGAAGCTGATCCGCACCTCGGGCCGGCCGGCGACGGCGTCCAGGATGTCCTCGTAGGCGTCCTGGGTGATCCAGTAGCGCTCCTCGCCCGGCTCCAGCTCGCGCTCGGGCACGCCGATGCCGTGGAAGCAGATGTTGGTCACGTGAGCGGGCATGTTCTCCACGCTAAGGAGCCGGAGGCGGTGTCCGGTCACGCTGTGGGAAGGCCTACCTCATACGGGGGATCTGAGGTCGGCAGGCGCCTCCGGGCGGGGTCTGCACCGTCAAGACTCGTGGCGTGTCGCAGCCCATCCGCACCATCGCCGTCGTGGTGGTGACCTACAACAGCGCTCACCTGCTGGCCGATCTCGTCGGCTCCCTGCCGGGTGGGCTCGCGGGGCTCAGCTGGCGGCTGGTGATCGCGGACAACGCCTCGGCCGACGACACCGTCGCGACCGCGCGCCGGCTCGCGCCGGCGGCGACCGTCGTCGAGACCGGGCGCAACGGCGGCTACGCCGCCGGGATCAACGCAGGTGTCGCAGCCGCCCTCGCCGCCGACCCCGGCCTGGACGCGGTGCTGGTGCTCAACCCGGACGTACGCCTCGAGCCCGGCTGCGGGGTCGCGCTCGCGCGCGAGCTCGCGCTGCCGGTCGGCGATCGGCCCGGGGTCGGCGTCGCGGTGCCCCGGCTGGTCGACGCCGAGGGCCGGCTGATCGAGTCGATGCGTGGCGCGCCGAGCCTGGTGCGGGCCTTCGCCGATGCCGTCGTGGGTGCCAACCGCGCCGGGCGGCTCCGGTGGGCGGGGGAGATCGTGGCCTCGCCCGACGAGTACGAACGGGTCCAGGACACCGACTGGGCCGAGGGGTCGACCCAGCTGATCAGCGCCGCCTGCTGGCGGGCCTGCGGCCCGTGGGACGAGTCCTACTTCCTCTACTCCGAGGAGACCGAGTTCCACCTGCGCGCCGGCGACCGTGGCTTCCGGGTGCGGTTCGTGCCCGAGGCCCGTGCCGTGCACCTCGGCGGTGAGTCCACCACCTCGCCCGGGCTGTGGGCGCTCCTGGTCGCCAACCGGGTGCGGCTCTTCACGGCCCGCCGCGGGCGGGTCCAGGGCGCTGCGTACTGGCTGATGGTGCTGGCCCGCGAGTGCAGCCGTGCGCTGCTGGGGAAGCAGACCTCGCGACGTGCCGTACGCACCCTGGTCAGCCGCCGGCGGATGAGCGCCCCGCGCGGTCCCGAGTGGGTGGCGAGCGCATGAAGGCGACGCTCTCGCCGATCACGGCCGACGACCTCCCGGCCGTCTCCACGTTCCTGCACGAGCAGCTGAACCCGAAGGTCCAGGAGTTGGAATGGACCCAGGCGCTGCGGGTGCCGTGGGACGTACCCCAGCCCAACCACGGCTTCTTCCTCGCCGAGGGCGATCGGGTCGTCGGCGCCTATCTCGCCTACTACTCCGAGCGGACGGTGGACGCCGAGACGCTCCAGGTCTGCAACCTGGGCGCCTGGTGCGTGCTCGACAGCCATCGTCATCAGGGGCTGCGGCTGCTGACCACGCTGCTCAAGCAGCCGGGCTACGAGTTCACCGACTTCTCGCCTTCGGGCAACGTGGTCGCGCTCAACCGCAAGCTCAAGTTCACGGATCTGGACACGACCACCTCGCTCGTGCCGGCGATGGCGCTGCCGAGACGGCGTGGGGTGCGGGTGAGCAGTCGTCCCGACGTACTGGACTCGGTGCTGCAGGGCGAGGAGCGGGACCTCTACGCCGACCACCGCGCCGCGGCGGCGGCCCGGCACGTGGTGCTGAGCACCGGCTCCGAGCACTGCTACGTGGTCGCCCGCAAGGACACCCGCAAGGGCGTACGCGCCTTCGCCTCGGTCCTCTACGCGAGCAACCCGGAGCTCCTCCGGCGGCACGCGCCGCGGCTGGCTTCGCACCTGCTGCGGGAGCACGGCGCCGCGGCGACCCTGGTCGAGCACCGGGTGGCCGGCGGGGCACCGGCGGGGTCCTACCGGCTGTCGCGGTCGCGGCCGAAGATGCTGCGCAGCGACGCCCTCGACCCGGCCCGGGTCGACTACCTGTACAGCGAGCTGACATGTCTGGAGTGGTGATGACCGACGTTGGTGGAGTGCCTGTGGGTCTGCTGGCGGAGCGGGTCGGCTCGACGCCGTTCTTCGCCTACGACCGGGCCGCGATCGACGCCCGGGTCGCCTCGCTGCGTGCGGCGCTCCCCGGTGACGTGCACCTGAGCTACGCGGTCAAGGCCAACCCGATGCCCGCGGTGGTGCAGCATCTCGCCCGGCGGCTCGACGCGCTCGACGTGGCCTCGGGGGCCGAGATGAGGGTCGCGCTCGACACCGGGATCGCTGCGGACCGGGTCAGCTTCGCGGGGCCGGGGAAGTCGGTCGCCGAGCTGACCCAGGCCGTCGCGGCCGGGGTGCTGGTCGAGATCGAGTCGCCGCTGGAGGCCGACCGTCTGGTCGAGGCCGCCGAGCGGCTCGGGATCCGGCCGCGGGTCGCGGTGCGGGTCAACCCGGACTTCGAGGTCAAGGGCTCCGGGATGCGGATGGGCGGTGGTGCCCAGCAGTTCGGGGTCGACGCCGAGACGGTGCCGCTGCTGCTCAAGACGCTGCACGACCGCGACGTCGAGGTGGCCGGCTTCCACGTCTTCTCCGGCTCCCAGAACCTGCACGCGTCGATCCTGGCGGAGGCTCAGGAGCGGACCGTCGACCTCGTGCTGCGGCTCGCCGGCGACCTGCCGGAGCCGATGACCTACCTCAACATCGGCGGCGGGTTCGGGATCCCGTACTACGCCCAGGATCGCCCTCTCGACCTCCCGCTCGTCGGCTCGCGGCTCGAGGAGCTGCTGGCAGGTCGGGTACGTCCTGCGCTGCCGTCCGCGCAGGTCGTGATCGAGCTCGGCCGCTATCTGGTCGGCGAGACCGGGGTCTACGTGACCCGGGTCGTGGACCGCAAGATCTCCCGCGGCAAGACCTTCCTCGTCGTCGACGGCGGCATGCACCACCAGCTCGCCGCCTCCGGCAACTTCGGCCAGGTCATCCGCCGCAACTACCCGCTCTCGGTGGTGGCTGCCCGCGACGGTGCGGAGGCCGAGGAGGAGGTCGTGCAGGTCGTCGGCTGCCTCTGCACGCCCCTGGACCTGCTCGGCGACAAGGTGAGCCTGCCACGGGCCGAGGTGGGCGACCTGGTCGTGGTGCATCAGGCCGGGGCGTACGGCCTCACGGCCAGCCCCACCGCCTTCCTGAGCCACCCGGCGCCGCTCGAAGTTCTCGTCTGAAACCCAAGGAGTCCCATGACCATCGACACGACCGACGCGACCCTCGCCGGCGTCGCCGGGGCGATCACCGACGTGATCGGCGCCGACCACAGCGCCGGCACCCTGACCGCGGACACGCTGCTCTTCGGTGCGCTGCCCGAGCTGGACTCGCTCGCCCTGGTCGAGCTGATCACCGTCCTCGAGGACCGCTTCGGCTTCGAGATGGACGAGGACGACATCAACGCCGAGGTCTTCGAGTCCGTCGGCTCGCTGGCCGAGTACGTGCGGGGTCAGCTCTCGGCCAGCGCCTGAGCCGCCGCCTGGTCGATCTTGCCGTTGCCGAGGCGGGGGAGCTGGGCGACGGGGACGAGTACGTCGGGGACCGAGTCGGGACGGAGGACGGTCGGGAGGCGGCGGCGGAGGTCGTCGAGGTGGTTCGCCGTGCCCTCGACCAGGCTCACCAGGTCGCCCTCGGGAGTCGCGGCGGTGAACGTCGCCAGGCCGAAGGCCTGCTTCACCTCGGCGTCGAGGACGTCCAGGTCGACGAAGCTCGCGCTGCGCTTGACCCGGCGGCCCGCGCGGCCGAGGCAGAAGAGCTCCTCGCCGTGGCGGGCGCCGAGGTCGCCGGTGAGCACCCGCTCGGCGCCGTCCCACCGGGGAAACTCACCGTTCGGGGCGCCGAAGAGGTAGCCGCCGGGTAGGTGGGGCGACTCGATGGCGAGCATCTCGCCGACCCCGTCACCCGCCAGCGACGTACGCCACGCCCCGACCTCCCCGCGCCCGATCCCGAGCGCGCCGTGGACCGCCGGCAGGTCGTCGCCGGCATCGAACCGGGCGGCGCTGGCGAACCCGATCGTCTCGCTGGTGCCGTACGTGTTGACGACGGTCGCGACCCCGAGGTCGAAGACGCGCTGCGCGTCGGTGGCGGAGAGCCGGTCGCCGCCGGAGCCCCACACCCGCAGGCTCCGCGGGGCGGCGTCGACCCGCTCGGCGGCCGCCAGGTCGATGAACCGGGAAGCCAGCCGCAGGTGCGTCGCCTCGACGCGGGTGCAGAAGCCGAGCGGCCGGAGCCGGTCACCCAGAGATCCGGACACGTGGAGAGAGGCGCCTGCCGCGAGGGCGACCAGCAGGTTGGTCATCGCCAGGTCGTAGGAGAGGTGCGAGACCTCGGCCCACACCGAGGAGGCGTCCAGGTCGAGCGCGGCCGCGCCGTGCGGGACGAACGCGTCGATGCCGGCCCAGGCCGACAGCACCCCCTTGGGGCCGCCGCCGGTGGAGCCGGAGGACATCGCCACGTACCCGGCCTCGCGGGCGTCCGCGGACGACGACGAGGCGACCGCACGGATGCCCGACCGGTCGAGCACGACGTCGGGATGCAGCGCCTGGACGAGGGCCCGGCGGTGCTCCTCGGGGGCCGACGGGTCGACGAAGCAGACCGAGAGATCACCGAGGATCGCGGCCACGAGCGCGACGACCGCATCGGCCGACAGCGGCAGCGCCACCGCGACCAGCGGCCGTGGCACACCGGCGGCCGAGACCAGCGCGTCCCGCACGCCCTCGGCCGTCTCGACCAGCGTGTCCGCGCCGACCGACGTACGCCGATCGGCGATCACGGACTCCGAACGAGGGCGGGTGCGTGCGGAGAGGATGCGCTCGGCCAGCGGGTTCACAGCACGCGACGCTAGGAGCCGCAGAGCGCCGCGGCACCGCGGTCACCGATCACGATCCCCGGATTCGGGGATATGCCGGGCGCCCCCGCCGAGGGGTCTGCCTGCTCCACAACGCTGCTCCTATGGTCAACGCAGCCCAGCAGAGACATGGCGTGGCAGAGACGCACGTGCTGATCATCGTCCAGAACCTTCCCGTGCCGCTGGACCGACGTGTCTGGCTGGAGTGCCAGGCGCTGGTGGCGCGGGGCTACGAGGTCAGCGTGATCTGCCCGAAGGGCCCCGGTGACCCGGGGCGCCAGCAGCTGGGCGGCGTACGCATCTACAAGTACCGGCCCGCTCCGCAGGCCCGTGGCGTGCTCGGCTACCTGCTCGAGTTCGTCTACTGCTGGATCCGCACCGCGCTGCTGGCCACCAGGGTCTGGCGCGACCGTCCGTTCGCGATCATGCAGGCCTGCAACCCGCCCGACACCTACTGGCTCCTGGCCCGCATCTGGAAGCGCCGCGGTGTCCGGTTCGTCTTCGACCAGCACGACCTCAACCCCGAGCTCTTCCTCTCCCGGTTCGGCGCCCCGACCTCGCTCTCCGGCCGCGCCCAGCTGGCCGCGCTGCGCTGGCTCGAGAAGCAGACGTACGCCGCTGCCGACCGCGTCATCTCGACCAACGAGTCCTACCGGAAGGTCGCGATCAGCCGGGGCGGGATGGATCCCGCGGACGTGACCGTGGTCCGCAGCGGACCGGACACCTCGGTGATGCGCCCGATCCGGCCCCACGACCATGCTTCCGCAGGTAGTCGCCACACCCTGGCCTACCTCGGGATCATGGGCCCGCAGGACGGTGTCGACACGGTCCTGGAGGTGATGGACGAGCTCGTCCACCGCCGCGGCCGCACCGACGTCGACGCCGTGCTGATGGGCTTCGGCGACTGCCTCGAGGACCTCAAGCGCCGCTGCACCGAGCTCGGCCTCGACGACGTGGTCTCCTTCACCGGGCGGGCCGGCTCCGCGCTGATCGCCCGGCACCTCAGCGCCGCCGCCGTCGGGCTGTGCCCGGACCTGAAGACGCCGCTCAACGACGTCTCGACGATGAACAAGACGATGGAGTACATGGCGTACGCCCTGCCGTCGGTCTCCTTCGACCTGGTCGAGACGCGGGTCTCGGCCGAGGACGCCGCGCTCTTCGTGCCGTCGGGGGACGTGGGCGCCTTCACCGACGCCGTCGAGACCCTGCTCGACGACCCGGAGCTGCGGGTCGAGCTGGCGCTGCGGGCGCGGGAACGCGCGGCAAAGGTGCTCGACTGGGGGCCGCAGTCGGCGGCGTACGTGCAGGTCTACGATTCCATGTGCGCGATCGGGGAGGCGCCGGCGGCGGTCGAGGGGTTCGAGTACGTCGACCTGGACGACCCGGACGCGCTGCGCCAGTTCGTGCTGACCCGGGGACCACTGGCGACGTAACCCATTTCGGGTATATGACCCCGGCTTCGGGACCGCGATCCGCGCGGATCCCCTTGGATGGCTCCTTATATCGAAAATAGGAGCCGTCGGCTCCTAGAAACTAGGAGTCAACCCCACGTGACCCCCACTGTACGGATGCTCGGCACCCGTGGCGTGCCCGCTGCCCACGGCGGCTTCGAGACCGCGGTGGAGAACATCGGGCTCGACCTCGTCGACCGCGGCTGGCGGGTCATCGTCTACTGCCAGGACGACGAGCCGCACGCGGACCTGCGCATCGACTCGTGGAAGGGCATCGAGCGCGTCCACGTCCCGGCGCGTCACGACGGCCCGCGCGGGACGATCGAGTTCGACGTCGGCGCGGTGCGGCACGCCGCCCGCGAGGCGGCGCAGGACGGCAGCGTGTGCGTGACGTTCGGCTACAACACCGGCGCGCTCAACTCGGTGCTGCGCTCCCGCCGCATCCCCAACATCATCAACATGGACGGCATCGAGTGGAAGCGGGCCCGTTGGTCCGGCCCCGAGAAGGCGTTCCTGTGGACCCAGGAGCGGGCCGCCTGCTGGCTGGGTGACCATCTGATCGCCGACCATCCCGAGATCGCCCGCCACCTGGCGACCCGGGTGCCGGCCGAGAAGATCACCACGATCGCCTACGGTGCGCCGGCTGTTGTCGATGCACCGGAGTGGCCGGTGCTCGATCACGGGCTCGAGCCCGGCTCCTATCTCACCCTGATCGCCCGGCCGGTGCCGGAGAACAGCATCCTCGAGGTCGTCCGGGCCTTCTCCCGCCGCAGCTGGGGCCGGAAGCTGGTCGTCCTGGGATCCTACGACCCGGCGGACGCCTACCAGCGCGCCGTCCTCGAGGCGGCGAGCGACGAGGTCGTCTTCCTCGGCGCGATCTACGACACCGACATCGTCTCGGCCCTGCGCTTCCACTCCGTCGCGTACGTCCACGGGCACCAGGTCGGCGGCACCAACCCGTCGCTGGTCGAGGCGCTCGGCTGCGGCAACGCCGTGATCGCCCACGACAACCGCTACAACCGCTGGGTCGCCGACGGCGCGGCGCTCTACTTCTCCGACGAGGCCGGTGTCGTCACCGCGCTGGAGCGGGTCCTGTCCGAGCCGGAGCTCACCGGGTCGCTGTCCGCGGCCGCCCGTGCCCGCCACTCGGCCGAGTTCACCTGGAGCCGGATCACCGATCAGTACGAGGCGCTCATCCGCGCCCACATGCGCTGAGAAACGGCCCGGATCTGCTGGTTGGCCGCCGTCTGTGTACGGTCGTCGTCCCACATCCAGGAGGTTCACAGTGGTCTCGGAAACCAGCTCGCCGGCGACGGAGCATCAGCTCGGCACCAGCCTGAAGCAGCGCCATGTCACGATGATCTCGATCGCGGGAGTCATCGGTGCCGGACTCTTCGTGGGCTCGGCGACCGCGATCGAGAAGGCGGGCCCCGCGGTCCTGATCTCCTATCTCCTGGCCGGCACCCTGGTCGTGCTCACCATGCGGATGCTCGGCGAGATGGCCACCGCCAACCCGGACACGGGATCGTTCTCGGTCTACTCCGACCGGGCCCTGGGCCGGTGGGCCGGCTTCTCGGTCGGTTGGCTCTACTGGTGGTTCTGGGTGCTGGTGATTCCGGTCGAGGCCACCGCCGCGGCGGCGATCCTCACCGACCTGCTCGGGGGCGCGCAATGGATCTGGGCGCTCGCGGTGACGGTGCTGCTGACCGGGACCAACTTGGCGAGCGTCGGGAACTACGGCGAGTTCGAGTTCTGGTTCGCGCTGGTCAAGGTCGTCGCGATCGTGGCGTTCATCGCCGTCGGTGTCCTCGCGATCCTGGGCCTCATCCCGACCTCGGAGGTCAGCGGCGTACGTCATCTGTGGGAGCCCGACGGATTCATGCCGGGCGGCTTCGGGGCGGTCATCTCCGCGATGCTGGTCACGATGTTCTCGTTCATGGGCACCGAGATCGTCACGATCGCCGCCGCGGAGTCGAGCGACCCGCAGCGCGGGATCAGCAAGGCGGTCAACTCGGTCATCTGGCGGATCTCGTTGTTCTACCTGGGCTCGATCTTCGTGGTCGTCGCGCTGATGCCCTACGACCAGCTCGCCGACGGCTCCTACCAGTCGGTGCTCGAGGCGATCGGCGTGCCCGGCACGGCCCTGATCATGGACATCGTCATCCTCACCGCCGTGGCCTCGTGCCTGAACTCCGCGCTCTACACCGCCTCCCGCATGCTCTTCTCGCTCGCCGACCGCGGTGACGCCCCGAAGGTCGTCCGCAAGGTCAGCGAGCGTGGCGTGCCGTGGGTCGCGATCCTGGCCTCGATGGTCGTCGGCTTCCTGGCGGTGATCGGCAACTACGTCCTCCCCGACAAGCTCTTCGGCTACCTGCTCGCCACCAGCGGGGCCGTCGCGCTGTTCGTCTACCTCGCGATCGCCGTCAGCCAGCTCGTCCTCGGCCGGCGGATGCGTACGGCCCGGGAGGCCGGCGGTGCCGTCAAGATGTGGCTCTTCCCGCACCTGACCGTGGTGGTGATCGTGTTCATCGTCGCCGTGCTGGGGCTGATGGCCTTCGACGCCGCCCAGCAGCAGGCGATCGGGTTCTCGGTCGTCCTCGCCGCCGCGATCGTCGGCGTCGGGGTGTGGCTGCAGTCGCGCCGGGGTACGTCGGTCTGAGGTGTGCCTAGACCTCGGTCGTGAGGTCGGCGGCGCGAGGTTCGGGATCGTGGGCGGTGTAGGCGCGGTAGGCGATCACGCAGGCCACGGTGAGGATCCCTGCTGTCGCGGCGCAGGCGGTGAAGAGGGCTTGCCACTCGTCGTGGTCGGCGGCCGGGCCGGCGACGACCGCGGCGATCGAGCTGCCGATGAAGAGTGAGGCGGCGAAGCAGGCGACGACGGTGCCGCGTGCCTCCGGGACGATCGAGGTCGCCCAGGTCTGCAGCGAGGTGTGCAGGAACGCCCAGGTGACCCCCAGCATCACGACGATGCCGATGATGGCGGGCACCGAGACGCGCATGCTCGCGACGGCGTACCCGACCGTCAGGGCGCCGCCGCCGATCCCCATCAGCGCCCAGCGCGGGAGCCGCCGGGTCAGCGCCTTGAGGACCTGCGAGGAGAGCAGGACCGCGATGCCGTACGCCGCGGCCGCCAGCCCCGCTCGGGCGGCGTCGACGCCCTGTGCCTGCAGGGCCGGGGCGAGGAGGGTGAGGACGCCGAGGACCAGGCCGCCCTCGACGAAGACCAGCAGCCCGACCACCAGCACCCAGCGGTTGCTCAGCGCGGCCCGGAACGCCGCCCTGACCCCGCCGTCGGTGGTTCGCGGCGGCTCGGCGAGCTTCTGTATGCCCCACGCGCTGACCAGGGCGACGACCGCCGGGACCGCGAACACGACCCGCCATCCCGCCAGCTGACCGGTGATCCCCGCCGCGGCCGCCGCCAGCGCGGTCCCGACCGCCATCGCCGCCATCAGGTCCGAGAGCGCCCGCTGTCGGTGGGTCGTGGAGACGGTGTCGCCGACGTACGTCAGCGACGTCGGCACGATCGCCCCGAAGAACGCCCCGGCCACCACCCGCAGGACCACCAGCGTCACGAGGTTCGGTGCCGCTGCGGATGCGACGCCTGCGATCCCCGCCCCGATCAGGGCCGCCTGCATCAGGCGGACCCTGCCGAACCTGTCCGAGAGCGCGCCCCACAGCGGCTGGCAGAGCCCGTACGCCAGGTAGTAGCCGCTCGCGATCGCCACCGCCTGCCCCACCGAGACCTCGAACGTCGCCGCGACCAGCACCAGGATCGGGCTGACCACGAACCGGTCGAAGCTGCTCACGAACGATGCGATCGAGATCCAGATCGGTGGGCGTCTCGGGGAGTCTGGGAGCGGGGGCACTTCTTCAGGTTAGTAAAGAACGTGGGTCCCCGTCTCCGGGTGCTTCTTCGTGGGCAGGCGTGGGCCGCCGACCCGTTCTTGAGAAAGATTTGGCTGGCTGTCGGGGCGGCGGCCCGGGTGTGGCCGCGGCAGAGTCTTGTACGTGACAGGTGGTGTCGCTGGGGTGGAAGAGGTGGCCCTTCGGGCCACTTACCATCCACAAGAACGACGCACGTTCGCTCACCGCGAAAAGGCATTTGACCTGCGAAAATAGATGGCTCGATCGGTACTTGGAGAGTATAGTCAGAGCCATCACAGCACACCTCTGAGGGGAGGGATGGCGATGAGTCTCGGGCGCGAGATCGACCACTGGGGCACCAACCCCGGCGACCTGATCGACGTTGCGTTGACCGCTATCGAATCCGCCCTCCAGGAGCTGCTGGCCACCGATCCCGCCTACTGGCGCACCGGGCAGAAGAAAGACGTATTGGAGCGGCTCGAGAAGCTCCAAGCCCAACAGGCCGCATTGAAACTCCGCGTGCTCGCTACGGCCGGCGATATCGCCGAGGAGACCGGTGACAAGGACGCCTCGGGGTGGATGCGTGCCGAACTGCTGGTCGACAAGAGTGCGGCGAGGTCGCAGATCAAACTTGCTGCTGGGGTCGCCAAGTACGACCTCGTCGCGGCTGGCCTCGCCGACGGGGTCGTCTCCCTGGACAAGGCCCGGGTGATCAGCACGGCACTCGACAACATCCAGGCCGACCCGGTCGCCAGTGCCGAGGACCTGGTCCTGGCCGAGAAGCTGCTGGTCGACTACGCCACCCGGCTGACCGCCAACGAACTCCGCATCGTCGGGCGACAGATCCTGGCCGAGATCGACCCCGCCCGGTTCGAAGACGCCGAAGCCAAGGCACTCCTGGTCGAGGAGGAACGTGCCCAGCAGAAGACCGCGCTGCGGGTCTGGGACAACCACGACGGCACGCTCGGGTTCGACGGTGTCCTCCCGACCTCTGTGGGGATGCGGTTCAAGAGACTCGTCGAGGCATACGCCCAACCCCGCAAGCAGCAGCTCCTCGACAAGACGGTCCCGCTGCCGCCGTGGGAACGGCTGATGGGCCAGGGCTTCAGCAGGTTGTTGGAGACGATCGACCCGGCTGCGTTGCCTCGCCACGGTGGCGATGCCACCACCGTCAACGTCGTGATCTCCCTCGAGGAGCTCCGCAAGGACCTCGGCCTCGCCACGCTGGGTTATGACGAGACCAACGGCACCGCCATCACCGCTGCCGAGGCCCGGCGGATGGCGTGCAACGCGACCATCATCCCTTGGGTTCTGGGTGGTGATGGTGAGGTCCTCGACAAGGGTCGAGACAGCAGGTTCTTCCAGCCGATCCAGCGCAAGGCGCTGCGGTTGCAGCAGAAGTGCTGCCAAGCCGAGGGCTGCGACATGCCACCCGAGTGGTGCGACGCCCACCACCTCGACCCCTGGGCCGCAGGCGGGAAGACGGACCTGAAGGACGGGGCACTGCTGTGTCTCCACCATCACCGCCTGGCCCACAACCCTGCCTACCTCCACGAGCGACTACCCGATGGCACCATTCGATTCACTCGCAGGCCCTGAACCAACCACGCCACGGCCACACCATCAGGCCCACCAGTCAGCAGCAACACCACCATCCGTCGTTCACCTTTGACCACGTCGGAGGTAGGCGGCGACTCGAGAACGCTGGGATTGACACCGCGGTCACGGCAGAGCGCTCAGCCGCGGTGCGTCCCCGTGCCCCCGGGGATGCGGCGGAAGTGGTGGAGGGCTTCACTGGGATGCTGATGCCGACTCCACTCCGCGATCAAGGCGGGCAGGAGCGGGTGAATCAGTTCGATAGGCCGTGTTGCTAAACGTGCGACGGCGGCGTGTTCGCCCGTCATCGTGCTCTCTGGAAGGATGGGCTGATGTCTTCGCGGAAGGAACCCACCGGGCCCGGCTTGAGCATTCGGCCCTCGATCGGAGCTGCGGACTATCCGGCGCTCGCTGCGATTTGGCGCGGGGCTGTGGACGCGACGCACGACTTCCTTGCAGAAGCGGATCGAGACGAGATCGAAGCCCGACTGCAGTCCGACTACTTTCCGGCAGTCGTGCTTTCAGTCGCAGAGAGTGATGGTCGACCGGTGGGGTTCTCGGGCGCGCTCGACGGAACGTTGGAGATGCTGTCCGTCGACGCGACGCAGCGCGACGGTGGAATCGGCACCGCGCTTCTCACCCATGCGATCAGGGATCACGGCGTCACCAAGGTCGATGTCAATGAGCAGAACGTCTCGGCCGCGGGATTCTACGCTCACCGTGGATTCGAGGTCGTCGGTCGCAGCGAGACCGACGAGGCCGGTCGGCCGTACCCGTTGCTCCATCTGAGGCTCAGTAGGCCGTCCTGACCCGCTGAATCCGCCAGCGCGCGGGAGGCTTCTCACGGGCAAACCGAAGCCATGCAGCGATAGTCGACGACCTGCTGGCCGACGGCGCACAACCCGCGTCGTCGCCAGCCTGGAACTCGAGGGTCGAGGCGATCTACTGATACAACGACGCCCGGAACGCCGCAGCATGCAACGCAGCTGACTCCGGCCACTCACGTGCCGAGAGATCGGGACGCCCCGGAGGCGGGCCGGCTGCGACCGACTTCAGCGCGCGCTCGAGGTCGTCGATGGTGAGGGTGCCCTCGAAGAGGTGGAGCCAGCCGTCGCCGACCTCCTCGGCCAGACGACGGTTGACCTCGTTGTCGGGGGCGAGGACGGGGGTGTCGAGGGAGAGGGCGAGGAGCAGGGCGCCGGAGTTGTGCATCGCCTTGTAGGGCAGCACCACCAGGGCCGCAGCGGCGATCTCGGCGACCAGGGTGGCGTCGTCGGCGTAGCTCAGGTCGGCGCTGATCCGGGGGTCGGCCGCCACCGCGGCGCGGACCTGGTCGGCGAGGGCGGGGTCGGAGGGGGAGCCGACGAGGCGTACGTCCAGGTCTGCCTCGGGGTTGTCGGCGACGGCCTCCAGGAGCTGCTCGACGCCCTTGTAGGGCTTGATCAGGCCGAAGTAGAGGGCTCGTCGAGGGTTCCGGGTCGCCTCGACGGCAGGCTCGACCCGGTCGAACCAGTCGCGGTAGTGGGCGTGGACGATCGTCGAGGTGGGCACGTCGAGCGGGGGAGCGGTCTGGTCGGTGAGCCGGATGACGTGCCGGGTGCGGCGCTCGAGGGCGTCGAGCAGCCGGTGGTCCCAGCGGGTCAGGCCGTCGGGGCGGGCGAGGTTGTGCCAGGTGCGTACGACCGGGGTCCTGGTCAGCCACAGCCGGGCGACGAACACGGTGGTGAGCAGGCGGCGGGCCAGGCGGCGCAGGGGTGTGCCCGCCGAGGTCGTCAGCAGCTCGGGCCAGTGCACGTGGAAGACGTCGTAGCGGCCCGCGATCGCCCGCGCGAAGCCGAACAGCACGACCTCGGTGTCGTCGCGCCGGTCCAGGGTCTCGACGAGCTGGACGATGTAGGGGTTGGTCGTCGCGCGCAGCTCCCGGACCGACTCCAGGACCCGGACCGGCCGGTCGCGGCGCCCGTCGCGCAGCCCCTGCAGGACGGCGGACAGCGGGCGCAGCGGGCGCAGGAGCTGTCGGCGGCCACCCCGCATCAGGATCTCGTACGCAGCCCCGACCGCCCCGCGACGCCAGGCCCGCTCGCGCTCCTGGCTGAGCCAGGTCCGTGCGAAGAGGGCACGGTTGCGGATGTTGAAGTAGTAGTAGGCCGGCGACTTGGCACGGGACCCCTCGGCGCGCTGGGTGCCGCCGCCGGAGTGGACCGCCGTGGCCCCGTCGACGACCGCGACCCGGCCCCCGAACGCCCGGACCCGGGCGCACAGGTCGACGTCCTCCCAGTAGAGGAAGTAGCGCTCGTCGAAGCCGGCCAGCCGCTCCCACAGCTCACGGGTGACCGCGAAGCAGGCCCCGGTGACCCACGGCAGCGTGTCGGCGCCCGCGTCGTGCTCGGCGCGCCGTCGCCACGGACGCATCCGGCCGGTCTCCAGGTCGAGGTCGAGTCCGGCAGAGGCGACCGACCCGTCCGGGCCGAGCACGGTCGGTCCCGCGAGCAGGAGCGGCTCGGCCTCGACGGCGGCCATGAGACGTACGGCCGACTCGGCGTCGATCGTGGCATCCGGGTTGAGGAAGAGCAGCACCTCGGCGCCCTCGGCGAGCGCTGCTGCGGCACCGAGGTTGCAGCCCACGCCGAAGCCGGTGTTGGTGCCGGGGAAGACGCCGGTCCAGCCTTCGCGCTCGCAGAGTGCCCTGACCGCTGCCCGGTTGGCGTCGGTCGAGTGGTTGTCGACCACGACGATCCGCGCCGGACGGAGGGCCGCGGCGACCTGGGTCGTGTGCCGCTCGAGCAGCGCCGGGTCGCCGTAGCCGACCACGACCACGGCAAGGCGCCCGAGGTCGCTCACGACGAGCCGTCCAGCGCGCGCAGCTCACGCCACCACTTGCGCAGCGCGATGGCCAAGGCGGCGGCGTTGCAGGCGAAGACCAGCACGTAGGTCCACCAGAAGGGCATCCCGAACCCGAGCAGCACGAACATCCAGCACTGCGCGCCGTAGTCCATCGGCAGCAGCGCCCACTTGCGCAGCGGGTTCTCGCGGGCATCCATCGGCGACGGGGAGGGTGCCGGGCGCAGGGTCGGCATCAGGATCAGCCCGAAGTACGTCACCACCGCGACCACCTCGAAGCCCAGCGGCACCAGCAGCCAGCCGTCGGCGTCCGGGCCGAAGCGGTAGCAGGAGACGAGCACGGCCAGATGCAGGCCGGCGGTCTTGAAGCAGTCGATGGTGTGGTCGAGCCACTCGCCCGAACGCGACCCGCCACCACGCAGCCGAGCGAGCTGCCCGTCGGAGGAGTCGAGCACGTAGCCCCCGGCCAGCAGCGCCGCGACCAGGAGCCCCGTCCACCAGCGCGGCTCGACCAGCGCGAGCACCGCCAGCCCGGCGGCCGAGAGCGTGGCACTCAGCGCCGTCACCTGGTTGGGCGTCGCGCCGAGCGTGTGCGCGGCTGCGGCGGCGACGCGGCCCGCGGGCCGGTTGACGAGTCGCGAGTAGGCCGCGGTGTTGAGCGACGGCTTCTGCGCCTGACCGAGCGCCTCCAGATGCGTACGGAACCCGCCGGGGGCGCGTTCGGCGCCGGTCGCGGCCATGCTCGATCCTGCTTTGCTGATACGTGGGGGAAGGACATCGGGACCCTAGATGACGACCGGCCGTCCCCGGCCGCGGAGGCCGTCCGCTCCCCAGATCTGGGTAGGACTTTGCCAGGACCTTCGGCCCGGGCTGGTGGAGTGGCCTACCTTTGCTCATCATGCGTTTGTTGGTCGCCCACCCGTCGCCGGACGTCTACGGCTCCGATCTTCAGCTGGTCGAGACGGTGCGTGGGCTGCACCAGGCGGGGCAGCGGGTCACCGTCGTCGTACCCGAGCACGGACCGCTGATCCCGCTCCTCGAGGCCGCCGGCGCGGGCGTCGAGGTGATGCCGTTCCCGGTGCTGCGCAAGGCCTACCTCAGCCCCAGCGGACTCGTCCGGCTGGCCGCGGCGCTGATGGTCTTCTGGGTGCGTGCGGCGCGGCTGTGGCGTCGCGTCCGGCCGGGCCGGCTGCTGGTCAACACCGTGACCATCCCGTGGTGGATCCTCTTCGCCCGCGCCGCCCGCGTGCCCGTCGTGTGCCACGTGCACGAGGCCGAGGACGACCAGCCGAAGCCCGTACGCCTCGCCCTGACCGCTCCGCTCCTGCTGGCCACCCGCGTGGTGGCCAACTCGCGGGCATCGCGCGATGTGCTCGTGCGGACGGTGGCGGCGCTGGGGCGGCGTACGACGGTCGTCTACAACGGGGTGCCGGGGCCGGAGTCCGTCGCCGCGGCACGCACCCGGGCCCCGGACGGGCCGCTGCGGCTGGTGCTGGTCGGGCGGCTCTCGCCGCGCAAGGGGACCGACGTGGCTCTCGAGGCGCTCGCCGAGGTGTGCCGGAGCGGGATCGACGCCCGGCTGCGGGTGTGCGGGTCGGTCTTCGCGGGTTATGAGTGGTTCGAGCAGGAGCTCCGCTCCCGTGCGTCCGACAGCGACCTGGCCGGCAGCGTCGAGTTCCTCGGCTATGTCGCCGAGCCCGCCCGGGAGCTCGAGCAGGCCGACGTGGTGCTGGTGCCGTCCCGGGTCGAGCCCTTCGGCAACGTCGCGGTCGAGGCGCTGCTCGCCGAACGTCCGCTGGTCGCGAGCCGGGTCCAGGGGCTGGCCGAGATCGTCACCGACGGCGAGACGGGTCTGCTCGTGACCCCCGGTGACGCCGGGGACCTCGCCGAGGCGATCCTGCGGCTCGCCGCCGACCCCGCCCTCGCCGCCGAATTGGCGTCCGCCGGACGCAAAAACGCCGAGGAGCGCTTCGGTGCCGAGCGCTACCGCGACGAGATCGCCGCCGAGGTGCTCGGGTGAGCGAGCGCCAGCGAGCGAGCCATCGGATCAACACGCCGCCGCGTCCGTATCCTGGCGCTTGCGCTACGGAGGTGGCGGCGTGAGCCTCGGAAGGAGTGCCGCCCGAGGCGGGATCGTGGTGCTCGGCGGCCAGGGCGTACGCATCGTGGTGCAGGTCGCCTCGGTCGCCGTGCTCTCCCGGCTGCTCACGCCCCGCGACTACGGCCTGGTCGCGATGGTCCTGGCGGTCATCGCGGTCGCCGAGATCTTCCGTGACCTCGGGCTCTCGACTGCCGCGGTCCAGGCCAAGGAGCTGAGCCGCGAGCAGCAGACGAACCTGTGGTGGCTCAACACCGCGCTCGGCGTCGGTCTGGCACTCGTCGCCGTCGCGGCCGCCCCGCTCGTCGCAGCGCTCTACGACGAGCCGGCCCTGACCACCCTGACCGTCGCGATGTCGGGGATGTTCGTCCTCAACGGCATGGGCGCCCAGTACCGCGCCGACCTCACCCGCCGGATGCTCTTCGCCCGGCTCGCCGCGGCCACCACCCTGGCGCCGCTGCTGGCCCTCGGGATCGCGGCGTACGCGGCAGCCAACGGCGCCGGCTACTGGGCCCTCGTCGTCCAGCAGCTGGTCCAGGGCGCCGTCGCCCTGGTGGCCGTGGGGCTCTTCGCCGGCTGGCTCCCCGGCCGCCCGCGGCGAGGCGTGGAGATGGGCGAGTTCCTCCGTTTCGGCTGGTCGCTGGCGGGGACCCAGCTGATCAACTACGCCGCCAGCAACATCGACTCCGTGCTCATCGGCACCCGCCTGGGCGCCCACCAGCTCGGCTCCTACAACCGCGCCTGGCAGCTGCTGATGAACCCGCTGGTCCAGCTGCGCGGTCCCACCACGACCGTGGCGCTGCCGGTGCTGAGCCGGATCCGGGACAACCCGGCGCTGACCCAGCGGTTCGTGCAGCGTGGCCAGGTCGCGCTCGGCTACAGCCTCGGCGCCGGCCTCGGCCTGCTGGCCGGCGCGGCCGCACCGGTCTGCGCCCTCTTCCTCGGCCCCGGCTGGGACGTCGCCGGCGTCTTCGCGCTGCTCGCCTGCGCCGGCCTCTTCCAGACGCTGGCCTACGTCGGCTACTGGGTCTACCTCGCCCACGGCCTGATCACCGAGCTGCGCCACTACACCCTGGCAGCCTCGGCCCTGAAGGTCGTCTGCGTGCTCGTCGGGGTCCGCTACGGGATCACCGGCGTCGCGGCCGGCTACGCGACCGCCCACCTCCTGGAGTGGCCGCTGTCGCTGTGGTGGATCTCTCGCCGCACCCAGCTCCGCGTCGGCCCGCTCTACCTCGGCGCGGCCCGCATCCTGCTGGTCGCCGGTGCGGTCGCCGCCAGTGCGTACGCCACCGCCCAGGCCCTCCACGGGCAGCCACCCGCGGTGACGGTGCCGGTCTGTGTGGTCGCCGGGGCCGTGGCGTACGCGCTTCTTCTGCTCATCCCGCCGATCCGTCACGACGTGATGTCGCTGGTGGCGACGGTGCGGGGCGCGATCGGGCCCCGCGTGTCGGGCCGGGACGTCAGCCGCGCGTGAGCGTCACCGGGCGACCGGTGTCGTCCCAGACGTTGCCGGAGCTGGTCACCTTCGTGGAGGACGGGTGGATGATCGCGCAGCCGTCGACCCGCTGGTCGCTGAGGAACCGGTTGTCGCGGATCACCGTGTCACGGATCGGGCCCCGGCTCTTCTCGGCGATGTTGACGGTGCAGCCACCCCCGCCCAGCAGGTTGTCGCGGATCGTGACGTCGCTGACGTCGCTGATGCTCTGGGTGATCTGCACCCCGGCGTTGTAGGCGCCGTCGAACCGGTTGTCCGCGATCGTGATGTTGCTGCCGCCGATGATCTGGATCGAGTCGTCGTGCGAGGCGCCGCCGTCCTGGTAGGGGTCGCTCTCGAAGTGGTAGTTGTCGTGAAGCCAGCTGTCGCGCACGATCACGTTGCTGCCGGTGATGTGCACCTGGTCGGTGACGTGGTGGATCTCGGAGCTCTCCAGGGTGAAGTCGTGGCCGACCACCCCGTTGACGCCCGGCGCGGCGTTCTCGGCCATCACCTCGACGTTGCTGACCAGCATCCCCTCGCCGTTGCCGCTGTTGTTGGAGATCCCGGCCGTCTCCGAGCCGGTCGGCACGATCACCTTGGTGTTGCGGATCGTCACGTTCGGAGCCTCGACACTGATCCGGCCATGCACCTCGAGGCCGTCGACGACCTTTCCGGGCGTCCTGATGACCAGGTCGCCGTTGTGGACCTGCAGCTTCTTCTTCGGAGGTACGCCGGTGTCGCGAGGCCCCGGCGAGCCCCCACGGGGAGGGGGCGAGCTCAGCGGCTCGCCCTCGCGCGGCTGCTGCCCGGAGGGCCGGTCGCCGGACCGGTTCGACCGGTCCGACGGCCGCGTAGAGGGGCTCGCCGAGGGCTTGGTCGAGCTGGTCGAGGAGGCGGACGGGGACACCGAGGACGACGGGGACGGGCTCAACGTCACCGGCCCACCGAAGTCGTCGGGCGGCAGGTTGGAGTAGTTCCGCTCCGTACGCGGCGCGGGATCCTCGGGCTTGCCCCTCGTCAGCACATAGGTCGAGGACAGCGCGACCACGGTGAGGACCGCGGCGATGCCGAGGAGGAGGATCCGGGACGGGCCGGGCGGGACAGCCAAAGACATGTGCCTTCCTGTGGACTGTGCAGCCTACTGACGCTGCGGGAGTCTGCACCACGCAGTTTGTGCGGGTTGGCCACATGGGGCCAACACATACCCGATTCAGGGGATGGGAAGGGCGATTCGCGGGCGGATGGCTGCGGTCCTCCGCGACACTGCCGTGTCGCGGCCGAGGTGGCCGCCTTGTGCAGGGATGGATGATGACGCGGATTCACGAGTGGCGTCTGCTTGCGGCCGGGGCGGCCGCAGCTGTTCTCGGGGTGAGCAGCCTGGTCATGTCGGGAGGGGCGACGGCGGACACGGCTCCGGTTGACCCCGAGCTGCCGGAGACGGTCTCGGCGGACGTACTTCCGACGGTGCAGATCGACGGGGTCGCCTGGAAGCAGGTGATCGTCGGCGACACCGTCTACGTCGGGGGCAACTTCAGCTCCGCACGGCCTGCGGGCGCCGCGGCCGGGACGAACGAGACCCCGCGCACCAACATGCTGGCCTACCGGCTCTCCACCGGTGAGCTGATCGACAGCTTCGCGCCGACGCTCAACGGCCAGGTCAAGGACATGGCGCTCTCGCCCGACAAGTCCCTGCTCTACCTCGCCGGCAGCTTCACCCAGGTCAACGGCGTCAACCGCTACCGCGGCGCCGCGATCAACCTGGCCACCGGCGCGCTGACCAGCTTCCGGCCGATCTTCAACTCGACCACCAACGCGGTCGCGGCGACCGCGGACGCGGTCTTCTACGGCGGCATCTTCAGCTCGGCCGACAACACTGCGCGCACGAAGGTGGCCGCGGTCAGGCCGGCCGACACCGGCACCCAGCTGCTGTCGATGAACCCGACCGTCTCCAACGGCAACGTGCAGGACATCGTGGTCTCGCCCGACGGCGCCGACATCGTGATCGGCGGCAACTTCACCCGGGTCAACGGCCTCTCCAGCCCGGGCTACGGCCTGGCCCGGATCAAGGTCGCGACCGGCGCCTCGATGTCGCTCCCGGTCAACTCCGAGGTCCGCAACGGTGGCTCCAACTCGGCGATCCTCGCCCTGGAGAGCGACGGCACCAGCTTCTACGGCAGCGGCTACCACTACGGCACCGGCGGCAACCTCGAGGGCTCCTTCAAGTCCGACTGGGCCACCGGCAAGCTGACCTGGCTCGAGGACTGCCACGGCGACACCTACTCGATCTGGCCGACCGCCAAGACCGTCTACCAGGCCAGCCACAAGCACTACTGCGGCAACTCCGGCGGCTTCCCGGAGACCACCCCGCGCAGCTTCCAGCACTCCACGGCGGTCACCCAGGACGTACGCGGCACCAACACCCGCGACATCTACGGCTACCCCGACCACCCCGGCACGCCGCGGCCGGAGTTCCTGGAGTGGTACCCGAAGTGGACCCCGGGCACCTTCACCGGCTCCAACCAGGCGCCCTGGACGGTGGCGGCCAACGCCGACTACGTCGTCTACGGCGGCGAGTTCCTCAAGGTCAACGGGGTCGCCCAGCAGGGGCTGGTGCGCTTCGCGGTCAAGACGATCGCGCCCAACGACGTCGGTCCGGCCCTGTCAGGCGCCGACTTCGGGCTCACCGCGACCTCACCCGCCGACGGCCAGGTCCGGCTGACCTGGCCCGGCAACGCGGACATGGACAACGCGACCGTGACCTACAAGGTCTACCGCGGCTCGACCGACGCCGCCCCGATCCACACGAAGGCCGTCACCGCCGCGTTCTGGAAGCAGACCACGCAGAGCTTCCTCGACACCGCGGCGCCTCCGGGCACCACCCAGCGCTACCGCGTCGTCGCCGAGGACGCCTTCGGCAACCAGTCGCCGACCGAGTGGGTCACCGTCGACGTCGCCGGCGTGCAGGCGCCGCCCGCCGAGGGCGTCGTCGCCGCGGACACCTTCGAGCGGGCCGAGTCGAGCGGCTGGGGCACGGCCGACTCCGGCGGCGCCTGGACCCGCATCACCGGCACCGCCGGCAACTTCTCGGTCTCCGGCGGGCGCGGTCTGCACTCGGTCACCGCGGGTGGCACCACCGAGTCCCGGCTCGGCGAGGTCTCGGCGACCGACATCGACGCCACCGTCAGCGTCGGAGTCTCCCGGCTCCCCGACGCCGGCTACGTCTGGTCGATCCTCGGGGCCCGCGTCTCCGGCTCCGACCACTACGCCTCCCGGCTCCGGTTCAACCCGGACGGCACCGTCGGCCTCCACCTCGTACGCAGCGGCACCCCGGTCGTCGGCGCCAACGTCGTCACGGGCCTCAGCGTCGCCCCCGGCGACCGGCTGAAGGTCCGCCTCCAGGTCACCGGCACCGCACCCGCGACCGTGCGCACCAAGGTGTGGCCGGCCGGCTCCGCGGAGCCGTCGGGGTGGACGTACGAGCTCACCGACTCGACCGCGGCCAACCAGGTCCCGGGCGGCGTGATGCTGCGCGGCTTCGGCGCCTCGACGATCGGCGCCACGCCGGTCGTGGTGAGCTACGACGACCTGAAGGTGGTCAAGCCGTAGGAGGCATACCCGATCTTGGGGAGTGGGTGCTCGGATCACCCCGCGGGCGTCGGACTTGGGCTTCAATACATCGTCTTCGAATAGAACCCTTGTCCGACCCCGCCCGCGGAAGATCCCCCATGCTCAGTCACGTCCCGCGTACGAGGATGTACGTCGCGGCAGCCGTCGCTGCCGTCGTCCTCGTGAGCGTCGCGGTCGCGCTCGTCCTGCGGCAGTCGTCCGGCCCGGCCGACGCCGGGGCCGACTCGACGGTGGCCGCCGCGCCCTCCCCGACGGCGACCCCGTCCGAGAAGGAGTCCGCCTCGGCCTCCGACTCCGATGACGAGGAGCCGGGGAAGCCGTCGGGCGACAACCGCACGGTCGGCCTGAAGGCCGAGGCGACCTCGGCCCCGGGCGTGACGGCGCGGCTGGCCAGGATCGACTCCGTCCAGGCCACCGCGAGCCTGCCCGGTGAGATCGGTGGCCCGGCGCTCGCGATCACCGTCAAGGTGAAGAACCAGACCGGGAAGAAGCTCGACCTGGCGCTCGGTGTGGTCAACGCCTACTACGGTCGCGAGCGCACCCCGGCGGTGAGCGTCGCCTCCGACGGCGAGGTGCCGTTCCCGGCCTCGGTCGCCGACGGTGAGTCCGCCAAGGGTGTCTACGTCTTCCAGATCCCCGAGGAAGCCCGCCCCGTACGCGTCGAGCTCGATCTGGGCAACGGCGCCGACGTGGTGGTCTTCAAGGGCCGTCCCCAGCGATAGACCTCCCCCCCACGATGAGAGATGTGATGAAGCCGATCCTGGCTGTGCTGGCGCTCGTGACGACGAGCCTGACCCTGGCGACGACCTCCGCCTCCGCGGACACCGCGCCACTCGACACCGACCTCCCGACGACGGTCTCCGCCGACGTACTCCCGACCGTGCAGATCGACGGCGTCGCCTGGAAGCAGGTGATCGTCGGCGACATCGTCTACGTCGGCGGCAACTTCACCTCGGCGCGCCCGGCGGGTGCCGCGGCCGGCACCAGCGAGACGCCGCGGTCCAA
Source organism: Nocardioides sp. NPDC126508 (assembly GCA_040302365.1). Classification (GTDB taxonomy): domain Bacteria; phylum Actinomycetota; class Actinomycetes; order Propionibacteriales; family Nocardioidaceae; genus Nocardioides. The sequence goes on from JBEOUM010000002.1 coordinate 702,056, forward strand.
CATGCTGGCCTACCGGCTCTCGACCGGGAAGCTGATCGACAGCTTCGCGCCGGAGTTCAACGGCCAGGTCAAGGACCTGGCGCTCTCGCCCGACAAGAAGCTGCTCTACGTCGCGGGCGGCTTCACCCAGGTCGACGGCGCCAACCGCTACCGAGCCGCCGCGATCGACCTCGCGACCGGTAAGGCGACGAGCTTCCGGCCGATCTTCAACTCGACCACCAACGCGGTCGCGGCCACGTCCAGCGCCGTCTTCTACGGCGGGGTGTTCAGCTCGGCCGACAAGACCGCACGGACGAAGGTGGCCGCGGTCAAGCCCGGCGACACCGGCACCAGCCTGCTGCCGATGAACCCGAAGGTCGCCGGTGGCAGCGTCAACGACCTCGTGGTCTCCTCCGACGGCACCAAGGTCGTCATCGGCGGGGCATTCACCAGCGTCAACGGCTCCTCGAAGCCGGGCTACGGCCTGGCTCGGCTCGAGGTCTCCTCGGGCAGCTCGCTCGCCCTCCCGGTCAATGACGAGGTCCGGAACGGCGGCTCCGAGTCGGCGATCCTCTCGCTCGAGTCCGACGGCACCAGCTTCTACGGCAGCGGCTACAACTACGGCAGCGGCGGCAATTCCGAGGGCTCCTTCAAGGCCGACTGGGCCACCGGCAAGCTGACCTGGCTCGAGGACTGCCACGGCGACACCTACGCCGTCTGGCCGACCGCCAAGACCGTCTACCAGGCCAGCCACAAGCACGGCTGCGACACCTCCGGTGGCTTCCCGGAGACCAAGCCGCGGGCCTGGTATCACTCCACCGCCACCACCCAGGACGTACGCGGCACCAACATCGCCGACGACAAGTACGGCTATTCCGATCACCCCGGCACCCCGCGCCCGGAGTTCCTGGAGTGGTACCCGAAGTGGACCAACGGCACCTACACCAGCGCCCAGCAGTCGACCTGGACCGTGACCGCCAACGCCAGCTACGTGCTCTACGGCGGTGAGTTCCTCAAGGTCAACGGCGTCGCCCAACAGGGCCTGGTCCGCTTCGCCGTCAAGGACATCGCCCCCAACAAGGTCGGCCCGACGCTCAAGGGCGCCAAGTGGGCGTTGACCGGCTCCTCGCCGTCGGCGGGCAAGGCCACGCTGAAGTGGCCGGGCAACTCCGACAAGGACAACGCGACCGTCACCTACAACCTCTACCGCGGCTCGATCGACTCCACGCCGATCAAGACCGTGAAGGTCTCGGCGCCGTTCTGGAAGCACACCGCGATGACCTTCACCGACACCGGCCGCACCAGCGGCTCGTCGCAGAAGTACAAGATCGAGGCAGTGGACCCGCTCGGCAACATCTCGCGCTCCGACTGGGTCACGGTCACGATCAAGTGATCTGGGTCTGCATGCTCACCTATCGGCGCCCCGAGGGGCTGGCCGAGGCAGTGGGCATGCTCCGGGCCCAGCTCGATCTGGTACCTGGCGCACGGCTGCTCGTGGTGGACAACGACGAGCAGCCGAGCGCCTCTGGTGCTGTGGCTGAGGCGGCCGGGGGTGACGTACGTGTGCGGTATGTGCACGAGCCGACCCCCGGCATCGCCGCGGCCCGCAACCGAGCGCTGGACGAGGCCGGTCCGGAGGCGGTCGTGGTCTTCATCGACGACGACGAGCAGCCCTCGGAGAAGTGGCTTCCGACCCTGGTCGGATGCTGGGAGGACACCGGCGCCGCCGCGGTCGTCGGGCCGGTGGTCTCCAGCTTTGCGGCCGAGCCGGATCCGTGGATCACCGCGGGCGGCTTCTTCCAGCGGCTGCGGCACCCCACCGGCACCGTGGTCACCACCGCAGCGACCAACAACCTGCTCCTCGACACGGCTCGGGTCGGTGGGCTCCGTTTCGACCTCGGCTTCGGCCTCTCCGGGGGCTCCGACACCGTCTTCACCCGCACCCTCTCGGCCGCCGGGGGCCGGATCGTGTGGTGCGACGAGGCTCCTGTCCATGACCTGGTGCCGGCCGACCGGGCAACTCGGGAATGGGTACGCGCCCGCGCCTCCCGCATCGGCAACTCCGACTCCCGGGTGCAGGTCTACCTCGCACCCGCGAGCCGCCGTCCGATAGCCCGGCTACGCGCCAGTGCTCGCGGCCTCGTCCGTGTCCTGGGCGGTTCCGGGCGCCTGGCCCTCGGCCGTCTCACCGGCTCGCTGGCCCACCACGCCCGTGGCACCCGCACTCTCCTCCGTGGCCTCGGCATGCTCCGCGGCGCTTGGGGCTCCTACGTGTCCGAGTACGCCCGCTGACCGCTGCTCGAGCGCTTGGCGGTCCAGCCCGCGACGGGGAAGTCGAAGATGCCGCGGACGCGGCCGGTGACGAGCAGGTCGAGACCCAGCGCGAGCAGGACCGCGGCGAGGGTCAGCAGCGGGACAGCGACCAGACCGGTTCCCGGCGGCCAGTCGATCTCACGGCCGGTGAGCAGGGCCGCGGCGGCGGTGATCGGGAAGGCGTGGACGACGTAGATCGGCAGCGTACGGGTGCCGAGGTGGCGTACGAAGCCGAGCGCCGGGACGCGGGCGATGATCACCCCGAGCCCACAGCCTGCGGCCACCGCGAGGAGGCCCAGCATCGGCCGCACGAAGATGATCCGGTCGTCGGCGACGTAGAGGAAGAACCCCAGCACCACCACGTACGCCACCCCCGCCCCGATCACGTGGACCAGCCGCATCCGCGGGACGACCGAGCGCACCGTGGGGGCCGCACGGGAGGCCAGCACGAAGAAGAACCAGTAGCGGAACGTCTTGTCCCACGGCACGTCGCCGGTGGAGACCATCCCGGAGGCGAAGACGGCGGAGCAGATCAGCGCCGTGCCGACGACGAGCCACGCGGGAAGCCGGCGGGTCAGCCAGCCCGCCAGGGTGAACAGGCACAGCGTGTAGAGGAACCAGAGGTAGACGTCGGGCTCGACCAGCACCCTGGTGACCGCCGCGAACCCACCGGGCGGCGGGTGCGGCAGGAGCGCGCGGAAGGCGGCGAGCAGCAGGCACCAGATGAGATAGAGGTAGATCAGGTTGAGGCAGCGGGTGCGCAGCACGTCGCGCAGCGGCCGGGCGAGCAGCCCGGGAGCGAGGAGGCCGGAGAGGAAGAAGAACAGTGGCATCCGGAAGGTGTCGAGCGTGTAGGCCAGCTGCGACCACGGGCCGGCGAGGCCGACCAGGTCGAGGTTGATCACGGCGTGGAAGAGCACCACCAGGATGATCGCCAGGCCGCGCGCGGAGTCGATCCAGCCCTCACGCATGCTGCGGGCCTCCGGCGAGATAGCGGCGGCGGGCACGTCGGCCGTGGCGGTCCCGGCGCCGTGGCAGCTGCGGTGCCGGCGTCGGCGGTGGAACCGGGTCGGTCTCCGCGCGCTGGAGCAGGAACACTCCGAGCGCGAGCGCGAGCGGCGGGAGCGAGCTGATGATCGGCCCGAAGAAGAGGTTCCAGGCCAGCTGCAGGGCGAGGTAGATACCGAGCGCGGTGCCGGTGCGGTAGGCCATGCTGCGGCCCAGATAGGCGGCCGCGAGCCACATCAGCCACCCCGACAGCACCAGTCCGGCGAGCCCGAACCACACCCACAGGTCGCCCATCAGCGAGTGCACCTCGATCCGGGTGCCGAACATGTAGTGCTCGACGTAGCCGTTGTCGGGGTCGTAGCCCAGCCGGGACATGCCCTGCTTCGCGACCTGCATGTCGGTCGAGGTGGCCATGGTGCCGGCGCCGTAGCCGAGCGGCTCGTGCATCATCAGCGCGACCGTCGCCCCGATCTCCGGCCGACCGCCGAGGATGAGCGACCCGGCGGTCCGGGTCTGCTCCTCGGTGCGCTCCTGCGCCGACTGGCCCAGATAGCCGTCCAGGGCGGCCCCCTCCAGCGCCCGGTAGAGGCCGAAGCCCAGCGCGCCCACCAGCACCAGCGAGAGCAGCGCGGAGGTGGTTCGCTTCGCCGTCCTCGGCCGGTGCTGCCACAGCAGCAGCACCGCGGTCATGATCAGGAAGGCGCTCATCGACCGGGCCCCCGACAGTGCGGTGACAGCGGTCAGCGCGCCGAGCGCGACCATGTCGGCGCTGACCCGCTTCACCATCAGGCAGATCCCGAGCAGCAGCATCGTCGACGGCTCCGCGAACCCGAACCGCCACGGGTCCTCGGCGAACCGGGACCCCATCGTCGCAGTCATGAAGGAGCCGACGGCGTAGAGGCACACCACCAACCCCGGCGACAGCACTCGCTGTGCCCACAGCAGCGCCCCGACGCACATCAGGGCCGAGACCACCGGGATCAGCTCGAACAGCACGCCCGCCTCGGTCGGCGGGTGCGTCGCCGAGCGCCAGGTGTTCAGCGCCAGCGCGGAGAGAAGACAGGCGAGAACGAGTACGCCGCCCAGGACCGCCCCGCGATAGCGGCCGGCCTCCCGGATCCAGACCGGCGCCAGGGCCGCCCCCATCAGTCCGCCGACGGTCAGTCCTCGGACCAGGGTGAAGTCGGTCCCGGCCAGGAACGCCGCGGCTCCGGCCAGCAGCGCGGTCAGCGCCTCCCAGCCGGTGTGCTCGGTGCGTCGGGTGTGCCCCGTACGGACCCGGACCGCCGTCGCGACGGCCATGCTCAGCCTCCGGCAGCAGGATGGCCGTGCTGTGGCACCCGGGGACGTACGAGACCCAGACCGGTGAGGAGGCGGGCGAGCCAGCCCTGCTCCGGCTGGCCGTAGTAGGTGTGCGCGGCGGTGTCACGGACCTGGTTGGCGACGATGCCGAGGCAGCGGGCGTCGACGGTCTCGAGGCTGTCGATGGCCTCCAGGACCTGGGGACGGTGGATGGTGCGGCAGTTGGCGACCACCAGGGCGCCGTCGGTCAGCCGCGAGAGGATCGCGCCGTCGGCGACCGGGAGCAGCGGCGGGGAGTCGAGGATGACCACGTCGTAGCTCGCCCGCGCCTCCTCGAGCAGGTCGGCCATCCGCGGCGAGCCGATCAGCTGCGCGGGGTTGGGCGGGATCTCGCCCATGGTGAGCACGTGCAGGTTGGCGTCGCCCCAGATCTGGACGACCTCGTCGAGCTCGGCCTTGCCGATCAGCACCGTGGTCAGACCGGCCGCACCCTCCAGGCCGCAGTAGTCGGCGACCGCCGGGCGGCGCATGTCGGCGTCGACGAGCAGCACCCGCTGGCCCTGCTCGGCGATCGCCAGCGCCAGGTTGATCGACGTCGTCGACTTGCCCTCACCGCCGATCGAGGAGGTCACCACGATCGAGCGGACCGGGGACGAGGCGTCGAGATACTGCAGGTTGGTCTGCAGCCTTCGGTAGGCCTCGGCGGCGACGTTGTGGGGGTCGATGGCGGTGACCGCACCGCGTGAGCCCCGCCGACCCCGGCGCCGGGGGATGGCCCCGAGCAGCCCGACGTCGGTCAGCTGCTCGATCTCGGCGGCGGTCCGGACCCGGGTGTCGAGGAGCGCACGGACCACCGCGATCGCGACGCCGAGCCCGAAGCCGCCGGCGAAGCCGACCAGAGCGGCCAGACGCGTACGCGGCGCGAACGCCTCCTCGGGCGGGTCGGCGCGGGCGACCACGGTCACCTCGACGGCCGACTTCTTGTTGGAGCTGGGGGAGAGGTTGGTGATCGTGGTGGTGAGCTCGTCGGCGACCGAGTTGGCGAGGTCGGAGGCGCCGCTGCTGGTGGTGGCCACCGCATCGATCTCGATGATCACGGTGTCGAGCGGGTTCTCCGCGGTGATCTGCTCGGCCAGCGCCTTGGGGGTGGTGTCGAGGTCGAGGTCGTAGATGACCTGGTCGAGGACCACCGGCATCGTGGCGAGCTTCGCGTAGGACTGGACGATGTCCTGGGTGAAGGTCGAGCCCTGGACCAGCTCCTGGGTCGTCGCGCCGCGCGCGATCGAGACGAAGACGGTGCTCTGCGCACGGTATTGCGGCGGGCTCGCGTGCGCCTGGGCGAACGCCACCCCGGCACCGATGATCGCGAGCACCGCGACGATGTACCACCGCTTGCGCAGGGCAGCGACATAGTCGCGCAGGTCCAACAGGTCACTCCGTCCGATGTCTTTGCCAGGCTGCTCGTCCGCGGCTCATCCGCCGTCGGGGCGGGTCCGCGGGGCCATCGCACATCCTCACCCGATTCTGGGGATGACAGGGCCGGGTGTCCGGCCCGTTCCCCCAAATGGGGGATTGATCCCCGGTCGGTTTCGGGGGCCGTACGCCGACTGCGTAATGTCTGTCCGTCACGTTCGGGGGTTGGCCGCGTGGATGCGCGATTCCACGCTCCAGAATCGCTAGGCAACTCGAAGGTAGGCACGATGGACACCGCGACCATCCTGGTCGTCTGCACCGGGAACGTACGACGTTCGCCGGCGATCGAGGCGATGCTCCGGGAAGGCGTCGGACAGGTCGGTGGCCTCGCGCGCCACGGCATCACGGTGATCTCGGCCGGCAGCGAGGCGCTCGAGGGTTACGACATGGACCCGATGATCGCCTCCGAGGTGGCGCTCGCGGGCACCCGCCTGACCCGTCATCAGGCCTACCCCCTCGACGTCGCCGACATCGAGAGCGCCGACCTGATCATCACCGCCGAACGCTCCCACCGCAGCGAGGTCGCCCGGCTGGTGCCCTCGGCGGTCAAGCGCACCTTCACCCTCGTCGAGATCGCCGCGCTCGGCGATCTGCTGGGGCGTACGGCCCTGGGCGGCCCCGCGGGTTCGGAGGCGGACGCGGCCACCCGGCTGCGTACGCTGGTCCAGCTCGCTCCGCTGCAGAAGGCCCGCCGGCGGATCCGGCGGCCGGCCGACGACGACCTCCTCGACCTTCGGAAGCGGTCGCCGCGCGAGGCCCGTCGGCTGGTGACCGAGGCACGCGGCCACGTGGAGGCGTTGCTGCGGGTGCTCGAGCCGAGCCTGTCGCTGGTCAGCAAGCCGCAGCGTCCAGTCGCTCCGGCCATCCCGGCGCCCGCCGAGCCGGTCGAGACCACTCAGCCCCGGCCGATACCCCCGACGCACACCACGCACACCACGCACTCCGGCCGGTCGGCGGGCTGACCGTGTCCGGTTCGCGGTGGCCCATTGCCGTGCTTTTGGGGCAAAGTTAGGGTTGCCTTCATGAACCGTCCCGCGAAGCCCGAGACCGTCCTCGTCGTCACCGCCACCGAGCGGATCGGTCCGACGATGATCCGGGTGAGCTTCCGTTCCGAGGACCTGGGCGCCTTCTCGTCGAGCGTGTTCACCGACCGCTACGTGAAGCTGGCCTTCCCCCAGGCGGACGGCGAGGTGGTGCGCACCTACACCGCCCTCAACCCCTCGGTCGCGGACGGCACCCTCGACATCGACTTCGTCGTCCACGGCACCGAGGGCTACGCCGGTCCGTGGGCCGCCGCTGCCCAGCCCGGCGACACCCTCGTCGCCCGCGGCCCCGGTGGCGCCTACTCGCCCGACCCCGAGGCCGACTGGCACCTGATCGCCGGTGACGAGACCGCCCTGCCCGCCATCCGCGCGGCCCTGGCCGCGCTGCCGACCGACGCCCGCGGCTACGCCGTCATCGACATCCCCGCCCCCGGCCACGAGCAGGACCTCGACCACCCCGACGGCGTCGAGGTGACCTGGCTGGTCACCGGCGGCCACACCCACCACGCCGCCGAGGACGCCGAGGGCCACGAGCAGCCGCTCGTCACCGCGATCCGCGGCCTGAAGTGGCTCGACGGCCGTGTTCACGCCTTCGTCCACGGCGAGGCCGCGGTCACGATGCACGGCATCCGCCCCTACCTCCTCAAGGAGCGCGGCGTCCCGAAGGCCGACCTCTCCATCTCCGGCTACTGGCGCCGCGGCCGCACCGAGGAGACCTTCCGCGAGTGGAAGCGCGAGCTCGCCGAGGCCGAGTCCGCCTGACCGCCGAGTCGGCCCGTCATGACGGGCCGACTCGGCGAGGTTTTCGGTCAAGACGGGCCGACTCGGCGCTCGGCTCGGCCTCAGGTGCCGTTCTCGCTGAAGTGCTGGTAGTCCTTCAGCGAGTTCCAGTCGCCACCCCAGCCCCAGCCGATGTCGGCGAAGGCCTTGGTCACGACGTCACCGTCGTGGATCATCCCGGGCGCCTTCCGGTCACGGTTCAGATACCAGCCGGCCAGCTCGGGGATGACGCGGTCGCCCTTGACGTACGGGTTCTGGAAGGTGTTGATGTCGATCGCCAGCCCGTAGGCGTGCTGGGAGAACGACGTCTGTCCGATCGACGGGCGGCAGACGAAGCCGCCGGTGCCGTTGCCGTCGCCGGTCGGCGGCGCGTCCAGCGCCGCCTTCGTGGTGATGTCCATCTGCTCGATCGGGAACCTCGCCTCGTAGAGCCGCCGGAAGACCCCGACGACGTCCTGGGCGACCCGGGCGTTGATCAGCATCTCGCCGGTGTGGCGGGCGCCGTCGAAGCCCCAGAACGTCATCCGAACCCAGGCCAGCTCCTGGCGTGAGACCGGGCATCCCGGCACCCAGGTCGAGCGCGCGATCACCTCGTCGGGCGCGACGTCGACCTCGGCGGCGAAGCCGTCGCCGGGCAGCATCGGCACCACGTCCGGCAGCGTCCAGGCCCGGTGGCGCAGCTCCGGCGGCGTCGGCTGGGCGATCCCGTAGCCCTGCGCGTCCTCCTTCAGCACCCGCGTGCCGAGCCACGGCGGCGGCACCGTTCCCGGCTTCGCGACGGCAGGGGAGGACGACGAAGGTACGTCGCTGGGCGACGGCGCCGCCGAGGTCGAGGGCGCCACCGCGCTGGTCGTCGGAGACGGGGTGGCCTCGGGCTGCCCGCCGCACGCGCTCAGTGCGACCACGAGCACGAGGATCGCCGACCCGGCGGCGTACGGCCGGCCTCCCGACGATCCGCCCCGTCTCATCGTGGCCACGCATCCATCGCGGCCGTGGCGAGAGCTCGCAGGTCGGTGCGGGTGGCGCCGTCGATCGCCTGCACCGACATGCCCTGGATCACCGCGCCGAAGAGCCGCGCCAGAGCGGCGACATCGGTGCCCTGCGGCAGCTCGCCGTCGGTGACCGCCGTCTGCAGCCGCTGCTCGATCCCCGCGAGCGACTCGGAGCGCATCCTCGCCGGGCGGGTGGCGATGCCGCGCTGGGCCGTGCCCAGTGTCAGTGCGGCCGTCGAGACCATGCAGCCCGGTGGCAGCCCGTTCTCGCTGAACCTGTCGGCCGCCTCGTGCAGGAACTCCGAGATGGCCTCGCGCGCCGGCCCGTCGGGGCGCAGCACGGTGCCGTGCTCGCTCGCGTAGCGCTCGAGGGCGGTCTGGTAGAGGACCTCCTTGGAGCCGAACGCCCCGTAGAGGCTGGGCGCCTTCAGCCCGGTCGCGGCCTCGAGCGTCGCGACGCTCGTGCCTTCGTAGCCGTGCTCCCAGAACGCCCGCATCACGGCGTCGAGCACCGCGTCCTCGTCGAAGGAGCGGGGTCGTCCGCGGGAGGGCTTGCGCATTTCCATAGTGATCCCTACATTAACCCCCAAGACATTATTTAGCGAACACTACAGAAATGAGATCGCGATGACTCGCAATGCCCTCGTCACCGGAGCCTCGCGCGGGATCGGCCGCGCCATCGCCGTACGTCTCGCCGCCGACGGCGTCGGGCTGATCGGCATCCACTACGGCTCGAACCGCGCGGCCGCCGAGGAGACCGCGAGGCTCGTCGAGTCCGCAGGCGCGAGGGCGGTCCTGATCGAGGCGGACCTTGGTGCGGACGGCGCGCGGGCGGCCGCCGACATCGCCGAGGCCTGGGCGGAGGAGGCCCTCGCCGAGGAGGACGGCTTCGACATCCTGGTCAACAACGCCGGCATCAACGGCAACCAGGAGCTCCACGAGCTCGATCCGGACACCGCTCGCCGCGTGCTCGAGGTCAACCTGATCGCGCCGATGTTCCTGACCCAGGCGATCGTGGCGCGGATGCGCGAGGGCGGCCGCGTGATCAACGTGTCGACCGGCTGCACCCGGGTGGCGGCCCCGACCCACCTCGCGTACGCCGCCGCCAAGGCCGGCATCAACAACCTCACCCGAGCCCTGGCGGCGCCGGTCGCGGCCCGGGGCGCGACGGTCAACGCGGTGCTTCCCGGCGTGATCGAGACCGACATCAACGCCGACTGGATCAACCTCCCCGGGCCGCGGGCACAGGCCGAGGCGCTGTCGGTCTTCGGCCGGATCGGCACGGCGGAGGACGTCGCCGATGCCGTCGGGTTCCTCGCCTCGCCCCAGGCGCGCTGGGTGACCGGCGAGACCCTGGACGTGACCGGCGGCTCCGTGCTCTGAGCCACTTGACTTCGAGTGCACTTCAACCCGGACACTGGGGCCATGACGACCCAGACGCACAGCACCGTGCTCAGCATCGCCGAGGTGGCAGAGCGGACCGGCCTGACCGCTCACACGCTGCGCTACTACGAACGTGACGGGCTGATGCTCGGGGTCGGCCGCAACGGCTCGGGTCACCGCGCCTACACCGAGGGCGACCTCGGCTGGATCACGCTGATCACCAGGCTGCGCGCGACCGGGATGCCGATCCGGGAGATCCGGCGCTACGCCGAGATGGTCCGGTCCGGAGAGGGCAACGAGGAGACCCGCCTCGAGCTGCTGCGCGCCCACCGCGACCGGGTGCGCGCGCAGCTGGCCGAGACGGCAGCCCACCTCGAGGCGATCGAGTTCAAGGTCGCCTACTATGCGGCGGCCGTGGGTGAGACCGACCCTGATGCCGAGCTCATCGCCCAGCAGCGTCGAGCCGAGCCCGCTGCTCCTCGCTGAGCTCCAGGTCGACCGCCGCCAGGCTCTCGTCGAGCTGGGCGACAGACGATGCCCCGACCAACGGGATGACCGGGAGCGAGTCGCCGAGCATCCAGGCCAGCACGACCTGGTTGCGGGTCGCGCCGGTCTCGGCGGCGACCTCGTCGAGCACCGCGAGCCGCGCGGTCGTCCCCGGGTGGTCGTAGGCGGCATCGAGAGGCTTCGACGGGTTCGTGTAGGCACCGCTGAGCAGCGGTGTGTACGCCACCAGCGTGAGCCCCGGCGTCGCCCGGACATAGGCGAGCAGCGAGGCGTCGGCGACGCCGATCTCGCCATCGACGGAGAGCCGCTGGTCGGGGATGTCCGTCCGCGGACGCAGGTAGGTGTGGTGATACTGCAGCACGCTCGGCCGTGCCGCCTCCGGGTTGACCGCCCGGGCCCGCTCGACCTGCCAGGACCAGTGGTTGCTCAGCCCGAACTGGCCGATGACACCGTCCTTCACCAGGGCCGCGAAGCCGGCGGCGTACTCCTCCAAGGTCACGCCGTTCATGTCCGGCACGTGCGCGTAGTAGAGGTCGAGCCGCTCGACGCCGAGGCGCTCGCGGGAACGGTCGGCCTGCTCGCGTACGTTCTCCGGCGCGAGGCCCTCCCAAACCCGGACGCGCTGGTTCTCCCAGCCGTTCTCGACGGGCTCGACGACGTCCGTGGGGCGGGCGCCGACCTTGGTGGAGATGACGATCTCGTCGCCGATCCCGCGGTCGCGGCGCCACTGGCCGAGCACGGTCTCGCTCTCGCCGCCCTGGGTGCCGTTGGCCCAGTAGGCGTAGTTGTTGGAGGTGTCGACGAAGGTGCCGCCTGCCTCGACGAAGCGGTCGAGGATGGCATAGGAGGTCGAGACGTCCGTGTCCGTCCCGAACCGCATCACGCCGAGCGCGAGCTTGCTGACGCGCCGGGAGCCGGCGCCTGATCCGATGGTCGTGTATCTCATGCGACGCACGCTCCGGCTTCGCGTGCGCTCGAAGTCAAACGTCTTTACGCACGTCTCCTAGACTGGTCTCCGCACCCCCTGTTCTTCCTGGCCGGGGGTTCTCGTGCATGCCGCATCCCTTTGGAGTCACCCGTGATCCTCGCCCCGCTCGCCGATCTCGTCCTGCGCGATGCCGCCCTGAGCGAGGTGATGGCGGAGGCCAAGGGCGGCCGGATGCTGGCGCTCGACGTCACCGGGCCGGAGGCACTGCGGCCCTTCGTGGTCACCGGTCTCGTACGCCAGGAGCGCACCGTCCTCGCGGTCACCGCCACCTCGCGCGAGGCCGAGGATCTGGTCAACGACCTGACCGACCTGCTCCCGCCCGACTCGGCCGCCTACTTCCCGAGCTGGGAGACCCTGCCGCACGAGCGCCTCTCCCCGCGCAGCGACACCGTCGGCCGCCGGCTCGCGGTGCTCCGCCGCCTCCGGCACCCCGACGCCGACGGTGTCCACGGCCCCCTGAAGGTGGTCGTCGCCCCGGTCCGCAGCGTGCTGCAGCCGCAGGTCAAGGGCCTCGGCGACCTGGAGCCCGTGGAGCTGATCAAGGGCCAGGAGGCGAGCCTCGACGACGTCGTCACGAAGCTCGCCGACGCCGCCTACTCCCGCGTCGACCTGGTCGAGAAGCGCGGCGAGTTCGCGGTCCGCGGCGGCATCGTCGACGTCTTCCCGCCGACCGAGGAGCACCCGGTGCGCGTGGAGTTCTGGGGTGACGAGGTCGACTCGATCCGCCACTTCGCGGTCGCCGACCAGCGAGCCATCGCGGCGGGGCACGGTGGCGAGACCGAGCGCCTCTGGGCGCCGCCGTGCCGCGAGCTCCTGCTGACCCCGGAGGTCCGGGCCCGCGCCAAGGCCCTGGGTGAGGCCCATCCGACCCTGATCGAGCTCACCGACAAGATCGCCGCCGGGATCGCGGTCGAGGGCATGGAGTCGCTGGCCCCCGCGCTCGTCGACGACATGGAGCTGCTGCTCGACCTGATCCCCGAGGACAGCCACGTGCTGCTCCTCGACCCCGAGCGGATCCGCAGCCGCGCCCACGACCTGGTCGCCACCGCCGAGGAGTTCCTCGGCGCCTCCTGGGCCGCCGCGGCCAGCGGGGGCGTCGCCCCGATCGACCTCTCCGCGGCCTCCTACCGGGATCTCGCCGACGTACGTGCCCACGCCATCGCGCAGGGCAAGCCCTGGTGGTCGGTCAGCCCGTTCGGGCTCGACGACGCGGAGACCGATCTCACCGACCCCGACGTCGTCGGCGTCCCCGCCCGCAAGATCGACTGGCAGCCCGCGAACGCCTACCGCGGCGACACCGCCGCCGCCCTGGCCGACATCGAGCGCTGGCGCGACGACAGCTACCGGGTGGTCGTCGTCCAGCCGGCGCACGGCACGGCGCAGCGTACGGTTGAGGCGTTGGGGGAGCGCGACGTCCAGGCGCGCCTGGCGGAGGCCGACGACGAGACCGCGAAGCCGGTCCACAAGACCGTCACCGTCATCCACGCCCGGCTGACCCACGGCTTCCTCGACGAGGCCAACCAGCTGGTGGTCCTCACCGGTGAGGACATCTCCGGCCAGAAGTCGTCGACGCGCGACATGGTCCGCATGCCGGCAAGGCGCAAGAAGCAGATCGACCCGCTCGAGCTCAAGCCCGGCGACTACGTCGTCCACGAGCAGCACGGCGTGGGCCAGTTCATCGAGATGAAGCAGCGCGAGGTGCAGGGCGCGACCCGCGAATACCTCGTCCTCGAGTACGGCGCGAGCAAGCGGGGCGCGCCGCCCGACCGCCTCTACGTCCCGGCCGACGCGCTCGACCAGGTGACCCGCTACGTCGGTGGCGAGCAGCCGAGCCTCGACCGTCTCGGCGGCGCCGACTGGCAGAAGCGCAAGGCGCGAGCTCGCAAGGCGGTCCGTGAGATCGCCGCCGAGCTGATCAAGCTCTACGCCGCCCGGCAGGCGACCAAGGGCTTCCAGTACGGCCCCGACAACCCCTGGCAGCGCGAGCTCGAGGACGCCTTCCCCTTCCAGGAGACCGCCGACCAGCTCGCCGTCATCGACGAGGTCAAGCAGGACATGATGCGGCCGGTGCCGATGGACCGGCTGGTCTGCGGCGACGTCGGCTACGGCAAGACCGAGATCGCGGTGCGCGCGGCGTTCAAGGCGGTCCAGGACGGCAAGCAGGTCGCCGTGCTGGTGCCGACGACGCTGCTGGTCAGCCAGCACATGTCGACCTTCATGGAGCGGATGTCGGGCTTCCCGGTCAACCTTCGCGGGTTGTCCAGGTTCCAGACCGACAAGGAGGCCGCCGAGGTCATGGCCGGCCTCGCCGACGGCACCGTCGACATCGTGGTCGGCACGCACCGGCTGTTCAACAAGGACATCCGGTTCAAGGACCTCGGGCTGATCATCGTCGACGAGGAGCAGCGCTTCGGCGTCGAGCACAAGGAGGCGATGAAGCGGCTGCGCACCTCCGTCGACTTCCTGTCCATGTCCGCGACCCCGATCCCGCGCACCCTGGAGATGTCGATCACCGGCATCCGGGAGATGTCCACGATCACCACGCCGCCCGAGGAGCGACACCCGGTCCTGACGTACGTCGGGGCCTATGAGGATCGCCAGATCGTCGCCGCGGTGCGCCGTGAGCTGCTCCGCGAGGGCCAGGTCTTCTACATCCACAACCGGGTCAACTCGATCGAGAAGGCGGCCGCCCGGATCCGCGAGCTGGTGCCCGAGGCGCGGGTCGCCGTCGCCCACGGCCAGATGAACGAGAAGCAGCTCGAGCAGGTGATGGTCGACTTCTGGGAGAAGGAGTTCGACGTGCTGGTGTGCACCACGCTCGTCGAGTCCGGCCTGGACGTCTCCAACGCCAACACCATGATCATCGAGCGTGCCGACACCCTCGGGCTCTCCCAGCTCCACCAGCTCCGTGGCCGCGTCGGCCGTTCCCGCGAGCGCGCCTACGCCTACTTCCTCTACCCCGGTGAGAAGCCGCTGACCGAGACCGCCCACGAGCGTCTTGCGACCCTGGCGCAGCACTCCGACCTCGGCGGCGGCATGGCGATCGCGATGAAGGACCTCGAGATCCGCGGTGCCGGCAACCTGCTCGGTGGCGAGCAGTCCGGCCACATCGCCGACGTCGGGTTCGACCTCTACGTACGCCTGGTCGGCGAGGCGGTCGCCGAGTTCAAGGCCGGCCCCGATGGTGCCGCCGAGGAGCTCAACGAGGTACGCATCGAGCTCCCCGTCGACGCCCACCTGCCCCACGACTACATCCCGAGCGAGCGGCTGCGGCTGGAGATCTACAAGCGCCTGGCCGAGGTCCGCACTGACGAGGACGTCGAGTCGGTCGCCGCCGAGCTCCTCGACCGCTACGGCAAGCCGCCGGCGGAGGTCTCCTCGCTGCTCCAGGTCGCCCGCTTCCGCGCCCGCGCCCGCCAGGCCGGCGTCTCCGAGGTCACCCTGGCCGGCAAGAACGTACGCTTCCACCCGGTCACGCTGCCGGACTCCCGGGTCGTCCGGCTCAACCGGATGTACCCGAAGTCCCTGGTCAAGCCGCAGCTCGAGACCATCATGGTCCCGCGCCCGGTCTCCTCCGGCTTCCCGGCCAAGCCCCTGGACGGCCCCGACCTCCTCGACTGGGCCCGGGTGGTCATCGACGCGATCATCGACCCGCTCACCTGACCGAATGGCTTTCGGACTACTACGCCCAGTGATCCTGGAGTCGTGCTGTACGTCCCGAACGGGTCAGCGGCCGAGGATCTCGTCCGCAAGTCGGTGGAGCGGCACGACGAGGTCGGTGTAGTCGCCCATGCGAGTACGGCCGAGCATGCGTGCGATCGCGAGGAGCTGTGCGCGGTGCCCATCGGGCGAGTCGAGCATATGGGAGAAGTGGCGCATGATCATGGCCGTGGTGTCGGGTACGAGGAGGCTGTGGCAGTACAGCGTGGCGACGTCGTAGCCGTACGGCGCAAGTCCCCACTGTTCCCAGTCGAGGATGACGAGACTGGGAGCGGTGAGGTTGGCCCAGTGCAGATCGCCGTGAGCGGTGACCCAGCGCTCGACCTGAGGGTTGATGCGGTCGCCGAAATACTCGCGCAGCTGCTGGGTGACGTCGTGCTGGACCTTCGCCTCCCGCGTCGTCGAGGTGGATGCGAGCGCCGCGAGCGACGTACGCAACTGGTCCAGCCACGCGTCATCGACGGCAGGAGGGGTCGTCGCGGCAGGAATCGGCGAGGCGGGGGCCTGGTCGACCAGTGTCATCACCTCGGTACGGAACCAGCGGTCCTCGTCACGGGTCTCGGCGTAGTCGAGGACGATCGGCTTGGGGACGCCGAGGATCCTGTTGGCTTCGAGGTTGCCGGTCCAGAACAGCATGTCGACCCACTGGGACTGCTCGGTGACAGTGCGCATCCATACCTCTTGCCCGGCGCGGGTGGCGCGGCCGGAGACGGAGCGGTCGTACCAGCCCCACTTCCATTCCTGGTTCAGGTCGCAGCCGAGTCCGCTGGCGGCGTTCAGGTGTACGTCGGTGAGGCGGCGGCGGTGGGCCTGGTCTGCGGGGCTGAGGGTTGTGCTCACCGGTGGGTGGTCTCCTCATCGATGACGTGGCGTAGATAGGCGCGCGGATCGGTCAGGTAGCGGCGCCAGTGGAACACCAGGTCGAGTTCGTCCCATTCGACACGGCGGAACCCGTGCTCGCCCACCTCGATGATGTCGGCGCCGGGAGTGGCCGCCAGGACGGGTGAGTGGGTGGCGCAGATGACCTGTGATCCCGTGGTGCCGAGCTCGTGCATCCGGGCGACAAGTTCGACGCTGGAGGTGAACGACAGGGCGGCCTCGGGCTCGTCCATCAGATAGAACCCGGGGTCGGTGAACATGTTGTCGAACACGGTGAGGAACCCCTCGCCGTGCGACATCTCGGAGGTGTCCTCTTCCCAGTAGCCGCGCATACCTGAGACGGCGTTCATGAACCCGAATGCGGTCTCGGCGCGCAGGAAGTAGCCGCGGCGTTTCGTGCGGGACCCGGATCGGTGCGCGCCGCCGGTGATGGTGGTGTCGAAGTCGAGGGCTTCGCCGAGTGCGGTCTTGGGGCGGTCGTTGATGTACTTGCGTCCTGCGCGGCCGCCGTGCGCGTCCAGACCCCATGCCTCAGCGAATGCCTCGACCAGGGTCGACTTCCCGGATCCGTTCTCGCCCACGAGGAACGTGATCGGCTTGGAGAAAGTCATGCCCTCCTGGACGAGCTGGGCGACACAGGGGACGTCGTACGGCCACGGCCACCGGCCGGGGTCACCGGCCGGCAGCTTGTGATCGGGGACGTAGGCGCGGGTCGCGAGCATGCGTCCAGTGTCCTACGCCCTCAGCGGTACCCGGGGGCACACGCCCCGACTGGCCTGCAGTTGTTGGCGGGACGGCAGGCGGGGGAACAGGACGGGCCGCACTGCGGGTCGCACATCTTCGGCACGCACGGGATCTCGCGCGGGGAGAACTCTTCGGCGAGCTTCGTGGCCGCATCTCGCATGGGCTGCTCCACCAGGATCTCGGCCAAGGTGGCGTCCTGAACGTTCCCGACGGGCATCCAGCGGGAGAACACACACGGCCACACCGCACCGTCGGGGCCGACCGCGACTACCCCGTCGCCGCAGTTGCCGCACAGTTGCGACATGGACGCGTCCTGGTCCCGGACGCCCCGGCCCACCTGCCGCAGGTGGTCGATGCCGATGTCGGTCACACCGAGCGTGGCGAGCTCGGCGGATGCAGCATCGAGGTCCTGGTTGTCGAGCATCCCGATGATCCCGACACGCAACGGGATGTCCCGCCTGCTCGCCTCGATGAGGTTGGCCTTGGTGCGAGGGTGCGTGTTGCGGCGCACGATCTGCAGGTGCTGAGCGGGATCGGTGGAGTACCAGGAGCAGGCGAGACGTACGCCCGGCTGATCGAATGTGTCCCACATCGTTGGGGAGACATGGACCAGGTTGGTGAAGACCTCCACTTCCAGGCCGCGCGCGAGGGCGTACCCGATGAGAGCTGGCAGGTCGGGGTGAAGGGTTGGCTCGCCGCCGATGAACTGCACCATTGAAACGCCGAGGTCGACGCACTCGTCGATGATCCGTTCCCAGTCGGTGACGGTCATGCTGCCATGGTTCCCGGCTGGCCCTGACTCGGCGTAGCAGTGGACGCACTCGAGTTGGCAGCGGCCAGTGATCTCGAGCCATGCGAACCCGAGACGGCTCATTGCTGCCGGGGGGACATCCTCGATGATCTGGATCATTAGGTTCTCCTCGCAGGATTGATTCGACTGTGCTGGCCCCGCCAACCCGCCGCAACGGTCGATTGAGGCGGCGGGCCGGCGAGGAGATCTAGGGGTTTCGGCGAGGGGCGGCGTTGGCCACGTCCTCGTGGTGGAACTCCGCGAGCAGTCCCGCTGCCGTCGAGGCTGCGGTCGCGATGGTCTCTTTGGGCACGCCACACATCCTCAGCACCGCTGCTGCGATGCGATTCGCGCGCTGAGGGGTCATCGTCGTCCCGGCGTTGCGGATGCCGGTGACGACCTCGACCGAGTGCATCAGGATCTCGCCGAGCTCTGGGGCGTCGATCTCAGCGGTCACGTCGACCGACGCGGCTTGAAGGCCGATGCGGCCGTAGGCGTCGACCAGTTCGTGGCGGGTGTGCTGGAACTCGGCGTAGACCTCGCTGTTGGTCACGTCGGACTGCCCGTAGAGGATGCCAACGTTGTGGGGCGCCTCGGCCAGGGTGCGGATGTCGATGAGGGCGAGGAGGTAGAGCGCGGTCGCGTGAGTCTCGGGTGGCACGAGCGCCTCGATCTTCTCGACCTTGTCCACCGTGGGTCGTACGGAGCGCTGCAACAGTTCGGCGAGGATCTCGTCCTTCCCAGCGAAGTGGTAGTACAGGCTGGCTTGCCTCATGCCGACCCGCTCCGCGATCTCCCGGGTTGACGTCGCCGCGAACCCACGTGTCACGAATAGCTCGGCTGCCGCATTGAGCACCTGGTCGCGTGGTGATGTCGCGCTGGTGCTGGGGACGTGCCGCGGACGCCCGGGGGTCGCACGCCGAGATCTCATTCGATTTCCTCCAGTTGGTAGCGACCGCGGCCACGTATGCTCGTGGCGTCTCACAGGTCGCTGGCGCTCTTCGCCTGAGTTCAGCGTTGAGGGAACGGGACCGACATCTCCACGAACACCCGGCAGACATCAACCGATATCGGCGGACATCGACCGACATTCGGGCTGAGCCACTGACGTCAGGTCGTTTGCTCGGGCAAGGTGTGAACAGGAGGACGACCAGATGACATCAGCTGCACCTCGTACGACGCTCGAGGCGATCAAGATCGAGCGCGGTCTGACCTGGCGTGATGTCGCCCGTTCGGTTGAACGTGCCTCGGCGACGGCCGGTGGTCGGTCTGTAACGCTTTCCGAGGATCACGCGCGGCGACTCGGCACTCGCGCGCTCGGTGAGGTTCAGCCGACGCCAGCGATTGCACGGGCATTGGAGAGCGCCTTTGGTCATCCGGTCGTGGTCCTTCTCGGGCCCCATGATCCAGCCGCAACTCCGCCGGCCGGACGCCCCAGCTACCAGGAGGCTCTCACCATGGCTGCCGAGAAGGCCCGCCACCTAGCACTGAACATGCCCGGCATCGACGATTACTCCCTGCTTGAAGAAGAGTTGCGCGACCTTGCTCGGGCCTACCCGGTGCAGGCTCTTCCCGAACTGATCAACCCGCTGGTCACGCTCCAGGACGCCGTTCACCAGGCGATCCTGAGCCCCCGCCGACCGGGCGACGCCGCCCAGCTCTTCAGCATCGGTGCCGTCACCGGCGGAATCCTTGCCAAGGCGTCCCATGATCTCGGCGACCCGCGCGCCGCCGTCACTCAGGCTCGCACGGCACTGATCCTCGCCGAGCAGGCCGGAAACACGACCGTCGCGGCATGGCTGAACGGGCTGATGGCCCTGATCGCTTACTGGGACGGTCGGTCGCAGGAGTCGCTGCGCTACGTAGAGCGAGGCCTGGCAACGAACGCGGTGAACAGCGCCACGCTGTGGCTGGAGTCGTCAGGCGCGCGAGCATGGGCTCGCCTCGGCAACGAGGAGTCGGCGACCCAGAGCATCCACCGTGCCGATGAGATCGCCGACACCATGGAGCCCACCGACCTCGATGGGCTCGGTGGCATCCTCACCTTCACCGAAGAACGAGCCGCCTACTACGCCGCTGATGCCTTGAGTTGGTTACCCGACCACGCTGAAAGTGTTGGTGCCGCGCAAGAGGCAGTCGACGCGTACGCAGACGACACACGAGACACCTGGGCCTTCGGCGACGCCGCCGGAGCCCGATGCGACCAAGCGATCATCCGGATCGCCAACGGCGAGGTGGAAGGGGCGGCCGAGTCCATCGCACCCGTGCTCGAACTTCCACGAGACCTTCGGATCGGAGGCGTCGTGAAGAGCGTCCAGCGAGTCGGACACGCGGTTGATGCGGCTTCTGATGGCAAAGCGGCCGACGAGCTACGTGGCCAGATCGAGGCGTTCGTCGCTCGACCGTTGACGATGCGTCCATGACAGGACGTACGGCGTCACAGCCCCTCAAACTAACTGCGGGCTCGCTAGTGCTGAGGGACTTCGACGCGAGCGACACCGACGGCGTACTTGCGATCGTCGGAGATGACCGGGTTACCTACTGGCTCAGCTTCGCATCTCGTGATCGAGATGAGGCGCAGTCCATGCTCGACGGGATCCTGGAGCGGCAGCTCGACCCTCGACGCAGCGAGTTCTACCTCGCCATCACTGAATCGGCCTCGCCCCAGGTTGTCATCGGCTTCGTCCGGCTCGGTCTGATGGGGGTCAAGGCGGCTGACCTCGGGTATGCGTTGCGACCCGAGTGGCAAGGCCGAGGAATTGCCCGAAAGGCAGTTTCGCGAATGATCGAGTTCGGATTTGGTGACCTGGGCCTGCACCGACTGACGGCTAACATCGGCCCGCAGAACACTGCCAGCATGCGGCTGGTCGAGTCGCTCGGCTTTCAGCGGGAAGGCACGATCCGCGACCACGTACACACCAACGGGGCCTGGCGCGACAGCGTCTCCTTCTCCCTGCTCGAAGACGAATGGCCGCCCGCGGCCGACTGACGCTGCCAATGTACGGTCACGGTCACGGATGCCGGAATGACGACCGCCGGCACCTTCAGGAGTTCGCGTGATGTGCCAAACGGGTTACGACAGGTCGCGCCCGGGTCAGGCGGCTTCGAAGTAGGTGCGGGTGATGCGTCGCCACTTGTTGCCGGAGACCCCGGGTCGCAGCAGCGAGACGCCGACGCAGTACTTGCTCATCGACACCGGGCGCTCACCGAGCCTGCGGAGCAGGTCGTCGATGACGAGCGAGGAGCCGGCCGACTTGGTCTCGATGAGCAGCAGGTCCGATCGCATGCGTGACCGGCTGTCCCCGTCGTCGAACTCGAGGGCGACGTCGACCGTCATGCGGCCGCCGGCCATGGGTCCGTGCGGTCCGATCAGGAACGTGGCGCGACGGTTCGTCGTCCTCAGCACCGGATCCATCCGGTCGGCAAGGTCCAGCGCGTACGCGTCGGCGATGACCTGGCCTGCGAACGCGACGCCGTGGTCGGGCAGGTCGCTGAGGTCGTCGAGGCCCGGTGCCGGCGCATCGGGGTAGGCCGTGCGCATCTTGCTGGTGACGTCGAGACCGGCCTTGTACTTGACCTCGACGAAGCTGACGCCGGTCTCCACGTAGCTCCGGGTACGCACCTTGTAGCGCCGCCGGCGACCCTGGACGTGCGCTCGGAAGCCGACGAGGTCGGGGGAGTCGTAGTAGACCGACTCGTAGCCCATGACCCGGTCGCCGTCGATGTCGAGCACTCGCAGGTCATCGCCGAGGAGCTCGGTCGCCGTGCTCATGAGCCGCCGGAAGGTCGCCGCGGTCACGAGATACTTCTGGTCGACGCGGCGCATGAGGGCCGCCTCGGTGTTCATCTCCTCGAGGCTGATCGGAGCCACGGCGTACGCGATGTCGCGCAGCGTGCGCTGGCCGGTCTCGGGCTTCCGGTCGTCGAACTCCTTCTGCATCACGGCAGCCTTTCTCGACCTAGCGCGTCGGTAGCTGGGCGGGGCTGACGCCCTCGCGGGTGACCAGGAAGTAGTCGCCGATCATGTCGCCGAGCAGCGTGCCGCCGCTGATGTCGCTGGCGAAGTGCCCGGCCATGTAGAGGCGGGAGTAGTCGATCTGGTCCTGCCACCAGCGGTACTCGGAGTCGCGCTGCGGCATCAGCTGGCCGAGCAGCGTGCGCGACGCGGCAGCCACGGACGCGTGCCGGGAGGGATAGCTGCACGGGCACACCGTCCCCGGGGCGATCGTCTTGTCGGAGCGGAGCGATGGACGTACCACGTAGGGGGCCGAGAGCTCGTCCTTCGCACTGATGTCGTCGGCGGCCTTCTTCGCCATCTTGAGCATGTCCTTCTCGGCCTTCTTGAGATCCTTGCCCTTCTTCTCGGACAGGTATTCCTTCTGGTCGTGCGCGGCCAGCTTCCACACATCCTTCTTCCCGTGGGCCTCGAGCCAGGTCGCGGACGTGATGCCGGCGGGGGTGCGCGCGTTGTCGAGCTTCGTCAGCTCGGCCATCTCCTGCGTACGTTCCGTCTGGGACGGTGGCGCCGGGAAGGTGGCCTCGAGCCAGGCCTGGAACCCGGCGTCGTCCGCCTGGGTGCCGTGCTGCTTCCACCAGCCTTCGAGCAGGGTCGAAGCCTTCGCCGGCTGTGGCGCGGTGAGTGCGTCGATGCGGCTGATCGAGGTGGCCGGAAACAGGGTCGGCGGCGGGTCGGCCGCGATCTTGTCCTTGGCCGAGGGGTTGGA
Source organism: Nocardioides sp. NPDC126508 (assembly GCA_040302365.1). Classification (GTDB taxonomy): domain Bacteria; phylum Actinomycetota; class Actinomycetes; order Propionibacteriales; family Nocardioidaceae; genus Nocardioides. The sequence goes on from JBEOUM010000002.1 coordinate 724,681, forward strand.
GAAGTAGCCCAACACCGTCGGGCCGACCAGGGCGCCGAGCAGTGCGAGGACAGCGACGATGCCGACGATCACGTACCTCGTCGGGGGACGCCTTCTGAGCGCCCTGCCTCTCGGGACGGTGGTCGAGGTCGTGTCTTCGATGGTCATTCGATCTCCTGATCGGAGGTGGGGGCGGATGGTGGTGGGGTGGGTCATCGCGTGCGGGTGGTGGCCAGATCGTCGTCCAGCGAGTCGTCGCCGGCCGGGTCGCGGGTCGCCCACCAGTCCTCATCAGCGGGGACGAGCACGGCAAGCCTGGTGGTGTCGCGCACGGTGTCGATCTCCTCGATGGTGACGGCGATCGGAGACCGGGCCAGCTGGTCGGTCAGCATGGCCCGCGCTGCGGGCTCGTCGAAGACCGCGCGGTCGAGGGTGATCCGTACGCGTCGCGTCGCCGGCTGGCGGCGGGTGTCGTCGGTGATCCACACCGCCAGGAGCAGCGCGAGGTCGAGGCCGAGCACGATGCCGAGGTCGCCGTCGGGGAGGGCGTTGACGAGAGCCAGCACCAGCGACAGGAACGTGTACGCGACGTCCTTCAGCGTGAACGCTGCGCTCCTCAGCCGCACCAGGCTGAGCAGCCCGAAGAGCCCGAAGCCGACCCCGGTCGGGAAGTCGCCGTGGCCGATGACGGAGACCGCGGCGAACAGCCCGAGGTTGAGCGAGGTGAAGACGAGCGCCATCTCCGGAGCGGTCGAGCGGCGTCGGTGCAGGACGCCGATCAGCACCAGCAGCACGACCACGTCGAGCCCCAGGCGTCCGACGAACCCGATGAGGTGAGAATCCATGGCCCGGACAGTAGGTAGCGCCAGATGAAGAGAACATGAACGCGAGAAGAAGTCGCCCCGTCTTCGTCGGCTCGACGCAGGGGTTTCATATCCACAAAATGGAGGTTATTCTCCATTTTGTGAGAAGTCAGGCTCCGGTGCTCGCGCCTCTGTTCCGGTCGGAGGCGCAGGCGCTGCTGCTCTCGGAGCTGCTGCTCCCCGGCGAGGAGCTGAGCATGACCGAGCTGGCCGAGCGGGTCGGGCTGCCCTATCCGACGGTCCACCGTGAGGTCGCGCGGCTGCTCGACGCCGGCCTGCTCGTCGATCGACGCGTGGGCCGGACAAGGCTTGTGAGGGGCAACGAGCAGAGCCCGCTACTCGCGCCGACGCGGGAGATCCTGCTGACCGTGACGGGACCGGTGGTGCTGCTCCGCGAGGCCCTCGAGGACGTCGACGGGATCGAGCGGGCCTTCCTCTTCGGGTCGTTCGCGGCCAGGGCGAAGGGCGAGCCGGGGCCGCCGCCGAACGACATCGACCTGATGGTGATCGGGACCCCCGACGCGTTGGCCGTCTACCGGGTCTGCCGGGAGGTCTCCGACAGCGTCGGACGCGTCGTCAACCCGACGATCATGAGTCCCGAGGAGGCCGAGGAGCAGACCGGGTTCCTCGAGGAGGTCCGGGCCAGCCCGGTGATCGAGATCTACGGAGGAGGACCGGATGGCGCTGCCGCTGACCCCGGCACAGCAGAAGGCAGTTGACGCACTCGTACGCTCCGGCGCCCTGCGCGCGGTGCGACCCGACGAGAAGAAGGCCCGTGCCTTCCTCGCCGGCGCGGAGTCGGCCCTCGCCGACGTACCCAACGTCACCCGCACCGAGAACCGCTACAACCTCGCCTACAAGGCGGCCCACGACGTCGGCGAGGCCGTGCTCGCCGGCTACGGCTACAAGACGACGTACGGCGCCGGTGGCCATGTGAAGGTCGGCCGCTTCCTGGCCGCGATCTTCGACACCCCGCCGCCGCGCGACGCGGCCGTCCACTACGACGTGATGCGCCTGGACCGCAATGCGAACAACTACCTCGGCAAGCCGGTGACCGTCGCCGCCGCCGACGCGGCCGCCCAGGCGGCCCGGACGCTCTACGACGCCGCGGTGCAGCGGCTCGCGACCTGACTCCTGGACGGGCCCGCAAGAATGAACGTGTGACCGGCGAGCCAGAGGTGCGCTACGCGCAGACCAGCGACGACATCGCGATCGCCTATCAGGTCGTCGGGAGGGGGCCGGTGACGATCTGGATGCCCTCGCTCAGCAACATCAGGGCGCAGTGGCGGGTGCCCGCGCTGCGGACGGCCTACGAACGGCTGAGCCAGGACCTGACCCTCGTGCTCTACGACGGACGCGGCACCGGGTCCTCCGATCGTCGGGTCGACGACCTGGGTCTCGAGGCGCACCTCCGTGACCTGGAGGCGGTGATCGAGGCGGTCGGTGCCGACCGGGTCAACCTGCTCGGCTACTACCACGCGGTCGCGACCGCGGTGGCGTACGCGGCGGCCAGCCCGCAGCGCGTCGACCGGATGCTCCTCTTCGGCGGGGCGGCGCGGATGCGCGAGGCGATGAGCCCGGCGCAGACGCAGGCGCTGCTGTCGCTGGTCGAGCAGGACTGGGACCTCTTCGCCGATGCCGCCGCGACCGCCTGGCTGGGCTGGGGCTCGGGCGAGAACGCCGGCCGGGTGGCGGAGGCGTTCCGCACGGCCACCACCCCGGCGCTCGCCCGCGACTGGTTCGCGGAGGCCGCCCGGCTGGATGTCAGCGACCTGCTCGACCGGGTGGTGGCGCCGACGCTGGTGCTGCACCGGCAGGCGGCGAGCCAGATCCCGGTCGAGGTGTCGCGGCGCCTGGCCGACGGCGTCCGCAACGGCACGCTGGTCGAGCTCGAGGGCAGTACGCCGACGCTGTTCGTCGAGGGTGGCGCCCGTGATCTGGCCATGGTGAGCCGCTGGTTCCTGACCGGCGACGTGCGCCGCGGGTCCGCGCCCGCCTCGGGCCCGGCACTGACCACGCGCGAGCAGGAGGTGCTGCGGCTGATCGCCACGGGACGTACGAATGTGGCGGTGGCCCGCGAGCTCGGCATCACCGAGCACACCGTCGAGCGGCACGCGGCGAACCTCTACCGCAAGCTCGGCGTACGCAGCCGGGCCGAAGCCACGGCCTGGGCCATCCGCAACGGCGCCGACTGACGGGAACCCGTCAGTCCCGCTGCGCACTGTCCGGGAAGCGGCGACGCCGTCGCCGCCGGGAGAGTGAGGGCATGACGACGATCACCCCGAGCAACGACTCCTGGCGGATGGCGAAGGCGACCGCCCCGATGATGCGGACCCTGGCCGGGCACCGCCTGTTCCCGCTCTGGGCAGTGGTGCACCACCGGGGCCGCAAGACCGGCCGCGAGCTGAGCCTCCCGGTCGCCCTGCTGCACACCGAGGACGAGTTCGTGATCACGCTGCCGTGGGGGCCGGGCACCAACTGGGTGCGCAACGTGCTGGCGGCCGGCGAGTGCACGATCACCTGGAAGGGCCGCGACCACGCCGCCACCCAGCCGCGGATCCTCGGCCGTGAGGAGGCGCGCCCCTTCTTCGACGGCTTCTCGTGGTGGATGGTCGAGAAGGTGTTCAAGGCCGACAGCTTCCTCGCCCTGCGCCGGTGACAGTCCACACTCCGGCGCCGTTGCTCCGTGACGTACGCCTGTGTCTGGCAGGATCGACGCATGACCATGGAGGCGTTCGGCGAGCAGTCCTTCCCTGAGGAGCCCTTCGGCAACGAGTGGGACACCGAGCCGGGGTGGCTCTCCGAGGAGGAGCTGGGCGAGACCCGCGGGCGGGTGCCCATCATCTACGTGGAGGCGGTCCCGGTACGCGTCGATCCCGACGGCCGGGTCACCGAGGTCGGGCTGCTGCTGCGCGGCTCGCCCACGACCGGGACGATCACTAGGTCGCTGGTCTCCGGCCGGGTGCTCCACGGCGAGCGGATCCGCGACGCTCTGATGCGCAACCTGGAGAAGGACCTCGGCCCGGTCGCCTTCCCGACCCTGCCGCTGACCACGGTGCCGGTGACGGTCGCCGAATACTTCCCGTGGCCCGGTGAGCGCTTCCACGACCCGCGCCAGCACGCGGTCGCGCTGGTCTACGTCATCCCCGTGACCGGTGAGTGCGAGCCCCGCCAGGACGCCCTGGAGCTCTCCTGGCTGACGCCCACCGAGGCGGTCTCCGACGCCGTCGTCGGCGACATGGAGGGTGGCCGCGGGACCCTGCTGCGGCAGTGCCTGAGCGCGTACGGGGCGCTGGATTGAGCGAGCCGACGCACGCATCGGGGGAGGGGCTCGTCGAGTTCCTCGACCTGATGCGGCTGATGCGTGAGCGCTGCGTGTGGAAGTCGTCCCAGACGCACACGTCGCTGGCGCAGTATCTGCGCGAGGAGTCCGACGAGGTCCTCGAGGCCATCGACGAGGGCGACCCCGAACACCTCAAGGAGGAGCTCGGCGACCTGCTCCTCCAGGTCTACTTCCACGCCGCCATCGCCGAGGAGGCCGGCGAGTTCACCATGGACGACGTCATCGCCGGCCTCACCGCCAAGATGAAGCGCCGCAACCCCCACGTATTCGGCCCCGAGGCCGAGTCCGGCCGCCGCTACACCCTCGACGAGGTCGAGCGCCTCTGGCAGGCCGCCAAGGCCGCCGAGCGTTCCCACACCGCTGAGTAAACCCCTGCCGAGGCGTCAGCTACGTCGGCCGACATGGCAACTCGGTGCCGTCTCGCCCGACGGCGGCGACGTCTCGCCCGACCGGAGCGAGGTCTCGGCTCGCGTACGTGACCTTGGCCGACCGCAGCGACCCTTCGCGGGGCGAGGGGGATGAGCACGGCCGCGAGAGCCGCGCCCAGGGCGACGAGGGCGAGGAAGCCGAAGCCGTTGACGTACCCCTGCTCGGTCGGGTAGCCCGAGGGCAGGGTGTGGGCGGTGACCACGGAGGTCATGACGGCGGACCCGATGGTCCCGCCGACGGTGCGGATGTTGGCGTTCATCCCGGTGGCGACGCCGGTGTGCTCCGGGGGCACCGCGGCCACGACCGCGTTGGCGAGGTTGGCGAAGACCAGGCCCGTGCCGAAGCCCGACAGGCCCGTGGCGATGCACATCTGCCACGGCTCGTCGTGGACGAAGGCGACCATGGCGAGGGAGACCGCGGTGAGCAGCCCGCCGATGACCAGGATGCGGCGCATCCCGATGAGGTCGGCGAGCCGGGCGCTGACCAGTCCGCACAGGAACGACGTGATGGCCGTCGGGAGCATCAGGTAGCCGGCGACGGTGACCGACGCGCCGAACCCGTAGCCGGCCGACGTCGGGGTCTGGGTCAGCTGCGGGATGAAGCCGAAGGAGGCGTACATCGCGATGCCGATCAGCAGGGCGACCAGGTTGGCGGTCCATACGCCGCGACGGCCCATCAGCCGCAGGTCGACCAGCGGCTGGCGTACGGTCCACTCGATCCGGATCCAGGTGGCCAGAAGCAGGACGGCGGCACCGAGCAGGCCGATGGTGGCGGGGGAGGCCCAGCCCCACGACGGCGCCCGGCTGACCCCGAGAAGAAGTGCGACCAGCCAACCGGCGAGGAGTACGGCGGGGAGCAGCGGAATCGCCTCGCGGGTGACCACCGGTGACTCGGGGACCAGCCGCAAGGTCCCGATCGCGGCGCCGGCCGCGACCAGCGCGGGCAGCAGGAACAGTGCCCGGAAGCCGAGCGTCTCGGCGACCGGGCCGGCCAGCACGATCCCGGCCGCAAAGCCCATCGACAGCAGCGACGAGGTCACCGCGATCGCACCTGCCACGCGCTCGCGGGGCAGCTCGTCACGCAGGATCGCGAAGGCGAGCGGCAAGGTGCCGCCGCCCAGCCCCTGCAGGACCCGCGCGCCGATCATCACCTCGATGCTGGGCGCGGCGGCGGCGAGGAGGGCACCGGCGGTGAGCGCGGCCAGGCTCCACACGTACATCCTGCGTTTGCCGAAGGAGTCGCCCATCCTGCCGATGATCGGGGTCGCGACCGAGGCCGAGAGCAGGAAGGCGGTCAGGATCCAGGACGCGGTGGCCTGGTCGGTCTTCAGCTCGGTCTGGATCAGCGGCATCGTCGGCACGGACACCGACTGCAGCAAGGAGTAGGAGCAGACGCCGATGGCGACGATGGCGAAGGTGAGGCGGGGGCTGGTGTGAGTCACGGGCATCGCCGCAAAGTTTAGCTTGGCTAACTGTCTTCCGCGCGCCAATTGATCCGTGACGGAAGCCACTCGGCGCAAACAGAGGCGCTCGCCTGCCGTGACGGCAGGCGAGCGCCTCGAGTGAGCAGCTCAGCAGCGGGTCAGGCCCACTTCACCGCGGCCTCGGTCTCGACCCGGGGAAGGCGGTCGAACCACGGGTTCTCGCCCGGGTGGCCGATGTTGACGATCATCTTGGTGGTCCAGCGACCCTCGGGGAAGAACTCCTTGTCGACGCCCGCGGTGTCGTAGCCGGCGATCGGGCCGGCCGCCAGGCCGGCCGCGCGGACGGCGAGGATGAAGGCGCCGGCCTGCAGGCCGGCGGACCAGCCGCCCGCGCCGTGTCGCGCGGTCTCGTCCGACTCGAAGTAGTCCTTCATCTCCGGGCGGATCGGGAAGACGTTCGGGATCTCCTCGTGCCAGTTGTTGTCGTAGGCGACGATCGCGGTCGCCGGGGCGGCCTTGGTCTTCTCGAGGTTGCCTTCGGCGATGTGCGGGAGGAGGCGCTCCTTGCCCTCCGCGGTGCGCACGAACACGACCCGCAGCGGCTGGGTGTTGGCCATGGTCGGCGTCCAGCGGGTGAGCTCCCAGATGTCGGCGAGCTCGTCGTCGGTCACGGGGATGTCGGCGAAGGTGTTGGACGTACGCGCGCCGGTGAAGACGATCTGGCGGCCGCGGGGGTCCAGCTTCTCGAGGGTGGTGGTCTCGAGGGCAGTGGTCTCGGTCATGTCGCTCTGAACTCCGTGGTTACTAGGATTATTCCGGTTGCTTCGAAAATAGTAGTTCATCGGGATTCAGGCAATCCCTGTACGCTTGGACCCATGCCCGCGACGAAGCCCGCACACGACCCCCAGGTGTGCAACGCAGCACTCGTACGGGCCTTCGACTTCCTCGGCAAGCGCTGGAACGGCGTGATCCTCGGCAGCCTGACGCAGGGCCCGCTCGGCTTCGCCGAGCTCAAGCGAGCGGTCGCCGGCATCAGCGACTCGATGCTCTCCGAGCGTCTCAGCGAGCTGGCCGGTCTGGGCCTGCTCGCCCGCGAGGTCGATCCCGGCCCGCCGGTGGCGGTCCGCTACGTGCTCACCGGGTCCGGCGAAGCGCTCGCGCCGACCCTCGGCGCGCTCACCGAGTGGGCCGGCACCCACCTCCCGGCCGGCGGCTGCTCCGAGGCCTGAGTCATAGCTACTGTCCGGTTAACGTTCCAATCGCCAGGCCCGTCCGGCCGAGTAATAGGCTGACCGATGACACCTCCCCGAAAACAATTCAGTCCTGACCCAGGAGTAGTGCAGTGGCATCGATCGACGCCGTAGGCGCCCGCGAGATCCTCGATTCGCGAGGCAACCCGACTGTGGAAGTTGAGGTCGTCCTCGATGACGGCACCTTCGCCCGGGCCCAGGTGCCCAGTGGCGCCTCGACCGGAGCCTTCGAGGCCGTCGAGCTGCGTGACGGCGGCGAGCGCTACGGCGGCAAGGGCGTGCAGAACGCCGTCACCGCCGTCGTGGAGACCCTGGCCCCGGCGATCGAGGGTTTCGACGCCGACGACCAGCGCGCCATCGACCAGGCGATGATCGAGGCCGACGCGACCCCCAACAAGGCGAAGGCCGGCGCCAACGCGATCCTCGGGGTCTCGCTCGCGGTCGCGAAGGCCGCCGCCGACTCCGCGGGTCTGTCCCTGTTCCGCTACGTCGGTGGCCCCAACGCCCACGTGCTCCCGGTGCCGATGCTGAACATCCTCAACGGTGGCTCCCACGCTGACTCCAACGTGGACATCCAGGAGTTCATGATCGCGCCGATCGGCGCCCCGACCTTCGCCGAGGCGCTGCGTACGGGCGCGGAGGTCTACCACGCCCTCAAGTCCGTGCTGAAGGAGAAGGGCCTGGCCACCGGCCTGGGTGACGAGGGTGGCTTCGCGCCCAACCTCGAGTCCAACCGTGCCGCTCTCGACCTGATCGCCGAGGCGATCGGCAAGGCCGGCTACGAGCTCGGCAAGGACGTCGTCCTCGCGCTCGACGTGGCCGCCTCCGAGTTCTACGAGGACGGCGCCTACCTCTTCGAGGGCGCCAAGAAGACCGCCGAGGAGATGACCGCCTACTACGCGGAGCTCGTCGCCGCCTACCCGATCGTCTCCATCGAGGACCCCCTCGACGAGGAGGACTGGGACGGCTGGAAGGCGATCACCGACGCCATCGGCGACAAGACCCAGCTCGTGGGCGACGACCTGTTCGTCACCAACGTCGAGCGCCTCGCCCGCGGCATCGAGGGCGGCCAGGGCAACGCCCTGCTGGTCAAGGTCAACCAGATCGGCACGCTCACCGAGACCCTCGACGCGGTCGACATGGCTCACCGTGCCGGCTTCAAGACGATGATGTCCCACCGCTCCGGCGAGACCGAGGACACCACCATCGCCGACCTCGCCGTCGCCGTCGGCTCCGGCCAGATCAAGACCGGCGCCCCGGCCCGCTCCGAGCGAGTGGCGAAGTACAACCAGCTCCTCCGCATCGAGGACGAGCTCGGCGACGCCGCCCGCTACGCCGGCGCCTCCGCGTTCCCGCGCTACCAGGCCTGATCCCGACGCACAGCGGCCCCGGTCCGAGGACCGGGGCCGCTGCGCATTCGAGTGGACCTACTGCAGGGCGTCGGTGACGCACTTCTGGATGTCGTCGGACAGCGCGTCCAGGACTTCCTTGTCCGCCTTCTCGCTGGTGGTGTCCTTACCCTCCATGAGGTTGGCCAGCGCCTCGTCGGAGACGTCGGAGTCGACCAGACCCTTGGCGATGCAGTCCACGGCCTCGTCCGGCACGCTGCTGGGAAGGCTGAAAACCTCGCCGGCCTTCCCGTCCTTGATCGACTTGGACAGCTCGTCCGCGGTCGGCCGCTCCGCGCCGCCGCAGGCGCTCAACGCGAGCGCGCAGACAGCGGGGACGACGATGGCGCCAGCCAGACGTCGGGCATTGATCTTCATGTTGATTTCCTTGTTCGATCTTCGGGACTTTTCCCGGATCCCCGAGAAGCGGACACTGCGTGCGAGTGCGGCCGCTGGCCGCGCCCGCCCGTGCCTCGCGGAGAGCCTGGGTCCGAGTTTTACCTTATCGGGGCCGATCGGGCAGCACCCGACGAGCCGTTTGCGCCGACTCGGCGGGGTTCGAGGTCAGGATGCGCCGACTCGTTGGTCTCGGATGGGAGGATGAGCGACGTGGCGATGCAGGGACCCAGTCAGAGCAAGCGCGTACGCGGTCCTCGGGCCCCACAGGGTCCGGGGCGACGGCCGCGTGCCCCGATCCCGGCCCGTCCGGCGCAGATCGGCGGCATCGAGGCGCTGCGCAAGCGGCTGCGCCGGCCCAAGCTGACCGGCCGGGCGATGATGATCATGGTCGTGGCCGCGGTGCTGGTGATCTCCTACGCCTCCTCGTTGCGCGCCTACCTGCAGCAGCGCCACGACATCAACGCGCTCCAGACCGAGATCGCCCAGCGCAAGGATCACATCAAGCAGCTCGAGGAGCAGACCCGTCGGTGGGATGACCCCGCCTACGTCCAGCAGCAGGCCCGGGAGCGGTTCGGGTTCGTGATGCCGGGCGAGACGGCGTACGTCGCCCTCGACGAGAACGGCGAGCGGATCCAGACCGAGCCGGAGCTCACCGACCCCGGCAAGGTGGGCAGTGCGGAGCACCCGGAGGCATGGTGGGACGATGCATGGGGTTCCGTGCTGCTGGCCGGTGACCCACCGAAGCAGACAGGGAACGGGCCGGAGTCGGAGATCGACCCGCCCGGTCGAGAAGCAGAGCAGAAGAAAGACTGAGACATGGCGATCGATCCCAAGGACGTGGCCGCGATCACGGCACAGCTGGGACGCGAGCCACGGGGGATCCACGAGATCGGGCACCGCTGCCCGTGCTCGCTGCCCGATGTGGTGACCACCGAGCCGCGGCTGCCCAACGGCACGCCGTTCCCGACGACCTTCTACCTCACCTGCCCGCGCGCCGCCTCGAAGATCGGCACCCTCGAGGGCACGCACGTGATGAAGGAGATGGAGGAGCGGCTGGCGGAGGACGAGGAGCTCGCCGCTGCGTACGCCAAGGCCCACGAGGCCTATCTCGAGGCACGCTACGAGCTCGGCGACCCGCCCGAGATCCACGGCATCTCCGCAGGTGGGATGCCGAATCGGGTCAAGTGCCTGCACGTGCTCGCCGGTCAGGCCCTGGCTCAGGGCCCCGGCGTCAACCCGCTCGGCGACGAGGTGCTCGAGCGCCTCGGCGAGTGGTGGAGGTCCGGCCCGTGCGTCGACCTGGAGCTGGAGGACGAGGAGCAGTGACGCGGGTTGCTGCGATCGACTGCGGCACCAACACCATCAAGCTCCTGATCGCGACGGTCACCGCCGACGGCCTCAACGAGGACGTACGCGAGGCCCGCATGGTCCGCCTGGGCCAGGGTGTCGACCGGACCGGCGTGCTTGCGGAGGAGGCGCTCGAGCGTGCCTTCGGGGCCATCGACGAGTTCGCGGAGCTGATCCGCGAGCACGGCGCCGAGAGGGTGCGCTTCGTGGCCACCTCGGCCACTCGGGACGCCGCCAACGCGTCGACCTTCACCGACGGCGTACGCGCTCGTCTCGGGGTCACGCCCGAGGTCGTCACCGGGGCCGAGGAGGCGGCGCTCTCCTTCGGTGGCGCGGCCCGCAACCTGCGTGGCACCCCGGAGCCACCGGTGCTGGTGATCGACATCGGCGGCGGCTCGACCGAGCTGATCCTCGGTGACGGGCCGACGCTGGACGTCAGCGAGTCCGACAGCATGGACATCGGGTCGGTGCGGCTTCACGAGCGTCACCTGCGCTCCGACCCGCCGACGCGGGAGGAGGTCGAGGCCTGCGTACGCGACATCGACGCGCACCTCGACGCCTGCCCGGTCGACCCGGCGACCGCCCGGACCGTGGTGGCGGTCGGCGGCACCATGATCCAGCTGACCATGGGACTGCTCGAGCTGGCGGCGTACGACCGCACGGCCACCGACCACGCCGAGGTCGCGCCGGACGACGTCGACCGGCTCGTCGACCGGCTGCTCGCGATGACGGTCGACGAGCGGCTCGCGCTGCCCTGGATGCATCCGGGCCGGGCCGACGTGATCGCCGCCGGTGGGTTGATCCTCAGCCGGATCCTGAGGCGCTCGAACGTCGACTCTCTCCTGGTCTCCGAGTCGGACATCCTCGACGGAATTGCATGGTCCGTTAGAGACTAGGCATGTCGGGGGACTTGATCTGTGTGTTTGACGCCTAGGTTTGGGTTCACCGGCGTACCCATCAAACAGAACCAAAGCTGTCTCTCGGAAGGTCAAGAAGTGAAAAAGCTCATCCTGCTTGCCATCGCAGCCGCTGGTGTCGGCGTGCTGGTCAAGAACAAGTCTGAGCAGCTGAAGGCCGGCGCGAACAAGGTCACCAGCGACCCGCGCGTCCAGTCGGCCCTCGCGACCGCCTCGGAGAAGGCGGCGCCCCTCAAGGAGAAGGCTGCTCCCTATGCCGAGGCCGCCAAGGCCAAGGCCGGTCCCTACGCCGCCACGGTGAAGGAGAAGGCCGGCCCCTACGCGGAGCAGGCCAAGGAGAAGGTCACGGCCGCGGCCGGGGTCGCCTCCGACAAGCTGCACCGCAACGGCTCCGTCCCCGAGTCCACCCCGGAGCCCGCCGCCGAAGGCTTCGTCGCCGAGGCGCCGGCCGCCCCGGAGGCCCCGGAGCCGACGACGGACTCGTCCTCGGCCAGCGAGTACGGCGGCTACCCGCCCGCTCCGCCGGTCCCGCCGGCGCCGACGACGCCGTCCGCTCCGCAGTCGGGGGTCACCGGTGACCCGCTGACCGACCCGATCGCACCGGCCGACCCTTACGCCACCGAGGTCCCGGCCCCGCCGGCCGACCCCGACCAGACGTCCTACGACGACCTGGGCGGCGGCGACACCGCGGTCAAGCCCACCCCGGAGAACGCCCCGGAGAATGCGTCGGAGAACACGTCGGAGAGCGCGCCCGAGTTCGCTCCCGAGCCGGTCGAGTCCCCCGACGAGGGGAAGGACAAGTGGTTCCGCGGCTGAGCTGCGGCCGGAAGAAGTCCATCTGAGTCACCCGCGGTCCGCCATCGGCGGGCCGCGGGTGACAATGGTTCGGTGACCATCCACGCCATCACCGTCCTGGGACACGACCGCCCGGGGATCATCGCCGACACCACCGCCCGTCTCGCCGGACTCGGACTCAACCTCGAGGACTCGACGATGACCCGGCTGCGTGGTCACTTCGCGATGACGCTGCTCTGCGCGGGTGAGGCGACCACCGAGGCCATCCGCGCCGACCTCGAGCCGATCGCGTCCGACGGCACCCTCACGGTCACGGTCTACGAGCTCCCCGAGGAGCAGGCGCCGACCGGTGCCGGTCAGCTCTTCGTGCTCTCCGTCCACGGTGGTGACCGCCCCGGCATCGTCTCCACGGTGACCGCCGAGATCGCCGCTGTCGGCGGCAACATCACCGACCTGACCACCCGTCTCTCGGGTGAGCTCTACGTCGTCGTCGCCGAGCTCGAGCTGCCGGCGGACGCCGATGTCGCCGTGCTCGAGGCGTCGGTCAAGCGGGTCACCCAGGAGCTCGGCGTCGACGCCACCCTGCGGCCGATCGAGGCCGACGACCTGTGAGCGAGCGTCAGCGAGTGAACGATCCAGTCAACACGCGGCCGCGTCCGTATCTTTGCGCTCGCGCTACGGAGGTGGCCGGGTGAGCGGGATCAACGAACGGGTCGCCAGCTGGACCGAGGCGGAGCTGGGTGTCGAGGGCAAGGTCCTCGATGTCGTGCGCGCCCCCGCGCAGGTCCTCTCCGTGCCCGGCAAGGACGTCGACCCGGCCGCCCCCGAGACCGTCCAGCTCGCCGCCGACCTGATCGCCACCATGCGGGTCTCGCCCGGCTGCGTCGGCCTGGCCGCCGACCAGGTCGGGGTCTCGGCCCGGATCTTCTGCGTCGACGTCTCGACCCACGTCAAGACGAAGACCCACCACGGGACGTACGTCCTGTGCAACGCCGAGGTCGTCGAGGCGAGCCGCAACGAGAAGGCCCGTGAGGGCTGCATGTCCGTGCCCGACCTGACCGGCGACGTGAAGCGCGCCTCCCGGCTCAAGGTACGCGGCCAGCTCCCGGTCACCGGTGAGACCGTCGAGATCGTCACCGACGCGTTCGAGGCCCGCTGCCTGCAGCATGAGATCGACCACACCAACGGCCTGCTCTTCATCGACCGCGTCGCCGGCGCCCACGCGCTGCACCAGCGCCAGACGTATCTGTGACGCTAGGGTCGACCAGCGCGCCCCGGTATCCCAATCGGCAGAGGAAGGCGTCTTAAAAACGCTTCAGTGTGGGTTCGAGTCCCACCCGGGGCACCATATGACTCTTAGTCGAACCCTCACGGAGGAGATCCGTGAGAAGGAAAGCCTTACCTTCAGACCCTTCGGTGTCCGCGCCGAAGGGTCTGTTGCGTTCTGAGGCACGGACGATCTTGGTCACGGCGACGTCGGTGTGCGTCGCCCTGTGGGTGTCCTCGTACGCTCGGGACGCATCTAGGAGATCCTGGACAACCGGGGCCTTCTCGTCGCGGCGTACGCCGTGGTCATCGATCCAGATCTTGCGGAAGCTGGCCCTGGTGGAACCACTGCGTGGCCTACGCTATGGCCGTCGCTATCGATGAGTTCCGCTGCGAGGCAGCCGTCTACTCCGCGGGTTACCCCACAGGCATCGGCTTCACGGATGCGGATGTGGCCGAAGACCTCTTCGATCTGAATCTTCAACTCATCCGCGCGAACGACGAGTACCAGGCGCACCTGGATGTCGAGCGCCTTCGCCACGACGTGCTCAAGACCGTGGTGTTCCACGTGCGGTACATGAGCAAGGTCGCCGCTCGGTTCCTCCACGAGGTCCCGGTCGACCTAGCCAGCATGAACAAGTTCGCGCGGGAAAACTGGGAGGCCCTCATCGAGCCGACCTGGAGCCAGTTCTTGGGCATCTACCAGGCTGTCCCCTCGGCATTCAGCCCTTGGACGGCCACGGCTTCGCAGGCCACGATTGACAAGCTTGTCGGCGTCGTGGCGAGCCTGATGACCTCGTTCGGGTACGAAGCGACGGAAGACGCCTTCTATGTCCACCTGTCAGTCGAGGAGGTGCAAGCTCGCTTCGACCGAGCCAATGCTGAGGCGGACCTCCTTGGTCACACGCCTTAAGTATCCGCCGCCAACTCACCGGGACGCGAGTCTCCTCCACCCGCCGGGCGCGTGATCACCGATCCCTGATTTCGGAGTGTACGGCTGCGAGTTCCAGGCATTTGTCTGCAGCGTCGGTGCCGGTGAGTGCGACTGAGGTCAGTACCTCGGCCCACCGCTCATACTGGGCAACTTCAACGGGGTCGGCAATCTCTAGATCCCCCGCAGTGGTCTCGATCGTGACGACTTGGTCTCGCTGATCCCAACCTTGACCGAGGAGTACCGGGAACTGGTCGAGTGGGACGATTCCGATCGTCGCCTTTGCTCGGGTAGCCAGACCAGCAAGATGCTCGAGCTGGGTGCGCATGACGCCTTCGCCTCCGATCCGCGGGTACAGCGCGGTTTCGGCGACCAGGACGGTGACGTCGCGGCCGGGCTCGTACAGGATCGCGCTGCGCCGCATCCGTGCCGCGACCATGCGAGCGACGTCGTCCTCGGATGCGCCGTGCTCGACCGGGCCGCCGATGAGCTTGAGCAGCGCCATGGCGTAGTCGGGGGTCTGGCAGAGCCCGGGAATGACGGCCGGGTGAAAGCTGAACACTCGCGACGCAGCAACCTCGGCTGCCTCGTAGGCGCGTTGTACCGCGGCTGGACCGTCGTCCTGCCCAAAGGTGTCGCGGAACACCGAGTATTCCCAGGACGCGCGCTCCTGGATGGCCAGGAGCCGTTCAGGGTCGGCGCCAACGGCATCAGCCCAAGCGCGGACCTCGTCCTCGGTCGGCATTTGGCGGCCAGCCTCGATCTTGGAGACCTTCGACTGCGACCAGGTCTGGCCGGACTGCTGGAGCTGCGCAGCGAGTGCGATACCGGTGATGCCGGCTCCTCGCCGCGCAGCCCTCAGCGCATCGCCGAGCGCCTCTCGTGCTCGCCGTGTCGCGCTACCCATAACGGGTCCCTCCTGGTTGCCTTGCCTGACTATTCGTCGCTGCCGTGCAGATTATGCGTTCTGGCGACGATAGTCGTTCAAGGGCACTGAGAGGGCGAGGGCTATGTCGCGCCACTTCCGGTAGGTGTCGATCAGTCCAGGGTCCTGAACCTCTTCGGCACCGAGAAAGCGGCCCGCTTCGTCATAGGCCATCGCCCATGCCGACTGGCTGGGCTGGCCGTCGTCGAGCAGCCAGAAGTCCGTGCCCTGAGGGAGCTCTTCTGGCCATTCGCCGGCCGGGACTGGCAGCAGGCGGATGTCCTCTCCTGCGTCGTGGTTGCGGACGTACTCGGCGATTTCGTAGCGGACGTAGTCGGTGAGTGGTTCCTCGACGATGTGGACTCGCTGCAGGGACCGACCGGCGGCCACATGCCCAGCGATCATCTCCCTCCACTCGACGTCACCGGGCGAGGCGAGCTGTCCGGTGCGCAGGAACTCGGCGAACGATTCGTGCTCGACCTCGACGTCGTAGGCCTGGAGCGTCTCCAGGCGGAACCACGAGGCGGTCAGGTTCTGGAACGCGGATTCGCGGTCTGCCATGCGATCAGGCCCTTCCCTCGAGAACTCGTGCGGCCTGGAGGATCACCTCGGACGGGAGGGTGACGGCGTCCTCATGGTCGGGCATGCCGACCAGCTCGGTACGGGTCACGTTCTCGAGCTTGATGCCCTGCACGACCACGACCGCGGGGTCGTCGGTGGTGTGGACAGAGGGGCAGTTGCCGCCATTGCAGTCGTTACTGACAGCGATTCGGGTGAGAGCCATGCCGAGTGCCTCCGTTGTCGTGTGCCCGCCCGAGCTGCTTCGGGGCGGGGTTGGGGTATCCATCATGGTCGCAAGACATGCGTGTCCGCAAGGGTTCCTTGAACGTCATTCACGCAAGGCTCTTGTAATAGAGTGAATAATATTGAACACTGTGAATCCCGGGGCGCCGAATGGATGTCTCCGCTCGGTGGCCCCGGGATCCATCCACCACACCTGCGACGGAGCAACATGAGTTCCGCAGCCTCCAACAATCGCCGTCCGCGCCCGGGCCGTCCCCGACACATCCCGGCGTCCGATACCCAAGCCGACCCGAGGGACCATATCCTCGCCGTCTCCGCCCGCCTGTTCGTCGGCCATGGCTACGCGGGCACCTCCACCCGCGATATCGCCGAAGCGGTCGGGATCCGGCAAGCGAGCCTCTACTACCACTTCGCCGGCAAGGACGGAATTCTTTCCGAGCTGCTGGAGATGACGGTGCGCACTGCACTGGATAGCGTCGGTGATCTCGACCAGGTCGAGAGCCCCGAGGCGGCGCTCTACCTCCTCTCGCTCCGCGACGCCCAGGCCCTTGCCACCCTGATGCACAACATAGGGATGCTGCCGAGATGCCCGGACGTCTCACAGTCGCCTGCGGCCTTGGAGTACGCCGAGGTCCGTCGCCAGTTGCGAGAGGCGTACGGCTCGCTCGGTATCTGCTGCAGTTCGCAGTCCGTGATTGACACCATCTCCAGACGCCAACTGGGTGAGCTAATTCTGAACAACGTGGAGAGCGTCATCGGGACGCGGGCCACGGGCGACGTTGTCACTCGCAAGGAACTCCATGCCGTCGCTGCGGCCAGCCTTCGTATCTGTGGGGTGCCCCGGGCGCAGATCGAGGTTGCGAGGAAGGTAGCGGTTGTCATGCTCGATCAACTGGATCAGGAATCGTGACTGTGGTGCGCCTCAACGCTCCATCGAGGCCCGGCGCCCACGGCGCAAGCACCTGTGTGTCGATTCCGTTGACATGCCAAACCCAGTTCGCATAGCCTCTTTACTTAGAGGGAGACATGCTGGAGGAGCAATTGCAGGTTCGTTGCCGCGCTCGGTGTTACTGCGGCTTCGGGACCGATGCAGTTCGGGATTTCTCCCTCGCTCGTTGATTCTGCTTCGGCTGAAGTCCGTCGACTGTTACCTCGCTGTCCTCAATGCATGATCCATCGATTCATGACACAGAGAAAAGGACGATCTCGGATGGAGCGCATGCTCACCTCCATCGCAAGTGCCTTCGTCGCCATGGTTGCGATCTTCGGACTCGCGATTCCCACTAGTTCCGCCGCGGCGGTTCCTGCGGCAGTCTCTCCCGCGTCAGATGTCACGATTCAGGCCCCGTTTGGTGGATGCAACGGGTTCGCCTGGCTGGTCCTCAACAGGAGTGAGGTCCGCATTACTGCGACGAGTGACACGGTCCGGAGGATTCTCGGGTCCAGGGAGTATGGTCTTTTCTGGATTAACATCCTCAACAGCGATCGCGTTAGCCAGCACAGCGGCGCATACAATCTGTCCCGCTACTCAGGATTTAGTCACGTGTTCACAGTGAAGAATGACTGGTACATGGCCATCTCGATCACGAATGACTCCAACACCACGACGCTCTGCTCGAGCACGTCTCAGCGATGATGGCAGCGAAAGGCCCGATGCGTACTCCGAATTTCCCCGTATACCGCCCAGCAGGGCGGCTCGATGGCACTCGCCTGCTGCTCTGGAACCCGGCCCTCCCGGAGGATGCGCCTTTGGAAGAGGCTCTGGTTTCGAGCCGAAGTCAGACCTCTCAAGGCGAGCCAACGCTCATCGTTGGCTCCTATCCGAAGCATCTGGGAAGATCCGACCACAGCCCGATCACGTTCGCGGCTCGCGGTCCTCTCCTGAGCATCCCCGAGGTCGGACTGTCTGAGGATCAGGTCGAAACGGAGTTGAAGCTCCTGCACAACCAGGTCGATCCTTGGAGAACGGTCGACCTGCTGGTGGACGGCCGGGAGGTGGAGTTCCTCACCCGTGATTACTCGTCTGGACCGGTCACAACCAGGGTGTTTGCCACTCTGCTTGGCGACACCGCAGTGAGTGTCCTCTCGCGGGGCCTGGACGTTCCAGAACTTGCGAGCGTCGAGACGGGCGAGTGGGAGCAGCTCTGGGGTTCGTGACTACCAGTGGCGCGACGCCGCGCCTATGAGCCACCGCACCGCTACTCAGCCAACAAGCTGCGGACAATCTCAGTGTCATGCCCGTGGTCCGGCACGATGTGCTTGCGTCGCACAGTGAACTGGTCTTTCTGGATCACCACGAGCCGCAGGCCGTTGGCTGGGATCAGCTGTGCCTTGCGCTCGTCATAGAGCCGGGCGCTGCTCACCCCGGTGGATGCCGGACACCGTGGGCACGTCTGGCTTGTCGAACAGCTTCACGGACTGCGAGTGCTGCCCCTCTTGGAACTCCATGACCAGACCGCGGGACTTCCAATACGCGTCGACCGGGAGCCGTACCTGTCGCCCTGTCTTGGGCGACAGGTCGCCGAGCAGCCACGCGAACCGATGCTCGCGGAACGCCGGGATGCCCAGCACGGCGTCACAGAGGTCTGTCACGTTGCTGCGACCTTCGATCAGCATCAGGCGGACGGTCGGCATGGTCCTTTGCTCCGAGCGGAGGAAACTGTCGGTGGCCGAGGCTACGCTTGCTCTCGGTCATAGGTTCGGCCAGCCAGCGCCCCACACTGGCCTCATCACCGCCACAAGACGAGGTGCAAGCAGTGCCCCACGATTCCAGGTCCGTCTTCGTCGTATACGGACGCAACGGACAGCTCCGCGCAGCGATGTTTGACTTCCTCCGATCCATCAACCTGACACCGATGGAGTGGAATCACGCCGTAGAGCTCACCGGCAAAGGAGCGCCCTACATCGGCGAGATCCTCGACGCGGCCTTCGAGTACGCGCAGGCGATCGTCGTCCTCCTGACCCCGGACGAGATCGCGTATCTCCAGCCCCGGTTCAGCACCACCGACGACCCTGAGACCCAACCGGCCGCCCAGGCACGGCCGAACGTGCTGTTTGAGGCCGGTCTCGCATTGGGGCGTAACCCCGATCGCACCATCCTCGTCGAGGTAGGCGATGTGCGCCCGTTCAGCGATGTGGCAGGTCGTCACGCCGTCCGACTCAACAACACTCCAGCCAGCCGACAGACACTCGCACACCGCCTCAAGACCGCTGGATGCGAGGTGAACCTCAACGGAACCGACTGGCACACCACCGGCGACTTCACCGCTCCCGATGCGCCTGGCGACGGACTGCCGCTCGGTCGCCGTGTTCCCTCCGTCCGACAATCTCGTCCAGCCGTCGACCTCGACGTGAAGTACCAGCGTGGAACCGGCAACCGTCTCGACAAGCTCCAGGTCATCAACCGAGGCATCGAGACGGTCTACGACGTCGTACTCACCGTCCCTGACAATGCCGCCCTAGACCTCAGACGGGCCGACCTACCGATCGCCAAGATCCCCGGCGGAGGCAAGTCCGTCACGATCAATGCCGAGAACCACAACCGTTTCTTCGGGGGCGCGGCAAAGGTCGATGTCTTCGACCTTGGCGTCGTCGGCCGTTCGGAGAGCGGCGAAGAAGTCCACTGTGATGTCTTCATGGATCTGAACGGATGAGCGCCGTGGACGATGACCAGATCCAGGTCACCTTCGAGGTGCCAACTGATGACGACGGATTCCTGCGCCGCGAGTGCCCGACCTGCGAACAGCAGTTCAAGTGGTACGCCCACGCGGAGGGTGACCCTGACGCCGAGGTCGTCGAGCAATACTTCTGTCCGTTATGCGGCGTGCCCTCCGGGCTCGACACGTGGTGGACCCCGGAGCAGCTCGAGAGCGCGATGGGTGCAGCTGGGCCGCAGATCGATCAGTTGGTCCAAGACTCGCTTGCCCAAGCCTTCAAAGGCGCAAAGGGTCTGAGCTACAAGCCCAATCCCAACGCGACGCTCGGAATCCCGGACGCCGAGCCGCTCAGTGAGGCCAACGACATGCTCATCGTCGAGTCTCCCTGTCATCCGAACGAGCCGGTGAAAGTCCCCGAGAACGCGGCTGGATCCCTGCACTGCCTGATTTGCGGTAGTCTTTTCGCTTCGTGACGCTACTGTCTGCTGTGTCGCAGCTCGAGGCCAGGCAGCGCGACCAAAGTGAGGGCCGGGTCAGACGCCTGCCCGTCTAGCAAACGACGCCCGGCGTCATCCACCAGAGAATCCCTCTGCTCGCAGGAACCCAGCAAGGCCGGTGCACGCGATCCCGAACTCGTCACAGATATTCGGAATCTTCGGTCTCTTCTTGCTGTGCTGCTGCGCTCTGTGCTCCAACGACACCACGGTCAGATTGCGGGCCATCGCGAGCGTCATCACCTCGAGGTCGCCAAGGTAGTTCTCGTTGCTGCCGTAGGCCGGGTAGGCGTTCACGATCCGCTTGGCAGCCGAGAGTTGCTCGGTCTCGATATCGCAGAACATGTGCTTGTTGTCACTCAACCAGGACTTTATCGTCGGGATCGTCTTATGCCACTTGGCAAGCTCGGTTTCGACTCGACGTGCTGCGACGACCCGGCCGTCCCTGATGGATTTCTGGAGGAAGTCCCACTGCGGCTTGAAGACGTCCATCGGGTAGGGCTCAGCCTCGTGCTCGCGCAGGAAGCTGACGATGACGTTGGTATCAATGGAGTACCTCGCTAACGCCTCAAACAGAGTGCCTACATTGCTCAACGTGCACCTCAGTCGCCTTTGACCAGTTCAGTGACGAACCGGGGCACCGAGTGCTCTCCAATGTCCAGAAGAACGCTGGCGTCCTGTCGGTCGATGACGCCGTCTGTCATCGCGTCGACCACACGGTGTGCGAACAGCCGGCTAGCCCGGTTGATTCGCACGGGGTAGTACTGGCCTTTGCCTAGGGCGCCACCGCCGCTGCGACGAGCTGCTCGCCGCAGCTCCATCTGCTCATATACCTGCTGTGAGATCGTTCCGTAGTCTCGCAGCCGGATGAGGAGCGCGGCCTGGCTGACGTGGAGCTGCTTGCTCAGGTTCTTGAGGGCCGCGTCTGCGACGTCGTCGCGCCCGGAGAACATGCCCGAGGTGATGGTCTCCTTGAGCAACTCCGCTGGCAGCAGCACCTCGGCCGCCACCTGGTTGCAATACCGCTCAGTCTGGCTGTGGTCGTCAAGGTCGCAGACGCCGGTCGAGCGCAACGTGACGTGGCAGTACTCGTGCAAGGTGGAGAAGATCCGGGCATAGGGAGTGTCTCCGGTGTCGACGACAACGATCGCCTGGTTCTCGACTACCTTGCTGAACGCTCGGATCGTTGGGTCCTTGAGCTTGCGTTGTGAGACATAGACGCCCTGTCCATGGATGGCCGCCACCCAACGCCGAAGCGCTGCGTACTCGTCGTTGATCTTGAGTTGCTCCTCGACGCTGACATCGAGAAGCGCTCTGATGTCGTTGGCCAGTCGTGCAGCCGGCACTTCGCCGCTCGCAACCCGTGGCACAGAGAACGTCGCATCAGGGAACAGCTCAGCCGCCGCTTCAAGCATGAGGTCGGCCGCCTCGAGTTCCCCAAGCAGGTCCGGCGAGAGCTTTACCTCGCGGTTTGCAAAGGTCCGGTTGTCCGTCCCGGCGTCGGGCAGTACCTCGGGCTCATCGATCAGTAGATACGACCACGGCCTTTTGAACAGCTTGGCGAGCGCCACGAGATCGTCGAAGTCGATGTCCTGGTCCTCGACGGCCAAGAGGTCGGCGCGTACTTGCGCCTTGCAGCGGGAAGCGACATCCGCGGGCGTGAGATTCCGGTTCACGAGCAGGCTGGAGAACCTGGTGGCGCTGATCCGGACTCTGGGCACGACTCGAATCTAGAGGCAAGCGCATGCCAAGCGCAGCCAACTCTTGTAAGTACGCTCCGCGAACGCACGCTCGGTCATAGGTGTGCAGTGACGCGGTCGAAGCTGCTCCGAGAAGACGCCTCGAACCATAGACTGATTCGCTGTGAAGGCTCAGCGCATCTCGTGGCAGGCGTACCAGGCGTTGCGAGACGCGTTGCCTGCGGTCGTATGGAATAAGCGCCCGTTTGAGTCGCTGCTGCGCAGCTCGTTGCGCGACCATCCCGAACTGCTCGCTGGACTGAATTTTGATGACACCAAGCGAAACGTCGCGGACGCGCTGATCGACCGTCTGGCCGAGAAGGAGGGCAAGTACCAGCAGGTGACTCTGCGGCTCATGCTTGAACTGTCCTCGATGAAACGTTTTCCAAACGTCGAGGCGATCAAGGACTCGGAGGATCGGGCGCTACGACTCCACGACGCCCAGGTCGCGGTGGCGCACTTGGCCGAGATGACCAAGCCCTACTCAGAGCTCGTGCAGGAGCAGGATCGACTCCGAGCAGAGCAGGAAGCGCTGTACCTGCAGGAGCAAGGGCGGCGTCGCTTCGACGATGAGCTGGTGGCGTTGAAGGCGCGTTTCCACGATCTAGAGATGTTCCAGAACCCGCAACAGCGCGGCAGGGACTTTGAGTCGTTGCTAGCCGACCTGTTCAAGCTCTTTGACATGGAGCCCCGGTTGGCCTACAGCACGTCGACCGAGCAGATCGACGGTTCACTGAACTTCGACACCGACGACTACCTGTTGGAGGCGAAGTGGCAGGCTGGTGCGGTCGACCGAGCAGCCTTCGACGTCTTCGTGGCTAAGGTCCACCGAAAGGGCAAGAACGCCCTCGGTCTCTTCGTCGCGGTCAATGGGTTCACGAAGCCGGCTCTCGATGCGCACAGCGAGTCGACGCCGTTCATCGCGATGGATGGTGGAGACCTGTACGCCGTACTGGACGGTCGGATCAGGCTCGATGACCTCATGCGAGCGAAGCTCCGGCACGCCAACGAGACTGGGTCGTGCTTCCTGCCAGCGAGTCGCTTCTTATGAACTCGAGGCCGTTGGCGGAAGCGTAGTGGCAACCTTGCCGCGAGTAGATCGATTGGTCATACGGAGGAGGCAAGGGATGAGTCGGAAGACTGCGCTGACGCTGACGTTCGCGCCGGATGAATACCTCGTTACCTGGCAGCTCCCGTCTGCGACGGGTGGGACAATTGAGGCTCATGGGTCGCTGACTGTCGAGGCAGATAGGTCTCCTAGGGGTACCGCCCACGGCGATCTGACTGATTCGCTTGACGAGCTAGCGGGCGGAGTTTTCCCCTTCCCGCAGCGTGTCGATGTCCCGATACTCACTGGGAGTCTGACGACGGGTGCCAACGTCTTGCTGATCAACGCGCATGTGACCTACTGGTTCACGAACCAAGCGAGGATCAGTGCCGACGCCGCCGTCATCACGCTTGCCAACGTCAGCAACGCTGACGAAGCCCTCTTCAAGTCGTTCGACGTTCAGATCGGCAGTCTCGATGCCATCGCTGGAGTCGCGCCCATCAAGAGCACGACCTTCCCCAAGAAGGGTGCCGCTGGAACGTGGGCGGCCGAACTGCGGTCCGACTTCAAACAGGAGTGGAGCGACGCCGGTGCGACCTTGACGCTCACCTACAACGGCACATTTCACTCCTCCGATCCCTACGCCTTCACCATGGGGTTCAGCCCTCTGCTGATGTGTGAGCTGGCAGAAGCGGTGTCTCTGCGGCAGATAATCGATCAGTGGATCGTCCCACTGCGCCGCGTCATCTCAGTTGCAACTGGTCGCTCTGAGGAGATCACCTGTCTAACGGTGTACCTCCTCAACCAGAGCGGCGCGAAGCAGAGAGGGCAGGTCTTCGGATCGGGCGTCACTCAGGAGCCATATGGCTCGGAGCGCGAAGAGATTGATAAGACAAACTCACCACTGAAGCTCAAGACTGATGAAGTTTCGCTCCTCGAGTTGGCGCGGAACTGGCAGAAGCTCGTAGCTGCTCATCACCCTCTTGTCGAGACGTACGGATCGATGCTGCACGCACTCGACCAGCATCCTCGCTCGCGGTTCCTGCTACTCCTGCAGGCGATCGAGGGCACGCATGGGTACGAGACCAAGGCGTCCTTCGCCAAGCGGCTCAAGGTACATACGGAGGCACGCGACGCGATCGTCGATCTAGTGAAGGGCTCGCTGGACGAGAAGCAACTGAAGTTCCTAGAGCGCAACCTGCGCAAGCAACCGCCAGGAGGTCTAGAGAATGCGATCAACTGGCTCGCGAAGAGGCTTCCGGGGGAAGTGAAGAAACAGCTCGATGAGACTGAGTTGGTGGCCGCCACCAAGGCGGCGCCCATCAATGCCAAGAACGCGCCCGACGCCTTGCGGATCGTTCGCAACCATCTAGCACACGGCACCAAGGGCTACGACGCCTCGGATCTGCGTGGAGTTGTCGTGGTCCTGGAGAAGACAGTCCGCGCCCATGCCCTCGAACTGCTTGGTTGCCCGAATGACGTTGTCGGTCGCGTGCTCAAGACGTCCTAACGCGGGCCGCTAAGCTCGCTGAGGATGAGTCGGGCAGCAGACTCGGACGCTCCGGTCTCACGAGCGATCTGAGCCACAGACCGACCCTTGCGCCGTCGCTCCAAGAATGGCGCGACATGCCTCGTCTGCGGCTGGGCTGTGTGCTTCGGCGTCACGCCAGGCCAGCCGCAGCGGCTGGGATTCTACGCGCTCGTGACATCGACTCGAATGAAACTGTCGCTGAGTACGGTTTGCAGGCTGCTTGAGTCGCCAGAAACTCCGTACCGCAGTCTCAAACGCATCTCGTAGCTTCCATCTGGGACCGGCTCGCTCTCGGCTGCGTCTCTCGCAACCACAAGAACCGCCTCCACAGTGACTGATCCCCGAGGTTCGATCGGTCTCATCGCTATAGCAGGTCTGGATATCCCGGTACTTGGTGGTACCTCAACGTTCATCGCGTCCTTTGTCGCGGTAAGCGGGCACCCGTCGGAGTCGACGAGGATCGCGTCGATCTTGCCGCCCGTATTTGCGGCAACCATCACACGTTCAGTTGACGTGTTCGTCAGCGTCACTGATGTCACCACTTGATCGCCCGAGGAAACCGCTCTGCTCAGCGGGCCGATCGAAATGTCGAAGGGGCCATTCGATTGGGTGCTCGACGTCGCGCACATCGTGTCTTGACCTTCACTTTCGCCTTGGGCACTACTCGCGCAACCGCCTACCGCGGCAAGCACTACCACGTACGCGAGGATGAGTGCTCTGTTCGTTGCCTTCATCAAGGACTTGCCACCGTGACGAGTCGAATGTTTAGGGCGTTCATGAGTCGTGGAAGCGCCATTACGTAAGTTCTAGTCCCGCAGGCGGAATTGAAGACCATCTCCCTGGAGATTGGCTCCCACTCCATGTGGCTGATTGTTCCTGCCTGTGACGTGACAAGTCCCCAACCCTTGCCGTTGCCTAGGACTGGGCCACCAGAATCTCCCTGACACACGCGCATGGTGTCGAACCTGTGGAGGACGGTCGAAAAGAGGAGTCCGTCTTCGCCGTTGACGTCGACGACCTCACCGCCTTGGTAACTGCCACAATCCGTCCAATCTGCGCCACCTGTCTTGCACAACCAATCGCCGATGTCCAGCGCGAGCCACGTGCCTTGCGACTGAATTTGGTAACTCGCATTCAAGGTAGTGTCCTTACCCGAACTCTGGCTGGCCCCGACAAATACGATGGGAGATCCCGCGCGCCATCCCGTCGGGTTGGTCACTTTGATGATTCCTCCATCGCCGTCATCGTTGTTAACGACTCCCCGCCACCAAGTCCCTACCTGATGCTTTGCGTAGTTACCGCTGCCATCCTTGGGCATGTGCGCCCACCACACACGGCCCCTGCCTCCATCGCCGTCACCGTTTCCAGCTGGAGCGCAATGGCCAGAGGTCAGCATGTAAAGCGAGTTGTCACTCATGCTTCGCACCTGAAACCCAGCGCTACACCCAACGTAGAACGGAAACGCGAGGTCAGTCCAGATCATCGGCCCACCGCGCATCGGGTCATCGCACTCCAAGGCCAGGTGGACTCCGCCTGAAATCTGCGAATTGGTACAGCCAGCAGGAGTTGCAGGAGTGGATTCAATGTCTGGCTTCGATCTGATCGGTATGCCCGACGCCCTGGATAGCCTTGCTCTTGCGCCAGCGACTCCATCGGCATTCTCTGAGAACGACGGCGGCGCAGGTCGCCGTGATGCCGACGTATACTTCGCATAGATTTTGTCATTCCCGGGAACCCCGACAACAAGTTCATTGTTGAGGACGTCAATGTTCACGCTCGTGGCAACTAGTCCGGAGGTGCGTAAACTGGATGACACTGTTTCTGCCGCGTCTTGCAGTTCTTCCAGTGTGTGCTCGACGACCTCTGTCTCGACGTTGAGCTCGGGGAAATGGGCCAGCTCGCGGTCGAGATCAACCTTGGCTTCAGGTGAGGCGACGAACCATTGACGACGAGTTCCATCTTCAGAATCAACGACTCCGCCCGCCCACTCTGACTGCACCGATGCCGCCAGATCCTCCTTGAATTCTACCGCCGCGCGCTGGATTCGAACCCGTTCGGATGCATCCTGAAGAGACAGGTTGTACTCGGCCGCCATCTCCGCGGCCATTGCAGCGTCAACGTCGTCAAGTCCGGGGTCGTTCGCCGACACCCCGGACGTAGTGGATGCCGTGGACGCCTGGCCCTGAGCAAAAGCCGCACACAGGGCTACCGTCATGAGCAAGACCGAGATAAATAGTCTGACCAATGGCCGAACTATCGACAAGCCGAAGAACCACTCGCGCATGAAAACCGCTCCAATCGCCCGCGATATCGCGAAACTGTTGGACTGGATGCCAGCCTCAACGGAACAGTCGTTATAGCTGACACATGACGTCCATAGTGTTTCTCGGCCAACGTCGATTCAAAGGACTCGCGAGCGAGGCTAGCGCAATTTGGGTAAAGTCGTGATAGTGGGACATCAACGCTTCAGTTCTGATTTACCCAGACGTCGATTGTTGTTCAGGGATCTGACGCTTCACAATTCGGGGGAGTCGCAATCCCGTCGTGGATGCGGCCCTGGCCCTGCAAACTCGCGCGGCCGACATCAGGTCCCTGCTCGGACAGGCGCTGATGGCGCGATCATCACGATGGCCATGGCGGAAGCCGATGCCGAAGCGAAAGAGCGAGCGGCAGCCGACCTAGACCGGATTGACGCAAGCGCAGACCCAGACATTGACGTCGCCTAGAGCTCGTTGAGGATGAGCCGGATCGCCGTCTCAGACCTCCCGGTCTCACGAGCGATCTGAGTCACAGACTGGCCGCCGCGTCGTCGCTTCAGGATGGCGCGACAGGCCTCGTCTGTGGCCGGGCTGCGCTTTGGCTTCACGCCGGCTCGTCGCAGGACCTTGCGGATCGAGTAGTCGCTGACGCCGAACTGCTCACCAAGCTCGACCAAGGACACCCCGCCGGCTCGATACGCCGTCACGATGGCAGCGCAGTCTTGGTCGGTTAGCTTGTCGCTGAGCCGCCACTTCACCGCCGTCCGCGGCGGGCGCTCGACCGGTACGTACCCCTGTTGGATGCGATCTAGCAAGACCATTTCTTTGACAGAGTTCGAATGACGTTGCATGAAGTGCACTCTGTGATCGCAAAGGAACCTCAGGGTTCTCCCGGACGTTGAGCGATGTACAGGGCCGGTACGCTGGCCACAGGAGCCGCCACCGTGGCGGATCCTTTCACGTCGCTTTCGAGGAGTGACCCCCAGATGCAGAGCAACAACCCGGTGTTCCGTAGGGCAGAGGGCTTCGGGCAGCCGTCGCACAACGCCTACGGCAACGCGACCTACGGCGGCAACGGCGCTGCGTACGCCGGCTACGGGCAGGACCCGAGCCAGTGGTCGACCGGCGGCCCGCAGGCGCCCACCACGAGCGCTCCGATGACGATCGACTCGGTGGTGCAGAAGGGCGCGATCACGCTCGGCGTCGTCTTCCTCGCCGCCATCGCGACCTGGGTCATCACGCCGGACATCAATTCCACCGCCAACCTCGCGCCGCTCTACCTGGCTTCGACGCTGGGTGCCGGTGCGGCCTTCATCCTGTCCCTGGTCAACTCGTTCAAGCGAGTGGTCAGCCCGGCGCTGGTGCTCGCCTTCGCGGTCGCCGAGGGTGTCGCCCTGGGTGCGCTGAGCAAGACCTTCGACGCCGTCTTCGGCGGGGGCATCGTCGTCCAGGCCGTGATCGGCACCTTCGCTGCCTTCGCCGGCACGCTGGCTGCCTACAAGTTCTTGAACATCAAGGTCGGCAACAAGTTCCGCACCTTCGTGGTCGCCGCGATGTTCGGCATGGTGGGCCTGAGCCTGATGGAGCTCGTGCTCGGATTCTTCGGCGCCAGCTTCGGTCTCTTCGGCTTCGGCACCCTCGGCCTGATCACCGCCATCATCGGCCTCGCGCTCGGTGTGTTCATGCTGATCCTCGACTTCGACCAGATCGAGCAGGGTGTCCGTGCCCAGCTCCCTGAGCGTGAGTCGTGGCGCGCCGTCTTCGGCCTGACGGTCAGCCTGGTCTGGATCTACACCAACCTGCTCCGCCTCCTGGCGATCTTCCAGCAGGACTGATCCGTCGAACCAGAACTGCCCCGCTCCAGTGGAGCGGGGCAGTTTGCTGTTGTCAGCGCTGGGACTCGGCGAGCGGGGGAGTCTCGGCGGGGCGTTCGCCGCGACGGGGCTCACGCTGCTCGTTCTCGAAGGACCGGGCCCGGGCCCAGTTGCGGCCGACGCGTCCACGGGGGCGCGGGGCCGGGTCGATCTCGGTTCCTGGCCGGATGACGGCACGCAGGGAGGCGGCGGCGAGCGGCATGACGTGCTTGCCGTTGTAGGTCTCCAGGATGGCGTTCTCGTCGCCGACGAGTCCGAGGACCGTGAGCGTCGGCGGGATCAGCACCTCACCGAGGGCGTGGTAGCCGGCGGCGGAGGGGTGGAACAGGTCGGCGCCGAACCAGAACGCCGGAGTGGCCTTGAAGGCCGGGCCGAGGACGTCACCCAGCGACACGGTGTGGCCACCGGCGCGGATGACGTGGAAGATCTGGCCGGCGGCGATGCGGATCGACCAGGCCCGCATGATCGAGCGCAGCGGCGGCAGGATCGGGGTGGCGGTGCTGAGGTCGGGGACGGTGCCCACGAGCACCTTCACACCCGCCTCCTGGAGCCGGATGACGGCCTGGGCGAGGTGGCTCACCGCGACCCGCGGGCGCACCCGGCGGATCACGTCGTTGGAGCCGACCAGGATCACGGCGATGTCGGCGTCGGCGGAGATCGCCTTCTCGACCTGCGGGTGCAGGTCGGAGGACTTGGCGCCGATCTCGGAGAGGTCGTGCAGGCGCACCGGCCGGTGAGCCTTCTCGGACACACCGGAGGCGAGGACGGCACCGGGCGTGTCCTCGACCTCGGTCATCCCGTAGCCCGCCGCACTGGAGTCACCGAGCAGCGCGATGTTGATCGGACGGCCCGGCTGACGCGCTCCGTACCACCCCGTCGGGGAGGGCGCGACCGGCATCTTGACCTGATGGGTCGCCCGGACGGCAAGGGCCGCTTCCGCGACGAGGACCCCGGCGAACGCGGCCGTCGCGGCCAGGACACCCCCGCCGGCGTACGCGGTCTTGCGAGCCAGACTCTTCTTCGCCACGGGGACCACTCTAAAGTCTTTGCCCTCATACCGGGCACTCAGTATCGGGATATAGGGGATCTCACCTAGTGGACATACGCTGTCGCCATGGAGTACGTGGACTCGCTTCTCGACCTTATTGGCAACACTCCGCTCGTGCGGCTGGGGCGTGCGCTGGACGGCGCCGGGGCCTCCGCGCCCGGCCAGGGACCGCTGGTCCTGGCGAAGGTGGAATACCTCAACCCGGGCGGTTCCGTGAAGGACCGGATCGCCACCAGGATGATCGAGGCGGCCGAGGCATCCGGCGAGCTCAAGCCCGGCGGGACGATCGTCGAGCCCACCTCCGGCAACACCGGTGTCGGCCTGGCGATGGTCGCCCAGCAGAAGGGCTACAAGTGCATCTTCGTCTGCCCTGACAAGGTCAGCGAGGACAAGCGCAACGTGCTGAAGGCCTACGGCGCCGAGGTCGTCGTCGCGCCCACGGCCGTGCCCCCCGAGCACCCCGACTCCTACTACAACGTCTCCGACCGGCTCGCCTCGCAGCCGGGCGCCTGGAAGCCGAACCAGTACGCCAACCCGAACAACCCGCGATCCCACTACGAGGAGACCGGCCCCGAGATCTGGCGCCAGACCGAGGGCAAGATCACCCACTTCGTGGCCGGCGTCGGGACCGGCGGCACGATCTCCGGGATCGGCCGCTACCTCAAGGAGCAGAACCCGGACGTCCAGGTGATCGGCGCGGACCCCGCCGGGAGCGTCTACTCCGGCGGCACCGGGCGGCCCTACCTGGTCGAGGGCGTCGGCGAGGACTTCTGGCCGGAGACGTATGACCGCAGCGTCGCCGACCGGATCATCGAGGTCTCCGACGCCGACTCCTTCGCCTACACCCGCCGGCTCGCCCGTGAGGAGCAGCTCCTCGTCGGCGGCAGCGCCGGCATGGCTGCGTACGCCGCCAAGCAGCTCGCCGAGGAGCTCGCCGGCACGCCCGAGGGCGAGAACGCCGTGATCGTCGTGCTGCTGCCCGACTCCGGGCGCGGCTACCTGACCAAGGTGTTCAACGACGAGTGGCTGGCGCAGTACGGCTTCGAGACCGGTGAGGCCGCCAAGCAGACCGTCGGCGACGTGCTGCGCGGCAAGTCCGGCCGGCTGCCCGACCTGGTCCACACCCACCCCGGCGAGACGATCGCCGAGGCGGTGCACATCCTGCAGGAGTACGGCGTCTCGCAGATGCCCGTCGTGCGCGCCGAGCCGCCGATCGTGGCCGCCGAGGTCGCGGGCTCGGTCTCGGAGCGGACCCTGCTGGAGGCGCTGTTCACCGGCAAGGCCAAGCTCACCGACTCCGTCGAGGAGCACATGTCCCCGCCGCTGCCCTCCATCGGCTCCGGCGCCGACGCCCACGACGCCGCCCACACGCTCGGCGACTCCGACGCGCTGCTGGTGCACGAGGACGGCAAGCCGGTCGGTGTCCTCACCCGCCAGGACCTGCTCTTCTTCCTGACCAGCTCCTGATCAGCTCTGATCAGCTCCTGAAGCCGCGGATACCCTCCCCCCTAGCGGGGGAGGGTGACGTACGCCATGATGCGTGGTCATGATCGCGTACCCCCACACGCGCCGGTCGGCCCTGGCCGCGGCCTCTTTGATCACGCTGTTCTCGCTGACCGCCTGTGGTGGCGGCGACGGCAGCGGTGGTGGTGGTGGCGATCGTCCCAGCGTCGACGACATCAAGGGTCAGATCACCCAGAGCAGCGGCGACCAGGTGACCGACGAGCAGGCCGTGTGCCTGGCGAAGACCTACTACGACTCGGACCTCTCCGACGAGGCGGTACGCCTCCTGGTCGAGGCCGACGACGTCTCCAAGATCAGCCCGGAGGATCTCTCGGAGGCCGACCAGAAGGCCAGCAAGGCGCTCTACGACCCGTTGGTGAAGTGCCTGACGCCCGCTGAGTAGTCGCCGTTCGGCGCCGGCCGCAGCCAGGTGCTCGCCACCCGGGCGAGGTCCTCGCGGCCGGAGACGCCGGTCTTGCGGCTGATGTTGTGCAGGTGGGTCTCGACCGTGCGGGTGCTCATCTCCAGGTCTGCCGCCAGCGAAGCGGTGGTGGGGCCGTCGGGCAGCAGCCGGAGCACCTCGCTCTCCCGCCCGGAAAGCCCGATGTGGGCGGCCGCGCGCCGGAACATCCCGGCTCGGCTGCCGGAGATCTCGGAGCGTTCCCAGGCGAGGTCGAGCGTCTCGGCGGCACCGGCGAGGTCGCCGGCCTCGCGCTGCAGGATGGCCAGCGAGATCGCCGCCCGGGTCACGAACACCAGGGCGCCGGCATCGGCGAGGGTCACGATCGCCTCGCGGAGACTGTCGACGTTGCCGGCCGCGGTGGCTGCTGCGTACGCTCCCATGCCCTGCAGCAGCGGGCTCTCGGTGCCCGCCGCGAGGCTGGCTGCCCGGGTGATGTGCTTGTTCTCGTTGGCACCGCGCTCGATCGCCTCGACGGCGAGGAAGATGCCGCCGGTGACGTAGCCGGCGTCGAGCCGCTGGCCGACGAGCTCGCACAGCTCCTTGAGGCTGGGCATCCGGCCGCTGGCGGGGGCCATGATGCTGGCCACCATCCCGGGCCACGGGCCGAAGGCGACCTTGGCGCCGCCGATCTGGGAGGCGAGGCTGCGGGCGTACTCGGGCCGGCCCTGGGCCATCGCGATCTCGGCGCCGAGCGTCAGGATCCCGGTGTGGGCGACGTCGCGGTAGGCCGCGACGCTCGAGGACGAGAGGCTCTGGAACGCGGCCTGGCTCGCCTCGGTCAGCCGGCCGGCGATGCTCAGGCCGAGTACGCAGAGATAGGCGTGGGCCTGGATGAGCATGGCGCTCGAGTTCTGGGTCGCCTCCGCCAGCTGCTCGCGGGCGAAGTCGATGCCACGGTCGAGGTCGCCGCCGAGCACGTCGGCGAGCCCGACCAGGAAGGCATGCAGCCCGGCCGGGTGGGGGTTCCGCGGGTGCTGGCTCTCCAGGAGGTTGCGGGCCTGCTCGACCATCCCGGCGGAGAGGAGGCGCTCGGCGGCGACGACGGCGAGCATCTCGGGACCGGCCGCGTCGCGCGGGTCGGGCTCGACGTCGGGCAGCTCGGGGACGTACTCGGTCTGGAACTGCAGGTGTGCCCGGGAGGCCTCGAGCGTCGCGGCGAAGGTGGGCAGCCGGGTCAGGCCGTCGTCGAGCACGGCCTTGGCAGCGTTCAGATCGCCCAGCTCGACCGCCTTCCAGGTGGCGAACCAGGCCAGCATCCAGGCCGAATCCTGGGTGTCGGTCAGCGGGGTGCGCCGCTCGACCTCGTCGATCTGGTCGCGGGGCGCGGCGGTGTTGCGGAGCGCGATGAGGAGCGGCAACGCGGTCTCGGCCGAGGGCATCTCGGTCCAGGAGCGGCGCGCGCGGGCGACCTCGTCGGCCATCTGGCGCAGCGAGCGCTGGTGGAGCAGGGCGGCGTCGGCGCCGCGCGGCCGGTGGGAGGCGTGATCCAGGAGCCGCTGCTCGGCGGCGAGGTGGTTGCGCGCGATCACCAGCCCGAACGCCGACCCCTCGGTGATCAGGTAGTCGCCGATGAGGGGCGGGTAGAGCCCCACGACGCCGCTGCCCGGGCCGTCCTCGCTGTGGCGCGCCAGCCCGTTCGCGAAGAGGGCGTCGAGCACGGCGCGGTCCAGAAGCTTCTCGGCCTCGTCCAGCGGCACCGGACCGGTGACGGCGAGCGCGGTCGCGCCGTCCCAGGCGTCCTGGTCGAGCCCGGCGACGAGCGGCTCGACGGCCGAGGCCAGCTCAGGAGCCCAGCCCGTACGCCGCGGCAGCCGCCACAGCCCGTCGAGCTGCTCCAGCACCCCTGCCCGCGGCCCGACGGTGGCGATGGCCCGCACCAGGCCGAGCAGTCCGCCCGTCGCCATCGCGATCCGGGCCAGGGATCCGGCCTCCACCGGGCCGCCCAGGATCGCCCGGCACACCTCGTGCACCTCGTCGACCTCGAGCGCGGGGGAGCGGACCTGGACCGAGGGGGCGATGCCGAGCATCAGCGTGTCCTCGGCGACCGGGTGCTGGTGGCGGCTGCTGGTCACGGCGAGGAGACGCCGTTGGCGGTGGAGGTTGCGCAGAGCGCCGACCGAGTAGGTGTCGAGCGCGTCGGCGTCGTCGATCACCAGGACCGTGCCGTTGCCGAGCTGCTTGCCCAGCGCGGCGGTCATCTCACCGATGCTCCTTCGGGGCCCGGGCGGCGTCGCGCTGCCGATGCCGGCGGCGAGCAGCGCGGCGAACGGCTCGTTCTGCCAGGCGCGCTGACCGCCGAGCTGGAACACCGACCGACCCTCGTCCTCGAGCCGGTCGGCGATCAGCGCGCAGAGCTCGCTTCGTCCGGAGCCCCGAGGGCCGACCAGATGCACGCTCAGGCCCGCACCGACGTAGCCGGTGACCTCGTCGACCACCCGCGCGAGGACACCTTCGCGATCCGACATGGTCACCCCCCCACCTCAAGGTATATCCAAATGCATACCGGATTTTCTGTGGGAGCGCTGTATCGCCCGCGTATTAGGTCTACTGATACGCAGGTTACCTGTTTACAGTACGTAAACAGTCCGTCCGAGACCGCAACCTCTGGCCGCAGATGATGAGATAGTGATCTCACGGGCTGAGGTTCACCTCGGCCTGCACCACTGAGTGACCACCAGGTCGCCGCATCAGCTCCCCCATCTGATTGCGGCCCTGGTGGCACGAAGACCTATGAGCCCGGCCGTCCCGGACTCGAGGTCGCGATCATCCCCCCGCGGTCGTGACCTCGAGCCCAGGGCGGCCGGTTTCTGGTGTCGGCGACAGTCCTCAGTGCGGTGGCTCACAAGATGTGCGCCCCTGTCGGAGGGGGTGCTGGGGTGCATGTGGCACCAGTGACATAGTGACTGCCGTGGACAGCGTCCTGGAATTAGCCAGGTGGCAGTTCGGCATCGTGACCGTCTACCACTTCCTGTTCGTCCCGCTCACGGTGGGACTCACCATGCTCGTCGCCGTGCTGGAGACGATCTGGCTGCGTACGAAGAATCCTGAGTGGCTTCGGCTGACCAAGTTCTTCTCGAAGCTCTTCCTGATCAACTTCGCGCTCGGTGTGGTCACCGGGATCGTGCAGGAGTTCCAGTTCGGGATGACCTGGTCGGACTACTCCCGCTTCGTGGGGGACGTCTTCGGGGCGCCGCTGGCGATCGAGGCGCTGCTGGCCTTCTTCCTGGAGTCGACCTTCCTCGGCCTGTGGATCTTCGGCTGGGACAAGCTGCCGCGGGCGCTGCACAACGCGTGCATGTGGATCGTCCACCTCGGCACGCTGGCGTCGTCGTGGTTCATCCTCGCGGCCAACTCCTGGATGCAGCACCCGGTCGGCTACAAGTTCAACGAGGTCACCGGCCGCGCCGAACTCACCGACTTCTGGGCGGTGATGTTCAACAAGGTGCAGCTGGGCACGTTCCCGCACGTCATCCTCGCGGCGTACCTGACCTCGGCGGCCTTCATGCTCGGCATCCTGGGCTGGCTCTACCTGCGCCGGCCGGGACGTGACGGCTCCGAGCGGCCGATGTATCGCCGTGGCATGGTGCTGGCGGCCTGGATCATGGTCTTCTCCGGCGTCGGCGTGGCGGTCTCGGGTGACATCCAGGGCAAGATCATGACCGAGGTGCAGCCGATGAAGATGGCGGCCGCGGAGGCGCTGTGGGAGACCTCCGACTCGTGCGCGCCGTTCTCGGTCCTGACCATCGGCACCCGCGACGGCAAGCACGAGAAGTGGGCGCTCGAGGTGCCCTGCGTGCTGTCCTTCCTCGGCACCGGCACCTTCGACGGCAAGGTCGAGGGCATCTACGACCTGCAGGAGAAGTACCGCTCGACCTACGGCGCGACGCCGGGGGAGACCTACTACTCGCCCGGTGACTACACGCCCAACATCCCGGTCACCTACTGGACGTTCCGCTGGATGATGGGCCTCGGTGTGGTCGGTGGCCTCGTCGGGCTGGCGGTGCTGTGGCTGACCCGCCGGGGACGTACGCCGACGGGGCTGGTCGGGCGCTTCCTGCCTGCGCTGGCCATCTCGGCGCCGGTGATGGTGCTCCTGGGCAACTCGATGGGCTGGATCTTCACCGAGATGGGCCGTCAGCCCTGGGTCGTCTTCGGGGTGCTGACGACCGCCCAGGGCGTCTCGCCGGGCGTCGAGCCCTGGGAGGTGTGGATGTCGCTGCTCGGCTTCACCGCGCTCTACGCGGTGCTCGCCGTCATCGAGGTGGGCCTGCTGATCAAGTATGTGAAGAAGGCGCCGGACCCGTTCGTCGAGCCACCTTCACCGTCCCTGCGTGGCTCCGAGTCGGATGCCGACGAGCCGATGAACTTCGCGTACTGAGGAGCCTGCGATGGAACTCACGACTGTCTGGTTCTGCCTCATCGGCGTGCTGTGGATCGGCTACTTCGTCCTCGAGGGGTTCGACTTCGGCGTCGGCATGCTGCTTCCCGTGCTGGCCCGCGACGACCGCGAGCGGCGCGTCATGATCAACACGATCGGCCCGGTCTGGGACGGCAACGAGGTCTGGCTGCTGACCGCCGGGGGAGCGACGTTCGCGGCGTTCCCCGAGTGGTACGCGACGCTGTTCTCGGGCTTCTACCTGCCGCTGTTCCTCATCCTGATCGCGCTGATCGTGCGTGGCGTCGCCTTCGAGTACCGCCACCAGCGTCCCTCGGCCACCTGGGCCGGGTGGTGGGACCGCGCGGTGATCTTCGGGTCCTACGTGCCGGCGTTCCTGTGGGGTGTGGCCTTCGCCAACATCGTGCGCGGGGTGCCGATCGACGCCGACTTCGAGTTCACCGGCACGGTCCTGACCCTGCTCAACCCCTACGGCATCCTCGGCGGGCTCGTCACGCTGTCGCTGTTCGTGACCCACGGTGCGCTCTTCATCGCTCTGAAGACCGACGGGGAGATCCGCGGCCGGGCTCGCGCGCTGGCGCTTCGCGTCGGGGTCGTCGCGGCGGCGCTGGCCGTCGTGTTCCTGGTCTGGACCCAGGTGCTCACCGGCAACGTCGCGACCGCGGTGATCTTCGTCGTGGCGGCGCTCGCGCTCGTGGGCGGGCTGGGGGCTGCGTACGTCGGACGCGAGGGGCTCGCCTTCGCGGGCACCTTCCTCGCGATCGGGCTGGCCGTGGCCGGGCTCTTCGTGGGGCTCTTCCCCGACGTGATGCCGTCGACCACCGACGTCGCGAACTCGTTGACCACGACGAACGCGTCGGCGACGCCCTACACGCTGAAGCTGATGACGATCGTCGCGGCGGTGTTCACGCCGATCGTGGTGGGCTACCAGGCCTGGACCTACTGGATCTTCCGCAAGCGGATCTCCATCCACCACATCCCGGCCGCGCACTGACGATCCAGCCGTCCTGATGCGCCCGAACGACCCACGACTGCGTGCTCAGCTGTCGGTAGCCCGCCGGCCGCTGGCCGTGGTCGTGGGCGCCGGGGTGCTGGGGGCGGTGCTGCTGATCATCCAGACGTACGCCGTCACCGGGCTGCTCATCTCCGCGATCCGTGGCACCGGGTCGGTGAGCGGCTGGGCCCTGGCGGTCGTGGCCGTCTTCGCAGGGCGCGCGGTCGTCGGGGTCGTCTCGGACGTGGCCGGTGCGCGGGCTGCCGGTGTCGTCGGGGCCGACCTGAGGCGCCGGGTGGTCGGGGCGATCCTGCGTGGCCGGTCGGGCGCCTCGGGCTCGTTGTCGGCCCTGGCGACCCGCGGGGTCACGGCCGCCGAGCCGTATCTGACGCGCTACGTGCCGGCGCTGGTGCTCTCCTGCGTACTGCCTGTTCTCGTGCTCGCCGTCATCGTCTGGACCGACCCGCTCAGCGGCCTCATCGTGGGACTCACGCTGCCCCTGATCCCGATCTTCGGGGTGCTGGTCGGGCTGGCCACGCGGGACCAGGCGGCCGGCCAGTGGCGGGCGATGTCGGCCCTGGCTGGTCACTTCCTCGACGTGATGAAGGGCCTGCCCACCCTGGTCGCCTTCGGCCGAGCTCGTGCGCAGTCGGGGGTGATCGCGACCATCACCGACCGCTACCGCCGCCGCACCCTCGAGACCCTGAAGATCGCGTTCGCCTCCTCGGCCGTGCTCGAGCTCGTCGCGACCATCTCGGTCGCGCTGGTCGCGGTCACCATCGGCGTCCGGCTCGCGTCCGGCTCCGTCGACCTGCAGACGGCTCTCGTGGTCCTGCTGCTCGCTCCCGAGGCCTACTGGCCGCTGCGTCGCGTCGGCACCGAGTTCCACGCCGCTGCCGAGGGTACGGCCACGCTCGAGGCCACCGCCG
This sequence comes from Nocardioides sp. NPDC126508, assembly GCA_040302365.1. Lineage (GTDB taxonomy): Bacteria > Actinomycetota > Actinomycetes > Propionibacteriales > Nocardioidaceae > Nocardioides. Next base: position 762,673 of record JBEOUM010000002.1, read on the forward strand.
ACCTCGGTGCGCACCGTTGGTTGAGCCCGGCGAGCGCCAGCGAGCCGGTGTCGAAACCAACACAGTCGCCGTCCGCGCTACATCTCGACGAGCTCTCGATCACCTATCCCGACCGCGAGCGACCGGCGCTGGCGCCGGTCTCCGTGACGGTCCCGGGCCGGGGGATCACCGCGATCGTGGGCCCGAGCGGCTGCGGGAAGTCGACGTTGCTGGCGACGATCGCAGGTCTGCAGGAGACGTACGACGGTGCCGTCGAGCTCGACGGACGGACGCCGGCGGCCGGTGACGAGTGGCGGCGGCGGTTCGCCTACCTGCCCCAGCGCCCGGTGTTCATCGGCGGGACGATCGCCGACAACCTCCGCCTGGGGGCGCCGGAGGCGACCGAGAGCGACCTGTGGCAGGCGCTGAAGCGGGTCGCGCTCGCCGACCGGATCGCCGAGCTCCCCGGCGGACTCGGCGCCGACCTGGCCGAGGACGGCCGGTCCCTCTCGGCAGGCGAACGGGCCCGGCTCGCGCTCGCCCGCGTCGTACTCTCCGCCCGTCCCTGGGTCCTCCTCGACGAGCCCACCGCCCACCTCGACCCCGACACCGAGCGGATCATCGCCGACACCGTCACCGACCTCGCCCGCGAGCGCGCCGTCGTACTCGTCGCCCACCGTCAGGCCCTGATCGACATCGCCGACCAGGTCATCACCCTCTCCGCCGAAACCGTAGAAGTGGCAGCCGAGACCGCAGAAGCGGCGGCCGAGACTGCAAAAACGGCGGACGAAAGTGGAGTTTTGTCCCCCACAACGACCGATTCGCCCGCCACTACCACCGATTCGGCTGCCCGAAGTGAGCACTCGGCGCGGGTGGCGCTGTGGGGGTCGGCGGTGGTCGGCGGGCTGAGCTGGGCATCGGGGGTGGCGCTGACGGCGCTGGCGGGGTGGCTGATCATCAAGGCGTCCTACCACCCGGTGATCCTGACGCTGGTGGCGGCGATGGTGGGGGTGCGTACGTTCGGGATCGCGCGGCCGGTGCTGCGCTACCTGGAGCGGTTGTGGTCCCACGACAGTGCGCTGCGGCTGCTGGCGAAGCGGCGCGTGGAGATCTACGACGCGCTGGTGCCGCTGGTGCCAGGCGCGATCCCGGGCAGGAGAGGTGACGTGCTCGCGAGCGTCGTCGACGATGTCGACGCGGTGCTCGACGAGGAGCTGCGGGTGCGGCTGCCGATCCGTGAGTACGCCGTGGTGAGCATCCTCGCCGTCGTTGCGACCGCGCTCATCGACCCGGTCGCCGCCGCCCTCACCACCGCCACGGTGCTGGCGGCGGGGGCCGCCTTCGGGATCGCGTACGCAGGAGCAGCACGCGCCGAGAACATCTCGATCACCGTGCGGGCCAGAGTGTCCGAGCAGGTGGTGGAGGCGACCCAGACGGCGACCGAGCGCCGGATGTGGCAGGCGAGCGGGCCCGTGGTGGACGCGCTCGACGACCTGGCGCGCAGCTCCACCAGGGCGACGACGACCGCAGCCGTCGCCGCTTCCGCGGCCAAGGCAGTCGTGCTGGTCACCGCGGGCGCGGCGGTCGCCGCGACCGCGGCCTACACGACCGTCGGCGACGGCCCGATGCTCGCGCTCCTCACCCTGGTGCCGCTGGCACTGGCCGAGCCGGCCGCCACGCTCGCCGACGCCGGCGCCGCCAGGGCGCGCACCCGTGCGGCGCAGCGCCGCCTGGATGCCCTCACCAGCCGCCGCCCCGCGGTCGCCGCGCCCGACCGACCCCGGCAACTCACAGGGGACACGACGATCACGCTCACCGACGTCACCGCCCATCCCGGTGGGTCCACGGAGGGCCAGAGCGTCGAGATCCCCGACCTGCACCTCGAGCCGGGCGCACGGATCGGCATCGTCGGACCCTCGGGCTCCGGCAAGAGCACCCTGGCCGCGCTGCTGCTGCGCTTCCTGGACCCGGACACGGGCACGATCACGCTCGGCGGCCGGGCGACGCGGGAGCTGGATCCCCAGGACGTACGGAAGATCGTGGGTCTCGTCGACGACGACCCGCACGTCTTCGCCTCCAACCTCGTCGAGAACGTCCGCCTGGCCCGGCCCGAGGCCACGGACGCCGACGTCGAGCGGGCGATAAGGCGTGCTCACCTCGGCGACTGGCTGGACGCCCTCCCGGAAGGATTGGAGACCAGGCTCGGCGACGGCGCGGCGCAGGTCTCCGGCGGCGAACGGGCCAGGCTGGCCGTGGCGAGATCGCTGCTCGCCGGGCACAAGGTCCTGGTTCTGGATGAACCTTTGGCTCATCTGGACACCTCGACCGCCGCGTCGCTGGCGCGCGAGGTGCTCGCGCGGGAGGATGACCCGACAGCTGACACAGAGCCCGCCACAGAACACGGCGCGGAGTCTGGTCCACATGGCGGCACGAAAACCGTAGTGTGGATGACTCACACATCGACCGGACTGGGGTTGACCGATACCGTGGTCTCCCTTCAACGAATGGGGGAAGTGAGACGGTGTTGACCGAGACAAGGACGATCCGGGTCTACCTGCTCGACGACCACGAGGTCGTCCGCCAGGGGTTGACGACGCTGCTGGACAGTCATGACGACATCGCCGTCGTCGGCCAGGGTGGCACCACCGCCCAGGCGCGCGAGGACATCGACCGTCTCCAGCCGGACGTGTGCGTGCTCGACGCCCGCCTCCCCGACGGCTCGGGGATCGAGGTCTGCCGTGAGGTCCGGGCGGCCTACCCGGACATGCTCGCGCTCATCCTGACCTCCTATGACGACGACGAGGCGCTCTTCTCGGCGATCATGGCCGGTGCCAAGGGCTACGTCCTCAAGGACATCCGCGGCAACGACCTGGTCGAGGCGATCCGCACCGTCTCCGGCGGCGGTTCGCTGCTCGACCCGCTGATGACCGCGAAGGTCATGGAGAAGATGCGCAACCCTGACGGCGAGTCGCCGCAGATGCAGGCGCTCACCCCGCAGGAGAAGCGTCTGCTCGCGCTCATCGGCGAGGGCCTGACCAACCGCGAGATCGCCGGCCGGATGTTCCTGGCCGAGAAGACGGTCAAGAACTACGTCTCCAGCATCCTGGCCAAGCTCGGTGTCCAGCGGCGCACCCAGGCGGCGCTGATGGCCAAGGAGCTCCTCCACCCCCGCCGCGGCCAGTAAGGCCTGTAAGGCCGGTAAGAAGGTAGCTCAGACCCCAGCGGTGATCGGCACCTGCCAGATGAGCTCGGTGCCGCTGGGGGAGCGCGGACCGATCTCGAGCTGACCGCCGAGCTGGACCGCGCGGCAGCGGGCGTTCTTCAGCCCGCTCTCCTCGGCCTCCTCCGGGACGCCGCTGCCGTCGTCGCGTACGACCAGCTTGATCTCGTCGTCCTGCAGGCTCAGCTCGATCTGGGCGCTGTGGGCCTGGGCGTGCCGGGCGAGGTTGGAGACCGCCTCGCGCAGGACCGGCAGCAGGTGGTTGCGCACCGAGTCGGGCACGGCGGTGTCGACCGGCCCGGTGATCTTGATCTCCGGGGTGAAGTCCATGACGCCCGCGTATTCCCGGACGACCTCGCGCACCTGCGCCCGCAGCGAGGAGGCGTCGTGGTTGCTGAGGTCGAAGATGGAGCCGCGTACGTCCTTGATGGTCTGGTCCAGGGCGTCGACCTGCTCCGAGAGGCGCTTGGGCAGGTCCTCGACGCGCTGCGGGTTGCGGCCCAGGGTCTCGAGCTGGAGCCCGATCGCGAACAGACGCTGGATGACCACGTCGTGCAGGTCCCGGGCGATCCGGTCGCGGTCGGTGATGACGGCGAGGTCGGCACGGTCCTCGACCGCGCGGAGGCGGTCCAGGGCGAGGGCGGCCTGGCCGGCGAAGCCGAAGAAGAGCTCGCGCTCGTGCTCGTCGTGGGCGGCGCCGGCGTTGTCGTAGATCGCCAGCAGCGCGCCGCGGCCGGCGAGCGAGGAGCGGACCGGGGCGACCACGACATGGAGCCCGTCGACCTCGAGGTCCAGCGGCTCGACGATGCGGCGGTCGATCAGGAGCGGGACCTTCTCGGTCACCGCTCGTACCCGCTCCTCCTGGCCGGGCGCGGAGGCGACGCCGGAGACGAGACCGTGCTCGATGCGGGTGCCGGCGCCGACCCCGATCGCGCGCATGAGCGGCAGCGCGGTCTCGCACATCCGCTCGAGGGCGACGGTGTGGTCCAGCGGCGGGGTCAGCGCCCGGCTGAGCTCGGCGCTCGCCTCGAGCCACTTGCGGCGCTGCTCACTGAGCTCGAGCTCGCGCACCTTGTCGATCTGGGCTCCCGCGGCACGCGCGAGAGCGACGACGAGCTGCTCGTCGTGGCTGGTGAAGTCGGCACCGCCGACCTTCTCCGAGAGGAGCAGGTGGCCGAAGTCGTGGTCATCGATCCGCAGCGGTACCTCGATGAACTTGCGCTTGCCGGGGTCGCTCGTACGCAGCGCGTGGCTGCCACCCTCGGGTGTGCGGGGCCCTACCACCAGGAGAGGATCAGGAGCGGCGACGTCCCGGGGCCGGGTCGTCGATGCGGGCTCGTCGTCCTCCGCGTCGGCACCATCATCGGAATCGGCGTCGAGGCGCGCCCGCCGGCCGCGGCTCTTGCCCACGACCTGCAGCGTCGGCTCCTGCTGGTGGCCGTAGGTGATCAGATCCTGCAGCTCACCGTCGAGGCCGAGGATGCCGAGAGCGCCGTAGCTCGCTCCGGTCAGCTCGCAGGCGGAGCGGGTGATCCGCTCCAGCATGGCGCTCAGGTCGAGCTCGCTCGACATCGCGATGACCGCGTCCAAGAGCGAGCGCGCCGATGGTTCGAGACCGGTCAGGTCCTCGGTCGCGTCAGTGGTCACCTGTCAGAGTCTGTCGTGCCGGACCCGGTTGCGTCCACATAACGGCAACAGTTTCTCTACTGTCTGCCTCAAACTCACGCGAGTGTGCGCGTTTGGATCATTCTTCCCCGACATCACCGTCGACGTAGAGCCACCGTCCGGCACGCACCTCGAACCGGCTGTGCTCGGCGAGCACCCCGTCGCCCGACGGAGCCTGGTAGGAGGCCCGGAACGCCACCCAGCCGTGGGCGTCGTCGTCGAGCCCCGAGCCCTCGATCTCCAGCCCCGTCCAGGTCGGTCCCGAGTCGGGTGCGGCATCGCCCAGGTCGTCGGGGCGGGTCCGCGGATGCCAGGTGCGGAAGATGTAGTCCCAGTCCCCGAGGGCGTACGCCGCATAGCGGCTGCGCATCAGCTCCTCGGGCGTCTCGGCCAGGGCGTCGCCACGATGAAGCCGGTGACAGCACGCCGCATAAGGGTGTCCGCTGCCGCACGGGCACTCCTGGGGCAGGGGTGATCCGGTGGACGTGCGGCCGAACGGAGACATGGGCCCAGTGTGTATCAGAAGCGCATCTTTTCCTTCCTAGAGCAAGAAGGTCACCCACTATTGTTAAGGCGAGGCTCAACTTAGGAAGGCGGGGATACTTCGGTGACGGATGTGAGCATCTGTCTTCTCGGGCCACTGCGCGTCACCCGCGCAGGGGAGCCCATCGAGGTCCCCGGACGACGTCCCCGCACCCTGCTGGCGTTGCTGGCCATGGAGGCCGGTACTCCCGTCTCCGCCGATGTTCTCGCCGACCGGATCTGGGGCGAGGAGCTCCCCGACAACCCGCGTGGCAGCCTGCACACCTACATCGGGCGGCTTCGGCGCGTGCTCGGCAAGGAGGTCGTACGCCGCACCGCCGGTGGCTACATCCTCGACCTGCCCCGCTCCTCGGTGGACGCGCTCGCCTTCATCGACCTGCTCGACGCGGCTCAGGGACCGGAGGCCTACGCGCGGCTCGAGGAGGCCATCGGGCTGTGGCGCGCCGAGCCGTTCGACGAGTCGGCCGGTGAGGCGCTGACCGAACGCACCCGGCCGTGGCTGGTCGACCGCTACCTCGCCGCGCTCGAGCGCCGCGCCGAGCTCGACATCGCCGCGGGCCGGGCGACGAAGGCGGTCGCCGACGTGCGCCGGGTGGTCGGCGACCATCCGCTGCGCGAGTCGCTGTGGGTCGTCATGCTGGACGCGCTGGGTGCCGCGGGACGTACGGCCGAGGCGCTGGAGGCCTACGAGGAGGTCCGGTCACGGCTGGCCGACGAGCTCGGCGCCGATCCCGGGGCGGAGCTGCGGGCGACGTTCACCCGGCTGCTGGCCGGCTCGGCGCCGGCGGCTCCGGAGGTCGACCTCGCGCCGGGGCACGCGACCGTGCCCACGCAGCGAGTCTCCGAGGAGGACCTGATCCCGAGGCAGCTCCCGGCCGACATCCCCAGCTTCTCCGGGCGAGAGGCCGAGCTGCGGCTGCTGGACGCGGTCACCATCTCCCATGACGCCGGCTGGCCGAGCGTGGTCGCCGTGCACGGCATCGGAGCCGTGGGCAAGACCGCGCTCGCGGTGCACTGGGCGCAGAGCCGGGCCGAGCACTTCCCCGACGGGCAGCTCTTCATCGACCTGCGCGGCTTCGGGCCGGGGGAGCCGCTCTCGCACGCCCAGGCGCTCACGACCCTCCTGATCGGGCTCGGTGTCGACGTCGCCTCGGTTCCGGGCGAGGTGGACGCGGCATCGGCCCTGCTGCGTACGACCCTCGCGCAGCGGCGCATGCTCCTCGTCCTCGACAACGCTCGCGACTCCGCGCACGTACGGCCGCTGCTGCCGGGTGGTGACTCGCTGGTGCTGGTGACCAGCCGGAGCCAGCTGCGTGGCCTGGCCGCCCGGGAGGGGGCCCGGCGGCTCGCGCTGGACACGCTCGCGCCGGCGGAGTCGGCGGCCTTCCTCCGGCAGCGGCTCATCGACCGGCCGGCGGACGAGGCGGACGTACGCGCCCTCGCGGAGCGGTGCGGACACCTGCCGCTCGCGCTCGCCGTCGCGGCCGAGCGCTGCAGTCGCTATCCGGATCTTCCGCTGACCGACCTGCTGGCCGAGCTCGACGGCGAGACCAGCCGGCTGGCCGCGCTCGAGGCGCCGCTCGACCCCGTCTCCGACCTGCGGGCGGTCTTCTCCTGGTCCTACGACTCCCTCGACGACGAGTCGCGGCGCGCCTTCCGCCTGCTCGGCCTCCGCCCCGGCCACGAGATCGGGATGCCCGCGATGGCTGCGCTCTTCGGCGTCGACATCGCCACCGCCCGGCGCCTGGTCGACAAGCTCGTCGACGCCAACCTGGTCCGTGAGCACCGCCCGGGCCGGTTCGTGCTCCACGACCTGATCCGCGACTACGCCCTGGAGATGGGCTCCGCCGAGGAGTCGGGCGAGGCGATGCTGCGGGTGGTGAGCTGGTACACCCACTCCCTGGTGGCGGCCTCCGAGGCCGGCGGCCGCTCCTTCCGGCTGATGAGCCTCGACCCCGTCGTCGACGGGGTCACCCCGCTGAGCTTCGCCACGGTGCAGCAGGCGCGCGCCTGGGGAGACCGGGAGTGGCTGACGATGGGGAGCGCCGTACGCCTCGCGGTGCGTGCCGAGCTGCTCGGCCCCGCCTACCAGCTGGTCAACAAGATGTTCACCCTCTCGATGCGGCACCCGCCCGCCGAGATGGTGCCCCTCCAGGAGCTCGGCCTCGACGCCGCGCTCCGCGCCGGTCAGCCGGTCGACGCCGCCTACATCCGCAACCAGGTCGGGATCAGCCGGGCGAGGGCGGGCGACCTGAGCCGCGCGATCTCGGAGTTCCGTGGCGCCGCCGCGGTGTTCCGTGAGGCCGGCACCGCCGCCGGGCTGGAGATGGCGCTGTCCAACTGCGGCCAGGCGCTGAGCATGATCGGGTCCCTCGACGAGGCCGTCGCGGTCCTCGAGGAGGCCTACGCCGTCGCGGACGCGGCCGGGATGGACGACCGTGCCCGGGGCAGCCTGATCGGCCTGGCCGAGGTCTACGTCCGGATGGAGCGCTACGAGGACGCGGTGCGGCTGATCGAGGAGGAGATCGGTCATCGTCCCGTCGAGGTCGACTCCTCGGCCTCGCCGCGGCTCACCCTGGTCGACGCCCTCATCGGCCTGAACCGCTACGCCGATGCCGATCCGCACGTGCGGGTGGAGCTGGCCCACCATGTCGAGGAGCGCAACCGGTGGGGCGAGGCCAACGTCCTGGTACGCCGCGCCGTGATCGAGCGCGAGACCGACCGGGCCACCCAGGCCCGGGCGACGCTCCACGAGGTGGTCGCGATCCTCGACGAGGTCGGCGAGCTGGACCGCACCGCCCTGACCCGGGAGCGGGTCGAGGAGCTGCTCGCCAGCGTCGGCTCCTCGGCATCCGAGGGCCGGGACGTCGACGCATCGGCCGCCCAGGGGTTGGGCGGCGGCGTAGCGTTGCGTCCGTGACTGCCGCACCCACGATCAGCACCCTCGGCCAGCTCCGCGCGAGCGGCCATGTGTTCAAGTCGCTCCGTGAGGAGATCCGCGACAACCTGCTGGCGAAGCTGGCATCCGGAGAGGACCCCTGGCCCGGGCTGCACGGGCTGGAGGACACCGTCATCCCGCAGCTCGAACGTGCCCTGATCGCCGGGCACGACGTCGTCCTGCTCGGCGAGCGCGGCCAGGGAAAGACCAGGCTGCTGCGTACGTTGGTGGGGTTGCTCGACGAGTGGACCCCGGTCATCGAGGGTTCCGAGCTCGGTGAGCACCCCTACGAGCCGGTCAGCGTGGGGTCCCAGCGCTTGGCGGCGACCGCCGGTGACGCGCTGCCGGTCGCGTGGAAGCACCGCTCCGAGCGCTACTCCGAGAAGCTGGCCACCCCCGACACCTCGGTCGCCGACCTGATCGGCGACGTCGACCCGATGAAGGTCGCCGAGGGGCGCTCGCTGGGCGACCCGGAGACGATCCACTTCGGCCTGATCCCGCGCTCCCACCGCGGCATCGTCGCGATCAACGAGCTGCCCGACCTGGCCGAGCGGATCCAGGTGGCGATGCTCAACGTGATGGAGGAGCGCGACATCCAGATCCGCGGCTACGTGCTGCGGCTGCCGCTGGATCTCCTGGTGGTGGCCTCGGCGAACCCGGAGGACTACACCAACCGCGGCCGGATCATCACGCCTCTGAAGGACCGTTTCGGCGCTGAGATCCGCACCCACTACCCGCGCGAGCTCGCCGCGGAGATGGCCGTCATCCGGCAGGAGGCCACGCTGGTCGCCGACGTACCCGACCATCTCCTCGAGATCCTCGCCGTCTTCACCCGCCACCTGCGGGCGTCCTCCGCGGTGGATCAGCGTTCCGGCGTCTCGGCGCGCTTCTCGATCGCGGGCGCGGAGACGGTCGCGGCCGCGGCGCTGCACAGGGCCACCGTGGCGGGCGAGCCCGAAGCGGTCGCCCGGCTCGTCGACATCGAGACCGCCGTCGAGGTGCTCTCGGGCAAGATCGAGTTCGAGTCCGGCGAGGAGGGCCGCGAGGCCGAGATCCTGACCCACCTGCTGCGTACGGCGATCGCCGAGACCGTCCGCAAGTCCTTCCGTGGCCTCGACTTCGCGCTGCTCATCGACGCCATCGAGGACGGCCGCATGGTCACCACCGGCACCAAGGTCTCCGCCCGCGCCTTCCTGGAGGGCCTCCCGGTCCTGGGCGAGTCCGACCTCTACGACCAGATCGGCGACCGCGTCTACGAGGCCACCGGCGGCCCGCGGAACGACGGCCAGCTGGCCAGCGCCATCGAGCTGGCCCTGGAGGGCCTGTTCCTGGCGAGGAAGATCGGCAAGGACACGGCTGATGGAGAGACGATCTATGGCTGATTCGGCAGGCGGCAGGCCATGAGCCGCTACAAGAAGTACGCCGGGGGCGACCCGCTCGCTCCGCCGGTCGACATCGCCGAGGCGCTGGACGCGATCGGCGAGGACGTGATGTCGGGCTACTCGCCCGAGCGCGCGATGCGCGAGTTCCTGCGGCGCGGGGGACAGGACCAGCGCGGCCTCGACGACCTCGCCCGGCAGGTCGCCGAGCGGCGCCGCGAGCTGCTGCAGCGCCACAACCTGGATGGCACGCTCCAGCAGGTGCGCGAGCTGCTGGACAAGGCGGTCCTCGAGGAGCGCAAGCAGCTGGCCCGCGACGTCACCATGGACGACGGCGACCGTGCGTTCCGGGAGATGCAGATCGACAACCTCTCGCCGAACACCGCGGCCGCGGTCAGCGAGCTCTCCTCCTACGACTGGGTCTCCCGCGAGGCACGCGAGGCCTACGAGGAGATCAAGGACCTGCTCGGCCGCGAGATCCTCGACCAGCGGTTCGCCGGGATGAAGCAGGCCCTCGAGGGGGCCACCGACGAGGACCGTGAGGCGATCGCGGAGATGCTGCGCGACCTCAACCAGCTCCTCGACAAGCACAACCGCGGCGAGGACACTCCTGAGGACTTCGCGGAGTTCATGGCCAAGCACGGCCAGTACTTCCCGGAGAACCCGCAGAACATCGACGAGCTCCTGGACACCCTCGCGCAGCGCTCGGCCGCAGCGCAGCGGATGCTCAACTCGATGTCCGCCGAGCAGCGACGCGAGCTGATGGAGCTCTCGGCGCAGGCGTTCGGTTCGCCCGCGCTGATGGAGCAGATGGCCCAGCTCGACGCCAACCTGCAGGCGGCACGTCCCGGCGAGGACTGGTACGGCTCCGAGGAGTTCGGCGGCGGCGAGGGCCTCGGCCTCGGCGACGGCACCGGCGTGCTGCAGGACATCGCCGAGCTCGACCAGCTCTCCGAGCAGCTCCAGCAGTCCTACGCGGGTTCGCGTCTCGATGACATCGACCTGGACGCACTCTCGAGGCAGCTCGGCGACCAGGCCGCGGTCGACGCCCGCACCCTGCAGGAGCTCGAGCAGGCGCTGCGCGACTCCGGCCAGCTCGAACGCGGCTCGGACGGCGACCTGCGGCTGACCCCGAAGGCGATGCGCCAGCTCGGCAAGGCCCTGCTTCGTGACGTCGCCCAGCGGCTCTCCGGGCGACAGGGCGAGCGCGACCTGCAGCGCGCCGGTGCCGCGGGCGACCTCTCCGGCTCCTCGCGGCCCTGGGCCTTCGGCGACACGGAACCCTGGGACGCACCTCGCACGATCACGAACGCCGTCATCCGTGAGGTCGGCGAGGGCCGCCGTGGTCCGGGCGTCCGGCTCACCGTCGACGACATCGAGGTGCAGGAGACCGAGGCTCGTACGCAGGCAGCGGTCGCCCTGCTGGTCGACACCAGCTTCTCGATGGCCATGGACGGCCGTTGGGTGCCGATGAAGCGCACCGCGCTGGCCCTGCACACCCTGATCAGGAGCCGGTTCCGCAACGACGACCTGCAGCTGATCTCCTTCGGGCGCTACGCCCAGACGATGGAGATCGAGAAGCTCACCGCCCTCGACGCGATCTGGGACAAGGGCACCAACCTGCACCACGCGCTGCTGCTGGCCAACCGGCACTTCCGCAAGCACCCGGGTGCCCAGCCGGTGCTCCTGATCGTGACCGACGGCGAGCCCACCGCCCACCTGGAGCCCGGCGGCGACGTCTGGTTCTCCTACCCGCCGCACCCGGTGACGATCGCGCGGTCCGTCGAGGAGCTGGAGAACTCCCGCCGCCTCGGCGCCCAGACGACCTTCTTCCGCCTCGGCGACGACCCCGGCCTGGCCCGCTTCATCGACTCCATGGCCCGCCGCGTCGAGGGCCGCGTCGTCGCGCCCGAGCTGGACGACCTCGGTGCCGCCGTGGTCGGGTCCTATCTGGGGGACAGGACGGCGCGGCGTACGTCGAACTCCTACGGCGGCTATCCGGACGCGTTCGGGGGTCGTGGCTGGTGGGCCGGCTGAGCCGGTGTGGATGCTCACCGAGTTAACTCGGTGAGCATCCGGCCGCGTAGCCTGCGCTCGTGCCCGAGGAGACGCTGAACGTACTTGCCCTTCTCGCTCTCGCGGCGCTGGCGGCCGGATACGTGGACGCGGTGGTCGGCGGAGGCGGGCTGATCCAGCTCCCGGCGCTGCTGCTGTTCATGCCCGGTGCTGCGCCGGTGCAGATCCTGGCGACCAACAAGCTCGCCTCGGTCTTCGGCACCTCGATCAGCGCGGCGACCTACTACCGACGGGTGGGGCCGGATCCGAAGACGTTCATCCCGCTGATGATCCTCGCGTTCGCGGGCTCTGCGCTGGGGGCGGGGGTGGCGTCGTACCTGCCGGCGGAGGTCTTCGAGCCGATCGTCCTGGTCGCGCTCATCCTGGTCGGGGCGTGGGTGCTCTTCAAGCCGTCGCTGGGCGAGGCGACCGAGCTGAGGTACGACGGGCACCGGCATCTGATCGGCGCGATGGTGGTCGGGTTCGCGGTCGGCTTCTACGACGGCGCCCTCGGTCCCGGGACCGGCAGCTTCCTGGTGATCGGGCTCGTCGGGCTCCTCGGCTACTCCTTCCTGGAGGCCAGCGCGAAGGCGAAGATGGCCAATGTCGCCACCAACCTCGCCGCCCTGGTCGTCTTCGTCCCGCAGGGCGCGGTGCTGTGGAAGACCGGCCTGGTGATGGGCGTGTGCAACCTGATCGGCGGCTACCTCGGGGCGCGGACGGCGGTGGCGAAGGGCGCGGGGTTCGTACGCGTCTTCTTCATCGTCGTGGTCGCCGGGTTCATCGTCCGCATCGGCGGCAGCGTGCTCGGACTGTGGTGACATGGGCTCTGGGGGTGAGATGACCGGATACCTGACCATCGCCCGGAACGGCGCCGCCGAGATCGAGGAGAAGCGGTCGCGGTTCCTGTGCACCCTCGTCCGGGTCGAGAGCGAGGGCGAGGCGCGGGAGGTCGTCGAGCGGCTGCGCCGTCAGCACTGGGACGCCCGGCACACCTGCTCCGCCTTCCGGATCGGCCCGCCGCCGCAGCCGGTCGAGCGCTCCAACGACGACGGCGAGCCGGCCGGCACCGCCGGCGCCCCGATGCTCGAGGTGCTCCGCGGCGCCGGGGTCTCGGACACGGTCGCGGTGGTGACGCGCTGGTTCGGCGGGACGCTGCTCGGCGCGGGTGGCCTCGTCCGGGCCTACTCCGACGCCGTCCGCACCGCGCTGGAGGAGGTCGGGACGCTCCGGCGAGAGCTCGTCCGGGAGTATTCGATCGAGGCTCCGTACGACGCCGCCGGCCGCCTCGAGACCGACCTGCGATCCTCCGGTGTGGCCGTCCTCGACACCACCTACGACGCTGCTGTGACGCTGCGGATCGGGGCCCCGCCGACCGAGGAGAAACGCCTCGCAGCGCTCGTCGCAGAGCTCACCGCGGGTGCATCTGTGCTGGTCCCGGGCACGGACCAGTGGGTCGACGTCTCCTGACGTTTGGGAGAATGGTCGGGTGAGCGACCAGAGCGAGACGCCCGTGGAACTCCCAGATGGATGGACGACGAAGGTCCCAGACCTCGACGATCTGCCCGCCCTGCTGAGGCTCCGAGCAGCCGACAAGACCCCGTTCGAGGGGTCCGGAAAGGTCGACGCCGACGCCATCACCGGCGAGGTCGCCGGCCCGGCTTCCTGGACCCGCCAGCAGCTCGTCGCGATCGATCCCGAGGGCGACATCCGTGCATGGGCCATCGCCCACGACCGTGCCGCCGGACGCACGCTCGTCTACCTCTACGTCGACCGCACCATCGCCCAGGCCGCGGAGGTTGCGGCCGGGCTCTACGCCTGGCTCGAGGACCAGGCCCGCGCGATGGCCGAGCTGCGGGGGATCACCGAGTCCCACCTCGACGCCAGCCCGTTCGCCGACGACACCGTGCAGCGTGAGTGGTTGGAGGCCGCGGAGTTCATCAACAAGCGGACCTGGCTCCACATGAGCCGGCCGGTGCACCCTGACGAGACCGTGCCCGCCCTGCGCGAAGGCGTGACCATCCGGCCCGTCGAGACCCACGAGAACGGGATGCCCGTCGCGGCCGACCTGCAGACCGTCCACCAGACCCTGGAGGAGTCCTTCCAGGATCACTTCAACTCCTACCGGGAGAGCTTCCCGGAGTTCGTACAGCGCCTTCGCGAGGACCCCGGCCACCGCTGGTCCCACTGGTGGCTCGCCTACGTGGACACGCCTGAGGGTGAGCTGCCGGCCGGCTCTCTGGTCGCCTCGGTGCTGCCTGCCAACGCGGCCGGGGTCGAGGGGACGTACGTGGAGTACATCGGCGTCAACCGCAACGCCCGCGGCCGAGGGGTGGCCAAGGGGCTGCTCTACGCGGTCATCGGCGACGCGATCGAGCGTGGCCGCGACCGGGTCTCGCTCGAGGTCGACGCCGACAGCCCGACCGGGGCCGACGGACTCTACAAGTCGATGGGCTGGGTGACCGACTACGTCACCGAGTCCTGGCACAAGGACGTCACCGTCTAGGCACCTACGTCGGGGAGCTTGAGGTCGAGGGTGGGCGCCTCGGTCCCACCGTCGACCTCGAGCAGCTTCCCGGTGACGAACTGACCGGCCCGCGAGGTCAGGTAGACGGCTGCCGCGGCGATGTCCTCCGCCTCCCCGATCCGCCCGAGCGGGGTCTTCGACTCGATCTCGCCGCGCATGTTCTCGTCGCCGGCCACGAACTCGAGGGCGCTCGTACGCACCGAGCCGACGAAGATCCCGTTCACCCGGATCCTCGGCGCCAGGTCGGTCGCGGCCAGCCTGGTCCAGTGCGCCAGCGCCGCCTTGGCGGTCCCGTAGGCGAGGTAGCCCCGCCCGGCGGTCCGTCCCATCATCGAGCTGATCGACACCACCGACTGCTGCCCGTCCGGGCTCTTCAGCATGTACGGCACCGCCGCCCGCGTCAGCGCGTGCGCCGTGGTCACGTTGAAGTGGAAGGCCTCCTCGAGATAGTCCTCGTCGGTGTCGAGGAACGTGTTCGGGATCGTCCCGCCGACGTTGTTGACCACGATGTCGAGACGCCCGAGCTCCTCGTATGCCTGCTCCGCCAGCCCCGCCGTCGCAGCCGTGTCGGCCAGGTCCGCCGGCACCACCAGCGCCCGCCGCCCCGCCGCCTCGACCTTCTCCGCAACTGCCTGGAGCTGGCGCTCGGTCCGCGACGCGATCACCACGTCCGCCCCGGCCTCCGCCAGCGCCACCGCCGTAGCCGCCCCGATCCCGCGCCCGGCTCCCGTCACGATCGCCACGTGGTCGGTCAGCTCGAATCGTTCAAGAATGCTCATGCTGTCTCCTCAGTCGCGCCGAATCTGTAGAAGCGGCGGCCGAATCTGTAGTTGTGGTGGGCGAATCGGTAGAAGTGGTGGCCGAGACTGCAGTTGTGGCGGCCGAATCGGCACTTCTGGTGGCCAGAACTGCAGACTCGGTCCCCTCTTCTGCGGTCTCGGCCGCCAGAAGTGCGGTTTCGGCGTCCACAACCACCTACTCGGCTGAGACGAGTCCGCGGCCGGTGATGAGGGGAAGGTCGAGAGGGGAGACGAGGCCGGGGGAGGCGGCTACGACGGCGGGGACGGCGTTGACCAGGCGCTGGGCGGTGACGATCATCCCGGAGACGTTGTGGTCGCCGTGCTCGCCGTGGTGGCTGAGCTCGAGGGTCATCGACGGTTCGCCGGTGACCTCGATGCGGTAGCAGCCGTCGCCCGTCGCGGGGACCGGCCAGTCGGGGTCGGAGCCGGCGTCGGTGCGGGTGACATGCTCGAGGGTGATGCGCGGGACGCCGTCGACGGTGCCGGTGACGGTGAAACGTACGGAGCCCTGGGTGCCCTCGGCGATGTCCACCGACACCGTCTTGGTGTCCTGGGCCGCCGGGCGGCGCTCGACGTGCTCGACGAGCGGCTCGTCCAGGGTCACCCCGAGGCCGGCGGCGAGCACGCGTACGACAGGTCCCCACGCCGTGCTCAGCACCCCCGGTTCCCACAGGAACGGCTTGTCCTCCATCGAGCCACCGAAGCCGAAGAGGTCCTTCATCACGACCGGCTGGAAGTACGTCGAGTAGTCGGCGATCTCGCTGACGCGGACGTGGTCGATCCGCTGCGACAGCGACGTCAGCACCAGCGGCAGGACGTCGTTGGCGAAGCCCGGGTCGATACCGTTGACGTGCAGCGACGCACCGCCCTCCCGCCCGGCGTCGTCGATGCCCGCGATCATCTCGTCCGGCAGCGTCCCCTGCGGGTGTACCAGGATCACCGGCCCGGAGGAGACGACGTTGACCCCGTCCCGGATCAGCCCGGTCAGGTCCTCGATCGCCTCGAAGACCCGGTCGTCGGTCATCGCCGCGTGGACCACGCAGTCCGGTGCCAGCGCGATCAGCTCGTCACGGGAGGTCGTCGCGGCCACTCCGAGCGACCGCCCCAGTCCCGCCAGCTCCCCGGCATCGACCCCGGCCTTCGCCGGCGTCGAGGTCCAGACCCCGACCAGCTCCAGGTCGGGATGGGCATCGACGCCGGCGATCGCGTGACGTCCCACCGTCCCGGTGGACCAGACGACGACTCTGAGCGGCTTCTCGGGAATTCCCGCGACGAAGGACATGAGCCCAAATCTAGAACGCGTTACAGTTTCGCGAAAGTGATTCGCCGAGGAAACTCTGCGTCGCTACGTTGACGCCCATGACCGAGGCACTCTTCGAGGACACCCGCCATCCGACCGGCGCGCCCTACGTCGCGGACGAGTCCACGACCCTGCGTACGTTCCTCGACTTCCACCGGGCGACCCTGCTCAAGCAGGTCGCGGGCCTCGACCACGAGCAGCTCAACCGGCCGTTCCCGCCCACGACCATGACGCTGGCCGGACTCCTCAAGCACATGGCATACGTCGAGGACATCTGGTTCGGCGTACGCCTGGCCGGCAACGTCCCGGTCCCGCCGTTCGACACCGCTCCCTGGGACGACGATCAGGACTGGGAGTTCACCAGCGCCGCCGCGGACGACCCCGAGGCGCTGCGCACCCTTCTCCGCGACGCGATCGCCCGCTCCAACGAGCTCACCGACGCCGCCGGCTCCCTCGACCGCATCGCCGTGGGAAAGACCCGCGACGGCCAGGAGATCAGCCTGCGCTGGATCCTGGTCCACATGATCGAGGAGTACGCCCGCCACTGCGGCCACGCCGACCTGATGCGCGAGGCCATCGACGGAAAGAAGGACCTCTGATGCAGATCCGCGAGGCGACGGCCGAGGACTGGCCGCACATCTACCCGTTCTGGTCCGAGATCGTGGAGGCGGGGGAGACCTACGCCTATCCGCTCGGTGCCACCTCCGAGGAGGCCCGCGAGATGTGGATGTACGACCACGTCGTGGTCGCGGTCGAGGGCGACAACATCCTGGGCAGCGCCAAGATGGGGCCGAACCGCCCGGGCCGCGGCAGCCACATCGGCACCGCCTCGTTCATGGTCTCCGCGGAGGCCCGCGGCAAGGGCGTCGGCCGGGCCCTCGGCGACTACTGCGTGAGCTGGCACAAGGACAACGGCTTCCACGGCATCCAGTTCAACGCCGTCGTGGAGACCAACACCACCGCCGTACGCCTGTGGCAGTCTCTCGGCTTCCAGATCATCGGGACCGTCCCGGACGCGTTCGACTCGGCGTCGCACGGCCGGGTCGGCCTCCACGTGATGTATCTGCCGCTGACCTGACCTCAGGCGGTCGCGGGGAAGGGGATGCCCGTGTTCGCGTGGCAGCGGTAGCCGTTCGGCACGCGGTCCAGGTACTGCTGGTGCGCGGGCTCGGCGGCGTAGAAGGTGGGCACCTCGCGGATCTCGGTGGTGATCTCGCCGTAGCCACGCTTGGTGATCTCGGCGCCGTAGACCTTGGTCAGCTCCTCAGCGGTCTCCCGCTGCGCGTCGGAGACGTAGTAGAGCGCCGAGCGGTACTGCGTACCGACGTCGTTGCCCTGCCGCATCCCCTGCGTCGGGTCGTGCACCTCGAAGAACTTCTTGACGAGGTCCGCGTAGGACACGACATTCGGGTCGAAGACGACCCGGACCGCCTCGGTGTGGTTGGTCTGACCGCTGCAGACCTCCTCGTAGGTCGGGTTGGCGGTCGTGCCGCCCTGATACCCGACAGCGGTCGAGTAGACCCCCGGCGTCTGCCAGAAGATCTCCTCGGCGCCCCAGAAACAGCCGAGGCCGAAGTACGCCACCTCGGACCCCTCCGGGGCGGTCCCGTCCTCGGGGGAGGCGAGCAGGGGAGTGCCGAGGACCCGGTGCTTCGCAGGCAGCTCGAAGAGCGCCTGGTCGCGCCCGGCGAGCGTGCGGTCCTCGGGGAAGAGCTGAGTCGGTCGGCCGAACATGCGGAACCTCCAGTGGTCGGGATATCTACCAGTCCAACACAGTTCGACGCGCGAACGTTCCCGGATGGGCCGCGCGACGAGATCGGACGTAGGCTCGGACCGTGAGCGATCAGCAGCACCTCGGCAAGGCCGGATTCGAGACCAAGGCGATCCACGCGGGCTACGAGCCCGACCCGACGACGGGTGCGGTGATCCCGCCGATCTACGCCACCACGACCTACAAGCAGGACGGCGTCGGCGGCCTGCGCAACGGCTATGAGTACAGCCGGTCCGCCAACCCGACCCGCACCGCGCTCGAGGGCGCGCTGGCGGCGGTCGAGGACGGCGAGAAGGGCTTCGCCTTCGCCTCCGGCCTGGCTGCCGAGGACACCCTGATCCGCAGCCTGATGCGGCCCGGCGACCACATGGTCATCCCCGACGACGCCTACGGCGGCACCCACCGGCTGATCGACAAGGTCGAGAGCCAGTGGGGCATCGCGCACACGCCGGCCCAGGTCGCCGACGTCGACGCGGTCGCCGCCGCGATCCAGCCGGGAAAGACCAAGGTGGTCTGGGTCGAGACGCCCACCAACCCGCTGCTCAACATCGCCGACATCTCCGCGCTCGCCACGGTCGCCCACGAGGCCGGCGCGCGCCTGGTGGTCGACAACACCTTCGCGAGCCCCTACCTGCAGCAGCCGCTCACCCTCGGCGCCGACGTCGTGGTGCACTCCACGACGAAGTACGTCGGTGGCCACTCCGACGTCGTCGGCGGTGCCGTGGTGGTCCGCGACCTCGAGATCGCCGAGAAGATCGGCTACCTGCAGAACGCCGCCGGCGCGATCGCCGACCCGTTCGGCGCCTGGCTGACGCTGCGCGGCCTCAAGACCCTGGCCGTGCGCATGGACCGCCACTGCGACAACGCCGAGCGCGTCGCCGACTTCCTGACCTCGCACCCGAAGGTCGGCGAGGTCATCTACCCGGGGCTGGAGACCCACCCCGGCCACACGGTCGCCCAGAAGCAGATGAAGCGCTTCGGCGGCATGGTCTCGTTCCGGGTGACCGGCGGCGAGGCCCAGGCGCTCGCGGTGTGCGAGCGTACCAAGATCTTCACGCTGGGCGAGTCGCTCGGCGGCGTCGAGAGCCTGATCGAGCACCCGGGCAAGATGACGCACGCGTCCGTCGCCGGCACCGACCTGGAGGTTCCGGCCGACCTGGTGCGGATCTCCGTCGGGATCGAGTACGCCGAGGACCTGGTCGCGGACCTCGAGCAGGCCCTTGACCAGAGCTGACCCGCCGCAGACCGCCGTCTGCGTCGACTTCGGCTCCACCTGGACCAAGGCGCTCCACGTCGACCTCGTCTCGGGCGAGGTCCTCGGCTCCGCGAGCGCGCCGACGTCGCTGCACGAGGTGATGGAGGCGTACGACGCCTGCCTGGCTGCCCTCACCGAGAAGGACGCCCGGGCGGCCGACGCCGAGATCCTGGCCTGCTCCTCGGCGGGCGGCGGGCTCCGGATCGCCGTGGTCGGCAACGAGGAGCTGGTGACGGCCGAGGCCGGGCGGCGGGTGGCGCTGTCCAGCGGTGGCAAGGTCGTCGCGGTGGTCGCGACCGCGGGTCGTGGAGCCGAGAGTGACCTGGGGGCCACTCTCAGCTTCACGACCCCGGACCTCGTGCTGCTGACCGGCGGCACCGACGGGGGCAACCGGGACGCGATCGTCTCCGCCGCGCGTGAGCTGGCCGAGGCCGGCTGGCGCGGGCCGGTGGTCGTCGCGGGCAACCGTGACGCGAACCCCGAGATCGACGAGATCCTGGCCGACGTACCCCATGTGACCTGCGACAACGTCGTGCCCAAGATCGGCGTGCTCGCGCCCGAGAGCGCCCGTGCGGCGGTGCGGGAGATGTTCCTCGAGCACGTGATCGGCGGCAAGAACCTCAGCAGCCGGGCCGACTTCCGGCGGATCGTGCAGGGGGCGACCCCCGACGTCGTGCTCCAGGGGGTCGAGACGCTGGCCGAGGTGCTCGGCGAGGACGTGGTCGTCGTCGACGTCGGCGGTGCCACCACCGACGTGCACAGCGTGGTCCGGCCCGACCCCGAGGCCGAGCACGTCCGCGAGGAGGTCGTCGCGGTCACTCCGGTGACCCGGACCGTCGAGGGTGATCTGGGCATGCGCTGGTCGGCGACCACGACCCTCGAGGCGGCCGACCACTCCGACCCGAGCCTCGCCGAGTCCGATCTCTCCGGCGAGGTCGAGCACCGGCGCAACCACCCCGGCTGGCTGCCCCGCACCGAGCAGGACAAGGACATCGACGAGCTCCTGGCGAGGATCGCGATCTCCACGGCCCTGCAGCGGCACGCGGGCCGGTCCCGCGTGGTCCTCTCGCCACAGGGGAAGGTCATCGAGCGCACCGGCACCGACCTGCGCCGCGTCGGGGTGATGGTCGGCTCCGGCGGTGTGCTCAGACACGGTCGTGAGCGCATCGAGGAACGGGTGATGCGCTGGTCGGTCCGCGGTGGCTGGCAGCTCCCGGAGGCGCCGCTGCGGGTGATCGACGGCGACTACGTGCTCGCCGCGGTGGGCCTGCTCGCCCGGTCGCACCCCGCCACGGCCCGGCACCTGGCGACCCACCTCACACCCTCCCGGTAGCCTCTGTCAGGTGACGGATCAGGGGGATGCACCCGGGGGCGAGAAGTCGACCGCAAAAGACGGCTTCGAGCGGGTGACAGGGGCGTTCAAGCGCAACCGCGAGGCGCGTGAGGCGCAGCGTCATGCCCAGGAGGAAGCCGACGCGCGGGAGTCCGCCGAGGTGGCCAAGGAGGCCGCCGCCGAGGCCCGCGAGTCGGCCGAGAACTTCGCGCTGCGCCTGGTCAACCAGTTCGAGCGTCTGCGCGAGGAGCGCCAGGAGCAGCTGGCCGCGCCCGAGCCGGTGACCGCCCCGACCTCGGTGAGCCGGACGAACGTCCCCTTCGGCGTCGAGCTGGCGGCCCAGTGGGGGTGGCGGTTCCTGGTCATCGTCGCGGCCGGCTATCTGATCGTCCGCGCCCTCGGCATCGTCAGCATCGTCGTGATCCCCGTGGTCATCGCCCTGCTGATCGCCGCGCTCGTCTCCCCGGTCGTCGACGGCCTGGCCCGGATAGGGCTGAAGAGGAGCATCTCGGCGCTCTTCGTGGTGATCGGCGTGCTCGTGGTGGTCATCGCGATGCTGAGCTTCGCCGGCACCCAGGTCGCCAACGGATTCAACGACCTCGCCGGGCAGACCGTGAAGGCGCTCGACGAGATCCGTGACTGGCTGATCAACGGCCCCTTCCACGCGAGCGAGACCCAGATCGACACCTGGCTCAACACGGTGCAGACGACCGTGGAGGACTGGGCGGCGGCGTACGCCTCCAACCCGTTCTCCCGGGTCAGCGAGGTCGGCGGGGTGGCCCTCGACGTCTTCGCCGGTCTGTTCATCGTGCTCTTCTCCACCTACTTCTTCTGCGCCGAGGGTGACCGGATCTGGGGCTGGCTGGTCAGGCTCGCGCCGCGGGCCGCGCGCAGCCGGATGGACAGCTCGGGCCGGGTCGCGTGGGTCTCGTTGACCCAGTTCACCCGGGCCACGGTCATCGTGGCCGCGGTCGACGCGGTCGGCATCATGATCATCGCCGCGGCGCTGCAGGTCCCGTTCGTGGTCGCGATCGGCGTACTCGTCTTCCTGAGCTCCTTCGTGCCCCTGGTCGGCGCCACCGTGGCCGGCGCGGTCGCCGTGCTCGTCGCGCTCGTCTCGCAAGGGCCGGTGACGGCGCTGCTGATGCTCGGCGGCGTGATCCTGGTCCAGCAGCTCGAGGCCCACGGCCTGCAGCCGTTCCTGCTCGGCCGCTGGGTCCGGGTCCATCCGCTCGGCGTCATCCTCGCCGTCGCCACCGGCATCGTCCTCGGTGGCGTGGCCGGTGCGCTCGTGGCCGTGCCGCTGGTGGCCGCCCTCAACGCGGTCGCCAACCACCTGACCGCGGCCCCGGCCGCTGAGCCGGTGTCCGCGCCGTCGGCGCCGCTGCGACCGAGCGGCCCGACATCACCACCCCCACCGAGTCCAGGAGAAGGCAGTGCCTGAGCACCACCAGCCCGCCGCTGGTCAGCCGACGTTCGGCGACATCCTCGAGGCGCGCGAGCTGCTGCGTGGCCACATCACCGAGACCCCGGTCCAGGGAGCTCGCTGGCTCACCGACATCGTCGGCGACACGGTCATCCTCAAGTGCGAGAACCTGCAGCGTACGGGCTCCTTCAAGGCCCGCGGAGCGTTCGTACGCATCGCCCGGCTCTCCGAGGACGAGCGCAAGCACGGGGTGGTGGCCGCCAGTGCGGGCAACCACGCCCAGGGTGTCGCGCTGGCCGCGACCAGCCTCGGCATCCCGTCCACCGTGTTCATGCCCGAGGGCGCCCCGATCCCGAAGGAGAAGGCCACCCGCGCCTACGGCGCGGAGGTGATCTTCGAGGGTCAGTACGTCGACCAGTGCCTGGATGCCGCGATGGCCTTCGCCGAGCGCACCGGTGCCGTGATGATCCACCCCTTCGACCACCCCGACGTGGTGGCCGGCCAGGGCACGATCGGCCTCGAGATCCTCGAGCAGGCCCCGGACGTGAAGACGGTCGTCATCCCGCTCGGCGGGGGCGGCCTGCTCGCCGGCGCGGCGCTCGCGATCAAGGCGAAGCATCCTGACGTGAAGGTGATCGGCGTGCAGGCGGAGACCGCCGCCGCCTACCCGGTCTCGCTGCGCGAGGGCCGCCCGATCCGCCTCGACAAGATGCCGACGATGGCCGACGGCATCGCCGTCGGGCTGCCGGGGGAGACCAACTTCCCGATGATCCAGGCCTACGTCGACGAGATCCGCACCGTCTCCGAGGAGGCGATCTCGGGCGCGCTGCTGGCGCTGGCCGAGCGTGCCAAGCTCGTCGTGGAGCCCGCCGGCGCGGTCGGCGTGGCGGCGCTGATGGACGCGCCCGAGGCCTTCGAGGGTCCGGTCGTGGTGGTGCTCTCCGGCGGAAACATCGATCCGCTCCTGCTCAGCAAGGTGATCCAGCACGGCATGACGCTGGCCGGACGCTACCTCCCGGTCGCCGTGACGATCCCCGACCAGCCCGGGGCGCTGGCCACCCTGCTGTCGGTGATCGGCGACACGGGAGCCAACGTCATGGAGGTCGTCCACTCGCGCACCAACCCCGGGTTGCGACTCGCCGAGGTGGTCGTGCAGCTCCAGCTGGAGACCCGTGGCCAGAACCACGCCGAGCGGGTGCTGGAACAGCTGCGCAGCAAGGGATACCCCGCGATCAGTCCCTGACGTTCCGGGGAACGGTCCCGAGGTCGGATTGCGCAACGTTTCGGTCGCGAACTGTCTTCGGGTGTGGTTGCCTTGTTAAACTGAACCTTCTGACAATCTCCCGCAGAAACGTTCAGCTGGGTGAAATATGCCCGCACAGCAGGGAGAAAAGGCGCCGGTGAATGGGGGTTGACCGGCGCCCCTTACCTATATTCACTACCCATCAGGAGTAACTCGCTATGACTCAGTCGACCGAGACCACGGCTGCCACTATCTGGCTCAGCAAGGGTGCATTCGACAAGCTCACCGCCGAGTTGGAATACCTGAAGGGCCCCCGGCGCCAGGAGATCCTCGCCGAGATCAGCTCCGCCCGCGACGAAGGTGACCTCAAGGAGAACGGCGGCTACCACGCCGCTCGCGAGGAGCAGGGCAAGCTCGAGGGTCAGATCCAGCAGCTCGAAGCGCTGCTGCGCAAGGCGGACACCACCGTTCCCGAGGATGATGGCGTCGTCTCGGTCGGCAAGCTGGTCACCTTCAAGTTCGAGGGCGATGACGACGACGAGGCCGAGACCCGCCTCATCGCCTCGATCGAGATGAAGGAGTACGCAGGCGGCGTCGAGATCTCCTCGGCCGCCTCCCCGATCGGCGCGGCGCTCATCGGCGCCAGCGTCGGTGACACCGTGACCTACGAGGGTCCTCGCGGGCCGCTCAAGGTCGAGATCCTGAAGACCGAGGTCTTCACCGGCTGATCTGCGGGCGGCTGCACGGTCACTCGACCGTGCAGTCACCCCACTCGACCCGCGCCGCGCGGCGCTCGGTCGGGATCGTGATCGTCTGGCGGCCCTCGCCGGCGGTGAACTCGAGGTGGCCGACCTTCTCCTCCTGGCCATCCTCGGCCTCGACGGTGCAGACCGGCTTCGCGTCCTTGTCGTGGAGGCGTACGACGAAGGTCACCTCGACCTCGTTCTCGCTGGTCGCCTCCCACTTCTCCAGCCCGGAGGAGACCTCGGGGTGCAGCGCCATCCACAGCGCCCAGCCGAACCAGCCGACGATCGCGACGAGGGCGAGGACCAGCGCGATCAGGAGTACGCCCGGGCGACGGCGCGGGCCACGGCCGTAGCGGGTCGCGATGCGGGATTCTTCGGCTGACGGCGTGCTCACGCAGACATGGTCCCATCCCGCCGAAGCGGACCGCACATCCGTCCCTGGCCGCCTACCACCGACCTTGTCCGCGGAGTGGGAGCGGGTAACCGAACTGTGAGACGAGGCGTGGTTAGGATTGAACCCATGCCAGAGCAGCTCCAGCAGGCTTTCCGCCTGATGCACGTGCACGCGCACCCCGACGACGAGTCGAGCAAGGGCGCGGGCCTCACCGCGAAGTATGTCGCCGAGGGTGTCGACGTCCATGTCGCGACGTGTACCGGTGGTGAGCGGGGCGACATCCTCAACCCCAAGATGGAGCGCCCGGGGATCCTGGAGAACATTCACGAGATCCGCCGTGAGGAGATGCATCGCGCCCGCGACATCCTCGGCATCAAGCAGGACTGGCTCGGCTTCGTCGACTCCGGCTGGGTCGAGGAGTTCATGCAGGTCAAGGACATGGCGGCCAAGGACTGGTCGCTGCTCCCCGAAGGCTCCTTCGGCCGCACCCCGATCGAGGTGAGCACGCGCCGGCTCGTCGAGATCATCCGCTCCTTCCGGCCGCATGTGGTCACGACGTACGACGAGAACGGGGGCTACCCGCACCCCGACCACATCATGTGCCACCGGGTCTCGGTGGAGGCGTTCCGGGCGGCGGGCGACCCCGACCGGTTCCCGGACGCCGGTGAGCCGTGGCAGCCGCTGAAGCTCTACTACAGCCACACCTTCAACTACCCGCGCACGCTCGCGCTGCACGAGGCGCTGAAGAGCCACGGGCTCAGCTCGCCCTACGAGGAGCGCCTCGAGGAGTGGAAGCCGGACCCGGGGTGGGACGAGCGGGTCACCACGAAGGTGGAGTGCGCCGAATACTTCGGCGTACGTGACCAGGCGCTGCTCGCGCACGCCACCCAGATCGACCCCGACGGCCCCTGGTTCGCGGTGCCCCGGGAGATCGAGAAGGAGGCCTGGCCGACCGAGGACTACGAGCTGGTGACCTCCTTCGTCCCGGTGCCCGAGGCCGAGAAGCGCGTGGAGACCGACCTGTTCGCCGGGCTCGACGTGTCCACCGCCGACGACGAGGGCAAGGCCGCGGTCGGGCGCGAGATCAGCTTCGGCAAGGTCGTCACCGCCTGAGCCCTGGGCTGAGCTTTCCTCAGGCGAAGGTGAGACAATGTCCCCATGTCCGGCCTTCCGATGACGACCCTTGCGACGACGCAGTCGTTCCACACCTCCCAGCCCGCTCCTCAGCCCGATCCGCCGAAGGACGAGGACGTGGTCGCGGGCTGGACCGCCTTCGGCATCTTCATCGCGCTCTGCGTCGCCGTCGCGGTGATCGCGTGGAGCATGCTGCGTCAGTTCAAGAAGGTCGAGAAGGCCAAGGCAGAGGGCGTCTTCGGCGAGGAGGCCCAGGCCGAGGCGATCGCCCAGCAGGCCGCCAAGGACGAGATCAAGAAGCTCAAGCGCTGAGGCGAGGTCAGAGCGTCGGGGCGATCGAGGGCAGCAGGTCCTGGAACGTACGCCCGTTGCCGATCTCACCCAGCGCGGTCATCGCCCAGCCGCCGTCGTACCGGCTGACCTTGGCCATGATCTCCGCGGTGTGCGGGCCGGTCTGGCTCAGGTCGAACCGGGCGATCTCGGTGCGCGTGTCCTCGTCGACGAGCCGGCAGAACGCATTCTGGATCTGGGCGAAGCTCTGCCCGGTGAAGGAGTTGATCGTGAACACGATCTGCGCGACCTCGGGCGGCACCCGGTCGAGGTGGACGATGATCGACTCGTCATCGCCCTCGCCGGCGCCGGTGCGGTTGTCGCCGGTGTGCACGACGGCGCCGTCCCGCGACTTCAGCTGCCGGAACCAGGCCTGGTCGATGTGCATGCCGGAACCGTCGTAGAGGATCGCCGAGGCGTCCATGTCGACGTCGGCTCCGCGGAATCCGCCGAAGAGGCCTTGTCTGACCGCGTCCCAGCCGAGCGCGATCCGCACGTGCGTCATGTTGCTGCCGTCACCTGCGGTGAGCGAGACCGACTGTCCCTTGGCGAGCGAGACGGACAACTGTTCCTCCGATGGCTGGACCGGCGAGGGGGACACGGTCACCTTAGTCAATCGTGACCGTCACCGGTTCCGTTCCGCTCGCCTTGACCAGGATCCGGTTGTGCTCGGCCTCGCCGACGACCCGGCCGCCCTCGACGGCGATGTCGGCCCCGTCGGGGTAGTGGAGCGGGCTGACGAAGATCTCGGTCGGCTCGTCGATCCCCGGCGCCGGCCGATAGGTGTAGCTGAACGCGCCGGTGGTGGGGTCGAAGGAGAGGTCCACGGGCGTACCGGCCGTGGCCTGCGGGTAGGTGCGGACCAGCGTACGCAGCTTCTCGGGCTTCACCGTCGAGAGATCGGCGTCGTCCTCGAACATGCCCTGCGCGCCGTCGGCGGTGGTCGGGTCGTCCCAGTGCTTGTAGGCCCAGTGCATCCACGAGGTGAAGTGGTCGTCGGCGGAGGCGGTGTCGATGGCCAGCAGCTCGGTGTTGTCGGTCGCGCCGAACTCCGACATCAGGTTGGTCGCGCCCATCGTCTCGGCCTGGTCGAGGGCCTTCTGGTTGTGCGTCCTGTCGTAGTCCTCGCACCCGCTGACCCCGATCGGGATGCCCTGGGAGTCGAGGTAGCCGTAAGGACAGTAGGCGTGCCAGGAGTAGCCGACCTGGTCGTCGTTCGCCGGCCCGAAGCTGGAGTTGGGGACCTGGTTGGCGAGCAGCTGCGACTCGTACCAGACGATGCCGTCGGGATCGGACGCGCGGATGGCCGCCGTCGCCCTCTCGTACGCCGGCTGGAACTCGTCCCGATAGGAGCTCGCGCACCCGGTGACCGGGCAGGAGAGCCACTCCCGGCCCGCCCACGGCTCGTTGATGAGGTCGTAGCCCATCGAGTAGGGCTGGTCCCCCCACCGCTTCGCGACGGCTCCCCAGGCTGCGGCCCAGCCGTCCTGGACGCCGTCCTTGTTCGCCCAGAAGTTGTCGTAGACGGTGGCCAGCTCGGGGGTGATGTAGGTCGCCGGGAAGGAGAGCTTGATCGGCGGGTGCAGGTTGTAGGGCGAGGGCCGCTTCGCCGCCCAGCCGGGCACGCCCTCGCCGCCGTACGTCTCGTGCCACATGTCCTGGTGGAAGTCGTACTGCATCCAGATGCCCTCGTCGGCGAGCAGGTCGATCACCCGCTGCCAGTCGTCGAGGTAGTCCTCGTCGACCTGACCGGGGGCGTCCGGTGTGACGCCCGCCCACAGCGTGCCGATCCGGGCGCCGTTGAACCCGTTCTCGGCGAGCCACTCGGCGTCGGCTGCGGTGAAGGCCTCGGGGGAGTCGGGCGGGACGTACGGGTCGTGCTTCCAGACCAGGTTCTGCCCGTGCACCAGCACGATCCGGCCGTACTGGTCGACCAGCCACCGGCCCTCGCGGGACAACCGTTGGGCCCCCTCCGTCGGATCAGCCTCCGCCGGGTCGGCGCCGGCCGGTCCGACCGGACTCAGCAGCGAGGTCCCGAACGCGAGCACAGCCGCCGCGGCGGCAACGATGGCGAAGCTTCCCGAGCGAGGTGACATGTGCGGAACCTAGTGCTCTTCGTCACGTACGACAAGAACATGTTCTCATTCTGGGCGGTGGAGCGGGCGTGGAGGCCGTCCGGACGAGATCCGCAGTGGACAGGGGCTGCCTCTCTGCGGTTGAGTCGGATGAGGAGCATTGGGGGAGAATGTCACCTGTGAGAGACGAAGCGAGCGGCTGGTCGGGGACCTGGGTGGCCGAGCGTCTGGGCGTGCGTCTGCGGACGACCGTCGCGCCGAGCGGGATGATGATCACCGACCTGGTCGGCCTGGCGGTGCGACGCAACCCCCGCCGGGCACAGCTCCTCGTCTCCTCCGTCCTCGGCAAGCACGTCCCGACCGATCCACGTCTGGTGACCGACGCCGGGCTGCGCCTGGGTTCCAAGGCCCGTGCCGCGGTCACCGGTGACGCGGTGGTGCTCGGCTATGCCGAGACCGCGACCGCGCTGGGTCATCTCGTCGCCGACGCGCTCGGCGCGCCCTACCTGCACTCCACCCGCCGGGTCGTCGACGGTCTCGAGTCCGTGGCCGACTTCTACGAGGAGCACTCGCACGCGACCGCCCACCGGCTGCTCCCCGCCGACCCCGCCTTCCTCGCCCGCGGCGAGACCCTGGTGCTGGTCGACGACGAGGTCATCACCGGCAAGACCATCGTCAGCACGATCCGGGCGCTGCACAAGAAGTTCCCGCACAAGCACTACGTCGTGGCCACTCTCGTCGACCTGCGCTCGGAGGACGACCGCGGCCGGATGGAACGCTCGGTGAAGCGGCTGCGGGCCACCCTGGACGTCGTCTCCCTCGCGAGCGGCGAGATCGAGCTGCCCGAGGACCTCGCCGACAACGGCAACCGGCTCATCGACACCGTCGAGAACCTCCGCCAGCTGGCCGGGGTCGAGCCGAGCCGGCGCCCGCGGGGCGAGGTAGTCCAGGTCGTCGCCACCTGGCCGCGTGCCGTACCCGAGGGTGGGCGCCACGGCTTCACCCCCAGCGGCTCCGGCTCCTACGAGTCGGCCGTCACGGTGACCGCCGCGGCCGTGGCCGGCCGCATCCCCGACGGTCCGGTGCACGTCCTGGGCACCGAGGAGCTGATGTACGCACCGCTGCGGATCGCCTCCGCGCTCGCCGACCGCCGTGCGGCCGAGGGCCGGCGCCACGAGATCACCTACTCGACGACCACGCGCTCCCCGGTGCTCGACGTCGACGACCCGGGCTACGCGATCCGCACCGCGATCACCTTCCCGTCCCACGACGCTCCGGACGACGGCGAAGGACCGCGCTTCGCCTACAACCTCCGTGAGGGCGCTTTCGAAGCGATCGTGCTGGTGGTCGACGAGCCGGCCGACACCCCTGCGCTGCACGAGGAGGGCGGTCTGGTCGACCAGCTGGCCCGGATCGCACCGCGGGTCGTCGTCGTCACCATCCCCGCGTTCACCCCGGAGCCACGCCACGACCAGCCGGCCCGGCAGCTGCCGACCCCGCTGCACGGCCCGGCCTTCGGATCCTACGAGCGGGACGACGTCGCCTGGCTGCTCAAGGACCTGTCCGCAGACACGGACGAGCCGCCGGCCGACGAGGACGCGGAAGCACACCGGGAGCTCTTCGAGGAGGCCCTGACCGGATCGGCCCAGCGGCTGGCGTACGCCATCGGCCTGGTCGCCGAGCAGGTGCTGGCCCGGCGCGGGCAGGACGCCGTGCTGGTCTCGCTGGCGCGCTCCGGCACCCCGATCGGAGTGCTGATGCGCCGCTGGGCGCAGCGCGTGCACGGCCTCGACCTGCCGCACTACGCGATCTCGCTGGTCCACGGCCGTGGCATCGACCAGACCGCGCTGACCTACCTGGCCGCGCACCACGACCCGGCCAAGGTGATGTTCGTCGACGGATGGACCGGCACGGGTGCGATCACCCGCGAGCTCGCCGCGTCGGTCGAGAAGGCCAACTCCACGCTCGACGCCCACCTGGCCTCGCCGTTCTCCCCGGAGCTCGCGGTCCTGGCCGACCCGGGACGGAGCGTGTCGGTCTACGGCACCCGCGAGGACTACCTGATCCCGTCGGCCTGCCTCGGCTCGACCGTCTCGGGTCTCGTCTCGCACCCGGTCCTCGACGACGACCGGGTCGGCCCCAACGACTTCCACGGTGCGGTGTTCCATGCCGGCCTGGCTCCGGTCGACGTGTCCAAGAAGTTCATCGACACGGTGGCGGCGCGGTTCCCGATCGTACGCACCAAGGTGATGCTCGACCTCGCGGCTCACCTCGGCGGTGACCACACCCCCACCTGGGCGGGCTGGGACGCGGTCGAGGATGCCGCCGAGAGGTTCGCGGACGGTGACGTCGGCCTGGTCCGGGCCGGTGTCGACGAGACCGTCCGGCTGCTGCTGCACGGCGAGCCGGCGAAGATCCTGGTCGACCCGGCGCGCGACGCCGACCTGGCGCAGGTCAAGAAGCTCGCGGAGGCGCGCGACGTCCCGCTGGAGCGCGTCTCCGGCCTGCCCTACTCCTGCATCGGCGTGCTGCGTCCCTGATGCCGGTGCGCTCACCACAGGCCCTGGTCGTCGTCGGCAGCATCAACGTCGACCTGACGGCGCTCGTCGAGCGGCTGCCCGGAGCGGGGGAGACCGTCGGCGGCGGTCGCCTGCGCCGGGACGTCGGTGGGAAGGGCGCCAACCAGGCGGTCGCCGCGAGCCGGCTGGGGGCGCGGGTGCGGATGGTCGGCGCCGTAGGCTCCGACGCCGACGGTGCCTGGGCCGTCGAGACGATCCGGGATGCCGGCGTCGACGTCGGAGACATAACCACGGTCGACTCGCCCACCGGCACGGCCCTGATCGCCGTCGACGAGGCCGGCGAGAACCAGATCGTGGTCTGCGGTGGCGCCAACGCGCACGTCGACGCCGACGGAATCGCCGTCAGGCCCGGTGAGGCGGTGCTGATGCAGCTCGAGCTCGCCCTGGACGTGGTCCGGGCGGTGGCCGCTCGCGCACCGGGCTTCGTCGTGCTCAACGCGGCCCCGGCGCGGCCGCTCCCGGCCGACCTCGTCGAGCGGGTCGACCTCTTCATCGTCAACGAGACCGAGTACGCCGCGATGCCCGAGCTGTGTGCGGCCCGGCGGGTCGCGGTGACCTACGGCGCCTCGGGCGCGGCGATGTTCCTGGATGGTGCCGAGGTGGCGAAGGTGCCCGCCGCCTCGGTCCCGGAGGTGGTGAACACCGTCGGCGCCGGCGACGCCTTCTCCGCGGCGCTCACCCTCGCGATCCTCTCGGGGGCGCCGGACGAGCAGGCGCTGCGTACGGCCTGCGCGGTGGGTGCGGCCGCGGTCGCCCACCCCAGCGCCCAGCCGCCGCTCGACCGGCTGGAGACGTACGTCTAGGCGAGCTCCTTGCGGAAGAAGTGGGTCGCGTGGGGGTTGTCGTTGTAGCGGTCGATGCGCTCGTAGCCGGCCCGCTCGTACATCCCGATCGCCTCGGTGAGGACGTCGCGGGTGTCGAGGCGTACGACCCGGTGACCCAGCCGCAGCGCCTCGGCCTCCAGGTGGCGCAGCAGGCGTGACCCGAGGCCGGCACCGCGCCAGGCGGGGTCGACCCACATCCGCTTGATCTCGCCGGTCCCGTCGAACTCGCGCACCGCGCCGGAGGCGACCGGGGCGCCGTCGCTGGCAGCGACGAAGAAGGCACCGTGGGGCGGCCGCAGGGAGGGGTCGTCGCCGAAGCCCTCGTCGCCGACGGTGAACCCGAAGCGGTCGCCGATCTCGGCGAAGTAGTGGCCCATCGCCTCCTGGGCCATCGGGTCGCGCGGGTCGACCTGCTCGATCGTGATGGTGGCGGCCCGCACCAGCAGGTCGGCCGTGGCCAGGGCCTCGTTGAGACGGTCGCGCTGCCGCTGCGTCAGCGGGTCGAGCAGCAGATGGGCGCGCTCCTCGGAGCGGCGCTCGAGGTCGTCCCACTGCTTGACGCCGTCCTCGGTCAGCACCACCAGCCGGCGCCGGCCGTCGGTCGGGTCCTGGTCCATCGTGACGTACCCCTTGCTCTCCAGCGTCCGCAGCATGCGGCTGACGTAGCCCGAGTCGAGGCCACCGAGGCGGGTACGCAGGTCCTGAACGGTGCGGGCGCCGAGCCCGATCTCGTAGAGGATGCGAGCGGTGCCATAGGGCAGACCGCTGCCGAGGAAGGAGTCTTCGAGCGCGCCGACGCGACGGACGTAGCTCATGTTGAACTTGCGCATCACCGAGGTGTCCACTGTCATATACCTGACTTTAGTCAGGTAATTCCGGGATTCCAAGAGGACTGGATATCCGGTTGTTCCTGTCCCGCTGTGGGTTGAGAGTGGGGCGGCAGGAATCCACCGGAGAAAGGCATCCATGACACCCGAGCAGAGCCGCATCGTCGAGCACCCGGTGCCGGGCGGCGGCCCGTACGCGATCACCGCCGGCCCCGATGACGCGCTGTGGTTCACCCTGGAGGCCAGCAGCGAGATCGGCCGCCTCGTCCCGGGGGAGCCGGCGACCACCTTCCCGCTGGCGGCCGACTCCGGCCCGACGATCATCGCTCGGGGGCCGGACGGTGCGCTGTGGTTCACCGAGTACCGCGCCCACAAGATCGGCCGGATCACGGTCGAGGGTGCGGTGACCGAGTACGCGCTGCGTGAGTGTGGGCCGTACGGGATCGCCGCCGGTCCGGACGGTGCGCTGTGGTTCACCGAGACCACGACCGACGGCATCGGGCGCATCGCCACCGACGGGACGGTCACCGAGTTCGAGCTCCCGGTCACCGAGGCGTTCCCGTCGGCGATCGTGGCCGGTCCGGACGAGGCGATGTGGTTCACGATGAACCGGGCCAACGCGATCGGCCGGATCGATCTGCACGGTGACGTCACCGTGCACGAGCTCCCCACTCCCGACGCGGCGCCGGTCGGCATCACCCTCGGCCCCGACGACGCGCTGTGGTTCGTCGAGATCGCTGCCGGCCAGGTCGGCCGCATCACCGTCGACGGGAAGATCGACGAGCACCCGTTGCCCGATCGCGGCGCGCGCCCGCATGCCATCACCGCCGGTGCGGACATGCTGTGGTTCTCGGAATGGGGTGCCAACCGGGTCGGGGCGATCACCATCGACGGCACGATCGAGTCCGTCGCGCTGCCGACCTCGAACGCCGAGCCTCACGGACTGGTCCTCGGGCCGGACGGCGCCCTCTGGGTCGCTCTCGAGCACGGCGCGCTGGCCCGCATGCCGATCTGAGATGACGAACGGCCCGTCCTCTCGGACGGGCCGTTCCATGGGGTGAGCGACGGGGCTTGAACCCGCGACCCTCGCGACCACAACGCGATGCTCTACCAGCTGAGCTACGCCCACCATCGACCCGGACAGCGCATGTCCGAGCCAGCAGAAAGCATAGGGGAATCAGGCCGGATCTGTGGAATCGGCGGCCTCGGCCGGGTCGGTCAGGCCGGTGATCGAGGCACCGTGCCGGGCGGCGATCTCCTTGGCCGTGTCGGAGTCCGGTCCGGGCATCGGCACGAAGACCGCCTCGCGGTAGTAGCGGAGCTCCTCGATCGACTCCTGGATGTCGGCCAGCGCGCGGTGGTTGCCGCGCTTGGGGGGTGCCGAGAAGTAGGCCCGCGGGAACCAGCGTCGCGAGAGCTCCTTGATCGAGGAGACGTCGACGTTGCGGTAGTGCAGGAAGCCCTCGAGCTCGGGCATGTCCCGCGCCAGGAAGTTGCGGTCGGTGGCCACCGTGTTGCCGCCCAGGGGCGGCCGGGAGTCCTTGCCGCAGTGCTCCCAGATGTACGCCAGGACCTGCTCCTCCGCCTCGCGCATCGTCACACCGTTCTCGAGCTCGACCAGCAGGCCGGACTTGGTGTGCATGTCGCGTACGAAGTCGTCCATCTGCTCCAGCGCCTCGGCCGGGGGTTTGATGATGATGTCGACCCCGTCGCCGAGCACGTTGAGATCGAAGTCGGTGACGAGGGCCGCCACCTCGATGAGCGCGTCGTTCTCGAGGGACAACCCGGTCATCTCGCAGTCGATCCAGACCAGACGTTCGTTCAGTGAAGCCACGCAGAGCACCATAACGCCGCTGGTCATCGGCTTTGCGGAGGGTTAGGCGACGATGTGATAACGGTTCCCATGGCGTGGTTTCAGCCTGCCCTCAGGAGAGGCGCCTATGTTGGCGGCATGAGCACGGATTCAGCCAGCAGCCACTCGCGCAAGGAGAAGCGTGAGGCGCGCGCTGCCAAGGCCGCCGCAGAGCTCGAGGCTCTGCGCAAGAAGCAGGCCCGCAAGTCGATCCTCACGGTCGCGGCGGTCGTCGCCGTCATCGCCGTGGTCGTCGGCGGCCTCGTCTGGTTCAGCCTGAACCGCTCCGGGGACAGCGAGATCGCCGCGCCCGAAGCCGGCAGCAGCGAGCACGGCCTGGTGATCGGCCCCGACGACGCGCCCCACAAGGTCGTCATCTACGAGGACTTCCTGTGCCCCTACTGCGGTGACTTCGAGGCCGCGTCCCGCAAGGACCTCGCCGAGCTGGCCGCCGACGGCAAGGTGCAGGTCGACTACCGCCCGTTCGTGCTCCTCGACCGGGCCGGCCCCTATTCCGAGCTCGCCACCTCGGCCTTCGCGGTCGTCCAGGAGGAGGCCGGCGCCGAGGTCGCCAAGAAGTTCCACGACCTGCTCTACGAGAACCAGCCCAGCGAGACCGGCCCGTTCCCGAAGGCTGCCGATCTCGTCGACCTCGCCGTCGAGGCCGGCGCCGAGGAGTCGGCGGTCAAGGACCGCATCGAGAACCTCGACGGCAAGGCCTGGGCCGACGCCGCCACGAAGGCGGCCGCCGCCGACGGCGTCCACGGCACCCCGACCATCCTGCTCGACGGGAAGCAGTTCCAGGACGGCAACTCCATCGAGGAGTACGCCGCGAACCTGGTCGAGAAGGTCTCCTGACGCTCGTGGTCCGATCCGCGTCGCCCAGGGTTCGGCTGCCGTTTCGGTAGGCGCCTTAGGGTTCGGCGACAGCCGATGGCGGCTGGGCCGGAAGACCCCAACGCGAAGGTGCTCGAGATGGCGTACGCGACGACCGAAGAAGGCCATCGGATCTATGTGAGGCCGACCGATCCGCGGGCGCTCGGCCTGATCGCCAACAAGGGGCGGATCATCCGTGGCTCGCTGGAGCTGTGGCGGGTGGCGCTCGGCCTGCACGAGTGGCAGACCGTGATCGACATCGGCGTGAACTACGGCGAGATGCTTGTCGGGGTGGAGATCCCGGAGGGTGCGGAGCTGATCGGGTTCGAGCCGAACACGTCCCTGCACAAGGTGCTGCGCAAGACCCTCGACGCCCGCAGGATCGCGATCGACCTGCGCTCGCAAGCCGTGGCTGACCGCCCCGGCACGGCGCGGTTCGCGGTCGACCGGACCTGGTCGGGGACCTCCTCGCTCTACGACGAGCGCCACGACGGGTCGCCGCGCTGGCAGCTCCGCGACGTCGAGGTGACCACGCTCGACGAGGTGCTCGGCGGCTCGGGCCGGTCGTTCTGCGTGAAGGTGGACGTCGAGGGCTTCGAGCGGGAGGTCGTCGACGGTGCGACCGGGTCGCTCGACGGCACCGAGCGCTGGGCGCTGATGCTCGAGATCGAGCACATGGACCGTGGCTACCTCGCCGAGCTGGCCCGGACCCGCGACGTGTTCGTGAAGGAGAAGGACTCGATGGCGCTCCGCCGGGTGCCCGGCGAGCGCATCGCCGTCGAGGAGCTGCTCGACGACCCCACCCTGCACCGCCAGGACTGCCTCGTGCTGAGCCCTGCCCTTGCCGGCTCATCGCGATAGCGTGAAAGCATGACCGAGATCCAGATCGTCGAGCAGTTCCTGGCCGCGCTCGAGACCGGAGAGGTCGACGCGGCGCTGGCGTTGTGCGCGGACGACGTCACCTACCAGAACGTGCCCCTGCCGCCGGCCCGTGGCCTGTCCGAGGTCGGGCGCCAGTTGCGGATCATGGGGAAGTACACCACCGGCTTCGAGGTCCGGATGATCAACATCGCGGCGAACGGACCGGTGGTGCTCACCGAGCGCATCGACGTGCTCAGCCGCGGCTCGGTCTCCGCCGAGTTCTGGGTGTGCGGCACCTTCGAGGTACGCGACGGCAAGATCGTGCTCTGGCGCGACTACTTCGACTGGACCACGTTCGTCGCGGCCGGCATCAAGGGCGTCGGCCAGGCTGCGTTCGGCGCGATCCGCAAGGCCGTCGGGCGCTGAGCCGTTGTGCGCACCGCACGAGGCACCTCGTGCGCTGTTCTTGTGACGTGAGTCACAACTCGTTCTACGCTCGGAGACATGCTCCGTGCGCCAGCCGCTCTCCTCGCCCTGCTCCTGACCGCGTCCGCGCTGGTCGCCTCGACCGGCCCGGCGCTCGCCGATCCTGAGCCACCCGGTGACCAGCCGCTGCCGGGCTACACGATCAGCAACCCTGCGGTGGCGCCGATCACGGTCGGCGGGCAGGCGACCACGGTGCGCCAGGGCGTGCACGAGCACGCTGCGTACATCCTCGAGGTGCCGGCCGACTGGAACGGCGAGCTGGTGATGTGGGCGCACGGCTATCGCGGGCTCGGCCACACGCTGACGCCCGAGACGCCGGGGTTCGGGCTGCGGCGTACGTTCTTGGAGCAGGGCTACGCCTGGGCGGCGTCGAGCTACTCGACCAACGGCTACGACGTGGGGGCGGGGGTGCGCTCGACGCGGGACCTGGCGACGTACGCCTCCGAGCTGCTGCCCCACGAGGCGAGCCGCACGTACGTGACCGGGGTGTCGATGGGCGGGCACGTGATCGGGCGCTCGCTGGAGCAGTATCCGGGCTTCTACGACGGCGCGATGCCGATGTGCGGGCAGCTGGGCGACGTGGAGCTCTTCGACTTCTTCGTCGACTACAACCTCGGCGCCCAGGCGCTCGCGGGTCACGACGCCTACCCGTACACGAAGGACTACCAGAGCGTCGACGTCCCGGCGATCAAGGAGCAGCTGGGCCTGAACGGCACGCTGACGCCGGAGGGCGAGCAGCTGCGGGCGATGACGATCGAGCGCAGCGGTGGACCGCGGCCGGGCGCCGCGGCGGCCTTCGGGCAGTGGAAGGATTTCCTGTTCACGCTGCCGTCGGTCGACGACGGCGGCACGCTGGCCTTCAACATCGGCCGGGTCGCGACCAACCGCGACACCATCTACACGCCCAGCTCGCCGGTCGATCTTGATGCCACGATCGAGCGGATCGACCCCACCGACCCCGCCGGGCGCTACAGCCACCGGCTCGACGCGCCGTCCCGGATCTCCGGTCTCCCGACCGCCCCGGTGCTGAGCCTGCACAACCTCGGCGACATGTTCGTGCCGTTCTCGATGGAGCAGATCTACCTGCGCGAGGTGAACAGCCACCACCGCGGATCCATGGTCGTCCAGCGGGCGATCCGCTCGGCCGGGCACTGCGAGTTCAGCCCGGTCGAGGCCTCGACCGCCTGGGGCGACCTGGTCGACTGGGTCGAGCACGGCGACCGCCCGGCCGGCGACGACGTGCTCGACCGGGCAGCCGTGGCCGCCCCCGACTACGGCTGCGCGTTCACCGATCCCACGGCGTACGGGACCGGGTCGCGGCGGCTCTTCGCGCGGTGTCCCTGACCGGGGTCAGCGGACGGGGGTCAGCGGACGACGTCGTAGACGAGCTTGAGGATGCCGTTGGCGTAGGCCT
The DNA here is from genome assembly GCA_040302365.1 of Nocardioides sp. NPDC126508. GTDB lineage: Bacteria > Actinomycetota > Actinomycetes > Propionibacteriales > Nocardioidaceae > Nocardioides. The sequence continues at coordinate 800,505 of JBEOUM010000002.1, forward strand.
CCGACTCGACCAGGGTGAGCCGCTGCTTGTCCTTGTCGGTCTCGCTCCACATCGACTTCCCGGCACCGAGGACGACGGGGAAGACGAGCAGGTGGTAGCGGTCGATCAGGCCGGCGTCGGAGAGGTTGCGGGCGAGCTCGGCGCTGCCTGCGACCAGGATCGGGCCGCCGTCGCCCTGCTTGAGCTTCTCGACCTCGGCCAGCGACCTGACGATGTGCTGCGGGCCCCAGCCCTCGACCAGGGCGTCGTCACCCAGGGTGGTCGAGACGACGTACTTCGGGATCTCCTTGACCACCGCGAAGTCCTCGATGTCGGGCCAGATCGGGGCGAAGGCCTCGTAGCTGCGGCGGCCGAACATCAGCGCGCCGGCCTCCTCCATCTCGCTGCCCTTGATCGCGTAGGCCTCCGGCAGGAACTCGATGTCCTTGAACGTCCAGCCCCCGCTGCGGTGCTGCTCGGACGGCGAGCCGCCGCCGGGGGAGTCGACGACGCCGTCGAGGGACACGAACGCTGAGTAGATGAGGGTGCGCATGGGGCAGATCCTGCCGCGCGGACCCACATGCCGCCACAAGTATTTCGTTGCGTATCCGGCCGCTGCGCGTGATCGTGAGGCATGACCTTGTACGACGACCTCGGCGGCGCGCCCGCACTGCGCCGGCTGAGCGACGCGTTCTACCGAAGAGTGCTGGCCGACGAGCTCCTCGCGCCGGTGTTCGCGAGCTTCACGCCCACGCACGTCGAGCGGGTGGCGATCTGGCTGGGCGAGATCTTCGGCGGTCCCGCCGACTTCAGCGCCACGCACGGCGGCCATCAGGCGCTGCTGAAGGTCCACCTCGGGCTCGGCATCCGTGAGGAGCACCGGCAGCGCTGGCTCGAGCTGATGCAGGCTGCGATCGAGGAGGTGCTGGCAGACCGGCCCGAGCTGCACAAGACGCTGATGGCCTACTTCGACTGGGGCACCGCGATCGCCAAGGACGTCTCCCAGGACCCGCCCGGGACCGACCTCGGCGACCCCGGGCCGACGCCCCGATGGGGCCACGACGGACTCGTCGAGCACTAACCTGGATCGTGTGACCGCTCGACGACGTGCTCAGGAGTTCTGCGAGGCGTACGGCCTCACGATGCCGATTCTTCAGGCGCCGATGGCGGGCGCCTGCCCGCCCGCGGCGGCGGCCGCGGTCGCCGAGGCCGGCGGGATGGGCGCGGCGGGGGTGGTGCTCGACTCGCCGGCGCGGATCGCGGAGTGGGCCGAGGAGTTCCGGTCGATGTCGGCCGGCCCGTTCCAGCTGAACATCTGGATCCCCGATCCGCTCGACGACGACCCGGCCCGGATCTCGGCCGCGGAGGAGTTCCTGGGCAGGTTCGGTACGCCAGGCCCCGAGCAGCCGCCCGCGCCCTCGTTCGAGGAGCAGTGCGAGGCGATGCTCGCCGCCCGCCCGAGGGTCGTCTCCTCGATCATGGGGCTCTTCCCGCCCGACTACGTCGACCGGCTGCACGAGGCCGGGATCGCCTGGTTCGCCTGCGCCACGACGCTGGCCGAGGCGCGTGCCGCGCAGGAGGCCGGCGCCGACGCGATCGTCGCCCAGGGGCTCGAGGCCGGCGGACACCGCGGGGTCTTCGAGGCGGGGACGGCGGAGCGTACGGCCGTGGGGCTGTTCGCACTCCTGCCCCACATCGTCGACGGGGTGGACGTGCCGGTCATCGCCACCGGTGGGATCGCCGACGGGCGTGGGGTCGCCGCGGCGCTGACCCTCGGCGCGAGCGCCGTGCAGGTCGGCAGCGCGCTGCTGCGGTCGCCCGAGACCGGGATCGCCGACGCCTGGGCCGCCTCGCTCGACGGTCTCGAGCCGGAGGAGACGGTCGCCACACGGGCCTACTCCGGACGGCTCGGTCGCGCTGCCCCGACGCCCTACGTGCGCTCCTGGGAGGACCCGGACGCGCCCTCGCCCGCGCCCTACCCGCACCAGCGTCGCCTGGTCACCAGGTGGCGCAAGGGGACCCTCGATCCCGAGGCCGCGGTGCCGCTGGACCGGGCCAACCACTGGGCCGGCCAGGCCGCTGGGCGCGCGGTCGCCGAGCCGGCGGCCGACATCGTGACCCGGATGTGGAGCGATGCCCGGAGTCTGCTTCCCGGCGCGGAGCAGGACGACGGGGTAGAGGCGACGGTGTAGAACGGAAGGCATGAGCGAAACCTGGCCCCAGCGACTGCTCGCGGACGGCTTCGGCCGGATCGCGGAGACCCTTCCCGCGATCGTCGACGGCCTCACGGTCGACGACCTGCTGTGGCGACCGTACGACGGGGCGAACTCGATCGCCTGGATCCTGTGGCACATCGCCCGCATGGAGGACGCCCAGATCGCGCCGCTCGCCGGCACCGAGCAGGTGTGGGCGCGCGACGGCTGGGTGGAGCGGTTCGGGCTGCCGTATCGGCCCCGGGCGATGGGGTACGGGCAGTCGTCCGAGGAGGTCGGTGCCTTCCGGCTGGAGGACCCGACGCTGCTGACCGGCTACTACCAGGCCGTCCACGCGGCCACGCTCGGGCTCGTCGGTTCGCTGAGCGAGGAGGATCTTGCCCGCGTCATCGACGAGCGCTGGGACCCGCCGGTCACCACGGCGGTGCGACTGGTCAGCGTGGTCGACGACGCCGCCCAGCACATCGGCCAGGCGGCGTACGTCAAGGGGCTGCTGGGTCTGCGCTGAGTCAGAGGACGGCGGCGATGGCCTCGTCGACCGAGGTGTCGCCGGAGACCAGCTCCCACTGCTTGCCGACGGTGGCGTCGTCGTCGATGACGGCGGCGATGACCGCGGCCACGTCGGCGCGCGGGATCGTGGCGCGCTCGAGCTTCGGGGCCAGCTTCACCCGCCCGGTCCCGGGCTCGTCGGTGAGGCCGCCGGGACGCAGGATGGTCCACTCGAGGTCGCTGTCGCGCAGCGCGATGTCGGCGTCGCGCTTGGCCTCGACGTAGGCCTTCCAGACGTCGCCGGCATCGGCCGGGACCGGCTCGTCGACGTTGATGGCCGAGACCTGCACGAAGCGCTTGATGCCGGCTGCCTTCGCGCCCGCGATCGACTTCGTCGAGCCCTCCAGGTCGACGGTGCGCTTGCGCACGATGTTGCCGTCGGGTCCGCCGCCGGCGGCGAAGACCACCGCGTCGCAGCCCGCGAAGGCGGCCGCGAAGCCGTCGGCGTCCTGGTTCTCGATGTCGAGCAGGCCGACCTCGGCCCCGAGCGACTCGAGCTCGTCTCGGTAGCTCTCGCTGCGTACGAGCGCGAGCGGCGTGTGCCCCGCGGCGGCCAGGAGCGGATGGAGGTGCAGGGCGACCTTGCCGTGGCCGCCGACGATGGCGATGCGCATGTCCACAGCCTAGGCATACGCGGCCACCGACAGCGGCCACTGACAGCGGCCACTGACAATTGTCACCGCCGGGTCCGGACAATCACATCTGCCGTCCGAGGTCCCGCGGGCGCGAGTCTGGAGACACCACCCACCGTGGGTGGTGGAGACGGAGGACTCGGATGACAACCATGACGAACGAGACGGAGCAGCGCGCCCGGGTCGGGTGGCCGCGGATCGGGGGAGTGGTGGCCGGCGCGGCCGTGGCGGCGACGGCGGTGTGGCTGCTGTGGACCCAGGCCGGCGGAGTGGACCTCGAGGTGAGGTCGGGCGGCGGCTCCCAGCAGATCGGGATCGGGTCGGTGATCGTCAGCAGCCTGATCGTCGCGCTGGCCGGCGGGGTGCTGCTGCGGTGGTGGGAGGGCCGTTCCGAGCGCGGGACGAGGCGCTGGACGATCCTCGCCGTGGGGATCGCCGTGGTCTCGCTGATCACGCCGACCAGCGCGCTCACCGTGGCCACCGGTCTCGGGCTCGCGAGCCTGCACGTCGTCGTCGCTGTTGTGGTCATCGCCGGTCTGCGGCGGCGATAAGGTGACGATCGTGTCCGGCCTGCGGTGTCACCTCCAGCGCCACGGCGTGGTGCTGGTGTGGCTGCCGGTCCTGCTGCTCTTTCCGCTGTTGAACCTCTCCGACGGGATCCTGCCGGCGGTCGGCCAGGTCGCTCTGGCGCTGGCGATCGCCGCAGTCGCGGTCGCCCTCGTGGTCACCGGACGTGTTCCCGTCCTGCTGTCCGCCCTCGTTGTCCTGATCGCGCTCGCAGCGTTGCAGGGCGAGGGCTGGCAGACCGTCTGGGGAGTGCTCGCCATCGTCTCCCCGGCGGTGCTGCGCGGCTGGCGCCTGCTGGTCGCCATCGCCGTGGCCACGATCGGGGTCGCGGTCTCGATCGCGCTGATCGACGGCATCGGCGACGCCTACCTGCTCAGCGTCGGCGGCACCCTCCTCAGCGGCATCACCACGACGTCGTTCCTGCGGCTCATCGAGGCCGTCGAGGAGCTCCGCCGCACCCGCGAGGAGCTCGCCCGCGCGGCCGTCGCCGAGGAACGCGCCCGGATGTCCCGCGACCTCCACGACCTGCTCGGCCACACCCTGAGCGTGATGGTCGTCAAGGCCGAGGCCGTACGCCGCTTGGCCGCTCGAGACCCGGAGGCCGCCGCCGCGCACGCGGCCGACATCGAGGACGTCGGGCGCGCGGCCCTGGCTGACGTCCGGGCCGCCGTCGACCAGATGAAGACGCTCTCGCTGGCCGAGGAGCTCGACGGCGCACGCCGGGCACTCGACGCCGCCGGGATCCGTACGTCGGTGACCACCGCCCCGGTCGAGGTGCCCGACGTCGCCGGGCAGGCGCTCGCCTGGGTCGTGCGCGAGGGGGCCACCAACGTGTTGCGCCATTCCGGGGCAGCCAGCTGTCGCTTCGAGCTCACCGCGGACAGTGGTGAGTTCCGGCTCGCCGTTGTCGACGACGGGGTCGGCGGTCCGGGGGGAGCGGGCGAGAGGGCAGGCGGGCTCGAGGGTCTGCGGCAGCGGCTGCGCGCGGTCGACGGGCGGCTCGACGTACGTCCTGGGGCCGAAGGGTTCCGGCTCGAGGCGAGGGTGCCGGCGTCGTGATCCGCATCCTGCTCGTCGAGGACCAGGCGATGATGCGCGGCGCGCTCGCCGTGCTGCTCGGGCTCGAGGACGACCTCGAGGTGGTCGCCCAGGTCGGCACCGGCACCGAGATCGTGCCGACCGCGCTCGAGGTGCGCCCCGACGTGGCCCTGCTCGACATCGAGCTGCCCGGCATCAGCGGTCTCGAGGCTGCGCGCGAGCTTGCCGCGCGGCTCCCGGAGTGCCGGGTGATGATCCTGACCACGTTCTCGCGGCCCGGCTACGTACGCGAGGCGATGGCCGCGGGCGCGGTCGGCTTCCTGGTCAAGGACGGGCCGGTCGAGGAGCTGGCCGACGCGATCCGCCGGGTGCTCCGCGGCGAGACGGTCCTCGACCCGGCGCTCGCCGCCGCGACCCTCCGCGCCGCCCCGAACCCGCTGACCGCGCGCGAGCGCGACGTGCTCGCGGCCTCCGAGGACGGCTCGAGCATCGCCGACATCGCCGGCCGGCTCTTCCTCTCGCCGAGCACCGTGCGCAACTACCTCTCTGCCGCGATCGGCAAGACCGGCACGCGCAACAAGACCGAGGCTGCTCTCGCTGCCCGGCGCAACGGCTGGCTGGGCTGATCTCCTGGCAGGTCTGATCTTCTGGCGGAGCAGGGGTGCCCAGAGCGGGGGAACGAAAATTCCTTCACTCCGAGAAGGCGAATGAAAGTTCGTTCACTCCGAGATGGTGAATGAAAGTTCGTTCACCAAGGGACGGCGAACGAACTTTCGTTCACCGCCGCGATGACCTCGCCCGGAGCGGCGCTAGTTGGCGGGGCTAGCCGGCGGCGAGCGGGGCCGGCGACAACGACCCGAGGGCATGCACGAGCGGCGCGAGCTCGGGAATCTCGGCGGCCTCGTCGAGTGCCGTACGGAGCACCTCGTCGTGCAGTGGGCGGGCCTTCTCCAGCAGGGCCCGTCCGGCGGGGGTGAGCTCGGTGTAGATGCCCCGCCGGTCGTCGGCGCACAGGATCCGGGTGAGGAGGTTGCGGTTCTCCAGGCGGGTGACCAGGCGGGTCGTGGCCGAGGAGGAGAGCGCCGCGGCGCGGGCCAGCTGCTGCATGCGCATGTGCCAGCCGTCCTGGCGGCTGAGCGCGTCGAGGACGGTGAACTCGACGACCGAGAGGCCGTGCTCGCGCTGCAGCGCCTTCTCCAGCGCGGCCTCGATCAGGCCGTGCACGGCCGCAAGCGTGCGCCAGCCCTGAGCGCGGATCTCGACGGCGTCGTCTGCGATTCCCATGGGTCCTCCTTCGTGGACACCTCCAAGCATACCCGAGTTGCGCGGATAGTGCGCGCGTGCAACTATAAATACGAAGCGTGTGCAACTACTGCGTGCGCTGACTATCGACAGACGCAACCCGTCTCGACCAAGGAGTCATCCATGCCCGTCGCACTGCTAGCCCTCGCGATCGGAGGGTTCGGCATCGGCCTCACCGAGTTCGTCATCATGGGCCTGCTGCCCGAGGTCTCCACCGACTTCGCGGTCAGCGAGACCACCGCCGGCTATCTGATCTCCGGCTATGCCCTCAGCGTCGCGATCGGCGCGATCGCCCTGACCCTCGCGCTCACCCGCGTGCCCCGCAAGTTCGCCCTGCTGGGGCTGATGGTGCTGTTCATCATCGGCAACCTGATCTCCGCGATCTCGCCCGACTACGCCACCATGATGGTCGGCCGGATCATCGCCGCCCTGTGCCACGGCGCCTTCTTCGGCATCGGCGCCGTCGTCGCCGCGCAGCTGGTCGCCCCGGAGCGTAAGGCCAGCGCCATCGCCTTCATGTTCGGCGGACTCACCCTCGCCAACGTCCTCGGCGTACCGCTGGGCACCCTGCTCGGCCAGGCCGCCGGCTGGCGCTCCACCTTCTGGGCGATCACGGCCATCGGCGTCATCGCCTTCATCGGCATCACGCTCCTGGTCCCGGCCCACACCGGCCGCAACGAGGAGGCCACTCCGGCCGTACGCACCGAGCTGGCCGCCTTCGCCAGCCCGCAGGTCTGGTTCTCGATCGCCCTGACCGTGCTCGGCTACGGCGGCATGTTCGGTGGCTTCACCTACATCGCCTTCACCCTCACCGAGGTCAGCGGTTTCTCCTCGGGCGCCGTCCCGCTGCTGCTCGTCCTCTTCGGTGTCGGCCTGTTCCTCGGCAACATCGTGGGTGGCCGCGCCGCCGACCGCGACCTGGTCCGCACCCTCGGCGTGCTCCTCGCCGCCCTGACCGTCGTGCTCGCCGTCTTCGCCCTCGTCGCCACCAGCCAGGTGCTGACCGTCGTCGCGCTGGTCCTGATGGGCGCGGTCGGCTTCGGCACGGTGCCGGCGCTGCAGATGCGGGTGATGGGGTACGCCGACCGGGCGCCCACCCTCGCCTCCGGCGCCAACATCGCCGCCTTCAACGTCGGCAACGCCCTCGGCGCCTGGATCGGTGGCGTCACCCTCGCCGCCGGGCTCGGCTACACCTCGCCGCTGTGGGCGGGCGCCGGGGTCACCGCGCTCGGCCTCCTCGTGCTGCTGGTCGCCGTCCGTGCGCCCGGGGGCGAGCGGCGTACGTCCGTCCCTGTTCCTGCCTGAACCCCAACTCCCGAGAGAAGGAAGTCATGACCATCCCGAACATCACCCTGAACAACGGCGTCGAGATGCCGCAGCTCGGCTACGGCGTCTTCCAGGTGCCGAACGACGAGACCGAGGCGGCCGTGACCGCCGCGCTCGAGGCCGGCTACCGCAGCATCGACACCGCGGCGGCCTACGGCAACGAGGCCGGCGTCGGCCGCGCCCTCGCGAAGTCGGGCCTCGCCCGTGAGGAGCTCTTCATCACCACGAAGCTCTGGAACTCCGACCACGAGCAGCCGACCGAGGCGTACGAGAAGAGCCTCGAGCTCCTCGGCCTCGACCACGTCGACCTCTACCTGATCCACTGGCCCACCCCTGCCCGCGACCTGTACGCAAAGGCCTGGCAGGGCCTCGAGGAGCTGTACGCCGCTGGCCGGACCCGCGCGATCGGCGTCTCCAACTTCCTGCCCGAGCACCTGGACCGGATCGTCGGGCTCGGTGGCACGGTGCCGGCGGTCAACCAGATCGAGCTGCACCCGGCGCTGCAGCAGCGCGCCACGGCCGCCGCGAACGACCGGCTCGGGATCGCGACCGAGGCGTGGAGCCCGCTCGCCCAGGGCGTGATGCTCCAGAACCCGGCCATCACCGCGATCGCCGATCGTCTCGGCCGGACCACCGCCCAGGTGATCCTGCGCTGGCACCTCCAGCAGGGCCGGATCGTGATCCCCAAGTCGGTGACCCCGGCACGGATCGCGCAGAACCTCGACGTGTTCGGCTTCGACCTCACCGACGCCGACCTGGCCGCGATCGATGCCCTGGAGAGCGACGGCCGCACCGGCCCGGACCCGGCGGAGTTCAACGCCGCCTGACGTCCTGGGTGCCCGGGGCAGGTGTTATCGATCGGTGATCCGCCAGGGGTGGTCTCCGTCCCGGTTCGGGGCATGCTTGGCTCATGCGATTGACCGAGCACGAGCTCACCGTGGCCCTGACCGGGACGGCGAAGACCTTCCTGGGCTCCGGCCGCAAGTTCCGCAAGGGCGGCGCCGACATCGACCAGGTCTGGGACGAGACCGACCGGTTCCAGCGCTTCAAGCTCCTGGACAGCATCGGCACCCAGATCTTCCCGGTGCTCACCGACCTCCCCGACGTCGATGTCCCGGTCGGTGGTCGCCCGACCTTCTCGGAGGAGCAGATCCGCGAGTCTGTCGAGCGCCACATCGGTGACGTCGGCCGGCTCCGCCGAGCGGTCACGGTCAAGGCCCGCGTCGCGCTCGTCCAGACCGCCCTCTCCAACCTGCCGCCCCGGGCCGAGGGCGACCTGCGACTGAGCGACTGACGACGAGAGGGGCCCGCTCAGGACAGACGCTGGGCGACGTTGTCGCTGAGGTGCTCGAGCGAGTCCTTGAGGATGGTGAACTCCTCGGTCTGCAGCGCCATCACCTCGGCGATGGTGTCGGGCACACCCTCGGCCCGGCTGCGCAGGTCGGTGCCGGCCTCGGTCAGGCGCAGCCGGACGCTGCGCTGGTCGTCGGGGTGCTTCTCGCGGGTGATCAGCCCGGCTGCCTCCAGGCGCTTGACCAGCGGCGTGACGGTGCCGTAGTCCAGGCCGAGCCGCTCACCGAGCTCACCGGTCGAGATGGGGGAGCTCTCCCACAGCACGAGCATCGCGACGTACTGGGAATAGGTCAGGCCGAGGGCGTCGAGGATCGGTCGGTAGGCCGCGGTGACGAGCCGCTGCGCGGTGTAGAGCGAGAAGCACAGCTGCTCGCTCAGCTCCAGGCTGTGGCGAGTCTCTGTCATGGCCCCCACCCTACAACCCCTTGCGCGCAAGCCTTTTCCTGCGAAGCCTTGCGTACAAGGTAAGTGCGGGTAAGATTCCTTGTGCGCAAGGTATTTGACCTGAAGGAGTGAACGACATATCCAAGCTCGTCCCCGCCGGTGGTCGTACGTCCACATCCCACGCCCGTCGGCGTATCGCGTTCCTCCTCTACGACGGCGTGAAGATGCTCGACTACGTCGGTCCCGCAGAGGTCTTCGTGGAGGCCAACCAGGCGGTGGACGGCTACGACATCGTGCTGCTCTCGCCGGACGGGAAGGACGTGGTGACCTCCCTCGGCAGCCGGGTCTCCGTGCACGGCGCCGCCCATGACGCGGGCGCGTTCGACACGGTGATCGTGCCGGGGAGCGAGCTGCCGCCCCACGAGTTCGTACGCAGCCCGCTGACCGAGGCGGCGACGTCGCTGGCTTCGCGCGCCCGGCGGGTGGTCTCGATCTGCAGCGGCGCCTTCGTGCTCGCCGAGATCGGCATGCTCGACGGCCGGCGCGCGACGACGCACTGGAAGTTCGCGCCGGAGCTCCAGCGTCTGTATCCGAGCGTGCGGGTCGACCCTGACGCGATCTTCGTACGTGACGGCGACATCCTCACATCGGCCGGCGTCGCGGCGGGCATCGATCTGGCGCTCGCCCTGGTCGAGGACGATCACGGCGCCGACGTCGCGCGACAGGTCGCCCAGCTCCTTCTCGTCTACCTGCAGCGCTCCGGTGGGCAGTCGCAGTACTCGGTCCCGCTGCGGGCCCGGGCGCAACCGGCGTCGATCGTCCGCCGCGCGACCGATCTGGTCGACGCCGATCCCACCCGTGCCTGGACCGTGACCGACCTCGCCAGACTCGTCTCGACCAGCCCGCGCCATCTGGCCCGGCGCTTCCGCGACGAGCTCGGCCAGTCACCCTCCGAGTACGTCACCGCGGTGCGCTTCGACCTCGCCCGGATGCGCCTCGAGCTCGGTGCGAGCGTGACCGAGGCGGCGGAGCAGTCGGGATACGGCAGCCCGGAGGCGCTGCGGCGTACGTTCGTGGCGCGGCTCGGCATCTCCCCGTCGCAGTACCAGCGGCGGTTCCGGTCGGCGCTGCCCACCGAGCACGGCCGGCGCAGGGGGCAGGCCGAGTTCGAGCTGGCGGACTGAACCGCGTGCCCTAGCGACCCTCGAGGAGCGGCAGTACGTCGGCGATCGAGGCGACCACGCGGGTCGGCCGGAACGGGAAGGTCTCGACCTGCTCGGGCTTGGTCGACCCGGTCTCGACCAGGATGGTGCGCATCCCGGCCTCGAGGCCACTGATGATGTCGGTGTCCATCCGGTCGCCGATCATCACCGTGGTCTCGGAGTGGGCCTCGAGCTGGTTGAGGGCGCTGCGCATCATCAGCGGGTTGGGCTTGCCGATGAAGTAGGGCGCCCGGTTGGTCGCGGCGCTGATCAGCGCGGCCACGGAGCCGGTCGCGGGGAGCGTGCCCTGCGGGCTCGGCCCGCTCGGGTCCGGGTTGGTCGCGATGAACCGGGCCCCGCCCTCGATCAGCCGGATCGCCCGGGTGATCGCCTCGAACGAGTAGGTGCGGGTCTCGCCCAGCACCACGTAGTCGGGGTCGGTCTCCGTCATCACGTAGCCGACCTCGTGCAGCGCGGTCGTCAGCCCGGCCTCACCCACGACGTAGGCGGAGCCGTCCGGGCGCTGGTCGGCGAGGAACTGCGCGGTCGCGAGCGCCGAGGTCCAGATCGACTTCTCCGGCACGTCCAGCCCGGAGCGGAGCAGGCGGACCCGCAGGTCGCGTGGGGTGTAGATCGAGTTGTTGGTCAGCACCATGAACGGCACGTCCGCCTCGGTGAGCTTGGCCAGGAACTCGGCGGCGCCGGGGATCGGCTCCTCCTCGCGCACCAGGACACCGTCCATGTCGGTCAGCCACGTGTTGATAGGGCGCTCGTCGATCACGGGGACATCCTCGCCGATCACGGCGACCGCGCCAACCCGCACCGCCCGGATCGCAAGCCCGGCCAGATCTATGCGGCCGGCTCGATGAGCAGCTCTGCCCATGCGACCGCGGCAGCGACCGTGATCTCGTCCTTGGTGGCACCACAGATCCGCAGCATGTTCGCCGCGATCAGGTGGCGGGTGGCTTCATCGACCTCGAGACCTTCGGCGCGCAGCCTGACCACGCCTTCGACGTGGTCGGCGAGCAGAAGTCCGATCACCTCGAGACCGGAGATCTGAGCCCCGAGCCGGGCGTACGCCTCGGTCAGGTCTGCATGGATGGCCCGGTATTGCCTGCTCTCCGCCTGGGTGCACACCTCAGGAAGAGACGGCAGCAGGCCGGTGTTGTGCGGGGCCTCGGCAAGCGTCCCGGTGTCGATCATCACCAAGGCGTACAGCGCGCTCGCCGCCCCGTGGTCCCTCGCGAGAGCGTCGATCTTGTCGAGCTGGTCGAGAGTCGGACGCACGGTTCGCGCCAGCAGCTCCTCGAGGATCCCGGTCTTCCCCGCGAAGTGATAGTAGAGCGACGCCTGGCGGATGCCGACCGCGTCGGCGATGTCCCTGGTGGAGGTCGCGGCATAGCCGTGCTGGGTGAAGAGGCGGGCGCACACGTCGAGGATCTGGTCACGGGGCGACAGGTTGCTGTCGACTACCGGGATGTGCCGCGGTCGGCCGGGTCGAGGACGTCTGGCTGCGGAACTCATGGAGACTCCGTCGGGTGTGGTTGGCGGGTTTGGAGCCCGGGACGACCGCACAGTGTTGGAAACCCTCGGCGCCCCGGGCTCCGCCAGTCTCATCCGGCTCGCGCGCCGGCTGCCAGAACATTGCTTCAGATTTCTTGAAGGCGGGAACGTGCGGTCTTGATCTGTTCCGCAGCGGCGGCACCGAAGACCGCCTGAGCCTTGAGCGCATCGAATGTACGCAGGAAGTAGTTGATGTCCTCGGGGCGTGAGGAGCGCAAGGACCCTGACCAGAACTCCTGCACGATCAACTGGTCGTCGAACAGGTAGAACCCCTCTCCGGGGAACAGGGATCGGGGCTGCATGAGCGGGATGATGCCGACAGAGACGTACGGCATCGCCGCTATCTCGAGCAGCCGGTCGAACTGCTCGCTCATCACCTCGACGCCGCCGACGTTGGAGTAGAGCGCCGCCGCCTCCAGCACGAAGATGAAGGAGTTCGTGCCTGTTCCCAGGAAGCGTTGCCTCTCCAGGCGGTTCCTGGCCGCCTGCTCGACGTCCTCGACAGGAAGACCGAACTGATGAGCGTGGAGGGTGCCCTGCGCGACGGCGTAGCCGAAGGTCTGCAGGTAGCCCGGGAAGTTCACTGACTCGTAGACGCGGAGCAGCTTGGTGCGCTCGTAGAGCGGCATGTTGCGAATCTGGATGTGTTTCATCCCGGCGCGGTGATCACGGCGCCACTCCATCCACATCTGCTCGACCTCGCGGCGAGCCGCGATCAGGCTTGAGGCTTGATCGTCAGCGGAGCATGCGGTCGCCCATGCTCTGACGTCGGCGTCGGTGGGGTTCTGCGTGCCGTGCTCGATCTTGGAGACCTTCGAGCGGCCCCAGCCGCACTGCTCGGCGAGCGCCGCGCTACTCAGGCCGGCGTCGAGCCTGAGATCTCGGAGACGTACGGCAAACGCCCGCCTTGCCGCGTTCGACGGCGTCATGTCGGCCATGGCCGAGCCGTCAGGCGGGCTTGTACTCGTGATGCGGGGTTGCGAGGTCCCAGGCAGATTCGAAGGCGTTCCTGCAGAACTCCACCAGATCCGGGTCGCGATCGAGCTGGATCTCGACCTGCTCGTCGTTGCCGCCGTGCACGTTGAACATCACGAGGTCATCCATCACGAAGGTGTCGTTGCCGGGGAGGGGCAGGCCGGAGACCAGCCGTCGCGGGAGCCAACGCAGCTCCTCGCCGGCATCGACGCCGAAGTGGCTGATGTCGAAGAGTGTTCGCTGGTACTCCGAGAGCGGCTCGGAAACGACCCGGACCCTTCGGAGCCGCAGCCCCGCGGCGATCACGGTCTCCACCTGTTTCAGCCAGGGGGCCATGGACTCGGCGACGGCCTGTTCGTCCCCGCGCCGCCAGGCGTCGAACAAGGCATCGTCGATGGCGTAGCTGTCACGCAGCTCCAGCTTCAGGAACGGGCGGCCAGCCCAGAGGAGGGCGGAGCGCTGCTCAGGTGAGATCGACTCCATGGTTCTCCTTCACGTACTTGCGGACGAACGCATCCATGGTGCGGCCCGAGACTTCCAGGTAGGTCTCGTCGTCGGCGAGGCTGACGAGTTGGCTGGCGACCTGCGGGCCCCGGATCTTGCCCTGCACCACCCACGAGCCGCGATCCGTCTCGTAGAACGTCTCACAACCTTCGCTGCCCGTGGAGTCCGGGTCCTTGATGAAGAACGTAGTGGTGAGGTCGTCATCCTGGGTCGGGGTGTGTTCCATGTTCTTCCTCCTGGTCGAACTGCCGAGATGCCCAGCCTTGCGGGGCGCGCCCGTCCGGTGGTCGCCGTCGTGACGACGGAGAAAGCTCTTCGACGGCCGCGGGCCTTGCCATTCTTGTCCGCTACGCGAACAGCCGACCAGGTTGTTGCTTCAGATTTCTCGAAGTCGAGGCCTGATCTCGCCCGCAACCGATGTCGCCGACTCGTACGGCAACCGTCTTCGGCAGGGGCGGTGACCTGCGCCGCTACTACTTTCCCCACCGGTCAATAGTGCTTTCGGCCGCCCCGGGAATGGTCTTCGGCCGGATGTTTCCGACCCTCCGGTCAGCGAAGACTGGCACCGTCCAAGCACAGTCTCGGGAGGAAGAAATGAAACGCATCTCGGTACCGCTCACCGTCGCCGTCGTCGCGCTGGCGGCCACGCTGGCCCCAGGGGTGTCGCTGGCAGGTCCAGCTGCGGCACAGGCTGCGCCACCGGACAGCATCCAGTGGGGCAGGTGCCCCGCCGAGATCTCTCCGGTGCCGATCCCGGAGGGGATGCAGTGCGGGACCCTGAAGGTCCCTCTGGACTACAGCGAACCCGACGGCAGGACGATCGACATCGCGGTCTCGCGGCTGGCGAGCTTGAAGCCCGACAAGCGGCGCGGCATCCTGGTGACCAACCCCGGCGGCCCCTCCGCGGGCGAGAGCTACCCGGCGATGCTCGTCGCGATGGGCCTGCCGCAGAGCGTCCTGGACAGCTACGACGTGATCGGCTTCGACCCGCGGGGGATCGGCCGCAGCACGCCGGTGACGTGCGACCTCGCCGAGGAGCAGCTGCTGACCGGGAGCATCCCGCCGTACGCGCTCGACGCCGCCGACGTGACCGAGCGGGCGGCCGAGAGCAAGCAGATCGCCGAGCAGTGCGCGACGTCGACGACGTCCTGGATGCTGCCGCACGTCACCCCGGCCAACACCGCCCGCGACATGGACCGGATCCGGGCCGCGCTGGGCGAGTCGAAGCTGTCGTACGCGGGCGCCTCCTGGGGCACCCACCTGGGCGCGGTCTACACCACCCTGTTCCCGCAGCGCAGCGACCGGATCGTGCTCGACAGCAACATGGGCCCGGGTGGCTGGGACTACGAGGGCGACCGGCTCTGGTCGCAGGGTGTCGAGGACACCTTCCCGGCCTTCGCGAAGTTCGCGGCGGCGAACCACCGCGAGTACGGACTGGGCAAGACCCCCGCGCAGGTGCGAGCGAAGTTCTTCGAGCTCGCCGAGCGGCTGGAGAAGAAGCCGATCCAGACACCGGACGGCCCCTTCGACCAGGTCGCGTTCCGGCTGAGCAACTTCGGTCTCCTGTACGCCCCGACCCAGCTGCCGCTGCTGGCCGGTATCTGGCAGGCGGTCGACGCGGACCAGCCACCGCCACCGCTGCCCGGAGGTGACACCGTGACCGACGTGGACAACCTCGTCTCCGGCCGCTACTACATGATCTGCAGCGACGCGCACTGGCCGGCGTCGGTCGCGACCTACCAGCGCAACGTCGCCGCCGACCGGATCAGGTACCCGCTGTTCGGAGCTGCCGGAGCCAACATCACGCCGTGCGCGTACTGGCCGGACCCCGCCGAACCGCAGGTCCGGATCACCGATCAGGGCCCGTCGAACGTACTGATGGTGCAGAATCTGCGCGACCCGGCGACGCCGATCGACGGTGCGCGGGAGATGCGAAAGGCGTTGGGCGAGCGGGCCACGATGGTGACCGCCGATCAGAGCGGCCACGGCGTCTACCCGGCCGGCGCGAACCGCTGCGCCAACCACGCGGTGACGACGTATCTGACCACGGGTGAGCGGCCGTCGCGCGACTACCACTGCTCGGCCGACGCTGCACCCCGCTGACCTGTGCGCTGACCTGTGCGCTGACCTGTGGCCGGGTGCGCGCGAAGGTGTCCGGATTCGTGGGGTATCCGGCAGATACGGCGGGGCGGTGAGGGGTACTGAGCGCCGAGGATTGACGTGGCGTCGGGACCGCGACAGCTTCGGCGATGGGGGCGGCGGACCGACGCATGACTGCGAGGACTCCCACCATGCCAACGTTCACCACCTCTGACGGCACCGAGATCTACTACACCGACTGGGGCACCGGGAAGCCGGTCGTGCTCAGCCACGGCTGGCCGCTCAGCTCGGACGCCTGGGCCGTCGAGTCCAAGCTGCTCGCCGACGCCGGCTACCGGGCGATCGCCCACGACCGCCGCGGCCACGGCCGCTCGACCAACACCGACCGCGGTCACGACATGGACACCTACGCCCGTGACCTGGCCGAGCTCATCGAGCACCTCGACCTCACCGAGCTGGTCGTGATCGGCCACTCGACCGGTGGTGGCGAGGTCGTCCGCTACGCCGCCCAGCACGGCAAGGGCCGGGTCCGCAAGGTCGTCACCGCCGGTGCGGTGCCGCCGGTGATGGTCCAGTCGGAGACCAACCCCGAGGGCACGCCGATCGAGGCGTTCGACGACATCCGCGCCGGCGTGCTCGCCGACCGCTCGCAGTTCTACAAGGACCTGGCGGTGCCGTTCTACGGCTTCAACCGCGACGGCGCCAAGGTCTCCCAGGGCCTCATCGACGACTTCCAGCGCCAGGGCATGCTGGCCGGTCTCGTCGCTGCGTACAACTGCGTCAAGGTCTTCTCCGAGACCGACTTCACCGAGGACCTGAAGGCCCTCGACGTGCCGATCCTGATCGCGCACGGTGGCGACGACCAGATCGTGCCGATCGCGGCCGCCGCCGACAAGGCCGTCAAGCTGGTCTCCGACGGCACCCTGAAGGTCTACGAGGGCGCTCCGCACGGCATCTCGGGCGACTACCAGAAGGCCCTCATCGCCGACATCCTCGAGTTCATCGCGGACTGAGGCTCGGGAACGGTCCGGCGGTCGCTGTCCGGTCGAGCGGGTGCTCGGCCGGACAGTCGTCACAGAAGGCGGTCCGCCAGCGAGTGGGCGACGGAGCGGAGCGTCTCGACGTCCATGCCCGTACGTCCCATGAACACCAGTCCCTGCTGCGCGGCGAGCAGGGACCGTGCGATCTCCTCCGCGTCCTCCTGTGCGGGGAGATCACCCTCACGCTGCGCACGCGCCACACAGGCCGTGATCAGTCGAGTCATCGTCTCGTACGCCGCTCGCGCCTCGGTGCGTACGTCGGCGTGCTGGGTCGCGAGCTCGCAGGTGGAGTTCGCGAGGAAGCAGCCGCGCTCAGCGCCCGGGTTGACGGGCGACAGGAGCATCTTCCGGAGCGCGTCGATCGCCCGAGGCTCGTCCTCGAGGGTCCTGCGCAGGCCCTCGTTGCCCTCGGCGACGTATCCCCGCAGCGTGCGCAGGAACAGCGTGTGCTTGTCGCCGTACGCAGCGTAGAGGCTGCCCTTGCCGAGCCCGCTGATACGCATCAGGTCCTGCAGCGTGGTCGCCGAGTAGCCGGCGTCCCAGAACCTGTCCCGCAGCTCGTGCAGCACCTGGTCCTCGTCGAAGCTCCGCGGTCGTGCCATGGTCCCGATCCTAATGGTTGTTGACCGGATGGTCCAGAAATGTCATGGTGGACCGACCGGTCAAGAACTAGCTCAGGAGTGAACGTGTCAGCACTGAAGAACAAGGTCGCCCTGGTCACCGGTGGTTCCCGAGGCCTGGGCGCGGCGACCGCGCGAGCCCTCGCGGCTGACGGCGCCGACGTCGCGATCAGCTATGTCGCGTCGAAGGAGAAGGCGGCAGCCGTGGTCGAGGAGCTGACCGCGCTGGGCGTCCGAGCGGCGGCGTTCCGCAGCGATCAGGCCGACCCGGCCGCGGCGCCGGAGCTCATCGCCGACGTGACGGCACAGTTCGGCGGCCTCGACATCCTGGTCAACAACGCGGCGATCGGCGTCAACGCCTGGACCCGCGTGGACTCGCCCGACGCCGATGTCGCCGAGTGGGACCGCATGCACGCGACGAACTATGCGGGCGTCATCGCCATCACCCGCGCGGCGGCGAAGGTCCTGCGTGAGGGAGGGCGCATCATCACGGTGAGCTCGGGCCTCGGGGCTCGCACCGGCCTCCCCGGGACGGCCGACTACGCGGCGACCAAGGCGGGGATCACGGCCTACACCCGCGGGATCGCCCGTGACCTGGCTCCGCGTGGGATCACCGCGAACGTGATCCAGGCGGGGTTGATGGCGACGGACATGGAACCGGACCCGGAGGTCTTGTCCGCGCTGACGGCGAACCTGGCGATCCAGCGTCAGGGCCAGCCGGCCGAGCAGGCCGAGGGGATCCGCTTCCTCGCCACCCCGGCCGCGTCCTACATCACCGGCGCGGTCCTCGACACCAACGGCGGCTATCTGGCCTGATCCGCAGGTGGGTGGGAATAGCCCGACGACGCCCGAGCGCTGGGTGAGGTGTGAACCAGGACCGTTCGTCGTGGGAGATGACGCTCGCCTATCAGGACGTGCTGACCGCCGGCTCCGCCGGTGAGGACGTACGCTCCGCCAGCTGGTTGCTCGTCGACGACGGCACGGTCGTGCTGACCGCCGCCGGGCAGTCGCACCTGCTCCGCGCGGGGGACGCGGTTCTGGTCGGCGGGCAGGTCCGGCACCGGCTGGCGACCCATGACGGGGCCGCGTTGATCCGCGCCGACCTGAGGGCGGTCGCGGTGGCGTACCCGCTCGCCAACCCGCTGATCGTGCGCGACTTCGTCGGCCGGCACGGCGGGGTGGCCGAGCTGGTCCGGCGGTGCCCGCTGGCCGGGCCGTGCCGGCGCTGGGCGCTGTTCGCCTCGGGCTACGCCTCGCTGCTCGGGGCCGCGATGACGGCGTCCTGGCTGGAGGACACCGGACGCGAGATCGACGGTCCCGCGCCCGTTCTCGACCCGACGGTGGCCCAGGTGCTGTCCGCGGTGATCGCGGATCCGGGGCGGCCCTGGTCGGTGGAGACGATGGCGGACTCGGTGCACCTGTCGAGGTCGGCGCTGGGGGAGCGGTTCCGGCGCAGCCTGGGCCAGAGCCCGAGCGAGGCGCTGCGGGACGTCCGGATGCGAGCGGCTCGCCACCTGCTCGCCGGCGGTGACGGTCCGGTCGAGCAGGTGGCGTACGCCGTGGGCTACGGGTCGGGCGCGGCGTTCAGCCGGGCCTTCACCGCCAGCCACGGGATCGGGCCGCAGGCGTGGCGCGAGGATCCCTCAGGAGCGCGGGACGCGGAGCGCGCCGAAGCCCGCCGCGGCGACGGCCGCACTGATCGCGCCGATGAGGAGCACGCGCCCGACGCCGTACTCGTCGAGCACCGCGCCTCCTAGCGCCGCCCCGACGGTGATCGCGACCTGGAACGCGGTGACCTGGAGCCCCAGCGCCGACTCGGTGCGCTCGGGCTCGACGCGGGTGACCCACAGCTGCGTGCCGACCGGCAGCATGTTGAACCCGAACCCCCATACGAGCATCGCCAGCGCCATCACCGGCGTGCTCTCGGCGAGGACGGTCAGCGCCAGCCCGCCGGCGAGAAGGAGCGGCGCGGCGGTCACGACCGCGCGCAGGCGGTGGGAGAACCGGCCGGCCGCGAGGTTGCCGAAGAGCCCGCCGAGGCCCCACAGCGCCAGCATCCACATGCCTGCGCCGGGGGAGGTCTCGGCGATGGCGATCCGGATGAACGGGTACGCCACGAAGTTCCCGAGCACCGCCACGACGAGCACTGCCACGCCGGCCACCAGGAGCGGGTTGCGCAGCGCCTGACGCATCATCGTCAGCCCGGCCGCCGGATGGGCCGGCACCGGAGGCAGCGTCCGGGCCAGCGCCGCGGCGGAGACCAGGCTCAGCACCGTCGCCGCCGCGAACCCCCAGCGCCAGCCGGGCCCGTCGGCGAGCAGCGAGCCGAGCGGCAGCCCGAGGATCGTGGCGACCGTGACACCCAGCGCGAGCGAGGTCGATATGACGTGGTCACGGCCGGGCGAGGCGTACGTCCCGACGGCGAAGGCGAAGGACCAGTAGCCCGCGACCGCGGCTCCGAGCACCAGCCTGCCGAGGAGCAGGACGACGAAGCCGGGCGCCACCGCGACCGCCAGGTTGGCGACCGCCGAGGCGATCAGCAGCCCGATCAGCAACGTACGCCGGTCCATCCGGGGGAACACCATGGCGATGCTCGCCGCGGTCACCGCCCCGGCGATCGCGGTCGCGGCCACCGCGAGCCCCGCCGTCCCCTCGCTGATGCCGAGGTCGCGCGCCATCGTGGGGAGCACCCCCGCGGGCAGGAACTCGCTCGAGACCAGGATCGCGATCCCGGCGGCGAGCGCCACCACCGGAGCCGCGCGGCCCTGGGTGGTGGTCGAGGGGGTGGTCGAATCCGGCGTAGTCGTCGTCACCCTTCGATCGTCGCCGCGATCCGAGCGCCCGCGTTGATCATCCGTCGCCCGTGCTTGACCGGATGACCGCGATGTCAGCTCGTGCTGGTCCCGACCGGAACCCCGGCGATCCCGACGGCGCGGGCGACGATGGCGTCGGCGAGGGGATCGGGGAGGCGCCCGACCATGGGCAGCAGCCCGGCGCCGCGTCCGGCGGTGTACAGGGTGCGGGGCCGTGGCGTGGTGATGGCGGTGACCAGCACCTTCGCGATCGAGTCCGGGCCGGCCAGGGCCATCTTCGCGCCTGCCTCGTCGGCGGCGGCGATCATCGGGGCGTACAGCTGCTGGACCTGCGGGTCGGTGCGCCCGAGCGAGTCCTCGGCGGCGGCGCGGGCACGGGCGAAGATCGGGGTGTCGGCCGCCGTCGGCTCGACGATGACGACCTTGATGCCCCACGGTGCGAGCTCGCCGCGCAGCGCGACGGAGAGCGACTCGAGTGCCGCCTTGCTCGCCGAGATCGGTCCCATCAGTGGCACGGCCCGGCGGGCGGTCGGGGCGGACACGTTGACGATCCGGCCGGGGCCGGGACGCAGCTGCGGCAGGAACGCCCGGATGACGGTCGCGGGACCGAGCACGTTGACCCGCAGCTGCCGCTCCAGCTCGGCGCCCTCGACCAGCTCCATCGGTCCCTGCACGATGATGCCGGCGTTGTTGACGACGGCGTCGAGCGAGCCGGCGCCGAGATGCGTTGTGACCGCCTTCGCCGCGGCGGTCACCGAGGCCTCGTCGGTGACGTCCACCTGCACCGGGACCACCCCGGTGAGGTCGTCGAAGACCTTCGCGAGGTCGCGGTCGCGTACGCCGGCGAAGACCCGGTGGCCCTGGGCGGCGAGCATCCGCACGGTCGGTACGCCGATGCCGCCGGTCGCTCCGGTGATGAACACGTTGCTCATGTCTTTCCTCGTTCCTCGGGATCTGTCAGGCGATACGACGATCGTGACGAACCGTGAGGGGGCCAACCAGATGCAGCCGATGCTGGTAGTCGGGTCACCAGGCTTGGGCACAATGGAGGTCGTGACCACCGTCGACCTGCGCCGCGAGCTCGGCGACTTCCTCCGCAGCCGTCGCGAGCGCCGGCGGCCCGGGGACGTCGGCCTGCGGGTGAGCGGGCGCCGACGCACGCCGGGGCTGCGTCGCGAAGAGGTGGCGACGCTCTCCGCGGTGAGCGTGACCTGGTACACCTGGCTGGAGCAGGGGCGAGCGGACGTACGAGCGTCTCGGCAGGTGCTCTCCAGCATCGCCGAGGTCCTCGGCCTCGACGACGTCGAGACCCAGCATCTCTTCCAGCTGTCGGGGGAGCTGCCGCCGCGGCGCGCGGAGCGCTCCGACGCCGGTCCCTACCAGCGGCTGCTCGACCACCTCGACCCGAACCCCGCGTTCGTGGTCGACCGCCACTTCTTCATCGTCGCCTGGAACCGGGGCGCGGAGCTGCTCTTCCCCGGCCTCGACCAGCTCGCCGACTCCGAGCGGAACGTCATCTGGCAGACCTTCACCTCGCCGCAGGTGCGCGCGATGTCCGAGAGATGGGAGGCCGAGGCCGCCGAGGCGGTGGCCTTCTTCCGCTCGCAGACGGCGGTCGACATGGCCGACCCGGAGGTCGCGAAGCTGGTCGCCGACCTGGAGTCGGTCAGCGAGGAGTTCCGTACGCTGTGGGGCCGGCGTGACCTGGCCGCGATCGGCTCGCACACCCGGGTCGTGCGCCATCCGAGCCTGGGGCGGGTCGAGCTGGAGCTCACCAAGATGCGCACGGTCGACGACGAGCTGACCATGGTCGCCTACCTGGCGCCACCGGGATCCGACGTGCTCGGCGCGCTCGCCGATGCCGTGCGGGACCCGTCCTAGCCGGGTTTCATCGAGGAGGACCGAAACGGTTACGCCGCCGAAATAACCTCTCCTTACGCTCGAAAATGTTCATCTCATCAACATTTTGAGCGGAGAGGCGGCGCAGATGACCGGGGCACGAGGTGCGGGACAGGTCGGGCCGGTGGACGGTCCGGCGTCTCTGGCCGGCGTCGAGCTGACCGCCCTGCGCAACGTACGCCTCCTCGACGGCACCCTCGCCGACCTCGATCTCGCGGCCGGTGAGATCACCGTCGTCAAGCCGGTCGAGGGCGGCGCCGGGACCGACGCCACGGGCTGGCGGCTGGTCCCCGGGGCCGGTGAGCCGCACGCCCACCTCGACAAGGCGCTGAGCGCGGAGCTCATCACGCCCGGCCCGCGGGCGGGCAACGACCTGGTCGCCGCGATCGAGCAGTGGCGTTCGCTCGTCCCCACCCTCACCGCCGCCGACTTCGCCGACCGCGCCCGGCGGGCGATTCGCCGCTACGTGGCGAACGGCATCACCACGATCCGTACGCATGCCGACGCGCTCCTCGCAGGCGACCCGCTGCGCGGGGTCGACGCCCTGATCGGGCTCCGGGAGGAGCTGCGGGGCGTGGTCACGCTCCAGGTCTGCCTGCTCGCCGGGCAGGACGTCCCGGACGCCGTGATCGAGGACGCGATCGGCCGCGGGATCGATGTCCTCGGCGGGTGTCCGCACCTGGCCGACGAGCCGGCCAAGGAGACCAGCCGCATCCTCGACCACGCCGAGCGCTCCGGTCTCCCCGTCGACCTGCACACCGACGAGCAGACCACCACCCACCACCTCGACCTCGCCGACCTCGCCGAGCAGGTCATCGCCCGGGGCCTGCAGCAGCAGGTGACCGCCTCCCACTGCGTACGCCTCGGGATGCTCGACCAGGACCGGCGCCGCCCCGTCGTGGATCTGGTGGCGAAGGCGGGGATCGGCATCGTGACCCTCCCGATCACCAACCTCTACCTGCAGGGCCGGGACGCCGACGGCGCGGTGCCGCGCGGCCTCACCGCCGTCCGGGCGCTGCTGGATGCGGGGGTGCCGGTCGCGGCCGGCGCCGACAACCTGCGCGACCCCTTCAACCCGGTCGGCCGGGCGGACCCGTTCGAGACCACCTCGCTCCTGGTCGCCGCCGGGCACCTCCGCCCCGCCGAGGCGCTCGCCGCCGTCACGACGACCACCCGCACCGTGCTCGGGCTCCCGGCCGCGGGCACGGGGCCGGGCAGCCGGGCGGACTTCCTGCTCGTCCCCGACGTACCTCTCGACGAGGTCGTCGCCGGGGCCCGGACCGCCCGCGTGGTCGTCCACGGCGGCCGCGTGCTCGCCGACACCCGAGTCAGCACCGTCCTCGATCTCGATCCCATGCCGAGGTGACATGAAAACGACCACCGCCACGCTCGCCCTCTCCGGGGTGACCAAACGCTTCCCGACCGGCACGACGGCTCTGACCGGGGTCGACCTGAGCGTCGACGCCGGCGAGTTCGTCTCCGTCGTCGGCCCCTCCGGCTGCGGCAAGTCCACCCTGCTCCGGCTCGCCTCGGGACTCGAGGACGCCACCGTCGGCCGCGTCGACGTCGACGCGGGCACCACCAGCTACGTCTTCCAGGACCCCACCCTGCTGGAGTGGCGCAGCGCCCGGAAGAACGTCGAGCTGATCGGCGAGCTGAGCGGTCTGTCGAAGTCGCAGCGGCGACAGGCAGCCCAGGAGGCGCTCGACCTCGTCGGCCTGACCGGCTTCGAGAAGCAGCACCCGCGCCAGCTCTCCGGAGGCATGCGGATGCGGGTCTCGATCGCCCGCGCCCTGGTTGCCGAGCCGGACCTCGCGCTCTTCGACGAGCCGTTCGGTGCGCTCGACGAGATCACCCGGCTGGCGATGCAGACCGAGCTGCAGCGGCTCTTCAAGCTCTTGGGCTTCGCCGGCCTCTTCATCACCCACTCCGTGGCCGAGGCCGTCTACCTCTCGACGCGCGTCGTGGTGATGAGCGGCCGGCCGGGCCGGATCGTGGCGGAGATCCCGGTGCCCTGGGAGTTCCCGCGCCCGCCCGAGCTGCGGTTCGAGTCCGACTTCGCCCACCTGGTCGGCCAGGTCTCCGAGGCACTGGAGGAGCACTCATGAGCACGGAGCTGATGGTCGAGCCGGACATCGCCGCCGCCACCGAGGCCGACCCCGTGGAGCCGACCAAGAGACGTCAACCTCCGGTGCTCCGCCGGATCGTGGCCAAGGTCGTGCCGATGATCGCGGCGCTCGCCGGCCTGGCGGGGCTGTGGTATCTGGTGACGTACGTCGTGCTGAGCGAGGACAAGCGGTTCCTGCTCCCGCCGCCGCACCAGGTCTTCGGCGAGACCCTCGGCCGGCCGGAGATCATGCAGCCGATGCTCGCGGCGCTGTGGCAGTCGGTGCAGGTCGCGCTGGCCGGGCTGCTGATCTCGGTGGTGATCGGGATGGCCTGGGCGATGCTGATGGCCCAGACCCGGCTGCTGGAGAAGGTGCTCTACCCCTATGCCGTCATCCTGCAGACGGTCCCGATCCTGGCGCTGACCCCGCTGATCGGGATCTGGATGGGCTACGGCATCTCGGCCCGGATCGTGGTCTGCGTGATCATCGCGGTCTTCCCGATGATCGCCAACACCCTCTTCGGCCTGCAGTCGGCGACCGCGCCGGCCCACGACCTCTTCACCCTCAACCGGGCGACCCGGCTGCAGCGGCTGCTCAAGCTGCAGCTGCCCGCGGCGATGCCCGCGATCTTCACCGGCCTGCGCAACGCCGCCGGGCTGTCGGTCATCGGCGTGATCGTCGGCGACTTCTACTTCCAGCAGGGCAGCCCCGGCATCGGCGGCCTGCTCCGGGTCTACACCCTGCGGCTCAGCATGGAGCCGCTCTTCATGGCGATCATCCTCACCGCCCTCTTCGGGGTCGTCGTCTTCTCGGCCTTCGCAGCCCTCGACCGTGCCGTGATCGGCAAGTGGTACGGCGAGCGCTGACCCTCCTCCCTCACCCAGAAACGGACCCAGCATGAACCGACACATACCCCTGCGTACTGCTGCCCTGGTAGCACTCTCGACCATCGTCCCGCTGGCCCTGACCGGCTGCGGCAGCGACTCCGGCGCCGCCAGCACCGCCTCCGCAGGGGAGGTGACGAAGGCGGAGAGGGGCAGCGCGAAGGACCTCTCCGACGTCTGCCCGGCGACGGTGGTGATGCAGCAGGACTGGCAGCCCGAGGCCGAGCACGGCGGCATGTACAGCCTGGTCGGCGAGGGCTACACCGTCGACACCGACAAGAAGTCCGTCACCGGTCCGCTCGTCTCCGGAGGCGTCGACACCGGCGTGAAGATCGAGGTCCGCTCGGGCGGTCCGGCGACCGGCTTCCAGCCCGTCCCGGCGACCATGTACCTCGACAAGGACATCCTCATCGGGGCGGTCAACACCGACGCCGCGATCGCCGCCGCGGCGAAGCAGCCCACGGTGGCGCTGACCTCGCAGCTGACCGTCTCGCCGCAGATCCTGATGTGGGACCCGAAGAGCCAGGACGGCGCGAAGACCATCGCCGACGCCGCCAAGGACGGCGACCCGGTCGTGACGGCCGGCGACGTCATCCCGTCGCTGCTCGAGTCGCAGGGAATGATCGAGAAGAAGCAGTCGGACCTCTCCTACGAGGGCACCCCGCAGCGCTTCGTCACCGAGCCCACGATCCTGCAGCAGGGGTTCGCCACCGCGGAGCCCTACATCTACGAGAAGGAGATCAGCAGCTGGGGAAAGCCGATCGGCTACCAGCTCCTCTCCGAGGTCGGCTACGACATCTACCCCGAGCCGATCGCCGTACGCGCCGAGGACGTCGAGAAGGAGGCCGACTGCCTACGGAGGCTGGTCCCGGTGATGCAGCAGGCCGAGATCGACTACCTGGCCGACCCGGACTGGGCCAACGGGATCATCGTCGACATCGTCGACCGCTACCAGACCGGCTGGACCTACAGCGAGGGCGTCGCTGCGTACGCCGCCAAGACGATGACCGACCTCGACCTGGTCCACGACGACCCGAAGTCGGGGGTCTTCGGCCAGATCGACGGCGAGCGGATGAAGCAGGTCGTCGAGACGTTCGCGCCGATCATGAAGCAGGCCGGCACGATCACCTCCGACGACATCGACCCGGAGTCGCTCTACGACAACCGGTTCATCGACGACTCGATCTCGATGAAGTGATGCGGATGACGATCTCGCAGCGTACGTCCCTGGTGACCGCCCAGGTCGCCGACCGCCTCGGCGCGGACCGGGTCGAGACCGACCCGGCCGCGCTGGTCAAGCTCTCCTCGGACTGGTCGCGGATGTCGCCCGTCCTCCAGGAGAAGGTGCCGAGCGGCCGCTATGTCGCCGACGCCATCGTCCGGCCGCGGACCGAGCAGGAGGTCGCCGACGTGCTGGCGATGGCCTACGAGCACGACGTACCGGTCGTCCCGCGTGGCGCCGGCACCGGCAACTACGGCCAGGCGACCCCGTTCACCGGCGGGATCATCCTCGACCTCCGGGGCCTGGATGCGATCGAGGTGCTGGCCGACGGTGACGTACGCGCCGGGGCCGGTGCCCGGATGACGAAGATCGACAAGGTGGCCCGGGAGGCCGGGCGCGACCTGTGGATCTTCCCCTCGACCAAGGGCTCGACGATCGGCGGCTTCATCGGTGGCGGCAGCGCCGGCACCGGGACGATCGAGCACGGCACCACCTCCGACGGGTTCGTCACCGAGGTGACGGTGGCGCCGATGGACGGCAGCGGTCGGCTCTTCACCGTGCGGGGCGAGGAGACGCTGCCCTACATCCACGCCTACGGCGTGACCGGCGTCGTGACCTCGGTGGTCGTCCGCACCGACCCCGCGCGGGACTGGGTGGCGGTCTACGCCGCCTTCGACAGCTGGGACGCGATGGTGGCCGTGCACAGTCGGCTGCTGGACCTGCCGGTGCTGCCGCGGCTGGCCTCGGGCGACGAGCCCGCGCTGGTCCCGACCCTGACCACCAACGTCTCGCTCGACCCGGCCCAGCACAGCCTGCGGGTGATCGCCGAGGCCTCCACGGTCGCCGAGATCGAGTCGCTGGTCGTGGCGGCAGGGGGCAGCGTACGGGCGTGCCTGGAGGACTACGCCGCGACCGACCTGCTCTCCGGGATGTCCTACAACCACCCGGTCTACTTCCTGCAGCGCGCCCACCGCGACAAGAGCTGGTTCCACATGGAGACCGGGGGCGAGCTCTACTGGACCGACGCCGACCGGGTGCGGCAGGTCTACGACGGGCCGGTCTGGCTCCACATTGAGCTGATGGGGAGGGGGCCGTTGGCGATGGTGGTCGCGGAGTACGTCTCCGAGGAGCAGGTCCTCGCCGGCATCCCGCGCTTCGACGAGATCGGCGTCGGCGTCCACTCGCCCCACCAGTGGTACGTCGACCGCAACGTCGAGCTCGTCACCGAGGTCGCGCGTGAGCGCGACCCCAAGGGCCTGCTCAACCAGGGCAAGCTCACCGACCACGCGCTTGTCGACACCCGCGTCAACATCGGAGTCCGCTGATGCCACGTTTCGCCGACCTCACCGCCCCCGAGATCGCTGCGCTGCCCGAGGACACGGTCGCCGTGATCGGTCTCGGCGCGATCGAGCAGCACGGCCCCCACCTGCCGGTCTCGACCGACTACGTCATCGCGGCGGAGGCTGCGGAGGCGGCGGTGGCGACGGTCGCCGCAGCCGGCAGCGCCTCCGTGGTGCTGCTCGAGCCGCTGGCCTACACGAAGTCCGACGAGCACTCCTGGTCACCGGGGACGATCTGGCTCTCCTGGGACACCCTGATGCGGGTGCTCGTCGACATCGGCCGTTCGCTGAGCACGTCGGGGATCACCCGGCTGCTCTTCGTCAACGGGCACGGCGGCAACTCCGCGCTGGGTCAGGTCGCCAGCCGGGAGCTGCGCAAGCAGTTCGGGCTGGCCACGTTCTTCGCGCACCTCTCGGTGCCGCCCGACCAGGGTGGCCGCTCCTCGCGCGAGGACGAGCT
Source organism: Nocardioides sp. NPDC126508 (assembly GCA_040302365.1). Classification (GTDB taxonomy): domain Bacteria; phylum Actinomycetota; class Actinomycetes; order Propionibacteriales; family Nocardioidaceae; genus Nocardioides. The sequence continues at coordinate 828,578 of JBEOUM010000002.1, forward strand.
CGGGCTCGGCATCCACGGTGGCCACGGGGAGACCTCGATGATGCTCCACCTGCGGCCCGAGCTCGTCCACCAGGAGCGCGGGGAGCGGAAGGTGCCGGAGCATCTCGCGGGTTATCAGCACATCGGCTTCGGCAAGCCGGTCTCATTCGGCTGGCTCTCCGACGACTTCGGCACCGACGGCTACCTCGGCGACCCGACCACCGCGACCGCCGAGGACGGCAAGGCCCGCTTCGAGGCCGGGGTCGCCACGCTGGCCGAGGTCATCGTGGAAGCCGCCCGCTTCTCGCCGTCCGCATGACGCTGCGGATCACGGGTGCGGTTGCGGGCGACCTCTCGGTCGAGGGGCCCGACGATGCTCTCGACGCCTCCGGCTGCCTGGTCACGCCGGGCCTGGTCAACGCCCATCACCACCTCCTGCAGACCGCCTTCCGCACCCTCCCCGGCACCCGCGGGGTCCCGATGGCGACCTGGCTGCCCACCATGGCCGCGGCCTACGACCGGGTCGGGGTGGACGCGGCCCTCACCTATGCCGCTGCCCGTGCCGGGCTCGCCGAGTCGCTGCTCTGCGGGGTCACCACGGTGGCCGACCACCACCTGACCTGGCCGGCCGCTCTGACTCCCGAGGAGACGGTGCCGCTGGCGCAGGGGACCGCACGGGCGGCGGCGGAGCTCGGTGCCCGCTTGGTCTTCGTACGCGGCGCTGCCCGCGACGACCCCGAGACCGCGGCTCACAGCGCCGACCTGATCGCCGAGGCGCTCGTGGGGGAGGCGCCCGGAGGGGTGAGCCCCGACGGGATGCTGCAGGTCGCGGTCGGTCCGGCCGGGGTGCACTCCGACCCGGAGCCGACCTTCCGGCTGCTGGCGGAGGTGGCGGCCCGGCGCGGGCTGCGGCGGCGTACGCAGGCCAACGAGCAGGTCGACGTCGCGATCGCGGCGGAGCGCTACGGCCGGCGCCCGATCGACCTGCTGGAGGAGTGGGGCTGGCTCGCGCCCGACGTCACCCTGGCCCACCTGTGCGACGTGACGCCGGACGAGATCCGGCGGCTCGCCGCCGCCGGGGTGAGCGCCACCCACGCCCCCGGCTGCGACCTGCCGATGGGCTGGGGGATCGCGCCGGTCGCCGCGCTCCGCGAGGCCGGCGTCGAGGTCGGCCTCGGCACCAGCGGCGGCGGCAGCAACGACGCCGGCCACCTGCTCGCCGACGCCCGGCTCGCCATGCAGGTGGCGCCGCTGGTCGGGCCGCCGCTGAGCGCCGCCGACGTGCTCGCGATGGCGACCACCGGCTCCGCGGCCGGCCTCGGTCGCCCCGACCTGGAACACGGACGCGACCTGTGCGTCTGGGACGTCTCCGGCGTCGCCGACGCCGGCGTCCACGACCCGATGGCCGGGCTGCTCTGGGCCTCGCCGGGGCGACGACCTCGGCATGTCGTCGTCGCCGGCCGGGTCGTCGTACGCGACGGCGTGCTCGTCACCGCCGACGAACAGGAGATCACGGCCGGGCTGAGGCGGTTCAGCGCCTGCGCTGCTCCTTGACCACCAGCAGCCGGAAGAGCCCGCCGTCGGCGCTGGCCCACCGGTGACGTACGCCGCCGGGGATGTAGACGGAGTCGCCGGTCTCCATGATCTGCTCCTCACCGTCCAGGTCGATCCGCAGGACACCGCCCACCACGTAGACGAACTCGTCCTCCTCGTGCTGCCAGTAACGGTCCCAGGCGGTCTCGTCGCCGGCGAACTCCATCGGGATGAACGCATGGTCGGCCCCGGCGACCAGCGCCTGCACCGCGCCGTTGGAGGCCTCGGCGGTGCCGGCGCCGGAGCGGCGTACGACCGCTGCGGGGCCGGGGGAGACGCTCTCGACGCTGTCCGCCAGCAGACCCTGCTGGGTCGTGCCCAGCGTCTGCGCGATCCGGAACAACGAGGACATCGAGGGGCGCGCCATCCCGCGCTCGATCTGGCTCAGGAAGGGGTGGGACAGGTCGGTCGCCTCGGCGAGCTGGACCAGCGTCATCCCCTGCGCCTTGCGCAGCTCCCGCACGCGGGCACCCAGCCGCAGCACCGAGCGATCCAGGGACTGTCGCGGGTTCCGGGTCACCTGCTCAACCTAGCCTCGAACGAGGTCCTGCGGTCCCGGTGCCATGAGGAACTCACCGTCTCGTCATGTGTGGGAAACACCTCACCGTGCCGGACCCCGGGACGATGGTCCCGGAATGAGGTCGACAGCGGTAGTAGGTTGAACGCCATGACCGTTCCTCCTGTGGTCAGACAGGAACAGCTCATCGATGAGATCGCCCTCCACCTCGCCGACGAGGTAGAGGGCGACTGGTCCACGTTGGTCTTCAACCACCGCAACCTGTCGATGTTCTTCACCGGTCGCATCGACGTGCACCGACCTGACGGCAGCCTCGCCTACGCCAAGCCGCCCGACAGCATCCTGGCGCTGACCGACGAGCTCAGGCGGGTCATGTACGAGCCCGGGAAGGGCGCCTGGTTCTCCGCGCGCTGGACCATCGCCCGCAGCGAGGGCGACGAGGAGAAGAGCTCGACGCAGGTCGTCTTCAACTACGACGACGAGCCGGTCTGGCGCTGGCCCGCCCACCCGGGCCTGTACGCCATCGACCTCGAGACCTTCCCGCGTGACGAGGATCGCGTCCCGGCCTGGCTCCGCCAGAAGGTCAACGGCGCCCGCCGGACGTTGTAGGAAACGGCCATCCTGAACGGGTGACACCGGCGCGATCCTGGAGTGTCGCGGAGGGTGTCCACTAGGAAATCGACAAGGAATCCAGCAGAAGCCTGTCGGAGTCGAGCGGTCACAGGAGCGGCGCCTGATGAAAAAGTCTGCACCGTGCCACAGGTCTCTCGAATTGCCATCGTCAACCGCGGCGAAGCCGCGATGCGTCTGATCCATGCCGTCCGCGACCTCAACGCGCGTCACGCGTCCGAAGGGACGATCCGCACCATCGCGCTGCACACCGACGTCGACGCCGGAGCGGCGTTCGTACGCGAGGCCGACGAGGCCTATCTGCTCGGAGCTGCCGCGGACCGTCCCTACCTCGATCTGGCCGTCCTCGAGCAGGCGCTGATCGCCTCCGGGGCCGACGCCGCCTGGGTCGGCTGGGGCTTCGTCGCCGAGGACCCCGCGTTCGCCGAGCTGTGCGACCGGTTGGGCGTCACCTTCATCGGCCCCAGCGCCGAGGCCATGCGGAAGCTGGGCGACAAGATCGGCTCGAAGCTGATCGCCGAGGAGGTCGGCGTCCCGGTGGCTCCGTGGAGCCGCGGCGGGGTCGACACGCTCGAGGAGGCCCTGGCCAGCGCCGAGGAGATCGGCTACCCGCTCATGCTCAAGGCCACCGCCGGTGGCGGCGGTCGCGGCATCCGGAAGGTCACCTCCGGTGCCGAGCTCGCCGACGCCTACCAGCGCACCCGCGACGAGGCGGAGCGAGCGTTCGGCAGCGGCGTCGTGTTCCTCGAGAAGCTGGTCACCGACGCCCGTCACGTCGAGGTCCAGGTGATCGCCGACGGCCAGGGCACCGCCTGGGCCATCGGCGTACGCGACTGCTCGGTGCAGCGGCGCAACCAGAAGGTCATCGAGGAGTCGTCCTCCCCGCTGCTGACCGACGACCAGGCCGCCGACCTCAAGGCATCGGCCGAGCGACTCGCCAACGCCGTCGGCTATGCCGGCGCGGGCACCGTCGAGTTCCTCTACCACCCCGGCGACAAGACGTTCGCCTTCCTCGAGGTCAACACCCGCCTCCAGGTCGAGCACCCGATCACCGAGGTCGTGACCGGCACCGACCTGGTCGCGCTGCAGATCCAGGTCGCCTCCGGCATCCCGCTCACCGGCGACCGGCCGGTCGAGCGCGGCCACGCGGTCGAGGCGCGGCTCAACGCCGAGGACCCCGACCGCGACTTCGCGCCCGCTCCGGGCCGGATCAGCCGCCTCGAGTTCCCCGCCGGCCCCGGCATCCGGGTCGACACCGGCGTGGCCGAGGGCGACACCATCCCGGCAGACTTCGACTCGATGATCGCCAAGGTGATCGCCTGGGGCGCCGACCGCGAGCAGGCGCTGGCGCGGCTGCGCCGCGCGATGGGCGAGACCACCGTCATCATCGACGGCGGCGCGACCAACAAGAGCTTCATCCTCGACCTCCTCGACCAGCCCGAGGTCATCACCGGCAGCCCGGCATGGGCCGACACCGGGTGGATCGACCGGGTGCGCGGCGAGGGGCGGCTGCAGGCCGCCCGGCACGCCGGCATCGCGCTGGTGGCGGCTGCGATCGAGGCGTACGACGAGGCCGAGCGCGGCGAGATCGCGCGCATGCTGCAGACCGCCCAGGGAGGCCGCCCGCAGATCCAGCACGACCCAGCCCGCACCATCGAGCTCAAGCTGCGCGGGGCGACGTACGCCCTGACGGTGCGGCAGTCCGGACCGGCCCGCTACCAGGTCACCATCACCGCCGGCGGCGAGCGCCGCACCCTCACCGCCACCCTGGACCGGATCGACGAGGTGCACGGCCGGCTGATGGTCGACGGCCACCGCTACCGGCTGGTGACCGCCACCCACGGGCCTGTCCATCTGGTCGAGGTCGACGACGTGATGCACCGGGTCAGCCGCGACGAGGGCGGCATGCTGCGCTCGCCCGCGCCGGCGCTCGTCGTCTCCACCCCGCTCGCCGTCGGTGACGAGGTGGAGGCCGGTCATCCGGTACTGGTGCTCGAGTCGATGAAGATGGAGACCGCGCTGACCGCGCCGTTCACCGGCCGGGTCAAGGAGCTCCTGGTCCGGGTCGGCAGCCAGGTCGAGACCGCGGCGCCGCTGCTGCGTCTCGAGCCGACCGGCGAGGCCGAGGGCGAGCAGGCGGGCGCCGCCCGCCTGGCCGACCTCGATCTGCCCGCACCCACCACCGAGACCGGCCGCAGCAACGGCGCGATCGCCGACCTGAGCAGCCTGCTGCTCGGCTACGACGTCGAGGAGGACCAGCGTCCGGCTCTGCTCGCCGCCCACCTGGCCTCCCGCTCCGCCGGTGCGCCCGCGGACACCCTCCGCACCGAGATGGCCCTGCTGTCGCTCTTCACCGACTTCGCCGAGCTCAGCCGCAACCGCCCGGCCGGTGACGAGCCGGCCACCGAGCTGCGCGTGCACAGCTCGCGGGAGTACTTCCACACCTACCTGCGCAGCCTGGACCCCGACCGGGGCGCGCTCCCGGACCACTTCCGCGACAAGCTGCAGCGGGTCCTCGCGCACTACGGGGTCCTCGACCTGGAACGTACGCCGGAGCTCGAGCGTGCGGTGTTCCGCATCTTCCTCGCCCAGCAGCATCCGTCCGACGTCGACGTGGCGATCGGGGTGCTGCAGCGCTGGCTCGCCGACCCGCCGCCCGCCACCGAGGACGCCGCCGCGGTCCGCGCGCTGCTCGAGCGGATCGTACGCGCCACGCAGCTCCGCTTCGCCGTGGTCGGCGACCTGGCCCGATCGGTCAGGTTCGGCTGGTTCGACCAGCCGCTGGTCGATGACGAGCGCCGTGCGGTGCTGGAAGGGGTGCCCGCCGAGGTCGCCGCCCTCACCGACCCCGACGCCCCGGACCGGGCCGCCCGCATCGACGCGCTCGCGGCCGTACCCGAGCCGCTGGTCGGCTTCCTCCGCGACCGCCTGGTCGACGGGCTTCCCGAGCGCGAGCCGCTGCTGGAGGTGCTGATCCGGCGCCACTACCGCGACTACCACCTGCACGACCTGACCGTCACCGGCACGCACGATGGTGGGCGTCCGGTGGCCCATGCCGAGTACGCCACCGACGAGAAGGGCGCGACCCGGGTGGTGTCCACCATCGGCGACGTGACCGAGCTCGCCGATCCCGACGGCCCGCTCGCCACCGCCATCACCTCGGCGATGACCGCAGACCACGACGACGTCGTCGAGATCTACCTGCGCTGGACGGACGCGCCCGCCGACCCGGACACGGCGTCGGCCGAGCTCGCCACGATGCTCGCCGGGCACGAGTTCGCCCGCCGCGCGCGCCGAGTCTCGATCGCGGTCTGCCATCCCGCGCTGCAGCCGATCGACTACTTCACCTACCGCCGCCACGCGGACGGCGCCCCTCACGTCCCGACCGAGGAGCTGGTCGAGGACACGCTGGTCCGGGGCATGCACCCGATGGTCGGGCGCAGGCTCAACCTGTGGCGCCTCAGCGAGTTCGAGGTCACCCGGCTCGCCGCGCCCGACGACGTACTGCTCTACGAGTGCGTCGCCCGGGCCAACCCGGCCGACCGCCGGCTCGTCGCGGCCGCCCAGGCCCGCCAGCTCGCGGTGGTACGCGACGACGAGGGTCGCGTGATCGCGCTGCCCCACGTGGAGCGCGCCGTGGAGAACTGCCTCGAGGCGATCCGCCGCGTACGCACCGCCCGCGGCCGCGAGGGCACCAAGCTCGACGTCAACCACGTGTGGGTGACGGTGTGGCCGGTCGTCGAGGCAGACCTCGACCAGATCACCGCGCTGCAGAGCAAGATCACCCCGCTCAGCGAGGGCACCGGGATCGAGGAGGTCCTCGCCGAGGGCCGGGTGGCCTCGCCGGACGGCGGCGAGCCGGCCCGGCTCGCGATCCGCTTCCACGCCCAGCCGGGTGCGGGCGTCGTGGCCGACGTCATCGAGCCGCCCACCGAGCCGCTCGCCCCGATGGACGAGTACGCCGCCAAGGTGCTGCGCGCCCGTCGCCGCGGCCTCGTCTACCCCTATGAGCTCCAGCGCGCCCTGGCCGGGAGCGGCACGGTCGTCGAGCACGACCTCGACGACTCCGGCACGCTCGTGCCTGTCGACCGTGCCCCCGGGCTCAACAAGGCCGGCATCATCGTCGCCGTCGTCACCACCCCGAGCCCGCTCTACCCCGACGGCATCACCCGCGTCGTACTCTGCGGTGATCCGCTCAAGTCGCTCGGCGCGCTCTCGGAGCCCGAGTGCGCCCGGGTGATCGCGGCGATCGACCTCGCCGAGCGGATGGGCGTCCCGCTCGAGTGGTTCGCGGTCTCGGCCGGTGCCCGGATCTCGATGGAGAGCGGCACCGAGAACATGGACTGGGTCGCCGCCGCGCTGCGCCGGATCGTCCAGTTCACCCAGGACGGCGGCGAGATCAACATCGTCGTCGCGGGGATCAACGTGGGCGCCCAGCCGTACTGGAACGCCGAAGCGACGATGCTCATGCACACCAAGGGCATCCTGGTGATGACCCCGGACAGCGCGATGGTGCTCACCGGCAAGCAGTCGCTCGACTTCTCCGGCGGGGTGTCGGCCGAGGACAACCACGGCATCGGCGGCTACGACCGGGTGATGGGCCCGAACGGGCAGGCGCAGTACTGGGTGCCCGACCTGGCCGGTGCCTTCCGGGTGCTGATGGCCCACTACGAGCACACCTACGTGGTCCCCGGCGAGACCGGCCCGCGCCGTGCGGTGACGGCCGACCCGAGCGACCGCGACGTGTCCTCCTTCCCGCACCCGGGTGACTTCGCCACGGTCGGCGAGATCTTCTCGGCCGAGCACAACCCCGACCGCAAGCGGCCCTTCGACATCCGTACGGTGATGCGGGCGCTGGCCGACGCCGACCACGAGATGCTCGAGCGCTGGGCCGGCATGGCCGACGCCGACACCGCCGTGGTCGTCGACACCCGGATCGGCGGCTACCCGGTCAGCCTGGTCGGCATCGAGTCCAAGCCGGTGCCGCGCGCCGGCTTCCCTCCGACCGACGGTCCGGACACCTACACCGCGGGCACCCTGTTCCCGCGGTCGTCGAAGAAGGTCGCCCGCGCGATCAACGCGGCCTCGGGCAACCGCCCGCTGGTCGTACTCGCCAACCTGTCCGGCTTCGACGGCTCCCCGGAGTCGATGCGCAACCTGCAGCTCGAGTACGGCGCCGAGATCGGCCGCGCCATCGTCAACTTCCAGGGCCCGATCGTCTTCTGCGTCATCTCCCGCTACCACGGCGGCGCGTTCGTGGTCTTCTCCAAGCACCTGAACCCGTCGATGACCGTCCTCGCCATCGAGGGCTCGTACGCCTCGGTCCTCGGTGGCGCCCCTGCGGCCGCCGTCGTGTTCGCCGCCGAGGTCTCCAAGCGAGCCGCGGCCGACCCACGGGTCGCCGCGCTCGAGGAGCGCATCGACCACGCCGAGGACGGCGAACGCGGCGCCCTCGTCGTCGAGCTCGCCGAGCTCCGCGCCCAGCTGCGCGCCGACAAGATCGCCGAGGTCGCCGCCGAGTTCGACGACGTGCACAACATCCACCGCGCCGTCGAGGTCGGCTCGGTCGACGAGGTCATCGCGGCCAGGGACCTGCGGCCGAAGGTGATCGGGGTCATCGAACGGGCGTGGGGCAAGGAGTGACCGCGCTCGCCCCGGGCCTTAGCTCATCCTGAAGAGCCATCGCTCGACGTATCGCCTGTGTGGCTTCGGCCTGGTCGCAGCCACACAGGCGAAGGCAGCCGCCGGCGATCTCGATCGCATGGTCGCTGTCGACGTCGTTGCCGTCGGCACGGAGCGTGATGACGCCCTCGACTTGTTGGATCAGCATGGAGCCGAGTGCCGGGGGAGGGGCGGTCACTCCGTGTCGGGTGGCAAGCTGAGCGCCGAGGTCTGCGTACGCGTCGGTGAGCTCGCTGTGAGCCTTGCGGAAGTTGGCGTAGTCGAGGTTGGCCGCCGAGACGACGTCGGGCAGTTGGTAGAGAACCCCCACGTTGTGGGGCACTCGCGCGAGTGTGTCGATGTCGACCATGGCCAGCAGGCACAGGGCGGTCTCAACGCGCTCCGGAGGCACCAGGGCGACGATCTCGTCGACCACCAGCTGCGTCGGCCTCACCGTCGTGGCGAGCAGGGCCGCGAGGATCTCGTCCTTGCCCGCGAAGTGGTAGTAGAGCGATGCCTGTCGGATTCCGACCGCCTCGGCGATCTCGCGGGTCGAGGTCGCGGCGAACCCCTTGCTCGTGAACAAGCGCGCGGCCGCTTCCAGGACTTGCTCGCGCGGTGTGCCGGCGCCGCTGTCCGGGATGAGTCGGGGCCTGCCTGGGCGGGTCTTGCTGAGCGATGACATCCGAGTCTCTCTGTCGCGTTCTCCTGTTGCTGGAGTCCGGGCGGAAAGTGGCCTTCGAGGCCATCCGTCCGCCCGGATGCCCCCAGCCTGTCCGACCGACGCCGAGTGCATGAGGCCTTAATGAGGACTTTTAGCGGTCATTCAGTGGTCCGCGCTACGGTTTCTCATGGCGGGGAAGGTCAACCTCGGAGGAAGGTCATGAGCGAGCGGAGTGGGAACGTCCTGTTGAAGGCCGCGCGGCAGCACGCGGGGTTCGGTTCCCAGCAGGCGTTGGCTGATGCGTTGACTCGTGCCGCGCCGCAGTTGGGTCTGGGTCATGTGGAGATCAGCGTCAGGCAGGTACGCCGATGGGAATCGGCCGCGCCGCCGTGGCCACGCTCGGACTATCAGCGGCTGCTCACGCACGTCCTCAACCTGCCGATCGAGCAGCTCGGGTTCACCGCTCCCTGGGACACGATGCCGGCAACGCCGTCCACGTCAGAGCCGCCGCAGAGGAGGGACCCCGCCCGTCGCTCTCCACGTCCGACGACCTCGGTGGCGGGCGCCCAGCCGGTGACGATCGCCGCGGACGTCACAGCCATCATGGCTGCGTACCGTCGCATGTATCCCACCATCGCCCCTGGACATCTGCTGGCTGTGCTGGTCGAGCACAACCACATGGTCGCGGGGCTGGTTGAAGAGGCGACCGGAACGATCCGCGAGCGGCTCGCGCTGTCGCTTGCGGAGTCGCTGTTGCTCGCTGGGCGAATCGAGTTCTTCTCCCTGCAGCGGCCCGCAGATGCCGATGCCACCTACATCAACGCGCTTCAGATGGCCGCGGTCGCCGACGACTCGCTGCTCGGCTCGGCCATCCTGGCGCACACCGCCTTCATCCCCGGCTGGGTCAAGGACACTGACCTCACCGCGGATCGGATCCGCGCCGCGCGGGTCTACGCCCGCCGCGCCCCCGCGTCGGTGGAGCATCTGGCCTGGCTGGACGCGGTCGAGGCCGAATGCGCCACCATCGCTGGCAACAACGACCAGGCGCTGAAGCTGATCCACCACGCCGAAGACCTGATGGCCGAACCCAACCGGCATCAACCACCCGACTGGTTCACCTGGTTCTCCCCGATGAGGCTGGCCGCGTTCAAGGGCAACACCGAGCTCAAAGCGGGCCGCATCGTCCAGGCCCGCGCGACCCTGCAATGGGCCCTGGACTCGGCCACCACCGGCGACGAGAAACAGTCGCCCGTGATCCTGGGCGACCTGGCCGCCGTCGAGGCAGCTGCCGATGACCCCGAGGCGGCATGCGGCTATGCCGAGCAGGCGCTCGACAGCCTCGCGGTCAACTGGTACGCCACCGGCATGGAGCGGATCATGGCCGTCCGCAAGGCCTTGGACGCCCACGCTGACCTCGACTGCGTACGCCGCCTCGACGACCGCCTCTACGGCTGGCACAACACGTTGAGCGCCCTACGTCACTGACCGGGGTCGTTGAGCGCTGCGATCCGCTCGGGCAACTCTGCCAGTGTGGAGATCCGGATCGTCGCAATCTCGTCCGCCTCCGGGTCATGCTCCTGGATCACGCCCCACGGCCCCCGGCGGATCAGCGCCGTCGCCATGCCCGACTCGTAAGCAGGCCGGACGTCGTTGTCGAGCCGGTCGCCGACATAGAGGATCTCTTCAGCCGCGTACGGCACGGCCTCGATGACATGCTCGAAGAACGCCAGATCCGGCTTGCTCGCACCCCAGTCGTCGGAGGTCGCGACCATGTCCACAGGAAAGTCCAGCTCCCGCAAGATCCGGCCGGCGTTGACGGTCTGGTTGCCTGCAAGCCCGAGCCACAACCCAGCGGCCCGAAGCTCCTTCAGCGCAGGCCGTACGTCGGGATAGATGTCGTCCTCCCCGAACCACTCCGGCTGCCCAGCCTCATCCCGCTTCCGTCGCTCCTCGGTCAGATCGAATCCCGGCCTGAACACCTGGAACGTCTCGCGATAGTCCAACCCCCGCGCGATGACGGCCCCGAAGACCGCGGAGAAGGTGTGCCGCGGCACCCCCAGCCAGTCCGCCCACGTGCCGTACTCCCGAGTCTCGTTGACCAAGCACTCGCCGACGTCGAACACCACCGCACGAATCATGGACCCGGATCCTTCCACACGCTCAGAAAGCCATCGGCCCGCGCGGGTGAGGATCGCGGTGCGTTGGCGGCGCGTCGCTCCACCGGAGCGACGATCTCGACTCCGGTTTCTGCGCGCTGGCTTGCAGCGCCGCGAACCTCAAGGCGAGCGTCGTAGCCAATGGGCTACGTCATAGGCGGCGGTATGACGCGCCGGAGGCCGCCGGGGTTCATTGGCCGTACGTGTAGCGCAGATCGGCGAACAGCAGCTGGTTCATTCTCTTGCGGATCTGCCCGGTCTTGCTGTCATCGGGCGGGTCGCCGGCGCTGAGGAGGATGAATGTCAGCGCCGACTCGCCGTGATCATCTGCGAGCTCAAACACGACGTGGTCGTCGGGTCGACTCGGCCAGAGTGAGGACCAGATGAGGTGCTTCGGTGGATCCGTGTCGAAGACTTCGGGCTCGATCTCATCGGGCAGGAGCGCGAGCCAGGCGCGGGTGCCTTCGCGCTTGGGGTGGGCCAAGTCGGCCCAGACGACCCGCGGTGGAGCGGGGAGTCGTCGTGTCCTTCTGCCGTACTCGATCACCCTGCAAAGGTATGAGGTCGCGACCGCTTGGGCCACGTGTTCTCTCGCACAGAGCGGCCCGACCCGTTCGCGGCGGTTGGACGCGGGTCTGCTTAAGACTGGACACCCATGCGCCCGTATCCGAGCTTCGCATGCAACCACGTACCTGATCTAGGGGAGGGCCACTGGGATTCGACGGTCGCTTGACGTGCCGAAAGCATACGGTCCGCGCCATGGCAGAGAACATCAACGGCGGGGCCGCCCCAGTTTCGAAGCCCCCGACCACCATCCTCGGCTCGCCTTGGGCCCTGATCTTCTTGGGGCTCATCATCTGCGGTATCGGAGGAGCGATGCTGGGGGGAGACGACCTCATGGTGGTCGGCTGGCTCCTGCTGTTGATCGGGATTCCTCTCACGCAGGTCGGCCTGATCGCGGCCGGAGTTGAGTACGCGATGATCCGCATCGAGCAGCGCGGCCTGTGAGCCGAAGCGCCTGGATCAGAATGATGGGCCGAATGATTGTGGGGCCTTACACCCGGCAGCTCCGGCTTGAAAGCCACGATCGCAGGTCTGCCAAAGACGAACCCCAGCGAAGCTGCGGAACGGTACGGGTGAAAGTTGCGGGTGCCGACCCACATAGGGCGGCACGCGGCGGAGTGGGCTAGGTCGGAGTGACACCTCCGAGGAGCGCCGCCACGATGCCGAGAAGAACGTCCGAGCCTGCTGCAGAACACGGTTGTGTCGGAGGCCCGCTCTAGATTCTCGGACGCCAGGACCAACCAGTGACAGGACATCCATGAGTTACCGCAACAAGACCTACGTGGCGTTCGCCAGCGAGAATATCCACCTCTACCGGCTCATGGAGGCGTGGCGCGAGAACGACAAGATCGACTTCGACTTCTATGACGCCCACGACCTCTTCGTGTCACGGGACACCAGCAAGCCGGAGACCATCAAGCGCAATCTGCGTGAGCGGATGAGGAACGCCAAGCAGGTCGTCCTCATTGGAACTCCTGAGGCAAAGAAGAAGGGAGGCGACGGCAGTTCGTTCCTTGCCTACGAGGTGGCCGTGATGATGGAGTTCAACCTCCCCGTAGTCATCGCAAACCACGACGGGGACAAGACCATCGACAAGAACTTCATCCCTTCACCCCTCCTCAACGTCGACTATTACACATTGTCGGTCGCATTCAGCCCGAAGATCATCAAGTTCGCCTTAGACAACTACGCCGTCATTTACCCGTCCAGCACCAACAAGGGACCTCACTACTACGAGCAGGACATCTACGACAGGCTGTGAGCATGACCTTGACCCGTGATCTCCGTAACCGGCGCTTCTGGCTCGGTCTAGGTACCCATGCCTTCGTCGCGTTGGGTGTCGCCGCTGCCCTTCTCGGGCTGTTCGACCTCTTCTGGCCGAACAAGCTCGATAATTGGGATCTGCCCGAGATCCTCATTGTGCCCCTGCTGTCCCTTGGTTACGCGGCGTGGCGGTCCTGGCCGTACCCGGTTGAACAGCATTACTCGACTCCGGATACCAAGATTCGAGTGGTTACTGGCGATCTCTTCGACCAAGACACCAACCTTGTCATCGGTATGGCGGATACGTTCGACGTCGAGACGCCCCACATCATCGCGAAGGGCAGCGTCCAGGGGCAGTTCCTAGAGCGCGTGTACAGCCATGACGTGGCAACTCTGCGCTCCGAGCTAGAGGCTGCGCTTGCGAGCAAGATGGTAATTGAAACCGTGGTCAAGGCGGGCAACACCGATCGCTATCCGCTCGGGACCGTCGCGACCATCAGTCACCAGCGAAAGCACTACTTCTGCGTGGCGTACACGAGCTTGGACGAGCACAACAAGGCTGCGTCGTCGATGGGCGTGCTCTGGGAGGCCATGGAACGTCTCTGGGATGAGGTGCGCCGGCGCACCAATGGTGAGGCAGTCTCCATTCCTGTCATCGGCCTTGGCCAGTCAGGCATGTCTACCGTGCTCCCGATGCAAGATGCTGTGCGGTTCTTGATCCTCTCCTTCATGTTTGCCTCGCGGAAGGAGCGCGTGTGTGATGAGCTTTCCATCGTTATCCGACCCCGGGACGAGAAGCGGCTTGATCTACTTGAGATCCAAGAGTTCCTCAGTTCGCTACGGAAGTACTCATGAGCCACATCGTTCTTCCGGATGCCTATCCGTGTGCATTCTGCGACTACCTATCGGGGTGTCGGCCTTACACTGTGCTGCTTCGCGATGAGCTAGCCGCTGTACTCGTCACCCGCGAACAGCGGGGTGTGTCTCACCTCCTCGTGATCCCAACTCGTCACGCTCCCACAGTTCTCGACCTTCATGACGCCGAAGCCCACGCAATCATGGACCTGACACGCCGTGTTGCTTCGGCAATCGATCAAGCAGATGGTCGACCTGGCATCAGCATTTGGCAAAACAATGGTGTGACGGCCCAGCAAGCGATCCCCCACTTCCACATTCATGTTGCAGGGACCGTGCCGGGTGGCGGGACTGAGTGGGATGAGGTCGACGAGCTGACTGTGGAGGACACTGACAGAATCGCTGACCACGTCCGTCCGTACCTCTGACCGGGACGTAGCAAGCCTCCGAGGGGGATCAGCACGGTGCGGCGGACCGTTCGACTCGTCCCGGGTGGGTGGTTCGAGGCGCGCTTGCGGGTGCTGCAATCTGGGCGGAGTGCCGCCCTGGGATGGACTGTGTGGCGATGACGCGTCCCGAAGTGACGCGGCTTCGTCGGGTTCGTTGCAGGCTCCGAAGTCGGAGTTCGAGAGTGACCAGGAATCGCTGACGGATTCACATGGCAGACTGAGCCGATGCCATCGACCGTGCTCGACGATGCCGGTGTCTTGTGGGACTTCCATCAACTGACCGATGAGCCTCGTCCAACCGATGTGGCAATCGCGTTGGGTAGCCATGACATCGGGGTGGCTGAGCACACCGCGGACCTCTTCCATGCCGGACGATTCCCGCTGATCGTCTTTACCGGGGCGAACGCGCCGACGACGGTGAAGGACTTCCCGCGCGGCGAGGCGGTCCATTTCGCCGAGCGTGCCGAGGAGCTGGGAGTGCCGCGCAGCGCGATCCTCGTGGAACCTCGTGCGAGCAACACCGGCGAGAACCTGACGTACAGCCGCGACCTCCTCGCCGAGTACGAGATGAGGGTGGCGAGCGCGACCTTGATCAGCCGCCCGTATCAGCAGCGGCGGGCGTACGCGACGGCTCAGAAGCTGTGGCCGGGGCTGGATGTCGTGTGCTCGGCTCGCAGCCAGGATCTGGGCGCGTACATCGCGTCGATCGGCAGCGAGAAGCGAGTGCTGGACATGCTCGTCGGCGACACCCAGCGCTTGTGGGTGTACGCGGAGAAGGGGTTCGCGACGCCGCAGGAGATCGACGACAGGACCTTGGCTGCGTACGAGCGCCTGGTCGCGGCCGGGTACACGAGTCGCCTGGTGGCCGAGTCGGTCTGACGCATCCGGGTCCGCGCAGAGGGTCAGGCTCCCTTGTCGCCGAACACGTCGGAGAGCGGGTCGGCCTCGAAGTACGCGGTCTTGATCTTCAGCCACTCGCCGCTGAGGACCATGTCCTTGAGGACGCCGTCGATCTGCTCCTTGCGCGGGTCGCCGGAGCGGATCACGAAACCGATCGGGGCGTCGTCGACGGGGTAGACGATCGGCTCCTCCAGGGCGATGGGGGCGCTCTTGATGATCGATTGGGCGTACGGGGCTCCGTGGAACAGCGCGTCGGCTTCGCCTCGCTCGATCAGCCCGACGGCGGCGCTCACGGTGGGGGCCTTGACGATCTTGACGTCGTGGTACTTCTGCTCGAGATAGGACTCCTGGATGGCGCCGTCGACGACCGCGATCCGCTTCCCGTCGACGTCGCGGCGTGTGTGGATGGTCGATCCCTCGGGGGTGAGGAAGGCGACGTACGTCGAGAAGTACGGCGCGCTGAAGTCGAATTCCCGCTCGAGCTCCGACGTCTTCGTGACCTCGGCCCCGATCATGTCGATCTTCCCCGCTCGCAGGGCCGGGAAGAGCTCGTTGAAGTCCATCGGCACGAACTCGGGCTCGACGCCCATGCCTTCGGCGACGCTGCGTGCCATCTCGTAGTCGAAGCCCTTGGTCGTGCCACCGCTCTGGAAGTAGACGGGTTCGGTGCTCTCGACACCGATCCGGAGGGTGCTGCTGCCGACCGCGGCGCTCGCCTTGTCGGTGGCGGATGGTGCGGAGTGCGAGAAGTGTGCGCTGAAGACGATGACGCCCAGGAGGGCAACTGCGCCGGCGACGACCAACTTGATCTTGTTCATGGGGGATCCTGTTGCGGGGGACGTGGGCACCGTCACCCAGACAACTGGACCCGTACGTCACGTGGAGCGTCGCTCGACCAACACGACGCGAACGCGCGGTGAATCCCGAGATGCCGCAGCAGCCGGCCCCGGGTTCACGCCACCTGCGCGACAAGGTGCACGATGACCAGGTCGTCGGCCTCCAGCAGGGGCGCGATGACGCCGACCTCCTCGAGCAGCCGGCCGCTCATCACCGTGCCGCCGTCGTACCAGGCGGGTCGCGGGCGGCCCTTGGGCGACACCGAGAGGGGCACCGGTGTCACCCGGTACGCCGTCTCCGGGGTCAGGCCGGGGAACCGGATGCGGCCGGCCGGCTGGCCCAGGGTGTGGTCGAGCGCCGACACCCGGAACAGAGCCTCGTGCCCGTCAGGGGCGACCACACCGTCCAGTTGGAGGCCGTCGGGCACCGCGTCCGCGCGTACGACGCGGCCGGAGTGGAGCAGCCCGCGGAACCGCTTGTGCAGCGCGGTCCAGGCCCGGAGCTCCTCGCGCTCGTCCTCCGGCATGGTGGTGAGGTCCGACTCGATGCCGAGGTGGCCCCAGATGGCGGTGCCGGCTCGGAAGCGCAGGGCGTGCCGGCGTCCGGTGGTGTGGTCGGGGCTCGCTCCCACATGGGTGCCCATCAGCTCGGGCGGGAGAGTCAGCCCGGTCCACCGGACCAGACGGTGCCCTTCGTGCGCGTCGATGCAGTCGGAGACCCAGGCCCGGTCGGTCCGCTCGAGAACTCCCAGGTCGAGGCGCCCGCCACCGCCGCAGCAGGACTCGATCTCGAGCCCGGGATGCTCGGCGCGGAGCGTGTCCATCAGGCGATAGGCGGCCAGCGTCTGCCGGTGGACCGCGGGCCGGTGGTCCCGGCCGCGGCCAGCGCCGGTCAGCGCTCGGTTGTGGTCCCACTTGATGTAGGCGATGTCGTAGCGGTCCACCAGCGCCGACATCTGGCCGTACACGTGGTCCCAGGCGTCGGGGTTGGAGAGGTCGAGGACGTGCTGGTTGCGCGAGCTGATGCCAGGACCGGCGTGGGTCCCGAGGATCCACTCGGGATGCTCCCGGGCCACGTCGGAGTCGAGGCTGACCATCTCGGGCTCGAACCACAGGCCGAACTCCATGCCCAGGCCCTGCACGGTCTTCACCAGCGGGGTGAGGCCTTCCGGGAACACGTCCTCGTCCACGACCCAGTCACCGAGGGAGCTCGTGGCGTCGCGCCGGCCCTTGAACCAGCCGTCGTCGAGGACGTACCGCTCGACGCCCAGGTCGGCAGCACGCTCGGCGAGCTCGACGAGCTTGTCCAGGTCCATGTCGAAGTAGACCGCCTCCCAGGTGTTGAGGAGCACGGGTCGATCGCGCCGGGGGTGCGTGTCACGCGCTCTCAGGTGCTCGTGGAAGCGGCCGGAGAAGGCGTCGAGGCCCTCGCCCCAGGAGGCGTAGAGCCAGGGGGAGGCGTACGTCTCGTCGTGGCCCAGGACCATCTCGCCGGGCATGAGCAGCTCGCCTCCGCGTAGCAGCTTCCAGCCGGTGAAGGAGCTCTCGGCGCAGAGCACCTGGTTGCCGCTCCAGCCGAGGTGGACGCCCCACACCCGACCGGCGCGGAAGCCGAACCCGGGACGGCCGGCACACAGCACGGTGGCCGAGTCGTGGCCGGGACGACCGCCCCAGGCCTCGCGGACGTGCTGTCCCTGAGTGAACGCGTGGCGCTGCGGGGTGCGCTCGTGGGCGTGCCGCCCGGCCATGTCCAAGAGCTCGTCGGCCTCGCCCGGCACCGGCAGCGCCGGCTCGAGCAGTGTCACCTCGTACGCCGCCTCCGCCAGGTTCCGTACGCTGGCACGCAGGCGCAGCAGACCGTTGCCGAACAGCTCGATCTCGGTGGTCACCTCCACCCCGGCCGGCCCGTCCAGCGCGACGCTGGTGAGCCGGGTGCGGTCGGTCGACTCGGTGACCGTGTGGTCCACCGAGTCGAAGGTGAGCGCCCAGGCCTGACCGGCGCGGCTGCCCAGCAGGCCCGGACGACCCACCCAGCCACTGGTCTGCTGCGGCAGCACCGATGCCCACGAGTGCTGGTAGATCGCCCCGTCGAGGCTCGGCATCTCCAGCGAGCGGAGGAGGTCGGGTACGTGCTCGACCGCGGTCTCGCCGAGATCCGGTCCCCAGTGCAGGATGCACGGGAGCTCGGTGGGGTCCAGACGGACGACCAGGCTGGTGTCGCCACGGCGGAGGTGCACGCCGCGAGCCGGCCCGTTCGTGCCGGTCATCGGGCGGCGCGGGTGAACACGGCCACCCCGGAGCCCGCCAGCTCGGCGTCGCCGCGCTCGGCACCCGAGGAGAACACCGGCTCGCCGAGCTCACCCGGCTCGCCGAGGTCGACCACGTCGTCGGTCCGGTTGACCAGGAACCAGTGCTCCCGCTCGCCGTCCGTTCGGATGGCGAGCTCGACCCGCCCGCGAAGCCCCTCCGGCAGCTCGCTCTCGACACCGGCGGCCTCCAGCAGCCGGGCCAGCAGCGGCTCGAGACCGTCCGCACCCAGCCGCGTGGAGACGTACGTCGCCGAGCCGGCGCCGACCGCCCGTCGGGTCACCGCCGGGCGGCCCGCCTGCAGACCGGTCTTGTACGTCGCGAGGACCTGTATGTCGGGAGCGGCCGCGGTGATCCGGTCGGTCCACAGAGTCCCGACGCTGCCGTCGTCGAGGACGACCTCGTCACCGTCCAGGAGCGGCCCGAGCTCCTCGATGCGGATGCCGAGCAGGTCGCGCAGCGCACCCGGGTAGCCACCCGCGAACACGTGGTTGTTCTCGTCCACCACCGCGGAGAAGTATGTCGTGATCAGGTGGCCCCCGCCGTCGACGAAGGCCCGCAGCACGCCGGCCGTCGCGGCCGGCACCACGTGCAGCACCGGCGCCACCACCACGTCGTACCCGTCCAGCGAGGCACCGACGGGCAGGACGTCGGCCCGGACACCGAGCGCGAGGAACGCGGCGTACCAGTCGAGTGCCTCCGCCCGATGGCTCACCGAGGAGCTCGGGTTGGCCTCCAGGTCGAGGGTCCACGACGACTCGATGTCGAAGAGGATCGCGGCCCGGGCCTGCCGGCGCCGCGACCCCACGACAGGGGCGAGCCGCTCGAGGTGCCCGCCCAGCCGGACCACCGTCCGATAGACGTCGCTGTCCTCGCCGGCGTGGGGCACCATCGCCGAGTGGTACTTCTCCGCGCCTGCCAGGGACTGCCGCCACTGGAAGAAGCAGACGGCGTCCGCGCCGTGCGCCACGTGGGTGAGCGAGTCCCGCACCAGCGCGCCCTCCGCCTTGGGCGGGTTGATCGCGCGCCAGTTGACCGCGCTGGTCGAGTGCTCCATCAGGAACCACGGCTCACCGCCGGCGATGCCGCCGGTCAGGTTGGCCGAGAACGACAGCTCGTCACGTGCGCGGTCGTCGACGAGCACGTAGTGGTCGTTGGAGACGAAGTCGACCTCGGCCGCCCAGTCGGCGTAGTCGATGCCGTTGAAGTGGGCCATCACCATGAAGTTCGTGGTCACCGGTACGTCAGGAGTCAGCCGGTCGAGGATCTCCCGCTCCGCGCGCAGATGGTCCTTGAGGGCGTCGGAGGAGAACCTCTTGAAGTCGAGCTGGTGCGTCGGGTTGGGGATGGTGGGCGTCAGCCGCGGCGGCAGCACCTGGCTCCAGTCGCTGTAGCGCTGCGACCAGAACGCGGTGCCCCAGGCGTGGTTGAGACCGTCGAGGTCGGCGTACCTCTGCGACAGCCAGGTGCGGAACGCCGCCGCGGCGTCGTCGGAGTAGTCGTAGAGGTTGTGGCACCCGAGCTCGTTCGAGACGTGCCAGGCGGCGAGCGCCGGATGGTCGGCGTACCGGCTCGCGATCGCCTCGACGACCGCCAGGGCGTGCTGCCGGAACACCGGTGACGTCGGCCGCCAGTGCTGCCGGGCGCCCGGCCACATGGTCTCGCCGGTGCGGGTGACGGGGAGGATCTCCGGGTGCGCAGCACTCAGCCACGGCGGCGGCGAGGCGGTCGCGGTGGCGAGGTCGACGGCGATCCCGTGGGCGTGCAGGAGGTCCATGACCTCGTCGAGCCACGCGAAGTCCCAGGTGTCCGCGGTCGGCTGCAGGCGGGCCCAGGAGAAGATCCCGAGGGAGACGATGTTGACCCCCGCCCGGCGCATCAGGCGTACGTCCTCGTCCCACACCTCCCGCGGCCACTGGTCGGGGTTGTAGTCGGCGCCGAAGCCGATGGGCCCGCGAGCGTTCTCGGTCGTGAGCGACTCGGGCCACCGCACCCAGCGGTGCGGTCGCCGGCTCATGCGGTCGTCCCGCGCGGCGAGGCGGTGCTGGCCCTGACCACCAGCCGGGGCGGCACCAGGACCTCCTGGTGCTCGTGCTCGCCGGACTGGATCTGCCGGATCAGGGCATCGACCGCGCCGCGGCCGACCTCGTCGAAGGACTGGTGGACGGTGGTCAGCGGTGGCCAGAAGTACGCCGCCTCCTCCATGTCGTCGAAGCCGACGACGCTGACGTCGTCGGGGACCCGGCGCCCGCGCTCGTGCAGGGCTCGCAGCAGACCCAGGGCCATCTGGTCGTTCGCGGTGAACACCGCGGTCACCTCCTCGTTGTCCGCCAGCCGGAGACCGGCCTCGTAGCCGGCCGCGGTCGACCAGTCGCCCGGCAGCACCGGCGGCACCGTGCGGCCGTGGGCCTCGAGCGTCCCCTGCCACGACGTCCGGCGGCGCCGCGCCGAGTAGGACAGTTCGGGCCCGGCGACGTGCCAGACGGTCTCGTGCCCCAGGTCGAGCAGGTGCTCGGTGGCCAGCCGTGCTCCGTGGGCCTGGTCGTTGTCGACGATCGGGTAGTCGTACTGCGCGCTGGAGTCGACGACGACCACCGGCAGCCCCTCCGGCACGGCGACACCGTCGAGCCGGTGGGTCTCGACGAGGATGATGATGCCGTCCACCGCCTGCTCGCCGAGCTGGTCGAACGCCGCTCGCACGGCGTCCTGGGTGGCGTCGAGCACGGGCAGCAGGTTGATGGCGTACCCGGTCTCGGTGGCGGCGGCCGCGATCGCGTCGAGGGTGTGGGTGGTGCCGACGCTGGAGAGCTCGAACGCGATCACGCCGATGCTCTGGAACCGTCCGCTGCGCAGCGCCCGCGCCGCCCGGTTGGGCCGGTAGCCGACCTCGCGCATCGCGGACAGCACCCGCTCCCGGGTGGCCGGGTCGACATAGCGGGCGCCGTTGGCGACCCGCGAGACCGTCTGTCCCGAAACTCCGGCGATGCGGGCGACGTCGGCCTGGGAGGCCCCTCGCCGTGGCGCCGGCCCGCCGGCCGTGCTGTCTCTGCCCATGGGCCGAATAATCCTTCCGCCAACCTGTTGACGTCAACATGTGTCGTACGTCACTGTACATGTTGACGTTAACAGGCCGCCACCGAATGGCGGTGAAAGGAGGCGGGACCGTGTCCCAGGGCGTGACCCAGCTGGAGCGCCGCGGGGAGACCCGCGGTGGCGCGCGATCACCCGTGCCCGGTCGTCGGTGGTCGCGCAGCGACACGAAGGGGTGGATCTTCGTCGGCCCGTTCCTGGCGGTCTTCGCGCTGACCTTCCTGGCCCCGATCGGCTATGCCGCCTACCTCAGCCTCTTCCGCGCGCAGGCGTTCTTCGGCACCACGGAGTTCGTCGGGCTGGACAACTACGTCGACGTGTTCACCGACGACAAGTTCTGGGACGGTTCGCTGCGGGTCGTGCTGTTCCTCGTCGTACAGGTGCCGATCATGCTCGGCCTCGCCCTGGTGGCCGCGCTCGTCATCGACAGCGCCCGGCTCTACGCCTCGAGCTTCTTCCGGCTCGTGATCTTCCTGCCGTACGCCGTGCCCGGTGTCGTGGCCGTCCTGATGTGGGGCTTCATGTACGGCACCAACTTCGGGCTGGCCGCCGACCTCAATGACCTGTTCGGCACCTCGATCGCGCCGCTCAGCAAGAACTGGATGCTCGCCTCGATCGCGAACATCGTGACCTGGGAGTTCGTGGGCTACAACATGCTGATCTTCTACTCCGCGCTGCGTACGGTGCCCGATGACATCTACGAGGCCGCCGCGCTCGACGGCGCCGGGGCGCTGCGGACCGTGCTCTCGATCAAGATCCCGGCCCTGCGCGGGGCCATCCTGATCGCCACGATCTTCTCGATCATCGGGACCTTCCAGCTCTTCAACGAGCCGAACATCCTGCGCACGCTGGAGCCCAACGTCATCACGACCTACTACACGCCGAACCTCTACGCCTACAACCTGTCCTTCGGTGGGCAGCAGTACAACTACTCGGCGACGGTCGCGATCGTGATGGGCCTGCTGACCGCCGTGATCGCGTACGCCGTCCAGCTCCGCGGCACCCGAGAGGCGATGAAATGACGCGCCGGGTGAGCACGTCGCCGCTGGCGCCGCGACGGTCGCCGGTGCTGACCGTGCTGATGGCGCTGTTCCTCGTCTACACGCTGGTGCCGTTGGTGTGGCTGATCCTGAGCGCCACCAAGACACAGGCGGACCTGTTCTCGAGCCCGGGGCTGTGGGTCGGTGACCAGTTCGCGTTCTTCAGCAACATCCGCGAGACGCTGACCTACCGCGACGGCATCTTCCTGCGCTGGCTGGCGAACACCCTTCTCTACGTCGTGGTCGGTGCCGGCGGTGCGACCCTGCTGGCCACCGCGGCCGGCTACGGCCTGGCCAAGTACCGCTTCCCCGGGCGGCGGGTGGTCTTCGCGGTCATCCTCGGCGCGGTGGCCGTGCCCGGCACCGCGCTGGCCGTACCGACGTTCCTGATGTTCTCGAACATGGGCCTGACCAACACGGTGTGGGCGATCATCATCCCCTCCCTGATCAGCCCGTTCGGCCTGTACCTGATGTGGGTCTACGCCGCGGACGCCGTCCCGGACGAGCTGCTCGAGGCGGCGCGCATCGACGGCGCCGGCGAGGTGCGGATCTTCTTCACGGTCGTCCTGCGCCTGCTCGCCCCCGGCATCGTCACGGTGCTGCTGTTCGCCGTGGTCTCCACATGGAACAACTACTTCCTGCCGCTGATCATGCTGAGCGAGCCGAAGCTCTACCCGCTCACCGTGGGCCTCACCCAGTGGAGCGCCCAGGCGACGGGCGCGAACGCGCAGCCCGTCTACAACCTGGTGGTCACGGGTTCCCTGCTGACCATCGCCCCGCTCGTCATCGCCTTCATCCTCCTCCAGCGGTTCTGGCAGTCCGGCCTGAGCGCGGGAAGCGTCAAACAGTGAAATGAAAGGAACGTCATGTTGATCATCAGTGGGCGCCGAGCCCGCCGCCGGATCGCCCTCGTCGCGGCCGCCCTCACGGCCGCCTCCGTGCTCGCCGGCTGCGGCTCGGGCGACGGGGGCGGCAGCGGGAGCGAAGGCTCGGCCGCAGACCTCGACGCCGCCCTCGAGAAGGGAGGCACCATCACCTACTGGACCTGGACCCCGTCCGCCGAGGCCCAGGTGGCTGCCTTCGAGAAGCAGTACCCGAAGGTCAAGGTGAAGCTGGTCAACGCCGGCACCGGCAACGACCACTACACGAAGCTGCAGAACGCGATCAAGGCCGGCTCCGGCGGCCCCGACGTGGCGCAGGTCGAGTACAAGGCGCTGCCGCAGTTCGCGCTGCCCGGCGACCTGATCGACCTCAGCCAGTACGGCTTCGACGAGTTCGAGTCGGACTACACGCCCTCGACCTGGGCCTCGGTGCACGCCGGCGACGGGCTCTACGGGCTGCCGCAGGACTCCGGCCCGATGGCGCTCTTCTACAACCAGCAGGTCTTCGACGAGCACAAGCTCGGGGTGCCGAAGACCTGGGAGGAGTACGTCACGGCCGCCCGGACCATCAAGAAGGAGAACCCGTCGCAGTGCATCACCAACGACAGCGGTGACCCCGGCTTCACCACCAGCATGATCTGGCAGGCGGGCGGCACGCCGTTCCAGGCCGATGGCGAGAAGGTCACGATCGACCTGCAGGACGACGGCACCAAGAAGTGGACGGGCGTGTGGGACCAGCTCGTCGAGGACCAGCTGGTCTGCACCATCCCCGGCTGGACCGAGGAGTGGTACAAGGCGCTCGGTGACGGCACCATCGCCAGCATCGCGCTCGGTGCCTGGGCGCCCGGCGTGTTCGAGCAGTCCGTGCCCGACGGTGCGGGCAAGTGGCGGGTCGCACCGATGCCGACGTACGACGGGCAGCCGGCCACCGCCGAGAACGGCGGCAGCACCCAGTCGGTGCTGGAGCAGAGCAAGAACCCGGCGCTCGCGGCGGCGTTCGTACGCTGGCTCAACCACGACGAGGGCATCAAGCCGTTCCTGGAGAGCGGTGGCTTCCCGGCCACGGTCGCGGACCTGCAGGACCCTGCGTTCGTCGACAAGAAGGTCGACTACTTCGGTGGCCAGCAGGTCAACCAGGTGCTCACCGACGCGGCCACCCAGGTGGTCGAGGGCTGGCAGTACCTGCCCTACCAGCTGTACGCCGACACGATCTACGGCGACACCGTCGGCAAGTCCTACCAGACCCACTCCGCCCTCGAGGGCGGCCTGACGGCCTGGCAGGAAGCTCTCGTGAAGTACGGCGACCAGCAGGGCTTCAGCGTCAACTGACCCACGACTGAGATGGACCGACGGCCGCCGCATCTCGCGGAGCGGCGGCCGTCGGTCCCTTGCGAGAGGTAGGCATGCCCGAGTTCATGATCGGCGAGACCGACTTCCTTCTCGACGGTGAGCCGTTCCGGATCCTCTCCGGCGCGCTGCACTACTTCCGGGTCCACCCCGACCACTGGGCGGACCGGATCGAGAAGGCCAGGCTGATGGGCCTCAACACCATCGAGACGTACGTCCCGTGGAACGCCCACAGCCCCCGCCCGGGCGTCTTCGAGACCGACGGCATCCTCGACCTGCCGCGGTTCCTGCGCCTGGTGGGGGAGGCCGGCATGCACGCGATCGTGCGTCCGGGGCCGTTCATCTGCGCGGAGTGGGACAACGGCGGGCTGCCGCCCTGGCTGTTCCGGGAGCCGGGCGTCGGTATCCGTCGCCACGAGCCGCGCTTCCTCGACGCGGTCGAGAAGTACCTCCACCAGGTCCTGGCGCTCGTACGCCCGCACCAGGTCGACCAGGGCGGACCCGTGCTCCTGGTCCAGGTGGAGAACGAGTACGGCGCCTACGGTGACGACCGGGACTATCTGCAGGCAGTCGCGGACATGATCCGCGGTGCCGGCATCGACGTACCCCTCGTCACCGTGGACCAGCCCGTCGACGCGATGCTCGCCGCCGGCGGCCTCGATGGGGTGCTGCGTACGAGCTCCTTCGGGTCGGACAGCGCGAACCGCCTGCGCACCCTGCGTGAGCACCAGCCGACCGGGCCGCTGATGTGCATGGAGTTCTGGGACGGCTGGTTCGACCACTGGGGAGGCATCCACCACACCACCGCGGTCGAGCAGGCCGCCGCGGAGCTCGACGCCCTGCTCGCGGCCGGCGCCTCGGTCAACGTCTACATGTTCCACGGCGGCACGAACTTCGGCCTGACCAGCGGCGCCAACGACAAGGGCATCTACCGGCCGACGGTGACCTCGTACGACTACGACGCTCCCCTCGACGAGGCCGGCAACCCGACCGCGAAGTACTTCGCGTTCCGCGATGTCATCTCTCGCTATGCGCCCGTGCCGGCCGAGGTCCCGGCAGCCGCCGGTCCCGCACCCGAGCAGACCGTGGCGTTGGGCGAGCCGGTGCGGCTGTTCGACGACCCGGAGGTCTGGGGCTCCTGGAGTCGTTGGGAGTCGCCGCCCGTGCTGGACGAGTTGGAGACGGACACCCGTCTGGCCGTCTACCGGACCGAGCTGTCGGGCGACGGCCCGGGCGTACTCACCCCCGGCGAGGTACGTGACCGGGCCGCCGTCTTCCTCGACGGCGCCCCGGTCGGCATCCTCGAGCGCGAGCACCACGAGCGGTCGATCGCGCTCCCGCGCGGGCGCGGCCGGCTGGAGCTGGTCGTCGAGGACCAGGGCCGGGTCAACTACGGCGCGCGTATCGGTGAGCACAAGGGCCTGGTCGGGCCGGCTCTGCTCGACGGGATGCCGCTCACGGACTGGGAGGTCCTGGCCATCGACCTCGACCGGGTGCCGCGGCTATGGGAGGCCAGTCTGTCTGAAGCCCGGGGCTCCGGCGTCGGGCCCACCGCCTGGCGCGCACTCTTCTCGGCCGAGCCCCACGTCGACCTCTTCCTCGACACCACCGCCTGGGGCAAGGGCATCGCCTGGGTCAACGGCTTCTGCCTGGGCCGCTACTGGCGCCGCGGGCCCCAGCACACCCTCTTCGTGCCCGGCCCGCTGCTGCGACCTGACGACAACGAGCTCGTCGTACTGGAGCTCGACGTGCTCGCCGATCCGACGGCCCGGTTCGTCGCTGGGCCGTCTCTGGGGCCGCTCGAAGACTGAGCCCCCGTTTGGGCGTGCGGGATCATGGACCCGTGAACCGACTTGGCGCAGCGACGAGCCCGTACCTCCAGCAGCACAAGGACAATCCCGTCGACTGGTGGGAGTGGTCGCCCGATGCGTTCGAGGAGGCGCGGCGGCGGGACGTACCTGTTCTGCTGTCTGTCGGCTACGCCGCCTGCCACTGGTGTCACGTGATGGCGCACGAGTCGTTCGAGGACTCGGCGACGGCGGCGTACATGAACGAGCACTTCGTCAACATCAAGGTCGACCGGGAGGAGCGGCCGGATGTGGACGCGGTCTACATGGCGGCGACGACGGCGATGACAGGGTCGGGCGGGTGGCCGATGACGGTGGTGCTCGACCACGACGGCAACCCGTTCTTCGCGGGCACCTACTTCCCGGACATGCCGCGCCATGGGCAGCCGGCGTTCACGCAGGTGCTGCAGGCGCTCTCGGAGGCGTGGACGCAGCGGCGCTCGGAGATCGGGGCGGTCGCGGACAACGTACGTCAGCACCTGGCCAACATCTCCGGGGCGCCCGGGTCCGCGGGCGACTGGCAGGTCGATGTCGAGGCCGCGGTCGAGACGCTGGCGGGGGAGTTCGACCCGATGGCGGGCGGGTTCGGTGGCGCCCCGAAGTTTCCGCCGTCGATGGTGCTGGAGTTCCTGCGGAGGGTCGAGGCGGCCGACTCGAGGGTGCCGCACATGCTCTCGCGCACCGTGGCCGCGATGGCCGGCGGCGGGATGTATGACCAGGTGGGAGGCGGTTTTGCGCGCTATGCCGTCGACCGCGGCTGGGTGGTGCCCCACTTCGAGAAGATGCTCTACGACAACGCTCAGCTGATCGGCCTCTACGCCCGCCTCGGCACCGAGCTCGGCGACCGGGTCGCCCGGGAGAGCGCCGACTGGATGATCCGCGAGCTCGGCACCACCGAGGGCGGCTTCGCCTCCGCGCTGGACGCCGACAGCGAGGGGGTCGAGGGGAAGTTCTACGTCTGGACCCCGGCCGAGCTCGTCGAGGTGCTCGGCGCCGAGGACGGTGCCTGGGCCGCGGAGGTCTTCGAGGTCACCGAGGCCGGCACCTTCGAGGAGGGCGCCTCCACCCTGCAGCTGCGCCACCGGCCCGAGGACGCCGAGCGGCTCGAATCGGTCAAGGCGCGGCTCCTGGCCGCGCGCGGGGAGCGGGTGCGCCCCGCCCGCGACGACAAGGTCGTCGCCGCCTGGAACGGGCTCGCGATCAGCGGGCTGGTCGACGCCGGACTTCTGCTGAGGGAGCCGAGGTACGTCGACGCCGCGGTCGCGGCGGCGGAGCTGCTGTGGCGGGTGCACGCTCAGGATGCGCGTCTCCTCCGCGTCAGCCGCGACGGCGTGGCCGGCGCGCACGCGGGAGTGCTGGAGGACTACGGCTGTGTCGCATCGGGGTTCCTGAGCCTGACGCAGGCGACCGGCGACGCCACCTGGCTCGACCGGGCGACGAGCCTGCTCGACACCGCACTGACCCACTTCCGCGCCGAGGACGGCGGCTTCCACGACACCGCCGACGACGCGGAGGCGCTGGTCACCCGGCCCCGGGACTCCTCCGACAACGCCAGCCCCAGCGGCACCAGCTCGATGGTCCACGCGCTGGTCACCGCGCACGCGCTCACCGGGGAGGGCCGCTACCGCACGGCCGCCGAGGAGGCGCTGGCCGCCACGAGCACGCTGATGACGAAGGCACCGCGGTTCGCGGGCTGGTCCCTGGCAGCCGCGGCCACGATGGCGGACGGCCCGCTCGAGATCGCGGTGGTCGGGCCGCCGGGGCCCGAGCGCGACGCCCTCGACGCCGCCGCCCGGCGCAGGCCGGGTGCGGTGGTCGTCGTCGCCGACGAGGCGCGTGACGACATCCCGCTGCTGAGCAGCCGGACTCCGGTGGACGGGAAGGCGGCGGCGTACGTCTGTCGGGGTTTCGTCTGCGAGCGCCCGGTGACGTCGCCGGACGAGCTGGCGACGACGCATACCTGATCTCCTCGGAGCCGAGCGGCTTCAGGTGCGAGATGTGATGGATGACACCCCCGGCCTTTCCAGGCCATCAGTCGGG
Organism: Nocardioides sp. NPDC126508; assembly: GCA_040302365.1. Taxonomy (GTDB): domain Bacteria; phylum Actinomycetota; class Actinomycetes; order Propionibacteriales; family Nocardioidaceae; genus Nocardioides. The sequence continues at coordinate 857,197 of JBEOUM010000002.1, forward strand.
ATGGTTTCCTATCCCTCATGTCTGTTTGGCGCACCAAGTCCATCGAGCAATCTCTTGCCGATGCCGAAACCCCGGAGTTCCAGCTCAAAAGGCGGCTCACCGCGGTTGACCTGACGGTCTTCGGGATCGGCGTCATCATCGGCGCGGGTATCTTCACCCTGACGGGTCGGGCTGCGGCCCAGTACGCAGGACCCGGCGTCGTCTTCTCCTTCGTCATCGCCGCGATCTGCTGTGGCCTGGCGGCGCTGTGCTACGCCGAGTTCGCCTCGACCGTGCCGGTGTCGGGGTCGGCGTACACGTTCTCCTACGCCACCCTCGGCGAGATGCTCGCCTGGATCATCGGCTGGGACCTGATCCTGGAGATGGTGCTCGGTGCGTCCGTGGTCGCGCAGGGCTGGAGCAGCTACCTGGTGACGTTCCTCGAGGAGATCGGGCTCGGCTGGCCCAAGGGGTTCGGTCCGGACGCCAACGCCGACTTCGGTCAGCCCAACCTGGCCGCGCTGCTGCTCGTCGTCGTCCTGGTCGGCCTGATCGCGATCGGCATCAAGGAGTCGCTGCGGGTCAACCTCGCGCTCGTCGCCGTCAAGCTGTTCATCGTCCTGTTCGTCATCGTCGCCGGCATGTTCTACGTCTCCGGCTCCAACTACGACCCGTTCGTCCCCGCGCGCGCCGGCTCCGTCAGCGGCGAGGGCATCCACCAGCCGCTGATCCAGTGGGCCTTCGGCCTCGAGCCGCAGACCTTCGGCGTCCTCGGCATCATCTCGGCCGCCTCGGTCGTCTTCTTCGCCTACATCGGCTTCGACGTGGTCGCCACGACCGCCGAGGAGGCCAAGAACCCCCAGCGTGACCTGCCCCGCGGCATCATCGGCTCGCTGGTGATCTGCACGATCCTCTACGTCGCCGTCGCGCTGGTCATCACCGGCATGGTGAGGTACGACCAGATCGACCCCGAGGCCGCGCTCGCCACCGCGTTCCGCGACGTCGGCCGCGGCGGCTTCGCCACCCTGATCTCGGCGGGCGCCGTCGCCGGTCTGACCACCGTCGTGATGACGCTGATGATCGGCGCCATCCGGGTCGTCTTCGCGATGAGCCGCGACGGCCTGTTCCCGGTGAGGTTCGCCCACGTCAACCCGAAGACCGGCACCCCGATCCGGATCACCCTCACCGTCGGCGTCTTCGTCGCGATCGTGGCCACCTTCACCCCGATCGGAAAGCTCGAGGAGATGGTCAACATCGGCACCCTGACCGCGTTCGCGCTGGTCTCGATCGCCGTGCCGGTCCTGCGCAAGCGTCGCCCCGACCTGCCGCGCGCCTTCAAGGTGCCGCTCAACCCGGTGCTGCCGATCGTGGCCGCGCTGATCTGCATCTACCTGACGCTCAACCTGAGCGTCGAGACCTGGCTGCGATTCCTGATCTGGATGGCGATCGGCTTCGCGATCTACTTCGTCTACGGCTACCGCAACTCGCGGGTCGGCAAGGGCGGCGACGACAAGGCCGTCGAGCCGCTGCACATGTGATGCTCTGACAACCAGGAAGGGGCGCGCGGCCGATGGCCGCGCGCCCCTTCTCAATTCACTGCGTCCGGGTCACCGCGCCCAGCAGGCGATCACCCAGGTCGGAGCGGAGGTAGAGGACCGAGCGACCGTGGCGGGCCGAGGTCAGCAGGCCGGCCGCGCGCATCGCGCGCAGGTGCTGGTTGACGGCCGTGGGGGTCACCCCGAGACGTACGGCCAGCTCGGTCGAGGAGGCGGGAGCCGCCAGCAGGGTGAGCAGCCCGGAGCGGGTCTCGCCGATGAGGTCGCGCAAGGCGTGCGGCGCCTGCGGCCGGTCGGTGGTCCACAGGGCGCCGAGGCCGCGCGCGGGGTAGAACATGACCGGCGGCTCCTCGGGCGAGATCGGGGTCGACGGGTTGCGGCTGAACAGCGTCGGCACCAGGGTGAGCCCGACCCCCGCGGTCGTACGCCGGTAGTCGACCTTCGACGTGGTGAGCCGGATCGCGAGGACGTCGTCGGCGAAGGCGACCCGCGGCGAGATGTCGCCGAACATCGCCGCCATGCCCGCGTGCACGATCGTGCGGCCGCGATGGACGATGTCCGCCTCCAGCACCGTTCGCATCCGCTGCCAGTGGGGCTCGAAGCAGGTGTCCCAGTAGTCGCGGAGGGCGGTGAGGACACGGCGCAGCACCACCCGCGGAGACCCGCTCAGCGCGGCCGGCGGGCCGCCCTCGAAGTGGACCGCGTCGAGGTCGGCGCGGACGCGGTGCGCTGGGGTCGCCGCCACGACCTCGAGCTCGTCGTCGAGCCGGGCGAGCGGGCTCCGTGGCCGGGGGTTGAGGAAGTCAGGCGTCCAGAGCCGGTCGTTGGTCAGCGCCAGCAGGGTCTCGCGGTCCAGCTCCGCGGCGCCGACGGTGCGCAGCCACGGCAGGTGGAGCGGGAACCGGCCCGGGTCGCGCAGCGCGCGCAGCGAGAGGGTGAGCTCGTTGAGCGGCGAGATGGCGAACCGGACCTCGCTCAGGTCGGGGCCGGCCAGCTCGTACCTGATCATGAAGCAATACGCTACATCGTTAGCGCGCGTGAGCACGGGGTGCGAGAACTGGACCCGTGATCCGACCTCCCAGCGACCCGGTCGAGCGCCCGCTCGTCGGCGCCGTCGCCGCCCTCTCGCTCGCCCGTGGCATGTTCTTCGCGGTCAGCGCGCTCTACTTCACCCGCACGATCGGCCTCTCGGCGGTCACCGTCGGTATCGGCCTCACCGTCGCCGGGGCGGTCGGGGTCGTAGCGACGTACGCAGGTGGGCGGCTCAGCGACCGGTGGGGTGCCGACCGGGTGCAGCTGTGGGCGATGGCCAGCTACGGCATCGCCCTGCTCGCCTACGCCCTGGCCCGGGACGTGGTCGCGTTCGTGCTGGTCGCGACCTGGGTCTCGGCCTCGCGTGGGTTCCAGTCGAGCGCCCAGTCGACGTTGGTCGCGCGCTGGTTCGACGGTCCCGACCGGGTGGCGGTGCGCGCCCGGCTGCGGGTGGTGATGAACGTGATGATCGGCGTCGGGACGCTGCTCGCGGCCGTGGCGCTGGCGGTCGACACCGGGACGGCCTACCGCACCACGATGGTGCTCGTCGGTGTGCTCACGACGCTGGCGGCGGTGCCGCTCGTGGGGCTGCGGCGCCGGGTCGCGGGGCTGGGCGAGTCGATGGACGCCGGCTCCGGCCCTTCGACGGCCCGAGGGCCCTCACCGCTGCGCGACCGCACCTACGTGACCGCCACCGTGCTCAGCGGGCTGATGGCGATCCACTTCGGGGTGACCTCGATCGGGGTGCCGTTGTGGGTGGCGGACCACACCGACGCGCCGACGGTCCTGGTCTCCGTGCTTCTGGTCGTGAACGCGGTCTACGTCGCTCTCTTCCAGGTGCGTGCCTCGCGCGGGACCCACGACATCGCCACCGCCGGGCGGGCGGTGCGAGGAGCCGGATTCCTGCTGCTGGGCGCGTGCGTCCTCTTCGCCGCGGCGGCCTACGCCGGTCCCGCGGTCGCCACCGCGCTTCTGCTGGCGGCTGCGCTCGCCTCCTCGGCCGCCGAGACCCGCGGCGAGGCGGGCAGCTGGGGGCTCGCCTTCGAGCTGGCCGACCAGGAGCGGGCCGGTGCCTATCAGGGGGTGAGCCAGATGGGCTACGCGCTGGCCCAGATGCTCGCGCCGCTGGTGGTGACGGCCACCGCGATCGGCCACGGCACCGGCGGCTGGATGGTGCTGGGCACGCTCTTCGCGGTCACCGGGGTCCTCACCGCGGTGCTCGCCCGGCACGCGGCATCAGCGCGCACCCGAGACGAGCCTCAGCGCAGCGCGTACGTCGCCAGCGAGACGCCCGTGTAGTGGACGATGAACGCGAGGATCGTGAAGGTGTGGAAGACCTCGTGGAAGCCGAACCACTTCGGCCACGGGTTGGGCCGCTTGAAGCCGTAGATCACACCGCCGGCGGTGTAGAGCGCGCCGCCGACGCAGATCAGCGTGAAGGTGGCGATCCCGATGCCCACGCCCAGCGCGACGGCGCCGTCGAAGAAGGACGGGATGAAGAAGATCGCCGCCCAGCCGAGGGCGATGTAGTTCGGGACGTACAGCCAGCGCGGGGCCTCGGGCCAGAACACCCGGAAGAAGACGCCCAGGATCGCGCCGGTCCAGACCACCGAGAGCAGCACCACCTGGGTGACGCCATCGAGGAGCAGCAGCGAGAAGGGGGTGTAGGAGCCCGCGATCATCAGCATGATGTTGGCGTGGTCCCAGCGCTTCAGGATGGTGTGGGCGCGGGCGCTCCACTTACCCATCGCGTTGCCGCGGTGGTAGACCGCGGAGACGGTGAAGAGCAGCAGCGCGGCCGCCGTGAACACCGCGGCGCCGACCCGTGGCGCCCCCGAGGGGGCGAGCACGATCAGCACGATGCCGGCGGCGAGGGTGAGCGGGGCGCTGGCCAGATGGATCCAGCCGCGCAGCTTCGGGAGGGCCTCGTGAACGCTCGAGGAGACCGAGTCGGTGATCGTGCCGACCTTGAGGCGCATCGCGTCCGTCATCTCACTCATGACGGGTAAGAGTATCGGTCCACCCTGAAGATCAGGTGAATCCCGTCCCGCTGGGTGATGTCGCCGCGCCGCCGATACCCTTCTCCTCGTGGCAGACTGGAAGGACGGCGTACGTCGAATTCTGTATCCCGCCTACGAGGCGCGGATGCTTCGCAAGCTCGACGTCTCCAAGCTGCCCAAGCACGTCGGGGTGATGCTGGACGGCAACCGCCGCTGGGCCAAGGAGGTCGGTCAGTCGACCGCCCACGGCCACCGTGCCGGCGCCGCCAACATCGAGCCGCTGCTCACCTGGTGCGACGAGATCGGCATCGAGGTGGTCACCCTGTGGCTCCTCTCCACCGACAACCTCAACCGCCCCGCCGAGGAGCTGGCACCGCTCCTCGAGATCATTGCCGACGCGGTCGACTCCCTGGCAGACGTACGCCGCTGGCGGCTGCACCCGGTCGGCGCGCTCGACCTGCTCCCGCCGTGGCTGGCCCAGCGGCTCAAGGCCGCCGAGGAGGCGACCCGGGACGTCGACGGGATGCTGGTCAACGTCGCCGTCGGCTACGGCGGCCGTCGCGAGATCGCCGATGCCGTACGCGCCCTGCTCAACGAGCACGCCACCCGCGGCACCTCGCTGGAGGAGCTCGCCCAGATCATCGACGTCGAGCACATCGCCGACCACCTCTACACCAAGGGACAGCCCGACCCCGACCTGGTGATCCGTACGTCGGGGGAGCAACGCCTGGGCGGGTTCCTGCTGTGGCAGAGCGCGAAGTCGGAGTTCTACTTCTGCGAGGCCTACTGGCCCGACTTCCGGCGTACGGACTTCCTGCGGGCCCTGCGGGCCTACGCCCATCGCGAGCGTCGTCTCGGAAGGTGACCGCTGGCCGGAACAAATCGGTGGCGTCACCAGGAGTTCACAAAGAAAAATGCTTCGTGTTGCCACAGACCGTTGGTCAGGCGACGTAGCGTTGTATCAACGGCGGGGAACAAATTCCCGTCGCACCTGGAGGCCCGTTACGTGAGTAGTCACGAACCGAACCTGCGTCAGGATCACATCGATCCCGACGGGTGTGAGGCGGTCGGCACCCCGACTGACGGTCCACCGTCCGGTCCATCTGATTAACGATGAAATGACCGGACTCATGGGTGTATGAGCCGGTCGCGAGAGGTGATCCGCGTGGCCAACCGAACCACGAACGAGCATGTCACCGAGGCCGACACGTCGGCCGCTCCGACACCGGCGTCGGAGTCTTCTCCCTCCGAGAGCGAGTCGCCGCACACGCGTACGTTCGTTCTCGACACCAGCGTCCTGCTCTCGGATCCGAAGGCCATGACGCGCTTCGCCGAGCACCAGGTCGTGCTCCCGGTGGTGGTGATCACCGAGCTGGAGGGGAAGCGGCACCACCCGGAGCTGGGCTACTTCGCCCGCTCCGCGCTCCGGCAGCTCGACGAGCTGCGGGTCACCCACGGCCGCCTCGACACCGCGGTCCCGGTCGGTGAGGAGGGCGGCAGCATCCGTGTCGAGCTCAACCACACCGACCCGTCCTCGCTGCCGAGCGGCTTCCGGCTCGGGGACAACGACACCCGGATCCTCGCGGTCGCGCGCAACCTGAAGGGCGACGGGCTCGACGTCACCCTGGTCTCCAAGGACCTGCCGATGCGGATCAAGGCGTCCGCGGTCGGGCTCAAGGCCGAGGACTACCGCGGCGAGCGGATCAACGACTCCGACCCGGGCTACTCGGGGATGGCCGAGCTCGACGTCGCCTCGGCCGACCTCGACGAGCTCTACGACGACGGCGTCCTCGACCTCGACGCGGCCCGCGACCTGCCCTGCCACACCGGCCTGGTGCTGATGTCGGACCGGGGCACCGCGCTGGGCCGGGTCGGCTCGGACAAGCAGGTCCACCTCGTCCGCGGCGACCGGGAGGTCTTCGGGATCCACGGGCGCTCCGCGGAGCAGCGAATCGCGCTCGAGATGCTGCTCGACCCCGAGGTCGGCATCGTCTCCCTCGGCGGCCGGGCCGGCACCGGTAAGTCGGCGCTGGCCCTGTGCGCCGGGCTGGAGGCGGTCATGGAGCGCAACCAGCACAAGAAGGTGGTCATCTTCCGCCCGCTCTTCGCCGTCGGTGGCCAGGAGCTCGGCTACCTGCCCGGCACCGAGAACGAGAAGATGTCGCCGTGGGGCCAGGCGGTCTTCGACACCCTCTCCGCGGTGACCACGCAGGACGTGATCGACGAGATCATCGACCGCGGCATGCTGGAGGTGCTGCCGCTGACCCACATCCGCGGCCGGTCGCTGCACGACTCGTTCGTGATCGTCGACGAGGCGCAGTCGCTGGAGCGCAACGTGCTCCTGACGGTGCTCTCCCGCATCGGGGCCAACTCGAAGGTCGTGCTCACCCACGACGTCGCCCAGCGCGACAACCTCCGGGTCGGGCGCCACGACGGTGTGGTCGCGGTGATCGAGAAGCTGAAGGGACACCCGCTCTTCTCGCACGTCACCCTGACCCGGTCCGAGCGTTCGCCGATCGCGGCGCTGGTCACCGAGATGCTGGAGAACGTCGTCCCGTAATCCTTGTCACGTCAACGGCCCCAGACCCGTGAGGTCTGGGGCTGTTGTGGTTTGTGTGACTCGTGTTACGGAAGTGATGCTCAGGACGGTCATTTCTGACCTACAAACGGTGCGTCCGGTTTGATACGGGGTCGGTGCTCATGCATTGTTTGCGGGTCTGTAATGCCTCAGCCCCCGAATGAGAGCCCGTGACCAAGCCTGTTCATCGTGCCCCGCGACATCGCGGTGCGCCAGCGAATCCGCTTGTCGACGTTCCGCACAAGGCTGCGCGTACGACCGCCAAGACAACCCTCCTCCTCTCCGTCCTCGCCCTCGGCGGGACCGGCGCCGCCGTCGCCGGCGGGGTGGCCTACACCGGGCCGGCCCCCGACGACGCCACGCTCAGCGCTGGCGAGACGGCCGACATCCCCGAGCTCACCGACGCGCAGCGCGCCGCGATCGAGGCCGAGTCCGCCGCCCGCGGCAGCGAGACCTCCCTCTCGCGTTCCGCCGGTGACCGCCGCGAGGTCGCCGACCCCGGCAAGCAGGCGGCCCTGTCCGACTCCGGCGAGGTCCGGGCGATCGCCGGTGTCGAGGAGATCAAGCTCGACCTGCGCGACCCGAAGGACATCGCCCGGTCGATGCTCGCCGACTTCGGCTGGAGCCTCGACCAGTTCTCCTGCCTCGAGCCGCTGTGGGAGAAGGAGTCGGGCTGGAACGTCAGCGCCTCCAACCCCTCCTCCAGCGCCTACGGCATCCCGCAGGCCCTCCCCGGCTCCAAGATGGCCTCCGCAGGCGACGACTGGGAGACCAACGCCGCCACCCAGATCGAGTGGGGTCTCGGCTACATCAACGACCGCTACGGCTCCCCCTGCGGCGCCTGGAGCCACTCCCAGTCCTCCGGCTGGTACTGAGCACCCGCCGAGAAGGTAGTTCTGGCGGCCGAATCGTCAGCTGTGGGCGACGAAACTCTCGTTTCGTCGCCCACAGCTACATTCTCGGCGGTGCCTGATCAGGGGTGGGTCATGGACTCCACGTCGAGGGCCTTGTCGAGGTCTTCCTCGGTGATCGTGCCGTCGGCGACGTAGCCGAGCTCGATGACCGTCTCCTTGATCGTGGCGCCCTCGGCGAGGGCCTGCTTGGCGACCTTGGCGGCGGCCTCGTAGCCGATGTACTTGTTGAGCGGCGTGACGATCGAGGGGGACGACTCGGCGTAGGCGCGGAGACGCTCGGGGATCGGTACGATCCCGTCGACGGTGCGCCCGGCCAGGACCGTCATCGAGGTCGAGAGCAGGCGGATCGACTCCAGGATGTTGCGGGCCATCACCGGCATCGCGACGTTGAGCTCGAAGGCGCCCGAGGCCCCGGCGGCGGTCACCGCGGCGTCGTTGCCGATCACCTGGAACGCGACCATCAAGGTGGCCTCGGGTACGACCGGGTTGACCTTGCCGGGCATGATCGAGGAGCCGGGCTGGAGATCGGGCAGGTGGATCTCGGCCAGGCCGGTGGTGGGGCCCGACGACATCCAGCGCAGGTCGTTGTTGATCTTGATCAGGCCGACCGCGATCGTCTTCAGGACGCCGGAGAGCTCGACCAGCGAGTCGCGGGTGCCCTGGGCCTCGAAGTGGTTGCGGGCCTCCGTGAACTGCTGTCCGGTGCGGGAGGAGAGCTCGGCGATCACGGCCCGCGGGAACCCGGCGGGCGTGTTGATGCCGGTGCCGACCGCGGTGCCGCCCAGCGCCAGCTCACGCACTCGCGGGAGCACCGCCTCCAGCCGCTCGGCGGCGTAGCGGATCGTGGCTGCGTACCCTCCGAACTCCTGGCCGAGGGTGACCGGGGTCGCGTCCATCAGGTGCGTACGGCCCGACTTCACCAGGCCGGCGAACTCGGTGGCCTTCGCCTCGAGGGAGGTGGCCAGTAAGTCGATCGCGGGCAGCAGCTGCTCGCTGACGGCGACCGCGGCGGCGACGTGGATCGCGGTCGGGAAGGTGTCGTTGGAGGACTGGGAAGCGTTGACGTGGTCGTTGGGGTGTACGTCGCCCCCGGCTCCCGCGACCAGCGAGGCGATCACCTCGTTGGCGTTCATGTTGGAGGACGTACCGGACCCGGTCTGGAAGACGTCGATCGGGAACGCGTCGTCGTGGAGACCCTCGGCGACCGCGCCCGCGGCCGCGATGATCGCCTCTGCCTTGTCGGCGGGGAGGACGCCGAGGTCCAGGTTGGCCTTGGCGGCGGCGGCCTTCACGTGGCCGATCGCATGGATCAGGGCCGGCTCGATCGGCGTGCCCGAGATGGGGAAGTTCTCCACGGCCCGCTGGGTCTGGGCACGCCACAGCGCGTCCTTCGGGACCCGGACCTCTCCCATGGAGTCGTGCTCGATGCGGAAGCTCATGTCGTCCATGTCTGGTTCAACCTTTGACTAGTTGGTGCCATTCCTCGGTGAGAGCCCGTCGGAGGAGAGACAGCCCACATAGAGCCAGTACGTCTCCGAGTGTCCCTGCAGGTCGACGGGGTAGGAGAGCGCCTCGGCGTCGTCGAAGACCTGCGCCATCACCTCCAGCAGCGCGGGAGCCTCCGCTGCCGACCACACCACCACCGTGCCACCCGGGGCGGTGGCCCGCCGCGCATCGGCCAGCGCCGGCGCCTCGTAGAGCGCCCCGTTGGCGTCGTGGACCAGGTAACCGGGGCCGTTGTCGACGTCGAGCAGCACGACGTCGTACGCCTCGGCCGGGCTCTCCCGCAGGACCACCGCCACGTCGGCGACCTCGATGCGGACGCGCTCGTCGTCGAGGAGAGCGGGACCGTGAGGGATCCGGCCGGCGCGCATCCACTCGACCAGACGCGGCTCGATCTCGACGACCGTGACCGCCTCGACCCGCGGATCGGTCAGCACGGCCTCGAGCGTGAAGCCGAGCCCGAGACCGCCGATGAGCACGCGACCGGGCTGCGGGTGCAGCTCGAGGGCCCGCGTCGCGAGCGCCTTCTCGGTCGAGGTCTCCCGGGTGTCCATCACGAAGATCCCGTTGGCGCGCAGCTCCAAGTGTCCGTCCGCCCGATGTCGTAGGGCCAGCCCACCGTCGACGATCATCGATTCCATCCCGCTCACGGCTCCATTGTGTCCGATCTGGGTACCGGGCCGTCCATGAGCGATGACACCACCCAGTTCCCCGCCCAGCAGCAGGAGCCTCCCGGGCTCACCGGCGAGATGGACCCGCTGCCCGACCACGGCGAGTCCAGCTACCAGGGCCACAGCCGCCTCGACGGCAAGGTCGCGCTCATCACCGGTGCCGACTCCGGCATCGGCCGCGCGGTCGCCATCGCGTACGCCCGCGAGGGGGCCGACGTGGCCTTCACCTACCTCCCCGAGGAGGAGCCCGACGCCCAGGAGACCTCGAAGCTGGTCGAGGAGGCCGGACGTACGCCGCTGGCCATCCCGATCGACCTGCGCGAGCGCGAGGCGTGCGACGAGGTCGTCGAACGGACGGTGCAGGAGCTCGGCGGCCTGGACATCCTGGTCAACAACGCCGGTTACCAGTTCGCCCGCGACAAGGGCCTGACGGACATGGACGACGAGCGGATCGACCGGACCTTCAAGACCAACCTGTACGCCCTGCTCTGGCTGACCCGGGCGGCCGTCCCGCACCTCAAGAAGAGCGGCGGCTGCGTCATCAACAACGCCTCCATCCAGGCGTACGAGCCCTCGACGAGCCTGCTCGACTACGCCGCGACCAAGGCGGCGATCAACAACTTCACCGTCAACCTCGCCGCCGAGCTCGGCCCGGACGGGATCCGGGTGAACGCGGTGGCGCCCGGACCGATCTGGACGCCGCTGCAGCCGGCGACGCAGGCACCGGAGAAGGTGGAGCGGTTCGGTGCCAACACCCCGCTGGGACGAGCCGGCCAGCCGGCCGAGGTCGCGCCGGCGTTCGTCTTCCTGGCCTCGCCGGCCGAGGCGTCCTACGTCTCCGGAACCGTCCTCGGTGTGACGGGGGGACGGCCGGTGTTCTGATGCCCGCCAGCAGCTTCGACGGCGACGAGATCGGCGACGACGAGACGATCGACGGCGGTGGTCCGGAGGAGGGCCCGGCGCAGCGGATCACCCGCAACTGGAACGAGCTCCTCCAGGAGCTGCGGGTGCTGCAGACCGGCGTCCAGATCCTCACCGGCTTCCTGCTGACGGTGCCGTTCTCGCCCCGCTTCCCCGACCTGGCCGAGCATCAGCAGGCGATCTATCTGGTCGTGCTGGTCGGCTCGGTGATCACCACGAGCCTCATCATCGCCCCCGTCTCCTTCCACCGGATGCTGTTCCGTCGCCGGCAGCGGCGATGGCTGGTCACGGCCTCCCATCTCTGCGCGCGCGCCGGACTGGTGGGGTTCGCGATCGTCTCGGCGCTCGTGGTGCTGCTCGTCTTCGACGTCGTCCTCTCGTTCGGCGCCGGCGTCATCGCCGGGACAGGCGTCCTGGTCCTGTTCGTGTCGCTGTGGGCCGGACTTCCGCTGGTGAACGGGCGAAACAACTCCCGTTGACCCCGTGTGAGGACCACCACACCGGGAGTACGCTGGTGGGGAACCGAGTCGGGTGGGCTTATGTGGTCGATCTTCTGGATCCTGGTCGCGGTGCTCCTCGGAGTCGCCGAGGCGTTCACGATGACGCTGGCGTTCGCTTTCGTCGCCGGCGGGGCGCTGCTTGCCGCTGGGAGCGCCGCCCTCGGCGCGCCGGTGCTGGTGCAGCTGCTCGTCTTCGTGCTGGCCGGTGGCGGAAGCGTCGCCCTGGTCCGCCCGGTGGCGCGCCGGCACATGTCCGTGCCGCCGCCGTCGCGTGACGGCACCGACGCACTCGTCGGCCGGCAGGCGGTCGTCACCGCGGAGGTGAGCTTCTCGCACGGGCTCGTGAGGCTCGCAGGTGAGGACTGGACGGCCCGGCCCTACGACGACGACCTGGTCATCCCGGTCGGGGTTCGCGTCGACGTGCTGCAGATCGAAGGTGCGACCGCGCTCGTGCACCCGCGGGACCCGCTGTCGCTGTCGCCATAGGAGGACATACGTCATGGAGCTTTTGCTGATTGTGCTGGTGCTCGTCGCTCTGGTGGTCGGGGGAGTCGCCTCGACGGTCCGGATCGTGCCACAGGCCCGGCGCTACAACATCGAGCGGTTCGGGCGTTACCGGATCACGCTGCAGCCGGGGCTCAACTTCGTGATCCCGCTGGTGGACCGGGTCAACACCAAGCTGGACGTGCGCGAGACGGTCTACTCCTCCAACCCGCGCCCAGTCATCACCGAGGACAACCTCGTGGTCGCCATCGACACGGTGCTCTACTACCAGATCACCGACCCGCGGGCCGCCGCCTACGAGGTGGCCAACTACCTGCAGGCGATCGACCAGCTCACCGTGACCACCCTGCGCAACCTGATCGGGTCGATGGACCTGGAGACCACCCTGACGTCTCGCGAGACCATCAACACCCGGCTGCGCGAGGTGCTCGACGACGCCACCGGCAAGTGGGGGATCCGGGTCAACCGGGTCGAGATCAAGGCGATCGACCCGCCCGCCTCGATCAAGGAGGCGATGGAGAAGCAGATGCGCGCCGAGCGCGACAAGCGCGCCGCGATCCTGCACGCCGAGGGCAAGCGGGCCTCGCTGATCCTCGAGGCCGAGGGCACCCGGCAGCGCTCGATCCTGGAGGCCGAGGGCCACCAGCAGGCCCGGGTGCTCGAGGCCGACGGTGAGGCCAAGGCGCTCGAGCGGGTCTTCCAGGCGGTCCACGCCAACGACGCCGACGCCAAGGTCCTGGCCTACAAGTACCTCGAGATGCTCCCCTCGCTGGCCGCTCACGGCAACTCGTTCTGGGTCATCCCCGGCGAGCTCACCGAGGCGATGCGTACCGTCACCGGAGCCTTCGCCGACAGCGCCTCGAAGGCGGCTGGGAACGGCAACGGCGACGAGCGACGTACGCCGCCGGTGCCCACCCCGCGCAACGCCATCGAGCAGGCCCAGCACGAGGCCCACGAGGAGGCCGCCAAGGCGGTCGAGCAGGCCAAGGAGGAGTCCGCCCGCGCCGACCGCATCGTCGGGTGACGTACGTCGGTAGCCTGACCGGCATGTCGCCGGGTCTCGTGGTCGTGCTGCTCGTTGTCGTGGTCGTCGCCGGAACGCTGATGAGCGTCAAGGTCGTCCCGGCGGCGGCCTGCTTCGTGGTCGAGCGCCACGGCCAGTACCGGACGATGTTGAGGCCCGGCCTCAACGCCATCGTGCCGCTGTTGGACCGGGTCGTCGCTCGGTTCGACATGCGCGAGCAGGTGATGTCGATGCGGGAACCGCTCGTCTGCCGCGATCAGTACGTCTGCGAGGCGGGTCTGAACGTCTACTTCGAGTTCGAGGACCCGTCGATCGCCTACCGCGTCGACAAGCCCCAGCAGCAGCTCGAACGTGCCGTGCGTGAGGTGTTGCGTGAGTTCGCCGGAATCGTCGACCGCGACGAGTTCCTCATCTCCGCCCAGTGCCTGATGGACGTCGCGTACGACGCCACCCGCCGCTCTCGCGAGGACTGGGGCATCCGCGTCAAGCGCGTCGAGGTCACCGACCTCCGCGGCCCCGGCGCGACTGCCTGGTGACTGCGAGGCGCGACGCCGAGTCGCCGCTGGCTCTCGAGGCCACGAGCACCCTGTCGATGACTCGCGACACGCCGTCACTCGGCGTGTCGCAGGAGGATTCGGGGCCTGTCAGGGCCCCAGGTCAGGCGGCCGCACTCCGCTGCGCCAGCGCCATCTCGATGCACCTCAACACATATTCGGGATGGAACATGACCTGGTCGTAGGTGAAGCGCAGCACGATCCAGCCGTCGGAGGCCAGCATCGTGTAGCGGCGGCAGTCGCGATCGTGGGCCTCCCTGTCGGCGTGGAACCCCCAGGAGTCGGCCTCGAGGATGATGCCGTGGATCGGGTCGACGAGATCGGGATGCACCGTCAGCGCGCCGACGCGCACCTCGTACTGCGGGACGAACCCGTAGCCCGCCGCAGCGGTGATCGCGCGTAGTCCGGACTCGAAAGCGTTGGCGGCCGAACCGTTGGCGTGGGCTGCGATCGTTTCGACCCGCGCCTTGTCGCCGCCACGCCAGGTGCGGCTGGCCGTGACGAGCTCCTCATGCGTCACAGATCCATGGCGCAATGCCGAGTCGGCGACGGTCAGCGCAGCGGCGAACGGCAGGTCACGGGCGCACAGCATCACGGTCAGCATCGGCCCGGTCGCCCAACCGTCCAGCTCCTCGCGTCGGGCGTCGTACGTCCAGAACCGAGCCTTGCTCGTCGGACGCTCCTGTCCGCTCGGCAGAAGGAGGTGCGGGACGCCGGGGGATGTACGGACCTCCCAGCCGTGATGGAGCGCTGCGCTGAGATGGGTGAGGTGGAGGTTGTGCTTCACCGCCAGCCGACGGCCGAGATCGGTCACGGGGAGGGCGTAGCGGTCGCGATCGACGTGGATGATCGCCTTGTCGGACACGGCCGTGCGGAGGCGTCGGCGGCTGGAGAGGGTGACGATGTCCGCAGCGCGGGCGATCCCGCCCAACTGCTCCAGCGCCTCGACTGCCTCCATGCCGGCCAGTATGGGCGCGACCACCGACAGTCTTCGGTGCGCCGAAAACGTGATGCCTCGGGCGGCGGCGGACTGACACGATGGGGCGCATGCCGCTGCCCACCCCGACGCTGGTCACGACGCGGCTGAGGCTGCGCCCATTCGCCGACTCCGATGCCGACCAGCTCTTCGCATTGCAGAGCGACGCCGACGTACTGCGCTACTGGGACTCCCCGCCGTGGACGGAGCGGTCGCGGGCGTACCGGTTCATCGCGAGGTGTCACGAGATGGCGGAGGAGGGCAGCGGGGCTCGGGTGGTGATCGAACGTGACTCCGTCTTCCTCGGCTGGTGCACGGTGAACTCGTGGAACCCCGAGTTCCGCAGCGCGTCGCTCGGCTACTGCCTCGGCAAACCTGCCTGGGGGCAGGGATATGCGACCGAGGCCGCCGGCGCGCTGCTGGGATGGGCCTTCGACACGTTGGATCTCAACCGGGTGCAGGCCGAGGCCGACACCCGCAACGCCGCCTCCGGTCGTGTGCTGGAGAAGCTCGGGTTCAGGCTGGAGGGGACGCTGCGCGAGGACTGCGTGGTGGACGGCGACGTCTCGGACTCGTGGGTCTTCGGGCTGCTCAGGAGGGAGTGGTTGTCCCGGTAACGGGGTACCGCACCGGCCATGAGCCGACAACCGTTACCAGCAGAGGGCCCCGACGACCCCGAGTACACCGGGGAGACCGAGCACACCGAGGAGACCGGTCAGGTCTCCGAGGCCGAGAACCTCGACGAGGGCGACAGCGGCACCCCGATCGCGCCGTCGGACGCCACCGCCGGCTACCCGCGCTCGGAGTCGGGCCGCCCCGACACCCAGGGCGCCGGTCCGAGCGAGGCGCCGCCGGAGAACCGCCGCGACAACGAGACCTGACCTCAGCGCTCCTTCGACCGCACCCGGATCCCGGTCAGGGGGATGGTGGTGGTGCCGGAGGGGTCGGTGAAGAAGTCGTTGCCCTCGCCGTCGACGACGATGAAGGCGGGGAAGTTCTCGACCTCGATCTTCCAGACCGCCTCCATGCCGAGCTCGGGGTACTCGAGCACCTCGACGGACTTGATGCAGTCCTGGGCGAGTCGGGCGGCGGGGCCGCCGATGGAGCCGAGGTAGAAGCCGCCGTAGGTGCCGCACGCCTCGGCGACGACCTTGGAGCGGTTGCCCTTGGCGAGCATGACCATGGAGCCGCCGGCGGCCTGGAACTGCTCGACGTAGGAGTCCATCCGGCCGGCGGTCGTCGGTCCGAAGGACCCGCTCGCCATCCCCTCGGGCGTCTTGGCGGGACCGGCGTAGTAGACCGGGTGGTCCTTCATGTAGGACGGCATCTCCTCGCCGGCGTCGAGCCGCTCCTTGATCTTGGCGTGCGCGATGTCGCGGGCGACGACCATGGGGCCGGACAGTGAGAGGCGGGTCTTGACGGGGTGCTGCGACAGCGTCTCCAGGATCTTGTCCATCGGCTGGTTCAGATCGATCGAGACGACCTCGCCGGCGGAGATCTCCTCGGCCATCCCGGCGTCGGGCATGTACTGCGCCGGGTCGGTCTCGAGCTGCTCGAGGAACACGCCGTCGCGGGTGATCTTGCCCAGCGCCTGACGGTCGGCGGAGCAGGAGACCGCGATCGCCACAGGACAGCTCGCGCCGTGGCGCGGCAGACGGACGACGCGTACGTCATGGCAGAAGTACTTGCCGCCGAACTGCGCCCCGATCCCGAAGGACTGGGTCAGCTCGAAGACCTTCTCCTCGAGCTCGGTGTCGCGGAAGCCGTGGGCGCTCATCGAGCCCTCGGTCGGGAGGTTGTCGAGGTAGTGGGCCGAGGCGTACTTGGCCGTCTTCAGGGCGAACTCCGCCGAGGTCCCGCCGATGACGACGGCGAGGTGGTACGGCGGGCAGGCCGCGGTCCCCAGGGACCGGATCTTCTCGTCGAGGAAGGTCAGGATCCGGTCGGGGTTGAGGATCGCCTTGGTCTCCTGGAACAGGAACGACTTGTTGGCGCTGCCGCCGCCCTTGGCCATGAAGAGGAACTTGTACTCCGGGCCGTTCTCGCCCTCGGCGGTCGAGTAGATCTCGACCTGCGCGGGCAGGTTGGAGCCGGTGTTCTTCTCCTCGTACGTCGTCAGCGGGGCCAGCTGGGAGTAGCGGAGGTTGAGCTTGGTGTAGGCGTCGAAGACACCCCGCGAGACCGTCTCGGCGTCGTCGGAGCCGGTCAGCACGCCCTCGGACTTCTTGCCCATCACGATCGCGGTGCCGGTGTCCTGGCACATCGGCAGGATCCCGCCGGCGGAGATGTTGACGTTCTTCAGCAGGTCGAGCGCGACGAAGCGGTCGTTGCCGGAGGCCTCGGGGTCGTCGATGATCTTCCGGAGCTGACGCAGGTGGGCCGGGCGAAGGTACTGGTTGATGTCCTTCATCGCCTCGGCGGTCAGCCGCCGGATCGCCTCGGGGTCGACCTTGAGGAACTTGCGCCCGTCGACCTCGATCTCCTCCACCCCCTCGCTGGTGATCAGCCGGTAAGGAGTGTCGTCCTTGCCGGTCGGGAGGAGGTCGGAATACCGGAACTCAACGTCAGCCACGGAAGGGAATCGTACGCCGCCGCGTGCTTGTGGACGGTCACGGGATGCACGCGCGAGACATCCGCGCTATGGTCGGAGACGTCCACACGGGAGTCCGCGGCAGCGGGCTGAGAGGGAGCTGGAGCCGCTCCGACCGTTACACCTGATCCGGATCATGCCGGCGAAGGAAGTGATTGGTTGTGCTTCTTCCACGTATTTTCTGTCTGGTCTCCGCACGCGACGACCTCGCGCTGCTGCCCGCCTTCGCGGAGCTCGGCGTCACCGGCTTCCAGGTGCGCGACAAGACCGCGACCACCCGTGAGCTGCTCACGCTGACGGCGACGGTGATCGAGCAGGTCGGGACGTACGACGCGTGCGTGGTCGTCGACGACCGGCTCGACGTGGCGCTCGCGGCCGGTGCCCACGGCGTCCACCTGGGTGCCTCCGACCTGCCGGTGGCCGAGGCCCGGCGGATCGCGGACGCGGTCGCTCCGGGGCTGCTCGTCGGCGCCACCTGCCGGGATCGTGCCGCGGTCGAGGCGGCCGCCGGCGCGGGCGCGGACTACGCCGGGTTCGGTCCCGTTTTCGCGACCACGTCCAAGGACGGCCTGCCCGACCCGCTGGGAGTCTCGGCCGTCACCGACGCCGCCGGAGTGCTCCCGCTGATCGCGATCGGCGGGATCTCGCCTGCGTCCGCCGGGTCCGTGCGCGCCGCCGGCGCCCATGGGGTCGCCGTGATCGGCGGGCTCTGGCGACAACCCGATCCGCTCCAGGCCGCGAAGGAGCTCGTGGAAGCGGTGGCGTGATGCGCGCTCGGGTTCTGGGCGCCGGGATCGTCGGGCTCTCCGTGGCCGACGAGCTGATCCGTCGCGGTCACGACGTCACGGTGGTCGATCCGGCGCCGGGCTCGGGGGCGTCGTACGCCGCGGCCGGCATGCTCAGCCCGGCCGGCGAGGCCTGGTACGGCGAGGAGGACCTGACCCGGCTGTGCCTGTCGTCGCTGGCGCTGTGGCCGGAGTTCGCGGGGCGGCTCGGGGTGCCCGTGCACACCCGCGGGACCCTGCTCGTCGGCGCCGACGCCGGAGACGTCCAGCAGGTCGAGCGGCAGCTCTCGGTGCTCGACCTCGCCGGGGTCTCCTGCGAACGGTTGGGGCGGAGGGATCTGCTCGGCTACGAACCCGGGCTCGGCCGGGTTGCCGGCGGTGCCTTCCTTGCCGAGGACCACTCGGTCGACCCGCGGGCGGTCGTCGCGGCGCTGCTCGCGCGGGTGCCCACGGTGGTCGGGGCCGACGACGCGGACGCCGACCTGACCGTCATCGCGACGGGCGCGAACCTCCCCGCTCCGTACTCCTCCCTCATCCGCCCGGTACGCGGCGACGTGGTGCGTGTGCGGACGCAGGAGCGGGTGGAGCGGACGGTGCGGGCGTGGGTGCACGGCGAGCAGGTCTACGTGGTGCCGCGGACCGACAGCGACGAGGTGGTCATCGGGGCCACCTCCGAGGAGCGCGACGGGCCGCTGTTGCCGACCGTCGAGGGCGTGTGGCGGCTGCTCGACTCCGCGCGCCGGGTGGTGCCGGCGCTCGACCGGGCCGGCGTGGTGGAGGTGACCTCGCGGGACCGGCCCGGCACCGCCGACAACCTCCCGCTGGTCGGGCCGGCCGACGAGGCCGGGGTCGTGCTGGCCGCCGGCGCCTACCGCAACGGTGTCCTGCTCGCGCCGCTCATCGCGCGGCAGGTCGCCGATCACATCGAGACAGGGACGGTGGAGCCCGCGGTGGACCCGCGCCGGTTCCGGATGAAGGAGGACGGATGAGGATCACCGTGAACGGCGAGCCGACGGAGGTCGGTGGCACCGTCGCCGACCTGCTCGAGGCCAGGACCGGCGACCGGCGGCCGAGCGGCATCGCGGTCGCCGTCGCCGAGGAGATCGTTCCCCGCGACGACTGGGCGGCGCGCTCGCTCCAGGACGGCGACGTCGTCGAGATCGTGACGGCGGTGCAGGGCGGATGAGTGTCTTGAAGATCGCCGGACGCGAGCTGTCCTCGCGCCTCTTCCTCGGCACCGGTGGCCTGCCCCACCTGGCGCTGCTCCCGGACGTCATCGACGCGGCCGAGCCGGGGCTGGTGACGGTCTCGATGCGACGTACCTCCTCGACGGCGACGGGCGGGCTGCTCGAGACGCTGCGCGCGGCCGAGGTGCCGATCCTGCCCAACACCGCCGGCTGCCTCTCGGCGCGCGAGGCGGTGCTGACCGCCCAGCTGGCCCGCGAGGCGCTGGAGACCGACTGGGTGAAGCTTGAGGTGATCGGTGACGAGACCTCGCTGATGCCCGACGCCGTCGAGCTCGTCGAGGCGGCCGAGCAGCTGGTGCGCAAGGGCTTCACGGTCCTGCCGTACGCCACCGACGACCCGGTCCTGGCCCGCCGGCTCGCGGACGCCGGCTGCGCGGCGGTCATGCCGCTCGGCTCGCCGATCGGATCGGGGCTCGGCATCCTCAACCCGCACGCGATCGAGGCGGTCGTAACCGCGGTCGACGTGCCCGTCGTGCTCGACGCCGGTGTCGGCACCGCCTCGGACGCCGCGCTCGCGATGGAGCTCGGCTGCTCCGCGGTCCTCGCCGCCACCGCGGTCACCCGTGCCGACGACCCGGTCGGGATGGCCCGCGCGCTGCGGCTGGCCGTCGAGGCCGGCCATGCCGCCCGTGGCGCCGGCCGGATCCCGCGCCAGGCGGTCGCCCGGGCCTCCTCGCCGATGGAGGGCCGGATCGCATGAGTCTTCCACGTCTGCTCGTCCTCACCGACCGCTCCCAGCTGCGCCTCGGCCGCGGGCTGCTCCCGACCCTGGCCGAGTGCGCGGATGCGGGGCTGACCCACGTGGTGCTCCGTGAGCTCGACGAGCCCCTCGAGCAGCGGACACAGCTGGCCGAGCAGCTCGCCGCGCTCGGGCTGAACGTCATCGCGGCTCACACCCTGCTGCCTGCTGCGGTGGGTGTGCAGCTGCCGGCCTCCGCGAGCTGTAACACGTCGTTCGTAGGACTGCTCGCCCCATCGGAACGACCGGATAGTCGGTGTAACAGCGTGTTACACCTCGGCCGCAGCTGCCACAGCCCCGCCGAGGTCGCCCGAGCGGCCGAGGAGGGGTTCGACTACGCGATGCTGAGTCCCTATGCGCTGACCGAGTCCAAGCCGGGCTACGGGCCGCCGCTGGGACCGGCCCCGTTCGCCGACCTGCCGCTGCCGACGTACGCCCTCGGCGGGATCACCCCGGACAATGCCGCCGAGGCCGTGGAGGCCGGCGCCTACGGGGTCGCCGTGATGGGCGCGGTGATGCGCGCCGACGAGCCGGCCCAGGTCGTACGCGACCTCCTGGCCGTCCTCCCCGCGCCGGCGGTGACCTCATGAACCCGCCGGTCGCGCTCACCATCGCAGGCACCGACTCCGGGGGAGCCGCGGGGACGGCGGCCGACCTGGCCACGTTCGCCGCGCTCGGGGTGCACGGGGCCTGCGTGATCACCGCCGTCACCGCCCAGGACACGACCGGCGTGAGCGACATCCACCCGGTCCCGCACGCCTCCATCGAGGCTCAGCTGGACGCGGTGCTCGAGGACCTGCCCGTCGCCGCGATCAAGACCGGGATGCTCGGAACCGCCGCCGCGGTGGAGGCGGTCGCGCGGCGGGTTGTGAAGCTGAGCGTGGCCCATGGGTCACTTTCGGCTTCACAACCTCCGGTCGTCATCGACCCTGTTCTCGTCGCCACCTCGGGGGCCGTCCTCGGTGGGGAGGGGGTGCGTCGCGCCTATCTCGACCATCTCCTCCCGGTCGCCACCGTCGTCACGCCCAATCTCGACGAGGCCCGGGCCCTGACGGGTCGCGACGGGTCACCCCAGGAGCTGGCCGAGGAACTGGCCGAGATCAAACCTGCCGTGATCGTCACCGGCGGTGACCCGGCCGCAACCGGTGAGTGCACGGACTGGCTCGCCGAGCCCGGAAAGCCGGCGATCCCGCTCACCCACCCGGCGGTCACCACGGCCAACGACCACGGCACCGGCTGCACCTACAGCTCGGCCCTCGCCGCGCACCTCGCCCACGGCACACCCCTACGAGAAGCGGCGGAGCAGGCCGCCGCGTACGTCACCCGACAGCTCGCCATCAGCAAGTCCTGGACCCTCGGCCGCGGCCGAGGGCCGATCGCCCACACCATCGGAGGAACACGATGACCGTCCACCCCGCCCACACCCGCCTCGAGCTCGGCGACCTGAAGGTCCCGGTGACCCGGGTCGCGCTCACCAACGGCGAGACCTTCGACCGCTACTGCACCGAGGGGCCGGGATCCCAGCCCGAGCAGGGCCTCCCGCCGCGTCGCGACGAGTGGATCGAGGAGCGCGGAGACACCGAGGCCTACGAGGGTCGCCGGACCGAGCTGCTGGACAACGGCAAGGCAGCCGTACGCCGCGGCGCGGCCCGCCAGGAGTGGCAGGGCGAGCGCCGGCTGCCGCGCAAGGGCGAGAACATCACCCAGATGCACTACGCACGCCAGGGCGTCATCACCAAGGAGATGGCCTACGTCGCGGTCCGCGAGAGCTGCGACCCCGAGCTGGTCCGCGAGGAGGTGGCCGCCGGTCGCGCGATCATCCCCAACAACGTCAACCACCCGGAGTCCGAGCCGATGATCATCGGCAAGCGGTTCCTGGTGAAGATCAACGCCAACATCGGCAACTCCGCCGTGACCAGCTCGATCGCCGAGGAGGTCGACAAGCTCACCCATGCGATCACCTGGGGCGCGGACACGGTGATGGACCTGAGCACCGGCGACGACATCCACACCACCCGCGAGTGGATCCTGCGCAACAGCCCGGTTCCGATCGGCACCGTCCCGATCTACCAGGCCCTGGAGAAGGTCAACGGCGAGGCCGACAAGCTGACCTGGGAGGTCTTCCGCGACACCGTCATCGAGCAGGCCGAGCAGGGCGTCGACTACATGACGATCCACGCAGGGGTCCTGCTCCGCTACGTCCCGCTCACCGCCAACCGCGTCACCGGCATCGTCTCCCGAGGCGGCTCGATCATGGCCGGCTGGTGCCTCGCGCACCACCAGGAGAGCTTCCTCTACACCCACTTCGAAGAGCTGTGCGAGATCTTCAAGCAGTACGACGTCGCCTTCTCCCTCGGTGACGGTCTGCGCCCGGGCAGCACCGCCGACGCCAACGACGAGGCCCAGCTCTCCGAGCTCCGGACCCTCGCCGAGCTGACCGAGCGGGCCTGGGAGCACGACGTACAGGTCATGGTCGAGGGCCCCGGCCACGTCCCGCTCAACCTCGTCGAGGAGAACGTACGGCTCCAGCAGGAGTGGTGCCACGGCGCGCCGTTCTACACGCTGGGCCCGCTCGCCACCGACATCGCGCCCGGCTACGACCACATCACGAGTGCCATCGGCGCGGCCACGATCGCCATGCACGGCACCGCGATGCTCTGCTACGTCACCCCGAAGGAGCACCTCGGTCTGCCGGACCGGGACGACGTGAAGACCGGCGTGATCACCTACAAGCTCGCCGCCCACGCCGCCGACATCGCCAAGGGCCACCCCGGTGCCCGCGACCATGACGACGCGCTCTCCCGGGCCCGCTTCGAGTTCCGCTGGCGCGACCAGTTCGCGCTCTCGCTGGACCCGGTCACCGCGGAGAGCTTCCACGACGAGACCCTGCCGGCGGAGGGCGCCAAGACCGCTCACTTCTGCTCCATGTGCGGCCCGAAGTTCTGCTCGATGAAGATCAGCCAGGACGTACGCGACCGCTTCGGTGGCAGCGACGGCGCCTCCCCCGAGGAGGTCGAGGCCGGCATGATGGAGAAGTCGAAGGAGTTCGCGGCGGCGGGGAGCCGGGTGTATCTCCCGCTCGCCGACTGACCCAGCCGGGTAAAGGATCAGGGTTGATCCTGAGAGACGGATGCGGCGTACGCCGATAGCATCAAGGGCCATGGGACTCCCAGAACCGCACCCCGGCCAGCCCCGCCGCGCCGACCTGCGCGTCAGCGACGCCGACCGCCACGCGGTGGCCGACATCCTGCGCGAGGCGGCGGGGGAGGGCCGCCTCGACATCGACGAGCTCGAGGAGCGGCTCGAGGAGACCTACCAGGCCAAGACGTACGCCGACCTCGAGCCGATCACCCAGGACCTCCCGGTAGCGGGGCGGGCGCCGGCGGCCCCCGCCGCGCCCGCCGCCGGAGCGGTGCCCGTCGTCTACGGCGCGGGCACCGCCTCCGACAGCGCCAGCGCGTTCCTGAGCAGCGTCGAGCGCAAGGGCGTGTGGACGGTCCCGCAGCAGCTCTCGGTCAACGCGGTGCTGGGCGATGCCACCATCGACCTGCGCGAGGCGCACTACTCCGCGCGCGAGGTGGTCATCAACGCCACCTCGATCCTGGGCAGCGTGAAGGTCACCGTGCCGCCGCACGTGCACGTGATCGTCGAGGGCAACGGTGTCCTCGGCGACTTCAAGGAGCCGTCCGCGAAGGTGCCCGAGGTGCTCTCCGCGGACTCGCCGGTGGTGCGCGTGCGCGGCGTCGCGGTGCTCGGCGACGTGACCGTCAAGCGCCGGGGTCCGCGTGGCCCGAGGCGCACCCTGAAGCAGCATCTCGGCCTGGAGTGATGCGGTATGGGGATTGTTGAGGCACAGCCTCGATGCCCCCACTACCATTCGCCCCATGGGAACGACCCCCGAGCCATTTCGTGGCCAGAATCCTGATCCGAATCTCCGGATCAGCGATGCCGACCGCCACAAGGTGGCCGACATCCTGCGCGAGGCCGCGGGCGAGGGCCGCCTGGAGATCGACGAGCTCGACGACCGCCTCGAGGCGACCTTCAAGGCCAAGACGTACGCCGACCTGATCCCGATCACCGTCGACCTCCCGGCAGCGGGCACCCCGGCACCGCCGGTCCCGCAGAGCGCACCCACGACCGGGAGCAGCCCCGCGCTCTTCGCGGACAACCCGATCGAGAGCCAGCTCTACGTCGCGATCATGAGCGGCGTCGACCGGCGCGGGGTCTGGACGGTGCCGGCGACCGGCAACGTGATCGCGCTGATGGGCGGCGCCGAGCTCGACATGCGCCAGGCGCAGTTCTCGGCGCAGGAGACCGTGATCTACGCCAACGCGATCATGGGCGGGGTCAACATCACCGTCGGCCCCGACGTCCAGGTCGTCATGCAGGGCGTCGGGATCATGGGCGGCTACGTCGGTCCGCGCGGCATCGAGCCGACCGGCGGACCGCTGCTGCGGGTGAAGGGGCTGGCGCTGATGGGCGGCGTCACCGTCGTCCGCAAGCCGTTGAAGGGGGCCAAGGGCCCCGGGCGGCTGCGGATGCCACCGCCGCCGCACGAGCTGCACTGAGCAACACATCTCGGGAGAAGGTCCGCTCCGCGGACCGATTTTGTCGTGCCTGGAATTCAGGCACTAACCTCACCTGAACCAGTTATTGTGTAGTTACATAATAGACAAAGGAGTCTCGGGATGAAGCCGAAGTGGAGCGCACTGCTGGGTGCCGCACTCGTGGCCGTCGTGGCCCTGATCGCCGGACTCCTGGTCGTCGGCCCGAAGACCCTGGTCGCGGGCTCGGCCGCCGCCGACCCGTCGGCCGCACCGGTCAAGGACCCCGCGGCCGAGCTGGCCGCCACGACCGACGAGCGCCGCAACATGGTCCTCATCCTGATGGACGACTTCTCCCTCGAGCTGCTCCGCACCATGCCGGAGGCGACGAAGATGGCCGCCGAGGGTGCGACCTATCAGAACTCCTTCGTCATCGACTCGCTGTGCTGCCCCTCGCGAGCCGCGCTGCTGACCGGACAGACGCCGCACCACACCAAGGTCCTGACCAACACCCAGAACGACCCGGAGCACCCGGTCGGCGGGTGGTCGGCGTTCCAGCGCTACGGCAACCTCGACAAGCAGTTCAGCATCGGGCTCCAGAAGGCCGGCTACACGACCGGGTTCGTCGGTAAGTACATCAACGCCTACGAGGCCACCCTCGACGCCGACGGCAAGCGGGTCCCGCCGCCCAAGGTGCCCGGCTGGGACACCTGGAACGCGCTCCTCGGCGGCGCCTACGGCGGCTGGGGCTACCAGAGCACCTACCTCGACGGCGACGGCAAGGTGCAGCTGCACAACCACCCGCAGCCAGCACGCAACGCCTCGGTGCAGGAGAAGGACGCGGCGTACGCCACGAACGTCACCCGCGACTACGCCCTCGACTTCATCAACGCCCACCGTGACGACGAGGATCCCTACTTCCTCGAGATCGCCGCCTACGGGCCGCACTCGCGCCTCGGCCACCACTACCCGGGCCTGGACACCTGGTTCCCGCCCGCCTTCGCTGACCAGGCACCGGCCGGCGACCCGGCCGGCGGCAACTGCGGCCGCGTCGCGTGCGCCGACCTGACGCTGAAGGACCTCGTCGGCTACGGCGACGACCGCTCGGACAACGTGCCGACCTACCTCGCCCGCGGCGGACGTACGTCCCAGGCCCCCGCCTGGCGCACCAACAAGGTGTCGCTGAGCGACGAGACGGCGCTGAGCCAGTACCGCGACCGCGCCCGCATGGTGCAGTCGATCGACCGGATGATCACCCAGGTGCGCGAGGCCGCCGGCGATGACACCTACATCGTGCTGACCTCCGACAACGGCTTCCACCTCGGCCAGCACCAGCTCAACGGTGGCAAGGGCGCTCCCTACGACTCCGACACCCGCGTGCCCCTGGTCGTCGTCGGACCCGACGTGGTGCCCGGCAAGCGCGGCCAGTTCGTCAACAACATCGACCTCGCGCCGACCTTCCTCGACCTCGCCGGCGCCCCCACCCCGGCGTACGTCTCCGGCACCTCGTTCGCGGAGTCGCTGAGCCGGCCGCGGCTGCCGGGAGGGAGATACGCCTTCTTCGAGCACACCTACGCCAAGTCGAATCCGGGAGAGGTCGACCTCGACAGCGGCTCGGGCGGCACGATCGACATCATCCCGTCCTACATCGCGGTGCGGGGCTCGCAGGGGCTGCTGGTCCGGTTCGACCTGGACAAGTCCTGGAAGGGCACCGACTACGCCTACGAGCTCTACCGCTACGACCGCCCGTGGGAGGACCGCAACGTCTTCGCCGAGGACCACGCGAAGCCCTACGCCCGCGACCTGATGCGGCGGCTGGAGGCGTACGACAACTGTGCCCCGACGGTCTGCCGGGCGCTGACCCGCTAGCGCCCGGTCAGGCCCGGGAGACCTCCTGAGCGAGCTCGGGGACATGACCGGCGTGGTCGGGGTCGATGGTGAGGTTCTCGGTGGTCTCCGGGTCGAAGAGGTGGATCCGGTCCGCGTCGACCCAGACCGGGACCTTGTCGCCGTCGGTGATCCGGCTCTCGCCGGACAGCGTGATCACCAGCTGCGTACGCATCGACTCGCTGTCGGTGTCCTTGGCGACCTCCTCGAGGCGGGCCGCGACCGTCGGCGGGGCCTCGAAGGGGATGTAGGCGTAGGTCTCGTTCCCGAGCCACTCGACCACGTCGATGGTCGCCTCGAAGGAGTTGGCCGCCGAGACGTTGCGGGCTCGCGGCGAGGAGGCCTCGGCGAAGTGCTCGGGACGCAGCCCGGCGATCAGCAGCGACTTGCCCGCCACCTTCTCGGCCTTGGCCGGGGGCAGCTCGATCTCTCCGAACGGCAGCTCGAGCTTGGAACCGCGGACCGTCGCGGGCAGGAAGTTCATCGGAGGAGAGCCGATGAAGCCGGCGACGAAGAGGTTGCCGGGGTTGTCGTAGAGCTCTCGCGGTGAGGCCAGCTGCTGCAGGACGCCACGCTTGAGCACCGCGACCCGGTCGCCGAGGGTCATCGCCTCGACCTGGTCGTGGGTGACGTAGACCGTCGTGATGCCCATGCGCTTCTGCAGCCGGGAGATCTCGGTGCGCATCTGCCCGCGGAGCTTGGCGTCGAGGTTGGAGAGCGGCTCGTCGAAGAGGAAGACGTCGGCCTCCCGCACGATGGCGCGGCCCATCGCGACCCGCTGACGCTGGCCGCCGGAGAGGTTGGCCGGCTTGCGCTCGAGGTGCTCGCCCAGCTCGAGGGTCTCGGCGGCCTCGCGGACGAGCCGGTCGACCTCCGCCTCCGGCCGGTGGGCCAGCCGGAGCGGGAAGGCGATGTTCTCGTAGACGGTCAGGTGCGGGTAGAGCGCATAGTTCTGGAAGACCATCGCCAGGTTGCGCTCGCGCGGTGGGAGGTCGTTGACGCGCCGCTCGCCGATGAGCATGTCGCCGGAGGTGATGTCCTCCAGCCCGACGATCATCCGCAGCAGGGTCGACTTCCCGCAGCCCGAAGGTCCGACCAGGATCATGAACTCCCCGTCGGCGACCTCGATCGAGATGTCGTTGACCGCCGGGAAGCCGTCCCCGTACTTCTTGACGATGTTCTTCATGGAGATGGAAGCCATGGCTTACCCCTAGCCCTTCACTGCGCCGGAGGTGAGGCCGGCGACGATCTTGCGCTGGAACAGCAGGACGATGATGACGATCGGAATCGTGGCGAGAACGGCGCCGGCGGCGATCAGCGACACCGGACGGTTGAACGGGTCGGCGCCGACGAAGAAGGACAGCGAGGCCGGGATCGGCCGGGCGTTCTCGGTCGAGGTGAGCGATATCCCGAAGACGAAGTCGTTCCAGGCGAAGAAGAAGGTCAGGATCGCCGCGGTGAACACGCCCGGCGCCGCCAGCGGGACGATGACCTTGCGGAACGCCTGCCAGCTGGTGGCCCCGTCGACCTGGGCCGCCTGCTCCATCTCCCACGGGATCTCGCGGAAGAAGGCGCTCAGCGTCCAGATCGCCAGCGGGAGCGTGAAGGACATGTAGGGGATGATCAGCCCCGGCCAGGTGTCGTAGAGCCGGATCGCCCGCCACATGTCGAACAGCGGCCCGACCAGCGACACCACCGGGAACATCGCGATCGCCAGCGCGACCGACAGCACCAGTCGCTTGCCCCGGAACTCCAACCGGGCGATCGCGTAGGCGGCCAGCGTCGCCAGGATCACCGAGAGCACCGTGGCGATCAGCGATATGCCGATCGAGTTGAAGATCGCCCGCCGGAACTGCTCGTTGTCCCAGACCGCCTGGTAGTTGTCCCACCCGGCGAAGTCCTTCGGGAAGAACCCCGGCGACCCGTTGGTGATCGACTCGGCGCTCTTGAACGACAGCGAGATGATCCAGGCGACCGGCAGCAGGCACCAGACCAGGATCAGCGCGATGCCGGCGACCAGCCCGACCCGTTGCACCGTTGTGTTTCCCATCTCAGGACTCCTGCCGTGCTTGGGCCAGATCGACCCGGAACGCCTTGACCAGGATGAACGCGACCAGCAGGACGCTCAGGAAGAGCAGCACCGAGAGCGCCGACCCCATCCCCAGCTGGAACTGCTCGATCACCTGCCGATACGTCAGGAACGAGATCGACTCGGTGCCCGCGGCGCCGGCCGTCATCACGAAGATGTTGTCGAAGATCCGGTACGCATCCAGGGCCCGGAACAGGACGGCGACCATGATCGCCGCGCGCATGTTGGGCAGGATCACCTTGTAGAGGCGCTGCCACCAGGTGGCTCCGTCGACCTTGGCCGCCTCGATCATGTCCTCGCTGACCTGCGCCAACCCGGCGAGGAGCAGCAGGGACATGAACGGCGTCGTCTTCCAGATCTCCGAGATCATGATCGCCGTGATGCCCGACCCGAAGTGCTCGAACCAGTTGAAGTCGTCGCCCACGAACGGCAGCCAGCCGTTGACGAAGCCGTTGTTCAGCGAGAACGCGAACTGCCACGCGAAGCCCGAGATCACGGTGACGATGCCGTAGGGGATCAGGATCGAGGTGCGTACGACGCCGCGGCCGAAGACCACCCGGTGCATCACCATCGCGAAGACGAACCCGACGACCAGCTCGACCGCGACGGTGATCACCATGATCATCACCGTCACCCCGGTCGCCCGCCAGAAGAGCGAGTCGGTCAGCGCGGTGAGGTAGTTGGACAGGCCGACGAAGCGGCGATCGTCCGGTGCGGTGAGCGTGTAGTTGTAGAACGAGAGCCACAACGCCCGCACGATCGGGAAGACGGTGACGAGCAGCATCACGATCACCGCCGGGGCGACGAGCTTGCGGCCGAGCGCGTTCTCGGCCTTGAGACGGTCGCTGACGACCGCCTTGCGCCGGCCGGTGGCCGGTTGGGTGCGGGTGGTGGTCGCGGTGCTCACGTCGCCACCTCCGTCGCTCGCTGAGGCTCACTCACAGCAGCGACCTCCCTTCGAGGATGTCCTCGACGAACTTCGCCGAGCGGGCGGGGGTGTCGTCGTCGACCGCGGAGGCCGGGTGCCAGCGGGCCTGCAGGGCCGAGGAGATGGTGTTGTAGAAGGCGGTCTTCGGTCGCGTGCCGGCGTTGTCGATGCTCTCCCGGAAGAGGGTGAGGAGGTCGGCCGGGTAGGCATCCCGCAGCTCCGCACTGTCGTAGGCGGAGGCGCGCGAGGGCATCCAGCCGATCTCCAGCGCGTACTTCACCTGGGACTCCGCGGAGGTGAGGCACTCGGCCGCCTGGAGGGCGTAGTCGGGGTGGTCGGTGTAGGCACCGACGCCGATCTCGATGCCACCCAGCGGTGGACGGGACTCCTCGCCGGCGACCGTCTGCGGGTAGCGCGCCCAGCCGAGGTCGTCGAACTGCTCGGCGGTGGTGTCCTTGCCGTCGCCGGGCTCGTAGTTCTTGTAGACGAAGGTCCAGTTGACCATGAACTCACCGGCTCCTTGGGGAGCGGCTGGATCGGCGGGGAACATCCGCCCGAGCGAGGTGCCCTCGTTGGAGACGCTCAGGTCGGCCTGCCGCGCGGGGGAGTCGGCCAGGGTCTCGATCACCTTGGCGGCATCCCTGCCCGCATCCGAGTCGATGGTCACCTTCGCCTTGGCGCCGGCCTCGGTGTCGTCGACGATGGTGCCGCCCGCGCCCTCGATGAGCGAGTTGAGCCAGACGACGTAGCCCTCGTACTTGTTGGCCTGGACGCCGACCGAGCCGTTGTTGTCGGCGGCGGCCTGGATCACCTGGTCCCAGGTGACCGGCTGGGTCATGTCGAGCCCGGCGGCCTGCGCGAGGGACTTGCGGTACCAGAGCACCTGGGTGTTGGCCCACTGCGAGAAGGCCACCGGCTTGCCGTCCCAGGTGATCGCGTCGAGCGCGCCGGCGAGGAGGTCGTCGCTGCCGGCCTCGGTGGCGTACTTGTCGGGGAGCTCGTGGAGCCAGCCGGCGCTGGCGAACTCGGGCACGTAGACCGGGTCGAGACTCATCAGGTCGGTCGAGGAGTCGCGCGCCGCGAGGCGGCGCGCCAGCTGCGTACGTTGGTCGGTGGCGCTGGAGGGAAGCTGCTGGACCGCGATCTTGAAGTCGTCCGTGCTGCACCCCTCGGCGACGGCCTGGAGCGTCTCGACGCCCTCCGGGTTGACGTACCAGTTCAGTGTCGGTGTGCCTGCGTCACCGCAGGCGGCCAGTGTGGTGCTCACCAGTGCGGCGGCTGCGCCGGCGGTCAGGAACCGCCTGGGCAGTGGCCGTCGAATTCTCCAGCCCATCCCTCACCCCTATAGATCGACAGTGACCTACATCACATGACTTTGGAGCAAGGGGAGCGGTTTGTCCACCCGATCGGCTATGGTTGCACCGCCCCGGCTGTGTGGCCGGGGTCACTTCACAACGGATCGTCCGGCACGTACCTGCCGGTGAAGGAGCAACAGAATCATGGCAACAGTCAGTTTTGAGAAGGCGCAGCGTTGGTACGCAGGCGCCCCGGAGCCCGCGGTCAAGGGCATCGACCTCGAGATCAAGGACGGCGAGTTCATGGTGCTCGTCGGGCCCTCGGGATGCGGCAAGACCACGACCCTGCGCATGCTCGCCGGGCTCGAGGAGGTCAACTCCGGTGCCATCCGGATCGGTGACCGCGACGTCACCAACGTGGCGCCCAAGGACCGCGACATCGCGATGGTCTTCCAGAACTACGCGCTCTACCCGCACATGAGCGTTGCCGAGAACATGGCGTTCTCGCTGAAGATGGCCAAGGTCCCGAAGGCCGAGCGTGACAAGCTCGTCGCCGAGGCCGCCAAGACCCTGGGCCTGACCGACTACCTCGACCGCAAGCCGAAGGCGCTCTCCGGTGGTCAGCGCCAGCGCGTCGCCATGGGCCGTGCGATCGTCCGCCAGCCGCAGGTCTTCTGCATGGACGAGCCGCTGTCGAACCTCGACGCCAAGATGCGCGTGCAGACCCGCACCGACATCGCCAAGCTCCAGGCCGACCTCGGCATCACCACCGTCTACGTCACCCACGACCAGGTCGAGGCGATGACGATGGGTGACCGCGTCGCGGTGATGAGCAACGGTGAGCTCCAGCAGGTCGACACCCCGCTCAACCTCTACCGCAAGCCGGTCAACCTCTTCGTCGCCGGCTTCATCGGCTCGCCGCAGATGAACCTGATCAAGGCCACCGCCGCCGACGGCGGTGCCAAGATCGAGGAGTACGTCGTCCCCGTCGGCGCCTCCGACCTGCCCAAGGAGATCACCATCGGCGTGCGCCCGGAGAGCTTCCGGGTCATCGGCGAGGGCCAGGGCGGGCTGCCGGTCCAGGTGACCGTCGTCGAGGAGCTCGGTTCGGACTCCTACGTCTACGGCACCAGCGACGTCGAGGGTGTCCCGTCGACCCTGATCGTCCGGGTCTCCTCCAAGGACCAGGTCAGCAAGGGCGACACCATCTACGTCACCACCGACCCCGAGGACGTCCACGTCTTCGACACCGAGTCGGGTCTGCGCGTCAACTGACGCGCTCAGTGCTGCTGGTTCATCCGAGCCAGCATCGCGTTGTAGGCATCGAGGGCCTCGTCGCTGTCGGGATCCACGGATCCCGGCTCGGCGGGGCCCTCAGTCGTGCCCCTCGCGCTCTCCTCGGCGAGCCGGGCGCTGCGTACGCCGTCGAGGAATCGGCCGGTCATCTTGGCGCGGCGCTCGGGTGAGGAGATGACGGCGATGACCAGGCCGATGGCGAGCAGCATCATGCCGCCGTCGCCGCCGGCCCACATCAGGCCGCCGGCGGTCTGGATGTCCTTGACCGCGTCCAGGGCCCACTCGGGCCGGGCGCCGGAGTAGACCGGGTAGAGGTCGCGCTCGGTCTGGAGCATCACGATCCCGACGATCGTGTCGGGCACCATGCCGACGACGAGGAGCGCGATCCGGCCGAGATAGGGGAGGTCGGGACGTACCTTCTCCTCGCCGATCGTGCCGGTCAGGAAGAGGAAGCCGGAGACGACGTACGCCACCTGCTCGCCGACCATCAGCGGCCTGCTCTGCGCCATCGAGTCCATGAACCCGGACAGGTGGGTGCCGATGATGACCAGCGAGTAGAGCAGGGCGCCGGTGGCGGGGTGGACCAGGATCGTGACCGGCAGGGAGCGCATCGCCCGCTCGGCGCGCGGGCCGGTCTCGGCGATGACGGTGAGCGGGTGGCCGAGCACCAGGAGCGCGGGCACGACCATGATCAGCGTCAGGTGGAGCACCATGTGCATCCAGGCCAGCGCCATCGCGTAGCCGTTGATGGCCGAGGCGACCACGACGTACATCAGGCCGAGTCCGGTCAGGAACGACGCCACCCGCCAGCGCTTGACCGTCGAGGCGGGACCGGCGGCGTTGCGGAGCGTGAGGTAGCCCGCGCCGAGGATGACCACGGCGAGCAGCCAGCCGGGCTGGAGACTCCAGGTGGTGAGGAACTCGGACCAGCCGAGCGCGGGCAGGGAGCCGTGGTCGTGCATGCTCTCACGGTATCTCCGGGGTGCGCGCGGGGGTTATTCCAGGCGGCTGCCGGGGTCGATCAGCGGCACCAGGAAGAGCCGGGCGAGGGCGCGCAGCTGGGCCTCGTCGTCGATGTCGACGACCTCGCTCGGGGTGACCAGGAACGAGGTCGAGGTGCGGACCATCAGCTCGGCGACGAGGTCGACCTCGACCTCCTCGGACACGTTGCCGGCCCGCTGCTCGCGCCGCAGCTGGCCTGCGACGAAGCGCGCGACCGTGGCCACGGTGCGGCCGCCGTCGCCGACGATCGAGTGCACCAGCGAGTCGGTCTCGACGGCGAGGAGGCCACCGATCAGCGGGTTGCCGCGGATCGCCCGCATGGCACTGGCGAAGCCGATCTCCACGCGCTCGGCCGCGTCGGTGGCATCGGCGATGTCGAGCACGAACTGCTCGAAGTAGCGCCTGAACTCGCGGCGTACGACCTGCTCGACCAGCGCGTCCTTGTTGGCGAAGCGCCGGTAGACGGTGATCCGGGCGACCCCGGCCCGCTTCGCGACCTCCTCCATGGTCGTGCGCCTGATGCCGATCCGGCGGAACTGCTCCGCGGCGGCATCGAGAAGCTTCGCGGTCACCGCCTCGTCCTCGACGGGCTCGGCGACGTCCGCGAGCGCCCTCGCGAGCAGCGACCCCGGCTCGTCCTCGGGGAGCGTGGTGGGCATCAGATCGTGTCTCTCGAAGACACGGCGGCCGCGAGCGGCGTTTCGGGCCGATCTGGCAAGGCGTCCGCCGCGATGGCATCCAGGTGGCTGTCGAGCGGCGGCAACGCAGCCAGATCGGATGCGAAACGTCGCGCAGCGGGCGTGGATCCGGGAGACACGATCTGCTAGGCGGTGACGGCGCGGTCGGCGGTGCGGCGGACGACCTTGATGAAGGCCGGCCACAGCTGCCGGGGCAGGTCGTGGCCCATGCCCTTGATCAGGGTGATCTCGGCGCCGGGGACGGCGGCGGCCGTCGCCCGGCCGCCGGAGACGTGGACCATCTTGTCGGCCAGGCCGTGGATCACGCTGAACGGGACCTTGATCCGGCCGAGGTCATCGGTGCGGTCGGGCTGGGTGAGGATGGCGAGCATCTGCCGGGCGACGGCCGGCCCGCTGACGCCTCGGTTCCAGGTGTCGATCGCGCGGCGGCGTACCTCGTCCTCGGGTTCGGGGTAGGCAGGCGAGCCGATCTGGATGCCGCCCTTGATCTGGCGCTCGATGTAGCCCTCAAGACCGGGCTTCTTGATGACCAGCGCGGGCAGCAGGGTCGGGTGCTGGAAGCCGACACCGCGACGACCGGTCGTGGACATCGTCGAGCAGACCGAGCGCACCCGGTCGGGGTGCCGGATGGCGAGGGTCTGGGCGATCATCCCGCCCATCGACACGCCCCACACGTGCGCTGAGTCGATGCCGAGATGGGTCAGCAGCGCGGCCGCGTCGTCGGCGAGATCGGTCAGGGCGTACGGGGACGGGGTCGGCAGCCCCACGAACGCACGAGCCAGCCTCGCGAGCGTGATCCGCTCGTCGCTCGGGTGGGGCGAGGAGTGGCCGACGTCGCGGTTGTCGTAGCGGACCACGTAGAACCCGGCCGCTGCCAGTTGCTCGCACAGCTCGACGTCCCACCAGGTCATCGGACCGCCGAGCCCCATGATCAGCAGCAGCGGGTCAGCGCCGGGATCGCCGAACGTGTCGTACGCCAGCTCGACTCCTCCGGGGAGGAAGGCGGTGGACTCGGTCGGCTCGGCGGCGGTGGTCATATATCGACTTTACCGGGTGGTCATTGCAGGTCGACCGGTTCGCCGACGACGAAGCCGTCCCAGTCGCTCATGTCTTCCTGGTCGATCTCGATCGCAGGCCCCTCGACGACGAGGCCGACCGCCCCGGGAGTCTTCGGGTAGGTCTGGAAGTGGGCGGTCAGGTCACCGTGGGAGAGCCGCAGCGAGTTGCTGCTGAACGTCGGGCTGAACTCCCCGAGCTCGTCGCGCAGCGCGTCGAGCGGCTCCTGGTGCTCCGTGACGAAGTCTGCCTGGACGTCGTACTTGTACGACTTGTACTTGTCCGAGGTCCCCTTCTGGGCCACGCCGTCGTAGGCCTCCGTCGCGTCCTCCGGGGACGTGGCAAGTGTCGTGGAGGCAACGGCCGACAGCTCACGTGCCCACGCGAGCACGTCGTCTCGCTGGTGCTCCAGCTCGGTGTAGGTCTGGTCGCTCACTCCACCACATCCTCCGGCGAGCATGATCGTCAGTGCCGCAGCCGTCGCGGCCAGGATCCGGGCGGTCATCGGCCGTCCGTGTCGGGGCTGGTCGGGGTGCGGTCGCTCTCGGGGTCGACCGGGCCGCGGTACCACGGGTCGTGCACCTGTCCGGCGCGTACGACGTCGTCGTACTGGCCGTTGACGATGTGGGCCATGTTGGCGAGTGACTCCGTGTCGTGGTCGTAGTACTTGACGTGGTCGTCGATGTTGGGGATCGACCCTCTGCTGGTGCTCTCGGCCTGGAAGCGTACGGCACCGAAGTCGTCCTCCGCGGGGTTGTGGCCGAGGCCTGCACCGGCCATCTGGGCGACGACGCCACCGAGGGGGCCGGTGAGCACCCCTGCGCCGATGGCCGCCGGGCTGACCCAGCCGGTCTGCCCCAGCCGGCCGACGAGATCCTCGCTGTTCGTGCCGACGAAGACGTGTCCCGAGCCGACGCCGAGGTCGTCGGCAGAGTCGGCGTCGTCGCCGGCGCCAGGGCTGCCCAGCAGGACGACGTCGTCGGCACCGGGGTGGTGATCGGTCATCGCGTGGGCAACGGTGGTGGACCCATAGCTGTGGCCGATGGCGGTGAGGTGGAAGTCGTCGGAGCGCATGGCGTTGAGGCCGTCCAGGGTGTCGGCGAGCCGCTCTCCGCCGGCGGCGGCCATGCCCTCGGTCGCGACGCCGGCCGAGTCTGCTCCGCTGGGTGCGTCGTAGCCGATCCAGAACATGGTGGCAGTGCTGGTGCCGCCCTCGAAGGACGCTGCCTGATGGAGATTGATCACGTTCTCGGCATTCGACTGGGCCGACTCCATGTCGGTGGTCAGGCCCGGCACGCTGACCGATACGTTGCGCGCCGTGTCGAGGTCGCCGACCGCCATCGCGACCCGTCCGTCGCCGCCGAACGCCATCGGGTCATAGATGTAGACCTGGGCCTCGTAGCGCTCGTGCGTCATCGGGTCCTTGGACCTCTCGATCTTGTCACGGGCGACGTCTGCGGCCTGTGCGTTGTCGTAGCGGGTCTGCTCGTCGTCGGTGCGCTGGTCCTCGGGGATGGCGCCGAGCTCGGCGAGGTCACGGTCGAGCGCGATGGTGTTCGCCGCGCTGCGGTCGGCCGCGGGGATGCCGTCGGTGTTCCCCACGATCTCGGGGTCGGCGGCGATCAGGGCCGCTCGCTGCTCCTCGGTGAGCCCGTCCCACCACGCCTTGACCGCCTTGGGGCCCTTGCCCGAGGGCATCGAGTCCCTGGCGGCGTCCGCGGGATCGGCGACCCCTGCGTACGTCTGGTCGACCTGCTGCTCGGTCATCGCGCCGCGCAGCGCGGCGGTGACCTTGTCCTCGCTGGTCCGGAGGTCCTCGGTCCACCTCACCAGGTCGGATTCGTACGCCTCGATCTGGCTGGTGCAGCGCTCGCAGTCCGCCTCGAGGAGCTGGAGCTCGGCCTCGTCGGTGGGGAGCGGATTCGCCCGGGCAGCGAGCGCGGCGGCCTCGCGGGCCAGCTGCTCCCGGTCGCTCGCGAGCTGTCGATGACGCTTCTCGAGCTCGACCAGGTCGTCGCCGTGGCCCAGGATCGCGTTGGCCGCGGCGCGCAGCGCCAGCGAGCAGGCATCGGCGTGCCTGCCGATGGGGCTGAGGGCCCGGGCGTACGCGGCGGCCGCCTCGCCGTCGAGGAGTCCGGAGTCCTTGGCCTGCCCGCCGACGAACGAGCCGTGGTCGTCGAAGATCGACGAGGAGGTGCGCAGGGCGGTCCCGGCCTGGTGGACCTTCTCCCCGTCGGCGTCGAACTCGGGCGTCTCGCTCGGTGTCGGCGGCAGGGAGATGTTGATGGTCACCGGATCTCCTTGATGCTGCTCAGCGCCAGGGATGCGTCGAAGTCGGTCTTCGCGTCGGTCCGGAGGATGTCGATCGCCGTGCTCCGCAACCCGTCGGCCTGGGACTCGGAGGAGCTCGCGGACTTCGTGGCGATCGCCTCCCACGCCTCGATGAACCTTCCGACCAGGCTCGCCACCGTCGGTGTGAAGCCGCCGGTGCCGACGCCGTGGATCTGCTTCGCAGCGGCGGTGAGGTGGAGGTTCTCCGTGTCCCACGCGCCGGCCGTGGACCGGACCTTGGCCGGCTCGACGTGGAGCGTCATGACAACACCTCCCGTACGCCCGCCGCGGGATGGAGGACCCGGCCGGTCACCGTCACCACGAGTGCGTGATGGCTCTCGGACCAGGTGCCGACGATCTGGACCTCCGGTTGCGAAGCGGTCCATCGGTGGAATGCCTTCACCGCGAGCGTGGAGTGCCACCTCGCGTCCCGGAACGCCTGATCCAGGCCGGCCAGGATCGCACCGCCGTCGGCTGCTCGCGCCTCGAGCTGGGCCCAGCGGCGTACGTCCTCGCGGTCGTACGTCTCCCAGCCGGGGCCGTCCGCGGTGGGCTCCGGGAGGCGCGCGGCGATGGCTGCGACGGTTGCGTCCACCGTTTCCGCCGACCGGGTCAGCTCATCGGTCGTCGCCTCGGGGGAGGGCTCGAGCGGGTCCGCCGGTGGCAGGATCACGATGTCGACGTCCGGGCGACGTGCCCGCAGTGCAGCGAAGAATGGGTCCGTCACGTCGATGCCTCCCCGAATGACATACACCTGAGACGCTCATCAATGCTCGTGTCGCACCACAAGATAGCAACAAAATGGCACCGCGGGCGGTCGCTCGGGGGGACTCCGGCACAACGAGAAACGCGGCAAGGACCAGGAGGTCCTTGCCGCGTCTGTCCGGCGCACGCGCGCCGGCGGAGTTCTAGAACTCGATCGCGCTGTAGGCCTTGAGCTTGGCGAGCTGGTGCTCGGAGGTGACCTTGCGGATCGTGCCCGAGCGGCTGCGCATGACCAGGGAGTCGGTGACGACGGCGCCGTGGGGGAGGTACTGCACGCCCCGCATCAGGTCGCCGTCGGTGATGCCGGTGGCGACGAAGAAGCAGTCGTCGCCGGTGACCAGGTCGTTGGTGTGGAGCACGAAGTCGGGGTCGAGGTTGTGACCGGCGTCGAGGGCGCGCTGGCGCTCCTCGTCGTCCTTGGGCCACAGCCGGCCCTGGATGGTGCCGCCCAGGGCCTTCATCGCGCAGGCGGCGACGATGCCCTCGGGGGTGCCGCCGATGCCCATCAGCAGGTCGGCGCCGGAGCCGGCACGGGCGGCCGAGATCGCGCCGGCGACGTCACCGTCGACGATGAACTTGATCCGGGCGCCGGTCTCGCGGATCTCCTCGACCAGCTTGTCGTGGCGCGGGCGGTCGAGCACGATCACGGTGATGTCGGAGGGCGTGGTGGCCTTCGCCTTCGCCACGGCGGCGATGTTCTCGGCGACCGGCAGCCGGATGTCGACGACGTCGGCGGCCTCGGGGCCGGTGACCAGCTTCTCCATGTAGAAGACGGCGCTGGGGTCGTACATGCTGCCGCGCGGGGCGACCGCCATCACCGCGACGGCGTTGCTCATGCCCTTGGCGGTCAGGGTGGTGCCGTCGATCGGGTCGACCGCGACGTCGCACTCGGGTCCGGTGCCGTCGCCGACCTGCTCACCGTTGAAGAGCATCGGGGCGTTGTCCTTCTCGCCCTCGCCGATCACGACGGTGCCGTTCATGGCGACCGTGGAGATCATCGTGCGCATCGCGTTGACCGCGACACCGTCGGCGCCGTTCTTGTCGCCACGACCCACCCAGCGCGCGGCGGCCATCGCGGCTGCCTCGGTCACGCGCACCAGCTCCAGGGCCAGGTTGCGGTCAGGGGCGGTGGGGGCGACGCCGAGCGGCTGGGTGTCGTTCATGGGGTTCAATCTATCGGCCGGGCGCGGTGGAGTGCCCGCCGCGTCACTTGATCGATCCAGAGACGAGCCTGACGGCGAACGGTGTTCGCGGTTCGTTCAGCACCCGTTCGGTCGGGCCGTCCTCGACGACGTGACCGTGCTCGATCACCACCACCCGATCGGCGAGCGCGCGGGCGTCGGCGGCGTCGTGGGTGACGATGATGGCGGTCCTGTCCTCGAGGGCGGTACGCAGCGTCTGCCGCAGCGCTGGACGTACGTCCACGTCGAGCGAGGCCATCGGCTCGTCGAGCAGCAGCAGCTCCGGGTCGGCGGCGAGCGCGCGGGCGACCGCCACCCGCTGGGCCTGGCCGCCGGAGATCTGGGACGGCTTGCGCCCGGCGAGGTTCTCGGCGCCGACCTCGGTGAGGTGGCGGAGGGCGAGATCGTGGGCCTGGCGGCGGTGTACGCCCCTCGCTCGAGGGGGGAAGGCCACGTTGGCCAGCACCGACAGGTGCGGGAAGAGGAGCGGGTCCTGGGCGAGGAGGGCGACCCCACGGGCGTGCGGGGGAGTGGTGTCGATGATGCGGTCGCCTAGGCGTACCTCTCCTTCGTCGGGGCGAAGGAGACCGGCGATCACGCCGAGGATGCTCGACTTGCCTGCGCCGTTGGGACCGGTGAGCGCGACCGTCTCGCCGGCGGCCACGTCGAGGGTGACGTCGATGCCGCGCTGGGCGATCACGGCCCGCAGATGGAGCGAGCTCATAGCGCCCTCCCGTGCCGGGCGAAGCCGATCACGGCGACCGCGACGACCACCAGCACCAGGGAGAGCGCGACGGCCGCGTCGGGGTCGTCGACACGGAGCAGGTAGACCTGCAGCGGCATCGTGCTGGTGACGCCGGGGAGGTTGCCGGCGAAGGTGATCGTGGCGCCGAACTCGCCCAGGCAGCGGGCGAAGGCGAGGACGGCACCGGAGAGCAGTCCGGGACCGACCAGCGGCAGGGTGACGCGTTGGAAGACGGTGGTCGGGCGGGCGCCGAGCGTGGCCGCGACCGCCTCGTAGCGGGTGCCGCTGGTGCGCAGCGCCCCCTCGAGGCTGATCACCAGGAACGGCAGCGCCACGAACGTCTGCGCCATCACCACGGCGAGGGTGGTGAACGTGATCTGGATGCCGACCAGGTCCAGCGACTGCCCCAGCAGCCCCCGGCGGCCGAACGTGTAGAGCAGCGCCAGCCCGCTGACGACCGGCGGCAGCACGAGCGGGAGGAGCACCAGCGATCGCACCAGTCCCTGACCTCGGAAGCTGGTGCGGGCCAGGACGGTGGAGAGAGGTACGCCGAGGACGATGCACAGCACCGTGCTGGCCACCGCGGTGCGCAGGCTGAGCCAGAGCGCCTCCAGCGCGGACGGCGAGGTGATCAGCGCCGGCAAGCTCGCCAGGTCGACGCGGAGGATGATCGCGGCGAGCGGGACGATGACGAAGGCCGCCGCCAGGCCGGCGGGGAGCCACAGCCAGCGTGGCATCCCGACGGACGGACCGGCCCCCCGCTGCCGGTCCGTCCGTCCGGTCCTCCCGAGAAGATCAGGGCTGGCCGAAGCCGGCATCGCTCAGCACCTTCTGCCCGGCCTTGCTCCGCACCAGGTCGACGAACTCCTGGGCGAGGTCGGCGTCGTCGGCACCGTCGAGGGTGCTGATCGGATAGGTGTTCACGACCTCGTCGGACTCCGCGAACTCGACGCCCGTCACGGTGTCTCCGGCAGCCGCCACGTCGGTGACGTACACGAGCCCGGCGTCGGCGTCACCGGAGGTGACCTTGGCGAGTACGTCGCTGACCGACTGCTCCTCGCTGACCGGCTCGATGTCGACGCCGGTCTTCTTCTCCATCTCGGCGGTGGCGCTGCCGCAGGGGACCTCGGCCGCGCAGACGACGACCTTGGTGCCGGCCTTGGCCAGATCCTGGAAGCCGGCGATCTTGGCCGGGTTGCCCGGCGGCGTGGCGATCTCGAGGGTGTTGGAGGCGAAGTCCTGCGGGTCGGTGGCCAGGTCGCCGAGCTTGTCCATGTTCTTGGTGTCGGCCGAGGCGAAGACGTCCGCCGGGGCGCCGTCCTCGATCTGTGCGACCAGGTCGGAGGAGCCGCCGAAGCTGGTCGTCACCTTCACGCCTGGATGGTCCTTCTCGAACTCACCGGCCAGCTCGGTGAAGGTGTCGGTCAGCGAGGCCGCCGCGAAGACGGTCAGCTCCTGCTTCTCCTTCCCCTGGCTCGAGCTCCCGCATCCGGCGAGCGCGAGCAGAGCGGTGACGGCGACTACGGCGGAGATGCTGGTCTTCGTGATCATGGGCGCTCCACTACGACGTTGGTTGACTTGATCGACGCCACGGCGCTGACGCCGGGCTCGAGCCCCAGCTCGATGGCGGCCTCGGCGCTCATCAGCGAGACGATCCGATAGGGGCCGCAGACCATCTCCACCTGGGCCATCACGGTGTCCAAGGTGGTCTTGGTGACGATCCCGAGCATCCGGTTGCGGGCGCTGACCGCCTTCGTCCGGTCCGGGTTGGGTGCGTCGGCCAGCTCCGAGGCCAGGGTGGCCAGGACGATGCCGTCGATGACGGCGCGACCGTTCTCGGTGCTGGCCTCGATCCGCCCCGCGTCGACCCAGCGGCGCACGGTGTCGTCGCTGACGCCGAGGAGATCGGCGGCTTCGGCGATACGGTACGAGGTCACCGGAGGAGTATCGCATCTGCGGAGCAATCGCGCGACAAAGTTCCTCATCTGCGGAACATCCCGTCCAGGTTTCGTGGCGTTCGCGGTCGAGTGGGACCATGGAGGACGTGAGTGACACGGATCAGCAGCAGTCCGCCCAGCCGTCGAACCAGCCGACGAGCGAGCAGCCGGAGACCCCGGCGCGCAGCTACCCGCGGACGTTCGGTGCTCTCATCGGGTCGATGATCTTCCTGCTCGTCCTGGTCGTCCCGATCGTGCTGGTCGTGCAGTGGCGCGGCAACCTCGAGCGCGAGGTCAGTGGTGCCAACGAGACCTACAAGGCCGACTGGGCCGACGCCGTACGCAGCGCCCAGGTCGCCGACCTCGACGTCGTCTACCCGCGCGAGCTGCCCTCGGGCTGGTACGCCAACACCGACCCCTCCTACAAGGGCGGTGAGGAGCCGTCGTGGACCATGTCGTTCGTCAAGGGCGAGACCTCCTACGTCGGCCTCGAGTTCTCGTCCCGCTCCGCCCAGGCGCTGGCCCAGAAGAACGTCGACCCCCAGGCCAAGGAGGGCGACGAGGTCAGCATCCCGACCGACGTCGCCACCACCTGGACCGAGTGGTCCGACTCCGACGGCGACACCGGCTACTCCGCCGACGTCGACGGCCAGACCCTCATGCTCTGGGGCCCCAAGGACGGCGACGTACGCGACTACCTCGCGCTCCTCACCACCGAGCCTCTGAAGAAGTAGCGCGCGAGGAGAGATCAGTCGTCGGCGATCGCGGCGTCGATCTTCTTCCGGGCGCCGTCGAGCCACTCCTGGCACAGGGTGGCGAGCTTCTCGCCGCGCTCCCACAGGGCCAGGGACTCCTCGAGGGTGATGCCGCCGGCCTCGAGCTTGCGGACGACCTCGACCAGCTCCTCGCGGGCCTGCTCGTAGGACAGGTTCTTGTCGGTGCCGTCGGGGTCAGTCATCGGTCACGTCCTTGGTGGGATCAGTCTTCTCGGTCGAGGTGATGGTGGCGGCCAGGCGGCCGTCGGCGAGGCGGATGCTGACGGCGGCGCCCTCGGCGGTGTCGGCAACGCTGGTGAGTACGTGTCCGTCGGCGTCCTGGGCGACCGCGTACCCCCGCCTCAGCGTCTCCAGGGGTGAGAGCGCGCGGGCGCGGGCGCGGTGGTGGCCGATGTCGTCGGCGGCCCGGTCGAGGGCGTGCCCGAGGGTGCGGCGGGCGCGGTCGCGCAGCGAGGTGACCTCGTCGCGCCGGGCGTCGATCAGCGACCGTGGGTCGGCCAGCACCGGCCGTGAGCGCAGGGCGTCCAACAGCGTCTGCTCGCGGTGGATCAGCGCGGCGATCCCGCCGCGGAGGCGGTCGCGACCGGTCGCGACGATCCGCTGCTCCTCGACCACGTCGGGCACGACGAGCTTGGCGGCGTCGGTCGGCGTCGAGGCGCGTACGTCGGCGGCCAGGTCCAGCAGCGGCGAGTCGGGCTCGTGGCCGATCGCGGAGACGATCGGGGTGCGGGCCGCGTGGACGGCGCGGATCAGGTGCTCGTCGGAGAAGGGCAGCAGGTCTTCGACCGAGCCGCCGCCGCGGGCGACGACGATGACGTCGACCTCGGGATCGCGGTCGAGCCGCTGCAGCTTCTCGACGACGTCGGCGGCGCTGCGCGACCCCTGCATCGCGGCGTACGCCACCTCGAACCGCACCTGTGGCCAGCGTCGTCGCGCGTTCTCGAGCACGTCGCGCTCGGCCGCGGAGTTGGCCGCGGTGACGAGGCCGACCTTGGTGGGCAGGAAGGGGAGCGGCCGCTTGAGCTCGGCGGCGAAGAGCCCCTCGGCGGCCAGCAGCTGCCGGCGCTGTTCGAGCCGGGCGAGCAGCTCGCCGAGCCCGACCGGGCGGATGTCGCGGGCCTGCAGCGACAGGGTGCCG
The DNA here is from genome assembly GCA_040302365.1 of Nocardioides sp. NPDC126508. Taxonomy (GTDB): domain Bacteria; phylum Actinomycetota; class Actinomycetes; order Propionibacteriales; family Nocardioidaceae; genus Nocardioides. The sequence goes on from JBEOUM010000002.1 coordinate 900,938, forward strand.
CGGTTGGCGTAGTAGGACGGCTTCGCGTGGATGATCACCGACGCGCCCTCGACCAGCGGCGGGTTGAGGCTGTCGAGCAGGAACCGGGTGCACGTCACCGGCACCGAGATGTCGGCCACCGAGTCGCGCAGGGTCAGGAAGACGGTCTGCATCCCCGGCCGCCGGCTCAGCTGCGCCACCTGTCCCTCCACCCAGACCGCACCGAGCCGGTCGATCCAGTTGCCGATCGCGTTCGCGATCTGCCGCACCGGAGCGGGCGACTCGGCGGAGGTGTCCAGGGCCATGCCGCCACCTTAGTGCCGCCGAGTCGGCCCGTCTTGACCGAGATCCCTGCCGAGTCGGCCCGTCAAGACGGGCCGACTCGGCACGGTTTGGCGTCAAGATGCGCCGACTCGGCTGTTTCAGGAGCGGTCTCTAGACTGATCCCATGAGCATCGACCTCGGCACCCCACGCCTGATCTCCGACGACGAGAAGGCTGTCCTCCTCGCGGAGCCGCGCGGCTACTGCGCCGGGGTGGACCGGGCCGTGATCACCGTGGAGCAGGCGCTGGACCTCTACGGCGCGCCGGTCTACGTGCGCAAGGAGATCGTGCACAACAAGCATGTCGTCGACGACCTCCGCAACCGCGGTGCGGTCTTCGTCAACGAGCTCGACGAGGTGCCCTCGGGTGCGACCGTCGTCTTCTCCGCCCACGGGGTCTCCCCGGCGGTCCACGCCGACGCCGCCGTGCGCGAGCTCAAGACGATCGACGCGACCTGCCCGCTGGTCACCAAGGTCCACCTGGAGGCCAAGCGGTTCGCGCGCGAGGGCTACAGCATCCTGCTGATCGGCCACGCCGGTCACGAGGAGGTCGAGGGCACCATGGGCGAGGCGCCGGAGGCGACCACGCTCGTCGAGGGCCCCGGTGACGTACCCGACGTCGAGGTTCCCGACCCCTCCAAGGTCGTCTGGCTCTCCCAGACCACGCTGTCGGTCGACGAGACGATGGACACCGTCGCCGCGCTCCGGGTGAAGTTCCCCGAGCTGCTCGACCCGCCCAGCGACGACATCTGCTACGCCACCCAGAACCGTCAGCAGGCGGTCAAGGAGATCGGCGCGGCCAGCGACCTGGTCATCGTCGTCGGCTCCGGCAACTCCTCCAACTCCGTCCGCCTGGTCGAGGTCGCGCTCGAGGCCGGTGCCAAGGCCGCCTACCGCGTCGACGACGCCAGCGAGATCGACGAGTCCTGGCTCGATGGCGTACGCAGCGTCTCGGTCACCTCCGGAGCCAGCGTCCCCGAGAAGCTGGTCGAGGGGGTTGTCGAGTTCCTCAAGGAGCGTGGCTTCCCCGACGCCTTGGCGCACAAGAGCGCCGAGGAGTCGCTGATCTTCGCGCTCCCGAAGGAGCTGCGCAAGGACCTGAAGGCGGCTTCGGCAAGGGGTTGATCCCTGCCCGCCTGTGGGCGTTAGGGTCGAGGGGTGGCCCGATTCCTCGACGTACATCCTGACAACCCGCAGTCCCGTCTGATCAGCCAGGTCGTCGATGCCCTGCGTGACGACCAGCTGATCGCGTACCCGACCGACTCCGGCTACGCGCTCGGTTCGCGGATCGGCAACAAGGACGGCCGTGACCGGATCCTGCGGATCCGCGGTCTCGACGACCGTCACCACTTCACGCTGATCTGCAAGGACTTCGCGCAGCTCGGCACGATGGTCCATGTCGACAACAGCGCCTTCCGGGCGATCAAGCACGCGACGCCGGGGCCCTACACCTTCATCCTCCCGGCGACCCCCGAGGTGCCGCGGCGGCTGATGCACCCGAAGAAGAAGACCGTCGGCGTACGCATCCCCGAGCATGCCGTCGTACAGGCGCTGCTCGAGGAGCTCGGTGAGCCGCTGCTGTCCTCCACGCTGATCCTGCCCGGCGAGACCGAGCCGGAGGTCTTCGGCTGGAACGTCAAGGAAGCGCTCGACCACCAGGTCGACATCGTCATCGAGGCCGGGGAGACCCCGGCGGAGCCGACCACGGTGATCGACTGGTCCGACGGTCAGCCCGAGATCATCCGTGAGGGTGCCGGCGACGTGTCCGGCTTTCTCGCGCTGGACTGAGCGATCAGGAGGCGAGCGCGCTCTCGTGCTCGACCTCGTCGCTCTGCTCGTTGCGCTGCCTCAGCACCCGGCGGCGCATCGCCAGGCTGCCCAGGCAGCCGGCGTAACCGATGAAGAGGCTGATCGCGTGGTGGCCCAGGCCGCTGAAGACGGCTTGGACGAAACCGTCGTCGGGATCGGCGATCGAGGCGGGCTGGGTGGCGGCCAGCAGGACGAAGATGCCGAGCATGATCAGCGGTGGCAGCACGCCGACCACGAAGAAGTCGCTGGGCCGGACGATGAGCGCGAGGGTCAGCGCGATCGCCACGAAGGTGAGATCGAAGAGCAGGCCGATCTTGTCGTCGATGAGCAGATCGACGAAGGTCACGGTCAGCGAGGTGGCGGATCCGAGCGCGACGACATGGCGGCCGGACTCGCGTCCTTCCTCCCAGATGGTGCGCTCGCTCATGGGGTCACGATCTCTCGTATGCAGCCTGTGTATCAGAACCCACGGTAGGGCCCGGCACACCGTCATTCTCGGCGGCGCGCCGATCATCTTCCCGCACGCTGCTGAGCCGCTCCACGGCGCGGATCTCGACGGGACGCGGCGTCTCGAGTTCATCGTCGGTTACCGATAATTCATTGAAACGACGGGCGGCCACCAGGACCCGGTTGTCGAGGGATCCGATCGCCTGGTTGTAGCGTGTCACCGCCGTGTTGAGCGAGCGCCCGATCCCGTCCAGATGGGTGGACATCGTGGAGAGGCGTTGGTGCAGGTCACGGCCGAGTCGGTGGATCTCCCGGGCCTGCTCGGCGAGCGCCTCGTGGGACCATCCGTGCGCGACCGTGCGCAGCAGCGCGATCAGTGTGGTCGGCGAGGCCAGCACGACGCGGCGCTCCCCGGCGTACTCGATCAGGCCGGGCTCGGTCTCCAGCGCCGCCGAGAGGAACGACTCCGCCGGTACGAAGAGCACGACGAACTCGGGCGACTCCTCCAGGAAGCGCCAGTAGGCCTTCGAGGCCAGCTGGTCCACATGCGTACGCAGCTGGGCGGTGTGTCGGCGCAGGTGAGCGCGGTAGTCGTCCTCGTTGTCCGCGGCCGCGGCGTCGAGGTAGGCGTCGAGGGGGACCTTGGAGTCGACGACCAGCTCCTTGTTGCCGGACAGGTGCACCACCAGGTCGGGGCGAAGCCGACCGTTCTCCAGCTGGACCTGCTCGGAGAAGTCGCACTTGTCCACCAGACCGGCCAGCTCCACCGCGCGGCGTAGGTGCATCTCGCCCCAGCGCCCTCTGACCTGGGGTTTGCGCAGCGCCGTCGACAGCGACCGGGTCTCGGTCTGCAGCCGTCCGACCTCGGTCTCGAACTGTCCCTGCCAGCGCGCCCGCTCGCGGTCGAGGTGCTGCATCTGGTCGCTGAGCCGGTCGAGCCCCTGCATCACCTCGGCCTGGTCCACCATCCCGGCCGCAACCGTCTCCACGCTCCGCGCGCGCACCCACAAGCCCCCGAGCACGCCGCCCAGGGCAAGACCGATCACCAGCCCGAGCACGAGGATCCAGATCTCCATGACCACGATCCTTCCAGGGACCACCGACACTTTTGTTCGATGGGCTCAGCGCGGCGGACGTGGTTGCATGGAGACATGGCTTACGACGCTGAGCTTGCCGAGCGTGTCCGTGACCTCATGCCTGCCGACGCCACCGAGGTGAAGATGTTCGGTGGGCTGGCGTTCATGGTGAACGGCAACATGGCCTGCGCGGTCGGTGCCGACGACCTGCTCGTACGCACCGGCAGGTCGGCCTACGAGGCCGCCATCGCCGCGGGCGCCGAGCCGATGGTCATGGGTGCCCGGACGATGTCCGGGTACGTCAACGTCGCGGCCGACCTGCTCTGCGGCGACGCGCTCGCCGACTGGGTCAGGCGCGGCGTCGCCACGGCGGAATCACTGCCGCCGAAATAGCCGGCCTCAGTCGGCGAGGTCGACGATCACCGGAGCGTGGTCGGAGGGGGAGCCGGTGCCGATGGCGGGGTTGCGCTCGTCGAGGTCGACGAACGCGCCCGTCACCCGTGAGGCGAACGTCGGCGAGCCGAGGACGAAGTCGATGCGCAGGCCGCGGTTGCGCTCGAAGCGCTGCCGGTAGTAGTCGAAGTAGGTGTAGGCCTCGGGGCCGGGCACGAAGGGGCGTACGACGTCCTTGAAGTCCTTCTCGATGGCGAAGAAGGCGTCGCGCTCGGCGGGGGTGAGGTGGGTCTTGCCGACGAACTGCTTGGGGTCGAAGCAGTCCTCGTCGAACGGGCAGACGTTCCAGTCGCCGGCCATCGCCGAGGGGCCGCCGTGCCAGGCGGTCGCGGCCTTCTGGAGCGCGGCGAGCCACTCCAGCTTGTAGGCGTAGTGCGGGTCGTCGGGCTTGCGGCCGTTCGGGACGTATACCGAGGTTACGCGTACGCCACCGCACGTCGCCGAGAGGGCCCGAGCCTCCGCGACGTCCTTGAACGACGGCATCCCCTCGAACCCGATCTCGATGTCGGACATCCCGACGCGGGAGAGCAGCGCGACGCCGTTCCACTGGTCGTAGCCCACCGAGGCGACCTCGTAGCCGCGAGCCTCCAGGCCCATGGTCGGGATCTGGTCGGGCTTGGCCTTGGTCTCCTGCAGGGCGAGCACGTCGATCGAGTGTCGCTCGACGAAGGCCTCGACGCGGTCGATGCGGGAGCGGATGGAGTTGATGTTCCATGTGGCGATACGCACGCCCGTCAGACTATCCAGAAGCCGTCGTGGACTAACGTTTGAGGCGTGGGCAGCGCGACGATCGAGATGCACGGGGTCCGGCGTCTCTACGAGCAGGCCGACCTCTCCGAGCTGGTGGCCCTCGCCGACATCGAGCTGACCATCGAACCCGGCACGTTCGTGAGCATCATCGGACCATCGGGCTGCGGCAAGTCGACCCTGTTGCGGCTGGTCAGCGGGCAGGAGAAGCCGGACGCGGGCACGATCACGGTGTGCGGCCTGACGCCGAAGGAGGCCGCAGAGGGCAAGGCCTTCGGGTTCGTGCCGCAGTCACCCGCGCTGCTGCCCTGGCTGAGCGTGCTCGGCAACGTGACGCTGCCCCACAAGGTCAACCGGCGCGGGGCCGCCCGCCGGGGCGACCGCGGCCGCCCCGACCTCGAGGCGATGCTGCGCGAGGTCGGCCTGGGGGAGTCGCTCCACAAGCTTCCTGCCGAGCTGTCCGGCGGCATGAAGCAGAGGACCGCGATCGTACGCGCCTTCGGGCTGCGCCCCGACGTACTCCTTCTCGACGAGCCGTTCGGTGCGCTCGACGAGTTCACCCGGGAGGCGCTCCAGGAGCAGCTGCTGGAGCTGTGGGAGCAGACCCGCGCCACCGTCGTGTTCGTCACCCACTCGATCTCCGAGGCCGTCCGGCTCTCCGACAAGGTCGTCGTGATGGCTCCGCGACCCGGCCGGATCACCGACGTGATCGACATCGACCTGCCCCGCCCGCGGCACCAGGAGATCATCACCTCGCCGGAGTTCCACGCCTACGAGCTCGCCCTCCGGGAGAGCCTGCGGGACGCGTTCAGCCACAGCGGGGTCGTCCGGTGAGTCGGGTGATCGGTGAGGTGGTCGCTCCGGCCACCGACGCGGCCACAGGGACGGCAGCCACCCGGAGGATCCGTCAACGCGCCCGGCTCCTCCGGCCGGCGTACTGGCTCCCGTTCGTCCTCCTCCTCGTCGTGCTCGGGTTCGGGTGGGAGCTGGGTGCACGGCGGATGCCCTACCTGTTCGCGCCGCTGGGCGACATCACGGGCGTGCTGACCGACGACCCCGGCTACTTCCTGACGAACACCCTGGTCACGCTGCGCGAGGCGCTGGTGGGGCTCGGGATCGGTTTCGTCGCCGCCTTCGCCCTCGCCGTCGTGGTGAGCGAGGTCGGCGTGGTGCGGCGCGCGGTGATGCCGCTGGCCGTGGTGCTCTCGGTGACCCCGCTGGTGGCGATCGCCCCGCTCCTCGTGGTCGCGCTGGGGTTCGGGATGGGCCCGAAGGTCGTGCTGACCGCGCTGGTCTGCTTCTTCCCGATCCTGATCAACGTGGCGACCGGGCTGCGCGCGGTGCCGGCGCCGGTGCTTCAGGTCTACCGCACGGTGGCCGCGAGCCGGCTGGAGGTGCTGCGGCACCTGCGGGTCCCGGCCTCGCTGCCCTACGTCTTCGCGTCCCTGCGGATCGTGTTCCCGCTGTCGATGATCGGTGCCGTCGTCGCGGAGCTCTCCGCCGCGGGCTCGGCCGCCGGACTCGGCAGCGTGATACAGGTGGCCAGCTCGCAGAACAGACTGGCTACGGTGTGGGCAGCGATCTTCGTCCTCGCGGCGCTCGGATCGCTGCTGTTCTGGGTCGTGACCCTCGCCGAGCGGCGAGTGCTCCACTGGCACCAGTCCTGACCTGACTCGAAGGAGCCCTTGATGTCTCGCGTACGTCCGATCGCCGCTGCCCTCACCTCGGCGGTCGTCCTGCTGGGTGCCCTGACCGCCTGCGGGTCCTCGCCGGACTCCGACTCCGCTGGTGAGACGGGGAGCGCGGTCTCGGCCGAGCGCTGCAAGCAGAACGAGAAGGCCGGGAAGATCACCTACATGTCGGGCTACTACTGGCAGGCGTCGGCCTCGATCATGGAGGCCATCGCCGCGGACCGGCTCGGCTACTTCGACGATCTCTGCCTCGACGTCGAGCTCCAGCCCGGCTCGGGCGACGTCTCCCAGAACGCCAAGCTCATCGCCGCCGGGAAGGTCCAGGTCGGACCGCTCTCCGAGCAGGACATCATGACCTCCAACGCGAGCGGCCTGAAGGTGCTCGGCGTCTCCTCCTACTCCGACGCCGGCCTCGACGTGCTGATGACCGGCACCGACATCACGGATCTGAAGCAGCTCGAGGGCAAGACGCTCGGCCACAAGGGCTGGGTGCCGGTCGGCGTGCAGGCGATGCTCGCCGAGGCCGGGGTGGACATGTCGAAGGTGAAGCAGGTCAAGGTCGGCTACGACCCCGGCATCCTGCCCCGCGGCCAGGTCGACGCGCTGGTCGGCTTCGTCTCCAACGAGCCCAACCAGCTGAAGGACGCCGGCGAGAAGGTCACGGTCTGGCAGCCGACCGACTTCAAGGTGCCCGGTTCCCTCGGCGCCTACTCCGTCAACCCCGCGTGGGCGGCGAAGAACCCCACCGCGGTCCAGGACTTCCTGCGCGCCGTCTTCAAGGCGTACGCCTACTGCGCCGCCGACGAGCACGTCGAGGAGTGCATCGGCTACCAGCACGACCTGGCCGGCGCCGAGTCCGACAAGAAGCACGAGACGGCCATCTGGCGCACGGAGGTCGAGGTCGCCGCCGACAACCCGCTCCCGGGCAGGTTCGGCTCGGTCGACCCCGACAACGTCGCCGCGCTGGCCCAGGTCGTGACGAAGTACGCGGGGCAGAAGGTCACCCCCGAGCAGGCCGCCTCCTGGTTCGACACGTCCTTCGCCGAAGCTGTGGTAGGCGACGACGACAAGGTGATCTGGCCGGCCCCCTAGCTCAGAGGTTGCGAAGCCGAGAGTGGCCGATAGGCCACTCTCGGCTTCACAACTCTCTCCGTCAGTACGTCAGGCCGTGCCCGAGCGGGAAGAGACCGGGGATCTCCACCGGGAGCCTGCCGCTCGGGTTGACCTCGCCGTAGAGCACCCGCACCAGCGACTTGAGCTGGTGGGAGGTGTAGCCGTAGGTGTCGAGAACCGTGGTGGCCTCCGGGAACGACGTGACGTCGTAGGGGTTGCGCATCGCGGTCACGATCACCGGGGTGTCGGTGGCGAGCAGCGCCTTGACCAGCTTGGTCTGGGCGACCGCCGCCGGGGTCGGCTCGCCCGTCGCCGGGTTGATCTGCCAGGCGTTGTTGGTCGGCACCACGACCAGGTCCTTGCCCTGGGCGGCCTGGACGGCGGCGTCGATCTGCGCGTCGGTCGGTGTGGTGCCCGACTGCAGGACCTGCGTCGTCGCACCGCGTTTCTGCAGGCCGGCCGCGATGCCTGCGGTCGTGTCCACACCCCAGCCCGCGACCAGGACGTTCTTCGGTCCGGGCGTCAGCGGGAGCAGGCCGTCGTCGTTCTTCACCAGCGTGGTGGTGCGGTCGGAGATCGCCTGGGCGTCGGCCTTGTGGACGGGGTTGCTGAAGACGGCCGAGGCGGCGGTCGGGTCGACGTACGGGCTCTCGAAGATGTCGTTGTCGAGCTTGTGCTTCAGGATCCGGTAGACCGACTGGTCGAGCCGCTGCCGCGAGATCCTGCCGTCCTTGACGGCACCGATGACCGCGGCGTACGCCGTGTCCATCTGCGGCGGGATGAGCAACTGGTCCGCGCCGGCGAGGAAGGCCTCGACCGGGGCGACGTCGGGCGGGTAGGTCGCGCTCGCGCCCTGCATGTCGAGGGCGTCGGTCACGATCAGGCCGTCGAAGCCGAGCTCCTCGCGGAGGAGGCCGGTGAGGATCGGCTCCGACATGGTGGCCGGCTCGCCGCTCGGGTCGATCGAAGGCACGGTCACGTGGGCGGTCATGATCGCGTCGATCCCGGCGTCGATCGCGGCCTCGAAGGGCGGCAGGTCGATCTGCTCGAGCTGCTCGCGGGTGTGGGTCACCTCGGGCAGGCCGTAGTGGCTGTCGGTGCCGGTGTCACCGTGGCCGGGGAAGTGCTTGGCGATCGAGGAGAGGCCGCCCGCGTCGAAGCCGCCCACCTCGGCGGCGACGATGTCGGAGACCGCGGCGGGGTCGGCGCCGGCGCTGCGGATGCCGATGACCGGGTTGTTGGGGTTGAGGTTGACGTCGGCGACCGGCGCGTAGTCCTGGGTGATCCCGACCGCGGCCAGCTCGGTGCCGATCACCTCGGCGGACCGAGCCGCGTCGGCGGTCGAGCCGTCGGCGCCCAGCGCCATCTGGCCCGGCATCTGGGTCGCCCCGCTGGCCGGGCCGAAGCGGGCCACCAGGGCACCGCCCTCCTGGTCGACGGCGATGTTGAGCGGGATCTTGGGCCGCTGCTGCAGCGCGGCGTTCTGCAGACCGTTGGAGAGCGTCGCCACCTGGGCGGGGTCGCCGATGTTGTCGGGCCCGCGGGTGGTGAAGTAGATGACCCCACCGGGCTGGTACTTCGCGATCGCCTGCGCCGGGGTGTCCACGCCGTAGAGCTTCTGGTTGCCGGCCTTCGCGGTGTCGCTGACGTTGGTGGCGTCGCGCCCGTAGACCTCGATCACGAAGAGCTGGCCGACCTTCTGCTGGAGCGACATGTGCCGCATCAGCGAGACGATCTGGCGGTGCTGTGCGGAGGCCATGTCGGCGTCGGACTGCCCGGCGGTCGCCGTGGGCCGGTCCGGCTCGGCGGCGTGGGTCGCTGCGTACGGCATCGCGACCGCCACCGCGGCGGCAAGTCCCGCGGCCGCCAGCCTTCCACGCCTGGTCAGTGTCGTGCTGCTCATGACAACCTCCCCATCTGCACCGCCGCTGTGCGGCACGGCGATTCACTTTAGGGGCTACCAACGGGTCACGGAAGAAAATTGCCGACTCCGCATCATTGGCAGCCGGACGATTTTCGCCGGATCGGTGGACAGATCGTCCGGGCAGGGCCAAGGTGACCTTTCGTGCGCATCGTTGTCGGAGCCGCAGCGGCGGCCGCTCTCGCCCTCACCACCCTCACCCTCGCGCCGTCGGCGCAGGCTGTGCAGCCGGGAGGTGCGTACGGCTGGACGTCGGTGAACGTCGACACGACACAGGGTTTCCGGGCGCTGGATGCCGTCGACGCGGAGACCGCGTGGGTCGGCGGCGACAGCGGGGGAGTGTTCCGTACGACGGATGGTGGCGACACCTGGGACGAGGTCTCGCCGCCGGGATCCGAGGGGCTGCTCTTCCGCGACGTCGAGGCGCGCTCGGCGAGCGAGGCGGTGGTGCTCTCGATCGGTGAGGGTCAGGCGAGCCGGATCTACAGGACCGTCGACGGCGGCGCGACCTGGACCGAGACGTTCCGCTCGGCGGAGCCGACCTCGTTCTACGACTGCCTCGACTTCTGGCCCGGCGGCGAGCGGGGCATCGCGATGAGCGACCCGGTCGACGGCGAGTGGCGGATCATCACCACCGCCGACGGCGGCGACACCTGGCAGATCGCGGACACGCGTGGCCTGGAGGCGCCGGGCGAGTTCGGCTACTCGGCCAGCGGCACCTGCCTGGTCACCGCGGGCGCCCACGACGCCTGGATCGGCGGTGGCGGCGCCGCGGCGAAGGTCTACGCCACCCACGACGGCGGCCGCTCCTGGTCCTGGGCCGACTCCACGATCGCGACCGGCGAGGCCGCCGGGGTCTTCGGCCTCGGCTTCCGCAACCCGCGCCAGGGGATCGCGGTCGGCGGCGACTTCGGTCTCGAGGACGACGGCGTGGACCGGGCCGCCTACTCCACCGACGGTGGCCGCACCTGGACCAACTCCGCCTCCGACCTGGGCGGATACCGCGAGGCGGTGGCCTGGGTCGGCGGTCGCACCGCGATCGCCGTCGGGCCCAACGGCAGCGACGTCAGCCACGACAACGGCCGCTCCTGGAAGCCGTTCGGGGCCGCGCAGACCCGCTTCCACACCGTCGACTGCGCCGACGGCACCTGCTGGGCCGCCGGCGCTGGTGGACGGGTCGGGGTGCTCAGCCGCTGAGCGTCAGATGGTGAGCCCGATCTTCATCGGGCCGCTCGAGGCCATCTCGTGCTCGCCGCGCTCGATGCAGAACTCGTTGCCCTCGGGGTCGCGGAGCGCGACGAAGCCGGTGCCGTCCTCCTTGCGGTGGTCGCCGAAGACGGTGGCGCCGAGCGAGAGCGCGCGCTCGACCAGCTCGTCGCGGGTGGTGTCCTCCGGCTTGATGTCGATGTGGACCCGGTTCTTCGCCGTCTTCGCCTCGGGCACCGGGACGAAGAGGAACATCAGCTCCTTCGACGGGAAGCTCCGGGCGACGATCACCTCGGGGTCCTCGTCGTAGAAGAGGTGCCAGCCGGTCACCGCGGACCAGAACTCGGCGAGCTTGCGGGGCTCGGCGCTGTCGAAGGTGAGATGGCGGATCTGGATCGTCATGGGCGGATCATCCTCCGAAGCCGGCCGATGGGAAACGGGTTATTCGACGAACCCCGAGACCGTACGCGGCGTGGCCGCCGTCGCGAGCGCGACGGCGGTCTCGAGCGGCACGTCCGGGATGGCGACGTACTCCTGGCCGGCCGCGGTCATCGCGATGACCTGGGCGAGGCCGATGCGGCGGTCGAAGAAGGTCTGCCGGACCCGCCAGCCGATGACGCCGTCGGTCTGCAGGGCGGTGCGCACGGCGGTGTAGGAGCCGGACCGGACCACCAGGTAGCGGTCGGTGAGGGTGTGGCCGAGGTGGCGGTGGCGCAGCTCGGCGCCGACCAGCCCGATGACGAGCGCGATGACCGTCACGGCGACCGGGATCCACCAGAGCCAGGTGTCGCCGAAGACGCCGATCAGCACGGTCGGGACGAGTGCGATCAGCGTCCAGACCACGGTGGCGAGGACCGCGCGGAACCAGTAGCGCCGGCGTGGCCGGGGGCCGTGGCCGGTGAGCACCGCCGAGAACGCGTCCTCGCCGAGGATGTCGGTGCCGACGGCCGACACCACCGACTCGGGCGCCGTCGGCAGGACCGCGGGGGAGTTGTCGTCGAGCCCGGTGGTGAGCAGGTTGAGGTCGGCGCCGCCGGCCAGGCCGATCAGTGGGCCGACGGTGGAGGTGGCGCCGCGTACCTTCGCCTCTTCCACCGTCGTCGCGCGGGTGCTGGTCAGGCCGAAGCTACGCCGCAGCGTGGTGCCTTCGCGGCCCTGCTCCCGCACGACCTGGAGGTCCCACCAGCGCACCGCGTAGCCCACGCACGAGCCGACCGCCCACACCACCGCGGCGGCGATCAGCGCGATCGGGATGGCGAGGACCAGCATGTGCAACAGCGAGTCGACGGGGCGCCCGTTGATCTCGCCGTCGTCGACCCGGATGCCGGTCAGCCGCTCCCACGGGATGACGTCGGAGAAGGCGCCGAAGAACGCGGCCAGACCGCCGAGGGCGATCGCGAGGTTCTTGAGGTTGAGCGGGGCGTACTTGATCCAGGACCAGTCGAGCTTCGCGACGACCTCACCGGCGGCCGGCAGCTCCTCGGCCGAGGTCGCGGCGGGCGTGACCTCGGCCGAGGAGGAGGCCGGGGTCGAGGGGGCCGCGTGGAGCAGCTCGCGCCGCAGCCGCGCGGCCGCGTCCTTGGTCAGCGAGTCGAGGGTGATCTGGCCCTCGTCGACACCGGTGCCGACGTTGACCTTGGTGACCCCGAGCGCACGGTGGATGAGCGTGGAGTTGAGGTCGACGCTGCGCACCCGGTCCAGGCGCGCGGTCAGGGTGGTGCGGTTGAGCAGCCCCTTGCGTACCTCCAGGTGGGTCGGCGTCACCCGGTAGGTCGTGGTCAGCCACGGGACCAGGCCGGCCAGGGCGGCGACGGCCGCGATGCCGACCGCCACCAGGAGGCCGATGACCACGTTCGCCTGACCGGCACCGAAGGCGCCGACCGCGGCCGGGATGATCGCCTGACGCAACGTCGAGAGCGGGCTGACGATCGCGGTCCAGCCGGCCAGCCGCTGCCACTCCGCGTCCGGGATCCCGGGGCCCTCGGGTGCGCTCACGTCGCGTCCTCGGGCGTCGCGGCGGTGATGGCGACCAGCTTCGCGACGACCTCGAGCGCGAGCGCGTCGTCGAGGCAGGCGATCTCGACGATGCCGGCCGAGGAGGCCGTGGAGACCTTCACCGTACGCAGCCCGAACTGCCGCATCAGCGGCCCCTGCGTCGAGTCGACCGTCTGCACCCGGGAGAGCGGCACGATCTCGTCGACGACGGTGAGCCACCCGTGGCGTACGTGGACGGCGATGTCGGTGACCTCCCACCGGTGGATCCGGAACCGGATCGACGGCACGAAGGTCAGTCCCGGCACCGGTGCCAGCAGGAAGACCACCGCGGCCAGCCAGAGGATCCAGGTCCAGAAGCCGGTCGGCACCAGGACCGCCGTCACGGCCGCGCCGACAGCGAGCGCCAGCCAGATCACCGCCCCGATCGCCTCCGCCGTGCGCCAGTAGGCCGGTGCTCGCTCGGAGACCTGATGAGCGGGTTCGCGCAGTCGCTGTGGTGCGTCGGGGTCGCTCACGGTTGGCGAGCCTATTCGGTCGTCGGTCTTTGCCGTCGGATATGTGCAGATTCGGTGCAGACCGCTCCGGCGCACCCCTAGAACAGCTAGGGTTAACACCTAGAAGATCTAGGTATCAGCGAGGTGGTGGAATGCGCATCGACAAGGACCTGGTCGCCGCCTCGGCGACCCCGCTCGTGCTCGGCATCCTGGCCGAGGGTGAGTCCTACGGCTACGCCATCGGCAAACGGGTGGCGGAGCTCTCCGGCGGCCGGATGGAGTGGACCGACGGGATGCTCTACCCGCTGCTGCACCGGCTGGAGCGGCTCGGCCATGTCGAGGCGACCTGGGGACGGTCCGAGAGCGGCCGCCGGCGCAAGCACTACGCGATCACCGACGCCGGCCGGCAGGCCCTCGCCGACAGGCAGCGGCAGTGGCAGGTGGTTGCCGACACCCTCGACAACGTGTGGCGCAGGTTCGGCACGCCACCGGTGGCGGAGGGGCTGGCATGAGCGAGCGGCAGCGAGCGACCACGGGCGTCGACATGGAGGCGCAGATCGACCAGTGGCGGAGCTTCGTGGCGCGCCGCCCGGCGATGACCACCGACGACATCGCGGAGATGGAGGACCACCTGCGCGACCAGATCGCCGATCTCGCCGCAGGCGGCCTGGCCGAGGACGAGGCGTTCCTGGTCGCGGTCAAGCGGATGGGCAACCTCGACGACGTCTCGCGCGAGTTCGCCCGCGAGCACTCCGAGCGGCTCTGGCGCCAGCTGGTGCTGATCCCGGAGCCGGGCGCCGGCGTCGTGGGGTCGCGCTGGCGCGACCTCGGCCTGGTCATCGGGGTGGCGCTGCTGGCCGGTGTCGCGCTCAAGATCCTGGTCGAGGCCTTGGACGAGTTCGCGCTCGTCCGCAACGTGGTGTTCGTGCTGGTCCCTGCGGTGACCGGCTGGCTGGCGTACAAGCGCCGGGTCTCCTGGAAGGTCGCGGCGGTCCTCACCGCGGCTGCGGCCGCACTCGTGCTCGTGGTCAACCTCTACCCGTTCGACATGCTCCCCGGCCCGGGCGAGGCCCCAGGCATGACCGCCGTGCTCGTGGTCGTCCACACGCCGGTGGTGCTGTGGCTGCTCACCGCGGTGGCGTACGCCGGCGGCGACTGGCGCTCCCACGGCCGCAGGATGGACTTCGTGAGGTTCACCGGTGAGCTTGCGATGTACCTGGCTCTCATCGCGGCGGGCGCCGGAGTGCTCATCGCGCTCAGCGTCGCCGTGTGGAACCTGGCCGGCTTCGACCTCGAGCCCTACCTGGAGAGCTGGATCCTGCCCTTCGGCATCCCCGGCGCGATCATGGTCGCGGCCTGGCTGGTCGAGGTGAAGATGGACGTGGTCGAGAACATCGCCCCGGTGCTCACCAAGGTCTTCACCCCGCTCGCGCTGGTGATGCTGGTGGCGATGTTCGCGGTGATGGTCCTCGGCGACTCCTTCGAGGCGGTCGACCGCAGCCTGCTCATCCTGATGGACGCGGTGCTGATCCTGGTCGTCGCTCTGCTGCTCTACTCGATCTCGGCCCACAACCCGATGGAGCCGGCCGGCGTCTTCGACTGGCTCGAGCTCGGGCTGGTCGTGGCCGCGCTCGCGGTCGACGCGATCGCGCTGACCGCGATGGTGAGCCGGATCGCGGAGTTCGGCTGGACCGCCAACAAGACCGCGGCCGTCGGCCTCAATCTTCTCCTGCTCGCGCATCTCGCCTGGACCGGGTGGCTCACCCTGGGATTCGTACGCCGCACCGGCACCTTCCACGACGTGGAGCGCTGGCAGACCCGCTATCTCCCGGTCTACGGCCTGTGGGCGGCGATCGTCGTCGTGGTGTTCCCGCTCGTCTTCCGGTTCGACTGACCAGGCGTCATCGCCGCGCCCTGTGCGCGGCGATGACCGAGGCGTACCAGTCGAAGGACGGCCGCGGAGTGCGCACCAGGGTGTCGTAGTCGATGTGCACCAGCCCGAACCGCTGGGTGTATCCCTCGGCCCACTCGAAGTTGTCCATCAGCGACCAGCAGTAGTAGCCGGCCACGTCGATGCCGTCGGCGACCGCGCGCTCGACCTGACGCAGATGGAGATCGAGGTAGGCGATCCGGTCGGCGTCGCCGTCACCGGGGGAGGTGTTGTAGGACGCCCCGTTCTCGGTGATCACGAACGGCGGGTGCTCCGGGTAGCGCCGGTGCAGCGAGGTCAGCAGTTCGTGGAGCCCGTCGGGGACGACCGGCCAGCCGAAGTCGGTGGTCGGGTACCCGGTGATCGGCGGCTGGGCGATCGGGTTCGCGGCTCCTGCCGGAGCGGCCGCCGCCGCGGTCGGGTTGTAGTAGTTGAGCCCGTAGAAGTCGACCGGCGTGCTGATCACCTCCAGGTCGCCGTCCTGCACCGGGAAGAGCGCGGCGAGGTCCTCGGGATAGCGGCCGAGCAGCACGGGGTCGGCGAAGGAGTGGTTCCACAGCGTGTCCAGCAGTCCGGCGGTGGCCACGTCCCCCTCCGAGTCGGTCGCGGGCCAGACGGGCATGTGGTTGGTCGCGGTGCCGATGCTGGTGGCGCCCGCGGCCCGCAGCGCCTGGACCGCCAGCCCGTGCCCGAGCAGCAGATGGTGACCGGCCGGCAGCGCGTCGAAGACCAGCGCCTCGCCAGGGGCGTGCATGCCCAGGGCGTGGCCGAAGACGGTCACCACGTTCGGCTCGTTCACCGGGCACCAGTGGGCGACGCGGTCGGCAAGCCTCTCGCCCATCACGGCGGCGTACTCCCCGAAGCGCTGGGCCGTCTTCCGGCTCAGCCAGCCGCCGTGGGCGTCCTGCAGCACCTGCGGGGTGTCCCAGTGGAAGAGCGTCGCCATCGGGGCGATGCCACGCTCCAGCAGTCCGTCGACGAGGCGGTCGTAGAAGTCGAGACCCTTCTGGTTGATCTCGCCGGAGCCGGTCGGCAGGACGCGCGACCAGGAGATCGAGAAGCGGTACGCATCCAGCCCGAGCCGCGCCATCAGCGCCAGGTCCTCGTCGAGCCGGTGATAGTGGTCGCAGGCCACCTCGCCGCTGCTGTCGTCGACGATCCGTCCGGGCTCGGCGCAGAAGGTGTCCCACACCGAGGGACCGCGGCCGTCCTCGGCGGCCGCCCCCTCGATCTGGTACGCGGCGGTGCTGGCGCCGAAACGGAAACCGGTCGGGAGGCTGGTGCCGGGAAGCTCGCTCACGCTGCAGAGTTTGCCGCGCGGACCCCGGTCCCGTCCGCGTTTCGGCCGTGGTCGGCGTACGACTCTAGGATTGTCGATCGTGGCACTCACCATCGGCATCGTGGGACTTCCCAACGCGGGCAAGTCGACCCTCTTCAACGCTCTGACCAAGAACGACGTACTCGCGGCGAACTACCCCTTCGCCACCATCGAGCCCAACGTCGGCGTCGTCGGGGTCCCCGACGAGAGGCTGGCCGAGCTGGCGAAGATCTACGGCTCCCAGAAGCTGCTGCCGGCCACCGTGCAGTTCGTCGACATCGCCGGCATCGTGCGCGGCGCCTCGCAGGGTGAGGGCCTGGGCAACAAGTTCCTCTCCCACATCCGTGAGTCCGACGCGATCTGCCAGGTCACCCGGGTCTTCCGCGACGACGACGTCACCCACGTCGACGGCAAGGTCGAGCCCGCCAACGACATCTCCACCATCCAGACCGAGCTCATCCTCGCCGACCTGGAGACGGTCGAGAAGGCGATCCCGCGGCTGGAGAAGGAGTCGCGCAAGGCTCCCGACCTCAAGGCGAACCTCGCCGCCGTGGTCGAGGCCAAGGAGGCCCTCGAGGCCGGCACCCCGATCATCGCCACCAAGATCGACCGCGCCCTGATCCGCGACCTGATGCTTCTCACCGCGAAGCCCTACATCTTCGTCTTCAACTGCGACTCCGACGAGCTCGCCGACGAGTCCCTCAAGGACTCGATGCGTGAGCTGGTCGCCCCCGCCGAGGCGATCTTCCTGGACGCCAAGTTCGAGTCCGAGCTCGTCGAGCTCGACGAGGACGAGGCCCGCGAGTTCCTGGCCGACGCCGGCGTCGAGGAGCCCGGCCTGGACATCCTCGCCCGGGTCGGCTTCGACACCCTCGGCCTGCAGACCTACCTCACCGCCGGGCCCAAGGAGGTCCGCGCGTGGGAGATCCCCAAGGGCGCCACCGCCCCCGAGGCGGCCGGTGTCATCCACACCGACTTCCAGAAGGGCTTCATCAAGGCCGAGATCGTCTCCTACGACGACCTCATCGCCGCCGGCTCCGTCGCCAAGGCCCGTGACCTCGGCAAGGTACGCATGGAGGGCAAGGACTACGTCATGGCCGACGGCGACGTGGTGGAGTTCCGATTCAACGTCTGAGCGACGGCCGACGTCGGCTCGTCCCCGCACTCACGCCAAGGGTCCTCACCCGTGGCAGCCGGGTCGTGGCGCACGAGGCCGGGATCGCCGAGCGCACCGTCCTGATCGAGTTCGACAGATTCGAGCAGGCCGTCTCGACGCACGAGAGTGCCGCCTACCAGGAGGCGCTGGCCGCTCTGTCCGACGGTGTCGAGCGCGACTTCCGCAGCGTCGAAGGCCTCGACTGACCGAGATCATGAGCGCCGGTGTCGAGGGGCCGGGCATAGACCCTCTGGTCCCGTGTCGCCACACTGAGGGCAGCAGCGCTCGGGTGAGCTTGTTCTGTGCATGTTCGTACGCGCCGAGTCGGTTGCTGTAGGGCCCAGGCAACGAGGGCAACGATCAGCGCCCGCCACCTCGTCCGGATCGAGCGAGATGGGATCCAGCTTGGACCGCATATCCAAGAGATAGCCGCCTCCGGGACCTCGCTGGACGCGGATGCGGGTGCCGCTCTTACGCATTCGGGGCGATACCGCGCTCGACCGTCCATACGAGTACCTCGAAACCCGAATTCGGGTACCTGCCCCTTCGTTGCCATCCCACGCCTTCAGTTGTTCCAGAGGCCCCGAAAGTTGCACCCGGGACCGTGCCTGTGGGTGCTGGCTACAGGCAGGACCGGCGTCAGGGCTGGTTGGGTGGGTGCCGGTCACGCCCATGCCACGGAGTAGAAGCCGGTCTCAGCGGTGATGAAGAGTTGGTTGTGCCTGGCACCGCACCAGGATATTGGAGACGGTCTCGGGGACGTTCAGGCGGCCGATGAGGTCCCGTCGGGGTCGTAGCAGTTTATCGGGGCGACCCAGAGCCGGCCGCTGTAGTCGAAGCGGAGGTTGTCGAAGCGGGCGTCGTCGCTGGCGCCGGCCTCGGCGAAGACCGTGCCGTCGGAGGGTCCCGCCCTCGCATACGTCGAAGCCCAGACTCGTCGGCGCGAGTGTCGGAGACGAAGAACTGGCGCTTGTCGGGGGAGAGACCAGCCCGTTCGGCGCGCCGAAACAGTCCGCGACCAGGCGGTCCACGCTGGTGGTGGGGTCGATCCGTTAGACCTTGTTGGAGACGATCTCGCTATCGGCGCGGTGGCCCGCCTAGTCGCTGGTGATGCCGAGTCGACGTGGCGACGCCGGCAGGCTGATGCGTCCAGAGCCTCACGCATGCGCCCGGAGCGTTCGATGGCGATACTGACGCATCGGGGCATCGCTGGGTTCTCGTCACTCTTCCGCAGTTGTTCCCGTAGGCTGCGGCGCATGCAGTCAGCCGAGTTGTGCCTCTTCGGGTATCAGTGCATGCCAAAAGGCGACTGGGCGACTTGGGTGGGGTCCGTCGGGGTTGTGCTGACCCTGATCCTCATGCTAGGCCTAATCGAGCGTGATCGCCGGGTCCGTAGAAGCGATCAGGCTCAGCGTCGAAAAGAACTATTGCGCAGCCAAGCGGAGAGGGTTGCCGGCTGGCCAGAAGTCTTCGACTTTGGGCCGGGCCAACGCGCTATCACTCTAAACAACCTGTCCGATAGTGTTGTTTATCGGGTCTACATCTTCTTAATTACGCTGAACGGTACAGGCCCGTCGAGCGCGGAGGAACTGGTCGGATCGATGGATGAGATCGTTGCGGTCGACGTGCTGCCTCCGGGCCGTTGGCGAGTCGGCGTATCCAGAGCAGTATCAGCGCGATCAGATGTCCGGTTCGCAGTGGAACTCGCCTTCACGGACCAAAGTGGAAATTATTGGCTCCGCAGAGCGAACGGTGCTTTGGAAGAATTGTCGAAGAGTGCCGATTCGACCTTCGCCTGGAGTGATGCAGCACCTCCGAGGTTCACTACTCTGAGCGCACCTGATCGGCCTTAAAGGGGGAGTGTTGGAGTCTGGATGGATTCAACTCAACCGCAGTTATCTCGCAAACCTGCGCGACGAGGAAGACATATCACAAGGCGAGGCGGTTGCGTATTTCGATGGGAGACCCCCGGGCTGGCGGGACATTGTTCACGGGGTACCTGCCAGTCGACACTTGGTCGACGAACTGGTCTCACATCTTCAGTCGGGGCCTGCGTCGGCTCGTGTCGGACGGATGGTCTTGATTCAAGGTCCCAGTGGGGAGGGAAAGTCGACTCTCATAATGCAGATAGCATGCATACTCGCCGCTGACGACGCCAACAGGGTTCTTTGGCGTCAGTTTGGTGCCGATCTTTCCGTTGTTGACCTCCAGGGCATTCCCGATGATCGGCCAACTTTCATATTCTCTGATGATGCCGATGAGATTGCAAAAGTTCTCTACGAATTTCTGTCAAGGCATCAGAGGCCGAATATCACTTTCGTGGCTGCCGCGCGAACCGTGGACTGGGTGCGCTCGGGTGCGCGGACTTGGCCCTGGAAGAGTGTCGTGGGCCTTCGCGAGGTTTCCATGAGTGGCCTCGATGAGAGCGACGCTCAACGGATTGTCGTAGGCTGGGAAAGATTTGGGGCACCAGGCTTAGGCCAACTTGCTAACGCTGCGCCGGGGGACCGGCCGCGGAGATTGGTGGCGGCGGCGCGGGAAGGTTCGACAACTCAGGGCGGGGCACTTCTGGCTGCGATGCTTGACGTTCGCTTTGGGGAATACCTGGATGATCACATTCGGACGCTCTTAAGGCGACTAGCAGGGGAGAGCCTGGGGGACGGAAGGACGCTAGCTAGCGTCCTTCTATACGTGGCGGCTGCCCATTCGCTCGCCTTGCCGCTGTCGCCGAACCTCTTGGCGGAAATTTCTGGCGTATCTCCAGCACGGATAAGGTCTGACGCAATTCTGCCGCTTCAGGATGAAGCCGTTCTAACCGCCAAGTTGGATCTCGTACAAACTCGCCACCCAGTTATCGCATCAGCTGTTATGAAAGTTGCACGCGATTTTCATGCGAATGTGGCCGAAACCTATGCCGCTCTGACTCGGGGTGCGATTCGACTTGGGCGGCGTCAGTTCATTGTGGGATATGAAGAATTTACTTACGTTTGTCGACGCCTAGAAAAATCGGACGAAGAGTCGGCGCTGGCGACGGCACGTGCCGCGAGCGAAGAAGATCCAAAGATTCTCGCTTATATTCATAATCTTGCCCATGTTCTACGTATATGCGGAGCAGAGAACGAAGCTTCTGGCGTCTGTGAGCGGGCTGCGAAGCGTCTGGCCAACCTGGAAGCGAAGGCGCATCAAGTCCGCGCGTTTTTCTACGAATGGGCCGCCATCGAAGGGCGTTGCGGGAATCCGTACATCAGCATCTGGCTGGCAGCGATTTCCCTCAGCGACATGTCGCCGAGGACTCCGGCTCCGTCGTTTCAGCATATTGAGTTGGCTTTGGGCGGAATTGGTGGAAATATGTTGACGCTGACGAACGAATCTGATGCTGACTTCGGTCGTGGAGTTCGGGCGGCGGAGACAATGATTCGAGGAACGGAGCTATCAACGAAGGCTGCGTCGTTCTTTGCGCGGCAACGGCGCTATGCCGACTTATGGAAGATAGATAGCATCTCCAAGGCAGAATGCCTTGACGTGCTGCACGACGAAATCACTGTTGCATGGAGTTCTCGGGAACGGACCCTTGGGGAGTTGCCCGGCGCAGCATCGCTTAAATTCAAAGGACTTCGTGAGGCCTTGAATCTCACGTAGATTCGGCTTCGAGCCTGTGACTCTGTGTTACGCCGGGGCTTTATCTCGACACTTACTCGCGGGATCAGGTTCTTGTGCGCAATTGGGCTCTGATCTGGCAGATCATCGCGTGGTCAGTCAAATTGTGGACTGTGACAGGTTAATTGTCGCGGATCATAACTCAACCGTCGGCGGGCGTCGGTTGATCGATCCGGCACGTGTTGATGCCCGCCTTGGGTTCGGGGATGACGGTCGCCAGGACCGGCCGACATACGCGGTGTCTCGTCGAGTTTGTCCTGCATTGATGGCGAACGGGCTAAAAACGCGAATGTGTTGTGGACAGGCTCCCTGAGGCGACCCCTGGAGGAACGTCGGCACTCGGCTGCGTGTGGAAGAGAAGTTCTGGGCTGGAACTGTGAGGATTGGGATGGGCTTCGGTTGGGGCGCGCCAACGACAATTTTGCGGGGACTCTTACTCATCGAAGATGAAGCTCTACGAGGTGGCGATTGCGAACCGCGCCGACCCGCCTTCATCTTCCGAATGATGCGGAACGTCAAACGATTCAACCCTGATGCAGCGCGCTCGTGATCGTCGGCTGGCAGATTTGCGGATGAGGGTCAGGTGGGTGATGCCGCGGGGTGTCGAGACGGCCGCGAAGTCATAGTCGTTTCAGTGCTCCAAGCCCGTCCCAGATGCGTACGCCGCGACCGAGGACGATCGGGACCTGGACTAGGTACATCCGTTGAGGGACCCCGACGGTGACGAAGTCCCGCACCATTGTCGAGGCGCCCCGAGGCGCCCCGAGGCGTACGCCCTGAGCATCGGCCCGCCTCAAGCGTGGTCGCCAGTTCCTCGGCTGGCGCCGCATCCAGGAAGTGGAAGGTGGTGCCGCCCGCCATCTCCACCGGTGGCCGCGGCCGTCGGCGAGGACGAAGGTCAGCGGGTGAATCGCGGGGTGGCCCCCACATACCCTTGCAGTCGAGGTCGTCCTGCCACCTCGGCGGTCTGAACTTGTTCGCACCTATGATCTCGGCACCGATGCCCTGGCTGTATCGCTGCGCGTCGTACGGACCCGCGCCCTCGGAGGAGTCCCAGTATCGGGTCACGAACATCTATTCGCGAAGGCGCTCGCAGGCATGGCCGAACGCCGCCTCGGCCGACCGCGGCTCCCTGGTTGCGAAGCCGGCGACCGAGATCGAAAGATTGTGGACTCTGGTGAGTGGTGTGGGTTCCTCCGTGAACCATAACGAGCCGCAGGCTCTCACTGCGCTACTCGCTCGAGCGGGAAGCGTACGCCGGTGAGCTCCTCGGAGACGGTCCACAGCCGCTGCTGGGTCGACGGGTCGCGGGAAGCGGGGCTGGAGGTGACCAGCTTCGGATACCCGCGGATCTCGCCGCGGACGCTGGGGCCGTACTACTGGCCGCCGGTGACGGCAGGGTCGGTGGCGGCAGGGTCGTTGGCGGCAGGGTCGTTGGCGGCAGGGTCGGTGGCGGCGTGAAGGGTGGGCAGGGCGCCCATGGCCGGCATCTGGGTGAGAAGCGGCGCGAGTCAGGAGAAGGGCACGCGAAGTGCGGCCGGCATGTTGCGCATGAGCACGGTGTTGGAGACGCCGGGGTGCGCAGCCGCCGCGATGGTGGTGCCGTGCGAGGCGAGCCGGCGCTGGAGCTCGTAGGTGAACAGCAGGTTGGCGAGCTTGGCCTGACCGTACGCGGCGAAGCGGCTGTAGGTGTGCTCCCACTGCAGGTCGTCGAAGTGGATGTCGGCCAGGACGCGGTGGCCGAGCTGCTGACGGTCACGATCCGCGAGCCGGGGGACGGGGAGGAGGTGGTCGAGAAGCAGGCCGGTGAGGGCGAAGTGGCCGAGGTGGTTGGTGCCGAACTGCATCTCGAAACCGTCGGCGGTGGTCTGCTTCGGCACGAATACGAGGCCCTGCATTCGCAGCCCTTGGTCGTCAGACCAAGGGCTTTTGCGTATCACTTCGAGTCGCTGCTCATGATGATTTGCGACGCGCGTGAGGCTGCCGCCAGAGTCGTGTGTCATGACAGATTGGCGTGGCGATCGTGTCCAGAGCGCGATCGACGGGGGTAACCCGACCGTCGTGGCTGAGCTGGATGCTGCGTACGCCGTCATCGGTGATGTCAGTTCCTGCCCGGTTACAGCCTGGCGCTCACGAACGTGCCTGGAGCCGATCGGCTGTCGGATCTGCCACGGCGAGAGCGGCTCGGTTATCTGGCTGACGTCGATCTGCTCGCGACCGCGGTCGAGACCGTCTGCAAGCGGTTCGACTCCGGCTACCGGAGGGTCAACGTCGAGATCCCGGGCAACACCGACGCGTTCCTGCACTGCCATATCTGGCCGCGGTACGAGTGGGAACCGGAGGACATCATCGGCAAACTGGTGTGGCGGTATCCCGCGGAGCAGTGGCGCGATCCGGCGGCAGCCCTCGGTCCGGCGCACGACAACTGCGGATGGCGCTCACCGAAGAGGTTGCTCGGCTCCGTAGCTCGGTGGAGTTCCGCTTCAACATCTAGCGCTGATGACGCGCTGCGTCCTCCTGGAGGCTCTCGACGGTGTCGGTCAGGCGACGGCGTGGAGCACTGCGCGGATGTAGGCCTCCGATCGGTCCGATCCGATGATGCCCGGGCCCATCTTGTTCATGACGTACGAGACCGTCATCTTCTGCAGAGGGAACATGATCGTCATGGACCCGCCCCATCCGCCCCAGAAGCAGATCCGCTCGTCCGGGATGTACGGCAAGGTCGTCGGCTCGGGCAGACCGAAGCCGATGCCCCAGCGCAGCGGGATGCCGAGGACGAGGTCGTCCCCGTGAACCTGCTCGTCGAAGATGCGGTCGATGGTCTTCTCCGACAGCGGGTGGATCCCGTCCACGTCCCCACCGCGGGAGATGGCCGACATGGTCCGCGCCAGGGCACGCGCGTTCGTGTGGCCGTTCAGTGCGCCCATGTCGGCGCGACGCCACGCAGGCGTGTTGGCCGCGGCGGCGTCACCCGCAGGCCCGGTCAGGGTCTTGACCATCACCGAGTCGGCCGGGATCGACCCGAGGTCGAACGGCAGCGGGGGCGGCGGAACGATCTCGGCGATCCGGTCGTCGTCCTTTGCCTCGGCGCCGATCTGCAGGTCGACGCCCAATGGTTCCGCGATCTCCTCGGCCACGAATCGCTTGAGCGTCTTGCCGCTCACGCGGCGCACGATCTCGCCGAGGAGGTGGCCCTGGTTCTGAGCGTGGTAGCCCGACGCGGTGCCCGGTTCCCACCACGGAGCCTGGCCGGCGAGGCGCGCCACCGATGTCTCCCAGTCGTACATGTCCTCGACGGCGAAGGGCTGCTCCCAGCCCGAGACCCCGGAGGTGTGGGCCATCAGGTGACGGACCTCGATCGCTTCCTTGCCGGCCTGGCCGAACTCCGGCCAGTACGTCGCGACAGGGGCGTCCAGGTCCACCAGGCCGCGGTCGACGAGCATCAGGACCGCGAGCGCGGTGATCTCCTTGGTGGTCGACCAGACGTTGACGATCGTGTCTCGATCCCACGGGAGGGTGCGTGCGACGTCGCGGTAGCCGCCCCACAGGTCGACGACCAGGTCACCGTCGATGTCGATGGCGACCGCTGCGCCGAGCTCTTCGCCGGACTCGAGATTCGCGGAGAGCTCGTCCCGCAATCGGGCGAAGCGATCGTCGTTGTGGCCGTTGAGTTCCATGTGCTCTCCTTAGTTCCCGTGCCTGCTCAGCAGTGCGACGAAGACGGTGTGGGCGGCGTCGGCGTCGGGATCCGCGCCGGCGATGATGTCCGCATAGATGTACGTCTCGGCGACGCGCACCAGCAGCCGAGCGAGATCCAGGCGGCTCAGGGCGATCGCCGGCGCCGGCTCTGTCGCGAGCAGGCTCTCCACGCGTTCGACCATGCGGGTCTGGTTCGGTGCGGCGTTCGTCGTCAGGATCCGCAGGGCGCGTTGCGGATCACGGTGCAAGAGGGCGCGGAAGTACGGCGCTTCGATGAGATACCGCACGAATGCCGACAGCGCCTCGGCCGTGCGATCAGGAGTGCCTTCGGGCGCCTCCCGCAGGCAGCGTGCCCAGGTGTCCTCGGCAAGCGTCCAGAGGGCCTCGGCGAGAAGCAGGTCACGACGCCCGACGCGGCGGAAGACCGTCACGCGGTCGACCCCTGCGCCGGCGGCGACCTTGCTGACGTCGACCGGATCGCCTGCCAGCACCATGCGGCGCGCCTCGGCGATGATCCTCGCCGTTGTGTGATCTTCATCACTCACGATGTGAAGCGTACGCACGTCCTGCAACATTTTCAATATTTGTTGCAGGACTCAGGTCTGGGGTTAGATGCACTCATCCCGACATTGGAGGTTCCATGCCCAAGGGCTACTGGGTCAGCGTCTACCGCACCATCTCGGACCCCGAGAAGCTGGCTGCTTACGGCGAGCTGGCCCCGGCGGCCGTCCAGGCCGCGGGCGGTCGGGTCCTCACCCGTGGCAGCCGGGTCGTGGCCCACGAAGCCGGAATCGCCGAGCGCACCGTCCTGATCGAGTTCGACAGCTTCGAGCAGGCTGTCGCGGCGCACGAGAGTGCTGCCTACCAGGAGGCGCTGGCCGCCCTCTCCGACGGCGTCGAACGCGACTTCCGCATCGTCGAAGGCCTCGACTGACCGAGGTGTGAAGCCCTCCGGCCACGGCGCCGCACGTGTCGCCGGCGAATCTCGATGGTGTGCTCCTCGTCCGGGTCCTAGGGTCGTCGCGTGCTGTTGTCAACGTCGTCGCCGCGCCGCCTCGGGGGTCCGAGGGACCGAGCGCGACTGCGCATCGGTCCCGCCGACGAGAGCGTCCCGTACTCGGAGCGGTCCCTCGTCCTCTCCGGCAAGCCGGCTTTCGGGCTGACCAACTGGTGTGGCACCTGTGCCTTCCTGTTCGAGCGCAAGGCCGATGCGAACGCCAGCCTGTCCTCGGTGGTCGAGAGGTTGTCCACCTTGGAGAGAGCGGTCGACGCGGTCGACGAGGGCATCCTCGAGACCTTCTCGCCGTTGCTCTCCGAAGGCGACTACCTGCCGATGCTCCTGGAGTTCGTGCCGGAGCTCGTCGCGCCGTACGACGCGCGCGACTACTTCACCCACGAGCAGGTTGCGACCTGGGGCCTCGACAGCTTCTGGGGCCTGCCCGAGAACCCCCGCAGCTACTACTACCGGACCTTCGAGACCGCGGTGGCCGATGACGAGCACCTGTATGAGTTCGTGGTCCCCATGGTTCCGCCGACCTGGAACGATCGCGAGCGGGTCCAGCACTACCTCGACCTGTTCGCCGGAGGCGAGACTCCCACGGCCGTTGCGCTGTCGACGTTGGACGTGTGTCAGCCCGCGATGGCTGACGAGGCCACCGACTACTACGTCCACTGGGGTCTGACCCACTTCCTGATGGACGGACACCACAAGATGGAGGCCGCGGCCAGGTCAGGGGCGAAGGTACGACTCCTGGCGCTGGTGAGTCTCGAAGGAAGCCTTGCCACCGACGAGGATCTGCGGGCACTGCCCGAGCTGCTCGGCCGACCACCGCGTACGCGCGGCGTCTGAGACGTCACGCGCGTCGGCCGATCTAGGATCGCGAGGTGCCACGAATCGAGCTCGTCACCGAGATCCCGGCGACCCCGGAGCAGTGCTTCGAGCTGAGCCTGTCCGTGGACGCGCACCGGGCATCGATGTCCGACTCCGGTGAGCGCGCCGTCGCCGGCGTCACCTCCGGCGTGATGCGTCTCGGAGACTCGGTGACCTGGCGGGCCCGCCACTTCGGGCTGCCGGTCACGATGACCTCGGTGATCAGCGAGTACGACGCTCCGCACCGGTTCGTGGACGAGCAGCAGTCGGGACCGTTCCGGCGGTGGTGGCACGAGCACCGGTTCGAGCCGGTTGCCGGGGGCACCCTGATGACGGATGTGGTCGAGTTCGAGTCACCCGCCGGGCCGGTCGGGCGGTTGGTGAACGCTCTCGTGCTGACGCGGTACATGACGACGCTGCTGGAGCAGCGGAACGCATGGCTGAGGGCTGCACTCTTCGGTCCAGAGGTCTGACGGCTCTGGGCTCGCCTCGACGGGTTTCCGTTTTCGCGGTCGACGGCCAGTGAACCGCGGCTAGTCTCGGCCGAGGTCTCGGCTGACGAAGTGGAGCTGCGATGGATGGCCAGTTCGAGGCGATGTGGATCGCCGAGCTCCTCGTGATCATGGCGCTGTGGTGGGTGCCGACGATCGTCGCGCTGGTCCTGATCGGCCGCAGCATCGCTGCCCGGAGACGCATGATCGGGCTGGACGTGCTCGACATCGTGATGGTGCTGGTCTTCAGCTGGGCGGGCGCCCTCGTCTACTTCCTCATCACGTTCCTGCGTCGCCGAGAACAGACCGCGGTCGTGGTTGCCGCGTCGCCCCCGATCGTGGAGAGCGAGACGACCTTGCAACGGGTCGACGAGGCGTACGCGCGAGCCTGGGCCGAAGCGCGCACGGCGGCCGACGACGACCTGATCGACGCGCTTCGGGCCGCAGGACTCGGGGTGACCTGGACCGAGCCGGGCCGGCCGCGGGCGGACCTGTTGTTCGCCATCTGGCGGGCGGGCGCGACGCCACGGTCCGCGTCGAAGCAGCTTCGAGAAGCGCTCGGTTGTGCTTGACCCGAGCGGGGGTCAGGAGAAGTCTGGAGGGATGACGAGCCGTGCGGTCGATGAATCCCGTTCGCTGCTGACGCTCGGCCGGGTGGACTCGGTGCGGGTCCAGGTCGGCTACCGGGCCAGCCCGGACGAGCCGGTGGAACGGCACTACCTGCTCGATCTGTCGGTCCCCGAGCGGGACGGACGGGGAGGGGAGGATGGTCTCGACGAGCGGGAGGTCCTCGCCGCCCTGGAGCCGGTCCTGTACGCCGGGGCCGACGCGCGGCGGCACTACTCCCTGCACCAGCGCCGATGGCACACCAGCTGGGGCGCCAGTCCGGGCGCCCTCGAGATCGGGCTGCTGGTCAACACCGGGCCTCGGACCACGGCCGTCTCGGAGGCGTCGTACGACGGTGTGACCCGCGCCTTCCGCGACGTGATGGAGGTCGTCGGACGCCCGGAGCGGACGCCCATCTCGCGGGGGTCGGCGGTCCAGCGTGCCCGGCGCGCGGTCGCGACGGCGTACGCCCTGGACCCGGACGCGCTGGCGCTCCGCGCCGAGGAGCACCACCCGACCGACAACTCCTGGACGTTCACCCTGCGCACCACCGCGGGGGACGAGTACGACGTGATGGTCGGTTTCGTCGAGGGGTACGCCGGGTCGGTGTCGGTGCGGCACGCACACCGGGTCGAGGCATCCGACTCCATCGGCCCCGAGTGACCCGGGGCCGCCGGCTCAGCTGTCGAGCGGGAAGCGTACGCCGGTGAGCTCCTCGGACACGGTCCACAGCCCCTGCTGGGTCGCCAGGTCGTAGGAGGCCGGGCTGGAGGTGACCAGCTTCGGGTGGCCACGGGTCTCGCCCAGACCGTCGGGTCCGTAGTACTGGCCCCCGATGACGGCCGGGTCGGTGGCGGCGCGGAGAGTGGGCAGGGCGCCCATCGCAGGCGGCTGGGCGAGCAGCGGCCCGATCAGGGCGAAGGGCACGCGCAGCGCGGCGGGGGAGTTGCGGGCGAGCTCGGTGTTGGAGCCGCCGGGGTGGGCGGCCACCGCGACCGTGGTGCCGTGCGAGGCGAGCCGGCGCTGCAGCTCGTAGGTGAACATCAGGTTGGCGAGCTTGGCCTGACCGTACGCGGCGA
Organism: Nocardioides sp. NPDC126508; assembly: GCA_040302365.1. Taxonomy (GTDB): domain Bacteria; phylum Actinomycetota; class Actinomycetes; order Propionibacteriales; family Nocardioidaceae; genus Nocardioides. Next base: position 929,997 of record JBEOUM010000002.1, read on the forward strand.
CGCGGCTGTAGGACCGCTCCCACTGCAGGTCGTCGAAGTGGATGTCGGCGCGGATGCGGTGGCCGATGCTGCTGACGGTGACGACCCGGGAGCCGGGGACGGGGAGGAGCTGGTCCAGCAGCAGGCCGGTGAAGGCGAAGTGGCCGAGATGGTTGGTGCCGAACTGCAGCTCGAAGCCGTCGGCGGTGGTCTGCTTCGGCGTGTACATCACGCCGGCGTTGTTGATCAGCAGGTCGATCCGCGGGTGGCCGGCGCGCAGGTCCGCCGCCGCGGAGCGGATCGAGTCCAGCGAGGTCAGGTCGAGGACCTGCACGCTGACGTCGCCGTCGATGCGGGCCGCCGCCTGCTTGCCCTTCTCCACGTCGCGTACGGCCATGACCACCTGCGCCCCGCGCTCGGCGAGCATCCGGGCGGTCTCGAAGCCGAGGCCGGTGTTGGCGCCGGTCACGACCGCGACCCTGCCGTGCTGGTCGGGGATGTTCTGCTCGGTCCAGTTCTCACTCATGTCCACTCCTAAAGAACCATCGGTCTGTTATGTCCTTCCAAATTAAGAGACCGATGGTCTGATGTCAAGAGACCGGCGGTCTTCAAGCTAGTCTGGGTGGGTGACATTCCAACGGGCGCGAAGCGACGAGCAGCGTGAGATCCGCCGCCGGGCGATCCTCGAGACCGCGGCGGCGATGCTCGACGAGATGCCGGTGGCCGAGCTGAGCCTCAACGAGCTCAGCCGCCGGGTGGGCCTGGCCAAGTCGAACGTCCTGCGCTACTTCGAGTCGCGGGAGGCGGTGCTGCTCGAGCTGCTGGACGACTTCCTCGGGACGTGGCTCGAGGAGCTGACGGCGGAGCTGGGCTCCGGCATCGACGCGGACGCGGCGCCGCAGGTGCGGGCGGGCCGGCTCGCCGAGATCCTCAGCCGGTCGCTGGCGGAGCGGAGGGTGCTCTGCGACCTCGTCGGGGCGCAGGGCGGCGTGCTCGAGCACAACGTCTCGGTCGAGGTGGTCAAGCGCCACAAGCGCTCCTCGCATGCGAAGCTCGAGACGATGGTCGGGGTCGTCCGCCGCCACCTGCCGGAGGTCGGTGACGGCGCTGAGACTTTCTGCCTGATGAGCCTGATCATGGCGGGCGCGGTCGCGGCGTACGACCCGCCGCCGCCGAGCCTCCTCGCCGCCTATGCGGACGAGCCCGACCTCGCCGCGCTCCAGCTGGATCTGCCCGACGCCCTGCGGACCGCTGTCACGGCGTCGCTCATCGGTGTGCTGCCGCGCTCCTGATCGCTGGCGCTCGCCCGCGGACCCTCAGGCGGGCACCTTGTCCAGGAAGCCGCGTACGTCCCGGATGCGCTGGTCCGCTTCGAGCACCACCACATCGAAGCCGATGACGACCGGCTCCTCGCAGGCAGGGCCCAGGCGCCATTGGAAACGGGCCTGCTGGTGGTGGGTGTCGATCGCGACGGACTTGGCTAGCCTCGGGCCGTGACCTCAACCGCGATGCCGTCGGCGATCGGCAGCGAGCTCCGTCGCTCGCGCGAGCTGCGTTCCCTGAGTCAGCTCGCGCTCGCAACCCGGGCCGAGGTGAGCACCCGGCACGTGAGCTATGTCGAGAACGGCCGGTACCGGCCGACGCCGGAGATGATCGTCCGGCTGGCCGAGGTGGCGGAGGTGCCCATGGCCGAGCAGAACCGGCTTCTGCTCGCCGGTGGGTTTGCGCCTCGCTACCCGCATCGGGCCACCGACGACCAGGTGCTGGCGCCGGTGATGGCCAGGCAGCGCAGCCTGCTCGATGCCCACGCGCGGTACCCCGCCCTGCTCCTCGACAACTACTGGGACGTCGTCGACGCCAACGAGACCTTCGTACCCGCTGACGATCGCACGCGACAGGCGCTGAGTGCCGGCCCGGACGGAGCAGACGTGTGAGCATCGTGCTCGGGCTCCTCTACTGGGCCGTCTATCTCTGCGGGTGGGTGGCCATCCGCAACTCCCGAGAGGCTGCGGCGGAGGACGCGTGGCCGCGCCCGACGCCGTGGGGTGTCGGCCTGTGGTGCGCTGTTTCCCTTCCGTCGCTGCTCCAGATCGCGCTTCCGGGGATGCTGGTCGCCGGCCAACGGGATCCCGTGGCTCTGGCGGACGGCGAGTGGTGGCGGCTCGTCACCTCGATGGGTCTGCAGGACGGTGGCCTGTTCGGCACCGTATTCAACCTGATCACCTTGGCCATCTCGGTGGCGATCGTCGGCGAGGTGCTCCCGGGGCCCACGATGATCGTCGTGTTCGTGAGCGGCGGGGTCATCGGCAACCTGCTGACGCTGGCCATCCTCGGCGGATCGGGTGCGGGCAACTCCATGGCGACGATGTTCCTCGTCGCGGCTGCTGCGGTGGTCGCCGCGTACGGACTTCGCCGTCTGCTGGCGCCCGCGGTGGTCCTGGTCGCCGCGGCCGTGGTCCTCTGCGTGCTTCACGACCAGCACGGGTTCGCCGCTGCTGCCGGCCTGGTCGCGGGGGTCGGGCTCGGCCTCGTCGGCCGCGAGCCGGTCAGCCCTTGAGCAGCCGCATCGTCTGGTGCGACAGCAGCCTGCTCACCGCGGGCAGCCGGGAGATCGTCCCGAGGATGAGTGCCTCGTACGCCTCGGGGTCGGCGACCTGGACGCGCAGGTAGTAGTCGGGCTGGCCGAGCATGCGGCGCATCTCGGTGACCTCGGGGATGGCGACGGCGGCGGTCTCGAAGTCCTCGATGGTCTTGCCGTCGTTGACCGCGATGTCGATGGCGACGATGACCTCGAACCCGCGTCCGCCGCTCTTCGGGTCGATGCGGGCGTGGTAGCCCTTGATCACGCCTTCGCTCTCCAGCCGCTGCACCCGGCGCAGGCATGGGGCGGGGGTGAGCCCGACCCGTCGGGCCAGCTCGGCGTTGCTCAGTCGGGCGTCGTCTTCGAGCTCGCCAATGATTGCTCGATCCAGGTCGTCGATCGACTGATCATTGCGCATATCGGCACTTTAGCAGTGCCGATGGGCAACCCATGGACGTCTGAACTTTCCTAGGCTTGCGGCATGCAGGTGATGGAGATGGAGACAGCGTTCCGGGAGCCCGTGGGCACTCGCGAGGAGCTCGTCGCCGCGTGGCGGACCGTGCTTCCGGCGTGCGTCGCCGTGGTGCCCCTGGGGCTTGCGCTCGGCGTGCTCGTGGTCCAGTCCGGGCTCGCCTGGTGGTGGGCGCCCGTGCTCGGCGCGATCGTGTTCGCGGGCACGATGGAGTTCCTGCTGGTCGGTCTGCTGGCCGCGGCGGCACCTCTGGCGCAGATCGCCGTCAGCACACTGCTGGTGAACTTCCGGCACGTCTTCTACGCGATCTCTTTCCCGCTGCACCGGGTGCGCGGCGCGGGGTGGAAGGCATACGGCACCTTCGCGCTCACCGACGAGGCCTACGCGCTCACCGCGACCCCTGAGTCGGCCGGCTGGTCGCGGACGCGGATCATCGGCATCCAGGCGTTCTTCCACGTGGCCTGGGTGCTCTGCGTGGCCGCCGGCGCCGGGCTCGGCTCGCTGATCCCGGCGCAGGTCGTCGGGCTCGAGTTCGCCGTGACCGCGCTGTTCGTGGTGCTCGGGCTCGAGGCGTACAAGGTCCGTCGGTCGCTGCCGGTCCCCGCGCTCGCACTGGGCTGCGCGCTCCTCGCCGCGCTGATCTCGCGCGAGAACATGCTGCTCGTCGCGATGAGCTTGTTCGTCGCCGCGATCCTCGGTTCGTACGTCCTCGCCAGGAGGAGCCGCGATGACTGATCCCTGGTACGTCCTGTCCGCCATCGCCGTCTCCGCGGCCGTGACCTGGGCGCTCCGCGCGGCCCCGTTCGCGATGCTGGCGCCGCTGCGGCACAGCGCGCTGATGGCCCACGTCGGTGAGCGGATGCCGGTCGGGATGATGGTCATCCTCGCCGTCTACTCCCTGCGCGACACCGACCCCGCCTCGGTGGCCTCCGCCGGCCCGGCGGCCCTGGCCCTCGCGCTGACCATCGGCCTGCACCTGTGGCGCGGAAGCATGACGCTGAGCATCTTCGCCGGCACCGCCGCCTACGTCCTGGTCACCTCGGTCATCGCGGCCTGAGCCGAGGCGCGGTACGTAGGCTTCCTGGTGTCCGAGATGTCCATGGAGGAGTGCACACATGACAGAGCAGACGATCCCCGAGCCGGTCGCGGCGTTCATCGAGGCCGTCAACCGGCACGACGAGCCCGCCGTGCTCGACGCCTTCACCGAGGGCGGGGCGGTCGACGACTGGGGCCGCATCTTCACCGGCCGTGACCAGATCAAGGGATGGAGCGACAACGAGTTCATCGGCGCCGAGGGCACCCTCGCCGTCGAGGAGGTCGAGGCCGCCGGCAGCACGGTGACCGTCATCGGCGACTGGCGCTCCAACCACGCCAACGGCCGCTCGAAGTTCGTCTTCGACGTCGCCGGCGACCAGCTCGCCAGGATGACCATCCGCGAAGGCTGAGACCTCGGCGTCGGATCGCGGCTACCGTGACCGCATGACCGTGGAGAACGAGGCCAGGAAGTCACGCCGGCGAGGCGACGGGCGCAACGGGTTCGAGCGCTTCGTGGAGGCGGTGACCTCGGTGGTCAGCCAGGCCCCGTTCTTCTACGTGATCGTGGCTGTTCTGCTGGGGTGGGTGGTGAGCTTCCCGCTGTGGTCCTCGAGCACCAAGTGGGAGCTGGCCATCCACACCGGCTCCTCGGTCCTCTCGCTGCTGTTGCTGGTGCTGCTCCAGAACGCCGGGCGGCGCTCGGAGGAGGCCTCGCACGAGAAGCTCAACGTGATCGCCTCGGCCCTCTCCGACCTGATGGAGTCGAGGGCCCGCGACGACGAGGACCTCGCCGAGTCGGTGCGCATCCTCCGCGAGGCCGTGGGGCTCGAGGAGCGGCACTGAACCGAGCTAGTTGATGATCTCGGCGTCGTCGCCCATGGCGGCCAGGCGGTCGCGCCACGCCTGAAGGGCCTCGGGCGTCAGCCGGGTCCAGTCGGCGACCTCGGCCACGATCCGGATCGGCTCGCGGCTGCGGTAGGAGCGGGTCGGGTTGCCGGGGAACTTCTTGTCCGTGACGTTGGGGTCGTTCTCGAACTCCCCGGTCGGCTCGACGAGATACACCCGCGGCTCCTGGTCGCCGGCGGCGAGCTCGGCGGCGAGGCCGGCGCCGTCGGGCAGCGCGGTGAAGTAGATGTGGTTCATCACGATCTCGGGCCGGTAGTTCGACCGGAACCCCGGGGTGAGGTGGTCTCCGGCCCGCAGGTCGGCCTTCGTGCCGTGGTAGAACGGTCCCTCGTCCAGCGGCTCAGTCATGCCCGCAGGCTAGCAATCGATGCGCTATCAGTGCGGCGCGGACGGCTTGCGGGTGAAGGTGAGGTGGGTGACGCCGCTGGGTGCGGAGACGGCCTCGATGTCGTAGTCGTTCTCGGTGCCCTCCAGACCGTCCCAGACACGTACGCCACGACCCAGGACGATCGGGACCTGGACCAGGTGCATCAGGTCGACGAGCCCGGCGGCGACGAAGTCCTGCACCACCGTGGCGCCGCCGCCGAGGCGTACGTCCTGGCCGTCGGCCGCCTCGAGCGCGACCGCCAGCGCCTCGGCCGGGGTCGCGTCGAGGAAGTGGAAGGTGGTGCCGCCCTCCATCTCCAGCGGCGGCCGGGGCCGGTGGGTGAGGACGAAGGTCGGGGAGTGGAAGGGCGGGTCGTCGCCCCACCAGCCCTTCCAGTCGGGGTCGTCCTGCCATCCGGGTGGCCCGAACTTGTTCGCGCCCATGATCTCGGCCCCGATGCCCTGGCTGTGACGCTGCGCGAAGGCGTCGTCGACTCCCGCGGAGCCCGGCGCATCCCAGAAGCGAGTGGCGAACATCCACTCGTGCAGGCGCTCGCCGGCATGGCCGAACGGGGCCTCGGCCGACTGGGGCTCACCGGTCGCGAAACCGTCGAGCGAGATCGAGAGATTGTGGACCCTGGTGAGTGGCATGAGTTCCTCCGTCCGGTCGAGCGTACTGCTCGGGGGCGGCCCTGACGTCGAGTTCTTTATGTTTAACACATACGAAACAGGTCGTATCGTATCGTTGCCGCATGGCATCTGACGAGAAGCTCGGCCGGCCCACGGACGAGGACCTCACGCGCCGCATCCTGGAGGCGGCGGGACGACTGCTCGGCGAGAACGGTTACGCCGGGTTGAGCGTGGAGAAGGTCGCCAAGGCCGTCGGTTGCGGCAAGACCGCGATCTACCGGCGCTACCCCGACAAGGGCGCGCTGGTCGCCGCCGTGCTTCGGTCACGGGTGGAGCTCGGGGCGCCACCTGACACCGGCGACGTACGCGCCGACCTCCTCGAGCACGCTCGTCAGAACCAGCGCAACCAGGAGCTCTCCCCGGAGCGGGTGCACGGCATGCGGGCGATGTTCGAGCCCGATGTCTTTCCCGCGCTGTGGGAGGGGTTCTTCAAGCACCGCCGTGAGCAGGGGATCGAGATCATCGACCGGGCGATCGCCCGAGGTGAGCTCCCTGCCGATGTCCACCACGACATCCTTCTCGACACGATCGCCGGGCTCACCCTGTATCGGCAGTCGGTCAAGCGCATCAGCATCGACGAGCGCCACTACGTCGACGTCATCGACGCCCTCGTCACCCGACCGCCGCGCCGCTAGCCGGTGCCAACGAACAGGCCAACCATGTCCTCTGACGCCCCCACCTCGTCCACGCCGCAGACCAGCGCCCGCGCGATCGTCGGCTTCCTCATCTTCTGCGAGCTCGCCAGCGGCTTCGTCCAGGGCTTCTACGCCCCGCTGCTCGGCGAGATCGCCGACCATCTCCGGGTCTCCGACTCGGACATCACCTGGTTCCTCACCGTGCAGACGCTCGCCGCGGCCGTCTGCGTCCCGCTGCTCTCCAAGCTCGGTGACATCTTCGGGCATCGCCGGATGCTGCGGATCGGTGTCGTCTCCGTGCTCGTCGGTACGGTCGTCACGGCGTTCCTGCCCAGCTATCCGGTCGTGCTGGCCGCGCGGGTCCTCATCGGGCCCCTCGCGGTGTGGCTGCCGCTGGAGATCGCGCTGGTCCACAACCGGATCAAGGGCGACACCGCGCGCACCTCCATCGGCCTGCTCGTCTCCTGCCTCACCGGCGGCGCGATCCTCGGCACGATCTCCGCAGGCGTCTTCTCCGCGCTGCTGCCGGGCCTGACCCTGACGCTGTTGGTTCCGGTGCTGTTCGTGCTGGTCAGCGCCTATGCCGTCTTCGTCAAGGTGCCCGAGTCCACGACCCGCACCCGGACCAGGATCGACGTGCTCGGGTTCGTCGGCATCGGCCTCGCCATGGTCGTGCTGCTGTTCGGGCTGCGACTGGCCTCCAGCGAGGGCTTCGGCTCCGTCACGACCATCGGCACGCTCGCCGCCGCCGTGGTGGTCCTCGCGCTCTGGGTCGGGTGGGAGCTGCGCGCGGAGGCGCCGGCGATCGACGTACGTCTCGTCGTCTCGGGGCGGATGGGCCCGGTCTACCTCACCGCGTTCCTCTTCGGCATGGTCATGTTCGGTGCGCAGTCGCCGTCGACGACGTTCCTCACCGCCGACCCCGCCGAGACCGGCTACGGCTTCGCCGCCACCGCGGGCACCGCCTCCGCGGTCACCGCCGTCGTCACGATCCTGGCCACGCTCGGGGCCGCCTTCTTCGCGCCGATCGCCCGCCGGGTGGGTATCCGCGCGGTGCTGGTCACCGGGGCCGTGCTGCCGGCGTGCGGGTTCCTCCTCCAGATCGCGTTCCACTCCGAGCTGTGGCAGATCTTCCTCGTTTCCGCGGTCAACGGCACCGGTATGGGCCTGCTGCTCGGCGCGCTTCCCGCCCTCGTCGCCGAGCTCGCGCCCGGCGACCAGACCGGCATCGCGGCGGGCGTCTACAACTCGCTGCGCACGCTCGGTGGGGCGGCCGCCGGTGCCGTGTTCGCCGTCGTGCTCGCCGCGTTCACCGCGTCGGGCTCGCTGAGCTCCTCGATCGGCGGGTACGTCACGGTCTGGTCCGTCTGCGCCGGCTCCTTCGTCCTCTCCGCCGTCGCGCTCGCCGTCATGCGGATGCCGCGCGAGAGCGCCGCCGGCGCCGCACCCACCACCACCTCCGCCACCACCACCGTCATCCCGGAAGGCTGATCCATGACCGTCCCCGACTTCACCGCCGACGCCGAAGTCCTCCTGCCCGACCTCGTCGCCCTGCGCCGGGCGATCCACGCCGACCCCGAGCTGGGCCTCGACCTGCCGCGTACGCAGCAGCGGGTGCTCGCCGCCCTCGAGGGTCTGCCGCTCGAGATCTCCACCGGCACCGCCACGACCTCGGTCGTCGCCGTGCTGCGCGGCGCGCTGCCCGGCCCCACGGTGCTGCTGCGCGGCGACATGGACGCCCTGCCGATCGAGGAGGCGACCGGGCTCGACTTCGCGTCGACCAACGGCACGATGCACGCCTGCGGCCACGACCTGCACACCGCCGGCCTCGTCGGCGCGGCCAGGCTCCTCGCGGCCCGCCGGGAGGAGCTGCACGGCTCGGTGATCTTCATGTTCCAGCCCGGCGAGGAGGGGCACGGCGGCGCCAAGGTCATGATCGAGGAGGGGCTGCTCGAGGTCGCCGGTGAGCGGCCGGTCGCTGCGTACGCGATCCATGTCGGCCCGGGCCCGCGCGGTCTCTTCGCCACCCGGTCCGGCGCGATGGCCGCCGGCTCGAACCACCTCTCCGTGACGGTGAAGGGCCGCGGTGGCCACGGCTCCCAGCCGCACCAGACCCTCGACCCGGTGCCGGCCGCCGCCGAGATGGTGCTCGCCCTGCAGACCTTCGTGACCAGGCGCTTCGACGCGTTCGACCCGGTCGTGCTGTCCGTGACGCGGCTGTCCACGGGGGAGGGGGCCATCAACGTGATCCCCGAGACCGTGGAGCTCGCCGCGACCGTACGCAACATGTCGCCCGCCTCGCTCGCGATCCTCCAGGAGGGTCTGCCGCGCGTGATCGAGGGGGTCGCCTCGGCGCACGGGCTGACCGCTGAGGTGCGGTTCGACGTGATGTACCCGGTCACCGTCAACGCTGCTGCCGAGACCGACGAGACGGTCGAGGTGCTCCGCGGTGTGTTCGGCGAGGAACGCGTCATGACGATGCCGACGCCGATGATGGGCTCCGAGGACTTCGCCTTCGTGCTCGACGAGATCCCGGGCACGTTCATCGGCCTGCTCACCTCGCCCGCCGACACCGACCTGGCCACCGTGGAGTGGAACCACTCGCCGCGGGTGGTCTTCGACGACGCCCTGCTCGGCGACCAGGCCGCCGCACTGGCTGCGATCGCCTTCGCTCGTACCTCGCGTGATGGCACCGGCTCGGTCGTCCCCGGATGAGCGGGGTGCCGGGCGACCAGGTCCTCAGTCGTGGAACCGGGCGCCCTTGACGATCCGGTCGACGGCGTTGCGAGGGCCGCGCAGGGCGATGCCGACGAGGTCGAGGTCGGCGGCGGGGACGGCGGCGACGGCGGCGCGGTTGGCCTCGTCGTGGCCGGTCCCGAACAGCTCGCGGGTGTAGACGGCGAGGGCGACGTCGTCGCGGGTGCTGGCCTTGGCGCGGGCCTTGGCCAGCAGGGTGGAGTCGGCGCTCATCACCATCACCGGCTGGCGGAGCATGGGCAGATACTCGGTGTCGTCGCCGTCGCGGTACGCCTCGCCGACCAGGCCGGGAGCGCTGGTGGCGATCCCGGACATCAGGAACGCGGTCACGTTGAGCTCCTGCCAGGGAGCGAGGTCCTCGTCGAGCACGACCACGACCTTCGTGTCGAAGCGGGGTGCGGTCGCGGGTTCCGCGGAGGTCGTCTGAGCCGTTGTCATGCCTGAAGTCTTCGGGGTCGCCGCCGCCACGTCTTGTACGTTTCTTGCATGGTCGATCACGTCCGCGCCTGGCACCCCGCGGTGCCGTCGCTGCGCGAGGTCTACCACGCGAGGTTCGACCACTCCTACCCGATGCACACCCATGACGACTGGGCGGTGATGCTCGTCGATGACGGGGCGGTGGCGTACGGGCTGGACCGGGGTGACCACCATGCCGTCCCCGGCGCGCTGACGCTCCTGCCGCCCGGGGTGCCGCACGACGGCCACTCCGCGATCGAGGGGAAGGGCTACCGCAAACGGGTGCTCTACCTCGAGCCGGACTGGCTGCCCGCGGGTGCCCAGGGCCTCGCCGTGGCACGGCCGACCCTCGCGGCTCCGGCCCCGATCGTGGCCGCCCGGCGGGTGCATGCGGCGCTCCGGGACCCGGGCGACCTGATGGCGGCCGAGCACTGGCTGCTTGCCGTCCGCGACCGCGTGCTCGACCATCTCGGCAGCCCCGCGCCGACCCTTCGTGACGTACCGCTGGCTCGTCGTCTGCGAGAGCTCCTCGACGACCGTCTGACCGAGTCGTTCACGATCGCCGCGGCCGCCGCCGAGCTCGGCAGCCACCCGAGCCATCTGGTCCGGGTGTTCTCGCAGACCTACGGCATAGCCCCGCATCGATACCTCGTGGGCCGCCGGGTCGACCTCGCCCGCCGGCTGCTCGTGGACGGCCACCGGCCCGCCGAGACGGCTGCGCTGGCCGGCTTCCACGACCAGGCACACCTGACCCGCCACTTCCGCCGCATCCTCGGCGTGACCCCTGCGGCGTTCGTCTCGCCAGGGCCCGTGCAAAGCGGGTGCACGGTTCCGGGCGTTGGTGCTGAATAGGCGCATGCCCTCGTCTCCCCGCGTCGTCGTCTGTGGCCCCGCCTCCTGGAACCACCTGATCGCCCTCGACCACCTGCCCGAACCCGTTCCGCACATGCAGTTCGCGCAACGGTCGTGGCACACGATCGGTGGCACCTCGGCGGGCAAGGCGCTGCACCTGGCCGGGCTCGGCGTCGACGTACACCTGCGGGCTCAGATCGGCGACGACGAGGACGGGGCGCGGCTGCGGGAGCGGCTCGCGCAGGCGGGTGTCGTCGTGGAGGCGATCGCCAGCGAGCGGACCGAGCGGCACGTCAACCTCATGGCCGGCGGGGGCGGTCGGGTCTCCCTGTACGTCTCGACCCCCTCGACCCCGTCCGTCGACGCGGTCGAGGCGGCGGTGAGCGCGGTGGCCGGGGCGGATCTGGCGGTGATCGACCTGAGCGAGCTCGGCCGGCTGGTGCTCGAGGCCATGCCGCGGCGAGAGACGCCGCTGTGGATGGACCTGCACGACTACGACGGCGCCACCGGGTTCCACGAGCCCTTCCTGCGCGCGGCCGAAGGCGTGTTCATGAACGACGACGGCACCGAGGACCCCTGGGGGCTGATGGCCTCGTGCCTCGACCGCGGTCCCCGCCTCGCCGTCTGCACCCTCGGCGCCAAGGGCGCGATCGCGCTGGAGGCGGACGGCACCAGGCACGAGGTCGCGGCGACACCGGCCACCGTCGTCGACACGAACGGTGCCGGCGACGCCTTCATGGCCGGCTTCCTGGCCGCCTGGCTCGGCGGGGAGCCGGTCGACGTCGCCCTCCGGGCCGCCGCGGACCAGGCCCGGGTCGCGATCGAGACCGAGCACCTCCACCCGGCGCTCGACCGGTGAGGACGGAATCGGCTCAGAACGGGTAGCGAGCGGGCTCGCCGCGCATCGTGATCCACCGGGTCTCGGTGAACGCCTCGATGTTCGCCTCGGCGCCACCGAACCGGGACCCGGTGCCGGACGCGCGGACGCCACCGAACGGTGCGTTGGCCTCGTCGTTGACGGTCTGGTCGTTGATGTGGACGATGCCGGTCGGGATCTGCTCCGCGACCGCGAGGCCACGCATGACGTCCTTGGTGACGATGCCCAGGGACAGGCCGTACTCGCTGGCTCCCGCGAGCTCGATCGCGTCCTCGACCGACTCGACCTTGGTCACCGGCGCGACGGGGCCGAAGACCTCCTCCGCGTACGCCGGTGCGGTCAGCGGGACGTTCGCCAGCACGGTGGGCCGGTAGAAGAGGTCCTCGTACGTCCCACCGGACGCGATCTTGGCGCCGGCGTCCGCCGATGCGGTGACCAGGCCGTGGATCTTGTCACGCTGTCCGGCATCGATGACTGGACCGAGAGCGACCTGGTCGGTGGCGGGATCGCCGACCGGCAGGCCGCCGGCCTTCTCGGCGAGCGCCTCGACGAAGTCGTCATAGATGCTGGCGGCGACCAGGTGCCGGCCGGTCGTCATGCAGATCTGGCCCTGGTGGAAGAACGAGCCCCACGCGGCCAGGTTGACGGCGGCCTCGACGTCGGCGTCGTCGAGCACCAGCAGCGCCGAGTTGCCGCCGAGCTCGAGGTGAGCCCGCTTGAGGTGTCTGCCGGCCAGCTCGCCGATGCGGCGGCCGACCCCGGTGGAGCCGGTGAACGAGATGACCCGGATGTGGGGATCCGTGACCAGCGCTTCGCCCACGTCGGCGCCACCGGGGAGCATCTGGAGCACTCCTGGCGGCAGGCCCGCCTCCTCGAAGATGCGGGCCATCAGCGTGCCGCCGGTCACGGCGGTGCGCGGGTCCGGCTTGAGGATGACCGCGTTGCCGAGGGCGAGGGCCGGGGCGACCGAGCGGATGCCGAGGATGATCGGCACGTTGAAGGGCGCGATGACCGTGACGACCCCGGCCGGCATGCGGCGTGCCATCGACAGCCGCGGCTGTTCGGACGGGATGACCTCGCCGATCGGACGGCTCGGGAGGCCGGCGGCCTCGTAGCACTCCTCGGCCGCGACGTGGAGGGCGAACCCGGCCATGCCGGGAACGGCGCCCACCTCGCGGACGTTCCACCCGGTGATCTCCTCGGCATGCTGCTGCCACAGGTCGCCGGCGCGCCGCAGGACGGCGGCACGCTCCGGGTGCGGGAGCGCGGCCCACTCGAGCTGGGCATCCGCGGCCGCCGCGGCGGCATCCGCCACGTCGGCCGCGGTGGCCAGACCCATCCTGCCCAGCTCGGCGCCGGTGGCCGGTTCGACGACCGCGTAGTCGCCTCCTCGCCCGGGTTGCCAGGCGCCGGCCTTGAGGATGTTTCCGGACCAGTCGACGGAGTCGAGAAGGGACATGGTGTGCTCCTGGATGTCGGGTGGCTAGTTGTCGGGGTGCGCCGGCACGGTCAGCAGGGCCAGCAGCGCGATCACCGCCGCGCCGGCGAAGGCGTAGAAGCCCCAGGGGTAGGCGACGCCGGCGGTGAGGAGCGCGCCACCGAGGAACGGCCCGGCGATGGCGCCGACCCGGCCGATGCCGGCAGACATGCCGAGCGCGGTGCCGCGGATCCGGGCGGGGTAGAGGTGGCTGACGAACGCGTAGACCAGCACCTGGGCGCTGAACACGAAGACTCCGGCGGCCAGCACCGCGCCGTAGACCAGGAAGGTGCTCTCCATCTTGATCGAGAGCAGGGCCAGCATCACCGCGGCGACCCCGAACCAGATCAGGACCGTCGGCTTGTTGCCCTTTGCGTCGGAGATCAGGCCGGCCAGGACGAGTCCGATCACGGCTCCGACGTTCAGGGTGAGGAGCAGGCCGAGACCGGCGTCGAGGGAGTAGCCCGCCTCGCCCATGATCGTCGGCAGCCAGGTGTTGAGACCGTAGACCAGCAGCAGCCCGCAGAACGACGCGGCCCACAGGCCCAGGCTGACCCACAGCAGGCGGCCGCTGACGACCTCGGAGGGGCGTACCTTCTCGGTCTCGACCGTCTCCAGGTAGGCCTTCGACTCCGGGAGCTTCGCCCACATCACCGGGACCGTCAGCAGGCCCGCGATGCCGCCGATCACGAACATCGCCTCCCAGCCCAGGTTCGGGATCACCCACAGAGCCAGCAGGGCGGTGAGCACGGCCCCCACGTGGTAGCCGGTCATCATCCGCGTCATGGCGGTGCCCGAACGGCCCTGGCGGGCGTGTTCGCTCATGAACGCCAGTGCCGTCGGCAGGCAGGCGCCCAGGCCGAGGCCTGCCAGGAAGCGCAGCGTGATGAACACCGTGGCGTTCGGCGCGAACGCGACGGCCAGCGTCAGCAGAGAGAACAATGTGATGCTGCTGATCAGCGTCTTGCGCCGGCCGAACCGGTCGGCGAGGGGGCCGATGGCCACGGCGCCGATGCCGACGCCGATGAGGCCCACGGTGGCCGCCGTGGTCAGGGAGGCCTTGGTGAACCCGAGGTCACCGGTGCCGGCCAGGGTGGGGATGACCGCGCCGAGCACGACGAGGTCGTACCCGTCGAGGGCCACGGCGAGCCAGCAGAGGACGACCGGCCAGAGGCTTCGGCTGTCGCCGCCGGCGACGGTGGGGGATGTGGTTGCGGACACATTCATGGGACGAACCTAAGGGTCAACCGCCCTGTGAGCATCGACACAGCTTCCGCTCAGTGGAAGCCTGGCGGAGATTTTTCTCAGAGGCGGCGTCCGACCGACTCCGCGGCGACGCGAAGTGCGCCGTACAACCGCTGTTCGCTCCCCTTGAGGGTCGCCACCGCCAGCCCCAGGGAGGCGATCACCTCGTTGCGTCGACGGATCGGGACCGCGATCGAGCAGGCGCCGAGACTCATCTCCTCGCGCGTGGTGGCATAGCCCTTGTCGAGCACCTGGCGCAGCTGTCGCCGGAGTACGCCGGGCTGGGTGATCGTGTAGGGGGTGATCCGCGGGAGGCTGCTCAGCACGGTCTCCTGGACCTCCGCAGGGGCGTGGGCGAGGAGGACCTTGCCGACCCCGGTGGCGTGCAGCGGCAGGCGTCCACCGACCTTGCTCACCACCGGGACGGACTGGTTGCCACGCAGCCGGTCGAGATAGACCACCTCGGTGCCCTCGCGGACGGCGAGGTGCACGGTGGCCAGGGTCGCGCCGTAGAGGTCGTGGAGGAACGGTTCGGCCACCTGGCGCAACCCGGTCTCGGCAGGTGCCAGATGGCCGATGTCCCAGATCCTGCGTCCGATGACGTAGTCACCCGACGGCAGGCGCTCCAGCGCGCCCCACCGGAAGAGCTCGCCCAGCAGCCGATGGGTCGTGGCGAGCGGAAGGTCCGCGCGGGTGGCGATCTCGCTGAGCGACATCGCCCGGTGCTGCTCGTCGAACGCGCTCAGGATCGCCAGCGCACGGCTCGTCACGCTCGTGCCGGCCTGTCGGCTGTTGCCCGCCATCGTCGCCTGCCCTCATCCCGTCGGATCCGACGCCATCATCCTCCGTCGGCCGACGAGCGGGGCAGCTCAGCCGCCGAAGGCGGGGTGGAGCGGCTTGCCGGTGCCCTGGGATCGCGTGGTCGGCCCGGCCTCGATCGGGTCGAAGGTCCACAGCGCGTACGCCCCCGGCCCGACGTGCAGCGTCGAGTTGCCGATGGTCTCGGTGGCGGGCTCCTCGGCCGGCTCGTTGAGCGCGAAGATGACGTTGCGCAGGCCCGCCTCCTCGGCCGGGACCGGGAGCAGACGGATCGTGGTCATGCCGTCGAAGGCGAGGACGCCACCGTCCTTCAGGACGCGGATCGTGATCCCGGCAGCACGCCACAGCGGCACCATCTTCTCGATGTCCTCGGCGGTCGTGGCGATCTGGATGCCGATCACGTCGCGCATCTGGTGGTCGAGATAGCGGTCGCGGTTGTAGCGGTCGCGGCTGACGTCGCCCTCGTAGGCGGCCGGCGGAAAGGTGAGCCGCGGGTCGTCGAGGAACTCCTCGCGGTATTCCATCGCCCAGGAGAAGAAGGTGTCGTAGGTCGCGGTCGTGTAGGTGACGTCGAACCACGGGATCGGGTTGCCGTCGCCGAGGTCGGTCACCTGGGTGAACTCGACCGGGTCGGCCACGAGCTTGCGCAGGTTGGCGGTGGCGACGGCCAGGTCGCCGTCCTTGTCCGCGGAGACGGCGAGCCCGGTGTCCCCGGCGACCGCGTCGGGAGCGTCGCCCGGCCCGAAGAGCTCCAGGTAGGTCTCCTTGCCGAGCAGGTAGCGACCGGTCCAGGTCGAGGTGCCGTCGTTGCCGGTGTTGATCCGGCGGTCCGCGAACTGCCCCAGGAACTCGGAGTGCTCGATCGCGTCGGCGGTCTCGCGGTCGAGCATCGCCCACGAGTGGTTGAAGGCCAGGAGCGGGTCCGGGCGCTCCTCCTCCGCAGCCTGGGCGGGGGCCGCCGAGGCCCCTGTGCTGATGACGAGTGAGGCGATCGCGGCCGCGACGAGGCCCGAGAGAGGAGTCCGCATGGGTCCCAGTCTCGGTGACCGCGGCGCTCCTGTCCTCGGAATTCGGCGGCCGCTTCGTCCGTCCTGCTCAGGCACCGTGGGAGGCGGTGGCCATCGTCGCGCCGAGGCCGATCATGAGCACGCCGCCGCCGGCGCCGAGGCTGTCGAGGCGGGTGGGCTTGCGGGCGAACCAGGCCTTGGCGCGGCTGGCGGCCATGACCCAGCCGGAGTCGCAGGCGAAGGCCATCGCCGAGAAGATCGCGCCGAGCAGGAGGATCTGCGGCACCGCCGGGGCGGAGGTGTCGATGAACTGGGGCAGGAAGGCCAGGTGGAAGACGATCGTCTTCGGGTTGGTCGCACCGACGAACATCCCGGTGCGGACCGCGCCCCACGCGGTCGTCCGCGCCACGTCCTCGCCGTGGAGGGCAGCCCGGGCGTCGCCACGGTGGCGGATCGCCTGGATGCCGAGATAGACGACGTACGCAGCTCCGACCAGCTTCACGACGGTGAACGCGGTCGCGGAGGCCGCCACGAGCGCGCCGAGCCCGACGGCCACCGCCAGGACCTGGCCGAACTGACCCAGCGCGTTGCCGCCGACGGCGAGCACTGCCTCGCGGCGGCCCGCGGTCAGCGCCCGGCCGAGGGCGAAGAGCACGCTCGGGCCGGGGATCAGGATGAAGACGATGGACGCGAGCGCGAAGGCTGCGAACTGGCTCAGGGTCGGCACGCCCCCATTGTCCGTCATCGGCGGGCCGGAGCGCCAAGGGTTTCAGCCGGCGTACGCGTCCGCCCGGCCGGGACGTGTCCTGAGATGCTGGCCGCCGGCTTCCACCATCCTGTCGTCCTGAGGAGGACCCGTGCCCGAGACACTCACCGCCGACGCGATCGTCGTCGGCGCCGGCGTGATCGGCTCGGCCGTGGCGTACGAGCTGGCCCGGGGTGGCCGCGACGTTCTCGTCCTCGACAAGGGGGCCGGTGCCGGGTTCGGCTCGACCAGCGCCTCGAGCGCGGTGATCCGCTTCCTCTACTCCACCTACGACACGACGGCGACGGCGTGGGAGGCGAAGTTCCTGTGGGAGCACTGGGCCGAGCATCTCGGGCTCGACCCGGCCGAGGTGCCGCTGGCCCGCTTCCACCGCACCGGTGGGCTCCATCTCGACGTCCCGATCGTGCCCGTCGAGCCGAGCAGGCAGCGGCTGGCCGCCGTCGGGGTGCCGTTCAGCTATCTGGGACCGGACGAGCTCGCGGCGCGGTTCCCGCACCTCGACGCCGGCGCCTACTGGCCCAACAAGCCGATCACCGACGACGCGTTCTGGGCGGACGCGACCGCGTCGCTCGGTGCGATCCACACCCCGGACGCCGGCTACGTGGACGACCCGCGACTGGCCGCCGACAACCTCGCCGAGGCGGCCCGGCGCCGGGGAGCGCGCACCCTCTACCGGACCGAGGTGGTCGCGGCCGGCCGCGTGGGCGAGGTCTGGAGGCTCGGTCTCGCCGACGGCCGCAGTGCCGAGGCGCCGGTCGTGGTCAACGCCGCCGGTCCGTGGTCGGGCGCCTTCAACCGCCTGGCCGGGGTGGGGGAGGAGTTCACCATCGGGGTGCGGCCGCTGCGCCAGGAGGTGCACCAGGTCGCCCAGCCGCCGGGCTACGGCACCGACGAGGCGCCCGGGGCGGCGGTGTTCGACATCGACCTGGGGACGTACATGCGTCCGGGGGCGGCGGGTGCCTGGATCGTCGGCGGCACCGAGCCGGAGTGCGACCCGTTCGAGTGGCTGACCTCGCCCGAGGAGGCGAACGCGCACGTCACCCGCGAGCGCTACGACGCGCAGGTCACCCGAGCGGCGCGGAGGCTGCCCGAGCTCCGGGTGCCCAACCGGCCCGCCGGTGTCGTCGGCGTCTACGACGTGGCCGACGACTGGACCCCGATCTACGACCGTACCGACGCCGACGGCTTCTACGTCGCGATGGGCACCAGCGGCAACCAGTTCAAGAACGCCCCGCTCGCCGGCCGCTTCCTCGCCGCCATCGTCTCGGCGGTCGAGGAGGGACGCGACCACGACGCCGACCCGGTGATCCACACCGGCGAGCACACCGGCCTGGACATCGACCTCAGCGCCTTCTCCCGCAAGCGGCCGGTCAACGAGGCGACGACACGAACCGTCCTGGGCTAGGCGCCGCGGGCGGCCTGGAGCTGCTCGACGAGGATGTCGCCGTGCCCGGCGTGACGGGCCAGCTCCTGGATCATGTGCACGTAGATGAAGCGCAGCGTCACCTGGTTGCCGTGCCAGTCGAACTCCTCGTCCAGGTCGTGGGTGGCCGCGACCTCGCGGGAGTGGTCGCAGGCGGCGAGGTAGCCGGCCCGGATCGACTCGACCGTGTCCTCCGCGTCGAGGACGAAGCTCTCGTCGACGGTGTCGGGCAGCCCGATCTCCTGGCGGGACACCCCGGCGACCCGGGCGTGGAACCACACCTTCTCCACGAACGTCGCGTGCTTCACCAGCCCGAGCGGCGTGGTCAGTGACGGGACCAGCCTCCGCCGCGCCTCCTCGTCGCCGACGTCCTCGAGTATGCCGCTGATCTGGTCCCGCTGGATGTCGACCATTCCCTCGAGGAGTGCGCGCTCGTCCGCCTGTCCGATCTTCATGCGGGCAGGTTAGCGGGGTCGGCTGCGCTCCAGGACGTACGCCTCCGCCCGGTGGCGGTCCCAGCCGCGAGACTCGTCGAGCCCGCGGGCCAGCATCGCGACGTACGCCGCCGACGGCGGGGTGTGCTCGACCGCGTCGAAGCCGTGCGGTGCGGTGAAGGTGAGCATCGGGAGACCGTCGCGGTGGCCGAGCTCGATCAGGGTCTCGTAGTGCCCCGGGCCGGCCTCGTGACGGCCGTTCTCGAGGCCGTCGATGACGACCTTCTCGATCGGGTCGCCGGGCGCCGGCAGCCGGTCCATCTCCTGGGCGGCGATGTCGGCGAACTGCTCGACGCTCATCCGGTAGGCGCGGGCCGCGGTCCAGGAGCCGGGCGCGTCGTGGTCGTAGAACGCCACCCCGCCCGTCCAGGTGCGCGACTCGCCCGCGAAGTAGAGCCGTCCGGGGAGGTCGACGGCGAGGTCGGCGATGGGCATCGACGGGGTACGCGCGCCGACGTAGGACTGGCGGGCACCCACCGGCTGGCCGCCGAGGAGGTAGGCGCCGAGGCGGTCACGGCACATGTTCGAGCCGTAGCTGACGTACCAGACCTCTGCGCTCATCGCGTGGAGCCTACCGACGTGACGAAGGCCACCCGCAGGGAACCCGCCTCGGACGCAGGTCTCCGGGGGCATCTAGCGTCATATCACTGTGAACCGATCTCGGAGGCTCATATCGGTATCAGCGCTGGGCGGCGCGCTGGTGCTTCTCACCGTCCTCGCCGCCGGACCGCTGCAGGATCTGGACACCCGCGGGCACGAGTACTGGGCCCGGGCGCTGCCTCCCGAGGTGCACCACGTCCTCCAGCACGTGCTCGACCCGATCGCCGGCCAGGCTGTCTGTCTGCCGGTGCTGATCACGGTCGCGGTGGTCATCGCCTGCCGGCGCCGCAGCTGGCGGCCGATCATCTGCGCCATGGCCGCCGAGGCGGCGTTCTACGTGGGTGTGGGCGGCTGCAAGGTGCTGCTGGCCCGCCCGGCACCGACGGAGCGGGACGCCGAGTTCTTCGCCGGCGGGATCCTGAAGGACGGCTGGCACGGGATCAGCTACCCGTCCGGTCACGCCGCCGAGGCGGTCCTGGTCTACGGCACCGCCGTCTACCTGATCGCGCGCTACACCGCGGTGTCGCGGACCACAGTGCGGGTTCTCGTCGCCGGCGTCGGCGTGATCGCGCTGAACGCGGTCGCGGTCTCCTACACCCTCGGCTGGCACTGGGCCAGCGACCTCTTCGCGGGCCTGCTCGCCGGTGGGTTGTTGTTGCGGCTGCTGGTCTGGTGGGACACCGAGGCCATCGCGCGGGAACGTGACGAGCGCGAGCTGGCCGCGGAGCGTCCGACGGTGCCCGCCAGCTACGAGCGCACCGAGAAGCTGGCCGCCTGAGGTGGTCAGAGGACCGCGAGCACACCCTCGGCGTACTTCTCCAGCTTCGCCTCGCCGATCCCGCTGATCGTGCCGAGCTCGTCGCGGCTGGCCGGCAGCCGGGTGGCGATCTCGCGCAGGGTCGCGTCGTGGAAGACCACGTACGCCGGCACCCCCTGCTCCTTGGCGACCTCGCCGCGCCACGCCCGCAGGCGCTCGAAGACCTCGGCGGCCTCCGGCGAGAGGTCGGCGGCGGCGACCTTCGGCTTCCGCTCTCCGGAGCCGCTGCGACGGGCCTGCCGGGGCGGCTCCTTGCGGAGCATCAGCTGCTGCTCGCCGCGCAGCACCGGGCCGGCGGGCTCAGCCACCGAGAAGACGCCGTAGCGGGTGTCGACCGCGAGCATCTCGCGGGCCAGCAGCTGCCGGATGACGGAGTGCCAGTCGCTCTCGGCCAGGTCGGTGCCGATGCCGAAGACCGAGAGCTCGTCGTGGCGGAACTGGCGAACCTTCTCGGTCTCCTTGCCGCGCAGGATGTCGACGATCTGCCCGGCGCCGAAGCGCTGTCCGTTGCGCTCGCGGTCGAGCCTTATCACCGTGGACAGAACCTTCTGCGCGGGGACGGTGCCGTCCCAGGACTCCGGCGCCGACAGGCAGGTGTCGCAGTTGCCGCACGGCTCCGAGGCCTGCCCGAAGTAGCGCAGCAGCTGCACCCGCCGGCAGTCGACGGTCTCGCACAGCGCCAGCATCGCGTTGAGGTGCTGCCCGAGCCGGTGCTTGTGGGCCCGGTCGCCCTCGGAGGTCTCGATCATCTGCCGCTGCTGGACGACGTCGGCCAGCCCGTAGGCCAGCCACGCGGTCGAGGGCTGCCCGTCACGCCCGGCCCGGCCGGTCTCCTGGTAGTAGCCCTCGACCGACTTGGGCAGGTCGAGGTGGGCCACGAAGCGTACGTCCGGCTTGTCGATGCCCATCCCGAAGGCGATGGTGGCGACCATGACGATGCCGTCCTCGCGCAGAAATCGGGACTGGTTCTGCGCGCGGGTCCGGGCGTCGAGGCCGGCGTGGTAGGGGAGGGCGTCGATCCCGGCGCCGACCAGGGAGGCGGCGGTGCGCTCGACCGAGGCGCGGGAGAGGCAGTAGACGATGCCTGCCTCGCCGGGGTGCTCGGTGCGGATCAGGTCGAGGAGCTGCTTGCCGGGCTTGTCCTTGGGGGCGATCCGGTACTGGATGTTGGGGCGGTCGAAGGAGGCCACGAAGTGGCGGGCGTCCTCGAGCCGGAGCCGCTGCGCGATCTCGGCCCGTGTCTCCGCGGTGGCCGTCGCGGTCAGCGCGATCCGCGGCACCTCGGGCCAGCGCTCGTGCAGATGGGAGAGCTGCAGGTAGTCGGGCCGGAAGTCGTGGCCCCACTGCGAGACACAGTGGGCCTCGTCGATCGCGAAGAGCGAGATCTTGGCCTGGTCGAGCAGCCGGCCGGTGTCAGGGACCCGCAGCCGCTCGGGGGCGAGATAGAGGAGGTCGAGCTCGCCGGCGAGCAGCGCCTGCTCCACCTGCTGGCGCTCGTGGGGCATCTGGGTGGAGTTGAGGAACCCGGCGCGCACGCCGAGGGCGGAGAGCGCGTCGACCTGGTCCTGCATCAGCGCGATCAGCGGCGAGATGACCACCCCGGTCCCGGCCCTCACCAGGGACGGGATCTGGTAGCACAGCGACTTCCCGCCACCGGTCGGCATCAGCACCAGGGCGTCACCGCCCGTGGCCACGTGCGCGACGATCTCGGCCTGGTCGCCGCGGAACTCGTCGTAGCCGAAGACGCGGCGCAGGACATCCAGCTCCGGAGTCAGCTCATTCACGCCGGTGACCCTACCGGCCTGCACCGACGGTCCGGAGTTGTGAAGCCGAGAGAGGTCCATAGGTCACTCTCGGCTTCACAACCTGCTCAGACCGAGACCTTCTCGCGCTTGACCGTGGCCTCGCCGGGGGCGGCTCCGGCGTGGGCGCGCTCGAGCGCGGCGCCCTCGACGTCCACGTTCGGGAGGATGCGGTCGAGCCACTTCGGCAGCCACCACGCCGAGCGTCCGAGGAGGTGCATCAGCGCGGGCATCAGCAGCATCCGGACGATGAAGGCGTCCAGCAGCACCCCGAGCGCGAGCCCGAAGCCCATCGAGCGGATCATCACCGACTCCGCGAAGATGAACCCGCCGAAGACCGAGACCATGATCAGGCCGGCCGCGATCACCACGGAACGCCCGGCACGGAAGCCCTGGGCGACGGCGATGCGGGCCGGGGCGCCGTGGACGTACGCCTCGCGCATGCCGGAGGCCAGGAACAGCTGGTAGTCCATCGCCAGGCCGAAGAGGATCCCGACCAGCAGGATCGGCAGGAAGCTCAGGATCGGGCCGGTGCTGTCGATGCCGATCCACTCGGCGCCGATGCCCTTCTGGAAGACCGCCACCACGACGCCGTACGTCGCCAGCAGCGAGAGCACGAAGCCGCCGGTCGCGATCAGCGGGACCAGGATCGAGCGGAAGACCAGGATCAGGATGAGCAGGGAGAGGCCGACGACGACGCCGAGGTAGGGGAGGAGTACGTCGTTGAGCCCCTGCGACACGTCGATCGCGACCGCGGTGGCGCCGGCGACGCCGAGCGTGATGTCGCCGTTGACCGGCGGCAGGTCCCGGATCGCGTTGACCAGCTCGTTGGTCGAGACGCTGTTGGGACCCTCCTCGGGGACGACCTGGAAGGCCGCCGTGCGACCGTCCTCGGAGACCGCGGCCGGAGCCACGGCGCGTACGTCGTCGAGGTCCGCCAGCGCCTTGGCGACCGTCAGCTGGGCCTGCTGGATGCCGGCCTCGCTGAGTCCCTCGGGCAGCTCGGCGGCGATCAGGAGCGGGCCGTTGGCGCCGGCGCCGAAGCTGTCCTCGGTGATCGTGTAGGCGGTCTTGGCCAGCGAGCCCTCGGGCTCCGAGCCGCCGTCGGGCAGACCGAGACGCATGTCCAGGGCAGGGACCGCGAGGGCGAGCAGAGCCACCACGGAGGCGACGACCGTGACCACGGCGCGCCAGGTGCGCATCGGCTTGGCATGGGCCTCGGCTGCGTCCTGCTTCGCGACCTTCTTCCGGGCGCGCCTGGAGACGATGCGGCCACCGACGAGACCGAGGACGGCCGGGGTCAGGGTGATCGCGACCAGGACGGCGATCGCGACACAGGCGGCGCCGACCGAGCCCATCAGGCCGAGGAACGGGATGCCGGTCATGTTGAGCGCGACCAGCGCGACGATGACGGTGGAGCCGGCGAAGACGACGGCGGTGCCCGCGGTGCCGTTGGCGAGCGCGATCGACTCGGTCACGTCGGAGCCGTGGAGCAGCTGCTTGCGGTGTCGGTTGAGGATGAAGAGCGAGTAGTCGATGCCGACGGCGAGGCCGAGCATGAGACCCAGGATCGGGGTCATCGACGCCATCTGGACGACGCCGGAGAGGGAGAGCGCACCGAGGGCGCCGATGCCGACGCCGGTCAGCGCGGTGACCAGGGGTACGCCGGCGCCGATGATGGTGCCGAGCATGACCAGGAGGACGATCGCGGCGACGCCGACCCCGACGATCTCGCCGGGACCCACCGGGTTGGGGGACTCCTGGGAGATGTCGGAGGAGACGCCGATCTCGACGCCGTCGATCGGATGGTCGGCGAAGTGGTCGACCGTGGCCTTCTTGGTCTCCTCGGACATCTCGAGACGGCCGACGGAGTAGGCGACGTTGACCAGCGCGGCCGAGCCGTCGGCGGAGACCATCCGGATCCCGCCTGCGAGCTCGAGCAGCTCGGCGCCGTTCTCGGCCTTGGCGGTGCTGGCCTCGAGGTCGGCGGCGCTGTCGTCGACCTTCGCCTGCTGCTTGTCGAGGGCGGCCTGCTGCGCGTCGATCCGGGTGGTCGGCATCCCGGCGGCCTTCAGCTTGGCACGGGCCTTGTCGAGGTCGGCCTGCGCCTTGTCGAGCTTGGCCTGGGCGCTCTCGAGCCGGGTGCGGCCGGCCTCGAGCTGGGCCTGGCCCTGGGTGACCTTCTCGGCCTGCGCCGCGCGCTGGGCCTCGGTCTGGAAGGGGTCGGTGACGGCGGCGACGTCGGGGAGGTCCTCGGCGCTGGTGATCAGGGCCTGGATCTCCTTCTTCTGGGTCGCGCTCAGCGGGGTGCCGTCCTTCGTCTGGAAGGCGATCGTGCCGGATCCACCGGCCAGATCGGGCAGGCCCTTCTGGAGCTCGTCGACGACCTTCGACGAGGGCAGCCCCGGGATGTCGAAGCTGGTGGTGAGCTCGCCGGACCAGGCGACGTACGCCCCGGCGGCGCCGGACAGCGCCAGCACCCAGGCAAGGATCACAAGCCAGGCGCGGCGCGCGGCCGTCTTGCCCAGTCGATACAACAGCTCCGCCATGGCGGCATCCCTCCGGTAATTCGCAACGGTGCGTCCAGTTAATCACCTGATCGGCGCTGGACAAGGGTCGCTGTGCGAGTGATGGGTCACACCTGTGCCTTGGCCATGAGACGGCGCGGGCTCCTAGGATGCCGTTCATGCCAGCGTCAGCAGGAGTGCGCCGTCGAGGTGCCGTACGCAGCGAACAGGCTCGCATGGCGGTCCTCGGTGCGACCGGGCGGCTCTTCGCGACCCAAGGCTATGACCACCTCACCATCGAGGGCATCGCGGCCGAGGCGGGCGTCTCCAAGCAGACGATCTACCGCTGGTGGTCCTCGAAGAGCGCGGTCGTCGCCGACGCGCTGATCGAGGACAAGCTGCTGCCGGACCACCCCGTGGTGCCCGACACCGGTGACATCCGTGCCGACCTGATCGCGTGGATGCAGAGCCTCGTCGACCTCGTCGCCCAGCCCGGCAACGACGGCCTCGTCCGCTCGCTCGTCGCCGCCGCCTGCGAGAACCCCGACATCGGCACCCGCCTCAACGACGCGCTCGGCATCACCGCCACCGTCGCCACCCGCATCGAGGCCGCGGTCGCGGCCGGCCAGCTGCCTGCCGACCTGCCGGTCATGGAGTTCGTACGCGCCCTCGTCGGTGGCTTCGTCCTCCACTCGCTCGAGCGCACCGAGCCCGCCCCGGACATCGCCGAGCGACTGGTGCGCGCGCTGCTGCACTGACCTCGTTCTTTACCCAAGAAAGAGGGGGTGCGGACCCTCGGGGCAGGGCTACGGTGGTGGGCATGCCGAAGGTGCCACCGCCCGTCTATGTCGCCGTGGGCCTGGTCGCCCAGCATCTGCTCGCCCCGGCCCGCCGGCCGACGGTGGTGCGGTCGGTCGCGGCCGGTCTCATCGCTGTCGGGTCGGTGTACGTCGCGGGCAGTGCTGCTCGGGCGTTCAAGCACAAGGGCACCAGCTTCGACCCGCTCGAGCCCGAGCGTGCGACGGCGGTCGTGACCGACGGTCCGTTCCGCTACACCCGCAACCCGATGTACGTCGGCATGACCGGCCTCCTGCTCGCCCACGCCGTGCTCCGGGGTGGTCCGCTGCCGCTCGTCCCCGTCGCCGCCTTCGTCGCCGTCATCGACCGCACCCAGATCCCCGCGGAGGAGCACGCCCTGTCGTGGAGCTTCGGCAAGGCGTACGACTCCTACCGGGCCGCCACGCCCCGCTGGCTGGGCCGACCGTCGGGCCTGCCATCGGGCGGTGCTTCGCGTGGCTGACCTCCTCCACACCGTCCTCGACACCACCGACGTACGCGGCCTCGCCGAGTTCTACCGCCAGTTCCTCGGGCTCGTCTATCGACCCGGCGACGAGGAGCCCGGGGACGATGACGACTGGTTGGTTCTCACCTGGCCCGACGGGCGTCGGGCGCTCGCGTTCAACCTGGTCGACGCCTCCGAGATGGCACCGTCGGACTGGCCGGCGCCTGGGGCGGTCAAGCACATGCATCTCGACACCGTCGTCAGGTCCGTCGCGGAGCTCGATGCCGAGCATGATCGTGTGCTGGGGTTGGGGGCTTCGCTTCGTCTTGATCGGTCTGACGATCCCGTGGAGCCGCTGCGGGCTTATGCGGATCCTTCGGGGCACATCTTCTGCATCTTCGTGGTGTGAGGGCCCTTGGGGCCGCCGACCCGTTCTCGTCTAGTAAAAGCCCGAGCAGGGCGTCACCTGCGAGGAGTCACCAGCCCAAGAGAACGATCGCCTGGCGAGCCGATGGGCCGAGCAGTTGGGCGGAGCAGTGAGAATGAGGGCGTGAGCGACATCGAGTACGTGGACAACCCGGCCAGGCACCGCTACGAGATCCGCGACGGGGAGACCGTTGCCGGGTTGGCGGCTTACCGGCTGCCCGACGACGAGCACGTGGACTTCGTGCACACCGAGGTGGGGGAGGACTACAACGGGCAGGGGCTGGCTTCGAAGCTGGTGGCGTTCGCGCTGGCGGATGTGAAGGCGAAGGGGAAGCGGATCATCCCGCATTGCCCGTACGTCGCGGGGTGGCTGAAGCGGCACGGCGAGGAGTACGCCGACATCACCGACTGGCCGGCCTGATCACGGGTTCGGGTCAGACCTCGGACGGCTTCCGCGGCTCGAGGCCCAGCTTGGCCAGCGGCGTGCGGGTCATGTGGGCCGAGGGCCAGGCCTGACCCCGGGTCGAGGAGCCGCGGGAGTAGGGCCTGGCGCCCGACTGGTACGTCACGAAGAACTCGTCGCCGACCTCGGCCACGCCCTCGGCCAGATTGGGCAGCCATTGCAGAGCACGGGGCCGGATCGTGACCCGGTCCTGGACGATCAGTTGGCTGCGCCTGGTCGGTCCTCGGGAGACGCTGAAGACGTACTCCTCCTCCCGGACCACGACGCCCTGGGTGCCGACCGGGGTGCGTACGCCGATCGGGGTCTTGATCTGCCAGGAGCCGTCCTTGCGGATGTACTTGTAGAGGCGGTTGTTGGCGTGCGACCCGACGTAGAGCAGGTCCTTGGTCGCGGCGAGGTAGGAGCCCGCGGCGACCGCGACCAGCGGTCCGACCGTGGAGACGGTCGAGAGCGGCTCGGCGTGGACGATCTGGGTCAGTGAGTAGCAGTAGAGGCGGGGCGGGTTGCCCTCGCGGCACACGTAGACCTCGTCGCCGATGACCGCGACGCCGCCGGCGTTGACCGGGCCGCTGACGCTGCCCTTCGGCCCGCCCAGGTAGACGGCGTTGATGAGATCGCCCGACGGCTTGTCCACCAGGGCGAGCGCCGAGCCCAGCTTGTCGCCGTAGTAGCCCTGCAGGAGCAGATCGGCCTCGGGGGAGTAGGCCAGGCCCTGCGGGATCCAGCCGTGGTCCTCGTCCCCGGTGAGCACCATCGAGGTGGCGATGTGCGGGATCAGCGGGCCCAGGCTGCTGCCACTACGGCCCAGCCAGGCCTGGGTGCGGTCGATGCCGCGCTGGACCCACTTCTGCTGCCTTCGCGCGGTCACCTTGGGGTCGATCACGAGCAAAAAACCTATCCGCTCGGACAGTGATCGGCGGCCGCTTCGGGGTGCGAGTCCGACAACTGTCCACCAGGCGGAACGGTCGGGCGACAGGTTCCATGTACCCGCCGGTATCGGAGGTGGCAGGATCTGCGGACATGACTGCGGACATTCAACGGCACGCCGATGTGATCGTGGTGGGAGCCGGCCTCGCCGGCCTGGCGGCAGCGGCCGAGGCGGCCGACGCGGGAAAGAGCGTTCTCCTGGTCGACCAGGAGCCGGAGCAGTGCCTGGGCGGCCAGGCGTTCTGGAGCCTCGGCGGACTCTTCCTCGTCGACAGCCCCGAGCAGCGCCGGATGGGGATCAAGGACTCACCCGAGCTGGCGCTCCAGGACTGGATGGGATCCGCCCAGTTCGACCGTGACGAGGACCTGTGGCCGCGGCGTTGGGCCGAGGCGTACCTCGACTTCGCGGCGGGCGAGAAGCGGTCCTGGCTGCGCCAGATGGGCCACCGGATCTTCCCGGTCGTCGGCTGGGCCGAGCGCGGCGACGGCCGCGCCGACGGCCACGGCAACTCCGTGCCGCGCTTCCACATCACCTGGGGGACCGGTCCGGGCGTGGTCGAGCCGTTCGAGCGACGGGTGCGCGCCCACGCCGACGCCGGCCGGATCACCTTCGCCTTCCGCCACCGCGTCGACCAGGTGCTGATCGAGGACGGCGCGGCCGTCGGCGTCAACGGCAAGGTGCTCGAGCCCAGCGACATCGAGCGGGGACAGGCCTCCTCGCGTACGGAGGTCGAGGACTTCGAGCTCCGCGGACAGGCCGTGATCGTCACCTCCGGCGGCATCGGCGGCAACCACGACCTGGTGCGCAAGCACTGGCCCTCGCGGCTCGGCACCCCGCCGCAGTCGATGGTCTCCGGCGTGCCCGCGCACGTCGACGGCCGGATGCTGGAGATCACCGCCGCGACCGGCGCCAAGATCATCAACGACGACCGGATGTGGCACTACGTCGAGGGCATCCGCAACTGGGACTCGATCTGGGCCAACCACGGCATCCGGATCCTCCCCGGCCCCTCGAGCCTGTGGCTGGACGCGACTGGCAAGCGGCTCCCGGCGCCGTTCTTCCCCGGCTTCGACACCCTCGGCACGCTCAAGCACCTGCGCCAGACCGGCTACGACTACTCCTGGTTCGTGCTCACCGAGAAGATCATCAAGAAGGAGTTCGCGCTCTCCGGCTCGGAGCAGAACCCCGACCTGACCGGCAAGGACCTCAAGCTGCTCGCCGAGCGGGCCCGCAAGGGTCCCGGCCCGGTCAAGAGCTTCATGGAGCACGGCGAGGACTTCGTCGTCGCCGAGAACCTCACCGCGCTCGTGCACGGCATGAACGGCCTCGCCGACAAGGACCCGACCGGCCCGCAGATCAAGGAGACCGAGCTGCGCCGGATCATCGAGGCCCGCGACCGCGAGATCGCCAACAACTTCACCAAGGACGCCCAGGTCACCGCGCTGTACGCCGCCCGCCACTACCGTGGCGACAAGCTGCAGCGCACCGCCAAGCCCCACCGGATCCTCGACCCGGAGGCCGGCCCACTGATCGCGGTCAAGCTGCACATCCTCTCCCGCAAGACCCTCGGCGGGCTCGAGACCGACCTGTCGGGCCGCTGCCTGACCTCGGCCGGCACCCCGCTGCCAGGGCTCTACGCGGCCGGCGAGGTCGCGGGCTTCGGCGGCGGCGGGATGATGGGCTACAACGCGCTCGAGGGCACCTTCCTCGGTGGCTGCCTGTTCTCGGGGCGTACGGCGGGCCGGGCGGCGGCCGCGGCGATCTGACCCGATCCGACCGGGCTCAGTGGGCGCCGGAGAGGTTCAGCCCGACCACGCCGACGACGATCATCGCCAGGAAGCCGGCCTTGGCGGCGGTGAGGTGCTCGCCGAGGAACATCACGCCGATGCCCGCGACGAGCGCGGTGCCGAGGCCTGACCAGATGGCGTACGCCACCGAGACCGACATCCGCTCGACGACCACGGACAGCAGCCAGATCGAGATGCCGTAGCCCGCCACGACCGCCACCGACCAGGGCACGTTGCGGAACCCTTCGGTGCGGGGGAGCAGCGCGGTGCTGACGACCTCGATGGCGATCGCTACGACGAGCAGGCTGGCGGCGTACATGTGCGGGGTCCTCCTGAGACGCGTGTAGCGACTGCTACATCATCGAGAAATGTAGCAGTCGCTACAGGTTTGGGCATAATGCTTTCCATGGACCGCAAGGAGGAGCTCCTCGAGCAGGTCGTCGAGCACGTGCACAAGCACGGGCTGATCGGTCTGACCCTGCGCCCGCTGGCCGCTGCGATCGGCACCAGCGACCGGATGCTGATCTACCACTTCGGCGGCCGCGACGAGCTGGTCGCGGCGGTGGTCGCGCGCACCAACGAGCTCTCCGTCGCCGCGGTCGCGGCGCTGGAACCGGCCCAGGACGTACGCGCCGGGGTGGAGGCGCTGTGGCGGGCCTACCGGTGCGACCCGCTGCACAGCTGCCTGCAGATCTACCTGCAGGCGGCCGCGACCGGCCTGATCGGGATGGAGCCCTACCGTTCGGTCGTCCGGGAGACCAACGAGCTCTGGTACGCCGCGCTGCGCGACTACATCACCGCCTGTGGCGCGCCGCCCGAGCGTGCTGGACGGATCGTCACGCTGGTCGACTCCTCGCTGTTCGGCTTCCACCTGGACCTGGCCACCGACCGGCCCGACGAGCTGGCCGAGGGTGTGGCCGATCTCGCCGAGGCCGCGGGAGCGATCGCCGAGCGCTGAGTCGCCTCCGGCACAATGCGCCGGGTGAACTCGCTGCTGAAGACCGTCCCCGCCGACCGGATGCACCTGTGGCTGATGCTCGTGCTCACCTTCACCACAGGCATCAACGACGCCGTCGGCTACCTCGGTCTGGACAAGGTGTTCACCGGCAACATGACCGGCAACGTGGTCGTCCTCGGCATGGCGCTGGTCGGCGGCACCGACCTCCCGATCCTCGGCCCGGCCCTGGCGCTGCTCGGGTTCATGGCCGGCGCGGCGCTCGGTGGCCGGGTGCTGAAGGCCGACAAGCGGGCCTGGAGCGGGCGTACGACCGCACTGTTCGCCCTGGTCGCGGTCGTGATGCTGGCCCTGGCCGGGGTGCTCTTCCTCGCCGGTGACGAGCCCTCCAAGGCGGTGATGATCACCACGACCACGCTCGCCGCGGTCGCCATGGGCACCCAGGCGGCAGCCGCGCGTCACATCGCCGTCAAGGACGTGACCACCGTCGTGGTCACGAGCACGATCACGGGTCTCGCCGCCGACTCGCCGATCGGGTCCGGCAAGGCATCGTTCCGTGGTGGCGGCACCGCGCGGCGCGCGATCACCGTGCTCCTGATCCTGCTCGGGGCCTTCGCCGGCGCGGGCATGCTGCTGTGGCACACCGGCGGCGGCCTGCTCCTCGCCGGCATCCTCATCGCTGCCGCCACCGCCGTCGGCGCCTGGCACGCCCGGGTGAGCGCCTGAGCCTCAGCTCGAGACGAGTCGAAGCCTCCGCTCCGCGCGGCGTACGACGACCTGCTGGCCCCACGAGAGCGCGAGCGTGTCGGACTCGATGCCGTCGCCGAAGGCGACCAGGCGGTCGGACTCCACCTCGATCGTGAGGCGGTCGGCTGCCTGCTCGCCACCGCCCAGCGTGCCCTCGGTCTGGGTCGTCCCGGTCGCCGGCGACGGCCACGCCTCGCGTACGAACCAGGCCAGCTCCGGGGCCGCGGGCGCGGGCAGGGTGAGCGTGCTGTGCCGCTCGACCCAGGCCGACCGCGCCCAGCCGGTGGCGCCCGTCCCGGTCGCCACGATCAGGCCCGAGGAGGCCTGCGACTCCGTCCGGCCGGCCACGGTGAGCCGGTAGCGGGCGGTCTGGTGGGTGGCCTGGCCGACGTACACCTCGTTGAGCGCGACCAGCGACTGGCCGTCGTCGGCGACCGCCTCGACCATCGTCCGCTCCTCGCAGGTGCCGGTCGAGCGGATCAGGTCGGCGGCGGCGCGCGGCGGGTAGCGGACGAGCACGCCGGCGTTGCGGCCCGGCTCGGGGTCGATCCCGACCACTGGCTGGCCGTCGAGATACTTCGCCACGTTGGCGACCAGGCCGTCCTGACCGACCACGACCACGATGTCCTCGGGGCCGAAGAGGAACCGGTCGAGGTCGCCGCGCTCGACCGACCCCTGCCGCCAGTCGAGCGGGATCGCGGCGCCGACCTGCGCGATCGCCGCCTTCAGGGTCTCGTGGCGACCTTGCACCTCGGCCAGGTCGCGGCCCCTGGTGGAGAGGAAGAAGCCGACCTGGCCGAGGGTGCCGTGCCGGGCCACGAGCTCCTCCAGCTCGGTGGCCCGGTGGACCAGGACCACGCGCGGCGCGACGCTCATCCGTCGCTCCGGGCGCCGAGCTTGGCGAGGACGGGCGCGAGCAGGTCCGGGGTGAGCGCCAGGTGCTCGATCTGGGGCAGGTTGGCGGCCAGCTCCTTGAGCGCGAGACCGAGCAGGACCGCCTCCGGCAGGTCGCGATAGGAGGCCAGGGCGGCGGCCTCGGCATCCGCCTTCGCCAGCCCGGTGGCCCGGGTGGCCTGCGCGTTCGCCTCGGCCAGCACCTGGGTGCGCTCGGCCTCGGCGGCGGTCGCGATCCGGGCGGCGGCAGCCTTCTCCTCGGCGCTGCGCCGCGCGTTGGCGCCCTGCTGGCCGACCAGCTGCTCCTCGCGGCGGGCGAGCTCGATCTTGTTCTGCAGCTCGTTCTCGGAGATGGCCCGCTCGCGCTCGACCGCCGTCGCCCGCCGTTCGTACGTCGCCTTGTCGGCGTCCGCCTGGACGCGCTCGCGGGTCGGGGTGAGGAGCGCCTTCTCCACCTCGGGTTCGGGCCGCAGCGCGACGACCCGCACGCCGAGGATGGCGAGCCCGGTGGCGGTCAGCCGCTCGTCGGCGCCCAGGCCGGCGGCGATCGCGTCGCGCACCGGGCCGACGCCGCCGGCGAGCACGTCGGCGAGGCTCTGGGCGGCGATCAGGTCGAGGGCGTACTGCTGGGCCGTCTCGGTCAGGAGCCCGGCGACCTGGTCGAGCGGGCTGCCGCGCCAGCGGCCGTTCTCGGGGTCGATCGAGAAGTCGATGCGGCCGGCGACCGCGGCCGGGTCGACGATCCGGAAGCTGACGGTGGCCTGCGTGGTCAGGTCCTGGAAGTCGGCGGTGCGGGCGTGGAACAGCAGCGGCAGCTCGCGGTCGTCGACGGGCACCTCGGAGAGGACGGCGGAGAGCGGCCGGTACCAGAACGAGGCGCCGACGCCGCTGTGGCGGACGGTGCCGTTGTGCAGGTGCTGCACGTGGGTGGTGGTGCTCCCGCGCAGGTGGCGGAGGAAGGGGTAGCGGGCGATGTCGGCCATCTCGGATTCCCTGTCTGTGCTGTCGATTTGTTAGCGTCATAATGACGATAAGGCGTGGCGCGCTTGTCGTCAAGATGACGATTGGTGCAAGGTTGGCCACATGGAGCACCTCCCAGGCCACGTGAGCAAGGTCGCCGTCACCGTCGACCTCGTCGTGCTCACCGTCCGTGACGAGGCGCTCTGCGCCCTGGTCGTACGCCGCGGCATCGAGCCCTATCGAGGCGCCTGGGCGCTCCCGGGCGGGTTCGTCCTCGACGACGAAGGTCTCGAGGAGGCGGCAGCCCGCGAGCTCGCCGAGGAGACCGGCCTGCGGCCGGGGAGCGTGCACGTCGAGCAGCTGGCGAC
Organism: Nocardioides sp. NPDC126508; assembly: GCA_040302365.1. Lineage (GTDB taxonomy): Bacteria > Actinomycetota > Actinomycetes > Propionibacteriales > Nocardioidaceae > Nocardioides. The sequence continues at coordinate 963,370 of JBEOUM010000002.1, forward strand.
GTACGGCTCTCCGGGGCGGGACCCGCGCACGCGGGTCGTGACGGTCGCCTATCTCGCGCTCGCGCCCGACCTGCCGGTGCCGGCGGCGGGGTCGGACGCGGCGGACGCGCAGTGGCGCCCCGTCGACGCCCTGCTCGCCGGGGACGGGCCGGCCGGTGACGGGCTGGCCTTCGACCACGCCGCGATCCTCCGCGACGGCGTCGAGCGGGCCCGCGCCAAGCTGGAGTACTCCCCGCTGGGGGCCGCGTTCTGCGCCGAGGAGTTCACGGTCGCCGAGCTGCGCCGGGTCTACGAGATCGTCTGGGGCGCGCGGCTCGACCCGCGCAACTTCCATCGCAAGGTCACCAAGACCGAGGCGTTCCTCGAGCCGACCGGGGCCACCACGACCCGCGACGGCGGCCGGCCGGCCCAGCTCTTCCGCCGGGGCTCGGCCGAGCACCTGCACCCGCCGCTGCTGCGCCGCACGGCCTCGCTGGACGTCACCACCGGCCCCTGATCTGCTTCGCCGGGGGAGCGGCGTACTCGTTGTGCTTGCTGGTGCTCAGCCCCAGGCGTACCAGCTTCTCCACCTCCGCGGTGGCGGCCGCGACCCCGTCGACGACGGGCACGTCGAGCTCCTTGGAGAGCCGGGCGCACAGGTCGGCCATCCCGGCGCAGCCCAGGACGATCGCCTCGGAACGGTCCTCGGCCAGGGCGCGTCGACAGGCGGCCAGGATCGTCGCGTACGCGACCGGGTCGGTCTCCAGGTCGACGACCGGGATCTCGCAGGCATGGATGCCGCCGACCAGGTCGGCGACGCCGTAGTCGCGCGCGATCGACCAGGTGTGCGCGACGACCCGCGGCAGCGTGGTGACCACCGAGAACCTCCGGGACAGGTACGCCGCCGTCCGCATCGCCGCCTCCGCGATCCCGACCACGGGGCCGGCGAGGATCTCGCGGGCCGCGTGCAGCCCGGGGTCGCCGAAGCAGGCGATCACGAACCCGTCGTACGCCGCGCCCTCCCGCTCCAGGACGTCGAGCAGACGGGGCACCGCGATCGCCTCGTCGTAGTGCGACTCCAGCGAGACCGGCCCGGCGCCCGGGTCGATCGCGTCGACGACGACGCCCGGGCCGACGCTCGCCCGGGCGCACTCGCCGATCAGGGTGGTCATCGACGCCGTGGTGTTCGGGTTGACGACCAGGATCCGCATCAGGCCGGCTCCGCGGCGGCCTTCGCAGTGGCCTCCGTGGCGACCTCCGATGCGGCCTTGGCGGTGGCCCCCGAGAGCGCGTAGTAGGCGACGAACCCGATGCCGCAGCCGATGAACCAGGAGTAGTCGGGGAGCCAGGTGAGCACCCCGCCGAGCTTCGGGACGAGCACCGAGGCGAACGAGAAGGCCGCGGCCACCAGGAGCGCGTAGACGGCCTTCGGGTTGGTGCCCCTGGTGTAGTAGTAGGTGCCCGACTCGGAGAGGGTGTAGAGGTCGTCGACGACGATCTTCTGGCCTCTGACCAGGTAGAAGTCCGCGATCAGGATGCCGAACAGCGGCCCGATCAGGGCGCCGAGGAGGCCGAGGGTCCAGAAGATCGCCTCGTCGTTGGCGTACCAGTTCCACGGGGTCAGCAGGACCGAGCCGCCGGCCGCGATCATGCCGCCCATCCGCCAGGAGATCTTCTGCGGCGCGACGTTGGAGAAGTCGAACGCCGGCGAGATGAAGTTGGCGACGATGTTGATGCCGACGGTCGCGATCACGAAGGTCAGCCCGCCGAGCAGGACGGCGGTGTAGGTGTCGATCCGCTCGATGGTGGCCACCGGGTCGGTGATCAGCTCGCCGAAGACCGGGATGGTCGCCGCGGCGGTGAGCACCGTGAGCAGCGAGAAGAACACGAAGTTGACCGGAAGGCCCCAGAAGTTGCCGGTCTTGACGGCCTTGAACGACTTCCCGTAGCGGGCGAAGTCGCCGAAGTTCAGCATCGGGCCGGAGAAGTAGGAGACCACGAGAGCGATCGCGCCGAGCATCGCCGTCACCTGCTGGCCGACGGTCAGCTCCTTGTCGGAGAGCGAGAAGGAGACGTGCCAGTCGGCCCGGTAGAGCATGTAGACGCACAGCGCCAGCATCGCCACGTAGACGGCCGGGCCGCAGAAGTCGATGAACCGGCGGATCGCCTCCATGCCGCGCCAGAAGACCAGTGCCTGGGCGACCCACAGGATCGCGAAGCTCACGTAGCCGAGATAGGAGAGGCCGAGGAAGGAGTGGTCGGCGGTGGCGTAGGTGGCCAGCGACGGGAAGAGCTTGAGGATCACGATGGTGAGCGACCCGGCGGCGAGGAAGGTCTGCACGCCGTACCAGGCGATCGCGATCGACCCGCGGATGATCGCGGGGATGTTGGCGCCGAGCACCCCGAACGAGGCCCGCGAGACCACCGGGTAGGGCGTCCCGGTCTGCTGGCTCGGCTTGGCGACCAGGTTGCAGAAGACCTGCACCAGCACGATGCCGGCGATCAGGCAGACGAAGACCTGCCAGCCGGTCAGGCCGAGCGCGAAGAGCGCTCCGGCGGTGACGTACCCACCGACGCTGTGCACGTCCGACATCCAGAAGGCGAAGATGTTGTACCAGCCCCACTTCTGCTCCGGCAGAGGATCGAGGTCCTCGTTGGACAATCGGGGGTGGTAGGCGGGTGGTGCTGTCACCTCGGTCATCACGGTCTCCTTCGGGTGGGGGTTCACCCCATCGTGTAGACCGGGTGTTTCACCTGATCAGATGCCGTGTCAGAGCAATGTGACGCGAAAGATATACGACGTACGCCGGCAGGCGGCCGACCGCGCTCAGGTCTGCCGGAACACGTCCGGGTCGCTCCGGAAGACCTCGATGGCGGTCTTGAGATGCTCGTAGTGGACGGTCGACTCGGCGACGAGCCGGTCCGCGTCCCGCGCGCAGAACGCGGCGACCATCGCATCGTGGTCGCCGTGGAGGAGCGCCCGGTCGACCTCGGCGACGCGCGACATGGGCCGCGCCGGCTCGGTCATGTTCCAGGCCGAGTCGTACATGTGGAGCAGCCGCTGCATCCCGGCCGGCGCGATCAGTGCCCGGTGGAAGCGCCGCGACTCGACGTGGTAGCCGCGCTCGTCGCCTCGGGCGACGGCCGCCGCCATGGCGGAGTGGGCGCTGCGTACGTGCTCGTCGTCGGCCTCGGTGGCCGATCGGACGGCGACGCGCAGCGCGGAGGTCTCCAGGGCGGCGCGGACGTCGTAGAGCTCGCGGAACTCGGCGAACGTCAGCTTCGCCACCGCGTAGCCGACGTGGGGCCGGTGCTCGACGAGCCCTTCGCCGGTGAGGACCTTGAGCGCTTCGCGCACGGGGATCTGGCTGACGCCGAAGAACGTCGCCACCGACGCGATCGGGATGAGGGTTCCCGGTGGCTCCTCGCCGGAGAGGATCGCCAAGCGGAGGTCCTCGATGACATGCGGCTGCTCACCGTCACCGGCGGAGCTGACCAGGCGGGAGGCGAACACGGAGCGGCGCCGGGGTCCTTGCATCGGAGGTCCCTCCTGCCGTGGTCCGGCGCCTCCGTTGATCACCGAACGGTCTCGGCGAGGTCACGAACCGATAACGGCGAATCCGGTGTGTCGGACGGCACATGAAATGCGGCGTACGCGCGTTGGGTAACTAGACAACAACCACGGCATTGTTGTCCAGCGGACGCCGTGGCTCGGGATCGACCCTTCTCCTGACGGGCACGTTTGAAAGGGTCGTTACAACGCCGAAACGCTGGTGCCAGCACCTGAAACCTCCGCTCGCTACGGTCCCCGGGACCTGTGCGTGAAACTCCTCGAAGGGAACTCGTTTCGATGTCTACCCCCGCCTCTCGGACCTCGCGACGTAAGTCTTTGCAACTCAGGGCCGGCGCGGCCCTGCTCTCCGTCGTGGCCGCCACGACGCTGGCCGCCTGCGGCTCCGACTCCGACAAGGGGAGCAGCGAGGACGGCTTCGGCTCGATCTCGATGCAGTACTCCTGGATCAAGAACGAGGAGTTCGCCGGCGAGTACTACGCCGAGGACAAGGGTTACTACGAGGACGCCGGCTTCGACGCGGTCAACGGCATCTCCGGCCCTGACACCGGTGTCGCCAAGCTGCTCTCCGGCAAGGTCCAGGTCGCCATCAACGACGCCGCCTCGGTCGGCTCCGCGATCGCCGAGCAGGAGGCGCCGCTGAAGATCATCGGCGCGACCTTCCAGAAGAACCCGTTCACGATCCTGTCGCTGAAGGACGGCGGCAACATCGCGACGCCGGCCGACCTCAAGGGCAAGAAGATCGGCGTCCAGGACTCCAACGTCAACGTCTTCAAGGCGATCCTGGCGGCGAACGGCCTGGACGAGAAGAAGGACGACATCACCGTCGTCCCGGTCGAGTTCGACCCGACGCCGCTGATGGAGGGCCAGGTCGACGGCTTCATGGCCTACCTGACCAACGAGTCGATCACCGTCGAGCTCGCCGGCCACAAGGTGACCAACCTGCCCTACGCCGAGAACGGCGTGCCGTACGTCGCCGAGACCTACACGGTCACGGACCAGTACCTCGCCGAGAACCGCGATCTCCTCAAGGCGCTCCTGACCGCCGAGATCAAGGGCTGGACCGAGACCTTCAAGAATCCGTCCGACGACGTCGTCAAGGTGATCACGACCCACTACAACGCGGCGGCCAGCGACTCCGACGGTCTCGAGGCCAGCTTCGGCGAGCTCGACCCGGTCAAGACCAAGCGTGGTCTCGAGGAGTCACAGAAGCTGATCTCCACCCCCGAGACCGAGAAGAACGGCCTGTTCACCATCTCCGACGAGCTCAAGCAGCAGACCGTCGACTCGCTCGCCGCTGCCGGCTGGAAGGTCTCGGCCGAGGACCTCTTCGACACCTCGATCATCGACGAGATCTACGAGGAGAACCCCGAGCTGAAGGACTACCAGAAGTAGTCATGACCGACGACAAGCTCGAGGATGCCGGTGCTCCCGTGACGGAGACCGCGACCGCTACGGCGACCGGCGGCGGCACCGGCATCCACATCTCAGGAATCAGCAAGGTCTTCGGCGCGGGGAAGAAGTCGGTCACCGCGCTGAAGGACACCGACCTCCACACCGACCAGGGCTCGTTCCTGGCGCTGCTGGGGCCCTCCGGCTGCGGCAAGTCGACGATCCTGCGGATCCTCGCCGGCCTGGAGACCCCGACGAGCGGAGAGGCGTACGTCGACGGCAAGGCGCCCGCCGACCTGCGGCGCGACTCCGAGCTGGGGATCGCGTTCCAGGACCACGCGCTGCTGCCGTGGCGCTCGGTGGTCGGCAACATCAAGCTCGTCTTCGAGGTCGCCGGACGCCGCCTGGACATGGATTACATCCACGAGCTGATCAAGCTCGTCGGGCTGGAGGGCTTCGAGAAGGCCCGGCCCGCGCAGCTCTCGGGTGGGATGCGGCAGCGCGTCTCGATCGCCCGGGCGCTGGCGCTGAAGCCCTCCGTGCTCCTGCTCGACGAGCCGTTCGGAGCTTTGGACGACATGACTCGGCAGAATCTCAACCTGGAGCTGCTCCGGATCTGGACCGAGAAGCCCGCGACCACCCTGCTGGTCACCCACGGCGTGAACGAGGCGATCTTCCTCTCCGACCGGGTCGCGGTGATGTCCCCGCGACCGGGCCGGATCAAGGAGATCATCGAGGTCGACCTTCCCCGGCCGCGTACGCCCGACATGATGCGTACCCCGGAGTTCCACGCGCTCGCCGACCGGGCCTCCGAGCTGCTCTTCGGTGACGACGGGCGTGCCGAGGCGGAGTCTTGAACAAGAAGAGCCTGATGCGGATGCCTGGCTGGCTCGCCGGGATCATCGGCGTGGTCACCCTCTTCGTGCTGTGGGCGGTCGTGGCCGTGGCCGGGTTCCCGCCCGACGCCGGCACCGGGTTCACGCCGGTGCCGCCTCCGTGGACGGTGCTCTCGGAGATGGCCGCGGCGGGCCCGTCGGCGTTCTGGAACGGCGTGCTCCGCGAAACGCTGACGGAGGCGTCGATCGGGTTCCTGTGGGGCAACCTGATCGCCCTGCTGCTGGCCTCGCTGGTGCTCCTGGTGCCGTGGCTGGAGCCGGTGATCATGCAGATCGCGGTGACGACGTACTGCCTGCCCGTGGTCGCCGTCGGCGGCATCTCGATCGTCGTCCTCGGCGGCGCGGAGCAGCCGGGGGACCCGTCGAAGACGTCGATCTTCCTGGCCGCGCTGATGGTCTTCTTCACGACCGTCGTCGGGGCCGTGCTCGGCTTCAAGTCGGCCGACCGTGCCTCGCTCGACGTGGTGCGCGTCTACGGCGGTTCGGTGTGGACGCAGCTGGTGAAGGTACGTCTGGTCGCGGCCGTGCCGGCGATCCTCAACGCGCTCCAGATCGCGGTGCCGACGGCGATCCTCGGTGCCGTCCTCGGCGAGTACCTCGGCTCCACCGACCGTGGCGTCGGACGCACGCTGATCGTGCTGCAGGGCAAGCCCGACCCGGAGCGGCTGTGGGCCGTCTTCCTGGTCTGTGCCCTGGTCGCCCTGGCCGGCTATCTGCTGCTGGGGCTGGTGTCGCGGCTGGTGACGCCGTGGGTTGCTGGGAGGTCAGGATGAGGTCGGGTGCCAAGGGTCTGTCGCGGGCGGTCCTGGGGCCGGTGCTCCACACCGTCGCCGCGCTGGCGATCGTGGCCGTGCTGTGGCAGGCGTTCGTGTCGTTCTCGAGCGTCTCGGAGTTCGTCGCCAAGGGTCCGCTGGACGTGCTCGACCACCTCTTCACCGGTCCCGACGCGGCCGCTCATCGGGCGGAGCTGTTCCCGCTCACCTGGGTGACCCTGAAGGACGCCGGGCTCGGCTTCCTCGCCGGGATGGCGCTCGCGATCGTGGCGGCGGTGCTGTTCAACCTGTCGCGTACGGTCGAGGCCGGCGTGATGCCGCTGGCGCTGCTGCTCCGCTCGATCCCGCTGGTCGCGATCGCCCCGGTCGTCATGCTGATCACCGGACGCGCCTCGACCGCCTCGGTCGTGGTGCTCGGGATCATCGTGGTGCTCTTCCCGGCGCTGGCCGCCGTGCTGTTCGGGCTGTCCCAGGCCTCGCCGCAGTCGCTGGATCTCGTGGCCGTCTACGGCGGCTCGCGCCTCACCGCGATCCGCAAGGTCTCGCTCCCCGGCGCGCTCCCGTCGATCTTCGCCGCCGCCCGGGTCTCGGTGCCCGGCGCCGTGACCGGGGCGCTGCTCGCCGAGTGGCTCTCGACCGGCAACGGCATCGGCGGCAACATCCAGAAGTTCCCCGCCGCCGCCCGCTTCGACGACCTGTGGGCCGCCGTCGCGATCATCACCGTGATCACGCTGGTGCTCTACAACCTCGTCCAGCTCCTCGAGTCGGTCGCGCTGGAGCGGATGGGGATGACCCGCTAGCGCCGAGGCGTCACGTACGTCGCGCGAGGCGTCACTCCCGTCGGCCGAGTGGGCACTCAGGTGCCCACTCGGCCGACGCGCGTGACGCCTCGGCCGACGGGGGTGACGGCTCGGCAGTCAGTAGTCGGTGCGGTCCTGCTTGGCGAGCCACGCGTCGAAGGGGTCGTACGCCTGCGGGATCCGCAGCTCGTCGACCTTGGTGGGCCAGTCGTGGTGCTCGTTGGCGCGGCCGGTGCCGAACAGGTCGTAGAAGGCGCGGTCGTCGAACCCGCCCTTGGCCGCGTCGTCGCGGTCTGCCGCGTAGACGACGCGGTCCAGGCGTGCCCACAGCGCGGTGGCCAGGCACATCGGGCAGGGCTCGCACGAGGTGTAGAGGGTGCAGCCGGCCAGCGAGAAGCTGTCGGCCTCCTTGCACGCCGAGCGGATCGCGACGATCTCGGCGTGGGCGCTGGGATCCAGGTCGCGGGTGACCCGGTTCTGGCCGGTGCCGAGGAGGATGCCGTCGCGCAGGATGATGGCGCCGAACGGGCCGCCGCCGTTGTTGACGTTGCGGACCGCCAGCGCGACCGCCTGCTCCAACCACATCGTGTCGGTCATGCCGATTCCCCCTAGCCCTGACCCGAGAATCGATGTCTCTACTGTCATTGTGCTCCCGCCATCACTCGACCTCGTGGAGCCGATCGTAGGTGGCGCTGATCGCCGAGACGCGGTCGCGTCCGGGCCGTCCGCGCTCGTGGAGAACTCCGTCGGCGAGCACGCTCGCCAGCGACATCGGCGCCGCCAGAGAGTCGAAGGCCAGGCCGCCCTGCACCGGACACTCCAGCGCGATGTCGGCACGGCCGAGGTGGACCGTCCCGGTCGGGTCGGCGATCACGATCACCGTGCTCCCGGAGGCCACAGCGGCGTCGACGAACTCGCCGAACCCCGGTGGCCGGCGCCGCAGCCCGACCGCGATCACCACCGAGCCCTCGCCGAGCTCGGCCAGCTCCTCGCCGATGACCTGGCCGGGCGCCGGCGCGAGGGTGACCCGCTCGCGGGTCTGGGTGAGCTGCTGGCGCAGGTGGAGCGCGACCGGGTAGGAGTTGCGCCAGCCCGCGACCATCACGTCGCGCGCACCGGCGATGGCCTCGACGGCCTCGGTGACGGCCGCCTGGTCAAGGACGCGCGCGATCGCGGCCGCCTCGCCCTCGGCATGGGCGCTCAGGTCGGGTGCGCCCTCGACGCGCCGCGGCTCGCCCGCCGTACGCAGCGCCCGCAGGTGGTCGCGGACATCGTCGAACCCGTCGAACCCCAGCGACCGGAAGAGCCGGCTCATCGTCGCCTTGGAGACCTCCGCGAGCGAGGCGAGCTCGGCCGCGCGGTAGGTGGCCAGGTCGTCGAGATGCTCGAGGAGCGTGTCCGCGGCCTTGCGCTCCTGAGGCGAGAGCGTCTGGTAGGTCGCGGCGATCCGCCGGTCGATCCGCTGGTCCGCCCGAGTCGTGCTCATGGTCATGCCCGCCTCACGCGAAGCCGGGGACCGAGGCCCAGGCGTCCGGCTCGGTCGACCCGTCGCGCTGGAGCGTCGCCTCGATGAGCCCGTAGGGACGGTCGGCGGCGAAGAAGATCTCGTTCGGGTTCTCCAGGTCGAAGGGGGAGAGGTCGACGAGGAAGTGGTGCTTGTTGGGGCAGGAGATCTTGAACTCCGCGATCCCGTCGAAGGCCTCCATCACCGCCCTGCCCATCTCGTAGATGGTCTGCTGCAGTGCGAGCGAGTGCACCTGCGCGAAGGTGTCGAGCATGATCGTGCGGATCCGCTCGTAGGCCGCGTTCCAGTCCTCCGGGTGGGTCTTCCAGCGCCACCACGCGGTGACCTCGGTCGCCAGGATGCGGTCGGTCGTCTCGGCGAGGGTGGTGTAGGGGTCGCGCGGGAAGCCGTGGAACTCCGACCCGGTCGACTTGAGCACCACCAGGTCGCTCAGCCCGGAGAGGACGAACGTCCGTCCTTCGAAGCGGTTGACCACCGCCGTACGCGTCTCCTGCCCGCGCCGGGCGAAGGAGAACTCGTTCGCCGGGATCCGGTCCCAGGCGTACGCCTCCGCCTTCATCACCGAGCCGGTGACCCAGGGCTGCTCGGCCCAGTGGGCGGTGAGGTCGAGCAGGAACGCCTCCGGCGAGGTGATGCCGAGCTCCTTGGCCTTCGCGTAGACCACGTTCTTCTGGGTGTCGGTGGCGTGCACGTGCACGTTGTCGCCCTCGGTGAAAGCGGTCGCGAAGTCGCCCCTGAGCTGGGTGGACACGTTCAGGTCGTGGATGGTGTGACGGGTGCCGTCCCGGTCGACCTTGACCAGGCGTACCTCCGCCTTGCCGTGCTGGTTGGGGCCAAGAGTGATCGACATCAGCTTCCTCGATAGGTCGTGTAGGAGAACGGGCTGAGCAGGAGGGCGACGTGGTGGTGCTCGCCGGCGGTGACGGTGAACCCGACGCTCACCTCGGGGAAGAAGGTCTCGCGGTCCTGCTCGGCGAACCACGGTCCGGTCGTGAAGGTCAGCGTGTGCGGCCCGGGCGGCACCTCGCCCTCGAACCGCACCCGGCCGTCGGAGTCGCTGGTCGCGGTGCGGGCGCTGTCGTCGGGAAGGACGAGGATCACCGCGAGCCCGGCGGCGGGCCGGCCGAGAGCGGCATCGAGGACGTGCGTGGAGACGGTGGTCATGCGACCAAGCCTCGCAGCCGGAGCAACGCGATCTCGGCGAGCTGGCCCCTGGTCACCGCGATTTCGGTAGCCGGGTCGTTCTCCAGCCGCTCCTCGAGGAGCGCGAGCATCTCCTCGGCGCTCCGCCCCGCGGCCCGGACCAGGTAGATCCGCCCGAACCGCTCCTCGTACGCCGCGTTGCCCGCCCGCAGCCGGGCCTGCACCTCGACGTCGGCCGGGTCGACCCCGGCCTGCTCGCGGGCGGAGAACGCCGCGCTCTCGCCGTCGCCGGTGTGCCGCTCCCCGATCCGGGGGTGGTCGGCCAGCGCGCCCTCGACCTCCTCGTCGGTCCAGGCCGAGGCCAGCCGCTCCGCTGCCGCGAGCAGGTCACCGACGTCTGCGTAAGGACGCCCCGCGGCCAGCTCGCGCGCCCACGAGGGGATCGCCACGCACGGCGCGAGCAGCCCCTCCGCCTCGTCAGCGGGCAGGGCGTCGAACTCGGCGAGCGTCATCGTCACCGGGCCAGCCTATGAAACAAGCGTTTCGGCCTCCGAAACGTAGGTTGCCGTTGTGTAACGCCCCCGCCGGTTACCCCGCGAAGCTCTGCGCCAGGGCGAGGAGGTCGCGGTCGCGGCCGGGGGCGGCGACCAGGCAGAGACCGGCGAGGAGGTTGCCCTGGGTGCGGACGGGGACCGCGACGGCGGGGAGGCCGGCGATCCCGGCGATGCAGGTGAGTCGCATGGTGTCGTCGCGCACCCCGGCCGCGTCGTCGGCGGTGGGCGCCACCGAGGAGGCGCTGGGGTAGGCGAGGACCCGGTCGCCGACGACGTCGAGGATCTCCGCCCGGGCCTCGGAGAGCACCGCCCGTGCCTCGTCGGCCTGCGTCCTGGTCACCGAACGCGCCATCTCGAAGCGCCCGCGAACCGCCTCGCCGAGCGTGTCCAGCCGGGTCTCGAGCCAGGCTCCGTGAGCCTGCCACGCCTGGTAGGCCTGTCCGACGACGAACGCCTGGCGCCACTCGTCCAGCCTGGCCGGCTCCCAGGTCAGCGGCTTCGCCTCGGGCAGGGCCTCGCTCACCGCGGTGGCCACTTCGTCCGATGCGAGCCCGACCAGCGACGGGACCAGATGGATCTCCTCCACAGGCGCCTGCGAGGAGGCAGCCTCTGGCAGCAGTACGTCGCCCACCGCCTGCAGCAGGAACGCCGAACGCGTCATCCACCCGACGGTGTCGAAGGCCTTGGCGAGCGGGAGCAGCCCGTCACGGGAGACGGCACCGTGGGACGTACGGATGCCGTAGAGGCCCTGGTAGGCGGCCGGCACCCGGATCGAGCCGCCGGTGTCGGTGCCGAGCCCGATCGAGGCCTGGCCGAGCGCGACCGCGCTCGCCGAGCCCGACGAGGAGCCGCCAGGGATCCGGCCGGGAGCCTTCGGGTTGGGCGGCGCGCCGTAGTGGGCGTTGAGACCCGAGAGCGAGTAGGCGAACTCCTCGGTGCGCGCGATCCCGCGGACCGACGCCCCGGCGTCCAGCAGCGCGGCGACCGCGGCGGCGTGGGAGGAGGAGACCGGAGCCTGCTCCAGCCATGCCGGGCTCCCGGCGCCGACCGCGAACCCGGCGACGGCGAAGAGGTCCTTGACCGCGACGGTCTCACCGGAGAGCGCGCCGTCGGCGGTGTGCGAGGAGACCAGCGGGTCGCCGACGACCCGCCAGATCCGGGTGTCGAGCGCCGGTGCCGGGACCGAGACGTGGGCCGCGGTGACCTGCCAGCCGCCGTACTCGATCCGCACCGGGTCCCGCGCCCACAGCTGCGTCTGCAGCCCGCGCCCGCCGCGGTCGAGCTCCGTCACCGCCATGATCAAGGCATGGTCCTCGTCGATGACCTGGACGTGGGTCTGCACGATGCGTCGTCTCGGTGCGCCGCCACGTGCCCCGCGGAAGGTCGCGATCTGCTCGTGCCCGACGAGGAGCCCGGCGGCATCGCCGCGCAGCGTCGTCGGTGAGTCGGCGAAGAGTGCGTCCAGGGCGGCGACGTCGTCGGACATGAGCGCACCCTCGTACGCCCGGAAGGCCTGCAGCAGCCCGTGTGGGACCGGCTTGAGCTGGGTCATAGGGCGAAGTCTGCCTTGCGGATCGTGGCGTGCACGCCTTTGACGACGTCGACGACCTGGGAGATCCGGAAGTCGGTGGCTGCCGAGAGATAGGCGTAGGCGTTCTCCGGTGACATCCCGAACCGCGCGCTGAGCAGGGCGATCGCGGCCCGGACGCAGTTCTGCGTGGCCACGTCGAGGTCCTCGTCGAGCCCTGTCGGGATCAGGAAGTCGGACGTCTCGGCGAGCGGACCGGCGAGCTCGCCGAACCGCTCGCCGGCCTCCTCGCGAGCGACGACATCGAAGCGGAGCGTCGCCCGCAGCGATGCCTCGAGCGCGGTCAGCGAGACCTCGCCGTCGCCCTGCGCGAAGTGCGGGTCGCCGACATAGGCCAGCGCACCGGCGACCTGGACGGGCAGGTAGAGAGCCGCCCCGACGGTCAGCAGGCGGATGTCGATGTTGCCGCCGTGCGACCCGGGCGGGACCGAGTGCGGCCGCTCCGACCCGGGGACGGCCACGCCCATGATCCCGAGGAACGGGTCGAGCGCGAACGACGCCGGCCCGATGACCCCACGACCGTCGACGACGGGCGTGAAGACGCTGTGCACCGGCTCGCCGCCGCGCGGGAACTCGCCGGGCAGCGCGCCGCGGCCGTGCCGGTTCGAGACGACACCGTACGGCACCCGCGGCAGCGTCTCCAGCACCGTGATCGCGAGCAGGTCACCGACCTCGGCGCCCTCGATCTCGATCGGCCGCGAAACCACGTGCGGCCCGTCGACGCCGAAGGTCCGCTCGTGGTCCGATGCCGCCAGGGCGACCGCGTCCGCCAGGACATCGGAGACGCCGTGGGCCGAGAAGAACCTCTCCGGGTCGCGCCCCTGGTCCTCGAGGATGCCCTCGTGGGAGATCGTGTCCACGGTCACCGAGGTCCCGGGCGCGATGCTGAGCACGGGCGAGTCGGTCCCGCACGGCAGCCGTCCCCACAGGACGTTGTCGACCTCGGCCGGGAGATAGGTCGAGGACGTGATCGGCCCGGTCCCGGGCTGCAACGTGGTCAGGGTGGGGGTGGCCATGGCCGAACCGTATGGAACGGATGTTTCACGCTCGTGACGAGCGGATCAGGCCGGGTTCAGAAGACGAGCGCGATGCCCAGCAGCACCGCGACGAGCAGCAGCGCCCCGGCGAGGATGAACCCGGTGGAGAAGGCCGGCAGCGGGCGCCGCTCCCGCATCGCGCGCTCGACCCGCGCCCAACGGACCATCGCGAAGACCGTGCACAGGATCGCGGTGAGCACCAGCACCGCGATCACCCCGACGCGTACGCCTTCGGCGGTGGGCACCCGGAACGAGTGCAGCGCGACCGCACCGGCGAGCAGGCCGAGCACGGTGCGCGCCCAGGCCAGGAACGTACGCTCGTTGGCCAGGGTGAACCGGGGATCCGGCTCGGAGCCGTGGTCGTAGACCCAGTGCGGGTGTCGGGGGTCGGTCATGCCCCCATCGTCCACCACATCGGGTGCCGATCTAGATTATTACCCATGGGTAATAGGGAACAGGCAGAGTTCGATCGCGACATCGCAGTCCACCGGATCGACGCCAAGACGTACGCAGCCGAGCTCGCCCCCGGGTGGGTCGTCGGCGGCGGGGTCAACGGGGGCTACCTGCTCGCGGTCATCGCCAACGCGCTGCGCGCGCACCTGCCGAACCACCCGGACCCGATCGTGCTGAGCGCCTTCTACGCCGGCGCCAGCACGCCCGGGCCGGCCGAGGTCCGGATCGAGACCAAGCGCGACAAGGGCTCGCTCGCCATCGCGACCGCCGAGCTGTGGCAGGGCGAGGACCTGCGCATCACCACCACCGCGACGTACGCGGACCTCGACGGCCTCCACGCGAAGAGCAGCGGCTACGAGCGGGTCACCGCGACCGAGCCGGAGCTGCCGCCGATCGAGGAGTGCCTGTCCTCGACGACGGCTCCCGACGAGGTCAAGCAGTTCGTGCCGATGCTGGACCGCTACGAGCTCTGCGTGCCGAAGGACCAGTTCGTCTGGGGCGGCGCGGCGCCGACCGGCGAGGCCGTCTTCACGGGCTGGTTCCGCCACCACGACCGCGAGCCCGACCCGCTCTCGCTGCTGCAGGTGCTCGACGCGCTCCCGCCGGTCACCTTCGGGCTCGAGCTGCCGGGCTGGGCGCCGACCCTGGAACTCACCTGCCACATCCGCCACAAGCCGGCCCCGGGCTGGCTCAAGGTCACCCATTACTCGCGCAACCTCTCGGGCGGCATGTTCGAGGAGGACTGCGAGATCTGGGACTCCGCGGGCCGGCTGGTCGCGCAGGCGCGTCAGCTGGCCCGGCTGCCGCGCGCCTGACCGGTCGGCGTCGCGGTCAGATCGGGCCGCAGCGGTCCTTCCCGCCGTAGGCGTCCCAGTGCCAGGCCTCGGCGGAGTACTGCTTCAGCCCGACGCTCAGTGCCGTCTTGTTGAGGAACCTCCACACCGGGCTGGACGGCTCCGAGGCGCGGGTCGCGCAGGTGTTGCCGCCGGTCACGCTGGGCTGCTCGAAGTCGATGGCGATGCCGAGCTGGTGCGACGAGTGGCCGGGCTGAGCGGTCAGCGTGTAGTCGCCGGTGGGGCAGCCGCCGGTGACGTCCTGCTGGCACAGCGCCTTCTGCTTCTTCATCGTCCGGAACGAGCTGCTCGCGACCAGGTCGACGCCCTGCTTCTCGGCCTTCTTGACCAGCGCGGCCGCGGCTCCGGAGATGCGCGCGTTGACGACGGTCAGGCCGTCGGAGCCGTCGATGTAGTAGGGGTCGCCCTTGGTGCTCTCGGTGCCGGTGTTGGGCAGGCCCTCGACCGCGCAGAGCCGCACCGGGATCAGCTTGCCCTCGTCGTAGCCCTCGCCCTCGCCGAGGTCCTTCGTCCCCGGCGCGCACACGAGCGCGGTCGAGTCGGCGCGTACGTTCCCCACCGGCCTCGTCGGTGCCGCGACCTCGAGGAGCTTGCCCTCGGTGGCGCCCGCCGCGCGCTGCTCGGAGGCCTTCACGGCAAGCTCGGCGAGGTGGCCGGTGACGCCGTCCGCCTCCGCGTCGGTCTCTGCCTGGCCTGGGTCCGGTGCCGTCTTCGGGACGTCGTCGGGGCAGGACGTGACGGTCTCGCTGAGCGGCTTCCGGGCGCCGGACGCGAGGGTGATGTCCGCGCACACGACCGTGGTGTGGTCGCGCTTGGCGTAGGTGTCCTGCCAGGTCCGGTAGCCGGCGACGGTGAAGCTGTTCCCGGCTTCGTCCGCCTGCAGCGTACGCAGCCTCAGGCCGTCACCGTAGGCGCCCGGCTGCTCCAGCCAGGTGCCGATGTCGGTGGCCGTGACCTCCCAGCCGACGCTGCGCAGCGACGCCACCGCCACCGACAGGTCGCTGCCGGCGCCGTTCAGGTCGTCGGTCGTGGTCTGCTTCCAGTCCTGCATCTGCTCGTAGAAGTCGTACGCCCCGTAGCCGCCGACCCCGACCAGCGCGAGCACCAGCAGGCCCACGAGCACCTTCGGCCACGTGCGCTTCTTCGGTGGCTCCGGCCCGAACCGGCCGGGACCGAGACCTCGTGGGTACGCCGGTGGCTGCTGCCGTGCGTGGTGCTGTTCGGGGTGGGGCTGCTCGGGGTAGGGCTGTTCGGGATAGGGCTGTTGTCCGTAAGGCCGCTGCTGCGGCGGGTAGGGGCTCTGCTGCGCCGGCGGGTAGGGCTGACGCGGTCCCGGGTACGGCCGCTGCTCCGGGTAGCGCTGGCCTCCCGGATAGGGCCGGTGCTGCTCGGGATGAGGCCGCTGCTGACCCGGGTGTGGCTGCTGCTGCCGCCCCGGCTGCGCCGGTGGCCGCTGGGGCTGCCGTGGGCCCGGGTAGGGCTGCTGTCCGCGGTAGGGCGGACGGGGCTCACCGGGCTGTCGCGGCGGCCACTGCTGATCGCTCATGATCGGGCCCCGGACGCGGGCAGACAGGCGATGAGCAGACGAGGGCGGGGCACGGCGTTGCAGCGTACCCAAGAGACCCCACTCCCGGGGCTTCTAGGGAACAATCTCACACGTGAACAGCCCCAAGACCGTAGTGGCCGCGGCGATCCTGAGCGCCGACGGCAAGCAGGTGCTGGCCGCGAGGCGTACGTCCCCGCCCGAGGCAGCCGGACGCTGGGAGCTCCCCGGCGGCAAGGTCGAGGAGGGCGAGACGCCCGAGGCGGCGCTGATCCGGGAGATCGGGGAGGAGCTCGGCTGCCTGGTCGAGGTGCTCGACTGGATGCACGGTGAGGCGCCCATCGGCGAGAGCCACCGGCTGATCGCGGCGACCGCCCGGGTGGTCGCGGGGGAGCCGCGACCGCGCGAGCACGACCAGGTCCTCTGGCTGGCGGCCGAGGACCTCGACTCGGTCGACTGGCTGGAGCCCGACCGTCCGTTCCTCGATGCGCTCCGCCACGTGCTCGGCATGCCCGAAGGGTCCACCCTGCGCGGCATCTTCTTCGAGGAGGAGGACGCCCGCGCGGCGGCGGCGACCCTCGAGCGTGAGGGCTGGACGGCCCGGGTCGGCCGCGAGCGCTACCAGGGGGAGGACGACGACGAGGACCACCCGTGGTCGGTGGAGACCGACGCCCCGGAGATGGTCCTGGAGCTGCTGGTGGACGAGTACGACGGCTGGCTCGACATCCCCGAGGAGGCCCCGGACGACTCGATCGCCCCCGAACCCGTCGAGCTCCCCGACAACCCGAGGCGGATAAAGCGGCCCGACCTAGGATCGAACTCGTGACTTCTGAGAAGAGCCTGCTGCTCGTCCACGCCCACCCCGACGACGAGACGATCGGGACAGGGGCGACGATGGCCAAATATCTCGCCGAGGGGGCCCGCGTCACCCTGGTGACCTGCACGGCGGGCGAGATGGGCGAGATCCTGGTGCCCGAGCTGGCCCACCTCGCCGCCGACCGGGACGACGCCCTGGGCGATCACCGCCGGGGCGAGATCGAGAACGCGATGGCGGCGCTGAAAGCGCCCGACGGCAGCGAGGTCGACCACCGTTGGCTGGGTGGCTTCGGCACCTACCGCGACTCCGGGATGACCTGGAGCGAGGACCGCACCCACGCGCTGCCCGACCCCGAGGCCCGCGAGAACGCCTTCTGGTACGCCGACCTCACCGAGGCCGCCGACCACCTCGTCACGATCATCCGCGAGGTGCGTCCGCAGGTGCTGGTCACCTACGACGAGTTCGGCAACTACGGCCACCCCGACCACATCCAGGCCCACCGGGTCGCGACGTACGCCGCCCATCTCGCCGCCGTCCCGACCTACAAGAAGGAGCTCGGCGAGGTCCACGAGATCGACCGGATCTTCTGGGTCGCGCTCGCGGAGAGCCGGCTGCGGGAGCGGCTGCGGGCGGTCCGGGCGGCCGGCGACGCGGAGGCGCTCGGCGGGATGGACCCCGAGGGCCCGCTGCCGATGGCCACGCCCGACGTCGACATCGCCGCCGAGATCGACGGCACGCCGTACGCCGATCAGAAGGTCGCCGCGATGCGCGCCTATCCGACCCAGATGGACATGGAGCAGGGCATGTTCGCGATGACCAACAGCCTCGGCACGACCGCCTGGGCCCACGAGCACTTCCGGATCGCCAAGGGCAGCGTCGAGGGGGAGGGCCTGACCGACCTCTTCGCGGGGTTGTGAGACTGCTCGGCGGGGTGGTCGCCGGACTCCTCCTCGGTCTCCTGGTCGGGGTCGCGGCGGTCGCCGTCCACCCGTGGTGGTGGGGCCTGCTGCTCGCCCTGGCCGCCTCCTCGGCGATGCTGCTCGCGCTCCCGCGCGGAGCCTCGCGGATCGCGTACGCAGCGGCCTGGGCGATCGTGGTCGCCCTGGCCGCGACCCCGAGGCCGACGGGCGGGTATGCCGTCGCCGGAGATGTCGAGGGATACCTGCTGATCTCCTGGGCCGTGCTGATGATCGTGGTGGCCACCGCGACGGTGGCGAAGGTCACATCGCAGGCGGAACAGGCCCACCCCGGCGCGTGACGAACGTCCCAAGATGGGCTACGGGTTCGGCCTAGGGGGGTATAGGTCCTAGGCTCTCCCGCATGTCCAATGAGCCCGAGGCCTTCAAGGCCCCCGAGCCCGCGATGCGAACCCACGCGGCCGGGTCCAACGCCGGCCACGCCGGCACGGACGATGCTGCCATCGAGACGATCATGATCCCGCAGATCGAGATCGACGCCAGGGTAGCCGAGTCCGCGGGTGCCAAGCCGGTCGCGAACGTCCCCGATGACGAGCCCGCCGGTGAGACCCGGATCGTCGCTCCCGGCCACGACCTCGACGAGGATCTCGCCGAGGAGACCCTGCTGCGGAGCACCATGCTGCGCTCGGAGCTGCCGAAGCGTGCGGAGCTGCCGAAGGAGGACAACTTCCTGTTCGTCTCGAAGAACCGGAAGTTCGCCCCGGAGCCCGACGTGGTCGACGCCGCCCCCGAGGCCGGCAACGACGACGACACCGAGATGGCGCTCTACCGCCCCGTCCAGGAGACGCCCGACTTCGACGACGAGCCGCTCGAGGCGACCGTCATGGGCGTCGGGCCGTTCGTCGCCGACGAGCCGGCCCCCGCCGACCACGCCGCCTTCGAGCCGGCCTACGGGCCCGGCATCGGGTCGGGCGCCGGGTCGGGCTTCGAGCAGCCCGACTACGCCCAGCCCGTCGCGGCCGAGGGCAAACCGCTCGGCACCGGTGCCAAGGTCGCCGTCGCGCTCGCCGGCGGTGTCGCGATCCTGGCCTTCGTCGGCTGGGGTGCTGCGTACGCGGTCGCCGGGAACAAGATCGCCGACGGCACCACGGTCGCCGGCGTGGACATCGGCGGTATGACGGCCGACGAGGCGACGCCGCTGCTGGAGGAGAAGTTCGCCCCGGCCCACAGCCAGCCGATCAACGTGACCGCCGGCGACAGCACGACGGAGGTCAACCCGGCCGACGCCGGCCTCAGCTTCGACGCCGAGGCGACCGTCCAGAAGATCGACGCCGGGCACAGCTGGAGCCCGGTCAAGCTGTGGAAGCACTTCACCGGCGGCGGCGCGGTCGAGCCCGTCATCAAGGCTGACGACAAGCTGATCGCCAAGGTCGCCGCCAAG
The DNA here is from genome assembly GCA_040302365.1 of Nocardioides sp. NPDC126508. Classification (GTDB taxonomy): domain Bacteria; phylum Actinomycetota; class Actinomycetes; order Propionibacteriales; family Nocardioidaceae; genus Nocardioides. Next base: position 982,653 of record JBEOUM010000002.1, read on the forward strand.
GTGAACAAGGGCGCCGGCACCCCCTTCAAGGACGGCGACGTCGTCATCAAGAAGGGCAAGATCAAGACCACCCAGCCCGTCGCGGGCGAGGGTGTCAGCGACGACGCGCTCCGCACCGCGCTCGCCGGCCAGCTGCTGGTCGAGGGCGACCGCAAGGCCGACGTACCTCTCGAGGAGCTCACCCCGGACGTCGACGAGGCCGACGTCCAGGAGGCGGTCGAGAAGGTCGCCACCCCGGCGGTCTCCGGGCCGATCACGCTGAAGTTCGAGAAGACCCCGATCGAGCTGTCCCCGAAGGAGTTCGGCGAGGCGATCCGGTTCGACCCGAAGGACGGCGAGCTGCAGGCCTCGGTCGCACCCGCCAAGCTGAAGAAGGTGCTCAAGAAGGCCCTCGCCGACGACGCCGCGAAGCCGGTCGACGCGACCGTCGAGATGGTCGACGGCGCCCCGAAGGTCATCCCCGCCAAGCCGGGCGTCACCTTCAACCAGAAGGACCTGGAGGCGGTCTTCCTCGACGTCGTGACAGCGCCCGCGGGCGACCGCGTCGTCGACGTCAAGTCGAAGGTCGCCAAGCCGAAGGTGACCACCGAGGAGGCCAAGGCCTGGGGCATCAAGGAGAAGGTCTCCACCTTCACCACCAACTTCCCCTACGCCGAATACCGCAACGTCAACATCGGCCGCGCCGCCGAGCTGGTCAACGGCACCGTGCTCGCGCCGGGGGACACCTTCTCCCTCAACGGCATCGTCGGGGAGCGTACGGCGGCCAACGGCTTCACCAAGGGCTGGATGATCCAGAACGGGGTCTTCCGGGAGGACTTCGGCGGCGGGGTCTCGCAGATGGCGACGACCACGTTCAACGCGATGTTCTTCGCCGGCCTGCAGGACGTCGAGCACAAGGCCCACTCGCTCTACATCGACCGCTACCCGATCGGCCGCGAGGCGACCGTCGCCTGGCCCTCGCTGGACCTCAAGTTCAAGAACAACACCAAGTACGGCGTGCTCATCCACTCCTGGGTGAACCCCGCCAGCGCCAGCGGCCAGGGCTCGGTCACCGTCGAGATGTGGTCCACGAAGATCTGGGACATCAAGGCCCGCACCGGCGAGCGCTACGACTTCAAGTCGCCGGGCAAGCAGAAGATCACCGACGGCAACTGCGAGAACACCGTCGGCGCCCAGGGCTTCTCGATCAACGTCTGGCGCGACTTCTACCAGGGCGGCTCCAAGGTCAACACCCAGACCTTCAAGACCACCTACATCCCGCAGGACGAGGTCGAGTGCACCGACGAGTCCGAGAAGCCGCCGCCCCCTGCCGACCCCAACTGATCGGGTTGTGAAGCTGAGAGTGGCCTATAGACCACTCTCAGCTTCACAACTTGCCGATGGCTACGGCGTGAGGCGGTGCAGGTCCCTCGGGAAGAGGGTGACCTCGCGGATGTTGGCGGCTTCGACGAGCCGTGCGACCCAGCGCTCCAGGCCCAGCGCGAAGCCGCCGTGGGGTGGCATCCCGTGCGCGAAGGCCTGCAGATACGAGGCGTACGCCGCGGGCTCCTCGCCGCGCGCCCGGATCGCCGCCTCGTAGTCGGTGAGCCGGTGCAGGCGCTGGCCGCCGGTCACCAGCTCCAGGCCGCGGAAGAGCAGGTCGAAGCTGTTGCTCCACCGATCGTCGCCGGGCTGGGGGTGGGTGTAGAACGGCCGCTTCCGCATCGGGTAGCCCTCGACGGCCAAGAAGTCGGAGCCATGTGTCTCCCGTGCCCACGCCCCGAGCGCACGCTCGTGCTCGGGCGCGAGGTCGGCCGCGTCCTCGGGCGCCCCGACCAGCCTCAGCGCCTCTGCGAAGTGGATGACCGGGATCTCACCGGGGACGACGGGGAGCTCGACGCCGAGCCGCTCGACCGCCCCCGCTGCGTACGTCTCGATCCCCTCGACCATGCCGGCGACGACCTCACGCAGGACCGCGAGCACGTCCCGGTGGTCGCGGACGAAGCCGAGCTCGACGTCGAGGCTGACGTACTCGGCGAGGTGGCGCACGGTGTCGTGCGGCTCGGCCCGGAAGACCGGGCCGACCTCGTAGACCCGTTCGAAGACACCGACGAGCTGCTGCTTGTAGAACTGCGGCGACTGGGCGAGGTAGGCGGGCCGCCCGAAGTAGTCGATCTCGAAGACGTTCGCGCCCGACTCGGTCGCCGACTCGACGATCTTGGGGGAGTGGACCTCGGTGAACCCGGCGGCGTCGAGAGTCGCGCGGAAACCGCGCAGGGACGCCGCGGCGAGCTCCCATCGCGCCCGGACGGCCGGATGGCGCCAGCTCACCGGCGCGTGGTCGAGCAGCGTCGGGAGCCCGGCGGCGAGCTCAGGACGCCACAGCTCGACCGGCGGGGTCAGCGCCGGCTCGGAGAGCATCGTGACGGCCGGCGAGGTGATCTCCACGCCGCCCGGCGCCTGGGGGTTGGCGGTGGCGATGCCGACCACCTCGACCGGCGTCTCCTCTGCCGGCGCCTGCCGTCCGTCGGCCGGCCTGAGCACGACCTGCGCCAGGCCGCTGCGGTCGCGCAGCACCAGGAACGTCACGCTGGCGAGCTCGCGACGGCGGTGCACGTGGCCGCACAGCCGAACGGCGGTGCCGGGGGTGGCCGCGGTGAGACCCGCGGCGAGCGTACGGTCTATCGGTTTCATCAATCCTCCAGGTGGCGAGGCCCTGGAGGTGTGGGCGGGGGCTAGGTCGCGGTGCCACCACACCTTCGCTGATGTCTCATCAGCCTCTCGTCGGTGCGCCGGACGCGCGGGCGCCGCTGTGCCGCGGTGGGCGGAGGGTCGTCACTCCTCGGCGGTGCCTCTGTCGAGGGTAGATCTCGTTCCGGGCCGCTCGCCAACGGGTTTTCGAGCGTGACGCGGATCACAGTCGTTCGTTGGGCTGGTCATGCGCCCGTTCCTGCTGAGTTTTCTCGCTGCCGTCGCGCTCGTGCTGGTCCCGGTCTCCGCCTCGGCCGCGGAGGGGCCGAGGCAGACCGGGATCCCGCTGCCGGGATCGCCCTACGGCGACCCCGCCGGTTCCAACGACTGGGCGTGCGTGCCCTCGGCTCAGCGCCCGACCCCGGTGATCCTCGTGCACGGCACCTTCGGTGACCGGCGGTCGCTGCTGGACCCGATCTCGCTGGCCATGAAGCGGGCCGGCTTCTGTGTCTACTCGCTCGACTACGGCAACCGCGCCACCGGCGACATCCGCGACTCGGCGGCGTTTCTGGGCGAGTTCGTCGAGCGCGTACGCGAGGCCACCGACGCCGACAAGGTCTCCCTCGTCGGCCACTCCCAGGGCGGGATGATGCCGCGCTACTACATCAAGAACCTCGGCGGCGCCGCCTACGTCGAGGACCTCGTCGGCCTCGCCCCGTCCAACCACGGCACCTCGCTCATCCTGGACGAGGGTGCCACCGAGGCCACCGGCCTCTGCCTCTCCTGCGCCCAGCAGGCCGCCGGCTCACAGTTCCTCGCCGACCTGAACGCCGGTGACGAGACCCCGGGCGACGTCTCCTACACCCAGATCATCACCGCCACCGACGAGGTCGTCGTGCCCTCCACCTCCGGCTTCCTGGCCGAGGGTCCGAACACCACCAACGTACGCATCCAGGACGCGTGCGCCGCCGACCTCTCCGAGCACCTGCTCATCCCCACGAGCGCCGCCGCCATCGCCCTCACCCTCGACGCGCTCACCCACGAAGGCCCTGCCTCCCCGGCGCTGAAGACCTGCTGACCGTTGGGTCACCAGATGGTGTGGATGGAGTCGTACGCCTGCAGCCTGCTGTCCTTGGTCACCAGGGGGAGGTTCTCGAGCATGCTCTGAGCGGCGAGCATGCGGTCGAACGGGTCGCGGTGGTCCCAGTCGAGCTCGCCGGCGAGGCGTGAGTGGTTGAGGTCCATCGGCAGCCGCTCCAGGACGTGGAGTCGGGTGCGGTCCTCGAAGGTGGCCGTCAGGGTGCCTCCGCCGGGGAGCTTGCTGAGACGGGTCTTGGTCGAGATCTCCCAGAGACTCGCTGCCGAGACGAAGACCTCGGTGTCGATGTCGATGACGGCCTCATAGGCGGTCGGGCTGAGTCTGCCGGGGTCGCTCACGAGCCAGATGTAGGCATGGGTGTCGAGGAGGACCCGCTCATAGGTCTTCATCGAGCGAGCCCTCCCAGGCGGCGATCTCGTCGTCGGGGAGCGGGTCGAAGAACTCGTCGGGGACGCTCACGCGCAGGCCGCCGAGAACCCGCCTGGTGGGCCGATCGATCGGAACCAGGCGCGCGATGGCATGGTCGCCGCGGGCGATGATGACCTGGCCGCCCGCCTCGACCTCGGTGAGCAGGCTCGACAGGTGTGTCTTCGCCTCCTGCACCTTCACGACATGTGCTGCATCCATGCGTCCACGGTAGGTTGGTCAACCAGGTTGGTCAACCCGTGGCCATGGCTCGCTGAGGAGGACAGGATGCGTCTGGACCTGGTCACGATCGTCGTTCCCGACTACGACGAGGCGGTGGGGTTCTTCCGCGACGTACTCGGGTTCGAGGTCGCCGAGGACGCCCCGTCGACCACGAACGACGGCCGCCCGAAGCGCTGGGTGGTCGTACGTCCGCCCGGCGGGGGCACCGGCTTCCTGCTCGCCCGCGCCGACGGCCCCGAGCAGACCGCGAGGATCGGTGACCAGACCGGCGGCCGGGTGACGTTCTTCCTGCGCGTGGACGACTTCGGTGCTGCGTACGAGAGGCTGGTCGGCGCCGGGATCGAGCTCGTCGGGCCGGTCCGGGAGGAGCCCTACGGCACGCTTCAGGTCTTCAGGGACCCCTTCGGCAACCTGTGGGACCTGCTGGCGGACTGACGCCCTACGGGGTGGGTGAGGAGTAGTAGCGGCAGCGGTGGTGCTCGGTGAAGCCGAGGGACTCGTACAGGGCGAGGCCGGGGTCGTTGGTGGTCTCCACATGCAGCCAGGCGGCGCGGGCGCCGCGCTCGGCGCCCCACTCGAGCAGGGTGGCGAGGGCCTTGGTGGCGAGCCCCTGGCGCCGGTGTGCCTCGGCGACCTCGAGGTCGTGGATGGCCAGCCAGTCGCGTTCCATCGTGCCCATGATCCGGGCGGTGTCGCCGAGGGTGATCAGCACCTGTGCCCCGGTCTCGCCCATGGTCTCGACCCGGGCGTCCTCGACCGGCGGGGGCAGGATGCGGCGGGTGGCGGCCAGCCCGGCGAGCCGGAACTCGACGGTCACGTCCTCGATCCAGCCGCGCGCGACCACGGCCTCCTCGGCCGACGAGCCGACCTCGATCTTCACCCGGGGGCGCTTGTGCCGGCTGCGGTAGAAGGCCTCGACCCGGTCGATCGCCTCCTCGAGCCCGACCCCGGGGTCGCCGATCGCCAGCGCCGAGTTGGGCCGCCGGCGTACCGACACCTCGTGGTCGAAGAGCACCCACTCGCCCAAGGCCTCGGAGGTGGTGCCGGGGAAGATCGCGGCGCTGAGCAGCTCGGCCTCGCGCACCCCGATCCGCAGGCGTACGTTCGGCCGCGGCGGGACCGGTTTGCCGGAGACGATCTCGGCGACGGGCACGCTCACCTGCTCCCCGGACTCGCGCTCGATGACGGCGGTGCCGTCGGCCCAGGACGTACAGACTCCGAGGATGTCGGTGAACGCGGGGCCGCCGGTGGGGCCGGTCTCGCCCGGGACGAGGCGGCGGATGACGATCCGCTTGCCGACGACATGTGGTCCCAGGAGATGAGCAGGCACGTGGGGATACTAGGCTGTCCCCTGAAGGGCCAGTCGCGCCCCTCTGACTTTCGTGATACCCCGCTTGGAGGAGCCCCGAATGACGTACGTCATCGCCCAGCCCTGTGTTGACGTGAAGGACAAGGCTTGCGTCGACGAGTGTCCGGTGGACTGCATCTACGAGGGCAAGCGGATGCTCTACATCCACCCCGACGAGTGTGTCGACTGCGGCGCCTGCGAGCCGGTGTGCCCGCCCGAGGCGATCTTCTACGAGGACGACACCCCGGAGGAGTGGAAGGAGTACTACGACGCCAACGTCAAGTTCTTCGACGACCTCGGCTCGCCGGGCGGTGCCGCCCGCATGGGTGAGATCGACAAGGACCACCCGTTCGTCGCCGCTCTGCCCCCGCAGAACCAGGACTGATGCCCGCCTCGATGTCGGCCTCGATCCCGGTCTCGCAGCGTCTGCCTGACTTCCCCTGGGACAAGCTCGTTCCCTTCAAGGAGAAGGCATCTGCGCACGCCGGTGGACTGGTCGACCTCTCGATCGGCACGCCGGTCGACCCGACGCCCCCGGTGATCCAGAAGGCTCTCGCCGAGGCGGCCGACTCACCGGGCTACCCGACCACGATCGGTACGCCTGCGGTGCGCCAGGCCGCGATCGACTGGCTCGCGCGCAACCACGGGGTCTCGGGTCTCGGGCTGGACAACGTGCTGCCGGTGATCGGCTCCAAGGAGCTGATCGGCTCGCTGCCACTGCACCTCGGCGTCGGCCAGGGTGACCTGGTCGCCTACCCGGAGCTGGCCTACCCGACCTACGAGGTCTCCGCGGCCCTGGTCGGCGCCGACACCGTCGCCACCGACTCGCTGGTCGCGCTGGGTCCGAAGGCGCCTCGCATCCTGTGGATCAACTCGCCGTCCAACCCTTCGGGTCGCGTGCTTCCCGTTGAGCACCTGCGCAAGACGGTCGAGTGGGCGCGCGAGCGGGGCACGCTGCTGATCTCCGACGAGTGCTACATCGAGTGCGCCTGGGAGGCGTCGCCGGTCTCCGTGCTGCACCCGGACGTGTGTGGTGGTTCGTTCGACGGTCTTCTCGCCGTCCACTCGCTCTCGAAGCGCTCCAACCTGGCCGGCTACCGCTGCGCCTTCGTCGCCGGCGACGCCGCCGTCCTCGGCGAGGTGCTCGCGGTCCGCAAGAACCTCGGGCTGCAGATGCCCGGTCCGCAGCAGGTCGCCATGGTGACCGCGCTCGCCGACGACCAGCACGCCAAGGAGCAGCACGCCCGCTACGCCGCGCGGCGCACCAAGCTCAAGGCGGCCCTGGAATCGGCCGGGTTCCGGATCGACCACTCCGAGGCGTCCCTCTACCTGTGGTCGACCCGTGACGAGGACTGCTGGGCCACGGTCGAGTGGCTGGCCGAGCGCGGCATCCTGGCCGCCCCCGGCGACTTCTACGGACGCGCCGGCAGCCAGCACGTGCGGATCGCCTTCACCGCCACCGACGAGCGCATCGACGCGGCCGTCGCCCGCCTGGCTCAGTGAGAGGTCGCGCCGGGCGGGGTTTGCCCCGTACGTGAAGATGGGTGGCGTGAGCGCACAGCCGGGGACCCCGCCGGGCCCGCCGACCTTCCCGCCCCCGGGTCCGCGGCCGCCTGCCTCCAGGATCCCGGAGCCGGCGCGCGAGGCGCTGCGGAAGTCCGCGAAGGAAGCCCGCAGGCGGCTCCGGCCGGTACGCAAGCACCTCGTCGTCCTCGGCATCGTGATCGCCGTCGCCCTGCTCTTCGCCGGCCTGCGGGTCCTCGGCGTCGGTGTCAGCGGCATCCCGGTCCTCTCCCGCGAGGCCTGCACCGTCACCTCCGAGGGCACGACCCACGATCTCTCGATCGAGGAGGCCGAGCGTGCCTCGGCGATCGCCGCCATCGCGGTACGCCGCGGGCTCCCCGCCCGCGCCGCCTCCGTCGTGCTCACGGTGGAGATGGCCGACCACTCCCTCGGCCGGGATCCGGCGAAGGCGGGCGCTCTCTACGACCGGCTCTCCGGCGTCGCCGACTACCGCCAGCAGTCCGTACCCGGTGTCGCCCAGCAGATCAGCGACGGCTCACGCGACAGCTACCGCGACGCCGAGCCCGAGGCACGCGCCCTCGCCTCAGCGCTGACCGGCAACACCCCCGAGGCGTTCTCCTGCGTCGTCAAGGGCGGTGCCGAGGAGGTGCCGGACACGCTCAGTGCTGCCGGGCTCACCTCGCGTGCGGAGGCGGTGCGGAGTGACGTACGGAAGGCTTTCGGGGACATTCCCGACGGCGGTTTTCAGCCCGGCGGGGTGACCACCGGCCACATGGTCGGCTCGGCCCACTACGAGGGCCGAGCGGTCGACTACTTCTTCCGGCCCATCAACGCCCGCAACAACATCAAGGGCTGGGCCCTCGCGCAGTACTTCGTCGCCAACGCCGACCGCCTCGACATCGAGACCGTCATCTACGACGACCGCATCTGGACCAAGCGCCGCTCCACCGCCGGCTGGCGCGACTACGACGTCCCAGAGCGCAGCGGCGACCAGGCCATCCTCGAGCACCGCGACCACGTCCACGTCGACGTCGCCGACTGAGGCGCCGAGTCCTCACCTTTGGCGGGTCGAGTCGGCAGTTGTGGGCGCCGAAACCGTAGTTGTGGGTAACGAAAGTCGACCTTCGTCACCCACGACTCACTTCTCGCCCTCCACAACCACCGATTCGGCAGGGAGGGTCAGGCGAGGGTGACGAGGATCCGGTCGCCGGTGACGTCGGGAGTCTTGGCCCACTCCTCGTTCTTGCCGGCGGACCAGGTGCGTCCGTCGTACGCAATAGAGGTGGCGCCGAACTCGCTGGCCCGGGCGAGTACGTAGTGGGCGGCGGCCCAGCCGTTGCGCTTGCCGGTCTCGCCGGGGTCGACGGGGATCACCACGGTGGTGCCGTCGACGCGGGCGCGGCCGACCATCTGGCCGAGCAACTGGTTGACCTCGGTCTTGGTGGCCTGGGGCTTGCCGGAGCCGGCCTCGGGCTCGTCGATGCGGCAGGTCAGCGCGGCGGGGGAGTAGCCGCTGATCGCGGAGGCGATCGCGCGGCCCTCGCCCTCGTGGTCGGCGTACGCCTCGGGGTAGGCCGAGCGCTGCACCTCCTGCGCCGCCTCGGTGATCACCATGTCCTCGTAGCCGTCGATCTTCACCAGCTCGTCGTAGAACTTGTTGGTGGCGTAGACCGGGTCCTGGACCTGCTCCTCGGTGCCCCAGCCCATCGACGGGCGCTGCTGGAAGAGGCCGAGCGAGTCCCGGTCGCCGTGGCTGATGTTGTAGAGCTTCGACTCCTGGATCGCGGTCGCGATCGCGATCGTGGCCGCCCGCGCGGGCAGGCCGCGCTTGAGCCCGAGCGCCGTGATCACGGCCGCGTTGCCCATCTGCTCGGGGTCGAAGCGTGCCTCGTACTCGCCCGCGACCGCCGTGCACTGCTGCAGGTCGGGCAGGAACGAGTCCAGCTTGTCCGTCGCGGCCTGGACCAGCCAGTAGGTGCCGCCGGCGATCACGCTGAGCACCACCAGCGTGGTGACGAGCTTCTTCAACTCAGCACTCTGCTCTTCGGCGCGACCTAGTTGGCGTGGAGGGCGGCGTTGAGCTCGATGCCCTCGCCCTTCCACGGAACGGCCTCGATGGCGCCGCTGACCGAGTTGCGACGGAACAGGATGTTGGAGGCGCCGGAGAGCTCGCCGGCCTTCGTCACGGTGCCGTCGGGCAGCGTCACCTTGGTCCCGTACGTCACATAGCACCCGGCCTCGACGACCGCGTCGTCACCGAGCGAGATGCCGATGCCGGAGTTGGCGCCGAGCAGGCAGCGCTGGCCGATGGAGATGACGGCCTTGCCGCCACCGGAGAGGGTGCCCATGATCGAGGCGCCGCCGCCGACGTCGGAGCCGTCGCCGACCACGACACCGCCGGAGATCCGGCCCTCGACCATCGAGGCGCCGAGGGTGCCGGCGTTGAAGTTGACGAAGCCCTCGTGCATGACGGTGGTGCCGGAGGCGAGGTGGGCGCCGAGGCGGACCCGGTCGGCGTCGCCGATGCGGATCCCGGACGGCACGACGTAGTCGACCATCCGCGGGAACTTGTCCACGCCGTAGACGGTGACGTGCTGGCCGGCGGCGCGCAGCCGGGCGCGGGTGAGCTCGAAGCCCTCGACCGCGCACGGGCCGGCGCTGGTCCACACCACGTTGGTGAGCAGGCCGAAGATGCCGTCGAGGTTCTGCCCGTGCGGCTGCACGAGGCGGTGGGAGAGCAGGTGGAGCCGCAGCCAGACGTCCTCGGTGGACTCGGGAGCGGTGTCGAGGTCCTTGACCTCGACGAGCGTGACCTTCGTGCTCACCTGACGCACCTCGTCGGCGCCCTCGAGCGCGGTCAGCTCGGCCGGCGCGGTCACGTCGGCGGGCTTCTCGCCCAGCTGCGGCGCGGGGAACCACACGTCGAGCACAGAGTTGTCAGAGGCGTACGTCACGAGGCCGAAGCCCCAAGCTGCATTCGTCACGGGGCGCAGTCTAGTGGCCGAGCCTGAGCACGCCCTTATCGACGGTCCGACGTGCGAACATGTGGTGGTGAGCAAGAAGAGCGCGCCGCCGACGCCCCGGCTGATCCAGGCCGAGGACGAGACCTGGACCCTGGATATCCCCGGTGTGGCGACCAGCAAGGGCCACCCGGCGCCGGAGTGGGCGATGGCCAAGGGCGTGGAGGTCGTCCGCCGCGCCGCCGCCGACATCGTCAGGACCTGGATCAACGGAAAGCCGGTCAGCGACGCCGAGAAGCAGGTCGTCCTGCTCGTCACCCGAGGTGACTCGCAGGTCTACGCCTGGCTCGACGCCGCCTTCGCCGACGACAACCCCCGCTAGACCCAGCTAGCAGCAGCGCGCCTGCGGGTTGTGCTCCTTCTCGTCGGCCCGGTGACGCTCGAACGCGCGCCGGGTCATCGGCTCGACGCCGTCCCGCTCGCACCGGACCAGATACTCATCCCACTTCGCCTCCCCGGTCGCCTGGCGGAGCAGCCGCCAGGCGCCGGAGACACGCTCGGCCAAGACGCTCACGAGACCGGCGCCTTCTGGGACGCCTCCCACTCGCGTACGGCTTCCTTCTCCTCCTTGGTGGCGAAGAAGTCGGCGGGCGCGACGATCTTCGACTCGACCTTCGGCACCTCGGTGGTCGGCAGTGAGCCGCCGGAGCGCAGCGTCTTGACGACGGTGACGGCGGCGCCCGCGATGACCACGATCACCAGGACCGCGAAGGCGGCCTGCAGGATGCCGGACTGGGTCGAGTTGTAGATGATCTGGTCGACGTCGGCCGGGGTCTTGGCGACGCCGTAGAGCTCACCGGACGCCTTCGCATCGCGTGCGGCCGAGGCCTGCGCGAAGTAGCCGATCGTCGGGTCGTCGCTGAAGATCTTCTGCCACGACGCGGTCATGGTCACGATGACGTCCCAGACCAGCGGGATGCCCGGCACCCACGCCCACCTCACCTTGCCGTGCTTGATCAGCAGCGTGGTGGCCAGCGTCAGCGCGATCGCGGCGAGCAGCTGGTTGGCGATGCCGAAGAGCGGGAAGAGCTGGTTGATCCCGCCGAGCGGATCGCCGACACCGATCCAGAGCATGTACGCCCAGGCCAGCACCACCAGCGCCGAGGCCGACCAGGTCGCCGGACGCCAGGAGACGTCGGCGTAGCGCGGCCAGATGTTGCCGATGGTGTCCTGCAGCATGAAGCGGCCGACCCGGGTGCCGGCGTCGACGGCGGTAAGGATGAAGAGCGCCTCGAACATGATCGCGAAGTGGTACCAGAACGCGGCCAGCCCGCCGCCGAACGCGTCGGTGAAGATCAGCGAGATGCCGAACGCCAGGGTCGGCGCGCCACCGGTGCGGGAGATGATCGTCTCCTCGACGCTGTTCGCGGCGGCCTGGAGGTCGGCCGGGGTGATCGAGAAGCCGAGCCCGTTGACGAAGGCGGCGGCGGTCTCCGGGGTGCCGCCGGTGGCGCCCAAGGGGGCGTTCATCGAGAAGTAGATGCCCTGGTCGATCACGGAGGCGGCGATGAGGGCCGAGATCGCGACGAACGACTCCATCAGCATGCCGCCGTAGCCGATCATGCGTACGTGGGACTCCTTGGCCACCATCTTCGGGGTCGTGCCCGAGGCGATCAGGGCATGGAACCCGGACAGCGCACCACAGGCGATCGTGATGAAGACGAACGGGAACAGCTTGCCGGTGAACGCCGGCCCCTGGCCGTTGGTGGCGAACTCGGAGACCGCCGGGCTGGCCAGCACCGGCGCCGCCAGGATCATCCCGAAGGCGAGCAGCACGATGACGCCGACCTTCATGAAGGTCGAGAGGTAGTCACGCGGGGTGAGCAGCATCCACACCGGCAGGATGGAGGCGACGAAGCCGTAGATCGCCAGCGCGATGACCAGCGTCTCCTTCTCCAGGGTCAGCAGGTTGGCCAGCCCCATCTCCTCGACCCAGGTGCCACCGGCGATCGCCATCAGCAGGAGTACGACGCCGATGGCGGTGACCTCGAGGACCCGGCCGGGACGCAGGTAGCGGAGGTAGAAGCCCATGAAGAGCGCGATCGGGATGGTGAGGCCGATCGAGAACACGCCCCAGGGCGACTCGGCCAGCGAGTTGACGACGACCAGCGCGAGGACGGCCAGGATGATGATCATGATCGCGAAGACGGCGATCAGCGCGGCGATGCCGGCGACGGTGCCGATCTCCTCACGGACCATCTGGCCCAGCGACTTGCCGTCGCGGCGCATCGAGAGGAACAGCACGACCATGTCCTGCACCGCACCCGCGAAGATGACGCCGACGATGATCCAGATCGTGCCCGGCAGGTAGCCCATCTGCGCGGCCAGGACCGGACCGACCAGCGGCCCGGCGCCGGCGATCGCGGCGAAGTGGTGGCCGAAGAGCACCCGGCGGTCGGTGACGTCGAAGTCACGCCCGTTCTGCAGCCGCTCGGCCGGGGTCGCCCGGCTGTCGTCGACCTCCAGCACTTTCTTGGCGATGAACTTGGAGTAGAACCGGTAGGCGATCGCGTAGGAGGCCAGCGCGGCGAACAGGATCCACAGCGCCGAGACCTCCTCGCCGCGGGAGAGGGCGAGTACGGCCCAGCAGACCGCGCCGACGACGGCGACGATGGTCCAGATGATGACAGACTTCAGGTTGGGCCCCGAGCGTGGTCCGGAGTCGGCGGGGCGGGCGGTCGACGTCGACATGGTCTCCCTCTGATTCAGCTGGTTCAGCGCGGTCGCGGTCGATGTGACCGCGCTCTCAGCCTAGTCTCAGGAAACCGTCGCTCCGACGGCCGGTGGGCTACTGCCCGGTACGCCCGTCGATGACCTCGCGCAGCAGGTCGGCGTGACCTGCGTGGCGGGCGTACTCCTCGATCATGTGGACCAGGATGTCGCGGATGCTGGCCTGCTCGCGGCCCGTGTCGCGCAGCTCGCCGAGCACGCTGTCGTCGATCGAGTCGAGCCACTCGTCGGCGAGGGCGACCTGCTCGCGCCAGCTCGCGAACGCCTCCGCGACCGACTCCTCGGTGGGCTCCACCTTGTGGAAGCCGCCGGTGGGATCGTCGGCGTCGAGGCGGGGAAGGTCGAGGTTCTCCTTCAGCACGCGCTCGAACCAGCCGTGCTCGACCCGCGCCATGTGCCGGACCAGCCCGAGCAGGCTCAGGTCGCTCGGCGGCACGCTCTGCTTGACCAGGTCCGCGGGGCCCAGGTCCTGGCACTTGAGCTCGAGGGTGAGCCGGTAGTGGCGCAGATAGTCGCGGTAGGTCGCGAGCTCGCCGACCGCCTGCTCCTTCTGCAGACGTGGGTCCTCGCCCTCGGGAAGCCAGATGCCGTTGAACCCCACCTGCCGCTGATCGCTGCTCATGGGGTCACCCTGGTGGACAGGGCGCTTTCCCGCCAGTCATTTCAGGCGCCGAAGCTGGGTGGCCGCTTCTCCAGGAACGCGTTGATGCCCTCACGGCCGGAGGCCGAACCGCCGAGCGCGGAGATCGACTCCGCCTCACGCCGCAGCGCCGACTCGGGGCTGGGCTCGGCGACGTCGCGGATCAGGTGCTTCGTGCGGGCGAGCGCCTCCGGGGAGCCGGAGAGCAGGGTCGCGACGACCTCGTCGACCGTGGTGGCAAGCTCGTCGGCCGGTACGACGCGGGCGACCAGCCCCGCCTCGAGAGCCTCGCTCGCGGAGAGCATGTCGCCCAGGAGCGTCAGCCGGAGCACCCGGTGCAGCCCCAGCGTGTGCACCAGCAGGGAGCCGCCGCCGTCGACCGACAGCCCGACCTTCGCGTAGGCGAGGCTGAACTTCGCCCGGTCGGCCGCGACCACGATGTCGGCAGCCGCCGCCAGCGGGAAGCCCACACCGGCGGCCGTGCCCTGGACCGCGCTGACCACGATCGCGTCGCAGCGTACGAGCTCGGTGATGATCCGGTTGGCCCCCTCGGCGAGCTCGAGGATGAACGGCCCCAGCTCCTCGGCCGCCGCGAACCCGGCCAGGTCGCCGCCGACGGAGAAGTACTTCCCCTCCGCCGCGAGCACGATCACCCGCGCCGAGTCCGCCTTGGCCCGCAGGATCGCCGCCAGCATCTCCTCGCCCGCCTCGGGCTTGAACACATTGCCCCGGTCCGGGTTGGTCATCGTGATGCGCGCGCAACCGTCGGCGTACTCGTAGCGAATCAGGCTCATGCGCGCATCCTGCCAGGTGTCGCCGCGGCCGTCGCCCGATCGATACCCACAGGTGTCCCGGCCAGCTACGGTCGCGAGATGGCATCCCCGATCGCGTTCACCGTCACCCGCGTGCCGGCCGTTGAGACCTACCCGCTCCGAGCGCTCGTCCTCCACCGCGGCGCGCCACCCGCGACCGCGAAGGTGGCAGGCGACGACCAGCCAGATGTTGCCACCTTCGCCGCCCGGGATGCCGATGGCGTCGTGGTCGGATGTGTCGGCTTGTTCCCCGCCGCGGGCAGCAGCTGGCGGATCCGGCGCCTGGCGACCGCTGCGGAGTGGCGTGGCCGCGGAGTCGGCACCGCTGTCCTGGCTGCGGCCCTCGCACATGCGGACGCTCATGGTGGCGGCACCGTCTGGTGCAACGCCACCCCCGCGGGCGCCACCTTGTTCCTGCGGGCCGGGTTCGAGCAGGTCGGCACGGCTTGGGAGGACCCGGAGTTCGGGCCGAACGTGCGGATGGTGCGGGCGACCGCACACGGTCGTTACGCATGTGACGGATGAGGCGCCTCATTCGTCACATGCGTAACGACCGTGTGCATTCGGTTTAGAACCCATGGGTTCGGGTATGACTCCGGCGTGAACGATGAGGAGAAGGCCGCGGCTCATTCCGCGATCGACGCTGCAGAGAAGTTGCGCGGAGTCGTCTCGGGGTTGAGTGCCGCGCTGGTGTGGGGCTGGTCCGTCAAGCACCCACCGCTTCGTCCCGAGGTCACGATCCCGCGAAGCCGGCGGATTCGCCGGACGATCGCTCGTGGTGTCGCGGTGCGAAGGCTCGACATCCCGGAAGGCGACGTCGACGGCATCGTGACCACCCGGCTGCGGACGGTGATCGACTGCTCGCGGAGGCTGCCGTTCGACGAGGCGCTGTGCGTCGCCGACTCCGCCCTGCGTCAGGGCGTCGGGCGGGAGGAGCTGCTCGCGACCGCCGATCGCACCTTCGGTCCGGGAGCCAGCAGCGTCCGCCGGGTCGCGCACCTGGCTCATGGTGGCGCCGACAACGCGTTCGAGAGCTGCCTGCGCGCGATCGCGATCCAGGTCGACGGGCTCGACGTCGAGCCGCAGGTGAGGATCGCGGAACCCGACTTCCTCGGCCGGGTCGACCTTGCCGACCGTCGACTCCGGATCATCATCGAGGCGGACTCGTTCGAGTTCCACGGAACGCGTCGAGCGCTGGTCGAGGACGCGGGCCGCTACAACCGGTTCGTGGCAGCGGGCTGGATCGTCCTGCGGTTCACCTGGGAGGACGTCATGCTGCATCCCGAGGTCGTCCACGAGGCGCTCGCC
Organism: Nocardioides sp. NPDC126508; assembly: GCA_040302365.1. GTDB lineage: Bacteria > Actinomycetota > Actinomycetes > Propionibacteriales > Nocardioidaceae > Nocardioides. The sequence goes on from JBEOUM010000002.1 coordinate 998,452, forward strand.
GGTGCGGTCGCCGACCGGCTGAGGTCCATGTCTGCATGATGGACAGCGTGATCACAGTGCGGAGGGTGGCGGTCGAGGAGACGTATCCGTTGCGGGCGGAGGTGCTGCGCAACGGCGGGCCGCCGGAGGCGGCCAGGTTGGCCGGGGACGACGACCCCGAGGTCGCGACGTACGCGGCGCTGGATGCCGACGAGGGGCTGATCGGGTGCGTCGGGATCTTCCCGGAAGCCTGCCCTGACCTGCCCGGACATCCCGAGAAGGGGTGGCGGATCCGCGGGATGGCGACGGCCGACGGGTGGCGGGGGAAGGGTGTGGGGGCGCAGGTCCTGGAAGCGGCCCTGGACCATGTCGCGAGCCACGGTGGCGGGCTGGTCTGGTGCAACGCGCGTACGCCGGCGAAGCGGTTCTACGAGCGGGCCGGTTTCCAGGTGATCGGTGAGCCGTGGGACGACCCGGAGATCGGCCCGCACGTGCGGATGTGGCGCGCCGTGTGAATCGGGTTCGCGCGGCGGGCCGCGGGCGGCGTACTCTCTTCCTTACAGGCGTTCGAGCCGTCATCAGCGGCGAGCCCCGGGAAGAAAGCCATGACGGCGAGTAGAACCCGGCGGGAGTGGCCCGTCACAGCCGAAACGAAGTGGCCCAGGCATGGGTAAGCAGGGTGGTACCGCGGTCGCAAGATCGTCCCTGTGGAAGACGAAACCCACACACCACCCAGCAGGAGATGCCGCCGATGGCCTATCCGAAGGTCACCTCAGCCGACACGAGCGCAGTCCCGGCCAGCCCACGCTTCCCGGAGATCGAGACGCAGATTCTCGACTACTGGAAGAAGGACGGGACGTTCCAGGCGAGCATCGACAACCGCGACCCCGGCACGAACGGCGAGAACGAGTTCGTCTTCTACGACGGCCCGCCGTTCGCCAACGGTCTGCCGCACTACGGTCACCTGCTGACCGGCTACGTGAAGGACATCGTCCCGCGCTACCAGACGATGCGCGGCAAGCGCGTCGAGCGGCGCTTCGGGTGGGACACCCACGGTCTCCCCGCCGAGCTCGAGGCGATGCGTCTCAACGGCCTGAAGACGACCGACGAGATCGTCGAGATGGGCATCGACAAGTTCAACGCCGCCTGCCGGGCCTCGGTGCTCAAGTACACCGGCGAGTGGCGCGACTACGTCACCCGTCAGGCGCGCTGGGTGGACTTCGACAACGACTACAAGACCCTCAACCCCGACTACATGGAGTCGGTGATCTGGGCGTTCAAGACGCTCTACGACAAGGGTCTGGTCTACGAGGGCTTCCGCGTCCTGCCCTACTGCTGGCAGGACGAGACCCCGCTGTCCAACCACGAGCTGCGGATGGACGACGACGTCTACAAGGACCGCCAGGACCCGGCGGTGACCGTGGGCTACGCGCTCGACGCCACCGGTGAGGACGAGGTCCTCGACGGCGCCCACATCCTGATCTGGACGACCACGCCGTGGACCCTGCCGTCCAACCTTGCCGTGATGGTCGGCTCCGACATCGACTACGTCGTCGTCGAGGGCCCGGTCCCGGGCACCGACCAGACGGCCAGGTACGTCCTCGCGGAGGCTCGGCTCGCGGCGTACAAGAAGGAGCTGTTCCCGGAGGCCGACGAGCCCACTGTCCTGGGCCGCTACAAGGGCGCCGAGCTGCTCGGTCGCACCTACACGCCGCCGTTCTCCTACTACGTCGGCCACGCCAACGCGTTCCGGGTCGTGGCCGCCGACGACGCCGTGACCACCACGGACGGCACCGGGGTCGTCCACACCGCCGGCGCGTTCGGTGAGGTCGACAAGGAGGTCACCGACCGGGAGAACATCGAGGCGGTCATGCCGGTCGGCAAGGACGGGCGATTCACCGCGCCGGTCGTCGACTACGCCGGCGTCCAGGTCTTCGACGCCAACCTGCAGATCATCGACCACCTCAAGGCGGTCACCCGCGGCGAGGCGGGCGGATCGGTGACGCCCGGCACGATCCTGCTGCGCCGCGAGTCCTACAACCACTCCTACCCGCACTGCTGGCGCTGCCGGCAGCCGCTGATCTACAAGGGTGTGTCGAGCTGGTTCGTCGAGGTCACCAAGATCAAGGACCGGATGCTCGAGCTCAACCAGCAGATCCGCTGGGTGCCCGAGCACATCCAGGACGGCCAGTTCGGCAAGTGGCTGGAGAACGCCCGCGACTGGTCGATCACCCGCAACCGCTTCTGGGGCTCCCCGGTGCCGGTGTGGAAGTCGGACGACCCTGCCTACCCTCGACTCGACGTCTACGGGAGCTTCGCCGAGCTGGAGCGTGACTTCGGCACCCTGCCGAAGGACGCCGAGGGCAACCCCGACCTGCACCGTCCGTACGTCGACGACCTGGTCCGTCCCAACCCGGACGACCCGACCGGAAGGTCGATGATGCGCCGGGTCGCTGACGTGCTCGACGTCTGGTTCGACTCGGGGTCGATGTCGTTCGCCCAGAACCACGTGCCGTTCGAGAACGAGGAGTGGTTCGCCCATCACTTCCCGGGCGACTTCATCGTCGAGTACATCGGCCAGACCCGTGGCTGGTTCTACACGCTGCACATCCTGGCGACCGCGCTCTTCGACCGCCCGGCGTTCCAGTCCTGCATCAGCCACGGCATCGTGCTGGGCTCGGACGGGCAGAAGATGTCCAAGTCGCTTCGCAACTATCCGGACGTCAACGAGGTCTTCGACCGCGACGGCGCCGACGCGATGCGCTGGTTCCTGATGTCGTCGCCGATCCTGCGCGGCGGCAACCTCGTCGTCACCGAGCAGGGCATCCGGGACTCCGTACGCCAGGTGATGATCCCGCTGTGGAACAGCTGGTACTTCTTCCAGCTCTACGCCAACGCGGCCAACGTCGAGACCACCGGCTCGACGGAGTCCACGGACCCGCTGGACCGCTACGTCCTGGCCAAGCTGCGCGACTACGTCGCCGAGATGACCACGGCGATGGACGACTACTACGTCGCCGAGGCGTGCGAGGCGACCCAGCGCTTCATCGACGTGCTCACGAACTGGTACATCCGACGCAGCCGTGAGCGGTTCTGGAACGAGGACAAGGCCGCCTTCGACACCCTCTACACGGTGCTGGAGACGGTGACCCGCCTGGTCGCGCCGCTGCTGCCGCTGACCACCGAGGAGATCTGGCGCGGTCTGACCGGTGGCCGCTCGGTGCACCTGGCCGACTACCCGGTCGTCTCGGATCTGCCCGCTGATGACGACCTGGTCGCCCGGATGGACGCGGTCCGCGCGGTCTGCTCCTCGACCTCCGCCCTGCGCAAGGCCCGCAAGCTCCGCAACCGCCTGCCGCTCGGTGGCCTGACGGTCGTCGGTGCCGACATCGCCGGCTTCGAGGAGATCGTCGCCGACGAGGTCAACGTCAAGTCCGTCCGGCTGCTCGCGGCCGACTCGGAGGAGGCGGGGACGTACGGCATCGAGCAGAAGCTCAGCGTCAACGCCCGTGCCGCCGGCCCGCGCCTGGGCAAGGACGTCCAGAAGGCGATCAAGGGCTCCAAGTCCGGCGACTGGTCGGTCTCCGAGTCCGGTGAGGTCGTCGCCGGTGGTCTGGCGCTGGTCGAGGGGGAGTACACCCTCGAGACCGTCGCCGGCGCCGCCTCCGACGACATCGCGGTCACCATGCTTCCGGGCGGCTTCATCGTCCTGGACACGGTCGTCACCCCCGAGCTCGCCGCCGAGGGCCTCGCCCGTGACCTCGTCCGCGCGGTCCAGCAGGCCCGCAAGGACTCCGGCCTCAACGTCGAGGACCGCATCACCCTCACGGTGGCCGGCTCGGCGACCGTCCGTGAGGCAGCCACTGCCCACGCCGACCTCATCGCCCGCGAGACCCTCGCCACGGCGTACGACGTCGTCGACTCGCTCGAGGGCAACCCGGTCGACCTGGGCGATGGCGAGAAGGCCCAGATCGCGGTGGCGAAGGCCTGAGGTCTGTCGAACCCGAGGAGGGCGAGTCGCGCCTGGTGTGACTCACCCTCCTCCGGGTCCGTCCTGATCGGGTTGTGCCTCGATACTGTGCGGTCGTGGCCAGCCAAAGCGGGCATGAGCGGCCGGCTCGCCTCTATCGTTGAGGTGTGGAGAGGCCCACGCTCAAGGAGCTCGCCGTCCAGGCGCTGTCGTCGGTCGAGCGCGGCTATGACCTGCTGGCGCCGAAGTTCGACGCGACGCCGTTCCGGACGCCGGAGTGGTTCCTCGCGGCGACGATCACGGCGCTGCGGGAGCATGGGCCGTTCGAGCGGGGGCTGGACGTGTGCACCGGCACGGGGGCCGGGCTGGAGCTGCTCGAGGAGGCGACCGCGGAGCCGCCGACGGGGGTCGACTTCAGTGCCGGGATGCTGGAGCGGGCCAGGGCCGCTCATCCCGGCGCCGACCTGGTGCGGGCGGATGCTCGCGCGCTGCCGTTCGGTGCTGCGTACGACCTGGTGGTGAGCTTCGGGGCGCTGGGGCACTTCCTGCCCGACGAGCGGCCGCCGCTGTTCGACGGCATCCATCGGGCGCTGCGGCCGGGTGGGGTGTTCGCGCTGCCGATGGGCCGGGCGCCGAGACGGACGCAGCCGTCGTACTGGCTGCTGTCCGGGTTCGACCTGGCGATGCGGGTGCGCAACGCGGTGTGGCGGCCGACGTTCGTGATGTACTACCGCACCCATCCGCGGCCGGCGCTCCTCGCCGACCTGGCCGCGGCCGGGTTCGCGGTCGAGACGGCGCCGATGCCCGGTGTCGGCGAGCTGATCATCGCGCGAAAAGCGGGGTAGTCCGGGAGCGAACTGCCCATATACCCGTGAGTAATAGGCAGTTCGCTCCCGGACTACCCCGGCGCTGCCGGGGCGCGCGCAGGGCGAAGATCACACCCTCCAGGGCTTCCATCCAAAGGTAAGTTAGGTGAGCCTTAGTCGGCATGACCCGCAAACCTCGGATCGCGAAGCTGCTGAGCCCCCTGATCGGGCTGTTCGGCCTCCTGTTCATCGCCAGTGGCGCCGCCAGCTACTACCTGGCCCACACCCAGCTCAAGGCGCAGGAGATCACTGTCGCCGACGACGCCTCGTTCCTCGCCGGAGACACGGTCGACGGGCCGTTCTCGGCCTACTCGCAGGCGGCCACCGTCGAGAAGCACGCCCTCGGGATCACCAAGGGCAAGACGTACGCCGAGCTCGACCAGAAGGACCCGATCCGCGCGGTCGCCGCGGAGTCGTCGTTCGTACGAGCCTCGCTGCTGACCGCGGTGACCGCCTTCGGTCTCTCGGCGCTGGTCGCGGGCCTGGGCGTCGTGCTGCTGTTCGTCGCCTTCGCGCTCGGGTCGCTGACCCGCGCGGTCGCCCCGACGAAGGAGAAGACCTCCGAGAAGACCGACGGCCTCGAGCCGGCCACGGCCTGACCCCCATCCGCCGAACGGGCCCGGAAGGCATCGCCTTCCGGGCCCGTTCTCCCGTCCTCAGCCCAGGCGCCGGAACGCGCGCACCGAGAGCGGCACGAAGACCGCCAGCAGGACCGCTGGCCAGGCCACCGCCAGGAGCATCGCGTGGTCGGCGAGCATCCCGGAGGTGATCCCCGTGGGGTTGCCGAAGAGGTCGCGACAGGCGGTGGCGGTCGCCGAGACCGGGTTCCACGCAGCCAGGAAGCCGAGCCAGCCGGGCATCGTCTCCGGCGAGACGAACAGGCTCGAGCAGAATCCCAGCGGCCACACCAGCACCTGCACCATCGTCAGAGCGCCCTCCAGCCGCAGGGTGAGCCCGAGGAAGATGCCCAGCCACAGCATCGCCAGTCGCAGCCACAGCAGGAGCCCGACCGCCACGGCCGCCTCGAGGAACGAGCCCTCGATCCGCCACCCGATCAGCAGCCCACCGAGCATGAGTACGCCGAGCTGCACCGCCGAGTTGCCCAGGTCGGCGACCGCCCGTCCCAGCGGCACCGCGAGACCGCTCATCGGCAGCGACCTGAACCGGTTGGTGACCCCTCGCTTGGTGTCCTCGGTGACCACGGCCATGGTGCCGTCGATGCCGAACATCATCGTCAGCGCGAGCACGCCCGGCAGGAGATAGGGCAGGTACGCACCGCCGCCCGGCATCTCGATCGCGCCGCCGAACAGGTAGCCGAAGATCAGCAGCATCATGACCGCGAACAGGATGCCGAACACCGGCCCCCACGGCTCGCGCTGCCAGTGCTTGAGGTCGCGCCAGGTGATGACCCAGCTCTGTCGAATGGTGGCGAGGACGGTTGTCATCAGCCTCTCCTTCCACATCGGTCACGCCAGTTGTCGAGTCGGCTCGTCATGACGAGCCGACTCGGCCGAGATCCGCGTCAAGATGGGCCGACTCGGCGGTGAGGTGGAGGAAGACTTCGTCGAGGGTGGGGCGGCGCAGGAGTAGGTCGTCCACCTTGATGCCGGCAGAGTCGAGGGCACGTACGACCTCGACGACCGCTGCGCCGCCGCCGGCAGCGCCGGCCTCGACGGTCACCTCGAGCCGATCGGAGGTGACCACCGCCGCGGAGCCGAGGACGCCGGCCATCCGGGCGAGGTCGTCGGGTCCGGTCGCGGTGACGATCACCCGGTCGCCGCCCAGATCGCTCTTGAGCGCCGACGGGGTGCCTTCGGCGATCACCCGGCCGGCGCCGAGCACGGTGACCGTGTCGGCGAGCTGGTCGGCCTCGTCGAGGTACTGCGTGGTGAGCAGCACCGTCGTCCCGTCGGCGACCACCTGCCGCACCATCTCCCACACCTCGTGACGGGCGCGCGGATCCAGCCCGGTGGTCGGCTCGTCGAGGAAGAGGAGCTGCGGGCGGGTGACCAGGCCGGCGGCGATGTCGAGCCGTCGCCGCATCCCGCCGGAGTAGCCCGAGACCTTCCGGTCGCCGGGCTCGGCGAGGCCGAAGGCGTCGAGAAGCTCGCCGGCGCGGCGTACGGCATCGGGCTTCGCGAGGCCGTGCAGGCGGCCGAACATCACCAGGTTCTCCCGGCCGTGGAGGGCCTCGTCGAGCGCGGCGCTCTGCCCGACCAGGCCGATCGTGGAGCGGACGCGGGCGGGATGGCGTACGGCGTCGTGGCCGCCGACGCGCACCTCGCCGGCATCGGGCCGGGTGAGCGTCGCGAAGACGTTCACGGCGGTGGACTTCCCGGCGCCGTTGGGTCCGAGCAGGGCGTGCACCGTGCCGGCGGTCACCTCGAGGTCGAGGCCGTCGAGCGCCTGGGTGTCGCGGTAGCGCTTGCGTACGCCGCGGGCGGAGAGAGGACTCATCGGTCCACCCGGAACACGCCGCAGCGCCCGGCGACCGCCTCGAACGCCTCGGGCGTCACCGCGGTCACCACCCCGGCGTCCAGCATGATCTTCGCTCCGTCAGTCATCCGCTCCGGCCACAGCCGGAGCACGGTCAGGGCCTCGTCGCCCGCGACCTCCACGAGGCGCACCTCCTCGGTGACCCGCCCGATCCGGAGCGTGGCGCGCCCGGACGCAGCCCGTACGTTTCGGGCCCAGTCGGCGCCCGGAAAGCCCTCGAGCAGGTAGCGCCGTCCGTCCAGATCCAGCACCGAGAGCGGGGTGCTGCGGGGCTTGCCGCTGGCGCGGCCCGGCACGGTGAGCACGGGCAGCTCCTTCATCCCCAGCCCGGTCTTCGACAGGGTCATGAAGACCTTGTTCATCGGCTTGAGCCAGCGCGGCGGCACCGGTTTCGCGTCGTTCGGCATGCAGGTTCCTCCAATTTCGTACGATGTACGAAGATGACAACGGGGTGACCGTAGCATTTGTTCCGTACGGCGTACGAAATTATTTCCGGGGAGGTTACGATGAGCCACGTGCCGGAGCCAGACCAGCGTGATCAGCCAGATCCGTCCCTGCGGCTGCTGTGGCGCCATCGGGCCGGGGCGTCCGAGGAGCCGAAGGCGAAGCGAGGGCCGAAACAGAAGGTGAGCGTGGACGAGATCGTCGACGCCGCGATCGATCTCGCCGACGCCGAGGGTCTGGCCGCGGTGACGATGCGCGCGATCGCCCAGCGGTTCGGTCTGGGCGCGATGACGCTCTACTCCTACGTGCCCAACCGTGACGCGCTGCTGGTGCTCATGGCCGACCAGGTGACCGGCCGGACCGAGCTGCCCGACCTGCCCGAGGATCCGCGCAAGCGCCTCGAGCTGGTCGCCAACCTCCAGCACGAGGAGCTCCGCGCCCACCCCTGGCTGCTCGAGGTGCAGGACGTACGCCCCTGGCTGGGGCCCAACATGAGCGACCGCTACGAGTGGCAGTTGCGCGCCGTCGACGGCCTCGGGCTGTCCGACCTGGAGATGGACCAGACGGTGGCCGTGCTGGTCGGTTTCGCCGGCAGCATCGCCCGCAGCGAGCTGATGAAGCGCCGTGCCGAGCAGGTCACCGGGATGACCGAGTCGCAGTGGTGGGCCGCCAACTACGAGACGCTCAACGAGGTCATGGAGGGCAGCGACTATCCGCTGGCAGCGCGGGTCGGCACCGCTGCCGGCGAGGCCTACCAGGCCGCCACCGACCCTGCGCGCGAGCTCGACTACGGGCTGGCCCGGATCATCGACGGCGTCCTGGCCCATGTGGCCCGCTAGTTGTGATGCCCAGCCAGGTTGTTCAACCTGGTGATGGGGGCTGCCTTCCCGATTGCTGAGTGGGGCCGGTGGTGGTTGTACTCGTGGACC
>JBEOUM010000003.1:0-303691 GCA_040302365.1 Nocardioides sp. NPDC126508
GGTCCACGAGTACAACCACCACCGGCCCCACTCAGCAATCGGGAAGGCAGCCCCCATCACCAGGTTGAACAACCTGGCTGGGCATCACAACTAGCAGGGTCGGTCAGGGTCGGTCAGAAGGTCTCGGCGTCGTCGCTGAGCGTGTCGAAGACCGGCTCCGGCAGCGGCTGCGGCTCGTGCTTCTTCGCCAACCGCACCTCGGAGTGCGCACCGCACCCGTGGTTGAGGCTGACCACCTTGCCGTCGTCGTTGGCGTCGCCGTTGGCGCAGACACCGAAGCTCGAGGCCAGGTGACCGGTCAGCCGGACCAGGAAGCCACAACTGTGGCACTGGTCGGGGGCGGCCTGCGCGAGCGGCGCGTCGGGGCCGCCGTCACCGGCGTACCAACGTTCGGCGGCGGCGTCGAAGCCCGTGGTGGACAGGGTGCGGACACGGCCCAGGCCGAGGTCCTTGGCGACCTCGCGCACCTGCGCCTTCTCGTCGGCGTCGAGCGGGTCGTCACCGAAGGCGTACGTCGGGACCAGACGTGCGTCGTCGTCCTCGACCGGGAGCAGGTCACCGGGCGAGAGGTCGCCGGGCTTGATCCGGTCGCGGTAGGGCACCCAGGCGGGCGCGACGATCGCCGCGTCCCCGGGAACGAGGACGACCTCGTTGACGGTCACCGGCGCATCGACACCGAACCCGGGGCCGTCGAGCGTGGGCACGGTGACGAGCGTGACCGACCAGTGCCACCCGACGTAGCCCTTGCGGGTGCAGGCGAACAGGTGGGTCACGACGCCCGGACCGGCACTCTTCTCGACCACATGGCCGAGGTGTTCTCCGACGTCAGCGGCTGGCACGTCGGACAGGAGCGCGGCGCGGGCCTCGTCGACGGCAGCGACGGCCGTCGCATCGGCGTACGGGGTCGTGATCACGGACCACATCTTCGCCCACAGGCGCCTCAGGTGCCACTTCGGGGTCACCTTGCGCCACCACAACCTGAACTTCAGCACAACGCGTGATCCTCCCAGACGTACGCCTCTACTGCACAGTCACGGCACCCCTTGAAACGCCGACACCCGCCGCAGCGTGGCTACGGCGGGTGTCGGCGTCTGCTCGGCTACTGGAGCGCGCGCGTGGAAACCATGGAGAGGACGTACTCGACGAGCGAGATCAGCGTCGCCTTGGTCGACTGGCGGTCGCGGGCGTCACAGGTGACGATCGGGATGTCCGGGCGCAGAGCCAGGGCCTCGCGGATCTGCTCCGGCTTGTAGGCCTGATTCGCGCCGAAGACGTTGTGGGCCACGACGAACGGCACGTTGCGGGACTCGAAGTAGTCGATCGCACCGAAGGAGTCGGCGAGGCGACGGGTGTCGATGAGCACCACGGCGCCGATGGCGCCCTGGGTCAGGTCGTCCCACATGAACCAGAACCGGTTCTGACCCGGCGTGCCGAACAGGTAGAGGATCAGGTCGGAGTCGAGGGAGACTCGACCGAAGTCCATCGCGACCGTGGTCGTCTTCTTGTTGGGGACTGCGGAGAGGTCGTCGACGCCGGCGGTCGCCTGCGTCATCACGGCCTCGGTCGTCAGGGGGACGATCTCCGAGACGGAGCCCACGAAGGTCGTCTTACCCACGCCGAACCCGCCGGCGATGACGATCTTCGCAGACATCGTCGCCTGCTTGGAGTCGGTGGTCACTGCATTACTCCTGTCAAAGCTTCCTCAGGCCGGACAGCACGCGCTCGAGGAGAGCGGTGTCCGGGGCGTCCGGGACCTTGCTGGCGTGCACCTGCACCACGCCGCGCTCCGCAAGGTCACCGATCAGGACTCGGGCAACACCCAGGGGCACCCGGATGAGCGCCGCAACCTCGGCGACGGAGCGGCTCTCGCGGCAGAGCTCCGCGATCGTCCGCTCCTCTGGCGACCGGACGTAGCCGTCGATCACGTAGCGGTCGGTGATCACCAGGGCTTCCATCGGGAAGACGCGCTTGGGTTGCGTGCGGCCACGAGTCAGGGCGTACGGCCTGACAAGCGGCGGCGGTTCGGAGGCGTGGTTGCTCACGATCTCGGTCCTAAGCTCGGGCGCGCATCAGGCGCCGGTTCTGGTATCGGGGGTGAGGGCGGTGGCAACACGCGAGATCAGCAGCTGCATCTGGTAGCCAACCTGTCCCAGATCGCAGTCGGGGGCGGCGAGGGCAGCGAGGCTGGAGCCCTCACCAACCGCCATGAGGACCAGATAGCCACCGTCCATCTCGATGACCATCTGCTGGACATTACCCGCCGCGAAGCACCGAGCTGCTCCCTGGGTAAGACTGGTGAGACCGGAGGCGATCGCCGAGAGCTGGTCGGCCCGGTCCGGGGGGAAGTCGACGGAGCTGGCCATCGGCATGCCATCAGCCGACACCAAGATCGCGTGAGCGATGTCAGGGGTGCGCTGGGTCAGGCTGTCGACGAGCCAGTCCAGTCCTGCGGGGGCCGTTGTCACTGCTGCTCCTCACCTTCGGGGTTGCTTTCCGCCTCAGCGGGATTGTTGCGGGCGCGGCTGACGCCCTTCTGGAAGCTGGACATGCCACGGGTGCGGCGCGCGTCCATGTTACGCGGACCTGATGACGGTGGTGTGACCGATGGGGCCGCTCCCGGGATCAGGTTCTGGCCCGGGACGCGAACGGGGAGTCCACCCTGGGTGATCGTCGCCGGCTCCAGCTCCTGCAGCTGCTCCAGCTCCTGAGCCCGGCGCCAACCCTCATCACCCGGCGAGGACCAGGTCACCGGCGTGGTCGGCTCGTCCTCCCGGGCGACCGGCTGGTCGGCGGCGTCGCCCGCGGGGGCGTTCGCCGCGCCGGCGTTGTCGGCCGTGGGTGCCGTGCCGGCCCTGGCGGCCGGACCAGCCAGCGGATCGCTGAGCGGGTCGCCGCCCTTGGCCTCCATCGCCCGGCGCGCGCCGAGCGGGCGGCGACGGGTGAACCACTCCGACTGGAGGTCGTCGAAGATCGAGCTGCCCTCGTCGTCGAGGATCGGAACCTCGGTGGTCGAGTCGAGCGGGTTCGGCGAGTCGGTCGGCTCCGGAGCCAGCGGGCCCATCGAGCCCGGCGCGATCGCGTCACCGGCAGGACCGAACGGGTCGTCGTCGGGACCGAAGCCCGGCGGAGGCGTACGCGGCGTGGTGCGCTCGTTGGGGCGCTCGAAGGTGCGGAAGGTGCCGGTGTCGGTGCCGAACGGGCTGCCGCCCTGGCCGCCCGGGTCGCGACGCGGCAGGTCGCCGGTCTCGGTGCTCGGGTCGAAGCGACCGTCCGGGAACCGCGCAGCCAGGTCCTCGGCCTTGCGAACCGGCAGCATGTTGGAGAGGAAGCTCTGCTGCTGGCCGCTGGGGCTCTGCGGAGCCGGCGGCTGGTTGGCGCCGTAAGGATCGCCTGCGTAGGGATCGCCACCGAACGGGTCTCCACCGAACTGCGGCTGGTTGCCGCTGAACTGCTGCGGCTGCGCCGGGAAGCTGCCCGTGCGGGCGGCCGGCTCCTCGAAGCCGGGGTCGCCCGGCATCGGCGGGACGCCGCCGTAGGCGGGCTGCTGGCCCGTGTGCGGCCCGGTCTGGCCGAAGCCGTTGTGCTGGCCCGACTGACCGTTGGCACCCTGCTGCGGGAAGACCGCCGAACCGTTGTTGGAGAGGTTGGGGTGGTTGGAGGCGCCCGGCGTACGGCTCGGCAGCGCCGGGGGCGCCGCGGCGGAGGCCGCGGGTGCCTCGGGCGCCGGCAGGGCACCGACGGGCACGTCGTAGGGGTTGCCACCGGCGTACGGCTGAGCGTCGTAGGCGGGCATCCCGTACTGCATCTCGTAGGGGAGCTCGCCGGCGACCGGGTAGGCGCCGGTCTGCTGGCCGTAGCCACCCTGCTGGAACGCGTAGGCGTCGAAGCCCTGCTGCTGGCCGGACGGGGTCTCCGCGTGAGCGCCGACGATCGTGGTCACCGGCATCTCGACGCGCGCGACCACACCGCGGGGGCGGTTGGGGACGAGCTCGATGTAGAGACCGTGACGCGCCGCCAGGCGCGCGACCACGACCAGACCCATCATCCGGGCGACGTCGGCGTCGAGGCCGGTCGCGCGGCGCAGCTTCATGTTGGCCGCGTCGAGCTCCTCCGGCGTCATGCCGATACCGAGGTCCTCGATCTCGACCAGCAGCGGCGCGGCGGGGCCGGCGCGGAAGGTGCGGATCGTGACCGCGGTGTCGGGAGGGGAGAAGTTGGTGGCGTTCTCGATCAGCTCCGCGAGCAGGTGCACGAGGTCACCCGCGATCGCGCCCTCGAACTCGGCGTTCTCCTCGGAGTCGATGTCGACCCGGGCGAACTGCTCGATCTCGGAGGCCGCGGCACGGAGCACGTCGAGCACCGGCACCGGGCCACGGGCCGCGTGCCCGATCTCGCCGCCGGCGAGAACCAGGAGGGACTCGTCGTTACGGCGCATTCGGGTGGCGAGGTGGTCCAGGCGGAACAGGTTCGCGAGGTCGTCCGGGTCCTGCTCGTTGGCCTCGAGCTGGTCGATGAGCTGGAGCTGACGCTCGACGAGGCTCTGCGAACGGCGGGAGAGGTTCATGAACATCTTGTCGACGTTCGTACGCAGCTCGGCCTGCTCGCCCGCCAGCCGGATCGCCTCGACGTGGACCGCGTCGAACGCGTCCGCGACGTCACCGATCTCGTCTCGGCGGGCGATGTCCAGGGGTTCCACATGAGTGTCGACCGGGCCTTCGGCCTGGTTCATGTAGGCGACTCGCTCAGGCAGGTCGTGGTTGGCCAGGTTGTAGGCCAGACGACGCAGCTGGCTCAGCGGCGACAGGATCGAGCGGGCCGCGACCAGACCGACGGCGAGGGCGAAGATCAGGACGCCGAGGACGAGGAGGCCGATGATGATGGCGTCGCGGGTCGCGTCGTCCTTGATCTGCTCGACGTCGTCGCTGATCTCCTGCGCGGTCGCGACGATCATCTTCTGCAGACCACGGATGAACTCCGTGCTGGCCGCGGTGTACTGGTCCGGGGTCATCTTGATCCGGTCCATGCTGCCGCTGGAGATCACCTGGTTGACGACCCGGTGGGCAGGCGCCCCGATCGAGCCGTCGGTGGTGGTGTCGTTCGTCAGCTCGTCGAGCATCTGGCGGACCTCGTCGGAGGTCTTCGTGTAGTAGTCCGCGGTGGAGAGACGCCACTTGGCCTCGGCGCGGGCGAGCTCGGCGAACTCCTCGTCCTTGAGGACGTCGGGGTTGACGTTCCCCTTCTTCTCCTCGGCCGCCTTCAGGCTCAACGCCTTCATCATGATGATGCGCTCGGTGCCCATCGCCTCCGAGGCGGGGCGCACGTTGCTGATCGCGGAGATCTTGGAGAAGACCTCGTCGTTCTCCAGGGTCGGCATCTGCGCCGAGATCCCGAAGAGGTTGTTCATCACGGTCGTGTAGGCCAGCTGGGCCTCGACCTGGGTGTCGCGCTCCTGGATCTGCGCGCGCAGGTCGTCGATGCCGTTCAGCGCCTGCTGGATCTCGACGATGCTGTTCTCGAGGTCCTTGTCGTCGCCGGCGTCGATCTCCTTCGCCTTGGCGCTCCATGCCTCGATCGACTCGTCGGTCGTCTGCTGCAGCGGCCGCATGACGACCTCGGGCACGCCCGCGAGCGCACCGTCACGCTCGAACAGGATGTTGATCGCGAGGTTGTAGGTGTCAGGCAGTGCCTGGGCGACAGTCTCGGCCTGGCGTGCTTCCGCCTGGGCTGAGAGGGCGCGCGAAATGCTCAACCCGCCGAACACCATCGCCGCGATGGTGGGGATGAGCAGCACGAAGATGAGGCGCGCTCGAATTCCCTGCCAGGGCTTACGTTCCGGACGGTGGGTTGTGCTTGCGTATGGCTCGGCCATTACTCCCTCTCGTGGCCATGTCACATCATTCCCGAGAGGCGTGCACCGTCTGTGGCGCACACCCCAGTCCCCCGCCGCGAAGTCTGCTGGCACCCGGGCGTACCTGTCTGCAGTCTTTGGCGACGTAAACTTACGTCATAAGTGGTCTCGATTACCAATGGTGTACGAAATCATTTGCAAATCTATGGAGGGGTAGGCGGGAGTATATGCCCCGCCCGCAGGACGCACGAGGTGCCGAGCCGTCCGTGGACGTCCGTCGGGGTCGCCGATGCCCGGAGAGGGGAATACCTCACGCATCCCTCGGTGCTGAGGACTAGGCTCTCCCGCGTCGGCCGTCACAGTCGCCGGGCGACGTACGTTTGAAGCGCTGATGCGCGAGGAAGGGGCAAGCTGCCGTGCCTACTGGCAAGGTCAAGTGGTTCGACGCCACCAAGGGCTTCGGATTTCTGTCGCAGGACGACGGTCCGGACGTGTACGTCCACGCCGACGCGCTCCCCGAGGGCGCTGCCAAGACCTTGAAGGCCGGCACCCGGGTGGAGTTCGGCATCGCCCAGGGGCGCCGCGGCGAGCAGGCGCTCTCGGTGACCGTGCTGGAGCGCGCGCCGTCCGTCTCCGGCCGCCAGCGCGCGGCCAAGCGTCGCAACCCGGAGGAGATGGAGCTGATCGTGGAGAACGTGATCAAGCTCCTCGACGACATCCGCGACGGCTACGCCCAGGGCCGCCCGCCCACGCGCGAGCTGGCCAAGAAGGTCTCCCCCGCCCTGCGTCAGATCGCCGACGAGTTCGAGCTCTAGCCTCTAGATCCAGCTCAGGTCGGGGATCAGGGTCTGAACGCCGACCACCAGGCCGGCGACGTTGACGGCCAGCAGCACGAGGATCCACAGCACCGACGGGATGCCGGTCAGGCCGGCGAGCTGGTCGGGGTCGGAGCCACGGCGGCCGCGCTCGCCGCGGCCGAGCAGCTCCAGGAGCGGTCTCGGCGAGGCGAGCAGGAGCAACCAGGTCACCAGCGTGGCCGCGATGGTCTGGATGCGGTCGTCGGCGTACCAGCTGATCGCGCCCAGCGCCGCGCCGAGCACCAGCAGGACGACGAGGCCGTAGCCGTTGCGTACCCACACCAGCAGCACGAGCATCGCCGCCACCAGCAGCCACAGCAGCCCCAGAGCGTGTCCGGCGGCGAGCATGGTCGCGCTGAGCAGGCCGAGGAGCGCCGGGGCGAGGTAGCCGGCGGCCAGCATCGCCACCATCCCCGGCCCGGACGGCTTGCCGCGCGAGAGCGTGACGCCCGAGGTGTCGGAGTGGAGCTTGATCCCCGACAGGCGCCGTCCCACCAGGACCGCCACGACCGCGTGACCGGCCTCGTGGACGACGGTGACGCCGAGACGTACGGTGCGCCAGGACGTACGCCACGCGACGAGCGCGAGTGCGACGATCCCGGCGCCGATCAGCCACGGCGCCTCTGGGACGGTCTGGGTCGCGGTGATCGTGTCCCAGAACTCCCTCACGCGCCGGCCTTCTGGTTCATAGATCCGGAGCGGAAGCCCCGCGGGTCGATCTCCGCGGCGGTGAAGCCTGCGTCTGTCACGGTCCTGAGCACCTCGTCGGCGTGATGGGGGTCGAGAGGCAGGAGGGTAGCGGACAGCTCCACCGTGGCCTTCTCCCCATGGTCACGCACGCGCAGATCCACGCGGGCGGCGTCGTGTCCGCGGGCGGCCAGGACGCTGCGTACGGCCTGCTCTGCTCGTTCCACGCGCGCGAGCCGTCGCGGCGTCACCTCGAGGCCGTAGGCGATCCGGCTGGAGAGACAGGCCGCGGCGGGCTTGTCCCAGGTCGGCAGACCCCAGCGGCGCGAGGCCTCGCGGATCTGGGCCTTGGTCAGGCCGGCGTCCTTGAGCGGGGTGATCGCGCCGCGCTCGGCGGCCGCCCGGATGCCGGGCCGGAGGCCGTTGAGCCCCTCGATCGCGTCGTCGGCGTTGGTGCCGGTGGCGACATGGGCCAGGCCGAGCTCGCGGGCCAGCGGGGTGAGGGTGTCGAGCAGCTCCGCCTTGCAGAAGAAGCACCGGTCGGTGCCGTTGGCCCGGTAGCCCTCCCGCTCCATCTCGTGGGTCTGCGGGGTGATGAGGCGTACGCCGAGGCTCTTCGCGAACTCGGCGGCCGGGTCCCTCTCGGCGATCGGGAGACTGTGCGAATAGCCGGTCGCGGCGGCGACGTTGGCGCTGGTCAGAGCCCTGGTCGCGGCCGCCAGGAGGAAGGCACTGTCGGCGCCGCCGGAGAAGGCGACCAGCACGCTCCCCCGAGACCTGAGATCCGCTTCGAGAGCGTTGAGCCGTTGGTCGAGGTCGGACACGCGACGACCCTATCCACGCGCTCCACGCGCGGCCGCGGATCGGCGCAGGATGACCAGGACGACCGCGAGGACGACGATGAGCAGCACGAGGACGGCCAGGACGACGAGCGTGAGGATGAAACCGACCAGGGCACCCCGGACCGCGTCATCACGGGACGTACGCTGGTCCTCGACGATCTCCTGGGCGGTGGCGACGAGTATCTCCTGCAGGCCGCGCATGAACTCGGTGCTGGAGGCGATGTAGGACGCCAGGCTCACCTCGCTGCCGCGGCCGGAGATGACGTCGTCGACCGCCTGATGGGCAGGCACGCCGGTCGCGCCCTTCGTCGCGGTGCCGTTGGTGAGGCTGTCGAGGGCCTCACGTCGGTCCGCGGAGGACTTCTCGTAGAAGGCGGCCAGCGAGCGTCGCCAACGGCCTCGGCTTGGGTGAGCGCGGCTCTCTCCCCGTCGCCGATCGGCTTCTCGGCGGACGAAGGCGAGTCGGTCAGCGCCGCGGCCATGATCGTGCGCTCCTGGCCCAGCGCCTCCCATGCCTCGGGCATGTGACCGATCGCCCCGATCGATGCCGCGGTCTGACCGTCGTCCGCGTTCGGCAGGTCGTCCGCGATGCCGAACAGGTCGTTCGCCAGGGCCGTGTAGCGCGCCGACCCGGTGGCGGGGTCGTTCCGCGCCTGCGTACGCAGCTCGTCGAGGTCGCCCAGCTCCTCGGTGATCCGGGCGAGCGTCTCGATCTCCTGAGCCCGCGCGCGCCAGGCCCGTGCCGACTCGTCGGTCGTCTGCTGCAGCGGCCGGAGCACGACGGGAGGTACGCCGGCCACCACCGCGTCCCGCTCGAAGGACAGGTTGACCGCGAGGTTGACGGTGTCGGGGAGGGCCTCGGCGAACGCTTCGGCCTGCCGGGCGCTCTCCGCGTGGGCCGCCGCCCGAAGGACGATGAGCCCGCCGACGACACCGGCCACGACCGCGGCGATCACGGCCGCGACCAAGATGATCGCGATCGCTCGGGCGCCCTTCTGGGCAGGTTGGTGAGTCGGGGTCGTCAGTGCGGTGGTCATGGCACCTCCCAGGTCCGGCCGAGTGACGAAACGTTAAGGCAGGAGCGACGCCGCGCGCTTGAATTCTGGATAGCGCCGGACCCGAGCCGTCGTCTGGATAGGGTCGGACCATGGGGGCAGAGGTGGAGGCGTCGGCGCGGTCAGGCCGACGACCGAAGGGGTTCGTGGGGTCGCTCGTCGAGATCGTGATCATCGCGGTGACAGCGATCCTGCTCGCGGTCGTGATCAAGACATTCCTGGCCCAGGCCTTCTACATCCCCTCCGAGTCGATGCAGCCCGGGCTGGAGGTCAACGACCGGGTGCTGGTGGAGAAACCGTCGTACTGGCTGGGCGGCAGCCCCGAGCGCGGCGACGTCGTCGTGTTCGCGGATCCCGGCGACTGGCTCTCGGCCGACGAGATCCCTCCGGCGCCCACCGGCTTCAGGGCCGCACTCGCCAAGGTCGGGCTCTACCCGACCGGCGACCACCTGGTGAAGCGGGTCATCGGAGTCGCCGGCGACACCGTGGAGTGCTGCAAGTCGGGTCATGTCGTCGTCAACGGCACGCCGTTGGACGAGTCCGACTTCATCGCCTCCAGCGACACCTGCGACGGCCCGATGGCGCAGGACAACGGCTCCTACCTCAACGGCGGCTGCCGGGGCTGGAAGGCCGTCGTCCCCGAGGGGCGGATCTTCGTGATGGGCGACAACCGTGCCAACTCCGCCGACTCGTCCTTCCACCTGTGCAGCCCCGAGCGGCAGGACTCCGGCGACAAGGCGTGCGCGAGCGCCTTCGTGCCCGTCTCCGACGTCGTCGGTCGCGTCGCCGTCGTCTTCTGGCCCACCGACCGTTTCGGCTTCGAGAACCGCCCCGAGACCTTCGACTCCGTCGGCTGACCCGCTCGCCGAGGCGTCACCTGCGCCGGCCGAGTTGGCACCGCCGTGCCAACTCGGCCGACCGGGCTGACGCCTCGCCCGACCTGTAGACGGTCAGGCCTCGCGGACCACGTCCATGGTGCGGTCGCCGAACTTGACCTTGTCGCCGTCGACGAGAGCCGCGGGGCGGCGGGCGCCGAGGGCGCGGGCGGCGCCCTGACGGATCAAGGTGGTGCCGTTGGTGGAGCCACGGTCCATGACCACGAGGGTGCCGTCGGCGGCGACCTGGAACTGCGCGTGGGTCTTGGACAAGGACATGTCGCTCGAGGAGAGCGCGACCCGGTGCGAGACCTCCTCGCCCGGACGCGGCTCGGGGCCGCGGCCGACGATGGCGAGACCCTCGACCACGAAGCTCTGGCCGGTGTCGAACGTGACCCGCCAGCGTGCCGTCGCCGCGGGCTGCGGGGCGGGCACGGGTGGCGGCGGAGGAGCGGGCTGGGCGGCCGGTTGCACGGCCGGAGGGGCCGGCGGCACCGGCGGAGCAGGCGTCGGGGCGGGAGCCGACGGCGCCTGACGGGCGATCGGCACACCGACCTGGGTCGCGGCTGCCTGAGCCTCGGCCGCTGCCTGGGCGGCCGCTGCCTGGGCAGCGCCTTGTACCGCAGCGCTCTGCGTCGGGGCAGCCGGGGTCTGCGGCCGCTCGGCGCGCTCCGGGGTCGCCTCGGCCTGCTTCAGACGCATCGTGGTCAGGTTGACGATGCGGCGCGGCGCGGGGGCCTCTTCCTCGGCCTCGACGACCGCCGGAGGACGTACGTCGACCACGACCGAGCCGGCCCGCCGGTCATGCCAACCCTGGCGACGGCCACGGTCGTCCATCGCGGCGACCCAGGCGAAGGTGGCGGTGCCGATGCCGAGGGTCGGGATGGTGCAGAGACCCAGGAGGGCCTGGCGTACGAACGCCTTGCCGACGCCGATCGGGCGGCCCGCGGCTCCGGAGTCATCGCTGACCACGCGGAGCCCGAGGGCCATCTTCCCCGGGGTCTTGCCACCGGAGCCGGTGAGGATGGTGCCGACCAGCCAGACCACCAGCACCACGCCGGCGATCAGGCCGATCCCGGGCAGCGGGCTTCCGTTGCGGAAGAAGATCAGCCAGGCGGCGAACCCCGCCGCGGCGAAGATCGCCCAGGCGATCACCCGGTCGATGGCGAATGCGTAGAACCGGCGGTCCGGCTCCGCGATCGCGGCCTCGACGGCTGGCGCCTGAAGGCCGGCCACGCTCATGCCGCCGCCTCCGTACGGAGAAGCAAAGAATACGGACGCGACGACCTGAGGTCGATTGCCGCTCGCTGGCGCTCGCTCATGCCGCCGCCTCCGAGGAGAGCGACGGCACGAGCGAAAGCCGTTCGGTCACGGGTTGGTCACCCGAATCGTCAGACTGTCACCGAGGTCGATGACGGCGCCGGGCATGAGCTGGACAGGTACGCCGGGGCGCAGGTCCTCCGGGCCGAGCCCGGGCTGGACCAGCACGGTGCCGTTGGTCGAGCCGAGGTCGGTGACCACCGCCGCGCCGTGGTCGACACCGGCACCGGGACGGATCTCGCAGTGGGTCGACGAGATCTCCTGGTGGGGGCTCGGCACGGTCACCAGCATCGGCTGCTCGGTGGGCGTGAACCGGCTCGCCTCGGGCGCACGGCCGACGAGGACGACCCGGTCGACCTCGACACGGTCGCCGCTGGAGAACTCCAGGCGGGCGACCGGGTAGGCGGTCACCTTCGGGGCCTCGGGCTGGCCGGGGATCCCGGCGAGACCGGCGTTGAGGTCCTCGCCCACGCCGATGCGGGTCAGGCCGTCGTGGTCGTCCTCATCGGGGTTGGGCTCCTCCCAGACCGGCTCGTCGTGCGTCTCCGGGATCGGCGCCACGGGCGGAGCCGGCGGCGCGGGCGGGGCCGGGAACGCGGGAGGAGCCGGGGGCGCGGGCGGGATCTCGGTCACCGGCGCGTCGACCGGAGGACCGTCGATCGGGTCGGCCGGCGCGTCCTCGTAAGGAGCAGGCGGAGCGTCCAGCGGCGGGGGCGGAGGCGGCGTGGTCAGCGGCGGAGGCGGCGGCATCGACGGCGGGCCGAAGTCGGGCGCCTGGGCGGACTCGGGCTCTTCGAAGGACTCGGGACCGTCGAAGGAGTCCCGCTCGTCGAAGGAATGCTCGTCGAAGGAATGCTCGTCGACGGCCGGGAGGACCTCGGTCTCGGCGTCGGGGGCGACGTCGGCATCTGCCACGGGCTCAGGGGAGACCGCGGAGGGTCCGAAGGAGGACGCCACGGCAGCGGCGTGCTCGTCGCTGGCGTAGTCGTCCTCGTAGCCGCCGGCGGCGGCCGGCTCGGCGAAGTCCTGCTCGTCGGCCTCGTCCTGGGACGCGGCGGGCACCTCGAACGCCTCGGCCGGCTCGGTCGCCTCGATCTCCGCCGGCTCGGTCAGGTCGTCGTGACGCGGCGCCGACGCGTCGCCAGACTCCTCGCCACGGTTGACCGAGATCGGCTCGTCCGACTCGGCGTCCTCGTCGAAGGCGGAGTCCGAACCGAACTCCGCCTCGGAGCCGGCGTCGGACTCTGCCTCGAGGCCGGGAAGGTCACCCGAGACCGGGATCGGCGGCACGACCGAGAGCGAGGGCGGAGCCGCGACCGGCTCGTCCTCGTCGAGACCCTGCTCCTCGGCGGAGTCGAGGTCGTCGGCGGCGTCGGTGTAGCTCTCCTCGGGAAGAGGATCGGTGAGCGGGTCGGCCGGTGCGGGCTCGTCGACGCTGTCGTCGGAACCCTCCTCGACCGCCACCGGGGCGGGTACGAAACCGGCACGGCTCGCGGGCGAGTCGTCCTGGGCGGACTCCGGAGCAGGCGGCGGGACCTCGAGTCCCGAGACCCGCAGCAGGCCGCCGAGCGCGGTCATCGGCTCACCGGTCGCGCCCTCCTCGCCGAGCGAGACGGACATCCGGGTGACACCGTCGAGGGTGCGCTCGACCCAGGTCTTCGACGACGAGCCGTCGACCTCGACTGCCCCCTCGCCGGCCTCGAACGAGACCACCGACGGACCGCGCACGACCGTGCGTACGCTGCCGCCGTCAGGCGTCACGTCGCCGGCGATGAGGACGAAGCCCGGCAACGAGCTCAGCCCGGTCGCGACGAGCGCGTCGAGCACCTCGTCGAACCCGGCGCCGTCGTCGACGAGCGCCCACAGGGCGCCCGCGCGGCTCTTCTCCGAGGGCGGGAGCAACACCGTGGCGCTCTCACCGATGATGCCGAACCACGTGCCCGGCGTGTAGGACGTGCTTGCGATGGTTGCTGGCTCACTCATGGCAGCACTCCTAGCTTCTGCTCCATACTCACCCTTTGTTGCTCCGAGTCATACGGGTTCTCCTCGGTCAATCCCATCACATCGACCACGATCGCGGTGGCGTTGTCCCGGCCACCCGCCTCGACCGCGGCGGCGACGAGCTTCTCGGCCGTGTCGCGTGCGTCGGTGTCCTCCGCGGCGAGGATGTCGGCGATCTCAGCATCCGAGATCATTCCGCTCACGCCGTCCGAGCAGAGCATCAGCCGGGCGCCGACCGGCAGCGTCACCTGGAAGATGTCGGGGACCGCGGGGGCCATCCCGCCGAGCGCCCTGGTCACGACGTTGCGCTCCGGGTGGTGCTCGGCCTGTTCGCGCGTGATCTGCCCGGAGTCGACCAGCTCCTGGACCAGGCTGTGGTCGCGGCTGAGCTGGCTCAACGTACCGTCGAAGAATCGGTAGATGCGCGAGTCGCCGACGTTGAGCAGGATCCACAACGGGCTGCTTCCGCCGTCGGCGATCAGGGCCGCGGCGCAGGTGGTGCCGGACTGGTAGTCCGAGGCTCCGCGCGAGCGCTGCTCGAGCGCGAAGGCCACGATCCGGTCCTGGGCCGCCTGGAGCGCCTCGACCATCGCCTGGCTTCCGGAGTCGGACACGTAATGGGCGCCGCCGAGCTTGGCGAACTCCTGGATCACCAT
Organism: Nocardioides sp. NPDC126508; assembly: GCA_040302365.1. GTDB lineage: Bacteria > Actinomycetota > Actinomycetes > Propionibacteriales > Nocardioidaceae > Nocardioides. The sequence continues at coordinate 14,142 of JBEOUM010000003.1, forward strand.
CTCGCTGGCGATGTCGCCACCGTCGTGGCCGCCCATACCGTCGGCTACGACGAAGACCGGTGGCTCGGCCACATGGGAGTCCTCGTTGACCTTCCGCACCTGGCCGACATCGGTCGCGGCCCCGTGCGCGATCACTACTTTCCTGGACATCTCGCTCCTAGGCCTGCCGGGATAGCGTGATGCCGATGGACACAGGCTTCCGCTCTCTTGCAGACCAGTTGCGCTCTTGGCCTACAGAGCGCATCACACGCCTGCTTCTTGCACGTCCTGATCTCGCCACGCCGTCCCCTCATGACTCCGGCCAACTCGCCGCCCGAGCAGCCACTCGCACATCCTTGCACTATGCGTTGGATGACCTTAACCATCTCGAGCTGATCGTGCTCGATGCCGTTGTCCTCGCGAATCAAACCACCAAAGCCCACCTATCTTCCATGGTGAACGCTGAAGTGGCCGCCGCGACACGGGCACTTTCTCATCTGGAGGACACCGGCCTGGTGTGGCACTCCCTCGGTGGCCTTCGCGCCGTGACCGGGGTCTCGGCGCTGCTGCGGGGCTCCCCGGGCACCTCCGGGCTGCAGCCTTTCGCCGCTGACCAGGAAGAAGACCGGAAAGAGGTCGTACGCCGCCTGGCCGCCGTGTCCGCCGAGGCCCGCGCGATGCTGGAGGCCGTCGACGCCGGCGGCGGGCAGGCCTCCTCCTCACGCGCGCGTCCGGGTGTCTCCGTGGCCGAGGCCGCCGGACCGGCGGAGGAGCTGATCGCCCACGGGCTGCTGGTGTCCTCGGGCGACGGGATGCTGACCCTGCCCGGCGAGGTCGGGCTCGCGCTGCGGGGCGGGCGGACCACGCCGGCCCCGGTGGACGTACCCCCGCCCCTGCCGACCTCGTCGCGCGCCTCGGCACTGGTCGACCGGGCGGCCGCGGGCGCCGCCTTCGAGCTGGTACGCAACCTCGAGCTGCTCCTCGACGCCTGGAGCGCAACGCCACCGAGGTCGCTGCGCGGCGGGACGGGGCTGACCGTCAGGGACCTGAAGGCGACAGCCGAGCGGCTCCATGTCGCCGAGCCCACCGCGGCGCTGCTGATCGAGGTCGCCTGGGCCTCGGGGCTGCTCGCGCTCGGCACCGACGAGGAGGGTGATCCGTCCTGGATGCCGACCGAGCTCTTCGACCAGTGGCTGCGGCAGCCGCTCGCGGCCCGCTGGTCCCACGTCACCGGTGCCTGGCTGGCCTCCCCGCGCCTCCCCGGGCTCGTCGGTCAGCGCGACCCGGCCGGGAAGACGTGGAACGCGCTGGCGCCCGATCTGGCCGGAGCCTCGGCCGTGGAGACGCGGCGGCTGACGCTGCGGCTCCTGGCGGAGCTGCCGGACGGTGAGGTCCTCGCCGCCGGCACCGGACCCGCCGCGGTCGTCGCCCGCCTCGCCTGGGAGCGGCCGCGCCGGCCGCGCACCCGCACCGAGTCCCGCGAGTCGCTGGTGGCCTGGACGCTCACCGAGGCGGAGACACTCGGGCTGGCGGCGTTCGGGGGGCTGGCTGCGTACGGGCGGGCGTTGGTGGCGGGTGAGGACCCGGTCCCGATCCTGGCCGGGCTGTTGCCGGAGCCGGTCGACCACGTACTACTGCAGGGCGATCTCACCGCGGTAGCGCCGGGGCCGCTGGAGCCCGTGCTGGCGCGCACGCTGGCGGTCGTGGGGACCGTGGAGTCGCACGGCGGGGCGACGGTCTACCGGTTCACCAAGGAGTCCGTGCGGCGGGCGATGGACCGCGGCTGGACCGCCACCGAGATCCACGCCTTCCTCACCGCCGCCTCCCGCACCCCGGTCCCGCAGGCGCTGACCTATCTGGTCGACGACACGGCGCGTACGTTCGGGACGGTGCGGGTCGGGTTCGCCGCCGCCTACCTGCGCAGCGACGACGAGGCGGCCCTGGCCGAGCTGCTGGCCCATCCGGCGGCCGAGTCGCTGGGCCTGCGGCGGCTCGCGCCGACCGTGGTCGTCAGCACCGTCGCCCTCGACTCGCTCCTCCCCCGCCTGCGCGAGCTCGGCCTGGCCCCGGTCGTCGAGGCGCCCGACGGGTCGGTGCACGTCGCGCGGCCCGACGCCAGGCGCGCCAAGGCTCGCAACGCACAGCGTCCTGCGGGTGCCCAGGAGGCCCATCTCACCGTCCGCGCAACCGCGGTGGCGGCGCGCATCAAGGCCGGCGACGAGACCGCTGCCTCCCGCCCGGCCCCGCCCGAGCCCGCCTCGACGATGGCGATCCTCCACGAGGCCATCGATGCCGGGGAGCAGGTCGTGATCTCCTACGTGGACGGCCGCGGGGTCGGCGGCGAGGCGCGCGTCGAGCCGCTGGGGATCGACGGCGGCTCGCTCGCGGCCCGGGTCGAGGACGACGTACGTTCCTTCGCGCTGTCCCGGATCAGGAGCGTGCGCCCGACGCCGCCGTAGGCTGGTCCGGTGAACGACGGCCCCCTGATCGTCCAGTCGGACAAGACGCTGCTGCTCGAGGTCGACCACGCCCGGGCAGGTGAGTGCCGCAAGGCGATCGCGCCGTTCGCCGAGCTGGAGCGGTCACCGGAGCACATCCACACCTACCGGCTGACCCCGTTGGGCCTGTGGAACGCACGCGCCGCCGGGCACGACGCCGAGCAGGTGGTGGACACGCTGCTCGAGTACTCCCGCTATCCCGTCCCCCACTCCCTCCTGGTCGACGTCGCCGAGACGATGGCCCGCTACGGCCGCCTGCGCCTCGAGAAGAACCCGGCCAACGGGCTGGTGCTGGTCTCCTCCGACCGCGCGGTGCTCGAGGAGGTGGTCCGGGCGAAGAAGGTCGCCGGCATGCTCGGCGAACGGGTCGACGAGGACACCGTCGTCGTCCATCCCTCCGAGCGCGGCAACCTCAAGCAGGCGCTGCTCAAGCTCGGCTGGCCGGCCGAGGACTACGCGGGCTACGTCGACGGCGAGGCGCACCCGATCGCGCTGGACACCGCCGACTGGACGCTGCGCCCCTATCAGTCGGAGGCGGCCGAGTCGTTCTGGCACGGCGGCTCCGGAGTCGTCGTGCTCCCCTGCGGTGCCGGCAAGACGCTGGTCGGCGCCGCTGCCATGGCGCACGCTCAGGCGACCACGCTGATCCTCGTCACCAACACCGTCTCCGCGAGGCAGTGGAAGGACGAGCTCGTACGCCGCACCTCACTGACCCCGGACGAGATCGGCGAATACTCCGGGTCGGTCAAGGAGATCCGGCCGGTCACGATCGCCACCTACCAGGTGCTGACCACGCGCCGGAAGGGCGCCTACCCGCACCTGGAGCTGCTCGACGCCCGCGACTGGGGGCTGGTCGTCTACGACGAGGTCCACCTCCTGCCCGCCCCGATCTTCCGGATGACCGCCGACCTGCAGGCACGCCGCCGGCTCGGCCTGACCGCGACGCTGGTGCGTGAGGACGGTCGCGAGGGTGACGTCTTCTCCCTGATCGGCCCCAAGCGCTACGACGCTCCCTGGAAGGACATCGAGGCGCAGGGGTGGATCGCCCCCGCGGACTGCGTCGAGGTGCGGGTGACCCTGCCCGCCGACGAGCGGCTTGTCTACGCCACCGCCGAGCCCGACGAGCGCTATCGGATCGCCTCGTGCACGCACCACAAGATCGACGTGGTCAAGGAGATCGTCGCCTCCCACGCGGACAAGCCGACGCTGGTGATCGGCCAGTATCTCGAGCAGCTCGACGAGATCGCCGCCTCGCTCGACGCCCCGGTGATCGAGGGCAAGACCTCGGTCAAGGAGCGCCAGCGACTCTTCGACGCGTTCCGCTCCGGCGAGATCGACCTGCTGGTCGTCTCCAAGGTCGCCAACTTCTCCATCGACCTGCCCTCGGCCGAGGTCGCGATCCAGGTCTCCGGCGCCTACGGCTCCCGCCAGGAGGAGGCCCAGCGGCTCGGCCGCCTCCTGCGCCCCGGCGACGGCAACAAGACCGCACACTTCTACACGGTCGTCTCCCGCGACACCATCGACGCCGACTTCGCCCAGAACCGCCAGCGGTTCCTGGCCGAGCAGGGCTATGCGTACCGGATCGTCGACGCAGAATCGCTCGGCGACCTCACGCCCTGAACCGGCCCAGCCTGACCTCACCTCAACCCAGCGCCACGACGCGCAGCCGATGGGGTGGTGGACAGCTCTGCACCCACAGGTCTCGGCACTCCTGGCACAGCAGGTAGGTGTGGGTGCAGCGGTCGTCCGGACAGAGCACCGTCACTGCGTACGCCGCCACCTCGCCACAAGGCTCCGCGTCGCTGTCCGGGCTGCCCCAGCTGCACTCACAGGCAGGCGGCTCGCCGAGCTCCTCCTCGAGCCGCTCGATCTCCTCATCGATGGTCGTGCTGATGGTCATGACATCTCCTCCGTCTGGATCGGATGTCGTCCTCACCCATCACCTAAGCAGAGGGCACCGACATTTCTGCCTCGTGGATCGTGGTCTCGAACCCGAGATCTGGCCGGGAGCCGCCGACCGGGGTCAACCGCACGACGACCCCGGTCGCCACGTCCAGCGCGATGTCGTACACCTCGGGGTAGACCGTCCCCGCCGGCGGCTCCCACCCCGGGGCGCCGTCGCCGTACTCGAACCAGTCGCTGACCCGCGACCACAGCAGCGGGCAGCAGCCGCACCGCGGCTCGTACCCGTCCCCGGGCACGGCCCGCGCCCACCAGGTCTCGCGTCCCGCTCGCGGCTCCGAACGCAGGTCGCTGAGCACCACGTCGGCCGAGAGCTCCTCGGGATCCAGCATCGACACGAACACGTAGTTGCCCCACATCGGGTCGTCGATCTCGTGGGTGTACGCCCGCGGCCGGCTCGCCACGAGACCGTCGGCGCGCAGCACCGGCTCCGGAAGCGCGGTCGCTTCCTCGCCGACGACGCGCTCGCCCGCGGCGTCACGCACCCGCAGCCGGCCGGGCCGCCGCAGCCAGCACTCGACGTCACCGTCCGTCCCGGTCCGCCAGGTGAAGTGCAGCGCCGAGAACCGCCAGGGTGAGGACCGGGCGAGCGCACGGAAGCTGTCCTCGGTCAGCGGCAGCTCAGCTTCCATCCGCTCCACCCTCGTCCAGCCAGCGGCCGTTCCGCATCAGGTGGCGGCCCTCGAGCTCGTTCTCCTCGCGCCAGGCCTGGACCTTGGTCGGCCGGATCCGGATCAGGCTGTCGGCCCAGCTGCTCGGGTCGCCGCCCTGCTTGGCCGCATAGATCTCGAGCACCTCCTTCGGTGTCCCGTCCATCGGCTCGACGTCGGCGCGGCCGTCGACGATCACGACGTCCCGCAGCTCACCGAGCGCCAGCCGGACGGCCGGGGAGGCGGACAGGTTGCGCTGCGTACGCGCCCCGCCCATGCTCGCGATCCAGATCTCGCCCTCCCACCACACGAACGAGATCGGCACCAGCCACGGCTGGGCGTCGTGCGCCGAGGCGATCCACAGGTCGACGTCGTTCTCCAGACGGGCACGGGTGTCGGCGAGTCTCTGGTCGAGTGAGCGAGGGTCAGCCATGGCCGCACCCTAGTCGCCGACCGAGCGGGCGACCTACGGCTTTCTGGTGGAGGATGGGCGGGTGGAGACCTGGGAGTTCGAGGCCGAGCTGTGGCCGTGGAAGGACGAGACCGACGCCTGGATCTTCGTGACCGCGCCGCCCGAGGTCACCGAGGAGATCCGGGAGGCATCGATCGCGACCGGCCCGCCGCGCGGCTTCGGCTCGGTGAGGGTCGAGGCCCGGATCGGCACGACCACCTGGAGGACCTCCGTCTTCCCAGGTCAGGAAGGCTATGCGCTGCCGATCAAGAAGGACGTACGCCGCCGCGAGGACCTCCAGGTCGGCGACCGCGCGCTCGTCTCGATCACCCTCGTCTGACGCCCGCGGAGCGGCGCTAGCCGCGGCCCTTGAGCCGGGAGCGCAGCACGAGCCGGGCCGCCGGCCCGAGATCCTCGATGACCTCGACGAGCGCGCCGAGCTGCTCGAGGGAGGCGAAGGCCGAGTCGGCGCCGGGGCGGTCCACCCCGTCGTACATGAGCAGGCCGACGAACGCCGAGCTGATCGCGCGCGACAGGCCGGGCGCGTCCACCACGCTCTCGACCGGGCTGCCCTCCAGAGCACGAGCGACCGCAGCCTCGATCTCCTCGTTCCACCGGCCCATCGCATAACGACCCGTCTCGGCCAGCGTCTTGTCCCGCTGCGCACCGGCCAGCAGCTGGGCCATCACCGTGATGTTGCCCGCGGCTCGCTCCCGCTCGTGAAGCACTCGCCCGAGCGCCAGCAGCTCGCTCAGCGAGGTCACCTCGGCGAGCTCGTCGCGGTAGGAAGCCGCCGCCTCGTCGGTCGCCGCCCGGCACGCCTGGTCGACCAGATCCATGACGGTTCCGAAGTGGTAGAAGACCAGCGCCTGGTTGACCCCCGCCCGGTCGGCGACCGCCCGCGCCGAGACACCGGCGATCCCGTCCTCCTTGAGCAGGTCGGTGACCGCCGACATCAGCTTGGCCTTGGTGGGGTTCATGCTGCGGCGGGCTCCTTGGTGACGAGCAGGTTGTAGACGATGAGCACGGAGCCGAGTATGCCCCCGCAGGCGAGCCCCAACAGCATGATCACGGCGACGACCCCCGGCTCGGACGACCCGGCGTCGGACAGACCCACCACAGCGGGTGCGACCCCGCAGACCAGGCCGAGAGCGGCAGCTCCGATCACCAGGTGGGGAAGCGGAATCCGTACGCCGCGCATCACAGCCTCTCCGAACCAGGCCGCCAACGCTCCGGACAGGCCGGCGATGACCAGCACCAACCCGACGTTCTCGCCCGCCGTGCCCGGTCCCTCGTCCGCGACGAACATCGCGAACCCCAGCGCGACGGTCGTCCCGAACCCCACGAGTCCCGGCCAGATCCGATCGAAGACCGACGGCGGCAACAGCACCGCCGGCGCGACCAGCACCGACGCGACCAGTCCTACGACGGCACCGACGATGCCGCCGTACCACGCTCCGAAGAGCGTCCCGACGATCGGCACCAGCACGCTCCCCACGCCTCCCCCGACGACGACACCGAGCACGGCTCCGAAGAACCACCATCGGCACAACGCCCAGAGCACAGACCACATCCGATCAGCCACGTACGCCTCCTCGAGCCATTTGAGCGATTGCTCAAATCTAAGGTAGCGCAGGCCTTGAGCGATCGCTCAAATCGGTTCTAGGGTCGGTCCCATGAAGATCGTGATCCCCGGTGGAACCGGCCAGGTCGGAGGCGTCCTGCGGCGCGCCTGGAGCACGCGCGGACATGAGGTCGTGGTGCTCTCCCGCCACCCCGAGCAGCTGGAGGACGGCGTACGCCACCGCCTCTGGGACGGCCGGACGATCGGTCCCTGGGCCGAGGAGATCGACGGCGCCGACGTCGTGGTCAACCTCGCCGGCCGGAGCGTCAGCTGCCGCTACACCGATGCCAACCTGAAGCAGATGATGGACTCGCGGGTCGAGTCGACCCGGGTGGTCGGCGAGGCGATCGCGGGGGCGGCCGCCCCGCCGCACACCTGGCTGCAGATGAGCACCGCGACGATCTACGCCCACCGCCTCGACGCGGCCAACGACGAGGCGACCGGCATCATCGGCGGCAACGAGCCGGACGTGCCCGGCTACTGGGAGTTCTCGACCAGGATCGCCAAGTGCTGGGAGGCCGAGCAGGTCGCGGCGGCGACGCCGCACACCCGCAAGGTCGCGCTCCGCTCGGCGATGGTGATGAGCCCCGGCAGGGGCGGTGTCCTCGACGTACTCCTCACCATGGCCCGCCTCGGCCTCGGTGGCCCGGTCACCGGCGGCGAGCAGTTCGTCTCGTGGATCCACGAGCGGGACTTCGTACGCGCCTGCGATCTGCTCGTCGAGCGCACCGACATCTCCGGGCCGGTGAACCTGGCAGCCCCCGCGGCGCTCCCCCAGCGAGACCTGATGCGCGTGCTGCGCACAGAGGCGGGGATGCCGGTCGGGCTGCCCGCCACGGCCTGGATGGCCGAGATCGGCGCCTGGGTGATGCGTACGGACACCGAGCTGCTCCTCAAGAGCCGCCGGGTCGCGCCGGGACGGCTGCTCGAGGCGGGCTTCGAGTTCGAGCTCCCCGAGTGGGAGCCGGCCGCCCGCGACCTCGTCGCCCGGGCACGACGGCGGAGAAACCATTCGCATCGCGGGCATGCGGCGAGCACGATGGAAGGGTGACGCGCGCGACCTGGCAGCCCCGACCCGACGACGCCGAGACCCTGAGACGGTTCTTCGGCAAGGACGGGCGACTGCTGACGATCCCGTCGAAGCACGTCAAGAAGCTGGTCGTGCTCAACCAGCTCGCGCAGTCCTTCGAGCCCGGGAAGGTCTACCCCGAGCGCGAGGTCAACGAGATCCTCGGACGGTTCCACGACGACTTCGCCGCGCTCCGCCGCTACCTCTACGAGGAGGGCTTCTTGATGCGCGAGGGCGGCTACTACTGGCGTGACGGCGGGAGTGTCGACGTCTGAGCGGTGACGGTCCGTCCCGATCGTGCATGATTCGCCCCATGACGATGCCGGAACAGCCCAGCCAGCCAGCGCCCGGACAGCCGCCCGTGGGGTGGATCGACCTGACCATCCAGGGCAGCCACATGACCTCGAACCTGATCGTGCCGACGGTGCTGCTCAACGGCCACCAGATGCCGACGCAGTACGGGCGCAACGTCTTCCCGGTACCGCCGGGGCACTGGAGCGTCGAGATGTACACGCAGTGGACCTGGCGGTTCGGCAAGGCGGCGCTGAGCTTCGACGTCGCCGAGGGCCAGACCGTCCCGGTCTTCTACGCCGCGCCGGCCACGACGTTCCAGAAGGGCGCGATCGGGCACGTGAAGCAGAAGAAGCCCGGCGTGCTCGCGCTGGTCGCCGTTCTGGTGGTGCTGCTGCTCGTCATCGTCGGCATCGTGGCGCTGACGATCTGACGGGCCGGGCCGGAGTGTCGGTGCCCACCGATACCGTCAGCCCTGTGACCACCACCGAATCACGCGGCCGAAGCGAAGCCCGGGGCAACCGACGGGGCTACGCGGTCCTCGACGTCGAGACGACCGGGCTCGATCCCTACCGCGACCGCGTGATCCAGGTGGCGATCCGCCAGATCGATGCCGACGGCACCGCGGAGTCTGAGTGGGAGACGCTGGTCAACCCCGGCGCCGGCGTCGACCCCGGACCGGTCGAGGTCCATGGCCTGACCAGTGCCGACCTCGCCGGCGCCCCGCCGTTCCGCGAGGTCGCCGCGACCATCGCCGAGCGCCTGGCCGGTCGGGTCTTCGTGGCCCACAACGCCCCGTTCGACTGGGCGTTCGTGGCCGTGGAGTCCGACCGAGCCGGCGTACGGCTGGACGTCCTGGAGTGGCTGTGCACGATGCGGTTCGCGAAGGCGCTCGCGCTGGAGGTGCCCGACAAGTCGCTGGCCACGATCGCCGCCTACTACGCGGTCGAGCAGCTGAAGGCGCACGACGCCGGTGACGACACCCGGGTGGCCGCGGAGATCCTGCTGCGGGAGCTCGCCGACGCAGACCGGGCCGGTCTCACGCTGCCGCTGGTGGCCTGCAACAGCTCGAGCCACCGCTTGAAGCGGACCCTGCGCCGCTGGTTCAGCCGCGTCGGCCGACCCGCTCGCTGAGAGATCGTCCCATCAGCCGGGACATTTCCCGAAGATGTGCAACCGGACGACCCGGTTCGGGCATCAGTATGTCGTCGGCCCGATTCAACCTTGAAGGGCCATGGTCCGGAGCGAGGCGAAGATGATGGTCAAGCGGGGAATGATCGCAGGGGCGCTCGCCGCCCTGCTGGCAACCACGTTCGCGGCGTGCGCCGCCGAGCCGGCCGCGGCGCCGGCACCCGCGACGGCCTCACCGGCCGCCGCCTCCGCGAGCACATCGCCGAGCACCACCCCGACGCCCACGCCGAGTCCCAGCGAGAAGCCGAAGCCCGAGCCGAAGCCGTCCCCGACCTCGGGCCCGCGGCTCTTCGGCAAGGGAGACAGCGGTGATGACGTACGCGACCTGCAGGCACGCCTGAAGCAGATCGGCTGGTTCAACGCGGGCGTGACCGGGTTCTACGGCAACGTCACCACCGAGGCCGTCTCCGGGTTCCAGGCCAAGCGCGGCATCGCGGTCACCGGGTTCGTGGACCAGACCACGCTCGACCGTCTCCACGCGATGACCCGCGAGCCGACCGAGGCCGAGCTGACCAACGCGCCGCCCCCGATCCCGGCGGGCAAGCTGGACCCGCGCTGCCTGACCGGCCGGGTGATGTGCATCGACAAGTCCACCTCGGTGCTGCGCTGGGTCATCGACGGCACCGTGCGGATGAGCGTCGAGGTGCGGTTCGGCTCGCAGGAGCTGCCCACCCGCGAGGGTCAGTTCTCGGTCTTCTCCAAGAGCCGCGACCACGTCTCGACGATCTATCACACCTCGATGCCGTTCGCGATGTTCTTCTCCGGCGGCCAGGCGGTCCACTACTCCCCCGACTTCGCGGCCCACGGCTACAACGGCGCCTCCCATGGCTGCGTCAACGTGCGCGACTACGCCGCCATCACCTCGCTCTACGACCAGGTGAACATCGGCGACGGGGTCGTCATCTACTGGTCCTGAGGCTGGTCCTGAGGCTGGTCCTTTGGCGCCCGCCGGCCGTTGAGGAGCAGGTTGAGCGCGATCGCGGTGATCGCACCGGCGGAGATGCCCGAGTGGAAGATCGTCTGGAACCAGTCGGGGAAGCGTGCGTAGAGGTCGAGGACGACGTTGGTCTCGTCGGCCGCGTAGGAGATCTTGGCCTCGGTGAGCATCGCGACGCCGAGCGAGATCGCGACCACGAGGATGTCGCTGTTGTCGAGCCTCGTCCTCGCCAGGGTGCGGATGCCGGTGGCCGCGACCATGCCGAACAACGCGATCCCGGCGCCGCCGAGCACCGGCTGGGGTACGCCCTCGACGACCGCCGCGAGCTTCGGCACCAGTCCCAGACCGACGAGGATCGCCCCGGCACAGGTGGCGACGTGGCGGGAGCGTACGCCGGTCATCGCGACGAGCCCCACGTTCTGGGCGAAGGCGGTGTAGGGGAAGGTGTTCATGATGCCGCCCAGGAGCGTGCCGACGCCGTCCGCGCGGAGGCCGTCGGCGAGGCCGCGCGGGGTCACCGGCCGGTCCACGATCTCGCCGACCGCGATCATGTCGCCGGTGGTCTCGGTCATCACCACGATGGCGACGATGATCATCGCGATCACCGAGGAGAGCTCGAAGGTGGGCATGCCGAACTGGAACGGCGTGACCACGCCGACCCAGTCGGCCTGGCCGACACCGGACCAGTCGGTCATCCCGAGCGGGATGGCCACCAGGGTGCCGAGGAACAGCGCGCACAGCACCGAGATCCGCCGGATCGCCGGCGGCGCGAACCGCTCCAGCAGCACCACGATCAGCAGCGTCCCGAACGCCATCGCGATCGCCCGGGGCGCGCCGAAGTCGGGCCCGAGCGCGGTGCCGCCGCCGAACCAGCCGGCCGCGACCCGCATCAGCGAGACGCCGATGATGAGGATGATCGTGCCGGTCACCAGTGGCGGGAAGAACCTGATCAGCCGGCCGAAGAACGGCGCGGCCAGGATCATGAAGACCCCGGAGGCGATCACCGAGCCGTAGATCGCGGTGATCCCGTGCGCGGTCCCGATCGAGATCATCGGCCCCACCGCCGCGAAGGTCACGCCCTGCATCAGCGGGAGGCGTACGCCGAAGGGACCCAGCCCCACGGCCTGCAGGATCGTCGCGATGCCGGCGACCAGGAGGTCGGCCATGATCAGGTGGACGATGTCGCCCTGCTCGAGCTGCCCGGCACCGACCATCGCGCCACCGACGATCAGCGGCACGGCCACCGCACCGGCGTACATCGCCAGCACGTGCTGGACGCCGAGCGGCACCAGCTGTGCCAGCGGCGGCACGTCGTCGACGGGATGCGCTCCCTTCCTGCCGGTCCGGAACGTGTCGATGAGGGACATGCCGCCTCCTTGGGGCTGCCGGCACCCGTCGCCGGCTCGTGGGGACCATCAGGATGCCTGCCATCGATTTCGAGTTCCCGTCGTGCGGATTGCACGGTTGTTTCAAGACTGGAACAGACGTTTCATGGCTCGCTGTCCGGACTGCGGCGGCGATTCCGGGCAGGACCGGCCACGGCCTACGCTTGAGCCATGAAGGCGCTGCTCCTGGAGAACATCCATCCCGTCGCTGTCGAGAACCTCGAGAAGGCCGGCTTCGAGGTCGAGCTGCGCAGCAAGTCCCTCTCCGAGGACGAGCTGGTAGAGGCCCTGCCGGGGGTGACGCTGCTCGGCATCCGCTCCAACACCCACATCACCCCGCGGGCGCTGGACGCCGCGACCGACCTCAGGGCGATCGGCTGCTTCTGCATCGGCACCAACCAGGTCGACCTGGCCGCCGCCGCCGAGCGCGGCGTGGCCGTCTTCAACGCCCCCTACTCCAACACCCGCTCGGTCGTCGAGCTGGTCATCGGCTACATCATCTCCCTGGCGCGACGGCTGCCGGAGAAGACCGAGAAGATGCACGCCGGCATCTGGGACAAGTCCGCCAAGGGCTCCCACGAGGTCCGCGGCCGCACCCTCGGCATCATCGGCTACGGCAACATCGGCACCCAGCTGTCCAACGTCGCCGAGGCGCTGGGCTTCTACGTCATCTTCTACGACATCGCCGACCGGCTGGCCCACGGCAACGCGCGCCGGATGAAGTCCCTCGACGCCCTTCTGGCCGAGGCCGACGTGGTCTCCATCCACATCGACGGACGCCCTGGCAACCTGGGCATGTTCGGCGAGGAGCAGTTCGCCAAGATGAAGCCGCGGAGCCTGTTCATCAACGCCGCGCGCGGCTTCCTGGTCGACAACGACGCGCTGCGCAAGCACATCGAGTCGGGCCACATCGCCGGTGCCGCGCTCGACGTCTTCCCGATCGAGCCCAAGGCCCAGGGCGACGCGTTCGAGAGCCCGCTGCAGGGTCTCGACAACGTCATCCTGACCCCGCACGTCGGCGGTTCGACGCAGGAGGCCCAGGAGGAGATCGGCTGGTTCGTCTCCGGCAAGCTGCGCGACTTCATCCACTCGGGCTCGACCGCTCTGAGCGTCAACCTGCCCGCCGTCCAGCCGCCGCCGCTGGGTGAGGGCGCGCGTCTCGCGCTGCTCCACGACAGCGTCCCGGGCGTGCTCGCCGAGCTCAACAACCTGCTCGCCTCCGAGGGCGTCAACGTGACCGGCCAATACCTCGCCACCGCCGGCGAGACCGGCTTCGTGGTCACCGACGCGACGAGCGTGCCGCCGACGACGCTGGAGAAGATCGAGGGCAACCCGCACACCCGGTGGGTGCGCGTCTACCACGCCTGACGCTAGCGTTCTGGCCCATGGAGCTCCCCCGACATTGGCCGCTGCCAGACGCCACCGACCTTCTCGGTGACGTGCTGGCAGCGTACGACGAGCCGACCCGCCGCTACCACGACCGCCGGCACCTCACCGAGGTGCTGGACCGGATCGAGGAGCTGCGGGGCGAGGGGGAGCGCTTCGACGCGCTGACCGTCGTCCTGGCGGCCTTCTTCCACGACTCCGTCTACGACGGGGAGCGCGACGCGGAGGAGCGTTCCGCCGCGTGGGCCGAGGACGCGCTGGGCGCCCATCTGGACCCCGACGTGGTGGCCGAGGTCGCCCGTCTGGTGCGGCTGACCGAGACCCACGACCCGGCTCCCGACGACCACGGCGGCCGGGTGCTCTCCGACGCCGACCTGGCGATCCTGGCGGCACCGGCCGAGCGCTACGCGGAGTACGTCGCGACCGTCCGCGAGGAGTACCAGCACCTCTCCGACGAGGAGTTCCGCGTCGGTCGGGCCCAGGTCCTGGAGCGGCTGCTGGAGAAGGAGTCGCTCTTCTCCACACCCTTCGCGCGGATCAGCTGGGAGGCCGCCGCTCGGGCCAACATCGCGGCCGAGATGGAGACCCTCAACACATACCTGTCAACCGATCAATAACGATTCGTGCCATACCCCGTGGGGGTGACAGAATCTCTCGGTGAGCTTCCAGACGTACGCCGACCTGTGGCGGATTCCCGACGTTCGCCGCATCCTCGTGCTGGGTCTGTTCCTGCGGATCCCGATGCCGGCGTCCTCTGTCATCGTGACCCTCCACGTGGTCGGCCCGCTGGACCGCTCCTACGCCGAGGCCGGCCTGGTCTCGACCGTCCTCGCGATCGCGATGGCGATCTCCGCGCCCTGGCTCGGTCGGCTCCTCGACCGCCTCGGCCTGCGACGTACGCTCCTGCTGCCGCTGGCCATCCTCCCGATCGCCTGGTCGATCGCGCCCTGGGTCGGCTACCTCCCGCTGATCGCGCTGGTCGCCGTCGCCGGGCTCTTCACCGTGCCGTCCTGGTCGATCGTGCGCCAGGTCGTGCTCCGCTCGGTCCAGCCCGGGCAGCGCACCGCTGCTCTCAGCGCCGACGCGATCATGACCGAGCTCGGCTTCATGGCCGGACCGGTCATCGGCGTGCTCAGCGCCAGCTACCTCGGCACCTCCTGGGCGCTGCTGGTGATCCAGTGGCTCGGGATCGCGTCAGCCCTCACGCTCTGGCTCCTCAACCCGATGATCACCGAGGGCGAGCCGACCGTTCCGAGCGATGCGGTCCCCAGCGACTCCGGTGCACGGGTACGCCGCTTCGGCCTCCCGTCGTGGGTCAACCCGGGCGTCGTACTCCTCCTGGCCGGCACCTTCACCGCCTCGCTCATCCTGATCGCCGAGGACCTCGGCACCGTGGCCGCGATGCGCGACTTCGACCGCACCGCCCTCCTCGGCCTGGTGATGGCGATCTGGGCCCTCGGCTCGCTGGTCGGCGCGCTCATCTACGGCGCCCTCAACAGCCACCCTCCGGCCGCGGTCATGCTGGTCCTCCTGGGTGCGACGACCGTGCTCACCGCCTTCGCCTGGGGCCCGATCTCGTTCGCCGCCCTGCTCCTGCTCAGCGGCTTCTTCTGCGCCCCGACGCTGACCGCCGCGCTCGAGGCGATCACCAGCCGGGTCCCCTCGACCGTACGCGGCGAGGTGATGGGCTGGCACGGCTCCGCCATCACCCTCGGCAGCGCCATCGGCGCCCCGACCGCCGGGTTCGCCATCGACCTGATCGGCTGGGAGGGTGGCTTCGTCCTCGGCGGCGGCCTCGGCCTGCTGATCGCGGCGGCCATCTGGCTCGCCGTACGCCGGATGTCCACCCCGGCCCAGGCGTCGGTCCCGCCGGGCGAGAAGTCGCCTATCTAGGCTTGCGGCGGCGCAGGCCGGCGGCGAGGAGAGCGGAGACCAGGGCTCGGGAGGTGACCTCGACGGCCCCGGCGGCGACCATGTCGTCGTAGGCCTCGGCGGGTACGTCGTAGTGGTCCCGGTCGAAGCCGCGGGCAGGGATCCCCATCCGGCTCGCGAAGGCGTGCAGCTCCTCGTAGGAGGTGTCGCTGGCCAGGTGCGACCACATCCGGCCGCGGCTGGGTACGTTCGGCGGGTCGATGAGGATCACGGGCCATTCTTACCGGGTCCGTCCACGAGTGTCGCCCTCGAGCCACGTGCTTGACCGGTCGGCAAGAATGGTCCTGATGAACACGACAGTGCTGTTCGAGGCCCGGGCGAGGGTGCTCCACGACCTCGACGCCCGCGGGCTCGCCGGCGCCGCCGCCGTCTCCGCCCTCGAGGATGCGATGACCGAGCGCGGCTGGTGGGTCGAGCAGTGGCCCGAGGGCAAGGCGTACGTCGCGGGCCTGGTCGCCCAGGACGTGCAGGACGTGCTCTTCGACGAGAGCTCCGAGCGCTGGCCGGTGTGCACCATCTGTCCGCCCGAGTCCCCGGTGCACTCGCTCCACATCACTCCCGACCTGGGCGGCCCGGACCCGATCTGGGTCTGCGAGGAGAGCGGCGACGTGGTCGCACCGCTCGGCGACCTCTGACCCGGTCCCCTCCCGAGCCCAGCGGTCAGGACGGGCCGAGCTGCAGGTGCAGTGCGTAGCGGTCGGCGCGGTAGACCGAGCGGCACACCTCGACGTAGCGGTCGCCCGCGACCGACTTCCGCTGCCGGCGGAGCACGGGCACACCGACCGAGAGACCGAGCAGGGTGGCCTCCTCGATGTTGGCCACATCCGCCCGGAACGTGTCGTCGACCCACGACGGCCGCATCTGCCGGCTGCCCAGCTCGGCGTAGAGGCTGGTCGGCGCGGCGCGGTCGAGCAGCCCGGGCACGATCGTCTCGTCGAGATAGACGTCCTCGATGCAGATCGGCACCCCGTCGCCGCGGCGCAGCCGCCGCCAGTGGACCACGGCCGCACCCTCCTGGATGCCGAGCGCGCCGGCGATGGTCGGCCCGGCCTTCTCCCGGCCGAGCAGCAGCGTCTCGGAGGATGCCTGCATCCCGCGGCGGGCCATCTCCTCGCTGAACCCGAGCACCGGGCTGGCCGCCCGCGGCGGGCGCGCCACGAAGGTCCCCCGGCCCGGGATCCGGACCAGCAGACCGTCGACGACGAGCGCGTCGAGCGCCTGCCGTACGGTCGCCCGGGCGACGCTGAACTTCTGGACCAGCTCGCGCTCGGAGGGCGCGGAGGCACCGGGGCTCTCGCCGACGACCAGCTCCCGGACGTACTCCCGGATCTGGACGTGCTTGAGCGACCGCTCACCCTCGACCGACCGGACCATGAGCAGAGCGTAGGTCTACGCCTCGCGTACGTCCCGGATTTCGTCAAGTTGTGACATTGCAACGAGATGAGGCAGGCGAAGTGCAACGAAACATCCATGGCTGGATTTCGCTAGAACACATGTTCGATCGAGGGGTATGCTGCGAGGGTGGACTTCCAGGGAACACTCTTCGCGCCCACGGACGACGAGACCACCGAGACGACCTACGAGCGGATCCATCTGGACCGCGGCGCCTGGGTGGACATCTCCCGAGGCTGGCTGCCTGATCCCGACGACGTCTTCGCGGCGCTGGTCAGCGATGTCCCCTGGCGCGAGGAGCGCCGGCAGATGTACGACCGGGTCGTCGACGTACCCCGGCTCCTGCACACCTACCTGCAGGGTGACCCGCTCCCCCACCCGCGGCTCGCCGAGGCCCGCGGCCGCCTGACCGCCCACTACCTGCCCGAGCTGGGCGAGCCGTTCGTGACCGCGGGCTGCTGCTACTACCGCAACGGCCACGACTCGGTCGCCTGGCACGGCGACAAGATCGGCCGCGGCCGCACCGACGACACGATGGTCGCGATCGTCTCCGTCGGCGACCCCCGCCGCCTCGCGCTCCGCCCGCATGGCGGAGGCAAGGGGATGAGCATCGAGATGGGCCACGGCGATCTCGTCGTCATGGGCGGCTCCTGCCAGCGCACCTGGGAGCACGCCATCCCCAAGGTCTCCTCCGCCGGCCCCCGGATCTCGGTCCAGTTCCGCCCCCGCAACGTCTTCTGAAGGCAGCCCCCAGATGCGTTCCGTACGCTGGTAGGAAAGGATGGGACCGACAGCCGACGCCCCTGGAGCCGCCTTGACCACCACCGCACCCACCCTCGCCCCGCCGTCCGCTGAGGAGATCGCCAGGGCCAAGGAGATCGTCGGGCGGGTCAGCACCGCCTTCAGCAGCCGCGTGGTCGGCCAGGAGCGACTCCGGACAGCGCTGTTGATCGCGCTTCTCTCCGAGGGACACGTGCTGCTGGAGAGCGTGCCGGGGCTGGCCAAGACACTGGCCGCGAGCACGCTGAGCCAGACGGTCAAGGCGCAGTTCTCCCGGATCCAGTGCACCCCCGACCTGCTGCCGAGCGACATCATCGGCACCCAGGTCTACGACCAGCGCAACCACGAGTTCGAGACCCAGCTCGGCCCGGTGCACGCCAACTTCGTGCTGCTCGACGAGATCAACCGATCCTCCGCCAAGACCCAGAGCGCCATGCTCGAGGCGATGCAGGAGCGCCAGACGTCGATCGCGGGCCACATCCACCCGCTGCCACGCCCGTTCATGGTGCTCGCCACGCAGAACCCGATCGAGGAGGAGGGCACCTACGTCCTCCCCCACGCCCAGATGGACCGGTTCCTGCTCAAGGAGATCGTCAACTACCCCAGCGAGGGCGAGGAGCTCGTCGTCCTGGAGCGCATCGAGGCCGGCACGCTCGGCCCCGACCACGAGGAGACCCGCCCGGTCGCCGACCCCGACGACGTGATCTGGCTCCAGGAGCTGACCAAGCGCGTCTACGTCGACCCGGCGATCAAGCGCTACATCGTCGCCCTCGTCCAGGCCACCCGCAACGCCCGCCACCTGCTGGGGCCGGAGACCGGCTCCTACGTCGAGATCGGCGCCTCCCCGCGTGCCTCGATCGCCTTCCTGCAGGCCTCCCGCGCGGCGGCGCTGCTGCTCGGTCGCTCCTACGTCACCCCCGAGGACGTGCGCGAGCTGCGCCACAGCATCCTGCGCCACCGGCTCCACCTCAGCTTCGAGGCGCTGGCCGAGAAGGTCCAGCCCGAGATGCTGGTCGACGCACTGGTCCGCGCCGTTCCCAGCCCCTGATCTCCCTGAGCACATGGCGACGTACCTTCCCCGGATCCGCACGCGGCTGATGATCCATGCCCACCGCAAGGTGGTCGGGCTGCTCGACGGGGAGTACGCCAGCCTCCAGACCGGGCGCAGCATGGACTTCCACGACCTGAGGGAGTACGTCCCCGGCGACGACGTGAAGGACATCGACTGGAAGGCGACGGCCCGGTCCCGGAGCCTGCTGGTCAAGCGGTTCACCGCCGAGCGCCAGCACCTGGTGCTGCTGGCGATCTCCACCGGCCGGAGCATGGCTGCCCAGGCCACCGGCACCACGACCAAGCGCGACCTGGCGATCTTCACCGCCGGCCTGGTCGGCTGGCTGGGCGTGCGCCACGGCGACAAGGTCGCGGTCGCCTACGGCGACTCGGAGAGCCAGAAGCTCACCAAGCCCGCCGACACCGAGGTGGCGCTCGAGCGGGCGCTGGGGCAGGCCCACGACG
Source organism: Nocardioides sp. NPDC126508 (assembly GCA_040302365.1). Taxonomy (GTDB): domain Bacteria; phylum Actinomycetota; class Actinomycetes; order Propionibacteriales; family Nocardioidaceae; genus Nocardioides. The sequence goes on from JBEOUM010000003.1 coordinate 33,184, forward strand.
CGATCACCCCCGATGCCGCCGAGGCCGACATCGTCGCGGTTCTGCGCCACATCGCCACCAACGTACGCCGCCGGGCGATCCTGCTCGTCGTCACCGACGAGCACGCGGTCAGCGACGAGATGGCCGCGGTCCTGCGCCGCCTCACCGTCCAGCACGAGGTCCTGGTCGCCGGCATCGACGACCTCGACCCGACCACCGCGGTGTCCGGCGGCGCGCCGACGGTCGACATCGACACCGTCTCCGCCCTGCCGGGATGGCTCAGCGGCGACGCGGTCCTCCAGGCGCAGTACGCCGAGCTGGCCGCCGCCGAGGAGCAGGGCCTGCGCGGCACCCTGGATCGTCTGGGCATCGCCTACCAGCGGGTCCGCGACGACACCACCGCCATCGGCGCGGTCTTCCATCTCCTGGAGAGGCACCGTCATGCGCGCCGGTAGCGTCCCCGAGGAGTTCCAGCAGCCGATCGCCCACTCGGGCTGGTGGCTGGTGCTCGCGCTCGCGTTCCTCGCCGCGATGGCGCTCTACTACCTCGCGGTCATCCTGCTGACCCGCAAGCGCCGCGAGGTCGTCGAGGTCGAGACGCCCTGGGTGCCGGAGCCGCGTGACCTGCGCGCCGAGCACCTGGCCGAGATCGACCGGATCGAGCGGTCCGTGCACCGCGGTGACGTACCGGCGCGGGTCGGCCACCAGCACCTGAGCCGCACCGTGCGCGACTACGTCGCCGAGGTCAGCCAGATCCCGGCCGACAAGATGGTGCTCGCCGACCTGAAGGCGACCGTACGCAGCGACCCCCGCACCCGCCCGCTGGCGATGGCCGTCGAGGTGATGTACCCGCCCGCCTTCGCCTCCGAGGAGGAGGGGCAGGCCTCCGACCGCTTCCCCGAGGCGCTGAGCCGGGCCCGTCAGGTGGTGACGACATGGACCTGAGATGGCCCGTTCTCGGGGTGATCGTGCTGGTCGTGACGGTCGGCGCCGTCGCCGTGATCGTCGTCCTCGCCGCCCGGGTGCACCGCCGCCCGGTCGATGCCGTGCTCGTCGCCCACACCGAACGCCTCCGCCGCCTGCCGAGGTTCCGTGAGCTCGCGGCCCAGCAGCGCTGGCTCTCCTGGTGGCAGACCGCGGGGATCGCGCTCGCGGTGATCGGGTGCATCTGGCTGATCGCCCGACCGCAGACCACCGACATCACCCAGAACCGCTACTCGACCCGCGACATCGTGCTCTGCCTGGACGCCTCGACCTCGATGTTCGACGAGGACACCCAGGTCACCCAGGCCTACTCCCAGCTCGTGTCCCGCCTCAACGGCGAGCGGGTCAGCCTGGTCCTGTGGAGCGACGCCGCGGTCACCGTCTTCCCGCTCACCGACGACTACGGCTGGGTCCAGGACGAGCTGGCCCGGGCCGGCCGGGCCTTCGCCCTCGGCGACCAGGAGTACGTCGCCGGCACCTACCTGGGCAAGGAGCGCGCCTCGTTGATCAGCGACGGGATCGTCTCCTGCGTCAAGCGCTTCGACCTGTCCAACTCCGAGCGCGGCCGGGCGGTCATCGTCGCCTCCGACAACGACCCGCAGGGCGGCCCTCCGGTCTACACGCTGCCCGAGGCCACCGAGTTCGCCAAGAAGCGCGACGTCCAGCTCTTCGGTATCGGCTCCGCCGACCTCAGCTTCCAGGAGGACAAGCGCGCCACCTTCGAGAAGGCGATGACCGACAGTGGCGGCACCTTCTCGCTGCTCGGTGACGACGGCTCGATCGAGTCCATCCTGGCGGGCATCGACCGGCTCTCGGCCGACGAGGTCGTCGAGCCGCCGAAGTACCAGATCCGCGACGCCCCCGGCTGGCCGACGGTGATGATCGTCGTGGGTGTTCTCATGCTGATCGCCGGGTGGGTCTACGCCCTGGTCCGCTCCGGGCGGCTCGCCTCGAGACCCCGGCCCGCCCAGCCGGCCCCGTGGTCACAGCCCGCCCCACCGAGGGAGTCCGTTCGATGAGCGCTCTGGGATGGCAGATCCTCACCGTCGTACGCCGCGTGCTGATCGTCCTGCTCACCGTCGTCGTCCTGGTGCGGCCGAGCTGGGGCGCGGCACCGACGGAGATGCGTACGGCCGATCTCGACGTCCTCGTCGTGGTCGACCGGACGCGGTCGATGGTCGCCGAGGACGGACCCAAGGGCGAGGCCCGGATGACACAGCTCAAGCGGGACCTCAAGGCGCTCTCGGCGGCGCTGCCGTCGGTGCGGTTCGGGGCGATCACCTTCGGCGGCGAGGTCGTCCGCACCGAGATGCCGTTCACCTACGACACCGCCGCCTTCGACGCCTGGGTCGACGGGCTCTACGCCGAGCGGGCCTTCGACGGCTCCGGCTCGATGGTCGACGCTCCGCGCGACGAGATGATCTCGGCCCTGGAGCGCGACCAGGAGCGCTTCCCCGAGCGGCGCCGGATCGTGGTCTTCGCCTCCGACGGCGAGAACACCCGCGAGGGCGTCGACCAGCAGTCGTTCGCCGAGATCAACGATCTCTCGGCCGGCGGCGTCGTGCTCGGCTACGGCAGCGAGGAGGGCGGCCGGATGCCCTGGGACGACGAGCGCCCCCAGGACGGCTACCTCAAGGACGGCGAGGGTCAGGACGCCCGCTCCCGGATCGACCTCGCCAACCTGCGCGAGATCGCAGGTCAGATGGGTCTTCAGACGATCCACCGGACGACGAAGGAGACCAAGGAGCTCGCCACCGAGGCCTCCACCTGGGACTCCGAGATGCTCACCGAGAAGACCTCTGCGGGCGGCGAGGTGTCCCGCGCCTGGATCTTCGGCTTCCCCCTGCTGGCGCTCCTGCTCTGGGAGCTGTGGGGTCACCGCCGTCGCGGACACGAGGCCGAGGAGGTGCTTTCATGACGCTCACCGAGACGCCTGCCGAGGCGACCGACCGCCCCGTACGCACCTCTCGCGAGCTGGTGCGGCGCGCGCTGCTGCTCGCCGGGATCGTGCCGGTGGTGATCGGGCTCGCCTTCCTGGTGAAGGTCGTCCTGATGGATCACCATGACCGGGCCGGCCGGGACGCCTGGGACCGACGCGACGCCGCGACCGCGATGGAGCACTACTCCGCCAACCGCGACCTCAACATCCTGCAGCCCTGGATCGCCCACTTCGACGCCGGCAACGCCGCCTTCCTGCTCGGCGAGAACGCCCGCGCGGTCGCCTACTACGGCGAGGCGCTGGAGCGGGTGCCCGATGACCACGAGTGCACCGTACGCATCAACATGTCGCTCACCCAGGAGGCGATCGGCGACCGCGCCCGCGACGCCGGCGACCAGCAGGGCGCGAAGGCGGCCTACGAGGAGGCGCTGGCCACGCTGGAGGAGGGCGACTGCCCCACCGATGCCGGCCAGGGCCCCAAGCAATCCAAGCAGGGCGAGTCCGTCGAGGAACGCCTGAAGGAGAAGCTGACCCCGAAGACGCAGGTCAAGCCCAACGAGCAGGACCCCCCGCCCGACCCGCCACCGAGCCAGGGCGAGAAGGAGGACAAGCTCGACAAGCGCAACGGAAACGGCGAGAAGTACCGCCGCGACGACGCCGACCTCGATGACTACGGCGGGTTCAGCGACGAGCCGCAGTGGTGAGTCGTACCACCCGCCTAGGACTGATGGCGACTCTCCCCCGGGAGAGCACGCCTGCCACAGATCGCAGCGCGCAGACGCGCGTTGCTCCTCATCTCATTGATCAGCCAGGCGGGCGTTCGCCGAAGCGTTGGCCAGTAGAACTCCTTGATCCCCCATGCACCGCTCCCGAGAAATGTGACGAGAAGCAGCAAGGCTAGGCCTCGTGCGACGTCTTCTGTCGGGCTCAACCATCTATCTACGGCCAACACAGTCGCCATGCAGGTGAATCCGATCGAGGCAGGCAAGCAAGCGTAGGACGCCCGAAGCGACAGGTCATTCGTCGGCCGCGTACCGGTCAAGGAGTGCATGAGTCCGCCTGTCCGGAATGACAGATGGCCGATCCACCCGCATCCAGCCATCACGGCCGCCATCGCCACCACCGTGATCGAGGCCGGCTGGGCGGCGCCGCTATGCGTCGACACCGTAGCCACCGCCATCGCTTGCACAATCAACGTCATCGCCCGTCCCCCGCCACCGGCTCTACTGAACGATGGAATGGAGCGACGTCCCTCGGGTCGCGGAAGATCAGCCCCTGTGGGGGACCGACCTTCGCCTTGCGAGGCACACCACCGGGCAAGACCGGTGCCTGACATTCCCACAGCGCCTCAATCATCACCTCGTCAAACGATCGTGATGACGGCGAACAGCACAAGGACGGCAAGGCCCGACGGATGTTCAGCCACAAGCTCTTGGTCATCAGGGCACGGTGACCTGGTCGGGGGCGGGCAGCTCGGCGGGGGTATCCCCCATGTAATAGGCATACTCGATGCCAGCGAGAACCCCGGACTCGATCCACACGAGAATCTCCCCAACGAGTTCGGCATCGTCATAGACCACAGCGTCCACAGGCAGCACGCCACCTGGGACATCGGCCCTCGCTGGACGATGGCCCGCTGCTGGTTGGATCTCTACGCTCGCTGAATCGGCCGCCCATCTCGCTGTCACACTGAGGTGATCGAGCTGAGCCAGCATGGTCTCCCGCGCAGGCTCGCCCAGCGCGGCGTATATCTTGGCAAGGACTGACCGCTCACGCTCAGTCAGTGGCCGGGGTTCGATCTCGATCATCGCAACATCACCTGACGAACTTTGTTGGGTCGAAAGCCGTTCCCAGCCGTGGAACGCCGTTGACCACTGCCCAAACTACGTGTGCCCCAACCTCGCCGACACCTCGAGCGAGAAGGCGCGCAGTGCGTCAACATCCACATCGGGAATCGTATGGTCCATCGCACCCATCCGCCGCAAGAAGGCAGAGGGAAGGTCGACACCATAGCGGCGCACGTAGTGCGCGAGGTCGTGGCGCCAGACCCAGAGCCCATCGGTCAGCAAAGAAGGACCTCCCCGAACCGACAGGTCCGGCTCCAAGGGGTCGGGCGTGCTCTCCATGACATCCAGAATCGGATAACCCGACTCCAAGTAGTGAAGCACCTCCGCCCTCGAATAGGTCACATCGCCACCGACGGCGTCAGCGAGCCGTCGGCCGTAGATGTCACTCGGATCGTCCGGGTCGAGCTCTCGAAAGAATCCAGCGAACTCCATCAACTCAGCCCCACGATCGGCAGGAACGTGCGCCAGTAGCCGTCGTCCGCGATGACAGGGGATTGCCCAGGCCCAAGCATCGGGTTGGTTCCAACCTTGTTCGTCGGCGCTCTCACGATGACACCCATCTCGTTAGCGATCTGCTGCCAGACAGAAGGCACGACAACTCCTGGAGACATGGGGAGGAGGAAGCGGTCACCGGTTTCGTCACATGGATCAGCGCATGAGCGTCTGCGAAGGGAGCTCCTGGAACTGCGCCCGGTACGCCTGGGAGAACCGGCCGAGGTGGAAGAAGCCCCACCGGGCGGCGATGGCGGTGACCGAGGTGGCGGTGGCGTCGGCGGCGAGCAGGTCGGAGTGGGCGCGGTCGAGGCGGGTACGTCGCCAGTACTCCAACGGGGTGGTGTCGAGGTCGCGCTGGAACGCCTCCTGCAGCGTGCGGGTGGAGACGCCGACCTGGCGGGCCAGGTCGGCGACCTTCCAGGGGCGCTCGGGGTGGGCCTCGAGGAGGTCCACGGCCATGCGTACGGCCCGGGAGATCGTGGGGGAAGCGGTCTCGGTGACGAGGGTCAGGGACGTGTTGGCCTGGATCGTCAGCAGGCCCCCGATGAGCGCCTGCTCGTAGGGCGCGGCCACCAGCGGAGAGCTCATCAAGGAGCCGCCGGCCTCGACGTTGTCGTAGGCCAGCCGCACCATCTTCAGCCAGTCGCGCACCTCGGGCCGGGCCAGGTCGAGCGTGGGGTCGAAGACCACCGGCCCGGCGCCACCGATGCCCGCGGCCGCCTCCTCGACGGCGCTGCGTCGGATGTAGACCTGCAGCTTCTCGCAACCGTCGGACCAGAGCATGTCGACCGGCTCGGTCGGCGAGCCGATCGAGGCCCGGGTGCGGTCGGCGAGGACGACCTGCTCCCCCACCTTGACCTTGGCGGTGCCGGCCAGCGGGAGCTGGATCAGGTAGAAGTCGTCGAAGGTGCCCGGGGTGATCCGCACCTCGTCGCCGTAGCGCATGTAGTTGAGCATCACGTCCTCGCCCAGCGGCGCCGCGTTGTGCACCATGTCGAGCTGGGATCCGGCCCTGGTCAGCGCCAGGTAATGGGCGCAGAACCGTTCGGCGACGGCTTCGCGCGCCTGGTCCACGTCGGTGGTGGCGACAACGGTGTGACGGCCCAGCAGGGGACGGGGCAAGGCAGGCTCCTGGCGCGTGGCTCGATTGACCGAAGAGCGTAGCGGAGCCGGCGCCGCGTCAACGCGAACACGGTGCAATCACTGTCTAAGGTCCCGCCTGGCGGGGTAGTCCGACAACCACCCGAAACGAGATGCCGGTCCCACCCTGACACCGGCATCTCGCGCCCCTCTAGCTCTTGGCCGCCAGCTTCTCCACGAGCCTCGGGGTGACGGAGGCGTACGCCTTCGGGTTGATCGGCAGCAGCCACTGAACCGCCTTGGTCAGCTTGCCGACGTCGAGGCCGACGTCGCCGAGGACCTCGTCGATGTTGTGCATCGAGAACGGGATGATGTTGGTGCCGCGGGCATGGTGACCGTCGGTGCGCTCCCGCATCCAGGCGAGCCGCGCGGTGACGTGTTCCGCCATCTCCTCCGTCGACGGCACCTCGTGGCCGCCGCCCAGGAACGAGCCGATCCAGACGGCGCTCATCTCGGCCGAGAGCGGCGAGAAGAACGAGGAGTTGTAGCCGGCGAAGGTCAGGTCCTTGACGTTCAGCGGGAGGATCTGACGGTAGAGCTGGTAGTCGCCGTTCTCGTCGGTGAGCTGGTCCTGGATCTCCTCGGAGAAGAACGGGAGATCCTGCTTGAAGCCGGTCGCGGTCACCACCACGTCGGCGGGCACCGCGCGGCCGTTGGCGAGCTCGGCGTACGGCTTGCCGTCCTTGGTCACGAAGGCGGCGATCTCGGTGTCGCGCTCGACGGTGATGTCCCCGGCCTCGACGCCCTCGAAGAAGCCCTCGGTCGCCAGCGAGACGGTCGAACGGGCGATGTCGGTGAACTGGCCCTTCGGGATCAGACCGAGCTTCTTCAGCTTGAGCTGGCCGGTGGTGACCGACTCGACGCTGCCGACCATCGAGCCCGCCATCTTCGAGCCGCCCGCGTGCAGGAGCTTCTCCGGGCCACGCACGGTCTGGTAGGGGAACAGCCCCTCCCCCATCCGGGTCAGCAGCAGCACCTTGTAGTTGAGGACGCCCTTGATCTTGCGGGGCATCTTCCACAGCAGCTGGCGCGCGACCACCGTGGTCGAGGCCGCCTCCTTGGCGATCTCGACGGCCACGTCGCAGGCCGACTTCCCGTAGCCGACGACCACGACGTCCTTGCCCTTGACGGTCTCCAGGTCGTGCAGCTCGCTCGCCGCGAGGATGGTGCCGCCGGCGGCCTTGAGCTCGTCGACCCCGTCGTACGCAGGGGCGAACGGCTCCGAGAAGACGCCGCTGGCCACGGTCAGATGGTCGTAGTGCTCGGTCGTCTCGCCGTCGGCCCCCGCAACGGAGATGTCCCAGCCGCCCCCTCCAGCCGGCTGGGCGCTCCGCACCTCGGTGGAGAGCCTGATCATCGGGGCGAGCTCGAACTTCTCGACGTACATCTCGAGGTAGCTCTGCACCTGCTCGCCACTGAGCCACTCGGGGAACACCTTGGGCATCCTCAGGTCCGAGAGCGTGTAGGAGTCCTTGTTGTTCTGCGTCGTCAGGCCCGGGTAACGACGGGTCCGGCTCCAGACGCCGCCGACATCCGGGGCCTTCTCGAAGACGGTGACGTCATGACCGAGCTCGGTGAGCACCTTGGCCGAGGCAATACCTGCGAACCCGGCACCGATGACCGCGATCTTCACTTTTCTGTTTCCTCTCGCAGCGGGGTCTGCGTACGCAAGACGCTAGAGAGGTCGAACAGCGCTCCGCTATCCACGTTGCGCGAGAGGTATCCGGTTTGCGCGACGGATTCGCCGCGCAAACCGGTCTCAGCCCCTCAGGAGCTTGTAGACGATCACCACCGCAGCGATCACGGCCACCCCGATGGCGATCTTCTTGCCGTAGTTCTTGATCAGCACCGGCACCACGGTGGCACCCAGGTCGATGGCCTCGGCCTGCTTGGGCGCAGCGTGCTTCGGCGCCTGCGGCGCCTGTGCTCCGGCGGACGGAGCAGCCGTCGACGGCCCCGAGCTCTCGTCACCCGCAGGCTCCGTCGCCGGTTCCTCCGAGGTCTCCGGCGTCTCCGGCGCAGCAGCCGGAGCCGACTTGGACTCCAGGCACGCCACGAACTGCCCGAGGAGCTTGTCGGAGACGTCCTGCATGACCCCGCGCCCGAACTGGGCGGGCTTGCCGGTGACGGCGAGGTCGGTGACGATCTCGACCTTCGTGCCGGTGCCCTCCGGAGCCATCGTCAGGGTCGCGTTGGCACCGGCGGTGCCGTTGCCGCGCTTGTCGCGCCCCTTGGCCTCGACGACCAGCCGGCGGGCGGCCTCGTCCTTCTCCACGAAGGTGCCGGAGCCGGCGTAGACCATGGCGATCGGGCCGAGCTTGACCTTCACCGTGCCGGTGAAGGTGTCGCCCTCGGCCGAGGTGACCTGGGCTCCCGGGAAGCATTCGGCGAGCGAGCCGATGTCCAGGAAGCTGTCCCAGGTCTCCTCGACCGAGGTCGGAACCGTGAACTGGTGCGTCAGATCCACGCCTCAGCCTCCGAGCGCCTTGGTGATGGCCCGTCGAGTGAGCACCGTGACCAGGTGGCGCCGGTAGTCGGCGTCGCCGTTGAGGTCCGAGGGCGGCTCGGCGCCGTCCGCGGCCAGGGCCGCGGCGTTGCGTACGACCTCCTCGGTGGCCTGCTGGCCGATCAGCGCCTGCTCGACGCCGGCCGCACGCAACGGGGTCGCGCCCATGTTGGTGAGACCGATCGCCGCGCCCTCGATCACACCGCCGGAGACCTTGAGGGTCGCGCCGACCGCGCAGATCGGCCACTGGTGGGCGACCCGGACGAACTTCTCGTAGTGGGCCGACCATCCGGTGTGCTTCGGGATGCGTACGCCGACGAGCAGCTCGTCCTCGGAGACGGCCGTCTCGAAGAGTCCCTGGAAGAACTCCGAGCCCGGGACCACCCGCTCGCCGGCCGGCCCGGCGATGACGAACTCGGCGTCCAGGGCCAGGGCCGGGGCTCCGAGATCGCCCGCCGGGTCGGCGTGGGCGAGCGCGCCACCGAAGGTGCCGCGGTGGCGCACCTGCTCGTCGGCGACCGTCGCCGTGGCACGAGCGACCAGGGCCGCGTGCTCGGCGACCAGAGGATCGGTCGCGACGTCGCAGTGGCGCGTCATGGCGCCGATGTAGATCGCGTCACCCTCGTCGCGTACGCCCTTCAGCGAGTCGATGCGACCCAGGTCGATGACCCACTCGGGGGCGTTGAGGCGCATCCTCAGCACCGGCAGCAGGCTCTGCCCGCCGGCGATGATCTTGGCCTCGTCGCCGTACTGCGCGAGCGCGGCCAGTGCCTCCTCGACCGTGGTCGGGGCGACGTAGTCGAACGATGCGGGGATCACTGCTCTGCTCCCTTCTGTGCGGACTGCAGCGCTCGCCAGACCCGCTCGGGCGTACACGGCATCTCGATGTCGTTGATGCCGAGCGGACGGATGGCGTCGACGACGGCGTTGACCACGGCCGGGGTGGAGGCGATCGTGCCGGCCTCACCGACGCCCTTGGTGCCGAGCGTGTTGGTCGTCGCCGGCGAGGTGGTGTGGTCGATCTCGAAGCTGATCGTGTCGGCGGCGGTGGGCAGCAGGTAGTCCACGAACGAGCCCGACACCAGGGTCCCGGCGTCGTCGTAGACCGCGTCCTCCCACAGCGCCTGGGCGATGCCCTGGACGAGTCCACCGTGCACCTGACCTGCGACGATGAGCGGGTTGATGATGTTGCCGATGTCGTCGCAGCAGACGTACTTCCGCATCTTCACCTGCCCCGTCTCGGTGTCGACCTCCATCGCGCACAGGTGGGTGCCGTGCGGGAAGTTGAAGTTCTCCGGGTCGAAGGTGGCCTCGGAGTCGAGGTTGGCCTCGACCCCGTCGGGCAGGTTGTGGGCGGCGAAGACCGCCGTGGACAGCTCGCCGATGGACATGCCCTGGTCGGTGCCGCGCACCGTCCATTTTCCGCCGGTGAACTCCAGGTCGTCGACGCTCGCCTCGAGCAGGTGGGCCGCGATCGGCTTGGCCTTCTCGAGTACCTTGTCGGCGGCCCGGACGAGCGCCTCGCCACCCACGACCAGGCTTCTGGAGCCGTAGGTGTCATAGCCCTTGGCCGCGATCTGGGTGTCGCCGTGGAGCACCTCGACGTCCTCGAAAGGTACGCCGAGACGGTCCGCCACGATCTGGCTGAACGCGGTCTCGTGGCCCTGCCCGTGAGCGCTGGCCCCGGTGATGACCTCGACCTTGCCGGTCGGCGTGAGCCGCACCTGGGCGTGCTCCCAGCCACCGGCGCCGTAGTCGAGGCTGCCGAGCACCCGGGACGGAGCCAGGCCGCACATCTCGGTGAAGGTCGAGATGCCGATGCCGAGCTGGACGGGGTCGTTGTTGGCGCGCCGCTCGGCCTGCTCGCGACGGAGCTCGTCGTAGCCGAACAGCTCCTTCGCCTTGGCGGTCGCGGCCTCGTAGTTGCCGGAGTCGTAGGTCAGGCCGGCGATGGTCGTGAAGGGGAACTCCTCGTGCTTGATCCAGTTCTTCTCCCGGATCGCGAGCGGGTCGACCCCGACCTCGGCGGCCAGCTCGTCCATCAGCCGCTCGATGGCGTACGTCGCCTCCGGCCGCCCCGCGCCGCGGTAGGCGTCGGTCCAGGTGGTGTTGGTGAACACCGTCTGGCAGTTGAACTGGTAGGCCGGGAACTTGTAGATCGCGTTGAACATGAACGCGCCGAGCACCGGGACACCGCCGCCGACGATGGCGACGTAGGCCCCGAGGTTGGCGTCGAGCTCGACCTTGAGGCCGGTCACCTGACCGTCGCGGGTGGCCGAGAGGGTCAGCTTCTGGATCTGGTCGCGGCCGTGGTGGGCGCTGAGAAGCGACTCCGACCGGGTCTCGGTGTACTTCACGGGCTTGCCGAGCCGGCGGGCGATCGCGAAGACGATCATCTCCTCCGGCGTCTGCTGGAGCTTGCCGCCGAAGCCGCCGCCGACGTCGGGCGCGATCACCCTGATCTTCGACTCGGGCACCCCGGTGGTCGCCGCGAACGCGAACCGCAGGATGTGCGGGATCTGGGTGGCGCTCCAGACGGTGATCTGCTCGCCGGTCGGGTCGCACACGACGCTGCGCGGCTCCATGAAGGCCGGGATCAGACGCTGCTGACGGTAGGTCCGCTCGATCACGATCCCGCCGTCGCGGGCCGCCGAGATGGCCTCGTCGACGCTGCCGCCGGTGCCGGCCTGGGCGCTGTCGAAGACCCACAGCGCGGACTTGTTGGTGCCGAGGTCGGGGTGGGCGAGCACCTCGTCCTTGACGGCCTCCTCGAGGGAGACGACCGCGGGGAGCTCCTCGTAGTCGACCTCGACCATCTCGGCGGCGTCCCGGGCTGCGGCCGCGGACCGGGCGGCCACGATCGCGACGATCTCACCGGCGAAGGTGACCCGGTCGGAGGCGATCGGCGGGTGCGCCGGCGCCTTCTGGTCGGGCGTGATCGGCCAGGCGTTGATGCAGACCCCGAGGGTCTCGTCGAAGTCCTTGGCGGCGAGGGCGGTCACCACGCCCTCGGACTCCTCCGCGGCGCTGGTGTCGATGCCAGTGATGCGGGCGTGGGCGAAGGGGCTGCGCACCATCGCCAGGTGCAGCATCCCGGGCAGGTTGATGTTGTCGGTCCAGCGGGTCCTGCCCGTGATCAGGCGCGCGTCCTCCTTGCGGCGCCGGTCGCGGCCGATCTCGTTGGTCTGCTCCGGACGAGCCTCTACGGCGGTCACAGCGCGTCCACCTCCTCGGTCGCACCGCTCGGGTTCGCGGCGGTGGCCAGGTGGCCACTGGCGTACTGCACCGCGCGGACGATGTTGTGGTAGCCCGTGCAGCGGCAGAGGTTGCCCTCGATGCCCTCACGGATCTCGTCCTCGCTGGGCTGCGGGTTGCGCTTGAGCAGGTCGACGGACTGCATGATCATGCCGGGCGTACAGAACCCGCACTGCAGACCGTGACACTCCCGGAACGCCTCCTGGACCGGGTGGAGGTCGCCCTCGACCGTGTCGGCGAGGCCCTCGATCGTGGTCACCTCGCAGCCGTCGGCCTGCACCGCGAGCACGTTGCACGACTTCACCGAGTCGCCGTCGAGATGGACCGTGCAGGCTCCGCAGTTGCTGGTGTCGCAACCGATCACCGTGCCGGTCTTGCCGAGTCCTTCGCGCAGATACTGAACGAGCAGTGTCCGCGGTTCGACGTCGTCGGTGACCTTCATACCGTCGACGCGCATGCTGATCCGGGCCATGTTGTCTCCCTGCCAGACGTCACTGTGTGGGCCAGATCACAGTAGGACGCGCAGGGTTGGGCCCCGGTTGGCTGATGCCGCCGGTTACCTCTTCTTGGTCAGTGGCTGGCGGCCAAACGTGCCCTGAGCAGGGGCAACGCGGGGTGGGCGCTCCCGCCGAGGCGGCGCAGACAGACGTCGACGACCTCGGTGTCGTAGGGAGCCAGCTCGCTGTAGCGCAGGACCGCGTCGGGCTGCGGGTCGGCGATCAGCGCCTCGCGCAGGGCGACCGCGACGTACTCGGCCATCTCGGTCAGCGCCGGGCTGTTGGTGCCGGGCAGGAGATCACCGCCGTACGACTCCACCGCGGCGGCCACCCGGCCGTGCCGGATCAGGGCGAGGACCTGCTCGACGTCGATCGCGACCGGCATCAGCAGGCGGTAGGGGCGGGAGGCGACCTGGCCGCCGAGGGCGTGGCGCAGGTGGGAGACCTCCGCCTTCAGCGTCGAGAAGGTGACCGCCTGGTCGCCGTAGACCATCGCGTGCAGCCGCTCCAGCGAGAGGCCCTCGGGGTGGAGCGCGAGCAGGGCGAGGATCTCGGTCTGGCGACGGTTGAGCAGCAGCCGCTGCCCGTCGAGCCAGGTCTCCGCGGTGCCGAGCAGGGTCAGCACCAGACCGGGTTCGGCGATCGCCTCGTCCTCCCGCTGGGTCGGGATCTTGGGAAGCGCCCCCTCGATGAGGCGCGCCATCACCCGGGCCGTGGCCATGCCGATCGGGTGGGTGCGGTCCCAGGTCGTGGAGAGGTCGAGGACGCCGAGGTGCTTGCCGGTGACCGGGTCGTGGAGCGGCGCGGCCCAGCAGACCCAGTTGTGCACGACCTCGGCATAGTGCTCGGGGCCGAAGACCATCGTCGGCGAGTTGGTGCGGTTGGCGAGGTCGAGCGCATTGGTGCCGGCGCTCTCGTCGTCCCAGCGGCCGCCCGGCACGAAGTTGACCGACTCCGCCTTGTGGCGCATCACCCGGCCGCCGTACGTCCACAGCACCCGCGTGTCCGGGTCGGTCACCGCGATGACCAGGTCACCGTCGTCGGCGGTGCACCGCAGCTCCTCCTCGACCCGCTCGACGGCCACCTGGAGCGGCGAGCCCCGCCACATCTCCCGGGTCTCGTCCTCGTCGGCCAGCGGCGCCTCGCGCACGTCGGGCTTCACGGCCGTCGCCGAACGCGTCCAGCTCGACAGGATCTCCGGCCGGACGAAGTCCTCGGCGGCGTCGCCGCTCTCCACGAAGGCGGTCCAGGCCCGCGCCGCGCTGATGCGGCGCTCCTGCAGATCGCTACGGGCCATCAGATCCCCCTTCGGAGTCCGGCCTCTCAGGGCTCGGTCCTGCCAAGGTAGCACCCTGTGACGAGCCTCACGATCCCCTCAGCGGTACCTGATGGACGTCAGCGGTAGTCGACGTCCTGGTGGATCCGGCCGTGGGTCACGGCGAGGCGCTCACCGGAGCCGCCCCAGCGGCCGGCGACGATCTCGGCGGCGATGGAGATGGCGGTCTCCTCCGGCGTACGCGCGCCGAGATCGAGGCCGATCGGACTGCTCAGCCGGGCGATCTCCTCGTCGGTGAGGCCGGCCTCCCGAAGCCGGGCGAGACGGTCGTCGTGGGTGCGGCGCGAGCCCATCGCGCCGACGTAGGCGATGTCGGGGAGGCGGAGGGCGACCTCGAGGAGGGGTACGTCGAATTTCGGGTCGTGGGTGAGGACGGTGATCACGGTGCGCTGGTCGATGCGGCCGGCCTCGACCTCGGCGCCCAGGTAGCGGTGGGGCCAGTCGACGACGACCTCGTCGGCCGAGGGGAAGCGGGAGTTGGTGGCGAAGACGGGGCGGGCGTCGCAGACGGTCACGTGGTAGCCGAGGAAGGCGCCGACCCGGGCCACCGCGGCGGCGAAGTCGATCGCGCCGAAGACGAGCATCCTGGGCTTGGGCGCGAAGGACCAGACGAAGACGCGCATGCCCTCGCCGCGGCGCTCGCCGTCGATGCCGTAGCTCAGCGTCTGGTTGGTGCCGTGGGCCAGGAGCCCGAGCGCGTCGTCGTGGACGGCATCGTCCATCCTGGCGCTCCCCAGGGAGCCCTTGACCCCTTCGGGGCGGATGAGGACGCGGCGCCCGAGGATCTCCGGGTCCGGGTGCTCGATGACGGTCGCGAGGGCGATCGGGCTGCCGCTGCGTACGTCCTCGGCGAGCTCGGCGAGCTCGGGGAAGGTCTCCTTCGACACCTTCTCGACGAAGACGTCGAGGATGCCGCCGCAGGTCAGCCCGACCGCGAACGCGTCGTCGTCGGAGACGCCGTAGCGGTTGAGCTCTGGGACGCCGGTCGCGGCGACCTCACGGGCGACCTCGTAGACGGCCCCCTCGACGCAGCCGCCGGAGACCGAGCCGACCGCGGTCTCGTCGGGGCCGACGAGCATCGAGGCCCCCGGCGGCCTGGGTGCCGACTGGAACGTCGCCACCACCGTCGCCACCGCCACGGTCTCGCCGGCGTCCCACCACTTCATCAGATCGTCGAGCACGTCACGCACGAGCGATCACCTCCACCAGATCTTCGTACGTCGCCAGAGAATGTCCGGCGACGAAGTCGTCCACGTGCGGAAGCACCGCGACGATGCCTCGCTGCAGCGGCTCATATCCAACCTTGCCACGGTGTGGGTTGACCCACACCACGCGATGGGCGAGGCGGTGCAGCCTCGCCGTCTGCTCCTCGAGGAGCGCGGGGTCACCGCGCTCCCAGCCGTCGCTCGCGATGACCACCACCGCGCCTCGGGCCAGTCCTTGATGTCGCTGCAGGAACGCCTGCAGGTTGTCGCCGAGCCGGGTGCCGCCCGACCAGTCGGGCACCGTCTCGCCCGCGGCGACGAGCGCGCGGTCGGGGTCGCGGTGGCGCAGCGCGCGGGTGACGTTGGTCAGCCTGGTTCCCATGGTGAACACAGCGCTTGCCGGGCTCGCCGAGCTCACCCGGTGGGCGACCCGCAGCAGCACGTCGGCGTAGGAGCTCATCGAGCCGGACACGTCGATCAGCCACACCACGCGGCGCGGCCGCTCGCCGCGCCGGCGGTAGTGGATCCCGGCCGGCTCGCCGAGGTGGCGCAGGCTGGCCCGCAGGGTGCGATGGGCGTCGACACGGCCTCGTCGCCACTGATCCTGTCGCGGCGTCCTCCGCCGCGGCGCCCGGGGCCGGAGCCGGGCGATCAGCGCGGCCACCCGCTCCTGCTCGGCCGGGTCGAGGCCGGCGACGTCGCGGTGGCGCAGGGTCTCGAGCTCGCTGGCCCGCGCCCTGATGATGTCGCCTTCACCCTCCGCCGTGTCGTCGCCGTCCTGCGGCTCGGTCTCGGGAAGGGTCGAGGTGACCGAGACCGTACGCGGCGGCCCCTGCGGCCCCGGCAGCGCAGCGGTCGACCCGAACCAGGCCTCGAAGACCTGGTCGTAGCGGCGCAGGTCGTCGGGGCCGGCGCACAGCGTCGCCCGGCCCGCCGTGTAGGTCGAGGCCGGGTCACCGGCGCCGACGATCGCGGTCGCCTGCAGGAAGCCGTGGGCGCGGTCCTGGGTCACGTGCACCCCTGCCGCTCGGAGCGCTCGGGTGAAGCCGAGGAAGATCGCCGTTGGAATACCCGGTTCACCGGGTATCCCTGCACTTCTCTGGCGTTGCATTGTCCGAGAAGTGCCAGTTTTGCCAGAGAAGTCCGTCACGCCAGCAGCCGATCCAGCGCCGCCCGGACGCGGTCGGCGTCCTCGCGGTGCTTGACGAGCGCGCCGAGCGTGGCCGCGGCGCTCTCCAGGTCCAGCTCGGTCGTGCCGAGATGGTTCAGGGCACGGGCCCAGTCGAGGGTCTCGGCGACGCCCGGCGGCTTGAGCAGGGCGTTCGCGCCCTCGGCGCCGCGCAGCTGCTGGACCACCGTCACCACCTGGCGGGCGAGCTCGTCGGCGACCTCGGGGGCTCGGCTGCGTACGATCTCGATCTCGCGGTCCAGGCCAGGGTGGTCGATCCAGTGGTAGAGGCAGCGGCGCTTGAGGGCGTCGTGGAGCTCGCGGGTGCGGTTGGAGGTGAGCACGACGATCGGCGGGACCGCGGCCGCGACCGTCCCGAACTCCGGGATCGTGACCCGATAGGTGGACAGCACCTCGAGCAGGAACGCCTCGAACTCGTCGTCGGCACGGTCGATCTCGTCCACGAGCAGCACCGACGGCGACCGGCGCAGCGCGGCCAGCACCGGACGAGCCAGCAGGAACCGCTCGTCGTAGAGGGACTTCTCGGCCTCCGCCACCTCGGCCGCGGTGCCGGCGGCCTCGAGGGCGCGCAGGTGCAGGATCTGGCGGGCGAAGTCCCAGTCGTAGAGCGCCTGGGTGGCGTCGATCCCCTCGTAGCACTGCAGCCGTACGAGCGGCAGGTCCAGCGCCTCGGCGATCGCCTCCGCGAGCGCGGTCTTCCCGGTCCCGGGCTCCCCCTCGAGCAGCAGCGGGCGCTGCATCTCGAGCCCGAGGAACGTCACCGTCGCCAGCTCCGGGTCGGCGAGGTATCCCGTCGCCGCCAGGCGGTCGGCGATCTCCCGGGGCGTCAGGTCCATGACCTGAGCCTAGAACGCGAAGCGTTGGCTCAGGGTTGGACAACCTCTTACGAGGGTAGGGGCGAGTCGCCGCTCAGCGGCGGTCGACGTCGATGCCGCCGGCCAGGTCGCCACACTCGACCAGGCGTACGTCATGGGTGCTCAGGTAGCCCCGGGCGCCCTGGTCACCGACGGCTGCCTCGATGACACCTTCCCAGTGGTCGCGCCCGATGAGCACCGGATGCCCGGGAACCCCGTGGTACGCAGCCCGCGCGAGTCCGGCAGCCGACGCCGTCGCCGTCACCCGGGCCACCACCTCGGCCCCCACGTCCGGCAGGTCGACCAGATGGACGACGGCAGCCTCCACGTCCGGCCCGAGCGCCTCCAGGCCGACCCGCAGCGACGCCCCCATCCCCTCGTCCCAGTCCTCGGCGACGACGATCCGCTGATCGCCCGGGAGCAGCGCCCGTGCCTCGTCGGCGGAGGCGCCGAGCACGACGGTCACGTCGTCACAGCCACCCTCGCGAAGCACGTCGACCGAGCGGACCAGCCAGTCGTCGACGAGTGCCTTCGGCGTACCCATCCGCCGG
Source organism: Nocardioides sp. NPDC126508 (assembly GCA_040302365.1). GTDB lineage: Bacteria > Actinomycetota > Actinomycetes > Propionibacteriales > Nocardioidaceae > Nocardioides. The sequence goes on from JBEOUM010000003.1 coordinate 50,961, forward strand.
CCCGCGCCGGCGGCCAGGAGGAGCCCGGAGATCACTTGAACGCGGCGGTGTAGAGCTTCTGCAGCTTCGGGGTCTTCGCGTCGCTGTAGCCGCAGCCGATGACCTCGGCGTCGCCCGTGGCCGCGACCAGATAGTTCTTGCCCTTCTCGAACTCGGGCATCGGGATCGTGCTCGGCGCCGGCAGGTTGATCCGGACGGTGTCCGTGCCACCGAAGCCGTCGGCGTACATCCAGGTCTTCACCCGCAGCACGGCCTCGGTGTCGGTCACGCTCTCGGCGGTGCCCTCGAAGGCCAGCGCGGCGTTCTGGGAGAGCCACTTGGAGGTCGGCGGGATGCAGCGGGCGGCGTCCGCGACGACGGTCAGCTCGGTCGATCCCGCACCTCCGGCGGGAGCCGACGGCGACGGGACCGGCGCGGTCTCGGTGACCGTCGCGGTCGGCGAGGCCGGCTTGGCGTCGGGGTCGCCGGCGGTGTCGTCGGAGCCGAGCATGCCGAAGGAGGCGATGACGGCGACGAGCACGACCGCGGCGGCGATCGCGGCCGCGATCCAACGCCACGGCGACCGCGGCGGCTGCATCCCGGTCTTCGGCCCGACATCGATGCTCATGCCGCCGCCTCCGTCGCGCAAGCGCCATCGTACGGACGCGGCAGCCTGAGGCCGATTGTCGCTCGCTGGCGCTCACTCATGCGAACATCATGCCTCAACGCTGGGCGCCATCAGTGGACCCGGTTGACACACACGCAGGCGGGGCCCTGGTCTCGAAGACCCTGACCCCGCCCGCCGCTGCAGAACTTCACCCGGACATTCCCTTGGGCTTCAAAGCCCCCCAGGTCCAGACGCATCCCCGCAGTCGGCCACTGTGTGTGGAGCACCCATGTTGCGTTACCCAGCTGTTGTCGAGACAGTGTCGAAAGTCCCCAAAAGGATGGGGCCGCTGGACCATGACGCGAAGAGGGCCCCTCCCGAAGGAGAGGCCCTCTTGTAGAGCTGACAGGGCTCGATCAGAAGCCCATGCCACCCATGTCGCCCATGCCACCGGTCGGGTCGCCACCAGCGGCGGCCTTCTCCGGCTTGTCGGCCACGACGGCCTCGGTGGTGAGGAACAGCGCGGCGATCGACGCGGCGTTCTGCAGCGCCGAGCGGGTCACCTTGGCGGGGTCGATGATGCCGGCCTGGAGCAGGTCGACGTACTCGCCCGTGGCCGCGTTGAGGCCGTGGCCCTGCGGGAGGCCGGCGACCTTCTCCGCCACGACGCCGCCCTCGAGGCCGGCGTTGACGGCGATCTGCTTCAGCGGCGCCGAGATGGCGGCCTTGACGATCGAGGCACCGGTGGCCTCGTCACCGTCGAGCTCGAGCTTCTCGAAGGCAGCCGAGGCGGCCTGGATCAGCGCGACACCACCGCCGGCGAGGATGCCCTCCTCGACAGCAGCCTTGGCGTTGCGGACGGCGTCCTCGATGCGGTGCTTGCGCTCCTTGAGCTCGACCTCGGTGGCCGCGCCGACCTTGATGACGGCCACGCCGCCGGCCAGCTTGGCGAGGCGCTCCTGCAGCTTCTCGCGGTCGTAGTCGGAGTCCGACTTCTCGATCTCGGCGCGGATCTGGTTGACCCGGCCCTCGATCTGACCCTGGTCGCCCGAACCCTCGACGATGGTGGTCTCGTCCTTGGTGATGACGACCTTGCGGGCCTGGCCGAGCAGCTCGATGCCGGCGGTCTCCAGGGAGAGGCCGACCTCCTCGGAGATGACCTGGCCACCGGTGAGGATGGCGATGTCCTGCAGCATGGCCTTGCGGCGGTCACCGAAGCCCGGAGCCTTGACGGCGACGGACTTGAAGGTGCCCTTGATCTTGTTGACGACCAGGGTCGAGAGAGCCTCGCCGTCGACGTCCTCGGCCAGGATGACCAGCGGCTTGCCGGTCTGCATGACCTTCTCCAGGACCGGGATCAGGTCCTTGACGCTGGAGATCTTCGAGTTGACGATCAGGATGTACGGGTCGTCGAGGACGGTCTCCATACGCTCCGGGTCGGTCACGAAGTAGGCCGAGATGTAGCCCTTGTCGAAGCGCATACCCTCGGTCAGCTCGAGGTCGAGCCCGAAGGTGTTCGACTCCTCGACGGTGATGACGCCTTCCTTGCCGACCTTGTCCATCGCCTCGGCGATGATCTCGCCGACGGTGGTGTCAGCAGCGGAGATCGAGGCGGTAGCAGCGATCTGCTCCTTGGTCTCGATGTCCTTGGCCTGGGCGAGCAGCTGCTCGGAGACGGCGTCGACGGCCGCCTCGATGCCGCGCTTCAGGCCGGCCGGGTTGGCACCCGCGGCGACGTTGCGCAGGCCCTCGCGGACCAGCGCCTGGGCGAGAACGGTCGCGGTCGTCGTGCCGTCACCGGCGACGTCGTCGGTCTTCTTCGCGACCTCCTTGACCAGCTCGGCACCGATCTTCTCGTAGGGGTCCTCGAGCTCGATCTCCTTGGCGATGGAGACACCATCGTTGGTGATCGTGGGGGCGCCCCACTTCTTCTCGAGCACGACGTTGCGGCCCTTGGGACCGAGGGTGACCTTGACGGCGTCGGCGAGGGTGTTGAGACCCTTCTCCAGACCCCGACGGGCCTCCTCGTTGAAAGCGATGAGCTTCGGCATTGCTCCTGCGATCCTTCACTTGGGAAGTTCGTTGGATCCGGTCCGATGGGTTGCCCGCGACGGACGACGCCACTCCCGGCAGAACCCTTCCCTGCCGCTCGCAGACGCCTCAACGTCACCGGTCCGGTTGTTGTCACTCTCATGGTAAGAGTGCCAGCCTCATGTTTAGCACTCGACCCCCGAGAGTGCAAGAAAACTGCCGTCAGAGCGGCTTCGCGAGCTCGGCGAACTCGAGGTCGTCGCGCAGCGGCAGACCGAAGCGCTCGTCGCCGTAGGGGAACGGCTCGAAGCGCCCCGTACGCCCGAACCCCCGCCGCTCGTAGAACGCGATCAGGTCCTCGCGCTGGCGTATCACGGTCATCCGGATCTCCCCGGCGCCCCACTCACGCGCGATCCGCTCGGCCTCGGCCATGACGGTCTTGCCGACACCGGCGCCCTGCAGGCCGGGCGAGACGGAGAACATGCCGAAATAGACGTGCGCCTCGCGCTTCTGCAGCTGGCAGCAGGCGACGATCTCGCCGGCGCGTTCGGCGACCAGGAGCCGGGAGCCCGGAGCGGTGATCACCTCGCGTACGCCCTCGGGGTCCGTCCGCTGGCCGGCGAGCAGGTCGGCCTCGGTGGTCCAGCCGGCCCGGGAGGCGTCACCGCGGTAGGCCGACTCGATCAGCCCGACCAGGGCCTCGACGTCTGAGAAGGTCGCGTCACGGAAGGTCAGCTCGGGCACGGACCCCACGATAGTCAGGCGGGCAGGTCCGGCAGCGAGGGCCGGCGCAGCCAGGCGTCGAAGATCGGGGAGAGGTCGCGGCCGCAGACCTCGGCGGCGAGGGCCTCGAAGTCGGCGGTGGCGACCGAGCCGCCGCTGTGCCGGGCGACCCAGGTGCGCAGGATCCGGAAGAAGGAGTCGTCCCCGACCGTGCGCCGCAGCGCGTGCAGGGTGAGCGCCCCGCGCTTGTAGACCCGGTCGTCGAACATGTCCGCCGGCCCGGGGTCGGTGAGGACCAGGTCCTGCGGCAGCGCGGCCAGCCGGCGGTGGTGGTGGCGGGCGTGCTCCCCGCACGAGCGGCCCCCGGAGGCGTCCGACCACAGCCACTCGCTGTAGCAGGCGAAGCCCTCGTGCAGCCAGATGTCGCGCCACTCGCGCAGCGTCACCGCGTTGCCGAACCACTGGTGGGCGAGCTCGTGGGCCACGAGGCGTACCTCCGACCACTCGCCGGTGAGGTGGTTGCGCCCGAAGGTCGACAGCGACTGCGACTCGAGGGGGATCTCGAGCTCGTCGTCGGTGACCACGACGGAGTAGGAGGCGAACGGGTAGGGACCGAAGACCGAGGTGAAGTAGGCCATCATGTCCCGCTGCCGGCCGAAGGAGGCCTCGAACCCGGCGGAGGCGTCGACCGGGTACGCAGCCCGGATCGGCACCCGCCCGCCCGGCCCTTCGGACGGCGCGATGTCGATGACCCGGTAGCGCCCGATCTGCACCGTGGCCAGATAGGTCGCCATCGGCTCGGCCTGCCAGTAGCGCCAGGTCTCCCCGCTGCCGCGGCGTACGCGGGAGGTCAGCTCACCGTTGGAGACGACCGCATAGCCGGGGGCCGTGGTCACGCTGATCGCGTAGCGGGCCTTGTCGGAGGGCCGGTCGTTGCACGGGAACCAGGTCGGCGCACCATGTGGCTGACCTGCGACGATGACGCCGTCGTCGAGCTCCTCCCAGCCGGCGTCGCCGTGGTGCGGCAGCACCACCGGGCGCGGCTTGCCGGAGTATCTGACCGTGATCACGAACTCCTCGCCGGCCGCGACCCTCGAGCGGAGGTTCAGGACCAGACGCTGGTCGTGGTGGCTCCACTTGGCCGGCGGACGGCCGTCGATCGCCACCTTCTGCACCCGCAGGTGGGCGAGGTCGAGGACGACCCGGCTGATGTCGTCGACCGCGACCGCGCGGATCGTCGCCGTGCCCGCGAGCCGATTGCCGACCAGGTCATAGGTCAGCTCGAGGTCGTAGTGGGTCGCGCTCCACGACGGGTCCCCGTGTCCCGGGACATAGGGGTCGGCGGTGGGGAGCTTCGGCACGGCGGTCATGTTAGGGGCCCGCCTGGTCCCACGGGCCGATCGGGTTGCCGATCCACAGGGTCTTGTCCGGGAGGCTCTCCCCGCGCATCACCAGCGAGACCGGCCCGACGACCGCGTGCCGGCCGATGACGGCGGCGGGCAGGATCACCGAGTTGGGCCCGAGCGTGGCGCCTCTCCTCAAAGTGACCGAGTCGAGGGCCAGCACCCGGTCGTGGAAGAGATGGGTCTGCACGACCGTTCCGGCGTTGACCGTGGCGCCGTCGCCGAGCTCGACGAGGTCGGTCTCGGGGAGCCAGTGGGTCTCGATCCACACGCCGCGGCCGATCCTCGCGCCGAGCGCGCGGAACCAGAGGTTGAGCACCGGGGTGCCGGACACGGCGCCGGTGAACCAGGGCGCGGCGAGCACCTCGACGAAGGTGTCGGCCAGCTCGTTGGCCCACACGAACCAGCTCCACAGCGGGTGCGACCCGGCCCGGATCCTTCCCACGAGCAGCCACTTCGCCACCACCGTAGTGCCGGCCGCGACCGCTCCGGCGGCCGCGAGCACCGGGCCCGCGACGAGCACCGCGACGGCGAGGTCGGTCGCCTCCCAGATCCTCACGAGCGCCGCGGCCACCCCGGCGTAGAGCAGCACCGCGAGCGTCTGCGGAACCAACCTGGCCAGCTCGACGAGCGCCCGGGCGATCTTCAGTCTGGCCGGCGGGTCATAGGTACGCCCCGCGTCGGTCTCACCGGCCGCGCGGCGCAGCGGTGCCGGCGGCGAGCCGAGCCAGCTCTCCCCCTTCTGCGCACGCTTGCGGCGCGGGGCCGCGCTGAGCACGGCGACCAGCGACGCCTTCGGCACCTTGCGCCCGGGCGCGGCCATGCCCGAGTTGCCGACGAAGGCGCGCTTGCCGATCTTCACCCGCTCGGTCCGCAGCCAGCCGCCGCCGAGCTCGTAGCCACCGATCAGGGTGTCGTCGGCCAGGAAGCTCTGGTCGTTGACCTGCGTCAGCCCGGGGATCATCAGCACCGTGGACGCCTCGACGTGGCGCCCGATCTTCGCGCCGAGCGCCCGCAGCCACAGCGGCGTCAGCGTCGAGGAGTAGAGCGGGAAGAGCCAGGTGCGCGCCTCGTCGAGCACCTGCATCGTCGACCAGACCGCGACCCCGGCGAGGCTGCGTACGGGATGTACGCCGGGACTGATCGCCACACCCGCGAGCCGCACCACCGCCCAGATGAGCGCGGCCAGGGTCACGAACCCGGCCATCACCGCGACCGGGCTCCAGGCGAGCAGCGTCCCGAGGTCGGCGTAGGAGCCGGGCACGCCGGCGAGAGCGACGCCGACGAGGATGCCGACGCCGATCGCGGCCGCGGGGAGCAGCGCGAGGACGGCGGCGGCGATGCCGTAGAGGAGCATCCAGACCTGGGCCCGTGCCTGCGGCGGCTGCCACGGTCCGCGCGCCTCCCGGGCCGCACGGACGGCCGGCGAACCCGACCAGAACTCCCCCGCCGGCACCGTGCCGAAGACCGCGGACCCTGGTCCGACCTCGGCGTCGTCGCCGACCCGGGACCCGGGGAGCAGCGTCGACCGCGCCCCGACCCGCGCGCGATCGCCCACCGAGACCTCGCCGAGGTGGAGCACGTCCCCCTCGATCCAGTGGCCGGAGAGGTCGACCTCCTGCTCGACCGAGCACCCCTTGCCGAGGGTGAGCATGCCGGTGACCGGCGGCAGGCTGTGCAGGTCGACGTTCTTGCCCATCCGCACGCCGAGCAGCCGGGCGTACCAGAGCATCCACGGCGCCCCGGCGAGACCGTGCGCGCCGAGCTCGTCGACGGCGTGCGTCGCCAGCCACAGCCGCAGATGGACCTTGCCGCCGCGCGGATGCTCCCCGGGACGTACGCCGCGGAGGATCAGTCGCGCCGCACCCGCGGCGAGCAGCATCCGGCCGGGCGGGGTCAGGAAGGCGAGGATCGTCGGCACCAGGACCCACCAGCTCAGCGAGGGCAGCCAGGGCGCCCACGGCTGGGCCAGCGTGGTCCCGAGCGCGATCCAGGTCAGCCAGCGCGGTGCCGCGAGGCAGCGCAGCAGGATCGTCGCGACCACCTGCGCGACCTGGGTCTTGAACCGTACCGCCGGCACCTCACGCTCGGAGACCGCGGCGGAGCTGCCCAGCTCGTCGATGTAGGCGGCCAGCGACCCGAGCTTCGGCTGGTCGTAGATGTCGCCGAGCGCGACCTCGGGGAAGCGCTCGCGGATCAGGCTGACCATCTGGGCGGCGGTCAGGCTGCCACCGCCGAGGTCGAAGAAGTCCGCCTTCGGCCCGGTGACCTCGGCCCCGAGGACGTCGTTCCACAGCCCGGCCAGCCAGGCCTCGGTGTCGCTGAGCCCCTCCCCCGCACCCGCCGTGGACGCGAGCGGCCACGGCAGCGCGTCGCGGTCGACCTTCCCACTGGTACGCGTCGGGAGGCTGTCGACCACGGCCAGCCGCGGCACCAGGGCCGCCGGCATGTCGGCCCGGAGCCGGGCGACGGACGTGGCCTGGTCGAAAGTCTCGTCGACGGTGACGTAGCCGACGAGCAGGCTGTTGCCGGCCGTGCTCCTCCGCACCGCCGCCGCGGCTCCGACGACACCGTCGAGCTGCAGCAGGGCGCTGTCGATCTCACCGAGCTCGATGCGCCGGCCACCGAGCTTGATCTGGTCGTCCGCGCGGCCGCCGAAGAGGAGGCCGGCGGGATCGTTGACCACCAGGTCGCCCGAGCGGTAGGCCCGCGACCAGCCGAGAGTGGGCATCGGCGCGTACTTCTCTGCGTCCTTGGCCGTGTCGAGGTAGCGCGCCAGGCCGACGCCGCCGATGATCAGCTCACCGGTCTCGCCCTCGGGCACGGGCTCCCCGGTCAGAGGGTCGACGACGGCGAGGTCCCAGCCGTCGAGCGGCAGCCCGATCCGCACAGGTCCCTCGGCGGTCAGGCGGGCGCCGCAGGCGACGACGGTCGCCTCGGTCGGGCCGTAGGTGTTCCACACCTCTCGCTCGGGGGTGACCAGGCGGGCGGCGAGCTCGGGCGGGATCGCCTCGCCGCCGGTGATCAGCAGCCGGACGCGGTCGAGCGAGGACGGCGGCCACAGCGCGACCAGCGTCGGCACCGTCGAGACGATCGTGATCCGGTTGGCGACCAGCCACGGGCCGACGTCGACCCCGGAGCGGACCAGGGCCCGCGGCGCCGGGACCAGGCAGGCGCCGTAGCGCCAGGCCAGCCAGATCTCCTCGCAGCTCGCGTCGAAGGCGACCGAGAGGCCCGCCATCACCCGGTCGCCGACCCCGATCGGGGCGTCCTGCAGGAAGAGGCGCGACTCGGCGTCGACGAACGCGGCGGCGTTGCGATGGGTGACCGCGACGCCCTTGGGAGTGCCTGTGGATCCCGACGTGAAGATCACCCAGGCGTCGTCGTCGGTCGCCGGCTCCTCCGGCTCCCGCTCCGCGCGCGGCTCGGCCAGGGTCGTGACCCGCAGGTCGTCGGTCACGACCGCCGCGACCCGCGCCTCGCCGAAGACCAGCCGGGCCCGCTCCTCGGGGTCGTCCGCGTCGACCGGTACGTAGGCGGCGCCCGCGCAGAGGATCCCGAGGATCGCGACGTACAGGTCGGTGGTGCCGCTCGCGATCCGCAGCCCGACCTTGTCCCCGGGCCCGATCCCGGCGGCGTTGAGCTCGGCGGCCAGCCCGTCGGCGGCCTCCTCGAGCTCGGCGTACGTCAGCAGGCCGTTGCCCGCGTCGACCGCCGGCTCGTCGGGCACCTGAGCGGCGGTCGCCCGGAAGATGTCCACGAGCGTGCGCGGCTCGGGCGCGAGGTCTCCTCGCAACAAGGGGTCGGTCACATGCGGAGCCTTCCGGGAGGAGTTGAACGCATGGCGTACATCATCGTTCCTCCCAGGTGTCGATTTGGCCTTGTCCCACCCGTCATCCCCGATGACAGACTCATACCGAGGCACACGAAGGGATCAAGACGATGACCAGATACATGGTGCTGCTGCCTACGAACGAGGCCTTCTGGGCCGAGTCGACGGCGGAGGAGAAGGCCGCCGGGTACGAGGTGCACGGCAAGTTCGCCAAGCTCCTCGCCGAGCGTGGCCACAAGGTCACCGGGGGCGCCGAGCTCCACCACTCCAGCAAGGCCAAGACGCTGCGCAAGGAGGGCGACGGGGTGGTGATCACCGACGGCCCGTACGCCGAGACCGTCGAGCACGTGACCGGCTTCTACACGATCGAGACCGACGACGTCGACGACATGCTCGAGTGCTGCAAGGTGCTCGCCGAGCTGGAGACGGCGCTCGAGGTCCGCGAGATCGTCGAGCACGGGGAGATGTGATGAGGTATCTCGTTCTTCTCGGCGGTCCCGACCACCACGCCCGCTGGGCCGCCCTCTCCGAGGAGCAGATGCAGGCCGCGTACGCCGACTTCAAGGCCTTCGCGAAGGCGGTCGCGGAGCGGGGCGAGCTGATCGACGGCGATGCCCTGCAGCCCGACACCACCGCGCGCACGGTCCACGAGGACGGCAGCGTGACCGACGGCCCGTTCGCGGAGTCGGTCGAGCAGCTCGGCGGCTACTACGTGATCGACGTGCCCTCGATCGATGACGCCGTCGCCCTCGCGAAGCTGCTGCCGAGGCACTCCGCCGTCGAGGTCCGGCCGACCCGGGGGGTGCCGATCCGATGACTCGCTACTACCTGCTCATCCCCAACGTCGAGGCCGAGTGGCAGGCCAAGACGGAGGCGGAGAAGGACGCGCTGTTCGCCGTGCACGAGAAGTTCGCGGGGCTGCTCGCCGAGCGCGGCCACACCGTTCTGAAGGGTTACGGCGCCGCGCTCGCCGTTCCGTCGACGGCCGTGACCGTGCGCTCCTCCGGGATCACCGACGGGCCCTACACCGAGAGTGCCGAGCACCTGGCCGGCCTCTACGTCGTGGAGTCCGACGACCGTGACGACCTGGCGGAGTGCTGCCGGCTGCTCGCCACGGTCGAGTCGGCGATCGAGATCCGCGCGAAGGACTAGCCGGGCGATGCTGGAGACGCTGCTGCGTGACGAGTGGGGCCGACTGCTGGCCCTGCTCGTCGCGCAGTTCCGCCGCCTCGACCTTGCCGAGGACGGCCTGGCCGACGCCTTCGAGGCGGCCGCCCGGCACTGGCCGGTCGACGGCGAGCCGGAGAACGGACCGGCCTGGCTGCTCACGACCGCCCGCCGGCGGATCGTGGACCGGATGCGCTCCGAGGAGGTGCTGGCCCGCAAGATGCCGCTGCTCGCGGTGGACGCGACGCTCACCCAGGAGGCGCAGCAGGTGATGGCCACGGTGCCGGCCGGGGCCGGCGGCGAGGCGGTCACCGACGAGCGGCTCCGGCTGGTGCTGCTCTGCGCCCACCCGACGCTGTCCCGGGAGGCGGCCGCCGCCCTCACCCTCCGCCTGGTCCTCGGCGTCTCCACCGAGGACATCGGGCGGCTGTTCCTGCAGTCGAAGGCGACGATGGCGGCGCGCCTGACCCGCGCGCGCAAGCGGCTCGCGGGCGCCTCCTTCGAGGTGCCCACGGACCTCGCCGACCTGCGGGAACGGGTCGGGATCGTCGCCGAGGTCGCCTACCTCGCGTTCACGGCCGGCTATGCCCCCGGCACCGGCCCCGACGTCGTACGCAGCGACCTGGCCGGCGAGGCGATCCGGCTGGTCCGCGTACTGCGGACGGTGCTCCCGGCCCCGAACCCCGAGGTCGACGCCCTGCTCGCGCTGATGCTCCTCCAGCACTCGCGCCGGGCGGCCCGGATCGGGCCGGACGGCGGTCTGGTGCTGCTCCCCGACCAGGACCGCACCGCTTGGAGCCTCGAGGAGATCAGCGAGGCGCTCGCGATCCTCACCCCGCTCGCCCACGCCGCACCGGCGCCCTACCTGCTCCAGGCCCTGATCGCCGCCGAGCACGCGGTCGCCCCCAGCTCCGAGGCGACCGCATGGGACCGCATCGTCGAGCGCTACGACGAGCTGCTCGCGCTCCGCGACACCCCGGTCGTACGTCTCAACCGGGCCGTCGCCGTCGCCGAGGACTCCGGTGCCGAGGCCGGGCTGAAGGCGCTGGAGTCGGTCGCGCTCCCGGGACACCGGCTGCCTGCCGTACGGGCGCAGCTGCTGGAGCGGGTTGGGCGCCGTCTCGAGGCGATCGAGGCCTACGCGGAGGCCGTCGCGCTCTGCGCGCACGGGCCGGAGCGGGCCGATCTCGACCGGCGACGGGACGCCCTGGAAGTTTTGAGGGCCGATCGCTAGACGAGAACACGTTCTAGTTGTCACACTCGGTGGCGTGACCCCGATCACTCTCCCCGACATCCTCGAGGCGATGGCCGACGCCGTCCCCGACCGCACCGCCGTGTTCACGACGGAGCACGCCTACAGCTTCGCCGAGATCGATGAGCGCGCGTCCAGGCTGGCCAACCACCTCATCGGGCAGGGCATCGCGCCGGGCGACCATGTCGCCGTCCACTCCCGCAACCGGATCGAGTGGGTCGACGCCTTCTACGGGTGCATGAAGGCGCGGGCGGTGCCGATCAACATCAACCACAAGTACCTCCACGACGAGCTCGACCACCTCTACCGCAACTCCGACGCGGTCGCGGCGATCATCGGCCCCGAGCACGTCGAGGCGGTCGCCGCGCTCGGCCTGGGGATCCCGACGCTGGTGCTGGGCGAGGAGTACGACGCCGCGGTCGCCGCCGCGTCCAAGGAGCGTCCCGACATCGAGCGCAGCCCCGACGACCGCTACGTCATCTACACCGGTGGCACCACCGGGATGCCGAAGGGCGTCGTGTGGCGCCAGGAGGACATCATCCGCGCCGCGATGAACGCGAGCCGGTTCGGAGCGCCCTTCGACACCGTCGAGCAGCTCGCCCAGGAGGCGGCCGCGCAGGAGACCCCGATGGTGCTGCTCGCCTGCGGGCCGATGATGCACGGCGGCAGCCAGTGGATCCTGGGCAACGGTCACGTCGCCGGCTGCACGGTCGCGCTCTACACCGAGCCGACCTGGTCGGCCGAGACGATCCTCGACCTCGTCCAGGCCGCCGGGGTCAACTCGCTCACCTTCCTCGGCGACGCGATGGGGCGCCCGGTGGCCGAGGCGATCCTTCGTGAGCCGTCACGTTGGGACCTCAGCTCCTTGTTCGCGGTCTCCAACGGCGCCGCGCCTATCTCGGCCGGAGTGAGGGCCCAGCTGCAGGAGGCACTGCCCGGGCGCTACCTGCTCGACACCTACGGCGCCTCCGAGTCCGGGGCGACCGGCATGCACGTCGACGAGGGCAACGAGGGCGCGCAGGCGGCCCCGAAGTTCCAGGTCGGGATGGACGTACAGGTCTTCGATCCCGACCTGAAGCCGTGCGCGGCGGGCGAGACCGGGATGCTGGCGCGCACCGGCTCGATCCCGCTGGGCTACTACAACGACCCGGCCAAGACCGCGGCCACGTTCAAGGAGGTCGACGGGCAGCGCTGGTCGATCCCGGGCGACTTCGCGCGGCGCGAGGAGGACGGCTCGATCACCGTCCTGGGCCGCGGCTCGGGCTGCATCAACACCGGCGGCGAGAAGGTCTTCCCCGAGGAGGTCGAGGCCGTCCTGCTGCGTCACGCCGACGTCTTCGACACCGCGGTCGTCGGCACCCCGCACGAGCGCTGGGGCCAGCAGGTGACCGCCCTCGTACAGCTCCGCGAGGGCGCCACGACCTCGGACGACGCCCTCCGGGAGCACTGCCGCAGCCTCATCTCCGCCTACAAGGTGCCCAAGGACATCCTGCTCGTGGAGCGAGTCCCCCGCACGCCGGTGAGCAAGGTGGACTATCGTGCGAGCGCTACGGTCGCTGCCGAGCTGCTCGAGGCGCGTAGGTGACGACCGGCTGATCCGCACGTACGGTTCGGTGCCGTACGGCCCTACCCCTGGAAAGCCTACGTCTCTGTGTCCGCCGTGATCCCCCTCACACTGCCCGACATCCTGGAAGCGATGGCCGATGCGATCCCCGACCGCACGGCAGTCGTCACCACCGAACGCGCCTACACGTACGCCGAGATCGACGAGCGTGCCACGCGCCTGGCCAACCACCTGCTGAGCGTCGGCCTCGAGCCGGGTGCGCAGGTCGCCGTCCACGCGACCAACCGGATCGAGTGGGTCGACGCCCTCTACGGGTGCCTCAAGGCCCGCACCATCCCGATCAACATCAACCACGCCTACCGCCGCGACGAGCTCGCCCGGACGTACGCCGCCACCGACTGCGTCGCGGCCATCGTCTCGCCCGAGTTCACCGACGACCTCGACGAGCTCGACCTGAAGCTGGACCACCGGGTCGTCCTGGGGCCCGACTACGACGCCAAGGTCGCCGCGGCGTCCAAGGAGCGGCCGACGGTGGGGCGTACGCCCGGCGACTGGCACATCATCTTCACCACCGGCACCACGGGCACCCCGAAGGGCGCCGTCTGGCGCCAGGAGGACCTGATCTGGGCCGCTCTCAACACGGTCCGCCGCAACGCGCCGATCCCGTCGGTCGAGGGACTCGCCGCGGAGGCGGCCGCCCGCGCCTCGGGCGTGGTCCTGCTCGCCGGTGGACCGTTGCTGCACGGGCAGAGCCAGCTGCTGCTCCTGCGGGCACTGGTCGCCGGCGGCACCGCCGTGCTCGACACCTCGGAGTCGTTCTCGGCGGAGGCCTTCCTCGACCTCGCCGAGCGGGCCGGCGCGACCGCGATCACGCTCCTCGGCGACGCCCAGGCGCGGCCGGTGGCCGCCGCGCGGCTCGTCGGCAAGAAGCGCTGGCCGCTGCACTCGCTCGCCGGCGTCTCCAACACCGCGGCCCCGCTCTCCGACGGCGTGCTCTCCGTGCTCCGCAACGCGTTCGCCCGCCGGGTCATCGTCGACTCCTACGGCACGCTGGAGACCGGCGTCACCGGCTCCCGGGCCGACGACGGCTCGCCGCTCGTCCCGGGCGAGGCGCGATTCATGGTCGGCCCCGAGGTGGAGGTCTTCACCCCCGACCTCACCCCGGCGGCCCCCGGCGTCGAGGGCCTGCTGGCCCGCTCGGGCCCGGCCGCGCTCGGCTACTACAAGGACAACGCCCGCTCCGCCACCGCGATCAAGCTGATCGACAACCGGCGCTGGACCTTCCCCGGCGACCTCGCCCGCCGCGAGCAGGACGGCTCGATCACCCTGCTCGGCCGGGCCGCGACCCTGGTGCGCACCGGTGACCTCGAGATCCATCCGGAGACCGTCGAGGGCGTGCTCCTCGCCCACGACGACGTCGTCGACGCCGCCGTCTTCGGCATGCCGCACCCCCGCTGGGGCCAGCAGCTCGCGGCGCTGGTGCAGCTGGCTCCCTCGTCCGAGACCACGGGCGCCGACCTGCGCAAGCACGCCCGATCGGTGCTCGGGGATTCTCACGAGCCCAAGCTCGTCCTGCTGGTCGAGTCGGTGCCGCGTACGCCTGCGGGAACGGTGGACTACCGCGCCGCCACCGGCCTCACCGCCGACCTGCTCAGCACCGGCGGGAAGGGCCCGGGCGAGGACGCCGACGCGAAGTAGCCGAGTCGGCTCGTCTTGACCGAGATCCGCGCCGAGTCGGCTCGTCATGACGAGCCGACTCGACCGGGATCGGTGTCAGGATGCGCCGACTCGGGCGGGAGCTCGGGCAGGTGGTGTCCGAACGGGACCTGCTGGACCTGGCCGAGGGCGGCCAGGACGGAGGGCAGCATCGCCTTGGCGGTGCGCTTGTAGCCCATCGCGCTGGGGTGGAAGTGGTCGATCGCGAACATCTCGTCGGGGTTCGTGATGAAGAACGGGCCGACCACGTCGGAGAGCGAGACGACGTGGGCGCCCTTGGCCAGCGCGGTCTCCCGCTGACCCTCGGCCAGCTGCTTGGCGATCCTGCGGCCGAGCGAGCGCAGCGGCTGCGGCAGCGGGCGGACCGCGCCGACGTCCGGACACGTCCCGACGACCACCTCGGCGCCACGCTCGCGCAGCGCGTCGATGACCTCCCCCAGCACCCGGGTCGAGTCCTTCTGCGGGACCCGGTGGGTGACGTCGTTGCCCCCGACGATGACCACCGCGACGTCGGGCCGGTAGCTCTCCGGGAGCGACTCGAGCTGCGCCGGGACCATCGAGGTCTCGGCCCCGACCACGGCAGCCGTACGCAGCCGCACCGGTCGCTGCAGGGCCTTGGCCGTGCCCTTGGCCAGCCGGGCGCCGAGGGTGCCGCCCCTGGTCTCCGCTCCCAGCCCGGCGGCGATCGAGTCGCCGAGGACGAGCAGCTGGACCGGCGTACCTCCGTAGGTCTTCTTGTAGACCTTGTCGGCGTCGATCGCCTCCTCACCGAGAGGCTTGCCGATCACGTCGCGGGCGTGCGCTGCCTGTCTCTTCAGCAACGTCACGAACCCGGCGCCGGCCGCCGCCCCCACCACGCCGATCGCGCCGGCGACTCCGGCGGTGGCGGCGACCATGCCGAGCCACCTGGCCTCTTCACTCGTCTTCGCGCTGCTCACATTCCTTATCTGTAGCGCACGAGGGTGAACAGACGGTTCGCCCGACCTGAGGTCCGCGACACAGCAGACGGCAAAGGCCGCATAGTGGTGCCATGGTCATGTCTCGGGAACAGGCGATCACCGCCGCGATCATGTTCGTCGTCGGCGTCGTATTGGTCGTGTGGACGCTGATCGGTGACCTCGGGATGCGGTGGGGTGTGATCGGGAGCGTTCTGCTCGGCTTCACGGCGGTCGAGGTGTACCTGACGCGGCTGGACGAAGAGCAGCGCAGCCCGATCCGCGCCCGGCTCTACCTGCTGACCCCGATGGTCAGCGGCGGAATCTTCGCGGCCTCGGTGATCCAGGAACGCCCCGACCCGATGCCTGGTGCCGTGCTCGCCGAGGGTGGATCGGCGATCGGTTCGTACGACGGTGGCGCACTCACGTGGGGGATGCTCGACGGGCTCGTGAGGACTGCGAACGGCCACGCCGGCTCTCTCGGCAACGATCACGACAGCTTCTTCGATCCACCGGTGCTGGCCACCGAGAACGTCGTGATCGACAGCCGTCGTTACGTCGTGACCGCGTATGACCCGGTGTCCGGCGAGGAACGATGGTCGCGGCGGATCCCGTACTTCGACGCGTTCCGGCGGTACGGCGACCTGCTCGTCTATGAGGGCGACGGCTACACCGCCGCGTTGGAGATCAGCTCAGGTGAGGACCGATGGCGTCGGATCGGTGGGCCGACGCTGGGCAACGGCGGGCTGATCGTCACCGGCACCGATCGGTGGTGGGATCTCAATTTCACCTCTGGGATGCACGGACTGATCGATCAGGGCCGCTACATCGGGATCCGCGACACGAAGTCCTACCGGCGCCTGACCCTCGTCGACGTCACGAGCGGGAAGGTGGTCCGCACCGAGCCGTTCGCATTCCAGAGGGACCCGTTCGCCATCGCCGGCGACTTCTTCTACACCGCCGACTCCGACGGCGCACGGGCCATCTCGCTGGTCAGCGACGGCCCGGCCCGGCCGGTCACGATGCGGCCCCACGACAACTCCGACGACTTCGAGGAGCCGGACAGGCTCTTCGAGTCGAAGTATCCCGGCTTCCTCGGGGCCATGCCGGCCACGTGGCAGTTCCCGCGGAAGCCGGACATCGCCATCGATCGCAACGCAACCGGCCAGCCTGCCTTCCCGGTGGTCTCGGCCTCGGGCGAGCGGGCAGTCTGGTTCGCCGGGTCGTCACGCGTGGTCAGGATCGAGGATGCGTACGAGGAAGTCCTCGCGTACGCCTACGATGGCGGCACCTATCTCCAGCTCGTCGCGGATCGCGATGCCGTCGGCACTCGAGTGCATCGTCTCGACGTGGTGCGCGGGCACACGGTGGCGAGCTACACGGTGGCCGTCGGGAAAGAGGCCGAACCGACGCTGTCAGTGCGCAACGGGTTGGCTTGCGTCGCCGGCGAGTGTCGCCAGCTGGCCGAGTGACGCCTCGCTATGACAGAGGGTCTGACCTCGTGAATCTTTCACAAGGTCAGACCCTCTGTCATAGTCGCGATGGACCAGCGTGACCCGCTGACGGGCCTCATGCCTGGGAGAGACCGGCTTCCTCGAAGGAGTCGTAGTTGGGGGCGATGGTGGCGCGGGGGCCGACGATGCCGCTGACCGCGTCGAGGGTCTTGAGGCCGTGGCCGGTGTTGATGATCACCGTCTCCAGGCTCGGGTCCAGGGCGCCGGTCTCGACGAGCTTCTTGGTGACCGCCAGGGTGGTGCCACCGGCGGTCTCGGTGAAGATGCCCTCGGTGCGAGCGAGCAGCACGATCGCGGCACGGATCTCGTCGTCGGTGACCTCCTCGACGGCGCCGCCGGAGGAGCGGGTGGCGTCGAGGACGTAGATGCCGTCGGCCGGGTTGCCGATGGCGAGCGACTTGGCGATGGTGTCGGGCTTGACCGGACGGATGGCGTCCACGCCGGCCTTGAACGCCGTCGCGACCGGGTTGCAGCCGGTCGCCTGGGCACCGAAGATCCGGTAGGGCTTCTCCTCGACCAGACCGAGCTTGATCAGCTCCTTGAAGGCCTTGTCGACCTTGGTCAGCTGGGATCCGGAGGCCACAGGGATGACGATCTGGTCGGGCAGGCGCCAGCCGAGCTGCTCGGCGATCTCGAAGCCGAGCGTCTTGGAGCCCTCGGCGTAGAAGGGACGTACGTTGACGTTCACGAACGCCCAGCCCTCCTCCTCCGCGGCGATCTCCTGGGCGAGCTTGTTGACGTCGTCGTAGTTGCCGTCGACCGCGATCAGGTTGTCGGTGAAGACGGCCGAGTTGACCTGCTTGGGCTGCTCGAGGTTGCTGGGGATGAAGACCGCGGTCGGGATCCCGGCGCGGGCGCCGGCGGCGGCCACGGCGTTGGCCAGGTTGCCGGTCGAGGGGCAGGCGAAGACCTTGGCGTCGAGCTCGCGGGCGGCGCTCAGGGCGCAGGCGACCACGCGGTCCTTGAACGAGTTGGTCGGGTTGGTCGAGTCGTCCTTCACCCAGATCTTCTCGATGCCGAGCTCCTTGGCGAGGTTCTTCGCGTCCAGGAGCCGGGTGAAGCCGGGCTCGGTGTTGGGGCTCTGCTCGATGTCGTCGGGCACCGGCAGCAGCGCCTTGTAGCGCCAGATGTTGCGGGGTCCGGCCTCGATCTCCTCGCGGGTCACGGCCGGGAAGTCATAGGCCACCTCCAGTGGCCCGAAACACTCCGGACAGGCGTAGTGCGGACCGAGCTCGATCTGGTTGCCGCACTCCCGGCACGACAGCGCCGAGGCATTGCCGAAAGCGCCCTCGCGCAGGCCCTTCGTCGTCTCCGTGGTCGCAGCGCTCATGAGAAACCTCCTCCTCATCTTCCCCGATCACGTCTCTCGCGCCGGGCCGGAATTAGCACCTGCTCCGCTACCCGCCCTGGCATGGGAGGAGGCTCGCGGTCGGTTGCCGGGACTTCACTGGGCCGTTCCCTCAGTCCCTCTCGATGAGCAGTAGCGATCGTACGGCAGGTATCCGGCGCCGGACACACGCGGGTTCCACTCCGCGGACCATCTGTCCGCTATCTGGACTCGCTCGGCGTCAGCGCGCGCGGAGACGGCGCAGCATCCGGGCGTCGTCGAACCCCACCGTCCGGGCGGCCGACTCCATCGTGGTCCCGGCGGCGAGCAGGTGCTCGGCGCGCTCTCGGCGTAGAGCCTGCTGGTAGCGGAGCGGCGTGAGACCGGTGGCGCGTACGAAGGCACGGGTCAGGGTGCGCTCGCTCACCCCCGCTCCCTCGGCCAGGCCGGAGAGCGGGAGCGGCTCGGCGAACCGGGCGTCGATGACGTCCTGGACGTGGTGGACGGTGTCGTCGAGATGGTTGCGGTGGCGCAGCAGGACGCTCTCCTGGGGCTGGTCGCCGTTGCGGCGCGCGTAGACGACCATGTCGCGCGCCACCCGAGCCGCCAGCGCCGGCCCGTGGCGCATCGCGAGGAGGTGCAGGCTCAGGTCGATGCCGCTGGCGATGCCGGCCGACGTCACGATCCGGTCATCGCTGGTGAAGAGCACGTCACGCACCACCCGGGCCTTCGGGTAGCGCCTGGCCAGCGCGTCCTGGAGGTCGTGGTGGGTGGTGCAGAGGCGGCCGTCGAGCAGACCTGCCTGGCCGAGGGCGTCGGCGCCGGCACAGACGCTCGCCACCTCGCCCCCGGCCGCATGATGGGCACGGAGCCGCTCGGCGGTGTGCCGGGTCAGCCGGGGGCCGGCGACGAGATCGTACGCCGCCCGCCAGCCCGGCACGAGGAGCAGATCGTCGGAGTCGAGCTCGGGCCACTCCCCGGTGGGCGCCAGGGGCAGCCCCTGGGCCGAGAGCACCTCCCCCGGCTCGGCGCCCGCGACGTAGGTGAGGTCGTAGGCGTGACCCAGGTTGCCCGCCGTGTGGAACGCCTGCGCCGGCCCGGCGAGGTCGAGCAGATGTACGCCGGGCAGCAGCACGAACACGACTGAGCTCACGCCGCAGATGCTGCCACAGCCTCCAGATCGGCGATGGTCGCGATCTCGGCGAACCGGCCGCTGAGCACGAGTTTCGTACGCTCCACGATCTCCTCCGCCGACAACCCACCCAGCGGCTCGGTGGAGACCGCGTCGGCGACGTAGGTGACCCGGTAGCCGAGGTCGGAGCCGATCCGAGCGGTGGTCTCGACGCACTGCTCGGCGCGGATCCCGCACACCACGAGCTCGGTCACCCCGTGCTCGGTCAGCACCTGCTGCAGGTTGGTCGTGGTGAAGGCGTTGTGCGAGGTCTTGCGCACCTCGACGTCACCTTCCTGCGGGCCACTGAGCCCGTCGAGATAGCGCACGTGACCCGAGGCCGGGTCGAACGCGCCACCGCTGCCGGGCTCGGTGTGCAGCACCCAGACGACGAGGTCGCCGCTGGCACGCGCGAGGCTCACCAACCGGTCGGCGCGCTCGGCGATGTCGGGGTGGAGGGTCTGCTCCCACGTGGCCAGCCGGCGGAAGGATTCCTGGATGTCGATGACGAGAAGTGCTCGGTTGCTCATGACTCCAGTGTGCGAGCTGCCCGCTCGATGCACGAGGCATCAAGCGGGCAGCATCCGGAACGATCCGGTCAGGCAGCGGCTACCGAGCTCTTCGTGGCGGAGCCGCCGGTTGCGGGGGCCAGGGCGCCGCGTACGACATCCCTGACATCGCTCACCAGGTTGATCTTCAGCGCCTGCTTCACGTCCTCCGGCACCTCGTCCAGGTCGGGCTCGTTGCGCTGCGGCACGAAGACCTCGGTCAGACCGGCCCGCTGGGCGGCGAGCAGCTTCTGCTTGAGGCCGCCGATCGGCAGCACCCGGCCGGAGAGGGAGACCTCACCGGTCATGCCGACCTCGCTGCGCACCGGCCGACCGGTCGCAAGCGAGGTGAGCGCGGTGACCATGGTGATCCCGGCCGACGGCCCGTCCTTGGGGACCGCACCGGCCGGCACGTGGACGTGCAGCGAGCGGTCGAGGACGGCCGGGTCGACGCCCAGCTCCGCGGCGTGCGAGCGGACGAAGGAGAGCGCGATCTGCGCGGACTC
Source organism: Nocardioides sp. NPDC126508 (assembly GCA_040302365.1). Classification (GTDB taxonomy): domain Bacteria; phylum Actinomycetota; class Actinomycetes; order Propionibacteriales; family Nocardioidaceae; genus Nocardioides. The sequence goes on from JBEOUM010000003.1 coordinate 71,236, forward strand.
CTTCATCACGTCGCCGAGCTGGCCAGTGATGTTCAGGCCGGTCTGCCCGTCCGCCGCCGACGCCTCGATGAAGAGCACGTCGCCACCCAGCCCGGTGACGGCCAGTCCGGTGGCGACCCCCGGGACCGACGTACGCTCCGCCGACTCCGGCGTGAACCGCGGCCGGCCGACCAGGTCCTTGAGGTTGTCCAGGTCGACCTCGACGTGCTCCGTGCCGGTCGCCAGCTTCGTCGCCGCCTTGCGCAGCGCCTTGGCGAGGAGCCGCTCGAGCTGGCGTACGCCTGCCTCGCGGGTGTAGTTCGCCGCCAGCTCACGCAGGGCGTCGTCGGAGACCGTGACCTCCGCCGGCGTCACCGCGGCACGCTCGAGCTGCCGGGGCAGCAGGAAGTCGCGGGCGATGGCGACCTTGTCGTCCTCGGTGTAGCCGTCGATCGTGACCAGCTCCATCCGGTCGAGCAGCGCGCTCGGGATCTGCTCCACGACGTTGGCCGTGGCGATGAAGAGCACGTCGGAGAGGTCCAGGTCGAGCTCGAGGTAGTGGTCGCGGAAGGTGTGGTTCTGCGCCGGGTCGAGCACCTCGAGCAGCGCGGCGGCAGGGTCACCCCGGTAGTCGGAGCCGACCTTGTCGACCTCGTCGAGGAGCACGACCGGGTTCATCGAGCCGGCCTCCTTGATGGCCCGCACGATCCGGCCCGGCAGCGCGCCGACGTAGGTGCGCCGGTGACCGCGGATCTCGGCCTCGTCGCGGACGCCGCCCAGCGCGACCCGGACGAACTTCCGTCCGAGCGAGCGCGCGACCGACTCACCGAGCGAGGTCTTGCCGACTCCCGGGGGACCGGCGAGCAGCACGACGGCGCCCGAGCCGCGCCCGCCGATGACCTGCAGGCCACGCTCGGCGCGACGGGCCCTGACCGCCAGGTACTCGACGATCCGGTCCTTGACCTCCTCGAGGCCGTGGTGGTCGGCGTCGAGCACCTCACGGGCGGCGGCCACGTCGGTCGAGTCCTCCGTGACCACGCCCCAGGGCAGCTCCAGCACCGTGTCGAGCCAGGTGCGGATCCACGCGGTCTCGGGGTTCTGCTCGGAGCCACGCTCGAGCTTGTCGACCTCGCGCAGCGCGGCCTCGCGTACAGCCTCGGGGAGGTCGGCGGCCTCGACCCGGGCCCGGTAGTCGTCGGAGCCCTCGGGCTCGCCCTCGCCGAGCTCCTTGCGGATCGCGGCGAGCTGCTGACGCAGCAGGAACTCCCGCTGCGTCTTCTCCATGCCCTCACGTACGTCCTCGGCGATCTTGTCGCTGACCTCGGACTCGGCGATGTAGTCCTTGGCCCAGGCGATCACCTTCGCCAGACGCTCTTCGACGTCCGGCGTCTCGAGAAGCTCACGCTTGGCATCGTCGTCGAGGTAGGGCGCGTAGCCGGCGGTGTCCGCGATCTCGGACGGCTCGGTGAGCCGGTTGACCTGGTCGATGACCGGCCAGGCCTCGCGACGCTGGAGCACGGCGACGACGAGCCGCTTGTACTCCTCGGCCAGCTCCTTCGCGTGCTCCGTGGTGGTCTCGTCGGCGGGCTCGACCTCGACCCACAGCGCGGCGCCGGGCCCGGTCACGCCGGAGCCGATCTTCGCACGGCCGACGGCCCTCAGCACCGCCGCGGGCTCACCGCCGCGGAACCGGCCGACGCGCTCGATCGTGGCGACAGCGCCGTACGTCGCGTACCGGTCCCCCAGCCGCGGCGCCACCAGCAGCCGGCTCTCCGAGCCTGCCCGGGCGGCGTCGATCGCAGCCTGCGCGGCCTCGTCGAGCTCGATGGGCACGACCATCCCCGGCAGGACCACGGCGTCCGAGACGAACAGCACAGGAAGCTTGTCCATGCGGACCCTCCTAGAAAAGTTGAGTGATACTGGCTCAACTTCCGGGAGCAACCGGATGTTCCCTCCGGTTATTGTGTTCGCTGTCAGCGGACGGAGACCGCGTCACCCCTGGCTTGCCTCGTCCGTCAGCCGCCGCAGCAGCCCCAGCACACCGTCGGGCCCGGCGACCTCGATGTCGGCCAGCCCGGCGAGCGGACCCCGGTCCGCCCCGGCGTGGGAGTAGACGAGGAGGGTCGGCGACCCGGTGGCCTTGCCCCAGGCCCTGACGGCCTCGAACGCCTCGATGTCGCCCAGGTCGTCACCGCCGAAGAGGATCGCGCCGGGCGAGACCTCGGCGATCAGCGTCTCGATCGCCAGGCCCTTGTGCATGCCCGGGGCGCGCACCTCGATGACCTGTTTGCCGGGCTCGATCATCAGTCCGTGCTCGGCGGCCAGCTCGGTCAGCGGCGGGAGCAGGCGCGCGGTGAGCTCGTCGGGGTCGGGGAACCGGCGGGTGTGGACACCGACGGCAAGACCCTTCTCCTCGATGTAGGCCTCGCTCGCGCCCTGCTCGGCGAGCACGTCGGGCAGGGCGGCCTCGAAGGCCGCCAGACCCTCGGGCGGCGGCGGGCCGACGACGACCCGGTCCGAGCCGCTCCAGCGCTGGTTGCCGTACTGCCCGAAGACGTACAGCTCCTTGCCCAGCTCCGCGAGGGCGTCGGCGATGGCCGCCAGCCCGCCGAGCTCGACGACCTGTCCGGCCGGGCGGCCGGTGACGATGGCGACCGCCTTGACCCGGGCCGCGAGTGCGATCAGGGCCGAGGCCGCATCCGGGTGGATCCGAGCCGCAGCCGGGTCCTCGACGATCGGCGAGAGCGTGCCGTCGAAGTCGAGACCGACGAGGGTCTCGGCGGCGGCAGCCGCGACCGCGGCGTACTTCTGCTCTCCTGCAGTGTCATCCGGCTGGTCATCCGGCTGGAGTTCGGCCATGCCTCAACTCTGGCATGGCGCCCACGGCGGAGCCGACCGGGAGGTGCGACCGTGCGTCAGATCACATGCTCCCGGGAACGGCCGAGACGACTCAGAGGCCCCCGGTCAGGATCACCGTCAGCCGGTCGCCCTTCATCGAGCCCTCGACGGACAGATGGGTACGTTTGATGCCGAGGTCATCGGCCAGCTGCTTGCCCTCGCGCTTCATCCCGCTCGGGTAGTAGACGGTGTTCTCCGGGACGGAGCCCATCCAGTTGTCCTCACCGACGACGTTCCAGCCGACCGTGGTCGCCTTCGCCGCCACATCGCCGGCGAGGCCCGCGACGTTGGACTGGTTGTAGACCTCGACACCGACCTTGGCCCGGTCGACGGGCGAGGGCGCGGCCTTGGCCGGCTTCTTCTCCTCGGTCTTGGCCGGCTTCGGCGACGCGGACGCCGAGGCCGACGGGCTGCCACCGGCCTGGGCGATCTTCTCGTCGCGGCCGTCTCCGTCACCACCGGTGAACCAGAAGACGAGCACGGCGACGACGACGGCCACCACGCTCAGCGCGATGACGGGTGTGGGGAGCGCGACGCCACGCTCACCCTTCGAAGGACGTACGCAGCCGGTCATTCAGACCTCGAAGCCCAGCCGTCTCGCCGAGCGCTGACGCTGCCGGGCCGCGCGGAGCCGTCGCAGGCGGCGTACCAGCAGCGGGTCGGCCTCGAGCGCCTCCGGCTTGTCGATCAGCGCGTTGAGCACCTGGTAGTAACGGGTGGCGGACATGTTGAACGCCTCGCGCACGGCGGCCTCCTTGGCCCCGGCGTACTTCCACCACTGGCGCTCGAAGTCAAGGATCTGCTTGTCGCGCTCGCTGAGGCTCGCGGGGTCCTCACCTGGGCCTGTGACCTGCACGTTGACAGCGCTCATTCCTCGTCCCCCGGTGTCGTCTGCATCTGACCACACCCTAACGCGCCGAACTACACGGCTGTGGTTCACCCTGCGGCGTGTTACTCGACAGGTATTCCGATCGGCGCCCGAAAACCGCGAGTGGAACGACACCGCACCGAACCGGGATCCAGTCCGTTACAGTCGGAGATGTGCAGGCTGACCTGGTAATCGTGGCCAATCGGCTCCCCGTCGATCGAGTGGAGATGCCGGACGGCACGAAGGCGTGGCGACGCTCCCCAGGAGGCCTGGTCAGTGCCCTCGAACCGGTCCTGAGGGCCAACGACGGCGTCTGGATCGGCTGGCCAGGCGGCACCGACGAGGACCTCGAGCCGTTCGAGGACGACGGGCTCCATCTGCTGCCGATGACGATGAGCGGCCAGGACATCGAGGAGCACTACGAGGGCTTCTCCAACGGCACCCTGTGGCCGCTCTACCACGACGTCGTGGCCAAGCCGGAGTTCCACCGCGAGTGGTGGGACGGCTACCAGCGGGTCAACAAGCGGTTCGCCGAGAAGTGTGCCGAGGTCGCCGCCAAGGGCGCCACCGTCTGGGTGCAGGACTACCAGCTCCAGCTGGTGCCGCAGATGCTCCGCGAGCTCCGCCCCGACCTGCGCATCGGCTTCTACCTGCACATCCCGTTCCCGCCGGCCGAGCTCTTCCAGCAGGTTCCCTGGCGCCGCCAGCTCCTCGAGGGCCTCCTCGGCGCCGACCTGGTCGGCTTCCAGCTCCCCCAGGCGGCCCAGAACTTCGTCCGCCTGGTGCGCCAGCGCGTCGGCCACAAGACCCACCGTGACCTGGTCTATCTCCCCGACGGGCGCACCGTGCACGCGGCCGCGTTCCCGATCTCGATCGACTTCATCGGCTTCGACGAGATGGCCCACGACGAGAGCGTCAACCAGCGCGCCAAGGAGATCCGCCAGCAGCTCGGCGACCCGAAGAAGATCATGCTCGGCGTCGACCGGCTCGACTACACCAAGGGCATCTACGCCCGGCTGCGCGCCTTCGGCGAGCTGCTGCGCGACACCAAGCTCGACGTCGAGGACGTGATCTTCGTGCAGGTCGCGGTGCCCTCCCGCGAGCGCGTCGAGCAGTACCGCAAGCTCCGCGACGACATCGACCGCCTCGTCGGCCGGCTCAACGGCGACCTCGGCCGCATCGGCCGCCCGGCCATCTCCTACCTCCACACGAGTCTCCCCCGCGCCGAGATGGCCGCGCTCTACCGCGCCGCCGACATCATGGTCGTCACCCCCTACCGCGACGGGATGAACCTGGTTGCCAAGGAGTACGTCGCCTGCCGCTACGAGGACGACGGCGCGCTCGTGCTCTCCGAGTTCGCCGGCGCCGCCGAGGAGCTGCGCCAGGCCTGGCTCGTGAACCCCTACGACATCAACGGGATGAAGGCCGCGCTGCTGGAGGCGTACGAGGCCGAGCCGAAGGAGCTCACCCGCCGGATGCGGGCGATGCGCAAGCAGGTCGCCGCCAAGGACGTACGCCACTGGGCCGACACCTTCCTCGAGGAGCTCGCCGCGGTGCCCGGCAGCCACAACAAGAGCGTGCTTCCGCCCAACAGTCATTAGCGGTCGCTCAGGTGGCTAGAGTCGACGCGTGACCACCAACTCTGACCCGATCAGGTGGGGAATTCTCGGCACCGGCCGGATCGCCCACTCCCTAGCCACCGATCTGATGCTCGTCCCCGACGGCCGACTCGTGGCCGTGGGCTCACGGAGCAAGGAGTCCGCGGAGACCTTCGCGAAGGAGTACGCCGCCAACAACCCGGTCCGCGCGCACGGCTCCTATGAGGAGCTGGCCGCCGACGAGGACGTCGACGTCGTCTACATCGCCTCCCCCCACTCCCACCACCTCGAGCACGCCACCCTCGTGCTCGAGGCCGGCAAGCACGTGCTGTGCGAGAAGGCCCTCACGCTCAACGCCGCCGACTCGCAGACCATGGTCGACCTGGCCACCTCCAAGAAGCTGTTCCTCATGGAGGCCATGTGGATGGCGACCAACCCGATCATCCGGCGCCTCGTCGCCGACGTGAGGTCCGGACGCTTCGGGGTCCCCCGTCACGTACACGCCGAGCTCGGCTTCGTCGCCGACCCGGAGCGGCACCAGCGCCTGCTCGACCCCGCCCTCGGCGCCAGTGCGCTGCTCGACATGGGCATCTACCCGCTCACCTTCGCCCACCTGCTCTTCGGCGAGGCCCGGTCGCTGACCGCTCAGGCCAACATCGGCACCGGCGCCGACGGCGGCACCTTCGACCTCGACCTCGTGATGACCGGGAAGTACGCCGGCAACGAGCTCTCCACCATGGTCTCCTCGGTCACCTCCTACTCCTCCCGCGCGGCCGCCATCGCCACCGACCAGGGCCGGATCGAGCTGACCGACTTCCACCACCCGTCCTCGGCGGTCTTCAAGCCCGCCAACGGCGACGAGCCTGTCGAGATCGTCGGCGACGAGCCCGTCGTCGGTGCCGGCTACGGCAACGAGATCGCCGAGGTCCAGCGCTGCCTGCGCGAAGGCCTCCTCGAGTCCCCGCTGGTGCCGCACAGCCAGACGCTCAGCCTGATGCGCCAGATGGACATGATCCGCGAGTCCATCGGCGCCCGGTTCGCCGGCGAGTCCTGAGCCCCCTCGGCGAGACGTCAGCCGCGTCGGCCGAGTGGGCACCTGGGTGCCGACTCGGCCGACGTACGTGACGGCTCGGCGCTCAGGCGGTGGTCGGCTTCTCGTTGAACGTACGGTGCGGGTGCACGACGTCGAGGAGCTGGCCGGTCACCTCGGGGCCGAGGGCACCCCAGTGGTCCTTGTAGCCGTAGACGCCGGCGAGGGTGCGTGACTCGTAGTCACCGTTCATGACCTCGATGTCGTGCGGCGTGATCAGGCCCGGGTGGGCGACGCCGACGGCGGCGGACACCTTCATCAGCTCCCGGCGCAGCGTCCGGAGATAGCTGGCGCAGCGATCGCCCTTGTCCATCGGGTCGAGGCCACCGGAGAGCCACTTGTTCTGCGTCGCGACGCCGGTCGGACAGGTGTCCTCGTGGCACTTCTGCGCCTGGATACAGCCGATCGACATCATCGCCTCGCGGCCGACGTTGACCATGTCGGCGCCGAGCGCGAACGCGACGGCGGCGTTCTCCGGCAGGCCGAGCTTGGCCGACCCGATGAACGTGACCTGGTCGGTCAGGCCGAGCTCGGCGAAGGTGCCGTAGACCCGCGAGAAGCCGATCCGGTAGGGCATCGCGACCGCGTCGGAGAAGATCAGCGGAGCGGCACCGGTGCCGCCCTCGCTGCCGTCGACGGTGATGAAGTCGACACCCCGCTCGCCCGACCGCATCGTGCCGGCGAGCTCCTGCCAGAACTCCATCTCGCCGACCGCCGACTTGATGCCGACCGGCAACCCGGTCTCGGCGGCGATCATCTCGACGAAGTCGAGCATCGAGTCGACGTCGCGGAAGGCCGAGTGGCGCGAGGGGGATGCGCAGTCCTTGCCGACCTCGATGCCGCGGATCTCGGCGATCTCCCGGCTCACCTTGGCGGCCGGCAGCAGCCCACCGAGCCCCGGCTTCGCACCCTGGGAGAGCTTGATCTCGATCGCCTTGACCGGCGCGGTCGCGACCCGCTCCTTCAGCCGTTCGATCGAGAAGGTGCCGTCGGCGTTCCGGCAGCCGAAGTACGCCGTGCCGATCTGCAGCACCAGGTCGGCACCACCCTCGAGGTGGTAGGGCGAGATGCCGCCCTCGCCGCTGTTGTGCATCGCTCCGGCCTGCTTGGCGCCCCGGTTGAGCGCCGTGATCGCCGGCCCGGACAGCGACCCGAACGACATCGCCGAGATGTTGACGACCGACTCCGGCCGGAACGCCTTCGCCCGCCCGCGCGGGCCCCCGAGCACCTTCGCCGCCGGGAGCTTGGCGGCCGGGTCGTGGTCGTCGGGCAGGGCGTCGGCGAACGTACGGTGCTTGATGTGGATGTGGCCCTGGGTGTGCTCGATGTCGTTGTCGGTGCCGAACCCGAAGTAGTTGTTCTGCCCCTTGGCCGAGGCGTAGACCCAACGCCGCTGGTCGCGACTGAAGGGCCGCTCCTCGTCGTTGTCGGCGACGATGTACTGCCGCAGCTCCGGTCCGATCTTCTCCATCAGGTAGCGCGCATGCCCGATCACCGGGAAGTTCCGCAGGATCGCGTGCTTGCGCTGGGTCAGGTCGCGCGCGGCGACCACGCCTGCGGCGACCGCCGCTCCCCCGAGGAGGGTCGTCATCTTCATGTACGTCTTCCTACCCGTCGGTCAGGGAGTTGTAAACGTCCGCCCCACGGGCGCCAGGTGAATTGAGACCCTCTCAGCCGCCGAACGCGCGGGGGCCGATGGAGCTGGCGAGATCGATGAACGACCGCGTACGTGGGTCGAGGTCGTCGTCGCGCCAGACGAGCGCCCATTCGGTCCTGGGCGCGTCCCGCACCGGGACGAGCGCGATGCCCGGATGCGAGTAGTAGCGGGGATAGTGCTGGCCGAACGCAGCCAGCGCCTGTCCGCTGGACACCACATGCAGCAGCTCGTGGAAGGTGGCGACCGCCGGACCGCGAACGGTCGGTCGGCCCGCGGGCGTCACTCGCGGCACCATGCTGTCCAGCCAGTACGCCGGCCCCGCGGACGGAACCACCTGCCCGCCGAAGTCCTCCATCGACACCGACTCCCTCTCGGCGAGCTCGTGGCTGTCGGACATCGCCATGAACCGACCTTCGGTGAACACCACCGGCCCTTCCACCAGGTCACGCTCCTTGACCGGCCGCCACAGCATGGCCAGATCCACGTCGCCGCGCCGCAGCTCGGCGAACGGGTCGCCGAGATGGATCTCCCGGGTGACGACGTCGCTGCCGGGATGCCGAGCTCTGAACGCGTCGAACAGCGTGGTCAGCTCGTGCGCGACAGCGCCCATCGCACCGAGCCGTACGGTGCCGGCAATGCCACGGGCCGTCTCGCTCGCCCTGGCCAGGCCCCGCTCGATCGCCTGATATCCGACGAGCAGGTCCGCTCTCAGCTGGTGACCGAGCGGGGTCAGGGCGACCGTCCGGCTGGTTCGATCGAAGAACGCGCCGCCGATGCGGCGCTCCTGCGCCTTGATGGCCTGGCTCACCCGCGCCTGGGTGATGTGCAGCCGTTCGGCCGTACGCCCGAAGTGCAGCTCTTCGGCGAGGGTCAGGAAGATCTCGATGTCACGCATCTCCACGGCGCTGACCATAACGCAGAGGTTATGAATCGGTGGGCAGATCGTCGTTGTTCCGGCGGGTTCGCCGCGGAAGACTCCACTGGCTGGTTCAGCCCCACACGGACCCACTTCACCTGGAGGAACGATGTCCACCGATCAGTCCGCCCACGCGCCTGCCTCCCACGCGGAGCCTGCGCCACCCAACCGCCTCGTCGGCCTGCTGCTCGCCGAGCGACACTCCCTTCCGCTCTCCGTCGCGCTGCATCTGGTCCCGGGCGCGCTCATCGTCGCCGCGTACGTCTTCGTCGCAGCGCCCCTGGTCAGGGCGATCGACTACCCGATCTTCCTGGCGTGGGCGATCGCCCTGATCCTGGTGCTGACCCCGATCCTGCTCGGCCTGCTGTGGCTCGGCCGGCAGCGCAACGGACGGTATTCGCTGCGCGGTGTGGTGGGCTACCTCGACAAGCCGATCTCCCGCGGCAGGATCACCGCTCTCATCGCCGGCCTCATCGTGTGGATGACCGTGGTGTCGCTGGCGCTGTCCCCGCTGGACACCGTCATCTACGACACCTTCTTCACCTGGGTCTCCTACGAGGGAGCCGGCGCCAGCGGCACCACCTACCTCGAGGGATACGCACACTCCCGCGTAGTCGTCACGATGGTGCTCTGCCTGCCGCTGACCGGATTCACCCTGCCCCTGATCGAAGAGCTCTACTTCCGCGGATTCCTGCTGCCGCGCATCTCCCACCTCGGCTGGGGCGCCCCGGTGCTGAACACGGTCCTCTTCTCCGTCTACCACTTCTGGACGCCTTGGGCCGTGCTGTCGCGGATCATCTTCATGTTCCCCGCCGTCTGGCTCGTCTGGCGCAAGCAGGACATCCGGGTCTCGATCGGCATGCACCCCGGGACAGCCCTGCTCATGGCGACCGTCGGCACGGTCGCCCTCCTGCTGGGCGTCGTCTGAGGGGAGGTCAGGCGAACTCGGGGGCGACCTGAGACTCGAAGAGCTCGATCGAGGAGCGGTCGTAGGCGGCGTCGCCGAAGTAGGTGATGGCGTACGTCATCCCCAGCTCCTCCATCGCCTTCAGCTTCTCGACGATCTGCTCGGGCGTGCCGGTCAAACCCTGGCTGCCGCTGCGGCGCGCGTGCTCCGCACCGGCGGCCTCACCGAGCGACTTGGTGAGGTGGTCGGCGTACCAGTCGATCCTGTCCTGGACGTCCTTCTCGGTCTCACCGATGAAGACGTTGTAGTTGGACGAGCGGGTGATCTCGGAGAAGTCGCGGCCGAGCTTGTCGCAGTGGCCGCGCAGGATCTCCGACTTCGCCTGGAACGTCTCCGCGTCGCCGGCGAAGTTGGTGTAGTCGGCGTACTGAGCGGCGATCTTCAGGGTGACCTTCTCGCCGCCACCGGCGATCCACAGCGGGATCCCGGAGCGACCCTTCTGGATCGGCAGCGGCTGGCAGATGGCGCCGTCGACCTGGTAGTACTTCCCGTCCAGCGACGAGACGCCCTTCGTCCAGGCCTGCTGGAAGATCTGAACCCCCTCGCGGAGCATCCCGAGCCGGTCGCGCGCCTCGGGGAAGCCATACCCGTAGGCCCGCCACTCGTGCTCGTACCAGCCCGCGCCGATGCCCATCTCGATCCGGCCGCCGCTGATGTGGTCGGCGGTCGCGGCGATCTTCGCCAGGTAGGCGGGGTTGCGGTAGGACATGCAGGAGCACATCTGGCCGAGCCGCACCCGCGACGTCACCGCGCCGAGGCCGGCCATCAGCGTCCAGGCCTCGTGCGTCGCCTGGTCCGAGGGCTCCGGGGTGGTGTGGAAGTGGTCGTAGACCCAGACCGACTCCCAGCTCCCGGCGTCGGCGTGGAGCGCCAGGTCCTTCATCGCGGTCCACTGGTCGGCCGGGTCGATCCCGACGAGGTCAAAGCGCCATCCCTGCGGGATGAAGAGTCCGAACTTCATGCACCACAACCTATCCAGCGTCCCTGACGATGGCGAACGATATGTTGAGGGACCATGAGCGAGCGACAGCGAGCGACCATCAGCCTCAGGCCGCCACTTCCGTATTCTTCGCCCTGCCCTACGGAGGTGGCGGCATGAGCGCACTGGCAGGACTCGTGGACAAGGGCCTGATGGCTGCCGACTGGGCCGAGGCGCTGGCGCCGGCCGAGCCGCAGATCGAGCAGATGGGCCGTTTCCTGCGCGACGAGCTGGCCGCCAGGCGTCCCTATCTTCCCGACGGCGACCGGATCTTCAACGCCTTCCGGCGCCCGCTGCGAGACGTACGCGTCCTGATCGTCGGCCAGGATCCCTATCCGACCATCGGGCACCCGATCGGGCTCAGCTTCGCGGTCGAGAAGGACGTACGTCCCCTGCCCGCGTCGCTGCGGAACATCTACGCCGAGCTGGCCACCGACCTCGACCTGAAGATGCCCGAGCACGGCGACCTCTCGACGTGGGCCGACCGCGGGGTGATGCTGCTCAACACCTCGCTGACCGTGCGCCCCGGCGCACCCGCCTCCCACTCGAAGAAGGGCTGGGAGGAGGTCACCGGGCGGGCGATCGACGTTCTCGGCCGCCGCGGCGGGCCTCTGGTCGCGATCCTCTGGGGCCGGCACGCGCAGAACCTCGAGCCGCGGCTCAACGGGGTGCCGGCGATCAAGTCGGTCCATCCCTCGCCGCTCTCCGCGCGCCGCGGGTTCTTCGGATCCCGGCCGTTCTCGCGCGCCAACGCCCTCCTGGTCGAACAGGGCGGTTCTCCGGTCGACTGGTCTGTGCCTGAATAAGCACTGTCGGACTAAGATCGGCGCATCGGCGCGACGGACGGGGGTCACGTGAGCGAGAACGCGTCCGGACCGACGCTGTCGGTCTCCCGCCGGCTCAAGATCGCCGGCACCGTCGTCGTGGTCCTGCTGGCCGCCTGGGCGGCCGTGCTCGGCGGCAGGGTCCTGCTGGACCGGGCCGGCCCTCCGGAGTACCCGGCCGCCGGCGTACGCGACTGGGCCACCTTCGCCGACCACCTCGTCCTGGGCACCGCCGGCCCGGCCGGCACGGACCGGCTCGAGATCACCGCCGTCCTGTGGAGCCGGCAGGGAGCCCACCCGATCGGCCGTCGGATCTCGATCGACGCCGACCTGACCGCGGGCGAGGCGTACGCGATCCCGGTGGCCTGGCTCGACGACGGCGAACGCTGGGTCGCGCTGGCGCCCGACGCGGTGCTCCCCCTCGACGGCGGGCGGATCAGCGGAGGCGGTGACACCTGGGCGGCCGACCACACCGGGGAGTCGCCGCGGGCCCTCGCGACCGAGCTCTACGAGACCGGACCTCACCCCGCGGCCGTCCCCTACCTCTACGGGACCCTCGAGCAGCGGCTCGCCGCTGTGGAGCGGTAGGTAGGACGCTGTGGCTAGTATTTTGGGCGTGAGCCAGGATTCCCCCACGCCGGCCAAACGCGCCAACTGGCTTCGGGCCGGTGCTTGGTCGCTCGGTTTCGTCGCCCTGCTGTGGGTGCTCGAGGCCACCGACTACATCAGCGGCCACCAGCTCGACTCGCTCGGCATCACGCCCCGCACCGACGCCGGCCTGCTCGGCATCGTGTTCGCGCCGGTGCTCCACTTCGGCTGGGCCCACCTCTACGGCAACACCCTGCCCGCGCTCATCCTCAGCTTCCTGGTGCTCGCCTCGGGCGTCGGCCGCGGGATCGTCGCGACGCTGATCATCTGGGTCGTCGGCGGGGTCGGCGTCTGGCTGATGTCGCCCCCGGGCAGCATCACCGCCGGGACCTCGATGCTGATCTTCGGCTGGCTGGTCTACGTCATCATGCGCGGACTTTTCAGCCACAGCCTCGTGCAGATCGTCATCGGCATCCTCGCCTTCCTCGTCTACGGCGGACTGCTCGTCAGCGTGCTTCCCGGTCAGGCCGGCGTCTCCTGGCAGGGCCATCTCTTCGGTGCGATCGGCGGCGCGCTGGCAGCCTGGATGCTCAACGACCCGCCCAAGAAGAAGGCCGCCACCAAGGCCCAGAAGAAGGCCGCCTGAGCCGACTGTTGGAGACTGGTTCCATGCAGATCCTCTCCATCCAGTCGCACGTGGCCTTCGGCTACGTCGGCAACTCGGCGGCCGTCTTCCCGATCCAGCGCCTCGGCCACGAGGTCTGGCCGGTGCTCACGGTCAACTTCTCCAACCACACCGGCTACGGCGCCTGGCGTGGACCGGTCGTGGCCGCCGACCAGGTCGCCGAGGTCATCGAGGGGATCTCCGAGCGCGACGGTCTCTCCACCGTCTCCGCGGTGCTGTCCGGCTACCAGGGCGACCCGGCGGTCGGCGCGATCGTCCTGGATTCCGTACGCCGCGTGAAGGCGCTCAACCCGCGGGCCCTCTACTGCTGCGACCCGGTGATGGGGGACGTCGGGCGCGGGATGTTCGTCCGTGAGGGCATCCCGGAGTTCATGCGCGACGAGGTCGTCCCCGCCGCCGACGTGATCACGCCCAACCACTTCGAGCTCAACTTCCTCGCCGGCGTCGAGGCGACCGACACGCTCCAGGAGGTGCTCGCCGCGGTCGACGTCGTCCGCGACTCCGGCCCGTCGAACGTGCTCGTGACCTCGGTGATCACCAAGGATCCCACCCACCTCGACCTGGTCGCGGTCTCCGACGAGGGCGCCTGGTCGGTCACCACTCCGCTGCTCCCGATCTCCCCCAACGGCGGCGGCGACGTCACCGCCGCGGTCTACCTCTCCCACCTGCTCTCGACCGGCTCCACGCCGGCCGCCCTCGGCCGCACCGCCAACACCCTCTTCGCCATCCTCGACCGGACGTTGAAGTCGGGTCGTCGCGAGCTCGAGCTCGTCGCCTCCCAGGACGACATCGCCAACCCGCCGACGACGTACGAGGTCACCCAGCTCCGCTGAGACATGTAGTGGATGGAGCCGGTGACAGGAGTCGAACCCGCGACATTTCGCTTACAAGGCGAACGCTCTACCAACTGAGCTACACCGGCATGCCGCCCACGGAGTGACGGCGGGACAATCGTAGCCAGTCACCGCCGGTTGTGCGCATCCGACGCCCCTACCCCGGCGCACGGAGGTGGGCGAAGTTGGTGGTGCGCCGGAGGACGAAGCCGAGGGAGCGGTAGAGCCGGATGGCGTTCTCGTTGGTGCCGCTGGCATGCAGAAGGGCGCGCTCGCCCCGCTGGTTGATCCCGTACGTCACCGCCCTGACCAACCGCCCGGCGAGCCCCTGCCCACGGAAGCCGGCGTCGGTGCAGACCGCGCTGACCTCGGTCCAGCCCTGGGGATGGTTGCGCTCGCCGGCCATCGCGACGAGGCGACCGCCCACGCGGATGCCGAGATATGTGCCCATCTCGATGGTGCGCGGCTCGAACGGACCAGGCTTGGTGCGTGCGACCAGGTCGAGGATCTCCGGGACGTCGTCCGCCCCCAGCACGACGACATCGGCGTCCGGCACCGCGACGACCCCGGCATCGACCATCTGCACCCCCTCGCCACCGCCGAGGACCTCCCACCCGACGGGCGGGCGCACCGGCCGTGGCGAGGTGAAGAAGCAGGTCCCGCCCGGCCCGAGGAGGCCGGCGAGATCTGCCCAGGCCTGCGGCGAGTCCTCGGCGATGCCGGCGAACGCGGCCACCTCCGGGTCGTAGCGGGCAGCCAGCCCGGAGATCTCTCCCAGATGCCGGTTCGGCCCGAGGAGGGACTCCCAGACGATGTTGTCCAGGACGGAGTCCGTCTCAGCAATCGGTCGCGCGTCAGTGGTCACGCACGGCATCCTATTCTCTATCAACTCGCTAGACATTATGCGTTTTGTCTGGCGGTCCCCCAGAGACCCGAGGAAGCCATGACCACCACCGCCACCCCGGCCGCGATCGCGGCCGACCCACCGGCACCACCACAGGATCCGCTGGCCACCAGGAAAGTCGCACCGCGTCGCCGCTACGGCCGCTGGGTCGTCACCGCGATCGTCCTCGCCCTCACCGTCGAGGCGGTCCGCGCGCTCGCGGCCAACCCGGCCTACCAGTGGGACCGGATCTCCTACTACTTCACGCTCGACGTGGTCCTCGACGCGCTGCTGGTCACCCTCGAGGTGACCGCGGTCAGCGCGGTCGTGGGCTTCGTCGGCGGCGTGATCCTGGCCCTGGGCCGGATGTCGGGCAACCCGCTCGTCAACGCCCTGAGCTGGGCCTACATCTGGTTCTTCCGGTCGCTGCCGCTCGTCGTGCTCCTCATCATCATCTTCAACGCCTCCCTCTTCTTCCCGCGCGTCGGGATCAACATCCCGTTCGGGCCGAGCCTGGTCTCCTACGACGTCGACGGCCTGCTGGTGCCGTTCGTCGCCGCGGTCGTCGGGCTCAGCCTCAACGAGGCCGCCTTCGCCGCCGAGATCATCCGCGGCGGGCTGCTCTCCGTCGACCACGGCCAGATCGAGGCCGCCAACGCGCTCGGCCTCTCGCCCTGGCGTCGGCTCCGCCAGGTGGTCCTCCCGCAGGCCCTGCGCAGCATCGTCCCCGGCTACGTCAACCAGCTGATCGGCCTGGTCAAGGCATCCTCGCTGGTCTACTACGTCTCCCTGGTCGACCTCTTCGGGATCGTCTACCAGCTCGAGAGCACCCACGTCAGCGACAAGGTGGCCATCCTGCTGGTCGGCACCGCCTGGTACCTCCTCCTCGCGGCCGTCCTCTCCGTCCTCCAGCACTACGTCGAGCGCCACTACTCCCGCGGCTGGGAGGTCCGCCGATGACCACCACCGAGAAGACCGAGAAGACCGTCGAAGGCGTACGCGTCCGCAACGCGCACAAGTCCTTCGGCCCCCACGCGGTGCTGAAGGGGATCGACCTCGACCTGGCTCCCGGGACGGTGACGGTCGTCATCGGTCCCTCCGGCTCCGGGAAGTCCACGCTGCTGCGTACGCTCAACCACCTCGAGACCCTGGACCTGGGCTACGTCTCGGTGGCCGGTGAGCTGATCGGCGTACGCGAGCACAACGGCCGCCTCCACGAGCTCAGCCCACGGCAGGTGCGCCGGCAGCGCGCCCGGATCGGGTTCGTCGCGCAGAGCTTCAACCTCTTCCCCAACCTCACCGTCGCCGCCAACGTCGCCGAACCGCTGCTCGCGCACAAGGTCGCCGGCTGGGACGCGGCCTACACCAAGGCGTACGAGCTGCTGGACCGTGTCGGGCTGAAGCACCGCTGCACCGACTACCCGCGCCAGCTCTCCGGCGGCCAGCAGCAGCGGGTGGCGATCGCCCGCGCACTCGCGCTCGAGCCCGACCTCCTGCTCTTCGACGAGCCCACCTCCGCCCTCGACCCCGAGCTAGTCGGCGAGGTGCTCGCCGTCATCAAGGAGCTCGCACGGAGCGGGAGGACGCTGGTCATCGTCTCCCACGAGATCGGCTTCGCACGTGACGTCGCCGACCACGTCGTGTTCATCGACGGCGGCGTCGTGGTCGAGCAGGGCCCTCCGGCCCAGGTGCTCGACCACCCACAGAACGCTCGCACCCGCGAGTTCCTCGGCAAGGTCCGCTGACCCCACCCCTTAGGAGAACAACCATGTCCGACGACACCAAGACAGACCCCGACACCAAGAACGAGCCCGAGACCAAGAACGAGCCCGACAAGTCCGAGCCCGACACCACGACGGAGAAGCCCGAGATCCCGCCGCGGCGCCGCACGCCGTTGATCGTCGCGGCCGTCGCGGTCGTGGCGGTGATCGCGATCGTCGTCGCGTTCCTCGCCACCCGGGGCTCCGACGACGAGAGCGCGACCGAGTCCGGTGGCGACACGACCAGCGTGCGGATCGGCGAGGTCGCCGGGAACGCCGCGAAGCCGACCACCATCGACGTCCCGGTCGTCGAGGCGATCCGGAAGAAGGTCCCGCAGGAGATCCTCGACCGCGGCACCCTCAAGATCGGCCAGGGCGCGCTCCCGGCCGGGTTCCCGCCGCTCGCCTTCGTCGGCACCGACAACAAGACGCTGACCGGCACCGAGCCCGACCTCGGCCGGCTCATCGCGGCCGTGCTCGGGCTGAAGCCGGAGCTGAACAACGCCACCTGGGAGAACCTCTTCGTCGGTCTCGACGCCGGCACCAGCGACGTCGCGATCTCCAACGTGACCGACACCGAGGAGCGCAAGCAGAAGTACGACTTCGCCTCCTACCGCCAGGACAACCTCGGCTTCGCCACGGTCGGCGCGTCGACCTGGGAGTTCGGCGGCGACTACCGCACGCTCGACGGCCTGAAGGTCGCGGTCGGCTCCGGCACCAACCAGGAGAAGATCCTGCTCGAGTGGCAGGCCAAGCTGAAGGCCGAGGGCAAGAAGCTGGATGTGAAGTACTTCCCCGACAACGCCGCCACCTGGACCGCCCTGGAGTCGGGTCAGATCGACGCCTACTTCGGGCCCAACCCGGGCATCGCCTACCAGATCGCCGGGACCGGCGACACGTTCCGCAACGCCGGCACGTTCTCCGGCGCGGGCGCGTCGCTGCAGGGCCTGATCGCCGCGACCACCAAGAAGGACAGCGGACTGGTCGAGGCGCTGGCCGACGCGATCAACTACCTGATCGAGAACGGCCAGTACGCCACCTGGCTGAAGACCTACGGCCTGTCGAACGAGGCCGTGGAGAAGTCCGAGATCAACCCGCCGGGCCTGCCGCTGGAGAACCAGTGACCCGTTGAGGGCCACCCGGCCCGGCTCACCGGCCGGCCCCCTCCAACGGGACGTACTCGTGGGCGGTGAGGGCACCGTTGGTCTCCAGCTCGACCGACTGGAGACCGACGGGCTGCCCGTCGGCGTAGGTGATCAGGCTGACCTCGGCGGTGCGGCGGATCTTCCCCATCGCGAAGGCGTACGCCGCGCCGCCGGTGGTGCCGTTGGTGTAGGTCCAGCCGATGTTGCCGTTCTCACCGGTGACCTCGCCCGGGCCCAGGTGCACGTGACGGTGGCCGCCGACCACGAGGGTCGCGCAGCCCCGGCGCAGGGTCTCGCGACCCAGGGAGGGGTCGTGGACGAGGAGGGTCGCGACCGGCTTGCCGTCGTCCATCGAGGCGCAGGCGATGTCGGCAAGCTTCTCGCCGGCCTCCTCGAGGGTGACTCCCTTCTCGTCGATCCAGTTGCCGAGGCCGCTGCTGCGCGGGTCGGGGACGCCGAGGAGGGTCGAGCCGCCCGGGCCGTCGACGACCTCGCCGTCGAGCATGGTCCAGCCCTTGTGGGCCAGGTATCTGCCGACCGTCGGCCCGTGGTCGTGGTTGCCGGTGACCGCCCACTTGTCCAGGCCGTCGCTGGCGTCGGTGAGGGAGTCGAGGGAGAAGGTCTCCCAGTCGGACCCGGTCGAGGTGTCGTCGCCGGCGTCGAGGATGCCGCTCGCGCCGCCCTCGTCGGCGATCGCACGCACCACCGAGTCCATGCCGACGTTGTCGTGGCGGTCGGAGACGAGAGCCACCACGGTCTCGTCCTCGGCCGGCTCCCGCAGCGCCAGGTCCGGCACCTTGGCGACCACCTTCTCGTAGAAGGTGCGGCTGGAGTTGTAGGTGTCGACGGCGCTGGCCACGAGCCGGCGGGTCTGGTTGGCGTAGGCGTCGCCGCGTACCTCCACGTCGGCCAGCTCGTCGGGCACGGGGATCTCCGGGCCGAGGAAGCGGGACAACGGGGTCCAGTCGCCGGCGACCGGTTCTGCCTCCTTGCCCGCGGCGGGTTCGCTGGATGCACCCCAAGGCTGCCAGACCGCGGCCGCGAGCACCGCCACCGTGACCGCACCGACGCCCGCGGTGGTCAGGCCGTGCCGCGTACGGGCCGCCTCGACCACGCGTCTGCGCAGGTCGGCGCGGCGTCGCGAGCCGGGCAGCCACCACAGCAGGACTCCCCCGGCGACGATCGCCAAGGAGATCGCGGCACCACGGATCACGGCCGCGACGAACATCGACTCGACCTGTTCCACCACGACGGCGCGCTGACCGTCGGGCGCCGAGCCTAGGACGGCGTAGCGCTCGAAGAGCTCGTCCATCGACCTCAGCTCGGTCTTCCCGAGGGTGACGTCGACGCCGATCGGGCCCCCGACGTCCAGACGTACGTCGGGCAGCACCGGCCCGGTGTGGATGATCGCCTTGCCCGACAGCGTCGGGCGCAGGACCGAGTCGTGGCCGGCCAGGACCACCTGGCGCTCGCTGGACAGGAACAGCCACGCGCTCGACCCGACGGTGAGCGCGAGCCACAGCACTCCTAGCCCCGCCCAGACGGCGAGGCCACGAAGCAGGGTCCGGCGAGAAGTCAGCGGCGAGCCTCCGCGACCGCGTAGAGCACGACCGACGCGGCGACGCCGGCGTTGAGGGACTCGACGGAGTTGGCCATCGGGATCGACACTATCTGGTCGCAGGTCTCCTGGACCAGGCGCGACAGGCCGCCGCCCTCGGCACCGACGACGATCACCAGCGGACCGTCGGCGAGGCCGTCGGGCGCGCCGAGCTCGGGCAGCGTGATGTCGCCCTCCATGTCGAGCCCGACGACCATGCAGCCGGCGTCCTGGTAGGCCTTCAGCTGCCGGGTCAGGTTGACCGTCTGCGCGACCGGGATCCGGGCCGCGGCACCGGCCGAGGTCTTCCAGGCGGCTGCGGTCATGCCGGCGGCGCGCCGCTCGGGGATCACCACACCGTGGGCACCGAAGGCGGCCGCGGAGCGGACGATCGCGCCGAGGTTGCGCGGGTCGGTGACCTGGTCGAGGGCCACGATCAGGGCCTTCTCCCCGGTCTCGGCCGCGCGGTCGATCAGGTCGTCGGCGTGCGCGTACTCGTAGGCGGGGATCCGCGCGGCCAGGCCCTGGTGGCCGTTGAAGCCGGTCAGCCGGTCGAGCTCGACCTTGGTCACCTCGAGCAGCGAGATGCCCTTCTCGGAGGCGAGCATGAAGGCCTCGCGCAGGCGACCGTCACGCTCGGCGCCCTCGGCGACGTAGATGCCGTTGACCGGTACGTCCTCGCGCAGTGCCTCGACCACGGAGTTGCGACCGATGATCCACTCGGCGTCGCCCGCGGCCCGCTTGCGCGGACCTTTGCCGGCCCGCTTCTCGGCGGCCTGGGCCGCCTTGTGCGCCTTGTGGTACGGCCGGTCGACCGCCCTCGGCGTCGGGCCCTTGCCCTCGAGCCCACGGCGCCGGTTGCCGCCCGAGCCCGTCGTGGCGCCCTTCTTGCGCCCCTTCGCGATCGCTCCGCGACGCTGGGAGTTGCCTGCCATCAGTTAACGCTCCATTTCGGACCCTCAGGGGTGTCCTCGATCTCGATCCCGGCATCCTTGAGCCGGTCTCGCATGGCATCCGCGCGGGCCCAGTCCTTGGCGGCGCGCGCCTCGGCGCGCTCGTCCAGGACCCCGCGAACAAGTACGTCGAGTGCCTCGGTCAACGCCGTGTCGTCACCGCTCGCCGGACCCCAGGCGGGATCGGCGGGGTCGAGACCGAGCACGTCCAGCATCGCCCGCACGGCCGCCGCCTCGGCGGCCGCGGACTCGCCTGCGGAGAGCCGACGGTTGCCCTCGCGTACGGTGTCGTGCAGGACCGCGACGGCACCCGGTGTGCCGAGGTCGTCGTCCATCGCCTCACGGAACGCGTCCGGGACCTCGCCGGTCTCCGCCGCGCCTGCGCGCTCGAGGAAGCCTTCGACCCGCTGGAACCCGGCGGCCGCCTCGTCGAGCGCCTCGAAGGAGAACTCGACGTGGGACCGGTAGTGGGCCGCGACCAGGTAGTAGCGCAGCTCGATGCCGCGTACCTTCTTCAGGACCTCCGGGATGACCAGGGAGTTGCCGAGCGACTTCGACATCTTCTCGCCGGAGGTGGTGATCCAGGCGTTGTGCAGCCAGTAGCTGGCGAAGGGCCGGCCGGCGGCGCGGGACTGCGCCTGCTCGTTCTCGTGGTGCGGGAAGCGCAGGTCGATGCCACCACCGTGGAAGTCGAAGGCGGGACCGAGGTATTTCCCGGCCATCGCCGAGCACTCGATGTGCCAGCCAGGACGTCCCAGCCCCCAGGGCGAGGGCCACGAGGCCGTCTCCGGCTCGGAGACCTTCCGCCCCTTCCACAGCGCGAAGTCGCGCGGGTCGCGCTTGCCCCGCGGGTCGGCGTCGGCGGCCGCCTCCATCTCGTCGACGTTCTGCCCCGACAGCTCGCCGTAGGAGGGCCAGGAGCGCACGTCGAAGTAGACGTCGGCCGAGCCGTCCTCGGCGGCGTAGGCGTGACCCTTCGCGATCAGCTCCTCGATCAGCGCGATGATCTCGGGGATGTGACCGGTGGCCAGCGGCTCGTAGGTCGGCCGGGCGACGTTGAGCGAGGCGTACGCGGCGTCGAGCTCGCGGTGCATGTCGTAGGCGAGGTTGTACCAGGGACGTCCCTGGTCGGCAGACTTCGCCAGGATCTTGTCGTCGATGTCGGTCACGTTGCGGATGAAGGTGGTCTCATAGCCCGACGCCCGCAGCCACCGCTGCAGCACGTCGAAGTTCACCCCGCTCCGCACGTGGCCGACATGCGGCTCGCTCTGCACGGTCAGACCACAGACATAGAGCGACGCCTTGCCGGGCTGCAAGGGGGTGAAGTCACGTACTTCACGGGTCGCCGAGTCGTAGAGCCTGAGTGCCATGCCCCAAGTCTAGGGACGTACGCGGGTTCCCTACCTATCGCGACGCACGACGAGCGCGGTTGCGATGGCGGCGACACCCTCGCCGCGGCCGGTGAGCCCGAGGCCGTCGGAGGTCGTGGCGGTCACCGTGACCGGCGCACCCGCCGCCGCGGAGAGCGCCTGGTTGGCCTCGTCGCGGCGCGGACCGATCTTGGGCCGGTTGCCGATCACCTGGACCGCGACGTTCCCGATCTCGAAACCTGCCTCCCGGACCCGGCGCGCGGCCTCGGCGAGCAGGACGACTCCGGCCGCCCCGGCCCACTCGGGCTCGGAGGTGCCGAAGTTGGACCCCAGATCACCCAGACCCGCGGCGGAGAAGAGCGCGTCGCAGCAGGCGTGGGCGGCGGCGTCACCGTCGGAGTGCCCGGCCAGGCCCTGCTTCTCGTCGGGGAAGGCGAGGCCCGCCACGTGCATCGGGACACCGTCGGCAAGGCTGTGTACGTCGGTCCCGATGCCGACCAGAGGAAGCTGCACGCTCCGCAGTCTCCCAGATCGGCCTCAGGCGATCTTGCGGTGCCCGACGTGGATGAGCCCGTCGACGACCCGGACCTCGTAGGCGGGGATGCTCACGTGCGGGTCGTCCAGGCACTGCCCCGTACGCAGGTCGAACCCGTGCCGGTGAGCCGGCGAGGCCACGAACGGCACGCCGTCGCGGACCCCGACGATGCCTTTCGCGATCACCGACGCCTTGGCGAACGGATCGTGGTTGCCCAGGGCGTAGACCACGTTGTCGGGCATCCGGAAGATCGCGATGGCCTGCCCGTGGACCAGTGCCGTGGCGCCGCGCTTCACCTCGAGCGCGTCGACCGGACAGACGGACTGCCAGTCCTGGTCGTCCCGCTGCGTCGCTGCGCTCATGACGTCGCCGGCCCGAGCCGCTTCGTCGACATTCGTCGGGTCCTCCCTTCGGTGGATTTTGAACGGTATGGGGCGTCGTGGTCACCTCCTGTTTCGCTCTGTTACGGGTGCGTAAACACCGTCGCCCGGCCCATCGGCCGACACCTCGCGCCGGGGCGGATAGCCTCCTGGTGTGCCCGCCGCTCTCGTACTCCTGGCCGCCGGATCCGGCACCCGCGTCGGGGCCGCCACCAACAAGGTGCTGCTCCCCCTCGACGGGTCCGACGATCCGGCCTCCTCCGCCCTCGGCCTCTCCCTCCGGACCGCCCTCGAGGTGCCCGACGTGGCCCGCGTCGTCCTGGTCGTACGCAGCGGCGACGAGGAGGCGGTCGCGGCCGTCGCGCAGCCCCTGCTCGGCGAACGCGAGGTCGCGATGGTCGTCGGCGGCGACACCCGCCACGCCTCCGAGCAGGCCGCTCTCGGCGTGCTCCGGGCCGACATCGAGGCCGGCGGGATCGACGTGGTCGCGATCCACGACACGGCCAGGCCGCTGGCCGCTCCCGAGCTCTTCGCCGCGGTCATCGGGGTCGCCCGCGAGCACGGCGGGGCCATCCCCGCCGCGCCGCTCACCCACCTCTCGACGCGTGACCTGCAGCCGGTGCCCGGTGCTCTCGTCGGCGTACAGACGCCGCAGGCGTTCCGGGCCGCCGACCTGCTGGACGCCTATGCCCGGGCCGCGGCCGACGGCTTCGACGGCACCGACACCGGGGCGACGTTGGAGCGTTATGCGTCCGGCGTACGCATCGTCGCGGTCCCCAGCACCCCGCTGAACCTCAAGGTCACCTTCGCCGACGACCTCGGTGCGGTCACCGCCCTGCTCAGCTGAGCGAGAGCGACTCCAGCAGACGTACGTCCTCGGGCGACGCCACCCGGCGGCCGACCGACGGCGCCTCGACCGAGACGACCGGGAACCGCCGCGCCAGCGCACCCGCGATGCCGGCGAAGTCGCCGGTGGGCCACTCGTCCAGGACGGCGACGACGGCCGGGGGCAGCACGATCGGCGAGGCGACCGAGACCAACGTGGACCGGTCGACGGTCGCCCCCAGCACCGGCACCCCGTCCTCGACGGCTAGGTTCTTGACCGTGTCCGTGACCGGACGTACGCCGACCACCACCGCGTCGCGGGCGAGCGCGGTCGAGACGCAGTGGGCGATGAAGGCCGGCGGGGTCATCGGGCACAGCGCGTCGTGCAGGACCAGCGGCTCCTCGGCCGCGACGATCCCCTCCCAGGAGGTGGTGAAGTCGACGGGCGTCACCCCGGACTCTCCGAGGGACCAGGTGGCCGCGGCAACCAGTGCCTCACCGTGGATCAACGCGAACGGCAGCGATCCTCGGCCCTCCTCGGCGACGATCCCGAGCGCCGGCGGAACCTCGACGGTCTCGTCGATCTCGTCGTAGTCGGCGTAGGGGTCCTCCATGAGGGTCACCGTATCCGCCGCAGAACGCGAAACAGGCCCCGGGATGACCCGGAGCCTGTAACGCAGACCGAAACCAGCTTCAGCTGGCCAGCACCTCGTCGAGGAGGACTTCAGCCTTGTCTTCGTTGGTGTGCTCGCACAGCGCGAGCTCCGAGACGAGGATCTGGCGTGCCTTGGCGAGCATGCGCTTCTCCCCGGCGGAGAGGCCACGGTCACGCTCACGACGCCACAGGTCACGCACGACCTCGGCGACCTTCATGACATCGCCGCTGTGCAGCTTCTCCAGATTTGCCTTGTAACGACGCGACCAGTTGGTCGGCTCTTCGACGTGCTCCGCACGAAGCACCTCGAAGACTCGATCAAGCCCGTCCTTGTCTACGACGTCCCGAACTCCGACGAGCTCGAGATTGTTGGCCGGAACACGCACCACGAGGTCCTGCTGAGCGATGATGCGGAGGACCAGATACTGCCGCTCCTCGCCCTTGATGGTGCGCATCTCGATGTCTTCGATGACGGCCGCGCCATGGTTTGGGTATACGACGGTCTCGCCGACGGTGAAAGTCATATTTTTAGGTACCCCTTCCTAGGACCATAAGTCTACCACGGATCTTAGAATTCGGATTCCGCGTTTGTGCAGGTCAGGGCATCAATCTGGGGTTGACAGATTGACAAGTTGTGTGGTTCCGCGCGCGCAGGCCGGTGAAGAGTGGCAGCATGGCTGATTTCGAAACGGAGCCGAAATCTCGTCGTAGCCAGCCTGTTGTCCTGCGAGGCTCGGCCTGGTGCCCGATACTGCCGCCATGGCGAATGCATCGCAGAGCGCCCCCAAGACCATCTTCACCGTGTCGTCGCACGCCCAGGATCAGGACCCGGAAGAGACGCAGCCCAGCGTGTCGGCCGTTCCTGACGCCTCGGCGGGCAGAGAGAGCGTCATGGCCAAGGTGGGCAACTGGGCCCCGTTCCTCCTCATCCGCTCCGCCCACCCCCGTCAGGCGGTGCTGACCGCCATCGGCCTCTCCGTGGCCGCCGTGCTCGCCGGGCTGACGACACGCGAGGTCACGCTGATCGCGGTCACCGTGCTCGTCGGGCAGGCCGTCCTCGGCTGGCACAACGACCTCGTCGACCAGGTCGTCGACCGTCGTCACGAGCGCGAGGGCAAGCCGATCTCCGACGGCCGCCTCGAACCGGGCGGCGTGTGGTTCGTGCTGTGCTGCGGCGTACTGCTGGTCATCCCGCTCTCGGTCACCTCGGGCACCGTCGCCGGGCTGTTCTACCTGGGCTCGCTCGTGATCGGGATGCTCGCCAACGTACTGCTGCGCAAGGGCTTCTTCTCCTGGGTCCTGTGGGCGGCCGCCTTCGCCTGCTACCCCGGATACCTCTCGTACGCCGGCTGGGCCGGTGAGTCCGCCGGCGGACCGCCCCACTGGGCGATGGTCGCGCTCGCCGCGGCGCTCGGTGTCGGCGTGCACTTCCTGACCGCGCTGTGGGGCCTGGTCGCCGACAACCAGGACGGCTGGACGTACCTGCCGCTCAAGGCCGGACTGAAGCTCGGAGCCGGCAAGCTGCTCCTCGTCACGCTGGTCTACATCGCCGTCGTGATCGGGGCGATGCTGTACGTCGGGAGCGTCGTCGGACTGCGTGCCTGACCCTTTTCCGATGCTGACCCTTTTTATTCCGGCGAGATCGGGCGGATAGAGTGTCGCGCGTGACGACCAAGGTTATGCAGAAGAGGCTCGCAATGGTGGGCGCCCTCGTGGCCCTCGGTGTGCCCGCGCTGAGCGCCTGCAACAGCTTCGACTACGCGACCGACCGGCCCAACGAGATCAGCCACGGCGGCACGACGCTCGACGGTGCCATCCGGATCAACGCGGCTCGCATCGTGACCGCGCAGGAAGGCTCCGGCGTCCTGGTCGGCACCTTCTCGCTCGACCCGGCGATCAACCCGGCGGTCCACGGCAAGGAGATGCCGTCGGTCACCTCGATCGCCACGGCGGCCGATGCCACCGAGACGGTCACGCCGGAGTCGTTCACCCCGATCGAGCTGCCCACCGTCGGCATCATCAACCTGGCCGACCCGGCCAACGGTGGCATCGCGGTCACCGGCGACTTCAAGCCGGGCGACAGCATCCCGATGACCTTCGCCTTCTCCGACGGCGAGGAGAAGACGATCTCCGTCCCGGTGGTCACCCAGTGTGGTCCGTACGCCGAGGTCGTCGCCGCCGCCGAGGAGACCGCGAAGCCCGGCAAGAAGGGCAAGAAGGTCGACGAGCAGGCGTCCGAGGGTGCTGCCGGCGAGGAGGCCTCGACGCTTCCGGCCGACACCGCGTCCGAGAGCGCGGACGCCACCGAGACCGAGTCGCACGGCGAGTCCACCGGCTCCGTCTCCGAGGACCCCTACTCCTGCGAGTTCCCCGAGGCCGCGCTGCCCGGCGCCGAGGAAGCCCACTGATGACCTACAAGCTCGTCCTCCTGCGCCACGGCGAGAGCGAGTGGAACGCGCTCAACCTGTCCACCGGCTGGGTCGACGTCGACCTCACCGACAAGGGTCGGGCCGAGGCGGTCAACGGCGGCAAGCTGCTCTCCGAGGCCGGGATCCTTCCCGACCTGGTCCACACCAGCCTGCTGCGCCGCGCGATCAACACCGCGAACATCGCGCTCGACACCGCCGATCGCCACTGG
Organism: Nocardioides sp. NPDC126508; assembly: GCA_040302365.1. Taxonomy (GTDB): domain Bacteria; phylum Actinomycetota; class Actinomycetes; order Propionibacteriales; family Nocardioidaceae; genus Nocardioides. Next base: position 97,859 of record JBEOUM010000003.1, read on the forward strand.
ATCCCGGTGCGGCGCGACTGGCGCCTCAACGAGCGTCACTACGGGGCGCTGCAGGGCAAGAACAAGTCCGAGACGCTGAAGAAGTTCGGCGAGGAGCAGTTCCAGCTGTGGCGTCGTTCCTACGACGTCCCGCCGCCGCCGATCGAGGCCGACTCCGAGTTCTCCCAGGCCGGTGACCCGCGCTACGCCGACATCGAGGTGCCCGCCACCGAGTGCCTCAAGGACGTCGTCGCCCGGATGATCCCCTACTGGGAGTCGGCGATCGTGCCCGACCTCCAGGCAGGCAAGACCGTCTTGGTCACCGCCCACGGCAACAGCCTGCGGGCGCTGGTCAAGCACCTCGACAACATCTCCGACACCGAGATCGCCAAGCTCAACATCCCCACGGCCCAGCCGCTGGTCTACGAGCTCGACGAGTCGCTGAAGCCGACCGTTCCCGGCGGCACCTATCTCGACCCCGAGGCCGCGGCCGCCGCTGCCGAGGCCGTCGCCAACCAGGGCAAGCAGTAGCAACAAAAACCCGCCGAGTCGGCTCGTCATGACGAGCCGACTCGGCGGTTTTCTATGTCAGGACCAGCCGACTCGGCGGGCTCAGGAGTCGGCGGGGGTCTCGCCGGTCACCACGAAGACGACCCGGTTGGCGACCGTGACCGCGTGGTCGGCGATGCGCTCGTAGTAGCGCCCCAGCAGAGCCACATCGACGGCGGGCTCGACGCCGTGGGTCCAGTCCTGGCCCAGCAGCTCGGCGAACGACTTGCGCCGCAGCCGGTCCATCTCGTCGTCGTCGGCGACCAGGTCCTGGGCCGCGGCGACATCGCGGTCGCGCAGGATCTGGCAGGTGCGCTCGACCATCTGCTCGGCCACCTCGGCCATCCTGGCGATGGTCGGCTGGGCCAGCTCGGGAACAGCCTTGTTCGGCGTACGCAGCCGGGCGATCTTGGCGACGTGGACGGAGAGGTCGCCCATCCGCTCGAGGTCGGAGATCATCCGCAGCGCGGCGACGACGACACGGAGGTCGCCGGCCACCGGGGACTGCAGGCCGAGCAGCTCGAGGGCGTTCTCCTCGATACGCTCACGGGCGTCGTCGATCTCGGCATCCTTGTCGATCACCTGCTCGGCGAGGTCGTTGCGGGCCTCGAGAAGGGCGGTGGTGGCGTCCCGTACTGCCACGGACACCAGCTCGCAGACACTGGTGAGATCGGTGAAGATGGCATCGAGATCGTCATGGAAAGCAGCACGCATGGGTTGATCCTAGACACCCGACATGTACGGATCTTCCTCCCGAGTGAACCGATGGTGAACGTTCGGCGCGGAGACGTCCAGAGGCGAAGTTTGGGTGTTTGATGGGCTTACCCTGATCGTGTGGACTCGACGACGCAGGCCTTTCTTGCTGCACTCCTCGGCGCTGTCGTCGCCGGAGCGGCGGTGCTTGCGTGGGCGATGAGCGAACGTTCACGGCACCGCATCCCCGAGGTCGAGCCTCCCAAGGTTCCCTCCGAGGTCGCCGCCGTCCTCTCGGTCCTGCGCAGCAGCGCGGTCGTGGTGGACGAGGACGACACGGTGCTCAAGGCCAGCGCCCCGGCGTACGCGCTGGGCCTGGTGCGCGGCACCTCGCTGGTCTCGTCGGAGCTCACCGAGCTCGTCCACGGCGTGCGCCGTGACGGTCAGATCCGCGAGACCGAGCTGGTGATCTCGCGCGCCAACGGGGCGTCGCGGCACGTCACCGCCCGGGTCGCTCCGCTGGGCACGCGCCTGGCCCTCGCCCTGGTCGAGGACCGCACCCGCGAGCGCCGCGTCGAGGCCGTACGCCGCGACTTCGTCGCCAACGTCAGCCACGAGCTCAAGACCCCGGTCGGCGCGATCCGGGTCCTCGCCGACGCGGTCACCGAGGCCTCCGACGACCCCGAGGCCGTACGCCGCTTCTCGCACCGGATGATCACCGAGTCCGAGCGCCTGACCGAGCTCGTCCAGCAGATCATCGAGCTCTCCCGGCTCCAGGGCGACGAGCCGCTGGAGGCACCGGTCGCCGTCGACGTCGACAAGGTCATCGCGGCCGCCGTCGACAGCTCCACCGTCGATGCCAGCGCCAAGGGGATCAACGTGGTCAGCGCCGGCACCGCCGGGCTGCACGTCTTCGGCAACGACGAGCAGGTCTCGACCGCGGTCACCAACCTGGTCTCCAACGCGGTCGCCTACTCCGACCCCGGCTCGACCGTGACCGTCTCGACCCGCGCGACCGATGGCTCCGTGGAGATCTCGGTGGTCGACCAGGGCATCGGCATCCCGTCCACGGAGATCGACCGGATCTTCGAGCGCTTCTACCGCGTCGACCCGGCTCGCCACCGCTCCACCGGCGGCACCGGGCTCGGCCTCTCGATCGTCAAACACGTCGCCGCCACACATGGTGGCGAGGTCAAGGTCTGGTCGCAGGAGGGTCAGGGTTCCACCTTCACCCTCACGCTGCCCCAGCACCTTCCAACTGCCGGGCAGTCCGGCACAAGCAAGGAGGAACGCCCGTGACCCGGGTACTCGTCGTCGAAGATGAAGCCAGCTACAGCGAGGCGCTGTCCTACATGCTCCGCAAGGAGGGCTTCGAGGTCGCCGTCGCCGAGGACGGCACCGACGCTCTGAAGGAGTTCGACCGCAACGGGGCGGACATCGTGCTGCTCGACCTGATGCTTCCCGGCCTCTCCGGCACCGAGGTGTGCCGGCAGATCCGGGCCACCTCGTCGGTCCCGGTCATCATGGTGACCGCCAAGGACGACGAGGTCGACAAGGTCGTCGGGCTCGAGCTCGGCGCCGACGACTACGTCACCAAGCCCTACTCCCCGCGCGAGCTCGTCGCCCGGATCCGTGCCGTCCTCCGGCGCGGCACCGAGCCCGACACCGCCCCCGCCACCCTCGAGGCCGGGCCGGTCCGGATGGACGTCGAGCGCCACGTCGTGACCGTCGACGGTTCCGAGCAGCGGCTGCCGCTCAAGGAGTTCGAGCTCCTCGAGATGTTCCTGCGCAACCCCGGCCGGGTCCTGACCCGCGGCCAGCTCATCGACCGCGTCTGGGGCTCCGACTACGTCGGCGACACCAAGACCCTCGACGTACACGTCAAGCGCCTGCGCGCCAAGCTCGAGCCGGACCCGTCCGAGCCGAAGTTCCTGGTCACGGTGCGAGGGCTGGGCTACAAGCTGGATCTGTAGGGGCCGTCGGCCACCCAGATCCTCACGTGACACGCCGAGACCTCGGCGTGTCACGGTGCTTTTCGAAGCGATTGTGGCCGCCGATGGGTAGCCCGTTCGGGCCATGTCCCGGGCCGCATCCGCTGCTTAGGATTCCTTTGCCTGCCCGCAGCCCGCGGCGCCTAACGGAAAGTACGTCGTGTTGCGTCGCCTGCCGCTCCTGATCGCTCTCGTGGTCGCCGTCCTCCTGCCTGTGGGCACCACCGCTTCGCCCGCGAACGCAGCCTGCAGCAGCCCGCAGCTCTCGAAGATCACCGTGGCGCGGAGCGCCGTCACGGCGGGTCAGTCGACCACGGCGACAGTGACGCTCTCGTGTGTGCCCCGCACCCGGAAGCTGATAGCGGTGAAGGCGACATCGGGGATCGTGGTGCCGTCCTCGGTGTATGTCAGGAGCGGGCATCGCACCCGGACCTTCACGGTGGGCACCAGACTCACCGCGATCACGACCCGCGGCTCGGTCAGTGCGACGTACAACGGTCGCACGGTGTCCACCGCCCTCACCCGCAGGTACGCGTACTGCGCGAGTCCTTCGCTGAGCAGCCTGACCGTCAGCCCCACGACACTCGTCAGCGGAAATCCTGCTACGGCTGTCGCCCGGCTCGCCTGCCGTTCGACGAAGTCGATCCGACTGGTCGTCGCGACGACCGAGGGGGCGGTCGCGCACAACGCCGGAGACATCTGGATACTCAGGGACCGGCCGAGCGCCACCTTCCTGGTGACGGCGCAGGCGCGCACCAACCGGCTCAACGTGACCGTGAAGGTTCGCAAGGCCGGGTCGACCCGTTGGCTGTCGGACACCTTCGTCGCAACCGCGAACCCCGAGATGTGCATGCCGTCCTCACGGGCGACGTCCAACGTGATCTATGCCGGTACGAAGCCGACGACGGTCACGCTCAGGCAGCCATGTGCTCTCGATATCTCGCGCTACGTCTACCTGGGCAGCAGCAACTCGCACGTCAAGGTGCCGAGCCGGATTCTCGTCCCAGCAGGCAAGGCGAGCCTCGGTGTTCCGGTCACGGTGGCCGATGGCACCAGCGTCGACACCCCGGGCAATCTCATCGACTCGATTCTGACCGTCGGCCCCTACTCAGGAGGGTGGGCGCACAACTTCGAACTCCTGGTGCATCCGGGGCTCGAGTCGATCCACGTGACGACATGGCTGGCCGACGACGGAACGCGAATCGCAAACGCCCGCGTCGACCTGGGACTCCCAGCGGTCACGGACACCGTGGTCCGGCTTGAGTCGAGCGACCCGCTGCTCCCGCTCCCCTCAAGCCTGACAGTCGCGAAGGGCGACAGTTTCGCGCAGACCACCCAGACCATCGCTCCGCCTCCCGAGGATGCCGAGGTGCAGATCACCGCGAGCTTCGGCAGCCAGCAGCGAACCGACACCGTCCTCGTCCAGCGGAACTTCCGGCCCGGCGACCCGATCGCGCTGAGCAAGCAGACCTTCTACGGCGGCGGACGGGCAGGGTTCTGGATCGAGATCGGACGACCGGCCGGCTCCGACGGCGTACCGGTCACCGTGTCCTCGGACTCTTCGCTGCTCACCTTCGAGCCGACCGCGTTCCGCCCCGGCCAGACCGCCGCCGGCGTCACCTTCGACATCGCAGAGGTCACCGAGACCACACCGATCACACTCCACGTGACCGCGTCGACACACACCTACGATGTCCCGATCACGCTGCAGCCCGGGCTGGCGGCCATCACGTTGCCGGAAAGGGCCACCAGCGACGAGACCTTCACCGGCACGGTCACGCTGACCGGAGTCTCCGCCGTCGACACGCCGGTCCTCCTCACCTCGGAATCGAGCTCGTTCAAGGTGCCCAGCGAGGTGATCATCCCCGCAGGAGAGACCAGCGCGACCTTCCAGGGAGTCGTGCACCTGTCGAGCACCAGCAGCGGTGTCGTCACACAGCTCGATGCCTATCTCGGGCGGCTCTACACCTCCAACGACATGATCGTGTCCCCCGCACCGTAGGTGTCCGTCGCGTGGGTCAGGCCGGAGTCACCTGCTTCTCCGTCACCGGGGTTCGCGGCACCACCAGGGACATCAGCGCGGCAGCGGCGCACAGCGCGCCGGCGGCGTACCAGACCAGGTCGTAGGAGCCGGTGACATCGCGGACGACGCCGCCGACCCAGGCGACCAGGCCGGCGCCGACCTGGTGGGAGGCGAGGACCCAGCCGAAGACGATCGGGGCGTCCTCGGGCCAGACCTCGCGGCACAGCGCGAGGGTGGGCGGGACGGTGGCGACCCAGTCGAGGCCGTAGAAGACGATGAAGAACACCATCGGGATGTGCACCTCGGGCGCCAGCAGCATCGGCAGGAAGATCAGCGAGATCCCGCGGAGCGAGTAGTAGACGCCGAGCAGCACCACCGGGTTGAACCGGTCGGTGAGCCAACCCGAGAAGATCGTCCCGGCGACGTCGAAGATGCCGATCACGGCGAGCAGCGAGGCGGCCGCGACGGTGGCCATGCCGTGGTCGTGCGCGGCGGGTACGAAGTGGGTCCTGATCAGCCCGTTCGTGGTGATCCCGCAGATCGCGAAGGCACCGGCGAGGAGCCAGAAGGCCTTGGTACGCATCGCCATCCCGAGCACGCGCACGGTCCGCAGCGCGGCGCCGGTCGCGGGTGCGGGCCGGGGCACGACCTGGGAGGCGCCGTAGGGCGCCAGGCCGACGTCGGCCGGGTAGTCGCGGAGCAGGAGCAGCACGAACGGGATCACCGCGGCGGCGACCAGGGCGATGGTGACCGAGGCGGCCCGCCAGCCGAACTCCCCGATCAGGATCGCCAGCACCGGCAGGAAGATCAGCTGCCCGGACGCGCCGCCGGCGGTCAGCAGGCCGCTGACCAGTCCCTGCCGCTTGACGAACCAACGGGTGGTGATCGTGGCGCCGAAGGCGAGCGCCATGCAGCCGCTGCCACCACCGACCAGGACACCCCAGCCGAGGACGAACTGCCACGACTGGCTCATCCAGACGGTCCCGAGGGAGCCGAGGGTGATCAGGGTGAGCGCGACGGCGACCACCGGACGGATCCCGAAGCGGTCCATCAGGGCGGCGGCGAACGGCGCGGTCAGGCCGTAGAGCGCGAGCTGCAGCGTGATCCCGGCCCCGATCGTGCCCCGCGACCAGCCGAACTCATCGTGCAGCGGACCGACCAGGAGGCCCGGCGCCGCGGTGAAGGCGGCGGCGCCGACGATGGTCACGAAGGCGATGGCGGCCACCCACCAGGCGGGGTGGATGCGCGGGCGGCGCGCGGACGTGCGGCCGGCAGGCGGCGGGGTCGTCGTCTGGGTCATGAGGACGATCCTTCCGTGCGCGCACCGCTCCCGACAGTGGCCTGATTGACATCTATCGATAAGATCGAGCCATGAGTGACGTACGCGGTCCTTCTCCGCACCGGGTGGCGGTGCTGATCCAGGACGGCTTCATCCCGTTCGAGATCGGCATCCCGCACCGGATCTTCGGCAAGGCCCGCGACGGCGAGGACCGGCTGCTCTACGAGGTCGTCACCTGCACCACGGACGGGCCCGGGCCGGTGCAGTCGGACTCGGACATCGTGGTGTTCGCGCCGCACGGTCCCGAGGCGCTGGCGGACGCGGACACCGTGGTGATCCCGAAGTTCGGCCGCGACTACCCGACCCTGTCGGACGGCGCGCTGACGGCACCGCTGAAGGAGGCGCTCGACATGATCCGGCCCGGCACCCGGATCATGTCGATCTGCACCGGTGCCTTCGCGCTCGCCGCCGCGGGTCTTCTCGACGGCCGCCCGGCGACGACCCACTGGGCCCACACCGACGACTTCCGGACACTGTTTCCGCAGGTCAAGCTGGACCCAGACGTACTCTTCGTCGATGACGGCGACATCCTCACCTCCGCCGGCGTGGCCTCCGGCGTCGACCTCTGCCTGCATGTCGTACGCAGCGACCACGGCGCCGCGGTCGCCAACCGCGTCGCCCGGGCAACGGTCGTACCTCCCCACCGCGACGGCGGCCAGGCGCAGTTCATCCGGCAGCACGCGCCCGCACCGGGTGACACCGGCATCTCCGCCGCGACCACCTGGGCCCTGGACCATCTCGACCAGCCGCTCACCCTGGAGACGATGGCGGCCCGGGTCTCGATGTCGGTACGCACCTTCACCAGGCGGTTCCGCGACGAGACCGGCGACTCCCCCGGCCGCTGGCTGCAGCGCCAGCGCATCGAGCTCGCCCGCACGCTGCTGGAGACCACCGACCTGTCGATGGAGCAGGTCGCCGCCCGCTGCGGCTGCAACACCGCCCAGTCCCTCCGCCTCCACTTCCACGCCGCCCTCGGCGTCACCCCCACCGCCTACCGACGTACGTTCCGCGGCTGACCGCCCGGCGGGGACGAGATGGCGGGATGTCCAACATCGATGACCGTTATCCGCTCGCCCGGAGGCGTACGAGTCTTTAGCCTTTTACCGTGACGACGACGATCGGCTCCACCCCCACACCCGCACCGACACCCGCACCCACGACGACGACACCGCTCTGGAAGCCGCTCGTGGCCTGTGGGGTCACGCTGGTGCTGTGGGCGTCGGCGTTCGTGGGGATCCGCCACCTGGGCGACTCGGTGCCGCCGGGGAGCCTGTCGCTGGGACGCCTGGCGGTGATGGTGGCGGCCCTGGGCGTCTACCTCGCGATCAAGGGCGGGTTCCGGCTGCCGACGCGGAGGGAGTGGCCGCTGGTCGCGCTGGGCGGTGCCTCGTGGCTGGGGATCTACAACCTGGCGCTCAACGAGTCCGAGCGGCGGATCGACGCGGCGACGGCCGCGCTGATCGTGCAGGTCGGGCCGATCGTGGTGGCGCTGCTGGCCGGGCTCGTGCTCAAGGAGCGGATCCACAGGTGGATCCTGATCGGCACCGGCGTCGGGTTCGCGGGCGTGGTCGTCATCGGCCGTGCCTCGGCCAACGGTGACACCGGCGACTGGATCGGCGTCGCGCTCTCCGTCGTCGCGGCGCTCACCTTCGCAGTCGGCGTGCTCACCCAGAAGAAGCTGCTGCCGACGATGAGCGCGCTGCTGCTGACGTTCTGGTACGCCACGGTCGGCCTCGTCGTCTGCCTGCCCTGGGCCGGCGAGCTGGTCACGACCGTCCCCGACGTCAGCGTGACCAACCTCGGCTGGATCGTCTACCTGGGTCTCTTCCCGAGTGCCCTGGCATTCGTGACCTGGGCTTATGCGCTCTCCCACTCGGACGCGGGAAAGTTCGCGCAGTCGACGTTCCTGGTGCCGTTCATCACCGCGCTGATGGCGTGGCTGGTGCTCGGCGAGGTGCCGCCGGCGCTCGCCTTCCTCGGCGGCGCGATGTGCATCGCGGGTGTGCTGATCACCCGCCGCCAGCCGCGCTAGCCCTTCGCCTCATCCTCGCCGGCCTCGAGCCAGCCACGGAACGCCTCCAGGTTCGCGGTGGACTCACCGCGCAGCTTGCGCCACTCCCACTCCTTGCGGATCGAGGAGGCGAAGCCCAGCTCAAGGATGGTGTTGAAGGACTCGTCCGCGTACGTCAGCACCGAGCCGAGCAGCCGGTCGAGCTCATCGGCGGAGACCATCGCCAGCGGCAGCCGGCCGTCGAGGTAGATGTCGCCGAGCCGGTCGATCCCGAACGCGACCCCGTAGAGCCGCAGGTTGCGCTCGAGCAGCCAGCGGTAGACGGTCTCGAAGTTCTCGTCGGGACGGCGGCAGACGAAGGCGTGCACACCCAGCGCGTGCTGCCCCAGGTCGAGCCGGACCGGCGTCTGCAGCTTCCGCTCCCCCGGCAGCGAGAACGAGAAGACCAGGTCGCCCGACGGCAGTGACGCCTCGTCCCAGGTCAGGTCGTTGGACTTCAGCCAGCCGCGTACGACGTCCTCGCGTTCATCCTGCGCACCACTCACGCTGTCAGCTCCTCACGCATCAGCATCTTGGCCTCTTCGTAGACCTCGAGCGTATTGCGTGCGGTGAGATCCCAGGAGAAGTCCTGGGCGTGTTCGCGGGCGCCGTCGGCCAGGGCGGACCAGCGCGAGTGGGACGAGATGGCGTTGGTGAGCGCGTCGGCCCACTGCGCCGGGTCGTGGCCGTCGACCAGGAGCCCGCTGCGGCCGTGGTGCACCGCGGTGGTCAGACCACCGACGGCAGCCGCGACGACGGGGGTGCCACAGGCCTGGGCCTCGACGGCGACCAGACCGAACGACTCGTTGTAGGAGGGGACGGCGACGACGGAGGCCGCGGAGTACCAGAGGGCGAGCTCGTCCTGGTGCACCGGCGGGACGAACCGGACCACGTCGGAGATCCCCAGCTCAGCGGCCAGATCGGCCAGCCCGGTCGGGTGCTCCAGGCCGGAGCCGGAGGGACCTCCCACGACCGGCACCACCAGCGACCGGCGCAGCGACGGGTCGCGGGCGAGCATGACCGCGGCCGCCCGCAGGAGTACGTCGGGAGCCTTGAGCGGCTGGATGCGGCCGGCGAAGAGGAGCACGTGGGCCCGGGCCGGGAGCCCGAGAGCGGCCCGCGCCGCTGCCCGCCCGCGCGGACGGAAGACCCGCAGGTCGACCCCGGGATGCACGACGGCGACACGACCGGGCTCGGCGTCGTACAAATTGATCAGCTGCTTGGCCTCGAGGTCGGTGTTGGCGATCAGCATGTCGGCCGCCTCGACGACCTGCTCCTCGCCGATCACGCGCGCCTCGGGCTCGGGGCTGTCGCCCTCGGCCAGCGCCTCGTTCTTGACCTTGGCCATGGTGTGCATGGAGTGGACCAGCGGCACACCCCACCGGTCGCGGGAGAGCGCCCCGACCTGGCCGGAGAGCCAGTAGTGGGAGTGCACGGCGTCGAAGTAGCCCGGCGGGTTGGCGGCCTCCGCGCGGAGGACCTCACGCGCGAACGTGCACAGCTGCCCGGGAAGGTCACCCTTGGCCAGCCCCTCGAAGGGACCCGCGTGGACGTGGTGGACCGCCACCCCGTCGTACGCCTCGACGACCTGCGGCAGCCGCGACGAGGTCGCGCGCGTGAAGATGTCGACCGCGATGCCCTGGGTGGCCAGCCGCCGGGAGAGCTCGAGGACGTAGACGTTCATGCCACCGGCGTCGCCGGTGCCGGGCTGGTCCAGCGGAGAGGTGTGCAGACTCACCATCGCTACGCGGTGGATCATGCCTGCTCCTTTGCTTGACGAGTTCCCATCCAGGTTCTCAACACGTCGATGTCGCCCGTCATTCCCGTCCGGGCGAACATCTTCGATCGTGGACCCGGTGCGCAATGTCGAGCGGACGAGGAGAGAATGGCTCCGTGTCCTTAACCAACGCTGTCTCCAAGAACGCTGTCGTCACCGGCGCCTCGAGCGGGATCGGCGCTGCCACCGCCCGCCAGCTCGCGAAGGAGGGCTACCACGTCTTCCTCGCCGCCCGCCGGGCCGACCGGATCGAGGCCCTGGCCGCGGAGATCGGCGGCACCGCGATCGCGACCGACGTCACCTCCGACGTCTCCGTCGCCGCGCTCGCCGAAGCGGTGGGCGACCGGCTCGACCTGCTGGTCAACAACGCCGGTGGCGCCTTCGGCGTGGACAAGGTCGCCGACGCCGACCTGGCCAAGTGGCAGGCGATGTTCGAGGTCAACGTGGTCGGCCTGACCCGCGTGACCAAGGCGCTGCTGCCGGCCCTGATCGCCTCCGGAGCCGGTGCGATCATCAACGTCGGCTCGATCGCCGGCCGGCGCGCCTACGAGGGCGGCGCGGGCTACAACGCGGCCAAGTTCGGCACCCGTGCGGTCACCGAGGCGCTGCGCCTGGAGATCGTCGACCAGCCGGTGCGGATCATGGAGATCGCCCCGGGCATGGTCCAGACCGAGGAGTTCTCGCTCGTACGTCTCGGCGGTGACCAGGCCGCGGCCGACGCGGTCTACCAGGGTGTCGCGGACCCGCTGGTGGCCGAGGACATCGCCGACGCGATCGTCTGGATGGCCACCCGCCCGGCTCACGTCAACATCGACGAGCTGGTCATCAAGCCGCGCGCCCAGGCCGCCCCGCACAAAGTTCACCGCGAGGGCTGACCGGATCCCGATCCGGCCCTGATCCGGCCTCTGACCTGGTCTAGTCCACACCCGGAGGGGTGCCGAGGATTCAGTACGCGGCAGCCGACGGTGTCACACTCGAACCGTGCAGACGATCGGACTCATCGGCGGCATGAGCTGGGAAAGCACAGCCGCTTACTACGAGGGACTCAACAAGGGTGTCCAGGAGCGGCTCGGCGGTCTCCACTCCGCCAAGATCGTGCTGGCCTCCGTCGACCTGGCCGAGCTGACGGCGCTCCAGGAGAAGGAGGCCTGGGACCAGGTCGCCGAGATCCTGGTCGCCTCCGCGAAGAGCGTGGTCGCCGGCGGTGCCGACCTGATCCTGATGTGCACCACGACCTTCCACAAGGTCTATGACGAGGTGGCGGCCGCGGTCGACGTACCCGTCCTGCACCTGGCCGACGTGCTCGCCGCGAAGGCCAAGGAGCTCGGCATCACCAAGGCCGGCTTCCTCGCCACCCGCTACACGGTGGAGAACGACTTCTTCGCGCAGCGGATCTCCGACCACGGCGTCGACGTGAACCTGCCCGACACGCTCCACGTCGAGATGCTCGACTCGATCATCTACGAGGAGCTCGTCCACCGGAACGTCGTCCCGGGCTCTCGCAAGCGCGTCCTCGAGGTCGTCCACGAGCTGTGGGACGCCGGGTCCGACGGCGTCATCCTCGGTGCCTCCGAGCTCAGCCTCCTGGTGCGTCCCAGCGATGTCGACGTACCCATCCTCGACGCCATCACCGTGCACGTCGAGGCCGCGCTCAACCAGGCCCTGCCCGCGTAGCCGGCTACTTCTCCAGCAGCTCGTCGGCGAGGGCGTGCAGCTCGGGGCTCAGGTCGCCCTCGTGCACGACGACGCTCCGGCCGTCGACCTCGAACTCGTAGACGTAGCGGTCGGCGCCCTTGGGCTTCGACGGCGCCCCGGCACCGGCGACCAGGTTGCGCACGCTGACCACCCCGGCGGCCGAGGGCGCGAGCTCGGCGACCCCCTCCTTCGTACGTCCCAGGAAACCGCCGCTGCGGCGCACCCTCACCACGGTCGGCGCCTCACCGTCGGGCCCGGGGGCCGAGGACGCCGGGGTGACCCCGACCTCGGACCAGGCGGTGGTGACCGCCTCGGCCTGCTCCCCGGCCGCCGCGACCGTGGCCGCGGCGAACCCGGCGAAGTCGGTGTCGGTGGTGACCGCGTCGCCGGTGAGCGCCGCGTACCAGATCTTGCCGGCGCCGTCCCACGAGCTCCCGCCGATCGCCTTGGCGGCGAGGGCGAAGGCACGGTTGGGGATGCCGGAGTTGATGTGGACGCCGCCGTTGTCGTCGGTGCCGTCGTAGATGTCGTCCATGTGGGCCGGCTGCGGGTCCTTGCCCAGCTCGGGGTCGTCGTAGGCGGTGCCGGGTTCGAGCATGTTCCGCAGCCCGACGCCCTGGACCGACTCGGTGAAGAGGCCCTGGCCGATGATCCAGTCGGCCTCCTCGGCGCTCTGGCCGAGGAGCCGCTGCTTGAGGCAGGAGCCGAACACGTCCGACATCGACTCGTTGAGCGCGCCGGGCTGGCCCTCGTAGACGAGGCCGGCGGTGTTCTCGGTGACCGCGTGGGAGAGCTCGTGACCGATCACGTCGACGGCCTTGGTGAAGCGCTGGAAGATCTTGCCGTCGCCGTCCCCGAAGACCAGCTGGGTGCCGTCCCAGAAGGCGTTGGCGTAGTCCCTGTCGTAGTGGACGGTCATCACGACCTCGGCGCCGCGGCCGTCGTAGGAGTCGCGGCCGTAGACCTCCTCGAAGAGGGCCAGCGATCCGGTGATGCCGGTCGCGGCCTCGTCGACGCTCTCGTCCCCCGACTCCGGCTCGTCCGCGGCACGGACCTTCTCACCGGGGAGGTCGGTGCCGTTGGCGGCCGTGTAGACGGTCCAGTCCCCGGCGTCGGCAGCCGTGGTGGCGGCCTCGGGGGCCGGAGCCTCGGCGAGAACCCTGGTCAGGTGCTCCGCCCGGGCGGCACGGAAACCGTTGTCCCGGTCCAGACGGCCGGGGTCGAGCCGCTGCATCAGGTAGGGGGGCACGATGTGGCAGACGTGATTCCGAGAAGTCATGGGTTCAGCCAAGCGTCATCTACGGATGCGGGTCAAGGAGGTCTCGGCGGATAAGATCAGGCGTCCCGTCCCGCGCCAGAAATCGAGCCGCTTCGCACATGTCCGAGACCCTCAAGGCCAATCTCCGCAACGTCGCCATCGTTGCGCACGTCGACCACGGCAAGACCACGCTGGTCGACGCCATGCTGAAGCAGGCCGGTGCCTTCTCCGAGCACGCCATGGAGTCGGTCGAGGACCGCGTCATGGACTCCGGTGACCTCGAGCGCGAGAAGGGCATCACCATCCTCGCGAAGAACACCGCCATCCACTACACCGGGCCGTCCGCTCCCGAGGGGATGACGATCAACATCATCGACACCCCCGGCCACGCCGACTTCGGTGGCGAGGTCGAGCGCGGCCTGTCGATGGTCGACGGCATCGTGCTGCTGGTGGACGCCTCCGAGGGCCCGCTCCCGCAGACCCGGTTCGTGCTGCGCAAGGCGCTCAACGCCGACATGCCGGTCGTGCTGGTGGTCAACAAGGTCGACCGCCCCGACGCCCGCATCGAGGAGGTCGTCGACGAGACGTACGAGCTCTTCATGGACCTGCTCGACGACTCCCACAGCCAGGACGCGCTCGACTTCCCGGTGATCTACGCCTCCGGCAAGGCCGGCGTGGCGAGCCTCGAGCAGCCGGAGAACGGCACCCTGCCCGACTCCAAGGACCTCGAGCCGCTCTTCTCCACGATCCTGGAGACCATCCCGGCCCCGACCTACGTCGCCGGCGCGCCGCTGCAGGCCCACGTCACCAACCTCGACGCCTCCCCGTTCCTGGGCCGCCTCGCGCTGGTCCGCATCCACCAGGGCACCCTGAAGAAGGGCCAGAACGTCGCCTGGATGAAGCGTGACGGCGAGACCAAGAACGTACGCATCACCGAGCTGCTCATCACCGACGGCCTCGAGCGCAAGCCCGGCGAGGAGGCCGGCCCCGGCGACATCGTCGCCGTCGCGGGCATCCCCGAGATCATGATCGGTGAGACGCTGGCCGACCCGGAGAACCCGGTCGCGCTGCCGCTGATCCACGTCGACGACCCGGCCATCTCGATGACCATCGGCACCAACACCTCCCCGCTGGTCGGCAAGGTCAAGGGCGCCAAGGTGACCGCGCGCATGGTCAAGGACCGCCTCGACCAGGAGCTGATCGGCAACGTGTCGCTGCGCGTGCTGCCGACCGACCGCCCCGACGCCTGGGAGGTGCAGGGCCGTGGTGAGCTGGCGCTGGCGATCCTGGTCGAGCAGATGCGTCGCGAGGGCTACGAGCTGACCGTCGGCAAGCCGCAGGTGGTCACCCGCGAGGTCGACGGCAAGCTCCACGAGCCGTTCGAGCGCCTCACCATCGACGCCCCGGAGGAGTTCCTCGGCACGATCACCGAGCTGCTCGCCAACCGCAAGGGCCGCATGGAGGGCATGACCAACCACGGCACCGGCTGGGTCCGGATGGAGTTCGTCGTCCCCTCCCGCGGCCTGATCGGCTTCCGCACCGACTTCCTCACCGAGACCCGTGGCACCGGCATCGCCCACCACATCTCCGAGGGCTACTTCCCGTGGGCCGGCGAGATCCGCTCGCGCAACAACGGCTCGCTGGTCGCCGACCGCGCCGGTGCCGCCTCGGCCTACGCGATGACCTCCCTCCAGGAGCGCGGCGTCCTCTTCGTCGAGCCCACCACCGAGGTCTACGAGGGCATGATCGTCGGCGAGAACTCCCGCCAGGACGACATGGACGTCAACATCACCAAGGAGAAGCAGCAGACCAACATCCGGTCCGCCACCTCCGACAACTTCGAGAAGCTGATCCCGCCGAAGAAGCTCTCCCTCGAGCAGTGCCTGGAGTTCTGCCGTGAGGACGAGTGCGTCGAGATCACCCCGGAGCAGATCCGCATCCGCAAGGTCATCCTCGACCAGAACGAGCGGGCGAAGATCGCGAGCCGAGCGCGCAAGGCCAACAAGTAGGCGGAGCGCCAGCGGAGCCTGCTTGATTGGCCTTGTCGCGGGAGGCGAAGCGATCCCTGACCGAAGGTCAGGACGATCGCGAGCCGAGCGCGCAAAGCGAACAAGTGAGGTCGAATGGCGAGCTTGCTCGTCCATTCGCGCCGAGCGCGTGAGCTGCCGGCCGTAGGCCGGCCGGCCAACAAGTAACGACCTCTCGTACGACGGCCGCCGACCCCTCCGGGTCGGCGGCCGTTTCGTTGCGAGCCGCCTGCGAGACTTCCACCATGAGGCGTACGCAGGTCACCGCACCGTCGAGCTTCCCCAGGAGAGCCGAGTGACCCTCACGACCACGGCCGCGCTCGTCGACGCGGCTTACGAGACCGGCCGCGGCGTCGCCGCCTTCAACGCGATCAACCTGGAGACCGTCGAGGCGATCGCGGCCGGGGCCGAGACCGCGAACCGGCCGGTGATCGTGCAGATCAGCGAGAACGCGGTGCGCTACCACGGTGGCCTGGCCCCGCTGGCCCAGGCCGCGATCGCGGTCGCGTCGAACGCCGCGATGCCGATCTCGCTCCACCTGGACCACGCGACCGACGAGCGTCTGGTCGGGATCGCGGTCGACCTCGGCTTCTCGTCGGTGATGTACGACGCCTCGCAGCTGCCCTACGAGGAGAACCTCACCCGCACCGCCGCCGTCGTCCGTCGCTGCCACGACCGCGGCGCCCACGTCGAGGCCGAGCTCGGGGAGGTCGGCGGCAAGAACGGCGTCCACGCCCCCGGTGTACGCACCGACCCGGACGAGGCGGCCGCCTATGTCGCCGGCACCGGCGTCGACGCCCTCGCCGTCGCGGTCGGCTCGAGCCACAAGATGACCACCCGCGACGCGGCCCTGGACGAGGTGCTGATCGCGCAGCTCCGGCGCACGGTCCCGGTGCCCCTCGTCCTCCACGGCTCCTCCGGCGTGAGCGACGAGGGCCTGACGTCGGCCATCGCCGCCGGGATGACCAAGATCAACATCGCCACCCAGCTCAACAAGGCCTTCACCGCCGCGGTCCGCGAGACCCTCGGCGCCGACCCCGGCCTGGTCGACCAGCGCCGCTACCTCGGCGCCGGCCGGGACGCCATGGCCACCGAGACCGCCCGGCTGCTCACCCTGATCGCAACCTGACCCCTCGTCGGAACAAGCCGGCTCGCGCCCAGGACCGAGGCTGAAACACGACCTCGACACCACCCAGAAGTGGAAGCGCTCCCACCTCGTACAAAATCGTTACCCACGCTCCTATTGACACACTCCTGTGAGGGCAATCACACTCTCTCTAGTCCCGAGAGTGGAAGCGCTCTCACTCCCCACACAGACGTGCAGGAGCACTCCCGTGTCCAACAACTCCAAGCCCTGGCACCGCCGGCCCAGAACCGCCCTGGCCGCATGCGCCGTCGCCTCCCTCGTCGCCGGCCTGACGGCCTGCGGTGGCGGTGACGGCGACGAGCAGTCCTCTCTCGGTAAGGACGACACGCTCACCATCACCACCTTCAGCGAGTTCGGCTACGACGACCAGATCAAGAAGTGGAACGCCGACCCCGATCGCCCCTTCAAGATCAAGCAGACCAAGATCGCCGAGTGGGACACCTGGAAGGAGTCGATGACGAAGGCCCTCCAGGCCGGCACCGAGCTCCCCGACGTGATCGCGGTCGAGGGTGACGCCATGGCGGCGCTGCTCGCCGACGGCGCGAACGAGCAGTTCGCCGACATCTCCGACCCCGAGCTCGATGACCGCTGGGTCGAATACGCCTACAAGGCCGGCCAGACCACCGACGGCAAGCAGATCGGCTATCCGACCGACATCGGCCCCGAGGCGATGTGCTACCGCGCCGACCTCTTCGAGAAGGCCGGCCTCCCGAGCGACCCCGCCGGCGCCGCAGCCCTCTTCAAGGACTGGGACACCTACTACAAGACCGGCGAGCAGTTCACCAAGAAGCTCCCCAAGACGAAGTGGTACGACGCCTCGGGCTCGGTCGCGCAGGCCATGCTCAACCAGGTCGAGTTCCCGTTCCAGACCGAGGACCAGAAGGTCGACGTCGACAACGACGAGCTGAAGGCGGTCTACGACACCGTCACGAAGTACTCCCCGACCCTGTCCACCAAGGTCGTCCAGTGGGGCGAGGACTGGCAGGCGAACTTCACCAACGACGGCTTCGCGACGATGCCGTGCCCGGGCTGGATGTTCGCCAACATCAAGTCCTCCGCGCCGGACGTGAAGGGCTGGAGGATCGCCGACGCCTTCCCGGGCGGCGGCGGCAACTGGGGCGGCTCGTTCCTCGCGGTCCCGGCCAGCGGCGAGCACACCAAGGAGGCGCAGGAGGTCGCCAACTACCTGACCAACGCCGAGTCGCAGGTCTCCGCGTCCAAGGCCGCCGGCAACTTCCCGGGCAACCTCGAGGCGCAGAAGACCCTCCAGTCGGAGAACGCCGAGGACCCCTACTTCGGCAACGCCAAGACCACCGAGATCCTGACCAACCGCGCCGCCGCGGTCACGCCGGGCGTCCCGTTCAAGGGCGACAAGTACTCCGACGTACTCGGCCTCTTCCAGACCGCGATCCAGCGTGTCGACGAGGGTGAGGACCCGGAGAAGTCCTGGACGACCTTCGTCGGGGCCGTGGGCAACCTCTGATCTGAAGATGCACAACACATCTACCCGGGCGAGCCGCTCGTCGCAGGGCCCCTCGGCCCTGCGGCAGCGGCTCAGCCGCTGGGACGTGAAGTACGCGCCGTACCTCTTCGTGGCGCCGTTCTTCATCGTCTTCGCGGCGATCGGCCTCTACCCGCTGCTCTACACGGGCTACCTGTCCTTCTTCTCCTGGCCACGCTTCGGCGGTTCCGTCGGTGACCCGGTCGGCTGGGCGAACTACGTCCACGTCATCACCGACCCGGTCTTCCACAAGGCCCTGGTCAACACGGTCGCGATCTTCCTGCTCTCCTCGGTGCCGCAGGTGATCGTCGCGACGATCATCGCGGCGCTCCTCGACACCAACCTGCGCGGACGCTCGTGGTGGCGGATGTCGGTCCTGCTGCCGTACGTCGTCGCCCCCGCCGCGGCCGCGCTCATCTGGAGCGCGATCTTCGCCGACAAGTCCGGGCTCGCCAACCAGCTGCTCGGCGTGGTCGGGATCGACCCGATCGGCTGGCACACCGACCGCTTCGCCAGCTGGACGGCGATCGCGACGATGGTCAACTGGCGCTGGACCGGCTACAACACGCTGATCCTCCTGGCGGCGATGCAGGCGGTCTCCCGCGACCTCTACGAGTCCGCCTCCCTCGACGGGGCCAGCAGTGCACGGCAGTTCTGGAACGTCACGCTGCCGTCGATCCGCCCGACGATGATCTTCGTGATCGTCACCTCGACGATGGGCGGTCTGCAGATCTTCACCGAGCCGCGGCTCTTCGACACCAACCTCCAGCACCAGGGCGGAGCGAACTACCAGTTCCAGACCCTGACGATGTACGTCTTCAACACCGCCAACAGCGCGACCGACCCCTATCCCCGGGCGGCCGCCGCGGCCTGGCTGCTGTTCCTGCTCATCGTCGGGGTCGCCCTGCTCAACTACGTGGTCACCCGCGCGATCCAGAACAGAGGTGCCCGATGAGCTCGAAGGTGCACAGCATCAACAAACCGGGCTTCCTGGTCTACGCGCTGCTCGCAGCGTTCGTCCTCGGCTCCCTCTTCCCCCTCTACTGGTCGTACGTCATGGGCACGGTCACCAAGGAGAGGACGCTCCAGTCGCCGCCCCCGCTGGTGCCCGGCGGCCACTTCATCGACAACGCCAAGCGCGTCTTCGACCAGATCGACTTCTGGTCGGCGCTGCTCAACTCGGTCATCGTCTCGAGCCTCGGCGCGCTGTCGGTGGTGGCGTTCTCGACGCTTGCGGGCTACGCGTTCGCGAAGCTCCGCTTCAAGGGGTCCAACACACTGATGGCGTTCATCGTCATGACCCTGGCGGTCCCGACCCAGCTGGCGCTGGTGCCGATGCTGAAGCAGTTCAGCGACCTCGGCCTCGACGGCACCCTGGCGGCGGTCACGCTGCCGTGGCTGGTGACCGCGTTCGGGGTGTTCTTCATGCGGCAGTACCTCGTCGACGCGATCCCCGACGAGCTGATCGACGCGGCTCGCGTCGACGGCTGCTCTCAGATCCGCATCGTCTGGACCGTTGCCGTCCCGGCAGCTCGTCCGGCGATGGCGATCTTGGCTCTGTTCACGTTCATGAGCGTCTGGACGGACTTCATGTGGCCCCTGCTGGTGCTGCAGAACTCCGACGTCCAGACCCTCCAGACCGCGCTCGACAAGCTCAAGATCGCACCCGGGCAGGGGCTGAGCGACCTCGCTCTGCTCCAGGCCGGGACCATCATGGCGACGATCCCGTTGCTGCTGTTGTTCATCGCCACCGGACGCCACCTGGTGTCCGGCATCATGCAAGGAGCCGTCAAGGGATGACCCTCTCGACAAACCCCGCCCGCACCTTCCCCGAGAACTTCCTCTGGGGCGCTGCCACCGCGTCCTACCAGATCGAGGGAGCGGTCGACGAGGACGGACGTACACCGAGCAACTGGGACACCTTCTCCAGAGTTCCGGGAGCGATCCTCAACGGCGACACCGGCGACGTGGCCTGCGACCACTACCACCGGATGCCCGAGGACGTCGCGCTGATGAAGCGGCTCAACCTGGCCTCGTACCGGTTCTCGACGGCGTGGCCGCGGATCCGGCCCGACGGCGGCAAGGTCAACGAGGCGGGGCTCGACTTCTACAGCCGTCTCGTCGACGAGCTGCTCGAGGCCGAGATCGCACCGTGGATCACGCTCTACCACTGGGACCTGCCGCAGGCGCTGGAGGACCAGGGCGGCTGGACCAACCGCGACACCGCCTACCGGTTCGTGGAGTACGCCACCACCGTCTACGACGCGCTCTCCGACCGGGTCGACAACTGGACGACGCTGAACGAGCCGTGGTGCTCGGCGTTCCTCGGCTACTCCGGCGGCCAGCACGCGCCGGGCCGCCAGGAGGGTGTCGCCGGCATCGTCGCGGCCCACCACCTCATGCTCGGCCACGGCCTCGTGGTCAACGAGCTGCGCCGCCGCGGCGCGACGCCGGAGAACGGGAAGTCCCTCGGCATCACCCTCAACCCGACGGTCGTCGACCCCTACGACGCCGAGCGTCCCGAGGACGTCGACATGACCCGGCGGATCGACGGCCTGCACAACCGGGTGTTCTTCGAGCCGCTGTTCCGAGGCGAGTACGCCGACGACCTGGCCGCCGACACCGAGGGTCTGACCTTCCAGGGCCGGCCGTGGCAGGACTGGGTGCTCGAGGGTGACCTGGAGGTCATCTCGGCGCCGCTCGACGTGCTCGGGATCAACTTCTACTTCGGCAACGCCATCGCGGCGGAGCCGTTCGAGATCGACCCCGACCAGGTGCTGGGCAGCCGGCTCGTGCACTCCGACCTGCCGCGGGGCAACCCCTACCCCGGCGCCGAGTTCGTCACCCCGCGCACCGGGCGGCCCACGACCGCCCGCGACTGGGAGATCGACCCGGTCTGGCTGACCCGGCTGCTGACCCGGCTCAGCGACGAGTACGGTGCCCCGCCCATCTACATCACCGAGAACGGCGCCTACTATGACGACGTGGTCGAGGACGGGGCAGTGCACGACACCGCCCGTCTGGACTACATCGACGAGCACCTGCGCGCGACCCTCGACGCGATGGAGCAGGGTGCGGACGTACGCGGCTACTTCGCCTGGTCGCTGCTCGACAACTTCGAGTGGAGCTACGGCTACGCGCACCGCTTCGGGATCGTGCACGTGGACTTCGAGACCCAGGTGCGCACCCTGAAGGACAGCGGCCTCTGGTTCGCCGACGTCGCCGCCAACAACCGGGTGCCGGCGCGGCCGTGAACATGCCCACGCTCGACGAGGTCGCCCGCCTGGCTGGTGTCAGCCGGGCGACCGCGTCGCGCGCCATCAACGGTGGCTCGCGCGTCTCGGCGAAGGCCGCCCAGGCCGTGGCCGAGGCCGTGCAGACGCTGGGCTACGTCCCCAACCCGGCGGCCCGGTCCCTGGTGACGCGCCGGACCGATACGGTCGCGATGGTCGTGCCGGAGTCGGACGAGCGCGTCTTCTCCGACCCGTTCTTCGCCCGCACCATGCACGTGGTGACCCAGGTTCTCGCCCAGCGCGACCTGCAGATCCTGCTGCTGATCGCCCAGCCGGGAGACGAGATGCAGCGAACCCTGCGCTACCTGCGTGGCGGGCACGTCGACGGCGCGATCGTCGTCTCCCACCACCGCAACGACGCTCTCGCCGACCACCTCGCCGCCATCGGGCTGCCGGCCGCGTTCATCGGCCGGCCGCTGACGGGCGCGGAGAAGGTCTTCTACACCGACCCCGACAACATCGCCGGCGCGCGCGAGGTCACCAACATCCTGATCGAGCGCGGCTGCCGCCGCATCGGCACCATCACCGGCCCCATCGACATGAGCGCCGGCACCGACCGGGCCGCCGGCTGGCGAGCCGCTCTGGAGGCCGCCGGGCTCGCCACCGACGCGGTCGTCGAGGGCGACTTCACCGAGGACGGCGGCGAGGCCGCCTGCGAGATCCTGCTGCGCGACCACCCGGACATCGATGGCCTGATGGTCGCCTCCGACCTGATGGCCGCGGGCGCGCTCCGCGCGCTCGGCCGGGCCGGCCGGCGCGTCCCCGACGACATCGCGGTCGTCGGCTACGACGACCTCGGCATCGCCGAGCGCACCACTCCCCCGCTCACCACGGTCAAGAACCCGATAGGAGACATGGCGCGAGAGGCCGTCCGGCTCCTCCTCGCCCAGCTCGACGGCACCACCACGATCCCGCGGCGGGTCGTCTTCGCGCCCGAGCTGGTGCGGCGTACGTCTGCCTGACCTGGCCCGGCGACCGGCTCGGTCAGGCCTTGCCCACGATCCGGCCGCGGGCCTCGCCGAAGCCGATCCGGGCGCCGTCGGCGCCGGGTGCGGTGGCGCTCAGGACAATCTCGTCGCCGTCCTCGAGGAACGTACGCAGGGCGCCGTTGACCTCGACCGGCTCGGCGCCTCCCCAGGTCAGCTCGATGAACGCGCCGCGCTCGTCCTTGCCCGGACCGGAGATGGTCCCGGAGGCGAAGAGGTCGCCGGTGCGGCTGGGCGCGCCGTTGACGGTCTGGTGGGCGAGCATCTGCGCGGGCGACCAGTACATGGCGGCGTACGGCGGGCGGGAGACGACCTGCCCGTTCCAGGCCACCTCGACAGCGATGTCCAGCCCCCAGGGGCGCTGCATCTGCAGGTAGGGCAGGACCGCGGGCTCCTGCGTGGGCGTGGGGACCCGAGCGGCCTCCAGCGCGAGCAGCGGGACGACCCAGGGCGAGACGGTCGAGGCGAACGACTTGCCGAGGTTCGGGCCGAGCGGGACGTACTCCCATGCCTGGATGTCGCGCGCGGACCAGTCGTTGAACAGCACCACACCGAAGATGTGCCGCTCGGCCTCGTCGGCGGGGATGCTGGTTCCCATCGCGCTCCCGGTGCCGACGACGAAACCCAGCTCGGCCTCGATGTCGAGCCGGACGGAGGGACCGAAGACCGGCGCCTCGTCGCCGGGACCCTTCCGCTGGCCGGACGGGCGGATGATCTCGGTGCCGGAGACGACGATCGAGGAGGACCGGCCGTGATAGCCGACGGGCAGGTGCTTCCAGTTCGGCATCAGCGGCTCGGCGGCCTCCGGACGGAACAGCCGGCCGAGGTTGGCCGCGTGGTGCTCGGAGGCGTAGAAGTCGACGTAGTCGGCGACCTCGAACGGGAGGTGGAGCGTGACCTCGTGCAGCGCGTGGACGGCCTCGTCGGGCACGTCGCCCTGGATCCTCTCCGTGACCGACGCGCGGACCTCGACCCAGCGCTCATAGCCCTGCGCCATGAACGGGTTGAGGCTGCTCGTGGCGAAGACGTCGTCGCCGAGCAGGAGCGCCAGGTCGACCACGTGGTCGCCCAGCCGGACTCCGACCCGCGGGTCCTGCCCGGCGACGGAGTAGACGCCGTAGGGGAGGTTGGCCAGGCCGTAGAGCGAGCCCTCCGGAATGCTGATGGTGGTCACACGAGGTCCTTCGGGTAGCGGGTGTCGAACAGGGACGCGGAGCCCGGGCAGCTCACCGGTTGCGCTCCCACGAGTACGCGTAGGTTCCGTCGTCGGTCGCGCGGCCGGCCTCACCCAGAAGGAGCGGGCGGAAGGTGTCGACCATGACGGCGAGCTCGTCGAAGAACTCCGCACCGATGCTGCGCTCGTACGCGCCCGGCTGCGGGCCGTGCGGGTGACCACCCGGGTGCAGCGAGATCGAGCCCTGGCCGATGCCGGATCCCTTGCGCGCCTCGTAGTCGCCGCCGCAGTAGAACATCACCTCGTCGGAGTCGACGTTGGAGTGGTAGTAGGGCACCGGGATCGCGAGCGGGTGGTAGTCGACCTTGCGCGGCACGAAGTTGCAGATGACGAAGTTGTTGCCCTCGAAGACCTGGTGCACCGGCGGCGGCTGGTGGATCCGGCCGGTGATCGGCTCGAAGTCCCTGATGTTGAACACGTACGGGTAGAGGCAGCCGTCCCAGCCGACCACGTCGAACGGGTGGTGGGGCAGCACGTGCACGGTCCCGGCGATCCCACTCGGTCCGCGGTGCTTGATGTAGACCTCGACGTCCTCGCCCTCGACCAGCCTCGGCCCCTCGGGCAGCCGGAGGTCGCGCTCGCAGTAGGGGGCGTGCTCGAGCAGTTGGCCGTGCTTCGAGAGATAGTTGCGGGCCGGCCCGATGTGGGAGTTCGCCTCGATCGCGTAGACACGCAGGACGCCGTCGGGCACGATCCGGTAGGTCGTCGCGCGCGGAACGATCATGTAGTCACCGTCCGCCACCTCGAGATCGCCGAACACGGTCTCGACCCGGCCGGCGCCGTCCTCGACGTAGAGGCACTCGTCACCGAGCGCGTTGCGGTAGTAGGGGCTCACCGCGTCGGCCACGACGTAGGACAGCCGTACGTCGTCGTTCCCGAGCAGCAGCCGACGGCCGGTGACGGCGTCGATGCCGGTGACACCCTCCGCGAAGATCTTGTGCGTCGACAGGTGCCGCGGGATGAGCGGGTGGTTGGGCACGAGGGACTGGTCGTTCAGCTCCCACGTGCGGTACTCGCGTACGGCCGACGGGATGTTGCGGTGGTAGAGCAGCGAGGAGTCGGAGGAGAAGCCTTCCTCCCCCATCAGCTCCTCGAAGTAGAGGTTCCCGGACTCGTCGCGGTGCTGGGTGTGCCGCTTCGGAGGAACGGCGCCGGCGGAGTGGTAGTACGGCATGACTGCTCCTTGTGCGTTGAGCGCACACCTATGTGCGTTCTAAGCACAAAAGTAGGACGCGGTCGGCACTCCGTCAAGAGAGGCCGACTCAGCCCACACCGAGCTCGGCGAGGCGCCGGGCGGCAGCGTCCACGAGCGGCCCGACCTCGGCCGGATCGATGTCGTCCATCGTGACGATGCCGACGGACGCCCGCAGCGACCCGGGAGCCTCGAAGCCGACCGCGATCCCGACCGCGCCGCGCTGCAGCTCGCCCGCGGTGTGGCTGTAGCCGAGCTCGCGCGCCTCCTTCACCGCCGCGGAGTCGCCCGGCCGCGGCTCGCCGAGCGCGAGGATCGCGATCCCGCTGGCGCCCTTGTCCAACGGGTAGCGCAGCCCGATCCGGTAGCCGACCCGCACCGGCCCCTGGCCGACCTTCGGGTCGGCCTCGAGCACCGGGACGCACTCGTCCTCGCCGTGGGCGACCGTCAGGAACGCCGGAGCGCCGACCGCGTCGGCGAGGTCCTGCAGCGAGGGCTCGGCCGCCTGGATCAGCTGGGACGAGAACCGACCGGCCAGCGCGATCACCCCCGCACCGAGACGCAGCCGCTTGTTGCCGCCCTGGGTGAGGAGCGCACGAGCCTCCAGCGTGGCCACGATGCGATAGGCGATCGCGCGGTCGACGCCGAGGTGAGCCGCGACGTCGGCCACCGTGACGCCGGCCGGGTTCTGGGAGACGAAGTCCAGCGCCGCCAACCCGCGATCCAAGCCCTGAAGCGTGGCCATCCTCATCCTCTCGATCGGTCGCCGAACGGAGCGCAGCGGCCCCAGCCGCACACTAGATCACGTCTCCGCGCACGACCATCGCCACCGGCGTACCCGTCATCAGCCCGCATATCGCAGTGCGGACTCCTCCCGGGCCTCACGTCGCGCATCCTGTTAGCGTCGCGTGGCGATGCCACATCGCAATTCGAATGGCAGCGTGCCCCGCCCGGAGTCGGCTACCCGAGTCGACTTCCGCTCACCGGACCTCGAGGACGGTCAGCATCTGTGGCGGATGGCACGGGAATCTCGGGTACTCGACGTCAACACCTCGTACGCCTACCTGCTGTGGGCGCGCGACTTCGCGGCGACATCGATCGTCGCGACCGTCGATGACGATCCGGGAGGATTCGTCATCGGCTACCGCCGGCCGGACGAGCCGGAGACCCTGATGATCTGGCAGGTCGCCGTCGACGAGCGGCACCGCGGCCAGGGCCTGGCCCGCCGCATGCTCGACGAGCTCGTCGACAGCCTCTCCGGCGAGCAGGCCGTACGCCGCCTGGAGACGACCATCACCGAGGACAACAGCGCCTCGATCGCGCTGTTCACCTCGTTCGCGAACGCACGCAGCGCCCCGATCGAGCGCACGCCGCTCTTCGAGGCCGAGATGTTCCCCGACGGGCACGACGCGGAGCTGCTGTTCCGGATCGGCCCGTTCTCGACCGCACGACCCGAGCGGACCGTCCCCTCGGGATCGACGACACACGGAGGTGTCATGTCCATGACGACGACCACCGAACCCGCCACCGCGATCTTCGACTCCCTGGAGTCGCAGGTACGCAGCTACTGCCGCAGCTGGCCGGCCGTGATGACCCACTCCCAGGGCTCCACCCTCACCAGCGAGGACGGGACGGAGTTCCTGGACTTCTTCGCCGGGGCCGGCGCGCTCAACTACGGGCACAACAACCCCGCGCTGCTGGATCCGCTCCTCGACTACCTGCGCGAGGGCCGCATCGTGCACTCGCTGGACATGCACACCAGCGCCAAGCGTGACTTCCTGCAGGCCTTCTCGGACCTGATCCTCGAGCCGCGCAACCTCGACTACAAGGTGATGTTCCCCGGTCCGACCGGCACCAACTCCGTCGAGGCCGCGCTCAAGCTGGCCCGCAAGGCGACCGGGCGCCAGCACGTGCTGTCGTTCACCAATGCCTTCCACGGGATGACGCTCGGCTCGCTGTCGGTGACCGGCAACTCGATGAAGCGCCGGGGCGCGGGCATCCCGCTGACCAACAGCTCGAAGATCCCCTACGACGACTACTTCAACGGCGCCGTCGACGACTTCATGTGGCTCGAGCGGGTGCTCCAGGACAGCGGCTCCGGCGTCGACAAGCCGGCCGCGATCATCGTGGAGTCCGTCCAGGGCGAGGGTGGTCTCAACGCCGCCCGGCTGGAGTGGCTCAAGGCGCTCTCGGACCTGTGCCGTGAGCACGACATCATCCTGATCGTCGACGACGTACAGGCCGGCTGCGGCCGTACCGGCACCTTCTTCAGCTTCGAGGACGCCGGGTTCACCCCCGACATCGTCTGCCTGTCGAAGTCGATCTCCGGCTTCGGCCTGCCGATGGCCCTGACCCTGATCCGGCCCGAGCTGGACCAGTTCGAGCCCGGCGAGCACAACGGCACCTTCCGCGGTCACAACCTCGCCTTCGTCACCGCCCGGGTGGCGTTGGAGACCTACTGGGCCGACGACGACTTCCAGAACGAGGTCCAGGCGAAGGCCGCCGAGCTGCGCACCGGGCTGACGGCGATCGCCGAGCGTCACGAGGGTGCAGCTGTCCGCGGCCGCGGCCTGCTGACCGGCATCGCCTTCCCGGACGCCAGCGCGGCCGGGAAGATCGCGGCGGCGGCGTACGAGCGCGGCCTGTTGGTCGAGACCTCCGGGCCCGAGGACGAGGTCCTCAAGACGATGCCGCCGCTGACCATCAGCTCCGAGGAGCTCGCCCGCGGTCTCGCCGTCCTCGAGGAGGCCACCGCGTCCGTCCTCGGCGACGGCATCGCGGCCTGACCTCCCCCGACCCCAGAAACGAGGAAACATGCGCGTCACCTATCTGGAAGACCTCGACGACACCGACCGAGACGTACGCGTCGCCTCCGAGCACGGGACCTGGCGCAGCCGCCGGATCGTGCTGGCCCGCGAGGGCGTCGGCTTCTCCTTCCACGAGACCAACATCCCCGCCGGGACGACGAACGAGTTCTGGTACGCCAACCACATCGAGTGCGTCTACTGCGTCGCCGGCGAGGGCGAGCTCCTCGACCGCGAGACCGGAGAGACGTACGAGATCCGCGACGGGATGTGCTACCTGCTCGACAAGCACGACAAGCACACCGTCACCGCGAAGACCGACCTACGCCTGATCTGCACCTTCAACCCGCCCGTCACCGGACGCGAGGTGCATGACGAGGACGGCGTCTACCCGCTCCTCACCGAGACCGAGGAGGTCACTGCATGACCGCGGACCTCTACCCGACCCGCCTCGAGGAGGGCTTCTCCACGCTCCCCCGCCACGACCGGGTGGTCTGGGGCACGGCGGCCGACGGCCCGATCGACCAGCAGACGCTCGACTCCTACGACGAGCGCGGCTACCTGACCGTCCCGGACCTCATCACTCCCGAGGAGGTCGAGGAGCTGCGCGCAGAGCTGCGCCGGCTCAGCAACGACCCGCAGGCCCTGGCCGACGAGCGCACCATCATCGAACCCACCTCGCGGGAGGTGCGCTCGATCTTCGAGGTGCACCGGACCAGCGACGTCGTGGCGCGGCTGGCGGCCGACCCGCGCGTGGTCGGCCGTGCCCGGCAGATCCTCGGCTCGGACGTCTACATCCACCAGAGCCGGATCAACTTCAAACCCGGGTTCGGCGGCGGTGACTTCTCCTGGCACTCCGACTTCGAGACCTGGCACGCCGAGGACGGGCTGCCCCGGATGCGGACCGTCAGCATCTCCATCTCGCTGACCGACAACCACTCCTTCAACGGGCCGCTGATGATCATGCCGGGCACGCACCGGACGTACGTCTCGTGCGGCGGCGCCACACCGGAGGACAACTACCGGTCCTCGCTGGTGATGCAGGGCGCGGGCACTCCGGACCAGGAGACGCTCACGAAGCTGGCTGACACCTACGGGATCGACGTGCTGGCCGGGGCCGCCGGCAGCGCGGTCATGTTCGACTGCAACTGCATGCACGGCTCCAACGGCAACATCACGCCCTACCCGCGCTCGAACGTCTTCCTGGTGTTCAACAGCGTGGAGAACACCGCGGTCGAGCCGTTCTCGGCCCCGCGGCCGCGACCCACGTTCATCGGGGCGCGCGACTTCACCCCGGTGGGCTGACGGTTCCGCGGCGCCCGAGCTGGTGCGGCGTACGTTCGTCCGGTCTTTGCCTACCCCTAGGCTGAGCCCATGACACGCACCCGCGCCTTCTCGGGCGCCCTGACCGGCGCGGCACTGCTCACCCTGTCCCTGGCCCTGACGGCCTGCGGCGCGAGCAAGGACTACGTGCAGGAGAAGACGGTCGAACGGATCGCGACCGAGCAGCTCACCAACGCCATCGGCGTCACCCCTCAGGATCTCGACTGCCCCGGCGATCTCGAGGGCAAGGTCGGCACCGAGATGACCTGCGTCCTCACCTCCGACGGCGAGAAGTACGACGCGATCCTCACCGTCGACGACGTCGACGGCGGCCGGGTCCACTTCAAGATCGACGTGCCGCCCAACGCGACGGAGTGAGCCCACGGAGTCCCCGGAACAGATAACCTGTTGAGTCGTGTCCCCTCATGCGAGGCCCTTCTTCGACCATGTCGCGCGCGTGTGCGACGGCACTCCCTACAAGGCGACCGAGACCGCGCGCGGGTTCGACGTGGAGATCGACCTGGCCGACGAGCGCTGGCATCCCCTGCTGCTGGCCGCGAAGCTGAACTGGGTCTTCACCTACCACGTCTCGATGCCGACGCGGAGCTCCTACGCGATCATCGAGGACACCCGCAGCATCGTCTGGTTCGGCGACGTGCCGCACACCCAGAAGACCGGCGTACGACGCATCGAGGCCGATGACGAGCAGACCGACCAGGGCGTGTGGACCGTGCACGACCCCGAGTCGGTGCCCGACCAGGACCAGTACCGTTTCGACGCCGAGGAGGGACGCACGCTGATCACCAGCGTCGCCAGGCTCTACGCGCTGCAGCAGCGCGGCACCCGGCACGAGGGCACGGGCTTCTCCGTCGCGGTCGGCCTGGTCGTGACGCTGTCGGTGATCGCGACCGTCATCGGCGTGGCGGTGATTCTCAACCTGCTCGGGACGTTCGGCGCACCCTCGTAAAGAATTCTGTGTGATGCTGGCCCGCATGGATCCGATCCGTGAGGCGCACCGGCAGTGGATCGCGCACGGCTGGGCCGACGCCGCCGACGGGATGGCGCTGGTGACCTCGCTCGTGCGCGTGCACCAGCTCGTCATGGAACGCGTCGACTCCGCACTGCGGCCCCACGACCTCTCCTTCGCCCGCTACGAGGTGCTGCGCCTCCTCTCCTTCACCCAGGACGGCCAGCTGCCGATGGCCAAGCTCGGCTCCCGCCTCCAGGTCCACCCGGCCTCGGTGACCAGCGCCGTGGCCCGGCTGGAGAAGCAGGGATTCGTACGCCGCAGCCGCACCGCCGACGACGGCCGCGTGGTCCTCGCCGCGATCACCGACACCGGCCGCGAGGCGGTCGAGGCGGCCACGACCTCGCTCAACAGCGAGGTCTTCGAGAAGCCGGGGATCGAGGACGTACCCGGCCTGACGGCGCTGCTCACCCAGGTCCGGGCGGCCTCCGGGGACGCGGTCGGCTGAGACAGCTTCGTCGCGTACTGGCGAGTATGTGATCCACGACCTATCCTGGAAATACTTGGACGTCCAACTATTACCTGGGAGCACCGCCCATGTCCGACCTCCACATCCCCCAGAACCACGTGCGGATCGTGACCGCGAGCAGCCTCTTCGACGGTCACGACGCCGCGATCAACATCATGCGCCGGATCTTCCAGGCGCAGGGATGCGAGGTGATCCACCTCGGCCACAACCGCTCGGTGACCGAGATCGCCGACGCCGCCGTCCAGGAGGACGCCCACTGCGTCGCGGTCTCCTCCTACCAGGGCGGCCACGTGGAGTTCTTCGAGTATCTGGTCTCCGCGCTCAAGGAGCGCGGCGCCGGCCACGTCAAGGTCGTGGGCGGGGGCGGCGGCGTGATCGTTCCCTACGAGATCGAGCGGCTGGCCAACTCCGGCGTCAAGATCTTCTCCCCCGAGGACGGCCAGCGGCTGGGGCTCCCGGGGATGATCAACTCGGTCGTGCGCGACATCGACCGCGACCTGTGGCCGACCTTCCCGATCACCCCCAACGGCGTGATCGCCGGCTACGGCCTCGCCATCGGGCGCGCGATCACCGGCGCCGAGCAGGGCCGGCTCCCCGACGACTTCCTGGCTCAGCTGGGCGAGGCCGACCAGGCCGTCGTGCTCGGTGTCACCGGCACCGGCGGCTCCGGCAAGTCCTCGCTCACCGACGAGCTGGTCCGGCGGCTGCGCACCGACCAGGAGGACAAGATCCGCATCGGCGTGCTCGCGATCGACCCGACCCGGCGCCGCGGCGGCGGTGCGCTGCTGGGCGACCGGATCCGGATGAACTCGCTGGCCGCGATGCACGACGGCGGCTCGACCACGTTCTACCGGTCGCTGGCCACCCGCGGCGGCCACGAGGTGCCCGAGCACTTCGCCGACGTCCTCGCGGTGATGAAGTCCGCCGCCGACCTCGTCATCGTCGAGACGCCCGGCATCGGCCAGGGCGACACCGGCATCAGCGACTTCGTCGACGTCTCGCTCTACGTGATGACGCCGGAGTTCGGTGCCGCCAGCCAGCTGGAGAAGATCGACATGCTCGACTTCGCCGACGTCGTGGCGATCAACAAGTTCGAGCGTCGTGGGGCCGAGGACGCGCTGCGCGACGTCTCCCGCCAGCTCGTCCGCAACCGCGAGGCGTTCACCTCCTCCCCCGACGACATGCCGGTCTTCGGCACCTCCGCCGCCGCCTTCGACGACGACGGCGTCACGGCGCTCTACCAGCACCTGCGCGGGCTGCTCGCCGAGGCCGGGCTGGCGATCGGCGATGGGACGCTGCCGCGCGTCGAGACCCGCCACTCGACGGGTCTGCACCCGATCATCCCCGAGAAGCGGGTCCGCTACCTGGCCGAGATCGCGGGCGACGTACGCGACTACCACGCGCGCACCGTCGAGCTCGTCGCCGCGGCGCGCAAGGAGCAGGCCTACGAGATCGTCGCCGCGGACCACCCCGAGCTCGAGGCTCCTGCCGACGAGCTCCCCGAGGACCTGCGCAAGCAGCTCTCCTCATGGGAGGAGACCAAGGAGACGTACGCCGCCGACGAGAGCGGCCGGACCTCGCTGGCCGGCAACTACATCCCGCGGGTGGCGACGCCTCGCTACACCGACCGCGGCGAGCTGACCCGGTTCCTGCGCAACGAGAACCTGCCCGGGTTCTTCCCGTTCACAGCCGGTGTCTTCCCCTACAAGCGGGCCAACGAGGACCCGGCACGGATGTTCGCCGGTGAGGGCGACCCGTTCCGCACCAACCGCCGCTTCAAGCTGCTCTCCGAGGGCCAGCCGGCCACCCGCCTCTCGACCGCGTTCGACTCGGTCACGCTCTACGGCCGCGACCCGGGCGAGCGGCCCGACATCTACGGCAAGGTCGGCACCTCCGGCGTCTCGGTGGCGACGCTCGACGACATGAAGGCGCTCTACGACGGCTTCGACCTGCTCGCCCCGACGACCTCGGTGTCGATGACGATCAACGGGCCGGCGCCGACGATCCTGGCGTTCTTCCTCAACACCGTGATCGACCAGGCGCGCGAGCGCGGCGTCGACCCGGCCAAGGCGCTGCAGACGGTGCGTGGCACGGTGCAGGCCGACATCCTCAAGGAGGACCAGGGCCAGAACACCTGCCTGTTCTCCACCGAGTTCAGCCTGCGCTGCATGGCCGACATCCAGGAGTGGTTCATCGAGAACGGGGTGCGCAACTTCTACTCGGTCTCGATCTCCGGCTATCACATCGCCGAGGCCGGGGCGAACCCCATCTCCCAGCTCGCGTTCACGCTGGCGAACGGGTTCACCTACGTCGAGTCCTACCTCGCCCGCGGCATGTCGATCGACGACTTCGCGCCGAACCTGTCCTTCTTCTTCTCCAACGGGATGGACCCGGAGTACTCCGTCATCGGCCGGGTCGCCCGCCGGATCTGGGCGGTCGCGATGCGGGACCGCTACGGCGCCTCGGAGCGCTCGCAGAAGCTGAAGTACCACATCCAGACCTCGGGTCGGTCCCTGCACGCGCAGGAGATGGACTTCAACGACATCCGCACCACCCTGCAGGCGCTCATCGCGATCTACGACAACGCCCAGTCGCTGCACACCAACGCCTTCGACGAGGCCGTCACCACCCCGTCCGAGGAGTCGGTGCGGCGGGCGCTGGCGATCCAGCTGATCATCAACCGCGAGTGGGGCCTGGCCTTCAACGAGAACCCGCTGCAGGGCTCCTTCATCATCGACGAGCTCACCGACCTCGTCGAGGAGGCGGTGCTCAAGGAGTTCGACCGGATCTCCGAGCGCGGCGGCGTCCTCGGCGCCATGGAGACCGGCTACCAGCGCGGCAAGATCCAGGACGAGTCGATGCTCTACGAGCACCGCAAGCACGACGGCACCCTGCCCATCGTCGGCGTCAACACGTTCGTCCGCGACACCGACGGAGCCTCCGCCGGCCCCGTCGAGCTCGCCCGGGCGACCGAGACCGAGAAGAAGTCCCAGCTCGACCGCGTCCACGCCTTCCAGGCCGCCCACGCGACCGAGGCCCAGGCCGCCATCACCCGCCTCAAGCAGGCCGCGACCTCCGACGAGAACATCTTCGCCGCTCTCATGGACGCCGCCCGGGTCTGCTCGCTCGGGCAGGTCACCGAGGCGTTCTTCGAGGTCGGCGGGCAGTACCGGCGCAACGTCTGAGCCAGCGACTGCCCGACGAAGGAGGGCAGTCGCGTCGGCGAAGAGATCGAGCAGGCGCACGCTCGGGAGCTTGCGACCGGGCGTGACCGCCGTGTCGAGATCTACGCAGGCGCCACCCCCGCCGTACGTCACCCCTTGCTGTGGGCTCCGGTCATCAGGGCCGCGAGGTCCTCGGGCTCGAGGAACGACGGCGGGGGCGGCGGGCCCCAGCTGAACAGGCCCTTGGCTCCCTCCAGGACCTCCGGCGCCCAGATCTCGTCCTCGGGGATGCAGTCCATGTCGGAGAAGTACTCGGAGAAGTTGCCGGCCGGGTCCTTGAGGTACCAGAAGAAGTTGGAGCCGGCGTGGTGACGGCCGAGGCCCCACACGTGGCGCTCGGGGGCACCCTCGAGCATGGCGTGCGCCCCGCGGCCGACGTCGTCGATGTCGTCGACCTGCCAGCTGGTGTGGTGCAGGTAGTTGACCGGGGACTGCAGCGCCAGGAAGTTGTGGTGGTCCGTCGAGCAGCGCATGAACGCGCCCTTGTCACCGATGTGGTCGGAGACCTTGAACCCCAGCCCGTCGACGAAGAAGCGCATCGTCGTGGCGAGGTCGGTGGTGCCGGCCACCGCGTGACCGAGGCGCCGCGGCCGCACCGGTTCGGTACGCATCACCCCGGGCGCCCGCCCGTGCCGCTCGACCCGGCCGGGCCCGTTGTAGGGCGTGGCCGGTTGCGGCTCCTGCCGCAGCCGCGGCAGGACGCGGATCCGGACGGTGAAGCCGCTGACCGGCTCGGTGGTCACCAGCGCGTCATCGGCCGGCGACGCCGGGTGGCCGAGCCGCTGCAGCGACGCGGCGATCCGGGCCAGGTCGTCGGGGTCGTCGGCCGCGACCCCCAGCTCGACGAGCCGGCGGAACGGTGCCGGCACGAGCTGGAGCTGGTCGCCGCCGTCCCGCGTCGCCAGCTTGGTCCCACCGCTCGGCCGGAGCCCGAAGTCGGTGTAGTAGGACGTGGTCGCAGCGACGTCGGGGACACCGATGGTGACGTGGCTGAGACGGTGCAGGCTCATCGCGGTTCACCCCCTGCCGACGCCGCCACGAAGGTCTGGCGCAGCTCGCCGATGCCTTCGATCGTACTCACCAAGGTCTGGCCGGCATCGATGAAGCG
The DNA here is from genome assembly GCA_040302365.1 of Nocardioides sp. NPDC126508. Classification (GTDB taxonomy): domain Bacteria; phylum Actinomycetota; class Actinomycetes; order Propionibacteriales; family Nocardioidaceae; genus Nocardioides. The sequence continues at coordinate 132,548 of JBEOUM010000003.1, forward strand.
CTGCGGGTCCCGGCCGAGGCCGACGCCCTCAGGCGTACCGGTGAAGATGAGGTCGCCCGGATAGAGCGTGACGACCTTCGACAGCTCGGCGACCAGCCGCGGGACCGGCACGATCAGGTTGCTGGTGCGACCGAGCTGCACGTTCTCGCCGTCCAGGTCGCAGCGCAGCTCGAGGTCGTCGCGGTCGGGCAGCTCGTCGGCGGTCACGAGCCACGGACCGGTCGGCGAGAAGCCGGGGAAGGACTTCCCGAGGCCGAACTGCGGTGCCGGACCACGGAGCTGGGTGACCCGCTCGGAGATGTCCTGGCCGACGGTGACGCCGGCGACGTGGTCCCAGGCGTCGGCCTCGGACACATGGGTCGCGGTGCGACCGATGACCGCCACCAGCTCGACCTCCCAGTCGGTGTTGCCACCGTCGGGAAGCACCACCTCGGTGACCGGTCCGGTCAGGCTGCTGACGAACTTGGGGAAGACCGGCGGCAGTCCGCTGGGTGCCTCGAAGCCGGACTCCGCGGCGTGCGCGGTGTAGTTGAGCCCGATCGCGAAGATCTGGCGCGGGGCCGGCGACGGCGCGCCGAGGTCGGCGACATCGAACCCGATCGTGTTCTCGGGGTCATCGGTCTGCGCGCTCAGAGCCCAGTCGAAGAAGGCCGACCAGTCGGCGAACAGGCTTGCCGGGTCGGGCCCGAACCGGCCGTCGCTGGCCTTGTGGACGTCGACGGCCCGTGGCTCGGTGGTGTCGTCGGGGCCGGCGGTGGTGATCAGGACGGCGCGGCCGTCCAGGTTGGCGAGCTTCATGGTGCTTCCTTCGTGGAGAGGGTCAGGGGCGGTCGAGGACGGTGCGGAGCGCGCGTCCGAGGTCGGCGGCGGGGTCGTCGGTGAGGTCGTGGGCGCGCCAGGCGATGTGCTGGTCGGGTCTGACCAGGATGGCGCCGGTGTCGCCGACCTCGCGACGGGCCGCCCAGTCGCCCGTGGGGTCGGCGTACTCGCAGCCGGCCCCGATCGGCTTGACGCTGATCCGGAGGCCGAGGTCGGCCGCCACCTTGCCGGCGGCGTCGGCCCAGGCCTCGCCGCCGACGCCGGTGAGCAGCGTGAACTCGCCGTGGCCGGTGAGGTCGAGGGTCGAGAGCCGGACACGGTCCTTCTCGACCCAGGCGTGCGGCAGCCGGGCCCCCGGGTGGGTGGTCGGGTGGTGGTAGAGCTCGGGGTCCCGGTCGGGAGCGGGCCACGGCGTCCCGTCGTCGAGGACGGCACCCGAGGCGTACCGCTGGTCGAGCTCCACGCCGTGCGCGTTGAACTGGTAGTTCTGCAGGCGTACGGCATCGGCGAGCTGCGCCCGTCGCTGCTCGCCCACCGGGCCCGGGGCGCGCAGGCCGTCGAGCGCCCGCTGCCCGTCCTCGGCGCTCTGCCCGGGCTCGAAACCGAGCGCCTGCGAGATCGGCAGCATGTCCTGCACGCTCTTGAGCGCGCGGTCGACGACCTGCCGCCCGACCGGCTGTCGCTCGTCGTGATAGCTGGCGAGAAGCTCCTCGCCGGCGTCGCCGCGGAGCACCATGGCCAGCTTCCAGGCCAGGTTGTACGCATCCTGGACCGACGTGTTCGTGCCCAGCCCGTTGGCGGGCGGGTGCCGGTGCGCGGCGTCGCCGGCGAGGAAGGCGCGACCGATCCGGTAGCGCTCGGCGACCATGTGGTTGATCTGCCACAGGCTGGTCGCTTTGATCCTGATCTCCACGTCGGGGTCGCCGATCGTGGCCCGGGCACGGGCGACGACGGCCTCCTCGGAGAGGTCGGGCTCGCCCTCGGCGGGGTCGTACATGAAGAGCAGCACCCACTCCGTCCACGGCTTCACGCAGATCCACGTCCCCGAGCCGACCCAGTAGTCGTTGCCGGGCTGGCACATCCAGTAGAGGGTGCCGGGACGGTAGGCGGTGTAGTCGGTGAGGTCGGCCTCGAGCCACACGTTGGCGGCCGCGCCCAGCCCCATCTCGCCGTCCATCGCGAACCCGAGCTGCTCGGCGACGGTCGAGCGCCCGCCGTCGGCACCGACGACGTACTTGGCCCGGACGGTCTCCGTGCGGCCGCTCTCGCGGTGACGGACGACGGCGGTGACGCCGTCCTCGTCCTGGCTCACCTCGACCAGCTCGGTGGAGAAGCGCAGGTCGGCGCCGAGCCGCTCGGCACCTGCCCGCAGCACCGGCTCGAGGATGTGCTGAGGGACGTTGCACATCGCACTCGGGCTGGCCAGGTCGTAGTCGGTGCGGCGCTCGGGCCCGCTCCCCCAGGTGAGCAGGCGGGCGATCTCCGGGTCGGCGAAGCTGGTCGCCCAGACGTTGTTGCCCATCAGCTCGTTCGGGGTCGCCACCTCGCGCACCGCATCTTCGAGCCCGAGGTCACGGAAGACCTCCATGGTGCGCTGGTTGGTGATGTGGGCACGCGGCGAGTGCGCGGTGCCGGCGTACTTCGTCACGGTGACCGCGTCGACGCCGTACGCCGCCAGCAGGGCCGCCATGGTCAGGCCCGCCGGTCCGGCGCCGACGACCAGGACGTCGGTCGTGATGTCGTACGTCATGACGCCGCCGATCCCATCGGCTCGGGCTCCGCTTCGACCAGCCACGGGTAGCGCTCCGTGTCGAGGCCGGCGTAGTCCGGGTCGAGATAGACGAACAGCCGGTGGATCCGGTCGTCGCGGATCTCCATCACGTCGCACCAGCGACCCGCATGCGTCACGCCCGCACGGAACTCGGTGCCGTCGGCGGTGGTGCCGGCCGAGGTGCCCTCGACGACGACGGTGTCGCCGTCGACCACGTAGTTGAAGTACGCATAGTCGTGCTTGATGCCGCCGAGCAGCGAGCCGACCTTGGCGAACGCGTCCCGGACCGCGTCGATCCCGTCGACGATCCCGATCTTCGGGAAGTACAGCTGGATGTGCTCATCGAAGAGCTCGAAGAAGTCCTCACCGCGGTCGAGCCGCTTCAGATACTCCAGGGCGAGGGCCCTGCGTGCCTCGTCCGTCATTGCCTCGGCCATGTCCAAACCCCTTTCGGCCACAGGTGACTGTCATCACAGTCTGCGCCGAAATATTCGAGGAAACAAGAGATATTCGAAAATCTCTGAATATTCGCATCATGCTAGAGTGCTCGCATGACGACACGACCACGTGCAAGCACCGAGGAGGTCTACGCCCGCGTCCGGGCGGACGTCCTCGGCGGCGTCTACGCCCCCGGCGAGCGGCTGAAGTCGACGCCGCTGTGCGAGACGTACGGTGCCAGCGTGAGCGTCATCCGGGAGACCCTCTCCCGGCTCACCGAGCAGGGGCTGGTGGAGTCCGAGCCACGGATCGGCTTCCGCGTCCGGCAGGTGAGCGTCGACGACCTGCGCCACCTGACCAGCGCCCGCATCGACGTCGAGTCGCTCGCGCTGCGCTACGCGATCGAGCGCGGGGACATGAACTGGGAGTCCGAGGTGGTGGCCGCCCACCACCGGATGGAACGTACGCCGATGCTCACCGCCGACGCGCCACCGCGCGTCTCCGACGAGTGGGAGACGGCCCACAGCGGCTTCCACGGTGCGCTGCTGGAGGGTGCGCAGAACCCGTGGCTGCTCGGCATCGCCACCACGCTGCGCGACGCCGGGGAGTTCTACCGGCGCTGGTCACAGGTCCACGAGCCCGGGCGAGACGTCGCCGGGGAGCACCGCGAGATCCTGGAGGCCACCCTCGCCCGGGATGCCGACCGGGCCGTGCGCGCGCTCGCGCAGCACTACCAGCACACGGCCGACATCCTCGAGCGGGCGCTCGCCGAGCGGGACGTGGCTCAGAACAGCTGACGAACGTTGGCCCTGGCCAGGTCGATGAGCTCGTCGCCACGACCGGACAGGACGGTCCGCAGGGCGTACAGGGTGAAGCCCTTGACCTGCTCCGCGGTGACCGTCGGCGGCATCGACAGCTCCTGCCGCTCGGTGACGACGTCGAGGAGCGCCGGGCCGTCGTGGGCCATGACGTCCGCGATCGCCTGGGGCAGATCCTCGGAGCGCTCGACGCGGCGCGCGTAGATGCCCATGGCCTGGGCGACCTGGGCGAAGTCGGGGTTGACCAGGTCGGTGCCGTAGTTCACGAACCCGGCCGCCTTCATCTCCAGCTCCACGAAGTTGAGCGAGGAGTTGTTGAAGACGACCAGCTTCACCGGCAGCTTGTTCTGGGTGAGCGTGATCAGCTCACCGAGCAGCATGGTCAGTCCGCCGTCGCCGGCTAGCGCCACGACCTGACGGTTGGGGTGGGCCGCCTGGGTCCCGATGGCGTGCGGGAGCGCGTTGGCCATCGAGCCGTGGGTGAACGACCCGATCAGCCGGCGGCGACCGTTCATGGTGAGGTAGCGGGCCGCCCACACCACCGGTGAGCCGACGTCGGGGATGAAGACGGCGTCGTCGGCGGCGGCCTCGTCGATCAGGCGGGCCAGGTACTGCGGGTGGATCGGGGCGTTGCGCTTGGACGGCGTCGCGAGCTCGTCGAGCTTGGTCCGGGTCTCACGGTAGTGCTCGACCGACTCCTCGAGGTGATGGCGGTCGGTCTTGCGCGTGAGCAGCGGGAGCAGTGCGTCGGCGGTGTCCTTGACGCTCCCCACCAGGCCGAGGTCGACCGGGTGGCGGCGCCCCAGCTGCTCGCCCCGGATGTCGACCTGGATGGTGGTGGCGTCCTTGGGATAGAACTGCCGGTAGGGGAAGTCGGTGCCCAGCATGAGCAGGGTGTCCGCACGCTCCATCGCCCGGTAGCCCGAGGCGAAGCCGAGCAGCCCGGTCATGCCGACGTCGAACGGGTTGTCGTACTCGATGAACTCCTTGCCGCGCAGGGCGTGCACGATCGGTGCACCCAGCGCGTCGGCCAGCGCCACCACCTCGTCGTGCGCGCCGGCGGTGCCGGCGCCGGCGAGGATGGTGACCCGCCGGCCGGCGTTGAGCAGGTCGGCCGCCCGGCTGATCTCGGACTCCGCGGGGACCACGTGCGAGATGGTCGGTCGGATCACCGAGGCACGCTCGACGGGCGACTTCGCCAGGGCGACGTCGCCCGGGATCGCGACCACCGCGACACCCTGCTTCTCGATCGCGGTACGCATGGCGACCTCGAGGACGTGCGGCATCTGGCTCGGCTGCGCGACGTACTCGGAGTAGACCGAGGACTCCCGGTAGAGCTCCTGGGGGTGGGTCTCCTGGAAGTAGCCGGTGCCGATCTCGGCGGTGGGGATGTGGGCGGCGATCGCGAGCACGGGCACGCGTGAGCGGTTCGCGTCGTAGAGACCGTTGATCAGGTGGAGGTTGCCGGGGCCGGCGCTGCCGACCACGACGGCCAGCTCTCCGGTCGTCGCGGCGTCGGCGGCCGCGGCGAACGCGCCCGCCTCCTCGTGCCGGACGTGCACCCAGGCGATGCGCCCGTCCTTGCGCAGCGCGTCGGTGATCCCGTTGAGCGAGTCCCCCGGGACGCCGTAGACCCGGCGTACGCCGCTTGCTGCCAGAGTGGCCACGATCTGCTCCGCCACGGTCGACATGATCTCCTCCTCAGGAGTCGCACAATCCGAATATCCCTCTGATATTCGAAACTACGGGAGGCGACCGTCCATTCCTGGGCCCGACACCCGCAGAGCGCACTCCCACCGATGACGTACGCTCGGCATCCTCGACATCTCGGCATGCGAAGGGAGCGTCGGAACCGGTGCGGATCGTCAGTCTGGTCCCCTCGATCACCGAAGCACTGGCCTCGGTACGCCCGGACGCTCTCGTCGGCGCCACGGACTGGTGCACCCATCCGGCCGACCTCGAGGTGACCCGCGTCCGGGGCACCAAGAACCCGAACCTCGCCGTCATCCGCGGCCTCGAGCCGGACCTGGTGATCGCCAACAAGGAGGAGAACCGCGAGCTCGACGTCCGGCGGCTGCGCGAGGCCGGCATCCGGGTCGAGGTCACCGACATCGAGAGCGTCCCGGCCGCGGTGACGACCTACGAGAGGCTCTTCGACGACGAGCTCGGCTGGGAACGCCCGGACTGGCTGACCGAGGCACGCCGGCTGTGGTGCGGGCCGCTCCCCCGGGTCAGCCGCCGGGTCGCGGTGCCGATCTGGCGCGACCCGTGGATGGTGGTCGGGTCGCGGACGTTCACCGGGGATCTGCTGCGGCGGCTGGGCTGGGAGAACGTCTTCGGCGCTCATGAGGAGCGCTATCCGCACCTCGACCTGGGCGAGATCGACGGCGCCGGGGCCGACGCCGTGCTGCTCCCCGACGAGCCGTACGTCTTCACCGCCGAGGACGGGCCGGAGGCGTTCGCGCGGACACCGACGGAGCTGGTCAGCGGCCGGCTGATCACCTGGTACGGGCCGAGTCTCCTCGAGACACATCGCTGGGCAGCCGGCTGATCGCCGGCAGCTGAGCCAGGCCGTTGACCACGACCGAGAAGACCAGCAGGGCCAGCGCCCATCCCGGGTGACCGGAGTCGAGGAGCGCCAGCGAGGCGAGGCCGAAGACGATCACCTTGGCGACCGGCCGGATCACCGGCCCGCCACGAGGGGCCTTCGGCGAGGCGAACGACCACCAGACGAACATCGCCGCCAGCGGCAGGATCCAGACCAGCAGCCACCGCGGATCGTGCTGCCAGCCCCATACTCCGAAGGCGGCCATCGCCAGCAGCTCGTCGACGAAGACCAGAGTCAGGATGAACCAGCCGAAGACCGCCACGGCGGTCATCGTAGGGGCATCGCTCAGCCTCGACCAGCGGTTAACGCAGCCAGGTCGCGCGCGGCGTAGCGGTGGTGCTCGGCCTCCTCGGCGAGCACAACCTTGAGGCAGCGGCGCACGGTGTAGTCGGCCTCGGGGTCGTTGCCGACCGGCGTCCGGGTGCAGAGTCGGTCGAGGTCGGCGTCGGTGATCCCCGCGACGAAGTCGCGCATCGTGCCCATCCGGGCGAGACGCGGCTCGAGGACCTCGTCCAGGGACGGGTCGGCATCGACGGTGAGCCCCGTGCCGGTCTCGTCCGCGCCGCCCGGTCCGTAGCCCAGCGGATGGTAGGGCTGGTCCTCCTCGAGGACCGGGTTGCCGAGCCACTTGTCACTGGCGTGGAGCAGGTGGCGCAGCGTCTCGATGAACGACCACTCGTCGTCGACCCGCTGGTGGGCCAGCTCGGCCGACAGCGCTCGGACCTGCGTCACCGTCTCCGCCCAGGTCGCCTCGATCGCCGCCCAGGCCGCCCGGATCTCATCGGCGGTCTCCGCCTCACGGGCCAGCACCCGGTTGGGCTCGATGCGATCGAGCTCGGACTCGACGTACGCCGTCACGTCGACGTCGTTGACCACCACCCGCCCGAAGTCGCCGCCGAGATAGACGTCGCGGCCCCAGCAGTCGACGATCTTCAGCCGCTCCTCGAACCAGCAGTCCCGGATCTCCAGACCGCCGAGATCGCTCTGCGTGATCAGCGCTCCGCGGAACCGGTCGGTGTCGACGTACGCCGCCTTCTCGACCTTCTCCTCAACCATGGGCCGAGTCTGTGTGCGGACGGTGAGTCGGTCAAGACATTTGCCGCAGGGCCGGGCGCGGCGCGGTGCCGATCGTCTCGACCGTCCCGTTCCCGGCGACCACCAGCCCGGTCAGGCGGTGGTCGCGAAGCCAGTCGGCACCCTCCGCTCCGAGCGCGAAGGCCGTCGTGGCGGCGATGTCCGCGGTGACCAGGTCGTGAGCGACCACGGTCACCCCCGCCAGCTCGTCGGCGGTCCGGCCGGTGCGCGCGTCGACGATGTGGGCACCCCGATGAGCTGTGCCGGAGGACGCGACGGCGCCGCGGCGTACGGGCACGACCGCGAGGACCTTGGCCGGGTCGCGCGGGTCCTCGATGCCGATCCGCCACGGCTCGGCGGAGTCGGCGGCGGAGCAGACGACGTCGCCGCCCACCGACAGGCAGTGGTCGGTACGTCCCAGCGACCCGAGCGCGACCGCGGCCCGCTGCGCGGCCCAGCCCTTCACCACGCCCGACGGGTCGAGCACGCCGTCGCGCCACACGTCGAAGGCACCACCCGACTCCACCCGTGCGCGCTCGCCGAGGTCGAGCACCTCGCCGACCTCCGGCGGGCAGTCGAGCACTCCGATCTCGCCGCGTCCCAGCCGGCTGATCCAGGAGTCGGCTCGGTAGGTGCTGAACACCTCGTCGGCCTCCCGGAGCGATGCCATCACCGCCGCCCATCCGGCCTCGGCCGGCTCGTCGTCTTCGTGCAGCCCGCGCAGCGCCAGGCTGACCGAGGTGCCCATCACCGCTCCGACGTACCGCTTCACAGCGCGGCCTGGTCCAGCGCGCTCTGCAGCGAGGTGAGGTAGCCCTGGCTGGTCACGGTCGCACCGCTGACCATGTCGATGTCGGCGCTCTGCGCCGAGAGGGTCTCGTCGACCAGCACCGGCAGGGCGTAGTCGTTGATCTCCTGGTCACGATGGTTCCCGTCGGGATACTGCGGCACCTGGACGTCGGTGACCTTGCCGTCGGCGACGGTGATCTCGACCTGCACCGGCCCCCACTGGGTCTGGGCGGTGTCCCCGGTGAAGGTGGTCGTGTCGCCCGACGAGCTCGAGCTCGACGTGCTGCTCTGGCCGCTGCTCTGGCCGCTGCTCTGGCCCGAGACGGCCGCGGGCGGACTGGCGGTCGCGGTCGCTCCCTCGCGCGAGGTGTGGTAGCCGAACAGCAGCACCACCACCGTGATCGTGGACATCAGCCACAGCATGATCCTTCTCATCCGGTCACCATCCGAAGCTCTCGACGTGCAGGTTCTGATCGCGTACGCCGGCCGCCCGAGCCGCGCGGCAGAGACTGTCCGTCCACCCCGGTGGACCGCAGACGTAGACATCGCGCTCGGCGATGTCCGGGACCCAGCCCAGGAGCACCTGGACGTCGTCGTAGGCGGCGTATCCCTCGCCCACCCAGGAGCCTTCGCGGCGGCGACCGCCCGGCAGCTCGACCACGCCGAGCCCGCGGGTCCGGGTGAGCTCGGCCAGCTCGGCCGCGAAGAGCGGGCGCTCGCGGAAACGGTGCAGCACCAGGACCTCGCCCGGCCCGTAGATGAGGCCTTCGGCCAGCGAGCGCAGCGGCGCCATCCCCACCCCGGAGCCGATCAGCACCACCTTGCTGCGGCTGCGGGCGCGGGCCGAGAGCCGGCCGTACGGCCCCTCGACCAGCACCCGCGAACCGGTCGCGAGCGTGGCCAGCGCGCAGCTGCCGTCGCCGGCGGCGCGCACCGTGATCCGCAGGCCGTGGGGTCCGGGGGCGGCGGAGAGGGAGTACGGGTGGGCACGGCTCCGGCCGGGCGCACCGAGGAATCGCCAGGTGAAGAACCGGCCCGAGTGAGCGCGCAGACGCTCCAGGTCACGGCCGCTCAGGTGCACCGAGACCACTCCGGGACCCTCGGGTACGACCGCGGCGACCCGTAGGTCGTGGCGGAGGCTGCGCCACAGCGGCAGCCCGACCCGGAAGACCAGCACGGCGGCCACGGTCACGCCCCAGGCGGACCACCAGAACAGGGTCGCGCCGGGACGCTGCAGGAACTCCTGCCCGGTCCAGAGCTGGTGCGGCAGGGCGAGACCGGCGCCGAGGTAGCCGTAGAGATGGAGTAGGTGCCACGACTCGTACCGGATCCGCCGCCGAGCCGCCTTGACGCTGGTCACGACGACCATCACCAGCGCGACCGTGCCGGCGACGGCGAGCAGGAGTCCTGGATAGGTCCAGGTCAGGTTCCAGAGCTCGGCCGGCCAGCGCAGCAGGCTGCCCGTGGCGTACCCCCAGGTGATCAGCACGAGGTGGGCGACCAGCAGGTTGAACGAGGTGAACCCGACGATCAGGTGGATCCGGGCGAGCCGGTCCTGCCCGAAGGCGCTCTCCAGCACCGGCACCCGCGCCATCAGGATCACCTGAGCGAGCAGCAGCACCGAGGAGAGCAGCGCGGAGAGGCGTCCGAGCGAGGTGAGACCGCCGACCCAGGACCCGAGGTCCTGGATGCCGCCGTCCGCCTCCCACCAGTAGGTCACCAGCAGCAGCACCGACCACAGCGTGGCCGCCGCAGTCAGCCTGACGGCCCGGTCGAGCGTGGCCCGCGAGCCGACGATGCGGGCCGCCGGGGCGATGGAGGTCGATGTCACCTCACCATCGTCACGCCGCCGGTTGAGGCGAATCGGTGAGGTGGCTGTGGAGACCCTGTGAGCCCTGCGCCTCAACCATGCGCAGGGTCAGCGCCCGGCGACGGAGCGGGTCGACCGGGTTCAGCGGCCGATGGCGTCCAGCTCGGCGACGTCGTCCGCGCTGAGCTCGAGCGCCGCGCCGGCGACGTTCTCGCGCAGGTGGTCGACCGACGAGGTGCCGGGGATGAGCAGGATGTTGGGCGAGCGGTGCAGCAGCCAGGAGAGCGCGACCGACATCCGGCTCGCGCCCAGGCGCTCGGCGACGACGTCGAGGGCCCCGGACTGCAGCGGGGTGAATCCGCCGAGCGGGAAGTAGGGGACGTACGCGATGCCCTGCTCGGCCAGCGAGTCGATCAGCTCGTCGTCCGTGCGGTTGGCCAGGTTGTAGAGGTTCTGCACGCACACGACCGGCGCGACGGCCTGGGCCGCGGCGATGTGCTCGGCACCTGCCTCGCTGATCCCGAGGTGGCGGATCAGCCCCTGCTCCCGCAGCTCGGCCAGCACCGCATAGCCCTCGGCGACCTCCGCCGGACTCGGGTCGCCCATCACCCGGAAGTTGACGACGTCGATCGCGTCGAGGCCCAGGTTCTCCAGGTTGGAGTGGACCGCGGCGCGGAGCTCGTCGGGCGAGGTCGCGGGCAGCCACGCCCCCTCCTCGTCGCGGCGGGCGCCGACCTTGGTGACGATGCGCAGACCCTCCGGGTAGGGGTGCAGGGCCTCCTTGATGATCTGGTTGGTGACGTACGGGCCGTAGAAGTCGCTGGTGTCGATGTGGTCGACGCCGAGTGCGACGGCCTCCCGGAGCACGGCGACCGCGGCGTCGCGGTCGGCCGGCGGCCCCATGACATGCGGGCCGGCGAGCTGCATCGCGCCGTAACCCATCCGGCGGACCTCGAGGTCGCCCAGGTGGTAGGTGCCGTACGTGGTGGCGGTCAAGATCGGTCCTCTCCTCGTTCGCGGTGTCTCCACCATGCCTCGCGCCGCGAGATCCAGGGAGAGGCCCGCCGATCCTGGGGGTGCTGGGACCAGTCTGGGGCGCCGATCCGGGCCGAGCGCCGGTCTATCGTGGAAGCGTGAGCGCGGACAACCAGCTGGGTGCCTACCTGCGGGCCCGCCGTGAGCTCGTACGTCCCGAGGACGTCGGCCTCCCCACGAACGGAGTCCGCCGCGTACCTGGCCTCCGCCGCGAGGAGGTCGCGCTGCTGGCCGGCGTCAGCGCGGACTACTACCTGCGCCTGGAGCAGGGCCGCGACCGGAACCCGTCACCGCAGGTGCTGGAGTCGATCGCCCGGGTGCTGCGGCTCGACGAGGCCGGCACCACCTACCTGCTCGGGATGGTCGCGCCACGCCCGCGACGGGCTCGGCGTCAGCGGCGCGCACAGGTGCCGGTCGCGATGGCCCAGCTCCTGGAGGTGGTCGGGGTGCCGGCGTTCGTCGAGGACCGCTACTTCGACATCCTCGCCGCCAACCAGCTGGCCCGGCTGGTCGACCCGACGCTGGACGTGGGCGAGAACAGGCTGCGGTCGTTCTTCCTCGACCCCGCCGTGCAGGCGCTGCACACCGAGTGGGAGACGGTCACCGCCTCCCTCGTGGCCGGGTTCCGGACCTCGGTCGGCAACAACATCGACGACCCACGCTTCGTCGAGCTGGTCGGTGAGCTCTCGCTGGGCAGCGAACGTTTTCGGCAGCTGTGGGCCCGTCACGAGGTGGTGGCGCTCGCCGGCGGGATCCTGGCGCTGGACCACCCGCAGGTCGGCGCGATGACCCTGCACCGGCAGAAGCTGCTCATCGACCACGACGACCTCATCCTGGGCGTCTACCACGCCGAGCCCGGCTCGGAGAGCGCCGAGAAGCTGGCGCTGCTGGGGTCGCTGGGCAGCACGGAGACCGCCCGCCCGTAGACCTGGCTCAGCGGAAGGCGGGCTTCTCCTTGGCCAGGAACGCGCGCACGCCCTCCTTGAAGTCCGCGCCGGTGTAGACCTCGCGCAGCAGCTCCTCGTCGCCCTCGGGCGAGGCCTCGGCACGGGCGGCGTACGCGGCGAGCTGGCTCTTGGTGGCCCGGACGGTGACGCCGGAGAGCGCCAGGATGCCCTCGACCAGCGTGTCGACCTCCTCGGCCAGCGAGTCGGTGACGGCGGTCAGGGCTCCGGTCGCGTAGGCACGGTCCGCGTTGATCAGCCGGGCGGCGAGGAGCATCTCCCGCACGATCGGCTCACCGAAGACGGCGGCCGCGCGGTAGACGATGGAGGCCGCGAGCGCGTTGCCGAGCGTCTTCGCGATCGGGTAGCCGAAGCGCGAGTGCGGCGTCGCGACCCGGAGGTCGCAGTGGGTCGCGACCGCGAGCCCGCCACCGACGCAGACCCCGTCGACCGCGGCGATGGTGACCTGCGGGAGCGCGAACAGCTTCTCGAGCAGGGCGCGGATCCAGTCCTCGTAGTCCACCGCGTCGCGGGAGAGGAAGTCGGAGATCTCGTTGCCGGCGGCGAACGCCCGCCCGCCGGCGCCGGTCAGCACCAGCACCTTCACCGACTCGTCCTCGGCGAGCTCGTCGCACAGGTCGTGCAGCGCGCCGTACATCGCGTGCGTGAAGGCGTTGTGCTTCTGCGGTCGGTCGAAGGTCACCCGTACGACGCCCGGGCGCCGCTTCACCACCAAGTCCTCGCTCACGAGGACCGAGCGTAGGGCACCCCGCAGGGTGCCCTACGCGGGTGCTCATCAGATGTGCGGCTTCACCTGGTCGGTGTAGATCTTCTCCAGCGCCGCCTTCAGGCTGTCCATCTCGGTCTGGACGTCCTTGTTCTCGGTGAGGATCGAGGCCATGTGGTTGGCCATCTCCAGGTCGCCACCGGGCAGGAAGACGCGGGCGTAGTCCTGCGAGCGGGTGTTGGGGAGCTGGTCGATCGCGACCTGGGCCTGCGGGGTGTTCTTCAGGATCGCGGCAGGGTCGGCGGACTTGCGGATCGGCACGTAGCCGGTCGCCTCGGAGAACTTGATCGCCTGCTCGGGCTCGGTGAGGAACTTGATGAAGGTGCCGGCCGCGAGCTGCCGTTCGGGGCTGATGTCCTTCGGGATGCCGACACCGGAGCCACCGGTCGGGCAGATCCGCTCGGTCTCCGCCGGCCCGGCGGGCAGCGGGGCGACGCCGACGTCGAACTTCGCCGAGGTGATCGCGTTGATCAGGTCACCGGTCGAGCCCACGGTGGCGCTGGCGACGCCCGCCGCGAAGTCCTGGATCTGATCGACACCGGCGACCCCGGCGACCTTGTCCTTGTAGACCCAGTCCTTGAGGAAGGAGAGGGCCTCGACCGACTCGGCCGAGTTGCAGGTGATGTCGAAGGACTCCTCCTTCGACCAGCCGCCGCCCCAGCCCCACAGGTTGTTCTGCAGGGTCCAGCCGGCGTAGCCCGCCAGGGCCGGGAACTGGAAGGCGAACTTCGCACCGCTGGCCTGGGCGAGCTTGGTCTTCCACTCGCCGAACTCCTCCCAGGTCTGCGGACCCTGGTCGGGGAGGCCGGCCTTCTTCCAGTGGTCCTTGTTGTAGTAGAAGAGCGGCGTCGAGCGGGCCCACGGCACCGCCCAGTGGGCGTCGTCGTAGAGGTAGTCGCCGAGCAGCGAGTCGACGTAGTCGTCGGTGTCGAACTCGAGCGCCTCGAAGAGGGAGTCGAGCGGGATGATCTGGTCGTTCATCTTGTAGCGGAACCACCACACGTCCGACAGGTTGATGATGTCGGGGAGATCGCCGCCGGTCTGCGCGGTCTGGAACTTCTGCGCGATCTCCTCGTAGTCGGCGCCGGCGGTGACCAGCTTGACGGTGATGTCGGACTGGGAGGCGTTGAAGGCGTTGACGATCTCGGTGCTGACCTTGATCGAGTCACCGGGGTTGGAGGTCCAGAAGGTGACCTCCTTGGCCGGCTTCACGCCGCTGAAGTCGATCTGCTCGACGGTGCTCGCACCGCCGCCGCCACCGCTGGTCGACGGCCCGCCGCCACAGGCGGAGAGCGCCGCCGCCGAGATGCCCAGGGCGCTGAGGCCGAGGAACCGTCGTCGGTCCAGGATCAGACCCGAGCGATGCAGGTTGGACGAGGTGTTCATGGTGCATCCTTTCCCTTTGTGCCAACGATGGGCTGAGCGCGTCAGCCTTTGACGCCGCCTTGGGTGAAGCCGTTGACGATGTGGCGCTGCAGGAACGCGAAGACAGCGAGGATCGGCAGCAGCACCATCACGGTGCCGGCCATCAGGACCCCGAACGAGCTGGCCGCGGACTCGCTGTTCTGCAGCAGCGTCAGGCCGCGCGGCAGGGTCATCATCTCGGGTTCGGTGATGATGATCAGCGGCCACAGGTAGTCGTTCCACTCGTAGACCACGTTGACCAGCGCCACGGTCGCGATGCTGGGCAGGGCCATCGGGACGACGTGGTGCCACAGCCGCTTCCAGTGGCCGGCGCCGTCGAGGTGGGCAGCCTCGATCACCTCGTAGGGCAGCTGCATGAAGGCCTGGCGCAGCAGGAACGTACCGAAGCCGGTGCCGAGGCCCGGCAGGATCAGGCCCCAGTAGGTGTTCTCACCGCCGAGGCTGCTGATGAAGACGTAGTTGGGCAGCGCGGTGACCTGCGGCGGCACCATCATCGTGGCGAGCACGCCCCAGAAGACGTACTTCTTGGCCGGGAACTCGCAGAAGACCAGGCCGTACGCCGTCAGGATCGCCAGCAGCACCTTCAGTCCGGCGCCGACGACCGTGACGATGCCGGAGTTGAGGAAGAGCCGCCCGAAGGGGACCTTCTGCGCGGCCTCGGAGTAGTTCTCCGGCTTCCACACCTCGGGGAAGACGACCAGGTCGGTCGTCGCCAGGTCGCCGGGGCCCTTGAAGGAGGCCAGGATCATGTAGCCGAGCGGCAGCACCACGATGAGCACCGCGAGCAGCAGCACCAGGTAGTCGCGTACGGTCAGCGGCGTCAGCCGCACCCTGCGTGAGGGAGCAGTAGCGCTCATCGGTAGTGGACCCGCCTCTCCACGACGATCAGCTGGACGAGCGTGAGGACCACGAGGATCGCGAAGAGCACCGTGGAGAGCATCGCGGAGTAGCCGGCCTGGCTCTGCTCCTTGAAGCCGGTCAGGTAGGCGTCGAAGATCAGCGTGCGGGCGCCGCGGCCGAGCTTGTCCATCGCGATCAGCAGGTCGAAGGCCTGCAGGCTGTTGAGGATCGTGGTGACCATCAGGAAGAACGTGGTCGGCGACAGCAGCGGCAGGGTCACCGTGAAGAACCGCCGCACCGGCCCGGCGCCGTCGAGGTCGGCCGCCTCCAGCAGGTCGCCCGGGACGGCCTGCAGGCCGGCGAGGTAGACGACCGCGGCGTAGCCGAGGTTCTTCCAGACGTAGACGACGATCACCATCGTCAGCGTCCACGGCGGCGAGTTGATCCACTCCGGGCTGTTCAGGCCGACGTCGCGCAGGATCGCGGAGAGCGCCCCGATGTTGGGGTCGAAGATGTAGAGCCAGGCGAGCCCGACGCCGTAGCCGGAGAGGATGTAGGGCGCGAAGACCGTGGCCTGCGCGAACCCGGCCCCCGGGAGCTTGCGGTTGAGCGCCAGCGCGACCCCCAGGCCCAGGGCGAGCGTGAGGCCGACGGTCGCGACGGTGAAGATCCCCGTCGTGGTCAGCACCTTGCTCGCCTCGCCGGACGTGAAGAAGTCGCGGTAGTTGCCCAGCCCGACCGGAGTCGCGAACTTCGAGCCCAGCGTCCAGTTGAGCGTCGAGTAATAGATGTTCTGGAAGAGCGGGCGGTAGATGAACACCGCGATCAGGGCGACGTTGGGCAGCACGAACGCCAGAAAGATCAGCCACTCCCGTACGCGTCTTCCCGAGAGTGCCTGACGTGGTCGCTTGGTTGTGACTGCCGTCATACCTGGCACGATCGGTGAGTCAAGCGGCTGGGTCGGACCCCGTCAAGGTAAAACTCTCGGTCTCAAGATTTCGTTACCGGAAACTGACCGTGAACGTCAGGGGTTGACGAGCCACCGGCCGAGCAACGTGCCGTCGTGCTCGATGAGGGACGCCAAGGACACCGGTACGTCGGTGGGCGGCCCGGTCACGATCCGCCGGCCGTCGCCGGCGAGGAGCTTGGGCGTGATCGTGTGGCACAGCTCGTCGACCACCCCGGCCTCGAGCAGGGAGCCCAGCAGGCTCGGCCCGCCCTCGCAGAGCACGTGCCGCATGCCCTGCTCGTGCAGCCTGGCGAGGAGGGCGGCCAGGTCGACCTCGGTGGCGCCGACGACGTAGACGTTCTCCTCGCCGATCTCCTCGCGCGCGGCCTCCAGACCGGGCGCCTCGGAAACGGTCGCGAGCCGGACCGCGCCGGGCCGGCAGCCGCGGAGCTCGTCGGGCACACGGCCGCGCCGGGAGACGATCACGATCGGCGCACCCTTGGCCGTGTAGGTCTCGGCGATGGCGGTGCCCGCCCCGACCAGGACCACGTCGGCGAGATCGCGCAGGGCGTGGAAGACATCGACGTCGACGGCGTTGTTGACCGTGCCGGAGAGGCCGTCGGAGCCCGTCGCCGCGCCGTCCAGCGAGCTCACCATGTTGGCCCGCAACCACGGCAGGCGGGGAGGCGTGTAGATGGCCCGCAGGCCTTCGGGGGTCGTCGGGTCGCCGTCACCGTGCAGGAGGATCACCCTGCCAACGTAACCTGCTGGGACCGGCCGCTATCTTCTTCGCATGAGTTGGTTGGTTACCGGAGGCGCGGGCTACATCGGATCGCACGTCGTGCAGGCGCTGCTCGACGCAGGCATGGAGCCGGTCGTCATCGACGACCTCTCCTCCGGGTTCGCGAAGTTCGTGCCCGACAACGTCACGTTCGTCGAGGCGACGCTGCTGGACAAGGCGGCGATCGAGCAGGCGATCACCGACAACGGCGTCGAGGGGGTCATCCACCTCGCCGGCTACAAGTACGCAGGCGTCTCGGTGCAGCGGCCGCTGCACACGTACGCACAGAACGTCACCGGCACCGCCAACCTCCTCGAGGCGATGGTGGCCACCGGTGTCGACAAGCTGGTCTTCTCCTCCTCCGCCGCGACCTTCGGCACCCCCGACGTCGACCTGGTCACCGAGACCACGCCGACCAACCCGGAGAGCCCCTACGGCGAGTCGAAGCTGATCGGCGAGTGGCTGATCGCCGACGTGGCGCGTGCCGAGGGCCTCTCGCACACCTCGCTTCGCTACTTCAACGTGGTCGGCTCCGGCAACAAGGACCTCTACGACACCAGCCCGCACAACCTCTTCCCGCTCGTCTTCGACGCGCTGGCCAAGGGGAAGACGCCGCAGATCAACGGCGACGACTACCCGACCCCCGACGGCACCTGCGTACGCGACTACGTACACGTCGCCGACCTCGCCCACTCCCACGTCGTCGCCGCCAAGCGGCTCGCCTCGGGCGCGGACCTGGAGGCCGTCTACAACCTCGGCTCCGGCGACGGCTCCTCGGTGCGGCAGATCATGGACGCCATCCGCGAGGTGACCGGCATCGACTTCGAGCCGGTCATCAAGCCGCGCCGCGCCGGCGACCCCGCCCGCATCGTCGCCACCGGCGAGCTCGCCCGGCGCGACCTCGAGTGGGAGATGCGCCACGACCTGCGCGCCATGGTCGCCACCGCCTGGGAGGCTCGTCAGGCGGCCGGGGCCGACTACCCGAGCTGACCTCGGGCGGGATGCTCACCGAGGCGACTCGGTCAGCGCCCGCTCCCCTCGCGGAACTCCACGAAATCAGCGACGGCTCACCGAGTTACCTCGGTGAGCCGTCGGTCGTGCAGGGCCAGGATCAGGCCTTCTTGGCAGCCGTCTTCTTGGCCGGAGCCTTCTTGGCGGGAGCCGGCTTCTCGGCCGGAGCGGCCTCGGCCTTCGGGGCCTCGGCCTCAGGAGCCTCGGCCGGGGCCTCGGCGGCCTCGGACTTCTTGAACTTCGCGACGAAGGTCTCACCGCGGGTGGCGAGCTTGTCGTAGGTGCCGGTGGCGGAGCCGGTGGTCTCGTCGAGCTTGGCCTTGACGGTGGTCTTCAGCTTCTCGGGAAGGACGGTGTACTGCTCCTTGGCCAGGGCCGGGAGGGTCTTCGGGTCGAAGCCGGTCACGGTGGACTTGGCAGCGGTCGCCTTCTCGGTGGCCTGGGTGCGGTAGGCGGTGGCCTTCTCGGTCGCCTTGGTGCGGGCGTCGGTCAGCTTGGTGGTCGCCTCGGAGCGGTAGCCGTCGACCTTCTTCTGCAGGTCGGCGGCGAGGTCCTTGACGGTCTCGTAGGCCAGGTCGGCAACGCCGGCGACGGCGTTGAGGGGCTTGGTGGTCTCAATCTTGGGCAGCGTGGGCATCTGGGTTCTCCTCGTGGTGGGGTTCTTCGTCGGTTTCATCGGCGGCCGGCGCATCGGCGGTGACACGACTGTTGAGAGCAAGGAACGAGTGGTAGACGTCGAGCAGCGAGTGCTTCTGCCGCTCGGTCAGGCTCGGATCGGCGAGCACCGCGAGCTCCACGGACCCTCCGACGTTGGAGTCGGGGCTGAGGATCCCGGCACGGACGTAGACCTGCTCCGCCGAGATGCGCAGCGCCTTGGCGATCTGCTGGAGGACCTCGGCCGATGGCTTGCGCAGACCGCGCTCGATCTGGCTGAGGTAGGGGTTGGACACGCCTGCCTGGTCGGCGAGCTGACGCAGAGACATCTCGGCCGAGATCCTCTGTTCCTTCAGATACTCGCCGAGCGTGCCTACCGCACTCGTGACCTTGCTCTTGACCATGACTCCAGTGTGCTAACAATTGCTAGCAAACACAAGGCCTGAGCAACCGAAGTGACACACATCACCCACTAGTTGCCAGGTCAACAGGCGGAAACACCCGTGAAACACGCATGACGGTCTCGCTAGCGGGCCGCTAGCAGGTCACAGCAACGCGCGGATCTCCCCCACCGGTCGCCCACCACCGAGGATCGGCACCTCACCGGTCGCCCGCAACGCGTCCGCGTCGACCCCGTCCAGGTCACCGACCCCGTCGCGCAGCAGCGCGGCAGCCATCACCACCGCCCGCGCCCGGTCGCCGCCGTCGTCGGCCTTGAGCGCCCAGGCACGCCCGTCGGGCAGTGCGACCGCGTAGACCGCCTCGGCGCCGAGCTTGCCGATCAAGCCGGGTACGGCCCGGTGCAGCGCCACCTCGTCGCGGGTCGTGCCGGAGACGTACTCGGGGTGCGACCGCATCGCCTCGGCCACCCGGGCCGCCGGACCGTCGACCGCCGAGCCGATGGTCGAGAACGCCCGCGCCAGCCCCGTCAGCGACGTCGACAGGGCCGGGGCCCCGCAGCCGTCGACGGTGACGTACGCGGCCTCGCCGGTGCACGCCTCGAGCACCTCCTGGATCCCCTCCTGAAGAGGATGCGTCGGGTCCAGATAGCCCTCGAGCGACCAGCCGGCGGCGACACAGGTGGCGAGCATCGCGGCGTGCTTGCCCGAGCAGTTCATCGCCAGCCGCGTCTTCGGCTCGCCGCGACGCAGCGCCTCCTCGCGCGCCTCGACGCCGAACGGGTAGTCCTCGATGTTGCCGAGCGCGGACTCGTCCAGGCCGACCGTGGCGAGGATGCGGCGTACGCCTTCCTGGTGGAAGGCCTCGCCCGAGTGGGAGGCGCAGGCGAGCGCGAGCAGGTCGGGCGGCAGGTCGAGACCGAGGATCACCATCGCGAGGGCCTGGACCGGTTTGTTCGAGGAGCGCGGCAGGATCGGCGACTCGACGTCGCCGAGCGACCACTCCACGCTGCCGTCGGCCGCCAGGGAGAGGGCGGATCCGTAATGGTGTCCCTCGACGAAGTCGGAGCGGACGATCTCGGCGAACGGCACGGGTGCTGGCATGGGGGCGAGACTATGTGAGAGTTGCCCCGTGTTCGCCGACCTCCTCACCCATGACGCGTTGAGTGTGCTCGTGGTCAGCTTCGGTATCGGCATCGTCGTCGGGCTGACCGGCATGGGCGGTGGCGCCCTGATGACGCCGGCGCTGATCTTCCTCGGCGTGCCGCCGACGACTGCCGTCGCCAACGACCTCGTCGCCGCTTCGGTCAACAAGTCGGTCGGGGCCGCGGTGCACTGGCGGCACGGCTCCCCCAACGTCCGGCTGGCGACGTACCTGATCATCGGCTCGGTGCCGTGCGCGTTCCTGGGCACCTTCGTCCACAAGCTGGCGCCCGGCGACACCGACCACTTCCTCAAGATGGTTCTCGGCGGTGCGCTGCTCTTCGCCGCCGCGTCCTACATGTTCCGGATGTATCTCCAGCTGCGCCAGGTCGCCGCCGGCAACGTGGCCCCCGAGGACGACCCCGACCTGAAGCCGCTGCTCACCATCGTCATCGGCGCGCTCGGTGGCCTCCTGGTCGGCATCACCTCGGTCGGCTCCGGCTCGGTCATCATGATCGCGCTGCTTCTGGTCTACCCGACGCTGTCCGCGGTGAAGCTCGTCGGCACCGACCTGCTCCAGGCGGTGCCGCTGGTCCTGGCCGCCGCGATCGGTCAGGTGCTCAACCACGGCGTCGACTGGGCGGTGCTGATCCCGCTCATCCTCGGCGGCACCCCCGGCACCTTCCTCGGCTCCCGGATGGCCCGCTGGGTCTCCCAGTCGGTCATCCGGCGCGGCATCGTCATCATGCTGACCCTCTCGGGCGCCAAGATGCTCGGCGCCGACGCCACCTTCCTGCTGCTCCTCGGCGGCGCGATGCTGCTCCTCGGCCCGCTGCTGTGGGGCTTCATCCGCCAGTCGCGCGGCCTGGCCGCCTTCGACAACAACGCCGCCGCCTGGCGACTGCCCGAGCGCTCCGAGTAGTAGCCCCCGTCGAGTCGGCCCGTCTTGACGCGAATCCGTGCCGAGTCGGCCCGTCAAGACGGGCCGACTCGGCGGGGATTGTGGTCAAGACGGGCCGACTCGGCGGTCAGGCCTTCAGGTAGCGGCGCAGCGCTTCGAGGTGATCCTCGGGCTCGAAGCCGGTGGCGGCGAGCTTGTCGAGGGACATCACCGAGTTGAGCGGCCGCGGCGCGACGCCCTCCTTGCCCGCGAAGTAGGCCTCGGTCGAGGTGGCGCCCACGTCGGCCCCGTCCCGCCCCGACAGCGAGAACACCTCGGCGGCGACGTCGCGCCACGAGCACGGCTCGCCGGCGTTGGTGCAGTTGTAGACCCCGTACGCAGCCCCGGACCGCAGCAGGTGAGCGGTGGCCGCGGCGAGCGTGTCGGTGAAGGTGAGCCGGCCGATCTGGTCGTCCACCACGGTGGGCGAGATGCCCTTCTCGGCGAGAGCCGCCATGGTGCGTACGAAGTTCTTGCCGTCGCCGACGACCCAGGAGGTGCGCAGGATGTAGTGGCGCGGGGTGCCGGCGACGGCGATGTCGCCGGCGGCCTTGGACTGGGCGTAGACGCCGAGCGGCGAGACCGGCTCGTCCTCGGTGTGCTCGGTGGCGGTGCCGTCGAAGACGTACTCGGTGGAGTAGTGCACCAGGGTCAGCCGGTGCTCGTTCGCGACCCGCGCGAGCAGCGCCGGGGCGGTCGCGTTGGCGGCCCAGGCGGTGCGCCGGCCGTCGGGGGTCTCGGCGACGTCGACGGCGGTGTAGGCGGCCGCGTTGAGGACGACCTCGTAGTCGGCCCACGGCCAGGCCGCGACCGCCTTCTCGTCGGAGATGTCGAGCTCGTCGAGGTCGACGGCGTCCGCGTCCGGGAAGACCGACACCAGGGCCCGGCCGAGCTGGCCGTTCGCGCCGATGACGAGCGTCTTCTTCGGCGTCATCGGGGTGACCTCGGCCAACCGTGGGTTGGCGAGATCCTTCTCGGAGATCTCCGCGGAGTCGAGCGGGATCGGCCACGGGATCGCCGCCGTCTCGTCCCCCAGATGGAGCGCCGGGTAGGCGTGCCCCGGACGCCAGTGGTCGTTGACCAGGTAGGAGTAGACCGTGCGGTCCTCCAGCGCCTGGTAGGAGTTGCCTACGCCGCGCGGCACGAAGACCGCGGTCTCCGGGCCGATCTCGACCGAGAAGGTCGTCCCGAACGAGTCGCCCTCGCGCATGTCGACCCAGGCCGCGAAGACCCGCCCGCACGCCACCGAGACGAACTTGTCCCACGGCTCGGTGTGGATGCCCCGGGTCGCGCCACGCGAGGCGTTGAAGGACATGTTGTTCTGCACCGGCCCGAAGTCGGGGAGCCCGAGCTCGACCATCTTCTCGCGCTGCCAGTTCTCCTTGAACCAGCCGCGGGCGTCGCCGTGCACAGGCAGGTGGACGACCAACAGACCCGGGATGGGGGTCTGCTCAACGGCGAGGTCCGACATTCACTGCCCCTTCGCGGCGTACTTGGCTTCGGTCTCGTGCTTGAGCGGCGACCACCAGGACTCGTTCTCCTGGTACCAGGCGATCGTCGCGGCCAGGCCCTTGTCGAAGTCCTGATACTTCGGCTCCCAGCCGAGCTCGCTGCGCAGCTTGCCGGACTCGATGGCGTAGCGGCGGTCGTGACCGGCACGGTCGGTGACCCACTCGATGTCGTCCTCGGGCTTGCCGAAGTGACGCAGGATCGCGCGGACGACGTCGACGTTGGACTTCTCGCCGTCGGCACCGATCAGGTAGGTCTGCCCGATCCGGCCCTTCTCCAGGATCGTCCAGACCGCCGAGGAGTGGTCGTCGGTGTGGATCCAGTCGCGGACGTTGAGCCCGTCGCCGTAGACGCGCGGCCGGCGGCCCTCGATCACCTCGGTGATCTGGCGCGGGATGAACTTCTCGACGTGCTGCCAGGGGCCGTAGTTGTTGGAGCAGTTGGAGATCGTCGCGCGCACCCCGAACGAGCGCACCCAGGCACGGACGAGGTGGTCGGAGCCGGCCTTGGTGGCCGAGTAGGGCGAGGACGGCTGGTAGGGGGTGTCCTCGGTGAACCGCTTGGGGTCGTCGAGGTCGAGGTCGCCGTAGACCTCGTCGGTGGAGACGTGGTGGAAACGTACGTCGTGCTTCCGGACCGCCTCGAGCAGCACGAAGGTGCCGACGACGTTCGTCTGGACGAACGGCGCCGGGTCGGAGAGGGAGTTGTCGTTGTGGGACTCGGCCGCGTAGTGAACGACGGCGTCCGACTCCGCGACCAGCGGCTCGACGACCGAGGCGTCCGCGATGTCACCGACCACGAGGCGGACCCGGTCCTCCGGGAGCCCGGCCAGGGAGGCCTCCGAGGAGGCATAGGTCAGCTTGTCGAGCACCGTCACGTACGCATCGGTGCTGGCCACGAGGTGGTGCACGAAGTTGGAGCCGATGAACCCGGCACCGCCTGTCACAAGAATCCGTCTCACCGGTTCATCGTAGGCAGAATTAACCACCCGGTGGTCGCCTCGCCCCGGTGGGTTCCCTAGAACATGGGGTGAACATCCGTAGGATCAACTGACCATGAAGGGGATCATCCTGGCCGGCGGCACCGGCTCACGTCTGCACCCGATCACGCTCGCGATCAGCAAGCAGCTGATGCCGATCTACGACAAGCCGATGATCTACTACCCGCTGACCACGCTGATGCTGGCCGGGATCCGGGACATCCTGGTGATCACGACCCCTCACGAGGCCTCCGGCTTCCACCGGCTGCTGGGTGACGGCAGCCATCTCGGGGTCAACATCAGCTACGCCGAGCAGCCCTCCCCCGACGGCCTCGCCCAGGCCTTCACGATCGGCGCCGACGTCGGCTTCCTCGACGAGTCCGAGGACGGGGCCGAGGACGGGGTCGGCCTCGTCCTGGGCGACAACATCTTCTACGGCCCCGGCCTCGGCACCCAGCTGTCCCGCTTCAAGACGATCACCGGCGGCGCCGTCTTCGGCTACCGCGTCGCCGACCCGCGCGCCTACGGGGTCGTCGAGTTCGACGAGTCCTTCAAGGCGATCTCCCTCGAGGAGAAGCCGGAGCGGCCGAAGAGCCCGTACGCCGTCCCCGGCCTCTACTTCTACGACAGCTCGGTCATCGAGCACGCCCGCAACCTCAAGCCGTCCGCGCGCGGGGAGCTCGAGATCACCGACCTCAACCGGATCTACCTCGAGGCCGGCACCCTCTCGGTCGAGGTGCTGCCCCGCGGCACCGCCTGGCTCGACACCGGCACCCTCGAGGACCTCAACGAGGCGGCCAACTTCATCCGCGCCATCGAGCACCGCCAGGGCACCAAGATCGGTGCCCCCGAGGAGGTCGCCTGGCGTCAGGGCTGGCTCTCCGACGAGAAGCTCGCCGAGCTCGCCCAGCCGCTGCTGAAGAGCGGCTACGGGAAGTACCTGCTCGGTCTGCTCGGCTGACCCCGCCGCGTACGTCGTGGTGGTCTCAGGCCTTCGCGGTCCGCTCCGCCTCGGCCCTGCCGAAGTCGTCCTCGAGCCGGACGATGTCGTCCTCGCCGGTGTAGCCACCGCGCTGGACCTCGATGATCGAGAGCGGCTCGTCGGTCTCGTTGCAGATCCGGTGGGCCTGGCCGACGCCGACGTCGACGGACTCACCCGGGCCGGCGACGGTGGTCACGCCGTCGATGATGCAGGTCGCCTTGCCGTAGATGACCACCCAGTGCTCGGAGCGGTGGGTGTGGGTCTGGTAGGAGAGGCGGCTGTTGGGCAGCACCTCGATCCGCTTGACCTTGTAGCCCGGACCGATGTCGATGACGTGCCACGAACCCCAGGGGCGGGTCTCGGAGTCACCAGCCATGATGTTGCCTCATTCCTAGACACTGAACAGAAGACGCGACAATAACTGTACGCATCCGCGCGCGGTTCATCGCGAGTCGATGTTCACCGGTCCGTTACCCGTAGGTCGTCCACCGGTGCCGATCCCACCGCTTCGAGCGGCTCAGTCGCGGCCGTAGATGTCGCGCGTGTAGACCTTGTCGGCGACGTCGGCGAGCACGTCGGTGCGCCGGTTGGCGATGATCACGTCGGCGCGCTGCTTGAACTCCTCGAGGTCCTTGACGATCTCGGAGTGGAAGAACGTCGCATCCTCGAGCTCGGGCTCGTAGATGACGACCTCGACGCCCTTGGCCTTGATCCGCTTCATCACGCCCTGGATGGAGGACTCGCGGAAGTTGTCGGAGCCGGACTTCATGATGAGCCGGTAGACGCCGACCACCTTCGGCTCGCGCCGCAGGATGTCGGTGGCGACGAAGTCCTTGCGGGTGGTGTTGGCCTCGACGATCGCCGAGATGAGGTTCTGCGGGACGTCCTGGTAGTTGGCCTGCAGCTGTTTGGTGTCCTTGGGCAGGCAGTAGCCGCCGTAGCCGAAGCTCGGGTTGTTGTAGTGCGAGCCGATCCGCGGGTCGAGGCCGACGCCCTCGATGATCTGGGTCGTGTTGAGGCCGTGGGTGGCGGCGTAGGTGTCGAGCTCGTTGAAGTAGGCGACCCGCAGCGCCAGGTAGGTGTTGGCGAAGAGCTTGATCGCCTCGGCCTCGGTGGCACCCGTCATCAGCACCGGTACGTCCGGCTCGACGGAGCCTTCGAGCAGCAGCTCGGCGAAGCACTTCGCGGCCGCGGAGTCGTCGCCGACGACGATGCGGGAGGGGTGCAGGTTGTCGTGGAGCGCCTTGCCCTCACGCAGGAACTCGGGGCTGAAGAAGAGGGTCGCCTCGGGGTGCTGGTCACGCTTGGCCGTGATGTAGCCGACCGGGATGGTCGACTTCACCACGATCGCCGCCTCGGGCGCGTAGCTCACCGCGTCGGCGATCACTCCGTCGACGCTGGAGGTGTCGAAGTAGTTCGAGGCCTCGTCGTAGTTCGTCGGCGTGGCGACGATGACGTACGCCGCGTCCGCGTAGGCGTCCTCCTTGTCGAGGGTCGCGCGCAGGTCGAGCTCCTTGGTGGCCAGGAAGCTGGTGATCTCGGCGTCCTCGATCGGCGTCCTGGCCGCGTTGACCAGGTCGACCCGCTCCTGGGAGATGTCCAGGACGACGACCTGGTGCTTCTGCGCGAGCAGGACCGCGAGCGACATCCCGACGTAGCCCACGCCGACAACGGTGATCTTCATGTTCGGACTGTAAGCAGCGGTTCGAGCGGGGTCACAGCGACTTCCGACAGCGATGTTCCCGTACGGGAACATCGCGTAGAGTGTTCACCGTGCCGTCGCCCTACCTGACCTCACCGGCCGCCTTCGGGTCGGCCGTGCGCACCGCCCGGCGGCGCGCGGGGCTCACCCAGGAGGAGCTGGCGCACCGCGCCGGGGTGGGCCGGCGGTTCGTGGTCGGCGTCGAGTCCGGTCACCCGCGCGCCGAGCTCGGCAAGGCCCTCGCCCTGCTGGAGGTCCTCGACGTCTACCTTGCGCCGACCCAGCTCTCCCCGATCGCCCCGCCCCTGGAGGACGTCGACCTCGACGCCGTCCTGGCGCACTGCCTCTGATGCGCGAGCTGTACGCCTTCGCGGGCCGTCGCCGGATCGGCACCTTCCGCCAGGTCGGCCATCAGGTCGACTTCGGCTATGCCGAGACCGCCGGCCCCACGCCCATCTCGCTCTCCCTCCCCCGCACCGGCCCTGCCCTGTCGTCGGGAGCCGCCCGCGCCTGGCTGGACAACCTGCTCCCCGCCCGCGAGGACGTACGCCGCAGATGGGCGCGCGAGCGAGGCCTGCCGGACACCGAGCCGATGACGCTGCTCGCCTCCTACGGCGACGACCTCGCCGGCGCCGTCTCGCTCTCGGCCGACCCCGACCTGCCCTGGCGCCGCGCACCACATCCCGTCGAGGCGCCGCTGCCCGAGATCGCGACCAGGCTCGCGGCGCTGCGCAACCAGCCCACCTCGTGGCTCGACCAGCGGGCCCGGCCACGGTTCTCACTGGGTGGTCGCCGGGGGAAGTTCGCGCTGCGGCGGACCTCGGGAAAGTGGTTCTGGCCGACGTACGAGCACCCCTCGACGCACATCCTGCGGCCGACGACGACCGAGGAGGCCAGCGTGCGGATCGAGGAGCTGGCCCGGGCCCGTGCGGCCGGGACCCCCGCCACCCGCACCGAGCTGGTCAGCTTCGGCGCGCAGCCCGCCCTCGTCGCCGAGCGCTGGGACCGGCTCGGCGGGCGGCGCATCCATGCCGAGACGATCCGGCAGGCGCTGGGACTCCGGCCGGACGAGGAGCCGGATCCCGGCGGCGTACGCGAGCTGTTCGTCCGTCTCGGCCTGGACCGGGAGCCGGCCGACGACATCGGCGGGATCGCCTTCCTGCTGGCCGGGGACCGGGTCGCGGTGGCGCCGCGGCGTTGAGGCATCTCACCGTGCGAGTGGTGTCACCGGGTGGACACCCGCTGCTGCGTACACTCGGAGTCCAGCCCACGCGGGGATGGGACATTTCGCCGTGCCGTGAAAGCCACCACTAGCATGGGCGCCTCAACCTGACGGAGAGGTCCTCTGGTTCCGTAATGACTGCAACACACGCCGACTACCGGCTCAGCCAGCTCGACCAGCTGGAAGCCGAGTCGATCCACATCTTCCGCGAGGCCGCGGCAGAGTTCGAGAAGCCTGTCCTGATGTTCTCGGGCGGCAAGGACAGCATCGTGATGCTGCGACTTGCGGAGAAGGCCTTCTTCCCGGCCAAGATCCCCTTCCCGGTCCTCCAGATCGACAACGGCCTCGACTTCCCCGAGGTCGCCGAGACCCGTGACCGCTGGGTCAGCCGTCTGGGCGTACGCCTGGTGATCGCGAGCATCGATGACGCCATCGCGCGCGGCATCGTCGTCGACGACGGCAAGACCTCGCGCAACCGGCTCCAGACGCCCACACTGCTGAACGCGATCGAGGAGAACGGCTTCACCGCCGCCTTCGGTGGCGGTCGCCGCGACGAGGAGAAGGCCCGCGCCAAGGAGCGCGTCTACTCCCACCGCGACGAGTTCGGCCAGTGGGACCCGAAGAACCAGCGCCCCGAGCTCTGGTCGCTCTACAACGGCCGCCTCCACGAGGGCGAGCACATGCGGGTCTTCCCGATCTCCAACTGGACCGAGCTGGACATCTGGGACTACATCGGCCGCGAGGGCATCGAGATCCCGTCGGTCTACTTCGCCCACCAGCGCCGCGTCTTCGAGCGCGACGGCATGCTGCTGGCCGAGACCCCGCTCAACCCGCTGCGCGAGGGCGAGGTCGTGACCGAGCGTACGGTCCGCTACCGCACCTGCGGCGACGTCACCCTGACCGGCTGCGTCGAGTCGACCGCCGCCACCATCCCCGAGATCATCGAGGAGGTCGCCGCCGCCCGGGTCACCGAGCGTGGCGCGACCCGCGGTGACGACCGGTTCTCCGAGGCCGCCATGGAGGACCGCAAGAAGGAAGGTTACTTCTGATGGCCATGGACCTTCTGCGGTTCGCCACCGCCGGCTCGGTCGACGACGGCAAGTCCACCCTCATCGGGCGGCTGCTGTTCGACTCGAAGTCGATCTTCACCGACCAGCTCGAGTCGGTCGAGAAGACCTCGCAGGACAAGGGCCACGGCTACGTCGACCTGTCGCTGCTCACCGACGGGCTGCGCTCCGAGCGCGAGCAGGGCATCACCATCGACGTGGCCTACCGCTACTTCGCGACGCCCAACCGCAAGTTCATCATCGCCGACACCCCGGGCCACGTGCAGTACACGCGCAACATGGTCACCGGCGCCTCGACGGCAGACCTCGGGCTCGTCCTGGTCGACGCCCGTCACGGGCTGACCGAGCAGTCGCGACGTCACGCGGTGCTCCTGTCCCTGCTGCGCGTGCCCCACCTGGTGCTGTGCATCAACAAGATGGACCTCGTGGACTACTCCCAGGAGGTCTACAGCAAGATCTCGGCCGAGTTCACCGCGTTCGCGACCAAGCTCAACATCCCGGACCTCGAGGTCATCCCGATCTCGGCGCTCCAGGGCGACAACGTGGTCCAGCGCTCCGAGAACATGTCGTGGTACTCCGGTCCCACGCTGATGCACCACCTCGAGCACGTCCACGTCGCCTCCGACCGCGACCTGGTCGACGTGCGGCTTCCGGTCCAGTACGTCATCCGGCCGAAGTCCGACGACCACCACGACTACCGCGGCTACGCGGGCCAGGTCGCCGGTGGCGTGCTCAAGCCGGGTGACGAGGTCATGGTGCTTCCCTCCGGCATGACCTCGAAGATCGCCGGGATCGACCTGTTCGACCAGGAGATCCCCGAGGCGTTCCCGCCGATGTCGGTGACCGTGCGCCTCGAGGACGACGTCGACGTGAGCCGCGGCGACATGATCTCGCGGGTCAAGAACGCCCCCGAGCCGAGCCAGGACATCGACGCGATGATCTGCTGGATGACCACCGCCCCGCTGCGTCCGCGGCAGAAGCTGGCCATCAAGCACACCTCCAACTCGGCGCGGGCGCTGGTCAAGGACATCCAGTACCGCCTGGACGTCAACTCGCTCCACCGTGACCTGGAGACCAAGGAGCTCGGCCTCAACGAGATCGGCCGCGTCCAGCTGCGCACCACCAAGCCGCTGCTGTGCGACCCCTACTCGAAGAACCGCACCACCGGCTCCTTCATCCTCATCGACGAGGCGACCGGCGTCACCGTCGGCGCGGGCATGATCAACGACTGATCAGCTCTCTTTGGCTCGTACGAAGCGGCGGCTTCCCATGTGGGGCCGCCGCTTCGCGCATCGGGGGTCCGGTTCGGGGGGCGGGCACTTTCCCGCCATGGCGGGAAAGTGCCGGCTGGCCGGCGCTGGCTCGCGCACAGAATCCCGCCATGGCGGGATTCTGGCGCCACGACAGCCCGTGAGAGCGGTTCCGAGCACCCTGGATCGCGGCGTTAGAGTTCGGGCGTGCCTGTGCCGCAGTACTCTCCGTCGCCCCGTGAGCTCGACGACATCGAACTGGTCGTCGCCCGTGCGCTACCCGGCCCGCTGAACGCGGCCGGGTCTGTGCTGAGGCTCGATCTGCCGGACTCCATGAAGACGGCTGCCGAGCAGGCTGGCGCCATCGAGATCGTCGACCCCGAGGGTCTTCCGCTGGCACGCGTCACCTGGCCCGCCGGCGAGGTCACCGGTCTCTCCTCCCCCGCCTACGGTCCCTTCCGGCGGCTCTACCTCACCCCGGAGCAGACCCGGGAGACGTACGCCGGGCGGACGGTGGTGCCGGTCACCGACGCACTGACCACGGCCGAGATCCAGGAGGTCGCGGCCCTCGGGCCGGTGCTGCTGCTCGCCCTGGTCGGCCACGGCACCCCGTCGCTCTCCCCCGTCGCGCTGCTGCGCGCGACGTTGCTGGCCGCGGAGGCCCTGCCCGACGCGGCCGTCGTCGCGGTCCCGCTGGCCGCTCACGACGACCCCGAGGCCGACCATGCGCTGGGCGTAGCGGTCGTGGAGGCGTACGCGGGTGGGGACGGGGTCCACGCCCTGGCCTCTGCCGCCTCGGACGACTATTCCGATGCGATCGCGGCGATCATCGACGCCGACCAGCCCGCCCCCGAGGACCAGGGCCTGGTCATCTTCTTCACCGGCCTGTCCGGCTCCGGCAAGTCCACCCTGGCCCGCGCCCTGATGGACCGGATCCTCGAGCAGGGGGCGCGTACGGTCACCTCGCTCGACGGCGACGTCGTACGCCGCAACCTGTCGGCCGGGCTGACCTTCTCCAAGGAGGACCGGGAGACCAACATCCGCCGAATCGGCTGGGTGGCCGCGGAGATCTCCCGGCACGGCGGGCTCGCCGTCTGCTCCCCCATCGCGCCCTTCGACTCGACCCGCCAGGACGTCCGCGGCTTCGTCGCCGACGCCGGCGGCGCCTTCTTCCTCGTCCACGTGGCCACGCCGCTGGAGGAGTGCGAGCGGCGCGACCGCAAGGGTCTCTACGCCAAGGCACGTCGTGGCGAGATCCCGGAGTTCACCGGCATCTCCTCGCCCTACGAGGAGCCCGCCGACGCCGACGTACGCGTCGACACCACCGGCCGTTCGATCGACGAGGCGTTGGAGGACGTCATCGCCGGCCTGCGCGAGGCCGGCTACCTCGACCTCGAGCGCGTCCCGGGGCAGTAGTCCCTCCAGGGCGCGTAGCCGCCGCGCAGAACCTCAGCGAAATAGGCCGGCGAGCAACCTGATCAAGCATCAACGAGCGCGACGCCAGACGCTCGCGCCGCGACATCTCCGACCGACCGCCGGACGTTCGGGCGAAACTCTTAGGGAATACGGACCCGCCGCTCGACCGACGTTGACCAGTCACGGCCCAGGCCACCGTCGCCGTAATCCCGACCCGTGCCTCCGTAGATGCGGTCCGGGCCAGCGGCTCCATAGAGCCGGTCGTCTCCTGGGCCGCCCTCGAGCCGATTGGCGGCGGCGTTGCCGGTGAGCGCGTCGGCTCTGGACGTGCCGATGAGCCCTTCTACACCACGGAGCGTCTCTGCGCCTGCTCCACCTGTGCTCTGAGCGGTCGTGCGCGCAAGTGAGACCTTGACCGCACGGGTGACAGCGGCGTACGAGACGATGTCGAACCCGCTGCCACCATCGACACGGTCGTTTCCGAGGCCGGGTCGGATCCGGTCGTTCCCGGCGCCACCGAGCAGCACATTTGCGCCCGAACTGCCAACGAGGATGTCGGCATACCTACTGCCGGTCAGGTTCTCAACCTGGGACAACGTGTCGGTGTCGTCGCTCCCCTGTACTTTGGAGAGGGTGGCGGTTACGCCGGCCGACGCTGTCGCATAGGACGCGGTGTCCGTCCCGGAACCGCCAATCAGGCGGTCGTCCTGGCCGCCTCCGGCGAGAGTGTCGTTGCCTCCGCCGCCGTTGATCACGTTCGATGCCGAGTTTCCGCTCAGTATGTCGGCATGGCCACTACCAGTCAGGTTCTCGACGCTGCGGATCGTGTCGGTTCCTGCGGCTCCGGTCGCCCCGGAAAGGCTCGCCCGTACGGCACCGGACGCTGTCGCATAGCTCACGGTGTCAGTGCCGCCGTCGCCGACGATCATGTCGGCTCCGGCATCTCCGGAGAGAACGTCATTGTCGTTGGCAGCATCCAGACGACCATTGCCGAGGATCGTGTCGTCACCCGCCCCGCCGGAGATCCTGTCGTTGCCCAGCTCGCCGGCGATCCGGTTGTTCCGGGCGTCGCCGGTGAGCACGTCGGCGTATGCCGAGCCGATGATCCCTTCGGTGCTGATGGTGGTAATCGTCTGGCCACCATAGGTGCGGGTGCCGTCACCTGCGTTGTAGGTGACGGCCCGGTCGGACCTGGAGAAGTCGACCGAGTCCTGGCCACTGCCACCGTCGAACGTGTCGATCACGGGCAGGGTGGTGCTCAGGTCGGGTCGCCACGAGATCTCGAGGCGGTCATCGCCGTCGCCGGCCCTCACCGTCGTCCCGGCGGGACAGAACCACGAGCCACCCAAGAGGCTGGTCGCGGTGCTGAACACCACATCGGCACCACCCCTGGCGTCGACGTCACAGAAGGCGCCAGCGCTTACACCGTCGCCGTAGCCCGTCAAGACCAACCTCGTGCCGGCAAGGCTGATCCGGTCCTGGACGGTCATCGGGACGATCGCGTCGGCCTCCTCACCCTCGACCCAGACCGTCGGGTCCGACCTGCCACCATCGACGTGCGCAGCGGCAGTGGCCAGCTCGTAGGAGATGACGAGGCCTTCGCGAGCGTGGAAGCGGTCGTATCCGATACCGCTGTAGACCACGTCCGCGCCACCACGTCCGTCGATGTCTGATCCTGCGGGTGATGCTGTCAGGACGTCCTCGTACGAAGTGCCGAGGATGTTCTCGACACCGACTAGACTGTCCGCCCCGCCACCGCCAGTGTTCTGCACGTCCGTGTTCGACAGCGCGACGCTGACGCCCGTCGTCGCGTCCTCGTAGCTGACCTGGTCCTTTCCGGCGCCGAGGTCGACATGGTCGTTGCCGCCACCGTCGCGGCTCCGGTCATCGCCGGCACCACCGAAGATCTTGTCGTTCCCTGGCCCTCCCCTGATTGTGTCCGCTCCGTCGTCACCGCAGACGATGTCGTCACCAGCGCGCCCGTCGATCACATCTGCCTCGGCGGTGCCGAGGATCACGTCATCACCCTCCGTCGGCGCGTCGCCAGTCGCGAGGTTCACGGTGACAATGGAGCCATCGCACGTCGGGACCGACTGGGCCGACGCGGGGACGTTCCAGGTGAGGGCGGCGGCAGCGAGAAGCACACTCGCGGCGTACGGAGACCAGCGTCGGATCATGAATGGCTTCTTCGTGTGCGGTGGGCGTAGGTTTCGCAAACATACCCCGGCGGGCACGCCCGTGTACCTGATCCGGAAACGCTCGGCCAGCGGAGCGACTCGTTAACCCCGAGCCCCATGAGCGCGGAGGCCTCGTCCCGACTCAACGGCACCCCGCTGCGCGGCCTCGGCGGCCCGCAAAAGCCCACTCGACGAGCTGAACACAGGACGTCCACGGCTTCGTCCGACGCCGGCGGCGCCTTCTTCCTCGTCCACGTGGCCACGCCGCTGGAGGAGTGCGAGCGGCGCGACCGCAAGGGTCTCTACGCCAAGGCACGTCGCGGCGAGATCCCGGAGTTCACCGGCATCTCCTCGCCCTACGAGGAGCCCGCCGACGCCGACGTACGCGTCGACACCACCGGCCGCTCGATCGACGAGGCCTTGGAGGACGTCATCGCCGGCCTGCGCGAGGCCGGCTACCTCGACCTCGCCTGAGCTCCTCGGTCAGCGGTCACGGTAGACCAGCCCGGACAGCCGCCAGGCCATCATCCGGCGGAACCGCGGGAGTCTCGCGAGCGTGGACAGCACCAGGTTCCGTACGCTCCGCCGCACTCCGTGCGCGATCCCGAACCGGGTCAGCCGGTCGGCGAGCGCGATGACCTCCTGGGCGACCGGCCGGCGGCGGGCCGCGTAGTCGTCGAGCGCGGTCTCGTCGCCGTGGCTGATCGTGGCGACGAGCGCGTCACCGAGGACGACGGCGTCCTGGAGGCCGGTGTTCATGCCCTGGCCGCCGGCCGGGCTGTGCACGTGGGCGGCGTCGCCGGCGATCAGCACCCGTCCGGCACGGTAGGCGTCGGCGACGCGGTGGTGGACCCGGAACCGGGATCCCCACACCACCTCGGTGACCTTGGCCGGGCTCTCGACGCCGCCGCGCCGGTCGAGCAGGCCCTGGACGTAGGCGACGTCGGGTTCCTCCGGGGCGTCGGGGACCGGCGCCACGAGCCGGAACGAGCCGTCGGGCAGCGGCGCGGAGACCAGGGTGCCTTCGGGCGAGAAGTAGAGGATGACCTCGTCGTGCGGCAGGTCGCCCTCGATGCGTACGTCCGCGAGGGCGAACGACTCGGCGTACTTCCCTCCCGGGAACCCGATCCCGGCCTTGTCACGGACGGTGGAGTGCATCCCGTCGGCGCCGACGAGGTAGCGGGCCCGGATCTCGGTGCCGTCGTCGGTGGTGACGGTGACGCCTTCGTCGTCCTGGCGGAGGTGGACGAGGGTGAGCGGGCGGCGTACGTGACCGCCGAGCTCGGTGAGGCGCTCGAGGAGGACGCGCTCCGTGACCGCCTGGGGGACCATCAGGGCGTAGGGGAAGTCGCTGGGCAGGTCGTCGAAGCGGATCGGCACCAGTACCTTGTCGCGATCACGGATGGTGAAGCGCGGCGCCTCGATGCCCTCGGCGACCAGGCGCTCGGAGACGCCTATATCGGCGAGGACCTCCAGGGTGCGGGCGTGGACGACCGCGGCCCGGGAGGTGTTGTCCCCGGATGGCTGGTCGTCGATGACGGTGACGTCGATGCCGGCCGCGGCCAGCTCGGCCGCGACCGCGAGCCCGGTGGGACCGGCGCCGACGACGAGGACATCAGTGGTGATGGTGGACATGATGCTCTCCTTGCTCTTCTGGTCAACGCGTGTTGGCCAACTGGTGTTGACCAAGCTAGCGCGGTGCCGCCATTGACGTCAACAGGTGTTGGCCTACACTTGTTGGCATGACCGATGCACGCCGATCCGGAGCCGAGACCCGCGACCGCATCCTCGCCGTCGCGCGCGAGCACTTCGCGCGCCAGGGATACGACCGCACCACCATCCGCGCGATCGCCTCGGAGGCGCAGATCGACCCGTCGATGGTGATGCGCTACTTCGGCAGCAAGGAGGAGCTCTTCACCGCTGCCGCGGCGATCGACCTGGCGCTGCCCGACCTCACCGAGGTCCCCGTCGGCGACGTCGGCCGGACGCTGGTCACCCATTTCGTACGCATGTGGGACTCCGACGGCACCCTGATGGCACTCCTGCGCCGCGCCGCCTCCGACCCCGCCGCGGCCGAGCAGATGCGGAGCATCTTCGCCGCCCAGGTCGCCCGCGCCGTGGCCCCGGTGTGCCCGGACCCGTCCCAGGTGCCGCGCCGAGCCGCGCTGGCCGCCTCACAGCTGCTGGGCATCGCGCTGGGTCGCTACGTACTCGTCCTTCCGCCCATCGTCGACATGACCCCGGACGAGATCGTCGAGTGGGTCGCCCCGACGATCCAGCGCTACCTCGCCGCCGAGTCGGCGCAAACTGACCAAGATCCCGACCGAGTCGGCTCGTCATGACGCGCCGACTCGGCGGAATGGTCAGCGCTTGAGGCCGAGGAGAGCCCAGGCCTCGTCGGTGCTCATCGGCTCACGCTGAGCGACCGCGGCGGCCTCGACGGCGCGCTCGACGAGCTGGCGGTTGGCGTCGACCGGGACCCCCTTCGCGAGAGTGAGGACGTCCTCCATCCCGACCCGCAGGTGGCCACCCATGGCCAGCGAGGTGAGCATCACCGGGAGGGTCGATCGGCCGATGCCGGTCGCCGACCACGAGGTCACCTCGGCGGGCAGCGCGGCGACGGCGGCAACCAGGGCGGCCGGGGTTCCCGGCATCCCGCCGGGCACACCCATGACGAAGTCGACGTGGACCTTGCCACCCGCCGGCAGCCCGTACTTCCCCAGCAGCCGCTGCAGCGCCGCGACGTGCCCGAGGTCGAAGAGCTCGAACTCCGGCACCACACCGCGCTCGTGGGTGAGCTGGTAGAGCTCGGTGATGAACGGCCACGGGTTGGAGAAGACGTCGTCGCCGAAGTTGGTGGTGCCCATCGTCAGCGAGCACGAGTCCGGCCCCGCGTCGAGCACCTTCAGCCGCTTGTCCAGCGGATCATGGACCGAGCCACCGGTGGACAGCTGCACGATCAGCTCGGTCTTCTCGTGGAGCGCGTCGACCGTCTCGGTGAGCCGCCCGAGGTCGAGCGTCGGCGCGTGGTCGTCGTCGCGGATGTGGACGTGGATCATCCGCGCCCCCGCCTCCTCGCACTCCACGGCCGTCGCGACCAGCTCCTCGAGCGTCGTCGGTAGCTGCGGGCAGTCTTCCTTCGCGGTCTCCGCCCCGGTCGGCGCCACGGTCACAAGCAGTCCAGACATGAGGACAACCTATCGTCATTTCATGTCTGCGCCGCAAAATTTCCTTCCGGGAAGGATCTTTTCACCCAGGGGCGCGACCACTCCTGGACGGCAGCAACGAGTGCCAGCCCACACACGGAGTACAGGACCATCCCGGCGAGGAGCGTCGGAGCCGGCGGGTTGTCCGTCGCTCCCGACGAGAGAAGGACGAGGGGAGCAACCGACCCGGACACCCCGACCAGTGCCAGCGACATCCGGATCGACGGTCTGCGGAAGCGGCCGACGACCGCGCCGGCGACGACGCACGGCAGAAGCAGCATCCCCGGACTGAAGAAGAGCAGCAGTCCCGGCACAGGTGCGACCCGCCACCAGCGCGTACGGCCGGAGAGCCGAGCGCCGCGGACCGCTCCGAGCCCGATGAACTCGAGCAGGACGAGAGCAACGATTCCCCCGGTTCCCTCGACGCTGAACGAGGGGTCGTCGGTGAAACAGGCCATGAAGAGGCGTGCGAGGGCCGCCCAGCCGAGCCCGAGCCCGACGAAGAGAAGAACGGAGCTGCCGAGCTCACTGCGCCTGGACACCCGGAGTCCTACCGCTGGCCCCGGCGACGTTGCGGATGAAGTCGCCCGCCTGCCTCAGCAGGACGAAGACGCTGTCGGTGTGCTGGCGCGTGGGCTTCGGGAGCCACTCGACGGCCAGCCCCGGGTTCTGCTCGTAGAGAGCTGCCTGGCGTGCGATCTGCTCGGCAAGCCTGGCCTCGCGACGAGCCTGCCTGGCGATCTGGGCGCGGTGCCGAGCCTGACGGGCGGCGATCTCTCGGTCACGGCGCTCCGCCGCCAGGTACTGGGCCGTACGGGGGTCATACATGTAGGACATTGGTCTCCTCCTTCGATCGAGACGAATTCGTAGAATCGCTTCGAAGACGTCTGCGCCGGCCAGGGAGGGTGACCGGCCGAAGGAGTTTCTTTTTCTGCTCGGGGGCTGTCACCCCCATCCCCGTCTCACTCGTCAACGAGAGTGATGGGGACGAGTGCCATGGACGCAGAGATCGTCGCCGGCGAGAGCGCCGACAGCGGATTTCTCGGGGCGCTGTTCGCGAGCGAAGGAGCGGCTCTGGTGCACATGGCGCGGTGGTACGTCGACGACAAGACTGCGGCCGAGGACCTCGTCCAGGAGGCATTCATCCGGCTTGCCAGGCATGTCCACCGGCTCCGGGACCGGGGAAAGGCGACGGCGTACCTCCGGCGGACCGTCATCAACCTGGCTCGCGACCACAACCGCCGCGGGTTCGTGTCGTTCCGTCACCGACCGCCCGCCCAGCCGGACGAACCGTCGACCGAGGAGGTGGCGGGCGACCGGGCCGCGCGGGCCGAGGTGATCGCGGCATTGCGCGCACTGCCCATGCGACAGCGCGAGTGCCTCACGTTGCACTACTACTACGACCTCGGCATCGCCGCGACCGCCGCCACGCTCGGGCTCTCCGAGAACTCCGTGAAGACCCACCTGCGACGCGGCCGGAAGACCCTGGCCGCGGCTCTCGAGGACGCCCGATGACTCGGCTCGACGACCTCCTGCACGACGCGATGGGTGACCCGGAGCACCCGCCGCAGCCTTCGAATGATCTCTTCGCCCGGGTGGTCGGTGGCATCGCCGACGACCGGGAGCGCCGGCGCCGACGTCGGCGAATCTTCGCACTCGTCGCACTCACGGCCGTGGCGGTCGGCGCCATGGCCGCCCTCAACAAGATCCGTCAACTGAACGGGGAGGCAACCATGCCCTGGTGGACTCTCGAAATCGCGACCACGGCACTGCTCGTCGGACTCGCCCTCTGGCTCGGTCCGCTGATCAAACGGTTCGGCCGGGCGTACGCCGCCGACGTGTTCCACGACAATCCGCAGACCGGCAAGAGCTACATCGTGCTGACCGACATCGTCTACTACCTGATCTTCGCCGCGTACATCCTCATCACGATCCGGTTCGACCTGCCCAGCGACTGGTCCACGACGGACGGCTCGATCACCGCCGATCAGCTGAGCGACACGCTCGCTCGGATCGCCGGGATCCTGTTCATCATCGGCATCCTGCACGCGGTGAACATCGTGCTCATGCCTGTTCTCGGGCGGCTCTTCTCGCTCAACCGGCGGCTCCCACCGGGCTCTTCGGACCCGGGCTAGGTCCGAGAACGCCGCCGGCCCGCCCTGCCGAAGCAGGACGGGCCGGTGAGAGCATCGACCGCGATCAGCCGATCGGGATCGTCACCTCGGCGACGTTGCCGACCGCGGCGTGGACCTTCTTGTCCACGGGCTCGGCCTTCGGCGCGAGCGTACGCAGGGTCCACTCGCCGTTGCCGGCGAAGAACCGGAAGTGGCCGGTGGCCGAGGTGGGCACCTCGGCGGTGAACTCGCCGGTGCGGTCGAGCAGCCGGACGTAGGCACCGTGGACAGGCTCGCCTCCGCGGGTCACCTGACCCTGGATGACCGCTTCCTTGGCGACGTCGACGCCGGCGAGCGAGAGCCCGCCCTCAGTTGCTCCGCACATGCTCAGGCCTCCCCGGGCTCGTCGCCGGTGACGACCGGGACGCCGACGAGGGAGCCGTACTCGGTCCACGAGCCGTCGTAGTTCTTGACGTTCTCCTGGCCGAGGAGCTCCTTGAGCACGAACCAGGTGTGCGAGGAGCGCTCGCCGATGCGGCAGTAGGCGATGGTGTCCTTGCTCCAGTCGACGCCGGCCTCGGTGTAGATCTCCTTGAGCTCCTCGTCGGAGCGGAAGGTGCCGTCGTCGTTGGCCGCCTTGGACCACGGGACGTTGGCCGCGGTCGGGATGTGACCGGCGCGCTGGGCCTGCTCCTGCGGGAGGTGGGCCGGGGCGAGGAGGCGGCCGGCGAACTCGTCGGGCGAACGCACGTCGACCAGGTTCTTGACGCCGATGGCCTCGACGGTCTCGTCACGGAAGGCGCGGATCGAGAGGTCCTGGTCCTGGGCGGTGTAGCTGGCCGCCTCACGGGTGACGGCCTCGTCGGTCAGCTCGCGGGAGTCGAGCTCCCACTTCTTGCGACCACCGTCGAGCAGCTTGACGTCCTGGTGGCCGTAGAGCTTGAAGTACCAGAAGGCGTACGCGGCGAACCAGTTGTTGTTGCCGCCGTAGAGCACCACGGTGTCGTCGTTGGCGACGCCACGCTCGGAGAGCAGAGCGGAGAACTGGTCCTTGTTGACGAAGTCGCGGCGGACCTGGTCCTGCAGGTCGGTGGTCCAGTCGAGCTTGATGGCACCCTTGATGTGGCCCTTGTCGTAGGCCGTGGTGTCTTCGTCGACCTCGATCAGCACCACCTTCGGGTCATCGAGGTGCTCCTCCACCCACTGGGCGGAGACGAGGGAGTTCTCGCGGGTCATCTAGGTACCTTTCGTTGTGTTTCTTGCGTTCAGGGGACTAGGCGAAACGCCTGATCAGCAGGTAGAGCTCGCAGCCGAGGCAGAACCGGAAGACGGCATTGAGCACGGCCGCGACGAGCGCGAGACCGAGGGCGATCTGCGCCACGAGCGTGGCGCCGACGAGGTAGCCCACGAGTGCGACCAGCAGGAAGGCGAGGCCTACCCCCTGGGCGAACCGGGGCGGGGCCGGGTCCTCGAGCTCGTCCGGCGCGCCGAGGCGGGGACGTACGAACTTCTTGAAGAGCCAGGCGTGAGGGGTCCGCTGAACGCCGAGACCTGCCCCGATCGCGAAGAGCACGGTCTGGATCACCGTGACCACCAGAGCCCATGGCTGCGGCAGCAGCAGAGCCAGGAGGATCACGACAACAGTCAGCGCAGCGGTGAACTGCGGGCCGCGAGGGTCGATACCGGCCTGCGTCGCCGTCTTGCTCGAGGTCTCAGACATAGGTGTGCTCCTGCGAGAGTGAAGGGGAGGTCGTCAGGACGAGCCTGACAGGCGAAAGCGATCCCCGGGGTCGACTGCGTCGACAAATCTCAGGGAATCAGCGGCAGGAACGACACAGCGCCGAGCGCACGCGGCAGTGATCCACTGCGCGGCGCTTGGTCAGCATGGTCGAGAACATGCGATGACAGTAGCGCGATGCTCGACGGGCACGAAACGAATGTCTCGGAATGCGGACCGACGTGTCACGATTCGAGATCGTAGGTCGGAATCGCGCTCAGCACCTGCTCCTTGCGCGGGGCGCCGGACGCCCGGGCCACCTCGTTGCCGGCACCGTCCAGCACCAGCGTCGTGGGAGTTCGCAGGACGTCGAGGCGACGCACCAGGTCGAGATGGTGCTCGGCGTCGATCTCGAGGTGGACGACACCCGGAACGATCTCCGCGACCTCGCCCAGGATCCTCCGGGTCGCCCGGCAGGGCGCGCAGAAGGCGCTGGAGAACTGCACCAGCGTCGCCCGGTCACCGAGCTCGGTCTCGCCCAGCGCGTCGGTCACCGCGTTCCACGCGTGCGGCTCGGGCGCGTGATCCTCGTGGGCCACGTGGAGCTCCTTCGTGCCTCGGAAGCGGCCGTCGGTGAGCAGCCGGAACAGGCCGAAGCCCAGGGCGACGGCTATCGCGATGACGGCGATCCAGGCTCCAGTGCTCATGTGACTATTGAACCGGCAACCCGCCCGGGTCATTCCCCCGAGGCGCGCCGAAGCCGCTCGTTGGCGACTTTCAGGCGGCGTACGTCCTCCTCCAGGGCCAGCACGCGGGCGATGCCGGCGAGGTTGAGACCGTCGGCGAGCAGGTCCCGGATCCGGACGAGGCGCTCGATGTCGGCGATGGAGTAGAGCCGGGTGCCGCCCGCGGTGCGCGCAGGGTCGACCAGCCCCCGGCGCTCGTAGACGCGGAGGTTCTGGATCTGCATCTCGGCCATCTCGGCTGCCACCGAGATGGCGTAGACGGCCCTGCTTCGCTCCTTCACAGGAACGATTCTGACATGTGGACTTGAAATTCCCTAGGAGCTGGAATATATAAAAGGTGTATCCGCTGATATAGATCCCGTGAGGAGGGAATCATGCTCATCCGAAGCACCGATCCGTTCCGCGAGTTCGACCGCATCACCCAGCAACTGCTGGGAGGCGGCACGACCAACCGCCCGGCAGTGATGCCGATGGACGCCTGGCGCGAGGGCGACCGGTTCGTCATCGAGTTCGACCTTCCCGGCGTGAGCCCGGAGACGATCGACCTCGACGTCGAGCGCAACGTACTCACCGTGAAGGCCGAGCGGGTCGCCAGGAACGGCGACTGGCAGATGCTCGCCAACGAGCGCGTACGCGGCACCTTCAGCCGTCAGCTCGTGCTCGGCGACAACCTCGACCTCGACCACATCGAGGCGGCGTACGACGCCGGCGTGCTGCGCCTGGTCGTGCCGGTCGCCGAGAAGGCCAAGCCGCGCAAGATCCAGATCGCCACCAGCCCCAAGACGGAGCCGGCCGCGATCGAAAGCTGACCACGTGCCCGGCCCGGCAGGCCCTTACGCAGGTGAGTCACCGGGCGCGGGCTCCCAACCCTCTGCGACCTAGCCGCCCGCGAACGGCGGGAGGAACTCGACCGTCGACCCCGGTGGGACCTCGATCCCGCCGGGGTCGCCCTTTCCCGCGGGGCGGTCACCGATGAGCGCCGAGCAGACCTTCAGGACCTCGGGGAGGCGGGTTTCGGCGTGCAGCTCCGCGGCACGGCGTACGACTTCGGCCAGCGTCAGCGGGCCGTCGACCTCGAGCTGGTCCGACGGAGTCCCGGCCGCGGACTTGGCTGCCGCCCAGTAGCGGACCTCTATAACGTTCATCACTTTCTTGTGGACAACCTTCCTATGTCACCGCGAGGTTTCGTTAATATGGTCCAACGATCACCTCACCGAGGCTCAATGTTGCGTTTCGGTGCTCCTCTTTCTCTGACCGAGAGGCACCCCCATGAGCTCGCTTCTGTTGTTGACCAGTTCTCTCCAGCCCTCGGCAGACGTCCTTCCCGGGCTCTCGCTCCTCGGCCACCAGGTGAAGATCCTTCCTGCTGAAGGTAGCGCGCTCCTCGAGGCGCCCGACTCCGACCTGCTGCTGGTGGACGGCCGCCAGGACCTCGCGCAGGCCCGTGACCTGTGTCGTCTGATCCGTACGACCGGCACCGACGTCCCCGTTCTGCTGATCGCCACCGAGGGCGGCCTCGCCGTCGTGTCCCACGACTGGGGCATGGACGACGTCGTGCTGCACACCTGTGGCCCGGCCGAGCTCGAGGCCCGGATCAAGCTCGCGATCGGCCGCATCTCGGCGGCGCGCGACGCCTCCGACCCCGAGGCCCACGTGATCCGCTCCGGCGAGGTCGTCGTCGACGACGCCACCTACACCGCCAAGATCGGCGGTCGCCCGCTCGACCTGACCTTCAAGGAGTTCGAGCTCCTGAAGTTCCTCGCCCAGCACCCGGGCCGCGTCTTCTCCCGCCAGCAGCTGCTCCAGGAGGTGTGGGGCTACGACTACTTCGGCGGCACCCGCACCGTCGACGTCCACGTACGTCGCCTGCGCGCCAAGCTCGGCCCCGAGAACGAGACCCTCATCGGCACCGTCCGCAACGTCGGCTACCGCTTCGTGCTGCCGTCGAAGAACAACGAGGCCGCCGCCGACGGCGCCCGGCTGACCCCGTCTCCTCGCCTGGGGGCCGACGCCTAGGCTGCACCCATGGCACTCACCGTCGAGCAGCTCCTGGCCATCGCGAAGGCGACCGAGGCGTACGACGGCGTGGCGCCGCTCGACGAGGCGACCCTCCTGACGCTGCGCAACCGTCCGGAGGACGCCACGATCTGGGGTGACGTACGCGGGTTCGGGCTGTTGATCGGCACCGAGCTGTCGCTGGTCGTGCTGACCCAGCACCGTGGCGTCGGTCTGGGGCGACAGCTGCTGCTCCGCGCGCCGTCGCTCCCGGCCGGGACGACGGCGTGGTCGCACGGTGACAACCCGGCCGCAGCCCGGTTGGCCGCCGGCCAGGGTTGGGAGCGAACCCGTGAGCTGTGGGTGATGCGGCGCCCTGTCGCCGGTCTGCCGCCGGCGCCGGAGACCCCGGAAGAGATCCTCGTACGCGGCTTCGAGGCCGGCGACGAGGCCGAGCTGCTCCGGGTCAACGCCGCCGCCTTCGCGCACCATCCCGAGCAGGGCTCGCTGGACGAGCCCGGTCTGCGGGAGCGGATGTCGGAGCCGTGGTTCGACGCATCGGGGCTGATCACCGCGTGGGAGGGCGAGAAGCTCCTGGCGTTCCACTGGACCAAGCGACACAGCGAGACCGAGGGCGAGGTCTACGTCGTCGGCGTCGACCCCAGCGCCCAGGGCCGCGGCCTCGGCAAGCTGGTCACCCTCCTCGGGCTGCACCATCTCGCCGCCTCCGGTGTCGAGCGGATCCATCTCTACGTCGAGGGCGACAACACCCCGGCCGTACGTCTCTACGAAGGACTCGGCTTCACCCGCGCCGCGGCGGACACGCACGTCCAGTACACCCGCGGCTAGTCTCTGGTCGCGTGGAGCTGAACGAGTCTCAGAGTGACCGGGCCGTCGGGGCCGTCGTCGGGACCGCGGTCGCGGATGCGCTCGGGGCACACTACGAGTTCGACCGGCCCACGCTCGGGGCGGACGAGCAGGCACAGATGCTCGGTGGCGGGCTCGGCCCGTTCGCGCCCGGGGAGTGGACCGACGACACCACGATGGCGTGGTGCATCCTCGACGCCGCCGCGGGCGGGCTGGACCTGCGGAGCGATGACGGCCTGACTGCCGTCGCCCGCAACTTCCGGACGTGGGCGGAGTCGGGGCCCAAGGACATCGGCAACCAGACCTCCCGGGTGCTCAACACCGCCGGTCCGGCGCCGACCGCCGCGCAGCTGCGGCACGTCTCGGAGAAGCTGCACGAGATGACCGGCCACACCGGCGGCAACGGCTCGCTGAT
Organism: Nocardioides sp. NPDC126508; assembly: GCA_040302365.1. Taxonomy (GTDB): domain Bacteria; phylum Actinomycetota; class Actinomycetes; order Propionibacteriales; family Nocardioidaceae; genus Nocardioides. Next base: position 176,946 of record JBEOUM010000003.1, read on the forward strand.
GCGCACCGCACCCGTCCCGCTCCGCTACCTCGGCGACCGTTCGGCCGTCGCCGAGGCGGCCGCGGCGGTGAGCGCCCTGACCCATTGGGACGAGCACGCCGGCTCCGGCTGCGTCCTGTGGTCGCTGGCGATCGAGCACGCGGTGATGCACGGCGAGCTCGACGTACGCTCCGGCCTCGCCCACCTCTCCCCCACCGAGGCCGGCTTCTGGACCGAGAAGCTCGACGAGGCCGAGACCGAGCCGCCGGCGACCTTCAACCCCAACGGCTGGGTCGTCACCGCGCTGCAGGCTGCCTGGTCCTCGATCGCCCAGACCCCTGCCACGGGGCCCGAGCACTATGTCGAGGCCCTCAACACCGCCATCCGGATCGGCAACGACACCGACACGGTCGCCGCCATCGCCGGCGGCCTCCTCGGCGCCCGCTGGGGCGTCTCAGCCATCCCCGCCGAGTGGCGCGCGCTCAGCCACGGTTACCCCGGCATCCCCGGCGACTTCCTCGCCACCCTCGCCCTCGACGCCGTGGCCGCCGGCCGGCGGCACTGATCGACGACATACCCGTCCGCTCGAACGGACGGCTCTGACCGGCTGGACTCAGCGCAGCGGGCGGATGTGGAGACCGATCTCGGGGTCGACGAGGACCTCCTGCGCGACCGGCATCCCGTCCACGACGAGCTGCGCGTCCACGGGTACGTTGCGCTTGACCAGCCCCAACGCGATCGGGCCGAGCTCGTGGTGCCGAGCCGAGGACCCGACGAAGCCTACGGTCTTCTCCCCGAAGACGAGCTCGGAGCCGGCAACGGGCAGCCGGTTCTCGGAGCCGTCGAGGTGGAGGAGGACCAGGCGGCGCGGCGGGCGGCCCAGGGTGTGGACGCGGGCGACCGTCTCCTGGCCGCGGTAGCAGCCCTTGTCGAGATGGACCGCGTACTCCGCGCCGACCACGTCTGCGGCACCCGGCACCCAGCCGACCTCGTTGGGGATCGTGCGCGCATCCGTGTCCACGCCGAACCGGGGCTCACCACGCTCGATCCGGAGAGCCTCGAACGCCCAGAACCCGCAGGCGGGGCCCGCGGCGGCGGCGTACGTCTCCAAGGAGTCGCGCGGGACGAACGAGTAGCCCTGCGAGGGACGCCAGACGGAGGCCTGCGACGCGTCCAGGGCGACCGTCACGTCGGACCAGAACTTCATCCGCTCCAGGTAGCCGACCAGCGCCTCGCCGGCACCCGGCTCGGTCCACGCCAGGAAGGAGGAGCCGTCGTCGAGGCCGGAGAAGAAGTGCTCGACGTGGCCCTGCGGGGACAGGATCAGGGCCGAGGTCCAGACGCCCGGGGCCAGACCCTCGAACGCCTGCGAGGTGAGCGAGTGCAGCCAGGTCAACCGGTCGGGCCCGGCGATCCGCACGACGTCTCGGTGGGAGAGGTCGACGAAGCCCTCGCCGGAGGCCAACGTCCGCTGCTCCAGGTTGAACGAGCCGTAGTGCGCGGCGACGGGTGCGTCGGCACCGTCACCGGCCACGGCGCCGGGCAGGGACAGAAGCGGGCTGGCAGTCATCATGCTGTGCTCCTACTGGGGCTCGGAAGAACAGTCGACGCACGCCCCGAAGACCGTCAGATGCGCGACGTCCACCTCGAAGGCGTACTCCTCACGCAGCCGCTCGCAGATTCCGTCGGCCACAGAGGGGTCAACGCTCGTGACCTTCTGACACTTCCTGCACACGGCATGAAAATGCGGACGACCGGAGACCGAGTGGTAGGTCGAGGCGCGCTCGCCGAGGTGGGCGTGGCGCACCAGACCCAGCTCCTCGAGCACCTCGAGGTTGCGATAGACGGTGGAGAGGTTGATCGCGGAGGACGACTCGCGTACGACCGCGAGCACCTCCTCGGGGGTGGCGTGGCGCAGCCGCTCGACGGCACCGAGGACCAGCTCGCGCTGGGGCGTGAGGCGATAGCCCTTCGCCCGAAGGGCCTCGCGCCAGTCCTCAGCCGCCTCGGTCATCGCTACTACTTGGTGACTCGCTTGAGCCGCGCCCACAGGTGCGGCTGCAGCGCCTGACCCATCGCGGCCATGTCGTACGCATAGAGCAGGTCGCCCTCGACGTTGCCGTAGAGGCGCTTGCCGGCGGTGTACTCCTTGGCCGTCTCCGTGCGGGCGACCGCGTCGGTGACGACGTCGAGCTTGCCGCCCTCGGCCTTGCCGTACCAGATCTCGACGATGCCGCTGCTGTGCGTCATCACCCACTCGACCTCGCCCTCGGGGCGGAAGCGGAGGAAGCCGGTCTCCAGGGCCGCGTCGCGGACCTTCTCCCCCGTCTCGGGGTCGATGATCCAGGAGCGCGCGAAGTAGTGGAAGAACGGTCGCCCGTCGTGGGTGAAGATCAGCTCCTGCCCGAACTCGAACTTGTCGATCGTCGGATAGTCACCGTGCCCGTTGCCCTGCCAGGTGCCGAGCATCCAGGCACAGGGGCCGGCATCTGGGTGAAGGTTCTCCGGAAGTTCGAAAGCCACACCCCGAGTTTAGGCCGTACGTCGACTATGACCCGAAACGCAAGCGCTAGTGTGCTCGGCATGCAAGAACTCGTGGTGAAGGTGACCGTGGGTGCCGAGGCGCCCGAGCGTACGAACCAGGCCTTCACGGTCGCCTCTGCGGCCGCGACCGCCGGCGCCAAGGTGTCGCTGTGGCTCACCGGTGAGGCGACGTGGTTCGCGGTGCCCGGGCGCGCGGAGGAGTTCACCCTGGAGAACGCGGCGCCGCTGCAGGAGCTGATCGGGCTGGTCATCGAGGCCGGTCAGGTGACCGTGTGCACCCAGTGCGCCTCCCGTCGCGACCTCTCCCAGGAGGATCTGATCGACGGCATCACCATCAAGGGTGCGGTCGTGTTCGCCGAGGAGATCCTGCGCGACGGCGTACAGGCGCTCGTCTACTGACCTCACCGCCAGGCAGAATTACACATATGTAGTTCCAGGTAGCAGGCGTGTTAATCCTTTCGGAGACTCCACACGCCACCTACTTCGCCGTTAGCATTCACCCTCGTGAGCACGCAGACCCCCAGTGGCAAGTGGTGGAGCCGGGACTCGGCCGCCCAGCCGGGTGACGACGAGGACCTGACGGCGCGTGCTGCGGAGCTGGCCCGCGCGGCCGCCGCAGCCGAGTCGCTTCGCATCGCAGCCGAGCAGGCGGCCGCCGAGCAGGCGGCCGAGCGGCTGGTGGCCGAGGAGTCCGCCGCCCAGCACGCAACCGCCCGCGCCAAGGCCGACGAGACCGCCAAGCTCCACGCCGAGCTGGCCGCCGACGCCCACCAGGCGCGCGAGGTCGCGGAGAAGGCAGCCGAGGAGTACGCCCGCGCCCGCGTCGAGGCCGAGAAGCTCGCCGACACCCGTGCCAAGGAGCGCGCCGAGGCCGAGGAGGCCGCGGTCGCGAGGGGCAAGGAGCTGGAGGCGGCCGAGCGCCGCCTGCTCGAGGCTGCCCGCACCGCCGAGGAGCAGACCCGCGCGCGCACCGAGGCCGAGGAGGCCGCCCGTGCCAAGGCCGAGGAGGCCGCCACCGCGGCCGCCTCCGCCGTCGAGGCGCACACGAAGGCAGCCGAGCACGCCGAGCTGGCCCAGGCCGCCTACGCCGCGCGCAGCGTCGCGGAGGCCGCCGCCGAGGACCGCCTCGAGGAGATGGACGAGCTCCGTGACGCGCTGGCGGCAGCCGAGAAGGCCGCCCGCAAGGCCGCCGACGAGGCCCGCGCCGCCTACGAGGCACGCAGCGAGGCGGAGGCCGCCGCCGAGGCCGCCTACACCGCCCGCACCGCGGCCGACGCCCGTTCCGAGGAGCTCGCGCGGATGCGCGAGGAGGCCGACGCGGCCGCTGCCGGCCGGGCCGACGAGGCGCTGGCCGCGTTCACCGCGCGCCAGGCCGCCGAGCAGGCCGCCAACGACCGCGCGACCGAGGCCGAGAAGGCAGCCGCCGCACGCATCACGGCCGAGGAGTCCGCGGTCGCGATGGCGACGCAGGCCGAGCGGGCCGAGCAGGCCCGTAAGGACGCCGAGGCTGCGGCCGAGGCTGCCTACGCCGCCGCCGAGGCCGCCGCCACCGCCCGTGCCGAGGCTGAGGAAGCGGCGAAGGAGGCCTTCGAGGAGCGCAAGGCCGCCGACGCGAACGCCGAGGACCACGCCATGACCCGGGCCGCGGCCGAGGCCGCGGCGGCCGACCAGTACGCCGTGGCGGCCGAGGCCCTTGCCGCGCGCACCGAGGCCGAGGAGGCCGCGCTGCGCGCCTTCAAGGCCGCCGACGCCGCCAACGACGCCCGCCTCGAGGCCGAGAAGAGCGCGAAGCAGTACGCCGAGTTCGCCGCCGCCGCCGCGCACGAGGCCAACGAGAACGAGGAGCGCTACCGGCAGCTCACCGAGCTCGCCTCCCAGGCCGAGCAGGCCGCCGAGTCCGCCAACCTCGCGCGCATGGCCGCCGACCAGCGTGCCTCCGAGCACGCCGATCTCGCGGTGCAGGCCCTGGAGGGCCGGCGTGCCGCCGAGCGTGCCGCGACCGAGGCCAACGAGGGTCGTCGCGCCGCGGAGACCGCGCTGCGCGCCGCCCACGAGTCGATGGCCGAGGTCGTCACGGCACAGGCTCGCGAGCGCGAGGAGGCCGAGCGCCGGATGACGGAGATGATGAACCGTCTCGCCGACGTCCAGGAGCAGGCCACCGAGGCCGTGCGCCTGCGGGCCGAGGCGGAGGAGGTCGCCGGTCAGAAGGCGATCGACCGCCAGGCCGTCGAGGCCTCGATCCTGCACAACACCGAGCTCGTCGAGCAGGCCATCGTGGACCGGCAGATCGCCGAGCGCCGCAGCGCCCAGCTCGCCAAGCAGCTCGCCGACCTGCGCGAGGCCGTCATGCTCACGGTCAAGGGCGGCAGCACCAACAAGCGGGCGATGCAGGCCCTCGAGCTCACCCTCGCGGCCACCCCGGTCCCGCCCGAGGCGAGCCTTCCGATCCCGGACGCCCCGGACGAGCCGCTCGTGGTCGAGCCGCTGGCCCCCGCCGCGCCCGTCGAGACCACCAAGGCCACCGCCCCCGCGCCGGTCGACTCGTCCGCGCCGACGGCCGGTCCGCCGACCGCCCCCGTGACGCTGCCCGAACGGTCGACCGGCAAGAAGCAGGCCGCCAAGAAGCAGGGGCCGAAGGAGCCGCTCCCGGCACAGACGGACCTGCCCGACACCCCGAGCGACTCGCTCCCCCAGCGCTCGAGCGGCTGGTTGGCCGCGGTCAAGCTCGCCGAGTCCGGCAAGTTCCCCGGCGCCAAGATCCCCGGCGCCGGCACCTCCGTGCCCGAGCCTGCCAAGGCCGCCGACGACGCAGCCGCAGGCGGGCCCGAGGGCGACTCGCTCGGCGCCAAGCAGCTCACCGTCCGCACCTTCCGTCCCGAGGACGGCTCACTCATGACCGAGAGCACCGTCACGGTCACCGAGGAGGGCGTGCTCGACGTACGCAAGGACGAGCAGACCCACACCTACGACCTCTACGACACCCACACCGACATCACCATCAAGGGTGAGCCGGCCACCGACGAGTGGGTCGTCGAGTTCAACACCGACGAGGCCGGTGCGGTCAAGGTCGACAAGTCGATGGTCGACCCCGAGGCGTTCCAGCGGGAGGTTCTCCGCTGGCGCCCCGACATGGCCGGCTGAGCGGCTTGTTGGAATACCCGGTTAACCGGGTATTCCTGCACTTCTCAGGCGTTGCAACGCCTGAGAAGTGCAGGAATTGCCAGAGAAGTCAGAGGTTGTCGCGCAGGACCTGCGCGATCTCGAGCACAGCAGCACGTGACGTACGCCCGGCTCCGACCACGTTCAGGAACCCGTGGATCTGGTCGGCGAAGCGCTTGTGCGCGACCTTGACGCCAGCCTCCTCGAGCTTGGCGGCGTACGCCTCGCCCTCGTCGCGCAGCGGGTCGAACCCGGCAGTCGCGACGTACGCCGGGGCGACCCCGCTCGTCGGGATCTCGGCGTGCAGCGGGGCGTGGCGCGGGTCGCGGCGGTCGATGCCCTCGGGCAGGTAGTTGTCGGTCGCCGCCGCGATGAAGTCGGAGGTCAGGTAGAACCCCTCGCTGAGGTCCTCGCGGCTGCGAGTGGCCGCCTCCGACTGCGTCACCGGGTAGATGAGCAGCTGGAACGCGCAGGCCTCGCCGACCGCGAGCGCGACCCCGGCCGCCAGGTTGCCGCCGGCGGAGTCGCCGCCGACCCCGATCCGGGCCGGGTCCGCACCGAGCTCGGCCGCGTGCTCGACCGCCCAGCGGAATGCCGCGACCGAGTCGTCGTACGCCGCCGGGAACGGCGACTCCGGCGCCAGCCGGTAGTCGATCGAGAGCACCTTGACCCCCGACTCGCTGGCCAGCAGCCGGCAGGGCGCGTCGTGGGAGTCGAGGTCGCCGAAGATGAAGCCGCCACCGTGCAGGAAGACCAGCAGCGGCGCGTTCCCCGAGACGCCCTCGGGGTTGTAGAGCCGCGCCTTGAGACCCGCGACCCAGAGCTCACGCACCGACCCGATCTCCTGGCGACCCCCACCGAGCTGCGACTGCCGCAGCAGCGCCACCCGCCCCTTCGGGATCGGCAGCGTCGACGGGTCCGGCTCCCCCGACACCTTCATCAGCGCGAGCATGGTCTGGGTGTCCACGGCGAGCGTCTGCCCGTCGTACGTGACCGGCTTGCCGACGATCCGCCGCTGCACCGCGGCCGGCAGGTTCAACGCCGCCGCGAACGCCAGCCCCTTGATCGGGGTCACCACAGGCGCCACCAGCGGATCGATCACGGACGACGCACGCTCAAGAATCGACATGCGCCCAAACTACCGGGTACCAGGGACATCGTGTAACAGGTAGTTCGCCAGATGACCGGACCGAAGGTCAGAGTTCGGATCGCGTCTCCCGCAAGGACACGCAAGTGCGTCACACTAGCCCCATGAGTCTCGACCCGCAGGCCCCCACCCGGTCGGCCGAGGACACCGTGAGCCTGACCGCGGTCCCCGACCAGCCGTTCGACGTCGAGCCGGAATACATCCCGGACCACGAGGCGCTGGCCGAGGTCGAGAAGTACGAGGACCGGTTCCTCGACCGCGAGCTGTCCTGGCTGCGGTTCAACGAGCGGGTGCTGGAGCTGGCGGAGGACGACACGCTGCCGCTCCTGGAACGCGTACGTTTCCTGGCGATCTTCACCTCCAACCTGGACGAGTTCTTCATGGTCCGGGTGGCCGGGCTCAAGCGGCGGATCGCAGCAGGGGTCGCGGTGCGGGCCGCGTCCGGGCTGATGCCGCGCGAAGTGCTCGAGGTGATCTGGCGGACGACCCGGGAGCTCTCCGAGCGGCATGCCGCGGTGTTCCGCGACAAGATCAAGCCGGCGCTGCTCGAGGAGGGCATCCAGCTCCTGCACTGGGAGGACCTCAGCCCCGAGGAGGTCAAGGCCTGCAAGAAGCTGTTCAAGGAGCGGGTCTACCCGGTGCTGACGCCGCTCGCGGTGGACCCGGCTCACCCGTTCCCCTACATCTCCGGCCTCTCGCTCAACCTCGCGGTGCGCCTGCGCGACCCGAAGACCAAGAAGAAGCACTTCGCCCGGGTGAAGGTGCCGCCGATCTTCAGCCGCTTCGTGCCGCTGGGCAACGACCGCTTCGTGCCGCTGGAGGAGGTCATGCGGGAGCGGCTGCAGAAGCTCTTCCCGGGCATGGAGATCATCGAGGTGCACACCTTCCGGGTCACCCGCAACGAGGACCTCGAGGTCGAGGAGGACGACACCGAGAACCTCCTCACCGCGCTGGAGAAGGAGCTGCTGCGGCGCCGCTTCGGCCCTCCCGTACGCCTCGAGGTGCAGGAGTCGATGACCGACTCGACCCTCGACCTGCTGGTCTCCGAGCTCGGCATCTCCGACAACGAGGTGTTCCGGCTGCCCGGCCCGCTCGACCTGCGCGGCCTGCACGGCATCGCCGACATCGACCGCGAGCAGCTGAAGTATCCCGCCTTCGTGCCGAGCACCCACCCGGCCCTGGCACCCGTCGAGAGCGCCGCGCCGGTCGACGTCTTCAAGGCGGCCCGGCGTGACGACGTACTCCTCCAGCATCCCTACGACTCGTTCGCGACCAGCGTGCAGCGCTTCATCGAGCAGGCGGCAGCGGACCCGCGGGTGCTCGCGATCAAGCAGACCCTCTACCGGACCTCCGGCGACTCCCCCATCATCGACGCCCTGATCGACGCGGCCGAGGCCGGCAAGCAGGTGCTGGTGCTGGTCGAGATCAAGGCGCGCTTCGACGAGGTGGCCAACATCCGCTGGGCCCGCAAGCTCGAGCAGGCCGGCTGCCACGTGGTCTACGGCCTGGTCGGCCTGAAGACCCACTGCAAGCTGGCGATGGTGGTGCGCGAGGAGCCCGACGGCACGATCCGCCGCTACACCCACATCGGCACCGGCAACTACAACCCGAAGACCTCCAGGCTCTACGAGGACATGGGGCTGATCACCACCAACGAGGCGATCGGCGAGGACGTCGCCCACCTGTTCAACAACCTCTCCGGCTGGAGCCGGGAGGCGACGTACGAACAGCTTCTGGTCGCCCCCGGCAACGTACGCAGCGGCCTGATCGAGCAGATCCACGCCGAGATCGCCCACCACCTGGCCGGGCGCCCGGCGAGGATCAGGCTCAAGGCCAACTCGGTGGTCGACGAGGCGATCATCGACGCGCTCTACCTAGCCTCCCAGGCCGGCGTACCCGTGCAGCTGCTCGTCCGTGGCATCTGCGCGCTCCGTCCGGGCGTCGAGGGACTCAGCGAGACCATCGAGGTGCGCTCCATCCTGGGCCGGTTCCTCGAGCACTCCCGGATCTTCTGGTTCGAGAACGGTGCCGCCGACGACGGGGAGGGGCCGAACGCCTGGATCGGCTCGGCCGACATGATGCACCGCAACCTCGACCGGCGGGTGGAGGCCCTCGTACGTCTCCCCACCCCGGAGCTCGTCGCCGAGGTCGGCACACTGTTCGACCTGGCATTCGAACCGACCACGGACGCCTGGGTCCTCGGCCCCGACGGCACCTGGACCCGCAACCACGCTCCCGACCACCTGCAGGCGATGTTGATCACTCGACAGCGTCAGCGCAGGCGCGCCGCGACAGGCTGAACACGCCCTGGCATTCGGCGTGTCAAGCGGACTCGCCTAACATGAGCCCGCAGGTCTGCCTCATGAAGCCAGGAGCCCCCCGTGCGTTTCCGAATCCGACCGGTCGACACGTCGTTCTACGACCTGTTCGCCGAGTCTGCCAACCACCTCGTAGGCGGGGTGTCGCTGCTCGCCGAGATGCTCAGCGACACCGCCGACCGTGAGGACGTCGCGCGCCGCATGCGTGACGCGGAGCATGCCGCCGACGAGACCACCCACGAGCTCGTCAAGAAGGTCAACTCGACCTTCGTCACGCCGTTCGACCGCGAGGACATCTATGCCCTCGGCTCCGGTCTCGACGACGTGATGGACTCGATGGACGAGGTCGTCGACCAGATCTTCGTCTACGGCGTCAACACCTTGCCGCCGGAGCTCTCCGACCAGGTCACCGTGCTCCAGCGTTGCGCCGAGCTGACCGCCTCCGCGATGCCCAACCTGCGCTCGATGACCGAGCTCTCGGAGTACTGGATCGAGATCAACCGTCTCGAGAACCAGGGCGACAAGAACCACCGCCGCATCCTCGCCAAGCTCTTCTCCGGAGAGTACGAGGCGCTCGAGGTCCTGAAGCTCAAGGACATCGTCGAGTCTCTCGAGGACGCGATCGACGGCTTCGAGAAGGTCGCGAACACCGTCGAGCAGATCGCCGTCAAGGAATCCTGAGCCTGCTCAATGGAACTCGCCATTGTCATCGCGGTGGTCGTCGTCGCCCTGGTCTTCGACTACACCAACGGCTTCCACGACGCCGCCAACGCCATCGCGACCTCCGTGTCCACGCGAGCGCTCACCCCGCGCATCGCCCTCCTGCTCGCGGCGGTGATGAACTTCGTCGGCGCCTTCCTGGGCCAGAAGGTCGCCCACACCGTCTCCGACACCATCACCCCACCATCAGGGGCACATGGTCTGACCGTCGTGATGGCCGGCCTGCTCGGCGCCATCGCGTGGAACCTGATCACCTGGTACTTCGGTCTGCCCTCGTCCTCCTCGCACGCCCTCATCGGCGGCCTGGCCGGTTCGGCGATCGCCGCCGGCGCGTTCGTCAACTGGATGACCGTCCTGGAGAAGGTCGTCATCCCGATGTTCGTCTCGCCGGTGGTCGCCTTCGGCCTCGGGTTCGGCGTGATGCTCGCGATGATGTGGATCTTCCGCCGCACCAACCAGCACAAGGCGCAGAAGGGCTTCCGGATCGCCCAGACCATCTCGGCCGCCGCGATGGCGCTCGGTCACGGCCTCCAGGACGCCCAGAAGACGATGGGCGTCATCTTCCTCGCCCTCGTCACCGGCGGTTTCCTCTCCGAGGGTGACGACCTGCCGTTCTGGGTCATCGCCGCGGCCGCCACGGCCATCTCGCTCGGCACCATGTCCGGCGGCTGGCGCATCATGCGCACCCTCGGTCGCCGCATCATCCACCTGGACCCGTCCCGCGGCTTCGCCGCCGAGTCGGTCGCCGCGTCGGTGCTCTACACCACGGCGTACGTCTGGGAGGCCCCGATCTCGACCACCCACACGATCACCTCGGCGATCATGGGTGTCGGCGCGACCAAGCGGTTCTCCGCGGTCCGCTGGGGCATCGCGAAGTCGATCGTCGCCGCCTGGGTCTTCACCTTCCCGGCGGCCGGTGGTGTCGCAGCCGTGACCTACCTGATCTGCCACTTCATCTTCCAGCTGCCGTAAAACCGACGCCGAGTCGGCTCGTTCTGACTCAGAAACCCGCCGAGTCGGCCCGTCATGACGGGCCGACTCGGCGGGTTTTCTTGTCAAGATGGGCCGACTCGGCGAGAGGTTTAGCCGAACCGACCCGAGATGTACGCCTCGGTGTCCGGGTTGTCCGGCTTGGTGAACATCTGCTTGGTGGGGTTGAACTCCACCAGGTGACCCGGCTGACCGGCGGCCTTCAGGTTGAAGAAGCCGGTGTCGTCGGAGACACGGGCGGCCTGCTGCATGTTGTGGGTGACGATCACGATCGTGTAGTCGGACTTCAGCTCGTGGATGAGGTCCTCGATCGCGGCGGTCGAGATCGGGTCGAGCGCGGAGCACGGCTCGTCCATGAGCAGCACCTCGGGCTGGACCGCGATCGCACGGGCGATGCAGAGCCGCTGCTGCTGGCCACCGGAGAGCCCCATGCCGGGCTTGCCGAGACGGTCCTTGACCTCGTTCCACAGGTTGGCGCCGCGCAGCGCCTTCTCCACGATCGAGTCCGCCTCGGACTTCTTGATCCGCTTGGAGTTGAGCTTGTTGCCGGCGAGCACGTTGTCGTAGATCGACATCGTCGGGAACGGGTTGGGCCGCTGGAAGACCATGCCGACCTTGCGGCGCACGGCCACCGGGTCGACTCCTCCGTCGTAGATGTCCTGGCCCGAGATCGTGATCTTCCCCTCGACGTAGGCGCCGGGGATGACCTCGTGCATCCGGTTGAGGGTGCGCAGGAAGGTCGACTTGCCGCAGCCGGAAGGCCCGATGAAGGCTGTCACCGACTTCGGCTTGATGGACATGGAGACGTCCTCGACGGCCTTGAAGTCGCCGTAGAAGATGCTGGCGTCCTTGACTTGGATGGACATGTGTTTCTCCTAGCGCCCGGTCTTGGGGGCGAAGATCGTGCCGACGATACGGGCGATGAGGTTGAGGACCATGACGAGGATGAAGAGCACCAGTGCTCCACCCCAGGCGTACGAGACGCCCTTCGCCGTGGCCTCCGACAGCTGGGTGAAGATGAAGACCGGCACGGTCATCATCGGGCTGTCATCGAAGGCGTTGCTGTTCAGGTTGGGGTTGAACCCCGAGGCCACCAGCAGCGGCGCGGTCTCACCGATCACGCGCGAGATCGCGAGCACGACGCCGGTGACGATGCCGCCGATGGCGGTCGGGAGCACCATCCGGGTGATGGTGCGCCACTTCGGCACCCCGAGGGCGTACGCAGCCTCCCGCAGGTCGTCGGGGACCAGCTTGAGCATCTCCTCGGTCGAGCGGACGACGGTCGGGATCATCAGCAGCGAGAGCGCGACACCGCCGCCGAAGCCGAAGCGCGTGCCCGGCCCGACGACCAGGGTGAAGAGCGCGAACGCGAACAGACCCGCGACGATCGACGGGATGCCGGTCATGACGTCGACCAGGAAGGTGATCGCCTTGGCGAGGCGGTTGCCCTTGCCGTACTCGATCAGGTAGATCGCGGTCATGATGCCGATCGGGATCGAGATCAGCGCGGCGATGCCGGTGACGATCAGGGTGCCGATCAGCGCGTGGTAGAGGCCGCCCTGCTCGTCGCCGGTGACCGAGCGCATCGAGTAGGTGAGGAACTCCGGGCTGATGACCGAGGCGCCTCGGGCGATGACCATGTAGACCAGCCAGATCAGCGGGATGACCGCGATGCCGAAGGCGGTCCACACGAGCCCGGTGACGAGCTTGTCGGTGGCCGAGCGCCGGTTCTCCACCAGCAGCGCCCAGAGCGGGTAGCCGATCAGGAACCCGAGCACGCCGATGACGACGGACCCGACGATGCCCATGCCGAGCACCAGCGCCAGCCCGCCGAGGGCGACCGCGGCGACGCCGACCAGCCACTGGGCGCCTCGCGGGAGCGTGGCGTGGGAGAGCTTCGTCTCCTCGTTGGAGAGATCGGTGTTGCTCACTTGGCCCTCCCTCGGGCGACGATCCAGCGGGCGAAGGCGTTGACCAGGAAGGTGAACGCGAACAGCACGAGACCGGTCGCGATCAGCACGGAGAGCCGGTCGGGCGTGCTCTCCTTGTAGCCCTGGGCGATGTGCGCCGCGATGGTCTGCGGGTTCTGGGTGCCGACGATGAACAGCGAGATGACCACCTTCGGCGAGGCGATCATCGCGATCGCCATCGTCTCCCCGAGCGCACGGCCGAGACCGAGCATGACCGCGGAGACCATGCCGGAGCGGGCGTAGGGGAAGACCGCGTAGCGGACCATCTCCCAGCGGGTGGCGCCGAGCGCCAGCGCCGCCTCCTCGTGCAGTCGCGGCGTCTGCGCGAAGACCTCGCGGCAGATCGAGGTGATGATCGGCAGGATCATCACGGCGAGCACGATCGAGGCGGTGAACAGCGTGCGACCGTTGCCGGAGGGCTGTCCGTCGAAGAACGGCAGCCAGGCGAGGTGCTCGGCGAGCCAGGCGTGCGCCGGCACCAGGTAGGGGCCGAGCGCGACCGCGCCCCACAGGCCGAAGACGACCGAGGGCACCGCGGCGAGCAGGTCGATGACGTAGGCCACCGGCACCGCGATCCGGCGCGGCGCGTAGTGGCTGATGAACAGGGCGATCGCCACGGAGAACGGCACCGCGATGATCAGGGCCAGGACGGCGGCGTACATGGTGGCGTACAGCAGCGGGACCACCAGGCCCAGGAACGAGCCCTGGCCGGCGTAGTGCTGCGCGTCCACGTTGAAGCCCGGGATGCCCTCGATCCCCAGGAAGATGAAGACGGCTGCCAGCGCGACCAGGATCAGGGAGGCCGCGGCCACGGCAAGGCCTCGGAAGACGACATCACCCACCGAGCCACGGCCGGACAGCTCCGACTTGGGGTCAACGCCAGGGTCGGCGCCGGGGTCAGCGGCGACAGTCACAAGGCATTCCTCGACTTTCTAGTTTCGGTTCTCAAGACAGCCGTACGGGCGGCGGCCGTAGCCACCGCCCGAACGGCGATCACGTCAAACGTAGCGGCAACTACTTGATCGCACCGACGAGCTTGAGAGCCTTGTCGGCGGTCTCGCGGTCGAGCGGCGCGGAGCCGGCCTCCTCGGCGGAGACCTTCTGGCCGTCCTCGGAGAGGATGTACTCGAGGTAGCCCTTCACGTTGGCGGCGTCCTCGGCGTTCTCGTAGGTCGGGCAGGCCAGCAGGTAGGAGACCAGCACGACCGGGTAGACGCCGGCCTCGGTGGTCGTGCGGGCGACCTCGACGGCCATGTCGTTGTCGGTCAGACCCGCCGGCTTCGAGGCGGCCAGGATCTTCGCGGCGGCGTCAGCGGTCGGCTCGACGAAGTCATCGCCGACCTTGATGCTGGCGACGGTGAGGTCGTTCTCACGCGCGGCGGACTCGTCCATGAAGCCGATGTAGCCGGCACCCTGCATGGCGGTCACGACACCGGAGGTGCCGTCGGCACCCTCGCCGACCTTGATGCTGGCGGGCCACGTACCGTCGGGCTCCTCGGACCAGCCACCGGCCTTCGAGAGGTAGTCGGTGAAGTTCTCCTGGGTGCCCGAGTCGTCGGAGCGGTGGACCGGGGTGATCGCGGTGTCCGGGAGCTTGGCGTCCGGGTTGAGCGCGGTGATCGCCTTGTCGTTCCACTTGGTGATCTTGCCCGAGAAGATCCCGGTGAGGGTCGCGGCGTCGAGGTCCAGCTTGTCGACACCCTCGACGTTGAACGCGACGGCGATCGGCGAGACGTACGCCGGGACCTGGATCGGGTCGGCGCCACACTTCTTCTTGGCGCCGGTGAGCTCGCCCTCGTCGTCGTTGAGGGCCGAGTCGGTGCCGGCGAAGAGGTAGCCGCCGGAGATGAAGCCTTCACGACCCGAGCCGGAGCCCACGGGCTCGTAGACGACGCTGAGGTCGGGGTTCGCGTCCTGGATGCCGGCGACCCATGCCGCCTGGCCCTTCTCCTGCGAGGAGGCTCCGCCACCCTTGATGGTGCCCGAGAGGGTGCCTTCCCCGTCGCTGTCACTGCCCTGCTCGTTGGCAGCGCCGCAGGCGCTGATCGCGAGGGCGAGGGCCGCAGCCGTGATGCCCGGGACGAGTGCCCGGCGCAGCGAGGTGGTGTTCACGCAAGTCTCCTGATGATGATGCAGTCGATTCGGAGTTGTCGCGATGACCGTAAGGAGCCGAGGTGGACGGGAAACTCGGCGAAGGTGAACACAGGCTGAACGAGGAACACAGAGTCGGTGGCAAATCAGTGTCAGTTGCGGGCACAGGAGATGAACAGGCCGGCCTCAAGCCTCTTTCACGCCTGAAATGCCTCCACTGCCTGCACTTCGCCTGCGCCCACGTGCAGCACCATCAGCTCGCCCTTCGCCAGCTTCGGGTCACGCACACCCAGACCGTCGAAGACCCACGGCAGCACCGGCCGGTGCGTGCAGATCACCGTCGGAACCGCCAGGTCACGCAAGGTGTCCGCGGCCAGGGCGGACACGCTACCTTCCTCCGCGCCCTCCTCGCTGAGCAGTCTCACCTGCTCGGACGCGAGGCCGGCGAGCCCGGCGTAGGGCGCGACGGACTGCACGCAGCGGACGCTCGTCGAGGTGATCACCCGGCCGATGTCGTAGGCCATCAGCAGGCCGGCCAGGGTGACCGCCTGGGCCCGTCCGGTGTCGTCGAGCGGCCGCTCCTCGTCCGCACGGGACCAGGCCGAACGGCCGACGGAGGAAGCGTGGCGCAGGATCACGAGGGGCGTGGTGGGGTGGCGTACGTCCTCGGCCTGCTGCAACGTGTCCCGGTCGTGCGGGTAGGTGAGCCGCCGGCGCGCCTCCTTCACCGGCAGCCACTCGACATCGTCGATCTCCTCGTTGATCTCGTAGCCGTCGACGTCGTCGTCGGCGCCGGCAGCGATGCGACCCACCCAGTAGTGGACCACCTTCCGCCCCGCCTCGACCGGATAGCGCTGCGAGCTCAGCGGGCGACCGAGCGCGACCGACAGGCCGGTCTCCTCGCGCACCTCGCGGATCGCGGCCACCGGCACCGTCTCACCGGGGTCGACCTTTCCCTTGGGAAAGGACCAGTCGTCGTACTTGGGTCTGTGGACCAGCGCCACCTCGGGCATGTCGTCGTGCTCGCGAAAAACCACTACGCCGGCGGCCGGGATCTCGGGCATGGGCACAGGGTATGTCGGATGGGTGACTGGTTCGTCTAAGGTTCGTCGGGATGCTCCGCACCCCCCAGCTTCTCGACCGCCCCAGGATGTGGGCCGGTCGGTCATCCCGAGTCGTACGCGCCCACCCCCTGTTGACCATCGTGGTGGGCGTCGTCGTCGTCGCGCTCATCGTGTTCCTGACCCGGGCCTGGGCGACCCGCGGGGGCGACCTCGACGAGGCGCTGCGGCTGTCCCCCGCCGAGGCGACGCGGGTCTCGTTCACCGACTGGGCAGGCATCCGCGAGCGTGTCGGCGCCGATCTCGATGCCGACTCCACGCCGGAGGAGGTCCACGACATGATCGACGAGGCCTACACGAAGGACCTCACCTCGACCTCGGTGCTGCCTGACGCCTCGGGCCTGCTGCAGCAGCACTTCGGCTGGTCGCCGGCGACCCTCGACTGGGAGCTCTACACCCAGTCGACGAAGGGCGCGCTGATGGTCGGGCACCTCACCGACATGGACGCCGACCATCTCGTCGACCAGCTCACCTCGATGGGGTTCGCCGCCCCCGACGACGATCCCGCCGACGGAGGCGTCTGGGACGGCACCCTGGTCCCGTTCTCCACGTTCACCGACTCCGGGATCGACTCGACGATCAGCCCGCAGCTCACCTACATCGCCTTCCTGCCCGAGCACGACCTCATCCTGGCCTCGGACGGCCGGCGCTATCTGAAGGACCAGGTCGAGGGCCTCGGCGACGGCGACCTGCACGAGCCGATGACGAAGGCGGCCGACCGGCTCGGCGATCCCCTCTCGGCGTTCATCTACGACGGCGACTTCACCTGCAGCGAGATCGGGCTGAGCGGCGCCTCGGCCGCCGACCAGGACCAGGCCGACGGACTCGTCGACGCCGCCGGCGACATCAACCCGATCGCCGGCTTCGGCATGGCGGCCGAGCCGAACGGAGACGTACGCGTCGCGATGTCGTTCGAGGACGACGACCAGGCGCGTACTAACGCCGACACCCGGGCCAAGCTCGCCGTCGGCCCGGCGCCCGGTCAGGGCGGTACGTTCGACGAACGGTTCAAGCTCGGAAAGGTCGCGGCCGATGACGACGTCGTGACCATGCAGCTTCAGCCGAAGAACGGCACCGCGGTGCTCTCCGACCTCGCGAACGGGCCGCTGCTCTTCGCGACCTGCTGAGGAGTCCTCAGGGGATGATCCCGAGGATCCGGTCGATCTCCTCCTGGGAGAGGTGATCCTCGGACTCGCTCGCGGCGACGATGAGGTTGGTGGTCAGCTCGACCTCGAGGAGCAGCTCGGGATCTTCCAGCGTCACATCGAACTGGTCAGCCACGTCCGCCGCCTCCTCACGTCACTCGAGCTCGTCATCACATCATCGCCCAGTCTTGGTGGATCTGGGCGGTGATCCATTAATAACCACCAAAAGTTGTCACATCAAGCGTGACACAGGGGCCCGAACGGGCCCCAATCAGACCACGAGGCCCCAGCCTTACGGCTGGGGCCTCGTTGCAGATGATCAGTGTCGGCTCACGCCGAACCCGAGATCGCCTTGAATATCAGAGAGGACGAACGTTCTCCGCCTGCGGGCCCTTCGGACCCTGGGTGACGTCGAACTCGACCTTCTGGTTCTCGTCCAGCGACTTGTAGCCGTTCGTCTGGATCGCAGAGTAGTGCACGAAGACGTCGTCGCCGCCGTCCTCCTGCGCAATGAAGCCGAAACCCTTCTCGGCGTTGAACCACTTAACGGTGCCCTGAGCCATCTGCTCGTTACTCCTTAGTCGGGGCGAGAGGCCACCAGGTTCGGTAGCCCCGCATCAGGGGCGGGTGACACGTCGCTCCGACCTGTGTTCCCGAACCGGGGTCCGGGCGGGCACAGAGCAGAAACGCCGTTGGATCACAAACTCCGCAGGCGTCAGACCTTCTGGAACTTGCACCTGTTGCGGGAGTGAGACTAGCAACTCACGAGCCCGAGCGAACCCCCCTTGACCGATCGTTTTACGTGCGAAGCGATGAAGGTTGCCCAACAGAGCCGTGAAAGTGCCGGTCAGCGGGGGTACGCCGGTGGTTTCCCGACCTGATTTCCGGACAGCAGAAGACCCTCGCCCGGCCCGGGCGAGGGTCTGATCTGGTAGGCCGTGTCGGTCTCGAACCGACGACCCATGGATTAAAAGTCCACTGCTCTACCAACTGAGCTAACGGCCCGCCGGGAGTCTACCGGAGCAGCCGTCGTCTCCTATTCGTGGTCGCCCGGCGAGGCTGCCGAGCCTCCGCGCTCGCTGATGATCCGCGCGCATCGCTCGGCCGCGGCCGCTCCCGTCAGGGCATGCTCGAGCAGGAGCTGCGTCCAGCGCTCGTAACGCGCCACCTCGACCGGATCGGCGATCTCGAGGTCGCCGGCACTGGTCTCGAGGGTGACGATCCGGTCGCGCTGGTCCCAGCCGTGCTGGACCAGGACGGGGAAGCTCTGAAGGGGAACGATCCCGATCGTCGCATGAGTGGTGGTCGCCAGCCTGGCGATGTGCTCGATCTGGGCACGCATGATGTCGGGCGAGCCGACCAGGTGATGGAGGGCCGCCTCCCCGACCAGGATGGTGATCGACCGTCCGGCCTCGTAGAGGATCGCCGAGCGGCGCAGCCTCGCCGCGATCACCTGGGAGA
This sequence comes from Nocardioides sp. NPDC126508, assembly GCA_040302365.1. GTDB lineage: Bacteria > Actinomycetota > Actinomycetes > Propionibacteriales > Nocardioidaceae > Nocardioides. The sequence goes on from JBEOUM010000003.1 coordinate 195,591, forward strand.
CCTCGCCGGGATCCTGGTCACGCGGGCCACCCGCCAGCGCCAGCAGCGCTCGCGCGTAGTCGGGGGTCTGCAACAGCTCGGGGACGCTGTGGGGCTGGTAGCCGACCAGGACCTTCGCGGCCACCTCGGTCGCTGCGTACGCCTCCTGGTGGTGCTCCGCGCCGCCGTCGGCCTGGTGGGCGTCGCGGAAGGCGGCCTGCTCGTGGTCGGCCCGCGCACGCAGCGCGAGCAGCATCTCCGTGTCGGCGCCCACCGCGGTCGCCCAGGCGCGGACCTCGGCCTCGGAGACGGACTGCCGGCCGGACTCGATCTTCGACACCTTCGGCTGGGACCAGCTCGAGCCGAGCGCATCCGCCAGTCCGGCTCCGGTCAGGCCGGCTGCGCGACGGGCGTCGCGGAGCGCCTCGGTCAGTGCTTCACGGGCTCGGCGGTTGGGGCGGGGCACGGCGACGGTCTCCTTCGACGGGTTCGTCCCATCGTGCCCGATGGGCATAGCCCACGTCCAGATGCACATCATGATTGGCAGGATCGAAATATTATGCTCTACTGGTCCGGGGTCGACGTCGACAGGAAGGCAGGGCCTCGATGAGCATCCGACGAACCCACCCCGGACGACCGCGCCTCGTCCCCTCGAGCACGGCTGCACCACCGCGCGAGCAGGTGCTGCACGCCGCGGCCCAGCTGTTCGTGACCCAGGGCTTCGCGGCCACCTCGACGCGAGAGATCGCCGACAAGGTCGGGATCAGGCAGGCGTCGCTCTACTACCACTTCACCGGCAAGGACGAGATCCTCGCCGAGCTCCTGGAGCGATCCGTCCGGCCCACCGTCGACCGGATCGAGCAGATCGAGCGGCTGACCGCGTCCGAGAGCCCCGAGACCGCGCTCTACCTGCTGGCTCTCGTCGACGTCCACACGCTCGCCGAGGCGCCGGACAACGTCGGCATGCTGGCCACCCACCCCGACGTCACGAGCAGCGAGGCGTTCGAGGCCTTTCGAAGCACCCGCGCCGAGCTCGCGGAGGCCTACGGGCGGATCGCCACCCGTGCCGCGGAGCCTGCCGACGCCGAGGTGGCCGAGCCGATCGGCGAGATGCTCATGCACCTGGTCGAGGTCACCACCACCCTCCGTGGCAGCGGCGTGCCGATCGATGATGCGACCGCTGCCACCATCGCGGCGACCTGCCTGCGCGCCTGCGGGATCCCCGACGACCGCATCGGTCCCGCAGCCTCGTCCGCGGCGATCCTCGCCGACGGACTGTCGACGGCGGGCCCGGGATGACGCACGACAGCGGGCCCGACCAGCTCGAGAGCTGGGCGGGCCCGCTGCGTACGAAAGAAATGCTTCTCTCAGTGGGTTCCGGTGATGCGGTCCAGCGCACCCGGCGTGTAGGGCGAGTTGGCCTCCAGGTAGGAAGCGAAGGCGTCGATGTCGAGACCGCCGTAGTAGGGATCGGTGCCCTTGGTGAAGGCAGCGAACGCGTCTCCGCCGCCCTGCAGGAAGTTGTTGGTCACGACCCGGTAGGACGCGGCCTTGTCGATCGGCTGGCCGTTGAGCGTGACCGAGCCGTCGACCGGGCCCGAGGGGCTGATCTGGTAGGAGAAGCCCTTCGAGACCTGCAGGATCTTGTGGGAGGTGGCGTTGGCGCCGGTGACCTGCTGGGTGAGCAGGTCGTAGATGTCCTGACCGGTCATGGTCAGCGAGACCAGGTAGTTGTTGAACGGCTGGACGTTGAACGCCTCGTCGTAGGTGACGTCACCGACGGCTTCGCCGTAGGGCGAGTTGGCCGCGGTCAGGTCCGTGCGGATGCCGCCCGGGTTCATGAACGCGATCACCGGCGTCTGCCCGTTGACGATCGTCGACTGATCGGCGAGCTGGGCGTCGGCGATCAGGTCGCCGAGCGCGGACTCACCGGCGGGGCTCTGGTCCCGCTTGACGTCGGTCGAGATCGAGCCGAGGACCCGGGAGGCGATCGGGGTGACCAGCTCCTTGTAGGTGTTGATCAGCGCGGTCTGCTCCGGGGCCTTGGCCACGTCACGGGTGACGAGGAGGTTCGATCCCTTGACCGAGGAGCGGACGATGTCGCCCTTCTTGAGGTCGTACTTCAGATTGGTCTCGGTGTAGAGACGCCCGAAGGAGGAGGCCGAGGTGACCAGGCGGGACTTGCCGTCCGGGTCGGGTACGTCGCAGACGTAGGGCTGGTGGGTGTGACCGGTGACCACCATGTCGATCTCGGGGTCGAGGTTCTGCGCGATCGGCAGGATGGGCGAGCCCTCGACCATCTGGCCGCCACCCTCGCAGGTGTAGTCGTACCTGGCGTTGACGTCGTAGACCGTGCCGGTGGCCGGGTCGGTCCACTTCTCCTTCGGCAGGTTGGCACCCTCGTGGATCAGGGTGACGATCGCCTTGACGCCCTTCTTCTTCAGCTTGGGCACCAGCGCGTTGGCGGTCTCGACCTCATCCTTGAAGGTGAGGCCCTTGACCCCCTCGGCGGTGACGATGTCGGGCGTGCCCTCCAGGGTCATCCCGATGAAGCCGATCTTGACGCCGTCGACCTCCTTGATCGCGTACGCCGGCAGGATCGTCTTGCCGGTCGCGTCCTCGGTCACGTTGGCGGCGAGGATGTCGAAGTCTGCGCCCGCGTAGTCGTGGGCGGCGCAGGAGTTCTGGTTGTCCTGGCCGTCGCCGTCGTCGATGCAGCCGCCGTCGGCGATGCGCTGGAGCTCCTTGTAGCCCTCGTCGAACTCGTGGTTGCCGACCGCGGTCACGTCCAGGCCGAGCTTGTTGAGCGCCTCGATGGACGGCTCGTCGTGGAAGGCGGCCGAGAGCAGCGGCGAGGCGCCGATCAGGTCACCGGCGGCGACGGTCAGCGACCGGTCGTGGCCCTTGCGGGCCTCCTCCAGGTGGGAGGCGAGGTATTCGACGCCACCCACGTTGACGGTGTCGTCGACCGGCTTTCCGGTGGCCGGGTCGATGTGGTGGCCGGTGACCAGGCGCCCGCTCGAACCCGACGGCGCCTCGAGGTTGCCGTGGAAGTCGTTGAACGAGAGCAGCTGGACATCGACCAGGCTCTTCCCCGGCTTGGCCGAGGCAGAGTTCGCTACCGGGGTGGCGACCGCGACGGCCGCGAGAGCGACGGCGGCGACGGCCACGGCGGGGCGGAGTCTTCGGGTGTTACGAGGCATTGCGGGGCTCCCCATCTCAGTGTTCGACGAAGGGAACGATGCCCCTTCGGGTTCCGATTGTGAAGAGGTAATCGCGTTACCGCTGCCGAATCGTCATCAACCGTTGATCACCCGAAAAATTCGGTAACGTCGACCGCTCCCCCGGCTTCCTCGAACTCTTCACGGACGCGCTCCCGCAGGTTCGCGTCGCAGAGATAGTCGGCGGCCACCCCGGCGAGACCGTAGGCCGCGTCGACGAGCACCTCGTCGGCGTACGGGGTGACCGCGGCAGCGGCGAACTCGCGGCTGTGCAGCGACACGTCGGGCTCAGCGATCTTGACCATCGCGTGCAGCCCCGGGACCCGGAAGGACACGTTGCCGAAGTCGGTGGAGCCGGCGAGCAGGTCCGGGACGACGCCGGGCGCGAGGACCGTGTGGTTGCGCTCCTGGTAGCGACGGTTCCAGGCCTGCGCGAGCCCGGAGTTGTTGCGGATCGGCAGGTAGACCGGTGACCCGTCCCAGCTGAACTCGACGCCGCAGCCGGTCATCAGCGCCGCGCCCATGGCCATCTCCTCCAGCCGCTGGGACAGGATCTTGAGGGTCTCGGGGTAGGCGGAGCGTACGTAGAACTCGATCGAGGCGTGCTCGGGGATCACGTTGGGGCGCAGGCCGCCGTCGGTGATGATCGCGTGCACCCGGTCGGTCGGCGGCATCTGCTGCCGGTTGAGCGCGACGCCGGTGTAGAGCAGGTTGGCCGCGTCCAGGGCGTTGCGCCCCATGAACGGCTGGATCGAGGCGTGCGCCGGCACCCCGACGTACGTCACCTTCAGCTGCCTGCGGCCGAGGAAGACCGGCTCGGAGCTGTCGTAGGTGAACGGGTGGACCATGATCGCCGCGTCGACGCCGTCGAAGGCGCCCTGCTGCGCCATCAGCTCCTTGCCGCCACCGCCCTCCTCCGCCGGGGTGCCGAGCCAGATCACCCGACCGCCGAGCTTGTCGATGACGCTCGCGATGGCCAGGAACGCGCCCACGCCGACGGTGGCGATCAGGTTGTGGCCGCAGCCGTGACCGATGCCGGGGAGCGCGTCGTACTCGGAGAGCACGGCGATCGTCGGCCCGTCCTTGGCGCCGCCCGCCGAGGCGTAGAGGGCGGTCGGGAGCCTGTAGGCGCCCCGGGCCACCTCGATGCCGTGCGCCTCGACGAACTCGGCCAGCCCGGCCGCGCTGCGGTGCTCCTCGAAGCCGGTCTCCGGGTGCTCGGCGAGGTCGTGCGAGACGGCGACCAGCTCCGGCCCGAGGTCGGCGAGCCGGTCGCGGATCGCATCGAGGAGGCCGCGCGGTGCTCCCGCGGCATCGCTCTCGACGGCCTGCGTGACGCACGCCTTGGCGTCAGTCTCGTCGCGAAGCTGGTTCACCAGGAACGGGTTCGGCTGCTGCGGCTGCGTCATGCCGCCAGAGGCTATCGGTGACATGTCACCTGTCGCTGAGGCCCCAGTCCCGGGACGGGCTCCGTACGCGCAGGAAATTTTCTTTCACGGGCCTCGGAGCTCGGGCTTCAGAGCGTCGGCCAGAGCTCCGCCCACGGCTTCGACTCCTCCAGCTGGGCGGCGACCTGCAGCAGCAGCCCGTCGTCACCGAGCTGGCCGGAGAGCTGGATGCCCAGCGGCAGCCCGACCGCGGTCCGGTGGGTCGGCACCGAGATCGCCGGGCGCCCGGTGATGTTGGCGAGCTGGGTGTAGGGCACCCAGCCGAGGTTCTCGTCGACCAGCTGGTCGATCATGCCGGTGGCCCGCATGATCCGCCCGCCGCGCACCTTGTGGAGCACCCGCGCCGCGGTCTGCAGAGCCTTGGGCGTGGTGAGCTGGCCGACCCTCAGCGGCGGCTTCGCCAGCGTCGGGGTGAGCAGCAGGTCGTACGTCTCGTGGAACTCGCTCAGGCGGCGTACGTGGTTGCGGCGGTTGATGTGCGCGAGCTCGACGGCGACCACTCCCCCGGCCCGGCCGAGCTCGGCGACGGCGAGGGTGTCGGCCTCGAAGTCAGCGTCCTTGGCGCCCACCCGGAGCTTCGCCTCGGCGACCTCGGCGGCCGCGGAGGCGAACCAGATGGTCAGGAAGTCGCGGCCGAGCTCGGCGGCGTCGTAGGGCGCCTCGACCTCCTCGACCTGGTGGCCGAGCGCCTCGAGGGCCTTGGCCGCGTCCTCGACGGCCGCGATCGCCTCCGGGTCAGGTGCGGTGATCGAGGACGTCGAGGTGAACCCGATCCGGAGCTTGCGGGGCGGGTTCGCGATGGCCTCGGAGAAGGCCCCATGAGGGTGCGGCGCGTGGATCATCGCCAGCGGCCGATCGCCGACGAGCGCGTCGTAGAGCCCCGCGGCGTCACGGACCGTGCGCGTCACCACGCCCTGGACGACGAAGCCGTTGGAGGCGTCCAGGCTCTGCGGACCCAGCGGCAGGAGCCCCCGGGTGGTCTTCAGCCCGACCAGGCCGTTGCAGGCGGCCGGGATCCGGATCGAGCCACCACCGTCGTTGGCGCCGGCGGCCGGGACGATCCCGGCGGCCACCGCGGCCCCGGAGCCGCCAGAGGACCCGCCGGGCGTGTGGTCGGTGTTCCACGGGTTGCGGGCGGCACCGAACAGCTCCGGCTCGGTGACGCCCTTCGACCCGAACTCCGGCGTGTTCGTCTTCCCGAAGATCACCAGGCCGGCGTCCAGGGCGCTCTGGGTGAAGTAGGAGTGCTCCTCGGCGACGTCGTCGACGAGGGCACGCGAGCCGTAGGTCGTGGGGTGGCCCTGGTACTCCTGGGCCAGGTCCTTCACCAGGAACGGCACTCCCGCGAACGGCCCGTCGGGACCGTCGCCGGCAACCTGGGCGTCGGCCTCCGGGATGTCCGCGACGATCGCGTTGATCCGTGGGTTCACCGCCTGCGCCCGCTCCCGTGCCGCGGCCAGCACCTCGGCTGCGGTCACCTCCTTGGCAGCGACGAGCTGCGCCAGCCCGGTGGCGTCGTACGTCAGATACTCATCGACCCGCATGAGCGCAGGCTAGCGCCCGGGCCGGCCTCCGCGCCTCCAAATGACGTGCCGGATCCGGAGGGGTGTGGCTATGTTCCGGACATGGTCATCAACGGCGGCGAGGCCGCAGCGACATCGGACGAGACCGCGATCGAGGCGCTGGTCGATGCGTTCTTCTCGGCCTTCACCACGGGACCCGAGACGGCTGCACGCCTGGACGGTCTGCGCCGGATCATGCTTCCCGGCGCGACCGTGGTGCGCACGTGCGGCCTGTCGCCCGAGGTCGACGACGTCGAGTCCTTCATCGCCCCGCGGCTCACCCTCCTGACCAGCGGCGAGATCAGCGAGTTCGAGGAGTGGCCGGAGCCCGGACGGATCGACGTCTTCGGCGACATCGCCCACTGGTGGGGCGCCTACGGCAAACGCTGGCGTGCGGGAAGCGAGACCCACACCGGCGCCGGCATGAAGACGATGTCCTTCGTACGCACCGACGCCGGCTGGCGGATCAGCTCTGCCGCCTGGGACGACGAGCGCTAGTTGAAGATCTCCCGATAGTCACCCTCGACCCGCGCCCGCTTCCACAGGTCGATGGTGTCACCGGTGCCCGCGGCGTACTCGTCGATCTTGGCCAGCTCCTCGGCCGTGAACTCCGGCGCGGCAAGTGCCCCGACACAGTCGGTGACCTGCTCGGGGCGGGAGGCGCCGATGACGACCGAGGTCATCCGCGGGTCACGCAGCGCCCAGGCGAGCGCCATCTGGGCGAGCGTCTGGCCACGGTCGGCCGCGAGCGCGTTGAGCGACTCGATCGCGCTCAGCACCTCGGGAGTGATGGTCGAGGTCGCCAGCGACTTTCCCTGGCTCGCCCGGGAGCCCTCGGGGACGCCACCGAGATACTTGTTCGTCAGCATCCCCTGGGCCAGCGGCGAGAACGAGATGGCACCGGCGCCGACCTCGTCGAGGGTGTCCAGCAGCCCGTCGGTCTCGAGCCAGCGGTTGAGGATCGAGTAGGACGGCTGGTGGATCAGCAGCGGGGTGCCGAGGTCGCGCAGGATCGCGGCCGCCTCCCGGGTCAGCGCCGAGGAGTAGGAGCTCAGCCCGACGTAGAGCGCCTTCCCGGACCGCACGATCTGGTCCAGCGCGCCCATCGTCTCCTCCAGCGGCGTGCTGGGGTCGGGGCGGTGGTGGTAGAAGATGTCGACGTAGTCGAGACCCATCCGCTTCAGCGACTGGTCGAGGCTGGAGATCAGGTATTTCCGCGAGCCGCCGATCTTCCCGTACGGCCCGGGCCACATGTCCCAGCCGGCCTTGGTCGAGATCACCAGCTCGTCGCGCAGCCCGGCGAAGTCCCCGCGCAGGTGGCGGCCGAAGTTCTCTTCTGCCGACCCGTAGGGCGGGCCGTAGTTGTTGGCCAGGTCGAAGTGGGTGATGCCCGCGTCGAAGGCCGTACGCAGGATCGACTGCTGCCGCTCGAACGCCAGGTCGTCACCGAAGTTGTGCCACAGCCCGAGGCTGACCGCGGGCAGGTCCAGGCCGCTGTGCCCGGTCCGCCGATACTGCATCGCGTCGTAGCGGGACTCGGCAGGGACGTACGTCATGCGTCGCTCTTCCTTCCGGCGCGCAGCGCCACCTTGATCATCGGCAGCTGCAGCGGCAGCCGGGCCAGCGTACCGGCGAAGAATCCGGCCGACTTCGCCGTCCGCTTCCGGTTGGCCCGCTTCCCCGCGTCCACGCTCATCTGCACGTTCGCCGGGAACACCCCCACCAGCAGCGCGGCGCTCGTCAGCCCCGCGATCCTGCGGGTCTTCGGGTGCAGCAGTCCCAGCCCGCACACGATCTCCGCCACCCCGGACACCTCGACCACCTTGCGCGGCTCCGGGACCTGAGGCGGCACGATCGGCTCGAAGACCTGCGGCCTCACCAGGTGCAGGGTGCCGGATCCGAGGAACAGTGCGGCCAGACCGGCCAGCGGCAGATCGAGCCGCGAAGAAGATTCAGTGCTCACGGGACGACTCTTCCATAGGCTCAAAGGAACCACTCCAGGACCGTCAGGCCCCACCCTGGGATCGACTCAGCTCCGCGCCCGCCGAACGCCCCGCCCTCAGATTGGCGGTGAAGGCGCGGATGTCCTCGACCAGACCCGGATGAGCCCCGTGAGCGGGAACCTCGTTCTCGACGATCTCGGCGATGTCCGCCAGACGGTCATCGACCAGTGTCTCCGCCTCGCGAAGGCGCCACGACGCGATCTCAGTGATCAGGTCCGCGCGGGTGAGGGCCGAGTGCTGATAGACCCCGTTCACCGCGAGCGCCAGCTCACCGTCGTTCGGCAGATGCCGTTGCGGGACGACGTCGTACGCCGGGGCGAGCTCGACCGAGCCGTCCGGTTGGTGCAGCAACGAGATGTTCTTTGCATGCATGTCGAGGTTGCCGATCGCGGCCGCCAGCACCGTCATCGTGGCCAGCTTCCGCAGCGAGGCAGAATCGCCGAGCGCACTGAACTCACCGGCGATCCGCTTGAGAGAGGCCTTGCCGCCGTACTTCTGATATTTCTGGTCTCCGCGTGCGCCCAGCACCTGATTGAAGTCCTCCTGGTGGATCCGACTCGGGACGCCATCGACCTCTTCGCCGCGGTCGTACCGCTCGATCACCAACGCCGGCACCCCGGCGAACTCCTCGATGAACGTCTCATACGTCGTCAGTCCCAGACCCTGTGCGAACCGGGCGCCGTACTCCTCGTCGTAGATCATCGACGGGAAGTCCGGAGTGACCGGCTTGAGGATGTGGGTGGACGGGTGTCCGTCGAGCGCCCGATGCCAGCCGTCCTCGTTGCGTGCCAGGACGATCTTGTCCTGAACCCCGGCGAGCGACGTCCTGCCGCCGACCGGCTTGTTCGCGAGCGGGAACGAGCCGACCTCCCCGAGCAGATCCGCTACGGCTTTCTCACCGACCGGTTCGACCTTCGGCGTCCACGGCTCGCCTGCGACGTCGGGGTCCCAGATCTGCAACGCCCCGGCGACGTCTCGACCATAGACCCGCAGCAACCCGATCACGTCGCGCTCGTTGACATCGGCCATCGCCGCGAGTCGGGACAGCATCCGTCCTTCGGGAAGCATCTCCGCGAAGAAGTTCTGCCGCCGCTGCCTGCGTCCACGCGGCGCGACCGGAGCCAACGGAACAGCCAGGGACAGGACCGTGCTGTCCAGGCCGTACGTCTCCACTGCTTCGACCGAGGCAACGAAGTCGTACGTCGCAGTCGAACCGGTCAGCCGCCCGATCGGCTTTCCGTAGAGCTCGACGACAAGCTCACTCATCATCGTTCCTGGCGTCGATGGTCGCGGTCAGCTCGGTCCCGGTCTCCCTCATCAGGGCAAACAGGCGCTCCACGAAGATGGACGGCTTCCCCGCTTCGATCTCCCAGATGTAGCGCTGCGTCGTCCCGATCCTCTCCGCGAGCTCGCGTTGGCTCCACCCGTTGAGCAGGCGCGCCTGCTGCAGGATCCGCCCCAGCGACTCGGGGCTGGTGATCTTCCCGGTGTACGACATGAACCCACCTCCGCTACTACGATATCGTATTCATCGATCCCAACTACCTTTTCGTAGTCAACAGCGATGACTCCCTTTTCGTAGTCACGGTGACGGCACGCCATGCGATCCACGGCGACCGGACGCTCGCCTTCCGGGGCGACCCGGAGACTGGCGAACCGGTCGAGGACAGTGCGCCCGAGCACCACATCTGGGACATTGCCCGGGTGCGCGCGCTGGTCGCCGACCGCAGCGTGCCGGCGACCGCGGTCGTCGACGAGATTCTCTCCCGCGTCAGCGCTCATCGAGGTGGGTGAGCAAGAAGGTCGAAGATCGCAGCCACCTGGTGACTGCGATCTTCGAGCTAGCGGCGCTCAGACGTCGGCGGCCTCGCGCTCGGCGAGCTTCGTGAGGCAGATATCGACGATCATGTCCTCCTGGCCACCGACGAGGCCGCGACGGCCGCACTCCATGAGGATGTCGCGGGTGTCGACGCCGTAGCGGGCGGAGGCGTTCTCGGCGTGGCGGAGGAAGGACGAGTAGACGCCGGCGTAGCCCATCGTCAGGGTCTCGCGGTCGACGCGGACGGGGCGGTCCTGGAGCGGGCGGACGATGTCGTCGGCGGCGTCCTGGAGCTTGAACAGGTCGCAGTTGTGCTTGAAGTCCGACAGGTTGGCGACCGCGATGAACGCCTCGATCGGGCAGTTGCCGGCGCCGGCGCCGTGACCGGCCAGGGACGCATCGACCCGGTAGACGCCGTTCTCGACCGCGACGACCGAGTTGGCCACCGACAGCGAGAGGTTCTCGTGGGCATGGATGCCGATCTCGGTCTCGTCCTTCAGCACCGAGCGGTAGGCGCGGGCGCGGTCACGGACGTCGTTCATCGTCAGCCGGCCGCCGGAGTCGGTGATGTAGACGCAGTGGGCGCCGTAGGACTCCATCAGCTTGGCCTGCTCGGCGAGCTGCTCGGGCGGAGCCATGTGGGAGAGCATCAGGAAACCGGAGACGTCCATCCCCATCTCGCGCGCGGCGGCGATGTGCTGGGCCGACACGTCGGCCTCGGTGCAGTGCGTCGCGACCCGCACGGACCGGACGCCGAGGTCGTAGGCCCGCTTCAGGTCGTGGATGGTGCCGACGCCGGGGAGGAGCAGGGTGGTCAGGCGGGCGTTCTTGATGACCGAGGCAGCCGCCTCGATCCACTCCCAGTCGCTGTTGGAGCCGGGACCGTAGTTGACCGAGCCGCCGGTCAGGCCGTCGCCGTGGGCGACCTCGATGGCGTCGACTCCGGCCTCGTCGGCGGCGATGACGATCCGCTTGACGTCCTCGGGCGTGATCCGGTGGCGTACCGCGTGCATGCCGTCGCGCAGCGAGACCTCTTGGACATAGATGGGCGTGCTCATCGCGCGGCCTCCTTGGACGAAGCGATCCTGTCGGCCATCTGCAGCGCGGCCGAGGTCATGATGTCGAGGTTCCCCGCGTACGCCGGGAGGTAGTGCGCGGCGCCCTCGACCTCGAGGAACACCGACACCTGATGCGTGGGCCGGGCCTCGTCGGCCGAGGCGAGCAGGGTCTCCACGGGCTGATCCGAAGGGATCGGATGGACCTGGACCTTCTGCTTGAGCCGGTAGCCGGGGACGTACGCAGCGACATCACCGACCATCTTCTCGACCGACTCGGTGATCTCCGCGGTGAGCTCCTCCAACGACCGGGACCCGCCCTCGACCAGCGCATACACCGTGTCGCGCATGATCAGCGGCGGCTCGGCGGGGTTGAGGATGATGATCGCCTTGCCGCGCCTGGCACCGCCGACCTGCACGATCGCGCCTGAGGTGGTCTCGGTGAACTCGTCGATGTTGGCCCGGGTGCCGGGGCCGGCAGACCTCGAGGAGATCGAGGCGACGATCTCCCCGTAGGCGACCGGCACGACCCGCGCGACCGCGGCCACGATCGGGATCGTCGCCTGCCCGCCGCAGGTCACCATGTTCACGTTCGGGGCGTCGATGTGCTCGTCGATGTTGACGGCCGGGATGACGTACGGCCCGATCGCGGCGGGGGTGAGGTCGATCAGCCGCTTGCCGTAGGGCTCCAGCGCGGCCGCGTTCGCGACGTGGGCCTTCGCCGAGGTCGCGTCGAAGACGATCTCGATGTCCTCGAACCCGGGCAGACCGATCAGCCCCTCGACGCCGTCCGACGTCGTCGCGAACCCGAACTTCGCCGCGCGAGCCAGACCGTCGGAGGCCGGGTCGATCCCGACCATCGCGCCCATCTCCAGGTGCTGGGACGTACGCATCACCTTGATCATCAGGTCGGTGCCGATGTTGCCCGACCCGATGATCGCCACTTTCGCCTTGCCCATGCTGGTCACTTCCCTACGCTGAAGGCCACCGAGCCGAGGCCCGACACGGTGGAACGAACGGTGTTGCCGGCGGCGATGGGCCGCATCGGGCCGAGCGCGCCGGAGAGGATGAGCTGGCCGGCGCGCAGCGGCTCACCGAAGTCACGGGCGTAGCGAGCCAGCCACTGGACCGCGTTGACCGGGTCACCCAGGCAGGCCTCGCCGGTGCCGGTCGAGACCTCGACGTCGTCGATCGACATCGACATCGTCACCTCGCGGGGCTCGAACTCGTCCAGCCGCCGGCGCTCACTCCCGAGGACGTAGGCGCCGGCGGAGGCGTTGTCCGCGACGGTGTCGCCGAAAGCGATCTTCCAGTCCGCGATCCGGCTGCCGCAGATCTCGATGGCGGCGACGGCGTAGTCGATGGCCTCCCTGACCTGGTCGTAGGAGAGCTCACCGTCGGCCAGGTCGTCCGCGAGGACGAAGGCGATCTCGGCCTCGGCCCGCGGCTGCAGGATCGCATCGGCGGGGAGCACGTCCCCGTCGGCGTACGCCATGTCGTCGAAGAGCACGCCGAAGTCGGGCGTGTCCACGCCGATCTGCTCCTGCACCGCCTTCGAGGTGAGCCCGATCTTGCGGCCGACGATCGTCGCACCACCCGCAACCCGGGCGGCGGTGAGCCGCTCCTGGATCGCGTACGCCGCCGCCAGATCGGTCGGGTCGAGCAGGTCCCGCAGCGGCGGCACGGGGGTGCCCGTGGCAGCGGCGGTCAGCAGCCGCTCGGCAGCGGCAGCGACGGCAGCGTCGCCGCCGACGTCAGGCGGGGAGGTCACTTCGTTCATGAGTCCACGGTCTCAGCAGATGGGCCGAAGCAGCGGACCGGACGTCCCACTGACCGGTACGGTGATCCACATGCCGCACCAACCCGCCGACCTCGACACCGTGCTCGGCAAGGCGGTGACCATCCTGCGCGCCTTCACGGTCGACGACCAGGTGCTCTCCCTGGCCGAGCTCGTCCGCCGCACCGGGCTCCCGAAGGCGACCGTCCACCGCGTCGCCGGCGACCTGGTCACCAACCGGCTCCTCGATCGCACCAACCTCGGCTACCGCCTCTCCGGAGGCCTCTTCGAGCTCGGCATGCGCGCCTCGGTCGAGCGCTCGCTCCTGGAGCTGGCGATGCCGTTCCTCCAGGACCTCTACGAGCGCACCCACGAGACCGTCCACCTGGGCGTACGCGAGGGCCACGACGTCGTCTACGTCGCCAAGATCGGCGGCCACCGCCAGGCGAAGTCACCCTCGCGCCCGGGCGGGCGGATGCCGGTCCACTGCACCGCGATCGGCAAGGTGCTGCTCGCCTTCTCCGACCCGGAGGTGCAGCAGGAGGTCCTCAGCGGCCCCCTCGAGCGACGTACGCCCCACACCATCGTCGCGGCCGGCCTGCTGGAGCGCCAGCTCAACGCCGCACTCGAGAACGGCGTCGCGTTCGAGCGTGAGGAGTCCGCCGTCGGGCTGCAGTGCGTCGCGGCCCCGGTCCTCGCCGAGGGTGGCGACCGAGCTCTGGCGGCGATCAGCGTCACCGGCCCCGTGGGCCGCTTCCGGCCCGAGGCTCATGTGACCCTCGTCCGCGCGGCCGCCCAGGGACTCTCGAGTCTGGCGAGCCGCCGCCGCTCGCTGTCGAGCTGACGTCAGTCGGTGCGCGCCGGCGGCAGGTCGGCCAACCGGGCGTCCGGATGCGCCCGGACCGCGTCGAGGAGCTCCAGCCAGCCTCGGCCGACCTCGTCGAGCCGGTCCTCGGAGACGAGCCGGAAGGCCGCGGCACGCAGCACGTCGACGCCCACCTCGGGCGTGCTCCCCGTCGCACGCAGAGCGGTCAGCACCTCCTCGACCAGCTCGACCGGCGCCGCGGGATCAGCGGCCAAGGCCCACTCCAGCTCGACCTCGGTGGCGACGCTGTCGCTCACGCGACCACCTCCGTAGCGCAAGCGCCAGAATACGAAGGAGGCCGCGTGATGGACTCGATGATCGCTCGCTGACGCTCGCTCACAGCTTGATCCAGTAACGCCGGGTGAGCCCGTAGCCGTAGTCGGCCGCGTCGATGACGTCCTGGAGCTCGCCGCCCTGGGACTCGATCGTCCGCGCGGAGGCCGTGTTGTCGTCGTCGCAGGTCAGCAGCACCCGGTCCAGGCCGAGCGCGCGGGCCTCGTCGAGGACCAGCCCGAGAGCCCGCGCGGCGTGACCCCGCTTGCGGGCCGAGGAGCGCACCGAGTAGCCGATGTGGCCACCCACGTTCTCGAGGAACTCGTTGAGCGCGTGCCGCAGCTGGATGAACCCGACCACCTCGGCGCCCTCGGTGATCCAGAACGCCGAGGCGTGCACCCGCCCGGCGGGCGGCGGGATCGTGAGGTCACGGTCCCGAGCCGTCTTCGCGACCAGCCGCTCGCACGCCTCGCGGCTCACGTCGGCGGCCTCCTCGTCGGGGATGGACGCGCCGTCGAGGTGCGCCCCGCCGAACTCCGCGACACACGCAGCCCAGGAGTCGTAGAGATCGATGGAGGGAACGGTCAGGGCAGTCATGCCGCACAGGACATCAGCCCGGGGCCCGCGGGGCAAACCGTTATCGATCAGCCGTCGATCACCACGGTCCCCTTGGCCCGCGAGACGCACAGGATCATGTGGCCATCGCGCTCGTACTCGGCCAGCGCATGGTCCCGATGCTCGACCTCACCCTCCAGCACCCGCACCCGGCAGGTGCCGCAGAACCCCTGCTGGCACGAGTACGCCTGGGCCGGCCGCACCCGGCGGACGGCGGTCAGCGCGGACTCCTCGGCACCCACGTCCACCTCGACATCGGAGTCGCCGAGGCGTACCCGGAACGGGCGGCCGCCGAGCACCGGCGGCGGCGAGAACCGCTCGTAGTGAAGCGTGTCGATCTGCGGGTCGGGGATCTGCGCGCGGATCGCGTCGATCATCGGCATCGGCCCGCAGCAGTAGAGCGCTGCACCCTCGGGCGCCATCGAGATGATCTTCGCCGCGTCCGGGACGCCCATCTCGTCGTCCGGCCACAGCTGGATCTCGTGGTCGCCGACGATCTCCCGGATCTCCTCCAGGAAGGGCATGGTCTCGCGCGAGCGCCCGGTGTAGACGAACTCGTACGGCACACCCCGCCGCACCACGTCGCGCAGCATCGGCAGGATCGGGGTGATCCCGATGCCGCCGGCGACGAAGAGGTAGCCGGCAGGCGAGTCGACGAACGGGAAGGCGTTGCGCGGCCCCTTCAGGACGAGCCGGTCACCGACGGAGAGGTAGTGCGCCTCCACCGACCCACCACCGCCACCCGCGGTCGGCTCGATCCGCCGCACGCTGATCCGGTAGGCGGAGAGGTCGTCGGGGTCGGAGTTGAGCGAGTACTGCCGCAGCCGGCCGCTGGGCAGCACCACGTCGATGTGCGCACCGGGGTCCCAGGCCGGCAGGTCGCCGCCGTCCTCGCGCTCGAACCAGATCGCCTTGACGTCGAGGCCCTCCTCGTCGATCCGGCTGACGCGTACGTGCAGGTCCCGGTCGATCCGGCCGAGCGGCCGGCGGCGCCGCCAGGAGCGGTAGGCGGCCTTGGTCCAGTAGCCCCCGACGATCGCCTCGAAGCCCCGGTAGAGCTTCGAGTCGGGGATGTCCGGGACGCTGAAGTGAGCGGGCTTGATCACTGGCCCTCCGCGCTGTGCTGCTCCGCGATGGCGTCGGCGCGCAGGGCCGCCGGAGACTTGGCCAGGTAGCTCACCGCCTGAGCGGTCGAGCCCTCCTTGGACGGGTCGTAGTCGGGCAGGAAGAACTTCCAGGTGGCCCACCCGATACGTACGATCCCGGGCGCCAGCCCGCGACGCTCGGCGTCGATCAGCTTGAGCAGACTCGCCTTGGGCCGCTTGGCGGGATCCGGCTCGGTCGGGTCGTTCTTCATCAGGTAGCTGGCCCCGCGCCACCACAGCACGAGCAGCGCGGTGCCGCCGAGCAGGTAGGAACGAGCGCGGCGCAGGTAGCGCCCGTCGACGTGCTGGAAGACGTCGTACGCCACGTTGCGGTGCTCGACCTCCTCGGCGCCGTGCCAGCGCAGCAGGTCGAGCATCGTCTCGTCAGCACCGGCCGCATCGAGAGCAGGAGAGTTGAGCACCCAGTTGCCGAGCACGGCGGTGAGGTGCTCGAGGCCCGCGATGATCGCGGCCCGCTCGATCAGCCACTCCTCCTTTGCCCGGCCGGTCAGGTCGCGGTCACCCAGGATCTTGCGGAAGAGCGCCTCGATCTCGGCCGCGAACGGACGTACGTCGAGGCCGTTGTCGTTGAAGTAGTCCTGCACCTCCTGGTGGGCGGCGGCGTGCACACCCTCCTGGCCGATGAAGCCGATCACGTCCTCGCGCAGCTGGTCGTCCTCGATCAGCGGCAGGATCTCGGAGAACACCTTCACGAACCACCGCTCGCCCTCGGGCAGCAGCAGGTGCAGCACGTTGATGTAGTGGGAGGCGAAGACCTCGCCCGGGATCCACACCAGCGGCAGCCGGCTCCAGTCGAACTTCACGTTCCGCGGATGGAGGGCCACCTTGGCGGGCTCGTGCCCGCGCTTGGCCTCCTTCGTCTCCTTGCTCATCGGGCCACCTCCGTAGCGCAAGCGCCAGAATACGGACGCGGCCCGATGAATGCTTCGATGTTCGCTCGCTCGCGCTCGCTCATCGCGCACCCTCCTTCTCGATGAAGGCCACGATCTCGCTCGCGACCAGCTCGGGTTCCGTCGCCACCACCCAGTGTCCGCCCTCGATGACCTGGGTGACCAGGGACGACACGTACGCACGGGGCGCCTCGGTCTGCAGCGGCACCGTCACGTAGTCGTCGCCGCGCGGGGCGATCACCAGCACCGGCACCTTCGTCGGCCGCGGCTCCGGGCGGAGCAGCTTGCCGACGAAGTTGGCGCGGTAGAGCTCGACCCCGTTGACCTGGTCCTTCGTCGGCCGCGACCCGCCGCCGACGAACCGGGCCAGCAGCCCCGAGCGCACCATCGCCTCGGGCAGCAGCGGCAGCTGGAACGCGAAGACGTACCAGGAGTGGGCCAGCTGTCGCAGCGTGCTCCCCAGATGGGTCCGCTCCCGCAGCCACGTGGTCGCCATCCCCAGGTCGGGCCCCGAGATCGAGACGTACGTCGCGATCCGGCTGCCCAGGGCCGGGTCGGTCACCGACTCCCAGGTCTGGATGGAGCCCCAGTCGTGCGCGGCGACGTGCACCGGCGCATCGGGCGAGACGGCGTCGATGACCGCCTTGAAGTCCGCGGAGAGCTGCACCAGGCGGTAGCCGGCGGTCGAGTCGGGTACCCCCGACTCCCCCGTGCCGCGTACGTCGTAGGCGACGACGTGGAAGCGCTCGGCGAGCACCTTCGCGACACCGTCCCAGACGGAGTGGTTGTCGGGGTAGCCGTGAACCAGCACCACCGTCGGCGCGTCGGCCGGCCCCCGCTCGTAGACCGCGAGCTCCAGCCCGTCGGTGGTCTCGACCAGCCGCTTGGTCACCTCGGTCACCACATCCTCCTCGATCGCAGACGTCTCAACAGATTAATGAGACACCGTGTCCGCAAACAATAGCAAGCGCGGATCTTGGATCGCGGAAATGACTCCGGCCCGCCGCAGACGTGGTCTGCGGCGGGCCGGTAGGGAAGCCGGTGAGGCTAGGAGGCGCTGTGGGAGTCGGCCAGGCGCGACTCCTCGGCGGCCTGGTCCTCGAGCTCCTTGCGGCGGCGCTCGACCTGCAGCGCGACCTCGGCCGGGTCGTCGATGAGGGCGGCCATACCGCCCGGCACGCGTTCCAGCGCCTCACGGGCGAAGATCTGCTGCATGGTGGTGGTGCGCTCGGAGCGGTCCTTGCCGATGAAGGACATCATCCAGTGCAGGGTCGCGGTGAGCCGGTTGCGGAACCCGGTCATGTAGGCCAGGTGGACCAGCAGCCAGCCGAACCAGGCGAAGACGCCGGAGAGCTTGAAGCTGCCCATCATCAGGACCGCGTTGAAGCGGGAGATGGTGGCCATCGAGCCCTTGTCGAAGTACTTGAAGTCGCCGGGCTCCGGCTTGTCCTTCAGCCGGGCCTTGATGGTCTTGGCGGCGTGCTTGCCGCCCTGGATCGCGACCTGGGCGACACCGGGCAGGTGGTTGAGGTTGATCATGTCGCCGACCACGAAGATCTCGGGGTGGTCCGGCAGGGTCAGATCGGGGTTGACCGCGATCCGGCCGGCACGGTCCAGCTCGGCACCGGTCTGCTCGGAGAGCGTCTTGCCCAGGGACGAGGCCTGCACACCGGCGGCCCAGATCTTCGCGATCGAGCCGATCCGCTGGGTCTTGCCGTCCTTGAACTTCATCTCGATGCCGAACTCGTCGACGTGGGTGACCATCGCGCCGAGGACGACCTCGACACCGGCCTTCTCCAGCGCCTTCTCGGCCTTGGCGCCGAGCTTCTCACCGAACGGCGGAAGCACCTGCGGCGCGGCGTCGACCAGGACCACCCGGGCCTTCTCGGACTGGATGTGGGTGAAGTCCTTCTTCAGCACCCGGCGGGAGAGCTCGGCGATCTGGCCGGCCATCTCCACACCCGTCGGACCGGCACCGACGACGACGAAGGTGAGCAGGTCGCCGATCGGCTCGCCACGCGAGGCGGTCAGCTCGGCGATCTCGAAGGCGCCGAAGATGCGGCCGCGCAGCTCGAGGGCGTCGTCGATCGACTTCATGCCCGGCGCGAACTCGGCGAAGTGGTCGTTGCCGAAGTAGGACTGGCCGGCGCCGGCGGCGACGATCAGCGAGTCGTAGGGAACGTCGATCTCCTGGTTGAGGATGCTCGCCTTGACCGTCTTGGCCTCGGCGTCGATCTCGTTGACCTCACCGAGGAGCACGGTGGCGTTCTTCTGCCGGTGCAGGATGTCGCGGGTCGGCGGGGCGATCTCGCCCTGCGACAGGATCCCGGTCGCCACCTGGTAGAGCAGCGGCTGGAACAGGTGGTGGGTCGTCTTCGCGATCAAGGTCACCTCGACGTCGTCGCGGCCCTTGAACGCCTTCGCGGAGAAGAGCCCCCCGAAACCGGAACCGATGATGACGACCCGGTGCTTTGCCTGGTCCGCTGACATTGCCTAATCCCCTACCTCAAAACGAGACCTTTTTGAACGTTCCACCTCATATTCTGAACCATCCCGCCGGATCTGTTCATTCCCGGGCGCGACTACTTCGTCACAGTTGCCGGACATGCCCCGAGCATGCGTCGCTCCAGCGTGTCCGTTACCCAGTCGAAACCCACGGACTTTAATCTGTGAGGGTCGCCGGGACCTTGTGCCCTAGTCGTCCATGGCCCGCATCAGACACCTTCAAGTGCGGAAAATTCTTGCAACGAACAGCACACAACGAGATCGTGTGTATGCCGACCCGCGAGATCGGAGGAGGAGACCATGCCGTTGAGCCGGCCGGCTCTCCTGCTCCGCACCGGTTCCCGGGCCGTCCAGGACGCCCGCGCGTGGGCCCGGGCGGCCTGCAAGGAGATCGACCGCACCGACCTCGTCGAGTGCGCCGAGTTCGGTGTCTCCGAGCTCGTCTCCAACGCGCTCTTCCACGGCACCGCCCCGGTCACGATCCGGATGCGCGGCACCGTCGACCACCCCCGCATCGAGATCCGCGACGCCTCGACCGAGCCGCCCCTCCTGCCGGTTCCGCTCGCCCTCGACGACGAGGACGAGGTGCTGCTGACGGTCGGCCGGGGCCTCTCGATCGTGGCCAGCGTCTCGGACGCCTGGGGCGCCGACATCGATGCGTCCGGCAAGATCGTCTGGTTCACCCCGGCGACCGAGATCGACGAGGGTGACGGCGTCGAGGGCGTGATCACCGGGCCTGCGGGCGCGCCGCCGAAGCCGGAGCGCCTCGGCTCCGAGACCGTCGAGGTCAGCATCCTCGGCGTACCGCTCGCCCTCTACCGCGGCTTCCAGCACCACTTCCGGGAGCTGCGCCGGGAGGTACGCCTCCTCTCGCTCGCCCACGCCGACGACTACCCGCTCGCGGCCAGCCTGTCGGCCCTGTTCGGCTCGCTGGAGCGCCAGCTCCTCGACGGTCTCGGCCACGGCCAGCTCTCCGGGGTGATCGGGTCGGGCGAGGGCCACGACCAGGAGACGGCGGACCTGCACGTACGCATGCCGCGGTCGGCGGCCGAGACGGTGCGCCGCTTCCTCGACATGCTCGACCTGATCGACGAGTTCTGCCGCCAGGAGCGCCTGCTCGTCCTGGCCCGTTCGCCCGAGCAGGTCACCTTCCAGCGGTGGTTCCTCGGTCAATACCTCACCCAGGCCGCGGGCGGCCGTCCCACCCGGTGGAGCGCGGCACAGATGACCGGTCCCCGGTTCTAGACGCCGTACGCTGTCCGCGTGCTGCGTGACCACGGCGACCTGCTCGCCCCCATCGCCGCCGGCGGAGCGCTCGGCTCGCTCGCCCGCTGGGGCCTGGCGACCGCACTCCCCCACAGCGACGGCGCCTGGCCGTGGGCGACGTTCCTCACCAACGTCACCGGCTGCCTGCTCCTCGGTGTGCTGATGGCGTTCGTCCTCGGCCCGTGGTCACACACCCGCTACCTGCGCCCGTTCCTCGGCGTCGGCGTCCTCGGCGGCTACACCACCTTCTCGACCTACGAGCTGGAGACGTACGTCCTGGGCGGGCATGCGCCCGCGCTCGCGCTGCTCTACCTGCTCGTCTCGGTGGTCGCCGGGATCGCCGCCGCCTGGCTCGGGCTGACGCTCGGCCGGGTCGTCGTGCTCGACAGCGGTCGCGAGGTGGTCGTCGACGGCATCGACCCCGACCTCTATCCCGACCCGGCCCGAGGAGAGGACCGGTGACCGCCCTCCTGGTCCTGCTCGGTGGCGCCATCGGCGCCCCCGCGCGCTACGTGACCGACCTCTACGTCCGGCAGTGGACCGCTGCCGACTTCCCCTGGGGGACGATGGCGGTCAACGTCGTCGGCTCCCTCCTGCTCGGCCTGCTCGCCGGGGCGGCCGCGGGTGGCGTACTTCCTGCATGGGTGCTCACCCTGGCCGGCACCGGTTTCTGCGGAGCGCTGACGACGTTCTCGACCTTCTCGTTCGAGACGGTCCGCCTCGCCGAGAACGGGCAGTGGCGATCGGCCGCCCTGAACGTCCTCGGCTCGCTCGCGGCCGGCACCGCTGCGGTCAGCCTCGGCTGGGTGATCGGGTCGGCGGTCTAGGCCCAGCCGAGCTCGTGGAGCTTGTCGTCGTCGATGCCGAAGTGGTGGGCGATCTCGTGGATGACCGTGATACGGATCTCGGCGGCCAGGTCGGTCTCGTCCACGCACATCTGCTGGAGCGGCTGGCGGAAGATGAAGATCCGGTCCGGCAGCGTCAGACCGTAGAGGTCGTTGCGGTCGGTCAGCGCCACTCCGTCGTAGAGCCCGAGGGTGTCCTGGGGCTCGCCCTCGGGCGGCCACTCCTCGACGAGCACGACGAGGTTGTGCACCTGGGCGGCCAGCTCGTCCGGGATGGCGTCGAGCGCCTGGTCCACGAGTGCGTCGAAGCGCTCTGGGCTTATCTCAATCCCCACAGAACCTATTCTGCCGGGTGACAGTTACCGCTACGCAACTGCTTCCGAGGTATTTTTCCGCAGGTTTGCGCGAGCCTGGCGCTCCAGGTCCCGCTGGTGGAGCTCTCCGTTGCGCGGGCGGCCGCGGGTGCGCTTGCGCGCGACCACGATTCCCTCGTAGAAGACCTCGCCGCCCCACACGCCGTGGGGCTCCTGACGGGCGATCGCGCCCTGCAGGCAGGAGCGCTGCAGCGGACACGTACGGCACAGCGCCTTCGCCCGGTCCGCGTCGGCGCTGGTCGCGGCGAACCACAGGTCGCCGTCCTCGATCGCGCACGGCAGCTCGCTCCAGTGCACGCCGGTCGTCTCTCTTGCCGTCGCCACAGGCGAACCAGTCATCACAGCCCCATCCCCTCGCTGATCCCCGTCGTCAGGGATACCCACCAAAGAGGGTGGCCGGATGGCCTGTCAGTTTTCTGTCAATAGCTAGGTGCTTGGAGCGATCACGCAGAGTTGAGATGTCATCTACATCAGGGGATTCCACAACTTCGCGACCCTGCTGGTACAAACTGTCCACACTAAGGGGAGGAAGGGCTAGGGTTTGCGACCATGCGCTCAATGAAAAGGGCCTCGGCGTCCATCACCGTGGGCCACCGACCGGTGGAGGATTTCCACCGACGGATGGCGCATGATCCCAACAGCCGGGCCACCGCCTCGGAGAGCCGCGACTGGCTTCTGGTGAAGTCTCTGCTCCAGCCCGGTGAGGTCCAGTGGGCCCGGGTGGCGGTCAAGTTCCCTCACGAGGGAAATGCCTCGGGTCACGCGTTCCTGACGGACCGCCGGGTGATGTTCGAGTTCCACGAGCGCGTGTTCTCCGTCAACCTGGCCGTGCTCACCTTCATCGGCGTTCCTCCGCCGCCCAGCCTGGGCGACTTCATCATCGAGGCGCTGGTCCCCGGCTCGTCCTACTCCACGACGATGAAGATCCGGGACAAGGACGCCTTCCACGACTTCTTCCCGACCCTCGACTACGCCGCCCGAGCCGCCGGCGCGCAGGTGAACGTCGACGCCAGCTGGGGTGGTGAGTACGGCGCGCCGACGCCCTACGGCGCGCCCGCCCCGACCAACTACGGTGTCGCTCCGGCCCCGGGGTCCTACCCGCCGCCGGGCTCCTCCTACCCGAACACCGGCTCCTACTACCCCAACCAGGGCTCGTACGGCACCAACACCGGCGCCTACGGCCAGGCACCGAACACCGGTGCCCAGCGCGCCGTCGGCAGCGCCTACGGCGGTCAGATCGGAGCTCAGCAGCGGGCCCGCGAGGAGGCCGCGCTGGTCGAGGCCAACCTCGCCCATGCGCTCCCCGCGTTCCTGCACGAGGGCGAGTCGATCCTCGCCGGGGCCGACATGATCCAGAACATGACCGACGTCGAGATGAAGGTGATGGCCACCGAGTCGCGCCTGATCGTCGTCGAGGGCAACATCCTGTGGGCCTCTCCGCTGGACCACACCCACGTCATCTACGCCGGTGGCGAGCGCAGCCACCTGCGCCTCCTGGCCGAGCGGGTCACCGAGACGATGGCGCTGACCCCGGGGCCGCCGACGGCGAACCCGTCCGACCGCCGCCGTCTCGTGCTGCGTACGCTGCGCGACGCCGCTGCCGGCGAGCAGCTGCACAACCACCTGACCACCAACGGTGGCCAGGTCTTCGACGCCTGGCCGGAGTAGCCGGCCGCCGCGTACGGGCTTCCCGTACGTCCTTCTTCTCCGGATACGACGAGAGCCCCAGCCGATCGGCTGGGGCTCTCGTGTCGGTCGTGGATCAGTCCTGCGGGTTGAAGAACAGGCCGAGGGCGACGGCCCAGACGACGTGCCACAGGTAGACACCCAGGACGGTGCCCCAACCGAGGTTGATCGAGAAGAAGCCCGGGTCGACGCCGATGACGTCCTCCGGGTGCAGGGCCGGGATCCACCAACCGCAGGAGGCGGTGGCGAGGAACATTCCCATGCCGAGCGAACGCGCGAGGTTGCTCGAGGTGGTGTGGGTCTTGCCGAGCCACGGGAAGATCACCAGCGCGTAGGCGAGCGCGAAGACCATGCCGTTGAAGTAGTGGAAGCCCATACCGGCGAACCACTGCGAGACGGCGAAGCCGGCGTCGTTGGCGGTGGCGTTCGGGGTCAGGATGACGCCGTTGAAGAACGCGAAGTCCAGCGGGCCGTCCATGATGCCGAGGCCGTAGATCCAGTAGCCGAACATCGTGGCGAGCTGGGTGGCACCGAAACCGGCCACGAGCGCACCGATGAGGCGGTTGTTGTTGACGAACTGCGGCCAGTGGGTTCCGGTCGTCTGCGCCATCACGGCCGGCTGCTGGATGGCCGGCTCCTGGTACTGGGGCTGAGCCTGGGACTGCTGCGGACGCTGGTCCCAACCAAGGGCGGGGGGCTGCTGCTGCGCGGGGGCGGCCGGGGTGCGGTAGGCACCGTTCGTCTGCATCCGTGACGCAAGCTCGTCCGCACTCGCCGCATGGGGCGGCCGATGCGGGTAGTACGACGACATGGTGGTGTTGCCTCCTGAATACCGAACGTCTTAGTCGTTCCCCCGTGCCATGCCGAGCTGCGACGTCGACACAAGCGGCAGAATCCTCTCACGAGAGGACAGCAGCCCGCACGTTACCGCTAAATCGGCTTATATCCCACAGGGTCGAACGGCCCGAACCGGGGGTGAGATCGGGGGATCTCTGGCCCGAGACTCCTGCCGAAGCAGGACGACCACCCTCCCACGCACAAGCCCCCTCGCGCTCGCCACCGCCCGGCGTGTCCCGCCCTCCCGGAACAACACCCGACACACAAGTCACACCAACGGAAACAAGACCCTCCAGCCACACCAAACAGGGGCAAATGACGAGCCCATCGAGCGCGCAAGAAACGGTGGTGGTCTCGACACGCCTCCGCCCAGCTGCTCCGGCGGCTCGACCAGCGGGATAAACGAACACCCGCGCGACACATCACCCCGCGGAACTAAGGGGTGCGGGGATATCCCCGCCGCGCGCGGAGCGCGCCATCTAAATGACGAAGAGGACGTGGTCGCTATGAGCGACACACGTCCTCTCTGATTCGTCCGCGACCCTGACGAGACTTGAACTCGCGACCTCCGCCGTGACAGGGCGGCGCGCTAACCAACTGCGCTACAGGGCCTTGTTGTTTCCGCTCTCTGCGGCAACGGGAAAAACATAGCCCATGGGTGCGAGGGATTCACAATCGGGGACGCCTCCTACTCCTCGAAGGGCTCCTCGCCCTTGGGTTCCTCGTCGGTGAGCCCTTCCACGAGGCGGTTCTTGACCATGTAGGCCATCGCTCGTTCGGCGGCGCGGGCCTTGCGCCGGAGGGCCTCGACACCGGGGGCCTTGTCGTCGCTGTAGGCCGCGAGCCGGGCGACCTCGCGCCCGGTCTGCCGCTGGATCTCGGACATCGCGAGCCAGACGCCGAGGTCCTGCTCGAGGCCTTCTCGGGAGCGCAGGATCGCGGCGGTGAGGAGCTGGATGACGGTGACCTCGACGTCCTCGGCGGTGGACGAGCTGGAGACGAGCGTCGCGGCGATGGTGCCGGCGCCGGTGGTGGTGATCGCGCCGGCGGTGACGAGTCCGCCGACCATCCCGCCGGGCCCGAAGGCGGAGAGCGCGCCGATGATCGCTGCTCCCCCGGCCAGCCCGGCGGGGGCGGCGAGGGCGAGCCCGATGGGCCCGGCGACCAGCACCGCGGCGCCGATCCCGATGCCGACCCACAGCTTCCACTGGTCGACCGGGTAGACGGCCTTCGACGCGGACTGCATCGCGATGTGCAGGTTCTCGCCGAGACCGCCGCCGAGCCCCATCCAGACGGTCAGGTCGTGGAATGCCTGGCGGCGTACGTCATCGGGCACGTCGATCTCGTAGGGCCGCACCGGGTTGGCGGTCGCCAGCGCCACCAGGGCGAGGACGGCCTCCTCCTTGGAGAGCTGGGTCAGCGGCTTGGGCCGGGGCAGGTCCTGGTCACCGGGGGTGTCAGGTGAGACCCGCAGGTCGAGGAGCTGTTGGGGGATGCGTACGCCGTCGGCCTGGTAGTTCTCGATCACCCGCTCCAGGACCTCGTGCTGGACGACGCGGAGGGCGGCGCCGAAACGCTCCCGGGTGGCGCCCTTGAGATGGTCGCGCAGGAACTGGGCGTAGGCGAGCCACAGCGCGAGGCGCACCTCGAGCGAGTTGAGGGCGACGTCGGGGGTGCCCTCGACGACGGCGAGCTCCTTGGTGAGCGAACCGAACAGGCCGCGGCCGATCGCGGTGGCGACCGGCTTGGAGCGGAGGTAGGTCGTGGTGCGGTGGTCGAGGCCGAGCCCGACCTGCAGGTCGAGCGCCCAGGGGAAGTGGCGCCAGATGCCCCGCAGACCGGTGACCGCGTCGCCGTTGCTCCAGACATTGACCCACCAGCCGACGTGGTCGACGGGCGCCTTCATCTCGAGCCGGTCGGAGTCCTCGTGGAGGTTCGGGTGGGCGGCCGGGCTGCCGATCGTCACGAGCCCGGTGACCGTCAGCTTCGGCGGGAGCCTGCGCAGCAGGTCGATCGCGATGATCGAGCCGAGGCTGTGGCCGACGATGACGATCTCGCCCTCCTCGGGGAGCTCGTCGAGGACCATGCGGAGCGTACGTGCGCGGATGCCGGGCTTGGTCACGTAGTTGTGGGCCTGGCGGAGCACGCGCAGCACGATCGGCGCCAGCGAGTCGGTGACCCCGACCGGCGAGGCGGGTACGGGTTCGCCGAGGATCGTCTCCAGCTCGGCGGTCGCACGCTCGACGCGGCGGCGTACGTTGCGCTGCTCCTCGGCGCTCAGCCGCGGAGCCGTGATCGGCGGGATCTTGATCGCCTTGTCGCCGTCGTCGGTGCGGAGCACGTCGGGATACTTGGGCGCGATCACCTCGACCTCGTCGAGCCCCGGGTAGCCGGCGTCCTGCAGCGAGCTGTCCAGTGCACGACGCCAGGCGTCGCGGGGGTCGCCGTTGCCGACGCCGTGAAGGTAGAGAAGCGAGACCACCCCTGGATTCTCCCCCATGGCGGGCGGCGGACCGGTCAGTCGCCGTCGAGTCCCTGCTCGATGGCGTAGCGGGTGAGCTCGACCCGGTTGTGCATCTGCAGCTTGCGCAGGGTGTTCTGCACGTGGTTCTGGACGGTGCGGTGGGAGAGCACGAGCCGGTCGGCGATCTGGCGGTAGCTCAGGCCCTTGGCGACGAGCTTGAGGATCTCGGTCTCGCGGTCGGTGAGGGTGGGCTTGTCGCCGCGTACCTCGGTGGCGGCGCTGTGCTGGAACTCGCCCAGGACCAGACCGGCGAGGCCGGGGGTGAAGACCGGGTCGCCGGCGGCGACGCGCTCCACCGCCTCCAGGAGCTCGTCGCGCGAGGCCGACTTGACCAGATAGCCCGTCGCCCCGGCCTTGACCGCGGCGAGCACGTCGTTCTGCTCGCCCGAGGCGGAGAGGATCAGGACCTTGGTCGCCGGGCGCAGCGAGACGATCTCGGTGGTCACCTGGACGCCGTCGGGCTCGGGGATCTGCAGGTCGAGCACCACGACCTCCGGCCGGGTCGCGGCGAACCTGGTGATCGCCTCCCGGCCGGTGCTGGCGGTGGCGACGACCTCGTAGCCCGCGCCGGCCAGGTCGCGCTCCACCGCGTCGCGCCACATCGGGTGGTCGTCGACGACCATCACTGTGCTCACGCCGATCGTCGCTCGCTGTCGCTCGCTCATCCATCCGCTCCTGTTCGGGGGACCGTGAGCTCCCACTCGGTCCCGGTTGCTCCGGTGATCAGCTCTGCCTTGCCACCGAGGTCCTCGATGCGTCCCCGGATCGAGCCGACGATGCCCAGCCTGCCGTCGCGCTCAGCCTCCGCGACGCGGCCGTCGGGAATCCCCGGGCCCTCGTCACGCACCGAGATCTCGACGTGATCGGGGAACGCCTGCAGGAGCACCCAGGCCCGGGCGTCCTCACCGACGTGGCGGCGTACGTTGTCCAGGGCCGCGCGGGTCGCGGCGACGATCTCCTCGGCCGGGTGGGCCGGCATCTCGACGGCGGCCGCGGGCCCGGACACCGTCACCGAGCCGGTCTCCAGCTCGGCCAGAGCGGCGGCGAGATCGGCCATCCCGTGAGCCGGCCCGTGAGCCGAGCCGCGGCTGGGCTGCTCGCCACGGATCAGCGACCGCAGCTCCCGCTCCTGCTCCCCCGCCAGCCTGCCGAGCTCGGCGGCATCACCACCCAGCTCACCTCCGCGGCGCTGGACGAGGGCGAGGACCTGGAGCACCCCGTCGTGGACGGCCCGGGCGAGCCGCGCCCGCTCCTCCGCCCGTGCAGCCGCGCGCTGCGCCTCGTCGCGCTCGAGCGCCATCCGCTGCACCGACTCGCACATGTAGCCGACCACCGGGCCCCCGATGACCAGCAGGAACGCGTTGCCGTAGATCGACTGGTCGATCTCCTGCCGCAGCCCGAGGTCGACGGCGGCCAGCGCCACCCCGGCCAGCAGACCGCCGATCCAGCGGTAGTGGATCGCGCACGCCAGCAGCGCGCCGCTCACCCAGAACCCCGGCACGCTCGCGTGGAACCCGGGCCCCTTCACCAGCGGGGTCACCAGCAGGAGCCCGAGCGCGATCGCCAGGTCGGCGCCGACGAGCACCGCGGTGCGGCGGCTGGGTGCTGCGTACGCCCAGAGGGCGAAGACGGTCCACCCGACCATGACGAGCGCGCAGACGAGCGCGGCCACGGGCGGGTCGAAGTTGGCGGCCCGGTAGATCGTCAGCCCGATCGCGTTGACGAGCACCACCACGCGCAGCACCGCGAGAGCACGGAAGAGCCGGCTCTCGACCTCGATCGCCGCAGGCGACGTCCACGCGCTCACGCTGGCACCCATGCCGGGAAGTCTCGCATCAACACCGCCGCGGCCACGTCAGATATGAGTATCCGTGCGGATGCCGTCGGATCCGGCCGCGGACGAGACTCGATCCATGGAAAGACTGTGTACCCCCTACCGGATTCGAACCGGCGCTACCGCCGTGAAAGGGCGGGGTCCTGGGCCGCTAGACGAAGGGGGCCTGCCGGCACATCCTAGAGGCCCGCGTCCGAGGCCGCCAAAGCGAGGCCGTACGTCCGTGTGCGGGTCCCGATTCGGAACGTCGCGGTCGCTTCCGGTAATGTTTCACCTCGCTTGGGCAGGTAGCTCAGTTGGTACGAGCGATCGCCTGAAAAGTGATAGGTCGGCGGTTCGACCCCGCCCCTGCCCACAAGCAACAACCGGCTTCGACCTGCAGCTTTGGGTCGAAGCCGGTTGTCATTTCCGGACTCCGTCTCCGGGCTCTGCGTTTCCCGCACACGCTTCGGCGGAACTACGCAAGGATGGTTGGCTGTGAAGTACGCCGATCCTGGTCGCTGCCCCGACTGCCGGGAGGCCTTCGAGCCCGGCACCAGCCCGTGCCCGCACTGTGGGCTGCCGCTGGAGAACGCCGTCGCCCAAGAGCTCTACGGGACGCTGCTGCGCGCCGACGTACTCATGACCCGGTTGCGCTCGATCCGCGAGGAGGCCAACCGGGCCGCCCGCCGGACCCCGCCGCCGGCTCCGGCCCCGCTGCCGATCGCACCGCCCGCGGCCCCGCCGCAGATCCAGCCCGAACCGGTCACCGCACCGCTCGCGACCCCGCCCGCACCGCCCGCACCGGCCCTCGCCGGACCGGCGGCGTTCCCGGGTGCTCCGCTGGCCCGGCGGGCGCCGATCACGGTGCCGCTGATCCTGGTCGGTGTCGGTGTGCTCTTCCTGCTGGTTGCGGGCGTCATCTTCCTGGCGGTCGCCTGGGCCGCGATGGGCCTCGGCGGGCGCACCACGATGCTGCTGATCTTCACCGCGCTCTTCACGGTCGGCGGCGCGCTGCTGATGCATCTCGAGCTCCGTGCCGGCACCGAGGGCGTCTGGACCCTGGCTCTGGGACTCCTCGCCCTGGACATAGCCGGGATGAAGTACGCCGGTTGGCTCGGTGGAGTCGACTGGGACCGTGGCTTCCTGGTCATCGTCGGTGTGGTCGTCTTCCTGGCCGGCACCGCGATGTCCCTGATCGGCGCGCGGAGCGAGAAGCTCACCTCGGTGATCGGGCCACAGGTGGCGGCCGCCGCCGGCGTACTGACCGCCCTGATCGGCCTCGAGCTCATCTCCGACCTCATCTGGTTCCCGCTGATCGCCGCGGTGATCGCGCTCGTCGTGGTGATCGTGGCGAGCAAGACCGACCTGCAGGCGCTGACCATCGGCGCGATGGTCGTGATGGCCGGCTTCTGGCTGATGCTGATCGTCCGCGGTCTCGCCGACCCGGCGCTGACGGGTTCCGAGCTGCTGCGGGGTGGCACCCTGCCGCTCCTGCTGGGGGCCGCGGCGGT
The DNA here is from genome assembly GCA_040302365.1 of Nocardioides sp. NPDC126508. GTDB lineage: Bacteria > Actinomycetota > Actinomycetes > Propionibacteriales > Nocardioidaceae > Nocardioides. Next base: position 225,628 of record JBEOUM010000003.1, read on the forward strand.
GCTGACGGTCGTGGCGCTGCTGTTCCCGCTGCCCAAGGACGCGAAGGTCGCGATGGTCGGGGTCTCGCTCCTGATCGCCGCCTACACCTTCACCCAGCCGGCCCTCGACGACGGTGCGGTCACCCTGACCGTCGTGGCCGTGGTCGTCACCCTGATCGCCGCCGGTGCCCTGATGACCCTCCCCCGCCCCTGGCGCTGGGCCGCCGGCGCGTTGACGCCGTACGCCGCCGGCCTGGGCCTCACCGTCCTCATCCTGACGGTCTCGGCCGCCGTCCGGCTCGCGGCGCTGCCCTGGACCGAGTCCGCGTTCGCCGCGGTCACCGGTCCCGATCCGTTGCTGCCGGGGTGGCTGATGCTGCCGTCCGAGCTGGCGATCCTCGCCCTCGGCACCGCGTGGTTCTACCGGGCCAACCCGCCCGCGTTCCGCACCTACCGGCCCACGATCGGCTGGATCATCGTCGCCGGCGGCCTCTCCGGGTTCGCGGTCACGGCCGTCTGCTACGGCGCCCCGCTGCTGGTCCCGGCGCTGCTGCTGCTCGGCGTCGCCGTCGCGCTGGCCTGGTGGGCGGAGCACCGGCCGCGGCTCGTCGCCGCCGGCATCTTCGGCGTGGTCGCGCTGGCCACCGCGCTGCCCAGCGACCTGCTCACCGTGGTCGTCGCGCTCGCGCTGGCGGGGGTGGCTGCGTACGCGGGGCAGGGTCTGGTCGGCGCCGACCGCGAGGTCACCGCCAGCTACTCGGTCGTCACGCTCACCCTCGGCCTGTGGTCGCTCGCCCCGCTGATCGACGTGGAGCGGCAGTGGGCGGCGTGCGTGATCGTCATCGTCCTCGGCCTGATCACGTTCTTCCGCTTCCGGGCGTCGGGCTGGTGGGCGACCGTGGCCTGCGCCGCGGTCTCGATCGGGATCGGCGCGGTCGACGTCACCTGGGCAGCGGTCATGCTGACCCTCGCCACCATCCTCGCCACGGCGATCGGCCTCCACCACCGCCAGCCTCCCGCGCTGGCCGTGGCGGGCACCGTCGGGATCGGAGCGGCCACGGCCGCGGTCCTCTCCGGGGACGTACCGGCGCTGGTCGTGACCGTCATCCTCACCGCCCTCGCCGTCCTCGTCGACCGCATGCAGTCCGGCACGACCAGGGAGGTCGCGACCGCCTACTGGATCCTCGCCCTGACCGCCGCGGTGTGGCAGGCGGCCAGGCTGGCGGACGTCGATCGTCCCTACACCGCGGTGGTGGTCGTCGTCGTGATGGGCGTCGTCGTGCTCGTACGCCGCAGCCCGGCCATCGAGGCCGCGGCCGCCACCGGCGCCGCCGTCTCGATCGTCCTGGGTTCCTTCCGTGACGGCTGGGCGCTGGACACCGACTGGCTGGCGATCCTGCTGCTGATCGCCGGCGTCATGTGCATCGCGACGATCCTGCGTCACGAGCCGCAGCAGTCCGGACCGCGGCTCACGATCGCCGGTCTGCTCGGGCTGGGCTCGCTCGGCGCCGCCTTCAGCAACGAGCTGCTGGCGCTGATCGTGGCCGGAGTGCTCACCGCCGCGGCGGTCGCCGTGGACCGGCTCACCCCGGAACCGCAGGCCAAGGCCGTCACCGCGCCCTACTGGATCGTCACGCTGACGGCCTTCTGCTGGATGTTCGCCAACCTCAACGACATCACGAAGCCGCACGCCGCGGCCGGGATCATCGTCATCCTGGCACTGGTCACCATCTTCCGGCTGCTGCCCTCGGCCGAGATCACCGCCGCGGTCGCCGCCGCGGTCACGATCGCCGTCGGGACGATCAGCCTCGGTCCCACGATCGTGCTGACCCCGGACGGACCGACCGCGGTCGGATCGCGCGGGGTCGACCTCCCCTGGCTGAGCATCCTGCTCACCTTGGCCGGTGCCGCCGTCTCTGCCCACGCGATCGCCCACGCCGAGCGCCGCTGGCTCGGCTGGGCCGGTGCCTCGCTCGCCACGATCGCGCTGTGGATCCGGCTGGCCGACACCTCGGTTGCAACCTGGGAGTCCTACACGCTGCCGCCCGCGATCGCGCTGGTCGTCTTCGGCGTGGTCAAGCTCCGCCTCGACCGGGAGGTCGCCTCGCTGCCGGTGGTCGGGCCGGGCGTCTTCCTCGCGCTCATCCCGTCCGTCCCGGCCGCCCTCCAGGACCCCGTCTCGATGCGGACCGCCGTCCTCGGCGTCGCCTGCCTGGCGTTCATCATCGGCGGCGCCCTGCTGCGCTGGGCGGCACCGCTGGTCGGAGGGGCCCTGGTCGCCTCCGTCCTCGCCCTGGCGCAGATGCCCTCCGCGCAGACGCTGCAGCAGTGGTGGGTGCTCGGCGCGGCCGGGCTGCTGCTGCTCTTCCTCGGCATCACCTGGGAGGCGCGTCTTCACGACCTGCGGCGGGCCACGGCCTATGTCCGGGGGTTGCGTTAGGGCGGCGCCCACGCGCCCGGAAGACTGGAGCCGATGTTCCCCGAATTCGAGATCGTACGTCGCCAGCGCCCCGTCACGATCGCGGTCGCGTCCACCAGCCCCTCCCGGCCCGCGGCCAACGCCGCGATCGAGGCCGCCTGTGACGGCCCGGTCTCGCTGACCTTCACCTCGGGCGGGGATGTGCTCACCGGGAGCTACGACGGGCGCCGGGTCCGGCTCGATGTGACGACCGGGGCGGGGCGTACGTCCCACGCGAGCCGGCGCCACGGCCGGGCCGGTCGCGAGGTCGCCCGGTTCGCGCTGACGCTGACCGGGACGATGCTGACCGCGCTGACCAACCGGAACGGCGAGTGGATCGCCAGGGCGCGGGTCGACCTCTCCGAGCTCGGGATCGAGCCGCGTGCGGAGTCCTGGCTCGCCGGCCTGACCGCGAGCCACGAGGGCTCTGCCGAGGACGTCCGCACCGGCGCGTTCGGGCAGCTCGGCCTGCGCGACATCCGGGTCGTGACGTACGCCGACGGCTCGCCGTTCCGCGACGACGACGGCACCCTGCTGCTCACCGCCACCAGCGCCGGCCCGGGGTTCTTCCCCACCGCGCACACCTCGGTGTGGGCGCTGGACCCGGTGACGTACGACCTCGTCCATCGCGGTGCGCTCTACTTCCGCCGGGGCGGGCTGGTCCACGGCGACCACGCGACCCATCTGGTGCGCGACGGCGACGAGTGGTTGGTCGCGACGAGCACGTGGGCCTCGTTCAAGGCGCCGGACAAGACCGACCCGAGCAAGCCGTGGAGCCCGGTCGGCGTCACCGTCGCCCGCTCGCGCGAGGACCTCACCAGGGGCGAGCACGTCCTGGACGCGAGCCCGCTCGCGCTGCCGACCGAGAGCTCCGAGAACGGGCACAGTGCGTCGGTCGGTGTCTGGGACCCCCACCTCGTCCGCCACGACGGCGAGTGGCTGGTCGGCTACGTGAGCGCGGAGAGGTACTTCGAGTTCCACCCCGTGCTCGCCGCCGGACCGAGTCTGGACGCGCTCGCCCTGCGGGCAGCGCGCACCGACCGGAGAGCCACCGAGGGCACCACGCTCGTCCCGCTGGGCGGCACGTTCGTGGTCACCGCCAGCGACGGGCGCGACAATCCGCGTCACGTCCGTGCTCGCTACCCGATCTTCGACCTGGACCTCAACGAGGTCGCAGAGCTCCGTTCGGAGTACGTCTCGAACCTTCCGTGGCCCACGCTGATCCCGGTCGGGGACGAGTGGTTGCACGTCGCCTTCGACGGCACGCCTCACGGCGGCCGGCTACCCGGCTATGGCACCCACGGGGAGGTTGTCCTGAGCCGATCGACCAAGGGTCGATCGGTCTGAGGGAAGTCGGCCAAGACGTTGCCGTCGTGGCCGACAAACCCTAGTCGCGCGAGGATCCCGCGTCGTAGTCCGACCAGTCGTCGTAGTCGTCCGGCTTCGGATCGGACTTCTGACTGGTGTCTTCATCACCGTGAAGTTCGCGCGCAAGGGCCCCGAAGTCCGTCTCATAGGTCCGGTACTTCAGGTCGCGTGCGACCTTCGTCTGCTTGGCTTTCGCTCGGCCGCGCCCCATAGGGTCCAGCCCCCTCGTCGCACTTGGCCGGGATAGTCCCGGGCTGTTCACAGGTTTCTCGTAGGGATAACGCTACCGGTTCATCCCAAGAATCCGCACGCCGGGGTGTCGAAAATCCGTTCGCTGGCAGCGAATGTTACTGACGTCACACGATTCCCCGCCTGACGACCGGCCTGATGAGTCGTCATTCGCCGTTCACCTCAGCGACAGATTGCGGGGCCGGATGGTTGACCCGCCGCGCATAGCCTCCCTTCCGATTCTTGGGAGATCTGACAAAACCCCGCGTCTTGAACGGAACTGCAGTGACCGAACTGAGCGACATCCAGACCGACACCGCCTGCCCCTCGTGCAGCGACGAAGGTGCCCCCGCCGTGACGAACGGCCGCCGCACCATGCTGTCGCTGCTGCCCATGAGCGGCCACACCCGCGGCAAGCGCAGCGCCGTGACCTGTGCCCTCAAGTGCGACAGCGCGTGCGCCAAGCCCGCGCCCAACACCTCCGACAACGGCTACTTCCGTGACATCGCCGGCAAGGCCCTCAGCCGCCGCCACGCCCTGGGTCTCGCCGGCGCTGGCGCCGTCGCCCTCGCCGTCGGCAGCAGCGGCCTGGCGGCCGCCGCGAGCCCCGTCCAGGCGGGTCTCGCCGCCGGCCGCGGCACGAGCGGACGTACGAACCTCCCGTTCAAGGCGATCACGCCCGTCGCGGCCACCGAGGACACCTTCGTGGTGCCGCAGGGTTACACCTGGGACCCGATCATCCGCTGGGGCGACCCGATCCTGCCGGGCGGCGTTCCCTTCGACGTCAACAGCCAGACGGCCGAGAAGCAGGCGCTCGCCTGGGGCTACAACAACGACTACACCGACGTCATCGTGACCAACAAGGCCGGCACCAAGGCCCTGCTGTGCTGCAACAACGAGTACGTCAACCCCACCATCATGTTCCCGCCGGACCTCGACGCCCCCGAGCAGCTGAAGATCGCGATGGCCGCCCACGGCTTCGGGATCGTCGAGCTCCAGCGTTCCGCGCCGGGCGAGAAGTGGACGTACGTCCCCTCGGCTCCGAAGAACCGCCGCATCACCGCCTCCACCCCGTTCAAGCTCACCGGGCCGGCCGCCGGCAGCGACCTGCTCAAGACCGCCGCCGACCCGACCGGCACCGTGGCGCTGGGCACGATCGGCAACTGCTCCGGCGGCACCACGCCGTGGGGCACGATCCTGTCGGGCGAGGAGAACTTCAACGGCTACTTCCACGCCACCGGCACCTCGGCGGAGGAGAAGCGCTACGGCCTCGCCGACAAGCCGTCGACGTACGGCTGGGAGGCCATCGAGCCGCGCTTCGACGCGCGCAGCGCCGACTACGCCAACGAGCCGAACCGGTTCGGCTACATCGTCGAGATCGACCCGACCGACCCGACCTCGACGCCGCGGAAGCACACCTCGATGGGCCGCCTCAAGCACGAGGGCGCGAACGTCGTCGTCGCCGACAACGGCCACGTGGTGGCGTACATGGGTGACGACGAGCGCTTCGACTACCTCTACAAGTTCGTCTCCAAGGGCCGCTACAACCCCGACGACCGCCGCCGGAACCTCACCCTGCTCGACGAGGGCGACCTCTACGTCGCGCGCTTCCACGGTGACTCCCCGGCGAGCGAGATCGACGGCACCGGCACCCTGCCGAGCGACGGCCGGTTCGACGGCTACGGCCAGTGGATCCCGCTGGTGAAGAACGGTCGCAGCCAGATCGCCGGGATGAGCCTCGAGCAGGTGCTCGTCTACACCCGCCTCGCCGCCGACCAGGCCGGCGCCACCAAGATGGACCGCTGCGAGGACGTCCAGCCCTCGCCGAAGACCGGCAAGGTCTACGTCGTGTGCACCAACAACTCTCAGCGCGGCACCACGGGCAAGGCCCCGGCCGACGAGCCGAACCCGCGCAACACCAACCGGGACGGCCACGTCGTCGAGATCACCGAGGACGGCGGCGACCACACCTCGCGCGTCTTCCGCTGGAACCTCGTGATCGTCGCCGGTGACCCGTCGGTGAACGGCTCGACCTACTTCGCGGGCTACCCGCAGGACAAGGTCTCGCCGATCTCCTGCCCGGACAACGTCGCCTTCGACTCCGAGGGCAACATGTGGCTCGCCACCGACGGCGCGCCGAGCTCGATCCAGAAGCTCGACGGTCTCTTCAAGGTCCCGCTCGCCGGACCCGAGCGCGGCCACGTCCAGCAGTTCCTCGCCGTCCCCCGCGACGCCGAGACCTGCGGGCCGGTCATCCACGACCGCGACGGCTCGGTCTTCGTCGCCGTCCAGCACCCGGGCGAGGAGGGGACCTGGGACGCACCGCACTCCTACTTCCCCGACTACGTCGAGGGCACCGCGGCCGAGGGCGACTTCCACGGCCCGCGGCCCACGGTCGTGCAGGTGCGCAAGGCCTGAGAAGTGCCGAAGGGCGCCGGAGCTTCCGCTCCGGCGCCCTTCGTGCTCTCGAGGGGTCCCGCCTCAGGCGTTCCAGCCCGCGTACGCCCCGTCGAGCTCGACCTTGCCGCCCGGCGTGTCGGTGACCTCACCGGCGGCCCAGGCACGGATGTCGTGGCCGGCCAGGATACGGATCGCCTCGTCGACGTCCTCGGGGTCGATCAGGGCGACCATTCCGACGCCGCAGTTGAGGGTCATCTCCAGGTCCTGCAGGGCCACGGAGCCGGTGCGGCGGACGAGGTCGAAGACCGGTGCCGGGGTCCAGGTGGTGCGGTCGATCCGCGCGGAGAGCTCCGCCGGCATGACCCGCTCCAGGTTGGCGGCGAGGCCGCCGCCGGTGACGTGGGACATGGCGTGGGTCTTCGTCCCACGGGCCAGCTCCAGGCACGCCTTGGCGTAGACGCGGGTCGGGGTGAGGAGCTCCTCGCCGAGCGTACGGCCGAACTCGGCGATCTCCGCGTCCAGCGTGTAGGCGCCGGAGTTGAGCAGCACGTGGCGGACCAGGGAGAAGCCGTTGGAGTGCAGGCCGGAGGCCTCCAAGGCGAGCACGACGTCGCCCGCCTTCACCAGGTTCGCACCGAGCAGGTCGTCGGCCTCGACGACGCCCGTGGCCGCACCGGCCACGTCGTACTCGTCGGCCGCGAGCAGACCCGGGTGCTCGGCGGTCTCGCCGCCGACCAGCGCGCAGCCGGCCTCGACACAGGCCTCCGCGATGCCCTTGACGATCGCCGCGACCCGCTCCGGGACCACCTTGCCGGTGGCGATGTAGTCGGTCATGAACAGCGGCTCGGCGCCGCAGACGACCAGGTCGTCGACGACCATGCCGACCAGGTCGAAGCCGATCGTGTCGTGCTTGTCCAGGGCCTGCGCGATGGCGACCTTGGTGCCGACGCCGTCGGTCGAGGTGGCCAGCAGCGGCCGCTCGTACGCCTTCAGGGCCGAGGCGTCGAAGAGGCCGGCGAAGCCGCCGACCCCGCCGAGCACCTCGGGGCGCCGGGACTTCTCGATCCAGACCTTCATCAGATCCACGGCGCGGTCACCGGCGTGGATGTCGACACCTGCTGCGGCGTACGCGTTGGTCGGCTCGGTCTGGCTCACTGGTGGATCTCCGATCACGGGTTGTTCAGGACCGGAAGGGCCTTGCCCTCGGTCGGGGACTGCAGCGAGACCTCGAGGAGGTGCTTGCCGAGCATGCTCTCGTCGGGCAGCTCTACGGGGTATTCGCCGGTGAAGCAGGCCGTGCAGAGCGCGCTGCGCTCCTGACGGGTCGCCGAGATCATCCCGTCGAGGGAGATGTATCCGAGCGAGTCCGCACCGACCGAGGCGGCGATCTCGTCGACGGAGAGACCGTTGGCGATCAGCTCGGCGCGGGTGGCGAAGTCGATGCCGTAGAAGCACGGCCACTTGACCGGCGGCGACGAGATCCGCACGTGGACCTCCAGGGCGCCGGCCTCACGCAGCATCCGCACCTGGGCGCGCTGGGTGTTGCCGCGGACGATCGAGTCGTCGACCACGACGACCTTCTTGCCGCGCACCATGTGCTCGAGCACGTTCAGCTTGAGCCGGATGCCGAGCTGGCGCAGGGTCTGGGACGGCTGGATGAACGTACGCCCCACGTAGCCGTTCTTCACGAACGCCTGACCGAAGGGCAGACCGCTCTCGAGGGCGTAGCCGGTGGCCGCCGGGATCCCGGACTCGGGCACCGGGATGACCAGGTCGGCGTCGACCGGGAACTCGCGGGCGAGCTCACGGCCCATCTCGACGCGGGACTCGTGGACGTTGCGGCCGGCGATGTTGGCGTCCGGGCGGGCCAGGTAGACGTACTCGAAGACGCAGCCCTTGCGATCGGTCTCGGCGAACCGCACCGAGCGCAGACCGGACTCGTCGATGATGATCATCTCGCCGGGCTCGACCTCGCGGACGACGCTCGCGCCGACGGTGGCCAGGGCGGCGTCCTCGGAGGCGATCACCCAGCCGCGCTCGAGGCGACCGAGCACCAGCGGGCGGATCCCCTGCGGGTCCCGCGCGGCGAAGAGGGTGTCCTCGTTCATCCACACCAGCGAGAAGGCGCCGCGGATCGTCGGCAGCACCTCCAGCGCACGCGCCTCCAGCGAGGAGTCGGGGTGGTAGGCGAGCAGCTCGGTGAGCAGCGAGGTGTCGTTGGTCGACACCGGCGCGTGGCGGCCCTCGGAGTGCTCGGGCAGCACCTCGACGGCGGCGCGCATGTCGGCGACGTTGATCAGGTTGCCGTTGTGGCCGAGGGCGACCGAGCCGTCCGGCGTCGGCTTGAAGATCGGCTGCGCGTTCTCCCACACCGAGGCCCCGGTGGTGGAGTAGCGGGCGTGGCCGATGGCGACGTGGCCCTTGAGCGACTCGAGGGTCGGCTCGTCGAAGACCTGGCTGACCAGCCCCATGTCCTTGTAGACGAGGATCTGGCGTCCGTTGCTGACCGCGATACCCGCCGACTCCTGGCCACGGTGCTGCAGCGCGTACAGGCCGAAGTACGTCAGCTTCGCGACGTCCTCGCCCGGCGCCCACACACCGAAGACTCCGCAGTGGTCCTGGGGACCCTGGTCGTGGGGGTCGAGAGCGGCGGTGAGCCGGCCGTCGCCACCCTTGCGTCGGGACACGTGCCTACCTGAGCTGGTGAGGTTGACCACGGCATCGAGTGTAAGGCCGTCCTCGGGCGATCACCGAACCCTTGACCGTCCTGTAAGAGTGGTCACATGAACGTCTCGGGATCATGATTGCAAAGAACTCTCCACGTCTGCCCTACCGCCCGGGACGCTCTTCCCGGATAATCGCCCCGATGACTTCTTCAGCGCCCCCGCCCGCCGGTGGTCACCGACTGACGGTGCCGCCGGGATTCGCCCCACCACCGTTGGGCGGCGGAAAGCGCGCCAGAAGCGACCTCACCACGACGATGACGACGATCACCACCGACCTGGCGGAGATCGGCGGTCTGCTCACCCCTGGCGAGGACCTCTCCGACCTCCAGCTGATCGCCGACAGCCTGACCGCGCTGGCGGGTTTCGAGATGGCCACGATCAGCGTGGCCCGGGCCGACGGCCACCTCCACATGGCGGTGGTCTCGGGGCAGGACTCCGCCCGCGCCGACCTGCTCGGCACCGCCACCCCGATCGAGCAGCTCGAGGCCGAGCTCGCCCGGGCCGACGACTGGGGGATCTTCAAGTTCGTCCCGGCGGAGCGGCTGGACCCCGACGCCGATGTGTACGGCTGGATCCCGAAGATGACGACGATCGATGCCGTCGGCGCCTGGAACCCGCTCGACCTGCTGGTCGCGCCGCTGCGCGACGACGCCGGCAAGCTCCGCGGGACACTGATCGTCGACGTACCGACCGACGGGCTCCGCCCCAACCCGGAGAAGCGCGCCGTGCTCGGCCGCCACGCGATGCAGGCGCAGCGTGCGATCCTGCTCGCCCTCGAGCGTGAGGAGCTCTCCGAGCAGGTACGCCTCGCCGAGGCCGCCCGCGATGTGATCCGCCGCGCCGGGCGTGAGCTGGACCCCGACGAGATCCTCAACTCGCTGAGCACCGGGCTGGTCGACGTGCTCGACCTGACCGACTTCTGGCTGCACATGTCCAAGCCCGGCGGCCGGGGCATCCGCACCAAGGTCTACCGGGAGGACTTCAAGCTCCCGATCGAGGACCTGACCAGCCCGTTCATGGTCGAGTACGGGCAATACCTCTGGGACCAGCGCAGCATCACCGTGCAGACCCCCGACGGCGCCGAGCGGCTGCCCCACCCCGACCCTGCAGCGCAGCAGCAGATCACCGACTGGGTCCGCCGCTACAAGGTCGGCTCGATCGTCGGTGTCCCGATCGGGTCCGGCCAGACGTGGTACGGCGCGATGCTCCTCTGCCGCGGTCCCGACAAGCCCCACTGGAGCGAGCTCGAGCTGATCACCGCCGCCGACCTCGGCCGCGACTTCGGCCGTGTGGTCCACAACTCCAGGGCGTACCTGCGGCAGAAGGCGGCGGTCGACTCCCTGCGCGAGCTCGAGGCCCACAAGAGCCGGCTGATCGCGACGGTCGCCCACGAGCTGAAGAACCCGCTCTCCGCGTTCCGGTGGAACATCGAGTCGCTGCCCTACGCGGAGTCCGAGGAGGAGTACGCCGAGGTGCTGACCGCGCTCACCCGCAACCGCGACCGCACCGAGAAGATCGTGGCCGACCTGGCGATGCTGTCGAAGGTCTCCGACCCCGACCACCTGCCGACCACGGTGCCGATCCAGGTCGCGCGCGTGCTCGAGGAGGTCTACACCGAGCTCAGCGCGGAGATGCCTCCCAGCGACGCCCACGAGCTCGTCTTCGAGATGCCGGCCGACGACGTCCACGTGACCCTGGCTCCCGGCGACCTGGACCGGGTGGTGATCAACCTGGTCACCAACGCGATCAAGTACAGCCCCGAGGGCGGCCAGGTCATCGTGAGCACGCGCACCAGCCCCGGCTGGTTCGAGCTCCGGGTGACCGACCACGGCCTCGGGATCTCGCCGGAGGATCAGGACCGGCTGTTCACCGAATTCTTCCGCTCGACCAACCCGAGAGCGCTCAAACAGCCGGGCACCGGCCTCGGTCTGACCATCGTGTCGCGGATCGTCAGCCGCCGCGGCGGACTGATATCGGTCGACTCGACCCCTGGCGCGGGAAGCACATTCCGTGTGACGCTGCCCATTGTTTAACCTTACGCACCGGGAACGGGTTGCATTTTCATCTCGGCGGAGAGCTCATGACCAGTACGCCCTCAGAGGGTCCGGACGCGCCTGTCGGCGCCTCCGAGGCGTACCCGACCCCGGACCCCGGTCTGCAGCTGATCGCGGAGGGTGTCACCGAGCTCGTCGGCTTCGGCGCCGCTGTCATCAACATCCGCCGAGGTGACGAGTTCGAGATCGTCGCCGCCTACGGGGACGAGACCGGCCACACCGTCGAGGGCGAGATGACCGTCGCCGAGATGCTCGGCACCCGGTTCCCGGTCACGGTCGTCACCGACCTCCTGGACATGTCGGTGGACTGGGGCGACATCAAGTTCGTCCCCCACGAGAAGAACACCATCGGCGAGGCGGAGGGCTACTGGGTCCCCGACACCGACGAGGACATCCTGAGGGACCCGCAGGACTGGCATCGGCTCGACGAGCTCCTGGCGCCCTTCTACGACGAGAACGGCGAGCTCGTCGGCGTACTCTCGATCGATCGCCCGACCAACGGCCGCAGACCCGGCCGGCGCCAGCAGCGGATCCTCAACCGGTTCGCCCGGCAGGCGAGGCGGGCGGTGCTGCTGACCCTGCAGCGCGAATACCTCGAGGAGCGGGCCAACAACCTGCTCGAGGCGCAGAGCTTCCTGCGCGAGGCCAACTCCCAGCTCGGTCTCACCGGGGTGCTCGAGGCCACCCAGGAGGCGATGAGCCGGGGTCTCGACGCCGACGGCCTCTACGTGCAGGCCCGGGACGGCGAGGGCGGCTCCGTGGTCTACGCCTCGCCCGGCCTCGGCTGGAACGCCACCGACAGCAACAACATCGCCGCGGGCCAGGCCTACCAGGCCACCCGGCTGTGGAACGACGGTCAGCACGCCATCGTCAACCGCGAGCTACTCCGGCACGCGCTGCACCACGGCGACGCGGAGCAGAGGAAGTACGCCAGGCTGGGCCTGGAGTTCCTCGACGCGGTCGAGGCCGACTCGCTCCTGGTCGTGCCGATCGGCGTCGAGACCACCGCCCTGGGCCATCTCGTGCTGCTCCGTGGCTCGGGCCGCCCGCGCTGGACCGACGCCGAGGGGCGGCTCGCGATGGAGTTCGGTCGCGACTTCGGGCGCATCGTGCTCACCTCGAACGCCTACACCCAGGAGCGTGACCTCGCGCAGCGGCTCGCCACCGCCGACAAGGTGCACAGCCGGCTCATCGAGTCCGTCGCCCAGGAGCTGCACAACCCGCTCACCGCCCTCACCACCGGCATCGACGCGATGCGCCACGAGGACCGCGGGTCGACGACGTGGTTCCAGCAGGTCGGCAACCTGATCAGCCGCTCCGACCAGCTGGTCGCGATGGTCGACGACCTGCTGCTGTTCTCCCGCTTCTCCGACCCCTCGTCGCGGCCGACCCTCACCCACGTCGACCTGACCTCGCTCCTGCAGGAGATCTTCGAGCAGAGGACGTACGAGTCCGAGAAGCGTGGCATCGAGATGAGCATCGACGTGCCCTCGCGCAGCGTCTTCGTGCTGGGCGACCGCAGCGAGATCAAGGCGGCGATCCTCCGCCTGGTCGACAACGCCCTCGTCTACACCCACCGCGGCGGCCATGTGCGGCTCTACATCGTGGAGAGCGCCAGCGAGGCGGCGATCTCGGTGACGGACAACGGGGTCGGCATCCCCGCGGCCGAGCAGATGCAGGTCTTCACCGAGTTCTACCGCGGAACCAGCCAGGCGATCGGCGGCCGGAAGGGCGTCGGCCTCGGGCTGAGCATCGTCGACCGGGTCGCTCGTCGCCACGACGGCCGGGTCACGCTCCGCTCGGAGCCCGGCACCGGCACCCGGGTCTCGCTGGTCCTCCCGTTGGCCAACGACGCGACCTCGCTTGGTTAACCGAACGTCACAATCTGGTCGAGACACTGACCGACGGCTGCACAGCGCGCGTGATTCGTGCAACACTCCGTGGTGCCCAGGTCCTCAGGACTGCCACGCCGTTGCAACACTCGCCCTGACCGACCTCACTGAGAGCAAGGATGCCCCCACCACAGCCAGTTGACGCCCTCGACGTGCCGACGAGCACGTCGAGCAGGACTGCGCTGCCGGTGGTCGACCCGGCCCTGCAGATGATCGCCGAGGGCATCTGCGAGCTGCTCGGCTTCGGCATCGCCGCGATCAACGTGGTCCGCGGCGACGAGCTCGAGGTGGTGGCGGTCCATGGCTTCACAAGCGGCCTGAACGCACACGGTCAGCGAGAGACGGCCGAGGAGATCCTCGGCACCCGATGGGCCCTCTCCGACCTGCGCGACAACCTCTCCCGCGGGGAGAACTGGGACGCCTGGCGGTTCATCCCCCAGGAGCGGGTGAACCTTCACGAGGGCAGCTGGGTCTCCACCACCAACATGATCGACGCGCCCGACGCCTGGCACCCTCACGACATGCTGATCGCGCCGATCCTCGGCGACGACGGCTCCATCCAGGGATGCCTCTCGGTCGACATGCCGGTCAGCGGCCGGCGGCCCGACTTCACCCAGCGCCGCGTGCTCAACCGGTTCGCGAAGCGGGCCCAGCGCGTCGTACGCGGCTATCTGGAGCGCGAGCGGCTCTACGAGCGCGCCGCGAACCTCGAGACCGCCAAGGAGTTCCTCCGCGACGCCAGCTCGAAGCTCAGCCTCGCCGACGTGCTCGACACCAGCCACGACGCGCTCATCCGCGGTCTGGGTGCCGACGGCATCTGGATGGCGACCAAGGGACCCCGCAGCGAGATGGTCGTCCACGCGACCCCGGGTCTCAACTGGGACCCCGACCCGGGCCTGGCCGCCCTCACCTCGCGGAACACGTCCCGCTACTGGGCGGAGGGCACCTACTCGATCCTGTGCCGCGAGCGGATCGCGAACTCCCCCGAGTGGAACGAGCAGGCCGCCGTCGCCGACAAGTTCTTCGAGACCCTCGGCGCGGAGAGCGTCCTGGTCGTGCCGGTCGGCGCCGACCACGAGTGGCTGGGCCACATCGTCCTCCTCCGCGCGCCCGGGCGGCCCATCTGGACCGACGCGGAGGGCCGGCTGGCGATGGAGCTGGGCCGCGACTTCGGACGCATCGTGCTCACCGCCAACGCCTACACGCAGGAGCGCGACCTGGCCCACCAGCTCGCCGACGCCGACCGCGAGCGCAACCAGCTGATCGAGGCGGTCGCCCGCGAGCTCAGGATCCCGGTGAACGCACTCGGCACGTCGCTGAACGCGCTGAGTGGCGAGCAGGCGAACACCCTGCCGTGGATCGTCCAGGTGGAGACGCTCACCGTACGCAGCGCCCAGATCGAGGGCATCGTCGGCGACCTGCTGCTCCTGTCCCGGATCCGCGACCCAGCCAACGCCCCCGGCGAGACCACGATCGAGATCTCCGAGATGCTCGACGACGTCCTCGACGAGCTCGATCCCGACGCCGCCCAGAAGGACATCGAGTGCGTCCTGACGACGCCGACCGGACCTGCGTACGTCGTTGGCGACCCCCGCGAGCTGCGCGCCGCCTTCCTGCACCTGGTGAAGAACGCGCTCACCTACAGCTACCGGGGCTCCCGGGTGCAGGTGATGCTCTACAGCGCCGGCAACGAGGTCACGATCATCGTCACCGACACCGGAGTCGGCATCGCTGCCGAGGAGCTGTCCGAGGTCTACAAGCCGTTCTTCCGAGGCACCAACTCCGCGCTCGGTGGTTCGCGCGGAGCTGGGCTCGGGCTGACCCTGGTCGACCAGATCGTCAGCCGCCACCACGGGGCGCTCGAGATCGCCTCACCTCCCGGTCAGGGCACCCAGGTGGCAGTGACGCTGTTCGGCGTCTAGCTGCCCAGCTTCTGGAGCAGCAGCGCCTCGGCGACGACGACCTTCTTGAACTCGGCGAGGTGGAGACCCTCGTTGGCGCCGTGGGCCCGGGTGTCGGGGTCCTCGACGCCGGTGACGAGCACGCTGGCCTGCGGGAACGCCTCGAGGAACTCGGCGATGAACGGGATCGAGCCGCCCACGCCCATGTCGATCGGGGCGGTGCCGTCCCAGGCCTCGGTGAAGGCGGCGCGGGCCGCGTCGTAGGCCGGGCCGGTGGCGTCCAGGGCGATCGGCTCACCGGTGTCGACGACCTTGGTGGTCAGCTCGGCGCCCCACGGGACGTGCTTCTCCAGGTGCTGGGTGAGGGCGGCGACGGCGTTCTCACCGGAGTCGCCGGGGGCGATCCGGATGGTGACCTTGGCACGCGCGCTCGGCGAGAGGGTGTTGGAGGCACCGTCGACCTTGGGGGCGTCCAGACCGGTGATCGTGATCGCCGGCTGCGTCCACATCCGCTCGACGGCGCTGCCCTTGCCGACCCACTGCAGCCCGGCGATGGCACCGGACTCGGCGCGGAGCCGCTCCTCGGGGTAGTCGACGTCGGCCGCCTTTCCGGAGACCAGGCCTTCGACCGCAGGCGCGCCGTCCTCGTCCCAGAGGGTGTTGAAGAGGCGTACGAGGGCCATGATCGCGTCAGGAGCCAGACCGCCCCACATGCCGGAGTGGACCGCGTGGCCCAGGGTGCGGAGCTCGACGTCGACACGGATGAGACCGCGCAGCGAGGTGGTCAGCGCCGGGACGCCGATGTCCCAGTTGCCGGAGTCGGCGATGACGATGACGTCGGCCTTCAGCTTGTCCTGGTACTTCTCGAGCAACTGCGGCAGCGTCGCGGAGGCCACCTCCTCCTCGCCCTCGATGAAGAGGCGGACCGTGACCGGAAGGGCGTCGCCCAAGGCTCGGACCGCGCCGATGTGGGCGGCGATGCCGGCCTTGTCGTCGGCCGCGCCGCGCCCGTAGAGGCGGTCACCGACCTCGGTGGGCTCGAACGGCGGGGTGTCCCAGTCGGCGTGGTCGTTCTCGGGCTGGACGTCGTGGTGGGCGTAGAGCAGCACCGTCGGGGCGCCCTCGGGGCCCTTCTTCTCACCGACGATGGCCGGCGGGGCGCCGTCGAAGGCGCGCACGATCTCCACCTCGAAGCCCTCGGCCGCGAAGAGGTCGCGGGTCTTCTCCGCGCTCTTCTCGACCTCGCTCAGGCGCTCGGGGTCCGCGCTCACTGACTCGATCCGGACCAGGTCCTCGAGGTCCTTGCGGATCCCGGGGAAGAGGTCTTCTACACGGGCCTTGATGTCTTCGGTGGAGAGGGTCATGGGGTGAGATTATCTGGGCGGGGGTGGGGCTCGGGTAGTCCGGTAGCGAACTGCCTATTACTGACGGGTATATGGGCAGTTCGCTACCGGACTACCTCGACGACCACCTCACCCCGCCCGATTCGACAAGAAGCGCTCCCGCTGAACGTCGTTCAACGCTCGACGCTGTTCCACGGTGTGGGTGGGGGTCCACCAGCGGGGTGGATCGATCGTCCAACGACGGTCAGCGACGGGGATCCGGCGCGCACGGGATCTCGCCTCCAGGGTGCGGCGAAGGAACCCACTCGGGTCACCGATGTCGCGAGAAACCATGGCGACGTACTCGAGGCCGGCGGCACGGAACAGACCCTCGCGTTGGATGTCGACGGCCCGCCGCTTTCCTTCCAGGTGAAGCTTGCCGTCGTACTCCCCCACGACGCCGGCTTCGAGATCGAGTACGTCGGGAGTCCCGATGTGCCGACCCTCGAGGTCGAAGACCGGACGATTGCACACCAGTGCGGAGAGCCCGAGATCGATCCGCCACAGGAGTCGTAGGTCGACCTCCCTCGGCGACCAGACGTTCTCGTCGGCCAAGACGATCGCCTGCCGGGACATCCCCACACCGGTCCAGCCGTTCAGCGTCGATATGTACGCCGCCGCTTCGTTCAGACTGACCTGGTCGCTCGCCAGCGCCACGTCGAGCCACCGCACCGCCTCACGCAGATCCGGCGAATACCGGATCTCGAAGACGATCGATCTGGCGGGACTCGCGACCGGAATGCCGTCGATCCAGCAACGCTCTTGAGGTGGCATCCGTTCGGCTGAGACGGCGATGCCAGGTTGGGCGAGAATCTTGTGACCGTACGTCGCCAACGTCACCGGCCGCGCCTCGCCCATTCCCGCGAACCACTTAGCACCGGCCCATGCGTACGCCGCCCATCCGGTCACGGCGCCCGTGTTGGGCAACAGCGCCGCAGCCTCCAACACCCTCTGCTGTGCGTCGGACGAGTCGACGCTCGCCGGGACGTACAGCCCCCGCCAGACCCGTCTCCATCTGCGACCGCGGCTCTGCCTGGTTGTCGGTCCCGCCCGCCCCGTGGGGTCGAGGGCCACTGGCATGACGACATGTGGCCGCTCCGCTGACCATCGCCGCGGCTCGAAGTGAGGTGCTCGTTTCACCATGGCGCCAGCGTGCGCCCCCGACCGGCTCCACGACCTCCCATTTCTGGCGCCCTGTGGATAACTCCCGGAGGTCGGGGTCGGTTGGCGGGGTAGTCCGGTAGCCAACTGCCTATTACTGGCAGGTATATGGGCAGCTCGCTACCGGACTACCCACCCAGCGGCAGGTGAGCCGACAGATCGGTGCGTTCTCCCGAGGCCCTCACGCGGCCCTGATCGACGGCGTCGGACCAGGTCATCGCCCCGGTGGCGAGCGCGATCCAGGTGACCGCATCGGTCTCGATCACCGCGGGCGGAGTGCCGCGCGTGTGCCTGACGCCTTCGACGCACTGCACCGCGGCGTACGGCGGGACGCGGACCTCGACGCTCTTCCCGGGCGCGCGCTCCTCGAGCAGGGCGAGGTAGTGCTTGGTGAGGAGCCTCAGGTCGGCCTTGGCAGGCTCCTCGAAGCGTACGCGATCCAGAGCAGCGCCCACGTCGGCGGCGGCCGCGGGCTTGAGTCGGGCTGGCACGTCGCCACCCTATCTTCGGTAGTTGCGCACCGCGGCGGCGCGCGACCACTACGCTCCGGTGACGTGGGCCTGGAGAGACTCGAGTCGGCGATGGTCCTGACGACCGTCGAGACGCTGCACGCACGGATCGCCGCACGCTTCCCCGACCGCGGGCTGGTGAAGGTCGCGGAGGAGCTGAGCGGCCTGATCCGGGACTCCGCCGGGGTCGGGGACCGGCTCCGGCGACGGTTGCTGTGGACCCGTGCGGTCTCCCGCGTGCTGATCCTGGCCGTCCTCGGGCTGACCCTGGCCGCCATCGTCTGGGGCCTCGCGACGGCCTTCGGCGACAAGACGCTCACCGGCGTCCAGTGGCTGCCGCTGATGGAGAGCACCGTCAACGACCTCATCTTCGGCGCGGTCGCGATCTTCTTCCTCTACACGATCCCGGAGCGGCTGCTGCGCTCGCGGGCACTGAAGCTGCTGCACCGGCTGCGGTCGCTGGCCCACATCATCGACATGCACCAGCTCACCAAGGACCCCGAGCGCCTGCGTACGGGATTCACACCGACCTCGGCCAGCGTCCGGTTCACCCTCGACGCCGACGAGCTGATCCACTACCTGGAGTACTGCTCCGAGCTGCTCAGCCTCGTCGGCAAGACGGCCGCGCTCTGCGCCGAGGACTCCCAGGACAACGTCGTGCTGGACACGGTGAGCACCGTCGAGGGCCTCACCGTCGACCTCTCCCGCAAGATCTGGCAGAAGATCCAGGTCGTCGGCGAGCTCCGCGAGGAGCAGTCGTCCTCCGCCTAGGGTCCATCTCATGAGGTCACGGACTGATTGGTCGATCCTCGCGGTCGACGCCGGCTCCGGGGAGGTGCTCTTCGAGTCCGCCCCGCAGCTGCTGCTGCCGACCGCCAGCGTCGGGAAGCTCTTCCTGCTGCACCACCTCGCCGAGCTGCTCGACGAGGACGAGTCGCTGGGGCAGCTGCTGCTGCGCAAGGACAGCGTCGAGCCGGTGGCCGACAGCGGGCTGTGGCAGCACCTGGACATCCCTGCCCTGACCCTGAACGACTGCGCCCGGCTGGTCGGCGCCGTCTCGGACAACCTGGCCACCAACGTGCTCCTCGACCACGTCGGTCTCGCTCCGGTCCAGGCGGTCGCCTCGCGGCTCGCCCCGGGCGGGTCGATGCTGAACGACTCGGTCCGGGACGTACGCACGCCGGAGGACCCGCCGATGCTCTCTCTCGGCTGTGCCGCCGACTGGGTCTCCTACCTCCGTACGCCGCACCCCACCGTCCTGTCCTGGCTGGCGCCGGCCGCGGACCTCTCGATGGTCTCCTCCGCCTTCGGCCTGGACCCGCTGGCCCACGCCGGACCCGGTAGCGGTCTCCAGGTGTGGAGCAAGACCGGCACTGACGACGGCGTCCGCGCCGAGGTCGGTCTGCTCGAGGTGTCCGGGCGGCGGGCGGCGTACGCGGTCATCTGCCGTTTCGACGGCGAGGTCGTCCCGGTGCTGGGCCAGATGCGGGCGTACGGCACGCTGCTCCTGGATGCGCTGCAGGGCGGCTAGGATCCAGATCCGGCCCGGCTCAGTAGGAGAACAGCTTGTTCAGCATCGACCTCGGGAACGGCGCGGAGATGGTTCTGCGTGACCGATCCACCGACTTCGCCGTCCACAAGCTCATCAACGCCAACCTCGAGCATCTCCGCGAGTGGGAGCCGTGGGCGCACGGCAACCAGACCATGCTGAGCGTCGCCGGTTTCGGCACCTACCTGCTGAACCAGTGGGTCAAGGGCGAGGCGGTCCCGTGCGTCATCCGTCAGGACGGCCAGGTCGCCGGCGCCACGACGGCGCGGATCAACCTCTACGAGAAGTCGGCCACGATCGGCTACTGGCTGGGCGAGGCCTTCGAGGGTCGTGGCCTGGTCACGCGGGCCGTCTCGGCGCTGCTGGACACCCTCTTCAACGAGTACGACATCGCCCGGGCCATCATCGACACGTCCGTCCACAACAAGCGCAGCCGCGCGGTCGCCGAACGTCTCGGGTTCACCCACGAGGGCACCATGCGCGGCGCCCAGGCCTATCCGGGCGAGCGCCGGGACCTGGTGGTCTACGGGCTGCTGCGCGAGGAGTGGCTAGGTCGCCAGGCCTGAGCGGACGAACCGCTCCCCCGCCTGCTTGACCAGCTCGGCCAGCTCGGCGGGCTGCTCGACCGTGAAGTCGGCGTCCACCCCGGCGAGGATCATCATCGGCCAGCCCAGGTCGTCGGCCTGCATCCGTAGCCGGCAGCCGCCCTCGGCGGCCTCGACCTGGCCCCAGCGACCGACCCGCTTCGCGACCACGTCGGGCTCGACACGGAAGTGCACGCAGATGTCGTGGGCCGCCGGGCGGGAACGGATCCCCGCCTGCACGTACGCCGCCGCGTCCCCACCGGGGATCTCCCGCGGACGGAAGGTCTGGCCGGTGGTCGCCGGGTCGCTGACCCGATCGACGCGGAAGGAGCGCCAGTCCTGGCGGATCCGGTCGTAGGCGAGGAGGTACCAGCGGTTGCCGAGCATCACCAGACGGTGGGGCTCGACGCGGCGCCGGGTCGGCTCGGCCTCGGGCGCCTGGTAGGTGAAGGTCAGCGCCTCGTCGTCGCGACAGGCCTGCGCCAGGATCCCGAGCACGCCGGCGTCCAGCGGCACCCGGCCGCCCCACGGGAGTGAGTCGGTCTGCGAGGTGACGGCATCCATCCGGCGCCGCAGCCGCGGCGGCATCAGCGCCACGACCTTGCCCAGCGCCTGTGCGGAGGTGTCCCCCATCCCGGCGACCAGGCCGGCCGCCGCGGTGCGCAGCCCGACGGCGATCGCGACCGCCTCCTCGTCGTCGAGCAGCAGCGGCGGCAGCGCGTTGCCGGCCCGGAGCTGGTAGCCACCGGCCACCCCTCGGGTGGCGTCCACGTCGTAGCCGAGATCGCGGAGCCGCTCGATGTCGCGGCGCAGCGTACGTTCGCTGACCTCGAGGCGTACGGACAGCTCCGTGCCGGGCCAGAAACGGTGGGTCTGCAGCAGGGAGAGGAGCTGCAGCATCCGGGCGCTCGTGCTCATGCTGTGGACTCTAGGCGTGATTGCGGTCAGCTCATGACCTGATTCCCGGAGAACCTGGGCCCGAGCCCGCGCGACGGTCGGCTCGCCCCCTCCTCGAGCCGACCGTCGTCGCGCTACTCCTCTCTTACCCAGTCGGCGGACTTCTAAACCGGATCCCGCAAGAATTTTTCAAAAGCGGACAGAAACTGGCCGGATGACTTCAGAGGCTGGAGTCATGACGAACCACACCAACCAGCGGCCGGTGATCCGCACCGAGGCTCTGACCAGGCACTTCACCAGAAGCAAGAAGACCGTCGAGGCCGTACGCGGGCTCGACCTCGAGATCCGCCAGGGCGAGCTCGTCGCCTTCCTCGGCCCCAACGGAGCCGGCAAGTCGACCACCCTGCGGATGCTGACCACCCTCATCCCGCCCACCTCCGGCACCGCCGAGGTCGCCGGCCACGACGTCGTACGCTCGCGAGCGGCCGTCCGGCGCTCGATCGGCTACGTCGGGCAGGGCAACGCGGCGGCCTTTGTCCAGCGCGGCCGCGACGAGCTGATGTCCCAGGCCCGCGCCCACGGCATCTCGCGGGCCGCCGCGAAGGCGCGGATCGACGAGCTGCTCTCGGCCTTCGACCTCCAGGAGTACGCCGACCGCCCGGTCCAGACGCTGAGCGGCGGCCAGCGGCGCCGGCTCGACATCGCGATCGGGCTGCTCAACCATCCGGAGGTGCTGTTCCTCGATGAGCCGTCGACCGGGCTCGACCCGCAGAACCGCGCCAACCTGCAGGAGCAGATCCGCCGGCTCCACCAGGACGGCACCACGATCGTGCTCACCACCCACTACCTCGAGGAGGCGGACGCGCTCGCCGGGCGCGTGATCGTCATCGACCACGGGGTGGTGATCGCCGACGACACCGCCACCCGCCTCAAGGAGCGACTCGGCGACCTGGTGCTCCTCGGCTTCGCCAGCGAGGCGGACGCCACGACCGCCGCGGCCCGCGCCGAGTCGGCCCTGACCGGTCCGACCCTCATCGACCGCGCCGGGACGCAGGTCTCGATCCGCACCCCACGTGGCGCCGACAGCGCCCCGGCGATGGCCATCGACCTGGCCGCCCACGGCACGCCCGCCGTCCGGATGGAGGTCCATGCCCCCACCCTCGACGACGTCTTCCTCGACCTCACCGGCCGCAGCCTGCGCGAGTCGGCCGAGTCCACCACCCAGACCGAAGGAGCAGCAGCATGACCACCCTCACCGTTCCGGCCACACAGGTCCGACACACCAGCCGCGTACCGAGCCGACCGACCGGGTTCCTCACCGCCACCTGGACCGTGCTGCTCCGCGAGCTCACGCCCAAGCTGCGCCAGCCCGCCTCCATGCTCTTCGCGATGGTGCAGCCGCTGGTCTTCCTGGGCCTCTTCGCTCCGCTCCTGCCCGACGTCGAGAACGGCAGCGCGCTGCAGTGGTTCGTGCCCGGCATCGTCGTCATGACCGCGCTGATGGGCGCCTCGATGACCGGCGCCGACCTGACCGCGGAGATCCGCTCCGGCTCCCACGAGCGGCTGCTGGTCTCGCCCCTCTCCCGGCCGTCCCTGCTGGTCGGGCGGGCCCTGAAGGAGGTCGTGCCGGTGCTCTTCCAGACGGCCGTCATCCTGGCCGTGGTGACCCCGTTCAGCTTCGACCTCCACCTCGGCGGGGTCCTGCTCGGTGCCCTCATCGTCTCGCTCTTCGCGATCGGGCTGGGTGCGCTCAGCTTCGCCCTGGCCACTGCCGCCAAGGAGCAGGACTGGATCTTCTGGACGGTCCAGCAGATGCTGATCTTCCCGCTGCTGCTCCTCTCCGGCGTCCTCCTCCCGCTCGACGGCGCCCCCGGCTGGCTGAAGCTCCTCAGCGACATCAACCCGATGACGTACGTCGTGGAGGCGGAGCGGGCGCTCTTCGCCGGCGAGTTCCCGGCCGATGTCGTCATCGGCGGCTTCGTCGCGGCGGCGGCCGTCGCCGTGCTCGGGGTGCTCGTCGGCGTACGGACGATGGAGAGGTCGAGCTGACCGCCGGGGTAGTCCGGTAGCGAACTGCCTAAATACTCGCCAGTAATAGGCAGTTCGCTACCGGACTACCCCTTTTTCCCTTGACCTCAAGTTCACTTCAACTTTCAGACTGGACACATGACTCGACAGCCCAGCCCGACAACGATCGTGCTCACCGTCATCGCCGGCACGGTGATGATCCCGATCGACATCACGATCGTCGCGGTCGCGATCGCCCGTCTCTCCCAGGAGACGGGCGCTTCGCTGCCGGTGATCCAATGGGTGGCCACCGGCTACACGCTCGCACTGGCCACGGTCATCCCGGCCGCCGCGTGGGCGATCAGCCGGTTCGGCGCCCGCCAGGTGTTCCTGACCGCGATCGGCGTCTTCACCCTCGGCTCCGCCCTGGTCGCAGCGTCCTGGAACGTCGAGTCGCTGATCGCGTTCCGGGTGCTGCAGGGGCTCGGCGGCGGCTTCGTGATGCCGGCCGCGATGACCCTGACGCTGCGCTCGGCACCACCCGAGGAACGGGGCCGGCTGATGGCCCTGATGGGCCTGCCGGTGCTGGTCGGTCCGGTCTTCGGGCCGGTGCTCGGCGGGTGGCTGCTCGACACCATGTCGTGGCGGTGGATGTTCCTGATCAACCTGCCGCTGGGCCTGCTCGGCCTCGTCCTCGGGCTGCGCAACCTCCCGCGCCTGGAACGCGGCCCGAGCGCCCGCCTGGACGTACGCGGCCTGCTCCTGCTCCCGCCCGCGATGGCGCTCCTCGTGCTGGGCACCTCGTTCGCCGAGGGCACCCTGCTCGACGCCCAGGTGCTGGTCCCGATCGGGGCCGGGATCGTGCTGGTGGCGCTCTTCGTCCGGCACGCCCTCCGCGCCGCGGCCCCGCTGCTGGACATCCGGCTCCTCGGCCGCCGCCTGACCGGCGGCAGCGCGGCGCTGCTGGTCTGCTTCGCCGGCGGCTACTTCGGCTCGATGATCCTGGGGCCGCTCTACTGGCAGGTCGTCCGCGGCGAGTCGGCCACCACCGCGGGCCTGCTGATGGCTCCCGCCGGCATCGCGGCCGGGGTCATGATCCAGATCTCCGGTCGGCTCATCGACCGCTTCCCGCCGCTGCCGGTGATCGGCTCAGGCATCGTGGTCTCCACCCTGGGCTTCGGGGCCCTGGCACTCCAGCTCAGCGCCGACGCCCCGATGCCGGTCCTGGCCGCGACCCAGGCGATCGCGACCGCAGGCGCCGGGTTCGTGATGCTGCCGACGATGACCGTCGCCACCCGCTACCTCGAGGACAGCGCCATCCCGGCCGGCTCGACGATGATCAACGTGATGAACCAGGTCGCCACCGCGCTGTGCACCGCCGGTGTCTCGGTGCTCCTGGCGGCCGCGCTCTCCGCCCGCCTTCCCGAACTGGGCAGCGACGGCGTCGGGGCGCTCAGCGCGCTGTCGCCCACCGAGCGGTCGGCCGTCGCTCCCCTGGCCGCCGAGGCGCTGCAGGTCGCGTTCTGGCTCCCGGTCACGATGATGGCGATCTCGGCCGTGGTCGCGCTCGTCGTCTTCCGGCGTACGCCCTCGGCTCGGACGGCACCGGCCGACACCCGCCGCCCCGTGGCAGCGGTCGCGGACTAGGTCGCTACCACTGGCGGCGGGTGCCGGGATGCGGGTTCGGGCGGCCCGGGACGGGATAGCCAGGGTGCGGTCGAGCCGGATTGACCGCACCCCGGTAGACCGGGCCTCCGGGGTAGGGACCCGGGTAGGGTCCGGCCGGCCGCATCGGCCGCGTCGCCTCGAGATCGCGCCGGCGACGCGCCAGCAGGAACGCGATGATCAGCCCGATCCCGGACAGTCCGAGCACCGCGACGGCGATCTCGACGTACCCGGTCCCGAACAGCCCGCTCGAGGCAGCAGTCGGACCGCTCGACGCGTCGGTGAAGGTCGCCGGGCCGGCCGTCTCGGAGTCGTCCCCGGGCAGCGCCGAGCTCGACTCCGGCGAGGACGGTGACACGGAGGCCGACGTCGAGGGCGACGCCGACACTGAGGGCGTACGCGACGGGGCCGGCGACGCCGTCACCGACTTCCGGGGCTTCGAGGTCTGCCGAGGGGTCGGCGCCTCGGTCGTCGCCGGCGCGGCCGGTGCCGATGCGGCGGCCTCCGGCGTCGCGGTCGGCCGCACGCCCGGCGGGTACTTCGCGAAGACCTGGACGCCCCAGCTGGTGCCGTCGACCACCACGAACGCGATCCCGATGTGGGTGTAGTCGCCCAGGATGTTGGCGCGGTGCCCGTCCGAGCTCATCCAGCCCCGGTGCATCTCGGCGCCGGTCGGGTAGCCCATGGCGACGTTCTCACCGATCCCCTGCCAGCCCTCCGGCACCTGCTCGGCGAGGTCGGGGTTGTGCGAGAGCTCCCCGTCGGCAGCGATCTTGTAGGCCCACTTCCGCGCCAGCCCGTCGAGTGCGGAGTCCCGCGTCAGCGGGTCCAGACCGGCGTCGGCGCGGGCGGCGTTCGCCAGCCGCTTGATCGTGCCACCCTCCCCCGCGGACGCCGGACCGGCGCCGACGAGCAGCGCGGCTGCCGCCAACAACAGGGCGAGGACACAGGACACGGGGCGATGCATGTGGGGGAACATCCCCGCCAGGGTATCGACCTTTACTTCGGCGTGCCTCGCTCGAGATGGCGCTCTATGTGCGCCTCGATCCCGGCCATCAGCAGGCCCTGCCCGAAGGCCGACGGGTCGTCGGACTCCAGCTCCTCACCGGGACCAGCCGGCCGCCAGGTGGCCATCGAGGCCATCAGGTTCGGGAAACGCTCCGGATCCGCGTACGTCACGAGCATCTGCTCGAACGACGCGTAGGGGTTGTCCGGGTCGGACAGGGCCGCCTCGACCTCGATCCTCGCCTCACCCACGGCGTACTGCGCGACGATGCCCACGATCGCGAGCTTCTCGTCCGGGGGCAGCGCCACCTCACGCAGGTAGTAGAACCCCAGATCGATCCAGGCGAGGCGGTTCGGCCCCGGGAGCGTGGCCGCCAGCGGCAGGTCCAGGAACCAGGGCTTGCGCACCGCGAGGTCGACCTGAGCGCGCATCCACGCCGCCAGACCCTCACGCCAACCCAGGTCCCGGTCGAGCTCGGGCAGGTCGGCGCAGAGCCGGTCGGCGAGCAGGATGAGCAGCTCGTCCTTGTTCTTCACGTGCCGGTAGAGCGCCATCGGCGAGCAGCCGACCGCCTCCGCGACCCGGGCCATCGAGACGGCGGCAAGACCCTGCTCATCTGCGATGACATAGGCGGCCTCGACGATCTGGGCGACGCTCAGCGCCGGCTTCGGGCCACGCCGGCCGGCCGGAGCCTTGCCCCACAGACGAGGGATCAGGTCAGAACTCATCGCGTCCATCATGCCCTGCCCCTCCCTGAAACCGGTTGACCGCCCATCGCATCTGCGTATTCTATAAACAGTTAATGCCATACGCTATTAGATCGGACGGCTCATGAGCACAACGACAAGACCTCTGGCACGTCAATGGTGGCTGTTCCCGCTGGCCGCGGCGACGGTGATCTTCCTGGTGTCGGCGCTGCCGCGGTACGTGGGCCTCGACCCGTCGCAGTCGCTGGTGGCCACCGACCGCGGGCCGGCCTTCTACCCGGCCCTGGTGACGCACATCTTCTTCGGCTCGGTGATGCTCTGCTGCGGCGTACTCCAGCTGTGGCCGTGGCTGCGCGCCAACCACCCGAAGGTGCACCGGTGGACGGGGCGCGCCTATGTGGTCGCCGGCATCCCGACGGGCGTGGCGGCGCTGGTCACCAGCCAGTTCCCCGCCGCCGGACCCGCCCAGCAGGTCGGCAACACCTTCCTGGGCGTGCTGTTCCTGCTGTTCACCGTGCTCGGCTACCGCGCCGCGCGGCAGCGGCGGTTCAAGGACCACCGCGAGTGGATGTACCGCAGCTACGCGATGGCGTTCTCGATCATCGCCAACCGCTTCTGGGGCATGGTGCTGCTGATGATGTTCGTGCCCGAGGTCATGACCGGTGCCGACATCGGCACCGAGGACCCCACCCTCGCCAGCGCCGCCGCGGCATCAGCCTGGGTCAGCTGGGTGGTGAACCTGCTGATCGCCGAGTGGATCATCAACCGGAAGCCGCGGCGGCGAGGGAGACGTCAGGAGAGCGCGTCGCGCAGCGTCGAGCGCCAGACGCCGGTGAGCTCCTCGAGCGGGATCTCGACGGCGCCGCCGTCGTAGGAGATCTGGTAGGCGGAGCCACCGGTCACGCCGAGCTTCGTCGCCGCCACCCCGTGGCGCTCGGCCAGCGAGGTGAGCCGCTCGACATCGTCAGCCTTGACGGTGACGACCGCACGGGCGACCGACTCCGAGAAGAGCGCGACGAACGGGTCACCGGCCAGCGTCACGGAGACACCGATGCCCGAGGACATCGCCGGCTCGGCCAGCGCCTGCATCAGGCCGCCGTCGGAGAGGTCGTGGGCGGAGGTGATGAAGCGGGCCTCGCCCAGCAGCTCGGCCAGGGCCTTCTCTGCGGCCAGGTTCACCTTCGGGGGCAGACCGCCGAGGTGACCGTGGACCACATGGGCCCACTCCGAGCCGGAGAGCTCCTCGTGGGTCTCGCCGAGCAGCACGACGACCTCGTCGGCGGCCTGGAAGTCCGAAGGCGTACGCGTGGTGACGTCCTTGATCACACCGAGCGTTGCGACCACCGGCGTGGGGTGGATGGCGACGTCGCCGGTCTGGTTGTAGAGGGAGACGTTGCCGCCGGTGACCGGGATGCCGAGCTCGAGGCAGGCGTCCTTCAGGCCGCGGGTCGCCTCGGCGAACTGCCACATCACGTCGGGGTCCTCCGGGGAGCCGAAGTTGAGGCAGTCGGAGATGGCCAGCGGCTTGGCGCCGACGGAGGCGACGTTGCGGTAGGACTCGGAGAGGGCGAGCTGGGCGCCGGCGTACGGGTCCAGCTTGGCGAAGCGCCCGTTGGCGTCGGTCGCGAGCGCGACACCGAGGTTGGTCGACTCGTCGACTCGGATCATGCCGCCGTCGGCCGGCTGGGAGAGGACCGTGTTGCCGCGTACGTAGCGGTCGTACTGCTCGGTGATCCAGGACTTGTCGCACAGGTTCTCCGAGGCGACCAGCTTCAGGACGGTCTCGCGGAGCTCGTCGGCGGAGGCCGCGCGCGGGAGCTTCTCGGCGACGTCGGCCTGCAGGGCGTCCTGCCACGACGGGCGGGCGTAGGGGCGCTCATAGACCGGGCCGTCATGGGCGACGGTGCGCGGGTCGACGTCGACGATCGGCTCGCCGTGCCAGTCGACGCGGAGCCGACCCTCGCCGGTGACGGTGCCGATCGTGGCGGCTTCGACGTCCCACTTGTCGCAGATCGCCATGAAGGTGGCCTCGTCCTCAGGCGCGATGACGGCCATCATCCGCTCCTGGGACTCGCTCATCAGGATCTCCTCCGGCGCGAGCGTCGAGTCACGCAGCGGGACCTTGGTCAGCTCGACGTGCATGCCGCCGTCACCGGCGGCGGCGAGCTCGGAGGTGGCGCAGGAGATGCCGGCCGCACCGAAGTCCTGGATGCCGCGGACGATGCCGGCGGCGAAGAGCTCGAGGGTGCACTCGATCAGCAGCTTCTCCATGAACGGGTCGCCGACCTGGACGCTCGGCCGCTTCGCGGGACCGTCCTCGTCGAACTCGACCGACGCCAGGATGGAGGCACCGCCGATGCCGTCGCCGCCGGTGCGCGCGCCGTACATGATCACCAGGTTGCCGGCGCCGGACGCCTTGGCGAGGTGCAGGTCCTCGTGGCGCAGTACGCCGACGCAGAGCGCGTTGACCAGCGGGTTGCCGAGGTAGGAGGCGTCGAAGACGGCCTCACCACCGATGTTGGGCAGGCCCAGGCAGTTGCCGTAGTGGCCGATTCCGGACACGATCCCCGGCAGCACCCGGTGGGTGTCGTCCTCGGAGAGCGGGCCGAAGCGGAGCGGGTCCATGACGGCGACCGGCCGCGCGCCCATCGCGAGGATGTCGCGGACGATGCCGCCGACGCCGGTCGCGGCGCCCTGGTGGGGCTCGACATAGCTCGGGTGGTTGTGGGACTCGACCTTGAAGGTGACCGCGTAGCCCTGACCGACGTCGAGCACGCCCGCGTTCTCGCCGATGCCGGCGAGCATCTTGCCGGCCGGGGTCTCCTGCGGGATCTCGCCGAACTGCTTCAGGTGCACCTTGGAGGACTTGTAGGAGCAGTGCTCGGACCACATCACCGAGTACATCGCCAGCTCCGCGCCGGTCGGCCGGCGGCCGAGGATGCGGCGGATCTCGGCGTACTCGTCCTCCTTCAGGCCGAGCTCGGCCCAGGGCTGCTCGCGGTCGGGGTCACCGGCAGCGTGGTGCACGGTGTCCAGGAGCGGAAGATCGGACGCAACGGCAGCGGACGAAGTCTCGGTCACGAGCAGAAATCTACGTCAGAAGTGCCCAATCCCCCGAGTCGTGACCGGTCGTCAGCGGGGCAGGCCGCGCCACTCCCGCAGGTCGCGGATCTCACCGAACTCCTCGAGCGCCTGCCGGGCGACCTCGCCGTCCCCGGCGTAGGCGGCGACGCTCCAGCCGTGACCCTCCACCATCTCGGCGGTGACCCAGGAGGCCTCGCCGTGCGGGGTGGGCAGCCGCCGCGGTCGCCAGGAGAGCGACATGGCACCGTCGGGGCGCTGCTCGATCCTGGGGGTCGAGCCGGTGGCGGCGTACTTCTTCTGGCCGGTCTGCCACGTGCTCCAGTAGGCGTAGTGGAGGTAGACGCGGCTGCCGTGCCAGGTCATCGAGCACTCGACGAAGAGGTCGCGCGGACCGGTCTCGGCGCGGGCGCACTCGCCGTTCCGCGCGGCCGCGTCGTAGCCCGGGAAGACCCACTTCATGCCGTCCTCGCCGCGCGGGTCCGGGCACCGGGTCAGGGACCCGGAGCCGTTGCCGTCCCAGCAGACGTAAGGCGTGTTGCCCTGCTTGGTCGTCGAGCTGACCTGGTCGGCGACCGCGAACGGCCCGCCCACCTGGCCGCCGTAGGCGACATGGATGATCCCGGCCACGGTGAGCGCGAGCAGAACGGTGATCGCGAAGAGGACCGGGGTCACCCGGTCACGTCGCTGCTGCACAGCCCCCACCCCCGTCGAGATCCGTTCCTTTACCAAGTTAACGCCGCCGCACGGCTTTGGTTAGGGCCCATCAACCCGGCGGGACCAACGTCCCGGACGTCCATCACCCAAGACCTTCGTTCGGCGGACGCCTCGCCCACTAGTCTTCTATTCGTAGTTATTCACTAAAGAAAGGCCATACGGTGTCCTCCCCCAGCACGTTCAGCCGACGCAGCCTCCTGGCCACAGGAGCCGGCGCGGTCGCCGCCACCGGTCTCGCCGCCCCCGCCAACGCCGCCACCGAGGAGCCGTTCAAGGCCCGCAAGGTCAACCGGCCCAAGCGACCGAACCTCCTGGTCATCCTGGGCGACGACCTCGGCTGGGCGGATCTGTCCTCCTACGGCTCCCCGGACATCGAGACACCCAACCTGGACCGGCTGGCAGCCTCGGGCGTGCGGTTCACCGATGCCTACTCCGCGTCCTCGGTCTGCTCCCCCACCCGCTTCGGGCTCTACACCGGGCGCTATCCCGGTCGTCTCGCCGGCGGGCTGCCGGAGCCCATCTCGTCACCCAACAAGCTCCACGGCATCCCGCTCGACCACCCGACGCTCGCCTCGCTGCTGAAGGAGCAGGGCTACGCGACGGCGCTGTTCGGCAAGTGGCACTGCGGCTATCTGCCCTGGTACAGCCCGACCCGGGTCGGCTGGGACGAGTTCTTCGGCAACTTCTCCGGCGGGCTCGACTACTTCTCCAAGATCAACCACAACGGCGACCACGACCTCTACGAGGACGAGGTGGAGGTCGAGGACCTCCGCTACTACACCGAGATCGTCACCGAGCGGGCCGTCAGCTTCCTCGAGCGCGACCACGACACCCCGTGGCTCCTGAACCTCAACTTCACCACCCCGCACTGGCCCTGGGAGGGCCCCGAGGACAAGGCGGTGAGCGATGAGCTGACCGCCCGGATCGAGGACGGCGAGAAGAACGTCCTCTTCCACACCGACGGCGGCTCGCTGGCGACGTACAAGACGATGGTCGAGGACCTCGACCGGTCGATCGGCCAGGTCATCAGGGCCCTCGAGCGCACCGGTCAGCTCCGCGACACCGTGGTCTTCTTCGCCAGCGACAACGGCGGCGAGCGGTTCTCCAACGTATGGCCGTTCACCGGCGCCAAGTCGAACCTCAACGAGGGCGGCATCCGGGTGCCCACCATCCTGAGCTGGCCCGGCACCCTGCCGGGTCACCAGGTCAGCGACGAGCCAGTGGTCACGACCGACTGGACCGCGACCTTCCTCGAGCTCGCCGGCGCGGCCCCGGCGGAGGACTACCCGCTCGACGGCACCAGCCTGGTCCCACAGCTCTTCGGCGGCCGGCCGCGCGAGACCCAGGACCTCTTCTGGCGGATGCGCGGACAGCGGGCCCTTCGCCGCGGGCCGCTCAAGTACCTGCAGCTCGACGGCACCGACCACCTCTATGACCTCAGCGAGGACGTACGCGAGCAGGCCGATCTGGCCCGGAAGCGGCCCGAGGACCTGGCGGAGCTGCGTGCGGCCTGGGAGAAGATCGACGAGACGCTGCTGGCGTACTCCTGAGACGACCGGAGCGAGGTCGAGCGGCGAGCTTGCTCGTCCGCTCGCGCCGAGCGAGGGAGTAACCGAGCGAAGCTCGGACGTACGCCTGGGCGAGTCCCCTGGTAACTGAGTGACGGTTGTGACTACCGTGACGAAATATGGGGGACTTCACCAGGTTCAAGTACGTCAGACGGGCACTCGGCGCGAGCCTGATCTCCGGCATCGTCGGCGTCGCGGGGCTGGCCACACCCAGCCCCGCGGCGGCCGCGACCCCGGTCACGCCGGGCAACTTCACCGGCTACGGCTTCGACCAGTGCCAGGCGCCGTCGCAGGGGGCGATGGACCGCTGGTGGAAGCACTCCAACTTCGGCGCGGTCGGCATCTACATCGCCGGCAACTCGCGCGGCTGCCGCAACCAGACCAACCTCAGCGCGACCTGGGTGCGCACCCAGCAGGCCCGCGGCTGGCGGCTCCTGCCGATCACGCTCGGCCCGCAGGCATCCTGCAACCCGCACTTCCCGCGCTACCGCGACGACCCGCGGATCAGCGCAAACCCGACCGACCAGTACATCAAAGCGAAGCGCCAGGGCGTCGCCCAGGCCGGGGCGACCGTGGACGCCGCCAAGCGCTACGGCATCGCCTCCGGAAGCACGATGTTCTACGACCTCGAGGGCTTCGACATCGGCAACAAGCGCTGCCGTGAGTCGGCGATGTGGTTCGTCTCGGCCTGGAGCTACCGGATCAAGAAGCTCGGCTACCGCCCGGCGCTGTACTCGAGCGCGTCGTCCGGGATCAAGGCGATGTACGCCGTCTGGCACGCCCAGCCGCGCGGCTTCGTCTACCCCGCGGACCTGTGGATCGCCGACTGGGACGGCCGCGCCGGCACCTCGACCCGCTACATCCCCGACTCCCCCTGGAACCCGCACAAGCGCGTCAAGCAGTACCGCGGCCCGCACAAGGAGACCCACGGCGGCACCACCATCGAGATCGACTCCGACTTCGTCGACCTCGGCCGCGGCTCCTACGCGCGGCCGGTGACGCACTGCGGCGGCGTGCCGGTCAGCTTCACCAGCTATCCCGCCCTGCGGCCGCGCACCAGCTCCTACACCCCGTCGCCGATCTACACCAAGGCGCTCGAGTGCATCCTCCGCGAGCGCGGGGACTTCGGCGGCCCCATCGACGGGACGTACGACGCCGGGCTGGTGCGCGCGATCAACGCCTGGCAGCGCTCGCACGGGCTGACGGTGCGGAAGACCTGGACCCAGGGTGCCTGGAAGACGCTGTGGGCGGCCAACAGCCGCCCGCTCCTGAAGCGCGGCATGTCCGGCGAGACCGTCCGCGACCTCCAGCGCGCCCTCAGCGCCACCTCCGCGCCCGAGCGTCCGAAGATCACCGGCGTGATGGACTGGAACACCCAGGTCGCCCTCGTCGCCTACCAGAAGCGTCTCGGCCGCACCGCGACCGGAATGGCCACCGAGGTGACCTGGTACGACCTGGCCCACGGCCGCTGAGTCCGGCCGTGGACGCTCAGGAGAACGGGTTGGGGAGAGCGCCGGGGAGGTCGGCGAGGAGCTCGCGGGCACGCGCGGCGACCTTGTGCTCGACGAGGACCTCGTACTTGGTCGGGACGATCATCTTGACGCTGGAGAAGTCGCGGGTGCCACGCGTCGCGGCGTAGCCGATCAGCGACCAGACCAGGCCGAAGACGACACCCAGCAGCACCGTCGACAGCACGATGAAGAGGAAGTTCTCGCCGCCGAAGAGCGACATGATCAGGCCCACGAAGACACCGAGCCAGGCACCGGAGAGGACGCCGGCGAGGGCGACCTTGCTCCAGGTGAGACGGCCGGTGATCCGCTCGATCTGCTTCAGCTCGGTGCCGACGATCATGCAGTTCTCGACCGGGAACTCGTGGTCTGAGAGGAAGTCGACCGTCTTCTGCGCGGCCGCGTAGTCGTCATAGGTCGCGAGCGACTGCGGGAACTCCAGCTTCAGCGGGCTCTGCGGGCCGCCGACCGGCGAGGTGAAGGACATACCCCCAGTGTGCCCCAGGGAGGGTCAGTTCTTGAGGACGCCGTTCGCGATGACATCGAGCATGGGACGTACGTCCCGGGGCTCGAGCGAGGACTGGTCGGCCATCGTCGCGACGCCGCCCAGGAGACGGCAGACGTCGAGGTTGTCGACGCCCTCACGCAGCACGCCCTGGTCGGCCATCTCCGTCAGGACGCTCTCGTTGGCGTCGGCGTATGTCTGGCACTTGGTGCGCAGCGGCGAGTCCTCGCAGCCCAGGGAGGCCGTGATCTTGGCGGCCGCGCCCTGGTGGCGGGTCAGCAGGCCGACGTACTCCTCGAACCAGGCGAGCAGCTTCTCCCGGCATCCGCCCTCGGTCGCCATCGCCTTCTCTACATGGGCGGAGACCTCCTCGATCCAGGTGGCCATGATCGCCTCGTGGAGCGCCTCGCGCGTGGGGAAGTGACGGTAGAGGGTGCCCGGACCGACGCCAGCGCGTCGAGCCACCTCGTCGAGAGGTGCGTCGAGACCCCGCTCCTTGAAGACGGCGTGGGCGACCTCGATCAGCCGTTCGCGGTTGCGCTGCGCGTCGGCTCTCATCCGGACCTCCTCCATGGCTCCCGCCGCTCTGCGGGGGCCTCACGTTAACAGCAGTGACCGCTGGCACAGAACGGTGCTCAATTAAAGACGTTGCTAACCGGAGGCACCCTCCGGTAGTGTTCCATCCAAGCGGAGACTTCCTCCGCTTCACTGTACTCCTTTTCCGTCTCCAACAGGAGCTCACGAATGACATCCACCGTGGCACCACCCAAGCCACCCGCGGCCGCCAAGGCCGCCGGCGCCGGGATCGCTCTGGTCCTGGTCGCCCAGCTGATGATCGTGCTCGACGCCGCCGTCGTGAACGTCGCACTCCCTCGGATCGCCGACGACCTCGAGTTCACCCCCGCGGCCCTGACCTGGGTCCTCAACGGCTACACCCTCGCCTTCGGCGGCCTGCTGCTGCTCGGCGGTCGCCTCGGCGACGTCTTCGGCAGGCGGCGTACGTTCGTCGCCGGTCTCTCCGTCTTCACCCTCTTCTCCCTGGCCGGCGGGCTCGCGCCGACCGACGACCTGCTGGTCATCGCCCGCGCGCTGCAGGGCTTCGGTGCCGCGATCGCCGCACCTCAGGTGCTGGCTCTGCTGACCACCTCGGCGAAGGACGAGGCCGGCCGGGCCCGGGCGATCGCGCTCTTCGCGGCCGTCTCCTCCAGCGGTGCCTCGATCGGACTGATCCTCGGCGGCATCCTGACCGATGTCGCGTCGTGGCGCTGGACGCTGTTCATCAACGTACCGATCGGGCTCGTCGTGCTCGCCCTCGTCGGCCGCCTCGTCTCCGAGACGGCCCGGCGCCCGGGACGCTTCGACATCGTCGGCGCCGTGGCCGCCACCGGCGGTGCGGCCGCGATCGTCTGGTCGTTGATCGGCGCCCCCGAGCACGGCTGGACCTCCGTACGCACCATCGGCGGCATCGTCGTCGGCCTGCTCCTGCTGGTCGCCCTCGTGCTCACCGAGCGCCGCGTCGCCCACCCGCTGCTGCAGCTCCACCTCTTCAACAGCCACCGCCGCGTCGCCGCGTTCATCGCCGCGGTCGGGCTGGTCGGGGCCCAGTTCGCGACGTTCTACCTGACCGTGATCTACCTGCAGGGCGTGCTCGGCATGGGGCCGCTCGCCTCCGGGCTGGCGTTCCTCCCGCTCACCCTGATGATCTTCGCGATGTCCCGGATCGCACCGCGGATCGCGGCCCGGATCGGGATGCCGCGGGTGCTGGCCCTGGGCGCCACCGGCCTCACCGCGTCCTTCCTGTGGCTGAGCACGCTGTCGGACTCGAGCACCTACGCCGGCGCCGTGCTGGCTCCGTTCCTCCTCAACGGCGCCTTCGCCTCGCTCGTCTTCACCTCCACCACGGCCCTCGGCCTGGAGAACGTCGACGCAGCGCACGCCGGCTCGGCCTCGGGTCTGGTGCAGACGATGCAGCAGCTCGGCGGCTCGATCGGCCTGGCCGTGATCGCCTCGGTCTACGTCGCCAACGGCACCCCCGGCGAGGTCGTGCCGGGCATGCGCGAGGCGTTCTACGCCGCGGCCACCCTCGGTGCGCTGGGGATCATCGCCTCGCTGAGCGTCGTGCTCCGGCGTCCGTCCGGGACGCGCTCGTACGTCCCTGGCCGGGCCGCGGTCGAGGTCGACTGAGCGGGCACGCCCGAACGGCACGTCGGGATGAGTCGCCTGGGCTATGGCGCGAGGGGGCGCCCGGTGCTATCCCCTGAACATGGGGGGTATCAGTTCCAGGCGCGCCCGGCGTGCACTCGGCGCGGGCGTCATCGCCATCATCATGACCGTCGCGGGGCTGGCTTCGGCCGGCCCCGCGGCGGCTGCCAACCCGGTCACCCCGGGCGACTTCACCGGCTTCGGATTCGACCAGTGCCAGGCACCGTCGCAGACCGCGATGGACCAGTGGTGGAAGGACTCGAACTTCACCGGCGTGGGCATCTACATCGCGGGCAGGTCCCGCGGCTGCCGCGTGCAGACCTACCTCTCGGCGACCTGGGTACGCACCCAGCAGGCCCGGGGCTGGCGGCTGCTGCCGGTCACGCTCGGCCCGCAGGCCTCGTGCAACCCGCGCTATCCCCGCTACGGCGACGACCCGACGATCGACCCGGACCCGGCCGACGGCTACGTGGCGGCGCGGCGTCAGGCGATCAACGAGGCCAACGCGGCCGTGGCCGCGGCCCAGGGATACGGGATCGCGGCGGGCAGCACCATGTTCTACGACCTGGAGGGCTTCGACATCACGAACCAGGCGTGTCGTGAGTCGGCGATGTGGTTCATCTCCGCCTGGAGCTACCGGATCAAGGTGCTGGGCTACCGCTCGGCGATGTACTCCAGCGCGGCGTCGGGGATCAAGGCGATCTACGACGTCCGGCGAGCCCAGCCGAGCGGGTTCACCTACCCCTCCGACCTGTGGATCGCCGACTGGGACGGCAAGGCGAGCACCTCGACGACGTACATCCCGGACACCGTGTGGAGCGACCACGACCGGGTCAAGCAGTATCGCGGCGGCCACGACGAGACCCACGGCGGCGTCACGATCAACATCGACACCGACTACCTCGACATCGGCCGCGGCTCCTACGCCCCTCCCGTGGTCAGGTGCGGCGGCGTACGCGTCGACTTCGACTACTACCCCGACCTCGCGCCGGCGACGTCGACCTACACCCCGCCGGCGGCGTACGTGAAGGCGCTCAAGTGCATGCTCAGCACCCGGGGCACCTTCGACGGTGTGATGAGCGGCTACTACGGGTCGGCACTACGGGCCGCGGTCCACGACTGGCAGCGTACGCACGGGCTGACCGTCCGGGACCTGTGGACCCGGGGCGCCTGGAAGACGCTGTGGGCCGCCAACCGGCACCCGATCCTCAAGCGCGGCTCCGCCGGGGACCAGGTCCGCGACCTCCAGCGCGCGCTCAACTCCACCACCCGCACCGAGGAGCGGGTCAAGGTCACCGGGGTCCTCGACTGGACCACCCACGTCGGTCTGACCAGCTACCAGCGGCGGCTCGGGCGCACCGTCAACGGCTTCGCGACGGACGTCACCTGGTACGACCTGGCGCACGCCCGCTAGGGCCAGTGGTCAGGCGAAGGTCTTCTCGACCAGCGAGGTGAAGAAGCCGAGGCCGTCGGTGCCGGACCCGGTGAGGGTCTCGACCGCGTGCTCGGGGTGGGGCATCAGGCCGACGACGTTGCCGGCCTCGTTGGTGATGCCGGCGATGTCGTTGACCGAGCCGTTGGGGTTCACGTCGAGGTAGCGTGCCACGACGCGGCCCTCGTCCTCGAGCCGCTTGATGGTGTCGGCGTCGGCGACGTACTGCCCCTCGCCGTTCTTCAGCGGCACCACGATCTCCTGGTCCTTCGAGAACACGGAGGTCCAGGCGGTCGAGGCGTTCTCGATGCGCAGCTTCTGGTCGCGGCAGATGAACTTGAGGTGGTCGTTGCGCAGCAGACCGCCGGGGAGCAGGTGGGACTCCACCAGCATCTGGAAGCCGTTGCAGATGCCGAGGACCGGCAGGCCCTTCTGGGCACCCTCGATGACCTCGGTCATGATCGGGGCGAAGCGGGAGATGGCACCGCAGCGCAGGTAGTCACCGTAGGAGAAGCCACCCGGCAGGATCACCGCGTCGACGCCCTGGAGGTCGTGGTCGCCGTGCCACAGCGCGACGGCCTCGTTGCCCCCGACACGGACGGCGCGCTGCGCGTCGACGTCGTCGAGGGTGCCCGGGAAGGTGATGACGCCGATCTTCACTTGGCCGGCTCTTCCACGCGGACGACGTAGTTCTCGATCACCGTGTTGGCGAGGAAGGTCTCGGCCAGCTTCTCGATCTGGGCGAGCGCGTCGTCTGTGACCTCGGGGATCTCCAGCTCGAACCGCTTGCCCTGACGGACCTCGGTGACCCCGGTGAACCCGAGCCGCGGCAGGGCGCCGAGAACGGCCTTCCCCTGCGGGTCGAGAATCTCGGGCTTGGGCATGACGTCGACGACAACGCGAGGCATGGCCGCAGTCTAGGTCAGGGGTACGTCGCGCACCTACTCCCCACAGGTCACGCGATGCCGCGCTCCAGATGGTCGAACCCGGCGACGAGCGCGGCCCGGTATCCGGCGTCGACCTCCGCGAGCGGCTCCCCCGCGAGGAGCCGAACGGCGGCACCCGTGAAGGCCTCCCGGACGACCGCGACGGCGAGCGCCGCGGTCAGTCGAGCCGACGGGCCCTCGGCTGCGACACCGTCGGCGCCACCGTCGGCGACACCGGATGCCTCGATCTGCGCCGCCAGGTGGTCACTCAGGTCGTCGACGAGCTCTCGGGCCCGGGCGCGCAGCGCGGGCGAGTCGAGGACGGTGCGCCAGAAGCGGACGTACCGCTGGTCGAGGCCGAGGAACGGGTGGCGCTGCTGCTCGAGGTCGGTCATCAGGTCGCGCAGGGCGCGCATCGGGGTGCGCTCGCCCCGGCGCGCGATCGCATCGCCGAACAGACTCCGGATCTCGGGCACACGGTCGAAGAAGATGTCCTCCTTGCGCGGGAAGTAGTTGAAGACGGTCACCTTGGAGACGCCCGCCGCCTCGGCGATCTCGGCGATGGTGACGGCCTCGAAGCCGCGGGTGGCGAACATCTGCGTCGCGACGTCG
Organism: Nocardioides sp. NPDC126508; assembly: GCA_040302365.1. Lineage (GTDB taxonomy): Bacteria > Actinomycetota > Actinomycetes > Propionibacteriales > Nocardioidaceae > Nocardioides. The sequence goes on from JBEOUM010000003.1 coordinate 264,652, forward strand.
GAGATCCGCTGCCGGGTCTGGGCCTTCTTGGTCTCGCGCAGCGATGTCATGACAAAAATCATACCCGACTAAATTTTGAGTCTGGTATAACTTTTTGCCATGGATGCTGAGGTGACCGTGGTGGGCGCAGGGCCCGCGGGGTTGATGCTGGCCGGTGAGCTCGCACTGCGCGGGGTCTCGGTCGTGGTGCTGGAGCGGCGCGAGACGCCCGACCAGACGATCAGGGCGGGGTCGGTCAACGTGCCGACCGCCGAGGCCTTCGACCGGCGCGGGCTGCTGCCCGGGCTGCTCGACGCCCAAACGGCCAACCTGGCCGCGTTCTCGAAGTTCGCCGGCGGCGGAGCGGCCAAGCCGCCACCCAAGTTCGCGGGACACTTCGCCGGCATGTTCCTCTCGGCGGACCGGTTCGACGACGCCGATCCGGCCTTCGCCGGGCGCGGGCCGGCGGGTGAGGTGGGCTTCGTCAACCAGCAGCAGGTCGAGGCGCTGCTCGGCGCCTGGGTCGCCGAGCTCGGCGTCGACGTACGCCGCGGGGTGGAGATGACCGGTTTCACGGCCTCCGAGGAGGGCGTGACCGTGCAGACCGGCGGTCGGAAGATGCACACGGGCTGGCTGGTCGGCTGCGACGGGGGCCGCAGCGCGGTGCGCAAGCAGGCCGGGTTCGACTTCCCGGGCACCGGGCCGGAGCTGACCGCCTACCAGGCCGTCGTCGACCTCGACGGCGAGGAGCCGGCGAAGGGCTGGCACGCCACCCCGACCGGCATCTACGCGTACGGCCCGACACCCGGGCGGATCCTGACCGTCGAGTTCGGCGGGTCGCCCGTCGAGCGGGACACGCCGGTGACCGCCGCCGAGCTCGAGGCGAGCCTGCGCAGGGTCACCGGGGCGGACGTACGCATCACCGGGGTGAGGTCGGCGACGAGGTTCACCGACAACGCCCGGCAAGCGGCGACCTACCGGCAGGGGCGGGTGCTGCTGGCCGGCGACGCCGCCCACGTGCACTCGCCGTTCGGTGGGCAGGGGCTCAACCTGAGCGTGGGCGACGCGGTCAACCTCGGCTGGAAGCTGGCCGCCGACGTCCGGGGCGCCGCAGCCGAGGATCTCCTCGACTCCTACACCGCGGAGCGTCATCCGGTCGGGGCGTGGGTGCTCGACTGGACCCGCGCGCAGATCGCGATCATGCGCCCCGACCCGTACGCCCGAGCGATCCGTTCGGTCGTCGGCGACCTGCTCGGCACGGTGGATGCCACGACCTACTTCACGAAGCAGATCTCGGGGGTCACCCACCGATACGACCTGGGCAGCGAGCATCCGCTCGTCGGTCGCAGCGCACCCGATCTCGTGCTCGCCGACGGCAGCCGCCTCAACGAGCACCTCCACGCCGGCGCCGGCCTGCTCGTCGACCTCGGCGGCCTGCCTGCGGGCATCGACACCCGATCGATCCCGACGGCCCGGGGCGCTGACGGCGACCACCCCGGGCTGCTCGTCCGCCCCGACGGCATCGTGGCCTGGGCCGGCGGCGACGACGACCTCCACGTCGCGGTGAAGAGGTGGTTCGGCACGAGCGCCTGAGGGCCGGCTGCGTCGACCCTAAACCGTTGGCTATCAGGCACCGCGGGCTTTACCGTCGGTCCTCGTGCGCCACCTGCTGCTCGACATCGCCCCGTTGCGTACGTCCTCGGCTTTCCGCCGGTTCTTCATCGGGCGGGCGGTCTCGGGGCTCGGTGGGCAGATCTCGGTCGTCGCGGTGATGTACCAGATCTGGGAGTCGACCCACAGCCCGTTCTGGTCGGGCAGCGTCGCGCTCGCCCAGCTCGTCCCGATGCTCACGATCGGGCTCTGGGGCGGCTCCGTGGCCGACCGCGTCGACCGGCGCTCGATCCTCATGGCGACGGCGGTCGTCCAGGTCACCCTGGCTCTGCTGCTGGTCGCCCAGGCCCTCGCCTTCGGCACCTCGCCGTCCTCGCTCGGACTCGTCCTCGCCCTGGTCGCCCTCATGGCTGCGGCCGGCTCCGTCGGCGCCCCCGCGAGCATGGGCGTGATCCCGCGGCTGCTCCCCGCCGACCAGGTCGCCGCGGGTCTCGCGCTCAACCGGCTGAGCTTCCAGGGGTCGATGCTCGTGGGTCCCGCGCTGGGCGGCCTGATCATCGGCTACGCGGGTCTCGAGATCGCGTACGCCCTCGACGCGGCCTCCTTCGCCGCCGGCTTCCTCGGGGTCCTCGGACTCCCGGCCCTCGCTCCCGCCGCCAGGAGAAGCGGCGGCGGCGTCCTCGAAGGGCTGCGCTTCGCCGCCACCCACCCGGTCGTACGCGGCGTGCTGCTCGTCGACCTGGCGGCCACCGTCCTGGCCATGCCGGTGAGCCTGTTCCCGCTGATCAACGAGGAGCGGTTCGGTGGCGACCCGCGTACGCTCGGGCTGTTCCTGACCGCGATCGCGGTCGGTGGCGTCGCGGCCTCGCTGGTCTCGGGCTCGTTCACCCGCCGTAGCCGCCCCGGCCTGATCACGATCGGTGCCGCGGCCGTGTGGGGCCTCAGCCTGGGCGCGGTCGGGCTGGCCACCTCGCCGTGGCTGTGCCTCGTCCTCCTCGCCGTCGCCGGCGCGGCCGACTCGGTCAGCGTGGTCACCCGGGGCACTCTGATCCAGCTCGCGGTGCCCGACGACCTGCGCGGCCGGACCGCGGCGGTCGAGATGATCGTCGGGGCCGGCGGGCCGGAGCTCGGCAACCTCCGCGGCGGCGCCGTCGCCCAGCTCACCTCGGGCTCGTTCGCCCTGGTCAGCGGGGGCCTCACCTGTCTGCTCGCCCTGGCCGCCGTCGGCGCCACCTCCCGGCCGATGCTCGCCTTCAGAACCGACCAGAAGCCGAAGATCGCAGCCACCGAGTGACTGCGATCTTCGAGCTACGACTGCTGCCGGCGTACGGGATCGGTTACTTCAGCTCTCGCTTGAGGATCTTGCCGGTGGCGGTCATCGGGAGGGCGTCGACGATCTCGACGATGCGCGGGTACTTGTAGGCAGCCATCTGCTCCTTCGACCAGGCGACGATCTCCTCCGGGGTGGCGGAGGCGCCGGGCTTGAGCACGAGGACGGCCTTGATCTCCTCGCCGTGGGAGTCGTGCGGGACGCCGATCACGGCGGCCAGCGAGACCGCCGGGTGGGTCAGCAGGACCTCTTCGATCTCACGCGGGTAGACGTTGAAGCCGCCGCGGATGATGAGCTCCTTGGCGCGGTCGACGATGTAGTACCAGCCGTCCTCGTCGCGCTTGGCGAGGTCACCCGAGCGGAACCAGCCCTCCGAGGTGAGCACCTCGGCGGTGGCCTCGGGGCGGTTGTAGTAGCCCTTGAAGATGTTGTGGCCCTTGATCGCGATCTCGCCGATCGCGTCGGGGGTCCACTCGACGTCGTCCCACGACGCCGGGTCGATCAGGCGCATCTCGACACCGGGGATCGGGACGCCGATCGAGCCCGGACGCACCGGCTGGCCGTAGAGCGAGAACGAGGCCACCGGCGAGGTCTCGGAGAGGCCGTAGCCCTCGAGGATGGTCACACCGAAGCGCTTCTCGAACTCCTTGTGGATCTCGACCGGGAGGGCCGAGCCACCGGCGGCGGCGACGCGCAGGTTCTTGGCGAGGGTGGCCACGTCGATGTCCTCGGAGAGGGCGCCGAGGAGCCCCCAGTACATCGTCGGGACGCCCGCGAAGAAGCTCACGCTCTCCTTGAGCATGGTCGCCAGCGCGGCCGCGGCGTCGAAGCGGGGCAGCAGCACGATGGTGCCACCGAAGGCGATCGCGCCGTTCTGCACGACCGTCTGACCGAAGGCGTGGAACAGCGGCAGCACGGCCAGGTAGGTGTCGGGCCGGTCGGCCGAAGCGCCGAAGAGGTCGGCGCCGGCCAGCGCGTTGTCGCGCATGTTGCGGTGGCGCAGCTCGGCGCCCTTGGGCTGCCCGGTGGTGCCGGAGGTGTAGAGGATGACCGCGGTGTCGTCCTCGTCGGTGGCCACGGTGTCGAAGGTCGGCGGCTGGGTCCCGATGCCCTGGCCGAGCGTGGTCACGCCCTCGATCGGCGAGGCTGCGGTCGGGTCGGCGGTGATCAGGAAGAAGTTCTCGACCCCGGCCTCCTGCGCGCCCGCGTGCGCCTCGGCCCCGATGGCGAGCTCCGGCGTGCCCTCGAAGGCGAAGAGCGCCTTCGCGTCGGAGTCCTTGAGGTGGTAGGCCACCTCGCGCCCCTTGAGCAGCACGTTGAGCGGCACGACGGTGGCTCCGGCCTTGAGGATGCCGAAGTAGACCATCGTGAAGTAGGGCAGGTTCGGGCTCATCAGGGCCACCCGGTCGCCCGCCCCGACGCCCTTGCTCGCCAGCAGGTTCGCGACCTGGTTGGCGGCACCGTCGATCTGGGCGTAGTTCAGACGGATGTCACCCAGAACGATCGCGGTGCGCTCGGGATAGGTCGCCGCGGAGTCTTCGAGCAGCGAAGCGAGGTTGTACGTGGACACATGGCCTCCAGTCGTGTGCGTGTTACGCGTCACAACTTACCCGCAGGTAGCCACCCACGAAACAAGGTCCACGTTTTTTAGTGCGACACGTGTCTCAGAATCGGTGGCCGGTGAGCTTCTCGTACGCCTCGACGTACTTCGCCCGCGTGCGCTCGACGATCTCCTCGGGCAGGTCCGGCGGCGGACCGCCGGCGGCGCGGTCCCAGCCGGACTCGGGCGAGAGCAGCCAGCGGCGGATGACGTCCTTGTCGAAGCTGGGGATCGCCGCACCCGGGTGCCACTGCGCCGCGTCCCAGTAGCGGGAGGAGTCGGGCGTGAGCACCTCGTCGGCGAGGACGATCGTGCGGATGCCGAGGTCGTCCTGGCGTACGCCGAACTCGAACTTCGTGTCGGCCAGGATCAGTCCGCAACCGCGGGCGATCTCGTCGGCGCGCTGGTAGACCGCCAGGGTGAGCCGGCGCACGGCGGCGGCGTCGTCCTCGCCGATCAGCTTGGAGATGTACTCATAGGTGACGTTCTCGTCGTGGTCGCCGAGCTCGGCCTTGGTGGCCGGGGTGAAGATCGGCGGGGTGAGCCGGGAGCCGTCGACCAGGCCCGCCGGGAGCCGGATGCCGCAGACCTCGCCGGTGGACTCATACTCCCGCAGGCCCGAGCCCGTCAGGTAGCCGCGCGCGACGCACTCGACGGGAAGCATGTGGAGCTTCTGCGCGACGACGGCGCGACCGGCGACCGACTCCGGCACCTCGGTCGAGAGGACATGGGTCGGCACCAGGTCCTCGAACTGCTCGAACCACCACAGCGACAGCCGGGTGAGGATCTCGCCCTTGTCCGGGATGACCGTGTCGAAGACGTGGTCGAAGGCCGAGATGCGGTCGCTGGCGACCATCAGGAGCTGGCCGGCGTACGGGCCGTCCTCCAGCTCGTAGAGGTCACGCACCTTGCCGGAGTGGAGGTGCTTCGCGCCCGGGATCGCCGGCGCCGGGGGGATGTTGAGGTCAGCCACGGGGTCAGCCTAAGAGATCGGCGATCGAGACAGCACTGTCGGAACCGTTTCTCGCTTAAGTAGACTGTTTCGAGCAATTTAAGCGGGAGGGCCGCCCATGGAACGACGACCACAGCCGGATTTCTTGATCATCGGAGCACCGAAGGCCGGGACCACGGCGCTGCACTCGGCGCTCGCGCGGCACCCCCAGGTGTTCGCCACGACGCCGAAGGAGCCGAAGTACTGGCTCTGCGACGACGCTCCCCCGCCGCACTGGCGCGGCCCGGGCGACAAGCACTCCCAGCAGGAGTGGGTCTGGCGGCGGCAGGACTACGACCGCCTCTTCGACGCCGCTCCGGAGCACGCGGTGCGGGGCGAGAGCACGCCGTTCTACCTCTGGTCCACCAGCGCCCAGCGGCGGATCGCCGAGAACCTCCCCGAGGTGAAGCTGATCGCGGTCGTACGCGACCCGATCGACCGCGCCTACTCCAACTGGATGCACCTGTGGTGCGACGGGCTCGAGCCCGTCGCCGACTTCCTGGAGGCGTTCGAGCGACAGGACCGGCGCGCCCACGAGGGCTGGGCGCCGTTCTGGCGATACCGCGAGCTCGGGCTCTACGGCCGACAGCTCGACCACCTCTACGGGCTGGTCGGCCAGGACCGGGTGCTGGTCGTGCGCTACCGCGACATCGTCGACGAGCCGGCCGCGACCGTCGACCGCGCCTGCCGCTTCCTCGGCATCGAGCAGGGCCACGTCGACCACATCCCGAAGGACAACAGCAGGACGTACGTCGAGCCCGGCTGGCGTCCGAAGGTGCTCGGTCCGGTGGTCAGGGGCGGCGCCTGGCTCGGTCAGTTCGCACCCCCGGAGCTGTGGCGGCGGAGCTACCCGCCCCTGCTGCGCCAGCTCGCCGGACCCGGCGACCACCACCGGCCGCGGCTGACGCCGGAGCAGCGCGAGCAGCTCCTGCCCGCCTTCGCCGAGGACATCGAGCTGCTCACCAAGGTGAGCGGTCAGGACTTCTCCGACTGGCTCTCGACCTCGAGCCGCGGCTCGTTCCAGGAGCGGCTCAGCGGACCAGCGTGATCAGGTCGTGGGCGCCGTCCTCACGGGCGGCCTCCACGTAGTAGCGGATCCGGCCGTCGGGCAGCGCCACGGCGCTGGCGTAGCGGAAGGCGCCGTCGGAGTGGGGGCTGGCGACCGGGGCTGCCTCGGGGTCGGCGACCAGACGGGCGCCGTCCCAGCGGGCGATGCCGGTGGTCTCGTACCAGTTCGACTCCGCGTCGGCGCGGCCGTCGTAGAGGACGACGAGCGGGTCGTGGGAGACGACCGTGGTGACCCGGGCTCCGCGGGCGTCCCATTGGCCGGGGCGGCCGGCGAGGACCTCGCCGTCGTCGTGCCACTCCAGGCCGTCGGTGCTCGTCAGGTAGCGGGTCGTCATCCGGTCCTCGTGACCAGGCTCGGCGAGCGGGTGGCAGCACAGCCACATCTGCCAGGTCTGGGTCACCGGGTCGATCCCGATCACCGGGTCCTTGACCGCGACGGTGTCGCTGCCGGGGTGGACGATCCGGCGGTCGCCTTCGGGGAGACCCTCGACGGTGTCGGCGGTGAGGCTGTCGACCCACCAGTGCTTGGAGTCCCAGGTGGCGCAGGAGAGGTAGAGCCGCCAGCCGCCCTCGGGCAGCGGCACCAGCACCGGCCGCTCCAGCGACTCGCAGCCGAACTGGTCACGGTGGACCTCGGTGACCGTCTCGAACCGCACCCCGTCGGTCGACCGGGCGACGGTGACCGTCACCCCGCGGCCGTCGGAGAGCGGGCGCCGGTTGCGCCAGGTCAGCCAGAAGACCCCGTCGACCAGGACCGCGCTCGCGGCGCCGGCCCAGTTGCCCGGCCCCTCACCGGGTGCCGGGATCACGAGCTCGGCACCGTCGTAGGACGGGAGGGAGAGGAGCACACCGGTGGTCATGGACGCATGATAGTCAAGTCACTCACTCGACTAAATATCCACGCCACAGGATGGTCAGGGATATGGCATGGTTCGAGCCATGGCCGAGACAGCTGATCAGATCTATGCCCGTGTCCAGGCCGGCGGTGACCTGCCCGCGCCGAGCGTGACCGAGTGGGACGTCTTCCCGTGGGTCGTACGCGACGGGGAGATCGCCCCCAAGCCGCTCGCTCCGCCCTCCCCCGAGGAGCCTCGCGGCGGCGAGGGCGGGGTGGACTGCAAGCTGTGCGCCACCGATCGGCCCGACGTGATCTGGCAGGACGAGTCCTGGCGGGTGAAGCAGTCCGGGCTGCCGGTGGTGCTGATCCTGGAGCCGCTCGAGCACTACGACCTGCCCGACCTCGACGAGCACCAGGCGGCCGAGTTCGGGGTCCTCACCGTCCGGCTCGTCCGGATCATCGAGAGCCTGCCCAACATCGCCCGCTGCCACGCGATGCGCATCGGCGACGGTGCCGAGCACCTGCACATGTGGTTCCTGGCCCGCCCGAAGGACCTGCTCTCCGTCCGCGGCAGCTTCTCGCCCGACTGGGACGACATCCTGCCTCCCGGCCCCGAGGAGATCTGGCGCGCCGACCTCGCCGAGGTCGCCCGCAAGCTCGCCACCCACGGCGGCGAGGCCCTGGCCTGATGGACCTGACCGACGAGCAGGACGTACGCCGCCTGCTGGACGTGATCGAGCAGGAGATCGTCCCGCTGACCCGGGCCGGCGTGGCCGCGGGCAACAAGATCTTCGGCGCCGCGATCGTGCGCCGCTCCGACCTGTCCGTCGTGGTCGCCGAGACCAACAACGAGACCGAGAACCCGCTCTGGCACGGCGAGATCCATGCCATCAAGCGCTTCTTCGAGCTGCCGTCCGAGGGCCGGCCCGCACCGGCCGACTGCCTGCTGCTGGCGACCCACGAGCCGTGCTCGCTGTGCCTGTCAGGGGTGGCCTGGTCGGGGTTCCCCGAGTTCGCCTACCTCTTCAGCCACCAGGACTCGGCCGACTCCTTCGCGATCCCCTACGACCTGGCGATCCTCAAGGGCGTCTACGCCGTCCCCGATCCCGACCGCGACGAGGCCGACCCCGGGCGCGACCTCTACAACCGCACCAACGCCTACTTCACCAGCACCGGCCTCGCCCCGCTCGCCGACCCCGAGCAGCTCGCCCGGATCAGCCGGACCTACGACGAGCTCTCGGCGGCGTACCAGGAGAGGAAGGGTGGCGGCGCGATCGCCCACCCCTGACCAACCCCGGGGCCGGCGCCGCTCAGTCGTTGCTGCGCCAGCGCAGCAGCCCGGCCGCGGCGGAGAGCACCGCGACGACGACGCCGTAGCCGTAGGTCGTGGCGGTGAGACCGATCTGCGGCGTCAGCACTCCGGCGATGACGGCGGGGATGCCGAAGGCCAGGTAGGACACGATGAAGATCACTGCGAAGACCTCCGCCCGCTCGTGGGCCGGGAGCATCGGCATGATCGTGCGCAGGATGCCGAAGAAGGCCGTGCCGAAGCCGGTGCCCACGACGATCACGGCAACGAGGTAGGCCGTCGCCGAGCCGGTCAGCAGCGCGAGCAGGCTGAGCACGGTGCCGCCGGCCAGCGCTGACGTGCCGTAGAGCGTCGTCGCGCGCGCCGAACGGTTCCGGAAGACGTACGCCGCCAACGCGCCGGAACCGGCAAGGGCCCCGATCGCCAGCCCCTGCACGATGTGGCTGGTGGCACCGAGCTCGGTGCGTACGATCCCGGCCCCGAGGGAGAGGAACAGACCGCCGGTGGCCCAGCCGGCGAAGATCGCCGGGGCGCTGCGGGCGAGCAGGCCCCGGATCGCCGGCGGCACCGCGATCCGCGGACGCAGCGAGGCGAGCAGACCCTCGTGGCGGGGCGCGGTCTCCGGGGCGAGCCAGACCCCTGCCGCGAGCAGGAGGGACAGCACCACGAGAACGTCGAACACGATGGCCCGCGCGTCGCCCGCCGCCTCCAGCGCCACACCGGCGACGACCGCGCCGACCGCGAGGCCGACCATCGGCGCGACGGCGTTGGTCACGGCCGCCGAGCCGGGTCGCGACGGCCGCTCGAAGTCGGCCACGGCGGCCGACAGGGTCGAGAGCAGCAGCCCGCTCGCGACGCCTTGCAGGATCCGCGCGTCGAAGAGCAGGGCGGCGCTGTCGGCGCCCTGGAAGATCGCGAAGCTCGCCGCCAGGAGGAGGAACCCGACGGTCACCACCGGGCGCCGGCCGACGTGGTCGGAGACAGAGCCACCCACGAGCAGGGTGACCAGCAGGGCGACGGCGTAGACGGCGAAGACCGCCGTCATCACCCAGGGCTCGAGCCCGAGGCCGACCTGGAGGTCGGGATAGAACGGCGAAGGGGCGCTCGCCCCGGCCATCATCAGCACGACCGCCGCGAGGGCCACCCCCGCGCCGAGTCGCCGCCCGACGACGGCGTCCGTCGTCGTACTGCTCACTGCTTCTACCGACATCACCACTCCATCCATTGTTCGAATTATTTCGAACCTTTTAAGGAGCGTACGTGCCTTCCGACGACTGTGCAACTATTATCGAACCATGAGTTCTTCCCCGGACCTTCCGCATCCCGAGCGGTCGGAGCTCTCGCTGACGACGGTGCTCTTCGCGCTCAGCGACCCCGAGCGCCTGGCGATCGCCCGCCAGCTGGTCGACGGACCCCTCGACATGGCGGAATGTCACCTGAGCAACCCGAACGTGCCGAAGTCGACCAAGTCGCACCTGATGAAGGTGCTGAGGACCTCCGGTGTGGTCCGCAACGAGGCGAACGGCCGCGCACGGCGTCTCTCGCTGCGTCGTGAGGATCTCGACGCGCGGTTCCCGGGTCTGCTCGACGCCGTGCTCTCCGCGGAGGACCCGAAGGCCTAGCGGCGACGCCAGGGCGCCGGGCGGCCGTGCAGGAACCACTCCATGTTGCGGGTGATCCACGGCAGCCCGAAGTAGGTCATGAACGGCAGCGTCACGACCATCACGCCCAGCACCTTCAGCGGCAGCACCCAGTCGGCGACGTGCGGTCCGATCAGCCAGTTGGCGAGCAGGCTGACCGGATAGAACATCAGGAAGATCGTGATCGTCTGCTTCCACCGCGGCGGAGCCGTCGCGACCCCGGAGACCTGCTCGACGTCATAGGTGCTCGGCGGGTCGAACCAGCCCTCGATCCCGGTACGCCGCTCGATCCGGGTCTCCTCCACGAACGGCTCGCCCGCACCCAGCCACCAGCCCCGCTGTCGGCTGTTGTCCCAGCGCCCGAGGGTCTCGTGGGAGTCGAAGCGGTAGAGCAGGTGCCACTGGTCGGAGTCCGGAGCCGGCCGCACCCAGCCCGCCCCCAGGAACCCGGGGAACTCGCTGGCCAGCCGGATCCCGGCCTGCATCCAGGCGACCATCTCGTCGCGGCGGTCCACGGAGACTCGACGGGCGATGGTCACGGTTACCGGATCGGACATGCCGTCCATCGTCGCAGGCAGGTACGCCGCGTCCCCAGCCCTCGCATAGGTTTGCGGCATGTCTGTGGTGAAGATCAATGCAATCCAGGTCCCGGCCGAAGCAGGCGCCGAGCTCGAGAAGCGGTTCGCGGCGCGGGCCGGGTCGGTGGAGAAGTCGCCGGGCTTCCTCGGCTTCCAGCTTCTGCGCCCGGTCGCCGGCGACGACCGCTACTTCGTCGTCACCCACTGGGACTCCGAGGAGTCCTTCGCGGCCTGGCGTGACGGCGACGCGCGAGCAGCCCACGCGACCCCGCCGGGCGAGGCGCCGCGCAAGCCGGTCTCCACCGGCGCCGACCTGCTGGAGTTCGAGGTCGTGCTGGACGTGAAGCCTGCCTGACGTCGACCTCAGGCGGAGGTGACGTCGGAGACGCCGGGGATGCTGACGCCTCCCCGGCGCACCAAGGACTGTTCGCCCCGCTGGACGACCTTGTAGAAGTGCTCGCTCCTCCCCCGCAGCAGCGGTGTGGGTCCGAGGAGCGAGAGGCGGCCGTGGGCGAGGCGGCTGGCGGTGCGTACGGTCCGCCATCTCCTCTCGGCCGCGGCCGACCACGGGATGCCGTAGCGCTCGCGGACGACTGGCGGGAGGCTGCCCTGGACGACGGTCCGGAGCGTCTCGGAGGTCGGGGCCCCGCCGGGGAGGTGGTAGCCGGCGGTGCCGGCGATGTGGCGCCCGACCAGGCGGGCCTCGTCGACGAGATGCGGCTCGTCCGACGTGAGCCAGGCGTCGAACCGGCGGCGGAAGTCGGGGTAGGACGCCGGCGCGGCGTCGGCCGGCATGCCGAAGAGACCAGCCCAGGTCACGAACCCGTCGAAGAGATCCTCGCGCTGGTCCGGGCTCAACGGCCGGACCAGCGCGTCGTACATGAACTCGACCGAGTCGAGCGCGAACGCAGCCGTCCACCACATCAGGCCGGGGTCGGTGGCCGAGTAGTGCGCACCCAGCGGGTGAGCGGGGCCGCCGTCGACCTCCATCGTCCCGTCGACGGGCACATGCCTCTTCGCGGTGAACGCCAGCGCCCGGTCGGCCTCGTCCTTGGTCCCGAGGAAGACCGTCTCCATCAGCCGAGCGGTCAGCGCGAGCCGGGTGTAGGGCGTCGCCCGATGGGCCGTGTGCTGGGCGGTGCCGACGAAGAGCCGCGGGTGCAGACCGCCGATGATCAGCGCCCGCTGCCCCCAGGCGAGGCCGACCGCCCGCTGCCGCATCGCACGCACGACCATCGAGTCGTCGGCGAAGTACCCGGACATACAGACAGTCTGCCACCGCGCGACGGCCCGTCGTCGGGGTTCAGGCGGGCTGGAGGGCCGGGACGACGTACTCCCTGGTCAGCGGGGCGAAGTCGGCGCCATCGGTGATCTCGGCCAGGCTCGCCCAGCGCAGCTCCGCGATCTCGGCGGCCGCGTCCGGCGCCACCTCGCCGGCCCAGGTGAAGACCGTCGAGCGGACCAGGTGGCCCGGCTCGTTGGCGGCATCCGCCTCGAACTCACCGAGCAGCGCGAGCTCCTCGACCCGGAGACGTACGCCGAGCTCCTCCGCCACCTCGCGGACGGCCGCGTCCGCGGCCGACTCCCCCGCCTCCAGCTTCCCGCCGGGCAGCATGAAGCTCGCGGTGCCGTTCTTGCGGACGGTCAGCATCCGACCGTCGCCGTCACGGAAGACGACCGCCGCGACGGTGATGACGTTGGGCTCGGACACACGCGAAGCCTCTCACGCGGCCCGCGGAGCTCAGCAGACACCGGCGCTCCTCGGTTCTCCGGGCTTGCTCGGTGACGGCGCCGGGGCGTCGTTCGCAACCGCCCGGAAGAGGGCGGCGGCCGCGGTCTCGTCGAACAGTACGGCGCTGAGGTTCTGCGGATCGGTCTTCACCGGCGCCGTCATCAGGGTGACGTCGTTCCGCTCGATCCCGTCGAGGTCGGCGGCGAGCTCAGCGAGCGCATGCAGGTCCATGTCTGTCTTCAGACCTGAACCGGCCGCCTCCAGGATCGCCCGCACCTTGGCGAGGTCCGAGAGCGTGCCCGCCGCCAGGATCTTGCCGGTCATCGAGGCGAGGAACGCCTGCTGCCGGGTGATCCGGTCCAGGTCGCCGCCGTCGTCGAGACCGTGGCGGAGGCGTAGGTAGTCGAGCGCCTGCTGTCCGTCGAGGGTCTGGTCGCCCTTGCGGAACCTCCCGCCGGTGTAGGGGTCTGCGACCTTCTCGGGGAGGCAGACCTCGACGCCGTCGAGCGCATCGACGAGGGCCGGGATGGCGGCGAAGTCCAGCTCGACCACGTGGTCCACGGTCACCCGGCACTCCTCGCACAGCTCGCCCGTGACCGACTCCAGCTGCTCGGCCAGGCAGGCCCCGCCGCCCTTGCCGTAGGCCATGTTCCACAGCTGCGGACCGGCACCTCGGCGCTTCCCGCAGGCCGGAGCGGAGACTTCCAGGTCACGCGGGATGCTGACGGCGTACGCCGAGCCGCGGTCGGCCGCGAGATGCACCAGGATCGTGGTGTCCGAGCGGCCGGCGCCGCGCTCCCCGTCGACCTCGCACCCGTCGCAGGAGCGGCTGTCGGAGCCGATCACGAGGATGTCGACCGGCTTGCCGCTGCCCGCCGCGGCGGGCCTGGGCTCGTCGTCCCGGTTCAGCGCGAGCGGGGTGGCGATCGCGAGCACGGCGACGGCCGCGACGGCACCGATGACGGCAACCCAGCGCCGTGCGCGGTGCGGCCGCTGCGTACGGGCCGGGACGGGTGCGGACATGAGGATCTCCTCGAGGAGCTCGGCGCGCTCCGAGGCCGGCACCAGCCCGTCGAGATCCTGCCGGGCGAGCGGATTGCTCGCGCGCAGCCGGAACAGATCGTCGGTCATCGGCCCTCCTCGGTCGCGAAGTGGTGGGGTACACCACGCACATGTCCCGCCCCCGGCGCGGCGTCACCCAGGGCCCGCGCAAATCGCTCCCGAGCCCGGGCCAGCCGCATCCGCGCGGTGCCGGCCGCGATCCCGAGCACCTCGGCCGCCTCGCTCGGCGTCAGGTCGTCCCAGGCGATCAGGGTCAGCAGCTCGCGGTCGGCAGCGGAGAGGGTGGCCAGGGCACGGCGTACCCGATCCTGCTCCGCCACGCCCGCGGCCGGGTCGGGCACGTCGGCGCCACCCAGGAACGCCCGTAGCCGCTCCCCCAGGCGCGCCCGGCGCCGGGTGGAACGGTGCTGGTTGAGGAGTACGTTGCGGGCGATCCCGAACAGCCATGGCCGATAGTCGCCGGCCGGCGCGTCATCGAGCCGCCGCCAGGCGACCAGGAACGTCTCGCTGACCACGTCCGCGGCGTCGGCCGGTTGGTCCACCCTCCGCAGCGCGTAGCCGAGCACGGCCTGGAAGTTGGCGTCGTAGAGCGCCTTGAAGCGCGCTGTGGACGGATCGGCGAGACGTGTCACGTCCCTCCATGTCCGGCTCGGCACCGAGCGTCACACGCTGGTTCGGCCAGATCCGTCAGAGGATCTCGCCAGGCACATATGCCGCGGCCTCCGGGTGCGCGGCCGTGACGGCCTCCACGCGGCGTACGACCCCCTGGACCTGCGCGACGGCGGCACCGGTGAACTCGATCGGCGCCGCGACCAGCGAGGTGATCTGCTCCTCGGTCAGGCCGAGGCGGGGATCGGCGCCGAGCTTGGCGAAGACGTCGTTCTCGGCCTGTCCCTTGCGCATCGACAGGGCGGTGCCGACGGCGGCCTCCTTGATCGCCTCGTGGGCCTCCTCGCGACCGACGCCGTTGCGGACGGCGGCCATCAGGACCTTGGTGGTGGCCAGGAACGGCAGGTAGCGGTCGAGCTCGCGCTGGATCACGGCCGGGAAGGCGCCGAACTCGTCGAGCACGGTCAGGAAGGTCTGGAAGAGGCCGTCGGCGGCGAAGAAGGCGTCGGGGAGCGCGACGCGGCGCACGACCGAGTCGGAGACGTCGCCCTCGTTCCACTGGTCGCCGGCCAGCTCGGAGATCATCGAGAGGTAGCCGCGCAGCACGACGGAGAGGCCGTTGACCCGCTCGGTGGAGCGGGAGTTCATCTTGTGGGGCATCGCGCTCGAGCCGACCTGGCCCTCCTTGAAGCCCTCGGTGACCAGCTCGTTGCCGGCCATCAGCCGGATCGTGGTCGACAGGTTGGAGGGGCCGGAGACCAGCTGGACCAGCGCCGAGACCGCGTCGAAGTCGAGCGAGCGCGGGTAGACCTGGCCGACGCTGGTGAAGACGTTCTCGAAGCCGAGGTGGGCCGCGACCCGCTCCTCGAGGGCCGCCAGCTTCGACGCGTCACCGTCGAGCAGGTCGAGCATGTCCTGCGCGGTGCCCATCGGGCCCTTGATCCCGCGCAGCGGGTAGCGGGCGATGAGCTCCTCGACCCGCTGGAGACCGACCAGCATCTCGTCGGCGACGGTCGCGAACCGCTTGCCGAGCGTCGTCGCCTGCGCCGCCACGTTGTGGCTGCGTCCGGCCATCACCGTGGTCTCGTGCTCGGTCGCGAGCCGCGCCAGGCGGGCCAGGGTCGCGACGGCGCGGTCGCGGATCACCTTCAGGCTGGAGAGGACCTGGAGCTGCTCGACGTTCTCGGTGAGGTCCCGCGAGGTCATGCCCTTGTGGATGTGCTCGTGGCCGGCCAGCGCGGCGAACTCCTCGATCCGCGCCTTCACGTCGTGGCGGGTCACCCGCTCCCGGGCCGCGATCGAGTCGAGGTCGACGTCCTCGACGACCTTCTCGTACGCCTCCACGACCCCGTCGGGGACGTCGATGCCGAGATCCTTCTGAGCCTTGAGCACCGCGATCCAGAGCTGGCGCTCCAGCACGATCTTGTGCTCGGGACTCCAGATCCCGGCGAGGTCGGCAGCGGCATAGCGGTTGGCGAGAACGTTGGGCACCACAGTCACGCCTGCCATCCTCCCATGTCCGGTGCCCGACCCCACTAACCTGGCGGTATGGCCCTGCGGATGCTCGCCAGCCGGCCCGATCCGGCCCTCTACACCCTGCCCTGGTCGCTTCCCCTGGAGGAGTGGCCGGACGACGTCGTCGTGCCGTTGGCGCGCGGCCTGAGCCGCCATGTCGTACGCATCGTGCGCGTGCGCGGCAACATCTACGCCGTCAAGGAGACCCAGGCCGACATCGCCCGGCGCGAGTACAACATGCTGCGCGAGCTGCAGCGCCTCGGCCTGCCGACCGTGGTCGCGAAGAGCGTCGTGACCGGCCGCAAGGACCGCGACGGCAACGACCTCGGCGCCGCGCTGATGACCGACCACCTCACCTACTCGCTCCCCTACCGCGCGCTCTTCGAGCGGGGCCTGGCAGCCGACCGCCTGCCCAGCCTGATCGACGCCCTCGTCGTCCTGCTCGTACGCCTCCACCTGGCCGGCTTCTACTGGGGCGACGTGTCCTTGTCGAACGTCCTCTTCGTCCGCGACGCCGCCGGGTTCGCCGCCTACCTGGTCGACGCCGAGACCGGGGAGCTGAAGGCGGAGCTCTCCGACCGGTTGCGCGAGTACGACCTCGAGGTCGCCTACCAGAACATCTACGGCGAGCTGCTCGACCTGCAGGCGAGCGACTCCCTGCCGGAGGCCTTCCCGATCGACGCGATCGTCGAGCGGCTGCAGGACCGCTACAACGCTCTGTGGCGCGAGCTCACCGAGGAGCAGGTCTTCTCCGCGGAGGAGATGTGGCACATCGAGCAGCGCATCGAGCGACTCCACGACCTCGGTTTCGACGTCGAGGAGCTCGACATCACCACCAGCGAGGACGGGGACACGGTGGCACTGCGCCCGCGGGTCGTCGAGCTGGGTCACCACCGCCGCGAGCTGCGTACGCTGACCGGGCTCGACGTCCAGGACGCCCAGGCCCGGCGGATCCTCAACGACATCGCCGCCTACCGCGCCACCCGCGAGCTCGGCGACCTGCCGATCGAGGTCGCCGCCGGCCGCTGGCTCCGCGAGATCTACGAGCCCATCGTGGCCATGCGCCCGCCCGGCGCGGCCGCCAAGCTCACCCCGGCGCAGATGTTCCACGAGATCCTCGAGCACCGCTGGGTGCTCTCCCAGTTCGCCGGCGAGTGGGTCAAGCTCATCAACGCCGCCGAGTCCTACTACGAGGACGTCATCGCGCACCGCCCCGACGAGGCGGTGACCCCGCCGCCGGAGGAGTGACGCCCGGGTTGTGAAGCCGAGAGTGACCTATGGACCACGGTCGGGTTCACAACCTCGTCGCAGCATATGGTGGGCCCGTGAGGATCCTTGTCGTTGGCACCGGTGGTCGTGAGCACGCGCTCGCTCTGAAGCTCTCCCAGGAGGGGAACGAGGTGTACGCCGCACCCGGCAACCCCGGGATCGCGGAGTTCGCCACGCTCCGGGACGTGGACATCATGTCCGGTCCCGCGATCGCCGCCCTGGCCGGCGAGCTGGGCGTCGACCTGGTCATCGTCGGCCCGGAGGCGCCGCTGGTGGCCGGGGTCGCCGACGCGGTTCGTGGCGCCGGCATCGCGGTCTTCGGCCCCTCGGAGGCGGCCGCGCAACTCGAAGGGTCCAAGGCGTTCTCCAAGGACGTGATGTCCGCGGCCGGCGTACCCACCGCAGGCTCGCGGGTGGCCACCACACCCGAGGAGGCGGCCGCCGCGCTGGACGAGTTCGGTGCTCCGTACGTCGTCAAGGACGATGCCCTCGCCGCCGGCAAGGGCGTCGTCGTGACGCGTGACCGAGGCGAGGCCCTGGCGCACGCGGAAGCCTGCGAGCGGGTCGTCATCGAGGAGTTCCTCGACGGCCCCGAGGTGTCGCTGTTCGCGATCTGCGACGGCACCCGGGCCTACGCCCTGCAGCCGGCCCAGGACTTCAAGCGGATCTTCGACGGCGGCAAGGGCGGCAACACCGGCGGCATGGGCGCCTACTCGCCGCTGCCGTGGGCGCAGCCCGACCTCGCCGACGTCGTGCTGGAGACCGTCGTCCGGCCGACCCTGGCCGAGATGGAGAAGCGCGGCGCCCCGTTCGTCGGGTGCCTCTACGTCGGGCTCTCGCTGACCGCCAAGGGTCCCAAGGTGATCGAGTTCAACTGCCGCTTCGGCGACCCCGACTCCCAGCCCGTGCTCGCGCTGCTGGAGTCCTCGCTCGGCGACCTGCTGTTCGCGGCCGCCACCGGCGCGCTGGACACCGTCGAGGCGCCGGTCTTCTCCGACGGAGCCTCGGTGACCGTCGTGCTGGCCTCGGCCGGCTACCCGGAGTCCTCCTCCAAGGGTGACGTCATCACCGGCGTCGGCAACGCCAACTCGATCAACGACGTCGACGTGATCCACGCGGGCACCGCGATCGTCGACGCCTCCACGCCGGAGGAGCCCGACCACCGCCACCTGGTCACCGCGGGCGGCCGCGTCCTGGCGGTCCGGGCGAAGGGCTACGACATCGACGACGCGCGCTCCCGGGCGTACGCAGCGGCCGACCTGATCACCTTCGACGGTCTCCAGCGGCGCTCCGACATCGCGGCCGAGCCGCTCGGGGTCGTCGAGGGCGCCTCGCTGCTTTGAGCATCGGCGTAATCTGCCAAGCATGACCTGGGTCGTGTTCGGCGTCACCGTCGTTGTCGTGCTCGGCCTGATGATCGCGGCCTGCCACAGGGCCCTGCGCTCCTCACGCCGCGGCGTCTCCTCCGGGCTCGGCGACGGCCTCGGCAACTTCATCGACGTCTTCGACCCCGGCAACGCACGCGCCGCGCGCGAGCTCAAGGATCAGGACAACATCGGCCACGTGATCCCCTCGCCCGACGGTGACGACCCGCCTCACGGGGTCGATCTGAAAGCCGGGCGGGTCACCATTCGTCGCCGGGGCGCGGAGCTGTGAAGCCGAGAGTGACCCATAGGCCACTCTCAGCTTCACGACCTCAGGTCAGGGAGTTGATGATGACCGTCTCGTCGCGGGCCGGGCCGACGCCGATGACCGACATCGGGCCGCCGGAGATCTCCTCGACGAACTTCACGTACGCCTGGGCGTTGGCCGGGAGGTCCCCGAACGAGCGGGCACCCGAGATGTCTTCCTTCCAGCCCGGCAGCGTCTCGTAGATCGGCTTGGCGTGGTGGAAGTCCGACTGGTTGACGGGCATCTCGTCGTGGCGGACGCCGTCGACGTCGTAGGCCACGCAGACCGGGATCTCGTCGAGGCCGCCGAGGACGTCGAGCTTGGTGAGGACGAAGTCGGTGACCCCGTTGACGCGGGCCGCGTAGCGGGCGATGACCGCGTCGTACCAGCCGCAGCGGCGCGGACGGCCGGTGGTCGTGCCGAACTCGTGCCCGTTCTCGGCCAGGTAGGCGCCGGACTCGTCGAAGAGCTCGGTCGGGAACGGCCCCTCACCCACGCGCGTGGTGTAGGCCTTCACGATCCCGATCACCCGGTCGATCCGCGTCGGCGGGATCCCGGAGCCGGTGCACGCGCCGCCCGAGGTGGCGTTGGAGGAGGTCACGAACGGGTAGGTGCCGTGGTCGACGTCGAGCAGCGTCGCCTGGCCGCCCTCGAGGAGGACGGTCTCGCCCTGGTCGAGCGCCTGGTTGAGCAGCAGCCCGGTGTCGCAGACCATCGGGGCGATCCGGTCCGCGTAGGACAGCAGGTCGTCGACGATCGCCTCGACGGTGAAGCCGCGGCGGTTGTAGACCTTCCCGAGGAGCTGGTTCTTCAGCTCGAGCGCGCCCTCGACCTTGCCGCGCAGGATCGACTCGTCGAAGAGGTCCTGGACACGGATGCCGATGCGGTTGACCTTGTCGGCGTACGTCGGCCCGATGCCGCGGCCGGTGGTGCCGATCTTGCGCGAGCCGAGGAAGCGCTCGGTGACCTTGTCGAGCTGGCGGTTGTAGTCGGCGATGACGTGCGCGCTGGCCGACAGCCTCAGCTTGGAGACGTCGACGCCGCGCTCCTCCAGGGCGGTCAGCTCCTCGAACAGGACCGCGAGGTCGACGACGACGCCGTTGCCGATCACCGGCGTCACGCCGGGGGTCAGGATGCCGCTGGGCAGCAGGTGGAGGGCGTACTTCTCGCTCTGCCCGTCTTCTTGGCGAATCACCACCGTGTGACCAGCGTTGTTGCCGCCGTTGAACTTCACGACGTAGTCGACCTGCTCACCGAGAAGGTCGGTCGCCTTGCCCTTGCCTTCGTCGCCCCACTGGGCGCCGATGATCGTGATCGCGGGCATGTGTTGCTCCTTCGCTCAGGACGGAGTCCCTCCGCCCTACGGCGGCTGCTCAACGCACCAAATTCAGTGTGTGCTGTGCTCATCAAGAATGCGAAAAACCCTGGCAAGACCAGGGCTCTTGCGACCACACGCTAGCAAATCCGAGCCCGTACGTCACAGCCAGCCGCGCCGCGCGGCCTCGACACCCGCCTCGAACCGTGAGCTCGCGCCGAGCTCCTCGAGGAGCTCGGCGACCCGCCGCCGCACCGTACGCAGCGAGACCCCCAGCCTCCGGGCGATCTGCTCGTCCTGGGCTCCTCCGGCCAGCTCGGCGAGCAGCAGGCGGCGCTCGGCGTTCGGCAGGTCCTCGAGCTCGGCCGCCGGGAGGGCACGGCGCCACAGCTCCTCGAAGTAGCTGGTGACCACCTCGACGATGCCCCGCTGGCGTACGTTGACCAGCGGCTGCTCCACCGGTCCGAGCGGGTCCGGGAACATCGCGTGGGTGCTGCCGACCACCATCAGGTGGGTGGCGATGTGCGGCAGGATCCGGATCTCCTCACCGATCTCGCCCCGCATCCGGAGCACGTCGGGCGAGTGCTTCAGGGCCGCCACCGGATAGATGCCGCGGCACCGGCGACCCGACTTGATCGCGGCCTCGATGACCGAGATGAACCGCATCTCCGAGGGATGCACGGTCACCGCCGGGCGCAGCCACATCATGTCGCCCGAGGTGGCCGAGACCAGCCGCTCGAAGGTCTCCGGCGTGAACTCGGTCGCGATCACCTCGCCGTCGATCGGGTGCTCCTCGCCGATCGTGGCCGGGAGCCGGGCGGCGGTGCCGGCGACGTACGGCACCGACTGGGAGATCTTGAGCAGGTGGTCGTGAGCGTCCTGGGCCCTGGTCGCGGCCCGCTCCAGCATGTGGGCGACCACCGCCGTCGGGCTGCGCACGGTCAAGGTCTCCCCGATCGAGACGACACCGCTCTCGAGCAGGGCCCGGGCCTCCGCCATCAGCTCCTCCTCGGAGGTCGACAGCGTCGCCGCCACGACCACCAACGGCCACCCGTTGAGCGGGAGGAGGCGACTGTAGAGCTGCGCCGCGCCCGGGTCGAACCCGAGCGCGGTCATCAGCGTCTCCGACCGGCCGTTCTCCATACCTGGAACTCTAGTGCCAGGTATGGCAGGTCAGGCCGGCCGCCTTCGGCGGCGGCTCTTCCTCGCTCGGCGCGAGCGGACGAGCAAGCTCGCCGCTCGGCCTCGCTCGTCAGGCTTCCGGCTTGAGCAGCGGGAAGAGGATGGTCTCGCGGATGCCGGCGCCGGTGAAGAGCATGATCGCCCGGTCGAGACCGAGGCCGAGACCACCCATCGGCGGGGCGCCGTACTCCAGCGCCCGCAGGAAGTCCTCGTCGAGCTGCATGGCCTCGGGGTCGCCGCCGGCCGCCAGGAGCGACTGCTGGGTGAGCACCTCGCGCTGCACGACCGGGTCGATCAGCTCGGTGAACCCGGTGCCGCGCTCGACACCGCCGATGATCAGGTCCCAGGCGAGCACCTTGCTGGGCTCCTCGTCGTTGATCCGGGCCAGCGGCTGGGCGATCGCCGGGAAGTCGCACAGGAAGGTCGGCTGGAGCAGGTGGGGCTCCACCAGCTCGCCGCACAGCTCCATCACGATCTTGTCGGCGCCCCAGGCCGGGTCGAGGTCGACGTCGTGCTTGTCGGCCAGGGCCTTGAGCGTGTCGACGTCGGTCTCGGGGGTGACCTCGACGCCGACGGCCTCGGAGACGCCGTCGTAGACCGGCAGCCACGTCCACTCGCCGTCGAGGTCGATGACCCCGGCGTCGGTCTCGATCTGGCGCGAGCCGACCGCGTCGGCGGCGGCGAGGTACATCTGCCGCATCTCCTCGGCGATCGTGAACTGGTCGCCGTAGGCCTGGTAGGCCTCGATCATCGTGAACTCGGGGCTGTGCGTGGAGTCGACGCCCTCGTTGCGGAAGATCCGGCCGATCTCGTAGACCTTGTCGACGCCGCCGACGACGGCCTTCTTGAGGTTGAGCTCGAGCGCGATGCGCAGCGTCATCGGCTGGTCGAACGCGTTCATGTGGGTGTTGAACGGCCGCGCGTGCGCGCCACCGTGGATGAGCTGCAGGACCGGCGTCTCGACCTCGAGGTAGCCGTCGTCCTCCAGGCGGCGGCGGATCGCCTGGGTGATCTTCGCGCGCGTACGCACCATGTCGCGCGCCTCCTGGCGGACGACCAGGTCGGCGTAGCGCTGACGGACCCGGGCCTCCTCGGAGAGGTCCTTGTGGAGCACCGGCAGGGGCCGCAGCGCCTTGGAGGCCATCTCCCAGCTCGAGGCCATGATGGAGAGCTCGCCGCGCCGCGAGGAGATCACCCGGCCGGTGACGGCGACGTGGTCGCCGAGGTCGACCAGGCTCTTCCAGTCGGCGAGCGACTCCTCGCCCACCTCGGCGAGCGAGAGCATCACCTGGAGCCGGGTGCCGATGCCCTCCTGCAGCGTCGCGAACGCCAGCTTTCCGGTGTTGCGGACGAACATGACCCGGCCGGCGACGGTGACCACGTCCTGGGTCTCCTCGCCGGCCTCGAGCTTGTCCTCGTAGGCCTCGCGCACCTCGGCGAGCGTGTGGGTGCGGCCGACGCCGATGGCGTACGCCTTCTTCCCCTCGGCCAGCAGGCGCTCGCGCTTCTCGCGCCGGACCAGCATCTGCTCGTTGAGGTCCGGTTCGGGGGCGTTGGTGGTCTGCTCAGTCACAGGGCAAGGCTAGGCGAAATCGCTGGTCCGACGCGATTCGGTATTCAGCCCAGAGGATTCAGCCCAGGAGCGTGTCGTACGCCGTCGGGCTGCTGTCGCGCAGGAACTCGCTGCAGCGCTCCCACTCGTCGGTCTCGCCGATCGCCTTGGCCTGCTCGGCGAGGAGGGCCAGGCTGGTCAGGAAGCCGCGGTTGGGCTCGTGCTCCCACGGCACCGGACCGTGGCCCTTCCAGCCGTTGCGGCGCAGCATGTCGAGCGAGCGGTGGTAGCCGACGCGGGCGTAGGCGTAGATGGTCACGTCCTCGGCGCCGGACTCCTTGGCGGCCGTGGCGAGCGCGGCCCAAGCCGCGGGAGAGGCCGGGTGGCGGCGTACGACCTCGGCGGGCTCGGTGCCCGCGGACAGCTCGTCGGTCGCGGGGTCGGCGGGGAGGTGGGTCGGCGGCGGGCCGGCCATCAGGTCCTGGTGGGTCATGCCCACCATTGTGCCCGCGCACTCCACCACCAAATGTCGGTGGTCGGGTGTTGACTGTGCACATGACCGATACGACGACGTCGACGACGCCGGGCACCACCGTGGAACATCCCTGGCGCAGCCTGGCGGCGCTGTGCATCGGCTTCTTCATGATCCTCGTCGACATGACGATCGTGACCGTCGCGACACCGGACATCATGAGGGACCTCGACGCGAGCACCAACGACGTGCTGTGGGTGACGAGTGCCTACCTGCTGACCTATGCGGTCCCGGTGCTGATCATGGGTCGCCTCGGCGACCGGTTCGGGCCGAAGTGGCTCTATCTCGGCGGCCTGGCGATCTTCACGCTCGCGTCGCTGTGGTGCGGGCTCTCCAACAGCATCACCATGCTGATCGCCGCCCGCGCGGTGCAGGGTGTCGGTGCGTCGATGATGACGCCGCAGACGATGGCGGTGATCACCCGGATCTTCCCGGCGGAGCGTCGTGGCGCGGCGATGGCGCTGTGGGGTGCCACGGCCGGCATCGCGACGCTGGTCGGCCCGATCCTCGGCGGTGTCCTCGTCGATCTCGGCGGCTGGGAGTGGATCTTCTTCATCAACATCCCCGTCGGTGTGGTGGCGCTCGTCCTCAACTGGCGGCTGGTGCCGCTGCTGCCGACCCACCCGCATGTCTTCGACTGGCTGGGTGTCGTGCTGAGCGGGATCGGCATGTTCGGGCTGGTCTTCGGTCTGCAGGACGGTGAGCAGCGTGACTGGGACGCGGTGATCTGGGCGCTGGTCGTCGGCGGTGTGGTCGTGCTCGGCCTGTTCGTGCTGTGGGAGGCGCGCAACAAGCAGGAGCCGCTGCTCCCGCTGGGCCTCTTCGGCGACCGCAACTTCTCGGTCGCCAACATCGCGATCACCTGCATGGGCATGGCGGCCACGACGATGGGCTTCCCGCTGATGCTCTACGCCCAGATCGTCCGCGGCTACGACGCGCTCGAGGCCTCGCTCCTGCTGGTCCCGATGGCCGCGGTCTCGCTGGTGCTCGCGCCGGTGGTCGGCCGGATCAACGACAAGGTCCACCCCCGCTGGCTCACCAGCTTCGGCTTCCTCTGCTGTGCCGCGGCGATCTTCTGGGTCACCCGGCCGATGACCCCCGGCTCGGCCGTGTGGGAGATCCTCCTCCCGATGGGCCTGCTCGGGCTCGGCATGGCGTTCGTCTGGGCGCCGCTGGCGGCGGCCGCCACCCGCAACCTGCCTCCGCACCAGGCCGGAGCCGGCTCCGGTGTCTACAACGCGACCCGCACGGTCGGCTCGGTGGTCGGCTCGGCCGCGATCGCGGTGCTCATGGACGCCCGGATCAGCGCCAACGGGCTGGACGCGAGCGCCGAGACCGCCGGCAGTGCCGGCGGCCAGATGCCGGCGGCGATCGCCGAACGGTTCTCCCAGGCGATGGCCGAGGCGACGCTGCTGCCGGCGATCGCGCTGGCGGTGGGCTTCGTGGCGGTGCTCTTCTTCACCACCCCGCGCCACATGATGAAGCCGCAGGCCTAGGAGAGAGCGACCGAGAGCGGCAGCCCCCGGCAGGGGATCATGTCGCGGGCGGTGGTGAGCGGGGCGCCGGTGGCCAGCTGCGGATCGGCCGACACGATCGCCTTGCCGTGGCCGTTGACCAGCGTCGCACCGGCCTCGCGAAGCCCGGGCAGGAGCATCGTCTCGAGCGTCTCGACCAGGGTGTCGGCACCGGCGACGCCGACCATGCGACCGCCGGCGTAGACCGGCATCGTCGTGGTCATGACGTACTCGTCGGTGCAGACGAAGTCGACGTACGGGCCGACGAGGGTCAGCTCCCCTGTGCGCTCCGGAGTGCGGTACCAGGGCTGGCGGGTGTAGTCGATCGCCTCGCCGGTCGCCGGCGCGTCCGCGTCACCGAGGAAGTCGCGCTCCTCCCCCTGCCACCAGACGAGGTAGAGCCGGCGGTCGCTGAGCACGCCCGGCGCGACGACGAAGCCGCCCCCGACCAGGTTGGGGTTGCGCAGGAACTCCAGGGAGCCCGGTTCGAGCCGCTCCCGCAGGGACGCGGTGGTGACCGGGCCGGCCTCGAAGAGCGCGGCCACCTCGCTGCGTACGCGCTCCAGCTCGGCCACGATCGGCCCGAAATGCTGCTCGACCTGAGCCACGCAGTCGATGGGGGTCATCGTCCTGGTCATCGTCGCACCGCCTCATGGATCTCGGCCAAGCGTTCAAGGGAGTGAGTGACATGCTCGCGTACGCTCTCGCGCGCCCTGACAGCATCCCCCGATGCGAGGGCTTCGACAAGCTCCTGATGGCGGGTCGCGGTGGCCTCCCGGAAGCCCGGCTCGTTGAGCGGGATCCGGAGCAGCGCACCGAAGTCGGCCTCCTGGCGCACCACCTCGCGCGTCATCCGGGCCGACTGGGTCAGCGCGGCCACCGACAGGTAGAGCTCGCTGTCCGCGCTGCGCCAGCGAGCCACGTCGCTGACGTTGAGCGGGATCAGCAGGTCACGCAGGTCCTCCACCTCGTCAGGGTCCGTACGCTCCGCCGCGATCTCCGCGCATCCGGTGAGCACCACCAGGTAGACCGTGGCCCGATCACGCAGCTCGATGCGCGACATCGCGGCGAGCCTGTCCTCGACGAGGTCGGCGCTCTCCGGGGCGCGCACGAACGACCCGCCGCCACGCCCCCGGGTCGTCACCACCAGACCCTTGGCGCGCAGCGCGACCAGTGCCTCCCGTGCGGTGACCGTCGCGACGCCGAGCATCTGGGCGAGCTCGGGCTCGCTGGGGAGCCGCTCCCCGTGAGCGAGTACGCCGGAGCGGATCGCCTCCGCGAGCCGGTTCTCGACGCGGGCCGCCCGGCCCTCGTCGCCGATCGGGGCGAAGATGGCCGCACGGGCTCGGGAGGTCATCACACGCACACCGAAATCCTAATGTATGGCTCCAGATGATTCGGTGCCTCAGATCTGTTCGATTCTGTTCGAATCCGCACAGAAGTTCATGAATTTCGTCTTAACCATCTGGATCCATGGGCGTTTCTATGCCTAACCTGAGCGCACGACTGACGCAGACTTGGTGTCGGTCACCCAAGATCGTCGGATGTCCAGGGCTTGTGGGGGGCGCTGGGCATCCGACTCCTTGGTTTTGGGGCGGCGCGGCGGCGCGGATGCTGACCGAGGTAGCTCGGTGAGTGCGCACCGACTTCGTGGAGTTCACCGAAGTAGGTGACTGCCGACCGAGGTACCTCGGTGAACGTCCGGCCTGCTCGCGGCCCTCTCAACATGCAACAGGGCGGGGAGAGCCTCTCGGCTCTCCCCGCCCTGTTTCTCGGCGTGTGATCGACTAGAACACCGCGGCCACGGCGCTCGTCACCGAGTCGACGATGTCGCCCAGGAGGCCACCCTCGTCCTCCTCGGCGGGAGCTTCCTCGGTCGCCCCGTCGGTCGGCTCCTCGGTGGTCGGCCGCGCGGCCGGGGACTCCGACTCGCTCGGCGTCGCCTCGGGCTCGGCCGGCTTCTCCTCAGCAGGAGCCTCGGCGGCGTCGTCGCCACCCGGGAGGATGTCGTCCAGACCCGGGAGCAGCGGCGAGTCCTTCTCGGTCGGCTCGTCGGTCGGGACATCGGCCGGGACGTCCGGCGTCACCGGCTCGCCGGTCGGAGCGACGGGCTTGTCCTCGTCCGGGGTGTTCGAGCGGAGGGCGGTGTTGCCCTTGAACTGCTGCGGCTCGGTGCCGTCGGACTTCACCGTGAGCGACCGGCTCGGGGCCGACTCGTTGCCGTCACCGTCGATCGCCGTCACGGTGACCTCGACCGTGTCCCACAGAAGGATGCAGGTCACGTGGAGCGTGGTCTCGCCGGTGGTCGTGCCACCGACGCACACGCCACCGGTGACGCGGACCCGGTAGTCGATCTCAGCAGCAGGCGTGACGCCGTCCTGGTCCGTCGACGGGTTCCAGGCCAGGTCGAAGCCGAGCGCACCCTCGTTGCTCGCGTCGAGACCGGTCGGGACCGTCGGCGCGATCTTCGTGGTCGTGCCCGAGACCCCGGCGGAGCGCTTGGACTCGTTGCCGGCACCGTCCACGGCCTGCACGGAGTAGGTGTATTCCGTGCCTGCCTTCAGGCCGGTGTCCTCGAACGAGGTGTCGTTGCCGGACGCGATGAGCTCGCCGTCGCGGTAGAGGTTGTAGGTGACGTCGCCGACGCCGTCCTGGTTGTCCTTGGACGCGGACCAGCTCACGTCGAGCGTGCTGTCGCTCGGGTCGCCCGCCTCGACGGTCAGGTCCGCAGGCACCTCCGGCGCCGTGACGTCCATGACGCAGTCGACCTCGTTGCTGTCCTCGGACTCGTTGCCGGCCTTGTCGGTCGCGGTGACCGAGAAGGTGTAGGTCGCCCCCGCCCGCAGGTCGTTGAAGGTCGCCGAGGTCTTGTCGGTGTCACCCGGGTCGCCGGCGTTGGGACGCGAGGTCACCGTGTAGTGGTCGATCCCGCTCTTGTCCTTGGCCTCCGACCACTCGACGGTCGCGGAGGTGTTGCTGTTCACGACACAGGCGTTGACCGAGACCGCGTCGGGAGCCGTCTCGTCGCCCTCCGGGTCACCGGGGCCGGGGTCCTCCGGGCCCGGGTCCTCGGGGCACAGCAGGCCGAACGGGAGCAGGCAGTCGTCCGGCGGAGTCGTCGGCTCGCCATCACCCGGCGGGGTGGTGGTCGGCGGCTCGGGCTCCTGGCACTGGTCCAGGTCGGGGCGGATCTCACAGATGTCCACACCGGCACCCGGCGGACGGGTGTCCTCGCAGGCGCTCGGGTCGAGCTCACAGGTGGGCGTGCTGCCCGAGGGCACGTTGCCCGCGGGGATGAAGGTCACACCGGTGTTCGCGGCCGGGACGATGTCGTCGTCGACGATCTCCGGCTCGTCGGAGTCCTTCTCCGACGGCTTGTCCTCGGGCTCGATCGTGTCCGGATCGCTGGGGAGCGAGGACTCCCCGGTCGTCGGATCCTTCTTCGGCGAGCTCTGCGGGTCGCCGTTTACGGTGCACGAGAACAAGACGAGCAGCAGGATCAGAATGATCGCGCCTATGACGATTCCGCCGATTGTGCGGTTTCGCGCAGTGGTTTCCATACCGAGGATGTCCCTCCCAAGATCAACGCCGAGAAGACGGCCCGACTCCGTTACCCGTGAGTCGCCGTCAAGCTAGGGGCATTGAATCGCTTTACCAATGACCGGCACAACGACATAAGCCCGAGTTCGCTATGCCGTGTGCCACAACGTTTTCCGAATCGGGACCATCGGCCTGTCCTCGGCGTGTCGCTCAGCCGATGGAATTGCCCGCAGAACCCAGGTGCTGGGCACCCTCGACGACCCGAGCGGCCATACCGGCCTCAGCGAGCTTGCCCCACGCGCGAGGATCGTACTGCTTCTTGTTTCCGACCTCGCCGTCGACCTTCAGGACACCGTCGTAGTTGGCCAGCATGTGGCCCGCGACCGGGCGGGTGAAGGCGTACTGGGTGTCGGTGTCGATGTTCATCTTCACCACACCGTACGAGACCGCCTCGGCGATCTCCTCGGCGCTCGAGCCCGAGCCGCCGTGGAAGACGAGGTCGAAAGGCTTCGAGCCGGAGGGCAGGCCGAGCTTGGCCACGACCGCGTCCTGGGCGTCACGCAGGATGGAGGGACGGAGCTTGACGTTGCCGGGCTTGTAGACGCCGTGCACGTTGCCGAAGGTGAGCGCGGTCAGGTAGCCCTCGACGCCGAGCGCGTCGGCGGTCGCGATGGCGTCCTCGGGGGTCGAGTAGAGCTTGTCGTCGATCGCACCGACGACGCCGTCCTCCTCGCCACCGACCACGCCGACCTCGATCTCGAGCACGATGTGCGCGGTCTTGGCCAGCGCCAGCAGCTCCTGGGCGATCTGCAGGTTCTCGGCCAGCGGCACCGCCGACCCGTCCCACATGTGGCTCTGGAACAGCGGCGCCTCGCCGCGCTGGACGCGCTCGGAGGAGAGCTCGAGCAGGGGACGTACGAAGCCGTCGAGCTTGTCCTTGGGGCAGTGGTCGGTGTGCAGCGCGATGTTGACGTCGTAGGACTTGGCGACCTCGGTCGCGTACGCCGCGAAGGCCACCGAGCCGGTCACCATGTTCTTGACCGTGGGGCCGGAGAGGTATTCGGCGCCGCCGGTGGAGACCTGGATGATGCCGTCCGAGCCGGCCTCCGCGAAGCCGGCCAGTGCCGCGTTGAGCGTCTGCGACGAGGAGACGTTGATCGCCGGGAAGGCGAACCCCTTCTCCTTCGCGGTCGCGAGCATCTCGGCGTACTTCTCGGGGGTGGCGATGGGCATCTGGGGGGTCTCCTTGAAGATCCGTTGTCGACCGGTGCGCTGGTGGCCAGCGTAATGCGCCCCCGTCCGCCCGTTACCAACGCTCGGAGTTGGATCGATCAAGCAGGACAACCGATCTGCCACCGGATCCGTATCCACGGGTGACACTGATCTTCGGAGGCATCATGGACTGGCAGGAAACCCTGGAACGGGCGATTCCCCAACCCCCGCCCGCACACCCCGACCCGGCCGCGCTCGTGGCGGACGGGAAGAAGCTCGTACGCCGCCGGCGGCTCGCCGTCGTCGCCGGCACCGCCGCCGCGGTGGCCGCCGTGGTCGGGATCGGCGCGATCGTCGTCCCCTCGCGTGAGAGCGCCACCCCGAACCCACCGATCGCCTCGAAGTCGGCCGACGAGGAGTGGCCGCCCGCGGCCGACATCCCGCTGAGCGACCAGGCGCCCGTCGCGTACGACTTCGAGACCGGCGAGACGACGCTCGAGGACGGCTGGACGGAGGTCGACCGCGTCGGGCCGTTCACGGCCAAGAACTCCCTGGCCGTTGAGGCGACCGACGGCGAGAAGACGATCTACGCCTACTTCGAGAGCCCGAGCGAGATCTCCTTCACCGATGCGTCCCGGACGTCGACGAAGGACTTCCAGACCTGGGTTGACGACATCTCGCTCAGCCCGCCGGAGGCCACCTGGGACAACGGCGACCTCGATGTCGGGGACGACGGCTGGAGGATCGTCCGCGAGATCTCCAACCCGCTGGGTTACGCGGCGCCGTGGAAGTCGGTCGGGGCCGTCATCGAACGGGACGGCCTCGAGCGGTGGACCCTCCTCAACGGAGTCGTGACGGAGAACGACGAGTCGTTCGAGGAGGTCAGCACCTACGCCATTCCAGGCCAGACGATCGAGGAGTGGCTGGCCGACGTGGAGGAGGCAGACCGCAGGGACTACCGCCCCAGCTACTCCGACGCGACCACGACCGAGGTGGTCGAGTTCGGGTCCGGTTCGGAGGTCGTCCCCGCCGAGAAGGGGGTGGAGGTCCTCGATCAGGCTGCCGATCCGGACATCGACAAGTCCTTCTCCGCCGCGACGTCGCGGACGGCAGTCGCCCGGATCACCGTCGGCGACACGGAGCGATACGTCCTCCTCCGCGAGAAGGACGGCGTCACGAAGGCCTTCTCCTACACCGTGATCCCCGCTCCACGAGCCGAAGACCGCGGGCCGATCACGCTGGACGGGTTCGCGGCGATGGTCCGACGTGATCCCGAGCCCGGACGGGGGCTGTGGCGATGAGCGCGCACGACGAGGCATTCACCGCGTTCGTCGCGGCCCGGCGGCCGCACCTGCTGCGCACTGCTTACGCCCTGTGCGGCGACTGGCATCGGGCGGACGACCTGGTGCAGACGTCGCTCGTGAAGCTCTACGCGTCCTGGCGGCGGGTGACGCCGGGGTCGGAGGAGGCGTACGTCCGGACGATCCTCGTCCGCGCCCACATCGACCAGACCCGGCGGCCGTGGTGGAAGCGGGAGCGGTCGGGCGACCTGCCCGAGCGGCCCGGCCCGACGGAGCAGGTCGAGGAGCGGTCCGAGCTCTTCGACGCGCTCCAGGAGCTGCCGGAGATGCAGCGCAAGGTGGTCGTGCTGCGCCACTGGCTGCAGCTGTCGGTCGCCGAGACCGCGCGCGAGCTGCGGATCAGCGAGGGGACCGTGAAGAGCCACTCGTCCCGGGGCCTCGCCACGCTGCGTACGTGCCTGGGGTCGGGGGACGCCTCCCGGGCCTAGCCGCAGACGAGCGAGAACGGTGGGCGGCGGGGCCTGAGAACCCCCGCTGCCGCCCGGCCCCGAGGCCACGCACCCTAGAAAAGGGGCACATCCGGGCGACCCAGAAGTTAACTTTAGCGGATCCTGTTCTCACCGTTGACACCGGGTCGTAACCGGGTTACAACCACCCGAATTGACTATGCCCCGGCGGGCATCTCGCTGGGATGATCAGGCCGCCACATCCCACTCATTCGAAAGCACGATCAATGTCTCGTCTTCGTGCCGGCGCCGTCGCGCCCGCGCAGAAGCCGATGATGGTGGCCCTCGTTCTTGGGCTCATCGTCGGCGTCTTCTCCCTCATCGGACTCACCGCCACCCCGGCCGGCGCGGCGGTGCCGCCCAAGCCCACGGTCGGCACCTGCTACAACTACGGCTGGACCGCCTACGGCTCCTGGTCGCAGACCGGCAAGAAGGTCGCGTGCAGCACGGCGCACACCGCGAAGACCATCGCGTTGGGCACCCTGGTCTCGGGTACGACCCGCACCGAGGCGTCCATCACCCGCGAGGCCAATCTCTCCCACATGGTCAAGACGTGCGTCCGTGCGCTCCGGGACAAGCTTGGCAGCACCTACTCCAAGCGGAACCAGTCGGCGTACACCACCGCGATCTTCGTGCCGAACGTCGCGCAGTTCGACGCCGGCCAGCGTTGGTTCCGGTGCGACGTCGTGCTCCCGGGCAAGGACACGCTCAAGAACCTGCCGACCAACCGGGCCAAGTTTCTCGAGGGCGTCTCGCTCACGCAGCGCACCCGCGGCTGCCTGAGCGGCACGTACGTCGGGCCGTACTCGTGCCTGAGCTCGCACACCTACAAGTCGATCTCGGCCTTCAAGAAGGCCGGTACGACCTACCCGTCCACCGACTCGTTCGAGCGGGCCGTCGCGAACAACTGCCCGAGCCGGACCCGGGCGTACAGCAAGCCGAACCGGTACGAGTGGCAGACCGGCGACCACTGGGTCGTCTGCTACGAGCGGAACACCAACTGATCCGCTGATCGGTCACGACGCGTCGGTCCCCCGAGGTCTGCCTCGGGGGACCGACGCCTTTTCAAATGATTCAGTTCGATGCTCCGCTCAGCCGCGCCAGGCGTCCTCGGAGGACAGGTCGGCGTGCTGGACGACCCAGGAGTGCATCGCGATCGCCGCGGCGGCGGAGGCGTTGATCGACCGCGTCGAGCCGAACTGGGCGATCGAGAAGGTGCCGTCGACGCTCTCCCGGGCCTGCTCGGACAGGCCCGGGCCCTCCTGCCCGAAGAGGAAGCAGACCGACTTCGGCAGCGCCATCGTCTCCAGGTGGAGCGACCCGGGCAGGTTGTCGATGCCGAGGAGGCGTACGTCCCGTTCATGGAGGTACGCCGCGAGCGCGGGCACGTCGGGATGGTGATGGACGTGCTGGTAGCGGTCGGTGACCATCGCGCCACGACGGTTCCAGCGGCGGTTGCCGACGATGTGCACCTCGGCGGCGAGGAAGGCGTTGGCGGTGCGGACGATGGTGCCGATGTTGAAGTCGTGCTGCCAGTTCTCGATCGCGACGTGGAAGCCGTGGCGGCGCTGGTCGAGGTCGGCGACGATCGCCTCGAGGGTCCAGTAACGGTAACGATCGACCACGTTGCGCCGGTCGCCGTTGGCCAGCAGGTCGGGGTCCCAGTGGTCCCCTTCGGGCCATTCGCCCTGCCACGGGCCCAGCCCGACCTCCGGCTGCCCGTGGGGCATCGGGTCGTACGGAGCTCGGGATTCACCCTCGGACTGACGTGTCTCGTTCATCGACGAGTCAGAATATTCTTACAACTTGAGTTGTTACCTATGGGTACCGTAGAGGCCGTGACAGGTGCGGGGAATTTTGCGCCGATGATGGCCGGTCTGGACTGGATGAGTCCGGACTTTCTGCTGGCCACCTTCGGCGAGCCGCTCTTCTGGATCAGCCTGATCATCATCTTCATCGAGTGCGGTCTCTTCTTCCCGTTCCTGCCCGGCGACAGCCTGCTGATCGCGCTCGGGATCTTCATCGCGACCGGCAAGATCGACATCTTTCCGGGCCCTCCGGGCGTCGAGATCGTGATCGCAATGGCCTTCTTCGTCGCAGCCGCTTTCGCCGGCAACGTGACCGGCTATGAGATCGGTCGAAAGATCGGGCCACGGCTCTATGAACGCAACGGCCGGTTCATCAAGAAGCGTCATTTCGACCAGACCCGTGAGTTCTTCGACAAGCACGGCAACAAGGCGTTGGTGATCGGGCGGTTCATCGCGTTCGTGCGCACCTATGTCACCGTCGTCGCCGGAGTCACCCACATGGAGCGCCGAAGGTTCTACTTCTGGAGCCTGGTCGGCGGCGTGCTGTGGGTGCTCGCGGTGACGCTGTTCGGGTTCTTCGTCGGGGCCCGCTGGCCCTGGCTGGCCGACAACATCGACTACCTGATCCTGCTGCTCTTCGCGCTCGCGTTCGTGCCCGCGATGGTCGAGTGGTGGCGCCGGCGGCGTACGGCATCGCGGCTCGCCGCCGATCTCGACGACGACGGCCACCCGGACCGCGACGTCCTCGGGATGGCCGTCCCGCCGCGTTCACCGGCGGACGACGAGGCCGACAGCCGGGCCGACCACTAACGCGTCAGCCGACCTCCGCCGAGCCGATCCAGCGCCTCCTCGATCACCTCGCGCTGCTTCGTGAAGGTCCACCTGACCAGGTGCTTCCCGGCGTCGGTGTCGTAGAACCCCTGCAGCGGGATCGCCACGACCCCGGCACGCTCCGGCAGCGCCCGGCAGAACTCCAGCCCGTCGGCCCAGCCGAGAGGCTCGATGTCGGAGACCGCGAAGTAGGTGCCCTCCGGGATCGTCACGTCCAGGCCGATCGCCTTCAGCCCGTCGCAGAGGAGGTCTCGCCGGTGCTGCAGGTCGAGAGCCAGCTCCATCGGCCAGTGGTCGAGGTGCTCCAGCGCGTACGCAGCGGCCGGCTGCAGCGGCGCACCGGAGGTGAACGTCAGCCACTGCTTGGCGCCCAGCAGCGCCTGGACCAGGTGCTCGGGGCCGGTCGCCCAGCCGACCTTCCAGCCGGTGAAGGAGAAAGACTTGCCGATGCTCGACAGGGTCAGGGTGCGCTCCCACATCCCTTCGAGCGTGGCGATGGGGAGGTGCGGGGTGTCGTCGAACGTCAGGTGCTCGTAGACCTCGTCCGAGACCACCGTCAGGTCGTGGTCCCTGGCGAAGGCGGCGACCGTCTCCAGCTCCTCGCGGGTCAGCACGGTGCCGGTCGGGTTGTGCGGGGAGTTGAGGAGGAGCACCTTGGTCCTCGCCGAGACCGCCGCCTCGAGGGCTTCGCGCGGCAGTCTCCCACCGGGTGCGTCCGGGTCCAGGCTGAGCGTCACCGGGCGACGTACGCCGCCTGCGAACTGCACCATGGCCGGGTAGCTGTCGTAGTAGGGCTCGACCAGGATCACCTCGTCGCCCGGATCGACCAGGGCGAGGATCGCCGCGGCGATCCCCTCGGTCGCGCCGGTGGTCACCGCGACCTCGCGCGCCGGGTCGAAGGTGAGACCGTAGTGACGGGCTTGGTGGGCCGCGACCGCCTCACGCAGCGCGGGGATGCCCGGGCCCGGTGCGTACTGGTTCCGTCCGCCTTCCAGCGCGGCGACGGCCTCCTTGATGATCTCCTCGGGGCCGTCGACGTCGGGGAAGCCCTGGCCGAGGTTGACCGCGCCGGTGGCGACGGCCAGGGCCGACATCTCGGAGAAGATCGTCGGCGGGATGCCGTGGAGTCGTCGAGCAGTCATGGGACTTAGGCTATTGGGCGTGACCACGGACCAGACCCTTGCTGCCGACATCGACGCCACCTGCCGCCTGCACGGCGAGTTCACGCTCCGCTCGGGGCAGGTCAGCGACACGTACTTCGACAAGTATCTCTTCGAGGCTTCGCCTGCCCTGCTGGAGCGGGTCGCCGCGCGGATGGTCGAGCTGCTGCCGGAGGGCACCGAGGTCCTCGGCGGTCTCGAGCTCGGCGGCATCCCGATCGTGACCATGGTGTCGGCCAAGACCGGCATCCCGGCGATCTTCATCCGGAAGAAGGCGAAGGAGTACGGCACCGCCAAGCTAGCCGAGGGCCCCTCCTTCGACGGGAAGCGGGTGACGCTGATCGAGGACGTCATCACCTCCGGTGGCGCCGTGCGCGACGCGGTCAACGCGCTCCGCCCGCTTGGTGCGGTCGTGGACACTGTGGTGTGTGCGATCGACCGGTCGCCCGAACCCGGTGAGTCGCTGCGTGATGTCTCCCTCGAGATCCGCTCCGTGCTGACCCGGGCCGACCTGGACGCGGTCAACGCGGCCTCCTAGGGGAGCCACAGCGTGGATTTCAGGTTCGGTCGCTAGGCTTCGCCCGCCCGGCCCACCCACACACTGCGAAGAGAGCCTCATGATCCTCACCGCCACCCAGCCCGAGCAGCTCACCGGCGTCGCCGGCTGGGCGGTCGACCTGATGGACAAGCTCGGCCCGGTGGGTGCGGGGCTCGGCATCGCGCTGGAGAACCTCTTCCCGCCGCTGCCCTCGGAGATCATCCTGCCGCTGGCCGGCTTCACCGCCGCCCAGGGCCGCTTCACGATCGCCGAGGCGCTGATCTGGACCACCCTCGGCTCCGTCGTCGGCGCGCTCGCGCTCTACCTGATCGGTGCGCTGATCGGCCGCGAGCGGGTCTACTGGGTCGGCTCGAAGCTGCCGCTGGTGAAGGTCTCCGACCTGGAGAAGACCGAGGCGTTCTTCGAGAAGTACGGCGCGTGGACGGTCTTCTTCGGCCGCTTCATCCCGATCTTCCGGTCGCTGATCTCGGTGCCCGCCGGGGTCACCCGGATGCCGATCTGGAAGTTCCTGATCCTGACCACCGTCGGCTCCGCGATCTGGAACACCATCTTCGTCGTCGCCGGCTACCAGCTCGGCGACAACTGGAAGAAGGTCGAGCCGATCGTCGGCCGCTTCCAGAACATCGTCATCGTGGTCGTGGCGATCGCGGTCGTGGCCTGGATCGGCCTGCGCATCTACAAGATCGTCCGTGGCGGCTCCGACAACGGCGCCAAGGACGACTCGCTCGTCTCCTAGACCTCCTAGAACTGCTGGTGGGTCGGCGGTGTCATGCCCGGCACCGCCGCCGGCCGGAGCGGGTCGCCCGGCGTACGCCTGGCGAACCAGTGGCCGGCTCTGCCTGAGTAGAGCATCACGAGCACGGCGACGATCAGCGCCGGATAGAGCACCGTGAAGAGTGCGAGCAGCGCGGCGAGCGAGCCGACGACCGTGAGCAGCACCCGGGCCACCTTGGACCGGAACAGCACCATGATCCCCAGCGGGACCGCGACCAGGCTGAGCACGCCGCAGGTGGCGAACCAGATCACCATCACCAGCGTGACGCCCTTCTCCGAGGACGACGGGTCGTTGTAGTCGGCGATCATCGCGGGCACCATGAACAGCGAGATCAGCAGCGCGATCACCGCCCCGACGATCGTCAAGACCGACGCCGCC
Organism: Nocardioides sp. NPDC126508; assembly: GCA_040302365.1. Classification (GTDB taxonomy): domain Bacteria; phylum Actinomycetota; class Actinomycetes; order Propionibacteriales; family Nocardioidaceae; genus Nocardioides. The sequence continues at coordinate 301,619 of JBEOUM010000003.1, forward strand.
ACCACCGCCCCGGGACGGGTGTCGGGATCCGGTTGCGGGTAGTGAGGACGAAGGTACGCCGGGGGCTGCTGGCCCATCGCGTACTGACCGTAGGCCGGCGGCGCGTGGCCCCATCCCTGGGGTTGCTGCGGCTGGGTCGGCTGGGCCGGCTGGGGTGGCTGGGGTGCGGCGTAGGGCGTCGGGGGTGGCGGCTCCTGCCCCTGGAACGGCGGCTTGCCGCCGTAGGGGTTGTCGAAGGAGCCGTACTGGTCTGACATGCCGCGGAGCCTATCCGGCCGACCGGGTCAGCTGCTCTGCTTTACCGCCTCGGGCTTCCGCTTCAGCCACGGAACCACGCGGCGACCTCGGGCCGCAGCAGGAAGGAGAAGGTCGCGACCGCGGCGCCGAAGAGGATCACCGCCGGCGGGAAGGCGAGGGCGAAGAGGAGCAGCGAGAACGCCGAGATGCCGGCAGAGATCATCAGCGCGACCCGGGCCCACGAGTGGCGGCGGATCGCGAACGCCGCGAACACCGCGGCGGCGACACACACGAGCGCCACCAGCACGGCCATGACCCAGGCCGAGGCGATGATGATGTCGGTGGTGTAGAGCCCGACTACCTCACGCATGTTCGGGTCGCTCTCGGCCTGCTTTCGCACCTGCTCGAGGATCAGGTCGGGGTTGGCGGTCGCCGTCACCGCCGAGGCCAGCATCATCAGCGCGGTGAACCCGGACCCGATCCAGGTCAGCACGGCTGCCGCCGTCACGGCACCCGGGCGGCGCTTGGGCGCCACCTTCGTCGGGTGCACCACCGCGCCGGTCCACGGCGGCGGCTGCTGCTCCGAGAGGCGGGCCGGGCCGGTGGTGCCGGTCGGGGTCTCGCTCGGGGTCCCGGTCTGGGTCTCGGTCTGGGTTTGGGGCGCGGCCGGGGCGACGTACGACTTCTGGTCGGGGTCGCCGCTGCCGACGGCTTCACGCGTGGTCGGCGCGACCCCGTCGAACCAGTCGCGGGTGGGCGACATCCACAGGAGGATCACCGCGACGGCGGCCAGCGTGGACCAGAACCCGCCGCCGAACATCCCGGCGAAGAAGAGCGGCGCCGCGATCACCGTGAGCGCGAGCCGGGCCTGCTTGCTGCGCTGCAGGACGTGCCAGCCGAGGATCACGGCCGCCGCCGCGATCGCGCCGGTGACCAGCGCCATCACGTGCATCAGGTCGAGGATGCTGTTGAGGTCGATCCCCGAGCCGGCCAACGGCGGCTCGGCCAGCACCTCCTCCACCCGCTCCCGGGTGTCCAGGCTGCGCAGCCCGGCGATCTGGTCCCAGGCCGCCACCACGGTGAGCAGCGACGCGAGCACGATGAGCCACCCGGCGAGGGTGGCCTGACCGGGGCGGGGAAGCTTCGTTTCAGACATGTCGGGAATCATTTTCTCATCCCCGGCAACCCCGCCCGCCGAGAGGTCGGCCGTGTCATGCCTGTTCCGCGCGGAGGCGGTCGAAGACCTTGGGGGCGGTGAGGGTGGGCAGGGCCTCGGCGATCTCCTTCGCGCACGCGGCCGGGGTGGCCGCGGTGGAGTCGACGCGGAGGTCGTACGGGTGGGAGTAGACGAGGGTCTGCGATCGGGCGAGGCCGGCGGGGCGGTCGCCGCGGGCGGCCTCACGCCTGTCGAGCTCCTCCGGCGAGCACCAGACCTCGACGAGAGTGACGTCGTAGCCGTCGAGCACCTCGAGCAGATCCTCGAGCCGCCAGCTCTCGCTGAGCGGGTAGTCCATGATCACGTCGTTGCCGACCGAGGCGAGGGCCGCGACCGCGCGGTGGTAGCCGAGCCGGGTACGCCGCAGCATCTCCGCGATCCCGGCGTCATCGAGCTCGCGCGTGTGCACCGTCGACCGCATCCCGCTGATCCCGTCGACCGGCACCAGGAACCACGGGTCCTCCAGCAGCGGCAGCAGCTCCCGCCCGATGCTGCTCTTGCCCGAGCTCGACGCTCCGTTGAGGAGGATGATCCGACCAGTCCGCATGCGTGGAGGCTACTGGCCACCCACCAACGGCCGAGAATGCAGTTGTGGGCGACGAAACGGCAGTTTCGTCGCC
>JBEOUM010000003.1:303701-754449 GCA_040302365.1 Nocardioides sp. NPDC126508
CCGCCCCCCGCCCCGCCCCCCCCGGCGCGGTGCTGCGTCACCACCCCCCTGCCCGCCCGCGGCGCCCCCACCCCCCCCCACCCCCCCCCCCCCCCCCCCGGGGGGGGCCCCCCCCCCGGCGCCCCCCCCCCCCACAACTACTGATTCGGCCGCCAGAACTGCGGCTTCGGCCGGGCGGGTCAGGCCTTCAGGGTCAGACCGTCGCCGTCGCGGTCGACGGTGACCTGGCCACCGTCGGAGACCTCACCACCGATGAGCATCCGGGCGAGCGGGTCGCCGATGGCGGACTGGATGAGGCGGCGCAGCGGCCGGGCGCCGTACGCCGGGTCGTAGCCGGTCTCGGCCAGCCACTCCCGAGCAGCGGGGGTGACGGAGATCGAGATCCGGCGGGCGGCCAGGCGCTTCTCGAGCAGGCCGAGCTGGATGTCGACGATCTTGGTGAGATCGGCCAGCGACAGCGCGTCGAACATGACGACCTCGTCGAGACGGTTGAGGAACTCGGGCTTGAACGACGCCCGGACCACCGCCATGACCGACTCGTGCTTCTCGTGCTCCTCCATCACCGGGTCGACCAGGAAGTTTGAGCCGAGGTTGGAGGTGAGGATGAGGAGCGTGTTGCGGAAGTCGACCGTGCGGCCCTGACCGTCGGTCAGGCGGCCGTCGTCGAGCACCTGCAGCAGGATGTCGAACACCTCGGGGTGGGCCTTCTCGACCTCGTCGAGCAGCACCACCGAGTAGGGCCGGCGGCGCACCGCCTCGGTCAGCTGACCCCCCTCGTCGTAGCCGACGTAACCCGGAGGCGCTCCGACCAGACGGGCGACGGAGTGCTTCTCGGCGTACTCGGACATGTCGATGCGTACGATCGCGCGCTCGTCGTCGAAGAGGAAGTCGGCCAGCGACTTGGCGAGCTCGGTCTTGCCGGTGCCGGTCGGACCGAGGAACAGGAACGAGCCGGTGGGACGGTTGGGGTCGGCGATGCCGGCACGGGAGCGCCGGACCGCGTCGGCGACCGCCGTGACCGCGGACTTCTGCCCGATCAGCCGGTGTCCGATGACGGACTCCATCTCGAGCAGCTTGGCCTGCTCACCCTGGAGCATCTTGCCGGTCGGGATGCCGGTCCACGCCTCGACCACCTCGGCGATCTGCTGGGCGGCGACCTCCTCGCCGACCAGCCGGTCGGCGACCTCGTCCTCGGCAGCAGCCGCCGCGGCGATCTGCTCCTCGAGCACCGGGATCTTGCCGTAGAGGATCTCGGACGCCTCGCCCAGGGACCCTTCACGCTGCAGCCGCTCGGCCTCGATGCGCAGCGCGTCGAGCTGCTTGCGCAGCGCACCCTCGCCCTCGAGAGAGGCCTTCTCCCGCTCCCAGCGAGCCTCCAGCCCCCGGAGCTCCTCGTCCTTGTCGGCGAGCTCCTTGCGCAGCACCGCGTGGCGCTCCAGCGAGGCGTCGTCGGACTCCTTGGAGAGCGCGAACTCCTCCATCTTCAGCCGGTCGACGGCGCGCCGGAGCTGGTCGATCTCCTCGGGGGACGACTCGATCTCCATCCGCAGACGCGAGGCGGCCTCGTCGATGAGGTCGATCGCCTTGTCGGGCAGCTGACGACCGGTGATGTAGCGGTCGGACAGGGTCGCGGCGGCCACCAGCGCGGCATCGGTGATGCGGACACCGTGGTGGGCCTCGTACTTCTCCTGGATCCCGCGCAGGATCTGCACGGTGTCCTCGACGGACGGCTCACCGACGAAGACCTGCTGGAAGCGGCGCTCCAGGGCCGGGTCCTTCTCGATGCGCTCGCGGTATTCGTCGAGCGTGGTCGCGCCGATCATGTGCAGCTCACCGCGGGCCAGCATCGGCTTGAGCATGTTGCCGGCGTCCATCGCGGAGTCGCCGCCGGCGCCCGCGCCGACGACGGTGTGGAGCTCGTCGATGAAGGTGATGACCTGCCCCTCGGCGGCCTTGATCTCCTCGAGGACGGCCTTGAGCCGCTCCTCGAACTGACCGCGGTACTGAGCACCGGCGACCATCGCCGCGAGGTCGAGGCTCAGCACGCGGCGGCCCTTGAGCGAGTCGGGTACGTCGCCGGCGATGATCCGCTGGGCGAGCCCCTCGACGACGGCCGTCTTGCCGACGCCGGGCTCGCCGATGAGGACCGGGTTGTTCTTCGTACGCCGCGAGAGCACCTGGATGACCCGGCGGATCTCGGCGTCACGGCCGATGACCGGGTCCAGCTTCCCGCGCTCGGCCGCCTCGGTGAGGTCCTGGGAGTACTTCTCGAGCGCCTCGTAGGAGTCCTCGGCGTCCTGGCTCGTGACCCGACGGTTGCCGCGGACCGCCTTCAGCGACTCGCGCAGTCCCTTCTCGGTGAGCCCGGCGCCCTTGAGCACCTTCTGCGCCGACGACTCGACCGTGGCCAGCGAGATGAGCAGGTGCTCGGTGGCGGCGTAGTCGTCCTTCAGCGAGGTGGCCAGCGTGATCGCCCCGGCGAGGACACGGGTCAGCGCACCCGAGGCAGCGGGCTGCTGCACCGTGGACCCGCTGGCGCGCGGGAGACCGGCGAGGTCGGCAGCCGCCGCTCGCGTCAGCTCCTCGGCGTCCACACCGGACTTGGTGACCATCGACGTCGCGGTGCCCTCGTCCTGCTGCAGCAGCGCGACCAGCAGGTGGATCGGCTCGGTCGTGGTGTTGCCCGCCGTCGTGGCGGAGAGCTGCGCGGCCTCGATGGCCTCGCGAGCCTTGGTGGTGAACTTGTCTGCCGAAAACTGGCTCATCTGTCTCTGCACTCCTCCTGGGGACGCGCTAAGTCTCTCGCGAGTGCCTTTCACCCGCATCTATCTCAACACAACCAAAGTTGAGTCTGTTCCACTCAACTTTGACATTTTTCTATGTCGTGGCGACCACCGGGGCGATCGGGCACACTGCTCCCGTGGACACCCGAGGCGCCGTACGCGACCAGCTCGCCGCGCGCCAGCGCGAGGTGCTCGACGACCTGCTGGCGGGGCGTACGCCGCCGGGGTTCGACGCCGCCGGCACGACCGCCACGACACGGGTGCTGCACCACAAGCGCTCCTCGGCCGCGCACCACGCCGCCCCCGAGCTCGACCTGCTCCCGGACTGGCGCGCCCGCTTCCATGCCTGGGCAGGACAGCATGCCCAGCAGGGCTGCGCCCACGACGACGTACGCGCCTTCCTGGCCACCATCGGTGCCGACTGGGTCCGCCTGCACGAGGTCTATGACGGCCGCCGGCGGCTTGCGCTCACCAGGATCGACGGGCGCCGGGTGCTCACCGTCGGCCTCGGCTCACAGATCTGGCACCTCAGCCGCCGCACCTGGAAACGGAGCTCCACGTGAAGACCCTGATCATCCTCGTGATCCTCGGACTGGTCATCTACGCATTGACCCAGACCGCGCTGAAGGCCGGGCGCAGCAACCGCCGTCGCGGCCCGCGCCGAGGAGGCGGCAGCAGCTGCGGCTCGAGCGGCTCCTCGTGCAGCTCCTCCTACGACTCCGGTGACTCCGGCGGCCACCACAGCTCGTGCAACAGCTCTTCCTGCAGCAGCTCCTCCTGCGGCTCCAGCTGCGGCGGCGGAGGCGGCGACTAGCCAGACCCCGCCGAGTCGGCCCGTCTTGACCAGGATCGGCGCCGAGTCGGCCCGTCAAGACGGGCCGACTCGGCATCAGAAGAGGTCGAGGGCTGTCACCTTCCACTGGCCGTCGACCTTGGCCGCCTCGACGGCGATCTGGGCGGCGGAGATTGAGGACTCCTTGTCGGTGGAGCGCTGCGAGGCCTGGTCGAGGAAGACCAGCAGCGAGGCCGAGTCGGCGTCGAGCGACTTGACCGCGGCGACCTGCACCTCGGCGCTGAGCACGAGCTTCTGACCCGGCGCCTTCTCCTGGAGCTGCTTGAAGAGCAGGTCGTACTCCTTGCGAGCGTCACCCGCGAGGAACTCGTCGGCGGCTGCGGCCGTCGGCGCGGGGTCGGCGAAGTCGTAGGAGAAGACCTGGAGCAGGCCGGTGGAGACCGCCGACTGCGCCTCGGAGGTGGCCGCGGCGTCGACGACGGCCCGGTTGCCGACGTGGTCGGTCCGGCGTTCCCGGTCGGCCTGCCAGAACGCTCCCAGCCCGAGGATCAGGGCGAGGGCGACGAGGAAGGGCGCCCAACGGCGTACGAGAAGGCTCATGACATGTTCACCGCTACCTGCTCGAGGCTCTCCAGGAGCCAGTCGTCGCCGACCTTGACCAGATCGGCCGCGAACCTGTTGCGCTTGACCGTCGGCTCGGCGTCCTTGCCTGAGGCGGAGCCGTCGCGGACGGTGATCTCGACCGCGGCGATCACGGTCGCGGTGTCGTCGTCGAGCTCGGTCACCGCAGCATCCATCACCGAGCCGGTCGTGATCTTCTCCTGCTCGGCGAGGACCTTCCGATCCTCCTCGGAGACGCTGGTCAGCTGGTCGTGCAGGGTGCCGGTGGTGACCGCGGCCCACCCCTTCAACCCCTCGTCGACCTTGCGGTAGTCGAGCGAGTTGAGCGTCTCGATGTGGCTGGTCGCGACGATCAGCACCCGGTCACGGCGGGCGGCCTCGTCGACCATCTCCTGGTCGTGACCGCTCGCGCGCCACCAGGTCACCATGCCGGCGGCGAGCACGCACACCGCCACCAGCGGGAGTGCCCAGGTCAGCACCCGGTCGCGCCTCGACGGCGGCTCGGGGGCATCCTTCTCGACCGCCGTGGCATCCCTCCGGGCGCCGGTAGGTCTCTCCGTCGTCGTGCTCATCACTCCCCCATCAGTCCGGCGAGCGTGGTGGGGACGCTGACCGTCCCCGGCTCGGCTGTCTCGGTCTTCGTCGTTGTCGGTGGCGGGACGGCAGAGCAGCCGGCCGCGGTGTTGAACGGTTTGCCGTTGCTGACATCGGTGCCGGCGCGCAGGTCGGTGCCCTCGTAGCCGGCGACGCAGGCGGGCGGGTTGAAGAACGACGGCATCAGGCTCAGCCGCGGCCCGTTGGAGGTGTTGATCGCCCAACCGATGCTGACCGCCTCCGGGACCGTCACGAAGGTCGACTCGAGCGCCGCGGCGTTGGTGCCGAAGAGGGTCGCTGGAGTGACCAGGTTGCTCATCAGGATGCCGAGCGGCTGCCCGACGTCCTTGACCAGCAGCGAGATCTCGGCGGCGGTGCCGGGCGCGGCGCCGATCAGGTCGCGCAGGTCCTTGTCGGAGTCGGCGAGCGTCGAGGAGAAGAGGGCGAGGTCGTTGCTCCAGGCCTTGATGCTGGTCGCCGACTCCTCCTGGGTGGCGAGCACCTGGTCGGAGTTGCGGATCAGGCTCGAGGTGACCAGGAAGTTGCGGTCCGCCTCCTTCTGGAACGACAGCGAGGTGTCGACCAGCTTCCGCAGGTCGGAGCCGGCTCCCCGGGACAGCAGGTAGGACTCGTCGATCGTCGTCACCAGGGCCTCCTCGGGCACCGAGGCGACGAAGTCGCGGCCGGTCTCGATGACCTGCGAGGCGTCGTACGGCAGCGCCTCCTTGCCCGCGGTCAGCCGGTCGCCGTCGGAGAGCCGGTCCTTCCCGACGGCGCCGCCGCGAAGGTCCAGATACTGCTCACCGATGGCCGACCGGTTGGCGACCTTCACGGTCACGTCCTCGGGGATGGCCGGTGCGTCGCCGTCGATCTCCAGGACGGCACGTACGTCGTCGGCCCCTGCCTCCAGCGACGTCACCTCACCCACGGGCACCCCGCGGTAGGTCACCTCCGAGTTGACGAAGAGCCCGCCGCCCTCGGGCAGGGACACGTCGACGCGGTAGGGCTCCTCGAGCAGGTCCAGCCCGACGTAGCGGGCCCCGACATAGCTGGTGCCCACGAGGGCGAGGGCGACGAAGAGCCCGAGCTTGACGCGTACGCCTCCGGTCAGCCGTTGCATCATCCGCTCCCTTCCACGGAGCCGGTGCCGGGATCGGGATCGGACGCGACGCCCTCCGGCGAGGTCTCGGAGGTCGCCGACCCCGACCCGGACGGATCGGTCGCCGACCCCGACCCGGAAGGATCGGACGACGACGTGGACGACCCGGGATCGGAGGGCGACGGGTCCGACGAGTCCGACGGGGACGACGCCGAGCCGCCGTCGGAGGGCAGGATCGACTCCCCCGGGATCGATGGCGAGGACGAGCCCGGCACCGGCGAGCTGGTCGACGGCAGCAGTCCCGGCGGTGCGCCCGACGTGCCGGGCCGGGAGGTGACCGAGCCCGCCCCGTCGGCATGCTGCAGCCACTCGCAGCCCTTGGTCCGGCAGCCGACGGGAGTGCGGAAGTTCGTGACCATGAACAGGTTCATGTAGTCGCCGCGGATCGCGTTGAGCACCTCGTCGGGGAACGGGTAGGTGAAGAGGATCTCGAGCGCGTAGGGCAGGTCGGCGCCGGCCTTGGCGAGCTGGTCGAGGATCGGGTCGAGCAGCTTCAGGTCGGCGACGATGTCGTCCTGGGCCGCGTCGAGGGTGCGGATGGTGACCTTGGAGAGCTTGTCGAGCGCCTCCAGCATCGCGACCAGCTGCGGACGCTGGTCGACGAGCACCTGCATCCCGGGCGAGAGACCCTCCAACGCGTTCGCGATCTTGGACTTGTCCTTCTCCAGCGTGACCGCGAGCTCGTCGAGCGACTCGATCGCCGAGGTGATCGACTCCGAGCGCTCGTCGAGCACGGAGACGAACCGGTCCATCTCCTTCAGGAATGCCCGGATCTCCTCCGGCCGGCCGTCGGAGATCTTCTGCATCTCCCGCGAGATCTCCTGGAACTGCGCGATCCCGCCGCTGTTGAGCACCATCGACAGGGCCCCGAGCACCTCCTCGACCTGCGCGGCCGCCTCGGTGTCGCCCCGGCCGAGGACCGCGCCGTCGCCCAGGGGCTCGCCGGCGACCGGGGTTGCGGGGCGGATCAGCGCGACGTACTTCTCTCCGAGCAGCGAGGTCTGCTGCAGTCGCGCCGTGGTCCCGGCAGGAAGCGAGACGTCGTCCCTGACCACCAGGGACACCCGCGCGGTGCGGCCATCCTCGGCCAGCCTGATCTTGGCGACCCGGCCCACCGCGACGTTGTCGACCTTGACGCTGGACTGCGGAACCAGATCGAGTACGTCGCTGAACTCGGCGCTCAGCGTGATCGGGTCCTTCCCCACGTCGGCGCCGCCGGGCAGCGGAGCCTCGTAGACGCCACCGCTGATCGCACCGAGACCGCAGCCGGACAGGGTCAGGGCAGCCGCGGCGAGCACGGCCACGAGAGGCCTGGAAAGAGATGTCATCACTGCTCCCCTCCGACGCCCGACCCGACCCCGGGCAGCAGCACAGGTGGCGCGTCCTCGGAGGTCTGGCCGCTGAGGCCGTCGCCGGACCACACGCTCAGCTCGTTCAGGTTGGCGCGGCCGACGAGGCTGTTGGTCGCCGGGTCGTAGGCGTTGACGTACTTCTGCAGCACCAGCGGGATCGTGGCGACCGCCTCCTCGAGCGACTCGTTCTGGTCGACCAGGACCTGGGTCGGACCCTGCAGGTTCTCGACGCTCGTACGCATCTCGCCTCGGTTGTCCTTGATGAACGACTCCAGCAGCGCGAGCGCCTCGCCGAGGTTGCCGACGGCAGCGGCCAGATCGTCGCGGTCCTCGGCGAGATAGTCGGTGACCTGCGCGAAGCGGCGGTTGGCGTCCTCGACCCCGTCGTCGTGCGCCAGCAGGGTCTTGTTGAAGGTGTCGAGGTTCTCGACCGTGGCGAAGAAGTCCTGGTCGACGTCGGCCAGGGTCGCCGAGGCGTCGGCACCCTCCCGGATGACCTGGTTGATGTCGGAGCCCTGACCGTCGAGGTTGGCCGCGATCACCTCCAGGAACCGTGACAGCGCGCCGTTGCGGTTGGCGCCGTTCGGTCCCAGCTGCTTCCCGGTCTCGGTCAGGGATGCGTACAGGTCGTCGATCTCGACCGGCACCGCGGTCTCCTCGATGACGGTGCCGTCGCGGAGCTCGGGCCCGTCGACGTACGGCTCGGTGAGCTGCACGAAGCGGTCCGAGACCAGCGTCGGGGCCACGATCACGGCCTCGGTGTCTGCCGCGGCGGTCTGGCCGGGGTCGAGGGTCATGGTGACCTTCACGTGCTCGCCGACCGGGGTCACCTCGGTCACCTCGCCGACCGGGACCCCGAGAATCTGCACGTCGGAGCCGGGATAGAGACCGACCGAGGCCTCGAAGAGCGCCGAGAAGGTGGTCCCGCGACCCCCCTCCCGGATCCCGTACGCAGCACCCCACCCGATCGCGCCGACGACGGCGACCACGAGGATCCCGGCGATGAGCCTTCTCATCTCTTCCCTCCCGGCCGGCAGTCGCGCGTGACGTCGTTGTCGAGGACCGGCGCGTTGTTCTCGTCGAAGAGACCGCAGCCGTAGACGTCGATCCAGGGACCGTTGCTCATCGAGGCCCCGATCACCCGGTAGTAGGCGCCGATCTGGGAGAGCGCCTTGTCGAGGTGGTCCTGGTTGCGCTGCAGGATCTCGGAGACCTGGTCGAGCTTCTCGAGCGCCGGCCGGAGCCGCTTCTGGTTGTCCTCGACCAGGCCGGTGACCTGCCGGGCGAGGTCGTCGGTGTAGGTGAGCATCTGGTGGATGGCCCGCCGGCGGGCGGCGAGCTCCTCGAGCAGCTTGTCGCCGTCGTCGATCAGGAGGCCGATCTCTTGGTTGCGCTCAGCGAGGGTGCCGGTGACCTTCGTCGTGGTCCGCATCAGCTCGGCCAGCTCCTGGTCCCGCGAGGAGATCGTGCGGGAGAGCCGGGTGAGACCGGAGACCATGCCGCGTACGTCCTCGGGGGTGTCCTCGAAGACCTTCGAGAGGGCGTCCATCGACTCCTCGACCTGGCCCATGTCGATCTCGTCCACGGTGGAGGAGAGGTCGGAGAAGGCGGCGTTGACGTCGTAGGGGGTGGTGGTCCTGGAGACCGGGATCGGCTCGCGGAGGCGGCCCGGACCGCCGGGGTCCAGGGCGAGGAACTTGCGGCCGAGCAGCGTCTTCACCTTGATCGACGCGGTGGTCTGCGAGCCGAGCGAGACGTTCTTGGCGCGGAACCTGATCAGCACCTTGTCCCCGTCGAGCTCGAGCGCGGAGACCTCGCCGACCTTCACCCCCGCGACCCGCGCCTCGTCACCCGGCCGCAGCCCGGCGGCCTCGGCGAAGTAGGCCTCGTAGGTGTCGCCACCGCCGACGACCGGGAGGTCCTCGGCGTAGAAGGTGGCGAAGAAGACGCCGGTCATCGCCAGGATGCCGATCACGGCGATCGCGATCTTGTTGCGTTCGGCGAACGACTTCGGATAGCGGGCCATCATCGGCACCTTCCTGCCGGGGAGTCCACGCCGAGGTCGCCGTAGTAGCCCTCGGGCTTCGGGATCCGGCCGTCGATGGAGCAGATGTAGAAGTTGAGCCAGCCCCCGTAGGAGGCCATCCGGCCGATCTCGTCGGTCTTCTGGGGCATGGTGGTCAGGAACTTCGTGAGCACCTCGTCGTTCTCGGCGAGGTTCTCCGAGACGTCGCCGAGGGAGTCGATCGAGTCGCGCAACGGCTCGCGGCCCTCCTGCAGCAGCCCGGTGACGCTCTGGGAGAGCTCGCCCATCCCCTCGATGGTCGAGCCGATCGTCTTCCGGTCGGCGGCGAGCCCGCTGACCAGCCGCTGCAGCGTCACCAGGGTGGTGTCGAGCAGACCGGTGCGCCGGCTGACCACCTCGAGGACCGAGTTGAGGTTGGTGATCAGGTCGCCGATCACCTGGTCGCGGTCGGCGAGGGTCGAGGTCAGCGAGGCCGTCGAGGAGAGCAGCGACTCGACCGTCGCCCCCTCCCCCTGGAAGACCGCGATGATCTGGGCGCTGAGGTTGTTGACGTCCTCGGGGTTCAGGAACTTGAACAGCGGCTGGAAGCCGTTGAAGAGCATCGTCAGGTCGAGCGCCGGCTCGGTCTCGTCGAGCGAGAACGTGTAGCCAGGCTTCAGCGCCTCGCCGCCGGGGGCGCCCGGCTCCAGCGCGATGTAGCGCTGTCCGATCAGGTTGCGGAACCGCAGCTCCGCGTGGGTCCCCTCGACCATCGGCGCGGACTCGGCCGCGGTGAAGACCACCTCGGCGGTGTCGTCGTGGCGCAGCCCGATGGACTGGACGGTGCCGATCTTGACCCCCGCCATCCGTACGTCGTCGCCCTTGTTGAGGCTGGTCGCGTCGGTGAAGAGCGCCGTGAACGTACGCCCCGACGAGGTCGATCCGTTGGAGATCGTCGTCGCCAGCGCCGCCATCGCCAGCACCGTCACCAGCGCGAAGACCACCGACTTGGTGAGCGTCACCGCCACCGAACCGCCGTTACCGAGCCTCATCGCACGATCACCTCCGTGCCTCGCAGGGCCGGGCCGAGCAGCAGGCTCGACCAGGTCGGGTAGTCATCGGGCGCCATGCCCTCCGCGGGCGCCATCACCTCGGCGATCAGCTGGTTCTCGCCCTTCGAGTTCTGCTCCCCCAGGCCCGTCGCGGCGCCGAAGGTGCGCACCCGGTCCGTCGGCGGCGCCTCGATGCGCTCGGCCGTGCCGGCCGTTCCGGTGACGGCCGGCTGGCTGCCGGTCCGGCCGGTGACGTACGGGCACCGGGGGCCGCCGGTACGCAGCTTCGGGGTGTATCCGGAGGGGTAGGGCTGCCGGATGTCGGCGACGCTGACCAGCGCGTGGAAGCCGTGCTCGTCGGTGCCCTGACCGAGGTTCTTCGTCATCACCGGCGCGTAGTCGCGCAGGGCGCTGAACAGGCACGGGAAGGAGGCGGCGTACGGGCTGACCGCGCGCAGCGCGTCGCGGGAGGTGTCGGAGAGCACCACGATCGTCTCCCGGTTGCGCTCGAGCCAGCGGTCGGTGTCGGCGGCGGTCGTGGTCACCGACGCGAACGTGTCCGCGAGCTGCTTCTGCTGGTCGACCAGGGTCTCGGCGGTCACCGTCATCGTGTCCAGCGCGTCCAGCAGGTCCGGCGTGGCCTCCTCGTAGTGGCCCGCGACCCGGCCGAGCGCGGCCAGGTCGTCGGCCATCCGCGGCACCAGCGGGTTGAGCTTCTCCAGGTAGGCCGCCCAGGCCGAGAAGACCTCGCCGATGTCGTCGCCGTTGTCGCGCAGCATGGTGGCCAGCTCGCTCAGCGTCGCGTTGAGCTTGTGCGGCTGGATCGCCTTGAGCACCGGGAGCAGCTCGTCGAGCACCTGCTCCAGCTCGACCGCCTCGTCGGACCGGTCCTGCGCGATGACGTCACCCGCCTCGAGCTCGGGCCCGGCCCCCGGCTGGAGAGCCACGTAGCGCTCTCCGAAGAGCGTCTTGGGCAGCAGCCGGGCGGTGGTGTCGGCCGAGAGGTCGGAGAGCACGTCCGGCTCCAGCGCCAGGGTCAGCTCGGCGCCCCCGTCGCGGGGCGCGACGGTGCGGACCGTGCCGACCGGGACCCCGCGCAGCTTGACGTCGGAGCCCACCTGGAGCGCGTTGCCGAGGGTGCCGGTGGTCAGCCGCACCTCGGAGCGGTCGACGAAGGTCTGGTCGTAGGCGAGCCAGGCGCCGAGCGCCACCGCCGCGACCACGGCCAGGTAGCACAGGCCGAGGAACGCATCGCGAAGTCTGCCGAGGCTCGATGTCGACGGCGTCATCCCGCGATCCTCACCGTCGTCGTCGCGCCCCACATCGCCATCGAGAGGGCCAGGTCGAGCAGCGCGACGACCACGATGGCCCGCCGCACCGAGCGCCCGACCGCGATCCCGACCCCGGACGGTCCGCCGCCGGCGTAGAAGCCCAGCCGGCAGTGGATCAGGATGATCAGGATCGAGAAGATCAGCACCTTCCCGAAGCTCAGCAGGATGTCGATCGGTGGCAGGAAGAGCTGGAAGTAGTGGTCGTACGTCCCCGCCGACTGCCCGTGGAACCAGACCGTCACCATCCGTGAGCCCGCATAGGAGGTCAGCAGCCCGACGACGTAGAGCGGGATGATCGCCACGAAGCCGGCGACCACCCGGGTGGAGACCAGGTAGGGGATCGTGCCCAGCCCCATCACCTTGACCGCGTCGATCTCCTCGTTGATCCGCATCGCGCCGAGCTGGGCGGTGAACCCGGCGCCGACGGTCGCGCTCATGGCCAGCGCGGCGACCAGCGGCGCGATCTCGCGGGTGTTGAAGTAGGCGGAGATGAAGCCGTTGAGCGTCGAGGTGCCGATCTGGTCGAGCGCTGCGTACCCCTGCATGCCGACGACCGTGCCGACGAAGATGCTCATCCCCGTCATCACGCCGATCGTGCCGCCGATGACCGCGAGCGCGCCGGTGCCGAAGGAGACCTCGGAGAGGATCCGGAGAATCTCGCGGGGGTAGTGCCGGATGGCGGTCGGGATCCCGGCCAGCACCTTCCCGTAGAACCGGATGTCCTTCCCGGTCTGCACCAGTCCGTCCAGGGAGCGGTCGAGTCGCGACCGCTTCTTGACCACGTCGACCGTCACCATGTCAGGCCCCCTTCCCGGGGACGAGCTGGAGGTAGAGCGTCGTGATCACGAAGTTGACGAAGAAGAGGAGCAGGAAGGTGACGACGACCGACTGGTTGACCGCCTCCCCCACCCCCTTCGGCCCGGGCTTGGTGTTGAGCCCCTGGTGGGCGGCGACGAGACCGGCGATGAGCCCGAAGAGCACCGCCTTGAGCTCCCCCACCCACAGGTCGGAGAGCTGGGCGAGGGCGGTGAAGGAGGAGAGGTACGCCCCGGGCGTCCCGCCCTGGATGATGACGTTGAAGAAGTAGCCGCCGAGGACGCCGACGACGCTCACCAGTCCGTTGAGCAGCACCGCCGCGAGGACGCAGGCGAGCACGCGTGGCACGACCAGCGCCTGCACCGGATCGACCGCGATCACCTTCATCGCGTCGATCTCGTCGCGGATCGTGCGGGACCCCAGATCGGCACAGATCGCGGCACCGCCCGCCCCCGCGATGACCAGCGAGGTCACGATCGGGGCCGCCTGCTGGACCACGGCGAGGACGGAGGCGGCGCCGGTGAACGACTGCGCCCCGATCTGCACCGTCAGCGTGCCGAGCTGCAGCGCGATCACCGCCCCGAACGGGATCGCGACCAGCATCGCCGGGATCCAGGAGACCGAGGTGACGAACCAGAACTGGTCGAGCAGCTCGCGGGCCGCGAACGGCCTCCGGAAGGCGGCCCGGAACGTGTCCAGCCCCAGCGCGAAGAGCGCTCCGACCTGGTCCAGCGCCCGGCTGACCGGGTCCTTGACCTTCGTCCGCGGGGCTCGGTCAACATCGTCGTCATCGGCGGTGTAGAGCGTCGCCGCGCCGCTCGCCACCCGCGCGGTGTGCCGCTCGACCGCGGCCCGCGGGGCGCCGCTCGACGGCGCGAGCTGGCGGGGCAGCACCTCGATGGCGCGGGCGCCGGCGCGTACGGTCGCGACGCCTGCGGAGGGGTAGTAGGCCTCGCCCTCGACGTAGTCGTCGTTGACGCCGTGGTCGGTCTCCTCGCTCATCCCGATCGGCCCGATCGGGTCACCGCTCATGAACTGGGAGACGACCGGGTGGTCGGTGAGCAGGAACTCCTCGCGCGGGCCGTACATCACCAGGCGCCGGCGGTAGAGCATGCCGAGGTTGTCCGGCAAGGTGCGTGCCAGCTCGATGTTGTGGGTGACCACCAGCATCGTGGCGTCGGTGGCCGCGTTGACGTCGACGAGGAGCTGGGCGAGGTTGGCCGTACGCACCGGGTCGAGCCCCGAGTCGGGCTCGTCGCACAGGATGATCGAGGGCTCGGTGACCAGCGACCGCGCCAGGCCGGCGCGCTTGCGCATGCCACCGGAGATCTCGCCCGGCAGCTTGTGCTCCTGCCCCATCAGACCGACCAGGTCGAGCTTGTCGTTGGTGATCTGCCGGATCTCCGACTCGCGCTTCTTCGTGTGGGCGCGCAGCGGGAAGGCGACGTTGTCGAAGACGCTCATCGACCCGAAGAGCGCACCGTCCTGGAAGAGCACCCCGAACCGCTTGCGCAGATCCTGCCGCTGCGACTCCCGCGCCTTGACCATGTCGACCCCGTCGACCAGGCAGACCCCGGCCTCGGGCCGCAGCAGCCCCATCAGCGACTTCAGGAACACCGACTTGCCGGTCCCCGACGGTCCGAGCAGCGCGGTGATCTCCCCCTGGGGCAGCGTGAGGGTCACGTCGCTCCAGATGTTCTGAGACCCGAAGCTCTTGGTGAGCCCGGTGACCTCCACGGTTCCGCCCATCGCGGGACCTCCTGATCTGCCGTTGTGGGGTGTGCTTCGGTCCGGACAGTACGTGTGGCTCAGGTCACAGCGGCAGGGGAAATCGAGCCGCCCGGCAAATGAGTGCCGTCCTTTGTCATGCGCATGACAAATTGCCCGCGGAACTCTCAGCCGCAGCGCTCGAGCTCGACCCAGTCGGAGGCGGAGCTCTCGCCCGCACCGAGGGCGAAGAGGAGCAGGGTGACGAACTCGGGGTCCTGGAGCCGGCTGCCGAAGGCGGCCCGCAGCCGGAGCTTGTGGTTGCGGACGGTGTGCTCGTGGATGCCGAGCTCGGCGGCCAGCGTCGGGGCGTTCGCGCCGGTGAGCAGCCAGAGCCGCAGTGTACGCAGCACCGCCCGCCGGTGCTCGTCCTTGAACGCCTCCAGCGGCGCGAGGGCCTCGCTCGCCTCCCAGCGCGAGAGCGTGGGGTCGGCGTTGAGCAGCAGCGCGACGTGGTGGTCGGCGCAGCGCACCACCGGGTCGGCGGGGATCAGCCCGGACTCGACGAGGTCCCGGGCGCGCTCGGTCCAGCGGATCGCGGCCGGCACGTCGGCCAGCGGCACCGGCACGGTCACGAAGACGGAACCGGTACGCGGCCACCCTCGCATCACCGCGCTGACGGCGTCGACGTCGGCCGGGTCGGTGACCACCAGCGCACGCCGGCCGGCGGTGTCCCACGCGCACCCGCCGGGAAGCTCGACGGGCTGCTCGGCCAGGTCCAGCGGGACGACCGTGTCGACCGCGCAGACCACCACCGCCGGCGGCAGCCGCCAGCCGACGCGCGCGGCGAGCTCACCGATCAGCTCGGCGTCCGCGGCTTCGGCGAGACCCCGGACGAGCCGGCGCCGGATCCAGCACGGATCGGCCTCGCGGTCACGGACCCCGGCGGCGTACCCGCGGGCGACGTCGTCGAGCAGGATGCCCATGTAGGCGAGGAGCGAGCCGCACAGCGTCCCGCGTACGTCGTCGGGGACCAGCCCGTCGGCCTCGTGCCGGATCGCCTCGGCGGCCCGGTGGGTGGCCAGGTCGACGGCCGCCCGGAACCCGTCGAGGCTCCGCTCGGCCAGGGCCTCTCCCCTGCCCATCCCGAAGTACATCGCCGACACCGTGTCCGGGTCGGACGGGATCTTCTCGACCACGTCGGCGTAGAGCTCCACGGCGCTGGCGACGGCCTTGGTGATCAGGTCCCGGCGCCGCTGGGTGGGGTGCCGGGCGTACGCGGCGACCTGGCGCAGGATCTCGTCGGTGATCTGCGGGACCAGCCCGCGGCCGACCCTGCGGATGACCGCGCACTCGGCGGGTGAGACGCGCGGCGCGTGGATCTTCTCGGCGAGCTGCCGCGAGGCGCTTCGGCGTGGCAGTCGTGGGTGCGGGACACGCGTTCCCGTGGTCGTCGTCTGGCTCTGCGTCGGACTCATGGATCTACGACCTCTCCCCTCGATCCCCGGCCCGCGGGAGCACTGTGCTTCGTCAGGCCGGCGTCACTCAGTGATGCTCATCACAGAGGACATCGGCCCGCTCGGCCAGTGGAAGAGGTCCCCCTCGGTGCGCAGAGGCATCCGACTTGTCACGCGCGTGACAAGTTTTGCTCCCGCGGATCTCTCGGGGCCGACGTCGTCACCGGTCGCCCGTGGGGATCGCGGGCAGCGAGGGGACCTGGGGAGGCAGCACGTCCATGCGGCACGGGACGGACTCGGGAGTGGATGCACCCGGGGCGGGCGGCAGGTTGGGCCCGCCCGGGTTCGGCACCGTGCACCCGAGGACGCCGCCCTGATACGTACGCAACGGGTACCCCTCGCCCGAGACGGCGGCCGTCAGCAGGCGAGAGACGTCGTCACCGGTCGTGGTCACGCACCCCGAGAACGGGGGCACGTCGATGGTGCCGGCGAGCAGCCCTCCCGGACTGAGGTTGAAGAGGCCGTTGTCCCACAGCTCGGGCTGCACCGGGGCCGGCACGTTCTGGGTCCCGTCCCAGGCATAGAAGTATCCCTTGCCGGTGAGCCGGACCTCCCCCGGCTCACGGGTCCGGCACTCTCCCCGGAAAGGCAACGAGACGCCGTCGACACGCAGCGACATCACTCGCGTCGAGAGCCTGCCCTCCACCGGGGTGTCCGGAACCTCTCTCCTGCCCGACCTCAGCGCGCACGACAACGTCTCGAGCTTGATGGGCACCGGAAGACCTTCGGACCTCTCCTGCTCCAGACGTACGGTCGCCTCGACCGGCACGGCACCGAAGGTGACCGTACGAACGACGATCTCGGGCGTCTGGCCGTAGTTGTGGTCGGAGCCCGACTGAGCGACGAAGTAGATGTTCGCGCCTGCCTTGGTGCACTGCGTGTACAGCGCCGGGTCAGGTACGTCCACGCGTCCCTGGTAGAAGTCGGCGGCCGCCGTCATGAGGGGCGTACGCATCCACTGACGTGCCCGCTCCACGTCGGCGAGCGAGGCGGAGGCCGACCCGGTCCAGGAGGCGTGTCGGAGCGGCAGCTCCTGCTGCTCTGCGGCGGGCAGCCCCGGGTAGGGACCCTCGTCCGCCTGGCCCGCCCCGAACCCGAACGCCGCGAAGGCGGATCCGGCGAGGACGGCCAGCGCCGTCGCGCGCTGCAGAGTGTGTCGCATGTCGCCCAACGTGGCATCGCAGACATGCGGGCGCAACGAGGTCGGCCCGGATGGGCCGGAACCGGTGACCGGACTTGTCATGCCCATGACAAGTCTCGGGTCGGCGCCCGCGTCCGATGTCGCGCGGACGACATCGTGGCGCGTCATTTCGCGCTTTCGGGCAGATGGCCGTCGACAGCCGGATCCGGCGCACGGATGAATGGGCCCGACGGAGACAACCAGTCTCCATCGCCATGAAAGGACGACCTTCGATGAAGAAGAAGCTTCTCCTTGTGGGTGCGGCCGCAGCCGCCCTCACCCTCGCCGCTCCCGCGATGGCCAGTGCCGCCCCGCCCTACACCGTCGCCGTCGGTGGCAGCACGGCCACCGGCAACCACTCCTTCACCGCTGCCGCCGTCGGCAGCATCACCTTCGCCGTCCCGCTGAACACGATGACCTGCACCTCCGCCGGTGCCGGCGGCGCCATCCACAGCGGCACCGGGAAGAGCGGCGTCGACCCCGATCCGCTGGCCACCATCAGCTCGACCACGTGGAGCGGCTGCACCGAGCAGTTCGGCACCCCGCTGACGGTCACCCACGGCGGTCAGTGGCACCTGGCGACCAACGACACCTCGGTGACCTCAGCCGCGACCGACCAGGTCGATGGCTGGATCGACCACATCAGCGCCCACGTCACCGACTCCACCGGGCTCTGCGACTTCACGGTCACCGGCTCCGCCGACGGCCACTTCGACGAGGCGACGCAGCGGCTGGTCGTCGACGAGACGGGCGACGGGTCCCTGACCGTGACCACGGTCGTCGCCGACTGCCTCGGCTCGATCTCGGTCGGCGACCCGGCCTCGTTCAACGGCACCTACAACGTCTCCGTCCCGGACGGCGCCGTCAACGTCAGCTGAGGCCGGCAAGCGAGAGCGGTGCGCCCGGGCGGCGCACCGCTGTCGCGTCTCCCTGTTCCACCATCTTGAAGGAGCCCGTCATGTCTCTGTCCACACTCATGAAGCGCCGGCTCGGCCTGCTCGCCGTCCCGGCCGCGGCCACGCTGCTCGCCGTCGCCACGGCCGCACCCGCCCAGGCCGCACCTCTCGACATCCTCTACGACGCCAACGGCACCACGGTCGTCGCCTCGACCGGTTCGCAGATCCCGCTCGGCCCGGCCGTCCTGGACACCACCCTGGAGACCACGACCGGCGCGTTCACCGGCTCGCTCTCGCTCCCCGGCGCCAGCACCGAGTTCAAGGCGGCGGGGTTCATCCCGATGAGCGCCGACGTCGCCTTCGAGGAGGCAGCCCCCACGACCGGATCGCTCAAGCCGCATCCCGAGGGCGGCGGCAGCTATGTCGAGGCCACCTCCTACTACAACGTACGTCTCACCAACATCAAGGTCGTGGGCTTCCCGACCTTCTCCGGCCCGTTCTGCCGCACCGTCGACCCGGTCGCCATCCACGTGGCCACGCCCGAGGGTGAGCGGTTCGGGGTCTTCACCGGAGGCCGGCTCACCGGGACGTACTCGATCGGCGACTTCCAGAACTGCGGCCTCAACACCTGGCTGGTCAACCTCCTCGTTCCCGGCGACGGGAACACCATCGAGCTCGACCTCACCAACCCTCGCCGGGGCTGAGCTCTACCTCCCCGAGTCCGCCGGGTGGCCGAACGGCCCCCGGCGGGCTCTGCCCATCGGGCCACGCAGCGGCACGGGCGTACCGAATTTCGGGGGCACGCAAGGCAAAGACGTGCCATGGTGGTCGATACCTTCTCGGGCATGCTGGACGAAGGAGTTTGACGTGCGACGGAGCACGAGATGACGCAGACCCAGCGGTCCCCCGATCTACCCGGCGCCGCCGTGTGGATGCTGAAGAGCCTCGAGAGCGAGGTGCGTCCGGTCGCGACCCGGATCACCCGCCACCTCCGCGACGAGCTCCCGGCGGAGACCGACGGTTTCGAGGACCTCATCTTCACCGCGGTCCACGGCTCGATGTCGCACTTCATCGACGTCGGCCTGGGACGCGAGGCGCCCTACGTCGCCATCGACGACCACTTCCGCAAGGTCGGCTTCAAGGTCGCGGCGATGGGCCAGGACCGCGCGATCGTCGACCGCGCCATCACCATCGCCACCTCCGACCTGTGGGACGAGCTGCGCAACCGCGCCGCGGAGAACGAGCTCTCCGCGGCGGCGCTGAACGCCCTCAACGAGATGATGACGTCGTACGTCGAGCACCTGACCTCGCAGGTCGGCACCGGTTTCGAGGCCGGCACCGAGGCCCGCGACCAGGACAACGACGTCGCCCGCGCCCGGCTGATCGACCGGATGCTGTCGGGCGCCTCGCACGACGAGATCGAGACGCAGGCCGCGCTCGGCGAGTGGCCGCTGCCGGAGAAGGTGACGGTGATGGCGGTCGAGCTGCTCGACGCCGGCCAGATCCCCGCGGACGCGCTCTCGTCCGCCGCGCTGACCCGGCGGCGCCGGCCGACGCAGGTCGTGATCTGCCCACCCGGCGCCACCACCACGGTCACCAAGCAGGTCCGCGCGGCCGCCCCGAAGGCGCGGATCTCGATCTGCTGGCCGGTGCCGCCGGCGGACGTGCCGGCCGCCTGGCGCTGGGCCAACCGCGCGCTCGCGCTGGTCAACGCCCGGGTCATCCCCGCCAAGCCGGTCATCGACTGCCTCGCCCACCGCACCGAGATCTGGCTGCACGCCGAGCCGGTGATGCGCCGCCAGCTCGCCCAGGAGCTGCTCGAGCCGCTGCTCGCCGAGTCGGCCAACTCCCGCGAGATCCTCACCGAGACCCTGCTCGTCTGGCTCGAGACCCGGGAGAGCGCCCCCGCGATCGCGGCGGTCCTCGGCGTGCACCCGCAGACCATCCGCTACCGCTGGAAGCGGATCAACGAGCTCTTCGGGGAGTCCCTGCGCGACCCCGAGTTCGTCACCCAGCTCCTGCTGCTGCTCAAGGCGAGCGTGCCGCTGTGGGTCGCCGGCGACCAGAGCGACTTCGACCGCTACCAGCAGCAGACCGGCTGACCCGGGGGTCGCTCATGGAGTGGGTCGTTCTCGCGGTCGGTGCTGTCGTGGCGTACGTCTTGGGGTTGAGGTTCCCGCGCGTCGTCGCGGGCCGGGCCGGGCGTCGGCACGGGATCTCGTCGGTGCCCGGGCCGGCCTGGGCGGTCGCCGCGCGGGTCGACGCGGTGGTGCTCGACCGGTGGGGCACGGTGACCACCGGGCGGCTCACGGTGACCGCCGTCGACCCGCTCGATCCCGACCACCTGCGCAACCTGCGCTGGTTCGCGGGGGCGTTGGAGCACGAGGCCGAGGGGCCGCTGGCCCGGGCCGTGGCCCGGCTCTCGCCGCGCGGCAGCGTGACCGACGTCCAGGTCGTTCCCGGATCGGGGGTGCAGGGGGCGGTGGACCGGCATCCCGTACGCGTCGGGCGGCCCTCCTGGGTCGGCATGGCCGATCGCGACGACCGCGGCACCGTCCTCGGCGTCGAGCTCGACGGGCGGCCGCTCGGCTATCTCGTGGTCGGCGACGAGCCGCGGGAGGACGCGGGTTCGTCGGTGGCACGGCTCACCGCGGCGGGGGCCACGGTGGTGCTGGTCTCCGACGACGGCGCCCGTGAGACCGAGGAGCTGGCCGAGACCTGCGGGATCGAGCGGTGGCACGCCGAGATCGCCCCCGAGAAACGGGAGCGGCTCGTCGCCGAGCTGCAGGAGCAGGGGCGCGTGGTCGCCTTCGTCAGCTCGCGTCCCGAGGACGCCGAGGCGCAGGCGGTGGCCGACCTGACCGTGGGCGGTGACTCCGGCCCGAACATGAAGGATCTCGACGTGCGGCGCGTCGCCGCGCTGCTCTCCCTCGCCCGCGGGGTCGTCGTGGGTTCTCGGTGGGCCCCGCCCCTGGCGCTGGTGCCGGTGGCGGCCGGTGCGGTGCTGACGCTCCTGGGCGCGGGGTCGATCCTGCTCGCGGCCGGGTCGGTTCTGCTCAGCCTGCTGACGGCGGCGTTGGCCGGGACGATCGCGGTGACGAGGTCGGGAAACTTGTCACGTACATGAGTAGTTTCGGGGATTCTCGGCCCGGATCGCTTGCAGCTCGTTGTGGCGGGGCTCACATGGTGAGTGGATCGATGCCATCGCCCTGACCCGCCCGACCCGAGGATGTGACCGAGGATGACCCCGCGACCCGGTCTGCTGCTCAAGGCAGCGGCGTTGCCCGTCGCCGCCGCCACCGCTGCCTGGACGATCCACGCGATCCAGGACGAGGCCCGCCCCGTCGACGCGCCGGCGATCGTGCGGCAGGTGCCGGTCGAGGTGCCGGTCCAGGAGCTGCTCCCGCCGGTGAGCGTCTCCGCGGTGACGCCGATGCCCCAGGCCGTTCCGACCCTCGCGGCCCAGCCGGCCGGGTTCGCCGCCAAGGCCGCCGCCGGCGTCATCCCCGAGACCGCCCTCTCCGCCTACCAGCGCGCCGCGACCGTGCTCGCCGACGCCGACCCCGACTGCCGTCTCGACTGGTCGCTGATCGCCGCCATCGGGCGGGTCGAGTCCGACCACGGCCGCGCCGGCGGCAACACCCTGTCCGCATCCGGCGTCGCGACACCCGGGATCTTCGGCGTACCCCTCACCGGAGCGGGCGGCACCACACGCATCCTCGACACCGACGGCGGCACCTACGACCGTGACCTCGTCTACGACCGCGCGGTCGGGCCGATGCAGTTCATCCCGTCGACCTGGTCCGACGTCGGGGTCGACGCCGACGGCGACGGCCGCCGTGACCCGCAGGACGTCGACGACGCCGCGCTCGCCGCCGCGGTCTACCTGTGCTCCGGCCCGGCCGACCTCTCCACCGAGGCCGGGCAGCGCTCGGCGGTGCTGCGCTACAACCACAGCGAGGCGTACGTCTCGGCGATCCTGCAGATCGCCGACGGCTATCGGCTGGGGACCTTCGAGGTGCCGACCGGCGTCGTCCTGCCCGCGGCACGGATCCCGGTCACCTCGCCCGCCGACCTCGAGCCGCTCTCCGGCGCCACACCCAGCGTTCAGCCGCCCCGGTCGCCCGGCGGCTCGACCCCCGGCACCGGTACGTCCAGCGGTGGCTCGACCACGCCGCCCTCCCCCACGCCGTCGAGCTCCGCCTCCCCCGGCGACGGTGGCTCCGTCGGCCCCGCTCCCACCTCGGAGCCGTCAGCCACGGACTCGCCCACGGAGACACCGACCGCGACCCCCACCGACACCCCGACCGAGACCCCGACCGAGACCCCGACCGAGACCCCCACCGAGACCCCCACCGAGACGCCCACGGAGACGCCGACCGAGACCCCGACCGAGACGCCCACGGTCGACCCGACCCCCACCGAGACTCCGGCCGAGGCACCGTCACAGAGCCCGTCCGCGACCGAGCTGGCCGCCTCGACGACGACCGCCACCGAGACCGAGACGGCGACGCCGACGGCCACCGAGACACCCACCGAGACCGCCGCAGCGACACCCACCGAGACACCTACCGAGACACCCGATGCGGAGGCCTCCGCGAGCGCGTCCTGAGACTCGGCCCCCGAACGTGTTGGCCTCGGCACGTCGCCCGCGCCCGGGTCGACCACCGTCCTCCCCCGGTCGGTCGAGCCGCCGGAGCCGCCGGCGGAACGTGTCGGGGCCACACCTCCGTTTACTTAAATCGGATTACAACGCCGCCCGGGGCGGGCAGACTGAGGCCAGCAGCTTTACTCCCCCACGAGGAGCCGCCTCGGATGGTCACCGATGATGATCGCCTTGTCGCCCATGTCTCGCGCCTCGGCGAGGAGCACCCACCGATCCCGATGGACTCCGTCGACTTCACCGTGATCGACCCGGCCGGCTTCGGCGCTCGTTTCGGACATGTGCTCGACTACATGGCGCGGGTCGAGCTCGAGGTCGACCGCAACGTGCTCGAGATCTCCACCATGCTCCCCAACCCGCCCGAGGTCGACAAGCGGTTCTACGCCGAGGTGTGGCAGCCGCAGGAGATCCAGCACGGACGCATCCTCGACCGGCTCCAGCAGATCGTCGGGCGGCCACCGGCGACCACCGATCTGGACCGCGTCGGCCTGAAGCTGAAGGTGCTCGGCCTGCTGGCCCACCTGGAGCCGTTCCAGGACGTCTGCCGGATGCTCTACTACCTGACCGGCATGGCCACCGAGCGCTCCGCGGTGATCGCCTACAACCTGCTCCACGACGGGGTCGTCGAGACCGGCGAGCAGGCCGTCGCCGAGACCGTCATCGCGCCGATCAAGCGTCAGGAGCCGGGCCACTACGCCTTCTACCAGCTCTCCGCCCGCGCCCACTGGGCCACGCTCGCGGCCTGGCAGAGGTGGCTGGTCAGGCGCATGCGGCGGATCTCCTTCGCCCCCGTCGGGGTCAACAACGTGACCCAGCTGGCCGACTTCGGCGATGTCATGGACGCCCTCGGCGTCGACCACGAGGGCCGCGATCTCGCCGCCGAGGTGGCCAGGGTCGAGCAGGAGCTCCTCTGGGCCCGTGACCGCGGCCTCCCCGTCCCCGACTACGTCGCCCGCGCCTTCCGCGAGGCCGCCGAGGCAGCTCAGGCGCGCGCGGCCGGCTGAGTGCTCACCCGCGCCACTTCGAGACGAGCATCTCGACCGTCGCACCCTTGATCGCCCGGCTGCCCGGGACGGTGCCCACGACCGTGCCGGCCTTCCAGCGCGACTTCACCCGCTTGCCGACGACCGGCTTGAACCCGGCAGCCTTGAGCCGGGCCGTGGCCTTGGCGACGGAGAGCCCCTCGACCTTCGGGATCTTGATGCCCTTGCCGTTGATGACGCCGGCGCCGGGACGTACGAAGCTCGCGGAGCCGAGCCTGCCGTCGACCGCCCGCATCGCGTCGGCCCACATCGGGCCGGCAACGGTCGACCCGGAGGCCGAGGCGATGTAGCCGCCGCGGAGGCGCTGCCCGTTGAGGGTGACCCAGTGGCCCTCGTAGTCCGCACCGGCGATCATCGATGCGGTCGCGAGCTTGGGCGTGTAGCCGTTGAACCACACCGCGCGGTTGCTGTTGGTGGTACCGGTCTTGGCTGCGGCCGGCACGCTCAGCGCGAGTTTCTGGCCGAACCCACCCGGCTGCAGTACGCCGCGCAGGATGTCGTTCATGGCATCAGCCGTCCCCGTACGCATCACCTGCTGGCACGAGGCCGGGTACTCCTTCATCGTCTTCCCGTCGGCGCCGACGATCTGCGTCACCGGCCGCGAGTCGCAGTGCTTGCCGCGGGCGCCGAACGTGGCGTACGCCTCGGCCATCTCCAGCGGGCTGACGTCGATGGGGCCGAGCGTGAACGACGGGAAACGCTCGTGCGCGGGATCGGTCAGGTGGACGCCCATCTTCTTCGCGAGCGCGTAGGGCGCGCAGACGCCGGTGAACTGCTCGAGCTGCACGTAGAAGGTGTTCACCGACTCCCGGGTGCCGGTGTAGAGGTTCTTGTTGCCCGAGGTGGTCGAGTTGCCGACCGGGTAGGGGTTGGGGTTGAAGTTGCCCTCCCCGGGACAGTTGGCGAAGGACGCCTGGTTGAACGTCTTCTTCTCCGGCGACTTGATCTCCTGCCGGAGCGGGAAGCCCTTCTCGATCGCGGCGGCGCCGACGAAGACCTTGAAGGTCGAGCCGGCCTGGAAGCCGTTGGCGTCGCCGTACTCCTTCGGGACCAGGTAGTTCAGGTAGGACTCGCCCTTCTTGCGGTTCTCCCCCATCGGCCGCGACTGCGCGAGCGCCTTGACCAGCCCGGTGCCGGGCTCGACCATCGCCAGGGCGCCGACGGCGTTGTTGGTCGGCGAGACGTGGCCGCTCACCGACTTCTGCGCCGCCTTCTGGAAGCTCGAGTCAAGCGTCGTGCGGATGGTGAGGCCGCCGGTCTGCAGCAGCCGCCAGCGCTCGGCCTCGGTCTCGCCCAGCGACTCGTCGGCGAGCAGCCAGCGCAGCGCGTAGTCGCAGAAGAACTCCGCGGACGACCCGAAGCAGCCGTTGCGGCTGTTCTGCACGTGGAGCCCGAGCGAGCTCTCCTTGACCTTCTCGGCGTCGGCCCGCGGCAGGTCGCCGACCTGGGCCAGGCGCTCGAGCACCAGGTTGCGGCGGGCCACCGCGGCGTCGGGGTAGTCGGTCGGGTCGTAGCCCGTCGGGTTCTTCACCATCCCGGCCAGCATCGCGGCCTGTCCCCAGGTCAGGTCGGCGGCGTCGACGCCGAAGTAGTGCTTCGCGGCGGCCTGGACCCCGTAGGCGGAGTCACCGAAGTAGGCGGCGTTGAGATAGCGCTCGAGGATCCAGTCCTTGTCGTGGTTCTCCTCCAGCCAGATCGCGTAGCGGAGCTCGCGGATCTTGCGGGCGGTGGACTTCTCGGTCGCGGCGGCCCGCTCCTCGTCGGTGTCGGCGCTGTAGACGAGAGTCGTCTTGACCAGCTGCTGGGTGATCGAGGAGCCACCCTGCACCGAGCCCGACTCCGAGGCCGAGTTGCGCAGCAGCGCCCGCAGCGTGCCCTTGAGGTCCATCGCGCCGTGCTCGTAGAAGCGGCTGTCCTCGATCGCGAGCAGCGCCTTCGGCATGTTGGGCGAGATCTGGTCGAGCGCCTTGTAGGACCGGTTCTGGTCGTAGAGGGTCGTGATCACCTTGCCGTGCGCGTCCAGGATCCGCGTCGTCTGCGAGAGCTCGCCCATGTCGATGTCGAGCGGCAGCTCGTCCATCGCCTCGGCGCCCGACTTGGCCGCGACACCGGTCAGGTGGATGAACGGGATCGCCATGCCGGAGGCCACCAGGCCGGTGACCGCGGCGACGCCGATGAAGGCCGCGAACCGCATCACGGCGCGATGAAACGGAAGCGAACGAACGACTTTGCGCGCCAAGATGGGGGGCTCCTACACGGGCCTCGAGCCAGGACCGGCGATGGGCAGCTGGGCAACGGGAAACGTCATCTCAGACTACCGGACCGGCGAAGGAATTCGGGAGACGGACTGTCTCCGTCCAGACCACACTTGACCCATGACGCGACAGGTTCAGGGGACGGCGGTGGCCTGGCGTCCTTCGATCGCCGACCTCCTGACGTCGTACGCATCGGCCGGGCGTCTCGGGTTCACCGAGGTCGTCGCCGAGAACCTCTCCGTGGACCGGCTTCCCGCCGCGCTGACCTCGCTCGGCGTGCCCGTGATCGTGCACGGCGTCGAGCTGGGTCTCGCCGGGGCCGCCGAGCCTTCGGCCGATCGCCTCGCTCATCTGGCCGCGCTCGCCGAGGCGCTCGACAGCCCGGTCGTGTCCGAGCACGCCGCCTTCGTACGCGCCGCCGACTCCCCGTCCGAGCTCCACGGCGACGTCCTGGAGGCCGGCCACCTGCTGCCGCCACCACGCACGCGAGAGTCGCTCGACGTGCTGTGCGAGAACGTCCGTATCGCCCAGTCGTCCCTGCCCGTCCCGCTCGCCGTGGAGAACATCGCGGCTCTGTTCTCCTGGCCCGAGGACACCTACACGGAGCCGGACTTCCTGACCGAGCTCGTCGACCGCACCGGCGTACGGCTCGTCCTCGACGTCGCCAACCTGTACGCCTCCGCGACCGCCCGCGGCACCGACCCGGCGGCCGACCTCCGACGCTTCCCGCTCGACGCGGTGGCCTACGTCCACGTGGCCGGCGGCATCGAGCGCGACGGCCTCTATCTCGACACCCACGGCCACCCGATGACGCCACCGGTGCTCTCGCTCCTCGAGAGCCTGGTCGACGCCTACGCCGGACTCGACCTGCCCGGCATCATGCTCGAGCGCGACAGCGACATCTCACCCGAGACGGTCGCCCCGGAGTTCGAGACGCTGACCAGAGCAGTCCGCCGGACTGCGTCGAGGAGCTGACATGGATCTGCTCATCGGACTCGCATTCCTGGGATTCATCGCCGCCGTCGTCCTCGTGGTCGCGCTGACGATGGTCTTCAGCCGCAGCAACCTGCGCCGCCACAGTCGGCGCAGTCAGCGCAGGCGACGGCACGGCGCACTGTTTCACCGCGGGCACGGCGGTGTCACCTGGGGCGCGGACACCAGCTACAGCTGCTCATGGTCCGGCGCCCAGGGCGGCGACGGTCATTCCGGGGACGGCCACAGCTCGTCCTCGTGCAGCAGCGCGTCATGCGGCGGCGGCTCGTCGTGCGGCGGAGGCGGCAACTGAGCACCGCCGTGGTGCTCAGGCCTTGGGCAGGTCCGCCCCGCCGGTCACCGGAGCCTGATGCTCCGGGTAGGTGGACTCGGCGGAGCCCTCGTCCACCAGCGTGGTGCGCCCGAAGGCCTCACCGAACGGCGTCAGGTGCACCGAGCGACGCACGATCTTGGCGAACTTCACTGAGTGCAGCGCTTCCAGGACGTCGGGCTGCGCCTCGAGGACCTGGTATTCCAGCGGGTCGGGCAGCGGCTCCTTGGAGAACCACACCAGGCCGAGCCGGAACAGGTTGTTGAGATAGGCCGGCACCCGATCCGGATAGCGCACCCCGCTGCGCCCGGCGATCATGTTGAGACCGGGCGCGATCATCGTGCTGCCGACGAGACCGGCCGGGCCTCCGGTGCGGACGTCGACCGACGGCTGCGGCCCCGCCTGGAGCAGGTAGAGCAGCATCCGCGCCTCGTCGGGCGCCAGCTCGTCGAGGATCCGGGCGTACGCAGGATGCCCCTGCTCGTCGGCCCAGACGTCACGTGACCGGTCGAGCAGCTCGGCGCCGCGACGGCGCAGCACCGGCAGCGAGTCCTGGGACGCCTCGGCCTCCCGCGTCCGGGCGAGCACGACCTCCTGACCGGCGGCCTCGTAGTCGGACTCGGAGAGCTCCATCACCGCGTTGGTGCCGGGCATGATGATCCGGGCCGCGGTGCCGGCGACGATCCCGACGGCCTCGGCCGTCTCCCGCACCAACCCCACGCGTACGTCCTGGTCGACCATCGCCCGGGCGACCCGGATGCCGGCGCGACCGGAGGTGCGCAGCCCCCACCCGGCGGTCTGCCAGGCAGCACCGGCCGCCACCCGCGCCAGACCGGGAGCGGTGCCGGCGACGGCGGAGGCGGTCGGGAGGACCTTGCCCAGGAGACTCATGTCGGAAAGATTAGAAGGTGAAGGAAGCCGCCCGCGAGCCCCATGATCGCGCCATGGGCGTAGAGCATCCATTCGTCCTCCTTGATCGCTGACCTCATCATGTCCACGAAGTCGCCCGGCGGGAGCTCCTTCGTGCGCCGCGCGACCAGGTCGCGAATCTTGTCTGCCTGGTGGCGGCTGAAGCCGGGATCGCGGAACGGCACCAGCGTACGATCGGCCGCCTCGTTGGCCACCGAGGTGCTGATCCGGTCGAACCGCTCCGGCCCGAGCGCTATCCGCACCGCGCCCCGGTAGGGCCCGGCCGCCCTGTCCACCGCCGGCATCAGCGCGTTGATCAGCAGCTTGCGGGTGGCGTCGCCGCGGGGGCCGTCGAGCAGGAAGTCACCGATGCGCTCGAGCGTGATCACGTCGGTGGCGATGATGTCGGCGTAGACCTCCGCGGCCTGCTCCTGGCGGCGCGGGAAGAGACCCTGCACCTTGATCCCCAGGATGCGCCGCGGCTCGGCCGGCTCGAAGATCAGCCACATGCCGAGCAGGTTGGTCACCCAGCCGACGACGACGCCGAGGAGCGGGAGCAGCCACGACTGGTGGAAGGTCTGGTCGATCAGCGCCACCGGGATGCCGAGCAGGAAGCCGAAGATGAACCCGAAGGCGACCATCAGGTTGAGCTCGCGCTGGCCGAAGTCGCGGAAGATCCGGACCACGAGGGCCGGGTTCTTGCGGAAGTGGTCGATGACCATCAGCTTCGGGTCGAGCAGCTGGTCGATGTGGACGCCGATGTCGTCGGTGACCTTGTTGACGATGGTGGGGAGCTGCGCCTGGACCCTGGTGACGATGGCGTCCTTGACCGCGCGCGGCAGGTCGCGCCAGAGGCGCGGGTGCTCGCGCATCATGATCTGGTCGACCAGCTCGGGCACCTCCGGGCGGAAGGTCTCCACGATGTGCGTGGCGATCTCCGAGGGGCCGAGCTGTTGGTAGAAGTCGCTGGGGGTGCCGAGCTTGGCGATCGCCTTGTCGACGGCGATCGAGCCCATCTTCGCGGCCCGGGCGGGGATGATGCCCTGCCAGCCGAGCCCGCCCTGGGCGAAGCCCGGGACCTCCTGCAGCTTGTGCGGCAGCACCCTGGTCAGCTCACGCAGCCCGGGAACCTGGAACCCCTTGAAGGAGAGCGGCGCGAAGAGCATGTAGAGGCCCGACCAGTTGATCAGCCAGCCGATCACACCGGTGAAGATCGGGATGGTGATCAGCGAGAGCCAGTGGACGTGGGCAGCCCAGTCCTCGAACCAGCTGACCAGCGAATCCTGCCACTCCGGCGACATCCGAGCTCCTTCCGCCAGAGTTCCAGACCGTCAGTATGCGTACCCTACCCACACGCCAACGCAAACACCCTGAACCGTCTGCTATTCGGTTGAGGCCTCCGTCGCCGCGCCGGGCGGAATCTCGTGGCCGGGCAGCCCGTCGAGATCCTCGGCATCGGCGAAGCAGGCCCGGGCGAAGTCCTGCCCGAACGGCGTCAGGTGGATCGAGCGCCGCTTGATCCGGGCGCCGCCCTTGGCATGGACGGCCTCGAGTACGTCGGGTTGTGCCTCGACCACCTGGTAGCGGATCAGCTCGGCGACCGGCTCCTCGGACTGCCACGCCAGACCGAGCCGGGTCAGGTTGTTGAGGTACTGCGGGACCAGCGACGGGTAGCGCACGCTGGCCTGCGCCCCGATCATGGTCAGGCCACGGGCGATCGTCGGGGACCCGCGCAGCTGCCCCATCAGGCCACCCTCGACCACGTCGACGGCCGGCTGGGGACCGTCCTTGAGCATCAGCACCAGGATGCGGGCCTCGTCGGGAGCCAGCTCGTTGAGGATGCTGACGAAGGCCGGATGGCGCTCGTTCTCGTCCCAGACGTCTCGGGAGCGGCGCAGCAGCTCCTCACCGGTACGCCGCAGCTGGTCGGGACCGGTGCCCGGGGTGACGCCGTTGACCCGGGCGGCGCGGCCCTCCATCGCCGCCCGCGCGCTCTCTGCCGCCGGCAGCGCGAACCGTTCCAGCAGACCCGTGACCGGGTTGCCCGTGGCGACCCGCTTCGCGAGGGCGGTCACCTGGCGGGCGTTGGTCGCCACGTCCTCGGTGAGCCGCACCGCCTCGTCGGGGTCGACGACCGCCTTCGCGACCCGCCCCACCCCCCGGGCGTACGTCCTCAGCCCCCAGCCCGCGGTGTGGGCGACCGTGACCGCGGAGATCCTGAGCAGGCCCGGGAGGACGTCCATCGCCTCGTCGACGAGGCCGCCGCCCGGGGCCGGGGTGGGCATCCGGTGCATCCCTTCACGGCCCTGCACGAGCTCCTCCTTCGGTGCGATCGAGGGTCGCCGGGCTCCCGGCTCGGTGTTGATGTGGAGCGCGCTCACAACACGTTCCACCATTCGAAGACCGCGACGTGCAGGAACCCGCCCGCCAGGCCCATGATCGCCCCGTGGGCGTAGAGCAGCCACTCGTCCTCCTTGATCGCTGCCCTCATCATCTCAACGAAGGTCCGCGGCGGCAGCGCCCGGCACCGGTCGGCGATCAGCCGGCGGATGTTGCACGACTGCTGCTGGCTGAAGGCGGCATCACGCAGCGGGGTGATGGTGTATTCGACGGCCTGCTCGGCGACCGAGGACCGGATCGCGTCGAACTTCCTGGTGCCGACCGCCACCCGGACCGCACCGTAGGCGGGGCCGACCGCCGCGTCGACGGCGGGCTCGAGGGCCGCGGCGAGCATCTGGCGGGTGCGGTCGCCGGAGGGACCGTTGAGGAGGTGCTCGCCGATGTGCTCGAGCGTGATCACGTCCTGGGCGATGTGCTTTCCGTAGACGTCGGAGGCCTGCCACTGACGCCGGGCGAAGAGTGCCTGGATCTTGAACGGACCGATCCGTCGGGGCTCGGCGGGCTCGAAGATGAGCAGCATGCCGAGCAGGTTGGTCGTCCAGCCGACCAGCACCCCGAGGATCGGCAGCAGCCACCACAGGTGGAAGGTCTGGTCGACGATCGCGACCGGGATGCCGAGCAGGAAGCCGAAGACCGCACCGAAGACGACCATCATCCGCAGCTCGCGGGCCCCGAAGTCCTTGAAGATCCGCACGATGATCGAGGGGTCCTTCTCGAAGTTCTCGATCACCATGATCTTCGGGTCGAAGAGCTGGTCGATGTGGTTGCCGATCTCGACGGTCACGTCGCCGACGACCGCGGGGAGCCGGTCCTGGACCCGCTGGATCACGACCGCACGCAGCGGCCGCGGCAGATCACGCCAGAACCGGGGATGCTCGCGCCACATGATCTCGTCGACGAGCAACGGGATCTCGGGACGGAAGACGTCGACGATGTGGGCGGCGATCTTGTCCGGCTCGAGCTGCTCGTAGAAGTCGCGGGCGGTCGCCATCTGCGACAGCGCCCGGTCGACGGCGATCGAGCCCATCTTCGCGGCCCGGGCGGGCACGATCCCCTGCCAGCCGATCCCGCCGCGCAGGATGCCCGGGATCTCCTGGACCCGACGTGGCAGCGAGCCGGCGGTCTGCTTGAGCCCGGGCACGGTGATGCCGTGGAAGTGGATCGGTGAGAACAGCATCCACAGCCCCGACCAGTTGATCAGCCAGCCGATCACCGCGGTGAAGAGCGGGACCGACCAGAACTCGAACCAGTTGAAGTCGTCGAACAGGGCTAACGCAGCCGAAATGGTGTGAGACACAAGACCTGACCTTCATTCCCTCATCCACGAGACCGCCCCAGGTGCAAGCAGTGTCGTGGTCTCCCTGGCGCGAAGGCTAGTCGACTGCTTGACAACTCGGGGCAAAATGTCCACCGGTTGCTCGGATATCGGTCCACGGACCCGCAGGCAGGCGCGACGCGCGCAGCCTCACCGCGGCAGGCCCGGTTCGACGAGAGCAAGTCGGACATCGCGGGCAATCGTCCCGCTCCGACCGAAGGGGAGCATTCGGAAGACCACCCTGCCATGAACGGCCGCGGCATCGATGAAACCGAAGCTGCGCGAGTCGGTCGAGGCGCCCCAGTTGTCCCCGAGCAGCCAGTAGGCGCCCTCGGGGACCGTCAGCCACTCCTGCTCCACAGCCGCGTCGGCGGACCAGGCGGGGTTGTCGACCACATAGGTCTCCTCCTCACCCGCGCGCCGGACCAGCACCTGCGCATCGCGGGTCACCGAGACCTGGTCGCCGGGCATCCCGATCACCCGCTTGAGGATCCGCGCACCGTCACCAGCCACCGAGCTCGGCGCGTCCGCCTCGACGACGTCGAAGCGCTCGATCTCGTCGTGGGTCCAGAACTCGAGGAACACCCGGTCACCGTCGCGCAGCGTCGGCTCCATGCTCGTGCCGGCCACGGTGACGGAGAAGGCGAGCGCCGCGACCACCAGCGTGAGCGCGGCGAACGCCGCGACCCCGACGCCGGTCCCGGTCGCGACGAGAGCCCTCCTCACGGTTCGTCCACACCGGAGATCGGACCAGGCACCTCGACGAGCTCTGCTCCGCCATGATCGAACCCGCCGAAGGAGGCGGCCGGGAGCAGCCTCAGCCAGGCCTTGCCGGAGACGTCCGCGATCGGGAGGAAGCCGAAGGCCCGCGAGTCGGTCGAGCCGCCCCAGTTGTCCCCGAGGACCCAGAGCGCGTCCTTCGGGACGGTCACCCACGCCCCCGCAGAGGCGTTGTCGTCATACGTCCCGGCCCGGTCGCAGCACATGCCGAGCTCACCGCCGATCCGGGCGGGCCAGGCGGGGTTGACGACGCGGAAGACGTCGCCCGAACCAGCCGGGCTCACGTAGACGACCGGAGCCTCGCCGCCGGCGATCGCGACCCGGTCACCGGGCATCCCGATCACACGTTTGACGACCTGCGCGCCACCGCCGAAGCGTTCGGGGCCGGGCTCGATGCCCTGGACCAGGTCGAAGCGCCGGATGGCGTCGTTGTGCAGCGGGTCGACCAGGATCCGGTC
The DNA here is from genome assembly GCA_040302365.1 of Nocardioides sp. NPDC126508. Classification (GTDB taxonomy): domain Bacteria; phylum Actinomycetota; class Actinomycetes; order Propionibacteriales; family Nocardioidaceae; genus Nocardioides. The sequence continues at coordinate 336,634 of JBEOUM010000003.1, forward strand.
GCCGGAGAGGAGCGTCGGCTCCATGCTGTGGCCCTTGACCGTGAACGAGCCGAACAGCGCGGCGACGACCACGGTCATCGCGAGCAGGAAGGCGATGAGCGCGACCCAGCCGACGGCCGCTCCAGCGAGGCCACGCTCGTCGGCAACAGGGTCGTTCAGAGACCGTCCGAACACAACCAGGCTCTCTCTCGGGCAGGTCGACGACAGCGTGGCCAAACCCAGGCAGGGATAGCCACACTTCGTAGACATTCAGGGACAAATTGTCCAGATGTGCTTGACCGTAGCACGTGGCGCCCATCACAGTTTGGGATGCCGCCCAGGGTATTCAAACCTGCGGGCGGCGCACTTTTCTCGGGGTTCATCAGCCCGTGAGGGACGGGCCCAAAGAGGGAGCACACATGAACAAGTTGGGGCATACCAGCCTCGGCCGCTTCGCGGCCGTCACACTGCCGGCGGCGGTCGTCTCCGCCGGCATGGGATACGCGATGCTGTCCGGCATGGTCGGGGCGGTCATCTCCTCCACCGGCGGTTTCAACCTGAGCACCAACCTCACCGCCGACTCGCTGAAGATGCGTACCGGAGCCACTGAGGTCGGCTCGGCCGGCAACAACCAGGGCACGATCTACGCGCAGACCTCAGGGTCTGTCGCCAACGGCCTCAACGTCGTGACCCCCGACGTCGAGGTCCTCCCGGGCCTGAGCCTCAACCTGGGGATCACCTCGACCGACCCGGCGATCGACCTCGGCAACGTGGCGCTGAACGCTGCGTCGCTCAACACCCCGAACGGCGCCACCATGGCCAACATCACCATGGGTCAGTCGCAGGCCGACGCCGGCTTCTCCTCGACCGACCCCGGCTACGTGGCGGACGGCTTCGCGCTCCAGGCGGCGCAGACCGCCGGCCGGAGCGGCGAGCAGGTCCTGAACAACCTGTCGGCGCAGGCGTACGCGGTCAAGCTCAGCTCGCTGAGCCTCGACAACCTGTCGATCAGGCTCAACCCGTAGCACTCCACCCGCCCAGCCAGCAGTCGTTGGCGGACGTTCCGGAGCGCCCGCCAACGGCTCAACCCCCAGCCCCCGCCGGAGAAGCCATGCCTGACAAGACGCCCACCGACACCGGTCCCGACCCGGCGCCGGAAGACACCGTGAACCCCTCGGCCAGCGGCCCCACGCCGCGTGGCTTCAAGCGCTTTCGGCGCACCCGCCCCTTCTGGGGCAGCCTGATCCTGCTGTGGTCGTCATGGCTGATCGGGTCCTCGATGCTGTCCCAGCAGCTCGACTTCACGATCTTCGCCGCCTTCGGCGACCAGACGCTGCCGCCGGTCCTGATCTCCTTCGCCATGGCCTCGGCCGCAGTGATCGCGATGTTCATGCCGTCGCAACGTACGTTCCCCGGGATCGTCTCCGTCGCCCTCGCGATCGCGGCGCTCCCGCTGGCCAACCTGGGCGGGCTGATCATCGGCACCGTCGCCGGCATCACCGGTGGCGCCCTGATCGTCGCCTGGACGCCCTACACCGAGAAGCAGCTGACCGAGATGGCCGAGAAGGACGCCCGCAAGCGCGCCCGCAAGGAGGCCCGCAGGCTCGCCCGGGGTGGAGCGGTCGCATGAGCCCCCGCGCCCGCCGCTTCGAGCGCACCGACCCCTGGGGCGACGAGACCGGGGTGTCCCACGTGTGGGGCCGGCTGACCGGCCGCTTCTACCGAGCGGCGTACGCCGCCATCGATCACGCCGCCGAGCAGTCGGCGCAGATGAAGGCCGACGCCGAGTCGGTACGCCGCGGCAGCCGCAAGCGCTCGCTGCCGCTGATGATCGTCGGGAGTGCCGCGCTGGTGGCGATGTTCGGCGCGGTCTCGCAGAACGCGCTGGCGGTCAACTTCACCACCGGGAACTCGAAGTTCAAGCTCTACTCCAACTACCTCGACGCCGAGCACGCGGCGGGATACCTGGCCCCGACCAGCCGCCAGGGGTCCACGGACTGCGACGCCGACGTCGCCGACGTACAGGCTCAGTGCGGGGTCACCGAGCTCGGCATCCACGAGGCCAAGCTCGCCGGGCTGTGCGGGATCGCCACCGAGAGCATCCCGCTCGTCGGCAACTACTCGCTGATGATCACCGCCGGCGACGACGTCCCGGACAGCTACAGCGGCTCGTCGATCCCGACCGGGACCACCACCGACCCGACCACGGGCAAGCTCACCAACGGGAGCCTGAGCAACGCGATCTCGGCGACCAACCTGTACCTCAACTCCGACGCGCTCAGCGGCTACGGGAACAAGATCTCCGGCATGAACCTCGGCCAGTCGGCCGAGACCGTCGGCGACTCGGCCGGGCTCACCTTCGAGGGCAACGCCAACCAACTGCCCAAGGCCGGCGCCTTCGGCCTCTACGCCCGCCAGCTCAACGTGGCCGGCCTCAACGGGAACAGCTACGGGCTCAACCTCAAGGGCAACATCACGCTGCCGGACCTGAACATCAGGGTCGTCCCGGGAGCCAAGACACAGGCCGACTGCTCATGACCGAATCCAAGACCAACCGGCTCACCTCGCTCCTCGCCGCGGGCCGCTCGTGGTTCCGTGCGTGGCGACGTACCCGGCCGTTCTGGGGTGCGTTGTGGCTGATCGTGGCCGGCGCCTGGATCATCTACTGGATGTCGTTCGACATCGGCATCGCGCTGACGGGCGGCTGGTCCTACTCGGCCGGCTACGTCATGGGCGGCTCGCTGATCATGTTCGGCCTGGTCACCTGGCTGGCGCCGCACTACAAGTCGCTCTCGGGAATCGCGACGTTCCTGATCGCGCTCGGCGCCTTCCCCACGGCCAACCTGGGCGGCTTCGTGCTCGGCTCCGTCCTCGGCATCATCGGCGGCTCGATGATCTGGTCGTGGGGCGAGAAGAGGCCACGCCCGTCCCACCGTGTCTCCGGCGGCTGACCCGCCGTGTCCCACGACCTCACCGTCGGCAAGCAGCGCCTCGTCCTCATCACCGCGATCGCACTCCTCGTCATGACCTCGGCCCTGTGGCCCTCGGTCGACGACCGGGCCGCCGCGAACAGCCAGAACGACAGCTACCAGCCGTTCCGGTGCGACCAGCCCGGCAGCGGCGACCCGCAGCAGCGACGGCAGGTCGTGCCGCTCAAGAACAGCGGCGACAACGGCGCCTTCCAGAGCCGCGTCCTCGGCACCCGGATGTTCCCCTGCCTCTCGGGTACGCGGTGGATCCTGACCGCGGGCGAGCCGAACGGCAGCAGCACCACCAACGTGGCCGCCGACGTGCACGGCATCTACGCCAACACCAGCGGCGGCAACTGCGACAGCAACAAGGGCTACACCTACTACTACGCCGCCACGGGCAGCATGTGCCTGTTCCAGATCGCCTTCAGCGACCTCGTCTTCCGCAGCAACGTCGCCTCGTTCGGCGCTCCCGTGCTCACCGCGAGATCGTCGACGGCCCCCGCCCCGACCGCCAAGGTGCCGCACACACTTCGGATCGCTCCGGACGGGCCGTTCACCGTCGGCGGGCCGGGGGTGAAGACGAACCTGCTCACCACCGGAGACTCGTGGGTGGCCATCCCGTGGAGAACGGTCACCAACCTGGCCGGCATCCTGATCATCGCCGCCGGCCTGACCACGACCGCCCAGAAGAACACCATCTGCACCGCCGGCTGGAACGGTGACGTGTGCCGGCTGAAGATCCGGACGCTCGCCGGCGACGGCACCGGCGGCTGGAACGACCTGGTCACCGCGATCCTCAGCGGCCTGGCGGCCGGAGGCGACTACAACATCCTCGCGGCGAACCTGGAGTTCTACTACCTGTTCACCCACGACGACAACGCGGCGAACGACCCCTACGTCTACCCGCCCGGCGGCACCACGAACCCGCTCAACTCGATCCAGCTTCCCAACACGACGATCACGGTGACCGCGGAATGAGCACGTACGGCACACGATGGCGGCGCATGATCGCGGCGACGGCGGTGGGTCTCGCCCTGCTCGGGTCGATGGTCGCGACGATGGCGTCCTCCGCGTCCGCGGTCTTCAGCCCCACGCTGACGATCAACAACGGCAGCTCGACGTTCTCCTCGACCAACATCCATGCCGCCGACGCGGCGTTCGGTACGGCGCTGGTGCAGACCCAGGCCTCCGCCAGCAGCGGTGGCGACTGGACGCCGGTGCTGCGTGCCGGCTTCGCGACGGCGACGATGAACGGCTTCTGCCTCTCCCGGGTCGAGGAGGTCGGGCCGCTCGGCAGCTACACGATCAGGCTCACCTCCGGGGACGACGACCCCTCGACCAACGAGATCAGCGCCGAGACGGCCGCCTTCGACATCACCCAGCTCCGTGCCGCGGCCGCCCCCGGGATCAACCTCCAGGGGACCGCTCAGATCGGGCTGGCCACCACCGACCTGACCACCAACCCGGGCAAGGCGCCGTACGCCGCCGACCCGATGGGCGTGCCGCAGGCGTTCGACCCGAGCTGGTATCTGTCCAGCGGCAACGGCGGCCACAACAACGGCCAGGGCTTCACCGGCATCGACGCGACCGTCGCCGACCTCAACTCCGTCTACGGCGACGTCCGACAGGCCCAGATCGAGGGCCAGGTCACCCTGCCGAACCTGGAGATCGACCTGCTCCCGGGCAACCAGTCGTGCAAGGCGGCGGCTCAGGCCGGGAAGTTCCCGAACTGAGCCTGCCTGAAATTGGAAGGACCCGGTGGGTCCGTCTCGGGTCGGCTCCACCGGGTCCGCCGCGCGTGCCCCGACCATATGGGGGTTGGTCCGACACTCGCGGCTTACTCATCAGTATGGGGGTATCGAACCAACATCGGTTTTAACCGAAACCCACAACTCGCCAACAAATCTGTCAAGCGATCAGTAGGCAGATCGGTAGGCGAGGGCCCTAGCCGCGCTGCCTCCGCCAGACCACGACCGCCTGTCCCGGCGGGGTCTGGCGAACGGCAGGAAGCCTGCTGGCGGGGCTCTTCGGCTCCGGCGCGGCAGCCCTCGCCTGGGCGAGAGCCTCGCGGGTCGCGGCCAGCTCGTGCAGCAGCTCCTCGTTGCGCCGGCGCAGCGCGTCGACGTGCTGCTCGAGCGCCAGGATGCGGCGCACACCCTCGATGCCGATGCCGGCCGCGGTCAGGTCGGCGATCGAGCGCAGCAGCTCGATGTCGTGGAAGGAGTAGCGGCGCCCGCCGCCCCCGGTGCGACCGGGGGTGATCAGGCCCATCCGCTCATAGGTGCGCAGCGTCTGCGGGTGCAGCCCGGTCAGCTCCGCGGCCACGCTGATCACGTAGACCGCGGCATCCGGAGCCGGGCTGCCGAATCCGTCGCTCATCATGACTCCTCGAGAAGAGACGTACGCAGGGGCTTGCCGGCCATCGCGGCCCGGTAGGCCTCGACGGCGGCCTTGGCGTCGGCGTCGAGCACGGCCGGGATCTGCACCTCGACGGTCGCGAGCAGGTCACCCACGGTGCCGTCGGAGCGCTTGAAGCCCTTGCCGCGGACCCGGAACGTACGCCCGTTGGGTGTGCCCGCGGGGATCCGCAGCGTCACCGGCGAACCGGTCAGCGTCGGCAGCTTCGCCTCGGCGCCGAGGGCCAGCTCGTCGAACCCGACCGGTACGTCGACGGTGAGGTTGTCGTCCTTGCGGCCGAAGACACGGTGGGGCGTGACGTGCACGGTGACGTAGAGGTCACCGGCCGGGCCGCCGTTCTCCCCCGCGGCGCCCTTGCCCTTGAGCCGGATCCGCTGACGGTCCTTGACGCCGGCCGGGATGCGCGCCTGGATGGTGCGCGCGGAGGTGCCGCGGCCGGAGCCGTGGCAGGTCGGGCAGGCCTCGTCGTAGATCAGCTGGCGGCCACCGCAGCGCGGGCAGGTCTCGTTCATCGAGAACGCACCGCCGACGGAGTTGACCACGTAGCCGGCGCCCTCGCACTCCGGGCAGACCCGCGGCTTGGTGCCGGGCTTGCCGCCGGTGCCGTTGCAGTCGGGACAGGCGGCGTCCGAGGTCAGCCGCAGCGAGATGGTCACGCCGTCGAGCGCGTCGGTGAACCCGATGGTGGCGCTCGTCTCGACGTCGGCACCCTTGATCGGCCGAGCCCTCGGGGCCGTACGCCGACCACCGAAGCCGCCGCCGGCACCCCCGCCGAAGAGGTCGCCGAACATGTCACCGAGCCCGCCACCCTGGGCGGTGCCGCCTCCGAAGAGGTCCTCGAAGTTGTAGCCGCGGCCCCCGCCACCGCCGAAGCCGCCGGGGAACCCGCCGGTGGCGCCGAGGGTGCGCACCTCGTCGTACTTCTTGCGCTTCTCGGCGTCGCCGACGACGTCGTAGGCCTCGGCGACCTTCTTGAACTTCTCGTGCTTGGCTTCGTCGCCCGGGTTGGAGTCGGGGTGGTTGGCCCGCGCGAGCTTGCGGTAGGCCTTCTTGATGTCGTCGCTCGAGGCGTCCTTCTTGACACCCAGCTCGGCATAGTAGTCCTTGTTGATCCAGTCCGGCCGGATCCCGTCGTTCTCAGCCACCTAGCCCCTCCTCCCTTCTTCTCGGTGGCCGAGCCTGCCGGTCTCCCGGCAGGCTCGACCACCCACTGTTGTCACTCCGGGTCACTCCGGGTCGACGACCAGGACCTGCGCGGCCCTGACGACGCGGTCACCGATCATGTAGCCTGCCTTGGCGACCAGCTTGACCGAGGTCTCCTCGACCTCCGGGTCGGTGCCCATGTGGCTGAGCGCCTCGTGACGGTTGGGGTCGAAGACGTCGCCCGGCTCACCGAACTTCTTCAGCCCCAGGTTGGTCACGATCTTCTCGAGCTGGTCGGCGACGGCCTTGAAGCCGCCCTCGACCTCGCCGTGCTCGCGGGCACGGTCGATGGTGTCGAGCACGTCCACGATCGGAGTGAGCACCTTGTAGGTCGCGTTCTGCGAGACCAGCTCGCGGTCACGGTCGACCCGCTTCTTGTAGTTGACGTATTCGGCCTGGAGACGCTGCAGGTCGGTGGTCAGCTCGGCGACGCGCTTGTCGACCTCGTCGGCGGCATCGCCCATGAAGTCCACCTCGCTCTCGTCCTCGATCACCACGTCTGCCTCGTCCTCGGTCTCGTCCTGGTCCTCGGTCGCCTCGTCGGAGCCATCCTCGTCAGAGCCATCCTCGTCAGAGCCGTCCTCGGCGGTGTCGTCCTCCGAGGTGTCGTCCGAGTCCGAGGCGTCGCTCTCAGGAGCGTCCACCTCGGAGTCGTCGGTCGACTCCTCGCCCGCCTTCGTCTCAGGGTCGGTCTCGGGCGGGGCCTCGGAGGCCGTCTCCTCGACGACCTCCTCCGCCCCGCGGGGGCGGCGCTTCGTCACTTCTTGTCGCCCTCTTCACCCTCGACGGGCTCGTCGACGATCTCGGCGTCGACGACGTCGTCGTCGGCCTCGCCGGTCGCACCGGTGGCACCGCCGGCAGCGGACTGCTCGGCCTCGGCCGCGGCGTACATGGCCGCACCCATCTTCTGCGAGGACTCACCGAGCTTGGTGATCGCGGTCTGGATGGCGTCCTTGTCGGCCTCGGTGTCCTCGAGGACCTTCTTCAGGGCGTCCAGGTCGGCCTGCACCTCGGTCTTCACGTCGTCCGGAACCTTGTCGCCGGAGTCGGTGATGAACTTCTCGGTGGTGTAGACGAGGCTGTCACCCTGGTTGCGGATCTCGATGGACTCGCGACGCTTGGCGTCCTCCTCGGCGTACTGCTCCGCCTCCTTGACCATGCGGTCGATGTCGTCCTTCGACAGCGCGGAGCCGCCGGAGATCGTCATGGACTGCTCGCGGCCCGAGGCCTGGTCCTTGGCGGAGACGTGCACGATGCCGTTGGCGTCGATGTCGAAGGTGACCTCGATCTTCGGCACGCCACGCGGCGCCGGCGGGAGGCCGGTGAGCTCGAAGTTGCCCAGCGGCTGGTTCTCCGACCACATCGGGCGCTCGCCCTGGGCGACCTTGATCTCGACGCTCGGCTGGTTGTCGTCAGCCGTGGTGAAGATCTCGGAGCGCTTGGTCGGGATGGTGGTGTTGCGCTCGATCAGGGTGGTGAAGACACCGCCCTTGGTCTCGATGCCGAGGCTCAGCGGGGTGACGTCGAGGAGCAGTACGTCCTTGACCTCGCCCTTGAGCACGCCGGCCTGCAGCGCGGCACCGACGGCGACGACCTCGTCGGGGTTGACGCCCTTGTTGGGCTCCTTGCCACCGAGCAGGCTCTTGACCAGGTCGGTCACGGCCGGCATCCGGGTCGAGCCGCCGACCAGGACGACGTGGTCGATGTCCTTGAGGGCGACGCCACCGTCCTTGAGCACCGACTCGAACGGCTTCTTGGTGCGGTCGAGCAGGTCGGCGGTGATCTTCTGGAACTCCGCCCGGGTCAGGGTCTCCTCGAAGTGGAGGGGGCCGGACTCACCGTGGGTGATGTAGGGCAGGTGGATGGAGGTGTTCTGGCTCGAGGAGAGCTCGATCTTCGCCTTCTCGGCGGCCTCCTGGAGACGCTGCGCGGCGATCTTGTCGGCGGACAGGTCGACGCCGTTGGCGGCCTTGAACTTGTCGACCATCCACTTGACGATCGCGTTGTCCCAGTCGTCACCACCGAGGTGGTTGTCACCGGAGGTGGCCTTGACCTCGACGACACCCTCACCGATCTCGAGCAGGGACACGTCGAAGGTGCCGCCACCGAGGTCGAAGACGAGGATGGTCTGGTCGTCGCCCTTGTCGAGGCCGTAGGCCAGCGCCGCGGCGGTCGGCTCGTTGACGATGCGGGAGACGTTGAGGCCCGCGATCTCACCGGCCTCCTTGGTGGCCTGGCGCTGCGCGTCGGAGAAGTAGGCGGGGACGGTGATGACCGCGTCGGTCACCGTCTCGCCGAGGTAGGCCTCGGCGTCGCGCTTGAGCTTCTGCAGGATGAAGGCGCTGATCTGCTGCGGCGTGAAGGTCTTGTCGTCGATGTCGACCTTCCACCCCTCACCCATGTGACGCTTGACCGACCGGATGGTGCGGTCGACGTTGGTGACGGCCTGGCGCTTGGCGACCTCGCCGACCAGCACCTCACCGGACTTGCTGAACGCGACCACGGAAGGCGTCGTACGGGCGCCTTCGGCATTCGCGATGACGGTGGCCTCGCCACCCTCCAGAACCGAGACGACCGAGTTGGTGGTCCCGAGGTCGATACCGACGGCACGTGCCATCTTTGCTACCTCCGCTTGTTGAAGCTGTGTGTATGTGGATCCGGGGAGCCCCGGAAGACTGGTTGGTCTGCCGCCCAGCGGCTGCTGCCGCCGAGTCTTGCAAACAAGTTGAGTCGAATCAACTCAACTTCGTTCACTGTCCACAACGAAGACCCTACGCCCCCTATTCCAGCCCGCCAGAAATCACCCCGAGTCGGCTCGTCATGACGGGCCGACTCGGCGCAAGGGGTTCGGGTCAGGAGGACGGGACCCAGTCGAAGGTGTCCGGGTTCGGGCCGGAGCGGCCGGACTCGCCCTTGTCGAGGGCCGCGAGAGCCGCGACCTGGTCGGCGCTCAGCTCGAAGTCGAAGATCGCCAGGTTCTCCTCGAGCCGCTCGCGGCGTACGGACCGGGGGAAGACGATGTCGCCGCGGTCGATCTGCCAGCGGAGCAGGACCTGGGCGGGCGACTTGCCGTGCGCGGAGGCGATCTCGGCGACCACCGGGTCGGTGAGCTCGCCACCGCCCTGGCCGAGCGGCGACCAGGACTCGACCTTCGCACCGTGGGCGAGGGTGGCGGAGCGGGCGGCCTCGTTGGCGAAGTAGGGGTGGACCTCGATCTGGTTGACCACCGGGGCGACGCCGGTCTCGGCGACGATCCTGTCGAGGTGGTCGGGCTGGAAGTTGGAGACGCCGACGGAGGTCGTCAGGCCCGCGTCACGGAGGCCGACGAGCGCCTCCCACGTCTTCGCGTACGTCCCGTCGTACCGCGTCGGCAGCGGCCAGTGGATCAGGAACAGGTCGACCCGGTCCAGGCCGAGCAGCTCCAGGGACCTCTCCAGCGACGCCTTCGCCTTGGCCGGGTCGTGCTGGGAGTTGTCGAGCTTGGTGGTGACGTAGACGTCCTCGCGGCCGAGCCCGGCGCTCTTCAGCGCGGCGCCGACACCGGCCTCGTTCTGATACATCTGCGCGGTGTCGATGTGGCGGTAGCCGACCTCGAGGGCCTCACTCACCACCCGCTCGGTCTCGTCCTGGGGGACCTGCCAGACGCCGAGACCGAACTGCGGGATCGACGTGCCGTCGTTGAGCTTGATCGTGGGAACCGTCATACCCCCATACAACCAAGCACCCAACGGCTGTTCCAGCCCCGACTGCCGGCCTCAGCCGATCGTCACGGTCACCGGGTTGGAGTAGGTGCCGGTGTCGACGTCCTTCATCCGGAACTCGTGCTTGCCGACCCGGCCGGACTGGATCACGGTGGAGAACTGCTCACCCCTGACGGGTACGTCCGGGATGCCGAAGTCCTCCCAGCCCTTGCCGTCGTTGCGCTCGAGCCGGAGGATCGCCCCTTCCCCGCCGGGATAGATCCCGCTGAGGTCGATCCGCTCCATCGGCTTCGCCGCGACGGTGCCGGCCTGGAGGGTGATCTCCTTCTTCACCGGCCTGGCCGCGACCGTCCTGGACGGAGACGGGCTGGTGGAGGCGGAGGCCGCCTGCTTGTCCGGGGTGCTCGTGGGCGAGGCGTTGAGCGTGATCGCCGGACCGGTCGCGGTCTTGGTCGGCTTGGGCGGCGGCGCGTAGAGCGAGGCACCCGCGTCGGGGTCGGTGGCCTGGTCGCCGGCAGCACCGTCGCCACCGAGACCCATGACGTTGACACCGATGAACATCCCGATCCCGACGATCAACCCCACTCCGACCGCGACGGCCACGAGCGCCGTGACACCTGCCGCGATCGGGTGCCGCTCCCCCTGCTTCACATCTGCTCCTCGACGTCCGGCCACAACTGTCCCTGACCGACGTGTGGTGATGGTGACAATTCAGCCACACGTTCACATCGAGCACCAGAAGATTCAGGTGATCAGCTGCTGGCGACGCGCGATGGCGGCCGCCTCCGTGCGACTCCCGGCACCCAGCTTGCCGAGGATGTTGGAGACGTGCACGGAGACCGTCTTGGTGGAGATGAACAGCTGCTTGCCGATCTCGCCGTTGCTGCGTCCCGCGGCGACCAGCGTCAGGATCTCGCTCTCCCGCGGCGTCAGCGCCGTCGACGTCGCCTGCTGCTGCTTGACCGCGGTCGCTCCCAGCGACCTCAGCTCGTCGAGCAACGGCTGCAGCCCGAGCCGCTTCGCGGTCTCCCTGGCCTTGTCGGCGGTCGCCCGCGAGCCGGCGACGTCGCCGGTGGCGCGCTGGATGGCGGCGTACGTGGTCCGGACGGCGGCCAGACCCGGGACGTCGCCGTACGCCTCGACCTGCTGCTCGGCGCGCGCCCACGCCGCGAGCAGCGTCTCCTGGGGCGGGGCGTCGATGCCGGCCAGCCAGTGGACGCGGAGCACCTCCGCCTCGAGCCGCGCGGTCCAGGCTCGGCCCTCCGGGCCCCACTCGCCGGGCTCGTACTGCGTGACCACCTGCTCGCCGTCGCTGCGCAGCCCGTCGACGGCCTCGACCAGCGCGGGCCACCGCCCCGCCGGCAGCGAGGGCAGCATCTGGGCGATCCCGGAGGCCGCCACGACCGCCAGCCGCACCCGGCCGCCGAACCACTCGGTCCAGAACTGGGAGAGCGTCTCGACCGCGTCCGCGTAGACCTCGAGGACCTTCTCGGCGTCTCCGGCGCGGGCCACCGCGATCATCTCCACGATCGAGCCGTAGAGAGCGACCAGGCCCTCCTGGGTCCAGAACGGACGCAGCGCGGCGGCGGCCTCACCGACGGACGCGCCCTGCGCCTGCTCCATCATCATCCGGAGCGCGTCGAGGAGTGCCACCGGGATCGGCGGTGAGTCGGGGAGGTTGCCGCCGGTCAGCGCGAGCGCCTCGTCCCAGTCCCCCAGGACCATCTGGATCCGGACGATGTCGGAGCGGGCGGCGGACGCGTAGGGAGACCACTGCAGCGACTCGCCGCCGGAGTCGTCGATCACCGCCCGGAACCACTTCAGGCCCTCGGCGTAGTCGCCGGCCTCGTCGTAGGAGCGGCCGAGGGCGAACAACCCCCGGCTGACCGCGTACGTCGACCCGACCCGCCGCGCCTGCTCGATCGTCTCGCGCAGCACCTGCCGGAAGCCCTCGACCTTGTCGCCGCCACCGCGGCCGGTGCGCACCTTGAGCATCGACAGACTGGTGGCCATGTCGGAGGCGAGCTTGGAGAGGCTGTGCCGCTCGGCGATCTCGATGCCCTCCAGGCCGACCGCCTCGGCCTCCTCGCTGCGGCGGAAGGTGACCAGCGTCCGGGTGCGCACGGCCAGGACGGCACAGCGCACCTTCGGCTCGGCGTCGTCGGGCAGCGCGAGCATCGCGTCGTGGGAGTGGGTGAGCGGGTCGCCGTTCTCCATCACGAGAGCCGCCTCGGCCCTGGTCGCCAGCAGCAGCGCCCGGCCGACCGACGGCCCGGCAGGGATGGCGTCGAGCCGCTCGGCCAGGATCGCGTCGGCGCGCGAGGGCAGGCCGGCGAGGATGAGCGTGTCGGCGGCGCGCTCGTAGACCCGGTCGAGGTTGACCGCCGCCGCCTGGGCGACCTTCGGGTCGGCCGCGAGGCCGAGCGCCTTCTCGTAGTGGTGGGCCGCCTCGCCCACACCGCTGACGCTGCGGGCCTCCTCGGCCGCGGCGATGCGGGCACGCAACGCGGTCGAGAGGTCACCGGCGTGCTTGGCGTGCAGCGCGAGCTCGGCGGCGGCGCCCAGCCCGGGCGTCTCCTTCAGCACCTCGGCGAACCGGGCGTGCAGCCGCACCCGCTCGCCGGGCAGCAGGTCGTCGTAGACCGCCTCGGCGAGCAGCGCGTGGCGAAACGTGTAGCGCGAGCCGGTCGGCTCGAGCACCTTCTGCTCGACCGCGGTGCGCAACGCGTCGTCGAGCTCGTCGGTCTTCATCTCGGTCACCGCCGCGAGCAGCTCGTGGGTGACCCGGCGGCCGGCGATCGACGCGGTGCGGACGACGCTGCGGGCCGCCCCGTCGAGGCGGTCCAGGCGCACCAGGAGCAGGTCGGCGAGGTCGACCGGGAGGTCGTCCTCGCAGCCGGCCTGCACGAGCTCCTCGACGAAGAAGGCGTTGCCCTCGGCGCGGCGTACGACTCGTTCGGCGTCGACCTTGCCGGGCGCGAGCTCGTGGACCAGCAGTCGCACCGAGTCGTCGGAGAGCGGCTCGAGCACGATCCGCTCCACGTCGGGCAGCCGGCCCCACTCGCCCACCTGGCGCCGCAGCGGGTGGCGTCGGTGGATGTCGTCGGCGCGGTAGGAGGCGACCATCGCGACCGGACCGTCGTAGGGCCGGGTGAACAGGTAGGTCAGCAGGTCGCGGGTGGACTGGTCGGCCCAGTGGGTGTCCTCGACCACGACCAGCAGCGGCGCCTTCTCGGCGGCCGCCTCGAAGAGGGTGTGGACGGCGTCGAAGAGCTGTCCTCGGTCGGTGCCGGTCGGAGCGGCCCCCTGGTTGGCGCCCATCACGCGGCGTACGGGCCGCAGCCTGGCCAGCGCCGGGTAGTCGGCGGCCACCCGCTCGACGACGTCGGGCAGGTCGGCGACGATCCGGTCGAGGATCTCCGAGAACGGCATGTACGCCACGGCGCTCTCGCCGAAGTCGACGCAGTGTCCCGCGTGCACCTGCCAGCCGTCGGTCACCGCGCGGTCACGCAGCGCCGTGAGCAGGCGCGTCTTGCCGACGCCGGCGTCCCCCGCGAGGAGGACGTGCTGACGCCGGGCACCGGTGACCCCATCGGTCGAGGCGACTCCGAGCAGCCCGGTCAGGGTCTGCAACTCGGGGTCGCGACCTACGAAGGACCGAGCACTCTGCGCCATGCCCCCTATCATCGCGCCTCCGGGCCCGGGATTCTCCCGCATTACCGTCCTCCGAGGACTCAGTTGTGTATCGAGTCCATCCGGCGCGGGCGCCGGCGCTTGACCTGGCGGGCGAGGCGGTCGGCCGCGGTCGCGCGGCGGATGCTCTGGTGGCGGTACGTCACCTCGGCGTCGTAGCTGATCTGGTTCGTGTAAGTCATGCATCAAGACTCGGCTCCTGAGGTAGTGCCACACATGAGGCGCCTGCCTTAGGAGCAGGTCAGAGGTGCCTCATTCCGAAGTCCTACTGCGAGCGCAGTAGGACGCCTCGCCCGAGCGGTCGATACGGATCGGTCCCTCGACCGGCACACTGGGGTGGTGAACCAGGCGACCGAGGCAAGCCTTCTGGCCCGTGTCCCCACACCCGTCCGGGAGGCCCTCGTCGCGCTCTTCGCGGGGCTGGCGTTCTTCGCCCCCATCACCGACGGCGTGGGAGAACGTACGCCGCTCGGCTATGCCCTGATCGCGGTGATCTCGGCACTGCTGCTGGCGCGTACCCGGTTCCCCTGGGCCGTCCTCGCCGGGGCCGTCGTGCTCCAGTGCGCGCTCGTGCTCACCTTCACCACCTCACCGGTGTCGACCCTCGCCCTCCTGATCGCGGTCTACACGGTGTCCGCACGGAGCCCGTGGCGGATCGCGGTCGGCATGGGCGTCGTGGTCGCGGCCGCCCTCTTGATCACGCTCGGCGTGATCATCGGCGGCCTCATCGTTCGATACAGCATCCCGGTGACCGTCCAGGTCGCCCTGGCGGTGGCACTCGGTCAGACCGCGCGGATCCGTGCGGCCTACATCGCAGAGATCACCGACCGTGCCCTGCGGGCCGAGGCCACCCGCGAGGCTGAGGCCCGCCGCCGGGTCGCCGAGGACCGGCTGCGGATCGCCCGGGACCTGCACGACGCCGTGGCCCACCAGATCACCGTGATCAGCCTGAACGCGGGCGTCGCCTCCTCGGCCATCGCCGACCGGCCCGATGCCGCCCGTGAGGCGCTGCAGACCATCAGGGAGTCGTCCCGGCTGGTGCTGCGGGAGATCGGTGACATGCTCGCCACGCTCCGCTCCCCCGAGGAGACGCCGGACGCCCCTTCGGCACGTGGTCTGGCCGCCGTGAGCGACCTGGTCGCGCAGTTCGAGAGGTCCGGGCTGGCGGTGGCGTACGAGAGGTCGGGTGATCCCACGCCGGTCTCCACCGCGGTCGACATCGTCGCCTACCGGGTGATCCAGGAGGGCCTGACCAATGCGCTGAGACACGGTCCGGGCACGGCGGACCTCGACGTCGAGGTCGGCCCCCGAAGCGTCTCGATCCGGGTGTCCAACCCGCTCGTCAAGCGGTCCCACGCGGGCACGGGCCACGGGCTGGTGGGGATGGCGGAACGCGTCGCCTCGGTCCGCGGGTCCGTCGAGTACGGCGTGACCGAAGGGTCCTTCGTGGTCGGGGCCACCCTTCCCGTCACCGAGCCAGAACCGGGGACAGAAGCCGAGACAGGAGCCGAGGAATGACCGTGACGCTGCTCGTCGTCGACGATCAGGTGCTGATCAGGTCGGCGGTGGTCGCGCTGCTCCGCAGCAGCGGGGAGATCGATGTCGTCGGGGAGGCGGTCAACGGCCGCGAGGCCGTACGTCTCGCCCGCGAGCTCCACCCCGACGTGGTCCTGATGGACATCAGGATGCCGGTGATGGACGGGATCGAGGCCACCTCCGCGATCCGCGCCGACGCCGACCTCGAGGCCACCCGCGTGCTGATCCTGACCACGTTCGAGGAGGACGAATACCTCTTGGCGGCTCTGAGGGCCGGCGCCGACGGGTTCATCGGGAAGGGTGCCGAGCCCGACGAGATCGTCCGTGGCGTACGTGCGGTGCGGGACGGGGAGTCGCTGCTCTCCCCCGCCGCCACCCGCAGCCTGATCGGCCGCTACCTGAAGGTCGACCGGGCGGTGGCCGCCAACGGGCGCTACGACGCGCGCCGGCTGGAGGAGCTGACGCCCCGGGAGCGGGAGATCCTGGTGCTCGTGGCCGGTGGCCTCTCGAACCAGGAGATCGCCGACGAGCTGGTCATCTCGCCGTTCACCGCGAAGACGCACGTGAACAACATGATGACCAAGCTCGACGCTCCCGGGCGCGCACAGCTCGTGATCTGGGCCTACGAGTCAGGCCTGGTCACCCCGGGCTCCTGAGAGAGTGGTCTCCTCCCCGCGGACGATGTCGATCTCGACCTCGCTCTCGCCGGGCATGTCCGCGATGGCCGTACGCAGCTCGGCGACCGTCATCGTGCGCCGCCGGGCTCCTTTCGGCTGCCGACGGCGCCGGCGGCGTTGTTCGCGCCCTTCGCGCCCTTCACGCCCTTCGCGCCGTGCGCGTCGGTCGTGGCGGCCCTCGACGAGCTGGTAGACGGCCGGCACGAGCAGCAGCGTAAGGAACGTGGAGGACACCAGGCCACCGATCACCACGATGGCCAGGGACTGCGAGATGAACCCACTTCCTCCGGTGATCCCGGTGGCCATCGGGACGAGCGCGAAGATCGTCGCCAGCGCGGTCATCACGACCGGCCGTACGCGGCGACCCGCGCCGTGGTGGATGGCGTCGGCCACCGACTGCCCTCGGCGTCGGTACTGGTTGATGAGGTCCATCAGCACGATCGCGTTCGTGACCACGATGCCGATGAGCATCAGCATGCCGATCAGCGCGGAGACGCCCAGCGGCGTGCCGGTGACGAAGAGCAGGCCCAGCGACCCGATGGCCGCGAACGGGATCGACATCATCAGGATGAGCGGCTGCACCAGCGAGCGCAGGATGCCGACGAGCAGGACGAAGATGAGGCCGACGGCCACCAGCATCGCCAGGCCCAGCTGGCTGAACGCCTCGGACTGCTGCTCCGAGACGCCTCCGACGGACGTGTCGGTGCCCTCGGGCAGGTCGAGCTCGTCGAGACGCTCGTTCACCTCGGTCTGGACCGCTCCGAGCTCACCGTCGGCCGGCGTCAGCGAGACGGTGGCGACCAGGTCCGTGCCGGTCCGGGCCAGGCTGGAGGGGCCGGCGACCTCGCTGATCTTCGCGACGTCCTTCAGCCGGAGGTTCCCGGTGCCGAGCGCGAGGTCACTGACCTCGGCGGTGGTCTTCACCGGGGTGCGAGCGACGTAGACCGAGAGCTGCTGGTCGTCGATCGTCATCTCGGTGACCGCCTGCGGCGTCATCGCCGAGGCGACGATCCCGGCGACCGCCTGCTCGGTGAGCCCGTGCGCTGCGGCCTTCGCCCGGTCGACCTGGACGCGCAGGGTGGGCTGCTCCGCGGCCAGGCTGCTGCTGACCTCGGTCGTCTCGGGGACGCCCTCGAGTGCTGCGTACACCTGGTCGGTGGCCTTCTCCACGGTCGCGCGGTCGGTGCCGGTGACCTCCACGTCGACGGTCGAGCCGCCGACGCCGCCACCGCCGGCCTGGCCCACGGTGATCGCGTCCGGGTCGGGGAGCTCCTGGACGGCGTCCTCGACACGGTCGGTGACCGTCGAGACGTCGGCACCGTCAGAGACCCTGACCGTGTACGTCGCGGTGGTGTCGCCCGACGCGCCCTCGTCCGGACCCCGCATCGTCGTGTCGCCGGAGCCGGCCAGGCTCGCGGTCACGACGACGTCCTCGACGTCCTCGACCCCGTGCAGGGCCTTCTCGGTCTCGGTCACCCGGCTGGTGACCTCGTCGACCGCCAGACCCGAGTCGAAGGTCTGGGTGACGCTGACGCTGTCGCCGCCGGTGTCGCCGATGAACTCCACCTTGAGCTGCGGGAGCAGCGCGAGCGAGCCGCCGAGCAGGAGCACCGCCGCGGTGATCACCGCGATGGGCCTCCGCGTCGTCCAGCGCAGCATCGGCAGGTAGTAGCGCTGCAGGAGGTTGGGCTCGGCCTCCTCCCCTTCTTCCATGTCGGAAGCCGGGAGCTCAGCGCCGGCCGGGTGTTCCGGCTTCTTCAGGAACCAGTACGACAGCACCGGCACGATCGTCAGCGCGACCAGCAGCGAGGAGACCATCGCGATCGTGACCGTCAGCGCGAACGGCCGGAACAGCTCGCCGACGAACCCGCCGACGAGCGCGATCGGCACGAACACCAGGACCGTGGCGATGGTCGATGCTGTCACCGCCGCGGCGACCTCCTTGGTGCCGTCGAGGATCGCGGTGACCTTCTCCTCGCCGTAGCCGAGATGCCGTTTGATGTTCTCGATGACGACGATCGAGTCGTCGACGACCCGCCCGATCGCGATCGTCAGCGCTCCGAGGGTGAACATGTTGAGCGAGTAGCCCCACAGCTGGAGCCCGATGAAGGTCACCAGGATCGAGAGCGGGATGGACAGCGCGCTGACCACCGTCGGGCGGCCCGAGCGCAGGAAGATCAGGATGACGATCACGGCCATCGCGAGGCCGAGCAGACCCTCGATCGCGAGGTGCTCGATCGAGTCGGAGATGAACGGCGCCTGGTCACTGACGACGGTGATCTCGGCGTCGTCACCGAGACTCTTCTCCAGGTCGGAGAGCTTGTCCTCGACGTCGGCCGAGAGCCCGACCAGATCGGCGTCGTCGGTGGCGGTGATCGACACGGAGACGGCGGGCTCGCCGTTCACACGGGTGAGCGAGGTGACCGGGTCGCTGGTGATCTCGACCTTCGCGACGTCACCGAGCTTCACCGGCGGTGCGTTGGGCTGCGCCGACCCTGGGGCGTCGGCACCCTGGGGCGCCTGCTGCTGGCCGCCCTGGACGGCTCCTCCTGACGTACCTGCGGACGCGGTGAGCGGGAGGCTCTCGACATCATCGACCGAGGTCAGCTCGTCCCCGACCTGGACAGCAACGGTGTTGCCGTCCTCGACGACGCTGCCGGCCGGGGTGGTCGACCCGTTCACGGTCAGCGCCTGGGAGATGGAGTCCGTGGTCAAGCCGTGAGCCCTCAGCTTGTCGGCGTCCGGGGTGATCGTGATGCGCTGGCCTGTGACGCCGCTGACCGACACGTCGCGTACGCCCTCGACGGAGCGCAGCGCGGGCACGGCGACGTCGCTCAGCCGCTCCCCCAGCTTCTGCTCCGAGGCGTCCGACGACACGGTCAGCGTCATCGCCGGGAGATCGCCGAAGCCACCGCTGGAGACCTCGGGCTCGGCACCTTCGGGGAGCTGAGCGGTGCCGATCGCCTCCTGGGCGTCGGCAACCACCTGGTCCTGGTCGACGCCGAAGTCCGTGGTCAGCGAGATCACCGAGACTCCGCTGGACGACGTCGAGGTGACCTCGTCGACATCGTCGACCTGCTCCAGAGCCTTGACCAGAGGTACGGTGACCTGCTCGTCGACCACCTCGGTCGCGGTGCCGGGGACGACCGTCATCACCGTCGTCTGGGGCTGCTCGAAGTCCGGGAACAGCTCCTGCTTCAGAGAGGTCAGGGACAGCACGCCGGCGGCGGCTGTCAAAAGTGTCAGCAGAGCGACGACGGCTCTGTTCGCCAAGCTGGCGCTGGTGAGTTTGAACAAC
This sequence comes from Nocardioides sp. NPDC126508, assembly GCA_040302365.1. GTDB lineage: Bacteria > Actinomycetota > Actinomycetes > Propionibacteriales > Nocardioidaceae > Nocardioides. Next base: position 356,111 of record JBEOUM010000003.1, read on the forward strand.
GGAAGGCTCCCGCGAAATGCAGACTCGGATGGGACCCTTCGATGCTCGCCAATTCGCCGGTTCCAGACATCGGCTGGACGCACCGACTCCGTCTACTGCAGATGGACGAGTGCCGCGGAACCCCACCTAGTCCACGAGCCCGCGACGCCTCCCGATCGCCGCCGCCTCGGTGCGGCCGGAGGCGCCGAGCTTGGCCAGGATGTTGGAGACGTGGACCGAGACGGTCTTGGTGGAGATGAACAGCTGCTTGCCGATCTCGCCGTTGCTCCGGCCCGCGGCGACGAGGGCGAGGATCTCCGACTCGCGGGCGGTGAGCTGGCCGGAGGGTCCGGCCGTCGAACGCTGCGGCGTGCTGCCGAGGGTGAGCAGGTGGTCGAGGAGCGGCCGGGCGCCGAGCAGCCTGGCCGCGGCCCTGGCCTGATCGGCCAGCTCACGCGCTCCGGCGGTGTCGCCGCCGGCCCGGAGGACCTCGGCGAGCCGGACCCGTGACCAGGCGAGCTCGTGTACGTGCGGGAAGGCCTCGAAGGCAGCCACGGTCTCCCGCCACGCCCCGATGAGGTCGTCCTGCTCCGGCACCGAGACCCCGGCCAGCCAGTGAGCACGGAGCCCCTCGGCCCGCAGCCGCGCCGACCACGCCTGACCCTCCAGGCCCCAGGGCTGCTTCGACCGGACGGGCCGCGTGCCCTTCTCGATGATGCGATCGACCTCGGCCATCACGGCCGCCCGCTCGCCGACCGGGAGCGCCGGAATCGCCCCGCTGATCGCCCCGACGGCGATCGCCGAGAGCCGCGCATGGGCCCCGAACCACTGCCCCCAGCCGGAGGTGAGGGCGGTGATCCCGGCGTCGTAGGCCTCGATCGCCGCGTCGATGTCTCCACGTGCCGCGGCGGCCCTGATCTCCACCGGCGCCGACTCGCTGGCGGTCGCCACCTCCTGCTTCCACGACGGCCGCAACCGTCGGGCCTCCGCGCCGACGTCGGCCCCGCGGGCCTGCTCGATCATCAGCCGCTTGGACTCCAGCCACGGCCACAGCGCCGGCGGGATGCCGTACGCGTCGGTGAGCGCGAGCGCCTCGTCCCACCTGCCGGTGGCGTGGAGATGGTCGAGCCAGGCGATCCGGGCGTCGAAGGCGTACGGCGCCCACGGGACGCCCCGTGCCACGCCGAGCTCGTAGGCGCTGCGGTAGTTCTCGCCGGCCTCGTCGAGACGGTCGGCGGCGTCGAGGGCGAAGGCGAGCTGGATCCGGGCGCGCAGCTCCGGGTGCAGCGCGCCGACCTTGGCCGCCCTGGCCACGGCCTCCCGCAACGGCTCGATCCAGGCCTGCGGCGGGCGACCCCACGACCCGGCCAGCGTCGCCGCCACCTCCGCGGCGAGACCGGTCCGGCCGAGCTCCTCGGCCAGCGCCAGCGCCTCCCGGCCGGCCCGCTCGGCGTCGTCGTGGCGGCGGTAGATCATCAGCGCCCGGGCGTACGCCGCGAGCAGCCGTGCGCGCACCAGCGGCGGGGCGTCCTCGGGCAGCTCGGCCACCGCCGCATCGGCCAGCGCCGCCACGCTGACGTCGTTGACGTAGGCGAAGCTGGTCTCGATCTCGACCGTCATCAGCTGGGCCCGCCACAGACCGGGGGCGTCGGCCGGGAGCGATTCGCGCTGCTCACGGGCGAGCTTCCCGGCCCGGTCGGCGTGCCCGGCGGCCACCATCGCATCGCTGGCCTTGACCACCAGGTCGACCAGACGCTGGGTGTCCTGGCCGGAGCCGGCCCGACCGGCGAGCTGGGCGATCGCCTGCTGATAGTGCTGGGAGGCCTCGTCGGGGCCACCGGCGGCCGCCGCCTCGTCACCGGCGGCGATCCCGGCCCGGAGGGCGGTCTCGTGGTCGCCGGCGAGACGGGCGTGACGCGCGAGGCCGGCCGCGCTGCCGGTGGTCAGGTCACCGCTCAGCGCCTGGACGTAGCGCTGGTGGAGCCGGACCCGCTCGCCCGGCAGCAGGTCGTCGTAGACCGCCTCGCCGAGCAGCGCGTGCCGGAAGACGTAGTAGCCGTCCTCGCGCGGCACCAGGATCGCGCGCTCGATCGCCTGCCTCAGCCCGGCGTCGAGGGTGGGACGGTCGAGACCGGCGACGGCCTCGAGGAGCTCGTCGCTGATCTCGCGCCCGGCCGCGCTGGCGGTGTCGACCACCTCGCGCGCGGTCGCGTCGAGCTGCTCCAGCCTGATCAGGAGGAGGTCGGCGAGGTCCCAGGGAAGCTCGTCGGCACCGGCGGCCTGCACCAGCTCCTCGACGAAGAAGGCGTTGCCGTCGGCGCGGCGTACGACGCTCTCGACGTCGATCGCCGCGCCCGGGTCGCCGGCGAGCTCGCCGACCAGGACGCGTACGTCGTCGTCCGAGAGCCGGCCGAGGTGGAACCGCTCGACCGAGGGCAGGCGGGTCCACTCGGCGAGCTGGCGACGCAGCGGGTGGCGGCGGTGGAGGTCGTCGGCACGGTAGGACGCCACGATCGTCACCGGGCCGTCGAACGGCCGGGTGAAGAGGAAGGTCAGCAGGTCGCGCGTGGACTGGTCGGCCCAGTGGGTGTCCTCGACGACCACCAGCACCGGCGCCTTCTCGGCCGCGTGCTCCAGGAGGGCGTGGATCGCGGCGAACAGGTTGCCCCGGTCCAGCGCCTCCTGCACGGCGGTGTCAGCCCCGCCGAGCGCGCGGGCCACGGGCGCCATCCGCAGGAGCGCCGGATGTACGTCGGCGACCCGGGCGACCACGTCGGGCAGCGCGGAGGTGATCGTGTCGAGGATCTCGGTGAACGGCAGATAGGCCTCGGCACTGTCGCCGAAGTCGAGGCAGTGCCCGACCAGCGCCTGGCGGCCGTCCGTGGTGGCGCGGGCGCGGAGCTCGCGCAGGATCCGGGTCTTCCCGACGCCGGCGTCGCCCGCGAGGAGGACGTGCCTGCCCCCGCCCGACGGCGCGGAGCCGCCCACCCCGATCAGGTCCGCCAGCGTCTCCAGGTCGGTGTCACGCCCGACCAGCCTCTCGGCACTCTGCGCCATGGACGCAATCATCGCGCTCTCCACCCCGGACATGAAACAACGCCGAGCCGGATCTCTCCTGCTCGGCGTTGTCGGTCCCGCGCCCGCATCTCAGCGGGTGCGGGTGCGTCGGGTCTGGCGGGCCGCGGCGGCCTGCTGGCGCTTGCTCAGGTCCTTCTGGATCTGCTGGCGGCGGTACTTGACCTCTGCTTCGTAACCTACGGTGGTGTACATCTCGATCTCCTGGTTTCTGTGTCCTGCTGACACCGAGAAGACTCCTCTGCTGAGGTAGGCACCCGAATCGGTCGCGCGCCTTACTTTCCGACCTCGGTCCGTTCCTGAGCGCCTTAGACGGGACACTGGGCCTATGGAGTTCTCCGAGGTCGTACGCCGCCGCAAGATGGTCCGCAGCTACACCGGCGATCCGGTGGACCCTGAGGTGGTCGACCGGATCCTGCACAACGCCACCCGGGCGCCGTCGGCGGGCTTCTCCCAGGGCTGGGCGTTCCTCGTGCTCGACACCCCCGCGGACGTACGCCGCTACTGGGAGGCCACGGCCGACGTGAGCGACCCCGACGCGTGGCTGACTGGGATGATGACGGCCCCGGTGATCGTGATCCCGTGCTCCTCCAAGGCCGCCTACCTCGACCGCTACGCGCAGCCCGACAAGGGCTGGACCGACCGCGACGAGGCCCACTGGCCGATGCCGTTCTGGCACATGGACACCGCGATGGCGACCATGCTGATCCTGCAGACCGTGGTCGACGAGGGTCTCGGCGCGCTCTACTTCGGGATCCCGCCGGAGTCCGACGCCGCGGTCCGCAAGGCGTTCGACATCCCCGACACCTTCGACCCCATCGGGGCCGTCACCATCGGCCACCCCGCCTCCGGCGGCGCCAAGGGCTCCCCGACCCGCCGTCGCCGGACGCCTCTGGAGGAGGTCGTCCACCGCGGTCGCTGGTGAGATCGCCTTCCTCATCGAATTACCAGGCGATTCAGATCCAACTCACAGGTGCGCGCTCAACCGCCCTGCCACGCTAGTCGACACAGGCGAGCACCGTCCGCTTCACGGGAGCTTTTCCGGCCGATGCCACCGAAAGGTCTGACTTTCGAGCGAGGAGAACGCCCTGATGGAAAACGTCAAGAAGATCGCGCTGTGGACCGGAATCGTCTTCACCGGACTGTGCGGCATCGTGCTGCTCGGAGGCGGCAAGATCGTGTCCGGGTCCACGCTGGTCACGCTGACTTTCGTGATGCTCCTGCCGGCGTGGCGACGCATTCCCCTGTGGGGTCGTGCGGGATTGATCTGTGTCTTGTTCGCTCTGGTGTGCTGGAACATCTCCACCACCGAGATTCCGGATCCATCGAACGACATGGTCACGGTCTGTTCGACCGATGAGGACGTCTCGGTTCCCTCGACCGGGTTCAAGTTCTTGGACCAGGTGATGCTCATCTTCAACGGCTTCACCGCACAGGCGGAGTTCTCCTAGGTCGTTGTCCTCCCGCGAGCGGCAGCCGAGTCCGGGGTGCGGGCGTGGGAGACGGCCATGGCGAGGTCGGCCAGCCGTGGGGCGGCGATGTTGAGGATCTCGAAGACCGACCCGAACGCACCGTCGACCGTCACCGGGCGGTCCTCGAGCGCACGGACGACCCGCTCGGCGCACTCCTCGGGACTTTCGCCACGGCCCTCGTACTCCGCGGTCGGCGCGATCATCGGCGTCCGCACGATGGCGACGCGCATGTTGGTGCAGGTCACGTTCTCGAAGTAGGCCTCACGGCTCAGGATCCGCCCGAAGACGTCGAGGGCCGACTTCGCGGCGATGTAGGCGGCGAACTTCGGCGCCTTGATCTGGTTGCCCCAGGTGACGATGTTGACCACGTGGCCGAACCGCTGCGCCCGCATCGCCGGCAGCAGGCCCATCGTGAGCCGCACCGCGCCGAAGTAGTTGACCGTCATCATCCGCTCGAAGTCGTGGAAGCGGTCCTGGGTCAGCTCCAGCGACCGCCGGATCGACCTGCCGGCGTTGTTGACCAGGTAGTCGACCGCCCCGTGCTCGGCCAGCAGCCGCTCCACCAGCGCGTCGATCGAGTCACCGTCGGCCATGTCGACGACGTACGTCGTCGCCTTCCCGCCGGCCGCCTCGATGCTCTTCCGCACCCGCTCGAGCTCCTCCGTCCGCCGCGCTGCGAGCAGCACGTGGGCGCCCCTTCGCGCCGCGGCGTACGCCGTCGCCTCGCCGATCCCCGAGCTGGCGCCGGTGACCAGGACGATCCGCCCGTCGAGAGGGCTGGGGCCACCGGTCACGGCCCGGATCGTGCGGGCGACGCGGGCGCGGGGTGTCTGCAGGAGCGGGAGCGAGAACAGGCTGGCCACGCCTGCACCCTAGTGGCGTCCGAGCACCCCTCACTTCTCCTTCGCGTGGAGCTTCAGCTTGGAGATCTGGTTCTTCAGCTCGTCGAGGAAGAGCGACCGGATGCCTTCGGTGTCCAAGGCGCCGTTGACACCACGCAGCTTGCCCTCGCCGAGCTTGATGCACACGGCCGACCAGGCGGCGCCGATGGCGGCGGTGAAGCCGGCCGCGACGGTGGCGTTGATCGCCCCACCACCGACGGTGCCGAACCCGGGGATGAACTTGAGCAGGTTGCCCGCCACGCTGCGCCCGGCCTGGGTCGCAGCCGCGGTGGCCGCGATGGAGGCCATCGCCGCCTTGTCCACCTCGATGCCGTAGATCGCCGAGATGCGGGCCATCATCCCGAGCTGGATCGGCACCAGGACGACAGCGTCGGAGAACGGGATCGGGGTGGCGCCGGCCGCCCCGGCCGCCGTCGCGGCGCCCGCGATCACGGTGTTCGCCTGCTCCTGCTTCCGCTTGAGATCCACCCTCTGCGCCGCGGTGAGGGCCTCCTCGACGCCTGCAGGCGCGCATCGAAAGGTGGCATCAACAAGTTCCTGCAGGCCGTGGACCTGCTGGCCCGAGAAGTCGTCGGCCTTCGCGTTGGTCAGATAGACCCGCGCACCGTGCACCGGCAGTCCGCGGGCATCGATCTGCTGGGCGAACTCGACCGCATCCGGGTGGTAGGCGCCGGTCGGCGACGTCGGCACCTGGGTCATCACCAGCACGACCGGCAGGCCCAGGTCGGCCAGCTTCTGGACGAACGCGGCCTCGGTGTCCTCGAAGCGGCGGTCGGCGAAACGTACGGCGTACCAGGCGACGTGGATCTGCTCCGACTGCGGCTTGCGCCGGCGCTCCTGGATGAGCTTCGCCAGGTCGCGGATCACCCGGTCGCCCTCGATCCCGATCTCCAGGCCCTGGGTGTCGAGCAGCCCGAAGAAGCCGCTGGTGTGCAGGTAGAGCGTCGACTCCTTGGTCACCGGCTCACCGATCCCGGTCCTGGCCACCTCCGCCCCGAAGACGGCGTTGACGAGCGTCGACTTGCCGACGCCGGTCTTCCCGAAGACGGCGAGGTTGAACCGGCCGATCTCCTTGGCCGACTCGGCGTACCTCTTGTGGAACTCGTCCTTGAACCAGCCGTCGGATGCGAAGTTGTTCACGTCGACCAAGGATGCCAGCCGGCACCGACGAATCCCGGCACCGACGAATTGTCGTGGCCGCGCGCTCCGAGGAGGAATAGCGTTCCGACATGAGATCTCGGTCCCGCCTCGCGTACGTTGTCGCCCTCGCCGCCGCAACCGTCCTGGTCGCACCCACGACTCCGGTCCACGCGACCGAGCCTGAGACCCAGCCCACCGACATCACCCTCACCCGCTGGAACAGCCTCGAGGACTTCGCCAAGGGCCGGTCGAGCAACCTGCGCCCGGACCGGCACGGCACCCTCCTGATCGGCCGCGGCAGCGAGACGACGACCTACACCGACCCGTTCGGGGACGGCTCGGCGAAGACCTACGAGTACGGCACCTGGACCTCACCCGTGATCAGGACCGGGTACGCGATCGACGAGTCGATCACCTCGTGGGACGTCGCCACCCCGACCGGCACCTGGGCCGAGATCCGGTTCCGCGGCCGCAAGGCGGACGGCACCTGGACGAAATGGTTCGTGATGGGCCGGTGGACGGCCGGCGACGACTTCGCGGCCGGCGACATCCACCGCACCTCGGTCGAGGGGCAGAGCGACACCGACGCGGGGCTCTACACCGACACGTACGTCGCCCGCACCGGCAAGGAGCCCGAGGCGTTCCAGACCCGGGTCACGCTGCTTCGCCCCGAGGGCGCAGCCGTCTCCCCGAGCCTGCGATCGGTCTCGACGCTGACCAACGAATACCTGCCCGACTCCGCCTACCCCGGGACGAGCACACCGACCCTGGATCATGCGGTCGACCTCGGCGTCCCGCCGTTCAGCCAGAACATCCACCGCGGTGAATACCCGGAGTTCGGTGGCGGCGGCCAGGTCTGGTGCTCGCCGACGTCGACGACGATGGTGCAGTACCACTGGGGTCACGAGGTCCCGGCGAGCGAGCTGGCGGGCATCGAGGCGCCCAACGGCGACCCGCAGGTCGACTACGCCGCGATCAACACCTGGGACTACGCCTACGAGGGCGCCGGCAACTGGCCGTTCAACACCGCCTACGCCGGCCGCTGGGGCCTGGACGGCGTCGTGACCCGGCTGCGTTCGCTGGCCGAGGCCGAGACCCTGGTGGCGGCCGGCTTCCCGCTGGTCGTCTCGGCCAACTGGGAGCTCGACGAGATGCCGGAGGCGGGCTACGGCACCGACGGTCACCTGCTCGTCATCGGCGGCTTCACCGCCGAGGGCGACCCGATCATCTACGACCCCAACCACCCCTCCGACGACGAGGTCCGCAACGTCTACACCCGCGAGAACTTCGAGCGGGTCTGGCAGACCTCGACCGACGGGATCACCTACGTCATCCACCCGCGCGACGTACAGCTGCCCGGGGGCGCCACAAACTGGTGACGGAGTCGCCAACAGGGTGATCTGCTCCGCGGTGACCGGGTTAGGTTTCGGCCATGACACTCGACCCCGTCGCCGCTCTTCAGGCCGCACTTCGGGCCCCGACCGTCAACGACGGCTCGGGTGCGGAGGATGCGGCGTTCGGGCAGCTCCACGCGGCGCTGCGCGAGCACTTCCCGCTGCTGCACGCGGCCCTCGACCTCACCCCGGTCGGCGGGCACGGGCTGCTCTTCCGCTGGCCCGGCGCCTCGGCCGAGAAGCCGGTCGTGCTGATGGCCCACCAGGATGTCGTCCCGATCGCAGGCGAATGGACCCATGACCCGTTCGGCGGCGAGATCGTCGACGGGGTGATCCGCGGCCGCGGGACCCTCGACGACAAGGGTCAGCTGGTGGCGATCTGCGCCGCGGTCGAGGGGCTCCTCGCGGACGGGTTCGAGCCTGCGTACGACGTGTGGCTGTCGTTCGGCTCCGACGAGGAGACCACCGGCGAGGCGGCGCGGGCGGCGGTCGAGGAGCTGCGGACGCAGGGGGTCGCGCCGTGGTTCGTGCTCGACGAGGGCGGCGCGGTCGCCTTCGACGCCTTCCCCGGTGTCACCGCTCCGGTCGGGGTCGTCGGCGTCGCCGAGAAGGGCACCACCGACGTACGCCTGAAGGTGACCGGCGACGGCGGCCACTCCTCCACCCCACGACAGAACGGGCCGACCGCCCGGCTGGCCCGCGCGATCACCCGGCTCGACCGGATGTCGATGCCGGTGCAGCTGCCGGCCCCGACGGTCGAGATGTTCGAGCAGATCGCCCCGTACGCCGCCAAGCCCCTCCGTCCCGTGCTCGCCAACGCCGGCAGGCTGGCGCCGGCGCTGGCCCGGGTGCTGCCCCGGCTCGGCCCCGAGCCCGCCGCGCTGACCCGCACCACGGTCGCGATCACGACCCTCGAAGGCAGCCCCGCGGCCAACGTGATCGCCTCCGCCGCCTCGGCCGGGGTCAACCTGCGGATCATGATCGGCGAGACCGTCGCCGAGGTCGTCGAGCGGCTGCGGGCCGCGATCGGCGACAAGCAGGTCGAGATCGAGGTGGTACGCGCCGGGGAGCCGTCGCCGGTCTCACCGCGCGACGACGCGTTCGCGCTGATCACCGAGGCCATCACCGACGTGTTCCCGGAGGCCGTGCCGGCTCCGTACACCGTGATGGCGGCGACCGACTCGCGCTTCTTCTACGAGATCAGCGACCGGGTCTACCGGTTCGCGCCGTTCCGGATGACCGCCGCCCAGCGGGCCACCATCCATGCCGCCGACGAGAACATCAGGGTCGAGGACTATCTCGACGGGATCCGCTTCTACCGAAGGTTGATCGAGTCGCTGTGACCACCGAAAGCCAGAGCACCGGCCTCGAGAAGGCCGCCCGCGGGATCTGGGTGATCGTCGGCTTCCTGGTGGCCGTCGAGTTCGCCAGCGGCATCCTGCAGGGCTACTACACCCCGATCTTCTCCGACCTCGCCGACCACCTCGGCGTCTCCGACGCCGACCTCAACTGGCTCGAGGCCGGCCAGCTGATCGTCTCCGCGCTGTGCGTACCGCCGCTCGCCCGGCTCGGTGACCTGATCGGCCACAAGAAGGTGCTGCTGCTGGCGACCGGTGTGACCGCGGCGGCGACCTGGTGGACCGTGGTCGCTCCCGACTTCGGCTCGTTCCTGGTCGCCTGGGCGGTCCAGGGCGCCTACGTCATCTGGCTGCCGCTCGAGGTCGCCATCGTGTACAAGCGCACCGGAGGGGACTCCGCCCTGACCCGGCGGGCCGCCGGTGTGCTGGTCGGCGCGCTGCAGCTCTCGGTCATCATCGGCGCGGTCGCCGCCGGGGCGCTCGTCGGCATGCTCCCGATGACCGCGATCCTGGCCTTCCCCGCCGTGGCGGTCACCGCGGTCTTCGTCGTCATCGCCGTCGGTATCGAGCCCGACTCCGGCGCCAGCGGCGGCTCCTTCGACTGGCTCGGGCTGACGGTCCTGACCCTGGTGCTCGGTCTGGTCATGGCCGGTCTGGTCGGCGTACGCGTCCTCGGGGCCGGGTCCCTCCTCGCCTGGGCGCTCGTTGTCTTGGGGCTGCTCACGCTGGTCCCGTTCTGGCGCATCGAGACGGCGCTGGAGGACGCCGGCGGGCGCGAGCCGCTGATCGACGTACGCCTGCTGGTCTCGCGGCACCAGTGGCCGATCCAGGTGACCGCGTTCCTGTTCGGGATGTCGGTGCTCGGGGCGCAGATCCCGTTGTCGACCTTCGCGCGCACCGACCCGGGCGAGACCGGCTTCGGGCTGGGCGCCGACGCCTCGTTCGTGTCGCTGCTGATCGCGGAGTACGTCATCGCGATGGCCGTCTCCGCCTTCACCTTGCCGTTGTGGGCCCGGTTCCTCGGCCCGGTACGCGCCCAGGCGGTCGCCTGCTTCCTGGTCGCCGCCGGCTACCTGATGTGGCTGCCGTTCCACGGCTCCACCGGAGAGGGACTCCTCAACATGGCGGTCGTCGGGCTCGGCTCAGGTGCGCTGGTGGCCTCGCTGCCGGCGGCCGCCGCCGCGGCGGCTCCGTCCTCCCGCACCGCGTTCGCCACCGGCATGACCAACGCCACCAAGACCGTCGGCGGCGCCATCGCCTCGGCGGTCTTCGCGATCGCGCTCGCCGCCGACGGGTCGATCTCCGGCGAGGCGCACGCACCGCTGTCGGGCTACCTGACGGTGTGGGCGGTCTGCGGCGTCACCGGACTCGTCGCCGGGCTGCTGCTCCTTCTGCCTCGGAGCGCAACGGGCGCTGGGTAAACTCGTCCTCCCCCGGAGGTGATGACATGCCCGAGAGCGAGGACCGGCCCGAGACCCCTGCGCCGAGGCTCGACGCCGAGGCGAGCAAGGCGGCGGCAGCGGCACGGATGGCCAACCAGACCAAGTGGGTCGACCTGCAGGTGCAGGAGGCGATCCAGCGCGGCGAGTTCGACAACCTGCCCGGGGCCGGCAGGCCGATCAAGAACCTCGACCGCGACCACGACCCCGACTGGTGGGTCAAGCAGCTCGTCGAGCGCGAGCAGATCGTCCTGCTCCCCCGGTCCGTCCAGCTCCGCAAGGACGACGCCGAGCTCGACGACCTCCTCGACACCCAGACCACCGAGGACGGCGCCCGCAGGATCATCGAGGAGTTCAACGAACGCGTCATCGCGGCTCGCTACGGCGCCCCCGAGGGCCCGCCGCTGATCACGATGCCCCGTGACGTCGAGGTCACTCTGGCGGCTTGGCGCGAGCGTCGTGCGGTGCGGGTAGAGGCGGCCAAGAAGGTACGTGGTGAGCAGGTGCCGCGGAGACGGCGTTGGTGGCGGCGCTGAGTGGGCGTGGCGGACTCGGTCAGCGACTGATTATTTGTGGCTGGTCTGGGCCGCCGACCCTGTCCTCGAGTGTTTCTCGACCTGCCCCGGAGTAAAGGACGGCCTGCGGCCGCCGGCTACGCCGGCCGCTTCGCGGTCCTTGACACCGGACCATATCGAGAAAGATTTGGCTGGCTATCAGGGGCGGCGGCCCCAGTGTGGCCGGGAGGCAGTCACTCCGTTGGAGGTGGACGCCCCACGGTGAACGAAAATTCGTTCACCCCCGCAGAAGTGGATGCTCCCCGGAGGTGAAAGAAAATTTTCTTTCACCCGCCAGCACCACCAAGCCGATGGCTGTCCCCGATGAACGAAAATTCGTTCACCCTCAGATCCCAAGCCCCTACCCAACCCACATCTCCGCGCCAGACCCCTGCCGCCGACCCGATAGCCAGCCAAAATTCTCAGCGACGGCCGGTGTCAAGGATCGCCGAAGGCGACCGGCGAAGCCGGCGGCCGAAGGCCGTCCTTTACTCCGGCCGCCGCTGAGAACACCCTCCCGTAACGGGTCGGCGGCAAACACCCATCACAAAACACAGCACCGACGCGCGTCCACACCACGGAGCAGTCCTGGACTACCCGACCTCGCGCCGCGAGAACCGCATCCGATACCGCCCCGGCGTCACCCCGACCTCCGAGACGAACCCGGCCCGGAAGGTCACCGGCGAGTAGTAGCCCGCCTCGTGGCTGATCCGGTCGATGGGCAGGTCGGTGGTCTCGAGCAGCGTCTTGGCAACCGCGATCCGCTCGGCGGCGACCCACCGCATCGGGGTGGTCGCAAGGTCACGCTCGAAGCGCCGGGCGAGGGTGCGGGGCGAGACCGCGGCGGCCGCCGCCAGGCGCTCGAGGGTGAGGTCCTCGTGCAGGTTGGCCCGCAGCCAGGTGCGCAGCTCGTCGAGCCAGTGGGCCTGCTCGGTGAGCGGGTCGGCGGCGACGTACTGGGCCTGGTCGCCGTCGCGGTGCGAGGCGATGACCAGGTTGCGGGCGATGGTGTTGGCGGCGTGCTGGCCGTGGTCCGTGCGGATCAGGTGGAGGCACAGGTCCAGCCCGGCGGCCGAGCCGGCGCTCGTCAGCACGCCGTCGTCGACGTAGATCGCCCTCGGGTCGAGCTCGACCCCTGGATACGTACGCCGGAACAGCTCCGCCCACCGCCAGTGGGTCGTGGCACGGCGACCGTCGAGCAGTCCGGCTTCGGCCAGGGCGAAGGCGCCGGTGCACAGCGAGACCATCCGGGCGCCGGCCTCGGCGGCCCGGCGTAGCTCACGGACCAGGGTCGGGCTGATCGTCTCGCCCGGCCGGATCGCCGGGACCAGCACCGTGCCGGCCTCGGCCAGCGCGGTCATCGGTCGTTGTGGAGTCAGCCGCGGCCCACCGTGGACACGTACGCCACGCAGGTCGCCGCACAGCACCACGTCGTAGAGCGGGCTGGCGTCGTGGTCCCAGTCATAGCCGAGCGCCTCGAGCGGCATCCCGATCTCGAAGAGGGTCATCCCATCGACGATCGGGATGGCGACGGATGGCTTCGCAAGCATGGCAAGAATTTATCATTCATAGTCAATCCTGCCACTCCTCCAGCGGCCTCGACACCAGCGCGATGAAGTCATGACCACGAACCGCAAGAACCCCAGCAAGCTCCTCGCCACCGTCCGCGCCACCCTCGCCGGCTTCGACGCCGGCGCCCGGGTCCGGCACGGCGCCCAGGTACCCGAGGACCACCCCTCCCGCCGCCGGACATGATCGTTACAAGCCGAGACGCCTACCGACCGGTAACCCCTGGCCGTTAGGGTGACCGGCATGAGTCACAAGAGCCCCAAGGACTTCTTCGCGCCGTTGGCGGTGGGCGCTCCCGCACCGCTGCGGGAGATCCCGGCACGGCCGAGTCGCGCGATCCACTTCTTCGACCCGTCGAACCCGAAGATGGCGGCGAAGGTGCCGGCCATGGTCGGCACCGTCGACGTGCTCCTCGGCAACCTGGAGGACGCCGTCAAGGCCGACAACAAGGTCGCCGCGCGCGAGGGTCTGGTCGAGATCGCCAAGTCCACCGACTTCGGGCCCACGCAGCTGTGGACCCGGATCAACTCGCTCGACTCCCCGTGGGTGCTCGACGACCTGGTCACCCTGGTCACCGAGATCGGCGACAAGCTCGACGTGGTGATGGTGCCGAAGGTGCAGGGCCCCGAGGACATCCACTACGTGGACCGGATCCTCGCCCAGCTCGAGGCCAAGGGCGGCGTACAGCGCCCGATCCTCATCCACGCCATCCTCGAGACCGCGCGCGGTGTGGCCAACGTCGAGGAGATCGCGCTCGCCTCCCCGCGCATGCAGGGCATCAGCCTGGGCCCGGCCGACCTCGCGGCCGACCGCAAGATGAAGACCACCCGGGTCGGCGGCGGCCACCCCGGCTACCTGGTCCGCCAGGACCCGGTCGACGGTGACATCCACGGCAACCGCACAGTCTTCCAGCAGGACCTGTGGCACTACACGATCGCGAAGATGGTCGACGCCTGTGCCGAGGCGGGGATCTACCCCTACTACGGCCCGTTCGGCGACATCACCGACGTCGTCGCGGCCGAGGACCAGTTCCGCAACGCCTTCCTGCTCGGCTGCGTCGGCACCTGGAGCCTGCACCCGAAGCAGATCGAGATCGCCAACCGCGTCTTCTCCCCCAGCGTCGAGGACATCAAGCACGCCCGCCGCGTCGTCAAGGCGATGGGTGACGGCACCGGTGCGGTCATGCTCGACGGCAAGATGGAGGACGACGCCTCGCTCAAGCAGTGCCTGGTCCTCGTCGACCTCGCCGAGGAGCTGGCCGCCATCGACCCGAAGCTCAAGGAGCTCTACGACGCGATCGAGATCGAGGACTGATCATGACTGAAGCAACGTTCCGCCCCCTGCGCTCGGTTCTCTACATGCCGAGTTCCAACACGCGCGCCCTCGAGAAGGCCAAGACGATCACCGCCGACGCGCTGATCCTCGACCTCGAGGACGCCGTCGCCCCCGACGCCAAGGCCGAGGCACGCGAGAACGCGGCCGCCGCGGTGACGAGCGGTGAGTACGGCAACAAGTACCTCACCGTCCGCATCAACGGCGCCGACACCGAGTGGCACGCCGACGACCTGGCCGCCGCCGCCAAGGCCGGCCCCGACGCCATCGTCGTCCCCAAGGTCAACAGCCCCCAGCAGGTGCTCGACCTGGTCGCGGCCTTCGAGCAGGCCGGCGTCCCGGAGCAGACCAAGCTCTGGGCGATGATCGAGAGCCCGTACGCCATCCTCCACGCCGAGGAGATCGCCTCGGCCTCCGAGCGCCTGACCGTGCTCGTCCTGGGCACGAACGACCTGGTCAAGGAGCTGTACGTCGACCACGTCCCCGCCCGCGCCAACCTGGTCACGTCGCTCCAGCTCGCGGTGCTCGCCGCGCGCGCGAGCGGCAAGGTCATCCTCGACGGCGTCTACAACAACGTGAAGGACGCAGAGGGCTACGCGGCCGAGGTCGAGCAGGGCCGGATCTTCGGGTTCGACGGCAAGACCCTGGTCCACCCCAGCCAGGTCGACGGCGCCAACGCCGGCTTCGCGCCCAGCGAGCAGGCCGTCGCCGACGCCAAGGGTCTCATCGAGGCGTTCGAGGCCGCCGGCAGCGGCGTCGCGACCTACAACGGCAAGATGGTCGAGGCCCTCCACGTCGAGTCCGCCAAGCGAGTGCTCAGCATCGCCGAGGCCATCGCCGCGCTGTAGGCCAGGAATATCTCTCAATGTATAGAAAAAGTTACTCATCTCCCATTTTGGCCGACCAGTAACTTTTTTCCGAGAAGAAGGTGACAAACCGGCGGGATTCTGGTTCCGTTACGTGCTGCGCGACACAACCGACACTCGCTACGCGCTCAGGAGACAGCGTCAGATGACTGAAGCGAATCGTCGGCCCGCGACGGGGGACCTCTCGAACGTCCCGCCCACGCCGGCTCGACACCCCGCCACACCGATGCTCCCCACGAACGACACCGCGCCCGAACCCCTCGAGATCGCCCGCCGCGCTCTCGAGGGGTTGACGCCCGCGGACGAGTCGTGGTTCACGAACCCCAAGACGAACCCCGCCGGCGAGCGAGTGCGACCGAGCCACACGCCGCCCGCTCCGCAGCCGCAGGCCCAGCCGCAGCCCGGCACCGCGCTCGTCCCGGTCCGCCCCGCTCGCCTCTCCCAGCCGCCGCGGCCGGCCCACCAGCGTCCGATGCCGCCGCACACCCGGCTCCCGCAGTACGCCTACCAGCCGAGCCCCTACACGGCGCAGCAGTACCACCCCGCCGGACCGGTGATGTTCGCCAACCCGGCGATGCCGCCGTACGCCGCCGCGCAGGTGCCGACCCGGAACGGCGTGGTCGAGGAACACCGGGCCCCGAAGGGCCGCGCCCGCAACAAGAAGGCCGTGCTGCTGCCGCTCGCGGCGATGGCGATCGCCTCGGCCGGCATCGGCGCGTTCGCCCAGGCCAACATCGGCCCGGACATCGAGGCCCGGCAGGTCACGGCCAACACCGGCGGCTACGACGCCGTACCCGTGGTCGACACCGAGACCCAGACGGTCATCGACGCCCCCGGCGTGATCGCACCGGAGAAGACCTCTCCCTTCGCCCCCGGGGCCGCGGGCACCACCTCCGGCGGCAAGCACTCGAACGGCGACTACGACGCGCCCTCCAGCGCCGAGGCCTACGGCGGCGCCCACGCCTCCAGCGGATCGATCTCCGCCCCGCAGAGCGGGGACACCTTGTCGGACAAGGACCCCGAGCCCGCTCCCGAGCCGGCGCCCGAGCCGGCCCCAGAGCCCGCTCCGCAGCCCCAGCCGGAACCCGAGCCCGAGCCGAGCCCCGCGCCGGCTCCGTCGCTCGGCAAGAACGTGGTGGCGCCGGTGCTCGACACCGTGACCGGCGTCATCGACGGCCTCACCGGCATCGAGCTCGACCTGACGCGGTAACCCCGCCTGACCCGAAACTGACCCGAAACGGGCCGTGACCTCCTCCGAGGTCACGGCCCGTTTGCGTACGTCCGGGTGGGTATGCGGTGGCCAGGACGGGTCATCTAGAAATAGGACCTCCGTCCCGATAACTTCCGAGGTTTTCTCTCGTTTGCCCGATGTGCCACCCCTTAACTCGGGAGTGCGCCAGGTTCCCCCGGATCTGGCAGGTGGCACGGCCCCGTTGCGGGGATCTTGGGGGATCCCCACCGCAGAATCGGAGTCCAACCAACAATGCGAAGCATCCGTACGCTTGCGCTGTCCGCAGCCGCTGCCGCCGTCGTCGGCGCAGTTCTGGTTGTGCCGGCGCCCTCACAGGCCGCACTGACGAACACCTCTTTCGGGATGTTCGCCGCCGGCTTCGGAACCCGCGTGACCGGTGGCAGCATCCCGGCCAACTCGGGCGACCTCGGATACCAGACCATCGGCTGCACCCGTAAGGCTGGTTACGACGTCAACAACAACACCGCCGGTGCCAAGGTGCCGGGTCTCGGCACGATCGGCGCGACCACCACCAAGCAGCGCACCGTGAAGTCCGGCGAGACGGTCAAGTCCATCTCGGAGCACAAGATCGCCGACGTCGTCCTCGACAAGAGCCCGCTGGGCACCGTGACCGTCGAGGGTCTCAGCTCGATCTCCCAGGCCTGGTGGGACGGCAAGGGCTACAAGGCCGACTCCAAGGCCAAGATCGCTCACGTCATCCTCGACCCGGCCGGCCCCGGCCAGAAGATCGACCTCCCGATCCCGGGCCGCGACAAGCCGCTCGTCATTCCGGGCATCGCCACCATCGGCCTCGGCAACACCGTCGAGAAGACCAACGCCGACGGCGCCGAGGCTTACGCCAACGGCATCTGGATCAAGCTGCACGGCAGCGACTCCGAGGTCATCGTCGGTCGCTCCCGCGCCGAGATCCACGGCCAGGCCTTCTCCGGTGTCTTCAGCGGCTTCGCCGACTCCGTCGACGCCACCGCTCTCGGCGGCGCCGTCCAGGTCGGCAAGAACCCGCTGACCAACGCCGGCTGCGCCGGCACCAAGGGCAAGCTGAAGACCAAGTCCATCGCCGGCGTGCCGCTGGGCAACGCGGGCGACATCGTGGACGTCAAGGGTCTGACGAGCGGTCAGCGTTCGAACCAGACCAAGACCACCGCCGAGGGTTACACCTTCGGTGAGGTCGCCAGCGTCAACATCGGCGACGGCGCGATCCGCATCGAGGCCATCCGCGCTCAGGCGAACGCGAAGTTCGTCAAGGGCAAGGGCGCCTCGACGTCCACCGCCGGCACCAAGTTCGGCGACATCTACATCAACGACCAGAAGGTCTCCCTCGCCCAGCTCGGTTCGGCGCTCTCCCGCGTCGACATCCCCGGCCTGGCCAAGATCGAGACCAACGTCGTCGTCGACCGCAGCAAGAACCTGATCGAGGTCGTGGCCCTGCGGCTGACGCTCCTCGACGCGACCAAGGGCACCAAGACCGTTCTCAACATCGGTCACGCCAAGTTCAAGGTGAACGCGAACAAGTGAGGCCTTGATCCACTGAGGCTGTCCTAAGAAACGGCCCGCGTCCTGACCAGGTCGCGGGCCGTTTCTTCGTTCTGAAGTTACCGACGGGTAGTATCAACCCACCCTTACGCAACCGAACCGACCACAAGCACTAGGCTCGGTTGCATTCCGGCAGTCCTGCCCTGATGAGGAGCGCCTAGGCATGTTGCAGATCATCACCATCGTCGTGTGCCTCGCGACAACGGTGGCCGCCGTCTACCTGACGACCAAGGCGGTCAGGTCGATGCTCGCGGTCATCAAGATCGGTACGCCGATCAGCCGCGTCGACCAGCCCCTGGCCCGCACCCTGACGATGCTGAAAGAGACCGTCCTCCACACGCGGATGTTGCAGTGGACCTGGGTCGGCATCCTGCATTGGTTCGCCTTCTCGGCGTTCATCGTGCTCTCGACCGCGGTCGGCTCGGCGTACTTCCAGCTCTTCTCCGCCGACTGGACGATTCCCTTCATCGGGAAGTTCTTCCTCTACGAGTGGGTGGCCGAGGGTCTCGGCCTGCTCGGCGCGCTCGGCATCATCCCGCTGATCATCTACCGGCTGCTGCACCAGCCGAAGAAGCTGGGCCGCGGCACGCGGTTCTACGGCTCGGTGATGTGGCAGGCGTTCTTCGTCGAGGCGATGGTGCTGCTGGAGTCGATCGCGATCCTGTTCATCCGCGGCGCGGAGTACAACCTGGCCCTGGCTCACGGCGGCGAGCACGCCGAGCACGCCACCGGCTTCCACTTCCCGCTCTCGCAGTTCTTCGGTGCTCTCTACCCGACCGGCCACGACGCCATCGGGTCGCTGGAGAACACCATCTACCTCATCGCTGCCTTCAAGATCCTCTCCGCGCTGATCTGGCTCATGGTGATCTCGTCCAACCTGACGATGGGTGTCGCCTGGCACCGCTTCACCGCCTGGTTCAACATCTGGTTCAAGCGCGAGCCGGCGTCGCGTACGTCTGCTGTCGACGGCGCCCGCCCGCTCGGCACCGCGCTCGGCGCGATCAAGCCGATGCTCATCGACGGCAAGCCGGTCACCCTCGAGGACGTCGAGGAGGACCGCATCCCCGAGGACGCCATCCTCGGTGTCGGCTCGATCCAGGACTTCTCGTGGAAGGGCATCCTCGACTTCACCACCTGCACCGAGTGTGGTCGCTGCCAGTCGCAGTGCCCGGCCTGGAACACCGAGAAGCCGCTCTCCCCGAAGCTGCTGATGATGGGCCTGCGTGAGCACGCGTACGCCGCGGCCGCCGACGGCGACCTCAAGGAGAAGCCCCTCATCGGCAAGGCCGACGGCGCCCCTGCGGGTGCCGAGGGCAACGCCGAGGTCCTCGACTGGTTCTACAACCCCGAGGACGGCGGCTTCGTCATCGACGAGGACGTGCTCTGGTCCTGCACCTCGTGCGGTGCCTGCGTTCAGCAGTGCCCCGTCGACATCGAGCACGTCGACCACATCATGGACATGCGCCGCTACCAGGTGCTCGTCGAGTCCAACTTCCCCTCCGAGCTCAACGGCCTCTTCAAGGGCCTCGAGGGCAAGGGCAACCCCTGGAACATGAACGCCAACGCGCGCATGGACTGGGCCAAGGACCTGCCCTTCGACGTCAAGGAGGTCGGCAAGGACATCGAGTCGCTCGAAGAGGTCGACTGGCTGTTCTGGGTCGGCTGCGCCGGCGCCTACGAGGACCGGGCCAAGAAGACCACCCGCGCCGTGGCCGAGCTGCTCGACATGGCCGGCGTCTCCTTCGGCGTACTCGGCAACGGCGAGACCTGCACCGGTGACTCCGCCCGTCGTGCCGGCAACGAGTTCGTCTTCCAGGGCCTGGCTCAGCAGAACGTCGAGACGTTCAAGGAGTTCAAGGTCAAGAAGGCCGTCACCACCTGTGCTCACTGCTTCAACACGTTGAAGAACGAGTACAAGGAGTTCGGCATCGAACTCGAGGTCGTCCACCACACCCAGCTGCTCAACCGGCTCGTACGCGAGGGCAAGCTGACCCCGGTCACCGACGGCGCCGGCGCCCACAAGCGCTCGATCACCTACCACGACCCCTGCTACATCGGTCGCCACAACGGTGTCTACGAGCCGCCGCGCGAGCTGCTGCAGATCATGCCGGGCGCCGAGTACAAGGAGATGCCCCGAAACTCCGAGCGCTCCTTCTGCTGTGGTGCCGGTGGTGCCCGGATGTGGATGGAGGAGAAGATCGGGTCGCGGATCAACGAGAACCGCACCGACGAGGCCGTCGCCACCGGCGCCGACCAGATCGCCGTCGGCTGCCCGTTCTGCCGCGTCATGCTCTCCGACGGCCTGACCAAGGCCCAGGCCAACGGCGCCGCGCGTGAAGAGGTCGAGGTCCTCGACGTCGCGCAGATGCTGCTCGCGTCCGTGAAGGGCGAGCAGGCCACCAAGCTGGCCCCGGGTGAGGGCGCGAAGGTCGGTGCGGCCGCCAAGGCTGCCCCCGCTGTCGAGGAGGCCGCTCCGGCTGCTGGCGCCGCCACCGCGGCCGCGGGCTCGTCGCTCTTCGACTCCCCCGCCGAGACCACGGAGACCACCGAGAAGGCTCCGGCCGACGCGTCCTCGCTCTTCGACACCCCCGCTCCGGCCGAGCCGGCCACGGGCGGTACGTCGGGTGGCGGGTCCCTCTTCGACACCCCGGCTCCGGCCGCGGAGCCGGAGAAGCCTGCCTCCGGTGGTTCGCTGTTCGACGACGGCGGGTCGCTCTTCGACACGCCTGCGGAGGAGCCTGCCGACAAGCCGGCTGAGAAGCCGGCCGAGAAGCCTGCGGCCGATCTCGGTTCCGGCGGGTCGCTCTTCGACGTACCCGCTCAGGAGGCGGAGCCTGCTGCCGCGCCCGAGGCCAAGGCCGCACCGGCCGAGGAGCCTGCTGTCGATCTGGGTGGGGGCGGATCGCTCTTCGACATCCCGGCGGCACCTGCCGAGGAGGCCGCACCGGCCCCCGAGGCCAAGGCCGCTCCGGCTGCCGCCGAGCCCGAGGCACCTGCCCCGGCCGCCGAGGAGCCGAGCATCGACCTCGGTGCGGGTGGCTCGCTCTTCGACATCCCGGCCAGCGAGCCGGCTCCGGCCCCGGCCCCGGCGAAGGCCCCCGAGGCCGCTGCCCCGGTCGAGGCCACTGCTCCGGCCGAGCCCGAGCCGGCAGTGACGGTTGCCCCCGCCGCGCCGGTCGCCGGGTCGGGTGTGACCTCGGAGCCGAAGACCGACGTCGACTTCGACAGCCTCGGCTCGCTCTTCGACATCGAGGCGCCGGAGGGAACGGTCGCCGCCGCGGCACCCCCCGCACCGGCTCCCGCTCCCGCTGAGGCCGCTCCGGCGGCCGAGGCTGCCGCGGAGCCCGTGGTCGAGGAGACGCCGGTCGAGGAGACGCCCGTCGAGGTGGAGACCCCGGCCGAGCCGGAGCCCGAGCCCGAGCCGGTCGCCGAAGAGGCGGCCCCCGCGCCGGAGCCGAAGCCGGCACCGGCCGCGAGCGGAGAGGCTCACACGCCGCGTACGGACGTCGACATCCACGAGGCAGGGTCGCTCTTCGACCTCTGACCCCCGCAGCACGCTGCACCAGACGATGGCACCTTGTGAGCTGTTCACAAGGTGTCGTCGTCATTTTCGGCCGAGGTAGTCCAGGGAGTTTCCGTCGGTCTACCGACGAGTAATGGACGGAAACTCCCTGGACTACCTCGGTCTGCCGCCCGCTCGGAACGCACCTGACATCACGTGACGTCAGATTGAGGTTGCGATGACGTCATGATGGTGTCATAGTGGTGCGTATGGACATCACGCCGTACATCGACAGCCTGCGACGAGACCTGCTGGCCGCGGCCGACGCATCGGGGCCGGAGGCGCGGGAGACCGCCGAGCGGCTCACCTATGCACTCGATCCGGCGGCTCGGCTGGCGGTGATGGAGGCGGTGAGCCAGGCGGCCGCCGAGATCACGGCCGAGCTCCCGACGGGGAACGTGGACGTACGCCTTCGGGGGCGCGACCTGGAGTTCGGGGTCACGCTTCCGGAGCTCACCGAGCCGGTTCCGCCGACGCCCCCGACGCCGCCGACCCCGCCCGCTCCCCCGGTTCCTCCGGCGCCGCCGGAGCCGGAGGGCGACGACGCCCTCGCCCGGGTGACCCTTCGCATCCCGGAGTCCCTGAAGGCGAAGGCCGAGGAGGCGGCGGCCGATGCCGGCCAGTCGCTCAACACCTGGCTCGTCGGCGCGGTGCGCGCGGCGACCCGCGAGAACGCGGTCAACGTCGACGTCGACCTCTCCGCCATCCCTCACATCGTCAGCGAGGCGATGAGCAGCCTCGATCCGTTCCGCGGGAGCAACCGCGGCAGGTCCGACCGCCGGATGACCGGCTGGCTCTGACCTGATCTGACCCGACCTCATCAGCACCAACGGACGGCCGCCCGGCCGGTCCGGTAGATCACCACACCCTCAGGAGCACCACCATGAGCACGTACACCTTCATGTCCACCGCCCCCGCCAAGCTGTTCGTCGAGTTCGGCAAGGGCAACCTCGAGGTCCAGGCGACCGACACCGAGGAGACCGTGGTCGAGATCGACGGCGATGATGCCGAGAATCTCGTCGTCGAGCAGAGCGGCGACACGATCAACATCATCGATCCCCACAAGGGTCCGTTCAGCCGCTCGAGACGCTACGAGATCAGCGTGACCGTCCCGTCCCGCAGCCAGCTCCGAGCCCGCACCGGAAGCGCCGACATCGCCACCCAGGGCGTCCTCCGGGCCGCCTGGCTGCAGACCGGGTCGGGCGACGTACGGATCGACCGGGTCACCGAGGAGTTCCAGGTCGAGTCCGGGTCGGGGGACGTCGAGGCCGACACCCTCGACGGGCGCGCCTCGATCAAGTCCGGCTCCGGTGACATCCGGATCGGTACGGCCCACGACCTGCACACCAAGACCGGCTCCGGCAGCGTGGAGATCGACGAGGTCGAGGGCGACGTGAGCCACTCGACCGGTGCCGGCGACTTCGCGATCCACTCGGTCAGCGCCGGTCGGATCTCGGTGAAGGGCGCCTCCTCCGACGTACGCATCGGGATCCCGAACGGCACCCCGGTGTGGACCGACGTCAACACGGTGAGCGGCCGGTGCACCAGCACTGTCGAGAGCGCTGGCGCACCGGCCGCGGGTGAGCCCTACGTCGAGCTGCGAACCACCACCGTCAGTGGCGACATCACGCTCGTCGGGCTCTGAGCCGAGGGGGCTAGTCCTTATCGCCGGGTACAGGAGCCGCTTCCGGCACGACCGGCCGCAGCACCCCCCAGGCGATGAAGACGGCCCCGATGACGAGCAGGACGATCCCCGCCCAGAGGTTGGCGTTGGGCCCGCCGGTCTTGTCGACCTCGGGGTCGCCGAACAGGCCCATCAGCAGCAGGATGATGCCGTAGACCGTGAGCAGAGACCCGATCACGTTGCGGATGTCGAAGAGCGACAGCAGCGTGCCGAGCAGTCCCTTATCAGTTTTGGCCTTGTTGGCTTCGGTGGACATCTCAGCCTCCTCTAGAAGATCACGTTCAGGATGATGACCAGGACCAGCGCGACACCCGCCAGGGGCACCGGGCGCTCGAACCACGGGCGACCGGCGTCCTCGGCATCGACCAGGTCCTCCTTCGGGGTCTCGGAGTAGACCAGACCCTTCAGGGAGCCTTCCGGCTTCGGGGTGGTCACCAGCGAGACGACCACGCTGACGGCGACATCGACGACGAAGGCGGCGCCGGCGGCCACGAACGAGGCGCCCTGGCCGGACAGCGGCAGGACGCCGACCGAGAGGCCACCGAGCGTGCCGTCGGCGAGGATGCCGACGAGCACCGCTGCCAGGGTGCCGGAGACGAGACCCGTCCAACCGGCGGTCGCGGTCATCCGCTTCCAGAACATACCCAGGATGAACGTCGCGAACAGCGGCGCGTTGAAGAACCCGAACAGGGTCTGCAGGTAGTCCATGATGTTGGAGAAGTTGGAGGCCAGGACCGCGGTGAAGATCGCGATCGCGGTCGCCGCGACGGTCGCCCACCGGCCGAGCTTCACGTAGAAGTCGTCGGGGCGATCCTTGATGATGTACTCCTGGATGATGTCGAAGGACACCACCGTGTTGAACGCGGAGACGTTGGCCGCCATACCGGCCATGAACGCGGCCAGCAGACCGGTGATCGCCAGGCCGAGCAGGCCGTTGGGCAGCACCTCAGCCATCAGGTAGAGCAGCGAGTCGTTGTACGTCACGCCCTCGCCCGAGGCACCACCGGCGACCGCCTCCCCCGCCTTCGTACGCGCGATCTCGGTGACCAGGACCGCCGCGATCATGCCGGGGAAGATGGTGATGAACGGGACGAACATCTTCGGGAAGGCACCGATGATCGGCGTCTTCCGGGCAGCCGAGATCGAGTCCGCGGCCATGGCCCGCTGGACCTCGACGAAGTTGGTCGTCCAGTAGCCGAAGGAGAGCACGAAGCCGAGACCGAACACGATGCCGACCACCGAGAGGAAGTCGGAGCTGAAGCCGGTCAGCGCCACGCCGGGCCAGGAGTTGAGCTGGTCGGCGGCGGGCGCGATCGTGTCGGGGTGGGCGGCCGCGGCCTTCTCGATCTTCGAGGTCAGACCGTCCCAGCCACCCACTCGGTGGAGACCCAGGAGGGTCAGCGGCAGCAGCGCGGCCACGATCACGAAGAACTGCAGCACCTCGTTGTAGATCGCGGCCTTCAGGCCACCGAGGGTGATGTAGGACAGCACGATCAGCGCGGCCACGATCAGCGCCACCCACAGCGGCCATCCGAGCAGCGCGTGCACGATGGAGCCCAGCAGGTAGAGGTTGATACCGGCGATGAGCAGCTGAGCGATCGCGAACGAGAGCGCGTTGACCAAGTGAGCACCGGTGCCGAAACGACGCTTCATGAACTCGGGGACCGAGCGCACCTTCGAACCGTAGTAGAAGGGCATCATCACGACGCCCAGGAACAACATCGCCGGGATGGCGCCGATCCAGAAGTAATGGACGGTGGGGAGCCCGAGCTGCGCCCCGGTCGCCGACATACCCATGATCTCGACAGCGCCGAGATTCGCCGATATGAAGGCAAGACCGGTGACCCACGCGGGCAGCGACCTGCCTGAGAGGAAGAAGTCCACCGAGTTCGACATGCCCCGGCTGGCCAGGAAGCCGATGCCGAGGACGAACGCGAAGTAGATGGCGATCAGGAGATAGTCGACCGCGTTGGCCTGGATCAGGGTGTCCGCGGCCAGGATGCTTGTTTGCATTCCGAGACCCTTCTATTTGATTGGGCGCGTCAAACTTAACCACGCGTGCGCCCGAAATCTGCCCAGGGTCATCCCTTCATCGACACGCCCTCGCGCCAGTAGCCCATGAAGGCGACCTGCTTGCGCGGCATCTCGAGCTCGTTGACGAGATGCCGGCGCAGCGCGGTGACCATCCGGGACTCCCCCGCGATCCAGGCGTAGCGCCCGTCCTCCCCGTTCGCGGTGCCCTTGACCTCCTCGCCGGAGGACGAGTAGACGGGGGTCTCCCACAGGTCCGGGTCCTCGACCTCGACGGAGGTCACGTCGTCGGGCTTCGCCTCGAAACCGAGCAGCCCGCCGACCGCAGCCAGCGACGGACCGCCCACGGGCGCCCCCTCGCGCGGCAGCCAGCTGACCTGCAGCCCCTCGGGCGCCGCCACCTCCTGTACGTCACCAGCGACCGGCACCTCCAGGAAGGCCGATCCGGTGGCATCCGCCGGCAGCGACTCCAGGATCGAGACGATCGCCGGGACGGCGGTCTCGTCGCCGACCAGGAGCAGCCGGCTGGCGTCACCGGGGAGCCACTCGATCCCGCCGTACGCCTCGCCGAGCTTGGGTCCGGCCACGAGGATCTCGTCGCCGGGCGCGGCCGTGCCCGCCCAGTCGGAGCCGGGACCGTGGGCGCCGGGGTGCAGCACGAAGTCGACGTACAGACGCTTCTCGATGCCCTCTCCCTCGATCGAGCGGATCGTGTAGGTGCGCATCCGCGGGCGCTCCTCGTCGGGGAGAGCGAGCCATTCGGTGTACCAGTCCTCGGCCGAGAGCTCGGGCAGCACGCCCGAGGCGGCCGGGAAGAGGAGCTTGATGCGCTGGTCGAAGGTCGGGCCGTCGTTGCCGAAGTCGGCCAGGTCGTCGCCGACCAGCTCGATGCGGGCGAATGACGGGGAGAGGCGCTCGACCGAGCGCACCGAGACGCGGGCGAGGACGGGCATGTCAGGCTCCTTGTGCGTGGGGGTGAGCGGCGGGCCGGTGGTGACGTCCGATGGGGACGACCAGCGGTGTGCCCGAGACGGGGTCCGAGATGACCTGGGCCTCCAGACCGAAGACCGACTCGACGCGGTCGGCGGTGACCACGTTGGCGGGCTTGCCGGTGGCGGCGATCCTGCCGCCGCTCATCGCGATCAGGTGGTCGGCGTAGCGGGCGGCGAGGTTGAGGTCGTGGAGCACCATCACGACGGTGGTGCCACGGGTCTCGCGGAGGCCGTGGAGGAGGTCGAGGAGGTCGATCTGGTGGGCGACGTCGAGGAAGGTGGTCGGCTCGTCGAGGAGCAGCAGGTCGGTCTGCTGGGCGAGCGCCATCGCCACCCAGACCCGCTGCCGCTGGCCGCCGGAGAGCTCGTCGACGACCCGGTCGGCCAGGTCGAGCGTGTTGGTCAGCTCGAGCGCCTCGGCCACCGCCGCCTCGTCCTCGGGCGACCAGCGCTGCAGCGCACCCCGGTGGGGCTGGCGTCCCCGGCCGACCAGGTCGACGACGGTGATCCCCTCGGGTGCGATCGGCGACTGGGGCATCAGGCCGAGCGTCTTGGCGACCGCCCGGGTGGGCTGCTTGTGGACCGCCTTGCCGTCGAGGACGACCTGCCCGGAGATGGGGCGGAGCAGCCGTGCCATCCCGCGCAGCAGGGTCGACTTCCCGCACCCGTTCGCGCCGACGATCACGGTGGTCAGACCGTCGGGGATCTCCAGCGAGACCTCGTCGACGATGGGGTCGGCGCCGTAGCCGAGGCTCACGCTCTCCGCGGCGAGTCTCATCTGGGCCTCTTTCATGTCATCGCCTTCCAGCCCGCCCGCTGGCGAGCAACCACAACAGGAACGGCGCCCCGAACGCACCGGTGACGACACCGACCGGGAGGTTGGTGCCGGGGAATCCGTAGGCCGCGACGTAGTCGGCGCCGACCATCACGACGGCGCCGACCAGCGCGGCACCGAGGATCGTTCTACGTCCGCCGTTGAGCACCCGGGCGATCGGCCCGGCGACGAAGGCGACGAACGCGACCGGGCCGGTCGCGGCGACGGCCAGTGCACACAGGAGGACGGCGAGGAGCAGCAGCAGGTCGGCGTAGCGGTGGGTGACGCCGAGGGCGTTGGCGACGTCCGGACCGAGCTCGAGCACGCGCTGCGACTTCACCGTCCAGGCGACCAGCGGCAGCAGGACCACCAGGGCGACGAGCAGGATCCGGATCGTCGGCCAGCTGGCCGAGTTGAGGCTTCCGGTCATCCAGCGCAACGCGAGCTGGGCGTCGTACTCGTTGGCGCGGGTGAAGAGGTACTGGATCACCGAGACCAGGCCGGCGGCCGCGGTCACCCCGACCAGCACCAGCCGGTAGCCACCGTCGCTGCCGGCGACCAGCCGGATCACCACGGCGGTCAGCACGGCGCCGACGACGCCGGCGACCGAGAGGGCCGAGCCGTTCAGCGAGAGGACGACGATCGCGAAGACCGCCGACGCGCTCGCGCCGAGCGAGATGCCGAGCATGTCGGGGCTGGCGAGCGGGTTGCGCAGGGTCGACTGGAAGATCGCGCCGGCGGTGCCGAAGGCGACTCCGGCCAGTACGCCCAGGACCGCCCGCGGCAGCTTCGACTCCATCAGGATGAAGGTCGCGCCGGGGATCTCCTCGCCGCCGAGGATCCGGAAGAAGTCGGGCAGCGTGATGATGTAGTCGCCGGCGAGCACCCGGAGCGTGAACAGCCCGAACAGGGCCGCGCCCAGGCCACCGGCGACCAGGATGAGCCGCCGCCGCGGGATGCGGCGGGCGCTGCGTACGACGGCGGTGGGGTTGATCGACGTAACGGTCATAGTCCGGCCATCCGTCCACGACGCAGGAAGAAGACGAAGACGGGTACGCCGACGACCGCCGCCATCACACCGACCTGGATCTCCGAGGGCGGCCAGACGACCCGGCCGACCACGTCCGCCAGGAGGGTGAGTGCGGCGCCGAAGCCCGCCGAGAGAGGAAGCACGCGGGTGTAGGCCGAGCCGACCATGACCCGGACCATGTGGGGGACGATGAGGCCGACGAAGCCGATCGGCCCGCACAGCGCGGTGGCGGTGCCGGTGAGGAGCACGACGCCGAGGCCGATGACGGCGCGGTCGATGCCGGTGCGCCGGCCGAGCCCGCGCGCGAGGTCGTCGCCGAGGGCGAGCGTGTCGAGGGTGCGGGCACCGACCAGGGTCAGCACGGCACCGACGGCCAGGAACGGAAGGCCGGTCAGGACGATGTCCCAGCCGCGGCCACCGATGGTGCCGACCTGCCACAGCCGGATCACGTCGAAGGTGGCCTTGTCGGTGAGCAGGACGGCGGTGGTCCAGGAGGTGACGCCGGCGGCGAGGGCGGCGCCGGCGAGGACGAGCTTGGCCGGGGTCGCGCCACCCGAGCCGAAGGAGGCCACCGTGTGCACGAGCACCGCGGCGACCGCGGCGCCGGCGAAGCCGAACCAGAGGTAGGCGTCGAGCGAGCCGATGCCGAAGACCGAGACCGCCAGGACCATCGCGAAGGTGGCCCCGGAGTTGAGCCCGAGCAGCCCCGGATCGGCCAGCGGGTTGCGGGTCAGGCCCTGCAGGCAGGCGCCGGCGAGCGCCAGCGCGGCACCGGCCAGCAGCCCCAGAACCGTACGCGGCATCCGGGTCTGCAAGATGCCCTGGCCGACGCTGCCCTCACGCCACAGATCCAGCGGGGAGACCAGCTTCGCGCCGATCAGCATCGAGGCGACGACGGCGACCAGGAGGACACCGACGAGCAGGAGCGCGACCCGTGGCACGGACGACCGGCCCCGGCCGCGCGGATCCGCGGCCGGGGTTCGGTCGAGCGTCGTCGTGAGGGTCACTGACCCTCGAGAGCCTTGACGATGCCCGGGACGAACTCATCGATGGCGTAGGGCACCGACAGCGGCGTCGGGGTGCCCGCGGCGAGCGAGGCGACGTTGTCGGTCGAGGCCCACATGTGGCCGGCCTTGATCGCCGGGATCTGGCCGACCAGCTTGTCCTTCGCGTACGTCTCGGCGTCGGTGTCCTCCACCGCATAGGTGAACAGGAAGTCGGACTGGAGCTCGCTGGCCTTCTCGGCGGAGACCTGGGCGAAGAACTCGCCCTTCTTGGTGTTGTCCACGACGACCGGCGCGTTCTTCATGCCCAGGTCGGAGAGGAAGTCCGGGCGGGCGTCCTCGGTCGTGTAGAACGGGATCTGGGAGAGGTCGGCGGTGGTCAGCGCGGCCCAGATGAAGGTCTTGCCCTGGATCTCCGGGTTGTCCTTCTTGGCATCCGCGAAGGCCTGCTGGGTGTCGGCCTCGACCTCGTCGGCCAGCTTGTTGCGGCCGGTGGCCTTGCCGACCATGTCGAGGGAGTCCTCCCACGCGGTCGCCCACGGCTGGTCCGGGTAGGCGACGACCGGGGCGATCTCGGAGAGCTTCTTGTACTCCTCCTCGGTGATGCCCGAGTAGGTCGCCAGGATCAGGTCCGGGGTCTGCTTGGCGACCTCGTCGACAGGGATGGCGTCGGTCTGGTCGAGGATCGCCGGCATGTCGGCGTCGAGCTCCTCGAGCTTCTCGTCGAACCACGGCGTGGTGCCGTCCTCGTCACCGCCCCAGGTGACCTTGGGGATGCTGACGGGCACGACACCCAGCGAGAGGAGCATGTCGGCGTCGTTGACCCCGACGACGGAGATGCGCTTCGGCTCCTTCTCGATCGTGGTCTCGCCGAAGGCGTGCTCGATCGTCACCGGGAAGGCACCCGAGTCGGCCTTCGAGGTGGACTCCTGACCGGAGTCGGCGGAGTCGGTGGAGCCGGTGCTGCACGCAGCCAGGCCGGAGACAGCGAGCGCGGTGCTCACTGCGATGAGTACGGAACGACGGATCACGTGGGGACCACCTCGGGTTAGGCAATGCTTAGTTAGGACAGCCTAAACATACCTTCGCCCCGAGGGGAGATCCGGCCCCAGACTTTGGACAGGTCAGGGCCTGACGAACGCCGCCCGCTCCGCCTCGACCTTCTCCCGGATCACGCAGTCCAGCGAGTGGTCGTTGACGATCCCCATCGACTGCATGAACGCGTACATCGTCGTCGGTCCGACGAACTTCCAACCGCGCTTCTTGAGGTCCTTGGAGAGGCTGATCGAGGCGGGCGACGTCGCCACGACCTCGGGGATCTTCAGCGGTTCGGGCTCGAAACCCCAGACGTACGCAGCCAGCGACCCGCGCTCCTCGACGAGCTCGACCGCGCGGCGGGCGTTGTTGATCGCCGCCTCGATCTTGCCGCGGTGGCGGATGATCCTGGCATCCAGCAGGAGCCGCTCGACGTCGCCCTCGTCGAACTCGGCGACCCGGTGGAAGTCGAAGCCCGCGAAGACCTCGCGGAACGCGGGCCGCTTGTTGAGGATCGTGCGCCACGACAGCCCGCTCTGGAACCCCTCCAGACAGATCTTCTCGAAGAGCCGCACGTCTCCGCCGGCCGGGAACCCCCACTCGGTGTCGTGGTAGCCCAGGAACTCCGGCGCTCCCCCGGCCCACGCGCAACGCGTCTGGCCGTCCGGGGCCAGGAACGGTGTCTCACTCATCCAGCCGACCCTAGCCGCGACCACCGACAGTCAGATCTTGGTGCGGTGGAAGCTCTGGAAGCTGCGCGAGGCGGTCGGGCCGCGCTGGCCCTGGTAGCGGCTGCCGTACTTCTCGCTGCCGTAGGGGTTCTGCGCGGGCGAGGTGAGCCGGAAGAAGCAGTACTGGCCGATCTTCATGCCCGGGTAGAGCTTGATCGGCAGCGTCGCGACGTTGGCCAGCTCGAGCGTCACGTGCCCCGAGAATCCCGGGTCGACGAAGCCGGCGGTGGCGTGGGTGAGCAGCCCCAGGCGCCCCAGCGAGCTCTTGCCCTCGACGCGCGCGGCGATGTCGTCGGGCAGGCTGACCGTCTCGTACGTCGACCCGAGGACGAACTCCCCCGGGTGCAGGATGAACGGCTCGTCGCCCTCGGTCTCGATCTGCCGGGTGAGCTCGGACTGGTCCACGGCCGGGTCGATCGTGGCGTACTTGTGGTTGTCGAAGACCCGGAAGAACCGGTCCAGACGTACGTCGACGGACGACGGCTGCAGCATCGACTCGTCCCAGGGGTCGATGACGATCCGTCCGTCGTGGATCTCGGTCAGGATGTCCTTGTCGCTCAGCAGCACGAGGCAAACCTAACCCAGCCGGGCGCTGCGTACCTCGCCTGCGCCGTCCCCGGTGGCGTCCCTGGAATCACGCCTACCCC
Organism: Nocardioides sp. NPDC126508; assembly: GCA_040302365.1. Classification (GTDB taxonomy): domain Bacteria; phylum Actinomycetota; class Actinomycetes; order Propionibacteriales; family Nocardioidaceae; genus Nocardioides. Next base: position 387,506 of record JBEOUM010000003.1, read on the forward strand.
ATTGGTCACAGATTCCCCGCCAGAGTCGTACGTCCCGGGCCAAACCCGGTTGAATCGACCCATGGCACTGGATGCGCTGATCCCCGGGGGCTACCGCCGGTACGTCGCGCTGGGCGACTCGTTCACCGAGGGCGTCGGCGACACCGACGCGCGTCGACCGAACGGCGTACGCGGGTGGGCCGACCGGGTGGCCGAGGTGATGGCCGAGCGGACCCCCGAGTTCAGCTACGCCAACCTGGCCGTCCGCGGCCGGGGGATCGACCGGATCGTCAAGGAGCAGGTGGCGGCGGCGATCGCGCTCGAGCCGGACGTGGTGACGATCTACGGCGGCTCGGTCGACCTGATGTGGCCGCACGTCGACATCGACGCCCTGCTGGCGACGTACGAGACCGCGATCGGCGAGCTGGTCGAGACCGGCGCGAAGGTGGTCGTCTTCACCGCCTATGGCGCGCGGGCCTCCACCGTCGGCCGACTGCTCCGCGGGCGCTTCGCGGTCTACAACGAGGCCGTCCGCGAGATCGCACAGCGGCGCGGGGCCACGCTGGTCGACTTCTGGCGGATGACCGAGTACGACGACGCCGGCTACTGGGACGGCCACGGTTTCCTGGGAGCTCCCGGCCACCAGCTGATGGCGATCAAGGTCCTCGACACCCTCGGCGTACGTCACCACCTGCCCACCCCGAAGCCGCTGGTCGTGATCGAGGAGCCGAGCCCGAACGGCCTGGCCGGCCCGATCCGCGAGGCCCGTCGGCTGGCCGCCCGGGCGCTCCCCTGGGCCGTACGCCGCATGCTCCGCGGCCCCGCCGGCGACGGGATGACGGCCCGCTATCCCCGGATGACACGACTTTCCTGAGCCGGTTCACACCTGACCACGCGGGTGGGGTAACATCCTGGTCGCACCTGCGGACGTAGCTCAGTTGGTAGAGCGCAACCTTCCCAAGGTTGATGTCGCGAGTTCGAGCCTCGTCGTCCGCTCCACAGATCCAGGTCGTGCCGTTTGGCACGGCCTGTTTCGGTTCACTTGCACGATCCAAGTGATACGGCACACGATCACGGGCGTTTGCGCTTTGCGTGGATTAAGATTGGGTTTCTGTTTTCCCATCATTGTGTGAACGACACGTAAAGGATCACTCGCCATGCCCGCGGGCTCGAGCAACCGATTCACCGACGGACGAGTCCCCGACCACGGCATCGGAGACCTCTTCACCTACGAGGCACGCCTGCAGGCGCGACTCGACGTGGAGGCGGCGCTCGCCGAGGCCGAGGCGGCCGTGAAGGTGATCCCCGCGGAGGCCGGCGAGGCGATCGCCGAGGCCGCCGACCTGGACAAGCTCGACCTGGACCGCATCGAGAAGGCGACCGCCGAGCACAGCCACCCGCTGACCCCGCTGGTCGAGGAGCTCTGCCGGGTCGTCGGCAAGAAGCACGGCGGCTGGGTCCACTGGGGCGCGACCACGCAGAACATCACCCAGACCGCCGATCTGATCCTGATGCGCCAGGCGCACGACAAGATCCTCGACCTGCTCGGCGACCTGCTCCGCTCGCTGTCCAAGGTCGCCGAGGCCGGTGCGGAGGTGCCGATGCCGGGGCGTACGCACTCCCAGCACGCGGTCCCGATCACCTTCGGCTTCAAGGTCGCGATCTGGATCGACGAGATTGCCGCCCACGTGGACCGGCTCCGCTCGGTCGAGGACCGCGTCTTCCGTCTGCTGATGGGCGGGGCCGCCGGCACGATGGCCTCCTTCGGTTCCCACGCCCGCGCGATCGAGACCGAGACCGCCTCCCGGCTCGACATGGGCTCGATGCCGGTCCCGTCGCGTGCGATCAACGACGGCATGGTCGAGTGGGTCTCGATCCTCGGTCTCCTCGGCGGCACCGCCGGCAAGATCGGCAAGGACGTCTACTCGATGATGCAGCCCGAGTTCGGCGAGGCCTTCGAGCCGATCCCGGAGGGCACCATCGGCTCCTCGACGATGCCCCACAAGCGCAACCCGCAGCTGACGCTGGACGTGATCACCGCCGCCACCCAGCTGCGCGGGCTCGTCGCACCGGCGATGGAGTCGATGCTCCACGACCACGAGGCCAACGGCGCCATGACCGGCATCCTCGAGGACGCGGTCGCCCAGGCGTCCCAGCTCGCCGGCGACGTGCTGGCCCGGCTCGTGGTCATCTTCACCGGCCTGACCTTCGACGAGGACCGGATGCGCGCCAACCTGGCCCTCTCCGGCGGCCTCATCGGCTCCGAGTCGCTGATGCTCGAGCTCGGTGAGCGCATCGGCCGGCAGGTCGCCCACGACGTCGTCTTCGAGCTGGCCCAGCGCTCCGCCGTCGACGACATCGACTTCGCCTCGCTGCTCGCCGCCTCCCCCGAGGTCTCGGCCCACTTCACCCGCGACGAGATCGCCGACCTGCTCGACCCCTGCCGCCACCTCGGCGAGTCCGCCAACATCGCCCGCGCGATGGCCGAGCACGCCCGCCGGGTCGCGGACACCATCCAGATCCCGAGCGTCTAGCGATAGTCGGGGGGCCGTCTGTCGATCAACCCGTAAGGTTGCGAGCGTGGCTTTCGAAGGTTTTCCCGTTGCAGCGCTCGACTTCTACGACGACCTCGAGGTCGACAACACCAAGTCGTTCTGGGAAGCCCACAAGCACATCTACAAGGAGTCGGTGCACGCGCCGATGAAGGCGCTCACCGACGAGCTCGCCGAGGAGTTCGGCAGCGCCAAGATCTTCCGGCCCTATCGCGACGTACGCTTCTCGAAGGACAAGCTCCCCTACAAGACCCACCAGGGAGCCTTTGTCGCGGTGGCCCCGCAGACGGGCTACTACGTCGAGGTCTCGCCCCGCGGCATCCGCACCGGTGGCGGCTGCTACTGGTTCGAGCCGCCCCGCCTGGCCGCCTTCCGCGACGCCATCGCGCACGACCACTACGGCGCCGACCTGGAGAAACGCCTCGCCGTCGCGGAGAAGAAGGGCTACGAGGTCACCGGCGACCGCCTCAAGACCGCGCCCCGCGGGATCGACAAGGACCACCCCAAGATCGAGCTCCTGCGTCACAAGTCGATCCACCTCGGCCGCACCATCGGCTTCGAGCCGATCATCCACACCCCCGACCTCGTCGGCGAGGTCAAGAAGGACTGGCGGGCCGTACGTCCGTTGGTCGAGTGGATCGCCGAGCACGCTGTCGCCTGAATTACCCAAGCGCGGCCACTCCATACCCACTACGGTGTCCGCCGTGCGTACCCCCATCTTGCTTGCCGGTGTCGCCTCGCTCGTGCTCGCGCCCGGACTCGTCCTGCTGACCTCTCCCAGCAGTTCCGCGGAATCCACCTGCGGCGGACTGGCCGTGACCGTCGACCTCAACCGCGGTGAGACCGGCTCCGACGCAGCGTTCCGCGACGTCATCCTCGGCACCCCCGGCGCCGACTCGATCACCGCCGATTCCAACGACGTCGTCTGCGGCGGCTCCGGAGACGACCAGATTCGCGGCGGAAGTCGCGTGCTGGCCGGCCCCGGGAACGACGAGATCTGGGGCAGCACCTGGGCCAACGGAGAGTCAGGAAGTGACACGCTCCACGGGACGTCCGGCAACGACGAGCTCACCGGCGGCACAGGTGCCGACACGATCTACGGCGGCATCGGGAGCGACACGCTCGCCGGGCACTACATCTCCGGAACCTTCGACTCCACAGCGGGGACCGACAGCGGTGACCGCCTCTACGGCGGCAGCGGTCGGGACTTCCTTTCCGGCCAAGGCGGCAACGATCTCCTCTACGGCGAGGACGGCTCGGACGCCCTGCAGGGCAACGGCGGGAACGACAGGATGTGGGGCGCGGCGGGAGACGACACCCTCCGAGGCGGCATCGGGGACGACCAGATCTATGCCGGAGACGGCGCCGACGCCGTCGTCGGCGACAGCGGCGCCGACCTCATCTACGGCAACGCCGGGCGAGACAGCCTTCACGGCATGTCCGGGAACGACCGGATCTACGGCGGCTCCGGGCGCGACTGGCTCAAGGGGTGGAGCGGATCCGACTACCTCGCGGCAGGAACCGAGGGCGACTCGGTCGTCGGCGGAGACGGCCGCGATCGACTTCTCGGAGGCGGCGGGGATGATCGGCTCAACGGCGGCCCGCTCGCCGATGTCGTGCGGGGCGAGGCCGGGGCGGATCAGTGCGCCGCCGAGCCCGGCGCCGGCGTGACGTACTCCTGCCTGGTCACACGCAACCTGTCGACCGGACCGCCGAGCGGTGGCACCTACTGGACCCCCTGACCAGATCGGATCCGAGATAGTCAGGCGCTCGTGAAGCTCGCCATCGTGCGCTCGGGCTCCCAGAAGGCCTTCATGGAGGCGATGCGACCCTCGTCGTTGACGGTGTAGACCATGATCAGGTCGGTGGTGGTGTGGCTGCCGTCAGGAAAGCTCGTCTTGATGCGGCCGATGTTGGCGCAGGTGTTGCCCTCGGGGTTGGCGAAGGAGTCGTTGATCTCGAACTCGAACCTGTGGACCGAGGCGATCGCCTTCTCCCAGAAGGCCTTGAGCCCCTCGTGGCCGTGGTGGCCCTTGCCCTCGGGGTCGAACATCGACGGCCCGACGGGGTCCTCGAGCACGCAGTCCTCGGCGTAGATCGTCAGCCACTCGTCGAGGTCGCCCTTGGCGACGGCGGCATAGGAGCGCTGCCCTGCCGTACGTGCGGGGTGTTCGTCGTCGGGGGCGTTCCAGGTGATGGCGTCGGAGGAGATCATGCAGGCGATCGTACGCCGAAACTGAAACGTGTTCTACCTGATCGCCGACGCCTGCCCGGCTAGGGTCACCGGGTGACCGTCTCGGAGACCACTCGCGGGACCGCGACGCCGGGGCCGGACTTCGACCGGCTCTGGCTGGCGACGGCGACGAGCCAGGCGGGGTCGACCATCGCCTACGGCGCGCTGCCGCTGGTCGCCGTGCTCGTCCTCGACTCCTCGACCTTCCAGGTGTCGCTGCTGGCGGCCCTGTCGGGGTTCGCGGCCGCGGCAGCGGGAGTAAGGCTCGGGCCGTGGATCGAGTATCGCCACAAGCGGCCGACGATGATCGGCGCCGATCTGATCCGGTTCGCGGCGATGCTCAGCATCCCGGCGGCCGGTTTCCTGGACATGCTGACCTATGTGCACCTGTGCGTCGTCGGCGTCCTGGCCGCAACCTGCGAGCTCGCCTTCACCGCCGCCTCCGGCGCACACCTGAAGGCGCTGGTCGGACCGGAGGCCCGGTTGACCGCGACGAGCCGGCTGGAGACGACGTTCTGGACCACCTTCACCCTCGGCCCGCCGATCGGCGGCGCCCTCGTCTCGGCGTTCGGGCCGACGCTGACCGTGCTCGTGGACGCGGTGACGTACCTGCTCTCGGCGCTCGGCATCCGCTCGATCCGTACGCCGGAACCGCAGCCTCCGACAAGGAAGCCGCAGCACCGGCTGGCCGAGGTGACCGCCGGCTGGCGCTACATCCTCGCCCGGCGCGACCTGCGCGCGCTCTTCCTCAACACCGCCCTCTTCGGCTCCTGCGTGATCGCGACCAGCCCCCTGCAGACCGTGCTGAGCCTGCGGGTGCTCGGCATGGCGCCGTGGATGTACGGCGTCGCGATGGGTCTGCCCTGCCTCGGCGGCATCATCGGCGCGATGTGGGCGCCCCGCCTCACCGACCGGTTCGGCGCGCGGACGGTGCTGCTCGGGTCAGGAGTTGCCCGGACCCTGTGGACGATCCCGATCGCGTTCACCCCGGGCGGGCCGGTCGGCTTCGCCTGGTTCACCGCCGCCAACTTCGGGCTGATCCTCTGCGCGGCCGTCTTCAACCCGACGTTCGCCACCTACCGGATGCGCGAGACGGCCGACAACCACATGTCCCGAGTCCAGGCGGCATGGTCGATCACGATGAAGGTCGCCCAGCCGGTCGGCGTACTGGCGGCCGGGGCGCTGGCTGCGGCGACGAGCCCGCGGACCGCGATCGCGGTGGCCGGCGGCGTACTTCTGCTCTCCTCCGGCCTGCTTCCCTGGCGGCCCGCTGTGACGAAGAACCTTACCTGTGAGTAGCCCCGGGCTTGCCACCCCTTCATCGCATGCCTATTCTTGATGTTACCCGCCAGTAGTGCGTGCCGACCGGCGCTCCCGCAACTGGTACATCCGACAAAGGTTATGAAGGTGGATCAGTGAGCCACTACAAGAGCAATCTCCGCGACATCGAGTTCAACCTGTTCGAGGTCTTCGGCACCGACAAGGTTCTCGGCACCGGTCCGTTCGCGGACCTGGACGTCGACACCGCGAAGGAGATCCTCGCCGAGGTCGAGCGTCTTTCCCGCGAGGACCTCGCCGAGTCGTTCGTCGAGGCCGACCGCAACCCGCCGGTCTTCGACCCCAAGACCAACACCGCTCCGGTCCCGGCCGCGTTCAAGAAGTCGTACGACGCGTGGATGGACTCGGGCTTCTGGAGCCTGCACACTCCCGAGGAGATCGGTGGCCAGGTGGCCCCGAACTCGCTGGTCTGGGCGACCGCCGAGATGCTGCTGGGCGCCAACCCGGCGATCTGGATGTACGCCGCCGGCCCGTTCTTCTCGAAGGTCGTCTTCGAGAACGGCAACGACCGCGACAAGCAGATCGCCAAGATCATGGTCGAGCGCCTCTGGGGCTCCACGATGGTGCTGACCGAGCCCGACGCGGGCTCCGACGTCGGCGCCGGCAAGACCTTCGCCACGCCCAACGAGGACGGCTCCTGGAACATCACCGGCGTCAAGCGCTTCATCACCAGCGCGGAGTCGGACCTGCAGGAGAACATCATGCACCTCGTCCTCGCCCGCCCGAAGGGCGTCGAGGGCGTCGGCGGCCCGGGCACCAAGGGCCTCTCCCTCTTCCTCGTGCCGAAGTACCACTTCGACCACGAGACCGGTGAGCTCACCGGCGAGCGCAACGGTGCGTACGTCACCAACGTCGAGCACAAGATGGGCATCAAGGTGTCCAACACCTGCGAGCTCACCTTCGGCGACCCGCAGGTCGGCGGCGGCGAGGCCGCCCAGGGCTGGCTGCTCGGCGAGGTGCACGACGGCATCCGCCAGATGTTCGACGTCATCGAGAACGCCCGGATGATGGTCGGCACCAAGGCCATCGCGACCCTCTCGACCGGCTACCTGAACGCGCTCGAGTACGCCAAGACCCGCGTCCAGGGCGCCGACCTCGTCGCCGCCGGCAAGACGGACCCGCGCGTCACGATCACCCACCACCCCGACGTACGCCGCTCGCTGCTCGTGCAGAAGTCGTTCGCCGAGGGCATGCGCGCGCTGGTCTACTACACGACCTCGTGGCAGGAGAAGGTCGTCCTCACCGAGGACGGTTCCGACGAGAACAAGCTGGCTGCCGCGGTCAACGACCTGCTGCTGCCGATCGTCAAGGGTTACGGCTCCGAGCGTGCGTGGACGCTGCTCGGCACCGAGTCGCTGCAGACCTTCGGCGGGTCGGGCTTCCTGCAGGAGTACCCGATCGAGCAGTACGTCCGCGACGCCAAGATCGACTCGATCTACGAGGGCACCACCGCGATCCAGGGCCAGGACTTCTTCTTCCGCAAGATCGTGAAGAACCAGGGCGCCGCGCTCGGCCAGATCGCCGGCGAGATCCAGGCCTTCCTCGACAACGAGGGCTCCGCCGAGCTCAAGGAGTCGCGTGCCCTGCTCGCGACCGCGCTCGAGGACGTCAACGCGATCGTCGGGCACATGTTCAACGACCTGATGGCCTCCCAGGAGGAGATCACCAACATCTACAAGGTCGCCCAGAACACCTCGCGCCTGCTGCTCGCCGTCGGCGACGTCGTGGTCGCGTGGCTGCTGCTGCGCCAGGCCGAGATCGCCCTCGCCGCCCTCGCGGGTGACCCCGGCAAGGACAAGGACTTCTACACCGGCAAGGTCGCCGCCGCGAAGTTCTTCGCCTCCTACAACCTGCCCAAGCTGACCGCCGAGCGGGCCATCGCCGAGGCGATCGACAACTCGATCATGGACCTGCCGGAGTCGGCCTTCTGAGGCTTCCCAGGTTCTGACCGCACGTACGCAGCGGCCCGCCCGGTTCTCCGGGCGGGCCGCTTCGTCGTCTGCTGATCACAGCGCGGAGGCGGTGACCGCCTCCGCGAGCCGCGCGGCGGCCGCGGAGATCCGTCTGTTGCTCGCGACGGCGAGATGGAAGGACCACTCCAGGCCGATCGGCACGGAGACGATCACCGGGTCACCCTCGATCGACGCACGCGGGACGATCGAGACGCCCAGACCCCGGCAGACGAGGTTGCGCGCGAGCTCGAAGCCGGTGACCTCGGTGCGGACGGTCCGGGAGACGCCGGCGGAGGCGAACGCGGCGTCCACGACCGTACGGTTGCCCCACCCGGTCGGGAAGTCGACCCAGCTCTCCTCGGCGAGGTCGGCGGGAGACACCGCACGGGCCCGCGCCAGGCGGTGGTCGGGCGCACAGACGAAGACCAGCTCGTCGCCGTGGATGCGGGTCAGGGTGAGCCCCGGCAGCGAGGTCGCGGGCGTGGAGACCAGGGCGAGATCGAGCGCGCCCGAGCGTACGTCCGCCTCGCTGGTGGCGCTGCCGGAGATGGTCTGGCGCAGGCGCACGGTGATGCCGGGGTGGCGGGCGGCGAAACCCTGCAGGACCTCGGCGATGTCCCAGCGGCCGGTGTAGGAGAGGGTGCCGAACAGCACGGTGCCGACCACCTGGCCGCGGGCGCCGGCGACCGCTTCGCGAGCGGCCTCGATGCCGGCGAGCACCTCGCGGGCGCGCGGGAGCAGTGCCTCACCCTCGGCGGTCAGCGCGAGGCGGTGGTAGCCGCGCTCGATCAGGGGCGCGCCCAGCCCGCGCTCGAGCTGCTTGACGGCTGCGGAGACCGCGGACTGCACGACACCGACCCGGTCTGCTCCGGCAGTGAAGCTGCCGGTCTCGGCGACGGCGACGAAGTATTCCAGCTGATGCGGCTGCATGCTCCTCACTATCGCAGATGGTGATGCTTACCTTCGACAAGATTCGTTGGAGATGATCATGCCGATCGGAGAGGATGGACGCATGACAACAATCCAGGCAGCGCCCCTCACCGGGCGGCGCCACCACGCCCGTGGGTTCTGGTCGGTGGCGTTCCTGTTCGCCGCGACGATGGGCTTCGCGGCGGCCCCCGCACCGCTCTACGTCTTCTATGTCGACGAGCAGGGATGGGGCTCGTTCGCGATCACGGTGGTGTTCGCGACGTACGGCGCGGGGGTGGCGGTCTCCCTCTTCCTCGCCGGCCACCTCTCCGACAGGTTCGGGCGGCGGCGGGTGGTGGCGCCGGCGGTGCTGCTCAACGTGCTCTCGGCACTGATCTTCCTCTCGACCCACGAGCTGGGCTGGCTGCTGCTGGCACGGCTGCTGTCCGGGCTCGGTGTCGGCATGCTGACCGCGACCGCGACGGCTCATCTCGCCGAGCTGCACCGGACCGCGCGGCCGGAGGCACCGGCGACGCGGGCCGAGGTGGTCGCGACCGCGGCCAACATCGGTGGCCTGGGACTGGGGCCGCTTGTCGCCGGCGCGCTGGCCGAGTGGGCACCGCGCCCGCTCTACACGCCCTACGCGGTCTTCGCGTTCCTCATGGTGATCGGGCTGCTGGCGGTCGTGGCGGCACCGGAGACGGTCGACACCGACCAGCCGGGGTGGACCTACCGGCCGCAGCGGGTGCGGGTGCCGGCCGCCGCCCGCGGCGCGTACTTCGCCGCCGGGATGGCGAGCTTCGTGGCGTTCGCGATGTTCGGCTTCTTCACCTCGCTGGTGCCGTCGTTCCTGGCCGACGAGCTCGGGCTCCACTCGCATGTGGTGGCCGGCGTCGTCGGGTTCTCCATCTTCGGGGCCGCGGCGCTCTTCCAGGTGCTGGCCGGGGGCTGGCCGCGCCGCCGGCTGTACGCCGTCGGGCTGGTCGCGCTCACCGCCGGGCTGCTCCTCGTCGTCGGCGCACTGCTGTCCGGCACGTTCTCGGTGCTGGTGGTTGGGGCCGTCGTCACCGGGGCCGGGTCGGGGATGTCGTTCAAGGCCGCGGTCGCGACCGTGATCTCGGTGGCTTCGGCGGACAGCCGCGGCGAGGCGCTGGCGGGGCTCTTCCTGATGGCCTACGTGGGGATCACGGTGCCCGTGGTGCTGCTGGGGATCATGGTTCAGTACGTCTCGACCGGGCCCGCCGTGATCGCCTTCGGCGGGCTCCTGCTGGTGCTGCTCGGGGTCGCGGCGCGCGGGGTGGCCGGGACGCGGCGTACGGCCTGAGCGGCGGGGGGCTGCGATGCGGGGGGCGGTATGGGGGCCGGAAACGGCTATGTAGCGTGGCGCGCCTGCCCCCAACCTCTGGAGTTCTGCCATGACCATCGGCCTGGGAATCATCCTGCTGGTCCTCGGACTCGTCCTGCTCACCAACGCCGTCGATCTGCCCGACGAGGTCGCCAACGCGATCGCCAGCGAACCGCTGGGCTGGATCTTCGTCGTCACCGGCGGCCTCGCGATCGTGATCGGCGTGCTGCTGTCGGTCAACCGGTCCCAGCACACCACCGCCGTGGAGCACCGTCAGTACGACCCCGGCCCCTACGGCGGTGGCCCTCAGGGCGCCTACCCTCCGGGTCGCCCGGCGCCTCCCCAGGGGCACTACCCGGCCGGCCCTCCGCCGCGGGGCGACTTCCCGCCCGTCCAGCAGTACGGCGACGGCTACCCCGGCGGTCGCGCCTGACGCGTTCGGCGTAGCTGGGCCCGGGCGGCGCGGCGTACGGCCTCGCTCAGGTCGTCGAGCGCGATCGAGTCGAGGCGCCAGCGCTGCCAGAAGAGCTGGACGTCGATCGGTCTCGCGCCGGGGAGCGGGATCGTCGTCCTGGCCTCGAGGTCGGCCTCGGCCTGGGCGTCGAGGAGCATGCCCCAGCCGAGGCCGCGCCGGATGGCCTCGTGGAAGTCGTGGCTGCTCGGGACCCGGTGGATCACCGGCGGCCGGGTCGCGCCGTGCGCCGCCAGCACCTCGTCCTGGAGGTGGTCCTTCTCGTTGAACACGATCATCGGCATCGCGTTCCAGTCGATGCCTCGGCCCTTGCGGTGGCGCTCGACGAGCGCGGGCGTCGCGCCGGGCGTGTAGCGGAGCCTTCCCAGCGGCTCGACCGTGCAGCCCTGGACAGGCTTGGGCTCGCTGGTGACCGCGGCGAGGACCTCACCGCGACGCAGCGCGTCGGCGGAGTAGCCCTGGTCCTCGACGGTGATGCGCAGAGCCGTCCGGTCCCAGGTGGCCACCTCGTCGAGCACCGGGCGGAACCAGGTCGCCAGGGTGTCGGCGTTGACCACGACGGAGAGGTCGACGACCGAGTCGTCGCTGCCGGTGCTCAGGGTCGCGGCGGCCTCGGCGAGCAGCAGGCGGAGCTGCCGGCCCTGTCTGACCAGCGGCTCGCCCGCCTCGGTGGGCGTGCAGGGAGTCGTACGTCGCACCAGCACCTGGCCGGCGGCCCGCTCGAGCGCCCGGATCCGCTGGCTGACGGCGCTCGGGGTGATGTGGAGGCGTCGTGCCGCGGCGTCGAACGTGCCCTCTTCGGCGATCACGACGAGGGTCTCGAGCTGGGTCGGGTCGAGGGTCGGCACATCTTAAGTGTGGCTTGTCTTCGGTTAGATTCTTTCGCTGGTCTGCAGATTGACGGCGGCTTAGCGTCGACGGCGTGATCAACGCCAGTCTCGCCGGTCTCCTCACCGGGCTCAGCCTCATCGTCGCCATCGGATCACAGAACGCGTACGTCCTGCGGCAGGGCATCCTGCGATCGCACGTCCTCGTCGTGGTGGCCGTGTGCGCGCTCTCCGACCTCGTGCTCATCTGCGCCGGCGTCGGCGGGATGGGCGCGGTCGTCTCGCAGGCCGGCTGGGTGGTGGAGGTGCTGCGCTGGTTCGGGGTGGCGTTCCTCGGCTGGTACGGCATCGGGTCGTTCCGGCGGGCGCTGCGGCCCTCGGGCCTGGACGCTGCCGATGCGCCTCGCGAGGCACTCCCCCGCGTGATCGCCAAGGCCGCCGCGTTCACCTGGCTCAACCCGCATGTTTACATCGACACACTTGTGCTCCACGGGTCGATCGCGGCGACGTACGGCCCGGCACGGTGGGGGTTCGCGATCGGCGGGTGCCTGGCCAGCATCATCTGGTTCACCGGGCTCGGCTACGGCGCCCGGCTCCTCGGACCGCTGCTCGCCGGCCGACGTGCCTGGCAGGTGCTCGACAGTCTCATCGGGTGCACGATGCTCGCGATCGCCGGCGGGCTCGCGCTGGGTGGGCTGGGCTGATCGAGCGGGGCCAGTGGTCAAATGCGTCCATTGTGTGGAGTCCCCGCCTAGTGTGGCCGCATGCCGTGGACGACCTCCGACATTCCTGACCTGACCGGCAAGAACGCCGTGGTGACCGGACCGACGCTGGGCGGGATCGGGTATTTCGTCGCGCGCGGCCTCCTGTCCGCGGGTGCTCGGGTGATCCTGGCAGGCCGTTCCTGGGAGAAGCTCGACGCGGCCGCGGCTGCGCTCACCGAGGAGGTCCCGGGAGCCCGGCTCGACCGGGTCGCGCTCGACCTCGCCTCGCTCCAGGCCGTGCGCGCCGGGGCCGAGGCGATCGCCGCAGCGACCTTTGAAGGAGGCGGACCGCTGCACTTGCTGGTCAACAACGCGGGCGTGATGGCCACGCCGCAGTCGCGGACCGTCGACGACCTCGACCTGCAGATGGCGACCAACCACTTCGGCCCGTTCCTGCTGACCGGGCTGCTGCTCGAGCCGCTGGCCGAGAGCGGCGAGGGCCGCATCGTGACCATGTCGAGCGTCATGCACAAGCTCGCCCGCAAGGCGCCGCTTGGTTTCCCCAGCGTGCAGGTCGGACGTTACTCACCCTGGGGCGTCTACTCGCAGTCCAAGCTCGCCAACCTGCTCTTCACCTTCGAGCTCCAGCGGCGCCTCGAGAAGGCGGGGCTGCCGATCTCCGCGTACGCCGCCCACCCGGGGCTCGCCTCAACACGTCTCATGGCCAACGGCACATCCCGGAGGCTGATCGCGCCGGTCGCGAGCATCAGCGAGGCCGCCGTCCATGCCATGGCACAGACTCCCGAAGCCGGCGCCTGGCCTGCGCTGATGGCGGCGACCTATCCGGGGCTGGAGCCCGGGACGTACGTCGGGCCGAGCGACGCCTTCGAGGCTCGGGGCGTGCCGAAGCCGGTCTCCGCCACCCGTCTCGCCCGCGACCCGGAGGCTGCCCGAGCGCTGTGGGAGCTCTCCGAGCAGACCACCGGGCTGTGCTACCCCTGATGGCCTTACCCCTGACCAAAGTCTGATCCCGGTCGCTACCTCGGGCCGATGTCGTGGTGGCGCTCCGGATCCTAGATTCACGAGGGTGAGCAAGAAGGTCCAGATCTGGTCGCGGACGATCGCCGGGCGCACCCACCATCTCGAGGTGAGCGGCGACTTCATCCGTACGTTCGTGTGGACCGTCGACGGCGAGGAGGCCCTCACCCGCAGGTCAGCCGACGACCGAGCCCGGCTGGAGAGCAAGGACCACGGCAGCCTGCTCGTGATCCACTCCGCCCTCGGCACCCCGCGGCGGGCGACCTACTTCGCCCCCGGCGAGGACCTGGCCGGGCTGGCCGGCATCGGCGGCGTCGACCTCACCCCCGAGCCGGGGTCTCGAGCTGCTGCGTACGAACGCCGGGTGATCGACCACCCCAAGCGCTATGCGCTCATCGAGACCCTCGGCGGCGCCGCGGGGGTGGTCGGTGGCATCGTCGCGGCGATGGTCGTCGCGTGGATCCTCGCCCGGATCTCGCTGCCGGACATCCCGCTCCCGAACCTGCCGAACCTGCCGGACCTCCCCGACCTGCCGCTCCCCGATCTCCCCAGCATCCCCTGGCCGTCGATCCCGTGGCCGGACCTGCCGGACGTACACGTTCCCGCATGGGTCTCCTGGATCGCCGGCCATCTGAAGTACGTCTGGCCCGTCGTCCTCGCCTTCGTCCTCGCCCAGGGCGAGATCAAGCGTCGTCGCAAGCATGCCGAAGCCGCCGAGACTGCAGAAGTGGCGGCCGAGACTGCAGAAACGGACGACGAAACTCGACCTTCGTCACCGGCAACTACAGATTCGGCCGCCACAAGTGCGGACTCGGCTGAGGAGGGTCAGCGGCGGGGCTTGTAGGTCGGCTTCTCGCGCTTGAAGGCGGCCTCGCGGGCGATCTTGGTGTTCTCGCCGAAGAGGAGGCGGAGCTGCTCGATGCGCTCGCGGGAGAAGGTGCGCTTGATGGGGGCGTACCAGGTGTCGTTGAAGAGGCGCTTGGCGGCGGCGAGCTGGTCCGGGGAGCGCTCGGAGAGGCGGCGGGCGAAGGCGGTCGCGGTGGCCACCGGGTCGGCGGAGAGCTCGGTGACCAGGCCCAGCTCGTAGGCGCGCTCGCCGGAGAACTGCTCGGCGGTCATGGTGAGCTTCTTGGCGGTGTCGATGCCGACGATCTCGGAGAGCGACCGGATGCCGGTCATGTCGGGGATGATGCCCCACTTGCCCTCGAGGACCGACCACTGCGAGTCGGGCTCGGCGATGCGGAAGTCGGCACCGAGCGCGATCTGTACGCCGCCACCGAGGCAGTGGCCGTGGACGGCCGCGATCACCGGGACCGGCAGCCGGCGCCAGGCCCAGACCGACTCCTGGAAGAGGTTGGTGCCGCGGAAGGGCACCGGGATGAAGGCGCCGACGATCTTCTTCGGGTCGCGCAGGACCGAGGCGAAGTCGAGGCCGGCGGTGAACGCGTCCCCCTCACCGGCGATGACCACCGCACGCAGGTCGTGGTTCTTGCCGAGCTGCTTGGCGGTGTCGACCAGCTCCTGGAGCAGCTCGAGGGTCAGCGCGTTGAGCTTGTCGGGGCGGTTGAGACGCACCTGGGCGATGCCGTCGCTGATTTCGGTGGTGACGAGGGGCATGGGGAGAAGACTACGGGGCAGTAGGCATGATGGGACACATGGCTGACCCACGCGCTGGAACGCTCGCTACGCCCGCCGACCTGGTCGACGTACCTCACCTGGTCGCCTCCTACTACAACCTGCAGCCCGACCCGGAGGATCCGGCCCAGCAGGTCGTCTTCGGCACCTCGGGGCATCGCGGGTCCTCGCTCAGCTCGGCGTTCAACGAGACGCACATCCTGGCCACCACCCAGGCGATCGTCGACTACCGGGCCTCGCAGGGCTTCGACGGGCCGCTGTTCATCGGGCGCGACACCCACGGCCTCTCCGAGCCGGCGTGGGCGAGCGCGCTGGAGGTGCTGGTCGCCAACGACGTACGTGTCCTGGTGGACGACCGCGACGGCTACACGCCCACCCCGGCGGTCTCGCACGCGATCCTTCGCGCCAACGCCGGCCGCGTGTCCGGCGCCGGCCTCGCCGACGGGATCGTCGTCACGCCGTCGCACAACCCGCCCTCCGACGGCGGCTTCAAGTACAACCCGCCCCATGGCGGCCCCGCCGACTCCGACGCCACCAAGGTCATCGCCGCCCGTGCCAACGAGCTGATCCGGGCCGGTCTGGCCGGCGTCAAGCGCGTGCCGTTCGCCGCCGCTCGGCGGCAGGCCGAGACGTACGACTTCCTGGGCACCTACGTCGACGACCTGCCCAACGTGGTCGACCTGGCCGCCATCCGCGACGCCGGGGTGCGGATCGCGGCGGACCCGCTGGGCGGGGCGTCGGTCGCCTACTGGGGCGAGATCGCCGATCGGCACAAGATCGCCCTCAACGTGGTCAACGAGCTGGTCGACCCGACCTGGCGCTTCATGCCGCTGGACTGGGACGGCAAGATCCGGATGGACTGCTCCTCCCCCAGCGCGATGGCCGAGCTGGTGCGATTCCTGGAGAGCACCCCGGAGTTCGACATCGCCACCGGCAACGACGCCGACTCCGACCGCCACGGGATCGTGACCCGCGACGCCGGGCTGATGAACCCCAACCACTTCCTCGCGGTCGCGATCGACCACCTCTTCGGCGGCGCCCGCCCGGACTGGCCGGCGACCGCACGGATCGGCAAGACCCTGGTCTCGTCGTCGATGATCGACCGGGTCGCCGGCGCGCTCGACAAGCCGCTGGTCGAGGTGCCGGTCGGGTTCAAGTGGTTCGTACCGGGACTGATCGACGGCTCGTTCGGCTTCGGCGGCGAGGAGTCGGCCGGGGCCTCGTTCCTGCGCTTCGACGGCACCGTGTGGACCACCGACAAGGACGGCATCATCCTGTCCCTGCTCGCCTCCGAGATCCTGGCGCGCACCGGGAAGTCGCCGTCGCAGCGCTATGCGGAACTGGTCGAGGAGCACGGCTCCCCCGCGTACGCCCGTATCGACGCCCCTGCCTCACGCGAGGAGAAGGCCAAGCTGGCGGCCCTCTCCCCCGAGGCGGTCACCGCGACCACCCTCGCCGGCGAAGAGATCACCGCCAAGCTCACCGAGGCCCCCGGCAACGGTGCGGCCATCGGCGGCCTCAAGGTGACCACCGAGTCGGCCTGGTTCGCCGCCCGCCCGTCGGGGACCGAGGACGTCTACAAGATCTACGCCGAGTCCTTCCGTGGACCCGACCACCTGGCCCAGGTGCAGGAGGAGGCCAGGGCGGTCGTCTCGGCCGCCCTGGCCTGATCTGCGGACATCACTGGTGGGTCAGCTCATCCAGAAGGGGTTCTCGGCGTCCTCACGCACCGTCACGTTGACCCGGTTGAAGAGGTTGTGGGTGGCGATGCAGAGGACGAGTGCGGCGGTCTGGCGCTCGTCGTAGTGCTTGGTGACCTCGCGCCAGAGCTCGTCCGGCACGGCGTCCTCGGCGTCGGCAAGGCGGGTGACGGCGTCGGCCAGCGCGAGGGCTGCCTTCTCGGGCTCGCTGAAGAAGGGCGACTCACGGTAGGCCGCGAGGCCGACGATCTTCTCGATCGGGAGACCGACCTCCTCGACGCGGACGGCGTGGCCCTGGAGGCAGGCCGCGCAGCCGTTGAGCGAGCTGACTCGCATCGCGATCAGCTCGGTCGTGGTCTCGGGGAGGCCGCCGTCGGCGACAGCGGCGAGGAGGTTGCCGATGCCCTTGTAGGCCTGCGGGATGACTTCTGCGGGGTTCTTCATTCGGTTGCTCATGCCATCCCCGACCCGGCGCGTCGGGCGGATGTGACAGATCAGCGAAAGAAAAAATTCTTTCACCGAATCGGTCACATCTGGTCTGCTTCGCGGGTCGGATCTATGAGGACCCGACTATCAAGGGGATTGACGATGCAGCAGGAGTGGCTGGCCGAGCGTTTCGAGCAGGAGCGGCAGCACTTGTACGGGGTGGCCTACCGGATGCTCGGTTCCACCTCAGAGGCCGAGGACGCCGTCCAGGACGCCTGGCTCCGGCTGAGCCGGAGCCAGACCGACGAGATCGACAACGTCGGCGCGTGGCTGACGACGGTGGTGGCCCGCGTCTCGCTCAACATGCTGCGCTCGCGCAAGACCCGCGGCGAGGTCTCCATCGAGGACCGGCTGCCCGACCCCACGGTCGTCCTCGACGACACCGGCACCCTGCAGATGGGCGCCCAGGACCCGGCCGAGCGCGCCGTGCTCGCCGACTCGGTCAGCATCGCTCTCCTGGTCGTGCTCGACCAGCTCTCCCCGGACGAGCGGCTGGCCTTCGTGCTCCACGATCTCTTCGCCGTGCCCTTCGACGAGATCGCGACGATGCTCGACCGCTCCTCGGACTCGACCCGGCAGCTGGCGAGCCGGGCCCGGCGCCGGGTCCGAGGACGTACGCCGGACACCGATGTCAGCGCGCAGCGCGAGGTCGTCGACGCCTTCTTCGCCGCCGCCCAGGACGGCGACCTGGACCGGCTGATCGGTGCGCTCCATCCCGACGTCGTCCTGCGGGCCGACCTCGGCTCCGGGATCACCACCTACCGGGGCGCGGCGAAGGTGGCGGGCAACGCCGTCATGTACGCCCACGCCGACCGCGTCACCCACAGCGCCCTCGTCAACGGCTCCGCCGGTGTCGCGATCACCTTCCACGGGAAGCTCTTCAGCGTCATGGCCTTCACCGTGGTCGACGGCCAGATCACCGAGATCGAGGCGTACGCCGCCCCCGCCCAGGTCGCGAAGCTCGCCGAGAGCCTGGGACTGGAGTCAGCGCACGCCTAGGCGGCCTGGCGGCGGGGTCGGCCGCGGCCGCGCTTGTGGGTGACCACCTGGCCGCGCTCGACGATCTCGCCGCCCCAGACACCCCACGGCTCGGAACGCGCGAGAGCACCCGAGAGGCACTCGCGCATGACCGGGCAGTCGAGGCAGCGGTCTTTGGCCACCTCGAGGGCGGCGGGGGACTCTGAGAACCACAACGCAGAGTCGTCTCCGTGGCACGGCAGGCCGGCGGCGTACAAAGGCGGGATGATCTCCAAGGGCACCCCTCGAGAATCTGCGCCTGAGGTAGGCCCGCACATCGGGAAACTACCTTAGATCTCCCCTGAGGCCCTCCGATTGAGGATTGCCCGAGGAGGAATCGTTTCGGACTCGTGATTCGTGTTTGCACCCCTCTTCGGCGCAAATCTCTCTACGATGCGAATCGCCGCGACCTGACGCGGCGAGTCCCCGAGAGGAGCAACCCGTGAAGCTCGGAAAGCAAGGAATCAGCCTTGCGCTCGTCGCGGCGAGCCTGGTGATCACACCGGTCGCCGCGGTCGCCGCGAAACCGGATCCCAGCGGCATCGACCAGCTGAAGGCCACGGCCGACCAGACCGTCACCCTCAAGAAGGAGGGCGCCACCGGCCGGATCGGCTTCGTGTCCACCAAGGGCGACCTGCTGCCCCGCATCGACGCCGACACCAAGTCCGAAGCTGCCGCCAAGGCGCGCGCCTACCTCGACGAGTACGCCTCGGTCTTCGGCGCGAAGCCCAGCCAGCTCGACCAGTCGAAGGTCAGCACGACCCCGGCGGGCTGGACGGTCGAGTTCGAGCAGGCCTACAAGGATGTGCCGGTCTTCGGCGGTGTCCTCAAGGCCCACGTCGACAAGTCCGGCGACCTGACCTCGGTCAACGGCTTCGCCGCCCCGAACCTCGACCTCAGCACGACCCCGACGTGGTCGAAGGAGAAGGCCAGCGCCAAGGCGCTCCAGCTGGTGAAGTCGAAGCCGGCCGAGGCCAACGCCGACAGCAAGGTCGACACCACCGGCGTAGAGGTCGTCAAGGCCGACCTCAACATCTACCGCATGGGCGCCGCCCAGGGCGTGAGCGGCAAGAGCCTGCTCGCCTGGGTCATCGAGGTGTCCAACCAGTCCACCGTGCGCGAGACCGTGGTGCTCGACGCGACCAGCGGCAAGCCGGTCAACCGCTACTCGATGCTCCACGCCGCCAACGAGCGCGAGCTGATCGAGAAGCACAACACCACCGACACCGGCGACGACGCGACCGTCTGGAACGAGAACGACGCCTTCCCGGGCACGCTCGACCAGGACCAGGCCAACGAGGTCGCCACCACCGGTGAGTCCTACTGGCTCTACAAGAACACCTTCGGCCGCGACTCCTACGACGGCAACGGCGCGAAGATGGTCACGGTCAACAACGACCCGGCGATCTCCTGCCCGAACGCCAACTGGAACGGCGCGACCACCAACTACTGCTCCGGGGTCACCTCCGACGACGTGGTGGCGCACGAGTGGGGCCACGCCTACACGGAGTACACCTCCGGCCTGATCTACCAGTGGCAGCCGGGTGCGCTCAACGAGGCGTACTCCGACATGTGGGGCAACACGGTCGACTTCCTCAACGCCCGCGAGAACGGCGGCAACGAGCAGACCAAGCGCACCGACGGCCACTGCTCCTCGTCGACGCGTGGGGCGATCGAGCTGACCATCAACTCCCCCGCCGACATCGCTGGCGGCTGCCCGGCCGCCGCGGCCAACTTCGGCCCGGTCTTCCCGACTGCAGGTGTGACCTCTGACATCGTCGTGGGCCAGGACGACCCGGCCGACGGCAGCGCGACCAACGGCTGCGGCGCCCTCACGAACGCCGCCGACATCGCCGGGAAGTTCGTCTACGTCGATCGCGGCGTCTGCGCCTTCACCGTCAAGATCGCCAACGCGCGAGCGGCTGGTGCCAAGGGCATCGTGGTCGGTTTCCTGCAGGGACAGCCGATCGGCTCGATCTCCGGCAACTCCGACATCTACGGCGCGACGACCGACTACGCCACCGGCCAGAAGATCAAGAGCGCCACCTCGACGGTCAACATCACCATCAAGGACGCCTCGACCAGCACCAAGGACGAGTCCGTGCGCTGGCTGATGGGTGAGGACTCCACCGCCTTCGGCGGCGCGATCCGCGACATGTGGAACCCGACCTGCTACGGCGACCCGGGCAAGGTCTCCGACGTGGAGTACCACTGCGACGGTGCCACCGACTCCGGCGGCGTCCACACCAACTCCGGCGTCATCAACCACCACTACGCGCTGCTCGTGGACGGTGGCTCCTACAACGACGTCAACGTGGCGGGCATCGGCCTGGACAAGGCCGCCAACCTGATCTGGCACGCCCAGAGCAACTACCTGACGCCGACCTCGGGCTTCCCCGAGTACGCCCAGGCGATGGTCTCCTCCTGCGCCGACCTGATCGGCGTGACGACGCTCAAGAAGCTCACCCTGGGCACCTCGACGCCGCAGGCCGGCGGCGGTGAGACCCCGGGTGGCGAGGCCGTCGCCCCGGCTCTGGAGCCGATCACCGCCGACGACTGCGCCTCGGTCGCGGCGGCCAACACGGCCACCGAGCTCACCAAGGAGCCGGTCCAGTGCAACTTCGGCCCGATGCTCGACCCGAACACCCCCGCCCTGTGCGGCGAGGGCACCAACGAGGTCACCACCTACACCGAGGACTTCGAGGACGGTCTGGCCGGTTGGTCCCAGGACGCCGAGGCCCTGGTCCCCGGTAACGACTACCCCTGGGAGCCCGGCACCGGCATCGAGGGCAACGACACCGGCCTGGCCTGGGGTCCCGACCCCGTCGAGGGCAAGTGCGGTGACCCGGTCGGTGACATCACCAGCCGGAACGGCCTGATCTCCCCGGAGATCAAGGTGCCCGCGGGCATGACTCCTCGCCTCACGTTCGACCACTCGGTGCGCACCGAGTCCGGCTGGGACGGCGGCAACGTCAAGGTGTCGGTCAACGGCGGTGACTTCACCCTCGTCGACCAGGCTGCGTACCTCTTCAACGCACCCGGCGCGACGATGGATCCCGACAGCGGCTACCTCGGCGGCGAGCCCGCCTGGACCGGCACCGACGGTGGCAAGTTCACCGGTCAGTGGGGCACGACGATCATCGACCTCGACGCCGTCGCCGACGCCGGTGACACCGTGCGGTTCCGCTTCGACATCGCTCGGGACGGCTGCAACGGTGTCGAGGGCTGGGCCGTGGACAACGTCTCGGTGAGCTACTGCACCGAGAAGGCGGTCCCGGAGATCTCCGCCACCTCGCCCAAGCGCGGCAAGGTCGAGATCACCGTCGACGGCGAGCGCGCCTCCGGCGAGGTCGTCGTGAGCGAGCACGGCATCCGCATCGGCCGCTTCACCCTGAAGAATGAGGAGGCGACCTTCCGGGCGCTCCGAGGCACGCACACCTACGAGGTGGCCTACTCGGGTGACCGGAAGAACGAGGCGATCACCAAGACGGTGACCGTCACCGTGAAGTAGCGGTCACACCTTCAGGGGCCCCGCCGGCCGGTCACACCACGTGGCCACGCCGGCGGGGCCTTCTGTTCCCTACACTCACCCCATGCGTGGAACGATCCTGACCCTGGGCGGTGGCGGCTTCTCGATGCCGGATGTGCACGGGCGGGACTTCTCGCCGCTCGACGCGGAGCTGAGCCGGCTGAGCGGCAAGGATCGGCCCAAGGTCTGCTTCGTCGGGACCGCCAGCGGGGACGCGGACAGCTATCACGACAAGTTCCTCGCGGCGTACGCCGACCGCGCCGAGGCGAAGGTGCTGTCGCTGTTCAACAAGGCACCCGAGGGGCACGAGCTCCCGATCGACGACCTCGAGCAGCTGCTCGAGCAGGACATCGTCTACGTCGGCGGCGGGTCCACGGCCAACCTGCTGGCGGTGTGGCGGCTGCACGGGCTGCCCGCCCTGCTGGAGAAGGCCGCCGCCGGCGGGACGATCCTCGCGGGGATCTCGGCGGGGGCCAACTGCTGGTACGAGGCCTCCTCGACCGACTCCTTCGGCCCCACCGCGCCGCTCCCCGACGGCCTGGGCTTCCTCCCCGGCTCGTTCTGCCCGCACTACCTCGGCGAGGCGGACCGGCGGGAGACGTACGTCCGGTTCGTCGGCTCCGGGGCACTGCCCGCCGGCTACGCGGCCGATGACGGCGTCGCCCTCTTGTGGCGCGACGGCGAGCTGGTCGAGGTGCTCAGCGAGCGGCCCGACGGCGTCGCCTACGCCGTCGGACCGGACAAGGAGACCCCGCTCGAGGTGAGGGTTCTCGACTAGGGGATGTAGAGCAGGGCGTACGTCGCGACGTGGCAGAACGCGAAGAGCGCGGGCGCCCACACCTCGATGTTGCTCATCGGCAGGTAGCGCGAGCTGTCGCGCCCGAGGCCGACGGCCGACCACTCCGCGACGCCCGGCGCCGCGGGGAGCTGCTTCTCGAGGTGGGAGATGACGGTGTATTTCCCGCTCGCCATCTGCCGGTAGGAGCGGATGATCCAGAACCAGCCGAGGCACAGGCCGAGAGCGGCGATCAGCGCGACCGTGAACAGCCAGGGGCGCTCGGGGGCGTGGGCCACGAGTGCGGTGCCGGCGACCAGGACGCCGACGTTGAGGATCAGGAGGAACGCGCTGGTGATCGTGCGCCGCACGCTGAGCCGCTCGGCCTCGGCGACGTAGAGCTTGTACTGGTCGAAGAGCACCGCGCGGTCGCCGCTGGAGAGCACGTCGGGAGGCAGCACCCACAGGCCTTCGGCGAGCGCCGACGGGTTCGGCTGGTTGGCGGTCACATAGCTGCGCACCGCGGTCTGCGACTCGGCTCCGGGAATCAACTCGTTCTCCATAGTGCCTAGTTGTCTACCGGTACCCGGCGGGTCATGTCCATACGACATTCGTCACCGTGGTCCAGGTGTGACCGAGGTGTGCACTAGCGGAGATCGCGCAGCGCGGCGGCGGCCTCGTCGACGCACTCGGGCAGCGTCAGACCGGTGACGCCGGATACCCACCGGGAGAACGCCGTCTGGAACACCGCGGCAGCGCTGTACGCCGCCAGCCCCGCGGCCGGCTCGCCCACTCCTCGCTCGGCGAGCGCCGTCTGTGCGGCGGTCGTCATCGACGCCATCTTGAGCAGCTCGCGCTCGCGTAGAGCGGGGGTCGCCTCGACGATCCGGGCACGTTGCGCGGCCTGCTCCCGGCTGCGTACCGCGACGAGCTCGACGGCCACCTGACGTACGCCGGCGATCACCATCTGCAGCGGCGTCGTGCCCTCGTCGGCGCCGGCGATGGCCTTGGCGACCATCTCGTCGAGCGACGCCGGGCCGGCGAAGAGCACTTCCCGCTTGTCGGCGAAGTGACGGAAGAAGGTGCGCTCGGTGACCCCTGCCCGGGCGGCGATGTCACCGGCGGTGGTCTTGTCGTAGCCCTTCTCGGTGAACAGCTCGATGGCGGCGTCCAGCATCCGACCTCGCGCGTCCGGCTCCCATCGACCCATGCGCCCATTCTACGCGATGACAGTTCCTGACATCGCGTGCTACCGTTGATGTCAGTCACTGACATGAAAGGAAAACCGATGAACATCTTCGTCACCGGAGCCTCCGGCTGGATCGGCTCCGCGGTCACCGACGAGCTGCTCACGAACGGGTACGCCGTCACCGGACTGGCTCGCTCGGACGCGAGCGCCGCCGCCCTGGAGGCCAAGGGCGCGACCGCGCACCGCGGCTCGCTCGACGACCCCGAGTCGCTCGTCGCCGCGGCCAAGGCGGCCGATGCCGTCATCCACCTGGCCTTCAACCACGACTTCGACCACTTCGACGACGCCGGGCGCACCGAGCGCGAGGTGGTGAGCACCATGCTCGAAGCCCTCGAGGGCACCGACAAGCCGTTCCTGTTCGCCAGCGGCGCCGCGGGAGCCACCCCCGGCCGGGCGACCACGGAGAACGATCCGCTCCCCCACCACGGGCCCGACTCGATGCGTGGCGGCGCCGAGAACCTCGCCCTGAGCTACGCCGACAAGGGCGTACGCCCGGTGGCGCTCCGCTTCCCGATCGTGCACGGCCGTGACGGCGACCCCGGCTTCGTCGCCTACCTGGCCCAGGTCGCCCGGAAGCAGGGCGTATCGGGCTACATCGGCGACGGCAGCAGCCGCTGGGCCAGCGCCGACCGGAGCGACGTCGCCCGCGCCGTGCGTCTCGCCCTGGAGAAGGCACCGGCAGGCTTCCGCGTGCACGCGGTCGCCGAGGAGGGCGTCCCGACCCGGGAGATCGCCGAGGCCCTCGGCGCGCGGCTGGATCTGCCGGTACGGTCGATCAGTCCGGACGACGCCCCGGCCCACTTCGGCTGGATGGCGATGATGTTCGGCCTGGACGGCGCGACCTCGTCCGAGATCACTCGGAAGACGCTGGCCTGGGAGCCGACCGGCGCAACGCTGCTCGAGGACATCGCGGTCGGCGCGTACGACGCCTGAGCCCTAGACGGCCTTGCCCACCGAGGCGGCGCCGGCGGCCTCGAACTCCTTGAGCAGCCGGCGTCGCGTACGGGTGTCACCGCGGACGGCCTTGACCAGCTTCACGACCTGCTTGGGGGCGTTGCGCACCGTGGTGGACTCGAGGAACCCGTTGGGCAGCGAGAGGCGCAGCACCTTGTGCCACGCGGAAGCGACCTGCTGCGGCATCGGCGCGGTGTGGTAGTTGAGGCCGTACTTGTCGAAGAGCGCGCGGACCTTCGGCGCGATCTCGGCGTAACGGTTCGAGGGCAGGTCCGGGAAGATGTGGTGCTCGATCTGGTGGGACAGGTTGCCGGTCATCACGTGCAGGAACTTCGAGCCGGAGATGTTGGCCGAGCCGAGCATCTGCCGGACGTACCACTCACCGCGGGACTCGTTCTCCGGGATGTCCTTGAGCTCGAAGGTCTCCACGCCCTCGGGGAAGTGACCGCACATGATCACCGAGTGGGTCCAGACGTTGCGGGTGAAGTTGGCGATCACGTTGGCCAGCAGCGTGGTCGGACCGGAGAGGGTCACCATCGAGACGAGCGGGTGGGCGACGTAGTCCTTGAACGCCTGGCGGCGGACCTTGGCGAGCGTACGCTTCGCCGCCATCTGCCACTCGGCGGACGGCCGGCGACCCTTCTTCTTCTGCCGGATCACCCGGCCGAGCTCGAGGTCGTACATCGCGATGCCGTACTCGAAGATGCACATGTTGATGAAGTTCATCGCGGGCTGGAAGAGGCTCGCCGGCGTCCAGCGCTGCTCCTCGTCGACGCGCATGATGCCCCAGCCGAGGTCGTTGTCCTTGCCCACGATGTTCGTGTAGGTGTGGTGCAGCTCGTTGTGGGAGTGCTTCCACCCCTCGCTCGTCGAGGCGTTGTCCCACTCCCACACGGTGGAGTGGATCTTCGGGTCACGCATCCAGTCCCACTGGCCGTGCATGATGTTGTGGCCGATCTCCATGTTGTCCAGGATCTTGGCGATCGAGAGACCTACGGTGCCGACGACGAACGCCGGCGGGAAGATGCTCGCGAGCAGGACGGCGCGGGAGCCGAGCTCCAGCGAGCGCTGGACCTTGATGACCTTGTGGATGTACGCGGCGTCGCGCTCTCCACGGGTGTCGATGACCTCTTGGCGGATGGCGTCGAGCTCGCGGCCGAGCTGCTCGATGTCGTCGCGGGTCAGGTGGGCGATCGGGCCGGTGTAGGCCGGGGCTTCAGGTGCGATGGTCATGGCTGTCTCGCTTCTCGTCTTGTGGGGGGCTGGTCGTTCGAGCCGTGGTCAGGAGGCGGGGTGGTCGATGACGCACTCGCCGGCGGCGGCGGAGATGCAGGTCTGGATCGGTACCCCTTCGGGGCCGGTCTCACCCGGGCGGGCGACGGTGAGCTCGCCGTTGCGGAGGTCGCGGACGGCGCCCTCCTTCATCGGGAGCACGCAGCCGAAGCAGATGCCCATACGGCAACCGCTCGGCATGAGGACGCCGGCCTCTTCGGCGGCGTCGAGGATCGGCTTGTCACCAGGTGCGTCCACGGTCTTGCCGGTGAAGGTGAGCGTGCCACCCTCGCCCGTGACGACCGTGGCCAGGCGGAACTGCTCGGTCTGGAGCGGCAGGCCCTCGGCGTCGTACCAGGCCTGGAGGTTGTCGAGGAGCCCGGCCGGACCGCAGGCGTACGCCTTCCGCTCCTTCAGGTCCGGGACGAGCTCGGTCAGGGTGTCGATGTCGAGGCGGCCCTCGGAGCCGGTGTAGCGGGTGACGAGGCGGATCGCGCCGGCCTCGTGGAGCGACTCGAGGTTGCGGATGAAGATCGAGTCGGGACGGCTCGGGGCGACGTGGACGACCGTGACGTCGAGACGCTGGTGCTCGACGACGCCCTCGTCGGTGACCGGGAAGAGGTTGCGCAGCATGCCGATGACCGGGGTCACGCCGGAGCCGGCGGTCATCATCAGGAACTTGTGGCCGCGCAGGTCACTGGGCAGCACGAAGTCGCCGGCGGCCTGCTCGAGGTGGACGATCTTGCCCGGGCGCAGGCGGCGCACCAGGTGGCTGGAGACCTTGCCGTCGGGGACGGCCTTGACCGTGATCGAGATGAGGCCGTCCTTGCGGGGCCCGTGGGTGAGCGAGTAGGCCCGCCAGTGGCGTACGCCGTTGACGTCGACACCCACACGGACGTACTGACCCGGCGTGTGGCCCGCCCAGTCGGCGCCCGGTTTGATCTCGATGGTGGCCGCGTCGGCGGTCTCCGGAGTGACCTTGACGATGCGTCCTCGCAGGTCAGCGCCGGGACGGAGCGGATTGAACATGTCCAGGTAGTCGGCCGGCGCCAGAGGCGTGGCGATCTTCTCGGCGACCCCCCATGCCTTGCGCGAGAACCGCGCCCGCCATGCGGGTCGCCCGGCCTCGCCCGGGGCGAACAGGGCGGGGGATGTGGAGATCTCAACCATGCATTCCATGATGCTATTTGTGCGAGGTAAACTCCTGTGTCAGCGACGTGAATCTGATAGGCGGATTTATACGTGACGAACAAAAGTTCCCGAGATGCCCTGGCACTTTCGTCCTATGACGTCCATCTGACGCCCGAGATCGTCGCATCGATCCGGGAGGCCCTGCCGCGGGTCAGCGAGGACGTCGTGGCGGCGGTCACCGCCGAGGTCCCCGCCTATCGCGACGCCTTCTCGGGACGGATGGGCGAGACCATCCGCACGGCGGTGGGGATCGCACTGAGCGGCTTCCTGTCACTGGCCTCGGCGAACGACCTCCCGGCCGAGGTCGCGACCGCCACTCCCCCGGCACTCGAGGGGGCCTACGGGCTGGGCCGCGGAGAGGCGCGTTCCGGCCGCACGACCGAGGCGCTGCTGGCGGCATACCGCATCGGAGCCCGGGTGGCATGGCGCGAGCTCTCCAGCAAGGCGGTCGAGGGCGGCATGGCACCGGAGGACCTGGTCGAGTTCGCGGCCCTGGTCTTCGCCTGGATCGACGAGATCTCGGAGGCGTCGGCAGCCGGGCACGCCGATGAGCGGGCCACCACCGGACGAGTGCAGCGGCAGCTGCGTGAACGGCTTGCCCGCAAGCTCCTGGCCGAGGCGACGCCCGCCGAGCTCGACGACGCGGCGGTCCGCGCCGAATGGACCCCGCCGAGCACGCTCACCGCCGTGCTCGTCCCCAACTCCCAGGTCGGCACCATCCTCGCCAAGGTCAACCAGGCGACGCTGGAGCACGACGATCTGGTCGACCTCGACGACCACACCCTGCTGCTGGTCCCCGACGCCCACGGCCGGCGCCGCCGTGCGTTGATGAAGGCACTGGAGGGACGACGGGCGGTCGTCGGGCCGGCCAAGCCGTGGCGAGAGGCCCGGATCTCCTACGAGCGCGCCCGGCGCGCCCACGTCGCCGGCCTCGGCTCCGACACCGAGCAGCACCTCGTCGAGCTGGTCCTCTCCGCCGACGC
Source organism: Nocardioides sp. NPDC126508 (assembly GCA_040302365.1). Taxonomy (GTDB): domain Bacteria; phylum Actinomycetota; class Actinomycetes; order Propionibacteriales; family Nocardioidaceae; genus Nocardioides. The sequence continues at coordinate 415,646 of JBEOUM010000003.1, forward strand.
CGATGCCCGCGAGGACCTCCGCGCCCAGGTGCTCGCCCCCCTGGCCGAGCTGCGCCCCGCCACCGCCGAGAAGCTCACCGAGACCCTCCGCTCCTGGCTCCTCCACCAGGGCCGACGCGACGAGGTCGCCGCCGAGCTCTTCATCCACCCTCAGACCGTCCGCTATCGGATGGGGCAGCTCCGCGAGGCGTACGGGGACCGGCTCGACGACCCCGCCACCCTCCTCGCTCTCACGGTCGCCCTGGGCTGATCGGCACAGTCAGGATTCGCCGTCCCGCGGGTCCTCGCCGACGAGGCCGTCGATGGACTCGCGGATGAGGTCGGCGTGGCCGGTGTGGCGGGCGTACTCCTCGATCATGTCGGCGATGTAGCGGCGGGCGTTGGCCTCGACGCCCCACTCGGCGTTGGTGGCGAGCGTGTCCATCCCGTCCCTGCCGAGGGCGTCGGCGATCGATCGGCGCGACCTGGCGACCGCGCCCTCCCACAGGGCCATCAGCCCCTCGGCCGTGTCCTCGGCCTCGGTCCGCCAGTCCCAGTCCTCCTCACCCGGGCGGTAGGACGCCCAGACGTCTGGGTAGCCGTTGTCGGCGAGGACCGCGGTGAAGTAGTGGTCCTCGCAGAAGGCGAGGTGCTTGAGGAGCCAGCCGAGCGTGATCTTCGAGGGCTCGAGCCGCCGGCGCAGCTGCTCGTCGGTCAGCCCGCCGCACTTCCACGCGAACGTACGTCGGATCCGGTCGAGCGTGCTGAGCAGCGTTCCGGTCTCGTCCATGACCGGGGTCATCTCGAGTGGCTGGGTCGGGTCGATGATCGTCATGCCGCTCACGCTAGGCCGGGTTCCGGACGTACGCCTTCCGCTTCTGCAGCATGAGGACCGGGTGAACCGGGTACCGCGTCGACGGAGAGGACGTACGTGATGGAACGCACGAGCGTGTGGCTGGCCACGGCCGAGATGCCGCGGTCAGCCGTCCTGGACACGGATCTCGACGTCGATGTGGCCGTGGTGGGTGGTGGCATCGTCGGGTTGACCACCGCGCTGCTCGCGCAGCGGCGCGGCCTACGGGTGGCCGTGCTGGAGGCGGCGCGGGTCGGCGGAGGCACCACCGGGTACACCACCGGGAAGGTGACCGCGCAGCACGGGCTGATCTACGCCGACCTGGTCGAACGTCACGGGGAGGACGGCGCGCGCCGCTACGCGGACGCACAGCAGGCGGGGGTCGAGCAGGTCGCCGACCTCGCTTCGGAGCTGAGGATCGAGTGTGACCTGACCCGGGCCCCGGCGTACGCCTACACCCGGCTGCCGGACCAGCGGTCGCGGATCGAGGACGAGGTCATGGCTGCGGCTCGGCTGGGACTGCCGGCGCGGCTGACCGACCGGACCGACCTGCCCTTCGACGTCGAGGCCGCGGTCGTCTTCGACGACCAGATCCACTTCCACCCCGGCAGGTACCTGGCCGGCCTCGCCGCTGCGTTCATGGCGGCCGGTGGGCCGATCTTCGAGGGCACACGGGTCACCTCCATCGACGAGCGGCGCGACCGCACCGTCGAGCTCACCACCTCGACGGGCACCGTGGTCGCCCGCCAGGTGGTCGTCGCCACCCTGCTCCCGCCGGGGCTGCTCGGCGGATACTTCGCGCGGACCAGGCCATCGCGCTCGTACGGGTTGGCGGTCCGCCTGCGCGACGCGGCACCGGCCGGCATGGCGATCAGCATCGACGCACCCAGCCGCTCGACCCGACCCTGGCCGGACCCCGGCCCGAACGGGCTGATCGTGGTCGGCAACGGCCACGAGACCGGCGCGGAGCCCGACACCGAGGCGATGTACGCGGACCTCGAGAGGTGGGTCCGCGCCACCTTCGACGTCGAGGCGGTCGACTACCGATGGTCGTCCCAGGACTACCTCACCCCGGACCGGGTCCCCTATGTCGGCCACTCGCCGATGAGCGAGCAGGTCCTGGTCGCCACCGGCTTCCAGAAGTGGGGCCTGAGCAGCGGGACCGCGGCCGCCATGATGCTCGCCGACCTCCTCGCGGGCGACGACAACCCGTGGCTGGCGCCGTTCGACGCCGGCCGCATCGGCAGTATCCGGACCGTCGGCCGCCTCATCAAGGACAACCTGAAGGTGGGTCAGGAGCTCGTCGCGGGCCGTCGCCACGACCCCGAGGCCCGCCCGGTCGACGAGCTGAGCCCGGGTGAAGGCGGGCTCGTCGACGTCGGCGGCCACACCGTCGGCGGCTACCGCGACCCGGCGGGCGCCCTGCACACGGTGAGCCCCCGATGCAGCCATCTCGGCTGCCCCCTGCACTGGAACCCCGCAGAGACCAGCTGGGACTGCACCTGCCACGGCTCCCGGTTCCGCCCTGACGGCTCCGTCCTCGACGGGCCCGCCGTCCGGCCGCTCGGCCGGCCGGCGACGGAGAAGCGGGGTTGACCTCAACCCGGCTTGAGCACCGATGCTGAGGGCATGAGGTTCACCGACACGCAGCTCCGCTACCTCCGCACCCAGCTCCTCGGCAGGCTCGCGACCATGGCCCCCGACGGCGGTCTCCAGAACAACCCCGTGGGGTTCAAGATCGACGAGGAGCACCGGATCCTCATCGGCGGCCACCGGATGGGCAGGTCACGGAAGTTCCGGAACGCCCAGAAGCACCCCCAGGTGGCGTTCGTGGTCGACGACCTCGAGTCCACCGACCCGTGGACGCCCCGGATGATCGAGATCCGCGGGACCGCCGAGGCCCTCACGGACGTCGATCCGCCGATGCGGGGGATGTCGCGCGAGATCCTCCGGATCACCCCGGAGTGGATCAGGGACTACGGGCTCGGCGACTGAGTCAGCGCTTCCGCCACAGCCGTGCGGGCACCAGCGAGAGCGGGTTGATCGCCGCCCGGATGCGCTGCCACCGCGTGCGCGAGTCGGAGACCGACGAGCGCAGCGCGCCGACCTGCTCCCAGAACGCGGCGACCTCGGCGTCGTCCGGCCCGGCCTCGCCGAACATCGTGGTGTCGGTGAGCAGCGCCAGCCCTGGCGCACCGTCCATGCCCGGCGACGCGGACAGCACGGAGGCCTGCTCGCGGCGGGTGGCCCCGACGGGCACGCCGACCCCGAAGTCACGGGCATGGTCGAGGGTCTCTCGCCAGCCACCGGAGAGCCGGGCGACCGGGGTCCCGCGCGTCCGCCGACGGTGTCTCCGCCAGATCTTGGCACCGATGATCGCACCGCACAGGGCCGCGATGAGGAGCAGCGGGACACCGACGTACGTGAAGACGGCGATCAGCCAGCCGGGCAGCGTGAACCCGTCGGGGCGCGAGTTGGCCTTCTGGTTCACCGACTCGTCCAGCGGGTCCCCGGAGGTCGCGGGCGGGCGCACCGGCGCCGGCGGCGGGACGACCTTGCCGGTGACGAGCTCCTCGGGCTGAGGGGCGTTCTGCTGCGGCGGCTTCTCGGTGTTCATGAACTCGGACCAGTCCAGGGTCGCCCAGGACCCGTCCGACATCCGCAGCTCGACCCAGGCGTGCATGTCCTTGCCCTGGACCACGCCGTCGGAGCCGACGACGGCACCCAGGACCACGCGGGCCGGGACGCCGACCTGGTTGGCGAGGACCGCCATCAGCGCGGCGTACTGCTCGTCGTCGCCGGCGAGCTGGCCGCCCTTGGCGGTGAAGTCGGCGAGGCGGCGCAGCGAGTGGCCTGCCGGGTACTGCTGGTTGGGCGGCTCACCGTCCGTGTAGGTGCCCTCCTCCTTCAGCTTCGCGGCCACCGCCAGGGCGTTGGTGATCGGAGAGTCACCACCACCGGCGTACTCGGCGGCGAGCGCCTGGAACTGAGCGGCCTCGTCGCCGATCGGGGACCCGCCCGACCACACCTCGCTCTTCTTGCTCACCTTCTCGTCGGTGGCCGAGGCGGTGAAGGAGTAGGAGTCGCCGGGCTTGAGCGCGGACGGCAGCACACCGGTCGAGGTGGCCAGGTTGTAGCGGAACGAGTCGGCGTCGGGGCCGTCGAAGGAGATGTGGGTGAGCGCGGCCGGCAGCGGCACCCAGACGCCACCGAAGTCGTCGCCGATCGTGATCGTGCCGCGCACCTGCTTGCCGTCGGCCAGCGGGTTGCGCAGCGTCGAGCTGATCTTCTGGAAGGTGTCGTCGGGACCTTCGGTCTCGCCGGAGTCGTTGGCCGCACGCCAGACGGTGCCGTCGTACGAATCCATCGCTGCCACCCGGATCCGGGTGCCCTCGGGCAGGCCCGAGACGGTGAAGAGGTCCTTCTCGTAGAGCCGGCGGTCGTCCTCCGGCGTCTGGTAGCCCTTGGTGTAGACCCGGAAGCCGGCCAGCGGCGACGGGTACTGCCCGACGTTGAAGGGCGGCTCGATCTCGCCGCGCAGCACCGTACGCTCGGGCGCGAGCCCCGGCAGCAGCGGCCCGGCGAGGAACGCCAGCCCGGCCGCACCGAGGCACAGCGCGGCCCCGATCGCGGTCCGTGAGATCCGGCGGCCGCCGCCGGCGGCGAGGGCACGGGCCCGCATCCCGCGGATGCAGAGCCAGGTGATCGCGATCGCTCCGAAGAGCGCGCCGAGCAGGGCGGTCTTGGACGGGTCCTGTACGCCGAGCAGGATCACCCCGGCCATCAGTGCGAACGCGACGAGCACGGGCGGCAGGGCCGCCTTCACCCGCACCGCGAGCGCGAAGCCGACACAGCCGGCGACCAGACCCAGGATGTAGGGGATCGTCAGCAGCGCCCCGCCGTCGACCGGCGGCAACGTGGTCAGCAGTCGCTTCCAGCCGTGCACCGAGTTGTCGGCGAGCGTGCCGATCGTGTTCGGGACCGGGAGGAACGAGAGGTCACCGATCCCGTGCAGCACGACCGCACCGCCGAGCACGAAGAAGGCGGCCAGGAGCCCGACCGCCAGGACGACGACCGGCTGGCCGCGGCCGACGAAGGCGATGAGGATCCCGAGCAGCAGCCCGGCGACACCGGCGATGAGGTAGGTCCAGCCGGCGTAGGTGTCGTCGAAGCCGAGGAAGGCGATGGTGCCGAGCAGGAAGAGGAGGAGCCCGTCGACGGCGTAGTGCTTCGTCATCTTCATCCGGACAGGCCCTTCGACAGCACGACCGGCAGCTGGTCCAGATCGGGCAGGGTGATCATCGGCAGGTCGGCGATCGCCTTGAAGCCGGCACGCTGGGAGGAGTCGACCCGCACGGCGACGGTGGTGGCGTCGACCGAGAACTGTCCGGCGGCGCGCTGCAGCGTGACGAACTCCGGGTAGCGCCCGGTCACCAGCATCACCAGCGAGGCGTCCGGCGCCTGCCGGGCCGCCTCGGCGGTGATCTCGATCAGGCTGGTGTGCTGCGGGGTCGCCCGCGAGCAGGCGTCGAGGGCCGAGCGCCCTCCCCCGTTCGCCGCGGTGGCCCGCACCATGAGTACGTCGCCGGTCGCGAACGAGACGTCGAACTCGTCCAGGATCCCGCGACGGAGCAGGGAGCCCGCGATCGACATCGCGGTCTCGTACTCCTCCTCGGAGTCGTAGGACATCGGCGAGGAGTCGACGATGACGACGATGTGGGAGCGGCGGGTGTCGAGGAACTGGCGCACCAGCAGCTGGCCGTGGCGTGCCGAGGAGCGCCAGTGGATGTGGCGCAGGTCGTCGCCGGGGACGTACTCGCGCAGGGCGTGGAAGGCGAGGTCGCTCATCGAGGTGTTCTGCGCCGTCGACCCCTCGAGGTCACGGACGAGCCCGACGCCGAAGGGCTCCAGGTGGGTGGTGCGCGGGTGGACGAAGACCTCGGTGCGGTCGGTCCACTCCTGCACGCGCCGGAAGAGACCGAGCGGGTCGCCGCGTACGGTCCGGACGGGGCCGACGTCGATCACGCCGCGGCGCTGGGTCGGCACCACGAAGAGCTCGGTGTGCTCGGCTCCCGGGAGCAGCATCGGCAGGTCGTACGTCACCCCACCTGCTCCGATCGGGAACTCCAGGCTCGTCGAGACGAGCGGACCGCGGGCCTCGTTGCGGGCCCGCAGCTCGCCGGTCAGCGCCTGGCCGACGGCGACGCGCGGCGGCTCGACCACGGTCGCGACCGCGAGCCGGGTGCGGCCGATCATGAAGAAGGCCGCACCGATCACGAGGAAGAGCGCCGCCATCGCCACCACGGCCGCCTCGATCCACCCGAGAGCGGTCGCGGCGACCCAGGCCAGCGCGCCGAGCAGCAGCACGCCCCAGCCGATCGAGGTCACCGTGCCGAACCACGGACGGACCCGCTCGGCGACGAAGGAGTAGGCCGAACCGGCCCCGGAGGCTACCGGGGCTGATCGTTCCCGCAGGTCAGCAACGAGGTTGCGGACACTGAGCCTGCTCATCTCAGGCGACACGCTCGGTGGGAGCCGGGACCGAGGTGAGCAGGTCGCCGATGACGTCCTCGACGGTGACGCCGTTGAACATCGCCTCCGGGTCGAGGATCAGGCGGTGGCAGAGCACCGGCTCGGCGAGCGCCTTGACGTCGTCGGGCAGCACCTGCGAGCGACCCTCGGCGAGCGCCCAGACCTTGGCGGTGCGCACCAGGGCGAGGCAGCCACGCATGGAGGCCCCGAGGCGGATGTGCTTGTGGCGACGCGACTCGTCGATCAGCGCCGAGACGTAGGCGACGATCGCGGGGTCGATGTAGACCTGGTCGGCCATCTCGGCCATCTGGGTGACCGTTGGGGCGGTGATGATCGGGGTGACCAGGGTTGCCCGGTCACGGACCGAGGAGTTCATCAGCAGCTCGACGGTGGCGTTCTGGTCGGGGTAGCCGACCGACGTCTTCATCAGGAAGCGGTCCAGCTGCGCCTCGGGCAGCCGGTACGTCCCGGCCTGCTCGATCGGGTTCTGGGTCGCGATCACCATGAACGGCCGGCCGACGTCACGGGTGGCACCGTCGACGGTGACCCGGCCCTCCTCCATGACCTCGAGCAGCGCCGACTGCGTCTTCGGGGAGGCCCGGTTGATCTCGTCGGCGAGCACGATCGAGTGGAAGATCGGGCCCGGGTGGAACTCGAAGGCGCCCTTGCCCTGGTCGTAGACCGTCACACCGGTGACGTCGGACGGGAGCAGGTCCGGCGTGAACTGGATGCGCGCGTGCGACCCCTGGACCGTGTTCGCCAGCGCGCGGGCGAGCTGGGTCTTGCCGGTGCCCGGGTAGTCCTCGAGGAGCAGGTGGCCCTCGGAGAGCAGCGCGGTCAGCACCAGGCGGATCACGTTGCGCTTGCCGAGCACCGCCTTCTCGACGTTGTCGGCAAGCTTCTCGAAGGTCTCGTGGAACCAGCGGGCCTGCTCATGGGTGACGGTCATCGGTTCTCTCTCATCGTTACCATGTGAAGGAGTCGGTCTTGGTCGGTCTGCCGGAGGATGTACAGGTGACGACCGTCGGCGTGTTCGCGCCGACCCAGCCGCCGCCGTAGTCCTTGCCGTGGCCGTTGCCGTCGAGCGACACCGTCCACCGCGAGCTGGTCTGGTCCGTGCGGCACGTCCAGTCCCTGTTGGGGTATCCGGGGTCGGTGATCTCAGCACCTACGTACCAGCAGGTGCCGCCGCACGTGACCGCCGGCTGCGGGCAGGCGGCACCGGAGCAGGGCGGACCCTTGTAGGCGTTCATCGTGGGCGGCGGGGCGTCCGAGGTGGTCACCCGAACCGAGTCCGACTTGCTGCCTCGCCCGCCGTCGCTGATGGTCACCGAATAGGTGTACGCCGTACTGAACGCCGGAGCGGTGTCGGTGCCGGAGCGGCTGCCCGCGCTGACACCGGTGGTGAACCGGGAGATCTCGGTGCTGCCGCGCTTGACGACGACGGTGGCTGCCTTGCCGTTCGGGTCGTAGTTGATCCGCCAGTTGACATCGCGGCTTCTGGTGACCGGGGTGGCCGAGATCGACGGCGTGCCCAGCGGACCGTAGGTGGTCACGTTCTTCGTGGTCTCAGGGCCGCAGGACGCACCGGCCCCGGTGCCCCCGGAGGAGTCGTTGCAGGCGTAGAGCTTGACGCCCGTCGAGGTGCCGTTGGTGAAGCCGGTGATCGTCTTGGTCTGCTGGCCGGCGCCCTCGGACGGGTAGGTCCAGCTGCCGCAGGAGGATCCGTTGCGCACGCACTCGACCCGGTTGGTCTTGCCGTGCGAGGCCTGCGGCGTGAAGACGATCTGGGCCGTGCCGTTGGAACCGGTCGGGGTCGCGCTGGCGAAGGAGACCGCCTCGGGCGTCGCCGCCGCCTCGACCTTGCCACCGGCCGAGTAGCTGGAGACGTGCGCGTCCGGCGACCCGCCGGACGTGGTCTCGCGGGGCGAGGTCGCCTCCGCGTTGCGGGCCCTGACGGTGTAGGTGTAGATCGTGCCGTCGTTGGCGACGTCGTCGCGGCAGCTGGTCTCGGTCACCCAGGAGCACACGATCTTCTCGCCGGTGCCGCCGGTGCGGCGTACCTCATAGGTCACCGGCGCCGGGCCGTTGGGCGCGACCGGGCTCCACGAGACCGTCACCGCCTTGCCGGAGTTGTTGGCCGTGTTGGCCCAGTCGAAGGTCGGGGTCGCCGGGGTGTCCGGCTTGCCGGCACCCATTCCCTCGACCGTCGACGTCGGGCCCTTGTTGGTCTTGACGCCCTTGTCGTTGAGCGGCACGACGGTGAACTGGACCGGGTCGCCGTTGGAGCTGACCGCCGCCGCATAGGTGGTCTGACCTGCGGAGATGTCCTTGATGCCACCACCCGGCCAGCTGATCCGGTATTTCTGCACGTCCGAGCAGTCGCACGCCGCCGGCGGCGCCCAGCTCAGCTCGACCTTGTGGTCACGCTGGCGGGTGACGCGGAGGTTCTGCACCGGACCGGTGTAGGCGTCGGGCTCGCCCTCGGCCGAGTTGCTCCACTCGCGGCTCGGGCCCACCGAGTTCACCGCGCGCACCCGGAAGTCGTAGACGGTGCCGTTCTTCAGCCCGGTGATCCGGCACGAGGTCGACGGGCAGTCCTGGACGTGGTCGCCGTTGGCCTCCACCTCGTAGCGCTGGATCGGGTCGTCGCCGTTGTCCTTCGGCGCGTTCCACGACAGCGCGACCACGTTGGAGAGGAAGTCGGAGGTCGTACGCAGCCCCGTCGGCGCGCCGGGGACGTCGATGACGTCCACCTCGATGACCCCGGTGGCCTTCACCCGCTTGGAGTCCTTGCCGGAGTCGCTGACCTCGATCGCGTAGCGGTAGTGGCCGTGCCCCTCCTCGGGGGTGTTGAAGGTGATCTTCGAACCGCTGGCCTTGCCCATGTCGGGTGAGTCGCCGCCCACCGGGTCGAGCTTGGTGACCACGATCTCCTGCGACGCCGACGGCACCGGTGTCTGCAGATAGTCGGCCATGTCGATCGAGACCGTCTTCCCGGCCTCGGTCTGCAGCGGCTTGATCGGCGAGAGCGACGGAGCCGGCAACGCGATGACGGTGACCAGGAGCTGGCCGGTCGCGTCCGTGCCCTTGACCCCGATCTGCAGGGCCCCCTGGGCGCCGGCGTCGGCGTGCTCGGCGGTGAGGCGCAGGCCGCCGTCCTCGGGCTTGACCTCGACGCCGTCGAGCCCGTCGCCGACCTCGGCGGTGAAGTCGAGGTCGTCGGCGTCACCCGGGTCGGCGGTCCACACATGGCAGATCGCGGCGATGTCGACCAGCGCGCCGTCGCCGCTCTCCGGAACCTCGACCGGGGTGCTCGGACAGTTGATCTTCGGCTCCTCCTTGCCGACCTGGACCGGCAGGGAGATCACCGAGAGGTGGGCGTCGGCGGAGGTGATCTTCTCGCGGTCGGCGACCTCGAAGGTCAGGGTCGCCGGGCCTTTGGTCTCACCGGCGGTGACCTTGACTGTCGTCGCGGTGGTGTCGCCGGTGTTGAGCATGCCCTCGGGCGCCGCCCCGATCTTGTCGGTGGTGGTCAGCACCACCGGGTCGCCCTCGGGGTCCTCGACGTAGTCGGTGATGTCGACGTTCTTCGTCTCGCCCGGGTCGAGCTGGAGCTCGGAGCCCGGCTTCAGGTAGGGCGCGTCCTTGGGGCGCGCGGGCACGTAGATCGAGCCGACCGCCTGGGCCCCGTCGGGGTCGGTGACCCGGTAGGTCCACACCCGGGTGTTGTCGCCGACCGGCAGGGTGACCTTGCCGTCGTCGATCTTGGGCTTCGACTCGTCCTCGCCGACCGAGGGGCCTTCGACCGCGTCGACGGTGAGGTCCTCGAGCGGGTCGTCGATGTCGGTCACCTTGGTCATCACGTCGACGGTGGTGGTCGAGGAGTCGCCCTCCGGGTGGGCGACCACGATCCCGGCCATCGGCGGGTTGTCGTAGCCCTCCTGGTAGCGGATCGCGAGCTCGCCGGTGTCCTCGTGGAGACCTGTGGTGGCGCGGTAGGGGATGTGCTGGAACGGCTCGTCGGAGCCACCCTCGACGGTGACGATGCCGTCGGACCGCTGGGTGACGTTGGAGCCCTCGACCTTGTCGGTGGAGGCCAGGTGCAGCTCGGTGCCCGGCGTACGCAGGTCGTTGGCGAGCACGTCGTAGGTCAGCTTCTTGGCGGGGTCGAGCGTGACCAGGTCGTCGACGGCGACCGGGCGCTGGGGCGCGCCGGGTGCGACCACGGCGATCCGCACGGTGCCGGTCGCGACGGCACCGAACGGGTCGCTGACCTCGTAGGTGAACTCGTCGGTGCCGGCGGCGTTGGGGAAGGCCTGGTAGGTGATCGTGTTGGCGCCGTGGGCCAGGACGCGACCGAAGGAGGGCGCGCTGTTGATCCGGGTGACCGAGACCGAGTCGCCGTCGGGGTCCGTGCCGACCGTCGGCAGCCGCAGCGTGACCTCGTCACCCTGGACGACCCGCGACTCCAGCGCCTTCGGCGCCGGCGCGGAGTTGTCGGCCTTCTTCTTCGGCAGCGGCTTGACGTGGATCCGGATGTTGCCGGAGGAGTGCTCGGCGGAGGGGTCGCCGGTGTTCTGGACGACGTAGCGGACGTCGACGTCGACCGGACCCTTCACGTCGTCGGGGGCGACGTAGCGGACCCGGTTGCCGTCGATGTAGGCCTCGCCGACCGTCGGCTGGCCCAGCACCTGCAGCTGTCCCTTGGTCTCGATGGTCTGGTCGACGACCAGGCCGACAGGGTCGCCCGAGGGCGTCGAGTCGTTGTCGAGGACCGGGATCGAGACGGAGTCGGCGGCCCGTACGGTGGCCTCGTCGTCGACCGCCTCGGGGGCGTTCTCGGCGCCGCGCAGCGCCGGGCGCTGGCTCACCGTCACCGATCCCTCGGCCTCGGCGGCACCGTTGCTGATCGTGTAGCGGATCGCCTGGGTGGCCGGGTCCATGTCGGGCTTGGACGCCTGGATACGCAGCCAGCGGCCGTCGAGAACCGCGACGGTCAGGTCGCTGTCGCCGACCGGCTCGGCATGGGTCACCGCGAGGAGCCGGCCGCGGGAGTCGTAGTCGTTGGCGAGGACGTCGAGGGTGCGGGTCGAGGTGCCGAGGACGGCGGTCGTGTCCGGGGTCGCGATCGGCTCGTCGGCCGCCTGGGAGGCGGGTTTGACGTCGACCCGGATCTTCGCGGACGCGGGCTTCGCGGCGCCGAAGCCGGCGTTGTAGCTGAGCTGGTAGGTGCCCGGCGAGCTTCCCCGGGCCCGGACCACGCCGGTCTCCCGGTCGGTGCTCACCTCGAGACCGCCCTTGGGCGGGACGTCGCCGGCGAGGGTGAGGCTCGCGTCGAGGTTGGACGGGTCGGCGCCGGGGATGTCGTTGTCGAGCGGACGGATCGTCACCCAGGAGCCCTGGGTGCCCTCGGCGACGTCGTCCTTCGGCTCCGGGGAGGCGGTGTTGGCCCCGGCGACGATGTTGATCTGCACCTTGTCCTTCGACGGCTTGCCGCCGGTGCTGACCTGGTAGCCGAGGCTCTCGTTGCCGCTGGCGTCCGTGGCCGCGGTGTAGCGGATCAGGCCGTCCGGGGTCACGCTCGCCTTGCCCTTGGACGCCGTCGGCGACTGCGCGGTGACCGGGTCGCCGTAGCGCTCGTCGCGCCAGTCGCCGACCACCGGGATCTCCACGGTGCCGCCCGCGGCGACGGTGTAGTCGGTCGGGGTGTAGTGCTCGCGCAGGGTCGGCTTGCCGGTGCCTTCGTTGCCCTCGATCGCGAGCTCGACGCTGGCGTCGTCCTGGCCCGCCTTGCCCTTGAGCCCGTCGTCGACGGTGTATTTGAAGCTGGTCTTCTTGCCCTTGGCCGACTCGGGGGTGGTGACCAGGATCGACTGCCGGTCGGGGGCGATGGTGGTCTCGACGCCCTTGACGGAGGCTTTGCCGACCGAGACCACGCTCAGGATCGAGTCCTTGGCCGAGGAGTCGTTGTCGAGGACGTGCAGGACCGTCGTACGTCCGGCCCGGGCGCCGAGCTGGTCGTCCTTGGCCTTCGGCGCCTGGGCCGCCTTGGTCTGCTGCTGCTGCTTGTCCTTCTTCTGGTTCTGCTTCTGGGTCTGCGGCTGGAACGCCTCCCAGTTGGAGATCTTCTTGACGTCGGCGCCGTCGATCTCCCAGACATCGCCGTTGCGCAGGTCGTTGAGCACCAGCTGGCCACGGTTGACCCGGAACTCCAGCTCGGCCGCCGGACCGAGCGTCGGGATCTCGCCCAGCACCGGCTCGCCCTCGCCGCACTGGGTCACCACCGAGCCGGTGGACCCGTTGGCCCACGCACCGAAGACGCAGTCACCGAGGCGTACGGGGGCCGCCGGGTCACCGGCGGACTCGGCGATGTGGCGGATCTCGCCGTTGCTCAGCTTGACGGCCTTGAGGCCGCTCGCGTCGCCGACGAGCACCTCCTTGGCCTTCACGGAGGGCTGCTGGAGGACCGCGCTCTCCGCGGTCTCACCGAAGTCCGCCGCCACGTCGGAGCCCTTGGAGGCGCCGAGCAGCCAGCCGGCCGCGTCGAGGGTGATGACGTCGTCGCCGACGACGGTGGCGGAGGTCGGGGTCTCGGCGTACTCCGGAGCCTTCGGGAGCTTGGTCTCGGCAGGATCGGCGAACCGGTCACCGTCCGGCGCGAACGCGGTCAGCGTGCGCTTCGCGGCCGAGACGGCGTACGCGGTCCCGTCGGTGCCGATCGTGAGCACCGCGTCCGCGCCGACCGTGTCGGTGGGCTTCGTCGAGTCGGAGAGGTCGGAGAGGTCGCCGACACCGACGGTCGGGTCGACGGAGGTGAGCCAGACCTTGCCGGTCTTCTGCTCGGCGACGCCGATGGTGTTGCCGCCCATCACCACCCGGCTGTCCTTCACGGTCACCGCGTCGTCGTCGAGGCCCTCGGCGAGCTTGGTGTTGACCGGCGTGATCGTGCGGGCGTCACGGTCGACGGAGGCCACCGCGATGCCGTTCTGCACGACATCGAGGCCGGCGCGCTCGGACCGGGAGCCGGTCTCGTTGCCGGCCCAGACGACACCGTCGAGCTGGGCCACGGGACGGTTCTGCCGGCCCAGGGTGCCCCAGGACTGGTTGGTCACCCAGATGCCGCCGTCGTCGAGGTCGGCCTTGTGCACGGGGTAGCCCGTCGACTGGATCGCGTAGACGGTCAAACCGCCCGCAACCACCGCAAGAGCAGCCCAGGACGCGATGGAGGTCCGATGACGCCGCATCCAACCAGGCGCCATCCCGAAACGTGCCACCACGACTCTTCCCCAAGTCCTTCCATGCCAAACGGCCAGCCGACGCGAAAAGCCGGGCTTACTCTAGGCGTGCCCCGGGGTTGAAGCCACACGAATGAGCCAAACGTGGCACACGGCTCAGTGAACACGCTCACCGATACGGTACGGGATGTTCTAAAGTGTCCGCTTCCAGCACCACAATTTTCGCATCCTGACCGGGACGTTCCCGGTAATTGGCACCGCAAAGGAACAGCATGACCGCTTACCCAGCCCTGCGTGCCGCGGGGGCGACTGATGTCGGCCGGGTCCGCGAGGTGAACGAGGACTCGTTCGTCATGCTGCCCGCGGTGGCCGTCGTCGCCGACGGGATGGGTGGTCATGCCAGTGGCGACGTCGCCAGCGCACTCGCGGTGGAGACCTTCCAGAGTCGCTTCGCGACCATCTGCCCCGTTCCCGAGGACATCCTCGACGCCGTCCACGCCGCCAACTCCGCGATCACCTCCGAGGCGACGCGCAGCTCCGAGAAGCAGGGCATGGGCACGACCCTGACCGGGGTGGCGCTCGTGGAGTCGGAGGGTGCGCCCCACTGGCTGGTGTTCAACGTCGGCGACTCGCGCGTCTACCGGCTCTCGCCGACCGGCGTGACGCAGGTGACCATCGACCACTCCGAGGTCGCCGCGATGGTCGAGGCGGGGATGATCACCGCCGCGGAGGCCCGGGTCCACCCGCTGCGCAACGTGATCACCCGCTCGCTCGGCACCTTCCCCGGCCCCGAGGCCGACACCTGGCTGATGGCCGTGTCGCCCGAGGACATCTTCCTGCTCTGCTCCGACGGCCTCACCGGCGAGCTCGAGGACCACGAGATCCACGAGATCGCGTCCCGGACGCTCAGCGTGGGCGGAAGCATCGACAACCTGGCCCAGAGGCTGGTGGACGCCGCGGTCGCTTCGGGCGGGCGCGACAATGTCACTGTGGTACTCGTGACGCCCCCGCCCTCGCTCTTCACCGCCCCGTCGGAAGTCGACGCCTCCTCGTCCCATGAGTGATACCGCTACGTACTGCGTCGGACACTGGCTCGCGTTGAAGGGCGACCGGTGCTGGGCGCTGGTGCAGCTCGGGCCGGGTGACCCGCGGGTCACCGGTGTCCAGGCCGCGCTGGCCGACCCCCACCCGGTCGACGCCATCGCCGGACTGCTCTCCGCCGACGGCCCCCGAGCCCCCGGCTTCGCGCTGGTCGGGCGCGAGGGCCCGCGGGTGCGGTACGCCGTACGCTCCCCTGCCAAGGTGACCGCGGTCGTCAACGAGGTGCCGGTCTTCATCGACGGCATCGACGTCTCCGGCAAGTGGGCCGACGGCCACTTCGCCGCCGTCCCCGAGCGGGCCGAGCTCGCCAACGGATCCTGGGGCGGGATGGAGGAGGACCAGCCGCTGGTCGACACCGCCCACGCGCGTTCGCTCGACGTCGTCTTCGACCCCAACTACTACGCGCAGGTGCAGGTCGACTCGACCATGGCGCCGCCGCTGGACCACACCATCCGGCGCTCGGACCTCGCCGCCTCGCCGCCGCCCGGGATGCCTGCCGCGCCACCTCCGGCGATGCCGGGCGTGCCGTCGTTCCAGAGCCCGCCGCCGGCCGCGGTGCCGCCGCCCTCTGCCCCCGCCCCGGAGGCCAAGAAGGGCATCATCGACGGGCTCCCGTGGCGCAAGAAGGGTGCCAAGAAGCCCGACCCGAACGCGTGGGGTCCGCCGGACCGGCAGTCGTCGCCCTCGCCGGCGATGCCGCCGCCCTCGCCTGCCGCGCCGCCGCCGCCCCCGATGCCCGCGCCTGCACCGGTCCCGCCGGTCCCGCCGGTCCCGCCGGTCCCGACGCCGTTGCCGACCCCTCCCAGCGACATGGCGACCCGGGTCCGCGACATCCCGACGCCGACCCCGGTGCCGCCCGCGGGCGGGCCGACGGTGTGGGCGGTCTACTGCCCGCAGGGCCACGCGTCGCCGCCCTACTCCCCGACCTGCCGCATCTGCCGGATGGCGCTGCCGCCCCACCAGCAGCCGGTCTCGGTCCCGCGCCCGGCGCTCGGCCAGCTCAAGCTGGGCGACGGCCGGGTCGTCATCCTGGACCGCGGCGCGGTCTTCGGGCGGTCGCCGCGCGCGGATGCCAGCGGCAACACGGGGGCTGGTGGCGTACCTCCGCATCTGGTGAAGGTGATGCTGCCCGACATCAGCCGGCTGCACACCGAGGTGCGCCTGGAGGAGTGGCAGGTGCTGGTCCGCGACCTCGGCTCCGCCAACGGCTCCTACCTGACCCTGCCCGGCGGGCGTCCGCAGCAGATGCGGCCGATGGAGGAGTACGCCCTGGAGCCCGGCTCCGTGGTGAGCCTCGCCGGCTCGATCAACCTGACCTACGAGGTTCTCGGGTGAACGACACACCACACCCCGAGCTCGGCCCCGAGCTCCCGGGGATGACCTGCCTGGGCCGGCTCGGCTCGGGCGGGTTCGCCGACGTCTACCTCTACGAGCGTCACCACCCGAAGGTCCGGGTCGCGGTGAAGCTGATGCGCTCCTCCGACCTGGCCGAAGCGCAGCGGTCGCAGTTCGCCGCGGAGGCCGCGGTGATGGCCGAGCTGGCCGAGCACCCGTTCATCGTGCCCGTCCACAGCGCCGGCGAGACGCCGGACGGCCGCCCCTACCTGGTGATGGGCTACTACCCCAACGCCGACCTCGGTGCCCGCGTACGCAACAACCCGATGAAGGTGCAGGACGCGCTGCGCTTCGGCATCCAGATGGCCTCGGCCGTCGAGACCGCGCACCGCGCCGGGATCATCCACCGCGACATCAAGCCGTCCAACATCCTGCTCTCCCGCTACGACGTGCCCGGCCTGGCCGACTTCGGCATCGCCGGCCGCCCGCGCGACGACGAGGGCGACATCGGGGTCTCGCTGCCGTGGTCGCCGCCCGAGGTGCTGACCTCGGCCTCCAACGGCTCGGTCGCCTCCGACGTCTACTCGCTGGCCGCCACCGTCTGGCACCTGCTCGTCGGCCGCTCGCCGTTCGCGGAGCGGGGCAACAACTCCGACCGTGCGGTCTTCTCCCGCATCCTGCACACGGCTCCGCCGGCGACCGGGCGCCCGGACGTGCCGCCCTCGCTCGACCGCGTGCTGCAGCAGGCGATGGCGAAGGACCCGGCCTATCGACCGCGTACGGTCCTCGACCTGGCCCGCCACTTCCAGCGGATCGAGCAGGAGCTGCGGCTGGGCCGCACCGAGGTGCAGGTCCTCGACCGCGATGCCGGTGGCAGCGGCTCGGTTCCCGTTGTCCCCGCGGTCCCCGCCTCGCCCGGTGACGGCCCGCCCACCGGGTCGGGCCGCAGGAACCTGCCGAGCATGCCGTCCGACCCGGAGGCCGAGCTGGTCACCGAGGTCAAGCCGCCCGCGCAGGTCATCGCCCAGCCCCCGCCACCGGTCCAGGCAGCCCCCTTCCCCGATGCCGCCTCGGCCTCCGCCGACCGCACCCGGTTCAGCTACCCGCGCGCGGAGGAGGGCCCGTCCGTCCTCACCGGCGCACGCCCGACGGAGTCGCGCAGCAAGACCCCGGCGATCATCGGCGTCGTCGTCCTCTTCCTCGTCGCCGCCGTCATCGGCATCGTGCTCTCCCGCGGCGACAAGGACGAGAAGCCCGACGAGGTCCCACCCCCGCCCGTCGAGACCGACCTCCCCGGCGTCACCGGCCCCGCCGCCCCGGGCAAGGTCAAGGGCACCCTCAAGGGCAACCGCGCCGTCTTCACCTGGTCCGGCGTACCCGGAGCCACCGGCTACAAGTGGGTCGGCGACAACTCCACCAGCGGCAACGTGAGCCAGCCCAAGGCCGTCGTACGCCTCGAGGGAGCCACCAAGGTCTGCATCCAGGTCCGCTCCCTCGGCGAGGGCGGCGACGTCTCCCAGGGCGCAGCCCAGGCCTGCGTGTCGAAGTAGCTAGCTGGACCGGTGCGGCCCGGGGTGCCCCTCGCGCCGGATGCAGGGTCGCTTCGCACGCTTGAGAATGGCGCCGCAGCGTGGTTCCCGACGCCCGGACATGATGCGGGTCAGGTCGAGCGGATCGACACCCGCGCGAGCACGCCTCATCGCCGCGCTGAGGGCGGCGACCGGGTCCGGGTTGCCGTCTGCGTCCCAACCGCAGGTCATCGCCGCTTCGAGCTCGTCCTTCGACAGGTTCGTCGCTGTCACCTCATCGAGGATCCCGGCCACGACAGCAGCCTTGACCATGCCGGGAGGCGCGGGCTCGGGACGATAGTCCCAACCGTCGAGGCCGACCTCCTCGGCCACCACCTCGACCAGGGCGAGTACCTCCCAGACCTCGGTCATCAGGTCCGGGTCGATACGGCCGCTCCGTACGAGCGCGGCCGCCATGTCGTACGCCGCTTCCGCTCTGCGTGGTCCTGCGACCAGCACCTCGATCATCCCTACCTGAGCCCCATCGACGACGTCGACCCGACTGGCGAAGACCACCCGGTACTCCTTCTGGAGTACGTCGAGGGTGTTCCACCCCGCGAGCTTCTGGCCTCCCCTGTTGCTGAGCGGGTGCGCACCGGCCGGGTTGCGGCACAGCGCGACGACGTCGGCCAGGAGGGACTCGCGCTGCGCGATCGTCAGCGGCTCGAGCGACTCGACGAACGCATCGTTGAACTCGACGTACGCCTGGTCGTCCGGAAACCTCTCGCCTGTCCGCACGGTTCAGGCGACGTCGCGATGCGCCGCAGCCCGCTCACGGACGCGGTCCACGTCGACGCCGAGCCGCTCGCAGGTCTCCTCGAGGGACAACAGCTCCCCGCGCGAGGAGACGATGTCGGCTGCCGCGTCGAGCACCCGGGCCGTCGCCTCGCGCAGCGCACGGAGGTCGTCGTCGAGATGCTCCGCGGAGCCGATCACGGCCACTGCCCTGCCGTGGCTCGTCAAGACGATCCGACCCTCGGCACTCTTGGCCGCCAGCGCCGACACACCCATCCGGGAGGCGGCCGTCATCGGCACCCGTGTCTCCTTCATGGCTGCAACACTATCTAGATCTATGTAGTCTTGCAATCCGCGTAGAGCGGTGCCTGCCCATCGTGGCCGAACCCCCGCAAGCGATAATCGGCGCATGCCGAACACCCCAGTGCCGACCACCCCGGTGGCCACGTCAGCGAAGCTGGCGGACGGACGTGAGATCTGGTTCTTCGACGAGCAGCCGACGCTGCGGTCGGTGCACGACGAGCGGCCGCTGGAGCCGCGGGCGGGCGGGTCGCAGCTGCGCTGGGACCGGCTGACCGCGACCTGGACGGCGGTGGCGGGCCACCGGCAGACGCGGACGTTCAAGCCGCCGTCGGACGAGTGCCCGCTGTGCCCCTCGGTCGACGGGCGGCTCACCGAGATCCCGGCGGAGAGCTACGACGTGGTGTCCTTCGAGAACCGGTTCCCGGCGCTGTCGACGGTCGCGGTCGGCGAGGCGACCGGGGAGCCGTTCGTCTCCCGGCCGGGGCGCGGCCGGTGCGAGGTGGTGTGCTTCACCAGCGACCACGAGCAGAGCTTCGTCGACCTTCCGCCCGAGCGGGTGCGGACGGTGCTGTCAGCCCTCGCGCACCGCACCGAGGAGCTGACGGCGATGCCGGAGGTGGCGTACGTCTTCTGCTTCGAGAACCGCGGCGAGGAGATCGGGGTGACGCTCCAGCACCCGCACGGTCAGATCTACGCGATGCCGGTGCTGCCGCCGCGGATCGAGTCCCTGGCGAACGCCGCGGATGCCCACCGCGACGAGACCGGCGAGTGCCTGCAGTGCGCGGTGCTCGCCGACGAGATCGCCGACGGGTCGCGGGTGGTGACCGAGAACGGGTCGTTCGTGGCGTACGTGCCCTATGCCGGCCGCTGGCCCTACGAGATCCGCGTCGTGCCGCGGCGGCACGTGGGGTCGCTGCCCGGGCTGACCACGGACGAGATGAACGACCTCGCCGCACTCTACCAGGAGTGCCTGCGGCGGATGGACGGGCTCGACGACGCCGGCCCGGTGCCCTACATCGCCGGTTGGCAGCAGGCCCCGTCCGGCCGCGAGGACACCTGGCACATGGCGACCGAGATCTTCACCGTCCGGCGGGCGCCGGGACGGCTGAAGTACCTGGCCGGCATCGAGTCCGGCGTCGCGCTCTGGGTCAACGACATCCCGCCGGAGACCGCCGCCGAGCGGCTCCGCGAGGCTCTCTAGAGTCCCTGCCAGTCGGGCTTGCCCGCGTAGACCTCGCGGTAGTAGTCGCGGCGTACGAGGCGGGAGGCCGCGGCCTCGTCCAGCAGGACGGAGACGTGGCCGTGGAGCTGGAGGACCGAGGCGGGGCAGGTCGCCGTGAGCGGCCCCTCGACCGCGGCGGCGACCGCCTCGGCCTTGCCCTCGCCGGTGGCGAGGAGCAGCAGGTGGCCGGCCCGGGTGATGGTGCCGAGCCCCTGCGTGAGTACGTGGCGCGGCACCGCGTCGGGTGAGCCGAAGAAGCGCGCGTTGTCCTTCCGCGTCGTCGCCGTGAGCGTCTTGATCCGGGTCAGCGAGGCCAGCGACGAGCCGGGCTCGTTGAAGGCCAGGTGGCCGTCGGAGCCGATACCGAGGATCTGCACCTCGATCCCGCCGGTGGCCACGATCGCCGCCTCGTAGCGCTCCCCCGCCGTCGCCAGCGTCTCCTCGGCCGGGTCGGGTCCGTGGACCCGCTCGGGCGGGATGCCGATCGCGTCGGTGAACTCACGCCGGATGGTCGCCAGATAGGACTGCTCGTGCCCGGCAGGCAGACCGACGTACTCGTCCAGGTTGAACGTCTCCACACCGTCGTAGGACGGCCCGCGGCCGTCGCGGGTGCGCCGGATGAGCTCCTCGTACGTCGCCAGCGGCGTCGAGCCGGTGGCCAGCCCGAGCACCGCGGGAGTGCCGGCGGCCGCCCGGCGGCGTACGACGTCTTCGATGGTGTCCGCGGCGAGGGAGGCCACGTCCGCGGGGGTGTCGAGGACAACTACTTCCATGTCAGTCCTTGGTCGGGGTGATCGTCTGGGTGGCCGACGCGATCGGGGTGATCAGGGCGGCACCGATGGCGGCGACCGGGGCGGACGAAACCACCCGCAGGCGCGAGGCGAGCTCGAGGGAGGCGAGGAACGGCGAGGTCTCGGCCTGCCGGGTGAGCGCGACAGCGATCGCCTCGCGCAGCGGCTCGCCGACGGACGCGACACCCCCGCCGATGACGACACGTTCGGGGTCGACGGCGAGGGCGAGGGCACGTACGGCAGCGGCGACCCCGTCGGCGAAGCGGTCGCGCACGGCGACGGCGGCCGGATCGCCCGAGGCCGCTGCCGCGAAGAGCGCCGCGGCAGGGTGGCCGGTGGCCGTCGGCCAGGCGGCCGCGAGCGCGGCACCGGAGGCGACCAGCTCGAGGCAGCCCCGCTGCCCGCACCCGCACACCGGGCCCTCCGGGTCGACCGGGAGGTGCCCGACCTCCCCGGCGGCGCCGTGGAAGCCCCGGCGGAGGGCCCCGCTGAGGTAGAGACCGGCAGCCAGGCCGGTGCCAAGCGAGAGGTAGATCAGGTCGTCGACGTCCTCGACGGCGTGCGCACCGAGGGTGGCCGCGTTGGTGTCGTTCTCGAGGGTGACGACCGCTCCGGTCCGCGCGCCGAGGAGCTCGGCGAGCGGGAAGGCGTCGCCGTCCAGACCCAGGTTGACCGCGTGCTTCACCGTGCCGGCGCGGGTGTCGACGATGCCGGGGATACCGACCCCGATCGACCTGATCTCGCCGCCGTCGAGTGCTTCGCGCAGGCCCGCGACCACCGCGGCCGCGCTCTGCACGACGCCCTCGGCGCCCAGCGTGGTGGCGGCACGCTCCTCGGCCAGCACCTCCCCGTCCGGCCCGATCGCGATGCCGTGGATCTTGGTGCCGCCGATGTCGAGGCCGACCCGTGCCGGGCTCGTCGATGCGGGGTTCATCGGTCCCAGCCCGATCGTCTCAGCACCTCGGTGACGGCCTCGACGCCCGGAAGGGAGAAGCCCTGCGGACACAGCCGCGGCACCCCCGTCCCGTCGTACGTCCCGGGCCACCCCCACTCCACCAGCACCGCGGCGCCGTGGAGCTCGGCGACGGTCCGGCCGACCTCGGGACGCCGGTGGGCGTCACGTACCTGCACGATGAGAAGTGCGTCGGGGAGCTCCGGGAGCGGGTCGCCGGGGCGGACGACGACGTCCGGGGGCAGCCCCCAGGGGACGTCGCCCACGGCGATGTTGGCCTCGGTGTCGACGGTCACGACCTGGGCACCCGCCAGGTCCGGGAGGGCGGTGAGGTCGCTGGCCGCGGCGAGCGCCCGGCGAGCGCCCTCGACCGAGTGGGCCTCGAACCGCGGATCGAGGGTGGCCTCGGGTCGCTGCTGGGCTCCGGCGAGGTCGGCGAGCAGCCTGTCGATGCGTGCGACCGCGTCCTGGAGACGCTCCAGCGGCAGCTCACCGGACTCGACCGCGGCGACGATCGCGGCGGCGGTCTCACGGACCAGCGACGTGGGCTTGTCGGGGCCGAGCAGGAGCAGGTCGGCGCCCGCCTTCAACGAGAGCACTGCGGCCGCCGGGATGCCCCGGCTCGCCGACGCACCGGCCATGTCGAGGGCGTCGGAGACGATCGGCCCCTCGTAGCCCAGCTCGCGCAACAGCCCCAGCACCGGTGCCGAGAGCGTTCCGGGCAGCTCCGGGTCCAGCGCAGGCACCACGATGTGGGAGGTCATCACCGACGCGGCTCCGGCCTCGGCGGCCGCCAGGAACGGGACCAGCTCACGCTCACGCAGGGTCTCCATCGACGCCTCGAGGACGGGGAGGGCGACGTGGCTGTCCTGGCCGGTGTCGCCGTGACCCGGGAAGTGCTTGACGCACGCCGCGACGCCGGTCGACTCCAGACCGCGCACCCACGCGGCCACGTGCTTGGCGGCGATGCCGGCGTCGTGGGAGAACGAGCGGGTCGCGATCACCGGGTTGTCGGGGTTGGAGTTCACGTCCGCGACGGGGGCCAGGTCGAGGTTGATACCGGCCCGTGCCAGCCGCAGGCCGATGGCGCGCCCGGTCTCCTCGGTCAGCGCCAGGTCGTCGGCCGCGCCGAGGGCCGCGGCGCCGAGCGCCGAGGAGCCGGTGAGCGCCTCCAGCCGGGTGACGTCGCCGCCCTCCTCGTCGATGGTGATCACCGGGGTCCAGCCACCCTCGGCGGATGCTGTCCTGATCTCGGCCGACAGGCTGCGTACGGACTCCTCGCCGGCGCCCGTGTTGGGACCGAAGAGACAGATGCCGCCCATGCCCTCACGGAGCAGCTCGGCGTAGCCGGCCGGCAGGGTGGGTCCGGCGAAGGCGGAGACCTGGACGCGCAGCGCCAGGGTCTCGACGGCGGTCGGGGACGGCATCACGAGACCCCCAGCTCACCGGCGAGGACGAGCACCGCGGCGCCGACGATGACGACGTCCTCGTCGAGCGTCGACGTACGGAACTCCAGGGGCTCGCCGCTGACCGGCATCGTCCGCTCGCGGATGATGCGGTCGGCGGTCTCCCGCAGCGGCCCGTCGAGCAGATCGGCCGGCCCGGAGAGGACCAGCTCGTGAAGATTGAGGGTTCCGACCACGGGCGCCAATGCCTTTCCAAGGTGTTCTCCGGCTTCCACGAGCGCGTCGTCGTGGTCCGTCTCGAGGCGCTCGCGCAGGCGCGGCACCGCGAGGAAGGTCTCCAGGCAGCCCTTGCGGCCGCAGGCGCACAGCGGGCCCTCGGGGTCGACGGTCACGTGCCCGACCTCACCGGCCGCGTCGACGAACCCGTGCAGCAGCGCCCCCTCGAGCACGAGCCCGGCACCGACACCGGTCCCGACCCGTACGAGCATCAGGCCGCCGTCGCCGGACTGCCCGAAGGTGTACTCCCCCAGGACCGCCGTGTTGGCGTCGTTCGCGACGTACGTCGGCCGGCCGGTCTCGCGGCGCACCTGCTCGGCCAGGGTGACGTCGGTCCAGCCCAGGTTGGGCGCGGCGACCACGGTGCCGTCGGCGGCGACCACACCGGGACTTCCGATCCCGATACCGAGGATCGGCCGGTCGGTGCTCGCGATCAGCTCGGTGACGATCTCTTTCACGAGACGTACTGCGGCGGCACCGGTGCGGCCCTCCCGGCACCTGGTGGTGCGGTGGACGACGTCGCCGGTCAGGTTGAGCACGGCCCCGGCGACCTGGTCGTCGCCGGAGACGTCGACGGCCACGATGTGGGTGGCATCGGCCGCCAGACCGACCAGCATCGGCGGCTTCCCGACCCGGCTCTCCACCGGCGCGCCGAGCTCCTCGACGAGCCCGTCCTCGAGCAGACTGCCGACCAGATCGGAGACCGTCGCCCGGGTCAGACCGGAGGAACGAGCCAGGTCGGCACGACTCGCGGGACCCACCGCGAAGAGGTGCTGGAGCACCAGCGAACGGTGATGGCGCCGCGCATCCTCCTGCAGCAACTTCCCGATCGGCCGCAACGTTCGCCGTCTCGCCTTGGACATGTTTGTTAGTCCATCGTACTTATTAATGATGCGTCAAGTCGACACGGCGTTTTTCCCGCCGAGAGGTCACATTCTGACGCCGAAAGGTCAGATTTCGACAGCGAGGCGTCAGGTTCTGGACCGTTCGACACCAGAAACTGACGCCTCGCGACCAGAAATCGACTCCTCGCGGGCAGAAACTGACCTCTCGGCGGGTCAGATGATGGCGGCAAGCTGGGCACGGGTCGGGACGTACGGCTGGATCCGGAGTGCCATGTGGGCCTCCTCGGGCGTGCGATTGCCCTTGCGGCCGTTGCACTTGCCGCAGGCCGCCACGGTGTTCATCCATGTCCATCTGCCGCCGCGCGACTGTGGCAGCAGGTGGTCGATGGTGCGGGCCTGGCCGCCGCAGTAGGCGCAACGATGCTGGTCTCGCTTGAGCACTCCCTCGCGGGAGTAGCCGGCCGGCCGATACATCCAGTGCATGGCGATGTAGCGGACCAGTCGCACCGCCTTCGGCCATGGATGTGGCCCGATCATCTTGTCGCCCTGTTGCTCGTGAACCACCGCCACCTCACGGAAGAGCATCCGCACGGCGTGCTTGAACGAGACCCGTCCGAGCGGCTCGAAGGAGGCGTTATACAGGGTCACGGCGCCCATGGTCGTGGTCATACTCGGTTACCTCCCAGGAGAGTCGGATAGAGATCGCGTGCAGATCGGACAGGAACAAAAAGGGCCGCCCCGACGAGACAGACATGTCTCGCAGGAGCGGCCCGGAGTGATCCGGTGCGGCTATGCACCCAGGTCACTGTCGGCTCCCGCGGGCATGAGGGTCACGCTCGTGCGCAGCGGTCAGCGACCACGCCGCCGGGGCGGTGGTCGAGTGCTGCGTGCTCATGCGTGGACCCTTCAATCGGCCAGGTGGATTTGGTCAGGTGAATTTGACCCGGCGGTGAGACCGGGTGCTACCAGAATAGAGCGAACACCCTCCACCTACCAACGGTTTTCCCAGGTCAGGCGCGTGTCTTTCCGGTTAACTACGCCTGACGTACGCCGTTTGAGGCCGTTAGCGCCACCCGGCTCGTCTCTCGGAGCCTCGGGATCAGCGCCTCGCCGACCCGGGCGACCTCGGTCCGGTAGGGCGTGTCGGAGAGCACGAAATGGCTCACGCCGAGCTCCTGGTAGCGGGCGAGCGCGGCGGCGACGTCGTCCGCGGAGCCGACCAGCCAGGTGGTGCCGGCGCCACCGCCGCCATAGCGCCCGGGGGCGGTGTAGAGGCAGTCGTCGAGCACGTCGCCGCGGTCGGCGAGGTCGAGGAGCCGGCTCTGCCCGACCGCCGACCGGCCCGCTCGCCGGAACTCGCGGTCGCCGACGTTCTCGGCCATCCGGCGCACCTTCTCCTCGGCGTCGCGCCAGGCCTCTTCGCGGGTGTCGCGGACCAGCGTGGTGATCCGCAGCCCGAACTCGAGCGGCTCCAGGTCGCGGCCCAGCGACTCCTCCAGCCCGCGCAGACGCTCGACCCGCTCGGCGATGCCGTCCAGCGGCTCACCCCAGAAGAGCTGTACGTCCGCCTCGGTCGCGGCCACCGCCTCGGCCTCCGCGGAGGCGCCGCCGAAGTAGAGCCGGGGATGCGGGCGGGTCGGGGTGGCGTACGGGCGCGGGGTGATGGTGGAGCCGGCGACCTGGAAGTGGTCGCCCTCGAAGGTGACGTCCTCCTCGGTCCACAGCCGGCGCACCAGCCGCATGAACTCCTTGGTCCGCGCGTAACGGGCCGCACGGGAGTCCTCGCGATCGCCGTACGCAGCCAGGTCGTCCTGCCCGGAGACGATGTTGACCCGCACCCGGCCGCGGCTGAGCTGGTCGAGGGTCGCGGCCGAGGTGGCGAAGTTGGCCGGGCGCCAGTAGCCCGGCCGGATCGCGATGAGCGGCTCGAAGGTCGTGGTGCGCGCGGCCAGCGCGGTCGCGACGGTGAAGGTGTCGGGCCTCCCCCAGCTGGTGCCGAGCAGGGCGCCGGACCAGCCGGCGTCCTCGACGGCCTCGGCCAGGCCGACCTGGTAGTCGAGGGTGCCGTAACCCTCCTCCGCCGACGCGGTGTCGCCACGGTGGCCGGTCTCAACGAAGTTGGGGAGGTACCAGAGGAACTCAGGGACGTGGGGCATTCCGGACTCCTTCATGAGGTCTACTCATCAATGTTAATCGTCTTTATGGACTATTCATCGAGGGCGTCCACGGATGGACAGAGGCCCAGCCAATGAGCCAACCCGGGGTATGGTCCCGGCATGGGCCTGACCTCTGCCGAGCTGATCGATCTCGTCCTCGACGCCGGGACATGGACGTCCTGGGACACGCCGCCGACCTACGGCGATCTCCCCGAGGCGTACGCGGCCGACCTGGCGAAAGCCCGGGAGCGAGCCGGGACGGACGAGTCGGTGGTCACCGGGGAGGCCCGGATCGCCGGGCGCCGGGTGGCCGTGGTGCTCTCCGAGTTCCGGTTCCTCGCCGGCTCGATCGGGCGGGCGTCGGCCGAGCGGCTGATCGCGGCCGTCGAGCGGGCGACCCGCGAGGGGCTGCCGCTGCTCGCCGGGCCGGCCTCGGGCGGGACCCGGATGCAGGAGGGTACGCCCGCGTTCGTGCAGATGGTGCGGATCGCCGAGGCGGTCACCCGGCACAAGGCCGCCGGTCTCCCCTACCTCGTCTACCTGCGCCACCCCACCACCGGCGGCGTGATGGCCTCCTGGGGATCGCTGGGTCACGTCACCGTCGCCGAGCCCGGCGCGCTCCTGGGGTTCCTGGGGCCGAAGGTCTACGAGGTGCTCAACGGCCGCCCCTTCCCCGCCGGCGTCCAGGTCTCGGAGAACCTCTTCGCCCACGGCCTCGTCGACGGCGTCGTACCTCCCGACGAGCTCGCCGGGCTCGTCGACCGGGTCCTGGGGATCCTCGCCCTGCGTCCCGAGAAGTCAGGCGCGCAGGCCGAGGCGTCACGTACGTCGGCCGACGGGGGTGACTTCTCGGCGGTCGACACCTGGGACGCGATCACCCGGTCCCGCCGGACCGACCGGCCGGGGGCGCGGGCGCTGCTCCGGATCGCGGCGGCGGACGTCGTACCCCTCAACGGCACCGGCCAGGGCGAACGCGACCCCGGCCTGATCATCGCGCTGGCGCGGTTCGGGTCGGCGCCGTGCCTGGTGCTGGCACAGGACCGGCGCGAGCAGGCCCACCAGCCGCTCGGCCCGGAGGGGCTGCGCGAGGCACAGCGCGGCATGAAGCTCGCCGCCGGGCTCGGACTCCCCGTCGTCACCGTCATCGACACCCCCGGCGCCGCCCTCTCCCCCGAGGCCGAGAACGGCGGAATCGCCGGCGAGATCGCGCGTACGCTGGGGGCGCTCGTCAACGTCGAGACCCCGACGCTCAGCCTGATGCTGGGCGAGGGCAACGGCGGTGGCGCGCTCGCCTTCCTCCCCGCCGACCGGGTGGTCGCGGCGCAGCACGCCTGGCTCTCCCCGCTCCCGCCGGAGGGCGCGAGCGCCATCGTGCACGGCGACTCCGACCACGCCGCCGAGATGGCCGAGGCCCAGCGGGTCCTCGCCGTCGACCTCCGGCAGATCGGCGTGGTCGACCGGATCGTCGCCGAGTCCCCCGACGCCGCCGACGAGCCCGAGACCTTCTGCCGCCGTGTCGGCGCGGTGCTGGAGGACGAGCTGCTCGCGCTGCTCGCCTCGGGGCCGGGCGAACCGACGACTCGGGCCGCTCGCTACGCGGGCTGAGGACGTACGCAGGACATCTGCGGACACGCACCACGAACTCCGCCACGATGGGTGGGCTCGTCACGAGCCGACCACCCCACACTCGATCGGAGTTTCTCGTGCCTCAGATCAAGCGTCTCCTCGCCCTCGCCGCCACGGCCTCGCTCGCCGCGGCCCTCCCCCTCCTCGGCACCACGCCCGCGCAGGCCCAGGAGGGCAGCTTCAGCGCGCTGACGTACAACATCGCCGGCCTCCCCGAAGCCATCTCCAGCGCCCCGACGCCCCGCAAGAGCGCCACCAACGAGATCGGCCGGCGGATCGCCGGGTTCGACATCGTCAACGTCCAGGAGGACTTCAACTACCACGCCTACCTCTACGAGACCGACGTGCACGCCTACCGCACCCCGACCTCGGGCGGCGTGCCCTTCGGGAGCGGGCTGAACAGCCTGCACCATCAGCCGTACGAGGCGCTCGACCGCGTCACCTGGGACGACTGCTGGATCAACCAGGCCGACTGCCTGACCCCGAAGGGGTTCACCTTCCACCGCGCGCAGATCGCCCCGGACACCTGGATCGACGTCTACAACCTGCACGCCGATGCCGGCGACGACAGCCTGGACGAGGCCGCTCGCCGAGGCAACCTCGAGCAGCTCACGGCGTACATCTCCGAGCACTCCGCCGGCAACGCCGTCCTGGTCATGGGCGACACCAACACTCGCTACACCAGGGAGGGCGACCGGATCTCCGACTTCGCCGCCGCCAACGGTCTCACCGACGCCTGGGTGGAGCTCGTACGCAACGGGGACGAGCCCGACCGAGGCAGCCCTGCCCTGGGGTGCCCGGAGTCGAACCCTGGCGTGGAGTGCGAGGTCGTCGACAAGGTGCTCTACCGCGACGGCGCCGGGGTCGACCTGAGCGCCACCTCCTACCGCAACCTGGACGCCGACTTCCGCGAGGACGGCACCGGTCTGATGCTCTCCGACCACTTCCCGATCGCCGTCGACTTCACCTGGACCACCGACTGAGGTCACCGATCGGCCGCCCCGCGCCGGGGCGACCCGGCGCCACCCCTTGCACTCCGGCTGAACACGTGTTTAGCATTGAACATGCGTTCAGCCTCGAACGACCCGACCACCCGCGAGCGGATCCGCGACGCGGCGGTGCTGCGGTTCGCGCGCGACGGCTTCGGTGCCTCGGTCCGGTCGATCGCCACCGACGCCGGGGTCAGCCCGGCCCTGGTGATCCACCACTTCGGTTCCAAGGACGAGCTCCACGCCGAGTGCGACGAGCAGGTGCTCGCCGAGATCCGGAAGGCCAAGAACGAGTCGATCGACGAGCTGGCCGCGGGACAGAGCATCCTGCACCGGTTCGCGGCGGCCGACGAGTACGCGCCGATGCTCGGCTACGTGCTGCGCTCGCTGCAGGACGGCGGTCCGGTCGGCCAGACCTTCATCGAGCAGATGATCGAGGACGCGGTCGGCTACACCAAGCACGGTGTCGAGGCCGGCCTGGTCAAGCCCAGTCATGACGAGCCGGCGCGGGCGCGCTATCTGGTGCTGTCCGCCCTCGGCATGCTGATGCTCGAGATCACGCTCAGACCTCCCGAGGACCCGGCCGACCTCGGCGCCATCGTCCGCGAGTTCCTCGCGACCAGCTACTTCCCGATGATCGAGCTCTACACCCAGGGCTTCTTCACCACTCGCCGCATGCTCGACGAATACCTGCTCTACGTCCCGGACCCGCCACAGGACACCGCGACGGAGCCCGCATCGGACTGATGCCCCGCCCCGTCGGCGTACGTCCTCATTCGTCTTCAACGTGGAAGTGAGATCTTCATGTCAGAGAACGTCCCCGCGATCGAGGTCGCGGGTCTCATCAAGCAGTTCGGCAAGTTCCGCGCGCTCGACGAGCTCGACCTGGTCGTGCAGCCGGG
Organism: Nocardioides sp. NPDC126508; assembly: GCA_040302365.1. Classification (GTDB taxonomy): domain Bacteria; phylum Actinomycetota; class Actinomycetes; order Propionibacteriales; family Nocardioidaceae; genus Nocardioides. The sequence goes on from JBEOUM010000003.1 coordinate 445,455, forward strand.
CGAGGTGCACGGCTTCCTCGGCCCCAACGGCGCCGGCAAGTCCACCACGATCCGTGCCCTGCTCGGCCTGCTGAGGGTCAACGGCGGCAGCGCCCGGGTCTTCGGGCTGGACCCCTGGGCCGACTCGGTCACGATCCACAAGCGTCTGGCGTACGTCCCGGGAGACGTCGCCCTGTGGCCGAACCTCTCCGGCGGCGAGACCATCGACCTGCTGCTGCGGCTCCGCGACGTGGACCCCAGGGACACCCGTCGCGCCGAGCTCCTGGAGCGCTTCCAGCTCGACCCGACCAAGAAGGGCCGCGCCTACTCGAAGGGCAACCGTCAGAAGGTCGCCCTGGTCGCCGCCTTCGCCGCCGACCCCGACCTGCTCATCCTCGATGAGCCCACCTCGGGTCTGGACCCGCTGATGGAGCAGATCTTCAACGAGTGCGTCGCCGAGCACAAGGAGCGCGGCGCCACGGTACTGCTCTCCAGCCACATCCTCTCCGAGGTCGAGCGGCTGGCCGACCGGGTGACGATCATCCGCGCCGGCCAGGCGGTCGAGACCGGCACCCTGGAGTCGCTGCGACACCTGCGGCGCTCGAAGGTGACGGCGCAGGTCAGCGGCACCCTCCCGGAGCTGGCCGGCCCCGGCGTCCACGACGTGAAGGTCGAGGACCAGACGCTCACGTGCACCGTCGACCCCGAGGGCCTCCCCGCAGTTCTGACCGCCCTCACCGCCGCCGGCGTGCGCTCCCTCACCTCCACGCCGCCGAGCCTCGAGGAGCTCTTCCTCGACGCCTACCGCACCGAGGGAGCGGCACGATGAGTGCGTACGCAGGCACCACGCTGCTCACCCGCACGGCCCTGCGCCGCGACCGGGTCATCATCCCGGTGTGGGTGGCCGTCCTGACCCTGTTGGTCTATGCGTCCGCGGTGGGCACCGAGTCGCTCTACACCTCCGAGGCCGAGCGGGTGCACACCGCCGAGGGGCTCAACGCCAGCGGCGCGACCGTCGCTCTCTACGGCCCGATCCTCGACGTCCACAGCCTCGGCGAGCTGGCCATGACGAAGATGACGGTGCTCTACGCGATCTTCGTCGCCGTCCTGCTCATCGTCCTCGTCCGCCGCCACACCCGCGTCGAGGAGGAGAGCGGCCGGCTCGAGCTCCTGGGCGGCACCGCGGTGGGCGCCGAGGCACCTACCGCGTCCGCCTTGGTCGAGGCCACCGGGGTCTCCCTCCTGGTCGGCGTCCTCGCGGCGCTCGCCTCGATCGGCGGCGGACTGCCCGTGACCGGATCGATCGCCTTCGGCGCGACCTGGGCGGGGATCGGCCTGGTCGCGACCGGGATCACCGCGGTGACGTCGCAGCTCTCCGCGAGCGCGCGCACCTGCGCCTCCCTGACCGCCGGCGCGATCGGCGTCCTGTACGTCCTTCGCGCGATCGGCGACACCTCGGTCTCCTGGCTCTCCTGGCTCACGCCGTTCGGCTGGAACACCCAGCTCCGCGCCTGGTCCGAGCCACGCTGGTGGATGCTGCTCCTCTACGTCGGCCTGGCCGTCGTGCTCGTCGGGGTCGCCCGTGTCCTGCACGCCCGCCGCGACCTCGGCTCCGGGATGATCGCGGCAAGGCCGGGACCCGCCGTCGGATCGCCCCGGCTCGCGGACGCGCTCGCCCTATGCGTACGCCTGAACTCGTCGGCGCTGATCACCTGGTCCATCGCGATCGCGGCGATGGGTGCGGTCTTCGGCGCGATCGTCCCGGGGTTCGGTGACCTGCTGGACAGCGACAGCGCCCAGGAGATGCTGCAGCGGCTCGGCGGGGAGGGCGCGATGGCCGACACCATGGTCGCGGCCGTCCTCTCGATCGTGGCGATCGTGATCACCTTCTTCGCGATCTCGGTCATCTCCCACGCCGGCTCGGACGAGTCCGACGGGCGTGCCGAGACGGTGCTCGCCACCGCGACCTCGCGGTCCCGCTGGTACTGGTCGGCCGTGCTCGTGGCCTTCGCCGGCGCCCTGTGGCTGCTGTTCGTGGCCGGCCTGTTCATGTGGATCGGCTTCGGGGCGGCGGGCTCGGCCGACGGCTCGCACCCCGACCAGATCCTGCCCGCGGCCCTGGCCTGGGCACCGGCGGTCTGGCTGACCTCGGCTCTCGCCGCCGGCCTGCTGGCGCTCCGCCGCTCGAGCCTCGGCTACGCCCTCCCCGCGCTCTGCCTCGTGATCACCCTCGTCGGCGAGCTCCTCGAGGCGCCCGGCTGGTTCCTCGGCATCTCGCCCTACTCGCACGTCCCACAGCTGCCCAACGAGTCGTTCTCGTGGGCCCCCGAGCTCACCCTGACCGCCCTCACCGCCGCGGTGCTCCTGGGGGCCTGGGGCTGGTTCCGCACCCGCGACATCGGCTGAACCTGCCGAGGCGTCACGTACGTCGGCCGAGTGGGCACCTGGATGCCCACTCGGCCGACGTTGCTGACGTCTCGGCAACTACTGAGCGGTCCCCTGCACCTGCAGTCGACTCATCGCGGCGTCGAGCTCGTACACCTCGACGGGCCAGCTCGATCCGCTGTTCACGAACTGCGCGTACGCCTCCGGACCCATCCAATCGGCGACGTTGCCGATGCGGTCCTCCACGTAGACGTCGACGTTGTAGACACCGCCGACCGATCCCTTCGGAATCGTGAGGTAAGTGGTCCAGACTCCGTCTCGAACCGTTCCCGACGTACGCGTGACCGACTCTTCGCAGGCAACGGCCATGTAGAACGGATCCGACGGCGCGGGCGTTCCGGACCGCGTGAGGCAGATACTGACACTGTCCACTCCGGACTTGGCATCACGGACCCGGGCCGACACCTTGACCGTCTTCGACGCCGTCCGGACATCGATGCTCGTCGGCGTGAGCGCTGAGATGCTCACCGTAGGCGCATCGGAGTCAGGATCCGTGTTGGTCACGGTCAGGATGTCGCGAGTGAGCCCGACCTCGCGCCCGTGGCGATCGGTGACCCACAACTGCAGCTCCATGGGCCCGGCGGGCGCCCATCGGGGAACGGTCAGGACGTACTCCCACCATCCGTCTCGGGTGCCGCCGGACGCGAGCGACATGGTGGGCATGTAGATGGAGCCATTGACGGACACCGCCATGAAATGGCCCTGGATCCGTTTGACGCCGCTGAGGTCGTCGGTCGCGTGCACGCGCACTCTGACCTTCGCGTCGGCGGTGGTGGTGTCCACGGTTGACGGAGTAGCAGAGACGGACACGATCTGAGGCGGCGCCTTGTCGTAGCCGCATCCGCTCAAGATGTCGTAGATGTCGTAGTAGCAGGTGTTGGTGCCGGCATTGCCGTGGACGTCGTCCAGCCCGGACCCGCCGGACAGCTTGTCGTTGCCGTCGCCACCGTTGAGGGTGTCGTCACCGCTCTCGCCCCAGAGCCGGTCGTGCCCCGGGCCACCGTTGACGGTGTCCAGGTGGTTGTTCCCATGGAGCTGATCGTCGCCGTAGTTGCCGGAGATCGAATCGTTCCCGTCCCCGCCGGAGATCGAGTCGTTGCCGTCCCCGCCGCTGATGGAGTCAGATCCCGTGCCTCCGGAGATGGCATCTGCGCTCGTTCCGCCACTGATGTTGTCCCCGGCAGCGCCTCCGTAGATGCGGTCGGCCCCTGCCCCGCCGGAGATCACGTCGAAGTGGTCGCCACCCGAGATGACGTCGCCGCCGTCCTCGCCCCAGATGTTGTCCTGTCCGGTGCCTCCGTTGAGACTGTCGGACCCGCCACCGCCGTGGATCCAGTCCTCGCCGCTGCCTGCGAGCACCTTGTCGGCGCCGGAGTCGGCATAGACGTGGTCCCCGCCCGATCCGGCGTCGACGAGATCGTCGCCGCCCTTGGCGTAGATGATGTCGCCGCCACCACGACCGCAGATGACGTCCCGGTGCGATGTGCCGCGCAGCACGTCACCCCCGGATGTGCCGACGATCGTGCAGCGTACGCCGGTGGATGTTGTCGCCGCGCTCGCGGGACTCGCCACGAGTACGGTCGCCGAGGCGGCCATCGCGACGATCCCGGCAAGCAGCGTGCGCCCCGTCAGGAGCACCATTCCTGCCTCCAGAAGATCCTCAGGCCCGCGTCGACGCGGGCCTGAGGATGCTCCCAGATAGATACCCCTCGAGGTAGCGAATTCGAGGTTCTGTGGATCGAATGTCGACCAGATCAGAACAGCAGGGCAGCGCTCGGGTCGCCGACGATCCTGGCCACGTCGGCGAGGAAGCGGGAGCCGGCCTCGCCGTCGATGTGGCGGTGGTCGAAGCTGAGCGCGAGGGTGCAGACGTCGCGCGGCTCGATGCGCTCGTCGTCACCTTCGCCGACCACCCACGGCTGACGCTTGACCGCGCCGACGGAGAGGATCGCCGACTCGCCCGGGTTGATGATCGGGGCGCCGCCGTCGATGCCGAACGGGCCGATGTTGGTGATCGTGAACGTGCCGCCGGTCTGGTCGGCCGGCGGGGTCTTCCCCGTGCGGGCGACATCGGTGAGCTCGTTGATCGCGGCCCCGAGCTCGACCAGGGACATCCGGTCGGCGCCCTTCACGTTCGGCACCTGGAGGCCCCTCGGGGTGGCCGCGGCGATGCCGAGGTTGACGTAGTCCTTGAAGACGATCTCCTGCGCGGCCTCGTCCCACCAGGAGTTGATGATCGGCGTACGTCGCATCGCCAGCAGCGTCGCCTTGGCCACGACCAGCAGAGGGCTGACCCGGATCTCGGCGAAGTCGCGGTTGGCCTTGAGACCGGCGACCAGCTCGGACGTACGCGTCACGTCGATCGTCGTCCAGATGGTCACGTGCGGCAGCGTGAACGCCGAGTCGACCATCGCCTGGCCCATCTGCTTGCGCAGGCCCTTGATCGGCTCACGCCGCTCGCCCTTCCCGTCGATCGAGCCGACCTCCTGAGGCACGAAGGAGGGCGTGTCGAGATCAACAGAGTCGAGGTCCGCGGTCGTGATCACGCCGTCTTCCCGAGCGGGCGTGACATCGGATAGATCTATCCCACGGTCCCGGGCGGCCTTCCGGGCGGTCGGCTTGGCCAGCACGCCGTTCGCCGCGGCGGCGGCCGGAGCGGAGACGGTGCGGTTGCGGCGTACGACTGCGTCTTCCTTGGAGCCGTAGCCGACGAGCGTCAGCGGCTTCTCATGCTCATCCGACTCAGAAACTGACGTCTCGGGCTCAGAAACTGACGTCTCGGCGTCAGAAACCGACTCTTCGGCGACGGAGTCGCCGATGCGGATGATCGGGGTGCCGACCTGGACCTCGGTGCCGACCTCGACGAGGAGCTCCTGGACGACCCCGGCATAGGGCGAGGGGAGCTCGACGACGGACTTGGCGGTCTCGATGTCGCAGACCGGGTCGTTGACCTTGATGACGTCGCCGACGGCGACGTGCCACTCGACGATCTCGGCCTCGGTGAGGCCCTCGCCGACGTCGGGCAGCTTGAACTCGGAGGTCACCATGCGAGGCTCCTGTCGACGGCGTCGAGGACCCGGTCGAGGTCGGGGAGGAAGTACTCCTCCGCCCGCGCCGGCGGGTAGGGCGTGTCGAACCCGCCCACACGGAGCACCGGGGCCTCCAGTGAGTGGAAGCACTGCTCGGTGATCCGGGCGGCCAGCTCGGCGCCGAGGCCGAGGTTGACCTGGGCCTCGTGGACGACGACTGCCCGCCCCGTACGCCGCACCGACTCGTAGACCGGCGCCATGTCGAGCGGCGAGAGCGTGCGCAGGTCGATCACCTCGACCGACTTGCCCTCCCCCGCGGCCGCCTCGGCGGCGGTCAGCGCGGTCTTCACGGTCGGCCCGTAGGCCAGCAGTGTCAGATCGGTGCCCGGCCGCGCGACCCGTGAGGCGAACAGCGGGCCGGGCGAACCGTCGACGTCGATCTCGGCCTTCGTCGAGTGGTAGAGCCGCTTCGGCTCCAGGAAGATGACCGGGTCCGGGTGCGCGATCGCCTGCTGGATCATCCAGTAGGCGTCGACCGGATCGGAGCAGGCCACGACCTTGAGGCCGGGCGTGTGCGCGAACTGCGCCTCCGGCGACTCGCTGTGGTGCTCGACGGCCCCGATGCCGCCACCGAACGGGATCCGGATGACCATCGGCATCGCGACCCGCCCACCGCTGCGATAGTGGAACTTCGCCACCTGCGACACGATCTGGTCGTAGGCCGGGTAGACGAACCCGTCGAACTGGATCTCCACCACGGGCCGGTAGCCGCGCAGCGCGAGCCCGACCGCGGTGCCGACGATCCCCGACTCCGCCAGCGGCGTGTCGACGACCCGGGCCTCGCCGAAGTCCTTCTGCAGCCCGTCGGTGATCCGGAAGACACCGCCGAGCCGGCCGATGTCCTCACCCATCAGGACGACCTTGTCGTCGTCCTCCATCGCCCGCCGGAGCCCGGCGTTGAGCGCTTTCGCCAGCGTCATCTTCATCGGGAGGCCCCCTCGTGCTCGAAGGATGAGAGGTACTCCGCGTAGCCGTCACGCTGCTCGCGGAGCTCGTCGGGCAGCTCGGTGTAGACGTTGTCGAAGAGGCGTACGGGATCGGGCTCGGGCAGGGCATGGATGCCGGCGCGCAGCCGCTCGCCGAGCTCCTCGGCCTCGGCCTCGACCTTCGCGAAGAAGGACGTCGAGGCGCCACCGCCGCGGCGCAGGTAGGCCTCGACCCGGGCGATCGGGTCCTTCAGCTTCCACGCCTCGACCTCGTCGGAGACCCGGTAGCGGGTCGGGTCGTCGGTCGTCGTGTGGGCGCCCATCCGGTAGGTGTAGGCCTCGATCATCGTCGGCCCGCCACCCTCACGGGCCCGCTTGAGCGCCGACTTCATCACCTCGTACGTCGCCAGCACATCGTTCCCGTCCACGCGGATGCCGGGGAAGCCGAAGCCCTGGGCGCGCTTGTAGAGCGGCACCTTCACCATCTGCTCGACCGGCTCGGAGATGGCCCACTGGTTGTTCTGGCAGAAGAAGACGACGGGGGCGTTGTAGGAGGCGGCGAAGACCATCGCCTCGTTGACGTCGCCCTGCGAGGATGCGCCGTCGCCGAAGTGGGCCACGACGGCGGTGTCGCGGGTCGGGTCGCCGGTGCCGACGAGGCCGTCCATCTGCACGCCCATCGCATAGCCGGTCGCGTGCAGCGTCTGGGCGCCGATGACGACCGTGTAGAGCCCGAAGTTGTGCTCGGCAGGGTCCCAGCCACCCTGGTCGGTGCCGCGGAAGAGCCCGAGCAGCTGCATCGGGTCGACGTCGCGGCACCAGGCCACACCGTGCTCACGGTAGGTCGGGAAGACGAAGTCCTGGGGTGCGAGCGCGCGGGCCGCGCCGATCTGCGCCGCCTCCTGTCCCAGCAGCTGCGCCCACAGGCCCAGCTCGCCGTGGCGCTGCAGCGCGGTGGCCTCGACGTCGAGGCGACGGGTCAGCACCATGTCGCGGTAGAAGCCGCGTACGGCCTCGTCCTCCGGTCGGTCGGGTGAGAACTCGAAGTCCGGGTGCGAGACCCGTTCTCCCTCGGGGTTCAGCAGCTGCACCATGTCGGTGTGGCTGGGACTCGGATCCAGAAATTCAGTCATCGCACTTCCTTCACACGGGGTGGGGTTGCCACCGCTGGCCATGCCGATCACGGACTTGTGATCCGTGGCACATCGGCATAGCCAAACGGTACCCGCCCCGCGTGAGGGAAGGGGCTCAAGTGAGCGCGAAGACCCGGATCAGGACGGCGTCACGCTGCGGCTTCAGCGAGTTCAGGGTGCCGACCAGGACGCGGCGGTTGAGCCAGGCGTACGGCCCGTCCGGGGCGGTGATCGTCAACCAGGACCGGGCGTAGCGCGGGGTCTCCGTGGCGTCGATGATCACGTTGTTGACCACGGCGAGGACGGCGCCGTCGTCGGTCTGCAGCTCGTAGCGGGCCTCCAGCTGCTTGATGCCGTCGCGACGCATCACCTGCCGGTCGGCGCCACCGGGCAGCACGGTCCCCCGGAGGCGCGGGCCGGCGAAGCGGCCGCCGGCGATCGGCACCATCCAGCGCTCACCCCACGGTCCGGTCCCGAGCGACATCGACGGCTCGATGTCGACGACGGACTCGTAGGCGAGCTCGACCCCGACCTGGTCCATGGGTACGGAGCCGACAAGCTGCTCGAACTCCGCGTCGGTGAGCGGCTTGCCGGCCCCCTGGGCGGCCGCGGCAGCGGGCGAGGAACCGGCGGCGACGAGGCCGGCCGCCAGTCCGGCGGCGCCGAGCACGGCACGACGGTCGAGACCGGCCATCAGAGCTCGCCTCCCCAGGTGCGGTCGTTCACGAACTCGGCCGGCCGGAAGCGTACGTAGCGGCTCTCGCCGTAGCGCTCGGCAGCGGCATCGAGGGACTCCGCGGTGGCGGCGGTCCCCCAGCGTCCGGTGTCGAGCCGGTGCTCGACGGCGTCGACCGCGGCGAGGTTCTCGGCGACGGTGAAGGCGCAGTGGCCGACGGCGTCGACGTAGGCCTGGCGCAGCAGGGCCGACCGGCCCGCGTCGCGGATCGTCTCGGCGTACTCCTCCTGATACTCCACCGGGGCCAGCACGTCGACGAGGGTGTGGGTCGCGAGCACCGGGACCTGCAGGTCGCCGGTCGGCACCGAGGTCCTGTTCATCCAGCTCAGGCCGGCCTCGTCGGGCTCGATGTCGGCAGCGTCGGTGAGCCGGCGGAGGTCGGCACCCAGGTTCAGGCCCGCCCCGCGGTAGAGCGCCTCGACCTGTCCCTGCTGCGCCGACTGACGCAGGAGCCGCTGGTAGTCGACGCCGGCGGTCCAGCCGCTGTCCCCGCCGGCGGCGTTGACGATGGCGCTGCGCCGCCGGATCACCTCGGGCAACGTCGTCCGGACCAGCTCGGCCTGGGCCGCGGCGAGCTCCTCGGGGTCGGTCCGGTCGACGCCCGGGAGCTCGGTCGGGGTGTTCAGCAACGCCGCGACCAGCGCGACGCGAGCGCGGCCCTGCGCGCTGCCGGCCGCCTCGTCGAGCGCCTTCTCGATGGTGTCGACGGTCGCCTGGGACTCCTCGGGCGAGGTGAACCCGACCAGCGGCACGTCGGCGTCCGGCGCGAGCAGCCGCACGGCCGCGTGCGCGGCGTCGAGCTGGTAGTTGTTGAGGGCGACGCCACCACCGACGAGGCCGCAGGTGCTGACGACCGCGTCCACGCCCGCATCGCGACGCTCGGCGATCAGGCTGGTGACCAGACCACCCATCGACCGGCCCATCGCGATCACCCGCTCGGAGTCCCCAGCCCGCGCCTCGAAGGCGGCCAGCGCGTCGATCTGGTCCTGCACGGCGGTGCCGAGCGCCCAGCCGGTCGTGGCGTACGACGAGGCGACCACCGCGGTGCCGCGGTCGACCAGCGCCTGGGCCGTCGGCCCGAAGCTGCTGTCCCAGGCCGGATTCTCCGAGCCCGTCCGGAAGCCGTGGGCGAACAGGACGGTCGTGCCGTCCCAGTCGTCGGGCACCTCGGCCTGCCAGGTCGTGCCGTTGGGCAGCGACCCGGTGAGCGTGGCGGACGTGGTGTCGGCGGCGGCCGCGAGGCCGAGCGGGGAGGCGACCAGACCGGCACACAGCGCGGCGGCGAGGGTCAACGAACGAGTGAGGCGCACGAGACAGCTCCTTTGACAGAATTCCTGAATGACAGGATTCCTGCTGATTTTGGTGACGGGCGTCACGCCTGTCAAGAGGTGTGGAATTTCGGTGGTCCGGCCCCTCAGGCGCCGTTACAGTTGCGGCCCCTCGAGCACCGGAGGCGCACGATGTCCGACCCCTACGGCTCCAGCCGGCCCGCTGAACGACCGAAGACCCTGACGTACGCCGTCATCGGCATGTGGATCGGCGGCCTGCTGAACATCGTCTCGACGGCACTCCTCCTCACCATGGACACCGCCGAGATGAAGACGCTGTTCGTGACGGAGATGGAGAAGCAGCCGACGTACGACCCCGCGGTCCTCGACGCGGAGGAGATGGTGGACGTGATCGTCCCGATCATCCAGATCGGCGGGGCGGTCCTCGGCGTGATCACGCTCGGCCTGTGGATCTGGATGGCGGTCATGAACGGGAAGGGCCGCAACTGGGCCCGCATCACCGCCACCGTCCTCGGCGCGCTCTCGCTGGCCGGCAGCCTGTCGAGCGTGGGCAACATCGCCGGCAGCGCCGCGCTCGGTGGCGCGACCATGCCGATGCCGGCCGCCAGCGTGGCGCTCTCCGTCCTCGACCCGCTGCTGGTGATCGCGATCCTGGTGCTGCTGTGGGTGACGCCGTCCTCGGCCTACTTCAGCGCGGTCGGCGCCGCCAGGCGGCAGCAGCGCACCGGCTACTACGCCGGCTGAAAGAAAATTTTCTTTCAGCCGAGCGACTCACGCCCGTGCGGCTCGCCCCAGCCGGAGAGGTCGGGACCGGCGGGGACGATCTGCGTCGGGTTCAGGTCGGTGTGGACGACGTAGTAGTGCTGCTTGATCTGGTCGAAGTCGAGGGTCTCGCCGACCCCGGGGGTCTGGTAGAGGTCGCGGGCGTAGGCCCACAGCGCGGGGAACTCGATGAGCTTCTGTCGGTTGCACTTGAAGTGGCCGTGGTAGACCGCGTCGAAGCGGGCCAGCGTCGTGAACAGCCGGATGTCGGACTCGGTGAGCTGGTCACCGACCAGGTAGCGCTGCCCCGAGAGCCGCTCCTCGAGCCAGTCGAGGGCGGCGAAGAGACGTGAGTACGCCGCGTCGTACGCCTCCTGGGAGCCGGCGAAGCCACACCGGTAGACCCCGTTGTTGACCTCGGTGAAGACCCGCTTGTCGACCTCGTCCATCTCCTCGCGGAGCGCCCGCGGCCACAGGTCGGGCGCGTCGTCGGCGAAGAAGTCGGTCCACTCGTGGAAGAAGTCGTGGGTGATCCACGGGAAGTCGTTGGTGACGACCTTGCCGGTGGCCTCCTCGACGATCGCCGGCACCGTGATGCCGCGCGGGTAGTCGGGGTAGCGCGCGAAGTAGGCCTGCTGCAGCCGCTCGATCCCGAGCACCGGGTCGACGCCGCCGGGGTCGAGGTCGAAGGTCCACGACCGGGCGTCGTGCGTCGGCCCGGCCAGGCCGAGGGAGATGACGTCCTGGAGCCCGAGCAGGTTGCGGACGATGATCGCCCGGTTCGCCCAGGGGCAGGCGGCGGCCGCGACCAGTCGGTAGCGGCCCGGCTCGACCGGCCACAACGGCACGTCCCTCGGCCCGAACTCCGGCGTCCGCGCATCCCGCGTGATCCGGTCGGGGATGTAGTTCATGTCCCGGTTGAACTCGGTTCCCGGCTGTACGTACGTCGCCTTCTCCTGCATGCGCTCACCCTACGTGGTGGTTGAATCCTGAAGCGGCTCAGAGGAACCGCCAGGCGAGGCCCGCGGCCTCCAGGATCGCCCAGAACCGCAGCGCCCGCGAGACGAGCACCGTGAGCGTGAAGACCGGCAGGTTGAACCGCAGGGCGCCGAAGAGCACCGCCATCACCGCGAGCGGCGGGAAGCCGGAGAGGCCGGACGCGGCCAGGAGTGCGGTGGCCAGCGCCGGGCGATCCGAGGTCCGGGCGTACCAACGGTCGTAGGAAGCCTGCCACTTGGGCGACTCGAGCTTCCTCCTGATCCAGGGGATCCTGGTGGATCCGCGGCCGGCGTAGTACCAGACCACCTTGCCGCCGGTCTGGCCGAGCCCGGCGACGAACCCGAGCAGCGCCGGCCACCAGTCGGAGTTGTGGGCGACGACGGAGAGGTACGCCTCGGCGTTCATCACCGGGATGAGCGCCGAGCCGAGACAGAAGAGGAGCGTGCCGAGCAGAAGCTTCATCGAGGCACAGGCAGCCCGATCCTGAGAAGCCGTCCCAGCGAGACGCACTTCATGACCAGCAGGGCCGTGGCGATCACCAGCCCCACCCACATCCAGCCGGTGACCAGCAGCAGGATCGCGAAGAGCCCGGAGTTGACCGCCTTGCCCGGGTGGGACCAGTTCCACCGCCACAGCGTCCGGTCGATCACGTAGAAGTAGTTCGGGCTCTTGATCGGCCAGGCCAGGTAGGAGATCGACAGGAAGCAGTCGATCACCATGAACTCCGCCAGGTAGACGAAGATCGCCGGCGACAGGTCCGGCTGCAGGAACGCGAGGCCGACGTAGAACGCCGCCGCGCAGAGACGGTCGGAGAAGATGTCGAGCACCCCACCGATCCGGGTCTCCTCGTCGCGCCACCGGGCGACCGCCCCGTCGAGGCTGTCCCCGACCCAGTAGACGATCAGCGCGACCACGAGGAGCCTCAGGCTCCCCTGGTGGGCCGCGCTCGCCGCCAGCACCACCGCCGCGATGGTGCGTACGAACGTGATCACCGTCGCCGACGTCCACAGCCGTTCCGACTCGGGGCGGGCACGCTCCTTGGCGTCTGGCACGACAGCGGTTCCGGTCATGCTCCGGAGCCTAGAGTGCCGATGGATGGCTTTCCTGTGGATTCGACCCGCAGGTCAGCCCGCGTCGCGCACCAGGGAAGCGACGAAGTCGAGCTTGTCCAGGACCGCGGGCGGGATGACGAAGGGGTAGAGATCGTCGTGGCCCATCGACCGGTTGATCACGTTCAGCGCGGCCGAGAGCGGCACCCAGATGTCCGTGACGACCTGCCGGAACGGCATGTCGGCGGGCACCGGGTCGGCGAGACCGTACGCCGCCGCGGACCCGAGCGTGTCGCGGATGTGCAGGTAGTGGGCCCAGGTCTCGGCGAAGTCCTCGAAGGGGTGCATGGTGGCGTAGGTCGAGATGTAGCTCTCGGTCCAGCCGGCCGGCGGCCCTTCCGAGTAGTGCCGCTGCAGCGACTCCTCGTAGGAGACCGACTCGTCTCCGAAGACCTCGGTGCAGCGCTGCATCAGCTCGGGCCCTCGGACCAGCTGCCACTCGTAGTAGTGGCCGATCTCGTGCCGGAAGTGGCCGAGCAGGGTGCGGTAGGGCTCGTCCAGCGTCGCCCGGACGTGCTCGCGGTAGGCGTCGTCGGACTCGGCCAGGTCGATCGTGATCACACCGCCGTCGTGGCCGATGACCACGTCGGGGGTGGACGCGATGCCGTCGCTGGCCAGCAGGTCGAAGGTGAGTCCCTCGACAGGATCCTCGGCCTTGGTGCGCACCTCCAGCCCGAGTGCGTCGAGCTCGACCACGAGGTGACGTTTCGCCTGCTCAGCGAGGGAGTACTGCTGCTGGACGAACTCGGGCGCGGCGTCGTTGGGCCGGGTGCGGGTCAGCTCGCAGGAGAAGCAGATCCCGCCCTCGAGCCGGGCCAGCCAGGTGCATCCCGTGTCCAGCGTGTTGGCGCAGACCCACCAGACGTAGCCGTCGCTGTCGACGTACCTGCCCTCGGGTGAGACCGGGACGATCTCGCGCTCCTCGCGGGAGTAGGCGAGCCGGGTGCCGCACGAGACGCAGGCCGAGTTCTCGAAGTAGAGACGGTTGCCGCACTCCCGACAGGTGAACGCTTCCATGGCTCCATCATCGGCCGTCTCAGGCCGTACCCCAGCTCGCGACGCGCCACTCGCCGTCCTCACGGACGAGGACGACGACCATCGACTCGGCCGGGACGGGGCCGTCGTCGGAGGCGTACGAGACCCTGACGGTGATGCGGGCGGCGCCACCCTCCATCTCGGGCTCGCCGAAGACCATGGTCCTGGTCACCGTACGCGGGTTGGGGTCGGCGTAGGTGCGCTTGCCCTCGGCAGCGTCGATCATCGCCCTCGCGCCGCCCCCGTCGAGGAGCTCGTCGCCGTCGTCGGAGGCGAGCTCGTAGAGGGTGGTGACCGAGGTGGTCTCCATGAACTCGCGGGTGACCTCGGCCGGGGTCGATCCGCGCGCCAGCAGCCACAGCGTGAGCGCGGTGAGAGCCGCGACGACCACCAGCGCTCCGGAGATGCGTACTCCGCGACGCCAGCGGCTGCCGCGGGTCACGATGCTCGCCCGCCGCGGAGGCTGTCCCACGAGCAACACGGTAACTTCACTCCTGCTGGTCGGGGGCCACATCGACGGAGACGGTCAAGGTCGAGGTGGTGGCTTCGGTGTAGATGACCCCCTTCACAGGAGGCACATCGGCATAGTCACGTCCCCAGGCGACGCTCACGTAACGATCGTCGGCCCTGGTGTCGTTCGTCGGGTCGAGGGCGAGCCACTGGCCCGTCCCCGCGCCGCTCAGGTACGGCACCCACACCTCCACCCAGGCATGAGAGGCATCGGCTCCGACGAGCCGCGGCCTCCCCGGCGGAGGGGTGGTGGCGAGGTAGCCGGAAACATAGCGGGCCGCGAGCCCGTGCGCTCGAAAACAGGCCAACATCAGGTGGGCGAAATCCTGGCAGACCCCACCCTGCGCCTCGAAGATCTCCGGGATCGTCGAGGTGACCGTCGTGGCGGTGTCGTCGTAGTCGAACCCGGCATGGATCCGGTGCATCAGATCCTCCGCCGCCTCCACGAGCCCGCACCCCTCGGTCAGGGAGACGGCACCGAAGTCGTACGCCTCCCGGGTGTGCTCCACGAGCGGCGAGGCCACCGCCAGGTCGGCCGCCCGCCAGGCGCCAGGGAGGTTCGGGTCGACCAGCGGCCGCGCCCGCTCCCAGGGCTGGGCGAAGCTCGTCTCGTCGTAGACCGGTGTGGTGACCTCGACGTCGGAGACCGCCGTGATCTCGAGCAGCTGGTGCGGCTCGAGGACCTGGAAGTACGTCACCGTGTTGCCGTAGAAGTCGACGTCGCTCGACTGGTCCGCGGGCGCCGGGGAGATGCGTACGTCGGTGGTCTCGACGTGCTGGTGCGGCAGCTCCCGCGGGGTCACATTGGCGATCCCGAACGAGTTCGTCACGTCCTCGTCGTAGGAGTAGGTCGTCGTGTGGCTGACCCGGTATCTCACCCGCCGGATGCTATCCCGACCACCGCCACCGCGCCGGGGTCGATGAAGACTCGTCCCTCGAATTCGCCATCCTTGTCGATCCACCGCACGCGAAACGCCCCGCTCTGCGAGACCTCGACGATTCGACCCCGATGGCCACGAGCCGGCGGCCCCGACGCATCGCCGAACACCGCCAGTCTCCAGGCGTCGATGCGAGGGTTCCAGCCGTTGTCCCCGAGCACCGGCCCGATCCACATGACCGAGGCACCGACGACGTACGGCGACGGCTCCGGATCGATGTCGGTGTTGTGGACGATTCCCCGCCAGTCGGGACTATCGCGGACAGCCCGGACAAGGTCGTCGAACTCTGCGTCGGACACCGCTCGAAGGCTCTTCACCTCGTAGACCGCGTCAGGGCTGTACCAGCCGTCCTTGTCGAGCCACGACACCAACGTCCAGCCGTCGGGCAAGTCCTCTGTGACAACGCCCGGAAGCGCGAGCGGAGCACCTTCCACGGCAGGTCGGCGCTTCCCCGCCCAAACCATGCGGCGACCGTGTGGCGGACGGGGGAACGACTCCCGTCTCAGGCGGTCAGACGTGCTGTCCATGCCACCAACCTCCGATGCCTCCCTTGTCCCGGGGCGAACGAATTTCGTTCACCTCGAGGTAGCGCGCCCGTCCCGTCACCTCCGCCGACTCGCACGACACTCAAACGACCTACGTGCGGTCGAGACCGGGCCAGTCCGATTCGCGAAGCTGCGTCGCCAGACGCTGGGCTTCCACCTCGTCGACCGCCTCTACAAAATCAGGGTTGACGAATCGCTGTCCCTCGAACTCGCCGTCCTTGTCGATCCACCGCACGCGCAGCGCAGCGTTGTGCTTGATCTCGACGATCCGGCCCGGATGCCGACGAGTCAGTCCCGATGCACTGCCGAGCGCCGCCCGCCGCCAAGCATCAACGTGCGGATCCCAATCGGCGTCCCCGGGCATCGGACCGATCCACTCGACTGGGTCGCCGACCCGATACAGCGAAGGCTCCGGATCGATGTCAGTGTTGTGGGCGATTCCCTGCCAGCCAGGACTTTCGCGGACAGCCTGGACAAGGTCGTCGAACTCCGCCTCGGAGACCACCCGAAGATTCTTCACCTCGTAGACCGCATCAGGGCTGTACCAGCCGTCCTTGTCGAGCCACGACACGAACGTCCAGCCGTCGGGCAAGTCCTCTGTGACAACGCCCGGAAGCGCGAACGGAGCACCTTCCACGGCAGATCGCCCTTTCCCCGCCCAAGCCACGCGGCGACCGTGTGGCGGACTCGGGAACGACTCCTGACTCAGACGGTCAGAGGTGCTGTCCATGCCACCAACCTACGACCCTCCCTGTCCCCAGGGCGAACGAACTTTCGTTCACCTCTCGGCACTCGGCCGACTCAGATTGCCGGACTCCCGTTTCCAGAATGCCGTTCCCTCAGAGGGACTCGTCGTACATCACGACGAATCCTGGCCAGTCCGACTGGCGGAGTCGCGTCGCCAGGCGCTCGGCTTCCGTCTCGTCGATCGTTTCCAGGTCGCTATGGCTGACGGAGCCTCGCCCATCGAACTCGCCGTCCTTGTCGATCCACCGCACTCGCGGTGCACGGACGAGACCGCGAAGCTCGACGATCCGCCCCGGATGGTGACGGGTCAGTCCAGACGCATAGTTGTACGCCGCCTGCCCCTGTTGCCAGGGAACGACCTGCCCCTGGCGCCAGGGACCGTAGTAAGGGTCCCAGTCGTCATCCTCGAGCACCGGACCAACCCACTGGACCAGGTCACCGACGTGAAACGGCGAAGGTTCCGGCTCACCGACGTCATCGTGCGGAATCCCATTCCTGCCATGGCTATCGCGGGCGATCCGCACCAGGTCCTCGAACTCCGCATCGGAGACCATTCGTAGGTTTTTCACCTCATAGACCGCGTCAGGGCAGTACCAGCCGTCCTTGTCGAGCCACGACACGAGCGTCCAGCCGTCGGGCAAGTCATCCACGACAACCCCTGGCAGCGCCAGCGGACCACCTTCGACGGGAGGACGTTTTCCCACCCAGACGACCCGGCGACCCTGCGGCGGCGGAGGGAACGACTCCTGCGGGTGATCAGACGAGCTGCCCATGCCACCAACCTAGGGTGCGGAGCAAAGTTGCCACTTCCTCACGACATCAGTACCTCTCGGGTAGGCGGTCACGACACCGTTTTCCCCTACTACGACAACGATGCTCGCGCCCCTGATTCGGTATGTGTATTTCCTCTTGTCGTTCTCGCCGTCCGAGGCTGCTCCTCGGTTGATCGTCTTCTGGATACACGTCAGAGCATCCGTCCAGTTGGGCACTTCGTGCTTCAACTCTACGTGCACGGCACCCCAGGTCGAGCCGTTCCCGCACTTGATCGCGACGTAACCTTCCCTAGTTGTCCTAACCCTCCAAAGCCTGTGCTTCCTCACACTTGAGGGCACGTAGGCCGACTCGCTGTCAATGGGCGACGCTCCGCATCCATAGACGGCGTCCGTCGCTTGGGCATTGGCCGGCACGGAGGTGGCTGCCCACATCGACACCATGACAACGAGCGCCGTGGCGACCCGCCCGATCAGCCTCAGCACGACGCGACCCCGTCCCAGCGATCCGGACCGGTCTGGTTGAGATGGCGGTCGGTCCACGACGAACCGGCGGCGACCTTGTGACAAGCGCTGTCTGTGGCGAAGGCCCAAAGGACCTTTACCCGTGTGCTGGTTGCGCAGTCGTTCTTGACCTTGACTTTCTGATAAGGCCCAGCCGGGTTCGAGTACGTCGCCGTCACACACACCGGCACAGGCGCTGCAGCCAGCAGTGCCTCGCCCGCGATGTCGTCCTCCGCTATTGCTGCTGCTCGCTTGGCGGACACGCCGTGCGCGAGCAGCACCTTCACGATGTCCTGCTTGTGCCCCGCCGGCTGCTCAACGGCACGTACGGCATCTGGCTCCGCCATACCCGCGGACGAAGCGCCCGCCGGAGTTGCGGCGTTGGCCGTCGGCGTTGACACCATCGCCCCTGCGACGGCGGTGGCAGCGACGCACGCCGCTGCATGTACCAAATTCACTTGAATCTCCCCGTTTGAAGTGAGTTTGCCCGAGAATGTCGCCGGTTTGTGCGGCACGCATCCTGACGAGGTCATCACGTTACGGAGCCCACGTAATCGTCGCTACTGCAATTCCCCGGAGCATCGCCGGGCTCTCAGCCACGCGCTCGTGGTGACGGCCGTGCTCTTGCTCAAGTGAGCGATTGCGCCGGGAGGGCGTTGAGGGACTGTGGGGCGGGTCCGGTGGCGAAGTGGACGTCGGTGATGGCGTCGGCGAGACGGACGAGCTGGGCGTGGACCTGGTCGAGGAAGGACTCCAGGTTGGGGCGGCCGACGCCGCCGATGGCGACCAGGCCGGCGACCTCGGTGCGGTCGAGCATGTCGGTGATGTCGTCGAGGAGCCGCTCGGGGCGCGACGAGCCGGTCGAGCCGGGGAGCTTGGTCAGGTGGAGCCGCAGCTCGTCGAGGCAGAAGGCCAGGGAGCGGGGGTTGTCGCGGTCCATGATCAGCAGGTCGAGCACTCCCCCGGTGCGTACGTAGCCGCGGTAGCGGCGGCGGTGGGTGACCGCGGACTCGGCGGAGACGAGGACCGCGTTGAGCACGGCCCGGTCGACCTCGAGCCCGCGGCGGACCGTCGTGGTGGTGCGGAGCAGGTGGCAGACCTGCATCGCGCGCTCCAGGAACCGGCCGAGCCGGATCGAGTGGTAGCCCTCGTCGCGGATCATGCTCGCCACGATCCCCTGCATCGCCAGGATGCCGTGCAGCATCTCGGCGCCCGACTCGGCGATCTGCAGGGAGTGCGGGTTGACCCGGAGCTCCTCGGCCGCCCGGTCGGTCGAGGAGAAGATCCGCCACATGTCGGGGCTGAGCTGGTCGCGTACGCCGCTGAAGGCCTGCCGCATCCCGGCCAGCGACTGAGCCGCCGACCCCGGCCGGTCGGCGTCGAGCAGCATCGAGCGGAACTCGGCATCGATGTCGGCATCGGCCCGGCCGTGCCCGGCCAGCCTGTCGAGCGCGCTCAGCATCACCTCGAGGCTGATGCCGCCGGACGTACGCGGCCTGCTCCGGAAGTCCTCGG
This sequence comes from Nocardioides sp. NPDC126508, assembly GCA_040302365.1. Classification (GTDB taxonomy): domain Bacteria; phylum Actinomycetota; class Actinomycetes; order Propionibacteriales; family Nocardioidaceae; genus Nocardioides. Next base: position 464,486 of record JBEOUM010000003.1, read on the forward strand.
CGAGCACGTGCGTCGCCAGGATGAGCCGGATGAGGTCCTCGGCGCGCTCCGCGTAGCGACCCGACCAGAACATGTCCTCGAGGGCCCGCGGGACCAGCACCGTGACCGATCGGGTGTGGGTCATCGGGAGCACGTCGGCCAGGCCCTGGTCGGCGTCCTGCGGCGACTCCTTGAGCACCCAGACGTCCTTGCTGCACGGCGGCAGCCCGGTCTCGTCGGCGCGGATCGAGGCAAGGCCGCCGACCAGCGGGCGGTAGGCCGAGCCGTATCTCAAGGAGAAGGTGCGCAGCGTCAGCGGCCGCCCGACCGCACCGTGCCCCTCGGCCCAGGTCGGGGCCTGGGAGAGGGTGATCTGCTCCTGGCCGACGTAGCGGTAGGGGTCGGCGGCGATCCTGGCGCGCAGCTCCTCGGGGGTCCCGGTGACGATGGCGCCCTCCAACGTCCGCACCAGCAGATCGCCGGCGTCGAGCCGCCGCTCGACCTCCGCGCGCTGGGTCTCGTCGCCGCACCACCAGGTGCCGAGCGAGGCGAGCCGCAACGGCTCCCCGAGCAGCGCCTCGCAGGCGGCGGGGAGGTAAGGAACCAGCCCCGGGTTCTCGAGTACGCCGGCCCCGAACCCGTTGACCACGCGCACGTTGCCGCGGCGTACCGCCTCGATCAGGCCGGCGACGCCGAGCTGGCTGTCGCCACGCAGCTCGAGAGGGTCGGACCAGGTCGCGTCGACCCGGCGCAGGATCACGTCGACCCGCTCCAGCCGGTCGCCGTGGCCGCGCATGAGGACCTCGCCGTTGCGGACGGTCAGGTCGGCGCCCTGGACCAGCGGGAACCCCAGGGTCGAGGCGAGGAATGCCTGGTCGTAGGCGGTCTCGGAGTGGGTGCCCGGGGACAGGACGACGACCCGGGGGTCGGCCTGGTCGCCGGGTGCGGACTCGAGGAGCGCCGAGCGGAGAGCGGCGAAGTAGGGCTCCATCCGGTGCAGCCCGGCGTCGCGGTGGAGCTCGGGGAGGACCCGGCTGATCACCCGGCGGTTCTCCATCGCGTAGCCGATCCCGGAGGGGGCCTGGGTGCGGTCGGCGAGCACCCGCCACTCGCCGTCGGGCGTACGGCCGAGGTCGGTGGCGGCCAGGACGAGCGGCCGCGGGTCGTGGTTGCTGGCCCGGGCGACGACGCGGTGGAATCCGTGGTGCCCGAAGACCACCGCCGCCGGGACGATCCCGTCCGCCAGGAGACGCTGCGGGCCGTAGAGGTCGACCAGGATCGCGTTGAGCAGCTCCGCGCGCTGGGCCAGCCCGACCTCGAGGATGCGCCACTGCGCGGGATCGATGACGAGCGGGACCGGGTCGAGCCGCCAGGGTTCGGGCTTGGCGCCGGGTCGCAGGTAGGTGACCCCGTCGTCGGCGAGGAACCGCTCGACGTCGTGGCCGATCCGACTCAGCGTGGCCGGCGTGATCGACACGGCCGTCTCGGCCATCGGCTTCCACGCCGGGCGCAGGGTGCCGTCGGGCCCGATGACCTCGTCATAGGGCTGGTCGGCCGCGTCGAGGAGGCCGAGGGTGTCGGCGTACTCGCGTAGGACGGTCACCGCACCGCCCGTCGCAGATCGAGGGTGTGCGGGTTGTCCGGGGTGGTCGCGCGGGCCGCCCGCTCGCGCATCTCCGCCACGTCCAGCCGGCCGGAGGTGTGGCCGCGCGCCTCGAACCTGCTCGCGCGCCGCGCCTCGGCCTCGTTGGCGTTCACCGGCGGGTGGTCGTAGTTGCGGCCGCCGGGGTGGACGACGTGGTAGGTCGCACCGCCGAGGCTGGTCTCAGAGGCGATGTCGACGACGTCGAAGTGGAGCGGCGCCTGGACGTCGATGCTCGGGTGCAGGCTGGACCACGGGCTCCAGGCCTTGAACCGGACACCCGCGTAGTGGGTGTCCGGGACGGAGGTGGGGGTGAGCGGCACCGGAACACCCTGACACGTCACCAGGTGCCGGTCGAGGTCGATCCCTCTCGCCGAGATCTGGACCCGCTCGACCGAGGAGTCGACGTAGCGTGCGGTCCCCGACCCGGTCGCCTCCTCGCCGAGCACGTTCCACGGCTCGATCGCCTGGCGCAGCTCGAGCTCGATGCCCCCGACCTGTGCGAAGCCGATCCGCGGAAAACGGAACTCCGCGTACGCCGCCAGCCACTGCGACTCGAACGGGATGCCGTGGCGGCGCAGGTCGGCGACGACCTCCTCGATGTCGCGCAGACAGCCCTGCGGGAGCAGGAAGTCCTCGTGGAGGGCGCTTCCGTGGCGGATGAGGGGCGCCTCGTACGGCTCCTCCCAGAACCACGCGACCAGACTCCTGACCAGGAGCGACTGGAGGAGTGCCATCTGCGGGTGGGGCGGCATCTCGAAGCCGCGGAGCTCGAGCAGCCCGAGGCGTCCGCGGGACGAGTTCGGCGAGTAGAGCTTGTCGATGCAGAACTCGGCGCGGTGGGTGTTGCCGGTCAGGTCGGTGAGCAGGTGGCGCAGCGCGCGGTCGATCATCCATGGCCGGGGTTCGGGGTCGTCGCGGGTGATCCGGGCGACCTCCTGGAGCGCGATCTCCATCTCGTAGACCGCCTCCGGACGGCCTTCGTCGAACCTCGGCGCCTGGCTGGTGGGGCCGATGAAACGGCCGGAGAAGAGGTAGGAGAGCGAGGGGTGGCGCTGCCAGTAGCGGATCAGGCTGGCCAGCAGGTCGGGACGGCGGAGCAGCGGGCTGCGCTCGGGGCTGCGACCGCCGAGGGTGAGGTGGTTGCCGCCGCCGGTGCCGGTGTGGAGGCCGTCGAGGTCGAACTTCTCCGTCGACAGTCGCACCTGCCGGGCCTGCTCGTAGAGCGTCGTGATCAGCTCGCGCTGCTCCGCCCAGGTCGCCGTCGGCTGGACGTTGACCTCGATGACGCCCGGGTCCGGCGTGACCGTCAGCCGCGCCAGCCGGGAGTCGGGCGGCGGGCCGTAGCCCTCGAGCACGACCTGCGTGCCCTGCTCCGTGACCGCCTGCTCGATCACCCGGAGCAGGGCCGCGTAGTCGTCGAGGCGGTCGGTCGGCGGCAGGAAGACGTGGACCAGCCCGTCGCGCTCCTCGATCGCGAGCGCGGTGGTCGGCGCCTCGTCGGGATCGGTGACGGTCACCTGCGGGATCGTGGGATCCAGCGGCTCCCCGGCGGTCAGGTACGACGGCTCACCCTGGAACTCCGGGTCGTGCCAGGAGATCGAGTCCAGCGGCAGCCGCAGCCCGACCGCCGAGGTCCCCGGCGCCAGCACCAGCCGCCCGCGCCGGAAGCGCCACTGCGGACTCGTCCACACCCCGTCGATGGTGTTGATCGGGATCACCCACCCGACCGGCTCGGTGACCTCCTTGTCGAGCTCGGTGACGTTCAGGTCGCCCCGGTCGGCCGCGTCGTCCGGTTTCGGCCCGTCGGGCTGACGCACCTCCTGGGCGATCTTCGCCAGCGGATCCTCGTACGCCGGGAACACCTGCTTCTCCGGGAGCCCGAGGATCCTGGCGATGCGAGCCCCGACTGCCGAAGCGTCACCCCGATCGGCCGAAGCGTCGCCGGCAGCCCAGGGGTCGGCGAAGAGGGTGGGGTCGGACCAGAGGGGTTCGCCGTCCGTACGCCACTGCAGGTCGATGTTCCAGCGCGGAAGGGGCTCACCGGGGTACCACTTGCCCTGGCCCCGGTGGACGATGCCGCCGCGACCGTAGACCTCGCGCAGGCGCTCGGCCAGGTCGGCGGCGAGCTCGCGCTTGTGGTGGCCGTCGGCATCGGTGTTCCACTGCGCCGAGGTCTGGTCGTCGAGCGAGACGAAGGTGGGCTCGCCACCCATCGTCAGCTCGACGCCTTCGGCCTGAAGACGCCGGTCGACGGCCTCGCCGAGCGCGTCGATGCGGGCCCACTCCTGCTCGGTGTAGGGCAGCGTCACGCGCGGGTCCTCATGGACGCGGGTGACCTCGTTGGCGTAGGAGAAGGTGACCTCGACGGGGTCGGTGGCACCCTCGATCGGGGCCGCGGAGGAAGGGTGCGGCGTGGCCGAGAGCGGGATGTGGCCCTCCCCCGCGAACAGGGCCGAGGTCGGGTCGAGCCCGATCCATCCGGCGCCGGGGACGAACACCTCGCACCAGGCGTGCAGGTCGGTGAAGTCCTCGGTCGGGCCCGACGGACCGTCGAGCGCCTCCTGGTCGGCGGCGAGCTGCACCAGGTAACCGGAGACGAACCGCGCCGCGAGACCGTACTGACGCAGCAACGACACCAGCAGCCACGCCGAGTCGCGGCAGGAGCCGATGCCGAGCCGCAGGGTCTCGTCGGGAGTCTGTACGCCTGGTTCCATCCGCACCGAGTAGGCGACGTCCGCGTTGACCGCCCGGTTCAGGTCGGCCAGGAAGTCGACGGTGCGGACGCCGTCCTCGGGCAGCGGTGGGAGCCGCCGGCGCCAGGCATCGGCATCGGTCGCCGACTCCACGTCGCGGAGGTAGGGCGCCAGGTCCGCCTTCAGCTCCGGCTCGTAGTCGAACGGGAAGGTCTCGGCGTACTCCTCGATGAAGAAGTCGAACGGGTTGATGACCACCATGTCGGCGACCAGGCCGACGGTGATCTCGAGCTTGTCGGTCTTCTCCGGGAAGACCAGCCTCGCGAGCCAGTTGCCGAACGGGTCCTGCTGCCAGTTGATGAAGTGCGCCGACGGCGTCACCGACAGCGAGTAGGCCTCGACGGGGGTGCGGGTGTGCGGCGCCGGGCGCAGGCGTACGACGTGCGGGGCGACCCTGACCGGCTGCGCGAACTCGTAGGTGGTCCGATGCTCGAGCGCAACCTTGATCGACATGGGCCAAGCCTGACCGATCCAGGTTGCACAGGGGTAACGAACCGCCGGATCGGTGCCGACCATCCCCGATCCGAGCCCGGGTATCCGGCCACGTCGGAACCCAAGGGATTTACCACGACAAAGATCTGACCGGCCCGAAATCCATGGATTGGTAAACGCATTTCATCTCGACCGAACGCAGGAAATCACGACGCCAGGACCGCCCTTTTACCCCGTGGGGTAATGCAGCCGGCGAGCCGACTTATCGGCGCCGAGAACCGATACCGCGACCAGTTATCCGATCGAGGTCCAACCTACGCTGACCTGCAAGATCACGATTGAGTCGGTTTACGTCCGGATTCATCATTCATAGCGCGTTAAATGCGATCAAATGAGTTTACGGCATGAAATGCGGCCACGGAATAGGAATCAATAAGTTCAAGAAAGTTCTTGACTTGATGCTTCAGATCGCTTCAGGATTCATTCGGCACGACCTCAGAGCAACCTAAGGAGATTTCGTGAATTCTCGGACTCGAATCGCCGCCGTCGTCGCTGGGCTCGCGCTGGCCACGGTCGCCTCACCCGTCATGGCCAGCCCCGTCCCACCTCCCATCCCGGACCCACCGGTCCCCGGCACGCCGGGCACTCCGATCCCTGACGATCCGGGCACCCCGGACGTCCCCGACACCCCGGACGTCCCGGGCACTCCGGACGTCCCTGACGTTCCCGGCACACCTGACACGCCCGACGTTCCCGGCACGCCCGACACGCCCGACACGCCCGACACGCCGGACGTTCCCGGCACCCCGGACACGCCGGACGTCCCCGGCACGCCCGACACCCCGGACGTTCCCGGCACACCGGACGTCCCCGGCACCCCGGACACGCCTGACGTTCCCGACGTTCCCGGCACCCCGGACACGCCCGACGTTCCCGATGTTCCAGACGTCCCCGGCACCCCGGACGTACCGGACGTACCCGACGTCCCCGGGGTCCCCGACCTTCCGGACGGTCCCGCCCCGGACAGCTCTGGGGACGCTCCTGCCGCAGACACTCCTGCCGCGGACACGCCCGTCCCGGACGTACCCGTCCCCGACGTACCCGTCCCGGATGTCCCTGTTCCCGACGTTCCGGTTCCGGACGTACCGGTCCCGGGCGTTCCCGAGCTCCCGGGCGTCACGGACAGCCTGCTGGGCATCGTCAACAGCCTCCCGGTCGTCGGCCCGATCCTGACCGACCTCCTGAGCTCGATCCTCGGGAAGCTGCCGCTGCCGTAAGGAGAAAACCATCACCCGACGAGCAGAGGTCCAGCAGCGTGATGCTGCTGGACCTCTGCTGTTCGGCCGGGCGACGCCGGTTGTCAGCCCTTCGAGAAGGAACCCGCGAGCTCGATGAGACGGGTGTTGGCCTCGGGCTCGCCGATCGAGACGCGTACGCCCTCGGGCGGGTAGGGGCGGACCATCAGGCCGACCTCGTCGGCGGCCGCGGCGAACTCGGCGCAGCGTTCGGCGGAGTCGAAGGCGAACCAGACGAAGTTGCCCTGCGCGTCGGGGACGTCCCAGCCGGCGGCCCGGACGCCCTCGACGACACGGCTCCGCTCCGTCACCAGGTCCTCGACACGCGCGAGCAGCTCGGCCTGCCGCTCCAACGAGGCCACGCCGGCCGCCTGGGCGACCACGTTGACCCCGAACGGCAGCGCCATCGCCCGCAGGGTGGCGGCGATCGGCGCGGGCGCGAACGCGTAGCCGACCCGGAAGCCGGCCAGCCCGTAGGCCTTGGAGAACGTACGCAGCACCACCACGTTGGCGCGCGAGCGATAGGTCGCCACGCCGTCGACGGCGTCGTCCATGCGTACGAACTCGGCATAGGCCTCGTCCACCACGACCAGCACATGCTCGGGCACCTTCGCGAGGAACGCGTCGAGCTCGGTCTGGGTGACCGAGGTGCCGGTGGGGTTGTTGGGCGTGCAGACGAAGACGACCTTCGTACGCTCCGTGATGGCCGCCGCCATCGCGTCGAGGTCGTGCTCGCCGCCCTCGGTGACCGGCACCTTCACCGCGGTCGCGCCGGCGGCGAGGACCGCGATCGGGTAGGCCTCGAAGCTGCGCCAGGCGAAGACGACCTCGTCCTCGGGGCCGCAGTAGGCCGAGACCAGCTGGAAGATGAGCGCCACAGCCCCCGTCGACAGTGCCAGCTCCTCGGCGGGCACGCCGTAGGCCTTCGCGAGCGCGTCGTAGAGCTCGGTGCTGCCCGCATCGGGGTAACGGTTGACCCGCCCGGCCGCCTCGGCGGCGATCTCCACGACCCCGTCGAGCGGCGGGTAGGGGTTCTCGTTGGAGGAGAGCTTGTAGGTCACCAGGCCGGGCCGCTCGACCGGCGGCTTGCCCGCGACGTACGCAGGCATGGCGGCGACACTGGGACGGGGCTGTGGGGTGCTCATATCGTGAGATCCTAGGTCGGGATGACCTCGCCCCCGTAAACCACGGGGACGTCCCGGCCGATCACGATGTCGAGCGGGTTGGTGACGCATCGGACGGATCCGCCACCGAGGTGGAGCTCGCTCATGTCGACGATCCGGATCGTGAAGCCCCAGCCCTCGAGGATCGGACGGATGCGGTCCGGGCAGGACGGCATCACGATGGTGCGACCGATCACGATCGAGTTGGCGGCGAACGTGCTGAGCGCCTCCTCCTCGGTGATGACGAGCGGCTCCTCGACCAGGTCGAGCAGCGCCTGCGCCGACTCGGGCGCGAGCGCGTCCGGGCAGACGATCGCCCGGCGCTCGTCGAGCGGGCAGAAGGCCAGGTCGAGGTGGTACATCCCGGAGTGGGTCGTCCGCACGCCCATGACCCGCACGTTCATCTCGGTCGCGAGGGTCTTCAGCGCCATCTCGTCGGTGCGCGGCCCGGTGCCGGCGACCAAGTGGCCGGCGAACGGGAAGACGTCGCCCGCCTCGAAGGTGGGCCCGACCCCGTCCTTGCCGACGTACGCCGTCCCCCACCCGTTCGCGGCGAACCACTCGACCGCGGAGCGGGTCTCGTTGCGGCGCTCGGGGAAGCGCATGTGGGAGAGGAGCACGTGGCGTCGGCTGTCCGCAAGAGTGGCCGCGAAGCCGAGGTTCATCGCGTAGACCATGTCGGGGCTGTCCTCGCGCGGCGCGATGACGTCCACGCGGCCGCCGAGCTCCTCGATGGTCGCCTTCAGGGCGTCCCACTGCGCGCGGGCACGGGCCGGATCGGGCTGGATCTCGGTGTCCATGAACGGGTTGATGGCGTAGTCGATGCGGTAGTGCGTCGGCTCGGTCATCAGGTAGTGACGGCCCCAGGTCAGCGATGTGCTCACGCGTACCCCTCTCGGTCTGATTGATGTGGCTGATCTCAGCCTGATCGACGGATTGCCTGATTGACTGATTGTCAGACAATCTTGTCTGGATAGGTTAGGGCATGAACGGTCCGCACCGGAAGCCAGCGCAGATAGGACAATGGGTCCATGTTCGAGTCGCTCACCCTGGACGAACCCGCATCGACGGTCGACCGCGTCGCCGACGAGCTCCGCCGGGCGGTGTTCGAGGGGGAGCTCGAGTCGGGCACCGCACTGCGCGAGCACGGTCTCGCCGACTCGCTGGGCGTCGGCCGGTCCACGGTCCGGGAGGCGCTGACCATCCTGGTCGCCGAGGGCCTGGCCACCCGCGCCCCCAACAAGGGCGTCGCCGTCGCCACCCCCGAGGCCGCCTCGGTCCGCGACGTGTGCGCCGCCCGCTGGGTGCTCGAAGGGGCAGGGGTCCGCAACTGGCTCCAGGCCTCCGCCGAGACCCGCCGGGCCGTGCACGAGTCGCTGGATGCGTACATCTCGGCCGTTCATTCCGACACGGCTTCCTACCGCGAGCTCAACGAGCGCCACCTCGCCTTCCACCTCTCGCTCGTGGCGCTCACCGGCTCACCGCGGCTGGTCGCGATGCAGGAGCACCTGGTTCTCGAGCTCAAGCTCGCGCTCGCCCAGGTCGACCGCATCCGCCGCAACGCCCACGACCAGGCCGAGGACCATGCCGCCCTCGTCCGCCTCCTCGACGCCGACCGCATCCACGACGCCGAGCGCTTCCTGCAGAAGCACCTCTCCGACGCGGCCCACGACATCTGCAAGGCGCTCCGGCTGGAGGAGTGACCGCGCGAGTAACACGGTCGCCACACCTCCCGCACGCCTCTTACGGATGTCGTGCGGACCCTGCCACACTCGGCGACATGCGCATCGTGACCTGGCTCATCACCAACGCCATCGCCCTCGCCGTGGCGACCTGGCTCGTCGGCGGGATCCACTTCGAGGGCCCGACCAGCGGCATGGACGAGATCAAGCACAAGCTGCTCCCGCTGCTGATCGTCGCCCTCGTGCTCGGCATCGTGTCCGCGTTCGTGAAGCCGATCCTGAAGTTCCTCGCCTTCCCGTTCATCCTGCTCACCCTGGGCCTGCTCCTGCTGGTGATCAACGCGGCGATGCTCGGCCTGACCGCGTGGATCCTCGGCCCGACGGGCGTCGGTTTCCACGTCGACGGGTTCTGGGCGGCGGTGCTCGGCGGCATCATCATCTCGATCGTCGGCTGGGGCCTCGACCGGGTCTGGCCCGACAGCGACGAATAGCAGATCCGAGGCCCGAGATTCGGCATCCGCCCCGCGTTCTTGGCCGAAATGTAAAACTCGGGCCATGAAGATCGCGGTCGTCTGCCTGGGCAACATCTGCCGTTCTCCGATGGCGGAGGTGGTTCTTCGGGACCGTCTCGACGGTGCCGGGCTCGACGACGTGGAGCTGGTCTCGGCCGGCACCGGCGGCTGGCACGTCGGCGACAAGATGGACCGCCGGGCGGCCGCGACGCTGCTCGAGGCGGGCTACGACCCCGAGCGTCACCGGGCTCAGCAGTGGCCGGTCGGGGACCCCGAGACGTACGACCTGGTGCTGGCGATGGATGCCGACAACCTTGCCGATCTGGCTGGTCAGGCACCGGAGAGCGGGCTGCGGATGTTCCGTGATTTCGACCCCGAAGGCCCCGGGGACGTGCCCGATCCCTATTACGGTGGTGTCGAGGGATTCCGGGAGGTGCTGGCGATGGTGGAGCGTACGAGTGATGCGATCGTGGCATCCGTGGCCGCGGCGAGGCCCGGTTCGTGACCCGTCAGCCCGCGGTCGCCCGTCGCGCCGAGCAGCTGCTCGGGGCGGCGGTGGTGAGCACGTCTCCGGTCGCGGGCGGTGACATCTCGACAGCCACCAAGATCCGCCTCAGCGACGGCTCGCTGGTGCTGATGAAGGCTCTCTCCCCGCCGCGCGACGACTTCGTCGCCGCCGAGGCCCGCGGGCTCCGCCGGCTGGAGGAGTCGGGTGCCGTCAAGGTCCCCGAGGTCCTCGCCGCCGAGCCCGACTGCCTGGTCCTGCGCTGGATCGAGCCCGGCCGTCCCACCGCCGAGACCGCCGAGGAGCTCGGCCGCGCGCTCGCCCGCCTGCACAGCACCTCGGTCTCGGAGTTCGGGGCGGACCAGGACGGCTTCATCGGCCGGCTGCCGATGCCCAACAAGCCCGCGGACACCTGGGCCGAGTTCTATGCCGTACGCCGCCTGCTGCCCTATCTCAAGGCCGCCCGGGACCGCGGCGCCATCGACGCCGCCGGGGCCGAGAGCGTGGAGCAGGTCGTCGGGAAGCTGACGTCGCTGATCCCGGAGGAACCGCCGGCGCTGCTCCACGGTGACCTGTGGAACGGCAACGTGCTCTGGGACCGCAGCAGCGAGGCGTGGCTCATCGACCCCGCCACCTACGCGGGCCATCGCGAGGTCGACCTCGCCATGCTCGCCCTCTTCGGCCTCCCCCACCTGGAGCGGATGATGGCCTCCTACGAGGAGACCACGCCGCTCGCCGAGGGCTGGGAGGACCGTCAGGCCCTCCACCAGCTCTTCCCGCTGCTCGTCCACGCGACGATGTTCGGCGGTGGCTACGGCGCTCGTGCCGCGACCGTCGCCGCTCGCTACCTCTGATCGGCGAAAAGCAGAAAACCCCTGGTCGCCCAGGGGTTTCTGTGTGGCGGTGACGGTGGGATTTGAACCCACGGTAGGTCTCCCTACACAACATTTCGAGTGTTGCACCATCGGCCGCTCGGACACGTCACCGCCGATTAAGTTACAACCTCGGGGTGTCTTCGCCGAAATCGGGGGCCCCTCGTTGGGCTCCGAAGAAGTCCTCCAGCAACGTGCGCTGCTCCTCGGCCAGCACCCCGGCCACGACCTCGGGCCGATGGTTGAGCCGGCGGTCGCGTACGACGTCCCACAGCGAGCCCACCGCGCCGGCCTTGTCGTCGAAGGCGCCGAAGACGATCCGCTCCACCCGGGCCAGGACCGCGGCACCGGCGCACATCGTGCACGGCTCCAGGGTCACCACGAGCGTGCAGCCCTCCAGCCGCCACTCGCCCCGCGCCTTGGCGGCCTCGCGCAGCGCGACGACCTCGGCGTGGCCGGTGGGGTCGGCCTCCGCCTCGCGTACGTTGCGGCCGGTGCCGATCACCGCGCCGGACGGGTCGACGACGACCGCGCCGATCGGCACGTCACCGGTCGCCAGGGCAGCACGGCCCTCTTCCAGGGCCGCCCGCATCGCGGGCACCCACCGGTCGGTTGGGGTCACGCGGGCATGAGGCCGACGGTGTCGTCGAAGGCCTCGCCGCAGCCGATCGCCCGGGCGATCTCGGAGAGCGTCTCGTCGGGGTAGAGGTCGTCCTCGAACATGTCGTCGATGAGGATGCCCATGTCGACCGCGCTCATCCCGAAGTCGGCGAGGATGCCGAGGTCACCGGCCGGGTCGGCCTCCTCCTCGTCCTCGACCTCTTCCGGCAGCGGCAGCCCGAGCGCGTCGAGGGCCGATGCGGCCAGCTCCCACTCGTCGGCCGCGGTCACGTCCGAGAGCAGCACCCTGGTCGCGGCACCGGAGACCCGGACGATCACGAAGAAGTCCTCGTCGATCGCCGCCATCGCGATCGCGCCGCCGTCACCGTCGAAGCGGTGCAGCGCGTGCGTCAGAGTCTCGACATCGGTCAGCAGGTCGTGAGCGAGCTCGCGCACAACCCAGGCGCCGTCCTCGCGATACATCGCGACGGCGAAGTCAACACCCTCGATCTGCTCCAGCTGATCAGACACACGACCAGAGTGACACCGAAACAGCCCTGGGTCTAGGGGGAATTGATGACCGCAGGACGAACCGATCGTAGGGTTCAGCCCATGGAGACCCTCGTTGTGGACCACCCGCTCGTCGCCCACAAGCTCACCACGCTGCGCAACAAAGACACCGACTCGTCGACTTTCCGTCGGCTCGCCGACGAGCTGGTCACGCTGCTCGCCTACGAGGCGACCCGCGGCGTTCGGGTCGCCCCGGTCGACATCGTCACCCCGGTCGCGCCGACCCAGGGCGTACGCCTCACCGACCCGCAGCCGCTGATCGTCCCCATCCTCCGCGCCGGTCTGGGGATGCTCGACGGGATGATCCGGCTGCTGCCGACCGCCGAGGTCGGCTTCCTCGGGATGGTCCGCAACGAGGAGACGCTCGAGGCGACGACCTACGCCGAGCGCCTCCCCGCCGACCTCTCGGGCCGCCAGTGCTACGTGGTCGACCCGATGCTGGCCACCGGCGGCACCCTCGCCGCGGCGATCGACTTCCTGGTCTCCCGCGGTGCCGACGACATCACCGCCGTCGTGCTCCTCGCCGCGCCGGAGGGCGTCGCCGCCCTGGAGAAGGGGCTCGAGGGCATCGACGCCCCCGTCCGGGTCGTCACCGCGGCCATGGACGAGAAGCTCAACGAGAAGGGCTACATCGTCCCCGGGCTCGGCGACGCCGGCGACCGGCTGTACGGCGTCGCGGGCTGAGCTGCCGCTGGGCGGACCGGCGGAGGCTCAGGCCTTGATCGTCACCTTCTCCTCGACGTACGGCTGAGCCTCGGCGGTCTCGGCCTCGGCGGCCTCGGCCTTCCGGGCCTTGCGCCTGGCGGCGAGGGCCTTGAAGGGCCAGGTGAGGAGCTGGTCGAGGGTGATCCGGCCGGGGGCGACGAGGCCGAGCACCAGAGCGGCGACACCGAGAGCGGCGGGGAGCTCCCAGCCGCCCTGGTCGACGAAGACCTCGGTGGTGCGGTGGGCGTACCAGATCGCTCCGGCCATCTGGCCCGCGAGCAGCACGCCGGCGATCGGGGCGAACAGGCCCAGCACCAGCAGCGCGCCGCCGACGAGCTCGACGTAGGTGGCGACCTGGGCGGCGATCGCTGGTTCCGGGACCCCCAGGCCGCCCAGGAACTGCTCGGTGCCGGCGAAGCCCTGGTCGTACTTCTGCCAGCCGTGCGCGACGAAGATCCCGCCGACCACCACACGGGCGGCGAGCAGCACGACGTCGTTGAAAAGTCCGGTGTAGGCGTTGCGCCCCACTCGACGACTCATGTCCGGTTCTCCTCTGTGTCAGGCTCTGGGTCAGGTCAGAACGAGCCGCACACGGTAGCGACCTCGGATCCTGCCCGTTACCACCCGGGGCTTCCTCCTCAGCCGAACGGAAACTCTGCTATGACCTCGTAGACCGGACGCTTCCTCGGCCCCTCACCGAGCCGTGAGTGCACCAGCGCGAAGGAGGACACGGTCCAGGTCGGGCCACGGTACGCATCGAGCAGCCGCACCCAGTTGCTGAGCTCGACCGGCGTGCCGGTCCGGGCGACTGTCAGGTGGGGCCGGAACCGCCCGCCGTCGACCTCGACCCCTGCCTTGACCAGCGCGTTCTTCGCCCCGGAGGCCACTCGGTCCAGCTCCTCGGCGGCATCGGTCTCGACCGCCGAGTAGAGGACCTTGCCCTCGGCCACGTTGGGGAAGGCACCGCCGCCGGTGACGGTCAGCTCGAACGGCGTACGCCGCCCCGCGGCCGTCTCCAGCCGCTCGATCGCGTCGTCGAGGGACCTGTCGGGGACGTGCTCGGCGAAGGCGAGGGTCAGATGGAGCTGGTCGGGCGCCGACCAGCGGAAGGCGGCCGCGTCGCGGCGTACGGACAGGAACTCGTCGAGATCTTCGATCACCGACTCCGGCGGGATCACCGCCACGAACATGCGATTCATCGATGTCCATTGTGCCCGGCGGCGGGGGCCGGGTCACCTGAGTTGTGTGCCGAGGAGGTCGCCGACTACGTAGGTCACCAGCATCGCCAGGAGACCGCCGGCGACGTTGCGCAGCGCCGCGCGGACGGGTGGCGCGTAGCCGAGGCGCGCGCTGGTCCAGCCGGTGACGGCGAGGGCGGCGGTCACCGTGAGGACGGTCCCCCAGATGCGGGCGCCGTCCGGGAGGAGCATGATCGACAGCAGGGGCAGCAGCGCTCCGAGGGTGAACGAGAGCATCGACGCACCGGCCGCGGACCACGGCGAGGTGAGGTCGTCGACGTCGATACCGAGCTCGAGGGCCGCGTGGGCGCGCAGTGGGTCGCGCTCGGTGAGCTGACGGGCGACATCGACCGCGGTGTCGGGCTCGAGGCCGCGCTCGCGCAGGAACCCCTCCAGCTCGCGCAGCTCCTCCTCGGGCATGTCTCGCAGCTCACGCCTCTCCTTGGCGATCAGCGACTCCTCGGTGTCGCGCTGCGTCGAGACCGAGACGTACTCCCCTGCCGCCATGCTGATCGCGCCCGCCACCAGAGCGGCGACGCCGGCGATCAGGACTGCGGTCGTGTCCGTGGTCGCGCCGGCGACACCCATCACCACACCGGCGGTGGAGACGATGCCGTCGTTGGCGCCGAGGACGCCCGCACGCAGCCAGTTGAGCCGGTTCTTCAGGCCGTCGGCCCGCTCCTCGGCGTCGCCGTGCCCCACATGGGCACCGTCACTGGGGAGCGTCACTGCTCGCCTTGCCGGGCACGGGATCCTGCGGGTCCTGGCAGAAACGCACCGGGCCGGTCTCGCCGCCGTGGTACTCGTAGGTCTTCCCGGCCGCCTCGAGCACCACGCGGACGCCGTCGGTCAGGACCATCGTGTACATCTTCCCGGGCTCGGGGCAGCCCAGGCTGCCGTCGCGCCAGGTCACCTTGTCGTTGGAGACGACGGTGATCTGCTCGCTCTTCACCCCCTGGCGCTCGGCCAGGTCGGCGATCGCGGCGGCGACCTTCGGGTCCTCGGCGGGCGTCGGGCTGGACGTTGTGGGCACGTCGGACACGTTAGCGCCTGGGTCGGTCGCATCGGAGCCACATCCGGCGAACATCGCGCCGAGGGTCAGCGCCAGAACGGGCAGAACGTACGCCGCGGGGCGGATCTCGCGCTTGTCTGTGCTGGTGCTGTTGTGGGTGGGGGTCATGACCTCGAGTACGTGTGCCGTCCGGGGTTCGTTGCGCAACGTCAGCCGTCGAACCGCGCCGCGCGCTCCCGGGTGACCCCGCCACCACGGCCCGCGTCGGCCTCGCCGTCCCAGCTGTAGACCTCGGTGCCGGTGATGAAGACGCGCTCCGCGCGGTGGTCGGTGTCGAGCGGGTCGCCGGACCAGATGACCACGTCGCCGTCGAGACCCGGCGCGATCGCGCCGACCCGGTCGTCGAGGCCGAGGAAGCTCGCCGGGTTGGTGGTGATCGCGGCCAGGGCGGTGTCGCGCGGGAGGCCGTCGCGTACGGCGAAGGAGGCCTGGTGGACCAGGAAGTTGATCGGGATGACCGGGTGGTCGGTGGTGATCGCCACCCGCACTCCCGCGGCCGCCATCGCGGCGATGTTGCGGTTGGCGCGGTTGCGTACCTCGACCTTCGAGCGGCTCACGAACATGGGGCCGTAGATGACCGGGATGTCCTTCTCCGCGAGCACGTCGGCGAGCAGGTGGCCCTCGGTGCCGTGGTTGACCACGAGGCGGTAGCCGAACTCCTCGCTCAGCCGGATGGCGGTCGCGATGTCGTCGGCGCGGTGGGTGTGCTGATCCCAGGCGAGCTCGCCGCTCAGGACCCGGGCGAGCGTCTCCTTGCCGAGGTCGCGGTCGAACGGCTCGCCCTTCTCCTCGGCCGCGGCCGCCTTGGCGGCGTAGTTCTGGGCCTCGACGAAGGCCTTCCTGATGATGTTGGCGACACCGAGCCGGGTCGAGGGGGCCTTCTTCTGGTCGCCGTAGACGCGCTTGGGGTTCTCACCGAGGGCGCTCTTGACCGAGACCGCGTCGGAGAGGACCTGCTCGTCGACGGTCCGCCCGCCCCAGGTCTTGATCGCGACCGTCTGGCCGCCGATCGGGTTGCCGGATCCGGGCTTGATCACCGCGGTGGTCACCCCGCCGGCGAGGGCGTCGCGGAAGCCCTCGTCCTCGATGTTGATCGCGTCGATCGCCCGCAGGGCCGCACCGTCGGGGTCGGTCATCTCGTTGGTGTCACTACCGGCCCAGCCCTCGCCCTCCTCGTGGGTGCCGATGTGGCCGTGGCCCTCGACGAACCCGGGCAGCAGCCACTTGCCGGCCGCGTCGATGGTGTCGGTGCCGTCGGGGACCGCGACGTCGGCCCCCACCGCGGTGATCACGCCGTCCTCGATCACGACCGTGCCGTTCTCGATCGGCTCGCCCGAGATCGGGACGACGTAGGCGTTGATGATGGCGACAGAGGAACGCTGAGTCATGGCGTTCATCATGCCGGGCTTCGTTCATCTGTCGAGGTGTTTGTCGTCGACGCTGTCGGCAGCGGCCGGTCAGTCAGACTCGAGCAGCTGGGCCAGGCGCGGAAGTACGGTGTCGCGCCAGCCCGGCCCCATGTTGTCGAACGCGAACCGGTGCTGGGGGTTGTCGAGGTCGAAGCCTGAGTGTTCGAGGATCAGGCGGGTGCCTCTGCCCTCGGCGATCAGGCGCCAGGTGAGGGTCCAGTCAGCGAAGGTGTGGACGAGCAGCTCGGGCTCGCGGACCTCGAGCACCTCTGCGGGTTGCGGGCCCCACGTCGGCATCTGCAGGTGGAAGCGGTGTCCGACCTCCGGCCTGATGTCGCTCGGCACCCACCAGCGTTCGAGCAGGTCCGGCTGGGTGAGGGCCGCCCAGACGCGCTCGGGCGGACGGGCGATGAACTGGTCGACGGTGACGGTCTCGGTCTTCTTCTTCTCGGTCATGACCGGGGTTCCTCCTCGAGGATGTCGGCAAGGGTGGAGAGCCGCTCACGCCAATAGGCCTCGAACGGACTCAGCCAGGCGCCGACCTCCGTCAGCGGACCGGCATCGATCTCGTAGCGGCGTTCGCGTCCGCGGACCTCCTCGCGCACGAGGCCGGCACGGCGGAGGACCTGGAGGTGCTCGGATACCGCCGGACGACTGAGGTCGAACTGCTCAGCCAGGGCGCCGGCATTGCGCGGGGACTCCATGAGCAGCTCGAGCACTCTGCGGCGTACGGGGTTGGCGAGTGCGGCGAACACGTCCGTTTCGGTCACGACACCATCATGTCGGAAATTTCCGACATGTCAACTTTTTCCGACATGTTGGAAGAGGGCTGCATAGGCGCGGGCGGCGGTGACCAGCTCGGCGACCTCGACGCTCTCGTCGGGACGGTGGGCCTGCTCGGCGACGGAGCCGGGGCCGAGCACGACGACCGGGATTCCTGCGGCCGCGACGAAGCCGCCGTCGCAGGCGGCGGTCCAGCCGGTGGGGCCGGCTGTGGGTGCGCCTGCTGCAGCCAGCGCGGCGGCCACGTTGTCGACGATCGGATCGTCGACAGGCGTCTCGAAACCGGGCATGTCCATGGTCATCCGTACGTCGAGGCCGAGGCCGCGGGCAGCGAGGCCGAGTGCCTCCAGACGACTCTCGACCTCCTTCCGTACGTCACCTGCGAGCTCCCCCGGGAGCAGCCGGCGGTCAGCGGTGATCCGGCAGTGTGCGGCGACCGCGGAGGTCGCCTGGCCGCCCTCGATGGTGCCGACGCTCCAGGTGGCCGGCCCGCACAGCGGGTGGGGGCTCGCGGCCAGCTCGTCGTGCCAGCGCTCGATCTCGGCGACCACCTGGGCCATCCCGTGGATCGCGTTGCGACCGTCGGCCGGGTTGCCGGAGTGCGCGGCCAGGCCGGTGAGAGTGATCTCGAAGTAGGCGTCGCCACGGGCTGCAATGACCGGCTGCAGGCTGGTCGGCTCGACGACCAGGCAGGCCGAGTGGCTATTTGTCGATAAATCGCGGACGAAGTGGCGGATGCCGAGGCCGAGCTCCTCCTCGTCGACGAGCACGGCGAGAGTGATCGGCTTCTGTTCGGAGGCATTGTCGACTGTGGACAATGCGACGATCGCGGCCGCCAGGCCGCCCTTGGCGTCCGCGCTGCCGCGCCCGTGCAGCCGCCCGTCGCGTACGTCACCGGAGAACGGGTCGCCGCTCCAACCGCCGCCGGGAGGCACCACATCGGAGTGGCTCACGACCAGGAGGCCAGGCCCGGGACCGTCGCCGACCCGGGCGATCAGGTTCGTGCGGCCGGGCGCAACCTCGTCGAGGGTGACCTCGAAGCCGCGCCGGCGGCACTCCTCGACGAGCACCGAGACCGTCGCGGCCTCCTCCCCCGGCGGGTTCTGGCCGCGGGCGCGTACCAGCCGCTGGGCGAGTGCGATCACCTCGGCGGGATCGACCGAGGCGGCCGTCAACGCGCCTCCCGACCGAGGCGGTCGACCGCCCGCCGCAGCCGCGCGACACCCTCGGCGATCCGCTCGGGCGGGGTGGAGGCGAAGCAGAGGCGCATCGAGTGCGGGAAGAGACCGCCGGGCGAGAACGCGTTGCCCGGGATCAGCGCGACCCCCTCGGCCAGCGCGACCTCGAAGAGCGCCGTGGTGTCGACCGGCGGGTCGAAGGTGACCCAGAGGAAGAAGCCGCCGTCGGGATCCGTCCACGTCGCGAGGTCCCCGAAGTGCTCGGTCAGTGCCGCCCGCATCGCCTGCTTCCGCTCCCTGTAGACAATCCGCTGACCGGCCACGTGGGCGTCGAACCCGCCCGAGTCGAGGAACCCGGCGAGCTGCCGTTGCGCCGGGAGGTTGGTGCAGGTGTCCATCGCCTGCTTGGCGTTGATCAGCAGCTGTCGCAGCGACGGGTCGGCATCGACCCAGCCGACCCGCAGCCCCGGCGCCACGGTCTTGGAGAAGGTGCGCACCGAGAAGACCAGCGGGTCGCCCTCGGCCAGCTCGTGCAGCGTCGGGAGCGGGTCGCCGGAGAACCGCAGCAGCCCGTAGGGGTCGTCGTCGATCAGGATCGAGCCCCACTCCCGGGCGAGCTCGACGAGCCGGACCCGGCGTTCCAGCGACAGGGTCGCCCCGGACGGGTTCTGGAAGGTGGGGATGGCGTAGATCGACTTCGGGGAGCGGCCGGTGCGGCGTACCTCTGCCTCCAGCCGCTCCACGTCGAGCCCCTCCTCGTCGACCGGGACCTCGAGAAGCTCGGCGGAGTAGGAGAGCGCGGTCGCACTGCCGTTGGTGTAGGTCGGGGCCTCGACGACGACCAGGTCGCCGGGGTCGGTGAAGAGCTTGTGGACGAGGTCGAGCCCCTGCATCCCGCCGGAGGTGATCGTGAGCCGGTCCCACGTGGTCTGGTCGCTGGTGCCGGCCAGCTGGGCCAGCAGCGCCTCGCGGAGCACCGGGTCGCCCTCGGTCGCGGCGTAGTCGAAGGCGTGCGGCTCCAGCGGCACCTCGGCCAGCGCGGCGGCCGGGATCGAGTCCTGGGCCGGGCTGCCCATGGCGAGGCGGACGATGTCGTGGGTCTGCTCGGCGAGCAGCGACGTGCTCGAGTCGATCACCGAGCCGACGAGGTGCTCGCTGCGTGCTGCCAGGGGCAGCCGGGCTTCCGTGCGGATTGTCGACATTCGACACTCCTTCCTTGGTGGACTACTCGTTGACGATCAGCTGACGCGGCATCGAGGTCAGCGGCTCGGGCAGGTGCTCGGTGACCAGGACCGACTCGGAGAGCTCGTAGGCCCAGCCGTCCATCCACATCCCGAGGATCACGTGGAAGGCCATCCCGGGCTCGAGCACCGTCTCCTCGCCCGCCCGGAGACTGACCGTCCGCTCGCCCCAGTCGGGCGGGAACCCGACCCCGATCGAGTAGCCGATCCGGGACTCCTTGGTCAGGCCGTGAGCGGCGATCACCTGCGTGAAGGCGGCGTGCACGTCGGCGCCGGCCGCCCCTGGCTTCATCGAGCCGAGCGCGGCCTCCATCCCCTCGGCGGTCGCCGCAGCGCAGTCGAGGAGCTTGGCCGACGGCGGCCCCAGGCAGACGGTGCGGGCGAGCGGGGCGTGGTAGCGGTTGCGTACGCCGGCCAGCTCGACCGTGGTCGCCTCACCGCGTCGCAGGACCCTGTCGGTCCAGGTCAGGTGGGGTGTATCGGCACTGACACCGGTCGGCAGCAGCGGCACCAGGGCCGGATAGTCGCCTCCGACCCCGCCCACGCTGACGGTCTGCGCGGCCTGGATGTCGGCGACGACGTCGCACTCCCGTCGTCCCGACCGCACCCCCGCGAGGGCAGCCGCCATCGCCCGCTCGGCGACCCGGCCCGCGGCGCGCATCTCGTCCTGCTCCGCCGGCGACTTCACCAGGCGCACCCAGTTGACCAGCTCCTCGCTGTCGACGATCCGCGTGCGCGGGAGGGCCCGCTGCACCGCCAGGAACCCGCGTACCGACAGATAGTGGGCGTCCAGCTCCATCGCGACGACCGCTTCAGGATTGTCGACAAATACATTTAGCTCCCGAGCCTGCGCAGCGATGTGGTCGTAGGGGTGGACATCGGGCCGGTGGACCAGCTCCTCCGGATAGGCATGGATCCGCTCCTCCGACAGCACCGCGGTGTGCGCGGCTCCGTGCGCGTCCATCGCCCGCAGGAACAGGTGCGGCCCACCCCGAGCCGGCACCACCGCACACTGCGGCACGTAGAACGACCAGGCGTTGTAGCCGGTCAGGTAGTAGAGGTTCGCCGGATCCGCGACCACCAGCGCGGACCAGCCCCGCTCCGCCATCCGCTGTTGCACCTTCTCCAGCCGCTCCGCGAACTCCTCGGGGCCGAAGACACTCACCACACCAACACCGTTCCCGCCACCAGATCATCGTGACCGAACCCGCTGATTGTTGACAATAGACAACGCGAGATTTCAACAGGCCGTCGCAGCGACGAAACACCCCGAAATACGCCGGCGGGCGCCCACCCCCGGAGGTGGACGCCCGCCAGGGACGTACGAAGAGAGGGACTCAGAAGCCGAGGTCGCGGCCGATGAGCTCCTTCATGATCTCGTTGGAGCCGGCCCAGATCTTGGTGACGCGGGCATCGCGCCAGGCGCGAGCGACCCGGTATTCGTTCATGAAGCCGTAGCCGCCGTGGATCTGGACGCAGTGGTCGAGGACCTCGGACTGCGCCTGCGAGGACCACCACTTGGCCTTGGACGCCTCGACCGGGGTGAGCTCACCGCGGGCGTGGGCGGCGACGCACTTGTCGACGTACGCCTCGGCGACCTCGATCTGGGTGACCAGCTCGGCGAGCAGGAACTTGTTGTGCTGGAAGGCGCCGATGGACTGACCGAAGGCCTTGCGGTCCTTGGCGTACTGGACGGTCTCGAGCAGGATCTGCTTGGCCTGCGCGACGTTGGCGACCGCGCACGAGACACGCTCCTGCGGGAGCTCCTCCATCATGTGGATGAAGCCGCGGTTGAGCTCGCCGATGATCTCGGCGTCGGTGACGCGTACGTTCTCGAAGAACAGCTCGGCGGTGTCGGACTCCTCCATGCCGACCTTGTCGAGCTTGCGGCCGCGCGAGAAGCCCTCCTTGTTCGCCTCGATCGCGAAGAGGGTGATGCCCTTGGCGCCCTTCTCCGGGTCGGTGCGGACCGCGGTGATGACCAGGTCGCAGGAGTAGCCGTTGGTGATGAAGGTCTTGGAGCCGTTGATGACCCACTCGTCGCCGTCGCGGACCGCGGTGGTCTTCAGCGCCGCCAGGTCGGAGCCGCCGGACGGCTCGGTCATGCCGATGGCGAGCAGGATCTCGCCGGAGGCCACGCCCGGGAGCCAGCGCTGCTTCTGCTCCTCGGTGCCGAGGCGGACCAGGTAGGGAGCGGTGATGTCGGAGTGGATGCCGACGCAGGTCGGGTAGGCCGCGCCGATCTTGGCGAGCTCCTCGGCGAGGACCGCGTTGAAGCGGAAGTCGTCAGCGCCGGCGCCGCCGTACTCCTCCGGGATCGCGAGCCCGAGGAAGCCGTTCTCGCCAGCCTCCAGCCAGAACTCGCGGGGCAGCGCCTTGTCGGCGATGTGCTTGTCGGTGTGGGGCTTGACCGAACGCTCCAGCCACTGCTGGACGGAGGCTCGGAAGTCCTCGTGGTCTTCCTCATAGTGGTCGCGCTTCAGCATGCCTCGGAGTCTACGACGCAGTGGTTACTCAGTGGTAACCCTCTCAGGATTCAGTCCGGATCAGCCCTTGCGGATACGGACCGGCGTACGCCACGCCACCACCAGCAGCGGCACCGAGACGACCAGGCCGACGAGGAAGACGACGTGCAGCGCCGGCGCGAGGACATCGGGAGGCAGCGCCTCCAGCGGCGGCACCTCTCCCCCGGCGTACTCGCTCCTGACCAGCCCGTTCGCGACCGCGCCGAAGAGCGCGACGCCCAGCGCCGAGCCGACCGAGCGGGCGAACATGTTGGACCCCGTGGCCACCCCGCGCACCTCCCAGTCGACCGCCGACCCGGCGGCGACGACCCCCGGGTTGACCGACCAGCCGAAGCCGAGGCCGAGCACGAAGCACGGGATCGCCAGGTGCCAGAACGACGAGCTCTCCCTGACCGTGGCCAGCACCGCCCCGCCGGCCAGGACCAGCAGCGCGCCGAGCGCGACGGCGGTCCGGAACCCGCGGGACAGGTAGATCCGCCCGGCCGTGGCCGCGGCGATCGGCCAGCCGATGCTCATCCCGGCGAGCGCGAACCCGGCCACCAGCGCCGAGTGACCGAGCACGCTCTGGGCGTAGAGCGGGACGTACGTCGTCAGCCCGAGCATCACCACGCCGACGACCAGGCTGGCGGCGTTGGCCGGCGCCAGGACGCGGTGGCTGAGGACCCAGGGCGGCAGCACCGGGTCTACGGCGCGGCGCTCGACGAACGCGAAGGCGACCAGCGACCCGAGCCCGAGAGCGAAGATCGCCAACGAGACCGGCGAGGCCCATCCCCACGCGTGCCCACCCTCGAGCAGCCCGAGCAGGAGCGCGATCCCGCCGACGGTCAGCAGTCCGGCGCCGGCCCAGTCGATGGCCTGAGCATCGGCGGCCGGCCGGCGGTCCTCACGGAAGTGCCGCAGCAGCCACAGCGCCACCGCCCCGACCGGCAGGTTGATCAGGAAGATCAGCCGCCAGTCGAGGTAATCGGCGAAGACCCCGCCGAGCGTCGGGCCGACGATGGCGGCGGTGGCCCAGACCGAGGCGACGTACGACGTCGCGACCGCCCGCTCCTCCAGCGTGTAGATGTCGGAGACGATCGTCATCGCCATCGGCTGGATCGCCCCGGCGCCGATGCCCTGGATGGCCCGGAAGACGATCAGCGCGGTCAGCGACCATGCCACGCCGCACAGCAGCGACCCGATCAGGAACGCCACGATCCCGGCGATCATCACCGGCTTGCGCCCGAGCCGGTCGGCGACCTTGGCGTACAGGGGCGTGGTCACCGCGGTGGCCAGCACGTAGATCGAGAAGAGCCACGGGAACTGCTCGAACCCGCCGAGGTCCTTGACCACGCTCGGCACCGCGGTCGCCAGGATCGTCATGTCGATCGCGACCAGGCTCAGCGACACCATCACCGCGAGCAGGATCGGCCCGCGTTCGCTCCGAAGTCCTACCGAGCTGCGCGTGGGTCTGGTCGTCGAGGTAGGCACATTATTCAGCAATCCTCACGACCGTGGATTCATTCCTACGGGTCACTTCTCCAGCTCGGCGAGGTCGAAGACCTCGCCGGCGGCGGGCTCCTCGACCTGGAACTCCTTGTCGAAGTCGGAGAAGGTGAGCTCGCCGGAGCTGCCCTGGGTCCACTTCACGATCCGGTGGGGCTTCGAAGCGAGGACGTACGTCCGGCTCTCGGTCTCGCCGTGGGTGACATCGAGGCGCACGGAGGGGCCGTCGGCGGCCATCGCCGGGCCGATCGCCTGGGCCTCGGCCTCGGTCGGGACCATCTGGGCGGTGAGACTGTCGATGCTGCAGAAGGCGCGCAGGCTGGCCAGCTCACCCTCGAGCTTGACCCACTTGTCGCCGACCCGCTTGGCGATGCGCTCCCCCTCCCCCTTCGCGGGCGCGATCGACTTCCAGAACTCCTCGTCGCCCTGGTACCACGCCGAGCCGGCGATGGAGCGCAGCGAGATCTGACCGTCGCCGATGCTGACCTTGCCGACGCAGGCGTCCTCGGCGGAGACGTCGAGGTCGACGGTGATCTTGGTGCTCTGCGAGTCGAGCACATCACCTTCGACATGGACGGTGTCGATGTCGTGCATCGCGTTGCGGGCGTCCTCGGCGATCTGGTTGCCCGGCTCCTTGGCATAGTCGCGCGCCTGGGAGAGCGTTCCGGCCTCCTCGCCACAGCCGGCGAGAGCGCTGGTCAGCGCGACGATGAGGGCTGTCATGGGCACGGCTCTGCGGAACACGCGGCCTATCGTGACAGAAATTACCCGCGGGTCAACGCGAGAGGGCCTGTACGTCGGCAACCCACTCGGGCACCAGCTTGCCGGCCGGTCCCTGACGGGCGTCGTCGAAGAGGTGCGAGGTCTCGGACGAGTCCAGGTTGAGCTCGAGCGTCTGGGCCCCGGCACGGGCGGCCATGCGTACGAAACCGGCGGCCGGGTAGACCGCGCCGCTGGTGCCGATGGCGACGAAGAGGTCGGCCCCGGCGAGTGCCCGCTCGATCAGGTCGAGGTCGTAGGGCATCTCGCCGAACCAGACCACGTCGGGCCTCAGAGCGTCGTTCCCGCAGCCGGGGCAGGCCGGCCCGTCGCCGAGGTCGTCGTCCCAGGCAAACCGGCCCTGGCAGGAGTCGCAGAGGGCGGAGAGCAGCTCGCCGTGCATGTGCACGACCCGGCGGGAGCCGGCCCGCTCGTGCAGGTCGTCGACGTTCTGGGTGACCACCAGCAGCTCGTCGCCGAGGACCTGCTCGAGCCTGGCCAGCGCGATGTGGGCCGGGTTGGGCGTCACGGCCCGCAGCTCGCGGCGGCGGTCGTCGTAGAACCGGTGGACCGTCGCGGGATCACGATGGAACGCCTCGGGGGTGGCCACGTCGTCGACGTGATGACCCAGCCAGAGCCCATCGGCGTCCCGGAAGGTCGCGAGACCGCTCTCGGCGGAGATCCCGGCTCCGGTGAGCACGACAACTTTCACAAGCATTCAGGCTAGCGAGGTTGACGAAACATCCGCTGCCCCCGAGCCACGGTTTTGGTCACTCGATCGGTATTTGTAACAGAACCGGAAGGTATGGACTTTTACTGTAAGGGACCTTTACTGTAATTCAGGTTCCTACAGTCCCCCACTCGGGAGGTCCCATGCTGACCAGACGATCTGTACTTGCCGCCACCTCTGCCGCGTTCGCCGTGCCGCTCCTCGGCGGGACGTCGTGGCAGGCCCGGGCGATGCGCCCCCAGGGCGCGCAGGCCGCCGCGATCCGGCTCCGCTTCGTCAACCGCACCGGCGCCTACGACAACGCCTCCATCCACTTCTACATCGTCGGCACCGACCTGGCGACGGGCCAGCAGTCCCGGGTCACGCCCGAGGGGAACCTCGCGCCGGTCTCCCTCGCCGACAACGGCGCCGACGGCTACGCCGACTACGCGATCCCGTTCTCCGGCAGCGGCGACACGCTCTCCCAGATCCCAGCCGACATGTCGGGCCGGATCTACTTCTCGCTCGGCGACAAGCTGAAGTTCAAGGTCAACGAGGGCAACGCGCTCGCCTACCCGGCGGCCTGGGTCGAGTCCGACCCCAGCTACGGCGTGCTGCACGACTGCGTCGAGTTCACCTACAAGAGCGGCCGGATCTACTGCAACACGACCATGGTCGACATGTTCAGCGTCCCGCTCTCGATCGCGCTGACCGGCGAGCAGTCTCCGACTACCGGCACCCTCGTCGAGGGCGGTCGCGCGAAGATCTTCTCCGCGGTCTCGGCCTCCCCCGACTTCGGCTCCCTCGTGGTCGACGACCGCCGCATCATCGCGCCGGGACACGGCCTGGACGCCGGGAGGTTCTCCTCGACGTTCTTCGACTCCTACATCGACCAGGTGTGGTCGAAGTACGCCGGCGAGTCCCTCGTCGTGAAGGCGAACAACGCCACGTTCACCGGCCGGGTCAGCGGCGACCAGCTCGTCTTCGACGGCGGGGTCAAGGCGTTCAGCCGGCCCTCGACGCGGGACGTGCTCTTCTGCGACGGCGCGCTGGCCGCACCCAACGACGGCGTCACCGGTCCGGTCGCGGCCGTGCTCGGCGCCGGCTTCAACCGGACCACCCTGCTCGCCTCCCCCGACCAGCCCACCGGCGACCCGGCCGGGTTCTACCAGGGCTCGCCGGTCCATGCGTACAGCAAGGCGATGCACGACAACACCGTCGACGGGAAGGCCTACGGGTTCGCCTTCGACGACGTCGGCGGCTACGCGTCGTACGTCGAGGACAACGCCTCCGAGATGGCGGTCACGCTGACCCCGTTCTGAGCCCGGCGTCCCCTCTATGAGGGATCGTCGGTCCGCCACGACCGGCCCGCCACGAGGACCCGTACGGTCGCCACATGTCCTACGTCGTCCTCGTGGCGTGGCTCGTCCAGGCAGCGGTCGGAGTCCTGCTGCTGACGAGCTGGCTCGGGCGTCGCCGCACCCCACCGCGGATCGTCGTCACGCACGTGACGCTCTCCGTCCTCGGGGTCGCCTCCTGGATCACGTACGTCCTGGCGGACCGTCTCCTGTGGGCGTGGGCCGCACTCGCCCTCATCACCGTCGGCAACGCCTTCGGCGACATGGTGCTGCTGCGGCGTACGCGCGCGATGGGCGGCAGCCACCTCTCGACGGTCAACGCCTACAAGCTCGCGCTGCGCTCGATGTTCAAGGGCCGGCTGCCGCTCCGGGTCAGTTTCCATGCGATGTTCGCCGGGGTCGTCTGGTTCTCCACCCTGGCCGTCTGCATCGTCGAGACGGTCGGATAGGCGCATTTGGCGGTGCGGGGCACCGCCGTGGCCGGGATACTGATGCCATGGGTGCGGGTGGAGCGGTTCTGTTCATCCTCGTCGGGGCCGTCCTGCTGTTCTTCGTGGCGGTCGCGCTGATCCTGCTGGTGGCGGCCGCCGTGGTGCGCCTGTCGAGGAAGAACCCGAAGCCGCTGGCCTGGTCCGGGGTCGCCGTGCTCGCGGTGCCGGTGCTGTTCGTCGCCACCCTCGTCGTGTGGGCCCGGATCGTCCGCGACCCCGACACCATCGAGCTCGACCTGCGCGAGCCGATCCAGCTCTCCAGCCTGCCGGAGGACAACGAGAGCTTTCCCGGGATGCGCGACTACGACAGCGACCACGTCGACCTGGTGCTGCCCGACGGCGAGCGCTTCAAGGCCGAGGTCGACGGCGTCCTGGTCTGGTCCGACGACGGGTACGTCACCCGCGTCACCTTCGACCGGCGGGCCCGCCAGGAGGGCGAGGCCGAGACCCTCGGCGCCACCTGGGAGGCCGAGCTGGGCGGCTCCGGCACGGTCGAGGTCCAGCCCGACTACTCCACCTTCGGACGGGTGCGCGGCGAGGTGCTCACCAGCCCGTAGCGCTCCACTCATCGTCCCAGCCGGCGGAGTCGGGCCATCGCCAGCGGCAGGCAGATCGCGGTGATGGCGACCGGCCAGAGGACGGCCATGGTGAGGGCGTGCTCGCCGACCCAGGTGGTGGCCGGGACGGCCGTGCTGCCGAAGAGCTCGCGGGTGGCGATGACGGTCGAGGAGAGCGGGTTCCAGGCCGCAGGGATCGCCAACCAGCCCGGCATCAGGTCGGTCGGCACGATCGTGTCGGCGACCATGGCGAGCGGGAAGACGAGCGCGAAGTACTTCATCGCCGCCTCCGGGCCGCTGACCAGCAGGCCGAGCAGGATGCCGACCCAGGAGAACGCCATCCTGAGGAGGACCAGCAGCCCGAGCGCGGCGATCACCCCACCGACCCCGAGATGGGCCTGCCAGCCGAACAGCGTCCCCAGCGCCAGCAGGATGCTGAGCTCGACCACGGCCAGGATGACGTCGGCCAGGGCCCGCCCGGCCAGCACTGCCACCGGCGACATGGGGAGGGATCGCATCCGGTCCAGCACCCCGCCGCGTACGTCCTCGGCGACCGAGATCGTGGTGTTGCCGATGCCGAACGCCATGGTGAGCGCGAAGAGGCCCGGGAGCAGGAACTCGCGATATTCGGACCCCGGCACGTCCATCGCGACGCCGAAGGCCTCGCCGAAGACGAAGCCGAACATGGCCACGGCCATCACCGGGATCATCAGGGTGCCGAGGAGCTCATCGGGGCGGCGTACGAGATGGAGGAGGTGGCGCTTGGCCACCACCCAGGTGTCGACCGTCGCCCACGTGATGCGTGATCCGTGGACGGTGGGTTCGGTCAGGGTGCTCATCTCAGGCTCCTTCGGTGATCAGCAGGAACGCCTCGTCGAGGTCGCGGCCGCCGACGCTGGACTTGAGCTCGGCGGGCGTCCCCTCGGCGACGACCCGGCCGCGGTCGACCATCGTGATGCGTGAACACAGCCGGTCGGCCTCCTCCAGGTACTGGGTGGTGAGCAGCACGGTCGTGCCCGAGTCGGCCAGCTCACGAACGGCGTCCCAGACCTCGATCCGGCTGCGCGGGTCGAGCCCGGTGGTGGGCTCGTCGAGGAAGAGCACGCGCGGGCTGCGGATCAGGCTGACGGCCAGGTCGAGCCGCCTCCGCATGCCGCCGGAGTAGCCGCGCACCGGGCGGCCGGCGGCCTCGACGAGGTCGAAGCGCTCGAGCAGCTCGTCGGCGCGAGCACGTGCTTCGCGGGCCCGCATCCGGTGCAGGCGGGCGAACATCTCCAGGTTCTGCCGGCCGCTCAGGACGCCGTCGACGGCGGCGTACTGGCCGGCCACACCGATGCGTGCCCGCACGCCCGCCCGGTCGCGGGCGACGTTGCGGCCGGCGACCCAGGCCTGGCCCGAGTCGAAGCTGGCAAGGGTGGCCAGGATGCGTACGGTCGTGGTCTTGCCGGCTCCGTTCGGGCCGAGCAGGCCATGGACCGTGCCGGCCGGGACGGCGAGGTCGATGCCGTCCAGGGCGGCGCCGCGGCCGGGGTAGCTCTTGCGGAGCCCTTGGGTCCAGATGGCGGGTTCGTCGGTGATCATGCTGCTGCCTCCAGTTCTGTCGGTCGAGCCGACGTCGTGAGGGACGAACGACGGCGTGTCGAGACCAACGCAGTCGTCACCTCCTCGTAGCGGCCCAGAGCGATCCGGGCGATGTTGAGCAGCGACTCGCTGCCCTCGGCGTAGTAGCCGCAGTGGCCGGGGATGTCGCCGGTCCCGAAGCGGGTCGCTCCGAGCTCGAGCGGGCCGCGACCGAGACCGAGGCGCCCGACCCGCACCCGCGGGACCAGCCGGATCCGGTCGGTCTCGCCGTACGCGGCCCAGAGCCGGGTGCCGGTGCCCATCTCGGAGCGCCGCACCGCGCCCATCCCCGCGCTCCCCAGCGCCACGTAGTCCTCGGCGCGGGCGCTGGCGAGGGCGAGGCCGGCCACCGTCGAGCCGTAGCTGTGCCCGATCAGGGTGAGGTGGGCGGCGCGCGGCAGGTAGTGCGTGAGGGCGGCCAGGTCGTTCGCACCGGCGTAGGCGGGCCCGTTGGTGATCGCGTTGTACCACTCCGGCGGCGAGTGGTAACCCAGCCAGACCACGACGGCCGACCGGCTCTCGGGCGCGATCTCCTGCATCGTACGCAGCAGCAGCTGTCCCCGGGAGCGCGGACTGTGGGCCTCGGTGCTGGTGAAGTAGTTGCCGAGGTGGTGGCCGTTGCCGGGCACGACGACGGCGATGTGGTCGGCGGTGGCGGCGTCCCCGAAGACCTCCACGACCCGCGCCCCTCCGGGCGGGTCACAGGCCAGGAGGTTGGGTCCGATGCTTGCATCGGCCTCGTTGAGGCCGTACCTGAGCGGCGTCACAACTGTCATGGCCGTGACGGTAGAAATCAGGTGTGCCGCCGCGCGTCACTCCCGGGAGCCATTCGACCCCCTACCGGGGTAGTCCGGGATGCCCCTGAGGGCTCGATCAGGCTAGACGTGCGGAGCGACGAGACCGCTCTCGTAGGCGAACACGACGGCCTGGGCCCGGTCACGCAGACCGAGCTTGCCGAGGATGCGGCTGACGTGGGTCTTCACGGTCTGCTCTGCGAGGAAGAGCTCGGCGGCGATCTCGCTGTTGGAGCTGCCGCGGGCGATGTTCTCGAGCACCTCGCGCTCGCGCTCGGTGAGCTGCTTGAGGCGCGGGTCCTGCTTGCGCTTCCGTGGCGCGCGGGCGAACTGCGCGATCACCTGCCGAGTCACCGACGGCGAGAGCAGCGCCTCGCCGGCATGGACCACCCGGATCGCGGAGGCGAGCTCGTCGGGCGAGGCATCCTTGAGCAGGAACCCGCTGGCGCCGAGCCGCAGCGACTCGTGGACGTACTCGTCGGCGTCGAACGTGGTCAGCATGATCACCTTGGTCTGCGCCGTGGCCGGGTTCTCGGAGAGCTGGCGGAGCGCCTCGATCCCGTCCATCACCGGCATCCGGACGTCCATCAGCACCACGTCGGGATGCGTACGCCGCACCACCTGCAACGCCTCGGAGCCGTCCGCGGCGGTGCCGACGACGTCGATGTCGGGCTGCGTGCTGAGCAGCGCCACGAAGCCCGAGCGCACCATCTCCTGGTCGTCGACGACCACGATCTTCACCGTCACGGGGTCTTCCTACCGCGTTTGGTCGGGGTGCGCACCGCCGTTTGCGCCGGCAGCCGCGCCTCGACGACGAACTCACCGTCGACCGTTCCGGCGGTGAGACTGCCACCGACCGCACTCGCGCGCTCGCGCATCCCGATCAGCCCGTGACCACCCGCGGTGGCCTCGGCGGCCGGGCCGGCGCCGTCGAGCGGGTTGGCGATGCGTACGGTCAGGTCTTCGGCTTGCTCGATGTCGACGCTGACCGACTCGGACGGCGCGTGGCGACGGGCGTTGCTGAGCGCCTCCTGCACGATCCGGTAGGCCGCGGTGCCCACCTCGGGGGCGACATCGGCGAGCTCCGGAAGGTCCCCGCGCACCTCGACCCGCTGCCCGGTCCCGCGGGCGCTCTCGAAGAGCTCGCCCAGCCCGTCGATCCCCGGCACCGGGACCCGGCCCGACTGCCCCTCTTCCGTACGCAGCACGTCGAGCACCCCGCGCATCTGCCGCAGCGCCGAGGCCGCCAGGTCGGCGATCTCGGCGAACTCAGCCTCCGCCGCCGGGCTGACGTCGTCGACCCGGTGCGGTGCCGACCTGGCCTGCACGGTGATCAGCGACATGTTGTGGGCGATCACGTCGTGCAGCTCGCGCGCGATGCGGGCCTTCTCCTCGACGACCGAGCGGCGCTCGTGCTCCTCGCGCAGCGCGCTGCGGCTCTCTGCGAGCCGGCGGGCGACGGTGGCCAGCGCTCCGAGCATCAGCGCGAGCGAGGCGAAGTTGGCGACCTCGCCGATCGAGGGGACGAAGTCGTTCCAGGCGACCCCGACGACCGCCAGCACCACGCCCGCGGCGACCTGGATGCCGAGGGTGATCGCCGCCAGCCGCCACCCGGCGACCAGGGTCAGCACGATCAGGACCACGAGCTGCGTCAGGGTCGGTGGCGGCACCATCCACGGCCAGCCGTCGACGCCCTGACCCACCATCGTCAGAGCGGTGAGCGTCACCGCGACCAGCGACAGGCCGGCTGCCTCGACCGGACGCCACAGCGCGAGCGCGACCGACCCGGCGTGGGCGCCGCCCAGCAGCAGCGCGACTCCCCCGGCGACCGAAAACTCATCGGTCAGGATGGCCGACTGGACGATCCCGAGGACGATCGCGGCGACGTACACAGCCAGTCGTCCGCGCCCGGCCCAGGTCTTCAGCATGATTTCAGTAATACCAGGACGATGCGTGGCACATGCCCCATGTGAAGCCCTGCACGCTGGACCAAGAGCTTGTGGCCTCCTCCATGGCTCAGCGAATGAAGATTCGTTCGCGCGTCCGCGGTGAATGAAAGTTCGTTCGTCCGCCGAAGGTAGGGGGCACGGCGCGGTCCAACCGATCGGTGGACCAACGGCGTCGCGTCACAAGAAAACACTGGATCTGGTGACAAGGCATCCCGAATCTGTCGCTCGAGGAGTGGTCGATTTGGGCCCTTCCGAGTAGCTCCCAAGGGCCCCAATCGACCACTTCTCACCAGCGGGTGTGGTGGACTACCGGCCGTGCTGGTGCTCGTCCTGATCGTGATCGCCCTGCTCGCCGTCCTGGCGGGCTTCGCCGCGTACGGCGCCGCGACCGTCCGCGGACAGCGACGGGCCCTGGCGGCGTTCCGGGCGACGGCGCATGCCTATTTCACCCGGCCGCAGCTGGGGATGTGGAAGCTCTCCGCGACGATCCTGGTGGTGAGCCCCGACGAGGTGGGTCACCGACCCACGGCGGCTCTGTCCTCGTCCGAGGTCCGGATGGTGCCCTGCCCGGACTCGATCCGGCCCTTCAGGCTGACGGTGATGTAGTGGGTCCAGGCGTCGTAGCAGACGTCGAAGCACTCGTCGCCGCGCCCGAGGCCCTCGTGGGTGAAGGTCACCCGGGTGAGCCCGTCCTCGCGGACGATGTCGAAGCGGGCGGTGGTGCCGATCCACTCCTTCTTGTCCGCGATGAAGTCGAGGTAGCCGTCGGTGAACTCCCACACGACGCGCTCCCCCGGGACGAGCTCCTTGACGAGCTGCTTGGAGTAGTGGATGTTCGGCACCAGGTAGAACCACTCGGCACCGACCTGGTCGGTGGGTCCGGCGATGTGGTGCCCCCACCAGGAACGTACGTCGTTGATGGCCTCGTACGCCTCTTGCGGTGTGGCGTCGACGGTGAAGGTCGCGGTCAGGTCGCTCATGTCTGTCCCCTTGAGATCGGATGTGACTTGCATCATGCAAGCACCACCGTAGACACCAACACTTTCATCATGCAAGCGAATTGCTAGACTCGCGCTCGTGCTCGGAAAGACGTACGACGGCCAGATCTGCTCCATCGCCCGATCGCTGGAGGTCGTGGGCGAGCGCTGGACCCTGCTGATCCTGCGAGACGCGATCTTCGCCGGCGTCACGCGCTACGGGGACTTCCAGCACAACCTCGGCATCGCCACCAACATCCTGAAGACGCGACTGGCCACGCTCGTCGAGGCCGGCCTGATGACGCGCGACGACGCCGGCGACTACCGGCCGACCGCCATGGCCCAAGGCCTACGGCCGGCGCTGATCGCGCTCACCGAGTGGGGCGACACCTGGTTCGCCCCCGACGGGCGGCCGATCGACTACCTGCACGCCGACTGCGGCGAGCCGGTCCATGTCGAGACGCGCTGCGAGCGGCACGGCGAGGTCCCGCCGGATCAGGTCGTGGTGCGACCCGGACCGGGCATGCCCGCGGACTACCTGGCAGCCCGTCGGCCGATCCGGGACCGCTGACGCGGCGGTGACTCCCGTCGCGGGCAGCTCACTCCGACTCGCGCAGCAGCGGCCGGGCGAGCCGGCGTCCGCGGTGGATCTGTGCCTTGATGGTCCCGAGCGGGACGTCGACCAGGCCGGCGATCTCGTCGTACGGCAGTCCGTAGACGTCGCGCAGCAGCAGCGGCTCCACCAGCTGCGGGTGGTCGACCTCGAGCTTCTCCATGGCCTCGAGCAGGTCGAGGCGGGTGCCGGCGATGACGCTCGTGGTGCGCGGGTCGGGACGGTCGGCCGGCATGACCTCGACCGGGACAGCCTGCCTCTTCAGTCGTCGGTACGTCGATCGCGCGGCGTTCACCGCGACGACGTGCAGCCAGGTCGTGAATCTCGCGCTGCCGGTCCAGGTGCCGATCTTCGCGGCAACGGAGATGAGCGCCTCCTGGCAGGCGTCCTCGGCGTCGGCGAGGTGCGGGAGCACGCCACGGCACGTGCTGAGCACCCGCGGACGTACCGCGCTCAGCAGCGCTTCGAGGGCGTCGCGGTCGCCGTCCTGGGCGCGTCGGGCGAGCTCGTCGATGTCGTCCAGGCTAAGCGCGTCGCTCGCGATGGGAGACTCCTCGTACTGATGTGATGCGGGCGCCACCAGCATAGGGCCGGGCCCCTGACAAACCCGCCGCTCAGTGCATAATGTCGGGGTGTCCGGACCGGGTCTCTTGGGTCGCTACGCGGTTCAGCGACGGATCGGGGCGGGCGCGTTCGCCACCGTGTGGATGGCCTTCGACGAACAGCTGGACTCGCTGGTCGCGGTGAAGGTGCTCGCCGAGAACTGGAGCGGCGACGACCACGTCCGGCGCCGCTTCCTCGACGAGGGCCGGATGCTGCGCAGGGTGGAGTCGCCCCACGTGGTCACGGTGTACGACGCCGGGGAGCTCGACGACGGCCGGCCGTACCTGGTGATGACCTACGCCGACCAGGGCACGCTCGCCGACCGGGTCGGCGCCGAGCCGATGTCGATGGCGCAGGTGTTGGACGTGGTGCGCCAGGTCGGCCTCGGGCTGCAGACGCTGCACGACCGCTCGGTCCTGCACCGTGACGTCAAGCCGGCGAACGTCCTGTTCCGGACCGTCGACGGCCAGGTGCGGGCGATGGTGGCCGACCTGGGTCTCGGAAAGGCGTTGGACGTCTCGTCGCGGCTCACCGTGATCGCCGGCACACCGACGTACGTCGCACCCGAGCAGGCGCGCGGCGAGCCGCTCGACGCCCGCGCCGACCAGTACTCGCTCGCGGCGATCACCTATCTGCTGCTCACCGGCCGACCGCCGTACCGGCACGCCTCCCTGGCCGCCGCTTCCGATCCCGGCCCGCTGCCGCCGCTGTCGAGCGAGGACCGCCCGATCCCCGCCGCCGTCGCCGCGGTCGTCTCCCGCGGCCTGGCCGTGGACCGCGACCAGCGCTACCCCGACGTCACCTCGTACGTCGCGGCGCTGGCCGACGCCCTGGACGAGACGGCGGGCGGCGCCCCCACGCGGCGGCGGCCACCGGACCCGGACGTCACCCAGCCAGGCGCCCTCCCCACCGCGGTCGACGAGGCGCCACCCGAGCCGACCGTCGCACGCCCGCGTCGACGCCGGTGGTTGCTGGCCGGGCTGGTCGCCCTGGTGGCGGGCACCGGCGCAGGTTACGGCGCTGCTCGGCTGGCGCCGGACGACAGCGCGTGGGCAGACGTGTCCGACGAGACCGGGTCGCTCAGCGTCAGCATCCCCTCGGAGTGGAACCGGGCCGCCGCCGTCGACGGGTGGGTCCCGCCGACCGAGAAACGGGACCACCCGGCCCTGTCGGTCGGCACCTCCTCCGGCTGGGTGTCCGAGCCCGACGGCCAAGGCGTCTTCCTCGGCATCCTCGCGGGCACCGAGCTGCCGGACCAGATGCCACAGCACCCCGAGTGCGGCCCACCTCGGGATCCCGTCACCGACAGCACCGACGACGGCGACGTCATCACCGTGCTCTATCCGGACTGCGGCGACGGGGTCACCGTCGAGCGGGCCGTCCTGGTCGC
Organism: Nocardioides sp. NPDC126508; assembly: GCA_040302365.1. Classification (GTDB taxonomy): domain Bacteria; phylum Actinomycetota; class Actinomycetes; order Propionibacteriales; family Nocardioidaceae; genus Nocardioides. The sequence continues at coordinate 499,950 of JBEOUM010000003.1, forward strand.
CGACAACCAGCTGCTGTGGGTGCAGGTGCGAAGCCACGACACCGCCACCGCCAACCGGGTCCTCGACAGCGTCGAGACCCACGGCTTCCACTAGATCTGACAGCCAGGCCCTGACAGCTAGGTCCTGACAGCAGGGACGATCCGACCGAAGAGGTCGTTCATGCCGTCGCGGTCGGCACGCCTGCCCACCAGAGCGATCCAGGCGTACGCGGCGTCGGAGTCCTCGGAGTCCTTCTTGGCGAGGTACGCCTCCATCGTGACCCGGCGATAGCCGTCGCTGACGTACTCCGCGACGAACGAGGTATCCGTCCTGGACAGTACCTCGAGGCCCGTCACGTTCTCGGAGGAACGGAGAGCGTCCAGCCGAGCGTCGACCGCGTGGTCGACGGGCTGGTACTGGTTCCCGATGAGCCGGACCCGGAGGAAGTAGGTGTTGACGACGTTGCCGGGCGGCGGGTACCAGCGCCACTCGCCCGCAGCCGGGACGCTGCGATCCCACCCGCGCGGGACCGGCAGGTTGAGGTCGAAGGGCGCCGCACCGACCGTCGTCCGATGCAGCGGCAGGTCCGGCTGCAACGCCGGCCGGTCCGAGTCGGGCAGCACCACGACCGGGTCGACCGGGTAGCTCGGTGACACCGCGGCGACCGGCTCCGGGCCCGAGAACGAGGTGGTCCCGGCGTCGTCGACCGTGGAGACGAGATAGCCGCCGGCCCCGCCGACCGCCGCAAGAGCGAGCAGCAGGCCGATCCTGACCAGTCTCATGCCGGAATGGTAATCGTCGTCCCGGGTCATCGCCGGACGAGGGAGACGATCGCGTCCTCGACCACCCGGGCGAAGGCGCGCCCACCCCGAGGGCCCGGATGGATGCCGTCGCCGGCGAAGTCCGTGACCTCGGACGCAGCCGCGTCCCAGTCGGCCACGGCGACCGACCGCTGACCATCGGACAGCCCCCGCAGCTTGGCGTTGACGGACGGGATCCAGTCGCGGTCCGCGTGCGCGGTGACGAAGACGAACACGTGTCCGCGGCCGGCCGCCTCGACGACCTCGTCGAGGGTGTCGCTGTTGAAGTCACCGTTCGCGCCGAGCGCGATCACGACGACTGGCCGCAGCTTTCCCGAGGCTCGCAGCCGCCCGACGACGCCAGGGGCATCCCACATCTGCTCGCCGATCTCGGCCCGGATGTCGATGCCCGGCAGCGCGGCGAGCAGGCCCTTCGCGCTCGCCAGGGTGACCGAGTCGCCGATCACCGTGGTCTGCTTCCCGAGCGGGCGTCGTGGATGGACGGACGCGTCCGGCGCGCCCGGGGATGCCGTCGGCCGCACCTCCGCGGCGGCTCCGATGGCGTCCTGCCCGGCCTCGACGTACGACTCGGCCGAGGTGGTCGCAGGCGACCGGACGATCCCACCGGCCGCGGCCCAGACGGTGACGGCCACGACGACCATCCCGGCGACCGGGACGAAACCGCCCGACCGCAGGTGCGCGACGAACCGCTTCGCACAGCCCAGCAGTCCCAGCCGCTGGACCGGCCGTTCGACGTACGTCCAGCTCAACGCCGCGAGCCCCAGCGAGAGCCCGACCACGAGCACTGCCCGCGGTGCCTCCGGGATCGTCGCACCGGTCGCGAGCAGGACGATCAGCGGCCAGTGCCACAGGTAGATCGCATAGCTGCGCCGGCCCACCCACACCAGCGGGCGGGACCCGAGCAACGGGGCGACCTGTCCGGGTACCGCGGCGGAGACGACTGCGATCGCGGCGGCCAGGTCGACGAGGACGATCCCTCCGCGATAGGCGAACGTCGAGGTCTCCCCGATCAGGACCGTGCCGAGCACGCACGCCGCGAGCGTCGAGGCGACGACCAGCCGGTGCACCTTGTCCCGCCCGTCGCCGGGCGCGGCGAGCCAGCGAGCGGCCCACACCCCTGGGCTCAGCGAGACCAGCGCGGCGACGCCGCCGATCAGCAGCGAGAACCCGTGCGTGTCGGTGCCGAAGTAGAGCCGGCTCGGGTCCTCCCCGGGCACGAGCGTGACGGCCATCGCGACCGCGCTGGACGCGGCGAGCACGGCCGTCACCCCGGCGGCGGCCCGTGCGCTCCCGGCGAGGAGCACGATCGCGATCAACAGCGGCGGCCACACCAGGTAGAACTGCTCCTCGACCGCCAGCGACCACAGGTGCTGGAGCACCGGCGGCTCGGTGCGCTCGAAGTACGACAGCCCCGCGCCGGCCTGGTACCAGTTGCTGGTGTAGGTCAGCGCGGCCACCAGCTGCGGGCGGAGCCGGACCGCGGCCGGGCCGCCGACGACGCCCGTCACCGCGGCCACCACCACGAGCATCACCCCGAGCGCGGGAAGCAGCCGGAGCGTACGCCGCCACCAGAACCGGGCGAGCCCGAGGCCGTTTCCGGAGGCGATCCGCTGCGCCAGGCCGCGCGTGATCAGGTAGCCGCTGAGCACGAAGAAGAGGTCGACCCCGAGGAACCCGCCCGGCAGCGCATCGGGGAACAGGTGGTAGACGACGACCGCGGTCACCGCTATCGCGCGAATCCCGTCGAGTGCGTCGATCCGACCGTCGCCCGCCGCTCCCGAGCCACCCCGGGCGGCCTCGGCGGCGACCCCTCCCCTGCGTACGAACATGCCTCTCCTCCACATCGACGTCGTGGCCGGCAGATGCCGGCTCGTCCCGTTCGATGCGTCGAGCGGCGAAGAAGTTGTCGCGGAGAGGGTGCGACTTCTCGATCCACGTCGACTCACCGTGCCCGCCGCGGTTCACGCGGCGGGCGCGGTGGGCCATGGGGTCAGGCGTCGACGAGCTCCCGGGAGCTGGTCTCTCCGAGTCGGACCAAGGAGAAGACGCTCAGCAGGCAGAACGCCGCGATGACGGTCGAGAGCGTGACCGTGCTCGCACCGGCCTTCTGCAGGGAGGCGAACAGGAGCGGGGAGAGACCCGCCCCCATCCCGGCGAGCTGGTAGCCCAGCGAGGCGCCGGTGTAGCGCGAGGAGGTCTTGAAGACCTCGCTCATCAGCGCGGCGAGCGGGCCGTAGAAGGCGGCGTGGATGACCGACTGACCGAGGACCACCGCGAGCACCAGCAGTGCGACCGACCCGCTGTCGAGCATCGGGAAGAGCAGGTACGCGAAGACCGCTGTCGCGAGGGCGGCGGTGAGGACCACGGGGCGGCGGCCGACCCGGTCGGTGAGCGCGGACCAGCCGATGATGCCGATGACCGCACCGGCCGAGGAGACCGTCAGCGCGTTGAGCACCGTCGGCCGCTCGAAGCCGGCGCCGAGGGCGTACGCGATCAGGAAGGTGGTCAAGGTGCCCTGCACCACGAAGGCACCGAGGCCGACGCCGACGGCCAGCAGGAGCGTACGCGGGTGGTTGCGGAGGACCTCCAGCAACGGCGTCTTCGCCTCCGCCCGGCGGTCCTTCATGGCCTCGAAGGCCGGCGACTCGGTCACGCTGAGGCGGATCCACAGGCCGACCGCGAGCAGCAGGATGCTGAGCAGGAACGGCACCCGCCAGCCCCACGCGGTGAACTGCTCGGGCGTGGTGACCGAGGCCATCACCGCCATCACCGCGGTCGAGAGCACCATGCCCGCCGGAGCGCCCGCGTTGGTGAACGAGGCCCACAGCCCGCGCCGGGAGGTGGCGTGCTCAGCGGTGATCAGCACCGCGCCGCCCCACTCGCCGCCGACCGCGACACCCTGGACGACCCGGAGCAGGATGAGGAGCACCGGCGCGGCCGCGCCGATCTGCCCGTACGTCGGCAGGCAGCCGATCAGGAAGCTGACCACACCCATGATGAGCATGGTCAGGACCAGCATCTTCTTCCGCCCGAGCCGGTCGCCGAAGTGACCGAAGACCACGCCTCCGAGCGGGCGCGCCAGATAGCCGGCGGCGAAGGTGCCGAAGGACGCGATCGTGCCGGTCACCGGATCCAGGTTGGAGAAGAAGACCTGGTTGAAGACCACGGCCGAGGCGGTCGAGTAGAGCAGGAAGTCGTAGTACTCGATCAAGCTGCCCGTGAAGCTGCTGGCGACGATCCGGCCCATCTGCGTGCGTGGACCGGTCGTGCTGCCACCGGAGGTGAGGGTCATGTGGGGGCTCCATTCAGGATTCCTGTTTATCAGGATTCCTGTCAATTCTAGTGATGCACGTCACCCCGTCAAGAGGTCGGCGGCGAAAAGAGGGACTCAGGCCAGCCCGAGCAGGCGAAGGGCGTTGTCCTTCACGAGCAGGGGACGGACCTCGTCCTTGATCTCGAGCATCGAAAGGTCTGCGAACCAGCGGTCCGGGGTGATCACCGGGAAGTCGGAGCCGAAGAGCACCTTGTGGCGCAGCGGGCCGTTGAGCTGCTTGACCAGCTGCGGCGGGAAGTACTTCGGCGACCAGCCGGACAGGTCGATGTGCACGTTGGCCTTGTGGGTGGCGATCGAGATCTGCACGTCGACCCAGGGGACGGCGGGGTGCGCCATCACGATCTGCAGGTCGGGGAAGTCGGCGGCGACGTCGTCGAGGAGCAGCGGGTCGGAGTAGCGCAGCTTGATCCCGCGGCCGCCGGGCAGGCCGGCGCCGATCCCGGTCTGGCCGGTATGGAAGAGGGCCACCACGCCGAGCTCGTCGAGCGTCGCCCAGAGCGGGCGGAGCTCGGGGTCGTTCGGGGAGAAGGCCTGCAGGCCAGGATGGAACTTGAAGCCGCGTACGCCGTGGTCCTCGACCAGCCTCCTGGCCTGCTTCACGGCCGCCTCGCCCTTGCGGGGGTCGACCGAGCCGAACGGGATCAGTACGTCGGCGTGCTCGGTCGCGCGCTCGGCGATCTCCTCGCTCGACAGCGGCGGGTGGTCGAGGCCGGTCGAGGCGTCGACGGTGAAGATCACCGCGGCCATGTTCCGCTCGCGGTAGTAGGCGGCGAGGTCGTCGACGGTCGGAGTGCGCGGGTGGTCGCCGCGGAAGTAGGCGGCCGAGGCGTCCATCAGCTCCTGGTCGAGCGAGAGGTGACCGTGGTGGTCGGCCTCGACGTGGGTGTGCATGTCGAGGGCCTGGATCGCACCGGTGTCGATGCGGGGCTCGTAGCGGGTCATCGGGTGGTTCCTTCCGGGGTGCCGTACAGCTCGCGCACCCGGGACTTCAGCAGCTTCCCGGAGGCGTTGTGCGGGATCTCGTCGACGAAGACGACGGCCTTGGGGATCTTGTAGCGGGCGAGCCGCCCGTCGAGGTGTTTCAGCAGGTCATCGGGGGTGAGGGTGGAGTCGGGGCGGCGTACGACGACTGCTCGTCCCACCTCGCCCCAGCGCTCGTCGGGGACCCCGATGACGGCGGCCTCGGCAACGTCGGGATGGGTGTAGACGGCCTGCTCGACCTCGGCGGGATAGACGTTCTCGCCGCCGCTGATGAACATGTCCTTGACCCGGTCGACCACGTAGAGGAAGCCGTCGTCGTCGACCACCGCGACATCGCCCGTACGCAGCCAGGGCCCGTCGAAGGCAGCCTCCGTCGCCGCTCCGTTGTGCCAGTAGCCGGGGGTCACGTTGGGGCCGCTGACGTGCACCTCACCCGGCTGCCCGGGGGAGGCGTCCTCGCCGCCGGGGGCGACCACGCGTACGTCGGTGAAGAAGCAGGGGGTGCCGGCGGAGCCGAGCTTGTCGAGGCCGTCGCCGGCGCGCAGCATGGTCGTCCCCGGAGAGGCCTCGGTCAGGCCGTAGCCCTGGATGATGTGCAGGCCGCGGCTCTGCCAGGTGTCGAGCAGGGTGCGTGGGATCGGCGCGCCGCCGCTCAGGGCCGAGCGGAGGCTGTCGAGGTCGGCGGTCGCCCAGGTCGGCTCCTGGGCGAGGGCCTGGTACATCGAGGTGACGCCGAAGAGGAGGGTGACCCGCTCGCGCTCGATGGTCGCGATCGCACTTGCCGGGTCGAAGCGGGCCGCGATCAGGGACGTGCCGCCCTTGAGGAAGGTCGGCAGCAGCACCTGGTTGAGCGCGGCGGTGTGGAACAGCGGCGCGGTGACCAGGGCGATCTCGTCGGAGCGGATGTCGACGTCGACGAGCAGGTTGAACGCGTTCCAGGCGATGTTTCCGTGCGTCAACATCACGCCCTTGGGGCGGCCGCTGGTGCCGGAGGTGTACTGGATCATGAAGACGTCGTCGAGGCCGACCTCGACGACGATCCGCTCCCCCGCCGACTCGACGGCCAGGGCGTCCAGCCCGTGTCCGCCGGCGGCCGTGAACCGATGGCTCGGCAGGTCGAGGGTCGCGACCGCCCCGTCGAAGTCGTCGGTGTGGATCAGCAGCGCCGGCTCGGCGTCGGTGAGGATCCAGGCCAGCTCGGGCGGCGCGAGCCGGGTGTTGAGCGGCAGGAAGACCGCCCCCAGCCGGGCGGTGGCGAAGAGCGTCACCGCGAGCTCGATGGAGTTCAGGCCGAGGAAGGCGACCCGGTCGCCGGCCGCGACGCCGCGGGCACGCAGCCCCCGGGCGACCGCCTCGACGAGGCGGTCGACCTCGGCGTACGTCACCACCGCGTCGTCCTGCACGAACGCCCGCGCGCCGGGGGTCATCCGGGCCCGGCGGGCGGGCCACGATCCGATGCCGCTGTCCAACATGTCGATCCTCGTTCGTCGTCGTGGGGTCGGGGGCTCAGCCGAGCCCGAGGTCGGTCTTGATCTCCAGCAGTCGCCGCAGCGCCTGGTCGCGGCGCGCGACCAAGTCCTCGGCAGAGGTGCCGTCGAGCTCCTCGTCGACCCCGTCGACCAGCTTCTCGACCAGACCGGCGGTGAGCTCGGGATGACCCAGGTCGTCCCACCAGTCGACCATGGGCGGGCCGAGGTGTTCCAGCACGTGGCCGAGCCCGCCGGGGCCGCCGGAGAGGTGCTGGGTCGCGAACGGGCCGAGCAGCGACCAGCGGAGTCCGGGGCCGTCAGCGATCGCGGTGTCGATGTCGGCGACGGAGACGATGCCCTGGTCGACGAGGTGGTAGGCCTCGCGCCACAGCGCCGCCTGGAGCCGGTTGGCCACGTGCCCGGGCACCTCGCGGCGGATGTGGATGGGACGTTTGCCCAGGTGGCGCAGGGTCTCCAGGACCGCCTCGACGGCCTCGGCCGATGTCGCCGAACCACCGACGACCTCGACCAGCGGCACCAGGTGGGGCGGGTTGAACGGATGGGCGACCAGCACTCGTCCGGGATGCCGCGAGCAGGCGTCCTGGAACGTGCTCGGCATCAGCCCCGAGGAGCTGCTGGTCAGCAGCACATCTGCCGGTGCCGCCTCGTCGAGCGCGGCGAAGATCTCGCGCTTGACGTCGAGGCGCTCCGGTCCGCTCTCGAGCACCAGGTCGGCGGCCGCGCCGACGTCCTCGAGTCCGTCCGCGAACCGCAGCGGCCCCTCCGGGACCTGCGCGCGCAGCCGTTCCTCGGCGCCCTCGGCCGGGTCCCAGGCGACCACGTCGAGCCCGTGCTCGAGCCCGAGGACCACCCAGCTGACCCCGATCGCACCGGTGCCGACGACCCCGAGCGTACGAACGTTCTCGCCGCTCCTCATGCGTCCACCTTTCGCAGGGCGCCGGACGCGGCCAGCGCGACGAACGGGTCCAGGGATGCCGGGTTCGCGAGCGCGTCGCGGCTGGCGACGTCCTCGGGACGTACGCCCTGCAGGATGCGCTTGGCCGGCAGCTCGAGCTTCTTGCCGGTGAGGTTGCGCGGCACCGCGGGCACCTCGATCACCTGGTCCGGGATGTGCCGCGGGGAGAGCGCCGTGCGCAGCGCGCCGACCAGCCGGGCGCGGAACGCGTCGTCGACCCGGACCCCCTCGTCGGTGACGACGAAGAGCAGCAGCTCGCCGTTGCCCCCGTCGGGGTCCTCGAGATGGACGACGAGCGAGTCGGCGACGCCGTCCACCTCCTCGGCGACGCGGTAGAACTCGGCCGTGCCGAGGCGTACGCCGCCGCGGTTGAGGGTCGCGTCGGAGCGGCCGGCGACGTGGCAGCTGCCGTTGTCGTGGAAGAGGATCCAGTCGCCGTGGCGCCAGACGCCGGGATAGTGGTCGAAGTAGGCGCTCCGATAGCGGGAGCCGTCGGCGTCTCCCCAGAAGCCGACCGGCATCGACGGCATCGGCGAGGTGATGACCAGCTCGCCGAGCTCACCGGTCACCGGACGGCCGGACTCGTCGTAGGCATGTGCGTCGACGCCGAGGCAGCGGCCGGAGATCTCGCCGGCGTAGACCGGGAGAAGCGGGTTGTTCTGCACGATGCCGGAGCAGACGTCGGTGCCGCCGCTGCCGACGTTGATCTGTGCACCCGGGAGCTGGTCGGACAACCAGGCGTAGCCTTCCGGCGGCAGTGGCGCCCCGGCCGAGCCGAGGACACGAATCCGCAGGTCACCGAGGTCCTTGAGCTCGACGCCGGCCTTCCGGCAGGCCATCACGAAGCCCGGGCTGGCCCCCATGACCGTCGCTCCGGTCGAGGCCGCGAGCCGCCACTGCCAGGCCAGGTCGGGGTGCATCGGGTTGCCGTCGACCATGACGATCGAGGAGCGCACCAGGAGCGAGGAGACCAGGGCGTTCCACATCATCCAGGCGGTCGTGGAGAACCAGAGCATCCGATCCTCGGGCCCCATGTCCCACGACAGCGCGTGGTTCTTGAGGTGCTCGAGCAGGATGCCGCCGTGGCCGTGGACGATCGCCTTCGGACGGCCGGTGGTGCCGGAGGAGAAGAGCACGACCAGCGGGTGGTCGAACGGGACGGGCTCGAAGGCGAGCTCCGCCCCGTCCTCGGAGCCGAGCAGCGTGGTCCAGGAGAGGGCGTCCTCGACCCGGTGTTCTCCGTACTCCACATCGATGACCTGCCGCACCGACGGCAGCTCGGCCCGGATCTCGGCCACCTGCTCACGGCGGTCGATGTCCTTGGCGCCGTAGCGGTAGCCGCCCGCGACGAGCAGTACGACCGGCTCGATCTGGGCGAAGCGGTCGATCACGCTGCGCGGCCCGAACTCGCTGGCACAGCTCGCCCAGGTCGCGCCGAGACTCGCGGTGGCGAGATAGGCGACCAGGGCCTCGGGGATGTTGGGGAGGTATCCGGCGACGCGGTCGCCGCGGCGTACGCCCAGCCTCTCGAGCGCCGCCCGCGCCCGGGCCACCTGGTCGCGGAGGTCGCCGAAGGTCAGCTCGACGTCGTCGCGGGTCTGCGACCGGCCGAGCACGGCGACCCGGTCGAGATCGTCGTCGGTGCCGAGCGCGTGCTCGGCGTAGTTGAGGGTCGCACCCGGGAACCAGCGCGCACCGGGCATCTCGCGGGACGCGAGGACGGTGTCGTACGGGGAGTGCGATCGCACCCCGAAGAACTCCCACACCGCCGACCAGAAGCCGTCCAGGTCGGTCACCGACCAGCGCCACAGCTCCTCATGAGTCGTCATCTCGACCGAGCGCTCGCGGGCGAGCCAGGCCAGGAACTCACCGACCCGGGAGGTCTCGAGGATGTCTGCGGGCGGGGTCCAGACGATGTCGCCCTGCTCGATGCTCACTGGTCCGTCACCTTCTTGCCGCGGCCGTCGAGAAAGTCCTGCATCCGCCCCTTGGCGTCGTCGGTCCCCTGCGCGATCGCAGCCATCAGCGACTCCATCAGGAAGCCGTCGCGGGGGTTGGCCTCGGCGATCCGCGGCAGCGCCTGGACGACGGCGAAGTTGGTCTGCGGCGCGTTCTGGGCGATCCGGCCGGCCAACTCGAGGGCGGTCTTGCGGCCCAGGCCGTCAGCCACGGCGTACTGGCTCAGGCCCAGCGCCAGCCCCTCCTGCGCGTCGTAGCGGCGGCCGGTCAGCATCATGTCGGCCATCCGCGGGACCCCGATCAGCCGCGGCACGCGCACCGAGGCGCCGCCACCGACGAAGAGCCCGCGCTGCCCCTCGGGCAGGGCGTAGAACGTGGACTCCTCCGCGACCCGGACATGCGCGGCGGCGGCGAGCTCCAGCCCGCCCCCGACCACGGCGCCCTTCAGCGCCGCCACGACGGGCACCGGCCCGAACTCGATCTTCTCGAAGACCCGGTGCCACATCCGCGAGTGGGTGACCCCGGCGAGGGTGTCGCGCTCGGTCATCTCGGACAGGTCCAGCCCGGCGCAGAAGTGGTCGCCGTCCGCGTCGATGACGACGGCACGTACGTCGGTCGGGAGGCCATCGAAGAACCGCTCGATCCCGAGCACCGCCTCGTCGCTGAGCGCGTTCCGCTTCGCGGGGCGGGCGAGGGTCAGCACCGCGATGTCGTCGATGCGCTCTGCTCGCAGGGCATCGGGCAGCTCCGACCAGGGGGAGGTTCCGGGCATGATGAACTCCTCGTGATTGACAGGAATCCTGATAATCGCAGAGATAGGCGTCCCTCGCAAGCGCGGCGATGCTTGAATGAGCGCATGACCGACGCGCCCCTGCTGCTCTACGTCGTCAAGCAGCTCGAGCTCGCCACGCGGGCCCGCCTCGACGCCGTGCTGAAGGAATCAGGGGTCACCGCCCTGCAGTACACCGCCCTCTCCGTGCTCGAGCGCCGCCCGACGATGAGCGCCGCCGACCTCGCCCGCGCCTCGTTCGTACGCGCCCAGTCCGCCGCCGACCTGATCGGCGCCCTCGAGCGCCGCGGCCTCATCGAGCGCCGCACCGACCCCGACAACCGGCGCCGGATGCTGATCAGCCTCACCCCCGAGGGCCGCACCTTCCTCGACACCTACGACCCGCGCGTCGAGGAGCTCGAGGAGCAGATGCTCGCCGATCTCGGTCGCGAGGATCGCGAGGCCTTTCGTACGTTCCTCGACACCGCCCGCCGCGCCCTCTCCTGACGCCCGAAGAGCGGCCGAGTCGGCACATCTGTCCCATGCCCGATCGAGGCTTGAGACAGACGCGCCGACTCGGCGCTCGGTGAGCTCAGCCGACCGCGATCTCGTTCGGCTGCTCGTCGAGCTCGACGGAGGCGGTGATCTCACCGGTGGTGAGGTCGACGGCGTGGACGGTGTTGGCGGCGGGCTCGGTGACGTACGCGATGTCGCCGTCCACCTTGATCGCCGGGTGCGGGTCCTGCCACTCGGCCGGGCCCTCCCAGGGCTTCACGACCGGGTACTCGTCGGTGATCTTGCCGGTCGCCGGGTCGAGGACGTGGATCGAGCCGTCCGTCGCGAGGATGTAGGCCAGGTCCTCCGGGCCGCGCGCCACGTCGCGGAAGGTGTACTCGACACCCTCCGGGAGCGCGACCGGCTTCAGGGTGCTCTTCTCGGTGTCGATGAGCGTGACCGTGTCGAGCAGGTAGCCCTCGGCGTCGGGGTCGGTGTTGTAGTCGCCGACGATGATGGGGCTGGTCTCGGAGACGTACGCGTTGCCCATCCGGCCGTACTCGTCGGGTGCCTGGAGCTTCTCGAACGCGCCGTCGCGGTAGAGCAGCGCGCCGTCCTCGCAACCGAAGACGACCGCCTCGTCGGCTGCGGTGCCCTCGCCGTGGATGCCGGGGCAGGCGTCGTTGGCGGCGGCCTGCTCGAAGTCGTCACCCTTGGGCGTCAGCGCGATCGCGCCCGAGCGGCTCTCCTCGGCGCCGACCGTGGTCAGCAGGGTGCCGTCCTCGAGCACGATCGAGACGCCGTGGTGGGCCTCGGGAGCCGTCCAGGTCGTGGTCTCCGGGAGCTTGCCGGCATCACCGAGCGCGCCGGTCTCGAAGATGGTCGTCTCGCCGCTGCCGTCGGCGTAGAGGACCGTCGTGTCGCCGTGGTGGACGACGTGGCCGCCGGTGTCGGCCGGGAAGACCAGGTCGGTCAGCTCGGGCGTCCGGGTGTCGAGCACCTGGAAGCCCTTGCTGGTAGTCACCGCGAGGTTGCGGCCGTCACCGATCGGGTTGAGACGTACGAACTCCTCGGTCTCGAACTCGTCGACGACCTCGAGGGTCGTGCCGTCGAGGACGGCGATCCCGTTGGCGTAGGAGACCGCGAGGCGGGTGCCCTGGCCGGGCTTCGGGGTCTTCGACTCCTCGCCCTCGGCGGTGGAGCCGCAGGCCGAGAGCGCCAGCGATACGCCGGCCACCGCCGTGACGGCTCGAAGGGCACGGTGCTGTGGGGTGGGTTTCATGGGGGTGCCTTTCAATCGGTGGGCCCTGGTGAGAGCCCGCTGGTGATGCGCCCGGTGTTGGCGCGCATCATGGAGAGATAGGTGTCGGCGCCCTGGCCCTTCTCGGTCAGGGACTCCGTGAACAGCTCGCTGACCTGGACATCGACGCCCGCCTCGTCGGCGAGCACCTGGATGAGGCGGTCCGGCTGGGATGACTCGGCGAAGATCGTCGGTACGTCCGCCTGCTCGATCGCCTCGGTCAGATCGCGCAGGTCGGCGGCGCTGGGTGCGGCCAGGGTCGTGCCGCCTGGGATGACCGCGCCGACGACGCGGAACCCGAACCGGTCGGCCAGGTAGCCGAAGACGTGGTGGTTGGTGACCAGGCTGCGGCGCTCCTGAGGGATGCTCGCGAAGGAGTCGGTCATCTCCCGGTCCAGCTCCTCCAGCTCGGTCCGGTACGCCACCGCTGCCCGCTCCACGGCGTGCTCGTCGATGCCGTCGATGTCCTTGGCTGCGGCTTCGAGGCCGTCGACGACGTCGCGCATCCGCGCCGGGTCGGTCCAGAAATGCGGGTCCGGGGTGCCTTCGGCATCACCGTCGGAGTAGTCGAGGACGTCGACCTGCTCCCCCGCGACGTACGTCTCGACGCCGGCGTCGGCCGCCTGGTCGAGGTGACGCTGGAGGCCCTCCTCGAGGCCGAGCCCGTTGGAGACGACCAGGTCGGCGTCGCGCATCGTCGCGGCCTCGCGGGCCGAGATCTCGAAGGAGTGCGGGTCGGCGTTCGGCCGCATCAGGGTGGTGACCCGGGCGGCGTCGCCGACCGTTTTCGCGACGACGTCGCCGAGGATGTTGGTGGTCACCACGATGTGCGGGCGGTCGTCGTCGGGTTCTGCAGCGCAGGCGGTGAGCGCCATGGCGGCGGCCAGGACTCCGACCAGGCGCCTCATCGGCCCGTCTCCGTGAAGAACACCGGGGCCGTGGGCGTCTCGAGCGTCCGCGCGATCCGCGCCTCGTCGGCGTAGTCGATCTCGTGGACGACCCCGTCGGCCGGCACGTTGAGGTAGGCACGCTCCTGGTCGACGACCAGGCCGACTCCCCTGTCGCTCGGGTCGACGAGGGGCTCGGTCGCGGCGAGCTGGGTGCCGCCCTCGGCGGCGTAGACGCGGACGCGCCCGGTGGTGTCGAGCGCGAGCACGTGGCCCTCCTCGTCGTCGACGGCGACGACCTGGCGCAGGGGCGTCCCGGCATCGAGGTGGGTCCAGGTCCGTTCGCGGGTGTCGAGGAGCCAGATCCCGGTCCTCCCGGAGAGCGCTGCGACGGTCGGGCGGTTCTTGCGACCCTCGAACTCGGTGGCCCGGGGTGCGTCGCTCGGGTAGCGGATCCGCTCGACGTCCGGCTCGCCGTCGTTCTCGGTGATCAGCACCGCCCCGTCGGCACAGCCGACGACCACGCCGACCTTGGTGGTGATGGTGCCGCCGGCCCCGGCGCAGGGGATCTGCTCGCCGGTCGCATCGCCCTCGGCGTCGTGGAAGCGGAGCCCGGTGATCGCGCCGTCCTCGGCGACGGCCACCAGGGCGCCGTCGCCGACCGGCGCGACGAGGCCGTCGGGTGCCCCGGTGTCGAGCCGGAACAGCTCCCGCACCTCACCGTCGGCGAGGGCCTCGTTGTCGAGCAGGACCGCCTCGCCGGTCCCGTGGAAGAAGACCCCGGTCGAGCCCGCCGTCGACAGCGGACCGGTGGCGACCGTCGCCTCCCCGGCTCCCGCGACCGTGCCAAGCACGGCGGGCTCGCCCCGGTAGTAGTGGAAGTGGTCGCCGTGGTCCCAGGTCCACATCCCGCTGTCGACGATCTCCACGCCGTCCGCGGTGGTCGCGAAAAGGTAGCGGCCGTCGGAATCGACCGCGCTCGGCTCACCGATCCGGCCCACCTTCGCCGAGCTCCCCTCGATCAGGTCGAGCTGGGCGACGTTGCCGGTGCCGTCGATCGTGGTCAGGTGCAGCTGCGGCTCGGCGACCTCGCGCGCGCCCTCGACGGCGCCGTGCTCCTTCCCGGAGCCACTGTCTGCGTCGTCGGCAGGGGCGGCGTTGCTGCCACACCCCGTGGCGGCGGCCAGCGTCAGCCCTGTGACGAGGCCGGCGAGTGTCCTGCGGTGCATGAGGTCCTTTCGGAGGTGGGGGACAGACGTCGAAGCAGATCGAGGCCGCCGCGGAGCAGCCCGGAGGCGACCGCGGTGAGGATCGCCGCGCAGGCGATCGACGCGCCGGCGGCGGTGCCCGCGTACCAGGACACGGTCAGGCCGATGAGGACCGCGACCGCGCCGATGGCGGCGGCGCAGGCCATGGTCGTGGGGATCCGCGTGGTCCACCGGCCGGCGGCCACGGCCGGCGCGAGGAGCAGCGCGATCACGAGCAGCGAGCCGACCGCCTGGTAGGACGCGACCACGGCGAGGGTCACCAGACCGACGAGCATCACCTGCGCCAGCTGGGGATGCAGGCCCAACGTACGGGCGATGCGGGGGTCGAAGGCCGAGGCGACGAAGGCGCGGTGGAAGCCGATCGCGACGGCGAGGGTGACGGCCAGGGCCACCACGAGAAGGGTGATGTCGCCGGACCCCAGAGCGAGGACGTCGCCGAACAGCATCGCCGTCGCGTCCGTGGCGAAGCTGCGCGAGTGGGAGATGATGATGACGCCGAGCGAGAGCATCGCCACGAACAGCAGCCCGATGCTGGTGTCGTACGTCAACCGCCCCCGGCGCTGGAGCGCGCCGATCGTCGCGCTCATCACGATCGCGCTCGCCGCGCCGCCGAGCACGACGGGTGCGCCGAGGACTGTCGCGAGGGCGACGCCGGGGAGCATCCCGTGCCCGATCGCCTCGCCGAGGAACGCCATCCCGCGGATCACGACCCAGGTGCCGACGACCCCGCAGATGGCCGCCACCAGTACGCCGCCGGCCAGCGCCTGCAGCATGAAGTCGGTCCGGAACGGCTCGGTGATCGATGACACGGGGCGGGACTCTAGCGGTTAATGAGAATGGTTACCAATTGCTATAGTGGTGCGGGTGCTCCCCCATGAATCGACCGACGTCCCGCTCCTGTCCGCCCATGGCCTCTGCTTCGGCTACGACGGCCAGGACGTGATCCACGAGGTCAGCACAGACTTCTCACCTGGCACGGTCACGGCTGTCGCGGGGCCGAACGGGTCGGGGAAGTCGACCTTCGTCGAGCTGCTCGCAGGGGTACGCAGCCCGCGCCGCGGCTCGATCACCCGCCGTGGAAGGGTCGCCCTGGTCGTCCAGCGACCCTCGACCCCGGACACGCTGCCGGTCACCGTCCGCGACGTCGTCGCGATCGGGACCTGGGGCCGCCGGGTGAGATGGGCCGACCGGCAGGCGGCGGTCGCGACGGCGATCGACCGCGTCGGCCTGACCGGCCTCGAGCAGCGTACGTTCGGCGAGCTCTCCGGCGGACAGCGCCAGCGGGCGCTACTGGCTCAGGGCATCGTCCAGCACGCGGAGATCCTGCTCCTGGACGAACCCGCCGCGGGGCTCGACGCCGCCAGCCGGCAGCGCACCCGCGAGATCCTCGCCGAGGAGGCCGACCGCGGGGCCACGGTCGTCTGCGTCATCCACGACGAGGACAGCATCGCCGCCGCGGACCATGTCCTCCGGTTCGAGGACGGCCGCATCGTCGGGTGATGCGGGCCCGTTGAACGTGGCCACGCCGGCGACGATGAGCGCCAGCGCGACGGCCAGCCCGAGGCCGATCTGCTCACCGAAGATCGGCACCGCGACGACGGCGGTCAGCACCGGGCTCACCGCGCCACCCACCGAGGCACGGCTGCTGCCGAGCGCCTTGACGGAGAAGGCGTAGCAGAGGGTCGACATCAGCCCGGTGCCGACGCCCTGGAGGGCGGTGAGGGCGAGCACGTCGCCGGGCGCGGCAGTCCCGGCGAGCAGGTGCGACGGCATCGCGCCGGACACCGCCAGGACCAGTGCGGCCAGGCTCGAGACGGTGCAGATCGTCAGCACCATCTGCAGGAGCGTCAGGCTCGTACGCTGCAGGCCCGTCGTGAACACGGCCCAGGCGAACCCGCCGACGAGGAGCAGGCCGACCCCACCGAGGGAGGCACCGCCGCCGACCAGGAACCCGCTCAGCGCGACCCCCGCAGTGATGAACCCCAGCGCCAGCAACCGCCGCGGCGGCAGCGAGGTCCGGCCGCGCGCCAGCGCGAGCAGCGTGACGAACAGCGGCACGGTGCCCGGCACCAGCATCCCGGTGAGCGCGGCACTGGTGAGCCGGGCACCGAACGCGAAGACGAGGAAGTGCGGGAGACCGCCGACGAGGAGCAGGGCGAGCACCTGGGGTCGCTCGCGGCGTACGGCTCTGATCGTGCTCGGCAGCAGCGGCGCCAGCAGCACCACCGGCGTGACGAACCTGAGGAACGCGGCATCGGCGACGGTCAGGCTCGACCCGCCGATGCCGCGCGTGCTCAGTGCGAACGACGACCAGAGCACGACCGTCATCCCCAGCGCCGCCCACCCGGCCGGCGCCGGCATGCCGCTCTCCTGTCGCATCCCCATGCCGCGCCACGATAGGGAAAACCCAGGCGCATATGATTGCGGGATCTGCCACCATCACGCCGATGAGTGGCAGAATCTGCCACCATGCGCACGCTCGACGACACCGACAAGCACATCCTCTGGGAGCTCCAGCAGAACGGCCGCCTGACCAACCAGGAGCTCGCCGACCGCGTCGGCCTCTCCCCCTCGCCGTGCCTGCGCCGCGTACGAGCCCTGGAGGAGGCCGGCGTGATCAGCGGCTACCGCGCCGTCATCGACCCGCACGCCGTCGGCATGAACATCACCGCCTTCGTACGCATCAAGATGGCCACCCACACCAACGCCGCCGTCGAGGCCGTCGAGGAGCACCTGCGGGCCATCCCCGACATCACCGAGGCGTACGTCCTCGCCGGCGACCACGACTACCTGCTCAAGATCGTCACCCCGTCCTTCGAGACCTACGAGCAGTTCCTCCGCGACAACCTCCGCACCATGCCCGCGCTCGCCTCGATCGAGACCACCTTCGCCTTCGGCAACACCAAGGAGAGCGCGCCGCTCCCGCTGGGGTGACGAGAACGGGCCGCGCATTCGCGAGCCGCGCACCGCCGTAGTCAGCCAGGCGGCCGGCGAGACTCGAACGAACCGTGACGCCCGGCCCCGCCGGCGAACCGGGTCGCGCCCGCGACGGTGTCGGTGGTGACCGAGACGACGCCGTGGGCATACTCCGCGGCCAGCGCGTCCTGCTCGCCGAGCCCCTCCTGCTCGAGCAGGGAGAGCCGGTCGTGACGCATGCAGGTCTGCGGGAACGCGGCGAGCTGCCGGGCCAGGTCCTGCGCCGCCGCGAGGGCCTGACCGGGCGGTACGACGCGGTTGGCCAGCCCCATCCGTTGGGCCTCCTCCGCCCCGACGGGGCGGCCGGTGAGGATCAGGTCCATGGCGTTGCTGGTGCCGATCAGCCGCGGCAGCCGGACGGTGCCGCCGTCGATGAGGGGTACGCCCCAGCGCCGGCAGAACACACCGAGGACGGCGTCCTCCTCCACCACCCGCAGGTCGGCCCAGATCGCCAGCTCCAGGCCGCCGGCGACGGCGTGACCGGCGACGGCGGCGATGACGGGCTTGCCCAGCCGCATCCGGGTCGGCCCCATCGGGCCGTGCCCGTCGGGCTCGAACCGGTTGGGGTCCCCGGCCGCGACCGCCTTCAGGTCGGCCCCGGCGCAGAAGGTGCCGCCCTCGCCGTGCAGCACCGCGACGGCGGCGTCGGGATCGGCGTCGAACTCCTCGAACGCGGCGACCAGGGCCTCGGCCGTCGCCCGATCGACGGCGTTGCGTACGTCGGGGCGGTTGATCGCGATCGTGGTGACCGGACCGTCCTTGGTGACCTCGACGGTCATGCCGATTGTCGCTCGCTGACGCTCGCTCATGCCGGGAGCGCCCGCTCGAGGATCGTGTCCAGGTCGCCGCGCGGCGACAGCGTGCCGAACGCGCCGCCCCAGTCCCGGCCGAGGCGGGAGGCGCAGAAGGCGTCGGCGACCGGCGCAGGGGCGTGCCGGAGCAGCTGCGAACCCTGGAAGACCAGGGCCAGCTGCTCGACGATGCGCCGGGCCCGGAGCTCGAGGTCGTCGAAGGAGGTGAACTCCTTCTTCAGCCGGTCCAGCGCGGCGTCGTAGCGGGCGTCGGCACCGGCCGCGAGCTCGGCCTCCGCGAGGAACGCGTCCAGGGTGTGCGGCTCCTTCGCGAGCGCTCGCAGGGCGTCGAGCGCGGCCACGTTGCCCGACCCCTCCCAGATGGAGAGGAGTGGCATCTCGCGGTAGATGCGCGCGACGTCGAAGTCCTCGATGTAGCCGTTTCCGCCCAGGCACTCCAGGGCCTCGTTGACCATGAACGGCGCCCGCTTGCAGACGTAGTACTTGGTGACGGCCAGCGCGATCCGGCGCAGCGCCGCCTCGCCCTCGTCGCCACGGATCGCCCGGTCGTTGGCACCCGCCAGCCGCAGCATCGCGGTCGTCGCCGCCTCGGACTCGACCTGCAGGTCGGCCAGGACGTTGCGCATCGCCGGCTGGTCGATCAGCAGCTTGCCGAACGCCGAGCGGTGGCTGGCGTGGTGCGCCGCCATCGTCAGCGCGGTGCGCATGCCGGCCGAGGAGCCGATCACGCAGTCGAGGCGGGTCATGTTGACCATCTCGACGATCGTGCGCACCCCGCGGCCCTCCTCGCCGACGAGCCAGCCGGTCGCCGCGTCGTACTCGATCTCGGAGGAGGCGTTCGACCTGTTGCCGAGCTTGTCCTTGAGGCGCATGAAGCGCATCGCGTTGCGCTCGCCGCCGGGCAGGACGCGCGGGACGAGGAAGCAGGAGACGCCGGCCCCGGTCTGGGCCAGGGTGAGGAAGAGGTCGCTCATCGGCGCACTGGTGAACCACTTGTGCCCGCGCAGGACGTACGTCCCGTCGGACTGCGGCGTCGCGGTCGTCGTGTTCGCGCGTACGTCGGAGCCACCCTGCTTCTCCGTCATCGACATCCCGGCGATCAGACCGCGCTTGGTCTCGGGGTCACGCAGGCCGAAGTCGTACTCCCGGTTCGTCAGCAGCGGCTCGAACCTTGCCGCGAGCTCGGGGTTGGCGCGCAGCGCGGGGACGACCGCGTAGGTCATCGAGATCGGGCAGCCGTGCCCGGCGTCGACGTTCCAGGTGTAGAACTTCGCGGCCCGCGCGACGTGGGCGCCGGGCCGGTCGTCGGCCCAGGGGGCGGCGTGCAGACCGTGCTCGACCGCGGTCTGCATGAGCTGGTGGTACGCCGGGACGTACTCGACCTCGTCGACCCGGTGCCCGTAGCGGTCATGGGTGTGCAGACGCGGCGGCACCCGCTCGGCGAGCCGGCCCCAGTCCTGCGCCTCGGCGGTGCCGGCCAGGCGGCCCAGCTCGTCGATCTCCGGGAGCGCCCACGCGGCACCCTCGCGCTCGAGACCCTCCCGCAGGACCGGGTCCGCGGAGGTGTTGTGGCCCACCAGCGGCGGGACCTGGTTGCTGACCACATGGGTCGAATGGGCTTCATGCGTGCTGGTCATGCTGCTACCCCTTGTCGGTGGAGGATCCGAAGTCGTCGTACGGCGCCGCGTCGCGCTCGCGCACGGCCTGTCTGAAGCCCACGTCGGCGGCGCGCTGCTGGAACGCGTAGCCCTCGCGGGTGTGGCGGGAGACCCCGTCGAAGACCGTGCTGATCATCTGGCTGTTCTGCACGCCCTGGGCCAGCAGCGCCGAGTTGAGCGCGAGCTTCACCATCATCAGCTGATTGACCGGCATCGCGGCGATGCGCTGGACGAGGATCTCCGTACGCTCGTCCAGCTCCTCCGGCGCGGGCGCCTCCACCGCGAGGCCCCACTCCGCTGCTTCGCTCCCCGAGAGACAGTCACCGGTCAGGAGCAGGCGCTTGGCACGCTGGTCACCCAGCCGGTGCGCCCACAGGCCGGCGCTCGGCACGCCCCACACCCGGGTCGGCGGGTAACCGATCTTGGCGTCGGCCGCGATGACGATCTGGTCGCAGTGCAGCGCGATGTCGGTCCCGCCGGCCACGCAGAACCCATGGATCTTCGCGACGGTCGGCTTGTCGGCGTGCAGGAGGCTGGAGAAGCCGCGGGTGAAGCGGCTCATCATCGCGTAGTCGACCATCGGGTCCCAGGTCTGCCCGGGGTCATGGTTGGCCATCTGGACGAGCGGATCGAGCACCGTCCCCGCCTGCGCGGCGGCACCGGTCGGCCCACCGTCCAGGAGCCGTTCGGCGCTCGCGGTCAGGTCGTAGCCTCCGCAGAAGCCCTTGCCGCGGCCGCTGAGCACGATCACGTGGACGCGTGGGTCGAGGTCCGCCCGCTCCACGGCGTCGGCGAGCTCGACCGGTGTGTCGGGCGTGATCGAGTTGCCCTGCTCGGGCCGGTTGAAGGTCAGCCGGGCCACACGGCCGTCGACCTCGTAGGTCAGCGTGCGGTAGTCCCGCGCGTCGCCCGACGGCTCCGTGTCGTGGGCCGGTCCCGTGTCGCGCCGCCAGGGCGCTGCATCCGTCACGACCAAGACGTTACAGAAATAACAACAGTCGTGTCCATAGATGTTGCATGAGAGGATACGGGCGTGGCTACCGCGCGCGACGATCTGGCTCCGCTCTCCGCCCGCTCTGCCATCCTGAGCCTGATGCTCGGCGCCCACCCGGCGCCGCTGACCGCCGCCGACCTCGCCCGCGCCGGCCAGCTCTTCGGCATCGCCCCGGCGACCGTGCGCGTCGCGGTCACCCGTGCGGTCGGCGACGGCGACCTCTCCCGGAGCGAGGCCGGCTACCGGCTCGGCGAGCGGCTGATCCAGCGCCAGGCGCACCAGGACGAGGCCGTGCACACGGCCGACAAGCCCTGGGACGGCTCCTGGGAGATGGCCGTCGTCGTCGCCGGTGGCCGGCCCGGCCCCGAGCGCGCCGTCCTGCGCGAGGCACTCAAGGCGCACCGGCTCGCCGAGCTCCGCGAAGGGGTCTGGACCCGGCCGGCCAACCTCCGGCGTCCGCACTTCACGGACCCGGTGCTGCAGACCTTCACGGCGACACCGGAGCAGGATCCGCGCGACCTCGCCGCATCGTTGTGGGACCTGGCCGGGTGGACGCGCGAGGCCGAGCACCTCCTCGAGCGCCTGGCCTCGACACCCGAGCCCGCACTCCGGCTCGCCACCGCCGCCGCCATCGTGCGCCACCTCAGCGACGACCCGCTCCTCCCGGTCGAGCTCCGTCCGGCCGACTGGCCGGCGGCCGCCCTGCGCGAGACCTACCGCGCCTATCAGCGCGAGCTGAGCGAGCTCGCCGCGCTCCCCAGCTGACCGCTGACCAGCGTCATCGCGACCCGAGCCTCGAGCATCTCCTCGGGTGCTGCCTCGAAGAGGCTGCGGTCGAGGACGACGAGGTCGGCAGCCAGACCGGGACGGAGTACGCCGGTGACGGACTCCCATCCGCCGGAGTAGGCGGCGTCGGCGGTGGCGTGGGCGAGCGCCTCGCCGAGCCCGAGCGCGTACTCGGGCAGGTTGGCGGGCAGCTCGGGCGCCACCGCGGAGCGCCGGGTGGTCGCGACGTACATGTTGGGCAGCGGTGCGTACGGCGCGGTCGGCGCATCGGTGCCGAACGCGAGCCGCGCGCCGGCCCGGGTGAACTCTGGCCACGGGAAGCCCCGCTCGACGCGCTCGTCGCCGAGCATCGCCCGCCAGGCGTCCTGGATCAGCGGGTCCGCATGGACCGGCTGCATGGAGGCGATGACGCCGAGGCCCGCGAGCCGGGCGACGTTCTCCTCGGTCACCGTCTCGAGATGCTCGATGCGGTGGCGCCGTTCGCGCGGGCCGTTGGCCGCGACGGCCCGCTCGAGCGCGGTGAGCGCGACGTCCGAGGCCTCGTCACCGATGGCGTGCAGGGCGATCTGGAGGCCTGCGGCGTCCGCGGCCGTGACGACCGGGGTCAGGGCGTCCAGGTCCCAGATCGGACCCGGGTGACTGCCGTCGGCGAACGGCCGCTTCATCGCGGCGGTGCAGCTGTCGATGACGCCGTCGACCATGATCTTGATGCCGTTGACCCGCAGCCACGGTCCGGTGAGGCGATCACGGAGCCCGGCCGCCCGGCGTACCTGCTCGAGGTTGCCCTCGACCGAGTCGGTCCGGGTCACCAACCAGTGGCCGGCCACCCGGATCGGCAGGCGACCGCCGTGGCGCAGCATCGCGCGCTCGAACGCAGGGACCTCCAGCTCCCCGAGGCCCATGTCGATCGCCGCGGTCACCCCGGCCTCCCGGTAGTGCCGGAAGGCCGCGTCGAGAGCCGCGTCGATCGACTCGTCCGTCTCGGTGCTCTCCAGGAAGTCACGCATGAGACCGAGCGCGGCGGTCTCGTAGAGCATCCCGGTCGCCACCCCGTCCGGGTCACGGGCGATCGATCCGCCGATCGGGTCCGGGGTGTCGTCGTCGATGCCGAGCTCGCACAGCGCCGCGGTGTTCACCCAGCCGCTGTGCACGTCGTTGGAGATCAGGTAGACCGGCCGGTCGGGGACGACCTCGTCGAGCAGCTGCCGTGTCGGCGTACGTCCCTCGAGCGGGCCGAACAGCCAGCTCCGGCCCACGATCCTGGGCGCCTGCGGGTCGGCCGCCGCCGCAGCGGCGATGCGCCGCTGGAGATCCGCCAGGTCGGACGCGGGCAGCAGGTCGACCTGCTGCAGCGACGTACCGAGCCCGATCAGGTGGGTGTGCGCGTCCACGAAGCCGGGCAGCAGCGCGGCCCCGTCGAGGTCGACGACATCAGCATCGGCGTACGCCGGCGGTAGCTCGTCACCGACGTAGGCGATCGACTCCCCGTCGACGACGAGGGTCGACGCCGTCTCGCCCGGCCCGGTGAAGACCCGTCCGTTGCGGTAGACGGTCACCGCGTCGCCGCGCCTCATCGGACGACCGAACGGCGCGCGGCCGCGTAGCGGGGCATCAGGACAAGGTAGGCGAGACCCGGCAGCAGGCATCCGATCCACACCGACACGTCGATCCCACCGAGACCGCCGGCGATCCAGCCGGTGAAGCTGCCACCGGTCTCGAACACGACGGCCGCGCCCATCACGCTCACGGCGACGCCGACCAGCGCACAGGCGACGCCGACCAGGTTGACGCCTCCGGAGTACCAGTAGGGGCTGGTCGCCGACGTGTCGCAGAGACCCGGCCCGTCGTACCGGTTGCGACGCCAGACGACGTCGGCGGCGTACACCGACATGACCGGACCGAGGACGACGACGGCGAGCTGGAGTGCGTTCTGCACCGTGGAGAGGAAGTCGGAGATCAGCACGGCGTACAGCGTCATCAGGGTGCCGACGGTGCCGTCGAGGAGGACGGTGCGGGCTCGGGGCCAGCGGATGCCGACCACCTGGAGCGAGAGACCGGAGCTGTAGGCCGTCATGGCGTTGTTGGCGATGGTGCCGAGGATGACGGCGAGCATGAAGATCGGACCGAACCAGCCCGGCAGGATGCCGTCGAGAGCGGCCACCGGATCGGTCATGTCGAGCGCCGTGGCGGCGAGGGCGCCGACGAGCGTGAAGATCGCGTTCGGCAGCACCGACCCGACGACGGTCCACCACGCGACGGCCACCGGCGACGTACGGGTGGGCAGGTAGCGCGCGAAGTCGGCGCTGTTGTTGTACGACAGCGGCGCGGACGCGAGCGTGGCGACCGCAGCCGCCAGCGATGCCCAGAGGACGACGCCGTGGAGCGGCTCGGCCGGGCGATAGCCCCAGTCGGCGTGGCCGACGACGTACGCCGAGGCGACGACGAACACGACCAGCAGCGTCCAGGCGAGGGGCTGGTAGAGCCTGAGGATGAGGCCGTGGCCGTAGACGCTGATCACGAGCGTCACCGCGGAGACCGCGAGGATCAGCACGACCTTGACCCAGTCGTCGGTCGCCAGACCGGCCCGGTGCGCGAGCTCGAAGGTGACGACGGCGACCGTGGCCCAGTTGATCGCGAGGTAGCAGACGCTGATGAACCAGCCGTTCAGCAGGACCGCCACGCGGTTGGCGCGTACGCCGAAGAGAGCGCGCATGATGACCTCGCTCGGCGCGCCGGCGGCCGGCCCGCTCGAGGCGACGACCCCGGTGAGCAGGGTGAACAGGCTGCCGACCACGATCGCACCGACGGCCTGCCACAGGGTCAGGCCGAACACGGCGACCAGCAGGCCGCCGATCAGCAGGTTGAGGTAGTTCACGTTCGGCGCGACCCAGACGGCGAAGAGGTCGCGCGGTCGGCCATGTCGCTCCGACTCCGGGATGAAGTCGATGCTGTGGGCCTCCACCGCGAGCGGTGCGTCGGGCTGGTCGTCGCGGTCTGTCGAGTCGGTCAGTGCCATCGGAACTCCTGGTGAGCATTTCGGATGGCAAGTGACGGTAAGAACCCAAATCGTTTTGGACAAGAGGTTCGCGGGAAGTTTAGTCTGCGCCCCATGACAGGTTCCGAACCCGAGCGTCGCGTACGCCCCGGGATCAAGGACGTCGCGCGTCGCGCCGGCGTCTCGGCGACGACGGTCTCGCACACCTTCAGCGGCAAAGGGACGGTCGCCCCCGCGACCCGCGAACGTGTCCGCAGCGCCGCCAGCGAGCTCGGCTACCGACCCGACGTGCTCGCCCGCAGCCTGCGCAGCAGCCGGCTCGGCGTCATCGCCCTCGTGCTGCGTACGCTCGAGGGCGGGTCGTCGCTGCCCGAGGGCATCGACTACGTCCTCGAGTTCGCCGGGGCTGCCGCGGTGAACGCGATGCGGCACGGCTACGGCCTCATGCTCGTCGCGGACCCCACCTCCGACGGGGCACCCTCCACCGCGCTCGCCTGCGACGGGTTCATCGTCACCGAGCCCCTGCGGGCGGACCCGCTGGTCACCGTCCTCCAGCAGGACGGCCTCCCCTATCTCACCGTCGGCCGCGTGCCCGACATCGACGAAGCGCCCGCGCTCGACATCTTCACCCGGTCGATCACCCGGCGCGTGCTCGACTTCCTGCGCGAGCGGGGCGCCCGGCGCATCGCCCTCATCACCTCGGAAACCCCCAACGCCTGGTATCTCGACACCGAGACGACGTACGCCGCCTGGGCCGCCGAGCACGGAGCGCCGCCCCTGATCTCGCGGCAGCCCGAGCGACGTGAGGCCGCGGGCGGCGCGGCGGCGGTCGACGAGCTGCTCGCCGCCTCTCCCGACCTCGATGCCGTCTACTGCCTGACCGGTCCGCACGCCGCCGGAGCGCAGGCCCGGCTTCAGGCCCTCGGACGCCGGGTGCCGGACGACGTCCAGCTGCTGTGCGGCTCCGACTCCTCGCACCTGCGCGCCTCCGAGCCGCGGATCAGCGCGGTCGACCTGCAACCGCAGCTCCTCGCCGAGCTCGCCGTCACCCGGCTCGTGAACATGCTGGACGGCACCGCCCATCCCGAGCCGGCCGACCTCGCCACCGGCCGGATCGTCGCGCGCGGATCGACCCGCGACCGATGACCGGGCGTCAGAGCATGCCGGTCAGGACTCCTCCGTCGGCGCGTAGCGCGGCACCGTTGGTGGCCGAGGAGAGCGGGCTGGCCAGGTAGGCGGCCAGATGGGCGATCTCCTCGGGTTCGATGAAGCGCTCCAGCAGCGACGTCGTGTTGCCTGCCGCGATGGCGCTCTTCAGCTGCTCGGGGAGCATCCCCTGGGCCTGGGAGAGCTGCCCGACGGCGTCGGCGACGCCGTCGGAGTACGTCGGTCCACCCAGGATCGTGTTGACGGTGACACTGGTGCCACGGGTGAGCTTGGCCAGGCCGTTGCCCAGGGCGAGCATGCCGGCCTTCGTCACCCCGTAGTGGGTCATGTCGGCGGGGACGTTCACGCCGGACTCGCTGCCGACGAAGACGACCCGGCCCCACCCCTTGGCCAACATCGCGGGAAGCGCGTGCCGCGACAGACGGACACCACTCATCAGGTTGACGTCAAGGTACCGCTGCCAGTCCGCGTCGGAGATCTGCTCGAAGGCGTTCACCTCGAAGACGCCGACGTTGTTCACCAGGATGTCGACCTCACCGAGCGACCCCAGGAGCGCACGCACCTGACCAGGGTCCGCGAAGTCGGCCGGGATCCCGGTGACGTCCGCCGCCGGTACGGCGGCCCTGAGCCGCGCCACTGCCTCGTCGACACGCTCCGCGGTGCGCCCGTTGACGACGACAGCCGCCCCCTCCGCAGCCAGGACTCGTGCGATCGCGAAGCCGATGCCTTGCGTCGACCCACTCACGAAGGCCCTCTTGCCGGCCAGGCCCAACTCCATGATTCCTGCCTCTCCGTTGCCGCTTCCGGCGTTGATTCACTTGCTCAGGCAAGTCAAAAGTAGATCAGATGACTTTCCCAAGCAAGTCAACAAAGCAATACTCCAGCAGCCCTTTCGCGTACGCTGCGGACATGCCCGACGCCACCAGGCCCGCCACTGCCACCACTCCCCCGGAGCTCACCGGCGAGGACCTCGAGACATGGGCCGCTCTGGCGACGGTGCTGGAGTGGCTGCCACCGGTCCTCGACAGTCAGCTCCAGAGCGACGCGCAGCTGACCCACTTCGAGTACGGCGTCCTGTACGCCCTGGCCAACGCACCCGAGAGCACGCTCCGGATGAGCGTGCTGGCCGACTACGCGAACAGCACGCTCTCGCGACTCTCGCGCGCAGCGGTGCGGCTGGAGTCCAGAGGGTGGTTGCGCCGCACCCCCGACCCCGACGACGGGCGCTACACGCTGGCCATCCTCACCGAACCCGGGCGCGAGAAGGTCCGGCAGGCGACCCCCGGCCACGTGCAGGTCGTCCACCGGCTCGTCCTGGACCGCCTGACGAAGTCCCAGGCTCGCCAGCTGCGCGAGATCAGCCACCGCATCATGCGGGCCATCCGCGACGAGGGCGACTGGGCGCCGGCATCACGGGCGGAGCGGTCCAGCTGAGCCGGACGAGATCCGACAGGAGACGAGCTCAGGAGGGCTCAGGCGCAGGGAACATCGGCGCCATCGCGGTGCCGAGCTGGATCCGCGCGCCGTACTCGTCCCGCACGCCCCAGTGCTCGGCGAGCCGGCCGTCCTCCACCCGGTAGATGTGCACCGTCGGCATCACGTACGTCTTGCCGGCCGCGCCCGCGCCATGGATGGCGTCGACCCCGACACCGTGGGCGACCGCACGGATGACGACGCGGTCGTCGGTCGCGAACGAGTCCTCGATGACGTACCGGATCTGCAGCACGTCGTGCACCACGGTGAGGATCTGCCGGTAGCCCTCCGGGCCCGGCGGAAGCAGGATGGGCGAGCCGTGGTCGACGAAGTCGGCGGTGACGGCGTCGTCGAGGCAGGAGAGGTCGCCGGAGTTGATCGCGTCGAAGACGGCGAGGGCGCGCGACAGGGCGGTCGTGGACATGGCTATGATCCTTCCGTTAGAACAACAATCCAATGGAATTGGACTCTAATGGAATCTGCTTCCCCAGGGAAGAGGCCGTACAACACTGCTCGGCGCGCCGAGCAGGCCAAGCTGACCCGCGCCCGGATCCTCGACACCGCGCGCGAGCTGCTGCTCGCCGACGGCTTCTTCGCGATGACCGTGCCGCAGCTCGCCGAGCGAGCCGGCGTCAGTCCGCAGACCGTCTACAACTCCGTCGGCGGCAAGGCCGAGGTGGTCAAGGCGGTCTACGACGTCCTGCTCGCCGGCGACGACGACCCGACGCCGATGAGCGACCGGCCCCAGTTCCGGGCCGTGGTCGAGGCGACCGATCGGGCGGCGTACGCCCGGGCGTACGCCGCCTGGTGCCGGATGATCTGGGACCGGGTCGGGCCGCTGCTGGGCGTGATCCTCGCCCACGGCCCCGGCGGTGATGCCGTGCTGGAGGAGTTCGTGACGACCATCGACACCGAGCGGCGCACCGGCAACGCCAACGGCCTCCGTGGCCTGGCGGAGCGCGGCGGCCTCCCGTCCACCCGCTCGTTCGACGAGGTGGTCGATGCCGTCTGGACGCTCACCTCTCCCGAGGTGTACGACCGGCTGGTGCGGAGGTCGGGCTGGACCGGCGCCCGCTACGAGGAGTGGCTGGCGGCCCAGCTCACCGCAGCGCTGGCCGACTGAGGGATCAGTAGTACCAGGGGGAAGCGTTCACGCTTGACGTGCGAAATCAGCGAGTGACGCGGAGATGCGTTTGACCTGCGGAAACGTGTCGATCGTTGACGACGTCCGACGGTCCGTGATGGACCTGCTGTGCACAGCATGTGCACAGCGGCGATGCGCTATTGGTCGCTCTTTCGGTACTTCTGGAAGTGCGCCAGCGCGTCGTGGTCGTCGACCGCGTCGCGGCTCGCGACCTTGTCGAGCGGATGGCCCTGGATGAGTCGCTTGACGGGGACCTCCAGCTTCTTGCCGGTGCGGGTGTGCGGGATGGCCGGGACGTCGATCACGTCGTCGGGCACGTGGCGTGGCGAGGCACCATTGCGGATGGCAGTCGTGATGGCCGCGGTGAGGTCGCCGGTGAGGTCCACGCCGTCGGTGAGGACCACGAAGAGGGCGAGCCAGTAACCGCCGTCGTGGAGCTCGGCGCCGATGACGAGCGACTCGCGCACCTCCGGGATCTGGTCGACGATCGCGTAGATGTCGGCGCTTCCCAGCCGTACGCCGTGTCGGTTGAGCGTGGAGTCGGAGCGGCCGGAGACGACGAGGCTGCCGCGTTCGGTGACCTCCATCCAGTCACCGTGTCGCCATACCCCGGGGTAGGTGGAGAAGTAGCTGTCCAGGTAGCGCTTGTCGCATGGGTCGTTCCAGAAGCGCACCGGCATCGACGGCATGGGCCTGGTCACGACGAGCTCACCCACCTCCCCGATGACTGGCCTGCCCTGCGTGTCCCATGACTCGAGTGCCACGCCGAGGTTTGGCGCGGAGATCTCGCCGGGCCAGACAGGTGTCGTCGGGGCGCTGCCGGCGAACCCGGCGACCACGTCCGTTCCGCCGGTGCTCGAGGCCAGCTGGACGCTCGGGCTGACGCGCTCGGCGACCCAGTAGTAGGCCGCGGCAGTCACCGGCGCACCGGTCGCGCCGATGGTCCGGAGGCTAGTGAGGTCGAGATCGCGTCCGGGCCACAGATCGGCCTGCGCGCTGCCGAGCAGGTAGCCGGGGCTGACACCCAGCACGGCGGTCTGCTCCTCCGAGACGATCCGCCACAAGCGGTCAGGACCCGGGTGGGTCGGGCTGCCGTCGTACAGGACTATGGGAGAACCGACGAGCAGGCCGGAGGCGACGAGGTTCCACATCATCCAGTTGGTCGACGTGTACCAGAAGAGCGACCGTCCCGGTCCGAGATCCATGTGAAGTCCGAGCGTCTTGAGGTGCTCGAGCAGAACCCCGCCATGGCCGTGCGTGATGCCCTTCGGCAGTCCCGTGGTACCGGAGGAGAAGAGCACCCACAGCGGCGTGTCGAACGAGACGCGCTGGTAGCTCGGCTCGGCAGGAGCTGCGATGGTCTCCTCCCAGGGCACTGCTCCATCAAGCCGGCCGTCGGCGGAGAGACCGAGGTTGGACACCTCCACGGTGACGCGCAGCGACGGCAGCGCACGGCGGAGCTCTGCCACTTCGGGTCGGCGGTCGTGGACGCGGC
Source organism: Nocardioides sp. NPDC126508 (assembly GCA_040302365.1). Taxonomy (GTDB): domain Bacteria; phylum Actinomycetota; class Actinomycetes; order Propionibacteriales; family Nocardioidaceae; genus Nocardioides. The sequence continues at coordinate 529,689 of JBEOUM010000003.1, forward strand.
CGTTCCAGCGGTAGCCGTCGGCGGCGAACAACACTGTCGGCTCGAGCTGGGCGAAGCGATTCGCGGCCCCCGTGCCGGAGTAGTCCTGGGCGCACGCCGACCACACGGCGCCGATGCTCGCGGTGGCCAGGAAGGAAACCAGCGCGGGCGTCGTGTTGGGGAGGTACCCGATCACCCGGTCGCCGGGGCCGACGCCCCGCTCCCGCAGCCAGGCGGTCAGCGCGGCGACCTGGGCGCGCAGCTCGCGCCACGTCGTACGGTCGACGTCGCCGGCCTCGCCGATCGACGTGACGGCCACGGTATCTGCCAAGGCGGGATCATCTGCATGCCGCAGTGCGTGCTCGGCGTAGTTCAGGCGCACGTTCGGGAACCACGTCGCACCCGGCATCCGCTCGTCGGCCAGGGCGGGCGCGGGGTCGCCGTCAGCCTGGACCTCGAAGAAGTCCCAGACCAAAGACCAGAAGCCGTCGAGGTCCTCGACCGACCAGGCATGCAGATCGCGGTAGTCGGCAACCAAGCGGCCGGAACGTTCGGCGGCGAGGGCCGCGAAGCGGGTTATGGCGGCGTCGGCCGCCGCTGCGGGATTCGGCTCCCAGATGGGTGCCGACGGGGTGTCTGCGGACATCGGCTCACCCGGGCTGGTGAGCGCCGGTCATGAGTGCGGCGAGGTCTTCGGGTGCGATGAACGACGGGGGCGGTGGTGGGCCCCAGTTGAAGAGCGACTTGGTGCCTTCCCAGACGCCCGGCTCCCACAGCGCATCGTCGACGATGCAGTCGATGTCCGAGTAGTACTCGGAGAAGTTGCCGGCGGGGTCCTTGAGGTACCAGAAGAAGTTGGACCCGATGTGGTGCCGGCCCAAGCCCCAGACGTGACGGCTGGGGTCCTGCTCCAGCATCGCGGTGGCGCCCCGGCCGATCTCGTCGACGTCGTCGACCTGCCACGAGGTGTGGTGCAGGAAGTTCAGCGGTGCTTGCTGGACGAGAACGTTGTGGTGGTCGGTCGAGCAGCGCATGAACGCCGCGAGACCTGGCACCGTGTCGCTGATCTTGAGCCCGATGCCGTCGGTGAAGAAGCGCTGGGTGGCCTCCTGATCGGTCGACCCGATGACGACGTGCCCCAGCTTGCGGGGAGCGACCCTGCCCGCGCGGAGGGTGGCCGGTGCCCGCGTACCGGCACGTTCGATGCGACCCGGCCCGTTGTACGGCGTCGGCTCGCTCTGCTGCAGGATGCGGGGCGCGATCGAGATCACCGCACGGAATCCGGCGATCGGTTCCTCGGTCACGAGAGCGTCTGCGGTTCGTTCGACGCTGAGCTCCAGGGCGGCGAGCTGGCGCTCGACGCGGTCGAGATCGTCGGGGTCCTCGACACCGATCCCGATCTCGAGCAGGCGTCGCTGCGGTGAGTGGGCGAGCTTGAACTGCTCGCCTCCGTCCGCGGTGGCGAAGGCGTTGCCGCCGACCGGGGTGAGCCCGAAGTCGGTGTAGTAGGCGGCGGTCTCCTCGACGTTCGGGACGCCGACGGTGATGGAGGTGAGGCGGTGCAGGGCCATGACGGTCCTCTCCCTTCGATTGGTGTCTCAGGACGCCGTTGCGGTCGTGTGGGGGCGTCCGGCGACACAGGTCTGGCGGAGCTGACCGATGCCCTCGATCCAGGTGACGACCTCCTCGCCCGGTCGCAGGAAGCGCGCCGGCTTCATCCCGGCGCCGACGCCGGCCGGGGTGCCCGTCAGGATCACGTCACCTGGCTGCAGCGGAAGCACGGCCGAGAGTCGCTCGATCAGGACGGGAATGGAGAAGATCAGGTCGCTGGTACGGCTCTTCTGGACCTGCTCGCCGTCGATGCTGCAGCCGATCTCCAGGTCCTCGTGGTCCAACCCGGCGTTGGCGAACTCGTCCAAGGTGACGACGACAGGGCCCATCGGCGTGAACCCGGGGAATGACTTGCCCAGGCTGAACTGCGGCACCGGCTGGACGAGCTGGCGGGTGCGCTCGGAGTAGTCCTGCGCGATGGTCAGGCCGGCGACGTGATCCCACGCGTCGGCGGCGGTGACGTGGCGCGCCTCGCGGCAGATCACGACGGTGAGCTCGGCCTCCCAGTCGACGGTCTGGGTGGGCAGCTCCAGCTCTCCGCACGGCCCGGTGATCGAGGACCGGAACATCGTGAACACCGGAGGCTCCACGGGGAGGTCGGCGATCCCGCTCTCCATGGCGTGCCCCCTGTAGTTGAGCCCGATGGCGAAGACCTGGCCCGACTCCGGCACCGGAGCACCCAGCTCCGCGTCGTCGTACGGCACGCCCGCCGGCAGCTGCACCGAAGACGCCCAGGTGACGAAGTCGTCCCAGCGGCGGTAGATGGCGGTCGGGTCAGGGCCGAACCGGCCCTGGGTGGCCTCTTCGACGTCGACGGCGCCGTATTCGGTGATCAGCACCAGTCGACCAGCGCGGTTGGCGATTCGCATGTGTCTCTCCTCAAGGGCGGGCTCAGGGGAGCCCGGTCGCAAGAACTTTTTGATCTCTCAGTAGATGGCCACGGATGTCGTGACGGTCCTCGCCGCCAGCGCCTCCCACAGCGGCGCGCCCTGGGTGTCGGCAAGGGTGACCAGCAGTGCTCCGTCGTCGCGCAGGCAGCAGGCAATCGGGAAGAGTGGTGCGGTGTCATGGCGGTCGACCAGCACGTCGTCGCGCACCTTCACGACCGACTGCGCGGAGGTCGTCGCCACCCACACACCGTCGTCGGGGGTGGGCCAAATGCCGTCGGGCAGTGCCTGGTCGCCGACGAGCCCGGCGATGTCGGCGAACTCACGGCGGTTCTCGAGGAGTCCGTCGGCTCGGACGTCGAATGCGATCAGGTTCTGCTCGAAGGTCTGGGCGACCACCAGGGTGGAGCCGTCATCGATGAGCGCCATTCCGTTGGGGAAGTGCACGCCATCGGCGGCAACCTCTGCCGAGCCGTCGGCCCGGACCAGGATGATCCGACCAGGCACCGGAGCTTCCCCGGCCGCCTTGTTGAACGCGACGTCGTCGACGTACAGGTTGCCCCGCGCATCGCCGACCATGTCACCCAGCGGCCCGACCTCGAGGCCGGACAGGTCGGCGTAGGTCTCCCACCTGTCCTCTGCCCAGATGCCGATGCGCTGCTCTGCCATCATCGCGGCTACCAAGCGGCCGTCAGGCAGGAACCACAAGCCGTTGGACGGCGAGTCGACAGGGATGGAGGTCCAGTTCCCGGAGGCATCGGTGCACAGTGCTGACCCTTGGGTGTCGGAGAGCCAGAGAGCGCCCTCGCGCCACCGTGGGGCCTCTCCCCACGTCATGCCGGTCGCATAGGTCCTCACGCAGACACGCCCGCCATCAGGGAATCGGCGAGCGACCGTGTGGACTCAATGAGACCAGCTGCATCCGCGGCAAGCGCGTAGGCGTAGTGGTCGGGCCGGACGATCGCAATGGTCGCCTCGTTGGCCGCCAGCCATGCGTCGACCGCCGCGCCGGTCTCGGTCACCGTCGCGACGTCGAGACGCTTCCAGAGGCTGCGCGTCTCGTCGTCCACGCGCTCGATCACCGTCGCCGATCCGACGATGGTGAACCGATAGCCGGTCGCGTCATCGAGGCGGGAGCCGTCGCGCCCACGCGGCTGGGGAGCGAGCTGGCCCGCGGCGGACGCCGGGTCCTCCGCAACCGGTGCGAGTCCCGGGCCGAGCAAGGGCCGGAAGCGCTCGATGACTTGAGGTTCGTCGACAGTGGGCGGCACGTGACCGCGGCTGACTGCCAGGATCATGTTGGACTGCCGCGCCGACTCCAGGATGTACGGCGTGACCGCCGCCGAACGCTCGGACTCGTAGGTGTCGAGCAGGGCCTCCGACGCTTCGCCCTTCACGACCATCGCCAGCTTCCACGCGAGATTCATCGCATCACGGACACCGGAGCACATGCCCTGCCCGAGCATCGGCGGCATCAGGTGGGCGGCGTCGCCGGCCAAGAGGACCCTTCCCTTGCGCCAGCCCTGCACCAGCTTGGCGTGCCAGGTGTAGGCGCCCGACCGGGTGATCCGGTAGCTGCCGGGCTCGAGGTACGGAGAGAGGAGGTCGTAGACGGTGTCGGGCCGCTCCATCACGTGGATGTCGTGCTGGTCGCTGAGCAGGAACTCGAAGCGCAGATGCCCTGGGAAGATCGGGCAGTAGACCATCGGCAGGTCTTCCGCGCAGAGGACGAACCCATCCGCGGCCGGCAACGTCTCCGGGTGCGCGAAGGTCTCCACGTCGATGATCAGCGACGTCGCGGTGCCGTCCATGTCAAGGACATCCATGCTCATCGCACTACGGACGAAGGAGTTCGCGCCGTCAGCGCCGATGACGTACGCCGCGGTGATCGTGTGGCGCTCCTCCGAGACCTTGTCCAACAGCTGAAGAGTCACGCCGGCGTCGTCCTGCTCGAGGTCGGTGACGACCCACCCGAGCCACAAGGAGGCGTTGTCCGCGCGGTGGAGCAGTCCGCGAAGCCGGGACTCCACGTCGGGCTGATGGGTCTGGTAATCGGTGAACCAACCCTGATCGGACTCAGCGGCAGGCATCGTCAACTGGAGGAACTTCCTGCCATCGCCGTCCCGCATCTCCCAGCCGGCCTGCCGGAGATAGGACGGCTCGAAGTCGGCAACCCCCAGGGTCTGGAAGGTGCGCATCGTCTCGTCATCGATATGCGTAGCCCGGGGATGGTGGCACACGATCCGTTGTGGATCGACGACCGCAACGGACACGTCGCTCAGGCTCAGCAGGCGGGCAGCCGCGAGGCCGACGGGCCCGGCGCCGACGACCACGACGTCGTACGTGTCGGGGCGGGCGATTGATTCGGACACAGGCGCTCCTGGTGCTGATAGGCATGACGGTCGCAGACGGACTTAGTGGCGTGCGTCACAGCCTGCGCCACGCATGATCGATGTGTCAAGATAAAATCGATTCTTTTGCGAAATAGCGATTTCTGAACCAGACCCCTAGACTTCGTGCATGACCGAACTGCTCGGAAAGCGAACCCGCGTGCAGGACGTCTACGACCTGATCCGCGATCGCTTGCTGTCCGGCGGCTTCGAGCCCGGCAGCAAGCTTCGATTGAACGACTTCGTCGACGCGTACGGCGTCAGTCTTTCCGTGGTGCGAGAGGCGGTCACCCGCCTTGCGGGCGACGGCCTCGTCCAGGCGTCTCCCCAACGAGGCTTCGCGGTGATGTCACTGACGGTCGACGACCTGCTCGACCTGACCCGTGCTCGCGTCCTGATCGAGACCTTGGCACTGGCGGAGTCGATCCGACTGGGCAACGTCGCATGGGAGGCCGCGGTGATCGCCAGTCATCATGAGCTCGCGAACACACCGATGCTCACTGCCGACGGGGAGACTGACCTGGCGTTCGCACGCGCCCACCGCGCCTTCCACGACACCCTGCTCGCCGGCTGCCAGAGCACGCGCCTCCAAGCCGTGGCAGCCGAGCTCCGCGCATGCTCGGAGCTCTACCAGAGCTGGTCTACGCACCTCGCACATGACGACACCCGCGATATCGCGGGCGAGCACCGAACGATCGCCGAGTTGACGGTGGCACGCGACGAGCCGGGCGCCGTCGAAGCGTTGCGGGCCCACATCGAGCGGACCACTGCGGCTCTCGTCAGGTACGCCGAGGAGTCGACAGCCGAACGAGCCAGCGGGTAGTCAAAGCGGGCGAGCGCTCGCCGGTCGCCTTCGACCGAGGCGCTCGAACCCTGACTTTCTCGACGGGCTGTGCACAGTAGGCAGCGGCTGGATGCGACCGATAGCCGTTCTGACGTGCGGAAACGCTGAAAATCTCAGTAGTACCAGGGGTAGGGCGACCAGTCGGGCTCGCGCTTCTCCAGGAACTGGTCGCGGCCCTCCTGCGCCTCGTCGGTCATGTACGCCAGGCGGGTGGTCTCGCCGGCGAACATCTGCTGACCCACCAGGCCGTCGTCGAGGAGGTTGAAGGCGTACTTCAGCATCCGCTGGGCGGTGGGCGACTTGCCGTTGATCTTGCGGCCCCACTCGAGCGCGACGTTCTCGAGCTCGGCGTGCGGGACGGCGCGGTTGACGGTGCCCATGCGCACGCCGTCCTCGGCCGAGTACTCGTCGGCGAGGAAGAAGATCTCGCGGGCGAACTTCTGGCCGACCTGGCGGGCGAGGTAGGCCGAGCCGTAGCCGCCGTCGAAGGAGCCGACGTCGGCGTCGGTCTGCTTGAAGCGGGCGTTCTCCGCGGACGCCAGGGTGAGGTCGCAGACGACGTGGAGGGAGTGGCCACCGCCGGCGGTCCAGCCGGGGACGACGCAGATGACGACCTTCGGCATGAACCGGATCAGCCGCTGGCACTCGAGGATGTGGAGGCGGGCGAGCTTGGCCTTGTCGATCGGGGTGGGCTCCTCCGCGCCGGTCCGGCCGGCGGCGTACGCGTCGGTCTCCTCGTACTGGTAGCCGGCCTTGCCGCGGATGCGCTGGTCGCCGCCGGTGCAGAAGGAGAACTTGCCGTTCTTCTCCGACGGCCCGTTGCCGGTGAGCAGGACGCAGCCGACGTCGGCGGAGGTGCGGGCGTGCTCGAGCACGCGGAGGAGCTCGTCGACCGTGTGCGGCCGGAAGGCGTTGAGCACGTCGGGGCGGTCGAAGGCGATGCGTACGGTGCCGTGCTCCTTGGCCCGGTGATAGGTCAGGTCGGTCAGATCCTCGAAGCCGGACACCTCGTCCCAGCGGCTCGGGTCGAACGTGTCGGAGACTCCCTCGATGGCGCTCATGGGGTGAGGTTATCCGGCGCGGTGGCTGCGGGCTTGACCTTGCCCCCAGGGTCAAGGTCTACCGTCGTACGCGTGCAGATCAAGGAGCTCGCGGATCAGGCCGGCGTGACGGTGAAGGCCGTGCGCTACTACGAGTCGCGCGGGCTGCTCACGCCGCGGCGGGCCGGCAACGGCTACCGCGACTACGCCGACGTGGACGTGCAGGTGGTGCGAGAGATCCGTGCGCTGCTCTCGCTCGGCCTCACCGCCGAGGAGACGCTGCCGTTCGTCGACTGCCTGCGCGCCGGCAACGACCGTGCCGACGTGTGCCCGGCCTCGCTCGAGGCCTATCGGCAGCGCATCGCCGAGATCGACCGGCGGGTCGCCGAGCTGACCGCCCTGCGCGGCGAGCTCGCCGGGCTGCTGCACGAGGCCGAGTCCTATCACCCAGAAGGAGAGAAGCGATGAGTCAGACCGCCATGATCGAGGACATCACCGATGCCCGGTTCGTCGATGACGTACTCATGTCCGACACGCCGGTGCTGGTGGAGATCTGGGCCGAGTGGTGCCCGCCGTGCCGCCAGCTCGCCCCGATCCTCGAGAAGATCGCCGCCGAGCGGGCCGGGAGCCTGCGCGTCGTGAAGCTCAACCAGGACGAGAACCCGGCCACCTCCGCCGACTATCGGGTCATGGCGGTGCCGACGATGCTCCTCTTCCGGGGCGGGAAGCCCGTGCTCCAGATGGTCGGCGCGCGGCCGAAGTCCCACCTCGACCGCGAGATCGACAAGGCCCTCGCCTGACCCGGACCTCTCGGAATAGGTGCCGTGTCGTGGTGTTGTAGTGGGCATGACCGAACTGCAAGGTGAATACGTCCCGAGCACGGCCGACTGGGTGCGCGAGCAGGTTGCCGCGTTCGAGGCCTCCAACGGCGCCGAGGCCAACGTCCTCGAGCGCGACGGCAAGCCGATCATCCTGATCACCAACCGCGGCGCCAAGACCGGCGCGATCCGCAAGACGCCGCTGATGCGGGTCGAGCGCGACGGCCGCTACCTCGCCGTCGCCTCGATGGGCGGCAGCGACAAGAACCCGGCGTGGGTGGCCAACTTCCGCGCGTACCCCGACATGGTGCTCCAGGACGGCGCCACCAAGAAGGCGTACGTCGCCCGCGAGCTCTCCGGGGCCGAGCGTGAGGAGTGGTGGGACTACGCGGTGAAGACCTGGCCGACGTACGGCGACTACCAGCCCAACACGTCCCGGATCTTCCCGCTCTTCCTGCTGGAGCCGGCCGACTGAGAGGTCGCCAGTTGACCGGTGCGTAACCGGGACAGTGCTACGCCTGTCGGTTCTCGGCGCTAGGGTCTATGGCCATGCCGTTCCTGCTACGCGTCGAGCTGCCCGATGTCCCGGGTTCCCTCGGTCGCCTCGCCTCTGCCATCGGTGAAGCCGGCGGCGACATCGAGGCGATCGAGATCGTCGAGAAGAACAAGGCCGAGGGACTCGCCGTCGACGACGTGCTTCTCGAGACCCAACCGGGCACGATGCCGGACTCCATCGTGTCGGCGTGCAACGAGCTCGACGGCGTGCACGTCGTCTGGATCTCCCGCTACGCCGCCGGCGGCAACCTCTTCCTCGACCTCGAGGCCGTCGAGGACCTCACCGAGAACGCCCACGAGGCGCTCGACCGGCTCGTGGACGTGCTGCCGCTGACCTTCCGCGCCGACTGGGCCCTCCGCGTCCACCGCGTCAAGGGCATCGGCCGCTCCACCGACGGCTCGCCCGAGAACGTCCCCTTCATCGAGCTCGACCGCCCCGAGCGGATCGAGGTCGAGGGCGAGGACGAGAACATGTTCGCCGGCGCCCGCATCGACGGCAACGAGATCGTCATCATCGGCCGCCGCGGCGGCCCCGACTTCCTCGACTCCGAGCTCGCCCGCCTGGGCCACCTCGCCTCCCTCGCCACCTCGATCGCCCGCTCCTGACCCTCGCCGTCAGTCGTGGCCGAGCCGCTGGCGGAGGCCGGAGGCGCGCTGGGCCCGGTGGGTGATGGCGGCGGTGACGGCGTCGGGGGTGCCGACGATGCGTACCCGCTCCTGGGCCCGGGTGACCGCGGTGTAGAAGAGCTCGCGGGTGAGCAGCGGCGAGTCGTCGGGCGGGAGCAGGACCGTGACGGACCTGGCCTGGCTGCCCTGGGACTTGTGGACGGTCATCGCGTGCAGGGTGTCGATGTCCCCGAGGCGTGAAGGTGCGTAGGTCGCGCCCCCTGCGATGGCGACGCGTAGGTCGCCGGCAGGATCTTGATAGGTGACGCCGGTGTCGCCGTTGAAGAGACCGAGGCCGTAGTCGTTGGCGGTGACGAGGACCGGTCGGCCCGCGTACCACTCGTGGCCCCAGCCGATGCCGAGCGGCTCGCCGGTGGTCTCGGCGAGGCCGCGCTCGATCAGCCGGTTCCAGTGGGCCACACCCCAGGGGCCGTCGCGGTGGGCGCAGAGGAGCCGCGACTCGTCGAGCATCCGTACGCAGCGCTCCGCGTCCCCCGCGAGCGCAGCCTCGTGGAGGGAGACGGCGTGCGTGACCAGGTCGCGCTCGACCGCGGCCGTCCGGGGCTCGTCGGCGGGGTCGACGAGCTCGACCGCGGGGTCGCCGGACCTCAGCACGTCGAGGGCCGCCTCGGCGTCGCCGACCCGCAGGGCGGCCGCAAGGGCACCGATCGCACCGCCGAAGCGGTGGGTGGTGCGGAGTGCGGCGACCGCGTCCGGTGAGCGCACGGCGAGGCCTGCGACGAGGTCGGAGAGCACCGCCCCCGCCTCGACGCTGGCGAGCTGGTCGGGGTCGCCCACGAGGATCAGCCGCGCCTCCGGGCGCACCGCCTCGAGCAGCCGGGCCATCATCGTCAGCGAGACCATGCTCGTCTCGTCGATGACGATCACGTCGTGCGGAAGCCGGTTGGTGCGGTGGTGCTTGAACCGGGTCGACGAGCCGGGTCGCCAACCCAGCAGGCGGTGGAGGGTCGAGGCGGTCAGCCCGCTGAGCCGGGCACGGTCGGCGTCGGTGAACTGGGGCGCGGACTGGGCGCCCTCGACCGCCTCCTGCAGCCGCGCGGCCGCCTTGCCGGTGGGTGCGGTCAGCGCGACCCGCAGCGGTGTCGAGGACTGCTCGGTGAGCAGCGCCAGCAGCCCGGCGACGGTCGTGGTCTTGCCCGTCCCGGGCCCGCCGGTGAGCACCGTCGTCGACTGCCGTGACGCGGCGAGCGCGGCGGCACGCTGCTCGGCGTAGCCCTCCCCCGGGAAGAGCCGGGCCGCGCTCGCCTCGAGCAGGGCCTCGTCGGCCACGGGTCGAGGTGAGGCCAGGCGGGCGAGCAGGTCGTGGCGTACCTGTCCCTCTTCGCGGTGGTAGCGGTCCAGGTAGAGCAGGCCGTCCTCGACCTGCACCAGGGACTGCGCGGCCAGGGGGCTGTCGGCGACCGCCGCCAGCCAGCCGTCGGCGGCCGGCCAGGGCAGCGTCTCCTCGGTCTCCCGCAGCGCCGCCAGGTCGACGCACACCGACCCGTGCCGGACCGCGCGGACCGCGAGCGCGACCGCCAGCCGCACCTCGTCGCGCTCTTCTCCCGCGAGGGCGGCTGCTCGGGTCGCGACGTGTACGTCGGCCGCGGTCAGCACGCCCTCCTTGTTGAACGACGCCAGCAGGCCGGTCGCGGACCGGGCCAGGCGTACGTCGAAGGGGTCGTCGGACTCCCAGCGCTCGATCATGAGGCTCCTCGGTCGAGCAGGTCGGAGAGGGCGACCGCCAGGGATGCGGGCGGCTGCCAGGTGAAGACGCCGGTGGGGATGCCGTCGACGACGGGAGTGTCCTTGCCGAGCATCCCGCGCACGTAGAGATAGAGCACGCCGCCGAGATGCCGCTCGGGGTCGTAGCCGGGCAGGCGCCAGCGCAGGAACCGGTGGACCACCGCGGAGTAGAGCAGCGCCTGCAGCGGGTAGTGGGAGTGGAGCATCGCCTCGGCGAGCTTCGGCTGGGTGTAGTCCATCGCCTCCACACCGAGGAAGTTGGTCTTGTAGTCGACCACGACGAACCGTCCGCTCGGCAGCCGCAGCACCACGTCCACCGATCCGGTCAGGTAGCCCCGCAGCGACTGGTCACCCAGCGGCGGAGTCTCCAGCCGGTCGGCGTACGTCACCATCGGGTCGTCCGCCGGAAGATGCGCCCGCAGCAGCGGAGCGAGGTCGCGCAGCCGCACGTCGGGCGCATCACGGCCGTCGCCGCCGGCCAGCGGAATCTCGAAGTCGAGCTCGCGCAGCCGGTCGCTCAGCGGGATCTGCGCCAGCGTCAGCCCGTCGGCCAGCGGACCGAGCGGGGTCAGGTTGAGCGGCAGGATCGCGGTCGCGAGCTCCTCGGCGGAGGCTGGCACCGGCCACCAGCGCAGCTGCTCGCGCGTCTTCGTCAGCAGCTCTTCGGCCAGGTCAGGGGCCTGCGGGTCGGTGTGTTCCAGGACCGCATGGACCAGCGACCCGAAGCCGGCGCCCTTGGGCAGCTCGGCCATCGGCGAGAGGTGCTCCTCTTGAGCAGGGATCTCGACGAGATCGACGTCCTCGGCGATCGGCTCGTCGTCCGTGCCCTCGACCTCCGGCTCGGACGTCGCCACGACGCCCTCGTCGACCCGGATGAGCCCTGAGTAGGACGTACGCCGCCACTCCGCGTCCACCTCGCGCGTGAACGTCCGCGCGGCGAGGACGCCGGGAGTCTCCGGTCGCGCCGAGGCGACCGCCTCCACCACGGTCGAGGTTTCGGCCGCCGGCCCGCCCATCTTCTCGATGAGGCCCAGCACTCGCTCGGCATAGGGATCGTCGAAGACCTCCTGCGACGCCGGTACGTCGGTGACGCCGGGTTGCCGGCCGAACAGCAGCCGGTGGAGCCCCCCGGTGGCGGTGTTGGCCGTCGGGGCCCACCAGGCGACGACCTGCGACTGCGCCCGGGTCAGCGCGACGTACAGATCACGCAGCTCCTCGCCGAGCTCCTCGGCCTTGTGTCGCTCCACGTGCCGAGCCCACTGCGCACCGGTCCGGGTGACGTCGATCGTGCGCTGACCGTCGGCGTCGTGGAAGCGGGCGACGTCCGGGTCGCGTACGAAGAAGTCGTAGGCGAAGGGCAGGTAGACGATCGGGTACTGCAGCCCCTTCGAGCCGTGCACCGTCACGATCTGCACCGCCGCCGCGTCCGAGTCGAGGCGCCGCGGCCGCTCGGCCGCGGCAGAACGCCGGCGCTCGTCGCGGAACCACGTCAGCAGCGCCGGCAGCCCCAGCGAGTCGCGCACGGAGATGTCGTGGAGCAGCTGCCCGAGATGGCGTACGTCGGTGAGCAGCCGCTCCCCGTCGGTGCGGCGCAGCACGCGCGCGGTGAGCCCGCGCTCCTCCGCGGCCTCGATCAGGGCGGCGACGCCTCGGCCGCGCAGCAGCAGCGCCCAGCCGCGCAGCGTGTCGGCGATGCGCGAGGTGAGCGCCTCACCGCCCGCGTCGAGCTCGGTCGCGGTGTAGCCGAAGAACACGCTCAGCCCGGCCGCCCGCACCAGCGGCGCCCGGTGGGGCGAGTCGAGGGCTTGGAGCAGCGCGAGCCAGTCCTCGCCGGCCGGGGTCAGGAAGACGTCACCGCCGCCGGCCATCACCGCCGGGATGCCGTGCTCCTGCAGCACCCGCTGCACCAGGAGCCCGTGGGAACGGATCGCGACGATGACCGCGATGTCCCCCGCCTGGACCGGGCGGTCGCACCAGGTGGCGTCGGAGCCGAGCAGCTCGGCGATGTCACCGGCGAGGTCGCGGGCGATGTGGGTGCGTGCGTCACCGGCGGTGATCATCTTCCCGCGGGTGAGCTTGAAGCCGCGGCGGCCGACCCTGCGGATCCGGAACGGCGACGGGTGCGGAGCCCCGACCAGCCTCGACCCTGCATGGTGGGCCTTCACGTCGTGGACGACGATCTCGGGCGAGCCGAGCGCCGCGCCTCTCAGGACCACCTGGAGCCGCTCGACCAGCGGCGCGTCGCTGCGCCAGTTGGTGCCGAGCGTCGCCTGCGTCTCGGCCGTCCGGGCGGCGGTCAGATAGGTGAAGACGTCGCCGCCGCGGAAGGCGTAGATCGCCTGCTTCGGGTCACCGATGAGCACCAGGGTGGCGTGACCTTCGAAGGCCCGCGAGAGCACCTGCCACTGCACCGGGTCGGTGTCCTGGAACTCGTCGACCAGCACGATCTTCCACCGCTGCCTCATCCGTGCCCGCGCGGGCGCGGAGGGGTCCTCGAGGGCGATCGCGAGGCGGGAGAGCAGGTCGTCGTAGGAGAGGACGCCGCGCATCTGCTTGCGCCGGTCGACCTCGTCGCGCACCGCCTCGGCGAACCTGACCCGCGCAGCGGCCACCGGGTCCTCCTCCGGTGCCGGAGCGATCCGCGACTGCGGGTCCTCGACCGCGGTGCGGGCCAGCCCGAGCGCGTCGTCGCGGTCGAACGGCGGTCGCTCCCGGGCCTCGCCGAACCACCTCAGGTAGAGGTCGTCGACGACCTCCACGACCAGCTCGTCGAGCGACTCGACCAGCTCGGCACCGGCGTCGGTGTCACCGGCCACCCCCAGCGATCGCAGCACGAGCTGGCAGAACTGGTGCGTGGTCGCGATCGTGGCCCCGTCGAAGGAGGCGAGTGCGTCGCGCACGCGCTCGTGACGGACCTGGATCTCCTCGTCGGGTACGTCGAGCAGCAGCTCGAGGTGGGCGTCCAGCGGGGTCGGACGCAGCCCGGTGACCGCTGCCGCGAATGCCCGCTCGGCCTCGACCAGGTGGGAGCGCACCCGGTCGCGCAGCTCCTGGGAGGCGGCGCGGCCGAACGTGATCGCCAGGATCTCGTCCAGCGTCGCGACCCCCTCGACCACGTAGCGGGTGACCAGGGCGCCGATGGTGAAGGTCTTTCCGGTGCCGGCCGAGGCCTCGATCAGGGTCGTGCCGGTCGGGAGGGGGCCGGTTGGGTCGAAGTGGAGCCCGAGACGATCAGCGGAGTCGAATCCGTCCATGCTCACCAGCTCCCCTGCTCCGCCTTGAGCAGCGGCGACCAGACCCGCATCGCGAGCGCCCCGAAACGGGACGTCTCCCCGTCGAACTCCTCACCGGGCTCGGGCGGGTCGCCCAGCCCCGGGATCCCGGACTTCGCACCCCAGGCCCGCACCTGCTCCACGTCGGACTCCTCGCCCTCGAACCGTCCGTCGTTCCACTCCCAGCCTGCCTTGTAGAGCGCGTCGTCGACGCCGGCCTGGGTGCGCCGCTGGCGAGCGTAGGCGAGGGAGGTCTTCAGCGGCAGCGGGAGCGGCGCGGAGAGCCCGCGGTCGCGCAGCCGCACCAGGTCACGCAGCACGTCGATCGCGGTGTGGTCCAGGGGCCCGAGCTGGGAGAGCCCGAACGGCGTACGCGACCTGGAGTTGCCCGGGCGGCCCAGCGTCCAGGCGCTCCACGCCCGGTCCTCGTCGGAGGCGGCCAGTGCGACCAGCTGCACCCAGGACTCGATCCGCTGCTTGGCTCCCAGGCGGGAGTAGGTCACCGGAGCCAGCCGGTCGCCGTAGACCTGGGGAACGGTGCCGGTCAGCCGTCGTCCGTCGCCGAGGTCGACCTCGACGTCGACGGCCCGCGCCTGCCCGGTGGAGATGCCCGCCTGCCGCACCCGCAGCGCCTCGGCCGCGATCGGCTTGGCCTTGGTGATCACGTCGGTGAGGATGCGCCAGCCGAGCCACTTCGGAGGGAGTACGCCGCGGCGCCACTCCTGCTGGGTCGCCTGCTCCTCCGACATCCCGGCGAGCAGGTCGTGGAGCAGCCGGTCGCCCACCGACCACTGCCCCAGTCCGTCGAGCTCGACCGGCAGCCCGTCGGAGAGCGGGTCGTCGTCGCGCGGCAGCGCCAGCTCCAGCCGGTCGCGGAAGAACGCCCGCACGGGCGCGCGGTAGAAGGCGAGCAGCTCCTCGAGCGTCACGTCCCCGGTCGGTTGGGGCGCCAACGGGCCGGGCAGGAACTCCGGCGGCTCCACGCGGTCCGAGACCGCGGCGAGCGCACCGGCCTCGGCGGCCTTGTCGAACGAGAACGAGTGGCCCGCCACAAGCGCCCCGGGGGTCAGGTTGCGCGGGTCGAACGGCTGCAGCGGGTGCCTGGTCGTCACGACCTCCTTGACCGGCCGGCCGTCCGCCGAGACCGCGGTCGCGTCCAACGCGTCCAGCAGCTCCCCCAGCGGCACCGCGGGCGGCCGCGGCTGTCCCGAATATTCGTTGGCGCCGGTATAGGTCACCACCAGCGTCTCGGTCGCCGCCAGCAGCGCGTCGAGGAACAGCTGCCGATCCTCGCTGCGCAGGTCGCGTTCGCCGGTCTGCGGGTTCCGGGCCAGCAGGTCGTCACCGTCGGTGATCCCGACCCGCGGAAAGACCCCGTCGTCCATACCGAGCAGGCAGACCACCCGATGCGGCACCGACCGCATCGGCACCAGCGTCGACACCGTCAGCGTGCCCGTGCGGAAGTTGGCGCGGGTCGCCCGCCCGGCCAGCCGCGCCCCCAGGAGCGCCCGCACGTCCGGGAGCCGCAGCTCGTCGACCTGGTGACCTGTGGCGGCGTCCCGGACCCGGGACAGCTCCCTCGTCACCTGGCCAGACTGCCACTCGTCGTTGGCCGAGACCGACGTCAGCGCGGCCACACCCTCCTCGATGACCTTCAGCCAGTGCTCCAGCGGATGCACCCCGGCGAGCTCGTCGGTGACCTCCACCAGCCGGTCGACGAGCTCGGCGAACTTCCCGGCCAGCTCGACGCTGCCACTGCCCACGTCGTCCAACGGCAGCGTCGTGTCCAGCCAGGTCGCCGAGTCCTCGGACATGGCCACCCCGGTGAGGATCCGGTCCATCCCGAAGCGCCAGGTGTTGGCGACGTACGTCTCCAGCCCGAAGGGCTCGCGGTGCTCCGCGTCGAAGCCCCACCTGATCCCGGCGTCCTTGGCCCACTCCTCGAGCTGCTCCAGGGCGTCGTCGTTGAGCCCGAAGCGGCGCCGCACCGGATCGAGATGAGCAAGATCGAGTACGTCGCTCACCCCTGCCCGGCCACCGGCCAGGTCGAGCAGCCTGGTGGCCACGTCGAGGAGCGGGTTCGTACGCGTCAACGACCGGTCCGCCAGCTTCACCCGCAGCCGGTGGGCGGGGTGGCCCTTGTCGCCGGTCATCTCCCCCAGCCCGAACCCGGCCTCGATCAGCGGCGCGAAGGTCTCGATGTCGGGGCACATCACGAGTACGTCGCGCGGCTCCAGCGTCGGGTCGTCCTCGAGCAGCCCCAGCAGCACCTCTCGGAGCACCTCCACCTGGCGCGCCTCGCCGTGGCAGGCGTGCACCTGGATCGAACGGTCCGCCGGATCAAGCACCCGTTCGGCGCTCTCGCCGACCGTGTTGCCCCGGATGTCCGTCTGCAGCCACCCGAGCAGCCGGTCGTCGGTCTCGAGCGCACCATCGCCGATCGATTCCCCCGGGAACTCGTTCAACGAGCGCTGCAGCTCCCGCGTATCCCGCCCCAACGTCGCCAGCAACGGATGCCCGACGGCATCGTGCGACCTGTCCGCGGTCCGCGCGACGGTTCCGTCCAGTCCCGCGAGCGCCTCCCACAGCTCCTCGGAGGGATGCGGCAGCCACAGATGCACATCCCGGTGCTCGCCCAGCGCCGCGACCAGCTCGACGTCGGTCGCCGACAGCCGGGTGTGTCCGAACAACGACACCCGCTCCGGCAGCTCGAACTCCCCCGGCGCCGCCTTCAGCCGCGCGACCGTCGCCGCCTGCCGCTCCACCGGCGTCGGCTCGCCGACCAGCCCGGCGACGGCCCGCCACAACGGCGGCTGCCAGCCGAGGTCCTCGGCGATCTGCGCGCCCAGCCCGTCCGTGTCCCGCCCCGCACTCCAGTCGGCCACCACCGCCGGCCGCTGGTCGGCGTACGCAGCGAACAGCCGCGCCAGCCGCCGGGCCAGCGCCAACCGCCGCCCCCGCCGGCGTACGCCTTCCTCCGTCGTGTCCCCGTGCCCCAGGTGCAGCGCGAGCGGCCGCGCCCACGGCTCGTCCAGCGACGCGTCGATCGCCGCCAGCACCGGCCAGGTCAGCGACTCCGGCGCCCAGGGATCCTCGTCCCCCGTACCCGCGATCTCGGCGAACAGCGACCAAGGCGTCCTGAAATCGACCCCCGCACAGATCCCGTCCTCGCGCCCCTCAGCAGCCCCGAGCCGATGCGCGAGCCGCTGCGACAACCACCGCTCCACCCCCCGCGCCGGCACCACCACGACCTCCGTCGCGAACGGATCCCCCAGCGGCACCGACAACAGCTCGCCGAGCGAGTCGGCGAGCAGATCGGTCCGCGGCGCGCGGTGCAGATGTACGACCACAGACCGCAACCTATCGGGCACCGCCGACATCAGATCCTTGGACTCGACGCCTACCTACTGAGGCCGTTCAGTCGCCGGCCTTGGGCCCGCGCATCGAGGGCAAGAATCGATCATCCCTCGAACTTGAACGACGGCATCACCTGGTTGATGAGCTCGTCAGTTTCTTCTCTCGTGACCCACTTGGGGTTGAACGACCAAGCAACCAGAACCTCCGACCCGCCAACCACAGTGCCGTAGTGATCGAATCTCTCCGTGTCGTTTGTGCCCCGGAGGTGAAAGAAAGTGCTGCCGCCGTACTTCACGTCGGGAAGACGCTTCCCGTCCGGATAGGCCGTCTCCACGCGCGAAAGCGCCGCCTCTGCAAGCTCATCGACGTCAGAAGCGAGGGTTGTCCCAACGTTAAAGATCCCGGACCCGGGCGAGAAACCATCCGCATCGTCTGGCGCACCGATGACGTAGCTCCCATCCTCGGGTTTGACGTACCAGCCGGTCGGCGCGGTGAACTGCGCCCCGTCGAGCTCTGCCGTCTCGCCCTCCGCGGCCGGAGCGCTTGGGGACTCTGAGCCCGCCGACGACCCGCTCGACGCGGTCGCAGGGGACTCATGCCCTGATGGCTCATCACTTCCTCCACTACAAGAGCAAAGCGCCAACGAAGTCATGGTCGCCACGATGGTCACGGCGACGCGTCGGGACGGGAGAGTCCGAGGTCCAGTCATGCTGGAGAGAATAGTGCGTCGCCCTCGATCACATTGGCAGTGACGATCCGACGGTCCATGCCTAGACTTTGCTTACCGTAAGCACATACTCGGGGAGGCCGACGTGGCAGGTTCACACTCATCCGGAGTCGATGAGGCCCTGGTCAACAAGATCAAGCAGGTTCTCACGGAGGCCAAGGACGACGTCTACAGAGCTCATGTCGACAAGCCAGGGTCAGGGGACCTTGGCGGCAGCGCGACTGCTGGAACGCTCGAAAAGCTCATGAACCTGGCCACCGAGCGCATCAACTCAACGCTCTCGCAAACGAATACTGCGCTCATCGACTTCATCGATGGCCTGGACAATGCCGTGCGGGCTGTCAAGAACGCCGACGAAGAGGCTGCGGCCGCATTCCGCACGCAGTTGACATCGGCCGTCGACCAGATCAACAGACCGTTCTTCGAGAACCTCGGCAAGGACGGTCGGCTCAACCTGCCGGACGTCCCGATCCCGTTCTTTCCGTCCTCGGAGGCGCTAGAGACGGCAGCATCACGCGCTGAGCTCGGCCAAGATCAGGAGTCGAACAAGTGAATGCGCTCGCGGCAAGTGGCGGGGTCAGCAAGGGCGGCATGATGGTGATCCTCAAGCAGTATGTCGCCACTGCAAAGCCCGACGACGTCAAAGCACGGCTCGACGACTGGAAGCAAGCGCGCGAAGCGCTGGCGACAGTGGCGAGGAACTTGGAGTTGGCCAGCGGCCAATTGCCCAAAGCCTTTGAAGAGACGTCCCTCACCACCGAAGCCGCCACGCGCGCCTTCCGTGAGGCAGCCGACAAGTTGAATACCAAGGTCGATCAGCTAGACGCCGCGATGAAGGCCCTGACAACGGCCCAGGACGCAACGAAGTCGGCGAAGGACGCCCACGATCAGTTGGAGGGCAACCTCCCGACGAACCACGGCGCCAGGCCGGACGCCTCGGACTCGCAGTACGCGCAGTCCGGCACTGGCGTCGATGCTGCCACCGCAAAGTCGAATGCCAACCAGTTGAAATCTGACCAGGCGGCGTGGGCAGCTGAGGAGGCAAAGATCGCAGCAGCAGAAGCGGCTGCCGCCAAGCTCATCCAACAGATCGACGAAAGCAATTACTCGGCCCAACCTCCCGTCCGCGAGATCACTGACGCACCAGACCCCGATGGCCCCAATAAGGCGCCTTCGGCCCCCTCATCTCCCGGCTCCTACAGCCAGATCGCAGCGTCCAAGGCCCGGATGGAGAAGTACAACTCCGGGACGCTCTACCCCGAAGGCTGGGGCCACGAGCTGATCGCGCAGGAGAAGGCGAATATCGCTGGCTACGAGGCCGAGAACAAGCCGGAGTGGAACGGCACGCAGTGGATCAACGCGGACGGCACCCCTGCCCCCTCGACGTCGTACGCGATGGTCGAGACGGCTGACGGGCTCGCACCGATGGCGGGCGGAAGTGGCGGAATGACTGCTCTCGCGATCGGTGGCGGTGGGGCTCTGCTCGGTGCCGGTGTGGCGAAGGCGCTCGCGAGCAAGTTCGCGGCCGGGGCGAAGGCAGCTACGCCCGGCGCGACGTCGAAGTCCGCGGCGGCCAGAGCAGCAGGCGCCAAGGCCGGCGCGGCCGGTGCCCGCGCGGGCACCGGGGCAGGTGCCCGCGGTGCCGGCGCACGCGGCGCCGGGGCAGGTGCCCGAGGCGCCGGTGCCCGCGGCGGACGCGGCGCGACCGGAGCCGGCAGCCGCGGCGGACGCGGTGGGGCCGGAGCCGGCGGCCGCGGCCGGAAGGACGACAAGCGGGGCAGCCAGGATCAGGACTGGCAGGCCGACTACACCGACGACTGGACCGAGACCGCGAGCGACGTCCTGGACCCCGGTACGGCCCGAGGCTGGACCCCGAACGCACCGCAGGACGACGCCTCGGGCGCCGACAAGAACGGCCGCCGGCCCTAGTAGGACCAGCGCTCGCACCTGAGCCGCCGGCCTCGCGCCACGGTCACAACCGTGGACGAGGTCGGCGGTTCGCATTGTCCGGGTGGCAGCGTCCTCAGCCTGGTTGGATGGTAGAGATGACCACGCTGAGGACGGACCGGCTCTCGATCGAGGCAGCAGCGGACCCGGTCGACGGGCCGCTGCCGTTGCTGCGCGGCGTACCGCGGCCAGGGTTTGACGCGGGCGCGGCGCCTTATCCGGACATGGCGGCCAACCTCGAGTACGGCCGGCCGAGCACGCTGCTGCCGTACACGGCCCAGGACTCCTACACACGCCGACGCGAGATGCGCGATCTGCCGAGCCTGGTGCTGGAGAACGAGCTGCTCTCCGCCACCTTCCTTCCCGGCTACGGCGGGCGGCTGTGGTCGCTGGTGCACCGGCCGTCGGGCCGGGAGCTGCTGCACCGCAACCGGATCCTGCAGCCCGCCAACCTGGCGCTGCGCGACGCCTGGGTGGCCGGCGGGGTGGAGTGGAATCTCGGGGCCACCGGGCACTGGCCGCTCACCTGCTCCCCGCTGCACGCGGTGAGGCTGACCGCGCCGGACGGGACACCGGTGCTGCGGATGTACGAGCTGGAGCGGATGCGGCGGGTCGTGGTCACGATCGACGCGTGGCTGCCCGCCGGATCCCTGGTGCTGCTGGTGCACGTCTCGCTCCACAACCCGGCACCCGACCCGACACCGGTCTACTGGTGGACGAACATCGCGGTGCCTCAGCGCCCGGACGTACGTATCGTCGCGCCGGCCGAGCGGGCCTTCCACTTCGACTACGCGGAGCAGCTGGGACTGATCGACTTCCCGGAGACGGCGGGCGGCGACCAGAGCTATCCGGCGAGGTTCGCCCGGGCGGCCGACTTCTTCATGGACATCCCCGCGGGCGAGCGCCGCTGGATCGCCGCGCTCGACGGCGACGGCCGCGGGCTCGTCCAGACCTCCACCGACCGACTCGTCGGCCGCAAGCTCTTCCAGTGGGGCACCGGTGCGGGCGGACAGCGGTGGCAGGAGTGGCTGTCCGGGCCGGACGCTGCGTACCTGGAGATCCAGGCAGGCCTGGCCCGTACGCAGCTCGAGCACCTCGCGCTGCCCGGCGGCGAGACCTGGGAGTGGGTCGAGGCGTTCGGTCTCCTCGAGGCCGACCCCGAGCAGGTGCACGGCTCGTGGGAATCGGCCCGGGAAGCCGTAGACGATGCGGTCGAGACGCTGATCCCGCGGGCCGAGATGGACGACGCCCTCAACCGGGCGGGACACTTCGCGGGGCCCGCAGAAGCGCTCGCCGAGGGGTCCGGATGGGGCGCGCTCGAGGTCGCGGCCGGCGCCGTGCCAGCGGACCCGCTGCGTCCCTTCGGAGACTCCGGCGAGGACCAGAAGCCCTGGCTGGAGCTGCTGCAGCACGGCCGGCTCCCGATCTGCGACCCGCCCGCGGCTCCGGTCCTGGGCCCACACTGGCGAGAGCTCCTCGAAGCCGCGGCCGACGACTGGCACGCGTGGTACCACCTCGGCCTGCTCCTGCTGGCCGACGACGACCGGCCCGCGGCCCGCACAGCCCTCGAGCGGTCGGTCGCCGACCGCTCCAACCCCTGGGCCCTACGCGCGCTGGCTCATCTCGAAGACCTGCCCGCTGCCGACCTCCTCCTCGAGGCGCACCGCCTCCGTCCCGACCTGCGCGAGCTCACCATCGAACTGCTTCAGGCGCTGATCGCCTCCGACCGCCCCGCCGAGGCGCTCGAGGTGATCGACTCCCTCGCCGACACCGACCGTGACCACGGCCGGATCCGGCTGTCGACCGCGCAGGCGGCCTTCGCCGTGGGCGACCTCGACCGGGTCCGCACACTCCTCGACGAGGGCATCACGGTCGACAATCTCCGCGAGGGCGAGGCCGCCTTGGACACGCTGTGGCTGGCCGTGCATCCCGGCGAGCCGGTCCCTGCTGCGTACGACTTCCGGATGGCTCCGGACTGACGACCGTCAGGCGACCTTGTTCATCTCGCCCGTGTGCTCGATGGACTCGTCGAGCTGGTGGCGGGCGTCGGGGTGGCCGTGGAAGTGCTTGTAGGAGTAGCCCAGGACGGCGAGGGCGATGATGCAGGAGCCGATGAGGGTGACACCGGTCCAGTCGCCGCCGAGGAGCCAGAGGGACGCCTCGAGGGGCCACCAGTGGGGCGCGGGCGGCTTGAGCAGGAAGACGACGCCGACGGCGCCGATGGAGAGCGCCCCCAGGGTCGAGGCCACGATCCGCGGCCAGGTCTCGACACCCTCGGCCGCACCACGGAGCGCCCGCAGCCGCACCGGCTCGACATAACGACGAGCCCAGGCGTACTGCCGCGAGAGCACGGCGAGCCCCCCGAAGATCATCAGGAGGCCGGGACCGGGCAGGATCAGCGCCGCGATGCCGGCGACCACGAGCAGCCACCCGACGATCTCGTAGGCGAGCCGCTTCGCTGCGGCTCCTGCGAGGGACTTCATGCCAATAGCCTGCCATTCGGGGACAACCCCGAGAGCGACTAGGGGAATTTTGCGCTCGGTCATGCGGCCAGGTCGTACTTGACGCCCTCGGGGCTCGGGAAGGTCAGCCACAGCACCGCGAGGACGATGTCGCCGATCACCGGTACGACCAGGATCAGCTGCCACCAACCGGAGCGGTTGATGTCGTGCAGCCGCCGCGCGCCGAGCGCGATGGTCGGCACGAACGCGACCAGCGCGTAGAGACCGATCACCAGGCTCGCCACGTCGTTGCGCACCAGCACGAGGACGATGAGCATCAGAAGGTTCACGAGCATCGGCCAGAGCAGCTCGGTGCGGCTGGCACGACCCGAGAATGTCGCGTACTTCTTCCAGAACCGCGCGTACGCCTCGGTGATCGAGGCCGCACGAAGCGGCTGGCTAAGGGGGATCGTCACGGGCAGGAACCTTAGGTGGCGGAGATCGGCTACGTAAATGTCTGGCCGGGCATCTGTTCCAAATATGTACAAAGTTCATCTTCCCGTCGGAAACAGAAGCAGACGGAAACATCGAAAGGCGGCGTACGGAACGAATTCCGTACGCCGCCCCCGGCTGTTGCGCTCGATCAGGCCTGAGAGGCCTCGTCGATGGCAGCAGCGACGCGCTTGTGCGCCTCCCAGATCTCCTCGGGCAGCTTGAACTGCTTGAGGTGATCCTCGCGGAAGCCCATCTCCTGCTTCCAGCGGGCCAGGTCGAGGGAGAGGATCCGGTCGAGGTCCTTCTGCGGCAGCTCGAGCCCGCGCAGGTCGAGCTCGTCCTCGGTCGGGATGATGCCGACGGGGCTCTGCTGGCCCTTGACCTCACCCTTCTTGAACTGCAGCAGCCACAGCAGCGCGCGGACGTTCTCGCGGTAGCCGGGCCACAGGAAGTGACCGTCGTCGGAGTCGCGCTGGAACCAGTTGACGTGGGCGAAGACCGGCTTCTCGGTGGCCTCGCCGATGATCTTCAGCCAGTGGCGGGCGTAGTCGCCCTCCTCGTAGGCGAGGAACGGACGCATCGACATCGGGTCGTAGCGGAGCACGCCCTCGAGGCCGTCGGCCGCGGCGGTCGCCTCGGCGCCCAGGGTGAGGCCGTCGTAGACGCCCTCGGCCACGTCGGTGATCGCGCGGATCAGCGGCTCGCGGTCACGGGTGCGGCCACCGAAGATGATCGCGTCGATCGGCACACCGGCAGCGTCGTCGAAGTCGGGGGCCGCGTTGGGCACCTGCGAGATCGGCGTGGTGAACCGCGAGTTGGGGTGGGCCCAGGGCTCGCCGAGCTCGTCGTCGATCCGGTCGGCGATGCGCTCGCCCTTCCAGTCGATCCAGCCCTCGAGGTCGTCCGGGTGGTGCTTGGTGAGCCCCTCCCACCAGACCTCCTGGGTCTTCTCGTTGTAGGCGACGTTGGTGAAGATCGCGCCCGAGCCCGGCAGGATCGCCTGGATGGCGCCCGGGTTGGTCTTCTCGTTGGTGTCCTTGGCGACACCGAAGACGCCGTTCTCCGGGTTGAAGGCGCGCAGCTTGCCGTCCTCGCCGACCCAGATCCAGGCGATGTCGTCGCCGTAGAAGGTGACCTCGTAACGCTCACCGAGGGCGTCGGGCGAGAGCGTCATCGAGAGGTTGGTCTTGCCGGAGGCCGAGGGGAAACCGCCGACGACGTGGAACTCCTCGCCGGTCTCCTTGTCCTTGATGCCCAGCAGCAGGAACTGCTCGGCCAGGAACTTGCCGGAGGCGCGGCCGTCGTAGCAGGCCTGGCGCAGGCCGTGGGCGATCTTGCCCAGCAGCGCGTTGCCGCCGTAGGAGGAGCCGAAGTGGAGGATCGTACGCTGGTCGGCGACCGTCGCGAACAGACGCTTGTCCTTGTCGGTCCCCTGCCCCAGGTTGGGCAGGTCGCCGGTCACGTGCACGGCACGGACGAAGGAGCTCGGGTCCTCGAGGTCGTTGATGTAGTCGATGCCGACGCGGGCCATCCGGATCATCTGCTGGACGACCGGGCGGCTGTCGGTGAGCTCGACACCGGCAGCGTAGGCCTCGAGCGGGCTGCCCGCGGGAGCCATCAGGTAGGGGATGACGTACATCGTCTTGCCCACGGAGGCGCCGGTCATCCGCTCGGTGAGCGTCTTGACGGTCTCGTCAGCGGGCTTCCAGTTGTTGTAGACGCCCTTGTCCTCCGGGTTGGAGGTGGCGACCACGGTGCGCTCCTCGGAGCGCGCGGTGTCCTTGCTGTAGGAACGGCTGTAGTAGCGGCCGCCCGTGACCGGGAGGAGCTCTCCAGCCGCCAGGGACTCCTGGAGGAGCCGCTCGTCGTCGGCTGCGCTGACAACCTCGATCTGCTCGGCTCCGGTCACCCCTGCCCAGTAGGAGACATACTCCCGCACATGAGGATTCGTCAGCCCCGCCTCATCGAGGACCTTGTCCACGTCAACCATTCCGACACCCTTCAAAAGTTTCGCCGATTGCAGGCACGTTACCCCAGTTGAAGAGGCCTCCAACCGGGGTACCGTGCACCAGAGTGGGTCATCGATCACGGGCCTGGACAATTGATCGATCCAACTGCGGGCCATGTTCCGATAGCCGGTCCTGAGACCCTTGTGACCCCCATGTTTAAGTGAGAAACGCCTCATTTCGGCGAGCGGTCCGTAATGTGGATGTGACGCCGATGTCGCACCGTGACACGGATTACATCTAAGGTTTCGCGAGTGATCCCCCAACACACATTCGTTGAATTGTTTCAATTCCTGCGCGGGCCAGAGGTCGGCTGATGGACCTCATTCTCGGGACCTTCGCCGCCTCCTTCACCGGAGGCCTCTTCCCCGTCATCAACTTCGAGACCTACCTCGCGGTGGCCGCCTCGAACCTGACCTTCTCGGCCCTGGTGCTCGCCCTGGTGGCGGGAGTCGGACAGACCAGCTCGAAGGTGGTCTGGTACTACGCCGGCCACGGCACCACCGCCCTCCCCTTCGTCCGCAAGAAGATGTCGTGCGACAAGTGGCGGCAGCGGATGGAGAAGTGGGAGCGGCGTACGCAGGGACGGCCCGCCTACGCCGGCGGGCTGCTCGCGGTCGCGGCGCTCAGCGGGCTGCCGCCGCTGGCGATCCTCGCGGTGGTCTACGGCTCGCTCAAGGCCAACCTGATGCTCTTCGTCGGGATCACGTTCGTGGGTCGCGTACTCCGTTCGTGGGTGATCCTGGAGGCGGCGGCGTTCGCCTGGTTGCGGACATAGGGTCTGCGGCGCATCGACTGGTTCTAGGCTGTCCGCATGCATGGACCAGCCGGATTCGTCGGAGTCACCGCCAACCTCGGTCTCAAGGAGGGCGCTGACGACTTCGCCGTCGTCGCCGCCCCCTCGGGCCCCGTCACCAGCGCCGCGGTCTTCACCCGATCCCGCTTCGCCGGCGCCTCGGTGCTGCTCTCCCGGACCTCGGACCTCACCGCGTTCCGCGGGATGGTGACCATCTCGAAGAACGCCAACGTCGCGACCGGTCCGACGGGCGACGCCAACGCCCTGGAGGTACGCCGCCGGGCGGCCGAGATCGTCGGGGTCCGCCCCGAGGAGCTGCTGGTCGCCTCGACCGGCGTGATCGGTGTGCAGTACCCGATGGACGTGCTCACCCCGGCACTCGAGAAGCTCGCCGGCACTGCCGGGGATGCCGACTTCGACGCCGCCGCCGCGGCGATCATGACCACCGACACGATCGCCAAGATCGAGACCCGGACCGTCGGCGACGCGACCATCACCGGGATCGCCAAGGGCGTCGGGATGCTCGAGCCCGACATGGCCACGATGCTGACCTACTTCTTCACCGACGCTGCAGTGCCCGCTGACGACCTCGACGCGGTCTTCCGCCGGGTCGTCGACCGCACCTACAACGCGGTCTCGATCGACACCGACACCTCGACCTCCGACACCGCCGCGATCTTCGCCTCCGGGGCGGCGGGCGCGGTCGACCTGGGCGAGTTCGAGGCGGCCCTCTACGACGCCGCGCTCGCCCTGGTGAAGAAGATCGCCTCCGACGGCGAGGGCGCCTCCAAGCTGATCACGGTCGTGGTCGGCGGCGCCCGCGACGACGCCCAGGCCAAGCGGGTCGGCAAGGCCATCGTGAACTCGCCCCTGGTCAAGACCGCCGTCCACGGCGCCGACCCCAACTGGGGCCGGGTCGCGATGGCCATCGGCAAGCTCCGCGAGGAGACCGACATCTCCCCCGACCACGTCCGCATCGCCTTCGGCGGCACCGAGACCTACCCCGCCCAGGTCTCGGCAAATCTATTGGCGGATTTGTCGACTTATCTGTCCGGCGAGGAGGTCTCGATCGAGGTCGACCTCGGGATCGGGTCGGGTGAGTTCACCGTCTACGGCTGCGACCTCACCGACGGCTACATCCGTATCAACGCCGACTACACGACCTGACGGTCCCCGGTCGGGTGGATGCTCACCGAGGTACCTCGGTCAGCATCCACACCGGCGGCAACGCGTCGACCGGGCCTGCGCCTACCCGACCTGCGCCTGCCCACCGCCGACCTCGGCGAGGAGGGCGGAGGCGCGGCGTACGACCAGCTCGACCACGTCGGGATGCGGGCCGATGACGTCGGCGACGACCTCGGCGCCGGCGGCCTCGGAGCGGGTCCGGACCAGGTCGGAGAAGAAGCCGGGGGCGAGCAGGTAGGGCGAGACGGCGTCGCCGAGGCGTACTACCTCGTCGACGGGCGGTGCGCCGGAGCCGGAGACGGTGGCGACCCGGACAGGTCCGCCCCAGGCCTTCGCCAGCATCCGACCGGCAGCGGCGATGTCGCCGCGTGCAGCGGGCTCGTTGGAACCGGCGGCAACCAGAACCACCGGCTGACCAGGTGAAACACCGGCAGCGACCAGCCGGGAGACCTGGGCCGAGGCGAGCAGCCGGTCCGGGCCGAGGGCGCGGCCCGTCGTCACGGGCAGCCCCTCGGCGGCCCGTGGCAGGTCGACGTTGACGTGATAGCCGGTCGAGAGCAGCAGCGGGACCACGACCGAGGGCTGGCCGTCGGCCAGCACATCGGCCAGCAGCGGCTCGCAGAGCTCGACGTACGCGGCCCTCGACTCCATCCCCAGCACGCGGCCCGCGCGCTTGGCGATGATGGAGGCGACCGCGTTGCCGAGCAGCTGTCGGGTGCCGTGGGCGGCGACGACGAGCCTCACGAGGCCACCGCCAGCCGGTAGCCGCGCTTCACGACCGTCTGGACGGTCTTGGTGCCGAGCGCCGAGCGGAGCCGGGCGACAGCCATCTCGACCGCGTGCTCGGAGCCCGCGGTGCCGGAGGGGAGGGTGGCGAGCAGGACCTGCCGGGAGACCACGTTGCCGGGGTTGGCGACGAGCGCGCCCAGGACCGCTGCAGGAGCGGGCGAGAGCTTCACCTCGGCGCCGTCGAGCATCACCGCGTCGTCGTGGAGCAGCAGCTGGCGACCGCCGGCGAGCTCGACGAGGAGGCCTTCGCGCCGCAGCGGCAGCTCGGTCTCGAGCATCTTGACCATCGCGGCGGTGCGGGAGCGGTCGGGCACCATGGTCGGTACGCCCCACATCTCGAAGGCGGCGGCGGTCACCGGACCGACGCATGCCGCGACCACGTCGGCCTGGAACGCCGCCACGACCTCGTCGCGCAGGCCGACCGAGCCGGCCGCCTGCATGAACGCGGCGACCGCAGGCGCCGAGGTGAACGTCACCGCGTCCAGCTCACCGTCGGCCAACGTCTCGACCAGCCGGAACATCGGCTCCGGGTCGGAGGCCGACTCGACCCGGTAGACGACCACGTTGACGACCTCGGCGCCCTGCCGGCTCAGTGCGTGCGCGACCATCGAGAGCGACTGCCCGTGCTCCTGAACCACGATCCGCTTGCCGGTCAGGTCGCGGCCGCGCAGGTGCTCCAGGACGTCGTCGAACTCCTCCGACTCCGGCGCCCACAGCTCACGCAGCCCGCGTCGCCGGAGCGCACCGACCGACTTCGGTCC
Source organism: Nocardioides sp. NPDC126508 (assembly GCA_040302365.1). GTDB lineage: Bacteria > Actinomycetota > Actinomycetes > Propionibacteriales > Nocardioidaceae > Nocardioides. Next base: position 558,001 of record JBEOUM010000003.1, read on the forward strand.
GCGCGCCAGGATCTCGGCCCTGCCGAGGGTCTCCAGGAGCCGGTCGAGCAGTCCCCACTCCTCGGCGGCGTCGAACCACGCGCGCGTCCCGATGCCGGTCGTGGCCAGGAACATGTCGATCTTCTGGCCGATGATCTGCTCGGTCACCTCGCGCAGCGCTCCGGCGTCGACCCGGTTGGGGTCGACGGAGAGGGCGGGCGCCCAGACCACCTGGGAGCCTCGCCTCTCGAGCAGGTTGATCTGCTCCTCGGCCTTCCGCGCCGCGGTCACGCCGACGCGGAAGCCGCTCAGCGCGCCGCTGTCCACATCGGAATCGTAGTTCGCCTGCGCATTCGGAACCGCCATGCTTCCACCTTGCGACGGGTCTATTTCGCCGTACGCGGGCTGCTTGATCGTCGGCGCAAACTTTCGCTCACGGCCTCACGGGCGCTTCCTACTCCCGACGTGCCCCGATGCGCACCTCGCCGTCGACGACGTCGACCTCGTAGGTCGGGACCGACACCGACGGATCGTCGAGGCAGAGACCGGTCTCGAGCGCGAACGGCTGCTTGAGCAGCGGCGATGCGACGAACGACACCTCGCCACGCGTCCCGACGATGCCCCGGGCGAGCACCGAGGCGTGGCCGTACGGATCGAAGTTGGACAGCGCGAAGACGCGGTCGTCGAGAGTCCGGAAGACGGCCACCGCCTCGCCCCTGACCAGCGCGGCGATGCCGGTCTCGGGGTCGATGTCGTCGAGGCGGCAGACGGAGATGTACGTCTGGGTCTGCGTCTGGGTCATCGCGACTCCTCCAGGGTGGGTGCGCCGACAGGGATGGTGGCACCGAGCGAAACCGGGCCGACGACTGCCGGGCCGTCCGCGACGTCCGGGACGATCTGGCCGCGGGTGGATCCGAAGGAGATGTTCGGGTCCGGGATCTCGGGGGCGTTGACGAAGGAGACGAACCGCTTGAGCTTCTCCGGGTCCTCGATCGTCGCCTTCCACTCGTCGAAGTAGCCCTCGACGTGCGTGGCCATCGCGGCCTCCAGCTCCGTGCCCAGGCCGAGGACGTCCTCGACGACGACCTCGCGGACCCGGTCCAGGCCGCCCTCGAGCGAGTCGATCCAGGTCGAGGTGCGCTGGAGGCGGTCGGCGGTGCGTACGTAGTACATCAGGAAGCGGTCGAGGTAGCGGACCAGCTCCTCGGTGCTCAGGTCACCGGCGAGCAGCTGCGCATGGGCCGGGATGGCGCCACCGTTGCCCCCGACGTACAGGTTCCAGCCCTTCTCGGTGGCGATGACGCCGAAGTCCTTGCCGCGGGCCTCCGCGCACTCCCGGGCGCACCCGGAGACGCCGCCCTTGAGCTTGTGCGGCGAGCGCAGCCCGCGGTAGCGGGTCTCCAGCATGATCGCGAGGCCGACGGAGTCCTGGACGCCGTAGCGGCACCAGGTGGAGCCGACGCAGGACTTCACGGTTCGCAGGGACTTCCCGTACGCGTGGCCGGACTCGAACCCGGCGTCGACCAGGCGCTTCCAGATCGCCGGCAGGTCCTCCATCCGGGCACCGAACATGTCGATGCGCTGGCCGCCGGTGATCTTGGTGTAGAGGCCGAACTCCTTGGCCACCTCGCCGATCACGATCAGGCCCTCGGGGGTGATCTCGCCGCCGGGGATGCGCGGGACGACGGAGTAGGAGCCGTTCTTCTGCAGGTTGGCCAGGTAGGCGTCGTTGGTGTCCTGGAGCTTGCGGTTCTCCTTGGCCAGGACATGGCCGTTGAGCTGGCTCGCCAGGATGGAGGCGACCGCGGGCTTGCACAGATCGCAGCCGCGGCCGGTGCCGTGGGCCTCGATGATCTGGTCGAAGGTCTTGTAGCCGTGGATCAGGACCACGTCGAAGAGCTCGGCGCGGGTCATGCTGAAGTGCTCGCAGAGACTCGTGTCGACCGTGCGGCCCTGGGCCGTGAAGTAGTCCTCGACGATCTTCTTGACCTGCACCTTGCACGACCCACAGGTCGAGCCGGCCTTGGTGGTCCTGGTGACGTCCGCCGCGCTCTCGCAGCCGCCGTCGACGGCCGCCTCGATCTCACCGCGGGTGACGTTGTTGCACGAGCAGATCTGCGCCTCCGGCGGAAGCTGGATCCCTCCCCCACCGCCCGTGGACTGGGGGAGGATCAGCTCCTCCGGGTTCTCCGGAAGCGCCATGCCGGAGGCGACCATGGGACGGAGCAGGCCGTACGCCGAGGCGTCGCCGACCAGCACGCCGCCGAGCAGACGGGCGCCGTCCTCGCTGATCACCAGCTTCTTGTAGACACCAGCGACGGCGTCGGAGTAGGTCAGCTCGAGGCACTCGTCGGTGGTGCCGTGCGCGTCGCCGAAGCTGGCGACGTCGACACCCAGCAGCTTGAGCTTTGTCGACATATCGGCACCGGTGAAGGTGCCGGCGCCACCGAGCAGGGCGTCGGCGACGACCTCGGCCATGTCGTAGCCGGGGGCCACCAGGCCGTACATCTTCCCGCCGGGCGCGGCGCACTCGCCGACCGCCCACACGTGCGGGTCGGAGGACCGGCACTGCTCGTCGACGAGCACGCCGCCACGCTCGGCCAGGTCCAGGCCGGCCGCTCGGGCGAGCGCGTCGCGCGGCCGGATGCCGGCCGAGAAGACGACCATCTCGACCGCCAGCGGCTCCTCGACGTCCTTGAACTTCAGCCCGCTGACCTTGCCGTCGAGGATGCCCTCGGCGTCCTCGTCGACGACCGCGATCCCCTCGATCGCGTCCGTGGAGATCGACTCGGTCATCACGCCGGTGTGGACGGTGAGCCCGAGCTTCTCGATGTGGCGCTTGAGCGTGTTCCCGCCGGCGTCGTCCACCTGCACGGCCATCAGCCGCGGCGCGAGCTCGACCACGTGGGTCTCGACGCCGAGCTGGTGCAGCGCGTTCGCCGCCTCCAGCCCGAGCAGACCACCACCGATCACCGCACCCGCACGAGCCGTCCTGGCGGCCTCGCGGATCGCCTCGAGGTCCTCGATCGTGCGGTAGACGAACACGTTCCCGAGCTCCGAGCCCGGCACCGGCGGCACGAACGGTGCCGCTCCGGTGGCGAGCACCAGCTCGTCGTACGCCATCTCCTCGCCGTCGGCGAGCATCACCGTCTGGGCTGCGGTGTCGATCTCGACGACGCTCGTGCCGGTGCGCAGGGTGACCCGAGGATCCTCGTAGACACCGGAGGGCAGGAAGGAGAGGGCCTCGGCGCCGACCTCGAAGAAGCTGGTGAGGGCGACCCGGTCGTACGCCGGGCGCGGCTCCTCACCGAAGACCACGATGTCGTGGGTCTCGGTGAGACCGCGCTCGATCGCGGCGGTCACGAACCGGTGACCGACCATGCCGTGGCCGACGACGACGACCTTCTTGCGGAGGTGAGGGCTCATGACGTAGTTCCTTCCAGACTGAGCTGCGTTGCATCGAGCGGGCTGCTATCGGGCCGCGTGGCCAGAAGCTGGCGTACGGCCGGCGCGCAGCCGCCGCAGCCGGTGGTGGCGCGGGTGGTGTCACGTACGTCCTCGAGGGACCGGCACGCCCGGATCCGGCCGGCGCTGACCCCGGCGCAGGCACACACCTCCGCGTCGTCGGGGAGCTGCGGGATCCCGGAGCCCGACGCGGACGGCTCGGGCAGCAGCAGCTGTCCGGCCTCGTGCTCGCCGAGGACCGTCTGCCGGTCGAAGGCCTGGGTGATCAGGCCGACCCGGCTCAGGTCGCCGACGAGGGCGCCGGCGACGATGCGGCCGTCGCGGACGACCAGCTTGCGGTGGGTGCCCTTGACCGGGTTGGCGATCTCGACGATCTCGCCGGTCTCGTTCTGGGGTTCACCGAGGACGCAGACGTCGAGGTCGGTGGCGCGGAGGCGGGCGACGACGCGGTGCCCCTCGTAGGCCGCCGCCTGGTTGCCGGCGAGGACCTCGGCGAGGACCCCGGCCTGCTCCCAGGCTGGCGACACGAAGCCGGTCACCGTCGCGTTGTGCTCGGCGCAGTCGCCGATCGCGTACACGTCCGGGTCGTCGATACTGCGCAGCTGGTCGTCGACGACGATGCCGCGGTTGACGGTGAGCTCGGCGCGGCGGGCGAGGTTGGCGCGCGGGCGGCCGCCGGCGGTGAGCACCACCAGGTCGGTCTCGAGGGTGTAGCCGTTGTCGAGCTTGAGGCCCTCGTCGGTCAGCCGGGTCGCACGGGCGCCGAGGTAGACCTGGGTGCCGAGCTTGGCCATCGACCGCTTCAGCACCTTGCCGGCCGAGGCGTCGACCTGGCTGCTGAGCAGGTGGTCGCGGCCCTCGACGATCTCGGTCTCGATGCCGCGTACGGCCAGGGCGCGGGAGACCTGGAGGCCGAGCAGGCCGCCGCCGACGATCACCGCGCTGCGCGGGAGGCGCGGGTTGTCACGGAGGCCCTGTTCATCGAGCAGAGTCAGGAGCCGGGCGCAGTCATCGAGGCTGCGGAACGCCTGCACCCGCGGGTCCATCGAGCCGTCCATCCGCACCACGCCGCGGATCGGCGGCAGGCTCGGGATCGCGCCGGTCGCCAGCACCACTGCGTCGTAGGGGACCCTCGTGCGATCGGCGAGCTCAACCGTCCTGGTGTCGCGGTGGATGTCCACGACGAGGCTGTCCAGGCGGAGGTCGACTCCCCGGTCGGCGTACCACTGCTTCTCGCGCAGGGCCAGCGCACCGGGACGGTGGGTGCCCTCGAGCACGGCGGAGAGCAGGATCCGGTTGTACGGCACGTGCTGCTCCTCCGCGAGCACGGTCGTCTGCGGGCCGAGGCCGCGCGCGACCAGTCCCTCGACGAGGCGCGCCGCGGCCATGCCGCCACCGATGATGACGATCTTCTGGTCGCTCACGGGCTCGCTCATGCGCTCACCGCCGCGGCGCAGACCTTGAACTCGGGCATCCGGCTGGAGGGGTCGAGGGCGTCGTTGGTGAGCTTGTTGGCGCCGACCCAGTGGAACGGTACGAAGACCGTGTCTGGGCGGATCGTGGTCACCACCCGCGCGGGCGCCTTCATCTCGCCGCGCGGGGTGCGTACGACCACCGGGTCGCCGTCGTGGGCGCCCACCCGGTCGGCCAGCAGCGGGTGGAGCTCGACGAACGCACCGTCGTCGGGAAGGTCCTTGATCCGCCGGGTCTGGGCACCGGACTGGTACTGCGCGAGCACCCGGCCGGTGGTCAGGTGGAGCGGGTAGTCGGCGGTCGGCTGCTCGGCCGCACCCCGGTGGGCGACATCGATGAAGCGGGCCCGGCCGTCAGCGTGGAAGAAGTCCTCGGCAAACATCCGGGGGGTGCCTTCGCTGCCTTCCGGGCAGGGCCAGAAGACGCCGTCCTCCTCGCGGATGCGGTCGTAGGTGATGCCGCTGTAGTCCGCCTTGCCGCCCTTGGTGGCCGCCCGGAGCTCGGTGAAGATCTCTTCGGGGTCGGTCGACCAGGTCGGTCCGGGTAGTCCAGGGAGTTCCCGTCGGTTTACCGGTGAGTAACCGACGGAAACTCCCTGGACTACCCCGAGACGAGCCGCCAGACCCGCGATCACATCCAGATCGGAACGTACGCCGTCCGGCGGAGTGACCGCTGCCTGCCGCAGGATGACCCGGCCCTCGAGGTTGGTCATGGTGCCGGTCTCCTCGGCCCACTGGGTCACCGGCAGCACCACGTCGGCGAGCGCGGCGGTCTCGCTCATCACCATGTCGGCGACCACGAGCAGGTCGAGGTCCGCCAGCCGGGAGGTGACGTGGGTGGCGTTCGGGGCGGAGACGACGATGTTGGAGCCGAAGACGAGCAGGCTCTTGGGGCCCTCGGGGGTGCCGAGCGCGTCCAGCAGCTCGTAGGCGGAGCGGCCCTTGCCGGGGAGGGTCTCCGGGTCGACACCCCAGACCGCGGCGACGTGCGCGCGGGCCGCGGGGTCGTCGATCATCCGGTAGCCGGGGAGCTGGTCGGCCTTCTGGCCGTGCTCACGGCCGCCCTGGCCGTTGCCCTGGCCGGTGAGGCAGCCGTAGCCGGCGTACGTCTTGCCGGGCATGCCCAGCGCGAGCGCGACGTTGAGCCAGGCCAGGACGGTCGCGGTGCCCTGGGCGTGCTGCTCGGCGCCGCGCGCGGTCAGGACCATGACGTTCTCCGCGTTCGCGAGCAGGGAAGCCAGCTCACGCAGCTGCGCGGCCTCGACCCCGCTGACCCGCTCGACCATCTCCGGCCACCAGGCAGCCACGGAGCGGCGTACGTCCTCGAAGCCCGTGGTCCGCTCGGCGATGTAGTCCTCGTCGACCGCGCCGGCCGCGTCGAGCAGGTGCAGGACACCGAGGGCGAGGGGCAGGTCGGTGCCGGGTACCGGCTGGAGGAAGAGGTCGGCACGCTCGCCGGTCGGGGTCAGCCGCGGGTCGATGACGACGACCTTGCCGCCGTTCTCGCGCAGCCGGTCGAGGTGACGGGCCGCCGGCGGCATCGTCTCGGCGAGGTTGGAGCCGACGAGCACGCAGACGTCGGTCCTCTCGATGTCGGCCAGCGGGAACGGCAGCCCGCGGTCGACACCGAACGCCTGGTTGCCGGCCGAGGCGGCCGACGACATGCACCAGCGACCGTTGTAGTCGATCTGGGAGGTGCCGAGGGCGACCCGGGCGAACTTGCCGAGCTGGTAGGCCTTCTCGTTGGTGAGCCCACCGCCGCCGAAGACGGCGTTCGTGTCGGCGCCGTGGATCTTGCGCAGGTCGGCGAGCTTCGAGGCGACCAGGTCGAGCGCCTCGTCCCACGTCGCCGCGCTCCACTCCCCCGTCGCTCGGTCCCGCACCATCGGGGTCGTCAGCCGCTCCCTGCTCCCTCGCAAGCCGGCCGCCGTCCACCCCTTACGACACAGGGCACCCTCGTTCACCGGGAACGATCGCTCACTGACCTCCAGCCGGGGCCCTTTGCGTGAAAGGGTCATCCCGCACTGCAAGCTGCAGTAAGGACAGTGGGTGTCGGTCACGCGTACTCACACCGTTTCGGGTCGGGGACTGGCGACCTCTACCGTCCGGTGTCAACGTTTCGCCCCGATCCGCTCCCCGTACCCCTTCCGTCAACTTCCGCTCACCACCTCACAATCCCGCCGTGAAGCGCCCCCGCGATCAGGGAGTACGCCGGCGAAGCGTCGCCGAGCCGAGAGCAAGACCCGCGACGACGAAGCCGGCGACGACCGCCAGGTCGGACCAGACGTCGCTCGTTCCGGTGGAGGTGACGAGGTGGGTCATCGCGTCGACGGCGTAGGAGAGCGGGAGCACGTCGGAGATGGCCCCGAGCACGCTGGGCAGCGAGTCCCGCGGGACCAGCAGCCCGCACAGCAGGATCTGCGGGACCACGATAGCCGGCATGAACTGCACGGCCTGGAACTCGGTGGTGGCGAAGGCCGAGACGAGCAGGCCGAGCGCGGTGCCGAGGACCGCGTCGACGATCGCGACGACGACGAGCATCGCGACCGAGCCGCTGATCTCCAGCCCGAGCAGCCCCACGCTCACCGCCACGGCGACGCCCGACTGGATGGCGGCCAGCAACCCGAAGGCGAGCGCGTAGCCGAGCAGGAAGTCGCCCTTGCCCAACGGCATCGCGAGCAGCCGCTCCAGCGTCCCGGATGAGCGTTCGCGCAGCGTGGTCACCGACGTGACCAGGAACATCACGATGAACGGGAAGATCGCCAGCAGGGCCGGGCCGATCCGGTCGAAGATGGGCGCCGGGGACTCCTCGTACATCCACCACAGCAGCGACATCAGCAGCGTCGGCAGGACCACCAGCATCGCCAGCGTCCGGTGGTCGCGGCGGATCTGGGCGAGCACCCGCCCGGCGACCGCAAAGGTACGTCGCAGGCTCATCGCGCCCCCTCCCTCACCAGGGTCAGGAACGCGTGCTCGATGTCGTCCGCGTTCGCCTTCTGCTTGATCTCGGCCGGGCTGCCGTCGGCGAGGATCGCGCCCTCGCGCATCAGCAGCAGCCGGTCGCACCGGTCGGCCTCGTCCATCACGTGGCTGGACACGATCACCGCCGCGCCCTCCTCCGCCAGCGACCGGAACGTCCCCCACAGCTGCTCGCGCAGCACCGGGTCGAGCCCGACCGTCGGCTCGTCGAGCACCAGCAGCGACGGCGAGCCGAGCAGCGCCGCCGCGAGCGAGACGCGCGAGCGCTGACCGCCGGAGAGGTCGCGTACGACCTGGTCGGCATGGGACACCAGGTCGACCGTCTCGATCGCGTCCGTCACCGAGGACGGTGGGGCACCGAGCACCTTGGCGAAGAAGCGGAGGTTCTCGGTGACGGTCAGGTCGTCGTAGACGCTGGACGCCTGGGTGACGTAGCCGATCCGCGCGCGCAACGACGCCGACCCGGCCGGCTCACCATGGACGGTCACCGTCCCGGTCACCTTCGCCTGGACACCGACCAGCGCTCGCATGAGCGTCGTCTTGCCGCACCCGGACGGCCCGAGCAGGCCGGTCACCTCGCCTGCCCGGATGGAGAAGTCGAGGTCGTGGAGGACCTCGCGCTTCCCGCGTACGACCCGGAGGCCGGACACCTCCACCACTTTATTCATCACATGATGAAATGTGGCACGAGGACGCCACGCGCGCAAGAGGACTACGGCAAAGGCCCGGTCAGATAGCCCTGCACCACCGGCGCGTACGTCGCCACCAACGTCTCCGCCGGCGCCGAGGCGAGCGGCTCGATCCGGGCGACGTAGCGCAGCACGACCATCCCGACCAGCTGCGAGGCCACCAGGGTCATCCGCCGCTCCGGGTCGTCGAGATCGAGCGCCTCGCCCACCGGTCTCAGGATCAGCCGGCCGAACGCCTCCGGCACCAGCGCCTTCCCCTCCGGCTCGAAGACGCTGCGTACGAGCGCCATCAGCGGGAGCCGCGACTCCTCGTCGTCCCAGACGCTGAGGAGGAGCCTCACCAGGCGCTCGCCCGCACCGTCACGGTCGCCGGCGGTGACGATCGGCACGATCTCCCGCGGGTCGATCCGCAGCTCCAGCGAGGCGACGAAGAGGTCCTCCTTGGTGCCGAAGTAGTGGTGCACCAGCGCGGAGTCCACCCCGGCGGCGGTCGCGATCCCGCGGACGGAGGTCGCGGCGTACCCCTGCTGCGCGAAGCGCTGCCGAGCCACCGCCAGGATGGCCGCGCGGGTGTCCGGCGAACCGGGCCTGCGCCCCCGCCGCGGTGCCGTCGTACTCATGGGAGCACGCTAACCCGACGTCGTCCGCTCCGGGCGGGGCTCGGTCCGGCGCAGCCACGCCGCGGGGCGGCCGACGAGCCATTCGAGCGGCCCGGAACGGCCCCAGGCAGTGACGAGCGCACCGATCGTCATCACGACGAGCACGTGCACCACGTACGTGTCGGGCGTCTCCGGCGGCCAGACCGCTTCGGTCCTCATCAGCACGTGCAGCGTGTAGAGGGTGAGGGTCATCGTGCCGGCGCCGAACAGCACCGCCATCGCGGTGCGCCACCGGGACGGCAACCGCAGCGCGATCATCTGGCAGGCGCCGATCACGAACATCGAGCTGCCGATGGTCTGCGCCAGGTCGAACGGTGTGGACGAGTGCGGCGCGACGACCAGCAGCCACTGCCAGCCGCCGTCGACCGGCGTCTGTCCGTAGAGGCCCTGGCTCATCGAGGTCAGCGCGTCGTCGATGTCCATCCCGGGATAGCTGCGCAGCAGCACCTCGGCCACCGACGGCAACCGGGTCAGCCGATCCGAGAGCCAGGTGGCCGAGAAGGAGATGATGACGCCGCTCGTCCAGAGCATCGAGACCACGAGCCGGTTGCGCAGGTCGATACGGCCGATGGCCATCCCGATCAGCAGATAGGCGAGCCACGGGACGGCCGGGTAGTAGCCGGTGAAGAGCAGCTCCGCGAGGAGATGGCCCGGCTCGAGCAGCTGGGACGGATCCGGGCTGTCGAACTGCCGCGCCGGCAGCATCGGCCGGACGACCAGCGCCAGCAGCGGCCCGAGGACGATCCAGACCACACCGAGCAGCCACAGCCATCGCGCCCGCAGCCCGAGGAACGGGATGCCGATCAGGAACAGCACGCCGTAGTAGGTCAGGATGATCGCGATGTTGGTGCCGAGCGAGCCGAGCACCAGCCCGATCGCGGCGATCAGCACCGCTCGCGCGGCCAGCCCCAGGGACCGTGAGCGGAGCACCTGCCCCCGAACCGGCTTCTGACGTCCGGTCATCAGCGCCAGACTGACCCCGGCGAGCACCGCGAAGAGCGCCGCGGACCGGCCGCCGGCCACCGCCTGGATCCGGGTCAGCTCCCCGGTCGCGTCGACCGGGTCGAGCACATGCGTCGCCATCATGCCCAGCAGAGCCAGGCATCGCGCCACGTCGACCCCGACGAGACGGGTCGAGAGTCGGTCGGCGAGATGGGAGGAGAGGGCGGACATCGACCCAAGAGTAGAGATATCTCACGCACGCGCGAGGTTCACCCGGGTGTACGGCCTGCTTTACCGTGGGAACGATGTCCGTAGATACCGCCCTGACCCGCTCGTGGGCAGGGCACGATGCCGGCAGCAGCGGCTACCGGCGGATCCTGATCGGCCTCTTCGCCGCCGGGATCGCGACCTTCGGGCAGATGTACTCCACCCAGGGCATCCTCCCCACCGTCGCGCACGCGCTGGAGGTCGACGAGGCCTCGGCGGCGCTCACCGTCTCGATGGCGACCCTCGGGCTCGCGGTCAGCGTCCTCGGCTGGTCGTGGATCGCCGACCGCATCGGCCGCGCCCCGGCGATGAAGATCGCGCTCTCGATCTCCCTGGTCCTCGGCCTGCTCACGCCCCTCGCACCCGGCTTCACCACCCTCCTCGTCCTGCGCAGCCTCGAAGGCCTCGCGCTCGGCGGCGTACCCGCCCTCGCGGTCGCCTACCTCGCCGAGGAGATCCACGTACGCCACGTCAGCGTCGCCGCGGCCATCTACATCTCCGGCACCACCGTCGGCGGCCTCCTCGGCCGGGTCATCACCGGCCCGTTCGCCGACCTCGGCGGCTGGCGCCTCGGCGTCACCGCCGGCGGCGTCCTCTCCGCGGTCGCCGCGATCGTCGCCATCACCCTGATCCCCCGCGCCCGGGGCTGGGTCCGCCCGACCGGCAAGCCGACGACCTCCGTACGCGACGGGGTGCTCGCCAACCTCCGCGACCCGGGCATGCTCGTCCTCTACGGGCAGGCAGCGCTGCTGATGGGCGGGTTCGTGGCGACGTACAACTATCTGGGGTTCCGCCTCGAGCGCGAGCCGTTCGGGCTGCCGGTGGCGATCTCCAGCCAGATCTTCTTCGCCTACCTCGGCGGCACGGTCTCCTCCTCGGTCGCCGGCCGCCTGGCCGCGACCCACGGACGCCGAAAAGTCATGCTGACCTGCGTCGTCGTCACGATCGTCGGCGTCGCGATGAGCCTCCCCGACAACCTCGCGATGGTCCTGACCGGCCTCTTCGTCCTCACCACCGGCTTCTTCGGCGCCCACGGCGTCGCGTCGGGCTGGGTCGGCGCCCGCGCTCGCGTCGGGAAGGCGCAGGCGAGCGCCCTCTACAACCTCTTCTACTACGGCGGCTCGAGCCTCTTCGGCTGGCTGCTGGGCTATGCGTACGTCGTCGGCTGGTGGGGCGTCGCCACCGCCGTCCTCGTCCTCGCCCTGACCTCGCTCACCTGGTCCTGGCTCGCCGCCCGCGACTGAGCCCCTCTTCCCACCTGCTATGGCAAGGTTGAGTCAACGGAGTCAGCGGCCAGCCGGCCCCGAACCGTCGGAGGGGTAGTAGTCACATGGGAGGCGTTCCACCTGTTCCGGCGTCCTGGGATGTCCTCTCGAGACCGCCGGAGGACACAGTCTGGGTTGCTGTGGAAGCCCGGCCCATTGGCGTTACCCGTTTCCGCAGCTCCCTTGCTCACACGATCTCCACGATCGGTGACATCGGACTTCGTGAGTGGGTCCGAAGCACCGAGGATCTGCTCACGAACTTGCTTCCTGGCTATCTGCTGATCGACCTCCAGCGCCTTGGCGTTAGCGGGGCGACGGGCGGGCGACGCTTAGCCCACCACCGCGGTCCGGGCGGCGAGGCACTTGTCACCGAGCAGTGGTTCGTCCCGTTCGGCGGCCAGGGGCACACGCTAACTGCCACCGTCGAAACCAATCGCTATCCGGCGCTCGCGGACGTCATCAGGGAGTGCGCCCGACAGTGGCACCCAACCGAAACGAGCGCGGATGTTCGTTGAGTTTCGCCGCTCGGGCAACGAGTTGGGGTCGATCGGTTTCGACCGGTTTCAAAGGATGGTCGCTGGAGCGGAAGACACCGACGGCCTCCCAATCGAGGTCAAGTCTCTCCTGGACGTGGTCAGAAGTCCGGACCGATCCGTCAGAGCCGTCCTGGCAACGCATGAGGAGTGCCGAACCCATCTGTTCTCGTACCGTGGCACCGACGGCGCCGCGCTGGTTGCGGTCAAGCGGGGGCAACTGCGGCTAGTTCCAGCTCAGCGGCCGTTCCTATCCGCCGACCTTGCCGGCGCTGTCAACCTACGGCCGCAGCCCGAAGTCGCCCAGGCCATACGCCCCGCGTCGCCGCAGTTGGTCACCGACCTGACGAGCCTCGACCACATGCGTCGAGGCCAGGCTTTGGACCACGCTCGCGCCGAATTGGCCTGGCGAGTTTCGCTCGAAAGTCGCACCGACGTCGCTCCGCTCGTCGCCGTGGAGACTCGAAACGGTTTGCTTGTTGCCAGCGATGACGGTGAACGGATAGAGCCGAGGGCGAGCACATGGGTGTTTCGCAAACTGGTCGAAATGACGCACGACCTCGACAGCAACTGACGAGCACTTGTTCAGCCGCGACGGTTCGCCACTTCCTCCGGGCGATCGCCAGCGGCACGCGCGTTGAGAAGCTCCTCGATTCCGTCGACCAGTCCTGGCCGCTCGTGATCTGAGGCGCTGGCGAGCGCGTTCGTCACCAAGAGGACACCAAACGGATCGTCGAGCGAGGTGACCGGGATGTCGATATCCGGGCGCTTCGTGCGTGCTCGCCCGAACAGCAACCCGCGCTTCTCGAAGGACCAAGACGATGCGCCTGTGCGCGCAGAGATCTGAACCAGTGGCGCCGAGGTTCCTTGGCCAGCAAAGCGCACGACGTCGACATCTCGCCACGCCAAGGACGCGTCGCTGGCCCATCCCCGAAACTGCAGCTCTTGGTGATCGATTCGGACCATCGCACCGCGCCGTAAGCCGCTGACGAGGTCGGGCACGGGGAGCACCAAAACGAGTGCAAAGAGCCCCAGAACCCAGCGACCGCCGGAGTCACTCGATACCGCGCCGACGACGAGGAGGACCACCCATATCGACAACGTGATCGCCGCTGCCGCCTGGAGATGCCACCGCAGCTTGATCACCACGGCGTTGCCGTCATGCGCGAGAAAGGTGTTTGGCGTGCGACGGATCGGGAACCAGGCGGCCGACCCGAGAAACGAGGTGCCCAGGACGCCGATGCCGAACAGGCACATCGCGAGCCGACTGCCTGAATCCGAGCTCGAGTCGACAACGGCGGCCAGGATCAGCAACACGCCGGTAGCTGCGAGGATGAAGGCACCGAAGCCGAGCACGAGGCGTCGGATCATGTCAGAAGATCCCATCGATGAGGTCGCCGCCCGCGTTCCACAAGGTGCTGGTGGTCGTAGTCAGGTCTCCCCATCCATCGCTGATGGCCTCACCCACATCGCCGATGTTCTTCACGCCGTTCTCGTACATCGAGTCGATCGCCCCAGAGGTGACCATGCCGACGCCAGCACCGATCACGACGCCCGCAACAGCACCAACGGCCGTACCTAGACCGGGAACGACGCTGCCGCCCAACGCGCCAACTGCTGCTCCAGCCCCGGCGGACGCCGCGATCGCGGCACCCATGCCGACGGCCGTTCCACCGACGTTGGAGACGACTGCCTGCTCCGTCGACTCGCCGTCGTCGAGGTCCGACTTGATGCCGTAACCGAGCGTCAGCAGGCCGATGATCCCGCCACCGATCTTGACGCCGCGCGGCAACTTGGGTGATCCGGCCTTGGTTTCGAAGTCGTCGAGGCTCTTGAGGGCCTGGGCCTTCTGGTCGAGGTAGTCGTAGAACTGGCCCTTCGTGCCGGCGAGTCGACCGTCTTTCACCAGTTCGTCGAGATGTTTGGCGGCCTGTTCGGCGGTTTCGCGGGAGACCTTGGCTGCGTCTGCGTACCAAACAGCCATCCGAGCCGCGACCGCGCCACCACCTCCGTCGACGATCAGGTTTCCTGCAAGACCAACCAGGTTGGCATCGTCCTTTGCGAGCCGCTCAGCGGCAGAGTCGAGCGCCTTGCGCCAACCCTCGAGATAGTCTTCGACGTCCCCGGACGCTTTGTTGTAGGCCGTGACTTTGTCCTGGTAGGCGTTCCACGCGGTGACACGGCCGTTGTACGCCTCAACGGTCGCAGTGTCAGCGTCGGTCCCCGGCGCCGTCCCGGGATGATCAACCGCGTCCGGTTCATGGATCGTCGACCCGGTCACGCTCAGCCCTACGCCGCGGGCCGTCTCCCGCGTGGAGACCAATCCCTCTTTCGCGGAGCGCATCGCGGATGCAAGGACGTCGATCGTATTGGCGCTGGTGGTCGCAGTCTCGTCGGCAGTTTCAGAGCTCTTCGCCAATTCACGGGCACGGCCGCTGAAGGCGTCGCCGCCTTCGCCGACCCACGCATCGCCCATCTTCTTGCGCCGGTTGATGACTTCGGTCGCCAGCGTGTCAGCACCTGGACCAAAGCTCGAACGGAGCCAGTCAGCGATCGCCTCCAGTGAACCCGGCTGGCCCTCGAAGGACGTGTCGATACTCACTTGGAAATGCCCTTCTCGAGGATCTGAATCGCGCTCGCCGCGTCGGCATCCGCGTCAGCCAGGAGCCCGCTGCACACGCGCGTAGCATCACCGATCGTCTGAGCCTCTGCCGACAGCTTCATCCCGGTGTCCGCATAGGTGACGATAAGCCCGCTGATCAGTCCCGCGGCTGGGCCCATCCCGCTCAGACTCGGCAGGTTCTTCCCCGTCGAGTCGAAGGTTTCACCAGCCTTCACAAGACCGTTGCCCGCCGCCAGCATGGCTTGGTGATCGGCCTTGAGTTCGCCACTGCCGCCGCCATCTGCAGGTCGATTCATTGTCTAGCCCTCCCGAGGCGCCTCATCTGCTGTGCTCGGTTAACGGTAATGCCCGGATCGATCCTCCGCAGCCTTCACACGGGCCTTGGCTTGGGGTGGCGACGTGACCGGCCTCGACGGAGCCTACGAGGGACCGCCATGGCCGTCAGGCCTGGAAGTGCTTCCGCGCGAACTCGAGGGACTCACGCAGGTCGGCGACACGCTCGGCGCGGGAGCGGGCGCGGCGGGTGTTGATCTCGAGGACGATCTCGCCCTCGAAACCCGACGAGGCGAGGTGGCGCAGGAAGCGGTCGGCACCCATGTGGCCGCGGCCGGGGACGAGGTGCTCGTCCTTGGCCGAGCCGGTGCCGTCGGTGAGGTGGATGTGGCGCAGCCGCGGGCCGAGCCGCTCGGCCATCTCGATCACGTCGTCACCGGCGATCGCGGCGTGGGAGAGGTCGATGGTCGTGTTGGCGTAGTCCTCAGTGGAGGGGTCCCAGTGGGGCAGGTACATCGGCGTCGAGCGCCGGGCCGCGCGCCACGGATACATGTTCTCCACCGCGAACCGCAGCCCGCTCGAGCGCTCCAGGTTCGCGATCCCCTCCACGAACCGGGTCGCATACTCGCGCTGCCAGCGGAACGGCGGATGGACGACGACCACCTCGGCACCGACCTCGATGGCCATCTCGGCCGACCGCTCGAGCTTGCCCCAGGGTTCGAAGCCCCAGACCTGCTGGGTGAAGAGCAGCGTCGGCGCGTGGATCGCGACGATCGGCAGGCCGTGGTGCTCGGCGAGCTGCTTGACCGCATGGGTCTGCTGCGACAGCGCGTCGATGCCGACCATGATCTCGACCCCGTCGTAGCCCACCTCCGCGGCGTACGTGAAGGCGTGAGCGGTCGACTCGGGATAGGTCGAGGACGTCGACAGCGAGATCATCGCGGGTCTCCTACTCGGAGCTGCCGATGAAGGACAGGTGGTCGAGGCGGTCGAGGATCAACCCCTCGCGCAGCGCCCACGGGCAGATCTCGAAGGCCTCCAGGTCGAAGATGTCGAGGCACGCCTCGGCGACCAGCGCGCCGGGCACGATCTGGTGGGCCCGCGACGGGCTGACCCCGGGCAGCTCGGAGAGCTCCTCGAGCGACATCTCGAGCAGCTTGGGGATCCAGCGCTGCAGCTCGGTCAGCGGCAGCTGGCGGCGCACGCGCAGGCCTTCGCCGCTCGGGGCGGCACCGCAGATGCGCGCCAGCGAGCGGAACGTCTTCGAGGTCGCCACCGCCATGTCCGGGTGGCCGTCGCGCAGGATCCGGCCCGCGTCCTCGGCGATCGAGGCCCGGATCATCCGGCGCAGCTCGCGCAGCTCCTCCTCGGCGGGCCGGTCACCGAAGTAGCTGCGCGCCAGCCGGCCGGCGCCCAGCGGCAGCGACCACGCGACGTACGGCTGCTCGTCGAGCCCGGCCGCGATCTCCAGCGAACCGCCGCCGATGTCGAAGACCGCGAGCCGCCCGGACGACCAGCCGAACCAGCGACGTACGGCCAGGAAGGTCAGCCGCGCCTCGTCGTCGCCGGGAAGGACCTCGATCTCGACCCCGGTCTCGGCGTGCACGTGGTCGAGCACCTGCTGCGAGTTGCCGGCATCGCGCACCGCCGACGTCGCGAACGCGAGCATCTCGGAGACGCCCTTCTCCTCCGCGACCTGCACGGAGTCACGGGTGAACGCGGTCAGCGCCTCGATCCCGGCCTCGGTCACGTCCCCGGCCTCGTCGAGGTGCTCGGCAAGCCGCAGCGGCTGCTTGAACGAGTACGCCGGCAGCGGGGCCGCCCCGCCGTGGGCGTCGACCACGAGCAGGTGTCCCGTGTTCGATCCGATGTCGAGTACGCCCAGACGCATACGTTCGACTTTAGTGGCTCGCCGCACCGGCGGCGGAACTCGACCACCGTTGAGCGGGAAGATGATGCCGTGATGAAGGAGCTCGACCGTATCCGCCGAGACATCGCAGCCCATCCGAGCAACGCGTGGGCGGTCGCGGCAGGGTTCGAGCCGCTCTACGTGGCCCATCCGGATGCCCGGTGCCTGATCATCGGCCAGGCACCGGGCATCAAGGCTCAGCAGAGCGGCATCCCGTGGAACGACGCCAGCGGGCAACGCCTCATCGAGTGGCTCGGTGTCGACGAGGCCACCTTCCGCGACCCGGCGGCGTTCGCGATCCTGCCGATGGACTTCTACTACCCCGGCAAGGGCACGACGGGCGACCTGCCGCCGCGGGCTGACTTCGCGCCGATGTGGCACCCCCGTCTGCTCGAGCTGATGCCGCAGATCGGTCTGACCCTGGTCATCGGCGACTACGCACAGCGGCACTACCTCGGCGGGAAGAGCACCCTGACCGACCGCGTACGCAGCTTCCGCGACTACCTGCCCGACCGGTTCCCGCTCGTCCATCCCTCACCGCTGAACTTCCGCTGGCAGTCCCGCAACCCCTGGTTCGTGACCGACGTCCTGCCCGAGCTGCGGCTCCGGGTGGCCGAGGCGCTCAGCGATCGGCCGTAGCGGTGGCGCGCTCGGGACTGGTCACGGCGACCGCAGCAGGCTCACCGATCCGGGCGTTGACCGCGCCGGCGACCACGACCACGAGCGCGGCGACGGCAGGCAGGAGGAGCGCCGCGTCGGTGCCCCAGCGCTCGGCGACGTTCCCGGTGATCGCGGAGGCCAGCGACTGGCCGAGGATGACGGCGGAGCCGAGCATGGTCATCACGGTGGCGGACCGGCCGACCGGGCTGCGGCGGGCGCCGAGGCCGTACTGCGTCACCAGGGTCGGCCCGATCCCGAGGCCGATGACGAGCAGCGCGAGCACCATCCCGGTCACCGAGGAGACACCCGGCAGCGCGAGGGCGCCGACGAGCATCACGCCGCCGAAGACGAGCCAGCGTGCGGCCGAGGTGAAGCCGACCGGGAAGAGGGCGACACCCAGCGCCAGCGCGGCCGAGCCGACGCCCATCGCGGCGTAGACCAGGCCCGCCTCCTCGGGACGGCCGTGGTCGCCCATGAACGCGGTCAGCGACGTGAGCATCGAGCCGAAGAAGAGGCCGACGCCGAGGATGCCGACCACGATCACGACCACACCCGGGCGGGCCAGCTCGCGGACGGAGCCGGCAGCCGGCGTACGTCCGGCCGAGGCCTGTGCGGTGGCGGCGCTCGGGTGGAGGGCGAAGGCCGAGACGAAGACCAGGGTGAGGGCCGCGGCGGCGACGACCGGCGCCCACGGGTCGACGGCGACGGCGAGCACGCCCGCGACGACGGGTCCCACGATGAAGACGATCTCGTCGGCCGCCGACTCGTAGGCCATCGTCGAGTTCAGCACCCGCACCCGGCGTCCCGGGACGACGCAGGCGGAGATGATCGCCACGAGCCGCGACCGCGACAGGGGTGCGATCTGCGGAGCCGTCGCACCGACCAGGAACGCCACCGCCAGCACGGCCGCGTCGGGCAGCGGGCTGTGGACGACCCACGCCATCGCGCCCAGTGCGGCCGTGCTGGCAACGCTGATCACGAGCAGCACCCGCCGCTGGCCGAACCGGTCGACGGCGACACCGAGAAGCGGGCCGCACGTCGCGGCGCCGATCCCGACCATCGCCGAGTTCAGACCGCCGAGCGCCAGCGAGCCACGGCCCGCGACGACCAGGGTCAGCACCCCGACGACCACCATCGCGTACGGCAGCCGCGCGACCAGCGCGAGCGGGAAGTACGTCCCTCCGACGGCGCGCACCAGACTCTGCTCGCGCTGCTCTGACATCTCTTTCGAACCTCCCGCTGCGAACCGCGGCTCTGTGCCGCCTTGGTCCGCCGGCGGGGCCAGCGCGAGGTGATACACGATGGATACGAAGCAGTCGCTTCGTGCCTACGAGTTTACGCCGCCGGCCCCGCCCGTCCGGAATCGCCGGAGGGTCATCTCCGTCACGGTTCGAGGTCGACCACCCCGTTGCCGCTGAGCATGTCGAACGGCACCGAGACCTGGTCGTGGGCGATCACCCAGGTGCCGTCGATCTTGCGCAGTCCGTAGGTCACCCGGACCCACATCCCGGTCGTTGCGACCCCGTTCTTCATCGTCCCGCTGAGCCGGCCGAAGGCATACCCGTACGCCACGTCGTCACCGACGGTGAGGGTCAGGTCGCGAAGCTCGTAGTCCACGGTCTCGAAGACCTCGAAGACCTTCGCCCAGTTGGCGAGCTTCGCCTCGATCCCGACGTGCTGGAGCGGCGGCTCGACGTCGAAGGAGATGACGTCGGCGGCGTACGGCTCCCGCAGAGTGTCGAGGTCATTGGCCCGCAGGCCGTCGATGATCATCTGGATCCGGCCACGGATCGCGGCCTCCTCGTGCGCGCTCATGACCGCACCCCCGAAGCACCGACGAGGGCGCCCTGGCGCAGCGGCGCGAGCGCGGTGCTCCACGCGACGACCTGGTCCAGCATGGTGGCCAGCGTGGCGGCGGGACGCTCCCCTGGCACGAAGGTGGTGTTGTTCTCGAAGTCGGTGAACAGCGAGAGCTCCACCGGACGGCTGACGTCGGCCATGCCCAGCGCGCTGCACACCGTACGCAGCTGGGCGGCCGCGCGGGCACCGCCGCTGACTCCGTACGAGACGAACCCGACCGCCTTGTCCGTCCACTCCGCACAGGCGTGGTCGATGGCGTTCTTCAGGACCCCGGGCATGCCGCCGTTGTACTCCGGCGTGACGATCACGAACCCGTCGAACGGGGCGATCCGCTCGGCCCAGTCGCGGGTGTGCTGGTTGGCCGACGGCCCGAACATCGGCGGCACGGCCTCGTCCAGGTGCGGGAGCGGGTGGTCGCGCAGGTCGACCACCTCGAAGGTCGCGTCGTCGCGGCGCGACGCCTGCTCATGGACCCACCGGGCCACCTGTGGACCGTTGCGGTTGGGGCGGGTGCTGCCGATGATGATGCCGATCCTGATCATGCTCCGACTCCTTGTTCTCGTGGTTGCTCTGCTGTCCGTCCGACGAAGCAGGCGTACGGAATGTCAGGCGCTCTCACAGATCGGGTCGCTGTTTCGTCGGATCGGTTGTAGACATGCAGACCGAAGGAGCCGCCATGACCGACCCGCACCTCGCCGAGGTGATCAGCGAACGCCGCCAGCTGATCAACCTCGCCTACCGCCTGCTCGGCTCGCTCGCCGAGGCCGAGGACGTGGCCCAGGAGACCTACACCCGCTGGTACGCCCTCACCGAGCAGCAACGCGACGCGATCGCCTCCCCCGGAGCCTGGATGACGACCGTCGCCAGCCGGATCTGCCTGGACCTGCTCGGCTCGGCGCGTGCCCGACGGGTGCACTACGTCGGCGACTGGATCCCGGAGCCGGTGCCGGGCGGATCGGACTGGCTCGGTGGCACCGGGTCGGCCCCCGATCCCGCCGACCGGGTCACCCTGGACGAGTCGATCAGCATGGCCTTCCTGGTCGTGCTCGACTCGTTGACCCCTGCCGAACGGGTCTCCTTCGTCCTGCACGACATCTTCCGCTACACCTTCAACGAGATCGCCGAGGTCGTCGGCCGCACCCCGGCCGCCTGCCGCCAGCTCGCCTCGCACGCCCGCCACCGCATCGACACCTCACGCACCCGTCCCGGCGCGGAGCGCGCCGACCTGGTCCGCAGCTTCAAGCAGGCGTGGGAGTCCCAGGACATCGAGGCCCTCGTCGGCCTCCTGGACCCCGAGGCGGTCGCCACCGCCGACGGCGGCGGCCTGGCCCTGGCCTTCCTCGAGCCGATCAGCGGCGCCGAGCAGATCGCCGCCGTCTGGATGGAGATCGGCGCCCGCGCCCCTGCGGTCACGCTGCAGGAGTGCTCCGTCAACGGCCAGCCCGGTCTGATCGGTCAGGTCGACGGCACCACCGTCTCCGTCTACGCCTTCGACGTCGCCGACGGCCGCATCACCCGCATCTGGGCCGTACGCAACCCGGAGAAGCTGCGTCCGTGGAGTGCCGTGTGAAACCCCGCAGGTCGATCGACCACGTAGGCTTGCCCGGTGCCTGAGGTACCCCTGGATTTCCCGCGCGCGTGGGTTGAGTTCGTCAACCCCGACGACCCCGACGAGCGGATGCGCTGCGACCTGACCTGGTTGACGTCGGCCTACTCCTGCATCTTCGGCAACGGCTGCCCGGGGATGTTCGAGAGCTCCCCCGACGTGGGGTGCTGCACGCTGGGGGCGCACTTCGCGGACGAGGAGGACGAGGCCCGGACGGCGGGGTTCGTCGCCGAGCTGACGCCGGAGATCTGGGAGCAGCACCCGGGACGCGTGGTGGCGACCGACGACTGGGTCGAGCTCGACGACGACGGCGAGCGGAAGACCCGGGTCACGGAGTTCCGCGGGCAGGAGTCCTGCGTCCTGGCCAACCGGCCGGACTTCGCCGGCGGCTCGGGCTGCGCGCTCCACATCCTCGCCGCCCAGGAGGGCAGGGAGCACTTCGAGACGAAGCCGGACGTGTGCTGGCAGCTGCCGATCCGGCGTACGTTCCGGGACGTCGAGCTCACCGACGGAACGCAATACACCGAGGTGACGATCACCGAGTACGACCGGCGCGGCTGGGGTCCGGGCGGCCACGACCTCGACTGGTACTGCTCCGGCAACACCGAGGCCCACGTCGCCGTCGAGCCCGTCTACGTCACCAACGCGGCCGAGCTGACCGAGCTGATGGGCAAGGCGGCGTACGCCGAGCTCGTCCGCCACTGCGAGGCGCACGTCCGGTCGAGGTCCGCGCTGGCTCTCCATCCCGCCAGCCCGCACTGAACCCCCAGGCGTATCTCGACATCAAGAGATATTGACCCTGGATTGGTCTCTCTCTCAGCGAGAGTTCAGAATCGTTACATGCGCCTGGACCATGTTTCGTACGCTGCAGGACCCGATGGCTTGGTACAGACCGCCAAGCAGCTCGGTGAGCTGCTCGGCCAGGAGTTCGTCGACGGCGGCGTCCACCCCCGCTTCGGCACCCGCAACTACATCCTCCCGATGCGCGGCGGTCTCTACCTCGAGGTCGTCGAGGCGCTCGAGCACCCGGCCAGCGACAAGGCCCCGTTCGGGCAGGCCGTCAAGGCCCGCTCCGCGCTCGGTGGCGGCTGGATCGGCTTCGTGATCGGCGTCGACGACATGACCCCGATCGAGGAGCGGCTCGGCCGCAAGGCGGTCCCCGGCAACCGCCACCTCCCCGACGGCCGTGAGCTCCACTGGCAGCAGATCGGCATCAACGGCCTGATCGCCGACCCGCAGCTCCCCTACTTCATCAAGTGGGAGACCCCCGAGCTCCACCCCGGCAACGCCGGCTCCGACATCACCCTCACCGATCTCGAGATCTCCGGCGACCCCGAGCGGGTCAAGGACTACCTCGGCGACGAGCTGCGCGAGCGCGTCGACCCGTGGACCGGCAAGCCCGCCGAGAACGTCCACATCGACTGGGTCGCCGAGCACGGCACCCCCGGCCTGCTGGCCGCCAAGTTCGTCACCCCGCGCGGCGAGGTCCGGATCTGAGCAGGGTCGACCTGCCGGGGGCCACGGGAGCGATCCCCAGCCCCAACATCTGGAACCACACCGCGACGTACGAGATCGAGAACCGTGCGCTCGACCCGCACGGCCGCCTCTGGGCGGCGATGACCGAGGTCGCGCCGTGGGCCGGGCGGGACGTGCTCGACCTGGGTTGCGGGACCGGGTTCTACCTGCCTCGCTTCGCCGAGTCGGCGCGCACCGTCACCGGCATCGAGCCGCATCCGGACCTGGTGACACTGGCCCGGCGGCGTACGAAACGCCTGGCGAACGTCGCCGTCCACAACGGCGTCGCCCAGCAGCTGCCGCTCCCGCCGGCGTCGGTCGACGTGATGCACGCCCGCTGGGCCTACTTCTTCGGGCCGGGATCCGAGCCGGGGCTCGGCGAGCTCGACCGGGTCATGCGCCGCGGCGGCGTGGCGATGGTGATCGACAACGACGGCTCCCGCTCGACCTTCGGCGGGTGGTTCCGCCGCGGCTACCCGAAGGTCCCGCCGCCCGAGGAGCAGGAGCGGTTCTGGTCGATGCACGGCTGGACGCGCGTCCCCGTCGACATGGACTGGTCATTCGGCTCCCGCGCGGACCTCGAGGCGGTCGTCCGGATCGAGTTCGACCCCGCGACCGCGACCGCGATCCTGGAGGAGCACCAGGGGACGTACGTCGACTACGCGGTCAACCTCTGGTGGAAACGTTTCTAGAGACGGGTGGCGGTCCGGACCAGCGCGGCCAGAGCGAGCGAGCGGCTGTGCTGCGGCCAGGCGATGACCGTGGTGACCTCGGGAGCGTCGGGCACCGGGATGGTGACGATGCCGTGGTGCTGCTCGGCGCGTGCGGACTCCGGCAGGAGCGCGTACGCCCGGCCGAGCCCGATCAGCTGATAGAGCTGCATCGAGTCGCGGACCTCCGGACCGGGGCCGTCGTCGAAGCCGCCACCGCCTGACGGCCAGCGCATCGGCGGGAGGCCGGGGATGCCGTCGAGGTCGGCCATCGTCAGCTGCGACCGGGTTGACCACGGATGACTGGAGGGCAGGACCGCGACCTGGCCCTCGGTGAGCAGGTCCTCGGAGTCGAGCCCGTCGACGGAGTCGAACGGCAGGTGGAGCAGCGCGACGTCGGCGCGGCCGTCGCGCAGTCTGGGCCCCTGCTCCCCTATGCCACACAGGTCGACCTCGACCTTCACCGACCCCGGCTCCGCGGCATAGGCGTCGAGCAGCTTGGTCAGCAGCTCCGTCGCGGCTCCCGCCTTGGAGACCAGCACCAGCCCCGGCTCGGCACCGTCGCCGGTGGCGCGACGGGTGCGGCGCTCGGCGGCATCGATCGCGTCGAGCGCGGCGCGGGCCTCGGCGAGGAGCACAAGGCCCGCGGACGTCAGCGTGACGCCTCGACTGTTGCGCTCCAGCAACGGGCCACCCAGGCGCCGCTCGAGCTGGCTGATCGCGCGTGACAGCGGCGGCTGGGCGATCCCGAGGCGAGCGGCCGCACGGCTGAAGTGAAGCTCCTCGGCGACCGCGACGAAGTAGCGAAGCTCCCGGGTCTCCATGCTCCCAACCCTACCTCCGACCTGGGAACATACCTGAGCGGTATAGGCGGCCACCGAGACGATATTGGAGTGTTCCGCGGGCGCTGGCCAGGCTGGACGACATGAGTGAGAACACGATCGCGCTGGTCACCGGCGCCAACAAGGGAATCGGCTACGAGATCGCCGCGGGCCTCGGCGCACGCGGCTGGAAGGTCGGTGTCGGCGCCCGCGACGCCGCGCGCCGGGAGGCCGCGGTGGAGAAGCTGCGGGCGAACGGTGTCGACGCCTTCGGGGTGCCGCTGGACGTGACGGCCGACGCCAGCGTCGCCGCCGCGGCTCGGCTGATCGAGGAGGAGCAGGGCGGCCTGGACGTACTCGTCAACAACGCCGGCGTCACCGGTGGCATGCCGCAGAACCCGACCGAGATCTCGATCGACCAGATGCGGGTCGCGGTCGAGACCAACGTCTTCGGCGTCGTCCGGGTCACCAACGCGATGCTGCCGCTGCTGCGGCGCTCCTCGTCGCCGCGGATCGTCAACATGTCGAGCGGCGTGGGCTCCTTCGCCCGGCAGACCTCGACGGACGACCCGCTGGCCGTGGGGCCGATCTCGGTGGCGTACAGCCCGACGAAGTCCTACCTCAACGCGGTCACGATCCAGTACGCCAAGGAGCTGCGTGACACGAACATCCTGATCAATCTCGGCTGCCCGGGGTTCGTGGCCACCGACCTGAACGGCTTCCGCGGCGTACGCACTCCCGAGGAGGGCGCCCGGATCGCGATCAGCCTGGCGACCCTGCCCGACGACGGGCCGACCGGTGGCTACTTCGAGGACGCCGGCGTCATCCCCTGGTGATTACATTCACGCGAAATCCAAGTACACGACGTCAAAGGAGGCCACTCTAGGGAGCGACTCGGGTCCGCTCGGACCTCTCGGAAAGTTAGGAGCTCCACAGATGCGCCTCGTTCCACGCCGCCTCGGCACTGTCATCGGTACCCTCCTCGTCACGTTGGCGACCAGCCTCGTCGCCATCACGTCCACGGCCGCCCCTGCCCACGCCGACGCCTGCTACACCTGGGGCAGCACCCTCCGGGAGGGTTCGTCCGGGGCCGCGGTCACCCAGCTCCAGATCCGGGTCGCCGGCTGGGGCACCTCGAGCTCGGTGTTCGCCGTCGACGGCTCCTACGGTCCGGCGACCACGGCCGCGGTGAAGCGGTTCCAGACGGCGTACGGACTGACCGCCGACGGCATCGCCGGGCCGGACACGTTCAACAAGATCTACGCACTCCAGGACGACGACTGCACCCCGATCCACTTCTCCTGGAGCGAGGTGGACGACGTCTGCTACGGAGGTTGGCCCACGCCGATCTCCGGGGTGACGATCACGCAGGTCAAGGCCAACCTGATGCAGGCGATGTGGCGGGCCGAGGCGGTCCGGCACCGGCTCGGCGACGTTCCCCTGCGGGTCACGTCGGCCTATCGGTCCAAGGCGTGCAACGACCAGGTAGGCGGCGCCTCGAACAGCAACCACCTCTACGGTCGCGCCATGGATCTGGTGCCGGGCAGCAGTGCATCGACCATGTGCGGCATCGGGCGTGCCTCGCGTGCGTCGTTCCCGCAGGTGCTCGGGCCGGGCTACCCCGACCACAGCGACCACATCCACCTCGGCATCCAGTCGAGCATCTACCAGAGCGCCTCGCAGTGCTTCTGAGCTGCTCAGGGTGACTCGGTGAGCTGGTCGGGATCGGCATCGGTCCCGACCAGCTCGCGGAGCTTGCCGTTGACGTCCCAGATCCCGACGTTCATCCCGGCGGTGACCTTCTCACCGGCTCGCCAGTAGGCGATGAACTCGTCGCCGTCGACGTTGCCGCGGAGGATCACCTCGTCCTCGGGCGCGGAGCGACCGACGTACTCCATGGAGAACTCGAACTGGTCGGTGAAGAAGTAGGGCTGCCAGTCGTAGGCGCCGTCCTTCCCCAGCATCGTCCGGGCCGCCAGCCGGCCCTGCTTGATCGCGTTGTCCCAGTGCTCGACCCGGAGCGGCCCGAGCACGGTGTGCTTCGCGATCGCGACGTCGCCCGCCGCGAAGACTCTCGGATCAGACGTACGCAGCGCCTCGTCGACCACGATCCCGTCGCCGACCTCGAGGCCGGCCTCCTTGGCCAGATCGATGGCCGGCGCCGCTCCGACGGCGACGAGCACGATGTCGGCGGGGATCTCGCCGGCGCTGGTGCGTACGAGTCCGGGCTCGATCGCTTCGACGGTCGTCCCGGTGTGGATCTCGACGCCGTGGCGGGTGTGGAGGGCGGCGACGTGCTCGGCGAGCTCCGGACCGAGGACGTTGAGCAGCGGCTGCGCGAGGGCCTCGATGACCACCGCCTTCCCACCGAGCGCGGTCGTCGACGCCGCGACCTCGAGCCCGATCCAGCCACCACCGACCGTGACGACCCGGGTGCCGGGCTCGATCGCGTCCTTGAGGCCGCGGGCGTCCTCGACGGTGCGCAGGGTCACCGCGTTCTCGATGCCGGGGATCGGCGGCGTCTTCGGGTCGGCGCCGGTGGCCAGGAGCAGCCTGCCGAAGGGCAGCTCCTCACCGTTGTCGAGGGCGACGGTGCCGTTGTCGAGGTCCAGGGTGGTCGCGGTGGTGCCGGTCAGGACGGTGACGTCCTTCTCGGCGTACCACGCCTTGTCGTGGGAGAGCTTGAACTCCTTGGCGCCGGAGAGGAAGTCCTTGGAGAGCTGCGGTCTCTCGTAGGGCAGCTCGGGCTCCTTCCCCACCAGGGTCAGGCGGCCGGCGTACCCCTCGTCACGAAGGGCTTCGATGGCGCTGACTGCCGCGAGACCAGCACCGATGACGACGATGTCCTCAGTTCCCATGAAGCCATCGTCGCGCGGATCGGGCTTTCTAAGAAGACCCTCGGACGGTCAGGGCGGGTTTCAGCATCACGCCGGGCGCGGCGTAGGACGGGGTCGCGAGGAGCTCCTCGAGCGCCTTGACCAGCTCACGCGCGGCCTCCTCCAGCGGAGGACGTACGGAGGTGATGCCCGGCGGCACGGTCTGCGCCACCTGGGAGTCGTCGAAGCCGACGACCGCGATGTCCTCACCGAGGCGGAGGCGGCGCTCGAAGAGCGCGTGGAGCACACCCATCGCGAGCGTGTCGGAGGCACAGACCAGCGCGGTCGGCTCGGTCTCGTCGAGGATCGCGTCGGCGGCGGCCTTGCCCGAGCTGATCGAGTCCTCGGTGCGCGAGGCCAGGCCCGTGGTCGAGAGGCCGTGGGTGTGCATCGCGTGGATCCAGCCGCTGCGCCGCTCCTCGCCCAGGAGGGAGTCCTTGTGCCAGCCGATCCAGGCGATCTTGGAGTGGCCGCGCTCGATCAGGTGCTCGGTCGCGATCTCGGCACCGTAGGCGAGGTCGACGTCGACCCAGGGATGCTTGGCGTCGGGCTGGGTCCAGGGACGGCCGAAGCTCACGAATCTGGCCCGCCTGGACTGCAGCCAGGTCGTCTGCTGGCCGCCGAGGTGGGTGTCGGTCACCACGAAGGCGTCGACCGCGGTCGAGCGGAGCAGCTCGTCGTAGCCGTCGAGCGGGTCGGCGGGGTCGCCGTAGAAGAGGAGCACGTGGTAGCCGGTCTCGGCGGCGGCCTCGACGAAGCTGTGCACGAACCGGTCCATCATCGCGTTGGCCGTGCCCTCCTGGAGGGCGGGCATCCGGAGGCCGATCAGATGGCTGGCTCTTGTCCGCAGGCTCCTGGCGGCGCGGTTGGGCTGGTAGCCCAGCTTGTCGATCGCGTCCTGCACACGGGCGAGGGTGTCAGCGCGCAGCAGGTCGGGGTTGTTGACCGCGTTGGAGACCGTCTGCCGGGACACGCCGGCCAGCTCCGCGACGTCCGCCAGGGTCGGCGGAGCGGCCGAGATATGACCGCCGGAACGCGGCACCGCCACGCTCTGCCTCCCTTGATGCCGATGTGGAACTCTGGATCGTTCCAAGCCATGGTAACGACTGTCGGCCCCCTGGGACGCTTCAGGCCCCATTCCTTGTCGGTGCCTTGGTCTAAGTTGCTGGCCATGGCTACCGCTCGTTCGTCCAAACGTGCCACCTACCGCTGCTCCGAGTGTGGGTGGGAGACCGCGAAGTGGGTCGGCCGCTGCGGCGAGTGCCAGGCCTGGGGGTCGGTCGCCGAGGCTGCGGCCCCGATCGGACGTACGCCGGCCGCCCCCGTCTCCACCGCGGCGGTGCCGATCGGGACGGTGTCGGTGACCGAGTCGGAGCGGCGTACGTCGGGGGTGCCGGAGCTCGACCGGGTGCTCGGCGGCG
This sequence comes from Nocardioides sp. NPDC126508, assembly GCA_040302365.1. GTDB lineage: Bacteria > Actinomycetota > Actinomycetes > Propionibacteriales > Nocardioidaceae > Nocardioides. Next base: position 586,525 of record JBEOUM010000003.1, read on the forward strand.
GGCTGGTGCCGGGAGCGGCGATCCTGCTGGCCGGCGAGCCGGGCGTGGGGAAGTCGACGCTGCTGCTGGAGGTGGCGGCGCAGACGGCACGCTACGGGCGCCGGGCGCTCTATGTCACCGGGGAGGAGTCGGCGTCGCAGGTGCGGCTGCGGGCCGACCGGACCAACGCGATCCAGGACGAGCTCTACCTCGCCGCCGAGACCGACCTCGGCGCCGTGCTGACCCACATCGAGGAGACCCGGCCCGACCTGATCGTGGTCGACTCGGTGCAGACCATCGGCGCCTCCGGCGTCGAGGGCGTTCCCGGTGGCGTGACCCAGGTGCGCGAGGTGGCTGCGGCGCTGATCCGGGTGGCCAAGACCCGCAACATCACCACCGTCGTGGTCGGCCACGTGACCAAGGACGGAGCGATCGCCGGCCCGCGGGTGCTCGAGCACCTGGTCGACGTGGTCCTCCACTTCGAAGGTGCCCGCGACTCCCGGTTCCGGATGGTGCGGGCGATGAAGAACCGCTTCGGCCCGGTCGACGAGGTGGGCTGCTTCGACCTGTCCTCGGAGGGCATCGTCGCGGTCACCGACCCGTCGGGGCTCTTCGTGGAGACCCATCACGTCTCGGTCCCCGGCACCTGCGTCACCGTGACGATGGAGGGCCGCCGGCCGCTGCTCGCCGAGATCCAGGCGCTGACCGTGCTGGGCGCGGAGGAGCGAGCGAAACGTACGACCTCGGGGTTGGACGGCTCCCGGCTCGCGATGATCCTCGCCGTGCTGCAGCGCCACGCGCGGGTCGGCCTCTCCGGTCGCGACGTCTTCGCCTCGACCGTCGGCGGGGCGAGGATCAGCGACCCGGCCGCCGACCTGGCGATGGCGCTCGCGGTGGCGTCGAGCCACACCGGCACGCCCACGCCCCGCGGGGTGGTGGCGCTCGGGGAGATCGGCCTCGCCGGCGAGCTGCGCCGGGTGCGCGATCTCGACCAGCGGCTCTCCGAGGCGGCGCGGCTGGGATTCACGGTGGCCGTCGTCCCCGCCGACCCCGGCTCACCGGTGCCCAACCGCCCGAACGAGCGTGATGTCGACGGTATGCGTGTCTTTGAGGTGCACAGCATCAGTGCCGCGCTGGAATTCCTCCGCTTGGTGTGATCGGCTTGGTGACTCGTGGCCGCACGTTCTCGGTATTACGGTTGGATCCACGGTTAGAATCACCCCATCCCACCCCGAAAGGATCCTCGTGCCCGCCGACCGCACCGCGGACTCCATCCGACTGCGCGAGACGCTCGCTCTGATCGCGCCCGGAACGCCGCTGCGTGATGGGCTCGAGCGCATCCTTCGCGGCCGCACCGGCGCGCTGATCGTGCTCGGCCACGACAAGATGGTCGACGGCATCTCGACCGGTGGCTTCACGCTCGACGTACCGTTCACCTCCACCGGCCTGCGCGAGCTCGCCAAGATGGACGGCGCGATCATCGTCGACGACTCGCTGAGCCGCATCGTGCAGGCCGCCGTCCACCTGATGCCCGACCACACCATCCCCTCGACCGAGACCGGCACCCGGCACCGCACCGCCGACCGGGTCGCGAAGCAGACCGGTCACCCGGTGATCTCGGTGTCCCAGTCGATGCAGATCATCGCTGCGTACGTCGGGGAGACCCGCCACGTCCTCGAGGACTCCGGCCAGATCCTCTCCCGCGCCAACCAGGCGCTGGCGACCCTGGAGCGCTACAAGCTGCGGCTCGACGAGGTGGCGTCCACCCTGTCGGCGCTGGAGATCGAGGATCTGGTGACCGTGCGCGACGTGGCCGTCGTGGCCCAGCGCCTGGAGATGGTCACCCGCATCGCCCGCGAGATCGAGGACTACGTGCTCGAGCTCGGCACCGACGGCCGGCTGCTGTCCCTCCAGCTGGAGGAGCTCATCACCGGCGTCGACGCCGAGCGCGAGATGGTCATCCGCGACTACCTCCCCCGTGGCCGCCGCGCGCGTTCGCCCGAGGAGCTGCTCGCCGAGCTCGAGGCGCTCAACTCCGCCGAGCTCGTCGACCCCGCCGCCACCGCCCGGGTCCTGGGCCTGACCACCTCCGACGCGCTGGACGGCGCCGTGGCCCCGCGCGGCTACCGCCTCCTCGCCAAGGTCCCCCGCCTCCCACCCGCCGTCGTCGACCGTCTCGTCGACCACTTCGGCACCCTCCAGAAGCTCCTCTCCGCCAGCGTCGACGACCTCCAGGCCGTCGAGGGCGTCGGCGAGCTCCGCGCCCGCTCCGTACGCGAAGGCCTCTCCCGCCTCGCCGAGTCCACCATCCTCGAACGCTACGTCTGACCCCTCCTGCCGAGGCGTCAGCTACGTCGGCCGACCGGGCTGACGTTTCGGCTATCGACTGGCAGGCGAGTCGGGTTCCGTACGTGACAGGGCGGTGCCGGGCTTGTAGAGGCCGAAGGTGGCGGATGCGGGTTCGCCACCGAGGGCGGCGGCGACGATCACGAAGAAGTTCGGCTTGACCCATGGACCGTGACCGGTGCACTCGCCGGCGACGACGCGGCGGCCGGTCCAGGTGAGGGGCAGGGTGGTGACGACGTCGCGGCGTACGACGATCTCCTTGGTCGGCACCGCCTTGGGGCAGTCGACGGTGGACCAGACCAGGTCGCCGCCCTTCTGCGAGATCCGCACCTGGAGCGCGTCCGAGGACAGCTTCCAGGTGCATGCGGAGGCCTTCACCGTGCGCAGCTGGAGCGGGATGGTGACGTTGTCGTAGGAGTAGCCGTCGTTGACGGCGGGCTCGACGACGATGTCGGAGGGCGAGCACTCGCCGGTCGGCTCCGGCGGTGCACTGCTCTTCGGCTTCTTGGGCTTGCCCGCACTGCCCGCCTCCTTCGACGGCTTCGCGCTGGGCGTCGGAGTGACGGTCACGGTCGCCGTGGGCTCGTCGGCCACGGGAGTCGGGCTGTCGTCGGCCGCGTCGGAACCGCTGAGGAAGAAGCGCGAGATCCCGACGATCAGGAGCAGGACGATGCCGAGCACCGCCAGCCGCCGGCGCCAGTAGACAGAGGCCGGTAGGCGTCCTCCGGTCTTTCTCGCACGGGCCATAGGCGACACCGTAATGACCACACGCGCAGGTTTCGGGGTGCCACTCCGTGGCAATACCTGTCGCACGGCACAATCTGGGTGTGACCGAACTCCACGACGCCGTTCTGGACTGGTACGACGCCCATGCCCGCGACCTCCCGTGGCGGACCGCGACCGCGACACCCTGGTCGGTGATGGTCAGCGAGTTCATGCTCCAGCAGACCCCGGTCTCTCGGGTGCTCCCGGTCCACGAGGCCTGGCTCGAGCGTTGGCCGACCCCCGCCGACCTGGCCGCGGAGCCGACCGGCGAGGCCGTCCGCGCCTGGGGCCGCCTCGGCTACCCCCGCCGTGCACTGCGGCTGCACGCAGCAGCCACCGCGATCGTGGAGCACCACGACGGCGAGGTGCCCGACTCCTACGACGAGCTCATCGCCCTCCCCGGCGTCGGCGACTACACGGCAGCCGCGATCGCGACCTTCGCCTACGGCAGGCGCCACGTCGTCCTCGATACGAACGTACGCCGCGTCTTCGCCCGGACGCTGAGCGGCGTCGAGTTCCCCGCGCAGTCGGTGAACAAGGCCGAGCGCGAGCTCGCCGCCGGCGTACTCCCCCCGGACGAGGCCACCGCTGCCACCTGGTCGGTCGCGGTCATGGAGCTCGGCGCCCTGGTGTGCACAGCCGCCAACCCGTCCTGCGCCCGCTGCCCCGTCGCGGACCAGTGCGCGTGGCGCGCCGCCGGTCACCCCGCGTACGACGGCCCGCCTCGTAAGGTCCAGACCTGGGCCGGCACCGACCGCCAGTGCCGCGGTCGGCTTCTCGCCGTTCTCCGCGACGCCGACTCCCCCGTCCACCGCAGCCGTCTCGACGTCGTCTGGTCCGACGAAGCCCAGCGAAAGCGAGCCCTCGAGGGCCTCCTGAAAGACAACCTCGCGGCCGAGGTGGAGCCAGACTTCTTCGCCCTCCCCTGACCCCTCCCCGAGAAGTCAGTTTCTGACCGCGAAAGGTCACTTTCTGACGTACGAGAAAAGAAACGACGCCGAGTGATCAGAACTTCTGACCACTCGGCGTCGATAACTGACTTCTCGACGTCAGAAAGTGACTATTCGGCGTCGGGCTTCGGCTTCTCGATGTTGATCGGCTCATCCTGGTCGGGGAGCTCGATATCGGTCACCGTCGCACCCTCGAGAGGGGGAACGTCCGGGATGGAGGAGCGCTTCTGACCCTCGAAGGTGAACTTCGCGGCCGGACCCTCGCCCTCGACGTCCACGACGACGATCGAGCCGGGGCCGATGTCACCGTAGAGCATCTTCTCGGCGAGCACGTCCTCGATCTCGCGCTGCACCGTGCGGCGCAGCGGACGAGCACCCAGGACCGGGTCGAAACCGCGCTCGGCGAGCAGCTTCTTCGCGGCCGTGGTGAGCTCGATGCCCATGTCGCGGTCCTTGAGGCGGATCTCGACGGCACCGATCATGTTGTCGACCATCGAGATGATCTGCTCCTGCGACAGCGGCGGGAACACGATGACCTCGTCGACACGGTTGAGGAACTCCGGACGGAAGTGCTGCTTGAGCTCGTCGGAGACCTTGGCCTTCATCTTCTCGTAGGAGCCCGCGGCGTCGCTGGCCTGGGAGAATCCCAGGTTGACCGACTTCGCGATGTCCCTCGTGCCGAGGTTGGTGGTCATGATGATGACGGTGTTCTTGAAGTCGACCACGCGGCCCTGGGAGTCGGTCAGGCGACCTTCCTCCAGGATCTGCAGGAGCGAGTTGAAGATGTCCGGGTGAGCCTTCTCGACCTCGTCGAAGAGGACCACGGAGAACGGCTTGCGGCGCACCTTCTCGGTGAGCTGGCCGCCCTCCTCGTAGCCGACGTAACCCGGAGGCGAACCGAAGAGCCGCGAGACGGTGTGCTTCTCGCCGAACTCCGACATGTCGAGCTGGATCAGCGCGTCCTCGTCGCCGAAGAGGAACTCGGCGAGCGTCTTGGACAGCCAGGTCTTACCGACACCGGACGGACCGGCGAAGATGAACGAACCGCCGGGGCGCTTCGGGTCCTTCAGACCGGCACGTGTGCGTCGGATGGCGCGGGACAGGGCCTTGACCGCCTCGTCCTGGCCGATGACGCGCTTGTGGAGCTCGTCCTCCATGCGCAGCAGGCGCTGGGACTCCTCCTCGTTGACCTGCACGATCGGGATGCCGGTCGCCACGGCGAGAACCTCGGCGATCAGCTCCTCGTCGACCTCGGCGACCTCGTCCATGTCGCCGGCACGCCAGGCCTTCTCGCGCTCGGCCTTCTTGGCGATGAGCTGCTTCTCCTCGTCGCGCAGACGCGCCGCAGCCTCGAAGTCCTGGCCGTCGATCGCGGCCTCCTTGCGCTGGCGCACGTCGGCGATCTTGTCGTCGTACTCCCGCAGGTCGGCCGGGGCCGTCATCCGGCGGATGCGCAGACGCGAGCCGGCCTCGTCGATCAGGTCGATCGCCTTGTCCGGCAGGAACCGGTCGGAGATGTAACGGTCGGCCAGCGTCACCGCGGAGACCAGGGCCTCGTCGGTGATGGTCACCCGGTGGTGGGCCTCGTAACGGTCGCGGATGCCCTTGAGCATCTCGATCGCGACCGCGATCGACGGCTCGGGCACCTGGATCGGCTGGAAACGACGCTCGAGAGCGGCGTCCTTCTCCAGGTATTTCCGGTATTCGTCCAGCGTGGTCGCACCGATGGTCTGCAGCTCACCACGAGCCAGCATCGGCTTGAGGATCGAAGCGGCGTCGATCGCACCCTCGGCCGCACCGGCACCGACAAGGGTGTGGATCTCGTCGATGAACAGCACGATGTCGCCGCGGGTCTTGATCTCCTTGAGCACCTTCTTGAGGCGCTCCTCGAAGTCACCGCGGTAACGCGAGCCGGCGACCAGCGCACCCAGGTCGAGCGTGTAGATCTGCTTGTCCTTGAGCGTCTCGGGAACGTTGCCCTTGACGATGTCCTGGGCCAGACCCTCGACGATCGACGTCTTGCCGACGCCGGGCTCACCGATGAGGACCGGGTTGTTCTTCGTACGCCGCGACAGCACCTGCATCACGCGCTCGATCTGGCCCTCACGACCGATGATCGGGTCGAGCTTGCCCTCGCGGGCGTCCTGGGTCAGGTTGCGGCCGAACTGGTCGAGCACGAGGCTCGAGGACGGCGCCTCGGTCGAGGTGGTGCCGGTGGACGCGGTGGCACCGGAGGTGCCGGCCTGGCCCTCCTTGCCCTGGAAGCCCGAGAGCAGCTGGATGACCTGCTGGCGGACCCGGTTGAGGTCGGCGCCGAGCTTCTGCAGCACCTGGGCCGCGACGCCCTCGCCCTCACGGATCAGGCCGAGCAGGATGTGCTCGGTGCCGATGTAGGAGTGGCCGAGCTGCAGCGCCTCGCGCAGCGACAGCTCGAGCACCTTCTTGGCACGCGGCGTGAACGGGATGTGCCCGGACGGCGCCTGCTGACCCTGGCCGATGATCTCCTCGACCTGGTTGCGGACCGCCTCGAGCGAGATGTCGAGGGACTCGAGGGCCTTGGCCGCGACGCCTTCGCCCTCGTGGATGAGGCCGAGCAGGATGTGCTCGGTCCCGATGTAGTTGTGGGAGAGCATGCGGGCCTCTTCCTGGGCCAGCACGACCACCCGGCGGGCTCGGTCAGTGAACCGCTCGAACATGTACGCATCTCTCCTAAGAATTCTGGGGCGTCACCAAGATTCAACCCCGCAGACAGCCTACGCGTTCCCGACAACACAACGCGATCCGTGCGCTGAGAGCGAACAAGCGTTTCGAACCCCGGACCGTTCCCCTCCGGGGCCGAGCCCGGACAAAGACCGCTGCCGCGCCCCGGAGGGCGCGGCAGCCGGTCGTTCGGTGCGGTGCGGCGGTCGGTCAGTGAGCCGCTTCGAAAGCCGCCCGGACATCGGCCGGAATCCGACCGCGGTCGGGAACGGTGTAACCGTTGGCCTTGCCCCACTCGCGCATGACCTTCGGGGTCGACCCACCGGCGGCGGGCGCCTTCTTGGCACTCCCACGACGGCCGCTCACCTTCTGCGCGTGGCCGATGAAGAGAGCGAGAGAATCACGAAGCTTCGCCGCATTGGCATCGCTGAGATCAATCTCGTAAGAGGTGCCGTCCAGGGCAAAAGTCACCGTCTCTGCGGCTTCCGAGCCGTCGATGTCATCCTCGAGGATGATCTGAACCTTCTTAGCCATGTTCCTACCTTCACTGCTCTTCACCCGGAAACGGGCCGAATATAGCCATCGCCGTTAAGCGAGATGCCCATAGCATTACATACGATCCAGATGAATCAACAGGTCGCCATACTGAAAATACTAACGAATGACATTTCGCTGGAATATGAGCTCCAGCCCTTGCATCGTCAGCCACGGAGAATGCGTCGAGAAACATTTACTCTCGCCCAGAACGAACTCCGCGAGATAGCCGGTCGCAATCACGGTGACTTCATCGGCCGAGACATCCAGCTCCGCGATGATCCGGGCGACCAGACCCTCGACCTGTGCTGCGACCCCGAAGACCATTCCGGACTGCAGCGCCTCGACCGTGTTCTTGGCGATCACCGACCGCGGCCGGGCGAGCTCGACCTTCCGCAGCTGAGCGCCGCGCCGCCCCAGAGCCTCCAGCGACAGCTCGATCCCGGGCAGGATCGCGCCACCGACGTACTGCCCGGCGGCGTTGACCACGTCGAAGGTCGTCGCCGTCCCGCCGAAGTCGACGACGATCACGGGGCCGCCGTGGAGGGTCACCGCGGCGACCGCGTTCGCGATCCGGTCGGTGCCGACCTCGCGCGGGTTGTCCATCAGGATCGGGATGCCGGAGCGTACGCCGGGCTCGACCACCACGCTCGCGATCGAGCCCAGGTGGCGGGCGATCATCTCGCGCCACTCGTGCAGCACCGAGGGGACGGTCGCGCAGACCACCACCCCGGATACGCCGGCCACCAGCGGGTCGCCCATGGTCCCCCGCAGCAGCGCCCACCACTCGTCGGCGGTGCGGTGCTCGAGCGTGGAGACCCGCCAGTCCGCGGACACGACGCCGTCGGCGATCAGCCCGAGAACCGTGTGGCTGTTGCCGATGTTGACCGCGAGCAGGGACATGGCGGGACGCCTCAGCCCTCGGACAGGTCGAAGCCGATGTCGAAGACCTTCACCGAGTGGGTCAGCGCACCGACGGAGAGATAGTCGACACCGGTCTCGGCGACCTCACGGGCCCTGTCGAGGGTCAGCCCGCCGGACGCCTCGAGCACGGCTCGGCCGGCGGTGATCTCGACGGCCTCCTTCATCGTCGCGGTCGACATGTTGTCGAGCATGATCCGGCCACAGCCGGCCTCGAGGAGCGCCTCGAGCTCCTCGAGCGTGGTCACCTCGACCTCGATCGGGACGTCCGGGTAGGCGAACTTCACGGCCTCGTACGCCTGCACCGCGCCGCCCGCGGCGACGATGTGGTTGTCCTTGACCAGCGCCATGTCGGAGAGGGACATCCGGTGGTTGGCGCCGCCGCCGCAACGCACGGCGTACTTCTCCAGCGCCCGGAAGCCCGGCAGCGTCTTGCGCGTGTCGAGGACCTGGGCGCCGGTGCCCTCCAGGGCCTCGGTCCAGGCCGCGACGCCGGTGGCGACACCGGAGAGGTGGGAGGCGTAGTTGAGAGCCGTACGCTCCGCCGTCAGCAGCCCGCGGGTCGGCCCGGCGATCCGCATGATCACGTCGCCCGCCTTCACCTTGGACCCGTCCTTGACGCGGTCGGTGACCGTGACGTGATCACCCATGACGTACGCGAAGACGAGCTCGGCCACGCCGAGGCCGGCGACCACGCCGTCCTCCCGGGCGGCGAAGACACCGATCCCGGTCGAGTCGGGGGCGATCGTGGCCACGGAGGTCACGTCCTCGCTGGGCATGTCACCGGGAGCGGCCGAGGGCAGGTCCTCGTCGAGAGCGAGCTCCACCGCGTCGTAGACCTCGCCGGCGTCCAGGCCGGCGTTGGTCAGCTCGTCGCGCAGCGACTGCGGGATCTCGTCGAAGGGCACGCGTCGGATGGTCATCAGGCTCCTGCCATGGTTGGGGTCGTGCGGTCGGTCGCTGGGGCCGGGGTGAAGCTGACGACAGTCTCGCCGTCCCGGAGCCGTACGTCGAAGTGGCCGGCGAACCCGGCGTCGTCGCGCTCGGCGAAGTCCTCGCGCCAGTGGGACCCGCGGGTCTCCTCGCGCAGCAGCGCCGCCTTCGCCAGCGCGAGCGAGACGGTCAGCAGGTTGGTCGTCTCCCAGGCCGCCGGGTCGATCTCGGCCGCGGGGGTGTCGCCGAGCCGCTCGAGCCCGTCGACCGCCTCGGCGAGACCGGTCGCGTTGCGGAGCACCCCGACCTTGGTCGTCATCGTCTCCTGCAGCTGCTTGAGCGCGTTGCCCGGGACGAGCACGCGGCCGGTGCCGGGGGCGGGATCCTCCAGCTGGCGCAGCTCGCCGGGCAGCACCTCGGCGATCCGGCGCGAGAAGACCAGCCCCTCGAGCAGCGAGTTGGAGGCGAGCCGGTTGGCGCCGTGGACGCCGCTGCAGGCGACCTCGCCGGTGGCGTAGAGCCCGGGCACGTCCGAACGGCCCCACAGGTCGGTGCGTACGCCGCCCGAGGCGTAGTGGCAGGCCGGCGCGACCGGGATCAGGTCGGTGGAGGGATCGACGCCGTGCTGCTCGCAGGAGGCGAGGATGTTGGGGAAGCGCTTCTCCCAGAACTCACGGCCGAGGTGGCGGGCGTCGAGCCACATGTTGGGGTGGCTGGTCTCGAGCATCCGCTTCATGATCGCCTTGGAGACGATGTCTCGCGGGGCCAGGTCCTTGAGCTCGTGGACACCGTCCATGAACCGAACCCCGTCCCAGTCGACCAGGAAGGCGCCCTCGCCACGTACGGCCTCGGAGATCAGCGGCTGCTGGCCGCGGGAGTCCTCACCGAGGTACATCACGGTGGGGTGGAACTGGACGAACTCGAGGTCGCGCAGCGTCGCACCGGCCCGCAGCGCGATCGCCATCCCGTCGGCGGTGGCGACGGCGGGGTTGGTGGTCTGGGAGAAGACCTGGCCGAGGCCACCGGAGGCCAGCACGACCGCCCGGGTACGCACGATCCCGACGCCGTCGGAATCGCCCTCACCCATCACGTGGATGGTCAGCCCGGCCACACCGCCGTCGGCGGCGGTCAGCAGGTCGACGACCATCGCGTGCTCGAAGACCAGGATCTCCGGAGCGCGGCGTACGGCCTCCATCAGCGCGCGCTGGATCTCGGCACCGGTCGCGTCGCCGTCGGCGTGCGCGATCCGGTCGCGGCGGTGGCCGCCCTCGCGGGTGAGCGACAGGTTGCCCTCGGGGTCCTTGTCGAACTCGGCGCCCCACTCGATCAGCTCGCGGACCGCCTCGGCGCCCTCACCGACCAGGACGCGTACGGCCTCCAGGTCGCACGCCCCGGCACCGGCCACGAGGGTGTCCACCTCGTGCTGAGCTGGGGTGTCGCCCTCGCCGAGCGCCGCCGCGATGCCGCCCTGGGCCCACTGCGTCGAACCGGCCTGGAGCACGTCCTTGGTGACGACGGCGACCCGCTCGACGTGGTCCTTCAGCCGTAGCGCCGCGGTCAGCCCGGCGATCCCCGAGCCCACCACGATCACGTCCGCCCACTCGGTCCAGCCCGGATCACGGGCGGACAGGAGCTCGATGTTCATGCTCGAACGCTACTGCGTGAGAACGAGCGGCCCACGCATCTGGTCGGTCCCTGGAACCGGCTCGCTCCGGTCGGAGCCGAGCGCGACGATGTGGTTGTCCTCGTCCACGTGGACCACGTGCGGCTCGAGAGCCTTCGCCTCCTCGGTGGTCATCTGCGCGTACGCGATGAGGATGACCAGGTCGCCGGGGTGGACCAGGTGGGCGGCGGCGCCGTTGATCCCCAGCACGCCCGACCCGCGCTCGCCCGCGATCGAGTACGTCTCCAGCCGGGCCCCGTTGGTGATGTCGACGATGGAGACCAGCTCGCCGGGGAGGATGTCCGCGGCGTCGAGGAGATCGGCGTCGACGGTGACCGAGCCGACGTAGTGGAGGTCTGCCTCGGTGACCGTGGCGCGGTGGATCTTGCCGGTCATCATGGTGCGCAGACGAGTCATCGGGATGCTCCGATCGTGAGGCTCATGTTGTCGATGAGGCGGGTCGTGCCGACCCGGGCGGCGATGAGGATCCGGGCTTCGGTGGCCGGCTCCGGGTGGGTGGGCAGCGCTGCCAGGGCGGGGTCGGTGACCACGAGGTAGTCGACGTCGACCCCCTTCGCCCGGCGCAGCTCCGCCCGAGCGGCGTGGAGCGCGGCCTCGACGCCGTGCGCGGCCTCGGCCTCGGCGGCGTAGAGCGCGCGCGACAGCGTCGTCGCCTCCTCGCGCTGCTCGGGCGAGAGGTAGCGGTTGCGGGAGGAGAGGGCCAGGCCGTCGGGCTCCCGCTGCGTCGGCGCGCCGACCACGTCGACGCCGAGGCAGAGGTCGGCCGACATCCGGCGGATCAGCGCGAGCTGCTGGTAGTCCTTCTCACCGAAGACGGCGACGTCGGGCTTCACCAGCCCGAACAGCTTGGCGACGACGGTGAGGACGCCCTCGAAGTGACCCGGGCGGGTCTTGCCCTCGAGCACCTCGGCCAGCGGGCCGGGTCGGACCGTGACCTGCGGCGTCCCGCCCGGGTAGACCTCGTCCACCGACGGCGCGAAGACGACGTCGACGCCCTCCCGCTCGCAGACCTCCAGGTCCGCCTCGAGGGTGCGCGGGTAGCGGTCGAGGTCCTCGCCCGCGCCGAACTGCAGCGGGTTGACGAAGATCGACACCACGACAGGACCAGTGGACCCGACCCGCTCACGGGCGACCCGCATCAGCGACGCGTGGCCCTCGTGCAGCGCGCCCATCGTCGGCACGAACCCGACAGGGGTGCCTTCGCGGCGGGCGGAGTCGAGGAGCTTCGCGAGCTCCTCGCGGGTGGAGGCGAGAACGGTCATCACTGGTTCCAGAGGTGGGCGGGCCGCGGCAACGGCTGCACGGCAGCCCTGTCGGCGGCGTCGAGGAGGTTCTTGATCTTGAGCGCCCGGATCGGCAGCAGCCGTCCGTCGGAGACGGCACGGTCGAGCGTGGCCCGCGCCATGGAGACGTACGACGCCAGGGTCTGCGGAGCGTTGGTGCGGATGTCGTCGAGGTGGGCCGCCACCGTGCCGGCGTCACCGCGGACGATCGGACCGGTCAGCGCCGCGTCGCCGTGGTCCAGGGCGTTGTCGAGGGCGGCGGTCAGCAGCGGCCGCAGCGTGCCGGCGGGGTCGGTGGCACCGGCGGCGGCGAGGATCTCCATCGCCTCGGTCACCAGGGTGACCAGGTGGTTCGCGCCGTGCGCGAGACCGGCGTGGTAGAGCGTCCGCATCTCCTCGGGCACCCACATCGGGTTGCCGCCGAGATCGTGGACCAGCGCCTCGGCGAAGGCCCGGTCGGCCGGCGTGGCGGCGGTCAGGCCGAAGACGCAGCCGGAGAGGCGGGCGAGGTCGACCGACGTACCGGAGAACGTCATCGCGGGGTGGACGGCCATCACGTGGGCGCCGATCGCGGCGGCCGGCTCGAGGATCGCCAGGCCGTGGCGGCCGGAGGTGTGGGCGACGTACATCCCGGGTCGGATCGCACCGGCGTCGACCATCGTCCGGACGACGTTGCCGAGCATGTCGTCGGGGACGGTGAGCAGCAGGAGGTCGCACGCACGGGCGACGGCGGTCGGCTTCTCGACCGGGACACCCGGGAGGAGCGAGGCGATGCGTGCGCGAGAGGCGTCGGACTCTCCGGCGACCGCGACGATCTCATGACCGGCGGACCGCAGTGCTGCTGCAAGGACGGCCCCGACGCGACCCGCGCCGACGACGCCCACCCTGAGTGGGTTCATGGTTGTAGACCTTTCGTTCCAGTCCCTCCGACCACTCCCCCTTGTGAGCGGAGCCGGGATGGGTACCAGACGTTGTGCCTGCGTGCACGGCCACGGTGACCGAGACGAAACAAAGGTACGCCGCCGGTCACTCTTCCGAAACATCATGATGACGTGACTGCGATCACACCGACTCACGGCCGCCGGGGACCACACGCCGAACCAACGGCTGGGTATCACCTCTCCCCCAGCATTGGAGTCAATCGCGCGCTACATGGAAGAATCCACGGCTCCTCGTCATCTATCAAAGGGTCTGAGTTCAGTGCTTCGTAACGTTGCCGTGCTGCTTGCCGGCGGTGTGGGCTCCCGCGTGGGTCTCGACATCCCGAAGCAGCTCATCAAGATCGCAGGGATGCCGATCATGGAGCACACCCTCGGTGTGCTCGACCGCCACCCGCAGATCGACGAGATCATCATCCTGATGGCCCCCGGCCACCTCGACGCCGTGCACGCGATGACCCGCGACGGCCGCTACCCGAAGGTCTCCAAGATCCTCGAGGGCGCCGAGACCCGCAACGAGACGACCAAGCGCGCCCTGGCCGCCCTCCCCGAGGGCGAGGACTGCAACGTACTCCTCCACGACGCCGTACGTCCGCTGCTCAGCGAGGACGTGATCACCGACTGCTTCAAGGCGCTGGTGACCTACCAGGCCGTCGACGTGGCGATCCCGTCCGCGGACACGATCATCGAGCTCAACGACGACAACACGATCGCGCAGATCCCGGACCGCTCGCGGCTGCGCCGCGGCCAGACTCCGCAGGCCTTCCTCGCCTCGACCCTGAAGCGCGCCTACGAGATCGCCGACCAGGACCCGGAGTTCAAGGCGACCGACGACTGCAGCGTCGTGCTGAAATACCTGCCCGACACCAAGATCTGGGTGGTCGACGGCCACGAGCAGAACATGAAGGTCACCGAGCCGATCGACGTCTACATCGCCGACAAGCTCTTCCAGCTCACCGCTCACCAGCAGTTCCCGCAGAAGGCCGAGGCCGACTACCGGGCCGCCCTCGAGGGCAAGAACATGGTCGTCTTCGGCGGCAGCTACGGCATCGGCGCCGACATCGCGGAGCTGGCCGAGTCCTACGGCGCCAACGTGGCCTCCTACAGCCGCTCGGCCACCAGCACCGACGTCTCCAAGCGGGCCGACATCGTCGCCGCGGCGGCCGACGCCGGCAAGCGCTTCGGCTCGATCGACTTCGTCGTCAACACGGCAGGCGTGCTGCCGCGCGGCGAGCTCGCCACCGTGTCCGAGGAGACGATCTACAGCGCGACCGAGATCAACTACATCGCGCCCGTCCTGATCGCCCAGGAGTTCTTCCCCTACCTCGCCCGGGCGAAGGGTTCGCTGCTCTTCTTCACCTCGAGCTCCTACACCCGCGGTCGCCGCGGCTACGCGCTCTACTCCTCCGCCAAGGCGGCCACCGTCAACCTGACCCAGGCGCTCGCCGACGAGTGGGCCGACCAGGGCGTACGCGTCAATGCGATCAACCCCGAGCGCACCGCCACCCCGATGCGCACCAAGGCGTTCGGCCAGGAGCCGTCGCACACGCTCCTGGAGTCGAAGGCGGTCGCCCGGGCGTCGCTGGAGACCCTGATCGCGTCGAGCACCGGCCACGTCATCGACCTGCGCCGCATCGACCCGATCCAGGAGGCCCTGGACGCCGCGGCGGGGAACTGATCCGATGACCAGCGCCCCGACCAGCGCCCCTGCCGACGCCTCGACCGCCCCCGCGGACACGGCCCCCGCCGCCGACCCGGCCCCCGCCCCCAAGAAGGCCGTACGCCGCTCCCGGCTCGGCGCGCTCGACGCGCTCCGGTTCCTCGCGGCAGCCGTCGTCGTGGGCTACCACCTGACCGGGATCTCGACCCCTTACTGGGGCGTCGACCCCCGCGAGGTCTTCCCGACCCTCAACCACGTCACCCGCTACGGCTACCTCGGCGTGGAGCTCTTCTTCATCATCAGCGGTTTCGTGATCCTGATGACCGCGTGGGGACGCGACCTGCCGCGGTTCGTCTCCTCCCGCGTCGCCCGGCTCTTCCCCGCCTACTGGGTCGCGGTGATCATCACGCTGATCCTCCAGGCCAACTGGAAGGGCGGCCGCGACCAGGGGTTCGTGGGCGGTCTGATCAACATGACGATGACCCAGGACGCCTGGAACGTGCTCAGTGCCCAGGGTGCGTTCTGGACGCTCTGGATCGAGCTCAAGTTCTACCTGCTGATCGGGATCTTCCTGCTCCTCGGGATCACCAAGCAGCGGGTCATCGCGATGGTCTTCCTGTGGCCGCTGATCGCCCAGATCGCCCGCGCGACCGACTCCGGCGTGCTCAACTCGCTGCTCTTCGCCGAGTACGCCCCGTTCTTCGCGATGGGCATGGCGCTGTTCCTGATCTACCGGTTCGGCAACTCGTTCATCGCCTGGCTCGCGGTGGTCTACAACGTGATCCTCGGCATCCGCCAGGCCACGGAGTACGCCGACCGGGCGACGGAGCTCGTCGGTGCCACCGTCTCGCCGGCGGTCACCGGCTGGGCGATCTTGGCGTTCGCGGCGCTCGTCTGGCTGGTCTCGGCCGGCCCGCTGGGCCGGGTGGAGGCACGCTTCCTGACGACGCTCGGGGCGTTGACGTACCCGCTCTACCTGATCCACGCGCAGTTCGCGTTCTGGGTGATCGACACGTTCCACGGCCGCTACGACGAGTACGTCGTGCTGGCCGCCGCCGTCTCGACCGCTCTCGTGCTGGCCATCGCGCTCCACTACCTCGTCGAGCGCCGCCTGCACGATCCGGTGCGCGACGCCGTCTTGCGCGGATTACGAGAGACGCCGCTTCAACAGCGCTAATGTCGCTCCATGCGGCCCAGACGCGTCAATCCATCCCGAGTGCGGCTACGCCAGGAGATGGCGCGCTTCGCCCGAGGCACCAAGCGGGGCATGCGTGTCCTCGACGCCGGGGCGGGCCGTTCCCCCTACCGGGGGCTGTTCAAGCACGCCCGCTACGAGGCCGCTGACTTCGCACAGCTGAGCTCGGCGTACGCACCCCTGGACTACGTCTGCGACATCACCGACATCCCGGTCGACGACGGCCACTTCGACCGGGTGATCTGCAATCAGGTGCTGGAGCACGTGCCCGAGCCGGAGAAGGCGATCGCCGAGCTCTACCGGGTGCTCAAGCCCGGCGGCCGGATCTTCCTCTCGGCCCCGCTCTTCTTCGCCGAGCACCAGAAGCCCTACGACTTCTTCCGCTACACCCAGTTCTCGCTGCGGAAGATGTTCGAGGAAGCAGGCTTCGAGATCGCCCGGATGAACTGGCTCGAGGGCTACTTCGGGACGGTCGCCTACAGCTATCAGATGATGGCGAAGAACCTGCCCACGAGCATCGACGACCTCCGCGGCCGGGGCCTGCGCTGGAAGCTGGCCTACGTCGCCCCGATCGTGCTCCTCAACCGGAAGCTCGCCGTCCACCTCAGCCGCCTCTACGCGCGGCTGGAGGTCTCCGGCCGGCGCTTCGAGCGCGGGATGCCGAAGAACTACGTCGTGGTCGCGCGCAAGCCCCTCGCCGAGACGCCGACCGCATCTCCGCGGCCGGAGACCGAGAAGAGGATCGCCCCGACCACCGCCGCCCTCGAGGCCGAGGTCGAGCGGCTGAGGGCGGAGACGATCCGCACCCGGGAGTCCGTACGCGACCCGCTGGCCGACCTCCAGCTCCCCGCCGAGGTCCGCAGCGTCCTCGACGGCGTCCGTGCCGAGCACCTCACCTACCTCAAGCCCGAGAACCTGGAGGTGCTCGCCCGCCAGGTGCTGGACGCCGACCTCCAGGACCGGCCGGGACTGATCATCGAGACCGGTGCGGCCCTCGGCGGCTCAGCGATCGTGATGGCGGCCGCGAAGGACCCGAAGCGGCCGATGAAGGTCTATGACGTGTTCGGGATGATCCCGGAGCCGTCCGAGCGCGACGGGGAGGACGTGCACCAGCGCTACCGGACGATCGCCAGCGGCGCCTCGAAGGGGATCGCCGGCGAGACCTACTACGGCTACCGCGACAACCTCTACGACGAGGTCGGCGACTCGTTCGCCCGCCACGGGATCAAGCCGGCCGAGCACAACGTCGAGCTGGTGCAGGGCCTGTTCCAGGACACCCTGCAGATCGACGAGCCGGTGGCCTTCGCCCACCTCGACGGCGACTGGTACGAGTCGACGATGACCTGCCTGGAGCGGATCGCCCCGCACCTGGTCGTGGGTGGCCGGATCGTCCTGGACGACTACTTCCACTACAGCGGGTGCCGCGACGCGGTCGACGAGTACTTCCGGGACCGCCCGGGCTTCCGGTTGGAGCGGCGGACGAAGCTGCACGTCGTCCGAACGGACCGATCCTGACTCTGGTCAGCGTCGCTGCAGGTGCAGCACGTCGTTCGGACCGAACGACACCTCGAAGTTCGGCCGTACGTCACGGGGCCGGCCGAGCTTGGTCTGCCAGTTCCAGTTGTGGACGGTGAACCGGAGCCGCAGGTCCAGGTTGCGGGAGTCCGCGGAGAACTCCTCGAAGACCTCGGCGAGGTCGAACCGGGAGGCGAGCCGGAAGGTGCCGCGGCCCTCGGGCGTGACCTCGAGCGGCAGCGAGGCGACCTCGCCGGTCTCGTTGCAGACGGCGTCGAGGGTGACGATCCGGTCGGTCATCACACCCTTCGGCCACTCGCCCACCACGTGGAGCGTGGCGTCGAAGCGGAGCGTACGGGAGTCCCGGAAGGCGGCCGAGCTGGCCTGGGTGCGTCCCAGCCGGCTGGCCGGCCCGGGCAGCCGGGTGGCGACGCCCTCGGGCATCGGCCGGGCCCAGCCGAGGGCGTGGACGTCGAGCCGGGCGCGGGCCTTCTCGATCCGGCCGGGACGCTGCGCGACGGCGCCCTCGAAGGCGACCCGCCAGTCCTCGAGGAACGCGCGCCAGGTGTGCTTGTCGGCCTTCTCCAGCGCCTTGCGGGACATCTCGGCCACCATCTCCGGGGCGTCGATCATCCGGATGCAGCGGTCCGCGACGGCGTCGATGTCCTCGGCCTCGACGATGAAGCCGTCGACACCGTCGCTGATCTGCTCGCGCGGACCGTAGTTGATGTCGTAGCTGATCACCGGGCAGCCGAAGGAGAGCGACTCCAGGGTGGCGAGCGGGTAGCCCTCGTTGACGCTGGTCATGATGAAGCCGGTGGCGTGCAGCAGCGCTTCCTTGGCCCGCGGGTCGTGACCCATGAGCTGGACGTTCTTGCCGACGTCGAGGCTCTCGATCAGGTCGGCGAGCGGCCGGTAGAGCTTGCCGTCGCCATAGATCTGGAACTTGGCCTCCGGCCGCTTCTCGATCACCTTCGCGAAGGCCTTGATGGCGTGCTCGAGACGCTTCTGCGGCTCGAGCCGGGCGACGGTGACGAACGTCGCCGGCTCGCGCTCGGGCATCGTCTCGGGCAGCTCCGGCAGCTCGACCGGGTTGGGCACGACGAACCGGTGCGAGGTCGCGCCGTAGCGCATCGCGATGTGCTCGGACTGCCGGTGGGTCAGGTTGACCAGGGCGTCGTACTCGTGGATGTTGTCGAGCAGCGGCGCGTACTTGCCCGAGAGCTGGGAGTTCCAGCGGCGCTCCTTCACCACATGGTTGTTGTGCATGAGGTGGAGGAAGTAGAAGCGGTCGTCCCGCCGGGGCATGACGTCCCGCAGCGCGAACCGGGAGTCGGTCACGAAGAAGACCCGCTCGGCGTCGCCGGCGAGGATCTCGAGCCAGTGCCACAGCCAGCCGCCGACGGTCTCCCAGGATCGGATCGGACGTCCCTCGGCGTCGGTGAGGATGTAGGGCACCCGGGACGCGGCCGGGGCGCCCGGGCCCGGCGCCCGCAGGTAGATCGACCCGTCGGCGCGACGGTAGTCGCGCGCCAGGTCCTTCCCGGACTGCGAGTGGGCGGTGTAGTAGACGGTGCCGTCGGGGTGGAGCACGTCGGAGGTGGTCGTGCCGGCGACCTCGGCCAGCCGCCCGCCGAGTGCCGCGACGGACTCGTCGGGCTCGTCGGTGGGGGTGTGCCGGCGGTACCACTCATAGAGGTTGAGCAGCTCCATGCCGTCGATCAGCTGGCCCGAGTCGCGCAGCACCTGGCGCACCTCGTCGTAGACGGGCTTCGACTCGGTGGTCAGCAGCGTGGTCGGGATCCCGGTGTGCTGGGTGATCAGGCGGTTGCGCATGATCATCGCCCGGGTCTGCCCACCGAACTTGGTCGCGATCTCGTTGCACATCGTGAGGTAGCGGCCCTCGGGGAGCGCGACCTGCTCGTGGGAGTTGGGGATCGGCATGCGCAGAGGTTAGTCGGCGTCTTTGGGGATTGCCGATTCTTCGGGCAGGATATCCGGTCTGGATCATAGGGGGGACCGTGTGAACGGACCGCGAACAACGCGGCGCCGCCCAACGACAATGCGTCGAACCATCAATGAAGGAGTCCCATGGCCAGCCCAGCTCGACGACTCGCTCGCCAGCTGCTTCCCGAGCGCCTGCGTCAGAGCCTGACCGCCCGGGTCCCGTCCATCTCGGAGGGCGCACCGCAGCCCGAGAAGCCGGCACCGATCTCGATCGAGGTCGAGCCGCTCGTCGTCGCCGCTGACCTCGACGGTGCGGTCAACGCCGCCGGTGGGGGCTTCTACGAGCGCGCCTGGGCCCTCTTCCAGGGTGTCCCGGTCGAGGCTTGGGCCGTCGCGGCCGCCGACGAGTACGTCATGTCCGGCCTCCACGTCGACCCCGACGCCACCCGCGCGACCCTGCGTGACCTCGCCGAGGCCGGCGCTGCGTACGTTCCCGGGCGCGCGTGGCTCGCGATGACCAGCCGCGTCTTCGGCTTCGGCGACCAGGAGCTGGCCCGCAGCCTCTACGCCCGGCTCGACGAGGCCGTCGGCGACGGCACCAAGGGCGACACCAAGTGGGTCGTCGAGAGCCGTGACTGGCTGCGCTCGTGGGTCGCCGCCGACAACGACGAGCCCGACGCCCCGGCCGCGCCGGAGGGCACCGTCTCCTACGCCGTCGTCGACTACGGCCACCCCGGCCGTTCCCGCGCCTCGGCCAACATCGGCGACCACGTCCAGACCGTCGCCTCCCTCGGTCACGTGGTGCGCCACAAGGACCTGGAGTTCACCGGCGAGTCCGAGCTCGACGACCTCGCCAACCGGCTGCGCGACCGGGTCCGCCCCGAGCGCGTCCGCGAGGGTCTCTCCGCCAAGGTCCAGCTGATGACGCTCCAGCGCGACGCGTCGATGTACCAGCCGGTCCCGAAGGACACCTGGATGCTCGGCTTCGGGTGGTACATGCACCCGATCTTCGAGATGCGCTACGGGATGCCGTTCCACAAGAACCTGCGCCCGATCTTCGTCTCGTTCCACTGCAGCACCCGCGCCATGATGACCGACGAGACGATCGAGTACCTGAAGAAGTACGCCCCGATCGGCTGCCGCGACTGGACGACCGTCGACATCCTGCTCTCCGTCGGCGTGCCCGCCTTCTTCTCCGGCTGCCTCACCACCACGGTCTCGACGGTCTTCCCCGACGCGGACGAGCTGCCCGGCCCGGACGCGCCTGTCGGCTACGTCGACGTCTTCGACGGCTCCATCCCCGAGGGTGCCCCGACGTACGCCCAGGGCGGCCTCGACGAGGTCAGGTTCCGTCCGTTCGTGCAGAACATCGACGACGCGATCGCCATGCTCGAGGGCTACCGCCGCGACCACCGGAAGCTGGTCACCAGCCGCCTGCACTGCTACCTGCCCGGTCGCAGCATCGGTATCGACATCGACTTCCGTCCGAAGAACCTCTCCGACCCCCGCTTCGCCGGCCTCAACCCGCTCACGCCGGACGAGTTCGACGGCATCCGGGAGAGCATGAACGACCGGCTCGAGAAGATCCTCACCAAGATCTTCTCCGGCGCGAGCGTCGAGGACGTCTACGCGCTGTGGCGCGAGATGAACGCCGCCGAGGTCGAGATCGCCCGTGAGCGCCGCGCCGGCGCCCGCAAGGTCGGCGAGCTGGTCAGCTCGATCGCCGAGGACGTACGCAGCAACCCGGTCAGGACCCCGGAGCAGGTCCCGGCCGACGCCGTCCACGTCGCCGTCTCGGCCCGCCCGAAGCAGCGCCCGAAGCTGCGCCGGCTGATCAAGTCGATCAAGGCCCACTCGTCCCGTCCGGTCCACCTGTGGGTCCACACCGGCGGCACCGACCTGCGGCTCGACGAGCTCGCCCGGCCGGGGATCACGCTCAGCGCGCTGGACGTGTCCGGCTTCGACGGGATCAAGCAGCCCGACGGCAGCCTGCTGCCGATCGGCCAGCTCGAGCGGCTCGTGGTCGCCGACCTGCTCCCCGACGTCGACAAGCTGGTCGTCCTCCCCGTCTCCGCGGTGCTGACCGAGGACATCGCCGGCCTGGCCGACACCGACCTCGAGGGCAACCTGCTGGCCGCCACCGACGTCGTCGGCACCCGCGGGGTCAGCGGCTTCCAGCAGATCCACGCCGCCGCCAACAAGCAGGCCGAGCGCACCACCGAGGCTGCCGAGCTCCGTCGGGACGGCCACCAGCGGCACGCCTTCGACTTCGACGCCTTCGACATCGAGGTGCTCGTGCTCGACGCCAAGCAGTGGCGCGACAAGGGCCTGCTCGCCTCGCTGGCGCCCTACGTCGAGACCTACGGGATGACCTACCGCAACGTGGTCCTCCTCGAGGTCGGCCCGCACCGCGCGGTCCTGCCCGAGCGTTGGAACGCGATCCCCAACAAGACCTCGGTGAACAAGCCGGCCCTGGCCCGGCTGCCGTGATCCTGGGCTGAACCCGAACAGACAGCGATGGCGCGGTCCCCGCAAGGGGCCCGCGCCATCGCTGTCTTCGTGTACCTCAGGGCTTGTCGAAGAACCTCTCCACGACCCGCTCGGTCGCCTTCCCGTCCTGGGTGTACTGGTACTTCGCGTTGAACGCGGCGATCCGGTCGCGGTAGTCGGCCTCGAGCCGGTCCAGGTCGGACAGGGCCGCGACGACCTCCTCGGCCGTGTCGAGCATCGGCCCGGGGGCGGTGTCGGCGTAGTCGTAGAGGAAGCCACGGATGCCGCCGGTGTAGTCGGACAGGTCCGGCACCAGGAACACCATCGGCCGCCCGGTGAGGGCGAAGTCGAAGCGCAGGCTGGAGTAGTCGAGCACCGCGGCGTCGGAGGCCAGGATCAGGTCGTTGATCTCCGGGTAGTCGGTGACGTCGATGATCCGGGCGGTGCGCTCGCTGCGCTCGCTCCCCTTGGAGTTGAACCGGTGACCGCGCAGCAGGATGACGTACTCGTCGCCCAGCGCCTCGCTGGCCGCGACCACGTCGAGGTGCTCGACCATCTTCGCCGAGCGGTAGTTGAGTGCCAGGTGGTCGCGCCAGGTCGGGGCGTAGAGGACCACCTTCTGGTGGGAGCCGATGCCGAGCAGGTTGCGGGTACGCTCGCGGGCCTCCGCCGCCGACGGGAGCACCAGCGCGTCGTCGCGCGGGTAGCCCTCGCTGTGGATCGGGCCGTCGTAGGCGTACTCCTCGCGGTAGTAGCGGTCCATCTCCGGCGTCGGGGTGAGGATCAGGTCCCACCCGGCGGTCGTGCGGTCGAGCTCGGCCTCGCAGCGCAGCGGCGAGAACATCTTGGCGCGCCACATCCGCAGGCCCATCGACTTGGCCGGGTAGCCGTGGAAGGTCTGCAGGAACCGCTGACCCTCGCGCTTGTGCCACCAGCGGTCGAAGTCGATGTTCTGGACGAGGTATTTCGCGGTGCCGATGACCCGGTACCACTCCGGGCTCTGCAGCACGACCGGGACGCCGCCCTCGGGCACCCGGGAGGCGTGGTCGGCGACACCCCAGTAGAGGGTCAGGTCGGGTCGGGTGCGCCGCAGGTGCTCGTGGATCGCGAGCTGGGAGTCGGTGGCCGTCGAGCCGGCGTAGGTCGAGAGGTAGACCGCGGACTCGTCGATCGGCTCCTCGGCCGCCAGCACGCGCTCGCGGGCGAGGTTGTGGGCGTAGCTGCCGGCGTGGTCGACGGGGATCGGCGGCTGCAGGGTGATCCCGGGGCCGCTGCCGTTGACCGGGCGCAGCCGGACCTCGTCACTGGTCTGGAACTCGGCCTGGTGCTCCAGGAAAGCGGTGGTGTGGCGTACGTGGCCTGCGCGCTTGGCGCCGCAGGTGAGCCGGAACTGGTAGACGCCGCTGGGCAGGACGGCCTCGCCCAGGCCCCACTCGTCCCAGTGCAGCGAGAAGACGACCTCGAACTCGGCGGCACCCGTGTCGATCTTGACGGTCTCGCTGTGCCGCGAGCCGGAGAGGGTCAGGCGGGCGTGCTTCGGGATCGAGCTGAGCCAGTGGCCGCGCACCGTGATGCGGCCCTCGCCGAGCTCGACACGGTCGACCGCGACCGTGTCGGCCACCTCGATGACCTGCGCGAAACCGCGGCCGTCGCGCGAGGCCAGCACGCTGCCGCCGCGTTCGCCGGTCCACGGCTCGCCGAGCGGGTCGGTCCAGACGATCCGGCCCGAGGTCCCGTCCTGGAGCGTCTCCAGCCGCCAGGCTGCGGGCGCCCCGGGCTCGACGGCACCGTGGGCGGGAAGGGTGAGCGTGACCTTGCCGTCGCTGACGGGCGCCTCGACGCGTACGCCGCCACCGATCGCCCGCACGGCCTGCGGAAGGTCGCCGGCGAGCGTCAG
This sequence comes from Nocardioides sp. NPDC126508, assembly GCA_040302365.1. Taxonomy (GTDB): domain Bacteria; phylum Actinomycetota; class Actinomycetes; order Propionibacteriales; family Nocardioidaceae; genus Nocardioides. The sequence continues at coordinate 610,262 of JBEOUM010000003.1, forward strand.
GGAGACGGTGCGGCCCTCGACCTGCACCCGCTCCAGCGAGGTGGCCGCCGTCGGGACGGCGCGGAAGCTGAGCTGGTCGAGGTAGCGATCGCAGGCCACGGACAGGCCGGAGGAGGTGTGCACCCGGGGCCGGTAGCGCGTGGCCAGGTTGCCCGCGGGGCCGCGGGTGTCGATCTGGACCTCGCTGGTGGTGCGGACGACGCCGTCGACGTCGACGGTGACCTCGAGGTGCCAGCGCCCGGCGGTCAGCCGGGAGAGGTCGACCTCGGTGCGGCACCCGGCCGGGCGGTAGTCCTGGTACTTGTGGCCGATGGTCATGTTGGCCTGCGCGTCGTAGCGCGGTGTCACGGTCAGCTCGATCGGGTCGGGCAGCACCGTGTCGGGGTCGCTCGCGAAACCGTCCTCGTCGTCCATGTCGACCAGGTCCGGCACCAGGCGGGCGCTGAAGACCGGAGTCTTCTCGGCGAGGTCGACGAGCTCGATCCGCGCCACCAGATCGACCACGACCCGGTCGGAGTCGAGCGGGCGTACGTCCCGCACCAGCACCCGAGCCGGCGTCTCGTGCTCGTTGAGCGTGGTCACGGCCTCGGGGAGGCCGGCATCGGGGAAGATCCCGTGCACCTGGCCGTCCTCGACCCTGGTGCGCAGGTTGCCCCGCTCGAACCAGCGGGACGCGACGAACGCGGTGAGCTCCTCGCGCTGGTCGGCGAGGAGGTAGATCAGCCGGGCCCGCACCTCGACCGGCAGCTTGAGCCACACCTGCGGGGAGACGTCACGCTCGATCTCGACGACAAGGTCACGGAGGCTGGTCCACTGCTCGGCGCTCATCCGCTCGACGTCACCGAGGATGGTGTTGGCGCGGCCGGCGAGGCCGCCGAGCGCCCAGTGGTCACGCAGACCGGAGCCCATCTCGCCGATGGCGACCCACGTCGACCGGGTCTGCTCGATCCACTCCTCCATCCCGAGGGTCTGGTCGTGGATCTGCTCGACCGGGGTGCCGTCGGCGCGGTCCATGTCCACGCACACCGGCGCGGTGACCACGTCGAAGCGGCTGGCCTTCAGGTAGCCGTCGAACCCCACCGCGTCGGCGCCGCCACGGCCACCGAAGGTGAAGCCCTGCTGCCGCCAGAACGAGGTGCGGAAGAGCCGGTTGCTCACGCCGACGTCGCTCAGCGCCACCGGGAACTCGGCCAGGGTCAGACCGGAGCGGTTCTCCGCGTGCACGAGGTCGTAGGCCGGCACCACCGGCGGGGAGAGCCGCTGGCGGCTCTCGATGCGACCGACCGCGAGGTCGGAGCCGCTGGCCTCCAGCGAGGTGACCAGCGTACGCATCGCGTTCGGGGTGAGGAGGTCGGCAGCGAGCAGGAAGCAGACGTAGGTGCCCCGGGCCGCGCGACCGCCACGGTCGCGGGCCGCGGCCTGGGTCGCGGAGCTGTCCAGCAGCCGCAGGCGGTAGTCGTCGGGGAGATCGGCGAGGATCTGGTCGCTCACCACGCTGGCCTGGCCGTAGGGCGCGATGAGGATCTCGAGCTCGGTATGGGTCTGCTCGCGCACGGAGAGGAGCGACTCGGCCAGATACTGCTTGTCCTGGTCGGTTACGGTCACCACGACCGACACGAGGGGGCCGCGCTCGTGGCCGAGAACGCGATGGCCGGCGTCACGAGCCAGGCGACGGACGCCCTGTGGCATCCTTCGTTCGGCGCGACGCAGGACGTCGACGATTCCCTGACCCATGCACATCCCTCTCGGTTCGGGGGCGCCCTGGATGACGCACCCGCGAATCTGATCGAACCCAGAGGTTACAGGCGAACGAACAGTCCCCCGCACTCCGGCCGATACCCCGTGGGGAACCCTGACCGCCCGAGCGTGCCGATCGTCACAACGATGCCGCCCGGCAGACGTACGGTGCTCAGGTGCGCTCCCGCGCCGGGCCGGTCGCCCGCGCCGAGGTTGCCGGCCATCAGGCCCACCAGGTCGAGGACGCCGCGGCCGGTGAGCTTCGCGACGCACTCCGCGCGGGTCCATCGCTCCCAGAACCCCTCGGTGCCGAACCGTCTCGCGAGAGCCGCCGGGACCGTCCGCTCCACCTCGCCGTCGACCGCCACCGGGACGTCGTAGGAGCCCGTCCAGGCGACCACCCGGCCGTCGTGGAGGTGGCTGCGGGCGCGATGTCCGGCGAGCTCGGCATCGCTGCCGACGCGGAGCAGGCCATCGAGCATCAGATCGAGCCGCCGCCGTCGATGACGATCGACTGACCGTTGATGTTGGTCTGCTCGAGCAGCAGCATCCGCACGGTCGGCACGACGTCCTCGGGCGTGGTCATCGCCCCCGAGGGCGTACGCCGTGCGATCGACTCGAGCTGGTTGGCGCCGAGCACCGCGGACATCTCCGAGGCGAAGAACCCGGGCGCGACCGCGTTGGCCAGCACCCGGCCACCGAGCTCACGGGCCAGCGAGCGGGTCGCCGCGTCCAGACCTCCCTTGGTGGCCGAGTAGGCCACCAGGCCCTGATAGCCGCGCTGGCCGCAGATCGAGGTCACGTTGACGACCCGGCCCTTCAGGCCCTTGCCGATCAGGCGCCGCAGCACGAACCGGGTCAGCACCAGGGGCGCGGTCAGGTTGGTCTCGATGATCTGCGCGATCCGGTCGGCGGAGGTGTGCACGTGCAGCGAGTCCTGCCCGATCGCGGCGTTGTTGACCAGTCCGTCGATGATGCCGAGCTTTCCCTCGACCTCCTTGACGAACGTCTGGGCCGCCTTCTCGTCGGTCACGTCGACCGAGCCGAAATGAGTGGCCTCGGGATACTTGTCGGCCAGCTCGTCGAGCTCCGGGGTCACCGTGCGCGCGAAGGCCGCGACCTTCACCCCGCGCTCGAGCAGGTCGGTGACGATCGCGAGGCCGAGGCCTCGTGAGGCGCCGGAGACCAGCACGACGGAGGCGGGCGGGATGGGTTCGAAGTCAGACATCGCTCTTCAGCGTCTCCTTGGCCGGGATCTCGGCGAGCATCTTGATGCGCCGCGGGACGGCGTACTCGGGCAGCCGCTCGGCCGCCCAGCGGGTCAGGTCGTCCGGGCTCACGTCGGAGTCCGGGCCGGCGACGACGTCGGCGACGACCATCGTGCCGACCAGCGGCGCCTTCCGGCCGCGTACGGCCGCCCAGGCCACCTCGGGATGGGACTGCAGCAGGTCACGGACGGCGCCCGCGGAGACCTTGGAGCCGCCGACGTTGAGCTCGTCGCGGTCCAGGCGGCCGGTGACCAGCACCCGGCCGTCCTCGATGCGGGCGGCGTCGCCGGTGCGTACGGCGCCGGCCATCTTGGCGCCCGAGGCGTCGGTGCCGTGGTGCGGCGAGGTGATCACCAGCTCGCCGTCCACCACCGCCAGCCGCGGGCGGCCGGGTACGTCGCGGTCCAGCCACTCCACCGGGAACCCGGCGCGGCCGTCGTGGACGACGATCGAGGCGCCCACCTCGGAGGAGGCGTAGATCCAGGACACCCGCGCGTGCGGGAAGGTCTCGGTGAGCTGCGACAGCACGGCCTGGTCGACAGGCTCGCCACCCAGCGTGACCTGCTCCAGCGGAAGCTTCTGCAGCTCGGCGCCGTGGCGCATCAACGTACGCCGCCAGAACGTCGGGGTCCCGGACACAGCGGTGACGCCGTGCTCGAGCGCGGGCGTCACCCAGTCGTCCAGGTCGGCCGGGTCGACGAGCACCAGGTCCTGACCGGGTACGCCCCGCCCGAGGGTGACCACCTGCCACCAGGCGTAGGTGCCGGGCGAGTAGGGGCACAGCCAGGTGCGCGACGCCAGCTCGCCGGTCACGGTCGAGAGCGACGCGAGGGTGTGACCGACCCGCTTGGGCCGGCCGGTCGACCCGGAGGTGAGCAGCCAGACCCGGCCGTCCTCGGCCTCGCGGGGACTCGTGGCCGTCTGGACGTCGTCGCCGGCGACCAGGTCGAACCCGGCCGTACGCAGCTCCTCGGCGAGAGCCTCGTCGAGCCGTCCGGCGGCGACGACCAGCAGCTCGCCGCCGTCCTCCAGCGCAGCGACCGCCGGCAGGGCGTCGACGCTGTGCTCGACCACGTACGCCGTCGGCGCCGGCCGGGGCGCGGCCTGCCGGACGAGCTCACCCCAGGTCGTACGCCGCCCCGTCCGGGCATCGACGACGAGGTTGTCGGCGATCACTGCCCCTGGATCTCCACGAGCAGGTCGAGCACGTCTCCGATCGTCTCGATCGAGCGGAGCCCGGCGGCCTCGAAGTTGAGCTCGTCCCCGATCTCGTCCTCGACCCGGAGCGCGAGCTCGGAGAAGTCGAGGGAGCGGAAACCGATGTCCGCCAGCTTCGCGGTGTCGTCCTCCGGGAGGGTCTTCCCCTGCACGGCCAACACCTCGGCCATGAGCTTGCGGACCGCCGGTCGGTCAAGAGTCTCCATGGCCTCGGACCATATCGTGACTCCTATGAGGAGACCGATGTTGCGACGGGCGACCGCCGACGACCTGCCGAACATGCTCGCGTGGCGCAACCAGGACGCCAACCGGTCGGTGAGCATCAACCAGCACCTGATCACCGCCGAGGAGCACGCCGCCTGGTGGTCCCGGGTCACCGCGGACCCGTCGCGGCGGGTGCTGATGTTCGAGTACGCCGACCGCCCCCTCGGCGTGGTGACCTTCTTCGACCACGACCCCACCGCGAGGTCCGCCTCCTGGGGCTTCTATCTCGACCACGACGGCACGACCGCCGACGGCACCGCGCTGCTGGCGTGGACCAAGATCATGCGCGAGGCTGTGGCGTACGCCTTCGCCCCCGAGCCGGACGGGCTCGACGTCGACCTCCTCGAGGGCGAGGTGCTCCCCCACAACGAAGCCGTACGCACCATGAACCGCCGGCTCGGGTTCACCGAGGGCGAGCCCTACGAGCAGACCGTCGACGGCGGCTCCGTGACCGCGATCCCGGTCCGGCTGCACCGCGACGACCGACCCACCCGACGTTCCGGCAAGGAGCAGTGATGACCCACCACGAGATCGCCGTGGGAGACCGCCTGATCGGTCCCGGGCACGAGCCGTTCGTGATCGCGGAGATGTCCGGCAACCACGGCGGCGACCTGGAGCGGGCGCTCGACATCGTCCGTGCCGCGGGCGAGGCCGGCGCGCACGCGCTCAAGATCCAGACCTACACCGCCGACACCATCACCCTGGACGTCGACACCCCCGCCTTCCGGCTCTCGGCCGACCACCCGCTGTGGCCCAACCGCCGCCTCCACGAGCTCTACGAGGAGGCGCACACGCCGTGGGAGTGGCACGAGCCGATCTTCGCGCTGGCCTCCGAGCTGGGCATGGTCCCCTTCTCCGCCGCCTTCGACCCGACCGCGGTCGACTTCCTGGTGAAGCTGGGCGTCCCGATGCTGAAGTCGGCCTCCTCCGAGATCACCGACCTGCCGCTGGTCCGGGCGATCGCGGAGACCGGGCTGCCGACGATCATCTCCACCGGCACGGCGACGCTCGCCGAGATCGACGCGGCGGTGCGTACGGCCCGGGCGACCGGCAACGACGACCTCGTCGTGCTGGCCTGCACCGCCTCCTACCCGGCTCCGCCCGAGGCCTCCAACCTCCGCGGGATCCCGGTGCTGCGCGACGGGCTCGACGTCGCGGTCGGCCTCTCCGACCACACCCTCGGCATCGGCGCCTCGGTGGCGGCCGTCGCCCTGGGCGCATGCGTGATCGAGAAGCACATCACGCTCTCCCGCGCTGACGGTGCCGTCGACTCCGACTTCTCCCTGGAGCCGGACGAGTTCGCCTCGCTGGTCAGCGAGACCAGGATCGCCTGGCAGGCGCTCGGCGAGGCCCGCATCGGCCCGAAGTCTGCCGAGCGCGAGGGCCTGCGGTTCCGTCGCTCGCTCTTCGTCACCCGCGACGTGAAGGCCGGCGAGCTGGTCTCCCCCGACAACGTCCGATCCGTACGTCCCGCCGACGGTCTCCCGCCCGCCGACATCGACATCGTCCTCGGTCGTGCGTTCACCCAGGACGCCACCGCCGGCACTCCGCTCAGCTGGGACATCGTCTGACCACCAGCTCGCCGAGTCGGCCCGTCTTGACGGGCCGACTCGGCGAGGGTCTTGGTCAAGATGAACCGACTCGACGGGTTGTGGGCAGGGAGAGCAGAGCGTCGGCGACGCGGGCCGAGCCGTGGCCGTCGACCGTGGACCAGCATGCGGTGCGCAGCCTCTCCCGCAGACGTACGTCACCCAGCAGCCGCCGCATCCGCCCGACGGTGCCCTCGGGATCGTCGTCGAGCTCGGCCAGCGTGGCGATCCCGACGGCCAGCTCGTCCCGGTCCATCCGGGCGTACGCCTCCTGCTGGTTGTCGGCGACGCAGACGAACCCGACGGCCGCGCCGAGGCAGAAGAGCTCCCAGGCCGAGGTGCCGGCGGCACTGAGCACTACGTCCGCGTCGGCGACGAGCTCGGCGAGGGTGTCGGTCGGCCCGATCACGTGGACGACCTGCCCGGGCGCAGGCGCGATGCCGGCGATCTCCTCGGCGAGCTCAGGGGCGGCCGCGATGACGGTCAGCTCAACTGCGATCCCGGTCCGCGCGACCAGGCGCACGACCCGCGGAGCGACCCCGAAGGCGTCCGTGCCCCCGAAGAACGCCAGCACGCGCAGCGGCGTGTGCTCGTCGGCGGCGGCCTTCGGCGCGCCCGGCCGCTGCCGGACGATGTCACGCCGCTGCTGGGCGTAGGCGAGGCCACCCAGGTGCCGGGACCCGTCGGGGAGATCCCACGCGGAGGTCTCCGCGCCGAGGTTCTGGTCGAGATACAGGTCGGCCGCCCGTCCGCGGGGGTCGCCGTCGGTGAGGGCCAGCAGCGGCCAGCGTTCCCGCAGGTCGGCGTAGACCGACGCCGGGAGGAGATAGGAGTCCACGACCACCGATGTCGGCCGGAGGCGGGTGAGGACGTCGCGGACGTCGTCCGGTCCGGGCGCGGCGATCTCCATCCCCCGGCGCCGCACCTGCTCGGCCGCCCAGGGCACCCGGTCCAGGTCGGCGACCATCACCACCCGGGCTCCGCGAGCGACGAGCTCCTCCCCCAGCGCCAGGCACCGCATGACGTGCCCGATCCCGACATCGGGACCCGCGTCGCACACCATCGCCACCCGAAGACGTGCGCCCGTGGACATGTCTGCGCAACCTCCCGGATCCGTCCGTTCCGACGAACGGCACGTGTGTCACCTTTTGCGCGCCACATCGTTGGCGCACCAGTGAGGCCCAGAGTAGAGAGCATCCCCGTGACCGTGCCCAATTCGGACACCCGAGAGTCCGAACCGATCAACCACCCGCTCGATGGAGCCAGCGTCCTGGTCACCGGCGGGACCGGCTCGTTCGGGAAGGCGTTCATCCGCCACGTCCTCGACAACCTCAACCCGAGGCGCGTGATCGTGTTCTCGCGCGACGAGCTGAAGCAGTACGAGTGCCGTCAGCTGTTCGGCAACGACCCCAGGCTGCGCTGGTTCATCGGCGACATCCGTGATCGCGACCGGCTCCACCGGGCGCTCCACGACGTCGACTACGTGGTCCACGCCGCGGCGCTCAAGCAGGTCGACACCGGGGAGTACAACCCCTTCGAGTTCATCAAGACCAACGTCCTGGGCTCCCAGAACGTCGTCGAGGCCTCCATCGACGCCGGCGTCAAGAAGGTCGTCGCCCTCTCCACGGACAAGGCCTCCTCGCCGATCAACCTCTACGGCGCGACCAAGCTGACCGCCGACAAGATCTTCATCCTCGGCAACAACTACGCCGCCTCCTACGACACCCGGTTCTCCGTGGTGCGCTACGGCAACGTGACCGGCTCCCGCGGGTCGATCATCCCGAAGTGGAAGGCGATGGCCGAGCGCGGCGAGCCGCTCGGGATCACCGACATGCGGTGCACCCGGTTCCTGATCACGCTGCCGCAGGCGGTGCAGATGGTGCTCGACACCTTCGAGCTCATGCAGGGCGGCGAGCTGCTCGTCCCGCACATCCCCTCCCACAAGGTCGTCGACCTGGCGAAGGCGGTCGCCCCCGACGCCAGCTTCGTCGACATCGGCCTGCGCCCCGGCGAGAAGCTCCACGAGGAGATGATCAGCCCGGAGGAGGGCCGCCGCGCGGTCAGCATCCGCGACGGGAAGTACTACGTGATCGAGCCGGAGAACCCGCAGTGGGGCTACAAGCCGATCATGGACGCCGTGCCGGTCCCCGACGGCTTCCACTGCGCCTCGGACAAGAACGACATCTGGTACGACGCCGACGACCTCCGTCAGGTCCTGGAGTCGGGGATCTGAGCATGCTGCCCTACGGCCGCCAGTCGGTCTCCGAGGACGACATCGAGGCAGTCACCGCCACCCTGCGGGGCGACTGGCTCACCACCGGACCGACGGTCGACGCGTTCGAGCAGGAGCTCTCCGGCCTGGTCGGCGGGCACCGCGCGGTCTCCTGCACCTCCGGCACCGCCGCCCTCCACATCGCCTACGCCGCCGCCGGCGTGAGCGCCGGTGACGAGGTCGTCACCACGCCGATGACGTTCGTCGCCACCGCGTCGGGAGCCTCGCTGCTCGGCGCGAAGGTGGTCTTCGCCGACGTCGAGGAGGACACCGCCCTCCTCGACCCGGCCGCGGTCGAGGCGGTCGTCACCGACCGCACCAAGGTCGTCGCCGCCGTCGACTACGCCGGCCACCCGGCCGACTACGCCGCGCTGCAGCCGATCGCCGACCGGGTCGGTGCGCTGACGCTGGCCGACGCGGCCCACTCGATCGGGGGCTCGTCCGGTGGGCGCCCGGTCGGCGACCTGGCCGACCTGACCACGCTGTCGTTCTTCCCGACCAAGAACCTCACCACCGGCGAGGGCGGCGCGGTCGTCGCCAAGGACGTCGCCATCGCCCAGCGGGCCCACGAGTTCCACTTCGTCGGGCTGATGCGTGACCCCGACCGGTTCCGGATCGAGGACGAGGGGCCGTGGCACCAGGAGGTCCACGAGTTCGGGCTCAACTACCGGCTCACCGACCTGCAGTGCGCCTTCGGCCTCTCCCAGCTGAAGCGGCTGGCCGGGTTCAAGCAGCGGCGGGCGGAGATCACCGCCCGCTACAACAGCGCGCTCGCCGGCGTCGACGGGCTCCGGCTGCCGGTCCAGCGCGAGGGCGTCGACCCGGCGTGGCACCTCTACCCGGTGCGGATCCTGGAGGACCGGCGCCGCGAGGTCTTCGAGAAGATGCGGGCAGCAGGCATCGGCGTACAGGTGAACTACATCCCGGTCTACTGGCACCCGGTCTACGCCGACCTGGGCTACCGGCGCGGGATGTGCCCGAACGCGGAGGCGTTCTACGCCGAGGAGCTCTCCCTGCCGCTCTTCCCCGACCTGACCGACGACCAGGTCGACCAGGTCGTCGAGACGCTGATCGGAGTCCTGTGAAGACCGCGGTCATCACCCAGGCCCGCATGACCAGCACCCGCCTCCCCGGCAAGGTGCTCCTCGAGGCGGCAGGCGTCACGATGCTCGAGCACCACCTCGCCCGGCTCACCGCGGCCGGGCTCCCGGTGATCGTGGCGACGACCACCAACGTCGACGACGACCCGGTCGCCGTCCTGGCCGACAAGCTCGGCGCCGGGGTGGTCCGGGGCAGCGAGCACGACGTGCTGTCGCGCTTCGCGCTGGCGGTGCGGGAGTTCGAGCCCGATGTCGTGGTCCGGGTGACCAGCGACTGCCCCTTGATCGACGGCGAGGTCGTACGCCGCGGCATCGACGCCTGGGCCGCCGCCGGCGATCCCGCGCTCTATGCCAGCAACGCCCTGGAGCGCACCTATCCGCGCGGGCTCGACTTCGAGGTCTTCTCCGCGGCGGCGCTGCTGGAGGCCGACCGGCTCGCGACCGCGGCGCCCCACCGCGAGCACGTCACCCCGTGGCTCTACACCGACGGCTCCCGGCCCAAGCTCAACCTGCCGTGGGGGCGGGATGCCTCGGCGTACCGGATCACGCTGGACACCCCGGAGGACCTCCGGCTGCTACAGATCCTCATCGAGGACCACGACGCCCACCGTCTCGACACCGATGGCCTCGTCGCCCTCCTGGAGGAGCATCCCGAGCTGGTCGCGATCAACGCTCAGATCGAGCAGAAGAAGCTCGGCCAGTGAGCCTCGGCCAGTAGGATTCGTGACGAGGCGGGACGTCGCGCCGCTCTCCATCCCAGCAGCGACATTTGGAGAGCTACATGCAGAAGACTCTGATCGTCCACTCCGGCACCTTCAAGACCGGAAGCACGGCGATCCAGACCTTCCTTGCCCGCGCAGACCGTGAGGGGAAGCTCCCTCCCGAGGTCGCCTACCCGACGATCGGCCGGGGCACGCACAGCGTCCAGCACCAGAACCTCTACTCCCAGCTCCTCGGCGAGGTGCTCTTCACCCCCGCCCTCGGCACCTGGGAGCAGCTCGTCGAGTCGATCGCCTCGGGCACCGCCGAGACCACGGTGATCTCCTGCGAGGCGTTCTCGCTGCTCAAGCCCGAGCACATCGCCGCCATCGGCGACTACGCGCGGCAGGCGGGCGCGAAGGTCCGTTGGGTCCACTACGTCCGCGACCAGGCCACCTTCTACAACGCCTTCTACGTCGAGCGGCTGATGGTGATGCGGCCCGAGCACGCCGAGCTGGTCGACCTCCCCTTCGAGGACTTCCGGGAGTGGTCGCCGCTCGACATGAGCTTCCTCCACTACGGGCAGTTCGCGGACACCATCACCAGCGCCATCCCGGACGTCGACCTCCGGCTGCGTCCCTTCGTACGCAAGGAGCTCCGCGACGGGAACGCGGTGGCCGACTTCCTCAGCACGTGCGAGCTCCCGATCCAGGGCAGCGGGGCCGGCTCGAGCAACGTCGGGTCCGGCTGGCGCACCGTCGAGACCGCGCGCCACCTGGCCCCGATCGTGGCGGCGGCACCGATGCGCGGCCGGCTCCGGGGCGTCGACTCCTGGAAGGCCACCCGGCTGCGGTGGATCCAGATCCTCCGGGGCGAGTTCGTCACCCGGGCCACCCAGCTCGGCTGGAACGACGTCAGTGCGGTCTACATGACCCCCGAGTTCCGCCAGGAGCTCCTCGACGACTACCGCGAGGACAACCTCCTCATCGGCAAGCTCGGCGGCTTCTCCTTCACCGACATGATCGAGAACAGCACCTTCCCCGACTACAACATCGGCGACTACGCCGAGATCCCGGGCGACGAGGTGATGCAGGTCGTGAAGCTCGTCATGCAGGGCCTGCACACGATCCCGGAGGAGATCCAGCAGGAGGTCGAGGACGCCCGCGCCCGTCGCCGGGAGGCGGAGGCCCGACGCCAGGGGCGGCTCCGTCGCCTTCTGCGCCGTTGACCGGGGCGTGACCGGTCAGCGTAGGTCGAAGACGGAGTAGAGCCCGCGTTTGAAGCGCGGCTGACCGAGCTCGCGACGCAGGCCCGGAAGGTCGACCCGGTAACGACGGTCGACGACGAGCCAGTCGACCCCGTGCTCGTCGCGCAGCGCGGCGATCGTCGCCGGGGACGGGTCCGTGATCGCGGCGTCGTTGGCCGCGAGCAGCTCCGGTTCCCAGAAGGGCAGGTAGGCCGAGTTGTTGAGATCGGTCGACGGCAGCCCGACCACCAGCGGGTCGATGTAGGCCCACCCCTCCACGAGCACCCGGCGCTCGGCGTACGCCGTGATCCAGAAGTTCCGGCGGTCGCAGTCGGGCACCGGCAGCCCGATGCAGTGGGCGTTGGTCGCGACCAGGTCATCCCGCTGCGAGTGCGCCCGGACGAACCGTGCGGCGGCGACCCCGCCGGGGCCGATGATGTCGGTGTCGGCCTCTCGGGGAACCGCGGGACCGACCGTCGCGAGGGCGACCGTCTGCGGTGCGCCGGCGAGCACGACCCCCAGCATCAGCGCCACGACGGCCGGGACCGCCGCGATCGTCGAGCGCCTGGCGTAGACGAGCACGGCGCCGACGGCCACCGCGAGCACCAGCAGCCCGACGACGAGCTGGGTCAGCAGCGTCGGCGTGAAGGCCGAGCCGTTCGCCGGCATGTGGCCGCCCACCAGCAGCCTGGCCGCCACGACGACGAGCCAGCCAAGAGCGGCGCAGCCGACGATCCGGGCGCCGTCGCGCCACGACAGGTCGACGGGGAGAAGATCCGAGAGCGCGACGGCCGTCGCCACGGCGAAGAACCCGGCGGCGCCCAGGAGGAAGTAGGCCTGGCTGAGCGCCGGGTGGCTCAGGACCATGAACGCACCGGCGCCGGCGGCCCACGGGCCCGCCAGGAAGACGAACTCCGGCCGTCGCCAGCCGCCACGCACGGCGGCCACGAACACCGGTACCCCGACGAGGACGAACCCGACGGTGAAACAGATCCAGATGGTCACCGGCGCGGACGCGGGGAGGGTCTCGCCCTCCGGCAGCATCAGGATGCCCAGTCGCTGGACGGTGCTGCCGTTGAGATCGACGCCGGTCGCCCGGGTGCCGCCGCCGTAGAACACCTGTTGCGCGACCAGGAAGACGACGACTGCCGAGCCGAACAGGACGGCGAGGGTCCGGACTGATCGCCGGCGCCTCAGCACGGTAGCGACGACCAGCGCGAGCAGCAGGGCGGCGATGACCGTCGGCAGGGCGGACGACTTCGCACCGGCCACGGCGACCATCACGGCCACCGTCAGCAACCACGGCCCCCACCGCCACCGAGAGCTTCGGATCATCTCGACGACCAGCACCATCAGGACCATCTGGAGCGGCATCACCAGGGCGTGCGTCGGGCTGTCGAACGCACGCATGACGGAGTCGAAGGCCAGCTGGGCGGGGCTGACCAGGCTCGTCCAGCCGAAGAAGTCCGGGGTCGCGCCCATGGCGAGGACGAGGGCAGCCACGAACCCGGTCCAGCCGCGTCCGGTGATTCGTGTGGCCGCTGCGTACGCACCGCCGACGGTGAGCAGGACCAGCAGCGCCATCGACAGGCTGCGCAGGAGCACGATGAGCTCGATGTGGGTGACCGTCGCCGCCGACGCCACGTGCACGTAGACGAGCCAGTGGTAGAAGAGCGGGGTGCCCTCCACCCACGGCATCTGGGCGGGAAAGTGGTGCAGCAGGTCACCGGCGATGGCCAGGTGGAACGGCTCGTCGACGTACGGCGCCCGCAACGCGTCGACCGGCCGCGGCGACCACACGTACTTGGTGACCAGCAGGACCTGTACGCCCGCCACCGCCGCACCGGCCCACGACCACAGGTGGGCCCTGCCGATCACGACCGGACCGACCCGTCGGCGGCGCCGGAGGACGAGCACCACGGCGACGAGCACCACGACCGGGTAGGCGTAGATCAGCTGGGTGAGGTCGAGCAGCCGCAGCAGCACGTAGAGCGGAGCCTCGAGGACGAGCCCGAGGATGGTGCCGAGCACGAGGTCGTTGCCGAGGCTCGGACCCGGCTTCGCGACCGCTCGCCAGACCACGGTGCCCGGGAAGGTGAGGAACACCAGGACGTACCCGGCGAAGAGCAGCGCGTCGGCGGGGTCCACCCCGGCTACGAGGATCGCGAGCACGAGGGTCGCGCCCACGACCAGCACGCCCGGGAGAAGCCCCGACCACGATCCACCGACGAACGAGGGCAGGCGGTCCGAGGAGGTCTTCGTGTCGGGTGCGGCGCCTGCGGTTGCCGGGTCTGCGGTCACGCGGGTGATCATGCCAACAAATCGCCTACACGGAGTACACCGAAGCCCCTCCGGATGCGCTATTTTCCTAGCGATGTCCCTCACCCACACCGTCTCCGTCGTCATCCCGGTCTACCGCGGTGCCGAGACGCTCCCGGAAGTGGTGAGCGAGGTCGTCGACCTCGCCGAACCGTTCGTCACCCCGAACGGGCACCAGGGACGTATCACCGAGATCCTCCTCGTGCACGACCACGGCCCGGACGCGTCCGACGCGGCCATCCGACAGCTCGCCGAGAAGTACGACATCGTTCGCCCGATCTGGCTGAGCCGCAACTTCGGCCAGCACGCCGCGACCCTCGCCGGCCTGGCCTCGTCGGGGTCGGACTGGATCGTCACGATGGACGAGGACGGCCAGCACGACCCGGCCTACATCGGGCCGATGCTCGACACCGCGCTCGGCGAGCGAGCCGCTCTGGTCTACGCCCGCCCGACCAACCCGGCGCCCCACGGTCCGCTGCGCAACCTGACCTCGCGCGGCTCGAAGGTGGTCATCGACCGGCTCATGCCCGGCGGGAGCGCCCGGCAGTTCAACAGCTTCCGCCTGATCCTGGGCGAGTACGGCCGCAGCGTCTCCGCCTACGCCGCCAACGGGGTCTACCTCGACGTCGCTCTCAGCTGGGTCATCTCCGACGTCGCGACCTGCCCGGTCGAGCTGCGCGAGGAGGGCGAGCGGCCCTCCGGCTACAACTACCGTTCCCTGATGTCGCACTTCTGGCGGATGGTGCTCACCGGCGGCACCCGGCTGCTGCGTGCGGTCAGCATCTGCGGTGCGCTGCTCGCCGCCTCCGGCATCGTGCTCGCGGTCGCGCTGGTCGTCGCTCGGCTCGCCGGCGGGGTGCCCGTCCAGGGCTGGACCTCGTTGATGGCCGCCGTCCTGGTCTGCTCCGGCGCCATCATGCTCACCCTCGGGGTGATCGCCGAATACCTCGGGGTCTCGGTCAACATGGCGATGGGCAAGCCGCTCTACGTCATCGTCAGCGACCCCGCGAACGGCCCGCTCCGCGACGAACCCGGTCGCCGCGGTTGACCAGCACCTCGGGCCCCTCCCGGCCGCCGACGCTCGTCGTCGGCAGCGGCGGCCTGCTCGGCCGACACGTACGCCTCGCGCTGGAGCGCTCCGGGGCGTCCGTCAGCACGACGAGCGTACCCTGGCACGACCCGGTCGCCGCCCGCGCCGTCCTCCGGTCAGCGGTCGCGTCCGTCATCGACTCCTCGCGGGACGGCCGCGTCGACATCGCCTGGTGCGCCGGCGCGGGCGTCGTGGCCACCCCGGCCGACGAGCTCGAGGTCGAGGTGTCGCTCTTCCGCGACGTGCTCGCCGACCTGCGTGCCGCGCTGCGGCCCGAGACCCGGCTCGCCTTCTTCTTCGCCTCCTCCGCCGGTGGCGTCTACGCCGGCTCGGCCGATCCCCCGTTCACCGAGCTGTCCGAGACTCGGCCGCTGGTGGCGTACGGCCGGGCCAAGCTGGCCATGGAGGAGGCCCTGACCGCGTTCTGCGCCGAGACCGGGTCGGTGGCGCTCCTCGGCCGGATCACCAACCTCTACGGGCCCGGCCAGAAGCTCGCCAAGCCCCAGGGTCTGGTCTCGCAGCTCTGCCTGGCGCAGCTGCGTGGCACGCCGCTGCCGGTGTGGGTCTCCTTCGACACCATCCGCGACTATCTCTACGTCGGCGACTGCGCCGAGATGGTCGTCGACGCTCTCGACGGGCTCCACGAGCACGTCGAGCGTGCCGGATCGAGCGCCGTCGTCAAGATCCTGGCCACCGGCACCGGAGCGACCCTCGCGGCGGTCATCGGTGAGACCAACCGGGTCTTCCGACGGCGGGCGCGGCTGCGCATCCCGGGAGCGAACACGCCCGGCCAGGTGCGCGACCTGCGCGTCCGCAGCGTCGTCTGGCCCGAGCTCGACCGACGGACGCAAACGCCCTTCTCCGTCGGCGTGCGTCGCACCGCCGACGAGATCGCGCTGGCCTACGCTGCTGGTACCTCCGCCCCCGGCCACAAACATCAGTCGACCCACGTGAGCGAGGTCTCCATCCGATGACCGAAATGGGCATGCTGCTGGGCACCAGGTCCGGCGGCTCTCCCTCGATCGCCCAGAGCGACTACTGGTGGTACCGGGCGCGCACCCGCATCCTCGAGACCGTCATGAAGCCGTACGTCGGCACCCCCCGCCGCCTCCTCGACGTCGGCAGCGCCGACGGACCGAGCGTGACCTGGCTCCGGGGCACCGCCGAGCACCACGTCTCGCTCGACGTCGACCCGCGTGGCCTCGCCGACGGCGGCGTGTGCGGCTCCGCGACCGGGCTGCCCTTCGCCGACGGCTCCTTCGACGTGGTCGCGGCCTTCGACGTCATCGAGCACTGCGATCCCGAGGCGACCGCCCTCGCCGAGATCGAGCGGGTTCTCGCGCCCGGCGGCCGCCTGCTGATGTCCGTGCCGGCCTACACCTGGGCCTGGACGCGCCACGACGACCTCAACCACCACTACCGGCGCTACACCCGGCGGCGGGCGGTCGAAGCGGTCACGGCGGCCGGGCTCTCGCCCGTGCGCGCGACGTACGGCTTCGCGGGCACGTTCCCCGTGTTCGCCGCCCAACGCCTGGTCACGCGGTTCAAGGAGCGCGGCCCGGCCGGTGCCCAGCAGCTTCCCGACGGCGGCGTCGCACCGCTCCCCGAGGTCTCGTCCACGATCGAGAAGATCCTGCTGGGCGCCACGCGCATCGACGAGCGCCTGCTGCCGCGGATCGACCTGCCATTCGGGTCTTCGGTCCTGCTGGTCGCGGTCAAGGAACAGGGAGAAGCGCGCATACACTCTGACTTGCGTCGGCATGCGGCCTGAACCGGCCGATCGCTAGATCTCGGAGACTGAGACTTGGACACGAGCAATCACTGGTACGGACACGCCCATATCCTCTCGGAGTACTGCGGCCTGCCCTTCGAGGAGCCGCGCCCGATATGGGGCGTGCTCCAGCACGGCTGGAACCTGCTGCACGGGTTCGGCCCGGGCCACGAGCCGCCGTACGGGTTCCCCAAGTTCGTCTGGTCCCACGCGAACCTGCGCCGCGGCCAGGCGGTCGGCTGGCGTGACTACGCCGTGATCGGCGCACCGTGGAACTACCTGCTCGAGCTCAAGAAGGACGTCGAGCCCGTTCCTCCTGCCGCCGAGCGCGAGGGCACGATCTTCTACCCGTTCCACACCTGGGACCACGGCCAGGTGAGCGGCGACCACGACCGGCTGATCGCGGAGATCCGGGACACCGAGGACGGCCCGGTGACCGTCTGCCTCTACTGGATCGAGTACGACATGCCGGAGATCCGGCGCCGCTACGAGGACGCCGGCTTCCGGGTGATCTGCCACGGCAAGCGAGGCACGTTGCGCCAGGGCACGGACACCCGCTTCCTGCACAAGCAGTACGCGGAGCAGATCCGCCACCGCCGGGTCGCCTCGAACCGCCTGACCACGGCGATCTTCTACGGCGCGTCCGTCGGCGCCGAGGTCGCGGTCTACGGCGACCCGATGACCTTCGCCGACATCCGGGACGCCAGCGTCCGGGACGGCAACGAGCAGGCCAAACGGCTCTTCCCCGAGTTCCACGGGGTGGAGACCGACGCAGAGGAAGTACGCGCCACGACCGTGCGCGAGCTCGGGCTGGATGCCATGGCGTCGCCTGCTGAGCTGCGCGCGCTCTTCGGATGGGAGATCACCGCATGAACGACATCGACACGCCCGCGAAGACCGCCGCCTACAGCGTCGTCCCGGGCGACATGTACGACTGGTCCGACCTGGCCGGGGCGCGCCCGCTCCCCCGCGGGCCGGTCCTGACCCGCTTCGCCGTGGCGACGGCGAGCGGCGCCTCCCATCTGCTCGTCGTCGGCCCGCACGACCTCGACCTGCTCGACGCGGCCGCCGGCCGGGCCGCGACGACGACCGTCGTCCTCCGCACGCACCCCGACGCGGAGCTGGTGTCCGAGCGCTACGCCGGCAGGTCCGTCGACGTCGTCTGCGGCGACCTGCGTGCCTGGACCCCCGACCGGCCGGTCGACGCCGTGCTCGCGCTGGACGGGTTCGGGCGGGTCGCGACGATCGACACCACCCCGGCCGACTGGCACGCGATCTCCGAGCACCTCGCCGGCGTCGCTCCGGGCGACTCTCGTCTGGCGCTGGTCGTCCCCAACCCGGGATCGCCGCTCGCCCAGCTGCGCACCATCACCCCGGAGGCGTCCAACGAGGACGCCGACTGGTCGTTCCCGATCCAGGACCGGGCGAACCCGCGAAGCCTCGCGGACGCGAGCGCACGGTTCGGAGGTCTCGGCTACACGCTGTGGCCCGACATCGGTGCGCCCACCTTGGCCGCGGCGCCCGAAGCCTGTTCGGCAGCGCTCGCCATCGCCCACGGCCGGCCCGCCGACACCCCGACGCTGCGCGAGGTCCAGCCGGCGCTGGGCTACGCGCTGGACACGGTGGGAGCCTCGGCGGCCGCCGGCGGCTGGCTGGTCACCCGTGGCCTCGGCCTGATCTCACCCGCCGTCGGTGTCGACCGGACCGGCGAGGAGACGTCCTGGACCGCTGCCGACCGGTCCTGGCTGGTCGAAGCCATGCGCGACTCGGCACGCCGGGATGCGTCGGGCCTTCGCCGCGACGTACGCCAGCTGTGGGACGCGGTGGCTGCCGCTCCGGAGCGATGGTGCGGTCTCCAGGTCGACGAGATCGGCCTCGACGCCGGCCGGGTCGTGCCTGTCCACGAGTCCGCGGTGAAGCTCGCCGAGTCGGCCGACGAGATCCTCCTGGGGCTGCTGGACGAGCTTGCTGCGTACCTGTGCGTCGCGGGGTGGCGCCACCCCTGGCCCGCCGGTCGCGGCCGCGACGAGCTCGCCGTCCTGCTCGCGGCGACCGTCGACCGGTCGGTGACTCCGGCGGAGGTCCGCCGGGTACGCCGAGAGCGGGAGTCCGCGCTCTCCGCGACCGGCATGACGCCCGTGGTCGCAGGCCGGCAGGCGATGCAGGACGCCGATCCGAGCGAGCTGCGGAAGCTGGCCGAGGAGAACGAGGCGCTGCGCGGTCAGGTGACCTGGTTCAAGAACCAGATGCGTCAGCGTCAGACGATGACCCACGAGGTCCGCACCGCGGCCCGGCGCGATGTCGCGGCCCTGAACAGCCGCATCAAGGAGCTGGAGGACGAGCTCGACGCCCGGCGGGCCACACCCGTCAACCGGGTCGCCAAGCGCGCCTCGGCCGTCCCCGGACGGGCGCGCACCCGTCTCGGACGCGTACCGGGGGCCCGGCGCGCGGCGCGCCTGCTCAGGAGGGTGCGCGGCGTGATCCGGCGGGTGGCCGGGCGGTAGCGGCGATCAGCCGGTCACGCGTCAGCAGGCGGGGCCGGCGTGAGCCGCAGGTGGATCTCGTCGGACCACCCGAACTCGAGCTTCGCCGCCTCGGCGGCGAGGGGCTGGGGCACGCGCTCGGACAGCTCGCGGGCCACCACGATCGGCTTGTGCTCGCGGCCGTCCAGCAGGGACCACCGTGACGTCTCACAGGCACACTGCTCGACCACGGCGGTACGCAACGCACCCGTCGGCACGGTGATCAGGAAGACCCCGTCGCGGTCGGTCACGTCCAGGGACACGTCGAGGGGCTTCTCCGGGGTCGGCCAGGTGCGCAGCACCGCGCCGGCCGACTCCAGCCGAGGACCGTCCGGGCCACGCAGGACCAGATCCTCCCCCTCCCACCAGGCGTCATGGACGACAGGACGGTCGGGGGTCGCGGTGATGACGAAGGAGCCGTTCGGGTCGCGGGTGGCGTTCACCGCTCGCCCCTTCATCAGAGATCGCGAACCGAGGAAGTCCGGGTGCACCGGTAGCTGAGACGTACGTCCCTTCCGGACCAGCTTCACCCGGGTCGGCACGATCTCCTCCATGGGCATGTCCAGCCCGGACTTCTCGAGGACGGCCTCGACGGGCACCGTCAGCCGCCACGGGGTGATGCCACGGTCGCCCCGTTCACCGATCGTCAACGGGTGGGTCACCACCGAGCCGCTGCGGTCGGTGAGCGTCAGCTCGGCGGACTCGGGAGCAGTTCCCCGGAACGCACCCCGGATCTCGATCTCGTCGCCGAGGTCGGTGGTGTGGTCCACCCACGCGTCCGGAAGGTCACGGACGGTGACCCCGAAGCCCCCGGGGAGGCGTCCCGGGCGGCACCAGCGGTTGCCGATCCGCCGCCAGCCCTGCCAACGCTCGCGTCCGTCGCCGGACGTCGTCACCTGGATCACGTCGCGGAGGTCGCGGTTGCGGATGCTGATCATCAGGCGCCACTGGCGATCGCCGGCCAGTCGTGAGGGGTCGATGTTCAGCTCGAGCGTGGACCTGTCGACCTGGTCGAACGGGATCGCCCGCGGCCGGGTGACGTGATCCACCGGAACCCGTGCGCCGGCAGGACTCTCCAGCCAGACCTTGAAGCGCGTCCGCGGCGCGAGCGCGAGCGTGTTGACACCGACGTTCACCCGGACCACGACCCGCGAGCCGCTCCACCAGGCCTCGGTCGCGACCGCCTTCGCCTTCATGTACGCCGGGGCCAGGCGGAACACCGAGTCGGAGGCGCCGACCGCGGCGTCCTCGAAGGACGGGAGTTTCGCGTACCAGCCGTCCTTGCGACGGGCCAGCGGCGCCAACGTCCCGTTCTCGGCCCGATAGCGGGTCAACGACGTCAGCGCGTCGCGCTGGCGACGCTTCAGCAGGTCGAACACCAGCCGCTCGAACGGGCCCTGTCGGTCGAGGATCGCGTCGTCGATGTGCGCCAGGTAGCGCTCGGCGAGGTCGAAGATGCGTCCGGACTCCTCGGCCGGGTGGTCCTCGATCGACCGGGCGAGCACCTGGACGTCCGTCGCGGTCAGATGCGACTTCACCAGGTCCGCAAGGTAGGGCGCGTGCTCGTCGACCATCTCGAACAGCATCTCCGCGGAACGTACGCGGTCACCGAGGTTGTCGAGGTTCCAGTGGCTCTGCGTGATCGAGGCCTCGCCACCGTCGCGGTGTCGCCAGTAGTAGACCGGGTCGTCGAGAACGTCGACCTGCCGGGCGCGGATGTGCGCGGCCAGGGCCACCGGGTAGTCCTCGTAGAGCATGTCCGGGTAGCCGAGGCCGGCGGAGTCCCAGAAGTCACGCCGGTAGACCTTGTTCCAGATGTAGCGGTCGATGCCGAGGATGTGGGTCCGGCTGCAGTGCGTCGCGATCCGGGTGGTGACGAACGGACGACGGTGGGACCACGACTGCCACACCGACACCGAGTCGAAACGGCGGGCGTTGCCGGCCACGAAGTCGGAGCCCGATCGCTCCAGCGTGTCCGTCATGAGCTGGTAGGCGTACTCCGGGACGTAGTCGTCGGCGTCGACGAACGCGAGCAGGTCGCCCGTGCTCTCCTGGACGCCGATGTTTCGAGCCACCCCGACGCCGACCTTCTCGGAGGTCACCACGCGGAAGCGCGGGTCGACCGAGGCGAACCGGTCGGCAACGCTCGCGGACCCGTCGGTGGACGCGTCATCGACCATGACCACCTCGAAGTCCGAGAAGGTCTGGGCGCGAAGCGACTCCAGGCACGTCTGGAGGAAGGGCTCCACGTTGTGGAACGGGATGACGATGCTCAGCGCAGAGTGCGACACATTCTCACCTTAAGTGGCTCCGTCCTCGAGCCTTCGCAACCGCTCCTCGAAACGCGTGGCGGCGGTGATGCGGGCCCTCACCTGCTCCTGCTGACGCTGGATCTCGGCCCAGATCGAGGCGGCGTCCACCTGACCGTCCACCGGCGCGCCGGACGCGACGTTGCCGCGCTCGACGGCGTCACGCAGAGTCTCCAGGCGGGCTTCGAGGGCCGCCACCTGCGGGCTGACCCGGGCCAGCTCGCGCTCGAGGTCACCGATGCGGACCCGCTGCCGGTCGGTGATCGCCCGCAACTCCTCGATGACTCGACCCTGGTCCGAGTCGGCGGCCGATCCAGGCCTCCTGATGACCTTGCCGCGCAGTCGGTTCATCGCCATAGGGATACGCGCTCCTCCTCGAGCCAGTCAGCCATCACACGCGCCTCGGCCTCGATCCGATGCTCCGGCGCCACGGGCGAGGACCCGCCGATCTGATAGGTCCACTCCGTCTGCCGGGGGTTGTCGACGAACGAGAACCCGGACAGCAGGATGTCGGACTCGGGGAACAGGCTGACCGCCAGCCAGGCAGCGGTGAAGCCTGTCGTCGGCGCCAGCTTCTCGGTGCGCCAGGGGATGTCGAGCTCGTCGCCGATCCGGGTGAGCAGCTCCCCGTTCGGGAGGGGTACGAAGCCGAGATCCGGCGGCCAGGACATCGGCCACACCTCGAGGCGGCCGTGGAAGCGCATCGGTTCGGCGAGGAGGTAGAGACGCTCGCGGTAACGGTCGAAGGTGAACCGCGTCGGGCGGGTGATCCGGTTCCAGATGACCACGTCCGCCCGTGATCCCTGGGCGCGCGGCTCACCGGGCACGTCCAGCACGAAGCTGTTGACCCGGATGACCAGATCGGAGTCGTCGATCGCCTGCGCTCGGGCGTCGCTGGGCGCCAGCGGAGCGTTTCCCAGGACGGCGACCGAGCGCACCGGCGTCCTCCTGGCGTACGTGGCCATCAGATCGCGCATGCACGCGAGGCCTTCAGGGACCGTGACTGTCTGGTCGACGGTCAACGTCACCGGCTTCCCCTTTCCAGCGCCCCCGTGCGGCGGCGTCGCCACCGATCGCGGGCCGTGACGATCTCGTTACCCGCCGGGAGAAATTATCACGGTGGAAGCCGTATCGCAGTTACCTGCCCGAGCATCTAGCCGGTGACGGTCGCGTGAAATCACACATTCGGGCGCTAGATGACGCGATCGCGTTGGTGTCCTGTTCATCACGCCGACAGCTGAGAGGCGTTCGTCAGGCGGACTGGGCCCCGGTCCAGCTCGTGCGCTCGGCCTCCAGCTCGGCACGTACGGCGTCCAGCTCGGACTCCAGCTCGGCGACCCGGATGGCCGCCTCCGCGGCGTCGGCCTCGACGGCCTGGAGCCTCGCCTCGAGCTGTTCACCACGGAGCTCGGCCTGGGCGGCCCGGCGGGCCTCCTCGCCACGGCGGCGGACCGCCTCGGCGGCGCGCTGGTGAGCTGCGGCCAGGGCGGCCTCGAGCTCCTCGACGGCCTGGACCCGGTCGGCGAGCTTGGCATCCATGTGCTCGCGGAACTCGGCGTTCTCCTCGGCCCGCTTCTCGGACTCGACGCGGAAGGCCTGGGCCTGCTCGGCGCGGTCGCGCGCCCAGTCGCGGCGGGTCTGAAGGAGCTCGGAGTGGGTGATCTTGGTAGCGGCAGCGCCACAGGCGAGCCCGAGGACGGCAGCGAGCACGACGACCAGCCAGGACCCGGAGGCCACCGCAGCGGTGATCGTGACGGCGGCCAGCGCCAGCAGGGCTACAGCAACCGTCAGGCGTGTGCTGCGCTGACGCCTGCGTGTGACTGAAGTTGCGGATGGGGAAGGCATGCTTCCACGGTACGGCTAGTTTCCATCCGGTTTGCGGACCCGGCACGCGTGTTCGAGGAGTCGCGCGGCGATGACGATCGCGATCCCGGCCACGGCTGCCAGGGACGAACGCACCAATCGCTCACCCGCGGCCGTGTTGACGTCGTAGCCCAGCCAGCTCACCGCGTAACCCAGATAGCCGCCGGCGAGAAGCGCGCCGACCAGGGTGCACGCACGGGCGAGCACCAGTCGGTTGACCGCCTGATGAGCCTCGATTCGCTCGCCGCGTACCTGCAGCTGACGGTGAGTGATCCAGGCGGTGACGCCCAACGCCCCGGCGATCAGCAGCAGCACCAGCGGCTGCGCCCAGGTGATGACCGGAGCCACCCCACGCCAGCGCTCCAGCACCGGATGGGCCAGCCAGCCGCCGACGATCCCGATGACGGCCCACGCCGTGATCGCTCCGCCCGACATCGGGCGGAGCCGGCGCTCGTCGTCGGCAGGGTCCTTCTCAGGACCCTCGTCGGGGTCCTCGGGTGCTGTGCTCAGATCCGGCTCAGAGCTCGAGGACGAGGTCGTCGCGGCGGGTGATGCCGGTCTGGTCCGACTTCTCCAGCAGCTCGGAGATCGGGCCGACGCCCGGGAGGTCGGCACCCGGCTCCAGGTCGAGCCACGGCTTGAGCACGAAGGCCCGCTGATGCGCCCGCGGGTGCGGCAGCGTCAGCGACTCCTCCTCGATGATCTTGTCGCCGACCGAGATCACGTCGATGTCGAGCGTGCGCGGCTCGTTGAAGATGCCGCTGCGCGAGCGACCGTAGGCGTCCTCGATGGTGAGCGCACGGTCGAGCAGGCGCGTCGGGGTGAGGGTGGTGTCGGCGAGGACGATCGCGTTGAGGTAGAGCTCGGCATCCTCGGGCGAGTCGACCGGCTCGGTCTCGTAGACCGGCGAGATCGTGGTCACCCAGACGTCCGGGGTCTCGGCGAGGGTGTTCAACGCGTCCTGCAGATTTGCCAACCGGTCCCCGAGATTGGAGCCCAGAGACAGCACCGCCCGCCGGATCGGCCGCATCTCCCCGGTGAGCGTGTCGGCGTCGATGATGTACGGGTTCGGTACTTCTGTCACGTGCTCTGCCTCCGGGTGATCGTCAGGGTGACGTCTTTGAACGTCGCTTCGATAGGCGCCCCCGGTTTGTGAACCGTAACACGTACCCAAAGTGCGCGGATGTCTGCAAGGCAAATGTCCGCGATCCGCTGGGCAAGCGTTTCGATGAGGTCCACCGGGTCGCGCTCAACATTGGTTTTGACCGCCATCGCGAGACTTCCGTAATCCACGGTGTCTTGCAAGTCGTCCGTCTCAGCGGCCTTGCGGGAGTCGGTGCAGATGACGAGGTCGATGATGAACTTCTGCCCCTCGCGGCGCTCGAAATCGAACACTCCGTGGTGGCCGAAGCACTCCAGACCGAGAATCTGGATTTCGTCCGCAGGTTCTGCGATGTTCATCGAATCGTCTCCTCGCTTCGCTCGGTTACTCCCTCGCTCGGCGCGAGCGGACGAGCAAGCTCGCCGCTCGACCTCGCTCCGGTCGTCGCCAACTTCACTGTCGCCGCGAGGGCGTCCTTGGCGGCACGTACGTCATGTACACGTGTGGCCCAGACACCACGTTGCGCCAGAAAGACGGTGATCGCATCATGGGCGCTCTCGCGCTCGGTCACCGGACGCAGCGTGCCGTCGGGGGCGGCCAGCAGGTGGCCGAGGAAGGTCTTGCGGCTGGCTCCGATGAGCACCGGGAAGCCGAGCTCGTGGAACTCCTCCACCCCCGCCAGCAGCCGCCAGTTGTCGTCGGCGGTCTTGGAGAAGCCGAGCCCCGGGTCGATCACGATGTGGTCGTCCTGGATCCCAGCCGCCCGCGCCGCCTCGATCCGCTGCTCCAGCTCCTCCTTGACCGTGGCGACCACGCCGTGGGCGTAGACGAGATGGTCCTGGTTCTGCATCTCGGTCGAGTGCGCGCGCCAGTGCATGATGACGTACGTCGCGCCGAGATCGGCCGCGACCTTCAGGATCCCCGGGTCGGCCAGACCACCCGAGACGTCGTTGACGATCTTGGCGCCGGCCTTCAGAGCCGCCTCGGCGACCTCGGGTCGCATCGTGTCGACCGAGAGCGTCGCCCCTTCCTGGGCCAGCGTCTCGATGACGGGCACCACCCGGGCCAGCTCGTCGGCCACCAGCGGTCTGGTCGCCCCCGGCCGGGTCGACTCGCCGCCGATGTCGAGCAGGTCCGCGCCCTGCTTCAGGAGGGCATGGCCATGAGCCACCGCGTCGTCGGTCGCCAGGAACCGCCCGCCGTCGCTGAACGAGTCGGGCGTAACGTTGACGATCCCCATGACCTGCACACTCCGACCCTATCCGGCCGCCTGGGTGGGCGAGACTCGACCATGGCGGCCCGCCCGGGAGGCATCGTGGCCAAGATCCTGCTCCGCTCAGCGCGGGACCCCTTCGAGGTGATCGAGGCGGACGACCCGCGCGCGTGGGGCAACGGGTTCTACGGCACCAACGTGGGCAACCTCCTCTTCGCCGACTCGACCCACCGGCTGCTCAGCGTGCCCGGGACCGAGATCGTCGCGAACCGCTTCGTCCATGAGCGTCGCGCGTTCACCGCCGACGAGGTCGCCGCGACCGACGACGAGTACGACCACTTCGTGGTGCCGCTGGCCAACGCCCTCCGGCCGGAGTTCACCCGCCCGTTGACCCGCCTGACCGCCTTCATCGAGCAGATCTCCATCCCGACCACCGTCGTCGGCATCGGTGCGCAGCTGTCGCTCGAGGAGCTCGACACCCCTCCCGACGACGAGCTCGCGGCCCTGCACCGGCGATTCATGAACAGCGTCCTCGAACGCTCCTCGAAGGTCGGCGTACGCGGCGAGATCACCGCCGAATACCTGCGGCGGCTCGGCTACGGCGACGAGCACGTCGAGATCATCGGCTGCCCGTCGATCTACCTCAACGGGCCCGGGCTCACCGTCCGCGACGAACGCTCCACCCCGATCGCCGACGACGACCCGGTGGCCGTCTCGATGAGCCCGCTGACCTCGCCCTGGTTCGAGACGTACGTCGATGCCTTCGCCGATCGGCACCCGCACATGACGTACGTCGGCCAGACCCACCACGACTTCGCGATGCTCCAGTGGGGACGGCACCGTCAGCCCGAGACGGGGCTCGACCGCGACCACCGGCTCTACTTCGAGGACCGGACCCGGATGTTCCTCGACTCCGGGTCCTGGATGCGGTTCCTGGCCACCCAGCGGTTCGCCTTCGGCACCCGCATCCACGGCAACGTCGCCGCAGTGCTCGCCGGCACCCCGGCCATGGTCATCGCCCACGACTCCCGCGTCCTGGAGCTGTGCGACTACCACGGCCTGCCCTACACGATGCTCGACTCGATCACGCCTGAGACCACCGTCGACGAGCTCTACCAGGCGGCCGACCACACCGCCTTCCACAACCGTCTGGACGAGGGCTGGAAGCGACTGACCGCGTTCCTCGACGACGCGGGTCTGGCGAACGTCGCACAGCCCGGCCGGTCGAGTGCGGCGTACGATGCCGAGCTCGCCGCGCTCGAGCCTGCGGCACCGGTCGTCACGCTCCGCGGGACCGGCGACGACGCCCTGCGCCGCATCGAGGATCGGATCCACGCCCTGAAGACCGCCTCCGAGCACGCCGACACCGCCGCCGAGCGGCGCGAGACGGAGCTGGAGAAGAGGCTGGAGAAGACGCTCGCCGCATCACTGACGAGCCACGACGAGCGGATCGCAGCGCTGGAGGCGACCACGCGCAAGCAGCAGACCCGGATCAAACGGCAGGCCCGCCGCCTGGACCGCCAGCGAGCCCTGATCAAGGAGCTGCGCGCAGACCTCGCTCGTCACCAGGAACGAGCGGGTCTGCGCGGCTTCGTCCGACGGCTTCGCCGCCGGCCGGGGAGCTAGCGGGTCCCGCCCCGGATCAGGGCCATCGCCTCGGCCCGGGTGGTGGCATTGGAGCGCATCGACCCGCGTACGGCACTGGTGATCGTGCGCGCGCCGGCCTTCTTGACGCCGCGCATGGTCATGCACAGGTGCTCGGCCTCGATCACCACGATGACGCCACGCGCCTCGAGGATGTCGGTGAGGGCGTCGGCCACCTGGGTGGTGAGCCGCTCCTGCACCTGCGGCCGCTTGGCGTAGACGTCGACCAGCCGGGCCAGCTTGGACAGGCCGGTGATCTTGCCGGACTCGGCCGGGATGTAGCCGACGTGAGCGACACCGGTGAACGGCACCAGGTGGTGCTCGCACATCGACCACAGCTCGATGTCACGGACCAGGACCATCTCGTCGTGGCCGAGGTCGAACGTCGTGGTGAGCACTTCCTGGGGCGTCTGGTGCAGCCCGCGGGTCACCTCTTGGTAGGCGCGGGCGACCCGGGCGGGGGTCTCCAGCAGCCCCTCACGGTCGGGGTCCTCGCCGATCGCGTAGAGCAGCTCGCGCACGGCCGCCTCGGCCCGCTTCTGGTCGAACACGGGAACGTCCGCCACGTCCCGCTCGGGGACGTGGACGGGCGCTACATCATCAAAGGTGTCAGACATGTGTTTCGTCGATCAGGCGGGCGGGGTGGCCTCGGGCGAGCCGGCGTCGGTCGGCTTGGTGAGGTCGACCCCGTTGGCGGGCTTCTGGGCGGCGGAACGGATCGCCTTGGCGACCGCGGCCTTGTCCCGCTCGACGATCCACTGCGGGATCTCGACCGCGGGACGGTCCGAGGGACGGCGGGTGTCCGAGCCGGTCCAGGCCGGACGCGGGTCGCGGCGGCGCAGCGGCTCGAAGATCTCGGCGACCTCCTGCTTGGAGAGCGTCTCCTTCTCGAGGAGCTGCAGAACCAGGTTGTCGAGGACGTCCCGGTTCTCCTCGAGGATGTCGAAGGCCTCCTGGTGCGCGGTCGCGAGGAGCTTCTTGGTCTCGTCATCGACGATGGCCGCGACCTCCTCGGAGTAGTTGCGCTGGTGGCCGATGTCGCGGCCCAGGAACGGCTCGCCGTTGGACTCCCCGAGCTTGATCGCACCCAGACGCTCGGTCATGCCGAACTGGGTGACCATCGCGCGGGCGAGGTTGGTCGCCTTCTCGATGTCGTTGCCCGCACCCGTGGTCGGGTCGTGGAAGATGAGCTCCTCCGCGGCGCGGCCGCCAAGCATGTAGGAGAGCTTGTTGAGCATCGACGAGCGGGTCTGGCTGTACTGGTCGTCGTCGGGCATCACCAGGTTGTAGCCGAGCGCCTTGCCGCGCGGCAGGATCGTGATCTTCTGGACCACGTCCGGGCCGGGCAGGGCTGCGGCGACCAGCGCGTGGCCACCCTCGTGGTAGGCGGTGATGAGCTTCTCCTGCTCGCTCATCAGACGCGTGCGCTTCTGCGGGCCGGCGATGACCCGGTCGATGGCCTCGTCGAGCGCCTTGTTGGTGATCAGCTTCTGGTCGCTGCGAGCGGTCAGCAGCGCGGCCTCGTTGAGTACGTTGGCCAGGTCGGCACCGGAGAAGCCCGGGGTCCGGCGGGCCACGCTGTCGAGGTCGATGTCGCCGGCCAGCGGCTTGCCGCGGGCGTGGACCTGGAGGATCTTCTCGCGACCGGCGAGGTCGGGAGCGTCCACCTGGATCTGGCGGTCGAAGCGGCCCGGGCGCAGCAGCGCCGGGTCGAGCACGTCGGGACGGTTGGTGGCCGCGATCAGGATGACCCCGCCGCGTACGTCGAAGCCGTCCATCTCCACGAGGAGCTGGTTGAGCGTCTGCTCGCGCTCGTCGTGACCGCCGCCCATGCCGGCGCCACGGTGGCGGCCGACGGCGTCGATCTCGTCGATGAAGACGATGGCGGGCGCGTTCTCCTTGGCCTGCTCGAACAGGTCGCGGACACGGCTCGCACCGACACCGACGAACATCTCGACGAAGTCGGACCCGGAGATCGAGTAGAACGGCACGCCGGCCTCGCCCGCGACGGCACGCGCGAGCAGGGTCTTACCGGTGCCGGGCTGGCCGTAGAGCAGCACGCCCTTG
Organism: Nocardioides sp. NPDC126508; assembly: GCA_040302365.1. Taxonomy (GTDB): domain Bacteria; phylum Actinomycetota; class Actinomycetes; order Propionibacteriales; family Nocardioidaceae; genus Nocardioides. The sequence continues at coordinate 639,555 of JBEOUM010000003.1, forward strand.
GGGATCTTGGCGCCGACTGCCTGGAACTTCGCCGGCTCCTGCAGGAACTCCTTGATCTCCTGGAGCTCCTCGACGGCCTCGTCAGCACCGGCGACGTCGGAGAAGGTCGTCTTCGGCATGTCCTTGGTGATCAGCTTCGCCTTGGACTTGGCGAACTGCATGACCCCGCGGCCGCCACCACCCTGGACCGAGTTCATCAGGAACAGGAACAGCACGATGATCAGCACGAACGGAAGCAGGAAGCTCAGGATCGAGCCGAGCACGGAGGGCTTGGCCACCTCGGAGTTGAACTTCTTCAGGTTGTCGCCCTCGGCCTGGGTCTTGCGCACCATCTCGATGAGCGCTTCCTGGTCGCCGTCGACCCACGAGGTCGTGACCTCGGCGCCGCCGTCACGGGCACCCTTGACCAAGGTCGCCTTGATCTCCTGGTCACCGTCGACGAACGTGATCTCCTTGACCTGGTCCTTCTCGATGTAGGACGTCAGCTGACTCGTGGTGATCTCGTCGCCGCCGTTACGAGGGGCCAGGTACTGCAGCGCCAGGATCACACCGAGCACTGCCAGGATGATCCACAGCCAGGGACCTTTGAATATGCGCTTCACAGGCTTCTTTCAACCGTTACGGGGTCAGACACGCACGCAGGGCAGCGTGCTCGTCATTTAGAACGACGGTACACGCCAAATCGTGCCCGATCCCATCTGTGCGTTCCGCTGTCGGCGAAAGCGGCGATCCGGCGAGGCACCGGAACGAAACCGCCCTAGGGTGTCGCCATGGTCGAAAGTAAAGCCTCGACACAGGGCTCCACCAGCGCCTCCGGCAGCCGTCTCGCCGTGGTCGTCGTGGTGGCGCTGCTCGTGCTCCTGGTCGTCCTCGTGGCCGCCGCCGGGGTGGTCGCGTGGCGACTGGTGGCGCAGGGGTCCGAGGACGTACCGGCTCAGGCGGCCTCGCCGAGCGCAGCCCCGTCGAGCGCAGCCCCACCGACGCCGGTCGCTCCCGCGCCGGTCCCGGACGGCGCCTGGAAAGAGGTGACCTCGGCGAAGGACCGGATGACCTACGACGTACCTCCGGACTGGGAGCCGGGCCCGGACACGCTCGCCGGGTTCGAGTCACCGGCCGGCGAGGTCACCGCGCTCATGCACGGCATCGCGAGCTACGGCTCGGGCTGGTGCGACGACGACTGGCACACCCTCGTCGGCTTCGTCACACCCGGCTCGATCTCCGACAAGGGCTCGATCGAGGCCACCGCGATGCACTGGGCCAAGGCGGCCGCTCAGGACGACGGCGGCAGCAACCCGACCGGGTCGCTCGGTCAGCCGCGTACGGTCAGGGTCGACGGTGGTCGAACCGCCGCGACGGCGGTGACCGCCACGACCACGCCGCTCAGCCAGAAGTGCCCGGTGCCGACCATCGAGGTGACCGTGGTGTCGGTGCCCACATCCTCGGGCCAGGCGCTCTTCGTGGTCGTCGCCGACCGGGGCGCCGAGGGGTCGAACCCGGACGCAGCGCTGACGAAGGTGATCGCCAGCCTGCGTCCGGCCCGCTGAGACTCAGCTGTAAATATGCGGCGCGAGGGTCGAGATGTCGCGCAGGTTGCGGTACTTCTCGTTGAAGTCGAGGCCGTAGCCGACCACGAACTCGTCGGGGATGTCCCAGCCGACGTACTTCACGTCGACCGGCATGCTGACCGCCTCGGGCTTGCGGAGCAGGGTGACGATCTCGAGGCTCGCCGGGCCGCGGCTGTTGAGGTTGGAGGTCAGCCAGGTCAGGGTGAGGCCGGAGTCGATGATCTCGTCGACCACGAGCACGTGCTTGCCGGTGACGTCGGTGTCGAGGTCCTTCAGGATCCGCACCACACCGGACGACTTCGTGCCGGAGCCGTAGGAGGACACCGCCATCCAGTCCATCTCGACGTGGCGGTTCAGGGCCCGGGCCAGGTCGGCCATGATCATCACCGCGCCGCGCAGGACGCCGACGATCAGGAGCTCCTCGCCCTCGTAGTCCTTCTCGATCCGGCGGGCCAGCTCTTCGACCTTCGCCTGGATCTCGTCGTGGGTGAACAGGGTCTTCACGAGGTCGTCGCCGACGTACTCGGTGTCCATGAGCGTCACTCTAGACGAGCTCCGCTCGTCTAGCTCCTTGCGCGTCGGAAGCACGCTCACCTCGTTCCTCGGCGGCGCGCTCCCTCCTTGCTGCGTCGCTCAATTGCTGGTGTCGAAAGGGCCTGATTCGCTGCGTACATCTTCAAAGGCGATCGAAGAGTTCGTACGCCGCGCCCGAATGTGTCCTGGCAGGTCGATCCAGCGCTGGCCGCGCCAGCCGGTGACCAGCTCCTCGACGGCCTTGACGTGCTCGCGGGTGAGCTCCGCGGGTGGGCTCCCGGCCGCGAGGGCCGCGATCCGGAGGACCCGGGTGCGGACGGCGGCCGGATACTGCGCCAGTGTCTCGACCGGGAGGGTTCCACCGAGCTCGCGGTGCATCGCCTCGGCGATGTCGTCGATGAAGTCGGCGTCCTCCCGGAGCTGCTCGGCGGTGCGGGCCAGGGCGTCGGCGACCCCCGGGCCGAGGTCCTCCTCGAGCGTGGGCAGGACCCGGTGGCGGATGCGCGCGCGGGTGTAGGAGAAGTCGCGGTTGTGCGGGTCCTGCCAGACGTCGAGCCCCTCGACCTGGCAGGCGGTCTCGGTGTCGATCCTGGTGGTCCCGAGGAGGGGGCGGCGATAGCGGTCGAACGCGGCGCGCATCCCGGAGAGGCTGCGCGCGCCCGAGCCCCGGGTCAGTCCCAGCAGCACGGTCTCGGCCTGGTCGTCGCGGGTGTGGCCGAGCAGGATCGCGCTCGCGCCGAGACTCTCGGCGAGCTGGTCGAGGACCGCGTAGCGGGCCTGTCGCGCCGCCGCCTCCGGCCCCTCCCCGTCGGCCTTGACCTCGACGGTCGCCGTCACGGTCTCGTCGACGCCCATCGTCGCCAGCTGACCGATGACCTTCGCGGCCTGCTCCCCGCTGCCGTCCTGCATCCCGTGGTCGACGGTCGCGCCGATGATGTGCAGGCCGAGCTTGTGGCCCTCGAAGACCGCGGCACTGGCCAGCGCCAGCGAGTCCGCACCGCCCGAGCAGGCCACGATCACCTTCTCCCCCGGCTCGAGCCGCTCGAGCGTGGCGCGGACGGGGCGGCGTACGGCTGCCAGGGCGGGATGAAGACTCACAGCACCCGGGTGACCCAGGCGTCCGGGTCGACGATCTCGGCCTTCGACGGGAGGTTCTCGGGCCCGGCGAAGACGGCGTTGAACTCCTCCATGCCGACGCGGTCGACCACGTGGCGTACGAACTTCGCGCCGTCGCGGTACTGCGCCATCTTCGCCTCCAGGCCGAGGAGTCTCCTCAGCAGGCGGTCCAGGACGCCGATGCCCTGGCGGCGCTTGTTGAACGCCTTGCGGATCGCGGTGACGCTGGGGATCACGCCCGGGCCGACGTCGTCCATGACCACGTCGGCGTGGCCCTCGAGCAGCGACATCATCCCGGTGACCCGGTCGATGATCTCCTTCTGCTCGGGCTTGGCGAACGCGTCCACGATGCTGCCGTTGCCCTTGAGCGCCTCGGTGACGCGCTGCAGCCCGCCGTCGAAGATCGACGCCGGGTCCATCGCGTCGGAGAGGCCCTCGATCTGGGCGAAGAGGTGGTCGCGCATCCACGGGCTCGCGGTGAACTGGACCCGGTGGGTCTCCTCGTGGAGGCAGACCCACAGCCGGAAGTCGGTCGGGTCCAGGCCCAGCTCGCGCTCGACGTGGACGGCGTTGGGCGCGACCAGCAGCAGCCGGCCCGCCGGCCCGGAGAACGGGTCGAACTGGCCGAGGATCTTCGAGGACATGAAGCCGAGCAGACCGCCGACCTCGGCGGCGCTGACCTTGGAGCCGACCGCCAGGGAGAGGGCTCCCGGCGCGCGCTTCGCGGTGATCCGGTCGACCACCGGCGAGATCACGTTGGCGAAGGTGTCGGCGTTGGCCTGGATCCAGCCCCTGCGGTCGACGACCAGGACCGGAGCGGTGTCGCGGGGCGCGTCGAGGCCGGTGAAGGCGCGGACGAACTCGGTCGCCTTCGCGGCGTCCGCGCGCAGCTCCTCGACGGCCTGCTGGGCCTCGGCACGAGAGACGATCGGGCCGTCTCCGGCGACCTTCGCACCGAGGCGTACGGCCAGGTCCCAGTCGACCATGGTCGCTCCGGACGGCCTGGGATCCTCAGCGCGATGGGTCATGCCTACGACCGTAGCCGACTCGACCTACGCAGGGCGTCCTATGCCGAACCCATGTCGAGACCTAGGTCGAGCATCGACACGTCGCGACCGACGTCATCGCGTCGTCGAGGGCGTCGCGTACGTCCAGGGTCTCCTCGGGCTTGAACCCGTCGGCCATGAGTACGACGACGAACGGCGTGCCGCGCGTGTCGACCGCGATGCCGGAGAGCCCGGAGACGCCGGTGAGGGTGCCGGTCTTCGCCCGGACGCGGCCGCGACCCGGCTCGGCGTCGAAGTTGAACCGGCGGGAGAGCGAGCCGACCCAGCCGGCGACCGGAAGGCCGGTCACCGCCGGCGCGAGCTCGGGCCGCTTGGCGCTGGCGGCGGTCTGGAGGATGCTCACCAGCAGCGTCGGCGGGATCCGGTCCTGTCGGGAGAGGCCCGAGCCGTCCCGCAGGACCAGCCCGGTGGTGTCGATGCCGAGGTCCTTCAGGGTGGCCGTGATCGCCGCGGTCGAGCCGTCGAACGTCGGGTTTCCGGCTGCGACGCCGACGTGGCGGGCGAGGATCTCGGCGAGCTGGTTGTCGCTGTGCTGCAGCGTGTATTCGACGATCTCGCGCAGGGTGTCGCCGTGCTGCACGGCGAGCTGGGTGCCGGCCTTGGTGCCGCGCACGGGCTTGCCGGAGACCTTGATCCCGTGCTTGACCAGGGACTTCCGGAACTGCTCGGCCGCCTGCTTGGAGGGATCCCGGCTGTAGCCCGCCGCCTGGGAGCCGCCGTGGTCGACGGAGAGCGCGGTGATCCCACCGACCTCGCCACCCAGATAGGTGCGTCGCCAGGCGGGGCTGATCGTCGGGCCGGCGAAGAGGCTGTCGTCGTAGGCCAGGGCCACCGTCTTGGTGGAGCCGAGCTCCCGAGCGGTCTCCACGGCGAGGCTGTCGAGGTCGCTGGCGGTGAGAGATGCGTCACCTCCCCCGACGAGGGTGACGGTGCTCCCCTGGAGCGTGGTGCTGGTCTCGAACCTCCGCTCCGGGCCGTACGCCTCCAGCACCGCCACGCTGGTCAGCAGCTTCGTGACGCTCGCCGGCGTCGCGGACCCGGTGCCGTGGGTGACCAGCGGTGCGCCCTCGAGCGGTGCGATCGCCGCCTTGAGGTGCTTGCCCAGCCGCTTGTCGCCGACCATCCCCCGCATCACCTGCTCCAGCGCGGCCTGATCGGGTTTTCCGGGAGTCCTCGTCTGCTCGCCCGCGACCGCCGCGGGGCTGACGGCCGCGATGTTCAGCGGGGCCGGCGGAGGGGTCGGCGCGACGTTGCCCTGGGCGTAGCGCACCCACCCCAGGGCGTACGCCGCGGCCGCCGTCCCCACCAGCAGCGCGAGCACCAGGGGCAGCACGATCGCCAGCTTCCCGCGGGCCTCGTCCGTCTCCTCTGACGGCCACTTCGGCGGGGTGTCAGGCTCCACGGATATCCTCCTCGATGCCGGGTCTGACGCCGATCGGTGTCAGACTGTCCGGCATTCCGTTTTTGGGTTTGTCTGGAGGCAGAGAAGTGACGCAGGAGTTCGACGTACTGATCGAGGTCCCCAAGGGATCCCGCAACAAGTACGAGGTGGACCACGAGTCGAACCGGCTTCGACTCGACCGCGTGCTGTTCACCTCCATGATGTACCCCGCAGACTACGGCTACATCGAAGACACCCTCGGTGGGGATGGTGACCCGCTCGACGCGCTGGTCCTGACCCCGTATCCCCTCTTCCCTGGCGTGCTCGTCCAGGCGCGCCCCGTCGCGATGTACGTCATGGAGGACGAGAAGGGCCAGGACGAGAAGGTCCTCTGCGTCCCCTGCGACCCCCGCTTCGACCACATCCAGGACCTCGCCGACGTCGACGAGTGGACGCTCAACGAGATCAAGCACTTCTTCGAGCACTACAAGGACCTCGAGCCCGGCAAGACCGTCAAGGGCTCCGACTGGGTCGGCAAGGCCGCCGCGGAGTCGGAGATCGCCGCGTCCGTCGACCGGTTCAAGAACACGGCTCACTGAGTTCGTCGGTTTGCTGACCGAGGTAACTCGGTCGGGACGCGGATGTTCACCGAGGTAACTCGGTCGGGTCACACTGCCTTCGTGGAGTTCCACGAGGGCAGTGTCTGTTTACCGAGGTAACTCGGTCAGCATTCGCCCAGCGCGACGCGCAGTGAGTCGTACGTCGCGTCCACCTCGCCCGCGATGCTCGGGACGACCTTCGTCGCGGGGCGTTGTGCCAGCAGCTCGGCGAGCTTGGCTGCGTACGCCCGGAGGTGCTCGTCGCCACCGGACTCCGCCACGATCTCTCTCACGACCGGGTGCCAGGGATCGCTGCCGTCGTCGCGCGCGTGGAAACGGCGTAGAGCGTCGTCCTCGACCGCCTCGAGCATGACCTCCACGAGCTCGGCGCCGGCGTCGTGCGCCGCCCTCTCGAAACGTTCGAGCTCACCGACTCTGGCGAACAGCTGGGGAAGCACCACGTCGCCCGACTCGCTCAGGTAGCCCCGGATCAGTCCCAGCGCTGCCGGTCTGATCCGTGCACCGGCGCCGATGAAGTCTTCTCGCCAGCCGCTGATGTAGGTGCGCAGCAGGTCGATGTCACAGACCAGCGTGCCGGGGTGGTCGGCCGCGAAACGCCTGGCGAGCGTCGACTTTCCTACCCCGGGCATTCCGTTGATGACGATCAGCCTGGCCACATGGTCAGTCAACCACCTCGTGGGGTTTCAGCCGGCGATCCGCATCCGTGACTTGAACCGACCCAACGTCCGGCCCGGGTTGTAGAGGTCGTCCCAGATGACGCGGACGAAACCGTAGTCGGTGATCTCCCGGATCTCGTCCTCGCGCCGCTTCTCCTCGAACACCGCATCGCCTGGCGACTGACCGGGCCTGAGCAGCTTTCCGTATTTGACCTTGCCGTCGAACTCACCGAACAGCCGGAACTGCGGCCAGGCCCAGTCGACGATGCCGACGAGCGAACCGTCCGCGCGATAGACAGGCACCTGAAGCTCCGGGCGCGGCAGTCCTCCGACGCGGAACAGCCACAGACACCGCGACTCCGCGATCGATCCCGACAGCGGATCCGCGTGAGCGACAGCGGCTCCGAGCGGATGGCTGAACGGCCACTGGTTCATCCGCTTGTATTCGGCGACCAACTCCTCCTTCGTGAATGCCTTCGCCCGGAGGCCGGCATCGAGGAGACACTGAGTGACCTCGTCGTCGACCTGGAGGCTCGTCTCCAGCGTGCATCGAACCGCAGGCAGCGTACGCAGCCCGTCGTGCGTCTCGATCTCGTCATCCCCGACAGCACCCAGGTGATGGACGACATCTCCCTCGAGCGGCCTTCCGGCGCCATCGAGCCGGGTCACATGCACTTTGGTGAGGTCCACACCCCATAGGTCGATCCCGTGAGCGACCATGCCGGAGGCGTGGCTCAGAGCGATCTTGCCGCCCAGCGAACGCTGGACGGCTCGGGCGCGCACTCTGTGACGTCCGACTGCGTCGAGCGCTGCCCATTCGTCGGCGAACACGTAGGCACCGCGTCTGATCCGATGCCATGCGCCCTGACGGACGACCGCGGTGATCTCGCGGTCTGCGTAGCCGGCGTTCTTCGCTTCGCCGCGGGTGAAGAAGCCTTCGGTGGCGGTGATGATTCGTAGTGGGTCCATACGTCCAGGCTTCGTCCCCACGCCGACATTTCCGACCAGAAAACAGCCTCCTGTGGATAACCCGGTCCCGAACGTCACCTGTGGAGAGTCAGCGGCCCATGTTCCGCGCGATGGGCGGGTGGATGCTCACCGAGGTAACTCGGCGAACGACCGCTGCCCTCGCGGAACTCCACGAAGTCAGTGACACCCGACCGAGTTACCTCGGTGAGCATCCGCCCCCGCCCTCAGCCGATCAGATCCTCCGCCCGCAACAGCTCCTCAGGCACCCCGAACCCGTCGACGAGCAGCCGCGCGTGGGGGCGGAGCTCGCGGCAGAGGCGGTTGACCTCGGCGGTGATGGCCTTGGAGCGCTCGGAGGAGAGTCGGCCGTGCTCCATGAACCATGCCCGGTCGGCCTCGATGACCGAGAGGGCGCTGAGATCGCAGACGGTGTCCATCAGGTCCCGCACAGCACCCGCGGGCAGCCCGCGGACCTTCTCCCGGAACGCCTCGTGGATCAGCCGCTCGACGTGCGCGTGAGCGACGCCGATGACGTGGTCCTGCACGGTCGAGAAGACCTCGCCGGGCTCGCGACCGGCCTTGACCCCGGACTGGAGCCGCCGGGCGACGCCGGCGAGCATGTGCTCCTCGCGGAAGCGCAGCATGGCCAGGTGGTAGTCGGCGTCGAGGATGTCCGGCTCGCGCTCGCCCGCGATCGGGACGACGTCGCGGACGCGTTCGAGCAGCTTGTGCACGGCGGTCCGTTCCAGGACGGTCTCGACGGCGAGACCGGCGACGAAGCGGACCAGGTCGAGCTGGTCCATCTCCTCGAACTCGCTGGAGTAGCCGGTGAGCAGCCCCTTGGCGACCAGCTGCAGCAGCACGGTGTTGTCGCCCTCGAAGGTCGTGAAGACGTCGGTGTCGGCCTTCAGGGCGGCGAACCTGTTGGCGGCGAGGTAACCCGCGCCACCGCAGGCCTCCCGGCACTCCTGGATAGTGCGGGTGGCGTGCCAGGTCGCCAGGGCCTTGGTGCCGGCGGCTCGCGTCTCGAGCTCGCGCCGGGCGTGCTCCGAGGTCGAGACGCCGGAGAAGACGTCGTGCAGGTCGTCGCGTACGACCTCCTGCGCGAAGCGCAGTGCGTAGGTCCGCGCGACCAGCGGGAGCAGCCGCCGCTGGTGCTGGCCGTAGTCGAGCAGCAACGACTCGGCCGCATCAGCGGACGCCTCGAACTGCCGTCGCCTCAGCGCGTAGCGGACCGCGATCGTCAGCGCGACCTCCGATGCCCGGATCCCGGCACCACCGACCGAGACGCGACCCTGGACGAGCGTGCCGAGCATGGTGAAGAAGCGCCGCCCGGCCGACTCGATCTCGGAGACGTACTCGCCGGAGGCGGTGACGTCGGCGAAGCGGTTCAGCAAGGACGTACGCGGCACCCGCACGCCCGAGAACCACAGCCGTCCGTTGTCGACGCCGTTGAGCCCCATCTTGGGCCCGTCGTCCGCGATCCGCACCCCCGGAGCAGGCGCGCCAGAGACCCGGATCGGCACCACGAGAGCATGGACCCCACGCTCCTCGCCGCCGACGACCAGCTGGGCGAAGACCACCGCCAGCTCACCGTGACAGGCGGCGTTGCCGATGTAGTCCTTGTACGCATCCTCGCGGGTCGTCTCGATGACGAACTCGTCCGTGGCGGGATCGTAGGTGGCCACCGTCGCCACCGCGGCCACGTTGGAGCCGTGGCCGTGCTCGGTCATCGCGAAGCAGCCGAGCAGGCGCCCGGAGACGATGTCGGCGAGGTAGCGGTCGTGGTGCCGGGCGGTCCCGAGCTGGAGGATGGCACCACCGAAGAGCCCGAACTGCACGCCCGACTTCACCAGCAGCGACAGGTCGCCGCCGGCCATCTCCTCGAAGGCGGCGATGGAGGCGCCGACGTCACCGCCCCCGCCGTACTCCTTCGGGAACCCCAGCCCGGTCAGACCGGTCGCGGAGACGTCGAGGAGCACCTCCCGGACCCGCTCGCGATACTCGGGCCGGGGCAGCTCCTCGACCTCGTCGAGGAAGTCGGCGCGCTCGGCGAGCGCGGTGCGTACGTCCTGGCGGACCCCGGCGTACCGACCGTCGAGAAGTGAAGTCAGTGCTGCAGCATCGATGGCGTTCACGCCGCCACCTTATGCCGCAGCAGAGCCGGATCAGGTCAGCTCGTGGGCGACCTTCGCCTCGCGTCCGGCGATCTCGTCGGACTCGGCGACGAGTCGGCGTACGCCCTTGCGCTGGAACTTCTGGTTGGCCGCCAGCCCACCGAAGTAGTAGGCGACGAGCGCGATCATGCAGCCGGCGACGTCGTCGGCCAGGTAGTGCCAGCCGAAGTAGATGGTCGCGACGACGGTGATGCCGAAGTTGATCCAGCCGGCCCAGCGGGCGATCTTGTTGTTGATCGTCGCCTGGATCATCAGCGCCACCAGCAGGGTGATGCCGCAGTGGAGCGAGGCGAAGCCACCGACCGACTGCACCACGTTGGAGTCGACGTCGAAGAGGACGTGTTGTCGGGTGAAGACCAGCGACTGCATCAGGCTGCTCGCGGGAGTGTCCGGCAGGTCGGCGTAGAGGTAGGGGTAGTTCAGGCCGGGGCCGACGGTCGGCAGGCAGTAGTAGGAGACCGTGCCGAGGATCCAGGCGATGCACTGCGAGCTCACGAACCAGTAGCCGTAGGCGAGGTTGCGCGACCACACCAGCCAGCCGGCGACCGCGAACGGCACCAGCGGCAGGAACCACATGTAGATGTAGGAGAGGAACCAGGCCACCCAGCCGGTGCCGAGGAGGTCGTGGAGCAGGATCGCCGGGTCGGAGCCGAAGAGCACCGCCTTGTCGATCAGGTGCAGCTCGTGGTCGAACTCATAGGTCTCGGGCACCACGAACGGCAGGAACGACTTGAGGTTCCGGTAGCAGACGTAGACCAGGTAGAAGCAGACGATGCCCATCGCCACGAGCGTCAGCCGCTCGCGGGTCCAGTGGGTGCGGACCCGCTCCTTGAAGATCGGCCCCATCTCCGCCCACTTGAACTTGGACCTCCACAGGGTGCGCGGCACGAGGTCGACCAGGAGCGCCGCTCCGACGAGGAGGGGAAGCCGGAGCCAGGACGGTCCGAGGAAGCCCTCCGGGTCGAGCATGCGCTTGTCGACGATCTGCGCGGTCACGACTGCGATCAGACCGAAGATCAGCGCGCTGCTGACGAGGAAGATCTGAGCGCGGCGATACATAGCCGCTGATTCTAAGCGGCCGGTGGTTACTCCACCGATTTCCGGGCGTACGACCCCGGGATGGCCAGCCGGTTCGGCTCGACCCTCAGCCGGACCGACTCCCCCGGCGCCGGCGCCGTGTCGGCGACCGCGTCGACCTCGCCGACGTCGTCGAGACGTACGACGAGCCGGTGCTGCTCAGGGGTGGCCCTGGCCGAGATCACGGTGCCGGTGAGCGGACCTGCCGGATCGGCGACGAAGGCGGAGCGGCGGAGCGCGACGCTGTCGGCGGGGTCGAACCCCGCGGCCGTCAGGATCGGGTACGCCGCGCTCCCCTCGAGCACGCGGGCATAGCCCAGGAACAGCGCCGCCCAGGCGTCCGTCGGGTGCGCCCACACCTCGCGAAGCGTGCCCTCCTGCACCAGGCGACCGTCGCGCAGGAGCGCGATCCGGTCGGCGACTGCGAAGGCCTCCTCCTGGTCGTGGGTGACCATCAGCGCGGTGGTGCCGGCCTCGTGCAGGATCCGTCGCAGGTCACCGGCGAGCCGTTCCCGCAGCCCCGCGTCGAGCGCGGACAGCGGCTCGTCGAGGAGCAGCAGCCGCGGCTCGACCGCGAGCGCCCGCGCGAGCGCGACCCGCTGCCGCTCGCCGCCGCTCAGCGTGCCGGGGAGGCGGTCCTGATAGCCACCGAGGCCGACGAGCTCCAGCAGATCGGCGACCTTCTTCGCCCGGTCGGCGGCGGGGATACGGCGCAGCCGCATCGAGTAGGCGACGTTGTTCGCGACGCTGAGATGCGGGAACAGCTGGCCGTCCTGGAACATCAGCGCGAACCCGCGCTTGTGCGTCGGCACCCCGCGCAGCGACCGCCCGTCCCAGCTGATCTCCCCCGTCGCGGGCTCCAGCCCCGCCACGGCCCGCAACAGCGTCGACTTCCCCGACCCCGACGGTCCCAGCAGCGCCAGCACCTCCCCGTCCGCCAGTTCCAGGCCGACGTCCTCGACGGCGGCCTTCCCGTCGTACGCCACCGACACCTCACGCAGCGACAGCATCGCAACCTCGATCCTGGTTCACAGTGCTCCGATCGAAGGGACGCGGAGACGCTCGACGAGGAGCATCACGACGGCGGTGGCGGCGGCGAGTACGCAGGCGGCGGCGAGGGCCATGCCGTAGTTGTCGGATCCCGGCCGGGACAGCAGCCGGAGGATGACGACGGGGAGGGTGGGGCGCTCCTCGCGGACGAGGAAGGAGGTCGCGCCGAACTCCCCGAGCGAGGCCGCGAAGGCGAAGCCGGAGGAGGCGAGGAGCGGCTTCCAGATCGCAGGCAGGTCGACGGTCATGACCGCGCGCAGCGGTCCGGCCCCCAGGCCGGCCGCAGCCTGGCGCAACCGGTCGTCGACGGACCCCAGGACCGGCACCAACGTCCTCACCACCAGGGGCAACGCGACCAGCGCCTGGGCGAGCGGCACCAGCCACGGCTCGTCCCGGAAGTCGAACGGACCCGACCCGAGGGAGAGGTAGAGCCCGAGCCCCAACGTCACCGCGCTGACCCCGAGCGGCACCATGAACAGCCCGTCGAGGACCGCCCGCACCCGCCGCTCGGCGACCGTGCGGGACCGCCGGGTGACCGCGAACGCGACCAGCAGCCCGAGCGCCAGCGCCACCAAGGACGCCTGCACCGCGACCGCCAGCGACGTCATCAGCGCCGTGGTGACCGGCACCGGCAGCGGCGGGTCGAAGCCAGGGGTCTGCAGCGCGACATAGTTCCCGAGACTCCACCGGTCCCGCACTCGCAGCGACCCGAGCAGCAGCGCCAGCAGCGGTCCGGCCACCAGCAGGACGAGCACCGACGTCGACAACAGGACGGGGAGGTCCCGCAGCGAGACCCGCCGGCGGCGTACGACGACCCGCGACTGCGCGGGATCGGGCACCGTACGCAGCCGACCGGCCACGACCAGCAGCCCGATGACGACGAGAAGCTGGAGCACCGACAGCACCGCGGCACCAGGCAGGTCGAACAGGGCGAAGGTCAGCTTGTAGATCTCGGTCTCGATGCTGTTGTAGCGCACCCCGCCGAGGGTGAGCACGATCCCGAACGCGGTGGCGCAGAAGAGGAAGACGACCGACGCCGCCGAGACGATCGCGGGCCGCAGCGCGGGCAGGGTGATCGTCAACAGCACCCGGACGGGTGAGGCCCCCAGGGCCGCCGCGGCCTCACCGGGACGTGGGTCGAGCGACTCCCAGGCCGCCCCGACCGCGCGGATCACCACCGAGGCGTTGAAGAAGACCAGCCCGAGGATGATGGCCGTCGGCGTCCCGTCGAGCCCCAGCCCGGACAAGACCCCCGCCTCGCCGATCAGCTCGCGGAAGGCGACCCCGACGACGACGGTGGGGAGCACGAACGGCACCAGCAGCCCGGCCCGGATCACACGCTGCAGCGGAAACGCCAGCCGATGGAGCGCGAACGCCGCGGGCAACCCCAGGGCGACGCTCAGCACCGTCCCGAGCCCCGAGGTCCACAGCGTGAACCAGAGCGCGCGCTGGATCTCCGGGCGCCCCACGACCCGCGACACGACGGACGGGTCGAACGAGCCGCCGAAGAACAGTCCACGCTGCACCATCCCCGTGACCGGCAGGACGAAGAAGACCGCCAGCACGGCCACCGGGACCGCGGCCAGCGCGACCAGGGTCCCGATCCGCAGGGACACGGCGCGACGGGTGGAGCTCACTGCGCGATCGTGTCACTCCAGGTCGCCAGCCACGCTTCCCGGTTCTCCTCGATCTCCTTCGGCTCGACGGAGAGCGGCTCGGTGGGCTGCTGGGCGAACTTCGCCCAGTCGGCAGGCAGCTTCACGCCGGAGGCGACGGGGAAGACGTACATGCTCTCCGGCAGAGCCGCCTGCACGCTGTCGGAGAGCAGGAAGTCGATCAGCGCCTGGGCGCCCTCGGGGTGGTCGGCGCCCTTCAGCACGCCGGCGTATTCGACCTGGCGGAAGCAGGTGTCGAGCAGCGCTGCCGTCGTGGTCTTGCCGTCCTTGACGGTGAAGGCCGGCGAGGAGTCGTACGACACGACGATCGGACGCGTGCCCTTCCCGCCGCCCTGGGTGAAGTCGGAGTAGTAGGCCTGGTCCCAGCCGTCGACGACCTTGGCGCCGTTGTCCATCAGCTTGGCCCAGTAGTCCGCCCAGCCGTCCTTGCCGTACTCGGCGACGGTCGACAGGAGGAACGCCATGCCCGGCGTCGAGGTCGCCGCGCCAGGAGTGACGAGCAGGTCCTTGTACGCAGGCTCGGCCAGGTCGTCGAGCGACTTCGGCGGCGTCAGCTTCTTCGCCGCGAACCACTCGGTGTCGATGTTCACGCACACGCTGCCGTTGTCGACGGGGGTGAGGAAGTGCTTCTCGTCGCCCGGGAGGTCGAAGTCGGAGACGCCCGCAGGGACCTCGGACGGCGTGTAGGCCTCCAGCGCGCCCTGGTCGATCGCCCGGCTGGCGAAGGTGTTGTCGACGCCGAAGACCGCGTCACCATCCGGGTTGCCGGTGTCCATCGCGATCTTGGTGGTCAGCTCGCCACCGTCGCCCGCGTGCCGGATCTCGGCGGTGTAGCCGGTCTTCTCGGTGAACTCGGCCAGCACCTCCTTCGGCAGCGTGAAGCTGTCGTGGGTGAGCAGCACGACCGTCTTGTCGTCGGCGCCGCCGGACGGCTTGGCGTCCGGCTTCGCGGGGGTGCCCCCGCAGGCGGACAGCAGCAGCGCCGAGACCGCAGCGATCGCAGTGGCAGTGATGGCAGGCGTACGCATGCGCATTTCTGACTCCCTTCGCCGGTATCAACCGGAGCAGGTTCGGAGGGTCTGCGGCGCTGTTCGCCGCACTCTCAGGCCTCCCGGCCTCCCCTGTCTGTTCCCGCAAACACTACTGCTTGCGAGAATCGGCCCATGACCGACGTCGCCATCTCGTCCTTCGACGACCTCACCCCCAAGACCGCGTACGCCCTGTGGCGGCTGCGCCAGGAGGTCTTCGTCGTCGAGCAGGACTGCCCCTACCTCGACCTGGACGGCCGTGACCTCGAGCCCGGGACGCGTCACGTGGTGCTGACCGACGGCGACCGCCTCGCCGGCACCGCCCGCATCCTCGACGACGGCGACGTGTGGCGGATCGGCCGCGTCGTGCTCGCCCCCACCCATCGCGGCCAGGGCCTGGCGGATGTGATCATGAAGGCCGCCGTCGAGGCCGTCACCGACCGCGACATCGTCCTCGACGCCCAGTCGCCGCTGGCCGGCTGGTACGCCAAGTTCGGGTTCGTGAAGGACGGCGAGGAGTTCCTCGAGGACGGCATCCCGCACACCCCGATGCGGCTCACCCGCTGACGGGGGCGAACAGCACGCTCGCCTCGGTCTCCTCACGGGTGGCGAGCCCCCGAGCGACCAGCAGCTCCAGGTGGGCCTTGGTCTCCATGACCGCTAGGCCGGCGTTGAAGAAGTCGAGCTCGGCGAAGGCGCGCTCGTGGCGGGTCCAGCCGAGGTCGTTGGCGACCTCGAGCGCCGAGCGACGGCCGGCCTGCAGGGACGCCAGCGACTGGGCGAGCCGGTCCTCGTGGTGGGCCAGGAGCTCGTCGACGCGGGCGTGCGACGACGGGGCAACCGGCCCGTGAGCAGGAAGAAGTCGCAGGTCAGGAAGCGACCGGACCTTGGTCAGCGACGCCATGAAATCGCCCAGCGGGTCGATGACCGGCACCGGCTCGAAGCCGATCGACGGCGTGATGGTCGGCAGCACGTGGTCGCCGGCGAACAGGACCGAGCCGGCCAGGTCGGCATAGACGTAGTGACCCTGGGTGTGGCCGGGGGTGTGGACGGCGTCGACGTCGCGGCCCGCGACGGAGAGGCGTACGTCCCCTTCCAACCACTGCGAGGGCATCCGCCAGTGGGAAAGGTCCGGCGCGGGCGGCGGGTTGGCGGCCCACTCGGCGGCCAGCTCGTGCGCGCCGGCGTAGGCGAGCAGCCGGTCGGTCGAGACCCAGCCGTCGAGGTCGCCGTTGGTGAGCTCGAGCGTGGGCCGTTCGCCGGCGCCGAGCAGCACGTCGGCGCCGAACTCCTCACCCAGCACCGAGGCCAGCGTGTAGTGGTCGCGGTGCACGTGGGTGACCAGGAAGCGCCGGATGTCGCCGAACCCGAAACCGAGCTTCTTCAGCCCCGACTCCAGGGCGGAACGTCCCTCGGTGATCGCCCAGCCACCGTCGACCAGCGAGAGCCCGTCGGCGCCCTCGAGGACGTAGATGTTGACCGCCTTGAGCCCGTCCATCGGCAGCGGCAGCGGGATCCGGTGCACTCCCTCGGCGACCGTCCAGGCACCCGGAGCGGACCAGTGCTCACCCGAGTCAGGCGAGATCGCGGTGGCTGTCGACTGACTCGGCTGGATCATCGGGCTCCTTCGGATCGACCTCTCCAGAGCCAGAGCAGACCCAGGATCGGCAACACGGCAGGAACGAAACCGTATCCGCTCCCGAACTTCGACCATACCGATGCATCCGGGAACCAGGACGGCACGGCCAAGGAGAGGACACCGACCACGATCACACCGGCGAGCTCGACCCACAGCATGATCTTCGCGAAGCCCGCCGACCCGGCGGCCGCCCGACGGATCGCGAACCAGCCGGCGACGTAGGTCGCGGCGGCGACCACCGAGAGGGAGTAGGCGATCGGCGCCTCGTCGAAGCGGGTGAGGACCTGCACCAGCGACCGGGCGCCCGCGGCGAGCACGAAGATCGCGTAGACGGTCAGCAGCACCAGGTGCGGACCGGAACGGGTCTTGGCGGGCGAGGTCGCGGTCATCGGACCATCATGACGCGTACGGCCACGACCCCCGTCGCCAGGGCTGCCGCCGCGATCACGCCCGAGGACCAGGTCGAGCGGTCCTCGCGCATCGTCTGCAGGGCCAGCGGCATCAGGCACACCAGCGCACCGAGATAGCCGAGGAAGGTCGAGAGCGACTCCGGCTTGCGCCCGGCCGACCAGGCCGCCAGCGCGCCGATCGCGAGCACGACCGCCAGGATCTCCAGCATCCACGCGACCTGGTCCAGCCACCTCGGCCGCGGCGCCCTCAGCGCCACCCCGAGGGCGGCCGCGATCGTCACGAATGCGGCGTACCCGGCCACGATAAATGCGATCAGAGTGACGGCGTCCACGTGCCAATCTTCTCCAATGACCTCCACATCTCCCGATCCGGGCCTCGTCGCGCGCCTGCGCGCCGCCGGCTGCGTCTTCGCCGAGGACGAGGCGGCCCTCCTCGAAGCCGCACCGGTCTCCGAGGAGGAGCGAGAGGCGATGGTCGTACGCCGCGTGGCCGGCGAGCCGCTCGAGCTCATCCTGGGGTGGGCGGAGTTCTGCGGGCTCCGGATCCGGGTCGCGCCGGGGGTGTTCGTGCCGCGGCAGCGCTCGGCGCTCATGGTCGACCTCGCCGTCCGGGCGGCCTCGCGGGGCACGTCCCGGAGAGTGCTCGATCTCGGCTGCGGGTCCGGCGCGCTGGGCGCCGCCGTCGCGGCCCGAGTAACGGACGCGGAGATCTGGGCGACCGACATCGACCCGGCCGCTGTCTCCTGCGCCCAGCTGAACCTGCCCGCCGACCACGTGCTCCTCGGCGACCTCTACACCCCGCTCCCCCACGACCTCGAGTTCGACGTGATCGTGGCCAACGCTCCCTATGTGCCGAGCGAGGAGATCCGCAACATGCCGCCCGAGGCGCGCGACCACGAGCACCGCGTCGCCCTCGACGGCGGTGCGGACGGGCTCGACGTCCAGCGGCGCGTGATCGAGCAGGCTCCGCAGCGGCTGGCACCCGGTGGCGTACTCGTCATCGAGGCCGGCCAGGAGCAGGCGCCCGTCACGGCGGGGCTGATGCACGCGCAGGGGCTCGTCACGGAGATCCATCACGACAAGGACCTCTACGCGACCGCCGTGACCGGCACGAAGGCCTGAAAACCGAGGCGTCCCTCTGATTGCACACCACCCCCGCAGTGTGCATTCAGAGGGACCGCCACCCAGTTGGTGAATCCCCCCGGATAACCACCACCTCGGTGTTGGAAGGTCGTCCGCCCCCCACCGGCGGACGACCTTCTCGCCGATGAAACGGGCCAGCCTCAGACCCATGACGCGGGTTGGGAAGAATTTTTTCGAGATTCCCGTCAGACTTCCCACATGGAGGCATTCGGGGTGACCCACCTGGTGCCGTTGTCCCTGCTCACAGCAGGGATCGTGGTGGTCGTGGTGCTGGGCAGGCGTCAGCGGAACGACGCGGATCCGTCGCGGTTCTCCCGAGGATTCGCCCTCGCGATCCCGCTCACGACGATCCCGCTGCAGGCTCACGAGTGGGTCACCGACTTCGACCTCTTCATCGACCTGCCGCTCCAGCTGTGCGACCTGGCGTGGGTCGCGGCGGCGGTCGCGCTGTGGACCCATCGGCCCTACCCGACCGCGCTGACCTGCTTCTGGGGTCTCACGCTGACCACGCAGGGCGTGTTCACACCGGACGTGATGGACTTCCCCGACGTCAGCTACTTCACCTTCTGGGGCATGCACCTGATGGTGGTGCTGGCCGCCGTCTACCTGGTCTTCGGGCTCGGGCTGCTCCCAAGCTGGCGCGCCTACGGCTGGACGGTCGCGACCACGGCGGCATGGGCCGTCGTCGCGTACGTCCTGGATCTCGTCCTCGACGCCAACTACGGCTACCTGCGCCACAAGCCCGAGTTCGGCTCGATGCTCGACCTGCTCGGGCCGTGGCCGCTCTACATCCTCAGCGAGATCGCGCTGATCTCATCTGTGTGGGCGCTGATCACGCTGGGGCTGCGGATCTGGGCGCGTCAGGAGGGGTCGACGAGGACGCCGGTGCGCTCGTAGTCGGCGAGGGCCGCGGCGTACGGCGCCAGGTCGATGCCCTTCTCACTGACCCAGGCGTCGTCGTAGTAGGACGAGCGGTAGCGCTCTCCGGAGTCGCACAGCAGCGAGACGACGCTGCCCTGCGTGCCGGCCGCCACCATGTCGCGTACGACACCCAGCGACGCCCACACGTTCGTGCCCGTCGAGGGGCCGACCGAGCGGCCCATCCGGTTCGAGAGCCAGCGCATCGTCGCGATCGACGCCGCGTCGGGCACTTGGACCATGTCGTCGACGACCCCGCCGACGAAGGACGGCTCGACCCGCGGCCGCCCGATCCCCTCGATGCGCGACGGCATCCCGGTGGCGTAGTCGGAGGTGTCCGTCTCCCACCCGCCGTAGAAGGCGGAGTTCTCCGGGTCGGCGACCATCAGCTTCGTGGAATGGCGCCGGTAGTGGAGGTAGCGGCCGATGGTGGCCGAGGTGCCGCCGGTGCCGGCCGAGACGACGATCCAGGTCGGCACCGGGTGCCGCTCCTGCGACATCTGGTCGAAGATCGACTCGGCGATGTTGTTGTTGCCGCGCCAGTCGGTGGCCCGCTCGGCGTAGGTGAACTGGTCCATGTAGTGGCCGCCGCACTCGCGGGCGAGGCGCTCGGCCTCGGCGTACATGTCCGGAGCGCGGTCGACGAAGTGGCAGGTGCCGCCGTACCACTCGATCAGCGCCACCTTCTCCTTCGAGGTCGAGCGCGGCATCACCGCGACGAACGGCAGCCCGAGAAGCCGGGAGAAGTACGCCTCGGAGACCGCCGTCGATCCGCTCGACGCCTCCACGACGGTCGCGCCCTCGTGCAGCCAGCCGTTGCAGGTCGCGTACAGGAACAGCGACCTGGCCAACCGGTGCTTCAGCGAGCCGGTGGGATGGACGGACTCGTCCTTCAGGTAGAGGTCGATGCCCGGACACCCGGGTAGCGGGACGGCATGCAGGTGGGTGTCGGCCGAGCGCTGCGCGTCGGCCTCGACGCGGCGTACGGCTTCGTCGATCCAGGCACGATGGGAGTCAGAGAGGCGTGGCACCGCCCGAGCGTAACTCCACCCTGAACTACCACCGACACGTGCGGTGAGCCACAATGACAGACGGAATCATGTCGGGTCCGGGCAGTGAAGTTGCCCACAAGTTAGACCGATCTAAGGACCCCGATTAACCATTGCGGCCTCAAAAGCGAGACAAAAGACCTGTGGACGAACCTCTTGACGTAGTGCTGATCGGCGGCGGCATCATGAGCGCCACCCTGGGTGTGCTCCTCCAGGAGCTGGAGCCCAGCTGGTCCATCAAGATGATCGAGCGGCTCGACTCGCTCGCCGTCGAGTCCTCAGGCCCGTGGAACAACGCCGGCACCGGTCACTCCGCGCTGTGCGAGCTCAACTACAGCCCGCAGAACGCCGACGGCTCGGTCGACATCTCCAAGGCCATCAACGTCAACGAGCAGTTCCAGCTCTCCCGTCAGCTGTGGTCCTTCCTGGTCGAGAACGGCCGCATCCCGGACCCGGACAAGTTCATCCACACCGTCCCGCACATGTCGTTCGTCTGGGGCGCCGACAACGTCGAATACCTCCGCAAGCGCTACGAGGCGCTCTCGGTCCACCCGCTCTTCGGTGGGATGGAGTTCTCCACCGACCCCGAGGTCATCAAGGGCTGGGCGCCGCTGCTGCTCGAGGGCCGCACCGCCAAGTCGCTCGCCGACGAGCCCGTCGCGGCGACCTGGACCAACGCCGGCACCGACGTCGACTTCGGCTCGCTCACCTCGATCCTGACCCGCACCCTGGTGGACAAGGGCGCCGACCTGGAGACGTCCTCCGAGGTCACCGACCTGCACCAGACGATGGACGGCTTCTGGCACGTCTACGGCCGCAACGAGTCCGGGAAGTACCACCTGCGTTCGCGCTTCGTCTTCGTCGGCGCCGGCGGCTACGCGCTGCCGCTGCTGCAGAAGGCCGGGATCCAGGAGATCCGCGGCTTCGGTGGCTTCCCCGTCTCCGGTGAGTTCCTGCGTACGTCCAAGCCGGAGCTCGTCGCCCAGCACCGCGCCAAGGCCTACGGCAAGGCCGCCGTCGGCGCGCCGCCGATGTCGGTGCCCCACCTCGACACGCGTTACGTCGAGGGCGAGACCCACCTGATGTTCGGTCCGTACGCCGGCTGGAGCCCGCGCTTCCTCAAGACCGGCTCGCTCACCGACCTGTTCCTCTCGGTCCGCCCCCACAACCTGCTGCCGATGGTGCGGGCCGGGCTGACCAACATGGACCTCACCGTCTACCTGGTCAAGGAGCTGCTGCGCTCGCCGCGCAAGAAGTTCGACGACCTCCTCGACTTCTTCCCGGCCGCCGACCGCAAGGACTGGGAGCGGATCATCGCCGGTCAGCGGGTGCAGGTCATCCGCCCCGACGGCGTGCTCCAGTTCGGCACCGAGGTCATCACCGCCGAGGACGGCACCATCGCCGGCCTGCTGGGCGCCTCCCCCGGCGCCTCGACCGCCCCGGCGATCATGGTCAACGTCCTGCGCCGCTGCTTCCCCGATCGTTGGGACGGCTGGCAGCCGCAGCTCAAGACGATGATCCCGGCCACCGGCGACGAGCTCAGCGCCGACCCGGAGCTCGCTGCCGAGACCTTCGCGCGCACCGACCGCCAGCTCCACCTCGGGTAGCCGGCAGCCGAATCTGCCGTTGTGGGCGACGAAACTGCCGTTTCGTCGCCCACAACCGATTTCTCGGCAGCCGGAACTACCTAGTCGGCGGTGAGGTGGGCGGCTACGGCTGCGGCTTGGACCCGGATCTCGGGGATGGCGGTGGCCTCGTAGAGCGCGCCCTTGCAGGGCGGACCGACGGTCAGAAGATTCGGTACGACGCGCCCGTCTGCTCCGACGACCCGGCCGTCCTCGGTGACGTCGAGGCCGAGGCGGAGGGGGTCGGGGGCGATCAGGCCGCGCTTCTGGAGCGCGAGCAGGAGCGGGTTGTCGGTGCGGGTGATGTCGGGTGAGGGGCCGGTGCAGTTGATCACCGCGGTGACCTCGCGGTCGCCGTCGGCGAGCGTGATCACCGGGCTCGTGCCGGTGCCGACCCGGTAGCCGAGCACTCCGCCGCCGAGGATCTCCAGGCGGCCCTCGGCCTGATACGTGTCGAGGAGGCTGGCGATGCGCGGGGCCATGCGGTGGCGGCGTACCTCCCACTCGCGGGCGTAGACCTCGCGGAAGCGGCGGCGCTCGGCCTCGGGCAGGCGGCGCCAGATCGACTGCGTCGGGCCACGCAGACCGTCGATGACGGCCCGCCAGTCGACGCCGAGGGCGGCCGCGTGCTCGATCTGGTCGCGTACGAGGCCGGCGATGCCGTCGGCGGTCAGCGGTCCCTCGGGGATCGGGGTCACCCAGGAGGTGAACTGGTCGTCGACGTGCGGGTTGGGCAGCAGGCCGTGGCGGCTCACCATGACCACTCGGCGGTCCGGGGAGTCGTCGAGCAGCGTGACGGTCGTGTCGACGGCGGTCAGTCCGCTCCCGACGACGAGCACGGTCGCATCCTCCGGCAGCGCGCTGATCCGAGCCACGTCCCAGGGGTCCGGCAGGTTCCACAGCGCCTCGGGCAGGCCGTCCAGCGGCTGCGGCGGCGGATTGCCGTAGGCGAGGACGACGGCATCGGCGACGTGACCGGCGTCGTCGCTGGTCAGCACCCGGAAACCGGCATCGAGCGGCTCGACGTCGATCACCGTCTCGCCGATCGTCTCCAGCATCCCGGGACCGGCGGCGGCAGCCTGCGCGAGCCGGTCGCAAAGGTAGCGCGCGTAGTCACGACGCGGCAGGAAGTCGATCGGGCCGAGCTCGATGCCGGCCTCGACGGCCCAGTCGAGCAGGTCGTCGCGGTCGTCGGGGAAGCCCGCCATGTTGTTGGCCCGGACGTTGAGGAGATGACGGCCGTCGGTGGTCGAGTAGGCCACCCCGTAGCCGGCCTCTCCCCGTGACTCGAACAGCGTCACCGACGCACCCCGGCGGAGCAGGTTGATCGCGGTCAGCGTGCCGCTGGCTCCTCCTCCGATGATCGCCACCGTCGGGGTGGAGGTCGGCGTCGGCGGCGCGGCATCTGTCGTCACTCCGACAGGGTAACGGCGCTATCCGGGCTTTGTTCACCGGGTTACTCGTATATCAGAAGAACCACACAAATCTATTTGCAAAGACCTCTTTGCGGTCTACGGTTGGGGCATGGCAGCACGCGAGATCGTCCCCGGAGTCGACCAGCTCAAGGCCCTCACCCACCCCGTGCGCGTACGCATGCTCGGGATGCTCCGCATCGACGGACCGGCAACGGCGACCACCCTGGCTTCCCGCCTCGGCATCAACAGCGGCGCGACCTCGTACCACCTCCGACAGCTCGCCCAGCACGGGTTCATCGAGGATGACGAGAGCCGTGGCAACGCCCGGGAGCGCTGGTGGAAGGCCGCCCACCAGATGACCGTGACCGGCGACGGCAACGTACCCGAGACCGCCGAAGGACAGGAGACCCTCGGCGCCTATCTGCAGACCGTCGTCACCATCTACACCCAGCAGCTCCAGAAGGCGCTCGAGGAGCGCGAGCTCATCGCCAAGGAGTGGCGCGAGGTCTTCAACCTCAACGACCGGGTCGTACGCCTCACCCCGAGCCAGGTCCGCCGGCTGCAGGAGAAGGTCAACGAGGTCGTCTTCGGCTTCGAGGACGACCCCGACGGCGAGCCCGTGACAGTCCAGTTCCACACCTTCGCCCTGCCGGGGCACCTCGGGCCCGATCCCGAGAAGGACTGACGATGAAGCTCCCGCTCTACGGCTCCCTGGTCGCCGAGACCATCTCGCTCGTCGGCACCCGCATCTCGATGCTGGCGTTGCCCTGGTTCGTGCTCGAGACGACCGGCAGCCCCGCCAAGGCCGGCCTGATCGCGCTCTTCGAGATGACCCCGCTGGTGCTCAGCAAGATCTTCGGCGGCCCGGTCATCGACCGCATCGGCCCACGCCGCGTCGCGATCATCTGCGACCTCGGCTCGGCCGTCGTGGTCGGCCTCATCCCCCTCCTGTACGCAGCGAGCCTGCTCCACTTCCCGATCCTGCTCGCTCTCGTCGCCCTCGCCGGCGCGCTGCGCGGCCCCGGTGACGCCGCGAAGGTGTCGATGCTCCCGCAGCTCGTCGAGGCGGCCGGCGTCCCGACGGAGCGGGCCACCGGGCTCTACTCGTTCGTCGAGCGCACCGCCTCGATGCTCGGCGCCGCCGTGGCCGGGCTGCTCATCGGGCTGGTCGGCGCGACGAACGCGATCGTGATCGACGCCGCCTCGTTCGCGGTCGGCGCCCTGGTGCTCGCGGCGACGACCGCCGGGCTGACGCGGCTCCGGGCCCCGGAGCCCGCCGAAGCGTCCGCGGCTCCCTCCTCCTACCGCGCCCAGCTGGCCGAGGGCTGGCACTTCCTCCGCCGCGACCGGGTGCTCCTGGGGATCGCGTTCATGGTCGCCCTGACCAACCTGATCGACCTGGCCTGGAGAAGCGTGCTGATGCCGGTCTGGGGTCAGCAGCACGCCGGTCCGGAGACGATCGGACTGCTGTTCGCGACCTTCTCCGGCTTCTCCGCGCTGGGATCGGCGGTGGCCGCGGCACTCGGCGACCGGATGCGCCGCTATCCGACGTACCTGGCCTGCTTCCTCGTCACCGGGATCCCGCGGTTCCTGGTGATCGCGTTCGGCGCGCCGTTGTGGGTGGTGTTCGTCGTGTTCGCGATCGGCGGGACCAGCAGTGGGTTCATCAACCCGATCCTCGGCGCGATCCAGTTCGAGCGGATCCCCGCGCACGTGCTCGGCCGGGTGATGTCGCTGATCTCGGCCTTCGCCTGGGGCCTGATGCCGCTCGGTGGGCTCCTCGGCGGCGGCCTGGTCTCGGCGTTCGGCCTGACCACGGCCCTGGTGGGCTGCGGGATCGCCTACTTCGCGGTCACGATGTTCCCGGCGGTCGACCCGACCTGGAAGCAGATCGAGAAACGACCTAACAAGCCTCTCGTAGCCGCGGGATCCTAGGGATCCCGCCGAGCCGCTTGTGGTAGCGGACCTGGGCGGAGTAGTCCTCCAGGAGCGTCCACAGCGCCTTGTGAGCCGGCCAGGGGATCGACTCGCCAGGGGCGGCCCACGTCGAGCCGAAGCCGATCCAGACCGGGACCCACTCCTTGGCGCAGTCCCACTCACCGCGCTTGGACATCAGCAGCTTGTGGCGGACCTGGAACGCGAGCCGCTGCCCGTCCTTCACGATCGGCGCCGCGCACACCCGCCACAGCGGCATGTCGAGCGACATCAGCTCGATCTCGATGTCGCCGAGAACCCGCGGATCCACCAGGACCGTAGCGACGTTCTCGTGCGGGCGCCTCATGACCATCACGCTAGCGGCGAGCGCCGACATTCGCGGCCGATCCGCCAGGAGCGAACATCGCGGCCCGATTCGCCACCCCGCCGGACAGGCCGTATGCAGCGGGCCTATCATCCTCCCCAACTCGATCGGGCAGGGAGGCCCGAGGGAGCATCGAGGAAGGACCCCAGGTTGGCATCCCCGAGGCAGCCCCGAACGGGCGAAGAAGCCGAGAAACACGCCGCGGAGCATCTGCATTCCCTCGGCTGGCCCGACGCCGCCCCCTCGGGCAGCACCGCGGCTGCCGACGTCGACATCATCGGCGGCCGGCCCGACAACGTCGTCGTCGCGCAGGTCGTGCTCACCCGCGCGCCGACCGAGGCCCGCAGCGTCTGTGCCGTACGCGGCGCGGGCTACGCCTACGACGCCCGGACGGTCGCCTTGTTCAGCCGAGCCGGCTACACCTCGGACGCGGTCGAGTGGGCCGACAAGGTCCGGGTCGCGCTGTTCGAGTTCGCCTCCGACGGCTCGATCCGACCGCACGGGAAGCACGCCGCCGAGCTGGTCACCACGGCCACCGCGCCGGCGCCGCCGGTCATCGGCCGGGCTCCCGAGCCGACCCCGGGCCGCCACGTCGACCCCACCCGCACCGGGAGCTTCAGCTTCACCGCGAAGATCCCGGCCGTCCGGCCGCGCCGGCGGGCCGGGGACAAGGCCACCGAGAAGGTGACCCCGGATGTGGTGCCGGATCTCGCGCCGGACGTCGCGCCGGACCCGGCCCCGGCGGCCGTCGAGAAGATCGCCGGCCCGCTGACCGGCCAGATGCCGGCGTACACGACCATGAGCATCCCCAAGGCACCCACGCCGCCGACCGACGAGCGGTGGGTTCCCGACGGGCTCGGCCCGATCCTGGACTCGATCGCCCGCGCCCCGCAGCTGCCTGTCGTGCTCGTCCTGGGCTCGGACCAGCGGGCCGAGTGGGTGCGGCAGACCTTCCAGGTCGCCACCATCACGGTCACCGACGAGAGCGTGCTGCCGATGCTGCTCTCGCTGGTGACGGGCCGGGAGTCGCAGTACGCCAGCGGCGAGTCCTATCACAAGGTCGACGGCCTCAAGCCCCAGGGCGAGCGGGCGCTTGAGTCCTGGCGGGCCTGGGCGGCCTACGACCGCGCGATGGCCAGCTACCGCCGCGCGGTCTGAGGCTCAGCAGTAGCCGAGCATCTCGCCGAGCGCACGGCGCTCGCTGTCGTCGGCGGCGAGCGACCAGCGCGTCTTGGTCTCGACCCAGCGGGCGGCGTACGCGCACTGGAACCCCTTCCGCGGACGCCAGCCCGCCGGGTCGTCGTCGCTCTTGCTCATGTTGGTGGGGCCGTCGGCGGCGAGCAGGTTGTCGAGATCGTTGGCGAAGGCCCGGCGCCGATCCTCGGGCCACCTGCTCGCTCCGGAGCGCCAGGCCTCGGAGAGCGGCACGATGTGGTCGATCTGGATCGCCTGCGCCTGCCTGGGATCCTTCAGGTCGGTGAAGGTCAGGCGCCGGCCGGTGTAGGGGTCGACCCACGTCCCGGCGAGCACGTCGTGGTCGCACCTCCCCTGCTGCCCGGTCCGCACCTCGACGGCGTCGCGCATCAGCACATCGTCGCGCTGGTTGCACCCGTTGCCGTCGCGGTCCGCCCAGCTCTCGCCGAACACCGAGCGCTCGTACGCAACCAGCCCCTCCGGCCGTCTCACGACCGTCGCCAGCCCGGCGAGGTCAGCGCGCACCTTCGCCACGTCGACCGGCCCGCCCGCAGGAGACGAGGCTTCCGGCGGCGGCGTGCTCCGGGTCGCCGGCGCCTCCTCGGGAAGCCACAGCGAGATCGCCCAGCCGACGATCGCCAGCAGGACGACCAGCACTCCCAGCGACGTACGTCTCCCCACGGGATCGCATTGTGCCCGCGACCACCGACATCGACGGGCTCCGCCGCGAGGTATTACCGATCGATGACGGATCCGACGAGTCCTGTCGCCGGGCGTCCCGGCGCTGGCACAGTGAAGCCATGACTGGGTCGGAGATGGGACAGACACCTCGCGCCGAGGTCGGAGTGATCGGCGGGACGGGGCTCTACGAGTTCGTGGCCGATGCGGAGGAGGTGACGGTCGAGACCCCCTACGGGCCCCCGTCGGCACCGCTCACGGTCGGCACCGTCGCCGGCCGGTCGGTGGCGTTCGTGCCCCGTCACGGACGCTCGCACGAGTACCCACCCCACGCCATCCCCTACCGCGCCAACCTGTGGGCGCTGCGGTCGCTCGGGGTGACCCAGGTGCTCTCCCCCAGCGCCGTCGGCGGGCTCCGGCCCGACGCCGTCGCCCCTGGTGACCTGGTCACCCCCGACCAGCTGGTCGACCGCACCTGGCGGCGGATCCCGAGCTTCGTCGAGACGGGCGCCACCCACGTACCTCTAGCCGATCCCTACTGCGCGCGCATCGCCAAGGCGTACGCGGCCGCCGACCCGTCCGTGAAGACCGGTGGCACGCTGATCGTCATCGAGGGTCCGCGGTTCTCGACCCGGGCCGAGTCGATCCATCACGCCGCCCAGGGCTGGACGCTGGTCGGGATGACCGGCGCCCCGGAGGCGGCGCTCGCCCGGGAGCTGCGGATGTGCTACGCGCCGTTGTGCCTGGTCACCGACATGGACGCCGGCGCCGCCGAGGGCGAGGGCGTCGACGAGGACGACGTCTACGCGCTCTTCGCCGCCAACCTGGAGCGGATGCGCACGATCCTGGCCGACACGATCGGCGGCCTGCCCGACCCGGCCGGGTGCTCCTGCTCGACCTGGGCCGACGGCAAGCAGCTCGCCTACGAGATCCCATGAGGATCCTGCTGACCGGCTCGGCCGGCTTCATCGGCACCGCCATCGACCGGACGCTGAAGGAGGCCGGTCACGAGGTCGTACGTGTCGACGCACTGCTGCCCATGGCCCACGGCTCCTCCGCGCCACCGCCGCCGGACACCCACCTGCTCGACGTACGCGACGCCGACGCGTGGGGCGACCTGCTGGACGGCGTCGACGCGGTGTGCCACCAGGCGGCCGTCGTCGGGGCCGGGGTGACGGTGGCCGATCTCCCGCTGTACGCCGCCCACAACGACCTCGGCACGGCCGCACTCCTGGCCGCGATGAGCGCGCACGGGGTCTCGAGGCTGGTGCTGGCCTCGTCGATGGTCGTCTACGGCGAGGGCCGCTACGTCTGCGAGACCCACGGCGACCGGGTGCCACCGCCCCGCTCCCGGGCAGTGCTCGACGCCGGCGACTTCGAGAACCACTGCGACCTCTGCGGCGGCGCGCTGGCATGGGGCCTGGTGGCCGAGTCGGCCCGGATCGACCCCCGCAGCTCGTACGCAGCCAGCAAGGTCGCCCAGGAGCACTACGCCTCCGCCTGGGCCCGCCAGGCGGACGCGACCGCGATCGCGCTGCGCTACCACAACGTCTACGGGCCGCACATGCCCGCGGACACGCCCTACTCCGGGGTGGCCGCGATCTTCCGCTCCTCGCTGGAGCGGGGCGAGGCGCCGCAGGTGTTCGAGGACGGCGGCCAGCAGCGCGACTTCGTCCACGTCGACGACGTCGCCCGGGCCAACCTGGCGGCTCTCGAGGCGACCGCCGAGCGGCCGGCCGGTGAGCTGGCGGCCTACAACGTCGCCTCCGGCCACCCGGTCACGATCAGCGAGGTGGCCTCGCTGGTCGCACGAGGCGCCGGGCGCGAGGTGGCGCCGGTGGTCACCGGGCGCTACCGGATCGGCGACGTACGCCATGTCGTCGCCTCCCCACAGCTCGCGGAGAAGGAGCTCGGCTTCCGCGCCGAGGTGCTGCCCGAGGTCGGTCTCCCGGCGTTCGCCACCGCCCCGTTGCGTCCCGCCGCGGGGTGAGTCACCAGCTCGTGTGGAGCAGGTGCTCGACGAGCAGCGCGGTGACGACCTGGAGCGCGAGACCCGGGCGGCGCCACCGCTCGGGCAGGAGGGCGCAGCCGAGGGTCAGCCAGGGGATGAACGGCAGCCAGATCCGTTCGACCTCGGCCCGGCTCATCTGCGAGGAATCGGCCAGCGCGACCATGACCAGCGCCGCGGCGACCAGGACCGTGACGGTCCGGCCGTCAGGGTCGCGCCGCGACGCCCAGGTGGCGCCGATCCCGGCGCCGACGAGCGGGCCGGCGCTGATCGCGAGCGCGGCCAGGTCTCCCCAGGTCCAGTAGGCGCCCGGACGCTGACTGGCGAGACCGTCCCAGTAGCGGTCGACGAGCACCGGGTAGGCCTCCCACCACGCGAACCCTCCCGCGGCGAACCAGAGGACCACCCCGAGCGCCGAGACGGCCGCGACCGGCAGTACCCACCACCCCTGGACCCACCACCCCCGGCCCCATCCCCACCGCCGGCCGCTGCCCAGCCACAGCACCGCGAGCGCGAGCACGCCGACCAGCGCGAGGCCGTACGACATCATCACCAGGTAGCCGAGGAGCAGCCCAGCCACGACCGCCCACGGCCAGCCGCGGCGTGGGCCGACCCGGCAGGCGAGAGCCAGGCAGCACATCCCCCAGGCGGCCGTCGCGGCCATCACCGCATCGGCGGAGACGGCGAGGAACACGGCGGACGGGGTGAGGGCGAGATAGGGGGCCACCGCGCGTGCCACGTGCTCGCTGCCGAGGACGCGGAGCGTCGTCATGACCGCGAGCGGAAGGGTCGCGGCGATCACCGTGACGACCAGCCCGGCGGCCAGGTCGCCGCCGAGACCCAGCTTCACCAGGAGCACGAAGAAGAGCACCATCCCGGGCGGATGCCCGGCGATGTGGACCGGCCAGTTGCCGGCCGGAGCGTCGTACGGGATCCGGGCGACGTACTCCCGCAGCAGCCCGCCCACGTCGTCCACCGCCCGAGCGGTGCCGAGGTACTCGGACGGGCTCCCGAGCACCCCGGAGATGCCCTCGGTGCCGTCCACGAGCGCCAGCGACAGCAGCCACACCAGCCCGGCGGCGTACGCGACCACGAGCAGGCGCCGCCACGGCAGCCGCGTCGCGACCGAGTCGGCCCAGCGCACCGAGGCGGCCGCCATCAGGACCGCGGGGATCGTGCCGATACCCACCTTGACCTGCGGAAACCCGTGCAACGGTGGGAAGGTGCCGTCCTCGATGTGCACCCGGGGCCAGACCTGCCAGTCGAGCAGCGGCGGCAGGACGACGGCCGCGGCGACGAGGGCCAGGGTGACGAGGAGGCCCGTCATGGCGGCGCGGTGAGCTGAGGAGTTCACGACTGCGAGCGTAGGTCGGTCAGGCCCCGTCGGCGCCGCGCCACGGCCCCCGTCATCGGACCGTAAGATCTCTCGGCCCCATCGGCGGCGAGGCATTCCTAGAGTCGATCCCATGGCCGAAACCCGCCCCGAAACAGGTCCCGAACCAGGTCCCGAACCAGGTCCGGAGACCGACCTCGTGCTGCCTTGCCGCGACGAGGCCGCCGCCCTGCGCGAGCTGCTGCCGCGCGTACCTTCCAGCCTCTCGGTGATCGTCGTCGACAACGGCTCGACCGACGGCACCGCCGACGTCGCCCGCGCGCAGGGGGCGCGGGTGGTGTCGGAGTCGCGGCCCGGGTACGGGGCGGCGGTGCACGCCGGTCTGCTGGCCGCCACTGCCCCGTACGTCGTGGTGATGGACGGCGACGGCTCCTTCGATCCCGAGGACGCGCTGTCGCTGGTCGAGACGATCAGGCGGGACGAGGCCGACCTGGCGCTGGGCTGCCGCCGGCCGGTGACGCCCGGCGCCCAGCCCTGGCACGCCAAGGTCGGCAACCGGCTCGTGCTGCGCGCGCTGCGGCGGCGTACCGGGCTGCGGGTGCGCGACATCGCCCCGCTGCGCGCGGCCCGGCGGGAGGCTCTGCTCGGCCTCGGGGTCGAGGACCGCCGCTCCGGCTATCCGGTCGAGCTCCTCGATCGCGCGGCCCGGGCCGGCTGGCGGGTGCACGAGATCGACGTCGACTACCACCCGCGCACCGCCGGGACCCGCTCCAAGGTCTCCGGGTCGGTACGGGGCAGCCTGCGGGCTGCGTACGACTTCTGGCGGGTGCTCGCATGACGACGATGCTTCTCGTCGCCAAGGCACCGGTCCCGGGGCTGGTGAAGACCCGGCTCGCGGCCGACATCGGCGAGACGGCGGCCACGGAGATCGCGGCGGCCGCACTGCTCGACACCATCGAGGCGTGCACGCTCGCGGTCGGACCGGACCGCTGCCGGCTGGCCCTCTCCGGCGACGTCTCCGCGGCGGTCCGTGCGGACGAGATCCGGGAGGCCGTCGCCGGCTGGACGATCTCCCCGCAGCGCGGGGACGGGTTCGGCGAGCGGCTCGCGAACGCCCACGCCGAGGTCACCGGGCCGGTGGTGCAGATCGGGATGGACACCCCGCAGGTGACCCCGGCCGGCCTGCTCGGCGTAGCCCGCGGCCTGATCGCGGCCGACGCCGTGCTCGCCCCCGCCGAGGACGGCGGCTGGTGGGCCCTGGCGCTCCGCGACCCGGCCGCCGCCGACGCACTGGTCGACGTGCCCATGTCCACCCCCGAGACGTACGCAGCCACCCGATCCGCCCTCGAACGACGGGGGCTTCGCGTCGCCGAAGGTGACCGGCTTCGCGACGTCGACCACCTCGGCGACGTCGCCCCGGTCGCCACGGCAGCCCCGCACACCCGGTTCGCCGCTGCGGCGGCCGAGATCGCGCGGGTGACCCGATGACGGCCGTGGCTGCGGAGTCGGCGTTCGCGCACGCCTTCGCCAGCGAGAAGTGCCGGATGGTGAGCGTCGACGGCAGGGCTTCACGGCTGCCGGTCGAGGACTGGACCCGCACCGCCGACGCCGCGGACCTCGCCCTGCTCTCGCACTGCGCCGGACCGACCATCGACCTCGGTTGCGGCCCCGGCAGGATGACCGCCGCGCTCGCCGCTCGCGGCCTGCCCTCGCTCGGCGTCGACGTCGTCCCCGAGGCCGTTGCCAAGACCGAGGCGCGCGGCGGTCGCGCGGTGTGTCGTGACGTCTTCGATCCCCTGCCCGGCGAGGGCTGGTGGGCCACCGCTCTCCTCGCCGACGGCAACCTCGGGATCGGCGGCGACCCGCTCGCCCTCCTCGCCCGCGTACGCCGGCTGCTGGTGCCGGGCGGCCGGGTGGTCGCCGAGGTGCACCCGCCCGGGACACCGAGCGGCCCGCTGCTCGCCGAGCTGGTCTGCGACTGCGGCGTCTCGCAGTTTCCGTGGGCGATCGTCGGTGCCGACTCGATCGGGCTGATCGCTGCCGAGGTCGGGCTCTCCGTCCACCGGCTCTCACCCCTGCCACACCCCCGCCAGCCCGCCGCGCCCCTGTCCCGGACGCTGTCCCGGACGCCGCTGACGCCCACCGGCGAGCGGTGGGTGGCCGTACTCATCGAGGACCCGTCATGAGAATCCCGTCAGAGGACTCCTTCACCTCCCGCCTGCGCAGCGCAGCGGTCGCCGCGCGCGTCGGGCTGTGGCTCGGGATCTGCTTCGGCGTCACGCTCGCGACCGGGCTGATCAGCCACTACGCCCAGGGCGACAGCCAGCCGGTGCCGCTGCCGACGAACCCGTCGTGGTTCTACCAGGTCACCCAGGGCCTGCACGTCGTCACCGGGACCGCCGCGATCCCGCTCCTCCTGGTCAAGCTGTGGGTCGTCTTCCCCAAGCTCTTCCAGCCGGTGCCGCGGCAGGTCCGGGAGGCGCTGCCGACCGCGCTCGAACGCGGCTCCATCGCGATCCTGGTCAGCACCTCGCTGGTCCAGCTCACGACCGGCCTGCTCAACGTCGCGCAGTGGTATCCCTGGGGCTTCAGCTTCCGGACCACCCACTACGCGCTCGCCTTCGTCGCCGTCGGGGCGCTGCTCGTCCACATCGCGGTGAAGCTGCCGGTCATCCGCGACGCCCTGACCGGGGACGTCGACGACACCGCCCACGACCGGCCGAACGCACGCCAGGCCGGGCCGGTCAGCCGTCGCGGGGTGCTGGTCCTGGCCGGCACCTCGGCCCTGGCCGCCGCCTTCCTCTACACCGCCGGCACCGTCCCCGGCGTCGGCCGCATCGCCGCGCTGTCCTCACGGTCGCGCAAGCACGGCATCCCGATCAACCGGACGGCCCACTCGGCGCGGGTCGTCGCCGGAGCGAGCAGCTCCGCCTACCGCCTCGAGCTGGTCCACGGCGCGACCTCCCGGGCCCTGTCCCGCGAGGACCTCGTCGCGATGGAGCAGCGGAGCTCCACCCTGCCGATCGCCTGCGTGGAGGGTTGGAGCGCGACGGGCGAGTGGCGCGGCGTACGCCTGCGCGACCTGCTCGACCTGGTCGGAGCCCCCACGGGGCGAGACGTGCGGATCCGGTCGATCCAGACCTTCAGCGCCTCCGCCGACACCGTGCTTCCGGCGAACTTCGCCGACGACGCCCGGACCCTGATGGCCCTCGAGCTCGACGGCGAGACCCTCTCGATGGACCACGGCTACCCGGTCCGGCTCATCGCGCCCGACCGTCCCGGGGTCATGCAGACCAAGTGGGTCTCCCGGATCGAGGTGCTCTGATGAGAAAGATGCGTGGCGGGCTGATCGCGGTCGGCACGGTCGGGATGGCGTACGGAGCCTGGCTGCTGCTGAGCCGGCAGGATCTCGGCCAGATCGTCGAGGTCGTGCTCTGGCTGGCGGCGGCGGTGGTGGTACACGACGGGATCCTGGCGCCGGCGGTGCTGGCGCTGGGGTGGCTCGGCGGCCGGCTGCTGCCGCGGGCGGTCGCGCGGGGTGCGGTGACGGTGCTGGTGCTGCTCGGGCCGACCGTCCTGGTCGCGATCCCGGTGCTCGGCCGGTTCGGCGCGAAGGCGGACAACCCGACGCTGCTGGACCGCGACTACACGCTGGGGCTGCTGGGGTTCGCGGTCCTGTGCGTGTGCGCAGGTGTCGCGGTCGCGCTCGGCGAACTACGCTCACGACAGCCCACCCGGGCGAGCGTCGAGGAGGAGTAGGCACCATGGCACGTGTGCTCGTGGTCGACGACGACCTCACCGTCCGTGAGGTGCTGGCGTCCTACCTGCGCGCCGGCTCGCACGACGTCGTCGAGGCCGGCGACGGCGAGCAGGCGCTCCGGGCGATGAGCGAGCGGCCCGCCGACATCGTGGTCCTCGACCTGATGCTGCCCGGCATCGACGGGCTGGAGGTGTGCCGCCGGCTGCGGCTGGCGAGCGAGGTGCCGATCATCATGCTGACCGCGCTCGGCAGCGAGGCCGACCGGATCATGGGGCTCGAGCTCGGCGCCGACGACTACGTCGGCAAGCCGTTCAGCCCCCGGGAGCTGGTGCTGCGCGTCGACTCGGTGCTCAAGCGCACCGGCCACTCCGGTGAGGGGGGCGTGGTCTCCGACGGCTCCCTCGTGGTCGACGCCGACCGGCGGGTGGCGACGAACGCCGGAGCCGAGCTGGCGCTGACCACCCGCGAGTTCGACCTGCTCCGCTACCTGATCGCCCATCCCGGCAAGGCCTTCACCCGGGAGGACCTGCTCGAGCACGTCTGGGGCTGGACGATCGGCGACCGCTCGACGGTCACGGTCCACGTACGCCGGCTGCGGGAGAAGATCGAGCCCGACCCGACCCGGCCGGAGCGCCTGGTCACGGTCTGGGGTGTCGGCTACCGCTGGGAGCCCGCGGAGGTGGGGGCATGAAGTTCGCCGATGCCGTCCTGATCGCCCTCGTCGCCGCGGGTGCCGGTCTCGCCGTCGGCCTGGTCGGGCTCCTGGTCGCCTGGGCGACGCGACGCTGGTCGATCCGCTGGCAGCTCACCCTGGTCGCCACGGTCGCCGTGCTGACGGTGTTCGGCGGCGTACTCGGGATCGCGTGGCTCATGTTCCTCTCCGGCCACGACCTGCTGGTCATCACCGTGGTCACCTCGATCGCCGTGGTCGTGGCGATCCTGGTCGCGTTCGTCATCGGGTCCGCGATGGTCCACTGGTCGGGAGCCGTCCAGCAGCAGGCCCGGGAGATGGTGCTCGGCGGTCACCAGGTGCCGTCCGAGCGCGGACCGCGGGAGCTCCGGTCGCTGTCGGCCGAGCTCGCCGTGACGCAGCGCCGGCTCGAGGAGGCCAGCGCCCGGGAGGCGCGGCTCGAGGAGTCGCGCCGCGAGCTGATCTCCTGGGTCGCCCACGACCTGCGTACGCCGCTGGCCGGGCTGCGCGCCATGGCCGAGGCGCTCGAGGACGGGATCGCGGCCGACCCGCACCGCTACCACCAGCGCATCCGGGTCGAGGTCGAGCGGCTGGCCCGGCTCGTGGACGACCTCTTCGAGCTCTCCCGGATCCAGGCCGGGGCGCTGACCCTGACGCCGGAGCCGGTCCTGCTCGGCGACCTGGTCAGCGAGGCCCTCGCCGGGGCCGACCCGGTGGCCCGGGAGCGGCGGGTCCGGCTCGGCGGCCAGGTCGAGGACGGCCTCGAGATCACCGCCGACCCGGCCAGCCTGTCCCGCGTCGTCTCCAACCTGCTGATGAACGCGATCCGCCACACCCCCGCCGACGGTACGGTCGAGGTGCGCTGCCAGATGTCCCCCGGAGACGTACGCAGCGTCGACCTCAGCGTCAGCGACGGCTGCGGCGGCCTGGATCCCGGCGACATGGAGCGCGTCTTCGACCTCGGCTGGCAGGGCAGCTCCGCGCGTACCCCGGCCGAGCCCGAGGTCACCGACGGCGCCAGCGCCCAGGGCGCCGGCTTCGGCCTCGCCATCGTCAAGGGCCTCGTCGACGCACACAGCGGCAGGGTCTGGGTGGAGAACCTCCCGGCCGCGACCGGCTGCCGGTTCCACGTCCGGCTGCCCGCCTAGGACTCGACCGTCGAGCCCTCCAGCTCGTCGACGAGCACGAGGCCGCGCTCGGCCCAGGCGACCGCTGCGCGCGCCTGGTCGATCAGGCCGTCGTAGGCGAAGACCTTGTAGCGCACGATCCGGTCCCACTGGCTCGCGTCGTAGTGGTCGAGCCGCCGGGCGAGGGTGGGGTGGCTGCGGTCGAGGAGGGTGGCGCGGGTGGCTTCGAGCATCGCCAGATGCTCGGTCCAGTAGTCGCGGAACTGCTCCAGCTCGGCACGCGCGGCGCCGGGCTCGGCCCACTCCAGGTAGGCCGCCTTGAGATAGGCGGGCTCCCGCTGCCGGCGGATCTCGATGGGCTCGTCCATCCACTCCCGGAAGGCGGTCACCCCGGCCTCGGTGACGGCGTACTCCTTCTTCGTGCCCTTCTTGCCCCACGGCACGACCGTCGACTCGAGCAGGCCGTCGCGCTCCATCCGGTTGAGCTCCGGGTAGATCTGCGAGTCGGGTGCGTGCCACACGTGGGCCACCGACTGGCTGAACTGCTTGGAGACGTCGTAGCCGGTCATCGGGCGCGAGGTGAGCAGCGCGAGCAGCGCGTACCTCAGCGACATGACCCGAGCGTACCTGCCTCTTGCCACTCACTATAGAGATAGGTAGTTTGTGACGAGCACAACACCTATCCCCATAGGGAGTTTCTCCATGACCGTCCTGGATTCCCCGCCGATCACCGCGGCCAGCAAGATCTTCAACTTCCCCCGCAACGCCTGGTACGTCGCGGCCTGGGACCACGAGGTGACCCCGAAGCAGCCGCTCGCCCGCACCATCGCCGGTGTCCCGCTGGCGCTGTGGCGCAACAGCGACGGCCGTGCGGTCGCGCTCGCCGACGCCTGCTGGCACCGGCTGGCACCGCTCTCGAAGGGGAAGGTGCTCGGTGACGAGCTCCAGTGCCCCTACCACGGGCTGCGCTACAACTCCGCCGGCCGCTGCACGAGCATGCCCGCGCAGGAGACGATCAACCCGAGCGCGGTCGTCCCGTCCTACCCGGTCGTCGAGCGCTACCGCTACGTGTGGGTCTGGGTGGGCGACCCCGACCTCGCCGACCCCAGCTCGGTGCCCGACATGCATCAGATGGACTCACCCGACTGGGCCGGTGACGGCGAGACGATCTACGCGCCGTGCAACTACCAGCTCGTGCTCGACAACCTGATGGACCTCACCCACGAGGAGTTCGTGCACAGCTCGAGCATCGGGCAGGACGAGCTCTCCGAGGCCGAGTTCGAGGTCAGCCACTCCGACCGCGGCGTGACCGTGACCCGCTGGATGCGCGACATCGACGCGCCCCCGTTCTGGCTGAAGAACATGCGCGACAAGTTCCCCGGCTTCAGCGGGAAGGTCGACCGCTGGCAGATCATCCACTTCGAGGCGCCCTCGACGATCTGCATCGACGTCGGCGTCGCCAAGGCCGGCACCGGCGCCCCCGAGGGCGACCGCACCCAAGGTGTGAACGGCTTCGTGATGAACACGATCTCCCCCGAGACCGCACGGACGTCGCACTACTTCTGGGCGTTCATGCGCAACTACCGCCTGGAGAGCCAGACGATCACCACCCAGCTGCGTCAGGGCGTCCACGGGGTCTTCGGCGAGGACGAGGAGATGCTCGCCGCTCAGCAGAGCGCGATCGACGCCAACCCGGACCACGAGTTCTACAGCCTCAACATCGACGCCGGCGGGATGTGGGTGCGCCGGATCCTGGACCGCATGCTGCAGGCGGAGGGTCTCCCCGCCGCCGCGGCCGCGAAGTGAGGCGGCCGTCATGGCAGTGAACACCCAGACCTGGTGGCAGCAGGGCCGCGTGGTCGAGACCTCCGATCTCGCCGAGGGCGTACGCCGCGTCGTGCTCGCCCCCGACCGCCCTGTCCACGCCGCACCCGGCACCCACATCGACCTCCGGCTCGACCTCGCCGGGCACGTCCGGAAGCGGTCCTACTCGGTCGTGCGTTCCGAGGACGGCGGCAGCCGGCTCACCCTGGGCGTCCAGCTCGCGTCGTCGTCTCGTGGCGGGTCGCGCCACATGCACGGCCTCGGTCCCGACGACGTCGTCGAGATGACCGGGCCGGTCCAGAGCTTCCCGCTCGGGGTCGGAGCCGACCGCTACGTACTGGTCGCCGGCGGCATCGGCGTCACCGCGCTGGTCGCGATGGCCGACGCGCTGCGCCGCCGCGGCGCCGACTACACGCTCGTGCTCGCCGGACGACGGCGCGCGGTCATGGCCTACCTCGACGAGCTCGTCGAGACCCACGGCGACCGGGTCCGGGTGTTCGTCGACGACGAGGACGTACGCCTCGATGTGGAGGGGCTCGTGGGTGAGATCGCCGGCTCGCCGGCGGGGGCGCGGACCGAGATGTACATGTGCGGGCCGATCCGGCTGATGGACGCGATCCGCCGGGCCTGGGTCGCCCACGAGCTGCCGGAGCCGAACCTGCGGTTCGAGACGTTCGGGAGCAGCGGAGCCTGGGCCGCCGAGGACTTCGTCGTACATCTCCCCCAGCTCGACCGCTCGGTCCGCGTCGGCAAGGACAGCTCGATGCTCGACGCGCTCGAGGACGCCGGCGTCGACGTGATGTGGGACTGCCGCAAGGGCGAGTGCGGGATCTGCCAGGTCAAGGTCCTCGACGTCAGCGGCCGCATCGACCACCGCGACGTCTTCCTGAGCCAGCAGCAGAAGGAGACGTACGCGTCCTTGTGCCTCTGCGTCGCCCGAGCCGCCCGCGGCGAGTCGGGGTCGGGCTCGGCCGACCCCGCCGCCGTGACCCTCCACCTTCCGTGAACCCCCACCCCGAAAGAGACCCGAGATGAACCTTCGTGCGCACATCGACGCCGCCGCGATGACCCCCTACCAATGGATGGTGGTCGCGCTCTGCGTCCTGCTGAACTGCCTGGACGGATTCGACGTGATGGCGATGGCCTTCACGGCATCCTCGCTCACCGAGGAGTTCGCGCTGAGCGGCTCCGAGCTCGGCGTACTGCTCAGCGCCGGCCTGGTCGGCATGGCCGTCGGCTCGCTGGCACTGGCCCCGGTCGCCGACGTCATCGGCCGCCGGCCATTGATCCTGATCAGCGTGGGCCTCGCGACCCTCGGCATGCTGCTCTCCGCGGCCGCCCCGTCCGCCCTGCTGCTCGGCCTCGCCCGCGTCGTGACCGGCCTCGGCGTCGGCGGCATCCTGGCCAGCACCAACGTGATCGCGAGCGAGTACGCCTCGGCGCGCTGGCGCGGTCTGGCGATCGGCCTCTACACGGCCGGCTACGGCGTCGGCGCCACCCTGGGCGGCGTCGCCGCGCGCGGCATGCTCGCCGACCTCGGCTGGCGCAGCGTCTTCGTCGCCGGCGGCATCGCGACCGCGATCGCACTCGTCCTGCTGATCGTGCTGCTGCCCGAGTCGGTCGACTTCCTGGTCCAGCGCCGGCCGCGACAGGCCGTCGAGCGGATCAACCGGATCCTCGGGCGGCTCGGTCAGGCCGCCGTCACCGCGGACACGCTCGGCTCCGCGCCCGTGCCGACCCGGCGTCGCAGCGGCAACCCCGGCGTACTGCTCGGTGCCGACCTGCGCCGCTCGACCCTGCTCATCTGGGTGGCCTTCCTGGCGACGATGTTCGGCTTCTACTTCGTCAACAGCTGGACCCCGCAGCTGCTGGTGACCTCGGGGATGGCCGAGGCGGACGCGGTCACCGCCGGGATGATGCTGGCGCTCGGCGGCACCGCCGGCTCGGTGCTCTACGGCCTCGTCGCCTCCCGCCTGGACAGCCGCCTGGTGCTGATCGGCTTCACGGTGCTCTCGGCGCTGACGATGGTCGTCTTCATCACCAGCACGGCGCTGCTCACGGTCGCGCTGATCATCGGCGTGGGCGTCGGTGCGCTCATCAACGGCTGCATCGCCGGCCTCTACACGATCACCCCGGCCGTCTACGGCACCGAGATCCGCAGCACCGGCATGGGCTGGGCGATCGGCATCGGCCGCATCGGGGCCATCCTGTCGCCCATGCTCGCCGGACGCCTGCTCGACGCCTCCTGGACCCCGGTGAACCTGTACGTCGGCGCCGCCGTCGTCGTCGCGATCTCCGCCGTGGCTCTCCTCTTCCTGCGGACCGGCCGGGCTGCTCGGTCGGTTCCGGAGGTCGACGTCATTCCGGGGTGACCGGGTAGTCCAGGGAGTTTGCGTCGATCTACCGGCCAGTAACCGACCGAAACTCCCTGGACTATCCCGCCGTCAGAGGCGCCCGGATGCAACCGGCACAGGCCGCGAAGCGTCTGGATCGGCAGAACGCCCGCTCGGGGCGTACGACCGACGAGGAGCCACCCATGACCACATCCCGCCTCCAGCTCCGTGCCGCGCTCGCGGCGACCGCCGTGGTCGGGCTGCTCGGCCTGGCCGGGTGCGGGAGCGACCCCGCGCCAGCCGCCGCCGGATCACCCACGCCCGTACCGTCCTCGGTGCCGTCCACCGAGCCGTCCACAGAGCCATCCGCGACGCCCACCCCGGCTCCGTCGGAGGTCCCGGTCTCCGCCACTCCGTCGGCCGAGCCGACATCGAAGCTCGACTGGGGCGGCCCGCTGGCGCCCGGGGCGTTCGGGAAGATCAAGGCGGAGGGCAACGTACGCACCCTGGTCGCCCAGGGCTGGATGACCCACGACACGGCGCGCGAGGACGCGTGCGAGGGCAAGCACTGGAAGTGGGCCGACCAGCTCGGTGACGGCATCGACGTGACCTACGACCAGCAGGGCGACATCGGCTCGTTCGGGATGAGCAAGCCCGTCCTCGAGACCGCCCAGGGCGTCACGATCGGCGACACCCTCATGGTGCTCAAGGACGTCTACGGGATGGGCACGGAGAAGACCAACGACTACGGCCAGACCACCTGGGTCGTCCAGGACGGCGACCGCTGGATCGGCTTCCTGCTCTCCGGCGACTCGCGCGACGCGAAGATCGAGTTCATCGAGGTCTCCGTCGGGCGCCAGCCGGGCCTGCTCCGCGACGGCTGCTGACCGGCCGCGAAATCAGGCGACGTACGCAGCGCCGGGCCGCAGACTGGGGCGGTGACCACCGAACTCACCCCGACCGACATGGCTCACCTGCGACGCTGCCTGGAGCTGGCGGCGGAGGCGCTGGCGGACGGTGACGGGCCGTTCGGCTCAGTCCTGGCCGACAGCGCCGGCACCGCGCTCCAGGAGGGG
The DNA here is from genome assembly GCA_040302365.1 of Nocardioides sp. NPDC126508. GTDB lineage: Bacteria > Actinomycetota > Actinomycetes > Propionibacteriales > Nocardioidaceae > Nocardioides. Next base: position 680,993 of record JBEOUM010000003.1, read on the forward strand.
CGCAACCGCGAGCACTCGACCGGCGACCCGACGGCACATCCCGAGATCGAGCTCGCCCGATGGGCGGCGATCGAGCTCGACCCGGCGACCCGGGCAGGAGCGACGGTCTACACCTCGGGCGAGCACTGCCCGATGTGCTCGGCCGCCCACGGCTGGTCCGGTGTCGGACGGATCGTCTACATCGCCTCCTCCGAGCAGCTGACGCAGTGGCGGGCCAGCTGGGGCGCCGGCGAGTCGCCCGTGCGGGCCCTGCCGGTGCAGGAGGTCGCCCCGGCCGTCGAGGTCATCGGCCCCGTGCCCGAGCTGGTCGAGGAGATCCGCGCACTCCACCAGGCGGCCGCGGGGGCCTGACCGGCGCGATGTAACCGCGAACACACGTTTCTTGCATTGACTGCAACTTGCACTCACTGCAAGAATAGTGCTGTGCCCACCTCCACCCCGCCTCAGAACGCCCGCGAGCGTCAGAAGCGGGAGCGTCGGCTGGCGCTGATCGAGGCTGCTCAGCGACTGGTCGGCGAGCGCGGGCTCGATGACGTCACCGTGGAGGAGATCAGCTTCGCGGCGGGGTTGTCGACGCGTACGTTCTTCAACTATTTCGACTCCAAGGACGACGCGGTGCTCGGCATCCAGGAGATCGACCTGGATCCGGAGGTGCGCGCCCAGTTCGTCTCCGGTGGGCCGACGGGGCGGCTGATGACCGACCTGGAGGCACTGGTGGCGGGCTTCCTCAAGGACGCCGCCCCCAACATCGAGCAGGTCGAGCGAGCCATGCGGCTGCTGACCTCGGAACCCCGCCTCATGCAGCGGCACGTCGCCTGGCACCAGCGCGTCGTCGGCGAGTTCGAGGAGCTGCTCTCCGAGCGCCGCAAGGCACGGCCCTCCCCTGTCGACGACGACACGATCGGGATGGTCGCCGGCCTGCTGATGCGGTCGAGCGCGCTCGCGTGGGCGCGGTCGGGCTACGAGGGCGATGCGGCGACACATCTGCCCGAGGCCGTCGCCCAGCTCCGCCTGCTCCTCGACGACTAGCGACCGACAGCCGCAACCTCTCGGGACTCTCACGTCACACGGGATCCGTGTGTCACCACCTCTTCAACTCCTGCCTGAACTCCTGCCTGAAAGGTCCAACCCATGAGCCACACGGTCGCGCCCGACGCGCCCGACAAGCCGCTCGTCGTGCTGACGCCGCGTACGATCTGGCTGATCTTCGGGGCCCTGATGGCCTCGATGTTCCTCTCCTCCCTCGACCAGACGATCGTGAGCACGGCGATGCCGACGATCGTCGGGGAGCTCGACGGGGTCGAGCACCAGGGGTGGGTGATCACCTCCTACATCATGGCGATCGCGATCGTGATGCCCCTCTACGGAAAGTTCGGTGACCTGTGGGGTCGCCGCTGGCCGTTCCTGTTCGCCGTCGCGCTGTTCACGCTCGGCTCGCTCTTCGGCGGGATGGCGCAGACGTTCCCCGAGCTGGTCGCCGCCCGTGGTCTCCAGGGGCTCGGCGGTGGCGGGCTGATGATCCTGTCCCAGGCGATCATCGCCGACATCGTGCCGGCCTCGGAGCGCGGCAAGTACATGGGCCCGATGGGTGCGCTCTTCGGGATCTCCGCGGTGATCGGGCCGCTGCTCGGCGGCTGGCTCACCGACGGCCCGGGCTGGCGCTGGACGTTCTGGATCAACGTACCGGTGGGGATCATCGCGCTCGTCGTGGCGTGGTACGCCCTGAAGCTGCCCTCGCACCGCTCCGGACGTCCGGTCGACTGGCTGGGGATCATGTTCATGGTGCTCTCCACCTGCGGCATCGTGCTGCTGACCTCGTGGGAGTCGCTCGGCAACGACGGCTACGACTGGTCCTCGCCGCAGCTGCTCGGCCTGCTCGTCGGCACCCTGGCCTCGGTGGCCGCGTTCATCGTGACCGAGACCCTCGCGCCCGAGCCGCTGATCCCGCTGCGCCTCTTCAAGAACCCCACCTTCACCGTGACCACGCTGATCGGCCTGGTGCTCGGGATGGGCATGTTCTCGGCGATGGCGATGCTGCCGACCTTCCTGCAGATGTCGACCGGTGCCTCGATCACCGGCTCCGGGCTGCTGATGCTGCCGATGATGGCCGGCCTGATGCTGACCGCGATCGTCTCCGGCATCATGATCTCGAAGACGGGTCGCTACAAGATCTTCCCGATCGTCGGCCTGCTCGTCACCGCGGCCGGGATCGCCTGGATGACCACGATCACCGGCGACATGTCGATGGTCGTCTTCGGGCTGATGATCTTCGTGCTCGGCGCCGGGATGGGCCTGGTCATGCAGACCATCGTCCTGGCCGTGCAGAACGCGGTCGACCCGCACGAGCTCGGCACCGCGACCTCGGCGAACAACTTCTTCCGGGAGATCGGTGCGACCGTCGGCACGGCGCTGTTCACCACCGTGTTCACCACCCGGCTGACCGACAACTTCAAGGGCCTCGCGGGGAAGCTTGCATCCTCGGGGATGCCCGCGGACGGCTTCTCCGGCGGGAGCCTCACGCCGGCTGCCGTCGACAAGCTGCCCGAGCCGATCCACGGCTGGGTCGTCGACGCCTTCACCGAGGCGCTCGCTCCCGCGTTCTGGTATCTCGTGCCGCTGGTCCTCCTCGGCTTCGCCCTCGCGCTGTTCCTCAAGGAGGTCAAGCTCTCCAACGAGGCCGGCATGGTCGCCCGCGGGGAGGCCGTCGCCGGCTGACCACCAAGTGGGTCATTTGTCCAGGACCCTTGACCCACACTGCGGCGAGCGGGCATCCTCCGGGTATGACTTGGGTCACCTGGAGGAATGCGATGGCCACGGCGGCGGTGACGCTCGCCGCGCTCGGGCTCGCGGCGGCGCCGCCGTCGGCGAGCGGAGCGACAACCGTTCCGTCGAGCACCGCACGGGCCGCGACCGACCGGGGCGAGGACTTCCTGGTCGGCCGCGGCATCGCCGACGTCACCGGCGAGGTGGCCGAGGCCGGGATGATGGGCTACGCCGACCTCAGCCAGGTCAGCAGCGGCCTGCACATGCGCCAGCGCGCCCGGGCCTTCGTGATCGTCGACCCGGAGTCCGGCGAGCGCGTGGTCCACGTCCTCGCCGACGCCGGGATGATCTTCCAGAGCGTCCGCGACGCCGTGCTGGCGAAGCTCGAGCAGCGCTACGGCGAGACCTACACCGAGCGCAACGTGATGCTCACCGCCACCCACACCCACTCGGCGCCGGGCGGCTTCTCGCACCACACGCTCTACAACGTCACCACCCTGGGCTACCACGGCAAGACGTTCCGAGCGCTGGTCGACGGGATCGTCGCCTCGATCGAGCGGGCGGACGCCGACCTCGCCCCGGCCGAGCTGAGCCTGTCGACCAGCGAGCTGACCAACGCCAACGTCAACCGCTCGAAGACGGCGTTCGACCGCAACCCGGAGGCCGACAAGGCCCACTTCCCGGGCGGTGTCGACACCCGGAGCACCACCCTCCAGATCCACCGCGGCGCCCCCGACGGGTCAACCCGCCTCGACGGGGTGATCAACTGGTTCCCGGTCCACGCGACGAGCATGTCGACCAACAACACCCTGGTGAGCCCGGACAACAAGGGCTACGCCGAGTACGCCTGGGAGCGGCTCGCCCGCGGCGTCGACTACGTCGCGGACAGCGACGACCCCGGATTCGTCGCCTCCTTCGCGCAGACCAACTCCGGCGACATGTCGCCGAACCTCAACCTGCGGCCCTCCGACGGCCCGACCACCGACCAGTTCGAGAACACCCGGATCATCGGCACCAGGACGTACGACGCCGCCCGCCGGGGCCTCGACGACGACCGCGAGCTGAGCGGAGGCGTCGACTCCCGGATCGTCTACGTCGACCTCGCTCACACCGAGGTGCGTCCCGAGTTCACCCCCGACGGCAAGCCGCACACCACCTGCCCGGCCGCACTCGGCGCCGCGTTCGCGGCAGGCAGCACCGAGGACGGTGGCGGCGGGCTGCCGATCTTCAAGGAGGGCAAGGACGGCGGCAACCCGGCGGTCGCGGCGATCTCCGAGGCGCTCTACACGGCGAGCCCGGCGCTGCGCGCGTGCCAGGGGTCGAAGGAGATCCTGCTCCCGGTCGGGCCGCTCGACATGGTGCAGCAGAAGCTGCCGGTGCAGCTGGTCCGGATCGGCGACCTCTACCTCGTCGGGATGCCGGCCGAGGTCACCGTGGTCTCCGGTCTGCGGCTGCGGCAGGCGGTCGCCGAGGCCGTCGGCACCGACATCGACCACGTGCTCGTGCAGGGCTACGCCAACGCCTACGCGCACTACCTGACCACCCCGGAGGAGTACGACGCCAAGGAGTACGAGGGGGCCTCGACGCTCTTCGGACGCTACGAGCTCCCGGCCTTCATGCAGACCGCGGCCGACCTCGGTGCCGCGATGCGGGACGGGGTCGACGTACCGCTCGGCGAGAAGGAGCGCGACCGCAGCGCCGAGCAGTTCCCGTCGCTCCAGGGCGCGGTGGTGGCCGACGCGCCGCCGATCGGCAAGGGCTACGGCGACGTGCTGACCGCGCCGGGCGCGACGTACCGTCCGGGCGAGCAGGTGAGCGTCACCTTCGCGGGCGCGCACCCGAACAACGACCTGAAGCACGGGGGCAGCTACCTCACGGTCGAGCAACGCACGCCGGACGGCTGGCGGCGGATCGCCGACGACGGCGACTGGTCGACGAAGCTCCACTGGGAGCGCTACGGCGTCGCTGCGTCGAAGGTGACGATCACCTGGGACGTACCCGACGACGTGGCGCCCGGGAGCTATCGGATCCGCTACTTCGGCGACGCCCGGAGCCTGCTCGGGACCGTCCGGGCGATCAGCGGCACCAGCCCGACGTTCTCGGTCGTGCGCCGATGAGGTCCGCGGCCGTGGGCATCGCCGCCGTGTGCGCGGTCGCCGCGACGTTGCTGCCCGGCCCGGCGGCGTCTGCCGCCTCGGCAGCACCGCCGCCCGACCTGAGCATCCTGACCCACAACGTCGCGATGCTGCCGACGATCCTGGGCGGGAAGGCCAACAGCACCCGGGCGGGCCTGTTCGCGGAAGCCGACTACCTGCGCGGCCACGACGTGGTGGTGCTGGAGGAGGCCTTCGACAACGCGCCCTCCGACACCATCAAGTCGCGCCTGGCCGGCCAGTACCCCCACCAGACACCGGTCCTCGGCCGCTCGCGCTCGGGCTGGGACGAGACCCTCGGGTCCTACTCCGCGCTGACCCCCGAGGACGGCGGCGTCACCGTGCTGAGCAAGTGGCCGATCACCCATCAGGTCCAGTACGTCTACGCCGACGGGTGCGGTGCCGACTGGTTCGCGAACAAGGGCTTCGTCTACGCCCGCCTCGACATCGACGGCCGGCCGGTGCACGTGGTCGGGACCCACGTGCAGGCAGAGGACCCGACGTGCGTCGACGCCGCCGGGGTTCGCGCGCGGCAGTTCGCCGAGCTCGACGGCTTCCTCGACGGGCTGGCGATCCCGGCCGACGAGCCGATCGTGATCACCGGCGATCTCAACGTCGTCAAGGAGTCCCCGGAGTACGCCACCATGCTGGCCGCGCTCGACGCCACCGCCCCGGCCTTCGCCGGCCACCCCTACAGCTGGGACCCGGAGACCAACCCGCTGGCGAGCTCGGGCGGGCGCGAGCAGCTCGACTACGTGCTGTTCCGGCACGGTCATCCGCAGCCTCGCGGCTGGACGAACACCACGCTGACCCCGACGTCGCCGCCATGGACGCACAACGGGACGACCTACACGGACTACTCCGACCACTACCCGGTCCTGGGAGGGACATCGTGACCTGGCAGAACTGGGCGGGCACCGAGCGGGTCACCCCCGCGCGCGTGGTCACGCCGGCGACGACCGACGAGGTGGCGGCCGCCGTCAAGGAGGCCGCCCGCGACCAGCTGCCGGTCCGGATGATCGGGTCGGGGCACTCGTTCACCGGCGCGGCGGTCGCTCCCGGCGTACAGCTGCGTCCGGACCGGCTCGACGGGGTGCACTCGGTCGACCGCGACTCCGGGCTGGTGACGGTCGGTGCGGGCATCCCGCTGCACCGGCTCAACCCGATCCTGGCCGGGCACGGGCTGGCGATGGAGATCCTCGGCGACATCGACCGGCAGACGCTGGCCGGCGCGATCTCGACCGGCACCCACGGCAGCGGCGCCGCGTTCGGCAGCATCTCGACCCAGGTACGCGGCCTCGAGCTGGTCCTCGCCGACGGGTCGGTCGTGCAGTGCTCGGCGACCGAGCGGCCCGAGCTGTTCGAGGCCGCGCGGGTCTCCTTCGGCGCGCTCGGCGTGATCACCAAGGTGACCCTGCAGTGCGTGCCGATGTACGCGCTGCGGGCGGTCGACGCGGCAGCGCCCCTCGACGAGGTGCTCGACGGGGTCGACGAGCTGGTGGCCGGCAACGACCACTTCGAGTTCTTCTGGTTCCCCCACACGACCACCGCACTGACCAGGAAGTTCCGGCGGCTGCCGGGCGACACCGAGCTGCGCCCGATGAGCCGTCTCGCCCGCACCCTCGACGACCGGATCGTCACCAACATCGGCTTCGAGGCGATGCTGCGCGCGGGCACCCGCTTCCCGCGCCTGGTGCCCGGGATCACGCGGTTCGTGACCAAGGCGATCTCCGCACGCGACTTCACCGACCTGGCGCCGAACGTGTTCGCCTCCGACCGGGACGTACGTTTCCGGGAGGGTGAGTACTTCGTGCCGCGCGACGCCCTCGTGCCCGCGCTGCGCGAGCTGAAGCGGTGGGTCGACACCCACGACGAGGCCGTGTCGTTCCCCTTCGAGGTCCGGTTCGTACGTCAGGACGACATCTGGCTCTCGCCGGCCTACGAACGGGACTCGGCCGTCGTCGCCTTCCACCAGTACCACCGGATGCCGCACGAGCGCTGGTTCGGCGTCTGCGAGGACGTGCTCGGCGCAGCCGGCGGCCGACCGCACTGGGGCAAGATGCATCGGCTCGACGCGGCCGGCCTGCGCGAGGTCTATCCCCGGTTCGACGACTTCGTCGCGCTCCGCGACCGGCTCGACCCCACCGGCACCTTCGCCAACCCCTACCTGGACCGTATGCTCGGCCCGGCCCCGGAGGCCCGACGATGAACCTCACCCAGCGCTCCGGCCCCGCCCGTACGCCCTGGCCGGACCTGCTCACCGCGACCGAGCACCTCGACCCGCCGTTCGCGGTCCTCGACGTCGCGGCGCTGCGTACCAATGCCCACCAGCTGGTCCGCCGTGCCGCCGGGAAGCCGGTCCGGGTGGCCAGCAAGTCGATCCGGGTGCGCTCGGTGATCCGGGGAGCGCTCGAGATCCCCGGGATGTCCGGCATCCTCGCCTACACCCTGCCCGAGGCGCTCTGGCTCGCCGAGGAGCACGAGGACGTCGTCGTCGGCTACCCGACGATGCACCGCGAGGCGCTCCGCCGGCTCGCCAAGGACGAGCAGCTGGCATCGCGGGTCACGCTGATGGTCGACAGCCCCCGGCACCTCGACCTGACCGCCGAGATCGTCGGGCCGGACGGCCCGCCGATCCGGATCTGCCTCGAGCTGGACGTCTCGCTCCGGCTCGCCGGCGGCCGGCTCCATCTCGGCGCCCGCCGCTCCCCCGTGCACACGCCCGAGGACGCCGCCGCCCTGGCCCGCCAGGTGGCGGCCCATCCACGGTTCCGGCTGGTCGGTCTGATGGGCTACGAGGGTCAGATCGCGGGCGTCGGCGACAACCAGCCAGGCCTGAGCCGCTTCGCCGTGCGGGCCATGCAGCACCGGTCGGCCGCGGAGCTCGCCGAGCGGCGCGCGGAGGCGGTCGCCGCCGTACGCAGCGTGGCCCCGCTCGAGTTCGTCAACGGCGGCGGCACCGGCAGCCTCGAGCTCACCGCTGCCGAGCCCGCGGTCACCGAGGTCGCCGCCGGATCCGGGCTCCTGGCACCACGCCTGTTCGACTTCTACACCCGGTTCCACCCCCAGCCGGCTGCGTACTTCGTGCTCTCGGTCGTACGCCGCCCCTCACCGCAGCACGCCACGGTGCTCGGCGGCGGCTGGATCGCGTCGGGAGCCGCCGGCAAGGACCGGCTGCCGACGCCGGTGTGGCCGCAGGGGCTGTCGCTGGTCGACCGGGAGGGCGCCGGCGAGGTGCAGACGCCGCTGGTGGGCGACCGGGTCGACGACCTCGACATCGGTGACCACGTGTGGTTCCGGCACACCAAGGCCGGGGAGCTGTCCGAGCACGTCGACGAGATGGTGCTCGTCGACGGCGACCGCATCGTCGACGTGGTGCCCACCTACCGCGGGGAAGGCAAGACCTTCCTCTGACGCGTCGGGCAGTCAGTCGCCCTGTGCGACCAGGCCCAGCAGCTGCGTGGCGGCCAGGTCGATCGCCGCACCGGCGGTCTCGGCGTCGCCCTCGTTGAGGTAGAGCAGGGTCAGCCCGTCCACGATCGCGGTCAGGTAGCGCGCCAGGACCGCCTCGTCGACCGTCCAGGTCACCCCGGCGCTGACCCCCAGCGTCTCGATCACCTGCGTGTGCGCGTCCAGGTAGGTGCGGTACTGCTTCCGGGCGAACTCCTCGAGGGCCGGGTTGCGGGTCGCGTACTGCGTCAGCTCGTACGTCACCCGGTGCTCGTCCGGGTTGTCCAGCACGTGCTGCCAGTAGGACGCCAGCCCGCCCCGCAGCTTCTCCTCCAGCGTTCCGGACCCCTCGATGATCTCGAGCGCCGGCGCCAGCGTGTGGCTCGTGATCGTGGTGATCACCTGCTCCAGCAGCTCCTCCTTGGAGCGGAAGCAGTAGTGGAAGCTCCCGAGCGACATGTCCGCCTCGGCCACGATCGACCGCGTCGTGGCCTGCGCCACGCCCTCGCGAGCCATCACGCGGATCGCCGCCTGCACCAGCAGCCGTCTCCGCTCGTCCGCCGACACCCTCGCCACCTGACCAAGACTAGCGTCCAAGTCGGTGGGCGCCGCCATCGCACCCACCGACGGAGAAATCGTTTTCAGGCGGTGCGCCACACCTGATTCACTGAGCCGGTGGCATCCTCCCCCGGCTCCCTCTGGCACACCCTGATCCACCTCCGCGGCAACCCGCGCGCCTGCGTGTGGACCGAGCCGATGTGGGGCCTGTCGATGGCGCTGGTGCTGCCCTATCTCTCCGTCTTCATGCTCACGCTCGGCCTGCACGACGCGCAGATCGGCCTGCTGGCGACCGCCGGGATGGTCTCGCAGGTGTTCTTCGGGTTCGCCGGCGGCATCATCACCGACCGGATGGGGCGCCGGCTGACGAACGCGGTCTTCGACGTGATCGCCTTCGTGATCCCCTGCCTGATCTGGGCATTCGCGCAGGACTTCTGGGCCTTCCTGGCCGCCTCGCTGCTCAACGGCGCCCTCCAGGTCACCGCGAACGCCTGGGACTGCCTGATGGTCGAGGACGCGGAGCGCGACCAGATCACCGGCATCTACTCCCTCGTACGCGTCGCCGCCGACTGCTCGGCGCTCTTCGCACCGATCGCCGCCTTCATGGTCGCGCAGTTCGGCCTGGAGCCCGCGGTGCGGGTGCTCTTCATCAACGCCGCGGTGGTGATGCTGGCCAAGATCATCCTGCTGTACGCCGCCTCCACCGAGACCCGCCAGGGCCGGATCCGGATGGAGGAGACACGGCCCGAGAGCCTCTGGCGGCTCTTCGCCGGCTACCGCGAGGCCGCGCGCCTGCTGGGCCGCTCGCACGGATCGCTGCTGGCGCTCGCCATCGCCGCCCTCGTCGCGGCCGTCACCCTCGTCAACGGCACCTTCTGGCAGGTCCTGGCCAGCCACCACCTGCACGTACCCGACCCCGTGCTGCCGTTCTTCCCGATGGTCCGCTCGCTGCTGTCGGTGCTCTTCCTCTTCATCCTGATCCGCCGGCTGACCTCGGGCCACGACCTCAAGCAGGCGACCCTGTGGGGCTTCGGCATCTATCTGGCCGGCCAGCTCGTCCTCGTCGCGATCCCGGCCGCTCACGGTGACGCCGACGTCGTGACGTACGCGCTTCTCGGGGTGTGCCTCCTCCTCGACAGCTTCGGCGCCGGGATGCTCTTCATGCTCTCGGAGTCGCTCGTCGCCTTCCATGTCGACGAGGCCGAGCGGTCACGGGTGATGGCGCTGCAGCGCACCGTGGTGATGCTCGCCGCCGCCCCGTTCGGCTGGATCTCCGGTTGGCTCTCCGGGATCGACCGCACCTATCCGTTCTGGCTGACCAGCTTGCTGTTGGTGATCGGCGTGATCACCACCGTCGTCTGGTGGTCCGGCCCTCACACCGAGCCATCGATCGAGCCGGTGCGCGTGGATCACGCCTGATTGGCGTGCGGCCCAGGACGCTCTCGCTGCCGAGTGGGGGGACTCCAGCAACACAAGCATCCGGGCCGCACCTCGAAGTGATAACACGCATCCGGCATCTAGCGCTGGAAAACGCAAATAACCAGGCCACACTGGGCTCAGGCACACCGCCCATGACCGGGTCCCGCGCCGGCATTCGTTTGCAAGGGCGCGGCGACGGTCTCAGCGTGCGATGTCCTGGACCATCACGGCAACGCTCGGCCACAGAGTCCTGAGGGTTCCGCCTCCGTCCTCCTCCACCTGTACGGCGCCATCCTCACCTCGACGGTTCCGACAGATCAACAGCTCGGCTCCTGCTGATGACACCGCGAACGGGATCGGCGGGAGCGAGTCCCAACGATGCTCATCGAAGGTCGGGTCAAGCTCCACGGGCCCTCGTCTCGGACGTTCAGCCCGCTCCTCGGGAGACGCCGGGCGGCGCATCTGTGGTGGCGTACCGAGACGTTCGATCCCGGCGAGGATTTCCTCGCAGGTGAATGGCCGAAAGCCACCCGGAAGAATTCGGTGCGCCGCCGGCCCGATCGCACCATCACAAAGCCTCATCAGGTCACCGAGCTGGAGCGGCACCCGTCGCCACCCATCACGCATCGAGCCCAGCGCATCGCCCGCTGCGGGAGGTCGCAGTGCGGCGTACGCCTCGGGGTCCGCTCGCCGCAGCCGTTCCGTGGCCTGCCGCCAGGACAAGTCGGACCAGGATGTCGCATCATCGACTGAGCCCCACCACATCTCGCCGTCCCCGCCAAGCACCGGGACATAGCCAGAGCCGCCGAGCCCACCGCTCACCGGGATTCCCGTCTCCAGCCCGTCCGCGACCTCCTCGAGCATGGCGAGAAGACTCGGCCACACCTTCTTCCCGACATAACCGAACTCGTACTCGACGACCTTCACTGCACCTCGATCGTCTCCGTCACCGTGCTCGATCACCAGGGTCGCGCCACAGCCATCGACAGCGAACTCGATCCACTCGAGCTCATCCGGGATGTCACCGGCCCAATCTCGGACGCCGTCAAGGAGCTCGAACCGACGGACCTTCGAGGCGGGCATCAGGCTGACGCTCGGCGCCAACAGGACTCCGGCGTTGAGCTCACCATCCACGACGGTGAGCAATGTCGCGAGCTGGGGGTCCAGGTCGAAACTCGCCACCAGGTCCTTGATGACCTCGGCAGGAGCCGGCGGTCGGGCCATGCCCAGGTTGTACGGTGCCCACTCCTCCAACCACGCCCTGATGCGCTCCCAGGCAGCAGTGACCTCGGGAACGAACGGCACTTGCACGGAGGACGCGGAAGGCATGGCCCGCATCATTGCAGGCACCACCGACATCAACGTTGTGCCGCCAAGAACCTCAGCGCCGATCACGCTGACCCGAGGAGCGCCGCGACCCGTCGCACACACCGGCACCACGTCGGCAGACGTCCCATCGGACACGAAGTCCGCGAGGTCCTGGACGAACTGCTCGCCCCGCTCGAAGACTGAGGTTGGGGCACCGTTCCGAGTCCCTGCACTGCCCGTCCGGGCACAGTGCAGGTCACCGCGATCCGCGAAGCCAGCAACCTGATCGCGGACCAAACGCGGCTCTTCGCCACATTCGGGCCGAAATCGCGAGTGGCCCCTGCCAGCGTTATCGCTGTTCAGAAGCCACTTTGCTGAGCCGCCTGCAGGAATCGAACCGAACCGACGACCTTCTCATTACGAGGGCGCGGCGGGATGTGTCTAGGCTGTTCGTCACGCTCACTTGCCGGGTGCATACGTTGCATCCCTTAACCCAGATTTCCGGCCGGAGGGGCCATCGGGGGCCACGTGGTCAATCGTCGCGGCGGGGCCTCTGGCAAGTGCTCCTGCCGACCGAATCGAGATCTGCTGCTGCGGCTTCACCGCCGCGTGCTTCGCCAATAGCGCCAAGCGTTCAGGGCGAATGTGAGTGCTCCGAATCCGAATGTGAGCGCAAGGAGGGTGTCAAGGCGGGTTTCGCCGGCATATACGAAGTAGCCGCAGAAGACGCCCAGAACGATGGAGCCAGCGCCCTCGATGATCGCCATAGCCCAACTAGCCGTCCGGCGCAGGTCGTCGGACGGACCGGTGTCCGGACGTTGTTGGGGCGACCCCTGAGTCATGGGATCGATTGTCCATCGCGCAGCTCAGCGCTGCTTGCAGTTGAGTCTTTAATCGCGAGAACTTCCCCACCGATCCAATTTCCCCATCACAGCAGGAGGGGACCGTGCTGGGGTAAGCGTCACCCATTCCGGCACCTGGCTCCCCTTGGCGGCAGTCTGGGGGCTTGCCCCCCCCCCCCCCGGGAGGCCGCGCACGCGGCCGAAGGCCGCCTTGAGTCAGTAGAGAAAGTTCTCACGACGCCGCGGTGGACTTACTTGTGCTGACAAGAGTGGCCGGGAGGGGCAGGATTGCGCCCGTGACGATGCAGACGCCGCCCCAGGGTCAGCATCTCGCTCCTGGTGACGCGGCGAACGAACGGCGACCGGATGGCCTCGAGCAGCGTCCGGCGGCGGCCGTCGATGCCCCATCGCCGGAGGCTGGTCGACATTCGTGGATCCAGCGCCACCTAGTCGCTGTTCTTGTGGGTGCTGCGGGCTGCCTTGTGATGGCTTGCTTGGGCGCGGTCGCGCTAGTGACGGCCATGCTGATGCACGATTCTGACCAAGGCGGGGAGGATCGCGACCTGCGCAATACCTCATGGCTAGAGAACGAGATTGCGCCACAAGTCGATAAGCAGTGGAGTCAGATCCTCGGCGAGACAATTCACGGATCGGTCGTCGAGTGTCCGCCGAGTGTCGAATGGCGGCGTGGGAACACGTTCCGTTGCGACCTCAAGTCGCCGCAGGCCCCTCCGGGCTACGTCGAGGTGACCATCGATGAGGACGGCAATTACGGCTGGTTCGCTGCCAACACTGAGTGACGCCTGCTGTGAAGTGGGAGACGACTGGTCAGGGGCGGCGGCTTCACGACCTCCGCCACACAGCAGCGTGCCTGTGGCTGGCTCGGGGGGTCGACGTTGGGACGGTCAAGGAGTGGATGGGTCACGAGTCGATCGCGACCACGAATCTCTACCTGCACTTCCTCGGTACCGGTGCTGACTTGGCCGGTCTGGAGCGGCTCAACGACGACTCCCGGAAGGGTCCGAAATCCAACCCGGGGGGGCGCCCGGGGGGCAGAAGGCGAGGAGACGGGCGAATGACAAACAACAAACCCGGCCTTCGCAGCCGTGTTGTGGCTGGTCGGGACCGGGTTCTTGGCGGAGCCGCCTGTCGGAATCGAACCGACGACCTTCTCATTACGAGTGAGACGCTCTACCGACTGAGCTAAGGCGGCGTACCGTCATCCGTTACCGCATGTAGCGGCTCTGGTTGAGCGGACCGGATGAGTGTACCGAGACTGCGCGCTCGACACTAAAACGGTGCGCCTCGACCTGCTCGTCGATGGTGATGCGGGTGGGCTTGCCCTTGCCGATCAGGCGGCCCAGGCGGCGAACGCCGTGCTTCATTACTTGCTCTACTCCCCTACGAACGTGAATCAACCACCGACTGCGGACGCAGTGGTGGTGATTCAATGATGACTCCGAGCAAGCCATAGAGGTAGACGATCTTTCCTTGAAAAGACATAGGATGTCTCTATGTTGTCGCTGCACCAGCTCCGCGTGTTCCTCGCGGTCTACGAGCATGGCTCGCTGACCGCGGCGGCCGATGAGCTCGGCTATGCGCAGCCGTCGATCTCGGAGCAGGTCAGAAGCCTGGAGCGTACGCTCGGCGTCCAGCTCTTCCGCCGGGTCGGGCGCGGGGTGGTGCCGACGGCGGTGGCCGACGAGCTGAGGCCGCACGCGGAGCGTACTGTCGCTGCCGCCGAGGACGCGCGCAAGGCCGTGCAGGCGGTGAAGCAGTTCGAGACCGGGACGATCCGGTTCGGGATGTTCGGCATTGCGCGGCTCTACGGCGGGGCCGGCCTGGTGGCCGACGTGCTCGACCGGTATCCAGGCGTACGCGTCGAGCTGATCGGGCAGAACTCGACCGAGGTCCAGGAGGACCTGCGGCGCGGCCGGCTCGAGGCGGCGATGCTGCTGGTCGGCAGCGTCTCCGGCCCCGGACTGAAGGTCACACCCGTGGCCCGCGACGAGCTCGTCTACATCTCCGCCGACCCCGCCCACCTGGCGACGCCGGTCACCCCTCACCGGCTCTCGCTGGCCACGCTGGTCATGGCCGACACGACCTGGAGCTCAGAGGACCCCACCCGAGTCACGATCCGCAACCTGCTCCACGAGACCGGCCGCAACCCGCCGAGCCGGGTCGAGGTCGAGGACATCGAGACGGCGGTCGAGCTGGTGGGGATGGGCTACGCCGACAGCGTCATCGCCAGGGGAGCAGCCGAGCAGCTGCTCCCCCGGCTGGCGCCGAAGGCAGGGTGGGTGTCACTGCGGCCCCGGACGTACGACACCTTCGCCATCGTCCACCGCACCGACGCCACCCTCTCCCCCGCCGCGACGCTGATGATCGAGCTGGCCACGAAGCGGATCCAGGCCATCGCGGACCCGGTCCACCGACGCTAGTGGCCAGGTCAGATCACTCGCAGCCCCAACCGTCGTTGTCCCGGTCGAGAGCCCACGGGTCGGAGCTGTTGTTGACCCGGACGGGCTTCTTGTAGGCCGGGATCTCGCCGCAGTCGCGGTCGTTGGCCGAGCTGGCGTCGTAGACCTTCTCGCCGTTGTAGTAGGTGTAGTCCAGGCCCGAGACGCGCTTCTTCAGGTAGAACGACGCCGACACGTCGGCGCGGCGGTTGGCGTCGCCGGCGAACTTCCAGCGGTAGTAGCGGCTGACCTTCGGCGTCACGACGACGGCGCACTTGCCGTACTTGTTCGTCACGCAGGACGTCACGCTCGTCCAACGGCCGCTGGCCTTCTTCTGCAGGTGGATGCGCTTGCCCTTGATCGGGTTGCCGCCGGCGGTCAGCTTGCCGACGGGGCGGTAGGACCGCGTCCCGTACTTGTTGGCGGAGACCTTGACGACCTTGGTGACGACCTTGGCGGAGACAGTCGTCGGGAGCGTGGCGGCGTGGGCGGGCTGACCGATGACGGGGGCGACCGCGATCGCCAGGGCGGCGATGGCGGTGGCAGCGAAGGCCTTCGTCGTCGAACGGATTCGCTGGTTGATGATCACGTGCTCATGACCCTTCTTCTCGAAGTTAAATTTCCGAGAAGCGATCCTCCGAGCAAGCGGGATCCGACGCGGGCGTCATGGCGACAACCCACCCCACATCGGGTAAATCCGCCGAAACAGCGGCGTCAGCACTCCAGGCCGTCGTCGGGGACCTTGCCGTCGACCAGGTAGGCGTCGACGGCGTCGTCGACGCAGCCGTTGCCCTGCATGTAGCCGGTGTGGCCGTCGCCGTCACGCGAGACGAGTACGCCGGAGTCGAGCGCCTTCGCGAGCTTCTCGGCCCACGCGTAGGGGGTGGCCGGGTCGCGGGTGGTGCCGATGACGACGATCGGGTTGGAACCCTTGGCGTCGATCTCGGGCTCGGGCTCGGCGGCCTTGAACTTCTCCGCGGCACAGCCGTTGAGCATCCAGGCCAGGGCGGCACCGAAGGTGGGAGCGGCCTTCTCGAAGGCGGGCAGCTGCTTGCGTACCTCCTCCGGGCTGAGGCCGGAGGGGTCGTCGAGGCAGTTGACCGCCCAGTTGGCCTCCATCGTGTTGTTGATGTAGCCGGCATCGGGGTCTCGGCCGGCGTACTGGTCCGAGAGGTTCATCAGCGGGGAGCCGTCACCCTTCAGCGCCGCCTGCAGCGCGTCGGTGAGGTAGGGCCAGTAGGACTCGACGTAGAGCGGGGTGATCAGGCCGTAGAGGGCGTTGCCCGCGGTCAGCTCGCGGTCGCCGGCGGGCAGCGGCTTCGCGTCGATGTCGGCCATCAGCTTCTGGACGCGCTCGACTCCCTCCTCGACGGAGTCGCCGAGGAAGCAGCTGCCCTTGTCGACGCAGTGCTTGACGTAGGAGCGGAGCGCGACCTCGAAGCCCTTCGCCTGGGCCAGGTTGGAGTCGAGGACGCTCAGACCGGGGGCGATCGCACCGTCGAGCACGAACCGGCCGACCCGGTCGGGGTAGAGCTCGGCGTAGGTCGAGCCGAGCTGGGTGCCGTAGGAGGCGCCGAAGTAGTCGAGCTGGTCCTCACCCAGCGCCGCCCGGAGTACGTCCATGTCCCGTGCCGCCTCGACGGTGCTCACGTGGGCGGAGATGCCGTCCTTCTGGGCTGCGCAGCCCCTGGCCATCTGGACGCCGGTGTCGACGTAGGCCTTCTCTTCCGCGGGGGTGTCGGGGTCAGGGTCGACCGCGACGTAGGCGTCGAGGGCCTTGTCGTCGAGGCAGTCGACCGGGGTGCTCTGACCGACGCCACGCGGATCGAACCCGACGATGTCGTAGGAGTCGCGGACGCTCCTGCTGAACGACTGGTTGTTGTAGAGCGCGTAGTCGATGCCCGAGCCGCCCGGGCCGCCCGGGTTGATCGCCAGCGAGCCGATCTTCTTCTTGTTGGCCGGGTCCTTGATCACCGAGACCTCGATGGTGCGGCCGGTGGGGTCGGTGTAGTCGAGCGGGACCTCGAGGGTCGCGCACTCGAAGGCTCCGTTGCACTCCTTCCAGTCCAGCTTCTGGCTGTAGAAGGTCTGCAGCCCCGCCGTCGGGGCCGCGGTCGCGGCCGCGCTCGGACTGACCTGGTCGGCATCGGGGGCGCCGCCACCGCCTCCACAGCCCGTCAGGGCGAGCGCTGACATCACGACGAGAACGGCTGTGCGATTCACTGGTCTCCTCCGGGCGGCAACAGCGCCACCATCATGGCTTCCAGCACCAACTGGGGCTGAACGTTGAACTCCAGCAGCTGCTCACGGGCCTCGAAGATCGCGCCGATGCGCTGCAGGTTGAGCTCGGGGGTCGAGGACGCGACGACCTGCTCGATCTCGCGGCGGTGCTCCTCGTTGACCAGCGTCACCGGGGCACCGGCGGCCAGGGTGATCGCGTCACGGTAGACGGAGACCAGATCCATCAGCCCCCGGTCGATCACGTCGCGGTGGCGGCGGGTGGCCCGGCGCTTCTGGTCCTTCTCGAGGGCGGACAGCGCTGGGCCGTACTCACGCGGGCGGCGGCCCCGCTCGACCACGCCGTAGCCGGCGTCGAGGTCGGCCTTCTCGCGAGCGTCGAGGTCGGCGGTGACCGCGTCGGCCTCCTCCTTCGAGACCGCGGCGAGCTCGCCGGCGGCCCTGAGCGCGTCGGCCAGGCTGCGCAGCTTGGCCGGATAGGCGACCACCTGCTCCCGGCGGCGCCGGGTGTCGTCGTCGCGGGCCAGCGCCTTGGCCCGGCCGATGTGGCCCTGGCTGGCGCGAGCCGCATAGGCCGCTCGCGCCTCGTCGACACCGAGCGTGCGCTGGAGGAACGCGGTCACGTCAGGGGCCGTCGGAGTGCTCAGCGTGACCAGCCGGCACCGGGACCGGATGGTCGGGAGGACGTCCTCGACGGTCGGCGCGCAGAGCATCCAGACGGTGCGGGCACCGGGCTCCTCGACCGCCTTGAGCAGCGCGTTGTTGGCCTGCTCGGTGAGCCGGTCGGCGTCCTCGATGATCAGGATCTGCCAGCGGTTGCCGGCCGGGGTCAGCGCGGACTGACGCACCAGGTCGCGGATCTCGTCGACGCCCAGGGTGAGCTTCTCGGTGCGGACCAGGTTGACGTCGGCATGGCTGCCGGCGAGCACGGTGTGGCACTCGTGGCAGTGGCCGCAGCCGCCGTTCGGGCACTGGAGCGCGGCGGCGAAGGCGATCGCGGCGTTGGACCGCCCCGAGCCCGGCGGGCCGGTGAAGAGCCACGACTGGGTCATGCCGTGACCCGTCGCGGCGGTCTGCAGGGTGGAGATGATGTGACGCTGGCCGACCAGGTTGTCCCAGACCGAGGTCGTGGCGACGTTCATACGCTCACCGCCTGGGTGAGCAGCGGCTCCAGCCGCGCCAGCACGGCCGCGTGGATCTCCTCGACCGGCACACGGGCGTCCAGGACGAGATAGTGCTCGGGGTTGCGCTCTGCGAGCGCGACGAACGCCGAACGCACCCGCTGGTGGAACTCGGCCGACTCCTGCTCCATCCGGTCGCGCTCCTCGAACCGGGTGAAACCGGCCGTCGGGTCCAGATCGAGCAGCACGGTCAGGTGGGGCCGCAGGTCGGCGGTCGCCCAGCGGGCCACCTCCTCGAGCTGCGCGGCGTCCAGGACCCGGCCGGCGCCCTGGTAGGCCAGCATCGAGTCGACATAGCGGTCGGTGATCACCACCTCGCCCCGCTCCAGCGCCGGGCGGACCATCGACTCGATGTGCTCGGCCTTGTCGGCGGCGAACAGGAGCGCCTCGGTCCGGTCGTCGAGATCGCCGGTCTCCGGGGACAGCACGATGCGGCGTACGTCCTTTCCGACGACCGTGTCGCCCGGCTCGAAGGTCAGCAGGACACGGTGGCCGCGGGCCGTCAGGGCCTCGTGGAGCAGCCGCGACTGGGTCGACTTCCCCGACCCCTCGCCGCCCTCGAAACACACGAAGACGCCGTGCTCTGCATAGACACCCGGAAACCTCACGAGGCCAACCTACGGGGTGGCTCCGACAACCCGGAGATACGCCGCTCGCGACGGCAGCGTTTGAGGCTGCCGAAGGCGCCACTGCCAGGTTAAGGTTCGGGTCGTCCTCACGCTGACCCAAGGAGCCTTCCGGTGATCTACGTCCTGATCGTCCTGCTGCTGGCCGCGCTCGCGGTCGCGGCCTACCTGCTGTGGAAGAGCAGGCAGCAGCCGACGGCGCAGCCGGAACCCGACGACTTCATCGGCGACCAGCACAAGCACGCGTCCGACCAGCTGCGCCAGGTGCGCAACGGCGACGTCATCGAATACCTCGGCCACAACTGGTTCGTCCGTGGCCGCCTCGACTTCGACGAGGACGGCTACCGCTGGACCGAGCACATGCTCGACGACGCGGAGGGCAAGAAGTGGCTCTCGATCGAGGACGACGAGAGCTTCGAGGTCTCGCTGTGGCACGCGATCCCGCTCGGCGACATCGAGCAGGGTGCCGTCGGTGACCGTGACGTCATCGTCGGCGGCGTCGCCTACCGGCTCCAGGAGAAGGGCTCGGCGTCCTTCACCGCGACCGGCGCGACCGGTACGGCGCCGTCGGGCAGGGCCGAGTACGCCGACTACAAGTCGGTCGACGGCAAGCTGCTCGGCTTCGAGAAGTGGGGCAGCAACTGGGAGCCCTCCCTCGGCGAGGTGCTGCAGCCGTTCGAGCTGACCGTCTACCCCTCCACCGACCGTCCCGCGACCCTGGACGACGAGTGACACTCCTCGACGTCCCGTTCGCGGACGTACGTGGCGACACCCTGCGCTGGAGCCTCGCTCCCGTCGAGTGCACTCCGCTGGCCTCCCGGACGGTGGACCACGGGACCGGGCTGACGGTCACGCTGAGCGTCCTGGGCGCCAGCCACCAGGTCGTCGTACGCCGCGGCGACCGCCCGCTCCTGCACGAGACCGTCGCGTGCGGGATCGCCGACGCCGCGCGCCTTCCCGCGGCGCACGCGGAGGACGGCTACAGCCTCGGCTCGCACGTCGCCACGCTCGAGGCCGAGGAGCTCGCCGAGCGGGCGGCGGAGCTCGTGGAGCGGCTGAAGGGGCGTACGGACGCCGTCGTCGCGCACTTCCCGGGCGACCCGCACGCGGTGACCGCGCTGGTCGTCGAGGAGCTCGGCGAGTGGCAGGTCACCTGGAGCACCTGGCACACCTACCCCCAGACCGGCGAGATCGTCGCCACCGTCACCAGCTACCGGCCCGAGGAGGTCGCAAGTGTCTGAACCGAACGGCCCGAACCGAAAGCTGATCGGCTGGGCGATCGTCGCGGTGTGCGTCGTGCTCGCCATCATCATCGCCATCGCCGTGGCGGGTGACGGGAACAGCCCCGAGAAGTATCTGCGCAAGAACTTCGACCACGTCAGCGGCTCCGACCCCGACAGCGATGCCGGGATCGTCTTCCAGGACGACGGCACGGTGACCTCGGTCGCCGACAAGATCGCCAGGGGCTCCGACGCCGACGAGAACCGGGCCGAGGGCACCAACAGCTACCTGCGCTACGACGACGACTGGCTGGTCGTCGTGGAGCCGCGTACGCCCTCGGGGTCGACGATCACGCTCTACGAGTACGACCGCGGCTACCGCCACCACAGCACCGTGATCGGCCTGTGGGGCTGGAACAGCTACTACGGCCGCAACAGCGGTGGCGGCAGCAGCGGCGGGTCCTCCTTCCGCGGCGGCGGCAGCGGATCCGGCAAGTGACCACCATCAGACTGGAGATGAACCGATGACCGACCTCATGAGCGGACTGCTGTCCACCATCGCCTTCGCCGCCCTCGGGCTGCTCCTGCTGGTGATCGGCTTCTACGTGATCGACCTGCTCACCCCGGGCAAGCTCGGGCAGCTGATCTTCGTGGAGCACCGCCGCGACCCGGCGCTGCTGCTCGGCTCCTCGGTCGTCGCGATCGCCACGATCGTGGCCACCTCGATCTACACCGCGGAGGCGGACACGCTCGAGGGGCTCCTCACGACCGCGGCGTACGGCCTGATCGGGATCGCCCTGCTCGCGGTCGCGTTCGTGATCCTCGACCTGCTCACCCCGGGCCGGCTCGGTGAGCTGATGACCGACGACAAGGACGACCCGGCGATCTGGGTCACGGTCGCGGTGCAGCTGGCCGTCGGCGTGATCGTGGCGGCCTCGATCACGTGAGCCTGAGCCTCCCTTCGTCGCCGTCGTTGCCTGCGCTGCCCGCGGGACGAGCAGCCCGGCTGCTCGTCCTCGCGGCGGTGTTCGTCTGCGCGGCGTGCGGCCTGGTCTACGAGCTCGCGCTGGTGACGCTGGGGAGCTATCTGCTCGGCAACTCGATCGCGCAGACCTCCCTGGTGATCGCGGTCTCCATGTTCGCGATGGGCATCGGCGCCGTGCTCGCCAAGCCGCTCACCGCGCGGCCGCTGCGGGCGTTCGTGGGCGTGGAGATCGCGCTGGCCGCGGTCGGTGGCGCCTCGGTGCCTGCGCTGTACGCGGCGTTCGCGTGGCTGCATCTCTACACCCCGATGATGCTGCTGGTGACGTTCCTGATCGGTGCGCTGGTCGGCGCCGAGATCCCGCTCCTGATGGAGCTGCTGCAGCGGCTGCGGCGCCAGCAGGCCTCGCTCGCGGTCGCCGACATCAACGCGGTCGACTACGTGGGTGCGCTGATCGGCGGGCTGGCGTTCCCGTTCGTGCTGCTGCCGACGTTGGGTCTGCTGGTCGGCACGGTGGCCACGGCTGCCCTGAACGTGCTGGCCGCCTGGACGGTCGGGGTCGCGCTGGGTGGAACCCGGCGGCATCGGGTGCTGGTCACCGCGGTCTGCGGCGCGCTCGCCGTCGCCCTCGGCACCACCGCGGTGCTGGCCGACTCCTTCGAGCTCAACGCCCGCCAGGCGCTCTACCGCGACCCGATCGTCCACGCCGAGCGCTCGGACTACCAGGAGATCGTGGTGACCCGCGGCGCTCCGTTCGGACCGGAGTTCGACGACGTACGCCTCTTCCTCGACGGTGATCTGCAGTACTCCTCGCTGGACGAATACCGCTACCACGAGATGCTCGTCCACCCGGCGATGAACGGGCCGCACCAGCGGGTGCTGATCCTCGGCGGCGGCGACGGGCTCGCCGCGCGCGAGGTGCTGCGCTACCAGTCGGTCTCGTCGGTGACGCTCGTCGACCTCGACCCGGCGGTGGTGTCGCTGGCACGCACGTTCGCTCCGTTGCGTGCGCAGACCCACGGGTCCCTCGACGACCCGCGGTTGACGTACGTCCCGGCCGACGCGTTCTCCTGGGTGCGGGACTACTCGGGCGCGCCGTTCGACGTGGTCATCGCGGACTTCCCCGACCCGGACTCGACCGCACTGGCCAAGCTCTACTCGGTCGAGAACTACACCATGATCTCCCGGCTGATGACCCCGTCCGGGCGGCTGGTCGTGCAGTCTGGCAGCCCGTTCTTCGCGCCGGACGCGTTCTGGTCGGTGCGGCACACCCTCGACGCCGCCGGCTACCGCACCACGCCCTATCAGGCGGACGTACCCTCCTTCGGCAACTGGGGCTACGTCCTCGCCTCCCGCGGCCCGTCGGCTCCCCCGCTCGCCCTGGACGACGAGGCGCCGGGCGGGCTGCGCTACGCCAGCGACGCCGTGCTCGCGGCGGCCTCGTCCTTCCCGCCCGACCGCGCCGAACGACCCACCTCGGTCACCACGCTGCTCGATCCGGCGATCCTGGACTACACCCGCAAGGGCTGGGTCGGCTACTGATGTTCCTCCTGCTGCGCCTGGTCCGGCGCACCTCACGCCACTACGCCTGGGTGCTGCCGCTGGCCATCATCTGCTTCGTCTTCGTCACCGGCTGGATCGCCATGGCGCTCGCCCAGCCGGGCACCGACATCGTGCATCCCGCCAACTACTGGTGGTGGTTCCTGGTCACCGCGACCACGGTCGGCTACGGAGACTTCTTCCCGGAGACCACCGGTGGCCGGTTCGTCGGGGCGTACGTCGTCTTCGGCTCCATCACCACCCTCGCCATCTTGTTCAGCCGGATCTCGGCAATCATCGAGAACGCCAAAGGACGCCGCATGCGTGGAGAGATCTCTTTCACCGGACGAAGCCACATCGTCCTGCTCGGCTACACCGCCGGGCGCACCGAGCGGCTCCTGGACGAGCTCCTCTCCGAGCCCGAGCGCGAGGTCGTGCTCGCGACCTGGGAGGACCAGCTCGCCGAGCATCCGCTGCCCGGCGAGGACCGCCTCCATTTCGTACGCGGCGACATCACCGATCTCGCCGTGCTCGCTCGGACCGGACTGTCCGGTGCCCACAGCGTCCTGATCGACGCGCATGACGACAACGAGGCGGTCACACTGACCGTCGCGGCCCACACGGCGGCTCCGACGGTGCACACCATCGTCGCGCTGCGGGACCTGCGCGTGCAGCGCACGATCTTCCGCGTCGACACCACCGTCCACTGCGTGCAGTGGCACAACACCCAGCTGATCGCGGAAGAGCTCAGCGACCCCGGCATCGCCGAGGTCTACCAGGAGCTCGCCACCGCCGGCGGCAAGGGCACCTACTCGCTCACCGTCCCTGCGTCGGCTGCGACCGTGGACGTCGGCGCCTGGCAATCCGCTCTCGGCCGCTCGCACGGTGCCACCCTCCTGGCCGTCCACACCCACGACGGCATCCAGGTCAGCCCTTCCTGGGAACTGCCCGTCGTCCCCGGCGCCCGGCTCTTCTACATCGCCGCCGACCGGCTGGACTACGACGAGGTCGTCGGGTCGCTCGTGTGACGTGTGGGTCGCACGATGGACTGCTTCAACTGCCGCCACAGCGCCATGTTGTCCTTGCCTCCACGCGAGTCGATCGTCCGTACGCAGCACTGGCGGGCCTGCCACGCCTTCAACTCGACCCTCGCCGGCTGGCTGGTGATCGCACCCGTCTCGCATGTCACCGCGCTCGACGAGCTGCCGGCCGCGGCACACGCCGAGCTCGGCACGCTGCTCGGGTCGCTGTCGGCGGCGCTGCGGGCGGTGACCGGGTGCGTGAAGACGTACGTCATGCAGTTCTCCGAAGCCGAAGGCTTTGAGCATCTGCACATCCACCTGGTGCCGCGGATGGCCGATCAGCCGGCTCAGCTGAAGGGGCCGAACGTGTTCGGCTACCTCACCGACGACGAGACCCGGTGGCTGCCCGAGGCGGAGCGCGACCGGTTGGCTCTGGCCCTTCGCCGTCGGTTGTGAAGCTGAGCGTGACCCATGGGTCACGCTCAGCTTCACAACCTGATCACGACTTCTTGGTCGCGGCCTTCTTGGTCGTCTTCTTGGCGGTCGACTTCTTCGCCGGCGACTTCTTGGTCGTCTTCTTCGTCGCCCGCTTGGTGGTCTTCTTCGCCGGACCCTTGGCGCGCTTCTCGGCGAGCAGCTCGGCGGCACGCTCGGCGGTCAGGGTCTCCAGGTCGTCGGCGGCCCGGAGGGTGGCGTTGTATTCACCGTCGGTCACGTAGGGACCGAAGCGGCCGTCCTTGACGATCATCGGCTGGCCGGAGACCGGGTCGGGGCCGAGCTCCTTGAGCGGCGGCTTGGCGGCGGCCCGGCCACGCTGCTTCGGCTGGGAGTAGATCTGCTCGGCCTCTTCGAGGGTGATGGTGAGCAGCTGGTCCTCGGAGCTCAGCGTGCGGGAGTCGGTGCCCTTCTTGAGGTAAGGCCCGTAGCGGCCGTTCTGGGCGGTGATCTCCTCGCCGTCGGCGGCGGTGCCGACGACCCGGGGCAGGGTCAGCAGCTTGACCGCGTCCTCGAGCGTGATCGTCTGCAACGACATGCTCTTGAAGAGGCTGGCGGTGCGGGGCTTGGCGCCCTTCTTGCCCTTCCCCGTCGACTCGGTCTCGGGGAGCTGCTCGGTGACGTAGGGGCCGAACCGGCCGCTCTTGGCGACGACGGTGAGCCCGGTGTCGGGGTGGACGCCGAGGTTCAGCTCCTCGCCGGCCGGGTTGGCGAAGAGCTCCTTGGCCTTCTCCAGGGTGAGCTCGTCGGGGGGCAGGTCGTCGGGGACGTTGGCGCGCACCGCGAACGGGGTGCCGTCGTCGCCCGGGCCCTCGATGTAGGGGCCGTAGCGACCGACGCGAAGGTTGACCCCGGCCTCCGGGCTGCCGACCGGGAAGGTCGCCAGCTCGCGGGCGTCGATGTCGCCGAGACCGTCGACCAGCGGCTTGATGCCCTTGACCCGCTCGGAGCCGAAGTAGAACTCCCCGAGCTCGGTGGTCATGTCCTTGCGGCCGTTGGCGATCTCGTCGAGCGTCTCCTCCATGCTCGCCGTGAACCGGTAGTCGATCTGCCGGGGGAAGTGCTCCTCCAGCAGCCTGACCACGGAGAACGCGACCCAGGCAGGCACCAGCGCGGTGCCCTTCTTGAAGACGTAGCCGCGGTTGATGATCGTCTGGATGATGCTCGCGTAGGTCGACGGACGGCCGATCTCGCGCTCCTCCAGCTCACGGACGAGGGTCGCCTCGGTGTAGCGGGCCGGAGGCTTGGTCTCGTGGCCGTCGGCGGTGATGCTGGCCGCGTTGACCGTCTCGCCCTCGGCCAGGTTCGGGAGCCGGGTCTGCTGGTCGTCGGAGGTCTGCTCGGCGGAGTCAGTGCCCTCGACGTACGCCTTCAGGAAGCCGTGGAACGTGATCACCCGACCGGTGGCGGAGAAGACCACGTCCTCGCCGGTGGTCGCCGTGGCGCCGAGGCGGATCGCGACCGAGTTGCCGACCGCGTCCTTCATCTGGGAGGCGACGGTGCGCATCCAGATCAGCTCGTAGAGCCGGAACTGGTCACCGGTGAGCCCGGTCTGCGCAGGCGTCCGGAACGAGTCGCCGGCGGGCCGGATCGCCTCGTGGGCCTCCTGCGCGTTCTTCACCTTGGAGGCGTACGTCCGCGGCGAATCGGGCAGGTATTCGGCACCGTAGAGCTCCCTGACCTGAGCCCGGGCGGCGCTGATCGCGTCGCCGCTCAGGGTGGTGGAGTCGGTACGCATGTAGGTGATGAAGCCGTTCTCGTAGAGACGCTGCGCGACCGACATCGTGGTCGACGCGCTCATCCCGAGCTTGCGGCTGGCCTCCTGCTGCATCGTGGTGGTGCGGAAGGGGGCGTAGGGGCTGCGCTTGTAGGGCTTGGACTCGACACTGCGGACCTCGTAGGTCTTGTTGTCGAGGGCGGCCACGAGCGACTCGGCGCGGGTGCGGTCGAGGTGGACGACCTTGTCGCTCTTCAGCAGTCCGTCGGGGCCGAAGTCGGTGCCTCGGGCGACGCGGTTGCCGTCGATCGAGGTGATCTTGGCCGGGAACATCCGCGGGTCGTGGTCGGAGCCGGCGTCGAAGGTGCCGGCCAGGTCCCAGTAGGAGGCGGTGCGGAAGGCGATCCGCTCGCGCTCACGGTCGACGACGAGCCTGGTGGCGACGGACTGGACCCGCCCGGCGCTCAGCCGCGGCATGACCTTCTTCCAGAGCACCGGGGAGATCTCGTAGCCGTAGAGGCGGTCGAGGATGCGGCGGGACTCCTGGGCCTCGACGAGGTCCATGTCGAGCTCGCGAGGGTTCTCGGCGGCCGCGAGGATCGCGGGCTTGGTGATCTCGTGGAAGACCATCCGCTTGACCGGGATGTCCTTCTTCGGCTTCAGCTCGTCGAGGAGGTGCCAGGCGATCGCCTCACCCTCGCGGTCCTCATCGGTGGCGAGGTAGAGCTCGTCGGCGTCCTTGAGGAGCGACTTGAGCTTGGCGATCTGCTTCTTCTTGTCGCTGGGCACGACGTAGTAAGGGGTGAAGCCGTTGTCGACGTCGACGCCGAAGCGCCCCCACGGCTTGTCCTTGATCTTGGCGGGGGTGTCTGCCGCGCTCTGCGGAAGGTCGCGGATGTGCCCGACGGATGCCTCGACGACATACCCCTGTCCGAGGTATCCGCCGATCTTCTGAGCCTTCGCCGGGGACTCGACGATCACCAACTTGTGTGCCACTGACGTCCTTATCTCACTGCAGCAGAGCCTGGCACCACTGACAAGCTCTGGCGAGACACGTTAGCGCGTGTCTCCAGCCGGCATGGGTCCAGTCACCGCGGTTCATGCGGCACTGTGCTCTCGGACAACATGGCGTGTTGCCTTGGGCGCCGCGAAGACAATACCTAGCACGCTGGGGAGCGGGAGCGTGAAATCGGTGTCTCATCCGCTGCTGTCCGAAAACTGTCGGTGCACGTCCTTAAGGTGGCTTTCGAGGACGGCGAGACCCATCCAGACTCGAGAGGTCTCCGCCAATGATCGACGCCGAATACATCGACTACACAGAAGGTCTGACCACACCCCCGGAACACCTGGTGTGCTCCGAGTGCGCCCAGCTGCTCACCAGGACCAACATGATCCTGGAACGGTTGGAGGCCGAGCTGACCCGGCCGGCCGCGCCGCCGCGTCCTGGGCACGAGGTGGCGCTGGACTGGCTGGCCGCGCTCTGCGGCGGCCACGAGGCGGTCACGGCGCTGGATGCCGCGCCGCTGGTCGAGGACGCTCTGGACCTGCCGGTCGTGGAGGACGCCGCGGGACGTACGCAGCTGGAGGCGGTGGCCACGTTGCTGGACGAGGTCGCGGCCGACTTCCCGGTCGAGGAGGTGGGGTTCGCGCTGCGCCGGGCGCTGCTGCGGCTGTGGGAGATCGACCCGCTGGTCGTCGACCGACCCACCGAGCCGGCTCAGGTGGCGGCCGGGATCGTGTGGACGGTCCTGGGCGCCAACGGGCTGGCCGGGCCGGGCGGCCTGGTCACCGCGACCGAGCTCAAGGCGCGACTGCGCGTGACGAAGATGCCCTCGGCCTACGGCAAGCAGCTGGCGGCCGCGCTCCGAGGCTTCTGGCCGTGGCAGACCCAGCGACCGTGGGGCATGCACGATCTGCCCGACCTCGAGCCGCTGGGCTGTCCCGACCTGCTCGTCTCCGGCGTGCGCCGGCGCCTGGTCAGGCTGCGGGACCAGGCTCGCCTGGCGCAGGACGGAGGAAGCCCTCGCTGACCAGCTCCTGGGCGATCGGCAGATAGCTGCTGCGCACGACCGCGGGGTCGCGGTCGAGGATCTGCGCGAGCGCGTCGAGGATCTGGCCGACGGTCAGGTCCCCGTCGCAGGCGCCCGCGAAGGCCGCCTCGATCGTGTCGGCCTGGCGCGCGCGGCGCAGACCGCGCTGCTGGCGCAGGATGACGGTGCTGGGGTCCTCGGCGCCGGGCTGGCCGAGGGTCTCCTGCTGGACGTCCTCGGCAATCACCAGCGTCGAGTCCTCGGTGACCTCGATGCGGGCGGCCGCGCCCCACCCCTTGAGTGCCGGGGCGATCGGCTGCTCGACGTCGTAGGGCCACTCGAGGAGCTCGCGCTTCGGGTTGGCGGTGTCCGTGCGGTGCAGGTTGATCCAGCCGAACCCGACGCCCTCGATCTTCTGCTCCTCGAACCACGACAGCCAGGTGTCGTAGCGGGTCAGGTAGTCCTCGGAGCCGTGGTGGCCGGAGTCCTTGAGCCAGAGCTCGACGTACGCCGCGGGGTCGAGCACCTCGCGCTGGACGACGAACGCGTCGACCTCGTCGCTCAGCCATCCCTCGAGACGGTCGTCCCAGGGCTGGTCCTCGGAGATGATCCAGTTGCCCAGGATCTGACACCAGCCTCCCTCGGTGAGCATCCCGGGAGCAGCCTTGACGATGTCCTCGACCACCCGGTCACCGGGCAGGCCGGAGTCGCGGTAGACGAGGCGCTCACCGGTCGCCGGGCTGATCACGAACGGCGGGTTCGTGGCGATCAGGTCGAACCGTTCACCGGCGACGGGCTCGAAGAACGACCCGTCGCGCACGTCGATGCGGTCCGCGACGTCGTTGAGCGCGGCATTGAACGCGGTGATCCACAGGGCTCGCTGATTGACGTCGGTCGCGATCACCCGGTCGCTGTGGGTGGCCAGGTGGAGCGCCTGGACACCGCAGCCGGTGCCGAGATCCAGTGCGGTGCCGACCTGGTCGCGGATGGTCAGCTGGGCGAGGGAGGTCGAGGCAGGGCTGATCCCGAGCACGTGCTCGGGGCCAACGCGCTGCGGGCCGCCGTCGAGCCCCGGGGTGAGGTCGGAGACGACCCAGAGGGCGGTGTCATCGGTGGCGTACGGACGTACGTCGAGGCGGGCCGCCACCTCGCCGACCGACTGCTCCAGGATCCCCTCGACGGCGAGCCGGTCGACGAGTCCGGGGAGGGCCGCCTCGGCGTGGTCGAGCGAGACGGTCGTCTGCAGCAGGAAGAGCCGGATGAGGGTCTCGAGCGGAGATCCCCCGTGAGTGCGCCGCCGGCCCGGGAGCGTCTCGTTGCGGCTCAGCGCGCTGTGCGCGATCGGGCCGAGCAGCTCGGCGACGGAGTCGTAGGAGAAGTCGGCCTGCTGGAGGGCGTCACGGAGCCGGTGCGGGAGGTCACTCACACCTGGAGCCTATGGCCTGACCAGGTCAGCTCGCTGCCGCGCCCTCGGCACTGGCGTGGATGTCGAAGACCTTGGCGAGGCCGGTGATCCGGAAGATCTTGAGCAGCCGCTCCTGGGTGCAGACCAGGCGGAGCATGCCGTCGTGCTGGCGGACCTTCTTCAGGCCACCCACGAGGACGCCGAGGCCGGTGGAGTCGAGGAACTCCACGGCTTCGAGGTCGACGACGATGTCGTAGTGACCCCGGGCGACGAGCTCGGTGATCTTGTCCCTCAGCTTCGGCGCGGTATAGACGTCGATCTCGCCGCCCACGGCCACGACGGTGGCCGAGTCGAGCTCGCGAGTCGCAAGCGTCAGATCCACTTCGAAGTTCTCCTGCCAAGGAACGTGAGACAACTGACTCCGGTATCGAGCATCCTCGCGTCCGATACCCGGAGTCGATCGTAATGTAACCACGCCTCACCAGGATGCGCGCAAGAAACTCGCAACGTCATCCGCGAGAAGCGGGGCCGCGAGCGTGACGGCGACCAGGATTCTGGGAGAATATGAAGGTGTTGACGACTGCGACCGGTGATCTCGTGAGCCGCCTCGCTGCCGTCCCCGGTCGCGAGGATCGACTGGCTCACCTCGAGCAGGTTCCGCCACGTGAGGCCGTCTTCGCCGACTGGCCGACGTGGGCCTCCGCCGATGTGGTCGGCGCATTCACCGCTCGCGGGATCCAGCGCCCCTGGCAGCATCAGGTGGTCGCCGCCGAGGCCGCTCACGAGGACAACCATGTGATCGTCTCGACCGGCACCGCCTCCGGGAAGTCGCTGGCCTATCAACTGCCCGCCCTGACCGCGATCCGAGACGGACGAGGTCCACGTGGTGAACGCGGCGCCGGCGTCCTCTACCTCGCACCGACCAAGGCGCTCGCCCAGGACCAGCTGACCGGGCTGCGCGAGCTGGGCGTCGACGTCCGCGCGGTGACGCACGACGGTGACAGCACCCGGGAGCAGCGGGACTGGGCTCGAGACTTCGGCGAGTACGTCCTGACCAACCCCGACATGCTGCACCGCTCGCTGCTTCCCGGGCACGAGCACTGGAAGGCCTACTTCCGGTCTCTGCGCTATGTCGTCATCGACGAGTGCCATCACTACCGCGGTGTCTTCGGGGCCCACGTCTCGCACGTACTGCGGCGGCTACGACGCATCTGCGCGCTCTACGGCTCCTCCCCCACTTTCATCCTCGCCTCGGCGACCGTCGCCGAGCCGGCGACCGCCGGCGAACGGCTGATCGGCCTCCCGGTGCTGCCGGTGACCGCCGACGCATCACCTCGCGGCGAGCTGTCGATCGCGCTGTGGCAGCCGCCGCTGACCACCCACGCCGGCGAGAACGGCGCCCCCGTACGCCGCGCCGCGTCCGCCGAGACCGCCGACCTCCTCGCCGACCTGGTCTCCTCGGACGTACGCACCCTGGCCTTCGTACGCTCCCGGGTCGGGGCCGAACAGGTCGCCCTGACCGCGGCGGCCGAGCTCGCCGAGGTCGATCCCTCGCTGCCGGGGCGGGTCGCGTCCTACCGCGGCGGCTACCTGCCGGAGGAACGCAGAGCGATCGAGGCATCGCTCCGTTCGGGCGAACTGCTGGGGCTGGCCGCGACGAACGCACTCGAGCTCGGCATCGACATCAGCGGCCTGGACGCGGTCGTACTGGCGGGTTATCCCGGCAGGCGTTCGGCCTTCTGGCAACAGATCGGCCGCGCCGGCCGCGATGCGGGCGACGCCCTCGGCATCCTGGTCGCCCGTGACGATCCGCTGGACACCTACCTCGTCACGCATCCGGATGCACTCCTCGGCCAACCGGTCGAGGCCACCGTCTTCGACCCGGCGAACCCGTACGTCGTCGGCCCCCACCTCTGCGCCGCGGCGCAGGAGCTGCCGTTGACTGAGGCGGACCTGCCGCTCTTCGGACCGGGATCCCGGGAGATCCTGGACAATCTCGTCGCCTCGGGACTGCTGCGCAAGCGGCCCCGTGGCTGGTACTGGACCGACCGCCGACGTGCCGCGGACCTCGCCGACATCCGCTCCTCGGGCGGGTCGCAGGTGCAGCTGATCGAGGCCGAGACCGGTCGGGTCGTCGGCACTGTCGATGCCGCGAGCTCGCACGCGAGCGCGCATGCCGGCGCCGTCTACATCCACCGCGGCGAGACCTATCTCGTGCACGAGCTGGACCTCGACGAGAACGTCGCGGTGATCTCCCGTGACGACCCCGGCTACTCGACCTCCGCCCGGGAGATCACCGAGATCTCGATCGTCGCCGAGCGCGAGCAGGTCGCCTGGGGCGAGTGTCACCTGGCGTACGGAGATGTCGACGTCACCCACCAGGTCGTCTCCTTCCTGCGCCGGCGGCAGCCGAGCGGCGAGGTGCTCGGAGAGGAGCTCCTGGACCTCCCCGAACGTACGCTTCGCACCTCCGCGGTCTGGTGGACGGTGCCTGCCTCGGCTCTCGAGTCGGTTGGCCTGGAGAAGGCGGACATCCCTGGCGCCGCCCACGCCGCCGAGCACTGCTCGATCGGGCTGCTCCCGCTGATCGCTACCTGTGACCGCTGGGACATCGGCGGAGTCAGCACCGCGTCCCACCCGGACACCGGCATGCTCACCGTCTTCGTCTACGACGGTCACCCTGGTGGTGCCGGGTTCTCGGAGCGTGGGTTCCGTGCCGCCCGGGAGTGGCTCGGCGCCACCCTGGAGACCATCGAGGCGTGCGAGTGCGACGACGGCTGCCCCTCCTGCGTGCAGTCGCCCAAGTGCGGCAACCAGAACAACCCCCTCGACAAGCATGGTGCGATCGTGTTGTTGCGTCTCCTGCTCCAGAAATAGGCATACCCTGGGGAAATGCTGATCTTGGGACTCGTGCTGATCGTCATTGCCGCAGCACTCGTCGTTCTCGGACTCTTCACCACCGGCAACGGTGACCTCGACGACCCGACCGCCACTCTGCTCGGTCTTCCCGTCGGTGCGACCACGATCTTCGTGATCGGTCTCGTCGCCGGCGTGCTTCTCCTCCTCGGTCTCTGGCTCACCAAGTGGGGAGGCAAGCTCCAGGCGAAGAACATGAAGGAGAAGCGCCACCTGCGGAAGCTGGCCCAGTCGCTGCAGGATGCCGCGCCCGAGTCGAAGGACGACGCCACCAGCTAGTCCGGCCCGGTCGGGCCCGCCCTCGCCTCGGCGACCGGGTCCCCCGGCTGACCGAGCCAGCGCGGCCCCTCGACCCGCACCGTCACGGTGACGTCCTCTCCCGCGACCTCACACGACTCCAAGACGGCCCCGTTGCGCTCGGTGATCGTCGTCGCTGCCGCACATGCGTCCTCGGAGACCTGCAGCGCGTTGGCGCCCGCCAACGCTGCCAGATCGGCCGCGGACTGTGCGGTGCGGTGGGCCACGAAGACCGCGCCCACCACACCGAGCGCCGCACCGAGGAAGAGCAGCAGCCCGATCGCGCCGACCGCGAACGGCGCCGCCGACCCGCGTTCGTCCTGCCAGGCCCGGATCATGCTCACCGCTCCCCCTGCGTCGCCTCGGTAGCGGCCACCGCCTCGCCCCGCACGGTCACCCCCGGCAACCAGCCGAAGATCCCGCCGGGCCCGGTGACCCGGGCATGCGCAGAGGCGACTACCTCCTCGGCGCCGGCGCTGACACTCACCTGGGTGCCCGCAGGCCCGACCCGACGTCCGCGGGCGGCAGCGGAGCCGCTGTCGTCGCCCCGCGCGACCGCCCGGGCGGTCTCCCGAGCCGCATCGACCACCTGGATCTGCGCCGCGCCCACCGACAGCAGCCACACCAGCCCGATGGTGACAGCCACCAGGAGCGGGATGACCATCACCAGCTCGGCGGTGGCCGCACCCCGCTCGCCCCGCTCGCCCCGCTCGCCCCGCCGCCCGCGGACCACGGCTCAGATCCCCAGCAGGCTGAGGACGTGCTGGAACAGGCGGTTGAGCAGGTCGTTGCCGAAGCCACCGGTGAGCAGCTTGTAGAGCAGGCCGGCGAGCCCGGCCCCGGCTGCCGTGCCCACGGCGTATTCAGCGGTCGTGATCCCCTTCTCGTTCTTCTGAAGCTCTGTCCTGGCCATGGTTGGTCCTCTCTGGTCGATGGCCGTCTCCGTACGGCCGTTCATGGATGACAATGACCCGCTCCAACGACATTCGCGACCGTCATGTCGCCGGCTGTGGACAACTCGATCCCGAACCCGGCCTGTGGATGACAAATGGCCCGTTGACCAGGGCGAACAGCCCCGCCGAGACGTCACGTACGTCGGCCGAGCGGGCAGTCGATTGCCAACTCGGCCGACGGGGGTGACGCCTCGGCGAGGGGTCAGATGCCGAGGTTGGAGAGGAGGCCGCCGACGACCGGGACGACGCCCAGCAGGAGGAAGGCGGGGAGGAGGCAGATGCCGAGGGGTACGGCGGCTTTGACGCCGACCGCACGGGCCCGGTCCTCGACCTCGGCGCGGGCGTTTCTGGTCAGGTCGTCGGCGAGACGCTCGACGGTCGTGGCGACCGGGGCACCGGTCGCCTGAGCTCGGGCCAGCGCCCGACCCAACGGCGCCAGCGCGGGATCGTCCACCAGGGTGCGCCATGTCTTCTCCGGATCGGCTCCGAGGTGGAGTCGGGAGGCTGCCGGCAGCAGCCGGGCCGCTGCCGGTCCGGGCAGGGCCGCGGCGACCACCACCAACGCCTCGGCGGGCGCTGCGCCGGAGGAGAGGGCGGCGGAGAGGAGGCGGACAAGGGCAGGCAGCTCGGCCTTCGCGGCCTCCCGCTCACGCCGGACCTCGACCGGCTCGACCCGGCCGATGACCAGCCAGCAAACGATGCCCGCGGGCGCAGCGAGCACGGCGCCCACGGTGCCGCCGACGAACACGTAGACCGCAACCCCGGCGAGCAACGCCAGCAGGGGCCGCCAGCGGATCATCCAGCCGTCGGGGTCGCTCCGATCCGCAGCGACCGCAACCGTGCCGGGAAGTGGTGCGGTCGGCGCGGGAAGCAACGAAGCCGCCAACCCGAGCGCAATCGCCGCGAGCCAGATCATCTCGCCTCGACCCCGCGCGCGATGCCCTCGATCCACCACAGTCCCAGCCATCCGAGCAGCAGACCCAGACCGAGGCAGGCCAGGCCGACCGGCGAGCCCAGGAGGAACGCCAGCGGGTCGCCGCCGACGCCGCTGCCCATCGCCAAGGCCGCCACCGGCAGCCCCGCGATCAACCGAGCGGTGGAGCGGGCCGATCCGAGCTCGCCGTCGACCACCCGCTGGGTGGCGGCCGCCGCCCGCAGATCAAGCGCCACCCGGTCGAGTGCGTCGGCGAGACCGCTCCCGGTCTGGTGAGCGATCTGCCAGGCCGCGGCGACCACGCGGAGCGAACCAGCTCCGGGGACCGCGGCAACCTCCCGCCAGGCGGCGGGGACGTCGGAGCCCATCCGCTGCGCTTCCGCGACCGGCTCGATCACCGGCCACTCCGTGGCGAGCTGCGACAACGCCGGCCCGGGCGGGTGCCCGGCGGCCAGCTCGGCGGCCATCTGCTCGCACGCCTCGACCACCCGCTCAGCCGTACGTCCCGCCTCGATGCGTTCGCAGCGCCGCCGCCACAGCGCGACACCGCCGAAGCTGGCGATCCCGAGCAAGACAGCCGCGACGACCGCCTTGCCCGGGAAGACGATGGGGATCAGGGCGACCAGGAGGAACGACCACCGCGGCACCCGCCACTCCGGCGGCCGCGACCCGACCGCGGCTCGTGGACGGATCATCAGCGCCGCCGCGGCGCCCGCGAGGCAGGCGACCAGTCCGAGGCTCAGCCCGCTCACCGGTCTGCTCCCAGCAGCGTCTCGAGCCGGCCCGAGGCGGGCCCGGCGACCGCCTCTCCGTCGGCTGCCACCGAGCAGGCGGTCTCCATCCGGACCAGCCCGTCGGCCCCGCGACACGGGAGGGCGACCTCGGTCAGCACCCGGCGGCCCGCACGCCGCCGCAGATGCACGACCACGTCCACCCCGGAGGCGAACTGGCTGTGCGCCGCCTCTCTGCCGAGACCGGCGGCGAGCGCCAGCGCCTCGACCCGGGCGGGGACGTCGGCAGCCGAGTTGGCGTGCAGCGTGCCGCAGCCGCCCTCGTGGCCGGTGTTCAGCGCGGCGAGCAGGTCGACGACCTCGGCGCCGCGCACCTCGCCCACGACAAGTCGGTCGGGCCGCATCCTGAGCGCCTGGCGGACGAGCGTGTGCAGCTCGACGGCACCGGCAGCCTCGATGTTGGCCGGGCGCGCCTCGAGACCGACCACATGGGGATGGTCCGGGCGCAGCTCGGAGGCATCCTCCACCAGCACCAGCCGCTCCTCGGGCGGCACCAGCGACAGCAGCGACGCCAGCAGGGTCGTCTTCCCGGTGCCGGTGCCCCCGGACACCAGGAACGCGGACCGTGCCAGCACCAGCCGCCGCAACAGATCGGCCACGGACGGGACGACCATCCCTGACGACTCCAGCTCGGAGAGCGTGAAGGCCCGCGCAGAGGGCACCCGCAACGAGATCACCGTGCCTGGACGGGCCAGCGGCGCGAGCACTGCGTGGAACCGGCTGCCGTCGGCCAGCCGGAGATCGACGTAGGGCGAGGCGTCGTCCAGTCGCCGGCCGGCCCCGGCCGCCAGCCGCTGCGCCAGCCGCCGGACCGCGTCGTCGTCGGGAAACGC
Organism: Nocardioides sp. NPDC126508; assembly: GCA_040302365.1. Lineage (GTDB taxonomy): Bacteria > Actinomycetota > Actinomycetes > Propionibacteriales > Nocardioidaceae > Nocardioides. Next base: position 717,124 of record JBEOUM010000003.1, read on the forward strand.
GACCGGAGCGGGCTCCAGGCCGGCTCCGCGGTCGATGAAGACCTGATCGGCACCGTTGACCAGCACGTCGGTCACCCCGGGCAACCGCAGCAGCGGTTCCAACGGCCCCGCCCCGACCACGTCGCGGCGCAGCATCTCGAAGACCGCCAGCACGGTCGCGTCGCCGACGATCCGCCCCTCCGCACGGAGCGCCTCCTGGACCCGGTGCGGGGTGAGCTCTCCCGGCGTACGCGCCAGGTGGTCGCGGACCAGGTCGACGACCTGGGGCGCGATGTCGACGGCGCCGATCATGCCGCCACCGCCCCAGCGCGGATCCGGCAGCGCGCGAGCACCTCGGCCGCCGCCCGCGCCAGCGGCGCCCGCTTGGAACGGATCGGGCCGAGACCGAGGTCGATGGCCTCGGGGAGCCCGCGCTGGTCGGACATCGAGGCGATCACCGGGAGACCCAGGGCCCGTCCGACGGCGTCGGGTTCGGCCGCCCGACCGCGCACGACGACCCGGACCCGGTCCCGCTCGGGAAGCCGGGAGACCAGCCGGGCGGCGGAGGCCGTGCCGGTGACGTTCCCACGGACGACGACGAGGACGACGTCGCAGCCGGCCAGCAGCGCTTCGGCACCGGCGTCGGCCTCGCGTGGCAGGTCGACCACGACCAGGTCATGGCCCCGCCGCGCCGCGGCGAGCACCTCGCGCACGACCTCCGGGCGCGGGGGCACCACCTCGCCACCGGGCCAGCCCAGCAGACCGAGCGACCCGACGTGGGGCACCGCCTCCCGCAGCGCACGCGCGCCCAGCCGCCCCGCGGTCTGCCCGAGATCACCCCAGGTCACCCCGGGCATCTCGTCGAGGCCGAGCACCCTCCCGGCGCCGGGGCCGAGCCGGTCCGCGTCGATCAGCAGCGTCGGCCCGCGGTCGGCTCCCAAGCTGGCCAGGGCCGCGGCGTACGTCGTCGCCCCGGCACCACCCGATCCGGCCAGCACGCCGATGACCAGGCCGGCGCCACCCTCGCCGTCACCGATGTCGGCGAGCAGCCCGGCGACAGCGGCCTCGGCCGAGGGCAGCTCCAACAACGTCTCCGCGCCGATCTCGAGCGCAGCCCTCAACAGTGGCTCCCCAGTCGAACCCCAACCGACGACGTAGACCCCGTCCCGGCGAGGTGGACGCATCGACGCCACCTCCGCCAGCAGATCGGCTCCGACGAGGATCAGTGGTGGTCGTTGCCATCGGCGCAGGGCACCGACGGCGTCGGTGCACTCCTCGACGGTGACGCCCGAGGCGGCGGCCAGACGGGCCGCCTCGGCGGCCAGCAGCGAGTCCGAGGTGATGACGAGAGGTTCCGAGGTCATGGCAGCAGGATCCGCCGCGGGACCCACATTTCCACCCGCAAATCCGGAGCCTGTGGATAACCCCGTCCCGAACCCACCCTGTGGAGGGTGATCGGCCCGCCCAAGGGGCGTCTACGATGTGCCCATGACACGCATCGCTGCGTTCTTCGATCTCGACAAGACGATCATCGCGAGGTCGAGCACGCTTGCGTTCTCCAAGCACTTCCAGGCCGGCGGCCTGATCACCCGCGCGGCCATGATCCGCTCGGCCTACACGCAGTTCGTCTACGTCGTCGGTGGTGCCGACCACGACCAGATGGAGAAGATGCGCAAGGCGCTCTCCGAGATGGTCACCGGCTGGGACGTGGCGACCGTCAAGGAGATCGTCGCCGACACCCTCCACAACGTGGTCGACCCGCTCGTCTACGAGGAGGCCGTGCAGCTCATCGAGCAGCACCACGCCCAGGGCCACGACGTCATCATCGTCTCCGCGTCCGGGACCGAGCTGGTCGAGCCGATCGGCGCCATGCTCGGCGCCGACCACGTCGTCGCCACCCAGATGGAGATCGAGGACGGCCGCTACACCGGCGAGATCGCGCTCTACGCCTACCGCGAGGAGAAGGCCCGCGCGGTCCAGCAGCTGGCCGAGCGGTTCGGCTACGACCTGGAACAGTCCTACGCCTACTCCGACTCGATCACCGACACCCCCATGCTGGAGGAGGTCGGTCACGCCTTCGCGGTCAATCCCGACAAGGACCTCCGCAAGGTCGCCAAGGAGCGCGGCTGGGACATCCTGGTCTTCAACAAGCCGGTCGCCCTGCGCAGCCGCGTGCTCACGCCGTCCACGCCGACCCTGGCCGCGCTGGCCGTCGGAGGTGCCGTGGCGATCGCCGGCGGGGTCATCTGGGCGGGCACGAAACGCCGTCGCCTCGGCGCCTGACGCGCCCAAGAGAGGGATTCTGCAGGAGCGACATGATCCTCCTCATCCTGCAGAAATTCCAGCCTTGAATCTGGCCGTTAATCAGCGTAGAAACAATGACGTAACAAGACGTACACGAGTGCCAGGCACCCACGCGGCGATCCACCCATCTGATGGGGTGCTGTAGCCGGGGAGACATCCCGACGCAGTGACCAGACCTTGCACGCTTGGTAACCAGAAAGCCTCGTGGACACGGTGGCATCCGGTGCTCACAACTCACCGGGTGCCACCACTTTATTCGGCCGCGTCCAGGCGCAGCGGCGATGCCTCGGCCCCGGCGGCGTACGCCTCGGCCGCATAGAGCAGCCACGAGTGCGCCCCCGCCTGGCCACCCTCACGGAAGCCGCGCAGGTTCGACTCGTAGGCGGCGCGCAGCGCCAGATGACCGGCCTCGGGCACCACCAGGGACTTCTCGTCCACCCCGCGCGCGACCAGGACGAGCCGCTCTGCGGCACGCGCGACCAGACCGTTGTGCGATGCGAACGGCGCAGACGAAGCCAGGTCGGCGTGCACGAAGGCCGCCACGACCAGGGCCGGCGCGGTCGTCGGCGCGAGCAGCAGATCGGAGAGACGTCGCAACCGCTCGGCGGAAGCCGAGGAGCGCGGCCGCCCCAGCTCCTCCGCGTCCAACGACGACGCCGCCGCCAGCGCGTGCAGCCGCGCGAACGCCTGCAGCGGCGCCTGCTTCACCACCGGCACCAGCGAGAGCAGCTCGGTCGAGAGCCGCACCGCGTCCTGGGCGATCGCGTCACCGCCGGAAGCACGGACCTCGCCCAGGGACGACGAGGATCCCTCCAGCACCGCCGACGCGTGCGCCCCGCGCAGCAGCGACTCTGCCGTCGTCTCCGGAGACGTACGCCGCAGCCCCCGGTCACGCAGCATCACGTCGATGCCGTCACGAGCTGCGGCGAAGCCCGAGGCCACACCTTCGAGCGACACCAACCGGGCAAGCGGATCGTCCTTCACGCGTCAACCTTAAGCGCGCGTTACCCTGACCGAGATGACGGACCCAGCGAACCCCGACCCGGCACGCTCCTTCGGAGGCGTGGCGGACAGCTATGACCGCGGGCGCCCGTCCTACCCGGCAGATGCGGTGAAGTGGCTGGTCGGCGACGAACCGGTGAGCGTTCTCGAGCTCGGCGCCGGCACCGGCAAGCTCACCGAGGTGCTCGTGCGGCTCGGCCACGACGTCTTCGCCACCGACCCGGACGACGCGATGCTCGACATCCTCTCCGAGAAGCTCCCGGACGTACGCGCCACCAGCGGCACCGCCGAGCAGATCCCGACCGGCGACAGCCTCTACGACGTGGTCGTCGTCGGCCAGGCGTTCCACTGGTTCGATCACACCAAGGCGCTGGCCGAGATCGGCCGCGTCCTCAAGACCGACGGACGGCTCGCCGTGATCCAGAACGAGCGCGACGAGCGGATCCCCTGGGTGCGCAAGCTCGGCGGGCTCATCGGCAAGCAGGACGGTGGCTTCGACCCGACCCAGATCCTCGACGACTCGGGGTTGTTCTCGGCCGTCGAGTCGCAGACCTTCCGGCACTGGCAGGTCGTCGACCGCCACTCGATCCAGGACCTGGTCCAGTCCCGGTCCAACATCGCCACGCTGGAGCCGGAGGCCCAGGACCGGAAGCGCCGCGAGGTGCTGGCCTTCTACGACGACTACGGCCGTGGCATGGACGGCATGCAGCTGCCCTACAACTGCCGTGCCTGGCGCGCGCAGGTGCTCCCCCACGCCCCGGTGGTCTCGACAGGCTCGACCACCGGTGGACACGAGGTCGTGGAGGCCGACGAGGAACCGTCGGTGCCGCTGGCCAAGCGCACCGACACCGCCGTACGCCTCCCCCGGGTCGTCACCGACCCCGAGAACGGCGACGACGACCTGCTCATCGACTTCCGGTGAGCGGGTCCCGCGGGCGCGTGGTGGCGGCGTCGCGCTCCGGGTCCATCAGGTCGAAGGTCTGGATGACCCAGAAGATCGTGAAGCATCCCAGCAGCGAGATCTCGGTCGCCAGGAGCCAGTAGTTCCAGCCGCTCATGCCCAGCAGGATGCCGGTCACCAGCAGCACCACCATCGCGAGCACCAGCGCCCAGTAGGTCTTGTCGAGCCGCGTACGCGCCTTGTCGGCCTCCCGAGCGATCTTCCGCACGCCCCAATCGGTGTTGAGCACGACCGCCAGCGCGAACGGCGTGAAGGTGAAGATGGCGGCGAGCCCGTGCGCCTTGGTCGCGAAGCTCTCCTGGTCGATCAGCAGCCAGCCCACGCCGACGACCCACGCCCCGGCGACCGAGACCAGACCGATCAGCCCCCATCGCGACGGCCACGCCCCGGAGACGGCGCGCTTGCGGAGGCCGAAGATCAGCACGACCACCCAGCCGATCGCCATCACCGCCAGGTAGCTCCAGGCGTTGTTGACGATGGCCGCCTTGTCGATCGACTCCCCGATCTCCGGGGTCGGCACGAAGCCGACCATCGGCGCGGAGAGTCCGGCGAGGTTGAGCGCGGTGTCCTCCGCGTCGGTGTAGCCCCGCAGCACCACCAGACACACGCCCAGCGCGCAGAGCACCGCGGTGAAGACCGGGCCCGCCGGGGTGTAGTAGTAGGACGAGATGGAGGTCTCCCACTCGCCGCTCGTGATCGTCTGGGCGCCCACCGAGATCGCCAGCCCGGCGAGCAGACAGCACAACGCGAAACGGACATAGCGGTACGTCGTCACCTCGGTCATACTCCCCGAAGGTAGCGGGATCCGGCCGCCCACGGGCCCCTATCCGGCAGCGCGTCCGAGACCCGCTCCAACCGTTCACCGAGCAATCTCGGTGAACGCGTAGCGTGACGCACGCCACATCAGATAACGTAAATCGACTCCGGATGCCCGCCGGTTTCGATAAATCCTCCGCCTCTCCCTACGATGCGCGCGTGAAGATGACTTTCAAGTGAAATCCTCCGCCCCGAGCCGATGATGTCTTGGGATGCGCCCACGGACGCGTTAGCGTCCGGACGAAGCCGCAAATCTCTGCCGTAGCCCCACCACGATCACCGCTCGGGCGATGCCTCTGCGGAAAAGTGAGGTCGACATGTCTACCGTGGCATACCTCGAGGACGGTCCTTCCGTCCTCTCCCTGTACGAAGGATTCTTCGCCGGTGGCGCCCGGATCCTGCACACCGCAGTCGTCCGTGCCCTCGACGCGACCACACCGCAGCGACACAGCGTGCTGAGTCTCAGCGACCGCGTGCAGCGCGAGTTCACCGCCCAGCGGATCTCCTCCGACAACTCCTACCGGCGCCTGACCGCGGCCGGTGTGCCGGTGCGGGCCTTGAGACGTACGCCCACAGGCCCCATCACCGCCAGCCAGCTCAAGCGGGTGGCGCAGTCGGTGGCGAAGGCCGACGTGGTGCTCTCGCTGAAGGAGCAGCCGCTCACGGTGCTGGGCCGGGTCGGTACGTCGGGCACGCCGCTGATCACCTGCCTGCACCGCTCCGACCCGGAGCACCAGGGAGCCGGCGTACAGGAGCTCATCGACCTCGACCGGGCCGGGCTGCTGACCGCGGCGGTCTGCTGCGCGGAGTCGACCCAGCGGGCCTACCACGAGGCGACCGGGATCCCCCTCGAACGGCTGCCGGTCTTCCCCAACGGGGTCGACCTCCACAAGTTCCGCACCGACGCCGACCTGCGGGCGAGCAAGCGCGCCGAGCTCGGCGTGAGCGGCGAGGAGCCGGTCGTGATGATCGCGGCCCGCTTCGACGAGATGAAGAACATCCCGCTCTTCGTCCGGGCCGCGCGCCGCTTCGTCCAGGAGCACCCCGACGCCCACCTCGTGATGTGCGGCGCCGGGATGACCGCGGACAACCCGGCCTTCGCGCAGCTCATCACCGAGGAGCTCGGCGCCTGGCCGGCACTGGAGACCAACCTGCACGCACTCGGGATCCAGAGCCAGATGGCACCGCTCTACAACGCCGCCGACCTGATCACGCTCACCTCGGCGTTCGGCGAGGCCGCCCCGCTGTGCCTGCTCGAGGGCATGGCCTGCGGCGCGGTCCCGGTGACCACGCCCGTCGGCGACGCTCCGGCGATGGTCGGCGACCCGCGCCTGGTCGCGACCTTCGACCCGGCCGAGATGGCCGAGTCCTGGAAGGCCGCCTTCGCCCAGCGCGAGGAGCACTTCGAGCGCATCTTCCGCAACCGGCAGCGGCTCTCCGAGCAGCGGCTCTTCGATGCGTACGCCCGGCTCATCAAGGAGTCGGCCGACTCCGCCCTGATCCCGGTCGCGGTCTGAGACGACCGCTGGTCGAGCCCCGTGAGCGGGGCTCGACCAGCGGCGGGATGGATCAGCTGGATCAGTAGACGGTCACGCCATAGGCGTTGACAGCCTCACGAACGGGCTGGAAGAAGGTCGTTCCACCCGTCGTGCAGTTGCCGGAACCGCCCGAAGTGATGCCGATGGCCTTGGTGCCGTCGTAGAGCGCGCCGCCGGAGTCGCCCGGCTCGGCGCACACGTTGGTCTGGATCAGGCCGCTGACCCGGCCCGAGCCCTGGTAGCGGACGGTGACGTTGAGCGCCTGGACGGTGCCGCTGTGGACGCCGGTGGTCGAGCCGTCCCGCGTGACCTTCTCCCCGACGTACGCATCGGCGACCGTGAAACCACCGGGGTGCGAGAGCGAGGCGTTGTCGTAGCGGACCAGGGCGTAGTCGTTGCCCGGGAAGCTCGAGGAGACCGTCGGTCCGATCAGGGTGGACTGGGCCGAGTTGGTGTACCAGGTCGGGACCGCGTCACCGCAGTGACCGGCGGTGATGAAGTAGTAGCTGCTGCCGCTCTGCACGTTGAAGCCCAACGAGCAACGGTAGCCCGAGCCGTAGATCGCGTCGCCGGCGGCGAGCAGCGTCGTGAACTTGCCTGCGGAACGCTTGATCGTGAGCGCGTCGGCACTGGCGCCGGCGGCCTTGGTGACCTTGGCGAGCTCGCCCTTGGACACGGTGGAGTCGGCGGTGACGACGACCTTGCCGGTGGCCTCGTCGGTGTACCAGGCGATGCCGGAGACACCCGACTTGTCGACGGCGGAGTTGACCGAAGCCAGGGCCTTCGGGCTGAACTCCTTGCCAGCTGGCGCGGCGGCAGCCGGCATGGTGGCAGCGGTGGCTGCCAGGCCAAGGCCGGCCAGGACTGCGGCCAGGCGGGTGCGGGACGTGGTGAAACTCATGTGTTCCTCCTACGAAACGACCAGGCACCCGCGTGGTTGCAGGCGCCAGGGCTGCCCGACCACCGCGATGTGCCCGAGCACGGCCCTCTCGGGAGTATGTCGCCGGGTCAGCGGGTCGGCCATGCGGAGAAAGAAAATTTCACCGTCGCGACGAAATCATTACCAAATAGGGCGAAGTGGTCTGGACCACTTCGCCCATCTGCGGTCAGTAGATGTTCACGTCATACGCGTTCAGAGCCTCACGAACCGGCTGGTAGAAGGTGGTGCCGCCCGAGGAGCAGTCGCCGGAGCCGCCGGAGGTGATCCCGAGGGCGGTCGAGCCCGCGTAGAGCGGGCCACCGGAGTCGCCCGACTCGGCACAGATGTCGGTCTGGATCATCCCGCGCACCGTGCCGGACCCGCGGTAGCGGACCGAGACGTCGAGTGCCTCGACCTTGCCGGAGTGCACGCCGGTGGACGAGCCGTCGCGGGTCACGCGCTGCCCGACCCGGGCGTCACCGACGGAGTAGCCGCCCTGGTGGCTCAACGAGCTGTTGGCGTAACGCACCAGGGCGTAGTCGTTGCCCGGGAAGCTCGACTTGACGGTCGGTCCGATCCGGGTCGTCTGACCGGAGTTGGTGTACCACGTCTCCACCTCCTCGGCGCAGTGGCCGGCGGTGAGGAAGTAGTGGGTCCCGTTGCTGCGTACGTTGAAGCCGAGCGAGCAGCGGTAGCCGCCGCCGTGGATGGCGTCACCAGGGCCGAGGAACGGCTTGAACTCGCCCTCGGCGCGCTTCACCATGAGGGCGTCGGCATCGACGCCGACAGCCTCGGTCAGCCTGCTCAACGCACCCTCGGGGACGGTGGAGTCGGCGGTCACGACCACCTTGCCGGTGGCCTCGTCGGTGTACCACGCGATGCCGGACAGCGCGGACCTGTTCACCGCGGCGTCGACGGCGGAGCGGACCGCCGCGAGGGCCCTGGCACTGCGCTTCTCCTCCGGTGGCGCGGCGACCGCCGGCATGGCCGCGGCGGTAGCCGCGAGTCCTAGACCGACCGCTGCAGCCAGCAGACGATTACGTGACCTGGTGAACCTCATACGTTCCTCCACCGCGATGTGCCCGAACACGACCACAGTGAGTATGTCGTTGTAGATGCCTCATCGGCCAGTCGTTGGCAAAAAACTTTCGTAGCCAGACGAAATTTCGTACGCCGCGGAGCAAAGTGGACCAAACCACCTCACCCCGCGGCGTACCTGGGCTTGATCAGTAGATCGTGGCGCCGTACACGCTGAGCGCCTCGGTCACCGGCTGGAAGAAGGTCGTGCCGCCGCTGGTGCAGTCACCCGAACCGCCGGAGGTCAGACCGAGCGCGGTCGACCCGGAGTAGAGCGCACCGCCGGAGTCACCGGGCTCGGCGCAGACGTTGGTCTGGATCAGGCCGCTGACGGTGCCCTCGGCGTAACGGACGCTCGCGTTGACCGCCGTCACGGTGCCGGTGTGGACACCGGTGGTCGAGCCGTCACGGGTGACGCTCTGGCCGACCCGGGCGGTGCCCGCGGTGAAGCCACCCGACTTCGAGATCGTCGAGTTGTAGCGGACGATGCCGTAGTCGTTGCCCGGGAAGCTCGAGCCGGCGGTCGAGCCGAGCAGCGTGCTCTGGGACGAGTTGGCGTACCAGGTCGAGACGTCGTTGGTGCAGTGGCCCGCGGTCAGGAAGTAGTCGGCGCCGCCGACCTTGACGTTGAAGCCGAGCGAGCAGCGGTAGCCGCCCCCGTAGATCGCGTCGCCCGCGCCGATGAGCGGGGTGAACTCGCCCTTGGTGTGCTTGACGGTCACGGCCTCGTCGCCCTGGTTCGTCTTCTCGGCCGCCGCCTTCTTGACCTCGGCGATCGCCGAGTCGGACACGGTGTCGTCGACGGTGACGACGACCTTGTTGGTGGCCGGGTCGGTGTACCACGACGAGCCGACCGGGGCGGACTCGGCGACGGCCGACTTGACCGATGCGACCTCTGCCTTGCTGAACTCGGCGTCCGCGGCGGCTGCCGGGACGGCGACGGCAGCGGAGGCCGCGAGACCCACACCCGCGGCGAGCGCGGCGAGCGTGCGGGGACGGAAGGTGGTGCGTTCGAACCTCATACGTCTCCTCCTGGGGGAAAGGCCCGCTTGTCACGGGCTTCCGTGCCCGGAACCACGGGTTTCGCGGCTTACCGAGAACGGGTAACTGAGTTTCGTGTTCTTTCCACCGGCCCGCATCACATTCGATTCCCCAAGAATCTGCATTGCAAAGACTCGTTCTTCGGATTCCTGCACTGCAGCAACACGCGATGACCGCAGGGTTTCCGGCACTCGGCGCATCCAAGAGGATGGGGTGAGCATGGCCAAGTTGTAGGTGCCCGGGTCGTCGGCCGCGTACGGTGGGTATCCCTGTTCATCTCGCTGCTCCAGCGGGAGATTCGGACGGAAATCGTCCGTCTTCCACACCTTCGGCGTGGCGACCGTTGATAGATGGTAGACAAACCCCATGCCGTATCCGCCGCCCCCAGGCTCCCCCGGTTCGGGCGCGCCTGACGAGGAGCCGCAGAAGCAGCCTGCGCCGTTCGACTACAACGAGCGCCTGATCGGGCTCTCCGAGGAGATCGGCGGCGACCGTCCTGCCTTCAACGCGCGCAAGGAGCGAGCCGGGCATGCCGGCCCGCTGCGGCAGCTGCTCACCATCGCCGCCTCCCTCGCGCTCGTCGTGGTGTGCGGGGTGGTCGTCTACGCCCTCTTCACCCGCGAGGACGACGCGGCCACGACCGCCGGCTCACCGACGGCCAGCGACACCCCCTCGACCGGCAAGGAACCCACCGAGTCGGCCAGGCCGGGCGGCGGGACCTCCGACGTCAGCGGCGAGGCCAGCAGCAGGCCGGGCTGGCCCGGGACGAGCTCTCCGGCCGACCCGAGCGGCGGCGCCACCACCTCACGATCGACCATCGGCCCCGAGCACCTCTCCAAGGCCGACGTCCCGCGCCCCTGGAAGTTCACCTACGGCGACGTCACGCTGAAGGCCCGCTACCTCAGCGGCAAGGACTACTCCGGGTGCAAGGCGACTCTTCGGCGCGCGATCCGCGACATCGGCTGCGACTACGCCGTCCGGGTCTCCTACAAGGCCCAGCAGGGCAACCTGCGGATGACCCACTTCATCTACGACTTCAGCACCGTCGATGCCGCCGAGAAGGCCGCCGCGAAGATCGCCCCCAAGCACGTGATCCCGCCCGAGGAGGCCTCCCTGCCCGGCTACACGCAGGGCTGGTTCAAGGTGAAGGACTACGGCAAGTACGTCGTCTACACCATGGTCACGGCCAACGACGCGGTCACCGTGGCCAAGGGCAAGGAGTACACCTCCTACGGCAACACCGACCTCGGCGCGGAGATCCTCTTCCGGATGTGAGGAGCCCTGGCTCAGGGAGTGGGCTCGTCGCCGACGGCCGATGACGTCGGGGCCGTGGGCGAGGGCTCGCTCGACGCGCTGCCGCTCTCGCTCGGCTGCGCCGAGGGGGAAGCGCTCGACCCGGTCGAGGACGACGGCTCGGCGCTGGGCTCCTCGGTCGCGGCCGACTCGGACGGCTCGGCGTCCTCCGAGGGCTCGGTGCTCGCGCTCGGCGACTCGTCCGGGGTCGCGCTGGGACTCGTCGAGGGATCCTCGCCCCGCCCCTGGTCGCCGCTGTCCGAGCCGCCACCGGTCACACCGGAGATCGTGGTGCCGCCGTTCCCGCCGCCGACGATCGAGCTGACGCTGCGTCCGGCCAGCAGCTCGAAGGTCGTGATCACGGCGATCACGACCACGAACATCGCCAGCGAGAGCAACGCGATCCGCTTCCAGGGCAGTGCCCTGAGGCGTTCACGCCAGGGTGGCATCGGCTCCCCGTCGCCGACCTCCGCCGCCTCGGCCTCGGCGTCATCCCCCGCCTCAGCCGTCGCCTCCGAACCGTTCCGTACGCCGGCGAGCCCGGCCGACCGCCACCGGGCCAGGGCCTGGACGCTGGTCACCTTCTGGTGGGTCTTGGCGAGCCACTGCGAGTAGAGGTTGGAGCCCACGGTGGCCGCGACGCTGCCGATCGCCGCCCCGATCAGGGTGCCCACCGCGCCGAGCGTCGAGAGCAGCAGCGCGGAGGTGACGGCGGCGAGAGCGCCCGCAGTGGTGGCGAGCCAGTCGATGCCGGCCGGTTTCGATGCTTCGGTGTCGATGGAGGGGGGAGTATTGGTCATCGGCCTCCAGATTAACTCGCGAAACGACGCTACCGGGGCCGAGTTGACGCAGATCACCCTTGACTCAGGTCACGCTCCAGGGCCGCCGCGCCGGACATCAGCGTCGCGACCACGCTCGGCAGCGACTCCTTGTCGTAACGGACGCTCGGCATGGAGATCGACATCCCGGCGACGACGTCGCCCCCGGCGCCACGGACGGGTACGCCGACGGCGACCACGCCGCGCTCGGAGCGACCGTCGTTGAAGGCGAAGCCGTTGCGGCGTACGCGCTCGAGCTCGGTACGCAGCGCGTCCATGTCCGGGCGGTCGGCCAGGTGGTCGGCGTACCTCTCCCGGGAGTAGATCGAGGCGAGCTCGTCCTCGGAGATCTGGGCCAGGAGCAGGAGGCCGGCGGTGGTGCGGTGGGCCGGGAAGACCATGCCCTCGCGGGAGCCGACCTTGAGCGACTGGGGCGACTCGATCGAGGCGATGAACCGGCAGGTGTCACCGGCGCGTACGGCGACGTTGGCGGACTCGCCGAGCAGGTCGACCAGGCGCTGCAGGTGTGGCAGCGCCACCTGACGGAGGCGGGAGGCGGTCGAGCGCGAGTGGGCGGCCAGCTCCAGCACCGGTCCGGCCCGGTAGACCTTGTCCTCGTCCTGCACCGCGAAGTCGCGGTAGACCAGCATGGCGAGCAGCCGATGGGCGGTGGAACGGGCGACGTCGAGCCGAGCCGCAGCCTCCGAGACGGTCAGACGGCCTTCGAGCTGAAGGATCGCCGCCAGCTTGAGCGCGTGGTCGACGCTGGTGATCGCATACGGGGGCCGTGTCTTCAGCGGCTTGTCCATCCCACCTCTTCCTGATCACACCAAACCTGGCACCTATCGGCCCGCTTCGCAGGAGATTGACCGAGCTCGGGGCGACGCTGTGACAATGGCCACGCCTTCGGCGCTCTCCGGCACCCTTCGACACGTGAGGAACACCAGACGATGAAGCTCGCCACCATCCGTACGGCCACGGGAACCCGAGCGGTCAGGCTCGACGGGAACCGGCACGTGGACCTGGGCTACGCCTCCGTGGGCGACCTCCTCGCCGAGGAGGACTGGGCATCGCGGGCGGCTGCTGCCGGCTCGACCACCTACCCGGCGGAGGCTGCCGACTTCGCGCCGGTCGTGCCGACCCCGAGCAAGGTCGTCTGCGTCGGGCTCAACTACCGCGGCCACATCGAGGAGATGGGCCGTGACCTGCCCGAATACCCGGTGCTGTTCGCCAAGTTCGCCGACACCCTGACCGGCGCGAACGACTCGGTGACCAAGCCCGCCGAGACCGAGCAGCTCGACTGGGAGTGCGAGCTGACCGTCGTGATCGGCTCGACCGTGCGCCACGCCGACGAGGAGCAGGCCACCGCGGCGATCGCCGGCTTCACGGCCGCCAACGACTACTCGGTGCGCGACTGGCAGTTCCGCACCCGCGAGTGGCTGCAGGGCAAGATGTGGGAGGCCACCACACCGGTCGGCCCCTACGTCGTCACGCCGGACGAGCTGCCCGGCGGCGTACGCCCGGAGCTGGCCACACGGCTGACCGTCGACGGCGTCGAGAAGCAGAGCGCGAACACCTCCGACCTGATCTTCGACCCGGTCTCCTTGGTTCAGTACGTCTCCACGATCACCACGCTGCGCCCCGGCGACCTGATCCTCACCGGCACCAACGGCGGCGTCGGGCATGCCCGCTCTCCGCAGGAGTTCCTGTGGGGCGGCGAGACCGTCGAGATCACCGTCGAGGGCATCGGCACCCTCACCAACACGATCGTGAAGGGCTGACCGCGATGAGCATCCTGATCGGCACCACCCCGACGCGTACGTTCGACGACGCCCGCCGCTGGGTCACCGACGGCACGGCCCTGCTGACCGGCGCCATCGACGGCCTCTCCGCCGCCGACTTCGAGGCCGACTCGCAGCTGCCGGGCTGGACCCGCAAGCACCTGGTCGGTCACGTCGCCGCCAACGCCGACGCCCTCGGCAACCTGCTCTCCTGGGCCGAGACCGGCGTGGAGAAGCGGATGTACGCCTCCACCGAGCAGCGCAACGCCGACATCGAGGCGGCGGCGACGCGACCGGCCGAGGAGCTCCGCGAGTGGTATCTCCGCGGCGCGGGGGAGCTCGACGCGGCCATGGACCGGCTGACCGCCGAGCAGTGGGAGCACGAGATCATCACCGCGCAGCTGGTCACCCGCAAGGCCAGCGACGTCCCGTGGATGCGCGCACGTGAGGTCTTCGTCCACGCCGTCGACCTCGGCGTCGGGATCACCTTCGCCGACCTCCCCGACGACTTCCTGCTCGCCCTCGCCGACGAGATCCGTACGAAGCGGGGGCTCTCCGACGACGACCTGCGCGGTGTCTCCGGCACGCTGCCCGAGGTCGCCGCCTGGCTCGCCGGGCGGCCCCACGGCCTCGTCGACGCACCGGAGCTCGGGCCCTGGTTGTGACCTGGCCGTTGGGGTAGTCCAGGGAGTTTCGGTCTATTACTAGCGAGTAGACCGACAGAAACTCCCTGGACTACCGCCTCATCCGCGTGTCGGCCGACCGCCAGGGACCCTGTCGGCCGCGCACGGACTCGAGGTCAGCGATCAGCTCCAGCGAACGAGCTTGTCCGGGTTGAGGACGATCCAGACGTCGGTGACCCGGCCGCCGGCGACCCGGAGGTTCGCGACGCCTCGGTGAGCGCCGTCCTCGACGAGCGTGAACCCGAGGCCGTCGGCGGTGGGCTCTGTGCGGATCGTCCAGGTCGGCCGCTTGGTGAGCACGCCCAGGAGGAACCGGGCCACCTTCTCCGGTCCCGCGATCGGGTTCAGGGCGGCACTGACCCGGCCGCCGCCGTCGGAGCGGAGCGTGACCGAGGGGTCCAGCAGGGTCACCAGCCGGCCGAGGTCGCCGCCGGCGGTGGCCTCGACGAAGGCGCGGACCACGTCGTCGTGCTCCGGCAGCGGGGCGACGTCGACGCGCTGCTCGGCGACCCGGCGTCGCGCCGAGGTGGCGAGCTGCCGTACCGCGGCCGGGGATCGGCCGACCACCTCCGCGATGTCGCCGAACGGTACGGCGAAGATGTCATGGAGCACGAACGCGACCCGCTCCGCCGGGGTCATCGCGTCGAGCACGACCAGCAGCGCGGTGCTCACCGTGTCGTCCAGGGTCGCCCGGTCGGCCGGATCCTCCGGTCCGGCGAGGAGACCCGGCCGGACCGGCTCGGGCAGCCAGGGGCCGACGTACCTCTCCCGGCGGGCTCTTGCCGACTTGAGCACGTCGAGGCAGACCCGGCTGGTGACGCGGCTCAGCCAGCCCGACGGGTTCTCGATCGCGGCCCGTTCGTCGTCGGTGAGGCGGTACCAGCGCAGGTAGGTCTCCTGGACCGCGTCCTCCGCCTCCTCGAGCGTGCCGAGCAGTCGGTAGGCGAGCGCGATCAGGCGCCGGCGCTCGACCATCACCTCGCCCAGGTCGTCCATGTCAGGCATCGTGGCACCTTTCTTCCGTGCTTGCTCGATGTGACGAGGCAGACAGCGCGGATGTGAGGCGGCGACCTCACATCCGCCTCCGCCACCTCGTCAACCTGACGAGTGCCCGCGCTGTGGCGGGCCAGATCCGAAGGACCCCGATGCTCGCCAACGTCAACGTCACCAAGCTCTTCCCCGCTGCGTACAAGGCCCAGATGGCCGTCGAGGAGGCGGTCGAGGAGGCCATCGCCGTCGCCGGCGTCGACCGGCTCACCGTCGACCTCGTCAAGCTGCGCGCCTCCCAGATCAACGGCTGCGCCTTCTGCCTGCGGATGCACACCCAGGACGCCCTCAAGAACGGCGAGACCACCGACCGCCTCGCCCTCGTCGCCGCCTGGTGGGAGTCGCAGTACTTCACCCCCGAGGAGCAGGCCGCCCTCACCATCGCCGAGCAGATCACCCGCATCGGCGACCTGCACACCGCCGCCGCCCCGAGGGTGGACGTCGAGAGCATCCTCGACGCCAAGCAGATCGCCGCCATCACCTGGGTCGCGATCGCCATCAACGCCTGGAACCGCATCGCGATCTCCAGCCACTACCCCGTCGCTCCCTGATAGCGACGGTGTGACGAGGTAGTCCGGGACGTTCCGGCCCATTACCCGCGGGTAGAGGGACCGGAACGTCCCGGACTACGTTTGGATGGAACTGATGACGACTCCGACACCACCACCACCGCCGGACGGGTACGGCGCGATGCCTCCGGCGCCGAACCTCGGCCCCGGCCGGCCGGTGAACGAAAATTCGTTCACCCCGGGAGGGCCGCCGCCGGAGAAGCCGCACAACCCGTGGCCGATCGTGATCGGGCTCGGGGCGATCGCCGGGGTGCTGGTGATCGGGGTGATCATCACCGCGGCGATCGTCATCCTCCGCGGCGCCGAGGACCCCACCACCCGGCCGGGTCCGGTCACGGTGACCGCGACCCCGACCACCTCGCCGACCACCTCGCCGACCACCTCGCCGACCACGTCGCCCGACCCGTCGTCCGCGGCTCCTGACCCCGGCGGGCTGGCCGCAGAGCTCTTCGAGGGTGACTGGAGGTTCAAGCTCGGCGACGTGAGCATGAACGCGACGTACGTCGCATCCCACGACTATCCGGACTGCGGGCCGATCGCATCGGCGGCGCTGGAGCGCAAGGGCTGTCGGTACGCCGCGATGGGGATCCACGACGCGGAGGGCGGGAAGCTGCGGATGCTCCGGGTCGTCTACGTCTTCGACAGCGAGGCGACGGCGACGGCGGCCGCGGAGTCGGTGAAGGAGACCGACATCGACCTGCCCACCGGCAGCCTCGTCCAGGACGACGTGATCGGGAAGTGGGTCGCCAAGGACTCCTCCAAGGCGGTCGTGGTCGGCTTCGTGACCGCTCAGAAGGGGGTACCGGAGACCACCGTCGACGACTTCCTCCACTACGGCACCGCCGACATCGCGGGCGCACTGATCTTCATGGACCTCTAGACCCGGCGAGGCGACCATGACTCTCCAAGCCCGGGTCCAGTACGTCCTGGACGAGCTCGTCGCCGCCGGGGCCGAGACCGGGCTGCAGGTCGCCGTGGACCACCGGGGTCGACGGGTCGTGGATGCGGTGGCCGGGGTCGCGGACAGCAGGAGCGGGCGGCCGGTCACCCCGGAGACCCTTTTCTTCAGCTTCTCCACCGGGAAGGGGATGGCCGCGCTGATCGCCCATCTCCTGGTCGGCAAGGGCCTGATCGGCTACGACACCCCGGTCGCGGAGGTGTGGCCGGAGTTCGCGGCGCACGGCAAGGAATCCACGACGCTGCGTCACGTGCTGACCCACACCGCCGGCGTGCCCGCGATGCCCGGCGGCCTCGGCCCCGGCGACCTGGGCGACTGGTCCCGGGTCTGCACGGCGCTCGCCGCGGCGGAGCCGCTGTGGCGCCCCGGCACCCGGACCGGCTACCACTCCTTCACCTTCGGCTTTCTGATCGGCGAGATCGCACGCCGGGTCACCGGCAGGCCGGTGGGGCGGCTGCTGGACGATTGGGTCGCCTCTCCCCTCGGGATCACCGCAGAGCTGTACTTCGGGGTCCCACCTGGTGAGCGACCACGGCTGGCACGGCTCGAGGACGCCGAAGCGCCACCGCCCGATCCGCCGGGACAGCACCACGTCCTGGCGCCGTGGGAGCGACGACCCAGCGCGTCGATGGGCAACGACCCGCAGTTCCTCGGCGCCGACGTCCCCTCGGTGGGCACCTTCACCGCGCGCGGGATCACCACCGCGTACGCCGCGATGCTGGACGGCCGGCTGATCGCTGCGGACCAGCTCGAGGAACTGTCGGCGGTCGCCTTCGAGGGCACCGACCAGGTCTTCGGCAGTCCGGCCCGGCTGGCGCTGGGCTACCCGCTGGGGCGCATCGGCTGGCCCGGTGGAGGCGGCAGCTACGCGTATGCCGACCCCACCACGGGGATCTCGTTCGCGATCACCAAGACCCGCCTCACCCCCGGCTTCGCAACGGCCCAGCGCCTCTCGGATCTGGTGACCGCCGAGATCGGGCCGTCAGACTGACCTGACGCCGGAGTTCACCCGAGGTTTCCGAGTATTAGAAAGCGTTTGGCTCGGCGCACACGGCGGACTCATACCGTCGGTAGGCGTGTCCCCCAGACTGTTCGCCACGGGTTCCAGACCGGCCGCACTGCTGCGCGCCGCCGTGCCCGCGGTCGCGCTGTGCGGCGTCCTCGGAGCCGCGCTGAGCTTCCTCGTCCCGACGACCGCCGCAGCCGGCCCGACCATCGAGGTCGCCCAGGCGGCACCGGTGCGGCCCGGGTTCCAGCGCTTCGCCTGGCTCAACGCCTGGGCCGACCACCACACCGCACCCGGGGGCGTTGCCGCCGGACGGCTCGACGGTGTGCCGCGGATGCGGATCGTGGTCGGTCACCTGCGGCGTACGGTGGTCGACTTCGGCGTCCTCGCCGAGGTGGAGGCGCCGCAGCGGGAGGCCTTCGAGTCGTTCGGCCGAGAGTACGCGCTGGTCTCCACGCCCGACGCCACCGACGACGTGGTCTTCTACCGCCGCTCGGTGTTCCGGCTGGTCAGCAAGGACACGGTGACCATGTACTACCGCCACGGAGCCCGCGTGACCGCGCCGGTGGTGGTGCTGGAGGAGCGTTCCTCGGGGCAGCGGGTGGGGGTTCTTCCCGTCCACTTCCCGGCGAGCATCCCGTCGGCTCCCCGGCAGAAGAAGTGGCGCGACATGAACGCCCGGATCGTCAAGGACGTGGTGGCGCGCGCCGAGGTGCCGATGGTCGTCGCCGGCGACTTCAACCAGCGCAACGACATCCTCTGCGACCTGACCTCGCCCGGGACCGGCCTGGTGAGTCCGCTGGCGAAGCACGAGGACTGCGCCACCGGGCACCTGGCCCCGATCGACCAGGCCTTCCTCAGCCCGTCGCTGAGCCCCGCCCGCTACCAGGTCTACTCCGGCCCGTCGGCCCGCAGGGCCACCGACCACGGCACGTTCTACCAGCTCCGGGTGCGGCTCTCCGGGATCGCCTGAGCCCTCAGAAGTACGTCCGGACCAGCTCGGTCACGGTGTAGTCGAGGTCGACGACCGGGATCAGCCGCCACTTGTCGAAGGCGGTGCACGGGTGCGAGATCCCGAAGCTGACCAGGTCGCCCGGCCGCAGGCCGGCGTCGGTGCGCAGGAAGGCGTGCTGGTCGGCCAGCTTCTCGACGGTGCCCTCGAACGGCTCCGCGCCGCCGAACCCGTTGCGCCGCACGGCGAGCGGGACGGGCAGGCCGTTGTCGTAGGGCACGTCCCGCCTGCCCATGCCCACGATGACGAGCCCGTCCTCGGGGGCCGAGACCACCTGGGCCCAGACCTCGATGGCAGGGTCGAGGGCGCCCTCGATGCGGTTGAACGGCGTCTCCTCGGCGTAGAGGCCGTGGTCGTGGGTGACGTACGTCCCGCTGCGCAGCACCTTGCGTGGCGCCATCCCGTCCGGCCAGCCGGAGGCCCAGCGTTCGGCGAGCACGTCGAAGAAGGCACTCCCACCTGCGGAGACGATGGCGTCGGCCGCGATCAGGCCCTCGGTGAACAGGGTCGAGGCGAGCTCCTTCAGACGATCGAAGTAGCCGCCGACGGCCTCCACCGTCCCCAGCCCGCCCTCGTAGCCGGCCACGCCGGCGAGGAGTACGCCAGGAGTCGAGTCCACCACCCGGGCGAGCGCGACCGCCTCCTCGACGGAGCGACAGCCGGTGCGCCCGCCCGGGAAGCCCAGGTCGATCAGCACCGCCAGCGGCCGGTCCGCGACACCGACCAGGGCCGAGGCCTCGGCCGCCGCCTCGACACCCTCGACCGAGTCGACCCAGTGCAGGTGGAGGAACTCGGGATCGGCCGCGCGCTCGGAGGCGACCCAGCTCAGCGCGCTGTGGTCGAGGATCTCGTTGGCGACCAGGACCCGGCGTACGCCGGCGTGGCGGGCGACCAGCGCCTGGCTGGGCGTGGCGACCGTGATCGCCCACGCCCCCGCGTCCAGCTGCCGCTGGTAGAGCGCAGGCGCCATCGTGGTCTTGCCGTGCGGCGCCAGCAGCAGACCGTGCTCCTCGGCGAACTCCGCGAGGGTCGCGATGTTGTGCTCCAGCGCGCCCTTCTTGAGCACCATCACCGGCCAGGTGAACGAGCCGTCGAAGAGGTTGCGGCCGGAGGTCGCGTACGTGGTGAGATCGGCGGCCTCGCCCGGCTCCCAGAAGCCCTTGTCCGCCCAGGTCACGTGATCGTCCATCGGGACCGAACCTACCGACGGCCCACCTGCCCGGCATCGGGTTTCGAGAAAACTTGGAAATCTCCGCGGCGTTCTCGGCGTCGCATATCGTGACGCCATGGCCAGCCGCCGGACAGCCCAGAGGGAGATGACCCGCCGCCTCCTCCTGGACGCGGCGATGGAGCGATTCATCGCCAGCGGATACGCGGCCACGACGATCGACGAGATCGCCTCCGCGGCGGGTACGACCCGGGTGACGTTCTACGCCTACTTCCCCTCGAAGTCGGAGATCGTCAAGGCGCTGATCGCGGAGCGTCTCGACGCGGAGCTGGTGCTGGCCTCCGAGGGCTGTACGACGACCCTGGCGCTCATCGATGCGGTGGCGGGCGGCACCCGCGAGCACCTCGGCACCTGGATCCGTGACGCCGCGGCCCACTGGCCGACGGTGCAGCCGATCATCAAAATCTGCCGGGCCGCCCAGGCGATCGACCCCGAGCTGTGCGCGGGCATCGACACCTGGCTCGACCAGGCGATCGACGACATCAGCGCCGGGCTCGCCAAGGCCGACCGGTTCGAGGCCGACAGCCGGCAGTTCCGCGGCGCGCTGGCGATGGGACAGTTCGACTACGTGTTCCAGCACTGGACCGACGGCGTCTGGGGCGTCGACCAGGAGCGCATGTGCGACCTGCTCACCGACAGCTGGTTCCAGCTGCTGGGTGAGTGATCTCGCAGGTCAGAGGAAGGTCTGGCCCTCGCCGCGGTAGGTCGGCGCGACGGTGATGATCGAGTCGCCCTCGATGAGCTGGAGCACGTCGAGCCGCTCGCAGACCTCGCCCGCCTTCGCGTGGCGGAACCAGACCTTGTCACCGATCGCGAGCACGTCCGCGGCATGCCCACGCAGCGGCGTCTGGACCTCACCGGCACCTTCGGTGCCGACGTACGACAGTCCGAAGGGGTAGGTGGGGCTCGGGACGCGGTCGAGCCCTGGTGGGCCCGAGGCGATCCAGCCGCCACCGGCGACCGTGACGATGCCGGGGGCCGGACGGCGGACGACGCTCAGCCCGAAGTACGCCGCCGGGTGGGGCGTGAAGCCGTCGTAGCGGTCGAAGAGGGTCGGGCCGAAGAGGCCGGAGCCGGCCGCGATCTCGGTCACGGAGAGGTCGGCACGGGTGGACTCGATCGAGCCGGTGCCGCCGCCGTTGACGAACTCGAGGTCGGTCAGCGAGCGTACGGCCGCGACGATCCTCCCGCGGCGCTCGGTGATCTCCGCGATGGAGGCCCTCTTCATCTGCCTGATCACGGGCGCGGGCGGGTTGCCGCTCAGCGGGCGGTCGACGGTGCCGGCGACCTGGCCCTCGTAGGCCATCAGCCCGACCAGCTGGAAGTCAGGATCCTCGGCGACGATCCTGGCCAGCGCGACGGCGTCCTCGGGAGTGCGGACCGGGGAGCGGCGGGCGCCGAGCCAGATCCGGCGCGCGACGACCAGCGCCGCGTCCAGGTCGATGGCCACGCGTACCGGGGCAGCAGGGGTGCCCATCGCGGCCTTGACCAGCGACAAGCCCTCGGCGCTGTCGATCATCAGGGTGACCCGGGCGAGCTTCTCCTCGTCCTTCGCGAGGATGGCGAGCGCGGTCCGGTCGACGGTCGGGTAGCCGACCACGACGTCGTAGTGCGTCTCGGCCAGCCACAGCGCCTCGCCCAGGGTGAAGGCGAGGATCCCCTCGTATCCCTCGCGGGCGAGCACGCGGTCGATCAGCGCCCGGCAGCGTACGGACTTGCTGGCCACGCGGATCGGGGTGCCCGCCGCCCGGCGCACGAGGTCGTCGGCGTTGGCGTCGAACGCCTCCAGGTCGACGGCACCGACGGGGCCGTCGAGAGCGGCGGTCGCACGGTCGAGCCGATCGTGCTGCTGGGCCGAGAGATGGCGGGCTGAGTAATGGCGGGCAGGCGTGACCACGACCCAAGTGTCTATGCCCCGTGTGCCACTCGCGTCAACGGCAGATGACCAAGTGTGCCGCCGCGCGGTCCACAGGGATCTCGGTGCAGTCGTTGACCGAATGCCTCCGGCCCGACACCCTTGCCGCGTGAACGAGTGGCAGAACTGGGCCGGGAACCAGCAGACGGGGTCGATCGAGGTCGTGGTGCCGCGCGACGAGGCGGAGCTCGCGGCCGTCGTCGTGGCTGCGGCCGAGGCCGGGCGGAAGGTCAGGCCGATCGGCGCGGGGCACTCGTTCACCGCGATCGGGTCGCCGGTCGACGTACAGGTCAGCCTCGACCGTCTCTCCGGGATCGTCCGGGCCGACGCGACAACCGGGCTCGTGACGGTCCGCGGCGGCACCCGCCTCAAGGTCCTCAACCGCGCGCTCGAGGCGCTCGGGCTCTCGATGACGAACCTCGGTGACATCGAGGAGCAGTCGATCTCGGGGGCCATCTCGACCGGTACCCACGGCACCGGGGCGCGCTTCGGCGGTCTGGCGACCCAGGTACGCGGCCTGCGGCTGCTCCTCGCCGACGGGTCCGTGATCACGTGCTCGGCGACGGAGAATCCCGAGATCTTCGACCTGGCCCGCGTGGGGCTCGGCGCACTCGGGATCATCGTCGAGGTCACGCTGCAGACCGAGCCGCTGTTCGCGCTCAACGCTCGGGAGGGCAACGGGGAGCTCGCCGACATCATGGCCGGCTTCGAGGAGCATGCCTCGGGCACCGACCACTTCGAGTTCTACTGGTTCCCGCACACCACCCGGGTGCTGACCAAGCACAACACCCGGCTGCCCCTGCCGGAGACTCCGCTGGCCCCGGTGGGCCGGCTCCGCGGCTGGTTCGACGACGAGCTCCTCTCCAACACGGCATTCGGGGCCACCGTCGGGCTCGGTCTCCGCGTCCCCGGTCTGGTCAAGCCGCTGGCCCGCTTCGCCGCCTCCGCGCTCTCGCCGCGCGAGTTCACCGACATCTCCTACCGCGTCTTCACCTCGGAGCGGAAGGTGCGGTTCGTGGAGAGCGAGTACGCCGTCCCGCGTGCCGCCGGAATGTCCGTCTTGGCGAAACTCCAGAGCGCGGTCGAGGCGTCCTCGTGGAACATCTCCTTCCCGGTCGAGGTGCGGGTCGCGGCCGCCGACGACATCCCGCTCTCCACCGGGTTCGAGCGCGAGAACGTCTACATCGCCATCCACACCGCACCCTCGTCCCCGTGGCGTTCGGAGTATTTCGCGGCCTTCGAGCGGATCGCCACCGAGGCCGGCGGTCGCCCGCACTGGGGCAAGATGCACACGCTTTCGGCTGCTGACCTGGCCGAACGCTATCCGCGCTTCGGCGACTTCGTCGCGCTACGCGACAAGCTCGACCCGTCCCGCACCTTCGGCAACGCCTACCTCGAGCAGGTCCTCGGCTCCTGACCGCCGAGCCGGCGCGAACCCACCCGAAAACCATGCCGAGTCGGCCCGTCTTGACGGGCCGACTCGGCATGGTTTTCGGTCAAGATGCGCCGACTCGGCTTCATCTGGGCGTCTCCCAGGGGTCACCGGGCCGACCTAGCCTGACCCGATGCCGCCGCCTCCCTCGTCTCAGCGCATCGGCGAGATCCACGGGCTGCGGGGGCTCGCGCTGGCGCTCGTGGTGGTCTTCCATCTCTTCGGCAACGGCCGGGTCTCCGGCGGCGTCGACGTCTTCCTGGCGCTGACCGGGTTCCTGGTGACCCGATCGCTCGTGCGCCGGGTGGCATCGGGCGAGCTGCGGCTGGCCGACCACTACGGGCGCACGTTCCTACGGCTCTCGGCTCCCACGCTGGTCGTGCTCGCGGGGACGGCGGTGCTGATGGTGGCGGTCATGCCTCGGTCGATGTGGGGCTCGACGCTGCGAGAGATCGCTGCGTCGGCGGCGTACGTCCTGAACTGGGAGATGATCCGGACGCAGCTCGCCTATGGCGCCGCCGGGCCGAGCGCGAGCCCGCTGCAGCACTTCTGGTCGTTGGCGGTGCAGGGGCAGTTCCTGCTGGTGTGGCCAGTGGTCGTGGTGCTGGTCGCGCGGCTGGCGCGGGGTCGGCTGCGGGTCGTGCTGGCGCTCGTCGCAGCGGTGGGGACGGGCGCCTCGTTCGTCTTCGCGTGGCGGCTCGGGATGTCCGACCAGCAGGTGGCGTACTTCCACACCGGAGCACGCTTCTGGGAGCTCGGGGTGGGGGCGCTGCTCGCGCTCGGTCTCGACCGTTTGCGTCCGCCGGACGCAATACGCCCGGCGCTCGCCTGGCTCGGGCTGCTACTGGTCGCGAGCTCGGGGTTCGTGCTCGACGGTGCGGCGCTCTTCCCCGGTCCGTGGGCACTGTGGCCGGTCGGCGGGGCGCTGCTGGTCGTGCTCGGCTCCGGATCCACCGCCCGTTGGGGGCCGCAGGGACTCCTCTCGGTGAGACCGCTGCGGTTCGTCGCCGACATCTCGTTCCCGCTCTATCTGTGGCACTGGCCGTTGCTCGTGGCGTGGCTGACCTGGACGTACGCCACCCGGATCACCCTCCCCGCCGCCGTTGTCGTGCTCTCCGCCTCCGTGGCGCTGGCCTGGCTCACCCACCGCTACGTCGAGCTGCCGATCACCCGCGTGGGGCCGCCCTTCGCGGGGCTCCGGCGACTCGTGACCGTCCCGGTCGCGCTCGCGCTCGTCGCCGCCGGAACGCTCACCGGCGCCGCCGAGGTGGAGTGCCAGGACGCCGCGGCGAGGCAGGCCGCGGTCGAGGCCGCCAAGAGGTACGCAGGCTGCATCGGCGCCGCCACCCTCGACCCCGCGACGGCCGGCTGCCAGGCTCCGGGCCAGCTGCTCGACGCCAGTCTCGGCTACCAGGCGCCCGACGGGTCGGACTGCTGGTCCAACAAGGAGCGGCCGGTGCGGTTCAAGGTGTGCACGCTCGGGCCCTCGCGGGGCTACACGCGCCGACTCCTGGCGATCGGCGACTCGCACAACCACCAGCTCGTCCCCGCCTACCGCGAGATCGCCGAGCGTCGCGGCTGGCGTATCGACGTCGCCAGCCGCGCCGGCTGCCACTGGAACGCCCGGGACCGTGTCGGCTCACCGCAGACGACCGTCGACCTGTGCCGCGAGTGGAAGTCGCAGCTCGCCGCCTATCTGGAGGCGGAGCCGGGGATCGACGCGTACGTCGTGATCCACTCCAGCCAGATCGCGGTCGAGGCCCACGACGGCGAGAGGCCAGGCGAGGCGCTCAGCAACGGTCTCGCCGAGGCCTGGGCGAGCCGGCCGGACCCGTCCGTGCCGGTCATCGCGATCCGGGACAGCCCGATCTTCGAGGGCAGCACCACCCGGTTCGCGCGCGTCGTCCAGCCGTGCATCGACGACGCCGGGCTCGACGCCGAGTCGACCTGTGCGCGCGACCGCCACGCGGCCGTACGCCACGACGGCACCGCCCGTGCCACCCGGCTCACGCCCAACGCCCATCGCATCGACCTCACCGACTACTTCTGCGAGGCCGAGACCTGCTCCCCCGTCGTCGGCAGCCTGCAGGTCTACCAGGACGGCTTCCACATCTCGCCCCTCTACGCCGCCACCCTCGCGCCCTATCTCGGCGACCGGATCGCGGCGATCCTGGCGGGTCAGCCCACGAGCTGACCCGGTACGTCACGGATCGCGCTGCGTACCCGCTCCCGGAGCTCGACGAACTCGGGCAGCGAGCGGATCTCCTCCGGGGCGACCCGTTCGCTGCCGTGGGTGAACACCGCCGGCTCGTCGAAGACGATCCGCCCCGGGCGGGGGCTCATCACCAGCACCCGCGAGCCGAGGAACACCGCCTCGTCGACGCTGTGGGTGATGAACAGGATGGTCTTGCCGGTCTCCCGCCAGATCTCCAGCAGCTCGTTCTGCAGGCGCTCGCGCGTGAGGGCGTCGAGGGCGCCGAACGGCTCGTCCATCAGGATGATGTCGGGGTCGTTGGCGAGCACGCGCGCGATCTGGCACCTCTGCTGCATCCCGCCCGACAGCTCGTACGGCCGGTGGTCGGCGAAGTCGGTGAGCCCGACCATCTCCAGGAAACGGTCACTGTGGGCGGACCGGCCCTTGCCCGGGACGCGACGCAGCCGCGGCCCGAGCTCGACGTTGCGCCGGACCGTCAACCACGGGAACAACGTGGGCGACTGGAAGACGACGCCCCGATCCTCCCCCGGGCCCTTCACCCCGCGCCCGCCGACCTGAACGCTCCCCTCGGTGGGCAGCATGAAGCCGGCCAGCAGCCGCAGCAGCGTGGTCTTTCCGCACCCGGACGGGCCGGCGAGCGTCACGAACTCGCCGGGTTCGATGGTGAGGTCGATGGTGTCGAGCGCCGGCACCGTGGTGCGGCCGACCCGGAAGCCGTGCCGGAGGCCCTCGAAGACGACGTCCCGCTCGTGGCCGGAGGTCATTCGACCCCCTCCGCCGGACCGGCATCGACGTGGCCGGCGTACTCCTGCTTCGAGGCCACCTTGCCGATGCCACCCTGTTGGAACAGGAATCCTGCCGTCGTGAACAGGTCCTCGCCCAGACCGCCACCGAGGTAGTCGGGGCCGGCCTGGTCCGAGGCTCGGAGGAACTTCAGTCCGGCGAACTGCTTCTTCGCGTCCGCGGCGTCGATGCCCAGCACCGCCGCCACCGACTCGGCGGCAGCGTCGGGGTCGTCCTCGAGCAGCCCGACCGCATGGTCCTGGGCCTTCGCCCACTGCGCCATGAACTCCGGGTTGGCCTCGACGAACCCGCGGTCGGCGGTGCCGAGGTCGTAGGTCGGACGCCCGGCCTCGGCGGTGTCCGCGCTGGACAGGATGCGGGTGCCGCCGTCCGCGAGCAGCTGGCTCTGGGTGGGCTCCCACACCCAGGCCGCGTCAATCTGGTCGCCCTGCCACGCACCTGGCATCTTCTCCGGGTCGAGGTTGATCACCTCGACGTCCTTGGCGGCGTCCAGCCCGGCATCGGCGAGCGCCTGGAGCAGCGAGTAGTGGGCGGTGCTGCTGAACGGCACCGCGACCTTCTTCCCCCGAAGATCCTCGACGCTCTTGATCGCCGGGTCGTGGACGATCAGCGACTCGGCCTCGCCGATCACGTCGTGGACCCATACCACCGAGAGGTCGACGTCCTCGCTGACCGGCTCGGAGGACGCGATCGTCGCAGGGGACGAACCCATCAGACCGAGATCGACGTCGCCGGCGCCGTAGTACTTCACCACGTCGCCCCCGGATGCCGCCTGCACCCAGCTGATCTTCGCGTTGGGCATGCAGGCCTCGAGCAGGCCGAGGTCCTTGACGACCACGTCGCCGTTCGGGATGGGCTGCCAGGCGATACGGGCCTTCGTCGTGATCGACTCGTCCGGGGTCCAGGGGCACTCGCTGTCGGCGGAGGTCGCGGTACGTCCGGACTCCACGCATCCGGAGAGTGACAGCGCGAGGGCGGCGGCGCACAGGACGGCACCGGAACGGATGGGCAGGCTCTTCACGGGTTTCCTCTCGGAGGTGATGGTGCTGTTCACGCCTTGCCCCGCCAGGGGACGAGCCGTCGTTCGAGGGTCTTCAGACCGAGGTCGAGGGCGATCGCGGCCAGACCGATCACGCCGATGCAGGCCACGACGAGCGCGCTCTGCAGCTGCTCACCCGCCAGGTAGGCGAGACCACCGATGCCCGGGATCCCGTTGGCGATCTCCGCCGCGACGACCGTCGTCCACGCGAAGCCGACCGCGACCCGGATGCCGGTGAGGATCTCGGGCAGCGTGGAGGGCAGCACCACCGACGTCACCGACTGCCAGCGGGAGGCGCCCAGCGACAGCACGGCGTTGATCTGGTCCTCCTTCACCCCGCGAATGCCCGAGATCGTGGCGAGCGTGATCGGCGGGAACGCCGCCAGGAACAGCAGCCAGATCTTCGACTGGTCGCCGATCCCGAACCACACGATCAGGAGACCGATGTACGCCAGCGGTGGCAGCGAACGGAGAAAGCTCAGGTACGGCTCGAGGACCGTGCCCACCCACCGGCTCGTACCCATCAGCAGCCCGAGCGGCACCCCGACGATCACCGCGAGACCGACGCCGAGGCCGATCCGCTGGAGGCTCGCGACGAGGTGCTCCCACAGGTAGTAGTTCTGCTCGCCGCGCACCATCCGGCTGGAGCCGGGGCTCACCGGGTGGTCGGTGTTCGCCCGGACGAAGGCGTCCCACACCGCGCCGGGCGAGGGCAGGTACAGCGGGCGTACCAGCTCCAGGCGCGTCACGACCCACCACAGCAGCAGGCAGACCAGGAGCGAACCCACATGCAGTGCGGTGGTGCGCGTCCACCGCCCGACGGCGCCGCTGCCGGCGGCCGGCGTCGGACGAGACGTCCGGGACGTCGCCGGTCGAGTCCCTTCCAGCGTGGCAGACATGGCCCTCCTCGACATGTAAGTGCAGGCGTTCTGGTAAATCGCCTTATTTACATGACTTTAGTGGGACACGGCGTC
Organism: Nocardioides sp. NPDC126508; assembly: GCA_040302365.1. Taxonomy (GTDB): domain Bacteria; phylum Actinomycetota; class Actinomycetes; order Propionibacteriales; family Nocardioidaceae; genus Nocardioides. The sequence continues at coordinate 745,535 of JBEOUM010000003.1, forward strand.
ACCCCAGGACGCGTCTCGGGCCGTGGTCAGGCGACCGCCGGCTCCGGCTCGTCCTCGCGGGGAAAGTGGGTCTCCTTGAAACGTACGGCCAGGGCGACCGACGGACGCATCGCGGCCGCGGCAGCGATGATGATGCCGCCGATGACGATCCAGCCCGCGCCGCTGTAGAAGGCCGGGTGCCAGCCCATGGCGAGGAACGTGAACAGCGCAGGGGCCCAGGCGCCACCGAGCTGGCGGCCGATGCCGGCGACGCCTTCGTACTCACCCCTTCTGGCCGGGTCCATGAGCTCGGCCTGGAAGGCCCAGCCGGCGGAGCCGATGGCGAGCTCGGCGCCGGTCACGGCGACGTGGCCGAGCCAGACCAGGAAGATGGTGAGGACCCCGCGGGTGTCGTGGGTGACCAGCGTGATCGCGCAGGCGGCGACGAAGAAGGCGCTGCTCCACCAGACCCGCCGCAACGCGTCGCGGACGTCGTTCACGCCCTTGGAGGTGTAGGCTGGGAGGACGATGCACAGCACCGTGTTGGTCGCGAAGAGCCAGGCCAGCAGCCAGCGCGGCGAGTCGGTGTAGTTGACCAGCCACAGCGGGATCACGGTGTGCAGCAGCACCTGGTTGGACCACAGCGTGCCGGTGAAGGTCGTCACCAGCAGCCAGCCGACGTTGCGCAGCGCACCCGGGCCCGGCACCTTCTCGGTGACCTCGCCGGCCGCGCGGCGCTCGTCGTGAGGGGCCCTCGGTAGCCGGGTGATCCAGACCGAGTTGGCGATCCCGACGGCCAGCGCGAAGAACGGCACGCCCCACTTGAGGACCGTGTCGGTGTCCATCGCGAGCGCGATGCCGGCGACCAGGGCGCCGACGGTGAAGCCGAGGTTGAGGCTGGAGTACATGAACGCCTGGGTCTCGACCCGCTCCTTGTCGGGGAGCACATCGAGGACGTACGCGTTCCGGCCGGCGCCGCCGGCGTTGTTGACCACCTCGAAGACGACGATCACGCCGAGGTAGGCCCAGAAGCCGTGGATGAACGGCATCGTCGCGAACATGAATGCGCTGATCAGGGCGCTGATCGCCCAGATCCGCCTCGGGCCGACGAAGTCGGCCAGCCGGCCCATCGGGTAGGCGGTGATGAAGCTCGCGATCCCCGCGACCGTCAGGCCGATGCCGATCTGCGCCGGGGTCAGCCCCACGAACGCGACCAGGTAGAACGCGGCCGCGGTGTTGAACGTCCCGTCCCCCGCTGCGAAGAGCAGCGACTGCGTCGCCAGACGCTTCGACAACGGCGTCGGCGGAATCAGATTGTCGATGAAACCGGGCAATGCGGGCACCGGCATATTCCATCACCGCTACCGGACGAGAAGCATCCGGTTTATTGCCGAGAAGTCGGCCCCGTCGGCCGAGGCGTCAGGCGCGTCGAGAGGCGAGGGCATCGACGGCGTCGCGGGCGGTGGCGGCGATGGCGAGGTCGACGTCGTTCTGGATCCGGGCGGTGCGGTCGGAGTCGGTGAGTACGGCGACGGCGACCCGGCCACCGGGGTGGGTGACGACGGCGATCTCGTGGCGCAGGGTGAGGAAGCCGCCGGTCTTGCCGGCGAGCTGGATGTCGTCGGCGAGCAGGTCGGCGGCGATCCGGTGAGTGAAGACCTGCTTGCCCATCAGCCGCCGCACCAGCTCGGTGGCCTCGGGCTTGGCGACCTCGTCGCGCCAGACACGCTGGAGCAGGTCGACGCAGGCACGCGGCGAGCCGATCGTGGCGCGCTCGACGTCGAGGGAGTCGATGACATGCCGGCCGCCCGGCCGGCGCCCCTCGACCGCGAGCTGGGTGGCGAGAGCGAAGTCCGGGCCGGCGACGCGGGTGGCGTAGTCGTACATCGGCTGCATCCGGTGCCGCACCCGCAGTCCCTCGACACCCCATTCGGCGAGCTGCTCGTCGACCTCGCGCGGCGGCACCAGGTCGAAGAGCGCGTCCGCGGCGGCGTTGTCGCTGAGGCCGAGCATCATCAGCATCAGGTCGGCGACCGAGCAGGTCGCGTCGTGGGCGAAGGCCGAGATGCCGTACGGCCCGTAGCTCCGCTCCGCCGCGGGCAGCGTCATCATCGCCCCGCCGTCGATCTCGCCGCGGGCGATCCGGTCCGCCACGACCAGGGCCAGCGGCACCTTGGCCACCGACGCCAGCGGCATCGGCCGGTCCACGCCGACGCCGACCTCGAGGCCGGTGTCGATGTCACGGGCCAGGAACGCGGCCCGCACCCGGAGGGTCTCGAAGCGCTCCGCGGCCGCCTCGGCGAGGTCGATCAGGCCCCGGTCGCTGCCGACGAGCGGGCTCACCGGGCGCCCTCCTCGGCGGCCCCGAGGCATGCGCCGAGCAGCGCGAGCGCCTGCTCCCGCACCGGGCCGGCGGCCAGCGGCCCGGGCACCGGCGCCTGCTCGACCAGCCGGTGACCGCGCGGCACCGGGTCGACGAAGGCCGACCAGCTCAGTCCGTACGTCACCGCCTCGTGCCGCGCGCAGATCAGCGTCCCGCGCTCCGCCATGACCTCTGCCACCGCGAGCTCGTGCGGCGCGGAGCGCAAGGTCGCCGGGCCGATGCCGGCCCGGTCCGCCAGCCGTCGCAGCCGGCCCGCGGGGTCGTCGAGGTCTCGCGGGAGAGCCAGCAGCTGCGTACGCTCCCCGCCTCTGCGCGGCCTCAGCGCGCTCAACGACACCGGCCTCGGCTTCGTGCCGGGCGGGGTGGCCGCACCCAGCGGAGTGACCCAGGTGGCCGCGTCGGGGTCGCACGCCTCGACCAGCCAAGCCGCGGACACCGGCGCTTCGGGGGAGTCGCTCGCGAGGCGTACGTCGACGCCTTCCTCCTCCAGCAGCGCGACCAGGCGGGAGAGCGGCGCCGGGTCACAGCCCGGCGGCACCGCGACCACGAACGGCTCCCGCTCGTGCCTGCGTACGCTCCGCAGCAGATGGTCGGCCTGGTCGAGGAGGTGCCGCGCCCGCGGAAGAAGGGCGTGCCCGGCGGGCGTGAGCGCGATCTGCCGCCGGCTGCGGTCGAGCAGCTCCACCCCGAGCTCCCGCTCGAGGGCACGCAGCCGGCGGCTGAGGAGCGGCTGGTCCACCCCCAGCTCCAGGGCGGCCTCGGAGACGCTCATCTCGCCGGCGACCGCGGTGAATCCGCGTAGGTGAAGCAGTAGGTCCACGCGTACAGGATGGCTGATCGCGCCCACCTCGTCCCATGTCAGCGATGCATACGTCCATGCCGGATCGTCCTTGGACGCGGTCGCCGCTGCGGGGTCACGATGCCGTGCATGACCCACCCGATCCTCAGCCGCCGCGCCCTCCTGGGCGGGGCCGCCACGGCTGCCGCCGTCGCCGCGACCCTCACCGGCGGTTCGTCGGCCCACGCTTCCGACAACCCCTCGATCGCCGCCCTGGAGGAGAAGCACCAGCGCCACCTCGGCGTCTGGGCGAAGAACATGCGGACCGGGCGTGTCGTCGAGCACCGGGCCGACGAGCGCTTCCCGATGCTGTCGACCTTCAAGACCCTGCTCGCGGCCGCGGTCCTGCGCGATCTGCCGGCGCACACGCTCCGGCGGCGCCTGACCTGGGATGCGGCCGATGTCGTGGTCAACTCACCGATCACCTCGCTCACGACCCGCAACGGCCTCACCGTGGCGCAGCTCGCCGAAGCCGCGATCACGCGGTCCGACAACACCGCGGCCAACGAGCTGCTTCACCTCGTCGGCGGCCCTGCCGGCGTGACGTCCTTCGCCCGGTCGCTCGGCGACACCGTCAGCCGGCTCGACCGGTGGGAGCCCGACCTCAACAGCGCGATCCCGGGCGACGTACGCGACACCACCTCGCCCCGCGCGATCGCCCGGACCTACACGAAGCTGGTCCTCGGCGATGCGCTCGGCGGTGCCGACCGGGACCAGCTGATCACCTGGATGCTCGCCAACCAGTCGACCGTCACCCGATTCGGCGCCGGGGTCCCGGCCGGCTGGCGGCTCGCCGACAAGACCGGCGGTGGCGACTACGCGACGCGCAACGACGTCGGCGTCACCTGGACCCCCGACGGCGCCCCGATCGTCATCGCCGCCCTCACCCGCTCCGACAACCCCGCCGCTCCGCCGCTCGACGCCCCGCTCGCGGACATCGCGGCGATCGTCTGCGCGGAGCTCGGCTGAGCCGTTGGGATACCCGGTTAACCGGTGAAACCTGCACTTCTCTGGCGTTGCATTGCCAGAGAAGTGCAGGAATACCCTGTTAACCGGGTATCCCTACGCGCGGCTAAGCCCCGTACACCGGCTCCGGCACCGGCGCCTGAGCGAGCAGCTTCCGGAGCGCCGGACCCACGTCGCCGGCCACCCACCGAGCCCCGGCGTCGGCGGAAGGACCATGGGCCCAGCCGTTCTCGACGGTGATCCGCGGCCCGTCGATCTCGATGACCCGGCCGGTGATGTCGCGGGCGTCCTCGGAGGCGAGCCAGGCGACGACCGGCGAGTTGTCCTCGGGCAGCGCCATGGCGGAGGTATCGAAGGCGCCTTCGGTCATCCGGGTCTTGGCGACCGGGGCGATGGCGTTGACGGTGACGCCGTAGCGAGCCATCTCGGCGGCGGCGACCAGGGTGAGCCCGGCGATCCCGGCCTTGGCGGCCGAGTAGGTGCCCTGCCCGATCGAGCCCTGCAGACCGGCGCCGGAGGAGGTGTTGACGACCCGGGCGTCCCGCTGCCGACCGGCCTTCGACTCCGCCCTCCAGTACGCCCCGGCGTGCCGCAGCGTCGCGAAGTGTCCCTTCAGGTGCACCCGGATCACCGCGTCCCACTCCTCCTCGGAGGTGTTGACGAGCATCCGGTCGCGTACGAAACCGGCGTTGTTGACGAGGATGTCCAGACCCCCATACGTCTCGACCGCCTGCCCCACCAGAGCCTCCGCCGCGGCGAAATCGGCGACGTCGGCGGCGTTGGCAACCGCCTCCCCACCTGCGGCGACGATCTCACCGACGACCTGGGACGCCGGCGACTCACCGGTCCCCTCCCCCGCCAGCGAGACGCCGAAGTCGTTGACGACCACCTTCGCCCCGTGGCGGGCGAGCTCGAGCGCATGCGCCCGGCCGATCCCCCGCCCCGCTCCGGTGACGATCGCGATCCGGCCGTCCAAGAGTCCGGTCATTGAGTGCTCCCTGCGTCGATACGTACGTCGGTCTTGCCAGCGTGAACCAAGCAACTGCTAGGCTACCAAGCAATCGCTAGGTTAGGCAGTGCACAGTCAAGGACGGACGCCATGGGCATCTCCACCGAGATCACCGACGAGCAGATCGCCGTCGTCACGATGAACCACCCGCCGGTGAACGCGCTGCCGGTGAAGGGCTGGTTCGAGGTCGCCGACGCGGTCACGACCGCCGCCGACGAGGGCGCCCGGGTCGTGATCCTGCGCGCCGAGGGCAAGGGTTTCAACGCCGGCGTCGACATCAAGGAGATGCAGCAGATCGAGGGGTTCGAGGGCATCCTCGGCGCCAACCGCGGCTGCTACGCGACCTTCAAGGCGATCTACGAGTGCCCGGTCCCGGTGATCGCCGCGGTCAACGGCTTCTGTCTCGGCGGCGGCGTCGGCCTGGTCGGCAACGCGGACACGATCGTGGCCAGCGACGACGCCTTCTTCGGCGTACCCGAGGTCGACCGCGGCGCCCTCGGCGCCGCCACCCACCTGAGCCGGCTGGTGCCCCAGCACATGCTGCGTACGCTCTACTTCACCGCGCAGACCATCACCGCCCAGCGCCTCCACGAGCTCGGTTCGGTCCACGCCGTCGTCCCCCGCGACGACCTGGACGACAAGGCCCTCGAGATCGCCAGGCAGATCGCGCAGAAGGACCCGCAGGTCATCCGCGCCGCCAAGGCCGCGCTCAACGGCATCGACCCGGTCGACGTGAACGCCTCCTACCGCTTCGAGCAGGGCTTCACCTACGAGCTCAACCTCGCCGGCGTCGCCGACGAGCGCCGCGACGCCTTCGTGAAGGACGGCCGATGACGACCGCGCCCACTTTCCGCACCAAGCTGACCGAGCTGACCGGGGTCACCCATCCGATCGTGCAGACCGGCATGGGCTGGGTCGCCGGCCCGCGCCTCGTCTCCGCCACCGCCAACGCGGGCGCGCTCGGCATCCTGGCCTCCGCGACCATGACCCGAGACGAGCTCGAGAAGGCGATCGTCGAGGTCAAGGGCCGGACGGACAAGCCCTTCGGCGTCAACCTGAGAGCCGACGCCTCCGACGCCCCCGACCGCTGCCGGCTCCTCATCGACCACGGCGTGAAGGTCGCCAGCTTCGCCCTGGCGCCCAAGCCCGAGCTCATCGCCACGCTCAAGGAGCACGACATCGTCGTGATGCCGTCGATCGGCGCGGCCAAGCACGCCAAGAAGGTGGCGAGCTGGGGCGCCGACATGGTGATGATCCAGGGCGGCGAGGGCGGCGGCCACACCGGCGCGGTCCCGACCACCCTGCTCCTCCCCTCCGTCCTCGACGCCGTCGACATCCCCGTCGTCGCCGCGGGCGGCTTCTTCGACGGCCGCGGTCTCGCCGCCGCGATGGCCTACGGCGCGGCGGGCATCGGCATGGGTACACGCTTCCTGCTCACCGCCGACTCGGCGGTCCCCGAGGACGTACGGAAGCGCTATCTGACCTTCGGCCTCGACGGCACCGTCGTGACCACGAAGGCCGACGGGATGCCGCACCGCCTGCTCCGCACCGAGTTCATCGACACGCTCGAGAAGGAGGGCCTCACCGCGAAGCTGGCCCGCACGATCAAGCGAACACGGCAGTTCAAGGAGATGTCCGGCCTCCCCTGGCGGACGCTCGTCAAGGACGGCCGGAGCATGGTCCACGGCGGCGACCGCACCTGGGCCGAGGTCGTCCTGGCCGCCAACACCCCCATGCTGCTGCGCGCCGGCCTCGTCGAGGGCGACACCTCCGCCGGGATGCTCTCCAGCGGCCAGGTCGTCGGCCTCCTCGACGACCTGCCGACCTGCGAGGAGCTCGTCGACCGGATCATCGCCGGCGCCGTCGATCGCCTGAAATACCTGGACGCGAGCCACCTCTGAGCAGCAACCTTGCGCCCATGGTGATCGAGGTCCGCCCGGCAGAGGTGTTCGAGGACGTACGCACCCTCGTCGGCCCCAAACGCGCCGACGCCAGCGTCTGCTGGTGCCTGAGCTACCGGATCCCGTCGACGATCAACAACAAGATGCGCGGCCAGGAGCGCGGGGAGTTCGTACGCAACCTGCTCGCCGACGGGCCGCTCGGCGTGCTGGCCTACCAGGGCGACGAGCCGGTCGGCTGGGCCGCCGTCGCCCCGCGTGCGGACACGACCTTCGCCCGCAACCGGAAGATCCCGCACGTCGACGACCTGCCGGTCTGGTCGGTCTGGTGCATCCGGGTCCGGCCGGGCCACCGCGGCCAGGGCATCTCGCACGCGCTCATCGAGGGTGCCGTCGACTTCGCGCGCGACCGTGGCGCACCGGCCATCGAGGCCTACCCGCTCGACAACCAGGGTGCGAAGGTCGACCAGACGATGGCGTACGCCGGGCTCCGCAAGAACTTCGAGGCAGCCGGCTTCACCTGGGCCGCCGACACCACCTCGGTCCTCGCGGGCCACCCACGCATCCTGATGCGGCGCGACCTGAGCTGACCACCCGGTTGACCACGATCGCTACACTGACCTGCGTGAAGACCGAGACGAGCCGCGTACGCATCGCGCTCGTCGCGCTTTTCACGCTGATGCTCCCGGCGCTGATGAGCGTCGACCCCGAGCAGGCGCTGCTCACCATCGCGGTCTCGACCGCGCTCGCCGCCGTCGCGCTCGGCGCGCTCCACAACATGGGCGCGTTCGCCCTGGTCAGGGCCCGTTCGACGGTCCCTCGCGATGCCTCCGACGGACCTCACCATCTCGCTGCCCGGGTCACCGACCCGGTGTGCTCCCCGCGCCGACCGCGCGCTCCTGAGCAGGCCTGACCGCTCGCCCCTCGGCGAGCGACGTCCAGGCCTACTCACTCATCCTCAGGAGCACACCCATGTCCGTTCTCGCCCCGTTGTCGCATGCGCTCGCGGCCGTCCTCGCCGGCGCCCACCACGTCCTCTCCTTCGCCGGCGACAACGCCAGCTGGCTGCTGGCCATCGCCGCCGTCGTGGTGCTGGTCAGGCTCGTCCTGCTGCCGCTCACGATCCGCGGCGTACGCCACTCCCACGCAGCCGCCCGGGCCCGCCCGCAGCTCCAGGCGCTGACGAAGAAGTACCAGAAGCAGAACTCGAAGGGCAGCGCCAGCCAGGCCGACATGATGGCGATGATGGAGGAGCGGCGGAAGATCAACGAGGAGCACGGCGTACCCCGCTTCGCCATGCTCGCCGCCTTCGCCCAGCTGCCGATCTTCCTGGCGCTCTACCACCTGCTCTCCAACGTCAGCAGGCAGCATGCGGTCGGCGCGATGACCGGCTCACTGGTCGCCTCGCTCGGGGCCGCGACCTTCCTCGGTACGCCGCTGACCGGCCGCGGCTACCTCTCCGGCGACACGACCCACCTGGTGATCACCCTCGGCCTCGCCGCCACCGCTGCCGCGGTCAGCTACCTCAGCCAGCGGCTGTGGGTCCTGCCCAACATGGTGCGCGCCGACATGCCGGAGTCGATGATCCGGATGCAGGAGCTCATGCCCGTCATCTCCGCCGGCGGCATGCTCCTCGCCGGCAGCAGCGTCCCCCTCGCTCTGCTCGTCTACTGGGTCATCAGCGGCCTGTGGACGGCCGGACAGGCCGCGGTCATCCACCGCTGGTTCCCGACCCCCGGCTCCCCCGCCGCCGAGCGTCGAAGCCTCAGGTTGCAGCCGGCCTGATGGGGCCGGTCCGGCAGTTGTGAAGCTGAGAGTGGTCTATAGCCCACTCTCAGCTTC
>JBEOUM010000004.1:0-729929 GCA_040302365.1 Nocardioides sp. NPDC126508
ATAACAAAATGGTTAAACGACTGAAGATTTTTCTTCAGTCGTTTTTTAAACTATTATGTTAAGATGTTGTTAGTCGAGATGGCACCTGGGTGCCATCTCGACCGACCTGAGTGACGTCTCGGGCGGCTCTGGTCAGACGGTCGTCGGGGTCGTCGGCGGGACGAGGGTGCGCAGGACCTTGCGCCGGTGGTGGACCGCCTCGGCGCTGAAGATGACCAGGGCGACCCACACGATCGCGAAGCCGGCCCAGCGACCCGGCGGCATCGCCTCGTGGGCGATGAAGACGCCGACGGCGAACTGCAGGATGGGGGCGAGATACTGCAACAGCCCGATCGTCACCATCGGCACCCGGATCGCGGCGGCGCCGAAGCAGGCCAGCGGCACCACGGTGATGACGCCGAGGCTGATCAGCAGCAGTACGTGGAGGACACCGTGCCCGACGAGCGTGCCGTTGCCGGTGGCCTGGAGAGCGACGATGAGCGCCAGCGCGAACGGCGCCGTCACAGCGGTCTCGACGGCCAGCGACTCGAACGGACCGACCCCGGCGCTCTTCTTCAGCAGCCCGTAGGTGCCGAACGAGAACGCCAGCACCAGCGCGACCCAGGGCAGCCGCCCGTAGTCGATGGTGAGCACGACGACCGCCACGAACGCGATCCCCAGCGCCACCCACTGCAGCTTCCGCATCCGCTCGCGCAGGATGATCACGCCCATCAGCATGGTGACCAGCGGGTTGGTGAAGTAGCCCAGGCTCGTCTCCACGATCCGGCCGTTGTTGACCCCCCAGATGTACGTCACCCAGTTGATCGAGATCACCGCGGCAGCCGCCGCCAGCAGCAGGAGCTTGCGCCGGTCGCGCAGGATCGCCGCCACCTGCTGGCGGCGCCCGACGATCAGCACCAGCGCTCCGGCCACGACCAGCGACCACACGACCCGGTGTCCCAGGATCTCCCAGGCCCCGGCAGGCTCCAGGAGCGGGAAGTAGAGCGGGAACGCGCCCCACATGACGTACGCCGCGGCGCCGAACATCACTCCACGCCGCTGCTCACTCACAGCCTTACGTTACCGCCCCGGGTAACGACTTTTTACCCGAGGTCGAAGTTCAAGACTCCGGTCAGACGGAGCGGACGGCGACGATGTCGGCGAACGCCTCGAGGGCCTTGCGGACCGGGCCCTCGGGAAGCGGGGCGAGGGCGGCCTTGGCCTCCTCGGCACGGGCCTGGACGTAGGCGCGGGCCTCGGCCAGGGCCGGGTGGGCGCGGAGCAGGGCGACGCACTCGGCCAGAGCGTCGTCGTCGGTGAGGTCGCTGTCGAGCAGCTCGAGGAGGCGGGCGTCGCCGGGGTCGTCGGAGCGGCGGACGAAGAGCACCGGGAGCGTCGGGACACCTTCGCGCAGGTCGGTGCCCGGGGTCTTGCCGGACTCGTCCGAGGCGATGTCGAGGATGTCGTCGGAGAGCTGGAAGGCGACGCCGACGATGTCGCCGTAGGCGACCAGGGCGTCCTGGATCTCCTTGTCGGCGCCGGCGAAGAGCGCACCGTAGAGCGCCGAGGTCGCGATCAGGACCCCGGTCTTCCCGGCCAGCACCTCGAGGTGGTGGTCGACGGGGTCGACACCCTCGGCAGGCGCGACGCCCTCGAGGATCTGGCCCTCGACGAGCTTGGCGAAGGTGGCCGCCTGGATGCGTACGGCATCGGGGCCGAGCTCGGCGGTCAGTGACGAGGAGCGGGCGAAGAGGAAGTCGCCGGTCAGGATGGCGACGTGGTTGTCGAAACGGGCGTTGGCCGTGTCCTCGCCGCGGCGCAGGAGCGCCTCGTCCATGACGTCGTCGTGGTAGAGCGAGGCCTGGTGGGTGAGCTCGACGACGCAGGCGGCGGTGATGACCTCGTCGGCGAGGGTGTCCGGGCCGCACTCGGCGGCCAGCAGCACCAGCAGCGGCCGGAACCGCTTGCCGCCGGCCTCCAGCAGATGCGAGGCCGCTTCCGTGACGAACGGGGAGCTGCTGCGGGCATAGCCCGCCAGCTTCTCCTCCACGATCGCCAACCGAGCGCGCAGCCGCTGCTCGAGCTCGGGATCGGTGATCGGGAGGGCGAGTTCAGGGGCTCGGTCGGTGGGTGCGCTGGTGCTCACCCGATGAATCCTCCCGCATCCACCAACAGGCTGAGCACAGGGCCCGGAATTACACCCAACACGACGGTGGCGAGAGCGCTCAGTGCGATCACCACGGTGGTGGCGTAGGACGGGGTGGAGACCGTCGCCACGTCCTCTCGTGGGTCGGTGAAGAACATCAGCATGATCACGCGTACGTAGAAGAAGATCGCGATGATGCTCGACCCGATCGCGACCACGACCACGGGCCACTGACCGGCGCCCAGCGCCGCAGCGAAGACGCCCCACTTGCCGATAAACCCGGCGGTCAGCGGCAGCCCCGCCATCGAGAGCAGGAAGACCGCGAAGGTCGCCGCGACCCAGGGGTTCGTACGTCCCAGGCCGGCCCAGCGGTCGAGCGAGCCGACCTCCCCGTTAGGCCCGCGGACCAGGGAGACGATCGCGAAGGCGCCAAGCGTGGCGAAGCCGTAGGCGGTCAGGTAGAAGAGCACGGCCTGGGTCGACCCGAAGGCGTCGGTCTGCACCCCGAGGAGGCCGGTCAGCAGGAAGCCGGTGTGGGCGACCGCGGAGTAGCCGAGCATCCGCTTCACATCGGTCTGGACGATCGCGAAGGATGCACCCAGCAGCATCGTCAGCACCGCGACGACGCCGATGGCCGGGCGCCAGATGTCCCCCTCGGTGCCGAAGGCGACGTAGAAGAGCCGGAGCATCGCGGCGAACGCGGCGATCTTGGTGGCCGCGCTCATCCATGCGGTCACTGGCGTCGGGGCGCCCTGGTAGACGTCGGGGGTCCAGGAGTGGAACGGCACCGCGCCTGTCTTGAAGAGCAGACCGACGGCCATCAGGCCGATGCCGAGCAGCAGCAGCGGGCCGGAGCCCTCCTCGGCCGCCACCTCGCCGATGTCGGCCAGGGACATCGACCCGGCGAAGCCGTAGACCAGCGCCAGGCCGTAGAGGAAGATCCCGGAGGAGAACGCGCCCAGCAGGAAGTACTTCAGCGCGGCCTCCTGGGAGAGGAGCCGCCGACGCCGGGCGAGCCCGGTCAGCAGGTAGAGCGGCAGCGACAGCACCTCGAGGGCGACGAAGAGCATCAGCAGGTCGCCCGAGATGCAGAAGAGCATCATCCCGCCGACCGCGAACATCATCAGCGGGTAGACCTCGGTGTGCTCCAGACCGCGCTGCGAGGCGGTGCGTTCGGCCGAGGTGCCAGGCAGGGCCGCGGCCTGGCCGGCGAACGCGCTGACACCGTTGTCGAGGCGTCGCTCGGCGAAGAGCGCCACGCCGCCGAGCGAGACCAGCAGCACCAGACCCTGGGAGAAGACCCCGGGACCGTCGATGACGAGGGCGCCCTCACCCGTCGAGGCACCCAGCGCCGACCCGGCGCCGACGGCGACCGTACCGGCGAGCGCGGCGACCAGCCCGGCCAACGCCAGCGACACCTGGGTGTTGAACCGCGCGGCGCGGGGCGCGAAGGCCTCCACGACGACACCGGCGCAGGCCACGGCCAGCACCAGCAGGACGGGCCAGAGGGTGGCGTACGAAATTCCGGGAGACTCGAACATCGCCTCACTCACCTGCCTGGATGACGTCAACAAGAGGAGCCACGACCGGTTGGGCCGCCGAGATCAGCGGGCCCGGGACGAAGCCGAAGAGGAGGAGGGCGACCAGCAACGGCACGAGTACGCCGACCTCCCGCCGGTCGAGGTCGGAGACCGGCCTCCGGGAGAGCTGAGCGGGTCCGGTGAAGATCCGCTGGTAGGCCCACAGCACGTAGATCGCGGCCAGCACGATCGCGGTCACCGCGATCACACCGACCAGCCAGTGGTAGTCGAAGGCGCTGATCAGGACCATGATCTCGGAGACGAACTGGGACAGCCCCGGGAGACCCGCGGTGGCCAGACCGGCGACGAGGAACGTGCCGGCGAGCACCGGGGTCGCCTTCTCCAGGCCGCGCATCGAGGAGATCGAGGCGGTGCCCTTGCGGGAGATCAGGAACCCGGCGATCAGGAACATCGCCGCGGTCGCGACGCCGTGGTTGACCATGTAGAGGATCGCGCCGACCAGGCCCTCGCGGGTCGCCGCGAAGATGCCCAGGGTGATCAGCCCGAAATGGGAGAGCGAGGTCAGACCGATCAGGCGGAGCAGGTCGTCCTGCCCGATCGCGAGCACCGCGCCGTAGACGATCGAGATCAGCGCCAACACCACCACGACGGGCGTCGCCCACGCGGAGGCCTCCGGCACCAGCCCCAGGCAGAGCCGGATCATCCCGAAGGTGCCGATCTTGTCGAGGACGCACACCAGGAGCACCGAGGTCGGCGTCGTCGCCTGCTCGGTCGTGTCCGCCAGCCAGGTGTGCACCGGGAACAGCGGCGCCTTGACCGCGAACGCGATGAACATCGCCACGAAGATCCAGCGCTGCGCGGTGGTGCCGATGTCGAGCTGGGCCAGGTCGCTGATCAGGTAGGACGGCGAGCCGGCGTCCGAGGAGACCACGAAGAAGCCGATCAGCGCACCGAGCAGCACCAGACCGCCACCGAGCTGGAACATCAGGAACTTGAGCGCGGCTCGGGCCCGGTGCGGGCCACCGTGCTGGCCGATCATGAAGTACGCCGGGATCAGCGTCGCCTCGAAGGCGATGTAGAAGACGAACAGGTCGGCGGCCAGGAAGGTGAGCAGCGCGAACGCCTCCAGGGCCAGCGCCCAGGCGTACCACCGCTTGTCGTGGTCCTTGACCGCCGCCACCATCGTGATCGGCACCAGGGCCACGGTCAGCAGCACCATCAGCTTGCCGAAGCCGTCCATCTCGAGCGCCCAGTGGACGCCGAGCGGCTCCATCCAGACGAGGTCGGTGTCGGGGGCCGTGAACATCGTCACGAGACCGACGACCAGCGTCGCGATCGCGAACCCGAAGGCCCACAGCTTGGGCCGGGCCGGCATCACCGCGGTGATCAGCGCGCCCGCGAACGGGACGAGGACGAGGAGTGTCAACAAGTCAGCTCACCACGATCAGGGCCAGGGCGACGAGGACCGTGCCACCGAGGACGGAGAGGGCATAGGAACGTACGTAGCCGGTCTGTGCCTTGCGGAGCTCACCGGCGATCGCCGCCAGGGCGACCGGGCCGCCGCTCATCAGGCCGTCGACGGCGTACTTGTCGGTCGCGAGGGCACCGCGCGTGATCGCCAGCCCGGGCGGCACCACGACATCCTCGACGTGCGGGACGTGCAGGTAGGGGGTCGGCTCGGTCGTGGCCGGGCGGCGCCCGAAGACGAACCCGGCGGCCGCGACCCCGATCGCGACGACGAGCACCGCGAGGACGGAGGTCGCCCAGACCGGGAGCGGACCATGATGCTCGGCGTGGCCGATCGCGGTCACCGGCTCGAGCCAGTGCTCGATCCAGCCGCCGAGCGTGAAGACACCGCCGAGGACCGACAGCGCGGCGAGGACGACGAGCGGGCCGGTCATGATCCGCGGCGACTCGTGCGGATGTACGCCCTCGGGCCAGCGCTTGCGGCCGAAGAAGGCGAGCATCATCAGACGGGTCATGTAGAAGGCGGTCACGCCGGCGGCCAGGAGGGCGATGATGCCGACCAGCCAGCTCTCGGCGAAGGCGACCTCGAGGATCTTGTCCTTGGACCAGAAGCCGGCGAAGCCCGGGAAGCCGATGATCGCCAGGTAGCCCATCGCGAAGGTGAGGAACGTGACCGGCATCGCGCGGCTCAGGGCGCCGTAGTGCTTGAGGTTCACGTCGTCGTTCATGCCGTGCATCAGGGACCCGGCGCCGAGGAACATGTTGGCCTTGAAGAAGCCGTGGGTGAGCAGGTGGAAGATCGCGAACGCGTAGCCCGGCCCGCCCAGCCCGGCGGCCAGCATCATGTAGCCGATCTGGCTCATCGTCGAACCGGCCAGGACCTTCTTGATGTCGTCCTTCACGCAGCTCAGCGCGGCACCCCAGATGATGGTGACCAGGGCGACGACCACGACGGCGGTCGAGGCGACCTCGGCGGCGTCGAAGATCGCGCTGCTGCGGACGATGAGATAGACGCCCGCGGTCACCATCGTCGCCGCGTGGATCAGCGCCGAGACCGGGGTCGGGCCCTCCATCGCGTCCAGCAGCCAGCCCTGCAGCGGCACCTGGGCGGACTTTCCGCAGGCGCCGATCAGCAGCAGGATGCCGAGCCAGTTGAGGGTGGTCGTGGTGGTGTCGCCGATGTCGATCGCGGAGAAGGACGTGGACCCGAAGGTGACGAAGGAGAGCGCGATCGCCAGGGAGAGCCCCATGTCGCCGACCCGGTTCATCACGAACGCCTTCTTGGCGGCCGCGGCCGCCGACGGCTTGTGCTGCCAGAAGCCGATCAGCAGGTAGGACGCCAGACCGACGCCCTCCCAGCCGAGGAAGAGACCGACGTAGTTCTCCGCCAGCACCAGCATCAGCATCGCGGCGAGGAACAGGTTGAGGTAGCCGAAGAACCGGGTGCGCCGCTCGTCGTGGGCCATGTAGCCGACCGAGTAGACGTGGATCAGGGTGCCGACCCCGGTGATGAGGAGCAGGAACAGGCCGGAGAGCTGGTCGTAGAGCAGGTCGAACCCGACGCTCAGGTCGCCGGTGTCGAACCAGGTGTAGAGGTGCTGGACGACCTGCCGGCTCTCCTCGTCGCGCCCGAGGGCGGCGAAGAAGAGGACGAGCGACAGCACGAAGGACCCGCCGGCGAGCCCGACCGCCAGCCAGTGCCCGATCCGGTCGAAGAGTGCCGGCGCCAGCGGCCGGCCGACCAGGATCAGGGCAGCACCGGCCAGAGGCAGCGCGATGACCAGCCAGATCAGCGAGAAGACGCCGCCGGCCGCTACAGGAGTTACCACTTGAGCATCCTTGGCTCGTCGACCGAAGCCGTGTTTCTGGTGCGGAAGATGGTCATGATGATCGCCAGCCCGACGACCACCTCAGCGGCCGCGACGACCATCACGAAGAACGCCGTCACCTGCCCGTCGAGGTTGCCGTGCATCCGGCTGAACGCCACCAGGGCCAGGTTGGCCGCGTTGAGCATCAGCTCGACGCACATGAAGACGACGATGGCGTTTCGCCTGGTCAGCACGCCGATCGTGCCGATCGTGAAGAGGATGGCGGACAGGATGACGTACGCCGTGGTGTTGTCCGTCATTCGCCCTTCGCCTCCTCGTCTGCGCGGCCGCCGGCGAGGATGGCCGGGACCGACTCAGTGCTCTGCGACCCGTCCGGCAGCAGGGCCGGGGTGTCGTTGCTGTTGTGCCGCGCGAAGGTGCCCGGTGGGGGCAGCGGGCCGAGGTGCTTGCCGCTCTTCGCGTAGTCGGCGACCCTCTTCTGGGCCAGGTCGGTCTGGCTCTGCTTCGGGTCGATCCGCTCCCGGTGGGCCAGCACCATCGCGCCGATCGCGGCGGTGATCAGCAGCGCGCTGGTCGCCTCGAAGGCGATCACGTAGCGGGAGAAGAGCAGGTCGGCGAGGCGTTGTACGTTGCCGCCTTCGTTGGCGCTGGACAGCCCGCGCATCGTGGCGATGCTCGCCTGCCCGATGCCCGCGATCAGGATCGCGCCGAGGCCGACGCCGAGCAGCGTGGCCAGCACCTTCTGACCCGCGATCGTCTCCTTCAGGGTGTCGGAGGTGTCGACGCCGACCAGCATGATCACGAACAGGAACAGCATCAGGATCGCGCCGGTGTAGACCACGATCTGCACCGCGAACAGGAACGGCGCCTCCAGCGTCGCGTAGATCATCGCGAGGCCGACCATGACGACCGCCAGCGACAGCGCGGCGTGGACGGGCTTGCGCGCGAACAGCAGGCCCAGCGCCGCGATCACCGTCACGGACGCGAGGATGACGAAGCTCATCGGGCCGACTCCTTCGGCTCCGGTGCGTAGTAGGAGGAGTCGTCGTTGCCGAGGAACATCGGGTGGGGAGGCGCCTCCATCCCGTCCTCGAGCGGTGCGAGCAGGTCCTGCTTCTCGTAGATCAGGCTCTCGCGCGAGGTGTCGGCGAGCTCGTACTCGTTCGTCATCGTCAGCGCCCGGGTCGGGCAGGCCTCGATGCACAGGCCGCACAGGATGCAGCGCAGGTAGTTGATCTGGTAGACGCGGCCGTAGCGCTCACCGGGGCTGTAGCGCTCCTCCTCGGTGTTGGGTGCGCCCTCGACGTAGATCGCGTCGGCCGGGCAGGCCCAGGCGCACAGCTCGCAGCCGACGCACTTCTCCAGCCCGTCGGCGTGCCGGTTGAGCTGGTGGCGGCCGTGGAACCGCTCCTCGGTCGGCTCCTTCTGCTGCGGGTACTGCTCGGTGACCGGCTTCTTGAACTGCGTCCCGAACGTCACCGCGAACCCGCTGACCGGGTCCCAGAAACGCTCCTTGAACGTGCGGTCGTCGTTGCTCACTTTGCCTCCTCAGGAGAGGGAAGAATGCGTACGCCGTTGGTGGTCGGCGGCGGGCCGAAGACCAGCGGCTGGGCGGCGCCTCGCACGGCACCGCCCTGCGGCAGCGCCGGGGTGGGGAAGCCGCCGGTCGGGGTGCTGACCTGGGCCTCCTTCTCCGGCAGCCGGTTGAGGAAGCCGAGCACGACGACCGCCGTGACGGCCAGGCCGAAGCCGAACAGGATCCAGTTGGGGCTGAAGCCACCCTCGAGGGCGGTCATCTTGATCACCGCGACGACGACGATCCAGGCGAGGCTCGAAGGCAGCAGGATCTTCCAGCCGAGCGACATGAACTGGTCGTAGCGCAGCCGGGGCAGCGTGCCGCGCAGCCAGATGAAGACCCAGATGAAGAAGAACATCTTCAGGAAGAACCAGAGCACCGGCCAGTAGCCCTCGTTGGCGCCGGCCCAGAGGGTGCCGAGGCCGAGCGGGGCTCGCCAACCGCCGAGGAACAACGTCGTGGCGAGCGCGCTGACGGTGGCCATGTTGATGTATTCGGCCAGGAAGAAGAGCGCGAACTTCAGGCTGGAGTATTCGGTGTGGAAACCACCGACCAGCTCACCCTCGGCCTCGGGGAGGTCGAACGGCGCGCGGTTGGTCTCGCCGACCATCGAGATGCAGTAGATCAGGAACGACGGCAGCAGCAGCGCGCCGAACCACCAGTCCTCCTGCGCCGCGACGATCTGGCTCGTGGACAGGCTGCCGGCCATCAGGAAGACGGTGACCAGCGCCAGGCCCATGCTGACCTCGTAGGAGATCATCTGGGCGCTGCTTCGGAGCCCTCCGAGGAGGGAGTAGGTCGAGCCCGAGGCCCAGCCGCCGAGCACGATCCCGTAGATCCCGATGCTCGCGATCGCCATCACGAACAGCACCGCGACCGGCATGTCGGTCAGCTGCAGCGGCGTCTGCACGCCGAAGAGGTTGACCTCCGGGCCGAACGGGATCACCGAGAACGTCACGAACGCGGGTACGCAGGCCAGGATCGGCGCGGTGATGAAGACGATCTTGTCGGCCTTCTCCGGGGTCAGGTCCTCCTTGAGTGCCAGCTTCACGCCGTCGGCCAGGGACTGGAGCAGACCGAACGGTCCGTGCCGGTTGGGCCCGATGCGGTGCTGCATCCGTGCCACGACCTTGCGCTCCCACCAGATGTTGAACAGCGTCAGCACGACGCAGACGACGAAGACCAGCAGGACCTTGATCGCGATGATCCACCAGGGGTCCTGGCCGAACTGCTCCAGCCCGTTCACTGCTGTGCCCCCTCTACTGACACCGTCGAGCCCGGCGAGGCGAGGTCCGCCCAGACGCCGCGCCCGAAGCTGTTGGTCGGCACCCACACGGTGTTGTCGGCGAGCTCCGCAGGGAGCGCCGGGAGCGTCCAACTCCCGCGGTCACCGGTGATCGTCACGACGTCACCGAGCTCCGCGTGGCGCGCTGCCGGGATGCGTACGAACGCCGGTCGCGCGGTCGCGGCCAGTGCCTTGTCGCCGCGCTGAAGCGTCCCGTTGTCGAGCATCAGGCGCCAGGTCGCCAGGCGGAATCCAGCCGAATCGGTCGTTGTGGGCGACGAGACGACAGATTCGTCCGCCACTTCTGCGGACTCGGCGCCCAGTTGTGCGAACTCGGCGGTGATGTGCCCGAGGACCTCGGCGTCGGAGTAGGCGGCGGGCTTGTCGAAGACCTTCACGAACGGACGGCGGCGGCCCTCCCAGGTGACGAAGGTGCCGGCCTTCTCCGAGGCGGTGGCGACGGGGAGTACGACGTCGGCGCGCTCGGTCACGGCGGTGACCCGCTGCTCGAGGCTGACCACGAAGCCGGCCTGGTCGAGGGCGGCCAGGAAGGCGGCCGGGTCGGCGGTGTCGTCGGGGTCCACGCCGGCCACGAGGAGGGCGTCGAGGCTGCTGCGCACGATGGCGTCGGCGTCGAGACCGCCCTCGCCCGGGAGCAGGTCGGCCTCGACCGCACCCCGGTCACCGGCGCGACGCGGCACCCAGGCGAGCTTGGCGCCGGTGCGATCAGCGAGATCGGCCGCGGCGGAGTAGCCTCCGGGGCTGGTCGCCAGCCGCTCGCCGACCAGGATCACCGACGCTTCGGTGACCCCGCTGACCTGCGACAACACGTCCTTCTCGGCACCGGGAGCGGTCAGCACGACCTCGGCTCCGAGCTTGCGGGAGCCCTCCGAGGCGTACGGGCTGAGGGTGGTGATCCGCAGACCCTTGCGGTTGGCCTTGCGCAGCCGCAGGAAGAGCGTGCCGGCCTCGTCCTCGGGCTCGAGACCGGCCAGTACGACATGGTCGGCCGCGTCGAGGTCGGCGTAGGTGACGCTCGTCCCCGCGACGCGCGAGCGCAGGAAACCGGTCTCCTCCTCCGACAGCGGACGTGAGCGAAAGTCGATGTGGGGCGTGCGAAGGGTGTCGCGGGCGAACGCGGCGTACGCCTTCGCGTCCTCCAGGGTCAGGCGGCCACCGGGCAGCACACCCACCGAGCCGGCACTGGCCAGGCCCTGGGCGGCGACGGCGACGGCCTCGAGCCACGACGCCGGCCGGAGCTCGCCGTCCTCTCGGATCATCGGCGAGGTGAGTCGGTCGCGGACGGCGTAGCGGAAGCCGAAGCGGTCCTTGTCGGAGATCCACTCCTCGTTGACCTCCGGGTCGTTGCCCGCGAGTCGGCGCATGACCTTGCCGCGACGGTGGTCGATCCGGATCGCGGCGCCGCAGGCGTCGTGCTCGGCGACACCCGGGGTCGAGACCAGGTCGAACGGGCGGGCACGGAACCGGTAGTCGTCGCTGGTCAGGGCGCCGACCGGACAGATCTGGATGACGTTGCCGGAGAAGTAGGACGAGAACGGCTTGTCCTCGGCGATGCCGATCTGCTGCTGCGCGCCACGCTGGACCAGCGCGATCCCCGGGTCGCCCGGGATCTCGGCGGCGAAGCGGGTGCAGCGCTGGCAGACGATGCAGCGCTCTCGGTCGAGCAGCACGTTGGGCGAGAGGTTGATCGGCTTCGGGAACGTACGCTTCGTCCCCTCGAACCGGGTCTCACCCTGCCCGTGCGACATCGCCTGGTTCTGCAGCGGGCACTCGCCGCCCTTGTCGCACACCGGGCAGTCCAACGGGTGGTTGACCAGCAGGAACTCCATGATCCCCTGCTGCGCCTTCACGGCCGTGGAGTTCTGTGTCTCCACCACCATGCCCTCGGCGACCGGGATCGTGCAGGAGGCCTGCGGCTTCGGGAAGCCGCGGCCGTTGCCGGCGTCGGGGATGTCGACCAGGCACTGACGGCAGGCGCCGACGGGCGCCAGCAGCGGGTGGTCGCAGAACCGCGGGATCTCGATCCCGGCCTCCTCGGCCGCCCGGATCACCAGGGTGCCCTCGGGCACGGTCACGTCGGCGCCGTCGATCTTCAGCGTCACATCGCTCACTGCACTGCCTCCGCCCATGCGGTCGACTTCTTGGCATCGAACGGGCAGCCGCCCTGCTCGAGGTGGGCCAGGTATTCGTCGCGGAAATACTGGATCGAGCTCGTGATCGGGCTCGTCGCGCCATCGCCCAGCGCACAGAACGAGCGGCCGAGGATGTTGTCGCACTGGTCGAGCAGCAGGTCGAGGTCATCGGGCGAACCCTGGCCCTTCTCCAGCCGCTCCAGCACCTGCACCAGCCACCAGGTGCCCTCACGGCACGGGGTGCACTTGCCGCAGGACTCGTGCTTGTAGAACTCCGTCCAGCGCAGCACCGCCCGCACCACGCACACCGAGTCGTCGAAGATCTGCAGCGCGCGGGTGCCGAGCATCGAGCCGGCCGCCGCCACGCCTTCGAAGTCGAGCGTCACGTCCAGGTGCTCCTGGGTGAACAGGGGCGTCGAGGAGCCGCCGGGGGTCCAGAACTTGAGCTCGTGCCCCTCCCGGATCCCGCCGGCGAGCTCGATCAGCTTGCGCAGCGTGATGCCGAGCGGCGCCTCGTACTGCCCCGGCTTCTTGACGTGGCCGGAGAGCGAGAAGATGCCGACGCCGGCCGACTTCTCGGTGCCCATGCCGGCGAACCAGTCGGCGCCGTTCTTCACGATCGCCGGGACCGAGGCGATCGACTCGGCGTTGTTGATCACGGTCGGGCTGGCGTAGAGACCGGCGACGGCCGGGAACGGCGGGCGCAGGCGAGGCTGTCCGCGGCGGCCCTCGAGCGAGTCGAGCAGCGCGGTCTCCTCACCACAGATGTACGCCCCGGCCCCCGCGTGCACGACCAGCTCGAGGTCGTAGCCGGAGCCGTGGATGTTGGTGCCGAGGTGACCGGCCTCGTAGGCCTCACGCACCGCGGCCCGTAGCCGGCGGATCACGTGCAGCACCTCGCCGCGTACGTAGATGAACGCCCGCTCCGCGCGGATCGCGTAGGAGGAGATGATCACGCCCTCGACGAGGGTGTGCGGGCTCGCCATCATCAGCGGGATGTCCTTGCAGGTGCCCGGCTCGGACTCGTCCGCGTTGACCACCAGGTAGCGCGGCTTGGGGTTCTCGGGGTCGGGCGGCGGCAGGAAGCCCCACTTGACCCCGGTCGGGAAGCCTGCCCCTCCGCGGCCCCGGAGCCCGGAGTCCTTGACCATCGTCTGTACGTCCTCGGGTGCCATCCCGAGAGCGACGTCGAGCGCGTCGTAGCCGCCGGTGGCGGAGTAGGCGGGCAGCGTCCAGGCCCGCTCGTCGCCCCAGTTGGCGGTCAGCACCGGGGTCAGGGTGTCAGTCATGCCTCAGGGGCCTTCCACTCGTTCTCGGCGGCCAGCCTCAGGCCCGCCTGGGAGGCCTCACCCGATGCCGGCCCCTCGTCGACGAGCCCGTCCTCGAAGCCGGCAAGAACCCGCTCCGCCTCGCGCCAGCTCGTGATCCTGGCCCCGCGCGAGGCCACGACCTCGCGGCCTTCACGCAGGTCATCGACCAGTTGCGAGGCCGACTCGGGGGTCTGGTTGTCGAAGAACTCCCAGTTGACCATCACCACCGGCGCGTAGTCGCAGGCCGCGTTGCACTCGATGTGCTCGAGCGTGATGCTGCCGTCTGCCGTCGTCTCGTCGTTGCCCACCTCGAGCTTCTCGCGCAGGCAGGCGAAGATCTCGTCGCCACCCATGACCGCGCACAGCGTGTTGGTGCAGACGCCGACGTGGTGGCGGCCGACGGGGTGGCGCTTGTACATCGTGTAGAAGGTCGCCACCCCGCTCACCTCGGCCGGGGTGAGGCCCAGGACCTCGGCGCAGGCCTGGATGCCTTCGGGGGTGACCCGGCCCTCGACCGACTGCACCAGATGGAGCATCGGCAGCAGCCCGGAACGGGCCTGGGGGTAGCGAGCCGCGATCTCGCGCAGCTCGTCGTAGGTCTCCGCAGCAAGCGTCATCGGTCGACGCCTCCCATCACCGGGTCGATGGACGCGATCGCCACGATCACGTCGGCCACCATGCCGCCCTCGGACATCACGCTGGTGGCCTGCAGGTTGGTGAACGACGGGTCCCGGAAGTGGACCCGGTAGGGCTTGGTGCCGCCGTCGCTGACCACGTGGGCGCCGAGCTCTCCGCGCGGCGACTCGATCGCGGCGTACGCCTGGCCGGCCGGCACCCGGAAGCCCTCAGTCACCAGCTTGAAGTGGTGGATCAGCGCCTCCATCGACTCGCCCATGATGTGGCGGATGTGGTCGAGGGAGTTGCCCTGGCCGTCGGGGCCGACGGAGAGCTGCGAGGGCCAGGCGATCTTCTTGTCGGCCACCATCACGGGCGCACCGTCGAGATCCTTGAGCCTCTTGAGCGCCTGCTCCATGATCCGCAGCGACTCCCACATCTCGGCCAGCCGCACCCGGAACCGCCCGTAGGAGTCGCAGGTGTCCCAGGTGATGACCTCGAAGTCGTAGTCCTCGTAGCCGCAGTAGGGCTGGGTCTTGCGCAGGTCCCACGGATAGCCCGTGCTCCGCAGGATGGGGCCGGTCAGACCGAGCGCGAGGCAGCCCTCCAGGTCGAGGTAGCCGACCTGCTCCAGGCGACCCTTGAAGATCGGGTTGGCGTTGCAGAGCGCGGCGTACTCAGTCAGCCGCTTCTTCATCAGCTCGATGAACTCGGTGACTCGCGCGACGGTGCCCTCCGGCACGTCCTGGGCGACGCCGCCGGGACGGATGTAGGCGTGGTTCATCCGCAGCCCGGTGATGAACTCGAACAGGTCCAGGCACAGCTCGCGCTCACGGAACCCGATCGTCATCACGGTCAGCGCACCGAGCTCCATGCCGCCGGTCGCGATCGCCACCAGGTGGGACGAGATCCGGTTGAGCTCCATCAGCATGACCCGGATGACCTCGGCCTTCTCCGGCACCTCGGCGCCGATGCCGAGCAGCTTCTCCACCCCGAGGACGTACGCCGTCTCGTTGAAGATCGGCGAGAGGTAGTCCATCCGGGTGACGAAGGTCGTGCCCTGGGTCCAGGAGCGGAACTCCATGTTCTTCTCGATGCCCGTGTGGAGGTAGCCGATGCCGGCTCGCGCCTCCGTCACGGTCTCGCCCTCGAGCTCGAGGATCAGTCGGAGCACCCCGTGGGTCGAGGGATGCTGCGGACCCATGTTGACGACGATCCGCTCGTCCTTGACGTCCTTGAGGGCGTCGGTCAGCTCGTCCCAGTCCTGGCCGGTGACGGTGAACGTACGTCCCTCGTCTGCCTCGGTCGTCGTCATGAGTAGCTCCTCCGCGTGTCCGGCGGCGGGATCGTCGCGCCGTGGTATTCCACCGGGATCCCGCCGAGCGGGTAGTCCTTGCGTTGCGGGTGTCCGGGCCAGTCGTCGGGCATCAGGATCCTGGTCAGACCCGGGTGGCCGTCGAAGACGATCCCGAACATGTCGTAGGTCTCGCGCTCGTGCCAGTCGAGCGTCGGGTAGATGCCCACCCCGCTCGGCACGTGCGGGTCCCCGTCGGGCGCGGAGGTCTCGACCCGCACCCGTCGGTTGTAGGTCATCGAGAGCAGGTGGTAGACCGCGTGCAGCTCTTTTCCCTGGTCATCGGGGTAGTTCACGCCCGAGACCCCCGAGCAGAGCTCGAAGCGCAGCTCGTCGCGGAGCACCTGCAGGGCCTCGAGCAGCCGCTCGCGGCGTACGTGGAAGGTCAGCTCTCCACGGTGGATGACCGCCTCCGCCTCGACGAAGGCGAGCGCGTCGGCAATCTCCTTGAACCAACCGCCGTAGGGCTGCACCCCGACGTCGCTGGTGCGGCTCGGCATCGCGTGCCGGCGGGTGAGACCGGCGTAGCCGCTGGTGTCGCCCGAGCCGGTCACGCCGAACATGCCGCCCTGCTCGTCCGTCTGATCGGCGTTGTCGCTCACCGCAGGAGTCCCGTCTGGTCGATCAGCGGCAGCTGGCGCAGCGCCACGGTCTCGTTGTCGATGTCCTCACGCTCGGCGTTGACGCCCAGCGAGCCGTGCTGGATCTTGTCGTGGAGCTTGAGGATCGCGTCGATCAGCATCTCGGGCCGCGGCGGGCAGCCGGGGAGATACATGTCGACGGGCACGATGTGGTCGACGCCCTGGACGATCGCGTAGTTGTTGAACATGCCGCCGCTGCTGGCGCAGACGCCCATCGCCAGCACCCACTTCGGCTCGGGCATCTGGTCGTAGATCTGGCGCAGGACCGGCGCCATCTTCTGGCTCACCCGGCCCGCCACGATCATCAGGTCGGCCTGCCGCGGGGAGGCCCGGAAGACCTCCATGCCGTAGCGGGCCAGGTCGTACTTCGGGCCGCCGCTGGTCATCATCTCGATGGCGCAGCAGGCCAGCCCGAACGTCGCCGGCCAGAGGCTCGCCTTGCGGAAGTAGCCCGCCAGGCCCTCGACGGTCGTGAGCAGAACCCCGCTCGGAAGCTTCTCTTCGAGACCCATGTCAGTCCCAGTCCAATCCACCGCGGCGCCACACATAGGCGTACGCGACAAAGACGGTCAGCAGGAACAGGCCCATCTCGGCGAGGCCGAACCAGCCCATCGAGTCGAACCTGACGGCCCACGGGTAGAGGAAGATGATCTCGATGTCGAAGATGATGAAGAGCATCGCGGTGATGTAGTACTTCACCGGGAAGCGACCGCCCAGCGCCTGTGGCGTGGCCTCGATCCCGCACTCGTAGGGATCCGCCTTGGCCTGGTTGGCCCGACTCGGTCCCACGAGCGAGCTCATCACCACCGAACCGACCGCGAAGAGCGTCGCCAGTCCCGCCAACGCGAGCACCGGCACGTAGAGCTCCATCTCGCCTCCTACCCTGAGCCGGCCCACCCCTGTTTGAGACTTTGTGAATAGAATCACAATGTGGGCCAACTCACATCCTGCCACTCCTGTGGCGGATTGCAAGTGGGTTGCCGAAATGGCGCGCGGGCACTTTCCCGCCATGGTGGGAAAGTGCCCGCGCATCCGGCGGCAAACGCTTGCACAACCACGCCATGGCGGGGTTGTGGCGGGTCAGACTTCGGCGCTCGCCGGCGTCGGAGCGTCGAGGAACGCTCGGGGGATCACGACGATCCGCTTGTCGACGTTGCTCAGGGACGACGGCATTCCGTCGTGGCCGACCTGCACCATCTCGTACGTCACGGTGTGCTCGGTCATCCGCCGCTGCTTCAGCCACGTGTGGTGCCAGGCGACGCTTCCCCAGGGCCCCTGGATCTCGAGCCACTCACCCACGGATCCGACGACGGTGGCGCCGACCGGATACATCCCCGACAACCGGCCCTCGCCGATGAGCAGCCAGACGACTGGGTTGAACAGCATCATCCCCACCCAGAAGGCCGCCAACCGGTAGGAGCCACTGGCCAGAGCGACCGCAACGTTGAGAGCGACGGCAGCCGGGAACAGCCATGCCGCGATGCCGAACTGCGCCCGCAGCCAAGCCCGCACGAGCCGCCATCGCAGGGTCCGGTCGACGAGGATCGGCTCCGCGGCCATCGAGATCTCCGCAGGTTTCCGGCCTGCCCTCTGTGCCAGCTCGCGTCTGATCTCCGCCCCGATGAGCTGGGCCGGGAAGTCGACCGACCGCGACACCTCATCCGGCCCGATCGGTAGATACAGCGGTACGGTCAGGGTCTTCGGGCCCTCCTGCCGACACCGCACGAGCACTGGGCCCACCTCGACCTGCGTCAATCGCGACGACGGGTAGAAGGTGAGTCGGCTGAGCGTACGCACGCCCAACCCGCTCTCCGTCGCCCATGCCGTGAGCGTGGCACCGACGGGGAACTCGCGCTCCACCCGGCGGCGGACGGTCACCAACGGCATCACCACCAGGAGAGCCAGCACAGGGACTCCAAGTGTCACCGCAGCCAACTGCAGGACTATGCCGCCGCCGGCTCGGTCGATCACGTCCTGCACACTGAACCAGACAAGGCCCGACACCAGCACGGGCGCTCCCAAGGCCATCAGCCAGTACGCCGCGCTCCGCACCCACAAGCCCACCGGGGCCCGCTTGAGCTGCCGCTGATCATCGAGAGTGACGGTCCAGACCGTCACCGAGCCCGGCACCACATCCGCATCCACGAGCGGCTCTCCTCAGCGTCCCGGCCTCCAAAGTCGAGCGCAGCGTAACGGATACCCGGGAGGGAATAACCCGTTTGCCCATGACTCAATCGGACCGCCAGGCCACCGGCATGCAGGGAAACTGCCGAGTCGGCCCGTCTTCACCCGAAATCTCGCCGAGTCGGCCCGTCATGACGAGCCGACTCGACCTGATTTCGCGTCAAGACGAGCCGACTCGACGGGGGACTCAGTCGGGGTCGGGGCGGATCCAACCCTTCGCGAGACCCGCACGGACGATGGCGTCGGTGGCTTCGCCGAGAGTGGTCGAGGCGGCGACGACGCCGGCCTCGCGGGCGCGTACGCGGGACTCGGTGGCGCCGGGCATGCTCCAGGTGCCGCCGCGGTTGAGCCAGTTGAGGAGCATCGGCTCGAGGCGGTCCATGGCCTTGCAGAAGCGCGCCTCGGGGGTCTGAGCGGCCTCGAACTCGTCCCACAGCGCCCGGATCTCGCCTGCCTGGTCGGGCGGCAGCATCGTGAAGAGCCGGTCGGCGGCGGCGAGCTCGCGCTCGACCTGGTCGACGACCGCGGCCGGGTCGAAGACCGGGCTGTCGCCGGCGTAGATCTCGATCATGTCGTGGATGATCACCAGCTTGATCGCGTGCCCGACGTCGATCGGCTCGTCGGCGTACTCGGCCAGCAGCAGCACCATCAGCGCCAGGTGCCAGGAGTGCTCGGCGTCATTCTCCCGGCGGTCCGCCGCGGCCAGCGGCGAGGCGCGCAGGATCGTCTTGAGCTTGTCGGCCTCGGCGATGAACTCCAGCTGCGCGCGCAGCCTCCCGCCGATCTCGGTCGGGAGCGGGTTCAGGTCTGTGATCAGATCCTCGCGAGTGTCAGCCATGCCTCGACCCTCTCATTGCCGGGAATTGAGCACGCGCCTCGCCCCTAAGCCTCTCATTGACCTGCAGAAACATCTCGGGACTCCCGGGATTGAGTGCCGAGCGGGCGACATCCGAGCCGCCTCAAGACGTCATCGGGAACCAATGCCGCCGGAATGGTCTCGCGACCCATCGACTGGACGGGGTTCGGGTAGGTGAAGGCGGTTCCCCGAACCCGAGACCTCTGAAGCACCTTCCAGGGGATCACCTGCTCATCCCATGCCGTCAGCACCCTCATGCCCACGTCCTCGATCTGCAGGGACGCTTCGAAACCCACGGGAAAGAGCGTTCGGACCTGACGACGCGTCATCCACCAGGGCGTCCAGATGCTCGAGGCAACGACGGCGGGGAACACAAGGCTCGTCGCTCTCATGCCAGACCCGTCCAGGATCATCCCGACCACGAGGACCGCATGTCCTATCGCTGCAACAGCGAGGAGAATCTGCACTGCCAGCATCTTCGGTTCGAGGATCACCGCCAACCAGGCATCGTGCGCCAGCCTGCGTTGGGAGTCAGCCGTCGCGACCCAGGTGTGTGCCTGTCTGACCCCGGTGCCGCGCGGGAATCCCTCCTGGGACGGTACCGGCGTCTCGCCGACGACCGGAAGCCCGATGCGCACGAGAACGTCGTCTGCCACGAGTGCGCGAGGCACCCACACACTCAGCTCTGGCATCAGTCCAGGTAGAGACTGCTCAGGCCGTACGGCCAGTCGACCAGGAATGCCGAGTACACCGGCGTTGCTCCGCGCACCCCCGAGCTGGTCCCAACGCCATGAAGTCTCTCCGAGCGCATCGGCGATCCGAAAGCCGCGGGCGTCCACCGCGGAGAAGACGACCTGGCCGAGCGGGTAGGCAGCGACGATCTGTTTGGCGATGACCGACCTGTGGGCGATCAGCCACATCACAGAAGCAAGGAGGGCAAAAGCACCGAGCACAAGCAGCCCGATCCGGTCCAGCCTGCCGATGTTCCCTGGATCGTCGTCCAGCACCCACAGGATGGCGAAGACGAGCCAAACTACGACAGCGATCAGAACGTGACGTACGAGCGTTGCTCGTGTCCAGAGCGAGACTCTTCTCGCTGCCCGGATGAGCTGCCGCTGACCCTTCCAGGTCACGGTCCATGAATGCACCACGGACGGAGTGTGACCGACCATGGGCCGGCGTACAGCGAAATCCGGGAAACCCGAGGGCTATCGAGAAACCTCGGTCAGCGAGCCGGCAGCGCACGCTTGGAGCGACTCACGTACGCCGAGCCCTCAGGCCCCACGACGGCGTAGGAGTCGCCCAGGCGGGAGTTGTACTCCAGGTGTGCGCGGCCCCAGAACATGCCGATGCGGATGCCGCCGTACATGCCCGGGGCGGTGAACCAGGCCTCGTCGGGGCCGCCCTCCTCGGAGATGAGCCGGACGTCGAAGGTGCGCAGTTGGTAGTCGCCGCGGAACTCGGCGGTCAGCTCGGCGAGGGTCGCGTTCACGTGGTGGTTGACGCCCTCGAGGTTGTCACCGAGCGGGGTGCCGGGGCGGAAGTAGGGGTCGAGCATGTCGACCAGGTGCTCGTGACCGCGACGCTTGGCAAGCTGGTAGGGCGTCTCGCCGTGAGCGGTCGGCAGCGAGCGGACCCCACCCAGGGAGAGCAGCTCCTGGACGGTCTCCCGCGGCGCACCGAGGTAGGCGGCGTGGTGGAGCGGCGTGAACATCGACTCGCCGCCGATCTTCCAGGTGTTGACGCCGACGGTGTAGTCGTTGCGCACCTGCGAGAGCGCGCGGCGCCAGTCACCCTGCGCGGCTGCGTCGGTGAGCGAGTCCCTGGCCTTGACCGCTGCGGGGCCGTAGGCCTCGCGGGGCATCAAGATTCCGTCCCAAGGCAACGTGGAGGTCATGGTTGAACTTTCGCAGAGATCAAGCCGTCGCGTGGTGGAGAGCGACGATTCCGCCGGACAGATTCGTCCAGGTCGGCGACTGCCAACCGGACGCGGAGAGCAGGTCTGCGAGACCTGCCTGGTCGGGCCAGGCCCGGATGGACTCGGCCAGGTAGACGTACGCATCGGGCGATGACGAGACCGCGCGGGCGACCGGCGGCAGCGCCCTCATCAGGTATTCCACGTAGACCGTGCGGAACGGCTTCCACGTCGGGTGCGAGAACTCGCAGACCACGATCCGGCCGCCGGGGCGGGTGACCCGGCGCAGCTCGCGCAGGCCGGCCGCCGGGTCGACGATGTTGCGCAGCCCGAACGAGATGGTGACCGCGTCGAAGGTGCCGTCGCGGTAGGGCAGCCGGGTGCCGTCGCCCGCCGTGAACGGCAGGTGCGGCTTGGCCTGCTTACCGACCTGGAGCATGCCGATCGAGAAGTCCGTCGGGACCACCTCGGCACCCGCGTCCAGGAACGGCTGGGACGAGGTGCCGGTGCCGGCGGCGAGATCGAGCACGAGCTCGCCCGGCTTCGGGTCGACGGCCTTGATGACCTCGCGCCGCCAGCGTCGGTCCTGGCCGAGCGAGAGCACGTCGTTGGTGAGGTCGTAGCGCTTGGCCACGGCGTCGAACATCCGGCGGACCTCGCCGGGCTGCTTGTCCAGATCTGCTCGGGTCACGGGCTGATTCTGTCTCGGGTCTCTGTCCGGACCGAACTCAGGCGAGCTTCTCGAAGATCTCGTCGGCGTACTTCGCCGCGTCCTTCTTCGTGGCCGCGGTCGCCTGGACGGTCAGGTCGTTCGACGGGTGCGAGCAGGTCGCCTGGGTCTGACCGGTCGACTGGTCGGCGCTGGAGTAGCAGACGTTCTTGCCCACCTTGGAGACCTCGCCACCGCCGTAGTAGGCGCTGCCGTCGCCGGCGAAGGCACGGATCATCACCGACTGCTTCATGTCCTTGGTGATGTAGGTGCGCGAAGCCATCGAGAACCCGAGCGCGTCGGACACGTTGCGGTCCTCGGTCTTCGAGCTGGCCGCGTTCTGCTTGATGAACGTGTCCAGCTGCTGCTCGGAGGCGCCCTGCTTCTTGATGACGTCGAGGTCGTAGGACGACTTCTTGTCCGCCGGCTTGTAGCCGCCGGACAGTGTCTCCGGGAGGGTGATCTTCACCCCCGAGTGGGAGTCGGAGTCGCCAACCCACCGCGGCAGGCCCACGCCCAGCACGACGAAGAGGGCCAAGGCGATGATGCCGAGGGTGATGCCGTTCTCTGCGATGAACGACTGCTCTTTGTTGGTACTCACGCCACGGCACGCTACAACCCATGTGGTCAGGTATGGCAACTGGGGCGTACGCCACATACATCACTTCGACTCGTCCTGGCCGACACCACGCCGATACCCTGGTGTGGTGAGTGAGTCTGAGCAGCGGTCCCTGGTGGCCACCACCGTGGCACTCGACGCCGGGTCGGAGACGCTCGACGACCTGCTCGCGCTGCTGCCCGCCCGCCGCCGAGTCCTGTCCTGGGTCCGCCACGGCGAAGGCCTGGTCGGCTGGGGCACCGCCGCCGAGATCCGTACGTCCGGCCCGGAGCGGTTCGCGCACGCCGCCAAGTGGTTCGAGGAGCTCGCGGCCGTCTCGACGGTCTCCGACCCCTTGGGCGAGCCCGGCACCGGTCTGGTCGGCTTCGGCTCCTTCGCCTTCGCCGACCTGCCGGGATTCTCCGTCCTCAAGGTGCCCGCGGTCGTCGTCGGCAAGCGCGGCGACGTCGCCTGGGTGACCACCGTCGGCCCGGCCGCCACGCCGCCTCCGATCCTGGCTCCGACGCCGCAGCCCGAGGCCCCGCGCGACGTCGTCTTCGCCGATGCGTACGTCGACGGGGAGCACTGGATGCGGATCGTCGCCGATGCCGTCGCCCGGCTCCAGCACGGAGACCTCGACAAGGTCGTCCTCGCCCGCGACCTCCTGGCCGCGGCCAAAGCCCCGATCGACATCCGCGCCGTGCTGCGGCGGTTGGCCGCGGCGTACCCGACCTGCTGGACGTTCCACGTCGACGACCTCTTCGGCGCGACTCCGGAGCTGCTCGTCCGCCGCGAGCGCGGCCTGGTCACCTCCCGCGTGCTCGCGGGCACGATCTGGCCGACCGGCGAGGAGGACCTCGACCACGCCCTCGCCGCGTCGCTGGCGGAGTCGTCGAAGAACCTCGAGGAGCACGAGTACGCCGCCAGGTCGGTCGCCGACGCCCTGGAACCGCACTGCTCCTCGATGAACGTGCCCGAGGCCCCCTTCGTGCTCAAGCTCCCCAACGTGATGCACCTGGCCACCGACATCACCGGCATCGCCAGCGACGGGGTGAGCTCGCTCGACCTGGCCGCCGCGCTGCACCCCTCGGCCGCGGTCGGCGGCACCCCGCGCGAGGACGCCGTCGCCCTCATCGCCGAGATCGAGTCGATGGAGCGGGCCCGCTACGCCGGGCCGGTCGGCTGGATGGACGCCTCCGGCGACGGCGAGTGGGGCATCGCGCTGCGCTCGGCCGAGATGATCGACGACCGCACCGCCCGCCTCTTCGCCGGCTGCGGCATCGTGGCGAGCTCCGACCCGGAGACCGAGCTGGCCGAGACCCAGGCCAAGTTCGTCCCGATCCGCGACGCGCTGTCCTGACCCGCGCCTGAAACACCCCTCGGCGGGTTGGAACCAGCGCGATAGATTCGGCGGCATGAGGATCACGAAGTTCGGCCATGCCTGTGTCCGGATCGAGCACGACGGGGCGGTGGTGGTCGTCGACCCGGGCGTGTTCACCCAGCCCGAGGCGCTCGACGGCGCGACGGCGGTGCTGATCACCCACGAGCACCCCGACCACTACAACCCGGCCCTCCTGGAGGGCAACGACGCGCCGGTCTACACCATCGGCGCGGTCGCGGCGCAGATCCAGAAGGGCGCTCCCGCGGTCCACGAGCGGACCACGGTGGTGAAGCCGGGCGAGTCGTTCGACGCCGGGCTGCCGGTCACCGCGATCAACGAGAAGCACGCGGTCATCCACGCCGACCTGCCCCACTTCGACAACTCGGGCTACCTGATCCAGGCCGGGGACACCAAGATCTTCCACCCGGGCGACGCGCTCGACGGCCCCGGCCAGGCCGTGGACGTACTCTTCCTGCCCGTCTCCGCCCCGTGGGCGCGCTCGGGCGAGCTGATCGACTTCGCCCGCGAGGTCGGCGCCTCGCGGACGGTCGCGATCCACGACCGGGTCTACTCGGAGGCCGGCTCCGGCATCTTCGACACCCAGGCGGCCGCACTGATCCCCGCCGAGCACGGCTACGTACGCCTCGCGGACGGGGCGGACCTCTGATGCCCCTCGTCGCAGTCGTGTACGCCTACAACGACCTCCCCGACGTACGCGCCGAGCATCTCGACGCCCACCGCGGGTTCCTGGGCAGCCAGGAGAACCTCGTGCTCTCCGGCCCCACCTCCGACGGCTCCGCGCTGCTCGTGTTCGAGGGCGAGATCGCCACGGTCGAGGCAACGCTCGATGACGACCCGTTCCTCGCGGCCGGGCTGATCAAGGAGCGCCGGATCTTCGAGTGGACCCCGGTCCTCGGCTCCTGGAAGTCCCAGCTGGGCCTGTGAGGACCGGGGGCCGCTCCCCCGGAGACATCACCCTCGTGCGAGCGCCTGCAGGCGGTCGTACGCGCCGTTGAACGTGTCCTGGTCCAACGGTGAGGAGGTGTACTGCCAGAAGGTGTAGTAGCCCCACCCGGCCGGCAGGGTGCCGGGCGAGCTGGCGTAGCGCGCGATCCAGAGCGGGTGCGCGCTGGCGAACTGCGAGGTGTTGCCGGTGCAGGTCGTCCACCAGTCGGTGGTCGTGTAGATGACCGCGTCGCGGCCGGTGCGGTAGCGGTAGCGGCTCAGGAACGCCGAGATCCACGAGCGCATCGACGACTGCGACAGGCCGTAGCAGGTGCCGCCGCCGCTGTAGGGGTTGTACTCGATGTCGAGCACGCCCGGGAGGGTCTTGCCGTCGGCCGACCAGCCGCCACCGTTGTTGACGAAGTAGTCGGCCTGCGCCGCACCACCGGAGTCGGACGGGTTGGCGAAGTGGTAGGCGCCGCGGATGAAGCCCTGGTTGTAGGAGCCGTTGTACTGCTGCGGGAAGTAGGTGCTGTTCTTGTAGTAGCTGCCCTCGGTCGCCTTGATGTAGGCGAACCGCTTCCCCTGACCCCACCAGTAGGCCCAGTCGACGTTGCCCTGGTGGCCGGAGACGTCGATGCCGCCGACCGTGGCCTGCGCGGTGATCGGGGCCTCGTTGCGGGTGCCGCCCTTGGCGTCCGAGCCGGGCGTCGACCAGCCGACGTACGCCCCGTGCTCGAGGGTGACGCCGTGGTCCTTGGCCTTCTGAGTCAGATGGCGGTCGTCCTTCTCGGCGGCGCCGGCGGACTGTGTCGGGGAGAGGGAGGTGGCGAGGAGGAGACCGGCGATGATCGCGGTCACTCTCATGGATCTGCGGCGCGAAGGACTCATGGGGCTGCCTTTCCCGAGGAGGAGACGTGCACTGAGAAGCATCGTGGCTGGGAAACATGGTGCCGCAACCGATGTCCCCCGGGGAATGTTTTCCAGTAAGCAAGTTACTCAACCAAATGATTGACAATGCCGTACGCCTCGACCTAGCCTCGTTATCAACCAAATGGTTGAGGAGTAGCGGATGAGCGAGGACAGACTCTCCCGAGTCTTTGCGGCACTGGCGGACCCGACCCGGCGCGACCTGGTCGCCCGGCTCTCGTCGGCCGACGCGACCGTCGGCGAGCTGGCAGCGCCGTACGACGTCAGTCTCCAGGCGGTCTCCAAGCACCTCAAGGTGCTCGAGGACGCGGGCCTGGTGAGCCGGGAGTCGCGCCGCGCACCCGTACGCCTCGAAGCGGAGGTGTTCGACCTCATGACCAAGTGGATCGAGAGATACCAACAGCAGGCCGAGGAGCGCTACCAGCGCCTGGACGCGCTGCTCGCCGAGATGCAGGAAGACCAACCAGCCCGAGAAGAGGACGCATCATGACCACCACGAAGCACGAGACCACGATCGAGGCCTCCAAGGAGACCCCGACGATCACCATCGTCCGCGAGTTCGATGCTCCCCCGGAGCTCGTCTTCCGCGCCCACGCCGAGAAGGAGCTGTACGCCAAGTGGCTCGGGCCCCGAGACGTCGGGATGCACATCACCGAGTGGGACTTCCGCACCGGCGGCTCGTGGGCCTACTCGGCCGAGCGCGACGGTGACGAGTTCACCCAGTTCTTCGGAAGCTTCCACGAGGTGCGCGAGAACGAGCGCATCGTGCAGACCTTCACCTGGCGCGGCGCCCCCGACGGAGCCTCGCTGGAATACCTCACCTTCGAGCCGCTCCCCGGCGGCCGCACCCGGCTGACCGGCCTCAGCGTCGTCGAGTCCTTCGAGACCCAGGCGGCGATCATGGCCAGCGGCATGGACAAGGGTGTCATCCAGGGCTACGAGCAGCTCGACGACCTCCTCGAGGAGCTCTCGTGAGTCCCTCCGAGCAGCACGCGTACGACGCGGCACGGTTCGCCGAGCTCGTCGACTCGGTCCGCTCCGCCGAGGACTGGGACCGCCCCAGCCCGGTGGCGGCGTGGACCGCGCTCGACGTGGTCTCGCACCTGGTCGACTGGCCGCGCGACTTCCTGCGCGCCTCGGCCGGCGTGGAGCTGGCCACTCTCGACGTCGCCGCGGACCCGGTCGCCGCCTGGAAGACCCACACCGCCAACATCCAGGGCCTCTTCGACGACCCGGCCGGCCGGATGGTCTCCAACCCCCACACGGGCGACAAGCCGCTCGACGTCACACTGTCGCAGATCTACACCCCCGACATCTGGATGCACTCCTGGGACCTCGCCCGCGCCCTCGGGCGCGACTTCGACCTGGGCGCCGAGCGTTCCTCGGCCATGCTGGCCGGCGTGGCCGCCATGGAGGACGCGATGCGTGCCTCCGGCCAGTTCGGGCCTCGGGTCGAGGTCGGTCCCGACGCCACGCCCCAGGAGCAGCTCCTGGGCTTCATCGGCCGGGATCCGTACTGGAAGGCCTGACAACGGCCACAGGATCCCTTATCGTTTCTCGATAATATCGAGAAACGATAAGGATCTGACATGGCGCAGCCCTCACTTGGTTCGAAACCAACGCGCGAACGCGATCCCCTTGCGCCACTCAGCACCCTCGTCGACGTTCTCTTCGCACTGACCGTCACATTCGCCCTCTTCTGCGCAGTGGTCACCGTCCTCCATCTGTTCGGGAAGGCAGAGAACTCGGGTGTGTTCTCGTTCGCCGACCATGTGTGCGTCGACGCCAAGTCGTTCATGGCGGGCGCGGACAGCGACCCCTCCGGCGCACCCCTCGCCAAGCCGGGTTCGAGCGTTCAGCCGTCGGGAACGATGTTCTGCACCACGCATCCGAGCTGGGCGATGCAGTGGGCTGCATCAATCGGCCAGATCATCGGCCTGGTCCTCATCGCTGGAGGGTGCCTGCTTTCTCGGCGGGCCATCAACGTCGCGCGGCGGGACGGACTCTTCACCTCGGGGCCGGCCAACCTGCTGCGTACGCTCGGGTGGTTCTTGATCGCGATGTCGATCATCGGCCCGGTCGGCACCGACATCGGCAACGGGATCTTCATCGCTTCAGCCGCAGCCCCCATGCTCGAGCGCACCTGGACCTCGGAGGTCGCCAACATCGGCGGCCCGGACTGGGCGCCGCTCATCCTGGGCCTCTGCGCCCTCACGCTCAGCCGAGTGATGCGGCGCGGGGTGGCGCTGCAGGAGGAGGTGGATCTCACCGTATGACCGACGACCACCGAGTCACCGTGCACCTCGACGCCCTCCTCGACGAGCGCGGCATGACACTGACCGAGCTGGCCGACCGGATCGGGATCACCCTGGCCAACGCGTCGATCCTCAAGAACGGCCGTGCGCGGGCGATCCGGTTCTCGACGCTGACCGCCATCTGCGACGTACTCGAGTGCCAGCCCGGCGACATCCTCCGCATCGCCGACCGCTGATCAGGACATGGTGATCGATCCGACGCCGGAAGCGAAGTGGCACAGATACTGCATCCGCACCGGCTCCGCACCGCGCGGGAGCAGCGCTGAGGCGACGCGGAATCCGAGATCCTGCGAATACTGACCACCACTCTGTCCACCCTCGCAGCGAACGCTGACGTGGCACGCCCGCTCCGCGGGGATCTCGAAGCTCACCTGGCCCCAGTAGACCCAGTAGTCACGCCCATCGATCGCCACGATCGGCGGCATCGTCGCGATGAACTTCTCCTTCGCCGTGGACGCCATCTCCAGAGTCATCACCCGCGTCGCGCCCGAGTAGGACTCCACGTACGGCACCACGGTCGGCCATTGCGGCTGCGCCTGTTCGCTCACGCGCTCACTGTGCCACGTCGAGCCCGGTCCAGGACTCAGGAGCGGGCGAGCGCGCGGATGGCGAGGTCGAGATCCCGGCGGCCGTCGCGGGAGACCACGGCCTCGACGACCTCGATGCCGCCGTTCGGGGAGGCGAGGGCGGCCTCGAGCTCGGGCACCGAGGTGACCGCGAGGTGCGGGATGCGGTGGGCGGCGCAGAGGGCTTCGAGGGACGTGCCGTGCGGGGTGCCGAAGAGCCGCTCGAACCTGTCGGCGTAGTCGTCGGCACCCTGCTCCAGCGAGGCGAAGATCGAACCGCCGTCGTCGTTGGCCACGACGATGGTGAGGTCGGGGCGGACCTCCTCGGGGCCGAGCAGGAGGCCGCCGGCGTCGTGCAGGAAGGTGACGTCGCCCATCAGCGCGAGCGCGCGCGTCGACCACGGACGGCCGACGGCGGCCCCGATCGCCGTGGAGACGATGCCGTCGATGCCGGCCAGGCCCCGGTTGGCGATCACCTTCCGTCGCCCGCCGACGTTGTTGGGCCGCATCATCAGGTCCAGGTCGCGTACGGGATTGGAGGGGCCGAGCATCAGCAGCCCGCGGTCGGGCAGGGCGCGGGCGACGCAGGCGGAGACGTCGTACGCCGTCATCTCCGGCTGCTCGTGGAGCAGCCGGTCGACCTGGCGGCTGACCTCACGGTCGGCCGAGCGCCAATCCTCCAGCCAGGCGGTGTCCGGGGTGCCGTCGACGTGGAGCCGGGTGCGGATCGTGCGGTCGACCCGGAACGGGCGCGCAGGCCAGACACCGTCGACCTGGGCCGCGATGACCTCGACGTCGGCGCGCGCGAGCAGGTTGGTGACCGGGCGGGAGAGGGTGGGGTGGCCGTAGACGACGACCCGCTCGATCCGCTCGGCGAGCGGTGAGTCCAGCAGCAGGCGGTAGGAGCGCAGCGCGTTGTCGCCGGTGCGGGCACCGGAGGAGGGCTCGGCGAGCAGCGGCCAGCCGGCGTCCTGGGCGAGGATGCGGGACGGGGGGCCGGCGTCGTCGCCGGCGACGACGACCGTGAGCGGTGTCCCGGCGCCGGTCTGGATCGACTCGTGGATCATCAGCTCCGGTCGCACCGGCTCCGGACGGACGGTGATCTCCCCCGGCTCCCACCGGTCGGGCGGGGTCAGCGGCTCGTCGAGCTGGATGTTCCAATGCACGGGGCCGCGTGCGGAGTCGAGGGCGTCGAGGTGGCTCTCGTCCGGCGCCGCGGCCAGATCGACGGTCTCCACCATCCGGCCGAAGATGCCGACCTGGTCGGTCACCTGGTTGGCACCGGTCTCACGGAGCCGGGCCGGCCGGTCGGCCGTGACCACGGCCAGCGGTACGCCGGCGTGGGCGGCCTCGAGCACCGACGGGTGCAGGTTGGCGACCGCGGTGCCCGAGGTGCACATCACCGCCGCGCGGCTCCCGACCTTGGTCAGGCCGAGCGCGAAGAAGCCGGCCGAACGCTCGTCGATCCGGGTGTGCAGCCGCACCAGTCCGGCTCGCGCGGCGTCGAAGACGGCGAACGACAGCGGTGCGTTGCGCGACCCGGGCGCGATCACGATGTCGGTGACCCGCGCCTCCAGGAGCGCGGTGACGACCGCCCGGGCGAGCTCAGTGGCGGTGGCCATGCGTTCTTCCTTCATCGAAGCGTCTCCCGGTAGGCGCGGACATCAGCCAGACGCCGGCGCCAGAGCTCCGTACGCTCCGCGTCCGCGTGCAGCGCCGGCTCGGCGAGCAGGCGCGCGGGAACCGGCGAGGCCGGGAGCACCGGCAGGACCCCACCGTCCGGCAGGAGCGGGGTCGCGGCGATGTCGTCGGTGAACATCGAGACCGTGCCCAGCCCGCACGCATAGGGCAGCTCGGGCAGCGCCGCCGCGAGCGCGATCCCGGCGGCCATCCCGACCGAGGTCTCCAGCGCCGAGGAGACCACGCACGGCAGCCCGATGTCCTCGGCGATCCGCAGGCAGGCGCGTACGCCGCCCAGCGGCTGCACCTTGAGCACCGCCACGTCGGCGGCCTCGAGGTCGCGTACGCGGTAGGGGTCCGCGGCCCGCCGGATCGACTCGTCCGCGGCGATCGGGACGTCCACCTTGCGGCGTACGTCGGCGAGCTCCTCGACCGTGGGGCAGGGCTGCTCGACGTACTCGAGCCCGCCGGCGGCCCGGTCCAACGCCGCGATCCCGACGACCGCTTCGTCCACCGTCCAGAGCCCGTTGACGTCGACGCGGATGTGCCCTGCCGGGCCGAGGGCGTCCCGGACCGCCTCGACGCGGGCGATGTCGTCGGCCAGGCTCTGGCCCGGATCGGCGACCTTCACCTTGGCGGTCGAGCACCCGGAGCGGGTGACGATCTCGTGGGCGCGCTCCGGGCCCACCGCCGGCACGGTCGCGTTCACGGGGACCGTGTCGCGGACCGGTGTCGGCCAGTCCCCCGCGGCCGCCTCCTCGGCGCAGCGCAGCCAGGGCTCGATCTCGGGGATGTCGTAGTCGAGGAACGGCGACCATTCGCCCCATCCGCCGGAGTCCTCGAAGACGACACCCTGACGCTCGGTGATCCCGCGGAAGCGGGTCGTCATCGGCAGCGAGAAGACCTGCAGGCTCATCGGGGCTCCACCTCGTCGCTCGTGACCAGGCGCAGCAGGGCCTGCCGGTCGGGCTTGCCGTTGCCGAGCAGCGGGATCGCGTCGAGCGCGACGACCTGGCGGGGCGCCCAGGTACGTGGGTGCTCGGCGGCGACCCACTCCCGGGCAGCGGCGGCGTCGATGTCGCCGACGACGAAGGCGACCAGGCGCTGGCCCCACTCCTCGTCGGGGGTGCCGAGGGCCTCCGCTGCCGTCACGGCCGGGTGCTCGCGGAGCCGCCTGGCGACGAGCGCGGCCGGCACCTTCACGCCGCCGGTGATCACCATGTCGTCGATGCGGCCGAGGATCCGAAGCCGACCGTCCTCGTCCAGGGTGCCGGCGTCGGAGGTGAGGAACCAGCCGTCGACCAGCGCCTCCGCCGTCTGCGCGGGGTCGTCCTGGTAGCCGTCGAAGAGCGTCGGGCCGCTGATCCGGACCCGGCCGTCGGTGCCGATCGCGACCCCGACCCCGTCCAGCGGCATCGCGTCGTAGACGCAGCCGCCACAGGTCTCGGCCGAGCCGTAGGTGGCGACGACGTCGATCCCTTCCTCGTGGGCCCGGGCGCGCAGCGACGGGTCGATCGGGCCACCGCCGAGGAGCAGCGTGTGGAACCCGGCCAGCGCGGCGAGATCGTCCCCACCGGACTCGATGATCCGGTGGAGCTGGGTCGGCACCATCGAGACGAACCGCGGCCCGTCGTTCATCGCCGCGGCGGCCTCGGTGAAGGACTCGTGGGCT
The DNA here is from genome assembly GCA_040302365.1 of Nocardioides sp. NPDC126508. Taxonomy (GTDB): domain Bacteria; phylum Actinomycetota; class Actinomycetes; order Propionibacteriales; family Nocardioidaceae; genus Nocardioides. The sequence continues at coordinate 31,648 of JBEOUM010000004.1, forward strand.
GCGGCGATCACCGGCTCGAACCCCGCGAGCAGCGAGCGGGCGATCACATTGGCTCCGGCGACGTACGAGTCCGGGAGCGTCAGCAGCCACTGCCCGCTCGCCCCGACGCGTCGCGCCGACGCCGCTGCCGACGCCTTCATCGCCTCCCGCGACAGCATCACCCGCTTGGGCTTGCCCGTCGATCCCGAGGTCTCCACGACCCAGTGCTCCGGCCCGCCTCCGGCGAGCCACTCGGCCATCGCGGCGACGGTGCGCTCAGCCCGTTCCACCGCGTCGTTCACAGCCCCAACGCTATCTCCTGCGGGGCGGGGGTCTGCGGAGGGCTGGGTCGGCGGGCTGTAACACGCTGTTCGTAGGTCTATCCGGTCGTTCCGATAGGGCGAGTAGTCCTACGAACGACGTGTTACACGTGCCGCAAGCGCCGCTACTGACCCCGGATGTCGAAGTCGGCGACCAGCCCGTGGTGGTCGGACTCGAGCATGAACGTGGCCTGCCGGGTGGGGGTGGCGGTCGCGTTCGAACCGAAGAGCCAGTCGATGGTGCCGCCGCCGTCGTGGGTGGCCCAGCCCTGCGGAGGCGCACCGAGGGTCTCGAAGGTGGAGGTCATCCCGGCCTTGGTCATCAGCGGCTTCGGTCCCCACGGATCCCCGTCGCCACCGTTGCGCGGGTAGGGCGAGTTGAGGTCGCCGGCGACGAGGACGGGGCCGTACTTCTGCAGGCCCTGCGCCAGCCCGGCGAGCTTCGCGAAGCCACGCTGGGCCTCGTCCTTACGAGCCTGCGGGCTGTTGGCGGGCGAGGTCATCGCGTGGGTCGAGATCACCGAGATCCGCCCGGAGCCGTCGCTGCTCGCGAGCACCACCCAGGTGGCGTACCTGTTGTCGTTCTTGACCCCGGTGACCGGCTTGGTGAGCTGGACGGTGCCCTTGTCGACCGCCACCCAGCGGTCGGTGCGCCACATCACGACGGGGCTCAGCGCCTGGCTCCGATGACCGTACTCGTCCTCCGAGGCGCGGTAGGTGCCGTAGCCCCGCACCGAGATGTCGGAGACCGTACGTGACTGGGCCTCGTTCAGGGAGACGAAGTCGGGTCCGTGCTCCATGACCTCGGCCAGGTCGGAGCGGTATCTCGAGCGGGACAGGGAGACCTTGATGTTGGCCTGTGCCAGGCGCACCTGGGGGCCGGAGACGGCGGCCGGCGAGGCACCGATCTGGCCGGCGCCGGGCAGCCCGGCGGCCTGCTTGGTGGCTTCCAGGGTCTTGCCGATGTTCTTCTCCAGCCACGCCGCCGGGTCGACCTGGTCCTGCAGGTAGCCGCCGCCGTGCGGGTGCACCTCGAAGTGGAGGTGGCAGCCGGTCGAGTTGCCCTCGCTGCCGACCTGCCCGATGACCTGCCCGGCCTTCACCGTCTGGCCCTCACGGACCGAGAGGGCCCGCATGTGGGCGTACCACGTGGTCAGGTTGCCGGGCGCCGTCTGCACCTTCACCAGCCAGCGCCCCGCCCAGCCCCAGCCACCGCCGGACTCGATCACGATCGTGCCGCCGTGGGCCGCCTGCACGGGCGTGCCGCACGGCGCGGAGTAGTCGTTGCCGGTGTGCATGTTGGCCCAGTTGGAGCCGGAGCTGCCGTAGTTGTTCTGGTCGACCGCGAGACCGGCCTGGATGGGACGGATGACGGTGGTGCTGATCCCGGCCAGGCCGATCGTGCAGGAGACGTCGGTCGCGGTGGCCTTCAGGTCGGCGGCCGAGACCCCGTCGGCGAGCGCGGCGACGAGCGCCCGCGCCTCGTCCTCGTGCTGGGCGTACGCCAGCGGGAACGCCGACCGCTGCACGGCCTGCGCCGCCGCGGTGACCTGCATCTTGCGCCACCCCGGGATGTCCAGGAGACCCGTGTTGCCGGTGTGGGCGGCCACGCCGTAGAACGCCTGCGCGGACTTGACCGGGTTCATGATGTCGGCGACGGTGCCCCACCCGGAGACCGGACGCTGCTGGAAGAGGCCGACGGAGTCGCGGTCGCCGTAGTCGAGGTTGCGCAGGGCGCTCTCCTGCATCGCGGTCGCGAGCGCGATCACCCAGCCGTAGGCGGGCACGCCGGACTGCTTGCCGACCGCCACGATCGTCCGGGCGTTCTGGATCTGCTCGGTGTCGAACCCGGCGATGCTGCCTTCGGGGACCTCACCGTCGGGTCCCAGGTTGCCGGCCGGGACCGCGTTGGTCCCACCGACACAGCCCGACTGGGCCTGGTCCTGGTTGCTCTGCTCGGTGCTCGCCAGTCCCCCGATCAGGATCACCAAGGCGCCCGTGACCACCAGGACGAGCGTGGCCGCACCGGCCACGATCCCCCAGATCAGACGTGCCTTGAAGATCCACATCGCCTAGCCTCCCGGAAGGATGTTGGCGACGTACCAGACGTTGTCGACCAGCGTCAGGTAGACCACGACCTTGGGGCCGTCGGTGGTGACCTCGACGCGGGCCTCACCGTCGGTCTGCTCGAGCACCTTCGCGGCGCCGACCACCTTGGTCGCGGGCACGGTGGCGGGGTCGGTGGTGCCCAGGGCCTGGGCCAGCGACTCGTCCGGGCGGGCGGCGTTGATGCCCTCCCACCACTGGTCGGTGGTCAGGTCGGGACGGGCCCAGGCGGTGACGAACTTGGTCGCCAGCGGCACCGGGTCGGGCACCGGTGCGGGCGAGCCGGTGGCGCTGGGGCTCTGCCCGGCCGACGCGGCACCCCGGTCGGGCTGCGAGGCCGGCTCGGTGTCGGGGGCGTCGCTCCACTGGGCGATGAGCCAGATCACGAAGACGATGCCGACGACCACCGAGAAGAACCGGAACGGCGACCTCATGGGCCACCTCAGCACCGGCGCGATGACCTCCCACAGCACACCACGCGTCGTTGTCGACCGCACTACCGGGCTCCTCCTTCAGCTGACCCCCAGCTGGAACCGTTGTCGACGGGGACCGAGCGGTTCCCGTTCGGTGAGTAGATGACGAAGACCGGGTTGCCGTCGGCGTCGTAGTCCACGTTCGCCTCCGCCACCGGCGAGTGTCGCGGCGGCTCCGGCTCGCGGTCGGCGTAGGCGGTGTGGTCGACGGGGCTCGGCGAATCCGGGCGGCTGTCGTTGTAGACCTGTCTCGCCGCCGGCACCGGGGCGGGCTCGTCCGGTTCGGTGGAGCGCGAGTCGAACCATTGACCGGCCACGCGCTCGCCGTCGTTGCCGCTCATCGAGGAGCCCAGGGCGTACGTCGGTGTGCTGCTCGCTCCGGCACCCAGCGCCCCGGCGGCGGTCACCGGACCCTGGTTGGGCACCTGCTCGGCGAACATCGTCGGCCGGCTGCCGGTCAGCTCGTGACCGGGCATGTAGACCCCGCCGGGGCTCGAGACCGCTCCGGTGCCAGCGGGGACTCCACCGGTGGCGGGCGGCCGGTCGGCGGTCGCATCGCGGACCCCGGCCTCGGTGCCCGTCCGGGCCCCGACGTACGAGGAGAGCATCGAGGTGAGCCGCCCCATGCCCGGCAACGGGATCCCGTACGCCGCGGGGCGGGTGAGGCGCCAGGCCAGCACGGTCAGCACCGCGATCAGCCCGAGCTTGAGCACGAACCACATCGTCGAGGTCAGGATCGCCGAGTCCAGCCGCAGCAGCAGCAACGCGACCAGGAAGTAGATCGGGCCCATCACCAGCGGCCCCACGACCCGCTTCAGCATCGCCACCGCCGCGTCCCGGGTGTGGTCGAGCATGAACAACACACCTGCGGCCGGGGCGAACGGCACGATCAACCGGATCAACGCGAACGACAACAGGATCGCCAGGCCCGCGACCAGCAGGAACCCGCACACCACCACGACCACCACGAGGTTCACCAGCGCCGTGGTCGCGCGTTGCGACCAGTGCTCGCCCTTGAAGTACTCGTAGGCCACCGGGTCGGACTTCTTCACCGCCTCGGCGTGCTTCTTGAACGCGTCCTGCTTGGCCTCCAGGACCTTCTTGCCCTCGCCGTTGGGGTCCTTGCGGTAGGCGTCGTACTCCTGCCAGGAGAAGTGCGTCGCCCGGAACACCCGCGGCCCGTAGGTCTTCGCGGTGGCCGAGTCGGGGTCACCGAACGCACCCGCGAGCCAGGTCCGATACTGCGTCGAGCGCACCACCTCGTCCATCTGGCCGTCCACAGCCTTGACCGCATCGGTCTCGCCGAACTTGTCGTCACCGACACCGGGGACCGTCCGGCCGTCGTTGAACCCGGCCGCGATCAGGCCGGTGGCCGACCGCACGCCGTCATCGACGAGCTTGGTCGACTCCACCGGATACTGGATCAGCCACGACGTCACTACGAGCACGCCCAGCGCCCAGCCCGCCGCCGTGACCGCCCGCGCGAACCGGCCGTCGCGCGCCCGGATCATCACCGTCGCCGCGACCAGCAGCAGCACCACGCTCACCCAGGGCGCCCACACCCCGTCGGTGACCGCCTTGGACGCGGCCACGATCGGGTCGTCGAGCGCCTTGAGGAACGAGTTCTCCCCGATCACCGCGTTCAGCAGCGCGTGCGACCAGTTCGGCAGGATCCCCGAGATCTCCAGCATGATGTTGCCGATCGAGGTCCCCGCCCCCGCGATGAACTGCCCCGTGCACCCGTTGTCGTAGGTCCACCACTGCGGAGAGGTGCCGTAGGCCGACTCCAGCGAGACCTCGTCCTTGTTGCGGAACGGGTCCAGCTCGTCGTTGATCTTCTCCGGGTCGTTCAGCTCGGTGCCCGCCTTCGACGCCGCCCCCAACGCCGTCATCCGCACGATGAAGGAGCCGTCCCCGTAGGGAGAGGCCGGCATCGGCGCATCCAGGTTGTTGCACGCGTCGCTCACGCCCGAGAGCCCACCCGTCGGGTCGAACGGGATCGGGATGTCGATCCCGCGCGTCCCCGCAGCCGCCGGCCCGGCGACCGACAGCAGGGCGACGACGAGTACGACGAGGGCCGCAGCCCTGCGACGCAGGGCTGTCCTCCGGAGAGCGGGGCGCGGCGACATCAGCCGAGCCCGTCCCCGGAAAAGTCGGTCTTGGCGTGATCGACCGGCTCGCCGCCGATGGCCCGGCTGACCCGGCGGGTCGGGTCGGCGGTGGTGTTGAGCGCCTCCTGCAGACCCGGGTGGTGGTTGAGGGTGACCTTGATGATCTCCATGCCGCCGTGGCCGGTGTCGCCACCCAGGCCGTCGCGGTAGATGAACTCGCGGTAGCCGAGCTGCTCGTCGCCGCGCCTGGTGCGCGGCGAGAGCCGCGCCAGGATCGACTCGTAACCCAGGCCCTCCGGCTTGCCGAGCAGCTTCAGCGCGTCGCGCTGGGCGGTCTCGTCCTGCGTACGTCCCACGAAGGCCGCCCCGACGAAGTTGTTGATGTCGGAGCCCAGGATCGCGGAGGCGTTCTGGGTGGAGACCAGCGCCGCACAGTTGTTCTTGCGGGAGTCGCTGGAGAGCTTGTGGACCAGGGCTCGCCCGGTGCCGCCGCTCGCCTGGGTGACCTCGTGGGCCTCGTCGAGCGCGAACAGCTTCCGCTCGTTGGGGTCGCTGCGGTAGATCAGGTGCAGCGCGGACCAGGCCGCGAGGGTCATGATCGGGCGCGCCATCTGCTCCTCGGCGCTCCACTCCTCCCGCGGCACGTGCTCGGGCGGGGTGTTGAGTCCCTTGAGGTTGTAGAAGGTGAACGGCGTGCCCTTCAGCTCCGCGTCGGACTGCAGGAAGTCGTTGCCGAAGAAGAGGCGGCCGAGCTCGCGTTCGCGGGCGGCGGCGAGCTCGCGGGCGATCTCCTGGTCGCCGCCGTCGCCCTCGAAGAGCATCTTCACGATCGTCGAGGTGTCGGCGCCGCGGTCGGCCTGCGCCTCCATGACGCGGGCGCGGATGCGCTTGAGCACCTCCTCGTTGTTGGCCAGCCCGACCGGGAGGCAGGAGCGGAGCACGGAGACGGTCAGGTCGCGGCGCTGCTGCACGGCGGCCGACCGCTCCCGGTGGAGCCGCTCGGCGAACTCGTGGTCCGACATCGCCTCGGCCCGGATCAGCTCCGGGTTGGGGTCGGGCACGACCGCGTAGGGCGACAACGACCCCGGGCGACCGCCGAGGACGTCGACGCTGCGGGCGCGGGCCGGGACCTGCTGTCCGTTGAAGACGCCGCCACCGATCTCGGGCAGCGCCATCAGCCGCTGCAACCGGCCCGCCGGGTCCATGGCGACGCCGTGGATGCCGGACAGGATCGACATGTAGATGACGACGCCCATCAGCGTCGACTTTCCGGAACCGGGGGTGCCGACCAGCGGGATCAGGCCGGCCTGCTCCATGACCTCGGTGAGGTACCACGGGTCCATCAGGACGGCGCGTGAGGCCATCGCCGAGGTCTCGCCGAGGTAGAAGCCGCGCTTGTCGCCGACCTCCGCGGTGACCGCCGGGAGGCCGGCGGCGACCTTGAGGACCGGGAACTTGCGGGCGTGCGCGGTCGACGCGAGCGGCTCGCCCGGGACGAACTCACGCGCCAGGTGGTACTGCCCCAGCTGGCGGGTGATCTTGATCTGCGGCCGGTAGAGGTCGACGACCTTCTGCGCCTTGTCGAGCGCCTCGGCCTCGGTGCGGCCGGTGACGGCGATGCGGTACCAGCCCCTGGTCCGCGTGGACAGGCCGGTGAACTCCGAGCGCATCTCGTCCTCGACGTCGGCGGCGCGGCCGGCCTGACGGGAGAGCTGCTTGGGCGGCCGCTTGCCGTGGTCCTCGGACCAGTGGCTGACCTGGCCGTCGATGCGGCGGGTCAGCGACGCCATCTCGCGGGACACGTCCTCGGGCGAGCGCGGCTCGACGCGGAAGGACCACTCCACCGGGAAGCCGAGCGCGTCGGTCTTCGCCATCCACGGCGCGTGGGTCTCCGGGACCTCGATGTCGCCGATCCGCGAGACCGTCAGTACGCAGACGTGGCTGGTCTCCTGGCGGCCGCCGATGCTGCTGGTGACCTGCACCGTCGGCGCCAGCGGCTCGGCCGACCAGGCGACCGACTCGAACCACTCGGCCATGTCGTCGGTGTCGAGGAAGTTCTGCTGGGCCTCGCCCGGCTCCGGCACGGGGATCTTCGCGCCCAGCGAGAGCGAGCGCGCGATCATCCACTCCATGTCGTGGCCGACCGCGGGCCGTGCCGAGAACCCGGGGCGTGACATCACCCGGTTGACCGTGTCGAGCCGCTCGCTGATCGCGGCCATCTCCCGCTCGGCGGCGCTGGCGGAGAACTTCGCCAAGGTCCGCACCGTCGCGTCACGACGGCCGAGGTCGACGCCGTAGTAGACGAGCTTGTCGGCCTGGCTGTGCGCGGCCATGTGGGCCTGGTTGCGCGCCATCATCTCCTCGAACCCGGGCTGCGGATCGGGGGCGTTGGCGAACGCGGCGTGCGCCCAGTGACGTACGGGGTAGGGGCGGGTGGTGACCCGGCCGTGGATCGTGTTGCCGACCAGGTCGGCCAGCTGGCTCGCCTGGTCGGTGATCAGCGCCTCGAGGTCGGAGTGGGCACGGAACGACCAGGTCTGCGGCTCGGCGAGATACCAGGCGATGATGCGGTCGCCGGTGAAGGTCAGGTGACCGCGCACCTCCTCCAGCGCCCACTTGTCACCTCTGGGCTCATTGACGCCCTTCGAGTCGTCGCCGCCCCGGCCGAACACGCTCTTGCGTCCCGGCTTGGGCTTCTCGAAGCCAGGCCCGTAGGCCCGCTCCGTTCGCGGCCGCCTCATGCGGTTCCTCCGTCGTTGGGTGCGTCGTCGCCGTTGAGGCGCTTGCGGTAGTCGTCCACACTCTGCGGGCGCTCATCGGGCGCCCACTCGTCCTGATTGTCCCTGGGACGCGTACGTCCCGAGGGCGCATCGTCGAAGTCGACGACGTCGTCGGCCTCGTCGAAGTCGTCGAGCCCCGGCTCCGGCGCGATCACCACGGCCGGCCTGATCGCATGCACGAGCGGCTGCCTCGCCGGCTTCGGCGCGGGCTCAGGCGCGGGCTCAGGTGCGGGCTCAGGTGCGGGCTCAGGCGCGGGCTCAGGCGCGGGCTTCGGCGGCGCGGGGGCCGACGCAGGCGGAGGCGGTGGCGGCGGGGTCGAGGGCGCGGCAGACCGGGTGACGGGCGGCGCGGGCGGCGTCGGTGCCGCGGGTGGCGTCTGCGGAGCAGGCGGAGGCGGCGGCGGAGCGGAGGCCGTGGCCTCGGGGGCAGTCGTCTCGGGGGCCGGAGCGGGCGGGTCCTCCCCTTGCCGGGCCTGCCAGGGCGCGCCGCCCTTCCACGGGACGTCGCGGGGCTCACGGGGCGAGGAGGACGGCCGGCTCGACCAGCCACCCTTCGCCGGACGTACGCCGCTGACCTGCTGCTGTCTGGCGGCCCGGGCCTCGGGCTGGACCGTGAGGTCGGCCGGGAGCGGCTCCTCGACGACTTTGGCCTCGATCACGGGCCGAACGGGGGCGGCCTTGCCGCGCACCGGTTGGGCTGAAGCGAAGCCCGAAGCAATGTGTCCCGTCGCGACGCTCGGCGTCGAGGCGACGACCGTCGCCTGCAGCATCCTCGGCGAGGAGGTGGCACCCGGCTGCTGCGCGAACCGCCGGCCGGGCCGCCGCATAGCCTTCGCCCAGCCGCCTCGCGGGCTCGTCACGTGCCGGAACGCGGCGGCCGCGCCGCCTGCGTACTGTGCGCCTGTCTCCACGCGCGGCGTGGTCAGCTCGTGCCAGAAGGTCATCAGCCAGGCGCCGGCCGAGCTCTCCGAGCTGATGTAGTCGGAGGCCTTCATCGAGAGGTAGGAGGCGCCGATCAGCCACAGCCCCATGCTGAGCAGCGTCACCGGCATGCCGAGCTTGCGCAGCAGTACAAGCGTCACCGGAGCGATCACCAAGAAGAGGAAGATGGTGCGGTAACGCATCTCCCCGATGTAGCGACGAGGGGGACCGAGATAGGTCTGGTCGACCTCGTACAGCTCGTCGTCGTCAGGCAGCCTCATCCCCGAGATCCCTCCCTGGGTTAGCTAACGGGACCGGGTTCACCCCTTGAAGAGACCAGCCATCCACTGCCCGAGGTCCGTGGCGTTGTTGCCCACAGCCAGGCCGAGGACGCCGAGACCGATGATCAGACCGCCGACGATCGTGACGGCCTTGGAGATGTTGCCGCTGCGGGCAGCCCACAGGACCGTGACGCCGAGGATCAGGACGACAAGCGTGATGATGTTGTCGGTGATCCACTCGGCCAGGCCGCCGGTGCCATACTCGGCGGCTTGCGTCGTACTCTGAATCAGCTGGTGCGGTGCCATTGTTCTGCTCCCTTTCCCGAGGTGAGGTGTGGTTGCCGGACACGTCCGGAAGTTATTCGGTTGTCCCGCCCGGCGCAGCCCCATGCGGCACCGGTGGGTGGAGGCGCCCGCCCCTCCCGCGCGCTGACGCAAACTCCCGGGCATCGGCATTTTGGACAAACGCCACCGCCATGTGAGACGAGGGTAGTCCTCAGACCGCCTCAGCGCACCTCGTTCCACCTGACGACACGTGTCTCACCGCGCGCGTACGCACCCCCGACCGACCCGTGCCGGCCGGCTGCCGTGCCATACACCGGACCGTTGGGCGCGACACCGTCCCGCTCAGTGGTCTCCTTCGACGAATTCTTGCGAGGGGAGGCTAACTTCAGGGAATCTATATCCCGGTGCATCCTCGCGAATTTCGCGCGCTTGCGTCCGGATTCGCGAATTTACATTCCATTCAATCGGATTTCTCGGGAGGACGAGCTCACATGGACAAGAAGAAGATCTTCATCGTCATCGGCGCCCTGTTCGTCGGGTTCTGGCTGTTCACCGATCCGCAAGGACTGACCAGCACGGTATCGGCGATCGCCGGCGGCATCTGGGGCGTCACCACCGACGTCTTCGGCGGCGTGATCGGCACCATCGAGGGCTCCACCCGCTGACCCAGGCAACGACCAACGCCGACGCACGGGCGTCGGCGCGATGGACTCCTGTTTCCTCGCTGCCCGGTTTGGGGACCGATCAGCACGGATAACTGTTTGACGTCGAACACCGCGGGGACAAGACTGCGCTTGTCTCGATGTCAAGATAGTTTGGAGTCGTCTTGTCCCCTCACTTCATCCGGTTGAGGGACAAGGTCCTCTCAGACGACCCGCTCATCCGGGCGATGTCGTACCAGTCGGTGCTCTCGGCCTTCGCCGAAGGCACCTTTCTCACCGGCTCGGCGGTCTTCTTCACCCAGATCGTCGGCCTCTCCGCCGCACAGGTCGGCCTCGGTCTCACGATCGCGGGCGTCGCCACCTTCTTGTTCGCCGTCCCCCTGGGCCGACTCGCGGATCGTCTCGGCACCCGGTTCAGCTGGATCGCCGGTGCCGTCCTCCAGGCGCTGCTGTTCGGTGCCTGGGTGCTCGTCGGCAACTTCGCGGCGTACGTCGCCGTCGAGGTGCTCCTCGCCCTCGCCTCCTCCTGGCAGAAGTCGGGCCGCGACGCCTATCGGATCTCGGTCTTCCCCGCGGCCACCCGGGTGCGCTCGTTCGCCTACATGCGGGCCGCCCGCAACGTCGGCTACACGCTCGGCGCGCTGGCCAGCGGCCTCGCTCTGGCGGCCGACTCCAACACCCTGATCAAGGCCGTCCCGCTGATGACCGCCGTGGTGCTGCTGGTCAACGCCTACTGGATCTCGCGCCTCCCCCGTCTCGCCAGTGCTGCCTCGCCGGGCGACCTGAAGAAGGACGTACGCGACCGCCTCGGCGCCCTGCGCAACCGCGCGTTCCTCGCGACGACGTTCTTCGACGGCGTGCTCGGCACCCACCAGGTCCTCCTCAACGTCGTCATCCCGCTGTGGCTGGTCCAGGAGACCGATGCGCCGCGCGTACTGCTGGCCTGGCTCTTCGGCACCAACACCGTGATGGCCGTCGGGCTGCAGGTGATCGCCGCCCGCGGGGTGACGGATGTGACGACGTCGCTGAAGGCTCAGCGCCGCGGGGCCCTCTGCTTCCTGGCCTCGTGCGCCATCATCGCGGTCACCCACGACACCGTCGGGCTGATCACGATCGCCCTCGTCTGGCTCGGCCACGTCACCGTGACCGGCGCCGAGCTCTTCCAGTCCGCCGGCGAGTGGGGGCTCGTCGCCGACCTCTCCGACCCGGAGCACCGCGGCGACTACCAGGGCGCCGCCCAGGTCGGCTACACCCTCGGCACGGTGTGGGCCCCCGCGGCGTACACGTTCCTGGCCATGGAGCTCGGCCACCTCGGCTGGGCCCTCATCGCGGGCATCATCGTCGTCGCCGCCATCGCCGTCCACCCCTCCGCCCGCGCCGCCGAGCGCTACCTCGCCCAACGGGCCCGGCCCGTCCCCGAGCCGGCATAGCAGGACCTTCCCGGGGCCTCAGACGAACAGCAGAGGTACGCCGACGAGCAGCCCCCACACCAGCGTGGCGAGCCCGGTCTGCTGGAGGACGGGGATCAGCCGCGGGCCGAGGTTGGCGCGGTCGAGGACGGTGCGTACGCCCTGGGCGGCGACGGCGACGAACCCGAGGCCGAGCAGCGCCCACCAGGAGGTCGTCAGGGCGACGAGCACGACCGATACGGCGGCGACGGCCACGAGGGCGACGTAGAGCCAGCGGGTGCGGGTGTCGCCGAGGCGTACGGCGAGGGTGATCTTGCCCGACTCGGTGTCGCCGGGGATGTCGCGCAGGTTGTTGGCGACGAGGAGCGCGGACGTGATGGCGCCGATGCCGACGCCCGCCCACAGCGCACCCCACTCCCAGGTCTGGGTCTGGACGAATGTCGTGCCGATGACAGCGACGAGCCCGAAGAAGACGAAGACCATGACCTCGCCGAGGCCGGCGTAGCCGTAGGGGTGCGAGCCGCCGGTGTAGTACCAGGCCGCGATCATGCAGACCAGGCCCACGACGACCAGCCACCACGCCGAGGTCACCGCCAGCACCAGCCCCGCCACCGCGGCGACCCCGAAGGCGATGAACGCTGCCCGCTTGACCGCGGACGGCGCCGCGAGCCCGGAGCCGGTCAGGCGCAGCGGCCCCACCCGCTCGTCGTCGGTCCCCCGGATCCCGTCGGAGTAGTCGTTGGCGTAGTTGACCGCCACCTGCAGCGCCAGCGCCACGACGAGCGCGAGCAGCGCCTTCCACCAGACCAACCCACCGGCGTACGCAGCCACCCCTGTCCCGGCGATGACCGGCGCGAGCGCCGCGGGGAGTGTGCGAGGACGGGCTCCCTGGAGCCACTGAGCGGAATTTGCCACCCCGCTATTCAACACCGATGGCTCGGGGCGGGTGCGGCTGGGCTGTAACACGTCGCCGCCGAAAACCCAACGACCCCTGCCCGGGAGGAGGCAGGGGTCGAGGGGTGGGGTGCGGGAGATGGATCAGGTCTTCGAAGTGTCGCTGGGGGCGTCGACGCTCAGCTCGGCCTCCATGGCCTCGATCTCCTCGGCCAGCTTGTCGGGCGGCGGAGCGCTGGGCTCGGCGGACTCGGCACCGGCGCCGCCGGCACCGGCGGTGCGGCGCTTGTTCCACACGTCGAAGGCCACGGCGAGCAGGAGCACGAGGCCCTTGATGGCCTGCTGCCAGTCGATGGAGACACCGAGCAGCGACATGCCGTTGTTGAGGACACCCATGACGAGACCACCGATGATCGCGCCGACGACGGTGCCGACACCGCCGGTGACGGCCGCACCACCGATGAAGGCGGCGGCGATCGCGTCGAGCTCGAAGTTCACACCGGCCTTCGGGTTGGCCGCGGTCAGACGCGCGGTGGTGACGATGCCCGCGAGACCCGAGAGCAGACCCATGTTCATCATGACCAGGAAGTCGACGCGCTTGGTGTTGACGCCGGACATCGTGGCCGCGTCGACGTTGCCGCCGATCGCGTAGACGTGGCGGCCGAAGACGGTCCGGTTCATGATGAACGTGTAGACCACGATCAGGCCGCCCAGGATCAGGCCGACGATCGGCAGACCGCGCGCGTCGGCGAGCAGGTAGGCGAAGTACATGATCACGACGGTCAGCAGGACCAGCTTCGTCACGAACAGAGGAAATGGCAGCACGTCGAAGTTGTAGGCGGCCTGAGCGTTCCGACGCCGCACCTCGAGCACGATGAGCACCGCGACCGCGGCGACGGCGATGAGGAGCGTCAGGTTGTGGAACCCGGTGTCCGGCCCGATCTCGGGCAGGAAGCCGTTGCCGATGGCCTTGAACGGCTCGGGCAGACCACCGACGGTCGCACCCTTGAGCACGACCAGGGTGAGGCCGCGGAAGAGCAGCATCGAGGCCAGCGTGACGATGAACGCAGGGATCCCGACGTACGCCACCCAGAAGCCGTGCCAGGCGCCGATCGCGGTGCCGATCAGCAGGCCGAGGAAGACGGCCAGCCACCACGGGAAGTCGTACTGGGTCATCATGATCGCCGAGGCGGCGCCCACGAAGGCGGCCACGGAACCGACCGAGAGGTCGATGTGGCGCGCCACGATCACGATCACCATGCCGATGGCCAGGATCAGGATCTGGGCGTTCTGGACGACCAGGTTGGAGACGTTGAGCGGCTTGAGCAGCACGCCCTCGGTCGAGATCTGGAAGAGGATGACGATCGCCGCCAGAGCGATGATCATCCCGTACTGGCGGACGTTCCCGCGCAGCGTGTTGAGCAGGGCATTCATCGGGTCTTACTTCCTCGCGTCCGCGGTCATGTAGCGCATCAGGGACTCCTGGGTGGCCTCTGAGCGGTCGAACTCATGGGTGATCACGCCCTCGGCGAGCGTGTAGATGCGATCACACAGGCCGAGCAGCTCGGGCAGCTCGGAAGAGATCACCAGTACGCCGCGACCGCTGCGGGCGAGCTCCTGGATGATCCCGTAGATCTCGTACTTGGCACCGACGTCGATGCCTCGGGTCGGCTCGTCGAGGATCAGCAGCTTCGGGTCGGTGTACATCCACTTGGACAGCACCACCTTCTGCTGGTTGCCGCCGGAGAGCTTGCCGACACCGGCCGTGATCGAGGGCGCCTTGATGTTGAGGTTCTTGCGGTAGCCCTCGGCGACCACGACCTCCTTGCGCTCGTCGACGACCAGCCCGGTGCGCAGCTTCTTCAGCGCCGCCGCGGTGACCGAGGTCTTGATGTCGTCGATGAGGTTGAGCCCGAGACCCTTGCGGTCCTCCGAGACGTACGCGATCCCCGCATCGATCGCCTGGGTGACCGTGCTGAGCTGCAGCTCCTGGCCGTCCAGCACCAGCGAGCCGGAGGTCCGGGAGCCGTAGGAGCGGCCGAAGATCGACCGCGCCAGCTCCGTACGTCCCGCGCCCATCATCCCCGCGATGCCGACGATCTCGCCGGCTCGCACGGACAGGTTGGCCTGCCGGATGACCTCACGGTGGCTGTCCTGCGGGTGCATGACGGTCCAGTCGCGCACCTCGAAGAGGACGTCCCCGATGGCGGGGGTGTGGTCGGGGAAGCGGTTCTCGAGGTCGCGGCCGACCATCCCGCGGATGATCCGGTCCTCGTCGACGCCACCTGCGGCGACCGAGAGCGTCTCGATGCTCTGGCCGTCGCGGATGATGGTGATCTCGTCGGCGATCTGCTCGATCTCGTTCAGCTTGTGGCTGATCATGATCGAGGTGATCCCCTTCTCCTTCAGCCCCTCCAGGAGCGCGAGGAGGTGCTGGGAGTCGTCGTCGTTGAGGGCGGCGGTCGGCTCGTCGAGGATGAGCAGCTTGACCTCCTTCGAGAGCGCCTTGGCGATCTCGACGAGCTGCTGCTTGCCGATTCCGAGGTTCTTCACCGGAGTCAGCGGGTTCTCCCGCAGACCGACCCGCGCGAGCAGGTCGATCGCCTCGCGGTTGGCACGGCCCCAGTCGATGATGCCGCGCCTGGCGGTCTCGTTGCCGAGGAAGATGTTCTCCGCGATCGAGAGCTCGGGGATGAGGGCGAGCTCCTGGTGGATGATCACGATGCCAGCGGCTTCGCTCTGCCGGATGTTGGCGAACTTGGCGGTCTCGCCCTCGAAGACGATGTCGCCGCTGTAGGTGCCGTGCGGGTAGACCCCGCTGAGCACCTTCATCAGGGTGCTCTTGCCGGCGCCGTTCTCTCCGCAGATCGCGTGGATGTCACCACGGTTGACGACGAGGTTGACGTCGGAGAGCGCCTTGACGCCGGGGAACTCCTTGGTGATGCCGCGCATCTCCAGGATCGGTGAGGTCATGTGGTTCCTGCTATCTGGCCAGGGGCCGGCGTGGGCCCGGTCCGGAGGGACCCGGGCCCACGCCGCGTACGGGGTGCTACTTGATCTCGTCGGCGGTGTAGTAGTCGGAGTCGACGAGCACCTTGGTGACGTCGTCCTTGGTGACCACGACCGGGTCGAGGAGGTAGGACGGAACGACCTTCTTGCCGTTGTCGTACGTCTTCGTGTCGTTGACCTCGGGCTCCTTGCCCTCGCCGACGGCGACGATCATGTCGACAGTCACCTTCGCGAGCTCGCGGGTGTCCTTGAAGATCGTGGAGTACTGCTCACCGGCGTTGATCGACTTCACCGACTGCACCTCGGCGTCCTGGCCGGTCACGACCGGGAGGTCGGCGGTGGTGTAGCCGTTGCCCTTGAGGGCGGCGATGATGCCGAGCGAGAGGCCGTCGTAGGGCGAGAGCACGCCCTGGACCTTCTTCGAGGCGTACGTCTTGGTGAGGATGTCCTCCATGCGCTTCTGCGCGGTGGCGGGGTCCCAGCGCAGGATCGCGGCCTGGTCGAACTTCGTCTGGCCGGAGGGGATCACGATCTCGCCGGACTTGATCAGCGGCTCGAGCACCGACATGGCGCCGTCCCAGAAGAAGCTGGCGTTGTTGTCGTCGGGCGAGCCGCCGAAGAGCTCGACGTTGTAGGGGCCCTTGCCCTTGGCCTTCAGGCCGTCAACGAGCGAGGTGGCCTGCAGCACGCCGACCTTGTAGTTGTCGAAGGTCGAGTAGTAGTCGACGGCCTCGGTGCCGCGGATGAGGCGGTCGTAGCTGATGACCGGGATGTCCTGCGAGTCGGCGGTCTCGAGGACGTCGCCGAGCGCGGTGCCGTCGATGGCGGCGACCACCAGGACGTCGACGCCCTTGGTGACCATGTTCTCGACCTGGGAGACCTGGGTGGGGATGTCGTCCTCGGCGTACTGCAGGTCGACCTTGTAGCCCTTGGCCTCGAGCTGCTTCTTGATGTTGTTGCCGTCTGCGATCCAGCGCTCCGAGGACTTGGTCGGCATGGCCACACCGACGGTGCCCTTGTCGCCGTCGCCGCCATCGCCGCCGCCGCATGCCGCGAGGCCGAGCGCGAGCGCTGCCGCCGTGATCGTGGTGAGTACCTTGCGCACTTACCTGCTCCATTTCATCTACGGCGCGCCGGGGAGGCCTCCGCGCCGCTGTCGGGGGTGCCGGAGACCAGCTCTCGGACCAGTCTCCTGGTGAGCCAGATCACAAATGTGAACGCTCACATCGAGACAATCTGCCCCCTCATGCCCGAATGCGTCAAGTGCAGGACGAGGATGTTTCCGACTCGTGACTTACGGGAGGCCCCGTTGATCATCTGTGTCGCACAGCGGACTCACAGACAGGACGCGAGGCCTGTTGAAACAGCGCCGAGTCGGCCCGTCTTGACGCCGAACCGCGTCGAGTCGGCCCGTCATGACGGGCCGACTCGGCGGGGGCTTTGGTCAAGACGGGCCGACTCGGCGGGGGCTTTGGTCAAGACGGGCCGACTCGGCGGCGATTCGGGTCGGACGAGCCGAATCGGCGGATGGGGTCAGCGGTGACGTACGCCGACCAGCGCCCCAGAGCCGCCCGGCCAGATGACCTGGATCGACTCGGTGCCGTCCGCGTCGGAGCCGTCGACGACGCGCTTCACCACGACCGTGAAGCTGCCGACGTCGACGCGCGACTCGGCGCCGTGGGCGCGGATGGTGACGCCGTCGAAGTGCGGCACCCCGACGGTCGAGGATCCCGTCCCGGTCGCGGTCACGACCGTCTCGCGGCGCCCCACCAGGCGGCCCTGGTCGTAGACGTCCATCGGCTCCTGGGTCGCACCGGTGAGCGCGGCCGTGAGCAGGACCCGGACGGCCACCGCGTCGGCGCAGGCGTCGTAGACGTAGCGCGTGCCCAGCGCCGAGTGCTCGGTGGTCGCCATCAGGAAATCCTCGGCGCCGTCGAGCGGCGCCTCACGGTAGGAGACCGGGAGGTGGACGACGGAGTCGCCGACCTCGAGGAGCACGCACTCGATCCCGACCTTCCCGGCCGGGTCGTCGAACCGGTAGGAGCCGATCGTGCCCGTCAGCTCACCCGGCGACCAGGCCTGGGTGGCGAGCCAGGCACCGAAGATCTCTTTCTTCGCCGGGGTGAGCGTGGCCTTGTGAACGATCGACATGATCGTTATCTACCAGGTCAGGACACCTTGTGGCTATCGCCTTCGCCCTGCGACGGGGTGTCGTTCTCGGTGTCGATCTCGGCGTCCTCCTTGGCACGGGCGGCCTCGACCGCCTTCGCGGCCCGGGTCTCGACCTTCTCGGCGAAGGCCCGCCGCTGCGGGTCGAGCACGAAGAAGGAGAGCACGCCGCTGATCACGAACGCCACGATCACCGAGTAGAAGATGTTGACCTCGCCCGCGACGAGCGACCAGATGCCCGCCACGATGCCGAAGGTGGCGACCAGCGACAGCAGCCGCAGGCCGGTGTAGGTCCAGAACTCTTTCATGGGGATTCCCTATCGGGTGGTCTCGACGAGCTCGGCCGCCGGGGCAGCCGGCGCAGCGTACGAATGCTGCGAGGTCGAGGAGAAGTAGTTGATGCCGATGAAGTTGAACCACAGCGAGGCCAGCCCGACCAGCGCCACGATCGCGGCCTTCTTGCCCTTCCACCCGGCGGTCGCGCGGGCGTGGAGGTAGCCGGCGTAGACGACCCAGGTGATGAACGCCCAGACCTCCTTGGGGTCCCAGTTCCAGTAGGAGCCCCAGGCGTCGTGCGCCCAGATCGGGCCGGAGATCAGCACCCCGAAGGTCCACACCGGGAAGGCGAAGGCGTGGATCCGGTAGGAGACCCGGTCGAGCGCCGGCAGGTCGGGCACCCGCGACAGCAGGGCGGCGTCGGGGAAGCGCTTCTTGAGGAGGTACGCCGCCGAGACGATGCCGCCCAGCGTGAACCCACCGGTGGCGATCATGGCGGCGACGACGTGGATGACGAGCCAGTAGGAGTTGAGCGCCTCGGTCAGCGGCGCGACCGGCTCGTAGAGCCCGACCACTGCCAGCATCAGGATCACGAGGGTGAACCCGAGCACCCACGGCGCCATCCAGGCCAGCTTCAGCCGCCGGTGGAGGGCGACGTACGCCGCGACCACCACGAACGAGCCTGAGATCGTGAACTCGTACATGTTGCCCCACGGCACCCGGTTGGGGTCCGCGGCCATCCCGCGACCGAGCAGGCCGACGAAGTGGCAGGCCACCGCGATCGCGGTCAGCAGCAGGCCGAGGCGTCCGAAGAGGGCGGCCCGCTGCTCGCGTACGGCATCAGCGGCGTTCGGCTCGCTAGCGGCCTCGTCCGCCGGGGCACCGGCGCCGACGAGCTCCTTCGACGCGACCTCGGACCTGGCCCGCGACTGCCAGGCCGACCACTCGACCAGCGCGCACAGCAGCGCCAGGAAGTAGACGACCCCGGCGGCCGTGATGGCCTGGTTGCTGAGAACGCCCCAGGTGTGGTCAGACATCCTTCTCCTCCTGTGTTCGCACGCCTCGTAGGGTCTCGACAAGGCCGGTGACTACGGCTGCGGTGTCTCCACCGCCGGAGCGGTCGAGGGCGGCGATCTCGACCAGTGTGCCCCCATCGACTCGGCGGGCGCGAACCCACACCCGTCGGGAGCGGATGAAGAGCGAACCGAGCAGACCCAGCAGTGCCAGCGAGACGCCGAGGAGCGCCCACTCCTTGCCCGGCGACTTCGAGATCTGGACCCGGTTCCACTGCTGGACGTCGTCGAAGGAGACCGATCCCAGCCCGTCGGGCAGCTCGACCGTGTCGCCCAGCCGCAGGTTGAACGCCTTGCCGGACGAGTCCGGGGACATCATGTTGGCCTTCGAGGTGTCGAGCGAGTAGACCGACTGCGGGCCGGCGTCGAGGTTGAGGTCGCCCCGGAAGCCCTGCAGCGAGAGCATCGCGTGCGACCCGTCGCCGATGTCGCCCATCAGGTTGACCGGCTCGCCGTCGACCGTGCCCTCGAACGGGTAGAACAGCCCCTGGAAGCCGAGCTCCTCGGGAGAGGCGTACGGCGCCTTCACCACCCCGAAGGAGAGCAGGTTCCGGCTCTGCGGAAGGAAGATCGTCGGGCCGGAGTAGGCCACGTTGCCGTCACCGTCGCGCACCGTGATCACCGGCGCATAGCCGTGCGCGAGCAGGAAGACGTCGGTGCTGCCGATCGTCAGCGGGTGGTTGACCCTGAGGTCGTAGCGCTTCTCGTCGCTCGATCCCGCGGTGTAGCGGAGCTTCGCGTTGAACCCGCGCGCGGTCCCGGCGCCCGCGCCACTGGTCAGCCACTCGGCGTGGAAGTCGTCGATCTTGAAGCTGAAGTCGTCGAGGTCCGCGGGATCGAAGAGCGAGCCGGACTTGAAGTCGTCGTACTGCGAGAGCTCGTTGGCGAAGCCGTACTCCTCCCCCACCAGCACGATCACGCCGCCCTTGTAGCCGAACAGGCTCCCGGTCGCGAACGCGACCAGCACGATGATCAGCGACATGTGGAAGATCAGGTTGCCAGCCTCGCGCAGGTAGCCCTTCTCCGCCGAGACCGACTCACCGTCACCGTCCTTGCGGATGCGGTAGCCGCGCAGCTGCTTGCGCGCCGCGGCGAGCACCTCCTCCGGCTCCTGATCGGTGACGTACGAGGCGGAGTCGGGCAGCCGGGTCAGCTTGGCCGGCGTCGCCGGCGGCTGAGCGCGCATGGCCTTCGCGTAGACCAGGCAGCGCGGGATGATGCAGCCGACCAGGGAGACCATCAGCAGCAGGTAGATCGCCGCGAACCACGGGGTCGAGTAGACGTTGAAGAGCCCGAGCTTCTCGTAGATCGGGGTCAGCGTGGTGTGCGCCTCGCGCCACTGGTCGGCCTTGAGCGAGTCGACGCCGTCCTGCGGGATCAGCGACCCCGGGACGGCAGCCAGTGCCAGCAGCAGGAGCAGGATCAGCGCCGTACGCATCGAGGTCAGCTGACGCCAGCCCCAGCGCGCCAGCTCGCGGGCGTTCAGCTCGCCCGGGCGGCGTACGTCGTCGTTCTTCTCCTGGTCGGGAGCAGAAGTGGTGCTCATGCCGCCACCTCCGTAGGACAAGGCGAAGAGTACGGAAGTGGCGGCCTGAGGCTGATCGTCGCTCGCTGTCGCTCGCTCACAGCGCGATCCCCTCCCACCGCTGGACGAGCTGGACCTGCAGCCACTGGACGCCGTTGTCCCACCAGCCGGTGAGCATGGCGATGCCGATCAGGATCATCAGCACGCCGCCGACGATCGTGATCGCGCGGGTGTGCCGGCGGAACCAGCCGAGCGCGACGGTGGCCTTGCGCCACATCACCGCGACGAGCACGAACGGGATACCGAGGCCGAGCGCGTAGACCGCGAGCAGCAGGCCGCCGCGGGCGGCGGTGCCCTGGTCCCAGGCGAGCCCGGCGATGACGCCGAGCGTCGGCCCGGTGCACGGGGTCCAGGCGAGCCCGAAGAGGAAGCCGAGCAGCGGCGCCGCGGCCAGGCCGACCGCCGGCACCTTGTGGAACTTCAGGTCGCGCTGCAGGAGCGGGATGAAGCCCATGAAGGCGATGCCCATGATGATCGAGAGCACGCCGAGGACCTTGGTGCCGGTCTGCTGGAACTCGAGCAGCTTGTAGGCGATCCCGCCCACGGTGATGCCCATCAGCACGAAGACGACCGAGAAGCCGGCGACGAAGAGCAGCGCTCCGGCGAGCATGCGGCCGCGGCGTACGTCACCGGAGGCGAGGTCGGCGCCGGACAGGCCGGTGGCGTAGGAGAGGTAGCCCGGGAGCATCGGCAGCGTGCACGGCGAGACGAACGAGAGGAACCCGGCCAGCAGCGCGATCGGCACGGCCAGCAGCAGCGACCCGCTCCCGGCGGTGCTCGCGAACCAATCGGTCACGACGACTCACCTGCGGAGGAGATGAGCTCGTCGAGCGTACGTGCCGAGGGGATCTCGCCGCGGATCAGCGCCGCCACCCGGCCCTCGGTGTCGAGGATCGCGGTGGCCGGGATCGCGCGCGGCGCGAGCGAGCCCTTCAGCGCGAGGACGGCGGCGCCGTCGGGCGAGTAGACCGACGGGTACTCGACGCCGTAGTGCCGCTCGAAGGCCAGCCCCTGGGCGGCCGAGGCGTCGCGGGTGTTGATACCCACGAAGGCGACGTCGTCGCCCAGCTCCTCGTAGGCGGCCTGCAGCATCGGCATCTCCTTGCGACACGGCCCGCAGCCGGTCCACCACACGTTGAGCACGGTGACCTTGCCACGCGTGTCGGCGAGGTCGAACGGCTTGCCCTCGAGGGTCTCGCCGGTCAGCTCGACGGGCTCACCGCGGTCGGCGACCGGGATCTCCCGGGTGCGGCCGTCGCCGGAGATGTAGCCGGCTTCGTTCGTGCCGGTCTGCCCGCACGCGGCAAGCAGCCCCACCATGACCACGGTGAGGAGAAGACCGCCGAACCTGTAACGCACGCGCAGGACTCTGCCTAACAAAACTGAGAGACTTCTAATCTTCCGCGTCGCCGGCCGAGAACGGCGCGTACTTGTCCTTCGCGGGCAGCATGTCGCCGGCCGGCTCGCTGTAGGAGAGCGCGACGAACTCGTCACCGACGAAGTGCAGCGAGGTCAGCGAGCACAGCGCACACTGACGACGGCGCGGGTCGTGCAGGAAGCTGCGACCCTCGATGTGCAGCCGCGTGGTCCAGATCGGCAGCTGGTGGGAGACGATGACCGCCTCGTGGCCCCGAGCCAGGTCGCGGGCGTCGTGGATCGCGGCCATCATCCTGGCCACGATCTCCAGGTAGGGCTCGCCCCACGACGGCTTGAGCGGGTTGAGCAGCTTCGGCCAGACCTTGGGGTCCTTCAGCGGACCCATGCCGTCCTTGAAGCTCTTGCCGACGAAGAGGTTCTCCGACTCGAGCACCCGCTCGTCGAGCGAGATGTCGACGCCGAGCGCCTTCGCCAGTGGCCCTGCCGTCTGCTGCGCGCGCTCGAGCGGGCTGGAGATCACGTGGGTGATGTCCTGTCCGCCGATCCGCTCGGCGACCCGCTCGGCCATCTTCAGGCCGAGCTCGGACAGGTTGAACCCCGGCCGGCGTCCGTAGAGGATGCCCTCCGGGTTGTGCACCTCGCCGTGACGGAGCAGGTGAACAGTGGTCTCGATGGTCATGCCTTCACCTTTACAGCAGCCTCGGCGGCGTACGGAAGCGCCTCCGTGATCCGGGAGATCGCCCGCTCGTCGTGGGCGGAGGAGAGGAACCACGCCTCGTAGGCGCTCGGCGGCAGGTAGACGCCCTGGTCGAGCATGGCGTGGAAGAAGGCCTTGTACGCCGCCTCGTCGGTGGTCTTGGCCTCGTCGAAGTTGTGCACCGGCTTGTCGGTGAAGAACACCGAGAACATGGTGCCGGTGGACTGGATGACGTGCGGGAGCCCGACCTTGGTGAAGCTCTCCTCGATCGCACCCTTGACGGTCTCGGCGGCGCGGCTGATGTGGTCGTAGACCTCGTCGGTCGCCAGCCTCAGGGTCGTGAGGCCGGCCGTGGTCGCGACCGGGTTACCCGAGAGTGTGCCGGCCTGGTAGACCGGCCCGTCGGGGCTGAGCGAGCCCATCACGTCGACGCGGCCGCCGAAGGCCGCGGCCGGGAAGCCGCCGCCCATCACCTTGCCGAAGGTGACCAGGTCGGGCGTCCAGCCCTCGTTCTTGCCGTCCAGACCCCACTGACCCTGCTTGCTGGCACGGAACCCGGTCATCACCTCGTCGGAGATGAACAGGGCGCCGTTGGCCTGGCAGGTGGTGGCGAGGAACTCGTTGAACCCGGGCTCGGGCGGCACGACGCCCATGTTGCCCGGCGAGGCCTCGGTGATCAGGCAGGCCACCCGGCCCGCGTACTCCTCGAACGCCGCCGTCACCGCGGCCCGGTCGTTGTAGGGCAGCACGACGGTGAGCTCGGTGCTGCTCTCCGGTACGCCCGGGGTGCCGGGGATCGCATGGGTGACCAGACCCGACCCGGCGCTCGCCAGGAGGGAGTCCACGTGGCCGTGGTAGTTGCCGGCGAACTTGAGGATCACGTCGCGCCCGGTGAACCCGCGGGCCAGCCGGATGGCCGACATCGTCGCCTCGGTGCCGCTGCTGACGAACCGCACCTTCTCGACCGGCGCCCGCTCGACGATCGCCTCGGCGAGCTCGACCTCGGGGGTGGTCGGGGTGCCGTAGGACGTGCCGCGCGCGACGGCGTCCAGGACGGCGGCCTGGACCTCGGGATGGGCGTGCCCCAGCAGCATCGGGCCCCAGGAGCAGATCAGGTCGACGTACTCGTTCCCGTCGACGTCGGTCAGCCACGCCCCCTTCGCCTCCCGGATGAAGCGCGGCGTCCCGCCGACCGCGTTGAAGGCGCGCACGGGCGAGTTCACGCCGCCCGGCGTCACGGCCTTCGCGCGGGCGAAGAGCGCTTCGGATGCCGCTGCGGACAGGGGTGAGATGTCGTGAGGCACCGGCTCATTCTTCATCAACCCATCCGCAATCCCCATTCCGGGCCGCACTCCGCACGCGGACCACCTCGGAAACGAGTTACCGATGCGTACGAAATCCAGTGTTCGGCGTCACGAACCGCCATAGCCTGCGTCTCATCGATGCGTCTCATCGGCGTCTCGGTTACTGGAACGCAATGTTCCAGTAAAACGTGACGTGCGTAACTTTGACGTGAGACGGTTCGTTGAGAACGTTGCGATTTGGGGAGCAAGACCCGGGACCTTTGCCCCGGGGATTGAGAGGGAGATTCGATGTCCGCTACGCGCTACAACCGCCTTCAGAAGGCGACCGCGCTCGTTCCGCTCGCGCTGCTGAGCGCGGCGTGGACGGTCAACGTCACCGGCCTGACGCAGTCGAGTGCCAACGCATCCGGGACCAGCTACGACGACGCGTTCAGCCTGCCCGACGGGACCTCGGTCCCGTCCGAGGCGATCGAGGCGCCGGCCAGCGTGTCCGCCTCGACCAACCAGGGCGACAAGTCGCTCCCCGGGACGGCCAGCGCCGCCGGCATCCCGTCCGCCGCGCTCGCCGCCTATCAGCGCGCGGCCACGGTCATCAACGCCGCGGACGCCTCCTGCCGGATCGACTGGCCGCTGATCGCCGCCATCGGGCGGATCGAGTCCAACCACGGCCGCGCCAACGACAACCGCCTCTCCGCCGAGGGCGTCTCCACCCCCGGCATCTACGGGGTGCCGCTCAACGGCAAGGGCAACGTCTCCCAGATCGTCGACACCGACGGCGGGCAGTACGACGGCGACACCAGCTACGACCGCGCGGTCGGCCCGATGCAGTTCATCCCCTCGACCTGGGCGATGGTCGGCGTGGACGCCGACGGCGACGGCAAGCGCAACCCTCAGGACATCAACGACGCCGCGCTCGCGACGGCGGTCTACCTCTGCTCCGGCGACGACGACCTCTCCACCGACCAGGGCGCGCGGGCAGCGGTCTTCCGCTACAACCACAGCCAGACGTACGTCACGACGGTGCTCGGCATCGCCGAGGCCTACCGCTCCGGTGAGTTCACCTCGATCCCGAACAGCACGGTCCCGGTCGACTACGCGATCCCGCGGATGGAGGCTCCGAAGTCCTCGAAGCACAAGGACCGAGAGCTCCGGGCAGGCGGCGCCCAGCAGTCCGGCCCGCGCGGCGGCTCCTCGCAGTCCCCGTCCGGCCCGTCCAGCGAGGCTCCGTCGGGTGCGACTCCCGGCGGGAGCACCGGTGGCGGCACCGGCGGCGACGGTGGTGGCACCGGTGAGACGGTCACCCAGCCGGCCGAGCAGATCGCCGGTTCCACCCAGACGGCCCTCGCCACGACGAGCCAGCTGATCACGGTGTGCACCCAGGCTCTTCTCGGGAAGTACGGCAAGGCACCCCAGGACGCCGTCACCGCATGCGTCGGACAGCTCAGCGGCAAGACCCTGCCGGAGGCTCAGGCGGCAGTGGGCGGAGTCCTGAGCGGCCTCACCGGACTGATCTGCGGCATTCTCGACCCGCTCGGACTCGGGCTGCTCGGTTGCCCCAAGAAGTGACCGGCTAGCAGAAGGGCCCCGCCGATGGCGGGGCCCTTCGCATGTCCGGATCACTCAGGCGGCGGGCTCGTCATCCTCGTACTCGGTGACGAAGTCGCGGCCGGCCTCGCGGACAGCGTCCAGGGAGGACGCGTCGGCCAGCAGGGAGCTGAGGTGGTAGTCGGCGACCGACTGGGCCAGGGCGTCCGAGCTCGCCGACGCCCTCTCCTCCTCACGCAGGCCGTGCCACAGCCGGTGCTGGGCGCCTTCGTTGAGCGAGAGCAGCATCAGGGCGGTGGCGGCGGGGTCGGTCTGGCGCAGCTCACCGCTGTCGACGCCCAGCTCGAGGAGCTGGGCGGCCGCGGCACGCAGCTTGTCGCCGTCCTCCTCGAAGCCCGCGAAGACCTGGGGCTGCGCCAGCGCGGCGACCTCCAGCTCGTAGAAGTCGAGCGGCGCGGTGCACAGCTGGCGTACGTCGGTGTAGAGGAAGGCGTAGAGCCGCGGAGCGACCGGGCCGTCCTCCTCGAGAAGCTTCTCCGCGAGCGTGAGCGACTCGCGGTTCTTCTCCATCAAGGCGGAGAGGATCTCCTCCTTGGACTTGTAGTAGTAGTACATCGAGGACTGGCGCAGTCCGACGCACTCGGCGATCTGGCTGATCGTCGTCGCCGCGACCCCTTGAGCGGTGAAAAGCCTGGATGCCTCTTTGAGGATCTCTTCCCGCGGATTCGCCGAATCTCGTCCACTGTTGCGTGGCCGGCCGGTGCGCTTCGGGCTGCCCAACTCTCGATTGGTCACGGTCTCGAGTCTACTCTCAGGATATGTTCCACGTCACAGAGCTGCTCGGCTGATGGGGCGAGAAACGTCAGCCTCGCAGCCAGCCGGCCGCTTCCGTGGCCCAGTAGGTCAGAATGACGTCCGCGCCCGCCCTCTTGAAGGCGGTGAGTGTCTCCAGGATCGCCGGTTCGCGGTCGATCCAGCCGTTCGCAGCGGCGGCTTCCAACATCGCGTACTCCCCCGAGATGTTGTAGGCAGCCACGGGAACATCGACAGACTCACGCACTCGCTGGAGAACGTCGAGATACGGGAGCCCGGGCTTGACCATCACGATATCGGCGCCTTCGGCCACGTCAAGGAGCGCCTCGCGGACACCCTCCAGCGCATTGGCCGGATCCTGCTGATAGGTGCGCCGGTCGCCCTGGAGCGAGGAGTTGACCGCCTCGCGGAACGGGCCGAAGAAGGCGGAGGCGTACTTCGCGGAGTAGGCGAGGATCGAGACGTCGGTGTGACCGGCGCCGTCGAGGGCGTCGCGGACCACCGCGACCTGGCCGTCCATCATCCCGGACGGTCCGACCATGTGGACGCCGGCCTCGGCGTGGGCGATCGCCATCTGGGCGTAGATCTCGAGGGTGGCGTCGTTGTCGACGGACCCGTCCTCGGCGAGCACACCGCAGTGACCGTGGTCGGTGAACTCGTCCAGGCACAGGTCGCTCATCACGGTGAGCGCGTCGCCGACCTCGGAGACGACGTCGGCGATGGCCACGTTGAGGATGCCGTCGGGGTCCAGCGCACCGGAGCCGACCGCGTCCTTCGTCTCCGGGACACCGAAGAGCATGATCCCGCCGATGCCGGCCGCGGCCGCCTCGGCGGCCGCCTTGCGCAGCGACTCACGGCTGTGCTGGACCACGCCCGGCATGGTCGAGACCGGGACCGGCTCATCGATCCCCTCGCGCACGAACGCGGGCAGGACCAGGTTGGCGGGACGTACGGCCGTCTCCGCGACCATCCGGCGCAGGATCGGCGTGCGGCGCAGCCGGCGGGGACGGATCACGGGCTTCTCGATGCTCATCGGCACTCCATCGCAAAAGGGTACGTTCCACGGTAATGCAACAGCCGCGTGCTCCCACACTCGGGAGCACGCGGCTGTCTGCGTTCGAGCCGTCGGTCAGGAGGTGCGCGAACGGCGGCGCGAGGCGGGGCGCCGGTCGGACGGCTTGGTGACCGGCAGACCCTGCTCGACCAGCGACGCACGACGCGCGGCCCCGAAGGCGGCGAGCGCCTCGGTGAGCGCCTCGATCGACGGCTCCGGCGACATCACGTCGACCCGCAGGCCGTGCTCCTCGGCGGTCTTGGCGGTGGCCGGACCGATCGCCGCGATCACCGTGGAGGTGTGCGGCTTGCCCGCGATGCCGACCAGGTTGCGGACCGTGGACGAGGAGGTGAAGACCACCGCGTCGAACTTGCCCGTCTTGATCGCGTCGCGGGTCGGCGCGGGCGGCGGGGCCGCCCGGACGGTGCGGTAGGCGGTCACGTCGTCGCACTCCCAGCCGAGGTCGACCAGGCCGGCGATGAGGTTCTCGGTGGCGATGTCGGCACGCGGGAGGAAGACCCGGTTGATCGGGTCGAGGTCCTCGTCGTACTCCGGCCACACCTCGAGCAGCCCGGCGGCCGACTGGTTGTCGGTGTTCGGCACCAGGTCGGGGCGCAGGCCCCAGGCCTCGAGCGCCTGGCCGGTCTTCTCACCGACGGCGGCGATCTTCAGACCGGAGAAGGCGCGGCAGTCCAGGCCGTACTCGTCGAACTTCTCGCGTACGGCACGCACCGCGTTGATCGAGGTGAAGGCGATCCAGTTGTAGCGGCCCTCGACCAGGCCGCGTACGGCCTTGTCCATCTGCTGCGGGTTGCGCGGCGGCTCGACGGAGATCGTCGGGACCTCCTCGGGCACCGCACCGAAGCCCTTCAGCTTCAGCGACAGCGCCGGCGCCTGCTCCTTGGTGCGCGGCACCAGGACGCGCCAGCCGAAGAGCGGCTTCGTCTCGAACCACGAGAGCGTCTCACGCAAGTTGACCACCTTGCCGATCACCACGATCGCCGGCGGCGCCATCCGTGCGGCACGAGCGTCGACGGCGATGTTCTCCAGGGTCGACTCTACCGTCGACTGCTCGGTGGTGGTGCCGACGCGGGTGATCGCGACCGGGGTCCTGGCCGGGCGGCCCGCCGCGATGAGCTCCTTGGCGATGTCGCCGATCATGCCGACACCGGAGAGGAGGACGAGCGTGCGGTTGTCCGCGTACTGGCTCCAGTCGATCTTCTCGTTGCAGGTGACGACCGCGACCTCTTGGTGGTCCTTGGTCGTCAGCGGGATGCCGGCGTAGGCCGGGACGGCGCTCACGGAGGAGACGCCGGGGACGATCTCGAAGCCGATGCCCGCCTTGGCGCAGGACTGCGCCTCCTCGGGACCGGAGGCGTAGAGGAAGGGGTCACCGGTCATCAGGCGCACGACGCGCTTGCCCAGCTTCGCCTGCTTGACGACGGCCTTGGCACGGGCGGCGTTGGCCAGGGGCTGGCCGTCGACGCCGAACCCGCCGTCGATGAACTCGGGTCCGACCGGTTCCGGGGTCTCTTCATCCTCGGCCGGCTCGACCGGCTCGGGGATGCCGAGTACGCCGCGCACCATCGAAGCGTGCTCGGGGGCCTCGGTCACGACAACATCGGCCTGCTTCAGCAGGTCGATCGCCCGTACCGTCAGCAGCTCAGGGTCACCGGGACCGCTGCCGACGAAGGACACCCAGCCCAGTGGGGTGGCCGAGCTGTGCTCGGCCGTCTGCTCGGTGGTCTTTGCTCGGGTCATGCGTTGTGCACCTTGTCCTGCTCGGGAGCGGTCTGGGGGGAACCGCCCGTGTCCATGACAGCCTGGCCTGGGTCCGCGGGATCGTCGGTCAGGTCTGCTGCACCCTCGGCGAGCATCTCCTCGGCGAGCCGGCGCCCGACGCCTGCGGCGTCCTCGAGCGGCCCGGATGCGGAGAGACGAACCGAGAGCGAGCCGTCGAGTGAGAGCGCCACTGCCCGCACCCACAGCTCTGGTCCTTCCTCACCCTCCACCACGTCGGCGAGGGTCCCGATGGGCGCGGCACAGCCACCTTCGAGGGTGGCGAGCACCGCGCGCTCCGCCTCGACGGCCGCTCGGGTGGGCGCGTCGTCGAGGGAGGTCAGAATCTTGCGTACGTCGGCATCGGCGTCACCCGCACGGCACTCGACCGCCAGGGCCCCCTGGCCGGGAGCGGGCAGCACCTGGATCGGGTCGAGGACCTCGGTGACCTCGTCGAGCCGGTCGATGCGGGCCAGGCCGGCACGCGCGAGGACGACCGCGTCGAACTCGCCCGAGCGGACCTTGCCGATGCGGGTGTCCACGTTGCCGCGGATGCCGGCCAGCTCCAGGCCGAGGCCGAGGGCCTTGATCTGGGCGACCCGTCGCGGCGAGCCGGTGCCGACCCGCGAGCCCGGCGGGAGCTCACCGAGGGTGAGGCCGTCGCGGGCGACGATCACGTCGCGCGGGTCCTCGCGGGGCAGGATCGCGACCAGCTCGATGCCGTCCTCGGGGTAGGTCGGCAGGTCCTTGAGCGAGTGGACCGCGAGGTCGATCTCCTTGGCGTGGAGCGCGTCGCGCAGCGCGCTGACGAAGACGCCGGTCGAGTTGGCGCTGGTCAGCGGGGTGTTCGCCGCCTGGGTGCGATCTCCGTCGGAGACGATCTCGACCAGCTCGACGATGTGGCCCTGGGCCCGGAGCATCTCCGCGACGAGGGTCGACTGGGTGACGGCGAGCTGGGATCGGCGGGTGCCGAGGCGAAGAGTTCTCATGAGGGGTCTCCTGGGACGTCGGCCCGAGTGACGGCCGAGACCGCGTTCTGGTCGAGCGCGAAGAGCTCGGCGAGTGCCGCGGCGTAGGACACCGCGCCGGTCTCGTTCGCGAGCTCCTTGACCCGGACGGTCGGCTCGTGGAGGAGCTTGTCGGCCACGCGGCGTACGGTCCGGAGGACCTCGGCGCGGGTGGCCTCGTCGAGGTCGGGCAGCTTGTTGTCGAGGCGTTCCATCTCGGCGTCGACGACGCCGGTGGCCATGCTCCGCAGCGCGACCACCGTCGGGGTGACCGCGGACTGGCGCCGAGCGCTCAGGAAGGCCGCGACCTCCTGGGTGACGATGTCGCGGACCGCGAGCACCTCCTTGCCGGCGGGCGAGGCGTGCAGCTCGTCGGCGAGAGCGGCCAGGTCGATCAGGGTGGCGCCCGGGAGCGAGGCCGCATCGGGGTCGATGTCGTGGGGCAGCGCCAGGTCGATCAGCGCGATCGGGTGGTCGCTGCGGTCACCGACCATCTCGGCCGGGACGAGCAGCCCGCTGGCGCCGGCACAGGTGATGACGATGTCGGCGGCCGCGACCTCCGCGGCCAGCGTGTCGAGCGAGGCCGACCGGGCGCCGTACTCGTCGGCGAGGCGCTCGGCGTTGGCCGTGGTGCGGTTGACCACGACCACGTCGCCGGCCTCCATCCGGGAGACGGTGGCGGTGGCCAGCCCGGCCATCGCACCGGCACCGACGACGGCGACCCGCTTGCCGCGTACGTCACCCACGGCCTGCTCGGCACGACCCAGCGACGCGGTGACCAGCGACGGCGCGGCCCGGTCGATGTCGGTCTCCGCGCGGGAGCGCTTGCCGACCCGCAGCGCCTGCTGGAACAGGCTGTTGAGCGCCGGTCCGACCGTGCCCATCTCCTGGCCGAGCTGCAGGGCCGCACGCGCCTGCCCGAGGATCTGACCCTCACCGACGGCCATCGAGTCGAGCCCCGCGGCCACCTTGAACAGGTGGGAGACGGCACCGTCGTCGTAGTGGACGTAGAGGTGCGGCAGCATCGTCTCGAGCGTCTGACCGGCGCCCTCGATGATCCGTCGGGAGAGCTCCTCGACGGAGCCGT
Source organism: Nocardioides sp. NPDC126508 (assembly GCA_040302365.1). Lineage (GTDB taxonomy): Bacteria > Actinomycetota > Actinomycetes > Propionibacteriales > Nocardioidaceae > Nocardioides. The sequence goes on from JBEOUM010000004.1 coordinate 62,644, forward strand.
GGAAACGCTCGACCTCGGTGTAGATCTCGAGCCGGTTGCAGGTCGCGATGACCGCAGCCTCGCTGACGTGCTCACAACCAGCCACGTCGGTGAGGAGCTTCTGCAGCCCGTCCGCGTCCACCGACGCCGCCTCGAGCATCGAGACCGGCGCAGAGTTGTGCGAGATTCCGACGACCAGAACGCTCATGCCGTAATCCCTTCCTCGGAACCATTATCTACGCCCTCGTCCGCCTCCGCAGCCTTGCGCGACTCGTGATACGCGAGGATCTGCAGCTCGATCGAGAGGTCGACCTTGCGTACGTCGACGCCCGGCGGCACGTTGAGCACCGCGGGCGCGAAGTTGAGGATGCTGCTGATGCCGGCCGCGACCATCGCGTCGGCGACGTCCTGGGCAGCGGTGGCCGGCACCGAGATCACGCCGATCGAGACCTGCTCGGCCGCGACGATCTCGGCGAGGTCGGCGAACGGCCTGACCTCGAGCCCGGCGACCTTCCGCCCCTGCATCGGCGCGGCCGCGTCCAGGAGCGCCACGGTGCGGAAGCCGCGGCTGCTGAAACCGGAGAAGTTGGCGAGCGCCTGACCCAGGTTTCCGATACCGACGATGATGACCGGCCAGTCGTGGGTCACCCCGATCTCACGGGCGATCTGGTAGCTCAGGTAGTCGACGTCGTAGCCGACACCGCGGGTGCCGTAGGAGCCCAGGTAGGAGAGGTCCTTGCGCAGCTTGGCGGAGTTGACCCCGGCCGCCGTCGCCAGCTCTTCGGAGGAGCAGGAGGCGATGTTGCGCTCGGCCAGCGAGGTCAGCGCCCGGAGGTAGACCGGAAGCCGGGCGACAGTCGCCTCGGGGATGTCCCGGTGGGGGTCCTGGGCACCGCTGCCCTCGCCCGTATTCGTGCTCCGTGCCGTCACGCTCTGCTCTTTCAATGCCGGCGCCACAGACGGGGGCTTTTTAGCCCGGGATCGCCCTGCGGCTCAGCCACCATACGGAGTTTGTGACCACGAGAACAAACTCGCAGAGCGTCGGCTAGCACACGTGTTTGCGGAGTTGTCAGAGGGGGGTTGTTCAGGGTATTGGGCCGATCGACAGTTATTCTGGGGAGCGCGCCAGCGCTGCCCTGAGCCGCTCCTCGGAGACCCGCCAGAAGTCGTGTTGCTTCCCGTCGACGTACGTCACCGGCACCTCGTTCGTGAAGCGCTCGCGCAGCTCCTCGTCGGCGTCGATGTCGACCTCGGTGTAGTCGTCCCCGACCACCTTCTCGACCACCAGCCTCGCCTCGTCGCAGAGGTGGCAGCCCTGACGGGAGTAGAAGGTCACGCGCGGTTCCATCCGGCCATCTTCGCACCTGGCCGTAGACCCGGCGTGGAACCTGGGTCCCGCGACGGCGTCCGGGCCACTACTGTTGGCGAAATGAGCAGCGCCAGCGACCGCCGCCGCGCCGAGCTGCGGCGAAAAGACCTCAAACGCCGTTCGGCCCTCGCCGGCGAGGCATCGGCCGCGGCCGCGGAGATCGAGGCCTGGCTGCATCCGGAGGGCGGCGACCCGACGGCGGCGGCCTTCTTCGACGTGGACAACACGATCATGCAGGGCGCGACGATCTTCCACCTGGCCCGCGGCCTGTATCGGCGCAAGTTCTTCCGCACCCGGGACATCGCCTCGGCTGCGTACAAGCAGGCCTACTTCCGCGTCGCCGGCGTCGAGGACCCGGCCCACATGGAGTCGGCACGCTCGTCCGCGCTGTCGTTCATCCGCGGCCACCGCGCCGAGGAGGTCGAGAGCCTGATGGAGGAGATCTTCGAGGAGGGCATGGCCCACCGGATCTGGCCCGGCACCCGAGCTCTCGCCCAGACCCACATCGACCAGGGTCAGCGGGTGTGGCTGGTGACCGCGGCGCCCGTCGAGGCCGCGCGGGTCATCGCCCGGCGGCTCGGGCTCACCGGGGCCCTCGGCACGGTGGCGGCCACCGAGGACGGCGTCTACACCGGCGCGCTGGTCGGCGAGATGCTCCACGGGCCGGCCAAGGCGGAGGCGGTCAAGGCGATCGCGGCCCGCGAGAACCTCGACCTGTCTCGCTGTGCGGCCTACTCGGACTCCTACAACGACCTGCCGATGCTCTCACTGGTCGGACACCCGTGCGCGATCAATCCGGACGCGCGGCTGCGGGCCCACGCGCGCGCGAAGGGCTGGCCGATCCGCGACTACCGCACCGGGCGCAAGGCGGCCCGGGCAGGCGTGGTGACAGCGGCGCTGGGCGGCGCCGCCACGGGGGCGATCGCGGTTGCGATCGCCCTGCGCGGTCGGCGGCAGTGACCACACCCGTGGCGACCTGTATGCAGGGGCGGGTATACAGCGCCGTGTCGGGAAATTGCCAACACACGCCGAGGCAACTTCGGCTCGGGACCTGACATCGGGATGCCCTTACCCGTAAGGTTGGGCTCGCTCAGGGGGAGTCTTCGGGAGGGACCCACATGTCGCGCCGCGCCAATGACGTCCATCGTCGCTTGGATGCGCTGCGCGCTGCGGTCGAGCTCCTGATGAACGAGGGCTACGAGCCCGCCTACGCCGGCGTGGCCGGTGCCTCCGGCCCGTTCGCCGAGCCCGAGCGTCGCGGCTCGGGCGGCGGCCACGAGACCCAGCCCCGCTCCGACAACGAGCCCGACGACGACACCGAGCTCGCCGCCTCCTCGGAGGAGAGCGAGGCCGACCGCACCCGGCTGATCGCGCTGGTCGAGCTCGCCCGCAAGGGCGACAAGGAGGCCTTCGGCCTCCTCTACGACCACTACCACGGCGCGGTCTACCGGTTCCTCTTCTACCGGACCCGCTCCGCACAGGTCGCCGAGGACCTCACCTCGGAGACCTTCTTCCGGGCGCTGCGCTCGATGACCGGCTTCCGCTGGCAGGGCAAGGACTTCGGCGCCTGGCTGATGACCATCGCGCGCAACCTGGCCACCGACCACTTCAAGGCGGGGCGTACGCGTCTGGAGATGACCACCGAGGACATGGGTCAGCACGACTCCTCGGCCGACGGGCCCGAGAAGATCGTGATGGCCGGGATCACCAACGAGATGCTGCTCGGCGCACTCTCGAAGCTGCCCGACGAGCAGCGCGACTGCATCATCATGCGTTTTCTCCAAGGGCTGTCAATCGCGGAGACAGCCGCTATCCTCGGGCGCAGCGACGGAGCCGTGAAACAGCTCCAGCTACGCGGGATCCGCAATCTCGCCAAGCAGATGCCCGACGGGATCCGCTGATGACTGTGTTCCGCACCACCTTGAATGCTCGACCGGTTGCCGTAACCCGCGGCCGGGGCGACTCGTTGTCCGACATGGCTGCACCTTGCGCGCAGCTGTTTCGACGAATCCCTGTCTGCCGATACCGAGTAGGAACCCCCCGATGAGCCCGGCGTTCCCGGCGCGAAAGCGTGCCGACGAGTTCGACCGAATGGTCGCGGCGTGTGCCGCGACGGATCGGCGTGCCTCGCACTCTGCCGACGAGCTTCGTGATCTGGCAGTCTTCGCTTCGTCGCTCTCCACCCTCAGCGACTCCGCCGTCCCCAGTCGCGACTTCTCCGTCTCCCTGCGCGAGCGCCTCATGGAGGCCGCCGACACCGAGCTCGTGCCCGCGCCCCGTCCCGAGAAGACCGTCGAGCGCAAGCTCACCGTCGGCCCCGTCCGCAGGCCGCGCCGGCAGCGCAAGCTGGCCGTCGCCTTCGCCGCGATGGCCATCGTCGGTGGCACCGCGGGCGCCGCGGCCGCCTCCCAGACCGCTCTTCCGGGCGACTCGCTCTACCCGGTCAAGCGTGCCGTGGAGAACGTCTCCGCCGGCTTCACCGTCAGCACCCAGGCCCGCGGTATCCGGGTACTCGAGGACGCCGGCACCCGGCTGCGCGAGGCGAAGTCTTTGGTCGCCGACGCGCCGATGACCGACTCCGAGCGGGTCACCACGACGCTCGAGGCCTTCTCGCAGCAGGCCGCCCGCGGCTCCGACCTGCTGATCAGCGACTTCGAGCAGTCCCACGACAACGACTCGCTCGCCCAGCTGCGTACGTTCGCGGCCGATGGCGTCGAGGAGCTGGCCGAGCTGAGCCCGAAGGTCCCCGAGCGGGCCGAGCCCGCAGTCTCCGACGCGGCCCAGACGCTCGTGCTGATCGACCAGGCCGCGGCCCAGCTCTGCCCCACCTGCGACGGTGGCATCACCGAGCTCCCCGCGACGTTGGTCTCCAGCCTCACCTCCGACATCGACGGGCTGCTTCCGGCCGACACCGTCGTCGAGGCCGAAGCGCTGCCGCCGCTCACGCAGGACGACAACGCCCTAGACCTGCCCTCCATCGATCCCGACAAGATCGGTCCCGGCTCGGTGACCGACCCGAAGGACGACACCAAGGACGACGACACGAAGCCCTCCGAGGCTCCGGCCGACGACGGCAGCGTCCTGCCCACGCCCACCCCGTCGGACGGCGACCCCTCCAACGACCCGGACACCGACACCGACACCGTGACGGACCCCGTCACCGGTCTGGTCACCGGTGTCACCGGTCTGGTCGGCGACGTGCTCGCCGGCGCCACCGGCCTCCTCACCCCGTAATCGCCGAGGCGTCACCGACGTCGGCCGAGTTGGCACGCGTGTGCCGTCTCGGCCGACCGGGCTGACGTCTCGACGGGAGGGGTTCAGCCGAAGACGGAGGCTCGCTCGCCCAGGAGCCGGTAGAGCGTCTGCTGGATCGTCTCGCGCACCTGGTCGGTGACGTTGAAGACCAGCATCGGGTCGTCGGCCTCCGAGGCGTCGTACGCATCGGTGCGGATCGGCTCGCCGAACTCGATCAGCCACTTCGACGGAAGCGGGATGAGCCCCAGCGGCCCGAGGAGCGGGAAGAACGGGGTGACCGGCAGGTAGGGCACGCCGAGGACCTTGGCGAGGGCCGGGATGTTGCCGACCAGCGGGTAGATCTCCTCGGCGCCGACGACGGAGAGCGGGACGATCGGGACGCCGGTGCGCAGCGCGGACGAGACGAAGCCGCCGCGGCCGAAGCGCTGGAGCTTGTAGCGCTCGCTGTAGGGCTTGCCGATGCCTTTGAAGCCCTCGGGCCAGACGCCGACGAGCTCGCCGTTGCGCAGCATCCGCTCGGCGTCCTCGCTGCACGCCAGCGTCGCGCCGGCCTTGCGGGCGATGTTGCCGACGATCGGCATCCGGAAGACCAGATCGGCGCCGAGCGGCCGCAGGTTGCGCCCGAGCTCGTCGTGGATGGAGACCATCGTCATCAGGCCGTCCATCGGGATGGTGCCGGAGTGGTTGGAGACGATCAGAGCCCCACCGTCGGTCGGGATGTTCTCGATGCCGCGCACCTCGACCCGGAACCACTTCTCCTTGATCGGCCGCAGCACGGCCAGCAGGAAGCGCTGGGTGAGCTCGCGGTCGAAGCCGTACTCGTCGACCGAGTATTCGCCCGAGATCCGGCGCCGCAGGAACACGATGAACCGGGCGAGCTGCTCCTCCCACTCGACGCCGAAGACCTCTTTGGCGGCGCTCTCCAGAGCCGCGGCCCAGTCGGCCGCCGGGATCGCTCGCAGCGGGTGGCGCTCGCGCGTGGTGGCACCGGTGAAACCCTGGGGGGCGGACTCAGTCACCGGGCGCTCCTGTCAGTCGGCTCTCCAAGGCCGCCAGCGCACGGTCGGCGCGATTCGGGGAGGGCATCACGCTGTCCGCAAAGTCTACGACCGTGGCCTCGGTGGTGTAGCGAGGTTCGAAGCCGAGAAGGGAACGCATCCGCGTGGTGTCGACACCGCGGCCGTAGGTCAGCAGCGCCCTCAGCTCGGCCGGATATTCGCCGCCGCCGAATCGCGCCAGGCCGAACAGCGGCTCGGGGATCGGCACCGTCATCCGCTGCAGCCGCCGGGCGACCTGGGAATGGGTCAGTATGCCGTCGCCGGCGACGTTGAAGGTGCCGGGGACCCCGGTGCGTACGGAATGCTCCAGGACGCCGTAGAGATCCTGCTCGTGGAGGAACTGCAGGCGCGGGTCGAAGCCGAGCACGTTGGGCACGACCGAGCGCCGGAAGTGGGCCGCGATCGGGCTCACCACGCTCGGGCCGAGGACGTTGGCGCAGCGCAGCACCGTGACGGCGACGTCCGGGCGACGACGGGCGAAGCCGCGTACGTAGGACTCGATGTCGGCAACGTCGCGGGCATAGCCGGACGACGGGGTGCGCCGCGGCTCCATCGACTCGGTGAACATCGCCGGGTCGCGGCTGCTCGCCCCGTAGACCTGGGTCGTGGACTTCACCACGACCTGGCGCAGGGACGGCGCGGTCTGGCAGGCCGCGAGGAGCTGCATCGTCCCGATGACGTTGAGCTCCTTCATCGTCGAACGACCCCCGGTGGTGCCGGGGGTCGCGATGACGCTGAGGTGGACGACGGTGTCGACCTCCTCCTTGGCGATCACCTTGGCGATCACCGGGTTGCGGATGTCGGCTCGGACGAATCCGACCTTGCCGATGTCACCGCGAGGCGGTGCTACATCGACGCCGATGACCCGCTCGACGTTCGGGTGGCGGGCGGCAGCGCGCGCGAAACGGCGCCCGAGGTCACGCGAGACCCCGGTGACCAGGAGGACCCGACCGGGTCCAGAACGTTCCGCCACCTACGCCACGTACGTCACTTGCCGAGCTTGCGGCGCTGGACGCGAGTCTTCTTGAGCAGCTTGCGGTGCTTCTTCTTCGCCATGCGCTTGCGACGCTTCTTGATGACAGAACCCACGGGGAACCCTTCACGATCGTTGCAGAGAATGCCGGCCCGGTGCCGACGCGGCCACTCACCGCAGCGCGCGGCAAACAGACCTAGGGGGTAAGACTAACGAAGCCAGGGCACCCAGAGAGAATCGGTGGGCCCGCTGAGACAGGTGTTGCCCCCGCGCCCATCGTGCCCGGGCGCGGGGTCCGACAACTAGCCCGCGTTGTAGAACGAGCTCTTGAGGTATTCGTTCGCGTCGTCCTCCCGAACCCGGAAGGAACGACCGACGCGCACCGCAGGCAGCTCGCCCGAGTGAACCAACCGGTAGACCGTCATCTTGGAGACGCGCATCATCGACGCAACCTCGGCAACGGTCAGGAACTTGCTGTCAGAGATGTCTCCAGAAGGAGTAACCATCTGCTTCCACCGTTCTCTCTCGAGTGATCGCGACGCCAGCGGCTTCCCCACCGCTGGTCCAAAACGCGATCCCAAAGTGAGAATAGGGCCTGATGTGACTGATGGGGAAGGGGACACCCTTGAGAATCTCACATCCGACCGGCGTGTCGAGTTGCTTTTGAGCGCGACGATCTGCGGTTTCTAGACCGGCTCGAAACCCGTGCCGAGCTAGGGCATCGGGTCGAGTCCGTGCAACGGGAACACCGCTGTGCGAGTCGCATGGACCTGCCGGTCCAGCCACGTGCCGGGGTCGTACCCGCTCCCCCAGTCGCGGTAGGCCGGTTCACGTCCGTCCGTCATGCGCAACGGCGCGACCCTCCCGAGGCGCGTCTGCACGTGCTCGCGCCAGCCACCTGGCACGTCGAGCGTCGGCTCCAAGGGATTCCCCGAGACTAGCGCAAGAAGGTGCGTCCACGCGCGTGGCACGACGTCGACCACCGCATAACCGCCCCCGCCGAACGCCACCCACTTGCCCGCGCACACCTCGTGGGCGAGCTCATGGAGGGCGACGTACGCCGCCCGCTGGCCGTCAACGCTGAGCGCCAGGTCGGCGAGGGGGTCGTCGGTGTGCGAGTCGCAACCCTGCTGGGTCACCAGGATCTCCGGCTGGAACTCACGGATGAGGTCGGGTACGACCGCGTGGAAGGCACGCAGCCAGCCGTGGTCGGCTGTGCCGGGCGGCAGCGCGACGTTGACCGCGCTCCCCTCGGCCTCGGGCCCACCGACCTCCTCGGCGAAGCCCGTGCCGGGGAAGAGCAGCTGCCCGGTCTCGTGCAGCGAGATCGTCAGGACGCGCGGGTCGTTCCAGAAGGCCCGTTCGACGCCGTCGCCGTGGTGCACGTCCACGTCGACGTAGGCGACCTTCTTCACGCCCTGGTCGAGCAGCCACTGGATGCCGGCGGCGACGTCGTTGTAGATGCAGAACCCGGACGCCCGGCCGCGCATCGCGTGGTGGAGGCCGCCCATGATGTTGGCGCTGTGCAGACTCTCGCCGGAGTAGACCTGGCGGCACGCCTCGATGCTCGCGCCGACGATGTGGGCGCTGGCGTCGTGGATGTGCGGGAAGACCGGGTCGTCCTCCGTGCCGAGACCGTGAGCGAGATCCGAGTCGCCGCTCCGGCCAGCCTTGATGACCGCCTCGATGTAGCTCTCGTCATGGATCGTGAGCAGCTGCTCCGGGGTGCCCATCGGCGCCTCGACGACCTTCAGGTGATCGAGCACGCCCAGCTCCCCCGCCAGGCGCATCGTCAGATCCACCCGGATCGGCGCCATCGGGTGCGTCGGGCCGAAGTCGTAGTCGGCCAGGCTCTCGTCGAAGACGACCGTCGAGTGCCCCTGGCAGGTGGTCGGCTCTGTGGTGGTCGTCATGAGCCACACGGTATCCGTGACGTGTGCGACACTGGAGACGTGTTCAGCATTCGTTCCACCCAGTGGTGGCCCGCCTCCTAGGCGGTCCACCCGATTGTTGAGCACTCACATCAGGCCGCCCACGGGCGGCCTTTCCTCGTTCGATCGTCGCTGACCCGTGGGCCTCACTCCCGAAAGGTCCACCATGACCAGGCGACTCTCTCTCATCACTCCCTCCGGCCGACTCACCCTCGGCAACCTGCTCGGCGCGCTCCGGCCGATGGCGGCCAGCGCCGACTCCTCGGCCTTCTACGGACTCTCCGACCTGCACGCACTGACGCTCCCCCACGAACCGTCGGTGCTGCGTACGCGGACGGAGGAGATGGCTCTCCTCCTGATGGCCTCCGGCCTCGAACCGGCCACCTTGTTCATCCAGTCCCACGTCCCCGCGCACCGGTCGCTCAGCTATCTGCTGGAGTGCGTCGCGCACACCGGCGAGCTGGGGCGGATGATCCAGTTCAAGGAGAAGTCTCGCCGCGTCGGGGCGTCGGTGCGCGCCTCGCTGTTCACCTATCCGGTGCTGATGGCGGCCGACATCCTGCTCTACGGCGCCACCGAGGTGCCGGTCGGTGACGACCAGCGCCAGCACGTCGAGCTGGCCCGCGACATCGCGATCCGGTTCAACACGACGTACGGGCGGGTCTTCTCGGTCCCGGTCGCCGTCCATCCGGCGGCCGGCGCTCGGATCATGGATCTGGCCGACCCGACCCGCAAGATGTCGAAGTCGGCCGGCGACGAGCACCCCGGTTCGATCTTCCTGCTGGACGATGCCGATGTCGTACGCCGCAAGGTCTCCCGCGCGGTCACGGACTCCGCCGGGGACGTCTCCCGGGATCCCGAGCGGCCGGGGGTGACCAACCTGGTCGACATCCTCGAGGCCTGCGGCGGCTCTTCTGCCGGGCTGTCGGGCTACGGCGCGCTGAAGGCGGCGGTCACCGACGCCGTCATCGCCGAGCTCGAGCCGATCCAGAAGCGCTACCGCGAGCTGGCTGCCGACCGGACGTACGTCACGCAGGTGTACGCCGCGGGAGCCGAGCGGTGCCGTGAGGCGACCGCTCCGGTCCTGGCCGCAGCGGAGGCGGCTATCGGGCTGGCCTGAGCGCGGCCGACCCGTGTAACACGCTGTTCGTAGGACTACTCGCCCTGTCTGAAGGGGCGAGAAGTCCTACGAACGACGTGTTACAGGCGGGGCGGGCCGGTCAGATCCGCACCTCGGCCAGCTCACCGACCGGCGCCCGCTGCGGGCGCAGGTAGACCACGAAGGTCACCAGCGCGCAGACGGCGTAGAAGATGGTGAAGGCGACGAAGGCCGACTTGGTGGCGTCGAGCGGGTTGGTGACCCAGGGGCTGTTGAACGCGATCGGGATGAAGAACCCGCCGATCGCGCCGACGGCGCCGATGATGCCGACCGCGGCAGAGGACTTCTTGGTCGCGCCGGCGAGCGCGGTCTCGCGCTCCGGGGTGCCCGGGGTGGTGGCCAGCTCGGCCTCACGACGGAAGATCGCGGGGATCATCTTGTAGGTCGAGCCGTTGCCGATGCCGGTCGAGGCGAAGACCAGCATGAAGAAGCCCAGGAAGAGCGGGAACCACGACTGGTTGTCGGATGCGATGGCGGGCGAGGCCTCCGGGTTCGGGGTGAGCTGCATCAGGGTCCACAGCACCGCGAGGGTGAAGACGACCATCCCGATGAACGCACCGAGGGTGACCTTGGCGCCACCCAGGCGGTCGGCCAGCCAGCCACCGAACGGCCGGGTCGCGGAGCCGACGAGGGCGCCGAGGAAGGCGAAGTAGGCGAAGTAGATGCCGGTGCCGAGCGGCGCGGGCTCGGGCACCCAGAAGTTGAGCTTGATCAGCAGCGGCATCGCGGCGGAGTAGCCGATGAAGGAGCCGAAGGTGCCGATGTAGAGGAACGACATGATCCAAGTCTGCTTCGACCTCACCACCGAGAGCTGCTCCTTCGGGGAGGACTTGGCCTCGGTGAGGTTGTCCATGAAGAAGTACGCCGCGATGACACCCAGGATGGCCAGGCCGGCGTAGACGAAGGCGGCCCGCTCGAGGTGGATGCCGCCCTCGGAGGCCTTCACCAGGCCGAAGATCCCGGCGCCACCGACGATCACCGGCAGCAGGAACTGGATGAGCGCGACGCCCACGTTGCCGCCGGCGGCGTTCAGGCCGAGCGCGGCACCCTTCTTGGCGGAGGGGTAGAAGAAGTTGATGTTCGCCATCGACGAGGCGAAGTTGCCGCCGCCGAGGCCGGCGGTGGCGGCGATCAGGCAGAAGGCCCAGTAGGGAGTGGAGGGCTGGGTGACGGCGTACGCGAAGCCGAGGGTCGGCACGAGCAGCAGGCCGGCCGACGCCATCGTCCAGTTGCGGCCGCCGAACTTCGGCACCGCGAGGGTGTAGGGCACCCGCAGCAGCGAACCGATCAGGTTGGGCAGGGCGATCAGGAAGAAGAGCTGGCTCGGGGTGAACTCGAAGCCCTGGGCGACCAGGAAGGCCGAGGAGACCGACCAGATCAGCCAGACCGAGAATCCGAGATGCTCGGAGAAGATCGACCAGATCAGGTTGCGGCGGGCAGTCTTCGCCCCGGTCTCCTCCCAGAAGGTGGCGTCCTCCGGACGCCAGTCGTCAATCCAGTGGCGGCGGCTCATGTGGGCTCCTCAGATGCGGACAGTCGGCGAGATATCACCCACGATCGCCACCTCAGGTTTCAGCAGCCGCCAACCCTCGCGTGCGAGACCGTCAACTTCCTCTCACGGCCTCACAGGACTCACAGCCTCACCGATCACACCGGGGACCACGAGCGAGCTGCTGACCTATCCACGCCGGGCACGACGACCGAAGTCGTCGAGCGCGTCGAGCACATCCGTCGCATGCCAGACCAGATTCCTCTGGCCGACTCGACCTTGGACGTTGCGGGGCTCGGCGAGAATGCCCGCCTCCCGCAGCTGTCCGAGCGCGTTGTCCGCCGTGGGCTGGGCAACCGACATCTTCTGCTGGACGAGCTTCGAGGTCACCGACGGTTGGCTCAACAGGTAGGTCAGCACTCGCCAGGCGACGGCGTCGCTGCGAACGGTCAGCGACTCCGACCATCTGGCATGGATCTCGGCGAGGTCCTCGGCGAGCCTGGTTCCGTTGCGGATCGCAGCCATCGCGGCCCCAGCGAATTGCCGGACGATCGGGTTCGGGTCGCCCGCGCGATAGGCAGTGAGTGCCCGGAAGTAGGAGTCGGTGTCGTTGAGCAGACCCGCGGAGACCGGCACGGTGGCGCGAGTCGTCGCCCCACCCCGTTTGAGCAGTGCATGAACAAGTGCCCTCCCGGTGCGACCGTTGCCGTCGTTGAACGGGTGGATCGTCTCGAACTGTGCATGGGCGATCGCCGCCTGGGTGAGCAGCGGCAGATCGACTCGCTCGACAAAGGCGCACAGGTCGTCGATCGCGGCTGGCACCAGGGTCTCGTGCGGTGGGACGAACGTCGCCGAGTGCGGCGAATATCCGGTCCCACCGATCCACACCTGCTGGTCGCGGAAACGGCCGGGATCCGCGTAGTCCTGTCCGCGCATCAATGCCTCGTGAACAGCCAGAATCGTCTCGGGGCGCACGTCATCGGCGAGAGCCAGGGCCTGGGTCATTGCGTCGACGTTGGCCGCGACCAGTTCGGCGTTGCTCCCGTGGCTGGCCAGTCCGATCTCCGCGAGCGCCAAGGCTTTCGCGCCCGCGGTGATGTTCTCGATCTGTGACGACGAGGCCGATTCTGTACGCAACAGCACGGCCTGCAGCGGCATGAACTCGCCCGGGAACCGGCGAGCGATCTGCTCGTCGAACCGGCTCAGCTCGCCACGGGCATCGTCGGCCTCAGCCGCCACTTCCGGCTCGATCTCGATGTGCATGTTCGCAATCCGAGCGGGCACGGCCGCTTGATATCGCTTCCCGACGCTCAATCTCTCCGCCCGGGTCAACCCGGCCGCGGGCTCGCCCGGCTTCCAGGCATGTTCCTCCCAGCCGACGGCGAGGCCGGCATCCGTTCTCGTGCCTGGGGGCATCCGTGAGATCCCTATCATCTATCGGCCGTTAGATAAGCATAGCCGCTTATCCCTATCTAACGGCGGGATCCGCCGAACGTTATCCAGGCCGTGAAACCGAACGACTGCCCCAGACGACCGAGGGCGCCCCGGAGAGGGACACCCTCGGCGTACGACTGCCGTCCTCCGCCGGGTCAGCCGAGGTAACGCTCCCAGGGGCCGGTGATGGCCAGCGTGTAGCCGGGGTCCTGCATGTTGACGAAGAGCACCTTGCCGTCGGGCGAGAAGCAGGGCCCGCAGAACTCGGAGTCGTTCAGGTCATTCCGAGCGATGGCGTACGCCGGGCCGCCAGGGAACGCACCGAGCACGTGCGAGGCGCCCGTGCCGTCCTCGGCGAGCACCAGCGAACCCCAGGGGGTGACGGTGACGTTGTCGGGGCCGTCGAAGGTGAGGTCGGTGTACTTCGGCGCCGGGGCGCCCTCGTTGGACTCAGTCTCGGACTGCGTCTGGTGCGGGAAGTACGTCACCAGCTGGATCGTCTCGGCCCGATAGTCGTAGAACCACACCATGCCGTCGTGCGGCGTGGCATCGGCGGGCAGGTCGCCCTCCTCCCAGGCGTAGGAGTTGACCACGTAGACGCCGTCGTCGGTGCCCCACACGCCCTCGAACTTCTTGCCCCGGGTGATCTCGCCGTCGGCGAACTGCTCACGGGTCTGGGTCTCCTGCGCGTCACGCTCGGGGACGGTCTTCCACTCGACCTTGAACGGGCGGCCGATCTGCGCCGAGGTCAGGTAGGCGACGTCGGGCAGCACGGAGCCGTCGTCGAGGATGATCGCCATCGCGCCGAGCTCACCGGCGTCGGGCGCGAGCTCCGTGCACACGCCCGGGCCGAGCCTCACGCCGGCCGGAGCGGTCCAGCGGTAGAAGAGACCGTTGGGCCCGCTGGCGTCCTCGGAGAGGAAGACCTTGGTGCGCGTGGTGTCGATCGCCAGCGCCTCGTGCTTGTAACGGCCGAAGGCCTTGATCGGGCGCGGGTCGGCGGATCCGTCGGCCCAGACCTCGAAGACGTAGCCGTGGTCCTTCTCGTAGACGCCCTTGCTGCCGTCCTCGCCCTCCCACTCGTCGCCGGCGTCGTCGACGGTCTCCTCGCAGGTCAGCCAGGTTCCCCACGGGGTCGGGCCGCCAGCGCAGTTGGTGGAGGTGCCGGAGATCGCGACGTGCTCACCGAAGTTGGCGCCGCCCGCGTCGGTGGTGATCACGGTGCAGCCGCCCGCCGGCGCGCCCGGGTCGTAGACGGTGCCCTCGACGTGCGGGACCGGTACGCCCTCGCCGGGCTCGATCTCGTGGTTCTGGATCAGGGTGTAGCGGCCGCGCTTCCCGCCGAGCACCGTCATCCCGTCGTGGTTGGACGGCGTCTTCTCCCCCGAGCCGAGGGTCGTCTCCCCGGCGGAGGTGACGATGGCGTACGAGAAGCCCTCGGCCAGCGCGAGGATCCCCTTGGGGTCGTCCACGAGCGGCGGGAACGGCTCGCGGGCGCGCTTGCGGCCAGAGGTGCCGGGCCGAGCGGGCTTCGCCTCGGCCAGAGCGGGAACGGCGCCGGCGACGGCCAGGCCGACCCCGGCCGCGGCTCCACCGGTGAGCAGGGAGCGTCGAGTTGCGGACATGGGTTGGAACTCCTCGGAGCTTCGTAGGGGAACCCGTGACAGGTCTCAGCCCTTTACCCAAACCACTCCGCAACACCTGCACGCCCGCCCGAGGTGAACCTCAGGCGACGGCACCGTGAAACGTACGCCGGCAGCGCCTCAGGCCGCCCCGAACAAGCCGGACAGACCGGGCAGACCGGCTCTTCGCGCGGCGCCGGAACCGCCGCTCTCCCACGCGTATCCACACCTGCAGCACATCAGCCGCCGGCGGCCCCCCGCCGAACGCGAGAGAACCCGGATCTCCTCGTCTTCGGTGCACTTGGCACACATAGCCGAAGTCATCGAGTGAACTCCTCGCACTTCTCAAGTGAACAGAACCTGTACAACTCTCTCCAGGGTGACATATGCAAGGGCCCGTCCACCAGATGAGCACCTCCTGTGGGTGAACTGTAAAGCGCTATTGACCAGCGGGAACGTCGTCCGCATTGGCCACGCCGTAGGGGATGTGCACCCCGGCGATCGAGCCGACCGCCTCGTCCAGGTGGGTCGTCTGGTCGTCGAAGAAGATCAGCGGCCGGAGCACCTCGAGCACCCGCACCTTCTCCACGCCGCCCAGGAAGAAGGCCTCGTTGACGTGGACGTCCCAGGACTGCAGCGACCGGATCGCCCGCTCGTGAGCCGGGGCGCCACGGGCGGTGACCAGCGCGATCCGTAGCCGCGGCTCGTACTCGGGCGACTCCAGGCGGCGCTGCTCCTCGATCTGCTGGATCCGGTTGAGGTCGCGCAGCAGCGGCTGCAACGGCCCGGGCTCGAGCGGCTCGGTCTTCCTGCTCGCCTCGTAGGCCCGATACCTCTCGATCCCCTCCTCCCGGAAGACCCGCTCGGAGCCGTCGTCGGCGAGCACACCATCGAAGTCGAAGGCGACGACCACGGCGCGGTCGGTGTCGTCGTACGTCACCGCCGACGGCAGCACGTGACCGGCCGGGAACCCCTCGCGGTTGGCCGCGATGACGTCGTCGCGGTTGCCGCTGAGGAACAGCGACATCCCGAGCGCGCCGATGTAGCGGTGGGGCGAGCGGCCCTGGGTGAACACGGCGCGGGTCATCGGCAGGCCGTGGTGCTCGATCGAGCGCATCACCCGCAGCCCGGTGTTGGGATCGTTGCGCGAGACCACGATCACCTCGACGAGGCCGTCCTCGGCGTCCTCGGCCAGGTCGTTGAGGCTCAGCAGCCGTTTGATGAACGGGAACGCGACGCCCGGCCGGAGCGGGTCGTCGATGCGCTCGTCCTGGTAGCGGCGGTAGGCCTCCTCGCCGTGCTCGCGGAAGTAGGCGTCCGACTCGGTCAGGTCGAAGAGCGCGCTCGACGCGATCCCGACGACCAACCGATCACTCAGCTCGTATCCCACAACCCGACCAGAGGTCAGTCAGCGTTCGTGACGCGGAGGAACTCCTGGACGTCGAAGACCGCACGGAAGACGCCTGCCGCCTTGGGGAGCAGGGGTGCGACCTCGGCGTAGGAGACGATCCGCGGGTCGGTGACCCGGTGGTCGACGCCGTCGTAGACGATCGTGGCCGACTTGGCGGCCAGGACGTTCTGGGCCCAGTCGACCTTCGAGGTGTAGGGCAGGTTGATGACGAAGCCGTCGGGGGTCGGGAACGGCGTGATCGGGGTGGCGTACTCCCGCCCGCTCGCCCGGCCGACGTGGAGGACGACGCCGTTGGTGGCACCTTCCGTGCCTGCGGTCTTGAGTGCCTCGGCGGCGAACTGCTTCGAGAAGGCGCGGATGCGGTCCTGCAGCCACGGCGACTTGTTGCGCATGCCGATCACGAAGGCGGCGCCCGCACCCACCACGCCGGCGGCCAGCAGACCCGGGATCACTCGACTCAATCGCATGCTGCAAACCTACCTCGCACCCCAGCGGCGGCTCGGGTGACAGATAGCGTGGGCGCCGTCACACTGGAGGCCTCGGCCGGACCACTGGCGAGGAAGGAGCACGGATGCGGCGCTGGCTGCGCACCTCGTCGGGCACCCACCTGGGCACGGAAGCCGACCGCGCGACCTTCCGTACGCTCCACAACGCCTCGCTGGCGAGCCCCGCGCTGCGCGGTGGCCTGACCGTCGACAGCGCCGAGCGTGCCGCACCTCACCTGCAGGCGCTCCTGGCCGCTCCGGCGCTCGCGATCACCGACACCGACGGGCTGCTCGCCTGGGAGGGCATCGGCACCCACCACCAGGACCACGTGAGCAAGCTGGCCGAGGCGACGCTGGAGCGCGGAGCGACGCGGTTCTACGACCGGGTCGACCTCGAGTGCGGCCAGGC
The DNA here is from genome assembly GCA_040302365.1 of Nocardioides sp. NPDC126508. Lineage (GTDB taxonomy): Bacteria > Actinomycetota > Actinomycetes > Propionibacteriales > Nocardioidaceae > Nocardioides. The sequence continues at coordinate 79,218 of JBEOUM010000004.1, forward strand.
CGGCTGCCCGCTGCACTCCGCCGTGGTCAGCCCGCTGGTCGTCGACGACCACCTGGTCGGCACGCTGCAGGCGTACGCCCCGGACACCTCGGCGATGATGGTCCGCGCCACCGACGAGGTCGCGACCTGGGTCTCGGGCCAGCTGGAGCTCGCCGAGCTGGACGCCTCGCGGCGGCGGTTGATGGAGGCCGAGGTCCGTGCGCTGCGGGCCCAGATCAGCCCGCACTTCATCTACAACTCGCTGGGAGCGATCGCCAGCTTCGTACGCACCGATCCGGAGCGTGCCCGCGAGCTGCTCCTCGAGTTCGCGGACTTCACGCGCTACTCCTTCCGGACCCACGGTGAATACACCACGCTCTCCGAGGAGCTCCGCTCCGTGGAGCGGTATCTCCTGTTGGAGCAGGCCCGCTTCGGTGAGCGGCTCTCGGTGAGACTCTCGGTCGCGCCCGAGGTGCTGCCCATCGCGGTGCCGTTCCTGTGCCTGCAGCCGCTGGTCGAGAACGCCGTACGCCACGGCCTGGCCGACGCGCAGACCGGCCACATCTCCATCCGGGCCGCCGACAGCGGCACCGAGTGTGTGATCGAGGTCGAGGACGACGGCGCCGGCGAGGACCCGGAGAAGGTGCGCAACGCGCTGGCCGGAGGCGCCGACTCCGTCGGGCTCGGCAACGTCGACGCCCGGCTCCGCAACGCCTACGGCGACGACTACGGGCTGGTCGTCGAGACCGCCCCGGGCGCTGGCACGAAGGTCATCCTCAGAATCCCAAAGTTCGCCCCAGGAGTGCACACATGAACGGCCGTACGCCGCAGGCGTTTGCCGCCAGACAGGGGGCGCCAGGAGGCCGGCTTCGGATCCTCGTCGTCGACGACGAGCCGCCGGCGGCCGACGAGCTCTCCTACCTGCTGACCCAGGACGCCCGGGTGGCGGAGGTGCGCACCTGCCTGAACGCGACCGACGGGCTGCAGCAGCTGCAGGGGTCCGGCGTCGACGCGGTCTTCCTCGACATCCAGATGCCGGGCCTGAACGGGCTCGAGCTGGCCCGGCTGCTGGCGCGGTTCAAGACCCCGCCGGCGGTCGTGTTCGTGACCGCTCACGAGGAGCATGCCCTGGAGGCGTTCGACCTGCGCGCGGTCGACTACGTGCTCAAGCCGGTGCGCGCCGAGCGCCTGGCCGAGACCGTCACCCGGCTGATGGGCAGCGTGCCGGAGGAGGAGCCGAGCGGCGACGTACAGATCCCCGTAGAGCTCGGCGGCGTCACCCGCTTCGTGTGGCGCTCCCAGATCACCCACGTCGAGGCGCAGGGCGACTACGCCCGCCTGCACACCGCGGACGCCTCCCATCTGGTGCGGGTCCCGCTGACCCAGCTGGAGCAGGAGTGGGCATCCGCCCGGTTCGTACGCATCCACCGCTCCCTCCTCGTCAACCTCGCCCACGTGACCGAGGTGAGGTCGGAGGCCGGGCGCTGCTCGGTCGTCGTCGGCGGTGCGTCCCGCGGGACCGAGCTGCAGGTCAGCCGTCGGCACACGCGTCAGCTCAAGGACCTGCTCGCCCGACGCTCGTGATCCGATCTGATGACTGAACCCCAACGCGTACGCGTCACCGGACCGCCCCGGCGACGCCCGGCGGTCCGCCGGGTCGACGTCGACGAGGACACCCGACTCGGCGAGGTCTACCTCGGCTCGCTGATGCGCGCGCAGCTCTCGATCGCCGTACGCACCCTGGCGGTGCTCTTCCTCGGCGTCGGCTCGCTCCCGCTGCTGTTCTGGCTGGCTCCGGGGCTGGTGCACACCGCACCGTTCGGCGTACCGCTCCCCTGGCTCCTCCTCGGGGTGCTGGTCTACCCGTTCCTGTTCCTCCTCGGCCGCTGGTACCTGCGCGGCGCGGAGCGCAACGAGGCCAGCTATGCCGACCTGCTCCGTACTTCTTCGGGCTCCGAGGACGAGGCGCCATGACCTTCGACTCCGCCCCGGCGATCGTCGCGGTCACGCTGGTCACCCTGGCGACGCTGTCGATCGGCACCTGGGGGCTGCGGTTCAGCCGCACCACGAGCGACTTCTACGTCGCCTCGCGGTCGGTGCGACCAGGCCTCAACGCGAGCGCCATCGGCGGGGAGTACCTCTCCGCCGCCTCCTTCCTCGGCGTCGCCGGGCTGGTGTTCACCTCCGGCGCGGAGATGCTCTGGTATCCGATCGGCTGGACCACCGGCTATCTCGTGCTGCTGACCCTGGTCGCCGCTCCTCTGCGCAGGTCAGGGGCGTACACGCTGCCCGACTTCGCCGAGGAGCGACTGGCCTCGAGAGGGGTGCGGCGACTCTGCTCGCTGCTGGTCGTGAGCATCGGCTGGCTCTATCTCCTGCCGCAACTGCAGGGCGCCGGGCTGACCCTGGAGCTGGTCGCCGGCGCACCCCGCTGGGTGGGGCCGGTGCTGGTCGGGACGGTCGTGCTGGTCAGCGTCTTCTCCGGCGGGATGCGCTCGATCACGTTCGTGCAGGCCTTCCAGTACTGGCTCAAGCTGACCGCTCTCCTGGTGCCGGTCGGGGTGCTGGTCGCGGTCTGGGGCAACGACGGCGCGCCCCGGGCCACCGACCTCAGCCAGGCCTGGTCGCTGCCCATGGGCACCGACGGCGCCGCAGGCCTCTACGCCACCTACTCGCTGATCGCGGCGACCTTCCTCGGCACCATGGGCCTGCCGCACGTCGGCGTCCGCTTCTACACCAACCCCGACGGCCGCGCCGCCCGCCGCACCACCCTGGTCGTGCTGGCCCTCCTCGGCGTCTTCTACCTGCTGCCGCCGATCCTCGGCCTGCTGGGACGGGTGTACGCCGCCACCCCCGCCTCCGCGGACACCCTGGTGCTCGAGCTGCCCCGTCTGATGGTTCCCGGCTGGGCGGGCGACGCCCTGACCGGGCTGGTCTGCGCGGGTGCCTTCGCCGCCTTCCTGTCGACCTCGTCGGGCCTGGCCATCGCCGTCTCCGGAGTTCTCTCCCAGGACGTGGTCGTGCCGTGGCTGCGCCGGCGGGGCAGCCGGTTCGGCGGCGTCGCCGCCTTCCGGATCGCCTCGCTGGTCGCCGTCGTCGTCCCGGTCACCGGCGCCCTGCTCACCCCGAGCGTCGGCGTCGCCCGCGGGGTCGCGCTCGCCTTCGCCCTCGCGGCCGCCACCTTCTGCCCGCTGCTCCTGCTCGGCATCTGGTGGCGCCGGCTGACCGCCTACGGCGCCGCCACCGGGCTGGTCACCGGCCTGGTCACCACCGGCTCGGCCGTCGTGTTCACGATCAGCGGGTGGCGTACGGACACCTGGGCCGACGTCGTCCTCACCCAGCCGGCCCTGTGGACCGTCCCGCTCTCCTTCGCGGTGATGATCATCGTCAGCCTCGCCACCGCGGCCCACGTCCCCGCCCACACCACCCGGCTGCTCGTACGCCTCCACACCCCCGAGCCGACCGTCGAGCCCGCCGTCACGCCCGCCCTGCAGCGCTGACCGGCCCGCGAGACCCGCCACTCGACCCATGATTTCGACCGCTCGTCGCGCGACCGCGCCGTCCACCGAAGGACTGCGTGCTACCCCACGACGAGCAGGGCGAGCGGCCCCTAATGTGACTGCGATCACACGTCGCCCGTCCGTCACCCCCACGATGGACGGCCTCGTCAACGAAAGGGTTAACCGTGAGCGCTGAAGCACACGACCAAGCCCACCGGCACGACCCGGTCTACGACAGCCTGCACGCCACGGCGGAGTTTCGCGCTCTGCGGTCGGCGTACCGGAAGTTCGTCTTCCCGGCCACGGTGGCATTCCTGGCTTGGTATCTCCTCTACGTCTTCTGCTCCAACTGGGCCGACGGCTTCATGGACACCAAGCTGGTCGGCAACATCAACGTCGCCCTGGCGTTCGGGCTCCTGCAGTTCGTGACCACGTTCGGCATCGCGTACCTCTACGCCAACTACTCCAACAAGCACCTCGACCCGCTGGCGCGGAAGCTCGACGAGGAATACGAGATCGAGAAGAGGCAGGCCTGACATGGACGGCAGCCAGATCCTCACCACGGTCCTCTTCCTGGGAGTCGTCGCGATCACGATCGGCATCACCTTCTGGGCGAGCCGGCAGACGAAGACCGCGGCCGACTACTACGCCGGTGGCCGCGGCTTCTCCGGTTTCCAGAACGGTCTCGCCATCGGCGGCGACTACATGTCGGCGGCGTCGTTCCTCGGCATCTCCGGCGCCATCGCGCTGTCCGGCTACGACGGTTTCCTCTATTCGATCGGCTTCCTCGTCGCCTGGCTGGTGGCCCTGCTGCTGGTCGCGGAAGTGCTGCGCAACTCGGGTCGCTACACGATGGCCGACCAGCTGGCGTACCGGATGAAGCAGCGCCCGGTCCGCCTGGCCGCGGCGACCTCCACGGTCGTCGTCTCGATCTTCTACCTGCTGGCCCAGATGGTCGGTGCGGGCGCCCTGGTGGCCCTGCTGCTCGGCGTCGAGGACCAGGCGGTCAAGAACGTCGTGATCCTCTTCGTCGGTGCACTGATGATCTTCTACGTCACCGTCGGCGGGATGAAGGGCACCACCTGGGTCCAGATCGTCAAGGCCGTCCTGCTGATGACCGGCTCGGCGCTGATCGTGATCCTGGTGCTCGCGCACTTCGGCTTCAACCTGTCCTCGCTGCTCGGCTCCGCTGCCGAGGCCTCGGGCAAGGGCGACGCGTTCCTGCAGCCCGGCCTGAAGTACGGCCTGAGCTTCACCAGCGAGCTCGACTTCGTCTCGCTCGGCCTCGCCCTGGTGCTCGGCACCGCCGGCCTGCCGCACATCCTGATCCGCTTCTACACCGTCCCGACCTCGGCGGACGCCCGCAAGTCGGTGCTGTGGGCGATCGGCCTGATCGGCGTCTTCTACCTGTTCACCCTGGTCCTGGGCTTCGGTGCGGCCGCGCTGGTCGACCCGACCACCTTCGACAAGGCCGGCAACCTGGCGGCACCACTGCTCGCCCAGGAGGTCGGTGGCGGTGACGGCTCCATCGGCGGCGCCGTGCTGCTGGCACTCATCTCCGCGGTCGCCTTCGCCACGATCCTCGCCGTCGTCGCGGGCCTGACGCTGACCTCGTCGGTCTCGGTCGCCCACGACATCTACAACTCGGTGATCAAGCGCGGCAAGGCCTCCGAGAAGGAGGAGCTGAAGGTCTCGCGCTGGGCCGCGGCGGGCATCGGCCTGGTCGCGATCCTGCTGGCCATCCCGGCGCAGTCGCTGAACATCGCGTTCCTGGTGGCGCTGGCCTTCGCGGTCGCCGCCTCGGCGAACCTGCCGGCGATCATCTACAACATGTTCTGGGCGCGGTTCAACACCCGTGGCGCGGTCTGGTCGATCTACGGCGGCCTGATCTCCTGCGTCGGCCTGGTCTTCTTCTCGCCGGTCGTCTCCGGCAAGACGGCCGTGGACGCGGTGACCGGCGACACGATCTCCGCCTCGCTGTTCCCGCTCGGCGTGGACTTCTCCTGGTTCCCGCTGGAGAACCCCGGCATCATCTCCATCCCGCTCGGATTCTTCCTGGGCTGGCTGGGCACGGTGACGTCGAAGGAGCCGGAGACCGCCGAGCGGTACGTCGAGCTCGAGGTGCGCGCCCTCACCGGCGCCGGCTCGGAGAAGGCGATCTCGCACTGATCCCCAGCTCGAACTAGCACTGCGGCGGGCCGTCGTACATCTGCTGTTGTACGACGGCCCGCCATCATTCTTTCCCCCGCACTACCCTGTGGCTTGAGCCACACATTTTCGTACGTAGGAGTCACTGTGACCGACGAGACCCTGTCCAACCTGCTGCACGAAGAGCGCCGGTTCGAGCCGCCCGCCGGGCTCGCCGCCGCTGCCAACGTCAAGGCCGACGCCTACTCCGCCGCCGAGGAGGACCGGGACGCCTTCTGGGCCGCCGCCGCGGAACGGCTCACCTGGGCCAAGCCGTTCGATCGTGTCCTGAACTGGGACAACCCGCCGTTCGCCAAGTGGTTCGAGGGCGGCGAGATCAACGTGGCGTACAACGCCGTCGACCGGCACGTCGAGGCCGGGCTCGGTGACCGGGTCGCGATCCACTGGGTCGGCGAGCCGATCGAGGACAAGCGGACGATCACCTATGCCGAGCTCAAGGACGAGGTCTCCCGGGCCGCGAACGCCTTCGAGGCGCTGGGTGTCGGCAAGGGCGACCGGGTCGCGATCTACCTGCCGATGATCCCCGAGGCCGTCTTCGCGATGCTGGCCTGCGCGCGGATCGGCGCGATCCACACCGTCATCTTCGGTGGCTTCTCCGCCGACGCCCTCGCGACCCGCGTCGTCGACTGCGGCGCGAAGCTGATCGTGACCTCCGACGGCGGCTACCGCCGCGGCGCACCTTCGGCGCTCAAGCCGGCCGTCGACGAGGCGGTCACGAAGGTCGAGGAGGCCCAGCCGGGCCTGGTCGAGAACGTCGTGGTCGTCCGCCGCACCGGGCAGGAAGTCGACTGGAACGACTCGGTCGACAAGTGGTGGAGCGACGTCGTCTCGACCGCGTCGACCGAGCACACCCCGGTCGCGCACGACGCCGAGCACCCGCTCTTCGTGATGTACACCTCCGGCACCACCGGCAAGCCCAAGGGCATCCTGCACACCACCGGCGGCTACCTCACCCAGGCGGCGTTCACCCACTGGGAGGTCTTCGACCTCAAGCCCGAGACCGACGTCTACTGGTGCACCGCCGACATCGGCTGGATCACCGGCCACTCCTACATCGTCTACGGGCCGCTGGCCAACGGCGCGACCCAAGTGCTCTACGAGGGCACCCCGGACTTCCCGGAGAAGGGCCGCTGGTGGCAGATCATCGAGGAGTACGGCGTCACCCTCTTCTACACGGCTCCGACCGCGATCCGAACGTTCATGAAGCAGGGCCGCGCCATCCCGGACGCCCGCGACCTCTCCTCGGTCCGCCTGCTCGGGTCCGTCGGTGAGCCGATCAACCCCGAGGCCTACGTCTGGTACCGCGACGTCATCGGCGGCTCGAAGGTGCCCGTCGTGGACACCTGGTGGCAGACCGAGACCGGCGCGATCATGATCTCGCCGCTCCCCGGGGTGACGGCCGGGAAGCCGGGTTCGGCGATGAAGGCCCTGCCGGGCGTGGGCGCCGACGTGGTCGATGACAACGGCGTGCCCGTGCCGAACGGTGCCGGGGGCTACCTCGTGCTCACCCAGCCGTGGCCGTCGATGCTGCGTACGATCTGGGGGGACGACCAGCGCTACGTGGACACCTACTGGGCGCGGTTCAAGGACCAGGGGTTCTACTTCGCCGGCGACGGCGCGAAGAAGGACGAGGACGGCGACGTCTGGGTCCTGGGCCGCGTCGACGACGTGATGAACGTGTCCGGCCACCGGCTCTCCACGACCGAGATCGAGTCGGCGCTGGTCTCCCACTCCTACGTCGCCGAGGCCGCTGTCGTCGGCGCGACCGACCCCGACACGGGGCAGGCCGTGGTGGCGTACGTCATCCTGCGCGACGGGTCGCCCGCGGACTGCGAGAAGGAGCTCTCCGACCACGTCCGCAAGGAGATCGGCCCGATCGCCAAGCCGCGGCAGATCATGATCGTGCCCGAGCTGCCCAAGACCCGTTCGGGGAAGATCATGCGGCGCCTGCTGCGCGACCTCGCCGAGGGTCGCGGCGTCGGCGATACGACCACGCTTGCCGATCAGACCATCATGGATCTGATCGCCGCGGGGCAGGCGACCTCGACGGAGTAGGACACGCACTGCGGCCCGGTCACCCTTCGTGGGTGGCCGGGCCACTGCGTACTAGTGCTTCTTGTACTTCACCCGGCGGATGAAGTAGCTGTCGGTCCAGATCGGGTCCTTCTTGACCGTCTCTCCGGAGCGGGGCGCATGCCAGACCCAGCGGCGCCCGTCGTGCTTTCCGGCGTAGATGCCGACGTGGTAGACGCCGCCGCTCCCGTAGAAGAAGACCAGGTCGCCCTTGCGAGGTTTCTTGACCTTGAAGGTGTGGCCGACCTGTGCCGATGAGCTGTGCGGGAGCTTGTGGCCGAGCTTCTTGTAGACCCACTGGGTCAGTCCGGAGCAGTCGTAGGCGCGAGGTCCGTTGGCGCCGTAGGAGTAGGGGTCGCCGGCCTGGCTCTTGACGCGGCGCAGCGCTCGCAGCCCCCGCGAGACCCGCTTCTTCCGCTTGGTGGTGTGAGTGCTCGTCGGGGCGGCGGTGTCGGCGCCTGCCCGGGCGGTTGCGGCCGGCGGGGACGCAGCGGTGGCGGACTGGGTTGGAGCAGCGACGAGCGCGAGGCCGATCACAAGGACGGTCGCGACGCCGACGGTCATCGTTCTGTGGGCGCGCGAAAGCGCACCGAAACACGATCCGGTCATTCGAGGTTCCCCTGTTGCAGCGACGCCTGCGAAGGTTTACCTGTCGGATTCGGGCTGCTGTTGCCCGGGCGTCGGTGGTGTTCCGTCCACGCCTTCACCCCAAGCCGGCCTGCCTTGTTCTCTGGCTCCCGGCGTACTGCTCGGCTCCCCCGTGCCCGTCACCGTGGTCGGATCGACTCACCTCCGGCTGTGACGGGCCTCGGCGCGTCCGGAGCGGCCCCACCGTGCGGCGGGGCTGACTCGACTATGCAATGGATCTGCGTACAGGTGGGGGTATTTGTGCAGCAACTCACACACCGCATGATTCATTTATTTACGTTTGACCATGTTTGTTTACTCTTGCGAATCCCGTGAGTGCCTGGCCTGATCGTCCTTCGGAATCGGACGCCGGTGCTTGCTAGGGTCGTCTCAGGTGTGCCGGGAAGTCTGGTCGGCGTGACTTCGTCGACCCCCTGAGCCTGTGGAGGCCCACTCGTGACCGACAACCGCAACCGCCTGTTCACCCGTGGCTCGTGGCTGGAGACGTCGCGTACGGCCGAGATCCTGCGCGCCGAGACGACCGGTGGCATCCTGCTCATCATCGGCGCCGTCGTCGCCGTCGTCCTCGCCAACAGCCCCTGGCGGGACGCCTACGAGGCGATGCGAGACTTCCGCATCGGGCCGGCGGCGCTCCATCTCGATCTGAGCATCGGGGCGTGGGCGGCGGACGGCCTGCTGGCGATCTTCTTCTTCGTCGCCGGCCTGGAGCTCAAGCGGGAGTTCGTCGCCGGCGACCTGCGCGACCCGCGGCGGGCGGCGCTTCCGATCGCCGCCGCTGTCGGCGGCATGGTCGCGCCCGCGGCTGTCTACGTCGCGGTCAACCTCCTCGACGACGGCTCGCTGTCCGGCTGGGCGGTGCCGGTCGCCACCGACATCGCGTTCGCTGTCGCCATCCTGGCGGTCATCTCCACCCACCTGCCTGCCGGGTTGCGTACGTTCCTGCTCACTCTCGCCGTGGTCGACGACCTCCTCGGGATCATCATCATCGCGGTCTTCTTCACCTCCGAGCTCCACATCGGCATCCTGCTGCTGGCGCTCGTGCCGATCGCGCTCTTCGGGGTGCTGGTGCAGCGCCGCGTACGCAACCCGTGGCTGCTGATCCCGCTCGCCCTGATCGCCTGGGCGCTCGTGCACGCGAGCGGCGTCCACGCCACCGTTGCCGGGGTGCTGCTCGGCTTCACCGTCCCGGTGCTCCGCAAGAACCCGGAGTCCAAGCGCGGGTACGCCGAGCACCTGGAGCACCTGACCCGGCCGATCTCAGCCGGGGTGGCGGTGCCGATCTTCGCCTTCTTCGCCGCAGGTGTCTCGCTCGGCGGCTGGACGGGCATCGCGGGTTCGGTCACCGACCCGGTCGCGCTCGGCATCATCGCCGGCCTGGTCCTCGGTAAGCCCATCGGCATCGCCGGATCGACCTGGCTCCTGTCGACCTTCACCAAGGCCTCGCTGGATGACGACCTGGCGTGGTCCGACGTGATCGGGATGGCGATGCTGGCCGGGATCGGGTTCACCGTCTCGCTGCTCATCGGCGAGCTCGCCTTCCACGACCAACCGGCGGTGCACGACCACATGAAGGTCGGCGTGCTCCTCGGTTCGGTGCTCGCCGCGCTGCTGGCGACGGTGGTGCTGCGCGGGCGCAACCGGGTCTACAAACGCATCGAGCAGCTGGAGACTCTCGACGTCAACAAGGACGGCGTGCCGGACGTGTTCGAGGATGATCCGGGTCGGGACCGGTAAGGTCGTGGGCGCTCCCCAACACACGTTCAGCGAAGGGTTCCCATGGCAGTCGACATCGTGAAGTCCCCGGGCGGCGAGGACCCGACGATCGGGAAGCTCGTCGTCGACGCCACTCGCGACATCTCCGAGCTCGTCAACAAGGAGATCACGCTCGCCAAACAGGAGCTCAAGGTCTCGGTGACCAACGCCGGCGTCGGCATCGGCCTCTTCGCCGCGGCTGCGTTCCTGCTGGTCCTCGCGGTGATCATGCTGTCCGTCTCGATCGCCTACTTCATCCACTGGGCCGGCCTCGGCCTGCACTGGTCGTTCCTCATCGTCTTCGGCTTCTACGTCCTCCTCGCCGGCCTCCTCGGGTTCGTCGGCGTACTCAAGGTGAAGAAGGTCAAGGCCCCCGAGAAGGCCATCGCGCAGGGCAAGGAGATCCCGCGGGCTCTCAAGGGCCAGCGCTGACCCTCCCCGCCGAGGCGTCAGCCCCGTCGGCCGAGGCGTCACTCCGGTCGGCCGAGGCGTCACTGTGACGGGCCGATCTCCGTCCACAGGGCGCGCTGAGTCCGAAGTTATCCACAGCCTCTGAAAAGGCGGATGACTTCGTACGCAACCTGGCGCACGCTGCGGCCATGAACCTCTCACTCGTCAAGACCGACGGCCCGCTGCCGGAGCGACCCTTCACCACGTCCGACATCGAGTCGGTCGCAACCAACCGATACGCACTCGCGCAGGCGATCAGCCATGGCGACGTGCGCCGCCCGTTCCGAGGTGTCTATCTCGCGGCCCAGGCGGAGGACGATCCGGTGAAGCGCGCCGAGGCGCTTGTGCAGGTGGTGTCCGAGCACCAGGTGATCAGCGACCGGACTGCAGCCTGGGTGCACGGCATCAACACCTTCACCCAGACGGAGATGGCGCAGCCTCCGGCCGTGGAGACGTGCGCCGTCCGCGGTCACACCCGCACGCGGCGCCCGGGCACCGACGGTCGCTCACGCGACCTCCTTCCCGAGGACATCACGGTCATCGGCGGCGTACGTGTGACGACACCGTTGCGCACCGCACTCGACCTGGGCTGCAATCTGAAACGTCGGGAGGCGATGGCTGCGCTCAACGAGTTCGCCCGACACCACGGGATCACCCGGATTGCATTCGACGAGCAGCTGCCACGCTTCCGCGGGCGCCGGGGCGTCGTCCAGCTCCGCGAGCTCGTCCCACTTCTCAACCGCCGCCTCGAGTCCCAGCGCGAGTCCTGGACCTTGCTGGCGATCAGCGATGCCGGACTCCCGCTTCCCGAGGCCCAGGTCTGGGTCGACGTCGAAGGCATCCCGACCTACCGCCTCGACTTCGCCTATCGGCTCGCCAAGGTCGCGATCGAATACGACGGCGAGGACCACGACGACCCCGACCAGCGCATCTACGACGAGGAACGTCGAGGCTGGCTGATCGATCACGGCTGGACGATCGTCATCGTGCGCAAGGGCGACTTCACCGGCGACCGTCTCGACACCTGGCTCCGCGAGATCAAGGACGCCCTGACCCCGACCTACTCCGCCCGCCGCTTCTGACCGAGGCGTCACCCCCGTCGGCCGAGGCGTCCTAGCTGACGCCTCGGCGGGGGTCAGCCGGCGCAGGCCCCGGTGTCGACAGCGGCGGTCTCGGAGCGAGCCTGGCGAGCGATGTCGATGACCTGGTCGGTCGTGAGGGCGTAGCCGGTCTCGGAGTCGGTGACCGAGGCGGCGAAGACGACGCCGACGACGTCGCCCTCGGAGTCGACGACGGGGCCGCCGGAGTTGCCGGGGCGGATGAGGCCGCGTACGGAATAGACGTCTCGGATGACCGTGCCGACACCGTAGATGTCGGGCGAGCGGAGGCGCTGCTCGGCACGGATACGGCCGGGCTGTACGTCGAAGGGGCCGTCCTGCGGATAGCCCAGGACCGCGATCGGGTCCTCGGCGGCGGCCGTACTGTCGAAATCGAGGCGCTTGAGGTCGCCGCCGCCCTTGAACTTCAGGACCGCGATGTCGATCGCGGGGTCGTAGTGGACGACCTTGGCGTCGTTGGCGCTGTCGCCGATGATCACGTTGGGGTCGTCGACTCCGGCCACCACGTGGGCGTTGGTCATCAGATAGCCGCGCCCGATCACGAACCCGGTGCCCTCGACGCCCTTGCCGCACTCGTTGGCGCCACGGATCTTGAGGACCGACTCCCCGGCGCGTACGACATCGGGGTCGGTGAGCATGCGCTTCGGGCCCGGGCCGACCTCGACGATCCGCTCACGGGCGAACGGCTCGAGGTAGCGCGGGAAGAACGAGGTGCCGACGACGTCGTTGAACGCGCGCAGCGCACGGTCGGCAGGCGACGGCATGATCGAGTCGACCTTGGCCAGGATCGCCGAGCCGCGTACGGCCGGGGTGAGCCCGTTGATCTGCGCCCCCGAGACCGCGACCCCGAGCGCCCAGGCGACGACCAGCACGGCGGCCGCGCTGAGCATCGCTCCGCCGAGCGCGTCGACGATCCGCGCCGGCTGCCAGGTGATCTCGTCGCGCACGCGTACGCCGCCGTACTGCAGCACCGCCTGGCCGATGGAGGCGCAGGCGATCACGATGAACAGGGCACCCAGCGAGACCCACAGCGACGGAGCCGCGCTGCCGAGCACCTTCGGCGCCAGCCAGATGCCGATGAAGCCACCGAGCAGCAGTCCGCCGGTCGCGAAGGCGCCGGTGATGAAGCCCTGCCAGTATCCCGAGAGCGCATAGGCCCCGACGAGGATGATCAGGATCCAATCAAGAAAGTTCACGGCCGATTCCGTTCGCGTCCCTGCAGCATGTATTCGGGCAACTCCTTGATCGGGGCGTCCGGAATCTCCGAGATCCACCCGAGATAGGTGAAGAAGCGGTTGATGATTCCACCTGTGAAGCCCCAGAGAATGACATCCTTCTCCGGTCCGATCAAGAACGCGGGCATCAGCCATCCGCCGCGCCCCGGCGAACCCACCTGGATCCGGTGGGCCGGATCCATGAGATCGGACAACGGCACCCGATAGACCGCGTGCACCTCCTCGACCGAGCGCGTCGTCACCGGCGACGGCTCCCGCCACCATGCGATGATCGGCACCACCGCATGGTTGGAGAACGGGATCCACAGGGCCGGAAGCCGGCCGACCACGTCGACACCAGTCGGGTCGAGGCCGGTCTCCTCCCACGCCTCCCGGAGCGCCGCCTCCTCGGCGGTCTCGCCCGGATCGAGCCGTCCGCCGGGGAACGACACCTGGCCGGGGTGGGAGCGCATCGTGTGGGAGCGCTCGGTCAGCAGCAGATCGGGCCCCTCGGGACCCTCGCCGAAGAGCATGAGCACGGCCGACTCCCGAGCGCTCCCGTCGGTCGGCGGCAGGAACTGCGAGATGTCCTCGCCCTGGATCCGCTCGGCCGCGCCGATGATCTCCTCGAACCACTCCGGCCGCGTCCCGTTCGCGGTCACAGGCCGATCCCCAGCTTCTTCTCCACGAGCTCCTTCACCTGGGCGGCACTCTTCATGCCACCCATCTGCAACAGCTCGACCTTGCCGGAGGAGGACAGGACGTACGTCGCCGGGACCGCTCGCGCGGTGAGCGGCCCACCCTGCAGGTCACCGGCGGGATCGGCGTACATCGGGAAGGTCACCCCGCGGGAGATCGCCTCCTCGAGCGCGACGCCGGGAACGGTGTCCATGACGTCGATGCCGATGACCGGGACCTGGTCACCGTAGGCCTCGTAGAACGACTGGAGCGCGGGCATCTCCTTCTTGCAGGGCGCGCAGAAGCCCTGGAAGAGGTTGATCACCAGCGGTCCCTCGAACGAGGCGAGGTCGGCGGCCTCACCGCCACCGAGGCAGGGCAGCTCGATCGACGGCAGCCCGCCGTCGCTCGCGGACCCGGGTCGACAGGCCTCCACCTTCGAGGCCTTCTTGGCCGCGACCATGTCCGCGGTGGCGACGTTCACCTTGGACGAGGAGGGCTTGTCGGCCAGCGGCGCGCCGGACTGCCCGCCTTCGGCCGAGGGCTCGGTGCCACAGCCGGCCAGGACCGCCAGCAGGACAGCAGCCACCGCCGCACCAACACGACGACGAACCATCAGTTGCGGCCCTCCGTGCGGACCAGCTTGGCTGCGGCGACCGGGTCGGTCGGCCCCTCCCCGTACGCAGGGCACAGCTGTGACACCGGGCAGGCACCGCACGCGGGCTTCTGCGCGTGACAGATCCGTCGTCCGTGCCAGATCACGTGGTGGGACAGCATCGTCCAGTCGCGCTTCTCGAACAGCGCGCCGACCTCGTGCTCGACCTTGACCGGGTCCTTCTCGGTCGTCCAGCCGAAGCGGCGTGAGAGCCGCCCGAAGTGGGTGTCGACGGTGATCCCCGGCTTGCCGAAGGCGTTGCCGAGCACCACGTTGGCGGTCTTGCGCCCGACACCGGGCAGCTTCACCAGCTGCTCCAGGCGGGAGGGCACCTCCCCGTCGTACTCCTCCACCAGCACCGCGCTCAGCTTCAGCAGGGCGTCGGTCTTGGCACGGAAGAAACCGAGCGGCCCGACGAGCTGCTCCAGGTGTTCCCGGGGCGCCGCGGCCATCTCCTTCGCGGACGGATAGGCCGCGAACAGGGCGGGCGAGGCCAGGTTGACCCGCTTGTCGGTCGTCTGGGCGCTCAGCACCGTGACGACCAGGCACTCGAACGGGTTGGTGAAGTCGAGCTCGGCCTTCGCATCCGGGTAGGTCTCACCGAGGATGCGGTCGATCCGACGGGCGCGACGCACCAGACCCAGGCGCGTCTCAGTCGCAAACTTCTGGGCAGGCACGCAGCAAGGCTACGCGGCCCCACCGACAATGCCGATCCGGCCCAGCAGGCGGCTAGCACAAATACCGCCGCGCACATGCACTTTCTGGGGTTATCGGTGGCTTATCGGTGGGGGATGTGCACCTGTGAGACGTTCCACAGATAGGATTCCCGGTGTAATACCCGCGGATGTGGGGAAAATCCAGGAGGAATGGCCGCAATGGACAACGACGTACTCCGTCAGGCACCGCTCTTCAGCGCACTCGACGACGAGTCGATGACGGCCCTGCACGCCTCGATGGCAGAGTCGAAGCTCCGCCGCGGAGAGGTGCTCTTTCACGAGGGTGACTCCGGCGACAAGCTGTACGTCGTGATCGACGGCAAGGTGAAGCTCGGCCGCACCTCGTCCGACGGCCGGGAGAACCTGCTCGCGATCATGGGCCCCGGCCAGATGTTCGGTGAGCTCTCGCTCTTCGACCCGGGCCCCCGCTCCGCCACGGTCACCGCGGTCACCGACTCCGCCTTCGCGAGCCTGTCGCACGAGGACCTCCTCAAGTGGCTCGAGGGCCGCCCGGTCGTTGCCCGCGGCCTGCTCGCCCAGCTGGCCGGTCGCCTCCGCAAGGCCAACGACGTCGTCGCCGACCTCGTCTTCTCCGACGTCCCCGGCCGTGTCGCGAAGGCCCTCCTCGACCTCGCCGACCGCTTCGGCCGCACCGCCGACGACGGCGTCCACGTCCACCACGACCTCACCCAGGAGGAGCTCGCCCAGCTCGTCGGCGCCTCCCGCGAGACGGTCAACAAGGCCCTGGCCGACTTCGCCAGCCGCGGCTGGCTCCGCCTCGAGCCGCGCAGCGTGGTCATCATGGACATCGAGCGCATGGCCCGCCGCGCCCGCTGATCTTTTAACTCTACGTAGGCACCCGGCCTCCTTCCCACCGGCGTATTTGCCGGTGAAAGGAGGCCGTGCCTTTGTCCCCCACAGACCTCGATCGCGGAGCGTTCGAGCATTTCGTACGCACCCGGGTGCCCGCGCTGTCCCGCACCGCCTACCTGCTGACCGGCGACACCCACTTGGCCGAGGACCTCGTGCAGCAGGCCCTCTTCTCGGCCGCGAAGTCGTGGCATCGCATCAACGGTGACCCCGAGCCGTACGTCCGCCGCATCCTCTACACCCAGAACATCTCCTGGTGGCGCCGACGTCGGCTTCAGGAGACGCCGATGGAGTCGTACGAAGCGCCTTCTGCCCTGGCGACGGACTCAGACCTCCGACTGAGCCTCGAGCAGGCGCTCGCCGAGCTGACCCCGAGGCAGCGCACGATCCTCGTGCTCAGATTCTTCGAAGACCTCACCGAGGTCCAGACCGCCCATGTCCTCGGAATCCACTCCGGCACGGTCAAGTCCACGACCCGCAAGGCCCTCGCGCGCCTGCGCACCCTCGCACCTCATCTCGAGGAGCTCCTCCATGACTGACCAGCAGCTCCGCGAGGAGCTCCACCGCATCGCCGAGCGAGCCCCCGAGGCGTACGTCCCCACTGACACCTTCGCCCGCGGCCGCCGCGCCCACCGCCGCTCGGTCGTCATCGCCATCAGTGCGATCTCGGCCGCCATCGTCCTCATCGCCGGCTCCGTCGCCTTCACGCAGCAGCGCGACTCGGCCGACGTCCAGCCCGCCCGAGGCGACACCGACCTCGCCGTCCCCGACACGATCTATGCGACGCCGACGTGGCTGGCCGAGACGGAGGACGGCCACTACGCCAACGCCGGGAAGCTGGAACACGACCTGGCCATCGGCACAGGCGCGATCGCGTACGTCCAACCGGCTCAGGACTCGAACGGAGCCGTCGCGGTCGTCGTCGATGCCGACGACGGCGACTACCACCCGCTCGCACTCGACGACTTCATCGGCCTCGACCCCTACTGGAGGAACTCCTCCGGCGACGACGGCGGGCGCCGCCCTCTCGCGCTTTCACCGGACGGGACCCAGCTGGCCTGGTCCTGGGGACGGGGCCGAGACGCGGGGACTGACAGCCAGCACGTCTCGAACGGCGTACGCGTCGCCGACCTGACCACCGGCGAGATCTTCGAGTGGGACCTCAGCAACGACGGACCCACCTACGTCACCGGCGTGAAGTGGTCTGAGGGCGGCAACCAGCTGCTCTGGACAGGGCTCCAGATGGACCAGTGGGACTCAGATGCCTACGTCCCCGCTGATGCCGTGGCTGGGGTCATCACCTACGCATCGGGCACCACGACCACCTACTCCGGCGGGATCGGCACCGTGACGGATCTCGGCCTGTGGGCGGTCTCCGACGACGGCACCATGGCCTTCAACGGGGATCCTGGATCCGACCTCCAAGTCCAGCGGGCGGGCGGCGAGATCACCCCGCTGCCGCTGCCTGACGAGGCATCCGGCTACGAGCCGATCATGTTCCACGGATCCGACCTCTACGTCACCACGGAGGACGGGCTGGCCCGCGTCGACGGCCGCGGCCCGACGTACCCGAGCCCGAACAAGATGCCACTGGTTCCGGTCGGCTGGGTCGGTGACGGGCCCCTGCTCGAGCTCCATGGCCAGGACGACATCTACTTCGGCCAGGTCTGGGCGGTCGACGATGCGACCGGCGGCGAGGGCGGAAGTTCCTTGATCGCGGTCGAAGGCGGCGCAGGCGTGGTTGTCGACACCGTCAGCATCGCGTACGACCTCATCGATGCCGACTCGATCAAGCACCCGACGGTGCACCGCAGCAAGCCGTTCTTCATGCCTCTGTGGGCCGGCACGGCAGTGTTCTGGTTGGTCTCAGCGGTCGTGGCAGTCGTCCTCTGGCGGCGAGCGAGGCGCGCGCTCCTGGTCGTCGCCGCACTCGCCGCACTTCTGGTCCTCGTCAGCGCCCTGTCTCTCTTCGATGTCACCGGCCTCTCGTCCGGGAGCGACACCCCGCGGGGTCCTGGCGGCATCTTGGAGATCGAGTCCGCAGGTTCGCCGAACACCGAAGCTCCGGGACGGGCGGTCATTCCGCAGAGCATTCCCTGGACGAACACGCCGGCTTCCGACATCCCTGTCTCCGAGCCCGCCGCGGTCGGGCGTGCCATCCTCGCGTTCAGCGACGAGATCGGTGCCGTAGAAGACGACGGAATCGCGGTGGTGATCACCGCTGAAGGCGACTACCAGCGACTACGCCTTCCTGGAGTCGAAGGGGCCAGCGACACCCTCATGGGCCGGCCGATCTCGCTCTCCCCCGATGGCGCCCAGCTCGCGTACGTCACCGAGGAGCCGAGCGTGAACGTACTCGATCTCGAGACCGGTGAGGTCACAACGCATCCCCTCACCTTGGGCGGCGACGAGATCACGAGCATCTCCTGGTCACCGGACTCGACCTGGCTGGTCTGGCACTCCGACTACGAACACCAGCGAGCTGGTCGCATCACGCCCGACGGCACCGTCGAACCGCTCCCTGACGGCGACTGGGCGAACGCAGGCATCGGCAACGACGGCACCGTCGCCGCCGGCACCGAGTCCGGCACCCGGTTCTGGCCCGAGGACGACGCTGCGGACCTGCCCGGCGCGGGTCAGGAAGGCCTGTCGACCTGGGTCGGCACCGGCACGGCAGAGGACGGACGCGACGATGTCCGATCGATCGAGAGCGACCTGTCCACGAGAGTCGACTTCGTGATCGGCCCGACCGGTCGAGGTGTCGACGTCGACGGTCGCCGGCTCGTCGAGGTCGCAGGCTGGCTGGCCGACGGGACCCCGCTCATCGTGACAGCGAGTGACGACGGCAACGATCTCCGCACCGTCGCCGACGACGGATCGACCGAGGTCGTCGCGGAGATCGACTCCCGGTTGCACATGTTGAGCATCGCCACCGCCCTTCCCGACGACATTGCCGTCAACACGCCCGACACGGCGTGGGCCGAGCCCAGCCCGCTCCGCTGGCTACCGCCCATCGGAGCCATCGGGGCAGTCGTGACCGGCTTCCTCATCTGGGGGCACCTCAGACGAAGGAAGACCGAGACGGCCACCTGAACTGAGCTACTGAGGCCGGCGCTTCTGCGGATGGAGCGTCTCGTGACGCGCGAGCATGGCGACGTACTCCTCGATCCTGCGCGCCCGCGCGGCCTCGGTCTTCAGGACCGTGATGCGGTGGTAGAGGGCGTAGCGGTTCTGAGAGGTGAGGACGTCGTACATCGCCTGTGCCTCGGGCACCGCGGCGATCGCGGCCAGGAGGTCGGGCGGGGTCTCGGCGGTGGCCGGACCGGCGTACGCCGCCTCCCATCGCCCGTCCGCCTTGGCCGCCTCCACGGCCGCCCTTCCGGCTGCGGTCATCCGGCCCTCGGTCTCGAGCCGGTCGATGTGCTCGACGTTCCGCAGTGACCAGCGGCTCTTCGGGCCGCGCGGCGTGAACCGCTGGAAGGACGACTGTTCGTCGCGCCGCCGGGCCTGACCGTCGATCCAGCCGAAGCAGAGCGCCTCGTCGAGCGCGGTCTGCCACGTCAAAGTGGTCAGCGTGCCGCCCTTCTTGGTCAGCACCAGCCAGACCGCGGGTGTGTCGGCATGATGCTCCTCCAGCCAGCCCCGCCACGCGGGCGGATCGGGAAGCAGGAGCTCGACTCCGGGCAGGGTGGCCATGGGCCGAAGAGTAGGCCTCAGCGCTCGGCGAGGTAAGCCAATTGCGCCCTGACCGAGAGCTCGGCGGCGCCCCAGAGGACCTGGTCGACGTCGGCGTACACGATCTCGACGATCGCTCGCGGATCCGCGGCGGCCGGAGTGACACCGAGCCCGGCCACGGCATCCTCGACCTGGCCGAGGCGCTCACGGCGGTGGGCGATGTAGTAGTCGAGCGTGCCGAGAGCGTTGCCGATGACCGGACCGTGACCGGGCCAGACGCTGCCGACACCGTGCTCGGAGGCGAGCGCGTGGAGCCGGTCGAGGGAGTCGAGGTAGGCGCCGAGCTCGCCGTCGGGGTGGGCGACCACGGTCGTCCCTCGGCCGAGAACGGTGTCGCCGGTCAGCACGGCACCGTCCGAAGGGAGCCAGAAGGACAGCGAGTCCGAGGTGTGCCCGGGGGTCCCGACGACGCGGATCTCCAGCCCGTCGACCTCGATGACGTCGCCGTCTCCGAGCCCCTCGGTCCCGAGCCGGTATTCAGGATCAAGAGCGCGTACGCCGGCCCCGACCCGCTCGGCGAAGGCCCGTGCCGCCTCGGAGTGGTCGTAGTGATGATGGGTCAGCAGCACCGTCGCCACCTCGCCGGCCGCCTCCGCGACCGCATCGAGGTGCCCCTCGTCGAGCGGCCCGGGGTCGATCACGACCGACCGGCGCGCGCCCGGCTCGCGCAGCACCCAGGTGTTGGTGCCGTCGAGCGACATGATCCCGGGGTTGGGCGCGAGGATGCACTGCCCTCGTTCGCCGAAGACCCCACCCGACCAGGATCCGGAATCGGACTCGGTCACGAGCGTCCCCTTCCCGCGACGAGCGAGGCGTGCAGCGGCATCATCGACAGGGCGTGGCCGCCGTCGACCTCCGTGACGGCCGGCGTGAACATGGTCAGCTCGCGCTCCGCAGCGGCGGCGAGCACGTCGTCCTCGGAGCCGATCGAGGCGACCTCGAGGCAGTTGAGGTAGGTCGGCGGCATCATCGCCAGCTCGCCGGCCTCGACCTGGTCGACCGCCTCGGCGGCGCCGAGCCAGTGCACCGAGGAGGACTCCGTCGACACGTCGCGGGTCACCTGGCCCTCGGGCAGCCGGGCGACGAAGAACCAGGTCGCGAAGCGCTTCGGTTCGAAGACCGGCGTGGTCCACGCGGCCCACGGCCCCAGCAGATCCGTACGCAGCACCAGCCCGCGCCGGGTCAGCAGCTCGGTCAACGACAGCGAGCGCGACTCCAGAGCGACCCGGTCCGCCTCCCATTCCGAGCCGGAGACGTCATCGACGACGGCGTCTGCCGACGTCCCCGCGAGCAGCACGCCGCACTCCTCGAACGTCTCCCGCACCGCCGCGGCGACCAGCGCCCGCGCCCGGGACTCGTCGACCCCGAGCCGGCGCGCCCACTCGGCCGCCGACGGCCCGGCCCAGCAGGCGTCGGGCAGCTCGGCGTCGCGTACGTCCACGCCGCCGCCGGGGAAGACGGCCATCCCGGCGGCGAACCCCATGGTCAGCTGACGACGGAGGAGGTACACCTCGGGGCCGGTGCCCGATCCCGGCCGCAGCAGGAGGACCGTCGCCGCGTCCCGCGGCTCGACCGGGGTGCGTACGCCCTCGGCGTACTCCCCGGCCAACGCCACGATGTCGTCACCAAGCCGGACTGGAGGGATCGGGATGCGCACGTTCGTCACTGTAGCGACGCGCGCACCCCCGCCCTACCCCCATCCGAGACTCAGACCGAGACTCAGACCGAGACTCAGATCTCGACGACGATCTCGACCTCGACAGGCGCGTCGAGCGGCAGAACGGGCACGCCGACGGCCGAACGTGCGTGCCGGCCGGCGTCGCCGAAGACCTTCCCGAGCAGCTCGGAGGCACCGTTGGCGACACCCGGCTGGCCGGTGAAGTCGGGCGTGGAGGCGACGAAGCACAGCACCTTCACGACCCGCTTGACCTGCGAGAGGTCACCGATCTCGGCCTTGACCGCGGCCAGGGCGTTGAGCGCGCACTGCTGCGCCGCGGCGTAGCCGTCCTCGGCCGACACGTCGCCGCCGACCTTGCCGACGGAGAGCAGCGCGCCGTCCTTCATCGGGAGCTGGCCCGAGGTGAACACGTGGTTGCCCGAGCGCACCGCCGGGATGTAGGCCGCCACCGGCGGCACCACCTCGGGCACGCTCAGCCCGAGCTCGGCGAGGACCTCCTCCGGGGCGGCGCTCACTCCGAGACCGCCCGCTTGAAGAAGCCGACGTAGTTGCCGGTGCCGTTGTCGAGGATGGAGACGAGCTCCCACCCGTCGGCACCGAAGTTGTTGAGAATCTGCGCCGCGGCGTGATTGAGGATCGGCGCTACCTGGTACTCCCACTTGGTCATATCCCGCACCCTACTTCGCGCGCCCGCGGACCGGTTTCTCGATGACATGGTTGGACCTTCCAACCTACGGTCGGGCGCACTAGGGTCAGGGCCGTGACCTCGACTGAGCAGCTGAAGACGTACGTCGACGCCTGGTGGGCCTCCATCGCGGATCTCCTCACGCTCCTGGAGGAGCTGTCCGAGACCGACTGGGATCTCCCGACCGATCTCCCCGGCTGGGACGTACGTGCCATCGCCTCACACGTCGCTCACCTCGAGGGCCTCACCGCCGGTGCCCCTCGCGAGGAGGCGGACGTCCCCGAGTCGGCCCACATCAAGTCGCCGATGGGCCAGTTCACCGAGATCGGCGTGCTCACCCGTCGAGATGCCGACCCGAAGAGCGTCATCGACGAGATCCGCCGCTACTCCGCCGTACGCCACGACGAGCTGCTCGCCTCTCCGCCCGAGGACCCGGCGGCGCCGGCGCCCGGCGTCTTCGGCGCGATCGGGTGGTCCACCGGCAAGCTGCTCCGCAACCGGCCGCTCGACGTCTGGCTGCACGAGCAGGACATCCGCCGCGCGACCGGCCGCCCCGGCAACCTCGACAGCCTCGGCGCCCGCCACACCGCCGACTACCTCCTCGAGGGCGTCGGCTTCGTGCTCGCCAAGAAGGCCGGCGCCGACCCCGGCTCCACGGTCGTCGTCGAGGCCGAGGGGCACGCTCCGTACGCCTTCACGGTCACCAAGGAAGGCAAGGGCGTCCCGCTCGCGGACCCGGTGACCGACCCCACGGTGACCCTCTCGACCGACCGGGAGACGTACGTCCTCCTCGCCGGCGGCCGCGCCTCCGCCGACCCCGCCAAGGTGACGATCGGCGGCGACACCACCCTCGGCACCAAGATCGTCGAGAACCTCAACATCACCCCCTGACGGCGGGTCCCGGTTAGAGTCCCTGTCATGAGTTCCGACTGGCCCCACGTGCAGCTGCATGTGGTGACCGGCAAGGGCGGCACGGGCAAGTCGACGGTGGCCGCTGCCCTGGCGCTCGGGCTGGCCTCCCACGGGAAGAACGTCCTGCTCTGCGAGGTCGAGGGCCGCCAGGGCGTGGCGCGGATGTTCGACGTCGACCCGCTGCCCTACGCCGAGACGCGGATCGCGACCGGGCTGCGGATGCGGTCGCGGTCCGGTGCCGACGCCGAGCCGGGCAACGTCTACGCCCTGCACATCGCCCCCGAGGAAGCCCTCCTCGAATACCTGAAGATGTACTACAAGCTCGGCCCGGCCGGCCGCGCCCTCGACCGCTTCGGCGTGATCGAGTTCGCGACCACGATCGCGCCCGGGGTCAGGGACGTCCTGCTGACCGGCAAGCTCTTCGAGGCCGTCCAGCGCAACAGCCGCAACAAGGGCGCGCGCACCTACGACGCCGTCGTGCTCGACGCTCCCCCGACCGGCCGGATCACGACCTTCCTGAACGTCTCCGAGTCGGTCGCGGGTCTGGCCAAGGTCGGTCCGATCAAGAACCAGGCCGACACGATGATGACCCTGTTCCGCTCCCGGCGCACCGCGGTCCACCTGGTCACGCTGCTGGAGGAGATGCCGGTCCAGGAGACCGCCGACGGCATCACCGAGCTCCGCTCCGCCGGGCTCCCGGTCGGCGGCGTCATCGTCAACCAGGTCCGCCCGCGCGACCTCCCCGACGAGTCCCTCGCCGCCGCCCTCGACGGCTCGCTCGACGGCGAGACGATCGCCGAGGACCTCAAGCGCGCCGGCGTCGAACCCGACCCCGCCCTGATCTCCACCCTGACCACGGAGGCGAAGGAGTACGCCGAGCGCCGGTCCCTCGAGGACACCCAGCGCGACCTCGTCGCCGGTCTCGGGGTCCCGACCTACGAGCTCAACCGGATCGCGGGCGGCATCGACATCGGCGCGCTCTACGAGCTCGCCGCGGAGCTGAAGGACCAGGGGCTGGCATGACATCGCGTCCACGTGTGGGCCCGCTGGCCGCCCACGCCGACCGCACCCGGGCCCTCGAGGTCGACCGGCTGCTCGACGACCACGACACCCACATCATCGTCTGCTGCGGCAGTGGTGGTGTGGGCAAGACGACCACGGCGGCGGCGCTCGCGCTGCGCGCGGCCGAGCGGGGACGTAGGGTCGTGGTGCTGACGATCGATCCCGCCCGGCGCCTCGCCCAGTCGATGGGCATCGCCCAGCTCGACAACACCCCTCGCCCCGTTCCCGGGGTCGGCCCGGGCCGGCTCGACGCGATGATGCTCGACATGAAGCGCACCTTCGACGAGGTGGTCGAGTCGCAGGCCAGCCCCGAGAAGGCCCAGCAGATCCTCAACAACCAGTTCTACGTCGCGCTGAGCTCCAGCTTCGCCGGCACGCAGGAATACATGGCGATGGAGAAGCTCGGCCAGCTCTACCGCGACTCCTTCGCCCACAACGGCGGCAACGGCGACTACGACCTGATCGTCGTCGACACGCCCCCGAGCCGCAGCGCCCTCGACTTCCTCGACGCACCCGAGCGGCTCTCCAGCTTCCTCGACGGCCGCTTCATCCGACTGATGCTGGCCCCCGCGAAGGGACCGGTCCGGCTGATGTCGGCCGGGTTCAGCATCGTGACCAACGCGCTCAAGAAGGTGCTCGGAGGGCAGATGCTCACCGACCTGCAGACCTTCGTGACTGCCCTCGACACCGTCTTCGGTGGCTTCCGGCAGCGGGCGCAGGAGACCTACGCGCTGCTCCAGGCCGACGAGACCGCCTTCCTCGTCATCGCGGCCCCCGAGCCCGACGCGCTCCGGGAGGCCGCCTACTTCGTCGAGCGCCTCTCCGGCGACCGGATGCCGCTCCAGGGCCTGGTCGTCAACCGGGCCACCCTCCCCGACGACGCCTCACTGACCGCCGCCGCGGCCGGCGCCGCCTCCGAGCGTCTCCCCGACGCGCCGCTCACCGCCGGCCTGCTGCGGCTCCACGCCGACCGTGCCCTGCTGGTCGAGCGCCAGGACCAGCTGCGCGAGCGCTTCGCCGTCGCCCATCCCCAGGTCCCGACCGCCGTGGTGCCGGCACTGCCCGGTGACGTACACGATCTCGACGGGCTCCGCGAGATCGGCCGGCTCCTGGCCCAGGGCTGAGCGCCGGGAAACGGGTCGAGCCAGGACGTACGTCACGTACGTCCTGGCTCTCACCAAGATCTTTCAGCGACCCACCCGAGTAGGGGACGAGTGGTCACTCCACAGAGGCACGGGTGCGCGCGGCCTCGAGCACCGCACGCCACGACGCGTTCGGGCTGCGGCGGAGCAGCGCACGACGCTCACGCTCGGTCATCCCGCCCCAGACGCCCCACTCGATCTGGTTGTCGAGCGCCTCGGCCAGGCACTCGGTGCGGACGACGCAGCCTGAGCAGACCATCTTGGCCTTGTTCTGCTCGGCTCCACGCACGAAGAGCTCGTCGGGCTCGTTCTCACGACAAGCGGCCTGCAGCGACCATTCATCAACCCACATTGTGTGCCATCCCTTCGTCGGAGCGCTTCGCCCTCCCCAATTGACGGCGTGGGCGCCCGTGCGGACTAAAGGTTAAGGACCGGAACCTGTCGAGTGACACACCCTTCTGACCCAAAGTACGTAGTCCTAAATGACTAGTAGGGGTCCCAGGACGTCTTTGCGGCCCCCTGGCCGGCCCCGATTGCGAATCATGTGCTGTTCGTCGGGATCACCTACGATGACCTGCATGTCCTCGCCGTCGCTGCGCCCGCAGACCGTGCTCAAGCATCTGGCCGTCATGTGCGGGGTGGCAGCCGTCCTCGGGGTAGTCGCCGCCGGTCTGGCCATCCCCTTCGCCGGTGTGGCCGGGATCGCGGCCAAGCAGACCGCCGAGCAGATGGACTCGCTGCCGCAGGAGTTCGAGGTCGACGACATGTCCCAGACGACCAAGATCGTCGACCGCAGGGGCAACCTGATCACGACCCTCTACGACCAGAACCGGGTCTACCGCGCGCTCGACCAGATCTCACCCAACATGTCGAAGGCGCTCCTGGCCATCGAGGACTACCGCTTCTACCAGCACGGCGCGATGGACCTCAAGGGCACGCTGCGCGCGCTGATCACCAACCAGGCCAGCGACTCGGTGCAGGGTGGTTCCTCGATCACCCAGCAGCTGGTGAAGACGACGCTGGTCTACTCCGCGAAGACCGAGGCCGAGCGCAAGGCGGCGATCGAGAAGTCGACGGCCCGCAAGATCCGCGAGCTGCGCTACGCGATCGCGCTGGAGGAGAAGCACTCCAAGGACTGGATCCTGGAGCGCTACCTCAACGCCGCCTACTTCGGTGACGGCGCCTACGGCGTGCAGGCCGCCGCCAAGCACTACTTCAACGTCAACGCCTCCGAGCTCAACTGGCAGCAGTCGGCGATGCTGGCCGGGATGGTGAAGAACCCGACCGGCTACGACCCGACCAACTACCCCGATGCCGCCATCGCCCGCCGCAACGTGGTGATCGACCGGATGGCCGCGCTCAAGGTCGTCCCGCGCCCCGAGGCGGAGAAGCTGAAGGACACCGGCCTCGGCCTGGACGTCCAGAAGCAGCGCAACGGCTGCCTCGGCTCGTCCGCGGAGTTCTTCTGCGACTACGTGCTCAAGTGGCTGCTCAAGGACCCGGCCTTCGGCGAGACCGAGACCGACCGGCTCGCGCTGATCAAGTCCGGCGGCCTGACCATCAAGACCACGCTCGACCAGCGTTTCCAGGACGCGGCTCAGCAGTCCGTCGAGGATCACGTGTACGCCACCGACCAGGCGATCGGGGCCTTGGCGATGGTCGAGCCCGGCAGCGGCCGGGTGCGAGCCCTGGCCCAGTCGCGCCCGATGGGTGACAACAAGAAGAAGGGCCAGTCCTACCTCAACTACCTGGTCCCTAAGGAGAAGTCGGGCGACTCCAACGGTTTCCAGGCCGGCTCGACCTTCAAGGCGTTCACCCTCGCCGCCGCCATCGAGCAGGGCTTCCCGCTCAAGCAGAAGGTCAACTCCCCTGAGGAGCTGACGCTGAACGAGTCGACCTTCGCCGGCTGCCCCGGCGACGGCAACCGGGTCGGCAGCCACACCTTCCACAACTCGACCACCTCGGGGATGAAGGACGCCTACACCGGCACCCGGGAGTCGGTGAACACCTTCTACGCCCAGCTCTTCCAGCTCACCGGCATGTGCACGCCCTACAAGCTGGCGCAGAAGATGGGTGTGAAGCTCACCGCCCCGTTCGGCGTCAGCTTCGACGACGGCCACGTCTGCAAGCCGAGCGAGACCCGCTGCGGCGGTGCCGAGCGCGTGCCCACCTTCACCCTCGGCGTCGTCGACGTCAGCCCGCTCGAGATGGCCGAGGCGTACGCCACGTTCGGTGCTCGCGGGGAGCACTGCGACTCGGTGCCGGTCAACGAGATCCTCGACGCCAACGACAAGCTGATCAAGAAGTACGAGCCGACCTGCAAGCAGGTGATGGCCAAGGGCACCGCCGACGCCGTCAACGACATCCTCCGCGGCGTGATGGAGCCCGGCGGCTTCGGGCAGAACTTGGCGCTCTCGGTGCCCAGCGCCGGCAAGACCGGCACGACGCAGGACAACAAGTCGGTGTGGCTGATGGGCTACACCCCGCGGCTCGCGACCGCGTCGATGATCGCCGGCGCCAACTCGGCGGGCACGCCCCTCAGCCTCAACGGCCAGGTGGTCGGCGGGAGCTACGTCTACAAGGCGGCGGGCTCGACGACGGCCGGCCCGATGTGGGGCGGCGCGATGCAGGTGATCGACAAGTACCTCAAGTGGGTGGACTTCCACGAGCCCGACCCGAGCGTGATCGCCGGCCACACGGTCGACGTCCCCTGGGTCGGTGGCATGACGGTGGAGAAGGCGACCAAGGTGCTGCGGAAGGCCGGTTTCCAGGTCCAGGTCGGCCCGGAGGCCTACTCGGAGTACGACAAGGGTCTGGTGGCCTTCACTACCCCCTCGGGCGACGCCGCCGAGGGATCGCCGATCACGATCTACACCTCGCTCGGCCCGGAGCCGAAGCCCGAGCCGAAGAAGAAGAAAAAGCAGCCCGAGAAGTCGCCGCCCGCCGATGACGGGAAGCAGAAGCCGAGGGCGGCTCCGGAGGAACCCGACGTCGGCTGGGAGTGGCCGACCGGCTGACGGCCCGGCGCTCCCGACGACTGTGGCCCCCACCGATCCGGTGGGGGCCACAGTCGTTCCCGGAAGCCGTTCAGCCGAGCTGCTTGCGCACCTCCGCGGCCACGGCGCCACCGTCCGCCTTGCCCTTGGTCTGCGGGGTCAGGATGCCCATCACCTTGCCCATGCCCTTCATCCCGAGCTCGGCGGCACCGGTCTGGGCGATGGCCTTGCTGACCAGATCGGAGATCTCCTCGGCGCTCAGCTGAGCCGGCAGGTATTCGGTGATCACCGCGGCCTCGGCGGTCTCCTTCTCGGCCGACTCCGTGCGGCCACCCTCGGCGAAGGCAGTGGCCGCCTCGCGGCGCTTCTTGGCCTCGCGGGTGAGGATCGTGATGATCTCGTCGTCGGTGAGCTCCTTGGCCTCCTTGCCGGCGACCTCGGCCTCGGTGATCGAGGCCATGACCATGCGCAGCGTGCCCGCGCGGGCCTTGTCACGGGCCTTCATCGCGGCGGTCAGGTCGATCCTCAGCCGGTCCTTCAGAGTGCTCATGGGACCATTGTGGCAGGGTTGAGCCATGCGGCTCGCCTCAGCAATCGGCGCAACTCTCGGGACCGGGCTCGCCACCGGCGCAGCCATGACGGCGTACGCCCTGTGGGAGGCCCGTCAGTACACCCTGCGCCACGTGGGACTGCCGGTGCTCCCCGAGGGCGCGGACCCGCTTCGCGTGCTGCATCTCTCCGACATGCACGTGGTCCCCTCGCAGCACAAGAAGCTCGACTGGATCGCCTCGCTGGCCGCGCTCAAGCCGGACCTGGTCGTCGACACCGGCGATAACCTCGCCCACCAGCGGGCGGTGCCGGCGATCGTCAACGCCCTCGGCACGCTGCTCGACGTGCCCGGGGTCTTCGTGCACGGCTCCAACGACTACTACGAGCCGCGCCTGCGCAACCCGTTCGGCTACCTGCTGCCGGACACCGGCAAGCGGCAGACCAACGTCCCCGAGCTTCCCTGGCGGGACCTGTCGGCCTCCTTCACCAAGTCGGGGTGGCTCGATCTCACCAACACGCGCTCGTCGCTGACCGTCAAGGGCATCGAGCTCGCCTTCGCTGGCGTCGACGATCCCCATCTGCGCCTCGACAACCTGCCCGCGGTCGCCGGCCCTGCCGACCCGGCCGCGGACGTACGTCTCGGGGTGGCGCACGCCCCCTATCTCAGGGTTCTGGACCAGTTCACGGCCGACGGCTACGACGCGATCCTGGCCGGCCACACCCACGGGGGTCAGATCTGTCTGCCCGGCGGCCGCGCCCTGGCCACCAACTGCGATCTCGACCCCGACCGGGCCCGCGGGCTGCACACCCACACGTACGACGGGCGGCAGGCCTGGCTGCACGTCTCGGCCGGCCTCGGCACCTCTCCCTACACCCGGATCCGCATCGCCTGCCGCCCCGAGGCCACCCTCCTGACGCTCACTCCGAGGGGCGCGTCTCGCCGGTAGGGCTCGATTACGAGTCAGGGCGGTCTCTGGGCTATGCTCATTTCTCGTTGGACCGTTGATCGGTGCAGCATTCGGGTTGTAGCGCAGCTTGGTAGCGCACCTCGTTCGGGACGAGGGGGCCGCAGGTTCAAATCCTGTCAACCCGACATCAAGTTCAGGCTCGGAGATCGCGAGATCTCCGGGCCTGAATCCGTTTTTCGGCGCAGTAGTGTCGACGCCATGAGCTTCGACACCCGCAACGGCACCCGTGGCGCCAGGCAGCCCACCGCCAACCCGCTCCTGAAGCTGGGCAACAGGCTGATGATGCGCCGGGCCCGCAGGAGCAGCTCCACGACGGCCGGAATGCGGCTGCTCGTGCTCACCACGATCGGGAAGAAGAGCGGCGAGCCCCGCTCGACGCCGCTGGCCTGGTTTCCGGGGGATGACGGCACCTGGCTGGTCGTCGCCTCCGCCGGCGGCGCGGTGAAGAACCCTGCGTGGTACTACAACCTCGCGGCCAACCCCGACCGCGTCACGATCGAGCTCGGCGGCGAGACCGTTCCGGTGGTCGCCGAGCAGCTCCATGGTGAGGCGCGGGCGCGGGCCTGGGCCACGATCGTCTCCTCCGCCGCCAACTTCGGAAGCTACGAGAAGAAGACCGACCGCGAGATCCCGGTGATCCGTCTGACCCGCGCCTGAGTTCAAATGTGACCCGCGACATGCGAAACTGCCCCTCATGAGCAACGACCCCACCGACAAGCTCGCCGCGCCGTCGTTCGGCTTCAAGAAGAAGCGTGGGAGCTCGAAGCCGGCGAACACCGAGCCCGAGAAGAAGCCCCAGTCCCCGAAGGCTCAGGCGTCGGCAGCGGAGAAGACCCAGGTGCTGGAGAAGACCGCTCCGCCCGTCATCGCCCCCGAGCCGCCCGCGGCGAAGCCAGGCGAGAAGCAGGCGAAGAAGCCGAAGGCCCAGAAGCCGCCCAAGCCGGCGAAGGAGCCGAAGGCGCCCAAGGCTCCTCGGGAGCCCAAGGAGCCGAGCCAGCGACGGATCAACCTCGGCACCCCGTCCGGCCTGTCCGCAGCGGTCATGATCGGCGCCATCGTGGGAGCGTTCATGGCCCTGGCGGTCTGGTTCAGCGGCACCGTGAGCCAGTGGACGCGCGGAACGTCGTCGCTCGGCGACATGGGCGCGATCGTCCTCATCGCCGTGTTCGTCCTCGCGGTCCTGGTCGGCGGCTACCTCCTCCGCCTGGCCAGCGCCCGCTCGCCGTTCACGATCAGCTTCCTGGGCTCGGCCCTGGTCGCCGTACTCTCGATGCTCTTCCTCAACGACGTCTTCGCCCACGCCTGGGGCGTGATCATCGCCGTGTTCCTCACCGCCACCGCGTACGCGCTCGCCTACTGGGTCACGACCAACTACATCGACTGACCAATCCCCAGGCCGAGGCGTCACGTACGTCGGCCGAGGCGTCAACGACGCCGGCCGAGGCGGCACCATGGTGCCACCTCGGCCGACGCGCGTGACGTCTCGTCAGAGGGCTGCGGCGACCAGCTCGGCGAGCTGGACCGTGTTGAGCGCAGCGCCCTTGCGGAGGTTGTCGTTGGAGATGAACAGCGCGAGGCCGCGGTTGTCCGGGACGCCCTCGTCCTGGCGGATCCGACCGACGTAGGAGGGGTCCTTGCCGGCGGCGTAGAGAGGCGTGGGTACGTCGCGGAGCTCGACGCCCGGGGCGTTCGACAGGACCTCGGTGGCGCGCTCGGGGGTCAGCGGCGAGGAGAACTCGGCGTTGACCGCGAGCGAGTGGCCGGTGACGACCGGGACCCGGACGCAGATGCCGGAGACCCGCAGGTCGGGCAGGTCGAGGATCTTGCGCGACTCGTTGCGGAGCTTCTGCTCCTCGTCGGTCTCGTTGAGGCCGTCCTCGACCAGCGAACCGGCGTACGGAAGGACGTTGAAGGCGATGGTCTCGACGTACTTGTCCGGCTCCGGGAACGCGATGGCGGATCCGTCATAGGCGAGCTCACGGGCCTTGTCACCGGCAGCGGCGACGCCGTTGACGAGCTCCTCGACACCGGCGACACCGGAGCCGGAGACGGCCTGGTAGGTCGATACGACGAGGCGCTCGAGACCGGCTTCGTCGTGGAGCGCCTTGAGGGCCGGCATCGCGGCCATCGTGGTGCAGTTGGGGTTGGCGATGATGCCCTGACGGGCCTCGATCACTCCGTCCATCGCCGACGGGTTGACCTCGGAGACGACCAGCGGGATCGCCGGGTCCTTGCGCCAGGCCGAGGAGTTGTCGATGACGATCACGCCGGCCTCGGCGAACTTCGGCGCCAGCGCCTTCGAGGTCGCACCGCCGGCGGAGAAGATCGCGATGTCGAGACCCGACGGGTCGGCGGTGGCCGCATCCTCGACGACGACCGAGCGATCGCCGAACTCGATGGTCTTGCCCGCCGAGCGCGCCGAGGCGAAGAATCGGACCTCGCCGAGCGGGAAGTTCCGCTCGAGCAGGATCTGGCGTACGGCGACGCCCACCTGCCCCGTGGCTCCCACGATTCCCAGATTGATGCTCATCGGGCCTCCTCCGTAGCGCAAGCGCCATAATACGGACGCGGCCCGATGAATGGTCCAAAGATCGCTCGCTGACGCTCGCTCATCGGCCGGTCCCTCCGTAGACGATGGCCTCTTCGTCGCTGTCGAGGCCGAATGCTCTGTGTGTGGCGCGCACTGCGCGGTCGAGGTCGTCGGCGCTGACGAGCACCGAGACGCGGATCTCCGAGGTCGACACCATCCTGATCAGGACTCCCGCGGTGGCGAGCGCGGCGAAGAACTTCGCGGTGATCCCCGGATGCGTACGCATCCCGGCACCGACGATGGAGAGCTTGCCGACCTGCTCGTCGGTGACCGGGTCGGAGAAGTCGACCTCGGCCTGGATGTCGGCGAGGGCGGCACGAGCCTTCTTCACGTCCGCACGGGGCAGCGTGAACGAGATGTCCGTGCGCCCCGTCTCCTTCGCCGACACGTTCTGCACGATCATGTCGATGTTGATGCCGCTGTCGGCGATGGTGTCGAAGATGCGAGCGGCCTTGCCGGGCTCGTCGCTGACGCCGGCGACGGTGATCTTGGCCTCGCCACGATCGTGGGCCACGCCGACGATCTCCGGGGTGTCCCCGTCGGTGTCCGCGCCGTAGGAGACCTTCTCGACCGCGACGTCGCTGAACTGCGCGGCAGCGGCCTCCCAGGCCCGCTGGACCTCGTCGTCGTCGACGACGACCGAGACCCGGACCTCCGAGGTGGAGATCATCTGGATGTTGACGCCGGCCTGCGCGATGGCGGAGAAGAAGTCGGCGATCTTCTTCGGCTGTGTGCGCAGCCCGGCACCGATCAGCGAGACCTTGCCCACCATCTCCTTGGCGTCGACGTCCTCGAAGCCGAGCTCGGCGCGGGCGAGGTCGAGGGCCTTCTTGGCGCGCTCGACGTCGCTGCGGGGCAGGGTGAAGGTGATGTCGGTGCGCCCGGCGCGGGCCGCAGAGGAGTCCTGCACCACCATGTCGACGTTGATCCCGACACCGGCGATGATCTCGAAGACCTTGGCGGCCGCACCGACCTGGTCGGGGGCGTTGACCACGGTGATCTTGGCCTGGCTGCTGTCGTAGGCGATGGCGGCCACGATCGGTGCCTCCATGCCGGCCTCCTCGCCGGGCTGAAGACCGCCGTGCGGCGAGACCGTGTCGATGCTGCCCTTGACCACGGTGCCGTTGAGAGTGGAGAAGGAGGAGCGTACGTGGATCGGGAGGCTGTGACGGCGGGCGAACTCCACCGAGCGCAGGTGGAGCACCTTGGCGCCGGAGGCGGCCAGCTCGAGCATCTCCTCGAAGGCGACGACACTGAGCTTGCGCGCGGTCGGGACGATCCGGGGGTCGGCGGTGAACACGCCGTCGACGTCGGTGTAGATCTCGCAGACGTCGGCGTCCAGCGCGACCGCCAGCGCGACCGCCGTGGTGTCGGTGCCGCCGCGGCCCAGCGTGGTGATGTCCTTGGTCTCCTTGGAGACGCCCTGGAAGCCGGCCACGATCGCGATCGCACCGTCGGCCAGCGCCGCCTGGATCCGCTCCGGGGTGATGCTGAGGATCTTGGCGCGCCCGTGCTGCGCGTCGGTGATCAGCCCGGCCTGCGACCCGGTGAACGACCGAGCCTCGTACGCCAGGCCGCGCTCGTTCGCGACGTCGTTGATCGCCATCGCGAGCAGCGCCATCGACTGACGCTCACCGGAGGTGAGCAGCATGTCGAACTCGCGCGCGTGCGCGGTCGCGTCGGGCGAGACCTTGTTGGCCAGGTCGATGAGCTCATCGGTGGTGTCGCCCATGGCGGAGACGGCCACGACAACGTCGTGGCCCTGCTCTTTGGTCGCGACCACTCGCTGTGCCACACGCTTGATGCCTGCGGCATCCGCAACCGAGCTGCCACCGTACTTCTGAACGACGATTCCCACGGCGGGAAAGTCTACGTTGCCGGTGCGGGCGTCTTCTCCAGCATCTCATCAGCGGCGGCCAGGTCCTCGTCCTCACCGGTGAACGGCTCGGAGTCGAGGCGGTCGTGAGCGACCACGGTGAGCAGCGCGTTGAGCACCGCACCGGCCAGGTTGCCCCAGTTGTTGACGTAGCTGAACTGCCACCACCACAGCGCCTCGTCGACGTCGCCGAGACGGTAGTGGCGCAGGCCGTACTCCAGGTCGGTCACCAGGCTGGCGACGTCGTCGGAGATCTGGCTGTCGACCACGTCCGGGCTGTAGGGGTCGAAGACGAAGCTGTAGGTGTCGATGTCGCCGAACATCTCGGCCAGCCCCATCCGGAGCTCGTCGACGTCGGCCTCCATGCCGACGTCGGGCTGGAACTCCTCACGAGGCTCGAAGTCCTGCTGGGCGCCCAGTCGCGCGCCCGCCAGCAGGATCTGGCTCACCTCCAGCAGCAGCATCGGGACAGCGCTGCCGCCGTCGCCGTCGGCAGCGATCGCGCGCACCGAGAGCAGGAAGCTCTCCACCGAGTCGGCGATGCTGGTGGCGAAGTCCTTGCCGGTCAAGTCGTTCGTCATGACGGCCCCCTTCCCGAGGTCCCTTGAATCGTCAGGCTACCGCCGAAGTTCCGGTCTGACGAGGGTAAAGAGTCTGGTCTCAGCGACTATTCAGCCGCACGTCGCCCCGCGAACGCACGACCGAGGGTGACCTCGTCGGCGTACTCCAGGTCGCCGCCGACCGGAAGACCGCTGGCCAGGCGGGTGACCTTCAGCCCGAGCGGGCTCAGCTGACGGGTCAGGTAGGTCGCGGTCGCCTCGCCCTCGAGGTTGGGGTCGGTGGCGAGGATCACCTCGGTGATCCCGGGGTCGTTGAGCCGCTGGACGAGCTCACGGATCCGGAGCTGGTCGGGCCCGATCCCGTCGATCGGGCTGATCGCGCCACCGAGCACGTGATAGCGCCCGCGGAACTCACGGGTGCGCTCGATCGCGACGACGTCCTTGTATTCCTCGACCACGCACAGCACCGACTGCTCACGACGCGGGTCGCGACAGATCCGGCAGGTCTCCTCCTCGGAGACGTTGAAGCAGACCGAGCAGAACTTCACCTTCGCCTTGACCTCGTTGAGGATCGAGGCCAGCCGATGTACGTCGGCGGGATCAGCCTGGAGCAGATGGAACGCGATCCGCTGGGCGCTCTTCGGGCCTACGCCCGGCAGCCGTCCCAGCTCGTCGATGAGGTCTTGGACCACACCCTCGTACAACGCTGTTGCCTGTCTTCTAGCTGTGCTTGTCTCAGAACCCGAGCTTGAACGGCGGTTCGTTGCCGCCGGGTGCACCCATACCGCCGCCGAGGCCGCCCGCGAGCGGACCCATCGCCTCGCCGGCGAGCGCGTCGGCCTTGCCCTTCGCGTCGCGGTAGGCGGCGACGATCACGGCCCCGAGGTCCTCGAGGTCGTCGGGGCTGCTGCCGTCGAACTCGCCCTGCTTGATCTCCACGCCGACCAGCTCACCGGTGCCGGTGAGCTTGACGGTCACCGCACCGCCGGCGACGGTGCCGTCGACGATCGTCTCGGCGAGCTTCTCCTGGGCGTCGACGATCTGGCTCTGCAGCGCCTGGGCCTGCTGCATGATCGCGTTGAGGTCGAAGCCGCCCTCGCCGCCGAGGCCTTCGAGTGGGTTCGTCATCTGTGCCGTCCTAGTTGTGAGGAATCTCTTCGATCATCGTTGCACCCAGCTCCTGAGCGAGCAGCGCCTCGGCGCCCATCGCGGCCGGCCCGTCGTAGGCCTGGTCGTCGGGATTCACCGCGGCGTCGGCCTCCGCCAGACGGGCCGCGGTGTCGTCGACCGGCGGCTCGTAGTCGGCAGCCCGCGTCGGCCGGATCGCCTCCCGAGCCAGCGCGATCGCTCCCGGGTCGGCCGGCTGGGTCGCGGGCTGCTCCGGCGGGCCCTGGTCGTGCGGGGGCGGCGGCTCGGCGGCCCAGTCGGGCGGCGGCGCCTGATCGTTCCAGGAGGCCTCCGGCGGCTGCTGCGGCTGGGCGGGCTCCTGCGGTTGGTTCGGCTGGGGCGGAGGCGGGGTCTGCCGCTGTGGGGCGGGCTGGCCACCACCGGCCACGATCGCCTCGATCTTCGGCTGGATGCCGATCACGTTGACCAGCGCCTGTCCGAGGATCGGCTCGTGCCCACCGGTCGCGAACCGGTCGCGCAGCCCGGGCGAGCCGAACCCGAGGGTGAGGATGCCGTCGCGGAAGTCGACCACCTGGGCGTTCTGGCCCACCAGCGACCAGGTCGCCCGGCGCAGACCCTTCGTCTGGGCGATCACGTCGTCCCACAGGCGACGGATGTCCACGTTGCCCATGCCGCCCTGTTGCGCCGGCGCCGGGGGCCGCGGCTGGGCCGGCGGCTCAGGGGCGGGCGGGGCCGGCGCCTGCTGCGGAGGCATCTCCGCGGCCGGGGCGGGCTCGCGGGCCGGCTCGGCCTGGGGCTCGGGAGTCGGCTCAGGGGTCGGGGCGTACGCCTGGACGGGCTCGGGCTGCGGCTGCGGCTGTGCAGGAGCGACCGTCTCGTGGCCCGGCGCACCGACCGACGGCTTGAGCACCGGTCGGTCCTGGGCGGGAGCGGCCGCCACCGGAGGAGCGGCCACCGTCGGCGTACCGCTGATCTCGATCCGCCGCTCCAGCCGGTCCAGCCGGGCGGCGAGGCCGTCGGCGCCGTCGGCCGCGGGCAGCAGCACCCGGGCACAGATCAGCTCGAGCAGCAAGCGGGGTGCGGTGGCGCCGCGCATCTCGGTCAGGCCGGTCGCGACGGCGTCCGCGGCGCGGGAGAGATCGTGCGGTCCGAAGCGTCCGGCCTGGGCGACCAGACGCTCGCCGCCGTCCTCGGATACGTCGATGAGGCCGGTCGCGGGCGCATCCGGGACCGCCTTGACGATCACCAGGTCGCGCAGCCGCCGCAGCAGGTCCTCGGTGAACCGCCGCGGGTCCTGGCCGGTCTCGATGATCTTGTCGATGACGCCGAAGACAGCGGCACCGTCGTGGGCGGCGAAGGCGTCGACGACCTCGTCCAGCAGCGCATCGGGCGTGTAGCCGAGCAGCCCCGCGGCCAGCTCGTAGGTCACCCCTTCGGGCCCCGCGCCGCCGAGCAGCTGGTCCATGACCGAGAGGCTGTCGCGCATCGATCCGGCGCCCGCGCGGGCGACCAGCGGCAGCGCGGCCGGCTCGACGTCGATCCCCTCCTTCTCGCACAGCGTCGAGATGTAGTCGGAGACCAGCTTGGGCGGGAAGAGGCGGAACGGATAGTGGTGGGTGCGCGACCGGATCGTCGGGATGACCTTCTCCGGCTCGGTCGTCGCGAAGATGAACCGCAGATGCTCCGGCGGC
The DNA here is from genome assembly GCA_040302365.1 of Nocardioides sp. NPDC126508. Classification (GTDB taxonomy): domain Bacteria; phylum Actinomycetota; class Actinomycetes; order Propionibacteriales; family Nocardioidaceae; genus Nocardioides. The sequence continues at coordinate 116,651 of JBEOUM010000004.1, forward strand.
TCCTCGACCAGCTTGAGCAGCGCGTTGAAGCCCTGCGTCGAGACCATGTGGGCCTCGTCGATGATGTAGACCTTGTAGCGGCTCTTCACCGGCGCGAAGAACGCCTTCTCGCGCAGGTCACGGGCATCGTCCACACCACCGTGGGAGGCCGCGTCGATCTCGATCACATCGATGCTTCCCGGCCCGCCGCGCGCCAGGTCCCGGCACGACTCACACTCCCCGCACGGGTCCGCGATCGGCGCCCTCTCGCAATTCAGCGCGCGCGCCAGGATCCGCGCCGAGGTCGTCTTGCCACAGCCGCGTGGGCCCGAGAAGAGGTACGCATGGTTGACCCGGTTGCCCGCCAGCGCATTGCGCAGCGGGCCGGTGACGTGATCCTGGCCGATGACCTCGGCAAACGTCTCCGGCCGGTAGCGGCGGTAGAGAGCTAGCGGTGCGTCCACCCGGTAGACCCTATCCGCCCGCACCGACAGTTTGCGACCGCGCGGGGCGAGCTGCCAGGAACTCGGAAGGAAATAGAAAAGGCCCCCCACGTACCCAACAGAGCTCGCTTATCCTTGCTGCCTTCCGGCCCTGGGGAGGTTCGACAAGATGTCGCCACATGGGGGGTTGCCGAAGAGTCTAGACGAGTCCTCTCGCCGATCCCAAAGGCGGCCCGCCGGCCCTCCGCCGATTTCCCCGATGCTCACGGAGCCGCGTACGATCCCTCACGGATCTGTCGCCTAGTGGCCTATGGCGCACGGCTGGAATCCGTGTTGGGTTAACGCCCTCGGGGGTTCGAATCCCCCCAGATCCGCCAGCAGGAAACCTTGGTTGACCTGCAAGAACGCCGATCCGGACAGCGCAAGCTCCGGATCGGCGTTCTTCATTTTCTCAAAGACGCTCAGTCAAGGACGGCGTACGCCTCGACCTCGACGAGCACGTCGGGCTCGAACAGGTAGTCCACGCCGATGACCGACACCGGCGGCAGCGGCTGCGGGATACCGAGCTCGTCGACGACGCTGTCGAGGCCTGCCATGAACGCGTCGTACTTGTCCGGGGTCCAGTCCGTGACGAAGAACCGCAGGCGTACGACGTCGGCGAAGGTCGCGCCGGCGCCGGCCAGACCGCGGGCGGTGCTGCGGAGGGCGTGAGCGAGCTGGCCGGCGAGGTCGCCCGGGGCCACACCACGGCCGAGCTCGTCCCGGGCGATCTGGCCGGCCACATGGACGTGGCGCGTGCCGGTGGCCACCGAGACGTGGTGATAGGGGACGGGTTGGAACATTCCTTCGGGGGTGAGCAGATCGACGGACATGATGAGATTCCTTTCAGAGGTGAAGGTTTCTCATGTCTACTTGGTATCCAGAGGACACTTCAACGAGACTAGGTGTCATGCCGGATACCACTCCCGCGCCGCTGCGCCTGACCCAGGAGCATCGCGAGCTCCTCGACCAGCTCCTCGACAAGTGGTCGCTCCAGGTGCTCGACACCCTGTGCGAGCGGCCGCGCCGCTTCAACGAGCTGCGTCAGGCGATCCCGGCCGTGACCCAGAAGTCACTCACCACGGCGCTGCGCCGCCTGGAGCGCAACGGCATGGTCGAACGCGTGGTCCTGAGCACTCGCCCGATCGCGGTGGAATACCGCATCAGCCCGCTGGGCAGCACCCTGCAGGATCTCATCGACCGGCTCTACCACTGGTCGACCACGACACTCCCCGACGTCGAAGCCGCACGCGAGGCCTTCGACCGCTCGGTCTGACGAGCTACATCGAGCCCTTGCGCCGGGAGAACAGCGGCCGCAGGACCAGGCCGAGACCCAGCGCGCCACCGCCACCGATCCCCCACCAGATCGCGTTCTCGCGGACGCCGGCAAGCGGGTCGACCTTGTCGCGGGCCATCGGAGCCTGCTCGACGGCGGGCGGCTCGGCGGCCTCCTCGACGGCGGGACGGGTGAGCGCGTCGTACGCATTCACCACGCCGGCGCCCCAGTAACGGCCGCCCTGGCCCTCGACGCCCGACGTGGTGCTGTAGAGGCGGTCGATGACCTGGCTGGCGCTCCAGCCCGGGTTGGTCGACCAGATCAGCGCGAGCACCGCCGAGACCTCGGCGGAGGCGAACGACGTCGAGATCGAGTCGACCCAGCACGGCTGGCCGAAGAGTGTCTTCGACGGTGCCCCATAGGTCGGGGCGGCGACGTCGGTGTGCGAGTTGGGCAGCACCGCCGAGTCCGGGTCCGATGCCGAGGTGCCGGAGGCACTGACCGTCACCACGGAGTCGTTGGCGTTCGGGAAGACCTTGGAGGCCACATCCAGAGCATCGGTGTCGGTGGTCACGCCGGACCAGTCCGCGGCCATCACCACGACGGCGCCCTTCTTGACGAGCGTGTCGACCGCCGTGTCGAGGCCCGGAGCTCCCTGCGCCGCGGGCAGACCGATGTCGACGATCAGACCTTTGGCGTTGCCCCTGGCCAGCGAGTTGAGCTCGGTCACCATCCGCTTGGCATCGACCGTCGACTTCTCCTGACCGACCTTGAGGACCGGGTGGTCGCTGAGCGCCGCCTTGGGTGCGATCTGGGAGATCAGGCCGGCCGCGACGGTCCCGTGATAGTCCTGCGCGCCGCGGCTGTAGCCGGAGTCGACCACCGCGACGCGGATCCCCTGGCCCTGCTTGCTCACCTTCTGCGCTTCGTCGATCCGCATGATCGCGAACGGAGCGACCGTCTCCGGGACCGGCGCCGTCTTGGTCTCCGCCTTCTGCGGGCTGCCGCCACCGGTGTTCTTCGCGTAGACGGAGCAGTCGGCTCGTTCCTCCGCTGCGTACGCCGGGCTCGGGCTGCCCAGCAGGGTCAGCCCGCCCAGGACGGCCGCGAGCGCGATGCCGCCACGCAGCAGCGTCACTCGGTCGCCACGCACTGGCTCTCCTGAACCTCTCCGGTGGTGGGCGGACAGAGCGCCAGGTCGGTCGAGAGGGCGGCACCACGCGGGAGCAGCTGCAGCCAAGTGCCGGGAACGATCGGACCGGAGTCTGGCCCCAGTTCAAGCCGCTCGACGGTCAACTTGCCGTCGAGGGTGTTCACGGTGCCGCGGGCATCGATCAGGTAGGGCGTCGCGCTCTTCTTGTCGAGCTTCTCGCCGTTGGCGGCGTACACGAAGGCACCCTTGCCCGGGTCGACCCGCGCGGAGGTGAAGTCGGTGGCCTCGGGAGGCTCCGACGCCGGCCAGGCACCCTCGCCCGGCTGGACGCCGAGTCGCACCGTCGTCTTGTCCTCGGTCTCGAGCTTGGCGCAGACGCTGCCGGTGCCGGCCTCGAGCTTCTCTGCCGGCCAGGAAGTCAAAGTCTCCGGCTCGTCGCCGTTGATCTGCGGACCGCTGTCCAGCGATTGGAGGCTGACCGACTTGCCCGCTGCCTGCAGGGCCGTGTCGTACACCTGAGCGGTGAAGTCACTGATGCGGATCCAGCCACTCTCCATCAGCAGGTAGCTCTTGGTGTCGAAGATGCCCCTGGTCCCGATCGGATAGTCCTCGCCGGCGACCGCTTGGCCGAACTTCGAATAGGCACTGCCGAACGCCTCCGCCCCCAGCGGCGCGCCGGAAGGGAACAGGTTGACCCACGACTGCGGAACCTTGACCGTCGGCGGCGCATCGTTGAAGACACGGTCGGCGTAGGTCTCCTGGTCACCCTCGATCTTGTAGCTGTAGGCCTGGGCGTAACCCTCATCCGTCCGAGACTCCGCGATGAGGTAGTTGCCCTCTTCGGTCTGCACCATGAACCCGGTGTCCGTGGCAGCCTTCACGTCCGGCTTCGCGGAGATGTTCAGGAACGTACCCGCGCCGTTGGCGGTGCACGCGGTCCAGCCGGTGTTGATGAAGTCGGACTCCAGCGGGAGCTCCTCGGGGACCTCGGGACCGGAGATGCCGATCGTCTCCTGGGGGAACTCGTTGTCGATCTCCTCCTGATCGATGACCTTGGACCTCTTCTCCAGGTCGAGACCGAGGATGAGCTGCGCGCTGGCCAGGTTGACGACCGGGTGCAGCTCCTTGTCGTTGTCGGGGCCGGTGACGACGTAGCGCGCACCGCCCTTGGTGACGATCAGGCCGTCCGTGTCGGCCCAGCCGGTGGCGGCCTTGGGCGAGAGGAAGTGGGCGACGGCGCCGCCCGCGATGAGCAGCACCGCGAGCACGAGGCCGCCGAAGACCGAGCGACCCGGCCGGGCCGGCTCCACCTCGCGCCCACCGGGGGCACCGGAGAGGAATGCGGAGACGAGCCGGCGGCGGCTGAAGGCGTGCGCCTCTACGAGGTCCTTCTTGCTGGCCATCAGAAACCAGCCACCGCGGCGCCGAAGAGGCCCGAGGCGAGCACCATCAACGGCAGCATCGCGAGCAGGCTGATCGTCTCGGCGACGTCGGCGAGACGACCGCGTCGGATCGACCCGACGTCGGGGACGAGCGTCAGCACCAGCAGTACGCCACCCGCAGCTGCCAGCACGACGGCGGTCGTCGGCCGCCACGACTCGTGGTAGACCAGCAGCGCCGACCCGATCGCGAGCAGGCCGGCGATCCCGGAGACGAGGCCGACGAGCACCTCCGAACCCGTCCGGTACTGCCGCGTACGCAGCATCAGCACGACACACGCGGCGAGAGCCAGCAGCGTGCCGAAGAGCCCGAGGCGGACCACGAACGGCGCGGTCAGCACGACCAGGACGCCGACGGAGAGGGAGATCGCGACCAGGATCTCGTGGGCGACCTTGGCGTCGACCCTGACCTGATCCTGGCGGATCTCGTCCGGGTCGAGGTTGATGTCCTCGTCGGAGTAGAGCTGGGGTACGTCTGTCTTGGTCGTGCTCAGCGCGAGCCACGGGAAGAAGCTGCCGGCCAGCACCACGACGACCAGCACGATCCCGAGCACGACGCCGGCCTTCCAGCCGGTCGCGCTCAGCAGCAGGCCGGCCACCAGGAACACACCGCCGACCAGCGCACCCGGCATCGCCAGCATCCGGGCCTCGCCCAGGCCGAGGAAGCCGATCGCGGAGACGAGCATCGCACCCGCACCGGCGAACGCCAGCGGCATCCCGACGCCGCCGTCGAGGCCGAGCGCACCCGCGCCGATCAGGAAGCCGGCGACCGCGCCGTAGACCTCACCGATCCACACCGCGGCGATCGCGGCGTCGTTCTCCGCCTCGAGACGGGAGAGCACGATCGCGCCGCCGGCGAGGACGATGCCGATCACCGCGGCGGCCACGCCGGCGAGCATCGACGGTGCCTGCGTCCACAGCGCACCGGCACCGAGGAGCAGCAGCAGCGCGGCAGCCAGCAGTGACGTACGCCGTCCTGCTTCCGGCTTCCAGGGAGCCATCTCACTCTCGACGACATCGGTCATCGCCTCGACCACGTCGTCGTAGACCCGCGGCGCCTTGTCGTCGATCCCGGCGCTCACGGTGAGCACGCCGCCGTCCTCGACACCCTGCGGGATCAGACCGAGGTCACCGGCGAGCTTGCGGCCGTCGGCGAGCACGATGCGGTAGCCGGCGTACGCCGTCTGCGGGTCGAGCAACCCGACGCTTCGCGCGAGCTCGGGCACGAGCTCTGCGACGGGCACCGAGCCCGGCAGCACCAGATCCATCCGGCGGGTGCCGGAGGCGACCGTGACCCGCACCAGCCCCGTGGGCGCCACCTGCGCCTGCGTCATTTCACGAACTCCTCGCGTCGTGCCTGTGCCCGAGACGAACCGACCGAATGTCCCGAGATCTACGCCCTACCATCGCCCACTGAGTCAGCCGGCGAGCATCAGCGCTGACTTTGCCATAAAACCAGCGACGAGGGGACCGGTGCCCCGCACCGGTCCCCTCGTGTTGTCTGTGTGCTGAAGAATTCAGCCGCCGAAGCCGGCCGCACCACGCTTGTCAGCGTCGTGCATGTCCTGCTGCGACTGACCCACGAAGGCCGCACTCTGCGCGAGCGACTGCTGGATCTCGGCAACCGCACGGTCCCACTTGGCCTGCGCCTCGGCGTAGGCGTTGGCTGCCTCACCGGTGAACTCTGCCTTGAGCTTGTTGATGCGGTTCTCCAGGCCGGAGAGCTCGGCATCCATCTTCTTCACGCCGTTGCTGAGCGTGTCGATGATGTTGGCCATGTCTCCGTGATTGACCTTGATCTCTTCACCCATGTCAGTTTCCTTTCGAAGTCTTGTGTTGGGGACGGAATCTGACCGGGTGGTCAGCCACCCATCTTGAACGAGATGCTGTCCATGTTGGAGCTGACCGAGTGCGTCGCCGCAGCAACGTCCTCGTCGGCCCGCGTACCGGCCTTGCGGGCCTCGGTGAGGCCGTTGGTGAGCTCGTCCAGGGCGTTCGTGATGTCTCGCGACTTCCGCTCCCAGGTCTCGATGAGGCCGCCGAACGCGTTACCGCCCGCACCGTGCCAACCCTTGTCCTTGCCCGCCTTGGCCTCGGTCGCAACCGACGAGCTGATGCTCTGCAGCTTGCCCTTGGTCTCGGTGATGTCGTTGACGGCGGTGTTGATCGCCTGGCCTTGCTTCATCTCACTGCTCATGGTGCTGTCCTTCCACCGGCGGAACCGGCTTTCCTAGGTTTGGTTACCTGATGGAGCCCGGCTCCCGATGGGCTCCCCCGAGGTCCGGACAATGTGCTCTTACCCCGTCTCCGGAGTTCTAAACACAAATCTCTGAACTTTTTTGGCCGTGCGTCCTAGCCGTTGAAACCCGATTCCCACAGGTGACGGAAGAAACCTGAGGAAACCACGAACGAGGCGATGACTGCGGCGCCGCACAGCGACTCCGACCAGTCGGCCCGAGCCGCCCACTTCGCCGAACGCCACCCCCGGCCGGTCGCGATCGCCGCGACGATCACGGCGAACCCGATGACCACGACTCCCAGACCGAACCAGGAGACCAGCTCCGGGTCGACCCACCCTACGAAGGCACGGACCCCGACCGCCAGCGCAATAACCCCGGCCACCCGGAGTACGCCGCGGGGCAGCCAGTAGCGGTAGCTGCGTGCTGACAAGAGGATGGCGAAAGCTCCGGCCAGCATGATCAACCAGCCGCCGACGCGGTCGACGTCGGCGGTCGCGGTCGCCACCAGCGCCGGCCCGCTGACCACGACCACGCCGAGGATCGCCCACGAGGCGGCCGCCAGCGTGCGGGCGCCGCGCCCGGCCACCTCGGTGACCTCGTCGAAGGGGACGGTCGCCTTGCCGGAGGTCGTCCTGGCCCGTGCCGACCAGGCGGTCACCGACAGCTTGGAGACGTCGAGGAGATAGGAGTCGGGGACGTCGACGGCGTAGGACGGGACGATCCGGGCCGCGAGCGCTGCCGCGGCGAACAGGATCGACCACGGCACCTGCGGCGGGGTGCCGAGCAGCGCGCAGAGCGCGGTCACCACGAAGACCGCGGTGCCGGTCAGAGTCCAGACCTTGAGGGCGGCATCGACCGTGTCGACCAGCGAGCGGGAGACGGTCGCGATGACCGCGGCGGCCAGCCCGGCCACGCCGACAGCCAGCGGCAGCGTCTCCGGTTCGGGGGTGACGGCGGTGACGAACGCGGCGCCCGCGGCGAACGTCGGGGCCGCGATCGCCCGACGAGCTGCGTACGGCCCGGAGGGGACGATCCCGACCAGGGCGCCGAGCCCGAGCAGGCCGGCGATGGCCAGCCGCTGCCAGCCGTCGGCCTGGGCGCCGAAGCCCGACGCCGCGACCGCCAGAAGGGTGGCGAGGCCGACCCAGTAGAAGGAGAAGCTGCCGGCGCGGATCGGCTCCGCGGTCTCGACGACCTGGTGGCGCGCGTAGGCCTGGGTGGGCGGCGAGTCGGCGGCCAGGAGAGCGCCCGAGGTGATGCCCCGGGAGGCGAGCGAGGCGTCGGGCCGGAGCTCTTCGCCACGGCGGTCGCGGAGCACCGGCGCCGCGGGAAGACCAACGGCGGTGGCGTACTCCCGCGCCAGGTCCGAGGCGTGCGCATCGGACGGAACGACGATGTCGACCACTCCGGCGGTGCCGTGGACCGTGATCGCCAGGCCGCCTGCTGCGAGCGCCGGCTGAACGGCATCGGCCGTCTGAGTGGGCATGACACCTCCCGGATGCGTGATGACCCTGTGACAGAGTTCCACATCGGAAGCTCCACCGCCCGTTTTACCCGACCGGCACGGTTAAGGGTAGTAGCCGGGGTGCGAGCACTCTAAGATCCAGACCACCTGCGGCATCCGGGCCCGCGGGGCACTGAACCAGTCTCAGGGGGACACGTGACTATCGCTGCGACAGCCGGCGGTACCCGCACCGAGGAGCCGGAGGTCCCCGAGGGGGAGCTCGCACTGAACGCTCCGCCGGCTATCGAAGAGGGCGAGGGTGTCGGCGGCGTACTGATGAACGCCATCCCGATGCTCGGCAGTCTCGGTTCGATCGTGCTGGTCGCGACGATGCAGCCCGCAGGCGGCGCCGGGGGTGGTGCCCCCATCCAGAAATACCTCGCCGCGGGCATGTTCCTGTTCGCGACCCTGGGCTTCATCTTCGTGCAGATCGACCGGCAGCGGAAGCAGAAGCAGAAGCAGGTCGGTGGGCAGCGCACCGACTACCTACGCTACCTGGCCGGCATCCGGCAGTCGGCGCGCAGGGCCGGTGAGCAGCAGCGCAAGGCGCTGACCTGGCACTACCCGGCACCGTCCTCGTTGCCGGCGATCGCCGAGGAGCGCAGCCGGCTGTGGGAGCGCCCCAACACCCACAAGCGCTATCTCGACGTCCGCTACGGCGTCGCGCACCAACCCCTGGCCCTGACCCTGGTCCCGCCCCAGCAGACCCCGATCGACCAGGTCGACCCGGCCTCGGCGAGCGCGCTCCACCGGCTGCTGACGGTCCACCGGGTGCAGCCCGACCTGCCGGCGGCGACCAACCTGCGCGGGTTCGACAAGATGGAGATCTGCGGCAACGAGGACCAGGCCCGAGCGCTCGCCCGGGCCCTGGTCTGCGGGATGACGGCCTTCCACTCACCGGAGCAGCTGATCGTCGCCGTGCTCACCTCCGAGCGCAACCTCGCCGAGTGGGACTGGGTCAAGTGGCTTCCCCATGCCCAGAGCGGGCGCGAGGTCGACGCCGTGGGGCCGCGCCGCATGGTGGTCACCAACATCAACGACCTCGCCGCGCTCCTGCCGACCGAGGTCGGTGAGCGCGCCCGCTGGGGCACCGACGACCGGATCCCCTCTCCCCAGGTCGTGATCATCGTCGACGGCGGTTCCGTCCCGCCGGGCAACCACGTGCTCCCCGACGACGGCATCCAGGGCGTCACCGTCATCGACCTGCCGACCCACTGGGACGAGCTCTTCGACTCCAGCCGGGTGCGGTTCCTGATCGACGACGAGGAGCCCGACGAGAACAACACCGTCCCCGGCTACCAGGTGCGCGTACGCATGGACCCGGTCCGCCTGCGCGTGGACCAGATGACCATGGCCGACGCCGAGGCCTACGCCCGTCGTCTGACCCCGCTCTACACGGTCGCCCCGGAGGGTTCCGACGCGGCCGCCGAGACGCCGCAGGACACCGAGATCGCGGCCCCGAAGGACTACATGGCGCTGCTCGGTCTGGGCGACGTACGCTCCTTCGACCCGGACGTCGCGTGGCGTCCCCGCGCCAACCGCGACCGGCTGCGCGTGCCGGTCGGTGTCGGCGAGGCCGGCCAGCAGATCTACATGGACATCAAGGAGTCGGCCCAGCAGGGTATGGGGCCGCACGGCCTCGTCATCGGTGCGACCGGTTCCGGTAAGTCGGAGTTCCTCCGCACCCTCGTCCTCGGCCTGGTGCTCACCCACCCGCCGGAGGTCCTCAACCTGGTGCTGGTCGACTTCAAGGGTGGTGCGACGTTCGCCGGGATGGCGGGCATGCCGCACGTCTCCGCCGTGATCACCAACCTCGAGGGCGAGCTCACCCTGGTCGACCGTATGCAGGATGCGCTCTCCGGTGAGATGACCCGCCGCCAGGAGCTCCTGCGCGAGGCCGGCAACTTCTCCTCGCTGAAGGACTACGAGAAGGCCCGTACGCAGGACCCGTCGATGGCTCCGCTGCCGTCGCTGTTCATCGTGGTCGACGAGTTCTCCGAGATGCTCTCGGCCAAGCCCGAGTTCATCGACCTGTTCGTCGCGATCGGTCGTCTGGGCCGATCCCTCGGCATCCACCTGCTGCTCGCCTCGCAGCGCCTCGAGGAGGGCCGCCTGCGCGGACTCGACTCCCACCTCTCCTACCGCGTCGGCCTGCGTACGTTCTCCGCGCAGGAGTCGCGGACCGTGCTCGGCGTGCCGGACGCCTATGAGCTCCCGGCGGTCCCCGGTCTCGGTTACCTGAAGCCCGACCCGACCAACATGCAGCGGTTCCGGGCGGCGTACGTCTCCGGGCCGCCGGCCGCGGGCTCACGGATCCGCCGCGACGAGGGCGGCAAGCTGCAGGGCATCTTCCCGTTCTCGATCGCCGAGGTGAAGCAGCTCGCGGCACCGGTCGAGGAGGAGGAGCGCCCGGCCACCCCGGTCGTGGGCGCGGACGGGGTCGAGAAGTCGATGCTCGACATCGCGGTCGACCGGATGACCGGCTTCGGCACCCCGGCCCACCAGGTCTGGCTCCCGCCGCTCGACATCCCCGACACGCTCGACTCGCTGATGCCCGACCTGACCACCTCGCCCGAGCTCGGCCTGCACTCGCCGGCCTGGAAGCGGCTCGGTGGGCTGGTCGTGCCGCTCGGCATCGTCGACAAGCCGCGCGAGCAGCTGCGTGACACGCTCACCGTCGACCTGCGCGGGGCCGCCGGTCACGTCGCCGTCATCGGAGCGCCGCGCACTGGTAAGTCGACCACGCTGCGCACCATCGTCACCTCGATGTCGCTGACCATGACGCCGCAAGAGGTGCAGTTCTTCGTGCTCGACTTCGGTGGCGGCACGTTCGCGCCGCTCGCGAAGCTCCCGCACGTCGCCGGTGTCGGCACCCGTTCCGAGCCGGACGTCGTACGCCGCGTGCTGGCCGAGATCTCCGGCATCATCGACCGCCGCGAGGCCTACTTCCGGGCACAGGGCATCGACTCGATCGAGACCTACCGCACCCGCCGCGCCCGCGGCCAGGCCGACGACGGCTGGGGCGACGTCTTCCTCGTCATCGACGGCTGGGGCACGCTGCGGGCCGACTTCGACGACCTCGAGTACGCCATCCAGGAGATCGCTCCGCGCGGCCTGACCTTCGGCGTCCACATCGTCGCGTCGGCGGGTCGCTGGGCCGAGTTCCGCTCCTCGATGCGCGACGTCTTCGGCACCAAGCTCGAGCTGCGGCTCGGTGACCCGATGGACTCCGAGCTCGACCGCAAGCTGGCCGCGCTGGTGCCGACCGGTCGCCCGGGTCGAGGCATCGTGAAGGAGAAGCTCCACTTCCTCAGCGCGCTGCCCAGGATGGACGGCGACGGCTCCGCGGCGACGTTGGGCGACGGGGTCGACGACCTGATCTCCCGGATCTCGGCCGCCTGGCAGGGTCCCACCGGCCCGAAGCTGCGGCTGCTGCCGGAGAAGATCACGATCGAGCGGATCCGCGAGCAGGCCGGCGTCACCGACGAGCAGCCGGGCAAGCGCATCCTCCTGGGCATCAACGAGAAGGAGCTGGCCCCGGTCGGTCTCAACCCCGACACCGAGCCGCACCTGCTCGTCTTCGGAGACGGCCAGTCCGGCAAGTCCTCGATGCTGCGCAACATCGCCCGCGAGATCATGCGGACACACACTCCGAAGGAAGCGCAGATCGCGGTGGTCGACTACCGGCGGTCGCTGCTCGGCGAGATCCCCGAGGACTACCTGGTCGGCTACCTCACCTCGGCGACGCAGGCGAACCCGACGCTCAATGACCTGGCGGCCTACCTGACCAAGCGGATCCCGGGCCCCGACGTCACTCCCGAGGAGCTGCGCAACCGGTCGTGGTGGTCGGGCGCGGAGCTGTTCGTGCTCGTCGACGACTACGACCTCGTCTCGACCCAGCAGGGCTCGCCTCTGGCTCCGCTGCAGCCGCTGATGGCCCAGGCCGGCGACGTCGGCCTGCACGTCATCATCGCCCGCCGCTCGGGTGGTGCGTCGCGCTCGCTCTACGAGTCGGTCATCCAGTCGATGCGCGACCTGGCGATGCCTGGCCTGCTGCTCTCCGGCAACCCCGACGAGGGTCCGCTCATCGGCAACCTGAAGCCGGTCCCGACGCTCCCCGGTCGTGGCCGACTGGTCACCCGCGACCGCGGCATCGAGGTCGTCCAGCTGGCGTGGAGCGAGTCCTCCCTCTAGCCCGCCAGGACGGCCCGTACGTCCTCTGCCGAGACGAACGGCCCGCGACCCTCACCGGGTCGCGGGCCGTTCTTCGCTGCCTTACGCGTTCGATCTATCACCAATGAGCGACACCGTCACTCGTACGCCCCCGAGGTGGCCTGGCTGTTGATGCCGTTCCTCAGCGGCTTCAGCGCGGTGGTCTTGATACCCGAAGTACCAGGCATCTTCCATTTCTGAACAGAAAACTCACTCTTGCCGCCCATCAGGACCAACGCAGTTCCCTGATGAGTGATCGGGTGAAAGGAGCCGTTCGAGCCAGGCAGGCTCGCGGTCTCTGAACTCTCGTGAAGCAGGCCCCAGACCAGGTCGTCCTTGCCGTCGCCGTTGACATCGGAGATCATCGGGCGGGTGCCCGCCCAGGTGTCGGTGTTGAGCGAGCTGTGGTCGACCGGATCTGGCAGGGTCCACGAGGTCGCCTGGACGAAAGTCTTCGACGACGACTCATAGTCGTACACCGCGATGTCCTCGCCCTGGTCATCACCCTGATATTCGATCAACTCATCGCGGCCATCACCGTCCACGTCGGCAAAGATGGCCGAATGGGCCCCCGTGTGCTCGGCAAACGTCTTCAATACCTCATCGGGAATCTTGACCTTGTCAAATGACTTCCCGTTGGAGATCAGCATCTGACCTACGATGAGTCCCGGTTCACTGGGACCACTGCCGAAGGAGATGTCAGCCCGGCCATCTCCGTTGACGTCACCGGCAGCGAAATAGACTCCACCGAAGGACCCAGTCCAGTCCCCGGTCAGCCAGTCCTTTCCTTTGGACCAGGTTCCGTCTTTCTGGCTGAGCGAGACGGTGAAGTGGTACTTCAGGTCCTTGAGCTTGGCGACCTTCTCGTCGTCGGCAGGAAGCTTCTTTCCGTTTCCGACCGAGACGATGACAATATCGGCGCGCTTGTCGCCATTGAAGTCATCGCACAGGATCGCGAAACGCCTCCCCGAGACGGGGACCTGAACCGATCCGTTCTTGTGCTCCTTGTTGTTCGAGTCGATGGCGATGTTCGACCCACGGCCAGAAACCGTGACCGCGTCCTCGATCCCATCCCCATCGATATCCCCCATCAACTTCCCGTACTGACCCTTCAACTCCTTGGCCGAGCGAAAGGTCTTACCCGAAGACGAGAATCGAAGAAGGGGTTCTAACGACCTACTTCCGTTGAGCGCCTCGAACCCGGTTCCGAAGACAAGGTCGCCCTTGCCGTCGCCGTCGAAGTCGCCAGTGACCAGAGCCCTCGGCTTCGCGGGCTTGTCCTCGGTGACCTTCAGCGTGATGCCGGTGGCTGCACCGCCGGCGACGACCACGACCAGAGCGGCAGCCGCGGCGATCCACCACCGGCTGCGGGCACGTTTGAGGGTCACCGTCGCTCCCGAGGAGAATCCCATCTGCCGACCAGCCATGGCGGCGAACCGGTCCCTGGCCCGGACGGCGTCACTGGTCCGCTCCGCAGGGTCCTTCGCGAGCAGACCACCCGGCCCGGAGAGCAGGGCATTGGCCTGCAGGGTGAAGTCGTCTCGACCAGGCAGGGTCGGGATCGGGTTGGAGCTGTGAGCGATAGCGGTCTCGACATCGTTTCCACCGGTGAACGGCACATTCCCCGTGACCAGCGCGTAGAACAGGCATCCCAGCGAGTAGAGGTCGCTCGCAGCCGTTGGCTGCGCACCCATCGCGCGCTCGGGCGCCAGGTAGTCCCACGCACCGGAGTGAGCTCCAGGCCTGGCGGTCGCAGCGTCGTCGGTGCGCGCCGCCGCGAAGTCGGAGAGGTAGGCGTACGGCGGATTGTTGCCGTCACGCAGCAGGACGTTCGACGGCTTGACATCGCCATGGACGACCCCGACCTCCGGCGAATGGATCGCAGCCAGACCATCGGCGATCTGGGCGCAGATGTCGGCCGCGATCGCGCCGGGCAGACGACCACGGGCCTTCAGCAGCGACCCGAGATCGCCGCCGTCGGCGTACTGCGAGACCAGGTAAGGAGCGCCCTCGGCCGTCCGGCCGTTGGTGTAGACGTCCATGATGTGAGGTGACTCGAGCTTGGCCATGAGCGCGGCCTGCTTGTCGAACCGGGACACGAACTCGGGGTCGCGGGCACTCCGCCCGAGGAGCACCTTGATGGCCACCGCCCGATTAAGTCGCGTGTCGGTGGCCTTGTAGACGATCGCATTGTCATTGGACGCCACCTGCTGTTCGAGCCGGTAGGGCCCGATCATGCCCGGGGTGCCTCCCCGCTCGGTGGCAGCGTGCTGGGCAGCCGACGCCGCAGACGACGGAGGAGGAGGTGGCGCTGGCTGCGCAGGCAACTGGGTCGGAGGCGGCGGAGGCGGCGGAACAGGCGCACTTGGCCGAGCAGCTCGGGGACGAATGGTGGTCTTGTCCGGGTCATCCACCGCGGGACGCTCGAAGGACGGTGGCTGCGGCGCCTGAGCACCGTTGCCACCGACGAAAGTCCGGTCCGGATCCGAGCCCTCTCCACCAGGAGGATTGCCGTGCGGGTTGGCGGGATCGGTCATCCGAGAGTTCCTCCCATGAGGTTGTTGTGGTCGACGTCGTCTTCCGGTGACGGCTTCCAGGTAGCGAGGGTGCGCACCGTGAAGTTGCCATCCTTTCCTGCGAACGCGCCGTAGAACTTGTACGGTCCGGTCGACTTGTCACGAGTGATTCCGACCACGTCGACCAGGCCGTCTCCATTCAGATCGGCCAAGGTCGCGTCGAATGACGTCGGATGGTCGAACAGGTCATTGGGAGAAGGGAGGTGACCGCGTACGGCCTGTTTGAACGACGACAGGTCTTCGGTCCAGGTGACGACCATGATGTCGGTGCCAGCGGTGCCGCCGATTCCTTGCAGCACCAACTCGTCCCTTCCGTCACCATTGACATCACCAGCCAGGAAAGCATTGGCCTGACCGGAACCGTTCTCCACGAGGAACTGGTTGAACGCCCGGGTGAACGGGAACTTCTTCGCCATCAGGTCGCCGCTCGTCCCGTTGCCGACGTAGACCCTCAGGGTCGAGGTGATCTCCTGCTTCCTCGACGTCGCCGGCCGCAGCCCATTCCTGTTCATCAGGACCATGTCTGCCTTGTGGTCGCCGTTGAAGTCCCCGATGACGGCTCGCTGACGGTCCTTGTTCGAGTACGTCACAAACAGTTCGGGCGCCTCGAACCCAGAGCCGTTGTTTCGGTAGAAGTAGATTCGACCTTCCCCCGCCAGGAACCCCATGTCGCTGCGCTCCGGATCCGGGTCGCCGTAGTCGACAGACATGTACAAGTCGTCGGATCCATCACCATCGAAGTCTTCGACGCCCATGCCGTAATAGAAGTCCGAACCCTTCATCTTGGCATTCAGATCCTTCAAGGACGGGGCGTCCACGTGTCCCTCGAACGCGCCGCCGACCTTCATGCCATCGGCGTCCCGGACAAGGGTCAACATCGAGTTCTTGTCGTTGCCTTGGAAGTCACCGACGAGCGGGAAGACATCCACGGCCGGCGCTCCTCGAGTCAGCTGCGGACTGTCCACCTTCGCGGGCTTTGATGGAGTCAGGCCTCTGCCGTCCGACTTCCAGGTGATGACATCGACGCCGTTGCCATCCTTGTTGGGGATGTCCGTGACCACGTCGCCGAACTTGTCACCGTTCACGTCCGCGTACGCAGCGCCCTTGACTGTCGGCACGATGGGCTCGGGCCCGTCCTCGACCCAGGGCTGGGTGATCGCCAGGGCTCCACCGACCCCGAGAGCGGCCACGCCGACCATCGCCGCACCGACCCGGAGCGGGGTGATCTTGGAGGGCCGGGCCTGCTCCTCGATCAGGATTGCCTCGGCCTCGGTGGGCGGCCTGATGGCGGAGACCAGGATGGGCATCGGGTTCGGGTCCGTCATCGACGGAGCCGGCCGGAGCTGGGGCGGAGAGGTGATCTCCCGGAGCTTCAGCAGGTCGTCCTTGAAGACCGCCGCGCTCTGGTAGCGGCTCCGCGGGTCCTTCGCCATCGAGAGCTGCAGGATCCGGTTCGCCGTCCGGGTCCACTCGTCGTCGCCGAGGAACTGCGGGATCGGCGCGCTCTGGTGGGCCATCGCGACCTGTACAGCTGCGCCCGAGTAGGGGATCTTGCCGGTCAACGTGAACCAGAGCATGCACCCGGCGGCGTAGATGTCGCGCGACGGTGCCGGCTGGATCGGCCGGCCCTGCGCGTCGCGGTCGTCGCGGACGTACTCGGGGGCCAGGTAGTTCCAGGTGCCGGTGATCCCCCCGGCGGGCGAGTCCGACGAGGACGTCGCGATCCCGAAGTCGCACAGGAACGCGAACGGATCGAGCGGGCTCTCCGGGTTGCGGACGAGTACGTTCGACGGCTTCACGTCCTGGTGGATGATCCCGGCCTGATGGGCATCGTGGAGCGCCCCCGCCACCTGGGCGTTGATCAGGCACGCCAGGTGTGGCGCCAGCGGTCCCTTCGAGCGTACGAGTCCGGTCACGTCGCCACCCTTGATGAACTGGGTGACGATGAACGGGCTGCCCTGCTGCTCGCCGATGTCGTAGATCGCGATGATGTGGGGCGACCTGATCTGCGCGAGGGTCTGCCCCTCGCGGATGAACATGTCGATGAACTGGCGGTCGGCGAGGTGGGCGTGCACCATCTTCAGGGCGACCTGGCGCTCGAGCTTGGTGTCGAGGGCGTCGTACACGACACCCATTCCGCCTTCGCCGAGGATGCGATCCAGGCGGTAATGGCCGAACACTGCCCCGGGATGAAGCGTCGTCATACGTGAACCCTATTCGGTGATCGCTACCGCATGACCTCAGGCTCGTGCTTGCGGAGCGAGAGCGAGACGGCAACGAGAAGGACGATGGACATGGCCGCCATGATGCCCAGCGCGAGGAACCAATGGCTCGTCATGTGATACCAGATCGGGTCGACGCGGTCAGGGTCATTTCGGTCCCGGAACAGCATGTTCATGGTCAGGGTGGTGCCGATCCCGCCGAGCCCCCAGCGGGCCGGCATGAACCATGAGAACCAGTTGGCGGGTGACCCGACCAGCGAGAAGAGGGTCCCGCCGAACACGATCTGGAAGATCGCGTAGACGACCAGCATCGACATCGTCTGCTCCGAGGTCTTGACCGCGGCGGAGATCAGCAGGCCCACGATCATCGAGGTCACGCCGAGGAAGACCACCGGGATCGCCAGCTCGAGGATGGTCAACGGGCCGAGCACGAGCCCCTTGTCGGGCAGCCCGCGGATGGAGCAGGCGATGAGGGTCATCACCAGACACTGCACGGCGGTGATGGCACCCAGCACGATGACCTTGGAGGCGAGATAGGCCGCTCGGGACAGCCCGACCGCGCGTTCTCGCTCGTAGATGGATCGTTCCTTGATCAGCTCACGCATCGAGTTGGCGCAACCGGTCAGACACGCACCGACGGCGAGGATCATGGCGATCACGGTCGCCGTGGTGTTGGGGATGATGTTGCCGAGCTCGTCCGGTTTCAGCGGGAGCAGGTCCTCGTCGGGCTGGATGATGAGCGACACCAGTCCGAGCACGATCGGCAGGGCGGCCATCTGCAGGACGAGGCCGCGGTCGGCGGTGATCACCGAGAGGTAGCGGCGTACCAGCGTGGTGACCTGCTGCAACCAGGGCTGGCCCTTCTGGCGCTTGGCCGCGGTGGCCACCGCGGCATGGGCCGGCGGGACCGCGTCGACATCGGCGACGTACTGCTGATACTCGGTCGATCCGTGCCACTTGCCGCCCCAGTCGGCGTCGCGATGGTTCTCGAAGTCGGCGAAGACGTCGGCCCACTCGTCGCGGCCGAAGAACGGCAGCGCCGCCTCCGGCGGACCGTAGTAGCCCATCGCCCCGCCGGGAGCCATGACCAGCACCCGGTCGCACAGGTGCAGCTGCGCGACGGAGTGGGTGACCACGAGGACCGTACGCCCGTCGTCGGCGAGTCCACGGAGGAGGCGCATCACGTCGCGGTCCATGCCCGGGTCGAGGCCGGAGGTCGGCTCGTCGAGAAGGATCAGCGACGGCTTGGTGAGGAGCTCGACGGCGACCGAGACCCGCTTGCGCTGGCCTCCGGAGAGCGAGGTGATCTTCTTGTCGGCGTGGACGTCGAGCTTGAGCTCGCGCAAGACCTCGCTGATCCGCTGCCGCTGCTCCTCGGCGGAGACCTCCGCGGGGAACCGCAGCTTGGCGGCGTAGTGGAGGCCCTCGTTGATGGTGAGGTCCCGGTGCAGGATGTCGTCCTGCGGAACCAGGCCGATCCGTTGACGGAGCTCGTCGAACTCTGCGTAGAGGTTGCGGTCGTCGTACTCGACGACGCCCTCGGTCGCCGGCTGATAGCCGGTGAGGGCCTTGAGGAGGGTGGATTTCCCGGATCCCGACGGGCCGATGACTCCGACCAGGGACTTCTGAGGCGCCCGGAAGGAGACGTCGCGCAGGATCTGCTTGCGCTTGTCCCCCTTGCCGACGACCACCGAGAGATGCCGCGCCAGGAAGTCGACCTCGCCGGTGTCCTGATGAGCGACGAGCATGCCCTGCTGGAGGCGGAGCGTGGTGTGACCGACGCCGAGGATCGATCCCGGCTGCAGCGGTGCGGTGTAGCCCTTCGGCATCCTGGCGCCGTTGATGAAGGTGCCGTTCCCGGCGCCGAGGTCGCGCGCCATCACCGTGCTGTCGGGGTTGGTGATGATCTCGACGTGGTGGCGGGAGACCAGGAGATCCCCGGCGATCACCAGGTCGTTGTCGGCTGCGCGACCGACCCGGATCGTCTGGCCCGGAACCAACGGGCGGGGTGCGATCGGAGCCTTTCCCTGGTGGGCACGGCGCGCGGCCTCGGCTGCCTTGAGGACTTCGACATCGCCGTCGCCGGCCATCATGGTGGCCAGGTCGTTGCTTCCCGGCGGCGGTGGGGGTGGCGGTGTGGCCGCCGGTGGCGGGGGCGGCGCGGGGGTGGAGACCGGAGCCGAGAGTACATCCAGCCGAACCCCCGGTTCGGGAGCGTTCTCCGCTCCGCCGAACCAGACGACCATCCCGGAGACGAGAGAGACGCGCTCCCTGGCCGGGACGCGCTGTCCGTCGACGTACGTGCCGTTGGTGCTCCCGACGTCGGTCAGCATCCAGCCGTCGGTGGCGTACGCGATCTCCCCGTGCCGCCACGAGACCAGGCCGTCCGGCAACGTCAGGCCGGCGTCCGGGTCGCGCCCGACCGTATAGCTGCCGCTGGCGAGACGCTGCTCCTGGCCGCGCACCGTCACCACGAGTTCCGTCGTCATCGGTTCCTACTTCTCCAGAAGCTTCGGCAGGTCGACGTCGTACTCGAACTCGGGCTTCGCCCCGTCGATCGAGGCGATCCGGACCGTCAGACCGATCTCACGGTCGTCGATGACCGTGAGGGTGCAGGTGGCCTCGCCGCCCACCTCCAACGGCATCCCACCGGGACAGTCGACCTCCTTCGGACGCAGACCGACCTTGTCGGCGATGCCGTCCGAGACCACTTCCTCGACAGTCTTCTCCGGGACGCTCGCACCGCACGCCGTCAACGCGTACGCAGCGACAGCAACGACCGCGAGCGCGACCGGTCCGCGCGACCGAGCTGACTTCGAGGTGGACATGGTCATCATGGCCCTGCCTTCCGAGATGGGACTCAACAGTAAAGGCCGCTCGGCTCGAGGGTGACCAGACACGAGAAGGTCGTCTTGTCGTTCTTGAACAGCGGCGTGACCACCTTGCCGGGCTGGAGGCCCTTCGGGCTGCCGGCGAAGACGGCGGGATAGCCGTTGAAGGAGACCGCCACCACGTCCGCGAAGTGGTCACCGTTGACGTCGGAGGTGACGACCCCGGCCCAGGCGAAGGAGTTGACCGGCGACGGGTTGCGCTGGACGGCCTTCCACTTCTTGCCGGTCAGGCCGTAGACGTCGAACCAGCCGTAGATGCCGAGGTGAACCCACTCGTCGGCACCGTCACCGTTCACGTCCGCAGCGATGCCGCGCAAGGTGTCCATGTCGCCGTTGGCCGTCCGCCGGTCCTGGTAGTTGATGTCGTCGTCGCCGATCCCGAGGACCGCGCCCTCCTCGAAGCGTTCCCCGTCGGACAGCAGGACGGTCCCCGAGTACGTCCCGACCTTGGACGGCATGTCCAGACCGTAGAGCAGGTCGGTCTTCCCGTCGCCGTCGAAGTCACCGACGTGGAAGGCGTACTGCGGGATCGCCTCGGCGTCGGCAGGGACCTCGGTCTGATAGGCACTGGCGGGCGTCGCCCACTCCCCGGCCTTCTCCTGCCGCGCGACGCTGATCTCGACGCTCGTCTCGTCCTCGGAGCGGACGGCGAAGGCGACATCGTTGCGACCGTCGCCGTCGAAGTCACCGCAGTAGGCGCCGTCGATGTCCTCGAACTCGATCGGGATCTGCTGGGTCTTCCCGGTCTGGAGATGAAGGCCGTAGGTCTGTGGCCCGTCGTACGAGTATTCGTTCGGGGCCCCGATGTCCGCCTTCTCGTCGCCGTCGACGTCGCACATGATGCGTCCGCCGCTCGCGAACCGGTCACCCCAGGATGCCCAACCGCCTGGGCTCTGCGGCGTGAACTTCTTACCGCCGTCGGAGAGGTAGAACCGTCGGGTCTCGTAGTCCTCGGCGAGGACGAGGTCCCCCTTGCCGTCGCCGTTCACGTCGCCCACGATCGGGCCCTCGACAGGGACCTTCCTGGGCTCCTTCGCGATCTCCGCCTTCGGTGGACCGCCGTCGAACACGACCATGGTCAGCACGAGCACGACGGCCACCACGACCGCGACGGCCGCACCGCCGATCCCCAGAACGAGTCCACCCACGTCGCGTTTCTTGGCCTGGACCCGGCGCAATGTCTCCGGCGGCAACACCACCGGTGGGGCCGGGGGTGGCGGCGCCCACGCGGCCGCCTCGACATCGATCCGTACGCCGTCGTCGGCGCCGCCCGCCATGACCGAGACACCCGGGGCGAGGGTGACCGTGGCGACCCGCTGCCCGGCGACGTACGTCCCGTTGGTGCTGTTCAGATCGGTGAGCTGCCACGCGCCGTCGACGAAGGCGATGGAGGCGTGCGCGGAGGAGATCAGGTCGGCGGCCACAAGGACGTCGGCACCTTGCTTGCGCCCGAGCGTGTAGGAACGCCCCGGCTCGAGGCGCCACTCCCGACCCTGCGCCTTCAGTAACAGATCTGTCATGGCCCCCCGGCTCGATCTATCGATTCACTTCTTGGTCGGCGACCACTCGACGACGGTGGAGACGAGCGGCGCGACCTGACCCGACCGCGGGCGCACGCTGTCGACCTTCTTGTCGATCACCGTCACGGTCGGGTTCATCACGATCGGCACCACGATCGAGTCCTTGACCAGCGTCTTCTCGATCTCGACACGTACGTCGCGGGCCTCGTAGGGGTCGGCCGTGCGAGCCAGCTCGCTGATGAGGCGGTCGCGTTCACGATCGCCACCGCCGGTCGCGTTGCGGTTGCCCTTGGTGCCCCACTGAGCCGTGATCTCCTCCGGCGTCTGCGGGATCGGGATCCGGGCGAGGACGGCATCCCACCTGCTGCCGGACAGCACCTTGTCGGCCGAGGAGACGCCACAGTCGGCGGTGGACCAGCCCTCGTCGTCGACGGCGTTCGCGATCGCGTCGTAGGCGCCCGAGGCGAACGCGCTCGACTTGTCGTAGGAGATGCAGACCCTGGCGCCACGCGGAGCCTTCGCGTCCTCGGATGCTCCGAACTTCGTGGAGAAGCCGGAGTCCTCGGTCGCGATCTGGTAGCCCTCGCCACCCGGCGGGAACAGGACGACGTCGGTGGCTTCGTACGCCTCGGCCCAGTCGCCCGCGCCGCCCTCGGAGATGTCCCCGCGGGGCACGGCCCGCAGATAGGAGGTGCGGGTCTCCTTGCGCTTGAACACGCCACGGTCGGTGCGGAGGGTCAGCGCCCACATGGTGCCGTCGTTGGCGGTCGCCACGCCGTAGTCGCGGCGCTCGAGGTCGCGCACCTGCTTCCGGTTGCCCTTGGTCGGGGCGACCTGGACGACGTCGACCTTCTCCCCCAGGCTGTTCAGCGCGTCGGAGCCGGCCGGGGTGAGGCGTACCTGCTCGTAGGTCGGCTTGGCCTCGCCCGCGTATTCGGGGTTGGCCTCGAGGTCGACCTCCTGGCCGCCCTCTCCGGCCGAGATCTTCGAGACCTTGTAGGGCCCGCTGGAGAGCAGCGCGTCCTCCGACGCCTTGCCGTTCTCACCGACCGCGAAGGACGACTTCCAGGCCTCCGCGATCTTGGTGAGCTTCGCGGTGTCGGACTCCTCGATCGCGGTCTCGACGACCTCCTTGGCCTCGATCGGGTCCTCGATCTTCAGCGCCTTCTGCCCGACGACGTGCGCCGGCACGGCGACGTCCAGGGCCGTACGCCAGTCGACCACCGGCACCACGAGCGGCACCTCGATGGCACGCGCACCCTCGTCGACCTCGGGGATGTAGGAACTCTTGGTGAGGCCGGTCGGAACGCCGCCGAAGTCGACCGTGCCGTCGCTGCCTTCCTGGGCGGTGCCGAAATACCCCGACGCTGCCGCCCAGGCGAGCATGAGGTCGGCCGTGTCGATCGGTACCCCGTCGGACCAGGTCGGCTTGGCCAGGTCGTAGCGCACCCGGGGCTGCTTGTCGCCCTCCATGGTGACCTTGCCGAAGGTCTCGTCCATCTCGACGCTGTCGTCGACCACGGTGCCGAAGGCACCGCGGGTCACCGAGGCGATGTCGAGGTTGCCGTCGGTCACGCTCGCCGCACTCGCCGCGTTGGTGCTGGTCAGCGAGCCCGTCCACGCGACGGAGACCTCCGACCCCTTCTCCACCGACTTCGGCAGATCACCCGAGCAGGCGGTGACAACGAGCGCCAGACTGGCAACGGAAACGAGCCCCATGCGACGACGTGCCCCAGGATGCACCTTCAAGTCCCCTCTCCGAGACAACGGACGCCCAGATCCTAACGAGCCGCTCGCGTGGGCTGCCACCGACGTAGCCGGTCACGGCCGGGCGGGTTTCAGCACGGCGCCGAGTTGTGGGAGCTCTTGCCCTTGCCGACCTTCTTGTATCGCGCGACGTGCAACGCCGGCCCGGTCTTGGCACGGAGTACCCGTCCATCCTCGCCCGCCGACCAAGTCGGAGCAGCCGGCCACCGCCGCATCAGATCGTTGCGGAACCTGCGCCCGGTCACGCTGGTGACGACGGTGCCGACCAGCGCGATCACGAAGAGTGCCAGCGATACGGCCACGATCAAGAGCTCCAGGCTCTGATGCGGCGAGTAGAACACCTCCAGTTCAGACTCTTCACGCTCACCGGCCATGTACGCCGCGGTGCCGACGATCAGGCCAAAGGCGGAGAGAACCACCGCCATCGTGGCGATCGGGTGGGTGTGGCGGCCGGCATGGTGTGCCAGAACCGCATCCTCCGGTCGTTCGGACGTTGCGTCGGCCAACCGCCGCCGAAGATCGTCGATCTCCGACCGACGTTGGATCCAGTCGAGGAGCGTGCCACCGGCCGCCAAGAGGATGGCGACCACCATCGCCACCACGAACGATCTGAACCCCCACCCGAGAGTCCGCTCGATGAACGAGCCGTAGTGGGTGGTGTCGCATTCCTGCGCCGGGCTTGTCCCGGGGACGGTCGAGCACCGCATGCCCACCGAAAGCTGAAGGATGACGAACCCGAGCACCGCCACGATCGTGGCTGCGTAGATGACCTTGTCCGTCAACCGGCCCCGGTCCGCTGCTGCCTTTCCTCGAGAACGAGCGCTATGTGCTTTCTTCCAGGCGTTCGCTTCATCCTCCGTGCTCCAATGGGCCGCGATCGCCTTCTGTCGACGTTCCTGCGCCGCTTCGAGTCGCTTGGGCACGTAGAACGCCAGCGGCACCATCAGCGCAGCCCAACCAAGCGCGATCGCGCTGATGGTGAGGGTCTCGAACACGTCGTCCCGGGTGAACGCGATGCCGACACCGATCACCCCGATCAGAGCCATAGGCCCCCCGGTGCCCAAGGCGAAGTACGTGAGCTGCTTGCCCGGCTCACGGGTCACAGCCTCGATCTGCTCCGGTGCCGGGACCTGATGCCTGTCGGCCCCGCTCCGGGTCGCGCGGACGATCGCCCGTGATGTTGTCGCGTCACGTAGGCACGTCGCCGCCGCATACCCGCCCCAGACCGCGACCCCTGCACCCATGAGCAGAGGAAGCGTAAGCAGCAGGAGAGCGTCGACCGCGTTCGCGACGCCGGGGTCGCCAAGCAGACCTTCGTCGGCCATGATGCCCAGGCCCAGCACGAGGGCGAACGTTCCACCGAGGCCGCCCAGGAACGGCAGCAAGGTGCGTACGAAGGCACGCACGACCTCGCCAGCCAAACCGACCGGGTACTCGTGCCAATGCCAGGGATTCTCCTGAGCGCTGTCAGTACTCATCGCGAGACCACCGTTCCGAGAGGGACCTATGTGCCCATGACCACATGCCCGGGGCAGGCTAACGGATCGACGATTCGGGCTCGCTAGCATCCCCTCGCGCGCTGGCACTGGACCGCGTCGACAACACGCCGACGCAAATCATGTCTGCATGCGCTCCGGTTGCAAAGGTAATCGATGGTCGACAGTCATGAGTCCGGACTCATGTCCCTACCTGGCGTCCTCGGGAACACTCACAGTTGAAGGGACCACTTTTCATGCGAATCCGCTCTGCGGGCCGACTCAGCCTGCTCCCAGCGATCGGCCTCGGCCTCTCCCTCGCCCTCACCGGGTGCGGAGGCTCCGAGGAGTCGACCTCCGGATCCGATGCGGACGCTTCCGCCCCGGCCACGGCGGAGTCCAGCGACCCCGCCTCCGAGACCGCCGCACCCGCCGGCGACGAGAAGGAGGTGAAGATCGGCCAGACGCTCAAGGACCCCGACATGGGCGACTCGATCGAGATCGTCTCCGCCGTCCGGGACTTCCCCTCCAAGGAGTCGGCCGACGTCATCGCCGATGGCGGCGAGGTCGTCCTGCTCCAGGTCAAGATCAAGCCCGGCAAGGAGTACGGCGGCCGGATCTCCGACGGTAACTTCCAGATCTCCTGGGACAAGGGCGCCGACTTCTGGACCCCGGACACGTCCCAGCTGGAAGAGGAGATGACTGCGGCCAAGCGCACCCCGTTCGACGACATCGCGCGGCGCGACGGCGGCGAGGCCACCGGCTGGATCGCCTTCGAGGCGGACGAGAAGGCCGACACGTACCTCATCGAGTACACGCGCGCCGGCGCCAAGGTCATCGGCTCCGACAAGGAGATCGCCGAGTTCAAGAAGCAGATCGAGATCCCCGCATCCTGATCTCGCGGTAGCGCTCGAGCAGTACGCCGGGGAGTTCTGCATCGGTTACGGACACGTCCCCTTGCAGAACTCCCCGGCCGTGCTTTCCGCGGAGTGCCTACCCTCGAGACTCGGACGGCCCAGAGATCAACGAACCTGCTTGTCGCTCGCGTCGAACTCGCGCCAGCCGACGTGCCGATACTCGAGCACCCGCCGCCATTCACGTTCGTCCAACCCGTCGAGCTCCGACCAGTAGCCCAGCGGCATCTCCCTGAGCCGGATCTTGTCTCCTTCGTCCACCGTGACCAGCCGCCGGTGGATGAGGATCTCCAGGAGCCTGTCGCGCGCCTTCCTTGCCTGTAGCCGCCGGCCCGAACCTCGTGGCCCACGCGGCGGCGGCTTGCGGTTCTTCGCGCCACCCTCAGGCTTCGACGCCAACTCGAGGATCAGGTGAACCGTTGCTAGCGTCGCGGCGACGAGTGCCAAGACAGCCAGCCAAGGCATCGCGGGAAGATCGAGGGTCAGAGTCAAGACGTACGCCGCGCCCGCCCCGATCACGGTGACAGCCGCCATCGCGACCTCGAAGACGCTTCGCCGGCGCGTACCCCACCATGTGGACAGTCCCATGCCGGCCATGAAGATCGCCACCCCGAATGCGATCCGGGCGAGCCACAGCAGTCCTTCGGCACCGGTGCTCTGCGCCGGGGCGAGCGCAACCAGGACGAGCCCGATCACGGCGGCCCCGCAGAATGGCGCAGCGATCAGAACAAGGATGCCCACGCCGACCACGCCCACGAGCTTCAGCGCGAACCTTCCCGGCAGCGGCGGATAGTCGCGATCGAGCACCGCGGCCTCCGCCTCTCCCCAGTTCAACGGCTGGGAGAACGGCGCTGCCCGCGCCCAGCTGTCGACCGCTTCGCGAGCCCACACCTTCTCTGCCTCATCGGTCTTGCGCGCCCACGCCATGAGCACCTTCGGCACCTCAGCCATCAGCTACTCACCCTTCTTGGCGAGCCACTCCGGGTTGATCGACAACGCAGTGACGTAGGCGTCCTTGGTCGGGAAGTCGACGTCCTCGACGTCGATATCCAGGGCAAGGGACGGCTTCCCCGTGGCGAGGTCCGTGCGTACCAGGCTCAGTTCCGTCAGCTCGGTCCACACTCGATCACTCCGACGCTTGGTGAAGCGCTTGTGCAGCTCGGTGTCGTTCGTGACCGTGTAGGCGGCGTTCGACGAGTACGCGAGCACCTCGGCATCGAGTCCGACATAACCCTCCAGGTAGCCGACCTCGCGTGCCGTGACGGACCCGGACTCAGCGGCCGGAAGCGGCGCCGTCCACATCGTGTTCTCGACGACCCAGACGAGCTGGCCGTCCACGACCGTCACCGCGGCCGGTCCGCCGATCTGCGGAGAGGCATCATCCTCGGGATAGACGATCTCGTGATCGAGCGCAGCTTTCGCCGCCGGCGTCCCCTTCGCGGTGTTCCAGGTGCGTACGAAGTCCTGGCCGTCCTCGTTCTCCCAGCCTTCGTAGACGATGCCGTCGACGCACGGCGACGTGACGCCCGGACCGGTAGGCTCCAAGGTGCTCAAGATGTCCGTGCCGTCGTGCGGATAGGCCGAGGTCAGCGCCGCACGGTCCAGCTGGTCCTCCGGGACCGACGCGCTGTCCTCCTCGAAGGCCTTGGTGCCGGTTCCCCTCCCCGGCGCGAACACGCGCTCCCCACACACCGCCGCGGTCGAGGTCTCGCCGTACGGCGACACTCGCGTCGTCGTCTCACCGCTCTCGCCGTCGATGAATGTCACGAACGGATCCTTTGACGAATCATCCGGGCTGAACCCGACCAGCGTCCCCGCCCCGACCTGAACGCGGTACCACTCGTGGTCGGTCTTGGGCGTCTCGCCACGACTCGTGCGCTTGTTGTCCGTCAGCCCGGTCTCGTCGATCACATAGTCGTGCTCCGGATCGGAGGTCGTGATCCCGTGCTCCGTCCAGGAGATCCCGGCACCTTCGATCCCCTCGAGCTCGATGGCTCGGGTCTTCCCCTCGGGCGAGACCAGCACGAGATAGCTGGAGTCCTCCCCGCCCTCCTGCACCCGCATCGCCACGACCGCGTCCTCGATCGCGAAGTCCTTGGGCGGCGCACCAACGCTGCAACCCGATAGCAACGCCGCCGTCGCGACCGCCATCACTGCGATTCCCCGAGTCACCGCTCACATCCCGCCATCGGTCGATCAATAAGACGCCGCAAGGTTAGCCACCACGGCCCTCCCACAGCGGCGCAGCGTCGTACGCATCAAAGTCCTTGTACGCCACGACACCTCTCGACCGCAGGACCTTCAGCGCCCGGTGCCGGCACTTCGTGAGCACTTCGATCTCATCCTCGGACAGCGTGGCGAGATCGACTACGGGCGGCTTTGACTTGTCGTAGTAGCGGTAGCAGCAGACGATCGCCCCGATCGTCAGTGTCAGGCACAGCCACACCGGCACCACCATCGGCCAGCGCGGATAGATCTGGGCATCGACCCGGTAGATCATGACAAGCGTGGCGAGAAGCGGCACCGTCAGCATGATCGAGATCGCATGTGGCGTGCGTGGCCACTGGCGGTGCGGCTGCAGCATCCAGGGCAGGAAGAAGTAGAGGAGAGCAGATCCACCCGCGGCCGACCCGGCGCAGGTCAATCCGATCAGGTACGTCTCGCTGTAGTCCTGCGACCCACCTCCGGCGAGGACGATCGCCATGAGGAGAGGCCCACCAAGCAGTATCGCCACGATCCACGGAAGCACCTTCACCCCCGCCCGCACTGGGAGGGGCCACCGCTTCCGCCGCGCCGACTCGTGCAACTCGATGAACGCATAGTCGCGCACCACGTGATTGAGCTCGTCGAGATCGAACCCGTGGAATCCGTAACGACCGGTAGCCCACTCCGTGGGCGAGGGTGCTGCAGCCTTCGGCACGGCTCAAGCTCCATCCTTCGTAGCGCGCCGTGCGTGGCCGCTGCTCAAAGCCCGTACATCGCCAGCAGATTGCCACCGAGCTGGATGTCCGGCTCCTGATTGGGATCAGCCCACGGAACCTCGGTCTTCTTCTGGACGTAGTGGTTCGCCACCGGGGTCACCTGCACCGGCGCACTCCCGTCCAACGCGCCTTGGATACGCCCGACAAACTTCTTCAGCCCCCGGTCGTTGGACCATCCGTCCATCACCGCAGCAGGCGTACGAGGGTCTGCCCCGACCGCGACGTACAGTGCCGTGCTGCCGTCCTCGGGATCAACGTTGACCACGATGATCTTCTTGTTGGACCACATCGAGCGGTCGGTCGCGACGAGTTTCCGCCCCTCGTTGTGCACCGCCAGGACCTTGCACGACTTCGTGTTCTGAACCACGCCGAGTGCCGCCTGAAATACCGCGTCAGGCGACTCCGACAGCGCAATCGCTCCACCACGTACTGCTCGCACAGGATTACCTCCGAGTAGATAGTCGACTGGTTTCAGCCTAGAGGGGGCAAGGCTTACGTCTTACGCAGGGGGCGGCGCCCAGCGAAGGGTCGAGGCACACACGTCGAGTGCCGTCTTCCAGCCGATGAACTTCGGGTCGGTGGCCGCCATCTCTGCCGGGCGGGCGATCGTCGCCGTCAGCTGCAGACCGCGGCGCCGGTTGGAGCCTGGGACCGGGGCGACATAGACGATCGAGGTCACCACGATCGAGCCGCCCTCGATCTCCTTGCGCGACTCACGTTCGAACCGGATGAATCGCTTGTCGCCGAAGAGAGGCTTGGCGCCGTACTCCCGGATCGCGTGCGCGACGTACGCGTCGAGGCTCTCGCCGTTCGGCGAGCGCCGGATGGTGGCGAACATGGTGCCGGGGACGTACGCCTTGCTCGTCGTCTCACCGGTGGCCGCGAAGTAGGCGACCACGTTCTGCTGCTTCATCAGAGCGAACGCCTGATCCAGCTGGGTGCGGAAGGTCGCGTGCAGGTCCGGCCTGTTGGCAGCCATGCAGCGAGCCTTCAGCTGCGCATCGATCGCATCCCGGTCCGAATCGTTGGGGGCATGCCGTTCCCACCCGTCCAGAAGCTTCAGATAGAACTCCGGATCCTTGGTGACCCCGAGGGCCTCTCGCAAGGAGCCTCCGCCGTTTGCGGACATGTCAGGCCCTTCCATCTGTAGGAACAAGGGGAGCTCGGTCGAGCTCGTCGAACTCGTCGTAGGACACGATCGACCGCGCCCGCAGTGTGGTCAGCGCGCGATGACGCGACGCGAGCAGGACCTCCAGATCGTCGGAGGACAACGTGGTCACATCCACGGCCGGCGGCTTCTCCTTCGAGTAGAGCCGAAAGGCCGCGACGAGCGCCACGATCTCCAACACCAACAGCACGACAGGCGCGACCAGGAGCGGGAATCTCGGGTACGCCTCGGGGTCGCTGATGAGGATCAGGACCAGAAGGAGGACGGTCGAGACCAGCAGGATCACCGAGAAACCGACGAGGTTCCGGTTCCACTGCCGATGCGTCTCTTGCAGCCACGGAACCAGGAAGTAGAGGATCGAGACAGCACCCAAGGCACAACCGACATAGATGAACGGGACTTCGACACCGGCCGAGAAGTCTTCGGAGAACTTCGTCAGGCCCCCGCCGCTGATGAAGACGCCGACGGCGATCAACGGTCCGCAGAGTCCGATCAGGGCCACCCAGAACAGCAAGCCGGCGCCGACCTTCGTCAGCCCGGAACGCTGACGTTTCCTGGCGGCGGCCTCCAGCTCGACCTGCGCGTAGTCCAGGACGACGCGGTTCAGCTCGTTGATGTCGAACTTCTTGAAGTTCCCGTGGACGGTCGCCCACGTCGACGGGCTCGGCGCAGCGGCCTTAGGCATTCGAGGACAACTCCCACTCATCGGCGTCCGACCTGGTGATGCCAGGTACGGCTTCGGATACGAACGGCTCACAATTCGGCTGCGTGACGCTCAGGTTCGAGAGGATCAACGGCATCTGCGCGAGCGTCATCTCGAATACGCGGCGCTCACCCGACTCGACGATCACCAGGACGCTTCCTGATGCGGCGGTGAAGGCGTACACGGCCGTCGAGAGATGGTACAGAACGCGGTGGATCTCTTCGTCGCGCGTCGCCAGACACTTGAGGCCCGGTCCCAGCTCAGCTCCGGGATACTCGTCGATGTCGAATCCAGCCTGACGCCATTCGTCCGGTGCGTACGGCTCGCCGGTGGCGAGAATGACCCGGATGCGGCTCGACACCGGAACGGACAGCGGCCAGTGGACCATCGTCGCCAGCGTTCCCGCTGATTCAGCCAATGGGAAGACGCTGTTCAGCGTGTCCTCGACCACGGCCTGCGCGGTCGAGGGGTCGTCCCACCGCGTCGCAAGTCTCGCGCACTCGTTGCGTACCCAGGTTTCCTGATCCTTCGAGTCACGTGGACTCAGAGACCAGTTGTCGTCCGGGTAGATACCCTCAGCAGTCCATTCGTCTTCCATGATCAGCCCCTGTCAAGAACGCCAGCAGTACCGGTGGTCATCGCTACCAACACCTGCTCAGCCGAACGGGTTGTCGGTGAGCGTGTCCGGCAGGCCGGTCGCGGCACCGACTGCGCTGAAGTACGCCGCGGTCTGCTTTCCGAGCGCGCCCTGGATCTCCAGCCCCGCCAGGGCGGCCTTCCCGTAGGTGCCGAGCCTGGTGAAGTCGCCGACCTCGAGGCCCGTGTGCAGGCTGGTCATGATGTCGGGGAAGCTCTTGATCGCCGTCGCCTCACCGATGCCGCCGGCGACCTTGACCCCGGCCTTGAACTTGGCGAACTTCGATGCGCCCTCGCCCAAAGCGGTGACCCCGTCCGCCATCTTGCCGAACTTCCCGAACGGAATGACGTCCAGCACCGCCAGTCCCAGGTCCGCGAGCGAACATTCGCCGGCACAGAACTGGATCGTCCGGCACAGCAGGATCGCGGCCGAGACAGCCAGCGCGATCGCTGCGATCGGCCCGGCGACGAACAGACCGACGACGAAGAGGACCATCCCGATGACCTCGAGGACGGCGATGATGTCATCGAGGACCTCCCAGAAGCCGTCCTCGATCTTGCCGGACATCTCGTTGCCGATCCCGCTGACCGCGGCGTCGTACGCGTCCTCCCAGGAGTCGTAGTAGCCGTCCCAGGTCTCGGCGGCGTTCTCCCAGTCCGTGCGCGCCTGATCCTTCGCTTGCTCGGCCTCTTCCTCGTGCTGCGCCTCCGGACTTCCCTCCTCCGGCCCGGCGCCCGGAAGATGGTTGGGCGCGCCCTCCATGCTTTCGAACTTGGCCCACAGGTCCTCGCAGGTGTCGACCTGCGACCGGATCAGCGGCTGCCACTGCTGAAGCTCTTCACCGTACTTGGCGATGATCGGCCCGACCGGCGTGTAGAGCGCACTGGCCTCTTCGAGCGTCTTGTACGAGTCGCCGATCTGGTCCTGGAGCTTCTCGACGGCCTTGCCGTCCATCTCGCCGTTGGCGAGGTCGTGCTCCGAGATCTTCTTCAGCTCTTCGTAGCAGGACTTCATCATCTCGCCGAGACGCTCGATGGCGTCGCCGCGTTCGATGATGCCCGAGGGGTTGCCCTCGACGGTCTTGATCTCTCTGCCCTTAGGTGATGAATCCATGGCTCATGTGCTCCTTCGTCGAGCCCGTCGGCTGTCCTGAATCGTCCGTCCCGCCGCGGTCACCGCGTCGCGGGTCATCGGACGTCCTACTTGGTCTGGAACTGAAGGGCAGTCTCGCTGTCCCAGTTCTCGAAACCGTCGACTACGCCTTTGACGTGCTCGTGGAGCTCCTTCAGGCTGTCCTTGAGTTCGTCGCGCTTGTCATCCCAGCGCTCCTCGAAGTCCTGTGCCTTGTCCCGGAGGTCACCGCGGCCGTACGGATTGCCGATGTCCGCCTCGAGCTCCTCGGACTGGCTCGTCGCATTCTCGAACTCGCTCACGATCGAGTCCAACTGTGTCGCGATCCTCGAGAGTGTCTCGATCTTGATCTTGACGTCCGCCACCGCGCGCTCCCCTTCGATCTTCCGTCAATCTGCCCGGTCAAAGTGCTCAAATGCCGCTTTGGGCGGGGCGATCACTCACGTGTCGCCCCGCCCAGCCAAGCGAGTGGATCAGCCGCCGGCGAGCTGGCTGTCCAGGTCCTGGATGGCACTGGCCATGTCGCGCAGCGACTGAGCCATGTCCTCGACACCAGCAATGGCGTCCTTCAGACCCGTGGTCATCTCCTGGTAGCCGTCCTGGAACTTACCGGACGCCTTCTCCGTCTTGAACCCGTCCTGGACGAGCTCGTCCACGTAACCCTGGCACTCGTCCAGCGCCGACTCGATCGTGTCCTTGCCCTGATCGAGCTTGTCGGCGGTGCCGGTCATCTCGTCGTATGTTGCCCCGAAGTCACTCATCGATCATTGCCTTTCCCGCGATTCCATTGCACGGCGCCCCCTCGGGACGCCGGTCGTCACGGTATTGCACGCGACGCGGAGTAGTGAAGCGTAAATCGCGATTCGTTGTCACCTTCATACGCGAGTGTCCCTTCTACCCGCGATACAACCTGCAAGGTTGCTTTGACAACCGAGCGTTTTGCGCCCGCGGGCCATATGCTCGCCGCGTCCTCCATCTGCGCGCACCTCGCCCACGGCCACCGCTGCGCTTACCAGCCGCTCCGCCCACCAGCCATCGACTCGTAACCGAGAATTTCAGCCTTGGCGGCACCCGACCCCGAGGTGCAAGGTCGAGTCAACCTCTCATACGCTCGAGATGGAAACCCAAAGCATGACTGACGCCGAACGAAGGAGACCAGTCCGTGCAGGAGACCGAACACCAGATCATCATGTTGGCAATAGCAATCGTGGTGTTAGCAATCGCGTGCGTCCCAGCGCTCGTCTACTTTCGCGAGCGACACACCCTAAGGACGTGGCATCGAGGCACAGCTCGCATTCAACTCACGTACGTCGAAAAGCATCAGACAACCAGTGGGGCGATGACGGAATCCAAAGGTGCCAGGTATGTCTTCCGCACACCAGGCGGGGATATCCACGAGGGAGTCGGCAAGGTCAACGGGCAACCGAAAGTCGGCGAAGAAGTCGAGGTCAGATACAACCCCAGGGACCCAGAGAAGAGCAGCATCTACACGATCCCGAAGACGACGTGGTACGCGCTAGGCATCCCTTGGACCGTCGTCTTCATCGTATTCGCCGGCGTATGCCTTTCTGACGCCCTCTGGAGCACGATGTCGAACTGACGCTCGCTCGCCTCCGGTTAGATCGACGTTCGTTGTGGCCCATGCCTCACGAGCCACAACGAACCACCTCTTAATCCTGACTTACACTGTTCCTCCGCGCAGAGAAAAGCATAAAAGTCAAAGGGATTCCCGCAAGGCCCGCGACGGTGAACCACACCATCCCGACGTAGTTGAAGACACTAGCAGCGTTACCGCCCGCGACATCGGCGATCCACCATATGCCACGACCCAAGGCCAGAACTGCGAAGGCGAGGAGTACTACGATTCGTGCGCCGGCACCCTTCGAACCGATAACCGCCTTCTCGCCGTGCGCGAGTTGATAGGTCGTAAAACCGAGGTACATGATGAACATTGCGAAGGCAACACTACCAAAGAGCGATGCCGCTCCGGACACCTCATAATCGGACGCGGAAGGAACGATCAACGCGGTCAACGATTGAAAAGCAAGAAGAATGACAATTCCAAAAGCCACGCACCAATGAAAAAAGAATCGCCCAAGCTTGAATGTTGCACCTTGGGGCATAAATTGACTCGACAAGTTACTCTCCATTAGTTCGGCCTTACCCATCGAACACTTGCAACAATCAGATCGAGCAAGTCTTTCTGCGCGCGTAGACGCTCCGACTCCTTTGGCAGACCAGCGGGTCGCACAAGCGACGCAACGAGTTCAAGCGCTTTCAAACGCCGCGATCTCGGAACCGGCGTTAGGTACGTAATCGAGTGGTTGACGAAACGGCCCTCCCCCAACCGAACCTCAACCGCCTCCTCGTAGCGCAGCGTGCGCGGATCATCTAACAGTGGTTGCGCGCCTCGCTCGCGAATCAGCGAACGGACCACACCGTCCAACGGTTGTCCATCCTCAGAGCGACGATAGCGAGCGATGATCGACGCAGCCATCTTGGGCGAATTCGCCGGGGCGTCAATCGGCGCAAAGAAAGCGAACGCTCCCGCGTTACGCATCTTTTCAAATGAATCACGCAGGCCAGGGCCAAGAACTGCGTACGTCTGAGGCTGATGCGCCTGCATCAGGTTTCGCTTCAGAGACGATTCGAAATCGAGAAAAGTGGCATCGGACACCTCCCGCCGTGACCATCCAACAGGAAGATCGACGACAAAGTCCGGCTCGGGTTCCATGTTGAGCATCGAACGCAGATCGAGCTTATCGGTCATCATCCACCAACTCCCAAGGGCTCTCATTGAAGACATTCGTCGGCGCACGACCGATGAACTCCCTGCCGTCGGGACGGCATACGCGGAACGCCTCCGTGAGAACAGCCAGGCCCGGCATGGCCCCAGAAATCAGGGCCGGAAGACTCTGCTCGAGGCTAAACACCAGGGCCGCATCATCGTCAGCAAAGATCAGGTCCACGGAGTGGAGCGTCACCTCACCCTCCGCTTCCACAAATACATGCGTTGTGGAGAACTGGATCCCAGTTCCCAGTTCGTCGGACTCGACGATGTGAATCGCCGCGCCTTCAACATCTGTGAAATCTGGCACGGAGCCGCGATCAACCAAGCAGACGCGGCACGTAAGGACCGCCGGACCTGCCAGCGGCCAGACTTGGAACGTCGCCACCGCAGGCAGCGCGGGTTCGTCCTGAACCGCGTATTCAAGAAGCTCTCGCAACATTACTTCCGACGTGGCAGAGCCGTCCCAGCGCGGAACTCCGACGAGTGGTTTCACCTGCGCCAGTGATGCTTGAACCCATGTCTCTGCTTCGGCGGCGGACATTCCGCTGGGTACATGAAACCACCCGGGCTCGCGAAAGTCTTCGACGACCTGAACACGCCATCGATCAAGGTCAGACATTTACAACCCGCATATCTAGAGCACCAGCCCAACCGTATCCGGAACGCTGACGCTCGGAAAGCCAAGGTTTCCACACCAACCGTTGAGGCTAAGAGCATTACCCACACCATTAGCGCCGGCAACGTACTTGCTCATCGATGTCATAGTGCTCATTTGAGTCAACGTCATGGGCCCCATTCCGATCGACTTGGAAAGAAGACCATTCATTACTCCTGAGACACCGCCTGTCGAACCGGTCGCAAGGAACTTGCCTACTGTGCTGAGCCCGCCAGCCTTCCAGGCACCGATCAAGCTATCATCGGCCATGGCGAACCATTTTCCCGCGGACGGCGCTGCGTTCTTAAACATCGCGACGCCGATCTTCTCACCGGTCAGCGACATCCTGCCCAACGATCCAGCAAAATTGCCAGCTTTGGTTACTGGGATGATACTCAGCGCTGCGATCCCGACATCTAACCAGTCCGCTTCACCGTTCATCACCTGGCCGGCCGTAACTGCGGTGGCGAGAATGCCAATCCCGACGCCCAGCCAAACGAGCGCACCGATGCCGGTGCACAAGGCAGCAATCGCAACGATCGTACCAACGACCTTGAGGACATCCGCCCAGTCCGACCAGGCACTGTCTTCGATGCTTCCTGCGGTCTTGTCCTCGATCCCGTTTGCAGCAGTCTCGAAGGCGTCTTCCCAGGTGTCGTAATAGGAGTCGAACTCTGTCGCCTTGTCGATGAAGTCCTGATAGGCCCGAGCCTTGGCCTGGTTCTCGGCGGCTTCTTCCTTGTCAGTGTCGCCGATCCCAAGCAGGCCGCCCTCTTCTTCGGTCTGGCTGTCCTCCTTGTCGCCAGGCAACGAGAAGTAGTGGTCGTACCTGTCTTGGGCGTCATTGACGGCTGTCTCGATCTTGCCCTGGATGTCGTCTAGGGCGTCTCCATAGGCCGTGATCACAGGCCCGACCGGCTTGTACAGCTCCCCTGCCTGTTTGAGCGTCTCGTGAGAATCGCCGATCGAGTCACGAAGGGCGTTGATGGCCTTACCCTTCATCGAGTCTCCGCCTAGGGCGTTGTCGGCGATATTCTGCAGCACCAGTGCGCTGCTGAGCATTAGCTCACCGAGTTCCTCGATCTTCTTCCCACGCTTGGTGATTGCCCCGGGCTCGCCAGCGACCTTCTCGATGTAGCGTCCCTTGGGCGAATTTTCCATGTAAGCCACTGAAGTCTCCTAGCCAGTGATCCCGATTAGCTTCCGGCCGGAGCCTTGGCGGCCTTGACCTCTGGCGCGGACAACTGGATCGCGGTGTCGCTGTCCCACTTTTCAACGTTCTCGATGACGCCCTTGACGTGCTCCAGGACGTCGTCGAGGCTCTCCTTCAGTTCGTCTCGTTTGTGGTTCCACCGGTCCTCAAAGTCCTCTGCGGCTTCACGCAACTCAGATCGCCCATACGGGTCACCGATGGCGTCCTCAAGGTCATCCGCATTATCCTCCGCGTCCTCGAACTCCGAAGTGATCTCCTTGAGCGCATCCTTGACCGCGTTGAGCTGAGCGAGGTCTATGTAGAAGTCGTCTGCCATACCGATGTCCTGCTTCTCCCTAGACGAAACAGTTGCTGCCGTTAGTGCTGATTGGCGCTTCTACGGTGGGGTCGCGCCGAACACAGCGACCTCACCGTAGAAGATCTGCCAGCTCAGCCGCCGGCGAGCTGCGAGTCCAGGTCCTGAATGGCACTGGCCATGTCGCGCAGAGACTGAGCCATGTCCTCGACACCAGCGATGGCGTCCTTCAGACCCGTGGTCATCTCCTGGTAGCCGTCCTGGAACTTACCGGACGCCTTCTCCGTCTTGAACCCGTCCTGAACCAGCTCGTCCACGTAACCCTGGCACTCGTCCAGAGCGGACTCGATCGTGTCCTTGCCCTGGTCGAGCTTGTCGGCAGTGCCGGTCATCTCGTCGTAAGTTGCACCGAAGTCACTCATCGATCATTGCCTTCCCGCAATTTTCATCACGACACCCGTTCGGCGCCGTTCGTCACCGTCAATCACGCGCCACCTGGTCGTGAGGCGTGAACCCGACGAGCCGAGACCCTCATCTCGGGTGTGGTCCGAGATCCGGGCAATCAACGTCGTCGCGGTCGTCCTACCCGCTACGGCGAGTTCTAAACATTTTCGAAAGTAAAGATTCTGCCGGTCTCGATCAGGAGGTCGCAGCACGCCACGGCGGGAGTCGACACCATCACAGCACCTGACCAAGACCGGTGATGGCGTGCCCGTGGATGCCAGCCCGCCATCTGCCAAGCGTTGTGGATCAGCCGCCGGCGAGCTGCGAGTCGAGGTCCTGAATGGCACTGGCCATGTCGCGCAGCGACTGAGCCATGTCCTCGACACCAGCAATGGCGTCCTTCAGACCCGTGGTCATCTCCTGGTAGCCGTCCTGGAACTTACCGGACGCCTTCTCCGTCTTGAACCCGTCCTGGACCAGCTCGTCCACGTAGCCCTGACACTCGTCCAGCGCCGACTCGATCGTGTCCTTGCCCTGATCGAGCTTGTCGGCGGTGCCGGTCATCTCGTCGTACGTTGCACCGAAGTCACTCATCGATTGTTGCCTTTCCCGGGATGTTCATGAGGTGACGCCCGTGAGAACGCCGCTGGCCACCGTAAGCCACCTTTTACGACGATGTGAAGGGTAAAAAGGGATTCGTTGTCAGATTCATGCAGAGTTCTCGGAGTCGCTCGCCAGAGGCATTTGCATGGTCACCATGCGACCCGCCTGGACGAAGATTCCGCGGCCTGCCGGGAAGTCGGTGCGCTTGAGCTTGCCGAACGGAACCTTGAACAGCGTGTCGCCGTCGTAGGTGTCGGGCTTGAGCACGATGCCCTGGCGGGCGGCCTTCCACTCACCCATCACGCCTGAGCCGCCGCCGGCGCGGGTGACGTCGGCGTCGCCGACGAACAGGTGGTCGGAGTTGTTGATCGCCTGGAGCAGGGCGCGCATCGGGCGGT
The DNA here is from genome assembly GCA_040302365.1 of Nocardioides sp. NPDC126508. GTDB lineage: Bacteria > Actinomycetota > Actinomycetes > Propionibacteriales > Nocardioidaceae > Nocardioides. The sequence goes on from JBEOUM010000004.1 coordinate 155,320, forward strand.
CGGCAGGGCCGTCGGCCAGGTGGGTCATGTCCTCGGCGACGATCATGATGCGGCCGGGGAAGGACTCGTCGGCGACGATCTCGGCGAGCTCGGTGACGAGCGCCTTCTCGTCGTCGGGGCGGGTGGCGCTGCGTACCCAGGGCCTGAAGTCGCCGAGCAGGGCGCGGCGGCTACCGAGGTGGAACAGCTTGACCTCGGGGTCGAAGCGCTCGACGGACTCGACGAGCGCCTTGAGAGCGTTCGTCTTACCGGACTGCGGCGGGCCGGTGATGATGAACGAGCCGATCGGGTCGAAGCCACGTGCCGACAGGGTGTCGTCGGAGATACCGAAGACGGGCTGGCCGTTGGCCTGGGCGGGGAGATCCCGGCTGAGGATCTTCGTCGGCAGGGCACCGATCTCGCCGACCTCGCGTACGCCCTGTGCCCGGAGCTGGGAGACCAGCTCGTCGAGCGCCTTGGTCTGCTCGGCGACGTTGGTCGTGCCGCCCAGCACAGCCAGCTGCACCTCGGCCTTGTCGACGACGGCGCGGCCGGGCACCGACTGCTCGTTGAGTACGTCCTTGGGTGCTCCGACCAGGACGTACTGGCTCGGGTCGGAGAGCCGCATGACGACACGGCGCGGGATGTTCGCGAAGACGGCCGTCGGGACGGACCCGGAGCGGTCGGCGGTGATCACCGCGTGGATGCCGAGCGGGCGGCCCTCGCCGAGGACCCGCATGAAGGACTGGTAGAACGGCGCGCGACCGGCGGCGATCTCCCACTCCTTCTTGAACTCGGGGTAGTTGTCGATCAGGAGCAGGATGCGCGGCATCGACTGGTCGGCGATCTCGCGGTATTCGGTGAGGTTCGCGGCCGCGGCCTTGGAGAACAGCTCCGAGCGGCGGTCCATCTCCCGCTCGAGGGTGCGCATCAGGCGCTGCAGACGCTCGGCGTCGTCACCGTCGATGATCGAGCCGACGTGCGGGAGACGCTGGATCGCGCCGAGGGCGCCGGAGGCGAAGTCGAGACCGTAGACCTGGACCGCACCGAGCTCCGGCCGCGCACCGGCGGCGGTCGCGATCGTCTTCAGCAGCGTCGACTTGCCCGAACCGGAGGACCCGAAGATGAGCAGGGAGCCGTCGCGGTCGGGGCTGAAGTAGATCGCGTTCTGCTGCTGGCGCTCCGGGATGTCGGCGAGACCCAGCAGGATCTGTCCGTCGCCCTCGAGCGGCAGGTCGCGCATGTCGACCACGGGGGCCAGGTCGTCGAGCCACGGACGCCGCGGGGTCATCAGACCGGCGGTGGCCGAAGCCTTGATCAGGGTGGCCACGATCCGCTTCTGGTCGTTGGGGCCGAGGTCCTCGTCGTGCGAGTCGCTCTCCGGCGGACGCTCCGGCTCCCACTCGGTGATCGAACCGAACTTGAGCTCGGCCACCTTCACGTCGGCGGTGACCACCTCGTCGTCACGCGTCCAACCGCCGGCGTAGGCCGACTGGAACGGGGTCAGGCGACCCGGGCCGGTCTTCGCGATGCCGCGGCCCGGAAGGGACGGCGGGAAGGTCCCGGCGATCGGGTCGTCGACGACGTCCTTGGAGTCGGTCTCGTCGGCCATGCGCAGCGCGACGCGGAGGTTGGTGTTGGCCCGCAGGTTGTCCTTGATGACACCGGCGGGGCGCTGGGTCGCCATGATCAGGTGGATGCCGAGCGAACGGCCTCGCTGAGCGATGTCGACGACACCGTCGACGAACTCCGGCACCTCACCGGCCAGCGCGGCGAACTCGTCGATGACGAGCACCAGCGCGGGCGGGCACTCCGGGTCCTGGCGCTTCTCCAGCTCCAGGAGGTCCTTGGCCTTCTTCCGGTTGAAGAGGTGCTCGCGGTAGTGCAGCTCGGCCTTGAGGCTGGTCAGCGCACGGCGTACGAGGTGCGGGCTCAGGTCGGTCACCAGACCGACGCAGTGGGGCAGGTCGATGCAGTCGGCGAAGGCCGACCCGCCCTTGTAGTCGACGAAGAGGAACGTCACCCGGTCGGGCGAGTGTGCCGAGGCGATACCGAGCACCCACGCCTGCAGGAACTCGGACTTACCGGCACCGGTGGTGCCGCCGACGAGGGCGTGCGGGCCCTGCGTACGCAGGTCGAGGGTCATCGCGTCCGAGGCACCCTGGCCGATGATGGCGCGCAGGTTGCCGGCCTTCTTCAGTCGCGGGCGCGGCCGGTCGGAGCGGTCGATGATCGAGTTGTTCTGCCGCCAGCGCTCCACGACGGAGTGCGGGTCCTCGGCGACCTCGTTGCCGACCAGCGACAGGAAGCCGACCGAGTTGGGCAGGTCGGAGGAGTCGTGGACGACGGTGCTGGCGTCCACCACCGGCGCGAGCCGCTTGGCGAACATGTCCATGTAGGCGTTGGAGACGCCCTCGACGGTGACGCCCTCGTAGAGGTCGCCGTTGCGGACGAGCCCGACGGTGGCACGCTCCAGACCGTTGCTGACGTCCAGGTAGCTGCGGCACACCGCCGGCAGCGCCTCCACGGTGGAGGACATGAAGACAGCATGTACGCCGACGTCGGCTCCGCGCTCGAGGACCTGGACCAGCCGGGCACGGTCCACCGGTGCGTCGTTGGTGACGAAGACGATGATGGAGACCTGCACCCGGGAGTTGGTCTCCTCGCCGGCCCGAGCGACGTCGGTGCCGTACTGCATCGGGTTCCACTTCTCGGCGAACGGGCCGCGGTGCTCCGCGGTCCGGCCGGCGCGCATGATGTATTCCTCCAGCGCGCTGAGCAGGGCGTTGGCCGTCGGCGCGGAGTCGGCCAGCGGCATGTCCTTGAACCGGTTGGTCTCCGAGGTGGTGTGCGGCAGCCACTTGAGCCACTCGAACTCCTCGACCCAGTCCGGGTCGGCGAAGGCGACGGTGACGACCTCGTTGGGCGCGTGCAGACCGAAGAGCTGCACCGCGAGCCCGCGCATCGCGTCGGCGGCCGGGCCGGCCGGGCCGGCGACACCCACGGAGCCCACCGCGGGCAGCGACTCCAGGAGCGGTACGTCGTCGACGTACTTGTAGCGCTCCTGGAGTCGCTCGATCCGTTCGATGAACTCGGGCAGGCCGTTCTGGGTGTCGCGCTCCGCGATCGAGTTGCGCGACAGGGCGCGGGTGGTGCCGAGACGTACGGCCAGGAAGTTCCAGTGCTCGGGGCGCCGGGTCCACAGCCGCGGACCGAGCTGCATCGCCTGCTCGAAGACCTCCGCGACCGGCGGGACCTCCTCGTTGCGGGCCAGCTCCTCCTCGGGCTTGCTGCGGTAGAAGACCTCTTCCAGCTTCTCGAACTGCCGCTCGAAGAGCTCGATCTCGTGGTCCTGCTTCGCGCCGGCCTGACGGTGCTGGTTGATGTAGTTGCCGACCGCCATCATCGGCGTCATGACGACCAGCAGCAGCGCGCGGGTGCGGCCGGTCATCGCGTAGATCGCGAGCGCCATGATGATCGGCGCGATCAGCACGAACCACGGGAACAGCTTCTTCTGCATCTCGGTCGGCATCCACGGCGGCGGGTGCTCGGTGCCGGGGTAGCGGACGTCGACCCGCGGGCTGCGGTTGAAGAGCAGGCCGCCGCCGCGCTCGAGCACCGGGTCCTCGACCGTGTCGAGGAAGTCCTGGGAGAGCTGCATGACCAGCGTGGTGCTGCCGATGACGACGGGCGTGTCCGGCGCGAGACGTACGCGGGAGACCTGGGTGCCGTCGACGACGACACCGTTGGCGGAGTTGAGGTCGACCAGCTCGACCGAGCGGTCCACCTCGATGCGGGCGTGACGCTTGGAGACCATCGGGTCGGCGAGCACGATCTCGTTCTCGGGGCCGCGGCCGATCGAGGCGTGGCCGGTGACCAGCGGGAACGCCTGACCACGCACCGGCCCGTCGATGGCCCGCAGCACGCCGACGCTCTTACGCCGCGAGCCGGTCGCCTCGCTGTCCGGGCCCAGGTTGACCACGGCTGCGGCGAACCCGGACCCGATCGGCGCCTCGCCGATGGGGATGTCGTGCTGGAGCGGCTCCATCCGCTCTGCGGTCGGCGGGGCGACCGCGAGGGTCAGGACGTCGTGCTCACCCGCGACGATCGAACGAGCCGGGTCGGCGTCGGCGATGTGCCGGGCGACGTCACCGGCCGTGGCTGTCGAGTCAGCTGTGACGATCACATCCGCAGGCGCGACACCGGGCCGGTGCAGAGTGAGCTTGACCTTCATCCTTCGTTCCCCTCGTCAACGTGCGAAAAGATCATGCTGCTGCAAGATGGTGCAGATGGGGCCGCGGTCACCCGCGGCGCACCAGAGCCGAGCGGTCGCCGAAGCGGATCATCGCGCCGACCGGGGCCAGCACCGGCTCCCAGGCCTTCAGCCGTCGGGTGGCACCCTCGTGGATCACCACGGTGCCGTTGGTCGAGCCTCGGTCGGTGACCTCGACACCGTCGCCGCTGGGGCGCAGGGACATGTGGGTCTTCGAGACCGAGACGTCGATGATCGAGACGGTGCGCGCGCCCAGCGTGTTCTCCGTCAGGGCCGGGTCGCGGCCGACCAGCACCAGGCCGGAGACCGGGATCCGCTCACCGGAGTCGACCTTGAGCATGATGCCCCGCTCGCGCGACTGCGCCGGAGGCTGCTGGCCACCGGACGTGGGCAGCGGCGTGGGAGCCGGGGTCGGAGCGGGAGTGGGCGTCGGGTTGGGGGCCGGGGTGGGCGCCGGAGTCGGGTAGGGCGTCGGGTGCGGCGTGGGGGTCGGGGTCGGAGGCGGCGGAGGCACGGTCTGACCCTGGTTGGGCGGCGGCACCGCCCGCGAGGCCGGGATCGACGGGGTCACCGGCTTCGGTGCGACCGGTCCCGACGGCGGGGTCGCGAGCGAACCGCCGGGCGAGGCACCGGGATCGTCCTGCTTCGCCTTCGGACGGGAAACACCGAGCACACCGGCGCTGACGCGACCCGCAGGACGGTAGCTGCCGGCGTCGTGGTCGTTGGGGGTGCTCAGCGAGGGCAGCGACCGCCGCTCCGCGACCGGCGCGGCCGCGACCGTCTTCCGGGCGATACGCATGCGCTTCTCGTCGTAGGGGTCGAGACCCTCACGCACGTCGACCATCCACATCTCGGCGACCTTGTCGTGCCAGCCGCGGCCCCGGTTCTCCTTGTCGAAGAGCGGGGAGGCGAGGAAGGCGATCGGAGCGAGCGGGATGATCCCGGAGCCCCACAGCACCAGGGCGCGCAGGAAGGCGCGGCCGATCCCGGGCTGCTCGAGCGTCTTGACGTTGACCGAGCGGACGCCGGCGACGGACTTGCCCAGCGTGACGCCGCGGCGGCCGTGGAAGACGATCTGGACGACGATGAAGATCAGGCTCAGCAGGATGGTCGCGCCGCCGGCGATCGCCGCCAGCGTGAAGTCGGGGTGGCTGAGGAACCGGGCGAAGCCGAACTTGCCCTGGACCAGCTTCAGCAGCAGCGGGAGGGTGAAGACGAGATAGGGGATCTGCAGGAGCGCGTAGCAGACGATGTCGACGCCGGCGCCGAGCGCGCGACGGCCCAGCGGAGCGTCCTTCAGCCCGAGCGACGCGGCGTAGGCCGGGTCCGGCTTCCCGTCGGCGGTGAGACCCTCGATGCGGTCGACATGTTCGGCGACCTCCCATATCTCCACCGCAAGAACTCCCTACGCCCGATGTCCGAGTATTTTCGGCGCCTGAACAACAACGCCAGAAGGCTACCGGAATGTCCCGGCTCGGGCGCGATGGTGTCTGGCAGGATCGACGTATGTCAACACCCTCCGGGCCATCCGGGAGCCTCGAGCAGATCGTCTTCTCGGACGGCAGCACCGCCGATCTCGTACGCAAGGAGGATGGCTGGGTCATCGCGATCGACGGTGTCTCGCAGTCCCATGTCGGTGACCCGGCGCAGCCACCGAAGCTCGCCTCGATCCGGTGGATGCTGGCGGCGTTCGGAGACCAGGCACCTCGCTCGGCAGCGCACCTCGGCGGCGCGTTGCTCGCGCTGCCCCGTGCCGTCGCCCACCGATGGCCCGCGGCCGCGCAGACGGTCGTGGAGCTCGAGCCAGCCCTGGTCGAGCTCACCCGGTCACGGTTCCCGCTTCCCGACGGGATCACCATGGAGACCGCCGAGGCACGCTCGTGGCTCGAGGCCCACCCGGGCTCGGAGCACGACGTCGTCGTCATCGACGTCTTCGTCGGCAACCGGATCCCGCCGGCGTTCACCTCGCTGGAGTGCATGACGGCGGCGCGCCGTGCGCTGCGCGAAGATGGCCGGCTGATCCTGAACTCCGTCGCCGGCCCCGAGCTGCTCTTCACCCGTCGTGAGCTCGCCACGCTGCGTACGGTCTTCGAGCATGTCGCGATGATCGTGCAGGGGTCCGCGCTCGCGGGCGCGAGGTTCGGCAACGCGACCCTGATCGCCTCGGCCGCCCCGATCGACCACGACGTGATCCGCTCGGCCCTGGCCGGCGACCCGTCGAAGGGGGCGCTGGTGACCGATCTCGACCCGATCATCGACGGGGCCGATCCGATCAGCGACGCCGACCGGCTCTGGTCCCCGGAGCCGAACCTGCCCGACGCGAGCGCCGCGCTGCGGCTCCTCGAGCACGCTCGCCGGGCGGTCAACACGCTCAGACCAGCCTCCGACTGACCCTCCGTCCCCTTTGTCTAGCGAGATTCGGCCCTATCGCTCGGCAGATACCGCGACAGGCATCGACAGCCATTTCTTTTACCGAAACCGACTTGTAACGTTCAAACAACCTGCTTGCGACTTGCGGGCGGGATGCTTGATGCGCAGAACAAACCACGATGCACACCATCTATCCGTTGTAGGGGGGACCTCGATGGAAACACTCACCGCGACCCAGCCTGAGGCGACCAGCGCCGCGAAGCAGCGCAGCCTCAAGTTCCGGCACGCCAGTGCCCTGACGAAGCTCATGGACGAGCGTCAGGACCTGCGCGGCGTTCACGTGTTCGCCGACTTCGTCGACGACTCGGTTCGCTGGTCCGCCTGACCAGCGTCTCAATGGGGGGATCCACGATCCCGTAGCGCAAGGCCCGGCCGACGACGGCCGGGCCTTCGCGATTTCCCGGGTCCTACTCGCCGCGGTGGACGATCCGTCCGCCGACCGTGGTCAGCACCACTCCACCGTGGGCGATCGCGGCCAGATCTCCGACCGACGCCCGCAGTGGGTCGACGTCCAGCACGGCCAGGTCGCCGCGGGACCCGGGGGCGACCGTGGGCTGACCGTCCACCGACGCCGCCAACGCCTCCTGGACGGTGAGCGCCTGCTCCGGGTGCCACGGCTCCTTGCCGTCGCGGGAGCGACCGACGGCCGCCGCGATGGCCAGCCACGGGTCGAGCGGCGCGACCGGCGCATCGGACCCGAGCGCCACCCGGACGCCCTCGTCGAGCATCCAGCGGGTCGCGAAGCAGCGGTCCTCCCGCCCCGGCCAGACGTCCTCGGTCATCTCCCGGTCGTCGAGGATGTGCGCCGGCTGCACGGAGGCGGTGATGCCGAGCCGGGCCATCAGCGGCAGGTCCTCGTGGCGTACGAGCTGGGCGTGCTCGATGCTCCCGCGCGCCCCCGTCGCCGCGTACGCCGCGAGTGCCTCCGACACCGCCCGGTCACCGATCGCGTGCGTGGCGACCTCGAGGCCGGCCGCGTGGGCCTTGGTCAGGAGTCCCTGCAGCTCGTCCGGCGACTGGTTCGGCGCTCCGCAGCTGTCGGGGTCGTCGGCGTACGGGTCGCAGCACCAGGCCGTCCGGGTGCCGAGCGAGCCGTCGCCGATGATCTTGAGCGGTCCCATCGTCAGCCGGTCGTCGCCGTCGATCAGCGGGTCCCCCGTACGCCGCCCCTCGGCGATCGCCTCGTCGAGCTGGTCGGCGTACGTCGCGACCCGGATCCGGAGCAGGTCGCAGCCGTAGGCCCACCGCCACCGCCAGTCCTCGAGCCGGACGCCGACCTCGAAGTCGGTCATCCCGACCACGCCGAGCGCGGCGGTGCGGGTGAGCATCCGGCGGTAGGCCGCCGGGGTGCTCCCGCTGGTCTCGAAGAGCTCCGCGACCCGCGGATAGGCCTGGTACCACTCCGTCTCCTGCACCATGTCCTCGCGGCGCGGCAGCTCCAGGGCATCGAGCGCGGCGGTGTTCAGCCAGGCGTGGTGGAAGTCGTGGTTGACCAGGATCGCGGGCGTCCCACCGGTGACCGAGTCGAGCTCGGAGACGGTGCCCCAGCGGTCCCAGGTGCCGGCCGAGTGGCCCATCCCGACGATCGCCTCGCCCGGCTGGACCTCACGTGCCGCCGCGGCGACCCGGGCCAGCGCCTCGGCGGGCGAACGGGTGCCGTGCAGGTCCAGCCTGCTGGCCCGCAGCGTCCACTGGCCGAGGTGGGTGTGGGCGTCCCACAACCCCGGCACGAGCCAGCGACCGCCGGCGTCGAAGACCTCGACACCATCCGGTCGCGAGAGGCCTTCTCCGACCGCCGATACGACACCGTCGGAGACGAGGACGTCAACCACCCCGGCGGGCACGTTCGCCCGGGGTGAGAGCGGAACGATGCGTACGTTCCGGAGGAGCAGGTCGGGCATGAGCAGACGATAGAGACACTGCCCATGCCCGAGCCAATCACCATCAGCGGCGCTTGAAGAGTCCCCGGACGAGCTCCCTGGCGGCCGTGCGTGCGGCCTGCTTGAAGGCGGTCGACTTCACCACCGTCTCGATCATCGAGTCGTCCTCACGCGACCGCGACCGCGAGCCGGAGGACTTCTTGGCGGCGGTCTTCTTGGCTGCCTTCTGGGCAGCCTTCTCCTCGACCTCGGCCTTCTCCGCGGCGGCTGCCGCGTCCGTCTTCGCCTTGAGCTGGTCGGCGGCGGACTCGACCTCGACGGCCGTGGAGTACTTCGGCGCCAGCGGCGACGCCGCGACCGCGGCCGTCATGGCCGCCGCCTCCGCCGGGCCCATCAGCGACTCGGGCGCCCGCAGCCGGGTCCAGGCGACCGGAGTCGGCGCGCCCCGCTCGTTCATGACGGTCACGATCGCCTCACCGATCCCGAGCGTCTGGATGACGGCGCCGAGGTCGTCGTAGGAGGAGGTCGGGTAGGTGTTGACGCTCGCCTTGAGCGCCTTGGCGTCGTTGGGCGTCGCGACCCGCAGCTGGTGCTGGATGCGCGAGCCGAGCTGACCGAGCACGTCCTCGGGCACGTCGGTCGGCTTCTGGGTGACGAAGAAGACGCCGACCCCCTTGGAGCGGATCAGCCGGACGGTGTTGGTGATCTGGTCGAGGAATGCGTCGGAGGCGTCGTTGAAGAGCAGGTGCGCCTCGTCGAAGAAGAAGACCAGCTTCGGCTTGTCGACGTCGCCGACCTCGGGCAGCGCCCGGAAGAGCTCGGCGAGCAGCCACATCAGGAACGTCGAGAAGATCGCGGGCCGGTCCTGCAGGTTGGGCAGCTCGAGCAGCGAGATGATCCCGAGGTCGCCGTCGTTGCGTACGAAGTCCGTGACCGCGAAGGCCGGCTCACCGAAGAACTCGTCCGCGCCCTGGTCGGCGAAGGCGATGAGCGTACGCAGGATCACCCCCGTCGTCGCGGACGAGAGGCCGCCCAGGCCCTTGAGATCGGCCTTGCCCTCGTCGGAGACCAGCCACTGCAGCACGGCCCGCAGGTCGTCGAGCCCGATCAGCTTCAGACCGGCCTTCTCGGCGTAGTGGAAGACGAGCCCGAGGGAGGACTCCTGGGTCTCGTTGAGCCCCAGCACCTTGGAGAGGAGCGTCGACCCGAAGCCGTCGACCGTGACCCGGACCGGGATGCCGGTGCCCTCGCCGCCGAGCGCGAAGTATTCGACCGGGAATCCACGCGCCTGCCAGGTCTGACCGACGGACGCGGCCCGCGCGGTCAGCTTCTCGCTCGACGCGCCCGGGGCGGCCAGACCGGAGAGGTCGCCCTTGATGTCGGCCGCGAACACCGGGACCCCGGCCGCGGAGAGCTGCTCGGCCAGCAGCTGCAGGGTCTTCGTCTTTCCCGTGCCGGTCGCACCGGCGACCAGACCATGCCTGTTCAGCATCCCCAAAGGAATGCGGATCGGCGTCTCCGTCAACGTCTCAGCGTCCGCCATCAGCCCCCCGAGCTCGAGGGCAGGGCCCTCGAATTGGTAGCCGGGCCCGACCGCTTCTGAGAGAGCAGCAGCATCCGTCATGACGAGGACTCTATGTTGGTATTTGGTTGCGGGGCGATACAGTCACGAGGGTGATCTTCAAGCGTGTCGGCGATTCTCGCCCCTACCCTGACCATGGTCTGACGACCAAGGGGTGGGCCGCGCTGCCTCCTCGGACGGTACGTCTCGACGAGCTGGTGACCACCAAGGACACCCTCCAGCTGGTCGCTCTGCTCAACGAGGACTCGACCTTCTTCGGCGACCTCTTCGCCCATGTCGTGGAGTGGAACGGCGAGCTCTACCTCGAGGACGGGCTCCACCGGGCGCTCCGCGCGGCGCTGCAGCAGCGCAACGTGCTCCACGCCCGCGTGCACAGCCTCGGCTAGGGGTCCCGAGCAGTTAGGCTCGGCCCCATGCTCGATTCGGCCCTCACGGGACTTCGTACGTTCATCATCCTCGCCGTCCTCGCGGCCGCGGTCGCTCTGGCCGGCGCCTGGGGATGGAAGGCGATGACCGCACCCTTCCCGCAGAAGGTGGATGTCGGGCCGTGCGTGGACACCCCGGTCAAGAAGGGCTCCGAGGTCTACCCGTCGCAGGTGGTCGTGACCGTGCTCAACGCGAGCACGCGGGCCGGGCTCGCCACCCGGGCGATGACGGACCTCGTCGACGAGGGCTTCGTCAAGGGCCGCACCGGCAACGCTCCCAGCGGCACCCGGCTGAAGACCGTCGAGGTGTGGACGCCCGACAAGAACGCGCCCTCCGCGGCGCTCGTCGCGAGCTGGCTCGGCGACGCGAAGATCGTCGAGAAGAAGTCCGACGTCCCCGGCATCGTGGTCGTCACCGGCGAGCACTTCCCGGAGGTCGCCGGCGGCGAGAAGACCGTCACGGCCAAGGCCGACGGCACCATCTGCAGCCCGCCGGTGGAGTGAGCGGGCCTCAGCGCAGCCAGCCCGCCAGCCGGCCCTTCCTGCTGACCAGCTCGAGACGTCGTTCGGCCTGCTCCCGCTGGTGGCGGGGCACGACGACCAGGACGACGTCGCGGGCGCGAAGGACCGTCGTGCCCTCCGGAACCAGGGTCTTCCCGTCGCGGATGAGCAGCGAGACCGACGATCCCGTGGGCAGCCGCAGCTCACCGACCTCGACACCATGGAGACGTGACTCGCGCGGGATCCGGAGCTGGATGAGGTCCGCCGCGATCTGCTCCAGCGGGGCGACGTCGAGATCGAGCGAGCGCGGGTCGTTCGGTCGCGCGACCCCGAGGACCCGAGCGGCCCACGGCAGCGTCGGACCGGTCAGCAGCGTGTAGACGACGACCATCACGAACACAAGGTCGAAGAGCTCCTCGGCACCGTCGACGCCCTCGGCCAAGGGGATGGTGGTGAGCACGATCGGTACGGCGCCACGGAGCCCGGCCCAGGAGACGAACGCCGTCTCGCGCCACGTCATCCGGGAGACCACCGTGCTGACCAGCACCGATGCGGGACGGGCGAGGAAGGTCAGGATCAGCCCGGCGGCGAGCGCGAGGCCGATCGTCTTCAGGTCGATACGCCCCGGCGACAACAGCAGCCCGAGCATCACGAAGAGCCCGATCTGGGCCAGCCAGGCGACGCCCTCGGCGAAAGATCTGGTCGCACCTCGGTGGGGCAGGTCGGCGTTGCCGAGCACGAGGGCCGCCACGTAGATCGCCGCGAAGCCCGATCCGTGCAGCCATGCCGACCCGCCGTAGGCCAGGAACGCCAGCGTCATCACGGCCAGCGGGTAGAGACCGGCGGAGGGCAGCGCGGCTCTCCGCATCAGCCATGCGCCGCCGAAACCGACGAGCAGACCGACCACGATGCCCAGCAGCAGCTCGCCGACCACGATCCCGGCCACCACGACCGGATGGTTCTCCCCGATCGCACCGCTGGCGATCAGCGTCACGATCACCACGGTCGGCGCGTCGTTGAGCCCCGACTCCGCCTCCAGGACACCCGTCAGTCTCTTCGGCAACGGCACCACCCGCAGCACCGAGAACACCGCGGCCGCGTCGGTCGGCGAGGTCACCGCCCCCAGCAGGAACGCCAGCTGCCAGGAGAGCCCGAGCAGGTAGTGCGCCCCCACCGCGACGATCCCGATCGAGACCACCACGCCGATCGTGGCCAGCATCAGGCCGAGACCGAAGGCGGGACGTACGTCCTTCCAGGAGGTGGTCAGACCACCTTCGGCCAGAATCAGGGCCAGCGCCCCGAAGCCGAGCGCGTGCGCGAGCGCGGCGTCGTCGAACCGGATCCCGAGCACCGACTCGCCCAGCAGGACGCCCATCAGCAGGTAGATGAGCAGCGAGGGCAGCCCGGCCTTCGTGGAGACCCGCACCGCAAGGATCGCCAGGAGCGTGACCAGGGACCCGACCAGCACGAACATGTCGAGCTGGTGGACATCGAAGCTCATCTGCGTCGGGCCCCCCTCCGACCTCTGGGACTGCATCCTAATGTTTGCCCCTATGGACCGTCTGACTGTTGCCCAACGCGCGAACGTGCCTCCTTTTCACGTGATGGACATGCTCGAGCGGGCGGCACAGCGGCAGCGGACGTACGGCGATCTCATCTCGCTCACCTCGGGACAGCCGTCCACCGGGGCGCCGCAGGCGGTCACCGCCGAGGCCGTGCGGCTGCTGCAGAGCGGTGACCCGCTGGGCTATACGCCGGCGACCGGCATCCTCGAGCTGCGCCAGGCGATCGCGGGACATCACCGCGCCTGGCACGGGATCGAGGTCTCCCCCGAGGACGTGATCGTCACGACCGGCGCCAGCGGCGGCTTCCTGGCCAGCTTCCTGGCCGCCTTCGACGTCGGGGACAAGGTGGCCATGGCCCGGCCCTCCTACCCCTGCTACCGCAACGTGCTCGCCGCCCTCGGCTGCGAGGTCGTGGAGATCCCGACCGGTGCGGCCGAGCGGTTCCAGCCGACCGTCGAGCAGGTGCAGGAGCTGCACGAGCGCGTCGGGCTGAAGGGGCTCGTGGTGGCCAGCCCGGCCAACCCGACCGGGACGATGCTCCGCCCGGAGGAGCTGGCGGCGCTGGCCCGCTACTGCGAGGAGGCCGGGATCCAGCTGATCTCGGACGAGATCTACCACGGCCTGACGTACGCCGCCGACGGCGGTCGCGGGCGCAGCGCCTGGGAGACCTCGCGCGATGCCGTCGTGTTCGGCTCGTTCTCCAAGTACTTCTCGATGACCGGGTGGCGCATCGGCTGGCTGCTCGCCCCGGCCCACCTGCGCCGCGCGATCGACGTCCTGGTCGGCAACTTCACCATCTGCCCGCCGGCCCTCGCCCAGCATGCCGCGGTGGCGGCGTTCACCCCCGACGCCTACGCCGAGCTCGACGGCCACGTGACCCGCTACGCCACCAACCGCGAGGTCCTGCTCGACGGCCTCCGCTCGCTCGGCGTCACCGAGATGGCCCCGGCCGACGGCGCGTTCTACGTCTACGCCGACGTCAGCCGCTGGACCGACGACACCATGGCCTGGTGCCATCAGGTCCTCGACCGTACGGGCGTCGCGATGGCCCCGGGGATCGACTTCGACCCGGTCGACGGACACCGCTTCGTACGTCTCTCCTTCGCCGGCACCGCCGCCGAGATCGAGCAGGCCCTGACCCGCCTCTCCGGTGTGCTGACCTGACCCACGCCGAGAGGTCAGTTTCTGACCGCCAGAGGTCAATTTTTGAGGCCGAGTTGGCCATCTCGGCGTCAAGAATCGCCTTCTCGACGTCAGAAACTGACGCCTCGGCGGGCGATTTTGAGAAAGTTCACGATTTTACGTTTAGAAACTCTCCAGCGGGGTAGGACCATCCCAGAGACCTGTCCGAGGAGGGATATGTACGGCGACAGCGACGTGATCCGTCGTCGGGTGAACCGTCTGCGTGAGCAGGCGGATGACATCCGCGCGAGTGCCGACAAGCTGGTGAGCCAGGCTGAGGCGGTGCCCTGGCACGGGCGGGCGGCCGAGTCCCTCCGTGGACGGATGAAGGAGCGAGCCACCGCCCTGCGGAGCGCGGCCGAGAAGCACGATCGCGCCTCCGACGCCCTGGCCAAGCACCTCAAGCATGTCGACCTGCTCAAGGAGCAGATCGCGGAGGTCGAGGCTCGCGCCGAGGCGCTGACCCTCGATGGCACGCTCGACGGATTCGAGGCCCCTGAGCCGGGCCACAAGGACTGGCTGGAGGTCACCCTTCGATGACCACGATCGACCTGGGACCCGCTCCGGCGGCGCCGACCGAACCGTGGGCGGGAGTCCCCCGCCGGGTCGGCCTGACCCTCCCTGAGCTCACCCATGCCTGCGAGACCATCGGGGCGCCGCTCCCGTTCGAGGTCGCGACCCACCGCGAGGAGGGGCTCGACGCCCGGCTGGGACAGACCCGCTCGGCGGCCGAGGCCGAGGCCCTGGCCCGCGCGGTCGCCGGCTTCGGTGAGGGCAGCACCTCGTTGCAGCGGCGCGATCTCCTCTCCGCCGACGGCACGCTCGACGCCGGGATCGCCGGTGCCCTCGGGCTCCTGGCGACGCCGGAGGTGGTCATCGACCTCGACGTCGTCGTCGACGGTCGCCGTGGCCGAGCCTGGCACCGGCAGAAGGGCGAGGCGGCCGCCTCGCTGGCCACCGTGGACGGGCTCGTCTTCGAGCTCTCCTGGTATCCCTCCGCGGCCTGGGCGACCGAGCTCGGTCGCACCGCCACGCTGCCGAGCGACACCGCCCGGCTGACCTCGGCGGTGCCCGAGCAGCTGGAGGTCCCGTTCGCGACCGCCGACGCCGTCTTCGAGGCGCTGCGCACCGGACGCGGCGACCTGGTCCCGGTGCTGACCGCCGGCGACGTGGTCGTCTCGAGCGCCCTCGAGGCGCTGTCCACCGAGGCCCACGGGCGCCTGCGTGCCGTCGTCGCCGCCACCGCCGATCCGGAGAACCCGCTGATCGGCACGGTCTCCTGGACGCTGGTCAACGACGGCTGGCGTTCGATGCGTACGGTGTCGCTCGATGGCGAGCTGACCCTGCTGATCAGCAGCGTGGAGCCGTCCGAGCTCGCCGCAGACCTTGCCCCTGTTCTCGCGGAGGTGGCCCGATGAGCTCTTCAGAAAACAACCCGATCAACCGCCTGGGACCGGTCCCGGGTGGCACCCCCGACCCGGTGACGCCCCCTGCCGGACGGGAGGACAAGTACGAGCAGATCCTCGGGCTGGCCGGCTCCATCGGCGACGCCGGAGCGCAGCTGCGCGAGTGGGCCGAGCTCGGGGCCGCGATCCTCAACGACGACGACGTCACCTCCTCCGCCGAGCTCTCCGCCAGGACCTGGGAGCCGGCCGAGGAGGAGATCCGCGCCGCGACCTCCGAGAAGGGTGGCGTCCTCGGCCTCGGGCAGGCGCTCGACGCCGACGCCATCTCCGTGCGCGCGACGGTGCAGACCTACCGCTGGATCGACGAGCTCCAGGCGGCGGCCCGCCGCTCCCTGGGCGCGATCGCCGCCAACGCGCTCGACTACCTCGCGCCCGAGGTCGAGCTTGGCGGATCGCTGCTGTCCGCCGGCCTGATCGAGACCGACGCGTTCGACCGTGAGGGCGTCACCGCCTACCTCGGCGAGCTCGCCCAGGGTCATCCCGAGCTGATGGACCACATCGCCACCGGCGGCGGGCTGCTCGAGTCGCTCGAGCTGCGCTCGCTGCTCACCGCGGACTTCCCCCGCGGCGACGACGCCACCGCAGCCACCGCGGGCGCCCTCCGGGCCGCCGGCATCGACACGTTCGCGAGCGACGCCGGCCACGCGCTGCGTGACATCGGCGGGGCGTTGGCCTCCACCGAGGAGGACACCGCAGGCGGCGACGTCACCGCGGCCACCCCGGCCAGCATCGAAGAGCTGATCCGGACCCTCGAGACCGTCGAGACCGGTGTCGCTGTCCAGCAGACGGCGCCCGGCCGCTACATCGCCTACCTGCCCGGCCCCTACGCCGGCAACCGGCGTCTGCGGCTCGTCTCCGGCGACCTCTCCGACTACATCGCCGCCGCGTCCCGGACCATCGAGGAGACGGTCGACGCCGGCTCGCACGTGATGCTCGTGGGTGCCGCGGCAGGGGGCACCGCGGCGGCCGCGATCGCGGCGACGGCCGGGGCTGCGTACGTCGTGGACCAGGTGGTCACCGTGGGTGCTCCGGGCGCGGCAGCGCCGCGGGTTCCGGAGACCACCCGGGTGCTGTCGCTGGAGGACCGCTCCGACCCGGTCGCGCTCCTCGGCGGGCTCATCAACGCGGGTGTCGGACACCGGTTCACGGTCGTCTACGACGGCACCGCGGCGGAGGAGAGCCACTACATCGCCGGCGGAAGGGCGGCGGACAACGCCGGCCACGACGAGCTCCGTGACGAGATCGGGCGGATCCGCAGCCTGGGATATCTGGGCTAGCGGCGGGGGGCTTGCCTCGACGAGGTGAGTCGATACGGTGGAGGTCGCCCTCCGCACCATCCCCGGCGAACCCGTGCTCGGCACCGGTAGACCGATCGCGGTGGGCACTCTGACGCCTACCCGATCGGTCCCCGTGAAGTCCATCGTCATCCACGCCGGCCTCCCCAAGACCGGGACCTCCGCGGTCCAGGCCTTCCTCATCACCCACACGGAGAAGCTCGCGAAGGCCGGCATCTTCTACCCCGAGCACCGCGTCGACACCAACGGCATCAGTGCCGGCAACGCCGGGTCGCTCATGGAACGCTCGGGCCATCTCTTCGTGGCCTCGCCCCGCGAGGTCACCAGGACGCTCGAGGAGTTCGAGGCCAGCAGATGCCACACGCTGCTGCTCTCCTCCGAGGCATTCCTTCCCGAGCTGCCCGGGATCGCCGAGCTGCTGCCGCCCCAGGCCCGGTTCGTGCTGTACGTCCGCGATCCCCTCGCCTTCCTCGAGTCCGACTACAACCAACGGGTGAAGCGGCTGGGACATGTGGATCCCTTCGAGCCGAGGCCCGATGCGTACGGCGGGTGGCTGGGCCACGAGCACCTCTACCGGGCGCTCGACTCCGAGGCGGTGCGCTCCCGGCTCGTGCTGCGGCCCTACCTTCCGGAGCTCTTCGTCGGGGACAACCTGCTCACCGACCTGTTCGACGCCGCCGGGATCGACACCGCGGAGCTGGGCGACCTGTCGTTGGAGAGGGTCAACCTCTCCTACTCCCTGCACGCGCTCGAGATCAAGCGCGCGCTCAACGCCCTCCCGCTCGGGCCGCAGCTGCAGGAGCGCCTCGACATCCACCTCCAGTCCTGCCCGCTCGGACCGACGGCCTACACCCTGATCCCTCCCGCCGACCAGGAACGGCTCCGGAAGATCGCCGACGACGAGCTGCACGCGCTGGCGCTGCGCTACGACATCGACTCCCTCGAGCCGATGCGCGAGCTGCTGCGGGAGAAGCCGCCGAAGCCGTTCCACCCGCAGGAGCTCACCGACGACGAGGTCGACGCCGTCGTCCGGCATATCGCCACCGTCGGCAAGCGGCTCACCCGCCGGATCGCCCAGATGCTCGTCGAGCACCCCGAGATCGAGCTCGTCCACCCCTCCCTGCGCGACTCGTTCGCCGCTGCTGCGGCCGAGCTCGACGATGGGCCCGCGGCCACGGGGCGGCGGCGCTGGTGGCAGTGGGGCAGCTAGGCGCAGGAGTACCCGGTTAACCGGGTATCCCTGCACTTCTCAGGCGTTGCATTGCCAGAGAAGTGCAGGGATTGCCTGAGAAGTCAGGCCAGATCGGCGACCACGATCGTGTGGTTGTCCGGCTCCCCGGCAGCGACGACAGCGGCGGCGACCGCATCCGCGATCTCCTGCGGGCCGGCCTCGGCGGTGATCAGCGCGTCCAGGTCGTCCGCGTAGGAGTGGACGCCGTCGGTGCTCAGCACGAGCCGGTCGCCGGGCAGCAGGTCGAGCGAGATCTCGTCGGCGACGACCCCGGGCACGAGGGCACGGTTGAGCACAGCCCGGTGCTCGTGGGAGCGGGCCTCGTCGAGAGTCAGCTGGCCGGCCTCGACCATGGCGGCGACCACCGTGTGGTCATGGGTGACCTGACGTACGTCTCCGTCGCGCACGAGGTAGACCCTCGCGTCGCCGATGTGGGTGATCCGGGCGGTCGACCCGTGCAGGTCGATCGCGGTCAGGGTGGTGCCCGACTTCGGCACCTCGGCGAAGACCTCCTGGATCGCCGAGCTCAGCCCGCCCGCGGCGTACGCGGTCAGGACCGCCCCCGCGAGATCGTCGCGATCCCCGAAGCCGTCGGCGACGGCGATCAGCTCAGGGGTGACCAGGAGAGCGTCCTGCTGGGCGGCGCGGCCGCCCTGCTCGTGGCTGACGCCGAGCTCCGCGTGCAGTCTTTCGGTGGTGGTTGTCATCGGTCGTGCCTCGTTCCTCATCGCGTGGACGAGGATGGAGACCATGGTACGGCGCGTGGCTGTGTCGGCCTCGACCTGGCGCCAGTACCTCTCGACCTCCGCCGCCGCGGCGGCGGCCGGCATGTCGAGGATCTCCCGGATCCGGGCCAAGGGCATCCCGACCAGGCGCAGCGTTGCCACCAGCCGAGCGAGTCCCACCTGGTCGGGCGTGTAGCGGCGGTAGCCCGAGTGGGGGTCCACCTCCGCAGGCGGTAGCAGACCCAGGTCGTCGTACAACCTCAGCGCCTTCGGCGTCAGCCCGGTCGCCCGGGCGAAATCACCGATGTTCACAAGCCCCTTCAGGCCGTTCATGCGACCGCTCCCGTGGCGCAAGCGCCAGCATACGAGAGCGGTCGCCTGAGCCTTGTGGTCGCTCGCTGACGCTCGCTCATGGTCACCATCCTCCCCGGTGAAGGTCACCGGTGTCATCAGATTGGCGTCTGACCTTGGGGCAACCTCAAGCCCCGGTCTGCTCGGCCCACTTCTCGAGCAGCCGGGCGAGCGAGCGGCGCTCGGCGGCGGTGAAGACGGCGAGCAGGCGGTGCTCGTTGGCGATGTGGTCGGTGAAGGCGGCGTCGATCAGCTCGCGTCCGCTCTCGGTCAGCGCGATCCGGCGTCCGCGGCCGTCCTCGTCCCGTCGCCCGCGGCTGACCCAGCCCTGGGCCAGGCAGCGGTCGACCCGTTTGGTGACGGCCCCCGAGGAGACCATCGTCTGCTCGCCGAGCTCCTTCGGCGTCAGCGCGTACGGAGCACCCTGCCGTCGAAGCGTCGCGAGCACGTCGAACTCCCCCTCGCCCAGCCCGTGCTCGGCATAGACCTGGACGAGCTCGTCGGTGAGGCGCAGCGCGAGGCGGTGCAGCCGGGCGATGACGGCCTGCGGGGTGACGTCGAGGTCGGGACGCTCCTGCTCCCACTGCGCCATCACGGTCGAGACGTGGTCTGCCATGACCTGGAATATATCTGACGCGGAAGATATTATCTCTTCCATGGAAAGTAGATTCGTCACCCTCGTGCTGACCGCGATCGCCCCGGTGGCCTGGGGATCGGGCTACTTCGTCACCGCCACCTTCCTGCCTCCGGACCGGCCCCTCTTCGGCGCCGTGGTCCGAGCGCTTCCGTTCGGCCTGCTGCTCCTGGCGCTCCGCCCGGGCCTGCTCCACGGCTCCTGGTGGTGGCGCACCGCCGCGCTCGGGCTGCTCAACTTTGCGGCGTTCTTCACGCTGGTCTTCGTCGCCGCCTACCGCCTCCCCGGCGGCCTCGCCGCCACCCTGACCGCGGTCTCGCCGATCGTGGTGATGCTCCTGGCCTGGGCCTTCGCCGGCGAGCGACCTCGGATCGGGTCTCTCGCGGCCGGAGTCGTCGGCTCCATCGGTGTCGCCCTGCTCGTGCTCCGCGGCGGCGCGAGCCTCGACCTGATCGGCGTCCTGGCCGCCTTCGCCTCGGTGGCCGTCTTCTCCACCGGCTTCATCCTGGTCAAGGTCTGGCAGCCGCCGGTCGGGCTGCTCACCTTCACCGCCTGGCAGCTCGTCCTCGGCGGCCTCGTCCTTGCGCCGGTGGCTCTCCTGGTCGAAGGCCCGCCGCCGGCTCTCGACCTGCCGGCGGTCGGGGGCTACGCCTTCGTCGGTCTCGTCGGGACGGTCGTCGCCTACGCGGTCTGGTTCCGCGGCGCGAGGCGGCTGCCGGCGGCCGCGGTGTCGCTGATCGGCCTGCTCAACCCGGTCGCCGGGATCCTGATCGGCCTCGCCTTCGGGGGCGAGCATCTCACCCCGGCGAGTGCCCTCGGGATGGCGCTGGTGCTCGGTGGCGTACTCCTCGGGCAGCCGGCCGTGCTCGACCGGATCAGGGTGCGGCGTACGCCCCGACCGGGCTCGTGCGTCGACGTTGGAGCTGCCGGATAGGTTCACGTGCATGAAACTGCGTGCGCGTGCGCTCGAGCTCCTCGTCTTCACCGTCGGTGCCGGCACGCTGGGATCGGAGATGGCCGCGGCTCGGCTGCTCGCTCCGTGGTTCGGCGACTCGACGATCGTGTGGGCCAACACGATCGCGACCGTGCTGGTGGCGCTCGCGATCGGCTACTCCGTCGGTGGTCGGATCGCCGACCGCAACCCGCACCCCTCGGGCCTCGCCAAGATCGTGCTCGTCGCCGCCGCGCTCCTGGCCGCGGTGCCGTTCATCGCCGGCCCGTTCCTCCCGCTCGCGGTGAAAGCGGTCGACCAGCTCAGCATCGCCACCTTCGCCGGCTCGCTGGTCGGGGTCGGTGTGCTGCTGGCGATCCCGCTGTTCCTGCTCGGCATCGTCAGCCCCTACGCGGTCCGGCTGAGCGTCGACTCCGTCGCGGACGCCGGCCACGCGGCCGGGCGTCTCTACGCGATCTCGACGGTCGGCTCCCTGGTCGGCACCTTCGCCGCCTCGCTGTTCCTCATCCCGGTCGTCGGGACGCGACGTACGTTCCTGATCTTCGCTCTCTGCATGGCGGCCTGCGCGATCCCGCACCTGGTCAAGGGGCGGCTGCCGGCCGTCGTGGTCCCGGTCGCGATCCTCGGCCTGATCGCGCTGCCGACCGGGTCGATCAAGACGCTGACCAGCAACGGCGGCGAGGTGATCTGGGAGAAGGAGACGGAGTACCAGTACGCCCGCGTGGTCGAGTACGACGACGGCAGCCGCTATCTCGAGCTCAACGAGGGCCACGCGGTGCACTCGGTCTACGCCGAGGGCGAGTGGCTCACCGGCAACTACTGGGACGAGATGCTCTCGCTGTCGTACGCCGGTGCGGAGGCGCCGAAGTCGGTGGCGATCCTGGGCTCGGCCGCCGGGACGACCGCGCGCCAGCTCGGCCACTACGCCCCCGACACCCGGGTCGACGCCGTCGAGATCGACAAGGACGTCACCGAGGTCGGCAAGGAGCTCTTCGGCCTCGAGGAGCAGCCGAACCTCCACCTCCACACCGCCGACGCCCGCCCGTGGCTGCAGAAGCAGACCCGGAAGTACGACGCGATCATGGTCGACGCCTACCACCAGCCCTACATCCCGTTCTACCTGACCACGAAGGAGTTCTTCGCGCTGGCGAAGGACCACCTGAACCCGGGCGGAGTGCTCGTCGTGAACTCAGCACACCCCGAGGGATCGACAGCGCTGGAGAAGGTCCTCACCGCAACCCTGCGGACCTCGTTCGGCGAGGCCGTGTGGCGCTCGAACACCGGCCCGACCAACACCCAGCTGATCGCGAGGGTCGATCCGGAAGCCGATCCGGCCGCCGATCTCGTCGCCACCGCCGAGGCTCAGCCCGCGGACCTGGCCAGGACCCTCCTCGCCTCCGCCGCCCGGCTCGAGCCGGCCGTCCGGGGCGGGACGGTCTACACGGACGACGTCGCGCCGGTCGAGTGGCTCACCGACCTGAGCCTGTTGGAAGTCGCCTGAGCCACCCGGCCGTTTCACCTCGCCGACCGGCGTCTTGCGCAGGCACCCGACGCAGACCTGGTTGGGCGCGACCCTGCTGAGCCTGCGCGGCGGCAGCACGTGCCACGTACCCAGGCGGCGGCCACACACGGTCAGGACGTACCCGTTGCTCCTCTTGACCGAGCGAAGGTGCCAGAAGCTGCCCCGATCGGTGCGGTAGACCAGCGGGTCCTTGGCCAGGACCGGCGGCCTCTCGCTGGACCCCATGCTGAGTCTGTCGTCTACGAACACGAATTCCCCCCAAGGAATGTCGATGGCTCTCGTCGTTGGCTTCGACCATAAGTCCACTCATTGCAATGGGTCAAGGCGGAAAGGGTGGGGCTATGCGGCTATTCGGGATCTGTACGGCTCAGTAACGTGTTCTCCTATGAGCAACCCCCGTCCGCGCGGCCTGCCCAAATACCTCCACGTGGCCGACTACCTGCGGGCCCAGATCGACGACGGCACCTATCTGCCGGGCGAGCGTCTACCGACCGAGCCCGAGCTGATGGACACCTTCCCCTACGACCGCGCCACGATCCGGCGAGGTCTGGCGGTGCTGCGCAACGAGGGCCTCATCACCAGCGAGCAGGGCCGAGGCGTGTTCGTACGCGACGCCACCAAGACCCGCTACGACCTGATGAGCATGCTGATCACCGACCGAAGCCACCCGGCGAAGCCGGACGCGGCCTACAACCAGCCCCCGCGCGGCCCGGACGACGGTCTCTCGATCGAGCACGCCTACGAGGTGATCGCGGCCGGCGAGAAGCTGGGGGCGGCCTTCGAGATCGATCCCCGCAGCGAGCTCCTCAGCACCACCTACACCTTCTACATCAGCGGCGACGACACCGCCGAATACCGCACCACGGCCTACATCCCGTACCCGCTGGTCATCGACACCCCGCTGGCCACGCCCACCGACGACTGGCCGCAGCCACCCATCAAGGACCTGCTGGCCACGGTCGGCGTGAAGGTCACCACGGTGGCGATGGACATCGAGTCACGGATGCCGACGCCGCAGGAGACCTACGACCTGCAGATCCCCGACGGCACCCCGGTCCTCTCCGACCGCCGCCGATTCCTCGCCGACGACCGGGTCGTCTGCATCACCGACTCCGTCGGCGTCGCCGACCGGATCGTCTACGGGCTCGACCTGAAGCTGCAGTGAACCGCCGGCCGCGGCCTCAGGCGAGGTCGTGGACGAACTCCGAGAGCTGGGTGAGGTTGCGGCACTCCCGCATCTCGATGATCGACCCGTAGCGGGTCGCCTCGGAGTCACCGCTGTCCCACTGCGTACGGACCTCGGGGTTGAGCCAGTAGGAGTGCCGCGCCGACTCGGCCATCGCGCGCAGGGAGCCGACGGCGAGGTCGGAGTAGTTGGACCGGGCGTCGCCGAGGATCAGCAGCGACGACTTGGGGCCGACGGCGTCGGCGTGCCGCTCCTGGAAGAGCGAGAAGGCCCGGCCGTAGTTGGTGCGCCCCATCCGGGCGGCGTGCTCGGTCGCCTTGGTCAGCTCGGTCATGGTGTCGACCAGGTCGGCACCGGGGCGGAAGTAGGACGTGACCTCGTGGATCTCGTCGACGAACGTGAACGCACGGACCTTGCCGAACTGCTCCCGCAGCGCGAAGACGAGCATCAGCGTGAAGGTCGCGAAGTTCGAGACCGACCCGGACACGTCGCACAGGATGACCAGCTCGGTGCGGTGCGGCCGCTTCGGGCGGTAGCGCAGGTCGACGGGGACGCCGCCGGTGGACATCGAGGACCGGAGCGTACGCCGCAGGTCCACCGCTCCGCGCCGGCGCGCGTGGTGCTCCTGGGTGAGCCGCGTCGCGAGCCGGCGCGCGAGCGGGTAGATCTCGCGCCGGAGCGCCTCCAGGTCGGCCCGGCGGGCGTGCAGGAAGTCGAGCTTCTCGATGGTGGGGCGTACCGCGATCTTGGCGATCTGCTCGGGGCCCTTCTCCTCCGCGATCCGCCGGCGGGCGTCGGCCTCGACGAGGCCGCTGAACCGATCCACGCGCCGCGTTCCGACACGCGCCGCCTCCTCCTCGGTCCAGCCGCCCCGCTGGAGCCCCTCGACGAGCCGCGCGGTCAGCTCGTCGGTCGAGAGCCGGCGCAGCGCGGTGTAGGACGACCACGAGCTCAGCCCCGGGCCACGGCCGGGCATCGCGCCGAAGCGCGCGACCGCCTCGGCGGCCAGCTGGCGGAGCATCTCGACGTCGTCGGCGGCCAGGGCCTGCGCCAACCGCTCGGTGAACTCGGACAACGCCTCCGGGCCGTCCTTCGCCGTCCCGGCGGCCTCGGCGTCGCCGGTCGATGACGGAGTCGTGCCGGACCCGACCATCCGCGGGAAGTAGAGCTCGAAGAGGCCGTCGAAGGTGGCGCGCTGGTTGGCGCGCTTGACCAGGGTCGCGGCGTACGCCTCCTTGACCTGGGTGCGGTCGTTCCAGCCGATCAGACCGAGGGCGGTGACCGCGTCGAGGCCCTCGGAGAGCGACACCGGCAGCCCGGCTCCCCGAAGCGCTTCGAGGAACTCGATGTGCCGGTCGAGGAGGCTCACTTCCGCAGCCTCAGCTCGCGGACCGCGCGGTCGACGTCGGAGGAGTGCTTGAGGACGACGCCGAGGGTGTCGGCGACGGCCTTGTCGGAGAGGTCGGTGATCTCCAGGGCGATCAGGGTGCGCGCCCAGTCGACCGACTCGGCGATGCTCGGCGCCTTCTTGAGCTCGAGCTCCCGCAGCCGGCCGACGACCGAGACCAGCTGACGGGCGACCTTGTCGTCGAGGCCGGGCACCTGGGAGAGCACGATCTCGCGCTCGCGGTCGGCGTCGGGATAGTCGAGGTGGAGGTAGAGGCAGCGTCGCTTGAGCGCCTCGGAGAGCTCGCGGGTCGCGTTGGAGGTGAGCACGACCAGCGGTCGGCGGGTCGAGGTCATCGTGCCGAGCTCGGGGATGGTCACCTGGAAGTCGGAGAGCACCTCGAGCAGGAGACCCTCGACCTCGACATCGGTCTTGTCGACCTCGTCGATGAGCAGGACGGTCGGCTCCTCGCGGCGGATGGCCGTCAACAACGGGCGGGTGAGGAGGAACTCCTCGGAGAAGATGTCGTCGTGGGTCTCCTCCCACGCCTGGCCGTCGCCGGCGGCCTGGATGCGCAACAGCTGCTTCTTGTAGTTCCACTCGTAGAGCGCGCGGGCCTCGTCCAGCCCCTCGTAGCACTGCAGCCTGACCAGCTCGGCGCCGGTCGCGCGGGTGATCGCCTTGGCCAGCTCGGTCTTGCCCACCCCGGCCGGCCCCTCGATGAGCACCGGCTTCTCCAGCGCCCCCGCGAGATAGGTCGTCAGCGCGGTCGAGTCGTCCGCGAGGTAGCCGACGTCACCCAGCCGGGTGACGGCCTCGGCGGGCGAGGAGAACCAGGTAGACGTACGCGAAGACATGACGCGACACTAGCGACTCTGCTCCGGCTCCGCTCCCGGTGTCCGGATGGGACTTTCGTCATAGTGTCGGAACGACCCGTCACCGCGACACCGATCGGTCGTTAGGTACAGCGTGCACTCGGACACCCCGCGACCACTGACGCTGGTCGTACTCGCCATGAAGGTCTGCGCGCTGACGGCGCTGGCGGCCTTCTGTCTGGTTGCCGTCACCACCCCGTCCGAGCCTCGGTCGCTGGCGAAGCGCGAGCAGCCCGAGCTCGCCGCGATGCTCGAGCAGCACCACTGCGTGGCCCCGCCGACGATCGCGCCCTGGCGCCGGGAGAGCGCCATCATCCGCTCCCCGCTCGGCGAGCTGAAGCACGTCACCCTCGACGTCGGCCGCCTGATCGAGCAGGGCAAGGCCCGCGGCGAGCTGATCGCCTTCTGCGCCGACCCGGCCTCCTGATCGCGCCGGGTCAGCCCACGGCGGCCATCGCGTCGGCGAACACCCGGAGCACACGCGCCAGCGCCGCCCGGTCGCCCTCGACCCGGAGGCTGCCCTTCGCCAAGGCCTCGTCCAGGGGCTGCCCGAGGAGCGCGACGCCCGCCCAGGCCGTCGAGTCGCCGGTGACCGCGACGTCCACCCGCGGAAGCTCACCGACGTCGAGGTCGAAGCCGAGCTCGTTCCACTCCAGCCGGAACTCCTGCGCCGCCACGTCGGGGCAGCGCGCGTCGGTCAGCCTCCAGCTCGCCCTGAGCGGCGCCTGGGTGGTCAGGCTCCGGGGCGGCACCATCGTGCGCATCGCGACCATCACGCCGCTGGGAGTCATCCCGGTCGACGGGACCGGATAGCGGGCGGAACCTTCCAGGGCCCACAGCGACAGGGCGCTGAGGACCTCCTCCAGCTCCCTGCCCCAGTCGGTCAGGGCGTACGCAGTGGTCTTGGTGAGGTAGCCCAGCTCGGTCTCGACCACGACACCCGCACGCTCCAGGAACAGCAGGCGGTCGTTGAGCTCGTCGGTGGAGACCCCGACCAGGGAGGACCTCAGATCGGGCGACGTACGCGGCCCGAACATCAGCTCGCGCACCACGATCAGGCTCCACCGGTCGCCGATCAGGTCCAGCGCGTGCGCAGCCGCGCACGCGTCGCCGAGGTCCCCGTAGGACAGGTTCAGGGTCATGTCGATCCTGAGATCCGGTCAGCTGGCCTCGGCGAGCGTGTCTGCGAAGAGCCCGAGCACGCGGTCCAGCGCGGCGCGGTCGCCCTCGACCTTCAGCCCGGCCTCGGCGATCGCCGCATCCACCGGGAAACCCATGAACACGACGCCGGTCCAGGCCGTCGAGTCACCCGCGACGGTGACGTCGGCGTCCTCGAGGGTGCCCTCGGCGAGGTCGAACCGGTTGCCCGTCCAGAGCAGCCGGAACTGCTGCGGGTCGGCGTCGGGGCGGCGTACGTCGGTCAGCTCCCAGGCGACACTGATCGGCTCGGGGGTGGTCGCACTGCCGGCGGGCACCATCGTGCGCATCGCCACCATCACGCCGCTGGGCGTCATCCCGGCGGTCATGATCGGGAAGCGGGACGAGCCGTGGGCCCAGCGGCCGAGCGCTCCGAGGATCGTCTCGAGCTCGCGCCCCCAGGGGGTGAGGGCGTAGGCCGTGGTCTTGGTGATGTAGCCGAGCTCGGTCTCGACGACAACGCCGGCGTGCTCGAGGAACTGCAGCCGGTCCTTGAGCTCATCGGCACTGACCCCGATCACCGAGGACTCCAGGTCCCGTGCCGTGCGCGGGCCGAACATCAGCTCGCGCACCACGATCAGGCTCCACCGGTCGCCGATCAGGTCCAGTGCGTGCGCGGCAGCGCACGCGTCGCCCAGGTCCCCGTAGGTCAGGTTCAGGGTCACGTCGATCCTCTCCGAGTCATTCGATCTCGTCGAGAGTAGTGAGGTCGAACTACGCGTCGTCAGTGCCAGAGGTCCCGGCGTTCCGGGGAAATGCGGGGCCTAGGCGATCGCGGCGTACGCAGCGGCCACCCGCTCCACGGCCCGCCGGGCGCCTCGTCCGCACCCTCGGTCAGCTCGAAATGGTCGGCGTCCCAGTGCAGCCGGTAGCGGCGTACGCCTGCGGCGGGACGCCGCTCGTCGTGCAGCTCGATCGCGATCCGGACCGGACCGTCGGACCACTCGGGCATCGTGGCGTAGGGCGCCATCGTGCGCATCGCGACGATCACTCCGTCGGGCGTCATGCTCCCCTCCGGCACCGGGAAGCCGGGCGAGCGCTGCGCCCAGCGACCGAGCGAGCGCATCACGTCCTCGAGCCCCTGCTCCCACTCGGTGAGCCGGTAGACGCGGGTCCGCCCCAGGTCGTCGAGCCGTGCCTGCTCGACGACGTCGGTCTCCTGCAGCGCCTTGAGCCTGGAGGTGAGGACGGCCGGCGTGATCCCGACGACGGCCGAGGTCCCACGTCTTCCTCCGCGACGGCCATCTCTGGCAGCTGACGTCCCGCTGAGGCCCGGTCGTGCCGCCCCTAGAATCTCCACATGGCCGGAGACGACACACGGATGCTGCTCCTGGGTGCGGTGGCGCTCTTCGAGCCCGTCAACGGCTATCAGATCCGGCGCGAGCTGATGTCGTGGCAGGTCGACCAGTGGGCGAACATCAACCCGGGCTCGATCTACCACGCGCTGACCTCGCTCACCGACAAAGGGCATCTGACCAGGCACGATCTGGTCGACAACGGGCGTACGGTCGCGGTCTACGAGATCAGCGCCAGCGGGCGCGCGGAGCTGGAGCGTCTGATCACCCGGTCGCTGGAGGCCGTCGACGCCTACAACGGCCTCTCCTTCTACGCCGCGTTCGCGCTGGTGCCGCTGCTGGAGCGGCCGGCCGTGGTCCAGCACCTGAGCAGCCGCCTGAAGAACCTCGAGCGCACGATCAAGGAGCTCGACGCCGCGGTCCGGGTGAATGCCCGCATGGTGCCACCCCACACCGTCTCCGCCCTGCACCTCCAGCTCGACAAGCTCCGCACCGAGCAGGCGTGGCTGGTGGGGGTCCTGGACGACGTACGCAGCGGCAAGCTCTTCTTCATCGGCGAGGCGTCGGGGTGGACACCTGCCGACGACGATCCGGGGTGGCAGATGGACGCCGACCGGAAGCGCTATCGGGAGATGCTGCGCGGCTGAGCCGCCGGGGTTCGGGCGGAATGGGTTTGACAACCCGGGATCAAAATTGAACACTCACGATATTCAAGTTTGAACACCCGAGTAAAACCGGGTGCTCGTCGGCGGTCGTCCGTGCTTGTCTGGACCCGCACGCACAAGGGAGTGACACATGATTCACGCACGCGGCCTGAGGCACACCTTCGCCTCCGGCCATGGCAAGCAGAAGAAAGAAGTCGTCGCGGTCGACGGGGTCGACCTCGACGTCGAAGAGGGCGAGGTGGTCGGCTTCCTGGGCCCGAACGGCGCCGGCAAGACCACCACCCTCCGCATCCTCACCACCCTCCTCAAGCCCACGGCCGGCACCGCCACGGTGGCCGGATTCGACGTGGCCAGGCAGTCCGTCGACGTCAGGCGGAGCATCGGCTACTGCTCCCAGGTCGGATCGACCTTCTCGGGCGCCTATGCGGGCGACGAGGTCGTCGACCACGGGATGCTCTACGGGATGTCCAAGAAGGACGCCGTCGCCCACGGGCAGGCGCTCTTCGAGCGGCTCCAGCTCGACGGGCTGTGGCGCCGCAAGCCGCGCAACATGTCCGGCGGGCAGAAGCGCCGCCTCGACATCGCGATGGCGCTGATCCACGCCCCCAAGCTGGTCTTCCTCGACGAGCCCACCACCGGCCTCGACCCGCAGGCGCGGGCCAACCTCTGGGACCACATCGCGTCGCTGCGTACGGACCACGGGGCGACGGTCTTCCTGACCACCCACTACCTCGACGAGGCCGACACCCTCGCCGACCGGGTGATGGTCATCGACCAGGGCCGCATCGTCGCCAACGACACCCCAGAGAACCTCAAGGCCGCCGTCTCCGGTGACCTGGTCTCCCTGGAGGTCGCCACCGACGAGCAGGTCGCGATCGCCCGCGAGAAGCTCGGCTCGATCTCGGAGAGCGTCGAGGTCGACGAGCGACTGGTCAGCGGCCGGGTGCCGCGCGCCGGCAAGGCCGTCCCCGGGCTGCTGCGCGACCTGGAGTCCAACGGCGTCTCGCTCGAGTCGATCGAGGTCGCCCGGCCGACCCTGGACGACGTCTTCCTGACGCTGACCGGACGCACCCTGCGCGACGCCGAGGCAGGCACATCCGAGGCCGACACCGAGAGCCAGGAGGCCACGGCATGACCGAGTTCCAGCAGCCCGTCCTCAAGTCCGGCTTCCTGCGGGAGTCGATGGTCGTCTTCAACCGGCAGCTGCGGATGAACCTCCGCAACCCGGCCTGGGTGCTCATCGGCGTGATGCAGCCGATCCTCTACCTGGTGCTCTTCGGCCCGCTGCTCGAGCCGCTGATCACGCAGCTCGGCGGCAACGCCTACAACTGGTTCGTCCCCGGCATGCTCGTCCAGCTCGGCGTCTTCGGAGCCATGTTCGCCGGGTTCTCGCTGATCGGCGAGTGGCGCGAGGGAGTCATCGAGGCCGAGCGGGTCACACCGGCATCGCGCGGGGCGCTGCTGTTCGGGCGCCTCTACCGCGACCTGCTGCAGATCCTGGTGCAGGCGATCATCCTGGTCATCCTCGGCCTGATCATGGGCATGGACTTCAAGCCCGTCGGCATCATCGTCGGCATCGCCATCACGGTGATGATCGGCGGCGCGGGAGCCGCGGCCTCCAACGCGTTCGCGCTGCTCGTGAAGAGCGAGGATGTGATGGCGCCGGTGACCAACATGCTGCTGATGCCGATCCTGCTGCTGTCGGGGATCTTCCTGCCGATGAACTTCGGCGCCCAGTGGCTCGAGACGCTGGCCGACGTCATCCCGACCAAGCACATCGTCGACGCGGTGCGATCCTCGTTCTTCGGTGACCTCGGGTTCGCCGACATCGGCTGGGGCGTCGGGTGGACCGTCGTCCTGTTCGGGCTCGCGGTCTGGTGGGGCATCTCCACGTTCCGCAAGGAGAACGCTTAGCAAAACACCCGGGTCGTTCTCAGTAGCGACTCAGCGAGGGGTGGCAGGGTAGGGGTGTGAACAGCCCTGCCACCCCGAGCGACGGCTCCGGCGACAAGCCGCACGTGCTGGTCGTCGACGACGACAAGGCCGTGCGTGAGTCGCTGCGCCGGTCACTGGAGTTCAACGGCTACGTGGTCGCCCTGGCCGGCGACGGCGCCGAGGCGCTCGCCGGCATCGCCAACCACGGTCCCGATGTCGTCGTGATGGACGTGATGATGCCCCGGCTCGACGGCATCGAGGCCACCAAGGCGCTGCGGGCGGCCGGCAACGACGTACCGATCCTGGTGCTGACCGCGCGCGACGCCGTCGGCGACCGGGTCGACGGTCTGGACGCCGGGGCCGACGACTACCTCACCAAGCCGTTCGCGCTCGAGGAGCTGCTGGCCCGCCTGCGCGCACTGCTGCGCCGGGCCGCCCCGATCGGCGAGGAGGACGAGGAGACGCTCCACTTCGCCGACCTGTCCATGAACACCACCACCCGCGAGGTGACCCGGGGCGATCGGGCCATCGAGCTCACCCGCACCGAGTTCACGCTCCTGGAGATGTTCCTGCGCCGGCCCCGCCGCGTACTCGACCGGTCCTTCATCCTCGAAGAGGTCTGGGGCTACGACTTCCCGACCACGGCCAACTCGCTGGAGGTCTACGTCGGCTATCTGCGCCGCAAGACCGAGGCCGAGGGTGAGGCCCGGCTGATCCACACCGTACGCGGCATCGGCTATGTGCTGAAGGAGCCGTGAGCAGCGCGATGACCATGACGGCCACCAGCTCGCGCTACCGCGGCTCCCTGGCGGGCCGGGTCACTCTGCTGACGACCCTCGCGGTCGCCGGCTCGATCGCGTTGATCGCGGTCGGGCTCTACTTCGTCGTACGTATCCAGCTGCAGGCCAACATGGACGAGTCGCTGCTGAAGCGGGCGCACGCCGCTGCTTCGAATCCGCAGTACATCCACGATGCCCGGGATGGTAGCTACTTCCCGGTTTTCGCACTGAACGCCGGCGACATCGCGCTCATGTCGGTCAGTCAGAACGGCGACTACTGGAATCCCCAGAAGCGAGTCGATGACGACTTCCCGATTCCCGGCGCAGCGGAGGCGTACGTCGCGCAGCGGAAGGAGCCATACTCCGTTCGGACGATCACCACCGACCAAGGCGGTGTCTTCCGCGCGGCCACGGTGCCCATCTCGGGCAGCGACGAGGCGCTGATGCTGGCGCAGTCGCTGGAGCCGCAACAGGCGATGTACAAGCGGCTCGGGTTCGTCGTGCTCTTCTTCGGCGCGGCCGGGGTCGTCGCCGCGGCCTTCGCCGGGTGGGTCGTGGCTGCCGGTGGGCTGCGGCCGGTGCGCCGGCTGACCGCCTCGGTCGACCGGATCGCGACGACCGAGGACCTGACCCCCCTCCCGGTCGAGGGCGACGACGAGATCGCCCGGCTGGCCACCTCGTTCAACCGGATGCTGTCCGCCGTCTCCGCCTCGCGGGACCGGCAGCGACAGCTGGTGGCGGACGCCTCGCACGAGCTGCGTACGCCGCTGACCTCGCTCCGCACCAACGTCGAGCTGCTCACCCAGGCCGATGCCTCGATCTCCGGCGAGCAGCGGGCCGACCTGCTCGGTGACATCCGCGCCCAGATCGAAGAGCTCACCAACCTGATCGGCGACCTCGTCGAGCTGGCCCGCGACGAGCCCGCCGAGCCGACGCTGGAGACGGTCGACCTCTCCGACGTGGTGGACCGGGCGCTCTCCCGGGTCCGTCTGCGCGCACCCTCGGTGACGTTCACCGAGGAGATGGCGCCGTGGTGGGTCATGGGCGACGCCAGCTCGCTGGAGCGGGCGGTCACCAACCTCCTCGACAACGCCGCCAAGTGGTCCCCGGCGGCCGGCACGGTGCACATCTCCCTCCACGCCGGCGTGCTCCACGTCGACGACGAGGGGCCGGGCATCGCCGAGGCCGACATCCCCTACGTCTTCGACCGGTTCTACCGCTCCACCGAGGCCCGGTCGATGCCCGGCTCGGGGCTCGGCCTCGCTATCGTCCGACAGGTCGCCGAGCGCACCGGCGGGTCGGTCTCCGCGGCCCGCTCCCCGCACGGTGGCGCACGGATGACCCTGCGCCTGCCCGGCTCGGCGTCTCCCAGGCCGACCGAACCGCCCACGGCTGTGTTGAACGATGAAGGGCTGAAGCATTGAGATACGCCGTCCTGGCGCCCGGTCTGGTGGCGCTGCTCTCCCTCGCTGCCTGCGGAGCCGAGGAGCCCGCCAAGTCGTCAGCATCCGCGTCGGCGTCGGCCTCCGGGCAGGCCTCCGAGAAGACGTTCAACCCGTGCGACGGTCTCGACATCAAGCCGGTGGAGAAGGCCCTCGGCGCCGAGCTCCGCGTCGAGAAGGGCACCTCGGCGGCACCCCGCTGCGCACTGCTCCCCGAGGAGTCGGGCGGGACGGCGTACGAGCTGAACTACCTGCCCTTCAAGGGCACCCTCGCGCAAGCGTGGAAGACCATGGACGTGAAGTCCGGCAAGGTCAGCGAGCCCGACGTCAAGGGCGCCGATGACGCCCGGCTGGTCACGCAGCAGGGCGTCAACTCGTACGCCGTCACCGGCTTCGTCCAGAACGGCGCCCTGATCCAGAGCTTCAACTCCGTCGACCTGGATCCGTACGACGGCGACGCCATGGACCGCGCCGCGCAGGCTCTCCTCGAGCAGCTCAGCGCCAACGCCCCGTAGCCGACGCGGGCGACTTCTCGGCTAGTTCTTCTTCGTCTCGCGCCAGGAGCGCTCGAACGGGAGGCGCCAGGCGTGCGGGGCGATCAGCTGGTGGATCGAGTTGGGGCCCCAGGAGCCAGGAGCGTAGAGACGCACCGGCGGCGGGTTGTCGAGCAGCGGCTGGGAGATCTCCCAGAGCGTCTCGATGCCCTCCGCGGTGGTGAAGAGGGTGTGGTCGCCGCGCATGGCGTCGTGGATGAGGCGTTCGTACGCCTCGAGGACACCGGTCGAGGAGCTCGTCTCCTGGGTGGCGAACTGCATGGAGAGCTTCTCCAGCTTCATGCCGGGCCCGGGACGCTTGCCGTAGAACGACAGCGACATCTTCGACTGGTCGGCGAGGTCGAAGGTGAGGTGGTCGGGGCCCTGGGTGCCGGCGCCGGAGTTGGCCGGGAACATCGTCAGCGGCGGCTCCTTGAACGCGATCGAGATGATCCGCGCGCCCTCGGCCAGCTTCTTGCCGGTGCGCAAGAAGAACGGCACGCCGGCCCAGCGCCAGTTGTCGATGATCACCTTCATCGCGATGAAGGTCTCGGTGTCGGAGTCGTCGGCGACCTCGTTCTTGCCGCGGTAGCCGGAGTACTGACCGCGCACCACGTTGCGCGGGTCGAGCGGCTGGATCGAGCGGAAGACCTTGTTCTTCTCCTCGCCGATCGGGTCGGGAGCCAGCGAGGTCGGCGGCTCCATCGCCATGAACGCGAGCACCTGCATCAGGTGGGTCACGACCATGTCGCGGTAGGCACCGGTGCCCTCGTAGAAGGCGGTGCGTCCCTCCAGGCCGAGCGTCTCGGGGATGTCGATCTGGACGTGGTCGATGAAGTTGCGGTTCCAGATCGGCTCGAAGAGTCCGTTGGCGAAGCGGAAGGCCAGGATGTTCTGCGCGGCCTCCTTGCCGAGGAAGTGGTCGATGCGGAAGATCTGCTCCTCGGAGAAGACCTCGTGGATCTTCGCGTTGAGCTCCTTGGCCGACTCCAGGTCGGTGCCGAAGGGCTTCTCCATGATGATCCGGGCACGCTCGACGAGGTCGGCCTCCTCGAGCTGACGGATCACGTCCTGGGCGGCCTTGGGCGGAACGCTGAGGTAGTGGAGGCGGCGCACGTCGCTGCCGAGCCCCTGGAGCTTCTTCTCGGCGAGCTTCACCGCGTCGGCGAGCGCGTGCGGGCCCTCCTTGGTGGAGACGTAGGAGAGCATCCCCCCGAAGGCTGCCCAGCGCTCGTCGGTGATGTCGCCCTTGCCGAACTCCTCGCAGGCCTCGCGGGCGAACGCGACGAAGTCTTCGTCGGACATCTCCTCCAGGGACGTACCGACGATCTGGGCGTCCGTCATCAGCCCGGCCTCGTTGAGTCTGAGCAGGCCAGGAAGGAGTTTGCGGCGCGCCAGATCACCGGTCGCACCGAAGAGCACGATCACATGTGGCAGGGCTTTGTCATCGATGGTGGCCATGATGAGTCCACGGTAGTCCCCGTTTTATGAACGATCCAATAGACAACGGCCGCTGTCTCAACGTGTCGCCGTCTTTTCACCTGCTTGATCATCTGCCGAGGGAAGCGCGGACCCGATCGGCCTTCAACCGCGCCTCCTCGGCCTCCTCGTCGACGTCGGATCTGACGGTGATCCCGCCGCCGGTGCCGATCTGCCAGGTGTGGGTGTCGTGGGTCGTCAGGGTGCGAATGACGACACCCAGGTCGGCCGGTCCGTCGCCGGAGATCCAGCCGAAGGCACCGGCGTACGCCGCCCTCGGGCCGCCCAGGTCGCGCTCGGCGCGCTCGATGACCTCCATCGTGCGCAGCTTGGGTGCCCCGGTCATCGACCCCGCGGGGAAGAGCCTGCGCAGCGCCTCGATCGTGGTGATCCCGTCGCTGAGACGTCCCCGGACCGTGGTGACGAGCTGGTGCACGGTCTCGTAGGACTCCACCTGCATCAGCCCGGGCACCTCCACCGTGCCCGGCTCGCAGACCATCGCCAGGTCGTTGCGGAGCAGGTCGGTGATCATCAGGTTCTCGCTGCGGAGCTTGGGATCGGTACGCAGCAGCTCGGCGTTGGCGGCATCCTCCTCCGCCGTCGCGCCTCGCGGGGTCGTGCCCTTGATCGGCCTGGTCTCGATCGTGCGGTCCTCGTCGATCAGCGCATACCGCTCGGGGCTCGAGCTCAGCAGCCACGCCGCATGGTCCGCGACGTCGTGCTGGAGGAACCCGGCGTACGGGGCGGGGTTGATGCTCCTGAGCCGCAGATACGTCTCCACCGGGTCGGCCTCGACCTCGACCGTGGTGCGGTAGGTCAGGTTGGCCTCGTAGGTGTCGCCGGCCCGGAGGGCCTCCTGGACCTGGGCGAAGGCGGCGCGGTAGGCCGCCTGTCGGGGTAGTCCGGTAGCGAACTGCCTATTACTGACGGGTAAATGGGCAGTTCGCTCCCGGACTACCCCGACATGGTCGAACAGGCGGACGTGCGACGGGCGCATCCACACGGCGTCCGGGACGTCCAGCGAGGGGGCGGCTGGGAGATCCGTACGGCAGGCGTAGCCGAGGTAGCCGAACCACTGCTCCCCGGGCCCGACCTCGCGCTCCAGAACCTGCCAGATGTCGTCGCCCACGACCTCGGACCGCCCGGAAGCATGGCGCAGCACCTCGCGACGCGAGGCCGAGTAGGTCAGCGAGACGTCGTCGTCCTCCAGCCAGCCGATCAGGGACCGGCTGCCCGACCACTCGCGCGCGCCGCCGCCGTCGAGCCAGACACAACGGGCGTGCGCCGCGGCGACCTCGGCGAAAAGATCCTCGACGTTCATCGTTGCCCCTCGCTCGGCCGGTTCAGGAAGTTCGCGACCATCGCCGCGCCGTGCCGGGAGAGCACCGACTCGGGATGGAACTGCACGCCCTCGAGCGGCAGCATCCGGTGACGTACGCCCATCACGACCCCGTCCTCGGAACGGGCCGTGACCTCCAGGACATCGGGCACGGAGACAGCCGCGAGGGAGTGGTAGCGGACCGCCTCGAGCGGCGTGGGGAGACCCGCGAAGACGCCGCGCCCGTCGTGGCTCACCCGCGCGACCTCGCCGTGCGCCGGCTCGACCCGGTCCACGACGCCGCCATAGGCGGTCACCAGTCCCTGCATGCCCAGGCAGACGCCGAGGACGGGCCGGTCACCGGCCAGGAGTACGTCCCGCCCGACCGCGAAATCAGCCGGAGAGCCAGGGTGGCCGGGCCCGGGCGAGAGCACCACATGGGTGTAGCCGCCCAGGTCGCCGAGCTTCACCTCGTCATGCTCCACGACGTCCGGAAGGACCCCGCTGACCTGGGCGATCATGTGGACAAGGCTCCACACGTAGGAGTCGTGGTGGTCGACCACGACGACGCCGCTCATTGTGCGAGCAGGTCGCTGACGACGTCGTGGATGAGGTCGTAGCCACGCTCGGTGAGGACCGACTCCGCATGGAACTGGATGCCGGCGTAGTGGGGCCCGGAGATGGCGTGGATGTCGCCGGTCTCGGGGTCGGCGTCCACCGACACACCCTCGGGCAGCTCGGTGGACCCCACCCGTCCGACGAAGGTGTTGTAGAAGCCGACCCGCTCACGCCGCGGCCGCCCGCCGAACCCGAGACCGACCCGGGTCTGGGTGCCCTGGAAGACGATGTCCTTGTAGTGCAGCCCGATCCCGAGCTGGTGGCACAGCGCCTGATGGCCGAGGCAGACCGCCAGGAACGGCTGCTCGGTCTCGAGCAGCGACGCGACGGCGGCACGCAGCTTGGCCATCTTCGGATCGGCATCGTCGCGCGGGTCTCCCGGCCCGGGCCCGACGATCACCAGGTCAGCACCCTCGAAGGCGCCGGCCTCGTAGTCCTCGTGGCGGACCACCGACGACGTCATGCCGAGCACCCGCAGGACGTGGCGCAGCATGCGGACGAAGTCGTCCTCGCCGTCGAGGATCACCGCGTGCTTGCCGGCGAGGTGGGCCGAGGGCTCCTCGTCGGCCTGGTCGGTGAGCCAGAACGACGACAGCCGGCGGTTGCGGGCGGCCAGGGTCAGCAGCAGGTCCTCGTCGTTGACCAGCTCGGAGACGTCCTGCGCGAGCGCGGGAGCCGCCGGCACCAGGCCGAAGGCGGACAGGATGCCGCCGGCCTTGGCGTGCGTCTCGGCGACCTCGTAGTTCGGGTCGGAGTCGCGTACGAGGGTCGCGCCGGCGCTCACCTTCAGCTCACCGGTGAGCGACACGTCGGCGGTGCGGATCACGATCGGCGAGTCGACCGTCGGGGCGCCCGACTCGTCACGGCCGAGCAGCGCGAGGGCGGCACCGTAGTAGCCACGGCCCTCCGGCTCGTACTTCTTGATCAGCCGGCACGCGTTCTCCACAGGCGAGCCGGTGACGGTGGCGGCGTACATCGTGTCCCGCAGGATCTCGCGCGGGTCCCGCGCGGAGCGGCCGGCGAGCAGGTATTCGGTGTGGATCAGCCGGGACATCGGCTTCAGGAACGGGCCGAGCACCTGGCCGCCCTGGTCGCAGATGTCGCACATCATCTTGAGCTCCTCGTCGACCACCATGAAGAGCTCGTAGACCTCCTTCTGATCCGTCAGGAAGTCGGTCAGCTGCCCCTTGAGGTCGTGGGCGATCTTCTCCGGCGTTCCCTCGAGGTCGCGCGGCAGCCGGAAGGTGCCGGAGATCGGGTTCATCCGGACGTCGCCACCGTGCACGCTCACGTGCCGCTCCGGGCTCGCCCCGATCAGATAGCGGTCGCCGGTGAAGAAGCAGTAGGTCCAGTACGCCCCGCGCTCGCGCTCCAGGAGACGGCGCAGCACGGTGAGAGCACGCTCGTGGTTCCAGTCGTCGAGCTGGGCCCGGTAGTGGCGGCCGATCACGAAGTTGGCGCCCTCGCCCTGGCCGATCTCGTCCTCGATGACGGTCTTGACCAGGTCGGCGTAGGTGTCGTCGTCGACGTCGAACCCACCGCGGTCGGTGAACTCCACCGGCACGTCCGGCAGCGCCTCGATCACCTCTGCGACCGAGAACTCCCACTCGCGCTCCACGTCGACGACCACCAGCGGGGTGCCGTCGTCATGGGCGTCGAAGCCCCGCTCGCCGACCTGCCGGAACGGCACCGCGAGCAGCCGGTCGGCCACCTTGCCGGGCTCGGGAGTGCCCTCCTCGAGCGGTACGTCGAGCAGCGACTCGACCACCGACCGGGTGCCTGCCAGCATGCCGACCGTGTCCCGGTCGCCCGCCCGTGAGGAGCGCCGGATGATCGCCCACGCCTCATGCCCCGTGATCTCCTCGATCGCGGTCTTGGCAGGGCTGTTGGTCGTCATGGGATGAGCCTAATCCGCACGCTCGCGGGAGGCGCATTCGATTCGGATGGTGGGCCGCGTGCAACCTCGCCGTGCCCCCGATCCGTTGACTGTGCGTGAGACGTTCCCAAGACGCCGAATTCGAGGCCTTCGTACGCCGCCACCGAGCGCAGCTCGTCGGCACCGCCCGGCTGCTGACCGCCGGTGACGCCCACCTCGCCGAGGACCTGGTCCAGACGACCCTGGTCAAGGTCTATCTCGCCTGGGGGCGAGCGTCCCAGCAGCCCGCTGCGTACGCTCGCCGCACCCTGGTCAACTGCCTGACCGACCACCGCAGGCGCCCGTTCTTCCGGCGCGAGCACGGCGCGGTCTCGCTGCCCGAGCCCCCGGTCGAGGACCCGGCGATGGTCGATCCCGAGCTGGTCGCGGCACTGGCCGAGCTCCCGCCCCGGCAGCGCGCGGCCGTCGTGCTCCGCCACGTCCACGACCTCTCGGTCGACGAGGTCGCCGACGCGCTCAGCTGCTCGACCGGAACCGTGAAGTCCCAGACCGCACGAGGCCTGGACAAGCTCCGGGCGCTGCTCACCCCCACCCAACTGACAGGAGACTCCCGATGAACGACGTGATCGACCGCCTCGCCCGCCTGACCCCCTCGCCGGCCGTCCCGGCGGATGATGCCGCCGCCGACCTCCGCCGCGGCCACCAGGCCCTCTCCCGGCGCCGGATCAAGCGCGCCGCGCTCGGCGGAGCCGCCCTCACCCTCGCGGTCGGCGGCGCCTTCGGCGGGATCGCCCTGACTTCCAGCGACGACGGCGCGCCGACGGTCCAGGCCGCCGACAACGTACGCCTCGTCGACTACGACGGCACGCAGATGCCCGGCTACACCGTGGCGAAGGTGCCCGAGGGGTTCGTGCTGCAGGGCTCCGACCAGTTCGTCCTCGCCGTCGCCCGCCCCGACGACAAGTCCTCCATCAGCGACTTCCGGGACAAGATCGTGGTCACCCTCGAGAGCCCGTCCGGCACCGAGGACTCGCCGAACACCACCGTCAACGGCCGACCGGCCACCCTCGTCACCACCCCCGACGGCGCGACCATGCTCGAGTACGCCTACCGCGACTTCACCGTCGTCATCCAGATGTGGAGCTCCATCCACCTCACCGACAAGCAGCTCGTCGAGTTCGCCGAGGGCGTCGAGGTCACCGCCGACGCCAAGCCCTCCGTCGGCTGACCCCGCTCCCGACGCCCACCCCGCGCAGCTAGGCTTCGCGGGTGGGCGTCAACGATCTGAGCAACGACGAGTTCGAGCGGCTCTACGGACCCTGGGCGGCGCACACCCCGGCCGATGTAGCCGCACTCTTCGAGGGTTACCCCGGCACCTGGTGGATCGCGGGCGGGTGGGCGATCGAGGCCTTCACAGGCGTCGCCCGTGACCACGAGGACACCGACACCTGTGTGCTCCGCAGCGAGCTCGCCGTACTGCGCAAACACCTGGCTGGGCGCTTCGACGTGTGGGCGGCCGGCACCACGGCGCTGCGTCCGCTGCTCCCCGACGACGATCCCGATGGCGCCGCGGACGATGTCCTCTGGGAGACCGAGGGCCAGGTCTGGACGCGGCGGAGCGCTCAGGACCCATGGGAGTACGACCTGCTGCTCAACCCGGGAACGGCCGACGAGTGGGTCTACCGGCGGGACGAGTCGATCCGGATGCCGATCACCGAGGCGGTCTGGGAGCGCGACGGGATCCGCTATCTGCAGCCCGAGATCCAGCTGCTCTACAAGGCACCGGGACTCCGCTCGAAGGACCAGCTCGACTTCGACAACGCCGTTCCGCTGCTCGACGACCGTCGGCGCAGCTGGCTGCGGCGGGTGCTCGAGCAGACCCTCCCCGAGCACCCCTGGATGGCGGCGCTCTGATCGCCGAGCCGGCGCGTTGGAACGCGCCGACTCGGGCCAGAACTCAGGAGACCGTGGTCAGGAGCTGGGTGGCGCGGGTGAGGACGACGTAGAGGGTGGCGCGGCCGGTGGCCGACTCACGCTCGATCTCGTCGGGGCTGACCACGACGATGCCGTCGAACTCGAGGCCCTTGGTGTCCAGACCGGTGAGGACGACGATGCGGTCCTCGCCGGAGGGCACCGAGGTCGGGTCGGCAGCCGAGGCAGCGGCCGACGGGGCGTCGGCCGCGAACTCCGTCCACGACGCCAGCCACGCGTTGACGTCGGAGCGGCGCGCGACCGGGACCACGATGCCGACGGTGCCGCCGACCTGGGCCGCGATCTCGCCGACCGCCTCGCGGGTGGCCTTCTCCAGGTCGACCGCGTGCTCGATGACCCGCGGCTCGACGCCGGTCGAGCGGACCGCCGTGGGCAGGTCGGCGTCGAGGCCGACCCGCTCGGCGTAGGCAGCGGCGAAGGCGTAGATCTCGGCCGAGTTGCGGTAGTTCGTGGACAGGTGGAACGAGTGGACCGGCTTGCCCTCGAGCGCCTTGGCCCGCGCCTCCTCCGCCTCCGACGCCACCGGCCACGAGGACTGGGCGGGGTCGCCGACGATGGTCCAGGAAGCCGTACGTCCCCGGCGACCGACCATCCGCCACTGCATCGGGGTGAGGTCCTGGGCTTCGTCGATGAGGATGTGGGCGAACGGGTCGTCGTCGATGCGGTAGGTCGGCGGGCGCCAGCCCCGGCCTGAGGCGAACTCACGGTCAGAGGCGGTCATCAGCTCGGCGATGTCGATGCCGCTCTGGTCGGCGTCGCGCTCGTCGGCGACCTGCTCGGGGATGTCGCCGATCGCGTAGCGGAGCTCGTCGAGCAGCGGGATGTCCTCGATCGCCAGGTCGGCGTCGGTCAGCCCGCGGCCGGCCCACGACTTGAGGAGCAGCTGCTGCTCGTCGTACGTCAGGA
This sequence comes from Nocardioides sp. NPDC126508, assembly GCA_040302365.1. Taxonomy (GTDB): domain Bacteria; phylum Actinomycetota; class Actinomycetes; order Propionibacteriales; family Nocardioidaceae; genus Nocardioides. The sequence goes on from JBEOUM010000004.1 coordinate 196,796, forward strand.
CACCCTCGGACACACGGGCCAGGAACTCGGGTTCACGGAGCCAGCCGAGCACCTGGCGCGCCTCCAGCGCCGGCCACCAGGCGGCGGCGAACTCCAGGAAGGCAGGGTTGTCGAGCATCTCGTCGTTGAAGACCTCACGGCCTCGCTCGCGACCGCGCTCGCCGCGTACCTGACGCCAGAGGATGTCGAGAAGCATCTGGGGTACGCGGCGCAGCTGCTGGTTGCGCCTCCCCTGGCTCATCAGCTGCCGGCGCAGCTCACCGAGCCGCTTGCCGTCGAGCCGCAGCGAGTCGTCGCGGTAGAAGACCTTGAACTCGCGCGGCGATCCGGGCGCCTGCTGGCGCGAGGTGCGGCGCAGCACCTCGGCCATCCGGGCCGAGCCCTTCACGTCGGCGACGGCGGGGTCGTTGTGCCAGGTCGCGCGTACGCCGTCCACGACCTCACCCAGCGAACGCAGCGCCACCGCGGTCTCACCGAGGCTCGGCAGGACACGCTCGATGTAGCGCATGAAGACGCCCGAGGGACCCACGATGAGCACGCCACCGGACTCGTAGCGGCGACGCTCGGTGTAGAGCAGGTAGGCGGCGCGGTGGAGCGCGACCACGGTCTTGCCGACGCCGGGGCCGCCGGAGATCGTCGTGACTCCCTTGCCGGGAGCCCGGATGGCCTTGTCCTGCTCGGCCTGGATGGTGGCGACGATGGAGTGCATCGTGCGGTCGCGGGCGCGGCTGAGCTGGGCGATCAGCGCGCCCTCGCCGACGATCGGCAGGTCGGCGCCGGTGCGTTCCAGGGCCTCGGCGTCGAGCAGCTCGTCCTCGACACCGACGACGTTCTTCCCCTCCGAGCGGAGCACCCGCCGCCTGATGACGGACTTCGGCTCCACCGCCGTGGCCTGGTAGAACACCGCGGCCGCCGGCGCGCGCCAGTCGATCAGCAGCGAGTCACGCTGTGCGTCGCGAAGACCGATGCGGCCGACGTAGCGCGGCTCGGGGTCGACCGTCGGGTCGAGGTCGAGGCGCCCGAAGACCAGGCCCTCGTGGGCCGCGTCGAGCTGCGCGATCCGTCGCGCCGCCTGGAAGGCGAACGCGTCGCGCTCGACCAGCCCGCCCTCGTGTCCCAGGCGCCCACGGTCGCGGCCCTCGTTGGCCAGCTCCTGCGCAGCGCGCGCCGACTCCCCCAGCTGGAGGTAGACACGATCTACGAACCCCTGCTCCTGAGCGATCTCGCGCTCAGCCAGCTTGTCGTTCAACTGGATGTTCCCCCGTCACAAAGATCCACACCCGCCGTGCGCCCCCCATGGCGCACGGCAAGGAGATAACTCTACCCTCCACGTGGGGTTATGGGGACACGGAGGCCATCAGTCGACTGGCCGGTAGATCACCAGCGCTCCGTCGAAGGTCTCCGTGGCCGAATCGAGCGCGATGTCATAGGTGTCGTACGCCAGCAGCTCGTCGCCCACGGTGTAGCCGCAGCCTCCGGTGCTGTCCATCGCGGTCGAACCTTCCGCGCGCTGACCGAGCTCCTGAGATGTGGCGTGGGCAGAGGCGGACCCGCCACAGGCCAGATAGCCGAACAGCGCGGGCTGGTCCCCGGTGGCCACCTCGGTCGAGAACGCACGGGTCTTCGAGATCGGGATGACCCGGTCCACCTGCCAGCGTCGGCCATCGTGCTCGGTGATCTCGTCGATCTTCATGTCACCCAGATCGGTCTGCCCGCCGAGCTCGTAGACGGCGATCCCCAGGTGCAGGGCAGCGTCCTCGGACGGGGTGGTCGATCCGTCCCGGCGCGTGGCGACCGCCGTCACCGTGTGACGGCCCGGGGAGAGCTGATCCGGCTGCAACAGCGAGCCGATCGCCAGGTCGGGAGCCGCCGGGTCGCGCCACTGCTCGTCGCAGTCGCCGCTCCCGAACTCCTTGCCATCGATCTGATAGCTGACCTCGAAGGTGCCGGTCGGGTCCAGGCAGACAGGCGCTGTCATGACCGGTCGATCGCCGGCCCTGAAAACGTAACGGACCGTCGTGTCATCCGGATCTCCGAACTCGCCACCGATGAGCTTCGCACCACCGTAGGTCGCAGGAAACACCAGGCCATCGTCGCTGAGCGCACGGCCCTCGATCGCCCCTGTCCTCTCGTAGATGCCGAGCACAACCTTCCCGCCCGAAGCGCCACTCACCTTCACGGTGATGTCCCCGTCCGCAGGACCCGGGATCTGATACAGCGCGGAGCGCTCGTCACCACTGATCCGCAGCACGGGCTCGTCGTCGATGAAGACCGTCGCCGTGCCGGTCCCCAGGTCCGCTCCACGCACGACGACCCCCCATTGCCGGTCGTCGCTCGGAGCAGGGACATCGAGCTGATGCCGGTCGGCACCGACCTCGAGCACCTCGGCGTCGGCGAGCTCGTAGGTGAAGTGCAGCGCTTCCACCTGCCTTGGCATCCCGGCGACGGGGAGGTGTCCGACGCTGGGCGCCAGCACGATCGCACCGGCAGCCGCGATCACGGCAGCGGCGACGGCTGCGACGGCGCCGGCTCGCCGCGTACGGGCCCGCCGGATGCGCTTGTGAACGGCCACGCTGCGTGCCACCGGATCACCGGCGTGGTCGGCGTGAGCCCCGAGCGTCGTACGAAGGTCTTCGATGGTCTTCATCAGTTCTCCTCCTGGGCCGGAGCGAGCGCGGGATCGATACGGAGCTTGGCGAGTGCCTTGGAGTTCTGGGACTTGATGGTGCCGACCGAGCAGCCCAGGATCTCGGCCGTCTGGGCCTCGGTGAGGTCCTCGAAGTAACGGAGCACGACGACGGCACGCTGCCGTCGCGGCAACCTCCCGAGCGCCGTCCACAGGTCGTGGGCGCCCTCCTCGGGGTGGTCGACGGAGCCCTCGACGAGCTCCTGGGTCGGCTGCTCGCCGTTCCACTTCCGTCGCCACCACGAGGTGTAGGTGTTGACGAGGATCCTGCGGACGTACGCCTCGTGGCTCTCGATCTTCGCCCAGGAGAACCACGCCTTGGTCAGCGCCGTCTGCAGCAGGTCCTCGGCAAGGGCGTGGTCACGTGTGAGGAGATAGGCGGTACGCAGCAGCGCACTCGATCGCGCCGCCACGAAGTCGTCGAAGTCGACCTCCGCGGCGACCACTTTTCGTCCACGCCCGGCCGGCGCGATGGCATCCGTCGTCATGCCTGTCTTGACCGCGCGGGTGGCCGGGATGGTTGCCTCACTTCTTCTTGCGAGTCAAGAAGGCGGTCATCGCCTCGCGGGCCTCGTCGGACCCGAAGAGGCGGGCGGAGAGGGCGGCCATCTCCTCGCCGCCGGCGTCGATGTGCTCGACCAGGCCGCGGACCATGAGGCGCTTGGTCTCGCGCAGGCCCTGGGGCGAGCCCTCGAGCAGCGAGGAGGTGATGGCGGCGACCTCGTCGTCCAGCGACGAGGCGGGGACGGCGGCGGTCAGGATGCCGATGCGGGCGGCCTCGGCGGCGTCGAACTTGTCGCCGGTGAGGAAGTAGCGGGAGGCGGCGCGGGCGTCGATCCGGGGCAGGATGGAGAGCGAGATCGCGGCGGGGGCGAGACCCAGGCGGACCTCGGTGAGGGCGAAGGAGACGGTGTCGGCGGCGATCGCGATGTCGGCGGCGGCGACCAGCCCGAGACCGCCGGCGCGTACGGGCCCCTGGACCTTCGCCACGACGGGCTTGGTCAGGGCGACGATGGTGCGCTGGAGACGTACGATCCCGCGGGTGCCCTCCTCCATCGGCACCGTCGCGGCCTCGGAGAGGTCGGCACCGGAGCAGAACACGGTGCCGGTCGCCTGGAGCACGACCGCCTTGACCGAGGTGTCCTTGTCGGCCGCGTGCAGCGCCTCGAACAGCTCGGTGACGAGCTGGCGGGAGAGCGCGTTGCGGTTGGCCGGCGAGTCGAGGGTGATGGTGGCGACACCGTCCACGACATCGAGGTGGACGAGCTCGGCGTTGGTTTCGGGCGACTCAGTCATGGGGCAGACACTACGGTGCTTGACTGGGCGTGTGGACCGGGTGCTCTATGCATTTTCCGCCATCCCCCGGGAGGGCTTCCTCCCACCCGAGGAACGGGACTTCGCGGGCTTCGACGAGCCGCTTCCGATCGGCCACGGACAGACCAACTCGCAGCCGCGGACGGTGGCCGACATGCTCCGTCTCCTCGAGGTCGCGCCGGGCGACAAGGTGCTCGACGTCGGCTCCGGGTCGGGCTGGACGACCGCGCTGCTCGCCCACCTGACCGGTCCCGAGGGGAGCGTCGTCGGGGTCGAGCTGGAGCCCACCCTGGTGAGGTTCGGCCGCCGGAACCTGGCGGCGACCCACCAGCCGTGGGCCCGCATCGAGAAGGCGCGGGCAGGCGTCCTCGGGTGGCCCCGGGAGGCTGCGTACGACCGCATCCTCGTCTCCGCCGAGGCCGAGGCGTTGCCGAAGGAGCTGATGGACCAGCTCGCCGCCCCCGGCCGGATGGTGATCCCGGTCGCCGGGCTGATGATGCTGGTGGTGCGGAACGCGACGGGCCAGGCGCGGCTCAGCAGCCACGGCTGGTATCGCTTCGTGCCTCTGCGCAGGACGCGCTAGGGACGCGTACGTTTCTCGTGCTCGTCCTCGTCGGGGTGGGGCACCGCGCGCAGCTTGCCCGGCGGCACCGGGGGTGGCGGCTTGGTCGGCGGCATCGGCCGGCTGAACTCGTCGCGGCGGCGGATCCGCCGAGCGGTCTTCCGGAGCCAGGAGGGGTCCATGACGATCTCGTGGCTGTTGCCGTCACGGCCGTCGAAGGTGACCGCGACCGTCTCGAACCCCTTGTGGCGCTGCATCAGGGCGTAGCTGGCGTAGGCACGGCGGTCGGCCTCGGTCAGGTCGACGTCGTCGGTGAAGAGGGTGAGCAGCGCGCGCGGCCACAGGTGTCGGGAGTAGACGACGTTGACCTCGATCGAGATCACCACCATCAGCGCGGCGATGTAGAGGAAGGCGACCAGGCCGAGGACCAGGGCGAAGGTCTGGTTCATGCCACGGGTGGCGGCGAGCACGTGCTGGACGAACTCGGCTCCGAAGTACTGCAGCACCTGCCACAGCATCGCGAACGTCAACGCGCCGGGGAGGGCGTGGCCGAGCGCATGGTCGCGGGTGGTGGCCATCCGGAAGACGACGCAGAGCATGCCGGTGACGATCACGATGGTGCCGAGGATGACCAGCCAGTAGCCGACGTCGACCGCCTTGAACCCGAGGAAGTCGGTGCGGCTCAGCACCAGAGACAGCGCGGTGACCGAGAGGATGGCGAGGCCGCCGGCGGCGAGCATGAGCAGTGATCGAACCCGCAGGAAGATCGGGTTGGGGCGGCTGTTGCGCGGCACCGACCAGGCGGTGTTGACCGCGTTCTGCATCGACAGGCCCAGACCGAGCGCACCGTAGAGGGCCGCGACACCACCGATGATGATCGCGCTGGTCGACCCGGTGAGCTCCTTGCGGCCGAGCTGGTCGCCGATGATCGGGAACTGCGCCAGCGCCGTGTCGAGCACCGCCTCCTGCAGGCTCGGGTCGCCCTCCAGCACGAAGCCGAGGATCGAGGAGGCGAGCAGCAGGATCGGGAAGACCGCGACGAAGGCGTAGTAGGTGATGATCGCGGCGAGGTTGTTGCCCTGGTCCTCGTAGAACTTGTAGATGACGGCGATCGGGAACGCGGCCGGCGGGAACCGGCGCTGAGCCCGGTCCATTGCCCTCGCCACTCCAGCCATGAGGGTCAGGCTAACCCCTGCCTGACCCGATAGATTGAACGTCGGTCAGGTCAGCAGGTCAGAACACTCGAGGAGATGACCCACCAGATGTCCAACTTCGGCCCGCCGTCGGGCCCGCCGCCGGGGTCACCGCCCGGGCCCCCGCCAGGCGCACCGCAGGACCCCGCTCGTGGACCGCAGCCGCAGGCCCCGCCCTGGGCACAGCAGGCGTACGTCCCCTCCGGTCCTCCGCTCGCGACCTGGGGTCGCCGGGTCGGTGGCGCCCTGATCGACGCGGCGCTGCTGCTGCCGTTCTACCTGGTCGCCGGGGTGGGCGGCGGGCTGTCGCAGGAGTCCGGCTTCTTCGTCACCGCGTTCGGGCTCCTGGTCACCGCGGTCGGCTGGTTCGGGTTCATCGGCTTCGCCGTCTGGAACCATGTCCTCAAGCAGGGCCGCACCGGCTACACCATCGGCAAGGGCGTCGTCGGGATCAAGCTGGTCCGCAAGGCCCCCGACAGCTCGACCGGCTCGGCCGCCACCGTCGGGGTCCCGGTCGCGCTGCTCCGGCAGGTGCTCCATGTCCTCGACGGCTTCTGCCTGATCGGCTACCTGTGGCCGCTGTGGGACGACAGGCGCCAGACCTTCGCCGACAAGATCGTCGGCACCCTGGTCGTCGTGGAGCCTCGGGCCTAGCCCTGCGGGCTCAGGCGTGTGCGCTGACATTTGCGTGGAGATGTGGCCATACTCTGCCCCATGTCTAACTACGGCCCGCCTCCTGGCGCCCCGCAGGACCCTTCCGGCCAGCCCCTGCCGCCGACCCCGCCGCCCGCACCGGCCTACGGTCAGCCCAGCGCTCCGCCGCCTCCTCCCACGCCGGGCTACGGCGCCGCTCCGGGCTACGGTGCCGCTCCGGCCGCTCCCGGCTACGGCGCGCCGGGTGGTTACGGCTACGGCGCCCCGACCCCGCCGTACGCCTCCTGGGGCGCACGTGTCGGCGCCGCGATCATCGACGGGCTCGTCGGTGCGGTGGCCATGATCCCGTTCTGGATCGGCTACGGCCTGCTCATCGGCGGCGCCGCCGCGGGCGGCACCTCGGAGTATGACCCGAACACCGGCTTGTACACGCCAGCCGGCGAGCCCAACGGCGCGCTCATGGCGATCGGCGGGCTCCTGCTGTTCATCGGGTTCCTGGTGTCCCTCGCCTTCCTGTTCTGGAACTACGGCCTGAAGCAGGGCAAGACCGGCTACACGATCGGCAAGGGTGTCCTCGGCATCAAGGTCGTCAAGGAGGCCGACGGCCAGGTCCTCGGCACCTGGTTCTCGATCGGACGCTTCTTCGTCCACTACCTCGACCAGCTCGCCTGCTACATCGGCTACCTGTGGCCGCTGTGGGACGACAAGCGCCAGACCTTCGCCGACAAGATCCTCAGCACGATCGTGATCGTCGAGCCGAAGAAGTAGACACAGACGTACGCAGCAGGGCCGGTCGCCTCGGCGACCGGCCCTGTGCCTGTTTTCGACGTGCTCAGTAGGACTTCGGGAGTCCCAGGGTGTGCATGGCGATGTAGTTGAGGATCATCTCCCGGCTGACCGGGGCGATCCGGCCGAGGCGGGCGGCGACGAGCTGGTTGGCCAGGCCGTACTCGACCGTCAGGCCGTTGCCGCCGTGGGTGTGGACCGCGGCGTCGGTGGCGTTGCAGGCGACCTCGCCGGCGGCGTACTTGGCCATGTTGGCGTACTCCCCGGCACCGGCGTCGTCGCCGGCGTCGTAGAGCGCGGCGGCCTTCTGCCACAGCAGGCGGGCCTGCTCCAGCTCGATCTTGACCTTCGCGAGCGGGTGCGCGATGCCCTGGTGGGAGCCGATCGGGGCGTCCTTCCAGACCGAGCGGTTGGCGGCGTACTCCACCGCCTTCGCCAGGGCGTAGCGGGCCATCCCGCAGGAGAGGGCGGCGCCCATGATCCGCTCGGGGTTGAGGCCGGCGAAGAGCTGCCAGATGCCGCCGTCCTCGTCGCCGACGAGGGCGTCGGCGGGGAGGCGTACGTCGTCGATGAAGAGCGTGAACTGCTTCTCCGGCGCCTCCCAGGCCATCGGGATCACCTGCTTGGTGAAGCCCTCCGAGTCGGTCGGGACGACGAAGAGGGCCGGCTTGAGCTTGCCCGTCTTGGCGTCCTCCGTGCGGGCGACGATGAGGACCGAGTCGGCCTCGTCGACACCCGAGATGAAGGTCTTCTGGCCGGTCAGCACCCACTCGTCGCCGTCACGCTTGGCCGTGGTGGTGATCTTGTGGGAGTTGGACCCGGCGTCGGCCTCGGTGATCCCGAAAGCCATCAGCAGACTCCCGTCGGCGATCGCCGGCAGCCAGCGCTTCTTCTGCTCCTCGGTGCCGCAGCGGCCGATGATCGAGCCGCAGATCGCGGGGCTGACGACCATCATCAGCAGCGGGGCACCGGCGGTCGCGGCCTCTTCGAGCACGGCGGCCAGGTCGCTCATGCCACCGCCACCGCCGCCGTACTCCTCGGCGATGTTGACCCCGAGGAACCCGTGGCGGCCCATCTCGAGCCACATCTCGGTCATCTTGCCGCCCTCGCGGGCCTGCTTGGCGACGAAGTCGTGACCGTACTTGCCGGCCAGCTTCGCCACCGCCTCGCGCAGCGCGGTCCGCTCCTCGGGCTCGCCAAATGGATTGGGCACGGTTGCGGTGGTCATTCTGCCTCCTCTACGACGGCCAGCACCTCGCCGGCGGCGACCTGGGTTCCTGGTGTGACGTTGATCTGGGTGAGTACGCCGTCGGTCGGCGCGGCCACCGTGTGCTGCATCTTCATCGCCTCCAGGACCAGCAGGGGCTGGCCCTCGGTGACGCTGCTGCCGGCCTCGGCGAGCACGTTGACGACCGACCCCGGCATCGGCGCCAGCAGGCTCCCGGGCTGGGTCTGGGTGGCCGGGTCGGTGAACCTCGGCCGCTTCCGCACCGCGGTGTGGCCGAACGAGGAGTCGACGTCGATCCGGTGGCCCTCGATCGCGATCGCGTAGGTCGTGCGCAGGCCGTCCTTCTCGAGGACGACTCGGTCCTGACCTGCCTCGATGACGTCGAAGCCGTCGATGCGGTAGCCGTCGCGGGTGCCGTACCACTCGACGGTCAGGCCGTCCTCCGAGCCATCCTCGAAGGCGGTCCGCTGCGGCTGGTTGACGACGTTGCGCCAGGCGACCGGGATGCCCGGCCGCCGGGTCCGCTCGGCCAGGGCGATCGCGGCGGCCACGGGGGCACCGGGGTCCTCGGCCGATGAAAGAAAAGTTTCTTTCGCGAGCAGAGCGGTGGTGACCTCGCCGCTGCGGAACGCATCCGAGCCGAGGATCCCGACCAGCTGCTCGCGGTTGGTCACCAGGCCGTGGACCTTGGCCGTACGCAGCACCGCGACCAGCCGCCGGATCGCCGCCTCGCGCGTGGGCGCGTGCACGATCACCTTCGCCAGCATCGCGTCGTAGAAGGTGCTGACCTCCGAGCCGGACGTGTAGCCGGCATCGATCCGGGCGTCGCCCGGGAACTCCAGCTTGGTCAGGACTCCCGACTGCGGCTGATAGCCCGCCGACGGGTCCTCGGCGTAGAGCCGCACCTCGACCGCATGCCCGTTCACGCCGGTGGTCGAGCCTGTCGAGACCACCCCCGAGACACCTTCTGCGACGGCGATCTGCAGCTCCACCAGATCCACCCCGTGCACCAGCTCGGTCACCGGGTGCTCGACCTGCAGCCGTGTGTTCATCTCCAGGAACCAGAACCGCTCCGTGGCCGCGTCGTAGAGGAACTCGACGGTGCCGGCCCCGCGATAGTCGATCGCCGCGGCGGCGTTGCGGGCCGCCTCGTGGAGCGCCTCGCGGACGGCATCGGGCAGCAGCGGGGCCGGGGACTCCTCGACGACCTTCTGGTGGCGGCGCTGCACCGAGCAGTCACGCTCACCGAAGACGGCGACGTTACCGGCGCCGTCGCCGACGACCTGGACCTCGACGTGACGGCCGGCCTCGACGTACGGCTCGACGAAGACGGTGCCATCACCGAACGCCGAGGCGGCCTCCGCCTCGGCGGCGGCGATCTCGGCGGTGAGAGCGTCGAGGGAGCGCACGATCCGCATCCCGCGGCCACCGCCGCCGGCGGAGGCCTTGACCAGCAGCGGCAGGTCGGACTCGACCGGGGAGGCCGGTGCCTCCAGGACCGGTACGCCGGCGGAGGCCATGATCTTCTTGGCCTCGATCTTCGAGCCCATCTGCTCGATCGACTCGGGCGCGGGCCCGATCCAGACCAGGCCGGCCGCCTCGACGGCGCGGGCGAAGTCGGCGTTCTCGGAGAGGAAGCCGTAGCCCGGGTGGATCGCGTCGGCACCGGCCACCTTCGCCGCCTCGATGACGAGGTCGGCGCGGAGATAGGTGTCGGCGGGGGCGTTGCCGGGGAGGCGTACGGCATGGTCCGCCTCGGCCACGAACGGCAGGCCCGCGTCGGCGTCGGAGTGGACCGCGACGGTCTCGATGCCGAGGTTGCGGGCGGTGCGGAAGACGCGCGAGGCGATCTCGGCGCGGTTGGCGACCAGAATTCGGGTGATCATGGCACTCACATCCTGAAGACGCCGAAGTTCATGGCGCCCTCGATCGGTCGGGTGGCGATGGCGGAGAGGCAGAGGCCGAGGACGGTGCGGGTGTCGCGCGGGTCGATGACCGCGTCGTCGTAGCCGAGGCCGGAGAGGAACATCGGCAGCGACTGCTCCTCGACCATCCCCTCGACCATCTCCTTGACGCCCTTGAACCCCTCGGCGTCGAAGACCTCGCCCTTCTTCTCGGCCGACTCGCGGGCGACGATCTCCATCACGCCGGCGAGCTGGGCCGGACCCATCACCGCGGACTTGGCCGACGGCCAGGTGAAGAGGAATCTCGGGTCGTACGCTCGGCCGTTCATGCCGTAGTTCCCCGCGCCGTAGGACGCGCCCATGATCACGGTCAGGTGCGGGACGGTGGAGTTGGAGACCGCGTTGATCATCAGGGCGCCGTGCTTGATGATGCCGCCCTGCTCGTACTCCGTGCCGACCATGTAGCCCGTCGTGTTGTGCAGGAACAGCAGCGGGGTGTCCTTCTGGTTGGCGAGCTGGATGAACTGCGCCGCCTTCTGGGCCTCCTCGCTCATCAGTACGCCGCGGGCGTTGGCGAGGATGCCGATCTCGTAGCCGTGCAGCCGTGCCCAGCCGACGCAGAGGCTCGATCCGTAGAGCGGCTTGAACTCGTCGAAGGGCACCTCGTTGTCGGGCCCGGTGCCGTCGACGATCCGCAGGATCGCCTCGCGCGGGTCGAAGGGCTCCTTGAGGTCCGTCGGGATCAGGTCGAGCAGGCCGTCGGGGTCGGCGTCCGGCTCATAGACGGCCTTCGGCTCCGGGCCGCGCTTGCGCCAGTTGAGCCGGGCCACGACGCGACGCGCCTGCCGGATCGCGTCGTGCTCGTCGACGGCGAGGAAGTCGGAGGAGCCGGAGATGCGCGAGTGCATCTCGGCACCGCCCAGCGACTCGTCGTCGGTGTCCTCACCGGTGGCCATCTTCACCAGCGGCGGGCCGGCCAGGAAGACCTTCGCGCCCTCCTTGACCATGATCACGTAGTCGCTCATGCCGGGGACGTACGCACCGCCGGCGGTGGAGTTGCCGAAGACGACCGAGATGGTGGGCTGCTTGCGGGCGGAGGCCCTGGTCAGGTCACGGAAGCCCTTGCCGCCGGGGATGAAGATGTCCTTCTGGGTGGGCAGGTCGGCGCCGCCGGACTCGGTCAGGTTGATCGTCGGGAGACCGTTCTTCTCCGCGATCTCGGCCGCCCGGAAGGAGCGCTTGAGGGAGTAGGGGTTGAGCGCCCCGCCCTTCACCGTCGGGTCGTTGGCGACGATCATGCACTCGACGCCCTCGACCACACCGATGCCGGTGATGATCGAGCCGCCGACCGGGAAGTCGCTGCCCCAGCCGATCAGCGGCTGCGTCTCCAGGAACGGGCTGCCCTCGTCCAGCAGCAGCTCGATCCGCTCGCGGGCGAGGAGCTTGCCGCGGGCCTTGTGACGGGCGACGTACTTCTCACCGCCGCCGGCCGCCGCCTTCGCGTGCTCGGCGTCCAGGGCCTCGATCTTCTCGAGGAGGGCCTCTCTGTTGCCGCTCATGACGTGTAGCCCAAGAGCTTGGCGGCCAGGTCGGTCATCACTTCGGTGGCTCCTCCTCCGATCGGCAGGATCCGGGCGTCGCGGTAGTGCCGCTCGACCTCGGTCCCGTGCATGTATCCCGTCCCGCCGTGGAGCTGGACGGCCTGGTCGACGACCCAGGTGCAGGCCTCGACCGCTGTCTGCTTGGCCAGCGCCGCCTCGGCGATCGTCTGATGTGTCGAGCCTTCGCGGTCGTAGCGCGCAACCACGGCGTGCGTGTAGGCCTTGGCGACCTCGACCTGGCGGTGCATCTCGACGAGCTTGTGGCGTACGACCTGGCGCTTGATCAGCGGCTCCCCGAAGGTCTGCCGCTGGCGCGCGTAGTCGGCGGTGAGTGCCAGGCAGCGGGCGGCGGTGCCGTAGCCCTGCACGGCGAGCGCGATCCGCTCGGTCACGAACGCCTCGGCGATGTAGATGAATCCGGCGTTCTCGTCGCCGACGAGGTTGGCGGCGGGGACGCGTACGTCCTCGAAGGCGAGCTCCGCGGTGTCGGAGCACTTCCAGCCCATCTTCTCGAGCTTGCGGGTGACCGTGAAGCCGGGGGTTTCCTTGTCGATCACCAGCAGGCTGATGCCGCCGGCCCCTGGACCACCGGTGCGGACCGCGGTGGTGACGAAGTCGGCGCGGCAGCCAGAGGTGATGAACGTCTTGGCGCCGTTGACGACGAACTCGTCGCCGTCGCGGATCGCGGTCGTACGGAGGTGGGAGACGTCGGAACCGCCGTCGGGCTCGGTGATCGCGAGGCTGCCGATCTTCTCGCCCGCCAGGGTCGGCCTCACGTAGGTGTCGATGAGATGGGGTGAGCCGTGCTTGGCGATGTGCGGCAGCGCGATCCCGTGGGTGAACAGGCCCGCGAGCAGGCCGGAGGAGGCGCCCTCGGACATCATCCCCTCGGTCACCGCGACGGTGTCGGCCAGTCCGCCGCCCTCGCCGCCGGCCTCCTCGGGGAACCCGATCCCGAGCAGCCCCTGCTTCGCGGCGGCCAAGTGGGCCGCCCGCGGGATCTCCTGGTCGTCCTCCCAGACCTGGAGGTCGGGGAAGACTTCACGGCGGGCGAACTCGGCGCCCAGCTGGAACAGGTCGTCGCTCACAGAAGCCCCTCCGGAATGTCTACAAATCGGCTCCGGGCCCACTCGCCCAGCCCCTTCGCCTGCGGGTCGAAACGGGTCGACGCTGCCACGCCCTCGCCGAGCAGGTCGTGGATGACGATGTTCACGCCGCGCAGGTGCGGCAGCGGCGTGATGTCGATGGCCAGGTCCTCGGTCTCGGGCAGCAGCTCACGCACCCACTCCGGGGTGACGGTCTCCAGCAGCCACTCGACGGCCGCCTCGGGCCGCCCCTGCGGCACCCAGAGCCCGAGGTTGGCGTCGCCGCCCTTGTCCCCGGATCGGGCGTAGACCAGCTCCCCCAGCGCTCGCCGAGAGGTCGCCCCGGTCGGCCGAGGCGTCGCTCCGGTCGATCGAGTGGTCCCTTCGGCCGACGTACGTGACGCCTCGGCCGACGTACGTGACGCCTCGGCGTAGGCGAGAGGGGCCGGCACCTCGTAGGTCGACCCGTCGGGGAGATGGACGGTCTCGGGGGCGCGGTCGCGCCGGACGTACGCAGCCTTGTAGATCCCGAACGGAGACGGCCGCCCCGGGGGCGCGGTGACGTGGAAGCCCGGGTAGGAGGCGAGGGCCAGCTCGATGGCCGGAGCCGTCAAGGCACGTCCTACGGCGTCGGCGTCGGCGGCCCGTGCGGACAGCCGCAGGATGCAGGCGGCTCCTTCCTCGGTCGGGGAGTCGGGCGCGGGGATGCGGTAGGTCGACCAGGTGTAGTCGGGACCGATCGGGAGCTCGGCGTCGAGCTGGTCACGCAGCCAGGCGGCCTTGGCGTCGATATCGAAACCGGTGAGCACGAACTCGGCCGAGTTGCGGTAGCCGCCGAGCGAGTTGACCGCGACCTTGAGCGTGGCCGGCGGCGGGGTGCCGGTGACGCCCGAGATGGCCACTCGGTCGATCCCGACCTCGGAGAGACGGATCGAGGTGAGGTCGGTGGTGACGTCAGGACCGAGGTAGAGCGGGCCCTGGATCTCGTAGAGCAGCTGCGCGGTGACCGTGTCGACCGTGACGGTGCCACCGGTCTCGTCCTGCTTGGTGATGATCGAGGAGCCGTCGACGGCGATCTCGGCGACCGGGAACCCCAGCGGACGAGCCCGCGCCTGCGGCGACATGGTCAGGAACCCGGAGAAGTTGCCGCCGGTGGCCTGGGTGCCGCACTCGATCACGTGGCCGGCGACCACGGCGCCGGCGAGCTCGTCGTAGGAGTCGCGCTTCCAGCCGTGGTGGGCGATCGCGGGCCCGACGACGACCGACGCGTCGGTGACGCGGCCGGTGACGACGATGTCGGCGCCGGCGTCGAGCGCGTGCGCGATCCCGAAGGCACCGAGATAGGCGTTGGCGGTCAGGGCGTCGGGGTGGGAGTCGAGACGCCCCCGCAGGTCGTCGCCGTCGACGTAGGCCACCTTGGCGCGGGTCCCGAGCGCCTCGAGGGCAGCAGCCAACCCCGCGGGATTGACGCCACCGGCGTTCGACACGATCTTGACCTCACGCTGCAGGGCGAGGTCGATGCTGTCCGCGACCTGCCGCAGGAACGTCTTGGCGTAGCCCGTCGTCGGGTCCTTCAGGGTGTCCTTGCCGAGGATGAGCATGGTGAGCTCGGCGAGGTAGTCGCCGGTCAGCACGTCGAGCCGACCGCCCTCGAGCATGTCGCGCATCGCCGAGAACCGGTCACCGTAGAAGCCGGAGCAGTTGCCGATCGTGATCACTTCTTGGGCCTCCCGTTCCCGGTGGGCCCGGCGAACGCCTGGGCGATGGTCAGCCACTTCTCGGCGTCCTCGCCGACGGCCTCCAGCTCGGTGTCGTCGCGGTGGATGCGCTGGGTGACGAGCCGGGCGAAGTCGTACGCCGGGCCCCGGACGCTCTGCTCCGCATCCTCCGGCCCCCACTCCCACTGCTCGCCGGACGGAGCGGTGAGCTCGATCCGGAAGGGCGAGCTCGGCGGGGTCAGGCCGTGGACGCTGTAGGAGAAGTCGCGGGTTCGGGTGCCGAGGTGGCAGACGTGCTTGATGCGGTCGCTGGGCTCGTAGGTGTGGCCGAGCGCCTCGCGTACGTCCAGGCCGTGGGCCCAGGTCTCCATGAACCGCGCGGTCGCCATCGATGCCGGTGACATCGGCGGCCCGAACCAGGGCAGCTTCTTGCCGTCCGGGACGTTGGCGAGCGCTCCGGCGAGCTCGCCGCGTACGCCATCCCAGTGCTGCAGCAGCTCCGTCGCCGGCATCGTGGCCAGCGACAGCGCGGCCTCGTCGACGTAGCCCTCGGGGTTCTTGAGACCCTCGGTGACCAGCTCGTCCCAGGCGGTCGCGTCACCGGCCACCCACTCGGTCGCGGCGAGCGCGGCCTCGTCGGTCCAGGCCAGATGGGCGATCTGGGCGGCGACGTCCCAGCCCGCGGCCGGCGTCGGCTCGCGCCAGCCCGCCTCGCTCAGCCCCGCCACCACCTGGCGGAGCTCGAACCCCTCCATGGAGAGGTCCTCGAGAAGTTGATCCAGCAGACTCATCGCAGCTCTCTTTCCAGAACCTCGGCCCAGTGGTCGAGGATCCGCTCGCGTCGGGCGGCGTCGTCGGTAATCGTGTCAGCCAGAGCCAGGCCACGGACGAGATCGAGCGTGGCCTGCACGAGCTCGCGCACGCCGGGCTTCTTCTCGTCCACGCCGAGCAGCTCGACCGTGGCCCGGTGGAGCTCGCGGCCGATCCGCTGCTCGAGCGGGCCCACCGCCGCGGCCAGCTGCTCGTCGGTGCGGGCCGCCACCCACAGCTCCAGGGCGGCGGCGAAGACCGGGGACGTGACCTGCTCGGCGAGCATGGCGAGCACGTGCCGCGTACGCTGCCCGCCCTCGGGCAGCGCCCCGGCAGCCGCCTTCAGCGCCTCGCCACGAGCCTCGGTGATGTGCTCGACCGCCGCCACGACCAGGTCGTTCTTGGCCGGGAAGTGGTGCAGCTGCGCCCCGCGGGAGACCCCGGCGCGCTGGGAGACGAGCGTCGTCGAGGTGCCGGCGAAGCCGCGCTCTGCCAGCAGCTCGACGGTGGCGTCGAGGAGGCGCGCCCGCATCGCGCGGGTGCGCTGTTCCTGAGGTACGCGGGTGGCCTGGCTCACAGGCAGGCACTCTGCCGCGCCAGAAACAAACAGTCAACCCTGACTGTATTTTTCTGAGACAGCGCTGCCGCAGGCGGAAGCCGAATGTCCGGAACCCGCTCTAACGTCGGCTCCATGGCTATCGCACGCAATCCGCAATGGGTCATCGACTGCCCCGACCCGGCAGCCCTGGCCGACTTCTACGCCCAGCTCCTCGGCTGGGAGACCAAGGTCGACGACAGCGGCGGCTGGGCCAGCGCCTGGGGAGAGGGCGGCGGGCTCGAGTTCCAGCGCGTCGAGGACTACCGGGCGCCCGAGTGGCCCGGTCAGGACGTACCCCAGCAGTCCCACCTCGACGTCGCCGTCGACGACCTCGACGCCGCCGAGGCGGCCACTCTCGAGCTCGGTGCCACCAAGCACGAGGTCCAGCCCGGCAAGACCTTCCGCGTCTTCCTCGACCCCGCCGGCCACCCGTTCTGCCTCTGCCAGGCCTGAGGCCGAGAATGCAGTTGTGGGCGACGAAACTCGAGTTTCGTCGCCCACAACTGAGGATTCGGCCCGCCAGAAGTCCCTATTCGACCCGGGCGACCATGGGGAGGCGGCTGCGGGTGGTGACCGCGACGACGAGCGCGATCAGCAGCGGCAGACCGACGACCACGATCCCGACCAGGTCCCAGGGCACCTCGAGGTAGTGCGAGGCGACGCTGTCGCGCTCGGGCCAGCTCTCGGCGGTGAGCGGGAAGCTGACCGCGATGCCCGGCACGAACCCGATCAAGGCGCCCGGGATCGCGCCGAGGAGCGCGATGACCAGGGCGTACGCAGCAGCGACCCCTCGACGCGTACGTGTCGGCGCACCGACGGCCGACAGCGTCGCCAGGTCGGGGCGGGCGTCGTTGAGCGCGAGGTAGGTCGCGGTGAGCGCGCCGCCGATCATCAGCACCGCGGCCAGGGTGATCAGGAGCAGCCAGACGATCACCGCCTTGTCGTCCTGCTGGAACCCCCGCTCGACCGTGATCGACATCGGGACCTGACCGGCAGCCAGGGCCTCGTCGAGATCCTGCTCGGCCGCGGCGGTGATCCGCGCATCCTCGACGTAGAGGCCGCTCACCTGCGGCTCGGCGCCGAGCTTCTTCGCCACGCCCGGCGGGACGACCGCGTACGCCGGCGCATACGCGTCCTCGATGTGGAGGTAGGTCGCCGGCACGGTGACCGAGGCCTGCTCCTGCTCGGTCTGCGTCTCCTCGTCCCACTTCCGGACGTCGAGCCGCGCGTCCTTCGAATCCGTTCCCTTGCCGTCGACGAACACCACCGCGCCACCGGCGCGGAGGGTCTTCTCGGCCGAGGCGACATCCGCGTCGCCGAGCACGCGCGTCACGGCCGGCGGAAGGGTGCCGTCCGCCTCGGCGACGAGCATCTCGCCGAAGGTTCCGTTGCTGGACCCCGGCGTGACGTCGGCGCCGTCTCCGGTCCGGATCACGAAGAAGGTCTCGGGGTCGGAGAACACCGCGGCGGCGACCGGCACGATCTTGGCCTTCGGGATCTCCTTCGCGACCTGCGCCGCGACTCCCTCCCATCCCTTCGCGTCCGTGTTCTCCGCGGAGACACCGTCGTCGAGCCGTACGGCAGCGTCTCCGTAGGCGAGCGACGGCTGGTAGGTCTCCTGGTTCTGCTCCTGGTCGCTGCCGAAGGCGATCCCGAGGGCGACCGCGCCGACCACGGTCACCGCGATGGCTCCGGCGGCCGGGACCGTACGGGTGCGGTGTCGGTCGGCGTCACGCGTCGCGAAGCGGATCACCAGCGGCATCCGGGTGCTGAACCGGGCAGCCATGGAGACCAGGACGGGGAGGATGAACAGCACCCCGGCGACGCACAGCAGCACGCCGAGGGCGATCGGGATCCCGTCGTAGGCTCCCCGGGTCCCGAAGGCGGACAACGCGGCGCCGGCGAGAACGAGGACGATCCCGATCACCGGTGAGCGCCGCGACGGCGGGCTCTCCGAGCGACGCCCGGACAGTACGCCGACGACGTTCTGTCGCGACGCGATCCAGGCCGGCACGACCGCTGCGCAGATCGCCGCGCCGAACCCGATGACGGCGATCACCAGGATCTGCAGCCACGGCACCTCGAACGGGCCGAACCACGCCGAGACCTGGTCCTGGGCGAGCGGCTGGAGCAGGCGGGCGAGCCCGATCCCGAGTACGGCACCGACGAGCGCGGCCACCGCCCCGATGACGATCGCCATCCCGAGGACGGCGCGCCGAGCCTGGCGAGCCGTGCCGCCGGAGGCGGCGATCAGGGCGAGATCCCGTGCCTGTCGACGGGCCGCCACCGCGAAGGCGGGGCCGGCCAGCAGGACGACCTCGAGGAGCACCATGACCACGATGAGGGCAACGACCACGGTCTCGGAGGCATCCGGCGCACGCTCCTCGGATCCGAGCTCCCGGTCGGCTGCCAGCGCAGCCGCCGAGGGGTTCTGGACGACCGACCGGGAGAGCAGGAAGGCACCCTTCGCGTTCAGCTTCTCGATGTCGCCCCAGCTCACCGGAGCACCACCGACCAGCCAGGTCGACGTCGTGACGTAGCTCGCCTTCGGCAGCCCCGCACCGGCCACGAACGGCTCGTTGCGCACACTGGCCGACTCGACGATCCCGACGACCTTGCGGACCTCCTCGGAGCCACCGTTCGGGAATCGCAGCTCCTGCCCGAGGCCCGGACCACGGGCGGCGAGAGCGGCATTGACCACGACCTCGTCGGACCCCTGCGGAAGCCGGCCGTCGGTCAGCCGGGTGAGCCCGGCGGCCAGCGGGTCGGACAGATCGGTCCGCAGACCGCTGGCCCATGCGACGCCCTTGTCGGTGCGTACGTCCAGCCCGTAGTCGTCGACGGAGAGCACCGGCCGGTCGCCGACCGCGGCCCGCAGCCCGGCCGCGTCCAGCGGCTCGGTCCCGGTCTCGTCGAGCCACCGGCTGGTCCGATCAGGGTCGATGCCCTGCCGAACCGGCGCGGGGCTCTGAGCGTCGACCCTGGCCGCGGCCTCCGTGCCGAGCCGGCGGTCGAGACCCTCGACGGTGTTGACGTCGTAGGTCTTGTACGTCACCGCGATCGCGGTGACACCTGCCACCGGGAGCGCGATCATCAGCATGACGAGCAGGCTGCGCCACTTCGCCCGCCGGGCCTCCCGCTGCCCGATGCGGAGCGCGAGCCGCCAGCCGGCAAGTCCCCCACTCATGCCTCGACCTCGTCCACGAGCGCCAGGTCCGGCGTCTCGCCGGCCTCGTCGACGACGATTCCGTCGCGCACGTAGATCACCCGGTCGGCCCAGCTGGCATAGCGCGGCTCGTGGGTGACGAGCACGCCGGCCGCGCCCGCGTCGCAGCGCGCGCGGATCAGCTTGAGGATGTCCTCGCCGGTCTCGGTGTCGAGAGCTCCGGTCGGCTCGTCGGCCAGGATCAGCCGGCGCTCGCCGACGATCGCCCGGGCGATCGCGATCCGCTGCCGCTGCCCACCGGACATCTCGTCGGGGAACCGGTCGGCGAAGCCGTCGAGCCCGACCTCCTCGAGCGCCGTCCTCGCCGCGGCCTGTGCCGAGCGGCGGCCGGCTCCGTCGAGCTCCAGCGGCAGCGCGACGTTCTCGGCGGCGGTCAGCGCCGGGATCAGGTTGAAGTCCTGGAAGACGTAGCCGATCGACGTACGCCGCAGCTTGGCGCGCCCGCTGACCCCGGCCTCACCGAGGTCCTGGCCGTCGACGGTCACGGTGCCGGAGGTCGGCGAGTCGAGGCCGCCGGCGATGGTCAGCAACGACGACTTCCCGGAGCCGCTCGGCCCCATGATCGCGACCAGCTCACCGGCGTACGCAGCCAGGCTGACGCCGCGCAGGGCGTGGACCTCGGCGGCGCCGGTGCCGTGGACGCGGCTCACATCGGTGAGCCGGAGGACAGGTTCACTCATCGGTGGACTCCTGAGACTTGGTGGTGCCCGGCTTGGCGGGCGTGGCATGGGTGCGGCGGCTCAGCCGCTCGCGGGCGTCGGCGAGCCAGCGGCTCTGGTCATGGTTGAGGCGGCGCAGGTCGTGGGCGAGGGCGGCGTTCATCGCGCGCCTCCGTCCATCGGCTCGGGCGCCGTGCTCGTCGCGGCCGCCCGGCGGAGCCGGGCCTCGCAGTGGTCGAGCCAGCGGATCTCGGCCTCGGCCGCGAAGACGAGCCGGTCGAGGACCAGTCCGCCGGCGAGGTCGTCGCCGACGCCGGAGCGTGCCTGACGGCGGTAGCCCTGGAGCGCCTGCATCGTCGCGTTGCGCTGCTGCTGGACGACCTTGCCGACGTCCACGCTCGGCACCGCGACCGCCACGGCGAGCTTGATGGCGAGCTCGTCGCGCTGTGGCTGCGTACGTTCCACGGGGGTGTCGAACCACCCCTTGACCTCGACCTTGCCGGCCTCGGTGAGCTGGTAGAGGGACCGTCCCTCCGCGTCGGTCCCTCCGGCCTCGACGAGGCCGTCGCGCTCGAGCCGGGACAGGGTCGTATAGACCTGCCCGACGTTCAGCGGCCAGCTGGCGCCGGTGCGCTGCTCGAACTCGGCGCGCAGCTCGTAGCCGTAGCGCGGCTTCTCCAGCAGCGCCAGCAGTGCGTGTTTCACGGACACTCGATCACCTCCCCTTGGTTACTTACTGAGTATGTATATACCGAGTATGCATACGGCTGCAAGTCGCTGCCTCCGTGCATCAGGGGTCACGGTTCGGAGAATTCGCTGCCGATGCGTCGCTCTCATGTAAGACTTCCGTCGCTGGTTCGGGTCGGCGCCGCGGCGCACAACATCGCCGCTTTCGACCTCGACCCACCGGACGGATCCGCACATGGCATCCCTTCACCGGCTCACAGCGCTGACCGCGACACCGCTCGTCGCTATCGCCATGACCGCGTTCACTCCTCAGCTCGTGCCCGCAGGGCACGCGGCCGACAAGCCCGCGCCCGCGGTCGCGGCGGAACGGCTCCACGCCGACGCCGACCGTGCCGTGCACACCAGCCGCCGGAACGGCACCCTGCGTTTCGCCGGCGCCGGTGGCGGACGGATCGAGAATCCCTCGGTCGACCGCACGGACTCGATCACCGTCGCTGCCCGAGCGCACGTCGACCGTTACGGCGCGGCATTCGGCGCTGACCGTGCGGGGACGACGCTCGCCGCCGACGGCACGACGCACACCTCGACAGGCACCGACGTCGTACGCCTCGACCAGCGCATCGACGGCATCCCGGTGCTCGGCGGCCAGATGGTCGTGACGATGGGGCCGGACCGCACCCTCGCCTCGCTGGCGTCGAGTCTGAGCGCGACGTCCACCGTCGCCGAGCCGCGCATCTCCGAGAGCAGAGCGCGTTCGCTCGCGCTGGCCACGTTGTCGCGAGCGGACAACCACACGCCCGAGGACGTCATCAGCGCCGGCCGTACGATCTTTGACCCGGCCGTGTTCGGGACGACGACGGACAACGGCTCACGCAGCGGTTGGCGCTTCGAGGTCACCGGCGGTGAGGGCGCACGCCGTCTGCTGATCGTCGACGACCAAGACGGGCGGATCCTCCTGGACATCGACGAGAACCAGGGACTCGACCGGGTCGTGTGCGACAACGCCAACGCAACGAACACCACCGACGTCCCGTGCACGGCTCCGACAAGGACCGAGACCGGCGAGGCCAGCGGAAGCGCAGACGTCGAGAGTGCCTTCGCCATGGCCGGCGAGGTTGACTCGTTCTACCAGCAGATCGCGAACCTCGACCTGACGAGCCTCATCGGAATCGCCCAGCCCGACGGCCGCAAGAGCCTGGCCTCGACCGTCAACTGGTGTTACACCACGTCGTCGGGATGCCCGTACGCCAACGCGTTCTGGAACGGAACGCAGATGTACTACGGCGCCGGCTACGCGATCGCCGACGACGTCGTCGGCCACGAGATGACCCACGGTGTCATCGAGCAGTTCTCGCAGCTCTTCTACTGGGGTCAGTCCGGCGCCATCAACGAGTCCATCGCTGATGTCATGGGCGAGATCATCGACCACCGCCACACCGCTGCCGGCGACGATGACAGCGGCTGGGATCTCGGTGAGGACCTTCCCGGCGGAGCCATCCGGAGCATGAAGGACCCCGCACTGCACAGCCAGCCCGACACGATGACGAGCGCGACGTACGTCTCCGGCCTCGACGACAACGGCGGCGTGCACACGAACAGCGGCGTCGGCAACAGGACCGCATTCCTCATCTCGCAGGGTGGAGTCGACGCAGGGACCGACTTCGCCGGCATCGACGCCGGCGACGCAACGCTCACCAAGACTGCGACGCTCTACCTCGACGTCATCCAGAGGCTGGCGCCCGGTGCCGAGTACGCCGACCTGGCCAACCAGCTCGAGCAGAGCTGCGGCGACCTGGCCACGGCCGGGAAGGCCGGGTTCACGAGCTCGGACTGCGTGACCGTCCACCATGCCACCGAGGTCACTCAGCTGCGTACGAACCCGACGGCGGAGGGCACCCGTACGGACGCCCAGATGACCTGCCCAGCGCAGACGGCGGTGCGCACGCTCTTCGACAGCGAGACGGGTGACGCCGCTTCGAAGTTCGCCGCGGGGTCGTGGACCCGCGATCCGTCGACGTACTGGGGCCCGAACGCCACCTCGGGCAAGGAGGCATGGCACTACTCGCCAGCAGCCAGGAGCGGAACGATGACGAAGGGCCGGACCCGGCTCCAGACGCTGAACGGCATCGAGCTCCCGGCCGGTCAGACGACGTACATGTGGTTCCGCCAGTGGCACCTGTTCGAATACGACTCCGACGGCGCGTGGGACGGCGGGGTCGTGGGCTGGACTGACGACACCACCCAGACCACATGGCGTTCAGGAACCAACGGCTGGACCAATGGGCCCAACGGACGCATCCAGACGTCCAGCTCGCCCTACTACAACGACAACCCTGACGCCGGCCTGACCGCCTTCGTCCGTGACGGCAAGGGCTGGTACGCCAGCAAGGTCGACCTCTCGGAATACGCTGGACACACCCTGAGGCCCTACTTCGAGGCCTCCTGGGACAGCCTCGGCTGGTACGTCGGCTGGTTCCTCGACGACATCAAGGTCTACACGTGCGAGCCGATCCCGCTGGCGAACACCGCCGCACCGACGATCACCGGGACGGCACGAGTCGGGTCCACGTTGACCGCTACGCCCGGCACCTGGTCCCCGGCTGCAACGAGCGTGAACTACCAGTGGCTGCGCGACGGCTCGCCGATCAGCGGGGCCACGTCATCGACGTACACCCTTGCGGCGGCTGACCACGCAACCCGTGTCTCCGTCAGCGTGACGGCGAGCTCGACCGAATGGTCCGCGGGAGCCTCAGGCACCAAGGCCAGCGCACCGACGGCGTCGATCGCCCTTGGCCCGCCCATCCGTGCCACCGTCCGTCCCATCATCAGTGGCACCGCGCGCCTCGGCTCGAAGCTCACCGTGTCGAAGGGAACCTGGGACCATACGCCGCAGAGTTACAGCTACACCTGGTTGCGCAACGGCTTCATGGTCGCCGAATCCGCCAGCAACACCTACACGCTGCGCGTGAGCGACGTCGGCTCCAAGATCACAGTCAGGGTCAAGGCATGGAGCGAGGGCTGGGATGCGGGGAGCAGCACCACCCTTCCGACAGCGGCTGTAGCGCCCGGCTATCTCACCGCGGCCACACCGACGATCGGCGGCACCCGCAGGGTCGGCTACCTGCTCACCGCCTACCCGGGCACCTGGAAGCCCTCGGGGATCACCTTCTCCTACCAGTGGCTGCGCAACGGTGTCGCGATCTCGGGCGCGACCGGGAAGTCCTACCGGCTGCGGTCCGTCGACCGCGGTGACCGCATCCGCGTCCGGGTGACCGGCCGCAAGACCGGCTACTACACCAAGAAAGTCACCTCGGCCGCCACCAGCACCATCCGCTGACCCAAGTCCCGCCGAGACGTCACGTACGTCGGTCGAGGTGGCACCACGGTGCCACCTCGGCCGACGGAACTGACGTCTCGCCCATCGCAAGCCGCGAATATACGGGCGACGGCACCCGTGACCGGCTGGGAGACTTCTGGTCGCTGGGTTCGGGCCGGCGGTCTTGTCGGCCCGTGAAACTCCTCCGGGCCGCTCCCACTCCCGAAGGAGTCGAAGTGTCACCTCGTAGACGCGTCGTCGCCCTGACCGCGACCGCGCTCGCCCTCAGCGGGCTGAGCTTCATCCCGATGGCCCCGCCCGCCTCTGCCGAGCCCGACCCGGTCGCGAGCTACCAGGACCGTGCCGGCGTCCCGCTCACCATCCATCGCACCGCCGACGGCACGGCCGACTTCATCGGCTCGAAGTCCGAGAGCGCGGAGCCGCTGGGTGCCGCGGTCAAGCCGGCCAAGGCGGCCCGCACCCAGCTCGCCCGTGCCGCCGAAGCGCTGGGCGCCGAGAAGACGGACCTGCGCGAGACGAAGACCGAGAAGGCCGTCGGCGGCGGCTCGGTGACCCGATTCGAGCAGTACGTCGACGGCCTCCCGGTCCTCGGCGGCGAGGTGGTCGTCGGGCTGGACAAGGACCGCGGCCTCACCTCCGCGGCCACCAACCTCTCCGACGCCACGACCGCGGACGTCACCGCACCCGACGCCGCCACCCGCGCGAAGGCCGAGTCCGCGGCCAAGGCCGTGGTCGCCAAGGCCCACCACGGTGCCACCGGCCTCACGGTGAGCGACGAAGGCACCTGGCTCTACGACGACGACCTGGTCGCCGGACCGGAGCTCGGCGAGACCAGTGTCTTCCGGTTCTCGGTGACCAACGGCTCCACCATCCGCGAGACCGTGCTCGCCCACGCGGGCTCCGGCCGCGTACTCATGCACATCGACGAGATCGCCGAGGCCAACCGCCGCATCTGCGACAACGCGAACGTCCGCGCCGCGGAGAACGGCTGCGCCGACACGAGCCCGACGGTCAAGCGGCGCGAGGGCGATGCGCCGACCGGCCTCGCCGACGTCGACGGCGCCTACGACCTGCTCGGCGCGACCTCCGACCTCTACGCCTCCCTCGGGCTGGACCTGACCGAGGAGATCGGCTGGACCGAGGGCGTGACCGCCAAGGCGATGACCGCCACGACCCGCTACTGCGAGCCGACGCGGCCCGACTACACCCCGCCGTGCCCGATGGACAACGCCTTCTGGAACGGCCAGCAGATCTACCTCGGCCAGGGCCTGGTGGTCGACGACATCGTCGGTCACGAACTGACCCACGGCGTGATCGAGCACAGCTCGAACCTCTTCTACTGGTACGAGTCGGGCGCCATCAACGAGTCGATGGCCGACATCATGGGCGAGATCGTCGACCACCGCTACGCGACTCCCGGCGACTCGCCGACCGACTGGCGCATCGGCGAGGACTCCTCGTTCGGCGCGATCCGCGACCTCGCCGATCCGACGCTCCACGACCAGCCCGACCGGATGACCAGCCCCCTGTGGGACGCCGACGACCTCACCTACTACGCCGACGGCGGCGGGGTGCACACCAACAGCGGCGTCGGCAACAAGACGGCGTACCTCATCTCCCAGGGTGGCACCTTCAACGGCCGCACCATCACCGGCATCGACGGCGACGACCCGACCCTGCAGAAGACCGCGACGCTCTACCTCTACACGATCCAGCACCTCGTCTCCGGAAGCCAGTACGCCGACCTGCGCCGTACGCTGGCCAGCGGCTGCTCCGCGCTGGTGGCGGCCGGCACCGCCGGCTTCACCGCGGACGACTGCACCCAGGTCAACCTCGCCACCGACGCGACCGAGCTCGCCAAGTCGCCCACCAAGGCGGGCGCGACCCGGCCCGCGGAGGCGCCGAACACCTGCCCCGCCGGGAGCACCGGCAAGGCCGCGATGACGACCCCGTCTCTCACCCGTGGCGGCCTGTGGCACCAGGCACCCGACACCGCGCAGAATGTCCCCGAGAACGACCGCGACGGCAACGGCTCCGACTTCGGCTGGGACCCCGACCCGGAGACGTACGGCGACCCGACGTCGAGCGGTCTGACGACGGCCGCGATCAACGTGCCGGCAGGCAAGCGGACCTACCTGCGGTTCAGTCACTGGTATCTCTTCGACTGGTACACCGGCAACGAACCCGCCTACCCGGCACCGGAGTACTACGACGGCGGCGAGGCGCGCCTGCTGGTCAACGGGGTCGCGACCGCCATCCCGTCGACGGCCTGGGTCAACGGCCCGAAGCAGAAGCTGCTGCTCAACAACCCCGACAAGCCGGTGACCGGCTTCGGTGGCGACTCCAACGGGTGGATGAGCTCGCGGGTGGACCTGTCCGCCTTCGCCGGGAAGTCCGTCCAGTTCCAGTGGGTCGTCCGAGGCGACCAGACCGTGTCGCAGGTCGGCTGGTTCATCGACGAGATCGAGCTCTACAGCTGCACCCCGCTGACCATCGCGAGCACCGCGCCGCCGACGATCAGCGGCACCGCGCGGGTCGGCTACACCCTGACCGCGACGAAGGGCTCCTGGAACCCGACGGCGACGTCGGTGAAGTACCAGTGGCTGCGCAACGGCGTGCCGATCTCGGGCGCCACCGCGTCGACCTACAAGCTCAGCGGGGCCGACCACACCAAGGAGATCCGGGTCCGGGTCACGGCGTACTCCTCGTCCTGGCCCGCCGCCAACCCCGGCGTCCGGACGAGCGCTGCGACCGCGAAGATCGCGGCCGGCTATCTCACCGCGGCCACTCCGACGATCGGCGGCACCCGCAGGGTCGGCTACCTGCTCACCGCCTACCCGGGCACCTGGAAGCCATCGGGGATCACCTTCTCCTACCAGTGGCTGCGCAACGGCGTCGCGATCTCCGGCGCGACCGGGAAGTCCTACCGGCTGCGGTCCGTCGACCGCGGTGACCGCATCCGCGTCCGGGTGACCGGCCGCAAGACCGGCTACTACACGAAGACGGCGACCTCCGCGGCCACCAGCACCATCCGCTGACCCGGACCCGACCCGACGACGGCCTCAGCCGTCGTCGGGTCGGCCGGGATGCAGCAGCAGGTCGACCTCGTCGACCACCACCTCGGTCACGACCCCGGCGGCGAGACCGTCGATCCGGCTGCCCCCGATGGCGGCCTCCAGGCCGTCGGGCCCGGTCAGCCACGCCGCCGGCCGGGCGCGGACCGCCTCGCCGACCCGGCGCTCCAGCGCCGTGTGCAGGACCGCACGCGGGTCGACGTACGCCGCACCGACCCGAGGCGGGTCGACGTCGACGGTGAAGGTCGCGAGGACGCGTACGTCCTGGCCGTCGGCGGTCCGGGTCCGGACGACGATCGCGATCTCGATCCGACCCGTCGGCCACTCCAGGACCTCGTGGAAGCCCGGGACCGCCATCGTCATCGAGTCGGACGCGATCCGGACGATCCGCCGGTGCCTGGTCACCACCAGGCACTCACCGCGGCGGGCCCGCCGCAGCAGCGACGCCACCACGAGGCCGGCCGCGACCACCGCGATCACCAGGACCGTCGCCGTCTCCCCCATGACCTCGAGTCTTCTCGGCCGGGGCTCGATTCCGAATGGGCGCTGCCACCCATTCACGGACAGCGAACCGGCACGGATCCCTGACAGGATCCGTGCCGGTTCACCACATCACTGGAGCCGGGTCAGGCGGGGCTGATCAGACGGGGAAGCCCTCACCCTTCGCCGCGAGGTCGCGGAGGTACTGCGTCGGGCGGAACCGCTCGCCGTACTTCTCGGCCAGCTCGTCGGCACGGGCCAGGAACGCCTCGATGCCGATCGAGCCGTCGGCGGCCTCGTAGCCGGTGATGAACTGGGCCACACCACCGGTCTGCGGCGGGAAGCCGATGCCGAAGATGGAGCCGATGTTGGCGTGCGCGGCGGAGGTGATGACGCCCTCCTCGAAGCACTTCGCCGTCTCCAGGGCCTCGATGAAGAGCATCCGCTCCTCGGCGTCCCGGATCGGGATCTGCTTCTCCGCGACCGGGAACACGGTCCCGAGGTCGGCCCAGATCGAGCCACGCTTGCCGTCGGTGTAGTCGTAGAACCCGGCACCCTTGAGCTTGCCGGACCGGCCCGCCTCGATGAGCGGGGTGAGCACCCGCTCCGTGGTGGTCGGCTCCTCCACGCCGGCAGCCTCGCGGGTCGTACGAGCGATCTTGACCATGAGTTCGTGGTTGAGCTCGTCGGCGATCTGCAGCGGCCCGACCGGGAACCCGGCCTGGGTCGCGGCGCGCTCGAGCGAGTAGGGCGCGAAGCCCTCGGCGAGCAGCTCCAGACCCTCCTGGATCTGGGTGCCGATGACGCGCGAGGTGTAGAAACCACGGCTGTCGTTGACCACGATCGGGGTCTTCTTGATCTGCTGGACGATGTCGTACGCCTTGGCCAGCGCGACATCGTTCGTCTCGGCACCGCGGATGATCTCGACCAGCGGCATCTTGTCGACGGGCGAGAAGAAGTGCAGGCCGATGAAGTCGGCCGGGCGTTCGATCCCCTTGGCGAGCTCGGTGATCGGCAGCGTCGAGGTGTTGGAGCAGAGCACCGCGTCGTCGTTGACGAACGGGGCGATCTCGCCGAACACCTTCTGCTTCAGCGCGACGTCCTCGAAGACCGCCTCGACGACGACGTCGACACCGGCGAAGTCCTCCGGGGCGACCGTCGCGGTGATCCGGCCGAGGATCTCGTCGGCCTTCTCCTGGGTCAGCTTGCCGCGCGAGACCGCCTTCTCGTTGAGCTTGGCGGTGTACGCCTTGCCCTTCTCCGCCGACTCGATGGCGACGTCCTTGAGGACGACCTCGGCCCCGGCCCGGGCGAAGGAGTACGCGATGCCCGCACCCATCATCCCGGCACCGAGCACGCCGACCTTCGTCGCGGTGAACTTCTCGACGCCGTCAGGTCGCAGCGTTCCGGCACCGATGGCGCCGAGGTCGAAGAAGAACGCCTGGATCATGTTCTTCGACTGCTGGCCGGTGACGAGCGAGACGAAGTAGCGCGACTCGATCCGGGTGGCGGTGTCGAAGTCGACCATCGCGCCCTCGACCGCGGCCGACAGGATCGCCTTCGGCGCGCGCATGTCGGACTGCTTGAGCTGCTTGCGCAGGATCGGCGGGAACGCGGGCAGGAAGCCGGCGAGAGCCGGGGAGGTGGGCTTGCCACCGGGCATCTTGTAGCCCGGCTTGTCCCACGGCTGCGCGATCTCGTCGGGGTTGGCCTTGATCCATGCCTTCGCGGCGGGCACGAGCTCATCGGGGGAGGAGACCAGCTCGTGGATCAGACCCTTCTCGAGGGCCGCGGCGGGCTTGAACTTCGTGCCCTGGCCGAGGACGTCCATCAGGCCGGTCATGATGCCCAGGAGACGTACGACGCGGGTGACGCCGCCGCCACCGGGCAGCAGGCCGAGGGACACCTCGGGCAGGCCGATGTCGTAGCGGGCGTCCAGCGCGATGCGGTGCTGGGCGGCCAGCGCGATCTCCAGACCGCCACCGAGGGCGGCGCCGTTGATCGCCGCGACGACCGGCTTGGGGAAGGTCTCCAGCTTGCGGAGGGTCGCCTTGATCGACTCGACCTCCTCGAAGACCTGGGCGGCGTTCTCCGGGCGCACCTGGATCATGTTCTTGAGGTCACCGCCGGCGAAGAAGGTCTTCTTCGCGGAGGCGATGACCACACCGGTGACACTCTGCTCATCGCTGGCCGCCTCGGCGTACAGCTTCTCGACGGCCTCCGCCATCGAGGTCTTGTACAGCTCGTTCATGGTGTTGGCCGACTGGTTCGGGTCGTCCAGGGTCAGCGTGACGATGCCGTCGGCATCCTTGTCGTACTTGACTGCACTCATAGCTCTTCAGATTCCCTTTCAGACCAGCTCGACGATCGTCGCGATACCCATGCCGCCACCGACGCACAGCGTGGCGAGGCCGCGCCGCTTGCCCTGACGCTCGAGCTCGTCGACCAGGGTGCCGAGGATGATGGCACCGGTCGCGCCCAGCGGGTGACCCATGGCGATCGCGCCGCCGTTGACGTTGGTGATCGACTCGTCGATGCCCATGTCCTTGATGAACCGCATCGCGACCGCGGCGAACGCCTCGTTGATCTCGAACAGGTCGATGTCCTCGACGCTCAGGCCGGCCTTGGCCAGCGCCTTGCGCGAGGCCGGCGCCGGGCCGGTGAGCATGATCGTCGGGTCGGCGCCGGAGACGGCGGCCGAGACGATCCGGGCACGCGGGGTGAGGCCGTTGGCCTGGCCGGCCGCCTCGGAGCCGATCAGCATCAGCGCGGAGCCGTCGACGATGCCGGAGGAGTTCCCGGCGTGGTGCACGTGGTCGATCTTCTCGACCCAGTGGTACTTGGCCAGCGCGACGTCGTCGAAGCCGGCCTCCTGGCCCTGCTGGAGGAAGGACGGCTTGAGGCCGGCCAGCGTCTCCGCGGTCGTGCCGGGACGGATCAGCTCGTCGTGGTCGAGCACGGTCAGGCCGCTCTGGTCGACGACCGGGATCACGGCGTCCTTGAAGTAGCCGTTCTCCCAGGCGGCGGCCGCCCGGGCGTGCGACTGCGCGGCGTAGCGGTCGACGTCCGCGCGACTGAAGCCCTCCAGCGTCGCGATCAGGTCGGCGCCGATGCCCTGCGGGACGAAGCCGGTCTTGAGCGCGGTGTCGGGGTCCTGCGCCCAGGCGCCGCCGTCGCTGCCCATCGGAGCCTTGCTCATCGACTCGACGCCGCCGGCGAGGATGAGGTCCTCGAACCCGCCGCGTACGCGGGAGGCGGCCTGGTTCACGGCCTCGAGGCCGGAGGCGCAGAAGCGGTTGAGCTGCACACCGGCGGTCGTCTCGGGGAGACCGGCCTTGATGGCGGCGGTCTTGGCGATGTCACCGCCCTGCTCGCCGACAGGGGTGACGACACCGAGGACGACGTCGTCGATCCGCGCGGGGTCGAGGTTGGGGTTCCGCTTGCGCGTCTCGTCGATCAGGCCGACCACCAGGTCGATCGGCTTGACCTCGTGGAGCGATCCGGTCTTCTTACCCTTCCCGCGCGGCGTGCGCAGGTGGTCATAGATGAATGCTTCAGCCATGCGCCGATTGTGACACTAAAACTGTCACAGTCAACAGGGCTGGTCCGAAAGGTTCACGACAGATTGCGCGAGATCGTCCGGTTCACGGCGTCCTGGAAGCTCACCACGATGGCCTCGGTGGTCAGCTGACGCAGCCGCGGCAGCACCTCCTCCAGACGCGCCGCCTCCTCCGGGGTGTGGTGGGTCCGCTTGAACGGATCGACGACCTGGTCGCGAAGGATGGTGTTGAGCTCGTCGGCGAGATCCGCCATCAGACGGGAGGTCGCTGCGTACGCCGCGGCGAGGGCGTCGCGCGGCAGCCCGAGCGCGATCAGCTCGCGCCCGATCCGCGCCTGGATGTCCTCGGTCGGCTCGGTGGCCCAGGACGTGATCATGGCGCGCTGCATCGCGAGGTCCTCGCGGGTGATGTCGGCGGGGAGCCGGGCGAGGTAGCGCTCGATCGCCTGCAGCGTGAACCCGTGCTCCTGCAGCGCGGTGACCAGATCGAGCCGAGCGCGGTGCTCGGGGCCGTAGTAGGCCACCCGCCCGCGGCGTACCGGTGCCGGGATCAGGCCGAGGCTCGCGTAGTAGCGCGTGGTGCGCACCGAAAGCCCCGTGGCGGTCGACAGCTCATCGATCGTCATCAGCTCGTCGGTCGTCTCGGTCATGTCAGGGACCGTAGACCAAACCATTGCAACTTCGCCAGTACTACTGTCACAGTTGCTCCGTCGCCCATCACGACAATGCGGTCTGCGTCACAGTGGTGAGGCATCATTAACCGGGTACGTCTACGGAGGAGAGTCATGCCCCAGAAGCCGACCATCTACGAAGCAGAGCACGAGGACTTCCGTGCCACCGCGAAGGCCTTCTTCGAGAAGGAGGTCGTGCCGTTCCACGACCAGTGGGAGAAGGACGGCATCGTCCCCCGCGAGCTGTGGAAGAAGGCCGGCGACACCGGGCTGCTCTGCTTCGACGTCGACGAGGAGTACGGCGGCCCCGGCATCAAGGACTTCCGCTTCAACTCGGTCCTCCACGAGGAGATGGCGAAGATCGGCGCCAGCGGGCCCGGCTTCTTCGTCCACACCGACATCATCGTCCCCTACATCTCCCACCTCGGCACCCCGGAGCAGAAGGCGCGCTGGCTGCCGGGATGCGTCTCCGGCGACATCATCACCGCCGTCGCGATGACCGAGCCGGGCGCAGGCTCGGACCTTCAGGGCGTGCGCACCACCGCGGTCGACAAGGGGGACCACTACCTCCTCAACGGCTCGAAGACGTTCATCTCGAACGGCATCAACGCCGACCTCGTCATCGTGGTCGCCAAGACCAACCCCGAGGCTGGTGCCCACGGCATCTCGCTGCTCGTCGTCGAGCGCGGCATGGAGGGCTTCGAGCGCGGCCGCAACCTCGACAAGGTCGGCATGAAGGCGCAGGACACCGCCGAGCTCTCCTTCACCGACGTGGTCGTACCGAAGGAGAACCTGCTCGGCGAGGAGGGCTCCGGCTTCATCTCGCTGATGACCCTGCTGCCGCAGGAGCGCATCTCGGTCGCTTCGATCGCGGTCGCCGCGGTCGAGCAGGTCCTCGAGCTCTCCCTCGACTACGCCCGCACCCGGGAGGCCTTCGGCCGCCCGATCGGCCGCTTCCAGAACACCGCGTTCACCCTCGCCGAGATGGCCACCGAGGCCTACCTCGCCCGACTGTTCCTCAACGACGCCGTCACCCAGCTCAACGCCGGCACCGCCGACACCGTCCTCGCCTCGATGGCGAAGTGGTGGACCACCGAGCTGCAGAAGAAGTTCGTCGACCAGGGCGTCCAGATCCACGGCGGCTACGGCTACATGATGGAATACCCGATCGCCAAGGCGTTCATCGACAGCCGCATCCAGACCATCTACGGCGGCACCACCGAGGTGCAGAAGCTGATCATCAGCCGCCACCTGGGGCTGTGATCTAGGAGAGCTCCTGGGAGCGTACGTAGGCGGCGCGGGTGGCCTCGAGGAAGGCCGCCCGCAGGCCGTTCTGCTCGAGTGCGCCCAGGGCGGCGGCGGTGGTGCCGCCCGGTGAGGTGACCTGCTCGCGGAGGATCGCGGGATGGGTGCCGCTCTCGAGAAGCTTGGCGGAGCCGGTGAGCGTCTGGATGACGAGGGTGGTCGCGTCGTCCCTGGTCAGACCCAGGTGGACGCCCGCCTCGATCCAGGCCTCGGCGACCAGGAAGACGTACGCCGGGCCGGAGCCGCTGATCGCGGTGACCGCGTCGATCTGCGACTCGGGGACGGTGACGACCTTGCCGACGGCACCCATCAGGTCGGCGGCGGTGGCGACCGCTTCCGGCGTCGCCTTGGCGCCGCCGGCGACCGCGGACATGCCCTCGCCGACGAGGGCCGGGGTGTTCGGCATGACCCGCACGACCGAGACACCGTCGGGGACGGCGGGCTCCATGGCCGAGGTCGGCACGCCGGCGGCGAGCGAGACCACGGTGGTCCCTTCGCGCAGCGCGGAGGCGACCGACTGCAGCACCGGCACGACGCCGTAGGGCTTCACGGCCAGCACCACCACGTCGGCCTCGGCCGCGGCCTCGGTGGCCGGCAGCGTACGGATGCCGTGCTTCTCGCGGAGCGCGGCGGCCTGCTCCTCGCGCGCCTCGACGACGATGACGCTCTGCGGGGAGTGCCCCGCCTCGAGCAGCCCGGCCAGCACGGCCCCACCCATGTTGCCAGCACCGATGATCGCGATCGTCATACGCGCCAGTCTGTCAGAGCGGACGACCTGCGCAGATAACCACCCGAACGACCCAAGCAACTGCTAGGTTGCGATACCCACACCCGTACATTCGCCGCTGGTCATCGGGAGGCCACATGCGCATCAGACGTACGTCCCTGCTTGCTGTGATCGCCCTCGCGGCGACGGTCGCGATGGTGGGCCCACCGGCCGAGGCGGACGGTGAGGGGCAGCGCCGGCTCCCGTCCCCCGAGTCCGAGGTCAACGTGACCGGGGAGCCGCTCACCGGCACTGCGCCGGACGGCACGGTGCGAGGGTTGATCGACGCCCACAGCCACATGTTCATGCAGGACGGGATCGGCGGGGCGGCGGTCTGCGGGAAGGTCTTCTCGGAGGCCGGGATCGCGGACGCGCTCGAGGACTGCCCGTCCCACGGGATCGCCGGCGAGACGGCGCTGCTGGAGAACCTGACCCGCTCGGGCAGCCCACTCGGGTTCCACGACACCACCGGATGGCCGTCGTTCAAGGACTGGCCGGCCTACGACTCGCTGACCCATCAGCAGATGTACTACCGCTGGGTCGAGCGCTCCTGGCGGGCCGGCCAGCGGATCATGGTCGTCAACCTGACCAGCAACAAGGCGCTGTGCGCGATCAACCCGGGCACCCATCAGTCCTGCGACGAGATGACCGCGGTGCGGAAGCAGGCCCAGGACGCGTACGACACCCAGGCGTTCATCGACGCGCAGTACGGCGGCGAGGGGCGCGGGTGGTACCGGATCGTCACCGACCCCGGCCAGGCGCGCGAGGTGATCGAGGACGGCAAGCTCGCCGTCGTGCTCGGCGTGGAGACCTCCGAGCCGTTCGGCTGCTCCCAGAAGCTGCGGCTCGCCATGTGCACACGCGCCAACATCGATGCCGGGCTCGACGAGCTGAAGTCGCTCGGCGTCTCCTCGATGTTCCTGTGCCACAAGTTCGACAACGCGCTGTGCGGCGTCCGCTACGACGAGGGCACCACCGGGCTGCTGATCAACGCCGGGCAGTTCCTCACCACCGGCACGTTCTGGACGCCGAAGGCCTGCGACCCCGACCAGCCGCACGACAACAACCCGCGACTGGTCGACCGGCCGGCCGAGCTCGACTGGCTGCCGCAGCCGCCGATCTATCCGTCAGGGACGGTGTGCAATCCCTACGGCCTCTCCTCGCTGGGCGAGTACGCGCTGCGCGGGCTGATCAAGCGCGGCATGATGGTCGAGGTCGACCACATGAGTGCGAAGGCCGCCGGCCGGGCCCTCGACATCCTGGAGGAGACCGACTACCCCGGCGTCCTCGCCAGCCACTCCTGGATGGACGAGCGCTACCTCGACCGTCTCTACGCCCTCGGCGGCTTCTCGACGATCTACGGCCACGACACCGACGGGTTCCTCGCGGAGTACGCCCGCACCGCCCCCGTCCGTGACCGCTACGGCGCCGGCATCGGGTTCGGCTTCGACATGAACGGCTTCGGTGGCACGCCCGGGCCGGCGAAGACACATGTGACCTACCCGTTCCGCGGCATCCTCGGCGACGTCACGATCGACCGTCAGGTCACCGGCCAGCGGATCTGGGACTACAACACCGACGGCGTCGCCCACTACGGGATGATCCCCGACTACGTCGAGGACCTCCGCCTCACCGGCGGCCAGGACGTCATCGACGACATCCTCCGCGGCCCGGAGTCCTACCTGCGTACGTGGGCGGGGGCCCAGTCAGCAGCACACTGACCCCTCGGCAGTCCTGTCAGAAGGCGTGGGTCAGTCGTCTCGAGAACGCCTGAACCAACCCCCACCGAACAAGGCCCAGACCACGAGCACAGGCTGGAAGAACAGCCGGATCAACCGCTTGGTGTCCGTGTCGAGCCCGAACGCATCGACGCCTTCCACGTACTGCCCGATATTGCCGGGAAAGACCGCCACGAAGAACGCTGCCAGCAGCAATCCGACGAGCCGTCGCTTGGCCGGCAGCACGACGAAGGCCAGCCCGAGCCCGATCTCGACGACGCCGGAGCCGAGCACCGTCAGGTCCTCGTCGACGGGGAACCACTCGGGCACCTGGGCGCGGAACTCGTGTCGCTGGGTGGTCAGGTGCGCCAGCCCGGCGCCCATCATCACGACGCCCAGCAGGAGGCGCGCGACAGTCCGCGCGATCGATGTCATCGCACCACTCTAGGAGAACGCACAGCACCGACACATGCCGAGTCGGCCCGTCATGACGAGCCGACTCGGCGTGCCGGGGATCAGAAGAGGTTGTCCACCAGCGGGGTCGGCGAGCCGAAGCGGTGGGCGGTGATCGAGACGGCCTGCTCGTGCAGGAAGGTGAGCAGCTCGATCCGGCCGGCCTCGACGACGGGCTGGGCGTAGAGAGCGATGTCGACCCGGCCTTCACTCTGCTCCGCGAAGATCTCGCGCGACCCACCCAGGAGGCGTACGCGGCTGGGCGCATACGGCCCGGAGACGATCGCCGCCCACGCGGCAGCGTCCTCGACCACCCAGGTCGCACCTGTCGCCTTCACCAGCGAGGCGGTCTCGTCGTCGAGACCAACCGCGACCGACACCGTCACCGGCGCCCCGGCAGCGACACCGGCGGCGAGGACCCGCAGCAGATGAGCGACGGGACCACCCTCGTAGCGAATCGTGACCGGCACCGGCGAGTAGCGCAGCACGTTGACCTCGGCGGTCAGTCGCGACACGTCACGGGCGGCACCGAACTCACGCTCCCAGGCGACGGCGTCCGAGCCGGCGCCACGCTGGAGCATCTCGATCTCGTCGACCCCGAGCCGACCGGCCCAGTCGACGAGCGACCGGACCGCAGGAGCCGGCGTCGCGAGCTCGGTGGCGGGAGCCGGGGCCCAGTCGCTGAGACCGACCAGGTAGTTGGGCCCACCGGCCTTCGTCCCGGCGCCGACGGCCGACTTCTTCCAGCCGCCGAACGGCTGCCGGCGCACGATCGCGCCGGTGATACCGCGGTTGACGTAGGCGTTGCCCGCCTCCACCGACGAGAGCCACTGCGAGATCTCCGCCCGGTCGAGGCTGTGCAGACCGGCGGTGAGGCCGTAGTCGACCTGGTTCTGGATCTCCAGCGCCTCCTCGAGCGTGTCGGCCGAGATCAGGCCGAGGACGGGACCGAAGTACTCGGTCAGGTGGAACTCGGAGCCGCGCTCGACGCCGGTCTTCACACCCGGCGACCAGAGCCGCCCGGTCTCGTCGAGCTGACGCGGCTTCACCAGCCACGACTCACCCGGGGCGAGCGTGGTCAGCGCCTTGAGCAGCTTTCCGGAGGCGGGCTCGATGATCGGGCCCACCTGCACCGTCGGGTCGGTCGGGTAGCCGACGCGAAGCGAGGTCACCGCGTCGATGAGCTGGTCGCGGAAGCGGCGCGAGGTCGCGACCGAGCCGACCAGGATGCCGAGCGAGGCGGCGGAGCACTTCTGCCCGGCGTGGCCGAAGGCGGAGTAGACGAGGTCCTTGACGGCGAGGTCGAGGTCGGCGTCCGGCGTGACCACCAGCGAGTTCTTGCCGGAGGTCTCGGCGAGCAGCGGCAGGTCGGGACGGAAGGTCCGGAACAGCGAGGCGGTGTCGAAGGCACCGGTCAGCACGAGCCGGTCCACCAGCGGCGAGGCGATCAGCGCGCGACCGACCTCGTTCTCCGGCACGTGGACAAGCCGCAGGACCTCCTTCGGCACCCCGGCGGCCCACAGCGTCTCGACCAGCACCGAGCCGCAGCGCTGCGCCTGCGGCGCCGGCTTGATCACCACGGCCGAGCCGGCCGCGAGCGCCGCGGCGACGCCACCGGTCGGGATGGCGAGCGGGAAGTTCCACGGCGGCGTGACCAGGGTGAGGCGTACGGGCACCTGACGGGCGCCGTCGACGAGGTCGAGATCCTCGGCGAGGCCGGCGTAGTAGTTGAGGAAGTCGATCGCCTCGGAGACCTCGGGGTCACCCTGGTCGAGCGTCTTGCCGCACTCCGACGCGGCGACCTCGAGCCACTCGGCGCGGCGACGCTCGACCTCGACCGCGGCGGCCCGCAGCACGGCGGCGCGCTCGGCACCGGTCTTGCGGCCCCAGTCGGCCTGGGCGCCGACGGCGCCCTCGAGCACCGACTCCACGGCCTCGACCGAGGTCACGGTGTGGTCGGCGACGAGCTGGTCACCCAGCGTCGAGGAGCCCACCCGGGCGATGATCGCCTTGCCCCACTCGCGGTTGCCCGGCAGATGCGGGTCGGTGTCGGGGGTGTTCTCGAACACGCGCTGCACGTCGTCGGCGACCGGCTCGCGCCGGTCCTGGGTGCGGTTGGGCGGCGGCACGGACTCGTCGACAGCCGCGAGGGAGCGTACGAACCGCTCCTTCTCACGCTGGTAGAGCGCCTCGGAGGAGTTGAGATCGAAGACGGCCGACATGAAGTTCTCGGTGCTGGCACCCTCCTCGAGGCGACGCACGAGGTAGGCGATGGCGACGTCGAAGTCCTTCGGGTGCACGACCGGCACGTAGAGCAGCAGACCGCCCACGGTCTCCCGAACCGCCTCGGCCTGGCCCTCGGCCATGCCCAGCAGCATCTCGAACTCGACCGAGTCGCGAACCTGCCGCTGACCGGCCAGGATCCAGGCGTACGCCACGTCGAAGAGGTTGTGGCCTGCGACGCCGACGCGCACGTTGGCCATCCGCTCGGGCGTCAGCGCCCAGGACAGCACCCGCTTGTAGTTGGTGTCGGAGTCCTGCTTGGTCGGCCAGGTCGCGACCGGCCAGCCGTGCAGCGACGCCTCGACGTGCTCCATCGGCAGGTTGGCGCCCTTGACCAGGCGCACCTTGATCGGCGCACCCCCGCGCGCACGCCGAGCCGCCGACCACTCCTGGAGCCGCATCATCGCCGACATGGCGTCGGGCAGGTAGGCCTGCAGGACGATGCCCGCCTCCAGGCCGGCCAGCTCGGGACGGTCGAGGAGCCGCGTGAAGACGTCGATGGTCATGTCGAGGTCGCGG
Organism: Nocardioides sp. NPDC126508; assembly: GCA_040302365.1. Classification (GTDB taxonomy): domain Bacteria; phylum Actinomycetota; class Actinomycetes; order Propionibacteriales; family Nocardioidaceae; genus Nocardioides. The sequence continues at coordinate 235,672 of JBEOUM010000004.1, forward strand.
TACTCCTCCATGTCCAGGTTGATGAACTTCTTCGTCCCGGCGGCCGAGGACTCGGCGGCGTAGGTGTAGAGCGGGAGGAGCCGCTCGACCACGTGCTCGACGGCCTCGTCGTACGCCCAGACCGCGTGCGGCGCGACCGGCGAGGAGACCTTCACCGAGACGTAGTCGACGTCGTCGCGCGCGAGCAGCTTGCGGATGCCGGCCAGACGCCGGTCGGCCTCCTTCTGCCCCAGGACGGCCTCACCGAGGAGGTTGATGTTCAGGTTGACGCCGCGCTCGCGGATCCGCTCGATCTGCGTGCCGAGGCGCGCGTCGGAGGCGTCGATCAGCAGGTGACCCACCATCTGCCGCAGCGCACGCCGCGCGACCGGGATGACGAACCACGGCGCCACCAGCGACATCAGCGCGCCGAGCTTCACGCCCAGCTTCAGGTGCCAGGGCAGGAACGAAGGTACGTTGCCGGCCAGCTCGCGCAGGCTGGCCGCGGCCACGCGTACGTCCTCGGGCCGGATCACCCGGTCGACGAACCCGACGGTGAAGTCGAGCCCGGCAGGGTCCTTGAGTACGTCGGCGAGGCGCTGGGCGGCCGGTGCGGTGGGCTTGGTCGAAGCCTTCGCCAGCCAGCCGCGGACGAGGTGGTCGACCTCGGCGATGAGCGCGTCATTGGTGGTCATAGAGCCGAGTATGCGACCGGAGTCACGTAAGATAAAGCGATGTTTCTTGGAGTTTATTCGTAAGAGAACCTGAAGGATCGCGATGCTCGACGTCCGCCGCCTCCGCCTGCTCGCCGAGCTCGCCGCGCGCGGGACCCTGGCCGAGGTCGCCGAGGCCCTCCACCAGAGCCCGTCGTCGGTCTCCCAGCAGCTCGGCCTGCTCGAGCGGGAGGTCGGCGTCCCCCTGCTCACCAAGGCCGGACGACGGGTCCAGCTCACCGCCGCGGCCGAGGTGCTCGTCGAGCACACGACCGAGATCCTGGCCCGGCTCGAGGCGGCCGAGGCGGCGGTCACCGCGCTCGGCGACGAGACCGCGGGCACGGTGCGGGTGGCTGTCTTCCAGTCCGTGGCGCTCGCCTACATGCCCCAGGCGCTCGCCGACCTGACCCGGCGTCACCCGCGGCTCCGGGTGATGCTCTCCCAGCGCGCGCCCGAGCAGGCGCTCAACGACCTCGCCCTGCGCGAGCTCGACCTGGTCGTCGCCGAGCACTACCCCGACCACGGCGCTCCCCACTTCGACGGGCTCGACCGGCAGCCGCTGACCACCGACCGCCTCCGGCTCGCCGTCCCGCCCGACGGCTCCGGGGAGATCTGGGACGACATCACCTCGCTCGCCGACGCCGGGCGCGTCCCGTGGGCGATGGAACCGCCGGGCACGGCGTCGCGCCACTGGATCGAGGAGCAGTGCCGGCGCGCGGGCTTCGAGCCCGAGGTCCGCTACGAGACCGACGACGTCGAGGCGCACGTGGCGCTGGTCGAGTCCGGCAACGCCGTCGCGCTGCTCTCCGACCTGATGCGCGTCCGCCATCGGACGGCGGTGCGGCTCGTCGAGCTGCCGGGGGGCCCGCGGCGTACGGTCTTCACCGCCACGCGCACCGCCATCGCCGACTCCCCGGGGATCATCGCCTGCCGGGCCGCGCTGGCCCGGGTCGTACCGGCAGATCTCACGCTGCCGGCCTGATCAGCCGAAGAGGTCCTCGAGCGGCTGGTCGTGGTCGATCGAGAGCCCGTACGCCGTCGTGCGGGTGTCGATCATGGCCAGCACGGCCTCGGTGACGACCGAGGTCAGATGCTCGGCGTCGGGGATGCCCTCGCCGAGATGGACCCAGCGACGTACGGCACCGAAGACCATCCCGATCAGGCCGTAGATCAGCGGGTCGACGGCCTTCTTGTCGACCTCCGAGACCTCGACCCCGGTGAGCTCGAACGCGGCCAGGATCAGCTCCTTGATCCGCTCCGCGATCCGGTCGAGGCCCTGCTGCAGCGGCCCGGTGCCGTTCGGCGCGGTGTCGACGTCGGCCACCTGGTGCAGGAGCGGGTGCTCGAGCGCCCAGTTGACGTAGGCCCCGACGGTGCGGGAGATGATCTGCCGGATCGACCCGGTCAGCTCCATCGCCGGGAAGAGCTTGGCCCACAGCCCGTCGAGGATGTCGGCCTGGATGGCGAGGTCGAGCTCACGCCGGTCGGCGAAATGACGGTAGACCACGGACCGGGAGAGCCCTGCCGCCTGACCGATGGCCTGCAGGCTGACGTTGACGCCCTCGGTCTCGATGAGACCGATCGCGGCGTCGACGATGCGCTTTCGTCGGTCATCGTTGTGACGCTTCCAGCGAACTGCCCTGCCATCCATGGTGGGGCCATCGTAGTCCCCGCAGCGGCAGCGTCTCAGGCGAACCTGCTCAGCTGAACTTGAGGGCACCGTCGGCGACCGGCGCCCCCAGTGCCTTCATGTCGACGAGGTAGTTCTGCTTCGCGGCCCACGGCGCCCGGTCCCCGGCCTTCGGCATCTGGTCCAGCGAGCGCTGGATGTAGCCGGAGGCGAGGTCCATGAACGGCCGCTCCTCTACGCTGGGGTCGCGGGTGACGGCGGCGACGTCGTAGCCGTTCTCACCCATGAAGTCGAGCAGCCGGATCACGTAGTCGGTGACCAGGTCGGCCTTGAGCGTCCAGGAGGCGTTGGTGTAGCCGATGGTGTAGGCGAAGTTGGGCATCCCGGTGATCATCAGGCCCTTGTAGGCCATCTGCTCGGGCAGGTTGATCGGCTCGCCGTCGACCGTGTAGTCGACACCACCGAAGAGCCGGAGGTTGAGCCCGGTCGCGGAGATGACGATGTCGGCCTCGAGGGTCTCGCCGGACTCGAGCTCGATGCCCTTCGGCACGAACGTCTTGATCCGGTCGGTCACGACCGCGGCGTACCCCTCGCGGATCGACTTCATCATGTCGCCGTCGGGGACGAAGCAGATCCGCTGGTCCCACGGGTTGTAGGGCGGGTTGAAGTGCTTGTCGACGTACGCGGTCGCCTCGTCCTTGGTCATCCCAGGACGGCCGTTGCGGGCGGTGAGGCCGTTGATCCACTGGTCGCGGATCACCTTCTTGACCACACCGGGGGCACGGCGGGCCAGCTGGTAGGTGCCGACGGTGAGCGCGATGTTCTCCCAGCGGACCGTCTCGTGACCGATCTTCTCGCGCAGTCGCTTGAACGGCAGCTTGCCGAGCAGCTTGAACGGCGCGGTCGCGAGCAGCGAGGCGATCGCGTCCTGGCCCGGCCGGGAGAGGATGTACGTCGGGGTGCGCTGCAGCATCGTGACCTTCTCGGCCCGGTCGCTGCCCTCGCCGGCCAGGTTGGGCAGCAGCGTGACCGCGGTCGCGCCGGAGCCGATGATGACGACCTTCTTGCCCGCGTAGTCGAGGTCCTCGGGCCAGTGCTGCGGGTGCACGAAGGTGCCCTCGTAGTCGTCGAGCCCGGCGAACTCCGGCTGGTAGCCGTTGGCGTAGTCGTAGTAGCCCGAGCAGTTCCAGAGGAAGTCGGCGGTGATCTCGGCCGGGCCGTCGGAGGTCTCGACGGAGACCGTCCACCGCTTGTCCTCGGTGCTCCAGGCGGCACCGGTGACCTTGTGGCCGTAGCGGATCAGCTTGTCGACGCCGTAGTCCTTCGCCGTCTGGCGCAGGTAGTCACGGATCTGGTGACCGTCGGCGAGCGCCTGCGCACTCTGCCACGGCCGCCACTTGAAGGCGAAGGTGAACATGTCGGAGTCGGAGCGGATGCCCGGGTAGCGGAAGAGGTCCCAGGTGCCACCGCTGGCATCACGCTGCTCGAGGATGGCGAGCGTCTTTCCCGGGAGGCGCTCGCGGAGCTGCGCGGCCGCTCCGATGCCGGAGACGCCGGCACCGATGATCAGTACGTCGACATGCATGTGACTGAGGTTACCCGGAAGTATCTGATTGCGACACCCTGTCTCGCGAACTTTTGCAAGCAAATCACCGAATCCGCGCCTGAGGAACGGCTCGGTAACACCGCAGGGACCCCACTTCCGCGCGCACACGCGAGGTCACTACGCTGCGGTCTGCAGCTGTGGGGGCGGCGAAGCATCCACAGCGATTTCGGGGTCACTCACCCATCGCTTTCGGTGGCTGAGGCTGCATGCGGACCGCACGGTGCGGTCAAGTGGTCTTCGAAAGGTTTTCGAGTGTTGAGTTTCGTACGCGCCGGCGCGGTCGTCGCCGGCATCGCTCTGGCTGGTGTGGCGACGTCCGCCCCGGCCTTCGCGACGGGCAACGACGACCCGGCCGGCAACAACGGCACGGTCAAGATCGAGGAGAGCGTCCTCCCGGACGACGCTCCCGACACCACCCCGGAGAACAACCCGCACCAGAACTGCTCGTTCGACATCGAGTGGTACGGCTTCGACGAGGGCCCCGAGGTCATCTCGAAGGTCAGCATCGAGCTGCACGCGCCGACGCTCGAGGGTGAGCTCACGATCGACGGTCCGCTCGAGGTCACCGTCGGCGGCGACGCCGCCAGCGGCGCCGGCACCGAGTCCGGCCTGGACGCCCGCGAGACCTACACGCTCACCTCCACGGGCATCCCGCACCCGGAGCAGGGCTTCCACGCCAAGGTCACCGTCGAGACCCCGGGCTCGATCGGCAACGACACCAAGTCGAAGGTCTTCTGGTTCGGCGACTGCTCCGCCGAGGAGTCGGAGTCCCCCACCCCGACGCCCACCCCCACGCCGACCGAGCCGCTGGAGTCCGAGTCGCCTTCGGAGGCCTCCGAGTCGCCGTCGGAGTCGACCCCGGCCTCCGACGAGACCACGCCCGCTGCCGATGAGTCCTCCTCGGCGCCGGTGACCGACTCCGAGGTCCCGACCAACATCGACGCCGGTCTCGCCGGCGAGAGCGACTCCCCCGTGCCCGCGATGTGGCCGCTGCTGGCCATGCTCGCCGGTGCTGCCGCCGCCGGCACCGCGCTCGTCGTGGTCCTGCGTCGCCGCGCTGCCGCTCTCGTCCACAAGGACTGAGCCGAACCGCGTCACAGAGAACGGCGCGGCGTACGACCTTCGGGTCGTACGCCGCGCCGTTTCTTCGTCTCGTGGGCCGACCAGGCGTCAGTCCTGGAACGCGGCGCCCTTCTCGATCAGCGCGTCGGCGTCGTCGATGCCCCACGCGGCGAGGGCCTCGCGGGTGTGCTGACCGGCGCTGGCCGCCGGTCCCGCGCCCAAGGTGGAGGCGGTGCGACTGAATCGCGGGGCCGGGGCGGGCTGGGTGACGCCGTGGTGGGTGACGTACGTCTGGCGGGCCTGGAGATGGGGATGAACAGCCGCCTCGGAGGGGGTGAGGACGGGGGCGACACAGGAGTCGGTGCCCTCGAAGATCTCGGCCCACTCGGCCATCGTCTTCGACGCGAAGGTCTTGGCGAAGAGGTCGCGCATCTCGTCGTAGCGCTCCATCTCGTACTGCCCCGGGCAGACCCCGTCGAGCCCGAGCCGGGTGACCATCTCGGCGAAGAACTTGCCCTCCAGTGCTCCGACCGCGACCTGACGGTCGTCGGAGGTGTCGTAGAGCGCGTAGAACGGCATCGCACCGTCGAGCAGGTTGCTCTGCCGCTGCTCGTGCCAGGCGCCGGAGGCGAGCATGCCGGAGATCATCGTGGCCAGGTGGGCGGTGCCGTCGACGATCGCGGCATCGACGACCTGCCCCTGGCCGGTCGTCTTCGCCTCGACGAGGGCGGCCAGGATGCCCATGACCAGATAGGTCGATCCGCCGCCGAAGTCACCCAGCAGGTTGAGCGGGAAGTGCGGTCGGGCGCGGTCCTGGCCGAGCCCGTTGAGCACACCGGTGGTGGCGATGTAGGTGAGGTCGTGACCGGCGGACTGAGCCAGCGGACCGTCCTGACCCCAGCCGGTCATCCGGCCGTAGACGAGGCGCGGGTTGCGCTCCAGGCAGGCGTCGGGGCCGAGGCCGAGGCGGTCGGTGACGCCGGGGCGCAGCCCCTCGATCAGTACGTCGGCACTCTCGACCAGCCGCAGGACGGTCTCGACGGCGTCGGGGTTCTTGAGGTCCATCGCGATGCTCGGACGACCGCGGGTGAGCAGGTCACCGGCGCCACCACCGAGCAGGTTTCCGCCCGGCCTGTCGACCCGGATCACGTCCGCACCCATGTCCGCGAGGATCGTGCAGGCGTGCGGCCCGGGCCCGATCCCTGCCAGCTCGACGACCTTGACCCCGCGGAGGGGTCCGGTGCCCTGGCCCAACGCCACTGTGGATTTCTCCGTCGATTCAGTCATGTCGGCCATCCTCGCAGGATCCGGCCTTCCGGAGTCTGGAACCCTCCGCCCGGCGTGACCTGATCGCGGAGCCGAGTCCGATACGCTCCGAGGCACACTCGCCGGTGCACAGGAGCAGAGAAGTTGTCTCGGGAAATCCCCACGTCCCCCCAGTCCCTCCCGATCAGCTCGGTCAGCCCGCTGACCGCCAACGATCCCCGCGAGATGGGCCCGTACGTCCTCACCGGCCGCATCGGCCACGGCGGCATGGGCGTCGTCTATCTGGGTGAGGACGCACAGGGCACGAGGGCGGCGGTGAAGGCGATCCTTCCCGAGCTCACCTCCGACCCGGGGTTCCGGGCGCGGTTCGAGCGGGAGATCGAGGCCGCCAAGAAGGTCGAGAGCCGATTCACCGCGAGGGTCCTCGACGCCGACCCCGCCGCCGAGCAGCCCTGGATGGCGAGCGAGTACGTCGCCGACCCGCCGCTCAACAAGCAGGTCAACTCCGGTCAGCGGCTGTCCGAGATCGACGTACGTCAGCTGGTCGCCGGGGTCGCCGAGGCGCTCGCCGCGGTGCACGCGGCCGGGCTGGTCCACCGCGACATCAAGCCGGGCAACATCCTCTACGGGGCCACCGACCCGTGCGTGATCGACATGGGCATCGCCCGCTCGGTCGACGGCACGGCACTGACCCAGACCGGCAAGGCCGTCGGCACCTACGGCTACCAGGCGCCCGAGCAGGTCCAGACCGGGACGTTCTCCAGCGCCGTCGACATCTGGGCGCTGGGTCTGGTCGCCTTCGTCGCCGCCACCGGCCGCTGGCCGTTCAGCGGTGAGATCGGCTCGATGGGACACCTCCTCAAGGGTGAGTCGCCCAACCTGAGCCTCTGCCCTGACTACCTGCGCCCGCTGGTCGCCGCGTGCCTGGCCGAGAACCCGGCCGAACGGCCCTCCGCCGCCGACATCCTCGCCACCAACGGCGACTGGACCCTGCTGCCGGCCCCGGTCACCTCGGAGGAGGAGACCACCGTCGGCGCCGTGCCACCGGCCTTCACCAGCGGCGGCATCGCTCGCGCACCTCGCCCCGCCACGACCTCCGCCGACACCGCCGACCTGCCCACCCGGGCGCCCACGTTCGCGGAGCCTGCCGAGCCCTCGGGGCGACGCTGGAAGGTCGCGGTCCTGGCCGCGGCGGCAGTGGTCCTGGTCTCGGCCGGGGTGGCCGTAGCCGCCAATCCCGACCTCCTGCCCGGACAGGACGAAGCACCGAAGGTCGGCGAGGTGACCCCGTCGACCGAGCCGACCACCGGCGAGAGCAGCTCGGCGCCGACCGAGCCGGTCGGCGGCTCGGTGGACACCGGATCGGAGCCGGACCTGAGCGAGGAGCCCGACGGGGGCGCCCAGGGCGACGGCGAGATCACGCCAAGCAGCGATGCGACGAGCGGCGAGACGAGCCCGGCCGAGTCTCCCGAGACGACCGAGCCGGCCCCGAGCGACCCGGCGAGCGAGACCGTCACCGAGACGCCGACGGCCGAGCCGACGGAGACCGCGACGGCCGAGCCGACCGGGGACCCCACCGCGGATCCGACCGCGACCGCGACCCCCTGAGCAGCTCCTCGGAGGGGTCGAGAGACCCCGGTCACACCGCGTCCCAGGTTGGATCGATCAAGGTGGCCGGGGCTCCGTGGATGCCGATAATCGAGCCTGGCGGAGTGTGCCGTCCGCCCCGATATGGGCATTCCCGAGCAACTGAAAGTTGAGCTGTGAGCGACACCGACGAGACCTTCAACGACTGGCAGCACCGCGAGGAGCTCGCGGAGACGATGATCCCGATCATCGGCAAGCTCTACCGCGAGAAGGATGTCACCATCCTGGTCCACAGCCGGTCGCTGGTGAGCAAGTCCGACATCTCGATCCTCAAGGCGCACCGCTTCGCGCGCCAGATCGAGGGCGAAGAGCTCTCGGTCACCGACACGTTCCCGCTGCTCCAGGCCGTCGCCAAGCTCGACCTCGGTCCCTCGAAGATCGACCTCGGCCAGCTCGCGATCCAGTACGCCGCCGACGACCGCGGCCTCTCCGCCGACGACTTCGTCGCCGAGAAGCTCGCCGGCGCCACCGGTGAGAACAAGATCGCGCGCAACGGCGGCCAGGACGTCGTGCTCTACGGCTTCGGCCGCATCGGCCGGCTCGTCGCCCGGCTCCTCGTCGAGAAGGCCGGCTCGCGTCACGGCCTGCGGCTGAAGGCCGTCGTCGTCCGCAAGGGCGGCGAGGACGACCTCATCAAGCGCGCCTCGCTGCTGCGTCGCGACTCGATCCACGGCCAGTTCGCCGGCACCATCACGGTGGACGAGAAGAACGGCGTGATCATCGCCAACGGCAACCCGATCCAGTTCATCTACTCCAACGACCCGACGACGGTGGACTACACGGCGTACGGCATCAAGGACGCCATCCTCATCGACAACACCGGCAAGTGGCGCGACCGCGAGGGGCTCTCGCAGCACCTGCGCCCGGGCATCAAGAAGGTCCTGCTGACCGCGCCGGGCAAGGGCGACGTCCCCAACATCGTCCACGGCGTCAACCACCAGAGCCTGACCGGCGACGAGAAGGTCATCTCCTGCGCGTCCTGCACGACCAACGCGATCGTGCCGCCGCTGAAGCTGATGGAGGACCGCTTCGGCATCGTCCGCGGTCACGTCGAGACCGTGCACTCGTTCACCAACGACCAGAACCTGCTGGACAACTACCACAAGGCCGACCGCCGCGGCCGCTCCGCACCGCTCAACCTGGTGCTCACCGAGACCGGTGCCGCCTCCGCCGTCGCCAAGGCGCTCCCGGACCTCAAGGCGAAGATCACCGGCAACTCGATCCGCATCCCCACCCCGGACGTCTCGATCGCGATCCTGTCGCTCTCGCTCAAGGGTGAGACCTCGAAGGAAGAGGTCGTCGACTACCTCCGCGAGGCGTCGCTGACCGGCGAGCTGCGTCGGCAGGTGGACTTCACCACGGCTCGCGACGCGGTCTCCTCCGACTTCATCGGCTCCCGTGCCGCCTCGATCATCGACGGCAACGCGACCATCGTCGACGGCGACTCCGCGATCCTCTACGTCTGGTACGACAACGAGTTCGGCTACTCCTGCCAGGTCGTCCGCACCGTGCAGTCGATCTCCGGTGTCGAGTACCCGACCTTCCCGGCCCCGGCCGCGGTCTGAGCGGTCTCGAGCGGAACAGCCCCTACGCTGCCCCGTCCCGTCCGGTCTCCGGACGAGGCGGGGCAGCGGCATTCCAGGCTCGGAGGATGGCATCGGCGCTGGTCAGGCCGACCTGAGCGACATCGCGGAGGGCCGGCGCCGACCGTAGCCACATCTCGTACTCGATCTGCTCCTTCTGTCTCTCGGCGTCACCCCTGAGCCAGTCGACCTCGCGCAGCGGCCCGTTGGTCGGCGCGCCCCAGACGGTCACCGTCGGTCCGTGCTCGAGCGGCAGCCAGGTCTCCTTGATCGGCTCGAACCAGGCACCCGGCGGCTCGACCCGGAACGTACGCGGCGGGATGCTGCGGTTCGCCGCCGGCAGTGCACCTCTGTCGTAGGTGTGACCGGTGACCTCCGCGCCGAACACCGCCCAGCTGGCGACGGTCGCGACCAGCGGGAACCGACGGCCGTCCAGACAACCCCAGCGGTCCAGGAACATGCCGAGGAGGAACGGCACGTACCAGTTCCCTCGCACCACCTCGGCCTGTTCTTCCCAGGTCTGCGAGAGGTCGAACCTGCGATCCCGACCGAGCCGGACGATGACCGGGCGAACCGTGTCCAACGTCTCGTCCGTGCAGCGCGGCCGGGCCAGCAGCTCGGCCAGTCTGCGCTCGTCGTAGACGATCGCGCTGCCCACCTTCCGCCCCGGGCCGGCGAGGCCGGCGATCAGCACCCGGTTCGCCTCGACCTTCCCGATCATGTGCAGCTCGCAGATCCGACGTATCGCCTCGCGCGTGGTGATCCCCATGCACAGCGACGCTAGGAGGCGTGATCGCCCGGCTCGACCGAAATCAAGATCCTGTGGATAACCCTGTGGACAGTCCGGCGACAGCCCAGCGCTAGAGGGTCAGATCCGCTGCTTTTACTAGACGATGACACCTTGTGAACGGTTCACAAGGTGTCATCGTCTAGTAAAAGCAACAGATATCGCGCCGGCGCCGGCGCCGCCGCTCAGGAGCGGACGCGGGCCAGGAAGGCGCGGGTGCGCTCCTCGACCGGGTCACCGAAGAGCTGCTCCGGCGGACCCTGCTCCAGGACACGACCGCCGTCGAGGAAGCAGACCTTGGTGGCGACCTCGCGGGCGAAGGACATCTCGTGGGTGGCGAGCACGAGCGTCGTCCCCGCCTGAGCCTCAGCCCGGACGATCTCCAGCACCTCACCGACGAGCTCGGGGTCGAGGGCGGCGGTGATCTCGTCGAGGAGCAGCAGGCGCGGCCGGGTGCACATCGCCCGCACCAGCGCGACCCGCTGCTGCTGACCTCCGGAGAGGGCGTCGGGGTGGGCGTCGGCCTTGTCGGCGAGGCCGAACCGAGCCAGCAGCTGCCGGGCTCGATCGGCCGCCTCATCGCGACGAACCCCGTGCACCCGCACCTGCGCCAACGTGCAGTTGTCGAGCACGGAGAGATGCGGGAAGAGGTTGTACGCCTGGAAGACCATCCCGATCTCGCGGCGGACAGAGCGCGGGTCGACGAGAGGGTCGGAGATCTCCCGGCCGTCGAACCTGATGATCCCGTCGTCGATCGTCTCGAGCAGGTTCAGGCAGCGCAGCAGGGTCGACTTACCCGACCCGGACGCACCGATCAGGCAGACCACGTCGTGCTCCGCCACCCCCAGGTCGAGGCCGTCGAGCACGACCTTCCCCCGGTAGCTCTTCCGCAGGCCCTTGGCCTCCAGCAGTCCAGACACCGATGCCGTCATCGGCCTTGCTCCTTCTCGATCTGCCGCCTCATCAGCCAGTCGGTGAGCCGGGTGAGCGGCACCGCGACGACGAGGAAGTACGCGGCAGCGACCAGCAGCGGCGTGCCGTTGAAGTTGTAGCCCTGATAGTCCTGGGCCGCCCGGAGCGCCTCGAAGACACCCACCGCCGAGATCAGCGCGGTGTCCTTCTGCAGCGAGACGAGGTCGTTCATGAGCGGCGGCACCACGCGGCGTACGGCCTGCGGGAGGACCACGAAGCGCATCGTCTGGCCGCGGGTCAGCGCCAGCGCCTCGGCCGAGGCGACCTGGGTGGGATGGATCGCCAGGATGCCGGCGCGGAAGACCTCGGCGACATAGGCCCCGTAGCAGAGCACCAGGGCGAACGTGGTCAGCCAGAACAGCGAGCTGGTCACCCCGGACAGCCCCAGCGCCGGGATGCCGATGCCGCAGATGACCACGACCATGATCGACGGCACCCCGCGGAACAGGTCGGTGTAGCCGGTGGCCAGGAGGCGTAGCGGCGCCAGCCACGGGGAGGTGGTCTGGCGGGCGATGGCGACGAGTGCACCGAGGACGAGTACGCACGGCTCGGCGACCAGGAAGATCCGGATGTTGATCCAGAACCCCTCCGCGATCGCCGCGAACGAGTCACGTGCGTGGGACCAGCTCAGGAAGTAGTCCCGCACCCGGTCCCACCCGGGTGAGGAGACGACCAGCAGTGCCAGCCCGACCGCGACCACGACGGTCACGGCGGTGGCGATGACGGTCTGCTGGAGCCTCAGCCGGCGGCGTACCGCCTGCCTCTCGAGCTCTCGCTCGCTGGGCGCCCAGGTCACTTCAAGACCGGCACGGAGACGACGTCGGAGAGCCACTGCTTCTCGAGGGCGGCGAGGGTGCCGTCCTTCTCGAGCGCGTCGAGGGCGTCGTCGAGGCACGGCGCCAGGCCGCTGTCCTTCTCCGTCAGCAGGCCGAACTCCTCCGGCTTCTCGGTGCTCTCGAACTGCCCGGTGATCGTGCTTCCCTCGATCTCGGCGGCGGTGATGTAGAACGCCGTGGGCAGGTCGAAGACGAGCGCGTCGACCTGGCCGTTGAGCAGCGCCTGCTTGGCCTGGTCGCTGGTGTCGAAGACCAGCGGGTCGGTGGTCGGCTTCACGTCCTCGCGGATCGCGGTGAGCGAGGTGGTCGCCGTCTGGGCACCGAGCTTGAGACCCTTCAGATCGGCCAGCGACGTCGCCTTCGCGGCATCCTTCTCCATGGTCACGACCGCCTGCGAGGCCGTGTAGTAGCCCTTCGAGAAGTCGACGACGCCCGCCCGCTCGGGCGTGATCGAGATCTGGTTGATGTCGAAGTCGAACTTCTTCTCGCCCGGCGTGTAGGAGGTGTTGAACGCCTGCTTGACCCAGACGACGTCGTCCTTCGCGAACCCGAGCTGATCGGCGACGGCGTAGGCGACCGCCGACTCGAAGCCCTTGCCGTTGCTCGGGTCGTCGTCGGAGAACCACGGCTCGTAGGCCGGGGAGTCGGTGCCGATGGTCAGCTTGCCGTCCTGCTTCAGCGGCAGGTCCGCGGTCTTGCAGGAGGCGGGGCCGGCGGCCTCGGCGCCGGCGTCGCTCTCGCTTCCGCAGGCCGTCAGAGCGGCGGCCAGAGCGAGCGAAGCGACGAGAAGGGGAGTAAGGCGAGTGCGCATGTGCGGAATGCTAGATGGAACCGGCACTGGCCGCTTCTTATTACTCATGAGTAGCATACGTCCATGGCGTACGAATCCCTGCTCTCCCCGCTCACGATCGGGTCGCTCACCCTGCGCAACCGGGTGGTGATGGGGTCGATGCACACCGGCCTCGAGGACCACGCGTGGGACATCCCCAAGCTGGCGGCCTACTTCGCCGAGCGCGCGCGGGGCGGGACCGGGCTGATCATCACCGGCGGCTACGCGCCCAACAAGCGCGGCTGGCTCAAGCCGTTCGCGAGCGAGATGAGCTCCCGGCTGCACGCCGCCCAGCACCGCCGGGTCACCGGCGCGGTGCACGACGAGGGCGGCGCGATCGCGATGCAGGTGCTGCACGCGGGCCGCTACGCCTACACGCCGTTCTCGGTCAGCGCCTCGGCCGTCAAGGCGCCGATCAACCCGTTCAAGCCCGCGGCCCTCTCCGACAAGGCCGTCGACGCGACCGTGAACGACTTCGCCAAGAGCATCTCGCTGGCGAAGAAGGCCGGCTACGACGCGGTCGAGATCATGGGGTCGGAGGGCTACCTGATCAACCAGTTCCTCGCCGAGCGGACCAACCAGCGCGAGGACCGCTGGGGCGGCACCGCAACCAACCGGATGCGGTTCCCGGTCGAGATCGTCCGACGGAGCCGCGAGCTGGTCGGCGACGACTTCCCGATCATCTTCCGGCTCTCGATCCTCGACCTGGTCGAGGACGGCCAGACCTGGGAGGAGACGATCGATCTCGCCTACGCGCTCCAGGACGCCGGCGTCTCGGTGTTCAACACCGGCATCGGCTGGCACGAGGCGCGGGTGCCGACGATCATCACCCAGGTCCCCCGCGGCGCCTGGCTCGACATGACCGCACGCCTCAAGGCCGAGGTGAACGTCCCGGTCTGCGCCTCCAACCGGATCAACACTCCCGAGCTCGCGGAGTCGGCGATCGCCGAGGGCAAGGCCGACCTGGTCTCCATGGCCCGCCCGCTGCTGGCCGACCCCGAGTTCGCCAAGAAGACGGCCGAGGGCCGCACCGACGAGATCAACACCTGCATCGCCTGCAACCAGGCCTGCCTGGACCACGCCTTCGCCAACAAGGCCGCCTCCTGCCTGGTCAACCCGCGCGCAGCGCGCGAGACGACCCTGGTGCTCTCCCCGACCAAGCTCAAGCAGACGGTGGCCGTCGTGGGCGCCGGTCCGGCCGGCCTCGCCGCCGCCACCTCGGCCGCCGAGCGCGGCTTCGCGGTGACCCTCTTCGAGAAGTCCTCGCAGATCGGGGGCCAGTTCCGCCTCGCCATGGCGGTGCCCGGCAAGGAGGACTTCAAGGACACGCTGCGCTACTTCACCCGGCGCCTGGAGGTGCTGGGCGTCGACGTACGCCTCGACACCGAGGCCACCACCGCCGACCTGGAGCCCTTCGACCACGTCATCGTCTCCACCGGCGTCACCCCGCGGCTCCCGCGGATCGCTGGCTCCGAGGACGACCGGGTCGTGACGTACGCCGACGTGCTCGCCGGCCGGGTCGTCCCGGGCCGTCGGGTCGCGGTCATCGGCGCCGGCGGCATCGGCGTCGACGTGTCCGCCTGGCTGACCCACCAGCCGGAGACCCTCGAGGAGTGGAAGGCCCGCTGGGGCGTCGGCGACCCGGCGACCTTCCGAGGCGGGCTCACCACTCCCGTCCTCGAGGCCCCCGCCCGCCAGGTGACGCTGCTGCAGCGCAAGACCACCCCGATCGGCATCGGCCTCGGCAAGACCTCCGGCTGGGCCCACCGCGCCCACCTGAAGCAGGACGGCGTCACGCAGGTCCGGGGCGCGACGTACGACAAGATCGAGGCGGGCGACGACGCCGTCACGCTCCACTACGCCGTCGACGGCGAGCCGCGCACGCTCGAGGTCGACCACATCGTCCTCTGCGCCGGTCAGGAGTCGGTGCGGGACCTGTGGACCGAGCGGGAGAACTGGCACCTGATCGGCGGCGCCGACGTCGCCGCCGAGCTCGACGCCAAGCGCGCGATCAAGCAGGGCACCGAGGTCGCCGCGGGCTTGTAGCCTGTCCCGCATGAGCGATCCCGACTGCCTGTTCTGCAACATCGTCGCGGGCAACATCCCGTCGACGAAGGTCTACGAGGACGACGAGACGTACGCCTTCGTGGACATCGCCCCGGCCGCCGAAGGGCACACGGTGGTGGTCCCGAAGACGCACACCAAGGACGTCCTGGAGGCCGACCCGGCGGTGTACGCCTCGACCGCGAAGGCAGCCCAGGCGGTCGCGAAGCGGGCGGTCGACGTGCTCCAGGCGGACGGGGTCAACGTGCTCAACAACTGCGGGCCGGCGGCGTGGCAGACCGTCTTCCACCTGCACTTCCACGTGATCCCGCGCTACACCGACAAGTCCAAGGACTCGCTCACGCTTCCCTGGGTGCCGCACCCGGGTGACCTGGACGCGATCCGGGCGATCGGCGAGAAGCTCGCCTTCTAGCCCGCCGGCTCAGCCGGTGGGCGCGCCTTCGGCGTGGGCGGCGACCATCTCGGCGTACCACCCGAAGGACCGCTTCGGCGTCCGCACCCCGGCGGCGTCGACGTGCACCAGGCCGTACTTCCCCCCGACGCCGTCCTCCCAGTCCTTGCCGGTGAACGGCGCCTCCCAGCCGTCGCGGTCGAGCAGGGTGTAGGCGTAGAAGCCGCGTACGTCGACGCCGCGCTCGATCGCCGCCGAGACCGCCTCCAGGTGGGCCTCGAGGTAGTCGATCCGGGCCTGGTCGTCGACCTCGCCGTCCACCACCGGGGCGTCGTACGCAGCGCCGCACTCGGTCACCACGATCGGCGGCATAGCGGCGCGATAACGGGAGCGGGTGATGATCAGCCATTCCCGCAGGGCGGTCGGCACCACGCCCCAGCCGGTGTCGGTGGCGGGGTAGCCGACGAGCGGCACCATCCGGAACGGGATGTCGTCACCCTCGGCGGAGGCGCCGATGCGCTGCGGCGCGAAGAAGTTGACCCCGTAGAAGTCCAGCGGCGAGCGGATCGCGGCCATGTCGCCCGGCATCACGACCTCGTCGGCCAGCCCGGCGAGGTCGCGCGGGTAGCGGCCCATCAGCATCGCCTCGAGCGGCACCGCGTTCCAGGCCAGATCGATGAGCTTCGCCGCGCCGACGTCGGCAGGGTCCTCCGAGAGCGGCCAGATCGGCTCGTGGTGGTTGGCGCAGCCGACCGACCCGACGCCGGCGGCCCGCAGCACCTGCACACCGCGACCGTGGGCGAGGAGCAGATGGTGCATCGCCGCGACGACGCCCCAGCCGGCCCGGCGGCCGGGAGCGATCGTGCCGAGGCCGTAGCCGAGGTAGCCGGCCACGTTGGGATCCTGGACCGGCACCCACTCCGGGACCCGGTCGCCGATCAGGTCCGCAACCGTCTGGGCGTACTCACCGAAGGCGTCGACCGTGGCCCGGTTGAGCCAGCCGCCATCGGCGGCCAGCGGTTCGGGCAGCTCGCCGGCGTAGAGCGTGGCGGAGGGGCGCAGGCCGGCCTCGAGCAGCTCGTCGACCAAGCGGTCGTAGCGAGCGCGGGCATCGGGATCGAAGACACCACGACCACCCGGCTGGAGCTCACGCCAGGAGACCGCGAACCGGTATCCCGGCGCACCGAGACGCTTGAGCAGCGCAACATCCTGCTCGCCCCCCGGCCGGGTGGCGTCTGCAGTGCCGAACACGAAGCCAGTCGGGAACTTGGGAAACGCCACGGCACAATCATGACTGTGACTGCCCAGATCCGCCGAGGAACCGCCCGATTCACGGAACGTCCACCCGGCCTCAGGCCAGGAAAAATCACCTGGCACACCTACTCCTTCGGCCCCCACTACGACCCCAGCCGCGTCGGCTTCGGCCCGATCGTGGCCTACGACGAGCACCTGCTGCGCAACGGTGAGGGATTCGACACCCACCACCATGCCGGCGTCACGATCGTCACCTGGCCACTCTCCGGCGAGGTGACCCACACCGACTCGACCGGCGCCACCGGCACCGTCTCCCCCGGCCGGGTCGGGGTCTTCACCACCGGTGACGGCGTCGACCACTCCGAGTTCGCCACGGCCGCCGGCACCCGGTTCATCCAGGTCTGGGTCGCCGGCAGCACCGGCGAGCCGACGTACGCCGTCCACGACGTGACCCCTGTCGAGGGCGAGTGGGTCGAGGCGGTCCGCCTGGAGCAGGGATCGCTGCGGGTCGGCCACGTCGGCACCGACGGCCCCGCCGAGATCACGCTTCCGGACGGTCGTCTCCGCCATCTCCACGTCGCGTCGGGCGCTCTGCTGCGCAGCGGGATGGCCGAGCCGCTCACCGCCGGCGACGCCTTCGAGGTCACCGCCGGCCAGGATCTTCCGCCGGAGTTCACGGTCAGTGCGGGCGTACCGACCGAGCTTCTGCTCTGGACCTTCGAATAGAGCGGACAAGCCCGAGGAGCGACGGATAAAGTCCGCACCAGACTGCTGCTCAGTGTGGAGACTCTGCCGAAAGGTTTGGCGTGACGACGTTCCTGATCATC
The DNA here is from genome assembly GCA_040302365.1 of Nocardioides sp. NPDC126508. Classification (GTDB taxonomy): domain Bacteria; phylum Actinomycetota; class Actinomycetes; order Propionibacteriales; family Nocardioidaceae; genus Nocardioides. The sequence goes on from JBEOUM010000004.1 coordinate 253,118, forward strand.
GGAGCCGTCGGGCTGGGCCTCCTGCTGGTGTCGCTGGTGATCGGAGACCTCCTCGACGGCTTCCTCGGCGGCCTGCTGGACTGGCTGGCGAGCGACTGGTTCTCCACCGCCGCGCTGGCCGGGTTCGTGTCGGCGTTCGGTTTCGGGGGCGCCATCGCGTACGGCCCGCTCGGGCTCACCCTGCTCCCGTCCATCGTGATCGGCTCCGTCGTCGGAGCGCTCTTCGCCTGGTTCGCGCTGTGGCTGACCCGCCTGCTGAAGGAGGAGCACACCGACGCGGCCCCCTCGGGCGACGCCGCCGTCGGCCTCGACGCCGCCGTGATCACCACGATCCCGGCCGGCGGGTTCGGCGTGGTACGGGTCGCCCTCGGGGGCCACACGGTGACCTACAACGCCAAGGCCCCCGAGCTCGACGAGGCGATCACGCCCGGCACCGCCGTACACGTGACCGGTGTCCTCTCACCGACGGCAGTCACCGTCGCGCCGACGTGGCGCGAGATCACCTCCTGACCTGAAGGGGTCCTCATGGAACTGCTGGTGCCGATCGCCGGCCTTGTCGTACTTCTCATCCTGCTCCTGCTGCTGGTCACCAGCCGCTACAAGGTCGCCGGCCCCAACCAGGCCTTCATCGTCACCGGCCGCAAGGGCAAGGCGGTCCTCAACCCGGAGACCGGTCAGCTCACCACCGACCTCTCGGGCCAGAAGGTCGTCCTCGGTGGCGGCGTCTTCGTGGTGCCATTCGTCCAGAAGCTGGCGACCATGGACCTCTCCTCGCGCCGGATCTCGGTGCAGATCCGCGGTGCGGTCTCCGGCCAGGGCATCAAGCTCAACCTCGACGGCGTCGCGATCGTGAAGGTCGGCGGCAACGCCGACCAGATCCGGCTCGCCGCCCAGCGGTTCCTCTCCCAGCAGGAGGAGATCGAGCCGTTCACCCAGGAGGTGCTCGCCGGTGCGCTGCGCTCGATCGTCGGTGGCCTCACCGTCGAGCAGATCATCCGTGACCGCGCCGCCTTCGCGCAGCGCGTCGCTGACGAGTCGGAGTCGTCGCTCACCGGCCAGGGCCTGATCCTGGACACCTTCCAGATCCAGGACGTCACCGACGACGGCTCCTACCTCGCCAACCTCGGCCGTCCCGAGGCCGCCCGCATCACCCAGGCCGCCTCGATCGCCGAGGCCGAGGCCCGTCGCGCCGCCGAGCAGGCCCGGATCAAGGCCGAGGAGGAGATCGCGATCGCCCAGCGTGCGCTCGCCCTCAAGCAGGCCGAGATCAAGGCCGAGACCGACGCCGCCGCGGCCAACGCCGCCGCCTCCGGCCCGCTGGCCCAGGCCGACCGCGACCAGGCCATCCTCACCGAGCAGGAGAAGGTCGCCGTACGCCAGGCGGCACTGACCGAGCGACAGCTCGAGACGCAGGTCCGCAAGCCCGCCGACGCCGAGCGCTACCGCGTCGAGCAGGAGGCGGAGGGCCGCCGGAACTCGGAGATCGCCGCCGCGGAGGCGCGCAAGGCCGCCACCATCGCCGCGGCCGAGGCCGACGCCGAGCAGGCCCGCCTCACCGGTGAGGCGGAGAAGGCCCGCCGTGCCGCACTGGCCGAGGCCGAGGCCATCGAGGGCGCCAAGCGCGGTGAGGCGCAGAAGTCGCTGCGTCTGGCCGGTGCCGAGGCGACCCGCGCCGAGGGTGAGGCGAGCGCTGCCGCGACGCTGGCCGTCGGTCAGGCCGAGGCAGAGGCGATGGACAAGCGGGCCGCGGCGTTCGCGTCCTACAACGACGCCGCCGTGCTGCAGATGCTCATCGAGGTCCTGCCCCGGGTCGCCAAGGAGGTCGCGGCGCCGATCAGCGCCATCGACAACCTGACCGTCCTCTCCACCGAGGGTGCCGGCGCCATCCCGAAGCAGGTCAACGACAACGTCGTCCAGACCCTCAACATGCTCAAGACCACCACCGGCGTGGACCTCGGGTCGTTGCTCCGCAAGGCCGTCGACAAGACCGACAAGACCGCCGAGAACGGCACCGCGGAGATCCCGGCCGGTCAGTGACCGATCCACACCATCCCCACACCTGGGGACCAATCGTGTGGAAATGGGGCATAAACGTGACAGCCAGGAACAAGTCTGGTTATGTATCCACGTCGACGTAGGGAGGGAGCACTCCAAGCCTCGACCGGGCCTCGCGGCCGCAAGGCCGCCAGGCTCGCCCCTTGAGCTTCTCTACTGTTCCCCCCGTCGGTGGAGAAGCACCGAGGGAAATCGAATGTGGCCCGGCCTCACGGCCGGGCCACATCTCATTTCGCGGCCGCTCAGCGCTCGTTGACCATCCGCAGGAACGCCTCCACCAGCGGCCCCGAGGTCGCGGCACCGTTCTCGCCCTCGTCGACGTAGACCGCCACGGCGAGGTCGCCTTGCGCGGCGATCATCCAGGTGTGGGTCAGGCGCTTGCCGTTGCGGTCGAACTCCGCCGTGCCGGTCTTGGCGATCACCGGCTTGCCGGGCACGTCGGCCAGGCCGCTGCCGGTGCCGTCGGTGACCACACCCCGGAAGATCGTACGCAGCTGCTCGGCCTCGTCGGCGGCGAGCGGCTTCACCCCCGACGGCTTGGCGACCTGGCCCTCGACGAGGTTGGGGACCACGGTGTGGCCGCTCTGGATGGAGCCGATGACGGCGGCCATCACGAGCGGTGAGGCGAGCACCTTGCCCTGCCCGATGGCGTCGGCGGCGTGCTCGGTCTCGCTGGCGGGCTCGGGGATCTGTCCGAAGTAGGAGGTGAAGCCGGCGTCACGGTCGATCCCGAAGCCCAGCGAGGCGGCGGCCGAGGCGATCTCGGCGTTGCCGACCTCGCTCGCCGCGCCGACCATGGCGGTGTTGCAGGACTCGGCGACGGCGTGGGCGAGCGTGATCTCACCGAGGGCCGACTTCGGGTACCAGGAGTCGTTCGTGAAGGTCTTGCCGTCGACGGTGGCCTTGGCCGGGCACCTGACCTGGCTCTTGGGGTTGAGGCCCTTGCGCAGCAGGGCCAGCGTGGTCGCGGCCTTGAAGGTCGACCCCGGAGCGGCCTGGCCGTAGGTGGCCAGGTTCATCTTGTTGTCCCTGCCGTTGGCGGCGACCAGCACGGCACCGTCGCTGGGCCGGATCGCGACCAGGGCGCTCTCGGGCTTGACGCGCCTCAGGATCTTCTCGGCGCTCTTCTGCAGCCGGGCGTCGAGGGTGACGGTCAGCGACTTCCCGTCGACCGGATCGGTGCTGTAGAGCCGCTTGAGGATCTCGCCCTCGTCGCCGAGGACCGCGACCTGAAGCCCGGGCTTCCCGCGCAGCTGGTCGTCGTAGCGGGCCTGCAACCCGGAGAGCCCGGCGAGATCGCCCGGGAGGTAGGTGCCGGGATGCTTCTTCATCATCTCGGCCGTCACCTCACCGACGATCCCGATGACCGGCGACGCGAACTCCTTGGTCGGACCGAGCGGAAGCGTCCGGTTGAGCATCGCGGCGCCCTTGATCTTGGCGATCTTCGCGGCCTTGGTCTTCGTCATCATCGGCTTGCGGATCGAGAGCGCCTCGACGAACGCCTTGTCACCGGCCGCCTTGACGCGTTTGGCGTAGCGCTTCGGGTTGATGCCGACGATCGCGGCGACGTCCCGGGCGGCCGCGGGCGCCGCCACCGGGTCGATCAGGGTCTTGTCGATGCCCACGGTGACGACCGGACGGTCGGCGACCAGGGTCGCTCCTGACGTGCTGAGGATCTCGCCGCGCTGCTGCTGGACGGTCTCGACGTGGAGGCTGCGTCCCTCGGCGAGGGTCGGGGCGACGACGGTCGGGTCCCAGACGAACTCCCACTTGTCGTCGGTCTTGCGGAGCTCGACCTCCGACTCGTAGGTCCACCTGCCGCCCGGCAGACCCCAGGCCCAGGTGAGCGTCGACTTCGCGCGGTCGGTGCCGTGGCCGGTGAAGGTCGGCTTGGTCGCGGAGACGTCGGGCGCGCCGAGCTTCCCGAAGAGATTGCCGGTCAGATCGGCGTAGTCCGCCCCGACGGAAGCGGGGTCGGTCTTCGCCACGAAGTCGACCTTCGTGAAGGTGCCGGTCTCCAGAGCGGTGGTCAGGCTCGACATGCTCGGCCCCGGGTCCTTGGCCCCACCGCAGGCAGCAAGCAGCGGTAAGGCAACAGCAAGGGCCGCTATGCCCCGGGATACTCGCATGGAACGGTTCTATCAGCCCCGCCCCCAAGATTGGGTTACACCTGTCCAACGCGGAGGTTGTGAAGCCGAGAGTGACCGATGGGCCACGCCCGGCTTCACAACCGTCGGATCACTCGGTCGCCAGCCAGGCGTCCAGGTCGATCCCGCGCTGGTCCGCGCGCTGCTGCAGGCGCTCACGGGTCGGCGGCTGGAACACCTCCGGCTCGATGTGGCGGTCGAGGGCGGCGTACTTCTGCTGCTTGGCGGCCTGAGCGGGACCGGCCGCCTGGGCCGCGGCGAGCACCGTCGGGGTCGCGGTGACCGCGGCTCCGGTGAGCGGCGTGCTCACCAGGGGCGTATAGCCGTCACGGTGTCCGGCGACGTTGGGGTGGTAGGACTCCTCGATCGGGTTGGAGAGGCCGTTGATCCACTCGACGTCGTCGCAGACGGCATGCCCGGTGAACCGGCTGATCGGGTTGACGAACGAGAAGCCGGCGGCGCTCGCCCGTGACGCCGTGGTGTTGTCGAGGAGCACCGCGGTGTCGTTGAGCATCGTCTCGTCCTCCGGGCTGAACCATGTCGCCGCGTTGCAGTCCTCGCCCATGAACAGCTTCGGGTAGCCCACGACCACCACCTTCGCGTACGGCGCGGCCGAACGGATCCTGGAGTAGAGCGTCGTCAGGCTGCCGGGGAGCGTGTTGCGGATGTAGTTCTGCGCGCCCGCGACCGCACCGGCGCAGTCGCTCGCCCAGGCCGGATAGGCGCACTCGGTGATCACGTCGGCGAAGCCGGCGTCGTTGCCGCCGACCGAGACCGTCACGTACCGGGTCGAGCTCGACAGCGCGCTGATCTGGGTGTTGAGGACATCGGGGACCTTCGCGCCCGAGCAGGCGCGGAAGTTGAGGCTGTAGCTCTTCGCCGCGGCGACCAGGCTCGGGTACGCCAGGGTCGACCGCTTGCACGAGGTGCCGTCGGAGATGTAGCTGCGCGTGCCGACTCCCGAGGAGTAGGAGTCGCCGAGCGCGACGTACGGCTCCCCAGCCGCTGAGGCAGGGGAGCCGGGGGCGGCGGCGAGGCCGGCGCCGAGGAGGGCGATGGAGGTGAGGGAGACCGCGAGGCGGACTGTGGACAGGCGGAAGATGGAACCGTTCATGGCAACTCCCGAAAGCCGGGGACCGCTGGGGGTGCGGCCCTTCCCTTCGGTTGTACGCGCCCTTACGTGTCCCCGCAGGAAATTTGTTTCACGTCCAAGTAACTGTCCGGAACCCGCTTACCCGGGTTCATCCGACGTTCTGAAGACGCCGCAGGACCCGACGGACTGTGTAGGCTGCCTACATGAAAGCCGACGCCCTCCGTGGCCACCTCGACTCGCTGATCCTGGCCGTCGTCGAGAAGCAGCCCCTCCACGGCTACGCGATCATCGAGGCGCTCAACGCCCGCAGCGGCGGCGAGCTCGACCTCCCGACCGGCACCATCTACCCCGCCCTGCGCCGCCTGGAGAAGGCCGGCTACCTGCACAGCTCCTGGTCCGAGGTCGGCGGCCGCAAGCGCCGCACCTACGAGCTCTCCTCCGCCGGCCGCAACGCCCTCTCAGCCCACCGTCAGGAGTGGCGCACCTTCGCCAAGGTCGTCTCCGGCGTGCTCGGCGAGGCCTGACCCGCCGAGGCGTCGTTCAGGGAGTTCCCTGATGTGGCCGGCACCGCCGAGAGCAGAAGATGAGCGCATGAGGGAGCGCAAGCGAGCGACCATGAGCGCCGTCGACGTCTACCTCGCGGACCTGCGCGCCGCGATCCCCGGGCCGAGCTGGACCCGGCGCGACCTCCTGCGCGAGGCCGGCGACCATCTCGAGGACGCGACCGAGGCCTACACCGCGGCCGGCTGCACGACCGCCGAGGCCGAAGCCCTGGCGCTGCGCGACTTCGGCTCGGTCGACGACATCGCTCCCAGCTTCCGCGACACCGTCGCGATCGGTGCCGCGCGACGTACCGCCCTCATGCTCGTCCTCGTCATGATCCCGCAGGCGTTCCTGTGGGACGACGGCATCGACCTGGGGTCGAGCGGGCAGCTCGCGGCTCCCGATGCCGGCCTGTTCAACGTGCTGGACACGATCATCGAGTACGTCGGGACGATCGGCGCGCTCGGTGCCGTCATCGCGCTCGTGGTGACCGCGATCGGTCAGCGATGGCTGCCCATCGGCCGGCGCGCGGCACGACTGACCGCGCTCTGGGCGTGCGCCGTCGCGGTCGTGATCCCGGTCATCGGCTTCACGATGCTGGCCCTCACCGGCAGCCTCACTCCGATGGTCGCGCTGGCCGCGATCGCCTTCATGGCGACCCCGTTCACCGTGGTCGCCCTCTCCGCCCAGCGCACCCTCGCCGCCTGCTGACGTGCGAGTGCCGCTCAGGCAGCGGTGGGCGGAAGATCGCCGGGTCGCCCTATCGCCACATACGTCACAGCGTTCAGGCAATGCCTGCACTTCTCAGGCATTGCAATGCCTGAGAAGTGCAGGGATACCCGGTTGACCGGGTATCCCAACGTCAGTCGAACTTGCGCTTCTGACGCGGCTTGCGGGGCCGGTCGCCGGCCTCGGGAGCACCGCGGCGCGGCCCCTGGCTCCGGTCGAAGCGGCCACCCGAGCGACGTACGGGACCGCCACCGGAGTCCTCGGAGAGCTCGATGAGCTTGCCGGAGATGCGGGTCGACTCGAGCGCCTTCCAGGTCTCGGGGGCCAGGTCCGCGGGGAGCTCGACGAGCGAGAAGTCGTTGCGGATCGAGATGTTGCCGAAGTCGGCGCGGCGCAGGCCGCCCTCGTTGGCGATGGCGCCGACGATCTGGCGCGGCTCGACGCGGTGGCGCTTGCCCACCTGGATCTTGTACGTCGCCAGCGGCTGCCCGTTGCCGCGCGACCGCGACGTCTCCCGACGCTCGCCGCCTCGCTCGCCGCCTCGCTCGCCGCCGCGGTCGTCGCGACGGCCCCGGCGCTCCTCGTACGCGGGCTTCTCCGGCTCCGGCTCGAGGAGCAGCGGCTCCTCCCCGTGGAGCACCGCTGCCAGAGCGGCGGCGACGTCGACCTCGGGCACGTCGTGCTCGTCGACGTAGTGGCGCACCACGTCGCGGAAGAACTCGATCTTCTCGCCCTCCTGGAGGGCGGCGGTGATGCCGTCGTCGAAGCGCGAGAGGCGGGTGGCGTTGACCTCGTCGACCGAGGGCAGGTTCATCTGCTTCGGCGATGCCTTGGTGTGCTTCTCGATCGCACGCAGCAGCCAGCGCTCACGCGGGGTGACGAACGAGATCGCGTCGCCGGTGCGGCCCGCGCGACCGGTGCGGCCGATGCGGTGGACGTACGCCTCGACGTCGGTCGGCAGGTCGTAGTTGACCACGTGCGAGATCCGCTCGACGTCCAGACCACGAGCGGCGACGTCGGTCGCGACCAGGATGTCCAGCGAGCCGTCCTTGAGCTGGTTGACGGTCTTCTCGCGCTGGACCTGGGCGATGTCACCGTTGATCGCGGTCGCGGCGAAGCCACGCGCGCGCAGCTTCTCGGCCAGCGACTCGGTCTCGGACTTGGTGCGCGTGAAGACGATCATGCCCTCGAAGTTCTCGACCTCGAGGATGCGGGTGAGCGCGTCGACCTTCTGGGGGTAGGACACCATCAGGTAGCGCTGGGTGATGTTGGCGGCGGTCTGGGTCTTCGCCTTGACCGAGATCTCCTCGGCATCGCGAAGGTACTTCTTCGACAGTCGGCGGATCTGCGCAGGCATGGTCGCGGAGAAGAGCGCGACCTGCTTGTCCTCGGGGGTGTCGGCGAGGATCGTCTCGACGTCCTCCGCGAAACCCATGTTGAGCATCTCGTCGGCCTCGTCGAGCACCAGGAAGCGCAGCTGGGAGAGGTCCAGCGTGCCCTTCTCGAGGTGGTCCATGATCCGGCCGGGGGTGCCGACGACGACGTGGACGCCACGACGCAGCGCGGTCAGCTGCGGGCCGTAGCCCTGGCCGCCGTAGACCGGCAGGATGCGTACGCCGTCGAGGTTGGAGGCGTAGCGCTCGAACGCCTCGCACACCTGCAGGGCCAGCTCACGCGTCGGCGCGAGCACCAGCGCCTGGGGCGCGTTCTGGTAGACGTCGAGGTTGGAGAGCACCGGCAGCGCGAACGCGGCGGTCTTACCGGTGCCGGTCTGCGCCAGACCGACGACGTCGCGACCCTCGAGCAGCGAGGGGATCGTCGCGGCCTGGATCGCGCTCGGCGTCTCGTAGCCGAGGGCCTTCACGGCCTCGAGGACACCGGCGGACAGACCGAGCGAGTCGAAGGTCGGACCCTGCTCTGCCTCCACGCTGGACTCACCGCTGGGCCCCTCGGGCGCGGGAGTGGTGGATACGGCAGAATCAGCGTCGGTGCTCACCATCCAACGGTAGGCCCATATAGCACGATCTCGACATTCCTCGGCGCGGTGGCCCCCGTCACTCAGGAGACGATGACCTCGTCGCCGACCGCGATCTCACCGGGATGGACGACACCGAGGTGCACCGCCGCCCACGTCTTGCCTCCCCACCGTCGATGGACGGCGAGCGTACGCAGCGGCTCCTTGCTCTTCTCCAGCGTCACCGGATCGATGGTCGTCATCACGCAGCGCGGGACCGGCGAGACCACTCGGAACCGGACCGGTCCGATGCCGATCTCCTTCCACCCGTCCTCCGCGAACGCCTCCCCGGCACCCTCGACCAGGAGGCTGGGCCGGAACCGCTGCGCGGTGATCGTCGCCTCGCTCCAGGAGTCGATCGCGGCGACCGAGACGTCGGTGATCAGCGAGACCGCGGAGTCGTCGTGGAAGGCGGCGTGGTCGTCGGCGGTGAACCCGTCCTCGGTGTCGAGCACCCGGCGGAACGGGTCATGACACCACACCAGCGACAGGTCGTCGCGGCCGAGGACGCGGCGCAGCCACGCGTCGGCCCCCGGACCGGCCGGGCGCACGCGCATCCTCGGGCGGTTGAACATCTCGACGTCGCGTACGCCCTCGGTCGGGGTCGCCAGCTCGATCGGCTCGTGCCCCGGCGCGCTCAGCCGCAGATCGGCGCCGCCGCCCGTCGCCGGCGTGTCGGCGACGACGGTGAAGAGCTCGCGGAGCTCCCGCGCGGAGACGAGCCGCCCGTCACCGTCGACGACCATCCACTCCCGGTCCCCGACGAGCCCTGTTCTACCGACGTAGGCCTCCCGCACCGGCCTGATCGCCGTCGACTTCACCGGATGGACATTGATACCCGCCAGACGCATGGGCTGATTGAACCGCTCCCGGCTACTCAACGGTTACCGATTTAGCGAGATTCCGCGGCTTGTCGACGTCGTGACCGAGTGCCTTGGCGGCGTGGAAGGCGATCAGCTGCAGCGGGATCGTCAGCAGGATCGGGTCGAGCTCGACCTCGTTCTTCGGTACGTCCACACGCAGTGCGTCGAGCTCGCCGAGGTCGACGTCGGGGTGGGTGACGACGACCAGCGGCCCACGGCGGGCGCTGATCTCGTGCAGGGCCGCCACGTTGCGGTCGGTCAGCTCGTCCTGGGGCACGATCGCCACGGTCGGCACCGACTCCGAGATCAGCGCGAGCGGGCCGTGCTTGAGCTCGGAGGTCTGATAGGCCTCGGCGTGCCGGTAGGAGATCTCCTTCAGCTTCTGAGCGCCCTCGCGGGCGACCGGGTAGCCGCGTACACGTCCGACGAAGAACATCGACTCGGCCTCGGCCAGGCGCGCCGCGACCTCCTCGAGGTGAGACTCGCCCTTGAGGATCTCCTCGATCTGCCTCGGCAGCGCCTGCAGGCCGGCGATGAGCCGCTTCCCGTCCGCGATCGAGAGGTCACGGACGCGACCCAGCTGGAGCGCCAGCAGGGAGAACGCGACGTACATGTTGGTCAGCGCCTTGGTCGAGGCGACCGCGATCTCCGGGCCGGCGTGCAGATAGATCCCGCCGTCGACGGCGCGCGCGATCGCTGAGCCGACGACGTTGACGACGCCCAGCACCCGGCCGCCCTTGCGCTTGATCTCCTGGACCGCGAGCAGGGTGTCGATGGTCTCGCCGGACTGGGAGACGACGACGTAGAGGGTGTCGGGCTCGATGATCGGGTTGCGGTAGCGAAACTCCGAGGCCGCCTCGGCGTCGGCGGGGATCCGGGCCAGCTCCTCGATCAGCCCGGCACCCATCTGGCCGACGTAGTAGGCGGAGCCGCAGCCGAGGATCTTCACCCGGCGGATCGCGCGCAGCTCGCGCGGGTCGAGGTTGAGCCCACCGAGGTGAGCGGTGCCGAACCGCTCGTCGAGCCGGCCACGGAGCGCCCGCTCGACCGAGGACGGCTGCTCGAGGATCTCGGTGAACATCCGCGGCTCGTCGGCGAGCTCGCCGTACTCGTACGCCGACGGGTCCACGTCGACCTCGCGAGCCGTGGTGGTGGTCGTCGTCAGGTCCTGGCGGAAGGTCGTGAAGCCGGTCGCGGTGACGGTTGCGAGCTCCCCGTCGTCGAGGTGGGCGACGGTGGTGGTGTGGCGCACGATCGCGGCCAGGTCCGAGGCGACGTACATCTCGCCGTCGCCGACCCCGACGATCAGCGGGGAGCCGTTGCGGGCGACGACCATGCGGTCGGGGAAGTCCGCGTGCACGACGGCGAGACCCCAGGTGCCCTCGACCTGGGAGAGCGCGTCGACGACCTTGGCCTCCAGATTGTCGGCGGTCGACAGTCCGATGAGATGGGCGAAGACCTCGGTGTCGGTGTCGCTGACCAGCTCGATACCCGCCTCGGTGAGCCGCTCCCGCAACGAGGCGGCGTTGTCGACGATCCCGTTGTGGACAACTGCCACCCGACCGTCGGCGGAAACGTGCGGGTGGGCGTTGGTGTCGTTCGCCGGACCATGGGTCGCCCACCGGGTGTGGCCGATGCCGACCTTGCCGGCGAACCGCTTCGGCAGCGCGTCCACCAGATCGCGTACGCGGCCGGCCTTCTTCACCACCTGGAGCCTGCTGCCCAGCACGGCGACGCCCGCCGAGTCGTAGCCGCGGTGCTCCAGCCGGGCCAACCCCTCGGTGAGCAGGCCCGCAGCCTGCTGGGGCCCGATGTAGCCAACGATTCCGCACATGTGTCCTGTCCGTCCTATCCGTAGATGAGCCGTCGCAGCTGCCGTTCGGTCAGCTGCGGCGCGGCAACGACCCGCGCCCGGAGCTCCTCGGCGAGCTGCGCGAAGATCGCGTCGTTCTTCGCGCCGTAGGTCTTCAGCTGTGTGTGCCGGCGGCGCACGTAGGCCTCGACCGGTTCGTCGAAGTACGCCACCACGTCCTCGATCACCCGCGCCGCCTCCCCGGGCGGGAGCCCGGTAGTGGCGACCAGGTGGTCGATCAGCGCTTGCTCCGCATTCACGTCACCCACTGTGAGGCACCCACCGGACAACGTTCAAGTTTCTGCCCGATTTCGGGCAGGAGTTGGCACATTGCCCCGAAGTGGGGCGCGACACCCGCTCGACACACCCTTCGAGGTCACCAGGTGGGGCAGACCGCGCCGTTTGGCCGACTACTTGGACATGGGAGTGGGGGTGCGGTACCTTTGGTGAACACAAGGTGAACAGGAGGTGTCTGATGAAGGGAAATGAAGTGACTAGCAGGCTTGAGCTCCGCTGGCTCCCCGTCGTCGACCGCCGCGGCCGTAAGCACATGGAGGCCCGCTGGGTCGAAGTAAGTGCACCCGCGACCACTCGTCACGCTGCCTGACAACCACTCGACACTTCTGAGGCCCGCTCCCGACAGGGGAGCGGGCCTCATGCATTTAGGGATAGCGTTGTCACTGCAACCAATCTTCCGCCGTCGTCAGAAAACCCCACGAGAGCGGGAACATTGGACGAGATTCCCCCGTTATGATGCTTGCAGTTTCAACCAATTCTTCCAGGAGCACACCCGCCATGGGCATTTTCAGCAAGAAGGACACGGCCCCCGCCGAGACCGAGTTCGACACCCCGACCGCCGCCATCGAGGACATCTCGGGCGACTACACCCTCGACGTCGCCCACACCCGCCTGGGCTTCTCCGCCCGCCACGCGATGGTGACCACCGTCCGCGGCTCCTTCAAGGAGTTCGAGGGCACCGCGACGATCGACACCGCCGAGCCCGCCAAGTCCAAGGTCTCCCTCACGATCAAGGCTGACTCCGTCGACACCGGCAACGCCGACCGCGACGGCCACCTGCTCTCCGGTGACTTCTTCGAGAACGAGAACCACCCCAACATCACCTTCGAGTCGACCGAGGTCGAGTTCGACGGCGAGACCTGGAACATCACCGGCGACCTGACCATCAAGGGCACCACGAAGTCGGTCACCGTCCCGTTCGAGCAGACCGGCTCCGCCAAGGACCCGTTCGGCAACACCCGCGTCGGCTTCGAGGGCGCGGTCGCGATCAACCGCACCGACTGGGGCCTCTCCTTCAACGCCGCCCTCGAGACCGGCGGCGTGCTCGTCTCCGAGAAGATCAAGCTCGAGTTCGACATCTCCGCGATCAAGACCGTCGAGGCCTGAGCTCGACCGGCGTCTGCGCCGGCCGAACGCGAACGGGGCCACCGGGAGATCTCCCGGTGGCCCCGACGCATTTCACGCGCGCATCGTTCAGGACCCGTCAGGCCCCGCGGCATCCTTGACGTAGTAGTACTTCTGCGCCCCGACCCGAGCGGTGCCGACGACGTCCGCGGACGACGAGTCGCCCGTCGCTCCCCCGGCGAAGCCGACCTGGTCCGTATCGAGATCGACGCCGCGCCCGCCGGGCAGCGGGGGCCGGGCGTCGTTGTCATGGTGGACCACACCACCACTGGTCGCGCTGTCGACCGGGGACTCGGCATGCGCACGGCCGCTGATCACGACCGTGGTCCCGTCGGTCGTCACCGTGACCGCCGCGTCGTTGCCGGCCTGTTCTCCCGACACCGTCACCGGACCCACCGGTCCACGATCCGGTTCCTTGATCGGCTGCTGGGCCGCAGGGACGGCCCCGCTGTCGTCCGGCTCAACGGACTGCGAGTCGGCGCAGGCGACCGCCGCGCCGGCGGCCACCAGGCCACCTGCCACGAGGGTCACCGCCACCGTTCGCCGAAGTCCCCCGAGTACCTTCGAGTTCATCGCGTTCTCCTGATGTGAGGTTGCGCGGCCGCGTTGGCCGCAGGACGCCGAGCCCCTCTAGACAGAGAGGTCCCGGAGTGGTGGGAATGCGAGACCCCGTCGGCGCCTGCACCCGGCGCCCGAGCGCACGGGGATCGCGGCTGGCACCGGCGGGGTCCCGCCGAATGGGGCGAGCGCAGTCCTGGTCACGCTCTCAGCCCCACCCATCGGACCGGACGGATCGGCAGTCTCGATGGACCTTGCCAGCTTCACGTCCGGTGGTAGATCCGCGCAGGCGACGCCCCCCGGCGTCCAATCGTCCGCGTGGATCCGCTGCTCATCATCACGCTCGATCTTCGTCGCAGGTCGGACACGACGAACCGTCACGGCGCGGCGTACGCCGGCGTCTCGACTGCTCGCCGAGACCATCACAGTCTCTTTGTCCAACATCGACACTCCCGAGATCGGCCCGAATCAGACCTTCAATACGTGTTACGTACGTCGACGGTATGACGTTGCGGTTCTTCTGAAAATAAGGAAAAAGTCCCGCAAACACGCAGTTGGGGCGTGTTTGCGGGACTTTGTCTCAGGGTCGATCGACCTCAGCGCACCTCCGTCGTCGAGCTCAGCTCGTCGACGACACCCTCGTCGCCGGCGTCGACCGAGTAGTCCGCCGGCGAGGTCGCGTCCTCACCGTCCGGCACGTTGAGCGCCCTCAGGATCGGGGTCAGCACGACGACCACGATCAGGTTGAGCAGGAACGCGGTGAGCGCGATGTAGATCGGCGTCTCCGTGCCCGGGAACGGCGCCAGCGGGCCACCGAAATGCTCCTGCGTGGGCGAGGAGACTCCGTACGCGACGATCGTCCCGTACGCCATCCCGGCCGCCCAGCCGGCCAGGACCGCCCAGCGGTGGAACCACCGAGTGTAGAGCCCGACGACGATCGCGGGCAGCGTCTGCAGGATCCAGACGCCACCGAGCAGCTGCAGGTTGATGGCGTACGACTTCGACAGCGCCAGCACGAACAGCAGCGCCCCGAACTTCACGATCAGCGAGACGATCTTGGCCTGCTTCGCCTCGTCGGCGGGGGTCGCGTCGGGCTTGAGGTAGGCCTTGTAGATGTTGCGCGTCCACAGGTTCGCGGCCGCGATCGACATGATCGCCGCCGGCACCAGCGCACCGATGATGACCGCCGCGTACGCGACGCCTGCGAACCACGCCGGGAACTGGTCCTCGAAGAGCTGCGGGATCGCCAGCTGCGGGTTCGGCGGGTCGCCGACCATCACCCCCGCCGCGAGGGCGACGAAGCCGAGCAGCGCCAGGAGCCCCAGCAGGAACGAGTAGGCCGGCAGCAGCGCGGCGTTGCGACGGATCACGGTGCGGCTGCGCGTGGAGAGGACGCCGGTGATCGAGTGGGGGTACATGAACAGCGCCAGCGCCGAGCCGAGCGCCAGAGAGGCGTAGGCCCACTGGCCGGCGGCGGCAGCCGGGAACAGCGCCTTCGGCGCGGCGTCGCCGGCGGCGATCGCGTCGGCGTTCTCGGTGTTGAAGGTGTCGAAGCCGTTCTGCACGGTGTCGAAGATGTGGCCCCAGCCACCGAGCTGCGAGGGGATGTAGATGATCGCCACGATGATCACGATGTAGATCAGCGTGTCCTTCACGAACGCGATCAGCGCCGGTGCCCGCAATCCCGAGGAGTACGTGTAGGCGGCCAGCACCGCGAACGCGATGAAGAGCGGCAGGTCACGGACGAACCAGTTCGAGGAGTCGCTCTGCAGACCCATCACCTCGAGCACGACCTCCATGCCGACCAGCTGCAGCGCGATGTAGGGCATCGTGGCCAGCAGACCGGTCAGCGCGACCACGAGACCGAGCGACTTGGAGCCGTAGCGCCCGGTGACGAAGTCGGCCGGGGTGACGAACCCGTGCTTGTGCGAGACCGACCACAGCTTCGGCAGGAACGCGAAGATGATCGGGTAGACGAGGATCGTGTAGGGCACCGCGAAGAAGCCGACGGCCGAGCCGGCGAACAGCGTCGCGGGGACCGCGATGAACGTGTACGCCGTGTAGAGGTCGCCTCCGATGAGGAACCAGGCCACGAACGTACCGAACCCACGGCCGCCCAGGCCCCACTCGTCGAGGTTGTCCATCGACTTCGCCCTGCGCCAGCGCGCGGCGGAGAAGCCGAGGATCGTGACCAGCAGGAAGAGGAAGGCGAAGACGGAGACGGCTACCGCGCTCACTGGCCGGCCTCCTTCCAGGGGCGCCCGGCGGCGTCACGGTCACGCCGGAACGCGGCCTTGGCGACGAAGTAGGCGATGGTCGTGAAGAGGACCGAACAGGGGATCAGGACGAGCTGGAACCAGAAGTAGAACGGGAATCCGGCGAGCGTCGGGGTCTCCTTCGCGTACAGCGGCACCGCGAGACACGGTGCTGCTGCCGCGATCAGGAGGACCCCGACAAGGATCCACGAGCCCTTGGACGAGGACGGCATGGGTCACCTCCGAGTCTGTCGAAATGGGGTGGGACGATGTGACCTTGGTCACAATGGCGACCCGTGTCCAGCCCATTCGATCCACACCACGACGAACGGTCGATCTGCCGGGACGAACGGTCGAACCCCGTGCCGCGGGAGGGACGCTTCGACCTCAGCGGTAGATCAGGTAGGGCCGGCGGCGGGCGTCGAACTCGGCGAGCTCGCCGGCCCAGGCGGCCTCGACCTCGTCGCCGGTGGCACCTGCGTCGATCTGCGTACGCAGCCTGGTCGAGCCGGTCAGCTTGTCGATCCAGAAGGGCCGGGCGGTGTCCCAGGAGTCCTGGCGCCAGGCGAACTCGGGGTAGAGCGACTTGGCCGCGACCAGCATCTCGACGCCGGTGCGGATCGGGTCGAAGCGGTCGCGGTCCTGGATCGTGACCTGCACCCCGCCGCAGACCTGGCCGGCGAACTTGTTGACCGAGGGGTTGAAGTACGCCTCCCGGAACGTCACGCCCGGCAGGCCCGCCTCCGCCAGCGCCGCGGCCCAGCGGTGGTCGACGAACGGCGCCCCGATCAGCTCGAACGGCTTGGTGGTGCCGCGCCCCTCGGAGAGGTTGGTGCCCTCGAACATGCAGGTGCCGGGATAGGCGAGCGCGGTGTCGGAGGTCGGCATGTTGGGGCTCGGCAGGACGAAGTCGAGGCCGGTGTCGGCGTACAAGGTCCTTCTCCTCCACCCGGTGACCTCGACGACGTCGAGCTGGGCCAGCCGTCCGCCGGCGTGCTCCTCGAGGAACTCGCCGTCGAAGAAGCGGGCCAGCTCGCCGACCGACATCCCGTGCTGCTGGACGATCTCGCGGGCTCCGACCCCCGAGGTGTACGCCGCGGTCATCATCGGTCCGCGGGTAACCCCGCCCACGGGGTTGGGCCGGTCGAGGACCACGAAGCGGGTGCCGGTCGCGACCGCGGCCTGCATCGCCGTCCACATGGTCCAGATGTAGGTGTAGAACCGGGAGCCGACATCCTGGATGTCGAAGACGACGGTCTCCACCTCGGCCGTGGTGAACAGCTCGCGCATCTTCGCGACGTTCGCTCCGTAGGCGTCGTAGACGGTCAGGCCGGTGCGTTCGTCGACGAAGGTGCCCTCCGAGCCTCCGGCCTGGGCGGTGCCCCGGAAGCCGTGCTCGGGGCCGAACACGCCCGCGATGCTCACCGCCCCCGACTCGTGCATCTCGTCGACGATGTTGCGTAGGTTGCGCAGCACGCCGGTGGGGTTGGTGATGATGCCGACCCGTTCGCCCGCCAGCACCGCCCAGTCGTCGGCAGCAGCCCTGTCCGCGCCCGGAGTCACGCGACTGCCTCGGTCCGCGGCGGGCGGCGGTGGGATCGGACCCGGCTCGGCGCCGGCCGCCGCGGCCAGGACCGGCGCTCCCGCCGCACCGATCGTTGCCGCGGCGAGCAGCCGGCGGCGGGCGATTCTCGGACCTTCAGCGACCATGATCTGCTCCCGTCCTCGGTGAGTCTCGACCTGGCAGGCTAGCCCCGCCGCGCCGGGTTGGGGAGCGAAATCCGGTGGACCGGATCAGCTCCGGATCAGGCCTTGGCGAGGTGGGCGTCGAGCCGCTCGGGCGAGAGCAGATGGTTGATGGCCACCGCGGCGCAGCCGACCATGCCGGTGGAGTCGGCATGGGTGGAGGGGACGAACGTGAGGTCACGGGTGGCCAGTGCGGTGGAGCGCGAGTAGACGGTCTCGCGTACGCCCGCGGTGAAGAGGTCGAAGGCGGCCGCCATGTCGCCGCCGATCACGACGACCTCCGGGTTGAGCAGGTTGATCGCGATCGCCAGCACCTCGCCGAGCTGGCGGCCGGCCTCGCGCAGGAGGCCGCGGGCGATCGCGTCGCCGGCCAGCGCGGCCGCCACCAGGTCACGGATGTGACCTGCGGAGACGCCGGAGTCGACGAGACCCTGGGTCAGCGCCCAGCCGGCCGCGACGGTCTCGAGACAGCCGGTCGCCCCGCAGCGGCAGGGGCGCTCGCCGGCGGACTCGACTCGGGTGTGCCCGATCTCGCCGACGGCACCGGCGTGGCCACGCAGCACCATGCCGTCGGCGATGACCGCCAGGCCGAGACCGGTCGAGGCCTTCACGACGAGCGCGTCCTTCGGGTGCAGCCCGCTCCCGAAGAGCTCGGCCGTGGCCAGCGCGTCGGTGTCGTTGACGAGCACCAGCGGGCCGTCGGTGAGGCGGTCGAAGTAGGGGTCGAGCGCGACGCCGTCCCAGCCCCTCATCACCGGCGAGTCGACCGAGACCCGGCGGACGGGATCGACGACACCCGGCAGGCTCATCCCGACGCCGAGCACCGGCGGCTCGATCCCCTCCAAGAGCCGCTCGAGCCGGTCGGTGACGTCGGGCATCAGGTCGTCGGCGGCGATCCCGACCTCGTGGTCACGGGTGTCGCCGGCGAGCTCGCGGCCATCGAGGTCGAAGACGGCGAGCTGGCTGCGGGAGCGACCGATCGCCACCGCCAGGACGACCCCGGCGTCGGCGTTGAAGGTGAGCGAGCCCGGCGGCCGGCCACCGGTGGAGGCGAGCTCCTCCCCGGTGAGGATCAGCCCGGCCTCGACGAGGGCGGAGACCCGAGAGACCACAGCCGTACGCGACAGACCGGTGGTCTTCTGCAGATCGCTGCGTGTCAGGGCGCGCCCGGAGCGCACCAGGGCGAGTACGTCGGCGGCGGTTGTCATCTCGGGCATGGGGTCAGCGTACGCCACTTATGTCTTTGGCATACCAAAGATTTACTTGTATCGATCCAAAGATCATGACATTGTGTGCCAAAGAACACTGCCTTTGGAGGACCCGTGACTGCCGTTTCCCCCACCGTCGCCGACGTCACCGCTCGACTGATCGAGCGTTCGGCCGCAACCCGGGCCGACTACCTGGCCCGCATCGCTGCCGCCCGGGTCGCCGGGCCCGCCCGCGGCCGGCTCGCGTGCAGCAACCTGGCCCACGGTTTCGCGGCCTCGACCGCGCCGACGAAGGCCGAGCTCAAGGTGATCAACCCCGCGGCCAAGCCGAACGTCGCGATCGTGACCTCCTACAACGACATGCTCTCGGCGCACGCTCCCTACGAGACCTACCCGCCACTGCTCAAGGCCGCGGTGATGCGGGCCGGCGGGCTGGCGCAGGTCGCCGGCGGCGTACCCGCCATGTGCGACGGCATCACCCAGGGCCGCGACGGCATGCAGGTCTCGCTCTTCTCCCGCGACGTGATCGCCATGTCGGCCGGGATCGCCCTCTCGCACGACATGTTCGACGCGGCGCTGATGCTGGGCGTGTGCGACAAGATCGTGCCCGGCCTGCTGATCGGCGCGCTCTCCTTCGGCCACCTGCCGACCGTCTTCGTGCCGGCCGGCCCGATGTCCTCCGGTCTCCCCAACAAGGAGAAGGCCCGCGTCCGCCAGCGGTACGCAGCAGGCGAGGCCACCCGCGAGGAGCTGCTCGAGGCCGAGGCCGCCAGCTACCACTCGCGCGGCACGTGCACCTTCTACGGCACCGCCAACTCCAACCAGCTGCTGATGGAGGTGCTGGGCCTGCACCTGCCGGGCTCGTCGTTCGCCTCCCCGGACACCCTTCTGCGCGCCGCGCTCAACCGCGCCGCCGCCGCGCGAGCCACCGAGCTGGCGCTCACCGGTGGTCCCGGCATCGGCGAGATGATCGACGAGAAGTCGATCATCAACGCCTGCGTCGCGCTGCTCGCCTCCGGCGGCTCGACCAACCACACCATGCACCTGGTCGCCATCGCCCGTGCTGCCGGGATCCAGCTGACCTGGGCCGATCTCTCCGACCTGTCGCCGGTGGTGCCGCTGCTCACCCGGATGTACCCCAACGGCTCCGCCGACGTGAACCACTTCCACGCGGCCGGTGGCGTCAGCTTCCTGATCCGCACCCTGCTCGAGGCCGGGCTGCTCCACGAGGACGTCACCACCATCCTGGGCCCGGGACTGTCGGCCTACACCCAGGAGTCGCGGCTCACCCGCGACGGCGAGATCGAGCTGGTCGAGGGCGCCCCGATCTCCGGCGACCTCGACGTGCTGCGCCCGGCTTCGGATCCCTTCTCGCCTGACGGCGGTCTGCGGGTGCTGACCGGTGACCTCGGCACCGCTGTCATCAAGACCTCGGCGGTCGCGCCCGAGCACCGGGTGGTCTCCGCCCCGGCGATCGTCTTCGACGACCAGGCCGACTTCCTCACCGCCTTCTCCGAGAAGCGCCTCGACGGCCGCGACTTCGTCGCGGTGATCCGCTACCAGGGCCCCGCGGCCAACGGGATGCCCGAGCTGCACAAGCTCACCCCGGCGCTCGGCGTGATGCAGGACCGCGGTCAGCACGTCGCCATCGTCACCGACGGCCGGATGTCCGGCGCGTCCGGCAAGGTGCCCGCCGCCATCCACCTCACCCCCGAGGCCGCGCTCGGCGGACCGCTCGCCCGCGTGCAGGATGGTGACGTGATCACCGTCGACGCCGTCGCTGGCACGCTCTCGATCGCGGTCGACGCCGACGAGTTCGCGCACCGGCCGACCACCGGCCGGGCACCGCTCGACAGCGAGTGGCGCGGCACCGGCCGCGAGCTCTTCAGTGCCTTCCGCGCCACCGTCGGCTCCGCCGACACCGGCGCCTCCGTCTTTCAGTTCGCCGCATCGTCCCAGGAGAGCCCCGTCCATGTCTGACCTGAAGTCCACCGACCTGCTCGACCTCTCCCCGGTGATCCCGGTCGTCGTCGTCGACGCGATCGACCAGGCGGTGCCCGTGGCCCGCGCCCTCGCCGAGGGTGGTGTGCCCGTGGTCGAGCTGACGCTGCGTACGCCGGTCGCGCTCGACGCCATCCGGGCCATCGCCGAGGAGGTGCCGGAGGTCCTGATCGGCGCCGGCACGGTGACCAGCCCGGTGCTCGCCAAGGAGGCCGCGGCTGCCGGGGCGCAGTTCCTGGTCTCGCCGGGCGCCACGCCCACCCTGCTCGGCGCGATGCGTGACACCGGCCTGCCGTTCCTGCCCGGCACCGCCACCGTCTCCGAGGCCCTCGCGGTGCTCGAGACCGGCCACACCGCGATGAAGTTCTTCCCGGCCGAGGCCTCCGGCGGCGCCAAATTCCTGGGCTCGCTGCCGTCGGTGCTTCCCGACGCTCGCTTCTGCCCCACCGGCGGCATCTCGCTCGCCACCGCCCCGAGCTACCTCGGCCTCCGCAACGTCGGCTGCGTCGGCGGCTCCTGGCTCACCCCCGCCGACGCGCTCGCCTCCGGCGACTGGGACCGCGTCACCGCGCTCGCAGCCGCCACCGCCGCGCTCCGCTAGACGGTGAACGCCGCCTCGACCTCGGCGTAGACGGTGATGTCGTCGGGGTCGAAGGCCAGGTCGGGGGCGGCCGACCCGGCGTCCGCGAACTTCGCGGCGGCGGTCGGCATGGCCATGGCCGCCGACTCGTACGCCGGCTCGCGGCTGACGCCGACGTCGTTGATGCTCCGGACCGCGACCGGGCCGAGGTCGAGGGCATCGGCGTAGTCCTGGGCGCGGATCTTGGCCTGGCGGACCGCCTCCTGGCGTACCTCCCGCTCGACCTTCAGCCGGCTGTCCTTGGTCAGCCGCCACTCGACGTGGTGGACCTGGAGGCCCTCGTCGCCGGAGGTGCGGCCGACCCAGGTCGCCAGCTCCTTGAAGTCGATGAACTCGACCGCGAGACCCACCGAGGCATGGTGCACCAGCGGCAGCCGCTTGCCGTCCTGGTTCCAGGGCCGCTCGGCCGAGGTGCGCACCCGCTGGACGACGAACCGCTCGATCGCACCCTCCTGCTCGAGCCGCTCGAGCTCGCTCCGCACCGCGTGCAGGCCGCGCTGCAGCCGCTCCATCACCGGCTCCGGTGAGGCGCCCTCGAACCGGACCTCGGCCGACACCACGCCACGCTCCGGTGCCACCTCGACACTGTGCGACCCACGCACCTTGATCAGGATGTCGCTCATGCCGCCGCCTCCGTCCGGCAGGTCGAAGAATACGGAACCGGCGGCCTGAGGCCATTTGTCGCTCGCTGACGCTCGCTCATGCGAGGAACGTACGCCGTCAGGTCCTATCCTCGCCAGGGTGACAACAACGAGCCGCCTGAGGCAGATGACCGGACGAGACCCGCACGAGGAGCATCGGGCCGCGACCCCCTTGGAGCTGCTCTTCGACCTGACCTTCGTCGTGGCCTTCGGGGTCAGCGGCAACGAGCTGGCCCATCAGCTCGCCGAAGGACACGTGTGGGCCGGGGTCGTGGCGTTCTGCTTCGCGTCGTTCGCGATCTGCTGGGCGTGGATCAACTACTCGTGGATGGCGTCGGCCTACGACACCGACGACTGGGCGTTCCGGCTGCTCACGATGGTGCAGATGGTCGGCGTGATCATCATGGCGCTCGGCCTGCCGGAGATGTTCGCGAGCGTCCACGAGGGCGACCGGCTCCACAACGAGATCCTGATCGCCGGGTACGTCGTGATGCGGGTCGCGCTCTGCGGCCAGTGGCTGCGCGCCTGGCGCCAGGATCCCGGCCGGCGCGGCGTGCACCTGGTCTATCTGACCACCATCCTCACCGCACAGGTGCTGTGGTGCATCCTCGCCATCCTGCCGCTCGACGTACCGACCGCGTTCGCCGCGATGACGGTGCCGCTGCTGGTCGAGCTGCTCGGCCCGTTCATCGCCGAGCGCCGCTTCGGCGGCTCGCCCTGGCACGCGCACCACATCGCGGAGCGCTACGGGCTGCTGGTGATCATCACCCTCGGCGAGGGCGTCATCGGCACCGTCGCGGTGGTGTCGGCGATCGTCCACGACCCGGAGATCGGGTGGAGCCTGGACGCGATCCTCCTGCTCACCGCCGGGATCGGGCTGACCTTCGGCCAGTGGTGGACCTACTTCACGATGCCCTGGGCCGAGGTGCTCCACCGTCGCCGTGACCGCTCGTTCCTGTGGGGCTACGGGCACATCCTGATCTTCGCCTCGATCGCGGCCACCGGCGCCGGCCTCCATGTCGCCGCCTACCTGCTGGAGCACGAGTCCAAGCTGGGCGAGATCGGCACGGTCGCGTCGGTGACCATCCCCGTCGCCGCCTACGCCCTGCTCCTGTACCTCCTCTACAACTCGTTCTTGCACGTGATCGATCCGTTCCACATCCTCCTGATCGCCATCACCGCCGCCGTGCTGGTCGCGAGCATCGCGCTGGCGGCCGCGGGAGTGCCGGTGTCCTGGTGCCTCATCGTCGTCGCGCTGGCGCCGGTCGTCACGATCGTCGGCTACGAGGCCGTCGGGCACCGCCACGTGGACGGCCACCTCGAGGCGCTCTGACCCACCGCGGATGTTGCCCCACTCGTTGGGACTTCCCCCACGCTCCGGAGAGTGGGGAACATTCCCACGGGTGGGCGAGGTCTTCCCAGGTCAACCTGAGGAACCGATAGCCCGTGAGCTCGCGGATCTCCTGCTGCTGCGGCCGAGGCAGTCCGGCCTGGTCGAAGATCCACGATCCACGCGACTCAGCGACCGATCCCGACTGTGAACCGGCCATGGCGATCAGAGGTTGCAACCGGCCCATCCGATGGCGGGCGTGCATCGCGGCGTACGCCGTCTCCAGATCGGCGCGATCGAACTGCTTCGAACGCAGACCCGACTCCACGAGACAGAAGGCTGCCTCCGGCTCGAACGGGCATCGAGTCGGGTCACGTGGATCCGCGTCAGGTCCAACCGCCAGCCGTCGCGGACGGAACCGCGATCCAGCGACCTGTGGACAACCCGATCCCGAGCGTGCCCTGTGGACAGCACCTGGCCCACAGACATCTCCCACAAATGCGTAGGTTCCCCACGCTCCGGAGCGTGGGGAACCTACCTGCGAGTGGGATCTCTCCCCACGAGTGGGACATCAGGCCTTCGGCTCGGGGCCGGGCTCGCCGTCCTCCGTCTCCTCGGCCTCGTCGATCTGCTCGGCGGTGACGGTGTGTTCGTCGTCGCCGGCCGCGAGGAGGCCGTAGAGCTTGCGCCGGGTGTCGGCGAGGATGTCGGCGGCCGCCTGGCGCTGACTGTCGGTGCCGGAGGTGGCGAGCTGCCACACCGCCGGGAGCACCTGGGCGAGCTCGCCGCCGAGGATCCCGAAGCCGGCGAGGTCGCCAACGCCCTGTCCACCGCGGCCACCGCGGCCGCCGGAGCGGGCGTTGTCGACAGCCTTGTCGAACGGCTTCCACACGGCTGCCAGCTCGTCGCTGTGCTCGGCGGCATAGGTCTTGCCGGCTTCGCTCAGCCGGATCGCCCGGCGGCCGTGCTCGTCGTCGGACTCCACGAGGCCCTCGTCCTCGAGCTGCTGGATGGTCGGGTAGACCGAGCCGGGGCTCGGCCGCCACTCACCCGAGCTGCGCTCGGAGATCTGCTGGATCACCTGGTAGCCGTTGATCACCTGGGCCTGCTCGGCCGCTTCTGCCAGCACGTAGATGATCGCGGACCGTACGTCACCACGACGGACCCGGGGACCGGGCCGTTGCGGGGGCTGGTTGTCGAAGCCGAGCAGCGCCGCGATCCACGGCGGCGGACCGGCGGGTCCGCGACCGCGGCCGTGGTGGCCGCCCTGCCAACCGGGGCCGCCGGGGCCACCCCATCCGGGCCCGCCCCAACCGGGACCGCCCTGCCAGCCGTGGGAGCGGCGCGGGCCGCCCTTGCCGAACTCTCGACCCATCTGGTCGATCCACTCACCCCAAGGGTTGTTGTTGCTCATCAGATTCTTCTCCCATGTCGAACGTCTAGATCGCGTTCCTTCGCGATATATCGTGATCTTACGGCGATGATCGGAGCGATTCAAGGCAAATGCAAGGGAGCCCCCAGATACCCGGGGGCTCCCTGACGTGACCCTGAGGGTCGTGGGTGGTTGATCAGACGCCGGGCGCCTGCGGCGGCGTCGGGTTCGAAGCGGTCGGCGCGGCAGCCGAACGCGTGCCACCACCCTCCGCCTGGAGCCGCTCCAGCTGCCGGGCGGCAGCGTCGCGGCCGCCGAGACCGAAGGCGAGCGCCGCGGCAGCGGCACCACCGACGACCACAGCACCGAAGCCGAGGTTGATGATCGAGTCGGCCAGACCCATGAACTTCAGCCCGATCGCGACGAAGAGCACGATCGTGGCGTACTTCAGGATCTGCGAGGCCGACCCGGGCACGAGCTTCGCGATGACACCGGCGATCACGACGCCGGCGGCGATGATCGCCCCACCGAAGATGACCTTGCCACCCAGCTCGAGCACCTCGCTGATGAACGCGGTGATCTGCGGGAACTCCAGCATCTGCGCGGCCATCACGGAGAAGAAGAGCACGATGCCGATCTGGATCACCTTGGTGATCGCCGGGGTGGCGCTCTGGCCGGCGGGCAGCACGTCCATCGAGCGGAGCGCGTTGTCGAAGCCAAGACCGTCGATGATCTGGCCCAGGATGTCGGCGGCGAAGCGCGCGATGAGCACCCCGATGCCGAGCAGGACCGCGGCGGCGATGAGCTTCGGGATCGCTGCCAGGATCATGTTGAGCATGCCCTCGGCGGGCTCGGAGATCGAGCTGATCCCGAGGATCTGCAGAGCGGCGATGGCCACCACGATCATGATGATCGCGTAGAGCACGAGACCGATGACCTTGACGATCTGCGCGGCAGTGCCCGCGGGCGCAGCCGGTGCAGCGTACGGGTCGGCGGTGTCGTCGACACCCACCGTCGCGTCAACACGGCCGGAGAGCTTGCTGCCACTGCCGATCCACTTGTCGAACGGGACCGCACCGAGCGCGGTCTCGACGAGCTGGCGGACGACCTTGGCGACGAGCGCGCCGACAACGAAGACGAAGACCGCGCCGATGAGGTTGGGCAGGAAGCCCAGCACCCCGTCGAGCAGACCCTGGATCGGCGTCAGCACAGCGCTGAGCTCGAACAGGTCCAGCAGTGCGATCAGACCGAAGAGCCACACCAGCAGGCCGGCTACGGAACCGAGGCTCTTGCCGATGGTGTCTCCGTCATTTCCAGCCTTCTGGAGGAACGGGATCTTCGAGGTCAGCTTCGCGAACGCCCAAGCGACGATCTTCGCGATGATCCACGTGACCAGGATGATGACGATCGCGGCGAGCGCTTTGCCCCCGAGAGCCACCCAGTCGATGTCCTTCACGGCATCCATTTGTCTCTCCCCTCAATAGGGTTCAGTTGAGAAGGTGCCTGAGATCGACGAGCAGCCCGAGTGATGCGCGCAACAGGCACCTCTGCTCACAGAGACGTTCGCCGAGATATCGCTATGACGCAAGTTTGCCGCTCCAACAACGGCAAATAACCAATTCCTTTACAAAACCGGGAAAATGCCCCCGTATGCATCAAACAGGTGCTAAGAGACCAGCCAGGCCGCGTACGCATCGAAGGAGTAGGGCCGCCCGAGGAAGTCGGCGACCAGGTCCGCGGCGTCCTTCTCGCCCCCGCGGGCCAGCACCAGATCGCGGTAGCGACCGGCCACCTCCGGGGCGAACAGGTCGTCCCGGTCGAAGGCGCTGAACAGGTCCTTCGCGATGACCAGCGACCACATGTAGGTGTAGTAGGCCGACGAGTAACCGCCCAGGTGGCCGAAGTTGGCGAAGAAGTGGGTGCCGTCGAGGTAGGGATAGGGCGAGTACGCCGCCTGCAGCTCCTGCAGCCGCTTGGTGAGGTCCTCGGGCTGCTCCTTGTGGAACCAGTAGGAGATGGCGGCGTAGAACATCTGCTGCCGCGCGTGGTAGCCCTTGCCGAAGTCGTCCGCCGCCCGCATCCGCTCGACCAGGTCGGCCGGGATCGGCTCGCCGGCCTCGTTGGTGGCGAAGGTCTGGAGCACCTCGGCGTCCCAGGCCCACTCCTCGAGCATCTGGCTGGGCGCCTCGACGAAGTCCCACTCCGTCGCGACCCCGGAGAACCGGGCCCACTCGCCCTGCCCGCCGAGCACGTGGTGGATCAGGTGGCCGAACTCGTGGAAGAGGGTCACCACGTGGTCGTGCTCCATCAGGCCCCGGGAGAAGTTGCAGACCAGCACGCCCTCGGGCAGCTGGCGGCCCTTCACGCCGGTGGCGAGGTCGAACTGCGCGGCGTGCTTGTACTTGCCCTCGCGGGGGTGGAGGTCGAGGTGGATCCGGCCGAGGCGCTGGTCGCCGTCGAGCGGGAAGACGTCGAAGACGCTGACGTCCTCGTGCCAGGTGACCACGCCGGAGACCGGCTGGTAGCGCAGCCCGAAGAGGCGTCCGGTGACGTCCAGGAGCCCCTGGTGCACCTTCGCGAAGTCGAAGTACGTACGCACCACCTGGCTGTCGACGTCGTACTTCTCCCGGCGCACCAGCTCCTCGTAGTAGAGCGCGTCGGCCGCGGAGACCGCGCTGGCCCCCGGGACGTCCTGCTCGTAGCGGTCGAGGAGCACCTCGAGGTCACGCTTCATCCGCCCCTCGGCAGCCGCGGCGATCCGGTCGATGAACTCCGGGATCGCCGGCCCCTCGCCGATCATCTTCACCGCGGCGTCGAACGCCGGCCAGTCCGCGTAGCCGAGCAGGCCGGCCAGCTCGTGGCGCAGCGCGAACATCTCCTTCAGGACCGCGTCGTTGTGCGGCCAGCCGCGCTCGAGCCCGGCCACCGTGACGGCGCGACGGATCGCCGGGTCCTTCACGAACATCCGTGCGGGGAGTGCGTCGGGGTAGTCGGTGGTGATCTCCACGAGCCCGTTGTCGTCGACCGGGTGCGCCTCCAGCCAGTCGGCGGGCATCCCGTCGAGCTGTTCGGGCGTGGCCGTGGTGATGCGTACGTCGTCCCGGGTCACGCGGGAGAACTCGAGGTTGAGCTCGGTGAGCCGTTCGTTGATCTCGGTGAGCCGGGCACGGGTGGCGTCGTCGCGGTCGACGCCGGCGCGGGTGAAGTCCTGCAGCGTCTTCTCCAGGAGCCGCGCGGCGAGCGGGTCGAGCGCCCCGGTCTGGTCCTGCGGAAGGTCGGCGAAGACGCGGTAGAGCGCCTGGTCCTGGGTGAGCTCGGTGCGCAGCCGGTCGACCTCGACCTCGGTGTCCTCGCACGCGGTGCGGACCGCCTCGACGGGGTGCACGTTGGCGAGCAGCCCGGCCAGGCCGCCGAGCGAGCCGAGCTCGAGGGAGAGCTCGTCCCACGCCTTCAGCACCTCGAGCGCCTGGCTCGGCGGCGCGGTCCGCAGCCGCTCGGCCAGCTCGCGCACGTGGGTCAGCGTCTGCGACGTACGATCCTTGACCCAGGCCTCCGCGGCCTCGGTGTCGGGAAGGACGAGGGGCTCCGGCGTGGTCATGCCGCAAGCCTGCCACGACCCCGTCAGTAGAGAATGTAGTTCCTCGTCATCTGAACCGGAGCCTTGGTCAGCGGTGCCAGCCACAGCCGTCCGCAGGCGGTGGTGGTGCGCCGGACGGATACCCACTTCCAACCGACCGTGCTCGACCAGGCGTTGACCGTGCCGACCTTCGTCGAACCGAGCAGGACGGTCATCCTGCCCTGGTGCGGCCCCTTGCGGACACGGAGCCGGGCGCCCTCCGCGCAGTAGGCACCGTTGGAGCGCTGCTTCCCGTAGCGCGTCGAGACGTAGACGACGTCCGGACCGTCTCCGCTTCCGTCGAGGTTGAGCTTGGAGACCAGGTTGGGCCCGCAGCACCATGAGAACGTCTCCCCGGCCAGCATCGGGGCGTGCGAGCAGTGCCAGCCGGACCACGCCGAGGTCAGCCCGGCGGCATCCTTGGCGCGGACCCGGAAGCACCCGACACCGCCCGACTCCAGGGTGGTCGAGACCGACGTACGCGACGGGTAGAGCCAGGTGCTGGACCCGTCGGCACGCCAGACGTAGCCGGCCGAGCTCATCTTCGCGACCTCGGTCGGCGAGCTGCTCCGCGGCGCGACCTTGACCTGCACCTGATAGCCGGTGATGCCCGCGTCGTCGCTGGCTGCGTAGGTGAAGGCGGGGTTCCACTGGATGATCCCGGTCGTCTTGGCGGGCAGCCAGGTGGTGACCAGCGCCTTCGTGATCCGGGGCGCGGTGTTGGCCTGCGCCGGCTGGGCGGCGAGCAGGCCGGCACCGAGCAGTCCGGCGATCAACAGGCTGAGAAGACGGGTCCGACGACCACCGTGATGAAGCAACCAAAACTCCTTGGCAACGGGCACGAACGAGCACAGCGGACGTACCCTAGCGGGCATCCGGCAGGGCTCCGATCCAGGTCGTCCTAATCGTCGAAGCGGTCCATCCTCGGGAAGCGGTGGACCTCCTGCGGCCAGTCGAGTGCGACCGACATCCGGCCGGCCCAGTAGCGCGCCGCCTCGTCGTCGGGCACGTCGATGACGAAGAAGCCGCCGAGGTGCTCCTTGGTCTCGACGTACGGGCCGTCGGTGAAGACCGGCTCGCCGTCTTCGCCGAGCTCGACGCTGAACAGAGCGGTCGAGGCGTCGATCCCGCCGTTGCCGTAGACGAAGACCCCGGCGTCCTTCATCTCCTTGGTCACGGCCATCGAGGTGTCGCGCTTGTGGCGCAGCTGCTCCAGCGTGTGCTCGGCGACCCACTCGTCGTTGAACGCGATGATGTATTCCGGCATTCGTCTCTCCTCGTCTCGGGATTCGTCTCAGGGCGGTCGGGTGACCGCCGCTCACTTCTTCTACGAACGCT
This sequence comes from Nocardioides sp. NPDC126508, assembly GCA_040302365.1. GTDB lineage: Bacteria > Actinomycetota > Actinomycetes > Propionibacteriales > Nocardioidaceae > Nocardioides. The sequence goes on from JBEOUM010000004.1 coordinate 282,541, forward strand.
CCTGCCCCGATCCGACAGGGTCGGGCGAAATTTCCTCAGATTCGTCCGAGCTGGTCCCTGCGCCTGGTCAGCAGCGCGACCTCGGCGGCGTTCTCGGCGAGCTCGATGGCCCGGTCGTACGCCGCGCGGGACTCGCCGCTGCGGCCCAGCCGCCGCAGCAGGTCGGCCCGGGTGGCGTGAAAGGCGTGGTAGTCGTCCAGGCCGAGCCGGTCGATCTCGGCCAACGCCACCTCGGGGCCGTCCAGCTCGGCGACGGCGATGGCGCGGTTGAGCCGGATGATCGGCGAGGCGTCGACCCGGATCATCTGGTCGTAGAGCGCGACGATCTGGGACCAGTCGGTGTCGCGGGCGTCCCGCACCGAGGTGTGGACGGCGTTGATCGCCGCGAGGATCTGGTAACGCCCAGGCCCCGGGCCGCCCCCGGCGACGACGGCGAGCCGCTCGCGCACCAGCGCGTGGCCCTCGGCGATCAGCGCGAGATCCCAGGAGCCGCGGTCCTGCTCGTCGAGCCGGACCAGCTCGCCGGTCGCCGAGACCCGAGCCGTACGTCGCGCCTCGATCAGCAGCATCAGGGCCAGCAGGCCGGCGACCTCGCCGTCGTCCGGGAGCAGGGCACGGACCAGGCGGGTCAGCCGGATGGCCTCGAGGGTCAGGTCGCCGCGTACGGGGTTCTCGTGGTCGCCGGAGGAGAGATAGCCCTCGTTGAAGACCAGGAAGAGGACCGCCAGGACACCCGAGACCCGCTCGGGGAGGTCGGCCGCCTCCGGGACCCGATAGGGGATGTGGGCGGCCTTGATCTTGTTCTTCGCCCGGGTGATCCGCTGGCCCATCGTGGTCTCCTGGACCAGGAACGCCTTCGCGATCTCGGGCACGGTCAGGCCGCCGACCATACGCAGCGTCAGCGCGATCCGCGCCTCGGGCGCGAGCGCGGGGTGGCAGCAGGTGAACAGCAGCCGGAGCCGGTCGTCCTCGATCGCGCTGTGCCTATCAAGCGAAGGCTCGTCGGGACCCTGGATGTTAGCCAAAGCGACCGCCTCCTTCTGCTTGTCGTCACGCTTGGACTCGCGGCGGATCCGGTCGATCGCGCGGCGGTTGGCGGTGGTGGTGAGCCACGCGCCGGGGTTGGGAGGTACGCCGTCGAGCGGCCAGCGCTCGACAGCGATCGTGAACGCCTCGGCCGCGGCGTCCTCGGCGATGTCGAGGTCGCCGAAGCGGCGGGTGAGGCTGGCGACCACCCGGGCCCATTCCTCGTGGTGGGCCCGGGTGATCGCGTCGTCGACGTCGGTCACTCGGCGCCGTGCATCGGGCGGACCTCGACCTTGCCGAGGCAGGCCGCGGAGCCCTCCGCGGCGAGCTCGAGCGCGACATCGAGGTTGGGCACGTCGATGACCCAGAAGCCGCCGATGAACTCCTTCGCCTCGGTGTAGGGACCGTCGGTGTAGACCGGCTTGTCCCCCATGCCGTCGACGACGGTCGCGGTCTTCGGGGAGTCGAGCCCGTTCGCGAAGACGAAGTAGCCCTGGTCCATGAGCTTCTGGTTGAACGCTCCGGTCGCGGCGAACGAGGCCTGCATCTGCTCCTCGGACTCATAGCCGCCGAAGGGCTTGTCGAGATCCTCTTCGCTGCCCCACACGGACATCAGGTACTGAACCATGGTGATCACTCCTCTGTGCCGGACGGTCCCGGTGACCGTCTCTCACCCCTGCTACGAACGTCTACACCTCGATCCGACACCTCTCATCGCAATTTCTCCAGGTAAATTCATTCGCTTAGCATCAGTAACCATGTTGAAGGCCCCGCAGAAGTGAGCATCACCGACAAGCTCAGGGGTGCCGTCGCCGACACCCGCCCCCTCCAGGAGCCGCACTTCCGGCGCCTGTGGACCGCCGGGATCATCACCATGATCGGCGCGCAGCTGACCGTGGTCGCGGTGCCGGCCCAGATCTACGCGGACACCGGCTCGTCGGCGTACGTCGGTCTGACGGGTGTCTTCGGACTGGTCCCGCTGATCGTGTTCGGCCTCTACGGCGGCGCGCTCGCGGACCACTTCGACCGGCGTACGATCCTGATGGTCTCGACCACCGGGCTGATCGTCACCAGCGCCCTCTTCTGGCTCCAGTCCGCGCTCGGCAACACCAACGTGTGGGCACTGCTGTGCCTCTTCTCGGTGCAGCAGGCCTTCTTCGCGGTCAACCAGCCGACCCGGAACTCGCTGCTCCCGAAGATCCTCCCCGCGCACCTGCTCCCCGCCGCCAACTCGCTCAACATGACGGTCTTCCAGGCCGGCGCGATCGCCGGCCCGCTCGTCGCCGGCGTGATGCTCCCCTTCACCGGGTTCACCTGGCTGTACGCCATCGACACGGTCACCCTCTTCGCGACCCTCTACGCGGTCGTGCTGCTGCCCCGGATCCCCGTCGAGGGCGCCGGCTCGAAGGTGCCCGGGCTGCGGTCGGTGTGGGACGGCTTCGCCTACCTGCGTCACCAGCCGGTGCTGCTGATGAGCTTCGTGGTCGACCTGATCGCGATGGTCTTCGCGATGCCGCGGGCGCTGTTCCCGCAGATCGCGCACGAGTCCTTCGGCGGTCCCACCGAAGGCGGGATCGCGTTCGCACTGCTCTTCGCGGCCATCCCGGCCGGCGCGGTGATCGGCGGCATCTTCTCGGGCTGGGTCTCCCGCATCGAGGCCCAGGGGCGGGTGGTCATCTGGTGCATCGGCGTCTGGGCCCTGGGGATCACCCTGTTCGGGCTCACCGTCGCGTTCGCGGACCACCTGACGCCCCTGATGCTGGCCCTCGGCGTGATCTTCATGATGGTCGCCGGCGCGGCCGACGTGGCCTCGGCGGCCATCCGGATGTCGATGCTGCAGTCGGCGGCCGACGACAACGTACGCGGCCGGCTGCAGGGGGTCTTCACGGTCGTCGTCGCGGGTGGCCCACGAGTGGCCGACGTCCTGCACGGAGGTGCGGCGGCCGTGGTCGGCACCGCGATCGCGACCACCGCAGGCGGTCTGCTCAACCTCCTCGGGATCGCGCTGTGCGCGCTGCTCGTCCCGAGCTTCCTCGCCTACCGGGTCAACCGGACGGTGCCGGCCGAGGCCGAGCTGCTAGACCACGAAGGCACGAAGTAGCCCGGCGAGCACCTCGGGCTGGTCGATCGGCACCAGCGTGGAGGAGTCCTTGACGATCTCCAGCCGCGCGTCGGGATAGTGCCCCGCCAGCCGCGGACCGTGCTCGGCGGGCATCATCGTGTCCTGGTCGGCCCAGACCACGAGCACCGGCTTGGTGAACTTCCGCTGGCCCTCGGCCAGCTCGAGCAGCTCCTCGCGTCCCGGGGCCCCGCCCGCGAACTTGATGAAGTCGCGGCGGATCGCCTTGTCGGTCAGCGCCGGTGCGAACCAGCCGTGGACGAGGTCGTCGTAGAGGTGGTAGTCCTTGTCGACCGACATCCCGCCGTAGCCCCAGCTCGCCTGCCGGAAGCTCTGCATGCGGAACAGCTGCAGCCCCGCGGTGAACAGCGGCGGCATCTTCGCGAGCACCGCCAGCGGCTTGGCCGCCTTCGGCGGGTAGTTGTCGAAGGCTTCGCACGCCACCAGCGCCAGTCGGGCGATGCGGTCGGTGCGGTCCTCGTTGATGAGGAACTGGCCACCGCCCCAGTCGTTGAGCACCAGGGTCACGTCGTGGAGGTCGAGCTCGTCGAGGAAGTCGCCGAGGATGTTGGCCACGCCGACCTGGCTGAGGTCGGCGTCGCGGTTCATCGGCCGGCGGTGGCCACCGAGCGGTAGCGTCGGCCGGATCACCCGGAACCCACCGAGGTGGGGCAGCGCACGGCGCCACAGCCGGCCGTCCATCGGCACTCCGTGGAGGAGCACGAGGACAGGGCCGTCACCGCCGGTGTCCTCGTAATCGATCGGACCGGCCGACAGCTGGGCGCTGGGCATTCAGTGGGCTCCTCGAAGCAATGACGTGGGGTGCCCACACCTTGCCCCCGGGGGGACACCGGTGCAACGGGAATCGCCCAATTGCCGACGTATCCGGGTATATCGCGGGTCTTAAGTCCCTGAGCTTCAGGGACCTTCTGATACGCCCCCGGGTGTGGCTGTGCGGCGGGTGGAAGAAGGCTCCACCCGCCGCACCTGGTCATGCCAGACTCGTCCGGCGAGCCGCTGGGACTACTTCACGTTCACGCCGGCCCACGCCGCGTTGACCGCGGCGAACTCCGGGCTGGTCGCACCGTAGAGGTCGGTCGCGGCCGACAGGGTCGCGAGACGGGCGTCGGCGTAGTTGGTCGACGACGTCATGTAGGTGGTCAGCGCCTTGTACCAGATCTGGACGGCCTTGTCCCGGCCGATCCCGGTGACGGTGGAGCCGTCGTAGGTCGGGGAGTTGTAGCTGACGCCACCGATGGTCTTGGCTCCACTCCCCTCCGAGAGCAGGTAGAAGAAGTGGTTGGCCGGGCCCGAGGAGTAGTGGACGTTGAGGCGCTTGAGGCTCGTCGACCAGTAGTCGGCCGAGCTGCCGTCCTTGCTCGGCTTGTCCATGTAGCGCAGCGGGCTGCCGTTCCCGTTGATGTCGATCTTCTCGCCGATGAGGTAGTCGCCGGCATCCGTGGTGTTCGCGGCGTACCACTCCACGGCCGTCCCGAAGATGTCCGAGGTGGCCTCGTTGAGACCGCCGGACTCACCGCGGTACGCCAGGTTGGCGGTGCGCGAGGTGAGGCCGTGGCTCATCTCGTGGCCGGCGACGTCGAGCGAGGTGAGCGGGTGGGCGTCGCCGCTGCCGTCGCCGTAGGTCATGCAGAAGCAGGAGTCGGACCAGAACGCGTTGACGTAGGCGTTGCCGTAGTGGACGCGCGAGTAGGCCGCCTTGCCGTCGTTGGCGATGCCGTTGCGACCGAAGGCGGACTTGTAGAAGTCCCAGGTCACCGCGGCGCCGTAGGCGGCGTCCACAGCAGCGGTCTGGGCGTTGCCCGCGGTGCCGTCGCCCCACTTGTCGTCGGCGTCGTTGAACAGCGTGCCGGTGCCGGTGGTGCCGTGGTTGAGGTTGTAGGTCTTGTGACCGCCACGCGCGGAGTCGGTGAGATCGAAGGTGGAGCCGTTGGCGGTGCTGCCGACGGCGACCGACCCGCTGTACATGCTGTCGCCGGTGCCGGTCTCGATCTGCTCCTCGCTGTCCAGCACCTTGCCGGTGGCCGCGTCGGTGACGACGCGCAGCTCGCTGGGCGTGCCGTCGGGCTGGACGCCGTTGACGACCGTCTCGTAGGCGAGCACCGGCTTGCCGGAGCGGGCCCAGACGACCTTGCGCGGGGCCTCGGCGGCGGTGCCGGTGTTGTCGGCGGCGACCGCAGTGGCGGTCGCCTTCTTCTCGGCGGTCGCCGAGGAGATGCCGGCGGCGGTCGAGGAGACCGCGATCTTGGCCGAGGTCGCCTTGTCGACGCCGGCGACCGCACCGTCAGGGGCGACGTGGACGACCAGGTCTCCACCGAGCACCGGCAGGCCGGCGTACGTGCGCTCGTAGCGGGTGTGGACGGTGCCGTCGGCGTCCGTGATGACATCGCGGGCGACCAGCTTCTCCTGCGCCCCGAGGCTGAGCTCCTTGGCGGTGGCACCGGCCTCCGCCTGGGCGGACCGGAGGTCGGCGGTCCGCTGCGAGGGGCTGACGGCCGTCGCCGCGCCAGGAGCGGTGGACTCGGCCGCGCCGGCGCTGCCGGACTGGAGGCCGAGGCCCAGGGCCATCACTGCGGCCGCCGCGAGGGCTGTGGTGCGGAGCACCACCTTGCGCGAGGTGGTGAAGGAAACGTCGTTCACTGATGCTCCTTGGATCTCAAGGGGTGGGGTTGGCCCAACCCTGAGACGTTGCCCCCCGAGTTGGGTGACGTGAGACTGCCAGGAGCCGAATGCTGCAGTACATACCCAGGTAATTAATTTACCCGAGTATGCAGAATCGTTACCCGTAGGGGGATGTCGGATCAGAGTCCGACGGGGAGCTCCTCGCGGGTCGCGAAGGCCTCGATCGCAGGTCCGGGGCCCTGCTCGTCGATCATGGCGATGAGGTCGGCGAGGGCGTCACGGCGGTCCTGCCAGACCAGCCAGGCCATCAGGCGCTGACCCCGCGGGACGGTGGTCTCCTCGAACGGGACGCCGGCGTCGTACCAGAACTCGTGGACGGCGTCGCGCAGCAGCGACCAGTAGCGGTCGGGGTCCTCGGTGGTGGGAGTGACCGCGGCGCGGAAGTGCTCCCACATGTCGATCGGGAGGATCTCCGTGCGCAGCGTGCGCATCAGCTTCCCCGAACCCGAGTCGGCCACCAGGTCGACGGTCTGGCGCTTGGTGTCGATCCGCTCGATCAGGTTGGCCACCTGGGCGCGCTTCTGGGTGGCGGAGGACTGGTCGGAACGCACCCGCCAGTCGTAGACCACGTCGGTGAGGACGTCGAAGGTCTTGGCGGCCAGGAACGCCTGGGTCAGGGCCACCTGGTCCTGGTAGCGGGTGCGCTCGGGGAAAGTGATGGCGTTGTCGGTCCAGAAGGCACGCTGGAAGATCTTGTTCCACACGAACACGTCCGCGAGCATCAGCGGGGCGTCCTCGATCCGGCACCGGAGGCGGGTCCGGGTGTGGTTGCGGCGCATCAGCGGGGTGACGTACCTCCGCTCCTCGCCGTTCACAAGGGTGAGGCGTTCGGCGGAGCCGACCGCGAAGTCCGAGCCCGTACGCCGCAGCGACTTCACCATCGAGCTCCAAGCGTCGCGGGGCAGGATGTCATCGGGGTCGACGAAGGTGAGCAGGTCGCCCGTGGTGGCCTCGATCCCGACGTGACGAGCGATGGAGACGCCGGAGTTGGGCTGGGTGATCAGCGTGACCCGAGGGTCGTTCGCGGCGATCTCCTTGACGATCTCGGCCGAGCCGTCCGTCGAGCCGTCGTCGACGACGACGACCTCGATGGCGCAGACCTCGCGCAGCGGCTGATGCAGGATGCTGTCGAGGCTGTCGGCGACGTACTCGGCCACGTTGTAGACCGGCACGACGACGCTCAGCAGCCTCGGCTTCCTCCGTCTGAATCCCCCCACGCGCATCAACTCTAGAGGGGTCTGCATCAACGCGACCTAGCGATGGTGAGCGTGTCGACCGCGGAGCCGTCGGACGCGATGACCTCGAGGTCGAGCCGGGCCTGCCCGTGGGCGTCGCGGGGGTGGGCGTCGAAGAACGCGACCGAGTGGGTCGCGTCGCCGACGGCACGGTAGGTGGTCGGCTCGGGGATCTTCAGGCCGTTCTTGTCGGTGTAGTAGGAGAGCACCGGCAGCACGTCGGGGTAGGTGGAGCCGCCACCGCCGCCGGCGGTGATGTAGATCGTGCCCTGGTTGGTGCTGACCGTGGAGCCGCGCGGGGCCTCCTGCACCGGCTTGCCGCCACGCATCAGGTGGGTGCGCTCGTAGCAGTGGTTGTGGCCGTTGATCACGACGTCGACCTGGTGGCGGTCGAAGAGCGCCTCCCAGCGGTCACGGATGCCGCCGTCGGAGGCGTGCGCGATGTTGGTGCAGTAGGCGCACTGGTGGAAGCCGACCAGGATGAAGTCGATGTCGTCACGGGCCCGGAAGCCGGCGAGCTGGTGCTCGAGCCAGGTGTCCAGGGTCGCGCCGAGGTAGCCCGCGTTCCGCGTGTACTCGTACGTCGCGTCGTTGCCGTCGAGGGCGATGAAGGCGACGTTGCCGCGGACGAACGAGTAGGTCTCCTGCCCGCCGCCGGCGCCGTTGCCGGGCAGGTGGAACCGGGCGCGGTAGCCGTCGTAGCCGAGCTCGCCGTTGCCGTTCTCCATCTCGTGGTTGCCGACGACGGTCATCCACGGGATCGCGTCGGCGCTGGGCTGGATCTGGTGCAGGAACTCGTCCCAGACGCCGAAGTCCTGCTGCGTCTCCCCGCTCTTGCCCTGGCCGCCGGTGTCGGCGTAGGCGATGTCGCCGACAACGAAGGCGAACTCGGCGCCCTGCTGACGGATCAGGTTCACGTTGCGGGCGGCGTCCTCGGCCACGCCCATGTCGCCGAAGGCGGCGAAGCGGAAGCTCTCCTTCGCCTTCGGCGCGGTGGTGAAGGACCCCCTGGTCGGCGTACCGCCGTCGTGGCTGAGCCGGTAGTAGTAGCGGGTGCCGGGCCGCAGGTCGCTGAGGTCCACGTGGTGGTAGACGCTGTCGACCCGGATCGAGGAGACGGACTCGGGCTGCAGGGTGAGGCCGTAGTCGGGCGTCACGCCGAGGTCGAGCCGCGGCGCCTGCACCGAACCGGCGGTCGACCACGAGACGTTCATCTGCCGCAGCGGGTTGGTGCCGTAGGACAGATGTACGCCGGCGGCCGGTGCGGCCGACCGTGCCGCCTGCGTCCACAGCATCGGGCCGGCGACGACGCCGGCACCACCGATCAGGCCGGCCTTGAGCAGGGTGCGCCTGGACGAGGCCATCCTGGACGGGGCCATCGTGGTCGGGCCAACGTGGGGGCTATCGGTCACGGAAGGATCAACGCATAGACAGGCGAGACGTTAGGCCACGTGCGGTGTCTCCGGGATGAACGAGTGATGGACGTTCCTCACATCCCAGCGTGGGATGCGGCCATTTGGGCACCGAAGGCTGCGTTGTCGCGTACCAGCGCGATGTTGGTCGCCAGCGAGTCACCGCCGGTCAGCTCGACGATCCGGGCCAGCAGGAACGGGGTGATGTCCTTGCCCCGGATGCCGCGGGCGTCGGCGTCGGCGAGGGCCTGGTCGATGTGCTTCCCGATCACGTCGGCGGGGATCTCGTCGGCGACCGGGACCGGGTTGGCGACGACCAGGCCGCTGGGGAGGCCGAGGTCCCAGGTGGCCTTCATGACCTTCGCCGCCTCCTCGGGGCCGTCGATGCGCAGCGGCGCCGCGAACCCCGAGCTGCGGGAGTAGAAGGCCGGGAACTCGTCGGCCCCGTTGACCAGGACCGGCACCCCGTAGGTCTCCAGCGTCTCCAGGGTCAGGCCGATGTCGAGGATCGACTTCACCCCGGCGCTCACCACCGCGACCTGGGTGCGGGCGAGCTCGGTGAGGTCGGCGGAGATGTCGAAGGACGTCTCCGCACCCCGGTGTACGCCGCCGAGCCCACCGGTCACGAACGTCCGGATCCCGACCATGGCCGCCATGCGCATGGTGGCGGCGACCGTGGTCGCGCCGTGGAGACCGCGGGCGACGACGTAGGGAAGGTCGCGGACGCTGACCTTGGTCACCTCCGGGTCGGAGGCGAGGAGCTCGAGGTCGTCGTGGTCGAGGCCTGCGCGCGGGATGCCGTCGAGCAGCGCGATCGTGGCTGGGACGGCACCGTTGTCGCGCACGATCTGCTCGACCTCGACGGCCATCTTGACGTTGTCGGGATGGGGCATGCCGTGGCTGATGATCGTCGACTCCAACGCGACGACCGGGCGGCCCTCGGCGAGCGCCGTGGCGACCTCCTCGGTGAGCCTCACCTTCACGCCAGCTCCCGCACGAGGCTCTCGCTGAGGTCCATCCGGACGGTGTCGTGGGTGCCGCAGGTGAGCGCGGCCGCGGCATGGCCGAAGCGTGCCGCCTCGACCAGGTCGACGTCGCGGAGCGCCTCGTGCATGAACGCGGCGAGCATCGCGTCGCCGGCGCCGGTCACGTCGACGACCTCGGTCGGCATCGCGGGCAGCTCCTGGTAGACGTCGTTGTAGCTGATCACCGAGCCGCGGGCGCCGAGGCGCACCCAGACGACGCCGACGCCACGGTCGTGCAGGGCGTGGACGGCCTTCTCGATCTCCGCGTCGGTGCCGGCGGGCAGGTCGGTCAGCGCGGCCAGCTCGGCCTGGTTGGGCGTGACCAGGTAGAGCTCGCGGTCGGCGCGGATCAGGTCACGCGCCCGCTTCGCCTTCGGCACCGAGACCGGGTCGAACCCGACCGGCACGTCGAACTCGTGGGCGAGATCGATCGCCACCTCGGCCGTCCGGACCGGGATGTTGCCCTCGACGAGCACGCCGCGGGCCGTCCTGATCAGGTCGCGCGCCGCCTCCACCACGAGCGGCGAGAACTCGTCGGTCGCGGCCATGTCGGCCACCGCGACCACCAGCTCACCGGAGGAGTCGAGCACGGCGTTGTAGGTGCCGGTGCGTACGTCTGCCCGGCGGCGCACATAGGTGCAGTCGACGCCGACGTCCTCGGTGTAGCTGATCACCTCGTCGCCGATCGGGTCGTCACCGACGACCGAGACCAGCGCCACCGCGTCACCCAGCCGGGCGAGGTTCTCCGCCACGTTGCGGCCGACACCGCCGGGCGAGAGACCGGCGGACCCGGACATGCTCGAACCCATCACCACCTGCTCGTGCGCCCGAGCGTGGAGATCCATGTTGGAGCCGCCGATCACGACGATATCTGGCGGTATGTGCGGGTTCATCACCTGCATCGTAAGTGGGGTTCACAGATAGCGCCCCCTCATAAAGTATGAAGTTGGCGCTGCCCCTCGTCCTTTCAGCCGAGGAGCTCGCGGCCGATCTCGTCGACCGAGCGGCAGCCGACGAGGCCGAGGGAGAGGTCGAGCTCGGCGAGCATGTGCTCCAGGACGGCCTGCACGCCGGCGGCGCCGGCGAGGGCGAGGCCGTAGACGTACGGGCGGCCGAGGAGGACCGCGTCGGCGCCGAGCGCGAGGGCCTTGAGGACGTCGGCGCCGGAGCGGATGCCGGAGTCGAAGAGCACCGGGATGCGGCCGTCGACCTCGTCGACGATGCTCGGCAGGGCGTCGATGGAGGCGATGGCGCCGTCGACCTGGCGGCCGCCGTGGTTGGAGACGATGATCCCGTCGACGCCGTGCTCGAGCGCGCGCCGGGCGTCCTCGGGCGCCTGGAGCCCCTTCAGCACGATCGGCAGGTCGGTCATCTCGCGCAGCCGGTCGAGGTCGTCCCAGATCAGGTCGGAGCGGGAGAAGACGTCGAGGAAGGTCTCGACCGCGGCGCGGGCCTGGCCGGAGCGGAGGTTGTCGACGAGCCTGCCGGGGTGGTGCTGGGCCATCGAGGCGACCGCGCTCAGCGCCGCGGGGATCTCCCGGAGGCCGGGTCGCACGCCGGCGCCGCCGCTCGCGATCCGCTCCTCGACGGCGGCACGGAAGGCGGGGTCGGAGGTGTACTGCGCGATCCCGAGCCCTCTCGCGAAGGGCAGATAGCCCAGATCCAGATCACGCGTACGCCACCCCAGCATGTGCGTGTCGAGCGTGACCACCAGCGCGTCGGAGCCGATGGCCTCGGCGCGGCGTACGAAGGACTCGACGATCGTCTCGTCCTTCGACCAGTAGAGCTGGTAGAGCCGCGGGGTGTCGCCGAGGTCCTCGGCGACCTCCTCCATGGGGACGGACGCCTGGGTGGAGATCACCATCGGGATGCCGGTGGCGCGGGCCGCTGCGGCGACCTCGTGCTCGGCGCGAGGGTGGGCCAGCTCGAGCACGCCGACCGGGCCGATCATCAGCGGCGCCGGCATGTCCACCCCGAACAGGGTGGTGCGCAGGTCGCGGTTCTCCACGTTGGTGAGCATCCGGGGCACGAGCCGGTAGTGGTCGAAGGCCGCGGTGTTGGCCTCGACGGTGCGGTGCTGACCGGCGCCGCCGGCGACGTATGCCCAGGCCTCCTTGCTCATCGCCCGATGGGCCGCCTCGGCGAGCGCCGACGGCTCGGTCGGGACCACGGGACGGTGGCCGAACAGGCCCTTGCGGAAGATCGCCGACTGGAGGTCTCTGCCGATGCTCACGCGCGAAGGCTACTCGCGGCGGGCATTTCCCCGCCATGGCGGGATTTTGCCCGGACGTTCAGGGGCTTGGCGGGGCAATTTCCCGCCATGGCGTAGAAATGCCCGGGCGCCAGCCACCTCGACGCCACATTTTCCCGCCATGGCGGGAATTTGCCCGGCCGCTCAGCGAACAGCCGGGTCGGCGACGATCCGGGCGGGCGGCTCGGCCCCGGAGAGCGCCACGATGAGCCGGTAGCACCGCTCGGTCATCTGGCTCGGGGTCACCTCGGGATGGTCGAGCCACCAGGTGACGAGCGTGTCGACGACGTTCATCCACACGGCGGTCATCGCGGAGACGTCGAGCGGGTCGTCGTCACCGACGAGCGCCATCAGCTCGCCGACGCCCTCCATCGCGAGCCGGGTGATCCGGTCGGTGTAGAACGCCCGAGCAGCCGCGACGTCGCCCGACTCCGGGGCGGTGCGGTCGAAGAAGAGCCGCCACAGCCACGGCTGGGGCTCGAGGATGCGGAAGATCCCGTCGAGGGTGCGCAGACCGCGCTCGAGGCCGACCGAGTCGTCGGCGGCGACCCGCTCCATGTCGCTGGCGAGCAGCTCGGCCCCGTGGGTGAGGCAGGCGGAGAAGAGCCCCTCCTTGGAGCCGAAGTACTGGTAGACCAACGGCTTCGAGATGCCGGCATCGGCGGCGATGCCGGCGACGGACGCCTTGGCGAAACCCACGGTGCCGAAGACCTCGCAGGCGGCTCGCACGATCTGCAGCTCGCGGTCGGCGCGTGGGACGCCCTTGGTTCCAGCGTTGGCCCGTGACATGTCCTGGAGTCTAGCGGCGGCATATGACCTTGCGGTAACTTACTCCAAGGTCATATCCCTGGGAGGTCCCCCGTGAACGACATGCTCGACCCGTTGAAGAACCCGCTGACGTACGCGATCCCGTTCTTCGCGATCTCGATCCTCATCGAGCTCGCGGCGCTGAAGTGGCTCGACCACGACGACAACCTGGCCGGCTACGTCTTCAAGGACGCGCGCACCTCGGTCCTGATGGGCGCCGGGTCGATCGTGTCGATGACCGTGTTCAAGGTACTGACCTTCGCGGTCTACGCGGCGATCTTCGCCTACGCCTCGCTGTGGCAGCTCCCGGGGACGTGGTGGGGCCTGGCGATCTCGGTCGTGGTCGTCGACCTCGCCTACTACTGGAACCACCGCTTCGTGCACCGCACCCGCGTCGGCTGGGCGGCGCACCAGGCCCACCACTCGAGCGAGTACATGACGTTCGCGACCGCGCTGCGGCAGAAGTGGAACCCGTGGTTCGAGTTCTTCTTCTTCCTGCCACTGCCCTTCCTCGGCATCTCGCCGGCGGCGATCTACATCGCCTTCTCGATCAACCTGATCTACCAGTTCTTCGTGCACACCGAGACGATCGGCCGGCTCTGGGCGCCGTTGGAGTGGGTCCTCAACACCCCGTCGCACCACCGCGTCCACCACGGCTCCGACCCGGAGTACCTGGACAAGAACTACGCCGGCATCCTGATCGTCTGGGACCGCCTCTTCGGCACCTTCCAGCAGGAGCGCCAGCGCCCGACGTACGGCCTGACCTACAAGGTCGACACCTACAACCTGCTCCGGCTGGAGTACGGCGCCTTCCGCGAGCTCTGGAACGACATACGCAGCGCCGACGGCTGGCGACTCAAGCTGAGCTACGTCTTCCGGCCGCCGGGGTGGGCGCCCGAGGAGGCTACGCCGGCTTCCGTCGCCCGAGAATCTGCACGATGACCAGGCCGAGGAAGCCGACCACGACGAGCACGACGCCCGGCGCGGCGACCTCGACGAGCTTCTGCCCCTCCGGGGAGGCAGGCTTGCTGAAGCTCACCTGCTGAGGCTCGGGGGCGATCACGTCGGGGAACTCCTTGGCGATCTCGGCCTGGAGCTTGTCGGTGTATTCGGCGACACGAGGCGCGCTGCCGGCGGCGAGGAGGGTGGTGCCCTTCTTCTGCGCGAAGAAGTAGTAGTCCTCGTTCTCGGTCAGCGACTTCTTCTGGCACACCCCGGGGTTGAGCGCGATCTCGAGGCTGCTGCCGCTGGTGACTCCCTTGAGCGCCTTGACGACGGTCACCGGGTAGACCACCGGGCCGCCCTTCTTGGTCTCCTTCCCGGGGCCGGTCACCCGCGCGTGGAAGACCAGGGGCTCCTTGACCGCGTCGGCGAGCTTGAAGGCGGGGCACTTCGCGGGAGCCGTCACGGCCGAGGTGGCCGGGGCTGCGGAAGCAGGTGCGGGGCTCGTCGTGACCACCGCTGTCGCGGCAAGAGCAACGGCAGCGAGAGACCGCGCGAGTCGGGCGTGCCGTCGCGAGCGTCGTTCCAGTGCGTGCCCGGCAAGGCGGAGGAGGGAGGCGGCCCGGTGTTGGCCGTCGACCGACGACAACGCCGCCGGGTGCGTGCTGGAACGACGCGCAGCAGGCATCGCCCGGCTCGCGCGGTCTCTGGGTTGGGGGACGCGGCGCATGGCGAAGATCAAACCAGTCACAGGCCGAAGACTCCAGCCAGGACCCGCGCGACACCGTCATCTTCGTGCCCGGGGGCGAGATGGGACGCGCAGGCGACCACGCTCGGGTGGGCGTCCGCCATGGCGTAGGAGGTCCCGGCCCAGGTCAGCATCGGCAGGTCGTTGGGCATGTCGCCGAAGGCGATCACGTCCGCGTCGGAGATGCCGAGCTCGGTGCAGACCAGCTCCAGCGTGGAGGCCTTGGTGACGCCCGGAGCGCTGATCTCGAGCAGCGGGAAGGACGAGTGGGTGACGTTGACGCGGTCGCCGACGGCGGCGGTCGCGGCAGCCAGCAGGTCGTCGGCGTCATCGTCGTCGTGGCGGCGGGCGAGCAGCTTGATCAGCGGCTCGTCGGCGAGCTCCTCGATCGCCGCGACCCGCCGGGCGGGCCGGAGGGCGTCGGAGGTGTGGGTCGCGAACTCCGGCTCGCAGGACCAGCCCTCGAGCGACTCCGTCGCGAAGACCAGGCCGGGCAGACTGTCCGTCAGGGTGGTCGCCACCTCGGCGGTGAGCGCCGGCTCGATCAGCCGGGTGAGCCGGGGCTGATCGGCGGCGACGTCCCAGACCAAGGCTCCGTTGGAGACGATCGCCAGTCCGACGCTGCCGATGTGCTCGAAGAGCTCGCGGGTCCAGCGCAGCGGACGCCCGGTCACGAAGATGACCGGCACGCCGATCTCCTCGAGCTTCACGAGCACGTCACGAGTGAAGTCCGAGACCGAGCCGTCCGCTCTGACCAGGGTGCCGTCCAGGTCGGTGGCGACCAGCTTCGGCATCGTCATTCCTCTATTCTGCCACCGGGGACCGGCCTGGCCATCACCAGATGCCCGTCCTCGTCGGCGCCACGGAGGTCCGTGAACCCGCACTTGGCGAGCACCCGCAGACTGGCCGTGTTGGTGGGTTCGACCGATGCCCGGATGCGTACGCCCTCCTGGTCCGCACACGCCAGCAGACCCTTGAGCGCTTCGGTGGCGAAGCCCCACCCGCGTGCCTCTTCGACCAGGCCGTAGCCGACCTCGGTCTCCGGGGTGCCGTCGGGTGCGGCGTCGGGCGGCCCGAAGAAGCCGATCGAACCGAGGACGGTCCCGTTGCGCACGATGTAGCGCGAGCTCCACAGGTCGCCCTCGACCCACATCGTGGCCGCGTCGCGGTCGTCCTCGCGCGGGAACTGCGGGTGCCAGCCCTGCGGCCGGCCGAGCTCGCCGTTCGAGTCGCGGATGGCCTCGACGTCGGCGCGGGTCCACAGGGGCAGCGTCAGCCGCTCGGTGAGGATGGTGGTGGGAAGGGTCACGGGGGCCAAGACTTTCAGAACAGCACTCTCAGAACCAGCGGGAGAGTTCCAGCGCCGCGCCGTCGTCGGCGACGTGGGCGGTGACGGCGTCGGCGACCTCCTGGACGACCTCGGGAGCATTGCCCATGGCGACGCCCCGGCCGGCCCACTCGAGCATCTCGACGTCGTTGCGCCCGTCGCCGATGGCGAGTACGTCGGCGGGCTCGAGGTCGAGCTGGTCGCAGACGTAGGCGAGGCCCGATGCCTTGGAGACGCCGACCGGGGTCAGGTCGAGCCAGGCGGTGTAGCCGACCACGTAGTCGATGCCGTGCAGCCCGAGCTCACGACCGAGCGCGAGGAAGTCCTCCGGGGTCGCGTCGGGGTCGCGGATGATCACCCGGGAGACCGGCTCCGCGACCATCTCCTGGACCGTCGCGATCATGTTCTCGCCGCCGCCGAGCTCGCCCTCGGGGAAGGGCCGGTTCATCCGATAGCCGATGCCCCGGTTCTCCACCGCGACCAGGACGTTCGGACGCCGTTCCAGGATCTTCTCGACCGCCGCGCGGGCGTCGAAGGTCTCCTCGTGCACGACATCCGTGGGCGGGAAGCGAAGCACCACCGCCCCGTTGGACGCGACGATCCACAACCGCTCGGAACCCTCGTCGGGAATCCCGAGCAGGTCGGCGATCCCGGTCATCGAGTGGGCCGAGCGACCGGACGAGAGCACCACGTGGGCACCGGCGTCGTAAGCCCGGCGGACCGCGTCGCGCACCTTGTCCGAGAGCGCCTCGGAGGTCGTGCCCGTGCCCTCGACCCAGCGCAGCAGCGTCCCGTCGATGTCGAGCGCGACGAGCTTCGGCTGCCAGGCGGCCTCGCCGGGCCGCGCGGTGGCGCTCTCTGTCGCGCTCACTTCTGGACCGGCTCCAGGACCTCGCGCCCGAGCCACTTCTGCAGCGCCTTCGGCACCCGCACCGAGCCGTCGGCCTGCTGGTGGGTCTCCAGCACGGCCACGATGGCGCGGGTGATCGCGGTCAGGGTGCCGTTGAGCGTGGCGACCGGGGTGGTGCCGTTCTCGGTCCGCTGCCGGATGTCGAGGCGGCGTGCCTGGAAGGTGGTGCAGTTGGACGCCGAGGTGAGCTCGCGGTACTTCCCCTGGGTGGGGATCCACGCCTCGCAGTCGAACTTTCTGAGCGCCGAAGGACCGAGGTCGCCGGCGGCGACGTCGATGACCTGGTAGGCCAGCTCGAGCTTGTCCAGGAACGCCTTCTCCCACTCGAGGAGACGCTGGTGCTCGGCGTACGACTCCTCGACGGTGGTGTAGACGAACATCTCCACCTTCTCGAACTGGTGGACCCGGATGATGCCCTTGGTGTCCTTGCCCGCCGAGCCGGCCTCCTTGCGGAAGCACGACGAGAAGGCGGCGTAGCGGCGCGGGAGTGTGTCGGGGTCGAGGATCTCGTCGGCGTGGTAGGCCGCCATCGGCACCTCCGAGGTGCCGACCAGGTAGAGGTCGTCGTCCTCGATCTTGTAGACGCCGTCGTCGACCTGGTCGAGGAAGCCGGTGCCCTCCATCGCCTCCGGGCGCACCAGCGCCGGCGCGATGACCTGGGTGAACCCGGCCTCGCGGGCCTGCTCCATCGCCAGGTTGATCAGCGCGAACTCCAGCTCGGCGCCGACCCCGGTCAGGAAGTAGAAACGGCTGCCCGAGACCTTCGCGCCGCGCTCGAGGTCGATCGCGCCGAGGAGCTTGCCGAGCTCGACGTGGTCGCGCGGCTCGAAGCCCTCGGCCGCGAAGTCGCGCGGCTCGCCGACCTTCTCGATCAGGACGAAGTCGTCCTCACCGCCGGCCGGGGCGTCGTCGGCGAGGTTGGGGATGGCCTTGAGCGCCTTCTTCCACTCCTCCTCGGCCGCTGCCTGCGCGGCCTCGGCCTCCTTGACAGCCTTCGCGAGATCCTTGACCTCGGCGAGGAGCTGCTGCTTCTCCTCGCCCTTGGCCTGGGCGACCTTCTTGCCCATCTGCTTCTGCTCGGCCCGCTTGGCCTCGAAGTCCGCGATCGCCGCCCGACGGGCACCGTCCGCGGACAGCGCCCGGTCCACCACGTCGGAGGACGCGCCGCGGCGCTCCTGCGAGGCACGTACGCGGTCGGGGTCTTCGCGGAGGATGCGCGGGTCGATCATGCGGCAAGGCTAGTCGACCGGGCCATCAGATCTCACTTCAGTAATCGGGTGACACGTCGTGTTGTCATCCGAAAGCCGTTCGACTCACTTCCGAATCAAGGAAGGCTGACCTTGCGTTCGATCGACGTCCAGGAGTCGCGGCCCAAACCGCCGTTCCCGTAATCCGTCCCGAGCCCGCCGTAGAGGGCATCCCCGCCGAAGTTGCCGTAGAGCCTGTCGTTACCTCGGCCACCGTAGATCTTGTCGGCCCCTTGGCCGCCGGTGATCACGTTGCCCAGCGAGTTCCCGGTGAGGACGTCGGCGTACTTCGTCCCCACGAGGTTCTCGATGTTGCGGATCGCATCACTGCCAGCCCCCGTCGCCTGGGGCGCCGTCGTGGCCAGGGAGACCTTCACGCGGCTCCATTGATCCGCGTACGAAACAGCATCCGAACCGCTGCCGCCGTCCACGCGGTCGTTGCCACCCTTCGGGAGGATGGTGTCGGACCCTGCTCCACCGACGAGGACGTTGTTGCCGGCGTTGCCGCGGAGATGGTCTCCATGGCGAGTTCCGGTGACATTCTCGATCTGATCCATGGCATCCGTGCCGGCCGCGCCTGTCGCCCTGGCAGCTCCTGCCGCGAGCGAGACGTTGACCCCACCTGACGCACTTGCATACGACGACGTGTCGCTTCCAGATCCGCCTGTGATCTGGTCGTTCCCGGTGCCACCGACAATCAGGTCGTTCCCGCTGTCACCGCGAATGGTGTCGTTGCTCGTGCCGCCATCGAGTGAATCGTGACCGCTGCCGCCCTCGAGGTGGTCGTAGCCCGCGTCGCCCGAGAGCACGTCGTTTCCGGCACCTCCGCTCAGCTCGTCGTCGCCGCTGCCCCCGGCGAGACGGTCGACCGCGCCGTCATCGGGCGTGCCGTCACCGGCGCTACCGATCAGGAAGTCGTTGCCGGCATTGCCGAGAAGGGTGTCAGCGCCCTTCCCGCCATATACGACGTCGGTTCCCGAACCACCTTCGACTCGGTCGTTGCCACCGAGCGCCGAGATCTCGTTCTGGCCACCGCTGTCACGCAGTACATCGCTGCCCTGCGACCCTTGGATCCGGTCGTTCCCGGAGCCACCGTCGATCGTGACCCTCGATCCATCGGTCCCTGTCAGGAGGTCGTCTCCGTCACCACCGACGATCACGTTCACGCCCGTGCCACCACCGACCTCGTCGGAACCGACGCCGCCGTCCAGGTGATCGTCGCCGGCCCAGCCCATGATGTAGTCGTCGCCTCCCGCGCCGGTCACGGTGTCCGCCCCATCGTCGCCGGCCAGCTTGTCGTGCCCGTCGCCGCCGTCAATGTGATCATTGCCGACGTATCCGGTCACATCGTCTTCTCCCGGGCCACCGAACAGCACGTCGTCGCCCTCGCCACCGCGTACTACGTCGGCACCTTCAGATCCGTCGATCTGGTCGTCGCCACTTCCCGCTGCGATGAAATCGTCTCCGGCGCCGCCGCGTACGTCGTCTCGATCTGCACCGGATCGGAGCTCGTCATTGCCGTCGCCGCCGTCGTAGATGTCGTTTCCGGTGTCAGCCTCCTCGCCATAGCCCAGAAGGTCGTTCCCCGCCTCACCGAAGGCCGTGTCGTCGCCGACCTCGCCGACCAGGTCGTCATCACCTGCGCCGCCGTAGAGCAGGTCGTCACCAACATCGCCCCGGCCCTCATCAGGCCCGTCGTTACCGAAGAAGGTGTCGTTCCCAGCGCCGCCCTCGAACGCATCGTGGGAAGCGCCGCCGACGTATACGTCGGCCCCGTCCTGCCCATAGACCCACCCACCCACGTCGGAAAGCTGGAACTTGTCGTCTCCGGAGCCGCCGTACACCCCGGCAGCTTGCCCGGTGACGGTGTCGCTGCCGTCACCGCCGTAGACGAAGTTCGTGGAAACGGAGTGGATGACGTCGTTTCCAGCCCCACCGCGGATGTTGGTGTTGAAACCGCCTGGGCCTACGACACAGATGGTGTCGTCTCCGCCCAGAGCATCGACCTTGCCCTCGACAGGAACCGAGATCACGTCGTCGCCCTCAGTGGGAGCCTGACCCTCGACACTGAGGTCGACGGTGACGGCCTTGCCGCCACACTCACCTTCCGCCGCGGCGGCGGAGTCGGCGAGGAGGCCACCGACTCCGAGAGCGACGGCAGGGACGGACATGAGCCCGAGGAGGGCGTACGAGGACACGCGAGAGCGCATGAGAGAGACCTCACAACGACGAAGGACCGAGGGATGCCGACGCCGACCCGAATCATGCGCGGAGAGCGAACGATAGCGCTCTCAGCCATACCCTGCGCCCGGTTTTGGGCGGCCCGTTCATTCACCGTGTGGATCACGTTTCGCGCATACTGACTCATCGTGCTTGACCTCTCGCGCCGTGCCCTGCTGCTCTGGGCGGCTTCGCTGTTCGCTCTGTGCGCCCTGATCGGGATCGCGGGGATCGACGCGTGGCCGCCGGTATCGATGCTCGACGAGCTCGGTCGCGATGCGGCTGCGGTGACGGCGGAGCACGGCTGGATGCTCGACTTCTGGCACGTCGTCGAGGTGGTCACCGAGTGGTACTTCCCGGTCGGGGTCGCCCTCCTGGTCGCCGCGGGGCTGTTCCGCACCTACCTGCGCGCCGCGGTCTACTTACTCGGCGTAGTGGTGATCACCCTGCTCGTACGCCGTGGGCTGGTGCTGCTCGTCGACCGCGACCGGCCGGAGTGGCAGCTGACGTCGTGGCTGCACGAGTCGCCGTCGTACCCCTCCGGTCATGCGACCGGGATCGCGGTGCTGGCGGGCGTGATCGCGGTGGTCGTGACGATGTTCGTACGCCGCCGCGGCATCCGTCGCCTGGCCTACACGGGTCTCACCCTGCTGGTCGTGCTCGTCGCGGCCGACCGGGTCTTCCTCGGTCGCCACTACCCCTCCGACGTCCTCGGCGGGATCGCCTTCGCGGCCGGTTTCGTCTTCCTCGGCATGGCGGTCTACACGCCGCTGCCCGCCTCCCACGCGCTGGGGCGGCGGCCGCTGGTGGACTCGGTGCGCGGCAACCGGAAGATCGCGGTCGTCCTCAACCCGATCAAGGTCGAGTCGGTCGACCAGTTCAAGACCATGGTCACCACGATGGCCAAGGAGTCCGGCTGGAAGACCCCGACCTGGCACCTGACCACGGTCGACGACCCCGGCCGCGGGATGGCGCGCGCCGCCCAAGAGGAGGGCGCCGACCTGGTGCTCGTCTGCGGCGGGGACGGGACGGTCAGAGAGGTCTGCTCGGCCCTCGCCGGCACCGGGATCGCGATCGGGATCGTCCCCGGCGGCACCGGCAACCTGCTCGCCCGCAACCTGTCGATCCCGCTCTACATCCGCGCCGCGATCGACGTCGCGCTCACCGGTCAGGACCAGGCGATCGACCTGGTCGAGGTCACGGGCGACAACCTCGAGGACACCGACTTCCTGGTCATGGCCGGGATGGGCTTCGACGCCGCGATCATGAGCGGCGTCAACGAGGACATCAAGAAGCGGATCGGCTGGATGGCGTACGTCCTCTCCGCCTTCAAGAGCCTGATGTTCCCGGCGATGCGGCTGGAGATCTCGATCGACGGCGGCGAGTTCACGCGCCACCGGGCACGGACCGTGGTCGTCGGCAACGTCGGCTACCTCCAGGCGAACATGCCGCTGCTCCCGGCGGCCGCGCTCGACGACGGGCTCGTCGACGTGGTGCTGCTCTATCCGCAGCGGTTCTGGTCGTGGCTCCCGCTCGCGATCCGGGTGCTGAGCAAGCGGCCGCGCACCGACGATCTGGTCAACCGGATGACCGGTGCCAGCGTCGTGATCCGCACCAATCACGACCAGCCGCGCCAGCTCGACGGCGACACCATCTCCGAGGGCCGGGAGCTGCGCATGACGTGCCTTCCGGGGCGCCTGCTCGTCCGCGTGCCACGCTGAAGCCGGGTCCCGATTCGGTCCCGAATCTGAACGACACGCAGCCAAGCAAAAAGTCCCGGCAATCAGGGCCTAAAGTCCCGGATCAAGCGTATTTTCAGCCTGTTTTGGATCGATTTTCGTGCGACTCGGCGGCGACTCGCGGGCACAGATGTCTTGTTGATCAGTAAATGTTCATAAGGTGTCTGACACGACTCGGCGTGAGCTGAGTCGGCGTCTCCGGCTGGGCTCAAGCCTGACTCCGGCCGGTGACGTGGCAAGACCCACACACTGGTCGGAAATCCCCCGCGACCAGTGTTCGACTCCCGGGCCGTCCCACCCGCAGCCCGGGTCACAAAACCGGCACGCTCGGAACGGTTCCCCCGCCACGCCCGAGCGTGCCGGCGTCGTTTTCTGGACGGATCAGCTCCTCGGCCTCGCCTGCTGGACGGCCTCGGTCTCCTCCGGCGACATCAGCTGGGACGACTTCCAGCCGCTGATGCTCTTCGCGTACGACCTCGCCTCGGTCCGGCCGTGGATCGAGGTGAGCACCACGCCGTCTCCGTTGTCGTCGAGCAGGGCCAGGCACCAGCTCAGGTGGCCGCCGGCATCTCCGAACGCGTCGAAGCGCACCACCGCCAGGTGGCGCAGGTTCATCGCCGACTCGGCGCGCAGGGCCGCGACCTCGGCGCGCAGACCGGCGACGTCGGTCGGCAGCGACTCGACGTCGGCAGGGTCGTGGCGGCGTACGTCCTTCGTCTTCTGCCAGGCCGCTCCGGCGAAGACCAGAGCGGCGATTGCTGTCAGCAGACTGAGAATGGCAAGAGCGAGCACAACGGGCGAATCTAGACTGTCGTTGTGTCCGAGCCACATCGCATCGCCTATCAGGGCGAACCAGGGTCCAACTCACACATGGTCTGCCAACGGCACTACCCCGAGCTGGAGTCGGTGCCGTGCGCCTCGTTCGAGGACGTCTTTGCGACCGTCGAGGCAGGTGAGGCGTCGCTGGCGATGATCCCGATCGACAACTCCCTGGCCGGGCGTGTGGCCGACATCCACCACTTCCTCCCCGAGTCCAACCTGCACATCATCGCCGAGCACTACCTGCGGATCCGGTTCCACCTGCTCGGCCTCCCGGGCGCCCACCTCGACGACATCCGTACGGTCCACTCCCACGTCCACGCGCTGGGCCAGTGCCGCAACATCATCCGCGAGCACGGGTTCACGCCGGTCGTCTCCGGCGACACCGCGGGTGCCGCGCGCGAGGTGATCGAGGCCGGCGACCCGACGATGGCCGCGATCTCCCCGCCGCTGGCCGCGTCGATCTACGGGCTGGACGTCCTCGCCACCGACATCGAGGACGCCGACCACAACACCACCCGCTTCGTGGTGCTCTCGCCCGACTTCATCCAGGCGCCCGCCGACCAGGGTCCGGTGGTGACCTCGTTCATCTTCAACGTACGCAACCTCCCGGCGGCCCTCTACAAGGCGCTCGGCGGCTTCGCGACCAACGGCGTCAACATGACCAAGCTGGAGTCCTACATGGTCGACGGGAAGTTCACCGCGACCCAGTTCCTCGCCGAGGTCGACGGCCACCCCGACCAGCCGGGGCTGAAGCGTGCCCTGGAGGAGCTGGCGTTCTTCACCACCGACGTGAAGCTGCTCGGGGTCTATCCCGCCGACCCGGCGCGGCTCTGAGCGATGCCGTCGGAAGAATCGACTGCCCACCTCGGGTTCGCCCGCGTCGATCTCGACCGCGAGCGGCGCACCGGTGACCCGGAGGTCGTGTACGCCGACGGCAAGACCCCCGAGCAGGTCGTCGCGATCCTGGCCAGCCTGCACGACGCGCACCCCACGCGCGCGGTCCTGGCCACCCGGGTCTCCGCCGAGGCAGCTGCCCTCGTCGCGACCGAGCTGCCGTCGGCCGTCCATGATGCCGAGGCCCGTGCCGTCACGCTCGGGCCGCTGCCGGCCCCGCAGGGCCGTGTCTGCGTCGTGGCGGCCGGGACCTCCGACGGGCCGGTCGCGGCCGAGGCCGCGCTGGCCTGTCGCGTCCACGGTGCCGGGGTCTCTCGGATCACCGACGTGGGGGTCGCCGGGATCCACCGGTTGTTGGCCGTACGCGATCGGCTCGACGACGCCGACTGCCTGATCGTCGTCGCCGGGATGGAGGGCGCGCTGCCGTCGGTGGTCGGCGGTCTGGTGGGCGTGCCGATGATCGGGGTGCCGACATCCGTCGGCTACGGCGCCTCCTTCGGCGGGCTGGCCGCGCTGCTGGCGATGCTCAACTCGTGTGCTCCAGGCGTGACCGTGGTCAACATCGACAACGGCTACGGGGCCGGGGTCGCTGCCGCTCGGATCGCGCGGCGGGCTCGATGAGCGTCGTCTGGGTCGATGCGTCGGCCGGGGCGTCCGGGGACATGCTGCTCGGGGCGTTGGTCGACTCCGGCGTGCCGATCTCCGTGATCGCGGGGGCCGTCGATGCGGTCGCCCCGGAGCCGGTCGACCTCGCCGCCGAGCAGGTGCGGCGTGGCGCTCTCGCCGCGACCCGGTGTCATGTCTCGATCGCCGACTCCGCGCACCACCGCACCTGGACCGACGTGCGCGCGCTGCTTTCGGGCGCCGCTCTGGACGAGGCGGTCCGCGATGTCGCGCTCGAGGTCTTCGAGCGGCTGGCGGTCGCCGAGGGGGCGGTCCACGGGATCTCGCCGGACGACGTCCACTTCCACGAGGTCGGGGCGCTGGACGCGATCGCCGACGTGGTCGGGGTCTGTGCGGGGTTCGTGCACCTGGGTGCCGCTGAGGTCGTGGTCTCCCCGGTCGCCGTCGGGTCGGGCTCGGTCCGGGCCGCTCACGGGCCCCTCCCGGTGCCACCGCCGGCGGTGGCACGGCTGCTCACCGGCGTACCTTCCTACGCGGGGCCTCCCGGGCATCCCGCCATGGAGATGTGCACGCCGACCGGTGCCGCGCTGCTCACCACCCTCGCCACGTCGTGGGGCGATCAGCCGCCGATGGTGACGAGCGCGGTCGGCGTCGGGGCCGGCGGTCGGGATCCGGAGGGCTGGTCGAACGCGATCCGGTTGCTGGTCGGGGAGGTTGCCGAGCTGCCGGCGGCAGAATCCCGCCATGGCGGGGATGTGCGGGCGGATCCCGCGGTCGGAGGCGGCATTTTCCCGCCATGGCGGGAAAGTGCGTCGACCGAGCTCGTCATCGAGGCGAACATCGACGATCTCGAGCCGCGACTGATCCCCGGAGCTCTCGACGCGCTCCTCGCCGCCGGCGCACGCGACGCCTGGGTGACGCCGATCCTGATGAAGAAGGGCCGCCCGGCCTACACGCTCCACGCCCTCACCCCTCCCGACGCCGCCGACACGGTCCGACGGGTGTTCTTCCGCGAGACCTCGACGATCGGCGTACGCACCCACGAGGTCGTCAAGGACGCCCTGCCGCGCGAGATGCTGACGGTCACCGTCAGTGGGCAGCCGATCGCGGTCAAGGCCGCCCGTCTCGACGGCGAGGTCGTCAACCTGCAGCCCGAGTGGGACGACGTCTCCCGCGCCGCCGCCTTGCTCGAACGGCCGGCGATCGACGTACTCGCCGAGGCCAAAGCGGCCGCCGAGGCGTCGGCCCCGTCGGTCGAAGCGTCACGCCCGTCGGTCGACTAGGCACCGTGACGCCTCGACCAACGCCAGCGACGCCTCGCCCGACCCAAGCGACGCCTCGGCAGGATGCGAGGATGAGGGCCGGACGTAAAGAACTGGAACGGAACCCCTGATGGACATCACCATCGTCGCGCTGGCCTTCGCCGCGATCTTCGTCGTCGAACTGCCGGACAAGACGTTCCTGGCGACGCTGGTGCTCTCGACGAAGTACCGGCCGTTCTTCGTGTGGCTCGGGGTGGGGGCGGCGTTCGCGGTCCAGACGGTCATCGCCGTGGCGGTCGGCGGCGTGGCGACGCTCCTCCCGACCACCCTGATCCACGTGGTCGCCGCCGTGCTCTTCCTCGCCGGTGCGGTGCTGCTGCTCGTCGAGGGACGCCGCCACCACGGCACCGCGAGCGAGGAGGACGGCAGCGAGTTCGCCGAGAAGGCCAAGGACGTACGCGGCTTCCGCCAGGTCCTGGCGAGCTTCATGGTCCTCTTCGCCGCCGAGTGGGGAGACCTCTCCCAGCTGCTGAGCGTCTCGCTGGTGGCCCGCTACCACGAACCGGTCTCGGTCTTCATCGGCTCATGGGCCGCGCTGCTCACCGTGTCGGGGCTCGCGGTGCTGCTGGGACGTACGCTGCTCCGGTTCATCAAGCTGCACGTCCTGCACTACGTCGGAGCCCTGGTATGCCTCGTCCTGGGCATCCTGACCTTGGTCGAGGTGTTCGCCTGAGCGACGGTCGCCTAGGCTGCGCGGCATGGTAGAACTTGGCGCCGACAGCGAGGTCGGACGACTGCGTACGGTCATGCTCCACCGGCCCGGCCGGGAGCTCACCCGGCTGACGCCGCGCAACAACGACAAGCTGCTCTTCGACGGCATCCCGTGGGTGAAGCGGGCACAGGACGAGCACGACGCCTTCGCGGCCGCACTACGCGATCGCGACGTCGAGGTGCTCTACCTGACCGACCTGCTCACCGAGACCCTCGAGGTGCCTGAGGCCCGCGAGCGGGCGCTCCGCGAGGTGCTCGCGTCGCTGACGCTCGGCGACACGCTTCGCGACTACCTGAGCGGCTTCCTCGCCGACGCCGACCCCGCCGGGCTGACCGACCACCTGACCGCCGGCATCCGCAACGACGAGGTACGCGGCGGCCACGGGCTGGTCACCAGCCTCCTCGCCCACGACGACTTCCTGATCGACCCGCTCCCCAACCTGCTCTTCACCCGCGACTCGTCGGTGTGGATCCGGGACCGCGCGACCGTCACCAGCCTGGCGATGCCGGCCCGCAAGCGCGAGACCGCGCTCACCGAGCTGATCTACCAGTTCCACCCGCGCTTCCGGGGCAGCCCGCGGCTGCACGGCTCCCACCTGGAGCACGTCGAGGGCGGGGACGTACTCCTCCTCGCTCCCGGTGTCGTCGCGGTCGGCGTCGGCGAGCGCACCACGCCCGCGGGTGCGGAGCGGCTCGCGCGCCAGGTCTTCGCCGAGGACCTGGCCCACACCGTGCTCGCGGTGCCGATCGCGCAGGAGCGCGCGACGATGCACCTGGACACGATCGCCACGCTGGTGAACACCGACAAGATGGTGATCTACCCGAACGCGGTCGACTCGCTGGTGGCGTACGCGGTGACCCCCGCAGGTGACGACGGCGGGCTGAACATCGCCGACCCGCGCCCGTTCCTCGAGGTCGCGGCCGAGGCGATGGGCATCGACAAGCTCCACCACGTCGACACCGGGCTCGACCCGGTCGCCGCCGAGCGCGAGCAGTGGGACGACGGCAACAACACCCTGGCGCTGGCGCCGGGCGTCGTGGTGGGCTATGAACGGAACACCCAGACCAACGAAGCGCTGGAGGCCGCCGGGATCGAGGTCATCGCGATCGCCGGCTCCGAGCTGGGCTCCGGCCGGGGCGGCCCGCGATGCATGAGCTGCCCGATCGCCCGAGACCCCTTGGGATAACCCGAGACCCCTTGGGATAACTCGCCAGTAGGAAAGTCGTTGTCCTTGTGACCGTCCCCACAGCCGACCGAAGGAAAACCTCGTGACCGAGTCGTTCTTCTCCATGTTCACGCCCAAGGAGATCGCGCACATCAGCGCCACCGGCACTCGCGTGCATCTGCCGGAGGGCTGGTCGCCGATCTGGGAGGACACCCCGCCGGACAAGGCCTACATCATCCTCGACGGCACCGTCTCGGTCCGACGGGACAAGGAGGAGATCGCCCAGTGCGGTCCCGGTGACATCATCGGCGAGGCGGCGATCCTGCGCGGATCGCTGCGTACGGCCTCCATCGTCGCCCTCACGCCGCTCGACCTGATCCACCTCAGCGCCGACAAGCTGCAGCAGCTCTCCGTCGAGATGCCGTCGTTCGCCAAGGCGCTGGACAAGGTCGCCAAGGACAGGTTCGGCTCCTGACCCTCGACGATCACGCGGAGGAGAGCCTCGGCCAGGGCCGCAGCCGGGAGGCCGACATCGAGCTGACCGAGGCGCTGGCCGTGGTCGAGTCCTTCGTCCTCGGCCAGACGCCCACCTTGACCCGTGCCGACGTCGCGGCTGCCGCCGGCGTGCCCATGGAGGTCACCGAGGACCTCTGGCACCACCTCGGCTTCCCGCACGCGGGCGAGGGCGAGATCGCCTTCACCGAGGCCGATGTCGAGGCGCTGCGGATGACGCAGGAGCTCGTACGTCTCGGGGTGCTCAGCGAGGACCGGCAGGCGGCGCTCGTGCGGACCTGGGGGCGGTCCTACGCACGCCTGGCCGAGTGGCAGACCTCGCTGCTGGCCGAGGTCGCCCGCGAGCGCGGCGGCGACGAGGTCGAGGACCTGGTCGCACTGAGCGCGCAGGTGCTGCCGCTGGTCGAGTCGCTGCAGGACTACGTCTGGCGCCGCCACCTGGTCAGCGCGGCGCGGCGGATGCTCACCGTCGCGGATGCGTCCGCGGTGCCGCTGGCGGTCGGGTTCCTCGACATCGTCGGCTACACCTCCCGCTCCAAACGGCTCAGCGACAAGGAGCTGGTCGACTGGGTCGAGGAGTTCGAGGACACCTGTTCCGACGTGGTCGTCGAGCACGGCGGACGGGTGATCAAATACCTCGGCGACGGGGTCTTCTTCACCTTCGAGGACGTCGAGGCCGCGGCCCGCACCGCGCTCGAGCTGGCCGCGCTCGGGGAGGACAAGGAGAGCGCGTTTCCCCACGTCAGGGCCGGGATCTCCTACGGCGACGTGGTGCTCAGGCTCGGCGACGTCTTCGGCCCCACGGTCAACATCGCGGCGCGTCTCACGACCGTCGCCCGACCCTCGTCCGTGGTCGTCGACGAGAACGCGGCGGCCGTGCTCGAGGGCAACGACGGCTTCCAGGTCGAGAAGATGCGGCGTACGAGCGTGAAGGGATACTCCCGCCTGCAGGCGTTCCGGCTGCGGTCCCGATCCGACTGAACCGGGCCAGACTGAATCTGGCCAGGAAAGTCGGGCCCGGAGAGGTGCTCCCCAGCCAGGCTTGACGGCGAAAGGAGGACCACATGATCGGCACGCTCAACACCCTGGTCGACCTGGTCGAGGCAGAGCTCACCGGCGAGGTGGACGTGGCCCGGGTCGCCCGCGACCACGGCACCACCGAGTATCACCTGCGCCGGATGTTCTCGGCGCTGGCCGGGATGCCGCTCTCCGTTTACGTACGCCGCCGCCGGATGACCCTGGCCGCGGCCGACCTGGTGGCCGGCGCCCCCGACCTCCTCGAGGTCGCGGTGCGCTACGGCTACGGCTCGACCGAGGCGTTCGGGCGCGCGTTCCGTGCCGTGCACGGAACGGCTCCCGCCGACGTACGCCGATCGGGTGGTCCGCTACGCACACAACCCACGCTCAGGTTCCGCCTGAGCGTCGAAGGGAGCACCCCGATGGACGTCACCATCAACGACCTGCCCGAGCTGCGACTGGTCGGCCATGCCGCGAAGGTCCCGCTGATCTACCAAGGCGTGAACCCGCACATCCAGGAACACATCGCCTCGCTGGCGACGGATGATCATGTCCGGCTCAAGGCGCTCAACGACACGGATCCGCGCGGCATCCTCGCGGTCACCGACTCCCCGTCGCCGGACGCGCCGGAGGGGACGATGATCACCTACCTGCACGGCGTCGCGGTCACCCCGTCGGCTTCGGTGCCGGAGGGGCTGGACGTCATCACCGTCCCGGCGGGCTCCTGGGCGGTCTTCGCCTCCAGCGGCCCTCACCCGGAGACGCTGCAGCAGCTGTGGGCCGCGACCGCGACCGACTGGTTCCCGTCGAACCCCTGGCGGCTCCGCCCCGGACCGTCGGTCCTGCGCTACCTCGAGCTCACCGAGACGTACGCGTCGTGTGAGCTGTGGTTGCCGGTCGAGCGGTGAATGTTCACCGAGGTGACTCGGTGAACGGTCGCTTCCCTCGCGGAACTCCACGAAGGAGGTGGATGCTGACCGAGGTAACTCGGTCAGCATCCACCGCTCAGCGGATCGTGACCTGCCGGTTCGCGAGCCCAGCGCGCGCCGAGCGGACCTCGGGGGTGATCTCGGAGTCGTCGGCGAGAGCCTCGTCGAGCAGCTTCTTGAACGCCACCGCCGGCTCCTCGAGCGCCTCGGCGCCGGTGCCGACCGGCACGTCCCAGACGGGGGCGAGCAGGCCGTGGGCACGGAACATGCCGACGAACCGGGCGTCGGGGACGATCACGTCGTCGCCGGCCACGTGCAGCCGCGCGAGCGCGGTCAGCAGGGCGTCCTCGGGCTCGGGCATGACCCAGCGCAGGTGCTCCTTGGAGCCGACCGAGGTCCAGTACGCAGCCTCGACCGAGGTCAGCCGCTCGGTCGGCAGCACCGACTCGTTGGCGTGCTCGAGGGCGTGCTCGAAGTCGCCCTTCTCCTCGACGTCGGCGAGCCACCAGTCGAAGCCCTCGTGGACGGTGACGTCCAGGGACGCGTTGGTGACGATGTCCTGGAGCCGCGGGCCGTCGCCCGGCGCGGAGGGAAGACCGTAGATGCCGGACTCGCCGGCGGCGCGCGCCTCCAGCGCCTGGAACAGCGCGGCGGCCACGTCACGCGAGACGTCGCCGTAGTTGTGCTGCACCTGCAGCCCGGCCCAGACCTCGCCCGAGTCGCGCGACATCGCCGGCGCGGCACCGGGCAGCAGGGTGCCGAGCGTGACCGGGGTCGACTCGAAGCCCTTGACCGACAGCGACACCGTCGCCGAGGGCACGAGCTCGCGCAGCGCGACCAGGTCGCACTCGCCGGGCAGCCCCTCGAACGGGCGCCCCACGAACGCGCCGCCGGCGGCACCGTGGCACGCCTTGTAACGCTTGCCGGACCCGCACGGGCAGGCCGCGCGCGGGTTGGGACCGTCCGTCGGGGCCGCAGCCGCCTGACGGTTCTTGACTCGGGTCTTCTTGGCCACGGCCAAACACTAACGGCCGAGCAGCTCCAGCATGAACCCCGGACGGTCGGTGATGACCGCCTTGACGCCGAGGTCGAGACAGAGCTTGAGCTGCTCCTCGGTGTTGACGGTGTAGACGTGGAGGTTGCGGCCCTTCGACGCCAGCCGTCGCGCGAGCTTCGGGTGGGCGGTGAGCATCTCGATCCCCGCGCCGAGCCACCAGTCCTCGCCGATCGCGTGCCGCACGAGCGACCAGTTGGCGGCACGGTCGATGAGCTGGACCAGAGGTACGCCGGGCGCCAGCCGCTCCACCCGCTGCAGCGCCGTGAACGAGAAGCTCATCACCCGCACCGGGCTGCCCGGTCCCGCCCAGCCGAAGTCGTCGAGGACGTCGACCAGGCGGCCCTCGGTCAGCCCGCCGTAGCGGGTCGGGTGCTTGGTCTCGATCGCCATCTCGACGTGCCGGTCGTAGTCCCGCACGACCTTCAGCAGCCGGTGGAGGGTGAGGACGCCCCGCATGTCCCGGTCCGGCGGCTCGTCCTCGCCGTCCCAGAACCCGTTCTTCCACGCCGCGAAGTCGATCGCCTGCAGCTCGGCGAGGGTCATCTCGGAGACCAGACCACGGGCGCCGATCCGGCGCAGATGCCGGTCGTGGACGCAGACGAGATGTCCGTCCATGGTCAGGCGTACGTCGCACTCCAGGGCGTCGGCGCCCGCGTCCAGGGCCGCGACGTACGCAGCCAGGGTGTGCTCGGCGATCTCGTGACTGGCGCCGCGATGCGCGACGACCTGGGGCCTCATGAGGAGATTGTGGGCCATCGGACGAGCGGCGTCTCGCGACACGAGCGAGATGTCACCAAGACCACTAGAGCGGCACGATCTCCAGGCGGCCGAACGCGACGAACGCAGCCAGACCCCAGAAGACGAGGTCGCCGTAGAAGGCGCCCCACTCCCGGCGGATGATGCGGGTGGTCGCCGCGCCGGTCATCAGCAGCACCAGCCCGAGAGCGGCGAGCGGCACCAGCCACGTCGCGATGCCGGTCACCGCCGGCAGGACCAGCCCCGCGGCGGCCAGCAGCTTCATCACGCCGATGACCTTGAGGGAGCCGTCCGGGAAGTCATCGGCGTAGCGCCAGCCGTCGAACGCGTTGCGGAAGCGCTCCTTCGAGAGCACCAGCATCGCCACGCCGCCGGCCAGGAACCCGGCAGCCAGAAAGATGGTCACGATCCACAGGATGATGTTCATGCCAACCAGGACGAGGTACGCCGCCGACCTGTGACATCACCGCCCGCCGGTCACCCGCAGCGTCGTCGCGGTGACGTACGAGGCCTTGCCGCTCATCAGCCAGGCGACCGCCTCGGCGACCTCGTCGGGCGAGGATGAGCGGCCGAGCGGGATCTGGGGCGCCATCCGCTCGATCCGGCCGGGGTCGCCGGTGTTGGCGTGCATGTCCGTCTCGGTGAGGCCGGGGGCGACCGCGACGACCCGGATGCCGCGCGAGGCGACCTCCAGGCCGAGGCCCTTGGTGAGCGCGTCGATCCCGGCCTTCGCGGCGGCGTAGTGGACGTACTCACCCGGCGATCCGAGCGTCGCGGCACCCGAGGAGATGTTGACGATCACCCCGCCCTCGGCGAGCGCGGACACCGCCGCCCGGGCGACCAGCGTGGGACCGACCAGGTTGACGTCGTACGTCCTCCGGATCTCGTCGGCGGGGGTGTCGACCAGTGGCGCGTAGCGGTAGGTCGCGCCGGCGTTGTTGACCACCCCGGTGACCGGGCCGGCGGCCTCGAAGAGCGTCTCGATCCCGGCGTCGGTGGTGATGTCCGCGGCCACGATCTCGCAGGAGACCCCGAGCGCCCGGATCTCGTCACGCGTCGCCACGGCAGCGGCCTCGTCCGACAGATACCCGAGCACGAGCGAGTGGCCGTCGGCGGCGAGCCGATGGGCGACGGCGGCGCCGATGCCGCGGGTGCCTCCGGTGATGAGAGTTCGGTTCACACCCGAAGGGTGTCACGCAGCTTCCATGCCACCAGCGCCAGCGCCAGGACACCGGCGAGCGCCCAGCCGGCGGGGTAGTGCACCGCGGGCTCGTTCCAGCGCTCGTGGAAGTAGACCAGGTGCGCGGAGAGCAGCCCGGCGTCGACCGAGCGGCCCTCCTGGATGAGTACGCCGATGGCCACCAGCACCGTCAGCAGCGTCTGCATCGCCCAGCCCAGGATCCAGGCGGGCACCCAGGCGACGACATCGACGGCGCGGCGTACGGACGTCACCAGCACGGTCACCAGGACAACCGCCAGCAGCGCGTCGATCACCGACGACGGCAGCTCGCCGGGGAGCATCCCGTCGAGCCAGAGAGGTACGCAGACGGCCGGTGCGGCCAGCATCGGCGCCCGCAGCACGCATGGCCCGAGGCTCGCCGCGATCCCGGCGGCGAGACCGGCGACCGTCGTGATCGCGGCGACCGCGATCAGATGGGTCAGCATCGAGGAGTTGGTCGCTGCCGGCCCCGCGGCGAACGTCATCCCCAGGACCGCGGCACCCACGACCCCGGACCCGGCGAGGGTCGCGCTGAGCATCCGGCGGTCCGGACGCAGCCCGGCAGCGAGCCCGCCGAGCGCGGCGGCGAGCAGCGTGAACGAGACCAGCTCGGCGACCATCGGGGCGAGCAGGAGCGGCTGGGGCTGGACCAGCTGCGGCAGGAACCCGAGACCCCAACCCGCGGCCGAGACCAGCGGAACCATCCACAGACGCGTCCGTTCAGTCATGTCTCCCACGGTGACAGGCGCAAGGTGAGACCAGGCGGCGAACCGGGGAACACCAGCCCAACGTCAGATGGCCCGGCCGTTGACGTTCCTCACCGCAGGCGGCTGGATTTCTTATTGCAAGGCGCCGGGTCGGGATACCTGGGTAGGCTCTGGTGACGTACACGTCCCCCACGCGTGGATGAGGTGAGACCGGCATGACCAGAGCACCCCGAAGAATCTGGGCCAGAAGCATCAGCACAGCGGCGCTGACCAGCCTCGGGCCTCGGGCCGTGGCTGCCGTCGCCCTGACCGCTGCCTTCGCCTTTCTGGCGCCCACCGAGGGGAGCCTCGACACCGGTCATCAGCAGCCCGAGCTGCCCGATCCGGGTTCGCTGCAGGATCCCCTGGGCATCGCCAACGGCCTGGGTGGCGTGAAGAACCTGACCCCGACCGACGCCGTGAAGCTGGCCTCCAACGCCGAGGAGCTGTCGATCCCGCCGGTCGCCCTGGCCGCCTACCAGCGCTCGGCCACCGTGCTCAACGCGGCCGACGCCTCGTGCCGCCTCGACTGGGCGCTGATCGCCGCGATCGGCATGGTCGAGAGCAACCACGGCCGCTTCGGGGGCAGCCAGCTCGACTCCAACGGTCTCGCCCTCCCGGCGATCATCGGCCCACAGCTCAACGGCGCCGGCGACTACGCGGCGATCCGCGACACCGACAACGGCCTCTACGACCATGACACGGTCTACGACCACGCGGTCGGCCCGATGCAGTTCATCCCGTCGACCTGGACCTTCGCGGGCGCCGACGGCGACGGCGACAACCGCCGCGACCCCCAGGACGTCGACGACGCCGCCGTCGCCACCGCAGCCTTCCTGTGCGCAGGCACCGAGGACGTCAGCACCGACTCCGGCGCCAACGCCGCGGTCTACCGCTACAACCAGAGCGACACGTACGTCCAGGCGGTACTGAAGATCGCCGACCAGTACCGCAACGGTGAGTTCCCGGGCTCGCCGAGCGTGGACGGCGGATCCCTCTCCTCGAAGAGGCCCCACACGTCCGCCCTCCCGCGCACCTCGAACACCGTTCCGCCGGCGTCGGATGCCCAGGCAGCGCCCAACGGCGCCGGCAAGACTCCGGTTCCCCCTCCGCCCGCGGGCTCGGGCGACAACGTCCCCGACCCGTCGGCGGACCCCAGCAGCGACCCGAGCACGGACCCGAGCACCGAGCCCAGCACCGACCCGAGCACGGACCCCAGCACCGAGCCCAGCACGGATCCCAGCACCGACCCCAGCGATCCGGTCGACCCCACCCCGACGCCCACCGACGCCGCGACGGCGGCGACCCTCGCCGAGCCCTGCGACACGGCGGCGGTGGCGGTCTACGGCGAGACCTTCGAGGTGGACGACAAGGCCACCTACGACGCGGTGATCGCCAACTGCATCGAGACGTTCGAGCCCGAGACCACCATGCCGACGGACCTCGCGATCAGGGAGCACCTCCGCACCCTCTACGGCACCACTGAGTTCCCCACCCTCAAGGAGCCTGCCCCGGAGGCCACGGACCCCGAGGAGACGGTCACGGAGTCACCGACCGCCTCACCGGCGGGGACGGCCTGAGCCCCGGTCAGCCGACCTCGACCACGGTCTTGCCGAAGTTCTGCCCCCGGAGCATCCGGTTGAACGCGGCGGGCGCGTTCTCGAGCCCCACGGTGATGTCCTCGCGGTAGCGGAGCCTGCCCTCGGCCAGCCAGCCCGCGGCCTCGGCGAGGAAGGTCTTCTCGTGGTCACGGACGAACTCCGACTGGATGAATCCCCTGATCAGGAGCGACTTGGTGAGCACCTGCCGCATCAACGCGGGCGCCCGGTCGGGCCCCTCGGGCGCAGCGGTGTCGTTGTAGTAGGCGACGAGCCCGCAGACCGGCACCCGGGCGTACGTGTTCAGCAGCGGCAGCACCGCATCCCAGACGTGCCCGCCGACGTTCTCGAAGTAGACGTCGATCCCGTCCGGCACCGCCGCCTTCAGCTGCTCCTTGAAGTCGGGCGCCCGGTGGTCCACTGCGGCGTCGAAGCCGAGCTCGGTCAGGTGGGCGACCTTCTCCGGCCCGCCCGCGATCCCCACCGCCCGGCAGCCGAGGATCTTCGCGATCTGCCCGACCGTGGCGCCGACCGGCCCGGTCGCGGCCGCGACCACCACGGTCTCGCCGGGCTGCGGCCGGCCGATCTGGGTCAGCCCCGCGTACGCCGTGAACCCCGGCATCCCCAGCACACCCAGCGCGGTGGAGACGGGGGCGACGGACGGGTCGAGGCGACGGGTGTGGCTCGCGGGTGCGACCGAGAAGGACTGCCAGCCGCCGTACGCCAGCACGACGTCACCGACCTGCCGCGACGGATCCCGCGACTCGACCACCTCGGCGACCGTGGCGCCGGGCAGCACGTCGCCCAGCGCGGTCGGCGCGGCGTACGAGGGTGCATCGCTCATCCGGCCCCGCATGTAGGGGTCGAGCGAGAGGAATTTCGTACGCAGCAGCACCTCTCCCTCGGCGGGCGACGGCACCTCGGAGTCGACGATCGAGAAGTCGTCGGCGGTGGGCTCGCCGACCGGGCGGGCGCGGAGCAGGATCTGGGTGTTCGTGTCGGTCATCCGGCTATCGTGCCTCACCGGCGGGCAGGCTTGCTTAATCACGACTAATCTTATTGACTTAGCCCATGAAGCGCCCGGTCGACGTCCATCAGCACCTGTGGCCGCCGGCACTGATCGAGGAGCTGCGCGGCCGGCGACAGCCTCCGTACCTCGACGGCTGGGTGCTCCACCTCGACGGCGAGCCGCCCTACTCCGTGGACCCCGCGGACCACGATCTCACCCGGCGTGCGGCCGAGGAGGACGGGCTGGTGCTGCTGTCTCTCTCCAGCCCGCTGGGGATCGAGTCGCTCGCCCCGGACGAGGCGCACGGACTGCTCGACGCCTGGCACGGCCTCGCCGACGACCTGCCCGCCGACTACGGGCTGTGGGCGGCGCCCGGGCTCGTCGAGCCCGACCTCGGCGGACTCGCGAAGATCCTCTCCCACGACCACGTCCACGGCCTCCAGGTGCCGGCCACGGCACTGGCGACCCCGTCCGCACTCGAGGCCCTCGCCCCCGTGCTCGCCACCGCCGAGCAGGCCGACCTGCCCGTCCTGGTGCACCCGGGACCCGCCGTCCCGCACCCGACGGACGACGTGGTGCCCGGCTGGTGGCCCGCCCTGACCTCGTACGTCGCCCAGCAGAGCGCCGCCTGGCACTCCTGGCACGTCGCGGGCCGGTCGCTGCTGCCGACCCTGCGGATCGCCTTCGTCGGGCTGGCCGGGCTCGCACCGCTCCACCACGAGCGCCTCGCCCAGCGTGGCGGCCACCTCGGCGCGATCGACCGGCACGTCTACTACGAGACCTCGTCCTACGGCACCCAGGCGATCGACGCGATGTCGCGCGTGGTCGGTGTCGACCCGCTGGTCAACGGCTCGGACCGGCCGTACGCCGAACCCACCGCCCCCGGCCTCGGGGAGGCCCTGAGCCAGGCGATCCTCGTCGCCAACCCACACCACCTGCTCACCGGAGGAGACCGATGACCATCACCGAGCCGACCGTCGACACGGTCTTGAGCCCTCCGGACCTGCCCGCTCTTCCGGGCCGCACCCTCACGCCCGGTGAGCTCCGCGCCTGGGTCGACGAGCTCGCCGCGCACCCCGAACGGTGGGAGCACCTGCTGCGCCACGACACCGACGGGCGCCACTACGTCTCGCTCTACCGCGACAAGGACATCGACGTCTGGCTGCTGTGCTGGAACACGGTCGACGACACCGGCTGGCACGACCACGACATCTCCTCGGGTGCGGTGGCGGTGACCCACGGAGCGGTCGTCGAGCAGCAGCCGCGGTTCGGCGGCGAGCCGGTGCAGCGGGAGATCGGTGCCGGTCGCAGCTTCGGCTTCGGACCCGACCACATCCACCGGATGAGCGGTGCGGTCGACGGCTCGGCCTCGATCCACGCCTACTCGCCGCCGCTGTGGCGGATGGGGCAGTACGCGATCAGCGACGACGGTGTGATGCGCCGCGTCTCGGTCTCCTACGCCGACGAGCTGCGTCCGTTGGAGGACTGAACCGCCCGCTGCCGCCCGGTTGACCGACAGGCCGCGGCGAATGTGGCACATTTCAATCATCGAGGCCGATGACCGGACGCCAAACCCGAGTTTGCCCATCCTTTTAATATCTTCTGTTCCTCCTTGTGATCTGGCAGGCTGAGGATCTTGTGCAACGGCGTCCGCAGGTGGAGAACGACAGACAGGAGCGGTGGCTGTGATCGAGTTCGAGGGCGTCACCAAGCGCTATCCGGACGGCACCGTTGCCGTGGAGGACCTCTCGCTGAAGGTCGAGGCCGGTCAGATCACCGTGTTCGTCGGGCCGTCCGGATGCGGCAAGACCACCGCGCTGCGGATGATCAACCGGATGATCGAGCCGACCTCCGGCCGCATCCTGGTCGACGGTGACGACGTCACCAGCCGCCCGGAGGCACAGCTGCGGCGCGACATCGGCTACGTGATCCAGGGCGCCGGGCTCTTCCCGCACCGCACCGTCCTCGACAACGTCGCCACGGTTCCGGTCCTGCAGGGCGTCTCCCGCCGGGAGGCCCGCACGAGCGCCCTCGGCCTGCTCGAGCGCGTCGGCCTTCCGGCCAATCTCGGCGAGCGCTACCCGGCCCAGCTCTCCGGCGGCCAGCAGCAGCGCGTCGGCGTCGCCCGGGCGCTCGCGGCCGACCCGCCGGTGCTGCTCATGGACGAGCCGTTCTCCGCGGTCGACCCGGTCGTCCGCGACGACCTCCAGCAGGAGCTGCTCCGGCTCCAGGGCGAGCTCGGCAAGACGATCGTCCTGGTCACCCACGACATCGACGAGGCGATCCGCCTCGGCGACAAGGTCGCCGTCTTCGCGAACGGTGCCCGGCTGGCCCAGTTCGCGCCGCCGGCCGACCTCCTCGCCGCCCCGGCCGACGACTTCGTCTCCTCGCTCGTCGGCCGCGACCGCGGCTTCCGCGGCCTCTCGTTCGCCGACGGGAGCCAGGTCGCGCTCAAGCCCGTCGACCGCGTGGTCGACGGCCTCGCCCTCGAGGTCGACCACGACGGCCGGCCGCTGGGCTGGCGCGGTCCCGACGGGCTCCTGCCGACCGAGGGCACCTTCCGTGACGGGGCCAACCTGCGTACGGTCACCGACCTGGTCATCCTTTCGCCCGCGGGCGCGGCGGTGCGGGTCGACGCCGAGGGTCGTGCCGACGGCCTGGTCCTGCTCGAGGACCTGGCCGGCAGCGTACGTTCGCAGCAGCGGGAGCGGCTGACGGCGCTCGCCGCCGCGGAGCCGGCCCCGGCGGAGGAGGCCGAGTGAGCGAGCTCTGGAGCTATCTGGAGGTCAACGGCGGCGCCGTCCTCACCGCGCTCGTCGAGCACATCTGGCTCGCGCTGCTGCCGGTGGCGATCGCCTTCGTCCTCTCGCTGCCGCTGGGTGCTCTGGTCCACCGCTACGCCCCGGTGCGCCACATCGCGCTCACCACCGGCAGCGTGGTCTACACGGTGCCGTCGCTGGCCCTGCTCCTGCTGCTCCCGGGCATCCTCGGCACCAGCGTCCTCGACCCGCTCAACGTGGTCATCGCGCTCACGCTCTACTCGCTCGCCCTGCTCGTCCGCACGACCGCGGACGGCCTCGACGCGGTCGACACCACCGTCCTCCAGGCGGCCACCGCGATGGGCTATCAACCGCTACGCCGCTGGTTCACCGTCCAGCTCCCGCTGGCGATGCCGGTGGTGCTGACCGGCCTGCGGGTGGCGACGGTGGCCAACGTGAGCATGGTGAGCGTCGCGGCCCTGATCGGCATCGGCGGCCTCGGGCAGCTCTTCACGCGCGGGTTCCAGCTCGGCTTCTACCTGCCGCCGATCATCATCGGCCTGGTGCTCTCGGTCGCGCTCGCGGTCATCGCCGACGTCCTCATCGTCGCCCTCCAGCGCGGGCTCACCCCGTGGTCGCAGGCGGGTGCGCGATGACCCTCGACTACCTGCTCGACGCCGCCAACTGGTCGCTGACCAGCCCCGACGGGTTCCCTCAGCGCATCCTCGAGCACCTCGGCTACACCTTCCTCGCACTGGTGATCGCGGCCGTGATCGCGTTCCCCATCGGCCTCCTGATCGGCCACACCGGCCGCGGCGCACTGGTCGCCATCAACCTCGGCAATGCCGGCCGCGCCCTGCCCACCCTCGGTGTGCTCATGCTCGCGCTCGCACTGGTCGGGATCGGCCTGGTCCCGGTCACGTTCGCCCTGGTCGTGCTCGCCATCCCGCCCATCCTGGCCACGACGTACGCCGGCATCCGGTCCGTCGCCGACGAGACCGTCGACGCCGCGCGAGGGGTGGGCATGACGGAGGCCCAGATCGCCTGGCGCGTCGAGGTCCCGATCGCGATGCCGATCATCATCGGCGGCCTGCGCAACGCGTCCCTCCAGGTCGTCTCGACCGCGACCATCGCGGCGTACGCCGGTCTCGGCGGCCTCGGCCGCTATCTCTTCGACGGCCTGGCGACGTTGAAGTACGACAAGGTGGTCGCCGGCGCGATCGTGCTCGCCGTGCTCGCGGTCCTGATCGACCTGGCGCTCGCGGGGGCCCAGCGGCTCCTCGTCTCGCCGGGCGTCGACGGCCGCGGCGCCGGCAACCGTCCGACCACCGCCCGCCCCGAACCAGCCGGCTGACCAACCCAGCAACCCGAGAGGTATTTTCGATGTCCCGCCGAACCCGCACCACCGCGTACCTGTTCGCGACGCTCGCTGTGGCAGGCACCCTGACCGCCTGCGGCGGTGACCCGCTCGACTCCGGATCCGACTCCGGCTCGGGCGGCGACACGATCGTCGTCGGCTCTGCCAACTTCCCCGAGAGCGAGCTGCTCATGGAGATGTACGCCCAGGCTCTCGAGTCCGAGGGCGTGAAGGTCAAGACCAAGCCCAACATCGGTTCCCGCGAGGTCTACATGGAGGCCTTCAAGAGCGGCGACATCGACCTGCTGCCCGAATACAACGGAGCACTGCTGGCCTACCTGAAGCCGGACGGCGTGCCGGACGACGTCTCCGCGCCCCAGGACGTCTACGACGCCCTCCAGGACGTCCTGCCGGAGGGCAGCGAGACCCTGCCGCAGTCGGAGGCCGAGGACAAGGACACCCTCACCGTGTCCAAGGAGACGGCCTCGAAGTACTCCCTGAAGAGCATCGAGGACCTCGCGCCGGTCGCGAAGAACCTCACGCTCGGAGCCGGCCCGGAGTTCAAGGAGCGCCACCAGGGCGTCCTGGGGCTCAAGGAGGTCTACGGGGTCAGCTTCAAGGAGTTCAAGCCGCTCGACGCCGGCGGTCCGCTGACGACCGGTGCGCTGAAGAAGGGTGACATCGACGTCGCCAACGTCTTCTCCACCGACTCCCAGATCCCCACCAACGGCTGGGTCGTCCTGGAGGACCCGAAGAACCTCTTCCTCTCCCAGAACGTCGTCCCGCTGATCCGCTCCGAGGCGCTCTCCGACGACGCCGAGAACGCGCTCAACGCAGTCTCCGAGGCCCTGACCACCGACAACCTGACCGAGGCCCTCGCGAAGGTCCAGGTCGACAAGGCCGACCCGGCCACGGTCGCCAAGGAGTTCCTCGCCGACAACGGCATCAAGTGATGCGACTGCTCGCCTACCCCAGCCCGCTGCGGTAGGCGAGCAGCCCTTCGAGGCCACGCAGGAAGGTCTCGCATACCGGGCCGGGATCGGTGAGGCAGCCGGCCGCCATGGCGCCGTCCCGCAGCATGACGAAGTGCCGTCCGGCGAAGTCCGAGTCGGGCTTCCCGGTCTTGGCGAAGAGCTCGGTGACCGTGGTCAGGAACCACTGCCGGTGCTCGAGCACCGCCTGGTGGACCACGTGGTCAGGGTCGGGGTATTCGGCCGCGGCGTTGAGGAACGCGCAGCCCCTGAACCCCTCGCTCCGGATGTCGTCGGCGATCGACCGGCCGACGGTCCGGATGAGGTCGTCCGGGTCCGTCACCTCCGCCCGGGCCGCCTCGAGGCGCGCCCGGATCGCCTCGTCGGCCTGCGTCAGGTACGCCACGACGAGCTCGTCCTTGCTCCGGAAGTGGCGATAGAGCGTCGCCCGCGTGACCTGCGCCTCGGCGATCACGCGATCGACTCCGACCGAGTGCAGACCTTCGGTGTAGAAGAGCCGGCTTGCCGCGCTGAGCAGTCGATCCCGGGCCTCGGACATCCGTCATTCCTCTCGTTCTCGTTGTCTCGACGGTAGCAGACAGAACGATCGGTCTTGCATTTGTGGTCACGCTGGTGCAGACTCTCGAATCAGGTAGAACGACCGTTCTATCTCCTGGCTTGATCCGAGAAAGGGATTCGATGTCCACCTCCGTTGAGGCCGGCCGCTCCGGCACACTGACCACCCCGACCAGCGGGCTGCCGAAGCTCTACTTCGTCCGCTTCGGGTTCGCGATCGTCTGGGCCGTCCTGGTCGCCCTCACCGCCTCGACGCTCGGCCCGGTGAGCATCGCGCTCCTGGTGATCTATCCGCTGTTCGACGTGGTGGCCGCCGTGGTCGACTTCCGCACGTCGGGCGCCAGCGGCCCGCGCGTCCTGCTCTACGTCAACATGGCGCTCAGCCTGCTCACCGCGGTCGGCGTCGCCGTCGCGGCCGGCTCCGGGATCCCGGGCATCCTGCGGGTGTGGGGCGCCTGGGCGATCACCGCCGGCCTGGTCCAGCTGTTCGTCGCGGTGCGGCGCTACCGGCTCGGTGGCCAGTGGGCGATGATCCTCAGCGGCGGGATCTCGACCTTTGCCGGCACCGGCTTCATTCTGATGGCCGCCGGCCCGAAGGCGTCGCTCACCTCCCTGGCGGGCTACGCCACCCTGGGCGGCATCTTCTTCCTGATCTCTGCCATCCGTCTGCGCCAGCGCGCGAGTAAGGTCGACTGACATGACCAGCACCAGCCAAGATCTCACCGTCGACGTCATCATCATCGGCGCCGGCCCGACCGGCGAGAACGTCGCCGACCGCGCCGTTCAGGGCGGCCTGACCGCGGCGATCGTCGAGCGCGAGCTCGTCGGTGGCGAGTGCTCCTACTGGGCCTGCATGCCGACCAAGGCGCTGCTCCGCGACGCGGCCGCGCTGCGCGCCGCCCGCGCCCTCCCGGCCGCCGCCCAGGCGGTCACCGGCACGCTCGAGGCCGCCGCCGTGTTCGCCCGGCGCGATGAGTTCACCTCCCACTGGAAGGACGCCGGTCAGGTCGAGTGGCTGACCGGGGCCGGGATCACGCTGGTCCGCGGACACGGTCGCATCACCGGCACCCGCACGGTCACGGTCACCGCCTCCGACGGCACGGCCACCGACCTGGAGGCGCGCCACGCCGTGGTCGTCGCGACCGGCAGCTCCGCCCTCATCCCGCCGATCCCGGGACTGGAGGAGGCCGGGCCCTGGACCAACCGCGAGGCCGCCGGAGCCCAGTCCGTCCCCGAGCGACTGGCCATCATCGGCGGCGGGGTCGTCGGCGCCGAGATGGCGACCGCCTACAGCGCCCTCGGGTCGCAGGTCACCCTCGTCTCGCGCACCCGGCTCCTGCCGAGCGTCGAGAAGTTCGCGGGCGAGCAGGTGGCCGATGCGCTCCGGACGTACGGGGTCACGCTCCATCTCGACGTCGGCGCGGACGAGGTCCATCGCGACGACTCCGGCGAGGTGCGCCTGACGCTCTCCGACGGCACCGTGGTGACCGCCGACGAGGTCCTCGTCGCCACCGGCCGGGTGCCGAGCACCAAGGACCTCGGCCTGGAGCACGTCGGCCTCGAGCCCGGCAGCTGGCTGAAGGTCGACGACGCGCTGGCAGTGATCGACGACGGCGGACAGCTGGAGGCCGGCTGGCTCTACGCCGCCGGTGACGTCAACCACCGAGCCCTGCTGACCCACCACG
Source organism: Nocardioides sp. NPDC126508 (assembly GCA_040302365.1). Lineage (GTDB taxonomy): Bacteria > Actinomycetota > Actinomycetes > Propionibacteriales > Nocardioidaceae > Nocardioides. The sequence continues at coordinate 325,980 of JBEOUM010000004.1, forward strand.
GCAAATACCAGGCCCGTGCGCTGGGCGACCTGATCGCGGCCAAGGCCCGCGGCGAGGAGCCCGACCTGAGCGCCTGGGGTCGGCACGCCTCCACCGCCGACGAGCGCGCCGTCACGCAGGTGATCTTCACCGACCCCGAGGTCGTCGCCGTCGGCCACTCCGCCGAGTCGGCCGAGGCGGCCGGCATCGAGGTCGGCGTCGTGGACTACGACCTGGGCTCCGTCGCCGGCGCCTCGCTCCACGCCGACGGCTACCACGGTCAGGCGCGGATGATCATCGACGAGCAGCGCAAGGTGCTGGTCGGTTTCACCGCGGTCGGTCCTGACATCTCCGAGCTCCTGCACGCGGCCACCATCGCGATCGTCGGCGAGGTCCCGCTGGACCGCCTCTGGCACGCAGTCCCCGCCTACCCGACCATCAGCGAGATCTGGCTCCGCCTGCTCGAGACCGCCGGGCGGGATCGCTAGGCCGCGCGCTAACCGTCCTGGCCGGCGGCGAGGCCGGCCAGGACGAGATCGACCCCGGCGAGGAACTGCTCCCGGTCGTCGTGGTGACGTAGCTGCGTCGCGACCCGATGAAGGAACGGGTACGACGCCGGGCTCAGCTGCTCCCAGCGGTCGGCCGTCTCGCCCATGAACTCCTCGCGGCCCGTCCCGGCAACCCGGGTGCGGGCGTTGGCGGCGTTCTGGGCGGCGACACCGAGGATGTAGTTGAGCAGGGCCGAGGCGGCGTTGAACTGGGCGTGTTCGGGGACGCCGAGGGAGTCCAGACGGCCGCCGATACTCTCGAAGAGGCGCACCATCCCCGGTTGCCACGGCACCACCGGGAGGTGCGCACCGACCCAGGGATGCTCGTCGATCGCGTCGAACATGCCGAGCGCGATGAGCGTGATGGCTCGGGCGCCCTCCTCCGGCGTCGCACTGTCGGGTACGTCGGCGAGGACCCGCTCGATGACACCGGTGGTGGCCTCGGTGAGCAGCTCCTCCTTGCCGGCCACGTGGTGGTAGATCGCCCCGGCACCGGTCGACAGTCGCGCCGCGAGCGCGCGGAAGGTCAGGCCGCGCTCGCCCTCGGCGTCGAGGATCTCGATCGCCGCCTCGACGATCCGGTCCGTCGACAGTGCATCGGCCCGGCGTACGGATCGCTGCCGCGGAGGTGTCATACAGGTCATATTGACACATTTGGAACGTTGTTCCAAACTGGGTGCATTGGAACAACGTTCCATCATCTACTCTCGAACGGAGCTCACCATGAAGGAAGTCACGATCATCGGCGCCGGGCTCGGCGGTCTCGCCCTCGCCCGCGTACTCCACGTCCACGGCATCCCTGCCGTCGTCTACGAGGCGGACGCCTCGGCCGCCGCACGTACCCAGGGCGGCCAGCTCGACATCCACGAGCCGGACGGTCAGATCGCTCTCGAGGCGGCCGGGCTGACCGCGGAGTTCCGCGCGCTCATCCACCGCGGCGGCGAGGCGACGCGCGTGCTCGACCGCAACGGCACCGTCCTCCTCGACGAGCCCGACGACGGCACCGGCGGCCGGCCGGAGGTGCTCCGCGGCGAGCTTCGGCAGATCCTGATCGACTCGCTGCCCGCCGAGACCATCCACTGGGGCAGGAAGCTGGCCGCCGTCACCTCGCTCGGCGACGGGCGCCACGAGCTGTCCTTCACCGACGGCTCGACCGTGACGACCGAGCTGCTGGTCGGTGCCGACGGCGCGTGGTCGAAGGTGCGGCCGCTGCTCTCCTCGGTCACGCCCACCTACACCGGGACCACCTTCGTCGAGACCTACCTCCACGATGTCGACTCCCGTCATCCGGCGACCGCCGAGGCAGCAGGCGGCGGCGGGATGTTCGCGCTCCAGCCGGGCCAGGGCATCTCGACCCACCGCGAGGAGGGCGGCATCTTGCACGCCTACGCCCAGCTCGTACGCCCCATCGACTGGCTCACCGGCCTGGACGACACCCAGGTGACCGCCGAGGTCGCGGCCGCGTTCGAGGGCTGGGCGCCCGAGCTGCTGGCCCTGGTCACCGACGCCGACACCCCGCCGGTCGTACGCACCATCCACGCACTCCCCGACGGCCACAGCTGGACCCACGTCGACGGGGTCACCCTGGTCGGCGACGCCGCCCACCTGGCGATGCCGGCCGGCGAGGGCGCCAACCTGGCGCTCTACGACGGCGCGCAGCTCGCCCTCGCGATCGCCGCCGCCGTCGAGTCAGGTGACGACCTGGAGACGGCGGTCGAGGCGTACGAGCTGGAGATGTTCGCACGCAGCGCCGAGTCGGCGAAGGGAGCGCGGGAGGTCGTCGACCTGTGCCTGGGCGAGTCGGCACCCCACGGGCTCGTGGACTTCTTCTCGGGTCACCGCTGAACCCGGCGGCTGATGGGATCAGCCTCCCGGCTGGGTGACGCCGTTGACCGTCAGGGTGTAGCGCGCCGGGTCGGGTGGACCTGCGACATCGACTGCCATCCACTCAGGGTGTCGCTGGGCAGCCGTCCGCGACGAGGCAAAGGCAAAGACGCAACCGAGGATCCCGACCTCATGGATCCCTTCTCGTCGGTGAGTCACGATTCCTCCTCCATGTCTGGGCGTTCAGGGGTCGATGTAGTCAGCGCGGAGTAGGTCAGTTCGACGTACTCATACGCGCGCGACGAGCCGAGCAGATCAGGCGACATCTTGTTCATGACGTACGCGATGACAAGGTCTGTGCTGGGATCGATCACGAGCAGTGAGCCGCCCCATCCACCCCAGACAGCGGCTGTGTCCGGTAGGCGGCTGAACGTCGGCCCGGTCGCGAGCGCGAACCCGAGTCCCCAGTTCAAGTTCATGCCGAGAACAAGATCGGGGCCTTCTGACCGCGGCGTGAACACCTGGTTCCGCAACTCGCTACCGATCAACGTGTCGTTGAGGAACGCTTCACCGATCATGGCGACCGAGCGCGCGTTGCCGTGCCCATTGGCGGCACCGATGTCCGCTGCACGCCAATCGGCCCGGCCGGCGTCGGCCGGCGTGATGGCCGGCGCGCGGAAGATCTCCCGGAACAGCGGTGGGAGTGGAGCGCCCATCGGAGGCGGCGTGACCGGCGGGATCAGGTCGGCGGCCCTCGGGTAGTCGCGTGGCAACAGCCCCACCTGCAGGTCGGCTCCGAGCGGCGGGGTCACCTCGTGTTCGACGTACTCCCTCAATGACATCCCGGTTGTTCGCCGCAACACTTCGGACAGAGGCGTTCCGAAGCAGGCCGCCGCGTATCCCGACCGGGTCCCCGGAACCCAGCGAGGCGACTGCGCCGCGAGACGGGATGCGGCAGCGGCGTGGTCATAGAGGTCGCTGACGGTGAACGGCGTTGTCCATCCCGCGGTGCCCGACGTGTGGGACAGAAGATGGGCGAGGGTGACGGCGTCCTTGCCCTGGACGCCGTACTCCGGCCAGTACGCCGCGACCGGCAGATCGAGTTCGAGCACACCCCGCTCCACGGCATGAAGGATGGCGAGGGTGGCGACGATCTTCGTGAGCGACCAGAGGTTGACGACCGTGTCCTCGCCCCAAGCGGTCGCAGCCGCGCCCGGGGCAACCCTCCCACCCCAGAGGTCGGCCAGGACGCGACCATGTTGACGGACATGGACGCTCAACCCGACCTCGTCGCCGGTCGACAGGTTCGCGGCGATCGCGGCGTTCAAGCCGTCCAGGGCGTCGATATTGAAGCCGTGGACGCGCGGCGGGTCGAAGCCGGCACGACGACCTTGGGCGCTTTGAAACGAGCGAGCCGACTCCTCACCCACAGGCGAGCCACCTCGCTGGCGAGGCCGCCTGGCGCCGAACCGTGCAGCAGAACTGAGACCTCGGAGCGGAACCCCCTGCGCAGGGCACGCCGAAGTGAGCCAGAGCAGCACATGATTGTTCGGCGCGAGTACGGCAACGGGCTTGCCGCCGGCGAGATCGTTCAACATCCCGGTATGTCGGGACGCGGTCGTGCAGCTGGTCGTAGGCCCAGGACGGGTCGGGCATGGCGCCTCCTAGGGCGTGGCCGGGCGGCCGCCCCCGTATCGGGAGGGTTCGGGGACGGCCGCGCCGGGGCTCAGGTGGTCTCGTCGCCGATGACCCGGTTGGTGAGGGCGATCGTCTGCATGGGCTCGTCGCCATCCCTCAGGATCTCCGAGTCGACGCGGAGGCCGGTGACTGGACAGAGGTACTCGCGGTACCGAACAGTCCACCCGGCGCGCGACTCGTCCGTGGCGTACTCGAGGGCGAACTCATGGATCGGCTGGTCGATGACGGCGCAGCCCCGCCTCGGGTCCGCGCTCGTGGGGCCGAGCACGACGCGGCCCGTCCATGTCACAAAGACTTCGGCGCCGTCCCGGTCGCGGGCTACCGCGAGTTCGCCGGCCAACCGGCGTACGGGCGTGGCTTCGTCGAGTGTGCGAATCGCGTTCGGCGGGGTGGCAGCGGCGAGTCGCGCTGCGAGCATGCCGGACCTGGCCTCCGAGGACGCCGCGGCGTCTACGACACCATCTTGGATGACGACGCCGTACACGCGCTCGGCATCCAGCGCGGTCATCGCCCCGTGCCGGACATCGGTGACCACCGCTTCGGGAGCGCGGGACAGCGGATCACCGAACCCGGCTGCGTTGGCGCCCGTCCACTCCCAGACGCTGTCGCCGGCCACCATGATCAGCGGGCCCTTCGCAGCGACGACCTCGGAGAGACCTTCGATCGCAGAGAAGTCAGTTGGTACGACACCGTTCTTGAAGCTCGTCAGCACGTCGGCGCCGTGCTTGAGACGGAAGTGGCCCATCGCGCCGGGATTGGCCCCGAACGTGCCGACCGCCTTGGGAAACGACTCGTCGATGTACACCGCGGCTCCGAGCCCTGGAACTCCCCAAGGGATCGCTGCCTCGGTGAATCCACGGCCACCGCGGTGTGTTCCGGCACCGTCGGCCCCGGCTGGCAGCGCCCTGCGGTAGAGGAAGAGCATCGGCCACAGCAGCTCGAGCTCTTCGATGTTGCTGGCCTGGCCCTCGGGGATCCAGAAGTGACCGCCGAAGTCGATGCCGTCGCCGGCAGGCGATGCGCTGAGGGACCCGATCATGTTGTCGGCGTTGGTGGCGATGAAGGTGGTTCCGTCTGCCTTGGCCCCGCCTGCGATGAAACCGTAGAACGCCGGGTGCGCCGGTCCGATGGCGAAGGCTGCGATCTCGGGATCGGCGCATGCGAGCATCTTCGCGATGACCGTGCCCGAGAGGCTGATGAGCGTTTCCATCGTGTAGATGCCGGACGGGCTCACGGCAGCCGGGAACTCCGCACATGACAAGGTCCCGGGCTCGAGGTCGAAGTGCACCCGCCGATAGACACCGCCGTAGGCGCCTGCGAGGTCCGAGGTGAGCGACGCCGTGAAAGCCGCCAGGAAAGCGCCGACCATGCCGGCGTAAGCGACGTTGATCGATCCCGTCTGCGGATCGGTGCCGCGGTTGTCGACGTAGAGGCGTTCACCTTCCTTCCGGATCGTCAGTTGGTACGCGTAGGTGTTCGGGTCGCCCGTGTGGGCCGCCTCGGCGAGCATGCGGTGGCTCCAGGTGCCGTCCGGGATCTTGGCCAGCCGCTCGTCGACGACCTTCTCGCCCGCGTCGATCACTTTGTTCATGACCGCCTTGACCGTGTCTGCGCCGTACCGCTCAAGCAGCGTCGTCAGCTTTGCCGCGGCCACCGTGCTGGCCGAGATCGCGGCGCGAAGGTCCATGTGGACGTTGGTGGGAACGCGCGACTGGCGGAGGAACATCTGCTCGATGTCGGGCCGGATCTTCCCATCGCTTGCGATCTTGAACGGCGGGAACGCCGGCGGGTCGAGGAAGATGTCGGTGGCGTCGACGCAGAAACTGCCCATGACCGAGCCTCCGACGTCGCTGTGGTGAAGGATGTTCGACACCCAGCAGAAGAGACGGCCGTCGGTGAACACCGGCACAGCAACAACGGTGTCGGGCTGGTGGGGCGACCCGACGTAGGGGTCGTTGGAGACCCAGACGTCACCGGGCTGGATGCCGGGGGCGTCTCCGCGGTTCTCCAGGATCCACTTGATCGTCAGCGATTGTGCGTTCGAGAAGTACTGGAGGTACGGGCCGAGGAAGACGAGCTCGCCGTCCTGGGTGAGGATCGAAGGCTGAAAGTCACGCGTGATCATCGAGACAGGCGAGACGCAGAGCCGCTGCAGAGTCTGGCCGTGCTCGATGTTGGTGTTCATCAGCGAGTAGCGGATGACCTCGAAGGTGACGGGATCGACGCGGTCCACGGCGTCTTCATGGAGCGGGACGCTGGCAGGGATCTGCATGTTCTGTGCGGCGTAACCGCGGTGCACGCCGTCCCAGGCGATGGTGGTGGACATCAGGATTCCTTCGTGGCGGAGAGGCGGAGACGGAGCTCGCCGGTGGCTGCTTGGGAGAGTTCCGCAGCTGGTGGAACGGCGATGGTGGTGTGGGCGAGCTCGACAAGCGCCGGCCCGACGACGGGCGCAGCCGGGATCCCGCAGTGGACAGCGGTCTCCGTCCAGCCGTGTCCCGGCCAGTAGACGTCAGAACTCGCGACCGCCACATCTGGATCAGCGGGCGGGGTCGGTACAGGGATGTCGGCCGGCACCGAAACCCGGGCACGGAAGGCGAAGATCTCGACCTGCTGGAACAGCGCCGTGCCGCCCTGGCCGTAGCGGCGGGTGTATTCGGTGTTGAACGCTTCCTGGAGCTGTTCCCCGGTCAGGGGCCCTGCCGGCAGTGTGACCGGAATCTCGAGGCTGTGCATCAACTGCTCGTGGAAGCGCATGAGCGCATCGATCTCGATGTGGGCCTCGCCCTGGACCTCGAGTTTGCTGAGAGCAGTGCGGGCCGCATCCTCTACCTGGACGAGAGCGTCGACGAGGTCGTTGGTCGCCGAATCACCGCCGTCGAACGGAGCCACCAGGCACTTCTCGACCTCCTGGTACACGAGTACGTCACCCGAGGCGATGCCGTACGCCGACAGGGTCGAGGCGCCGTTACCCAGAGGGATGACGACCTCGCCGACACCTGACTCCTCGGCGAATCCGAAGGCATGGACAGGACCGGCGCCACCGTACGCGTAGAGCACGAAGTCGCGAGGGTCGTGCCCGCGCTCGAGTGTCTGCTGCCGGATCACGGTCGCTGCACGCATGTTGTTGATCTCGAGGATTCCGGCCGCTGTCTCCTCGAGACTGAGCGAGAGCTCGTTTGCCAGCTCGCTCATCGCGGCGACGGCGGCGTCACGATCCAGGGGCATTCGACCGTCGAGGAACGCGTCTGGGCGCAGGAAGCCAAGGACGACATCGGCGTCGGTGACGGTCGGCACGACGCCGCCCCGTCCGTAACTGACCGGACCAGGCTCGGAGCCGGCACTCTGGGGGCCCACGCGGAGTGCTCCGGTCGCGGGATCGAAGCGAGCCATCGTGCCGCCGCCGCAGGCGATCGTGCGCACGTCGAGATGTGGCACGCGATAGGTGTACTGGTCGATGATGTTCTCCTCGGCCAGGACCGGATTGCCATCGATGACGAGCCCGATGTCGAACGAGGTCCCGCCCATGTCGGTGGCGATCACGCGGTCATGGCCGAAGTTCCGAGCGAGGGTGGCGACGCCGGTCAGTCCGCCCGACGGACCCGAGTCGATCGTTCCCAGGCTGGTGGCGGCAGCAGCCTCGGCCGGGAGCACGCCGCCACTCGACTGCATCACCAGCAGCGGTTCGGTCAGCGAACGCTCACGCAGCTCGTCGGCCAGGTTGCCGAGGTACCTGGAGCAGGCGGGGCCGACGTACCCGTTCATGACGGTCGCCACCGTGCGTTCGTACTCTCCGAGGCGTGGCGAGACCTGGGAAGACAGAGACACGAACACGCCAGGGGCGGCGGCCGCGATCGCCTCTCCCAGGCGCTGCTCGTGTGCAGGGTTTGCGAACGACCACAGAAGTGCGATGGCGATCGAGTCGAGCTGGTGCCGCTCGATCAGGTCCATCACGTCAGCGACGGTCTTCTCGACGTCGAGGGGCACGACCACTGAACCGGACGAGTCGATCCGTTCCTGCACCTCGAGAACCGCACCTCGCACCGTGATCGGCTCGGGCAGGCTCGCCCCGTGGACGGAGAAGATGTCCTCGATCGAGCGTCCGGCGGCGCGCCCGGCCCCACGCATCAATGAGATCGCATCGCCATGGCCCGCGGTCGCGATCAGGCCCACGCGGGCGCCGGCACGCTCCAGCACTGCGTTGGTGCCGATCGTCGTACCGTGCCCGAACCGCAGGGTTCGGGCGAGCAGCTCCTCGGTGCTGAGGCCCTCCGCCTCCGCCAGCAGACGGAGCCCTGCCAGAACGCCTTCGGACGGATTGGCCTTCGTCGAGAGTGCCTTGGAGGTGCGGTGGTTGCCGTTCTGGTCGACCAGCACGCAGTCCGTGAACGTGCCGCCGATGTCGACGCCGATGTAGTACATGGGTTGTGCCTCCTTGGGGCGGGTCGAGCGGAACCGGCGCTCGGTGGTTCTGTGTGACAGCTGGATTGGTTCGTTCACCTGAAGAGTCCCGACATCGCGAGGCCAGCGCCTCCGTCGAGTCGGATGGTGCGGCCGGTCATGTAGCCGGCTGCGGGCGAGATGAGGAAGAGAATCGGCCCGACGACCTCGGCAAGGCTTCCGGTGCGTCCCATCGGTACGCCGGCCAGCATTCGTTCGCGAACGGAGGTCGGCAGGCTCGTGACCTTCGGTGTGTCGAACATCCCGGGTGCGACGGCGTTGACCCGGATCCCGTGGGAGACCCACTCCGCGGCCAACGAGGTGGTCAGCCCGACGAGCCCGGCCTTGGCGGCGGCGTACGACACCTGGCCTGGGAGCCCGTCGAGTCCCGCCTGCGATGAGACGAACACGATTGACGGCGCTGCCGAGCTGTTCAGCAGCGGGAAGGACGCGCGGGCGAGGCCGAACTGAGCGATCAGGTTGATGTCGACATCTCGTCGAAATGCGTCGTCCGCGAAGCTCTCCGCTCGATGGATGGTGTCGACCACGCCTGCGGCGCCGACAAGCGCATCGATCCCGCCGAGTATGTCAGCGGCAGTAGCAACGGCCGTCGCAGTCTGCTCCGGATCGGTCAGGTCGACCTGGACGAGCCGCTGGCCTGAGGGAAGCTCTGAACCAGGACGATCGAGTCCGACCGTCTCGGCGCCGAGCTCGTCAAGAGCGTCGAGCAAGGCACGGCCAAGGCCACCAGCTGCGCCGGTGACAACGACCTTCGTGCCCTGGCGCGGCACCGTCGACCAAGGGGACTCGATTGGCTGCATCATGCTTCACCGCTTTCACGATCTGGTGTCGATCAATTGATCGGCACATGTAGTTAAGCGCACTCGATGGGCCCGGTCAAGAGATATCTGTGATGCCCGCCACTTCTGGGCGTCAGCGACGCCGGGCTGCCTCGCAGCCTGACGGCGTGGCCTTGACCTGCAAGATCTCGTCACCGCGGGCCCGCTCGACAAGTCGGTGCCGAGCCTTCTGTCGCGTAACCACCAGCCCGCCTGCCACAACCGGATGCCTCGCAGCATCTAGACTGAGTGATCGACATGCGGCGCGTACCGTCGCCGATCGATCAGTGGGAGGAAGCTTTCGTGGCTCGGAAACGCTCGCTCGACGAAGGACCCGTGCTTCGCGGTCAGATCTTGGCGGCGTCGGCCCGCCTCTTCTACGAACACGGCTATGCGGCGACATCGATCCGCGACATCGCCGAGGCCGTCGGGATCTCGTCGTCGACGATGTATCACCACTTCAAGAACAAGCAAGAGGTGCTTCATGCCATCGTGACCCGGTTCATGACGGACTTCGTCGCTGCAACGAGCGAGGTACTGGAAGACCGCTCGCTCACGCCGGCGGAGCGAATTCGCCGAACCGTCCGGATCCACATCGAGTTCAGCGACGACCGTCGCCCCGAGCTCCTCGTCGGCAACCCGATCCGCAACGCGCTCGCCCCTGACCAGCGCCAGGAGGGAATACAGCTGCAGACCGCGTACCACGACGCCGTCTTTGACACGATCTCGGAAGGGGTCAAGTCCGCAGAGTTCACCGTGGGCGACGTCGGGATCGCCACGATGGCGGTCCTCGACATGCTCAACGGCATCCGCGAATGGTTCAATCCGCGCGGTCTACTCAGCCGCGATCGCGTGATCGAGGAGTACACCGCGCTGATCCTCCATCTTCTCGGCAGCACGGCGGACGCCGAGCCGCCGTTGCCGAAACGCGGCTAGGTGAGTGCCCGCTTCAGTACCTTCCCGCTCGCGTTGGTGGGCAGCTCGGAGACGATCTGCCAATCCACCGGAACCTTGTAGTCGGCGAGTCGGTCGCCTGCCCAGGGTGCGAGGGTGTCGGCCGCGATGATGCGGCCCGGACGCGGAACCACCGCTGCACACACGCGCTCGCCGAACAGGTCGTCGGGTCGCCCGAAGACCGCCACCATCGCGACATCCGGGTGTGCGGCGATCGCGTTCTCGACCTCGAGGCTGTAGACGTTCTCGCCGCCCCGGATGATCATGTCTTTGCTTCGGTCCAGGACATGGACGTACCCCTCGGCGTCGATCGTGCCGATGTCACCGGTGTGCAACCAGCCGTCGCGGTATGTCGCAGCTGTCGCATCCTCGTTGTCCCAGTACCCCGCCGTCACCACCGGGCCGCTCACGCACAGTTCGCCCGCCTCGTCGGGGCGGTCGGCGAAGGATCCGTCGACCTCGTTCCAAACCCGAATCGTCACTCCGTTCACGGCTCGCCCGACGCTGCGAGGGTGTGCCCGGAACTCCTCGCCTCCGACGTAGGTGACGATCGAGGTGGCCTCGGTCAGTCCCCAGACATTGCCGAGAACGGCCTGCGGGAGGTGTGAAGCCGCGAGGTCGAGGACCGCCTCCGGAACGGGAGCACCGCCCAGGACGAAGAGTCGAAGGGCGCTCAGGTCACGGGCGGGGAAGTCCGGGCTCATGATGAGCAGCTGCAGCATGGTGGCGACGCCGGCGAAGAAGGTGATCCGATGCTCGGCCAGAAGCCGAAGACTCTCGGCGGTCTTGAAGCTCGGCTGCAACACACACAGTCCGCCGGCGGAGATCATCCCGATGAGCTGGGAGTTGAGTCCGGTGGCGTGGAAGAAGGGCGCCGCGATCAGGGTCCGATCGGCATCGGTCAGGCTGAACAGCGTGCGGTTCAGCGCCGCGTTGTAGACCAGGTTGGAATGCGTTTGGATCGCTCCCTTGGGGGCGCCGGTGGTGCCCGAGGTGTAGAGCAGGTTGGCCGGATCGGAGGGCTGGCGCCGAACCGCCACCCAGCCGGCGGGAGCTTGGCCCGCGGTGGTGAGTTCAGTGGCGAGGACAGTTCGGGCTGTGGCGGGAATCCTGGCAACAAGGTCCGCGTCGGTGATGACCACGACTGATCCGCTGTCGGCGAGCACGTGCGCGATCTCGGTCTCGGTGAATCGGATGTTCACCAGCACCGCAACTGCGCCTGCGGCCTGTGTCGCGAAGTAGGCGACGGCGTACTCCCAGCAGTTCGGCAATGCGATGGCTACGCGATCGCCTGCCGCGACACCTTGGACCTGAAGTGCGTGGGCCGCATCCTTCACACGACTTTCGAGTTCGGCGTATGTGAACGCCACGGCCCCGTCGAGCAGGGCTGGGCGCGACCCGTACGCGGCCACCGTCCTCGAGAGCAGATCTGGGATCGTTGACGCCGCGCTCAGGCCGGCCTCGTGCTCGGCGGCGGCCGTCGCCGCCAGTGGCGATGAATGCATCGTGGAACTCCTCGTGTCCTGAAGCCAAGTCCATGTCGATTGAACGATCGACATAGGAGCTTTGACTCTAATCCGCGTCACGGCACTCGGGCAAGCGGTTGTCGAGAGCGGCTGGTGCGGAGTAGCGTGTCGATCACTTGATCGACACCAAAGGAGTTCGGAATGGGTCCCTACGACGTCACCAACCCGCGTGGGCCGGCCGCGGGCGGCGCCACCTACACCTCAGTGGTGATCATCGGATCTGGGTTCAGTGGTCTCGCGATGGCAGCCAAGCTCGACCGAGCTGGCATCCGCGACTTCGTGATACTCGAGCACGCCGACGGCGTTGGTGGCACTTGGCGTGACAACACCTACCCGGGATGCGCCTGCGACATCCCATCCCCTCTGTACTCGTACTCCTTCGACCAGAACTCCGAGTGGTCGCATCTGTTCGCTGGCCAGCCGGAGATCTTGAGGTACCTGGAGTCGTTCGCACGGCGCCGCAACCTCGAGGCCCGAACGCAGTTCCGGCAGCGCGTTGTTGCTGCGTCGTGGGATGACGAAGCGCAGCTTTGGACCGTGCGCACTGCGGGTGGCGCGACGTTCGTGGCCCCGTTCCTGGTGTCAGCCATGGGCCTGTTGCACAAGGCGAAGACGCCCACGATTCCGGGGCTTACCCGCTTCGCCGGACCGGCGTTCCACTCCGCCGAGTGGAACCATGACGTGGACCTCGCGGGTAAGCGCGTTGCAGTCATCGGCACCGGTGCCAGTGCGATCCAGTTCGTTCCCGCGATCGTTGATCAGGTCTCATCGATGGCGGTCTTCCAGCGTTCGGCGCCGTGGATTCTGCCCAAGGCCAACCGGACGTTCGATGAACGCGACAAAAGGCGTCTTCGCCGGGCACCCTGGCTCAAGTGGTACCGCCGGTATCGGCTGTACTGGCAACACGAGGGTCGCGCGACCACCTTCACCAATGTTGCGACGGTCAACGACACGACAGTCGGATATGCGCGTGCCCACCTTGCGCGCCAAGTGCCTGATCCGGATCTGCGCGCGATGCTCACCCCGGATTACGCCCTCGGCTGCAAACGCCTTCTGATCTCGAGTGACTACTACCCCGCCGTGGCACAGTCACACGTCGAGCTGGTCACAGATGCCATCAGCGAGGTCACCGAAACCGCCGTCGTCACGGCTGAAGGGCGGAGCATTGACGTCGACTGCATCATCTTCGGCACCGGCTTCGACGCCCAAAATGCGTTGTCTGGCGTCTCGATCGCAGGCCGCAACGGCGTGACTCTGGCAGAGGCGTGGGCGAACGGCATGCACGCGTACCTTGGCACCACTGTCCGGGGCTTCCCGAACTTCTTCATACTTTGTGGTCCCAACACCGGCCTTGGCCACAACTCGCAGGTGTTCATGATCGAACGCCAGGTCAAGTACGCGATCGCTGCGATCAAGGCGGCCAGCGGCCGAGACGCTGCGATCGAGGTCGGGCAGCGTGCGCAGGACGGCTTCCGCCACTGGATCGACAAGGCGATGGCGGCGACGGTCTGGAAAGCCGGCGGCTGCACCAGCTGGTACCTCGATCCGAAGACCGGCAAGAACACCTTGCTCTGGCCGTCAACGACGATCGACTACTGGAAGAGGACGCGGCGGCTTGCACGGTCCGACTACGACTACACCGCGAACCCCGCCGCCGCGTTGGAGAACCTGAGCTCCACAACGGCCTCAGATCGGGACCGGGCCGGTAGGTTCCTAGCATGACGGACATCGCTCTGGTCACCGGTACCTCGTCTGGCATGGGGATGCACGCAGCTGTCGCCCTGGGACAGCGCGGCCTCCGGGTCGTCGCGACGCTGCGCGACCCGGAGCGCGCGGACGACCTGCGTGCCGCAGCAACAGCTGCCGGCATCGAACTCGACGTTCGTGCTCTCGACGTCGTCGACCACGACGCGGCGGCGCACCTCGTCGAAGCCGTGGAGACTCAGTACGGCGCCATCGACGTGCTCGTGAACAACGCGGGCAGGGGGAGCGTGGCGACCGCAGAGCAGGTGTCCATGGCCCAGATTCAGGCCCAGCTCGACGTCAATTACCTCGCACCGGTGAACCTCACCAAGCTCGTCCTGCCTGGGATGCGGGAACGCGGACGGGGCCGGATCCTGACCGTCACCAGCGTCGGAGGGACGGTCGGGCAACCGTTCGCCGACGCCTACTGCGGCGCAAAGTTCGCTGTCGAGGGCTTCATGCAATCCCTCGCCGTGGTGGCAGAGCGATTCGGGGTGCGGGTCAGTGTGATCGAGCCGGCCGCGGTCGCGAGCTCGTTCGTCGGCAACGTCGAGCGGCCTGCGGAAGGCGGGCCGTACTCGAACCTGCTGGCCGCATATGTCTCCCGCACGGCGGGCGCGTTCGCCAACGCGCAGACCTCGGAGTCTGCAGGAGCGGCCATCGCCGCCGCCGTCACAAGTGAGAACTACCGCTTCCGCTGGCAGACCTCCGAAGCGGCGTCCCAGTTCGTCAGCGTGTCCCTGGCGGATCTCGACGGTGAGCGCGCGCTCAGCCTCACCCGCCCCTGGATCGCAACGTAGTTAGCGGCTGAGAATGCCTGATCAGGTCCGAGGCCCGGTGATCGACGACTTCCACGGCCGCCCAGTTGAGCGGCTCCTGGTCCGACGCGCTCCCGGAGAGAAGAGCCCCTCGGCTCTCCTCTCCGGTTCGACTCAGGCCGCGCTGAGCCGTTTGATCGTCCGCAGACGTCAACCCTGCTGGCGCAGGTAGCGGCCGAAGTGGGGGACGGTGAAGGCGATCCGGCCGCGTTCACCGGAGTAGATGAGTCCCTTCTTCATCAGCGCGTCGCGCGCCGGGGAGAGGGACTGCGGCTTCTTGTTGAGGAACGCGGCGACGTCGGCGGTGGCGACGGTGCCGATGTCGTCGGCGCCCAACTCGACGGCGGCGTCGGCCATCGCGCGCAGGTAGTCCCGCTCGGCGGGCGTGGCCCGCTCGTAGCGGGAGCCGAAGAAGCCGACCGCGAGCTCGCGCTCGGCCTCGGGCGCGGCGACCTTCACGTCCTCGACCGTGATCGGGGAGCGGGGCGCCTGGTCCCACACGGTCTTGCCGTAGGCCTGGATGAAGTAGGGGTAACCGCCGGTGGCGGCGTACATCTCGGCGAGGGCGTCGGGCTCGAACTCGGCCTCCTCCTCGCCGGCCGGGGCGGCGAGGGCGCGGTCGGCGGCCTCGCGCTCGAGACGATCGATGCGCTGGTAGGAGAAGAGCCGCTCGGAGTAGGACTTGCTCGCCGAGAGCACGGCCGGGAGGTGCGGCAGGCCGGCGCCGACGACGATCACCGGAAGCCCCGACTGGCTGATCTCGTGACAGGCCGCGCACATCGCGGAGACGTCGTCCGGGCCGAGGTCCTGCATCTCGTCGATGAAGACACCGACACCCTTGCCGACGTCCGCGGCGAGCCCGCCGACGTCGGTGAGCAGCTCGACCAGGTCGATCTCTATGTCGCCCGAGTCGGCCCGGCCTCGCACCGCCGGCGCCTCGATGCCGGGCGACCACTGCTCGCGCAGCTTGGCGTTGGGCCCCGCCTCCCGCTGGGCGAAGCTCCGGATCACGCCGAGCACGTGGTCCACGTCGTCCGCGTTCGGATGACCAAGCTCGCGCACCGCCTGGTGCAGCGCGCTCGACAGCGGCCGACGCAGCGACTGGTCGGGGCGCGCCTCCATCTTCCCTGTGCCCCAGCCCTTGCGGACCGCCGCGGAGCGCAGGGTGTTGAGCAGGACCGTCTTGCCGACGCCACGGAGCCCGGTGAGCACCAGCGACCGCTCCGGTCGACCACGTGCCACCCGCTCCAGCACCACGTCGAACTGCCCGAGCTGCTCGTTACGACCGGCGAGCTCCGGGGGCCGCTGGCCGGCTCCGGGAGCGTACGGATTGCGGATGGGGTCCATGATCAGACGATATCCACATCTCTAGGACGCGTCTTAGATTTCGCTAGCGAGCCAGATCATTCACGAGCGTAGGTCTCTATTCGCCTTTCTAGGATCGATCTTAGAAAGGCGCAGACTCTTACATCGACCGCTAGCCTCGAACGTGTGTTCGATGATAGCCCGATTCTCTCCCCTTGTGCAACCCACACGATCTAGACTCGCGAGCATGCCGGAACTCCCCGAGGTGGAAGCGCTCGCTGAGGACCTGCGCGGGCGCCTCGACGGCCGCGCGATCACGAAGGTGCACGTCGCCCAGTTCAGTGCCCTGAAGACGTACGATCCGCCACTGACCGCGGTCGAGGGCACGCTCGTCGACAACGTGACCCGCCACGGCAAGTTCATCGACATCGAGGCCAGCGGCGTCCACCTGGTGCTGCACCTGGCCCGCGGTGGCTGGATCCGCTGGCGCGACGAGATCCCCGCCGCGCCGCCCCGTCCGGGGTCCAAGTCGGGGCTGGCGATCCGGATCGTGCTCGACGACGACACCGGGCTGGACATCACCGAGGGCGGCACCAAGAAGCGCCTGGCCCTCTACGTCGTCCACGACCCGCAGGACGTCCCAGGCGTCGCCTCGCTGGGCCCCGACCCGCTGGCCGACGACTTCACCCTGGGCCGGTTCCGCGAGATCCTCGCAGGTCAGGGCCGCAAGCAGATCAAGGGCGTGCTGCGGATGCAGTCGATCATCGCCGGCATCGGCAACGCCTACTCCGACGAGATCCTGTGGGCCGCGAAGATGTCCCCGTTCAAGCCCGCCGAGATGACCGAGGAGGAGTCGGAGAGCCTCTACACCGCCCTGCGGACCACGCTGAAGGAGGCCGTCGAGCGCGACTCCGGCCTCGCGATGAGCGAGCTCAAGGGCGAGAAGAAGACCAACCTCGCGGTCCACGGCAAGGCCGGCAAGAAGTGCCCGGTCTGCGGTTCCACGATCCTCGAGGTGAGCTTCGCCGACTCGAGCCTGCAGTACTGCCCCACCTGTCAGACCGGCGGGAAGCCGCTCGCCGATCGCCGCATGTCCAGGCTCCTCAAGTAGGCTTGTCAGGTGACCATCCCCACCGTCGAGATCGCCGGAGTGCCCGATCCCCTGCCCGTGGCAGTCCTGGACGTCCGCGAGGACGACGAGTGGGCCGCCGGGCACATCGAGGGTGCGACCCACATCCCGCTCCAGCAGCTCCCGGCGCGCCTCGGTGACCTCCCCGAGGGCCAGACCCTGGTGGTCTGCAAGGTCGGCGGCCGCAGCGCCCAGGCGGTCAACTACCTCGCCCAGCAGGGCTACGAGGTGGTCAACCTCGCCGGCGGCATGCTCGACTGGGCCGCTGCCGGGCGACCGATGGTCAGCGAGACCGGCGCCGAGGCGTACGTCCTCTAGGACTCTTCCGAGGGAGGGCCGCCGAACGCCGCCGGGAGGGGCAGCCTGAGCGCCTTCTCCAGACGGTCGAGGTAGTCGTTGCGCGCGATCTCGACCACGCCGAGCGAGGCGAGGTGGTCGGTGCGCCACTGCACATCCAGGATCCGCTGCTCGATCGAGCCGGCCTCGCGCAGCGCGGCGACCAGCCCGACCAGGGCGACCTTGGACGCGTCGCGCACCCGATGGAACATCGACTCCCCGGCGAAGAGCCCGCCGATGGCGACCCCGTAGAGCCCGCCCACCAGCCGGTCGTCCTGCCAGGCCTCGACCGAGTGGGCCCAGCCGAGCTCGTGCAGCGTGCCGTAGGCCCGGCGGATCCGCCTGTCGATCCAGCCGTGCGGCCGGCGCGGGTCGGCGCACGCGGTCATGACCTCGTCGAACCTGGTGTCGATCCGGATCTCGAAGTCCCGCACCGACCGCCGCAAGGACCGGGAGACGACGAGCCCGTCCAGCGGGAGTACGCCGCGCATGACCGGCGAGAACCACATCATCGGATCGCGCGGGGACTCCCCGGGCATCGGAAAGATCCCGTGACGGTACGCAGCCAGGAGTGTCCCGGGCGCGACGTCCGCGCCCATGCCCACCAGATCGTCCAGGCCATCCGCGCCATGGGCGCCCGGGTCCCGAAGGTCGGCGAAGGCCCACGGCGACGGCTCCGGTTCGATCGGACCCCCAAGATTCGCCACGGCGAAACGTTATCGCCCCCCTGCGGCTCCAACCACCACACACTTAAGATTTGCCTCATGATCGGTCCCAAGTCAGTGCTCACCAGTGCGGCTGGCCGCCTCGCACCCAAGGTCATCCAGTCCGCCCCGAGCGTGACCACCAACGTGGTCCGGCAGGCGCTGCACCACGCGATCGTCGGCGTCGGCCCGCTGCCGGCGGCAGCCGCGGCCGCCGAGAAGCACCTTGCGGACCACGACAACGACGTCGAGCTCGCGGTGAAGCACATCATCGACAACCACGTGCGGCTGGCCGGCGTGGGCGGCTTCGCGACCAACATCGGCGGTCTGGTCACCCAGGCCCTGACCCTCCCGGCCAACATCACCGGGATGGCGATCATCCAGTGCCGCATGGTGGCCGCGATCGCGCATCTGCGTGGCTACGACCTGACCGACCCCCGCGTGCGCAACGCCATCCTGCTCACCCTGCTGAGCGAGGAGAAGGTGAGCAAGCAGATCAAGGAGCGGAAGATCCCCGCGCCGCCGATGGCCGTCGCGACTGCTCCGGCCTACGATCGCGCGATCGACGACCTCGTCGCCGCCGAGGTCGCCCAGGAGCTGATCGGCCGGGTCGCCGGCAAGCGCATCGTCTCGATGGTCGCCAAGCGGGTCCCGCTCGTCGGCGGTGTCGTCGGTGCCGGCACCGACGGCTGGATGACCTACCAGATCGGTCGCTACGCCTCGCGCGAGCTGCTGCCGCGCCACCCCGAGAGCCGCTGAACCGCTGAACCGGCCTAGCGGCGCAGGAGGCGGTAGACCTTCAGCACCGCCCGGCCCCACCAGCGACGCTCGAGGCCGTGGAGGGCGCGCTGCTTCGGCACCAGCGACCGGGTGTGCTCGAGCTCGGCGCGCAGTTGACCGACCTCGTCCTCGAGCCGGGCCTCGGACTTGCGCAGCCGGATGGCCTCCTGGAGCAGCGCGTCGATGGTCGCGACACCGGCGTCGAGGACCTCGCGCGAGGAGATGGTGTCGGGGTCGACGAACGGCTTGCCCGCCAGGTCCTCGGGGACCAGCAGCTCCTCCAGCCCGCCGACCACGTCGTAGCCGCGTCCGGACAGCGCCTTGACCCAGCTCTCGGAGAGCGCCTCGACCCACGGCAGGATCGAGGGGGAGAGCGCCAGGCGCGCGGAGTCGCGGCGCTTGGCCAGCGTGCGGTGGGCCAGGAACTCGCGTACGAAGGGGCGGTAGTCGGCCGGCTCGAGCACCGGCACGACCGCCAGGTTGATCTCGCGGAGCAGAGCCGCCTCGGGTACGCCGAGGGAGGGGTTGCCGCGGTCGATCCCCTCGAAGTCGATGGTCAGGTCGTCGAGCCCGAACGCGGTGGAGAACCGCTCCCACAGCAGCGTCGACGGCGACCCCGGCGGCGGCACGGTGATCAGGTGGACGCGCTCGGGTGCGATGCCCTGGGTCCACCGGTCGAGGATGTCGGGCAGCTCCTGGACACCCCAGAACCAGGACCCGATGCGTCCCTCACGGGCAGGGTCGCGGATCTCCTCGAGGAAGTCGGCGTAGCTCACGACCGAGCGGTGCTTGACGTTCTCCTGCCACTCGGCCGGGATCTGCCGGGCCAGGTCGCGCGCGGAGAGCATGATGTGGATCTCGGAGTCCCCCAGCGAGTCCAGCGCGTGCTTGGCCTGCTGCCACGACGCGCTGGCCAGGATCTCGTGGGAGATGATCACGGTGCCGTTCTCGACGGCGCGCACCTTCTCGGCGAGCGCGTCCCAGGCGCCGGTCGCCTCCTCCTCGATGCCGCCCCAGGGCAGGTCCATCAGGTCGAGGGCAGCCAGGAAGTGGGCGTCGAAGCGGTCGGCGAAGTAGTGGACCCCCTGCTCGGCGAGGGACTCCCGATTGTGGAAGAGGACGTCTTGAAGATAGGACGTGCCCGTCTTCGGGGTGCCGACATGAAGCAGCACGCGCCGCCCAGTCTCCAACGTTTCTACTCCTCTAGGAACGCCCCGCCAGCAATGACAACGCGAGCGCCAGCGCCCGGCGCTCATCGGGACCCTGTGTCGCCTTCCCCGAGGGGAGCAACCGGTCAGGGTCTCCGTGGAGAGCGTATCCGGCTTCGACCAATGCATCACGTTGGGCCCGCGCCTGTGTTTCGACCCAATCAAATCTTTCCGGCGGCACGCCGACCTCCCGAGCGTCCGGGACGAGGGGTTCGAGCTTCTCCAACCGCGGCCTCAGCTGGTCGACCAGCAGCGTGCGCTGGGTCTCGAGATCGGTTCGTACGCTGAGCACCTGCCCGATCACGCGGGCGACCTCGTTGCCCTCGGCCGAGATCGGCCAGGGGCCCGGCACGCTGTCGACACCGAGCAGGCCCGGCAGCAGGGCGGGGTCGGTGACGATCTCGACGCGGTCCTTCCCGACCCGGTCGGCCCACCAGCGGGCGATCCGGGGCAGGTCGGCACGCGGACCGAGCCAGCCGCGCCACTGCGCGTCGCGGATCCAGATGTTCCAGGGGTTGACGCGGTTGGTGAAGGTGCGGAACCTCCAGGCACCGGCGGCGACCTCGTCGAGCGGGCCGCCGAGGACGTAGACGGTGTAGCCGTCGCCGCCGGGCAACCTCCCCTGCCGCTCCAGCTCCTCACGGATCGGCAGCGTGAGCCACGGGGAGCCGACCAGGCGGTAGGGGAATCTCTGCTGGTCGGGCTCCACCTTCGCGCGTCGGCGTCGCCACCTCCGCGGGCGCGGCACGGGCGCGGGCTCGATCGTGTCCAGCAGGTCCTCGGCGATCCGCACGCTCGCCGCCCTCAGCAGCTCCCGCGGCGACAACGTCGCCGGATCGACCGGCAGCGGGCCGTACGTCCTCGTCTCGGTGTCCCCGAGCAGCGGCAGGTCGCGGCGGCCTCGGCCCGGCGGGCTCGTGCGCAGCAGCGCGTCGACGCGGTCCGGTTCCGACGGGCCGGTCTCGTTGAGCAGCCGAAGCAGCTCGAGCAGCTCGGCACCCGGCAGGTGGTCGGTCGCGAAGGGCGTGGCGGGCTCGGACCAGGATGTCCACGGAGTCGTCCCACCCTCCCGCAGGTGCGCGGCCCAACCCCAACCCCGGGTGGGTGTCGGCATCAGGAGCGTCGCCCCCGGACCCGGCGCATGACCCTGGCCGCGCGGGACGCGACCGGCCCCTGCGGCGGGTCGGTGCGAGCCGCCTCAACGACGACCGCGACCAGGGCGTCGATCGCCGCGTCGGCGACGTCCTTGGTGCGGGGCGTGTCCGGGTCGATCCACTCGACGCCGTTCTCCGGCCGCTGCGGGCGGAGGTCGTCGAGGTCACCGGCGATGTCGACCTTGGCGAGCTCGGCCCACTCGATCCAGGAGTCGGCGACCTGGTCGGCCCAGTCGAAGGCGGTCGGCGGCAGGGTGACCCGCTCGCGGCCGTCACGGTGGGCGAGGGTGCGCTTGGCGATCACCTCGGTGACCATGTGGCGGTAGTCCTCGCGGGGCAGCTCCTGCGACTCCAGTCGCGCGTTGAGCCGGCGCAGCAGCGTCGCCTCGGCGCGGCCGAGCGACTGGTTGTGGCGGTCGCTGTCGATCGGGGTCCAGGACTCCTCGATCCCGACGACCTCGCAGAACCGACGCCAGAGCACCTCGCTCGGCGCCCCGTCGTGCGGCACGGTGACCAGGTGCACGCGCTCCGGCGGGAGGTTGCGACCCCACCGGCTGAGCACGTCGGGCAGGCCGTGCGTACGCCAGAACCAGGCGGCCGAGCGCGACTGCTTCGCCATCTGCATCCGCTCGAGGTAGCGGGCGAAGGTGACCTTGCGCTCGCGCTGCACCTGGTCCTGCCACTCCGCCGCCAGCACGCGCGCGATGTCGCGGGCGGTGTAGACGATGTGCACCTCGGTGCGGCCACCCTCGCCGAGGTCGGTCATCGCCTTCTCGACCCGGTCGGGCCTGGCGCCCGCGAAGAGGTGGTGGCTGATCAGGATCGTCTCGGACTCGTGGCGGCGTACGCGTTTGACCAGCGTGTCCCACTCGCCATGGACGGTCTTCCTCATCCCGCCCCACGGGCGGTCGATCAGGTCGAGAGCCGGCCGGAAGAAGTCGGGCTCGTTCCCGACCGGATAGAAGACGCCATGATTCTCCAGGGACACCCGGTTGTGGAACAACCTGTCCTGGAGGTACGTCGTGCCCGTCTTCGGAGCGCCGACGTGGAGAAAGACTTTGCGCGCCATGATCCCGCTATTCTGCACCAAGTTAGTAGAGATTGTCGCGGCGGTCCGTCTTTTTGTCACCCGGCCGTCACTCTTGGGTGCAGTCTAGGCCGTGTCACCACCTAGGAACGCAGGGCACGTACGACGGCCGAGGGGCTCGGCCTGCCGAGATGGCCGGCGAGCCAGCTGCTCGTGTCGGCGACCTTGTCGAGATCGACACCGTGCTCGATCCCGAGCCCGTTCAGCATCCAGAGCAGGTCCTCGGTGGCCAGGTTGCCGGTGGCTGACTTGGCATAAGGGCAACCGCCCAGGCCGCCCGCGCTGGCGTCGTAGGTGGTCACGCCGCTCTGGAGGCCGGCGAGGGTGTTGGCCAGAGCCTGGCCGTACGTGTCGTGGAAGTGCAGCGCGAGCCGCTCGGTCGCGACGCCTGCGTCGTTGAACGCCTTGATCAGGGCCTTCACGTGACCGGCGGTGGCGACGCCGATCGTGTCGCCGAGGCTGAGCTCGTCGGCGCCGAGATCGAGGAGCCGCTTCCCGGCCTCGACCACCTTCGCGATCTCGACCTGCCCCTCCCAGGGATCGCCGAAGCACATGCTGAGGTAGCCGCGGACGGTCATGTTCGCGTCCTTGGCCCGGTTCATCGTCGGCTCGAACATCGCCCACTGGCCGTCGAAGCTCTGGTTGAGGTTCTTGTTGGCGAACGTCTCGGTCGCGCTGCCGAAGATCGCGATGTGCTTCAGCCCCAGCTCGAGGGCCCGATCGAGACCTTTCTCGTTGGGGACCAGGACGGGAAGCTCTCGCGACCTGTCCCCCAGCCTGTCGACCAGCTCCTCCATGAGCTGCTTCGCGTCGGCCAGCTGCGGCACCCACTTCGGGTGTACGAAGCTCGTCGCCTCCACCGGGCTCAGACCGGCATCGAGCAACCGGGTGATCAGGTCCGCCTTGACGCCGGTGTCGATCGCCGTCTTCTCGTTCTGGAGGCCGTCACGCGCACCGACCTCGTAGATCGTGATCCTGCTGGGCAGGTCGTCGTGGCGTACGACTGCGGGGAGGTCAGTCATGGTCGGCTCCTATCCGTTGAGAGTGTAGGTGCCCGGGACCGAAAGCGCCCCGGGCACCATCTGACATCAGCTAGCGCAGCTGGCTGCTGATGTCGTCAGTCGCGCTCGCGTCGTTGTAACCGGGCGCTGAGCCCGTCACCACCAACCGCAACGCATAGTTCTTGTAGCGGTCGGCCAACGTGAAGCTCGCTCCTGTGCCGACCTCCTTGAACCCGTCCGAGCTCGACTCGGCCGCAGGCGAACGAACCTGCCACGAGTAGCTCACTGCCGCACCCTCCGGCACGTCGACCGACGCGGTGAGCGTCTTGCCGATGCGTACGTCACCGGTGGTCGTCGGATCCAGGGTGAGATCACCAGGCGCAATCGGCGAGGTTCCCGACGCAATACCGAACCCCGGCTCCCAGTTCGGCTTGAACGCCTGGATCTCCACTCCCAGGGATGCGCCCAAGTACCCAGCATGTACGTACAGCGTCGTTCCAGTGGCGCCGTCGATGGGTTCACCGTTGACGAGCCACTGATAGGTGAAGGTCATGCCTTCCAGGCTTGTGTTCCAGATTCCAGGAACGACCTCGAGAGTTTCGCCCACCTTTCGCTCACCAACGATCGTGGCGTTCTCCATGCAGATCAGCGAGCCGTAGGTCACCGCGACGGCAGCGGAATCGGCTACTCCATCGCTATGGCCATCCCTGCTCGCTGTCACACGGACCTGAACGTTGTGATTCGCGTCGGCTTCAGCAACAACGTAGGTCGCCTCAGTCGCGCCGTCGATCGGTTGGCCATCGCGTAGCCATTGGTAGGCGTAGGTGATGCCATCGCCGATCCATTCTCCCGTGGTGGCGGTGAGGGTGTCTCCCACGTACGAGCGGGACGAACGGTCGCCTTCGATCGTCGGGAGGGAGACGTTGCCCACGCTCGGGAGGGTCAGGTGCAGGTCACGCACGATCTCTCCGGTGCCCTCGGTGACCGTGAAGTCCGACGACGCCGCCGCGTGGACACCGTCCTGAGGTGTCGCGAAGATCGTGTAGCGCCCAGGCTCGAGCCATCTCGTCGCGTAGCGACCGTCCTCGTCGGTCCGAGTCGTGGTGTAGGTCTCGGGGCCGTCCGGGGTGGACCACACGATCTCGAGGTAGAGGCCGGGATACGGACTGCCGTCGTAGCGAGTCACGATCCCCGTCGCATGTGCGCCTATGGTCAGCTCGGTGTCGGCAGAGCTGGTCTCTCGTGCACGCACGGCAACGTCGTCGGCAGCCTCGAACGAAGCCTTGTCGTTGTACCACTCGCTCAGGTGTCCCGAGTAGCTGTCGAACTGGAGCCGGTAGTCACCCACGGGGAGGCCTCGGAGGGCGTACGCACCACTCGCATCCGCGGTCACCCGGTGATCTCTGCCTGCACCATCAGCTCGACGGGCGGTGACGATGGCGGAGTTGACCGGCTGACCATCGGATCCGCGGACCGTCCCGGTGATCTGGCCACCGACATGCACGAGCACGTCAGCAACCGCGCCCGTGCCTTCGACTACCTGGACGCTCTTGATGGCCTGGTCCGTGTAGAGGTACGGGTCGTTGAAGCTGAAACGGACGTCGTAGTACTCGCCTGCCGTGAGCCCGTCGACACTGTAGGTCCCGTCATCGGCCGTCGTGACCGATCCGATCAGCTCTTCCTGCATGTAGTAGACGCCCACCTCGACGCCAGCGACAGGATTACCCGCATCGTCGGTCGCTGTGCCGCTGATGCTGTTGGGACCGCCCAGGGCCGCGGCCGGGGATGTTCCTCCCGCGATCCCTACCCCAACTACCGCGAGCAGCACGGCCAGCGCTCCCGCGAACGCTCTCAGTGTCT
Source organism: Nocardioides sp. NPDC126508 (assembly GCA_040302365.1). Lineage (GTDB taxonomy): Bacteria > Actinomycetota > Actinomycetes > Propionibacteriales > Nocardioidaceae > Nocardioides. Next base: position 350,913 of record JBEOUM010000004.1, read on the forward strand.
TCATCTGGTTCTCCCTTTGTCCGATGCCCTTGAGGGCATCGGACACTATGGCCGAGGTCGCCTCCGACGTCCCTGCCTTTTCCCTCAGGTGAACATCAGGCCCGTCAGGCCTCCACCACGAACAGCTCGGCCCCGAGCGGCACCTGGGATCCCATGGACGCACCGACGACGGTGACGGTGCCGGCGAACGGGGCCTTGAGGGAGACCTCCATCTTCATCGCCTCCATGACACCGAGGACCTGGCCCTCGTCGACGGCGTCGCCGACCTGGACGCGTACGTCGATGACGGTGCCGGGCATCTTGGCCTCGACGGCTCCGTCGCTGTGGTGGGCGGCGGCGCCGGCGACGCGGTCGGGCGGGGAGAAGTCGAAGCGGTGTCCTTGGTGGACGATCTCGGCGAGACCGGGCTGGACGTTACTGTGCTGGACATTGATGGCCGCCCAGTGACGTACGCCGTCGACGACGGCCACGAGGACGTGGTCGGCTGCGCTGATCTGCCGGACGACGTGAGTGGCCGCATCGCTGGTGACGCGGCCGGTGGGACGGTCGACGGTGACGCTGCGGTCGAGATCGACGATGGTCGGCGCCGGGGAGCCGGCGAGGCGCCAGCCGTCGGCGCGGAACGGGGTCGTGGTGTCCGAGATCGCGGAGAGCATCGCGCTGACCCACGCGACGAGGGCGCGCGCGACCTCGGGATCGGGCGCGGGCACCTCGTTGCGGTCGAGCCAGGCGGTGTCGATCTCGGCGTCGCGGAAGGCGTCGGAGGCGGCCAGGACCCGCAGGAAGCCGGTGTTGGTGGTCAGTCCGAGGACCGCCGTCGCGTCGAGGGCCTTGATCATCGCGGCCCGGGCCTCCTCGCGGTCGGCACCGTGGACGATGATCTTGGCCAGCATCGGGTCGTAGGCGGTGCTGACGACCTGCTCGCTCTCCAGCGCGTGCTCCACGCGGGCGCCCTCGGGCCAGCGCACCAGCGAGGTCCGGCCGGCCTGCGGCAGGAAGCCCTCGAAGGCGTCCTCCGCGTAGACCCGGACCTCGATGGCGTGGCCGTCGACGCGTACGTCGTCCTGCGTGATCCCGAGAGGGTCACCCGCCGCGACCCGGAGCTGGAGCGCGACGAGGTCGACGCCGGTGATCTCCTCGGTCACGGGATGCTCGACCTGGAGACGGGTGTTCATCTCCAGGAAGTACGCGTCGCCGCTGGCGTCGTCGAGCAGGAACTCGACGGTCCCGGCACCGGTGTAGCCGACCTGCTTAGCGAGCGCGACGGCGCTGGTCAGGACCAGGTTCCGCTGGTCGTCGGTGAGCGTCGGGGCCGGGGCCTCCTCGATCACCTTCTGGTGGCGGCGCTGGGTCGAGCAGTCGCGCTCGAAGAGGTGGATGACATTGCCATGGGTGTCGCCGAAGACCTGCACCTCGATGTGGCGGCCGCGCTCGACGTACTTCTCGATCAGGAGGGTCTCGTCGCCGAACGCGCTCAGCGCCTCGCGAGCGGCAGCGGCCCGCGCCTCGTCCAGCTCCTCCGGCGAGCGCACGATGCGCATGCCCTTGCCGCCACCGCCGGCCGCAGCCTTGACCAGCAGCGGGTAGGGGCTGTCCTCGCCCCGCGGAACGACGGGTACGCCGGCAGCGACCGCGATCTCCCGGGCCGCGTCCTTGCGACCCATCTGCTCGATGACCTCGGGCGTCGGGCCGACCCAGGTCAGCCCCGCCTTCGCCACCGCCCGCGCGAACTCGGCCCGCTCGGAGAGGAACCCGTAGCCCGGGTGGACAGCCTCGGCGCCCGCCTCGACCGCAGCGTTGACCACCGCGTCGGCGTCGAGGTAGGAGACCACCTCGACGGCCTCGTCGGCGTCGCGCACGTGGGGTGCGTCCGCGTCGAGCGCGGTGTAGATCGCGATCGTCCGGATGCCGAGCTCGCGGCACGTCCGGAAGACGCGTCGCGCGATCTCGCCCCGGTTGGCGACCAGAACACTCTCGAACACGCCAGACTCAAACAACTCAGTCACATCCTGAAGATTCCGTAGTTGGGCTCGGGCGTGGGCGCGTTCGCCGCGACCGCGAGCCCCATCGCCAGCACCCGTCGGGTGTCGGCGGGGTCGATGATGCCGTCGTCCCACAGCCGCGCGGTGGCGTAGTAGGGCGAGCCCTGGGTCTCGTACTGGTCCCGGATCGGCGCCTTGAACTCCTCGTCGTCCGGCTTGCCGGCGACCGTCGCGAGCACCGAGGCGGCCTGCTCGCCGCCCATGACCGAGATCCGCGCGTTGGGCCACATCCACAGGAACCGCGGGTCGTACGCGCGCCCGCACATGCCGTAGTTGCCGGCGCCGTAGGAGCCGCCGATGACGACGGTGAACTTCGGGACCACGGAACAGGCGACGGCCGTGACGAGCTTGGCGCCGTCCCGCGCGATCCCGCGGTTCTCGTACTCCTTGCCGACCATGAAGCCGGTGATGTTCTGCAGGAACACCAGCGGGATGCCGCGTTGGTTGCACAGCTCGACGAAGTGGGCGCCCTTGAGAGCCGACTCGGAGAAGAGGATGCCGTTGTTGGCGACGATGCCGACCGGCTGGCCCTCGATGTGGGCGAACCCGCAGACGAGCGTCTCACCGTAGAGCTGCTTGAACTCCTGCAGCTTCGACCCGTCGACGATCCGGCGGATCACCTCGCGTACGTCGTAGGGGGTCCTGGTGTCGGCCGGCACCACGTCGGCGAGCGTCTCGGGGGACTCGGCCGGCTCGTCATAGGTCGCGGTCTTCGTCTCCTGCTCCGGCAGCGTCGAGACGATCCCTCGGACGATCTCGAGGGCGTGCTTGTCGTCGTCGGCCAGGTGGTCGACGACACCGGACTTCGTCGCGTGGACGAGGCCGCCGCCGAGCTCCTCGGCAGTGACCTCCTCGCCCGTGGCCGCCTTCACCAGCGGCGGTCCGCCGAGGAAGATCGTGCCCTGGTCGCGCACGATCACGGTCTCGTCGCTCATCGCCGGCACGTAGGCACCGCCCGCGGTGCACGAGCCCATCACGGAGGCGATCTGCGGGATGCCCTTCGCGGACATGTTGGCCTGGTTGAAGAAGATCCGGCCGAAGTGCTCGCGGTCGGGGAAGACCTCGTCCTGCTTCGGCAGGAACGCGCCGCCGGAGTCGACGAGGTAGATGCACGGGAGGTTGTTCTCCGCCGCGATCGTCTGCGCCCGGAGGTGCTTCTTGACGGTCAGCGGGTAGTAGGTGCCGCCCTTCACGGTCGCGTCGTTCGCGACGATCATGCACTTGCGGCCGCTCACAAGCCCGATGCCCGCGATCACCCCCGCCGACGGCACCGCCCACTCGTCGCCGTCGTCGTACATCCCGTACGCCGCCAGCGGACTCACCTCCAGGAACGGTGACCCGGGGTCGAGGAGCCCGTCCACCCGGTCCCGCGGGAGCAGCTTCCCGCGGTCGGTGTGCCGTTGCCGGGAGCGTTCGCTCCCTCCTTGCCGTACGCGCTCGAGTCGCTCTCGCAGCTCGAGGGTCAGCTCGCGCAGATTCGCCGCCATGGAAGGAGGTTAACGTTCATTAACCTCATGTGACAAGCCCCACTGCGATCCCGCCCGTGCCCGGTGCTACTCGGTGAGGGCGGCTCGGGCCATCTTGGTGAGCACCTGGCGCGTGGACTCCTCCGGGAGGACGCGGTTGTGCGGGGTGGAGTTGATGAGGCCGAAGACGGCGTGGGCCATGGCGCGGGCGTTGTCGCGCGTCAGCGACGGGTCGCGGTCGCGGAGCTGGTCGGCCCAGAGGTCGACGTACTTCCGCTGCAGGGTGCGCACCTGCTCGCGCGCCTCGTGCGGCAGCGACTGCCAGTCACGCTCCTGGACGACGATCAGGGCTCGGTCGCGCAGGGCGAAGTCGACGTGCCAGTCGATCAGTGCCTCGATCGCCTCGGCCGTGCCGGAGGCGCCCTTCACCCGTGCGCGTCCTTCGCGGAGCAGCTCCTGGGAGATCGAGACGAGCATCTCGGCGAGCATCGCGTCCTTGCTCGGGAAGTGCTTGTAGAGGGCCGGGCCGGAGATGCCGCAGGCGGCGCCGAGCTCGGAGACGGAGACTCCGTGGAAGCCGCGGGCCGCGAACAGCTCGGCCGCGGTGTCCAGGATCTGCTCGCGCCTGGTCTTCGTCGGGGCCGAGGTCATTGCACGAGGTTATCGCGTGATCACCACAGGCATCTCACTCCTCGAGCAGATGGCGTGCCCGGAGCACCGCGTCGAGCGCGATCTCGACGTCGTCGACCTGGTCTCGCGTGGCCTCGCCGGGCGCTGCCGTCTCGGGTGCCGCGGGCCTGTCGTCCCGGTTTCGGGGCAGCTCCTTCCGCAGCCGGCCCAGCAGCTCCTCGCGCTCCGCTCCACGCAGATGGAGCAGGACGGACGCGTCCCGATCGACCGTCCAGCAGAGCTGGTGGAGCACCGCGAGCGAGTGGCCGCACACCGCATGCCAGTGGCCGCACGTGCAGGTCACCGCGAGCTCGTCACCATAGGGGACCAGCTCGACCCCGGCCTCCTCGGCGTGCTCGGCCACATCCAGCGGAAGCTCGCCGACGAGAAGCGCCTCGGCCCGCGCGACCGAGGCGCCGAGGACCTCCGAGAGCGCGGCGACATCGTCCGCGCTCAACACCGGAACCGTGCCGCTCACCGTCCACAGCCCACGCTCGTCGTCGACCGCGGCCGCGAACCGGCCCGCCTCGACGACCAGGCCCCCGATCCGCCCCGAGCGGGCCAGCGACCGGGCACCGGAGAGCTGGTTGTCGTCGTAGGCCAGCTCCTCGATCGCCCGCAGGAACGCCCGTCCCCACCACGATTCGACCTTCACCATCCCGCGCCGGTGCGGCTCGCGCGCGAAGGTCAGCGGTGTTCTCATGACGCGATCCGGCGGCGTTTCCGGCGCTTCTGGGGACCGAGCTTGACCAGCTCGCGGAGCTCGGCGTTGGACAGCTCGGTGAGGGCGGCCTCGCCGGCGCCGAGGACCGCGTCGGCCAGGACCCGCTTGCGCTGGAGCAGCTCGGCGACGCGCTCCTCGACGGTGCCCTGGGTGATGAGCCGGTGCACCTGGACGGTACGTGTCTGGCCGATCCGATGGGCCCGGTCGGTGGCCTGGTCCTCGACCGCCGGGTTCCACCACCGGTCGACGTGGATCACGTGGTCGGCACGGGTCAGGTTGAGCCCGACCCCGCCGGCCTTGAGCGAGAGCAGGAAGACCGGGACGTCGCCGTCCTGGAAGCGCTCGACCATGCGGGAGCGCTCCGCCACCGGGGTGCCGCCGTGGAGGAACTGATGCCCCACACCGGACGCGGCCCAGTGGGCCTCGAGAAGGCGGGCCATCGCGACATACTGGGTGAAGACGAGAACCGCCCCCGACTCGGCGAGCACGGTGGAGACCAGCTCGTCGAGGAGCTCGATCTTCTGCGACCGCCCCGCGATCCGCCCTCCCTCCTGCTTGAGGAACTGGGCCGGGTGGTTGCAGATCTGCTTGAGGCCGGTGAGCAGGCTCAGGACCAGCCCGCGGCGCTGCGGGTCGTCGGCGTCGAGCCGCTCGATCCTCTCCATGGCGTTTCGGACGAACGCCTCGTACAGCACGGTCTGCTCCCGGGTCAGCGAAAGCAGGTGGTCGGTCTCGGTCTTGGGCGGGAGCTCGGGAGCGACCCCGGGATCCGACTTGCGGCGGCGCAGCAGGAACGGGCCGACCAGCGCCGCGAACTCCTTCGCCTTCCCGACGTCCGCACCGGCCTCGATCTGGCTCGCCCAAGCCCTCCGGAACGCGAGGCGGCTGCCGAGCAGACCCGGCACGCACCAGTCGAGCAGCGCCCACAGCTCGGTCAGGTTGTTCTCCACCGGGGTGCCGGTCAGCGCCACCCGGGCGTGCGACGGGATCTCGCGGAGCGCCTTCGCCGTCGCGGAGGCGGCATTCTTCACGTGCTGTGCCTCGTCGGCGACGACGAGCCCCCACGACACCGCCGAGAGCAGCTCGACGTCGCGCCGCATCGTCCCGTACGTCGTCAGCACCACACCCGTCGCGCCGTCGAGGTCGCGCTCGGCGCCGTGATGGCGGCGCACCTCCACCCCGGGCGCGAACCGGGCGAGCTCGGCCACCCAGTTGCCCAGCAGGCTGGCCGGGCACACCACCAGCGTCGGCCCGGCGTGCTCCTTCTGGCGATGGAGGTGGAGCGCGATCGTCATCAGCGTCTTCCCGAGACCCATGTCGTCGGCCAGGCACCCGCCCAGGCCGAGCGAGGTGATCCCGGCCAGCCAGGTCAGCCCCTCGACCTGATAGCCACGCAGCGTGGCCTGCAGCTCTGGCGGCACGTCGACCGCCGGTCCCGAGGTCGCCGCGATCACCTCGTCGCGCAGCCGCGCGATCGAGGCCCCGATGATCACCTTCTCGCCCGGCGCCGCCTCGGCGACCTCAGCCGGCACCTGGCCGGTCAGGGCGACGGCGAGCGCCTCGCCACCGGTGATCCGTTTGAGCAGCCGCTTGCGGGCCCGGCGGAGCACCGAGGGATGGACGACCGCCCACGCCCCTCTCAGCCGCAGCACCGGCCCCGCGGCAGCCGCCAGCGCGTCCATCTCGGCGGCATCGAGCGGCTCACCGCCGAGCGCGACCTGCCACTGGAAGGCGAAGAGGCCCTTCTCCCCGAGCGGGGACTCGCGCATCAGGTCCTCGCGCGCCGCAGCGGACGTCGAAGGTGTCCGGTCGACCGCCACGGACGTCGTCAGGTCGCGCGAGAGCGAGCGCGGCCAGAGCACGTCGACACCGCGCTCCTTGAGCCACTCGACCCCGTCCTCGAGCAGGCCCACGACCTCGTCGCTCGACAGTGTCAGGGCGGAAGGCACCGGCAGGTCGAGCAGCCGGTCGAGCACCGGCCACGCCTCAGCGGCACCGCGGAGCGCGACCTGCGCATGCGTACGCGCCCGGGGGCCGAAGCCGTGATCGTCGCCCTCCACCCACAACCGAGCCGCATCGGCCACGTGCAGCGGGTCGGCCTCGTCGTGCACCTGAGGCACCAACGTCAGCGCCCCCGCGAGCAGATCCTCCTCGGGCGCCTCGACCCGGAACGAGAGCCGCACCAACGACGGCAACGCGGACGTCACCGGTCCCTCGTCGGTCCGATAGCGCGCCAGCCGGGTCTGCAGCGACTCCCGGAACGCCCCCGACCCGGACGCCTTCGGCGCCGAGGTCGGCACCGCGTCCGCCACCGCGGCCACGACCTCCCGCACGAGCTGCTCGGCCGCTTCTCGGTCGAGCTCCTCATAGGCCCGCGACTCGGCCAGCAGCCGCACCCGCTCCTCGTCCTCCGGCGTGTAGCGGACCGCCCACGAGCCACCGTCGGGCTCCAGCTGCCCCGCGGCCACGAACCGGAGCCCGAGATGGGCTGCCGAAGCGACCAGCGCGACCGAGGGATGCAGGTCGGAGGCTGCGTACGCCTTCTTCAGGACCGGCAGCGCGGCCCGCATCGGCAACGACACCGACCGCCGGGAGTCGACGAACTCGACGGCGGAGTCCCGCGGCGGCTGCGCGGGCCGGAAGACGGCGCGGCCGGTGACGGGTACGAAGGACATGGACACGACCGTAGCCGCCACCACCGACGGTTTCTCATCCTCGAGGATGAGCCGGTCGCACCCCAAGGTTGAAGCGCCCCATGCACGGACGCTGCCACGGTGGCTGACATGACCGAGACCACCCACCCACGCGCCGCCCTCCCGCCCGGGCAGCGGCGGATCGACTTCTTCCCGCGCTTCGGACGACGTGTCGCCGAGCCCCCACCGCCCGTACCCGCACACCCGACGGTCGTCTTCGGCGGAACGCTCGCGGCGCCGATCGAGATCGCCCTGGACGAGCTCCTCGGCACCGATCGCCGCGAGCTCGGCGCCGACTTCCACTGCGTCGCCGGCTGGTCGGTGACCGGCCTCGTCTGGGGGGGCGTCGCGTTCGCCGACGTCTATCAGCGGTACGTCGCACCGGCCGTCGTCCCCGGCACGACCGTGACTCACGTGATGGTCCGTGGCCTCGACGGTGAACACTTCGTGGCTCAGCTGGACGACCTCCTGGCCGACGACGTCCTGCTCGCCGACCGCCTCGGCGGCCGGCCGCTCGACGGCGCTCACGGCGCGCCGCTACGGCTGGTCAACCCGACGCAGTACGGCTACGCCAACATCAAGCACGTGTGCCGCATCGACGTGCTGACCGGTGCCCCGGCAGCGGGCTCACCGGCGCTGCTCGACCGGCTGCTCCAGTCCCATCCGCGGGCGCGGGTCTGGGAGGAGGAGCGCCACGGCACGGTGCCCGGCCGGCTGATCCGGCCGGTCTACCGAGCCATCAAGTCCGTCATGCTCTCCGCGGCCGTGCGCCGCGGTGAGTCAGGTCACTATTCAAATGTAAATAATGGCTAGGGGACCTATCAATTCACACGTAGGCTGTCAACCCGTGACAGACACTTCTGCCAAGCCTGAGAAGGCGCCGGACGACCACCTTGACAAGAGCGTGCTGATCGTCGCAGGCGTCGTTGTGCTCGGATCGATCATGTCGATCCTCGACATCACCGTTGTCTCCGTCGCACTGGAGACGTTCCAGCGCGAGTTCGACGCCACCTCTGCCGAGGTCGCCTGGACGATGACCGGTTACACCCTCGCCCTGGCGACGGTGATCCCGCTGACCGGTTGGGCCGCCGACCGATTCGGCACCAAACGCCTCTACATGACCGCGATCGTGCTCTTCGCGCTCGGCTCGGCGCTGTGTGCGCTGGCCACCTCGCTGCCGATGCTGGTCGGCTTCCGCGTCGTCCAGGGGCTCGGCGGCGGCATGCTGATGCCGCTCGGCATGACCATCCTGACCCGCGCAGCCGGCCCCGACCGGGTGGGTCGTGTGATGGCGATCCTCGGCGTACCCATGCTGCTCGGCCCGATCCTCGGTCCCATCATCGGTGGCGCCCTGATCGACTCCGCCTCGTGGCACTGGATCTTCCTGATCAACATCCCGATCGGCGTCATCGCCCTGGCCTACGCCTGGCGCGCGCTCCCCAAGGACCACGTCGAGCCGTCGCAGTCCTTCGACTTCCTCGGCATGGTGCTGCTGTCCCCGGGTCTGGCCCTGTTCCTCTACGGGGTCTCCTCGATCCCGGAGGCCGGCACGATCCTGGACACCAAGGTGCTCTCCTTCATGGTCGCCGGCCTGGTGCTGATCGCCGCGTTCATCCCGTGGGCGCTCTCGGCCCGCAACGACCACCCGCTGATCGACGTACGCCTCTTCGGCAATCGCGAGCTCACCGTTGCCGTGATCACTCTGTCGATCTTCGCGATGGCGTTCTTCGGCGCCTCGCTGCTCTTCCCGCTCTACTACCAGCAGGTACGCGGCCAGGACGCCCTCCACGCGGGCCTGCTGATGGCTCCGCAGGGTCTGGGCGCGATGGTCACGATGCCGATCGCCGGCATGCTCGCCGACCGCACCGGCCCCGGCAAGATCGTCCTCAGTGGTCTCACCACGATCTCGGTCGGCATGTTCATGTTCTCGCGGCTCGACGACACCACGCCCTACTGGTATCTCCTGGTGTCGCTGTTCATCATGGGCCTCGGCATGGGCGCGACCATGATGCCGACCTTCGCCGCCGCCCAGGCGACACTGCGCGAGCACACCATCGCGCGGGGTACGACGCTGGTGAACATCGTCCAGCAGGTCGCCGCCTCCGCCGGCACCGCGCTCTTCTCGGTGCTGCTGACCAACGCACTGTCCGGCAAGGAGTCGATCTCCGCGGCCGGTGACCTGTCCGACAAGCTCGGGGTCACCTCGAGCGGTCTGCCGAAGTTCATCGCCGACCCGGCCAACCAGCAGAAGGTCGGCGAGGCGGCAGCGTCGCTGGGTCTCGACCCGACCAGGCTGCCGGAGGTCTTCAAGGCGATCCCGGTCGAGATGGCCGAGGCCTTCTCCGCCACCTTCGTGATCGCCGCGATCCTGGTGCTCGCCACGCTCATCCCGGCGTGGTTCCTGCCCAAGAGCAAGGCCGAGCACGGAGCCGCCGCTCCGACGGTTCTCCACTGATCCGCTCGCGCACACGTACGCAGGGCCGGGCTGCCGCTGGCAGCCCGGCCCTCGTCGCACTTGTCGGGCTGCTGATGTCCGGTTGCGGCTCCTCATCGGCTGCGCTCCCGCCCACCGAAGGCGTCTTCGACTACCAGCTCGGTGCCACCGCGGGTCACTTGACCGACGGCGCCGCGATCGACGTGGTCGCCCGCGACGCCACCGCCGAGCCCCTCGAGGGCGCCTACAACGTCTGCTACGTCAACGGCTTCCAGACCCAGCCCGGCGCCGACTGGTCCGAGCACCCGTCCGCCTTGCTGCGTGACGCCTCAGGCGATCCCGTACGCGACCCCGACTGGCCCGACGAGCTCATCCTCGACCCTTCCACCGCCGCGTCACGAGACGCGATCCTCGAGGTCGTGGGACCGGTCATCGAGGGCTGTGCCGACGACGGCTTCGACGCCGTCGAGATCGACAACCTCGACACCTGGACCCGCTTCGACTCGATCTCCAGGGGCGGTGCCTTCGCTTTGGCCTCGGCCTACGTCACCACCGCCCACGACCTCGGCCTCGCGATCGCCCAGAAGAACGCCGCCGAAGCCACCCGCCCCGCCCACGACGACCTCGGCTTCGACTTCGCCGTCGTCGAGGAGTGCGGCGCCTACGACGAGTGCGCCGCCTACACCGACGTCTACGGCCCGCACGTGCTCCAGATCGAGTACCCCGACTCCCTCGCCGAAGCCGACCTCTCCTTCGATGCCGTCTGCGCGCTCCCCGATCGTGCCCCGCTCACCATCCTCCGCGACCGCGACCTCGTGAGACAGGACGACGCGGCGTACGTCTATGAGGCTTGCTGAAGATCTAGATCGAGACATTGCCAGACCACTCTCGGACCTTCACGGAGCCCCGCACGCGCGTTAGGTTAGATGGCATGCCAACACCACTCGTGGAGATGTTGCCGCAGATCGTCACGCTCAACGTTCCGGACCAACCGTTCAGTTACTACGCCGAGGGCTCCCGGATCATCGGCTGGTGGGACATCGCCAAGGTGACCAGCCTCTACCCGACCCAGGCAACCCACGTCGACGAGCAATATCGCCTCAACGTCGCCCTCGATGAGTCCGCCGGCACCTACAGCACCAACGAGACCCGCACGTCCTCGGAGTGGAAGGCGACGTTCACCGGCGACGGGATTGAGATCGGTGGCGAGAAGGAGTGGCACTACGGGACCCGTACGGAGAAGACCTGGTCCTTCCAGTTCGGAGGCCTCAACCGATCCTCGACCGGTGGTTCCGAGCCCGAAGTCGGTTTCCAGCCCGTCGTCTACTCCTTCGACACCGCCCGAATCAAGGATCCGCTCTTCGGCTGGCTCGAATCCCACGGGTGGCAACGCAAGAAGCTTCTCGGTGGTCTGTTCGGATGACCCCCATCCATGACATCCCCCGCTGCCAAACCGTTCTTCGAGCCCGCCAAGCAGGCTACCGCCGATAGCGCATACATCGTCGAGCCCGCGGCGCACGGCTTCGACTTCAATCTCGACATCGTCAACGCCAAGTGGTGGTCCTGGTCATCGCAGTGATTGGCGTTGAACTGTACGTCCTGCTCCTCTGATCCGAACGACGCCGACGGGTCACATCGGTTCGCTGGCCACCTTGATGTCGAACCCGATCCGGGTGCCTTCTGCCTCATTCACCGTGATCGTCGCTGCGTACTTCTCCCCGGTTGCCGTTGAAAGAACGCAGTCGACCACCACATCGAGGGTCACTGCGACGGCACCAGGGCAGGAAGCCGCAGCGGGACGTTCTCCTGACTCGGCCTCGAGTTGATCGAGGATCTCTTTCTCCAAGTCCTCCTTGGAGACTACGGCGGTCGCCTCGTCGACTTCCACGCCCAGGTTGAACTTCGCTCCGTCGACCGACGTCACCTTGACAGTAAGGGCCGTGCTGTCGCCGTCCTGGGTGAGTGTGCACCTCATCTCCTCACCCGTCTTAGCTGGCATCTTGCTCGGGCAGTCAATCTTGTCCGGAGTCACTCCGACTTCGTTCTCAAGTGCCTTGGTCGCGTAGTTCTCGACATCCGCCTCGGGTATCGACTCCCGAGCCGCCGCTCCGCCACACGCGGCGAGAGCCAATACCAGCGTCGACGCTAGGGCGGCAACCCGAGCTTTGTGCTTGAACATGTGTCCGTCCCCTTGTTCCGAGATCCGAGTCATCGCCAGGACAACCTAACGTGAGTGGGTCGCGTTGAGCCAGCGTCCTCGCACACCAACGTACGCAGCTCACTGCGCTGACATCTTCTAATTCGAAGCCATGCTACCCAGCACCACAGACTCGATAAACGACTCAAACTCGGGGCCAACAACTCCGAACTGGCCATACTTGCAAGTCACCGTAAAGAAAAGCATGACACAAGCAGAACCACCCAAAGAGTCCGAAAGCCTTTCTATAACTTGAGCCTGATATAGGTCATACCTGCGGCCTTCAAAAATGGCGTCGATCTCGGCCAACTGAACCACAGAAGGCATGTGCTCAGATTCGATCCGAGTTCTCTTAACCAAATCAACCGAATCTCCATTGAGCCGGAGTGCATTTAGTGCCAAATCTGCAGCTCCTTCCAAACTCGGCAGGCTCGGACCCTGAATGCCGCGTACAGTTAGAACGGGAACGTATCCATCACCGGAGGACCCATGACGCATCCCGACAGCAAACGCCTCCGGGACACCCGCAGCGGCTGGGTCCACCGGATGCCATTCGCTACTCGGTAACGAGAACTGGATCGGGACCGGAAAGGACGAGACCATTAGAACAGCCCTCCGATCGCCTTGGCGACACCCTTGGCCGCGCCCTTCGCCTCATCAGCGTCGATCGTAATCTTGTCAACAGCGCTAGCCACAGCTTCCGGGTGCTCCGAGGCAACTTCGACGATCCCTTTGCCTGCCTTCCAGGCCATATCGGTCTGCTCGATGGGATTGGTGAACATCCCGTCAGCAACCTTTGCGGCCTGGTCTGGATTTTCAAGCGCCCACTTGCCGATCTCGTAGGCGGCTCTGGGCTGGGCGGTCGCCGCTTCAAACGCGATCTTCCCTGAGTCTTTAGGATGGTCGACGGCCCATTGCGCGCCGTTTCCAATCGCCCCGCCGAGGTCGCGAGCAGTACCCGCCAGGTCACGAGCAGCATCGTCTGGGTTCTCCGCGATCTCGACTGCAGTTCGTCCCATCTCAGGAAAGTCCAACTCTACCGTCGGCTTGACCTTTAATCCGACACCGTCCGCCAAACCCCCGGTGAAACTGAAGTCGAACTTTCCGTCCTTCCAACCGTAATTCAACCCACCCGCTGCACCGGATCCAGCCTGCCCCTCACCTTGAAATCCAATTCCGACGCCACCGTAGTTGAAGCCACCCTCGATGCCAGCTTTCGCTCCCGAGAACGCCTCGAAGCCGATCTCGGCCCCGTCTTTTCCAGCATCCAGTTTCGCCTCGGCATCGCTTCCGACATAGGCGTATACCTTGCCGTCCAGCGCGAGGTATCCGTCCTTCATGCTGACGTTTCCCTCAACTTCGATATTCCGTTGATGGAGTCCGACTCCAAGGTGGAGACCATCCTGGTCGATCTTGCCCACTGCTTCACCGGAAACGCTGTTCAGCGTCAAAGTTCCATCGGCCTCGAGTTTGACGTCGCCTACCTGCCCCTCGACTTTCCCGTTGATCTGGAAAGCGTGAACCTCGCCGCTAGCATCAAAGAGCTGGATCTCTGTGCCGTCCGGGCTGATCTCGAAGCCCTTGAGCTCGCCCGACATGCCGGCCTGATTCGTTATTTCGTCGGCCTTCGTATCGAAGATCCCACCGACAATCTTGCCCAACGCGCCAAGGATGCCGTCGTCACCTTTGGCCTTCCCTTCGCCGGTTGTCTTGGAGCCCGCCCACGCCGGCTTCTTCGGCTTGACAGCGTTGCTTCCTGCGCTGTCCAACTCCTTGCGAGCGTCCTCCAGAATCTCTTCGGCCTCCTCGCGCAGCGCCTCACCCGGGTCGATGAAGGTCCCAGGAGGGACAAACGCGATCGCCGGCACAGGAAGCCCGGCCTTCATTCTCGCGTTGTGCGCGTCAACGCGATCGTTGTAGGCCCTCACGGCGGCGTCGTGCTCGGCGAGGGCTTCCTTCGTGGCCCGCTCACCTTCGTTCCACTTGTCGATCGCATCCTGCGCTCGGCCCTGAGCCGTTGCGAGCGCATCCGAGTAATCGTTGAGGCGCGTCCCGACCTCCTTGAGCACGTCTTGATACGCCCCCAACTTCATCGCTTCGGCGATCTTCAGGCTGCCGTACTGCAACTGACCGATTCCCCCTTGCCAACTGTCGATGGCAAGGCCGTTCAGGCTGTCGAGGAGCTTGCCGATACGGCGTTGTTCATCGAGGATCGCGGTGGCTTGCTCAGCCACCGCCGCCTTGTCGCCGACGATCAGGGCCTTGGGGTCGTTGGTGGTGCCGAGCTCCGCACCCTGCGGGAGCGTCATCAGTTGCCCTTAGGCCAGATGTCCGTGAGCGGTTGGACATTCCCTGGGCCCTGCCCTGGCGTCCACTCCCCTGGCAAGAGCTGGACGTTTCCTGGTGACTGACCTTCTGTCCACGTGTTGAGGTGCGTGCCGTTGTCGAGGTCGGTCTGACCGCGCTTCATCAGATCCGCACTGTCGAAGTCGGCCTGCTCGTAATCCCGGGCCTTGTCAACGAGGAATTCGGAGATGCGGCCGAGGCCGTCCTTGAGCTCCTTGTGCGCGTCCTTCGACTCGTTGACGACTTCCTTCAGCCAGGAGGCGACCTCGTTGTGACCGAGGCGGTCGGCGCTCAGCGCCGAGTCTGGCATCTTCGAAGACCCCAGGTCATCGACGAGCGCGTCGTACTTGCGCGACGCGCGCATCAGATCCTCGATCGTGACTTCGTACCCGCTCATCTGAATCCCCCGTGCGGCTGTGGTTGTTACGTGTCTTCTTCCCCAGAAGTCAGCAGTTCAAACACATACGACACAAGAAAATTCTGTCTACCCGAGGAAACAGGAGCCTTTCAGCCCCAGGTTAAAAGTTGGCACGATGGCAGCGGAACAGTCAACGCCAAACCTTTGAGACACCCGAACCTGCGGCGCCGGCTCGGAGAATAATCGTCGGCCCTACGGCCGTGTTCGGCCGACGATCCCAGCTAGGTGCGGCGGCTCTTGTCGTCGCCGAAGTCGTCGCCCTGAGATACGTTCGGTGCCCAGCCGCGGGATGCGTTGGGGTCAAGGACGTCGCTTGCGGTCTCGGTCCAGTCGTCGGTGTAGTCGGCTTCCCACTCTTGGCTCTGGCTGCCGTTCTGGTCCCGCTTCTTGCCACCGCGGCCACCCGCCGCACCGGATCCACCACGGCCAGCACCGGCGCGACCGGTGCCACGTGAACCTGCACCGGTCCCGCGACCACCTGCACCCGTGCCACGAGCGCCCGCACCCCGGGCCCCTGCACCAGCACCGCGGGCGCCTGCGCCGCCAGCGCGGGCGGCTGCGGACTTGGCTGCGGCCGATCGCGATGCGGCACCAGCAGTGGCCGCCTTCGCAGCTCCGCCGGCAGCGAACTTGCTGGCGATCGCCTTGGCTACGCCAGCACCCAGAAGGGCGCCTCCACCTGCCACCGCGAGGGCGGACATCCCACCCGTACCGCCAGAGATTGGCGCGAGCCCGTCAGCAGTCTCGACCATCGCGTACGAGGTTGCGGGAGCCGGTGTCCCGTCGGCGTTGATCCACTGGGTGCCGTTCCACTCGGGCTTGTTCTCCGCCTTGTACGTCTCGATGTTCGCCTTCTCCTGGGCGATCAGCTCGTGACCCCAGCCGTCTGGGTAGAGGGTGCCGGAGTTGTGCTTCGACATCCGGCTTTGAGCGTTCTGGATGTCGGAGTACGAGCCTCCTCCCTGTGATCCCGAGGTGCCAGGCGGCACCGGGTCTGAGGTGTCGCTGCCGTCGTCATAGAGGGCCCGGACCTTCGGCTCGGCCTCATCGACCGATGTGTCCATGTCTTGTACGTGCTGCGCAGCGATCCGCTCGGCCTCGGCGATCGCGGCCTCTCGTGCCGCATAGGCTGCACGGTCGGCTTGAAGCGACTTCTGATTCTCCGTTGCTTGGGCTCCGTCGACCCCAGTCCCGGACTGGGCGTACTTCGGGTCGGCGGGATCCGGTGCAGCGCCGTGGGAGGCCGGGAGGGTCGCCTCGAGCCTCGCGTGCTCACGCATCGCACTGGTGATCGTGGCTCGTACGTCCTGGAGAGCCTGCACCGCTTCCTTGATGACTTCGCTCTTGTCGGTGGTCTTGTTGCCAGACGTCTCCATGTTCCGGCGAGCGGCCTGCCCCGACAACGACGATGAGGAGAAGCCATCCTCAGCTTCCTTGCCGCTGCGGATCAGGGTGTCGCCAGCGGTGTGGAAAGTGTCCTTACTGAGTCGCCACTTATTGATCAGATCGTCGATAGCAGCGGCGTCAGCTGTCCTGACGTAGTCACCAAGCCTTTGCATCCAAGGTCCGCGAACTGTCATCTCGATCCTCCCGATGGAACGTGTCCCAGGACCCGGACGGCCCCACCCAGGCAAGATTAGACAACACGACGGCTGGGCGCGTCACCCTCTGACCGAACTCCTCTAGAGTTCCGATCCATGACCATGGCTCGGAGAATCACGCTCGCTGCATTGACCACAGGCATGGTGCTGACCCTGGCTGGTTGCGGTTCTGAGGAGCCAAGTTCGGATCCCGACGAGGGCGCCACCGCGAGCTCGTCTGCTTCGACCGGGACCGGCGTCGAGGAACCGGAGGTCCCATCGGACTGGCAGGTAGCCTCCGTCGACGTCGCCCAACTCCAAGTGCCTCCGGACTGGGTGCTCAGCTCGACTCGCGACGCATCGCAGACCATGGCAGCCCCAAAGGACTCCATTGGTTTATCGCCGGGCTCCGGAAACATTCTGGCAGACCCCAACCCCGGCGGCGGCGAAGGCGAGGACGCTGTCGACGAGTGGGCTGACCTTCGCGAAAAGTCCTTGTCCGCGGATCTGAAGAACCTCGAGCGGCTACCGAACGAGACGATCAATGGCTCCGTCTTCTACCACTTCCAAGGTGAAGGCGACGGGACCTGGGAAGACCACTACGGCGCCGTTGTACCGGGGGGCGACAGGCGCATCACCATCACATGGCGCTTCAATCAGGCAGACATCGACCGGAAGGGCGCCGAGGCTCTGATCGCCGAAGTCATGCCGACGTACCAGGTGCTCTGACGAGCCGAGTCCGTCAGATCATCGGGATCTTGCCGCCGAATTCCTTACTGAAGATCACCAGCGGGTTGCTCATCACAGCGAGAGCATCGGCCATCTTCTTCGCGACCATCGCCGCACCTTCGTCAGTCTCGGTGATGTCGTTGATCGCGTCGTCGACCGCGCTGGCGTACTTCTCCAAGCCCTGAACGGTCTCATTCTTCGCCTGATTGATGTTCTGGTGGCCCTTGATCACTGCGTTGGCGAGCCACTCGCCCTTCGCGGAGCCGCCGAACGCAGACGCTGCCGGCGCACTCCCGAGGTCGAGGCTCTGCACCAGGTTCTTCTGATCCTCGAGGTCTCGGTGGACCTTGTTCAGCTTGTCGTAGTCAACGCTGAGCTCGTTGCCGTCGCCCATGGTCCGCCCTCCCGAGGCTTCCGATCGCACCCCCGGCGGGTGCCTCAGTAGGAGTAGTACACCACGGCTCACAGGGCGACGGGCAGGGATGCGTAGCCGCGGAGGATGCGGGTGGGGCGGCGGATGCCTTCGCCCGAGACTTGCAGGGACGGATAGCGCTCGAACAGCAGGCGGAGGCCTACGCGGGCTTCGAGGCGGGCGAGGCTGGCGCCGAGGCAGAAGTGGGCGCCGGCGGAGAAGGAGAGGTGCTGGTCGGCGTTGGCGCGAGTGATGTCGTACGTGTCGGGGTGCTCGAACACCGACGGGTCGCGGTTGGCGCCGCCGAGGACGACGGCGACGGCGGTGCCCTTGGCGACGTCCACGCCGGCCACGCTCGTCGCCGCGTAGGCCTGGCGTACGGTGGCGATGACGGGCGGGTCCCAGCGCAGGGTCTCCTCGACGACACCGTCGGCCAGCGACGGATCCCCCAACAGGAGGTCGCGCTGGGCGGGATGGGCATCCAGCGCCGCGACGGCGTTGCCGATCAGGTTGACGGTGGTCTCGAAACCGGCCGCGAGGACCAGGAGGCCGAGGGCGTGGAGCTCGATGTCGTCGAGATCGCCGGCGATGACCAGGGCGCTGAGGAGGTCGTCGCCGGGGTCGGAGCGGAGGCGGCGTACGTGGTTCTCGAACCAGTGGTGCAGCGACCTCATCGCGGCCTCGACGCGGGTGTAGTCCCGCCACGACAGTCCCGGGTCGAGGATCGCGGCGGCCTGGTCGCCCCAGCGCAGGATGTCGGCCCGATCCGCCTCAGGCACCCCGAGGAGCTCGGCGATGACGGCGATCGGGAGCTTCGCGGCGTACCTCTCGATGATGTCGACCTGCCCCTCGCGGGGGTCGATCTCATCGAGGAGGTCGCCGGCGACGGCGGTGACCATCTCGGCCATCGAGCTGATCCGGCGGGCGGTGAACGCCTTCGAGACGTGCTTGCGATAGCGGGTGTGGAGCGGCGGGTCGACGGCGAGCATCGACGGCGGGTCGACCGGGCCCAGGGCGTCCGGCGCGCTCACCTTGCCGAGCATCCACCGCAGCGGCGCGGGCAGCTCGCCCTGGCCGTCACCGACCCCGAAGTCGCTGCTGCGCAGGATCTCGTTGGCGGCGGCGTAGGAGACCGTGCCGGCCATGAACGGGTTCGTGTGGATCGGGCCACGCGCTCGCAGCCGCGTGTAGTCCGGCAGGTCGTGCGACCACATCAGCTCGGCGAGCGGGTCGCCGCGCCTCGACGCGACGCTCAGGACCGCACGGTTGAGGCCCTGGGAGAGGGCCCAGCGGGCGTACGACCTCGCCCTCTCGGCGGGCGCGAGCTCAAGCCGAGGCATCGGCGAGCTCCTCACTGAACTCGTGGGTGCCGATCCGGCCCATCAGGGGCGCCAGGTCCGCGAGCAGGTCAGCGAAAGCAGCCTCGTAGTCATCCTGCGACAGTGCCGGGTCGAGCTGCGCCTGGAAGCGGGTCCGCCACCGGTGACGCAGGGCCTGAGCCAGACGCTCGGGGGTGCCGAATGCGTCGGCATAGGCCGGCGACCACGGCAGCCTGTGCGCGAGACCGGAACGCAGCTCGGCCTCCGCCTCGTTCAGCAGCCGGAAGCGCTCATGGGTCTGGTTCCACGTCATCGTCCTCACCGTCTTCGTTGTCGTCGGGATGATGGTTCGACGCTAGTGACCGGTGGTTCCAGGCACATCGGACGCTGGCAGGCACCTGCGTTCCTACCCTGGTAGGAGTCCGGCCGCCTGCCACGGTCGGATGCGACCCGGGTCACGTCTTCCTAGACTGGACGGCATGAATGTCCAGAGGCTCGCTCGCGACGTGCGCGACTTCCTGGACGGACGCGTACGCAGCAAGGATCTCGACATTCCCTGGTGGGCGCCGCTGCTGTCGGCGGCCGCGCTCCTCGGCGTGGTCGCGGTGGCGGTGCTCCAGCGCGAGGCCACGGGGCCGATGGTCCTGGCGGGACTGGTGGTCGTCGTCCCCTCGCTCAGCATCTTCTTCGTCCCGACCTCGGGCGAATGGCTCAAGCACAACATGTGGGTCGTCGACCTGGTGCCGACGCTCGCCGGAGCGGCGTGGCTGATGTCGGAGCCGGCCACCGCGTTCTGGCCGCAGCACGACTTCGCGCCGGTCGTGCTGGTCCCGCTGACCCTCGAGATGGTCATCCGCGAAGGGCTCCGCACCGGCACCCTCTACGGCCTCGCCTCGGGCGTGGTGATGTGGGTCTTCGCCGCGGACACGCCCAGTGGGGTCGGGGTCCATTTCCTGCTGCTCATCGTCGGCTGGGTGTGCGGGCTGATGATGCTCGCCCAGATGCGCGCGCTCCGCGCCGAACGCCTCGCCCGCTCGCAGGAGCACGCCCGTGCCACCGAGGCCGAGCGCACCCGGATCGCCCGCGAGATCCACGACCTCGTGGGCCACTCGCTCTCGATCACCCTGCTCCACCTCACCGCGGCGCGACGCTCCGTCGCCGAGGGGGACGACCCGGACGAGGCGGTCTCCGCGCTCACCGAGGCCGAGGCCGTCGGGCGCCGGGCGATGGCCGAGATCCGGCGTACGATCGGGGCGCTGTCGACCTCCGGCGCCGGCACCGCGCCGCTCCCCGGCGCCGCAGACGTCGTCCGGCTCGTGGAGGAGGGCCGCAGCGCGGGGCAGGCGATCACGTTCTCCTCCTCCGGCGACCTCACCCGCATCGACGCCGGCGTCGGGCTGGGCATCTACCGGATCCTGCAGGAGTCGCTCGCGAACGCCATCCGGCATGCTCCCGGCGCCCCGGTCTCGGTCTCGTTGGCGGTCGCGGACGGCGTACGCCTGTCCGTGCAGAATCCGCTCATCGGCAGTCGGCGAGGGGTCGGTGAGGGGTCCGGGCTGGCCGGCATGGCGGCCCGCGCCGAGCAGCTCCGGGGCCGGTTCTCGGCCGGGGCCGAGGAGTCGATGTGGAAGGTCGATCTCGTGATTCCGTCGCACTGTCTCGTACGCAGGGCCCTCGCGTGACGCCGGTCAACCCCGCCGCGAGCAACACAGCCGCGCCGATCCGGGTGATCGTGGTGGACGACCAGGAGCTCGTACGCAGCGGCCTGCGCCGCATCCTGCGCCGGCGCGACGGGCTGGAGATCGTCGCCGAGTGCGCCGACGGCTCGGAGGTGGTCGCGGCGCTCGAGGCCAACCCGGCCGATGTCGTGGTCATGGACCTGCGGATGCGCCAGGTCGACGGAATCACCGCGACCGGACTCCTCCGGGCGCTGCCGTCGGCGCCGCCGGTGCTGGTGCTGACCACGTTCGACGAGGACGAGCTCGTCTCCGGCGCCCTGCGCGCCGGCGCCGCCGGCTTCATCCTCAAGGACTCGCCGGCCGAGGAGCTGGTCATGGCCGTACGCTCCGTGGCCCTCGGCGACGCCTGGCTCGATCCCGCGATCACCGGCCGGGTCCTGGCCACCTACCGGTCAGCGGTCGCACCGTCGGCGTCGGACGCCGTCGAGGTCTCCGAGCTCACGGATCGTGAGCTCGAGGTGCTCCGCGGCCTCGCCTCGGGTTGGACCAACTCCGAGATCGCCGAGCGCCTCGTCATCTCCGAGCTCACCGTCAAGTCCCACATCGGCCGTATCTTCGCCAAGCTCGACCTGCGTGACCGTGCCGCCGCCATCGTCTTCGCGTACGACCACGGCATCGTCCGGCCGGCGACCTGACCCCTCCCGCGCGGCGGGGTCAGGTGGTGGTGGCGAGGACGAGGGGGTGGACGCCGGCGGCACCGGCGTCGAGGAGGGCACGGGCGGCGAGGGTGACGGTCCAACCGGTCGCGATGCGGTCGTCGATGAGGAGTACGTCGACACCCGGAGGGATGTCGGCGCGGAGGGAGAAGCGGCGACCGACGGCGGCGACGCGCTGGGCGGAGTTGGAGGCGCCCTGGCCCGGGTCGACGTCCGGGTCGACGATGGCCCAGGAGCCGAGGACGGGGACGCGGAGGTAGCGCGAGAGCCCGTCGGCGAAGTCGCGGGTCAGGGTGGGGCGGGTCGACGACTCGACGTAGACGATGCCGGCGACCGCGGGGCGCCAGTCACCCAGGACCTCGACGACCGCCTTCACCAGCGGCACCGGGACGGGGCCGTCCTGGGCGGGCTCGCGGAAGAGGTCACGCAGCGCCTGGCCGTAGCCGAGGTCGGTCAGCCGCGCGACCGCGCGGCCCTCGAGCGGGCCCTCCTTGATCTTGCCCTTGAGCGCGATGCCGAGCCGGTCGAGGCCGGTGGGCCACATCTTCTTCGGCTCCACGACCACCCCGGGCCGCGACAGCCGCGCCGAGGCCTCCTCGACCGCCCCCTCCGAGACCGACGAGGTCACCGCGAAGCCGCCGCAGTTGTCGCACCGGCCGCAGTCGACGGCGCCGGGATCGTCGAGCTGCTCACGCAGGAACCGCATCCGGCACTGGTCGGTCGAGATGTAGGCCAGCATGGCGTCCTGCTCACGCTTCCGGGCCTCGGCGACCCGCGCATACCGCTCGGCGTCGTAGTCCCACGGAACCCCCGTCGCCTCCCAGCCTCCGCCGACCCGGCGCGCGGCGCCGTCGACGTCGAGCACCTTGAGCATCTGCTCGAGGCGTGACCGCGACAGGTCGACGTACGTCTCCAGCGACTGCGTCGACAACGCCCGCCCCGCCTCCGAGAGGACCCCGAGGGTCTGGCGCACCTGCTCCTCACGCGGGAACGCGAGCGAGGCGAAGTAGGCCCAGATGTCGCGATCCTCGACGCCCGGGAGCAGCACGACGGAGGCGTCGGAGGTGCCGCGGCCGGCGCGGCCGACCTGCTGGTAGTAGGAGACCGGTGAGGACGGTGCGCCCATGTTGACCACGAAACCGAGCGTCGCGTCGAAGCCCATCCCGAGCGCCGAGGTCGCCACCAGCGCCTTGATCTTCCCAGCGGCCAGCGACTCCTCCAGGTCGGCCCGCTCGGCCGCCTCGGTGCGCCCCGAATAGGCGGCCACGTCGTGACCTCGCGAGCGCAGGTAGTCGGCGATCTCCTCGGTCGCGGCCACGGTCAGGCAGTAGACGATGCCCGACCCGGGCTGCTCGGAGAGGTGGTCGGACAGCCAGGCCAACCGCTGCTCGGGCGTCTTCAGCGAGACCACGCCGAGCCGCAGCGACTCCCGGTCCAGGGAGCCGCGCAGCACCAGAACGCCCTCGCCCATCTGCTCGGCGACGTCCGCGGTCACCCGGGAGTTGGCGGTGGCGGTCGTCGCGAGCACCGGGATCCCGGTCGGGAGATCGGCCAGCAGCGTACGGATCCGGCGGTAGTCGGGCCGGAAGTCGTGCCCCCAGTCGGAGATGCAGTGGGCCTCGTCGACCACCAGCAGGCCGCACTCGGCCGCCAGCCGCGGCAGCACCGCGTCGCGGAACTTCGGGTTGTTGAGCCGCTCGGGGGAGACCAGCAGGACGTCCACCTCGCCCGCGTGGATGGCCTCCTCGATCGAGACCCAGTCCTCCGGGTTGGTGGAGTTGATCGTCACCGCCCGGATCCCGGCCCGCTGCGCCGCCGCGATCTGGTTGCGCATCAGCGCGAGCAGCGGCGAGACGATGACGGTCGGCCCGAGACCGGCCTCGCGGAGCAGCAGCGTCGCCACGAAGTAGACCGCCGACTTCCCCCAGCCGGTCTTCTGCACGACCAGCGCCCGGCGACGCTCGACGGCGAGCGCCGAGATCGCCGACCACTGGTCCTCGCGCAGAGTGGCGTCATCGCGTCCCACGAGGGCACGCAGATGCGCCTCAGCACGAGCACGTACGTCACTGGCCGGATCAGTCATGACCACAGGTCTATCAGGCGCCTCCGACATCCGAGCCCTGGCAGGCGAGCGAGCACATCGGCTGAGCCGGCGGACCCGCGAAGCCGCTCGAGACGTTCTCGCCTACGCGCGCGGTCGAGGGCAATCACCTTTTCCGGCATCAGAAGACGGCCTCGCGCCAGATTCAAGATCGTCAGAGTGACTTTGGACCAGATCACGGCAATTTTGCCGCGCCGAATCATGTGCGATTCACGATGTGGTCTCGCTGCCGGCGCGGCCTCCGTTCGCGCCGGCAACCGACTCATCGAAGCTCATGTCGTGCCCCCGAGGAGCCCTATGTCTGTATCTGCCACCGTGGCAACGTCCGAGTCGACGGACGTCCTGGCCGTCGCGAACTCGCCGATCCTGTGGGGGTCGGTGGCCGCCGTCTTCGCCGTGATCACCCTCCAGACCGTGATCTACTTCCGCGCCGCTTCGCGTGCCGCTCCGGGTGTCGGCCTCGACAAGAAGGACGTCACCCGCGCCTTCCGAGCGGGAGCCGTCGCATCGCTCGGCCCGTCTCTCGCGGTGTCGCTTATCGCGATCACCCTCATCAGCGTCTTCGGGACCCCCGGGGTGCTGCAGCGCATCGGCCTGATCGGATCCGCGGCCTTCGACGTCGCGGCCGCCGGCATCGTCGCGGGCACCGAGGGCACCACCATCAGCGGCGAGGGCTACACCCAGCAGGTGTTCGCGAACGTCCTGCTCTGCATCGCGATCGCGGGCGCCGGCTGGATGCTCGTCACGCTGATCGCCACACCGCTTCTCAAGCGCGGACAGGGAACCCTCGAACGCGGCAAGAACCGCGGTCGGATGGCACTCATCTCCTCAGCGGCGCTGCTCGGCGCGTTCCTGTGCTTCACGTTCCAGCAGGCGGCGGGCGGCCTCGGCCCCCTGCTCGTCCTCCTCGCCAGCGCTCTGATCATGGCCTCGCTGCTGTACGTCGCCAAGGCGTTCGAGCAGCGCTGGCTGCAGGAGTGGGCTCTCGGCATCTCGCTCATCGCCAGCCTCGCCTTCGCAACGGTCCTCCCCGCTCTCGGCATCGCCTGAGATTCCCGGCCGCACCCTCAAGGAACAAGGAACTGCCATGACCTCTCTCGAGCAAGACACCACCACCGGCAGCTGGGCCGCGTTCGACAAGACCACCTCGCGCTGGGGACCGATCACCATGATCGCCGGAATGACGGTGATGATCCTCGGTCCCGGACTGCTCGCGATTCGGCTCGGCGTGCAGCCGGGGGCCGTGATCGCCGGTGTCCTCGCCATCGCGGCGACCTTCGGTGTCGTGTGGTTCGTCGAGCCGCTGTCCTACTTCCCGCTGCTCGGTCCGGCCAGCATGTATCAGGCCTTCATGATCGGCAACATCTCCAACAAGCTGCTGCCCGCCGCGATCGTCGCGCAGTCCGCGGTGGATGCGAAGCCGGAGACCAAGCGCGGACAGCTGGCGTCGGTGCTCGCCATCTGCGGCGCTGCCACCACGCACCTGACAGTGCTGGCGCTCGCCGTCGGCATCTTCGGCACGCTGCTGATCGACGTCATCCCGCCGGAGCTGGTCACCTCCGTCCAGACCTACGTGCTCCCTGCCGTGATGGGCTCCGTGGTGGTGCAGATGGTGTGGGCGAACCCTCAGCCGCGCATCTTCCTCATCGCCGCTGTCGGCGGGGCGATCGTCGTCTTCGTCCTCACCCCGCTGTTCCCGATCGTGTCCTACTTCGCGGTGGCGCTCGGCGTCATCGCGACCATCGCGCTGTCCCTGACGCTGCCGGGGCGCGAGAAGGCTCTCGAGGAAGGGCTCGCGACGACGCTCGAGTGACCTCCCGCCCGAATCCCGTCCCCTTCACGATCTGAGGAAGAAGCATGAGTTCTGTATCCGACATCAGCCCGCTCGTCGACGAGCTGGCGGCCCGTTTCACGCGTCTGAGCGACGAGATCTGGGACGAACCGGAGCTGCGCTGGGAGGAACACGAGTCCGTCCGCAAGCAGATCGAGGCCGCCGAGGAGTTCGGCGGGCGCATCACCCGCCCCGTCGGTGGCGTGCCGACGGCGTTCATGGCGGAGTGGGGCTCCGGGTCGCCGACGATCGCGTTCCTCGGCGAGTACGACGCGCTCGCGTCGCTGAGCCAGAAGGCGGACTCCGTCGTGCGTGAGCCCGACCCGGCGAACACCTCCGGGAACGGTGCCGGATGCGGGCACAACCTGCTCGGATCGGGCTCCCTGCTCGCAGCGGTCGCGGTGGCGAAACAGTTGGAGCAGCATGGCGCATCGGGAACCGTCCGCTACTACGGGTGCCCGGCCGAGGAGGCAGCGGCCGGCAAGACGTACATGGTGGCGGGCGGTGCTTTCGACGGCGTCGATGCGGCGGTGACCTGGCATCCGGGCGATGCGATGTCCGCAGACCAGTGGCTCTCGCTCGCGTACACACAGGCGTACTTCCGCTTCCGTGGCGTGGCGGCCCACGCCGGCGGCATGCCGCACCTCGGTCGCAGCGCCCTGGATGCCGCCGAGCTGATGAACATCGGCGTCAACTTCCTCCGCGAGCACATGGAGGACACCGAACGCATCCACTACGCGTTCACCGACGCCGGTGGCGCATCCGCCAACGTCGTCCAGCCGACCGCGGAGCTCTACTACATCGTCCGCTCGACCACGGTGGCCAAGATGCGCGCGCTGTACGAGCGCGTCGTCGCGATCGCGCACGGAGCGGCGATGATGACCGACACCACCGTCGAGATCGAGTTCGACGGCGCGTGCGCGGAGGTCCTGCCCAACCGGACGCTGGAGGAGCAGCTGTACGCCAACGTGACCGAGCTCGGCGGCGTACCCTTCGATGACGAGGACCAGGAGTACGGGCGCCGGATGGCGGTGACGCTTCCGGCCGGAGCCGCGGAGGCCGCGCGGCGCAAGCTGGGCTTCGCGCCGGACGACCCGCGATCGCTGTTCGACGGCATCGCACCGCTGGTCGACCCCGTCCACCGCGGACAAATGACCGGGTCGACCGACGTCGGGGACGTGAGCTGGACCGTCCCGACCGTGCAGATCATGGGCGGCAACGCAGCATTGGGGACGCCTTTCCACGCCTGGCAGCTCGTCGCTCAGGGTAAGAGCCGCGTCGCCCACAAGGGCATGATCCACGCGGCGAAGGCGATCGGCGCGACCGCGCTCGACCTGTTCGGCGACCCGGCCCTGCTGGAGGCAGCGCGCGAGGAGTTCGAGGCGGTGATCGCCGCGACCCCGTACGACAAGCCCATCCCCGAGGGGACCGTCCCGCCCCCGTCGCGGCCCGGCTACCGCCCGGCCTGAAGAGGAGATCGTCATGCGGAACGCTTGCTGCGAAGACGGACCGGGGAGCGGCACGAGACCGGCGGGGAGCAGACTGGACCCACGATGAGTTCGGCGACGCCCTGGTCGTCCGGCGGTCGGATGCGGACGGAGGGTGCCGTGGCGGAGATCGGTCTGGACGAGCTCGATCAGCGCCTCCTCCATGCGCTCCAGATCGAGCCGCGGGCAGCGTGGACCTCGCTCGCACCGGTCCTCGGCGCGGACCCGTCCACGCTCGCACGACGCTGGCGTCGGCTCCACTCGGAGGGCATCGCGTGGGCGACCGGCTTCGTCAGCCGAGGCCAGCACGCGCTCGTCGAGATCGTGTGCGCCCCTGACATGACGGATGCCGTCATCGATCGACTGCTCGTCGACCGCCGGGTGGTGACCTTGGACTACACCTCGGGCGGCCGCGACCTGCTGGCCTTCGTCTCCACCGACGACCTCCCCGGCCTCGCGGACTACGGGCGCGCGACGCTGCGGCGGCTCCCCGGGGTACGCAGCACGCACACCCACCTGATCACCGAAGTGTTCGCGGAGGGATCCAATTGGCGGATGAGGGCGCTCGGTGCAGCCGACGCAGCACGCGTCCCCGCGGCGGCCAAGCCGCGTGCGCGGGCGCCACGGCAGGTGGCGCCCGCCCTGCTGGAGGCCGTCGAGAAGGAGGTCTGGACCGACGGTCGTGTTCCCGTCAAGACGATCGCCGAGCGGCACGGGTTCTCCCCGCAGCGCGTGGCTGATGCCATCGCGGTGCTCCGGGACAACGGCGGGCTCGGCTTCCGGATCGACGTCGCCCGCTCGTTCACCGGCTGGCCGATCTCGGCCTGGTACTTCATCGAGGCACCGGCGCGCACCATCGACCTCGCGAGATCGGCGCTGTCGCGGGTGCCGGAGATCCGGCTCGCCTTCACCTCGTCGAGCCGCTTCAATCTCATCCTGTTCGTCTGGCTGCACGACCTTGCCGACGTCAACCGATTCGAGATCGCGCTCGAGAACGCACTCACCGGGATACGGATCGCCGACCGCTCCGTCGTGCTTCAGCTCGTGAAGCACTTCGGTCGAGCGGTCGGAGGTGACACCCGCGTCATCGGGACGATCGAGCCCGAGTGACCGGTCACCGAGCGCAGGCAAACGCCGAGCCGGCGCTGTTGGTCCTCCCCCACGGGGACCCGCAGAACCGGCCCGGCATCTCCAGTATGCGTCCTATCGACGTACCGGCATAACCACACGCCCGAATTCGTACTTTAGTTACCGAATGCGGACGACGGCTCAGTTCACCGAGACCGCGGACCACGCGGCCTTGACCGCGGCGACCTCGGCACTGGAGGCGCCGTAGAGGTCGGTCGCAGCCGAGATCGTGCCGGTGCGAGCAGAGGCGTAGTTGGTCGTGGAGGTGAAGTAGGTCGTCAGCGCGCGGAACCAGATCTTCTCCGCCTTCGTCCTGCCGATGCCGGTGACCGTCGAGTTGTTGCAGGTCGGGCTGTTGTGCGCGACGCCACCGATCGTCTTCGCACCGGAGCCCTCGGCGAGCAGGTAGTAGAAGTGGTTGCCGACGCCCGACGAGTAGTGCACGTCGAGGTTGCCGACCGACGACGACCAGCAGTTGACCGAGGACCCGTCGGAGTGCGGGTCGTCCATCCGGCGCAGCCCCTGGGTGTTGTTCCCCTTGAGGAAGAAGCGCTCACCGATCAGGTAGTCGCCGGCGTCGTTGGTGTTGTTCGCGTAGAACTCCACCATCGTGCCGAAGATGTCCGAGGTGGCCTCGTTGAGCCCGCCGGACTCGCCGGAGTACTCCAGACCGGCGGTGTTCTCGGTGACACCGTGCGACATCTCGTGACCGGCCACGTCGAGCGAGGTCAGCGGGCCGTACGTGGTGCCGTCACCGTCGCCGTACGTCATCTTGGTGCCGTCCCAGAACGCGTTCACGTAGTTCGACCCGTAGTGGACGCGGTTGTAGGAGCCCGAGCCGTTGCCGAAGATCCCGTTGCGGCCGTGGACGTTCTTGTAGTAGTCCCAGGTGACGTTCGTGCCGTACTGGGCGTCGGCCGCCGCGGTCGCCCGGTTGGAGTTGACCCCGTTGCCGAACGTGGTCGTCGACGAGGTCACCAGGGTGCCGGTCGAGCAGCCCCAGCCGAGCAGCTGGCACAGGGTGCTGTCGGTCGCGTTGTTCATGTCGGTGGTGTACGTCCCACCGCGGGTGGCGTCCTTGAGCTGGTAGGTCGAGCCGCTCTGGGTGATCTGGAGCGGCACGGTGCCGGAGTAGAGGGTCTGGCCGGAGCCGTCGGCGGTCTCGATGCCCTCGATGCGGCGCAGCACCTTGCCGGTGCCGGCGTCGACGTAGGTCGCGAGGCGCGAGGGGGTGCCGTCGGACTGCTTGCCCTTGGTGGTCACCCGCCACACCAGCGTCGGGGTGTCCTCGCTCGCGTCGACGACGAGCTCGGGCGCGTGCTTCTTGTCGGCCTCGAGGCCGGTGATCGCCTTGGTGACGGAGTCCAGGGTCAGCGCGGCCTTCGTGGCCGCGGTCTCGGTGAGGGTCGGCTTCACCGAGAGGTCGAGCATCTGGGTCAGTCCCTGGGAGACCGAGGTCAGGGTGCCGGACTTCGTCTGGTGGGCGACCAGGTCGCCGCCGACGACCTCGAGGCCCTGGTAGGTGCGGTGCATCCGGACGTGGGTGGCACCGTCGGCGTCCTTCAGGGTCATCACGGGCTCGAGCTCCTGGCCCGCGCCGACCTTCCAGGTCGACGGCTTGCTCGTCAGCGCGCTGATGGCCTTGTCGGCGATCGACTCGTCGTGGACGATCTTCTGGACCGCCAGCGACTCTGGCGCGATGGTGGCGGAGTCGGCGGGGGTGGCGCCGGCGGGGCTTCCGAAGGAGGCGATGAAGGCGGTTCCTGCAACAGCGGCGGCGGTGGCCGCTCCCGCTACTCGAGCAATACGCATCGTGGGGTTCTCCTCGATTGTGGGGACCAGGATGAACGGAATCCTTGCACCCGAATCGATAGCGCGAAGAAACAATTTCTTGCAATGCGTATTTCTGAAGACGGCCTTCCGCGTAACGCCTTTACGTTGTTATCGAATATTAACCAATACCCCTACCCCCAGGGTCACCAGATCCGCACGCGCTCCTCGGGATCGAGCCACAGACCGTCGCCCGGAGCGGTGCCGAAGACCTCGTGGAACTCGTCCAGGTTGCGCGCGATGTTGGCGCGGAACTCCGGCGGGCTGTGCGGGTCGATCGTGAGGTACTGCTGCGCCTGCTCCTTGCGGCGCACCGTACGCCACACGTAGGCCCAGTTGAGGAAGAGCCGCTGCCGGTCGCCGACGCCGGCGGAGCCGCCGGTGGCGAGCATGTAGGCGGTGTGCGCGATCGTCAGGCCACCCAGGTCGCCGATGTTCTCGCCGACGGTCAGCGCGCCGTTGACGAACTCGCCCGGCAGGTCCCGCGGGGAGAGCTTCGAGTACTGCTCGATCAGCGCCTTGGTCTTCACCTCGAAAGCGGCCTTGTCGTCCGGCGACCACCAGTCCTGCATGTTGCCGTCGCCGTCGAACTGCGCACCCTGGTCGTCGAAGCCGTGGCCGACCTCGTGGCCGATCACGGCGCCGATCCCGCCGTAGTTCTCCGCCGGGTGGGCGTCCTTGTCGAAGAAGGGCCGCTGCAGGATCCCGGCCGGGAAGCAGATCTCGTTGGTGCCGGGGTTGTAGTAGGCGTTGACCGTCTGCGGCAGCATGAACCACTCGTCGCGGTCGACCGGGCCACCGAGCTTGCCGAGCTGCCGATCCGTCTCGAAGACCGACGCCGCGGAGACGTTGCCGATGAGGTCGTCCTTCGAGATCGTCAGCGCGGAGTAGTCGCGCCACTTGTTCGGGTAGCCGATCTTCGGGGTGAACTTGTCGAGCTTCTCGTAGGCCTTCTCCTTGGTCTCCTCGCCCATCCAGTCGAGCTCGGAGATCGACTTGCGGTAGGCCTCCAGGAGGTTGTGGACCAGCTCGTCCATCTGAGCCTTCGCCTCGGGCGGGAAGTGCCGCGCGGCGTACTCCTTGCCGACCGCCTCACCGATCGCGCCCTCGACGATCGCCACCCCGCGCTTCCAGCGTTCCCGCAGCTCAGGGGTGCCGTTGAGGGTGCGCCCGTAGAAGTCGAAGTTGGTCTCGACGAAGTCGTCGGTCAGGTACGGCGCGGCCCAGCGGAGCACGTGGAAGTAGAGCCACAGCTTCCAGTCGTCGATGTCGACCTCGCCGAGCACGGTGGCGAGGTGGGCGACGTAGGACGGCTGCCGCACGACCACCTCACCGAGCACCTCCTCGGTGGTCAGCTTCGAGCCGGAGAGGTTGCGGACGTACGCATCCCAGTTGAAGTTGGGGGCCAGCTCGCGCAGCTCGGCGAGGGTGAGCAGGTTGTAGGTCTTCTGCTTGTCGCGGGTCTCCTCGCGCGCCCAGTGGCCCTCGGCCAGCCGGGTGTCGATCCGGATGATCGTCTCGGCGGCCGCCCGCGGGTCGGGGTGCTCGGCGAGCGTGTAGAGGCGCTCGAGGTAGTCCTGATACTTCGCCAGGACCTCGACGAACTTCTCGTCGAAGTAGTAGTCCTTGTCGGGTAGCCCGAGGCCACCCTGGAGCAGGTTGAAGATGTAGCGGTCGGACTGCTTGTCGTCGTTGTCGACGTAGGAGCCGAACAGCCCGTGCCCACCGATCCGCTCGACCTCGCCCAGGAACGCCGCCAGGTCGTCCACGTCGCGCAGCCCGTCGACGGCAGCCCTCAGGCCGTCGAGCGGCCGTACGCCCCGCTCGGCCACCGCGGCCTCGTCCATGAAGCTCGCGAAGAGGTCACCGATCTTCTGGGCGTCGCTGCCCGGCTCGCCACCGGAGGCCGCGAGCTCCTCGATGATCGCGCGCACGTCCTTCTCGGCCTGGTCGGCCAGCATCACGAACGGCCCCCAGCTGGACCGGTCGGAGGGGATCTCGACCTCCCGGAGCCAGGTGCCGTTGACGAACCCGAACAGGTCGTCCTGCGGCCGGATGCTGTCGTCCATGCCCGGGCGGGCGTCATCAAGAATGCTCACAGGCCCAGCGTAGATGCGGGCCCCCAAGCGCGGGGACAACAACCCAGGATCAGCCTGGTTTGACGATGCGGTTCATCTCGAAGTGCATGGGGTCGGTCCACTTCCAGTTGCCGCCCCAGGTGAAGCCCCAGCGCTCGAAGATGGCGACGACGGTGCGGTCCATCTCGCCGGCGGTGCCGCGCTGGTTGCCGGCGGTGTTGAGGTCGATGGCGGTGCCGAAGGCGTGGTTGGAGAGCTGGGTGGTGTTGGCGATGAAGCGGGGGTAGTAGCACCCGGCGTACTGCGACGGGTCGATCTTCTTGGAGAGCCCGCGGTCGATGACCTCCTGCAGGGCCGCGCGCAGCTGCGGGATCATCACCTTGTTGCAGGTCACCGAGCCGAGGATCGGCACCTGGGCGGTGACGATGTGGGAGCTCACCCAGCTCGAGGCGGGGGTGATGGTGCCGTCGCCGTTGGCCCGGTAGGTGTAGTTGCCGACGGCCTCGGCGACGGTGCCGACGACGTAGGCCTTCTGGGGGGCGTTGGGGTCGAGGCCGGCGCGGGCGACGACGTCGAGGCGCTGGACGGAGGCGTCGGCACCGACGACCTTCTGGATCGGCTTGACGACGCGGTTGGGGGCGATGGCGGCGGTGGAGACGATGAGCGCGTTGCCCTTCTCCATGCCCATCTCCTCGCCCCACTTGTGGTTGACGACGGCGGCGGCGAGACCCGGCGGCTGGGGAGCGTAGGCGCCGACGTGGACCGAGGTCGCATCCTTCTTCGAGCCGAGACGTACGAACCCGTCCTTGTCGGCCGGCAGCTCGTCCTGGCGCTCGGGGTCGATCGCCACCTCGCCTCCGGCCACGCGCTGCCAGACCTCGTCGGAGTCGGCGCTCTGGAAGGGGGCGAAGTTGCGGTAGGTCGACGGGTCGACGGCGACGACCTTCACGAGCCGTCCCTCGACACTGACCTGGGCCATCGAGATCTGCTCGACACCGGACACCCCGTCGAGACCGCGGATCTTCTTGACGTCGCCGGAGGAGAGAGTGTCCTCGGAGAGGATCAGCAGGTCGGTGGAGTGCAGCGTGCCCTCGCGCTTGCCGGGCATCGCCACGGCGTGCGAAGGATCGGCGACAGGACTCTTGTCCTTCGCGGGGCCGCTGGCGCTGGGGCTGCTGCTCGGCGAGCCCGAGCCGGGCTTCGACGGCTCGCCCGCACAGGCCGCCAGGGTCACCACGAGGACCGCGCCGATGGCCGCGGTCGCTCTCAACGAGACCCGTCGCATCCTTTACCTCCCCGCAGGAAGGTTAGGCGAGGGCTGGTGAGCACCCAACTCGCGGGTAACTCAGCCGAGGACCCGCGACACCAGCCAGGAGATGTCGTCGGCGGTCTCGTCGGGCGTCTTGGTGGGCTGCATGACGTGGCTGAGCACGACGCGCACGATCGTCTCGATGGCGACATCCGCCTGATGGGCGGTGAGACCGTGGTCGAACCGCTCGATGTGCTCGTGGATGATCTCGGTCGCGTAGCCGAGCAGCCCCTCGCTGTGGCTGGTCAGGTAGGGCAGCAGCTCGGTGTCGGCACCGTGGGTCGCCGAGACCACCGCGTGCAGCAGCTTGTTGTCCTGGGCACGGTCGAGCACCCCGTACGTCGCCTGCCGGATCGCCTTGAGGAAGTCGTCCTCCTGGTCGAAGGCCGCGCTCACGACGGCGAGGAACTGCTCGAGCTCGCGCAGGATCAGCGACTTGGCCAGCGCAGGCTTCGCGCCGATGTCGTTGTAGACGGTCTGGCGGCTGACCCCGCACCGCTCTGCGATGCGGGACATCGTCACGCTCGCCCACCCGGTCTCGGTCGTCATCTCGACGGCTGCGTCGAGGATCCGCTGACGGGTGGTTTCAGGTACGCCGGCCGCCATGGGCCAGAGTCTAGTGCTCCCACGGCCTAGGACTCGACCGCGTCCGAGGCCAGCGGCACGAAGTCGACCTTCTCCCGCACGCCGCAGTCCGGGCAGCACCAGTCCTCGGGTACGTCCGCCCAGGCGGTCCCGGCGGCGAAACCCTCGGCCTCGTTGCCCTCCTCGACGCGGTAGGTGTAGCCGCAGCCGGGGCAGCGGGCCGCCATCACCTCGGCCGCGATGACCCGAGCGACGGTGTCGTCGCCGGCCTCGGCCCGGTCGGCCGCGGGCGGCGGGTACTTCGCCAGGATCTTCTCCCGCCTGCGCGGCAGGATGTTGGCGCGCGACATGTCGCCGTCGAAGTGCGCCAGCACCCGGGGATCCATCACCCGGCGCCAGACCGGCGGCAGGATCGCCAGCAGGATCATCCCGGCGTAGCCGGTCGGCAGCACCGGGGACTCCTTGTAGTCGCGCAGGGTCTGGTAGCGGCGTACGGGGTTGGCGTGGTGGTCGCTGTGGCGCTGCAGGTGGTAGAGCAGCACGTTGGTGGCGATGTTGTTGGAGTTCCACGAGTGGCTGGGGTCGACGCGCTCGTAGCGGCGGCCGACGCGTTGCCGCAGCATCCCGTAGTGCTCCATGTAGTTGATCACCTCGAGCAGCGAGAACCCGACGACGGCCTGGATCAGCAGGAACGGGATCACCACCGGCCCGAGCCACCCGATCAGCCCGCCCCAGAGAACCGCGGACATCAGCCAGGCGTTGAGGACGTCGTTGCCGAGCCGGAACGGGTGCTGGTCGCGGCGGGCGTACCTCTTCCTCTCCAGCCGCCAGGCGCTCTTCAGCGAGCCCGAGACCGTACGCGGCCAGAAGGCGTAGAAGGACTCGCCGACCCTGGAGGAGGCCGGGTCCTCGGGCGTCGCGACGCGGACGTGGTGGCCGCGGTTGTGCTCGATGTAGAAGTGGCCGTAGAAGCTCTGCGCGAGGGCGATCTTGGACATCCAGCGCTCCACGTCCTCGCGCTTGTGGCCGAGCTCGTGGGCGGTGTTGATGCCGATGCCGCCGATGCAGCCGACCGAGATCGCCAGCCCGATCCGGTCGATCGTGCTCAGGGCGTGGCCGTCGAAGGCGCCGTGGGCGGCGATGGCCATGCCACCGATGAAGACGGCGTACTGCAGCGGGAGGTAGGAGTAGACGATCCAGCGGTAGTAGCGGTCGTTCTCCAGCGCCTCGATCATGTCGTCGGGCGGGTTGGACTGGTCGAGCCCCGCGAACAGGTCGATCGCCGGCACCACGATGAGGATGATGATCGGCCCGGTCCACAGGAACGCGCCGATGTCGGTGAGATGCCAGCCGCCGATCGCGATGAACCCGAGGATCGGAACCACCAGGCCCAGCAGCCACAGATAGCGCTTCTTGTCGCGCCACTGCTCGGTCGATCCGTCGGGCACGGTGCTGTTGACGATCTCCATCGTTGGCCCCTTTGACAATTCAGGATGATCTGTCAAGTGTCGTACGTCACGTCGGTGGTTGTAAATAGGATGGGTCGCATGACGACGAGCCTGCCCTTCGGCATCGACTTCGGCGGCACGGGCATCAAGGGTGCCCCGATCGACCTCGCCACCGGCGAGTTCGCCGAGGAACGCGTACGCATCCCGACCCCCGTACGCTCCACCCCCGAAGCCATCGCCGAGATCTTCGTGGACCTGCTCGCGCAGTTCCCGGACTGCGACGGCAAGGTCGGCGTGACCGTCCCCGGCGTCGTACGCCACGGGGTGGTCCATTCCGCCGCCAACATCGACAAGTCATGGATCGGCGCCGACGCGGACGCGATCTTCACCGCGGCCACCGGGCGCGACGTGCACGTGGTCAACGACGCCGACGCCGCCGGCCTGGCCGAGGTCCGCTACGGCGCCGCGAAGGGCCGTCGCGGGCTGGTCATCATGACCACGCTCGGCACCGGCATCGGCACGGCGCTGCTCTACGACGGCGTGCTCGTGCCCAACTCCGAGCTCGGCCACCTGGAGCTCGGCGGCCACGACGCCGAGACCCGTGCCTCCAACGTCGCCCGCAAGCGCGAGGAGCTCTCCTGGAAGCACTGGGCCAAGCGGCTGCGCAAGTACTACCAGCACCTGGAGATGCTCTTCTCGCCCGACCTATTCCTGGTCGGCGGAGGGGTCTCGAAGGAAGCGGCGGAGTTCCTGCCGTTGCTGGAACTGGACACCGAGATCATCCCGGCGAAGCTGCTCAACACCGCCGGGGCCGTAGGGGCCGCGCTGTACGCCGAAGAGCTCGCCACCGACTGACGGCGGTGGGCCGCCCGGCGCGCCGGGCGGGGGCTGCATCGGCGGCTGCATCGGCGGCCACATCGGTGGCGCCGGTCGATCCCACGGAGCCCCGGCCTTCTTGGTCTCCTCGACCTGGGCGAGGAATGCCTTGCGGTTCGCCCGCCGCTGCCGGTGAGCCGCACGCCGACCCCGCGCCCACGGGCTTCGAAGCACCCGGAACGCTGCGTACGCCGCGCAGACGAGCACCATGAGGGCGACCAGGCCGACGACCAGCGCCCAGTCGGCCCGGGCGCGCACCCCGGCCGCGGTGGACGAGGCGTCCTCGAGATAGCCGTTGTCGAGATCGTCTCGCGCGCTGGCCGCGCCCGCGTCGAGGAACAGCACCAGCTCACCGAGCTCGGTCAACGGATCCTGCATCCCCTTGACGTCGGCGGTCGCCTCACCGACCTCGGCGATCACCTCGGCGGTGCGGGGCAGGGTGGTGGCGAGGTCGCGGTAGAGGGCTTCCTCGTTGGCGCCCTCGTAGGCCTCCCGGGCCGCCGTCGGCACCGGCAGGTCCGCCTTCTCGGCGGCCTCCTGGACGGCGGCGGCGTCGGCACTGGCAGTGCCGATCCGGCCGATGACGGTGTCCACGTCCTCGAAGGTCCACGCGGCCATGACGTCGCGCAGCCCCTGGGGCGGCATCCACTCGCCGTCGGCGCGGTCGATCGCGGCGTACGCCTTCCGGGCCTTGGCCCTGGGCTTGAGCTGCTTGGCCTCGGCACGGGTCAGCACCCAGTTCCTCAGCGGCTTCTCCGGGGAGGCGTCGGTGTCGTACCTCTGCACGATGTCGACGAAGGTGCGCCAGTCGACCGGACCGCTGGTGATCTCGTCATCGGGGGCGTCGTAGCCGGTGCGGCCGTCGTAGACGTCGTCGACCACATGGGTCAGCTCCTCGTCGGACAGGTCCGCGAGCATGGCCGAGACGGCGGTGTAGGCGGCCGGATAGCCGTAGGCGTCCTTCTCCTGGCTCCAGTCCGAGGAATCCCAGGCCAGGAGGGGGAAGGCCGCCTTGCTGCGACGCTTCACCTTGTCGTACTCCTGCCCCTTCGCGCCGACCTTCTTCGTCGCCCGCTGGGCGACGAGCTCGGTCAGGCCCTCGCTCAGCCAGCGGCCCTCGACGAGGTCGGGGTTGATCCAGGCGTGGGTCATCTCGTGGTAGAGGATCGCCGCGTCCAGGTCCTCGGAGACGACGATCTCGTCGGCGTCGGAGTCGAACCAGGCGTAGCCGACGGCCTCCGCGGAGCCGTCCTCACGAATCGTCTCCAGACCCCCGGGCCACTCGTTGCCGGTCAGGTCCTCCAGCACCGGCATGCCCTCGGCGACCCGCTTCTCGACGAAGTCGAGCCACTCCTCGTCCTCGGGGAAGCTCTGCAGCGACAGCTTCGTGTCGCCGATCTCGATCTTCTTCTCGTCGAAGGCCTTCGGGTCGCGGGCGGAGACACCGGCGTCGACGAAGTCGCCCTCGGAGTGCCAGGTGGTCGTCCGGCCCTTGGTCTTCTTGGTGAAGTCGCCGGAGGAGGCGGTGAACGTCATCGACTTCGGCAGCACGACGTCGACGGTCACCTCGCCGTCGTCACCGAGGCCGATCACCGGGAAGACGGCATAGCCCTCGCCGATGCGGATGTGGTTCTTCTTCGCCCGGATCGGCGCGCCCTTCAGCTCGTACGTCCAGGTGATCGTGCGCGACTTGCCGTAGTAGAGGTTCGGGAAGGACACCGTCACCACCTCGAGGCCGGTGCCCTTGATCTTCTCGGTGCGCACCGGCAGCTTCGCGCCGTTGCTGGTCGCCCTGACCTTCGTCGCGCCAAGCGGGATCGGGATCGCGTGGCCGGTCAGGAAGTAGTAGGTCGTCGCGGTGCTCGGCTGCTGGTTGGTGACCGTGACCTCGGACCTCACCTCGACGGTCTTCGCCTTCTCGTCGAGCACGTAGCGGGTCCGCGACGACTCTCCGACCCCGTCGCCGGGCGCCGCGACGGCCGTCGGCGCGGTCGTCACCAGCCCAGCACCCAGCAGCCCCAGCACGAACAGCGCCACCGCCGCGCGCCGGACCCGTCGTGCTCCCTGACCGCTTTCCACCCGGGCACCTTAGACCGATGCCCCGCCGGGTACGACCTTTTTGGACCGCTCCCCGGACGGCCGTCCCGGAGGATCAGGTCCAGGCAGTGCCCCACGTGTCGGCGTACGCGATCTCCTCGAGCGGGCGCCGGACGCGCTCACGCTCCTCGCGCTCGGCATCGCGCGGGTCGACCTCGGCCGGATCGCCGTGGAGACCGACCGCGATCCCGGTCATCACCTTCCACCAGTCCGGTACACCGAAGGCCGCTGCCACGGCACCGTGGTCGAATCCGGCGAACTGGTGGGAGGACAGCCCGAGCGAGGCGGCCTGGACGGTCAGATGTGCCGCCGCCTGGCCGAGGTCGTAGAAGGAGTAGTCGGCCCACTTCGGGCCGTTGCCGTCCGGGTCCTCGGCGACCTGGGCGATCGCGACGAAGACGGCCGAGGCCCGTGGCACCCAGCCGGAGTTGCCGCGGGAGAGGTGGCTCACGAAGGTCTGGTGGCCGGCCGATCCGCGGGGCAGGACCAGGAACGACCACGGCTGACTGTTGCCGGCGCTCGGCGCCCAGCGAGCCGCCTCGAGGAGCAGCCTGATCTCGGCGTCGGCGAGCTCGTGGGCCGGGTCGAAGACACTCACCGACCAGCGGTCACGCAGGTGCTCGGTCAGGTCCTCGGCGCCGGGCTGGGGCGCGCGCTTCGCGGCAGTCATGTCCCCATTCTGCAATGTCTACTGACTTGGGAGACAAAGTGTCTCAGCGGGCGTCAGGCGAGGTAGCGGCCGGGCCGGTGGTTGAAGGCCAGGATGATGTTGAGGACGACCGCGCCGACCGCGGAGAGCACCACGGTCATCGGCGAGACGACGAAGAGCGCGAGCAGGATGACGCTGATGTCGAGGCCCATCTGGACGTACCCGGCCCGCAGGTTGAGCCGCTCCTGGAGGAGCAGGGCCAGCACGTTGAAGCCGCCCAGCGAGGCGCCGTGCCGGAAGATCACCAGCAGCCCGAGGCCGACGAGCAGGTTGCCGGCCACCACGCCGTAGACGGTGTCGAGGCCGTCGAGCGGGAGGAGGTCGGCGTGGACCCGGGTCATCAGCGAGACCGCGATGACACAGCCCAGCGACCGGAGCGTGAACCCGACGCCCTTCTTGGAGAGCGCGAGCCCGAAGAAGGGCAGGTTGACCAGCACGAAGAGGACCTCGAAGGGCAGCCCGGTCCAGTAGCTCACCAGCAGGCTCAGGCCGGCGGTGCCACCGGTCACCGAGCCGACCGACTGGATCAGGTAGAGACCCAGCGAGGTCACCACGATGCTGGTCACGTAGCCGAGCGCGTCCTCCAGCAACGTGTGGGGGACGCGGATCGACTCGAGAGAGTCTGTGAAGGGCTCGGACACAAGACTCATTCTGGGCGTCGTGCCGCGGCAGCGCAGAATTCACCGCCGCGAGACCTGCGTCACGTTTCCGCTGGTCAGGGCTGGGATATCCGAGCAATGGGACGCACGCCGATCCAGGCTTAGGATCTGCGCCATGGCACACAGGCGCGCCTCCAGGGCCCTTCGTACGCTGCAGTCGCCGCAGTCGGTCAGCAACGTCGTTCTCGTCGTCGGGGTCATCACCCTTCTCGGGGTCTTCGCCCCGGACCTGGCCCGCCGCACCGACCTCGTCGAGGACATGGTCCCCGACGTCTTCCCGGCGGCAGCGACCACGGGCTCGCTCGCGATCGGCGTGATCCTGCTGGTGCTGGCGCGCTCGCTGCGCCGCGGCAAGCACCGTGCCTGGTTGATCGCGACGGTGCTGGTCGCGATGGACACCGTCTTCCAGGTCGTCCGGGCGCTGAGCCTCGTCGAGGCGCTGTTCTGTGCGCTCCTGACCGCTCTTCTCATCAGCGCCCGCCGCAACTTCGCCGCGCGGCCGGACCCGCGCTCGCGGCTGCGGCTGCTGGCCGTGGTGCTGCTCGGACCGGTGGTCGCGACCGGGGTGGGCTACGGCTGGCTCGCGATCGTGACCCGCGGCCAGCTCGCCGACACGACCGGCTCCGAGCGGCTGCTGCAGGCGCTGCTCGGACTGGCCGGGATCCCCGGACCGATCGACTTCGTCAGCGACATCGCCGCGGCCCGGTCGGCCGTGGGTCTGGCCGTGCTCGGTGCCGCCCTGCTGCTGGTGGCGCTGCTGGTCGCGGTGCAGCCGGCCGACGGTCCCCACCATCTCACCGGTGACGAGGAGGCCCGCGTGCGCGGCCTGCTCGCGAAGTGGGGCTGGGTCGACTCGCTCTCCTACTTCGCCACCCGCGTCGACCGTTCGGTGATCTTCAGCCCGTGCGGCCAGGCCGCGATGTCCTACCGCGTCGTCGGGAGCACGTCGCTGTCCGCGGGCGACCCCGTCGGCAACCCGTCGGCGTGGCCGGGCGCGATCGGCGCCTGGCTCGACGAGGCCCGCTCCTACGGCTGGACGCCCGCCAACCTCGGCTCCTCGGAACGCGGCGCCACGGCCCTGTGCAAGGCCGGGCTCAACGTCCTCGAGCTCGGCGACGAGGCGATCGTGCACCTCTCCGAGTTCAGCCTCGAGGGCCGCACGATGCGCGGCGTACGCCAGGCCGTGGCGCGGACCCGGCGCGCCGGCGTCACCGCCGACTGCGTCCGCGTGAAGGACCTCGCCCCCGACACCCTGGACCTGGTGCGGGAGCGGGCGGACGCGTGGCGCGAGGGCGAGGTCGAGCGCGGCTTCTCCATGGCCCTGGGGCGCTTCGGCGACCCCGCCGACGGCGACGCGCTGCTGGTGCTCGCCCGAGACGGTGACGGCGACCTGGTCGGCCTGCTCCACTTCGTCCCGTGGGGTGACGACGCGCTCTCGCTCGACCTGATGCGCCGCTCGCGCGACTCCGAGAACGGTGTCATCGAGCTGATGGTCGCGACGCTCTGCCAGTGGGCGCCCGACCTCGGGATCTCCAAGATCTCCCTCAACTTCGCGGTCTTCCGCAGCGTGTTCGCGCACGGCGAGCGGCTCGGCGCCGGGCCGTACGTCCGGGCCTGGCGGGCGGTGCTGCTGTGGGCGTCCCGCTTCGCGCAGATCGAGTCGCTCTACCGCGCCAACGCGAAGTACCACCCCGAGTGGGCGCCGCGCTTCATCGCCTACGAGGGTCCGTCCGACATCCCGACCGTGGCCACCGCCGCCCTGCGCGCCGAGGCGTTCCTGGCCCTACCGACGTGGTTGCGGCTGCCGGGGCACACGGCGTCCGAGATCCGGCCCGACCGGCCGGCCGCGGGACCCGAGGTCGCGCGGCCGGCATCCGATCGAGCGCCCGTCGTCAGGCGTTGACGCGGAGCAGCGACGTTTCCGGTGGTCGGGCAGGCGTCCCCAGAGCCATGATGTCCCCATGACTCAGTCGCCTCGGGACGACCAGCCGCCCCCGCCGCCTCCGGCATCACCACCGCCGACATCCCCACCGCCTGGGGTGTGGGTACCGCCGCCGCCCCCGCCTTCCGGAAACGTGTGGATCCCACCGCCACCTCCGGGTGCGGCCTACGCCGCCGCGCCTCAGAAGAAGGCATCCAGGGCCGGCCTCTGGCTCCTCATCGGCGGCGGACTCACCGCGCTCGTGGTGCTCGCCGCGGTCGCGGTCGGGGCATTTCTGGTTCTCGGTCCCGACAGCAGGGGCGGTTCCGGGAGCGACACGGCTGAGACGGCCGGGTCGAACAGCGACATCGGCGCCCTGACCTCCGAACCGAACCGGAGCTGGGCCTGGAAGAGCAGCGAGACGATCCGCTGGGCAGTGGCAGGCCCCGGATTCACGATCGCCCTCCTCGAGGGCAAGGCAGGCCTCGTGGTGCTCGACGATCAGGGCAAGGAGAGGTGGCGCCCGGAGAAGCACGAATACAGCGGCGCCTGGGTCGACACGGAGACCAAGACCATCGAAGCCAGCTGGTACGGCCCGGTCTCGACGACCGCGAACGGCAGCAGCAGCGACAGCGGCAGCATCGTCTGGGACTACGACGGCAACGTCCTGTGGAAGGACACCGGCGAGGACCACTACATGTACGGCGTCGAGGACGACGGCCGCTTCCTGCTCTGGGACGCCAAGGGCGAGACGCTCGCCAAGGTTCGCGAGCCCACCGGTCCGGGTGAGTGGAAGATCGACGGCGAGGAGTTCACGGTCCTCGACGACGCGGTCTACGCCCTCGACGGTGACACCCTCGCCCGCTACGCACGCACGAACGGCGAGCTCGTCTGGAAGACCGATCTCCAGCCCGGCTGGAAGGGCATCAAGCAGTCGTACGAGATCGACCAGCAGGCCACCGACGACCTCGTCGTCCTGACCGCCGACCGCACCTTCGGCTTCTCCGCCAAGACCGGCAAGGCGCTGTGGGATGCGTCCGGGACCGGCGATGTCGTCGCGACCGCCGGCAACCGGCTGGCGGTGATCGAGCCCGGTACGTACGACGAGAACCAGGGCATCACGCTGCCGTCGACCGGGCCTTACCCGATCTACGACACCACCGGCAAGGTCGGTGCGCTGCCGTTCTCGACCAGTAGGCCCTACGCCGCGGTGCAGATGGTCAACGTCGACGGCAAGGGGGAGCAGGTCAACTTCGGGACCGACGACGGAGCGCTTTTCGACGCGGCAGGGAAGGCCCTGGGGGAAGACGGCTACGAACACGCCTTCCAGGCGCTCGACGACGGCGTCTACCTGCTCGACCGCGCCACCGTCTCGTTCCGGGAGTGGCACAGCACCGAGGACGCGTGGTCGCTGACCCTCCCCGACGTCGAGTCGATCGGCGACAAGGAGCACAAGCGCGACGTCTACATGCAGGTCGACGACGAGCGGCTGGTCATCAACGACAAGCACACCGTCTGGCTCTACGAGTGAACGAGAGAGGGGCTGGTGACGTACGGGATCCGTACGCCACCAGCCCCTCGATCAGATCAGGCGTTGACCCGATCAGGCGTTGACGCGCGAGAGCGCACCGACGATCTCGTCGACCTTGGCCTTGGCGTCGCCGAAGAGCATCTGCGAGTTGTCGCGGAAGAAGAGCGGGTTCTGCACACCGGCGTAGCCCGCGGCCATCGACCGCTTGAAGACGACCACGTTCTTGGCCTCCCAGACCCGCAGGACGGGCATGCCGGCGATCGGGCTGCTGGGGTCCTCGGCGGCGGCCGGGTTCACGGTGTCGTTGGCCCCGATGACCAGGACGACGTCGGTCTCGGCGAGGTCGTCGTTGATCTCGTCCATCTCCAGGACGATGTCGTAGGGCACCTTGGCCTCGGCCAGCAGCACGTTCATGTGGCCCGGGAGACGGCCGGCGACCGGGTGGATGCCGAAGCGGACGTCGACACCGCGCTCACGAAGGATGCGGGTGAGCTCGGCGACCGGGTACTGCGCCTGGGCGACGGCCATGCCGTAGCCCGGGGTGATGACCACGGAGGAGGCCCCGGCGAGCAGGTCGGCGGTGTCCTCGGCGTTGATCTCGCGGTGCTCGCCGTAGTCGACGTCACCGGACGGCCCGGCCTCGATGCCGAACCCGCCGGCGATGACCGAGATGAACGAGCGGTTCATCGCCTTGCACATGATGTAGGAGAGGTACGCACCCGAGGAGCCGACCAGGGCACCGGTGACGATCAGCAGGTCGTTGCCCAGGAGGAAGCCCGAGGCGGCCGCGGCCCACCCGGAGTAGCTGTTGAGCATCGAGACCACGACCGGCATGTCGCCGCCGCCGATGGACGCGACCAGGTGCCAGCCGAGCGCCAGCGCCACGACCGTGACGGCGATCAGCAGCGGGAGTGTCGGGTTGATGACGTACACGACGGTCAGGATCACGAAGACGACCAGCGCGCCGATGTTGATGACGTTCTTGCCCGGCAGCATCAGCGGCGCCGACTTGATCCGCGCCGAGAGCTTGAGGAAGGCGACGATCGAGCCGGTGAAGGTGACCGCGCCGATGAAGACGCCGATGAAGACCTCGGCGTCGTGGATGGCGCCACCGTGGATGTGGCCCGCGGCGGCCTCGAAGTGGCCGTTCCAGCCGATCAGGACGGCGGCCAGACCCACGAAGGAGTGCAGCAGCGCGATCAGCTCGGGCATGCCGGTCATCTCGACGACCTTGGCACGCCACAGGCCGATGACCGCGCCGATGGCGACCGCGCCGACCAGGACCAGGATGGCGGTGCTCGTGCCCGCGTCGGCGACCTGGAGGACGGTCGCGATCAGCGCCAGCGCC
Source organism: Nocardioides sp. NPDC126508 (assembly GCA_040302365.1). Classification (GTDB taxonomy): domain Bacteria; phylum Actinomycetota; class Actinomycetes; order Propionibacteriales; family Nocardioidaceae; genus Nocardioides. Next base: position 395,275 of record JBEOUM010000004.1, read on the forward strand.
ATGCCGGAGACGCCGTAGACCCAGCCCTGCGAGGCGGTCTCGTGCTTGGACAGGCCTGCCAGCGACAGGATGAAGAGGAGCGCGGCGACGAGGTAGGCCGCGCCGGCGATCGAGAAGATATCCATGGTTTCGTCCCTCAGGCCTTCCGGAACATCGAGAGCATGCGGCGGGTCACGGCGAAGCCACCGAAGATGTTGATGCTCGCCAGCAGCGTGGCGATGCCCGCGAGCACCAGGACCACGTTGTCGGCGACGGTGAGCTGCAGCAGGGCGCCCACCACGACGATCCCGGAGATCGCGTTGGTCACCGACATCAGCGGGGTGTGCAGGGCGTGGTGCACGTGACCGATGACGTAGAACCCGATCACCACCGAGAGCGTCAGCACGGTGAAGTGCCGGGTGATCTCGGCCGGGGCGACCGCGTTGAGCAGGAAGAGCGCGAGGGCACCGGTGCCGACCAGCGCGAGCTTCGCGCCGGCGGAGAGGGGCTTCTTCTCCTCCTTGACCGCGACCTCGGCTGGTGCGGCCGCGGCCGGAGCCGCGGAGACCTGCACCGGCGGGGGCGGCCAGAGCACGCCGCCGTCGTGCACGACGGTGAGGCCGCGCTGGACCTGGTCCTCGAGATCGAGGGCGAGCACGCCGTCCTTCTCGGGCGTCACCAGCTTCATCAGGTTGACCAGGTTGGTGCCGTAGAGCTGGCTGGACTGCGCGGGAAGACGCGCGGGCAGGTCGGTGTAGCCGATGATCGTGACGCCGTTGGGGGTCGTGACGACCTCGTCCTTGACGGTGCCCTCGACGTTGCCGCCCATCGCGGCGGCCATGTCGACGATGACCGAGCCGGGCTTCATGGAGGCCACGTCCGCGGCGGTGATCAGGCGGGGCGCCGGGCGTCCCGGGATCAGCGCGGTGGTCACGATGATGTCGACGTCCTCGGCCTGCTCGGAGTAGATCTCCGCGGCGCGCTGGTCGTAGGCCTCCGAGGTCGCCTTGGCGTAGCCGTCGGTCGACTTCTCGACCTCGACCTCGACCTTCAGGTATTCACCACCGAGCGACTTGACCTGGTCGGCGACCTCCGGACGGGGGTCGGTCGCGCGGACGATCGCGCCCAGCGAGCTCGCCGCGCCGATGGCGGCCAGACCGGCCACACCGGCACCGGCCACGAGCACCTTCGCCGGCGGCACCTTGCCCGCCGCGGTGACCTGGCCGGTGAAGAAGCGGCCGAAGTGGTGGGCGGCCTCGACCACGGCGCGGTAGCCGGCGATGTTGGCCTGGCTGGAGAGGATGTCCATGGACTGCGCCCGCGAGATACGCGGCACGGCGTCCATCGCGAACGCGTCGACCTTGCGGGCGGCCAGCGCGTCGAGGAGCTCGGCGCTCTGCGCCGGCGCCAGCGGGGCGACCAGCGTGGCGCCGCTCTTGAGCAGCTCGACCTCGCCGACGGAGGGGGCGTTGACGCGGAAGACCAGGTCGGCACCCCACGCGTCGGCGGCCGTGCCGAGGCGGGCGCCGGCCTCGACGTACGCCTCGTCCTTGAAGCTGGACGCCTCCCCGGCGCCACCCTCGATGACGACGTCATAGCCCAGGCCGGTCAGCTGTTTGACCGTCGCGGGTGTTGCCGCCACCCGAGTCTCCCCAGGCTTCGTCTCTCGGGTCACTCCGATGAGCATCCTCGGCTCCTTCGTCTGCTACGCGGTGTCTTCAGTCTCCAGCATGGCGGGGTCCCGGTCAGCCGATCTGCGCGTGACCGAATAGATGACCGGCACCGGACCGGAACCCCACCGTGCTGGTTACTGGCCGGTAACGGTAGGGCAGATCAGCCCGTGGACACCAGGTTTCTCCGGTTGTATCGGTCCAATACCTGTGGTCTTCCTCACGCCCTCACGACTGGCGTCCAGCCCAGCGCCGCGCCATGTCCCTGGAGCCAGCCGACGGCTTGTCCGTCGACCGCGAGAGAGAAGTGATCGGCGGCGAGGCTCGGCGCCGCCGTGGCGAGGGAGGGGATCACCCGCGGGCCCTCCAGGCTGATCCAGTGGCAGCGGCCGGCCGCGACCAGCGTACGCAGGCGGTTCTCGATCTCGACGCGATCGCGCTCGTCGAGGTAGGCCACGGCGGCGCTGTGGTGGACCACGGGCGTACCGCCCGAGGCGGCGGCGGTCTCGAGCGCGCCGTCCAACTGGTCGAGCATGTCCCCGGCGATGAGCTGGGGTGGCTCGGCCCTGGTCACCTCGATCGCCGCGGCGAGGCGGTCGTGGCGCTGGTCGTGGCCGGGCCAGATCAGGGTGAGCAGCCAGCTCATGTCGTCGGGGTCGGTGACGTCGAGCGGGTTGAGGTCGACCCCGACGCGAGCGGTGATGCGCGGGTGTCGTGCGGGGACCGGGACCGGCCCGACCGCCGGGACACGGAGCGTCGGCCCGCCCGATCCGCGGAGCTCGCCCGCGCCGTCCCAGAGGTAGTCGTAGCGGTCCGGGTAGAGACACAGCCCGGCGCTGGCACCGAGCTCCACGAGGGCGAGCGGCTCGTCCCCGAGCATGCCGAGCGCAGGGGTCAGCGCCGCCAGCCGGGCGACCTCGTTGGTCTGCGTACGCCGCGCCAGGATCGTCTCGCGCACCGCCGGCCACTCGGGGCCGAGGAGCAGGGCCCGGAGGTCGACGTAGGGGCCGGGTTCCAGACCGTGCCACCTGGCCGCGGCGAAGACGAGGTTGGCCTGCTGCTTGAGCGTGGGCAGGTCGCTGAGCACCCGGAGCACCTCGGGGTCGTCGGCGACGGCGCTCGCCCAGGCGTGGTAGCAGGGCGAGGTGGACATCTCGGCGGCGTGGTAGCGGTAGTTCTCCCGGATGTCGGTCAGGTCGTTCAGCGGCAGCATGGCGTCTCCTCCTGGAACGGGTCGAGAGCCCACCGTGCCGCCGCGAGGCCCGGGCACGCGATGTCGATCGAGTCGACATGGCGCCGGAGCCGGTCCATGGGCGAGAGTGACGTCGTGACGGAGTGGATCACGACCCGCGAGGCCGCCCAGCGCCTCGGGGTGAAGCGCACGACGCTCTACACCTATGTCAGCCGGCGTCTGCTCACCCGGCGCCGCAGCGGCGGCGAGAGCCTGTTCGACCGCGCCGAGATCGACGCGCTGGCCAGCACCCGGCACCATCCCGGCTCCCCGCTCGGCGTGCTGCCGATGCGGTCGGTCCGCTCGAGCGTGAGCGAGGTACGCGAGGGGGAGCTGTTCCTGCGTGGCGTGCCGCTGGCCGACCTGGCCGACGAGCCGGTGGGCGAGGTGGTCGAGCTCGTCCTCGGCCCCGGCCCCGAGACCGCCGTCGAGGTGCCGGCGCACCTGGCCGAGCTGCCGCTCACCCGTCGGCTCCCGGCGCTGGCGCAGTGGGCGGGGTCCCACGGCGAGTGGGTCGACCCTGCCGCAGCCGCCGGCGTCGCCAAGGGCCTGCTCGGCGCTGCCCCCGTGGCGCTCGGGGGACAGGCCGGGCCGGTCCCGGACGCGATCTTCGAAGCCGTCGCCGGGCGCTCCGGCAGCCCTCGCGAGGTGGCCACCCTCAACACCGCCCTGGTCGCGCTCCTCGACCACGGCCTGGCGGCGTCGGTGGTCGCTGCCCGGGTCGCGGCGTCGGCCCGGGCCTCGGCGTACGACTGCCTGGTCGCGGGGTACGCCGCGCTCTCCGGGCGGCTGCACGGCGGCATCGGCCGGTCCGCCCTCGCCGTGCTGCGGGACGACCCGCCGGCCGATCCGAGCCTGCCGGTGCCCGGCTTCGGGCACTGGCGGCACCCCGAGGGCGACCCACGGGCCGACGCGATCCTCGCCCGCCTGGCCCTGGTCGAGGGTGCGGCGCCGACCCTGGCGCGCCTGGAGGAGATCGCGTCGCGGACCGAGCGCCGGCCGAACGTCGACGGCGCGCTCGCCGCGCTGGTCCTCACCTGTGGCCTGCTCGACGACGCCGCCGAGGTGCTCTTCCAGGTCGGTCGGACCGTCGGCCTGGCCGCGCACATCGTCGAGGAGTCGGGCGAGGACCCGCTGCGCTGGCGCGCGACCGATCCTGCCTCCTGAGGCCACCGCGATCACCAGAGGTCACCGTTCGCTGTCGAGCTGGTCCATGAACCGGGTCGGGTAGCGGTCACCGCGGGCGGCACCGACGGGTACGGCGGCGTCGATGCGGGCGAGGTCGGCGTCGTCGAGCGTGACCGCGTTGGCCCCGGCCATGGACTCGACCTGGCTGACCCGGCGCGAGCCGATGACGGGGACGACGTGCTCGCCCTGGGCGGCGACCCAGGCGATGGCGAGCTGGGCCAGCGTGACGCCCTTGGCCGCGGCGATCTCCTCGAGGGTGACGAGCAGCGCGCGGTTGTGGTCGAGGTTGTCGCCCTGGAAGCGCGGCATGTGCGCGAGCGACCCGCCGAGGGCGCCGCTGCCGCCGATCAGGCCACGACCGAGGACGCTGTACGCGGTGATGCCGATCCCGAGCTCCCGGCAGGTGTCGAGGATGCCATTGGTCTCGATCTCCCTGCTGAGCAGGGAGTACTCGATCTGCAGGTCGCTGATCGGGGCCACCGCGGCGGCGCGCCGGATGGTGTCCGCGCTGACCTCGCTGAGCCCGATGTGGCGTACGTATCCGGACTCGACCAGCTCCTGGACCGCGCCCACGGTCTCCTCGATCGGCACCTGCGGGTCCAGGCGGGCGGGGCGGTAGATGTCGACGTGGTCGGTGCCGAGCCGCTGCAGCGAGTAGGTCAGGGACGACTTCACCGCCTCGGGACGGCCGTCGAACCCGGCCGGCATCCCGACCGGGGTGAGCAGCGCTCCGAACTTCACCGAGAGCACGACGTCGTCGCGGCTGCGCTCGCGCAGCGACCGGGCGATGAGCATCTCGTTGTGCCCGGCGCCGTAGAAGTCGCCGGTGTCGATGAGGGTGCCGCCGGCGTCGAGGTAGGCGTGGATGACGCGTACGCCCTCCTCGTCGTCGACCGCGCCGTAGGCGCCGGAGAGGCTCATCCCACCGAGCGCGGGCGAGGTGACCTCCGGTCCGGTGCGGCCGAGCCGGCGCTTCTGGAACTGTGTCTGGTGGGGCTGTGTCTGGACCGTCTGTGCGTTCGTCATGCCTCTACCGTGCGGGCTCCCCGAGACGTACGGAAGGGCCGACTCATCCAGGGACGGGTCCTCCCTGGATGAGTCTCGGCTCCGGATCGATACTGGTCGGTGTGACCGACCGCAAGGCACTCGCCGACTTCCTCCGCCGACGCCGGGCGTTGATCCGCCCGGCCGATGTCGGCCTGCCCGAAGGCATCCGGAGGCGTACGCCCGGCCTCCGTCGCGAGGAGGTCGCGATGCTCGCCGGTGTGTCCACCGACCACTACACCCGGCTGGAGCAGGCCCGCGGGTCGGCGCCCTCGGCGTCGGTGGTCAACGCGGTCGCCCGCGCGCTGCAGTGCGACCTCGACGAGCGCGACCACCTCTACTACCTGGCCGGGATGACCCCACCGCCCCGTCGGGGCCACGTACGCCCCGGACTCGTCGCTCTGGCCAACCGGCTCACCGACCTGCCCGTGATGATCTGCAACGACCTCGGCGAGGTGCTCTTCACCAACCCGATGGCCGACCTGCTGCTGGGACACCTGCGCGGCGGCGGGAAGGCCGAGAACATGGTGTGGCGCTGGTTCACCGACCCGGCCTTCCGGCAGATGCCCGAGGAGGACTGGGACCGGATCTCGGCCCTCCATGTCAGCGACCTGCGCGCCACCCACGCCCGTCGCGCCGGCGAGCCCGACATCACCGCCCTCGTCGACGATCTGCTCGCCGCCAGCGCGGAGTTCCGCGAGCTCTGGGAGCGCCACGAGGTGGGCGTACGCCGCGCCGACCGGAAGACCTTCCTCCATCCCGAGGTCGGTGCCGTCGAGGTGCGCTGCGAGGTGCTCTTCAGCGAGGGGAAGGAGATCCAGCTGGTCGCCTACTTCCCGGCCGAGGGCACCGATGCCGCGGAGAAGCTCGATCTGCTCCGCGTCATCGGCACCCAACGGCTCACCCGCGCGGACTCATCACCCATCTGAGCGCGACGAAGCGGATCAGGGTGGCCGTGGCGTTGGCCGCCACGAGCACGACGATCTCGATCGCCCGGGCGGGCGTCGGCGCGGCCAGGTGCAGGAGCGCGAGCGATCCCGAGGTCAGTGCCAGCCCGACCCCGAAGGCCGCCAGCCCGGCCACGTGATGCTTCACCGCACCCTGCCGCGCGGTGATCCCGAAGGTCAGCCGGCGGTTGGCCGCGGTGTTGCCGACCGCCGTCACCAGGAGCGCCACCAGGTTGGCCGCCTGGGCGCCGACCGCACTGCGGAGCAGCACGTAGAGGAGCAGGTACGCCAGCGTGCTCAGCACCCCGACGGCGCCGAACCGAATCACCTGAGCCGCCAGGCTCGGGCTCCGGACGGGCCCGGGAGGACGTACGCCACTGAGGTCGATCCGGCCGCTGACCAGGCCGAACAGGAGCCGGCGGATCCCGGCGAGATCCTCCTTGACCGTCGTGACGATGTCGACGCGGGAGTCCGGGTCGTCGATCCAGTCCACCGGGACCTCGTGGATCCGCAGCCCGGCCTCGGAGGCAAGGACCAGCAGCTCGGTGTCGAAGAACCAGCTCTCGTCCTCGACCAGCGGCAGCAGCCTCTCGGCCGTGTCGCGGCGGATCGCCTTGAAGCCGCACTGGGCGTCGGTGAACTCGGCAGACAGGATCCCTCGCAGGAGCAGGTTGTAGCCTTTCGAGAGGAAGTCCCGCTTCGGTCCCCGCACGATCCGGCTGCCTTTCGCCAGCCGGGTGCCGATCGACAGGTCGGAGTGACCTGACAGGAGCGGCGCGAGCAGCGGCGGCAGTGCCCGAAGGTCGGTGGACAGGTCGACGTCCATGTAGCCGACCACCTGGGCGTCCGAGGAGGCCCAGGCCGCCCTGAGCGCTCTTCCCCGGCCCTTCTCCTCGAGATGGACCGCGCGTACGCGGGTCAGCTCGGTCTCCAGCCGCTCGGCGATCGCCCAGGTGGCGTCGGTGCTGGCGTTGTCGGCGATCGTGATCGTCGTGGGGTAGGGCAGGTGCCGGAGGTAGTCGTCGAGCCGGCGGACCGAGCTCTCCAGGCCCTGCTCCTCGTTGTGGACGGGGATCACCAGGTCCACCGCGGTCCTCACCTGCGCCGGGGCCGTGCCGCCCGTCGCGGCGCTCTCGCTCGTCCTCATGCGCCCGCCTCGGGCTGGGTGAGGTCGTAGACGGTGGTGCCGTCGATGTCGGTCGAGGTGAAGTTCTCCTCCACCCACTCGCTGATCTTGTTGGAGACCGCATCCTCACGGTCGCCGCCGAAACCGCCGCCCCGGACCTGGCCGCCGCCCGGTATCTCGAAGCCGGCCGGCAGCTCCATCTCGCCGGGACCGCCCATGCCACCGCCCGGACCACCGCCGACGATGTAGTAGTGGATCTCGCCGTCGGCGACGTACTCCTGGAACTGCTTCAGCGTGATGCTCGGCGCCGAGCCGTTGAAGCCGCCGATCGACATCACCGACTCGCCGCTGCCCAGCTGGTAGCTCGCGGCGCTCGTGGAGCTGGTGGTCGCGGCGGCCCAGCGGTAGGCACCGGCGTTCGTACGCAGCGCCTCGGCCAGCTCCTCGCTGATCTCGTCGCCGCCGAACATGCCACCGCCGCCCCCGGCCCGGAACAGCTCAGGCGCCTGGCCGCGACCGTTCCGGCCACCGGGCATGGCCGGCATCGCCTGGCCCCCGCCCGGGAACTGCTGGACCTGGCCGCCGCCGTTCTGCCGGCCGCCCGGGCCACCGCGCATGCCGCCGGGGCCGCCCCCGAAACCCCCGGGACCGCCGCCGCTGTAGGGACCGGCGGTCACGATGGAGCCGGTGTGCGGGGTCCCGATCGTCTGGACCGCGTACGCCGCCGGGCCGATCCCCACGCTCACCGCCACCCCCGCCAGCACCGCCACCGCGGACCAACGGCCGAACCGCTGGACCCGGTCGACCACGACCAGACCGGCAGCGGCGACGAGACCGAGGGCAAGGACGACCCAGCGGAGCGTGGCGTACGGCTGCTGGTCGGACTGTCCGAGCAGCACCCAGGCCCAGACCACGGTCGCCACGAGCGTGCCCGCGAGCACGAGGCGCGCCGCGATCCCGGCGTGGTGTCGCCAGACGACGCTGGCGCCGATGACGGCCGTCGCGGCGATCCACGGAGCGAGCGCGACGGTGTAGTAGTCGTGGTAGATGCCGCCCATGAACGAGAAGACCAGGCCGGTGACCAGCATCGATCCACCGGTGAGGAGCAGGGTGGCGCGGGTCAGGTCGGTGCGCGGGGCCTTGCGCAGCCACACCAGCGCCGCGACGAGCAGGATCAGTGCGGCCGGGAGGAGCCAGGTGACCATCCCGCCCGAGACGCCCTGGAAGAGCCGCAGGATCCCGGCGGCGCTGCCGAACCCGGCGTTGCCGAGCCCGCCGTAGTCACCGCCGTTGATCCGGCCGATGCCGTTGTACCCGAGGGCGAGCTCGAGCACCGAGTTGTTCTGGGAGCCGTCCATGTAGGGCCGCGACGACTCCGGGACGAGCTCGAAGATCGCGATCCACCAGCCGGCCGCGACCAGCAGCGCCAGGAAGCAGTAGACGCCGTGCAGGACCCGCTTCCAGAACGACCCCGGACCGGCGAGAAGGTAGACGACCGCGATCGCCGGGATGATCAGGAACGCCTGCAGCATCTTCGTCAGGAACCCGAAGCCGAGGAGTACGCCGGCCAGCACCAGCCATCGCGCCTTCCCCGTCTCGATCGCCTTGACGGTGCAGAACCCGGCTCCGACCAGCAACAACAGCAGCAGGGCGTCCGGGTTGTTGAACCGGAACATCAGCGCCGCGGCCGGAGTCAGCGCGGTCAGCGCACCCGCCGCGATCCCCGCCTGCCACGGCGCGACCTTCCTGACGAGGCCGTGGACCAGGCCGACCGTGGCCACACCCATCAGCGCCTGCGGGACCAGGATGCTCCACGAGGAGAGTCCGAAGAAGCGTACGAACAGGCCCATCGCCCACAGCGAGGCCGGCGGCTTGTCGACGGTGATCGCGTTGCCGATGTCGAGGGAGCCGAAGAACCAGGCCTTCCAGCTCACCCCGCCCGCCTGGGCGGCGGCGGAGTAGAACTGGTTGGCGTACCCGGACTCGGAGAGCGTCCACAGGTAGGCGAGCGCGGTCAGCGCCAGCAGGAGGAGAAGGGACGCCCGCTCGGGAGTCGGGCGCCAGGATCGTCGGATGGCAGCTGCCCCTGCGTCTTCGGGCGCCGAGCTCGCTGCTGGATCGAGGGTTGCGGTCATGGTCCCCAACGCTCGGCCAGGCGCCTGTGCGTCACCCCCGATGAACCTGTGATCGACCTGTGTCCACGTCGGTCGTCCGCGCGGGGTTCATCACCCACCTGAGGATGACGAACCGGAGCAGCGTCGCGGTCGCGTTGGCGAGGACGAGGACGGTCAGCTCCGCCATGTGCGAGGCGTACGGCGCGGCCCGGTCGAGCGCCGCCAGCGACCCGGAGGTCAGCGCGAGCCCGATGCCGAACGCGATCAGCCCGGCCACGTGGTGCTTGACCGCTCCCTCACGACGGGTGATCCCGAAGGTCAGCCGGCGGTTGGCCGCCGTGTTGGCGACCGCGGTCACCAGCAGGCTCACCAGGTTCGCGACCTGAGCGTCGACGGTGACCCGGAGGAGGGAGTAGAGCAGGACGTACGCCAGGGTGCTCATCACCCCGATCGCGGCGAACCGCATCAGCTGTTCGGGCAGACCACGCTTCGGGGTGCTGACGGAGGTTCGGCCGGTCGAGGCCACGTCGCGCAGATCGATCCGTCCGGACACCAGCCCGGTCAACAGCCGGGCGATGCCGCGGACGTCCTCCGTGATCGTGGCGGCGATGTCGACGCGGGAGTCCGGGTCGTCGACCCAGTCCACCGGGACCTCGTGGATCCGCAGCCCGGCCTCGGAGGCGAGGACCAGCAGCTCGGTGTCGAAGAACCAGCTCTCGTCCTCGACCAGCGGGAGCAGCTTCTCGGCGACGTCACGCCTGATCGCCTTGAAGCCGCACTGGGCATCGGTGAACTCCGCGGACAGGACACCACGTAGCAACAGGTTGTAGCCCTTCGACAGGAAGTCCCGCTTCGGGCCGCGCTCGATCCAGCTGCCCTTCGCCAGCCGGGAGCCGATCGCGACGTCGGAGTGGCCCGAGAGCAGCGGGGCGAGCAGCGGCGGCAGTGCCCGAAGGTCGGTGGAGAGGTCGACGTCCATGTAGCCGACGACCTCGGCCCGCGAGGTGGACCAGGCCGCCTTGAGCGCTCGTCCCCGGCCCTTCTCGTCCAGGTGGATCGCCCGGACGCGGGTGATCTCGGTCGCGAGCCGCTCCGCGATCGACCAGGTGCCGTCCGTGCTGGCGTTGTCGGCGATCGTGATCGTCGTGGAGTAGGGCAGGGTACGCAGGTAGCCGTCGAGGTGACGTACGGACGCCTCGAGGCCCTTCTCCTCGTTGTAGACCGGAATCACCAGGTCGATCGCCGTGAGCAGCCGCTTCCCGTCGACGACCCACAGGCCGTCGGAGAGTGCGGTCTCGGCGGTCACGAGGCGTCCTCGGTCAGGTCGTAGACCGTGCCGTTGCCGATCGTGGTCTGGGTGAAGTTCTCGGTGACCCAGGCGGTGATCTCGGAAGCGCTGGAGGTCTCGTCGCTGCTGCCGCCCGTGGCTCCCATGCCGCCCATCCCGCCGCCGGCGATGAAGTAGTGGATCTCGCCGTCGGCGACGTACTCCTGGAACTGCTCCAGCGTGATGCTGTTCGACGTGCCGTTGAAACCACCGATCGCCATCACGGCCTCGCCGGTCTCCAGCTGGAGGCCGGCCGCGGTCTGGGAGCCGATGGTCGCCGCCACCCAGGTGTAGTTGCCGGCGTTGGTGCTGACCGCCTCGGCGAGCTCGTCGTCGACGTCGCCGCCGCCCATCATCCCGCCGCCACCGCCGCCGGGCATGCCGCCGGGCATCTGGCCCGTCTGCGGCATCCCGTTCTGGGTGCCGTTCTGCGTGCCGGTCGGCGGGGTGCCGTTCTGGGTGCCGCCGGGGAACCCGCCACGACCACCACCGGGCCCACCCATACCGCCGCCCTCGTACGGGCCGGCAGTCACGATCGAGCCGGTGTGTGCGGTGCTGATCGTCTGGATGGCGTACGCGGCGGGCCCGATGCCGAGCGTGATCGCGGTGGCCGCGAGGACCGTGGCCGCTGCCCGACGGGTGAGCCTGTCAGCGAAGACGAACGCGGCGGCGACCCCGAGGCCGATGATCAGGACGGGCCAGCGCAGCGCGTCGTACGGCTGCTCGCCCGACTGCCCGAGGAGCACCCAGCCCCAGATCGAGCTGCCGGCCATGGCGACGGCCAGGGTGATCCGGGCGAGAAGGCCGTCGCGGTCGCGCCACAGGATCACGGTGCCGACGACCGCGGTGATCGCGATCCACGGAGCCAGCGCGACGACGTAGTAGTCGTGGTAGATGCCCTCCATGAAGGAGAAGACCAGGCCGGTGACCAGCATCGTGGCGCCGCTGAGCATCAGCGCGGCCCTGGTCAGGTCGGTGCGGGGCGCCTTGCGCAGCGCGATCAGCCCGGTGACGAGGAGGAGCAGGGCCGCCGGGAGCAGCCAGGAGACCATGCCTCCGGAGACGCCCTGGAAGAGGCGCAGGATCCCGGCCGCGCTGGAGAAGCCGGCGTTGCCGAGGCCGCCGTAGTCGCCGCCGTTGAGCCGGCCGACGCCGTTGTACCCGAGGGTCAGCTCGAGGATCGAGTTGCCGGTCGAGCCGTCGATGTAGGGACGCCACGACTCCGGGATCAGCTCGACGATCGCGATGTACCAGCCGGCGCTCACCACCATCGCGACGAAGCAGGCGATGCCGTGGGTCACTCTCTTGCCCAGCGAGCCCTTGCCCGCGATCAGGTAGACCACCGCGATCGCCGGGATGATCAGGAACGCCTGCAGCATCTTGGTGAGGAAGCCGAAGCCGAGCAGCGCCCCGGCCAGCACCATCCACCGGCCCTTGCCGGTCTCGATCGCCTCGAGCGTCGAGAACCCGGCGCCGACCAGCAGCAGGAGCAGCAGCGCGTCCGGGTTGTTGAACCGGAACATCAGCGCCGCCGCCGGAGTCAGCGCGGTGAACGCCCCCGCCGCGATCGCCGCCTGCCACGGCGCGACCTTCCTGACCAATCCGTACGTCAGGCCTACCGTCGCCACGCCCATCAGCGCCTGCGGGACCAGGATGCTCCACGAGGACAGCCCGAAGAGACGTACGGACAGGCCCATCACCCACAACGACGCCGGCGGCTTGTCGACCGTGATCGAGCTGCTCGCGTCGAGCGCCCCGAAGAACCATGCCTTCCAGCTCTCCCCGCCGGCCTGGGCGGCCGCGGAGTAGTACTGGTTGGCGTATCCCGACTCGGACAGCGTCCAGAGGTACGCCACCGCGGTCAGGGCGAGCAGAACGATCAGGGACGCGCGCTCGGGAGTCGGGCGCCATCGTGTTGTCGTCGGCTCGGGCGCCGATCTCATCGTCGGTGGTTCGAGGAGTTGGGTCATACCGACGAGGCTCGGGCGCGGGGCTGTGGTGGTCGTACGGTCCGGCTGTGCGCGTCCTATGTGCTGTGCTTCACAGCTGCCTTGACTCCGGGCGACGCCGAGAACACCATCGGATACAAGGCCTGCGGCCACCGATCCCGTGATGCACCCCAGCCCGATTCAGGCTCGACGACGCGCCGTACGTGTTGGAGATCACTCCCCGATATCCACCCAAAACGAGAACACGTTCTAGAATTGAGCGTGGAACCCACGTGCGCCCACGTAACCACCTGGTGGAACGGATTCGGAGGGTTACACGACCCCCTTTAGGCTTGCCTTAGTACATCCACGGAAGGTTGAACTCCCTTATGCGTGACATCCGCGTTGCGATCGTCGGTGCCGGCCCGGCCGGCATCTACGCTGCCGACATCCTCACGAAGGAGCACCCTGGTGCGCGCGTCGACGTCATCGAGCGCCTGCCTGCTCCCTATGGCCTGGTTCGCTACGGCGTGGCTCCCGACCACCCGCGAATCAAGGAGATCATCAAGGCGCTGAAGCGCGTCCTGAACCAGGACAGCATCCGGTTCATCGGCAACGTCGACTTCGGCACCGACCTGAAGCTCGACGACCTGCACCGGTTCTACGACGCCGTCATCTTCGCCACCGGCGCGATGGCCGACCGCGAGCTCGACATCCCGGGGATCGACCTGCCCCAGTCCTACGGCGCGGCCGACTTCGTCAGCTGGTACGCCGGCCACCCCGACGTCTCCCGCGACTGGCCGCTCGAGGCCGAGGAGGTCGCCGTCCTCGGCGCCGGTAACGTCGCGCTCGACGTCGCCCGGATGCTGGCCAAGCCCGCCGACGAGCAGCTGGTCACCGAGGTCTCCGACAACGTCTACCAGGGCCTGAAGAAGAACCCGGCCAAGACGATCCACGTCTTCGCCCGCCGCGGCCCGGCCCACATCAAGTTCAGCCCGATGGAGCTGCGCGAGCTCTCCCACTCCCCGTCGGTCGAGGTCGTCGTCGAGGAGGAGGGCTTCGAGATCGACGAGGCCGGCGAGAAGGCGATCCAGAGCCACAAGGCGACCAAGCTCGTCGCGGACATCCTCCTGAAGTACATGGAGGCGCCCAGCGCCGGCAAGCCGCACAAGATCATCATCCACATGATGCAGAACCCCGTCGAGATCCTCGGCGAGGACGGTCAGGTGGTCGCGCTGCGCAGCGAGAAGACCGAATACAACGGCGACGGCAGCGTCTCCGGCACCGGCGAGTTCACCGACACCCCGGTCCAGGCCGTCTACCGCGCCGTCGGCTACCTCTCCGAGGCGCTCCCCGACGTGCCCTTCGACAGCGAGAACGGCGTCATCCCCAACGACGGTGGCCGGGTCCTCGGCCTCAACGGCGAGCACATCGACGGGACGTACGTCACCGGGTGGATCAAGCGCGGACCGGTCGGCCTCATCGGCCACACCAAGTCCGACGCCAAGGAGACCATCGACAACCTCCTCCACGACCTCGACAAGCTCAAGCCGGCCGAGCACGCCTCCCCGGCGGCGGTCCTCGAGCACCTGTCCGGCAAGGGCGTCGAGTTCACCACCATCGAGGGCTGGGAGAAGCTCGACAACCACGAGCGCTCCCTCGGCGAGGCCCAGGGCCGCGAGCGGATCAAGGTCGTCCCCCGCGACGAGATGATCCAGATCTCCAACGCCTGACACATCACGTACGCGGCGGGCCGGTCATCCACCTGGATGACCGGCCCTGCTTCGTTTCGGGTCTATGCCTCTGCGGAGAACGGGTTGTAGACGTCGACCCCTGTCGACGCGAAGTCCTTGGCGTTGCGCGTGGAGACAGTGAGCCCGTGCTCGAGAGCGGTCGCAGCCAGAAGCGAGTCCACAGCTGGCAACGGTCGCACCGAGTTCAGCTCGCCCCAGCGATCCGCCACTCCAGCAGTGACCGGCAATACCTGGTCGTCGTACTGCTCCACGAGCCCTTCGATCCAGACGGTGAGTGCCTGCGCCGCGATCTCGTCACCTCGTGCCGCGAGGCGAGCAGCCCCTGCTCGCAGCTCGCCTACCGTCAGGACGGACAGGTGGACCTCGTCGGCACCGAGCCCATTCACCCACTCGATGACCGCCGGGTCGGGACGCTTCTTCCGAAGCTCGGAGACCACATTCGTATCGATCAGATACTTCACGCGAGCCCCTCGATATCGAGCCCTCGGAAGTCCGAACGATCGCGATCGAGATCGAGGTCGTCGCCCTTGGGCACACCTAGCAGGTACTCGGACAGCGGGCGACGCGGCTGAGCGATCCGCCGGTAGTCGTCGATGCTGAGCACGACGGCAATCTCCTCGCCGTGCTTGGTGATCAGCTGCGGCCCACCGGCACTCGCCTCGCGAAGCACCTCGCTGAACCGTTGCTTGGCTTCTTGCACCTGCCATGACATCTCCATCAACTCCTCTATCTAGACAGACTAGACAGATCGGGCAGGGAAGGCAATTGATGATGAGATCTCCTCAGCGTCAACCAATGGTTGACGCTGAGCAGTCGTCAACCTACAGTTGACGCATGACGACTCCCCGCGATGCAGACCCCGCCCTCAAGGCCGTACGCCTCGACACCCTGATCGACTCGATCAAGAAGGCTCGGACCGAGCCCCTGGACCAGCTCGCCGACGCGATGGTGGTCGGCGAGCACCTGGGCGAGGTGGCCGATCACCTGATCGGGCACTTCGTCGACCAGGCTCGCCGCTCCGGCGCCTCCTGGACCGAGATCGGCACCCGGATGGGGGTGACGAAGCAGGCGGCGCAGAAGAAGTACGTCCCCAGGGCCGGCGACCAGTCGCTCGACCCGAACGCCGGGTTCGCGAAGTTCACCCCGCGCGCCCGCACGGTGGTGGTCTCCGCCCAGGCGGAGGCTCGCAAGGCCGCGAACGCGGAGACCGGCGTACCTCACCTCGTGCTCGGGCTCCTCTCCGAGCCGGAGGGCGTCGCGGGCCACGCGATCAGGGCCCAGGGCGTGACCCTCGACGCGGTCCGTGAGGTGGCGACCGCCGCCACCCCGGAGCCCTACGGCGAGGTCGGCGAGATGATCCCGTTCACGGCCGACGCCAAGAAGGTGCTCGAGCTGACCTTCCGCGAAGCGCTCCGGCTGGAGCACTCCTACGTCGGCACCGAGCACATCCTGCTCGCCCTCCTCGAGCACGAGGACGGTGCCGGGATCCTCCACGACGCCGGCGTAGAGAAGGAGGCGACCGAGCAGAGCATCGCCTCGATCCTCGCCTCGCTCGAGGTCGACTTCGCCGACACCGACGCCGCGGAGTAGCCCGCCCGGGGACTACCTGATCTGAGGGACCGTCGGCACGAGCGCGCAGCACGTGCCGGCGGTTTCGCTACGTTCCGTGGATCTGGAGGTACCCATGTCACGCTGTGTTGCCCGACTTGTCCTCGGCCTCGTCCTGGTCGCCGCGGTCCTCGACGTGCCTGCCGCGGTGACGGCACCGCCAGCGGAGGCGGCCTGCCGGCCCGCGCTCAAGTCGCTGACGCTCGCCAGGAGCACCGTCGCCGGAGGCGCGTCGACCACCGCGACGATCAGGCTCACCTGCCGAACACCCCGGCGCGCGAAGGTGCAGCTGTGGGCCAGCACCGGCATCCGGGTCCCGGCGTACGCCTATGTCGCCGGCGGCCGGAGCACGCGCGAGGTCACCGTCCGGACCTCACCCACGACGGTCCGCAGCAGCGGCAGGGTCAAGGCCGTCTACCGGCAGGTGGTACGCCGCGCGACGCTCGTCCGCACGGCCACCCCGTGCTACCCCACGCCGGTGCCGACGAGCGTGGCCCTGCCCGCCTACGTCCATGCCGGCCAGACCGCCGCCGGGACGGTGACGCTCGACTGCGTCGCCAAGACCTCCCTGGCCGTGAGCCTCACCTCGAGCTCCTCGTGGGTAACGGTCCCGGGCTCGGTGACCGTCGCGGCCGGGCGGCGTACGGCCTCGTTCAAGGCGGTCACGAAGGCACCGGCGGTCGGGTCGCTGCCGGCGTTCGACGTGACGATCAGGGCGACCCGCAACCGGAAGAGCGCCGCCCGGGTGATGCAGGTCCGGCCGGAGATCCGCCCGTTCCGGGCCGGGGACCGGTTCACCGTCAACGAGCCGGTCCTGACCCCCGAGGGGACCGGCGGCTGGCTGCGCGGCACCCTCCGGATCACCCTGGACCATCCGGCACCGACCGGCGGGCTCGACGTGAACGGCTCGTTCATGCCCGAAGGTGCGACATGGACCGAGGCGACGATCTACCACGACCAGTTCCCGCCCGACTCCCGCGTGACCGACCGCCTCATCATCAGCGACTCCACCGGCACGGTCCTGCTCCAAGAGGAGTTCACCTACATCGTCCACCGCGCGCCCTGAGACCCCCGCACGGAGGGGCCGAGCCCGACGGGCCGGCCCCTCCGCTCTCTGCTGCCCCTGACACGCCGGAGCAACACCCCTGTGCCCGACGCGCCAGGGACGGATTCCACGTTCGAGCTAGACGCCGCTGGGGGCCAGGACGATGTCGAACCGCACTGTCGACCAGGTGCCCTCGACGACCCTTCCGTCCGGCGTGGCCGCGCCGGCAGGCTGCTGCTCGAACTTCTTGATCAGCGACTCCTTGACCCCGAAGACGGTGTCCTTCCAGCCGATCGGGTCGCCCTCCGGGAAGATGTGGGTGACCAGCGTCCGACAGCCCTCGTGGGTGACCATGAAGTGCAGGTGCGAGGCCCGCAGCGGCGAGCGCCCGACCGCGGCCAGCATCTTGCCGACGGGGCCGTCGTCGGGGATCGGGTACGGCGTGGGCGTCAGCCCCCAGAACCGGTAGCCGCCCTCGGCGTCGGTGAACAGGTGCGCCCGCGCGGCCCGAGCGCCCGCGTCGCGCTGGACGTCGTAGAGCCCGTCCTCGTCCGCCTCCCAGACCTCGATCCTGGCTCCGACCAGCGGTTTCCCGTCCGTGTCGGTGACCGTACCGGCGACCCAGCAGGGCTCGCCCGGTGCCCCGAAGGCCATGTCACCGCCCAGCTCGATCGCCGGGGAGTCCTCCACGAAGAACGGTCCGAAGACGGTGGCCTCGGTCGCGTCGGCGTACGCCTCGTTGTTGATGTTGATCGTCTGCATCGAGGCGCCGAGGGTGTCGGAGAGGAGGATGAACTCCTGGCGTACGTCGTCGGTGATGTGGCCGGCCTTGGTCAGGAAGTCGATGGCAGCAGCCCACTCCTCCTCGGTGAGGCGTACGTCGCGGATGAAGGCGTGCAGGTGACGCGTCAGCGAGACCATGACCTCCTTCAGGCGCGGGTCTTCGCAGGCGTCGAAGGACGCGACCACGGTGTCGACCAGGGTCTGCTCGACCGCCTGCTGCTCCGGCGATACGTCGCTCATCAGCTCTCCTCTCCCGACCACGCCGCGGTCAGCAGCGCGGTCAGGTTCTCCTCGGTGACCGGGGTCGGGTTGTTGTCGGGGATCGCGGCCAGGATCGGCGCGACCGCCTTGGCGATGCCGTCCTCGGGCATGCCGTAGTCCTTCAGCGCCTTCGGCGCTCGGAGCGTCCTACGGAGCTCCGCAAGTCCCTCCACGGCGCTCGGCGCCCCGAACGCCGCCGCCATCCGCGCCTCCGCCTCGGGCGCGTTCGGCGCGTTGAATGCGAGCACGTGCGGGAGCACGACCGCGTGCGTCTGGGCGTGCGGCAAGTTGAACATGCCGCCGAGCACGTGGCAGATCTTGTGGTGCATCCCCGAGCCGGCGGAGGTGAACGAGACCGCCGCGAGGTAGGCGCCGTAGAGGGTCTCCTCGATCCCCTCGACGCTGGCGGAATCGCGCGCGACCAACGGCAGCCCACCGGCGAGCCCGCGGATCCCCTCGGCGGCGTTGACCTGGTCGATCGGATCCACCCGCGGGCCCCACATCGCGTCGACGCAGTGCGCGAGCGCGTTGAGTCCGCTGGCGACGGTCATCTCACCGGGCAGCGTGGTCAGCAGCGCGGCGTCGTAGACCACCGAGCGCGGCAGCACCCGGGCGTCGATCCCGGTCGTCTTGGTCTCGCCCGAGGTCAGTCCCCAGACATTGGTCGCCTCGGACCCGGCGTACGTCGTCGGGACCGCCACGATCGGCAGCCCCGTGGTGAGCGCGACCGCCTTGGCGAGCCCGGTGGTCGAGCCACCGCCGACGCACACCAGCGCGTCGACGGCGGCCTCGGCCGCCCGCTCACGAGCCCGTTCGGCGACCTCGACCGGGACGTGCATCACGACCTCGTCGTGACGCAGCGCGACCGGTACGTCGGCGGTCACCCGGGCGGCGAGCTCGGCCTCGCGCTCGCCGGCGATGACCATCACCCGCCGCGCCCCGAGCTCGTCGATCTCTGCGGCCACCGCGGCGGGCGCCTCGCCGGTGGCGAAGCGGACCCGCTGCGGCAGCGACTCGTGCGTGAACTTCATGAGATTCCCCCCGCTCAGCCGGAACGATCAGGCCTTGCCCAGCAGGGTCGCGACCGCCTCGCCCAGCGCGGTGCCGGGGTCCTCGGGGAGCGACATGGCGCGCCAGGCGATGTGCTTGTCCGGGCGTACCAGGAGGGCGCCCGACTCCTCGACCTCGCGCAGCTTGGCCCAGTCGAAGTAGAGGTCGGTGACCTCCCGGCCGGGGCCGATCACGACGGTCTGGAGCGGGATCCCGAACTTCGTCCGGGCGGCTTCCGCAGCGTCCTCCCAGGCCTCGCCGGCGACGCCGGTGATCAGCGTCCACTGCGTGTAGGGGGCGAGGTCGAGCATCGCGTGCTTCTCGACGTTGTCGCCGACCCAGGCGTGCGGCAGGTGGGCGCCCGGCGAGGTCGACATCCGGTGGTAGAGGTCCTCGTCGTCGGTCGGCGCGGGTCGGGTGCCGTCGGAGAGGATCGCGTTGGACTCGTAGAACTGGCCGAGCTCGACGCCGTGGGCGTTGAACTCGTAGTTCTTGCGCTCCATCGCGGTGACCAGGGCGGCGCGCTTGGCGGCACCCTCGGGGGTGTTGGCCTTGCGCTCCTCGATGGCCCTGGCCATCTCCTCGCCCTCGAGACCGACGACGCCGAGCGCCTCGAAGAGCTCACCGAACTCACGCGCGGACTGGTTGGCGCGGGTGACGATGCGCTTGGCGACCGGGGCGCGCTCGGTGGAGTACGACTCCAGGAGCGACGGCTCGGCGTAGCCCTGGAGCACCGCGGCGAGCTTCCAGGCCAGGTTGTAGGAGTCCTGGATCGAGGTGTTGGAGCCGAGGCCGTTCGACGGCGGGTGCCGGTGGATGGCGTCGCCGGCGCAGAAGACGCGGCCCTTCTGGGCGTGCGTCGCGTACATCTCGTTCACGCCCCACAGCGAGTAGCCGGTCACGTCCGGCTCCAGGTCGGGCATGCCGAGCAGGTCGCGGATCACCTTCACCGCGTACTCCTCGGTCAGCTCGGGCGGCGGCTGGTTGATGTCGTAGCCCCACACGATCAGCCACTCGTCCCAGGGGCGGACCATCCGGACCAGGCCGGTGCCGATGCCGCCGACGTTCGAGCCCGGCTGGATGACCCAGTAGAGGACGGACGGGCGGTGGTCGACGAGCTCGGAGAGGTCGGCCTTGAAGGTGATGTTCATCGACCCCGCGATGTCCATCGCGCCCTCGAGCGGGAGGTCGATGTCGGCGCCGACCTGGGTGCGGGCGCCGTCGGCGCCGATGAGGAACTTCGAGCGGATCTTGTACTCGTGGCCGGTCAGGCGGTCGCGGGCGGTCGTGGTGACGCCGTCCTCGTCCTGGACGTGGCTCAGGTATTCGGTGGAGAACCGCGTCTGGGTGCCGCGCTCGGTGGCGGTGCGGACCAGGATCGGCTCCAGGTACGTCTGCGGGATGTCGACGGTCAGGCACGGGCTCGCCAGCTGGTAGTCGGCCTCGCGGTCCGGCCGGGTGCCCCAGGTGCGGATACGGCCGATCTCCTCGCCGGCGATGCTGGTGCAGAAGACGGTGTCGCCGACGAGCTCGTGCGGCGTCGCGTCGGCGAGGACCTTCTCCTCGATGCCCAGGTCGCGGAAGATCTCCATGGCGCGCTGGTTGGTGATGTGCGCCCGCGGGGTGTTCGCGGTCCAGCGGTACTTCGTGATCATGATGTTGTCGACACCGAGCTCGCTCAGGAAGAGCGCGGCGGACGCGCCGGCCGGGCCGGATCCCACGACGAGGACGTCGGTGGTCACGACATCCTCGGTCTCGGGGACCTCGGTCTCCTTCTGGCCGTCGTCGAAGACTGGCATGTTCCTCACCTTTCTGAGACCACGGCGGGGTGTGGGATCGCAGTCTCAGGGCGAGTCTTGCGGCCCGCTCGGGCCGCATCAAAGGTGGGGTCGCGGGTTGGCGGAAATGCGTACGCGACTCAGCGATCGCGCGCGAGCCACTCCTGGACGGCAGCGATGGTCGAGTCGGGCTTCCGGGCCCACTTGAAATGATCGATGCCGGGCTCGTCCAGGTGGACCCGCGCGACCTCGAGCCCGGGCATCCGCCGGTGGATCTCGTCGACCGTCTCGCTGGGCGCCAGCCAGTCGCCCTCGATGGAGACGATCAGCGCGGGCTTCGCCAGGGCACGCATCAGCGGGGTGACGTCGCGGGCCGGGCTGCCGAGGCGGAGGCGGCCGGTGCGGGCGTACCGGGCCCATTCCTTCATCAGCGTGCGCGCCTCGCGGCCGGCGAACCTGAGCTGCTTGCCCGGGAAGTGGCCGACGACCCGGCCGACCAGGCCCATCGCCTGGCTGGCGACCAGGAACCCCGGGCCGTAGTTGCGCCAGTAAGGCGTCTGCGAGGCGACATAGATCAGCCCGGCGACCCGGTCGGGGTGGAGTGCCGCGTAGGCGCTGGCGGCCTGGCCGCCGAGGCTGTGCCCGAGGACGTACGTCGCGCCGGCCGCGGCCGGGACCAGCTCGCCGAGGCGGTCGACGGCGGCGGCGATGTCGTCGACCAGGTCGGCGTAGCCGAAGTCGTAGCCCCAGCCGGCGACCCGCCCGCCGAGCTCCTCGTGGCCGCGCTGCTCCGTCCGGCCGACGTTGATCCCCGCGTTCGCGAAGGCGACGATCAGCTTGTCGTAGTAGCCCGCCGGCATGCCCATCGCGGGCACGACCAGCAGGGTCGGTGCCTCGGGATCCGCCGCACGGACCACGGTCAGCGTGAAGCTGGTGCCCTCGGCACGCTCGATGACGTACGCCTCGGGGGTGGTCGTGGGGATGGAGGTCTCGGTCACGGGTTCCAATGTTACTTGCGAGTAGCGCGCTCGGATAGTCGGGGACCAAACGGTCGGTTACGCGTGAGTAGAGCGACCGTTTGATCCCCGACTACCGGCTCAGGCCGCCCACCGGTGGCTCAGCAGGCGGCGGCGTTCCTCATTCGAGAGAGCTCGTCGGTCGGCCACGGTCGTGGAGGGCGTCCACCACGCGGGCGGATCCAGCGTCCAGCGCCTCGGGCTCACTGCTGCTCGTGCCCGCTGACGCGCAGCCAGGGTGCGGGCCTTGAATCCCGACGGATCGCGCAGGTCGGCGGAGACCATCGTGACGTACTCCAGGCCGACAGCACGCAGATCTCCCTCACGCCTGATGTCCTTGGCGCGCTGCTTGCCCTCGAGATGCAAGGAGCCGTCGTACTCGCCGACGACACCAGCGTCCAGGTCGAGTACGTCAGGCGTGCCGACATGCCTGCCGGCCAGGTCGAACACCGGGTGATTGCACACGACATCGCGGATGCCGAGCTCCTCCCAGACGAGCCGGAGATCGACCTCGGGCGGTGACCACGCGTTCTCGTCGAGGTAGGGGAGCGCGTCCCGGACCTTCGCGATCCCGGTCCAGCCGCGGTGCGCATCCGCCCATTCTGCGACTTCCGCGATGGAGACCAGGTCGTGGAGCGCCACCATGTCGTGGGCTCGCGCGGCCGCCCGCCGATCGCGGGCGTAGCGCATCTCGAAGGTCACCGACCGCACCGGGATCGTCACCCGGACACCGTCGACCACCTGGACGTCGGAGAGGAGGAGTCGCTCACCGCAGACGGCGAGGCCCGGGCGAGACACCAACGCGTGGGCAGTGGCCGCCACGGTCACTGGTAGCGGCCGACCGGTGGGGTCCCAGCCGTCGAACCACTTGCACCGCATCCACGCCAACGCCGCCCACCCCGTCACCGCCGCATGCGCGGGAAGCAGCACCGATGCCTCGAGCACGCGCTGCATCGGCGCGTCGGCATCGACGTCGGCCGGCACATAGAACCCGTGGCTGCTCCGCCGCCACCCACGCCCCCGAGCCTGGCGCGGGGTCGGCCCGGCCTCCCCACTCGGGTCAAGGCGCACCGGCCGCACCACGGAGGGCCGCGCGGAGGAGTGCTCCGGCGGTCGGAAGTGAGGAGGTCGGGTAGCCACCAGGACAGGATCGGCCAGGCGTACGAATCCCGCATCCGGGGATCCACAACAATCCCCCACATGTGCACAACCCTGTGGATAACTCCGGAAAGCGGTGGATAGTCGGGGATCAATCGGTCGGTTACCGGCTGGTAGAGCGACCGTTCGATCCCCGACTATCGGGTCAGGACCGTGTGGCCGACGGGGAAGACCTCGTAGCGACCGCGCGCCATCAGGCCCCACAGCCCGCGCGGGGCCAGCAGCACGACGGCGATCGCGACGGCGCCGAGCGCGATCAGGTACCAGGTGCCGTACGAGTCGAGGAGCTGCTGCAGCGCGAAGAAGATCACCGCTCCCAGGATCGGGCCCTCGATCGTCCCGAGCCCGCCGATGACCACGATGAAGATCATGAACGCGGTGTACTGCACCGAGAACATCGAGTCCGGCGAGACCCGCAGGCCGTTGACGGCGATCAGCGCGCCGGCCAGGCCGGCACCGCCGGAGGCGGCGACGTAGACCAGGCGCTGCGAGCGCCGCACCGCGACCCCGAGGGAGGCCGCCGCCACCGAGTCGTCACGGATCGCGGTCAGACCGAGGCCGACGCGCGAGCGCATCAGGACGTACGTCGCGAGCACGACGAGCACGGCCAGCGCGAGCGCCAGGTAGTAGACGGTCGCGATCCGGGTCACCCGGTCGACGCCCTGGAAGGCTGTCAGCGAGAGGCCGGAGCCGCCGCCGAAGCCCGGAAGCTCCTGGGTGACCAGCTTGAAGACCTCCGCCACCACCCAGGTGCCGATCGCGAAGTAGCCTCCGACCAGCCGGAACAGCAGGAACGAGGTCGGCACAGCGAGCGCGGCACAGACCACGCCGGCGGCCACGACGGCCACCGGGATCGGCAGCCCGACGACGTCGGCGAGCTTGATCACGCCGTAGCCGCCCGCACCGATGAACGCTTGCTGGCCGATCGAGACGAGGCCGCCGTAGCCGGCCATCAGGTTCCAGGTCGTGCCGAGGATGATCAGCGCGAAGAGCGTGACCAGGTTGGTCACGTCACCCGGGCTGAAGACGAACCACGGCGCCGCGGCCAGGAAGACCACGACCGCGGCGAGGACGCCGCCGCCGGCCAGCGACGGCCAGCCGCCGCGTACGACCTTCAGGTCTTGGTTGGCAAGGGTGCTCATGCGACGACCGCCTTCGGGAGCAGGCCCTGGGGCCGGAACAGGAGCACGACCAGGAAGACCAGGTGGCCGGCGAGGACGCCGTAGGCCGGGTCGATCTGGGCGCCGACGGTCTGCGCGACGCCGAGCACGAGCCCACCGAGGAGCGTGCCCCACAGCGAGCCGAGGCCACCGATGATGACGGCCTCGAAGGCGAAGATGAGGACCAGATCGCCGTACGTCGGGCTGAACTGCGTCGACATGCCGAGGAAGACGCCGGCCAGCGCGACGGTGCCGATCGCGATCGCGGTGGCGAGGGCGTACATGTGCCTCTCGTCGATCCCCATCAGCGTGGCCGCCTCGGGATCGTCCCTGGTGGCGCGCATGGCGCGGCCGATGCGGGTGTGGGAGAGGTAGAGCTGCAGGCCGACGATGACCGCGACCGCCACCACGAGCGTGAGCAGCGAGAAGACCCCCAGCCGCAGCCCGCCGAGCTCGACCGACGAGGTCGACAGGTCGCCGATCGAGATCTTGCGGGAGTCGGCCGTGAAGATCTCCTGGAGCAGGTTGGCGCCGATCACGGCCAGGCCGAAGGAGACCAGCAGCGGCGACAGCTCGCCGTGGCGCAGCGCCGGGTTGAACAGGCCTCGCTGGATCGCGTAGCCGACCGCGGCGAGCACCGGGATCACGACGACGATCGTGAGGAACGACGGCATCCCGGTCTGCTGGACGAGCCAGAGCGCGAGGTAGGCCGAGGCGACCGCGAGGACGCCGTGGGCGAGGTTGACGATCCGCATCACCCCGAAGATGAGGCTCAGACCGCAGGCGAGGAGCGCGTACTGCCCACCGAGCAGGACGCCCTGGAGGACCGCGTTGATCCAGTCCATCAGCCGGCCTCCCTTCCGTCCGCGGTCTCGACGCCGAAGTACGCCGCCTGGACCTGCTCCCGGGTGACGTCGGCCGCCGCTCCTTCGAGGACCGTGCGGCCCTCGAGGAGGCACTGCACCCGGTCGGCGACGGTGAGCGCCTGGGTGAGGTCCTGCTCGACCACGAGCACGGTCGTCCCCTTCTCGGCGATCGCGGGGAGCGCCTTGTAGATGTCGGCGATCACGACCGGCGCGAGGCCGAGCGAGACCTCGTCGAGCAGGAGCAGCCTCGGGTTGGACATCAGCGCGCGGCCGATCGCGGTGGCCTGCTGCTCGCCGCCGGACAGATGCGCTCCGCGGCGCGTCCGCTTCTCGGCGAGCAGCGGGAACGCGTCGTAGACGGTCTGCAGGTTCCACGGGCCCGGACGCCGACCGTGCGCGCCGACCCTGAGGTTCTCCTCGACGGTGAGCGAGGCGAAGATCCGGCGGCCTTCCGGAGTGAGCGCGATGCCCTCACGGACCCGGCGGTGGGCGGGGGTGTGGGAGACGTTGTGGCCGTCGAACCGGATCTGGCCGGCGCTCGGACGGAGCAGGCCGGCGATGGTCTTCAGGAGCGTCGACTTGCCGGCGCCGTTCGCGCCGATCACGGCCAGCGTCTCGCCCTCGGCGACGGTGAGGGTGATGCCGTGCAGCGCGCGGAAGTCGCCGTAGGCGACGTCGATCGCGTCGACCTCGAGCAACACGCTCATGGGGTCTCGCCTTCCAGGTCGGGGGAGCCGAGATAGACGGCGGCGACCGCGTCCGAGGCCATCACCTCGCGCGGGTCGCCGGTGGCGACGACGTCGCCCTGGGCCAGGCACATCAACCGGTCCACGACCTGCAGCAACGCGTGCACGATGTGCTCGATCCAGACGACGCCGGTGCCGCCGTCGCGGATCGCGGAGATGGTCTCGATCAGGGCGGGCAGCTCGTGCTCGGTGAGGCCGCCGGCGATCTCGTCGAGGAGCAGCAGCCGGGGCCGGGTGGCCAATGCGCGGGCGAGCTCGAGCCGCTTGCGGTCGAGCAGGCGCAGCGAGCCGGCGGCGGTGTTGGCGAGATGGGCGAGCGAGGCGGTCTCCAGCGCCTGCCAGGCCTGCTCGCTGGCCTCGCGGCGGCGCGTACCGGCCCCGAAGGTCGACCCGACCAGCACGTTCTCGAAGACGGTCAGCCCCTCGAAGGGGCGGGGGACCTGGAACGTACGTCCGATCCCCAGCGCGGTGCGGCGGGCCGCCGGCATCCGGGTGATCTCGGTGCCGTCGAAGCGGATCGTGCCGGCGTCGACCGGAAGCGTGCCGGTCACCAGGTTGAGCAGCGTGGACTTCCCGGCGCCGTTGGGCCCAACGATCCCGAGCGCCTCGCCGGCGGCCACGTGGAAGGAGACCGAGCGGGCCGTGACGACCTGGCCAAAGGACTTGGCCAGGTCGTCGACGTGGAGCAAGGTCACTTGAGCGCCTCGGGCTCGCCCCCGAGAGGTACGTCGGGCGCCAGCGAGTTCTCCACGACGACCAGCTCGAACGGGTGCTTCCCGCCCTCGACCTGGCGCCACTGACCGCCCGCGAGGGAGGTCTTGGCGACGTACGGCGGGACGTTCTTGTCCTTGCCCCAGGCGACGTCACCTACGACCGTGGAGACCTCGAGCCCGGAGAGCGCCTTGGTGATCGCGTCGGCGTCGGTCGAGCCGGCCTTGGTGACGGCCGCGGTCGCGACCTCGAAGAGCGCGTGCGCGAAGCCCAGCGGCTGGGTCCACTGCTTGCCGGTCTTCTTCTCGTACGCGTCGGCCAGCTCCTGCGCCGACTGGCCGGTCAGCGAGGACGTGTAGGGCGCGGTCGGGGTCCACCAGACCTCGGTGGAGAGGTTGTTGGCGATCGGGCCCAGCGCCTCGACGCTGCTCGGGAACAGGAGCGCCTTGCCGATGGTCGCGACCTTCGGGTTGTAGCCCTGCTGCTTGGCCTGCTGCCAGAACGTGGTGAAGTCCGGCGGGATCGGGACGCCGACGAGCACGTCGTGACCCTTGTAGGCGCTGATCTGGGCGGAGAAGTCCTTGGTGCCGTTCGGGTAGTTGCCCGGGTTGTCGATCTTCACGCCCGACGCCTTGGTCAGCGCCGGGAAGTTGGCACCCCAGGCCTCGCCGTCGGGGTCCTTCGGGAACAGGCCGCCGGCCTTGCCGTTGTTCGGGACCTTGCTCCAGATGCCCTGGTAGACGGTGGCGACGTCCTCGAGGCCCCAGAAGAAGTGGTAGCTGTACTTCAGGTCGGCCGGCTTGTCGCCGCTGCGGATCGCGAACGGCTGCCACGGTGCGACCGTGGTGATGCACGGGATCGAGTTGGCCTCGCACTGCTCCGAGACCGGGTTGACGATGTCGGGCGTCGAGGAGGCGACGATGATGTCGGCGCCGTCCTTGTTGATGAGATCGCCGGCCACCGCCCCGGCCTTCGTCGTGTCGCTCTGCGCGTCGCGCACCACGATCTTGACGTCGAGCTCCTTGTCGCCGGCCTTGACCGGGTGATCCTTGAAGTAGGTCTCCATCTCGTCGACGACGAAGCTGTTGGCCTCGCCGAACGGCGCCGAGGAGCCCGTCTCGGTCGAGACGAACCCGATGGTGAGCGTGTCCTCGCCGCCACCGCCTTCGCCGCCGATCCCGCCCGACCCGCAGGCCGTCAGGGTCAGCGCCATCGCTGCGACACCGGCGGCGGCCATGCTCAGGCCGCGTCCGGTGGTGAGTCCGTTGCGCACGTACGTCTCCTTAGAGAGTGTGGGGTGTTCGAGAGTGTCGTCCGTCACCGTCCCTACGGGTGGGAAGCAGGGTCCGGTTGGCGGAAAATCGCATGGAAGACCTATCGGACTTTGGTGGACTTGTCACCCTTTCGCGCCGAGAAGTGACTTCTGGGCACCGAGAAGTGACTTGTGGCGTGCGAAACTCGACTTTCGTACGCCACAACTGACGACTCGGCCGCCACAAGTGCGGACTCGGATGGGGTCAGGCGCGGGCGGCGCGGCGTACGTCTCCGGCGGCGACGCCGAAGCGCTTGCGGAAGGCCTGGGAGAAGTACGACGCGGAGGTGAAGCCGCACTTCTCGGCGACGTCGACGGTGCGGACGGTCGGGTCCGAGCCGGTGGCGAGCATCGCGTAGGCGAGCTCGAGGCGGCGGCCGAGGATGTGGCGCGGGACGCTGGTGCCGGCGTCGGCGAAGAGCCGGGAGAGGTGTCGCTCGGAGATGCCGGCGCCGGCGGCGACGGTGGTCGCGGAGAGGCCGGGGTCGACGAGATGATCCTCGATGAACGCCTTCGCCGCGGCCCGGTGGGCGGTGGCCAGGGACACCTTGCCGGCGGTCGCGATCACCGAGATCAGGTCGAGTACGGCGTCCTCGTCGGCCGGTACCGGGTCGTGGGGCCGGAGCGCACGACCGACCATCTGCACCAGCGCTCGCCCGTGTGGGTCCTGGTCGCGGCCGGCGTCGAGGACGAGCGGCGACGGCATCGAGGCGATCCCGGTGCGGGCCGCGAAGGCGTCGACCGGCACCTTGACCGCGAGCTCCTCGAGCCCGTGCCCGAAGCCTCGCAGGAACGGCGCGTCGACGTCGCACACGATCAGCTGGCCGGGGCGGATGACCTTGCGGCGGCCGGCGTACTCCAGGATCGCCTCACCACGCAGGCTGGCGTAGACCGCGATCGACCTGGCAGGGATCTCCTTGACGAGGCTGGCCGGGCGCTCGACGACGTGGCGGGTGGCCCGGACCCGTGCCAGATGGATCTCGTCGAGCTGCAGGTTGACCTCCTGCGCGTCGAACCCGTGGCCTTCGATGGGCCGGCAGGAGAGCGCGACGAGCGCGCAGGCGTTGTGACGCTCCCAGGCCTCGACCTGCGCGTCCTCGCTCAGTCCGTGGGTCTGGAAGACCAACGGACGAGGAACCCGCTCGACGAGGGGGGCTGGGTCGGCTGCGGCTGGCGGCACGACCCGACTCTATTGCGTGACGGAAGCCACGGGCGAGGACTTAGGGAAGACTTACCTTTCTGGAATCGTTCAAGAAAAGGTGGCACAGTGGGTGTCACCAAGAGAGACCGAAACTTCCATCTGGGGGACCAACCGAACATGGCTACGAAGACCGACACGAACAGCGCCACGCACACCTCGCACCCCGCGTTCATCCCGAGCCCGGCGTTCGCGACCCAGCTGCAGCGCCTGCTCGTCGATCTGACCGAGCTCAGCCTGCAGGGCAAGCAGCTGCACTGGAACGTCGTGGGCAAGAACTTCCGCGACATGCACCTCGTCCTCGACGAGGTCGTCGACGCGGCGCGCGACTTCACCGACGAGGTCGCCGAGCGTATGCGCGCGCTCTACATCCTCCCCGACGGCCGCACCGGCACCGTCGCCGAGGACACCACCCTCGCGCCGCTCCCGGCGACCGAGGTCGACACCGCGACCGCCGCCGACCTCGCCGCCGCCGCGCTCTACGCCACCTCGAAGACCGCCCGCGACATCCACGACGACATCGACGCCGAGGACCCGACGACCGCCGACCTGCTCCACGCGATCATCACCCGCATCGAGCAGCTGGCCTGGTTCATCGACTCCGAGAACCGCGTCGCCAACCAGTCGAAGCCGGCTCAGCTGACCGTCTGATCTCTCCCCCTAGGACGGCGTCCCGCGATTCGCGGGGCGCCGTCCTTCGTTGTGTCGGCGCGCGAGGGGCTATCTGGTTCCGCGCAGCAGCTTGCGCAGATCGGTCCCGGGATCGGCGATGTCCGAGGCTCGTACGTCGACACCCCGGTCGATCATCCGGCGGGCTGCGCGCACGGCGTTGGAGTCGTCGACCGCGACCGCGCCGATGACGCGCTCGCCGCGGAGCGTGAACACGGAGAAGGGCGGCTCGCCGACCGCGCCACGTACGACCGTGGTGTGCTCGGCGTCAGGCGACCGCATCTCGCCGACGCCTTCGACATGGAGGCCGTAGCGGTCCGACCACCACCAGGGCGCGCTGGCGGGCGGAGGAGGCGCGTCGAGGATCGTTGCCGCGGCCCGGGCGCCGTCGCGCTGCGCGGCCTCCCAGTGCTCGGCGCGGTGGTGGTCGCGGCGCCGGGCGCAGTCCCCGACCGCGAGCACCGACGGGTGGCTGGTCACCTGACCGGCATCGACGAGGATGCCGCGGGACGTCTCCAGGCCCGCGGCCGCGGCCAGCGCCGTCTCGGGGGCGAGGCCGACGGCCAGCAGTACGGCGTCGAACTCGCGCGAGTCGGGCTCGCCCTTGAGCTGGGCCGCGACGCCGGTCGGGGTCTCCAGCAGAGTCTCGACGGTGGTCGTGAGCGCCTCCACCCCGTGGTCGGTGTGCAGGCCGTGCAGCCACGTCGCGACCTCGAGCCCGACCGCGGCCGCAAGCGGCGGCGCGAGCGGGTCGACCAGGACGACCTCCGCACCCAGCTTTCGCGCGGTCGACGCGACCTCGGCCCCGATCAGCCCCGCCCCGACGATCAGCAGCCGGGCACCGGGCACCAGCTGCGTATGCAGTCGATCGGCCTCCCCGACCTCCCGTAGCACGTGGATCGCGGACCCGACCTCGCCGAGCGCCGGCCGGACCGCACGACCGCCGGTCGCGAGCACGATCCTGTCGGCACTCAGCACCCGCCCATCGGCGAGCTCGACCTCGCCGGCGTCGGGGCGCAGCGCGACGGCGACGGCTCCCCCGACCAGCGAGACCCGCTGCTCGGCGTACCACTCCGGAGCCTGCAGCGCGATCGAGTCGAGGTCGCGGCCGCCGGCGAGATACTCCTTGGACAGCGGCGGGCGGTCGTAGGGGATCGGGTCGGCCGAGACGAGCGTCAGCTCACCGGCGTACCCGTGCTTCCGCAGCTCCGCGACCGTCGAAACCCCGGCGATGCCACCACCGACGACGACAACGGAGGAGACGACCGAGGAGGCCGTCACGGCCTCTCGCCGGGGAAGAGGTAGACCTCCCCGTCGCGCACCTCGACGCGGTGCGGCACGGTGTCGCGGGTGGCCGGGAGGCCGTCGACCTTGCCGGTCTTGAGGTTGAACCGCGAGGAGTGCAGAGGACACTCGACGTCGCCGTCCTCGACCCAGCCCTCGGCGAGCGAGGCGGTCTCGTGGGTGCAGGTGTCGTTGAGGGCCCAGCAGGTGCCGTTGTCGTCGCGCAGGATGGCGATGTCGTCCTCGGTGCCGGTGATGTCGGAGGAGATCGCGATCCCCTCGCCCTCCGGGATGTCGTCGACGGACGCGACGCGGATGCCTTGGCTCTCTCCGCTGTTTCCACTGTGTGCGGTCATGCCTCCATCTTCCAATGCCACCCACACGGGACCGGCCACCTCCCCCGAGGTGGCCGGTGATTTCGTAGGTCCGGGCAGGATCAGTCCGTGCGGGATCAGTCCGGGCAGGTGTCGCGATAGTCGGACAGGTTGACCGAGGACGGCGCCGGGCAGAGGAACTGCGAGTAGCGGGTGTCGTCGTCGACGTACCGCTTCAGCCAGGTGACGAACAGCCGCCCCTGCCAGTCGTCGTCGGTGTTGGCGATGAGGTGGTCGGCGTTGTTGATCTCGCCGTACGCCTTCTCCCGCGCCCCGGTCATCGAGGTGTAGAAGGGGATCGAGTGCGTGGCGACGGGCGCGACCGTGTCGTTCTCCGCGCCGATGATCATGGTCGGGACCTGGATGCCGGGCCAGGTCTTGTCGGTGTGCCAGGGCTGCAGCGCGACCGCGGCCTTGACGGAGGAGTCCTGGTTGGCCGCGGCGAGGGTGCCGCCGCCGCCCATGGAGTGGCCGGAGACCGCGATCCGGGTCTCGTCCAGGCGCGAGGCGACGGCCGCGGAGGCGTCCTGCTTCAGGTAGTCGACCGCGGCCAGGATCTGCGTACCGCGGCTGTCGGGCTGGTCGTAGATGCTGTTGGTGTCGATCGCGAAGACCACGAACCCGTGGGAGGCGACCCGGCGGGCGACCGAGGAGTAGGCCGAGGACCTGGCGGTGAAACCGGGGGCGAGCACGACGCCGCCGTACGTCCCTTCGGTGGTCGAGGTGGGGTAGTAGATCGTCCCGCCGCCGAAGCCGCTCACCAGCGAGGAGACCGAAGTGGTGGAGAGGGCGAACGTGCCGTTCTCCAGGACGCTGGCGGACGTCGGGTCCGGCCCGCGCTCGTAGGCGCTCTCCGCGTCGGCCGGCGCGACCAGGCCGACGAGGGGGAGGGCGACGGCCGCGGCGACCGCGGCGATTCTGAGGGAGAGAGATCTGAGGGAGAGAGATCTGAGCACCGAGCCTGCTCCTTCGTCCATCCGGCCCCGGGCCGTCCGGGGTTCCGGTTGCCACTCGAAGGTAGGGGCGCGGCCGGGCGCCCGGCACCGGCACGGAGGCACAACCTCGTTGGGCGGTGGCCACAAACAGGCGGGGCCGAGGTCGGGGTAGTCCGGGAGCGAACTGCCCATTTACTGGCAAGTAATAGGCAGTTCGCTCCCGGACTACCCCGACGACAGGACTTCAGCAGTACAGGTTCCCGCCCGGGTCGACCCCGAGCAGGTTGGTGACCTCGAGGTAGTTGTCGACACGGCTCTGCACCTGGCCGGGGTTGCCGCCGTTGCACTCGATGGACCCGTTGATCGAGCGGATGGTCTCACCGAAGCCGGCACCGTTGACCATGGCCGAGTGGGCGGTCATGGTGCCGGGGCCGTTCTGGGTGTTCCAGTACCAGAGCCCGGTCTTCCAGGCGACCGCCGGATCGGTGGCGACCAGGTTGGGGTTGTTGAGCAGGTCGATCCCGAGCGCATCCCCGGCCGCCTTGTAGTTGAAGTTCCAGCTCAGCTGGACCGGGCCGCGGCCGTAGTACTGGTCGTTGCCAGCGGGACAGCCGTAGGACTGGTTGGGGTCGCAGTAGTGCGGGTAGTTGGCCTGGTTCTGCTCGACGACGTACAGCAGGTCACCGGTCTCATGGGCGACGTTGGCGATGAACGCCGCGGCCTCGCGCTTCTGGGTCGCCTCGTCCCCAGCATTGGTGAATTCCGGATAGGCGCTGAGCGCCTCGACGAGACCCGCGTACGTGTAGAAGGGGTTGCGGTTGGGGAAGAGCTGGTCGAACTGCGCCTCGCTGACCGGGAACTCCCCGGCCGCCGGAGCCGGCGACTCGGGGTCGGTGGCGGTGCAGCCGATGTTCACGTCGATGCAGGCGTAGAAGGCGTTGGCGGTGTCGGCGACGTTCCAGACCGCGAGCACCTTCTGCCGGCCGGTGAAGGAGCCGAAGTCGACCTGGTGCTCGACGGTGGCCGGCGGCTGCGCGCCGCCGTCGTCGAACTCGGCGATCTTGGTGCCGTCGATGAAGTACTGCCAGGTGCTGGTGCTGTGCCGGGCGCTCAGCGACCAGCTGAAGGTCTGGGTCTGACCGACGGGTGTGACCTGCCAGTTCTTCGAGTCGTCGTCGAGCTCGGCGAACCGGGAGTTGCCGCCGGAGCAGCTGGTCAGGCCCTTGGGGCCCTCGACGCTCTGCGGTTCGTACTTGATGTCCCCGCACTCGACGGTGCCGGCAGCACACTGGGCCTGCCTGCTCGGGGGGTTCGAGATGTAGCCGTGCGCACTTGCGGGGCTCGTCGGCAGCATGGCCAGGACGGGCGCCAGCAAGATCCCGCCGAGAACGGCGATCTTCGTGGTAGTACGCATTCCAAGCTCCTAGAGGGGGTTGAGATGGATGGCGATCGAAGCCCCTACTGTAAGGTTCCTTTACAATTAACGTCCAGACCCCAGACGGACAATCGCCGGCGCAACGCCCGGAATTGTTAGGTTGGTTTCCCGTACGCCACCCTCATTCTCGAAACTCTCGAAAGGAGCGCCGCCGATGTCGAGAGCACCCAAGACACACCTGATCCGCGACACCAACGACCGCGCGGCGCTCGACCTGATGCTCTCCAACGGACCGGTGACGAAGACCCGGCTCGGCGAGCTCGTCGGCCTCTCGAAGGTGACCGCAGGACAGCTGCTGACCCGGCTCGGCGACCGCGGCCTCGTCGAGGTCGTCGGCGCCCAGCAGGGCGGTCGCGGCCCCAACGCCGCGCTCTACGGAGTCGTCCCGTCGGCCGGCTACGTCGCCGCCCTCCACATCGGCCCCGACCAGATCACCGCGTCGGTCGCCGACATCACCGGCACCGAGCTGGCCACCGGCGAGCTCGACCCCCACGAGGCCTCCGACCCGGTCGAGGCGGTGCGGGCCACCGTCGCCCACGCAACCCGGAGCGCCGGCATCACGATGTCGCAGCTCCGCTGCCTCTCGATCGGTACGCCGGGCATGATCGACCCGCGCACCGGCGACATCCGCTTCGCCAACGACCTGCCGGACTGGCGTGCGGGCGTCCTGGAGGACCTCCGCCGCAGCTTCCAGCGACCGATACTGATCGAGAACGACGTCAACCTGGCCGGGCTCGCCGAGCAGTCCGCCGGCGCGTCCCATGGCGTCAAGGACTCGGTGCTCGCCTGGATCGACCGCGGCCTGGGGCTCGCGGTGATCGTCGACGGCCGCCTCCACCGCGGCGCCGGCGGCGGTGCCGGCGAGATCGGCTACCTGGCGGTCCCCGGCGCCTCCACGCCGCACGGCACCGACAGCCCCCAGCACGCCGCCTTCCAGTCCCTGGTCAGCGTCGAGGCGATGGACACCCTCGCCCGGGCGTTCGGGCTCAGCGGCTCCGGGGTGGACTGCGTACGCGCCGCCGTCGAGGGCGACGTCGACGCCGAGCCGTTCCTCGAGGAGCTGGCCCGCCGGCTCGCCCTGGGCCTGGCGGGCATCTGCGTGGTGCTCGACCCCGAGCTGTGCGTGCTCGCCGGCGAGGTCGGCCGCGCCGGCGGGTCCGTCCTGGCCGGGCGCGTGCAGAAGGCGATCGCCTCCCTCGGCCCCAACGTCCCCACCGTCGTCCCCACCGAGATCTCCGGCGACCCGGTGCTCCGCGGCGCTCTGCAGATGGGGCTCGACACGGCTCGCGACGAGGTCTTCACGCACCAGGGCTGACCCCGAGGGTCGTTCAGGGGAACGCCCGATGCCATAAGTATCTCGGCTACATATCGTCGAGGTGTGACCACCGAGATACGCGAGCGCCGACCCCGACTCAGCCTCCTCTGCTTCCGAATCGTCGCGGTCGTGACCGCGCTCTTCGCGATCGGGCAGCCGATCTTCATCGGCTCCTACTTCGCCGGCACCTTCGAGGCGCTGGGGTTCCACTCCGCCGGCGCGGCCGCGCTTCAGGGTCTCGCCTGGCTGCTGCCGATCGCCGCGGGTGCCGTCGTCGCGGTACGCGGCCGCTGGTGGTTCCTCGTCTGGTCGCTCGTGCTCTTCCTCCTCATCCACGTCCAGGCGATCCTCGGCTACACCCGCGTCCTCCAGGTGCACGTCCCGCTCGGCGTCCTCACCGTCGGCGTGGCGGTGGCCGTGGCCGTCGCCTCCCTGCGCCGCGGCGCCGGCAGCCCGCGAGAGGTCCGGTCATGAGGCTCACCCGACGCGTACTCCTCGGCGCCGGCCTGGCCGCGCCGGTCGCCGGATCACTGGCCGCGTGCGGTGAGGCGCCTGGGCAGACCGGACGGGTCATGCGCAGCGCGGCACGGCTGCCGGAGGCGTACGCGACGCCGTTGCCGTTGCCTCCGGTCAAGCGCCCCTCGGGCGGCCTGATCTCGATCGAGCAGCGCAGTGCCTCCGTGGAGATCCTGCCCGGGCTGCGGACCGAGATGATGACGTACGACGGGGTCTTTCCCGGGCCGACGCTGGAGACCCGGCGCGGCGAGACCGTGACCGTACGCCACACCAACTCCCTCACGCTGCCGACCGCTACGCATCTCCATGGCGGGCACACGCCTGCGGAGAGCGACGGCTGGCCGACGGATCTGCTGGTCCCGCCCGGCTTCGAGGCGCACCACGCCCATCACGCCGGGCACGAGGCAATGGCCGACCCGAAGGCGCAGGTCAGAGCGGGAAAGCGGGACTACCGCTATCCGCTCGAGCAGCCCGCCACGACGCTCTGGTACCACGACCACCGGATGGACTTCACCGCCCCGCAGGTGTGGCGCGGGCTGGCCGGCTTCCACATCGTCCGCGACGACGAGGAGGACGCGCTCTCGCTGCCGCGGGGCGAGCGGGAGCTGCCGCTGATGGTCGCCGACCGGGCCTTCGACGAGGACGGCGCGCTGCGCTATCCCGCGCGGGACCCGGAGCTGCTCGGCGAGCCCGGCGTCGAGGACCGCTACATGGCTGGCGTGCTCGGCGACGTCGTCCTGGTCAACGGTGCCCCGTGGCCGGAGGCGGAGGTCGAGGCGGCGCAGTACCGGCTGCGGCTGCTCAACGCCTCCAACGCGCGCCGCTACGCACTCAGCCTGCGGACCTCGGACGGGAAGCCGGTGAAGCTCCTCCAGATCGGCTCCGACGGCGGCCTGCTCGGCGCACCCGTCGAGCACGAGCGGATCACGATGGCCTCGGGCGAGCGGTTCGACGTCGTGGTCGACTTCCGGTCGCTGGCTCCCGGGACGACCGTCGAGATGCGCAACGGTCTCGGCACCGGCCGGACCGCCCAGGTGATGCGGTTCCGGATCACCCGCCGCGCGACCGACGACGTGAAGATCCCGCAGAAGCTGGCCGACGTACCTGAGCCCGAGAGCCCCGACGGCGCCGTCGTCCGGCGATGGCACTTCCGCCGCGAACACGTGCATGGCCGCCGGGGCTGGGGGATCAACGGCAAGCCCTTCGACCCGGCGGTCCCGCAGGCCCGGGTGCCGCTGGGCTCGACCGAGATCTGGGAGTTCTTCACCGACGCCCACCACCCGGTCCACGTCCACCTCTCGCCCTTCCAGGTCCTGCGCCGCGGCAACCGCGGCCCCGGCCCGATGGACCTGGGCTGGAAGGACACCGTCGACATCCGTCCCTACGAAGCCGTCCGGGTCAGGGTCAGGTTCGAGAGGTACGCCGGCCGGTTCCTGATCCACTGCCACAACCTCGAGCACGAGGACATGGCGATGATGGCCGGCTTCGAGACCGTCTGACCTCGGACTACCGGCGGGTGGCGAGGAACAGCGCGACCAGCGCCCACAGCACCAGCACACCGTTGAGCCACAGATCCCGGCGTTCGCCGCGCGAGAGGTGGAACAGCGTGGCGAGCACCTGCACCAGCGCCAGCCCTCCCGCGGCCCAGACCGCCAGGCTCGGGGCGATGCCAGTCAGGGGCGGGAGGATCAGTCCCAGCGCACCGGCGATCTCGACCACGCCGATGGCCCGGACGCCGGCCATCGGGATCGCCGTGCCGGCCCACGCCATCATCGGCGCCAGCTGCTCCTGGCTCCGCACGACCTTGATTCCGCCCGAGTAGAGATAGAACACCGCGAGCAACCCCGCGACGATCCAGTACGCGACCACCATGCGAACTCCTTGGTTACGATGAGTAACTGACCGATCGAGAACCCAGCATGGACGGGTTTCGGGAGGCGTACAAAAGGCACATCAGTGTGCCTGAAGGGCGATGGGAGCGGCTCGTGTCGGACTACGAGAAGGCCTGCCTGATCAGGGGCGACGGCGGCAGCGCGATCCGCGGCATCCTCGACCGGATCGGCGACAAGTGGAGCCTGCTGGTGATCGCCACGCTCGACGGCGGTCGGCTGCGGTTCGGCGATCTGAAGCAGCGGGTCCCGGGCGTCTCGCAGCGCATGCTCACGCTCACGCTCCGCCATCTGGAACGCGACGGGCTGGTGAGCCGCACGAGCCACCCGGAGGTGCCGCCGCGGGTCGAGTACGAGCTGACCGGCATGGGCAGGACGCTCGTCGGGCCGGCGGTGACGCTGGCCGAATGGGCCATCCGGCACAACCCCCGGATCGAGGACGAGCGCAGGCGCTACGACGAGCGTCAGAGCTGACCGGACCGCTCAGGTGACGTCGAGCCGCTTCTCCATGTCGTCGAGGATCGACTCGACCCTCGCGTAGGTGTGGGAGCTGTAGGCCCCGATGCTGCGCTCGGCGGCGAGCGCCTCGCGCATCGCGTCGAGGTAGCGCATCTGCAGGATCATCGTCTGCTCCAGCGCCGCTGGCCGGAGCCTCGGCGCCTCGCGTACGCCCGCGAGCACCCGGGGGAGGATGCGGTCCTTGAGCTTGGTCACCAGCTTCGGGTCGATCGGCTCGCCGTCGATGGTCTGCGACTCCAGCGGCCCGAGGGTGTCGACGGCCGACTCACCGATGTGCTGCAGCAGCGAGCGGAACGCGTCGTGCCTGTCCTTGGCGCTCTCCGGGGAGAACCGCAGCCGGCGGATCAGAGCCGGGAGGGTGAGGCCGAAGAGCACCAGGGTGATGAGCGCTACCAGGAAGGCGGCGAGCACGACGGTCGACCGATGAGAGGTGCCGACCGGGATGGTCTGGGCGGCGGCGACCGTGACGACGCCTCGCATGCCGGCCCAGCCGATGGTCAGGAAGCCGCGCTTGGTGATGGGCTCGCGCTCCTCGAAGTCGATGTCGGCCCGCCCCCGCGCCAGCCGCCGCCGGGCGGCGGTGATCCGGGCGTCCTCCCGGTCGTCGGCGGGGGTCAGCGAGTCGAGCTTCTCCTCGAACTGGTCCAGGCGGCTGCGTACCTCTTCCTGGGTCTCCTCGCGGTCACGGAGGGCGGGACCGGCGAGGCCGGCGAACCGGAGCACGACGAGTAGGCCGACGACGGTCAGGACGAGCCCGGCCATCTGGCCCCACGAGGTCTCGCCCTGCGCGGCGTCGACGAAGTCGGGCAGCTGGTAGCCCATCGCCAGGAAGACGCCGCTCTCCAGGATGAAGTTGAAGGTCGTCCACGTGGTGGTCTGGGTCTGCCGGTCGCGGGCGCTGAACCGGCGGCTGCCGAGCCCGCCGGTGACCAGTCCGGCGACGACGACGGCGAGCACGCCGGACGCGTCCAGCTCCTCGGCCGGGAAGTAGGCGATGAACGGCACCGCGAACGAGATGGTCGTGTTGAGCACCGGGTCGTCCAGCCGCTGGCGGAGCACGACCGTCCCCCAGCCGACGAGGCCACCGATCACGAGGGCGCCCAGCACCGCCCACCCGAACTCCAGCACCGTACGTCCCAGCGAGAACGAGCTGGCCGCAGCGATCCCCGCGACGGCCGTGCGGAGCACGACGAGGGCGGAGGCATCGTTGACCAGGCTCTCCCCTTCGAGCACCGTCATCACCCGCGGCGGCAGCCCGACCCGGCGCCCGATCGCCGTCGCCGCCACCGCGTCGGTGGGGCTGACGACCGCCCCGAGCGCGACCGCGAGCGGGAACGAGATCTCCGGGAACAGCCAGTGCACGACCGCGCCGATCACCAGCGCCGAGACGATCACCATCACGACCGAGAGCCAGCTGATCAGCCGGAAGTTCCGCCGGAAGTCGATCACCGGCAGGTTGACCGCGGAGGAGTAGAGCAACGGCGGCAGTACGCCGGCCAGGACCAGCTCCGGGTCGAGCGCGATCTCCGGCGCCCCGGGCAGGTAGCTCGCCCCGATCCCGAGCCCCACGAGCAGCAGCGGCGCCGCCACCCCCGTACGCCGCGCGAACACCGACGCCGCGATCATGATCACCAGCGCCGCCCCGACGATCAGCAACACGTGTTCGTCCACGTCCGGGAGTCTATGTTCGCAGGCGATGATTCAGCCGTAGGAAACGTGGCCTATAGACATAGCGCTACTCCAGAGCCGGAGGCCCAGATTGTTCATCGAGCCCTTCTTCCGCTCGCTGCCGCTCGCGTTGCCGACCATCATCGGCGCGGGGGTGCTTGCCGTCCTGGGAGCACCATGGTGGGCAAGGTGGTTGCAGGTGCCGCGCGCGACCGCGGTCTTGTTCGTTGCGGTGTGCGGCGCCTACCTGGGCGTGACCGCAACACCGAACAGATCCGGACTGTGGGGGGCTGCGGGCGCGTCTCGTGGGCTCAACCTCGAAGTCCAGCTGCCGCCACTGGGGAACCTCTTGATGATCAGTTCCGACTCACTCAATGTCCTGGCTGGGGCAAGCCTGGGAGCGGTGTCAGTGCTGATGTGGTGCGCCGGCCGCCGAGAGGTCGCTGTCGCCACCGCGGTGGCGCTGCCTCTACTGGTGGAGCTGGTTCAGATGCTCTTTCCGGCGATGGGACGGATCGGGTTCCTGCTGAGTGATGTCGTCGTGAACTGGATCGGGGCCGGTCTCGGGGCCGGGATCGGCGCCATCGTCGTTGTTGCGATCCACGCCGTGAGGTCGGTCAAGACGGTTACCTAAACAGGAGGCCTGAACGCGCGACCTCAGCGCGTGCCGCCATCGATGTGATCCGGCTGGTCAAGGAGCACATCGGCGGTCTTCTGAGCCGCCTCGATGCGAGCCTGGTCGACGCCGCACATCCGGAGGCACGAAGACGCGATCTCTGCAGCCTCTTCCACCTCGATCCGGCGACCGGCGTTGCGCAGCCCGATGACCTCGTCCACGCTGTGGACCAACTTCTCCCCAAGCCGGACCGGCCCCAGAGCGCCGAGCACCTCCGGAGTCGCAATCGGCTCCACCAGACGGGCGTAGGTCGCCGCCAGGTTCGCGCGGGCGTCGGTGAATTCATCGAATCCCTCGACCTGAGCGACGTCAGGGGCGAGGTAGAGCCAGCCGATGTTGTGCGGAGCCTTCGCCAACGTACAAACGTCGGCGATCACCACCAGATACAAGACGACTGCGGGGTCGTCTGTCAGCGCCTCGATCCGGGCGACACTGTCCACCGTCGGCCGGATCGTCTGAGCCAGCAACTCCGTGACGATCTCGCCCTTGCCCGCGAAGTGGTAGTAGAGCGAAGCTTGCCTGATCCCGACTGTCTCAGCGATCTCGCGAGTCGAGGTTGCGGCGTACCCCTTGCTGGTGAACAACCGAGCGGCGGCTTCGAGGATCTGCTCGCGTGGCGATCCGTTGAGCTGAGGTCGCACAAGGCGCGGGCGTCCAGGACGTCCGCGACGGGGACCGATGGCTGGTGCTGAACTCACGATGCTCCATGACTGTCAGGGTGGGGTAGCGGGTTCCGACCTTGCTGACTCCCCGCACCGGAGACTCGTAGACATCCGCTGGGGAGAACACCGCGCGTTTGCTGAGATGCGTAGAACGGCGGGACGCGATGGCTTGCTCGCAGATGCGTTCGTTCGACCGGTGCCGGGGGTCACTTCTCAGCCTGCTCACCGGCGAGGTGATTCGGAACGCCCACGTGTGGCCCATGCGTGGCCCTTTGCCTGCCCACGAGTGCGCAAACCTGGTTCAATGCCAAAGGTGGACACCTGGACCGGGGCGGAAGCGCGACTGTTGCGAAAGGTGGCGCTGCGCATGACGGTGCGCGAATTCGCGACCGAGCTCGGCATCTCGCCCCGCACCGTCTCCAAGTGGGAGCAGGCTGGCTCCTCACGCCAACCGCGACCCCACTTCCAGGCCATGTTCGACACGCTTCTCGACCGCGCCGACACAGCCGCACACAGACGCTTCGCTCAGGCTCTCGCCAATCGCGATAGCGGCGACTCCGGCGTGGACCGACGCGTGTTCA
Source organism: Nocardioides sp. NPDC126508 (assembly GCA_040302365.1). GTDB lineage: Bacteria > Actinomycetota > Actinomycetes > Propionibacteriales > Nocardioidaceae > Nocardioides. Next base: position 436,798 of record JBEOUM010000004.1, read on the forward strand.
ACAAGACTCTGATCGGTATCAGCACACTCGCCCTACCAGCGTGGGCCCACACAACGTCCGCCACTCCAGCCGGCATGAATGTCGACAAGGTGCACGTTCAGACGCTCCGCGCAGCCGCCGACTGGATCCGGCAACGCGACCAGCACGTCGGCGGCGGCGTGCTGCTGCACCAAGCCGCGGACTGCCTGACCAGGGCGAAGGCCATGCTCGAGACCGCGACCTATACCCCTGAGGTCGGCACCGCGTTGATGAGCGCCACCGGCGATCTTGCGCTGTGCGCCGGATGGGTCGCCTACGACGCCGACCGGGAGGATCTGGCTCGGCAGTGGTATTCGGATGCACTCGCTCTCGCCAGCGAGGCCGGTGACGACGACCTTGCCGTCCACGCGCTTCAGAACGCGAGCCTCCTTGCCATGTCGCCCACTGGGACCGGTTCGCCTAGCCGCGCGATGCAACTGACCGAGCGCTCCCGCATCATCGCCCGCAACATCCGTTCAAGCCGGCTGCACGCCCTCATCGCTGCGCGCTCGGCGATCGCGCACGCGGCTATGGGCGACCGTCCCAATTTCGAAAGAGCGATTGGAACCGCATGGCGTGAGGTCGAGCACGCCGAGGGCCATGAGCTACCTGCGGACACAGCGATCTGGCTGCAGTTCGTCGTTCCCGCCGAAGTTCGGTATCACGAAGCACGTGGACGCGCGTACCTCGGCGATCTCGACGCCGCTGCTGCTATCTACCACGCCGGAGCGGAGGCGCAGCCAGATCCACGAAACGCTACGAACTATCGTGCCGCGCTCGCCTCGACCCTCGCTGACGCAGGCGACACCTCCACCGCGATCGCCGAGGGTGTAACCGTGTTGGGCTCCCTGGAAGAGAACGTGTCCTCGTGGCGTACGTTGCGAAGGCTCGAACCTGTCCGAGAAGCGGCTGCCAACCACCGCGGCGGTGAAGAGTTCCACGTGCGTTTCGACAACCTGAAAGCGATGAACGGTGGTGCCGCATGACCGCCCTTGATGCCCTCACCTTCCAACGGTTCGACGCTCAAGCAGCACGCGACGCCTCCGCTGTCATCGAGGACCTCTACGTACGGTCCCACGAGGACGCGATCGCCAGCGGCGACCCCTTTCGCACCACGGCAACCTTCATGGCCCGGTTCGAGCGCTACACCAACACCTCCGGCTTCGACATGGTCGTCGCGTACGAGGCCGGCGACCCAGTCGGACTGACCTGGGGTTGGCCTTTGAAGCCCGGAAGCTCCTGGTGGGACGGGCTTCTCACCGACCTGGGGGGTGACTTCACGAACGAGACCGGGCAGCGCACCTTCGCCCTCAGCGAGATCATGGTCGCGAGCGAGTGGATGGGCCGAGGCGTGGCGCACGGTCTGCACGACGAACTCCTCGCCGCTCGCCCCGAACCACGCGCAACCTTGCTGGTCTCGCCCACCAACGAACGCGCGTACTCCGCCTATAAGCGCTGGGGATGGCAGTGCGTCGGACAGCTCCGCCCCGCCTGGCCTGATGCGCCGACCTTCGACGTACTGATGCACGACATACCAGTTCAACCGACGTCCTGATCCTCGAACGTCTGCGCTCGTCGGGCTCGGTCACGCCCGAGGAGGAGGCCATCGATGCACAAGATCATCGCCACCCCCACACGGCCCATCGCGGCCCAGTCAGCAGATCACGGAAGGGCGGAACGGTGAGCGGACTCATCGAGGTCGAACTGAAGGCCAAGGTCAGCGACGTCGACCACGTGCGTGCCGAGCTCGAACGGCTGGCTCCCGGAATCGATGAGACCTATCACGACACCTACTACGACCTCCCCGATGAGACCCTCACCGCCCGTGACCAGGAGCTTCGGGTCCGGACCGTGACCAACGATGCCGACAGCCGCTCGCTGTTGACCTTCAAGACCGCACCCGTCGAGAAGACGTCGGGGTCTAGACCAGAGCACGAGACCGAGCTTGCCGACCCGACTGTCGCCGACACCGTTCTGAAGGCTCTGGGTGCGGTGGAGCTGATCTCGTTTCGCAAGCTGTGTCGTAATCACCGTTTCGAGGCTGAGGGCCGCGAGGTTATGGCGACTCTCGTCGAGGTGCCCGAAGTCGAAGGCACGTATCTGGAGGTCGAGACGCTGGCACCTGCCGACGACGTCGAAGCCGGCCTCGGCACGATCCGTACCGTTCTCGCAACACTCGGAATCGGCGATGCCGATCTCACCACCGAGACCTACACCGGAGCAGTCGCTGCCGCCCGCCAGCGGGGCGTTGGGTAGTGCGGAGACCGAGAGACACTGTTCCTCGGGCGAGATCACACCCGAGGAACAGTGTCTCTATTCGGGTCAGCGGAAGCGACGCAGCCGGAGGCCGATGCACCGACTGCGATCATGAGCGCGTCTGTTCAACAGACTCCGCAGCGCATGATCGGGGCTTCTCATTGGTCCGATGACCGGCTCAGCAGCTCGCTTGCCTCGTGACGGGGCATTCAGTGGGCCCGACCCACCCCAAACGTTCACCCAAACGGCGACCCGAACATGTCGATCTCGGAGGACTATCGCTGCATGCCCTTGGGATTCCCGGGGCCGAACCTCTGAGGACCACACAATGTCTCACACATCAACGCGTACTACGGCTGGGCGAATCGCGGCGACACTCTTGGTGCTCATGTTCGCGCTTGCCCAGGGATGCTCAACCGACTCCAGAGCGAGAGACGACTCGCAGGTGGAGACCGACGGCACCGACGATCATTGCGATCAAGACCTGCAGCTCGATACAGCGACATACGAAGCGAGCGACCTCAACGAGGCAGTCAGCCTTGCCGAGGTGATCCTCGAAGCCGAGGTGCTCGACGTCACGACCGCCAAGCACGAGCCGACCGACGACGACAAACTCTGGTCAGTGTCCTACACCGCCACCATCAAAGCGACCAAGATCCTCAAGGGCACCCCTCCAAGCGATCCATGGAGTACCCACTTCTCAAGCGATTTCATCGAACGCGCCAGTGGCGACGTGGTTGAGCGCATCGGCGACCACAATCGCGCAGCCCTCACCGCCGGCAACCACGTGCTTCTCTTCGTGACGGTCACCGGATCGGACAGCTTCGCCATTCAGCCACCCGGGCCACTTGCGATCACAGATGGCGTCGCGCACTTGACGCCATGCGGTGTCCAATCTGCCGATCGCGTCGCCGCGTCATCCCTCAGCGACCTCGACGGGATGCAGATCACCGAGGTTCGGTCCAGGATCCAGGCGGAGCTTCCCTAGCGGCGGCGTGTTGAGGCCGAGGCACTTAGGAGACCGACAACGCGACACGGTCGAGGCACAGGTGTCACGGGTGGATCTGCACCACGTCGAAATCGGTGCCGGGAGGTGCTCCGGGCCCGAACGGCGGTGGGAAGCCGAGGTCGAACCGGCCGTTGACCAGGGCGAGCGTGCTGCCGTGGAGGTCGACCGTGGTCGGCACCCGGAACAGGTCGGACTCGATCACCTCGACGACCTGGCCGCTGGTGAGGTCCGGCGAGAGCTCCACGCGGGCCACGGAGTTGGCGAAGTTCTGCACCACCCAGGCGGTGTGGCCCTCGAGCTGCAGGCCGTCGAGCGTGCCCGGCACCAGAGGGGGCCCGGACAGCGGGATCTCCTGGCTCTCGCCGGTCTCCGGGTCGATCAGCGCGAGGATGCCGAGCGCGGTGTGGTTGACGATCAACCACCCTCGGTTGGTCGAGTCGATGCCGTTGAGCCCGAAGCCGCCCGTCTGAGCCGCAACGCCGGTCACCTCGATTGGTTCCGTCGCGCCGAACGATCCGTCCGGAAGGATCGGGACCCGGTAGATCAGGGCTGCGAACGTGTCGGTGAAGTACAGCGCGTCCCTGGTGATCGCGACGTCGTTGCTGAAGGTGGTCGCGGCCGGGCCGAGCTCGAGCTCGTCGACGGTCGACCCGTCCCGGGTGTCGTAGACCCAGGCGCGGCCGGTCGGACCGCCGGCCACGGCGAGCCAGTGGCGTGCCTGGTCGACCCGCATGCCGAGCGCCACCCGGCCGTCCTCGGGTTCGAGATCGATGAAGGTCGAGCCCTCACCGCTGCGGAGGTCGCCGCGGTAGATGTCGCCGTCCCGCAGCGAGCCGACGTAGAAGGTGTTGCCCTCGCCGATCGTGATGCCCTCGGGCTGGAAGTCGACGGGAAGGGGGATCGAGGACGCACGCGGCACGGCGACGGCGGGCGCGACGAGAAGTGGGACGAGTGCCACGGACAGCAGTGGGGCGAGGAGACGCATGGTCGAGCTCCGATCGCAGGAAGACCTCGCTTTCACGATGCGCCCCGCGAGCGGTGATGTGAATCCCCTATTCAGGGCACCCGCGCGGTCGCGGACCTCTCCGCTGTTGGAACACGTACACGGTGCTCCTCGGGCGCGGTCACGCCCGAGGAGCACGGTCTTGGCTCCCGGATCAGCGGAAGCGCCGCAGCCGGAGGCTGTTGCTCACCACGAACACCGAGGAGAAGGCCATCGCGGCACCGGCGAGCATCGGGTTGAGCAGCCCGGCGACCGCGAGCGGGATCGCCGCGACGTTGTAGGCGAACGCCCAGAACAGGTTGCCCTTGATCGTGGCCAGCGTCTTCCGGGAGAGCCGGATCGCGTCGGCCGCGACCCGCAGGTCACCGCGTACCAGGGTCAGGTCGCTGGCCTGGATGGCGACGTCGGTGCCGGTGCCCATCGAGAGGCCGAGGTCGGCCTGGGCCAGCGCGGGGGCGTCGTTGACGCCGTCGCCGACCATCGCGACCACGCGGCCCTCCTCCTGCAGCCGGCGGACCACCGCGACCTTGTCCTCGGGGAGCACCTCGGCGATGACGGTGTCCGCGGAGACCGGGATCCCGACCTCGGCGGCAACGCTCCGGGCCACGGTCTCGTTGTCGCCGGTGAGCAGGACCGGGGTCAGGCCGAGCCGTTGGAACTCCGCGATCGCGGCGGCCGAGGTCGGCTTGATCACGTCGTTCACGACCAGGACGCCGCGCGCCTGACCGTCCCAGCCGACGGCGACGGCCGTGCGGCCCTCGCTCTCGGCCTCGGCCATCGCCAGGCCGAGATCTCCGGGAAGATACTGGCTCCACTCCTCGAGCAGGCGGACCCGGCCGACGAGGACGGCGTGGCCCTCGACGATGCCCTGCACTCCCAGGCCCGGGACGTTGGCGAAGTCCTCGGCCGCAGGCAGGCCGCCGACGCGGGCCTCGGCCCCGGACGCGATCGCGCGGGCGATCGGGTGCTCGGAGGCGTACTCCAGGGCGCCGGACAGCCGCGCGATCTCGTCGGCGTCCTCGCCGGGGGCGGCGATCACGTCGGTCAGCGTCATGGTGCCGGAGGTGACCGTGCCGGTCTTGTCGAGCACGATCGTGTCGATCTGACGGGTGCTCTCCAGGACCTCCGGGCCCTTGATCAGGATGCCCAGCTGCGCACCGCGTCCGGTGCCGACCATCAGCGCCGTGGGCGTGGCCAGGCCGAGCGCGCACGGGCAGGCGATGATCAGCACCGCGACCGCCGCGGTGAAGGCGGTGGCGGTCCCGGCGCCCGCGCCGAGCCAGAACCCGAGGGTGATGGCCGAGAGGGCGATCACGATGGGTACGAAGATGCCCGAGATGCGGTCGGCGAGCCGCTGCGCGGCGGCCTTGCCGGTCTGCGCCTCCTCGACCAGACGCGCCATCTGGGCGAGCTGGGTGTCGGCGCCGACCCGGGTGGCCCGGACGACGATGCGCCCGCCGGCGTTCACGGTCGCCCCGGTGACGGCGTCGCCGGGTGCGACCTCGACCGGCACGGACTCGCCGGTCAGCATCGCCGCGTCGATGGCGGAGGACCCGTCCTCGACGATGCCGTCGGTGGCGACCTTCTCCCCGGGACGTACGACGAACAGGTCGCCGACGGCGAGCTGGTCGATCGGGATCCGGGTCTCGGACCCGTCGCGGAGGACGGCGACCTCCTTGGCGCCGAGCTCGAGGAGCGCGGTGAGGGCGGCGCCGGCGCGGCGCTTCGAGCGGGCCTCGAAGTAGCGGCCGGCGAGGATGAAGGTGGTGACGCCGGCGGCGGCCTCGAGGTAGATGTTGCCGAGGCCGTCGGTGCGCTCGATGGCGAAGCTGAACGCGTGGGTCTTGCCGGGTTCGCCGGCGGTGCCGAGGAAGAGGGCGTACAGGGACCAGCCGAAGGCGGCCAGGGTGCCTACGGAGACCAGCGTGTCCATGGTCGCCGCGCCGTGGCGCGCGTTGGTCCACGCCGCCCGGTGGAACGGTGCCGCGCCCCAGACCACGACCGGCGCGGCGAGGGTGAGCGAGAGCCACTGCCAGCTCTCGAACTGCAGCGCCGGCACCATCGCCAGGAGCACCACCGGCACCGTGAGCAGGGCCGAGATCAGCAGCCGCTGCCGGAGCCGGTGGGCGGGATCGGTGGCTTCGCCGTCGACGGGCGCTCTCGACGACGGGTCCTCGCGGCGAGGCTCCTGCGCGCCGTACCCGGCGCTCTCGACGGTCGCGATCAGCACGCTCGCGTCGATGTCGGTGCTGTCCGCGGCGACGGAGATCTTCGCCTTCTCGGTCGCGTAGTTGACGGTGGCGGCGACGCCGTCGAGCTTGTTGAGCTTGCGCTCGATGCGGTTCGCGCACGACGCGCAGGTCATGCCGTCGATCTCGAGCTCGAAGTCGGTCGTGGGGGCAGAGGTTCCGGAGACGGTCATCAGGTGTCCTTCGGGTGGGTGGATCGGCGTACACGTCGGCTCCCCGGCCCACGGGGAGAGGGAGCCGACGCGGGTGTCAGCCGGCCAGCTGGTAGCCGGCCTCCTCGACCGCGCGCTGAACCAGCACGGGGTCGAGCTCGTTCTCGGAGGTGACGGTCACCTGGCCGGTGGCCAGGTCGACGTCGACGGAGGAGACGCCCGCGATCTGGGTGACCTCCTCGGTGACGGAGCTGACGCAGTGGCCGCAAGTCATCCCGGAAACGGTGTAGGTGGTGCTGCACATGGTGCTTTCCTCTCTCTGTGGTGGACCCTGCTCAGGCAGGGGGTCAGTGGGCTGTTCCGTGGGCGCTGGCAACCGCGGTGAAGGCGGCGGTGCGCACCTCACCGGCGTGCTGGAAGTCGAGGAACAGCCGGTACGTCCCGGCCGAGGGCACCTCGGCGGAGAAGGTGATCTCCGGGCCGGGCTCGGTGCGCCCGTCGCCGGGCGCTCCTTCGGGGTGGACGTGGAGGTAGGCCAGGTCCCCGTCGCGGAGCGCGACCAGGTGGCCGTACGCCTCGAGGTAGGGCTCCAGATCGGTGACCGGCTCGCCGTCGCGGGTCACGGTCAGGGTCAGGCGCGAGGTCTTCCCCGCGACCAGGTGCCCGTCCAGGTCCACCTGGTAGGAACTGATCGCGCTGGTGGTGGCGGCCGCCGGCAGCGGCTGCGGTTCGTAGGGACCGCCGACGAAGAGGTCCTGCCCGAGCGTGAGCCCCTCGCCCTCCGCCGGCCGGAAGTCGGCGAAGACGCGGTAGGTCCCGGCCTCGGCGAGGTCGGCATCGACCGACCAGGTGCCGTCGGCGGCCATCACCGGGTGCACGTGCTGGAAGGTCGCCAGGTCGCGGCGTACGACGATCAGGTGGAGCTTCTTCCCGTGCGCGGTCTCGAACCGGGTGACGGGCTCGTCGCCGGCGCCGAGGATCCGGAACCTCAGCGTGGCGTCGGTGGTGCGCTGGTAGCGGTCCTCGATGAGGTCGAGGGTGTAGCCGGCCTCGCTGACGTTGAGCCCGGTGGCCGCGGGCGCACTTTTCGTGCCGTGGCCCGCGTGGCCGCCGTGGCTGCTGTTCTCGGCTGCGTGCTCCGGGTGACCCTCGGGCTCGCCGAGCGGTCCGACAGAGGCACCCACGGCGGAACCCAGGCCGCCGAGGGCAACGACGGCTCCGGCGAACGCACCGACCTTGGCAATGGCGTTCATGTGATCACTCCTGGCTCGGAACTCGATGTGTTGACGTGCCAGAGGTTGCTCGGGCGATCTGTCTGCGTACTGTCCCGGCGTTGTCGTGGCCCGGACAGATATCCGTTCGGCGCGCGAGCGGGGGCTGACTACGATCTCGACGTGCTGCCGACCTCGCGTGACATCCGGTTCGGGCTGCTCGGCCCCTTCGAGGCGACGGTCGACGGCGAGACCGTCAAGGTCGCCGGCTCGGCGGAGCGAGCCCTGCTCGCGGTGCTGCTCCTGGCACGCGGCCGGATCGTGCCGGCCTCGGCGCTGATCGACCGGCTGTGGGCCGACTCGTCGCTGCCGGCCGATCCGTTGAACGCGCTCCAGCTCCGGGTCTCCAAGCTGCGCCGGGTGTTCAAGGCCCTCGGGCTCGACCTCGTGCAGCGCGACGGCGGCGGCTATCGGGCAGCCGTCGATCCCGGCAGCATCGACGCCGAGGCCTTCGAGCGACGGATCCGGGAGGTCCGCGCATCGGTCGCCGGGTCGGGGAGCCCGACCGAGGAGGACCTGGCCACCTACGACACGGCGCTCGGGCTCTGGCGTGGCGACGCGCTCGCCGACTTCGCCACCGAGCCGTGGGCGGTGCCCGAGTCCGTGCGGCTGGAGGACCTGCGCAGGACGGCGTACGCCGAGCGTGCCCAGATCGCCCTCTCGCTGGGCCGGCACGCGGAGGTCGTCACCGACCTGGAGCCGCTGCTGCGTACCGACCCGACCCATGAGGCCATGGCCGGCCTGCTGATGGTCGCGCTCTACCGGGCCGGCCGGCAGGCCGACGCCCTCGAGGTCTTCACCCGCACCAGGAAGACGTTGGACGCCGACCTCGGCCTCGAACCGTCGACCTCACTGCGCTCGCTGCACGAGCGGGTGCTCCGGCAGGATCCGTCGCTCGGCTCGTCCGGCGAGGTCACCCTGTCCACCCCGGCGACCGCTCCCCACCGCGCCCGGTCCGGGGCGCAGCTCTCCAACCTTCCGACCGACCTGACCCCGCTCGTGGGGCGCGACGAGCTGCTCACGTCCCTGAGCGAGCGGGCCGCCAGCTCCAGGCTGACCACCCTCGTCGGCCCCGGCGGCTCCGGGAAGACCGCCCTGGGCCTGCACGCCGCCCGAGGCCTCGTCGACCGGTTCCCGGACGGCGCCTACCTCGTCCGGCTCGCCGCGATCCGGAGCCGCGAGCACATCGTCCCGGCCGTCGCCGCGGCCGTGGCGATGCCGCAGGACGGGTCGGCGACCGACCTCCAGGCACGGCTGGTCGACTTCCTCGCCGACAAGCACCTGCTCCTCGTCATCGACAACTGCGAGCACCTCGTCGATCCCGTCGCGACCCTGGTCGAGCAGCTGCTGGCCCGCTGCCCGCGGCTCACCGTCATCGCCACCAGCCGCGAGCCGCTCGCGCTGCCGAGCGAGGTGCAGACCCTCGTCGGCCCGCTCCCGACGCCGCTCGAGGACGACGACGCCGAGACGATCGCGGCGACGCCCTCGGTGCAGCTGCTCGTCCGCCGGATCGCGACGGTCCTGCCCGGGATCGAGACCGACCCCGATGCGTACGCAGCGCTCGGCCGTATCGCCCGCGCGCTCGACGGCATGCCGCTGGCGCTGGAGCTGGCCGCGGCCCGCGCCGCCTCGCTGTCCCCGAGCGACCTCGCCGACCGCCTCGATCAGCGGTTCACGCTCCTCACCTCGGGACCGCGGACGGCGGAGGACCGCCAGCGCACGCTCCGCGCGACCGTGGACTGGAGCTACGACCTGCTCGACGACCTCGAGAAGCGCGTCTTCGAGGGGCTCGCCGTGTTCCACGGCGGCTGGACCCTGACCGCCGCCGAGCAGGTCCTCGCCGACGACAAGACCGACCCGAGCCAGGTCATCCACGCCGTGGGTCGCCTGGTCGAGCAGTCCCTGATCGTCGCCGAACGCGGCCCCGTCACCCGCTACCGGATGCTCGAGACCCTGCGCGAGTACGCCGCCGACCGGCTCTCCCGGACCGGCCGGAACGACGCCCTGGCCGCCCGGCACGCGCACCACTTCACCCAGGTCGCGGAGCGGTCGGCGCAGGCGCTGCGCGGTCAGGGCGACCCCCGCGCACGGAACCTCCTGGTCGACGAGCAGGCCAACGTACGCTCCGCCGTCGCCTGGCTGGAGGGCCCGGCCGGCGACGTCGACGCCGCCCTGCGGCTGGCCGGCCACCTCGGCCTCTTCTGGCACCAGGGCCGCCACCTCGAGGGCCGCCGGATCCTGCGCCGCCTCCTGGAGACCGACCGCGGGACGGCCACGGCGCGGGCCGCCGCCCTGCAGGCGGTGTCGCTGGTCGAGCGTCCCCGCGCCTGCGTCGTCCACCCGCACCCGCGCTGCGCCGAGGCGGCCCGGGAGAGCCTCGCGATCTTCAGCGACGACGGTGACGCCGACCGGGCCGCCGTCTCGCAGGTGCTGCTCGCCGTCGAAGGGGTCAACGGCCAGGATCCCGAGGCCGCGGCCCTCCTGGACGCCGCCGAGAGGTCGTTCCGCGACCGCGACGACCGCTGGGGGCTGGCCGTCGCCGGTTTCGTACGTCTCGAGACCGCTCTCAAGGCCAGGGACGAGCCGGCGGCGATGCGCCTCGGGCGGGCCACCGCGGCCGAGTTCCGCCACCTCGACGACCCGTGGGGTCACAGCGCGGTCCTCTACCACCTCGGCTACGGTCTGCGACAGTTCGGACGCCTGCGGGAGTCGGCCCGCACGCTCGAGCAGGCGATCGACGTCGCCGCCTCGGCCGGCATCCACAACACCGTGCAGTGGGCTCTCGCCGACCTGGGCATCACCCACCTGGGACTCGGAGACCACGAGTCGGCCGAGGACGCCTTCCGCCGCGCGGAGCTGGCGTCGCGTCACGTGGGCGACCGGGCCGGGTCGGTCCTGGCTGCGTACGGACGTGGCCGGCTCGCCGAGCGTCAGGAGGACTGGACGAGCGCCATCGACCTGCTGTCGACGGCGATCCAGGGCTTCGAGACGCTGCAGACTCCCGCGATGACTGCGAAGGCCACCCTCGCGCTGGCCCGGTGCCACGAGCAGCTCTTCGAGACGGAAGCGGCGGTGGAGCGCTACGACGAGGCCCGCACCCTCGGTCTCGCCGCCGGTGAGGTCGCCCTCGTGGGCCAGGCCGACGAGGCGCTGTCCCGACTGAAGGACGGCACGTCGGACGGCGCCCGGACAGACCAGGGACAGTGACGCGGGACAGGTTCTCCTCACGCGGTCGAACGGCCGCCCTGACGAAGAGAGAGAACCATGTCTTCCACAGCATCCCCGGCGGCGGGTGCCAACAGCCGCCGCTGGCTCGCCCTCGGCCTCATCGCCGCCGCCCAGTTCATGGTCATCATGGACACCTCCATCATCGGCGTCGCCCTCCCCGAGATCCAGCGTGACCTCGGGTTCGCCCCGCAGGACCTCAGCTGGGTGTTCAACGCCTACGTCGTCGCCTTCGGCGGCCTCCTCCTGCTGGGCGGCCGGCTCTCCGACCTGCTCGGCGCCCGCCGGATCTTCGCCCTCGGCTGGCTGGTCCTCGGCATCGGCTCGCTCGTCGCCGGCCTGGCCGACGGCGTCGCCGTCGAGATCGCCGGCCGCGCCGTCCAGGGCGCCGGCTCCGCGCTCATCGCACCCTCGGCGCTGACGCTCCTGTTCATGACCTTCGGGGCGAACCCGAAGGAGCTCACCAAGGCGCTCGCGCTCTACGGCGCGGCCGCCCCGGCCGGCGGAACGGCCGGGGTGTTCCTCGGTGGTGTGCTCACCGAATACCTCTCCTGGCCGTGGGTCTTCTTCATCAACCTGCCGATCGCCATCGCGGTCCTCGCCCTGACGCCCGGCACGATGCCGGCCGGCACCGCGCAGCGCGGCCGGATCGACCTGCTCGGCGCACTCACCGTCACCCTGGGTCTCGCCGCGGTCGTCTTCGCGGTCGTACGCGTCCCCGAGGAGGGCTGGGGATCGCCGAGCACGCTCCTGGCCGGTGGCGTTGGCATCGCCCTCCTGATCGCGTTCGTCGCCCTGCAGGCCGGCTCGGCGGCGCCGCTCATGCGCCTGGGCATCTTCCGGGCGCCGAACCTGGCCGCCGCGAACATCGCCCAGCTCCTGCTCGGCGCCGCCTGGATCCCGATGTTCTTCTTCATCAATCTCTACCTGCAGCAGGTGCTCGGCCTCGGCGCCTTCGCGTCCGGCGCCGCCCTGCTGCCGATGACCGTGACGATCATGCTCGGCATGGTCGCCGTCGCCCCGCGGCTGACCGCGGCGTACGGCCCGAAGGCGATGACGGTCGGCGGCCTGGTCGTCCTGGGCATCGGCCTGGTCTGGCTCTCCCGGGTCGACGCCGACGGCAGCTTCGCGGTCGACGTGCTCCCGGCAACGCTGGTCACCGCGGCCGGCATGGCCCTGGCGTTCATTCCCTCACTGAGCACCGCGCTCGGTGCGGCCGCTCCCGAGGAGGGCGGCCTGGCCGCCGGGATCGTCAACACCAGCTACCAGGTCGGCTCCGCGCTCGGGCTGGCGGCGATGACCGTCGTCGCGGCCGCGTACGGCTCCGACCGGATCGGTGACCTGGCCGCCATGACCGACGGCTTCTCGGCCGGCTTCCTCGGCGCCGCCGGGATCGCCCTCGCCGGCGCCGTCGTCACCGGGATCGGCTGGAAGCCGGCCCGCACCGAGACCGCGGCCGAGTCGGTGCCCGCCGGCCGCTAGCCGCCCGACCCGTCGTGGCCCCGGATCCGTCCGGGGCCACGACAGCACCAGGAGACCGCCATGCAGACCATCCAGCTGTACGTCGAGGGCATGCGCTGCCCTCGATGCGTCCGTGAGGCCACCGCCCGGCTCCGGGATCTCCCCGGGGTCGCCACCCTCACCGCCGACCGCGGGACCGGACAGATCACCGTCACCGGGGACGTCTCCGCCACCGATCTGCTCGATGCACTGGCCGGCAGCAGCTTCACCGCCGAGGTCCTGCGCCCTGACCGGTGACCGCCTCGGTCAGGCCAGCGCCGCCGCCTCGGCCGCGATCGTGGTGTCGTCGCCATGCCCGGTGTGGACCACCGTGTCGCCAGGGAGCGCGAACAGCTTGGCCTTGATCGACGCCTCGATCGTGGGCCGGTCGCTGAACGAGCGCCCGGTCGCGCCGGGGCCGCCCCGGAAGAGGGTGTCGCCGGTGAACACGCAGCCGAGGTCGGCGGACCACAGGCAGACCGCGCCGGGGGCGTGGCCCGGCGTGTGCAGGACCGTCAGCGCGGTGTCGCCGATCTCGATCACCTGCCCGTCGGACAGGTCCGCGTCCCAGAGCTCGTCGGTGTGGGTGATCTCCCACAACGGCCTGTCGTCGGGGTGGAGCAGGATCGGCGCCCGGACGGCCTCGCGCAACGCCGGTGCGACGCGTACGTGGTCGTCGTGGGCGTGCGTGCACACGATCGCCTTCACCCGGCGGTCACCGACCACGGCGAGGATGTCCTCGACCGAATGCGGTGCGTCGATGACCAGGCACTCCTGGTCGTCGCCGACGACCCACAGGTTGTTGTCGACCTGGTGGGTCTCACCGTCGAGGCTGAACGTGCCGCTCGTGACCGCGTGGTCGACACGTACGTCGGTCACAGGATCACCACCGAACGCAGCACGCTCTGCCCGTCAGGGGCGTGGCGCATCTTCTCGAAGGCGGCCTCGATGTCGCCGATCCCGATCTCCTCGGTGACGAAGGCGTCGAGGTCGAGACGGCCCTGCTGGTAGAGGTCGACGAGCATGGGGAAGTCGCGGCTGGGGAGGCAGTCGCCGTACCAGCTGGACTTGAGCGCGCCTCCTCGGCCGAAGACGTCGATCAGCGGGATGTCGGGGACCTTCATGTCCGGGGTGGGTACGCCGACGAGCACCACGGTGCCGGCCAGGTCGCGAGCGTAGAAGGCCTGCTTCCAGGTCTCCGGGCGACCGACCGCCTCGACGACGATGTCGGCTCCCTCGGCGCCCGGGTAGGTCTCGGCCGCGATCCGCCGGATCTCCTCGACGGCGTCGGTGGCCGACGAGTCGACGGCGTGGGTCGCGCCCAGCTGCTCGGCCTGCTCGAGCTTCTTCGGGTCGATGTCGACGGCGATGATCGGGCTCGAGCCGGCCAGCGCCGCGCCGGCGATCGCGGCCACGCCGACGCCGCCGCAGCCGATGACCGCGACCGACTTGCCGCGGGTCGCGCCGCCGGTGTTGATCGCGGCGCCGATGCCGGCCATGACACCGCAGCCGAGCAGCCCGACGGCAGCGGGCCGGGCGTCCGGGTCGACCTTCGTGCACTGTCCGGCCGCGACCAGCGTCTTCTCCGCGAACGCGCCGATGCCCAGCGCCGGGGACAGCTCGGTGCCGTCCTCGAGGGTCATCTTCTGGGTCGCGTTGAAGGTGGCGAAGCAGTACTGCGGCTCGCCTCGGTTGCACGCCCGGCAGCTGCCGCAGACCGCACGCCAGTTGAGCACCACGAAGTCGCCGGGCGCCACCGCGGTGACGTCGGGACCGACGGCCTCGACCACACCGGCCGCCTCGTGGCCCAGCAGAAACGGGAACTCGTCGTTGATCCCACCCTCGCGGTAGTGGAGGTCGGTGTGGCAGACGCCGCACGACTGGATCTTCACCACCGCCTCACCCGGGCCGGGATCGGGGACGTTGATCGTCACCAGCTCCACCGGGGCTCCCTTGGCGCGGGCGATGACGGCCTTGACCTGCTGCATCTCTCTCCTCTCGAGGCGCCGGAGGCGTCCGGCGACTGGTACATCATCCTGCGCGTTAGTGATATATCTCAGCAAGGGCCGATCTCGGCGGCCGACGTTTTCCCGGGTCAGGAGCCGGGCCCGCGCCCGTCGGCCGGCTCGAACCTCTCCCGGTGGATCAGCCGGGGTGCCATCCGGCGTCGTTTGAACGCCTTGACCCCGGCCTCGACCAGCTCCGGGGAGCCGCACAGCCAGCCGGACCAGCCCCGCGCGCTCGCGATGTCCTCGACGAAGGCGTCGGGGGCGTAGCCGTCGCGGTGGCCGGGCAGCGACTCCCGCGACAGCACGGTGACGAAGCTGAAGCCCTGGTACGTCACCGCCAGCTCCCCGAGACGGTCGGTGTCGTAGAGGTCCGCCTCGGTGCGTACGCCGTGGTAGAGGACCATCGTCCGATCGGGGTGGCGGGCAAGAGCCGTGCGGGCGATGCCGAGCAACGGCGCCAGCCCGGTGCCGCCGCCGATGAGCACCATCGGCTCGCCCTGGTCCTCGTCCGCGTCGGGGGCGTGGAAGTCGCCGAGCGGCCCACGCACCTCGACCCGGTCGCCGACCGCGACCGGCCCGAAGAGCCACTCGCTGGCCACGCCGCCGGGGACGCGGCGTACGTGCAGCTCGAGGACCTTGTCCTCCTCCGCGGTGTTGGCCAGGGAGTAGGGCCGGCGCTCGGCGGTGCCGGGAACGAGCAGCTCGACGTACTGTCCCGCCGAGAACGTGAGCGGCTCCTCGAGGCCCAGCAGGATCCGCCGGGTGTCCCGGGCGATCTCCTCGACCCCCACGACGGTGGCGGTGAGATCCCGCAGCACGTGCGTCGTACGTCCCGCCTCCGAGCCCCGCAGCGCGACCTCGGTCTCCGCGAGCGGCCGGGCCTGGCAGGCCAGCGCCAGGCCGGCCGCACGCTCGTCCGCGGTCAGCGTCTCCAGCGGGGAGTCGCCGTGGTCGACCTCGCCGCAGACGACCTGCAGCTTGCAGGTGCCGCAGGTGCCCTGGTTGCAGGAGTTCGGCATCCAGATGCCGGCCCGGAGGAACGCCTCCAGCATCGACTGGTCCTCGGCACACTCGACACGGCGGCCGGCGACGCTGATCGCGGACATGGCTCAGACCTCCCAGGTGCAGTGCAGGCTGGTCGGGCCACGGAAACCCCAGCCCCAGAACTCGACGCCCTCGCCGGTGTCGCGCTCCAGGTTGGGGATCGCCTCGAAGAGCTCCTCGAGACCGATCCGCATCACCTGGTTGGCGTAGTAGATGCCGGCGCAGGCGTGGTTGCCGGCACCGAAGGCGAGGTGCGGCAGCGGCGGCCGGTGCAGGTCGTACTCGGTCGGGGCGTCGTACTTTCCGGTGTCGTGGTTGGCCGAGCCGTAGGAGAGGATCACCGGGGTGCCGGCGGGCAGATCCACGCCGGCGATCGTGACCGGCTTGGTGCTGATCCGCGCGGTGGCCGACCAGATCGGCGAGGTCCAGCGCATGCCCTCGGAGATGGCCCGCGGCAGCAGCGACGGGTCGTCGACGACCTCCTCCAGCTGCTCGGGGCGGCTGAAGAGCCCCACCAGCGTGGAGGCCATCCCGTGGCCGGGCTCCTGCATCGCGCCGAGCAGGTAGACGTAGATGGTGGGGTAGATGTACTCGCGGGCGCGGGTCTTCCCCGGGGGCATCCCGTCGTGGAGCCAGTGGGAGATCGCGGTGTTCTCGGGGTGCTCGATCCAGTGGTCGATCAGCGGGTCGACCACCTCCTGGATCTCCGCCCTGGCCTCGTCACCGGGGGTGAACCCGTCGGGGTTGGTGAACTCCCCGTTCTCGTCGACCGCGGCGTTGGTGAACGAGACGCTCAGCTTGTGGAACCACTCGCGGAGCTTGTCGGAGGAGACCGACTGCAGACCGAGCAGGTCGCCGAGCGAGCGGACGGAGACCGGCTCGCAGAACTCGGCGACGAGCTCGGCGCGGCCGCGGTCCTCGAACTGCTCGACGTAGCGCCGGGCGATCGGGCGCACCAGGTCGTCGACCCAGCTGTCGACCTCGGTCGGCTGCAGCTGGGGCTCGACCATGCCGCGCAGGTCGGCGTGGATGTCGCCGTTGACGCCGATGATCGCGGGGTGGCCGAACGTGCGCCCGCCGGCGGGGGTGATCACGGCCTCGAAGTCGGGGCTGGTCGCGACCTCGCGGCACACCTCGGCGGTCGAGGCGACGTACGAGCCGAGGACGGGCACGAAGGCGAGCGGCGCCTCGCGGCGGAGGCGTTCGTAGGTCGGGTAGGGATTCCGCTCGAGGTCGCTCATCGTCACGTCGTCGAGCCAGGACAGGTCCTGCTGTGTGGTGGTCATCGGGTGCTCCTCGGAGGCTGAACGGGTCGGCACTGAGATCCCGAAGTTAGGTGCGTCACAGCAGACCGGCGACACGGATCGCGCGGTCCCGGCACCGGATGCGCGGCCATTTTGTGACGGACGTCTCAGGTAGACTCCGCGCCATGTCCGGTCGCCGGCGCGTCGCCCCTCGGGACTGGGGACAGGCCTCGAACGTGGTCGCCCAGGCGTACTTCCCGCACGAGCTGAGGCTGCTCGGCGGGACCCACGAGCCTCGGTTGACGCTGCGTACGCTCGACCTCGGGCCGGTGCTGATCGGCCACGTCGGCTGGGGTGCCGACGTCGCGATCGACTGCGACTACCCCGGTTCGTTCGAGGTGAACATGCCGATCACCGGGCATCTGGAGAGCCGGGGACGGTTCGGGGAGATCACCTCGGTGACCGGTCAGGGCACGGTCTTCCGCCCGGACACCCCCTCGCTCATCAGCCACTGGGACGCGACCTGCACCGTGCTCGGGGTGAAGTTCGACAGCTCCTGGCTCGAGGTGGAGGCCGAACGCGTCCTCGGCACCGACCGGGTCAACGTACGCACCCTGCTGCCGGAGCAGATGTCCCTGGACCACGGTCGCGCGCGGGCCTGGCACCATCTGGTGACCAGCCTGGCCGGCAACCTGCACGACCCGGACCTCTTCGCCGACAGCGCGCTCGTACGCAGTCAGCTGGCCGGCGCGGTGGCGGTCGGTCTGCTCGAGGCCTGCTGCCCGGACGGCGGCGTCCGCCCGGCGGCGCAGCCGCGGATGATCCGGGCCGTCGTCGAGGCCCTGCACGACGACCCGGCCGGGGCCTGGACCGCCGCCGACATGGCGTCCCTGGCCGGCACCAGCGTGCGACGCCTGCAGGAGGGCTTCCAGCGCTGGGTGGGCCAGTCCCCGTCGCAGTATCTGCTCGACGTCAGGTTGCAGCGGGCCCACGCCGACCTCACCGGCAACCCCGCGCTCACCATCGGCGACGTCGCCGCACGCTGGGGCTTCTCCTCCGCGAGCAGGTTCGCCGCGGCCCACCGTCGGCGTTACGGCACGGCGCCGTCCGAGACCAGGGGCTGACCCCGGCGAGCGCTCGAGACGGTGCGGGTCGGTCGTGCTGCTGCGGAGCAGTCGGCGCACCACCGGCGGACGTCCTCGGACCGCAGCTGCCAGAACGCGTGCCACCCCTGGGCGGGCGCACCGCAGATGGTCGTGGACGTACCGATCCGCTTGAGGTGCGCCTCGCCCCACGGGGCAGGAGCCGTTGTCCGCGCGGGCTGGCGGTGCCGGGCCACGATGACCCAGCTCTGCCCGATCGTCCTGGGATCGACGCCGGTGGCGGGCACGGTCATCTCATCCCTCCGCGATCAGCGCCATGACGCTCGGGTCGCTGAGCGTGGTGGTGTCGCCGACGTCCCGGCCCTCGGCGACGTCGCGCAGGAGGCGGCGCATGATCTTCCCGGACCGCGTCTTGGGCAGCTCCGGGACGATCGTGATCTGCCGCGGCTTGGCGATGGCCCCGATCTCCTTGGCCACATGGTTGCGCAGCTCCTGGACCAGCGCCTCGCCGGTGTTGCCGTCCCCCGAGCGCAGGATCACGTACGCGACGACCGCCTGGCCGGTGGTCTCGTCGGCGGCACCGACGACGGCTGACTCGGCGACCCGCGGGTGGGAGACCAGGGCGGACTCGATCTCGCTGGTGGAGAGACGGTGGCCGGACACGTTCATCACGTCGTCGACGCGCCCCAGGATCCAGATGTCGCCGTCCTCGTCCTTCTTGGCGCCGTCGCCGGCGAAGTAGTAGCCGAGGTCCGCGAAGCGGGTCCAGTACGTCTCGACGAAGCGGTCCTCGTCCTGCCACAACGTGCGCAGCATGGCCGGCCACGGCTTGGTGAGCACCAGATAGCCGCGCGACCCGTTCGGGACCGAGCGACCCTCCTCGTCGACCACGTCGGCGCCGATGCCGGGCAGCGGCCGCATCGCCGAGCCGGGCTTGCCGGCGGTGACCCCGGGGAGCGGGCTGATCATCATCTGACCGGTCTCCGTCTGCCACCAGGTGTCGACGACGGGGCAGCGGTCGCCGCCGATGACGTTGCGGTACCAGACGTACGCCTCCGGGTTGATCGGCTCGCCGACCGACCCGAGGAGCCGCAGCGAGCTGAGGTCGTAGCCGTCCGGGATCTCGCGGCCCCACTTCATGAACGTCCGGATCGCCGTCGGCGCGGTGTAGAAGAGCGTCACGCCGTAGCGCTCGATGATCTCCCACCAGCGACCCCGGTGCGGGCTGTCCGGGGTGCCCTCGTAGAGCACCTGGGTCACGCCGTTGGCGAGCGGGCCGTAGACGATGTAGCTGTGCCCGGTGACCCAGCCGATGTCGGCGGTGCACCAGTAGACGTCGGTGTCCGGCTTGAGGTCGAAGACGGCGTGGTGGGTGTAGGCCGCGCCGGTCAGGTAGCCGCCGGTGGTGTGCAGGATGCCCTTGGGCTTGCCGGTCGTGCCCGAGGAGTACATGACGTACAGCGGGTGCTCGGCGTCGAACGCCTCGGGCGTGTGCTCGGGTGAGGCGCTGGCGACGACGTCGTGCCACCACAGGTCGGTGGCGTCGTCGAAGGGGACGTACTCACCGGTGCGCCGCACGACGAGGACGTGCTCGACCGGGCTCTGGCCGCCCAACCGCGAGAGCGCGGCGTCGACGGCCGGCTTCAGCGGCGACGGAGCGCCGCGGCGGTAGCCGCCGTCGGAGGTGATGACCAGCTTGGCCCGGCAGTCCTCGATCCGCGAGGCGAGCGCCTCGGCCGAGAACCCGCCGAAGACCACCGTGTGGGTGGCGCCGACGCGGGCACAGGCCAGCATCGCGACGATGGCCTCGGGGATCATCGGCAGGTAGATCGCCACCAGGTCACCGCTGCCCACGCCGAGGTCGGTGAGCGCGTTGGCCGCTCGGGACACCTCGTCCTTGAGGTCGGCGTAGGTGATGTCCCGGGTGTCACCGGGCTCGCCGACGAAGTGGAAGGCCACCTTGTCGCCGCGACCGGCCTCGACGTGCCGGTCGACGCAGTTGTACGCCGCGTTGAGCTTCCCGTCCGCGAACCACCGCGCACGGGGAGCGTCGGACCAGTCCAGCACCTGGGTGAACGGCTCGGCCCAGGTCAGCCGCTCGGCCTGCTCGGCCCAGAAGCCTTCGAGGTCGGCCTCGGCCCGGGCGTACGCCTCGGCGGTGACGTTGGCCGCAGCGGCCAGGTCGGCGGGCGGCTCGAAGCGGATCGGACGGTCAGTGCTGAGCAGTTTCTCGGTCAGTTTCTCGGTCAAGGCGCTGTGCCTCCTCGTCGGTGAACAGTCGGGACCGGATCAGGAACCGCACGCCCTCGGGCGCTTCCAGGGAGAAACCGGCGCCGCGTCCGGGGACGACGTCGATGGTGATGTGGGTGTGCGACCAGTACTCGAACTGCGAGCGCGACATCCAGACGGGCACCTGGTCGTCCAGCCCGATGTCGAGGTCGCCCAGGTGGATGTCGGCGTCACCGAGCATGAAGTCGCCGCTCGGGTAGCACATCGGGGCGGAGCCGTCGCAGCATCCACCGGACTGGTGGAACATGACCGGCCCGTGGATACCGACGAGACGGCGGAGCAGGTCCGCCGCCTCGTCGGTCACGGCGACCCGCGCCGGAAGGGAGGAGGCGTGGGTCGCGCTCATCAGAAGAAGCCCAGTGCGTCGGGGCTGTAGCTGACGAGCAGGTTCTTGGTCTGCTGGTAGTGGTCCAGCATCATCTTGTGGGTCTCGCGGCCGATGCTGGACTGCTTGTAGCCGCCGAAGGCCGCGTGGGCCGGGTAGGCGTGATAGCAGTTCGTCCAGACGCGGCCGGCCTTGATCTCCTTGCCGGCCCGGAAGGCCTGCGACCCGTCGCGCGACCAGACGCCGGCACCGAGGCCGTACAGGGTGTCGTTGGCGACCTTGAGGGCGTCGGCCTCGTCGTCGAAGCCGGTCAGCGAGACGACCGGTCCGAAGATCTCCTCCTGGAAGATCCGCATCGAGTTGTCGCCCTCGAAGACGGTCGGCTGCACGTAGTAGCCCTCGGCGAGGTCGCCCTCGAGGATGCTCCGCTCGCCACCGGTGAGGACCTTGGCGCCCTCATCCTTGCCGATCTCGATGTAGGACAGGATCTTCTCGAGCTGGTCGTTGCTGGCCTGGGCGCCGATCATCGTGGTGTCGTCGAGCGGGTTGCCCTGCTTGATCTTCTCGACCCGGGCGATCGCGTCGCCGACGAAGTCGGAGTAGATCGAGCGCTGGACGAGCGCGCGCGACGGGCAGGTGCAGACCTCGCCCTGGTTGAGGGCGAACATCGTGAAGCCCTCGAGCGCCTTGTCGTAGAAGGCGTCCTTCTCCGCGGCGACGGAGTCGAAGAAGATGTTCGGGCTCTTGCCGCCGAGCTCCAGGGTCACCGGGATGATGTTCTGGCTGGCGTACTGCATGATCAGGCGGCCGGTCGTGGTCTCGCCGGTGAAGGCGACCTTGGCGACGCGGGGCGAGGACGCGAGCGGCTTGCCGGCCTCGACGCCGAAGCCGTTGACGATGTTGAGCACACCGGCGGGCAGCAGGTCGCCGACGAGCTCGACGAGCTTCAGGATCGACCACGGGGTCTGCTCGGCGGGCTTGAGCACGACCGCGTTGCCGGCGGCCAGCGCGGGCGCGAGCTTCCAGACGGCCATCAGGATCGGGAAGTTCCACGGGATGATCTGGCCGACGACGCCCAGCGGCTCGTGGAAGTGGTACGCCACGGTGTTCTCGTCGATCTCGCCGATGGTGCCCTCCTGGGCACGGAGCACGCCGGCGAAGTAGCGGAAGTGGTCGATCGCGAGCGGGATGTCGGCAGCCAGGGTCTCGCGGACCGGCTTGCCGTTCTCCCAGGTCTCGGCGACGGCGATGGCGGTGAGGTTCTCCTCCATCACGTCGGCGATCTTGAGCAGGATGTTGGCCCGCTCCGTCGTCGAGGTCTTCCCCCACGACGGAGCGGCAGCGTGTGCGGCGTCCAGGGCGGCCTCGATGTCCTCGGCCGTACCCCGGGCGATCTCGGTGAACGGCTTGCCGTTCACCGGCGAGATGTTCTCGAAGTAGGCGCCCTTGACCGGGTCGACCCAGTCGCCACCGATGTAGTGGCCGTAGCGACCTTGGACGGTGACCAGCGAGTCGGGCTGGCCGGGAGCTGCGTATACGGTCATCGGGAAATCTCCTCAGGCAGAGTCAGGCGTTGGGGCGTGATCGTGGTCACAGACGCTAGGAACGCCGAGGTTGCAGCCACGTTGCGTGATCGATGCAACGTGAATGCAACCTTCAAATGTGACCCTCGTCACCAGAGGAGGTCCGGATGAGCGATACGAAGCAGAGCGCCTCGATGCGCGCAGCCGTGGCGGACTCGTGGCACCGGTCCGCCGCCGCCGGGGTGACCGCGGACGACACGTGCGCACCGATCACCCTCCCCGAGGACCAGCTGCGGGACGTACGTGCTGCCCATCCGCTGGCGCGCGTGTTCCCACTGCTCGACGACGTGCTCGGCCAGGCGGCGCGGGACTGCGACGCGATCATGGCGGTCTCCGACGAGGGCGGCCAGCTGCTCTGGGTGTGCGGTGCTCCGACCGCGCTCCGGCGTGCCGAGCAGATCGGCTTCGTCGAGGGGAGCAACTGGGACGAGCGGCTCGCCGGCACGAACGCGCCCGGCCTCGCCCTCCGGCTCGACCGGCCGACCAGCGTCGTCGCCGCCGAGCACTTCCGGCGCTCGGTGCAGCAGTGGAGCTGCGCCGCCACCCCGATCCACGACCCGGGCGACTCCCGCCTCCTCGGCGTCCTCGACATCACCGGCGGTGACTCCATCGTGGTGCCCCAGACGATGGCGATGGTGCGCGCCGCGGCCAGGCTCGCCGAGTCCGAGCTCGCCCGCGAGCAGCTCCTGCCGCGGCAACCCGAGACCCGGCCGGGCTGGGCACGCATCGCCGTGGAGACGCTGGGTCGCCAGGACCTGCTGCTCTCGATCGACGACGGCCGTGGCCATCGCGCGCAGCTGCGGCTCTCACCCCGCCACAGCGAGATCTTCCTGCTCCTCGCCAGCACCCCGCGCGGACTCTCGGGCGACGAGCTCGCGGTCCTGCTGTACGAGGACGACGGCGGCTCCTCGACCCTCCGGGCCGAGCTGAACCGGCTGCGCAACCTGCTCGGCGAGGAGTTCCTCGCCTCCCGGCCCTACCGGCTCACCACCGAGGTCACCGGCGACTGGCTCGGCGTGGAGGCCCGGCTGGCGGTCGGCGACGTCGCCGGCGCGCTCCGCTGCTACCGCGGCCCGATCCTGCCGCGCTCGGTGGCGCCCGGTGTGGTCCGGCTGCGGGAGACCTTGGCGCAGCAGCTGCGTGCCGCGGTGCTGCAGTCCGGCCAGCCCGACCTGGTCTCCACCTGGACCCGGTCGGCGTGGGGCGCCGACGACTACGAGATGTGGCTCCGCCTCCAGGACCTGCTGCCGCCCGGCTCTCCCCTGATGGCGCTCGCCGACGGTCAGATCGCCCGGCTGGACCGCGAGGTCGGTCTCTGAGATGACCGCCGGCACCGCATCCACGACGGCCGTGATGGCCCGAACCTGGGAGGTCTCCCCCCGCCAGGAGCCCGTCCTCCCGACCGCCGCCCCGCTCGACCAGGTGGTGAAGTTCCAGGCGCCCGAGGTGGTCTTCGGCCCCGACTCGCTCGCCGAGGCGGGCTACTCCGCCGCCCGGCTCGGCGCCCGGCGACCGTTCGTCGTCACCGACCCCGGCATCGTCGAGGCCGGCTGGGTCGACGAGCTGCTCCGGCTGCTGCGGGCCGAGGGCCTCGCCCCGGTGCTGTGGACCGGCGTCACGCCGAACCCCAAGGACCACGAGGTACGCCGCGCCTACGAGCGCTACGTCGAGGCCGAGGCCGACGTCATCGTGGCCATCGGCGGCGGCTCCTGCATGGATGCCGCGAAGGGCGTCGCCGTGCTCTCCGGCAACGGCGGCGACATCCTCGACTACGCCGGGATCGACCAGATCGCCCGGCCGATCCCGCCGATGCTGATGATCCCGAGCACGTCGGGGACCGGTGCGGACGTCTCCCAGTTCTGCATCGTCACCGACACCGACCGCCGGGTGAAGATCACGATCATGGGCCGCGCCCTGGTGCCTGATGTCTCGATCACCGATCCCCGGCTGCTGACCACGATGCCGGAGGCGCTCAACGCCGCGACCGGCCTGGACGCGTTGACCCATGGCATCGAGTCGTACGTCTCGCTGGCGCACAACCCGCTGGCCGACGGGCACGCGATGAGCTCGGTCGCGCTCGTCTGCCGGCACCTGCGCTCGACCATCACCGACCCGGGCGCGATGGAGCATCGCGCGATGATGGCGCAGGCGAGCCTGCAGGCGGGCCTGGCCTTCACCAACGCGATCCTCGGCGCGACCCACGCGATGAGCCATCAGGTCGGCGGGCTCCTCGACGCCCCGCATGGCGTGGTCAACGGCGTCCTGCTGCCGCACGTCATCCGCTACAACGCCCGCTCGGTCCCCGAGCGGTTCGTCGGCCTCGCCCGCGCCGCCGGGCTGCCGGTCGACGGGGTCCCCGGAGACGTCGCGGCCGAGATGCTGGCCGACCACGTACGGCGCCTGGCCGACGACGTCGGCGTACCCCGCGGCCTGCGTGATCTCGGGGTGACCGACACCGACCTCGACACGCTGTCGGTCACCACCCTCGACGACGCCTGCCTGACGACGAATCCCCGCCCGGCGAGCCGCACCGAGATCCACGCGCTCTTCCGAGAAGCCCTATGAGTGCCCCGGATCTGGCAGCACTGACCGGCGTACGTTCGGGCAAGCGGTCCTACTACCGCGCGTTCCTGCGCTCCGACGAGCGGATGCAGCAGGCCGTACGCGCCATGGACTCGATCTCGCGCGCACTGGTACGCACGGTGGAGGGTCCACGGGCGCTCCTGGAGGAGGTGGCCCGCGCGGCCGCGGTGCACCTCGCCGCGGAGTGGACGATCCTGGCGCTGGCCGACGGCCATCTGACGGGGGCGCGGCCGCGGTTCATCGTCGTCGACCACGACGGCCGGGTGGTCGGCGACGAGGAGGAGCTCCCCGGCGTCGTACGCCGCGAGCTCGGTGCGATCCGGGCCGGCCATGCCACCGGGGCGCCCGGGCCGGCGCGCTGGGTGCGGGTGCCGATGACGCTGGAGAGTGTCATGATCGGCAGCCTGGTCGGGCTCCACGGGCTGGCCGACGACCCGGAGCCCGGCGATCTGTCGGTGCTGCGGATCCTGGCCAACGAGGCAGCCGTGGCGCTGCACACCTCCGAGCAGTACCAGGCCGGGCTCGCCCAGCACCGGCGTGCCCAGCGGCTCTACGACGAGGTCGGCGCCCGCGAGCGCGACCTCGAGCAGCGGACCCGCGAGCTGCGGGCGGCCGAGGAACGGCTGCTGGTGGCGCGACAGCGCGAGCTGGTCGACCACGAGCGCCACCGGATCGCGCGCGAGCTCCACGACAGCGTGACCCAGTTCGTGCTCTCGGCCGGGATGTCGGTCGAGGTCGCGCGCGGCGAGACCGAGGAGCTCGGACCCGCCGGCGCGCGGATCACCGAGCTCCTCGGCACCGCCAAGCAGCTCACCCAGGACGCCGTCGAGCAGCTGCGCCGGGCGATCTACGCCCTGCACCAGCCCCACCGCGACACGGTCTCCTCGCTGCCCGAGCTGCTGCACGAGGTCGCCGAGCACCACCGTCCGCACCTGGACGTCTCCGTGCGGGTGGAGGGCGAGGTGTGCCCGATGCCCGCGGAGGCCAAGCACGACATCGCCCGCGCGGTCGGGGAGGCACTCTTCAACGTGGCGATCCACGCCGAGGCGTCCCAGGCCGTGCTCCGGCTCCGCTACCGCAAGCACGAGCTCTACGTCGGTGTCGCCGACGACGGCCGTGGCGATCCCGGCGTCCTCGCCCGGAAGCTGCGGGTCGAGCGCGGCGCCTCGATCGACGGCCGCCACCGTGGCCTGGCCAACATCGAGACCCGGATCAGCGAGCTCGGCGGCACGGTCGCGTTCCGCCGCTCCCACCTCGGCGGCGTCCGGGTGGAGCTCCGGGTGCCGCTGCCGGTCGTGGACCGCGGCCGGGGAACGATCTGCGGGCTCATCGAGGACCCGCAGTAGCCGCTTCGAGGAGGAACCCATGACCATGCTCAGCCCACCCCAGGCGGTCCCGGACCGGACGACGGCCGGCATCGACGTACTGCTGGTCGACGATCACGCCATCGTCCGCCAGGGGTTGCGGTCGATCCTCGAGCGCGAGCCCGGCCTCCGGGTGGTCGCGGAGGCGGCGACGGCGGCCGAGGCGCTCGCCCGGGTCAACAGCGCCCGCCCGGACATCGTGCTGCTCGACCTGAAGCTCTCCTCGTCCTCGGACGCCGAGGGCCTCGAGCTGTGCGCCGCGCTGACCCAGCGTCACCCCGAGGCCCTGATCCTGGTGCTGACCACGTTCCTCGACGAGCAGCTGGTGATGCAGGCGATCCGCGCCGGCGCCCGCGGCTACGTCGTCAAGGACGTCGACACCACCGGCCTGGTCCGGGCGATCCGGGACGTCGCGAGCGGCGGCAGCGCCTTCGACGCGCGCTCCGCGGCGGCGATGATCCGTGGCGTGAACATGCCGGTGACCAGCGACGACTCCGAGCTCACCACGCGCGAGCTCGAGGTCCTGGAGCTGCTCGCGCACGGGCTGTCGAACCGCGCCATCGGCCACCGGCTCTACATCTCCGACACCACCGCGAAGTTCCACGTGGGCAACATCCTGCGGAAGCTGGGCGTCAGCCGCCGGGCCGAGGCGGTGTACGAGGCGTCCAAGATGGGGCTCCTCTGACCGACGGCCCGGCGGCCGAGCGACGTCACGGCACGGGCAGAACGGTGCGGTCCCAGGTGGTGTTCACGATGATCGCCGCCGACGCGTAGAGCGCCACCAGGGCGTCCAGGATCAGCACGTAGCCGGCGGTCCGGCCGAGACCGGCGCTGCCGAGGAACGATCCGAAGGCCGCGAGGTAGAAGACCCCGGCCAGGAGCACGAAGATCACGATCGTGGTGGTGTTGGTGCGCAGCGCCGCGAGCAGCATGTAGGTCGTGAACAGCGCCCAGGCGAGCAGGAACATCCCGGTGATCGCGGCACCGCCGGCGGTCACCATCGGGCCGTAGAACTGCACGAGCAGCGCGTAGGAGAGCCAGAAGCCGGCGTACGCGGTGAACACCAGGGCCGGGAATGTCTCGCCGCGCCGGAAGTGGACCAGGCCGGCCACGAGCTCGGTCGCGAAGCCCAGCGCCAGCGCGAGCGGCAGCACCGCCGGCAGGGCGGCCGGGTCGACGATCCCCGACATCACGGTGGACAGGACGAGCGCCGAGATCCCGAAGCTGGCCAGGCCGAGCGGGAACGGGTCGCCCCAGGTCGTGGGCGCGGCGCTGGGAGCGGTGAGCACCTCGGCATCGATGGTTGTGTTCGTCATGAGTTCCTCCAGGGAGTCGACCGTCGTCCGGGCTGGGCTACGGTCCTCACAACGTAGTGACGTACAACACACCGACAGACCCACCGAGTGGGCGGTCGCACACCTGCCCTCGGGCAGGCCGTGGACCCGGTTGCGTGCGGCCGACGGACAGGTCGGACCGGCCGCTGACCAGGCCTGACGCGGTGATGCGAGGTCGTCGGGCGATGCGCGTCGCCGACGGACAGGTCGACCGGTGAGGAACGATCAGCGGTCGGTGTCGATGACGAGCCAGCCGCCGTGGTGCTCGACGACCCGGTAGGGGTGTCCGGAGGCCTCGCCCCAGACCGCGAGGTCGTCCAGCGACACCGTCCGGACGTGGCCCCAGGTCTCGTCGGGCTCGTCCTCGAGAGGTACGGCGATGACGACCCGGCGGCGTGCCACCCGGATCGCCTCGGCGACCGCGCGGTCACCCAGGCCCGGCTCGATGTGCTCGAGCAGGTGGATCAGCAGCACGTTGTCGGCAGCGCCGTCGGCCCACGGCAGCCGGGTGGCGTCGGCGGCCCGCGTGGCCAGCGGCACCTCCAGCCGGGACGCGGCCGCGCTCAGCAGCGTGACGGTGCCGACGGAGAGGTCGGAGGCGGTCACGTCCCGCCCGGCGGAGGCCAGCCGCAGCGAGAGGAAGCCGAAGCAGCAGCCGACCTCGAGGACCGAGCCTGCGGCCAACTGCTGCTCGACGAAGCGGTAGACCGGGGCGTACTCGGCGATGGTGCCGTGCGCAGCGGCGGCCGGCCCGGGCCGGTGCAGCGCCTGCTCCACGTGCCGCAGCGTGTTGCGGTAGAACGCCGCCCAGGCCTCCGCCGGGTCGGGCGCGCTGCTGACCACGACACCCGTGAAGAGCCGCTCGAACAGGTCGGGGCCACGCAGCCATCCGGGCTGGAACAGCTCCTCGGCCAGGAGCCCGGAGAGGTCGTCGTCGATCTGCTCCGCCCGCAGGCAGTGGACCAGATGGACCTGGTGGCCCTCGCGGTGCACGTCGAAGTGGCGGGTGCGGATCGTCCCGAGATGGCGCCGCGGGCGCGGACCCTGCCAGGCCCGGACGCTGACGACCTCGTCGCGGTAGACGCCTGCCTCCGGCCCGGGTCGCAGCGCGTCGATCACGGCCAGCTCGCCGGGCGGGACGGTCATCGTCCGGCCGACATCGTCTGGGTGACGCTGTCCAGCCCGCGCAGGTTGCGGACGACCTGGACCTTGTCGCACCACTCGGCGTACTCCGGAAGGTCGCAGCCGCCGAGCGCCCACGAGTAGCGCGGCTCGGGGGTGAGCCAGATCGTCGAGCGGGCTCGCCGGGTGAGCTCCTCGAACGCGGCGAAGCCCGGGTCCTTGCCGTTGCCCCGGCCGTCGCCGAGGATCACCAGCGTGGTCCGCCGGTTCACCGCCGAGCCGAACTGCTCGAGGAACTGCTCGAACGAGGACCCGTAGTCCGAGTCGGCGTCCACGTCGAGCACGCCCCCGGCCGGCAGGCCCGACAGCACCAGGGACAGGGCGTCCTCGATCCGGTGCTCGGCGAAGAGATCGGTGATCTCGACCAGGTCCTTCACGAACGCGAACGACCGGACCGAGGTGGCCACCGACTGCAGGCTGTGCAGCAGGTGCAGCGTGAAGCGGGCGGTGGAGCGTACGGACAGGGAGACGTCGCAGAGCACGAGCAGCCGCGGCCGGTCGTGCGCCTTCGCGACGGTGACCGGGCGGAACGGCACCCCGTCGTACTTCATGTTGGTGCGCATCGTCCGGCGGCCGTCGACGATGCCGCGAGCGGCGACCGTACGCCGCGGGCGCGGTGCTCCGTGGAGCTTCCTGAGCAGCCGCCGCAACGACTCCTCCAGCGCGGCACGGTCGTGCTCGGCCACCGTCTCGGCCTGCGCCGCCTGGATCTCGCGCGACTCGATCTCGCGCTCCATGCTCATCAGCCGCTCGAGGTGGTCGCGGATCCGCTCGGGAAGCGTCGCCAGCCACGGGGCCAGCGCCTTGCGCAGGTCGGCGAGGTCATCGTCGTCGATGCCGCCGTCGGGCTCACGCTCCTCGAGCCAGCTCAGCAGCGCGATCTCCTCCTGCACGGACAGCTCGGAGTCGAGCTGCATCCCGGCGTCGCGGATCAGCTCGCCCGGGTTGCCGGGGTTGTGCATCCGGCTGGTCGAGAGCTGGACCCGCGCGGCCTCGCCGGGGCTCGACTTCGGGTCGTTGGAGAGGACGATCTCGTCGGTCAGCGCGGCGATGTCGATCTTGTTGGCCTCCTGGTGGAGGTTGTAGCGCTGCGCCATGTCCTCGGGCTTGAAGTACTCCTTGATGTCGTCCGGCTTGCCGTGGCTGTGCCCGTCCTCCGGCACCTCGCCCGGCTCCTCGGAGAGCGTGAAGTCGGTCAGCTGCCCGTCGTCGGAGAGGTCGTCGTGGGTGTGGCCGTGCTCGTCCTCCTCCTCGACGACCGGTCGCAGGCCGAAGAACCGGTCGAAGACCAGGTCGAACGTCTCCAGGTCGCGGCGGTCCTTGACCAGGCTCGCGGTCAGCGCGGCGTGGAGCAGGTGACGCTGCTCGAGCACCCCGGGCTGGGCGACCGCATGCATCGCGTCGATCACCTCGGCGGTGCTCACGCGTACGCCGTAGAGCCGGAGCAGCCGGATGAAACGGTGCAGTGCGGTCTCCATGTCGGGCCTCGCTCCCGCCTCAGACCGGACGCTTGCGGATCGACGGGAACGCCCGGGTGCCCTGGCTCGTCGAGACCGCGGGCGCCGTACGCGGCCCGGTGCCGCCGGCGCCGCCGTAGTAGCCCGCGTTGTGCCGGCCGGGCTGGTCCTTCGCCTTCCGCTCGGCGCGGCCGTCGACGTCGTCATCGCTCGGGTCGGCAGCCGGAGCGGCGTGGGAGTGGCCATGACCGTGGCCGTGCCCGTGACCATGACCGTGCAGGTGGTCGGGCACCTCCGCGTTCGGGTCGACCAGCCGCGGCAGCGCATCCATGACCCGCTTCAGGTCGCGCTCGTACTTCACGACCACGTTGAGCGTCGTGGAGAGCACGTCGGCGGTGAGCTCCTCGACACCGAGCACCGCCAGCGTACGAGCCCAGTCGACGGTCTCGGAGATGCTGGGCGCCTTGCGCAGCTCGAGCTCGCGGATGCCGCGGACGATGTCGACCAGCCTGGCCGCGAGCGAGTCGGCGAGACCGGTCTCCTTGGACCGGATGATCTCCAGCTCACGGACCGCGTCGGGGTAGTCGAGGAAGAGGTGCAGGCACCGGCGCTTGAGCGCGGCGGAGAGGTCACGGGTGTTGTTCGAGGTCAGCACGACGTACGGCATCGTCTTGGCGGTCACCGTGCCGATCTCGGGGATGGAGATCTGGAACTCGGCGAGCAGCTCGAGCAGCACCGCCTCCAGGGCCTCGTCGGCACGGTCGACCTCGTCGATGAGGAGCACGACCGGGGTGTCGGAGTCGATCGCCTCGAGCAGCGGCCGCGCGGCCAGGAAGCGCTGGGAGAAGAAGACCGAGTCCTGCTTGGCGATCCGCTCGACGGCCTCGTTCAGGTCGGCGGCGTCCTCGACGACCTGGCCGATCTTCTCGCGCAGGATCTGGGTGTAGAGCAGCTGCTTGCCGTAGTCCCACTCGTAGAGCGCCTTGGTCTCGTCCTGGCCCTCGTAGCACTGCAGCCGGATCAGGCGCCGCCCGGTCGCGGTGGCGAGGCTCTCGGCCAGCTGGGTCTTGCCGACCCCCGCCGGCCCCTCGAGCAGGACCGGCTTCTCCAGCCGCGTCTGCAGGAACACCGTGGTGGCGAGCCGGTCGTCGGCGAGGTAGCCGCACGCCGCCAGCTGGGCGCGGGTGTCCTGGACGTCGGTGAAGCCCTGGGTCGGTTCGGTGGTGGTCGACACGTGCACTCCTCGAGGTGGTGGGTGGGGCCGGTATGGCGGGCCCGGGTGACCCGGGCCCGCCACGCTGGGATCGATCAGCCGAGCAGGTCGTCCAGGTCGCCGTTCAGGCAGTGGTCGACCACCGGACGTACGGTCTCGAACGTGCACTCCTTGGCGTTGCCCGGCGTGCAGGCGTCACCGAGGACGTGGTTGGTGATCCGGTCGACGTCCGAGTCGTCGCCGACGATCTCCTTGGCGTTGGCGTAGTAGGCCGTCGGGCCCTGGCCGAGGCGGTTCTTCGAGTACGTGTCCTGCTTGACGTCCACGAAGCGCTCGGTGATGCCGACGTCGCGCAGCAGCCGGATGGCCGCGGCGAGCGCCGCGTCGGCGGCCTGCACGTCGGTCATGCCGTGGGTGTCGACGCCCATCGCCCGGGCGATGTCGGCGAACCGCTTGTAGTGCGTGGGCATGTTGAAGGCCCACACGCGCGGCAGCGCGATCGCGTTGTTGAGGCCGTGGTGGGTGTCGTAGAAGGCGCTCACCGCGTGGCTGATCGAGTGGATGATGCCGAGGCCGCCGGAGTTGAACGCCTGGGCGGCGATGTACTGGGCGTACATCATCCCCTCACGACCGCCGAGGTCCGTGCCGTTCCAGACCGCCTGGCGCAGGTTCTCCGAGGTCAGCTTGATCGCGTGCAGCGCGTTGCCGAGCGAGGGCTGGAAGTTGATCCGGGAGACGTACGGCTCGCTGGCGTGCGCCAGGACGTCGAAGCCGCACTGCGCGGTGTAGTCGACCGGGCAGTCGTAGTAGAGCACCGGGTCGTCGATCGCCAGGCTGGCGACCGAGGCGTCGTCGAAGGCGACGTACTTGTGCGGGTTGTCGGGGTCCGTGGTCGTGTCGGTGATGACGTACGCCCAGGACGTCTCCGAACCGGTGCCGGCCGTGGTCGAGACCGCGATGTGCGGCGGGTTCTTCGGGTTCTCGGACATGTTGAAGCCCTCGAACTCGTTGACGTTGCGGCCGTCGTGGGCGACCGAGATGCGGGCGCCCTTGCAGGCGTCGTGCGACGAGCCGCCGCCGATGGAGACGAACGAGTCGCACTCGTTCTCCTGGTAGAGCTTCACCGAGTCCATGACGTTGTAGTCCTTGGGGTTGGACTCGACCTTGTCGTACACGACGACCTCGAGGCCGTGGTACTTCATCGACTCGACGATCTTGTTGACGATGTCCGTGCCGCGCAGGCCGGACGTCATCACCAAGGTCTTGCGGAAGCCCATCTTGAGGGCCTCGGGACCGATCATCTCGTGAGCGCCGGGGCCCATGAGGGCCCGGGGGAACGGGTGGAACTCCTTGATCGGGAAGGGCTTGAGTAGTTCGTCGACCTGCATGGCAAACCTCCGTTGGTGTGTGACGCTCAGCACATTAGGTACGGCGAAAGGGCCGCGAACAGGCGAGGAACGGGAAACAGCCCGGCCCGGGAGGGAGCTACCTACCCGTTGGGAGAGGTGCCTCCCTGGCCGGTCTTCTGCCCGGTCTTCTGCCCGGGTCGGCGCGGCAGCAGACAGGTCACCGAACGTGCTCGGAGCGCGCCGGCCCAGAGGCCTGCTCCGTACGCCATGTCGTCGAGGCGCCGGGCCAGCGGCCGGTAGCGCGTGCCGGGGTTGTCGACCCGGGCCACGACCACGTCGACGACCAGCGAGGCGGCCAGCGCACGCCGGACGAGGGCGCTGCGCGGCGCGAGGAGAAGGGTCAGCGGCCACCAGTGCCGCAGCAGCAGCGCGGCCTCCTGGCGGACCGTCCAGCCGAGGCCCTGGGCGCAGAGCCGGACCGCGAGCCGGTCCCGTCCGGGGGTCTCGGGCAGCCGTCTTCGCAGCGAGAGGACGCCGTAGGCGATCCCGGCGGCGGCGACCGGGAGCGACCACCGGCGGTGCACCAGCAGCGCGGCCGCGGTGGCCGCCATGCTCGCCGTCATCACCGCCGGGGCGCCCTTGCGGCCGTGCCTCACGGCGAGGTCGGCGCCGCCGGTGCCGTAGAGGTACTTGCGGCCCAGCCAGCCGCTGACGGTGGTGCGGGTGTCGTGCCAGGCCACCTGCTCGGGGTCGTAGCGGACCACCTCGCCCGCCTCGACCAGCCGCCAGACCAGATCGACGTCCTCGCCGACCCGCATCGTCTCCTCGAACCCCGCCCCGAGCCGGTCCGTCCGACCGACGAGGCAGGCGCTGGGCAGCCAGCCCACCGCGGCACCGGGCCGTACGACGCAGGCCCGGGTGCCGAGGGCGAGGGAGGAGTCGTCCTCGTCGAAGCGCTCGAACCATCGCGGCTCCCGGCTCCGGGCGCGACTGCGGACCAGCGGGGCGACCAGCGCGACGCGGCTGTCGGCGAAGTGGCGGGTGAGGTTCAGGAGCGTGCTCGCCTCGACGGTGACGTCGGAGTCGACGAAGGCGACGAACGGGGTGCGGACCGCCCGCAGGCCGGCGTTGCGGGCACCTGCCGGGCCGAGGTTCACCGGCAGCTGCACGAGATGGGCGCCATGGCGGCGGGCGATCCGCTCGACGGCCTCGGGGTCGAGGGAGGCGTCGTCGACGACGATGCGATGGAGGGCTCCCAGCGAGGCGAGGGCACGGTCGAGCTGCTCGGGCCGGTCGCGGACGGGGATCACGACGGTCAGCTCCGCCGGCTCCACCCCCGCCTCGTCGAGCACCGGGTCGGCCAGGTTGCCGTCGACGAGCCTGGCGGCGAGCGCGTCGGTCACCGCGTCGGCCACGGTGACCTCACCGTCGGCCAGCAGCGCCAGCGCCGCCTTGGTGAGCCGGACGGCACGCAGCGGCGACCCACCGACGAGCAGGCGCCCGTCGATGCGGCGTACGTCATCCCGGATGCGGGCCCGGAAGCCGATCGGGAATCTCACGGGCGCCCGGGATTCATCCCACGGCCACGCCGCCGGGAGCCAGCACGTCCATGGTGGCCTGCTCGATCATCAGGTTCAGCAGCTCGGCTCCTTCCGCCGCCGTGGCGCCCGTCGGGTCGCCGAGGACGCCGTTGGCGGAGACGGCCGCGACGCCGCCGGCCCGCATCGCCGGCAGGATCTCGGCGAGCGGCCGGGTGTCGCCGGGCTCGGCCCGATCCATGTGGACGGCCTCGGGGCGCAGATGCAGCATCAGGGACGTCTCGGTGCGGCCCGCGTGCAGGTCGAACTCCTCGGTGCGGCACGGCAGCCAGCACGCCGACTGCCCCTCGAAGGCGAGCTGGTTGACCGCGCTGGTCAGCGCGGCCGCGTTGCCGCCGTGGCCGTTGACGATCACGACCCGTTCGGCCCAGGTGCGGGCCGAGCGGACCAGCTCGACGACGACCAGGTGGAGCGCGTCGCTGCCGATCGACACGGTGCCGGCGAACGACTGGTGCTCGCCGCTCGAGCCGATCGCGATCGGTGGCGCCACCCAGCCGGGGACACCCTGCTCCGCGAGCCGTGCGGCCACCCCCTGCGTGACCGCCGTCGCGATGGTGGTGTCGGTGTCGAAGGGCAGGTGCGGCCCGTGCTGCTCCAGCGATCCGACCGGCACCAGCAGGACCGTGCCCCTGTTCACCTCCGGCCAGGTGGCGTCACCGAGCGTGTACATGGAAGCCGTCCGGGACGATCAGGTGCTCCGGCAGCAGCTCGGTGACCGACCCGAGCGCGAGCCCGCGCAGCGCCGAGTCGATGCCGCCGCTGATCAGGTCGAGGACGTTCTCGACCCCGGCCTGGCCGTTGGCGGCGAGCCCCCACAGGTAGGCACGGCCGATCAGCACGGCCTTCGCCCCGAGCGCGAGCGCCTTGACGACGTCCGAGCCGCGGCGTACGCCTCCGTCCATCACCACGTCGACCTGGTCGCCGACGCGGTCGGCGATCGGCTTGACCATCCGGATCGCGGCAGGGGTGCCGTCGAGGTTGTTCCCGCCGTGGTTGGAGACCGAGATGCCCGCGACCCCGGCATCGACCGCGCGGAGCGCGTCGTCGACCCGGCACACGCCCTTGAGGACGAACGGCGTGCCACTGATCTGGTGCCACTGCTCGCGCATCCAGGCGACGTCGTCCCAGGTCGGCGGCGGGGTGGTCATCCACTCGTAGTAGGCCCCGAAGAACGTCGGCGCGCTCCCGCCCGGCGGGGCGAGGTTGGGCGCGGTGAGGTCCGGGAAGGCGCCCGTACGCCCGAACTGCCACGCCCACCGCGGCCGGGTCGCGACCTGCGGCGCCAGCCGCATCATCGTGCGTAGGTCGACCTTCTCCGGGATCTCGGGACTGCCCCAGTCGCGGCCCATCGAGAACGACCAGTCGAGGGTGGCGATCAGTCCCTGGGCGCCGGCGGCGTGGGCACGCTGCATGCGCTGGACGATGACGTCGCGGTCGCCGGTCCAGTACATCTGGAAGAACGTGGTCGCACCGGTCGCGGTGACGTCCTCCACCGACCGGGATGCGAAGTTGGACAGCCCCATGATGGTGCCGCGGGCAGCGGCGGCCCGGGCCACCGCGACCTCACCGTCGGGATCGACGGCCTGGACCCCGGTGGGGCTGATCAGCACCGGCAGCGGGACGGAGTGGCCGAAGACGGTCGTGCCCAGGTCACGCTTGGCGTGCTGCCCGACGACATGGGGTGCCCAGCCCAGCTCCGCGAAGGCGGCCTGGTTGTCGGTCATGCTCTGGCCGCGCTCGGAGCCGGCGACCAGGGCCCCGTAGACCGGTTTCGGCAGCCGGCGGCGGGCCCGTTCCTGAGCGACCGCGACCGACTCGAACCACGGGTTCTTCTTCCAGGGGTTCTCGAGCTTCACGACAGGTCACCTCCGGCGAGCGGGTCCTCGTTGCAGGCGGAGACGGGGCGCCGCCGGGTGGCTCCCAGATTGAGCAGCACCGGTGCGTTGCGGCCGGCCTGGCTGCGGGAGTGGTCCTGACTCGCCTGCGGGACGAGCCGGTCGCCGGCCAGCGCGGTCTCGCCGTAGCCCTGGACGCACTCCGGGTCGGGCCCGTCCAGCGGCAGCCCGGTGAAGAACTTGGCAGCCATGCAGCCGCCACGGCAGGCGTCGAAGTGCTGGCACTTCGTGCAGGCACCACCGGTCTGTGGCGAGCGCAGCTCGGTGAACAGCGGCGAGGACTGCCACACCTCCTGGAAGCCGCCCTCGCCGAGCAGGTTGCCGGCGAGGAACTGGTCGTGGATCGCGAACGGGCAGGCGTAGACGTCGCCGATCGGGTCGATCAGGCAGACCACCCGCCCGGCGCCGCAGAGGTTGAGACCGGGGAGCGACTCTCCGTAGGCGGCCAGGTGGAAGAAGGAGTCGCCGGTGAGGACGTTGTCGCCGTGCGCCATCAGCCAGTCGTAGAGCTCACGCTGCTGCTCGGGGAGCGGGTGCAGCTCGTCCCAGACGTCGGCACCGCGGCCCGAGGGGCGCAGCCGGGTGAGGCGCAGGGTGGCGCCGTACTCGTCGGCGATGGCCTTGAAGTCGTCGAGCTGGCCGATGTTCTCCCGGGTGCAGACCACGGAGATCTTGGCGTCGGAGAAGCCGGCATCGCGGAGGTTGCGCAGCGCGAGCAGAGCGGTGTCGTACGAACCCGCTCCGCGGACCCGGTCGTTGACCTCCGCCGTCGCGCCGTCCAGGGAGATCTGTACGTCGACGTAGTCCGTCGAGGCCAGGAAGGCCGCCCGCTCGGGAGTGATCCGGAAGCCGTTGGTGGAGAACTTCACGCCGACCTGGTGGTCGACGGCGTACTCCACGAGCTCCCAGAAGTCGGGGCGGATCGTCGGCTCGCCGCCGCCGATGTTCACGTAGAAGATCTGCATGCGCTGCAGCTCGTCGATGACGGCCTTGCACTGCTCGGTGCTGAGCTCGCGCGGGTCGCGCCGGCCCGAGCTCGACAGGCAGTGGGCACACTCGAGGTTGCAGGCGTACGTCAGCTCCCAGGTCAGGCAGATCGGGGCGTCCAGGCCGAACTCGAACTGCTCGACGAGGCTGCCGCCTTCGGGGCGGCCGGTGGGAGTGCTGGGGCGTTCTGGTGCGATGGTCACACTGCCTCCTGGTGGCGGGGGCGGATCATGTCGGTCTCGGCGAGGGCGCGGAGCGCCGCTGCGTACGCGTCGTGCTGCTCCGGCGGGATGCCGGCGGCATCGAGCGCGCTGCCGAGACGGGGGTGATGCTCGAGGAGCCGGACCACCTCGACCAGCTCCGGCCGCTTGAGGAAGGTCAGCTTCCGGTTGCCGAAGTGGTAGGCGAGGGCTCCGAAGGGCTCGGGACGCAGCGCCACCGAGGGCGAGAGTGTCCACGGCTCCTCGAGCATGCGGTCGGACATCAGTAGACGCCGCACATTCCGTCGATCGAGACCTCCTCGATGAGGTCCTCGGTCGTGACGTCGCCGGCGATGTCGACCGGGTTCGACTCGTTCTGGGGTTCCATCTGCTGCTCCTCTCACGTTGTGACCGTTCGCACATTAGTGACGGCGTGAGCGGAGCAACCTCCCCGATCGGAGAGGTTTGCGGGCAGGATCAGCGAGGTCCGGCGGCCCCCGTTCGGGGCACCACGTTGAGCAGCGGGCGGCCATCGGCGAAGCGCCGCAGCTGCTCGGCCACCAGGCGCTCGGCGCGCGGGTAGAAGGTCGCCGCACCGCCCCCGACGTGCGGGGTCACGATCGCCCCGGGCGTCGACCACAGCGGATGGCCGGCGGGGAGCGGCTCGGGGTCGACGACGTCGAGCGCGGCCCGCAGCCGGCCGGTGGAGAGCTCGGCGAGGAGCGCTCCGGTGTCGATGGTGCGGCCGCGGCCGATGTTCACCACGAGCGCGGCGTCGGGCAGCAGCGCCAGCTGCTCGGCGCCGATCAGGCCGATCGTGCCGGGGTTCTCCGGGAGCGTCAGCACCACGATGTCGGCAGCGGGCAGCAGGCTCGACAGCTCGTCCACGCCGTGAATGTCCCGGTCGGCATCCGCCTTCGACGCGACCCTGACGACCTCGGCCTCGCACGCGAGCAGGCGCCGCTCGAGCGCGGCACCGATCGAGCCGTACCCGACGATCACCACCCGCGAGTCGGCCAGCGAACGGGTGTGCTCGGGGGCCCAGCGGCCGGCGTCCTGGTCGCGCACCCAGCGAGGCAGCTCGCGCTGGGCGGCGAGGATCAGGCCGAGCCCGTGCTCGGCGGCGCTGGCGTCGTGCAGGCCACGCCCGTTGCAGAGCGTGACCTCCGGACCGATGAGCGGGATCACCTTCTCCACCCCCGCGCTCAGGCTCTGTACGGCACGGAGCGCAGGCATCCGCGGCAGCAGGTCACGCCCGGCGCTGACGCCGTACGGCAGCACGTAGAACGCCACGTCGGAGACGTCGGCCGGCGGGGCGCCGGTGCCGTCGAAGACCTCCACCTGCAGGCCGTCGGGCCAGCCACCCATCTGGTCCTCCAGGTGGGCCCACGGCACGAGTACGCGCATCGAGCTGTTTCCTTTCGTCGTTGTCATGGATCTCAGGCAAAGACCGAGCTGGTCGCCAGGAAGCGCTCGAGCCGCTCCCGGTCCGGCAGTCCGTCCTTGTCGCCGGCGGAGGTCGTGGCCAGCGCCCCCACCGCGGCGGCCCGCTCGAGCGCCTGGCCGATCTCCAGACCGTCCAGGTGGGCGCTGATCAGCCCGGCGGCGAACCCGTCCCCGGCACCGACGGTATCCACCACCGCCACCTGGAACGCCGGGCGGCGGACGGTGCCCTCCGGGCCGAAGGCGACGGCTCCGTGGCAGCCGTCCTTGACGACCACGCGCGTGACACCCGCGGCGAGATAGTGCTCCGCGATGCGCGACGGGTCGCTGTGGCCGGTCAGCACCCGGCCCTCCTCGACCCCGGGGAGCACCCAGTCGGCGAGCGCCGCGACCTCGTTCACGACCGCGACCATCTCCTGCTCGCTCGCCCACAGCGACGGACGCAGGTTCGGGTCGAACGACACGCTCGCGCCGCCCGCCCGAGCCGCGGCCACCGCCCGGAACGCGAAGTCCCGTGCCGTCTCGGAGATCGCCAGCGGGATGCCGGTCAGGTGGAGGTGACGTGCGGAGGAGACGTACGCCGCCGTCGGCTCGCTCCATACCAGCCGGCTCCCCGCGGACCCGCGCCGGAAGTAGACCACCTCCGGGTCGCCGCCGTCGGCCCGCGACTTCAGCTGGAAGCCGGTGGGGGCGTCCGGGGCGACCTCGACCCGGGTGAGGTCGACCCCGCAGTTGCGGAGCTCCTCCTCGACGAACAGCCCGAGCGGATCGTCCCCCAGCCGCCCGACCCAGCCGGACCGATGGCCCAGCCGGGCCAGCCCGGTCGCCACGTTGGTCTCGGCCCCGGCGGTCGCCCGGACGAACGTCGCCGCCCGGTGCAGCGGCCCGCTCTCCTGGGCGACGAACATCGCCATCGCCTCACCGAAGGTGACCACGTCCAGGCCGGTATCGATGCCACTCATGCCGCACCCCTCTCCGTACGCCGCTCCCGAACGCCCTCGACCACCGGACTGACCAGCGCCCCGATGCCCTCGACGCGGGCGGTGACCTGCTGTCCGGGCCGGATCGGCAGGCTCGCGCCGGGCGCGCCGGTCAGGATCACGTCGCCCGGTCCGAGCGGGAGGAAGCCGCTGACCCACGCCACCACCTCCGCGACGCCTCGGGCCAGCCGGTCCGTACCGGCCGGCGGCGCGACCGCGTCCCCGACCTCGAGACCGACGACCAAGCCGGCCGGGTCGAGATCCGTCTCGATCCAGGGACCCAGCGGGGTGAACCCCCGCTGGCCCTTGGCCTGCGTCCACAGCGAGTCCTGGGCCTGCAGGTCGCGCGCGGTGACGTCGTTGGCGACCGTGTAGCCCAGCACCGAACCCGAGCTCCCGATCACGACCGCGAGCTCGGCCTCCGCGTGGACCGGGCCGAGGCCGGCCGGCACCGGCACCGGGTCGCCGGGGCCGATCACGGACCGAGCCGGCTTGAGGAACGCCTGCGGAGGCAGCAGCCGGTCGCCCGGCCCGGTGTTGTGGGCCATGCCGACCACCGTGCGCGGCTCGACCGGAGCCAGCAGCCGGGCCTCGGCGACAGCCACCCGCTGGTCCAGGCAGCGGATCTCGTCGGCGTACACGTCCTCGATCAGCCGATAGCCGTCGGCCTCGATCACGGCATGATCGATCCCGCCAGGATGCTCGATCCGGGCGATCCTCATCGAGCAGGCTCCGCAGCGGGCTCGGCAACCGGAGCCTTGACCAGCAGCATCACCACGGCGGCCAGCGCCAGGCAGCCCGCCATCAGCAGGAACGACGCGTCGGTGCTGCCGGTGGTGCCGTTCAGCCACCCCACGAGGTAGCTGCCGGCGAACCCGCCGAGCGCACCGAAGGAGTTGATCAGCGCGATCGCCGCGCCGGCCACGTTCCGCGGCAGGAACTCCGGGATCTGCGCGAAGTACGGACCGTAGGGCGCGTACATCGCACCGCCGGCGACGGCGAGCAGGACGAAGGAGAGCCAGAACTGGTCGGCTCCGAGCAGGTAGGAGCCGTAGAACGCCACCGCACCGATCAGCAGCCACGGCCACACGAACCGGCCGCGGGTCCCGGCCCGGTCGGAGGCACGGCTGTTGACGACCATCAGCACGACCGCGAGGACGTACGGGATCGCGGAGATGAGCCCGGACATCCCGATGCCCTCGCCCGAGGCCGCCTTCACGATCGAGGGCAGCCAGAAGACGAAGCCGTAGACGCCGACGCTCCACAGGAAGTACTGCAGCGAGAGCAGGATGACGTTGCGCGAGCGGAAGGCCTCGCCGTAGCCCTTGACCGGCGTCAGCGCCCGCTGCTCCTGGTTCAGCTGCTCGACGACGGCGTCGCGCTCGGCGGTGTCGAGCCACCTCGCCTGCTGAGGGTGGTCGCTGACCATGGCCCGGAACACGAACGCCCAGACGACCGCGGGCAGACCCTCGAGGATGAACATCCACCGCCAGTCGGTCGCCTCGATGAGGAAGCCGGACACGACCGTCAGCCACAGCACCGTGACCGGGTTGCCGAGGATGAGGAAGGTGTTGGCGCGGCCGCGCTCGCGGCTGGTGAACCAGTGGCTGAGGAAGATCACCATCGCCGGCAGCACCGCGGCCTCGACGACACCGATCAGGAAACGTACGGCGATCAGGGCGGTCGCCGAGCTGAGCAGCCCCTGCACCGAGGCGAGCACACCCCAGGCGAGCAGGCTCCAGAAGATCAGCGACCGTACGCTGCGCCGCTCGGCGTAGATCGCACCCGGGATCTGGAAGGCGAAGTAGCCGAGGAAGAACGCCGCGCCGATCAGCGCGGAGACCGCGGGCGTGATCGCGAGGTCCTCCGCCATCCCGCCGGCGATGCCGATGGAGAAGTTGGAGCGATCGAGGTACGCGAGGCTGTAGGTGATGAAGACGATCGGCAGCAGGCGCGCCCAGCGCTGCGTACCGATCGCTGTCGCGCCGGTGTCGGCGCGCAGGTCGGAGGTGGTCATCAGTGGGGTCCTTTCGCTCCACTCCCGCGTGGCGGAAGTCACTTTCACGATGCGAGTGTGGCGGCCACCACATCGACCCGTCAACGAATTCCTTCCATCTTTCAGATCTCGCTTCCACGATATGGAAGAATGAATGCCATGGACGACACGACCGACGCCGGAGCCAAGCGCGACATGGTCGGCAAGGCACTGCTCCTGCTGGACCACCTGAGCGCCTATCCCTCGGGCGTACCGCTCTCCACCCTCAGCCGCGAGACCGGCTTCCCGCTCAGCACCTGCCACCGGCTCGCCGCAGCCCTGATCCGCGACGGCTACGCGACCTTCGACGAGGACAGCAAGCGCTACTCCCTCGGGCTCAAGGTCTTCTCCCTCGCCCAGTACGTCGCCCACCGGCGCGGCTTCGCCGGCTCGGCGCTGCCCGCGCTGGAGGAGCTCACCGAGCAGACCCGCGAGACCTCGCTGATGTCGGTCCGCTCCGCCCACAACCAGCTCTACGTCCACCACGTCCAAGGGCCCCAGCAGGTCAGCGTGATCGGCACCCCCGGCGCCCTCGGCCCGCTGCACTGCACGTCGATGGGCAAGGTGCTGGTGGCGTTCGCCCCCGATGCGGAGCGCAAGGGGCTCGTCGACGACCTGGACCTGGTCGCGAAGACGCCGAACACGATCTCCGACCGCGCCGCGTTCGCGGAGATGATCGACCAGGTCCATGAGCAGCAGTACGCCGTCGCCGACGAGGAGCACGAGCTCGGCATCCGCGCGCTCGGCGTCCCCGTGCTCGACCCCGACGGCCATGCCGTCGCCGCCGTCTCGATCGCCGCGCCGTCCTACCGGATGGAGATGGCCCGGATGATCGAGCTGCTCCCGCACCTGCGAGCAGCCGCGCAGCGGCTCGCGATCGTGCTGCCGATCACCTCGCGGCGTACGCGATGATCTGCTGACCGATCGTCGAGAGCCGGCCGTCCTCGACCACCAGGTCCCAGCCGTGCCCGCCCTCGGCGGCCACGAACTCCGAGGACGTGGCCTTCGCCAGCGCCTGGGCGGCGTCGGCCTCCTCGGGACCGTCGGCGTCCTCGGCGATGGCGACCAGACCCGGCGTCCTGATCCTGTCGGCGACCGAGGAGAGGTCGACGCCGGCCCAGGTCGACGGCCCCGACAGGTCCACCCAGCCGTCCACGTCCACCCCCGCGGCGACGGCGCGCACGGTCTGACTTCCGCCCATGGAGGCGCCGACCAGCACGACCGGAGCGTCCGGCCACTGCTTCTCGACCTCGGCCAGCGCGGCCCGCACCTGCGGGACCGGGTCGTCGGGATCCTCGACCGCGCAGTCGGCCCCGCCGTAGCCGCACTGGTCGAACGAGAGGCCGGCCACGCCCTGGAGAGCCGCGAGGATCGCGAAGTCGCCCCAGCCGCAGCGGTCGCCGTCGGTCTGGTGCAGCATCACCAGCACCGCCGAGGGTTCCTCGCCCTCCGGAGGGGAGAACCGGATGGCCGGCAGGGTGAGCTTCGGACCGGTGACCCGCATCGGCTCCACGGCGGCGTCGGTCTCGGCCAGGAAGCACCCACCGAGCTCGCCCTCGATGTACGGGCCGTCCGTCGGCAGCACGGGGCCTGACTCCTTCACCCGCGCAGGCCCGTCGCCCCCGGCCCCGCTCTCCCCGCCGCACCCGGCCAGCACCATGCCTGCGACCGCCGCGCAGGCTGCTGCGCCCCTCCAGCTCGTCATATGTCAATATTGACATATGACAGATGCCGGTGCAGCGACTTCCAACCTCGGCTTCGCGATCCTGGGGCTGCTGGCCCGGCGCGAGAGCACGGGCTATGAGGTCGCTCAGCGGATGCGGCAGCCGATCGGCTACTTCTGGACAGCCCGCCACTCGCAGATCTATCCGGAGCTGAACCGTCTCGATGCCGCCGGGCTGGTCGAGCACGAGGTCGTCGACGGCGCGGGTCCGCGACCGACGAAGCGCTACCGGATCACGGGCGCGGGTCAGGACGCCCTGGCCACATGGGTCGTCGGCGACCTCGAGCCGCAGCCCGTCCGTGACCTGGAGATTCTCCGGCTGTGGTCCCTCTGGACGGTGGACCCCGCCGCGGCCGACGACCTGGTCGGCCGGCTGGAGGCCACCCACCGGGACGCCCTCGACCGCTATCTCTCGGAGCTGGCCGAGATCGCCGACGACCCGGGGGCCCGCGATCCCTCGAAACCGCTGTTCGCGAGCCGGATCACGCTCGAGGGCGGCATCCGGTCACAGCGTACGTCTCTGGAGTGGTGCGCCTGGATGCGCGCGGAGCTCGCCGCCGCCGGGCGACGCGGGTAGCTCGCGCGCATCCAGGTGCCGCTCAGGCCGAGACCGTACGCAGCGCGATGATCGCGACCGAGACGACGGCGAAGACCGCGGCTGGAGCGATCTGGGTATCCCGCACGCGGACGTGTGCGATGACAGCGCCGAGGAAGTACAGCAACGTGCCGATCGCGGCCGCGACCCCCAGCGGCCACCAGAACAGGCCGATGATCAGCCCGGCCGCGCCGGCGATCTCGAGCAGCGCCAGGATCGGCACGATCCGGGTGGCGCCGACCTTCTCCATCGTCTCGGTCACGGCGGGGTTGTGGGTCAGCTTGCCGTACGCCGAGAACAGCAGCAGCAGCGCGAACAGGATGCTCAGGACGAGCGTGGCGATGAACATGGTGGTCTCCTAAGGATGATCCGGACTGATGTCTCCGGTATAGGAAGCGGAGAGTGGTCCCCGGTATTCCCTCGCCCGTCGTAGGCTGGCGTCATGGGGTGCCCGAAGGATCGCGACGAACGCCCGGAACGACCTCAGGAACGAACCCAGAAACGTCCCCGTCGGCCGGCACGCGCCGAGCGGCGCGACAGCATCCGCAACCGCGAGCGGATCGTCGCGGCGGCCCAGGCCGTCTTCCAGCGCGACGGGATCCATGCGCCGCTCGACCACATCGCGGCCGAGGCCGGCGTCGGCTCCGGCACCCTCTACCGCCACTTCCCCGACCGGGTCTCGCTGTGGACGTCGGTCCTCACCGAGCCCCTGCAGGCCCATCTCGCCACCGCCCAGGCGGCCTTGGCCGCCGAGGACCCGTGGGACG
This sequence comes from Nocardioides sp. NPDC126508, assembly GCA_040302365.1. Lineage (GTDB taxonomy): Bacteria > Actinomycetota > Actinomycetes > Propionibacteriales > Nocardioidaceae > Nocardioides. The sequence continues at coordinate 481,783 of JBEOUM010000004.1, forward strand.
GCCTGGTCGCCTATCTCACCGCCAGCTGCGAGCTCGAGGCCGCCGCCTCCGGCTACGTGAACCTGATGTCCACCCACTTCGAGGGCGGCTCCGAGCTCGCCGTCCTGCGTACGGAGATCCAGCAGACCATCGAGGCCGTGGTGCTCCGCGCCGTGGACGCCGGCGCGGTCCGCTCCGACCTGGTCCCCGAGGACCTGCTCTTCGTCGTCCTCTCCCACAGCAAGATCATCGAGGTCACCGGAGCCGCCGCCCCCGAGGCCTGGCGCCGCAACCTGGCCTTCTACCTCGACGCGTTCCGCCCCGAGCACGCCCACCCGATCGACGTACCACCGCTCACCCCGCGCCAGATCCTGCTCAGCCTGCTGGTCCCGAGCGCCCGGTCACGACGTCGCGGCCGGGCGACCTGAGACCGTCGGCCTCCGGGGTGCGGGATCAGCCGGCGGCCGGATGATGCGTCTCGACGAAGGCGAGCGCCGTCCCGGCGACCTCCCGCCAGCCGCTGTCGATGGTCAAGGAGTGGCCGCGGCCCGGGATCTCGACGAACTCGGTGACGGCGTGGGTGTTGTGCGCGTGCTTCTTGTACGCCGCGTGCGTGATCGCGTGCGGGACGGTGTGGTCCTTCTCCCCGGAGATGAGCAGCATCGGCCCGCGGTCCTCGGCCTTGTAGCCGACCTTGGTCTCGCTGAACGGGTTCAGGTTGGCGACCGCGGCCTGGAAGATGGGCACCCCGGAGGCGGCGACGTGGAACTCGTCGTACAGCTTGCGGGACTCCTCCTCGGTGAGGTTGTTGGTCCAGCCGTACTTGAACTCCTCGAACGTCAAGGTGACCGCCCGACGGGCGTTGGCCGGGTTCCCGAGGACCGGGGAGCCGGCCTTGAGTGCCGACGGCGGCAGCGGGAGCACGCCCCGACCCGGGGCCGGGTCGATCGAGACGGTCGCGGCCGATGCACCCGTTCCGGCGATCTTCTGGGCGATGAGCCCACCGAACGAGTGCCCGACGACCGCGGGCTTGGCCGTCAGCGCTCCGATCGCCTCCAGGTAGTGGTCGGTGACGGCCTGGACCATCTTGTGCGCGAACACCTCGAGCCGTTCGCGCGCCTCGACGACCGTCTCGGGGTCGTCGGGCCAGCCCGGCGCGATGGTCGCGTAGCCGTTCTCCTCGAAGAGGGCGCGCCAGCGGTCCCAGCTGCTGGACAGGAGCCAGAGACCGTGCACGAACGCGACGACGGGACGTCCGTCGGCGTTGGCTCGCTCGATCTCGTCGCTTTCCCGGGAGGTGAGGGTGGACATGGTGGTGCTCCCTTCGCGAGTGGCCACGTGGTTGGCCGTGTTCTCACGCTAGGCCGCGTACGCCCCCGGGTCCCGTCATTCGTGACATTCACTCGGCCCGGAGTACCGACCTCACCGCGGAACCGACAGGAATCGCTCCAGCAGACGGCGCTCCTGTGCTTCGTCGGCGCCGGGATCGGTGAGGAACGAGAGGATGATGCGCAGGACCCAGTCGGCGAGGTCGGGGTCCTCGGTGCCGGGGGCGAGATGGCTCGCCGCGATCCCGCGGAGGATCGGGGAGTCGCGGAGCACCTCGCGCAGCAGGGTGCTGTCACCGGCATACCAGGCGGCGAGGTGGGGCCGCTCGCGCACGGCCGCGAGGCAGGCGAGGACGGCCTCGACCACGCGACGCTGCGGGTCAGAGACGTCGGCCACGGCCTGCCCGACCTGCTTGGTGATCTGCCGCGCCTCGCGGTGGGCGAAGGCGTGGATCAGGGCCTGCCGGTTCTCGAAGTAGCGATAGAGCGTCGCCCGCGAGCAGCCGGCCGCACGGGCGACCTCGTCCATGCCCGGCCTGTCGACGCCGCGCTCCACGAAGAGTGCGCCGGCGGCATCCAAGATCCGCTCGGCGGCCAGCTCGGTCCGCTCCGCCTCGAGCCAGCTCATCCGGTGACCTCGACGACGAGACTCACGGGCCTGCGTACGTAGCTCCCCGGCGCCCACGCCAGGGAGCCGTGGTCGACGGTGAAGGACGGCATCCGGGTGAGTATCTCGGTGAGGGTCACCCGGCCCATCATCCGGGCGGCCGCGGCGCCCAGGCAGTGGTGCGCGCCGTGGGCGAAGGTCAGGATCTGCCGCGGATTGCGGGTGACGTCGAGCTCCTCGGCATCGGCGCCGAAGACGCGCTGGTCGCGGTTGGCGGCGGCGTAGCAGAGCAGGACCTTCGCGCCCGCGGGGATCGTGACGTCGTGGAGGGTCACGTCGCGGGTGGTGGTGCGGGCGAGCCCCTGGACGGGCGAGGTGAGCCGCAGCAGCTCCTCGACGGCCGCCGGGACGTCCTGCAGCGCGAGCTCACGCTGGTCGGGCCGGTCAGCGAGGAGCGGCAGGCCGCCGCCTAGCAGCCCGGTCGTGGTGTCGTTGCCGCCGGCGACCATCGTGAAGGCGAACGCGAGCACGCGCAGCAGACCGGCGTCGTCGTCGGCCTCCCCGGCGGCGACGAGGTGGGAGACGGTGTCGTCGCCGGGCTCTCGGCGGCGTCGCTCGATCAGGTCGGCGAAGTAGCCCAGGAGCTCGGCGGCGGCACCGGCTCCGATGCTCTCGTCCTGAGCCGCGTTGGCCGTGACGATCGCGTCGGTCCACACGTCGAAGCGCCCCCAGTCCTCCTCGGGAACGCCGAGATAGTGCGCCACGACCATGCTCGGCAGCGGCTTGAACAGCTCCGCGACGATGTCGCCGCCTCCGGCCGCCCTGATCGCATCGATGCGCTCGCCGACGAACCGGGTGACCCGAGGGGTCACGTCCTCGACCTGCTTGGGCGTGAACCCGCGGTTCACCAGCCTCCGGAAGGCGGTGTGGGCCGGCGGATCGGTCATCACCATCGGCGGGTTGTCCGCCATCCCGAGCCGCCCGAGCTCGTCGTGCGCCGTGGTCAGGCCGCCGCTCGAGCTGTACGTCTCGTGGTCGCGCACCGCTGTGTAGACGTCGTCGTGCCTGGTCAGGACCCAGTAGTCACCCCGGGCGACGTGGTGGACCGGGTCGTGCTCACGGAGCGCGGCGTACATCGGCCAGGGGTCGGCCCAGGTCGGCCCGGTCGGAGGAACGTACGTGGTGATCCCGTGAGACACATCGTTCGTCATGTCTCACAGAATCAACACGTTTGCCGAGACTGTCAATGGCCAGGCCCGGCGAGGGCGACTCCGTGGCGCTGGTTCACCGAGAGGATCGCCTCGATCGACTCCTCGACCGGCCGGTCCGCCGGGACCGAGCTGGCGAAGTCGGCGAAGAACCGGCCGGCCGCGTTGCCGGTGGCGATCGCGAGGAACCGGGCGGAGTCGCCGACGACCTCGAAGGTGCTCGGCGTACCTGCCGGGAAGACGACCATGCCGCCCGGCTCCACGTCGTAGCGGGCGCCGTCGACGAAAGCGGTGACCTTCCCCTCGAGCAGGTACAGGACGCCGGTCCACGGCGAGACGTGCGGGGGCGCCATCGGCGCGGCCGGCGCGGCCACCTCGAAGACCTCGAACGCTCCGAAGCTGTCCTTGATGGCGGTCTTGGCGATGTGGTCGCCGTCGATCATCACGTAGTGCTGGCCCTCTCCGGGCGGGATGTGGATGGTGCTCATGGCTCCTCCTTCGGTTGGATGCGTCCCAGCATCCGCCGCAGGAGCGGGCCCGGTGCGAGTAGCGCGCTACTCGACTCCGAGGACCTCCGTCAGCGCGGCTCGCTCCGAGACGCCGAGCTTGTGGCCGGCCCGGTAGAGGTGCCCCTCGACGGTCCGCACCGACAGGGTCAGCCGCGCGGCGATGTCCTTGTTCGAGAGGCCCCGGGCCGCCAGCGCGGCGATCTCGCGCTCGCGGACGGTCAGCGGCAGCGGCCGGGCCGCGACCCCGAGCGCCGGCGTGCGCGCGCCCGACCTCGACGCCAGCTTCTCGGCGAGCGCCGCCGCGGTCAGGGCCGACCCCTGCCGTCCTGCGCGGCGGTGCACGTCGGCGGCCTGCGCCGCGGCGTCGCCGGCAGCGACCAGATCGCCGAGCCGGTCCCAGGCCTGCGCCACCTGGAGCAACGCGTCACCGTCCTCCCCGGCCCACGCCCTGGCGTGGGCCAGCGCCACGTCGGCACGCGGACCCATCCCCGCCAGCGACGTCAGGCGGCGCATCGCCGTCGACGTCGCGCCCCCGAGCTGGACCGCGGTCTGCCAGGCGAGGACCTCGTACGCCGGCGAGCCCGCCTCCCGGGCCAGCTCCGCCGCCGCGACCGCGTGACCGACCGCCTCGGTCGTCGCCCCCTCCGCGGCCGCACCCCAAGCCAGCGCGAGCAGGTCGTCGGGCAGATAGAGCCGGTACGCCGGATGGTTCCCGGCGGCGATGCCGGTCAGGAGCGGAGCGGCCTCAGCCGCGCGACCGGCCTGGGCGAGGGCGGTGGCGAGCAACGTACGGCACCGGAAGCCGAACTCGTGGCCCGATCCCTCGAGGCCCACCCAGGCCTCGCGCAGCGCGTCGAGCGCGTCGCGTACGTGACCACCCCCGAGCGCGGCGTGACCTGCGACGACGAGGCCCATCAGCCGGGCGGGCCCAGGGAGATCGGCGGACGCGGCCCGCATCCGCCGGGACAGGTCGGCACCCCGGTCCGGGGTGCCGGCCAGGCGGTGGCCGAGCACCTGGAAGTCGGCCAGCCCGAAGCCGGGGATGACCGTCGGCACCCGGTCGGCGGTCAGCCCGCCGACGACCGCGGCCTCGTCGAGGAGCGCGTGCTCGCCGGTGACGGCGGCCACGGCGGAGGCCGCGCTGGCGACCAGGATGCCGGCCAGGTCGTCGGGAAGCTCGCTCCGCAGCAGCCGCGGTGCGCGATCGAGGACGGCCGCGAACTCGCCGTCCGCCACGTCGACGACGAGCGACATCGCAGCAGCGTGGGCCGGGGCCGCGCCGGTGGCCTCGGCAGCGGCCAGCGCCTGATGGGCGTCCGCGGGCCGGCCCATCGTGAAGAGCAGATTGCCGGCGCGGTGCAGCTGCACCAGCGCGAGCGTCCCGGCGTCCGGCGCGCCGGCGACGACGTCCGCATGGATCGCCTCGGCCTCCTCGCCGCGGCTGAGCCAGGAGAGCGCGGCGGCGTGCACCACCCGCGCGGCGAGGTCGCCGGTGGCGGCCGCCGCGCGGGCCAGCCGCTCGGCCAACGGCAGGTCGTACATCCGGGTCGCCGCCTCCGCCGCCCGCAGGAACAGCGCCGGCTCCGGCGGCAGATCGGAGTCGAGGGTGAGCACGGCCCGGGGGATCGGGTCGGGCTCGGGGTCCAGCGTCTGCGCCACCTGGCCGCGGAGCCGACGGGCGCGCAGCGTGCCCATCGCGGCGCGGCGTACCTCGCCGTAGAGGGGGTGCGCGAGCCGCGCCACCACCCCGTCGGTACGCACCAGCCCCCGGTTCTCCGCCTCCTCGAGATCCTCCGCCGAGGTCAGCGCGGACAGCGTCGGCACCGCCACCGGCTCGGCCAGGGCGACCATGTCGACGACGTCCCGCCCCCCCGCCGCGAGGTCACCGATCTCCCGCTCCAGCAGGCTCGCGAGCTCCGGCGAGATCGCCGGCTCGCTGGTCCAGCGCCAGATCCCGGACGCCGCGGTGAAGCGTCCCGCCGACACCTCGCCGGCCAGCAGGTGCCGCAGGAACAGGGGGCTGCCCTCGGTGAGCGTCCAGAGCCGGTGCGCGGAGGCGGTGTCGACCGGACCGCCGAGCACCCGGGCGATCAGCCGGGTGCTCACCTCGGCGTCGAGCGGCGCCAGGTCCAGACGCGGCAGATGGTCGTCCTTCCACAGCGACGTCACGATGTCGGGTGCCGTCTCCCCGGTACGCAGCGTGATCAGCACCGGCGCCAGCCGCCGCGCCACCACCCGGTGCACCACGATCGCGGAGTGCTCGTCGAGCAGGTGGGCGTCGTCGACCGCCAGCACGAGCGGCAGCTGCCGGGCCAGCTCGTCCAGCGCTCGTCCGATCGTCTCGGCCGCCTCCCCAGGCGGTACGTCGAGCAGCCCGGCGAACGCACCCAGCGGGAACGGCCGGGCGGCCGAGCTGCCCTGGGCGAGGACGACGGTCTCCCCACGGCGTACGGAACCCGCCAGGGCCTCACGGGCGAGCCGGGTCTTCCCCACCCCCGCCGGACCCGCAACGATGACGCCCGCCGCACCGGGCCGGATCGCCGCCGCCACCCTGCGCAGCTCGTCGTCCCGCCCGGTCAGCGGCCACGGCCGCTCCATGACATGAGGCTAGCCACCCGGTGCCGCGGGCGCATCACTCAAAATGCGGGCTTCCGCCGGCCCTGCTGTCCTCGTTCACCGACCGCTAGAACGGCTCGATCGCGAAGCGTCCCCACGCGATGAAGACCATCGCGGCGAGGAACACCAGGTCTCCGAGCAGCTCCTTGTACTCCCCGCGCCGGATCCGCTCGGTGATCGCCCCCGACATGTAGAGAGCCATGCACGACGCCGCGACCGGCACCAGGACCGGCGCCACGCCGACCAGCCCCGGAAGCACGAGACCGATACCGCCGAGGACCTCGACGACTCCCATGAACCGCACGTTGCCGGGCGTGAAGTCCTCGGGCCAGCCCAGCTTTGCGGCGTACTTCTCATGGGGCATGGTCAGCTTGACGATGCCGCCGGCGATGTAGCCGAACGCGAATACGCCGGCGACGATCCAGAGAGCGATGTTCATGATGTCTCCACCTGTTCGTTTGGATGTTCACCCCCTCAGACGGAGCACCGGACCGATCTGTGACATCGCCGGCCGCACGGCTCGCAGCAAATACACCGAAGGGCCCGGGCGAAGAGGTCCTCGGCCATCGCGACGACGTCGCGTGATAACGCCAGGTCAACGCCGAGATTGCTTGACAGTCCCGGACCCGGGGAGCAGGGTGGCTTTCACCATCGAGTCCACGACAGAGCGCCAGCGACAGCCGCGTCTTCCTTGTCGACGAGGAGGCACCAGCATGACGGAACAGCAGCCCACGACCACCGATGCAGGGATCCCAGTCGCGAGCGACGAGCATTCGCTCACGGTCGGGCCCGACGGGCCGATCCTGCTCCAGGACCACTACCTGATCGAGCAGATGGCGCAGTTCAACCGTGAGCGGATCCCGGAGCGTCAGCCGCATGCCAAGGGCGGCGGTGCCTTCGGTCGGTTCGAGGTGACCGCGGACGTCAGCGCATACACCAAGGCCGCGGTCTTCCAGCCTGGCACCAAGACCGAGGTGCTGGCGCGGTTCTCGACCGTGGCGGGCGAGCGAGGCAGCCCCGACACGTGGCGGGACCCCCGCGGGTTCGCGCTGAAGTTCTACACCAGCGAGGGCAACTTCGACCTGGTCGGCAACAACACGCCGGTCTTCTTCCTGCGTGACCCGATGAAGTTCCAGCACTTCATCCGGTCGCAGAAGCGACGCGCGGCCAACAACCTGCGCGACCACGACATGCAATGGGACTTCTGGACCCTCTCCCCCGAGTCGGCCCACCAGGTCGCGTGGCTGATGGGCGATCGCGGGATCCCGAAGAGCTGGCGTCACATGAACGGCTACTCCAGCCACACCTACATGTGGGTCAACCAGGCCGGCGAACGGTTCTGGGTGAAGTATCACTTCAAGACCGACCAGGGCGTCGACTTCCTGACCCAGGAGGTTGCCGATCAGCTGGCCGGGTCCGACGGCGACTACCACCAGCGGGACCTCTACGACTCGATCGAGGCCGGCGACCACCCGTCCTGGACGCTCCACATGCAGATCATGCCGTTCGAGGAGGCCCGCACCTATCGGTTCAACCCGTTCGACCTGACGAAGGTGTGGCCGCACGGCGACTACCCCCTCATCGAGGTCGGGAAGATGACGCTGGACCGCAACGTCACCGACTACCACGCTGAGATCGAGCAGGCCGCGTTCCAGCCGAACAACCTCGTTCCCGGCACCGGCCTGAGCCCCGACAAGATGCTGCTGGCCCGAGGGTTCTCCTACGCCGACGCCCACCGCGCACGGCTCGGCACCAACTACCAGCAGATCCCGGTCAACCAGCCGCACGTGCCCGTCCACAGCTACTCCAAGGACGGCGCGATGCGGATGCAGAAGGTCTCCGACCCCGTCTACGCGCCCAACTCCTACGGCGGCCCGAAGGCCGATCCGGAGCGCTACCCAGAGACTGCGGTCTGGGCCAGCGACGGTGACATGGTGCGGTCGGCCTACACGCTGCGTTCCGATGACGACGACTGGGGACAGGCCGGCACGCTCGTACGCGACGTGCTCGATGACGCCGCCCGCGACCGCCTGGTCTCCAACGTCGTCGGACACCTCTCCGACGGCGTCTCACCGCAGGTGCTGGCCCGGGCGCTCGACTACTGGCGCAACATCGACAAGGCGATCGGCGACCGGATCGCCGACGGGGTCAACGGCAGCTGAGCAAAGACAAGCGAGCCCGCCTCGTCCTCCAGGGCGAGGCGGGCGAGACCTGTGGGTGATCTCGAAGGGCCCGGGCCGCCGCGATCGTAGAGGCATGGCTACCAACACGTCACACGTTGACATCGACCAGACCTCCTTCGTCTCGCACGCGGAGCCGAACCCTCGCGGCCAGGCCGCCGGATGGCTCCTCGCCGCCTGGAGCTTCGCATTCGCCTGCGTCCACTTCGCCTGGGCACTCGGCTGGGAGGGCTGGCTGCCCGCCGACGTCGGCCCGATCTTCGACCGCCCTTGGTTCCTTGCCTATGACCTCGCCGCTGGGCTGCTGATGGTGACCGCGGCGCCGGTCGCGGTGGCGATCGGCCACGGCAAGGCGCCCCGGCTGCTCCGACGTACGACGCTCGTTGCGGCCGTGCTCGCGCTACTGCGCGGTGTGCCGGCGCTGGTCTTCGACGTCGCCACGACGGAGTACACCGGCGTCAGCTTCGGCGCCGACGTCTGGTTCGTCGTCGCCGGGATCGGCGGCCTGGTGCTGCTGGGCCTGACGCGCACCGACGCGCGATCGCGCTCCTGAGCCACTCTGTCTCGACATGGCACGTGCGGCGGCTGTAGCCCACGGTCAGGCGAGGGCGACGAGCCCGTCGAGCTCCACACCGGCCGAGGGGCCGCCAACGCCCCGAGGACGTCGGCGGCGTCGAAGGCCAGAGGTCTGCTGGTCCGCGAGACGTCGGCCGCGCAGCACAGACGCATCGCGTGGGAGCGACGCGGGTACCCCGGAATCGAGTGTTGGGGACGTCGAACCGAGTGTCGCGATCACCTCGAAGTGAGTCGTTTGCGGCACTCGGCCCCGACGCGAACCGTACGTAGCGTCAACGAGGCAAGCGACCGGCATTCGAGGAAAGGATTACCGATGACCGATCTTCCAGCTCCCACCACACCGTACCTGGAGCCCGAGGCCAAGAAGCTGGCCGAGGACACCGACCCGCACCCCCGTATCTACGAGCTGCCGCCGGAGCAGGGCCGCAAGATCCTCAGCGATCTGCAGAGCGGCGAGGGCGTCGAGCGCCCGGACGTCGACGAGGAGTGGGTCGACGTCGATGCCGGCGAGTGGGGCACCGTCCGCACCCGCATCATCAAGCCCAAGGGCGCCACCGGCCCGCTGCCGGTGGTGTTCTACATCCACGGCGCCGGGTGGGTCTTCGGCGATGACAAGACCCATGACCGCCTCTTCCGCGAGCTCGCCGTCGGCGCCGGTGCCGCCGGCGTCTTCCCGGTCTACGACTGGGCGCCCGAGAAGGGTTACCCCACGCAGGTCGAGCAGAACTACGCCGTGGGCCAGTGGCTGCAGAAGAACGGCGCCGACCACGGCCTCGACACCTCCCGCGTCGCGGTCGCGGGCGAGTCCGTCGGGGGCTGCATGTCCGCGGTCTTCGCCCAGATGAACAAGGACCGCGGCGGCCTCGCCCTGAAGGCGCAGATCCTGCTCTACCCCGTGACGGGGCCCGACTTCGACACCCAGTCGTACCACCAGTTCGCCGAGCACTACTACCTCACCCGCGACGGGATGAAGTGGTTCTGGGATGCGTACACGACCGACGAGGCCAAGCGCGAGGAGAAGTACGCCTCGCCACTGCGGGCCACCCTCGAGGACCTCGAGGGACTGCCGCCCGCCCTCGTCATCACCGCGGAGGCGGACGTGCTGCGCGACGGGGGCGAGCTGTACGCCAACAAGCTCCGTGAGGCAGGCGTCGAGGTGACGGCCGTTCGCATCAGCGGGACGGTCCACGACTTCATGCTGCTCGACGGTCTGCGGGACACCCCGGCGACCAACGTCGCACGGAAACTGTCCGTCGACACGCTGCGCGAGGCGCTCCAGCAGGGGTGATACTCGGGAGACCGTGGGTGGCAGACCTGACACGGTCTGCCGCCCACTGCTGCTCAGACCACGGACCTGGAGGAGCCAGAGTGAAACCGAGTGCGACTGGCCCGCACCTCGATGCGACCGGAGCACGGGTCGTCGCCGAGATCGGCTTGCTGGAGTACAACGACTGCCAGGTGTCAGCGATCCATGGTCTTCGCGACATCTTCCGCGTCGCCAGCGAGCACGCCGTCGAGTCGGGCGACCCGCCGAGCGTGATCCGGGTCAGCACCTGGGCCGTGTCCGCGGCGGCCGAGGGCCCCGTGATGGAGTGCGTCGCGGACACTCATCCCGGGCTCGAGCACAGGCTCAGCCACATCATCATCCCGCCAAGCCTCGTCGTACCTGAGCTCATGAGGTCTGTCAGCGGGCTCACCGACTGGCTCGTCGGGCTGCAGTCCCGGGGCACGACCCTGTGCGCGGTCTGTGCAGGCGTCTTCGTCTTGGCCGAGACTCATCTGCTCGACTCCCGCGACGCCACCACCCACTGGGCCTTCGCCGAGGAGCTGGCGCGCCGATACCCGAACGTTCGGGTGGACGCTTCACGCATGGTGATCGACGACGTCGACATCATGACGGCTGCGGGGATCCTGGCCTGGGTCGACCTGGGCCTCACGCTGGTCGAACGGATGCTCGGGCCCAGCGTCATGCTGCACACGGCGCGCTTCGTACTCGCCGACCCACCTCGCCGACAGCAATCGCTCTACCACGAATTCACGCCTCGACTCCAGCACGGCGACGCCGAGATCCGTGCGGCGCAGGCCCACCTGCACGCCAGTCTCCAGGAGCCCCACTCCGTCGAGCACCTCGCGCAGACCGTGGCCATGCACCCACGCACCTTCCAGCGACGGTTCAAGGAGGCGACCGGCCTGACGGCGACGGAGTACATCCAGGCGGTACGCATCGCGAAGGCCCGCGAGTCCCTGGAGCTGACCAACGAACCAGTCGCCCAGATCTCTCGCAGCGTCGGCTACCTGGACGTGTCGAACTTCCGCAGGCTCTTCCACCGCGCAACGGGCGTGACACCGTCCGAGTACCGGAACCGGTTCGGCATCGCAGCTCGCGTCAGCAGCCAACAAGACGACTAGCAGAAGGATGAGTCGGCGGTCAGCCGGCGAGGATTCGCTCCACACCCTGCCGATATGTCGTGGTCTGGAAGTCGGGAAAGCGGGCCGCGAACTTCGAGCTGTCGAAGATGTTGTCGCCGCGGTAGCGGGCGAGCAGCTCGTACATCTCGTCGAGCGGCTTGACGAAGCGGCGCCCGAGGCGGAAGGCGAGCATGGGCAGCACCGTGTAGCCGATCTTGCGGCCGGTTACCTCGCCGGCGATCTCGATGAGCTGGGCGTAGGACTGGCGGTCCGGGTCGACCGGCAGGTGCCAGGTCTGGCCGTAGGCGTCCGGGGTGTTGCCCAGGAGGGCGAGCGCGCGACTCGCGTCGGGGGTCCAGACCAGCGAGCGCTTGGCATGGGCGTTGACCGGGACGAACGGCCGCTTGTCCGCCTTGATCCGGTCGAACACCAACGAGTTCGTGTAGCTCTTCGTCTGACCGGGACCGTAGAACTCGGGGGCGCGGCCGATCAGGGCGTCGACCCGCCCGGCACGCATGGCCTCGAGCAGCGTGGTGGCCATTTCTGCGCGGACACGGCCCTTGCGTCCACCCGGCGCGAATGTGGTCGACTCGGTCTGAGGCGTCGGAGTTCCGGGATACATGTAGGTGTTGTCGAAGAAGACCAACTTCGTGCCGTGCTCGGCGCAGGCGTCGATGACGTTGCGCATCATGACAGGGAACTGGCGCTCCCACAGCTCCGAGTCCAGGGGCAGCCCGACAGTGAGGTAGGCGATCTCGCTGCCCGCGACGGCACGGCTGGTGGCATCGGGGTCGGTGAGGTCTGCGGCCACGAGCTCATCGGTGTCGTTCAGCTTCGACGGCCTGCGGCTGACGAGGCGAATCTCCTTGGTGTGGTGGCGGTGGAGCGCGTTCACGAGCTCGTTGGCGATCGGTCCGCCGGCGCCGAGGACGGTCTGCATTGGGTCTCCTTGAGGTAGATGGTGCGAGTGGGGACGACAGCTCAACTGTGAGCAGTGTCGGGCCGCCACGTGACGATGCGGTCGTTGGTCGAGCCTGGGGGCACCTGGTCGCTGGTGTGGTGCCCCTGGACGACCCGGCGCCTCACCTTGCCGTTCTGGTAGCGAGACAGGTCGTCGATCTCGCTCATCGCGATCGCCTCGGCCACCGGTCGGTGGTGCCTGATGCCCGCGGCCGGGGCGATCAACTCCAGGGGTGCGTTGCTCAACGCACGCCTGCCGTCTTGAGTACCTTGAGGAACCCGGTCAGGAGCCCGGCCCACTGCTCGTGCGAGATCGCCTGCGGGGGCTGAAAGCCTTGGAGGCGCTGGTGGGCGACGGTCTGGGCCTCGGTGTACTTCAACAGGCCGTCGGCGCCGTGGCGGCGCCCGAGGCCGGAGTCACCCATGCCTCCCATGGGGGCATCGATGCTTCCCCAGGCAGCGGCGAAGGCCTCGTTGATGTTGACGGTACCGGCGTGCACCCGGGCAGCGACCGCTCGGGCGGTGGCTGCGTCACGACCCCAGACGCTGGCGTTGAGGCCGTACGGCGTGGCGTTGGCGCGGGTGACGGCGTCCTCGATGTCGGAGTAGCGGTAGATGGATACGACGGGACCGAAGGTCTCGTGATCGAAGAGCGTCATCTCCGGGGTGACGTCGGCCAGGATGGTCGGCTCGTAGAACAGCGGGCCGAGGTCGGGGCGAGCCTTGCCGCCGGCGAGCAGCGTGGCGCCCTTCGCGACCGCGTCCTCGACGTGGCTGGTGACGGTCTCCAGCTGCGAGGGCGTGGTGAGGCTGCCGACGTCGATGCTGAAGTCGTACGCGGCGCCCTGACGCAGGGTCTTGGTCCGAGCGGCGAACTTGGCGACGAACTCGTCGTAGATCTCATCGGCGACGTACATCCGCTCGATGGATACGCAGAGCTGGCCGGCCGAGGGGAAGCTGGCGGCGATGGCTCCCTTGACCGTCTTGTCGACGTCGGCGTCGGGCAGGACGATCATCGGGTTCTTGCCGCCGAGCTCCAGCGAGGCGCCGATGAGCCGCTCCCCCGCCTTCTGGGCGATGTTGCGGCCGCTGGCCGTGGAGCCGGTGAACATCACGTAGTCGCCGTTGGCGAGGAGAGGGTCGCCGATGGCGCTGCCGCGTCCGACCACCATCTGCCACACATCGGCCGGCAGGCCGGCCTCCTTCAACAGGTCCAGCGCCCACAGCGCGGTGAGCGCCGTCTGGGTGTCGGGCTTCTGGACGACGGCGTTGCCTGCCAGCAGCGCCGGGATGGCGTCACCGGCGGCCATGCTGAGCGGGTAGTTCCACGGCGAGATGACGGTCACCACGCCCTTGGGGTGGTGCAGCTCGGTGGTGTGGGTGAGCAGAGGCATGGCGCCCTTGCGACGCTTCGGGCTGAGCAGCTTCTCGACGCTGCGGGCGTAGTAGCGGGCGGTGATCGCGATGTCCATGATCTCCAGGAACGCGTCGCGGCGGGTCTTGCCGTTCTCGGCCTGCATCAGGTCCAGGCCCTGCCCCTGACGCTCCAGGATCAGGTCGTGGAAGCGCAGGAAGATCCGCTTGCGCTCGCTGATCGGTGTGGCCGCCCAGCCGATCTGGGCGGTACGTGCCCGCTCGAAGGCGCGCTCGACGTCGAGGGCGGTCGAGGACGCCAGGCCGGTGAGAGGCTCTCCGGTGTACGGAGCGGTGGTGGTGACCGTCGCCGCCTCCGGGGCCGCGGCGACCTGGCTCGCGAGCCGCTGGAGCAGCGCCGGCGTGAGCGAAGCGGGAAGGCTGGAGGCACGGGTCGGGGCCGTGGCGGCAGCGTGGTCGATGGACATGTCTGTTTCTCCGTGTTCGTGGTTCTTCGTTGGGTGGCTGGTGGAAGGTGGTGGGGACGGCCGGTGCGGGAGGGGCCGGGCGCCGCCCCCACCGGATCAGGGGCTGGAGCAGGCTCCGTTCTCGTCTACCGCGCGACGGACCAGCGTCAGGACGACGCCAGGACCGACGTCGGCACCGGCATGTGGAGCGCGGCCTGGGCCTCGGTGGCCACGTCGAGACGGAGCGTACGGATCGGCTTGAGGGCGCGGATGTCGTTCGACATGCGTCCCTCGCCGAGCTCGAGCTCGATGTCGCTCGGCAGGCGGGTGCTGCCGGCGGCGAGCAGGTTGGTCTGGTTGAACGTGGACTGCCAGTTGTCGCCGACCTTGGTGTAGGAGGTCAGCGAGGAGACCCGCTCCCCGGACCGGACGCTCGTCTGGGCCGGCGTCGGCGCCGAGAACGCGACATCCACGCCGCCGGAGGCGTTCGCGACCCTGGCGGTGCTGGTCGAGGTGTTGATGTCGACGTCGAGATCGGTGACCCACTTGGGGAAGCCGTAGCCGTCGTGGCCGCGGACCTGGGCGATCTCGGTGTTGACCGGCAGAGAGAAGACGTAGGAGTGCAGGTGGTCGTTCTTCAGGTCGGTGACCAGGTCGAACAGACCGAGTCGCCCGTGCCTGGCCGGCCGGACCGCGACGCCCACGGCTGCCTCGGTATAGAAGTCGATGTCGCACACGTCGTAGCGGAAGAAGATGACCGAGGCGAGCCCGATCCCCGGGGCGAGCTCCAGCGGCTCGAGCTCCTCGGGGAGGCGGGAGCGAATGGCCGAGGAACGGGCGATCATGGTGAGCCGGGCTGAGGACATCCGGTAGTAGAAGTTCGGGGTGTAGGTGGGCCCGATCGGCGAGTCGACCTGGGTCTTGGAGAGCCGACGGAAGAAGTCGACGCTGCTTACGCGCGGGTCGCGCGCGACCTCGTCGAGATCCGTCTGCATCCGGAAGCGGTCGTAGAGACCGCCCTTGGGAACACTCACCGTGCGGCTACCCAGCTCGACCTTGACGGTGTCGGCGGCAGAGTTGGTGGCGGGCGGCTTGCGGGTTGATGCCATGGAGATTCACCTCTCAATGTTTGCGGTGCTCACATAGCCTAACTCGCAATGTGAGCACCGTCAACAACGGGGTGGCTGACGTCACGTCCTCCGCGTGCACTCCTTCGCCGGACGGCCGCCCGGACCGGGTCGCCGCCAGGGGCGCATGGCAGTTCCCTCCAGGCTCATCGACGCGATGATCCATCTCCATGGCGCCGGCCCCACTGGTCGAGCGCCACAAAGATGCCTTCCAAGGACCGTCCCTTGGATGTGATGCGATACGTGACCTGCGGGGGAATCGTGGGAGCCACCTCCACCTCGCGTTCCACCAGCCCTGCTTGCACGAGGGACTTCAGTTCGGCGGAGAGAACCTTCTGGGATATCCCTGTCACCTGCCGCTGCAGCTGTGCGTACCGGCGCTCCTCTCCGAGCAGCTCCCACAGGATCAGCATCGTCCATTTCCCGCCGATGAGGTCGATCGCGCTTCGTACCGATCGACCGCAGTAGCCCTCAGATTTTTCTTCATGCGGAGCAGAGACATCGCCCGGCGTATCCATTTCCTACCCCCAGGTGCGGTCGTCACTTCAAAGTGCCGTCTTCCATAGGTCACTGCCGCGCAGCATCCTCGAGTGCGAACAACCATCCAGCAGGAGGAATTCATGCCCATCGTCAACCTCGACATTGTTCCCGAACTCATGCGCGGTGACCGCGACAAGCAGTACCAGCAGATCGCAGAAGGGATCACGGAGGCCATCGTGGCCAGCACCGGCGCCCCATCGGAATCGGTGCACGTACTGATCAACGAGGTCTCGTATGCCAGGTATGCGGTCGGGGGTGTGATGCTGCACAACAAGAGCGATCAGATCGATCCGGCAACGGCTCACTCGCAGGAACACTGATCAGCGGCAGCCGACCAGAGTCATGCTCGAAGGAGGTTGGCGATCCCTTCGCGATAGGTCGTGACCCTGAAGTCAGGGCAAGCGTGTCCAGAACTTCACGGAGCCGAAGATGTTGTCGCCTCGACACCGGTGGCGAGAGCATCTCCAGCGTCGAGGTCGAGGCCGCACTGGCAGCGGCCCGACCGTCTTGGAAGCCAGTCACCGGCCGTGCGTGACCGGGCGCGCCTCAGGCTGTGGGATCTGCTGATCCGGCCGCCGACATGATGGCGCCGAAGGCCGAGCGGACGCGGTCGGCGACCTCACCCTGGCCCGCCGTGGACAGCTTCCCGTCCATGTGCAGGAATGCCAGACCGTGAGCCAGCGCCCACCCGGCTGTTGCCAGTGCCTCCGCATCCGCCTCGGGAAGGACGGTGCGGATCGTCGACTCGAGAAGCTCGAGGACATCCTCGGCCGCCTGTCGGCGTACGTCGTGCTCCCCGCACGGTCCGAGCATCAGCCGGAACAGGGCGGGTCGCCGCAGCGCGAAGACGACATATGCCACCCCGAAGTCTGCGAGCTCGGCCGCATGGCTGGGCCGGCTGGCGGCGATCAGATCGGCCTTGAGCTCGCGAAATCCCTCCACGGCCAGCGCCGACTCGAGAGCCTCGCGGTCCGCGAAGTGCCGATAGGGCGCGGTCGCCGAGACGCCCGCACCACGTGCGACGGCGCGCAGCGAGAAGCTCTCGCCCTGCTCCAGCATCTTCATGGCTGAGTCCAGCAGTGCTGGCCGCAAGTCCCCGTGGTGATAGCCGGTGCGATCCTGACTGGACGCTGATGTTGACACTGCTCACTTCACCTCCTATGCTCGTGTAAGCACTGTCAACATTACATCATCATGGAGAAAGAGATGCCATCCATCACCACCTCGCCCCTCTTCAACTCCTTTGAGTTGCGCGGCGGGTCCACTCTGCGGAACCGCCTGGTCAAGGCTGCGATGGAGGAGAACATGGCAGGAGCCGGACAGCTGCCCGGCGAGGCTCTGCTGCGGCTCTACCGTCGTTGGAGCGCCGGGGGAGTGGGGTTGATCATCACCGGGAACGTGATGGTCCACCACGAGGCGCTCACCGGGCCTGCCGGCATCGTGCTCGACGCCGCCTCTCCTCTCGAGCCGTTCCGCGACTGGGCCGAGGCGGCCAGGAGTGGCGGCGCGAAGGTGTGGATGCAGATCAACCACCCCGGTCGCCAGATCATGGCCAACATGCCCGGCGTCGCCTGGGGTCCGTCGGCCATTCGCGTCGACATCGGCAAGAACAGCAAGCGGCTGGCTGAACCGGTCGAGATGTCGGCGGCGCAGATCACCGCCACGGTGGCCCGGTTCGCCGAGACCTCTCGCCGTGCCGAGGAGGCGGGCTTCGACGGCGTCGAGGTCCACGCGGCGCACGGTTACCTGCTCTCCCAGTTCCTCTCCCCGCTGGCCAACAAGCGCACCGACGAGTGGGGCGGGTCCCTGGAGAACCGTGCCCGGCTGCTGCTCGACATCGTGCGCGCGGTGCGCGAGGTCGTCAGCCCCGAGTTCGCCGTAGCGGTCAAGCTCAACTCCGCCGACTTCCAGCGGGGTGGGTTCGACGCCGACGACGCCAAGACCGTCATCGAGATGCTCGCGCCGCTCGGTGTCGATGTCGTCGAGCTCTCCGGCGGCAGCTACGAGAGCCCCGCGATGACCGGGCAGGCCACCGACGACCGGACCAAGGCCCGCGAGGCGTACTTCCTCACCCTGGCCGAGGATCTCGCCCGCACCAGCCCGCTCCCGCTGATGCTCACCGGAGGAGTCGTGCGCCGCCCCGTCGCCGAGGAGGTCTTGGCCAGTGGTGTCGACCTGGTCGGCATGGGGTCCGCGCTCGCTGTCGATCCCGACCTTCCCAACGTGTGGCGCACCGACGCCGACGCGAAGGTCGTGCTGGCGCCGGTCGCGATCAAGGACAAGGCCCTGGCCTCGGCGGCCAGCATGGCCCGGGTCCGGCAGCAGCTGCGCCGCCTGGGCGATGGCAAGGCGACCCGGCCGGCGATGAGCCCGGTGTTCGCCTTCATCCGCGAAGAGGTGCACAAGCGCGGCGCACTCAAGCGCTACAGCACCTGGCTCCAGACCCGCAACGCCTGACGCTCAATGAGGTGCGCCCGCGAGCGCTCCGCCGAGCTGTGGCACCGAGCCGTGGCACCGAGCTGGCAACTGGCCGGCAACCAGCAATGACACGAGGAGCACCACCATGAACGCACCCGGATCGTCCCGTCCCTACGACATCGTCCTCTTCGGAGCGACGGGGTTCACGGGCGGGCTGACGGCCGACTATCTCGCCACTCACCTTCCCGAGCACGCGCGGTGGGCCATCGCCGGCCGGAGCAGATCAAAGCTGGAAGCGGTACGCGCCCGGCTCGGGGCCGACCAGGGGGTGCAGGGCATGGACGACGGCCGTCCCGAGGTGCTGATCGCCGATGCGGCCGACCCCGAGTCGCTGCGGGCCATCGCCGAGTCTGCGCGCGTCGTGATCACGACGGTGGGTCCGTACCTGCAGCACGGTGGCCCGCTCGTCGCCGCGTGCGCGGCAGCGGGCACCGACTACGTCGATCTCACCGGCGAGCCCGAGTTCATGGACCGCATGTACCTCGAGCACCATGCACTCGCGCAGAAGACGGGAGCCCGGCTGGTGCACGCCTGCGGGTTCGACTCGATCCCGCACGACCTCGGCGCCTACTTCACCGTCAAGCAGCTGCCGACCGATGGGCCGGTGGCAGTGCGTGGCATCGTCCGCAGCAATGCCATGATCTCCGGCGGAACTTTCCATTCGGGCCTGGGCCAGATGTCGCGGGCCCGGCAGATGCGCGAGGCCTCCTCGGAGAGGAAGCAGATCGAGCCGCGTACGCGGGGCCGGCGCGCCCGTGCCATCGCTGGATCACCGCGCCGTGATGCCGACCTGGGTCTGTGGCTGCTGCCCCTGCCCACCTGCGATCCGGTCATCGTCAAGCGCTCGGCTGCTGCTCGCCCGGAGTACGGCCCCGACTTCACCTACGGCCACTACGCGGGCATGAAGCGCCTCACGACGCTGGTCGGTGCGAGTGCCGGGGTCGGTGCGCTCGCGGCGGCTGCGCAGGTGGGCCCGATCCGCCGGCTCCTCGGCCGGGCCATCCCGCAGGGTGAAGGTCCTTCCGAGGAGCGGCGGGCCCGGTCCTGGTTCACCGTCGACTTCATCGGCGAAGCCTCCGGGGTGAAGGTGCACACTCGTGTCAGCGGCGCCGACCCCGGCTACACCGAGACCTCGAAGATGCTCTCCGAGGCGGCGATGTGCCTCGCCTTCGACGACAACCCCGCCACCGCCGGCCAGGTCACCACCGCGGCGGCCATGGGAGACAACCTCCTGCGCCGGCTGACCGACGCCGGCATCGAGTTCGCCCTCGTCGACAGGGAGGTCACCAAGCCATGAGCTGGACCCTCGACGACATCCCGCCCCAGGTCGGCCGCACCGCGGTCGTCACCGGAGCCAACGGCGGGCTCGGCCTGGCCACCGCCAGAGCACTGGCGGCCAAGGGTGCCCACGTGGTCATGGCCGCCCGCAACCAGGCCAAGGCCGAAGCGGCCATCGCCGAGATCCGTGCCGAGACCCCCTCGGCTGCCCTCGACCTGGTCCGGCTCGACCTCTCCTCGCAGGCATCGGTGAAGGAGGCCGCGGCCCAGGTCCTGGCGGCAACCCCGCGCATCGACCTGCTGATCAACAACGCCGGCGTGATGGCCACCCCCGAAGGCCGCACCGTCGATGGGTTCGAGACCCAGCTGGGCACCAACCACCTCGGCCACTGGACCTGGACCGCGCTGCTGCTTCCACGCCTGATGCAGGCTCCGGCCGGCCGAGTGGTCGCGCTCACCAGCATCGCCCAGCACCAAGGAAGCAACCTCGACCTCGACAACCCTTACCTCGCCGGCCACTACGGGGCCTGGAAGGCCTATGGCAACTCCAAGCTGGCCAACCTGCACTTCGCCATCGGCCTGGACCGGCGACTGAGGGCAGCGGGCAGCCCTGCCATCGCCCTGGCCGCCCACCCGGGACTCACCAACTCCGACCTGCAGTCGACGACCCATGCCGCCGGCGGCGGAGGGCTCGCGGGACGCCTCGGCGATATCGCCAGCGATCTCGTCGGGATGCCGACCGCCCGAGGGGCGCTCAGCCAGCTCCGCGCCGCGACCGACCCTGCTGCTCTAGGGGGAACCCTGTACGGACCCGCGTACGTCACCTTCGGCCCGCCTGTCCGCAAACCCCTGTCCCCACTGGGCACCGCCGAAGGCATCCGGCGCTTGTGGCGGATCTCTGAGGAGGCGACCGGCGTCGTCCTTCCCGTGTGACCCAGGGTCAGATGTAGGCGCGGCAGCGCTGTTGGGATCGACCGTCGATGATCGCGTCAGCGGTCGATCGCCAGCAGTGCATGCAGGGCGCGGCAGGCGTGATCGATCTCAGCGGCCAGCTCGGCCCTGTCCGAGGACGGCAGCCCGGACCAGCGCAGAGCGCGGTCCTCGACGTAGGCCGTCCAGCCGTGCGTGACGGGCAGCGCCGAGTCCTCCAGGCCGATGGCCGCGACCAGCGTGCGAGCGATCGTCATCCGGTTCGACTCCACGCCCTCACCGCCGAGCGCCACCGCGCCGTTGCCGAAGACCAGGGCCACGTAGAAAGCCCGGCGGCGTTCGATCTGCGCGTAGTAGCGCTCCACGAACTGACGCAGCGCCACCTCGGCATCGACCCCCTCGTCCGGCGCCACGTTGCGCAGCACGCGCCGCAGGGCCGCACCGATGACCTCGTCGTAGTAGTCGGTCTTCGTCGGGAAGTAGTGGAACAGGAGGCCCCTCGAGATCCCCGCCTCCGCGGCGACCGCATCCAGGGATAGCTCCTGGATCGGCTTGTCCACGAGCATCTGCAGCCCGATCCCCACGAGCTGTCGACGGCGGTCGGCTCGGCTCAGCCGCCGCCGGGTGCTGCTCTCCTTGGGTTCCGTGGGCACGTTGTTGAGCATTGCTCAATAGTGTGTCATCGTCAAGCCATGGACTTCGCCCCTTCACCCCGAGCACACGAGCTGACCGAGCTCGTCCGCGACTTTCTCGTCACCGAGATCGAGCCGGTCGAGGCCGACTACTTCGCCGAGCTCAAGCGCCGCCGAGAAGCGGGGAAGGGCGAACAGTGGACCGAGATCCCGATCCTGAAGGAGCTGCAGGCCAAGGCGCGCGAACGCGGGCTGTGGAACCTCTTCCTTCCCGCCGGGCACGAGGGTCCCTATGCCGATCGCTACGGCACGCACGGCGGCCGAGGCCTCTCCAACCTCGACTACGCGCCGATCGCGGAGCTGACCGGCCGCTCGGCGATCGCGCCGTACGTCTTCAACTGCAACGCCCCCGACACCGGCAACATGGAGGTCCTGCTCAAGTACGGCACGCAGGAGCAGAAGGACGCCTGGCTGGACCCGCTGCTCGATGGCCGGATCCGCAGCGCGTTCTTGATGACCGAGCCGGCCGTGGCCTCCTCCGATGCCACCAACATGGAGCTCACCGCCGTCCTCGACGGTGACGAGATCGTGCTCAACGGCACCAAGTGGTTCTCCACCGGCGTCGGTCACCCCGACTGCGACATCCTCATCGTCATGGGCCTCACCGACCCGGAGGCGGACCGCCACCACCGCCACTCGATGGTCCTGGTGCCGCGCGACACCCCAGGAGTCACGGTGGAGCGGATGCTCCCCACCATGGGGTTCTACGACGAGCCGCACGGCCACGGCCAGGTGTCGCTGACCGACGTCCGCGTCCCGCGGGACAGTTTCGTCGCCGGTCCCGGCGAGGCCTTCTCGATCGCGCAGGGGCGCCTCGGCCCGGGCCGGGTGCACCACTGCATGCGCCTCATCGGTCTGGCCGAGAGATCCCTCGAGCTCGCCATCGAGCGTGGCGCCGGCCGCGAGGCCTTCGGCAAGAAGCTGATCAACCTCGGCGGCAACCGAGAGCGCCTCGCCCAGGCCCGCATCGCGATCAACGCGACCCGCCTCCTCGTCCTCGACGCCGCGTGGAAGCTCGACACCGGCGGCCCGATGAACGCCATCTCCGAGGTCTCCCAGATCAAGGTGGCTGCACCCAAGATGGCGCTGGACGTGATCGACTTCGCCATGCAGATCCACGGAGGCGCGGGCATGACCGACGACTTCCCCCTGGCCGGAGCCTGGGCCAACGCACGATCCCTCCGGTTCGCCGACGGCCCCGACGAGGTCCACCTCGGCCTGATCGCCCGCCTCGAACTCATGAAGCACGGAGTCTCCCGATGAACACCACCGGAACCATCCTGATCACCGGCGCCAGCTCCGGCCTCGGCGAGGAGATGGCGCGCCAGTTCGCAGCTCTCGGCTACGACCTCGCCCTCGCCGCCCGTCGCACGGAGCGACTCGAGACCCTCAAGGCCGAGATCCTCGACGCCCACCCCGGCCGACGGGTCGAGGTGAAGGCGCTCGACGTCAACGACGACAGCGCCGTCTTCGCCACCTTCAAGGCCTTCGCCGCCGACTTCGGCCGCCTGGACCGCGTGATCATCAACGCCGGCCTGGGCAAGGGCGCCACGCTCGGCACCGGCCGCTACGAGGCCAACCGGCAGACCGCGATGACCAACTTCGTCGCTGCGCTCGCCCAGACGGAGGCCGCGATGGAGATCTTCCGCGCACAGGGTTCGGGGCACCTGGTCATGATCAGCTCCATGTCCGCGCTGCGCGGGATGCGCAAGACGATCACCACCTACGCCGCGACGAAGGCAGGCGTCGCCGCACTGGCCGAAGGCCTGATCAACGAGAACGTCAAGGCCAAGGGCATCGACATCTCGGTCATCTACCCGGGATACATCCGGTCCGAGATGAACGACAAGGTCGCCCAGAAGACCAAGTTCATGGTCGACACCGAGACCGGCGTACGCGCCATGGTCGCCGCCATCGAGAAGCGCAAGGAGAAGGCGTACGTCCCCGCGTGGCCGTGGGTGCCGATCGGGTTCGCCCTGAAGAACGCGCCGATGGCCGTCGTACGGAAGCTCTCCTGAGGATGGCACCGATGCACGACGAGGTCGCCGGAGCACGATCTGTCCGCGACGAGGACGCCTTCGACACCCGCGCCGTCGACGCCTGGCTCCGCAGCAACGCCGACGCCTCGACCTGGGGAAGTGGAGCTCCGCAGGTGCAGCAGTTCTCGGGTGGAGCCTCCAACCTGACGTACCTGCTGCGCTATCCCGACCAGGACCTGATCCTGCGCCGTCCGCCGGCCGGCACCAAGGCCAAGGGTGCCCACGACATGGGCCGTGAGTACCGGATCCAGGCCGCCCTGCACGGATCGTTCCCCTACGTCGCGCCGATGGTCGCGCTCTGCACCGACGAATCGGTACTGGGCTCGCAGTTCTACGTCATGGAACGAGTGCCGGGCCCGATCCCTCGCAAGGAGCTCGGCATCGACCTCAGTCCCGACGAGGTACGCCGACTGTGCACCAACGTCATCGACCTGCTCATCGACCTCCATGCCGTGGACCCCGCCGGGGCAGGACTCGACACCCTGGGCAAGGGCGAGGGCTACGTCGCTCGTCAGGTCGACGGCTGGGTCGGGCGCTTCCGCACGTCGCGCACCTGGAACGTGCCGACCTGGGAGAAGGTCATCGGCTGGCTGGAGGAGAACCAGCCGGCCGACCGCGGCGCCTGCCTGATCCACAACGACTTCCGCTTCGACAACGTCGTGCTCGACGACGCCGACCCCACCCGTCCGATCGCGCTGCTGGACTGGGAGCTCGCGACCGTCGGTGACCCGCTCATGGACCTCGGCTGCACGCTGTCCTACTGGGTCGAGGCGGCCGACCCCTGGTACGAGCAGCTGTTCCGGATGCAGCCCACCCACCTGGACGGGATGATGACCCGGCGGGAGGTCGTCGACTACTACAGCGCACGCACCGGCATCGCGCTGTCCCGGCGGGAGTGGGCCTTCTACCAGGCCTACGGGATCTTCCGGCTCGCCGTGATCCTCCAGCAGATCTACTACCGCTATCACCACAAGCAGACCACCAACCCGAAGTTCAAGAATTACTGGATCGGATCCCACGTCCTCCACCGTCGCGCCCGAGCGATCATCCGAGCAGCCCGATGAGTGTCCTGCTGCTGGTCCGCCACGGCCAGGCCTCCTTCGGGAAGAGCGACTACGACGCCCTCTCCGACCTCGGCCACCACCAGGCCCGAGTCCTCGGGCGTGCGCTCGCCGGCAGAGGCGTCCTGCCGGATGTGATCGTGCGCGGCGAGCTCCGCCGCCACCGCGAGACGGCCGAAGGGATCCTCGAAGGTCTGACGAATGCAGAAGGGTGCTCGCCCGCCGTCGAGGTCGACATGCGTTGGGACGAGTTCGACTTCCAGCACGTCATGGAGGTTCACAACCCGCTCTACCGCTCACGGGCACGTGTTCTGGCCGACTACGCGCGCATCCCGGCCGCCCAGCGCAACGCCAGGTTCCAGGCGATGTTCGAGGAGGCGACGGGCCGCTGGACGGGCGGTGGCGCCGATGAGGACTACCACGAGTCCTTCCCGGCGTTCTCGCGACGAGTCGACTCAGCGGTACGCAGCGCCGTGGAGCGGGTCGAGAAGGTCGTCCTCGTGGTGAGTTCCGGCGGTCCGATCAGCCTCGTCGCAGCCGGCCTGATCGGTCAGGACTCGGCGGCGTGGACCCGTCTCAACCGGGCGGCGGTGAACACCGGCGTGACCAAGATCCTTCGCGGCGCGGAGTCCTTGACCCTGTCGACCTACAACGAGCACAGCCACCTTGAGCACGACAGATCCCTCATCACGTACCGCTGAGGATTTCAGTGGCTCAGGCCCCAGACAAGGCCAGCCCCGCCGCGCGGCCGCTGAAGATGCAGCCGCCGAGGAAGGTCCCTTCCAAAGCGTTGTAGCCGTGTACGCCGCCGCCACCGAAACCAGCGACCTCGCCGGCCGCGTACAGGCCCTGGACGGGCTGACCTGAGGCATCGAGGACCTGGGAGTCGAGATTGGTCTGCAGCCCGCCGAGGGTCTTGCGGGACAGGATGTTCAGCCGGACTGCGATCAACGGGCCGTGCTCGGGATCGAGGATCCGATGCGGCTTCGCCACCCGCGCGAGCCGGTCCGTGAGCGACCTGCGAGCGTTGTGGATCGTCATCACCTGGATGTCCTTCGAGAAGGGATTCTCCATGGCTGCGTCACGCGCCGCGATCTGGCGGCCGATGTCCTCCGAGCTCAGGTGCGGCCCTCGGGCGATCTTGTTCATCCCGCCGACGAGCTCATCGAGGGTTTCGGCGACGACGAAGTCCTTGCCGTGCTCCATGAACGCTGCGACCGGGGCCGGGGCTCCCGGCGCGAGCCGGGCCTTCAGCGCGTACTTGATGTCGCGGCTCGTGAGGTCGGGGTTCTGCTCCGACCCGGAGAGCGCGAACTCCTTCTCGATGATCGACTGGTTCAGGATGAACCACGAGTAGTCGTGTCCGGTGGCGAGGATCTGCGTCATGGCGCCGATCGAGTCCGCTCCCGGCACGCCGGACATGCCGGTGAGGCGCTGACCGTTCGCGTCGAACCACATCGACGACGGTCCCGGCAGGATACGGATCGCGTGGTCCGGCCAGACCGGGTCCCAGTTGTGGATTCCTTCGGTGTAGGCCCACATGCGGTCGCGGTTGACGATCCGGCCGCCGGCCGACTCCGTGATGGCGAGCATCCTCCCGTCGACGTGTGCCGGGACGCCGGAGATCATGTGGGCAGGTGCCTGTCCGACCCGGCTTGTCGGCCAGTACTCCCGCATCAGGGCGTGGTTGTGCCCGATGCCACCCGAGGTGACCACGACCGCGTCCGCGCGGTGCTCGAACTGGCCCACCACCTCGCGCGACGACCTCACTCCGCGGGCCGCATCGTCCGGCGCGAGCATCGAGCCTCGGACTCCGACGACGGCGCCGTCCTCCACGACGAGCTGATCGACCTGCTCCCGGAACGCGAACTTCACGAGCCCGCTCCGCTCGGCAGCGAGTACGGGCCGGGCGAAGGCATCCACGACCCCCGGACCGGTGCCCCACGTGATGTGGAAGCGAGGCACGGAGTTGCCGTGGCCAACGACGGACCCCGCGCCGCGTTCGGCCCAGCCAACCAACGGGACCACGCGGTGACCGAGCTCGCGAAGGTACTCACGCTTCCCGCCCGCTGCCCAGGACAGGTAGGCATCCGCCCACCTGGCTCCCCACGAGT
Organism: Nocardioides sp. NPDC126508; assembly: GCA_040302365.1. Classification (GTDB taxonomy): domain Bacteria; phylum Actinomycetota; class Actinomycetes; order Propionibacteriales; family Nocardioidaceae; genus Nocardioides. The sequence goes on from JBEOUM010000004.1 coordinate 508,234, forward strand.
CCTCGTCGTCGAGACGATCGAATGCCGCCGAGCCGAACCAGTCCTGGCGGGCCAGCTCGAGCGAGTCCTTGATCCGCATGCGTCGCTGCTCGGGGCTGTCGATGAAGAAGAGGCCGCCCAGGGACCAGAACGCCTGACCGCCGAGGTTGTTGCGGTTCTCCTGCTCCACGACGAGAACACGCTTGCCCGCCTTGGCGAGCTCATGGGTGGCGACGAGACCGGCGAGACCAGCACCGACGACAACTACATCAGGGTGAAAAGACACGAGCGCCTCCCAGGTGAGAACCAATTGCTCGGCGATCGTGACCGGCCAGAGCGTTCGGCCGCCACCCCAGCCACCTAAGATGACAAGATCTTCTATAACCCAGTGACAAACCTTGGGGATGCCGATGACCTCGTCGCGGGCACACATCGCTTCCAGGGCGAACGCCGATGCGCCAGAGCTGGTGGACACGATCGTCGCGGCAGTCGTTCAGGCGATCCCTGCGTACGCCGCGCTGGATTCGCGCCAGGTCGAAGAGGTCCGGAGCATCGCCGGCTGGACGCTGCGGCGGGTGTTGGAGCTGTGGGCGAGCGACTCCGAGCCCGACGACACGGACACGCACCGATTTCGCGGGGTCGGAGCGGTTCGCGCGCGCGATGGACGACCACTGGCTGCGGTGCAGCGCGCCTATCGAACGGTCGGCCCGCACCTGCTCGACATCTTGTCCAAACGATACGGCGACCAGCTGACGGCGACGGACGTCACTGCGCTCAGCCGCGCGTACCTCAGGCTCCTCGACGTCGTGTCCGAAGCGATCCAGGAGGGCTACGAGGCCAGCGCTCGCACCATGTCCGCCGACCGCGAGACGTCCTTGCGGCAGCTGGTCACCGACATCATGCGCGGCAGGCAGACGTACGAGGGCAGCCTCGCCGCCCGTCTGCGCGAGCTGGACACGCGACTGCCGAAGACGTTCGACGTCCTCGTCGTCGGCCCCGGCCAAGGCCAGGTGGTCGAGCTCGATGCGCTCGATGTCGCGTTCTCCGACAACGGCGTGAACCTCCGGGCACGAGTCGACGGGCTGAGCGTGGTGATCCTGGGAGGCTCCGAGGACACCCCGGTCAGAGCGGGCGCACTCGTCGGGAACGCCGGAGCTACCGCAGTCCTGCTGCGCTCCGTGACGACGAAGCACGTTCCACGACTCTTCAGGATCGCCACCGCCGCGCTCCGCCATCGCGCAGCCCGGTCGGGAACGCTGTTCACCCGGGGCGATGTGGAGGCGATCGCGATCCTCACCGGCCATCATGACGGCGACCCTCAGGCTCTGGTAGCTGCTGTGATCGGCCCGCTGGTCAGCGAACCGGAGCTGTTGCGGACCCTGGAGGCGGTCCTGTGGGCCGGCTCCGACACGCGTGCCGCCGCCGACCTCGGGCTACACCCGCAGACCGTCCGCTACCGCCTGCGCGGCATCTCGGCGGCAACGGGACGCGACCCCCGTAGACAATGGGATCGGTTCGTTCTGCTCGCAGCGCTGACCGCCCGGGCTTGACGTGCGGGGCCGATTTCAGGAGACGTGGAATCGGCCCCGCACTCAGGAGCCGGTCAGCTCAAGGTGAGTTCCTCCGCATTGGTGTTGTCGTAGGTATCACGGGCCCCACCAGCCGGAACGCTCACATGGTTGCCGGACGGAATGATGCCCCCGGCAACCGTCACGAGCCTTCCGTCGACGTCGAACGTCACCTCGGCAGCGTCCGCCGACTCGGGCCGCGCAGTCCAGTCCTGGTTGACCACGGCTTCGGGATACGTGAGTCGGACCCGGTCGCCTGACACCACGGCAACCGGAGCGGTCGAGGCGCTGAGCGTGAATGTTCGCGACGTCAAGCGGTAGCGCTTGGCCGTGATCACCAGCCGATACGTACCCGTGGGAGCAGACAGCGACGGCTCCCATGACGCCTTGTAGCCACCGGAGGAGCTGGACGACCAGAGCACCTCCGTATCGAGGTCCGTCGTGTACGTCTGCCAGGTGCCGTTCACGACGCGCTGCACAGTGACGAACGCGCTGTCGACCGGACGGTCTATCCCGTTCGCGCCGCCCGTCCAGAAGAGCGACGGGTGACCGAGTCGCTGCGCTGTGTGCGGCTGTTCGGTGATCAACCCAGCTCCAGCGCCGTCGCCGTAGGCAGCGTCGGTGACGTGCACGCCCCGGTTGGGGTCGTAGGCGTAGGGGGCTGGGGCAGCATCGCCGGTGACCAGGTCGGAAGCAAGTCCAGCAAGGCCGTCGACGATCAGATCGAAGGAGTACTTGCCATAGACGGTCGAGCCGCCCTCGTAGTGCTGGGCTTCGAATTCTTCAGGAGTCGTCCAGTAGTCGAGGTACTCGCCGGCGTATCCGGCGATGACCACCCTGTTCACGCCATCGGCGTCGACGATCGGTTCGATGGACGAACGGAGCAGGCGCCCGGCGCCCACGGTCGGCTCACCGGGGACCGTCGCGATGAGCTGATCGCCGATGCGCAGCACGGCGAGGGGCACCGCGCCGGGCATGGAGCCGGTCTCGTTCAGGACGCGGATCTTGCGTCCCTGCGGCCCAGCGCTGAGCAGTAGGCGGTCGCCTTCGTGCGCGACGCCGAGCTGGGCTCCGAGGCCTCGTCCCTCCTCGGAGCCGGCGAGCGCCGCAGCCCCTCCCCAGGCGTTGCTGTCGGTCGCGTGACCATCGACGCTCTGGCCGCACATGCACATGCGGGTCCACTTCATCGAGACGATCGGGGACGTCGTCATCGCGCGGCCCGCTGCCTGCCAGGCGGTGAACATCGCGGCTGCCTCTTCGCGCCCGACCTCGTCCGCCGCGGCGGGACCGCTCCGGTCGAGCCCTGAGCTCATGTCACCGGCGTCTGAGTTGGCGAAGGCGGAGACGACCTCACTGTCGGCCGGAAGGTGGGCGGCTGCGCGGATCTTCTCGCTGAGGCCTCGTTCGGCCGATCCCTGATGGTCGGCGCTGTAGTAGCTGAAGTCGGCCTTGTCGACCGTGCCGTGGTTGGCGAAGGTCGTGTACACCCCGACCGGAACTGTCTGGCCGTTCCGGATCTGGTCGATCCGGAGCAGGTCCACCGACGGGTCGATGGTGCCGGCATAGCCGTTCGGGTCGTCGTCGACGGTGCCCGTCCCGGGTGCCTTGTCGATGCCGTAGGCGGCGAGGTGCGCCTCGAGGCTCCGGTTCTGGGTGACGCCGTAGAGGGTCGTGTGTCCCCAACCGACCTTGCCGGTCGTCAGGTCGTCATCGGCGCGACTCAGGGCGAGGGCCAGCTGCCGGGTCATGAAGTTGTACATCGTCTGATCCGCAGCGGTGTCGAGCAGCTGGAAACTCGTGAGCGTGTGCAGGTTGTCGGTGCTCATCAGGACGCTGTTGTAAACGGCGTGGTTCATGTAGCCGCTCTGCGAACTGTGCGTGTGGGTCGCGGAGGCGACGATATTGGTCTCGTCGAGACCGCGTCCAGGAAGGAGGGCCGCAGCATCGCGGACCATGCCGGCGCTCAACGCGAACAGATCTTCGGTGACCAGTGCGACCTTCGTCGTACCGGACTTGATCACGATGGCGCGGGCGTAGAGCCGCGTGTGCTGTCCCGAGGCCCGCGCGCACGAGCACGCCCAACCGCCTTTGTAGGAGCCGGTCGGCGGCGTGATGTCCGCCTGGCCCACGCCAACCTGGATCGCGGGCGGAGCAGCGACTGCCTCAGCTTCAGGCGAGCCGATGAACGGCAGGATCGGGAGTGCGAGCAGGGCCGAGACAAGGCCCACCTTCGCCCGTAGAGAGCGGGAACGGTGTCTGTTCACGGGGTGTTTCCTCATCTAGTGGGGTCTTCGCGTGGGTGACGTGGGTGTGTCTGATCGGACGACTCAGAGGGCGGAACGCACCGCGGCTGCGCCGGCATCGGCAGCAGCGAGTGCGAGGTCGATGGAGTCCTCGGTGTGCGCAGCGCTGAGGAACCAGTTGTGCCACGGGTGCAGGAACGCGCCGTGTTCGAGTGCCGTGCCGCAGAAGATGTTGGCGATCTGCATGGTGGGGTCGTTCTCGAAGCGGATCTTGGGCATGGCGGGCTCGCCGGAGACCACGAGCGGGATCTGGTGCGTGGTCGCGATGTCGCGCAGCCCGCCCATGAGTCGTTCGCCGAGGACGCGCATGTGGCCGACGGTGTCGGTCCGGACGATCTCGCTGACGGTCGCGATTGCGGCCGCCATCCGGACGGACTGGAGCCAGAACGACCCCGTCAGGTAGACCGTGCTGGCTGCGTCGCGCAGGGAGTCGACCCCCGTGATGGCGGAGATCGGATAGCCGTTGCCGAGGGCCTTGCTGAAGGCCGACAGGTCAGGGCGGACACCCAGACTCTCCCATGAGCCGCGTACGTCGAGCCGGAATCCCGCACGGACCTCGTCGAGGATCAGGACGGCGCCGATGCGGTCGCACAGCGCGCGGACACCGCCAGCGAAGGCGGGGTCGACCAGCGCCTGGTCGCTGAAGCCGTCGTGGAAGAACGGCGTGACGATGACGGCCGCGACGTCGCCGTCATGCAGTGCCGCGGCTTCCTCGAGCGCCGGAAGGTCGTTGTACGCGAACTCGACGATGTTCTCCCGATCAGCTGCGGTGACACCGGCAGGCACGGGGGAGAAGGGTGGGTTCGAGCCATGGTACGACGAGACGGCCTTCAGCACCTTGGTGCGTCCCGTCGCGGCGCGCGCGATGGTGCAGCAGCCGGTCGTGGCGTCCGTGCCGTTCTTCGCGAAGACGGCCCAGTCGGCATGGGCGACCGTGTCCACCATCAGTTCGGCGAGCTCGACGAGGCGCGGCGAGGGGCCGTTGTTGATGTCGCTGATGGCCATCTGGCGTCGTACGGCTTCCTCCACCACGGGGTGGGAGTAGCCGAGGATGACGGGGCCCCAGGAGCACATGAGGTCGACGTACTCGTTGCCGTCGACATCGCGGACCGTGGCGCCGTGGGCGGTCTCGTAGAACTGGGGGAAGCTCGACGGCAGCATGGTCATCTCGACGTCGAGGTGCCCGTACATTCCGCCCGGGATGACGAGGCGTGCTCGGTCGCGGAGCGTCCGGTCGAGGACGCCGGATCCTCGGGCGAGGGTCGCGGAGGAAGGGGTGACGTTCATGGGAGGCCCTTTCGGGGAGCCTGGTTCAGGAGCGCCTTCGACCTTATTTAAGACAGACGTCCGATATAAGTCTCTGGTGTAACGTCCTCGTGAAACGGCGCCCGTCGCCGCGGAACTCAAGAACTGGGGGCTCAGTGCCAAAGGTCGTCGACCACGACAAGCGGCGCCGCGAGATCGTGGCGGCGACGATGCGGGTCGTCAAGCGCGTCGGCCTCGAAGGCGTCACCATCCGGGAGATCGCGGCAGAGGCCGGCTTCTCGACGGGGGTCCTCTCGCACTACTTCACGAACAAGGCCGACATCCTGGTCGCAGCTCATCACGCTGCGTTCGGCCAGGTCATCGACCGGATCGACGCGCTCCGGAGCGTTGCATCCGACCCTGTGGACCTGATGAGTCGGGCCTTGGCCGAGGCCCTCCCTCTCGACCGAGCACGCCTGCTCGAAGCACAGATCGACGTCAGTTTCTGGGGCCTGTCCCTGCGCGATCCGATGCTTCGGTCGGTCCGCGAGCAGAGCTACGACGAGGGCGTCGCCGCCTGGCTGGAACTGATCGAGGAGATCATCGATACGGGCCGCGCCCAAGCAGGTGCGGATGCGGCGGCGATCGCACGCGAGACCGTTGCGTTGATAGACGGCATCTCGATCCAGGCGGTCCTCTTCCCCGACAAGATGACTGCCGACGTGCAGGAGCGCGCAATCGCACACCACGTCGCGAGCTTCACCACCGCGAACAGCGACGGGTAGACGAGTCCGCCGAACAGGCTTCAGTCGGTCAGCAGGAAGTCGGCGACCACGGGTGCCAGCTCGTCGGAGGTGGTCACCAGGCCGAGGTGGCCGTCGTCGTAGATGTGCAGGGTCGCGTCGGGGAGCAGCCGGGTCATGATGCGGGCGTTGACGAGGGGGACGATGGGGTCGTCCCTCCCTGCCAGGACGAGTACGGGCTGGGTGATCAGTGGCAGCACCGGCAGGCTGGACCAGCCCACGCCGGCGCAGAGCTGGTAGAGGTATCCGCGGCGTGCGTGAGCCCACCCGCGAGTTCTCGTACAGCACCTCCCAGGCGCGCTCGGACTCGTCCCGCATCCGTCCGCCGTAGAGCTTGGCGGCGATCCGCTGGGCGTAGTCGCACCATGAGAGAACCACCGAGCGCGAGGGAAAGGCCTCGGTCGCAATCGCCTCCAACGAGTCCTTCGCCGGCTGGACCAAGACCTTCACCGACCCGCGACTGTGCGCGGCGATCGTGGACAGGCTGACCTTCGGCGGCAACATCATCGAGACCGGCACAGACTCCTACCGGCTGGCACACAGTCGAGCGTCACCGGCTAATACCGCCGCGAAACGGAGTGAATCACGAGGCCCACCTCGGATCACCCCAAACCCAGCCGACCCGAAGGCATGCGGAACCGAGGTTGGTCCGATCCATTGGGACTCCTCCTCCAACGACTGGGGAACCGTCTCCCCCGGACAGTCGTGGAGTTACCGCGAGTCACCGGCAGCGGCCCTTGTGGTCGCAAGGCAGCGCGTTCAGGGCGTGATGAGTGACGGGACCACGCGCTACTACACTCACAACGTCTGCTGAGACCCTTACCGCAGAGTCGGAGACACCGATGTTCATCGAGCCGTTCTTCCGCTCGCTGCCGCTCGCGTTGCCGACCATGATCGGTGCGTGCGTGCTTGCGCTGGCGGGAGCCCCGTGGTGGTCGAAGTGGTTGAAGGTGCCGCGCACAGTCGCGATCGTGTTCGTTGCGGTGTGCGGCGCGTACCTGGGCGTAACCGCGACGCCGACCGGATCCGGGCTGTGGGCGAATCCGGGCGGGTCTCGCGGGGTCAGCCTCGACCTTCATCCGCCGCCGCTCGGGAACCTCTTGATGATCAGCTCGGACTCACTCAATCTCCTCGCGGGAGCAGCCCTAGGCGTGGTGTCGGTGCTCGTGTGGTGCTCAGGTCGGCGATGGCTCTCTGCCAGCACCGCTGTGGGGCTGCCTCTCATGGTGGAGGTGGTTCAGCTGCTTTTCCCTGGAATGGGACGGGTTGGGTTCCTGCTGACAGACGTGGTCGTGAACTGGGCCGGGGCCGGTATCGGGGCCGGTATCGAGGCAGGGATCGCGATCGTGATCGGCGCGGTGAGGTCGGTCAAGACCGTTCCCGAGCTGTCCCCGTTGAGGACAGAACACGGGCGGATGTCGCCCTAACGTGCGCCTGGCAGAACACTGCTCGGTTCCCCGCCAGGCCACGACCCCTGAGCCTGAACCTCAGTTACAGGCTCAGGGGCCGTTCGCGATCCGATCCTGGGTTCATACGTCCGGGGCCGGGCGGACGAACCGGGTCCATGGCCGAAGTGCTTTCCAAACTCACCGGCATAACGAGCCATTCAGGCCATCACCTGCGTCCGAAACTCACCGGCAAACGCTCGCCGCTCACATCGCCGTAGCCACGCAATCGGCTCAGGCGGCTGGAGGAGCACGCCGGCCGCAGCCTGAGTGAGCCCGGGGGCGTCGCCGAGATCGTCGCGACCTGCCAGGCATAGAGCCAGCTGTCCTCGACGGAGTGCTGGATCACCTGGAGGCGACTGCAGGGGCACGCCCCTAATAGCCTCGTTTGTGGTGGACGGCGCCATGCCCTGCCTTCAGCGCGGTCTCGCTGCGTCGGCCGGGGACAGCCCGGCCAGGTGGCGACGGAGCGCGCGCATGGTGCGGCGGTTCTCGGCTCGGGTCAGCGGAACGACTATCCATGCGATGGGACGAATTCGACCAGCCACCTCGATAATGCCCGTTCGCCGGACCATCGATCCTGCGATTCCGTCCTCGAACTCATAGGTGATGTCGATGCTGAGCGAACGATCACGTAGCGCCTGGCGGAAGCGGATCCGGCGGCCCATCTCGACCTCGGTCACGACTCCCTCGACCTGTCCCAGGGGCGTGCGGTCGGCGTAGCGGGTGCCGAGCAGGGGAGAGGCCGACGTACGTTCGAGGTCGGTTCCTCGATAGCTCACCGAGCGGGGCAGCCAGGATCCGTAGCTCGACAGGTCGGCCACCACGCCGAAGGCTTCGGCCGCCGATGCCGAGGTGTGGATCGTGCAGGTGTTTCCCATGGACTCCGCCTGTTGACGCCGCGTACATGAGCCTAGGCAGGCCCGTACGCGGCGTCAACGCGCCAGTGGGAGCGTCAGCAGCGAGCGTCCTCGAGGCGGATCCCCTTGGTCTCCGACATCAGGTAGACAGCGATCCCGGTGCACAGGCACAGGAGCATGATGTAGCCGCTCGACATCCAGTCCGCCTCGAGCTTCGTGAACAGCTGGTTGAGGTAGGGCGCGGTGCCGCCGAAGACGGCCACGGAGACCGAGTAGGCGAACCCGATTCCCTGCGTGCGGATCCGGGTGGGGAAGGCCTCGGACATGATCGAGGACAGGATCGAGCCGGGAGCGGCGATCGCCACGAGCGCGATGCCCGAGCCCACGAGCAGGGTCCAGCCGTCCGGTCCGATGAGCGACTTGAGCGGAATCTGCAGCACGATCATGGCCAGGGCGAAGCCGATCATGATCGGCCGGCGACCGACCCGGTCGGAGAGCCGTCCCCACAGCGGCAGTGCGGCCAGCCCGATCAGCTGGGCAGCGGCGGTCACCCAGTAGGCGGTGTTCGGGGTCATGCCCTGTCCGATCGCATAGGTGGAGACGTACGACGTCCAGGTGTAGTGCGCTGCGGTGATACCCGAGGTCATCGCGACGACCAGCAGGATCGCTCGTACGACCCGTCGGCGGGACGGCGGGGCGACGGCAGTCGCGGACCCGGTCTCGCCGCCGGCCTCGAAGACCTCGCTCTCGTCCATCGCGCGACGTAACCACAATGCCGCCAGGGCCAGGAGCGCACCGAGCAGGAAGGGGATGCGCCAACCCCAGGCGGCCACGGCGCTGTCCGAGAGCGAGGTGGTGACCAGGCCGCCCACGGTGTAAGCAAGGACCGAGCCTCCGAAGATTGCGGCGAAGACGATGCTGCCCCACAGGCCGCGCCGCGCGGGAGGTGCGATCTCGGCGACATAGGTGTTCGCCGTCGCGGACTCGCCTCCGTGGGCGAACCCCTGAGCGACCCGGGCCAGGAGCAGGATCGCCGAGGCGCCGACGCCGATCGAGGCATAGGTCGGCATCAGGCCGATCACCAGGCTCCCGGCCGCCATCGTCAACATGGTGGTCACAAGCACGAACTTGCGGCCCTTGCGGTCGGCAACCCAGCCGAACACGATCCCGCCGAGGGGGCGCATCAGGAACCCGATCGCGAAGACGGCGAAGGTGGACAGCAGGGCTGAGACCGGGTCGGCGTTGTCGAACATGGCCGCGGCGATGAACGGAGCGAATACCGCGTACGTGCTCCACTCGTACCACTCCAGGACGTTGCCCACGCTGCTGGCCAGCAGCGACCTGCGCTTGGACCGCGTCTTCGTGGTCCTCACCGTTGGCGGTGCGGGCTCGGTGATCTCGTCGGTCATGCCTGTCTCCTTCTGTCCTTCATGGCCTGTCCTTCGTGGGGTGGTCGGCGCGCTCGCGCAGAACGTTGCGGCGGATCTTCCCGGTCTGGGTCTTCGGCAGGTCCTCGAGCAGGACCACACGGCGGGGCACCTTGTACGCCGCCAGCCGCTCCCGTGCGAACCCGGCGAGCTCCTCGGGAGCTGCCTGGGCCCCGGCGACCAGGGACACGTAGGCCACGACGCTCTCTCCGCGGTAGTCGTCCGGCTCGCCGACGACGGCGACCTCGCGGACGGCGCCGTGCTCGTAGAGCGCGTCCTCGACCTCGCGCGGCCAGACCTTGTAGCCGGAGACGTTGATCTGGTCCTTGAGCCGGTCGACGAGGTAGACCCATCCGTCCTCGTCGATGAGGGCAACGTCGCCGGTGCGAAGCCGGCCTGCGGGCATGGCTTGCTCGGTCGCCTCGGCCTGGCGCCAGTAGCCGGGGACGACCTGGGGCCCGGTCAGCTCGAGCTCGCCCTGTTCCCCGGCGGGGAGCGGCCGGCCGTCCGGATCCAGCACCCGGGCCTCCAGCCCTGGCAGCGGCAGGCCGATCGAGAGCGTGCCGCTGGGCTGGTGCACCGGCGCTCTGCGCCCCGGGGGCACTGCGATGACGGCTGAGGAGGTCTCGGTCATGCCGTAGCCGTTGTGGATGTACCGGCCGAAGCGCTCCTCGAACCGCTCGACCGTCGCAGGTGGGATCGGAGCGCCACCGGAGTAGAGTCGCTCGGCCGTCACGAAGTGCTCGACTCCGGCGTGCGGCAGCGCGGCGATCGCGTTGTAGGCGGTGATCGATCCGATCGTGAACGTGACCCCGCGTTCGGCGAACGTCTCGAGCGCGACCTCGGGGTGGAATCGGCCGGAGAGCGCCAACGTGGCGCCCGAGAGGAGGGCGACCGCGGCGTTCACCACAGCACCGGTGATGTGGAACAGCGGCGCCATCGCGAACACGACATCCCCAGGACCGATGCCCGCCCACTGTCCGAAGGTGGAGGTCACCGCGAGCAGGTTCCCGTGAGTGTTCATCGCACCCTTGGGCGGTCCGGTCGTACCGGAGGTGTACGTCAACAGGGCGACGTCGTCCCGGGTCAGGGTGATCTCGCCCGGACGCTGTCCCCGGTGGGCGGCCACCAGATCGACGAGATCTCCCTGCGGTGCCGTCTCCGGGACTGTCGGCGCGGTCGGCAGGACACGGGGGTCGTTCCGCGTCTGGTAGTCCAGCGGCGAGGTGCTCACCATCCAGCGGACAGTGCTTTCGTTCAGCGTCTCCAGGGACTCCGGGACGTCCTCGGTCGAGCACACGAACCCGGTCGCCCCGGCGTCGTCGATGAGCCGTCGCAACTCGTGCCTGCGGTACATCGGATTGAGGATCAAGGCGCTCGCACCGAGCTTCCACAGAGCCAGCAGCGTCACGGCGTACTGCGGGAGATTCTGAAGGTAGACGCCGACCCGGTCGCCGTACTCGGTGCCGAGACCGGCGAACGCCACGGCCAGGGCGTCGGACTCCTCGTCGAGCTCGCGGGCCGTCAGCTGCCCGTCGAAGTAGGTCACCGCCACGCCGTCCGGATGCGCGGCCACCCGGTTGCGCCATGACTCCACCAACGACTCAGGTGTTTCGGTGTGCACGATGAGCTCCCTCCAGTCCCGACCGAGCGATCGATCGGTCGGCCAGCGATGGAGGAAACTGTGGTGCACGTCACTCCCGGTGTCAAGGGTCGGAAACGACTTGATGCTGGGCTGATGTCAGGCCGACGAGCTTTGGGCGCGGTACGGTTCAACTCCTGAGGGGAGAGGCCGAACGCGTGAGTGCAAGTGGAACGGTGGATGATCCGAGCGAGGTCGCCAACGACTGGCGCGACTTCGCAACGCCGCCCCTGCCGCCGATCCTGCAGGCTGCCCTGATGACCTTCATCGAGCAGGGCTACCACGGCACGACGATCCGTCAGCTTGCTGCCGCCGCGGGTCTCTCGGTACCAGGCCTCTACCACCACTACCCGGCCAAACAGTCTCTGCTCGTGGCGATCTGCGAGGCGGCGATGGCCGATCTCTGGGATCGAAGCCGCGCGGCGTTGGCCGAGGCGGGCGAGGAGGTCCTACGCCGACTGGACCTGCTGACGGAGTGCTTGGTCCTCTTCCACGCCCAGCGACCCGAGCTGGCGTTCATCGCAGCCTATGAGATCCGCAGCCTGCAGCCGGAGGCCCGCGAGGCACACATCGCGGCCCGAGACCGTCAGCAGCGCCTGATGGACGACATCGTCGTCACTGGCGCCGACCAGCACGTGTTCACGACGCCCTTCCCGCGCGAGTCCAGCCGCGCGGTGGTGACCATGTGCACAGGTGTCGCCCAGTGGTATCACCCCGGCGGGGCCCTCTCGCCCGCCGAGCTCGCCCGACAGTACGTCACGATGGCCCGGATGAGCGTCGGCGCGCCGCGCCCCGAATGAGTGTGGGTCTGGACCTCGGGCCGGAGGTGCCCAGGCACCGTCCGAGGACGGGCTGGGCACCTCCGGTGCAGGTGATCCCGGCGGCTACTGCAGTGCGTCCTTGAGGGCGTCGATGGCGAGCTTGCGGGCGACGTTGGCGGCCCGCGTGTCGCGCAGGCTGTCCAGGAGCAGGAAGTCGTGAACCATGCCGGCCACCCGGACCGAGGTGACGTCCACCCCGGCCTCGCGCAGCTTGTTGGCGTAGACCTCGCCCTCATCGCGCAGCACGTCGGCCTCGTCGGTGATGACCAGGGTCTTGGGCAGTCCCTTCAGGTCCTCGAGGGAGGCCTGCAGCGGGGAGGCGTACTTCTCGGCGCGCTTGGCCGGGTCCGTGGTGTAGGCGTCCCAGAACCACTTCATGCCGTCGCGGGTGAGGAAGTAGCCCTCCGCGAACTGCAGGTAGGAGGGCGTGTCGAAGTTGGCGTCGGTGACGGGGTACAGCAGTACCTGAGCCTTGAGGTCGATGCCGCCGCGGTCCTTGTTCATCAGGGCGAAGACGGTCGACATGCAGCCGCCGACGGACTCGCCGGTGACCGCGATGCGGGAGGTGTCCAGACCGTGCTCGGCGCCGTTCTCGAGGACCCACTGGCCCACGGCGTAGTTCTGCTCGACCTGGGTGGGGTACTGCGCCTCGGGAGCGTTGTCGTAGACCGGGAAGACACCGGCGGCGCCCGCGCCGACGGTCAGCTCACGGAAGAGCCGGTCGTGGGTCTTGTCGTCACCGAAGACCCAGCCGGCGCCGTGGATGTAGAAGACCACCGGCAGCGGTCCGGTCACACCCTTGGGGCGGATGATGCGAGTGCGGACCTTGCCCCACTCGCCGGCGTCGACATCGACCCACTCCTCGTCCACGTCGGGGCGCTCGACGCCCTCGCCGCTCTGCAGGTCGAGAAGGATCTGGCGCCCCTGCTCGGGAGGCACCTCGTAGATGCGCGGGTGCGGATCGGTCGCCTCGCACAGCTCCTTGGCGGCGGGCTCGAGGTAGGGGGTGACAGGCGGCGGAAGGTCGGACATGGTCGTCTCCAGTTCTGATCGGTTGGGTGATGGTGTGGTGCTGATTCAGTTGTGGTGACTTCGCCGAGAGATGTGGGGGCGTTACGTGCCCGAGACGTCGGAGATGATGCGCTCGGCCAGCGCGGCCGAGGAGCCCGGGTTCTGGCCGGTGTAGAGGTTGCGGTCGACCACCACGTTGGACTTCAGGGGAAGTCCGGCGGTGTAGTCGGCGCCTGCCTCCTTCAGCCGGTCCTCCAGGAGCCACTTCGCCTTCCAGGCGAACGGGTTGAGCCGTTCCTCGGCGTTGGATAGCCCGGTCATGCGGTAGCCGGCGAAGGGCCAGGTGTCGTCGGGGTTCTTGGCGGCCAGCGATGCCGCAGGTGCGTGGCACAGGAGCGCGAGCGGGCGGCCCGATGTCAGCCGCTTGGTCAGGAGTGCGCCGGAGACCTCGTCGACGGCGAGGTCCTCCATCGGGCCGTGGCCTCCGGAGTAGAAGACGACGTCGAAGTCGTCGGGATCGACATCGGAGATGCTGACAGGTTTCGCGAGCACCGGGGCGAGCCGGTCGAGCTCTGCGCGCAGCCGCTTCGCGCTGCGAGGAAGCACGCCACCGCGGACTCCAAGGCTGAGCTCATCCACCACCGGCTGTCGGCCTCCAGGGGTGGCCAGTGTGACGTCCCATCCCGCGTCGGTGAACCGCGTGTACGGGACCACGAACTCCTCGGCCCAGAAACCGGTGGGATGCTCGGTGCCGTCCCTCAGCGTCCAGATCCGAGCAGCGGAGAGAACCTGTAGAACTCTGGTCATGCGCTAGTTCCTGTCGTCAGTGCGATGAGCGGTGCTGTCGTCAAAGTTGGTCCAGATCGTCGTGGGACTTGCCTGAGGGCTCTGCGCTGCCTGACTCGTCGACCGAGGTTCGGCAGCAAAGGTCAAGCCTCTGCCGTGGGGGAGGCGGGCATCGGATGCACGACCGACCAAACCGAATCGCGCCAAACCTTCGCCCCCGGCGATCCGCAGGTCACGGACGGACCCGATGAGCCGTCCTGAATTGCCCATGCCAGAGCACCGGCAGCCCTTGATATGTTTACATGGCTTACATGCACCGTAGACCGCGATCTGGGTAGTGTCAACACCCATCTTCGGGTTCACATTCTCGAGCTTCTCGAGGCGATTGACCCGATCCGCGAAGCCGATTACCGCCCATGTGGACGATGCTTACATTTCGCGGCGCAGACACCCGCAGAACCCAGATCTCGGCGCCGGATGCCAGCAGCGGCACGGCGCTGATCGGGACACCCCCAAGGCCTACCGGCCGGCATCGGCCAGCACCAGGTCGAGCTCGCGAGGAGTCGATCGGGTGTTGGGGACCACGGCGACTCCGCCGGCCGCGACGACCCCGAAGAACACGACCACCCAGTCGACACCGGCCGGGTGGCGCACCGCGACGCGGTCGCCACGGAGCACCCCGAGATCGCGGAGGCCTCCGGCCACCGTGCGAGCCGCGTCCCACAGCTGCTGGTAGGTCAGCCGGTCGCCGCCGACCTGCGCGACGGCCTCACGAGTCGGGGTGTTCGGCGGCCCCGGCGCAGCATCGTCACCAGCGAGGTGGGCAGATCCTCGTAACGGGCGAGCCCGTCCTCCCCGACGACCAGCCCTGCTGCGGGAACGGGTTGTGCTCGCGACCGATCAGCCGGACCTCGCTGGTCATCGCCATCCCCTCATGTCGATCGGCCATTCCTCGATCACCTGATCTCCCTCCACCACATACATGACCTCGTGCAGTGCGACCGTGGGGTCGACGTGGGAGGGGATCACGCGCACCGTCTCGCCGACCTTGGGCAGGTCGCCCTCGAGCGCGGCGAAAGTGGTGTGCTCGTCGGAGCAGAACCACACCTCGTGTCCCTCGATCCGCGGCAGCCCGTGATCCAGGCTCAGCGACTTCATCCCGACATCGGCGACCGCCCACTCGCCGGTGGCCGAGATGACGCGGCCCAGCACGAACAGCGCCTGCTCGAACGGCTGCCCGAGGTCCTGGTAGGCGGTGTCCATGAGGGCGTACGACCCGGCCTGGATCTCGTTGGCCCAGGTGTTGAGGTCGTAAGTTCCGGTCCCGCCACCGCTGATCAGGTCGCCGCCGACCTCCTCGCTCGCCGCGAGGAGACGTTCCATCGCGTGCCGGGTCTGCTCGGCTCGATCGGCTTCCGGCTGCACGAGCATCAGGTGCCCCTCGTACCCCATCACGCCGCGTACGCTGAGCCCCTCTCGTCGAGCCAGGTCTGCCAGTCCGCCGGCCTCCTCCGGCGTGCAGCCGCACCGGGGCAGGCCGACGTTGACGTCGATCACGACCTCGTGGACTCCGCCCACGACGGCCGCGTCGATCGTCTCGGCCGAGTCGACGGCCACGGTGACGCGGTGGCCCCGTCTCACCAGCCGGCCCAGGCGTCGCGCGTCGAGGACCTCGTTGGCCAGCAGCAGGTCCTCTCCGAGGTCCGCGCGGGCCATCGCCTCCACCTCGCTGATCGTGGCGCAGGTGAATCCACGATGCCCGTTCTCGTACTGCCAGACCGCGAGACTGGTGCACTTGTGCGCCTTGACGTGGGGCCGCAGCCGCGCACCGGGCAGTGCGGCACTCATGGTGTCGAGGTTGTGACGTAAGGCGGTGCGCTCCACCACCAGCGCCGGCGTCTGCAGGTCATCGACTCGCACGGCCGACCTCGCTCGTTCGCACGCTGCTGTCGCGTACGGGGCCGAGCACCCGGCGGACGTGGTCGTTGGTGAACGTGCCGTGCGGATCGAGCTCGGTACGAACGGCCTGGAAGCGGTCCCACGCCGGGTAGAGCCGAGCGAGTTGGTCGGCCTCGAACAGATGCCGTTTGCCCCAGTGGGGACGCCCCTCGTGGGCGAGCGCGATCTTCTGCACCGCCTCGAAGTAGGCCCGCCAGGCCATACCGCGGTACATGTGCACGGCGAGGTACGCCGTCGGCCGCCCGTACGAAGGACTCAGGTGCGAGTCCTCATCGGCCGCGACGAAGCGGACCTCGATCGGGAAGCCGACGTCGAGACGCTGACGTGCGATGGTGTGCTGGATCTCCTCGAGCACGCTGGTGCACGACTCTCGTGGCACCGCGATCTCCATCTCGGTGAACCGGACCGAGCGTCTGCTGGCGAATACGCGGTGGCTCTGGTCGACGTGGTCGGTGCTGGTGTCGAGCCGCGTGATGGCTCTGTTGATGGCCGGGATCCGGGACGGGAACCGGCGGCCGAGGCGGCAGGCGGCCTCGAAGACCCCGTTCTCCACGAACTCCGAGGCCCGCTGCACCAAGGGGTGCGGCGGCGCGAGCGGCCGGTCGGTGCGGTTGTTCGTCTTCACCAGCGCGGCCTCCGCATGCGGGAAGAGGAAGAATTCGAAGTGGTCGTTGGTCTCCACCAGCTCGTCCAGGCGGTCGACCACTTCGGCCACCGGCATCGAGCCGGCCCGCGCGTGCAGGGCGAACGCCGGGACGACCCGCAGCTGATAGCTGGTGGCGACCCCGAGTGCCCCGAGGCTGACCCGTGCCGCGCGCAGTGTCTCCGGGTCGTCCTCGGTGACCTTTCGGATGCTGCCGTCGGCAAGAACGAGGTCGACCGAGGCGACCTGGGTGGCGAGGTTGCCGAGCAGCCGGCCGGTGCCGTGCGTCGCCGTCGAGACGGCGCCGGCCACGCTTTGCCGGTCGATGTCGCCCAGGTTCGGCAGAGCCAGCCCGAGCTCGGCCAACGCCGGGTTCAGGTCGAAGAGCCGGGTTCCGGCGCCCACGGTGACCAGTCCGGCGTCACGGTCGACGTGCTGGATGCCGTTGAGATGGTCCAGGTCGAGCAGGAGCCCGTCGGTGCAGACCAGGTCGCTGAAGGAGTGCCCGGCTCCCACGACCCGCACCGTACGGCCCGCAGCGGCTGCCTGCTCGACGGCCGTCGCGAGCTCCTCGACCGTGCGCGGGCTCAGGTACTGATGCGGGGTGCAGGTCTCGTCGCCGGCCCAGTTCGTCCAGGTGGTCATGAGCGTGCACCTCCGTTCGCGGTCGTGACCCTGTGCACGACGAAGCCGGCGACGAAGGCAGCCAGGAGCACCAGTGGGAGCAGGCGCCCGCCGATGGAGTCCGAACCGGTCAGGACGGAGTAGTTGGCGACGATCGCGACCGAGGCCAGGATGGCCCCGACCCCACCCAACGTGGGGGCGACCGTGGTGGTCCACGACAGGTTCGCCCGGTGACGGCGGAAGTAGGCGACCACGGCGATCGAGACGATCGCCTGTGCGGCCACGATCCCGAGGGTGAACAGTCCGGTCAGCGAGGTCGCCAGTCCGATGTACGGGTCGGCGCCGGCGAGGGCGAACCCGATGAAGAGCACCGCACCGACCACCGCCTGCGTGGTGGAGGCAGTGGCGGGTGCCAGATGTCGCGGGTGCACCCGGCCGAGCCGGCGCGGCAGGGCCGAGCGGGAGGCCAGGGTCTGGGTGTAGCGCGCGCTGGCGTTGTGGAGGGCCACGAAGCAGGCCAGCAGGGAGGTCACGAAGAAGACCTGGGTGATGATCAGGAAGGTGTCGCCGACCTCTCCCGCCGCGACTCCGAAGACGAGGTCGCCCTCTGCGTCGGCGGCGGTCGCCACGGCCGAGGACGTGCCCAGAGCACCGATGACCAGCCACGCGGTCAGGACGTAGAGCAGACCGATGGCAGCAACCGCCGCGTACGTCGCGCGTGGTACGGACCGAGCAGGGTCTCGGGCCTCGCGGGTGTAGAGGACGGCGGACTCGACACCGATGAAGCTGGTGAACCCGACCATGAGCGCCGGGCCGAGGTGGCCGGAGAGGGCGTTCTCGATCGAGAACACCTCCAGCGGGAACGCGCCCCAACCGTGGTTGAACACGATGGTGGCGTCCAGGACGACGACCACGGCGACCTCGGCGACCATCAGGACGACCAGCATCCGGGCCGACAGGTCGGCCGCACGGCGCCCGAGGGCCAGCACCAACGCGAAGGCGGCGAGCGAGTAGCCCCACCAGGGGATGTTCACGCCGGCCCCGTTGCCGACGAGGTTCCCGAAGTAGCCGAATCCTGCTGCGAGCGAGAGCGACCCGGTCCAGTAGGCGATGCAGGTGACGTACGCCAGACCCAGACCCGCTCCCACGCCGAGCCCCGCTCGGGCGAGGTCTGCGAAGCCGCCGTCGGCCGGAACCTCACGGGCGAGCCGCATGAATCCGGTCGCCATGAAGGCGATCACGACCGCGGCGAGCAGGAACGCCGCGGGCAGTCCGATCCCGTTGCCGAGGAGGAGACCGACGGGCAGGTTGCCGATCGCGACACCGAGGGGTGCCGCCGCCGCGACGATGAGGAGGAGCAGGTGGTGCGTACGCAGGCCCCCGACAGGCTTCTCACCAGAGGATGCGGCGTCAGAACGGCGGGAGCTCGTCCGAGCGGCCTGTTCCGCGGCACTCATCGGGCACCGTCCTCGGTCGTGGCTCCGGTGGCCGCGCTCAGGGCCGCTGCGACCACCGCGTCGACCATCGCGCCGTACGGCGGATGCATCACCTCGAACAGGTCGCCCGTGCCCCGCCGTACGATGCCGCGCGGGTTGGTGAACTCGCGGAACCCCTCGATGCCGTGGTGCCGGCCGCTGCCGCTGCGGCCGATGCCTCCGAACCCGAGCCCGGGGACGGCTCCCTGGACGGCGCAGGTGTTGACGCACGCCCCACCGGAGGTGGTGGTGGCGAGGACCCGGTCGGCGACGGCCTGGTCCTGGGCGAACACGTACAGTCCGAGGGGACGCTCGCCGGCATTGATGAAGGCGGTCGCGTCCTCGAGTGTGTCGTAGGGCTTGATCGGCAGGATGGGCCCGAAGATCTCCTCCTGCATCAGGCCCAGGTCGTCGGGCGGGTCGATCACGAGGGTCAGCGGCAGCTGTCGAGTCGCGCGGTTCGGCTCGACGTCCTCGGTCTGCACCACCCGCACCCCTCGCGCCCTGGCCTCGGCGACGAGGTCGACGAGGCGGTCGAGGTGACGTTCGGTGATAATGCCGGTGCAGTCCGCCGAGGAGGCGAAGCCGGGTACGCGATCACGCATGTGGTCCTGGACGAGGTCGACGAACGCCTCGATCCCGGCCCGCGGCACCAGGCAGTAGTCCACGCTGATGCACATCTGCCCGTTCTTGACGAGCTTGGTGCCGACGATCTGGGCGACGGACTCGGCGGTGATGCTGTCGTCGGTCACGATCGCCGGGCACTTCCCGCCGAGCTCGAGCGTGGTGGGCACCAGGTTGTCCGCGGCGGCGCGGGCGACGAGCCTGCCGACCTCGGGGTTGCCCGTGTAGAGCAGGTGGTCCCAGGCCAGGGTGGGGAATTCCTTGGCCAGGTCGAGGCCGCCGGTCACCACCGTGACGACTTCGGGGTCGAAGGCCTCGGCGATCATCGCCTGCAACAGGGCGGAGCAGGCCGGGGTGTGCTCGGACGGTTTGATGATGACCCGGTTGCCGGCCCCGAGCATGTCGGCCAACGGCCCCAGGGACAGGTCGAAGGGGAAGTTCCACGGCGAGATCAGGCCGATGACGCCCTTGGGCTCGCGGCTCATCTCCACCGTGGCCGTCCCGAACAGCCCGGGGTCGGCCGGGCGGACCTCGGGAGTCATCCATTCCTCGAGGTGCTCGGCGGCGTACGCCGCTCGACCGGCCACCCCGACGATCTCGACCAGGTCGGAGAACCCTTCGGGGTGGACGGCGAAGTCGGCGGTCAGCGCATCCCGGATCCTGTCGCGGTGCCCGAGGATCACACCGGCCAGAGTCTGCAGGTTCTGACGACGCTCCTCGAGGCTCGGCTTCGGGTGGGTGAGAAAGGCAGCCTTGTGTGCCTCGAAGGCGGCATGGAGCCGCTGGATCTCGGCAACGTCCCCGAACGGCGTGGCGCGGTGGTCGGTGTGCTCAGCGGTGGTGGTCATCGTTCTCCCCTGGTTCGCGGAGCCTTCATGCTGGCTGCGCCGGGGAAGTGATGTGAAACACCAAAAGTGCCGCGATCTACAATCCTGTGATTGTGGATGTGAATCTTCGCCGCCTCCGTGCCTTCGTCGTCGTCGCCGAAGAACTTCACTTCACCCGTGCGGCCAAGAGGCTGTACGTCGCCCAGCAGGCGCTGAGCAAGCAGATCGCTGAGCTCGAGACCATGCTCGGGACCTCGTTGTTCGACCGCACCACCCGCAAGGTCGAGCTCACCCCCGCAGGAGAGGTGCTCCTCGCTGCCGTCCGCGAGGCCCTTCTTCGCATCGACGAGGGTGTCGAGGAGGCTCGGCGCGTGGGTCGCGGGGAACACGCCACGCTCCGCGTCGGGTTCATCGCCGGCGCCGCGCTCGAGCTCACCTCACCCATCCTCGGTGAGTTCACCAACCGCTACCCCGAGACCAGCGTCGAGCTCCACGAGTACGGCCTCGCCGATCCCTCAGCGGGTCTCGCCTCCGGGGCCACCGACGTGGCCTTCATCCGCCTCCCGAGCGCAACCCAGGACCTGGTGACGCTCCGGCTGTTCACGGAGCCGAGCGTGGCTGGGGTGAGCACGGCCAACCCGCTGAGCCGGCGCGAGAGTCTGAGAGTCGCCGACCTGCTCGATCTGCCCCTCGCCATCGGCCACACCGACGACACCGTGTGGCGCGACTTTTGGACCCTCGCCGCGCATCGTGCTCCCGGCTCGAGCGCGCGGCTGGTCGAGACCGCCTCACAAGGTGAAGAGATGGAGGTGGTCGCCGCCGGGATGGCCTGCAACATCACCCCGGCCGCGGCTCGCCGCTACGCACCTCACCCCGGGGTCCGGTTCATCCCCATCGAAGACAGCACAGCCTCCGCCGTCGCATTGGCATACCGGAATCACACCGAGAACCCGCTCGTACACGCTTTCCGCGACGCCGCGGCCACCGTGATCGAGCGAGAGATCGAACTCGTGCGCGCGATCGAGCACGACGACTTCGCCTAACCTCGACCCGGCCTGACCCCGCCTCACCTCGCCTGTGTCGGCGCGTCATGGTCAGCCGAGGGCGGCAGCGACCTTCGTGGCGGTCTCCTTGGCCGACCCCGGGTTCTGGCCGGTGACGAGGTTGCCGTCGACGACTGCGTACGAGACGAACGGGAGCTTGGCCTTCTCGTAGAGAGCCCCACGGGCCTTGGCCTCTTCCTCGGCGTTGTACGGCACCAGCTTGTCCACCTTCGCGAGGACTTCCTCCTGCCAGGCGAAGCCGGTCATCTTCCGCCCGGCGATGAGGTAGGTGCCGTCGGAGAGGCGGGTGTTGAGGAGGCCGCAGTAGCCGTGGCAGACCGAGGAGACGATGCCGCCGCGCTCGAAGATCTCGCGGGTGATGCGCTGGAGGCCCTCGCTGTCGGGGAAGTCGTACATGACCGCGTGGCCGCCGGTGAAGTAGATGGCGTCGTAGTCGGCCGAGTCGACCTGGTCAGGGCTGAGCGTGTTCGACAGCAACGCCATCCGCTCCGGCGAGGCGCGCCAGGCCTTGGCGGTCTTGTCGTAGCTGGGGAACTTCAGCGCCCGCGGCTCCAGCGGCACCGCTCCCCCGGCCGGGCTGACCAGGGTCTGCTCGAAGCCGTGCTCCTCGAAGACCTCCCAGGCGTGCGTGAGCTCGGAGAGCCACAGGCCGGTGGGATGGGAGGGGTCGTCGTAGTGACCGACGTTGGTGACGACGTTCAGGATGCGCTTGGTCATGCCTGGATCTTGCGTCGTCCGTGTGCCAGGACCCAGCACTGACCCACCCGAGGGCGCGTCGTGTCGGGACGGCCGTCGTCTCGACACGACCTGCCGCTACCCGGCTTGGGCCGCGAGGATGGCGAAGAACGACGTCCGGATCCGCTCAGCGACGGCATCCAGCTGGTCCGCCTCGAGCTTGCCGTCCAGATGCAGGAACGCCAGGCCGTGGACGAGTCCCCAACAGGCCGTGGCCAGCGCAGCGGCGTCAGCGTGAGGGAAGACGTTGGTCAGCATCGTCGCCAGCAGCTCGTGCAGCTCGGCCGCGGCCTTCACACGCTCATCGTTGGCGTCGTCGCACTCGTTGCCGAACATCAACCTGAACAGAGCCGGACGACGCAGCGCGAAGAAGACGTACTCGACGCCGAACTCCGCAAGATCCTCCGCAGATCGCGGCAGGTCGCGACCCTCCATCAGGTCGGCGAACAGGTCCTGGAATCCCTGCGCCGCGAGTGCAGACTCCAAAGCGTCGCGGTCAGCGAAGTGACGGTACGGCGCCGTCGGGGAGACTCCAGCCTCGCGTGCCACACCCCGGAGCGAGAAGGTCTCGCCCCGCTCGAGCATCTGCATGGCCACCTTCAACAGAGTCGCCCGCAGATCACCATGGTGATAGCTGGTCTTGACGGGTTCCGGCATCCTTCTGCTCTCCTCATGCCGAGCGCACCAGGCTGCTTGCCATTGCCAGTGCGCTCGATACCCACGATGCTCTCTTCTTGCCAGTCAGGCGAATATGAAACCTATCGTTTAAATCACCAACACTCACGTTTCACAGCACCCAGTGCACCGATGGTCGCTCGAGCTCTCTCGAGCGACCCGGTTCCTGTCGGCGGCATCCTGAACCGGCTCGGCCTGCTCGGAGAGAACGGCTGGCACGTGCACGAGTGAGACATCGCCCCTGGCGACGATGACCGACCTAGTCGGCCGCGTCGGCATCCACGGCCAGCCCGCGTATGTCGTGCGGACGGTGTCAGGGGTGGGTCGCGCCGATGGGGTAGCGACCAGGTTGTCGTCGAGCGCTCGGCATATCCACCTCGACTGGCGTGGTGCACCGGCATTCCAGTGATGCTGCGGGCAGGCCCAGACTCACGTCGCACTCAGGAACGTACGGGCCACCTCGGCCAGCGTCGTCATATCCCCGTCCGTGCAGAGCACATGCACCCACTCAGCAGACAAGGACGGCCGCAGTATCACACCGGGCCGGTCGCGCCAGTCGGCGCGGTGAGCCCGGATGACAGCGCGGCCCACCCGCAAGTCGACAGACCCGTCTGATTCCACGTGTGCGACCTCACGCTCATCCAGCCACAATGCGGGCCTCTCGCCGTACCGAGACGGACGCTCATCGAGGCGGGGCTCGAGTTCCAGGAGCACACCGAGTGGATCCTGGGTCGGCGGCGTGCTCACTGCGGCCTCTCCCTGTGCAGTCGATGGTCCGGACTCCTGCCCGTTCCGTTGTCTGCGGGTGAGGTCGTACGGAATCGGGCACGGTATGAGCTCGGCTGGACGCCGAGGACGCGGCTGAAGGCCCGGCGCAGCGTCTCGGCCGAGCCGAACCCGCACATCTCGGCGACGTCGGCGACGCTGTGCGAGGACCGCTCCAGGAGCTGCTGGGCCGCTTCGACACGCACGCGCTCCACATAGCGGGCCGGCGTGACCCGCAGCTCGTCTGCGAACAGCCTGGTGAGCTGGCGCTCGGACATGCCGGCCCGGTGTGCCATGCGTCCGACACTGTGGTCGTGCGCCGGGTCGGCGATGACAGTCTCTGCCAGACGGCGGATCGGTGAGTCTTCCACGATGGGCTGCTCCACCCAGGCGGAGAACTGCGACTGGCCGCCTGGTCGTTGCAGGAACATCACCAGGTACTTCGCGACGATGCGGGCGACCTCGGCGCCATGGTCGTCCTCGACGAGCGCGAGTGCGAGGTCGAGCCCGGAGGTGACGCCGCCGGAGGTGTAGAGGTGGCCGTCGCGGACGAAGATCCGGTCCGGTTCGACCTGTAGGTCCGGATACTGCTGGCTCAGCTGGTCGCAGACCGCCCAGTGGCTGGTCACCGTCCGGCCCGTGAGTAGACCGGCGGCAGCGAGGATGAACGTGCCGGTGCATACCGAGCAGATCCGGCGCGAGCGCTCCGCCACCCGTCGGACGCCGGCGAGCAGGGCGCGGTCCGCGGCGGCCTTCTCGGGCACAGTCATCCCACCCGCGATCAGAAGGGTGTCGACCGGCTCGTCGATCGTGGCGAGAGTTGCGTCGACGCCGATTCGCACCCCGGACCTGGAGCGTACGTCGCTGCCGTCTGCCGAGGCGTACCGGATCCGATACGCCTCCTTGGCGCCACCGGAGGCAGCGGTCACGGCAGCGGTCACGGCTTCGGTCGCGGCGCTCAGCACCTCGGCCGGCCCGACGGCGTCGAGCAGCTCCATCTCGTCGAAGACGACGATCACGACCTGGCGAGGCGAGTCGCGGGGCATCGGGATCATCCTTCCGAGACTCGTCGACCGGGCGCGAACGTTCTCCAGATTATCGAACCGCACATCCCGCGGCGCGTGCTCCCGGTGGCGATCCACGTGCGGAGGCGAGGGTGTACGGCGCAATGTGTGGGGTTGCTGTCGGAATCCGTCGGGTGGCCTGAGCCACTTCCGGGACGGGGCGGTGAGTCGGCGTTGTGAGGCCATCAGACCGGCTCTTAGGTTGTCGTCTCGGCGCAACCTGGGACCTTCGGCCCGGGGTCGTCGTGCCACCTCGCTGCGCCGCGATCGCGGTGCCCTCTGCAGCGGGGCCAGCTTCAACCTTCTCGTGAAAGGACCATGCCGTGGCCATGTCCGCGTCTCCCCCAGAAGCTCGAGCTCGAGGCCTGAGCGTCGCAGCGGTCACCGACTGGATCCGTACGCTTCACCCCGGCCAGTTCCGATTGGTGATGGCGACCGGGATCGTCTCGATCGCCGCCCAGTTGATGGGTCTCTCGCCCGTCGCCTGGGCACTCTTCTTTGTCAACGTCGTTGCCTACGCGCTGATCTGGGTCGCCACGATCGTCCGGGCGCTGCGGCATCCGGGCGCGCTCGCCGCCGACGTCGGCACCCACGGTCGAGCACCGGGGTTCATGACCTGGGCGGCCTCGACCGCAGTGCTCGGCTCCCAGATGGTGGTGATCGCCAAGTCACCCGGCATCGCCACCGCGCTGCTGATCGTGGCTGGTGTGCTCTGGTTGGTTGCGACATACACGGTCATCCCGGCGCTCACCGTCAAGCCGAACAAGCCGGCCCTGGGCGAGGGCATCACCGGTGGCTGGCTGCTGCTGGTCGTCGGCACCCAGGCGATCCCGGTGCTCACCGGCCTACTCGTCGCCGGCTGGTCACCGGCAATCCAGGAACGGATGCTGTTCGCTGTCCTGGCCATGTGGCTGGCAGGGGTGATGCTCTACATCTGGATCAGCGCGCTGATCTTCTTCCGCTTCATGTTCTTCGAGTTCCGGCCCGAGGACATGGGCTACCCGTACTGGATCAACATGGGTGCGATGGCGATCTCCGTGCTCGCCGGCGCCGGGCTGATCGGCAACGCGCAAGGAAACCCGTTGCTCACCTCGCTGCTGCCGTTCGTCCAGGGCCTGACTGTGCTGCTCTGGGCCGTCGCCGCGTGGTGGATCCCGGTCCTGGTGATCCTCACGGTCTGGAAGCACATCCACCGCCCGTTGCGCTACGACCCGATGATGTACGGCGCAGTCTTCCCACTCGGCATGTTCACCGTAGCCACGATCAAGATGACCGGCGCGTTGAAGATCGACTTCCTCGGCTTCATCCCGAACACCTTCTTCTGGATCGCGCTCGCGGCCTGGGCGGCGGTCTTCGTCGGGATGCTCGCCAGCGTCGTCCTCAAGACCGCCGCCGACTCCGGCTCCTCCGAGTGAAACCCGACCACTCCCACGCCCAGCGCAGAAAGGTGCCTGCCCCACCCTCATGATCATCGCTCTGAAGAACCTGCCCGCCCCATTCCTGCTCATCGGCATGATCGCCTTCTTCATCCTCATCGCCGTCGGCGGGGTGCTGCTCTTGCGTCCCGTCCTGCTCCGGCGGTTTGGCAAAGACCATGACCTGCTCGACGGCCTAGACAAGGGAGTCAAGGTCGCCGAGGTCGCCACTGCCCTGCTGATCGGCATGGTCGTGGTGCAGTCGCTGACCAACTTCCTCGACGCAAAACAGCAGCTCTACGACGAGTCGGCAGCCCTCGGCATCGTCTATCGAGACGCTCTCGGCATCCCAGGGCCAGCCGGGGAGAAGGTCCGCCAAGACGTCGCGGCCTACAACGAATACATCATCGAGGCCTGGCCACGAATCCAGCAGAACGACCTGCCAACCCAAGAGATCACTGAGCACCTCACCCAGATCCAACGCGACATCTTCGCAATCCCTCAACCGACACCGGACACGGCAGAGTCGTTCACTCTGGCCCAGCTGATCTCGGACTACAACGACTACGCCCAGCTTCGCCAGGCCCGCGTCAGCGGCATCTCCGACGGCATCGAACCACAGCTCTACCTGTTGCTGTTCGTCAGCATCGCGATCATCTTCGTCGGAGTCTGGGTCAGCATCTCCAGCACGCACCGGCCACCTCGCCATGGCCAGCGTCGCCGGCCTCATGATCGGCGTCTTCATGTGGGCCATCGTGGCCCTCGACCTACCAATGCTCGGCGACACCGGCCTGCCCCCGCTCGGATTCGACTCCAACCAGAACGTCTTGATGCGCCAGGACTAACGCACGAGCGACCGCACCCTCCCCGGATGCGCGCACCAAGTGCGGCCAGCACCGGATCCTTCTGTTCGCCCATCACGTCGGCCCCTTCATCGCCGCAAGGCGGACTTGCACCCTCATATCCCGCGGCCCACCTAACCCCACGAAACGAGTCTGGCCCCCGACCTTTCCCAGGTCGGGGGCCAGACTCAGTTTGTGCATTTGAGCGGTGTAGTTCATGTACCGCTCGTGGTCAGCGGTTCACAAACCCAGGTCAGCCCAGCGGTTCTCTGGAGCCGTTCCGAGGATTCGCGCAAAAAGTCCCGAAGGTTTCGGTCTTCGGCGTCGCCTGGCCTGCTGGCGCGCTAGTGGCCTGTCGTTGGCGTCTGTGACGCGACGATTCGCGGTCTGGCGACTTCGTGCATCTCACTCGTGCGCGTGTTGGATCGAGGCGTCGTTGATCGGTCACATGGCCGGTCTCCTGAGTCCCGAGGTTTCTGTCTGAAACGGACGTAGCCCGTCGCCCGACCGCTGGTCGGACGACGGGCTACATGGGGATTTTGGTGTTAGGTCCGCGGCGGCGTCTTGGCTGGCTTTCGGCCGAGGTGTCGGGCGAGGTTCTCGAACCGTTCGGCGACCGAGTCGACATCACGGATGACAGGCGCGTCCTGGACTTCAAGGTTGGAGACCGCCACCGCGATCGCGAGAATCAGCTTGAGCAACGGCTCCCGGCGCGGACCATAGTTGATCTTGTCGAGGCCGGTGGTGTGGACCGACTTGACGAGCTGGAACTGCCGCTCGGTCATCGCACGGTAGGCCTCGAGATGAAAGAGGTGCTCCCATGATCCGGGGGTGAAGCTGCCTTGGTATCTCTTTACTTGGGGCTCGGTGAAGACAATCGTGGTCTGGGACTTCTCGCAGCATCGGTACGTGGTCGCGTCCCACTCTGGCGCGACCGTCGGTAGCGCTGCCGGGCTGGCGTGAAGCGACTCCGGCTTGAGGGGGCACCGCACGCGTCCCTGTACCGCTGGGCACACCACATCGAGCCGGTGCCTCACCGGCGTTGGCTCGCCGCGCCGTGGACGACCCGGCCTTGCCGCACCCGTCTTGATGCGCGAGTTGGTGCCCATGAGCATGGGGAGGAGTTGGCGCAGTCGAGCGTCGTGCTCTGCGACGCCGTTCTGCTTCATGTCGCGGACCCTGGTGACCAGCGGACCCGTGCGAAGGAGGCGTGCGGCTGCCGGGCAGTAGACATCGCCATGCCCGACTATCGGGCCGGGCTCCTGCGTTCGTTCAGTTGGTTCGGGATGTTCGGTCTGGCTGACCAGGCTCCAATGCGCTGGATAGCCAGCGATCATCGAGTATCGGCGCTCGATGAGCAGCTCAGCGAACCCGCGCAGCGGGTTGTAACCCATGTCGACTGTCAGGTAGGGCCATCGGGCGTTGCGCTGTGGCCGGGAAGTCCGCGTGCGCGGGTCGAAGCCGTTCTCTGCGTGACAGTCAAGGGCATTGCGCAAGCCCTCCAGGGACGCGGCGGTCGGGCGGTGGATATCGATAGCCGTGATCACCGGCACGACTCGACGCAGCGCCGTAGGCTCCCCGACTCGCATGACAGCGGTCATGCCGACACCGAAGCCCATCTTTTCCACGCGCGAGGTCTTGCCGGTGCCTGGTTCCACCAGGACACCCTCGGAGCGCCGGTAGAAGCCGGCGATCGAGACGGCAGACCGCTTTGCTGTGGCTCGAGCTCCGACGTCCTCACTGGTCTTGCAGACGTCGAATGTGCTCTCGTCGACGACGATGTCGCCGCGGTAGCCGTCCGGGTGTGGGTCCCTCACGGAGGCGGCGACCAAGAGGTTGCAGATCCGACGGCCGTGTTCGGATGCCTCGATGGCCGCCTCCTCGTCCTCGGAAGTGCGAGCGTCTCGGATCCGCTTGTCTTCGGCGTTGGTGATCCTGCGGGCCGGCTGATCGGCCTCGGAGTCGATAACCGCCACCTGACGCGCGAGCCACGCCATGAACCGGCGGTACTCCCGGCCCCACGGCTCACGTTTCTTCACGGCGTCGCGTTGCGAGGCCCTGATAGACATACCCAGCCTGGCGAGCTGCTCGTCATCGAGCCGGAAGACCAGTTCTTCGAGTACACGCTTCATGCTGGGAGTGGTGCAGCGGTCGATCAGCAGGGTGAGTGCGACCAGCACGCCCTTCATGGTGTAGGTGATGCCGCGGGGCGGGCGTCCTCCCACTCCACGCCGGGCCACGTTGAGAGCCTCCAGTTCATCGACAACACCAGAGCCCTCAATCAGTCCCAGAGCCCGCTCGAATCGCTCGTCGTCGGTGCGATGTGCCGCGATCATGCAAGTGCCCCTGCCATGATGGCGGCGACCTCGTCCGGTTCGTATCCGCGCATGTGCCGGGAAAGCTCGTGAAGCGAGTGTGAGTCGCCGAGGTCAGCCAGTTGGAGGAACGTGGCTACGGGTATGGGTCGATGCGCGATCTCGACGATCCAGAAATATCGAAGTCGCACTGCCGAGATGTCGATGCTGACCCCGCGGGCCCGAATGGCGCGCTGGACGCCGTTAACCGCATTCCGTCGGCCACCCTCAAGCAGGTAGCCGTCGGGGCCAGCGACCTGGGCTCGCCGCCACAGCCTGCCCGCCTTGGACGCCCCAAGGACGGGGATCGTGCGGATCACCCCGGTGCGCCGCGATGGTAGTTCGACACAGACAGCACTGGCGCCGCCCCCGGTGGGGATCTGGCGGACGCTGGAGCCGGTGAGACTCACCATCTCATCGGACCGGGCCCCGACACCGGTCGCCAGATCGAGCATCGTCAGAAGCCGGTCTGCTAGGTGGTCCGTCAAGCTCAAGTGCCTCCGGTAGAGCGCCTGTACCTCAGCCGGGCTGTAGGGCCGCTGCACCCGCGTACGCCGGAGAGGCTCTCGCGGCGCGGGATACTCCGCAGGGTGAAGTAGCCTCCCGAATCTGTAGAAATGGCTCGAATAGGCAGCGATGGTGCCACTCGTCTGGGAGCCCGAACCGCTGCGAACGTAGTGGTCCACGTGGACGCGGTGCATGGCCCGCCGCAGATCGATGTCGCCATGCATATCGCGATCATGGGCGAGCAACTGACACATCAGCACAAGTCGCTTCCGGTCGGTCTCCCGTGTGACTGCCGGCGCTTGAACCACCATCGCGGCCGCGACCGGGGTGATCGCGGCAAGCCCCTTGATCGGCACACCGACCGGCACCTGGACGAGATAGTGATAGAGCTCGACCTGATGCGGCTCGATCGCTGGACACCACGGCGCGGTGTCAGCGTCTCCGTGACGGGGTGCTTCCTGCCCGGTGGCACGCGACACTGGCGTTGATTCAGCGACGGAACTATTGCCGGAGGCCATCTTCCGGTGGCGCCCCATCAGGCCACCTTCGAGCGACACGGCGACTGCTGGAGTGCATGGTGATTGACCCTCACCGGGTAAAACGGGCATGCTGGCATTGCAGATCTCCTCCTGAGGTCTTCGTCCCCGGTCGGTAGACCGGGTCTTACATCCAGCGCCAACTGGATGTTTCGATGAGGCGCCCCATACCACGGGGCGCCTCATTCATGATGCATTTGTAGCCGATTGACTCCAAAACCGTGTCGCTCGCTACGGGCCGAGATGGCAGACGGACTCCGTCACCACGTGATCCGACCCCACCCTCGGGCTGCCTTCATCTCAGCAGAGACGACAGCGGCGCGTGGACGCTCACGGGGTGCGAATTGGCTGCTACGTTCCCACATCAGCTCCACATCAGAGCACGGCCGCGATGTACCACGTCCCAGAGCGTCCCTCCAGCAGCTGCGCAGTAAGCGGTCACATCAGCACATACATCGGAGACACATGGTGACAGCGAAATTCAGTGTGGCGCCGGGCGTGTCGCGCCCGCAGATCACGTGCGGTCGCGACGGCTGCGAGAACCATTTCGCCCGCCCAGCCCGCTCTCGACGGCTCTACTGCAGCGAGGAATGTCGGCGCCAGGTAAACAGCCAGCGGCGGGCAGAGCGTCGAACCTTTGAAAGGAGCCTCAATGGGCCGAACGAAGCCCACGAGCGAGCCGACAAGGCACCCGTGGTCGCCAACAACGACCTGCGTGCCACGCTGGAGACAGCCACAGCAACCCTTCGTGAGTTGCGCCGCGACCGTGATGCCCTCCTCGCGGCACTCGTCGAAATCACCGAGGCTCGGCAGCTACTCAAGGAGGCGACCGCGTCCTCTGAGACCACGTCCTGCTACCACTCGCCACGCTGCCAGTCGATCGACGGCCTGTTGGGGGTCGTCACGATCGCCCTGAAGACGAACCGAGACTTCATCATGTCAATGAGCGATCGACTCTCAGAAGATGAACTCCGGGGCCCGGGCGCTGCTACCAGTCAGGGCATCAGCGCCATCGCGCAACTGGCCGCCATGCTCAAGGTGACCTAGCCGCGCGCGACGCAAGGCCAGCCAAATCGCACGCTCGAACGGGCCGCAGCGTTGCACTTGCCGTAGTTGCACGTATCCAGCGACCATCGGTTCGCGCAGCAGAGCTCGTCGCCCGCCGAGCCGGTGAAACCCGGCCGACCCCTGCGGACCCCGTTCCAATCCAGCCCGCTCCCGACCTCCTTGGACGCGTGGATTGACTGTTGAACTGGTCGTTCTCTGAACTGGTCGTTTTCATAAAACGACGAAATGATCGACTTTATGAAGAGCAGTACGCCTTCCGGATCGCCACAAGGAGCGGTGGTCGACCCGTCAGGCATGTCAAGGGTCTATGGTTCTCGCCGCAGCGACCAACCTGTTCGTGCTGAAGCTGCCCGATCGCTGGGGACGCCCCTCGCCGGGGCTCAGGTTGCCGACTCTCTGGCTCGAGAGCCTCATCGTGGAGGCGACAACCTTCGCGTTCATCTTCTGCTACCTCGGCCCGCTGGTCTTATTGGCAGTAGCCAGCATGGCCTGGGGACACTTCGACCCCAGTCAGACTTCGTTCCCGTGAGCCGTCGACCGAAGCGCCGGCGGCCTGAAGGACTCACCTCCGTGGGTCTGCATTTCAAGCACAGAAGTGATCATTTTCTTGCGTTCATCCTGCTCGCCTCGTTCGAAATGATGGCGGAGTTTTAGCGATTCCTCCTCGTCAGGGGCGTTCTAGCGTGCTCATTTTTCGACATGTATATTCAGCTCATTGGCTAGGCAGACCACGATAGTGGTGTGTCAGATTCGAAGAGCGGAGGACGCGTTGACCCCCAGCCTGACTACCCTCGTTGAGTCAGTGCCGCCGACCAGCGTGGCCGAACTCATCGCCCAAGAGGGCGTGGCTGTGCAGGCTGCGTTCTCAATTCGATGCGCCAACCCCGCGTGCACGACGGGTCTCACGGTGCGCTTCGCGCGAGGCCGAGGGCGCCCCAGGGCTTTCTGCACGGAGTCATGTCGGCGTAGCGCAGACCACACCAGGAGGCGGCTCGAAGCCGACATCACTACCCTAGAAGCTCTAACCGGAACGCTGCCATGCACGGCTCGGGAGCGCCGGGAGATCGACAGTCTTGTAGCCAGGCGACGCTGGCTACTTCGCGCCTACCCTTTGGGAGATCAATGACCATGCCGCGTCCGCAGAGCGTGGGCTCGTTTGTGCGGCAGCTGTGGCCGTTGCCACTCGGCAGGAGTATGGCGGTGACGGGGTGACGGCAGACGAGGGACGGCCTGACCTGGACTTGGATCTGCGGGCTGTACTGGACTGGCTGAAGGAAACCGAGTGCTCCGACTTCGTAGACGAGGATGATGTCCCGGGTACGACGGCCGACGAGCGCCAACTTCTCGCCGCGCTAGGCGGTCTGGCGAGGGCGGTCCTGGACGACCCTTCAATGGGTGATGGTCTTGACGCACTCTCGAGTGTCCCCGACCTGAAGGCGTGGATTTCGCGGGGCCCTACGCCGCCATGCGCGGTCATCGAGGCTGGCCTGCGGTTGTCGAGAAGCAGCGAGCACGTCGCTGCTTTGTACTCTTCGACGGTTGCCTCCGGGCATCGGCGGCGGCTGGGCACATTTTTCACTCCTCCTGGCGAGGTCACCAGGATGCTTGCGGCATGCGAGGAGGAGGGCGTCGACCCGGCCTCCGTGGTCGACGTCGGTGCTGGGGTTGGGATTTTCTCGATAGCCGCGGCCAACCAGTGGCCATCCGCAGTGATCGCAGCCGTCGACGTCAACCCAGTTACGCTCGGACTTTTGGGTGTCCGTGCAGCAGCTGAGGCTTTGCTTTCGACATCTCCCGAGGCGCCCGGGGTGCGTTTGCGGTTGGCTGACTTTGTTCAATACGTGGGTACCGAGTACCCAGCTTCCCCGGGGCCGAGGCTGGTGCTCGGGAACCCGCCATACACCCGCCTGCAGCTGTTACCTCGGGAGGACCGGCAGCGGCTACTGGAGGCGGCAGGTGGCCTGTGCGGGTCTCGAGCCTCGTTGTCTGCCTTGATGACCGCTGCCGCGATCAACCGCCTAGCTGCAGAGGATGCCCTATGCCTACTTCTTCCAGCGCAATGGCTTGAGGCCGACTACGCCGATGGACTGCGTAATTGGATCTGGACGCATACCAACCGGTCGGTGCGCCTGACGCTGTTCGATACCGGGCTGTTCAAGGAGGCCCAAGTCGATGCTGTCTCGCTGCTGGTAGGCCCGGAGCGCGAGGGCGATCAGCCCATGGCAACATCTCTTCCCGACGGCGCCCGTCATCGGTTGATGGATCGATCTGGGCCGTGTCCCGGCCATTGGCGATCGCTTTTCGCTGATGAGTCTGCAGATGGAGCCGAGCTGCCACCCACCGAGACGGTTCCTCTCTCAACGGTCGCACGCATCGTTCGCGGCACCGCGACCGGGGCCAACGCATTCTTCCTGCTTACCCCCCAGCAGTTGGCGGACCACCCACTGCCGTCGACGGTGTTCTTCCCAATGGTCCGACGCCTGCGCGACCACCCAGGCGAGAGCATTGACGAGGCAGCCCTAGCAAACCTCCCGGAACGGGACCGCCGGTGGCTGTTCCTAGCCCAGCACACCGACCTCGACGACGACCAAGTCGCTGCGTACGTGGACCATGGTCAGGCCGAAGGCTATCCGGACCGCTATCTGTGCTCCTATCGTCGTGAATGGTTCGACCTTTCGACCGAGGTCGTCGTACCTGATGTCATCGTGGGTCCCTCCTCGAAAACCGAGTTCCGGTTCGTCGTCAACGAGGCGGCCGCATACATCACCAACAACCTCTATGGGTTGTCATGGAAGACAGAGGTGCCACCCGCGACGCGTACGGCCGTACTGTCATGGTTGCGCGGCCCCCAGGGCCAGGCGGCGATTAGGGCACGAGCCCGTAGCCACGGTGACCGGCTGAGCAAGATCGAACCGCGCGCTCTCAATGCACTGCCGATTCCAGCAACACTTGTCAGGGACATCCCGGCCGAGGACCACGCGCAACCTACTCTCTGGTCATGAGCCGGTACCGCCGCTGGTGGATTCAGCTCGACGCAGTGTCGAAGTCGGGCAACAGCACGAGCGCGGTACGGGCGGCGTGGTTAACCGCTCGGTTACGCTGTTCCGCAGACATTGGTTCGGGCAGATCTGAGCCCTCAGAACCGTCCCGGCGCGCCTTCTCGAGGTCCTCCTCGTTGGCCCAGATGTCTGCCACAGCGGAACCCACTGCAATGGCATACCGATCCTTTCGCGCCTCGGCGGCCTCGTCGCTCTTGGCCTTGACCACGCGCGTGTGGTAGGCGGCCCAGTCCTTGAAGTCCTGGTTAAGCACCACCGTTGGCACCGCCGGGATGGACTTGTACGCCGAGTACGTCGAGTCATGCTGCGCCAGCGCGCCGCCAGGCATCAATTCGAGCTTGCCAGCGACCTTGTCGCTGCCGTCGAAGTCGTTACGTCCACCCCAGATGAACGCAACCGAACCTTCGGGCTGCAACTTCGGTGTTCCCTGGCCGCGGGGCTTCTCAGGCATCTCGGTGACCACCTCGACCTTCGTAATCCAGTTCAACACCTTGACAGTGCCGTCATCACTGAACCACGCCAGGTCGAAGTCGACGCTGTATGTACCGGGAGTTGTCTCGGGATCGATCAGCATGCCGACCCTCAAGCGCCCGTGCCTCAAGTCCCCGAGAGTGTAGGTCGCCTCCTCAAGGCCCGCTGACGGCTGAGGCGTGATCTGGCCGCGGGTCGGGACAAACGCGTTGTGAGCGTTGACCCGCAGGAACACTGACGCCCGCCCGCCGGGGATGGTGGTGACGGTTTCGGGTCCTTCGAAGTAGGTGGGCTCGTCGTAGAGAGTCTCGATTCGTGCCGGAGCGGTTGTTCGATCATCCTCGGAACCGCGGTCGGTAACCCTGATGCCGGCAGCCTTGATCGAGATCGCCTTGTTCAGCTTCTTGAGGAACGCAGCACTGACGCCCTTTCCAGCCGATCTCAGAGCCTGGGAGACGAGCCTCTCCTCCATGTCTCGAAGGTCTGGGTCGTTGCGGAGTTCGTCAGCGATGACCCGTTCCAACTCTCGGGCCTCTTTGCTATGACGGGTCTGGGTCCGGAAGGTGTCGAAGATGCGTGCCCGCGTCTTGAGGTCGAGGTCGTCGCAGTCGACCTGAACGAGGATGCTCTTCGCGACTCTCTGCTTGTCGGGAACAAGTTGGATCAGCTTGGCCTGGTCCCAGTTGTGGTGGACCTGGCCGTTCGTGGTGAACAGGACAACATACCCCTTGGCCGCGCGCCGGCGGCGGGCATCGACACCGTCGAAGAGCCACCACCGCAGGCGAACAGTGCCGACACCAGGGACCTGGATGGTGGTCCAGTCCGTGACCTCGAGGGTCTTGTCGTCGGCTTTA
The DNA here is from genome assembly GCA_040302365.1 of Nocardioides sp. NPDC126508. GTDB lineage: Bacteria > Actinomycetota > Actinomycetes > Propionibacteriales > Nocardioidaceae > Nocardioides. Next base: position 543,685 of record JBEOUM010000004.1, read on the forward strand.
CGGCCAGCCGCGCGGGCCAGCCGGCGCCCAAGTCCGGCGACGGTCGAAGGGCCCCGTCGGTTCTCGGGTCGCACGTTGGCTTCCCCGGTGCGGGCATCCTGGAGGGCATACGGAAGGGTCGGGGCGAACAAAATGGTCTCGCCGTATGCGTAGATCGACTCCTCGTACTCCCAATTCTGAGTGCCGATCTTGTCGCCGTGGAAGTTGATGTGGGAAACGTAGGTGCCGGGCTCGAAATCGGGGTAGTCGGATGCTGGAGCCGTGAACACGTTGTTGTTCTCATCGACGAGGTAGCGAAAGTATTCGAGCCTCCGGTTCGGGGTGTCAACGAGCCTGACGACAGCCACGGCGATCCTGTCCTGCTCGTGCGCGTCGAGCAGGTCGGGCTGCTTGCGGCTAACCACGATGGTGGCATCGCTGTACTGGGACGTCGAGGAACCACCCTTCCCGAACACGCCGTGCAGCCATGGGGTGTCCAGCTTGTTGGACCCGTGGAGCGAGAGGATCGTGTTCGGCATCTCCTCGCCAGTCAACCCAATACCCTTGTCGCGGAAGGCGATGGTGGGTCGCCGGGCGGAGTCATCTGAGTCCATCACGATGACGCGCAGGTTGTCGGCCACGGCCGCGCGCTGCTCATCGTTGAGGGCATCTACCCCGTCCGGAGCGTCGATCACGACCGCCGCCGCCTCGGCGGGGCTGCGCCAGTCACGGTCGGCATATCCGTCGGCGGCCCGCAGCAGGTAGGCGTCGAACATGTTTGTGACGCGCTCCATCAGCAGCGCCGCTGGCTCTCCCGCCGAAGAAACCGAGGACCAGTTGACTGGGTTGTCGCCCAGGTCGCGTTCCTTGGCACCGGGAAGCGCTGCTGCCAATGCGTCCTCGAGTCGAGTTACATCTGCGACCGTGCGCGCAGCCAGCGCACGCTCAATGATCTGGTCACCCATCAGTCTTTGCTCCTTCTTCGACCACCTGGCGGCCGAGGTCAGTCAGTTCGTAGCGTCCTTGGACAAGTTCAGGCAGCACCAGACCCCACTCGCGACCCCGCGAGATGTAGCCCATGCAGTTGGTATCGGCCTGAGTGCCAGGCCATTGAGGAAACAGATCGATCAAGTCAGCACGGGTCGGGCGTCCTTTCAACGCGCGCAGAACTTGGAGCCATGCTGTGTGCTCTTGAGGTGCCGCGATCTGCAGGTGGCGCAGCCAACGGCTGGCAGCCTCGGCCGGCTGGGGCAATTGGTGTGTCAGGCCCATTGCGGCAAGCTCGCGCAGTAGCTCCACGGCCTCCGCGGTCGGGCGGACCTCCACCGGCTCGCCTGCGATTCCAATGAGTCCCATCAGGAACGCGGGACCCTGTCCGGAGCGCGGAGCACCGACAGCTGTGTTCAGGAATCGGTCTTCGGACGCCTTGGCCTTCGCACCATCACGGGGGAACCCGACAGCCGCCTTGACCGCGGCATGACCATCGGCGTCCTGCTTGCGTAACCAGCGACCGATGTCTTGGGCTCGATCACGTAGTTGCTCGAAGTACTTCGGCCACTCCAGCCCGTCAGAGGCGTTGACCATAAGATCGGCCAACACCCAAAGTGTCGGCAAGTCCCTATTGTGCAGTCCAAAGTTGTGGCCATCTTGGACCAGCCGAGGCGCCGTGGCCGGGGACGACTTTGCGGCTGCCTGAACCTGCCACTCACCTCCGGTCCCGACACTGGCCATCCGTGCCCGAGCCTGAACGGAGAGACCCTCTTCGGCGAGGCGATCCCACACCGCTTCGGCCACAAACTCGTTCCGATCGAAATATGTCCCGCCACTAGCCAGGATCGCCTCATCCATATCCCGAACCAGTTGAGCTGGCAGCCGAAGCTTCAGCAGCCGGGTACCCTCATCCGATCGCCCCACATCATCCTCACTCATATATCCAACTATATTCGACAGGACCACAGATATACAAGGTCAATGTCGGGTATATGCCAGTATACGCATGGCCAGGAGAAGCGGAGAGGGTTACTCGGCCCACCCGCTCCGCAGGCTTGCGAACTCTGCTCCCACGAAGGCGCTAGGCGACCTGCTCGGGAGACTGGGTGCCACGGTTCCGCGGCCCCGCACCCGAACCCGCAGGCGCTGGGGCAACGACCGGCGTCGATTCTGAAGCAAGACCCATGGATAGCGAACCGTGGCAGGCTGGACCGCATGCGTCCGAGCAGCAACGACGGTCTCCCGCCTGTGAACCAGCCATTCGATCTCGATTCTCTCGACCGGTGGCCGATGAGCGTTGAAAAGCGCGAGCTGTGGGGTGGCGTGCTGGTCTTCTACGGCAAGTTCGACGAGCGCGACCTGACGATCGCCCGCCGAGCGTTCACGGGTCGCGCGGTCTCGTTGGACGATGCGGGATCGATGCTCGTTGGACCACCACCCACCTCTGACGATGTCCAGGTCGTCGACGAACTGCTGCGCCGTTCGATGGGCTACGCCACGCTTGCGCAGGTCGCGGAGCTACGCCGAGAAATGCGGGCGGCGGACAGCACTGGCGATGGCGGCGAGGCCTGATGATCGGGTTCAGGTCGCTCGGCCGCTGGCGCCCGGACGCATTGCTTGAGGCCGCCGACGGTCTTGAGGAAGGTGAGGCTGTTTCCCACTTCGGTCATCTGTACGACGTTCCCGCGGTGGTCGATGCGCTGCGTCATACCGCTGCGCAGGTCAAAGTGGCTCGGACCTGCGCCATCGAGACCGCCGACCTGATCTTCGCTCGAGGTTGGAGGTTCCGCGCCGCCGGGAGCGAGGTTGTCGTCCAAGAAGTGGTCGCCGCCATGGTCACCTGCAACGAGCTCGACCGCATAGAGGACCTGATGGGCGAGTACGCCGGTGCTATGGCTGACGCGCTCACTGACGTCGAGGTCGCCCTCCGTGACCTCTATGTTGTCATCGAAGCCGCTCGACGAGATCCCGACGCCCGCGCCCGTCCACGGACGCGCCGCGCTCTGCGCCCCGCCTCCGGTGGTCGAGCTTGTCGAAACCACCGCCCTGATCCGTGGCCATGGTGCTGGGATCGATGATCTACTAAGGCTCACAGTGGCGCTGGTGGGTGTGCGCCGATACCGGGAGGCTCGGACATGGGTGAAGGCTACGAAGTCAGTGCGGATGCAGAAAAGCTCGATGGCGTACGAGGCCGCTTGAACCAGCAACGCGAACTAGTCGAAGGCGTGAACCTGACTGCGCCGTCGGGATCCATGTTCGGCCTCTCGCCCAAGGGCCGGTGGCTCGAGGATGTGGTCAACCGGGGCCACAAGAACATCGGCCGGTCCTTGAAGGAGACCGCGCAGGGCCTGGAGAAGACCAGCGACGGTATCCACGACGCCATGGTCGAGATCGAGGGCGCGGACGTCGACGCTCAGATCGCGATGAACAAGATCGCCGATGCCCTCGCAATCATGAGCAACCCGCTAGTCATCTTCGGCAAGAAGAACCTCCCCTTCTGACAGAGGCAGCGCATCCGGCTCAGAGGAACTCGAACGTACTCATCACCGGGTCGATCAGCTCCTGTGACCCCTTGCGGTCCAGACCACTCTTGGTGAAGCCCCAGCCAATCGTGATGGCCCACGCGCCGTCTGGGGTGACGGTGACGTATTCGCTCTTCCAGGAGGGTCCCACCTCCCACTGCATGTGGGAGAAGGGCACCCCGTTGATCGTCACGTCGGGCAACCGCTTGACGTTCTTGAGGTTTGGATCGCCGTTGAAGGTCTCCAGGTGGAATTTCGTGGTGCTCTCGATGTCGGCCTTGATGTCTCCGCTGGAGCTGTTGACGCCGGCTGTCATGGTCGCGCTCCCAGGCGAGATACCGACAACAGTCTTCGCCGCGGCGAAGGAGATGGATGCCGAGTCGGGGTCGCGAATCGTCCAGTCAGGTGGCAGATTCACCTGCGCTACATCGATCTTCGCTTCCTGCCAATCGGACGGAACAGACGATTCGCTCGCCCCTGCCTCTGTGGACCCGCCGGTCGTTGGGTCACCAGAAGGGTCTGGGTCTTGCGATCCGCAGCCCACGAGGGTCATCGCAGTGGTCAACACCAGGGCGGCAACGCTCAATCTCCGAGAGGTCGTCATGGACGATGACTGTAGAGGATCGGACCGGAGCACCTAGCGCAACCGGCATCGTTGAGGGATGCTTTACTCATCCGGGCCGCAGGGGGTGGCTCCACAATTTCTCGGGAGGAACCGATGAACCGGCCAGCCGCAGACACAACCAGCATGGTCAAAGGGCCTTGGATGCAGCGCCTGGATCTTTATGTTGCCGCAGGGACTCCGGATGCGATCGGCGCCATGCTCGATACCTGGCGCACTGCGGGTCAGAGGTTCAACGAGTCGGGCAAACTGTTGGACAAGGACGCCACGAACGTTGAGGACGGTTTCTCCGCGACATCGTTGTCGGGTCGAGCAGCTCGGAGTGACATGCAGCAGTCCGGTGCCGAGGTCCAGAAGAAGTACAAGGTGATCTCTGAGGCCGAGATAGCCCTGACCTCCGTGCAGTTCCAGGTCACCGAGGCGCTCAACGACCATGCTGCCTTGTCTGGGACCTTGCCGCAGTCGCATGACCCGGTGAATCCGGCCGACTACGACACTGAGGTGAAGCCCGGCGAGGTGAACGAGCGTCAGGCGTCAGAGGGCAAAGCCGCGCTGGAGAAAGCGCAGGCCAAGCATGCTGCCGAGGAGCGAGCGATCGCTCACGCAGAGAAGGTCGCCGCAGCGCGGATCAGGGATTACGACAATTCGGTGGACGAGGCGGAACCGAAGGTGCGCGCGCTCTATGACGATGGCAGCGGCCAGTCGAATGCCCCGTCGAATCCGGCTTCGACGCCGAGCACCGTTCCGGGTTCGGCGAGTGCGATCGCGGCCTCGCGTGCGCGGATGGCGAAGTACAACCCGGGTGTGAGCTATGCCGAGGGTGATGGCTATGACCTGATCCAGAAGGAGAAGGACTTCATCGCGGCTGAGGAAGCGAAGAACGAGCCGGAGTGGACGGGCACCGAGTGGGTCAACGCCGACGGTTCCCCCGCGCCGGCCACCTCGTACGCCTCGATCGAAACCGCTGACGGCCTTGCCCCGCTGGCTGGTGGCACCAATGGTGCGGTCGCGCTGGGTGTCGGCCTGGGTGGTGCGGCGTTGGCCGGCGGTATCGCGAAGGCCGTGGCGAGCAAGTTCGCGACCCCTGGTTCGACCACGGGCAAGGCTCAGGCGGCGAAGGCCTCTGGGGCGACCTCGAATACCGCGGCTGGCGCTCGAGGTGGTGGGGGCACTGCGGGCAAGAAGCTCACCGGCGCGGGCGGTCGTGGCATGGGTGGTGCGGGTAGCCGTGCAGGTGGCCGTGGTGGCCCGGGTGGTGCTGGTAGTCGTGCTGGCGCGAAGGGCACGGGAGCAGGCGGCCGCGGTGCCGGCAAGAAGAGGGACGACAAGTCCGGAAGCCAGGACCAGGACTGGCAGGCTGACTACTCCGATGACTGGACCGATCCCAACTATCGGGTCTGGGATCCCAAGACCGATGGCGGTCGGACGCCGGCTGAGCAGAACAGTAAGACGGAGGGCGACGAGCGCTGAGGGCATCCTCACGGCGGGTGGAGTTGCAGACCGTGCGAATTGGCCGCACCGGGAGGGACGCCGATGGCGAGAGATGGGTCGTGTCTGAAGCTGTTGGTGTGCAGAAGCCGGGCCCGGCCATCTTTGAAGCCCTCGCGAGCAGGCTCGAGTGTGCTCTTGAGGGGCTGGATGTTCGGCGACAGTCTCGAGCTTGATGTCCCCGGTGGGGCTGTGGTCGGGTTGGGGACCGCGTGGCTCGATGATGGATCGGACCCAACGGGCTTCCATCCTGATCTGGTCGCCGACTCGGTAGCGGCAGCGGTCCGTGCGATCCTGCACGGGCCAGTTGAGCGGCACCCTTCCTTGCCATCTGGGTTGAGCCGGCTGGTCAGGATGCACCTGAGGAAGGTTGTGGCTCGCCGCACCCTGCTGCGGTAGCCATTTGCTTGACCATCTCCTTGAGCTCAGCTTCCTTGCCGGACATCACATGACCGGTGGCATGCAGAACCGGAGTACCTGACTTCGGACGGATCGCGCAGGTCCACCATGCTTTGAACCGCACTCCCTCCGTATCAGGATCAGACTCATCGATGGTGGTGAGACCGACCGTCCCTCCGGCGGTCCGAAAGGTCATGTCGGCGGACCGCGCCTCCTCATCGAGGCTGTCCAGGGGACTTGCGGCTAGCAGTTCTACCTCGACGTCGATCAACGGCGGGTCTTCGTTCCCTTGATAGACCTGGCATACATACCTGGGAATCTCCACTGCCGAGGCCGGGGAGCGTATCGGGAGGTCAGCGCCTTCGTCCGCGACATCGAATCGGTCTGTCCCGAGGACCGATCGAAGGACCTCCGTGCTCACACCACATCCCGACGCGCGGTCGTAGGCATCTGGCTGATCTCCGCAACCCGCGGCAACGGCGAGTAGCGCTAGGAGAACTCCGGCGCACGCGGCTTGTTTCATCAGCTGGCTCCCCTACTTCAGGCGGTGTGAGTGACGCACGGCGATTACGACACCAATTTGGCTATCGCTGTGATTTTCGCATCGCCGTCGACCCGGGGCATGTAACACCCCGACCAGGGCGAGGATCTTGCTCATCGGGCTCCGTGGGTCGGCTCATGCACCACCGCCGGCGCGCTCGCTGCTACCGCCGTGCGAGCCCTGCTGGCCACGGACGTTCTTCATCCGGTTGCAGACGCGGCCATGCCCCGATCGGAGCATGAGCCCATCAGCCCTGAGCCTTGTCCGGTCCTTGAATTGAGTCGTACCCGCCGCGGGCCGTGTTGCACACGCCGGCGTTGATGCCTGCCTCGCCGCCGTGCGTGTTGACGAGCTTGTCGATCTCGGCGGGGTCAAGTTCACCTGGAGTCTTCGGCCGACCCGCCTCGTCTCGGGGCCAGTCGTCGAAGGCGGTCGTCTCAAAGCGGGCATGACCGTCCGGGCCGGTCGTGACCATCGGCGGGAGCTCGGCCCCTGGTGCCACGTGAGTGCTCTCGGCTCGAGCTACCGCATAGAGGGCCTGGATCTCGGCCTGCTTGCGAGCAGCGTCGTAACCGTCGAATCCCTCTGCTGCAGCGACGGCGGACGGGTTTCCCACGTACCCTTGGATGATCTGCTCCCGGACCCCGTCCAAGAGGAAACTGCCGACTGGGCCGCCCGCGGGAACCATGCCGATCGGAAGAGTCATGAGCTTACCGATACGACTGCGTTCTGCCTCGATGTTCTCTGCGTCCTCGATGTCGCCCTGGATCATCTCGTCTTGAAGGAAGCCACGGAATCCTGCGGCGTCATTCACCGCGATGGTCAGGGGGTCTGTGTTCGTATCGGGGTTCCAGTCCAGTTTCTCTGCGATTCGTCCGTCGAGCGACTGCTGCGCACCTTGGTCCATCACGATCTGGTTGAGCTTGTTTGCCTGGGCTCCGAGCACGCTGGCAGCTGTGTCATTGTCCCCGATCCGTCGAAGGACGGTGGACACCTCGTCCTTGTCGAAGGTCGCGTGGTTGGGCGGGACAGGCGGATCAATGGGGTACCCGTGGTCAACCACGCCGTGATAGGTATCCGCGACATAGGCACCGAGGATGCCGCCGAGTTCTTCGTCGTAGTGGTCATCGAGGCCTGTCTTGGCGGCGTAATCGATGGTCCAGGTGGCGAGGTCCGCGGCGTTCTTGCCCGCTTCGCCGGGTTCCATAGCGGCGTCGATCGTAGCGACACGGACGACGTTGTCCATGACATTGGCCAGGTTTGCGGCGCCTTCGCGGTCGTGGAGAAGGTATTTGGCGACGTCTTCGTCACCCATGAGCCCCTGGGCTGACTCGATGCCGTTGTCGGCGACCTTGACGAGTTGTCGGATCGCGTCGCCGTCCTGGTCGCCGAAGGACTCCCCGCCGAAAGTGAGGTCGTGGTTGAGACGGGCGGCCGCGAGCGGGTCACCGTTCTCGGTCTTGATGAGCTGGGCACCGAGCTTGCCGGTGAAGTCGCCACCAAGTTCAACATCGCGTTGCTCGGCGGCGTGGAGCAGGATGGTGGATGCTTGCCAGTCCTTGCCGATGCCCTTGGCCCACTCGCCGTCATCGACCCAACCGCCGCGGGTGCCGGCGCCAACCAGTTCGGCGAGGTTCCCAGCAGCGGTTCTTTGGAGTTTCTCCATGGCGGCTGCGCCGCCACTGGAGGCCGCGAGGCTCTCGTCACTCCATCCGGTCATGTTGTGGATCGCGTTGTTGACGCCCTCGGGTCCCATCCGGTCCAGGACCGCCTCGCCGAAGTCGCGATCCGAGGAGTACTTGCCGACCAGGTCGAACCACTTCTCGGCTTCCTTGCGTTCGGCGACGCTGTCGATCGCCCCGATGTCTTCGATCTTGCGGGCCGTGTAGTCACCGACCTCGGCCTGCACACTGGCTGGCAGGGCATCCCAGGTGTCGTCGAGCAGTTCGGGATCGGCGAGGACCTTCTTGGTGAGGTCTTCGGTGGATAGGCCCCGCAGTTCGGGCGGGAGAGCGGCATTCCGGATGGAGCCCTCGCCGCCGTCGATGCGGTTCGTCGCGGCGTTGGTCAGGACTGAGTTGAGCGTGATGTCAGCCTGCTCGCCCTTCCTCAGGGCCTCGATGAGTTCGTGTTGGAGCTCTTGGACCTGGGCCTTGTCTGACTCGGCCTGCTCTTCAGCCTCTTTGGCCTCGTCCTCGCTCATCTTTCCGGTGGGTGCCGGAGGGGGCTCGGTCAGGACCATGTCGCTGGTGGCGGTGATGATCTTGTAGCCCTTGCCGCGAATCGCCTCGTGGGCAGACTCGGCTGCCTTTTGAGCGGACTTGATCTCGCCCGCTGCCTCGTCGACCGCGTCTCGCACCTGTGAGAGTGGCGCGGCGATGTCGTTGAGGCCGTCGTGGAGGCGGTCATATCGCTGCTTGGCGCGCTCAGCTGAAGCGCCAATCCACGTGCCGGGGACCTTGCCAACGCTCATCTCGTCTTGCTGGTCGATCGTCTTCTTACGAAGAGTGTTCAAGTCATCGCCAGCCGCGGAGATCCGCTCGGGACGCCACTTCATCAACTGCTCATACGACAACGTCATCAGATCGGCCCCAGCTTGTTCTCGAGGTTCAACCCGGCGCTCGCACTGACCGTGCTCGTCTGCCTGCGGCCCTCCTCAGCCGCGCCGACATCTGTGGCCTCGATGTGGTTGGCGTCCTGGATCGACGCCTTCTGATGGTCGCGTGCAGCCTTCACCCAGCTGTCCTGGTCCCGCTTCCACTCCGCACTCAGGCTCTTCGCCCCGCCCGCGCTCTGACCACCCGGCATAGCAGAACCGAGATCCTCCAGCGGCCCAGCGAAGTCGAACTTCGCCAACGCGTCAGCGATGTCGTTCATGGCGTTCGATGACTTGACCACATCAGTCTTGATCATCTGGATGTCCATTGAGCTATCCCCCGAGGGCTCTCTTCACGGTCACGTCTCTGATCAGGTCTTACCCCAGATCCGGCGAGTCTAAACGTAAAATCACAGCCGATGTTCCGGTTCGTGACGGACGCAGCAGACCCGCACAAAGCCTGCAGGGCCAGACAGGCCTATAACTTGGTCGACTGGCGACTGGTGGGGCTCTTGGACTGAGCCGGCGCGTCTGTGTCTGAAAGCCCCCAGACCGTGGCGGTGCTGAGGAAGACTGGTCCACACACAACGTTGGTGCGAGGCAGGAGGGGTCGTGGGAGCCGCACGCGTCGCCGGTGTGCACATCAAGAGTGGTGCGCTGAACGTCTCTGTCGTTGAACTGGACGAGGACGACACTCTCAGGTTGGTCTCGGCGACGAGACTTCAACCTAACGGTGCGCTGTCGGATACTGCGCGGTTTGCTGACCTGGCTGACCGGTTTCGTCAGCATCTGTCGCCGTCGGGTGTGAGTGCTGTCGCCATCCTGCACACAAGGTCGTACAGCAACTGGAAGTACGCCGAAGCCTACGCCCGAGTGTTTGGGATCTGCGCCGTTCTCCAGGCGTCCTCGGGACTGTCTGTAGAAGCCATCACCTACCCGACGGGCCAGGTCGGGGCGACGGTCTCGCTACAGGCCAACAAGCTCAACGAGTTCGCCCCCGAAGCCGTCGGGGCGACGAGCGCACCCACCTATTGGACCACCGGCGTCGCCGAAGCGACGGCCGCCGCTGTCCATGGTCTCAAGGCGTTGCCATGACCAGCGACGTCGCTGATTGGAGCGCAGGGTCAGGAGAGCGGGTTCAGGAGCACGTCCTCTCGCTACCGTTCGAGTGCCTGCGCAGCATCCCGGAGGGAATCAACGAGGTTCGCCTCTGGCACGACCCGATCCTGGACTGTCAGCGCGTCGGCAAGCGCATCGACGTTTCACAGATCGCTGGTGACGACGCCCTTCCCGAGGCCGCGACTCTGCAGGCTATCCGGCACAACAACGTCGTCCCCGTGCTCGCCGCCGCCGAGGTCAGCGGTTTCACGGCGCCCCTTCGCGTCATCGAGATCATCACCCCCTTCTTCGAGCGAGGATCGATCACCGATGCTCTACTTCGGGGCGAGCGCTTCAAGGCTTCCGAAGCAGTCGGCATCACGCAGGCCGTGCTGCGCGGCCTGGCCCAGATCCACGAGGTCAACGGCATCGGACACCGCGACATGAAGAGCGGCAACGTCCTGCTCTGTCCCGACCATCGTGCGAAGGTGGCCGACCTAGGACTCGCGGGCCGCTTCGACGAGAACGGCGAGGTCATCGCCCTCAACAATCCAACCCTCTACAGCCCTCCCGAGTTCGCCACGACGAAACGCCTCACCAGGGCTAGCGACCTCTACGGCGTCGGGCTCGTCTTGCGGGAACTGCTTGGAGGGCCCTTCCCCTACGTCAACTACCCAACCTCGCTGGTCGTTGAGCGGATCACAGCAGGAAAGTCCCCCTTGAACGTCACCGACCGCGCCCTCCCAATCTGGGCGTCGCGTTCCATGCGACGTATATACGCAAAGGCCACCAATCGAGATCCCGGCCAGCGCTTCCAGACCGCACAGGAGATGGACGAAGCGCTAGCGCGAGTTACAGCGATCGACTGGGAACAAGTCGACGACTGTCGTTGGGAAGCTTCCTACCTCCATCGGCCGCGCCAGGTAGCCGTCGAGGCGCGGCCGATGAAGCGCACAGGTCAATACCGACTGAGCGTCCTCTCTCAGGCCAGGCGGGGTTGGCGCCGGGCCGCCGAAGACGTTGACGTGCCCGACCTCGATGGCACACCGGCTCGGAACGTCTTCGACCACGCGTCAACGATCGCAAGCGTTCGCTGAGCCGCACGCCGCAGGGCAGGTTCGTGTCCGATCATCTGCGCCGCAAGGCGAGCGTTCGATCGTTGTGCAGGGGAGACACGCCATGCCGCGCGGTCGCCCACCCCTACGGGCAGTAGATACCCAGCAGTTGCCAGTCGCTCCAATGCGGACGTCACTCGCCGTGGAACCACACCGCGTTGTGTGTCTGCAACGAGGCTCAGTAAGCGTCCTTGCTCTGACGACTCGAAGACTTCGAGGAGCTGCTCGGCCAGGACGGCAGCAGCCCACCCGTGGCGCGGAAGTACACCTACACTTGGGCATCCCGCACTGATGGCGTCTTCGAGCGCAACCACACTAGCCAACAGAAGTGCATCGACCTTCTCGATGTCCTCTGCCGTCCACGTGGTCATATAGCTAGTGTTACACGTTTCGCATAACGCGTTATGCATATCATGTGTTTGTGGTCCTGCCTGGTACTCCGATGGAGACACTCTCCAAGGTCGTCTTCGGCCAGATCCACCGCTTGGCGGTCATGGCATGGATCGCCGGCTCACAGGGAGTGATCAATCCCAGCGAACTGGCTGCCGATCTCGGTCTTCCGGCCGTAAGCGCGATCCAGAACCCGTTGCGTGATCTAGTCGAGGCCGGCTTGCTCCTCCGATTGCCGACGACCGCAGGAAAGACCTACTACGAGCGGGTCGACAGCGCAGCATGGACGTTCGCGCTGGAACTGGTGGCGACATTAGAAGACGCAACGGACGAACAGTCGCACCGGAGCAACCCCGAGCAAGCACCAAATCGGTGAGACTTGACTCGCTGGCGCTGAAGATGAACGGATCCGGCATGGCAGAGACAGCGACGCCAGTCGGCCCCGTGAAGCATTCAGCACAACACCTTGAGCCTTAGCCGTTCAACAGGTCCGCGACCGTGACCTCCAAAGAGGCCGCAAGACGAGTGAGTCGGACAATGCCGATGTCCTCAAGACCGCGCTCGATCTTGCTGATCGTGATCCGGTTGAGGCCAGTCACCTCGCTCAGCTCAGTCTGGGTCATCCCACGTGCCTTGCGGAGCTCCCGAAGACGCGCGCCGAACGGGGCCAGCACTGCGTCACGCTCGGTCCGTGACTCACTCACTGCTCAGCCCCTCTCAAAGTCGCAGGATCGGATCTGAACCCTCACATCCCGCGGCCCCGTAACCCCATGAAACGAATCTGGCCCTTGACCTGATTTCCCAGGTCAAGGGCCAGATTGAGTTTGTGCATTTGGCGGCTCTAAGTTCGTGAACCGCTCGTGGTGCGCGAGGGGGGAGTTGAACCCCCACGTCCTTTCGGACACACGGACCTGAACCGTGCGCGTCTGCCTATTCCGCCACTCGCGCGTGCAGCAGAGGAAACGTTAGCCCACGGGCACCCGCCGACCCAAAACGACGGCACCCCGCCCGCCTTGACGCTGGTGGTCACCCGATCGTGGGAGGATCGAAACCACGCAGAATGCGGGAAGTGGCAGATCCCCTAGGGTGCACCGATACGATCGGGCCCGAATCCGGGGGGACAACTATGCCCTCCGCGACCGACCAACCAACCTGACCGGCCCACCCCGGCACCCTGAGAGGAGCGCAACCACGTGAGCGGCCTGCAGAAGTTCGAGCAGAAGCTGGAGCAGCTCATCTCAGGCGCTTTCGCCAAGGCGTTCCGCTCCGAGGTCAAGTCGGTGGAGATCGTCGCCGCGCTCCAGCGCGAGATCGACAACAACGCCCAGGTGCTGAGCCGCCAGCGGCGCCTGGTCCCCAACGACTTCTTCGTGGAGCTCTCCTCCAGCGACCTGAGCAAGCTCGAGTCGTACGGCCCCCACCTCAAGGAAGAGCTGAAGCGCCAGCTGATGGACCACGCCGAGGCGCAGGGGTTCGTCTTCCCGGGCCGCGTGAGCATCGAGTTCGGCGAGGCGAAGGACCTGACGATCGGCCGGTTCCGGGTGCGCAGCCGCGCCCAGGCCGCCGTCTCCGGCGCCGACATGAGCGACACCCAGGTCAGCCGCGCGCAGGCCTACCTGGAGATCAACGGCACCCGGCACCCGCTCCACGGCAACCTCGTCGTGGGCCGAGGCACCGACGCCGACCTGCGCATCAACGACCCGGGCATCAGCCGCCGCCACATCGAGTTCCGCTCGAAGCAGGCCGGCGACCGTGTGCGCGTCGAGGTCTACGACCTCGGCTCGACCAACGGCATGTTGGTCAACGGGCAGAAGATGGCGAGTGCAACCCTGGACGACGGCTCTCAGGTGCGGATCGGCACCACCGTCATCACCGCGCACATCGTGGAGGAGCGCAGTTGAGCGAGCTGACCCTGTTCTTGATCCGGGTCGCCTACCTGGCGATCCTGTGGATCTTCGTGCTGGCCGCACTGTCGGTGATCCGCTCCGACATGTTCGGCGCGCGGGTCACCAACGCCTCCGCCGGCCAGCCCGCGGCCGCACCGGGCCGTGGCAAGTCTCCCGCGGCGAGGGCACCGCGGCGCGGCGTACCCACGCATGTGGCGGTCACCACCGGCTCCAACGCCGGCGTGACCGTGCCTCTCTCGCAGGCCCCCATCGTCATCGGCCGCGGCAGCGATGCCGCGATCATCCTCGACGACGACTACGCCTCCACCCGCCACGCCCGGATCGCCGTCTCCGGCGACCAGTGGTTCGTGGAGGACCTCGGATCGACCAATGGCACCTACATCGGGTCCGTCCGGATCAATCAGCCGACCGCCATTTCTCTCGGGACCCAGGTGCGGATCGGTAAGACAATCCTGGAGCTGCGCAAGTGACCGCTGCGACCAACCCCGACCCCGCTCCCAGCCCCGGCTCTGCCGATGGACGACCTTTCCGCCTCGAGTACGCGGCGGTCTCGGACGTCGGCCGGGTCCGCAAGGACAACCAGGACAGCGGGTACGCCGGCCCCTGGCTGCTGACCGTCTGCGACGGTGTCGGCGGCGCAGCCCGCGGTGACATCGCCTCCAGCACGGCGGTCCAGCAGCTGCGCAAGCTCGACGAGGAGCCGGCCCTCGGGCTGGTCGACGACGACCTGATCGGCCTGGTCTCCCACGCGCTGCACATGGCCCACGACGAGATCGGCCACCTGGTCGACCACGACCCGACGCTCAACGGCACCAGCACGACCTCGACCGTCGGCCTCTTCGACGGCTCCAAGCTGACCGTCGGCCACGTGGGCGACAGCCGCGCCTACCTGCTCCGCAACGGGGCGATCCACCAGGTCACCCACGACCACACCTTCGTGCAGACGCTGCTCGACGAGGGGAGGATCACGGAGGAGGAGGCCAAGACCCACCCCCACCGCAACCTGATCCTCAAGGCCCTCGACGGCACCCGCGAGCTCGAGCCCGACCTCTTCATCGTCGACCTCGCCGCCGGCGACCGGCTGATGTTCTGCAGTGACGGTGTCTGTGGCTACGTCGACGACCCGCGGATCGCCGACATCCTGGCGACCGGCACGCCCGAGTACGCAGCCGTCGAGCTCGTCCGCGTCTCCCTCGACTCCGGCAGCACCGACAACGTGACCTGCGTGGTCGCCGACGTGGTGCCCAGCGACACCGTCCCGTCTCCGGGCCTCGAGGCCCAGATGGTCGGGGCGGCGGCCGAGCTCAAGCGGCGAACCACCAAGACCGGCCAGATGACCGCCCTGTTCCGCGGTCACCGGATGGGCGACACCGGCGAGCTGGACCCGATCGACGAGGAGATCCCCGACGGCGCGATCGCCGCCGACCCGGAGGAGATGCGCTACGCGCTCCAGGCGCCGGCCAAGCACCCGCGGCTGCGCTGGACGTTCGGGCTGATGACCGTCCTCGGCGTCGTCTGGATCGCGGTCGCGACCGCGTTCGTCTGGTCGCAGAACCAGTGGTACATCGGCGAGCAGGGCGGCAACGTCACGATCTTCCGCGGCGTACCCACCACGATGATCGGCCTCGACCTCTCCGAGCCCTACCAGACCTCCGACCTGAAGGTCGCCGACCTGGCCGAGACCTACCAGCACCAGCTCGAGGACGGCATCCACAGCAAGGACCTGGCCGGCGCCCAGGAGAAGGTGCAGTCGCTGGCCGACCAGAACGCTGCCGACTCGGGAAGCGGGTCATGAGCGAGCGCCAGCGAGCGACAACAGGCCTCAGGCCGGCACCTCCGTATTCTTGCGCTTGCGCTACGGAGGTGGCGGCATGAGCGGGTTCACTCCGGCGAGCTCTATGCCCGTCTTCGTCCACCGGTCACGCCGAGGGGCGGAGCTGGTGCTGCTGATCCTGGCCCTGGTGGTCGGGATCGGTGCGTACGCCGCGGTCGGCCTCGGGGTGCAGGAGAAGGTCCCCGTCGACATCGTCGGCTACGGCACCTGGCTGGTCGCGCTCCTGGTGGCGGCCCACATCGGCGTACGTCTGCTGGCGCCCTACGCCGACCCCGTGCTGCTGCCGCTGGTGGCGATGCTCAACGGTTTCGGTCTGGCCGTCATCCACCGGCTCGACCTGGCCGCGGGGGCAACCGAGTCCGACGCCTTCGCTCGTCAGCAGCTGATCTGGATGACGATCGGCGTGGTGCTGTTCCTGGTCACGCTCTTCGTGGTCCCCGACCACCGGATGCTGCAGCGGTTCACCTACACCGCCGGCCTCGGCGCCGTGGTCATGCTGATCCTGCCGATGCTCCCGCTCATCGGCAAGGAGATCAACGGCGCGCGGATCTGGATCAACCTCGGTCCGGTCAGCTTCCAGCCCGGTGAGGTCGCCAAGGTGCTGCTGGTGATCTGCTTCGCCGGCTACCTGGCGGTCCACCGCGATGCGCTCGCCCTCGCGGGCCGCCGGTTCGTCGGCATCGACCTGCCGCGCGGCCGTGACCTCGGCCCGCTGCTGATGATGTGGGCGATCAGCCTCGCGATCCTGGTGCTGCAGCGCGACCTCGGCTCCAGCCTGCTCTTCTACGGCCTCTTCGTGGTGACGCTCTACGTCGCGACCGAGCGCAAGGGCTGGATCTTCGTCGGTGGTCTGCTCTTCGCCGGCGGAGTCTTCGCCGCGATCAGCCTCTTCAGCCATGTCCGGGTCCGCGTGCTGACCTGGCTCGACCCGTTCAAGTATTACCCGGATGCCGTCAACGGCACCTCCTCGGAGCAGCTCGTCCAGGGTCTGTTCGGGATGGCCTGGGGCGGCATGATCGGCCGCGGCTTCGGTTCCGGCCAGCCCTGGCGGATCCCCTACGCCAACTCGGACTTCATCTTCCCGGCGATCGGCGAGGAGCTCGGCCTGACCGCGCTCCTCGCGCTGCTGCTCTGCTACGGCCTGATCGTCGAGCGCGGCCTGCGCACCGCGATCGTGGCCCGCGACGACTTCGGCAAGCTCCTCTCCGTCGGTCTGGCCACCTCGGTCGCGCTGCAGACCTTCGTGGTCGTCGGCGGTGTGACCGGGCTCATCCCGCTGACCGGTCTGACCACACCGTTCCTTTCGTATGGTGGATCTTCGCTGGTGGCCAACTGGGTGATCGTGGCCCTGCTGCTGCGCGTCTCGGACCAGTCCCGCAGACCGCTGCCGACGGCGCCGTCCGACGAAGACCTCGCCGCTGAGGAGACCCAGATCGTCAAGCTCGACAAAGGGGCGATGAACAAGTGAACCGCCCCATCCGCACGTTGAGTGTCGGCTGCCTGATCCTGTTCGTGGCGCTGATGCTGAACCTGACGTACGTCCAGTTCTTCAAGGCGAGCTGGTACGACAACCGCGCCGACAACCGCCGGGTCACCGAAGAGGCCTACTCGCAGCAACGCGGCGACATCCTGGTCGGCAAGAAGGCGATCGCCACCAGCAAGCCGAGCGACGACACCTACAAGTGGCAGCGCACCTACCCGGGCGGCAAGAAGTACGCGCCGATCACCGGGTTCATGTCCTTCTCCTACGGCCAGTCCGGGGTGGAGAGGTCCCAGGACTCCGTACTGTCTGGGAAGGACAACAAGCTCTTCACCAACCGCCTCGTCGACCTCGTGACCAACTCCGAGCCGGCCGGCGGCAACGTCGAGCTCACCATCGACCCGAAGGTCCAGGACGCTGCGTACCAGGGCCTGACCGCGCTCGGTGACGGCGTCCAGGCGGCCGCGGTGGCGATCGAGCCGAGCACCGGCCGGATCCTGGCGATGGCCTCGACCCCGACCTACAACCCGGACAAGCTGGCGACCCACGACTTCGGCGCCGCGAAGAAGTCCTACGACCAGCTCTCGGACGACGACGACGAGCCGCTGCTCAACCGCTCCATCCAGACCGCGCTGCCGCCGGGTTCGACCTTCAAGCTGGTCACCGCCGCGGCCGCGATGGAGAACCTCGGTAAGAACCCCGACAGCAAGGTCTACGGGGGCGCGCGCCTGGACCTGCCCCAGAGCGACAAGGACCTGCCCAACGAGAGCGGCGGCTCCTGCGGCGGCGACCAGATCACGCTGACCCGCGCGCTCGAGGTCTCGTGCAACACGGCCTTCGGCCAGCTCGGCATCGACCTGACCAAGGAGCAGCAGGACGAGCAGGCCCGGAAGTTCGGGTTCGGTCAGAAATACCTCACCGACCTGCCGAACCAGGCCACGAGCACTTTCACCGACGATCTCGACAAGCTCGACAGCCCGCCGTTCCGCGCGTACAGCGCGATCGGGCAGTACAACGTCAAGGCGACCCCGCTGCAGATGGCGATGGTCTCGGCCGGCATCGCCAACGGCGGCACCGTGATGAAGCCCTACATCGTCGACCGGGTGACGTCGTCGTCGCTCGACGTCATCGACCAGGGCAACCCCACCAAGATCGCCGACCAGCCTGCGGTGTCGAGCGAGACCGCAGAGGGTCTCACCGAGATGATGGTCAGCACCGTCGAGAACGGCACCGCTGCTCCGGCCGCGATCGACGGCGTGAGCGTCGCCGGCAAGACCGGCACCGCGCAGAGCAGCGAAGAGCGCGCACCCTACGCCTGGTTCACGTCGTTCGCCCCGGCGGAGAACCCGAAGATCGCGGTTGCCGTGATGGTTCAGAAGAGCGGCACCGAGCGCAGCGAAATCGCCGGCGGACGGCTGGGCGGCCCAATCGCGAAGGCCATGATGGAGGCAGCGATCTCATGAGTCGTTACGTATTCCACGAGCTCATCGGCACCGGCGGGATGGGCGAGGTGTGGCGGGCGACCGACACGACCCTCAACCGCGAGGTCGCCATCAAGCTCCTCAAGCCGGAGCACGCCGAGGACCCGATCGGGCGCTCCCGGTTCGAGTCCGAGGCGAAGCATGCCGCGGCGCTCCACCACCCCAACGTGGTGGCCGTCTACGACGTCGGCGAGATGCCGACCGCGTCCGGTCTGATGCGGCCGTTCCTGGTGATGGAGCTGGTCGACCACAAGCCCCTCTCCGAGCTCATCCGGGACGGTCGCCCCCTGGACCCCGAGGTCGTACGCGACCTGCTCGGTCAGGCCGGCGACGCGCTGGCGGCCGCTCACCGCGCCGGCATCGTGCACCGCGACGTGAAGCCCGCCAACCTGCTGATCACCCCGCAGCGCAAGGTGAAGGTCACCGACTTCGGCATCGCCCGAGCGCAGGCGTCGACCGGCATCACCGGCACCGGCCAGGTGATGGGCACGCCGCAGTACCTGAGCCCCGAGCAGGCCCGTGGCGAGAAGGCCACCCCGGCCTCCGACGTCTACTCCCTCGGCGTGGTCGCCTTCGAGTGCCTGGCCGGCTACCGGCCGTTCCAGAAGGAGACCCCGGTCGCGACCGCGATCGCCCACCTGCACGACCCGGTGCCGCCGCTGCCCGACCACGTTCCGGCCGATCTGGCCGCGGTCGTGATGAGGAGCCTGCAGAAGGACCCGACCCTCCGCTACGCCGACGCGGCCGCGTTCACCACCGCGATGATCGGCCACGGCGCGGCCGACCCGGACGCCGACGCCACCACCGTCGTCGCCGCTGCGCCGGGTGACGCGACCGCGACGTCGGTCATGGACCCGGTGCCCTCGCCCGGTGCCACCCAGAACTTCGTCGGCATGCAGGGTGCCGCGGGCGGCCCCGAAGGTCCGCCGCCGCCTCGTTACCAGGACCCCTACGACCGTTACGACGACGACGAGGACCAGCGGCCCTGGTACAAGAAGCCGTTCAACATCGTCGTGCTCGTGATGCTCCTCGCCGTGATCATCGCGATCATCTGGATCATCTCGACCCTCGCCGCCGATCCGGAGACGCCTCCGGCCAGCGATGCGTCCACCACCCCGTCGGTCTCCGCCACTCCCACTCCGTCGGAGAAGCCCGAGGACGAGCCGAAGGCCGTCGAGATCGACGAGGACGACTACGTCGGCCGCAACGTCGACGACGTACGCTCCGAGCTCAGCGACCTGGGCCTGACCGTGAAGGTGGCCGTCCAGGACAACGACGGCAGCAAGGAGCCCGACACCGTCGCCGGCCTCGACCCGACCCGCAACCTCTACGAGGGCGACACCATCACGATCCGCTATTACGGCGAGCGTCCGGTGGTCGAGCCCACTCCCACCGAGGAGACCGAGGACCCGGCGGAGACCCAGGACCCGACCGACGGCGAGTCCTCCGACGGCTGGGTCTTCCCGTCCGACATCCCGACCGACGGGAACGGGAACGGCAACGGAGGCGGCGGCAATGGCTGACGGAGCGCTCCTCGCCGGTCGTTACGAGGTCGGCGAGCTCCTCGGCCGCGGCGGGATGGCGGAGGTCCGCAAGGGCACCGACCACCGCCTCGGCCGTGTGGTCGCGATCAAGCGGCTGCGGATGGACCTCGCCAGCGACGCGACCTTCCAAGCCCGGTTCCGGCGTGAGGCGCAGTCCTCGGCCAAGCTCAACCATCCCTCGATCGTGTCGGTCTACGATACCGGCGAGGAGAAGTCCGACGACGGCGTCGCCCAGCCCTACATCGTGATGGAGTACGTCGCCGGCCGCACGCTGCGCGACGTACTCCGTGAGGGTCGCAAGATCCTGCCCGAGCGGGCGCTGGAGATCAGCTCCGACGTACTCAACGCGCTCGACTACAGCCACCGCAACGGGATCATCCACCGCGACATCAAGCCGGGCAACGTCATGCTGACGCCGGCCGGTGACGTGAAGGTGATGGACTTCGGCATCGCCCGGGCGCTCAACGACGCCCAGTCCACGATGACCCAGACCGCGGCCGTCGTCGGCACCGCGCAGTACCTGAGCCCCGAGCAGGCCCGGGGCGAGCAGGTCGACGCCCGCTCCGACGTCTACTCGGCCGGCTGTCTCCTCTACGAGCTGCTCACCGGCCGTCCGCCGTTCGTCGGCGACTCGCCGGTCTCGGTGGCCTACCAGCACGTCCGCGAGCAGGCCCAGCCTCCGTCGGCGCACGACCCGTCGCTGCCCCGCGAGCTCGACGCCATCGTGATGAAGTCGCTGGCCAAGCGGGTCGAGGACCGCTACCAGTCCGCGCAGGCGATGCGCACCGACATCGAGCGCTACCTCGCCGGGCGTCCGGTCCAGGCGACCGTGCCCCCGAGCATCGATCAGACCCAGGTCGCCCAGAACCGCGCGGTCGCGGGCGCCCCCTATGGCGGCGACCCCACCAACGGTGGCTACTACCCGCCCCAGGACGACCGGCCCGAGGGCCCGCGGCCGTGGGTGCTCGTCCTGCTCGGACTGGTCATCATCGGCCTGATCGCCGTTGGCGCCTACTTCCTGCCGACGGCCCTCGGGCCGCAGACCACGCCCGCCCCCGACGTCACCGGCCTGACCGAGCAGAAGGCGATGGCCGAGCTGAGCACGGCCAAGCTCAAGGGCGCGGTGAAGCAGGAGTCGAGCGACACCGTCGCCGTCGGCGTGGTGATCTCCCAGGACCCACCTGCCGGACAGGACGTCGAGGAGGGCAGCACCGTCACCCTGACGGTCTCCACCGGCCCGCCCAACCGGGAGGTCCCCAATGTGATCGGGTCTCCGCAGAAGACGGCCAAGGAGCTCCTCGAGGGCGATCCCTACAACTTCACGGTGAAGATCGAGACCGAGGAATCCGACGAGGACAAGGGCACCGTGATCAAGTCCGACCCGACCGCCGGGGAGAGCGTGACCAGTGGCAAGTCCACGGTCGTCACCCTGACCGTCTCCAAGGGCCCGAACAAGGTCCCGAACGTCGTCGGTAAGACGGCGGAACAGGCCGAGGAGATCCTCCGCAACGCCGGCTTCAAGCCCGTACGCAAGGACGAGCCGAACACCGACAAGCCCAAGGGCACCGTCGTCGAGCAGACGCCGACGAAGGGCACCCCGCTCGCGCAGGACGGCGAGGTGATCATCTTCGTCTCGACGAAGGAGGAGGCCCTGCCGAGCTGTCAGACGCTCGTACCGGGCACCGACCCGGCCAACCCGTCGGCATCGGCCACCCAGACCGCCGAGCCGGGCGACCCGCCGACGTGTGACCCGGCGCTGCCACCGAGCACCCCGGCGTCGCCGTAGCGCCCGGACCTCGCCGAAGCCCCTGCCTCACTTGCCCTGAGGCAGGGGCTTCGCGTATTTCACGTCGAGCAGGCCGTCGTAGGCCGGCGCGGTGAGGTAGGTCAGCGGCTTGAGGAACCAGCCGATCTGGACGTTGGGGTCGCGGGCGTCCGCCCGGTAGTTCTGGACGTGCTCGTCACGGTCGATCGCCGCCTGCAGACGGTCGGGGTCGCCGACCGCCTCGATGACGTACGGCTGGGGGTAGGGGACGCCGTCGAGCTGCACCGTGCTGCCGGAGCACTTGATGCCGGTGGTGGTGATGATCCGCTTGCCGGCGATCGTGATCGCCTCGGCGCCACCGGCCCACAGCGCGTTGACGACGGCCTGGATGTCCTGCTGGTGCACGACGAGGGAGTTGGGGTCGTCGCCCGTGTAGCTGTGCTGGACCTCCGAGGGCGCGTCACCCAGCACGATCTGCATGCCGGCTCCGCTGTGGTCGGAGGTGCCCGCCGGGTCGGCGAGCTTCGCGGACTGGTGCTGGAGCTTCTTGACGTCCTTGTCGGTGACGCCGCTGGTCATCTGGTCCACCTGGCTCTGCAGGTCGGCGAGCTGGGCCTCGAGGCGGTTGTAGCGGACCCGCTCGCCGTCGACGAGCGTCGCCAGGTCCTCGTAGCGGCCCGGACGCAGGTCGGTGCCGTCCGCGTTCACGAAACTCACCGCCAGCAGGCCGCCGCAGAGCAGCACCACGATGGGCGTACCGAGCCTCCAGGAGGTCATGCGGGACCAGCGCTTTGCCCGACGCGTTGATTCGGAGGTGGGGTTAGCCTGGGTTCCGGAGCTCACGACCATTAGGGTATGCGCAGCAATCACATTTGTCTGAGGAGCATCACCCGTGGCCAAGCTCAAGCTCTCGAAGAAGAGTGATCTCGACCTGCCCAAGGAACCGATCTTCACTCCGCGCTTCGGGATCGCCCTGCTGCTGATCGCCCTGGGCATCGGCTGGATCGCCTATTACTACGTCGGCGTCCGCCCCAACGAGGTCGGCGGCGACTTCACCGGGCCGAAGCCGGTGCAGAAGCTCGAGGGCTGGAACTATCTGATCGGCTTCGTCCTGCTCTTCCTGGGCCTGGCCGTCTCCGCCCACCCGAAGACCCCGCTGGGTCGCGGCCGCGGCGTCGTGGTCGGCATGCTCGGCTGCTTCCTGATCGGCCTGATCTGGATCTGCGTCTTCTACATCTTCGCCAACGACCACCTGGACAAGATCTGGGTCTTCAACGATCTGGGTCAGAAGAACCTGCTGGTCGGCATCGGCTTCATGGCGGTGGGCTTCACCTTCGCCACGAAGTGGGAGTAACTCCCTCGTTAGACCCCGAAAGAGGCGCAACCCTTGCGGTTGCGCCTCTTTGCGTTACACGGGTGTAGTTCTCCACAACCTCATCCACACCTGTGGATTTGTCCACGCCGGGAAAACGCCGCGAAAACACCTGTTCCGAAGGGGTCAGAACAGCAGGATCCGTACGCCGACGAGCGCAAGCAACACCAAGGCGAACGCAGTCACGGTGGCCCATTGCATACGCGCCTTCCGGTCTGCCCGGAAGGTGGTGAAGAGCCACGCGACCACCAAACCACCGACGAATCCGCCGACATGCGCCTGCCAGGAGATGCCCAGCCCGGGCCAGAACGTGATCGTCCCATTGATGAGCAGCACCGGTAGAAGCGGGGCGAGCGACTGACCTGCCCGCAGGAACAGCACGACGATGATGCCAAGGAGTCCGAAGATCGCTCCTGACGCGCCGACCGTCGACCCGATCTGGCCTGCCCACAGCACCAACGTCGACCCGGCGAGACCCGAGACAAGGTAGAAGACCAGGAACCGCCAACGACCGAGGACCGGCTCGAGGAAAGAGCCCAGCATGTAGAGCGAGAGCATGTTCGCTGCGATGTGCAAGATCTCGACATGGGTGAAGGTCGAGGTGATCACCTGCCACCAGGCGTTGTCGCCGACGACAGTCACCCAGTCGAACCCACTGGACGTACACACGCCGACCGGATCCGCGGTCGGAGGAACCGTCGGGCTTCCCGGGGTGCGGCAGTAGCCACTGACGAAGAGCGCCAGCTCCCCAACAACCCGGGAGGCATGTCCACCGGTCAGGACGATGCTCAGCCAGACCAGGACGTTGACACCGATGAGCGAGAGGGTCACCGGGAGCGCCCGGAAGCCGATCCGCGCGCTGGTGAAGCGCTTGGGCTGGCGTACGGACCTGTGGCCTTCCTTCACGCACTCGGGGCACTGGAAGCCGACCGAGGCGCTGGCCATGCAGTCAGGGCAGATGGGACGCCCACAGCGCTGACAGCTGATGTGAGTCTCACGGTCGGGGTGTCGGTAGCAGACCGGCACCCCGACCGGGGTCGTCTCGGACAATCAGCCCTCGACGATCTCGACCGTCTCGATGACGACCGGCTCGACCGGGCGGTCCATCGCACCGGTCTTGGTGCCGGAGATCGAGTCGACGGCCTTCTTCGACGCCTCGTCAGCGACCTCGCCGAAGATGGTGTGCTTGAAGTTCAGCCACGGCGCCTGGCCGGTGGTGATGAAGAACTGCGAGCCGTTGGTGCCGGGGCCGGCGTTGGCCATCGCGAGCAGGTAGGGCTTGTCGAAGGTGAGCTCGGGGTGCGGCTCGTCCTTGAAGGTGTAGCCCGGGCCGCCCGTACCGGTCCCCAGGGGGCAGCCGCCCTGGATCATGAACCCGTCGATGACGCGGTGGAAGCCGAGACCGTCGTAGTAGGGGACGCCGGAGCGGCCGGCGTCGTCCGTGTACTCCTTGGTCCCCGTCGCGAGACCGACGAAGTTGGCGACCGTCTCAGGAGCGTGGTTGGGGAACAAGGTGATCGTGATGTCACCGTGGTTGGTGTGGAGGATGGCCTTCTGGTCAGCCATGACCTGCCCTTCCGACATTGGGATTGGTACGGGATGTAACTCCTCGATCCTCCCACAACGCCGGTCGCAGGCGAGACGTCAGGAGGTCGCGGCGTCGGTGAGCAGGGGAGCGATCCGGTCGGCGACGCGGCGCTCGACCCAGAAGATCAGCCCGGGGATCAGGCCGGCGATCATCATCAGCAGGAACTCGGGGATCGTCCAGCGCGCCTTCTGGGTCAGCAGGAAGGCGACGATCACGTAGATGATGAAGACCCAGCCGTGGGCGACCCACAGCGGCGTCATCGTCTCGCCGAAGGACTGCAGGGCGTTGCCCTCGGGGAGCAGGTACTTGAACAGCGAGCAGATGGTGCCCACGAGCAGCAGCACACCGACGACGTACGCGAGCACCTTGTAGGTGCTGAACAGCTTGTTCACGCGTCTGAGCGTACGCGCAGATCCTGAGGGGTTTTCTCAGGGTCTTCCTCGTCCTCACCGTCGCCGTCGCCGTCCTCGTCGACGGGCCGGGGGCGAAGCGTGTCTCGCACGTAGCGCCACCACACGTAGATCCCGAAGATCCCGAACAGCCACCACTCGATCGCGTAGAGCAGGTTGCGCAGCCCGGTCGTGGCCTCCGGCTCGGGGAGCTGCGGAGCGGGTACGTCGGCGACGTCCGTGGAGCCGTCGTTGACCGGCATCGAGCTGGCCGGCCAGTCGTCCTCGACCGGCGAACGCACCACGTAGGCGCTGTAGAGGTCATAGCTGGTGCGCGAGATCAGGTCGGAGACGTCGAGCTGCGGGAAGACGTTGTCGGACTTGCGATCGTCGGCGACGTCGGTCCAGTCGCTGGGCTGCAGCCACCCGGTGACGGTGACGTGGCCGCGCGGCGCGGGCGGCGCGGTGCCGACCTCCGGCGTCCAGCCGCGGACGACGTAGACGGCCGACTCACCGGTCTTTCCATCAGGCGGCTCGACGAGCACCGGGGTGACGGCCCAGAAACCCACCTGGGAGCCTCGCTCCATCCCGTCGATGAAGATGGTCTCGTCGGGCATCCAGATCCCGGAGACGGTCACGGGACGGCCGATCTGCTCCCACGGGAAGGCGTCGTTGGGCCCGATCAGGTCGGTGAACGCCTTCGGTTTCGCATGCACCAGCTCCGCGACCTGGTCCTGCTTGTCCTGCTGGCTCGACTGGTACTGCCACACCCCGAGCAGCACGGCGCCCGTCACGAAGACGACCATCAGCGCGTGCGCACCCCACAACCTGGGGGAGAAGACGCTTCGCGGGGGACTCTGGGCGGCCATAGCACTCCCAGAGTACGGGCCCCTAGTCGCAGACCGCGAATGGGACGGGTTCGCTGGTCACCAGGGTGGCTGCGGTCACCGGACTCGTCACCCGGAACCCGATCCGCCCCGTGGACGGGTCGGCGACCCCGTGGGTGAACACCTTCTCGTACGCCGGGACCTGATCGGCCAGCTTCAGCCGGTAGAACAGGTCGTCCCTGTCCTCCCCGAGACGCAGGGTGGCCAGCCCGCCACCGAACTCGACCGAGTAGGCCTCGACCGGCGCCAGCCGGGTCTTCTCCTTCGGCCCGCCTGCGGCGCACCCCTTGACCACGTACGTCGAGGTGGCCGGGCCGCCGGCGACGGCGACCATCGCCTCCTCGGCCGCCCAGTTCGCGGCGTCCGGGGTCGCGGTGTTCTTGGTGATCAGATGGGTCTCGGGGTCGAACTTCGCGCCTTTCAGCGGACCGACACCGGCCTTGATCGCATGCCCGGGCTTGACCCGGTCGGCGACCTTGATGACGTACCCGTCGGTGCCGCCGCCGGTGAACCTGGCCTCCCAGACCACGTCGGCCGCGCCCCACCTGTACTTCTCGCGCAGGCGCTGGTCGACATCACGCAGCAGACCTCCGCTGACCTGGGCGGCACCCTCGTCGGCCCGGCTCCACAGGTCGCTCTGGTCGGCGGGGCTCGACCTGCTGGTGATGTCGTCGAGCCCGAAGAGCGACTTCACCTCGTCGTAGTCGGTCACCGCCAGCGTCTTCGCGCTCTCCGGAACGAGCGTCATGGCTGCTTCGACGGGGTTCATGGTCGCGGCGTACACGGGGTAGGTGTTCTCCGTGGCCGCAGCCTCCGGCTTCTTCGGCTCGCTGTCGTCGCCGCAGCCGACCAGCGCAAGGGCCAGCCCAGCGGCCAGCACGGAAATACCCCATCGACTCACGTTCACCCCAACGAGTATTCCGGATCCCCGTCACGGTATGCGGGATGAAATAGATGGAGGCCGCAGGCGGATGCCTGCGGCCTCCTGGATCCCGAGCGTCAGCGACCAGCGCCTGTGAGCTCAAGGGATGCGGGGAGCGGCTCGAGCACCGGGTCGATGATCCGCGAGGAGGCCTCCGACCGAGCGACGCGGCTGCGGCGCAGGTCCTTGACGGTCGTGAGGCGGCGGAGCCAACGGTCGGTGCCGTCGTAGCGAGCCGTGAAGGGCTTGCGGCCGTGCAGAGCACGGTGGTTGTCGACGATGAGGATCTCGCCGGGAGCCAGCGCGACGTCCTCGACGTTCGCGGAGAGCTCCATGATGAGGAGCTGGAGCGCGCGGTCGGCCTCGACATCGCCCGGCACGGCGGACATGTAAGGCGGGTCGAGACGGACGTCGGGGGCCTGCGGGGACCCGGAGAGCACTGCCGTCGGCGCGGCGAGCAGCTCGCCCTCGTTCACGCCGGCCTCGCGCAGGTTGCGCAGGTGCTCGTCGTCGGGGTGGATCACGTAGCGCGGCTCGAACAGCGGAGCGTACTCAGGGCCGGTCACGTCGATCGAGCTGATCCCGACCGCGGTGGTGGGGATCATGTCCTCGTTGCGCAGCGAGATCAGGCCGAGGTGGTCGCAGCGGAGGTTGCTGAACGCGTCCTCGATGTGCAGGTCGAGCACCACGTCGCTGCTGTGTCCGGTCTGCAGGCTCTCCTGCTTCTGGATCGGCAGGATGTTGTTGACCAGCTGGCCACCCTGCAGCGAGGACCAGGAGACGGCATCGCCGAGCTGCGCCATGATCAGGGCGAGCCAGAAGTCGGCCATGTGGGGCGCCTGGGCGTCGGGGTGGTTCCAGTGCGGCGGGGTCGGGCCGGCGGTCACCGGGAGGCCGCTGATCACCAGGGCGTCGGTGGCGTCGCCGTAGCGGAACGCACGGATCGCCTTGGCGACGCTCGCGGGAAGCTCACCGCCGAGGAACGGCGCGGTCTCGAGGAACTCCGAGGAGACCGGGCTCTCGAACCGGGCGAGCAGGGACTCCGACAGCTCGGCTGCGGCCTGGGACTCTGCCGGGGTCATCTCGACCCGGGTGACTACGGACTCTGCGCCCACAACATTGACCTTTCGGACTTTGCGGTGGAGGGGTTTCGTCAGAAGCGTTTTCTGGCGCCCGCACCAAGGGTTTCCTAAGTTCGGGACCACTTTGTTCCGCCGTACGGAATTCAAACGAGTGATAGGTCCAAATATCGAGACGATAGGTATTAGGCCCCTTGCGCAATCGCATCGAACCTGTTTAGGGAATGTATCTTCGTTGCGGCCTGCCAGTTACCAGCAATTTGCCGGTCTGGCGCGGTTTTTCGAAAACTCGCGGCCACCGTCCAACGGGTCACCGGTACGGATCGACGAGCTCGCGCAGGGAGGTGAGCGCCTCCCGCAGGGCCGAGGCGAGCCGGGGACCGAGGTGGTCGTTCCACTCCTGCTCGACGCCCATCACGACCTCTCGAGCGCGCTCCGCTGCCGCCTGGCCCGCTGCCGTGAACCGGATCAGGCGAGCCCGACCGTCGGTCGGGTCCGGAACCCGCTCGACGAGTCCCTCCCGCTCCAGTGCCGCCACCAGCATGCTCGCGGTCTGCTTGGTGACCTGAGCCTGCTCGGCCAGGTCGACCAGCCGCGAGCCGTCCTCGGCGATCCGCTGCGCGAGCCTCGCCTGAGCGACGGTGATGTCGTAGCCGGCCTCCCGCATCGCGGAGATGACCCGCTCGTCCATCGCCCGATAGGCGATCAGCATGAGCGTTGCGACGTCCATCGAATCCCTTGACACCCTCCCGCACCCCGGCCAATATAGTCAGTAAGACTGACTATCATACCGCTCTCCGGTGTCCAGGCCGCTGCCTGTTCACGGGGTTCCGCCGGACGCGTGTTGCTTCCCTCTTCAACGCCCCGCTCCTCGAGGCCCGTCCCGAGCAGGTTTCCATGAACGCAGTCGCGCAGCTCAGTGCCGGCATCTCCGCCGTGATCCTCATCGCCGTCTTCCCTTTCGAGGCCTTCTTCATCGAACGACCAGCGGTTCAGCGGTTCCTCGGGATCGAGCCGCACGGCCTCCGCAACGTCCACCTGTGGTCGTTCTGCATCGGTGCCCGCAACGCCCTCGCCGGCATCGGCACGCTCATCGGCCTCTGGATCGTGAATTTCGGCGACGAGTCCACCGGCGTGACCGTCGTGGTCGTCGCCTGCCTCTACATGCTGCTCGCCTCGTTGTTCATGGGCGTCGCCGACGCGCTCGGCTACTGGCTTCCCCGCGGCGGCAGCATCAAGGGCACCATCGCCTCCTCCGTCCTGCCCGCGATCGCGCTGATCGCGATCGCGATCTGATGGCGCGAGCGCCCGCCGGTCACTACCCTCCGAAGAATGGGCGCCGCGATCATCTCGGGACTCTTCGCCGTGGTCCTCGCCTGCGTCGCCTGGGGGCTGCAGAACGGCAGCAGACGGGCTCGGCTCCTCTCCCGGATCGAGCGCTACACCCAGATCCTCAGAGACCTTCCCTACGGACATCCCGCACGGGCACATCTCGACGCGGCTCTCGCCGCCGAAGCCGCACATCTGCGTGATCTGACCGGCTCGCAGGCCCCACCGTTTCCCACGCCCGGCTATCAACAGCCGTCGTACGCTCCCGCCCCGCTCCCCAACGTCCAGTACGGACCTCCCAGCCCCGGTCCTGCGACGATGGACGACATCTTCGGGCCGGGCGACGCACCCCGGCCGGCCGCTCCGTCCCCCGCTTCGCCGCCTGCCCCGGCACCGGCTCCGGCGGCCGAGCCCACCACAGCTCCGCCGATATGGAGGCCCGCTCGCTCGTCCCGGTCGCTCCAGACGTACGCCTCTCTGGCGCTCGGCCTGCTTGCGGGCGGGTTCGCGATCGTCGCTGTCTGGCTCGCCATCGACCAGTTCCTGCGTTAGGCGGCGCGGCCACCCGGAATATTCCTTGACAGGAATATTCCGGATGAGGCATGTTTGAGTAGTGCCCACCCGAGACGTCTTCAGCGTGATCGCCGACCCGACCCGTCGGCAGATCCTCGACCTGCTCTGCCAGCGCGAGATGGGGGTGGGCGAGCTCGTGGAGACCCTCGGGCTCGCCCAGCCGAACGTGTCCAAGCACCTGCGGACCCTGGGTGAGGCAGACCTGGTTCACGTACGCATCGACGGACCGCGCCGTCACTACCGGCTCCGCCCCGACCGGCTCCGCGAGCTGGAGGAGTGGCTCGCTCCGTACCGCCGGATGTGGGCCGACCGCCTCGATGCCCTCGAGCGCCACCTGGACCAGCTCGACGACCACGACCACGAGGAGGACTGAGATGACCACGACGACCGGACCCATGGGCGAGGTGATCCGCGACGGCGAGAGGACCGGCCTTCGCTACGTACGCCTGCTTCGCCACTCACCGGAGAAGGTGTGGCGGGCCCTGACCGAGCCGGACGGCCTGCGGCACTGGTTCCCGACCGACATCGTCGGCGAACGTGTCGCCGGCGCACGGCTGAGCCTCCCGTTCTGGCCCGAGGGCCTGGAACTGGCGAGCACCACGGAAGCGATCGAGGAGATGGGCGTCGATCCGGACAGCCATGTCTCCGAGGGGGAGCTGCGCGTCTGGGACCCGCCCCGTGCCTTCGAGTTCACCTGGGGCATGGACGGCCGCACCGACCTCACCGACCTGCTCCGCTTCGATCTCGAGCCCACCGACGACGGCACCCGCCTCACCTTCACCACCTGGCTCGGCGGACCCACCGGCAACACCGACACCGCCGTCGGCTGGCACGTCTGCCTCGACCAACTCGCCGGCCTCCTCGACACCCCGGGCTCACCGACCGACGATGCCACCGCCGTCGTCCAGCGCGTCATGGCCCAAGCCGACGAGCTCCGCCCGGCGTACGCTGCGCTGATCTCGTCGTAAGTCAATCGAAACCGCAGGTCACCCTCCGGTTTCTGTGTTAGCGGGTGGGGGACCCGAACCCTACCTCCTGCCTGCGAACGACAATCTGCTCGAACCTCGAGCCGTCCTCCGCGCGGCCGAGCATGCTCAGAGTGCGACGAACGACGACGGTTCGCCGGCGAGAGGCTGACGTCGGCACCGGGCCTCGAGTTCAGGCAAGGCCGGCCAAGCCCAGTGCGGCGACGCTGCCCGTGGGTATCCGGCCGGCTTCCTCGAGCCGACGGAGACGCTCAGGGAGTTCGGGTTCCAGCGTTCGCACCCGGTGAGCCAGATTGCGCGCGTCGACCATGTCACCGGCGCGGATCAGCGCGAGGAGATGGGCACCGGCCACCACCGCACTCTCCGGGGCGAGTCGGGTCGCGGCCCTGGTTCTCTCAACGTTCGTGTAGGCGCCGCCGTCGTCGACAGCGGAGGCAGCAAGTTGGTGGGCTTGATGGATCCGGACGAGGCGTACCAGCTCGTTGACAGGGTCCGGGTGGAAGTCCACTCTCAGGTCCACCCTTGAGTCTGTTCCGGGATAGCTGCCGCCCGCCGGGAAGGTTCGAACGAACGCCGACATTCGACCGCGCACATCACCGCCACGCCGGTCGGCATGCCGCATCGTCTCGACGAGACGCTGA
The DNA here is from genome assembly GCA_040302365.1 of Nocardioides sp. NPDC126508. Lineage (GTDB taxonomy): Bacteria > Actinomycetota > Actinomycetes > Propionibacteriales > Nocardioidaceae > Nocardioides. The sequence continues at coordinate 575,202 of JBEOUM010000004.1, forward strand.
GCCAGCGGCATCGATGGGTGCCTCGCGACGAGGGCCGCGAAGTGATCCGCGGCCGACGCAGGGATCCCTGCGTCGAACATGAGGTTCGAGACACAGCAAAGGTCGGGGCGGCACGCTGCCTCCGCGTAACCCTCGGTCTGGGGACCGGTGAACTCAAAGGCCTCGCCCCGCACGCTCAGCGCGCCGAGCTGGCTGGCCGCGAGTCGTCGGTCGGAACGCAGTTCATCGACGGTCTCCTGCCACCCGGCCGCTGAGAGCCCGGCGAGGAGTTGCGTCGACCACGACGTAACCCCTCGCGCTTGGATCACCACTACGCCGACACCTGGAGCATGGTGTGCGATGCCCGCACCAACAGCCAGTGCGAAGCTGAACGAACCAACGCCCAGTTCACCCGTCGACGGATCCCTCGCCATGATGGTGAACGTCATTGGAGTCCTTCATCGACATCTTCCGAACGCCCGGGACACGACGCCCCACGGCGTCCCCCGCTACCTGCAGCGAGATCGATCGTTCCACGTTGATGTCGCTCTTCGCTGGCCGCATCTCGTTGGCGCACAGCCAGTCCCATCGGAATCCGGCCCGAGATAGGTGGTGTCGATGCAGAGGCTCTGCAGCGCCTGGCGCGCAGTTCGAGCATGGTCCGGAGGCGTCGTGATCGAGCGCATTTCGACGGACTCATTGCTGTACTTTGCTGCTGTACTTGGCCGATTCGGCCTGGTCGAGAACCGGAAACCGGCCTCTGACCTGGTGGAGCGTAGGGGACTCGAACCCCTAACCCCCTGCTTGCAAAGCAGGTGCGCTACCAATTGCGCCAACGCCCCGGACGGGTGTCCGTCGGTCAGTTCACCTTGTCGGTCGCCGCGGCCCAGTGACCCTTCTCGGGGTTGGACTGGTCGAGCTTCTTCTTGGCGAGAACGATGCCAGCCGCGGCCAGCAGTACGAGGACGATCTTCTTCATGTCATCTCCTGCAGGTCGTGGGGGAGCATCACTGCCCGTTAGACCAGGAAAGCGTACCGGCCCGCCATGAGGCGTACGAAATCAACCGGCCTCCGGGTCGGGCGCCAGGCCGAGGGCGGCGATGGGGGTGAGGGTCATGTGGGTGCTCGCCCACATCCGGCCGGTCAGGATCCCGAACCCGCGCGCCGAGGGCCGGCTGTAGGGGGCGGCGCCGGACTCGTAGGTGGCGATGAGCTCGCCGGAGACCTCGACGATGGCCTCGGCCATGTTGGGGAACTTGAACTTGCGCCGAACCGCGCCGACGGCGCCGTCGGGCTTGCGCTCGCAGATGAAGATCGTGCTCGGCCGGTGGCGGCCGAACGAGGAGGAGAAGACGTACTCGTCGCGGCGTACGACGACGCCCTGGACCTTGGGTGGCGTGGTCGTCGAGACGACGGGCTCGGAGAAGTCCCACTCGCCGTTCTCGCCCTTCTCGTAGGCGAAGAGCGTCTGGTTGCCGAAGCCACCGACGTAGATCTGGTTGCCTCGGATCCGGCAGTAGGAGCCGGCCGCCACCTTCACCGGTGCCTCGATCGGCTCGACCTCGGCGGTCTTCTCCGACCCGCGGATCGCCGCGAGCGAGTAGCGGTAGAGCCGGCCGGTGCCGCCGCCGGCGCCCTTCGAGACCCAGACGTCGTCACCGTCGATGGCTACACCACCGGCGTGCCCGGGGCCGGCCTTGCCGTTGTGGCCCACCAGCAGCACCTCGGCGACGGTCTTCCCGCTCTTCAGGTCGACCAGCACCAGCGCCGAGCCCTTGTCGTGGGAGTAGTAGCTCTGCGCCAGCAGGTTGGTCTCCGGGCCGTAGCCCAGCCCCTGCGGCGTCCAGTCGTCGGCGCCACCGGTAGCCAGCGTGTTCGGGATGAGCGGGCCGACACGGCCACCCAGCCGCTTGCCCCATCGCTCGGTGCGCCTCATCCCACCCTTGACCCATCGGCGGGTACGGCCCGGGATCGAGTCGAGGTCGAACGGAAGGTCGATCTTCGTCATGGTGCCGATGTTCGCATGCGGTTCCTACCGTGGTCGGATGGCGGGCCGTCCCACGGTCGGTACGTTCCCTGTGTGACGAGCGATCCCACTGCATCTCCTGCCAACCCGACGGCCCGCGAGCTGGTCGGTGCCCTGGGTGGATTCGGCCGCGGCCTCCTGCGTCCCCGGCGCCCGGACGAACGGCTTCTCGCCTCGATCACCGACGCCGGTCTGCCGCAGGGTGACCGGACGGTGACCGTACGCACCATGCCCCAGGTCCCGCGCACGCTGCCCGCCGGCGGGATCATCGAAGGGGCGGGCCTCCGCCGGCGCGTACGCAACGCGATGACCTGCTTCGTCGTCACCCATCCCGAGGCGACCTTCGTCGTCGATCCTTCTTACTGCCGCGACGCCCCGGACCGAGCCCTGGGCGAGCTCCCGGGCATGCTGCGGCGCCTGGTGACGCCGCCCTCGGACACCGTTGCCACGGTCGACTCGCTCGGAGCGGCGCAGGTCCAGCCTGACTTCGCCCTCCCGACCCACGCCCACTGGGACCACGTCTGCGGCCTTCTGGACCTGCCCGGTCTCCCTGTCCACATGCGGACGATCGAGCGCGACTGGATCCTCGGCCCCGGCCGCCCACCTGTCGGGGGAGTGCGCCCGGCGCTGACCGACGGGCGGCCCGTGGAGACGTACGACCTCGACGGCCCGGCCGTCGCCACCTTCACCGCCTCCCACGACCTGTTCGGCGACGGCTCCGTCCTGCTGGTCGAGCTCGCCGGCCACACGCCGGGCAGCATCGGCGTCCTTGCCCGGACCGCCTCCGGCTGGGTCCTCATCGCCGGCGACGCCGCCTGGCACTACGACCAGATCGACCTGATCAGGCAGAAGCCGGCCTTCCCCGGCGACCTTGTCGACGAGGACCGGGACGCCGCCTTCGCGACCCTGCACCGCCTTCACCTGGCTCGCCATCTGATGCGGGTCGTCCCGACCCACGACCACGACGCGTCGAGCCGCCTCTAAGCACGGATGTGGGTTCGGCCGAGGAACTTGGGCCGGAGAGCGATCTCCGCTGACTACTTGACTCGTTGAAACCCGTCGCGAATGAAGAGCACGATCAGGACGATCGCGATGGCGGGCTGCCAAGGAAAGTGACTGCGACGACGACGCCGAGCATCCATTCGGACGTGAACGGCAGCAATGTGTGACAGAACGCCCGCCCCCGGCGTGCTTTGCCTGCACTGCCGATGCTGTAGCGCGTTTGGAATGACAGCGGCCAATGCCCAGAACTACCATCACACGCATGAGTGCCGGGCAGCGAGGGCGAGCCGTGACGGCCGCACTATTGCTCGCCTCTGCCAGTCTCGCGGCCGGCGCAGCAGGCTTTGATGCTGTGCCCGCGTCGCTTCGGGTGAGTCTGGTGCTGATTGCTGCCCTGGCTACCGGTACCGCGGGATCCGTTTCAGTTAGCGGCAGTGGCCAGGTTTTCAAAAAAAAACATGCAATTTCTATCATCGGATAGACATCGAAACTCGCCACGGCAACGCTCGATCGAGTAGGCCAAGAGCTCTCCTCGAGATCGACTGAAGAGTTTCCGCGTGCATGACCTCCGGGACAACCCGCGCCGCGGCAAGGCTGAGTGCCGCGCCGACCACAAGGCCGTCCAGCGCATCCTCGGTCCTCCGCAACCATGACCCTGGACCTAGGTGCATGTCATCGATCAGAACCCTTGGGACGCTATAAAGCAGGTCGGGTACCTCTCGGGTACCGAGGAAACTGATGGGGCCGACCCCAGAAGGGGCCGACGCTCCCCTGAGACACGGGAGGGAGAGGATGCCTGAACAGCAGAAACGCCCCGAACCGGAGTCCAGGGCGAGTGCTGTGCGCTTAGGAGGACTTGAACCTCCGACCCCCACATTATCAGTGTGGTGCTCTAACCGTCTGAGCTATAAGCGCAGGTGCCAGCCGGGGGTGGAAGCCCCACCAGCAGGCGAGAGGAAACATTACCCGCCCGCCGCCCGCGGAACCAAAACGGTGACACCCTGACCACCTTGGGGAGGTCAGTCCGAACCCGGTTCGGACAGCCCTCCCCGGGGTTAGGGTGCCACCATGTCCGACTCGGAGGACCTGCAGGCGATCTTCGCGCGTGAGGACGCGGCGCGGATGCTGGATGCTCAGCGGCGGATGCAGGACGGTGTCGCGACCTATGCGCAGCTCACCGCGGGCGGCCTGAGCCGGATCGACATCGAGCGGGCCGTACGCCGCAACGAGCTCCGGCGCGTGCACCCTCGCGTCTACATCGACCATACCGGCCCGCTCACCTGGGAGCAGCGCGCCTGGGCCGCCGTGCTCTACGCCGACCCGGCCGTGCTCTGCCGGGAGAGCCTCGAAGCGTCCAGGGGCCGTGACGACGGCCGGCCGATCCACGTCGCCATCGACCACTCCCGCAAGGTGATGCCTCAGCCCGGCATCGTCGTCCACCGGATGCGGGGCCTGTCCCTCAAGGCCTACGGCGGCACGCCGCCACGTCTCAAGGTCGAGGACAACGCGCTGGCGATGGCCAACGAGGCGAGGTCCGAGATCGACGCGATCGCGCGGGTCGCGGAGGTGGCGAGCAGGTCGTACGTCACTGCCGCCAGCCTCCGGGCCGCCCTGGACCGGGCGCACTCCCTCCGTCGCCGCAGGCTCATCCAGGGTCTGGTCGACGACCTGGCATCCGGCACGCACTCGGTGCTCGAGCACGGCTATCTCACCAAGGTCGAGCGGCCCCACGGCCTACCAGCGGGCAGGCGTCAGTCGCCACGGATCGGTTCCACGGGAAACCAGTTCCGTGACGTCGAGTACGAGGCGTACGGGCTGGTGGTCGAGCTCGACGGTGCCCTCGGCCACGACTCCTGGCGCGACCAGGCCCGCGACACCGATCGCGAGCTGGACGATCTGGCCCAGCTGGGCTCCGTCACGGCCAGACTGAGGTTTCACCAGGTCTTCGGCACCCCGTGCCGGACGGCAGCACGTATCGGCCGGATCCTCACCAGGAACGGATGGCCCGGAAAGCTGCACCGATGCGGCGATGCCTGCGAAGCCTCAGACAGATGAACCTGGGGAGGGCTGCCCGAAAGGTGTTCGGACAGCCCTCCCAGGTTGCAAGAGCAGGTGCGGCTCAGTTCTCGGTGAGCTCGACCTCGACGCCGCCGAGCAGGGCGGCGGCCATGTTGTAGAGGAACGCGGCGAGGGTGGCGACGGCGGTCATCAGGACGATGTTGACCACCGAGACGACCATGGTGAAGCCCATGACGCGGGCCAGACCGAGGTAGTCCTGCACGTTCCAGCCGGCGCTGGAGTCACCGACGACGTCCTGGACCGCCTGGTTGATCGAGTCCCACACACCGGCCGCGCCGAGCACCGACCAGATCACGAAGACGGCGACGATCATCACGACGCTGAGCGCGATCGAGAGCAGGAAGGCCATCTTCATGACCGACCACGGGTCGATACGGCTCAGGCTCAGCCGAGCCCGGCGGGCCGACCCGCTGGCCGCCGCCCGCTCCGCGCCGGCCGGGCCGGAGGTGCGGGCGGTCGAGGCCACCGCGGAGGCGGCTGCCGAGGTCGTGCGCTTGAACTCGCTGGCCGCGTTGGCCACGGTGTCCGTGATGCGCTGGGTCACCGGCTGCGCTGTGCCGTCATTCCGCTCGGTCATCGCGACTCCCCCGGTCGTGTGCTCTGCGGTGCGGTCCGCCATCAGGATTCATCTTCCGTAGTGGTCTCGGACGGCGTCCCATCCGCGCCGTCTCCACCGATTGTTGCATCCCCGGCAACCTCTGTCCCAGCGACAGCGTCATCCTCGGACTCGATGTCGACCTCGCGGGCCTCGACGGAGCGGGCCACGACAGCCACCGAGTCACCCTTCTTGGGCGAGACGAACTTGACGCCCTGGGTGGAGCGACCGGTGGCCCGGAAGTCCGAGTTGATCGGGCTGCGTACGACCTGGCCGGTCGCGGTGATCGAGAGGATCTCGTCGCCGTCGACCACGATGAACGCACCGACCAGACCGCCGCGATCGGCGTTGGCCAGGGCCATCGTCTTGATGCCCAGACCGCCGCGGGACTGCAGCCGGTATTCGGAGATCTTCGTACGCTTCGCGAAGCCGCCGTCGGTGATCGTGAAGACGAACTGCTCCTTGACCTCGTCCGGTGACTCGGCACCGGAGACGGGAGCGGCGACGTCCGCGGTGTCCTCGTTGGCCTCGGAGAGCCCGGCCGCGATCTCGGCGGCGACGTGCTCGGCCCGGATGACCGACATCGACAGCATCGAGTCGCCCTCGCGGAACTTCATGCCGGTGACACCCGAGGTCGCCCGGCCCATCGGCCGGAGCTGGCTGTCGTCGGCACGGAACCGGATCGCCTGCCCCTTGCGGGAGACGAGCAGGATGTCGTCCTCGGAGTTGACCAGCTCGGCACCGATCAGCTCGTCGTCGTCCTCGCGGAAGTTGATCGCGATGACACCGGCCTGACGGGGCGAGTTGTAGTCCCCGAGCCGGGTCTTCTTGATCAGGCCGGAACGGGTCGCGAGCACGAGGTAGGGAGCCTGCTCGTAGTCGCGGATCGCGAGCACCTGGGCGATCGACTCGTCCGGCTGGAACGAGAGCAGCCCCGCCACGTGACCGCCCTTGGCGTCACGCGCCGCCTCGGGCAGGTTGTAGGCCTTGATCCGGTAGACCCGGCCGGCCGTGGTGAAGAAGAGCAGCCAGTGGTGGTTGGTGGTCGAGATGAAGTGCTCGACCACGTCGTCGCCGCGCAGGGTGGCGCCGCGTACGCCCTTTCCACCGCGCTTCTGGGTGCGGTATTCACCCGCGAGGGTGCGCTTGGCGTAGCCACCACGGGTGATCGAGACGACCAGCTCCTCATCGGGGATGAGGTCCTCCATGGAGAGGTCCCCGTCGGCCGCGATGATCTGGGTGCGCCGGTCGTCGCCGTACTTCGCGACGATCTCGTCAAGCTCGTCCATGACGATCTGACGCTGGCGAGTCACGTTCGCGAGGATGTCCTCGAGGTCGGCGATGATCAGCTCGAGCTCGGCGAGGCGGTCGATGATCTTCTGCCGCTCCAGGGCCGCGAGGCGACGCAGCTGCATGTCGAGGATCGCGTTGGCCTGGACCTCGTCGATGTCGAGCAGTCGGATCAGGCCCTGGCGGGCGTCGTCGACCTCGGGGGAGGAGCGGATCAGCGCGATCACCGCGTCGAGCTGGTCGAGGGCCTTGACCAGACCGCGCCAGATGTGGGCGTCCTCCTCGGCCTTGCGCAGCCGGAAGGCCGTACGCCTCCGGATGACGTCGACCTGGTGCTCGACCCAGTTGGAGATGAACTGGTCGATCGAGAGTGTGCGCGGGACACCGTCGACCAGCGCCAGCATGTTGGCGGAGAAGTTGGTCTGCAGCTCGGTGTGCTTGAGCAGGTTGTTGAGTACGACACGGGCGACCGCGTCGCGCTTGAGCACGACCACGAGCTGCTGCCCGGTGCGGGAGGAGGTGTTGTCCTTGACGTCCGCGATCCCCTGCACCTTGCCGGTGTCGGCCAGGTCGGCGATCTTCTGGGCGAGGTTGTCTGGGTTCACCATGTAGGGGAGCTCGGTGATGACCAGGGTGGTGCGGCCCTTGTTGTCCTCGTCGACGTCGATCACCGCGCGCTGGGTGATCGAGCCGCGGCCGGTGCGGTAGGCCTGTTCGATGCCTTCGCGGCCGACGATCAGCGCGCCGTTGGGGAAGTCGGGGCCCTTGACCCGCTCGATCAGCGCGTCCTGGAGCTCCTCGCGCGTCGCGTCGGGGTGCTCGAGCGCCCACTTGGCGCCGGAGGCGACCTCACGCAGGTTGTGCGGCGGGATGTTGGTCGCCATGCCGACCGCGATGCCGGCGCTCCCGTTGACCAGGAGATTCGGGAACCGCGCCGGCAGGATCGCCGGCTCCTGGGAACGGCCGTCGTAGTTGGGGCCGAAGTCGACGGTGTCCTCGGTGATGTCGCGGACCATCTCCAGCGCCAGCGGCGCCATCCGGCACTCGGTGTAACGCATGGCCGCGGCCGGGTCGTTGCCGGGCGAGCCGAAGTTGCCCTGGCCGTGGATCAGCGGGTTGCGCATCACCCACGGCTGCGCCAGTCGGACCAGGGTGTCGTAGATCGCGGTGTCGCCGTGCGGGTGGTAGTTACCCATCACCTCACCGACGACACGGGCGCACTTGGAGAACCCGCGGTCGGGGCGGTAGCCACCGTCGTACATCGCGTAGAGCACCCGCCGGTGGACGGGCTTGAGGCCGTCGCGTACGTCGGGCAGGGCCCGGCCGACGATGACGGCCATCGCGTAGTCGATGTAGCTCGACTGCATGGAGGCCTGCAGCTCGACGGTCTCGATCCGGCCGCCGGCGTGGGTCTGCCCGGAGCCTTCCGGAGGAGTCTCGGTCACGATTTCACTTTCTGCGTGCGTCTATCGGTATCTAGGGCCTCGGCGAGACTCAGATATCGAGGAATCGGACGTCCTTGGCGTTGCGCTGGATGAAGGAGCGTCGCTCGGCGACGTCCTCACCCATGAGGATGGAGAAGATCTCGTCGGCGTGGGCGGCGTCCTCGAGGGTGACCTGGAGCAGCAGTCGCTGGCTCGGGTCCATCGTGGTCTCCCACAGCTCGTCGGCGTTCATCTCGCCCAGACCCTTGTAGCGCTGGACCGGGTTCTCCTTGGGCAGCTTCTTGCCCTGCTCGAGACCGTCGCGCATGAGCGCGTCGCGCTCGGCGTCGGAGTAGACGAACTCGTGCTCGGCCGGCTTGTTCCAGCGCAGGCGGTAGAGCGGCGGCTGGGCGAGGTAGACGTAGCCCTGCTCGATCAGCGGCTTCATGAACCGGAACAGCAGCGTCAGCAGCAGCGTGTTGATGTGGTGACCGTCGACGTCGGCGTCGGCCATCATCACGATCTTGTGGTAGCGCAGCCGGTTGATGTCGAAGTCGTCGTGCACGCCGGTGCCCAGCGCGGAGATGATCGACTGGACCTCCTGGTTGGCGAGCACCTTGTCGATCCGGGCCTTCTCGACGTTGAGGATCTTGCCTCGGATCGGGAGGATCGCCTGGATGCGCGGGTCGCGGCCGGACTTGGCCGAACCACCCGCGGAGTCACCCTCGACGATGAAGATCTCGCACTCTTCGGGGTTGGTCGACTGGCAGTCGGCGAGCTTGCCGGGCAGACCGCCACCGCCGCCGATGCCCTTGCGGTTGCGGGCCAGGTCGCGGGCCTTGCGGGCCGCGATCCGCGCCGAGGCCGCGGCCATCGACTTGCGGATGACCTCCTTGCCCTCGGCCGGGTTCTGCTCGAGCCAGGCACCGAGCTGGTCGTTGACCGCACCCTGCACGAAGCCCTTGACCTCGGTGTTGCCGAGCTTGTCCTTGGTCTGACCCTCGAACTGCGGCTCGCCGATCTTCACCGAGATGATCGCGGTGAGACCCTCACGGATGTCGTCACCGGTGAGCCGGTCCTCCTTCTTCTTGATCAGGCCCCACTCCTCGCCCCAACGGTTGACCAGGGTGGTGAGCGCGGCACGGAAGCCCTCTTCGTGGGTGCCGCCGCCGGGGGTGTTGACCGTGTTGGCGAAGGTGTGGACCGACTCGTTGTAGGAGGACGCCTGCCACTGCATCGCGATCTCGACGCTCATCGGGTTGGGCGCCTTGTCGTCGGTCTCGGCCTCGAAGGCGATGATGCTGGAGACCGGGGTCTTGCGCTTGTTGAGGTGGTCGACGTAGTCGGCCAGACCGCGCTCGTAGTAGAAGGACTGCTCCAGCACGCGCTGACCGTTGCCGGTGCTGTGCAGCTCGTCGGAGCTGTCGGTGTCGGACTCGATGGTGCCGTCCTCGACGGCCTCGGCGATCGCGGAGGCCTCCGGCCGCTCGTCGCGCAGCTCGATCCGCAGCCCCTTGTTGAGGAACGCGGTCTCGCGGAAGTGGCTCGAGATCGTCTCGAGGTTGTAGTCGGTCGACTCGAAGATGTCGGCGGAGGCGTTCCACGAGATCGTGGTGCCGGTGCGCTCACCCTCCTCGAGCTCGCGGACCTCGCGCAGGTCGTAGTCGGGTACGCCGCGGGTGAACTCCTGCTCCCACAGACGGCCCCGGTTCTTGATCTCCATGTGGAGGTTGGTCGAGAGCGCGTTCACGACGGAGGAGCCGACACCGTGCAGACCGCCGGAGACCTTGTAGCCGCCACCGCCGAACTTGCCGCCGGCGTGCAGCACGGTCAAGGCCAGCGTCGCGGCGGGCAGCTCCTGGCCGGCCGCGGTGTCGGTGGGGATGCCTCGGCCGTTGTCGGCGACGCTCACCCAGCCGTCCTCGCGCAGCGTCACCTTGATGGTGTCGCAGTAGCCTGCGAGCGCCTCGTCGACCGCGTTGTCCACGATCTCCCAGATCAGGTGGTGGAGGCCGCGGGCTCCCGTCGACCCGATGTACATACCCGGTCGTTTGCGGACCGCTTCGAGCCCTTCGAGAACCTGGATGGCAGACGCGTCGTACTCGACTCCGTCTGCGGTCTTGTCGTCCGGCATGGGAGTCGTCTGGTCGGCAGCGGTCACCGGTGCGATCCACCTGTCATTTCGGTCCGGATTCGGACGTGGTGTCGGTCGGGCATGCAACGGGCCGACCAGCGCCGGGGAAGTGAACCTAGGACGATCGACCCAACCCCTATGTTACCCCGTAGAACCCCGGATTCCACGCACGCAGCCCGTCCTGAGGGGCAACTGTGATCGAAATGATCGTCTGTGCGTCTCCTGACGGTGTCTCTGCGCCCTCAGCAGGGGGCTCGGTGAGTCCCTATACGTTCTCGGGGCGCCCAGAGCGGCAGATCGCGGTCCACGCGGCGGGCCTCGAACATGTGTCCACCACCGCTACGGTCGGCGCTCGATGCTGTAGAGATGATCCGCGCCGGGACCACCATCGCCGTAGTCCCGACCGACGCCTCCGTACAAGTAGTCGTAACCGGTGCCACCGAAGAGCCGATCGTCACCCGAGTCGCCATACAGCTTGTCGTGTCCGACCCCGCCGTCGACGTAGTCGTTGCCGCCACCGCCGCGGATCGTGTCGTTGCCCGCGCCACCTGAGAGGACGTTTGCGGAAGAGCTGCCGATCAGCGTGTCCGAGTACGAGCTGCCGGTGAGGCTCTCGATCGATGAGATCCGCTCGGTGCCACTCCCTCCTGTGCCCTGGGCCGCTGCGGTGTCCAGTCGCACGGTGATCCTCGAAGTGGCACTGGCGTACGTCAGCCTGTCGGTGCCACTTCCACCCGAGACCGAGTCGTTTCCGGTGCCGGGATCGATCACGTCGTTGCCGTCACCGCCCGAGATCGAGTCGCTGCCGCTCTTGCCGTAGATCGTGTCGTTGCCAGCCCCGCCATTGATGGCGTTGGCGCCACTGTTTCCGACGATGCGGTCTGCATATCTGGTTCCGGTGACCTTCTCGATCCCCGTGGGGATGGCGAGGTACGCACCGGTGCCGCGCTGGCTGAGATCGATGAGATCGCTTCCCGAGGTGTCGCTCATCGTCGGCATCGTGTTCCCGACGATCCGGAAGGTGTCATTGCCGCTACCGCCGGAGAGCCGGTCGTTGCCCTGGCCACCGACCAACGTGTCGTCGCCGGCATCGCCGGCCAACGAGTCGGCGCCGCTCCCACCAGTCAACGTGTCCGCGTACGTGCTGCCGGTGAGTGCCTCGACCGTTGTCATCGAGTCGGTTCCGGCCCCGCCGGACGCTGATGTCATGTTCGCCCTGACCGCACCGGTCGCCGTGCTGAAAGACGCCCGGTCGATGCCGTTTCCCCCGGTGACGCGGTCGTTCCCGGAATCACCACGCAGCTGGTCATCACCGTCGCCACCGGACAGGTCGTCGTCACCTGCTCCTCCGATGACTACGTCGGAGCCGCCCACGCCGGCGAGAGTGTCATTCCCGGCGCCTCCCGAGAGGGTGTTGCTCCCGCCATCACCCGTGAGCTTGTCGTCGTAGGCACTTCCCTCGAGATCCTCGATCGAGACGATCTCGTCATCGCCCGCACCTCGTGCCACCGACACCTGCGTCGCGGCTGAAGCCCTCACCCCGGCCGTGGCGCTCGCGAATGAAGCGGTATCACGTCCTTCGTCCCCAGCGATCACGTCGTCGCCTGCGCCACCGTCGATGACATCGTCACCGCGTCCGCCACGGAGCGCGTTCGCGCCGCTGTCTCCGGTGAGCCTGTCATCGTAGTTCGAGCCGATCACGCCCTCGAGCCCGACAAGGCTATCCGGCGCAGTTGGTCCACCCGCGTCGGACAGGCTCACCCGCACCGGCCCCGGCTCGGTGTGGAACGACACCGTGTCGAAGCCTTCGCCCCCGTACAACGAGTCGTGGCCGCCGGCGCCGGCCAGGCCGTCGTCACCGCTGCCACCGTCGATGCGATTCACCCCGGCGTCACCCGTCAGGTCGTCGCGCTCGGAAGTCCCGATCACATTCTCCGTGGTCGACGCACCCACCTTCGTCATCTGGTAGCCGACCGCCATGACAGGTCCGTTGACGACATAGCGGACACCCTTCGGCGCCGAAGCCTGGGTTTCGGCAAAGGAGACGGTGTCGATCCCGAGACCTCCACGTACGTCGACCTGGGTCCGGTCCGTGAGATCGGGGTCGATGACGAAGGTGTCGTCACCGTCACCACCATCAAGGTCCCAGTGCTTGTCGCAATGGTTCCAGCTGCTCATCACCACCAGGCGGTCAGAGCCCCGACCTCCGTCAGCACCACACGCGATGGACCCGAGCTCGATGTCATCGTCATGGTTGGTGCCGACGATCCGTCGATAGTTGCCGAGATAGTCGTTGCCGTGACCCGTGGCGGCGTCGACCGAAACGACGACAGGCCCGTCAGCCGCCTCGAACGACACGACGGACGTCGGGTCGGAGAACCAGTCGTCGCCCCGCCCGCTCTTCAGGAGGTCCATTCCGTCGCCGCCGTCGAGGCTGCTTCCCGTGGCAAGGGCGGTGAGGGTGTCGGCGTACGCCGACCCAGTCACATTCTCGACGCGGACGATGTCATCGGTGCCTCCACCCACGGTGTCGATCGGACCGTCGATGTTCAGATCCACGGTCACCGCTGCCGGTGCGGACTCGTAGCTCACCCCGTCCTTCTCGGCGCCAGGACCGCCATCGATGTGGTCGTCCCCGGCGCCACCGTCCAGCCAGTCCGTGCCGTATCCACCGTCGAGGGTGTCGTCACCGGCTCCGCCGCGGAGAACGTCGTTCCCATTGCCGCTCTTGATGATGTCGTCCCCGGCGCCGCCGGACAGCGTCTCTGGCCCCGATGTTCCGACGATCACGTCGGCCGCAGGAGATCCGGTGAACGCGCGGACCTCGGGAGTCCAGTCACGGGTGTCGTTGGTGATCACATCGTCGCCGGCCCCTGAGACGGTGATCGGCCCGGTGGGGCCGGACAGATCCACACTGACCGGCCCAGTCACGTCAGCGTACGAGACCTCTCCGACCCAGCCCTCGCCGTACTCGATGTGCACCACATCAGCTCCTGCCCCGGGGAGGGCGAGCTTGCTCGACCACACCTGGTCGTCGCCGTCGCCGCCGATCAGCGTGTCGGCGGTCGGCACCACGGACCCGAGCAGGTCCGCTCCTGGCCCGCCCGCGACGTGGTCGCCGCCAGCGGTGGTGTCGCGGCCGTCGTACGCCGTCAGCCCCTGTGGCAGTGCATCCCGATGATCGAGCACATCGTCACCGTCGCGTCCGTCGATGGTGTCCTGGCCGGCCCCACCGAAAAGGGTGTCGGCACCTTCGGAGCCGTTGAGCACATCATCGAAGGTCGATCCGACTACACCCTCGAACCCAAGGACTTGCTGGGATCGATCACCGGCCGACACCATCCTGGTGCCGGCTTCATACCTGATGGCGACCTCGGAGTCGGCGAAGTCGACGACGTCGTTGCCCGACTCGTCGCTGATGGTGTCAGCGACCTCGCCGATGATCACGTCGTCACCGGCGCCTCCTACCAGCCGATCCGCCCCACCATGGCCCTGCACCATGTCGTTGCCATCGCCACCGATGAGAGCGTCGTCGCCGTCATCTCCGTGGATGACATCAGCACCACCGCTGCCCGTGATCTGATCGCGGCCGGCGCCACCGTGGAAGGTCTCGTCCGCGGCCGCTCCGATCAGTACGTCGTCGTAGGCGGAGCCGAAGACGGCGTCGATGCCCGTCGCCGTCGCCACGGTGCCGCCGATGTCCAGGACCTCCATCGCCAAGTCGACCTTCGCGGGAGCGTCGATCAGCCTCAGGTCGAGGGTGTCCACGGAGCCGGACCCATCGATCAGATCCGCACCCGCAGCTGGCTCGATGACGATCCGGTCAGGCCCTGACCCACCGTTGACGGTGTCGTCGCCCGACCCACCGTAGAGGTGGCTTCCACTTGCATGCGCTGTGAGCGCATCTGCCCCCGGCCCACCGCGGAGCTCCCCACCACCGGTGAGGACATCGTCGTCCCCCTCGCCGTAGAGCACGGCCTGGTAGCTTCCGGAGCAGTCGATCCGATCCCTGCCTGCGCCACCGCGGAGGCTCGAGGTGGTCCCCTCGTCGTCACAGTAGATCGAGTCGTTGCCCTCATCGCCCCACGTACTGGCTCCCTGGGCATGGATGGCGTCATCGCCCTCGCCACCGAAGATCATGTAGGTCGAGGAGGTTCCGGTGATCTGATCGGCTCCGCCCTCACCGTAGACCTTGGTCTCGCCACCGTCGATGGTGTCGTTTCCGGGCCCTCCATGGACATCGCGGCCATGTCCGCTCTCGATGGCATCGTCACCATCCCCGCCGTAGATCACGGCGGACGAACTGCCGTGGTTGCCGTCGGGCCCGCAGATGGTGTCGTTCCCACCGAGGCCGTCGATCGTTCCACTCGTGACCGCGGCTGCCGAGATCACGTCGTCGCCTTCGGTGGCCGCCTGACCGGCGGACAGGTCGACGCTCACGACCTTGCCCTGGCAGGTGAGGGGTTCCTCCACCGCAACTGCCGGCGAGCTCTGAAGACAGAGCAACGTGGCTGCAGAGATCGAGGACAGCGACAGCAGAATGCCAGGGGCACGCAACAACACGACGACACCTTTTGGATCCGAGCGGAGAAGTGGGCCGCTGAACCCGATGTATTGCGGCGATCGGGAGGCTAGCAGTCAGCGATCGCCGTCACTCGCACTGTTGATCAGCCGTAGGTGTCGCGTGGTCCGCGGCCGTCCCGGAGGCCGCGGGGACCCTTCTTCCACGAGGGAAGGTGCGGACCGAGCACCTCGATGACGAGGACGGTGCCGTGGCCGAGCTCCTCGTTGAGTCGCTTGACCAGGGTGGGCGCGAGCAGCTTGAGCTGGGTGGCCCACGCGGTGGAGTCGGTGCGGACGGAGAGCTTGCCGTCGGCGTACGACTCGGGGGTGGTGTGGTCGGCGATCTCCTCGCCGACGATGTCGGGCCAGCGGGCCATCACGCCGTGGACACGCAGCGAGGTGTCCCAGCCGTGGTCGTTCACCATCCGGCTGACCACCGAGTCGATGAGCTGGGGGTCGCGATCGTCGGGCCGGGCACCGGAGACCATGCCGCGTCGGGTGCCGCCGTCCGGCGTACGCCGTTTCTTCCTCGGTCCCGCTTTCGGCGCGGGCATCTTCGCGGTCGCGCGGGTCAAGGAGCGGGCGAGGTCGAGGCCGTCGGGGCGCTTCTCGGGCTCCTCTTCCTCTGCGGTGGTCTCGACAGGCTCGACCTCCGGCTCCTCACTCATCGCGGGTCACCTCGCCGGCCTTGACGTGGTAGCGGGCACCCGCCAGTGCGGCAGGTACGTCCTCGGGGACCGCGGCGGTGACCAGCACCTGCTCGGCGTCGGCGACCAGCTCGGCCAGCTGGACCCGGCGCTGGCTGTCGAGCTCGGCGAAGACGTCGTCGAGGATCAGGATCGGGTCGTCGCCGTCGGCCCGCAGCAGGTCGTACGCCGCCAACCGGAGCGCCAGCGCGAACGACCAGGACTCGCCGTGGCTGGCATAGCCCTTCACCGGGAGCCGCTCGGCGCCGGCGCTGATGTGGAGGAGCAGGTCGTCTCGGTGAGGGCCGACGAGACTGATCCCTCGGTCGAGCTCGTCCTTCTGGCGTCTCTCCAGCTCGGACAGGATCGCCTGACGAAGCGACTCCACGCTCGGGGTGGTGGTCTCGACAAGCTCGACCACCGGCTTGTAGGTGATCTCAGCGTCGTCCCGGCTCGCGCCGCGGGCGACCGTCTCGTAGGCCTTGCCGACGTACGGCTTCAATGCCTCGACCAGCGCGAGCCGCTGGGAGAGGATCTCGGCGCCGATGCCGGCGAGGTGGTCGTCCCAGACGGCCAGGGTGGCCAGCGCACCCTCGCGGGCGGAGCCGCGCGCGATCCCGGCGGTCTTGAGCAGCGAGTTGCGCTGCTTGAGGACGCGGTCGTAGTCGCTGCGTACGCCGGCCAGCCGCGGCGCACGGAGAATCATCAGGTCGTCGAGGAAGCGCCGGCGGTCGGAGGGGTCGCCCTTGACCAGCGTCAGGTCCTCGGGGGAGAAGACGACGGTGCGGACCAGGCCGACCAGGTCGCGGGTGCGGGGGAGCGGGCTCTTGTTGATCCGGGCCTTGTTGGCACGGCCGGCGTTGATCTCGACCTCGAGCGTCGCGGTGCGACCGTCACGTACGACGGCGGCGCGCACGACCGCCTGCTCGGCGCCCGCCCGGACCAGCGGGGCGTCGGTGGCAACCCGGTGGGACTGGAGGCGGGAGAGATAGTCGATGGCCTCGACCAGATTGGTCTTGCCCTGACCGTTGCGCCCGACGAAGGCCGTCACGCCCGCTTCGAGGGGGACCTCGACGTTCGGATAGGAACGGAAGTCGTGCAGAGAGAGGTGTGAGACGTACATCGTGTTTCCTCTCTCGTTAAGGTGCCTGCATGACCCAGTCTCCCAACCCTTACGGCCCGCCTCCAGGGCAACCCGCCTACGGCGAGCCGGCCGGGCCTTTCTACCTGTCGGTGATGGGCCAGGTGCACGGGCCCTACCCGGTCCAGCAGCTCGCTCAGATGGCTGCCGCCGGGCAGATCAAGTCGGACACCCCGGCGAGCCTCGGCACCGACCAGCAGTGGTTTCCCGTGAAACAGATCCCCGGCGTCTTCTCGAGCCGGGAGTGGCTGATCACCCTGCTGTTCTCGATCTTCCTGGGTGGGTTCGGTGTCGACCGGTTCTACGTCGGTCAGATCGGGCTCGGTGTCCTCAAGCTGGTCACCTGTGGCGGCTTCGGGATCTGGTCGCTCATCGACATCGTGCTCGTCGCCATCAGAAAGTTCCCGGATGTCGACGGCAAACCCCTCGCCTGACCTGCACAGACGCCTTGCGGCGGTGAGCTCCACGGAGGTCACCGCCGCCATCGGCGTCGGCGGGGTCGTGATCGCGGCACTCCTGCCCGCCGGCGGGATCGAGGACGGTCCGGTGCTGTGCCCGTTCCGTGCGCTCACCGGGCTTCCCTGCCCCGGCTGTGGCCTGACCCGGTCGTGGGTCTACCTGATGCACGGTGACATCGGCTCGTCGCTGGCGAGCAACTGGTTCGGCCCGGTGCTCATCCTGGCCGTCGTCGTCCTCGCCGTGGTCTCGGTCCGCTCCCGGTTGGCCGGGAAGCGCCCTGCCGACCTCGACAAGCTCGTGAAGAGCCGCGTCGTGCTCGGCCTCTTCGCGCTCTTCGTCACCTACGGTGCCGTGCGCCTGATCCTCACCATGACCGGAGTCGTCGACCCCATCTAGATGGTGGTCGAGCCTGTCGAGACCACCCGCGTAAGCGGGTGATCCGGCCTCAGGCCTCCGACTCCGAGATCACCGCGTGCCCACCGAACCCGTTGCGCATCGCGGCGATCGCCTTCATCGCGTGGTCGTCCTCCTGGCGCGAGACGAACCGCGCGAACAGCGAGGCCGAGATCGCCGGCATCGGGACGGCGTTCTCGATCGCAGCCTCGACGGTCCACCGGCCCTCGCCGGAGTCGTCGGCGTAGCCCTTGATCTTGTCGAGGTGCTCGTCCGCACGCAGCTGGTCGACGAGAAGATCGAGAAGCCAGGAACGTACGACCGTGCCGGTGCGCCACGAGGCGAAGATCTCCGGCACGTTGTCGACGATGTCGACCTTGTCGAGGAGCTCCCAGCCCTCGGCGTAGGCCTGCATCATCGCGTACTCGATGCCGTTGTGGACCATCTTGGAGAAGTGGCCGGCGCCCGGGGTGGAGCCGCAGTGGACGAGGCCGTCCTCGGTGCCGGTCGGCTTGAGCGCCTCGAACGCCGGCATCACCTTGGCGGCGTTCTCGGCGGAGCCGCCGTACATCAGCGCGTAGCCGTTCTGGAGGCCCCAGACGCCGCCGGAGACGCCGCAGTCGACGAAGCCGATGCCCTTCTCGGCCAGGCTCTCGGCGTTCTTCGCGTCATCGGTGTATTTCGAGTTGCCGCCGTCGACCACGAGGTCGCCCTCACCGAGGAGCTCCTTGAGCTCGGCGATCGTCGAACGGGTCGGGTCGCCCGCCGGCACCATCACCCAGACCACCTTGGGGGTGGGCAGCGCCTCGACCAGCTCCGCCAGGCTCGCCACGTCGGCGAGGTCGGGGTTGCGGTCGTATCCGACGACGGTGTGCCCTGCCTCCCGCAGCCGGGTGCGCATGTTGCCACCCATCTTGCCGAGACCCACGAGTCCGATGTGCATGCGAGGTTCCTTATCCGGTGGTCGAGCTTGTCGAGGCCAGCCTACGAGCGGCAGAAATCAGGAGAGCAGGCGCCGTGGCATGAGCAGGTAGCGGAAGCCCGGATCCTCGCCACCCTCGGCCGGCTTGCCGCTGATCACCACGGGCTTCGGGGCCTGCGTGAAGGCGAGCTCGACGACCTGCTCGTCGATCGCCTGCAGCCCGTCGAGGAGGAACTGCGGGTTGAACCCGGTGGTCAGTCCCTCACCCTCCATGGTCGCCTCGATCGACTCGGACGCCTGGGCCTCGTCGCCGGAGCCGGCGTCGAGGGTGAGCACGCCGTCCTCGAAGACCATCTGGACCGCGGTGTTGCGCTCGGCGACCAGGGCGACGCGCTTGACCGACTCGACCAGGGAGGCCTTGTCGACGAGCGCGGTGGTGAGGTGCTCGGCCGGGAACAGGCTGCGCACCTTCGGGAACTCGCCGTCGAGCAGACGCGTCGTGGTGCGACGTACGCCACCCGCGGCCGCGCCCTCGAAGCCGATGATCCCCTCACCGGTGCCGGTGGTGGACAGCGCGAGGGTGACCTCGCTGCCGCTGGTCAGCGACTTGGCGGTGTCACCGAGGACCTTCGCCGGCACGAGTGCGGCGAGGCTCTCGTCGGGAGTCGCCGGGTTCCACTCGAGCTCGCGGTGGGAGAGCCGGAACCGGTCGGTGGCGAGCAGCGAGATCGTGGAGCCCTCGATCTCGAGCCGCACGCCGGTCAGCACCGGAAGCATGTCGTCGCGACCGGCGGCGGTCACGGCCTGGGCGACGGCGTGGGCGAACAGCTCCGACTTCACCGTGCCGGCGGCGGTCGGCATCTCCGGCAGGGTCGGGTAGTCCTCGACCGGCATCGTCTGGAGGCTGAACCGGGCACTGCCACAGGTGAGCGAGACGCGGGCACCGTCGGTGACCATCTCGACCGGCTTGGCCGGGAGGCTGCGGCAGATGTCGGCGAGCAGCTTGCCCGAGACCAGTGCCTTGCCCTCGTCGGCGACCTCGGCCGAGAGCGTCGCCCGCGCTGAGGTCTCGTAGTCGAACGTGGAGAGCACCAGGCCCTCGTGACCCGCCTCGATCAGGAGACCTGAGAGCACCGGGGTGCTGGGCCGTACCGGAAGGCTGCGGGCAGCCCAGGCGACGGCATCCGCGAACACGTCGCGGTCGACGCGGAACTTCACGATGACCTGTCCTTCTTCTAACTCGACATCGGGGCGTATGAGGACATGCGGTCCGGGCTGTGCTTGAACCATGGGGAAGACGCCACCGGTTCCGGAACGCCCCCGCGCTGACATGACCTGGAGTACGCATCCTGCCACGGACCGCCGACAACCGGTAAGCGCTCAGCTGTGTCGGCTCTGCACAGGCGTACCTGTGCATGCGAGGCGCCGAGCGGGTTGTCCCCAGGGATGGGCGTTCGTGGAATTTCACCGAGGATCCATGGAGATAAATAGTTTCGTACGTCGTAAGAGCATCTGTGGGAAATGTGGATGGACCGCGTCTGTGCAGGTCATCCCAGGAATTGTGATTCCACAGGGGGTGTGGACGCCATGCTGAAATGACGCACGTCACTGTGGGCTGTGGAGAGTTGTCGGCCCGTTTCGGTGTTTTGTGCACAGGCCATCCCCTTTTCCATCCCATTTGAACCGCCGGTTCTCCACAGGTTCCACCCAGCCTGTGGGCTGTGGACAACCTGGGAAATCTCGTCCTGTGGGTTTTGCAAATCCCAAAACGCGAAACGGCCGCCGCCCCGGAGAGGGGCGGCGGCCGCGTACGACTGCTGGTCCGGCTAGGCCTGGCGCGCCTGCATCTTGACGCGGTTGGTGAGCTCGGAGACCTGGTTGAAGACGGCCCGGCGCTCGGCGAGCAGCTGGTTGATCTTCCGCTCGGCGTACATCACGGTCGTGTGGTCGCGGCCGCCGAAGTGCTTGCCGATCTTGGGCAGGGAGTCCTCGGTGAGCTCGCGGCACAGATACATGGCGATCTGGCGGGCCATGACAAGGTGACGCCCACGGGAGGGCCCGGTGAGCTCGTCGATCGACAGCCCGAAGTAGGCCGCGGTCTGGGCGATGATCAGGCCGGCCGTGATCTCGGGCTCGCCGCCCTCGGGGATCAGGTCCTTGAGCACGATCTCGGCCAGGGTCAGATCGACGTCCTGCCGGTTGAGGTTGGCGAACGCCGTCACCCGGATCAGTGCGCCCTCGAGCTCACGGATGTTCGTCTGGATCTTGCTCGCGATGAACTCGAGCACGTCCGGTGGCGCGGTGAGCCGCTCCATCGCCGCCTTCTTACGGAGGATCGCGATGCGGGTCTCGATGTCGGGCGGCTGGACGTCGGTGATCAGACCCCACTCGAACCGGTTGCGCAACCGGTCCTCGAGCGCCTCGAGCCGCTTGGGCGGACGGTCGGAGGTGAGCACGATCTGCTTGTTGGCGTTGTGGAGCGTGTTGAAGGTGTGGAAGAACTCCTCCTGCGTCTGGGTCTTCCCCTCCAAGAACTGGATGTCGTCGATCAGCAGGACGTCCACATCGCGATAGCGCCGCTTGAACCGGTCCTGCCGGTCGTCGCGGATCGCGTTGATGAACTCGTTGGTGAACTCCTCCGAGCTGACGTAGCGCACCTTCGCACCGGAGTAGAGGCTCCGCACGTAGTGGCCGATCGCGTGCAGCAGGTGGGTCTTGCCCAGACCCGACTCCCCGTAGACGAGCAGCGGGTTGTAGGCCTTGCCCGGCGCCTCGCTGACCGCGACTGCGGCGGCGTGCGGGAACCGGTTGGACGACCCGATGACGAACGTCTCGAAGGTGTACTTCGGGTTCAGCCGGGTCTCGAGGACGTTGTGGCTCGGCTCGCTCGCCCGCGTCGGCGGACCGGGGACGAGCTGTCGCGGCGGGGCCGGCTCCTCGACCGGGGCCACCGGAGGCGCCGGTCGAGGAGCCGGCTGGTGAGCGGGGGGCGGCGCGACCGGAGCCTGGGGCCCCGAGTACGCAGCAGGCGCCCCCGGCTCGTCGAGCGGTAGGATCGCCGGCGGGACGCCGGGGATCAGCCCCGGTGAGTTGGGCGGGTAGACCGACTGGTGCGGGAACGCCGACTGGTTCGGGAAGGCCGTCTGCTGCAGGGCAGCGGCGGCCGCAGCGGCTGCGTCCGCGGCGGCGATCTCCCGTTCGGAGATCATGATCGCCTGGGTGTCGGGGTCCGGCGTGACGTCGAGGTCGGGGTTCACGGTGACCGCGATGCGGATCTCCCGGTCGAAGATCTCGCCCAGCGACTTCTCCAGGGAGCCACGCAGGCGGCCCTCGATCTGGTTGCGGGTGAAGTCGTTGGGGACCTCGACGATCGCGGTCGACCCGTGCAGGGTGAGCGGCTCACTGTCGCGGAGCCAGGCTCGCTGGTTCGGCGGGAGCTCGGCGACCACCCGCGTCCATGCGGACTGGAGATCTGGCTGTGGTTCTGGCGCGAGGCCGGAGTGCTCCACAGGTTCCTGCCTTCCCTGATGGCTCGGGTGGTCGTCTTGTCTTGATGCAGCCTGGATTGATGCAGCGGTCTGGTCTACATCCTCCACAGACTTTTCCACAAGCTGTGGAGCATCCCCGAATGTAGGCATCGGAGACCAACCGAGACACGTCGCCGTTCTCGAGAATCCGACCGTTTCGGCAGGTCAGGCGGGAAAACTAGTTCCCAGCGTGGCATCCCCCCGAATGCGGCCGACGCTCCTGACGATGTGCAGGGAAACCTCGGTAGAGGACGAAGTTACCGGCTGGCAGCGGTGGCGGGCAACCCGTCCTCCACAGGTGGAGGGCGAATCACAGGGGTGTGATAGGGCGCGAGTTTGACCGTGGTTTCGCCGTCCACGTACCGTTGCTAGGTCGCCCGTTCCACGGGTGCGTGATTCTTGGTCCTAACAAGCAGGACAGCCGGAAGAGCGACCGGCCACCACACCACACACTAAGGAAGCACCCCGTGAGCAAGCGTACTTACCAGCCGAACAACCGCCGCCGTCACAAGACGCACGGTTTCCGCCTGCGCATGCGCACCCGTGCCGGCCGTGCCATCCTCGCGACGCGCCGCCGCAAGGGTCGCAAGAGCCTGACCGTCTGAGGCCCCGGCCTCAGCCACCACGCGCGTGCTGCCACGTCGCCACCGACTGACGGATTCGTCGGGCTTCAAAGAAGCGGTACGACGAGGGAAGCGCGCGGGCTCGAAGAGCCTGGTGGTCCACCTGCTCGTCCCCGGCACGGATGCCGACCGGGAGAGCGAGCCACAGGTGGGCTTCGTGGTGAGCAAGGCCGTCGGCCCGGCCGTCGTCCGGAATCGTGTGAAGCGCAGACTGCGTCACCAGGCCCGGGAGTCCCTGAGCGGACTCCCGGGCTCTGCTGTGCTTGTGGTCCGTGCGCTTCCCGCCGCCGCTGACGCCGACTACGACGCGCTGGGCGCCGATCTCCGACGCTGCCTGGAGCGAGTGCTCCGATGAACGCAGCGGTCCGTGTCGTACGTGGCGGTCTCGGCAAGCTCGACCATGTGGTCGCGTCCGTCCTGATCGGACTGCTCCACGTGTGGCGGACTCTCGTCAGTCCGCTCTACGGCGACGTGTGTCGCTACTACCCGTCGTGCTCGGCGTACGGACTCGAGGCCGTCAGGACGCACGGCCCCTGGCGCGGGAGCTGGCTGACGGCGCGCCGTCTGGCCCGCTGCGTCCCCTGGGCCAAGACCCGGGGCTTCGATCCCGTGCCCGCCCGCAAGAAGTGTGAAGAGACCCAAGACCTTGTCCGCGTAAGTGCGGACTCCCCAAACCGAGGAGCCTGATCCGTGGGAGCCATAGGCGATCTGTTCGGATGGATCGCAACACCGCTGTATTACGCCATCTCGGGCATCCTGCTCGTGTGGCAGAAGGCGTTCGCGTACGTCATTCCGTCTGAAGGCTGGCAGTGGGCTCTGGCCATCGTCGGCCTGACCGTGACCATCCGGGCGCTGCTGATCCCGCTGTTCGTGAAGCAGATCAACTCCAGCCGCAACATGCAGCTGTTGCAGCCGAAGGTGAAGGAGCTGCAGAAGAAGTACGGTCACGACCGCGAGAAGCTCGCCAACGAGACCATGAAGCTCTACAAGGACTCGGGCACCAACCCGTTCGCGTCCTGCCTGCCGCTGCTGCTGCAGATGCCGATCTTCTTCGTGCTGTTCCGGCTGCTCTCGCACGCCTCGAAGGGCGACGGCAAGGGATTCCTGAGCGACGCGACCGCGCACGAGTTCGCCAACTCGACCTGGCTCGGCTCGCTGCTCTCCGACCAGTTCACCACCGCCGACCACATCTCGACCCAGATCCTGACCGGGTTCCTGGTCGTGGCCATGATCGCCACCACCTTCCTCACCCAGCGTCAGCTGATGTCGAAGAACATGCCGGCTGACGCCATGACCGGTCAGTACGCCCAGCAGCAGAAGCTTCTGCTCTACGTACTGCCCGTCGTCTTCGCGGTCGGTGGTATCGCCTTCCCTGTCGGGACGATCCTCTACTGGACCTCCTCCAACCTGTGGACCATGGGCCAGCAGTTCTACGTGATCCGCAACAACCCCGCCCCGGGTACGCCGGCGTTCGACGCCAAGCAGGAGCGCGACCGGGAGAAGCGGAAGAAGAAGGGCCTGACCGACGCGGAGATCGACATCGCCGAGGCCAACGAGGCGGCGGAGGAGAAGCGCTCCGCGACGCGCACCCAGCCCAAGAACCAGACCCGGAGCCAGCGGAAGAAGGCCGGCACGAGCGCCGGTCGCTCCACGACCCAGAAGAACGGGGGAACCAAGTGACGACTCAGGACGTGAGCGAGACCGCGGAGACGGTCAGCGACGAGACGCGTCTCAAGCAGCTCGAGCAGGAAGGTGACATCGCGGCGGACTACCTCGAGGAGCTCCTCGACATCGCCGACCTCGATGGTGACCTCGACATGGACGTAGAGGGCGATCGCGCGGCCGTCTCGATCGTCGGTGGCGACCTGCAGCAGCTGGTCGGACGGCACGGCGAGGTCCTGGACGCGCTCCAGGAGCTGACCCGCCTCGCGGTCTACCGTGAGACCGGCGAGCGGTCCCGCCTGATGCTCGACGTCGGTGGCTACCGTGCCGACCGTCGCTCGACGCTGATGGCGCTCGCCGAGGAGACCGTCGCCAAGGTCAAGGAGTCCGGCGCCCCGGTCTCGCTCAAGCCGATGTCGCCCTTCGAGCGGAAGGTCGTCCACGACGCCGTCGCCGCCGCCGGGCTCACCTCCGAGTCCTCGGGTGTAGAGCCGCGGCGTTACGTGGTCGTCCTGCCTGAGTGACGCTGAGACAAAGAGATCGCCCCTCGTGTCGTCTGGCACGAGGGGCGATCTCTTTGTACGGGTGTTTCACGTGGAACGGGCGGCGCCTACGAGCGGTAGACGACGACCCGGTCACCGATGCGGATCTGGTCGAAGACCCACGCGATCGACGACTTGTTGCGGACGTTCACGCAGCCGTGGGAGCAGCCGGCGTAGCCACGGGCGTCGAAGTCCGAGGAGTAGTGCACCGCCTGGCCGCCGTTGAAGAACATCGCGTACGGCATCGGCGTGTGGTAGATCGAGGAGACGTGGTTGCGGCTCTTCCGGTAGACCTTGAAGGCGCCCTCGCGGGTCGGGGTGTCCGAGCAGCCGAAGCGGGCGTCCATCGCCCGGACGATGCTGCCGCCGCGTACGTAGCGCATCCGGCGGTCGGTCTTGTCGACGCACAGGACGCGACCGGTGAGGCAGCGGCGGTCGAGGTTGTAGAGCGCCGCGTCGGTGGGCGTGCTCGTCACTGAGCGGAGACGGTCGAGGGTGCGCTGGTTGACCTTGCCGGTGATGGCCAGGTGCTGGTTGCGCTGGAAGATCTTGACGGCGCCGGCGGTCTTGGAGCCGTACGTGCCCGTCACGCGGCCGCTGTAGATGCGGCGTTCCTTGAGGCGGGCCTGGATCTTGCGAACCCCGAGGCCCGACGAGCCCTGCTGATAGAGGACGGTGTACGCCGTGTGCAGCCCGGTCTGCCCGACGGAGGACGATGGCGCGCTGGCCTGGGCGCTGCTCGGCGCCGCGATCGAGCCCAGGGAGAATCCCAGGGAAAGGATGGTGGTGAGGAAGATCGCCACCGGGGTTCTACGGACGTTCACATCAGCTCCGTGGGTCAAGGATGGGGGCCCGGTCGCGCGGGCCGCGGGGGTCGCACCAGGAGTGCGACTTTCTACGACTAAGACGTTCGAGCAGCGTGCGCGGTTGCATCAGATTCGCGAGGCTGCTCGCGGACTGTAGCGCACCCCGGGCCCTTTCGGATCGCTTCCGTGGACGCGGCGGACTCCGATGCCTTTCGGGCCTCTCGGAACGTGTGTGTTTCACGTGAAACGCGGTGGTCGAGCTTGTCGAGACCACGACATCTGAGGCAGGCATGGTGGTCTCGACAGGCTCGACCACCGGGGCCGGTCATCGAGCTTGTCGAGATGACCTCTGATGGGACGGGCCGCGGTCATCGAGCTTGCCGAGATGACCCTGATGGGGACGGGCCGGTCATCGAGCTTGTCGAGATGACCCACGCCGAAGAGAGCGGTCAGGGGTGAGGGGTCTGTGACGTGTTGGCCAGGTCCGGAAGATCCCCGGGCCGTCCTCTGACGAGGGCGATGCGTTTGGGGCGACTCCAGTTCTGGATCTGTTTCTCGCGGAAGAACGCGTCGTCGACGTTGTCGTACTGCTCGTACCAGACCAGCTCCACCGGGAGGCGATGGCGGGTGTACTCCGAGCCGAGGCCGACGCGGTGTTCGGACAGTCGGCGTTCGAGGTCGGTCGTGCTGCCGACGTAGAGAGTTCGGTCGGCGCAGAGAAGCATGTATGTGTAAGCCATCCCCTCATCATGAGCGTGACCACCGACAGTTCTTCGTGGCCATGGCGTGCCGGAGGTCGAGCTTGTCGGGACCTCGACTCTTACGAGGAGGTGGTGGCCTCGACAGGCTCGACCACCGGAGTGCGGGTGGTTTGAGGTTGGGCCTGTGGGGACCTCGACTCTTACGAGGGGGGTCTCGACAGGCCCGACCACCGGAGTGCGGGCAGTTTGGGGTCGGGCTTGTCGAGGTCTCTGTTCGGGGATGGTGGGGTGGTCTCGACAGGCTCGACCACCGGGGGCTGGGAGGTCGAGCCTGTCGAGACCTCGGATCGGGAGGGACGGGCGGGAGGTCGAGCTTGTCGAGATCTATCGCGCGTGGGGTCGGCGGGTCGGGTGCCGGGAGTTCTTGGTTGCGCGTTTCACGTGAAACAGTTTGTGTGTGAGCGAGGAACGTGAGGACTTGGTTGGTCTGGGCGAGCTCGACCCGCGGGCGGAGAAGGTCTTTCCGGCTGATCGGCTGGAGCTCGCGGAGAAGTACGCCTCCTGGTTGGCCGACGCGGGGGTCGTTCGGGGTCTGATCGGACCGCGAGAGGTTCCGCGGCTGTGGGATCGGCACATCCTCAACTGCGCCGTGCTGGGGGAGGTGATCCCTCAGGGGGTCGCGGTGGCGGACATCGGGTCGGGCGCGGGCCTCCCCGGGCTGGTCCTCGCGATCGCCCGGCCGGATCTGCAGATCACGCTGATCGAGCCGCTGCTGCGGCGTACGACCTTTCTCGAAGAGGTCGCCGAGGACCTCGGGCTCGACAACGTCACGGTGCTGCGGGGGAGGGCGGATGCCTTCCACGGCGAGCTCGGGTTCGACGTGGTGACCTCGCGAGCGGTCGCCGGCCTGGGGAAGCTGCTCGACTGGTCGATGCCGTTGGTGGTCCCCACGGGTGCGCTCGTCGCGATGAAGGGGTCGAGCATCGAGGCGGAGATCGACGAGGCCGGCCCGGTGCTGAAGAAGTGGGGATGTGCGCCCCCGACCGTCTCGGATCTCGGTGTAGGCGTTTTGGAGACGACAACTGTCGCGGTTCGGGTGGTTTGGTCGGATCCCGCACGGGTAGATTGGCCGCCGGTCCCGAAGGGCGGCCACCAGGGGTCCAAGGGCGGATCCCGCAAGAAGAAGCGCCGCTGATGGTGGTCGAGCTTGTCGAGACCACGACGGCTCGTTCGACCGAGTGGTCTCGACAAGCTCGACCACCGGCTATGGAGGGTTAGGAAACTATGCCGTACGACGACGAGAGCGCTCAGAACGCCGTTTCACGTGAAACCGACGAACCGGTGTCGATCAGGCTCCGTACGGCCGGGGACATCGCATCCTTCGAGAACGACTTCGCCACGGAGGCGACACCGCTGGCCGCTGCTGCCGAGCACACGCTCCTTGCGCGTGGTGCGGCGGGCAACCGACCACCGCTCCCACGCCCGGCGAGCACGCGCGTGATCGTCTCCGCGAACCAGAAGGGCGGCGTCGGCAAGACCACCTCGACGGTGAACATCGCGGCGGCTCTGGCGCAGCTCGGCCAGAAGGTGCTGGTCATCGACCTCGACCCGCAGGGCAACGCCTGCACCGCGTTCGACGTCGACCACTACCAGGGCACGCCCGGGACGTACGAGGTCCTGGTCGAGGGTGCTGCGCTCGAGGACGTCGTCGTCCCGGTCCCGAAGCTCGACGGGCTCGAGCTCGTGCCGGCGACCATCGACCTGGCCGGTGCCGAAGTCGAGCTGGTCGAGGAGGACGGTCGCGAACAGCGCCTCAAGGAGGCGCTCGCCAGGTCTCCGCGGGTGGGTGACGCGGAGGACCGCTGGGACTACGTCCTCATCGACTGCCCGCCCTCGCTGGGTCTGCTCACGGTCAACGCGCTCGTCGCGAGCACCGAGGTGATGATCCCGATCCAGGCGGAGTACTACGCGCTGGAGGGTCTCGGCCAGCTCCTCAAGACCGTCGAGATGGTGCGTGCCGCACTGAACCCGACCCTCAAGGTCTCCTCGATGCTGATCACGATGTACGACGCCCGTACGCGCCTCGCGTCCCAGGTCGCCGAGGAGGTGCGTGAGCACTTCGGTGACACGGTGATGCGCACCTTCATCCCTCGCGCCGTTCGCGTGTCCGAGGCGCCGTCGTTCGGGCAGACGGTGATGACGTACGACCCCGGCTCGCCGGGTGCGCTGAGCTATCTCGAGGCCGCCAAGGAGCTCGCCAAGCAAGGCGAGCAGAGGTGATCGAGCTCGTCGAGATCACCGAACCACCGGTGGTCGAGCCTGTCGAGACCACCCGCGACGCCGATGAAACACCGCTGGTCGAGCTTGTCGAGACCACCCGCACAGCAGCACGAAACTGACATGGGGGACACCGAAATATGAGCAAGCAGCCGCCGAAACGTGGTCTCGGACGAGGCCTGGGCTCGCTGATCCCGACCGCTCCGCCTGCAGCCGGAAACGAGTCGGCCGACAGCGGTTCTGTCCAGCTGGACGTCCGCCATTCGGACCTTTCCGCTGGAGCGACTTCTGGCCCGTCCGTGGACCCCGGGTCCACCGACCCGGCAGAAGGCCGCCAGATCGAGAATTCGGATCTGGCGCCTGTCGACGGCGCATATTTCGCCGAACTGCCGGTCAAGCAGATCCACCCCAACCACGTGCAGCCTCGTCAGGTCTTCGACGAGGAGGCGATGGGCGAACTGGTCCATTCGATCAGTGAGATCGGCCTTCTCCAGCCCATCGTGGTCCGGAAAGTGGCGACCGACTCCTATGAGCTGGTCATGGGTGAGCGCCGCTGGCGCGCCACCCAGAAGGCGGGCCTCGATGTCATCCCGGCGATCGTCCGCGAGACCGACGACACCGACATGCTCCGGGACGCGCTCCTGGAGAACCTGCACCGCTCGCAGCTGAACCCCCTCGAAGAGGCGGCCGCCTACCAGCAGCTGCTCAACGACTTCGAGTGCACCCACGACGAGCTCGCCCAGCGGATCGGTCGTTCGCGGCCGCAGATCTCCAACACGATCCGGCTGCTAAAGCTCTCCCCGTCGGTGCAGCGCCGGGTCGCTGCTGGCGTGCTCTCGGCCGGTCACGCTCGTGCTCTGCTCGCCGTCGACGGTGAGGCGCAGCAGGACAAGCTGGCCCAGAAGGTCGTGGCCGAGGGGATCTCCGTGCGCGGCCTCGAGGAGATCGTCGCTCTGGGCGATCCGGACGGCGACGCGTTCGCCACGCCTCGTGTCCGGCGAGCCAAGCCGAACGCTCCCGGGCTCAAGGAGATCTCCGACAAGCTCTCCGACCGCTTCGACACCCGCGTCAAGGTCGATCTGGGCCGCTCCAAGGGAAAGATCACCGTCGAGTTCGCCACGCTGGACGACCTGCGCCGGATCGTCGAGCTGATGTCGCCGCCGGCTGACGAATCTGTTTAGACATCAAGCAATAAAGCGTTTTGTCGACAAATAGATGCTTTGATCGGGCATTTCCGGGTATCGAGCCTGTCGAGAAGTTCTCTGAGCGGCCTCAGGAGCTCTCGACCGGCTCGACCACCGGTGGGTTCTGGTCGTCGAGTTGGCTGAGAAGCTCTGTGAGCGCGCTGAGATGACGCCTCAGCGGGGTCCCGGTGGTCTCGACAGGCTCGAGACCACCGTCCCGCGAGCTACTGCGTGTTCGTCGAGGGGTGCTCGGCACCGCGGATGGGGAGGCCCGGGATGGGGCCGGTGGCGCCGAAGGTCTCCAGGAGCTCCATCTCGGCCTCGATGACACCGGCCAGGCGGCGTACGCCTTCCCGGATCCGCTCCGGAGTGGGATAGCAGTAGGAGATCCGCATCGAGGAGGCGCCGAAGCCGTCGGCGTAGAAGCCGGTGCCGGGGACGTACGCCACGCGGGCGGTGACCGCACGGGGAAGCATCGCCTTGCAGTCGATGCCGGCAGGAAGGGTCAGCCAGACGAAGAAGCCGCCGTCGGGCTTGGTCCAGGTGCAGGCCGCGGGCATGTAGTCCTCGAGCGCGTCGAGCATGGTGTCGCGGCGCTCGCGGTACATCTCCCGCATCTGCTTGATCTGGCCCTGCCAGTCGTGGTTGGAGAGGTAGGCGGAGACGGCCATCTGGTTGAACGGCGGCGGACAGAGGGTCGCCGACTCCTGGGCGAGGACGAGCTTCTCGCGGATGGCGGAAGGAGCCAGTGCCCAGCCGACACGCAGGCCGGGGGAGAACGTCTTGGAGAAGGAACCGAGGTAGATGACGCCGGGGTCCTGGGCGCGCATCGCCGGGCGCGGCTCGTCGTCGAAGCCGAGGAGGCCGTAGGGGTTGTCCTCGAGGACGAGGATGTCGTGGCGGCGGCAGATCTCGAGGATCTCGGTGCGGCGCTGGGGCGTCATGGTGACGCCGGTGGGGTTCTGGAAGTTCGGGATCGTGTAGAGGAACTTCACCTTGCGGCCGGAGGCCTTGGTGGAGACGATCGCCTGCTCGAGCGCCGCCGGGATCAGGCCCTCGGAGTCGACCTCGGCATGCACGACGTCGCACTGGTAGCCCTTGAAGACCCCCAGAGCACCGACGTACGACGGGGCCTCGCAGATCACCACGTCGCCCGGGTCGCAGAAGACGCGGGTGACCAGGTCGACGGCCTGCTGGGAGCCGACGGTGACCACGACGTCGTCGGGGTGGGCCTCGATGCCCTCCAGGCGCATGACCTCGCAGATCTGCTCGCGCAGGACGGGATCACCTTGGCCGCCGCCGTACTGCAGCGCGGTCGGGCCCTGGGTCATGATCAGGTCCTTGATCGAGTCGCCGACCACGTCCAGCGGGAGGCTGGAGATGTTGGGCATGCCGCCGGCCAGGGAGACGACCTCCGGGCGCGCTGCGACTGCGAAGAGAGCTCGCACCTCCGAGACCGTCATGCCTGCCGTGCGGGCGGCGTAACGGTCGGCGTAGGGGTCGAGGCGGGATGATGTTGCGCGCTGGGGAAGATCAGTCATGGTGTCACCATCATGAAGGATCGCATACGCTGGTGACAGACCCTTAACCGATGATCAAGGGTGAGACATGGCACGCAGGATCCTTCCGCTGACGCTGGACCTCTTCGCCGAGGTTCCGGCGCCGTGCCACGCCTGTCTGTTCTGGGAGCGCGACCCCGTCGGCCATCGCCGCGTCGACGCCTCGCAGACGATCGCGCTGAAGGAGGCCTGGATCTCCGAGGTGCTCCGCGAATGGGGTTCGTGCGGCCGGGTGGCCGTGGTGGACGGTACGCCGGCGGGATTCGTGCTCTACGCACCGCCGGTCTTCGTGCCGAGGGTCGCCTCGTTCCCGTCCGGGCCGGTCTCCGCCGATGCGGTCCTGATGACCACGGTCTGGATCGACCCCCGCCACGTCGGTGGCGGGATCGGGCGCATGCTGGTTCAGGGGATGGCCCGCGATCTCGTCCAGCGGGGCTCGGTCCGCGCGATCGAGGCGTTCGGGGACGTCGGGCCGCTGAGCGGGATCCACGGGCGGCGCTGTGCGGCGCCGGCCGACTTCCTGGGGCGCGTGGGGTTCAAGACCCACCGCGAGCACCCGACCGTGCCGCGGATGCGGATGGATCTGAAGCAGACCGTGACCTGGATCGACGACTTCGAGACGGCGTGGGAGCGGCTGCGGGAGGTCGTACGTCCTCGGAGCCATCCGTCTCCTGCGTCGACGGAGCTGCACCGCGACGGGGAGTGAATGTTTCCCGTGAAACGTGGTCGAGCCCGATCCCGAAATGACTCCGGCCCGCCCCCTGCAGGGGACGGGCCGGAGTGTGACGGCTGGTGTCAGCCGATGAACTCCTGCAGCTCCTTGAGGAGCGCGGCCTTCGGCTTGGCGCCGACGATGGACTTCACGACCTCGCCGCCCTGGTAGACGTTGATGGTCGGGATGCCGGTCACGCGGTAGGTGGAGGGGGTGACCGGGTTCTCGTCGACGTTCATCTTGGTGAAGGTGACCTTGTCACCGTGCTCGCCGGCGAGCTCCTCGAGGATCGGGGAGACCTGGCGGCACGGGCCGCACCACTCGGCCCAGAAGTCGACCAGTACGGGCTTGTCGGACTTCAGGACGGTCGAGTCGAACTCGGCGTCGGTCACGGCGGTCATGTTGTCAGCCACGATGGGTTCCTTCTCGGGTAGGGACGTGTTTGGGGAGGTCTGTGGTCAGAACGCTGGGCTTGCGTTGCGCATTCCCGGTGGTCGAGCTTGTCGAGACCACCACGGTAGACGCGGCAATCAGGCCGAGACGGCAGCCGCTTCGGCGTGGGCCTGGTGGGCGAGGAACTTCTCCGCGTCGAGCGCGGCCTGGCAGCCGGTGCCGGCAGCGGTGATCGCCTGGCGGTAGACGTGGTCGACCAGGTCACCGGCGGCGAAGACGCCCTCGATGTTGGTGGCCGTCGAGCCGTCCTTGGTCAGGACGTAGCCCTCGTCGTCGAGGTCGACCTGGCCCACGAGCAGCTCGGACCGCGGGATGTGGCCGATGGCGATGAAGAGGCCGGAGCACTCAAGGTCGCGCAGCTCGCCGGTCTTGGTGTCCTTGACGGTGATGCTCTCCACGGACAGCTCGCCGTTGATCGTCTCGACCACGGAGTTCCAGGCGATCTCGAGCTTCGGGTCGGCGAAGGCGCGCTCCTGCATGATCTTGGAGGCGCGCAGCTCGTCGCGGCGTACGAGCAGGGTGACCGAGGAGCCGAAGCGGGTCAGGAAGAGGGCCTCCTCCAGCGCGGAGTCACCGCCGCCGACGACCACGATGGGCTTCTGGCGGAAGAAGAAGCCGTCGCAGGTGGCACACCAGGAGACACCCTTGCCGGAGAGCTCGTCCTCGCGCGGCAGGCCGAGCTTCTTGTAGCCCGAGCCGGTCGCGAGGATGACGGACTTGGCGTAGTGGGTGTCGGTGGCGGTCTTGACGACCTTGACCGGCCCGGTGAGGTCCATCTCGACCACGTCGTCGGGCTCGAGCTCGGCACCGAAGCGCTCGGCCTGGGCACGCATGTTGTCCATCAGCTCCGGGCCCATGATGCCGTCACGGAAACCGGGGAAGTTCTCCACCTCGGTGGTGTTCATCAGGGCGCCGCCGGCGGTCACCGAGCCCTCGAAGACGAGCGGCTGCAGTCCGGCACGGGCGCTGTAGACGGCTGCGGTGTAGCCCGACGGGCCGGAGCCCACGACGATCACGTTGCGGGGTTCGGTCGGGGACGACGGGGTCGGCATCTAGAGGCTCCTCAGGTGTGGCTGGCGAACTGCACAACAGATCGTAGGCCACGTACATTCCAGGGTCCTGAACGCCGACGTCGGTGACGTCTCGTCAGGAGACGGGGGTGCCGAGAACCTCGATCTCCTTGACCTCGGCGCGGTATCCGCCGGCGACCTTCGGGAGGCCGGTCATCCACACGAGTACGTAGGTGCCCTCGGGGGCGTCGTCGACCTTGATCTCGCCGTCGGTCCCGACGCTGCCCTTGGCGACGGGGGCGCCGCTCGGGTCGTCGTTCCACGGCGAGTCACCGACGTAGATCTCGATGTCGGTGGGCTCCCCGATCATGTCGAACTTCAAGGAGCTGATGGCGTACACGTCCTTGAGGTTGAGCACCAAGCCGATCCCGGGCTTCAGGGAGCGGGGGTTGTCGGCCGGGTCGCCGATCTGGTCGTTGTAGCGGGACGTACGCCACGCCAGCCCGTTCGTGTCACCATCGACCACCAGGTCCACCAGGTCGGGCGTCTCGGTGGGCGGGTCGCCGTGGGGGTCGAGGTCCTTGGCGGTGATGCCCTTGATGACAGTCGGCTTGGCGGCGGTGGGGTTGTCGCCGCCGTCGTCGGTGCTGGTGCCTGGGTTCTCGGCGGTGGTGTCGGGCTTGTCGCCGACGATCTTCCAGGCGATCGAGCCGGCGATCAGGACGAGCACCACGAGCGCGACGCCCATGGCGACACGGAGCCAGTTGGTGCCAGGCTTCCGGTTGTAGTCGGGCTCCTCGGCGATGGGTACGTTGGCGCCGGTCCAGGGGCCCTGCCAGCCGTTGTAGGAGGCATCCGGGGCCACCGGGCGGCGGGCGGCGGGCGGAGCCTGCTGCGGGCGCTGCGGGGCCACGTAGCCCGACGTCTCGTCGGCGAAGAGCGGCTTCGACGGGGTCGGGTCGTGCATCGGCGGCGGGGAGGACGGCCGCTGACGCTGGGGGCGTACGACATCGGGGGCCACGCCGATGGCGTTGGACGCGGCCGGTGCCTCGGCGGGCTCGAGGTCGGTGGGCGGGGCCATCGCCTGGGTGTCCTCGTCGATCGCCGAGGGCCGGTTGAGCGGAGCCGTCGGCTCGCCGGAGAAGCCGGCGAGGGCCGAGTGGAGCTCGGCGGCGGTCAGCGGGGGCATGTCGGCACCGCTGCCCAGCACCCGGTCGCACAGGTCGTCGAGCGGACGGGGCACACCGGCGCGTACCTGCCGGGGACGGAGCACCCGGCCGTGGTCGCGCGGCGCGGGTGGCATCGAGGAGAGCGTCTCGCCGGCCCACTTGCCGGTCAGCGCGGCGTAGAGGACGCCGACGGCGTCGACGCGGTCGCGGCGCTGGGAGTCACGCGTGTCGGGGTCGATCCCGTGCAGCGCGGCGTCGACACCGAAGCCGATGACGCGCACCGCACCGAGGTCGTCGAGCAGGACGGCCTCGGGGTTGAGCCGGCCGTGGGCGTGGCCCTGGTCGTGGGCCAGGACCAGCAGGTCGGCGACCTCGGAGGCGATCCAGGCGGCCTGCTGCGGCGGCAGCGGGCCACCGGCGGCCAGCGCGTTCTCCAGCGAGGCGCCCTCGCCCCACTCGTTGACGACGTACGCCACCTGGTCGGTCTGGGCGGCGTCGAGGACGCGCAGCATCCGCGGGTCACCGACGGCGGCTGAGTTGCGGGCCGCAGCCATCAGGCGCGGGGCGCGCTCGTCACGGGCATCGAGGACGTGCACGGCAACCGGGCGGCCGAGCACCGCGTCCTGGGCACGCCAGAAGCGTCCCTCACGGGACTCGCTCAGCAGATCCGTCAGCTGGTATCTGCCGGCGAGGACGTCGCCTGATTGCGTGAACTCCATATCGGACCCATTCTTTCAGACCTTGCCAGACAGTTCGGTCGCTGTCCGATGGTGGTCAACGACGCAGCCGTCGCGCAACCTGGTGCACCATCGTGGTCAGCTCCTTGACCTGGGCAGCCTGCGCCCCGAGGAGCAGCATGCCGAGATGCAGCGCCCCGACGATAGCGGCACCGATCAAGGCCAGCACCATCGTCGGCTCGTCGTTGATCAGGCCCAACCCGGTGCGCAGCAGCCATGCGGACACGGCGGCGACGAGTGTGATCATGACCAGGCGGGCCAGGAACCCGACCAGTCCGCGGCCGTCCAGGTCGCCGAGGGTGCGCTTGAGCACGACGTACGAGACGACGGAGCCGACCAGGTAGGACAGCGAGTAGGCGCCGGCCAATGCGGGGGCGGTGTGCTCCGCGGAGACGCCCCTGGTCAGCAGCAGGGCGGCGACGATGTTCGTGGTCGCGACCGAGCACTGGATGAAGAAGACCGTGCGGTTCTGCTCCAGCGAGTAGAAGCCGCGCAGCAGCAGGTAGTGGATCGTGAAGAAGACCAGCCCGGCCGCGAAGACCGACAGTGTTGGGGCGTATTGACGGTACGAGTCGGCGCCGGCGCCGTAACCGAACAGGAGCTGGGCGATGTCCACAGAGAGCACCGGTAGCAGCGCGGCGATCGGGATCACGATGGCGAGCGCGTTGCGCAGATTCCGGGAGAGCGTACGTCCCAGCTCGGGCAGCTCGCCGGCGGCGCCGTAGCGCGACAGCAGCGGCAGGATCGCCGTGGCCAGGGAGACCGTGATGATCGAGTGCGGGACTTGGGTGACCAGGAAGCTGTTGGTGTAAACCGTGTAGCCGGAACTGGCCCCCGCACCTTCCGAGGCGAGGTTGACCACGATCGTGTACGCCGCCTGGTTCACGATCACGAAGAGCACCGTCCACACGGCCAGCCGACCGGTATGGGACAGACCGGCGCCGCGGAAGTCGAAACGCGGGCGGTAGCGGACGCCCGTCTTGTGCAGCACCGGCAGGAGCAGCAGGAACTGGAGGACGATGCCGAGGGTGGAGCCCAGACCCAGCAGGGTCTCCTGACCAGTCGTAAACCCACCGGTCGATGCGGGACCGAAGACGAACAGGTAAACCGCCAGGGTCGAGATGGCGATGATGTTGTTGGCGATCGGGGCCCACATCATCGGGCCGAAGCTGCCGCGGGAGTTGAGAACCTGCCCGACCAGCACGAACATCCCATAGAAGAAGACCTGCGGCAGGCACCACCGAGCGAAGTCGATGGCCGACTCCAGTTCGGCCGCGTTTGCCGCGAGGTACCACCTGTCGCCGAGGTAGAGGTTCATCAATAACGGCGCACCGAGCACCAGGACGATCGTGACGACGCCGAGAAAGAGACCCGCCAGCGTGATGATGCGGTTGGTATAGGCCGCCCCGCCGTCCGTGTCCTCCTTCTGCGCCTTCACCAACTGAGGAACGAGCACCGCGTTGAAGACGCCGCCCGCCAGCAGGATGTAGAGCATGTTGGGGACGGTGTTGGCGATGTTGAAGGCGTCGGCATGCATGCCGTTACCCAGGGCCGCGACGAGGAGCGCGGAGCGGATGAACCCGCTGGCCCGCGAGAAGAGCGTCCCCGCGGCCATCACGGCGCTGTTGGCCAGGACCGAGCTTCCGCCGGACTTCTGCTCGGTGGCTGTCACGCCGCCACCTCCCCGCTTCGCGGGGTCACTCCCTCGCTCGGTGCGAGCGGACGAGCAAGCTCGCCGCTCGACCTCGCTCCGGTCGTCGCCGTAGCGCAAGCGCCAGAGTACGGACGCGGCGGCGTGTTGCGCTCATGGTTCACTCGCTGACGCTCGCTCACGCTGCTCCTGACGTACGGGCCTTCTTGGCTTTCATGATCCGCCGGGTGAGTCGCACGGCGATCGCCGCGAAGAGTAGCGCGCAGCCGGTGCCGACGAACCACCAGATCACCCCGCTGACCTGCGAGGGGCGGATCGGGACGGAGGCGTGGGCACCCAGCGGGTTGCCCTTGGTGTCGGTGACGACGATCAGGGCGGTGTGGGTGCCGGTGTCCTCCATGCTCGCGGCGAGGTTGAAGCTGGCCTTCGAGTTGGCGTCGAGCTGGATGGGCTCGGAGGTCGCGACCCGCAGCGACTCGTCGGTGATCGCGTCCAGCCGTACCGTGACCGGCTCGTCGAGCTCGTTGCTGAGGGTGACCTGGAACTCGCCGCCCTTCATGCTGGAGAGGATCACCTTCGGCGGTACGGCCACGGTGATCGAGCCCAGCTGCCCGCTGACCTCGCTCAGCGCGTTGGCGGCCGCGTCGGTGTCGCCCTTGCGAGCGGAGTAGGAGGTCGTGGTCAGGGCCTCGCTG
This sequence comes from Nocardioides sp. NPDC126508, assembly GCA_040302365.1. Lineage (GTDB taxonomy): Bacteria > Actinomycetota > Actinomycetes > Propionibacteriales > Nocardioidaceae > Nocardioides. The sequence goes on from JBEOUM010000004.1 coordinate 613,203, forward strand.
AGGATGTCGGAGGAGATCTCGTCGTTGTGGGTCAGGACCCGCTGCAGCAGCGTGCCGGCGTCGATGAGCTCGTTGGCGGTGCCGATCCGTGTGGAGGAGATCTCGGCCTTCATCTCGCGGCGGGGGTAGCGGAGCTTGTCGGTGGTGATCGACGTCGCCTTGTGACCCGCGATCGCCTCGGTCAGCGTCGAGGACGAGATCCAGGCCGCCTTCTTCCACGGGCCGACGAACGAGGCCGGGGTCTGGGGCGGGTGCCAGCCGTCGGGGAGGACGGCCACGAGAGGCTTCCCGGAGCCGCGGAGCAGGGCCGCCTCGGCGACCAGACGCTGGCGCACCGAGACCGCGTCGATGGGGTCGTTGGGTCCGGGCCCGCCGCGGGCGGCACCGGAGGAGGTCACGATCATCTGATGGCCGTCGAGATCGGCGATGACCGGCGCGGTGCCGCGGAACATCCGGTCGCTGACCAGGTTGACCGCACCCGGCTCGAGCAGGTTGACCGCGGTGCGATCGAGGTAGCCGGTCGGCGGAGCGACCGCCGAGGTCGCCTTGATGCCGAGCCTGGCGAGCGCCTTGGCGGTGTGCTCACGCGCGCTGGCCAGCAGGTCGGGGTCGGTGGTGGCGAGCGCGGACAGGTCGGGGTCGGCGTAGGGGAGGGCGAGCAGGTCGTGGCCCGCGAGTGCGTCCTCGAGGCGGCCCAGCCAGACCGTCGCGGCCTTCTGCGCGGCCTGGGCCTCCTCGTCGAGCGCCTCCTTCGCGTCCGTGTCGGGGCCGGTCGACGGGCTCGGCACCAGGGCCGAGGCGGACGGCGACGCGCTCTGGCTGCCGCTCTCCTCCGGCTCGTCGCCGCCCTCGTCCGTCGGTGCCAGGTTGCGGGCGGGGTTGCCCTCGGCGAGGTTGCGTACGGCATCGATGAGGGCCGGGTCGATGGCCCATGTCAGGTCGGGCATCTCGCTGCCGGTCTCGAGCATCCGGAAGAGACGTCCGCCGGCGCTCAGGTCACGGGTCCAGCCGGGGAGGTAGTTCACGCTGCCGTCGGCGTTGTAGACCACGCTGCGCCGCAGCGGCATCACCAGCGAGACCTTCTCGGCCTTGGCCCGCTTGTTGGGCTCCTTGACCAGCGGCAGGAACGTGCGCGCCCGGCCGTCGGCGGTGGTGGGCGTGGTGGCACCCAGCGCGTGGACGCCGAACCAGTAGACGCCCGGCTCGGTGATGTGAAGGAGCTTGCGCGGCACCGTGAGCGACCACGAGTAGGTCTCACCGGGTGCGAGGTCGGGGACCGTGGCGTACGTCCCCTCGGTGACGATCCGCTCGCCGACCAGCGCGTCCGCGGGCAGGTCGGCGGCCTCGGCGAGCTCCTCGGAGGTGGTCATCGGCGTGTCGCCGATGAACGGGTAGATCTTGACCCCGTCCCACTCCTCCTCGGTGGTGTTGACGACCTTGCCGCGCACCGTGATCCGGCCCTTGGTGCGGCCGTCGAGGCTGACCGTGTCGAGCTGGTCGATGCTCACCGCCAGCGGGTCGGCCTCGGCGGCTTCCTCGTCGGCCTGAGCGGGCGCCGGCAGCATCAGCAGCAGGGGTGCCAGCAGCGCCAGGACGAGTGCGGCGGTGACTCGCCCACGTGGCCGTGGCGGCCTCGCCTGATGCTGGCGGACTGGCATGACTTCGAGAATATCTTTCCGGGGGTGCGGTCCTCGTAGACTGCGGCGTTGTGTCCGACAGCCAGCTTCCCCCGATCAGCGTCGCCGATGTTCAGCGATCGGTGACTGCTGAACTGGACCGTATCGCACCGGTGATCGACTCTCTCGGAGAGGCCTTCGCTGCAGACGGTCATGAGCTGGCCCTGGTCGGCGGACCCGTCCGCGACGCGATGCTCGGACGCCCCCACAACGATCTCGACTTCACCACCTCGGCGCGTCCCGAGGAGACCGAGAAGATCCTGCGTACGTGGGGTGAGGCGCTGTGGGACATGGGCCGCGACTTCGGCACCATCGGCACTCGCAAGGGTCCCTGGCAGGTCGAGGTCACCACCTACCGCTCCGAGGCCTACTCGGCCGACTCCCGCAAGCCTGAGGTGGCCTACGGCACCTCGCTGGCCGACGATCTCGTACGCCGCGACTTCACCGTCAACGCGATGGCGGTGCGTCTGCCGGGCCGTGAGGTCGTCGACCTCTACGGCGGTGTCGTCGACCTGGCGACGCGGGTGCTGCGTACCCCCGGGACCCCCGAGGACTCCTTCTCCGACGACCCGCTGCGGATGATGCGGGCCGCGCGGTTCGCCGCCCAGCTCGGCTTCGAGGTCGCGCCCGAGGTCGTCGCCGCGATGACCGACATGGCCTCGCGGATCGAGATCATCTCCGCCGAGCGGGTCCGCGACGAGCTGGTGAAGCTGATCTGCGCGCCGTTCCCGCGCCGCGGTCTCTCGCTGCTGGTCGAGACCGGCCTGGCCGACCTGGTGCTGCCCGAGCTGACCGCGCTGCGGATGGAGCGCGACGAGCACAACCGCCACAAGGACGTCTACGAGCACACCCTCACCGTGCTCGAGCAGTCGATCGACCAGGAGGCGCGCCTCGGTGGCGGGCCCGACTTCATCTCGCGGTTCGCGGCGCTGATGCACGACGTCGGCAAGCCGCGCACCCGGAAGTTCCACGACGACGGCACCGTCTCCTTCCACCACCACGACGTCGTCGGCGCCAAGATCACCCGCAAGCGGATGAAGGCGCTGCGCTTCTCCAACGACGAGATCGAGGCGGTCTCGAAGCTGGTCGAGCTGCACCTGCGCTTCCACGGCTACGGCGACGGCGACTGGACCGACTCCGCGGTCCGTCGCTACGTCCGCGACGCCGGGGACCAGCTCGAGCGGCTCCACGTGCTCACCCGCGCCGACTGCACCACCCGCAACCGCCGCAAGGCCGACCGCCTCGCCCGCACCTACGACGCCCTCGAGGCGCGCATCGAGCGGATCTCCGAGGAGGAGGAGCTCGCCGCCCTCCGCCCCGCGCTCGACGGCAACCAGATCATGTCGCTGCTCGACATCCCGCCGGGGCGCGAGGTCGGGGCTGCGTACAAGTTCCTGATGGACCTGCGCCTCGACGAGGGCGTCCTCTCCGAGGAGGACGCCGCCAAGCGGCTTCTGGCCTGGTGGTCCGAGCGCGACTGATCCGTTCGGGCTATACCCCCGGGGGATGAGATGGGCTAGGTTGTGCCGGCGCGATCTGGTCTCGTGGGTCTCACAGAGGTGCGCAACACTTCATCTCGACTCATTGAAGGCAGCTCTGGTGTCTCGTCCTCGCCTCGTCGCGTACGCCTCCATCATCCCGATCTTGCTGACCGGCAGCGCGCTGCTCATCTCCTCGGCCGCAGCGGACGAGCCTGCGCCCGCCACCTGCGGTGGGATGGCCATCACCGTCGACATCGGTGCAGGCGGAGCGCCGACTGACGGGGACGACGTCATCCTCGGGACGCCGGGTGTGGACGTCATCCACGCTTTGGGTGGTCACGACGTGATCTGTGGACTGGGTGGTGGCAGCGTGGGCGCAGACATCGATCAGGTCTACGGCGAAGGTGGAGACGACCTGATCATTGGTTCGAGCGGCACCGACTACATGCGGGGTGGCGACGGCAACGATGTGTTTCGGGGCAATGGTGGCCAGGACTACTACTTCCCGGGAATGGGCGACGACGACATCATCGTCGCCGAGGGGACCGTTACCGGACGATTGCTCTACTCCGACGTGCCCGTCGGCGTGAACGTCGATACCAGCCTCTGTGGTGCCCAAGTCGAGGCTCCCGCGACCCGTCAGGACACCGGCGCCGGGATGGACAGTGTCCCCTGCGCTCTCTATCAGGTGAGCGGGAGCCCTCAGGACGACCGGCTGGCCGGGCGCGATGGCCGCCGCGAGTACCTCAGCGGCGGCGACGGTGACGATGTGCTCTACGGAAGCGATACGGAAGTGGAGATCGACAACGACTCGTACATGGGCGGGGCGGGCACCGACACGCTGGACTTCAGTCGTGTCGAGCGCTCGGTATGGCTGACTGCTGAGCCGAGTTCGGGGGTGGCGCACTATGACGCGGGCGTGGGAATCGTAAGCGTCAGCGACATCGAGAACCTCGTCGGATCGACGGCGGCCGATCACCTCTACGCCGGACGTGAGCCCGCCGTCCTCGATGGCGGCCCAGGAGATGACTGGCTGAATGGCGGCCCTGCCGCGGACGCGTTTGTGGATTCAACAGCCAGGATCATCTCTGGGGCAACGTCCGCAGTCACCATCGATGGCACCGAAGGCACCTTCAGCAGCGGGGACTCGTTCACTGTCGCCCCCGGAGTGTCGGTCTGGGGATCTGGTGGCAACGACGTCATCCATCCGGGCCGTCTGTGCCGGGTCCAAGGCGGCGAGAATGACGTGTTCATCATCGACGACACGGTGGCTCCGGACTGCGCGGTGGGCGATCAGGGAAGCTACAAAGGCGGAATCCTGACGCTCGATGCATTGAACGAGCCTGCGACGTACGCCCTGGGTGATCCTTTCGTGACGACCGCGTCTCAGAGCATCCCGATGCCGCCTGTCGACGGGATGAAACTGATCGGCACGCGTTTCGACGACGTGCTCGGTGGCGACGCCGGCGACAACACCATCGACGGTAGTGCTGGCGACGACATCATCAGAGGCGGAGCCGGCAAGGACACCGCGTCGTACGAGTCGGCCGGAGAGGGTGTCGCTGCCTCGATGACGAGGGCAACCGGCGGCGGCGGAAACGACACGATGACCGACATCGAGAACCTAACGGGGAGCCGCTATCACGACAGCCTCACTGGTGATGCGATGGAGAACGTATTGAGCGGTGGTGACGGCGACGACCTGGTGTCGGGTGGTGCGGGAGCAAATGTGATCAGCGGAGGTGCCGGCAACGACACCCTGCTCAGCGGACCTGATGACGAGCACCTGGGCTGCAGCACCGGGACCGACACCGTGTCGTATGCCGGCGCGGGGTCGGCGATCCGATACACGAACGTAAATCCTCACACTGCGGATAACGTCACCGGCGGTGGCGGTAACGACCGAGTCTTCGAGTGCGAGAACGTGACAGGCTCGAGCTACAGCGACAACATCACCGGAACGAGTGCCGGCAATGTCCTCAACGGTGGCGGTGGCAACGACATCCTCAACGGCGGGGCGGGCGGTGACATCGTGTCCGGTGGCGATGGCAACGACACGCTCTACGGCAGCACCGGCAACGACCGGGTCCTCGGCGGCGCCGGCAACGACAGCCTCCGGGGGAACGCTGACAACGACGCGGTCGACGGAGGAAGCGGTACCGACACCGTCTTGTACGACTACGCGACCGGCCGGGTCACGGCTTCGATGACCCGAGCCACGGGAGCCGGTGTCGGCGCTGACACGCTGGCAGGTGTCGAGAACGTCACCGGCAGCGGATACCCGGACACTCTGACTGGCAACGGCCTTGCCAACGTGATCACTGGTGGTGGTGGCGACGACACGCTGGTCGGCGCGGGCGGGAACGACAGGCTGCTCGGAGGCAGTGGTGCCGACGTCCTGCGTGGCGACTCGGGCAACGACACGGTGGATGGTGGATCGGGTACTGACAGGGCGAGTTTCACCACTGCGACCGGGGGTGTCACGTCGACCATGACATCGGCATCCGGCGGGGCCGGCTCGGACAGGATGTTCGCGATCGAGAACCTCGCCGGGGGCCCCTACGCTGACCGGCTGACCGGAAGCAGCGCTGCGAACGTGATCCAGGGCGGTGCGGGTGCCGACTACCTCTACGGGGTCGGCGGCGCCGACAGGCTCTATGGCAACAGCAGCGGCGACCGCCTGTACGGCGGCGCCGGCACTGACTACGGCGACGGCGGGACAGGGCGCGACGTGGCGTACTCGATCGAGCGTCGACGTGCCATCCCGTGATGATTCAGCGCATCCGTTGACATCTGGGCAGCTACTGTCCATCAAGCCATACTGACGGTACGGTTCCGGTTATGACGACGATCACAGATCTCGAGGCAACGACCACCATCAACGCGACGCCGGCCCAGGTGTGGGCGGCGATCACGGACCTTCCGCGGATGTCCTCGTGGAGCCCGCAGGTGGTGAAGACCGTCGTGTTCGGGCAGGTCAAGGAGGGGACGCGCTTCCTCAACATCAACCACCAGGGCTGGAAGCACTGGCCGACCAACGCCAAGGTCGTACGTTTCACCCCGCACTCCGACTTCGCCTTCCGGATCACGGAGAACACCACCGTGTGGTCCTACCAGCTCGCGGAGAGCCCGGAGGGCACCGTGGTCACCCACCGCCGGGAGACCCCGACCGGCATCTCGGCCCTCTCCCTGTCGCTGACGAAGATCGCCTTCGGGGGTCAGGAGAACTTCACCGAGGAGCTGCGTACGGGCATGGCGACCACGCTCGCCAAGCTCAAGGCCGACCTCGAGGGCTGACCGGCGTCAGGCGCGGGCCTTGGTCCAGCGGCGGACGGTGCTGGTGGAGACCCCCAGCTTGTCGGCCACCTTCGAGACCGGTGCGCCGGCTCGCACCAGGATCCGGGCAGCTTCTGAGGCTTCGGAGGGCAGGTTGCTGAGCAGGTCCTCCTCCTCGTCCGGGAACGTGTCGGGGTAGTCCATCGCCGGCTCGGGGTCGGGGATGTTCTCCGGGTACGAGATCCGGTCCAGCAGTCCGCCGTCGGCGTCGACCGGCTTGGTGGCGGTGCGGCCGTTGCTGAACTCCGGGGCCATCCCGGCGCCCGGGGCGACCTCGGCGGCCGTGCGAGCGGCGTCGGACACCCGGCTCGAGACCCGGGCGCGGGTGTCGGGGGTGGCAAGGGCCGAGGCCATCTCGCGGGTCCGGGTCTCGCGAGACGGGGTCACCTCGCGGGGTACGTCGGTGACCGAGTCGGAGACGGCGTCGGCGGTCCGGTCGAAGGAGATGCCGGTCGGTGCCGCGATGGCCCGGTCGGCACCGGACGACGCCACGTGCGGAACCTGCTCCACGACCGGCACGCTGAGCGCCTCGTGCACGTCGGGCAAGGTGATCGGCAGCCGGTCGGCCTGGCGGGTGCCCTCGGAGACCGCGGCGAACGCGTCGACCCACTGGGTGATCTGCTCGCGCATCGCGCCGGGCGCGACCGACCGGAGCGCCACCGCCTCGGCGCGCCAGTAGCGCTTCTGCGCACGCTCCAGCTTGCGTCGGGAGGAGCGCGTACGCTTCCGCAGCGCCGTGTCTCGTGCCCGTCGCCACTCGACCCGGGTGGCCAGGAGGGCATGCATCCGGGCGCCCATCCGCAGGTCGGACCAGGAGCGCTCCATGGCGAGGTGGCGGTCGCCGACGAGCGCCAGGTGCCACATCAGCGCGGCCAGCAGCGGCACGATGAACCGGAACGCCGCGGCGGTGGCGGCGTGGCCGAGGTGGATCTCGTGCCAGCCGGCGAAGAACCCGGACGCGGCCGACAGCAGCCAGGTCAGGGTCAGCAGCGTCTGCGCCGGCCGGTCCTGCTGGGCGGCCTCGCGGGCCATCAGCGCCACCGTGACCAGCGACAGCTCGAAGACCCCGGCGAAGGCGTAGGCGTTGATCGCGCCCATGGCGAGCACGTCTCGCCCGAAGCCGACCATCGCGACGTACGCCGCGGCCGTGGAGATCAGCGCGACCGAGACGGCGCCGAAGAGGATGAGCCCGCGTCCATTTCCTGTGGAGCTCCCTGCGGAGCCGCTGCCTGTCGGGGCCGGGTCGTTGTCGGGACGCATCGTGGGGGTCTCCCGTACCTGAGGCGGTCGATCGTTCGGGCCCGGAGTCTAGGGGATGGAACACGTGTTCGAGATGTCTGTCGATGGAGTGTTGACGAAACCGGTGGAAATTCGGCCGCCGGGACCCAGGACCCGGGGCTACAGTCCGCTCATGTCGAAGACGGCGGTGCGCCGCGTACTTTTCAAGTCGTTCTGGGCGGTGATCGGGCTGGTCGTCGCGGTCAGCCTCTTCAAGCTGGCCTTCACCGGGTCGACGCAGGACGCCGACGGCGCGCCGCTCACACCGACCGGGAAGATCCCGCCCGAGGAGGTCGCCGTCGAGAAGGGCACGATCTCCAACTCCCTCACGGTCGACGGGACGATCGTGATCGACAAGCCGGTCTCGGTCTCCAGCTCGGTCACCGGCGTGCTCGCCCACCGGTTCGCCGAGACCGGGTCCAGGGTGAAGAAGGGTGACGAGCTCTTCCAGGTACGCACGGAGGAGCCCGCCGAGGTCTCCGCGCCCGTCGACGAGCCGGCCGGGGACTCCGAAGACCCCGAGAAGCCCGGGAAGATCGCACCGGTCGAACGGGCACCCGAGCCGGTCTACCACTGGTACACGGTCGTCGCGCCCGCGAGCGGCGTGGTCGGCAACTACGCCGCCGATCTGATGGGAGAGGTGACCGAGGACGGCGTGGTCGTCTCGATCCGTCCCACGACCTTCCACGCGGTCGGTGCGATCTCGCCGCTGGACCGCTACCGGCTGGCCAGCAACCCCGACCGGGCGACCGTCACCATCGAGGGCGGCCCCGAGCCGTTCACCTGCACCCGCCTGAGCATCGGCGACGCGGCGACCGAGACGATCACCAGCGACGCCCCCGAGGGCGAGATGATGGAGGGCGAGCCCGGAGGCGAGGGCGAGTCCGGCGCGGGCGCCCGGATCAGCTGCCTGGTGCCGCAGAAGGTGACCGTCTTCGACGGCCTGACGATGACCATGACGATCAACGCGGGCAAGAGCGACGGCGACGTGGTCACCATCCCGGTCACCGCGGTCTCCGGTCTGGTCCGCGAGGGCAGCGTCTGGGTCGTTGGCGAGGACGGCACCCCGGTCGAGCAGCCGGTCGAGCTCGGCGTCACCGACGGCAAGATGGTCGAGGTCACCAGCGGGCTCAAGCCGGGCGACTCCATCCTGAGGTACGTCCCGGGGTCGAAGGAGCCGGCCGGCGACACGGCCGAGGGCATGCCCGAGGGGGAGATGTGAGCGAGCCCGCGCACGGCGCGGAGGAGCTCCTCAGGCTTACCGGTGTGGCCCGCACGGTCGAGCTCCCCGACGGCGAGGACCTGCACATCCTGACCGGCGTGGACCTGCACGTACGCCGCGGCGACCACGTCGGCATCGTCGGCCGCTCCGGCACCGGCAAGTCGACGCTGCTGAACCTGCTCGGCCTGCTGGACCGGCCCACCGCCGGCACCCTGGAGTGGGCGGGTCGCAACGTCACCGACATCAGCAACCGGCAGGCTGCCCGGATCCGCGGGCGGGACGTCGGGTTCGTCTTCCAGCAGTTCAACCTGCTGCCGGGGCGTACGGCCCTGGAGAACGTGATGGCGCCGCTGCTCTACGCCTCGGGCAGGGAGTTCTGGCAGCGGCGCAGGCGGGCGGCGGAGATGCTCGACAAGGTCGGGCTCGGCGATCGGCTCGACGCGATGCCGCAGTTCCTCTCCGGTGGCGAGCAGCAGCGCATCGCGATCGCCCGCGCGCTCGTACGCACCCCGTCGGTCGTCCTCGCCGACGAGCCGACCGGCGCCCTCGACGTCGAGACCGGCGCGATGGTGATGGAGCTGCTCGACCAGGCGACCTACGACTCCGGCGCGGCCCTCATCACGATCACCCACGACCCGAACGTCGCCGCCCTGGCGCGGCGCCGGTTCCGGCTCGCCGAGGGCCGGCTGCACCCGCTGACCGAGGGGGCGATGGCGTGAGGACGGCCCTCGGACGCCTGGCCACCGGTCTGGCCGCGTCGACCGTCGAGGCGTGGCAGGAGCTGCGCATCCACAAGCTCCGGGTGCTGTTGTCCCTGGTCGGAGTGGCGGTGGCGGTCGCCTCGATCACCGCGACCGTCGCGGCCGGCCAGATCGCGAAGCAGATGTTCACCGAGTCCTACGAGACCGACGGGCGACCGGCCCACATCTCGATCATGGCCTACGACGGTCGCAGCGGGATGCCGCTCTCCGTCGAGCGGGTCCGGCCCGCGTTCCAGACGGTCGCGGAGCGGTTCGACGTGACGTACGCGTCGGCGAGGATCTCCGTCTACGACATCAAGGCGACCACCGCGAGCCGGAGCAAGCGGATCGAGCTGATGGGGGTCGACCCTGCGTACGCGGCGATCCACCGGGTCGTGGTGCCGCAGGGCCGCTGGCTGGAGGCGTCGGACCAGGAGCGCCTCTCACCGGCGCTCGTCGTCGACGAGACGTTCCTGAAGAAGCTCGGTCTGCAGGGCGCACCGCTGCCGACGTCCGTGGACCTGAAGGGCCAGGGGATGTCGGTCACCGCCACGATCGTCGGCGTGACGAGCCTGCGCGGCTACGGCACGCCACGCGCGTTCATGCTGGCCGACTCGCTGGAGCACTGGCAGAGCGGAGCGCCCACCGACGCCGCCTACGAGATGTGGGTGCCGGTCGACGGCGCCGACGAGCTCGCCGGAGAGATCAACACGGCGATGCGCGCCGAGCTCCCGGGGCTCCAGGTCGACGCCCAGCGCGACGACTACATGGCCTGGGGCGGCGAGGACCCGATCGGTCCGGTCAAGTGGGTGATCATCGGCATCGCCGGGATCATCCTGCTGCTCGGCGCGCTGAGCCTGCTCAACATCGCCCTGGTCACCATCCAGCAGCGGATCCGGGAGATCGGCATCCGGCGCAGCTTCGGCGCGACCACCGGGCGGGTCTTCTTCTCGGTTCTGATGGAGAGCGTGGTGGCCACCGTGGTCGCAGGCGTGATCGGCGTGCTCCTGGCCGTGGCCGCGGTGAAGAACCCGCTGGTGGAGAAGTACGTCCTCCAAGGCATCGACGACGTCCCGCCGTTCCCGCTCTCGGCGGCCTTCCTGGGCCTCGCCGTCGCGCTCGCGGTCGGCGCGGTCGCCGGCATCCTCCCGGCGATGATCGCGGCGCGGGTGAAGATCATCGACGCCATCCGGTTCTGAGACGCAGACCGGCCCCGGGGAGTCCCCGGGGCCGGTCGGTCAGGTTCACTCGCCGCGGATGAACGCCTCCAGCTGAGCGCGACCCTCGGTGTCCTCGATCTGAACCGGCGGGCTCTTCATGAGGTAGGCCGAGGCCGGGATGATCGGGCCGCCGATGCCGCGGTCCTTGGCGATCTTGGCCGCCCGGACGGCGTCGATGATGATGCCCGCGGAGTTGGGCGAGTCCCACACCTCGAGCTTGTACTCGAGGTTGAGCGGGACGTCACCGAACGCGCGGCCCTCGAGCCGGACGTACGCCCACTTGCGGTCGTCGAGCCACTGCACGTAGTCCGAGGGACCGATGTGCACGTTGCGGTCGTCGATCTTGTCGGCCAGCTCGCCCTTGAGGTTCGAGGTGACGGCCTGGGTCTTGGAGACCTTCTTGGACTCCAGGCGCTCACGCTCGAGCATGTTCTTGAAGTCCATGTTGCCGCCGACGTTGAGCTGGTACGTCCGGTCCAGCGCGACGCCACGGTCCTCGAACAGCTTGGCCATGACGCGGTGGGTGATGGTGGCACCGACCTGCGACTTGATGTCGTCACCGACGATCGGGACGCCGGCGGCCTCGAACTTAGCGGCCCACTCCGGGTCGGAGGCGATGAAGACCGGCAGCGCGTTGACGAAGGCGACGCCCGCGTCGATCGCGCACTGCGCGTAGAACTTGTCCGCCTCCTCCGAGCCGACGGGAAGGTAGGAGACGAGGACGTCGACCTCCTTCTCGCGCAGGATCGAGACGACGTCGACGGGGTCGAGGCCGGACTCGGAGATCGTCTGCCGGTAGTACTTGCCCAGACCGTCGAGCGTGGGGCCACGCTGCACCTCGACACCCTTGAAGGGGACGTCGGCGATCTTGATGGTGTTGTTCTCGGAGGCGTTGATCGCCTCGGAGAGGTCCTTCCCGACCTTCTTGTCGTCGACGTCGAAGGCAGCGACGAACTCGACGTCAGAGACGTGGTAGTCGCCGAACGTGACGTGCATCAGGCCCGGGACACTGCCCGCCGGGTCGGCGTCCCTGTAGTACTCCACACCCTGGACCAGGGAGCTGGCACAGTTGCCGACTCCCGCGATTGCTACACGAACCGAACCCATCGGGGCTCCTTCCAATACTCCCGGCCGGCTCACCGGCCCGGAGGTCATCACTCGTTCTCTTGGCTGCTCTGCGCTGTGCGCGAGACGTCCGCTTCGTCGCGTACGCCATCGTCATCCCCCAGATCCCCCCGACCCGCTGCCTGCTCGTTGATCGCAGGCTTGGGGTTGCGCTCGGCGTCGATCAGCGAGGAGAGCCATCGGACCTCCCGCTCGACCGACTCGACACCGTGACGCTGAAGCTCGCGGGCGTAGGAGTCGACCTCTTTCTGGGTCATGGCAAGCTCGCGTTGCACCCGGTCGAGCCGCTCCTGGAGCCGACTGCGACGTCCCTCGAGGACGCGCAGCCTGATCTCCATGTCGGTGCGACCGAAGAACGCGAACCTGATGTCGAAGTTGTCGTCCTCCCAGGCCATCGGACCGACCTCGGACATGAGCTGGGTGAACTCACGTTCGCCGGCAGGCGTCAGCTGGTAGACGATCCGTGGACGCCGGGTCACCGGCGTGACGGTCTGCGCCATCTCCTCGATGAGGTGCTTGCGCAGCATCTTCTTCAGAGCCGGGTAGAGCGAGCCGTACGACAGCACTCGTCCCCAGCCGAGCATCAGGTTGAGCCGCTTGCGCAGCTCGTAGCCATGCATAGGCGACTCGTGCAGCAGCCCAAGGACTGCCAACTCGATCGTCTCTGCGCGACGTGCCATGCGACCTATCGTACCGATATATCCGCGAAGACAAATAGAGACCAAAGTCTTGTCTGATGACGCCTGAGAGAGGCATTTCGATGCAACCGTCACCGAACTGTTGACGTCAGGTGACTTGGGGCGCGCTGGGCGTGGATGCAGGAGCGCTAGCGTCGATTGCGTACGCTGATGGCTGCCGTCCACCCACCTGCGGAACCACCCGGGGAGATGTTCGGCAAGCGTCGCGCGTCAGGTTGATGGGATTTCCTCGGGGGGATCCAGCGACGTCGGGGGATTGTCAGTGTCAGCCCGTCCGGTCACGTGCCGGGCAGTCACAGGAGCAGTGCAACACCCGTGAGCGACCCATCCGGCGGCTTTTCTCAGAGGCCCAGCCCCCGCAGCGCGAGTCCCCGTAGATCCGATCTCGGTGGGCTGCAAGGACGACCCCAGGGCGGACCGCGCCCACCGCAGGGTGGTCCGGCCGGCCGCCCGCCGGCTCCGCGGCGCCCCCAGTCGCAGGGCCAGCCCTCCGGCAATCGTCCCCAGCCCCGCGGTGGCCAGCCCCGCGGCGGCCCTCAGCGGCCGATGCCTCCCGGCGCCCCCCAGCGCCCGATGCCTCCCGGCGGCCCTCGTCCCGGTCAGCGGCCGCCCTACCCGGGCCCGCGCCGTCCCGGCGAGCCCCCGGTCGACCGTCTCGGCCAGCGTCCCGCGCCCCCGCAGCGGGGCGGATCCGGTCGCCCGCCGCGCGACCCCAAGGCCGCCTTCGGGGCGGCGATGGACCGGTTCAACGACCCGGAGCTGGACAAGAAGGGCCTGGCGGTCCGGATCGCCAAGATCGCGGCCATCTGCGCCCTGGTCCTCGCGCTGATCGGCAGCGCCGCGGTGATCGTCTCCTACAACATGATCTCGATCCCCAGCGCCAACGCGGCGTTCGAGGCCGAGTCGAGCTTCGTCTACTACGCCGGCGGCAAGAAGGAGGTCGGCCGCTTCCAGGCGGGCGACCAGAACCGTGACGCGCTGCGCCCGGACGAGATGCCCGCCCTCGTGAAGGACGCTGCCGTGGCCGCCGAGGACCGCAGCTTCTACGAGAACAACGGCATCGACCTCAAGGGCATCGCGCGCACGCTCTTCTCCAACGCCACCACCGGCAGCCAGGGCGGCGCCTCGACGATCACCCAGCAGTACGTCAAGAACCTCTACCTGACCCAGGAGCGCACCTACTCGCGCAAGGTCAAGGAAGCGGTCATCTCGCTCAAGATCAGCCGGCAGAAGTCCAAGGACGAGATCCTCACCGGCTACCTCAACACCGTCTACTTCGGCCGCGGCGCCTACGGCGTCCAGGCCGCCGCGAAGGCCTACTTCCGCAAGCAGGCCAAGGATCTCGACATCAAGGAGGCCGCGGCCCTCACCGCGATCCTCAACAACCCCAACGGGTTCGACCCGTCGAAGGCCGGCGCGGACGCGGGTGGCACGGAGCTGCTGGGCCGCTATCAGTACGTCCTCAACGGCATGGCCACCCTCAAGAGCCAGGGCAAGGCGCTCAGCGACTACGACACGGCGACGCTCGAGAAGGCGAAGGCGGCGCTGCCCAAGTTCCCCAAGCCGAAGGCCGACAGCCGCCTCGGTGACCAGAAGGGTCACGCGCTCACCCTGGTGAAGAACGAGCTGAAGTCCCTGAAGAACGACAACGGCGAGCCCCTCTTCACCGAGGAGGAGATCGACAGCAAGGGCCTGAAGGTCACCACCACGCTCAGCGCGAAGGCCATGAAGGCGGCGGAGGACGCCGTCAAGGACGTACGTCCGGACGACAAGAAGGCGGTCAACGCCAAGCACCCGGAGAACGAGCTGCACGTCGGCGCTGCCACGGTCGATGTGAAGACCGGTGCGCTCAAGGGCTTCTACGGCGGCCAGGACTATCTCGACTCCCAGATCAACTGGGCGGCCTCGGGCGGCATGGCCGGTTCGACGATGAAGCCGTTCACCCTGGCCGCCGCTCTCGAGGCGGGCTACTCGCTCAAGGACACCTGGACCGGCGAGGGTGGTCTGGAGATCCCCGGCACCGACCGGGTCGTCCGCAACTCGGGTCAGAGCGATTCGGACCCGACCGGTCACGGCTACGGCGAGCACATCACCGGCATCAAGGCCATGGAGGAGTCGGTCAACACCTCCTTCGTGCAGATGTCGACCGCCCTGCCCAACGGCAGCGAGGACGTCTACGACATGGCGGTCAAGGCCGGTCTGCCGCCGGACGAGCAGCACGCCGACAACGCGCCGGCGGACTACCGCTCCATCCCGGCCTACTCGATCGACTTCGACCCGAAGAACTATCTGCTCACCCTGGGCCGTCAGGCGATCAGCCCCATCAACATGGCCAACGCCTACGCGACCATCGCCAACGGCGGCGTACGCAACACCGTGCACCTCGTCTCGAAGGTGGTCGACGCCGACGGCGATGTCGTCTACGAGTGGAACCAGCGTGACGGCGAGGAGCGGGCGATGTCCGAGGACGCCGCCGACGACACCTCGTACGCCCTGCAGCAGGTCGTGAAGAACGGCACCGGCAAGACGGCCGGTGTGATCAACCAGCCGGCCGCGGGCAAGACCGGCACCGCGACCAACGCGAACGACGACGTCTCCTCGGCGTGGTTCGCCGGCTACACGCCGCAGCTGGCCACCGCCGTCATGTACGTACGTGGCAAGGGCTCCGGCAAGCTGGACGGTTGGCTGGACTCCTACTTCGGTGCCGGCTACCCGGCCGAGACGTGGGCCGAGATCATGGGCAACCTGACCGACGACCTCGACCTCGAGGAGTTCCCCGAGCCTGCCTGGATGGACGGCGATGCGCCGATGGAGGGTCATGAGCCGTCGCTGACCGCCACTCCGACCCCGACCCCGACGCCGTCGGAGGACTGCTCCAAGAAGGACGAGCGCAAGGGTCTCTGCATCCCGGTCGAGGAGCCGTCGGCCAGCACGTCGCCGAGCGACGGCGCGACCGCCGGTGAACCGGGCGGGGGGACGACCCCTGACCCGTCGGAGTCGACGGACCCCGCAGCCACCGCGACCGCATGTGACTGGTTCGGCGACTGCGCGTCGTCCTCGCCGCCGGCCGACGGCAACAACGGCGGAGGCAACAACACCACAGGGAGCACCACTCAGTGACGGATGGTCCAGTGACCGCCCCCGCGGCGGAGGATCCGGTCGTCAGGACCGCCTCCGCCGCGGTGGGCGGTCCTCTCGGGGGACTCGCACACGGCCGACGGCGCTGGTTCAGCGCGGTCGGCCTGTTGCTGTTGCTGACCTCGCTCACGTTCGCGATCGGGATGGTCTCGAAGCAGACCTGCTACAACGCCACCTGGACCAACGGCGAGAGCAGATACACCCACTTCTGCTACTCCGACCTGCCCTACCTCTACGTCGACCGCGGCCTGACCGAGCACGAGTGGCCCTACTCCTCCGATCCCGACGTCCGGGCGCGTTACCCGCAGGTGATGGAGTATCCGGTCGGCATCTCCTACTACGCCTGGGCGACCTCGTACGTCACCGACTGGCTGACCGACACCCCCGACGAGGACGACCGCCATCTCGTCGAGACCTCGAGCTTCTGGGGCCTGCCCGGCATGCTCCACGAGATCCGGGTCTTCATCGTCGTCAACGTGATCGGGTTCGCGGTCGCGGCGCTGCTCTCGGCCTGGTTCCTGGCACGTACGCATCGCCGACGGCCCTGGGACGCGGCCGCGTTCGCCCTCGCCCCGGTGCTCGCGGCGACCGGGATCATCAACTGGGACATGCTGGCCGTGGTCTTCGTGGCCGGTGCGCTCTGGGCCTGGTCACGGGATCGGCCGCTGCTGACCGGGGTCCTCATCGGCCTCGGCTGCGCGACCAAGCTCTATCCGCTCTTCCTGCTCGGCGGGCTGGTGGTGATCTGCATCCGGCGCCGTCGGTACTACGACCTGGCGGTGGCCGCCCTCGCCACCGTGCTCGCCTGGGTGCTCGCCAACCTGCCGGCGATGGCCACCGGGCTGGAGCAGTGGAAGGTCTTCTGGAGCTTCAACTCCGAGCGCGGTCCTGACCTCGGCTCGCTGTGGCTGGTGGTCCAGCAGGCCACCGACGCGACGATCTCGGCGCAGACGGTCAACCTCGTCTCCTGGGCCTTCTTCATCGCCTGGTGCAGCGGCGTACTCATCATCGGGCTGACCGCCCGGGAGACGCCGCGGCTGGCGCAGCTCGGTTTCCTGATCGTCGCCGGGTTCCTGCTGGTCAACAAGGTGTATTCACCGCAGTACGTGCTGTGGCTGCTGCCGCTCGCCGTCCTGGCCGTGCCGCGGTGGCGTGACCAGCTCATCTGGCAGGCCGGCGAGCTCTTCTACTTCGTCGCGGTCTGGTGGTATCTCGCCGACCTCCTGGCCAGCAGCGGTGGCGACCAGCCGGTCTACTGGTTCGCGATCCTCGCCCGCGTCGCGGCCGAGATCTACCTGATCGTGGTCGTCGTCCGGGAGATCTACGAGCCGTGGCGCGACCCGGTCCGGTGGACCGAGGCGACGATGGAGTCCGACGCCGAGCCCGCTACGGAGGGTCAGGAGTCCAGGATGATCTCGTCGAACGAGGTCGCGGTGTAGCGCACCCGCACCTCGAGCTCCTCGCCGACCTCGGGCACACGCGCGCCAGAGGGAAGGGTGAGCATCGACTCCTGCATGTGCGGCGGCTCGGCGAACCAGAGCGCCTTGCCGTCGAGCGTGTACGGCGACCGGGACTGCCCCATGGCGTCGAGCCCGCCGCGGGCGACCGCGAGCGCTCGCGAGCGCAGGTGGGTGTCGCCCAGCGGTGCCTCGAGCCCGATCCCGTGGGCGGTGCCGCCGGAGGCGACCACGAGGTGACCGGCGCGCAGCGCGGTGCGGCCGCGGTAGCCGTAGGAGTAGCCCCGCTCGAGCGGGTGCACGTCCTCGACGGTCGCGGTCACGTGGAGCGCGCCGCGGTCGCCGAGCCACAGCGCGGTGCCGACGCGGGGACGGAAGGTGATGTCGCCGTAGGCGGCGCGCAGCTGGGCCAGCTCGTTGGCGCTCAGGTGGGAGACCCACACCGTCTTCGCCTCGGCGCCGACGACGGCGTCCATCTGGGCGCGTACCTCGGCCAGGGAGCCGCCGTCGAGCCCGAAGTGCATGGTGATGCCCTCGAAGCGCGCGTGCTCGCGGGCGATCGCGGCGGTCGGCCACAGGTCGCTCGGGGTCATCCCGTGACGGCGCATCGAGGTGACCAGCTCGAGGATCACCCGCGCGTTCGGCTGACGCTCCAGCAGCAGCGGCAGGTCCTCGGGGCGGCTGATGGTGTGGATGATCCGGTCGGCGATCTCCGGGTTGATCTCGGGCGAGTAGGGCCGCCACGGGGTGAGGACGTAGATCGATCCGCTGAACCGGGTCGCGACCTCCCACACCTCGTTGTAGGTGCCCACCGCGAGCGTGTCGACGCCGGTGCCGAGACCGGTGAGCCACTCGGTCTGGTGGGCGAGCTTGCGCAGGGTGAGGCCGTAGCCGTTGCCCTTCGCCACCGGGACCAGGCCGGGGGTCGCCTCGGCGAAGGTCTGGACGTGCTTGCGCCAGCGATCGGCGTCAACGGTCAGTTTCAGCGGCATACGGAGATCAGCGCCTCTTCATGTAGACATCGAAGGCCGTGTAGATCGGCTTGTTCAGCGGCAGGTCCCACTCCCCGGCGTACTCCACCGCCTGGCCTCCGGTGCCGACCTTGAACTGGATCAGCCCCACGTGGGAGTCGTCGGTGGAGAGCGTCGGGGTGATGCCGCGCAGGTCGTAGGTGGTCGCACCGGCGGCCATGGCGTCCTGGATCATCGCCCACTGGAGGGCGTTGGAGCCACGTACGTCTCGCTTCTCGGTCGAGGAGGCGCCGTAGGAGTACCAGGCGTACTGGCCGACGCGGACCATGATCGTGGACGCGACCACGTCGCCCTCGTGACGGGCGATGAAGAGCTTGATCCGGTCGGGGTCCTCGGCCGACATCGCCGCGAACATGGTCTTGAAGTAGTCGCGGCGCCGCGGGGTGAAGTGGTCGCGCTCGGCGGTGTGGACGTAGAGGTCGTGGAACGCGCTCAGGTCGGCGTCGAACTCGCCGCCGGCGGGCTTGGCCGGGGTCGCGACGGAGACCTCGACCCCCATCTTGGCGGACTTCTTGATGTTGCGGCGCCAGAGCTGGTTCATCCCCTTGAGGACCTCGTCCTCGGTCTTCGGGGTGCCGTCCTCGTGGGCCAGCGGGATCACGAAGTTGTACTGCGGCTGCCCCGCGCCGAAGCCGTCCTCGGGGGACTGGAGCCGCCAGCCCGCCGCCCGTAGCTGCGAGACGACGCGAGCGCCGGTGGCGTCGCGGTGGGTCGGGGTGAGCTGGTTGAGCCGCTGGACGGTGTCGTCGGCGATGCCGTCCTTGACCTGCGCCGCGCTCCAGGTGGCGGTCGTGACCGGCGGCCCGATCCGGATGCCGAAGGCGTGGTTCTTCTTCAGGTACGCCGCCAGCGGCTGCAGCCACGGAGCCAGGTCGCCCGACCAGTCGATGCTCGGACCCTCCGGCAGGTAGGCGAGGGTGAACCGCTCCAGCTTCGGCACCGGCCGGTGCAGCACCAGCGCGGCGCCGACGAGGGCACCGCCCTGCAGGCTGTCGAACCAGCCCACCGACTCCGAGCGCCACTCGGTCTTGACCCGCGCCCACGACGGGGTCTGGAGGAAGCTCACGCTGGGTTGCTTCTCGATGAAGGCGAGATGCTCCGCAGCGGTGATGGGGCGCACGGTGAGACTCACCCGCAGAAGGCTACCCGTCGCCCCGGTGGTCGAGCTTGTCGGGCGTTGCATCGAGCTTGTCGAGATGACCCCAATCTGAGGAGTTCCATCGCTCACCTAGTGAGTCCGAGCCGCCGAGCCGCTATTGTCAGCGACCAGATGTATCACGGCTTGGGGCCCGAGCCTCCTTGTAGCCGTGACAGCAACTATGACCACCACGATGGCGCGCCCGCGTGTCATCTGGCCCCCCATCGGCTCGCCGCCGAACCGGAGGCCGCCGGTCGAGGAGGGGACTGTGACACGGGTACGACGCGGGATCGGTCATGCCGACGCACCCGCGACCGTGTGGTCCCGGGCCACGGCCGACTTCGACCGTTGGCTCAGCGGTGACTCCGCCGCCCTCGACGAGCTGGTCGCGACGATGACCCCCGTCCTGTGGCAGGTCGCCCGCTCCTACCGGCTCAGCCAGGAGCAGGCCGAGGACGTCGTCCAGAACACCTGGCTCACCTTCGTACGCAAGCACTCCTCGATCCTCGACACCGCAGCCGTCGGCGCCTGGCTCACGCTCACCACGCGTCGTGAGGCCTGGCGGGTCGCGAAGCGGTCCGGGCGTGACGTACCTGTGGAGGACGAGGCGCTCGAGTCCCGCGTCCCGACCCAGCGTTCGGCCGAGTCGCTGGTCGTCGAGGGCGACCGCAACTCGCTCATCTGGGCGGCCGTCGAGTCGCTGCCGGAGCGGTGCCGGCGGCTGCTGCGCGTGGTCGCCTTCTCCGACCGGCCCGACTACGCCGGTCTGGCCGAAGAGCTCGAGATGCCCATCGGCAGCATCGGCCCCACCCGCGGCCGCTGTCTCGGGAAGCTGCGGGACGCGCTCAAGGACGAGGGGGTGTCGTGATGGGTCGCTCGGAGGAACCCACTCGCGATGAGCTGTTGGGTCTGGTTCGACAGGCCTATGTATCTGGTGATCCCGTGCCCGGAGGCCTGATCTCCCGGATGCAGGCGGCCGCCGCCGGCGCCGCCGAGGAGTCCGGCCTCGGGCTCGACCTGGAGCTGATGCTCCTGGTGGAGTCGTCGTCGGAGGCCCTCGGGGTGCGCTCGACCGCTCCCGCGTCTGCCCGCTCCGCCTACACGCTGCGGTTCGCGCAGTCCGGTGTCGATGTTCTCGTCCGTGTCGCCTCCGACACCGACACCACGGCCCGCCTCGACGGCTGGGTCGTCCCCGGTTCACCCATGACCGTCCGCGCCATCCGCGCCGACGAAGTCCGTACGCCGATCGTCGCCGTCACCCTCGGCGCCTCGGGCCGTTTCGAGCTCACCTCGCTGCCTGCCGGCCTCATCCGGCTCCGCTTCGAGCCCGCCGACGGCTCCGCCGCCTTCCTGACCCCCACGTTCGAGATCTGATCCAGGAGTAACAGTGCATCCCAAGAGTGAGCCCCGACTGTCGGTGGCGTACGGATCCGACGCCCGTATCCTCGACCCGACCAATGCAGTGGCTGTTGACGGTGTCACGGCTAGCACCACGATCTACTCCTCGACCACACTCCTGATCTCCAAGTCGGTGGACTTCGAGGACACGTTTCGGCGGATCAAGAGCATTGCCCGTACGTTGCATTGGCGAGTCGAAGCCGAGCCCGAGCCGGCACACGCCGTGGACCTCCGATTCGGTGCCCGGCGAGTCCGCCTCGGAGTAGTTCCCGGAAAAGCAGTTGCGGCCCCCGACGCCTGGACGCTTCTTCAGTTCCTGCGCGCTGAAGGCGTGGACGGTGCGCAAGGTGTGAGCTTGGAGCACGTTCTCGTGCCAGTCCCGCTGAACGATCCGCACCCGTTGAACGATCCGCACCCGCTCAACGATCCGCACCCGTTGAACGATCCGCATCCGCTCAACGATCCGCATCCGAGCTCCGGCTACGACCCGTTGGGAACCGGCGGTCGCCAACCCGTGGCGTACGTCGGCTCGGCTCCTTCCCGACGGAGTGACGACGACCTTGACGGTCGGGCACGACCCGTGGTCGCCATCCTCGACACAGGGTGTGGACACCACCCGTGGCTCGACTTCGTCGATCGGGATGTACGTCTCGGCGACCACCGGATCGGATGGCCCTCAAGTGTCCCGAACTCGGAGGTCGACGGCGACCAGGTTGGTGCACTGGACGGCTTGATCGATCCCTTGGCGGGTCACGGCACCTTCATCGCCGGCCTTGTGCATCAGGCATGTCCCAACGCCGACATTTACGCGTGGCGAATCGTTCCGCCGGACGGCCCCGTTGCCGAGTATGGCTGGCTGACGGCTCTCGCTCAGATCGCCGAGCTGGTGCACCTCTATCGCCAAGGGGACCCGCGCGGGCGACGGATCGACGTGCTCAGTCTGTCGATCGGTTACTACCACGAGACCCCGGAGGACGCGCTCTTCGATCCGATGCTTCACGAGATCCTTGCCGATCTCGCGGCGAACGGGACGCTCGTCGTCTGTTCGGCTGGCAACGACGCGACATCACGGTCTAACTTCCCAGCAGCGTTTGCGCCTTGGAGCGAGGGCGAGGGTCCTTGTTCGGCATCGGACATGGTGTTGCCGATCGTCTCAGTGGGAGCCCTGAACCCCAATGGGACGGATGCGATCTTCAGCAACGCCGGGCCTTGGGTTCGTGCGTACGAGATCGGTGCTGGCGTCGTGAGCACGTTCCCCACCAGTTTCGACGGTGGTTACCAAGCCGCAGTCGCCTCCGAATTCGCTGGCCGAAAGCGGGAGACGTTGGATCCTGACGACTTCGGTGGCGGATTCGGTACGTGGAGCGGGACTTCGTTCGCGGCACCGTTGCTTGCTGGACGAATTGCCCAGCACCTCTTCGACAACGGTGCCCCAGGGGATGTCACGCAGGACATTGACCGCGCGTGGGCCGCCATCGAAGTCCTCACTACGCTCAAGCAATGACTTCCGACGATCCGGACGATCTGCACAAGCAGGGAGTCGCGGCGCTCAGGTCAGGCGATCTCGACAGCGCGAGGGCGCTCTTGGGACGAGCCCTGAGTCTCGCAACCGCCCCTGAAGTCCGCGCTCGGATCGAGTCGTCGCTGGCATACCTCGAAGTCGATGACTCCAACCTGAGCGTGGCGTTGGAGAAAAGTGATCGAGCGCTGGGGTTCGGCGTTGAAGGCTTTACACGAGGTGTGCTGCTCGCGCAGCGTGCGTTGCTCCTACGTAAGGCCGGCCGGGCTGCCGAAGCTTTGGAGACATTTGGCGAGGCCATCTCGTCGCTCGAAGGTCTCGACTTGGCCAAGGCGTACCTCAATCGGGGGACGGTTCACCTTGACCGCAATGACATCGTGAACGCAATGGAGGACTTCGTCTCCGCCGCCGATCAATACCGGTCAGTTGGCGAGCAGGTCCTGGCTGCGCAGGCAGATCACAACCGGGCGTACGCGCTGTATCTATCGGGCGACCTTCCCGGGGCGCTTGCCCTGATGGAGTCTGCTTATCTTCTCTTGGCCGATGCCGGATCACTGGTGACCGCCGTGTGTAACGCGGACCGGGCCGAGGTGCTGATGGCGGCAGGACTGACACGGCAGGGCGGCGAGGTACTTCGGCAGGCGGCTGAGGCGTACGGATCCAAGGGGCAGCGCCAGCGGCAGGGCGAGGCCGAACTGGTGCTGGCGTCACACCTGGTCGCAACAGATCCGGTCGAAGCGGAGCGGGTGGCACGCTCGGCGCTGGGATGGTTCGAGGAGGCGCGGGCGACAGGGCTGGCGCTGCGGGCACGAGCGGTGGCGTTCGAGGCAGCCGTGACGGCAGGCCGTGATCCGAGCGAGAACGGCGAAGCGCTGGCCGGTCCGCTCGAGGAGCAGGGATTGAGCTGGCCGGCTCTTCGCGTGCGCATGCAGGCGCGGCTGGCGCGTATCCGTTCGGCGGAGAACGCCGGCCTTCCGGCGCGACCGGCGAGCGGCGGGATCCTCGGTCCGGTCCCGGCCGAGGCACCCATCGACGTCCGCCTGCTGGAGCGTGAGCTCCGAGCCGAGCTGGCGGTGGCGGCCGGCCGAACCGTGACCGGACTCCGTGAGCTCCGGTCGGGGCTCGACGACTTCCACCTGTGGCAGAGCTCGTTCGGCAGCCTGGACCTGCAGACCAACGTTTCCGGCCACGGACGCACGCTGGCCAGGCGCGGTCTGGAGCTGGCGGTCGAGTCGGGCGAGACCGACGTGCTCTTCGAATGGTCGGAGCGCTCGCGGATGCTGGCCTCGCGGGTACAGCCGGTGCGACCGCCATCCGATCCACAGCTCGCTGCCGACCTGGCCGAGCTCCGCGGCGAAGTGGCGCCCGAGCGGGAGGCCGAGCTGCGTGAGCAGATCCGCCAGCGAGCCTGGCGGGTCAAGGGATCCGGCCAGGTCTCGGACCCGATCTCCCTTCCTGACCTGCATGAACGCATCGGTGGCCATGCGCTGGTCGCCTATGTCGTCGCGGCCGGTCGCCTGGTTGCCGTCGTCGCGACCGACGCCGCCGCCAATCGGGTCGACCTCGGTGACCAGGCAGCGCTCGGATCGCTTCTGGGCGGCCTGCTCCCGGATCTCGATGTCGCTGCGACCGATCTCCCGGGACCGTTGGGCGTTGCCGTTCGTAGTGACCTGACCGTCCGGCTCCAGCAGCTCGCCGACCTGCTCGTCGCGCCGATCCTCGGGCTGATCGGCGACCGGCCGGTCGTCCTGACTCCCTCAGCCGTGCTGGCGGCGGTGCCCTGGACTCTGCTGTCCGGCTTCACCGGCCGACCGGTGACGGTCGCTCAGAGCGCCACCGCCTGGCTGAGCCGCGCCGACACCCCGCTGCGCACGGCAACCGCAGGGTTCGTCGCCGGACCCCGAGTCATGCGTGCCGCCGACGAGGTCGCCAAGAGCGCCACCGCCTGGTCCGGCGCGCGCCTCCTCACCGGCAGCGACGCCACCGCGGCAGCCGTCTCCGCTCTGGCGGCCGAGGTCGACGTACTCCATCTCGCCGCACACGGTCACCACTCCGCCGACAACCCGCTCTTCTCCGGGCTCGAGCTCGCCGACGGCACCTGGTACGGCTACGACATCGACGGCCTCTCCGCCGTCCCCGACGTCGTGCTCCTCTCCGCCTGCGAGGTCGGACGATCGACCATCCGCTGGGGCGAGGAACTCATCGGACTCGTCGGCGCCTGGCTCCACGCCGGCGCCCGCGCCGTGATCGCCTCGCCTGCCGTGGTGGCGGACGAGGCTGCGTACGAGGTGTTCAGCCGTCTCCACGGCGCCCTCGCGAAGGGTCTGGCCCCGGCCGAGGCCCTCGCCGAGTCCCTCCCCGCCGCGACCACGGACGCTCCGCCGGCCCCGTTCGTCTGCTTCTCCTAGGTCGACACCACGAGCGTCTCGGCGTCGGGCGGGCGAGGGACCTATTGAGTCCCCACCCACCCGACCCGCTGCCCTAATTGGGCTCGTTGTGTGGGGCGGCGAGGGCGTAGATCGCCAGCGCGGTCGGCACGACCGTTGCGCCTGCGAGGTACACGCGTGCCTTCAGGTTGTCGAACGTCATTGGTTCCTCCTCTCGTGGGGTAGAGATGGAGATCGGTGTGGGTTACACCGACGGCTGCACGGACCCGTCGCCAGCGTTGACCGGCGCTGAAGCTGAATCGGCGCTCGGCAAGGAGCAGGCGGCGATCAGCAGGACGAGACCGGAGATCAGGAAAAGGTCTCCGATGCTCAAGACCTTCATCAGCACAGGAATTGGGATCAGATCTGCGATCGGCGTCCATAGCGGAGACACGTCCGCGAGGCGTATGTAGCCGGGGGCATCAGTGATCAGGTCAGCCTCGGTGTAACCAGCGATCCGTGCCCCGGAAATGCTGTATGGCATCGCTCCGAGAACCGCGATCGGAATGGCGTTTGACGCCGTTCCAAGCGGAATCAGCGACAAAGCCCATCGACCCGTTGCCCGATTCACCAGCGACCGGTTGAGCCAGGAGAAGGTCAACGCGACGGCAATGATGAAGACTGCGTAGATGCGTCGCTCGGTGGCTTCCGGAATCTGATCTGGCCACCAACCGCGGTAATGCACGAACTGAAATGCAGCGGCGATGGCAATGAGCCACGTACCGCGGATCCTTCTCAGCGACAGGGCGACGTTCGGGCGGGCGACGATGATGAGGCCGATGACCGCGGGCAGCACCATCAGGGTGAGCATTCCTGGTCCGGGCATGCGAAGGAGCGTAGTGATGTCGTGCCGCGTCCGTAAGGGGAACGAGGCAACTCGTTCCGGCCATCCGGCGACCCGAGCGAGGGGTCGGAGGAAGTCGGCAAGAAATCTCGAAGTCGGTGTATCAGGCGGTCTGCCGCGTACTCCTTGGGGCTGTCCGGACCGAGATTCGGGGGAATTCGGTTCGGACGCTGGCGCCGCCGCCTTGGGGGAGGCAGGCGGTTTCGGGGCCGCAGCGCGGGTTGGGCACGAGGGGGATGCCCAACCGGCGCCGGGCGGCCACGACGTGGGCCGGGCGGGGCGGTGAGGGGATTGACTGCCCCGCCCGGCGACCTTCGATTGTTCCGCGCCGACGCCGCCACGGCAATGGTCAGCGAACGCAGAACTGGAATGTGTTCTACGCGGAACGGTCCAGACGGCCGAGGCGCTTGCCGAGCGCGGGGGTGACCCGGTCGACCCAGGTCGCGGTGATGTGGGAGTCGTCGTAGTAGGTGACGACGTCGCCGACGACGAGCGGGCAGCGCTCGGTGCAGACCAGGTCGACGATGTCGACATACGTGGCCTCGGTGCCCGCGAGCGCCTCCTGGGTCACCTCGTTCGAGTCGACCTCGGTGCCGTCGGCCTTCACGACGCAGTCCTCGAGGAGGTTGCGGGCGTCGGAGAGACACTCGCCGGGGTCGTGGTCGACGGAGGGGACATCGGCGAAGACGCGTACGTCCGGGGTGATCTTCTCGAAGTCGTCGACGCCCTCGCGTACGCCCTCCCGCCACTGCTCCTCGGTCGAGACGCCGTCGCGCTCCTCCATGTCGAGCATGCCGCGGGCGCC
Organism: Nocardioides sp. NPDC126508; assembly: GCA_040302365.1. Taxonomy (GTDB): domain Bacteria; phylum Actinomycetota; class Actinomycetes; order Propionibacteriales; family Nocardioidaceae; genus Nocardioides. Next base: position 639,735 of record JBEOUM010000004.1, read on the forward strand.
GACGACGATCGTGTCCGGGTTGAGCTCGGCGATCTGCTTGTTGGTCCAATCGCGGAAGTCCTGGCACTCCTCGACGGTCATCTTCGAGGACTTCTGCTTGACCCCGTACGCCGCGCAACCAAGCTTCACGAACGGGACCAGCTTCACGTGCTGGCGCTCGGCGAGGGTGTCGAGTGCGGGCAGCCACATCCCGATGTGGGAGTCGCCGACGACGGCGACCGTGCGGTCGGCCTTGCCGTCGCCGTAGATGCAGTCGCCGTCGAGCTTGGTCTCGCCGTAGCCCGCGTAGCAGTAGCCGCCACGCTCGGCCCACGAGTCGCTCGCATCGAACTTGGCCTCCGGCGGCAGCGGTGCACCCTCCTCGGCGGCCTTGACGGTCGTCTTCAGCACGCCCGTCACCGGCTTGTCGTCGGTGTCGAGGACGTCGGGGTTCTCCTTGAACCACTCCTCGGCGTTCGCCTTGGCGACGTCGACCTGGTAGCCGGCGTACGCCTGCGAGCTCGTGCCCGCGACCAGGGCGAGGGCAGCGGCGGCGGGCCAGAGGGCGAGCGCGCGGCGGCCCTTGGTGAGATGCGGGATCTTGTGGCGCTGGAAGGGCATCTCGATCCAGTGGTAGCTCGCCGCGGAGGCGGCCAGGATGAGTGCCAGCATGATCAGCAGCTGGCGTACGCCGCCGCCCGGGATCGCTGCGGGGGCGAGGATCAGGATCGGCCAGTGCCACAGATAGAGGCTGAACGAGATGTCACCCAGGTAGCGCAGCGGCTGCTTGGAGAGCAGCCATCCGGTCGGGGTGGCAGGGCCCGCGACGAGGAGCGCGACCGTGGCGAGCACCGGGACGAGGGCGTGCCAGCCCGGGAAGTGGGTCGCCTCGCTGAAGCGGGCGGTGGCGTAGACGAGGGTGCCGACGCCGGCGACCCCGAGAGCCGCCGCGGCGATGCGTCCGACCTTGGTGGAGGTCGTCGCGACCTGCACCCGCCCCGCGACGCAGGCCAGCAGGGCACCCGCGGCGAGCTCGAAGGCGCGGGCCGGGGTGGAGAAGTAGGCGGTGGTCGGGTCGGTGGCGGTCGCGTGCAGCGACCAGGCGAGGCTGACCACGGCGACGAGCGCGGCGAGCGCGGTGATCGCCCGCCGGCGGTGATGCTTCGGGATCCAGAGCGTGACCGCGAGCACGAGCAGCGGCCAGACGACGTAGAACTGCTCCTCGACCGAGAGCGACCAGTAGTGCTGGAACGGCGAGGGTGCGGAGTTGTTGAAGTAGTCGACGGCTTCCTTCGCGAAGTGCACGTTGGCCAGGAAGACCGCCGCCCAGCCCGCGTCGCCGGCGATCTGGTCGGTGCGCGTCTGGGGCAGGACGATCGCGCTGTAGGCGAGTACGACCAGCATCGTCGCGGTCGCCGCCGGCAGGATCCGGCGGGCGCGGCGGGCGTAGAACTGGCTGATGCTGACCCTGCCGCTGCGGTCGGTCTCACGCAGCAGCAGGGTGGTGATCAGGAACCCGGAGAGGACGAAGAAGACGTCGACTCCGACGAACCCACCATCGAACCCAGATAGTCCCGCGTGTCCTGCGATCACCAGACCGACAGCGACGGCACGGAGACCTTGAACATCGGCGCGCCAGTTCGAGCTCATTTGAAAAAGCCTATGTCAATGGCCCTGATGGGTCATAGTCGACAGTCCCGCTGGGTGGTCTTTCTCGCTGATTCTTCAGGGGCCTCTCAGCAGGTTCTTGCCTCAGCTTCCGGCGCGGCCCGGCGACCAACCGAGCATCGGTCCGAGCCTCGTCGCCATGTCCGTGAGGATCTGCACGTAGTCGTCGTGCCCGAACGTGAACGGCAGCGCGAAAGCCACCTCGTCGACCGCCTGGAAGCCCGCATGGTTGCTGAGCTGCTCGGCCAGCTGTTCGCTGCTTCCGACCAGGTCAGGGGCGAAATAGGCGCGCTTGTGCGGGCCCAGCTGCTGCGGCTCGCGGGTGCGGGGCAGCCGGGCGGCGGCGTACGTCTCGTACTTCTGTTTCTGCTCCGGCGTCGCGGTGTCGGTGGGGATGACGACGAGGCCCTGGGAGACGCGGGCGGCCTCGCCGGCTGGATGCAGCGAACGGAAGAGGTCGATCTGCGCGCGCTGGATCTGGGCAAAATCTTCGCCCTCGGCGTCGATCACGCTCGAAGTGAGCAGATTGAGGCTGTGTTCGGCGGCCCAGGTGACGCTGCGGGTGGAGCCGCCGCCGTACCAGACCCGCTCGCGCAGACCCGGGGAGTGCGGCTGGATGCTCCGCGAGAACGTCTCGATCCCGCGGGTGCCCTCGAAGGTGGAGACCGGCTTGCCCTCGAGGTTGTGGAGGAGCCGCTCGACGCGGGTGTACGTGAAGTCCTCGACGTCGTGGGTGTCGGGGTAGAGGTGCTCCTTGAGCGCGTCGTAGTTCATCGGCGGCCCGACGCTGACGCCCGGGTTGATCCGGCCGCCGCTGCCGCGGTCGGAGAGTACGTCGACGGTGCCGAGGTCCTCGGCGAGGCGGAACGGGTTCTCCAGGCCGAGCGGCGTGACCGCCGTGCCGAGCTCGATCCGCGAGGTGCGCTGGGTGGCCGCGGCCATCACCGCGATCGGGGACGAGATGCCGTACTGCAGGTGCCGGTGGCGCAGCCACGCCGAGTCGAAGCCGAGCTCCTCGCCCAGCTCGATGATCTGCAAGGTCTCCTCGTGGCCGGCGGCCGGTGCGGAGGGATCGAAGAGCCCGATCGTGAGGAAGCCGAGCCTGCGGAGTCGTCGCGCCATCTGTCGTGGTCCCTCAGAGCCGCTCGCGGAGCCAGGCGAAGTCGCTGGCGTGCTCCTCGGCGCCGCCCGGGGTCTCGCAGATCACCGGGGCATCGGCGTCGCGAACCACGCCGGCGAGGAGATCGGGGTCGATGCGGCCGGCACCGAAGTTGGCGTGGCGGTCGGCTCCGGAGTCGAACTCGTCGCGGGAGTCGTTGCAGTGGACCAGGTCGATGCGACCGGTGATCTTGCGGACGTCCTCCACCACCGTCTCGAGCGGGTTGCCGCCGGCGTGGGCGTGGCACGTGTCCAGGCAGAAGCCGACGTCCTCCGCGCCCTCGGCGGTGGAGATCGCGTCCCAGACGCCGGCGATCCGGTCGAGGTAGCGCGCCATCGCGTTGTCGCCGCCGGCCGTGTTCTCGATCAGGAGCGGCACCTTGATGTCGGTCGCCTCGACCGCCTTGCGCCAGTTGTCGAAGCCCTTGGCCGGGTCGTCGTCCTTGTTGACGTGGCCGCCGTGGACGATCAGGCCCTTGGCGCCGACCTCGGCCGCGGTGTCCATGTGCTGCTGGAGGAGCTTGCGGCTCGGGATCCGGATCCGGTTGTTCGTCGTGGCGACGTTGATGATGTAGGGCGCGTGGACGTAGAGGTCGACGCCGGCCTCCTCCGCGCGGGCCTTGAGCGCGGCTGCGCCGTCGGCGTACGTCACCACCGGGCCCTTGTAGGACTGCGGGTCGCCGAGGAAGAACTGCACCAGACTCGCGCCGCGCGCGGTCGCCTCGGCGACGGGGTCGGTCTGGTCTACGTGGGCACCGATCGCAACAGCCATGGGGCCAGTCTAGGACGCGGCGCCGACATCGCGGGGCGCTTGACTTCATACCTTACGGGGGTATGGTAGTCGGCATGGACGAGCACACCGGGCACGAAGGCCACGCGGATCACGGATACCTCCACAACAAGAACAAGGAGGCCTATCTCAAGCGCCTCAAACGCATCGAAGGTCAGGTGCGCGGGCTGCAGCGGATGGTCGAGGACGAGGCCTACTGCATCGACATCCTCACCCAGGTCTCCGCCTCCACCAAGGCGCTCCAGGCGGTCGCCCTCGGGCTGCTCGACGAGCACCTCGGTCACTGCGTCGCCGGCGCGGTCCAGAACGGTGGCGCCGAGGCCGACGAGAAGCTCGCCGAGGCCTCTGCTGCCATCGCCCGCCTCGTCCGGTCCTGATTGTCAACAATCCAACAACCCTAGGAAGAGTCTCATGAGCACCCAGAACTTCACCGTCGTCGGGATGACCTGCGGCCACTGCGTCGCCTCCGTCACCGAGGAGGTCACCGAGATCGCCGGTGTGAGCAACGTCGACGTCGACCTGGCCTCGGGCAACGTCACCGTCACCGCCTCCGAGCCGATCTCCGACGACGCCATCCGTGCGGCCGTCGAAGAGGCCGGCTACTCGCTGGCCTGATCGCGATGAGCCCCACCGCCACCACCCCCACGGAGCAGCAGCTCGAGATCGAGGGCATGACCTGCGCGAGCTGCGTGCGCCGCGTCACCAAGGCCATCAGCCGCGTCGAGGGCGTCGAGGACGCCAACGTCAACCTCGCCACCGAGACCGCGCTGGTGCACTTCGATCCCTCTCGCACCGACCTCGCCGAGATCAGCGCCGCCATCGAGAAGGCGGGCTATCAGGCTGTCCTGCGATCGTCGACTGTCGACAATCCGCAGGAGCCTCAGGTAGGTGAGGACGATCGAGACGTACGCCGCGAGACCGAGCTCGTCCAGCTCAAGCGGCGGTGGATCACGGCCCTGGCGGTGGGGCTCGGCCTGATGGCCCTGATGTACGTCCCGCTCCCCGTCGACGCCATGGAGCCGGTCATGTCGATCGTGCTCGTGGTCGCTGCGGTCACCCAGTGGTGGGCGGGGCGGGACATCTACCTCGCGGCGGCGCGCGGCCTGCGCCACGGCTCCGTCGACATGAACACCCTGGTCACGCTCGGCACCGGCATCGCCTTCGCCTACAGCGCCTTCGTGACCCTGTGGATGGGGCAGGCCGAGGCGTGGGGCCTGCCGCTCCACCTCTACTTCGAGACCGCCCTGGTCATCGTCGCGCTGGTGCTGATGGGCCGCTGGCTGGAGGCCCGGGCCAAGTCGCGTACGGCTGATGCGGTCAAGGCCCTCGTCGGCCTGATGCCGGAGACGGCCACGGTCGTCCGCAGCGGTCGCGACGTCACCGTCCCGGTGGCGAACCTGCGGGTCGACGACCGGATCCGGGTGCGCGCCGGGGAGAAGATCCCGGTGGACGGCCGTGTCGTCGCCGGAGCGTCCTACGTGGACGAGTCCATGCTCACCGGTGAGAGCGACCCGGTGCGGAAGGTCGAGGGCGACATCGTCATCGGCGCCACCATCAACCAGACCGGTTCCTTCGAGATCGAGGCGACCGCGGTCGGCTCCGAGACCACGCTGGCGCAGATCATCGCGATGGTCGAGTCCGCCCAGGGCTCCGGCACCAAGCTGCAGCGCCTGGCCGACCGGGTCTCCGAGGTGTTCGTACCCGCGGTCCTGGTGGTCGCCGCGCTGACCTTCGTCGGCTGGCTGGTCCTCGGCCCCGACGCCGAGCGGCTCACAAGCGCCGTCACCGCCGCGATCGCAGTCCTCATCATCGCGTGCCCCTGTGCCCTCGGCCTGGCCACGCCCGCCGCGGTCATGGTCGGCGCCGGCCGCGCCGCCGAGCTCGGCGTGCTGGTCGGCTCCGGCGAGACTCTCGAGCGCGCCCGCTCGGTCACCGCCATCGTCTTCGACAAGACCGGCACGATCACCCACGGCAAGCCCGAGGTCTCCGAGGTCGTGCGCGCTGCCGGGTGGACGGCGGACGAGCTCGTCCGGATCGCCGCCGCCGCCGAGACCGGCAGCGACCACCCCCTCGCCACCGCTCTTCGGTCCTTCGTCGAGGAGCCGCCCGAGCCGCCCGCGTCGGTCTCGGCATTCGAGGCCCACCCGGGCCGCGGGATCAGCGCAGTCGTCGACGGCCGCCGGGTCGTCGTCGGCAACTCGGCGATGCTGGCCGAGGACGGCATCGCCGCCGCCGACAACGGCTCGGTCCTGGTCGCGGTCGACGGGGCGTACGCCGGGTCGATCCGTGTCGAGGACCAGGTCCGCGACGAGGCCAAGGAGACCGTGCGCCTGCTCGAGGAGTCGGGCGTCGAGGTGCACATCCTCAGCGGCGACGCGGCCGCGACGGTGGCGAAGGTGGCCGACGAGGTCGGCGTACGCCACGCCGCCGGCGGCCTGCTGCCCGAGCAGAAGCTCGCCCGGATCCAGCAGCTGCAGGACGAGGGCAAGGTCGTCGCGATGGTCGGCGACGGGATCAACGACGCCCCGGCGCTGGCCCAGGCCGACGTCGGGATCGCGATCGGCACCGGCACCGACGTCGCCCTCGCCGCCTCCGACATCACCCTCGTCGGCGGCGACCTCCGCGGCGTGGTGACCGCGCTGGCACTCTCCCGGCGCACGGTCGCGACGATCAAGCAGGGTCTGTTCTGGGCGTTCGCCTACAACGTGCTCCTCATCCCCGTCGCCGCGCTCGCCCTCCTCGACCCGGTCCTCGCCGGCGCCGCGATGGCGATGAGCTCGGTCAGCGTCGTCACCAACGCGCTGCGCCTGCGCGGTTTCCGCCGGCCGGAGACCCCGGAGGCGTACGCCGGCCGCGGTTTCGTCACCAGGGCCCGCGACGGTGGATACCTGCTGGTCACGGCGGTGATCGCGCTCTCCATCGGCGCCGCCCTGACCTATCTGTCGCGCACCGAGCCGGCGCAGCGCGGCATGAACGGGGTCCTGGAGTGGGCGCAGGGGATGAGCCCGATGCGGCCGTCGATGACGGAGATGCACGAGGTCGACGTGGCCCCTGTCGCCTCCGCGGAGTCGGGCATCGACGTCGCGATCACGCGGCGCGAGGGTGGCCTCCGTTTCCTGGTGACGGACGCCGCTACCGGTGAGCCGGTGACCGATCTCGGCCGCACCCACCAGGCCTGGATGCACGTCATCGTGACCAGCCAGGACCTCTCCTGGTTCCGTCACCTGCACGCCGAGCCGACAGGACGTCCCGGCGAGCTCGAGACCGACGTGGCCTTCCCCGCCGGAGGGACCTACCGCGTCGACACCGAGTTCCGCCGGCGTGCCGACATCGCCGACGTGCTCGACCGGCAGCAGCTCACCGTCGAAGGTACGCAGCCCCCGGCCGTCCCGCTCGAAGCCGGCCCCAGATCGTCGACTGTCGACAATCTGACGGTCACGCTCGACGGCACGGTGGTCGCCGATCAGCAGAGCGACCTGCACTTCGAGTTCACGGACAGCACCGGGAAGATTGTCGACGATCTACAGCCCTACCTCGGTGCAGCCGGCCACGTCGTGGTCATGAGCGCGGACGGCGAGACGTTCATCCACGGTCACGCCGAAGGCACGGAGCTGGCGGTCCCCGGGGCCACGTTTGGGCCCGAGCTCGGGCTGCATCTGGACGTACCGAAGACAGGTCTCTATCGCCTGTGGGCCCAGTTCCGGCTCGGCGACGGCAAGGTGGTCACGGTGCCGTTCACCGTCGAGGCCGTGGATTCGGCCGCGGGTTCCGCCGGTTGATACCCTGACGCGTCCCTTTCCACAGATGGAGATGGGACATCGCATCAGCCCTCCTGCCATGGAGAGACCATGGCCGCCGAGTCCGTAGGAGGTGGAGAACGCTATGCGCGCCTATGAAGTAATGGTGATCCTCGAGCCCAGCCTCGATGAGCGCACCGTCGCCCCGACCCTTGACAAGTTCCTGAAGGTCGTCACCACTGATGGTGGCACCGTCGAGAACGTTGACGTCTGGGGCCGTCGTCGCCTGGCCTACGAGGTCAACAAGAACGCCGAGGGCATCTACGCCGTCGTCAACCTGACCGCCGAGCCCAAGACCGTTCTGGAGCTCGACCGCCAGCTTGGCCTCAACGAGCAGATCCTGCGTACGAAGGTCATCCGCCCGTCCAAGTGACGCGGATGTCACCGTCGGAAATGTCGGTGCTGGGCCCTATCTTTGGGCCTTAGGTACAACTCCTGACCGACACCGACAACCAGATCAGACCAAAGGGAGATCTCATGGCAGGCGACACCGTCATCACCGTGATCGGCAACCTCACCGACGACCCGGAGCTTCGCTTCACGCCGTCGGGTGCAGCCGTTGCCAACTTCACGATCGCTTCGACGCCCAGCACCTTCAACCGCCAGACCAACGGGTGGGAGGACGGGGAGACCCTCTTCCTGCGCTGCTCGATCTGGCGCCAGGCTGCTGAGAACGTCGCCGAGTCCCTGCAGCGCGGCATGCGTGTCGTCGCTCAGGGTCGCCTGAAGTCGAGGTCCTACGAGACGCGTGAGGGCGAGAAGCGCACTGTCTTCGAGCTCGAGTGCGACGAGATCGGCCCTTCGCTCCGCTACGCGACCGCCAAGGTCACCAAGGCCAGCCGGCAGTCCGGCGGCCAGGGTGGCGGCGGCGGTTACAACCAGGGCGGTGGCGGTGGCTACAACCAGGGCGGCGGCTACGGCGGCCCCCAGGGTGGTGGCCAGCAGGCCCCGGCCGGCAACGACCCGTGGGCCTCGCCGGCTCCGCAGCAGCCCGCGAACGCGGGCGGCGGCGCGCCGGCCAACGACCCGTGGGCGACCCCGGGCGTGGGCAACGACGAGCCTCCCTTCTGATCTACAGCTCCACAATCCGAATCCCTCAACCATTCCGGCACTCAACCCATATGCCGCTCCGCGGCGGGGGCCGGGCTTCTAGAAAGGAAGCACCACAATGGCCAAGGCAGTGATTCGCAAGCCTAAGAAGAAGGTTTGCCAGTTCTGCAAGGAGAAGGCGACCGGTGTCGACTACAAGGACGCCACCCTGCTCCGTAAGTTCATCTCCGACCGCGGCAAGATCCGCGCCCGCCGCGTGACCGGCAACTGCGTCCAGCACCAGCGCGACGTGGCCATCGCCGTCAAGAACGCTCGCGAGGTCGCTCTGCTGCCCTACACCTCCACCGGTCGCTGAGGAGGATCGACATGGCTACCAAGATCATCCTTCAGCAGGAGGTCACCGGGCTCGGTTCCGCCGGTGACGTCGTCGAGGTCAAGGACGGCTACGCCCGCAACTACCTGATCCCGCGTGGCGACGCCATCCGCTGGACCCGCGGCGCCGAGTCGCAGGTCGAGTCGATCAAGGCTGCGCGCTCGGCTCGCTCCGTGCGCGACGAGGCTCACGCCGCCGAGATCAAGGGCAAGCTCGAGGCCAACACGGTCAACGTGAAGGTCCGCGCCGGCAAGGACGGCCGCCTCTACGGCGCCATCACCGCCGCCGACATCGCCGCCGCGGTCACCGAGACCACCGGCGAGTCGATCGACAAGCGCACCATCGCGCTGGGCAACCCGATCAAGGCGCTCGGTTCCCACGAGGTCTCCGTCAAGCTCCACGACGAGGTGTCCGCCAAGCTGGCCCTCAACGTGGTCCCCGCTTGATCTAGGGATTCCACACAGGCCCGCCTCCTTCGGGAGGCGGGCCTGTTCGTTTTCGCCGAGAAGTCAGGGACGTCTCGGCCGACCGGGGTGACGTCTCGGCTCAGAACTTGTTCGCGATGTCGGTCAGCTTGGCGACGTACGCCGGCCAGTCGTACTCCGAGGGGATGTTGTCGCCGGGCTTGCGCCAGCCGACAGCGCCGTCAGCCTCTTCGCGGAGGATGTCGGCCTGGCCGCCGTGACCGGCGAGATCGGCGAAGAGATGCACCAGGATCTGGTGGAGGGTGACCTCCTCGTCGCCCCAGTGAGGTACGTGGCCGATGGCATCCAGCGGAAGCGCGTCGATCGTCTCGTTGCCGTGGGCGATGACCCGACGGTAGAGATCGATGACCCCCTCGATGGTCTCGTCCTCGGTGGCGTACCAGTCCGCCTGCGGATCGACCTCGAAGACCTCGTCCGAGACGAGCTCCTCGGGATGCGGGAACGGGCGGCCGAACGTCGTGCCGAGGTAGACGGCCTCGACCCCGGTGACGTGCTTGATGATGCCGAGGAGGTTGGTCCCGGTCGGCGTACGCGGCAACCGGGCCTCGCGTTCCGGCAGGTCCTCGACCTTCGAGATCAGTGCCTCGCGGCGGGCGTCGATGTAGTTCTTCAGTGTGCTCTTCGGATCGGCGGGCATGTTCTGACCTTCGCGCCAAGCCGGATTCGGCGCAAGGGAGTATGTGGGACCGGTTGTCTCGAAACCTCATCGAAACCTGAGACGGATCTATAACCTGTTCTCTTGCGGATCACCGGGGATCCGCCGACGGCCACTCGGGAGGCCCCCACATGTTGACCCATGACAACGGAGCCGTGCTGGGGAAGCTCGAGGAGGTCAAGCCACACTCCAGGTGGATCCTCGGCGAGACGCTCGAGGTCATGCTGCTCAACGGCGTCGATCGTCCCGCCGACGTGGCCGCGCGGATGGAGGTCCCGCCGTCGACGGCCGCCTACCGCGTACGTCTCCTCCGTGACCTCCTCGGACCGGACCTGCACGATCCGGCGGTGAGGCTGGCGATGATGCGGGCGTTGCGCTCGGCGCTGCCGCGGTGGCGGGCGGAGGCGGCGTACGCGAAGCGGCGCCGGGTGAGAGGTAACCGGGACACATGTTGTTGATATGAACGAAATAGGGCGGGTCCCTGGTCCGGACCAGCCCGAACGGACCGAGCCGCTCCTAGCGTGATCGTCCGGCCGAGGCCCCTCGGCCGACCCCACCACCAGAGGAGCGTGTCATGTCGAACATGTCCAAGCTGGCCAGATTCACCGTCGTACCCGTCGCAGCCGTCGCCGCGATCGGCCTCGCCTCGCCCGCGGCCGTCGCCGCGTCGAGCTACAACCTCAGTGCCGGGTCCGCGGCCGCCGGATCGAGCGTCGCCTTCGGGGCCCAGGGGAGCGGCGTCACCTTCACCGACGTCACCGCCGGTGCCACCGTCACCTGCAGCGGCAGCTCGATCGCGGGCACCGCGACCCCGGGCGATGCCATCAGCGGCACCGGGATCGCCGCCCTCGACGGTTCCAGCGTCTCCTTCACCGACTGCACGGGGCCGGTGGGCATCGAGTTCACCGTCACCGGATCGGGCACCTGGTCGCTCGATGCCACCGGCGACACCGACGCGAACGGCTCCACCGCCGGCAACATCAGCGGGATCTCGGCCAGGGTCAGCGGCTCTGGCTGCTCGTTCGACGCGGCCGGCTCGGTTGCCGGCGCCTACACCAACGGCGACTCGTCCGGCACGCTCAGCCTCTCCGGGAGCGAGCCCACCTTGACGCTGTCCAACGTGTCCGGCTTCCTGTGCGGCGTCGCCGGGATCTCCAACGGGGACCAGGTCTCCTTCGCGGCGACCTATGCCGTGAGCGCGACCGACGCGGCCAACAACCCGATCCAGGTCACCAGCAACCCCTGAGTCCCGACCTGACAACAAGAAAACTGGCTGGTCACCGGCGGGCTCAGGCGCCGGTGACCAGCCAGCGGTCGCTTCGCGCGCGCAGCGTCAGCACCACGAACCGCGCTCCCATGAACCCGACGGCGAAGGTGATCCACACCCACACCAGCCCACCGCCGAGAGCGACGGCCAGGGCGACGAGCGGGACATAGGCGACCAGGGTCCAGATCCCGCCCCAGGCCAGGTAGCGCCCGTCGCCGGCACCGATGAGCACGCCGTCGAGGACGAAGACGACGCCCGCGACCGGCTGCGCGAGCGCCGCCACGATCACCACCGGCACCAACAGCTCCCGCACCGCCCGGTCCTCGGTGAAGAGTGCGCCGAGGAACGGGGAGAGAGACGCCAGGAGTACGCCGGTGGCGACCCCGATCACGACGCCCCACCACACCATCCGGGCGGTGATCGCCCGGGTCTCCTGGGTGTCGCCCGCTCCCAGCGACCGTCCGGTCAGGGCCTGGGCGGCGATCGCGATCGCATCGAGCACGAAGGCCAGGAACGTCCACAGCGTGAAGGCGATCTGATGAGTCGCCAACCCGACGGCCTGGTCGCCCACGGCGAGATGGGTGACGGCGTAGGTCGTGACGAGGAGCGCCACCCGCAGTGTCAGCGTCCGCACGACGAGAGCGACGCCGGCCCGCGCGGCGGCGCGGATCCCGGGCACATCCGGGCGGAGCGGGACCGACTCGGCGCGGGCGGCCCGCACCACGACGTAGGTCAGCATCGCGGCGGCGAGCACCTGTGCGATCACCGAGCCGATCGCCGAGCCGGCGATCCCGAGCCCGGCACCGTAGACGAGGCCGAGGTTGAGCACGATGTTGAGTACGTTGGCGACGACCGCCGCGACCAGCGGCGTCCTGGTGTCCTGCAGCCCGCGGAGCACGCCGGTCGCCGCGAGCATCATCAGCAGCGGTGTCACCCCGAGGACGGCGATCCGGAGGTACGTCGTCGCCGGGCCGGCCACCTCGTCGCCGGCGCCAACCGCTCGGCTGAGCGGCTCGGCCAGAACCATCACCGGCACGGTGACGACGACTCCGATGATGACGGCGAGCCAGATCCCGTCGATCCCCTGCCGCAGGGCTCCGGCGGTGTCGCCGGCGCCGATGCGGCGGGCGACCGATGCTGTCGTGCCGTACGCGAGGAAGACGCAGAGACCCACGATCGTCTGGAGGACGACCCCTGCGACGCCGAGGCCGGCGAGCTCGCGGGTGCCGAGGTGACCGACGATCGCGGAGTCCGCCAGCAGGAAGAGCGGCTCGGCGACGAGCGCCAGGAAGGCCGGGATCGCGAGCCGCCAGATCTGCTTGTCGAGGCCTCGGCGGTCGGTCTTCGAGTAGCTCTTCGCATCCGCCGGCGTGATCACGGTCTCAAGGTTAAGCACCGTCGGCGCGGAGCGTTGTTCAGGGCAGGTGGAAAACCTGTGGAAAACGTCGTTGCGGCGCTATGTCGACAAAACGCCCGGCGGGGTACGGCGATCCCGGGGGTAAATCGCGACAGGCTGCGTACTTTCTTCCGTCCACAGGTCATGAACGACAAGACCGCAGGTCAGAGCGGGTTTCCTGAATACGTTGCACTAGTTATGCACAGCCGGTTCCCCAGGCTGTTCACATTGACCAGGGTGTCGTCCACCGCTATCCCCTGGTTATCCCCAGGGCCTGTGGATAACCCTCTGTCGCCGATGTGGCGTGCGACGTAAGGTCGCGGAGACTTGAGGTGTCGTCGAGGGTCGGCCCAGGACGGTGTGAACAGAAACTGTCGGTGCTGACCCTTAGCGTGGGACCGGATCGACCGAGTCCACGCAGCGACGATCCGCAGACCACGGAGGGGTAAGGGAATGAGCGTCACTGAGACCGGCTCGATGGACGGTCCGGGCGACTTCCCGGAGCCGCCGTTCGAGGAGTGGGGCGACGGCCCCGCGGCGTACGAACCGGGCAACGCCCCGCGCGCGGTCAACGACCGCACGCCACCGCAGGACATGGCCGCCGAGCAGGCCGTCCTCGGTTCGATGCTGATCTCGAAGGACGCCATCGCCGACGTCTCCGAGACGCTGCGCGGCACCGACTTCTACCGTCCGACCCACGAGTCGATCTACGACTCGATCCTCGATCTCTACAGCCGCGGCGAGCCGGCCGACATGGTCACCGTCGCCGACGACCTGCGCCGCAAGGGCGAGCTGGAGCGCATCGGCGGTGCGCCCTACCTGCACACGCTCGCCTCCAACGTCCCGATCGCCGCCAACGCGGCCTATTACGGCGAGATCGTCCGCGACAAGTCGGTCCTGCGCCGCCTGGTCGAGGCCGGTACCAAGATCGTGCAGATCGGCTACGCCGGCGAGGGCGAGGTCGACAACATCGTCGACGAGGCCCAGGCCGAGGTCTTCAAGCTCACCGACAAGCGCTCCGGTGAGGACTACTCCCCGCTCGCCGACATCATGGACGGCGTCCTCGACGAGATCGAGGCGATCTCCAACCGCGAGGCCGGCCTCTACGGCGTCCCGACCGGTTTCGCCGACTTCGACGAGCTCACCAACGGTTTCCACTCCGGCCAGATGATCATCGTCGCGGCGCGACCCGCGATGGGTAAGTCGACCCTGGCTCTCGACTTCTGCCGGGCCGCCTCGATCCACAACAACCTGACCAGCGTCTTCTTCAGCCTGGAGATGAGCCGCTCGGAGATCACCATGCGTCTCCTGAGCGCCGAGGCGAAGGTTCCGCTCAACCACATCCGCAACGGCAACATGTCCGACGACGACTGGAACAAGCTGGCCCGCAAGATGGGCGAGGTCTCCAGCGCGCCGATGTTCATCGACGACAGCCCCAACATGACGATGATGGAGATCCGGAGCAAGGCCCGAAGGCTCAAGCAGCGCCACGACCTCCGGCTCATCGTGATCGACTACCTCCAGCTGATGAGCTCCGGCAAGAAGGTCGAGTCCCGCCAGCTCGAGGTCTCCGAGTTCTCCCGTCAGATCAAGCTGCTGGCCAAGGAGCTCGAGGTCCCGATCATCGCGCTCTCCCAGCTCAACCGTGGCTCCGAGCAGCGCGCCGACAAGCGCCCGGCGGTCTCCGACCTGCGTGAGTCCGGATCGCTGGAGCAGGACGCCGACATGGTCGTCCTCCTCCACCGCGACGACGTCTACGAGAAGGAGTCGACCCGTCCCGGCGAGGCCGACGTGATCATCGCCAAGCACCGTAACGGCCCAACCCGCGACCTCGTCGTCGCCTTCCAGGGTCACTACAGCCGCTTCGTTGACATGGCGCACTGACGCCTACACGCCGAGCTCGTTTACACGCCGAGCTCGTTCCCACCACCGCGGCCGAGGTTTCGAACTACGCTGCCATGGGGGCGCGGCACCCGACGGCCGCTGACCCTCTAGAGAAGGGTAGGTGGCTTGAGATGGTGCACGTGACGCGCGGCTTCACGGGCAGGCACCCTGCAACGGACGACCGACTGCCTCCTGGGCAATACCTGACCGACGATTTTCCGGTGCTGTCGGCCGGCCCGACACCCGCCATCCGAAGAGACGAGTGGACGTTCAGCGTCAGGGACGGAGACCAGGCCCTGCGATCCTGGACGTGGGACGAGTTCACGGCCCTGGCCACGGAGGACATCACGGTCGACATCCACTGCGTGACTCGTTGGAGCCGACTGGACACCACCTGGAGAGGTGTCGCCATCGACGATCTCCTGGCAGACGTCGACACCGCGGCCGAGTACGTGCTTGCTCGCTCCTACGGCGGCTACACCACGAACCTCCCGCTCGAGGATCTGCTCGACGGCAAGGCTTGGATCGCGTACGAACACGACGGCGAGGACCTTCCTCCCGAACACGGTGGGCCAGCTCGACTTCTGGTCCCGCACCTGTACTTCTGGAAGTCCGCCAAGTGGATCAAGAGCCTCGATCTCGTCGATGACGACGACCCGGGCTTCTGGGAGACGCTCGGCTATCACGACTACGGCGACCCATGGCGCGAGCAGCGATACCAGGGCGACTAGGAGCGCGGCGCTGGCAGAGCGCCACCGTGACCGCAAGTCGCGTGGAGACGGCAACGGCCCACACCTTGTCCTTGCGGGTCGACGAGTGGAACGGTCACCTGCCCGGGCAGCACATCGATGTGCGGCTGACCGCCCCAGACGGCTACCAGGCCGTTCGCAGCTACTCGCTCGCAGCGCCGGCGCTCGACGGCGTCATCGAGATCACCGTTCAGCGCCTGCCCGGAGGCGAGGTCTCCGGCTTCCTCACCGACACCGCCATGGTCGGCGACCAGTTCGAGATCCGAGGCCCTCTCGGCAACTGGTTCGTGTGGGATCAGGACGACCCTTCGCCCGTCCTCCTCGTCGCGGGCGGATCGGGCGTCGTTCCCCTCATGTCGATGATCCGTGCTCGCGATCGAGCCGACATCCAGACCCCACTTCACCTCATCCACTCCGTACGAACCCCGCAGGATCGTATCTACGGAGACGAACTCACCCGGCTCGCAGCCCGGGCCGGAGGTCCTTCGGTGACGTGGCTCTACACCCGCACCGCACCACCGACCGAGACGCGTCCGCCAGGTCGACTCCGCCGGGACGATCTCGACGACGGCAGCACCTGGACGTCGGGTGCGACGCCGATCTGTTTCGTCTGCGGCCCCACCGGTTTCGTCGAAGAAGCGGCGAACCACCTGCTCGCATCCGGGCACCCTGCCGACCGCATCCGTACCGAACGTTTCGGCGGCCGGTGAGCGAGACCACTGCACGAGTCATGGAAAGGAAAACCCTGTCATGAGCGAACACCGGGACGGCAACGCGCTAGCAGGACCGCTCGCCGAGATCTTCACCGTCGAAGCCACGACCGCCCAGGTGCGGTGCCGAGCCTGTGGGCTGTCGACGATGCTGGCCCAGCTCGTCGTCTACGGGCCCGAGCCCGGCCTCGTAGCCCGCTGCCCGGGGTGCACCGAACACGTCATCCGCGTGGCGACGACGCCCGCAGGCACCTGGCTCGACCTCGGCGGAGCCACCTCGTTCCACTTCACGTCGACGGCTACGCGCGCTATCAGCCCTTGAGGGGCCGCTCGAGCTTGGCGAAGACCACGAGGTTTCTCTGGTATCCGCCTCGGTCGCGGTCGTAGTCGCCCCCGCAGGTGATCAGCCGCAACCCGGCGTACCGGATGGGGCCGTAGACCTCTTCGGTCGGGAACCGGCTCTTCTGCACCAGCCGCACCTTGTCGACGACGAAGACCGCGAGCCGACCGTCGGCACGCTGGACGCGGATGGTGTCGCCCTTGCCGAGCTCACGGAGCCGGTAGAAGACGGCCGGACCGCGGGTGGAGTCGACGTGGCCGGCGATGACCGACGGGCCGATGTCGCCGGGGGTGGGGGAGTATCGGTACCAACCCGGCCGGTCGGCCTGCGCCATCGTCGGGACCTGCAGCTTCCTGTGCTCGTCCAGCCCGAGCCGGAGCAGCCTCCGGTCGAGCCCGATCGCCGGGATCTCCAGCCGCACCGGAGCGACCTGATCCTCCCCCTCCACGGAGAGGTACGCCGGGCGTGGACCCGTCACGCCGGGTGCGCTGTGGTCGCCCGCCGCCCGGCTGGTTGCCGGAGTCTGTCCCGGGTGTATCCCGATCAGCAGCCCGGCCGTGGCGAGGATGACGGAGCACACCAGGCCGAGGTACGCGAGCGCACCCCGGCCCGGCGCCGGCGCGGGCGTGGCCATCAGCTCTGCTGCTTCGGCTGGAGCAACTGCACGGCGGTGCCGTAGACGATCACGTTCTTCCCCTTCGTCCTGCCCTTGCTCGGCGTGAAGCCGATCAGCCGCAGCTGCGGGTCGTCGGTCATGCCGTACACGGCCTGTGACGGGAACCGGTCCACCGAGACCGTCTGCACCTTGTCGACCCGGAACTGGATCGTGGTCGAGTCCATCCGGGTGACCAGAGCGGTGTCGCCCTTCACGAGCTCGCCGAGGTGGGCGAAGATCGCGTGGTGGCCCTGCATCGCCCCCACGATCACGCCGGGACCGACCTGCCCCGGTGCCGCAGCCTGCTGGTACCAGCTGGCCTCGCCGGCCTTCTTGGGCGTCTGCAGGGTGCCTGAATCGCTGAGCCCGACGGCACCGAGCGTCTTCTGCAGTCCCAGGCGCGGGACGGTGAGGGCGTACGGGACGACGCTGGCGTTCTTGTTCCAGGTCTTGTACGCCTTGTGGTCGCTCGGCACCTGCCAGCCCACCGGCTTGGAGTGCTCCTGATGAGCGGGAGACGGGGCCGGAGACGGGGTCGGGGTGCTCGCCGGTGCCGATGGTGAGGCCGCCGGGGCGTCGATGGCAGCCGTCGGCGCCTGCGGGCCGCTGCTCATGTTGGACGCGACGAGCAGTCCGACGACGGCGACCGCGGTGAACGCGGCCGCCAAGCGGGTGCCGCGGCCGAAGACGAGCTG
This sequence comes from Nocardioides sp. NPDC126508, assembly GCA_040302365.1. Lineage (GTDB taxonomy): Bacteria > Actinomycetota > Actinomycetes > Propionibacteriales > Nocardioidaceae > Nocardioides. The sequence continues at coordinate 657,386 of JBEOUM010000004.1, forward strand.
CCTGTGCCCGCGGCTCCGGCTCTTCGGGCGTGCCTTCTTGGCCGGCTTCGGCGCATTGAACATCTCCTCGAGCGGCGACTCCGTGACCGGCGTCGCCAGTGCGGCAGCCGGAGCCGCAGCCGGTGCTGCGGCCGCTGCCGGAGCCAGTGCTGTCGCAGGTCGGCGCTCGACCAGCCGGGCACCGTGGAACCGCCACGCGGGAGCGACCACCGTGAGCGGACCGTGCTGGACGGCCCAGACCATCATCCAGACCAGGCCGATGTGAAGGGCGAACGTGCCCGCCGAGGGCCGCTGCCCGAAGAGGCCCACCACGCCCCACAGCGTCAGGGCCTCGGGCACGCCGGCGAGGAGCGCGAAGAGGGCGGGCCAGTCCTTGTCCCAGCGCAGCTGCTGGAGAGCGTGGTAGACCAGCTCCCAGCCGAGGCCGAGAGCGGTCATGATCAGCACGGTGAGCAGGCCGCCCACCAGGGTGAGCCCTGGCAGGAGCGCCAGCAGGAGCGTGAGTGGCACGGCGACCAGGACCATGAGGGCCACCCGTGTCTGCAGCCGTCCCGAGAGCGTCGGCGTCATAGCGATTTCCTTCCCATCCACTTCCACCACTGGCGTACGGAGCGCGCCGGGGTGAGCCTGTCGCCCAGGCCGTGGTCGGCGAGGACGTCGGCGATGCTGAGCGCGGCGCTCTGCAGCCCGAGGAACGAGTCCACCGGTCCGAGCGGTCCGCCGCGTACGTTCATCCCCGAGGCGAAGATCGCCCCGGAGTGGTTCTCGGAGCCGGCGACCACGAAGTCGTCGCCGACGCGGAGACAGCCGAGGTCGTTCACCTCGGCGATGCCCTGCTGGACCATGTCGCTGATCAACGGGTGGTTGTCGGCCCGCTGGTCCATCCCGGTGGCGTCGATGACGTAGTCGACATCGAGCTGGTAGGTGTCCTTGTCGGCAAGCCGGATCCGAGCTCTGACCTGGTCGTTCAGGGCTACGAACTGCTGGACCTCGCCGGCCAGGGCGTCGTACCAGCCCTCGGCCCGGGCCCGCCGCAGCGGCTCAGCCCACTCGGCCCGATAGGGCGTCGAGGTGGCGCCCAGCTTCTCGGACAGCTCGATGCGGCCCTTCTCGTCGAGCCGTCTCATGGTGTCGCGCACCTGTCCGCCAACGGCGGCCTTCGGGAAGTCGTACGGGTGGTGGGTGAACCCGCACCCGTCGTCGTCATAGCTCCGGAAGAGCTGCCAGATGTGTACGTCCTTGCCGGATCGCTCGCGGTCCTCGATCAGTCGCTGGAGGACCCTCGAGGAGGCGATCCCGGAGCCGCGCACCAGCACGGAGCCGCCGTGCTCGGCGAGCTCGTCGTAGACCTCCGAGTGCTGTTCGTAGGCATGCACGAGTCGCTGCGGGTAGGGATGCTCGAGGCGGAAGCCGACCGCCTCCGGCGTGAGCTTCGGGCCGAACGGTCCGATCGCGAGGTGTACGTAGTCGCACACCAGCGCCAGGTCTCGTCGGTTCCCACGGCGCCGGACGATGACCACGTAGCCGCCGTCGGGCTGGCGCTGCACGCGCAGCGCCATGCCGCGTACGGTCATCTTGTTCCAGCCGATCCGCGCCGACTCCTCCTTGACGGCGTGCTGGACGAGGCCGACGGTCGGTGCGTAGGGACGACCCAGGACCGGCTCGACGAGCGAGCGGAGCATCAGGCCGGGGCTGTTCGTCTCGCGCGCCTCTCGGGCGGCGTAGCCGGGGAAGCCCCAGAGGTTGTCGATCCGCGCCGATGACTCGGAGCGGAGCCGGTCGCGCGGGCCCATGCCGGAGTCGCGACAGGCGTCGGCGAAGGCCTGGTCGGGCTGCCGGTGCAGCGAGACGACCCGGATGTCGTCGGTGCCGACCCCGCCGATCCGGAGCCGGTCGGCGAGGGCGAAGGATCCCAGCCCGCCGCCGATCGAGACGATCGGCACCTGCTGGAACTCCAGGTCTGCGGGACTCTCGTGGTTCTCGGTGGGCAGATGGTTCTGCGTGGTGGTCATCGGGGCTCCTGCACGTTCTGTGATCGGGGCAGGTGGTGCGGCACGGCGGGTGAGCCGTGCCGCACCACCCAGGTGGGGCCGGTGAGCGTCAGCTCACCCGGCTCCTGAGGCGACTCGCTGCCGCCGCGGTGACCAGCCCGAGGGCCAGCAACCACAGCCAGTCAGCGTCGTCACCGGAAGGGCCTTCGGCGCGCCCCCTGTTGCTGGCGGTGCCGCCACCGCCCGCGCCGACCGCCCCCATGGGCGTGACGAACACTCCGTTCGGAGCAGCCCCGGCGACGCCGGTGCTGTGGCTTCCGAGGTGGGTGCTGGTTGCGCCCATGTCCCCGAAGCTGGTCGTGGGCGGAAGGCCCCCGAACTGAGTGCTGGTCGTCGGCATGTACATCCCCGAGCCCGTGGTCGAGCCACCGGGGAAGTACACCGCCGGGCTTCCGGCGGTCGACGAACCGGGATAGGTGACACCGCCATGGCCGCCGGCAGTGTGGCCACTGCCGTCGGTCCCCGTCGGTGTCGTCGTACCGGGCGTCGACCCGGAGGTCGAGCCGCCCGAGCCCGTCGAGCCGCCGGTCGAGCCGGTCGAGCCGCCGGTCGAGCCGGTCGAGCCGTCGGTCGAGCCGCCGTCCGTACCGCCCTCGGTCGAACCGGGGACGGTGGTCGAACCGCCGTCGGTGGTCGGCGCGACAGCGGCCGTACGTCCCACCAGCGAGGTCACCGGATCCAGCAGCGAATCCGTCGAACCGAGCGCGCCCGTGACCGGCTCGACCAGGCTCGTCACCGAGCTCAGCGGGCTGGTCGAGGGCGCGTCGGTCGAACCGTCGGTCCCGCCGGTCCCGTCCTCCGGGGCCGTCGAGCCACCGGTCAGACCACCAGTGAGCCCATCGGTGAGACCACCGGTGAGCCCGTCGGTCAGACCACCGGTCAGGCCGTCGGTCAGACCTCCCGTCAGGCCATCGGTCAGGCCGTCGGTCGAACCGCTGACCGAACCATCAGCCGAACCGTCGGTCCCGTCGGTGCCGTCGGTCCCGTCGGTGCCGTCGACCGGGGTCACGGTGCCGTCGGAGGACACCTTGTAGGTGGTGCCGTCGAGCGCGATGGTGAAGGAACCGTCGGCACCCGGAGTGACCTGGGGTGCGTTCGGCAGATCCGCACCCGAGGGGCTCGTGACCGAGCCGTCGGGCTGGACCTTGTAGGTGGTGCCGTTGTAGTCGATCGTGTACGAACCGTCCGTGCCTCGGGTGACCTGCGGCAGCTGAGCACCGTGGGTCCCGTCTCCGGCACCCCCGTCGACCGGGACATCGATCTCGGAGGTGCTGGTGACCGTCGAGCCATCAGGGGTGCGGCCGGTCACCGTCAACGGCACCGACTGCTCGCCCGACTCGGGGGTGTAGACGAAGGCGAGCTCGGTCGACTCACCGGGAGCCAGCTCACCTCCACCCGAGACGGTCCCCTTCGGGGTCTCGGCGGTGATCTCCATGGGAGCGTCACCCGTGTTCCGAACGGGCACCTTCACGGTCACCGGCTCGCCCTGCTGCACCTGCGGTGCGGAAGAGATCGGCTTGCCGTCGATCGTCGGCTCGCCCACGGTGATGTCACCGCCGGCCGGCTGCGCGCCCGGCGTACCGGGCCCTTCGCCGTCGGCCGGCTCGGCGCCCACGACCGTGAAGTCGTAGCGCTGAGTGACCGTCGAGCCATCGGGCGTACGGCCGGTCACCGTCACCGGTACCGACTGCTTGCCCAGCCCCGGGGTGTAGACGAAGGTGAGCTCGGTCGACTCACCGGGAGCCAGCTCACCTCCACCCGAGACGGAGCCCTTCGGGGTCTCGGCGGTGATCTCCATGGGAGCGTCACCCGTGTTCCGAACCGGCACCTTCACGGTCACCGGCTCGCCCTGCTGCACCTGCGGTGCGGAGGAGACCGGCTGGCCGTTCACGGTGGGCTCGCCGACGGCGATGTCACCGTTGCCGGGCTGCTCACCCTGGGGCGAACCACCATCGGTGTCGCCCCCCGGCGAGCCGGGGAGGCCGGGCGTGGTGCCCAGACCGCCCGTGAGGGACCCGAGGGTCCCGGTCACCGGCTCGAGAACCCCGCCGAGCGGGCTCGTCGACTGGCCCGAACCGTCGCTCCCGGGCTGATTGCTCCCGGGCTGGTTGCTCCCGGGCTGGTCGTCAGCCGGGTCGCCGGTCGTGCCGGAGTCGGTGGTGCCGGTCATGTGGTACGTGACCCGGCCGCTGAGCGGCTCACCACCGACGGTCGTGCCGTCGACGGTGATCGTGCTGGACTGGTCGCCCGCCCTCGGGGTGTACATACCGGTGCAGGTCGTCGACTGCCCCGGTGCGAGGGTGCTACGGGCGCAGGTCAGGGAGCCGGCGGCTCCCCGAGCGCGCAGGTCGGTGACCGTGCTCCGGCCGGTGTTGGTCACGTTGATCGTGACCGGGACGGGCTTCCCGGCCTCGACCTTCGCCCGGCCGGGTGAACCGGCTGCCTGGCCGCCGACCCGCGGCGTACCGAGGGTCAGGTTGCACTCGCACTCCTCGTCGCTCGAACCGGTGCCAGGAGTGGGCTCGTCAGCGCCCGACCCCGGCTGGTTCGACACCGGACCGTCCGACCCCGTGGCGGAGTCGGTGGTGCCGGTGACGTGGTACGTGACTCGAGCGTCGAGCGGGTCGCCGCTGACGGTCACGGCGTGGACCGTGATCGTGCTGGACTGGTCGCCCGCCCGCGGGGTGTACGTGCCGGTGCAGGTCGTCGACTGCCCCGGTGCGAGGGTGGTCCGCCCGCAGTCCAGGGAGCCGTTGGCTCCCTTGGCGCGCAGACCGGTGACCACCCCGTTGCCGGAGTTGGTGACGGTGATGGTCACCGTCGCCGGCTTGCCTGCGACGACCTTGGCGTGCCCGGGTGAACCGGCGGCCTGGCCGCCGACCCGCGGCGTACCGAGGGTGAGGTTGCATTCGCACTCCTCCTCGGCAGCCACCGGTGCATCGGCCGTGGCAGCGGGCTTGCCGTTGCGTACGATCACGCGCGGCTTGCTGGTGTCCGTCGCGGTCGTCCTGGGCGCAGCCTCAGCCTTCGTCACGGGCTTCTGCTGCACCTTCGGCGCGTTGTCGACGGGTGCCTTCTCCGTCATGGTGTGGGCGGTCTCGTTCGCCTTGGAGTCGGTCTTCGCGGCGGGTGCGGGAGACGGTTCCGAGGCCGTCTGAGCATCCATCGACGAGTCCGACGACGACGAGCTCTGCCCGCCCAGCAGGCCACCGACGCCGGAGGTCTCCTGGTTGTCGGTCGGAGGCGGACTCGCGGTGTCGTCGGCGTGAGCTGCGCCCGCGCCGGCGGCAAGGAGTCCACCCACGAACAGTCCGGTCCCGATGGACCGTCTCATCCACAGGTTCATGGCTTGATACCTCTCTGCTCCGAGTCGGCGATCAGTGGGCCGCCGGCGCGCTGGCCGAGGAGTTGGTCGACGTGTTCGCAGTGAACGCGTTCGCCGAGTAGCAGAACCTGAACCAGGAGCTGCTTCCGGTGCCGGCCTGGTCGCGACCGGTCACCTTGATGGTCATGGCGTTCTCGCCCTTCTTCGGCGTGAACGTCGCGGTGCAGGTCGTCGTCTGACCCGGCTCGATCCGCTGCGAGGCGCAGGTGACCTTGCCCATGGTCGAGGTGCCGTTGAGCGAGGTGACCGCGGCGTTGCCCTTGTTCGTGACCTCGAAGGTCAGGGTCGAGGGCTGGTTGGTGCTCACCGGAGACTGGGACGCAGCCTGGACGGACTGGCCGTTGAAGAGCACCTTGCCGGTGAAGGCGACCTTGGGCGCCTTCTGCTGCGCGTTGTAGTAGACGTTGCACAGCTTGGTCATCTGCTGGCCGTCGGCGCTGGTCGCGATGATGTTCATCGACATCTTCACGTTGCCGCTCTGGGCCGGGACCCGAACCTTGCAGACCGAGGTCGCACCAGGCTGGATCGCGGCGTTCGAGCACGCCATGTCGGTCAGACCCTGGTCACCGGGGACCTGAGCCTTCACGTCGGTGATCGGCGCAGCGCCGTTGTTGGTGACCGGGACCTGGATCGTCATGCTCGAGCCGGGCTCGACCGATGCTCCCGGGGCCCTGCCTGCGGCCTGGCCGTTGATACCCGGCGCGCCGACCTTGAACGAGAGGTTGTCCTGCTGGGCCGGCTGGTTGGGCTGCGTCGGCTGAGTGCTGCCGGGCTGGTTACCGGACGGCTGGTTGCCGGACGGCTGGTCACCGGACGGCTGGTCACCGGACGGCTGGTCACCGGACGGCTGGTCACCGGACGGCAGCGGGAGAGTGCCACCGGGCAGGTTCATACCACCGGGCAGACCGCCGGTCAGACCACCGAGAGCGCCGGTGACGGTGCTCAGCGGGTCAGAGCTCGGCGCGTCCGAACCATCGCTGGGCTGTTCGGAGCTGGGCTGGTCGCCGGAGGGCTGGTTGCCGGAGGGCTGGTCACCCGAAGGCTGCTCACCCGAGGGCTGGTTGCCGGACGGCTGGTCACCCGAGGGCTGGTCGGCGCCCGGCAGGGGCAGGCTGCTCCCGCCGGTGAGGCCGCCGGTCAGTCCGCCGAGCGGGTTGCTGCCGCCGAGGAGGCCACCGAGCGGGTTGTCGCTGCTCGGCTGGTTGCCGGAGGGCTGGTCGCCGGAGGGCTGGTTGCCGGACGGCTGGTCACCCGAGGGCTGGTCACCGGACGGCTGGTCACCGGACGGCTGCTCACCCGAGGGCTGGTCGGCGCCCGGCAGGGGCAGGCTGCTCCCGCCGGTGAGGCCGCCGGTCAGTCCGCCGAGCGGGTTGCTGCCGCCGAGGAGGCCACCGAGCGGGTTGTCGCTGCTCGGCTGGTTGCCGGAGGGCTGCTGGCCGGAGGGCTGGTCACCGGACGGCTGGTCACCCGAGGGCTGGTCCGAGTCAGGCGTGGTCGGGTTGCTCCCGGGAAGACCGGAAGTGAGCGTCGGACCGTCCGAGCCGGGGAGGCCGGGCATGCCGAGCGACTGGAGCGTCTGGATGTTGTTGGTGACCTTCAGGACATCCAGGATCGCGGTCGGGTTGCCGCTGCTCACCTGCGAGAGCGCCGTCTGCCACAGCAGGCGGAAGGCGTCGAAGTTCTTGCCGGCGAACGAGAGGTACTCGTCCGGCGTCATGACCGAGGTCGGTCCGACGCGGCTCAGGATCTCCTTCGTCTGGAGCGTGTTGTAGAGGTAGTCCGGACCGGTGATCTTCGAGACCGACGGAACGCTCGGGAAGATCTTGCCCGCGAAGGTGGTGACCTTCTCCGGGGTCGGGATCTTGTTGAGGTCCACGCTCCCGTTCTTCGGGTTGACGGGCAGACCCATGCCGCCGCACCCGGTGAGGAGCGTGACGTAGTCGGTGCCGTGGCCTCGTACGTGCGAGGGGTTGAAGATCGGGATCCAGCCCAGCGGGCCGCCGTAGATGTCGATGATCGGCATCTGCGAGTTACCGATCGCCCCGCTGGTGAGCGACAGCGGCAGGTTTCGGTACGACGGATCCGTGTGGTACGTCAGGAAGTGCGAGTTGGTGCCGATGACCGGAATGCCGTCCTCGTTCTTCCACATGTGCTGCAGGAAGAAGTCGCACGCGTCGCCGCCACCCTCGTGAGAGGTGTCGCCGCTCGAGTGCGCACCGCCCGACTGGTTCGGGTCGGTCGAGGTCTGGACCGTCTTGCCGCCGAACAGTCCGGTCTCGAACAGCTCCGGGGCGTTGGCGATGAAGCCACCGGCGACCGGGAGACCGGCAGCCGACGACGTGGGCAGAGACGAGCCGATGCCGCCGACAGCCGAACCGGCGCCGGTCGTGCCGGTGCTCTCCGGCCGGCCGTCGCTGGGCTGCTTCTCCGGCAGCTGCGAGCTCGGACCCGAGTTGTTCGGGGCCGAGATGGTCTGGGCGCCGATCGGGGTCTGCGGGTCGTTCGACGCCGCGAGAGTCTCCGAGTGGGCCTGGGCGGAGGGCGCCATGGCTGCGACGGACACGACCGCGACGCTCGCGGTGAGCGCGGCGGCCGGAGCGGCCAGGCGCCGGATGGTGGTGCGGAGCGCGGGCGTGGTCTCGCGCCGGACGAAAGCGACCGAGGCGGCCGGAACGGCCTTGGGAAGCCCGATCGGCTGCCAGCCAGCGGGAGCGTCGGCGCGACGCCGAGCCCTGGTGTTGATGGACATGAGAGTTTCTCCGTTGTTCGAAAGTCAGATTGATTTCTGCACGTCGGCAGATGCTGATCGCGTACTGCCGCCCGAAAGTGACTGATGAATGTCGGTTGGACTGAACGGTGAGAAGCTGCTGGGTCGCAGTGGGGTCGGTGTGCTCTGGTCACAGAGGTCACGAGTCCGCTTCGAAGGGTTCGAGCGAGTCCGACACTTCCGAGGGTGCGGGCTCATCGAGCCTGGTCGGCGAAGCCGTGCTCCTCGGCGTGATGCCGTGGCCGGAGCTACGTTGCTTCCCGGGCGCGCTCGAGAGGTGGCGCGCCGCAACCGGTTCAGTCCGGGGAGAAACCCGGGTCGAAGGTCGGGGCCGCCGGCAGGTGCCAGCGATAGTCCCGGACGAGGCTGACGAGGCCGCCGCCGGGAAGCGTGAAGGAGCTCAGCTGGCCACCCTGCTGGTGGCTGGAGCCGGAGCCGCCGTCGGGGCCGCCAGCGGGGCTGGACGGGCCGGACGGAAGCGGGACGGAACTGTCGCCCGCGTCGGCGTCGCTCGTCTGGAGGAGCGCGCGGGAGACGTAGACATCGTCCCGGACGGTGCCGTTGGCGCCGCCGTCGGCCAGCGAAGCGAAGGTCGCCGGCGAGTCGATCGAGCCGAGCCCGGGGAAGGCCTCGATGGGCAGCAGGATCGGCAGCACCGGGAGGGCGCCGCCCGCGGTCGGGGCGCTCGGCGCGACGGTCGCCGGGCTCGCCTGGATCGGTGTGTCCGACCCGGGGTCGAGCCCCGGGAGGAGCGGGGTCACCAGACCGCCGGTCAGGTCGCTGAGGGCCGGCTCGATGCCGGAGGAGACGTCTGCGGGAAGCGTGCCGAGCACGCCTGCCACCGGCTCCTCGAGCACCGACAGCTGCGGCAGCGGGACCGTCGGCAGCGCGTCGGTCACGGCCAGCGCCTCGAGGGTGCTGGTGAGCAGCTCGACCTTCGGCGCCGGCAGCGCCTGATCGAGCTGCGTGGCGGTGAGCACGCTGCCGGTCAGATCGTTCGCCGCGTCCTCGGCGCCACCCACGACCCCGACGATCGAGAGCCCGCCCGTCGGTGCGTGGGCCGGTGCCTGAGCAGGTGCCTGGTCCGGGGTCGGGGCCGGTGCCGGTGCCGGGGTCGGCTCCGACTGGCTGGCGGTGGTCGGGTCATCGGCCGGCTGCGCGGTGGAGGACTGCGGCACTGCGTACGTGGTCAGCCCGTGCACTGCGGAGGCCTCGGTGGTCTCGACCGCTGCCGGGGCCTGGCTCTGGGCGGTGGCCGCGCCGGCGGCGTCGGTGACGCCGCGTACGGCGTCGTCGGTGAGCGAGCCGACCGCGTCGCCGAGCCGAATGCCCGGCTTCGTCGCGTCGGTTCCCGGCGCCGCGGTGACCGCGCCCGATCCCTGGCCCGAAGCCTGGCCTGAAGTCTGGTGGTCCGGCTGCTCGGCGCCGTCCAGCGCCATCGCCGTCCCGGTGAAAGCTGCCCACGTCACTGCAGCGAAGCCCAGCACGGCGACCGTCCGGCCGCCCGCACGCTGCAGCGTACGAGCCCGAGGTCGCGCGTGGCGCGCGTTCGCGGCGGACGTCATCACCCGCTCTCGCCTCCTCCGACGAGGAGACTGCCGAGGCCGATCGGCTCGGCCGTCGCTCGTCGGTCACCGACCGCGCCCTGAGGGACCGCGTAGGCCCCCGGAACCTTCGGCTGAGCCGACCGCGTCGGCTGGGCGACCTTCCGTGCGGGGTCCCGGCCGACGTAGTGGGCCAGCCACAGGCTCGGGTCGACGTTGTCCTGGTACATCCCGCCGCCGTTCGCGTGCACCTCGAAGTGCAGGTGACAGCCGGTCGAGTTGCCCTCGGAGCCGACGTACCCGATCTGCTGGCCGGCGCGGACGATCTGTCGGCCCTCGACGGTGATGCCCCGCATGTGGCCGTACCACGTGGTCACCTTGCCGGTGCCGGTGGTGACCTTGACCAGCCAGCGGCCGGACCAGCCACCGCCGGTCTCGACGATGACCATCCCGGCCGTCGCCGCGAGCACCGGGGTGCCGCACGGGGCGGAGAGGTCGGTGCCGGTGTGCCAGCGGGCCCAGTGCCTGCTGGCAGCTCCGAAGTTGTGGAGATCGTTGTACGTCCCGCGGGCCAGCGGAGTGGTGACCAGCGCGTTGAGATCGTTGGCCGCGGTGACCGTCTTCGGCACGCTCGGCAGGCTGCTCGACGCATCGTCCGCGTAGGCGGACAGCGGAGCAAAGGCCGCCAGGGCGGTTGCGGAAAGCGTCGCCGCGAAGCTGTTGCGAGTTGTGTTGTGAGCTCTGGTTCGAACAGGGGTCGACATCTGAAATCCACCACCCTTCGGCCTCCGGCATGAATCTCCGGAACGCTAGTAACGGACAGGCGGCTTCGATCTGTCGCGATGGAAAGCGCCTGTGGATCTTGGCTTGGCCGCGGATGCCCGAGTGGGGTGACAACCGCTTCGGTGCGCAGAAAGGCGCACGAGACTTCGAGGACATCTTGGGACCGACAGCGCTCGGTAACGGCCGTGAAGCCGCCGCTTTCGGGCTCAAACCGGCTTGGATGACGAGTCCTTGCCGGTACTTCCAAACACGATGATTACTCCCGAAGGTAATGATTGTCCAGACCCAAAGGAAAACAAATTAGGACCAACTGCTCGGTAACAACGGGACGATAGGCCTAACTCGGCAATTACCTCGTGAACGTGGACAACCGGCCAGATCCGATGACATCATCTATCGGGCTGGGGCAGTGGCTCGCCAACGAGAAACACCGAGGGAGCAGCCGCCCCGAGCACCGCAGTCCACGTCTGGTGGCGGCCCCGTGCCGTTTCCGAGCACCCGACGAGTTTGATGCCCAGCCTTTCGCTGGGGAGTTCCACAGGTCGTAGAACGGCTGCCCGACGCCGGGCGGCAGGTTCCGCCGGTGGCCCATCTCTCGGACTCCGGAGTGTCGCCTTCTCGATCTCCCACACCGTCGCCGGCACCGGCGTCGGTCAGCCGATGACGCCACTGCGATCCCTTCGGTCGTGGTGGCAGTGGATGAAAAGGAACTCCTGATGACACCCTCCGCCCGAACGATCCGTATCGCCCGTGTCGGCCTGGCCTCCGTCGCCGTTCCAGCGTTGCTCGTCGCCACGGCCGGGTCCGCTCTCGCACACGTGACGGTCAATCCGGACAGCGCTCCCGCAGGGGGCTACTCCAAGCTCACGTTCAAGGTGCCCAACGAGTCGGACGACGCCTCGACGACCGGGGTTCAGGTCTTCCTGCCCGCCGAGCACCCGCTCACGTCCGTCTCGGTCCAGCCGCACGCGGGGTGGAAGTATGAGGTCAAGACGACGAAGCTCGCGAAACCGGTGACCGACGACGACGGCAACAAGGTCACTCGAGCCGTCTCCGAGGTGAGCTGGACGGCCGACTCCGCCGCGACCGCGATCCGACCCGGCGAGTTCGACGAGTTCAACATCTCGGTCGGGCCACTGCCCGACAGCGGCACCATGACGTTCAAGACCCTGCAGACCTACTCCGACGGATCCGTCGCCCGCTGGATCGACGAGGACGAGTCGGGCGAGAAGCCCGCCCCGGCCCTCGAGGTGGGAGGCGACGCCGGTGAGACGGTCGGCGCCGGGCACCACGACGAGGCCGGAGGTGCGGAGCACGCGGTTGCCGCCGACGCGTCGGAGGCAGCGTCGGATGCAGCGTCGAAGACGCCGCTCGTGCTGTCGATCATCGCGATCGTCATCGCCGTCCTCGGTGCCGGACTCGGAGTGCTCCGGAGGCGATCCTGATCCTCGACGTCAGCCGACGAGCCTGCGGTCTTCTCCTGGCCGCGGGCTCGTTGGCCTTGGCGCTGATGGTCGGCGTCGTGCTGGCAGCCGGGCCCGCGCAGGCGCACGCCGCGCTCGAGAGCAGCACACCCGCTGAAGGGGACGTTCTCGAGGTCGCGCCGACCGAGGTCACGCTGACCTTCAACGAGTCCGTCAACCTGTTGCCGAAGTCGATCCAGGTCTTCGCGCCCGACGGGACCAGGGTCGAAGACGGCCGGGCCGTCCACCCCGGTGGCACCAACCGCGCTGTCAGGATCGGCCTGAGCTCCTCGCAGCGCGGCACGTACCTCGTCTCCTGGCGCGTCGTCTCCGCCGACTCGCACCCCCTCGCCGGAGCGTTCACGTTCTCCGTGGGCGCTGCGTCGAAGACCGTCGCTCCACCGCCCTCGCACGCGTCACGGCTGCTGTCCTGGTCCCTGGGCGGTGCGCGCTGGCTGGGCTATCTCGGATCGGCGCTGCTGCTCGGCATCCTCGTCGTGCTCGTCTGGTGCTGGCCGACCGGGAGCTCCACGACCCTGCGGCGCCTGGTGACCGCCGGCGCGGTCCTGCTCGCCGGGGGCGCCGTGCTCGAGATCCTGCTCAAGGGGCCGTACGACGCCGGGCTCGGATTCTCGGCACTGGGGCGCGCCGAGCTGCTGCAGGAGGTCTGGCAGACCACGTACGGCAAGGCGGTCGTGGCGCGCCTGCTGCTCACCGGCGTGGGCGTTCTGGTGGTCTGGCGCGATCGCTGGGTGATCTCGACCTGGGCGCTGCTCATCGGCACGACCTTCGCGCTGGCCGGCCACGCCGCAGGCGGGTCGCTCCCCGCGCTCGCCGTGATCAGCGAGACCACGCACGCGATCGCGGCGTCGATCTGGCTCGGCGGGTTGCTGGTGGTGCTGGTCGCGATCCGCCGACGTGTCGACGAGGCGTTGCCGATCGTGCGGCGCTTCTCGCGGCTGGCGTTCGCGGCCGTGTGTGCGCTGGTGGTCACCGGCACGTTCCAGTCGTGGCGCGGCGTCGGGTGGTCGTGGGGCGCGCTGACCGGGACCACCTACGGCCGCGAGCTGCTGGTCAAGACGCTGCTCGTGGCCGGCGTGCTCCTGCTCGCCTCGCTCTCCAGGGCCTGGGTCAACCGCCGGACCGCCGGCGCGTCCTCGGCCTCCGCACGGCCGGGCATCGACCTACGGTGGACCGTGCTCGGCGAGATGCTCGGCATCATCGTGGTGCTCGCCCTCACCAGTGGGCTGACCGCCACCGAACCCGCCCGGACGGCCTACCACCCCAAGACCACCGCAGAGCTCGTGATCGAGGGTGACACCGTGCGGGTGGCGGCCGTACCGCGAGGAGACCGTCGGGTCGACCTGCACCTGTACGTCTTCGACGCGAGCGGTGAACCGACGGACCCGCCCGAGGTCGCCGCGGCCGTGAGCCTCGGCCGGATCGGACCGCTCCCCGTACGTCTGGACACCATCGCCTCCGGCCAGCGCCTGGGGCACATCGATGTGCCGGTCGCCGGGACCTGGAAGCTCGCCGTCACCGTCCGAACATCCGACATCGACGAGTCGACCAAGACGGTCGACGTCCCTATCCGCTGAGAGCGCGCGGAGCGAGCGCAGCTGCTAGGTCGCGGTGTCCGGCGAGCTCGAACCACGCGATGGGGATCATGGCCGCGACCGCGATCACCGCCAGGCCCGCGGCGAGGGAGATGCCCGCCGCGACCAGGGCGACCGCAAGGACTGTCACCGCAGCCGTGCCGACGACCAGGCCGAGATGACGACGGTTGCGGACTCTGACCAGCGTCTTCCACTGGGCGTAGAGCATCCAGACGAAGATCACGAGGGGAACCGACACCGTCAGGATCGTGGGCACCGCCCCGACCCGGGAATCGTGCTCGAGGTGGAGCGCGGCCACGTGCAAGCCGGCACCGACAGCCACGATCGCGCCCACGATGACGTGGTGTCCGTAGGACCAGAAGAACACGCGCTCCCGGTGGACTCGCAGGACGAGTGCTGAGGGCACGGTGAAGTACATCCACCACATCGCGAGCGCGAGCCCGATCCCCGCGGTCGCGGTCACGGCCGCGGGGATGCTCCAACCGGTGGGACCGTGCACCGTGGCCGACACCGCGGCGACGGTGCCGAAGACCACCTCGCCGAGGGCGATGATGACGAGCAGCCCGTAGCGCTCCGCAACGTGGTCGGCGTTCCAGGGGGTCCCGCCCTTCCCGCGCTGCGCGATCACCGGTCCGACCGTCTCGATCGCAAGCAGCGCCACCCCGACAGCTGTGGCGGCGGGCAGGGGAGGGGCGGTCGCCGCGAGGCACGTCCACCCGGCCTGGGCCGTGGCGACGGTCCAGAAGTAGGTCATCAGTGCCGGCCGACGTACCGGATCGTGGCGGGCCGCGCGCAGCCACTGGACCGCCATCGGCACGCGCATCACGACGTACCCGCCGACCACGATGCCGTAGCCGCCGTTCTCGCCCCCGGCGAGCGAGGCGAACAACTCGGGCAGCCCGAGCGCGACGATCATGACGCCGACCATCTGCACCATGGTGGCGAGCCGGCAGATCCAGTCGTCCTCGTCGTACGCCGACGCGAACCAGGTGGAGCTGCCCCAGGCCCACGAGATCAGGACGACGCAGAGGCTGAACCCGACGACTCCGACGACCGGCCGACCTGCCGCGACGTGGTGCGCCAGCTCGTCGGCCGCCTGTCCGAAGGCCACGATGAACACCAGGTCGTACAGCAGCTCCAGCGGGGTGGCTGTTCGGTGCTGCTCGGCCGGAGACCGACCCACCAGACTGCGGCGGCGGTGCGCGAGATCCGTGGCCATCAGCTCGTACGTTTCGAGTCACGGAGCACCCGCGAGAGCCAGTCGCTCCGGGCGGCGCGTGCTGCCCGCGACACCTGGACCTGGGGGAAGAGGGCGTCGAAGCCGTGGAAGCCGCCGGCCCAGACGTGGAGCTCGGCCTGCCCGCCGGCTGCCCAGATGCGGGACGCGTAGGCGACGTTCTCGTCGCGGAAGACCTCGGCACTGCCCGCGTCGACATAGGTGGTCGGCAGTCCGGCGAGGTCCTCGGCGAGCGCGGGCGAGACGTAGCCGGGAACGTCGCCGCGGTCGGCGAGGTCGCCGAGGACCGATCGCCAGCCGAACTCGTTCGCCTCGCGGGACCAGACACCGGGACCGGTGAACTGGCGGCTGGACTCCGTCGTGCTGCGATGGTCGAGCATGGGGCAGATCAGGACCTGAGCCGCGATCGCCGGACCTCGTCGATCGCGCGCCAGCAGGGTCGTGCCGGCCGCGAGCCCGCCACCGGCGCTCGTACCGGCGACGATGATGCGAGCGGGATCGATGCCGAGCTCGTCCGCGTGCGAGGCCACCCAGCCGAGGCCGGCGTAGCAGTCCTCCACGAGCGTCGCCCCCGTCGCCTCGGGCGCAAGGCGGTAGTCGACCGACACCACCGTCGCGCCGAAGCTCTCGAGCCAGTCGAGAGGGATGTCGATCTGGGAGAAGCGGTCGCCCATGACCATGCCACCGCCGTGCACCCAGTAGATGCACGGAGCCGCCGCGCGGGGCTCGACGCCTCTGGTCGGGGTGAGGACGGTGAGCGGGATGGGTACGCCGTCGAAGCTGGGAATGGTGATGTCGCGCCTGCTCAGGTCGTGGCCGGCGAGCGCGACCTCCGCGTCTACGGTCGCGAACGGGCGGATCATGGGAAGGGTTTCCGCGCTGAGGGGAGAGATCTCGGGCATGTCGGCGAGCAGGGCGCCGAGCTCCGGATCGAGGTTCGGCCGGGCGGTCGTCGTGGCGGCTGCGTTGTCCATGGCGGTCACCGGCCGGTGGCGGACGAGGTCATCGCCTGGGCAAGGATCGCCTTGCCGCCCAGCGGGACGAAGTCGGCGTACTGCGACTCGGCGACGAGCTCTGCACAGCGGGCGATGAAGCCCTGCGACTCGGGGTCGTCGAAGACGGTGTGGTGCACCTCTTCGCTCACCCAGCCCTCGACGAGGTGGACCACGTCGGGCTCGGTGGCCGACCGGCTGACCAGGAACACGAGGCAGCCCTCGTGTGCCGAGGGCCCGACGGTGGGACCGGAGAGCAGGAGCTCGACGAGCTCGTCCGCCTTCCCCTCCTTGGCGGTCATGGTGGCCTGGAATCCGTACTCGATGCTCATCGCTGTCGCCTCTCTGGTGGTGTGCTCCGCACCGATCGGTGCGGGCTCTTTCGACCTGTTCAGCGAACCAGTCCGGGCTCGCGCGGCGTGAGACCAGATCTGGCGGATGATTGCCTGATCCTGCTCGAAGAAGCAGAAACAGGCGACGACGGGCAGGTGGGCGACGTACCTTCGTGACGTGACCGACACCCCGCTCGAGGAGCTGCGCCGACGCATCGAGACGCACGCCCGCCCTGACCAGACGACGGCGATCGAGGGGGTGCTGCTCGCCCGCGCCGATGCGGTGGAGGCACCTTCGACCAACGGCTCCGGCACGGTCTTCGCGCTGATCACCCAGGGGCGCAAGAGGATCTCCGTGGGCGATCGCGTCCTCGAGTACGGTCCCGGGCAGTACCTCGTCGCCTCTGTCGACGTCCCGATCACCGGTCACTACAGCGAGGCCTCTCCGGACCGGCCCGCACTCGGGTTCGGGCTGGTGCTGCGGCCCGCTGCGGTCGCCTCACTGCTGCTGGAGGCGCCACCCGGGGTGGTGGCCGTACGGAACACTGATGCCCCTCCCGCGATCGGTGTCGCCGACGCCGAGCCCGAGCTGGTCGATGCCGTCGTGCGGATGGTGCGCCTCCTCGACCGGCCGCAGGACCGCGCGGTGCTCGCACCGATGGTCGAGCGGGAGATCCTCTGGCGACTGCTCACCGGCCCGCTCGGGGCGAACCTCGCACAGATCGGGATCGCCGACAGCTGCACCACCCAGATCAGCCGAGCGGTGCGGTGGATCACCGAGAACTTCGCCGAACCGTTCCGCGTCGACGACCTCGCCGGCAGCTGCGGGCTCAGTGTCTCCGCCTTCCACCGCAAGTTCCAGGGCGTCACGGCGCTCAGCCCGATCCAGTTCCAGAAGCAGATCCGGCTCCATCAGGCTCGACTGCTCCTGGTCTCGGGAGCCGACGACGTCGCGACCGTCGCCCACCGGGTCGGCTACGACAGCGCCACCCAGTTCAACCGCGAGTACCGCCGTCGCTACGGCGAGGCCCCCGGCCGCGACACCAGCCGGCTGAGGAGTCTCTCCGCGGGCTGACGGAGCGGGCCGACCCCGGGGTCAGGAGCTCCGAAGGTCGGCCGCGGCCCGGGCGCGCTCGATGTCGGGTACGTGGGTCTCGGCCCACTCCCGAAGGGCGCTCAGCGGCGGCAGGAGCGTGTGCCCCAGCGGGGTGAGGGCGTACTCGACGCGGGGTGGGTTGCCCCCGAAAGCGGTGCGGCTGATGAGTCCGTCGTACTCCATCGCGCGCAGCGTCTCGGAGAGCGCCTTGGGGGTGATGCCGCGGATGTACGCCTTGAGCTGCGTGAACCGCATCGGGCCGTCGGCCAGGGCGGTGATCACGAACACGGTCCAGCGGGCGCCGATCCGGTGCAGCACCGTGCGGCTCGGGCAGGTGGCTGCCATGACGTCGTACGCCTTGCCCATCACGTCTCCAGTAGCGTTGTAGATACCGGTAGCAAATCTATACCGTCCTGGCCATGACGCACACACTTCAAGACCAGCGCATCCTGATCATCGGCGGCGGACGCGGGATCGGCGCCGACATCGCCCGCCGCGTGGAACAGGCCGGGGCGACCAGCATCGTCGCAACCCGTGCCGGCGACCACCACCTGAGGCTCGACGTGCTCGACGAGGAGACGCTCGCCGACGCGGCAGCCTCGCTCGGGCCGGTCGACCACATCGTCTCGACCGTGTCGGCACACCATGACGTACCCGTCAGCGACCTGGACCACGACAAGGTCGTCGCTGCGTTCGGCACCAAGGTCGTCGGCCCGCTCCTGGTGGCCAAGCACCTCGCCGAGCTGGTGCGGCCCGGCGGATCGATGCTCTTCTTCTCCGGTGTCGTCGGCTGGCAGCCGAAGCCCGGCACCGTGGTCAAGGGCGTCGCCAACGGTGCGCTGGACTACCTGGTCCGCCACCTGGCAGTGGAGCTCGCCCCGCTGCGGGTCAACGCCATCGCACCGGGACTGGTCGACAGCGGCACCTGGGACCGGCTGGGCGAAGACGGCAAGTCGGCCCTACTCGCGGCTGCCGCCCAAGGCTCCCTCGTCGGACGGCACGGCACGGTCGACGACATCTCCGACGCTGCACTGTGGCTCCTCGGCGCCGGGTACGTCACGGGCGAGCTCCTCCACGTCGACGGCGGCGCCCGGCATCGGTGAGTGCGACTCCTGGGATGACTGATGGCCTGGAAAGCGACCGACCAGCACCGGTCGGAAAACCCGTCGCCGGCGTCCGCTGCATCGGCAACGATGACCGCATGTCGCTCACCATCTCCGTCCTCGCCGACCGGCCTGATCTCGCCGAGGCGATGTGGGACATGCCCAGCTCATGGCCCGAGTTCATGCGCCATGATCCGATCGGTGGGCTCTACTACGGGAATGTCGAGACTCGGTTCAGCTCGTTCGTCCTGGTCGCCCAGGACGAGACCGGCCAGGTCGTCGCGTGTGGGTACTCGATCCCCTTCGTGCGCGGTGACCACGACGAGCTTCCGGACAACGGGTGGGACTTCGTCATCCGCGATGGCCTGCTGGCGAATATCCGAGGTCAGGAGCCCGATGCGATCTCCGCGGTCGAGATCGCAGTTCACCCCGATCACCAGGGAAGGGGGATCTCGGCACTGATGCTCGGCGCGATGCGCGACAACGCTGCCCGGCACGGCTTCTCGGAGCTCCTCGCCCCCGTACGTCCCAGTGCTAAGGCCGACGCCGACGAGCCGATGTCGACGTACGTGACCCGGGTTCGCGAGGACGGTCTCCCTGTCGACCCGTGGCTGCGGGTTCACGTGAGGGCCGGTGGGTACATCGCGCGGGTGGCTCCTCGGTCGATGGTCATCCCCGGCACCCTGACGGAGTGGCGGAGATGGACCGGGCTGCCGTTCGACAAGAGCGGCCCGGTGCTCGTGGCGCGGGCGCTCGCTCCGGTGCACTGCGACCTCGACCACGATGTCGCCACCTATGTCGAGCCGAACGTGTGGGTCGTACACCGCACCGGCGCCCCGTCTTGAGCCGCCGGTAGGTGCCCAGGCCTCCGGGTCACCGTCAGGAGCCGGACCCTCCCGACATCTGGTCGAGCCAGCCGGCGAAGAGCGCACGGGTCGCTTCCGGCTGGTCGAGGTGCACGTTGTGCCCGGCACGGTCGAGGGCGACGTACGTCATCCGGGGGTAGGCGCTGAGCAGGTCGAACTGGTCCTCGTACCCGACGGCGCCGTCCTGGCGGCCCGTGATCACGAGCGCCGGGCGGTCGAAGGTCGAGAACCGGTCCTCGGGAGCGACGCCGAGGTCGAACGACCGCGCCAGGTCCGTGGTGAACTCCCGGTCGTGGGCGGCCAGGCCGGGGGCGACGTACCGGGTGAAGGCGGTCCAGGAGGCTTCGCCGCGATCGACGGCGTGGGCCATGAACTCCGCGACGAGGTCCGGGTCCGCGTCGCTCAGGTGGGCCATGCTCGGGTGGTCGTCGAAGGTCCGGTGGGTCGCCCGGCGCCGACGGTCAAGCGTGGTCGCGACGGGGGCGATGAGCGCCAGGCCGGTGACCTGGTCGCCGAACCGGGCGATCATGTCCCGAGCCATCAGCCCGCCGAAGGAGTTCCCGCAGAGCGCGAACGGTCCGTCGCCGGCCAGCTGCCGGATGGTGTCGGCCACGGTGTCCGCCACGGCGTCGGCCGTCGCGGGATGTGCTCGTGCCGGCGTACGCCCGTGGCCGGGAAGGTCGAGATGGATCCGCCGCCAGCCGGGGCGGTCGGCGAACACGGACTCGAAGGGCAGCAGGAGGTGGTGGTCCACGGTGAAACCGTGGATGAAGAAGAGAGGGGTGCCGTCGCCGTGCTCGATGCGGTGCAGTTCATGGCTCATGACGCACAACCTGCCCCCTTGCCACTAGTGGCAGGGTCAAGCCCCGGTGCCGAAAATGATGAGGCGACAATGACGCCATGCTGATCGGCGAGTTCGCGAAACAGAGTGGTACGACGCCCCGGATGCTCCGCCACTACGAGGAGACCGGGCTGCTGGAGCCGGCAGGTCGTGACGCCAACGGCTACCGGTCGTACGCGCCCGAGCAGCTCGCCCGAGCCCGCCAGATCCAGGCCCTGTACGCCTCTGGCCTCCCGAGCGCGATGGTCGGTCAGCTGCTCGACGCGCTGACCGAGGACGGTGGCATCTACCCCGAGCACGTCGACCCGGAGACCGTGACCGCCGTCGAGTCCGAGTGGGAGCGGATGTGCCGGTGCGTGGACTGCATGGTGGCCCGGCGCGACGCGATCCGCTCCTACCTCGACCAGCTCCAGGAGCCCGGCGCCTGATCAGGGACCGGGTGCGGGCCGTTCACCGCGCTAGCTCCTCCAACGTCGTTCGGAGACGGCTCAGGACCCGAGCCGTGGTGGCCAGGTCGTCGGCCGCGATGTCCTGGAGTCGCTCGGCGATCACCGCGTCTACGGTCGGGGCGGCTGCCGCGAAGGCGCGTTCGCCTGACTCTGTCAGCGCCAGGATCGAGGACCGTCGGTCGTTCGGGTTGGACGCCCGGCGGCACAGCCCGGCCGCTTCCAGTCGATCGATGGCCTTGCTCGCCGTGCCGACGCCGATGTCCATCGAGGCGACGATGTCGGAGATGCGGCACTCAGGGGTGGTCGCGATCAGCTCGAGCAGCTGGAACTGCCCGAGCGTCAGGCCGTCGTGTGCGGCGCGCACGCCTGCGTCCAGCTGATTGAAGAGCCGCGTCTCGGCGCGGACGAGGTCGGAGAAGAACTGCCAGCTGTGCGCCATGAAAAATCGCTTCCAAGGAATTATATCGATAGGAATATAGTTCGGTTCGATACAACATCGTCCCACGTAGGAGGCATCACCGTGAGCAAGCACCAGCGCGAGGCACTGGACAAAGCCATCCGCGACTTCCCCTTCGACCCGTCGGTGAACGTCGAGGAGGCCCGCGCCGGCTTCGACGCCGGTCAGACCCGGCCGCTGCCCGACGAGGCCGGGGCCGCGTCGATCACGATCGGCGGGATCCCGGCCCTGGAGCTGTATCCCGCGGCCACCGGGGGCACGCTCCTCTACCTCCACGGCGGCGGGTACGTCCTCGGCTCGGCCCGCACCGGCGCGCCCCTGGCTGACGGCCTGGCCGCCCGTGCCGGCCTCCGCGCTGTCGCGATCGACTACCGGCTCGCTCCCGAGGCGCCGTACCCGGCGGCGGTGGAGGATGGGCTCGCGGCGTACCGAGGACTGCTCGAGAGCGGCATCGAGCCGCATCGGCTCGTGCTGGCCGGTGACTCCGCGGGCGGTGGCCTGACCCTCGCGACGCTGCTGGCCGCGCGCGCTGCCGGACTTCCGCAGCCGGCGGCGGCGGTGGTGTTCTCCCCATGGACCGACCTGACGCTCTCCGGCTCGACGGTCGAGACCAAGAGTGACGCCGACCCGCTCTTCGACCGGGCCGGGCTTCAGTGGTTCGCCGACCGCTACCTGCGCGGCGGCACCGATCCGGTCGACCCGCTGATCAGCCCGGCGCTCGCGGACCTCACCGGCCTGCCGCCGATCCTGATCCAGGTCGGGTCCCGCGAGGTGCTCCTGGACGACGCCGTGCGGCTCGCCGCGAAGGCCGCGGAGGCGGACGTCGAGGTCGCCCTCGAGGTCGGCGCCGACCTCCCGCACGTCTTCCAGAACCAGGCCGGGTCGCTCGACGAGGCCGATGCGGCCCTCGACCGGGCGAGCCGGTTCCTGACGGAGAAGCTTGCGGGAGCGCTCGCGCTCTAGCTCGCCGCCCGTGTCGCAAGCTCGGTCAGGCGCTGCTCGGACCTACCGGTGGCCGAGCAGCGTCTCCGAGACGTGCTCGAGGTGCTTCCGCATGGCCTGGTCTGCCTGGTGCGGATCGCGGTCGAGAAGGGCAGTGACGATCGCGTCGTGCTCGCGATGGTAGGCGGCACGGTTCTCGGGCGTCGACGTCCGGCGCTTGAGGCTTCCCCAGACGGGCAATGACCGCGCCGAGTTCATTACGTCGAACATGCTGAGAAGCAGCCCGTTGTGTGCTGCGGTGGCGATGGCACGGTGTAGTTGCGCATCACAGGATTCGAAGGCCTCGAACTCCGTGCTCGCGCCGCCGGCATCCAGGTGTTCCTGGATGCGCGCGAGGTCGGCCTGGGTGGCCACGCGCGCGGCGAGGCCGGCGACCGGAGGTTCGATCACGAGGCGGACCTGCATGATCTCGGTCGGACTCGTGTCCGGCGGTGCCTCCTCCGAGCGACCCGCGGCCTCGGTGAGGAAGGTGCCCCGGCCGACGTGCCGGACGATGCGGCCCTCGCGCTCGAGGGCGTCCAGGGCGCGCCGGATCGCGCTGCGGGGCTCCTGCAGGCGTACGACCAGCTCGCGCTCTGTCGGCAGCTTGGACCCGGGGCCGAGATGGCCGATGGCGGTCTGCTCGTCGAGCAGGGCGCGGAGGGACTGCTCAACGGTGCTCACGTGGCGACCATAACCCATGTGACCAATCAGAACCAATTGGTACCCGCTGCTCGCGAGGGCATATTGCTCGCATTGTGACCCTGGACACAGCGCGCCTCAGGTCGTATGGTCCAACCATCGACCAAATTGGTCGTCTATTGGTTCAGATTGGTTCCGAGATGAAGCTGGCAACATTCACCGTCGAAGGTCGTGACGCCGACCGGGTCGGCGTCGTCGACTCCGAGGCAGGAGTACTCAAGGACATCACCGACGCTCTCGGGGTGCAGGGGCTGCTCGACGTGATCACGACCTGGTCCGCACGACGTATCGAACTGACGGCTGTGCTCGCCGCCCTCCCGACGATCCCGCTGGAGGAGGTCATCCTCGGTGCACCGATCCCAACCCTCGTACGCAACGTCTTCTGCGTCGGGAAGAACTACTCCGACCACGTCCGCGAGTTCGGGCGGAGCGGCTATGACACTCCCTCGCGCTCGGAGGAGCTGCCGGCTCGACCGATCGTCTTCTCGAAGGTGCCGTCATCGGTGACCGGCCCGTACGACGACATCGAGTCACATCCCGGTCTGACCGATGAGCTCGACTACGAGGGCGAACTCGGGGTGATCATCGGCACAGGTGGACGAGGCATCAGCCGCGACGAGGCGTACGACCATGTCTGGGGCTACACGATCATCAACGATGTCACCGCCCGCGACCTGCAGCGCGACCACAAGCAGTGGCTGTTGGGCAAGAGCCTGGACACGCACTGCCCGATGGGGCCCTATGCGGTGAGCTCTGACGAGATCGGCGACGTCAGCACCCTCGAGATCGAGACCCTGGTCAACGGCGAGCGTCGTCAGTTCGCTCCGGTGAAGGATCTCATCTTCGACATCCCCGAGCTGATCGCCACCATCTCGGCCGGTATCACCCTCGTCCCCGGCGATGTGATCGCGACCGGCACCCCGGCCGGTGTCGGGATCGGCTTCGACCCGCCGAGGTTCCTCCGGTCCGGGGACGTCGTCGAGGTGCGCATCACCGGCCTCGGCGCCCAGCGCAACACGATCGCCTGACCACCACTCACCAGATAGGACGACATGGACATCAACGGACACCACCTCGCCGTCGAGATCGAGGGCGACGGCCCCGCCGTTCTCATGGTCCACGGACTCGGTGGCACGTCGAACTTCTACGAGCCGCAGGTACGCGCTCTGGTCGACCGATTCACCGTGATCCGCGTCGACAGTGCCGGCGCTGGCCGGTCAGAGGTCGCCGACCCGATCAGCATCTCCGGCCATGCCGATGACCTCGCGGCGGTCCTCGACCAGGCGGGCGTGACGTCCGCGGCCGTCGTCGCCCACTCGATGGGCACGCTCGTCGCGAGGGAGTTGGCCGCGCAACACCCCGACAAGGTCACCAAGCTCGTCCTGCTCGGTGCCGTGGCGGAGCCCACCGATGCCGGTCGCCAGGCCCAGCGTGACCGCGCTGCGATGCTGCGCGACCAGGGCACCGTCGCTGTCGCGCCGGGTGTCGTCGCCAACGCCTTGTCCGAACGGACCCGCAACGAGCTGCCGGAGGTCGCCGCCTTCGTGCGCGAGCTCGTCATGCGCCAGGACGCCGAGGGTTATGCCCGCAACTGCGAGGCCCTCGCCGCCGCGCGATCCCCCGAGGCGGTCGCCTCGGATCTACCGCTGCTGCTCGTCACCGGCAGCGACGACAAGGTCGGCCCGCCGGCGGTCAGCGAACAGCTCGCGGCCGAACACGGGTCCGCCGAGCTCCAGGTCATCGACGGCATCGGGCACTGGACGGCTCTCGAGGCCGCCAGTGACGTCACCGACCTCCTCCGCAAGTTCCTCTGACCCACTACCCCTCAACGGAGAGAGAAGCGCACCATGCCCATCCCGAGCGACAAGACCCTGTTCCGCAACGTCTCCATCCTCGACTCGACCGGCGCGGACCCCTATCCCGGCGACGTCCTCGTCGAGAACGACCGCATCTCCGCCGTCGGCGTCGTCGCGGAGAGCGCCGCGGCCGGCGCCCGTGTGATCGACGGCCGCGGCCGCACCCTGATGTCCGGTCTCTGCGACGCCCACACACATCTCACCTGGAACAACAGCGCCGATCTCGAGGGCCTGGGCAACATGCCCGTCGAGGAGCACCTGCTGTTCAGCCTCGAGTCCGCACGTACGTACATCGACTCCGGCTACACGATGTGTCTGGGGGCCGCCTCTGCGAAGGAGCGACTCGATGTGGTGTGCCGCGACGCGATCGAAGCCGGTCGAGTGCCGGGGCCCCGCTATCTGGCCAACGGCCCGGAGATCGCCGTGACGGGAGGTGCGATCGTCAAGTCGATCACCAAGTTCGCCGATGGTCCCGAGGGCATGCGAAAGGCCGTCCGGGAGCTGGTCGCCATCGGGGTCGACCAGATCAAGCTGTCGATGACCGGGGAGGAGATCACCGGTGACATGCATGCCGACGATACGTACTTCTCCGAGGAGGAGGTGGCCGCCGCAGCCACAGAGGCGCACCGCTTCGGCAAGCGGGTCTGCGCGCACGCTCGGAGTGCGGAGAGCGTCAAGATGTGCGTACGCAACAAGGTGGACATCATCTACCACGCCAGCTACGCCGACGCCGAGGCGATGGACATGCTCGAGGCCAACAAGGACTGGGTGTTCGTCGCGCCGGCGATCAACTGGCTCGTCGCCACGCTCTACGAGGCCGAGTCCTATGGCTACCCGCAGGAGGCGGCCGAGGCGGCCGGCTACAAGATCGAGCTCGATGCCGCGATCGCGGGTCTGAAGGAGATGCACCGACGTGGCATCCGGGTGCTGCCGGGCGGTGACTACGGCTTCGCGTGGACGCCGCACGGGACGTACGCCCGCGACCTTCAGCACTTCGTCGAGCTGCTCGACTTCACCCCGATGGAGGCGATCCTCGCGGCCACCGCGCAGGGTGGCGAGATCATGCTGCGCCCCGACGAGCTCGGCAAGGTCCAGCCTGGCTACCTCGCCGACCTCATCCTGGTCGACGGCGACCCGCTCGCCGACATCACGATCCTGCAGGACCACGACCGGCTGCACTACATCATGAAGGACGGCCGTTTCCACAAGCAGCCGGCCGAGCTGGCTGCCGTCCGATAGGTACGCCGCACCATCAGCCGCGAGCGTGGAGCGGGCCGGTCCTCAGCGGACGGCCCGCTCCACCAGCTCGGTGAGCTTCTCCTCGACGGCCGGGGTCATCGTGGTGACGGCGAAGGCGGTCGGCCAGATGTCGCCGTCGTCGAGGTTCGCCCACTCCTGGAAGCCGACCTCGGCGTAGCGCATCTTGAACTTCCCGGCGCACTTGAAGAAGACCACGACCTTGCCGTCGGCGTTGGCGTAGGCGGGCATGCCGTACCAGGTCTTCGGGGCGAGATCGGTCGCGTGCGTGGTGACGATCCGGTGGAGCGTCTCGCCGATCGCGCGGTCGTTCTCGTCCATGGCCTCGATCTTCGCGAGGCAGTCCGCGAGGTCGGCCTCGGCCTTCTTGCTGCCGGTGCCACGCTTGGCGGCCGTGCGCCGTTCGGCGGCGGCCTCCTTCATGGCGGCCTTCTCTTCCTCGGTGAACGTGCTGCTCTGAGCCATCGGTCTTCCTTTTGGGTCGGTCTGTTGAGACGAGCCTAGAAAGTCGGAAGCCCGTAGGCTTCTTCGTTCCTGATCAGTCGCGCGGCTTGAAGATCATGTCGTCACGCACCTCGAGGCCGAGGTCGTCGAGCATGTCGATGAGCACCACGACCACCTGCCGGGTGAGCCGGTCGACGAGCTGGTCCCGGGTCTCGTCGTGATGGTCGAGCCACCAGATGATGCTGGCGTCGACCATGCCCATCAGGCCGGCGAGGATGCCGTCGGAGGGCGGGTCGCTGATGTCGGAGGCGCGGAGGTAGGAGCCCATCGCGTCGATGAGCTCGTCGAGGAAGCGGTTGCGTCCCATCCGTGCGTGGTGCAGGGCCTTGGTCTGCTGCTGCGCCGCGACGAACCGGTAGAGATTCGGGTGCTCGTCGGCCCAGACGACGCAGGGCTCGATGACGCCGCCGATGACCTCGCGCGGGGTCCCGGCGCGCGCGAGATGAGGGCGTACGCGGCGGATCAGCTCGGTCGACGCGAACCGGACGACCTCGGCGTCGAGCTGCTCCTTGCTGGCGAAGTGGCGGTAGACGTTCGGGCGGGGGAGTCCGGCGCGCTCGGCGACCTGGGCCATGCCGACGCCCGGGCCGCGTTCCTCGATCGCCGCGACGGCCGCCTCGACCACCTGGGCGCGCCGCGCGTCGTTGTCGAGCGCCTCCTTCGCGGAGCGGCGCCGGACGGTGGAGTCCACCCACTTCACCACGTCAACCACGTGGTCAGCCTAGCGAGACGCCACCGGCTACACCTTGTATCCAGAGAGTAAGTGGGACACCATGTCCTTGATACACCATGTACCCCGAACCGAAAGGCCTCGCATGTCCCGCCGCTCGCCCTGGATGGACCAGGACCTGGACGACCTTCGCGACCTTGCCCGGACCTTCTTCGAGAAGGAGGTCAAGCCCAACATCGACACCTACATCGCCGACAAGCACGTCGACCGCGACCTGTGGCGCAAGGCGGGCGAGCTGGGTCTGCTGTGCCTCTCGATCCCCGAGGCGTACGGCGGTGGCGGCGGCACGTTCGCCCACGAGGCCGTGCTGATCGAGGAGCAGGCCCGGGTGGGTGACACGTCGTTCGGTGCCTCGCTGCACAGCGGGATCGTGGCCCACTACCTGCTGGCGTACGGCACGGAGGAGCAGAAGAACGAGTGGCTGCCGAAGCTCGCCTCCGGTGAGGTGGTCTCGGCGATCGCGATGACCGAGCCCGGCACCGGATCCGACCTGCAGGGCATCCGTACCAAGGCGATCAAGGACGGCGACGACTACGTCGTCAACGGCGCCAAGACGTTCATCACCAACGGTCTCCTCGCCGACATGGTGCTGGTCGCGGTCAAGACCAACCCCGAGGAGGCCGCGGCCGGGATCTCCCTGGTCATCGTGCCGACCGACGCCGAAGGCTTCCGGCGCGGCCGGGTGCTCGACAAGATCGGCATGAAGGGGCAGGACACCTGCGAGCTCTTCTTCGACGACGTACGCATCCCCGCCTCGAACCTGCTCGGCGACAAGGAGGGCGACGGCTTCGTCCAGCTGATGATGCAGCTGCCTCAGGAGCGGCTCATCGTGGCGGTCGGCAGCGTGGCGGCGATGGAGTTCTGCTTCGAGGAGACCCTTCGGTACGTCAACGAGCGCACCGCCTTCGGTCGGCCGGTCTTCGGCTTCCAGAACACCAAGTTCGAGATGGCCGAGATCGCGACCGAGGCCCGGGTGGCGCGCTCCTTCATCGACGAGTGCGTCGAGCTGCACGTCAAGGGCGAGCTCGACATCCCGACCGCCGCGATGGCCAAGTACTGGAGCTCGGAGCGGGCCGGTCTCGTCGTCGACAAGTGCGTCCAGCTCTTCGGTGGCTACGGGTTCATGGAGGAGTACCCGATCGCCCGGGCCTTCACCGACCTCCGTGTCCAGCGCATCTACGCCGGCACGACCGAGATCATGAAGGAGATCATCAGCCGATCCCTTCCGATCCCCACCCGATGAGAAGGAGATCGAGATGAGTTCGACGACGCAGTCCTACCACGACACGCTGCGGACGCTGTCCGAAGCGTCGGTGGACCAGCACTTCCAGGCGTTCAAGGACATCAAGTGGGACGACCCCGAGTTCCACCTCGACCCGAACGACGAGCGCTTCATCCTCACCGACGCCGACGAGATCGGCCGTCACGAGTGGTACAAGTCGCTCTCGAAGGAGCGGCAGATCCAGGTCGGCGTCTACCGCTACGCCCAGATCGCGAAGGTCGGGCGCCAGTTCGAGCAGGTGCTGATCGCCGGGGTGATGCACCACCTGATCCTGGCCAAGGACGGCAACCCCGAGTTCCGCTACGCGATGCACGAGGTCACCGAGGAGACCCACCACATCCAGATGTTCCAGGAGTCGGTCAACCGGTTCGTGGAGAACGCAGGGGTCGACGGCGTGGCCGGCGCACCGGGCTGGTTCGCCTGGCTGGCTCCGCTGGTGACGTCGGCCGGGACCTGGTTCCCGGAGATCTTCTTCGTCGGCATCCTCGGTGGCGAGGAGCCGATCGACCACCTGCAGAAGAGCATCATGCGGGCCGGCGGCAGCCACCCGCTGATCGACCGCGTCATGCAGATCCACATCGCCGAGGAGGCGCGCCACATTGGCTTCGCCCACCAGTACCTCGAGCACCACTGGGCACAGATGAACCCGCTCAAGCGGCGCGCGCTGACCTACCTGTTCCCGGTCGTCATGCGACTCCTGTGCGACGTGATCATGGTGCCGAGCAAGCAGGCGCGCGACGACATGGGCATCCCGAAGGACGTCGCCAAGGAGATCTGGTGGAAGTCCGAGGACTCCGAGAAGCTCCTGCGCGACCTCTTCTCGGACGTACGTCTCCTGGCCGACAACCTGGGCATCCGCAAGGGGCCGGCTGCGCTGGTCTGGCGGGCCCTCGGCATCGACGGTCGGGCAGCGCGCTTCCGCGCCCAGCCGTCCAGCGCGGCGGTCTGACGTGCTGGCGTACGAGAGCGCCGGCTCGGGCGAGCCGGTGCTGCTGATCCACGGCATCGGTCATCGGCGGCAGGCCTGGCACCCGGTCGTCGACCGGCTCGCGGAGCACCACGAGGTGTTCCTGGTGGACCTGCCCGGGCACGGCGAGTCGCCGGGCCACGTGGCCGACGGCCGCTCCCCGCGGCAGGCGCTGATCGAGCCGCTGGAGGAGTTCATGGCGGCCGCCGGCCTGGAGCGCCCGCACGTGGTGGGCAACAGCCTGGGTGCGCTGATCTCGCTGGAGATGAGCAAGCACGGGCTCGCCCGGAGCGTCACCGCGATCTCCCCGGCCGGCTTCTGGCGCAACGACGTCGAGTTCGCCTACGTGCGGGCGCTGTTCGCCTCGGTCATCGCGACGTCCGGGGTGCTGAGGCCCGTCGCGCCGTGGCTGCTGCGTCACCCCCTGGGGCGGACGCTCGGCCTCAGCTGGGCGAGCGCCCGGCCGACGCTGATCGCGCCGGAGGTGGCGTACGCGGACCTGCGGAACATGCTCGACTCCAGGCATGCGGTCCGCGAGATCATCCGCGGCGGCTATCTCTTCGACGGTGCCGTGCCGGCGGACGTGCCGATCACGATCGCGTGGGGCAGCAAGGACCGGGTCCTGCGTCCCTACCAGGCCGGCCAGGCGCGGGTGCGCCTGCCCGGAGCGCGCCACGTCGAGCTGCCCGGCTGCGGGCACGTGCCGATGGCGGACGACCCCGACCTGATCGCCGACACCATCCTGGCCACCACCCAGGGGATGACGAGCACGGAACTTCGGAGGACCGCATGACCACCCAGCGACACGTCGACGTACTCATCGTCGGAGCCGGCCTGTCCGGCGTGGGCGTCGCCAGCCAGCTGACCCGCGAACGGACCGGACGGACGTACGCCATCCTCGAGCGCCGCACCGCGATGGGTGGCACCTGGGACCTGTTCCGCTATCCCGGGATCCGCTCGGACTCCGACATGTTCACCTTCGGCTACGGGTTCCGGCCGTGGCACGGCACCAAGGTGCTCGCCGACGGCCCGAGCATCAAGCGCTACATCGAGGAGACGGCGGACGAGTACGGCGTCACCCGGCACACCCACTTCGGCCGCAAGGTCGTCTCCGCCTCCTGGTCCAGCGAGCGTGGCCTCTGGACCACCACAGCGCTCGACGAGGCCACCGGCGAGACGGAGGAGTGGACGAGCCACTTCCTCGTCGGCGCGACCGGCTACTACGACTACGACCAGGGACACCGCCCTGTCTTCCCTGGTGAGGAGCGGTTCCAGGGCGAGCTCGTCCACCCGCAGCACTGGCCCGACGACCTCGACCACACCGGCAGGCGCGTGGTCGTCATCGGCAGCGGCGCCACCGCGATCACCCTGGTCCCGAACATGGCCGAGAAGGCCGAGCACGTCACGATGCTCCAGCGCTCACCGACGTACGTCGTGCCGGTCCCGGCCGACGACCCGGTCTCGGCCGCGTTCAACCTGCTCAAGGTGCCGAGCCGGGCGGTCTACGGCACCGGCCGTGTACGCAACATCCTGCTGCAGCAGGGCATGTACCGCTTCTGCCGCACCGCTCCCAAGGCCGCCCGGAAGGCGATCCTGGCCGCGATCCGCGCCCAGGTCGGCAGCGAGGTGGACATGAAGCACTTCGAGCCGAGCTACAACCCCTGGGACGAGCGGCTGTGCGTGGTGCCGAACGGCGATCTCTTCTCCGTCCTGCGGCGCGGCGAGGCCTCGATCGTCACCGACACGATCGACACCTTCACCGAGACCGGCATCCGGCTGGCGTCCGGCGGGGAGATCCCCGCCGACATCGTCATCACCGCCACCGGACTCAGGATCCAGCTGCTCGGCGGCATGCGCGTCGAGGTCGACGGTCAGCCGGTCGACACCCGTGACCGGATGCTCTACAAGGGCACCCTGGTCGAGGGCATGCCCAACGCGATGATCGTGATGGGCTACACCAACGCGTCGTGGACGCTGAAGGCCGATCTCGCCGGTGCGTACCTGTGCCGCCTGCTCAAGCACATGGCCAGCAACGGCTACGGCCAGGTGGTCGCCGAGGCGGCGGACGAGGATCGCGACGACGTCTCCGTGATGGGCGCCTCGATGCGGTCGGGCTACATCCAGCGCGGCGACGCCGTGATGCCTCGCCAGGGCAGGCGGGCACCGTGGCAGATCCGGCAGGACTACCTCTACGACACCCGCGAGCTGCGGCTCCGCTCCGTCGAGGACCCGAACCTGCGGTTCACGGCGCGGACCGCGCCGGCGGCCGTGGCCGTCGGGGAGCCGGTGCCCGCCTAGCGCCCGTCCTGAGGCGCCCGCCCGACGACGATGGCACCCGGGACCTCGTCGTCGGGCCGCATCAGCAGCTCGGCCTCGATGTCGAACCCGGCCTCCCGCAGCCACCGGGAGATCTGCTCGGGCGTGCGACGGTGGCTGTCGACGTTGATCGGGCGGCCGGTGTAGCCGGTCGTCGAGTGCCGCGTCTCGTCACCGACGTGGAACCCGACGAGCACCGGCCCGCCGGGCCGCAGCACCCGCCGGAACTCCTCGAACACCCCGGGCACCGCCGCGTCGGGGATGTGGATGACGGACCAGAACGCGAGTACGCCGCCCACGGACCCGTCCGCCAGCGGGAGATCGGTCATCGACCCGACCTCGAACCCGAGATCCGGGTGGTCGCGCCGCGCGATCGCGATCATCTCGTGGGAGAGGTCGATGCCGAACGCGTCGATCCCGAGGTCGTGGAGGTGGCGGGTGACGTAGCCGGGGCCGCAGCCGACGTCGGCCACCGGCCCGCCGCCGTCACGCACGGTCTCGGCGAAGACGGCCAGCGCCGCACGCAGGTAGGGGCGATCGTCCAGCAGGCCGCGTACCTTCTCGGCGTAGCCGGCGGCGTCGGTGTCGTAGGACTCGCGGGTCTGGTTCAGCCAGTCGTCGGGCATCGTCGCGGCTCCTGGTCAGCCCACGCGCGAGGCGAGCGCGCTCGCCGCCTGGCGCACCTCGTGGCCGAGGGGAGTGGGGTCGGTGAAGGCGGGGTTGGTGGTCTGGCCGGCGACCTGGATCGCCCCGAGGAACTCGCCGTCGGCGTTGATCAGGGGTGCGCCGACCGAGGACGCGCCCACCACGCGTTCGTCGTGGGACACCACCCAGCCGCGCTGCCGGATCTCCGCGAGCTCGCGCCGGAAGTCCTCGAGCGAGATCCGGGTCCCCTCGGCCCGGGTGAACTCGGTGATCTCGCCGAGCACCGACTCGAGCTCCTCGGGATCCATGTACGCAGCGATGACCTTGCCCGCACCGAGGTGGAGCGGGAGCCGTTCGCCGATCGGGAGCACGTAGCGCAACGGGTCGCTGCCCTCGACCCGGGCGATCACCGCGCGGGAGGAACCCGCGCGCACGAACACGGATGCGGTGAGTCCGGTGGCGGTGGCGAGCTGCTGCAGGATCATCGGCGCGGCGGAGGCCAGCCGGTTGGTGGCCAGGTAGGCGTGGGCCCCGAACAGCATCGCGACGCCCGTGCGGTAGCCGGCGCCGTCCTGCTCGACGCGGCCGCGCGCCTCGAGCGCGTTGAGGATGCGCTGGGTCGTGGCGACGTGCAGGCCCGCACGGCGCGCGACCTCGCTCAGCCGTAGCGGCGTACGTGTCGCCTCGAGGACCTCGAGAACGTCGATGGCCCTCTCCAGAGAGCGCATCGTGCTTGCCGGTTTCTGCTCGCTCACGTGCCTCCTCGGTTTCGTCGCGACGCATCGAATCCTCGCATCTCTGCCCACGAGGGCTTGACAGGGTGACGACCGTCACGGATAGTTCCTCATGCCGTGATACACCTTATCACAGAATGAGAAAATGAGCGACAACACCAACATCCCCGCCGTTACGGCGGAAGGCGGTCCAGCGACCGCCGACGACCCCCGGCGGTCCGTGCTGCCCCTGGTCGTCGCGGCGCTCGTCGTCGCCATCGGCGCGGCCGCGTTCATCGGCTCGCGCTCCCTCGGCTACTGGGACGACCTCGGACCCGGGCCGGGCTTCTTCCCGCTCTGGCTGGGCGTGCTCCTCGTCGTGCTGGGGCTCGTCTGGTTCGGCCAGGAGCTGCGAGCGCGGCTCCGCCCCGAGCTCGCGAGGAAGCCGGCCGCCGACGAGGAGGAGACGCCCGACTACTCGCTTCCCAGCGTGCTGGCCATCCTGGTGAGCCTGTGCGTGCTCGCCGCCTGCCTCGAGGTGGTCGGCTACCAGGTCAGCATGCTGGTCTTCCTGCTCTTCCACCTGCTCGTGATCGGCCGCCGCGGGCCGCTGCAGTCGCTGGTCATCGCGGCGGCCGGGAGCTTCGGCGTCTACTACGCCTTCACCCGGCTGCTGACGGTTCCGCTACCGGTGTCCAGCATCCCGATCCTGCGCGACCTGGGGCTGTGAGGTCATGGAATCCTTCACCGCACTCCTCGACGGCTTCGCCTCCGCGCTGACGCCGCAGAACCTGCTCTTCGCCCTGATCGGCTGCCTGCTCGGCACGATCCTGGGCATCCTGCCCGGCATCGGCTCGACCGCCGGCATGGCGATCCTGATCCCGCTCACCCTGACGATGGATCCGGCGAGCGCGATCATCATGCTGGCCGCGATCTTCTACGGCGGGGCGTACGGCGGGACGATCACCAGCGTCCTGCTGAACATCCCCGGCGAGGGCGAGTCGGCGATCACCTGCATCGACGGCTATCAGATGACGTTGCGCGGCCGGGCCGGAGCGGCGTTGGCCACGGCCGGGATCGGCTCGTTCATCGGCGGCACGATCGCCACGCTCGCGCTCGTCGTGGCGGCGAAGCCGCTCTCCGAGCTGGGTCTGCGGATCGGGCCCCCGGAGTTCTTCTCGCTGGTGCTCATCGGTCTGGCCCTGCTCGTCGGCCTGGTCGGGCGGTCGGTCCTCAAGGGGGTCGTCTCGGCCTGCCTCGGCCTGCTGATCGCGATGGTCGGCATCGACCCGGTGATGGGTCTGCCGCGGTTCACCTTCGACCAGCCGCACTTCTTCGACGGGATCAGCTACGTACCCGTCCTGGTCGGCATCTTCGGGCTCGGTGAGCTGCTCGCCACCAGCGGCGGCGCCGCCCCGAAGCCCACCGCGCCGACGCTTCGCCAGCTGCTGCCGACGAGGACCGACCTTCGCCGGGCCGCGCCCGCCATCGGACGGGGCGCCTCGATCGGCACCGTCATCGGTCTCATCCCGGGGGTGAGCTCAGCGATCTCGTCGCTGCTGGCCTACAGCACGGAGAAGAAGGTCTCCCGGCACCGCAAGGAGCTCGGCAGCGGGGCGATCGAGGGCGTGGCCGCCCCGGAGACGGCGAACAACTCGCACGCCAACGCCGCGTTCATCCCGCTCTTCACCCTCGGCATCCCGGCGTCGCCGTCGATCGCGGTGCTCATGGGCGCCTTCCTCCAGAACGGGCTCACCCCGGGACCGCAGCTCTTCACCGAGGCGCCGGACCTGGTCTGGACCGTCATCGCGAGCCTGTTCGTCGGCAACCTGCTCCTGCTGGTGCTCAACGTCCCGATGGTCGGCCTGTGGACCCGGATCCTGGCAATCCCCTACTCGGTCCTGCGCGCGGTGATCTTCGCCTTCATCGTGATCGGTTCGTACGCCGTCAACAACTCCGTCATCGACATCTACGTGATGGTGTTCTTCGGCATCGTCGGCTTCGTCTTCCGACAGGTGCACCTGCCGCTCGCGCCGCTGGTCCTCACCCTCATCCTCGGCCCGTTCATCGAGAGCGCGCTGCGGGAGTCCCTGCAGATCTCCCAGGGCGACTTCGGGATCTTCGTCGACCGTCCGCTGTCGCTGGTCTTCCTCCTGGTCGCCCTCGCGGTCCTCGCCGCCTCCGTGCTCAGCGCCGGACTGAAGAGAAAGGCAGGGCTGCCCACCGACGCCGAAGTCTGACCCACCCACCCCGTCACGACACGAAAGGTCATCACCATGAACCGCGCACCTCGCGTACTCACCCTCGCCGGCATCGGGCTCGCCTGCCTCTCGCTCGCCGCCTGCTCCCAGTCCGGCACCACCGCCGCGACCGGCGACTACCCGACCAAGCCCATCGAGCTCGTCGTCGGGTACGAAGCAGGGGGCCCGACCGACATCGGCGCCCGCATGCTCGCCCAGGAGCTCGAGGACAAGCTCGACGCCACGATCACCGTGGTCAACAAGCCCGCCGCCAACTCCCAGGTCGCCTACACCACGCTGACCCAGGCGAAGCCCGACGGCTACACCATGGCCGCCACCACGTTCCCCTCGGCGATCATGACCGTGCTCGACAAGAGCCGGGGCGCCTCCTACGAGCGCGACAGCTTCGCTCCCGTCGCCCTCCAGGTCATCGACCCGACCGCGGTCGCGGTCGCCCCCGACAGCGACATCAAGACCCCGAAGGACCTGGTCGAGGCCGCCAAGGCGAAGCCCGGGAAGCTGCGGGCGACCACGACCGGCGTCGCCAGCAACGAGCACTTCGCCCTCGCCAGCCTGAAGGAGGTCTCCGGCGCCGAGCTCGCCCCGGTGCACTTCGCCGACGGCAGCACCGCCGCCACCACCGCCTTCCTGGGCGGCAACACCGACGTCCTCCTCACCAACGTGAGCGACCTGCAGCCGCTGGCCGAGTCCGGCAAGGTCCGCGTCATCGGTGTGATGGACGCCGAGCGCGCCGAGTCGCTGCCCGACGTACCGACGTTCAAGGAGTCGGGCTACGACGTGGAGATCTCCTCCTCGCGCGGCTACGCCTTCCCGAAGGGCACGCCCGACGAGGTCGTCGACGAGATGTCCACCGCCATCGGCGAGATCATGGACGACCCGGCGTTCCAGAAGAAGATGACCGAGGCCGGCCTCGCCCCGTCCTACCTCGACGCCGACGACTACTCCGCCTACTGGGACGACACCGAGAAGACCTTCGGCGACCTCTTCCCGCTGGTGAAGGCGGACAGCTGATGACCGACAGCATCCTCGCCGACCAGCAGCTCAACCCCGGCGGTCGCGTCGCCACGGCCCGGCCCGAGCGTCCCGACGAGGCCCTCCTCGACCGGTTCCGTCGTCTCCCCACCGCCAACATCGGTGACGCCATGGACCGGCTGGGCTCGGTCGACTCCGTCATCGCCCCCGCCTGGCCCGGCGCCAGCATGGTCGGCACCGCGTTCACGGTGTGGACCCGTCCCGGCGACAACCTCGGCATCCACCAGGCGCTCGCCGAGGTCGAGCCGGGTGAGGTGATCGTGGTGAGCGGCGGCGCCGACGAGTCCCGCGCCCTCATCGGGGAGCTCATCGGCGGCAAGGCGAAGGCCCGCGGTGTCGCCGGCTTCCTCCTCGACGGCGCGGTCCGCGACGCCGAGGGCCTGGCCGAGTACGAGATGCCCGTCTTCGCCCGGTCCCGGACGCCGGCCGGTCCGTACAAGCACGGTCCCTACGCACTCTCCGTCGACGTCGCCGTCGCCGGCGTGGTCGTACGCCCCGGCGACATCATCGTCGGGGACGCGGACGGCGTCGTCGTGGTCCCGCTCGAGTCCGCGGCCGTGATCGCGGACCGGGCCGAGGCCAAGCACGCCGCCGAGGAGGCGACCCGTCGCGACATCGACGTCTCGCTCGGCGTTGCCACCGCCACGGGGGAGCAGCGATGACCATCATCGTGGGCTACATGCCCGGCGACGCCGGCGAGCGAGTCCTCGCCGGCGCCGTCCGGGAGGCCCGGTCCCGCGGCGCCTCGCTCCTGGTCGTGAACTCCTCGACCGGTGGCGCCTACGCCGACCGCGGCCTCGTCCCGGCCGAGGAGCTCGAGGCGGTGCGGTCGCGCCTGGCCGCCGACGGCGTCGACGCCGAGGTACGCCAGTACGCCGAGGCCGTCTCCGTCGCCGAGACCCTCGTCGACGAGGCGGAGCGGGTGAGCGCCGACCTGGTGGTCGTCGGTCTCCGCCGCCGCTCCCGCACCGGGAAGTTCCTCCTCGGCAGCACGGCCCAGACCGTGCTGCTGCGTGCCCCCTGCGACGTCCTGGCCATCCGGATCCCCGCAGACGACTGACCCCCGACCCTCCCTGTCCCTTCCACGCACCGAAAGTTCGACGATGTCACACAGCACGATCTCCGACAGCCCGCTCCAGGCCACCCACGTGGCGATCCTCGGTCTCGGCGAGGTGGGCCGCATCTACGGTGCCGCCCTCGCCGAGGCCGGCCACCGGGTGACCGGCTTCGACCCCTACCTCCACGAGTCACCGGCAGGCGTCGAGGTGGCGGACACGCTGGAGAAGGCGATCGAGGACGCCCAGATCGTGGTCGTTCTGACCGCGGCCTCGGCGAGCCGCTCGGTCGCCGAGTCGGTCGCCGGCGCGCTCGCCCCGGGCGCCGTCTACGCCGACTTCACCTCCTCCGGACCGCTGGAGAAGCGCGAGCTGGCCACCGTGTTCGAGGGGCGTGCGGACGTACGCCTGGTCGACGTCGCCATCCTGGGACCGGTCATCCTGCTGGGCACCGCCACGCCGCTGATGGCGGCCGGACCGGCCGGCGAGGCGGTGGCGGAGCTGATGCGGCCGCTGGGCTCGCCGGTCGAGGTGGTGGGCGGCGATCTCGGCGACGCCATGGCCCACAAGCTGCTGCGCAGCGTCTTCATGAAGGGGCTCGCCTCGGTCGTGGTCGAGGCGGTCGGTGCCGGACGCGGTGCCGGGATGGAAGAGTGGGTCCGTGGCCAGATCGCGGGTGTTCTCGCCGGGGACGGACAGGCGGTCATCGACCGCTTCCTCACCGGAACGGCGAAGCATGCCGCTCGCCGGGCGGCGGAGATGCGCTCGACCCGTGCCTACCTCGCCGACATGGGGGTTCCCGCCGAGATGACGGAGGCCTCGATGACAGCGTTGGAGCGGATGGCCGACGACGGGAACCCGTCGTGATCGGCGTCTGGGCGCTCGGCGTCTACCTGGTCGTGATCCTGGCCTGGACGACCCTGCTCCGCCGCAACGTCGGCGAGGCGATGGTGGTCGGGTTCGTCGTCGCCGCGGTGTTCAACGGTGGCAAGTTCCTCAGCGCGGGCTGGGACGCCCTCTACGCCGCGCTCGTCGACGAGATCGTCTACGCCACCGTCATCTTCGTCTTCATGGGCTATCTCCTGGAGAAGGCGGGCGTGACCCACCGGATGATC
This sequence comes from Nocardioides sp. NPDC126508, assembly GCA_040302365.1. Lineage (GTDB taxonomy): Bacteria > Actinomycetota > Actinomycetes > Propionibacteriales > Nocardioidaceae > Nocardioides. The sequence goes on from JBEOUM010000004.1 coordinate 695,784, forward strand.
GACCTGCTCGACGCACTGATCGGTCACCGCCGCGGCGGCCCGGCGTACGTCTCGACGGTCGCCTCCGCGGGCCTCGGCAGCATCGTCCACAACCAGGCCGCGATCGCCGCCACCGTCGGGTCGGTGACGATCCCCTGGATGGAGCGCACCCGCGTCGACCGCACCACGGCCGCCACGATCGTGGCCGGCAACGCCGGCATGGGCATCACCTTCCCGTTCAGCGCCTCGATGTTCGTCCTGGTCGGCTCCTCGGTCGGCGGTGCCCTCGTCGACATCGACTCGCTGATCGTGCCGCTGCTGATCGGTGGCCTGTGGTGCGTGCTGCACCGTCTGATCGTCACCTTCCTGCTCGTCCGCCGCTCGACCCACGGGAACGGGCCGGCGGTGTCGCGCAGCGGGCGGGACGTACGGGCCGCGTTCTCCAACGGTTGGCCGACGCTGCTGCTGTTCGCCGGGATCGCGGTCCCGATCGCGCTCACCACCGGCGCCGTGGCGAGGTCGCTCACCGAGCGGATCGGCACCGACGTGACCGAGGCGCTGAGCCCGATCTTCTGGATGCCGGTGATCCTCATCCTGATCGGGCTGTTCCTCGGCCGTGGCCGGCTGCCGCGCGACGGCAGGGGATGGGTCGAGCTGATCGGCAGCTCGGCGCCACGGTTCGGCGTCGTGGGACTCACGGTCCTGTTCGCCTTCGCGGGTGCGAACGCGCTGGCGACGACCGGTCTGCCCGAGCAGCTCGCCGGCCTCCTCGGCGACCTCGACCTGCCCGTCTGGCTGCTGGCCCTGGTCATCGGGATCATCGTCGTCGCCGTCGCGGCACCGCTCTCCAGCACCGCCACGATGGCGGCCGTCGGGGTCGTCGGTGTCGCCGCGCTCGCGGCCGCCGGCGTACCCGCCACCACCGCCGCGGTCGCCGTCCTCATCTTCTCCTCCTGTGAGGCCGCCGTGCCGCCGGGCGGAGCGCCGCTCTACGTCGCCTGTGGCATCGCCGGCGTCGATCCGCTACACACGTTCCGCAGGATGCTCGCCTATTACGCGCTGCCGCTGCTCGGCATCGGCGTGCTCGTGGCCTCCGGCATCCTGCCGGTCTGAGAAAGGACGGACACCCATGACCCGATCGATCCTCCACACTCTCTTCATCGCGTCGCTGGTCGTCGCACTGCTCGGCGGTCTCGTGCTCATCGGCCTGCAGGCCGTGGGCCTGGTCGCCGGCAGCCAGGCGCTGGTCGTCGGCCCCAACGGCCTGTTCAAGACGATCCTGTGCATCGCCGCCTCGACCTCGGCGGTCACCGCCTACCTCCTCACCCACGTCGGCTCCGCGGCGACGGCACGTGACGAGGCCGGAGCGACCAGATGACCACGCACGACCGCCCCAGCCGGGCCGAGCTGCACGACCGGCCCGGCCCGTTGCGGGGCACCTCGTGGGAGCTCTTCGAGGACCCCTGGCGCGGCACCCCGTCGTTCGCGGACGAGGAGAGCGTGGTGGCCGCCGCCGGCCTCGTCCAGCTGGGCGAGGCGTACGGCCTGGACTACCCGATCAACGCGTTCATGCCGGGGATGTCCAAGGCCAGGAAGCCGGCCGAGCACATCATCTACGGCAACCACCCGGCTCACCGCGACGACTATCTCGACGGCTACTACCTGCAGTCCTCGAGCCAGGTCGACGGGCTGCGCCACCGCCGGGCCGACGACGCCGGGTTCTACGGCGGCACCGCCGACGAGCTGATCATCCCCGGCACCGAGGACATCGGCATCCAGGTCTGGGCGGACCAGCCCATCGTCACCCGGGGCATCCTGGTGGACATCGCCGGTCTCCTCGCCCGGCGCGACGAGACCCTCGACCACGAGGCCGGCGAGCCGATCCCGTTCGAGTACATCGACCACGCCCTGACCGCGCAGGCGATCGAGCTGCGTGCCGGTGACGTCGTCATGCTCCACACCGGATGGTGCGAGTGGTTCCTCGGTCTCACCACCGAGCAGAAGCTGGCCCAGCAGGCCCTCGGCCGCGCCACCGGCATCGCGCAGAGCGAGGAGGTCCTCGACTGGGCCTGGGACACGGGCCTGGCCCTGCTCGCCTCGGACACCTTCGCGGTCGAGTGCCTGCCGCCCGTCCCGGACTCGCCCTTCGTCCGGTCCGCGCCGAACGACCGCGGCATGATGCACCAGGAGTTCCTGGCCAAGCTCGGCATGCCGCTGGGTGAGCTGTGGCGGCTCGGGCCGCTGGCACGCCGCATGGACGCGCTGCAGCGGTGGGACTCCTTCCTCACCGTCAAACCGCTCAACGTCACCGGCGCAACCGGATCACCGGCGAACGCCGTCGCCATCCTCTGACAGGTCGGAGCCGCCGATCAGACCGGCCGGCAGTCCTGCCCGCAGCCGTCCTCCGGGACGGGTCCCGACGCGTGCGAGGCCGGCCGGTGCAGCACCGCACCGGTCGGCGTCACCACGACGTCGGAGCCGTCGACGAGACCGGTGCCGTCGATGATCAGCGCATGCTCGCGCGGCGTGAGCGGGGCGTACGTCAGGGTGAGGACGGGGTTGGCAGCGAGGTTCGCGCGGGTGCCGCCGCCTGGATCGGAGATCCGCAGGGACGAGCCCTCGACGACCGGGTCCACGACCACGACCTTGATCCGCTCGCCCGCGGTGGTCAGCAGGAAGCCGCTGCCGAAGCGTTCGAGCGTGGCGGCGAGATCGGACAGCGCTACCGGGATGCTCATATCCGGCACCTTAGTCCGACCTCGCCGGACGGGGTCAGAGGTTGATCATGTGGCCCGCGATCCCGTGGACGGCCTCCTTGACCGCCTCGGAGAGCGTCGGGTGCGCGAACACGTTCCGGGCGACCTCGTCGGCGGTGAGGTCCCACTGCTGGGCCAGGGTGAGGACCGGCAGCTGCTCGGTGACGTCCGGCCCGATCAGGTGGGCGCCGAGGAGCTCGTTGTGCTCGGCGTCGGCCACGACCTTCACGAAGCCGACGGTCTCGCCGAGGCCGCGCGCCTTGCCGTTCGCGGAGAACGGGAAGGTGGCGGTCCTGACGTCGTAGCCCTTCTCCTTCGCCTGCGCCTCGGTGTAGCCGAACGAGGCGATCTGCGGCTGGCAGAAGGTCGCCCGCGGGACCATGTCGATATCGATCGGCATCGTCTCCACCCCGGCGATCGTCTCGGCCGCGACGACGCCCATCCCCTCGGCGACGTGGGCGAGCATCAGCTTCCCGGTCACATCGCCGATGGCGTACACGTGCGGGACGTTCGTACGTCCGCGGTCGTCGATCGCGATGGCCCCGCGGTCGGTCAGCTCGACGCCGAGCTTCTCCAGGCCGTAGCCCTCGACGCGCGGCGCGAAGCCGAAGGCGGCGAGCATCCTGTCCGCCTCGAGGACGGTCTCGCCGGTGCCGCCGACGGGAGTGACGGTCACGCGTACGCCGCTCCCGGTGTCCTCGGCCCCCGTCACCGCGGTCGAGGTGAGGACCGTGATGCCGAGCTTGCGGTACTGCCGCAGCAGCTCCTTGGAGACGTCGGCGTCCTCGGTCGGGACCATCCGGTCGGCGTACTCCACGATCGTGACGTCGACGCCGAAGCTCTTCAGCACGTAGGCCAGCTCGACCCCGATCGCGCCCGAGCCGCCGATGACGACCGACCCCGGGAGCTCCTCGGTGAGGATCAGCTCCTCGTACGTCACGATGTTCTGCCCGTCGGGGACGACCCCCGGGACGCTGCGCACGGTCGCGCCGGTCGCGATGATCAGGTCGTCGCAGGTGTAGGTCGTCGTGGCGCCGTCCCGGCCGGTCACCTCGATCGCCAGCGTGCCGTCGGCCTGCGGCGCGGCGAGCGTGCCCCAGCCGTCGATCTCGGTGATCTTGTTCTTCCGCATCAGGAAGTGGACGCCCTTGGCGCTCGCGTCGGCGACCCGGCGGCTGCGCTGCCAGCTCCCGGAGTAGTCGACGCTCGCGTCACCGCGGATCGAGAAGGCGTCCTTCTGATGGGTGAGCATGTGGGCGATCTCGGCGTTGCGCAGCAGGGCCTTGGCCGGGATGCAGCCGACGTTGAGGCAGACGCCGCCCCAGTACTTGTCCTCCACGACCGCGACCGAGCGGCCGAGCTGGGCGGCGCGCACCGCCGCGGTGTAACCGCCCGGCCCGGCTCCCAGCACGATGACGTCGACGTGGCTCATGCGTTCTCCTCCTCTGTGGCGCCGATGATCCGGCGCATCCCCTGATAGGCGTGGTCGGCGGCCCGGTCGTCCCCGTGGAGGAGACGGGCCGGGGTGATGAACGAGGCGAGCGACTCGAGCCCGAACACGACCGCCTCCACATCGGTGTCCTCCGGCAGCTCGCCGGCCTGCACGGCGGTGGTGACATCGGCGCGCAATGCGGCCCGCCACCGGTTGCGCCCCTCGAGCAGCCGCTCGTGGACGACGCCGGAGCGGCCGTCGTAGTCGTAGGTCACCTGCGTCATCAGGCACCCGCCGGGATAGCCCGGGTCGGCGGCGTACTCCGTCCAGGCCTCGCACGCGGCCAGCAGCCGTGGAAGACCCGCCGGGAACCGCTTGACCGTGTCCCACACGCGGGTGCGGAAGTCGGCGAAGACCATCTCGACCGTCTCCAGCTGGAGGGCCTCCTTGGTGCGGAACTGCCCGATCACCCCCGACTTGCTCATCCCGACGATCTCGGCCAGCCGCCCGATCGTGACGCTGTCCAGACCCTCGACGGAGGCCAGGTCGGCCGCGGCCCTGACCACGCTCCGCCGGGTCTCGAGTGCCGCCTGCGCGGATGCCCGTCCTGCCATGTCTTCGATTTTAGCGCACGAACGATCGCTATCACCTGACGTACGTTCGTGTGCTTGGTCTCTTTCCGGGGGACTAATCTGCCTCCGATGAGCACCTACCGGTCCGACTGCTCCCGCTGCGCGGGCCTGTGCTGCGTGGCGCTGCCCTTCGCCCGCTCGGCCGACTTCCCTGAGGACAAGGCCGGCGGCGACCCGTGCCGCCATCTCGGACCCGACTTCGGGTGCGGGATCCACGACCGGCTGCGCGATCGCGGGTACGCCGGGTGCACCGTGTTCGAGTGCTTCGGTGCCGGCCAGCAGGTCACCCAGGTGACCTTCGGTGGTGCCGACTGGCGCAGCGAGCCGGCGTTGCGGCACGAGATGTTCGACGCCTTCGCCGTGATGCGGCACCTGCACGAGATGCTGGCCCTGCTCGAGGAAGCCGCGGAGCGAAGCCCGTCGCCCGACCTCGCCGAGCTGGCCGGGCAGGTCTCCGCCGCGGCGGCCGGCTCAGCGAGCCAGGTGCTCGCCACCGACGTCGGCGCACTCCGCTCGGCGGTCGGAAGCTCGCTGCGCCGGGTGAGCGCAGAGGTACGCCACCCGGCGGGCCAGTCCCTGGCCGGCGCCGACCTGGTCGGCCGCGACCTGCGCCGGCGAGACCTGCGTCGAGCCGACCTCAGGAGCGCGCTCCTGGTGGCCGCCGACCTGCGCGGCGTCGACCTCACCGACGCCGACCTGCTCGGTGCGGATCTGCGGGACGCGGCCGCTGCGGGCGCCGACCTCTCCCGGGCGCTCTTCCTGAGCCAGGCGCAGGTCAACGCCCTGCGAGGAGACGGGAGCACCCGCCTGCCCGCAGGGCACGACCGACCCGCCCACTGGGGTTAGGACGGGCTCAGGCCAGCGTTGCCGTGTCGATGACGAAGCGGTAGCGCACGTCGGAGGCCAGCACCCGGGCGTACGCCTCGTTGATCTGCTCCGCCGAGATCACCTCGACGTCCGCGCCGAGGCCGTGCTCGGCGCAGAAGTCCAGCATCTCCTGGGTCAGCGGGATGCCGCCGATCATCGAGCCCGCGAAGTTGCGGCGCCCGGTGAGCAGCGAGAACACGTTGATGCTCAGCGGCTCGGCCGGGGCGCCGACGTTGACCAGGGTGCCGCCGACGCCGAGCAGCCCGAGGTAGTCGTCGATCGGGATCGCGGCGCTGACCGTGTTCACGATCAGGTCGAAGCTGTTCTTCAGCGTCGAGAAGGTCGACGGGTCCGAGGTGGCGTAGTAGTGGTCGGCGCCCAGCCGCAGACCGTCCTCCTGCTTCTTCAGCGACTGCGAGAGCACGGTGACCTCGGCGCCCATCGCATGGGCGATCTTGACGCCCATGTGACCGAGCCCGCCGAGCCCGACGATGGCCACCTTCTTGCCGGGGCCGGCGCCCCACCGCTTCAGCGGCGCGTACGTCGTGATGCCGGCGCACAGCAGCGGGGCCGCGGCAGCGGGGTCGAGGCCGTCCGGCACCTTGAGCGCGAAGTGCGCGTCGACCACGACATGGGTGGAGTAGCCACCCTGGGTGAACGAGCCGTCCCGGTCCTTCGCGGCGTACGTCCCGACGGCGCCGCCCGGGGTCGAGCAGTGCTGCTCGTCGCCGTTGCGGCAGTTGTCGCACTCGCGGCACGAGTTGACGAAGCAGCCGACGCCGACACGGTCGCCGACCTTGTGGTCGGTGACGGCGGAGCCGACCTCGGTGACGCGGCCGACGATCTCGTGGCCCGGGACGACCGGGAACGGCTGCGGGCCCCAGTCACCGTTGACGGTGTGGATGTCGGAGTGGCAGATGCCGGCGTACTCGATCGCGATGAGGACGTCGTTCTCACCGACCGAGCGGCGCTCGATAGTGATCGGGGCCAGCGGCTCGCTGGCGGAGGGGGCTGCGTACGCGTTGACGCGCAAGGCGATCTCCTTGGATCTGATGATGGTGAATTACTTGCTGAGGCGGTCGCGGATCTGGTCCGCCAGCGCAAGTGACTGCGTCGAGAGCCGCTCGGCACGCTCCTGGTCGCCCGCCGAGACGGCACGCCAGTAGTCGACCTTGATGCCGACGTACCGCCGTCGCATCTCGAGGGTCTCCGCCTCCCGGGCGAGGCGCTCGGCATGGTCGGCGAGCAGTTCGATCTGCTCGCCGGCCCCGTCGCGACCGAGGCGGACGTTGCTGACGTACGTCCTCATGTCGTCGATCGAGAGGCCGATCGCGGCGAGGCAGGCGACGCCCGTCAGGCGGTCCAGGTCGGACTCGTCGTAGACCCGGTGTCCACTGCTGGCATCGCGGCCGACCGGCTCGATCAGCCCGATCGTCTCGTAGTAGCGCAGCGTGCTGGCCGGCAGTCCGGTCAGCGTCGCCACCTCCCGGATCGTGTACGTCCGAGTCGTCGATGCAGTCACGTCAACGACGCTAAGAACTTCAAGTACTTGAAGTCAAAGAGCAGATTTGTCGACTTGTCCATCGACCTGCCGACGTATCGATCTGTGATTTCGACCGCGAGATGACGCGCTCTGCCGGTGTCGTGCGAGACACTGCTACGCCTCGACGACGAAAGGCTCGGCAATGTCAGTGAGTGATGTGATCGCTCCTTCGGTGGTTCGGCAGGAACAGCTCTTCGAGCAGATCGCCATCCGTCTCCCTGACGAGGTCGACGGCGATTGGACGGCGCTCGACTTCAACCACCGCAACCTGTCGGGTCTCTCCGACGGCCGCATCGACATCCATCGACCAGGTGGCTACATCGACTACGCCTTGCCTCCGGAGGCGGTCAACCCGCTGATCGACGAGCTCAGGCGGGTCATGTACCGGCCCGGAAGGGGCACCTGGTTCTCCGGGCACTGGGACATCACCAACAGCGACGGCAACGGAGAGAAGATCGCGGCCAGCGCCTCGTTCAACCGCGACGACGAGCCCGTGTGGCGCCGCGCCGTGCACCCCGAGCGGTACGCCCTCGACCTCGAAGCCTTTCCGCGCGACGCGCAGAGCACCCCTGACTGGCTGCGTCAGAAGGTGGCTGAGGCACGCAGAGTGTCCTAGGCACACGGTGGGGCAGGAGCGTCAGTGCATGTGCGACCCGCCGTTGACGTCGTACGTCACACCCGTGATGTAGCCCGACTCCGGCCGGCACAGGAAGGTGATGAGGTCGGCGACGTCCTCGACGCGGCCGTTGCGCCCGACCGGGATGCCCTCGATCAGCTTCGCCTTGCGCTCGCCCTCCAGGGCGCCGCCGGTGATGTCGGTGTCGATCAGGCCGGGCGCGACCGAGTTGACGGTGATCCCGTGCTGTCCGATCTCGCGGGCGAGTGCCTTGGCGAAGCCGAGCTGACCGGCCTTCGCGGCGGAGTACGCCACCCCGCCGAAGACGCCGCCGCCGCGCTCGGCGGAGACGGAGGAGAGGAAGACGACCCGGCCGAAACCGCGCTCGACCATGCCGGGGGTGACCCGCTGGGTGATGTTGAAGGCGCCGCGTACGTTGACGGCGAAGACGCGGTCCCACTCGGCGGCGCTGACCTCGAGGAACGGCACGGGCGAGGTGATGCCGGCGTTGTTGACCAGTGCCCCGATCGGTGCGGCGGAGCGCTCGAGCTCGGCCACGGCGGCCTCGACGGAGGACTCGTCGGTGACGTCGCAGGCCAGGCCGTGGGCGGCGACGCCGTGCTGCGAGGCGATCTCGGTCGCGGTCTCCTTGGCGGCGACCTCGTCGAGGTCGAGGATGGCGACGTCCCAGCCGGCGGCGGCGAGGGCGTGGGCGGTGGCGCGGCCGATGCCGCGACGGGAGGCGGCGCCGGTGACGATGGCGGTGTTTCGAGACATGGTGTTTCTCCTGATCAGTGGGTGAGCTCGGTGCGGACGCGGTCGACGATCGAATCGGTCGACAGCCCGTAGCGGTCGTGGAGGGTGGGCAGTGCGCCGGCGGCGAGGAACTCGTCCGGAAGCGCGATCGGCACGATCCGTCGGCCGGCCCCGGCGAAGGCGAGCGTGGCGGCGACAGCCTCGGCGAGCCCACCGACGACGGTGTGGTTCTCGAGGGTGACGACCAGCCGATCCCCGGAGGCGGCGGCGATGATCGCCTCGCGGTCGAGCGGCTTGACCGTCGGCACGTGCAGGACCGAGACGTCGACGTGGTCCTTCTCGAGGCGCTCGGCGGCCTGCAGCGCCCGCATCGTCATCAACCCGGTCGAGATGAGCACGACGTCACGACCGGTACGCAGCTCGGCGGCCTTCCCCAGCTGGAAGGTGTAGTCGTACTCGTCGAGCACCCGCGGAACCGCGCCGCGCAGCAGCCGGAGATAGGTGGGTCCGTCGTGGTCGGCCAGCTGGGGCACCGCCTGCTCCAGGTCCACCGCGTCGCACGGGTCGACCACGGTGAGATTCGGGCAGGCGCGCAGGATGGCGAGGTCCTCGGTGGCCTGATGGCTCGGGCCGTAGCCCGTCGTCAGCCCCGGCAGCGCCCCGACGACGTTCACGTTCAGCCCCGGCTCGGCGATGTCGAGGCAGAGGAAGTCGTAGGCACGGCGGGTGGCGAACACGGAGTACGTGGACGCGAACGGCACCAGCCCGACCTCGGCCATCCCCGCAGCCGCGCCGAGCAGCGCCTGCTCGGCCATCCCCATCTGGAAGAAGCGCTCCGGGTGGGCCTCCCGGAAGATGTGCATGTCGGTGTACTTCGCCAGGTCCGCGGAGAGCCCGACGATCTCGGGCCGCTCCTCGGCCAGCCTGGCGAGCGCGTGGCCGAACGGCGCCGGTGTGGTCTTCTGCCCGGGGTCGGCGAAGGACGCGATCATCGCCGAGGTCGTGAGCTTCTTCTTCGCCGGTGCGGCGGAGGCAACGGTGCTGGTCATCGGGTGAAACCTTCCTCGAGCTGGGTGCGGGCGATCTGCCACTCGTGCTCCTCGACCCGCATGAAATGGGCCTTCTCCCGGTCCTCCAGGAGCGGTACGCCGCGGCCGATCCGGGTGTCGCAGACGATCACGCTCGGCGATCCTCGGTGCGCGGCCGCGTCGTCGAAGGCGTCGACGAGGGCGCCGATGTCGTTGCCGTCGACCCGGATGGCGTGCCAGCCGAACGCCTGCCACTTCTCGGTCACCGGCTCGGTGCGGAGCACGGTCGCGGTCGGCCCGTCGGCCTGGAGCGCGTTGACGTCCACGATGGCGGTGACGTTGTCGAGACCGTGGTTGGAGCACTCCAGCGCGGCCTCCCAGGTCGACCCCTCGTCGAGCTCGCCGTCGGAGAGCAGGTTGAAGATCCGGGACTCGCTGCCGAGCCGGCGCAGCCCCAGAGCCATCCCGGCGGCGACGGTGAGGCCGTGGCCGAGCGACCCGCCGGAGATCTCCATCCCGGGGGTGTAGGACGCCATCCCCGACATCGGCAGCCGTGATTCGTCGGAGCCGTACGTCTCCAACTCTGCGGCCGGGATGGTCCCGGCCTCGGCCAGTGCGGCGTAGAGCGCGATCGCGTAGTGCCCGATGGACAGCAGGAACCGATCGCGGCCCTCCCACTCGGGGTCCTCGGGGCGAAAGCGGAGCTGGTCGCAGTAGGCGACGGCGAGGATGTCGGCGACGCCGAGCGCCTGCCCGATGTAGCCCTGTCCCTGCACCTCGCCCATCAACAGCGCGTTGTGCCGGATCCGGTGGGCGGACTCCCGCAGGCGCGATATCCGCTCCTGCCTGGTGGGCGCCTCGGCGATCGTATCTGTGGAGGTCATCGGTCACTTTCCTTCGGAGGTGGCGGTCGCCGGTGGGGCGACCCGGTGGGTCGGGGCGGACGGAGCGGTGCGGCGCGAGGCGAGCGCGAACCGCTCGACCTCGGCGATCTCGGCCCGCTCCTTCGGGCCCCAGGTCTCCGCGGTGACGAGCGCGGCGATCAGACCGAGCAGGCCGTAGCCCGAGAGCAGCAGCGCCGGGCCGATCCAGCCGACCGCGGCGTACAGGGCGGTGGCGATCAGCGGCGTGAAGCCGGAGACGACGGCGGAGAGCTGGTAGGCGAGCGAGGCCCCGGACGTACGCGTCTTGACCGCGAACAGCTCGGAGAACCACGCGCCCTGGACGCCGGCCAGCGAGTTCTGGCAGATCGTGTAGCTGATCACGAACGCGATCACGATGAGCGCGGCGGTCCCGGTGTTGATGAGCAGGAACAGCGGTACGCCCCACGCCAGCGTAACGATCGTGCCGAACACGTAGACCGGCCGGCGTCCGATCCGGTCCGTGAGCGCGCCCCACCAGGTGGTGGCGACGATCCCGATCCCGGCTGCGAGCAGCAGGCCGGTGAGGATGACCGGTCGCTCGGCGAGACCTTCGCTCGCCAGGTAGGAGAGCAGGAAGGTGACCGAGACGGCGTACCCGGCGGTCTCGGCGATGCGTAGGCAGAAGGCCCGCAGGACGTTGCGCCAGTCGGTGCGGAGCACCTCGAGGAGCGGGTTCTTGGCGACCTCGCCCTCGCTCTTGATCTCCTCGAACTCCGGTGACTCCTCGACCTTGAGCCGGATCACGATGCCGACCACGATGAGCACGGCACTCAGCAGGAACGGCACCCGCCACGCCCACTGGTCACCCAGAGGCACGCTGGCCAGGAACGCCAGGTTGGCGAGGAGCAGGCCGACCGGGAAACCGGCCTGAGTGATGCCCGTGTAGAGCCCTCGTCGCCGCCAGGGCGCGTGCTCGAAGCACATCAGGATCGCGCCACCCCACTCCGCTCCGAACGCGAGGCCCTGGACGACGCGGACGGCGACGAGCAGGATCCCGGCCCAGACGCCGACCTGCTGATAGGTGGGCAGCAGACCGATCATCACCGTCGCGATGCCCATCAGGAGCAGCGAGCCGACGAGGACCGGCTTGCGACCGATCTTGTCACCGAGGTAGCCGCCGACGATCCCGCCCAGCGGTCGCACCGCGAAGCCGACGCCGAGGGTGGCGAAGGAGAGCAGCGTGCCCGAGAGCGGGTCGTGCGCGGGGAAGAAGACGGTGTTGAAGTAGAGCGCCGCGGCCGTTCCGAAGCCGATGAAGTCGTACGTCTCGATCGTCGCGCCGACGGAGGAGCCGATCGCGACGCGCTTCTTGGCGGGCGTCCCCTCGACCGGGTGCCAGGTGGCGGCCTCGGCGAGGTGGGGGTCGGGGAGCGGTTTCCCGTCCATCTGAGTCTCCCTGGGTCACGGAGAGAATGTCTCTCCTTGGTCGGTTGACTGTTAACAGTCGACATCGAGAGTGACTCACGTCACGAGGTGCTGTCAAGATCTCGTATGTACAAATGTTGACAGTCGCCATTCCGACAGTCGGCCGCGTACGATGAACCGCGCCGGCACCAAGGACGCCGACATCGATGGAGGAGACGATCGTGGCCACGACCGAGCCGTTCGCTCAGCTGGACCGCAGCACCCTGCGTGAACGCGCGCTGCAGACGCTGCGCGGGGCGATCACCTCGGGGCAGTACCGCCCGGGCGACCACTTGGGCGAGGTCGAGCTCGCCACCCGCCTGGGGATCAGCCGCGGCACGGTCCGTGAGGCGCTGCGCCACCTCCAGCAGGAGGGCCTCGTCGAACCCGGGGTCCGTGGCCGGCTGCAGGTCTACAGCATGACCGCCGAGGAGGTCCGTGGCCTCTACCAGGTGCGCAGCGCGCTCGAAGGGCTCGCGGTGAAGTCGATCATCAGCTCCCCTCAGCGGGCCGACGCGGCCGCCCGGCTCCGCTGGGAGCTGGACAACTTGGCCGACGACAAGGTCGGGTTCGCCGAACGGCTCGAGGCGGACCTGAAGTTCCATCTGTTGCTGGTCGAGCTCGCCGGCAACCCGATGCTCGTAGAGAGCTGGCGCCACCTCGAGGGCCGCATCCGGGTCTCGATCATGAGCAACAGGGCCGACGAGCTGCCCGAGATCATGTCTCGCGACCAGCACGCACCGATCGTCGACGCCATCGAGCGCGGTGATATCGAGGCCGCCCTCGGCGTCGTCGAGTCCCACATGCAGGCGGCCGCAGACGTCTACGCCTGAGGCCACGTTCTCACACTCCTGAGGGCATCGATCGGGGCCGTCGAAAAAGGTCAGAGCCTCCGCTTGACCTTGACCCAGCGTCAACCCTCGACGCTTATCGACATGAACCCGACACCAGCAATCCAGATCGCCGGACTGACCAAGTCCTACGGCGACGTACACGTCCTCCAGGGCGTCGACCTGAGCGTCGAGAGGGGCAGCATCTTCGCCCTCCTCGGTTCCAACGGCGCCGGCAAGACCACGACCGTGAAGATCCTGACGACGCTCCTCAAGGCGGACGGCGGCCAGGCGACGGTCAACGGCTTCGACGTCGCGACCCAGGCCCAGGACGTACGCACGTCCATCAGCCTCACCGGCCAGTTCGCCGCCGTCGACGAGATCCTGACCGGCCGCGAGAACCTCATCCTGATCGCCAAGCTGCTCCGTCAGAAGAATCCGGGTGCGGTCGCCGACGAGCTCCTCGCCCGGTTCTCGCTCACCGAGGCCGGCAACCGCAAGGTCGCGACGTACTCCGGTGGTATGCGCCGCCGGATCGACATCGCGATGAGCCTGATCGGCAACCCGCCGGTGATCTTCCTCGACGAGCCGACCACCGGCCTCGACCCGGAGGCGCGGATCGAGGTGTGGGCCACGGTCAAGGAGCTCGCCGACAACGGCACGACCGTCCTGCTCACCACCCAGTATCTCGAGGAGGCCGAGCAGCTCGCCGACCGGATCGCGATCCTCCACGAGGGCCGCATCATCGCCGACGGCACCCTCGCCGAGCTCAAGGCGATGTTCCCGCCGGCCAAGCAGGAGTACGTCGAGAAGCAGCCGTCCCTCGAGGAGATCTTCCTCGCCATCACCAGCAAGTCCAACGGCGCGTCCGCCACCCCCGTGAAGGAGTCCTGATGACCACCCGATTCTTCGGCGACACCGCCGTCCTCCTCGGCCGCTCCCTGCGACACATCGGCCGCAGCCCCGACACCATCGTCACCACCGCGATCACGCCGGTCGCCATGATGCTCATGTTCGTGTACGTCTTCGGCGGCGCGATCGACACCGGCTCCCACGAGAGCTACGTCAGCTATCAGCTACCCGGCATCCTGTTGATCACCATCGCCTCCGGCATCGCCTACACCGCCTACCGTCTGTTCCAGGACAAGAACGGTGGCATGTTCGACCGGTTCCAGTCGATGCCGATCGCCCGGTCCGCGGTGCTGTGGGGTCACGTGCTCACCTCGGTCGTCGCGAACATGATCTCCCTGGTCGTGGTGGTGCTCGTCGCCCTGCTGATGGGCTTCCGCACCGGCGCGAGCGTGCTCGACTGGCTGGCCGTCATCGGCATCCTGGCCCTGTTCACCCTCGCGCTGACCTGGCTCGCGGTGGTCCCGGGCCTGACCGCCGGCACGGTCGAGGGAGCCAGCGCGTTCTCCTACCCGCTGATCTTCCTGCCCTTCCTCAGCTCGGCGTTCGTGCCGACCGACACGATGCCCGGCCCGGTGCGAGCCTTCGCCGAGCACCAACCGGTCACCTCGATCGTCGACTCCATCCGGGCGATCTTCTCCGGCCAGGAGCTGGGCAACGAGCTGTGGATCGCACTGGCCTGGTGCGTCGGCCTCCTGGTCGTCGCGTACGTCCTGGCCACCGCCGCCTACCGCCGCAAGTTCGCCTAAACCACGCGACAAACCCGGGCGTTCCGGCCACCATTCGGGAATGCTCACGATCAGCCAGCTGGCGTCGTACGCCGGTGTCACCGTCAGGGCCGTTCGCCACTACCACGCCAAAGGGCTGCTGGTGGAGCCGGAGCGCGACCACTCGGGATACCGACGCTACGACGCCGCTGCCGTGGTCGACCTGATCAAGATCCGCATCCTCGCCGACGCCGGCGTCCCGCTCTCCCGTGTCAAGGAGCTGCTGGACGCCGGCGACGACGATTTCAGGACGGCCGTCGCTGAGATCGACAAGCGCCTGCGCCAGGAGATCCGCGAGCGCCAGAGCCACCGTGAGCGGATCGCCCGGCTCGTCCACGGTGACGGCCTCGCCCTCCCGCCCGAGGCGGTCGCCTATCTGGAACGGATGCGGGAGCTCGGCATCCCGGAGCGGATGATCGAGGGCGAGCGCGACGCCTGGATCCTCGTCGCCGCCCAGCAGCCGCAGAGCATGGAGGCCTTCATCCGCAACAAGGTCGGCCAGCTCGACGACCCCTCGGTCGTGGAGACCTACCGCGAGCTGGAGGCCATGCTCGACTGGCAGCCCGGCGACCCCCGTCTGGAGACCATCGCCGACCAGATCGTCGCCCAGATGAACGCGGTCTCCGACGACGACTGGGCCGCCTACGTCGACGGCGACCAGGCCATGCCCGACGAGCTCGCCGCTCTGCTCGACGCCATGTTCGTCGAGCAGGTCCCCGTCGCCCGCGACCTCATGCGCCTCGTCGAGAAGCGCGGCTACACCGGCTGGACCAAGCTCGAGCGGATCGAGAGATAGCAGGGCGTACGCCTCAGGCGCCGGCGATCGCGAGAAGGTCGCGCACCGGCCCGGCGGGAGGCCGTGCGCCGCCCACCCACACGGCTCGGAACTCTCGGGACAGGTCCAGCTCGGCCACCGGGACCCGGACCAGGGAGCCGAGGTCGAGGTCGGCCTGGGCCGCCCGCCCGGACACGAACGCCGGCGACCCGCCGGCACGTACGGCGGCGAGGATCGCGGCGTTCGTGGCGAACTCCACCTCGGGATCCGCCAGCCGCTCGTCCACCGCCGCGAGGGCCGACTCCACGACCGCGCGCGTGCCGGACCCGTGCTCGCGGCACGTCAACGGACGTGTCGCGAGCTCGCGCGGACTGATCCCGGCACGGCGACGGGCCCAACGGTCGTCGGGCGCCGCGACCAGCACGAGGTCGTCCACGCCGACCTTCGTCGTGGTGAGCCCTGTGGTCTCGACCGGTCCTTCGACGAAGCCCAGGTCGGCCTCGCCGTGACGTACGGCGGCGACGACGTCCTCGGAGTTCGCGGCCCGAAGGCTCACCGCCACCCGACGCTGCTGCCGCAGACGCACGAGCCAGCGGGGGAGCAGATACTCCGCCGTCGTCATCGACGCGTGCACGTGCAGCTCGTCCGAGCGGCCGCGGCGCAGGGTCTGCAGAGCGTTCTCGATCTCGTCGGCACGCTCGAGCAGGTCGACGCTCCACTCGACCAGCAGCTGTCCCGCCTGGGTCAGGGCCGATCCGTGATGCGCCCGCTGCACCAGCACCAGCCCGACCTGGGTCTCCATCGCCCGCAGTCGCTCCGATGCCGACTGCTGCGATATCCCGGCCGCGCGTCCCGCGGCGCCGATGCTGCCCAGGCGGGCGACGTCGGCGAGCAGGTGGAGGGACGGGATGTCGGGCAACATGCTCACAGGGTAATCCTGTGAGCCCACAGTCAGATGGGTCCTACCGGTGTTCCGCGCCGCCCACGAGCATGGAGACATGAGGTTCCCCTACGGTCCGAACTGGTACGCAGCCACGATGGGCACCGGCATCGTCGCCGTCGTCCTGCCCGGTCTTCCCTTCCGGGTTCCGGGAGCGGTCCCGGTGGCGCTGGCGTTCTGGGTAGCGGCGAGCGTTCTCCTCGTGACCACGGTGGCGGTGATGCTGCTCAGGCTCCGGGAGGAGCCCTCGCTGCTGCGCCGCCACTACGACGACCCGGTGATGTCCCACTTCTACGGAGCCCCGGCGATGGCGCTGGTGACCGTCGGTGCCGGTGCGCTCGGGGTCGGCCAGGACGTACTCGGTGCCCGTGCCGCGGTCGGGCTGGGCGCGGTGCTGTGGACGGCGGGCACGCTGCTCGGGCTGTGGACCGCGATCGCGGTGCCCTACCGGGCGATCACCCGCCACGAGGTCGCCGCTGACGGCGCCACCGGCGGGTGGCTGATGCCGGTCGTGCCGCCGATGGTGTCGGCGACGACCGGCGCCGCTCTCGTGCCGTACCTCCCTGCCGGGCAGCCCCGCGAGACCCTGCTGATCATCTGCTACACCTTCTTCGGCCTGACTCTCGTCGCCGGGTTCCTCGTGCTCAACCAGCTCTGGCAGCGGCTGATCCGTCACGGTGCGTTGACCCCGGCGACGTTGCCCACCGTGTGGATCGTGCTGGGCTTCCTCGGGCAGTCGATCACGGCGGCCCATCACCTCGGCGTGCTCGCGCCCTCGGTGGTGCCCGGCTACGGGCACGCCCTCGCCATGCTCGCGGTCTGCTACGGCGTTCCGGTGTGGGGTTTCACTGTGCTGTGGAGCGTGCTGGCGCTCGCCCTGACGGTGCGCCAGGTCCGCGACGGGTTGCCGGTGGCACCGACCTGGTGGTCGTTCACCTTCCCGGTCGGGACCGTCGCCACGGGCAGCAGCGCGCTTGCCTCCGCGACGGGCCTCGCGCTCTTCGAGATCGGTGCCGGGATCGCGGTGCTCGGGCTGGCCGTGGGGTGGCTCGCCGCTGCGTACGGGACCCTGCGGCTCTTCATCGATCCCTCGGTTCTGCAACCAGAAGGTTGCAAGACTCTGGAGGAAGTGCAACACTGAGGTTGCACTTCCGCTATCCGAGGAGGACTCATGGCTCACACCACCGAGGAGCTCGCCGAGCTCGACAGCATCAGCCGACAGATCGACATCCGGGCCAGCGCCGAGAAGGTCTGGTCCCTGATCACCCGCCCGGGGTGGTACGTCAACGACGGCACCGTCCTCGACGACTCGGACACCCGCGTCGAGACCGCCGCCGACGGCACCGAGATCGCCGTCGTCACCCACCCCACGATGGGTGAGTTCCGATTCCGCACGGTCGAGCTCGACGAGCCGCGCTACGCCGCGTTCCGCTGGCTCGGCACCCCGTTCCGCGGCGTCACCGAGGGCACCCTGGTCGAGTTCTGGATCAAGGAGAACCCGGCCGGCGGGGTCACCCTGGAGGTCCTGGAGAGCGGCTTCTCCACCCTGTCCGACGACCCCGCGGTCTGGCTCAAGGAGCGCGAGGGCAACGACAACGGCTGGGCCCACGAGCTCGAGGCCGCCAAGACGTACGTCGAGGCGCGCGCGTGACCGCGACCGCGACCCCGACCCTTCCCGAGATGTGCGCGGCCCTGGGCGACCAGACCCGCTGGGACATCCTCACCCGGCTGGGGCAGGAGACCATGTCCGCCTCCGCCCTGGCCCGGGAGCTCCCGGTCAGCCGCCAGGCGATCGTCAAGCACCTCGACGTACTCTCCGACGCCGGCCTCGTCACCGCCGAGCGCCGCGGCCGCGAGATCGTCTACGCCGCCCTCGGCTCCCGCCTCAACGCCCTCGCCCACGAGCTCGACCGCATCGGCAACGCCTGGGACACCAGGCTCCGCGCCCTCAAGTCCCTGGCCGAGTCCTAGGCACCCCACCCGATCGCCAGCTCGACCGCCCGCCGCCACCGAGCGAACTCGGCGTCCCGGGCGGCAGCGGACATGGCCGGGCGCCACTCGGCCGCCCGCCGCCAGTGCCGCCGCAGGACCTGCCGGTCGGGCCAGTAGCCGGCGCCGAGACCGGCGGCGTAGGCGGCGCCGCGGGAGACCGTCTCGGCCACCATCGGACGTACGACGGGGATGTCGAGGAAGTCGGCGATGGTCTGCATCAGGAGGTTGTCGGCGGTCATGCCGCCGTCGACGGCCAGGCGTGTGAGCGGCGCCGAGGCGTCGGCGTTCATCGCGTCGATGACCTCCCGGGTCTGCCAGGCGGTGGCCTCGAGCACGGCACGGCAGAGGTGTGCCTTGGTGACGTACGAGGTCAGCCCGACGATCACGCCGCGGGCATCGGGCTCCCAGTGCGGTGCGTACAGACCGGTGAACGCCGGGACGACGTAGCAGCCACCGTTGTCGGCGACGGTCAGCGCCTGGGTCTCGATCTCCGCGGCCGAGCGGATCAGCCCGAGGCTGTCGCGGAACCACTGTACGAGCGAGCCGGCGACGGCGATCGACCCCTCCAGCGCATAGGCGGCAGGCTCACCTTCCATCGCGTGGGCGACCGTGGTGATCAGTCCGTGCTGCGAGCGCACCGGCGACGTGCCGGTGTTGAGGAGCAGGAAGCCGCCGGTGCCGAAGGTGCACTTCGCGTCGCCGCGGTCGAACCCCGCCTGCCCGAAGAGCGAGGCCTGCTGGTCGCCGATCACGGCCGTCAAGGGAATCCCCTCGATCGGCGCGACCGTGGTCCCGAAGGAGGAGACCGTCGGCCGGATCTCGGGCAGCATCGCCCGCGGCACCCGCATCGCGGCCAGCAGCTCCGGGTCCCAGTCGAGCGTGTGGAGGTTCATCAGCATCGTCCGGCTGGCGTTGGTCACGTCGGTGACGTGCGCACCGCCGGAGACTCCGCCGGTCAGGTTCCAGACCAGCCACGAGTCCATCGTCCCGAACAGTAGGTCCCCGCGCTCCGCCCGCTCCCGCAACGCCGGCGACGAGTCGAGCAGCCAGCGCACCTTCGGCCCGGAGAAGTACGTCACCAACGGCAGCCCGCTCAGAGCCTGGATCTCCGCCTCGCCCATGTCGGCGGCGACCGCGGGCAGCACGGCGGCCGACCGGGTGTCCTGCCACACGATGGCGTTGTGGACCGGCTGCCCGGTGTGCCGGTCCCACACGACCGTGGTCTCGCGCTGGTTGGTGATCCCGAGCCCGACGACCTGGTCCACCGAAGCCCCCGCATCCGCGAGCGCCTCCGGAATCACCCGGCAGACGATGTCCCAGATCTCCAGCGGGTCGTGCTCGACCCAGCCCGCGCGCGGATAGTGCTGATGATGCTCCCGCTGCGCCAGCGAGACCATCCGGCCCTCGCGGTCGAAGAGCATGCATCGGGTCGACGTCGTGCCCTGGTCCAGTGCGGCGACATACCGCGGAAGGGTCATGCCGGCGCCTCGGATGCAGACCGAGGTGACTCGGTGTGGTCGCGCCTACTTCGGGGAACTCCACGAAGTCGGTGGCAGCTCACCGAGTTACCTCGGTGAACATTCACCGCGCACCTCATGCCGCCCGGCCATGCCCGAGCGCCCGCGAGATCGACCGGGACACCCGACGACCTCCTCGACGAGATCGCGGCGTGGCAGCCCACGCGCATCGCACAGCCGCATCACCGGCCCCGCGATGCCGACCGCCGCGACCACGTACCCGTCCTGGTCCCGCACCGGCGCCGCGATCCCGGCCAGCTCCGGCCGAGCCTCGGAGACGGCCGACGCCCAGCCGGTGTCGCGGGCGTCCGCCAGCGCCCGCAGCAGGGCCGAGCGGTCGGTGATCGTCCGGAAGGTCAGCCGGTCCAGCCGCCGGCCGACGATGCTGCGGGCCGCGCCGGGGTCGTACGCGACGAGCACCTTCCCCAGGGCGGTCGCGTGCAGCGGCAGCGACCGACCGGTGTCCATCACCGGCACTCCCGGCCCGGCCCGGATGACGTGGTGCGCCACCACCGCCGAGCCGTCGCGGTAGGCCGCGATCCGGGCCTCCTCACCCGTACGTGCCGCCAGCGTGTCCACCCAGTTGAGGGTCTCCGAGCGCAGCTCGTTGAGATCCAGCGTCACGGAGCCGAGATGGAGCAGCCCCGAGCCCACCAGATAGCGGCCGGTGGCCGGGTCCTGGTCGACGAACCCCGCCCCCACCAACGTACGCAGCAACCCGTGCGCCGTCGGCTTGGCCAGCCCCACGGCTGCTGCCAGCCGGCCCAGAGGCATCGGCTCACTCTCGGCGGAGAGCACACGCAGCAGCGCAGCCGCCCGCTCGACGGATTGGCACGGTCCGAGACATCGGGTAAAAGCGTAGGGCCCGAACAAATCCACTACACCGAGTTCGAGGTTCCGGGGACGGCCGGTGCCACCCCGCGAGACACAAGGTGCGTTCGACGATGCCGAACGCACGTCGTTGTGACGCCCGTCACGCATCCCTACGGTGCACAGGTCCGCCAACCCCACACGGCAGGAGCAGCGCATGTCAGACAGAAAGCTCATCGGGGAGCTCAGCGCCGAGTTCGCCGGAACGATGATTCTGATCCTCTTCGGAGTCGGTGTGGTCGCGCAGGTCGTGACCGGCGACGGCGGCCTCGGCGACCACGACTCGATCGCCTGGGCCTGGGGGATCGGGGTGATGCTGGGCATCTACACCGCGGGACGGATCAGCGGGGCCCACCTCAACCCGGCCGTCAGCCTCGCGATGGCGGTCTTCGGCGACTTCGGGTGGCGCAAGGTGCTGCCCTACAGCGTCGCCCAGATCCTCGGCGCCTTCGTCGGGGCCCTGATCGTCCGGGCGGCCTACGGGGATGCGATCGCCAGCATCGACCCCGGCCATACGCACGCCACCCAGGGCATCTTCTCGACGCTCCCGGGCAACGGCGACGCCGCCCTCGGCGTCACGCTGACGACCGCCTTCGCCGACCAGGTGATCGGCACCGCGATCCTGCTGTTCCTGATCATGGCGATCACCGACGCCCGCAACTCGGCCCCGATCGCCTGGTTCGCGCCCGTCGCGATCGCGTTCGTGATCGTCGGCATCGGCATGGCCTGGGGCGCCAACGCCGGCTACGCCATCAACCCGGCCCGTGACTTCGGGCCACGGCTGGCGTCCTTCGTCACCGGCTACGACGGAGCCTGGGTGACCGCGGCCGGCGACCTCTACTTCTGGATCCCGATCCTCGCCCCGCTCGGCGGTGGACTCATCGGTGCCGGAGCGTACAAGGTGTTGATCGCACGCTTCCTGCCCGCCGAGGAGGAGGCTGAGGAGACCAGCGACCTGTCCGCCGCCGCCTGACCAACGATCACTCCGCCCGATCCCCTGAACACAGCAAGAACCGAAAGGACCGACATGCCCGACTACGTCGCAGCCGTCGACCAAGGCACGACCAGCACCCGCTGCATGATCTTCGACCACGGCGGCAACGAGGTGGCCCGCCACCAGCTCGAGCACGAGCAGATCATGCCCAAGGCGGGCTGGGTGGAGCACAACCCGGTGGAGATCTGGGAGCGCACCAGCTCGGTGATCCAGACGGCCCTCAACAGCAAGAAGCTGACCCACAAGGACATCGCCGCGCTCGGCATCACCAACCAGCGCGAGACCACGGTCGTGTGGAACAAGAGGACCGGACGTCCCTACTACAACGCGATCGTCTGGCAGGACACCCGCACCGACCGGATCGCCTCGGCGCTCGACCGGGACGAACGAGGCGACATCATCCGCCGCAAGGCCGGGCTCCCGCCCGCGACCTACTTCGCCGGCGGCAAGATCCAGTGGATCCTGGAGAACGTCGACGGTGTCCGCGAGGCGGCGGAAGCGGGCGACGCCATCTTCGGCACCACCGACAGCTGGGTCGTCTGGAACCTGACCGGCGGCCCCCACGGCGGCGTACACGTCACCGACGTCACCAACGCCAGCCGCACCATGCTGATGAACCTCGAGACCCTCGACTGGGACGACGAGCTCCTCGGCTTCTTCGACATCCCGCGCCAGATGCTCCCCGAGATCCGGCCCTCCTCCGAGCCCGACGCGTACGGCACCACGCTCGCGCACGGACCGCTCAAGGGCGAGATCCCGATCACCGGCATCCTCGGCGACCAGCAGGCGGCCATGGTCGGTCAGGTCTGCCTGGACGCGGGCGAGGCCAAGAACACCTACGGCACCGGCAACTTCCTGCTGCTCAACACCGGCCAGGAGCTCGTACGCTCCCAGAACGGCCTCCTCACCACCGTCTGCTACCAGTTCGGCGATCAGCCGCCCACCTATGCGCTCGAGGGCTCGATCGCCGTCACCGGCTCCGCGGTGCAGTGGCTGCGCGACCAGCTCCGGGTGATCAGCAACGCCGCCCAGTCCGAGACCCTGGCCAAGGAGGTCGAGGACAACGGCGGCGTCTACTTCGTCCCGGCGTTCTCCGGACTCTTCGCCCCCTACTGGCGCTCCGACGCCCGCGGCGTGATCGTCGGCCTGTCCCGGTTCAACACGTCGGGCCACATCGCAAGGGCGACCCTGGAGTCGATCTGCTACCAGAGCCGTGATGTCGCCGACGCGATGGAGAAGGACTCCGGCGTACGTCTCGAGGTGCTCAAGGTCGACGGCGGCGTCACGGTCAACGAGCTGTGCATGCAGATCCAGGCCGACGTCCTGGGCGTCGAGGTCAGCCGTCCGGTGGTCGCCGAGACCACCGCGCTCGGTGCCGCCTACGCGGCCGGGCTCGCGGTCGGCTTCTGGAAGGACACCGACGAGCTGCGCCAGAACTGGAACGAGTCCAAGCGCTGGCAGCCGGCCTGGAGCGAGGAGCAGCGCGAGGCCGGTTACGCGGGCTGGCGGAAGGCCGTCGACCGCACCCTCAACTGGGTCGACGTCGACTGACGGCGTTCTGAAAACGCCCCGTTTGGGGTATGTGCGGGGCACCCGGTCGGACGTACGTTGCGAGTGGGCCCGGCCGGGGCCCAGGATCTGCCTCGACCGGTCCGTTGGCACACCGACGACCGAGGAGGCAGCAATGTTCATCCAGATGATCCAGGGGCCCTGTACCCGGCAGGACGAGGCTCACCAGTTGCTCGACGAGTGGCGGCGCGACCTCGCTCCGAGCGCGAACGGGTGGCTCGGTGGCACCTATGGGTTCACCGACGACAACCAGCTTATCGCCGTGGTCCGCTTCGAGTCCCGGGAGATGGCGATGGCCAACTCCGACCGCCCTGAGCAGGGGGAGTGGGCCGCGAAGATGGCGGAGGTCATGGACGGGCCGATGGAGTTCCACGACTGCGACGACGTCACGCTGCTCTTCGACGGCGGCTCCGACGACGCCGGGTTCGTGCAGATCATCCGCGGCAAGGTCGACGACCCGAGCCGGCTCAAGGCGATGCTGGCCGACACCACCCAGCTGCACGAGATGCGCCCGGAGATCCTCGGTGGCACGCTCGCGATCGAGGAGGACGGCAGCTTCGTCGAGACGGTCGCGTTCACCAGCGAGGACGCGGCCCGCCAGGGCGAGCAGCTCGAGCCCCCGGCAGACGTACGCCGCGAGCTCGACTACGCGATGAAGGGTGCGACCTTCTACGACCTCCACCACCCGTGGTTCGAGAGTGCCTGAGGAGGCCGTGATGCTGACCGACAGCAAGGTGATGGCGAACATCCCGGCCGCCGACCTCGAGCGGGCCCGCCGCTTCTACGCGGACAAGCTCGGCCTCGAGCCCACCGACGAGAACCCCGGCGGGCTGTTCTACACGACGGCGGGCGGGACGTCCTTCCACCTCTACGAGACCGACCAGGCCGGCAAGGCCGGCCACACGATCGCCCAGTTCCACGTGGCCGACGTCCGCAAGGAGGTCGACGACCTCGGCGCCAAGGGCATCAGCTTCGAGCACTACGACATGCCTGGAATCACCTGGGACGGAGACGTCGCCGGGATGGGCGACGTCGGGCACGCCGCCTGGTTCAAGGACAGCGAGGACAACATCCTCTGCATCGACGACATGGTGCCCGCCTGACGTCGAGCGTCATGGGGCCCGGCTCGCTCAGCCGGGTCCCTCGCCGGCCCCGATGTGCTGAGCGAGGTAGGCCTGGAGACCCACCCTGTCGATGGCGTCGAGCTGGGACTCGAACCAGTCGGCGTGCTTCTCCTCGTCACGGACCATCTCCTCGAAGACGGCAGCGGTGCCGTGGTCGCCGAGCTGGTGGCACTCCTCGCCGCCGGCGTTGAACTGGGCGACCGCGGCGCGCTCGCTCGCCAGCGCGAGGGAGAGCATCTCCTCGGCCGTCTCGCCGACCTGGATGGCGTTGAGGCGCTGCACGTTGGGGTGGCCGTCGAACATCAGGATCCGGTTGATCAGGTCGTCGGCGTCGCGCATCTCGTCGATGGAGAGGTCGTAGAAGACCTTGCCGAGCTTGGGCAGTCCCCAGTTGTCGAGCATCCGGGCGTGCAGGAAGTAGGTGTTGGTGACCGTGAGCTCGAACGTGAGCGCCTCGTTGAGGAGCTCGACGACGCGTGGATCGACTGGCTGCATGTGACGCACCTCCGGTGACGGGATCTGCCACCGATACTTGCACGTCGCCCCGGGAGTGAGGACAGACTCAGTTTGTGACTGGTTGCGTCAGCTCGCGGCGCCGTCGGCCACGAGATGCGAGCACTCGTGCTCGAGATGCTGGGTGACCAGCTTCTTCACCGAGAAGATGCAGGCGCCGCAGTCCTGCGCGGCGCCCGTCGAGCGGCAGATCGCGCTGACCGTACGCGCCCCGTCGGCCAGCGCGGCGTCGACGTCACGGTCGGTGACGACTCGGCACTGGCAGACGATCATGCAATTAGGTTAGCCGACCCTAAGCACGATGACGAGTGGACGTCTCAGTTCTTACCTTTCTCCCCGTTCGGACGGGCTCGCGCGAAGATTCACATTCTCCCGGTATGGTCCACGTCACACCCTCGCTCCAGGCCATCGGAGGATCCCTTGCGCATCGCAGTCATCGGCACCGGCTTCGGCGGGCTGGCCGCCACGATCGAGCTCAAGAAGCGCGGCCACGACGACATCGTCGTGTTCGAGAAGGCCGGTGACGTCGGCGGCGTCTGGCGGGAGAACACCTACCCGGGCGCTGCCTGCGACGTACCTTCCAGCCTCTACTCCTACTCCTTCGAGCCCAACCCGCACTGGCCCCACAAGTTCTCCCGCCAGCCCGCGATCCTCGACTACATCCACCGGGTCGTCGACAAGTACGACGTACGCCGCCACATCCGCTTCCACACCGAGGTGACCGCCGCCCGCTGGGACGACGAGGCGAAGACCTGGCAGCTCGAGCTCAGCACGGGGGAGACCGAGACGGTCGACCTGTTCGTACCCGCCGTCGGCCAGCTCTCGCGTCCCTCGATCCCGAGCATCCCGGGCGCCGACACGTTCCGCGGCGAGGCATTCCACTCCGCCGAGTGGAACCACGACCTGAGCCTTGTCGGCAAGCGGGTCGCGGTGATCGGCACCGGCGCGAGCGCGATCCAGTTCGTGCCGGAGGTCCGCAAAGACGCGGCGAAGGTGCTCCTGTTCCAGCGCTCGGCGCCCTACATCGTCCCGCGCAAGGACTACGAGCGCACCGACGCCGCGCAGCCTGCCCTGCAGTTCCTCAACCGCGCGAAGATCTGGGTCCAGGCCGAGTGGCTCACCACGAGCTTCCACTTCAAGCCGTTCGGGACCGCCGTACGCGCCTGGTCCAAGAGCCACATGAAGGCTCAGACCGCGGCCAAGCCGGGCCTCTTCGAGAAGGTCTGGCCCGACTACCCGATCGGCTGCAAACGTGTCCTCTTCTCCGACGACTACCTCCCGGCCCTCGCCCAGCCTGACGTGGACCTCATCACCGACGACATCATCGAGGTCACCTCGACCGGCGTGACGACGGCCGACGGGCAGCACCACGAGGTCGACGTGATCATTTGGGGCACCGGGTTCAGGGCGACCGAGTTCCTCGCCCCGATGACGATCACCGGCACCCAGGGCCGCGACCTGCACACCCACTGGAAGGACGGTGCCCACGCCTACCACGGCATGACCGTCCCCGGGTTCCCCAACCTGCTGATCATGTACGGCCCCAACACCAACACCGGCGGCGGCTCGATCATCTTCTTCCTGGAGACCCAGGCCCGCTATCTGGGCCGCTACGCCGATCACGTCGCCGAGGCCGGCCCGCTCGAGGTCCGCGCGGAGGTCGAGGAGGCGTACGACGCCCGGATCCAGGAGAAGCTGGCGGACAGCGTCTGGAGCAGATGCACGTCCTGGTATCGGGAGAAGAACGGCCGGATCACCACCAACTGGCCCAGCATCTCGGCCCGTTACCGCCGCGGCGCCAGCTACGAGGAAGCCGACTACGCCCCCGCCTGAGCGGTCACCCTCGATGGGGACCTGATGGGTCTTTGTGCCCGATCTGTTGGTTCCCATATGCGTGTGGTAGGCCACATACTCGAAGGGATGACTACCTCAACCCCCCGGCGGCGACACTTCGCCGCGAGTCCTTTCAAGGCAGATCCCGAGCCGGTCATTGAGCAGTTCGAGTCCGGAGACCTCGTCTCCCACGACTCTTTCGGCCTGGGTCGGGTCGTCAACAAAGAAACGGCCGCAGTCACTGTCGACTTCGGTCCCCAGCTGGTGCGTATTGCCAGCCCCTTCCCCAAGCTTTCCAAGCTCTGACCACCGTCTGAGCTGCACGAGAATCGCCCTCCCCGAGCACTGCTCGAGGAGGGCGATCTCTTGTCCGAGGCCTACTTCTTCGTCACCGGATAGGCGGCGTCGACCTCCACCTCGACGAGCCACCCGTCCACCGGCAGGTTCTCGATCTCGAGCGCGAACCGTGACGGTCGAGCCGGGTTGGCCACCATCGGCGCCGCGGGCTCAGCGGATCCGAGCGGCACCGGAATGACGTCTCCGGTCGAGACCGACGTGTTCGCGAAGAACTGCCGATAGGCCCGGTTCCAGCCGGCGAAGTCCATCTTCGCCTCGCCCGCGGGGTTCTGCAGGAAGACGCGCATCGTGATCACGTCGTCGTAGGAGAGCCCGGCCGCCTCGAGGTTCTCCCCGATCCGGCGCAGCGCGTTGATCCCCTGCGCCTCGGTGATGGTCACGCCCGGCGGCAGCTCACCACCCGGGAACACCTCGGTGTCGATGTAGGCCTGCTCCCCGCTCGCCCCGGTGTTGAGCCGGGACGGGCCGAGCCCGCTGGTCTTGTAGATCGCGGCCGAGGGTCCGATCGCGACGCCGTTGGCGATCGACGGATTGTCCTGGCCCGCGGGCAGCACCGAGATCGTCTCGCCGCCACGCGGCGGGCGGTGCCCGTCAGAAGCGGCCGCCCACGTGCTCCCGGCAACCGCCGCCGTCGGAGCGACCAGGGCTGCGGTCAACCCGACAACAGCCACCACCTTCGTACGCGGCGACATCATGCCGTCACCCGTGCGTGCAGCTTCTCGACGGCTGCCCGGGCGGCCGTGATCGCGCCGTGCTGCCATGCCACCGCGTGGCTGAGGTGGTCCCCGGCGAAGTAGGTGTTGCCGGTGGCGTCCAGCAGGCGCGTGTAGAGCGGGTCGGTGTCCGCGGTCGTCGAGTACGCCCACGCACCTTCGGAGAACTTCTGCGACTTCCAGTCCTGGCTGTAGGAGGCGGTGATCCCCTCGCCGTAGACGTCCCCGAAAATCTGCTTGCCCATGTCGACCGCGCGCGAGAGCCGCTGGGCAGGCGTGAGGGCGCCATAGGTGTCGGCCGCGCTACCGGTGTTGTAGTAGCCGATCATGGTGCCTCTGTCCCCGTGGAACCCGTACGACGGGTGCCACATGTTGCGCAGGTCGAGGCGGGTGTTGGTGATCCCGCCGTAGATCCGGAAGTCCTCCTCCCACCAGCGCCGGTCGTACTCGATCCCGATCTTGCCGGCGTTCGAGGGTCCGAAGGACTTCAGGCTCGCGGTGATGTCGTCGCCGAGGTTGTGCGGGATCTTGGCCGCGACGTGCGGCGGCATGCAGTTGATCGCGAAGTCCGCCTCGACGGTCTCGGTCCGGCCACGGGCCTTGTAGGCCACGGAGACGCCGGTCGAGGTGTTCTTCCACTCGACGACCTCGGCCCCGTACCGGATGTTGCGAGCCCCGACGGCCTTGGCGAAGGCGTACGGGATCGCGTCCATGCCGCCCACCGGCTGGTACATCATCATCGCCTGGTCGTAGCCGAACTCGAAGGAGAAGTACTGGCCGAGGCCGGAGGCCAGGACGGCGCTCATCGCGTTCGGCGCCACCTCGGTGCCGGACTCTTGGCCGGCACCCGGCTCGACGGTGTAGCCCGCGCGGCTGGAGCCGGTGTAGGCGTACGCCTCCTCCTTGGTGCCGATGTCACCGAAGCTCCGCAGGAACGCGATCAGCGCCTCCTTGTCGTCCGCGGTCAGCTCCTCGTCGAGGGCGCCCTTGTCGGTCGCCTTCGCGAGCAGCTCGGAGACATAGCCGTACGTGTCGGCCTTCGCCTGGCGCATCTGCACCGCACCGATGCCGTGGTCGCCGGGGTAGTAGAGCAGTGCGTTGGCGTTCTGGTTGGTGAACGCCTCGATCGGGACGCCGAGCTCCTTGCAGTAGTCCAGCGTGATGTGGCTCTGCGGCAGCCGGCCCGGCCCCGCGTTCATGTACTGCCCCTGGGAGAAGCCGGCGACCTGGGTGACCCCCTTCAGATCGGTCACCCGGGTGCCGCCGCGCACCGTGAAGTTGCGGCCACCCGGCCGCTCGCGTCCCTCGAGCACTGTGACCTTGTAACCGCCCTTGAGCAGCTCGTACGCAGCGGTGAGCCCGGCGATGCCGCCACCGAGGATCACGACCGACTTGCTACCGGCCCGAGCGAGGTCCGAAGGCTTGGGAGGAGTGAAGGCGGGAGTCTCCGCGGCATGCGCCGAGGTGAGTCCGAGAGCACCCATGCTGTGCAACATGACGCCTGCTCCGCCGGCGAGGCCGACGTTGCGCAGGAAGTTCCGACGTGACTGAGTCATGTGGGGTTCCAATCTGTTGGGGACGCCCCGCAACGTAAAGAGCGTTTGTTGCCCCGCGATTGCGACTTCGTCTCGCTAGAACACGTGTTCCCGAACTCGTCAGTAGCCTTAGGATCGGCACCGTGACCGTCACCATCCGCGATGCAGTGCCCGCCGACGTACCCGAGATCCTTCGCCTCGTCCACGCCCTGGCCGACTACGAGAAGGAGCCCGACGCGGTCGAGGCCACGGAGGCCGACTTCACCACGGCGCTCTTCCCCGAGTCGGGCACCGCGACCACCCGCTGCCTCGTCGCCGAGGCTGGGCTGGATGGAACGGGCGGCACCGTCATCGGCATCGCGGTCTGGTACGTCACCTTCTCCACCTGGACCGGCCGCAACGGCATCTGGCTCGAGGATCTCTTCGTCGACCCCGCCCACCGCGGCGCCGGCGCCGGCAAGGCCCTGCTCGTACGTCTCGCCGAGATCTGCGTCGAGAACGACTGGCGCCGCCTGGAGTGGTGGGTGCTGAAGTGGAACGAGCCATCGATCGCCTTCTACCGCTCCCTCGGCTCGGTCCCGCAGGACGAGTGGGAGGTCCACCGCATCGACGGCGCCGCGCTGAAGGAGCTCGGCGCCGCCGGCAGCGCCTGACCTCAGGCCCCGTACGCAGCGGCGGACCGCCGCACCCACGCCCCGAACCCGCGCGCCGGCCTGCCGAGCAGCTCCTCGACGTGCGGGCTGATCGCCCGCTCGGCGTCGGTCGGTTGCCCGAGGATCGCGAGCGTGCCCTCGGCGACGGCCGGCGGCATGAACGCTGAGAACTGGCGCAACGCCTCCTCCGGCGCGAGTTCGACGAGCTCCAACGGTCGCCCGGTCGCCGCCGCGATCTCCGCGACCTGCTCGCGAGGCGTGATCGCGACCGGCCCGGTGATCTCGTACGTCCTCCCGGCATGACCGTCCTCGGTCAGGACCACCGCGGCGATCTCGGCGATGTCCAGCGCGTCGACCACGGGAAGCGCGACGTCGCCGAACGGCACGTGGACGGTGTTCGTCTCCTGGACCATCGGCACCCAGGCGAGCGCGTTGCTCGCGAAGCCGCCCGGGCGCAGGATCGTCCATTCCATCGTGGAGCCCCGCACCGCGTCCTCGAGCTCGACGAGCGGCGCGTGCGACGGCGTCCCCGGCCGCGTCCCGACTGCCTGGGAGGACTGCAGCACGACCCGGCGTACGCCAGCCGCCTCGGCATGCTTCATCAGTGCCGGTCCGTCGACATGGGCGCCGGCGCCGCTGACCAGCAGGAAGAGCGCATCGGCGCCTGCCAGGGCGGGCGCCAGCGTCGTGACATCCGAGAGGTCGGCCACCGCGGTGACGACTCCGGGCCGGGTCGGCAGCGGCGCCGACTCCGCGCGCGAGACGGCGGTGACGGTGTGCCCGGCGTCGGCCAGCAGCTCGACGAGCGGGCGTCCGACGTTCCCCGTCGCTCCGGTGATGACGATCATCGAGGGTCTCCATTCATCTGTGGGATCTGGTGAAGACAGACGTTAGATCCCTCGATACAGTGGGTTCCCCAAGGTAAGTATTGGAGCGATATGACCTGGCGTCCGAGCACCGACGAGCCGGTGGCTGCCTGCCCGATCACCCCGGCGGTGGAGCTGATCTTCAGCCGGTGGACCACGCCTATCCTGTGGACGCTGCACGAGTTCGGCACCCAGCGTTTCGTGGAGCTCGAGCGTCGCCTGGGCACGATCTCCTCGAAGGTGCTGACCCAGCGCCTGCGCCAGCTCGAGCGCGACGGCCTCGTCGAGCGCCGCTACCACGCCGAGGTCCCGCCGCGGGTGGAGTACGACATCACCGAGCTCGGCCGCAGCCTGCAGCCGGTCTTCGCCGCCGTCGGGAACTGGTCGGAGGCGAACATGTCCTCCGTGGAGGCGGCGCGAGAGGCCTACACCGGTCCGCTACCCCGCTGACGCCGGCTGCGGCACAGCTCCCGGTCCGGGCAGCACCTCGACGTCGTCGGCGTGCATCGGCTCGCCGCACTGCGAGCACCGCAGATCGACCCGCGCGATCTCCCCGCACGCGTGGTGCCGGTAGAGAACGGGTGGCCCGGCCTCGCCGGCGAGCCACTTGTCGCCCCAGCCGACCATCACCATGAGAACGTCGACCAGCTCGCGCCCCTTCTCCGTCAGGACGTACTCATAGCGCGGCCGGTTGTCGTACGCCTGCTTCTCCAGCACCCCGTGCTCGACCAGGTGGCCGAGCCGTTCGGTGAGCACCTTCCGCGAGATCCCGAGATCCGCCTGGATCTGGTCGAACCGGTTCATCCCGACCCAGATGTCGCGCAGCACGAGGGGCGACCACGGCTCCCCGATCACATCGAGCGTCCGCGCGATCGAGCACGCCATCTCGGCGAAGTTCGTACGTTGCATGGAACCCAATCTACCATTTGGGGTTCCCTGAGGGAACTCTAGGTGCTACGGTCACTGAGTCTCTTCAAGAAACTCCAATCCTCGAAGGAGCGATCATGAGCAAGGTCCTCGCATCACTCTCGGTCTCGGTCGACGGCTTCATCACCGGTCGGGACCCCGGCCCGGGTCGCGGCCTGGGCGACGGCGGGGTCCTCTTCGACTGGTACTTCGACGGCGACACCCCCAGCCAGGTCTTCGGCGGCTTCAAGCTCTCCGAACCGAGCGCCCGCGTCTTCGACGCGCTGGCCGCCCGCGACGGCGTCAGCCTCGCCGGCCGCAACACCTACGACGACTCCGGCTGGGACACGGGCGGAGCCCCGCACCCCACCGCTCCGCTGGTCGTCCTCTCGCACCGTCCCGCCCCGGCGGCGCACGAGCGCCAGACCTTTGCCACCACGATCGAGGACGCGATCGCCGTCGCCAAGGAGCAGGCGGGTGGCAAGGACGTCGGCCTCATGGGCGGCGGGGTCGTGACCGAGGCTCTGAAGGCCGGCCTCGTCGACGAGATCGTCCTCCACCAGGTCCCGGTGCTCCTCGGCGCCGGCCGCCGCTTCTTCAACGAGCTCCCCGAGCACGTCTCGCTCGAGGTCGTCGACGTCGTCCCCGCCCCCGGCGTCACCCACCTCCACTACCGCGTCATCCGCTGACCCCGCACCGAAGGAGAAGAACGATGATCAACCCCGACGTACGCCCGTTCCTCGAGGGCACCAACCTGGCCCACGTCGCCACCATCGGACCCGACGGCGCCCCACGCACGTCCCCGGTCTGGACCGGCACCCACGGCGACCACGTCGTCTTCCTCACCGGCGTCCTCGGCCGCAAGTACCGCAACCTCCAGGCCGACCCGCGCATCGCGCTCTCCCTGGCGCCGCCGGAGAACGGCTACATGCCGGTCATCCTCCGCGGTCGCGTCGTCGGCTGGGTGGAGGACGAGAGCCGGTGGGAGATCATCGACGAGATCGCCACCCGTTACACCGGCGGGCCCTACACCCGTGAGGTCGACGCCTTCGGCGACCGTGCCGTCGCGCTCATCGAGCTCGACCACCAGCACATCGGCCTCGGCTGATCGCCTCTCCTGTTCACCGCTCCCCGAGAACGGTCGCCACCAACCCCTCGACCTCATCGGTACGCAGCGGCTCCGGTGTCATCAGTCGCCGGTAGAACACGGCTCCCGCCAGTGCCTCCGCCGCCCGCTCCGGATCCCCGACAGCATGCCCCGACTCCCGCAGCCGGGTGAGTGCATCGACCAGCCGCGTACGCCGCTGCGCGCTGTAGCTGTGGTGCAGCTCCCGCAGACCGGGGTCGCGCTCGGCGCCGTCGAGCACAGCAGGGAGGCAGTCGGACATCAACGAGGACTGCATCGCGGAGGCGAGATGCTCGACGATCGCGACCACATCGGCCCGCGGGTCCTGTCCGCCGGCCTCCGGACGTGGCTGCACGTTGAGCGTCTCCATGGCGGCCGCGACCAGGCTGAGCCGGTCGTGGCCGAGCCGGTAGATGGTGCTCCGGGCCACTCCGGCACGGCTGGCGACGCCGTCGATGCTGAAGCCGCCGTATCCCCGCTCGGCGAGCTCCGCGAGCGCTGCCTCGAGCACTCGCTCCCGGCTGCGCACCACTCGAGGGTCTGTACGCCCTTGACGAGAAGCCATGTCCGGAGCCTACTATGCAACAGTAGTGTTGCAGAAAGGAGAAGCAGATGATTCCCGGATTCCGCTACATCGTCGACGACATCCCTGCCGCCGTCGCGTTCTACCGCGAGCTCGGTTTCGAGGACGTCGGTCCGAGGGCCGGCGGCTTCGCCATGCTCGAAGGGCACGGGCTGAGGCTGATGCTGAACACCCCAGGTGCGGGCGGCGCCGGACAGGCCGCCGACGACGGGACGATGCCCAGTTCCGGTGGCTGGGGCCGCATCCAGCTCGAGGTCCCCGACATCGACGACGAGCTCCGGCGCCTCAGCGAAGCAGGAGCGCGGGTACGCACCAGCCGCATCGACGGCCGGGGTGGCGCCCAGGCCGTCATCGAGGACCCGGCCGGCAACCCGGTCGAGCTCTTCACGCCCGCCTGACCAACGGCGTACGAGGCCCCTGGCAGCGGCTCCGGCAAACGGGCGACGGGCCTTGCCCCAGGGGTCTACAGTGGGTGCCAGAACATCGCACGAAAAAAGTTGCCCTGGCGATTTGAAACGGCGTCAGGGTGTGTGTAGTGTTCTCCGAGTCGCCAGGGTGCGGCGGGAAGCAAGCGCGAGTCTTCGGGCGGGCTTCCGGCCCCGGAGCGGCCACCTCCACTCTTCGAGCATCGCTCGATCCAGGGTGTTCAGGCAGTGGGTCTCAGGACCTGCAGCAGGACAAGATCTGATTCGCATCGGATCGTCATGGCTGTGTTGGTGTGGATATTGCTTTTATCCGAATGTGGTGTGAATTCGCCGAATTGGTGTTGAAAGCGGGATCCGATAAAGTCCTCCAGGACTGAGGCGATAATGCTTCGAGCTTGAGCGGGAAAGCGCGG
>JBEOUM010000005.1:0-510867 GCA_040302365.1 Nocardioides sp. NPDC126508
CCGCGCTTTCCCGCTCAAGCTCGAAGCATTATCGCCTCAGTCCTGGAGGACTTTATCGGATCCCGCTTTCAACACCAATTCGGCGAATTCACACCGCATTCGGATAAAAGCAATATCCACACCAACACAGCACAAGACAATCTCACTGCGATCCGTTGTGCCTCTGATGTCTGGTCCGAGGACCAGACAGAGACTCTGAACCGAGCTGATGCTCGAGAATGTTGGCGGCCGACTCAGGGGCCGGAAACCCGCTCGAAGACTCGAGCTTGCTTCCCGCCGCACCCCGGCGACCAGATGAACATTACGCCTCGGTGACGCCCTTGCCAAATCGAGGAACGCCCCGGGGAAGGCGGTCACCTTCCCCGGGGCGTTCTCGCAGGTCAGAGCCTACTTGAAGCGCACGCCAGCGAACTTCTTCTTGCCCCTGCGCAGGACCACCCAGCCGTCACCGAGCAGCTCTTTCTCGTCGAGGGACCCCTCGGCGTCCTCCACACGGACGTTGTTGACGTACGCCCCGCCCTCGGAGATCGTCCGGCGGGCCTCCCCCTTGGAGGAGACGAGGCCGGCGGCGAGGAAGAGGTCGACGTACGTCGGCAGCTCCTCGGCACGCTCCAGCTCGACGGCACCGGCCTCCGTGATCGCGGCGGCCAGCGTCGTACTGCTCAGGGTTGCCAGGTCACCGCCGCCGAAGAGCGCGGCTGCGGCCTGCTTGGCCTGCTCGGTCTCCCCCGCCCCGTGGACGAGCGTCGTCATGTGATCGGCGAGCGCCTTCTGCGCAACCCGTAGGAACGGCTTCTCCGCGTGCTGTGCCTCCAGGGTCTCGATCTCCTCGTGGGACAGGAAGGTGAAGACGCGCAGCATCTCCCCCACCTTGGCGTCCTCGACGTTGAGCCAGAACTGGTGGAAGGCGTAGGGCGACATCATCGTCGGGTCGAGCCAGAGGGCGCCGCCCTCGGTCTTGCCGTACTTGGTGCCGTCGGCCTTCGTGATCAGCGGAGTGGTGTAGGCGTGGACGGTCTCGCCGGTGACCCGGCGGACCAGCTCGACACCGCCGGTGATGTTGCCCCACTGGTCCGAGCCGCCGAACTGAAGACTCACCCCGTGCGTACGGAAGAGGTTCAGGTAGTCCATGGACTGCAGCAGGATGTAGGAGAACTCCGTGTAGGAGATGCCGTCCTCGAGGCGCTTCTTGACCGTGTCACGGGCGAGCATCCGGTTGACCGGGAAGTGCTTGCCGATGTCACGGAGGAAGTCGATCACCGACAGCGACGCGGTCCAGTCCGCGTTGTTGACCATCGTCGCCGCGTTGTCGCCCTCGAAGGAGACGAACGGCTCGATCTGCGTACGGACCTTGTCCACCCACTCCTTGACCGTCTCGGCCGAGTTGAGGGTGCGCTCCCCCGAGTCGCGCGGGTCACCGATCATGCCGGTGGCACCACCCACGAGTACGTAGGGCGTGTGGCCGGCCCGCTGCAGGCGCATCGCCATCGTGATCTGGAGGAGATTGCCCATGTGCAGGCTCGGCGCGGTGGGGTCGAACCCGATATAGAACTTCACACTCCCGCCGGCCAGCGCTTCTCGGAGCGCGTCGCGGTCCGTCGAGTCGGCGATGAGACCTCGCCACTCGAGATCGTCGAGGAGTGTGGGATCGATGGACACGTGGTGCCTTTCTCAGATCGTTCTCAGAAGGTGTTTCCGGGGCCCGGAACGGGTTGTCCCGGAAGCAAGGGTAGTAGGCGATACCCCCTAGAGTTGACCACTGGCGTTCGCGACGAGACTTGAGGGGACCTGGGTGATCGCAGGGAGGTACCGGCTCGAGAGGGAGCTCGGCCGGGGAGCGATGGGGGCCGTCTGGCTCGCCACCGACGAAGTTCTGGGGCGATCGGTCGCGCTCAAACAGCTGGTCGCGCTCGACGGTGTGTCCGATGCCGCCGTCGAACGCGAGGCACAGCTCGCCGCACGGCTGGTCCACCCGAACGTCGTCGCCGTCTTCGACCTGGTGCGCGACGACGACAAGCCGTGGCTGGTGATGGAGTACGTCGAGGGGAAGACGCTCGCTCACATGGTGCGCGACGACGGGCCGTCGGGCGTCGAGGACGCCGCGAGACTGATCGGTCAGATCGCCTCCGCTCTACGGGCCGCCCACGCCGCCGGGATCGTCCACCGCGACGTGAAGCCGGCCAACATCGTGGTCGGCCGTGCCGGCCGCGCCAAGCTGACCGACTTCGGGATCGCGCGTGGCGTCGACTCCCAGACCACCCAGACCGGGCAGGTCACCGGCTCGCCGGCGTACCTGGCTCCGGAGATCGCGACCGGCGGGCGGGCCACCCCCGCCAGCGACATGTGGTCGCTGGGGGCCACGCTCTTCCAGGCGCTGGCGGGCGAGCCTCCCTACGGGATCGGCGACAACGCGCTCGCGACCCTCTACCGGGTGGTGCACGAGGAGCCGCCGCGTACGCCGCTGGCCGGCCGGCTCGCGCCGCTGCTGGAGCACACGATGGCGTACGACCCCGCCGATCGGTGGTCCGCCCAGGACGTCCTCGACTTCCTCGCCGGCCGGTTGCCGGCCGAGAAGCTGGAGCCGGTGGCGCTGCGTACGCAGACCCTGGCCGCGATCGCGGCACCGGTCTCGGCAGAGGCGGCGACGCCCGCGAGCGCGGTGGCCTCCAAGCCGGCCGCGGCCGGGCGGCGCAGGTGGTGGCCGGTGGTGCTCGTCGCCGTGGCCGCCGCCCTGGTGCTGCTGCTCGGCGGAGCACTGTGGGCCAACCGTGGGGACGAGCCCTCTGCCGAGCCGAAGCAGGTCACCTCCGCCTCACCGCTGTCGGAGGCGACCGGCGAGAAGACCGAGGAGGCCGCCGACAAGGAGTCGGAGGAGCCTTCCGAGGAGCCGACCCCCAGCGAGACCGCCAGCAAGACCCCGAGCGAGAGCCCCTCGGCGAGCCAGACCGCCGGTGCGAGCGCCCAGGGCATCGACGCCTTCATCCGCAACTACCTCGCCACCGCGCCCGCGAACCCGGACAGCGCGTACAGCTCGATGCTGACGCCGGCGTTCCAGGCCAGCAGCGGCGGGCTCGAGGGCTACCGCGACTGGTGGGGCTCCGTCGCGAGCACCAGCGTCGTCTCGGTCTCCCCCAGCGTCGATCCGCTCAAGGTGACCTACACCTACAACTACACGATGAAGGACGGCCGCAAGGACGGCGGCACCGTGACACTGGGGCTCGTCTACACCGACGGCCGCTACCTCATCAACACAGAGGGGTGACCCGGCCGGGAGCCTCTGGGTAGTGTGCAACGCAACCCACTACACAGGAGGCAACCCCATGGCGGGAAAGTTCGAGGTGTACGAGGACAAGGCGGGCAAGTTCCGCTTCCGGCTCAAGGCCGGGAACGGCGAGGTCGTCGCCACCGGTGAGGCGTACGAGTCCCGGTCGGGTGCGGAGAAGGGCTGCCAGGCGGTCCAGCGCGCGGCGGACGGCGCGGAGATCGTCCACAGCTAGCCCCCGCTCTGGCGCTACAACCCGGCAGGCTCGAGGCCGTCGGGCGGGGATCGTCGTCTGTCGAACGGCGCCCGCTAGGATCTGCCCGGGCCGTTAGCTCAGTCGGTTAGAGCAGAGGACTCATAATCCTTGGGTCGCGGGTTCGAGCCCCGCACGGCCTACCAACGATCGGTGCGCTGGACCTCGTGCATGAGCTCGATCTTGCGGAAGCCGAACTGCTTGTTGATGCGCTGCATCACGTCGTTGGACGGGTCGGTCCAGGTGTGGATGCTGGTGCGCTCGGGGTGGTCGCGCTGGACGGCGGCGAGGGTGGCGACCTTGAGGGCCAAGCCGAGCTTGTGGCCGCGGTGGGCGGACTTGACGAAGGTGTCGTCCTGGATGGCCTCGTCGCTGCCGTGGGCCAGGAAGATGACCGAGTAGCCGACCAGCTCACCGGTGAGGATCTCGCGGGCGGCGGCGGTGATGCGGTCGTAGGAGCGGGCGGTGCTCTTCTCCGCGGACCGGATCCGGTCGGCGGTGTGGGCGATCATGTCCTGCTCGGACTTGCCCGGCATCTCCTTGCCCATCTGGTTGCGCAGACCCACGAACTGGGCGAGCAGGTCCTCGGGCGTGCGGTCCTCCCACATCAGGATCTCGTAGCCGAGCACGTTGAAGGGCTTGTGGGGCAGCGGGAGGTCGGCGGCGAGATGGTCCTCGCGGCGTACGGACTTGAAGCCGAGCGCTCGTGCGAAGGCCAGGGACGACTTCGGGGGGATGGTCACCTCGGCGGTCGTCAGGGTGCGCCCGCTGGTGCGGCGTACGTCATCGGCGGCTCGCCACAGCTCGGTGCCGACCCCGCGCCAGCGGTGCACGGGGAGGACGTGGATGCCGAGCTCGACGACGTGGCTGCGCTCCTCCTCGGGGAGATCGAGCTCGGCGATGCCGATCGTCTCGCCCTGCTCCTTCGCGGCGAGGAGGACGCGGCGGCCGTGGTCGTGCGGGGTGCGCACGGAATTGGCGAGCGCCTCGAACGTGCGATGCGACGCGTAGGGTCGATCGAAGGCCATCGATGCCGCCTCCACGGCGTACCAAGCCTTCAGAGCGGTGTCATCGTGGACGTCGACGGGGGCGATCACAGACACGGGCACTATCTAACCGTGTCGGGCAAGGTCGCGGGAAGTGAGGTCCCCCAGCAAGCGTTGACACGTCATCTGATGCCGACCGGAGCCGCCTCAGACCGGCCCCGGCTCGGTCGTCGGATCGTCCGGGTTGGGGTCCGGAGGGCCGGGCGACTTGGTCGGCGTCGGAGTCGGTGTCGGAGTCGGCGTGGGGGTCGGCGTCGGGGTCGGGGTGGGAGTCGGGGTGGGGGTCGGCTTGTTCGACGGCGACGGCTTCTTGGTCGGCTTCGGGTCCGGGGCGGGCGTCACGTAGGGCGCATGGCCGGACTCGGGCGCATCCCCGTCGAGCCATGCCGGCTCGGGGAACGCCTCGTAGTCGAGCCCGTCGGTCAGCGGCCCCATGATCTGGACCCAGGTGTCGGCGGGATAGTCGGCGCCGAAGTACGTGTCGAGCCAGCCGTCCAGGGCACCGCTGCCGAGACCGCGGCTGTAGGCCACGGCGGTCGCCAGCTGCGGGGTGTAGCCGGCGAACCAGGCCGAGGAGACCTCGTCCTTGTCGTTGGTCGCGGTGCCGGTCTTGCCCGCGGCGGGCTGGACCACGGCGCTGGCCGCCCGGCCGGTGCCGCTGGAGACCACCTGCTGGAGGGCGTAGGAGGTGTCGTCGGCGACGTCCTCCGACATCGCGCGCCGGCCCTTCGCCGAGTCGTCGTGCTCGTAGAGCACGGTGCCGTCGGCATCGACGACCTTGGACACGACGAAGACGTCATTGTGGACGCCGCCGTTGGCGATCGTGGCGTAGGCGTTGGCCATGTTGATCGGGCTGGTCCGATCCTTGCCGAGGGTGAGGAGGAAGTCATCCGGCTCGAAGTCACCGGTCGTCATCGGGATACCGGGATGGGCCGAGTCGGCCTTCGCCGGCGGGAGGCCGGCCGCCAGCGCCATGTCGTAGACGTCCTTGCTGCCGTTGGGCAACGAGTCGGACATCTCGACGAAGGAGGTGTTGACCGACTGCTCCATCGCCATGAGGCTGCTGATGTTGGACCCGTAGCTGTGGCCGCTCGGGTTGGCGGCGTCCTGACCGGAGTTGCGGATCGGGTGGCCGGGCAGGGCGTCGAACTCCTTGGGCGAGTTGCCGTCCCAGCTGTCCTTGAGCGAGTAGCCCGCCTTCAGCGCTGCCGCGAGGGTGAAAGCCTTCATCGTCGAGCCGGCCATCGCCCCGGTCGCGGCCCAGTTGGTCTGCGAGTCGAGGTAGTCCTGGCCGCCGTAGAAGCCGCGCAGCGCGCCGGTCTTCACGTCGACCGTCGCGGCGCCGACATGGAGCTCGTCGGCCTTCTTGCTCTCGTCGGCGATGTAGGCCTTCTTGTCGTCGGGACGTACGTTGTCGACCGCCTGCTCGACGGTCCTCATCGTCTTCTTGGTCAGGGTCGTGGTGATCCGGAGCCCG
This sequence comes from Nocardioides sp. NPDC126508, assembly GCA_040302365.1. Taxonomy (GTDB): domain Bacteria; phylum Actinomycetota; class Actinomycetes; order Propionibacteriales; family Nocardioidaceae; genus Nocardioides. The sequence goes on from JBEOUM010000005.1 coordinate 6,039, forward strand.
CCGCCGTTGATCTCGTCCTCGGTGAGCAGCTGGTTGCCCTGCTCGTCCTTCAGCTTGAGCAGCTCGTCGCGGACCAGCTTGAGCGCGTGACCCTTCTGACCGCCGTAGCGGCTGTCGGAGCGCGGCTTCTTGAACTTCGGCAGCGAGGCCTTGGCCTTCTCACCCTCGGCGGCGTCGACCATGCCCAGCTTGACCATCGAGTTGATGACGTAGCGGTAGCGGCCCTCCAGCTCGGTGACCGACTCCTCGCCGTTGCTCGGGTCGAGGTCGTTGGGGTCGTTGACGATCGCGGCCAGCGCGGCCGCCTCCTGGAGGTCGATCTTCGCGGCCGGCTTGGCGAAGTAGGCGTTGGACGCGGCCTCGACGCCGTAGGCACCACGACCGAAGTAGATGGTGTTGAGATAGCCGGCGAGGATGTCCTCCTTGGACTTCTGCCGGCTGATCTTCAACGAGATCACCGCTTCCTTCACCTTGCGGGTGTAGGTGCGCTCCTGGGTGAGGTAGAGGTTCTTGACGTACTGCTGGGTGATCGTCGAGGCGCCGGAGCGGGTGCCGCCCGAGGCGTTGGAGAACACCGCGCGCAGGATGCCCTTGACGTCGATGCCGCTGTTCTCCCAGAACGTACGGTCCTCGGCGGCGACCGCCGCGTCCCGCATCAGCTGCGGGATCTCGTCGTAGGGCAGCGAGTCACGGTCCTGGGAGTCGGCGATGTAACGCCCGAGCTCGTCCTTGCCGCCGCGGTAGTAGACGAAGGAGGTCTCCTTCTCGTAGGCGGCGTTGGCGTTGGGGATCGGGATGGCGTTGTAGGCCACGACCACAGCCAGAGTGCCGATCAGCGCGCCCACCAGAATCAGGACGAAGAAGGCCTTCAGGACCTTCCTCACCCGCTTCTTCTTCGGCTTCGGCGTGGGTGTGTAAGGCGGATTGCCCTGCCAGCTCAAAGTGTCCCCTCCCGCGGTCACAAACGTTCCTAGAGTACGGCCGGGTTCCTGACCGTTCGGGATCCTCGGCTCCGTGTCCAAGACGTTTCAGCGGCGTGTCAGGTTGCGCGAGACGTACGAAACGGCCTCTGCCCTGGGCCCGCGATGCGGTGTTCGCCCAGGTCAGAGGCCGTTACGGAGAACGATCAGGTCAGGAAGTAGAAGGTGCCGTAGTGGTCGGGTGTGAAGTAGACGTCACCCGTGGTGCGGTCGAGGATGATCCGGTACGCCTGGCGCTGGGCACCGCACTCGCGCGGGGTCACGTCGAACTCGAGGTAGGAGTGGCCGGTGGGCAGCTCGCCCTCGTAGTTGTTGTAGGTGCCGCCGGCGAAGTTGCAGGTGCCGGTGGGCGGCCAGTCGTACCAGCCTCGCGAGGACGGGTAGCCCAGCGAGGCCCAGGTGTCGTTGGAGCTGAGCGCCTCGGCACAGCCGTTGTGGGTGCAGCTCGACGCCCAGTCGGCCTGGGCGGCCGGCGCGGAGACGATGCTGGCACCGAACAGGCCGGTGGTGGCGACGAGGGCTGCGAGCAGCAGCTTGATGGTGGTGAGCACGGAGCGGTTCTTCCCGGACATGAATCCTCCAGTGTGTGCGTTACGGACGGTTGGTAATTCTGCTACCTGGCGCGTCCGGATGGGGGCTCCCGAGGTCACGAACCGGTGAACTCTCGGCATAGCGGGCCGCTCAGGCGAGGCCGGCCTCGCGGGCCACGATCGCCGCCTGGACCCGCGAGCTGACCTCGAGCTTCGCCAGGACCCGGGAGACATGGGTCTTCGTGGTCGCCTCCGAGATCACCAGCCGCCGCGCGATGTCGGCGTTGGACAGGCCCTGCCCCAGAGCCGTGAGCACGTCCCTCTCCCGGGGCGTGAGATCGGCGGGGATCGATGCTCCGCCGGCTGCCGGCGCCGATCGGTCCGCTGTGCCGGCCAGCTCGGCGAGCACCCGGCGGGTCACCTCCGGGGCGACCACGCCGTCGCCCGCGGCGACGTGCCGCACCGCGTCGACCAAGGCGTCGGCCTCGGCGGTCTTGAGCAGGAACCCGGCGGCGCCGGCGCGGAGAGCACCGAAGACGTACTCGTCGAGGTCGAAGGTGGTGAGCACGAGTACGTCGGCGAGCCCCTCGGCCACGACCTGGCGGGTGGCGGTGACGCCGTCGGTGCCCGGCATGCGTACGTCCATCAGCACGACGTCGGGGCGCAGCGCTTGCGCGTTGGCGACCGCGGTCGCGCCGTCGGCGGCCTCCCCCACCACCTCGATGTCGCCGGCGGTTGCCAGGAGCATCCGCAGGCCGGCGCGGATGGCGGCGTGGTCGTCGGCGAGCAGCACGCGGATCATGTGGCGGCTCCCGGGAGCGGCAGGTTCGCTCGGACCCGCCAGCCGGTGCCGTCGGGGCCGGCCTCGAACGTGCCGCCGAGCGCTTCGGCACGTTCGCGCATCGAGACCAGGCCGGTGCCGGTGCCGAGTGCCGGGTCCTTCGCACTGCTGTCGTGGGCCGTGCGGCCCTCGTCGCGCACCTCGACCTCGAGGGCGTCGCCGGGGACGAGCCGCAGGCTGGTCGACCCGCCGCCGTGCTTGAGCACGTTGGTGAGGGACTCGCGCACGATCCGGTAGACGGCGTGGTCGACGGCGACGGGCAGCGCCAGGTCGGCGCCGTCGAGGAGCCCGCCGGGATCGTCGACCCGCAGCGACAGGCCGGCCAGGCGCGCCTGCTCCAGGACGGGGCCGAGGTTGGCGGCGCGGGAGGCGGCGGTGAGGTCCTCGGTGTCGCTTCCCGGCTCGCCGTCGGAGCGCAGGACACGGATCATCGCGCGCATGTCGTCGAGCGAGGCCAGGCTCTCCGCGCGCACCAACCGCAGCGCAGCACGGTCCCGCTCGGGGTCATGGTCGCCCGTCAGCGCCGCGCCCGAGGTGAGCGCGATGGCGGACAGGTGGGAGGCGACCACGTCGTGGAGGTCGCGAGCCACCGCGGATCGCTCTGCCCGGACCGCGTCGTACCTTTCTGCGTCCGCCAGACGCAATAGCGCGGCGCTGCGTTCGCGCTCCAGCCGGGCGCGGTCCTCGGCGGCGTCGGCGAGCTCGCTGCCCTGACGTACGTTGCTGCCCCACCACATCGGGGTGACCACGAGCGCGACGAGGGTGAGCGCGAGCACCGCAGGGGTGCGCGGCTCGGAGGTGGCCGCGGCGGAGCCGACGACCGTGGCCATGATGACCATCACGACGGCGACCGTGGTGACGCGACGGGCCGGCGGCGAGCCGTGCAGGTAGCCGGCGAAGAGGGCGTCCCAGAGGACGATCACCATCGCCACGCTGCCCCCGATGAGCAGGTCTCCGCCGAGACAGAGCGCGACGACGGCCAGGACCAGGAGCGGCTGACGCCGCTTGAGCACGAGCGCGGCGGCCGAAACAGCCAGCGGAAGCAGGTGCCACCAGGCCGGGGCGGTGTCGGAGCCGAGACCGAACGGATGCAGGCCCTGCACGCTCCCGATCTGGCCGAGGACATAGAGCGCGAGACCCGCGACGAGCACGACCGTGGCGTCGAGCCAGGCCAGGCGACGGTCTGCGGCGCGCAGGCTGGTGCCACCGCCGAGAAGCGCCGCGGGCAGCTGCTGCAGCAGGGTCGGGCGGTCCACGACACCATCTCAGCACGTACGCCGCCTCCGCGGAGTCATCCGAAGGATGTATCCCGCGCGGCAGGATCAGCGGTTCGGCCGACGCGCGCGGGACCGGCAGCGCGCGAGCCTCGGAGCATGGACATGGACCTCGGCCCACTGACCGGCGACCTCGGCAGCTCGGCGACGTACGTCGCGCTGGCGGTGCTGGCACTGATCGACTCGACCAGCTTCGGCACCCTGCTGATCCCGGTGTGGCTGCTGATGGCGCCCGAGCGACTGCGGCCGGGGCGGATCGTGGTCTATCTGGGCGCGATCGCCGGGTTCTACGCGCTGCTCGGGATCGGGATCCTGCTCGGAGGCTCCGCCGTCGCCGAGGCATTCGCCGGGCTGAGCGACTCACGGCCGTTCCTGTGGGGGCAGCTGCTGGTGGGCGTGGGCCTGTTCGTGTGGAGCTTCAGGCTGGACCGGCCCGGAGGGGAACGGACCGAGGCCGCGGAGCCGCCACGTCGCCTGCTCCGCTGGCGCGAGCGGGCGGTCGCCTCGGAGAGCGGCTCTGCCTCGGCGCTCGCCGCGCTGGCGGTGCTAGCCGGTCTGGTCGAGGCCGCCTCGATGCTTCCCTACCTCGCCGCGATCGGGGTGATCGGGACCGAGGGACCGTCGTGGCCGGTCTCGGGCCTGTGGATCGTCGCCTACTGTGCCGTGATGATCGTGCCGGCGCTCCTCCTCCTTGGTGCGCGCGTGTTCGCCGCCCCGCTGGTGGCGCGGCCGCTGGCCGTCATCGACGGCTGGCTGACCAGGCACGCCGCGAGCGCGACGGCGTGGGCGGTCGGCATCGTCGGGTTCCTGCTCGCCCGGTCGGCGCTCGGGCCACTGTTCGGCTGAGGCTTACTCCCAGCCGCAGTAGCCGGGCAGGAAGTCGTAGAGGGCGCGCCTGTGCGCCTTGTCGAGGATGAGGAAGTAGCTGGCGCCGTCGGGGACGTCGGGACCGCCGACGTGGACGCGGAAGAGGCTGCCGACCTTGTCGTCGGCCAGGGCGTGGGGGTCGCACCGCGCGGGCAGGACCCGCAGCTCCAGCGTGACCGGGTCGCCGGTCATCGGGTGCGGCGTCGCGCGCGGCCAGGTGGGTGTGTCGGCGGCGAGCTGGAAGAGCACCGTGCCCTCCCAGCCGTCGAAGGTCACCTCCGGGGCCTTCCCGGTCGGGGTGAACGTGACCGGGAGGACGAAGACGCTCTGCTTGCCCGTGCCTTCGACCCGGGGCTCGCCGACGGCGATCTCGGCTGCCTCGGTCAGGGTGCGCTCGGCGCAGTCGCGGTCGAGGAGGCGCTCGATGTTGCCGTACCTGTCCTCGGCGGTGCCGGTGCTGGTGCGCCACTCCCCCGCGCCGGTCTCGCGCCAGGTGATGGTCAGGTCGGCGTCGCCGCCCTCCCCGCACTTTCCACGGGGCATGTCGAAGTCGAAGTCCATCTCGGGGTCGACCGGTTCCGAGCCCTTCCAGGAGGCTCGGAACCGGTCGCTGCTCACCTCGACGTGCGAGACCTCGATGGTGGAGCCGGTGTCGTTGACGAGGCGTACGAACGCGTCACCGGTGTTGCGCTGGAGCCGGGTCTGGTCGACATAGGCCTTCAGCCCGTCGGGCCAGTCCGTCTCCTGCGGCTCGGTCGTGCCGCAGGCGGCCGGCATCGACACCATCAGGAGACCCGCGGCCAGCGCGGCGATTCGGCGCACTGCGGCAGGTTAGCGGAATCACGGCACCCTGCTCTCGATCTCGTACGTCCCAGAACCCACCTCGAAGGTCGCGACCCCGTCCTCGACGCCGGTGAGCGTGACCCCCTCGGCCTCGGCGAGCGGCCGGCCGTGCTCGGTGACCGCGTCCGCGGAGGCGGCCGGGACCCGCAGGGTCGCGGTGGTGTTGGCGGGCACGGTCGCCTCGTAGGAGAAGGTGTCGCCGTCGAGCTCCCAGGCGCTCTCGATGGTGCCGTAGGGCGAGTCGAAGGAGCCCTCGACCTCGGTGATGCCGCCGGTCGGGTCGAGCGTCGGCTGGAGGAGGAAGTGCTTGAACCCGGGCGCCTCGGGGTCCTTGGCGATGCCGGCCATCCGCTCGTACATCCACTCCACGATCGCGCCGTAGGAGTAGTGGTTGAACGAGTTCATCTCCACCGGGCCGAAGCCGTCCTCGGTCGAGTAGGAGTTCCAGCGCTCCCAGATCGTGGTGGCGCCGTTCTTCACCGAGTAGAGCCACGACGGCATCGCGTCCTGGTGCAGCAGCTCGTAGGCGAGGTCCGAGCGGCCCTCCGCGCTGAGCTGCGGCGCCAGCACGTTGACCCCCAGGAAGCCGGTCGAGAGGGTGTTCTCCTCGTAGTCGACGCGAGTGCTGTCCGGGTGGTCCTGCTTGTAGGCCTCGCTGTTGCCGACGTTGGCCACCAGGGCGTCGAGCAGGTCCTGGTGCTGGGCGTCGGTGTCGAAGAGACCGAGCTTGAGCGCCCAGGTCAGCCCGGTCTGGGTGTTGTCCTCGGCCGGCCGGGTGCCGTCGATGTCGCGGGAGTCGCCGATGCCCTTGACGTACGTCCTGCCGTCCTCGTCGACCTGGAGGTACTTGGCGACGAAGGCGTCCTTGATGTTGCCGAACAGCTCGCGGTAGTCGGCGGCCTCCTCGCTCCGGCCGGTGGCCTCGGCCATGTCGGCCATCAGCTTGGCGGCGTAGGCGTAGTAGACGTCGCTGGCCAGCTGGTTGGCGGTCGGCTGGAAGGCGAGCCAGTCGCCGAAGATGGCGCCCTGGCCGGCGTAGGTGGTGCCGGTCTTCTGCTGGATCCAGTCGAGGTACTTCGTCATCGAGGGCCAGGAGTCGTCGATGATCGTGGTGTCGCCGGACATCTGCCAGACGGTCCACGGCACCACGACGCCGGTGTCGGACCAGCCGCTCATCGGCGCGGGGATGGCGAAGGCGCCGCCGGGGACCGTCGCGGTGTACTGCGCGCCGTCGAGGCCGTAGAGCTCCTGGGAGTCGATCGTGCTGTCCTGGAAGTGGCTCAGGAAGTTGGTCGAGTCACCGTTGTAGAGCGCGGTGTTGGAGAAGAGCTGGGTGTCGCCGGTCCAGCCCTGGCGCTCGTCGCGCTGCGGGCAGTCGGTGGGGATCCAGAGGTAGTTGCCGCGCTGGCCCCAACGTACGTTGCTGAACAGCTGGTTGATCAGCGGGTCGTCGGTCTCGATGTCACCGGTCTCGCGGAGCGCGGAGGTGGCGACCCGGCCGGTGACGTCGTGGATCGTCACGCTCGCCCCGGGGGTGAGCACGCGGACCTGGACGTAGCGGAAGCCGTAGAAGCTCTGCGAGTCGCGGTGGCTCTCCCTGCCGCCGCCCGCGAGGGTGTAGAGGCTGGTCGCCTTGGCCGAGCGGAGGTTGGCGAAGTAGACCGACCCCTCGGGGCCGTCGGCGCCGCGGGAGTCGTCGTCCGGGGTGCCGCTGTCGTCGTTGAGCATCTCGCCGAAGCGGAGCTCGACCTGGGCGCCCTCGGGACCCTCGACGGTGAGTTGCGGGACGCCGACCATGTTCTGGCCGAGGTCGTAGATCGCGGTGTCCTCGTCGGTGAGGGTGACGGCGGCCTTCGCAGCCTTGTCGGGATCGGTCACCGAGCGGTCCTCGTCGACGACGATGTGGCCCTTGCCGTTGCTGCTCTCCTCCTCGCCGGCGACCTCGTCGTAGACGGTGATCGACTCCGGGTCGCGGTCCCACTCCGGGGTCAGCTTGGCGGTCTCGCCGGGGTAGGCGACGAGCTCGGCGTCGGGGAACTTCTCGGAGTACGTCGAGGCGACCGTGTCGGCCCAGGCCCCGTCGTCGAAGCCGGTGCGGTTCCAGCCCGGGATGGCCTTGCGGGCGTCGGTGGTCTGGCCGTCGTAGATGTCGTTGGCGCGCCAGGGGCCGGTGTCGGTGGCCTTCCAGGTGCTGCCCGGGGTGGTCACCAGGGTCTGGGTCTCGCCGTCGGCGTAGGTGATCGCCAGCTTGGCCTTGAGCGCGAGCGGGTTGCCGTCCTCGGCCCAGTAGGTGCTGCCCTTGGCGATCCGGCCGTTGTACCAGCCGTTGCCGAGCACCGCGGCCAGCGCGACGCTACGGCGGTCCTTGGCGACCTGGGTCGTCACGTCGTACGACATGTAGTTGACGACCTTGTCGTAGTTGGTCCAGCCCGGGGCGAGCAGCTCGAAGTCGGTGCTGTGGCCGTTGCGTACGCCGACGGGCTCGCCGTTGACGTAGGCGTCATAGGTGCCGAGGGCGGAGACGTAGAGCCGGGCGCGCTCGATGCGTCGGCCCTTCAGCGCGGTCTCCTCACGCAGCATCGGAGCGCCCTCGGTCTTGGGGTCGTTGCCGGCCATCGAGATCCACTCGGCACCGTCCCAGTTGGTGGTGCCGTCGGTGCTGAGCAGGCCGGTCTCGAAGCTGGCCGGGTCCGCCCAGGCCGTGGGGTCGCCGTCCTGGTCCCAGGCGCGGACGGTCCAGAAGTAGCGCGTCGCCGGCTTCAGCGCGGCGCCCTGGTAGCGGACGGCCACCGCGGTCGCACCCTCGACCTTCCCGCTGTCCCACACGTCCCCGCGCTTCGCCGAGAGGTTGCCGGGCGAGCTGGCCACCAGGATCTGGTACGCCGTCTGGTGCTGCCCACGCTCCCCCGAGCTCATCTGCCAGCCCAACCGGGGTTTCTCGGCATCCACCCCGAGGGGCTCGCCGTGGCGATGCTCCACGGTCAGGCCCTCGATCTCGGTGCGGCCGCCGGGGCTCGCGCCCGCCGGCGAGACCGCGCCGGTCAGGCTCAGGGCGACCAGCGTGCTGGTCACGATCGCGGTGATTCTCATGGTCACGCTCCCTTCTTGAAGGTCCACTCGCCGGAGCCGATCCGGTAAGAGGTGATGCCGTTCTCGGTGCCGAGGCGCTCGGGGGCGGTCCCGCCGGGACCGGTGGCCAGGTAGGCGCCCTCGGGGAGGCGTACGACCGCGGTGACGTTGACCGGGATCGTGGCGCGGAGGGTGGTCCCCTCGGCGGTGCGGGTCCAGTCGGAGGCGACCCGGCCGCGCTGGGTGGCGACGGAGCCCTTGGCGTGGGTCAGGCCGGTGGCGGGGACGCTCAGCTCGACCTCGGCGGCGCCGGGAGCGGTGGTGCGGATGCCGAGCACCGACTCGGTGATGTCGACGATGCCGCGCGAGCCCCAGCCGTGGGAGGCGCTGTTCGCCGAGCCGCTCAGCTCCCAGGCCTCGGGGGTGAAAGTGCCGCCGCCCGCGAGCCAGCCGGCCCAGCCGTAGTCGTCCTCGTCGGTCAGCAGGTCGAGGACGCCCGCGTCGGCACCGGCGTCGGCGAGGGCCTCGAGCAGCACGTGAGCGGTCATCGGACCCTGCTTCATCCCCTGCGCGGCGAGCTGCTCACCGAGTGCGGGGACGTCCTGTGCCGGCGCGATGCCGAAGGCGATGGCGTAGGAGGTCGCATGCTGGCCGGCGTGGGCGGACTGAGTGCCGTCGGCGAGCAGGCCGTCGACGTAGGTGCCGTCGGCCCTGCGTAGCGTCTGGTTCATCCGGGCGGCGAGGGCGTCGGCGTCGGAGTCGAGCGCGGCGACCTCCGACACCGGCCGGTCCAGCTCCTCGCCGATCAGGGCGACCTTGCGGAGCACGTCGACGCCGAGCGCGTTGACCGTGGTCCGGGCGGCGGTGGACATGTCGTAGCCGAAGCGGCCGTGGGCGGGCCAGTCGACGATGCCGTACAGGTATTGGCCGGAGCCGCCGGACAGGTTGGTGACCAGGCCCTGGGTCGGGCCGCTGGTGGCGATGTGGCGTCGGATGTAGCCGGCGGTGGCGGTGAGGTTGTCGTAGGCGTCCTCCAGGACGGCCTTGTCTCCGGTCTCGAGGTAGTAGCGCCAGATCCAGTCGGGGACGACCTCGGTGAAGTCGGGGATGTCGCGCTTGCCGTCGCCGTTGGCGTAGACCGCGTTGTAGCGGCCGGCGTCGTTGCCGCTCTTCCAGTAGCGCTCCTGGCTGAGCAGGAACTCCCGGATCGCCTGACGGGACGCGACGCGCTCGCGCTGGGCGGACATCAGCCCGACCGAGATGTTGGCGGTGTCGTGCAGGAACTGGCCCTGCTCCCGGGTCGGGGTGTCGACGAAGGTCTCCTGCACCGAGTAGCGCAGCGACCGGTCCATCAGGTCCCAGACGGCGTCGAGGGTCTCGTCGGAGCTCTCGAAGGTGGCGGCGCCGTCCTCGTCGTACGCGGTGTGGACGACGGTCGCGGTCACGTCGTCGGCGGTGATCTCCTCCCCGGCGCCCGGGATCTCGAGGTATCGGAAGCCCAGGTGACCGACCGCCTGGTAGTCCTGCGCGCCCGCGGCCTGGGTGTAGGGGAAGGACATGTTGGTGCTCTGCGTGGACAGGCTGGTGGTCGAGACGCGGCCGGTGTCGGCGAGCTCGTAGCCGGCCCGGATCGGGATCTGTCGCCCGGCGACGCCGTCGTCGAAGTGGACGCCGGGGCGGGCCGGGACGATCGTGCCGAAGTCGGCGACCGGGGTGCCGTCGTCGGCCCGGAGGACGCGCTCGGGATGGACCACGGTCTCCTCGAGCCTGGTCTGCTGGCCCTCGAGGTGGGTGAACGGCGCCACCGGGTGCCGTCCGAGGACGACCGCGTCGCTCCAGGTCGTGTCGTCGTAGCCGGGTGCGGTCCAGTCGCCGATCTCCCGCGCCGCCTGACCGTCGAGATGCTCGATCCACAGGCCCTCGCCGTTGCGGGTGCCGACGGTGACGTACGGACCGCGCCGGACCTTCCAGGAGCCGTCGGTGACGATCGTGGTCGTGGTCCCGTCGGCGTAGGTGAGCTCGAGCTTCAGGAGTACGCCGGGGGTACCCGCGGCGCGGCCCTGGCCGCCGCTGAACCAGTGCACCTCGAGCCCGAGCGAGAGGGTCTCGCCGGGCGTGACCAGGTCGGTGACGTCCGTCGCCTGGTAGTAGCCCTCGCCCGGGTAGCCGAAGTTGCTCATCCGGTCGGCCTGCTCGCCGCCGAGGTAGAGCTCGGCGGTGTGGCTGGCGGCCAGGTAGCTGCGAGCAGCGACGATCCGGCCGTCGGGAACCTCGACCTCGGTGCGGGCCAGGGTCCACTCGTCCTTCTCCTGGGCGGGGTTCTCCGCGGTGCCCGGTGGTCGCCTGATCCAGCTCGCACCGGACCAGTCGTCGTCGCCCAGGCCGGTCTCGAAGGCGGCCTTCGCCGACCATCGCGACGGGAGCCGGCCGCGGTCCCAGGTCATGACGCGCCAGGTGTAGCGGCTGCCGGGCTCGAGGGCATCGCCGGCGTAGTCGACGTAGGACTGCTGCGCGGAGGAGACCTTCCGGGAGTCCCAGACGATGTCACCCGCCGCGTCGCGGACCTCGATCTTGTAGGCGGTCTGCACCTCGTCGGCGTCGCTGTCCCGGGGCAGCCAGCCGAACCGTGGCGTCAGGCCGGTGTCGAGCGGGTGGGCGAGGTCGTCGACGGTCAGGCCCGCGGGCTGATCCGGTGCCGTGTTGCCGGTCGCCGCTGTCGACGGAGTCACCGCGGCCGAGAGGCTGGTGACGACGAGGGCGGTGGTGACGATCGCGGCCAGACGGAGCTTCATGGGGGTCCTCCGGAGCGTGATTGATACGTTTCACTGCTCCCCGGAGACTATGACCCCCGTCACATGCGCGGGAAGGGTTGTGGCCGGATCCGGTCACGGATTGGCGGCGACCACCAGGACGTGGAGGGTGCGCGGGCCGTGGACGCCCTCGACCCGGTCGAGCTCGATGTCGCTGGTCGCCGAGGGGCCGCTGATCCAGGTCTGCGGGCGGGCCGGGTCGAGGACGGCGACCGCGTCGGGGACATCGGGGACGACCTGGTCCTCGCGGACGATGCAGATGTGGGTGTCGGGGACCAGGGTGACCGCGCGTCTTCCCTGGCCCGGGCCGTGGTCGAGGACGATCGTGCCGGTCTCGGCGATGCCGACGGCGGCGTCGGTGACGACGACGTCGATCTCGTCGAGCTGCTGGGCGGTCAGCCCGGTGTCCCGGATCGCGTTGCCGAGCGCGATCGAGGCGCCGTCGGGGACCAGGACGCTGGCGTCGCCCACGGCTGCTCGGACACGGTCGGCGACCTCGGCGGCGGTGCAGCGCTCGACCGTCGCGCGGTAGTCGGCCACCCGCTCGGCGAACAGTGCGACGACGTCCTCGGCGGCCGCGCCGGGAACACGCGGTGCGGGTGGAGCGGGCTCGACCCCGTGGAGCGCCTCGCGCACCCGGGCGAGGATCTCGGTGCGTGCGTCGGTCATGCGTCGTCCTTCCGTCCGCCGTTCGTCCGTTGCCACCAGGCCCGGAAGCTCTCCACCGGCGCCTCGGGCAGGTCCCGGGCACCGATCCAGCCGGCCGGCCCGAAGCGGCGCGCGAAGCGCATGCCGACACCGGTGAGGCGCTCGAGGGCGGAGAGGCGGCGCGAGCGCCCCAGGACGTACGCCGCGCCCTTCATCGCCGCGGCCTCCGGCTTCGGCACGCCTCCGCGGTGGGCATCGACCACCTGGGCGCGCTGGTCGACCAGGACGGAGGGGATGTCGATGCGTACCGGGCAGACCTCGAAGCAGGCGCCGCACAGCGAGGAGGCGTAGGGCAGCGAGTCGACCTGGTCGTCGTGCCCGACGCCCTTCAGCAGCGGGTTGAGGATGGCGCCGATCGGGCCCGGGTAGACCGATCCGTACGCATGGCCGCCGGTGCGCTCGTAGACGGGGCACACGTTGAGGCAGGCCGAGCAGCGGATGCAGCGCAGCGCCTGCCGGCCGACCTCGTCGGCCAGCGCGCGGGTGCGGCCGTTGTCGAGCAGCACCACGTGCACCTCCTGCGGGCCGTCGCCGGGAGTGACGCCGGACCACACCGAGGTGTAGGGGTTCATCCGCTCGCCCGTCGACGACCTCGGCAGCAGTCTCAGCATCGGGTCGAGGTCTTCCCAGCGGGCGACGACCTTCTCGATGCCGACGACCGAGACGAGCACCTCGGGCAGGGTCAGGCACATCCGGCCGTTGCCCTCCGACTCGACCACGACGAGCGTGCCGGTCTCGGCGACCGCGAAGTTGGCGCCCGAGATCCCGACCTTGGCGCGCAGGAACTTCTCGCGCAGGTGCTCCCGGGCCGCGGCGGCGAGGACCGCCGGCTCGTCGGTCAGATCATCCGGCGCCGGGCGGCCCGCGGCCGCCATCTTCGACCGGAAGATCTCCCGGATCTCGGCGCGGTTGCGGTGGATCGCGGGCACCAGGATGTGCGACGGCAGATCGTCGCCGAGCTGCACGATGAGCTCGGCCAGGTCGGTCTCCCACGCCGCGATGCCCTCCTCGGCGAGCGCCTCGTTGAGCCCGATCTCCTGGGTCACCATCGACTTGACCTTCACGACCTCCTCCGCGCCATGACCCTTGGCGATCGAGGCCACGATCGCGTTGGCCTCGGCGGCGTCACGCGCCCAGTGGACGACTGCGCCGTTCGCCGTGAGGGTCTCCTCGAGGCGTACGAGCTGGGTGTCGAGGTCACGCAGGGCCGACTCCTTGACCGCGGCACCGGCCAGGCGCAGGTCCTCCCAGTCGGCGACCTCCCCCACGACCTTGGCCCGCTTGGCGCGGATCGTGCCGGTGGCGTGGGCGAGGTTGTGGCGCAGCTGGGAGTCGGCGAGGGCCTCGCGCGCGGCGACCGGGAAGGCCGGCATGCCGACGAACGTGCCGCTCATCGCAGCGTCCCTTCGATCGAGCTCGCCTCGGTCGAGGCGAGGATCTCGGCGAGATGGACGGTGCGTACGCCCGCTCTCTGCCGGGAGAGGACGCCGCCGATGTGGGTCAGGCAGGAGTTGTCGCCGGCGACGACGATCTCGGCGCCGGTCTCGCGGATGTGGCGGGCCTTGTCGGCGCCCATCGCTACCGAGGTGTCGGCGTTCTTGACCGCGAAGGTGCCGCCGAAGCCGCAGCACTGGTCGGCTTGGGGAAGGTCCACGAGCCGGATCCCCCGGACCGCCTCGAGCAACCGGCGCGGCCGGTCCCCCACCCCCAGCATCCGCAGCGAGTGGCAGGTCGGGTGGTAGGTCACCCGGTGCGGGTAGTAGGCGCCCACGTCGGTCACGCCTAGCACGTCGACGAGGAACTCGGAGAGCTCGTAGACCTTCGGTCCCACCTCCGCGACGGCCTCCTCGAGGGCCTGGTCGCCGGAGCGGCGGGCCACGATCGAGTGCTGGTGTCGCGCCGATCCGGCGCACGACCCGGACGGGGTCACGACGGCGTCGTAGCCGGCGAAGGCGTCCACGAACGTACGCACCACCGGGACCGCCTCGTCCAGATAGCCGGTGTTGACCATCGGCTGCCCGCAGCACGTCTGCGCCTGCGGGAAGTCGACCTCGACGCCGAGCCGGCGCAGCAGGCGTACGACCGCCTGCCCGGTGCTCGGGTAGAGCGCGTCGTTGATGCACGTGACCATCAGCGCGACTCGCATCCGGCGACCTCCTTCGTCTGTGGTTCTTCCATCACATCAGGTTTCAGATGAGTCCGGTGCGTACGGCCCGAACAACCGCCTCCACGCTCGTCCCCGCTCCCAGCGCATCCGCGGCCGCCCGGAGGCGGCGCCGCACGGTGCGCTCGGAGATGCCCAGCTCCCGTGCGATCCGCTCGATCGTGTAGCCCCGGGCGAACAGCGCCAGCACCTCCACCTCGTCCTCGGGAAGGCCGGTCGGAGGGGAAGGTCGTACGCCGCCCGAGGCTGTCACGGTTCACTCCTGTCTCAGCGTGGTGATGACATAGGGCACCAGACGCACCGGCCCGGTGAGCCCGTAGCTCTGCCGGGTCGCCGCGCCGTAGACCGACGGAGTGACCGTGCGCAGCCGGTTGAGCAGCGTCGAGGCCACCTCGATCTCGATCGTGTTGACCCCGGCGACCAGGGCGTCGCCGAGATCGACGACCGAGTCCATCGGGTCGCACGGTGGCAGCAGCTCGCCGTTGACGCGGACCCTGAAGGTGTCGTTGACGTCGCCGAGCTCCAGGAAGGCACCGTCCTCCGAGGTCCAGTCGGTGCCGAGGTCGATGCTCGTGCGGTAGCGACCGATGCCGGAGACGTCCTCGAGACCAGCGACCTTCGACCAGGCCTGCAGCGCCGCGAGCTCGCGCGTGGCGACGTCCTTCGAGGTGGCGAGGTCCTTCGGGTCGGCCCCGTTCGCAGGCTTCCAGTCCTCGAGCTCGAGACTCCAGGAGGCAGGGGTGACGGGTTCACGGACCCGGTCGACGACGACCTTCACCGTCCGCCCGTCGGCCTTGGTGAGCTCGAACGTGCCGGCGGTCGTCGTGCGCAGCGCGACGTTGGCGCCCCGCGCCACCACGGCTTGGCCAGCGGTGGCGACGGGGAGAACGGAGCGGGCCACGCCCGCGCCCGGGGCCGCGAGGGCGACCACGGTGGACTGACCGGGAACGAGGTCGACGCGGACCCGGATCCGGTCGCCGGCGCGCTCGTAGCCGGCGATCCGGGTGATCTGACCGCTCCACGCATCCAGCAGCCACGGCACGGCGGCGCGGTCGGTGGCGGTCAGCCAGACGTCCTGCTGCACCGGGTTGAGCCGCCGGTTCTCGGCGTGCCTCGCGTTGGCGAGATAGTAGAGGTCGACCTCGCCGGCGACCCGGCGGACGTGCATCACCGTGGAGTCGGCGTGCTCGACGTCGCGTACGACACCGAGAGCGGCCAACGCGTTGCCGACCTCGGCCTCGGGGACGGTGCGGGTGGTCGGCAGGGCGCCGATCTGGGCCATCAGCGCGCGGACCTCGGCGGTCGCGGCGGCGTCGTCGCGGCCGGCGGAGGTGACCTGCGACCAGTCGCCGATGAGCACGATCGGCAGGCCCTTGCGGCCTAGCGCGAGCAGCCGCTCCGCACCGTCGACGTCCATGGTGAAGGCGTTGCTCCGCAGTGAGTCAGGGCCGACGACGACGGCCTTGTAGGCCGGCCCCTCAGGTGCCAGGCGGCCGTCCGCGAAGTCGACGCCGTCGAGCGCGAGCAGGGAGGCGCTCACGAAGGAGTGCGACCAGCCGAGCTTGGTGCCGTTGTTGGTGATCCACTGCGGGCCGATGCCGGTCGAGGCCCAACCCTTGTGGCGCCAGAACGCGACGTCGTACTTCGGGGCGCCGGTCTGCAGGACCAGCTGGGTGCGGGCCAGGTAGGCCGCGATGCCGGGGACGTGCTGCCACTGCGGGGTGCGCGGTCCCCAGGCCTCACCGAAGCCGATCGCGTTGTTGTAGTAGGGCGAGAAGGCGGCGAAGCCCGGCCAGGTGACGTCGGGTGCCTTCGCGTAGGCGAAGCCGTGGATCATCAGCTGGTTGACGCCCGCGACGAAGATGCTGTTGATGGTGAACAGGGCCTGGTTCTGGGCGGTCGGGCTGGTGCTGTTGGCGCCCCAGGTGGTGTTGTAGGCGGCGCCGTTGTAGCAGATCGCCTCGCAGGAGAGCACCGTGTGGCCGGCCAGGTCGCGACCGGCCGCCATGACCCGGTAGTCGTCGAGGTTCTTGAAGCCGAGCGACTCGGTCTCCGGCACGTCGACCACCGCGGCGTGCTGCATGGTGTCGGTCTCCAGGCCGTACGGCTGGATCCGGATGCCCATGCCGAGCGACTTCGCGAACTCCTGCATCGGGCGCAGATGCTGGTCGCGGTAGAGGTCGGAGAGGACGATGTTGTAGTCGTCGCGGATCTCGTTGGTGCGCAGGTTGTCCGCGGTCGCGGGGTCGGCGGCGGCCAGGGAGAACTGGTACTTCTCGTCCTTCTCCAGCACGAACGGCAGCCACGGCCGCAGGTCGTAGCCGTGCCTGGCCTCGAAGTCGTCGAGGAGGTCGCGGGTCCAGATCGTCGCGTCGGTCTCGATCTCCAGGGAGTCCTCGAATAGATAGCCGCCGGCGGCGCGGAACAGGGTACGCAGCTCGCCGTCGAGCACCCGGTCCTGCCACAGGTCGATCACCTTCTGCGCGCCGCGACGGCTGAAATGGTCGACCACGTAGGCACGCGGCGAGGTGTGCGGCCCGGCCTCCGGCTCCTGGCCCGAGCCGCGCTGCCAGGTGGCGAGCAGCACCCAGGTGGCGCCGGCCGGCTCGGCCGGGGCGGTCCAGGTGAGGTGCTCGCCCTCGATGCTCGCGCCGAGGTCGAGGTAGGAGGCCGGGTCGAGGATCGTGCTGGTGATGTTGTTGTTGCGGTCGCGTACGTAGCCGGTGACGCGGTGCGCCTGCACGGTGACAAGCTCGGCGCGGGTGACCGCCGATGCCGGCTCGACCACGGGCTCGGGCAGGGCGGCGTCATAGGTCGAGCCGCCGGTGACCATCGCCTGCCCGTGCACCAGCTCGGTGCAGGCCGCGTCGTCGTCGGGGGTGATCGTCGGGACCGCGGCGGGCCACGACGGACCGACCGTGACGTCGATCCGGACGCCCCGCTTCGCGGCCTGCGCCAGTGCTGCCTTCACGCCGGCGACCCACGGGGCACTCCCCCAGCCGTACGCCGCCACGTCGATGTCGATGTCACGGGCGCGCAGGCTGTGGGTGACGTCGGCGACCTCCAGCACCCCGAAGCCGGCGTCGGCGACCTGATCCACCTCGCGCGCGATCTCGACCGGGTCGACCAGGCCGTGCGGCCACCACCAGCGGAAGCCCGCCGCGGTGGCGGTGCCGGGCTTGCGGAAGACCTTCGTGAAGGCGTCGGGCAGGCCGGCGGTGGTCGCGGCTTCGGCGGCCTGGGCCGGGGTGCTGCCGACCGCACCGGTGACGGCGGCGGTGCCGAGGGTGGCGGCCGCGGCGCCGAAGAGCGCACGGCGGCTGAGCCGCGGGTTGGTGAGTGAGTCGGTCATGTGGGGGCCTTCTTGTCGATCAGGTCAGGAGATGCGGGCCTCGGCGGCGGCCCAGTCGAGGCCGTCGCGCGGCTCGAAGCGGCGTACGTCGTAGGAGCGGCGGACGAGGTCCCGCATCGCGGGGAGGTCGGGCAGGTCGGCCCCGAGGGACCTGCCCTGGATCAGGACGTTGCCGAGGGCGGCCGCCTCGACCGGGCCGGCGAGGACCGGCAGGCCGCAGGCGTCGGCGGTGAGCTGGCAGAGCAGCTCGTTCTGCGAGCCGCCGCCGACGACGTGGACGACCTCGGGCGAGGTGCCGGCGAGGGCGGCCGCGGTGCGTATCTGGCGCCGGTAGGCGACGGCGAGGCTGTCGAGGATGCAGCGGGTGATCGCGGCCGGCGAGTGTGGGATCGGCTCCTCGGACTCCGCGGCCAGCGCGGCGATCCGCTCCGGCATCGGGTCGGCCGGGGTGCTCGGGAAGAGCAGCCGCGGGTCGTTGATGTCGACCACCGTACGCAGCGGCTCGAGCCCCGCCGCGGCCGCGAGCAACGAGCGCAGCTCGGCACCGTGATGGCTCCGCTCGCTCCAGGAGCGCAGCGACTCGGACAGGACCCACAGGCCCATCACGTTCTTGAGGAAGCGGATCGTCCCGTCGACGCCGACCTCGTTGGTGAAGTCGGCGAGCCGCGCCTCCTCGGTGAGCACCGGACCGTCGAGCTCGAGGCCGACCAGCGACCAGGTGCCGGAGGAGATGTAGGCGAAGTCGCGGGACTCCGCGGGGACGGCGACGACCGCCGAGGCGGTGTCGTGGGAGCCCACCGCGACCACGGGCACGTCGACCGACGCCCCCAGATCCTCGGCGACGTCGGGCAGCAGCGGACCCAGGAGGGAGCCCGGGTCCCGGAGGGGCGGGAGGATCCCTCCGGGAAGCCCGAGCTCCTGGCACAGGTCGAGTGCCCAGGTGCCCTGACGGACGTCGTAGAGCTGTGTGGTCGAGGCGTTGGTGCGCTCCGCGCCGACGGCACCGGTCAGCCAGTAGCCGAGCAGGTCCGGCAGCAGCAGCATCGTCTCGGCGGAGTCGAGCACGGTGGTCCCGCGGGCCGCGACGAGCTGGTAGATGGTGTTGAACGAGAGCTGCTGGATGCCGGTGATGCCGTAGAGCGTGGCCGCGCCGATCTGGGCGACGACCTTCTCCGCGATCCCCTCGACACGGGCGTCGCGGTGGCTGAAGACCTGGCCGAGAAGCTGGCCGTCGTGGTCGAGCAGCCCGTGATCGATGGCCCAGGAGTCGATCCCGATGCCGTGCAGCGGCCCGGTCCGGGCGACCTCACGGATGCCGGCGAGCACCTCACGATGGATGCCGAGCACGTCCCAGAGGAGCGAGCCGCGGACACGTACGGCTGCGTTGGGAAAGCGGTGCACCTCGTCGAGCTCGACCCGGGCACCACCGACCCGGCCGGACATCACCCGGCCGGAGGTGGCACCCAGGTCGACCGCCGCGACCCTGATGTCAGGAGTCATCGCAAGAAGGCGGCGGCGACGCCCGCGTCGACGGGGACGTGCAGACCCGTGGTGTGGGTCAGGTCCGGACCGCAGAGCACGAAGACGGCGTTGGCGATGTTCTCCGGGAGCACCTCGCGCTTGAGCAGGGTGCGCTGGGCGTAGAACTTGCCGAGCTCCTCCTCCTTGACCCCGTAGACCTCGGCGCGCTTGGCGCCCCAGCCGCCGGCGAAGATGCCGGAGCCCTGGACCACGCCGTCGGGGTTGATGCCGTTGACCTTGATGCCGTGCTCGCCGAGCTCGGCGGCCAGGAGACGTACCTGGTGGGCCTGGTCGGCCTTCGCGGCGCCGTAGGCGACGTTGTTGGGCCCGGCGAAGAGGGAGTTCTTCGAGGAGATGTAGACGATGTCGCCGCCCATCTCCTGCTCGATCAGCACCTTGGCGGCGGCCTTGGAGACCAGGAAGGAGCCCTTGGCCATCACGTCGTGCTGGAGGTCCCAGTCGCGCTCGGTGGTCTCCAGCAGGGACTTGGACAGCGACAGGCCGGCGTTGTTGACGACCAGGTCGACGCCGCCGAAGGCGAGCACGGCGGCGTCGAACATCGCCTGTACGGCCGTCTCGTTCGAGACGTCCGCGGCGAGACCCACCGCGACGTCAGGGCCACCGATCTCGGCGGCGGCCGCCTCGGCCTTGGCGAGGTCGAGGTCGGCGATCACGACGCAGGCGCCCTCGGCTGCGAGCCGCTTGGCGGTGGCCTTGCCGATGCCGGAGGCGGCGCCGGTGACGAGCGCGACCCGGGTGGCGAGCGGCTTGGGCGCGGGCATCCGCTGGAGCTTGGCCTCCTCGAGCGCCCAGTACTCGATCCGGAACTTCTCCGACTCGTCGATCGGGGCGTACGTCGAGAGCCCCTCGGCCCCGCGCATCACGTTGATCGCGTTGACGTAGAACTCCCCCGCGACCCGCGCGGTCTGCTTGTTGCGGCCGAAGGAGAACATCCCGACGCCGGGAACCAGGACGATGAGCGGGTCCTTGCCTCGGATGGCGGGGCTGTTCGCGTCCTTGTGCCGGTCGTAGTAGGCCTGGTAGTCCTCACGGTAGCTCGTCGCGAGCTCCTTCAGCCGGGCGACGCTCTCCTCGACGGTCGCGGAGGCCGGGAGGTCGAGCACGAGCGGCTTGACCTTGGTGCGCAGGAAGTGGTCGGGGCAGGAGGTACCGAGCTCGGCCAGACGCGGGTGGGCCTCGCTGGCCAGGAAGTCGAGAACCACCTGCGAGTCGTCGAAGTGGCCGACCATCGCCTGGTCCGCCGACGCGATGCCCCGGATCGTCGGGGCGAGAGCCGCGGCCTTCGTACGCCGCTCCTGCTCCGGGAGGGCCGCGTAGCCCTCCAGCGCGGGACCGAACGGCTCGGCCTTGCTGTGCTCTTCGATGTAGGCGGCGGCGGTGTCGATGATCCAGAGCGAGTTCTTCTCGGCCTCCTCGGAGGTGTCGCCCCAGGCGGTGATGCCGTGGCCGCCGAGGATGCAGCCCACCGCCTGCGGGTTCTTGGCCTTGATCTCGGCGATGTCGAGACCGAGCTGGAAGCCGGGGCGGCGCCACGGCACCCAGACGACCTGGTCGCCGAAGATCGTGGTGGTCAGTGCCTCGCCGTCGGCGGCGGTCGCGATCGCGATGCCGGAGTCGGGGTGGAGGTGGTCGACGTGGGCCGCGTCGACGAGTCCGTGCATCGCGGTGTCGATCGAGGGGGCGGCGCCGCCCTTGCCGTGCAGGCAGTAGTCGAACGCGGCGACCATCTCGTCCTCGCGCTCGACGCCCGGGTAGACGTCGACCAGCGCGCGCATCCGGTCGAGCCGGAGGACGGCGAGGCCGGCCTCCTTCAGGGTGCCCAGGTCGCCGCCGGATCCCTTCACCCAGAGCAGCTCGACGTCCTGACCGGTCACCGGGTCGGTCGCGGTGCCCTTGGCGGAGGTGTTGCCGCCGGCGTAGTTGGTGTTCTTCGGATCGGCGCCGAGACGGTTCGAGCGCGCGATCAGTTCTGCTGCAGTCGTCATGACCATCCTGCCTGTGTGCCGCCGACTCGGGCGGTCTCGATCTGTTCCTGGTAGCCGCTGGCGAGGTAGGCGCGCATCGGGTCCGCGGGCAGGCCACGATTCTCACGCCACCCGCCGAGGTCGGCGCGTACGTCGGTGTAGAAGGCATCCATGAAGATCTCGTTGGCCAGGAGTACGTCGCCGTCCTCCTGCGCCCGGGCGAGAGCGTCGGTGTCGAGGAGGAGCGCGCGTGCGGACATCTCCTGGACGTTGAGCACGGACCGGATCTGGCCCGGGATCTTCTTCTCGATGTTGTGGCACTGGTCGAGCATGAAGGCGACCCCGCCGTCCTTCACCGGCTTGAAACCGCCGCCACGGACCACCTCGACGAGGATCCGGAAGAGCTGGAACGGGTCGGCCGCGCCGACGATCAGGTCGTCGTCGGCGTAGAAGCGGCTGTTGAAGTCGAAGGAGCCGAGCTTCCCGAGCCGCAGCAGCTGCATCACGATGAACTCGATGTTGGTGCCGGGCGCGTGGTGGCCGGTGTCGAGACAGACGACGGCCCGGTCGCCGAGCGCGCTGACCTGGGCGAACGAGGTGCCCCAGTCGGGGACGTCGGTGTGGTAGAACGCCGGCTCGAAGAACTTGTACTCGAGGACCAGGCGCTGGTCCTCGCCCAGGCGCTCGTAGATCGTGGCGAGGGACTCGGCGAGCCGGTCCTGACGGCCGCGCATGTCGGCCTGGCCCGGGTAGTTGGAGCCCTCGGCGAGCCAGATCTTCAGGTCGCGCGAGCCGGTCGCGTTCATCACCTCGATGCACTCGAAGTGGTGGTCGATCGCCTTCTGCCGGATCTTGGCGTCGGTGTGGGTGAGCGCGCCGAGCTTGTAGTCGTCGTCCTGGAAGGTGTTGGAGTTGATCGTGCCGAGCGCGATGCCCTGGTCCTCGGCGTAGGCGCGCAGCGCGGCGTAGTCGTCGACCTTGTCCCACGGGATGTGCAGCGCGACGCTCGGCGCGAGGCCGGTGAAGCGGTGGACGGTCGCCGCGTCGGCGACCTTCTCCTCGGGGGTGCGCGGCGTGCCCGGGGTGCCGAAGACCTTGAACCGGGTCCCCGAGTTTCCGTAGGCCCACGAGGGGACCTCGATCTCGAGGGCGGCCAGGTCGCCCGAGATCTGGTCGAACGTCGTCATCGGAGAGCCTCTCTATCTGCGAGTTGAAAGGTTTCAAAGCGCGCCTCCGACGTTAGTGGCGCACGTCACTTGCGTCAAGTGGTGCGCACGGTTCGTTTCGTTTCAGCCCGCCGCCGTCCGCGAGAGGTCGGTTTCTGGCGGCGAGAGGTCAGTTCCTGGCCGCGAGAAGTCACTTCCTGGCCGCGGTCCCGTCCCGCGTACAGGATTTCGACGCCTCGACGTCAGCAACTGACCCCTCGGCGTCAAGAACCGACTCCTCGGGGTCGAAAACTGACGCTTCGGCGTTAGCGGGTGAGCTGGTCCTCGAGGTGGAAGACCTCCTCGAGCCTGAGGAACCCCTCGTCGGGCGCGACGCCCTCGAGGTCCTCGAAGAACTCCGCCATCTCGGCCTGCCAGCGGGCGTTGACCTCGGTCGCGGCCATTCCGGCCTGCGCGGCCTCGAGGGAAGGCGTCTCCAGATAGCCGATCAGCAGCCCGTCGAGGCGCAGGAACAGGGAGTAGTTGTGCCACCCGGTCTCCTTCAATGCCTGGAGCATGGCGGGCCAGACGGCGGCGTGGCGTCGCCTGTACTCCTCCATACGCTCGGGCTTGACCTGCAGCTGGAAGCAGACACGCTCCATGACAACCTCCGGTGAAACGATTTAGAATCCGGACGCTAGTGAGCCTGAGCGCAATCGGTCAACCAGCAGAAGCGTGGCCGCTCGCCACATCCCTGCCCACCGGCCTATGCTGCGATTGAACGTTTCAGGAAGGAGCCCAGGTGGCGATCACTCCGGCTGCGGGTTCACCGCGCAGCGCCTCGGTCAAGGATGTCGCGGCCACCGCCGGCGTCTCCCTCGGCACCGTGTCCAACGTGCTCAACCGTCCCGAGCGCGTCAGCCGAACGACGCGCGAGCGGGTGGAGCGCGCGATGGTCGACCTCGGCTTCGTACGCAACGAGTCCGCACGCTCGCTGCGCACCGGCAGCACCCAGTCGCTGGCCTACGTCATGCTCGACGCCGGCAACCCGTTCTTCACCGACGTCGCCCAGGGCATCGAGCTGGCCGCCGAGGCGGCCGGGCTCTCGTTGTTCCTGTGCAACAGCGACGGCCGCTCGGCCCGCGAGGGCGCCCACCTGGCCCACCTGCAGCAGCAGCGGGTCCAGGGCATCCTGATCACGCCGGTCGACCCGGACGACCCGCAGCTCGACCAGCTGATCGAGCGCGGCACCCCGGTCGTCATCGTCGACCGCACCCGGGCGGGCTCCTCGTTCTGCTCCGTCGCCGTCGACGACGTCCTCGGCGGACGGCTGGCCGTCGAGCATCTCATCGACCAGGGTCACCGGCGAGTGGCGTACATCGGCGGGCCGGAGTCGATCGGGCAGGTCCGCGACCGCGGCGAGGGCGCCCGGCAGGCCTGGGCCGAGGCCGGGCTGCCGCCCGAGGACCTGATCACGCTCTCCTGCGAGGCCCCGACCGTCGCCTGCGGGCGCGCGGCCGGCGAGCGGCTCGTCGGGCTGCCCGCCCGGCGCCGCCCCACCGCAGCGTTCTGTGCCAACGACCTGCTCGCGCTCGGACTGCTCCAGCAGACGATCTCCAGCGGCCGGACCGTGCCCGGCGACCTCGCGATCGTCGGCTACGACGACATCGAGTTCGCCGCCGCCGCGGCCGTCCCGCTCACCTCCGTACGCCAGCCCCGCCACGACCTCGGCCGACGTGCCGCCGAGCTGCTCCTAGACGAGGTCGGCGACCCCACCCACCAGCACGAGCAGGTCGTCTTCACCCCCGAGCTCGTCGCCCGCGCCTCCACCCTCGGGCGCCCCTCCTGACCGCCGCCCCGGCGCGGGTGGCGACATCTGCGGGAGACGCGGAGCGCGGCGTACGTCGTCGTCGGATGCCATAGGCTCCAGGAGCGGAAGCCTAAGGAGAGTCAGTTGGCCGGAGAACGCGCAGCGACGCTGAGCGACGTCGCCCGCGAGGCGGGGGTCTCGCTGGCTACCGCGTCGCGCGCGCTGAACGGGAGCGACCGGGTGGTGCGCCCCGAGCTGCAGGAGCGTGTCCTGGCGGCGGCGAGCAAGCTCGGCTACACCGCCAACGCCAACGCCCAGGCGATGGCGCGCGGCTCGACCGAGACGGTCGGGCTGCTGGTCAAGGACATCTCCGACCCCTACTTCTCCAGCATCGCCGGGGGCCTGGCCGACGAAGCCGAGAAGCACGGTCTGCTGGTGATGCTGTGCAACACCGGCGGACAGCCCGAGCGCGAGAAGAAGTTCCTGGCCGCCCTGCGGCGCCAGCGGAGCCGGGCGATCGTGCTGGCGGGTAGCGACACGGCCGACGTACGCCACACCGGCGAGGTCGCCGGCCTGCTGACGTCCTACCTGGACGGCGGCGGCAGGGCGGCCGCGATCAGCCAGCCCCGTCTGCCGGTCGACACCGTGGTGATCGACAACCACGGCGGCGCCAAGGCTCTGGCCGAACGGCTGATCAGCCTCGGCTACCGCCGCGCCGCGGTGCTCACCGGACCCGAGGACCTGCTGGTCTCCGCCGAGCGACAGGCCGGCTTCGCGGAGGGATGGCTCGAGGCGACCGGCTCGGAGCCGGCAACCGTCGGCGACGAGTTCAGCCGCGACGGCGGCCACCGGGCGATGTCCCGGCTGCTCGAGGACGGCCCGGACGTCGACTGCGTCTTCGCGGTCAACGACCTGATGGCCGTCGGCGCCCTGGCCGCCTGCCGGGAGGCCGGCGTCGAGGTCGGGCGCGACCTGGCCGTCGCCGGCTTCGACGACATCGAGACACTCCGCGACGTGACGCCGGGGCTCACCACCGTACGTCTCCCCCTGGCCGCCATCGGCCGGCTGGCTCTCGAGCTCGTCCTGGGTGAGCCGTCGGCGGAGCTTCGGAACAAGCCGATCCACGGCGAGGTCGTGGTGCGGGAGAGCACTCCCCCACGCAGCTAGCCCAGCTCGAGTCGACGGCCGGGCGGAACGGCCCTCTTGCGACGGGCGTCAGACTTGCCATACCGTGATGGAAAGCGCTTTCCCCCATCGCTTCCGGCACTCCCAGCAGACGAGGAACCCCACATGGCGACACGACGGCTCGGCATCATCATGAACGGCGTCACCGGGCGGATGGGCTACCGCCAGCACCTGGTGCGCAGCATCCTGGCGATCCAGGAGCAGGGTGGTGTGGAGCTCTCCGACGGCACCCGGATCCAGCCCGACCCGATCCTGGTCGGACGCAACGCCGAGAAGCTCCAGGACATCGCCAAGGAGCATGGCCTGGACCGTTGGACGACCGACCTCGACGAGGCCCTCGACAACGCCGAGGACACGATCTACTTCGACTCCCAGCTGACCAACGTCCGCGAGGCCGCCATCACCAGGGCGATCGCCGCCGGCAAGCACGTCTACACCGAGAAGCCGATCGCCGACGACGTCGAGGGGTCGCTGCGGCTGGCCCGCCTGGCCGCGGACGCGGACGTGAAGACCGGAGTCGTCCACGACAAGCTCTACCTGCCGGGCCTGCTGAAGCTGCGCCGTCTGGTCGAGTCGGGCTTCTTCGGCCGGATCCTCAGCGTGCGCGGCGAGTTCGGCTACTGGGTCTTCGAGGGCGACCTGCAGCCCGCGCAGCGGCCGAGCTGGAACTACCGCAAGGAGGACGGCGGCGGCATCACCACCGACATGTTCCCCCACTGGAACTACGTCCTGGAGAACCTCTTCGGCAAGGTCGAGGCCGTAACCGCCAAGGTCGTCACCCACATCCCCGAGCGCTGGGACGAGCAGGGCGCGCGCTACGACGCGACCGCCGACGACTCCGCCTACGGGATCTTCGAGCTCGAGGGCGGGATCATCGCCCAGATCAACTCCTCCTGGGCGACCCGGGTCAACCGTGGCGAGCTGGTCGAGTTCCACGTCGACGGCACCCACGGCTCCGCGGTCGCCGGCCTGCACCACTGCGTCACCCAGGACCGCAACCTGACCCCGAAGCCGGTCTGGAACCCCGACCTCGTCGAGCCGACCCGGTTCCGCGACCTGTGGAACGAGGTCCCCGACAACCAGCCCTTCGACAACGGCTTCAAGGCGCAGTGGGAGCAGTTCATCCGCTACGTCGAGGGCGACGGCGAGCACCCCTACGACTTCATGGCGGGCGTCCGCGGCCTCCGTCTCGCCGAGGCCGGGCTCACCTCCTCGGCCGAGGGCCGCCGGGTCGAGCTCGGAGAGATCGAGCTGTGACCTCCGTACGCCTCCCGCTGCCCGACGGCGGCACCGAGCTCTACCAACTCTCCGGTCCCCGGGAGTGGACGAGGCCGACCGCGCCGTTCACCTCCCGCACAGCGTACGCCGCCGCCCACGTGGTCCCCCGCAGCCTGGCCGAGAACGTGCCCGGCGCCCCGGCGGACATCGACTGGGACTCGACGCTCGCCTACCGCCACGAGCTGTGGTCCTACGGTCTCGGCGTCGCCGAGGCGATGGACACCGCCCAGCGTGGCATGGGCGTCGACTGGACCGCGGCGGCCGAGCTGATCCGACACTCGGCCGCCGAGGCGGCCACCGTGGGTGGCGCGATCGCCTGCGGCGCCGGCACCGACCAGCTCGTCCTGTCCGCCGTCCCCGAGGGCAGAGCCGGCCTGGCCACGGT
The DNA here is from genome assembly GCA_040302365.1 of Nocardioides sp. NPDC126508. Lineage (GTDB taxonomy): Bacteria > Actinomycetota > Actinomycetes > Propionibacteriales > Nocardioidaceae > Nocardioides. The sequence continues at coordinate 32,786 of JBEOUM010000005.1, forward strand.
CGTCGACGCCTACCGCGAGCAGATGAAGGTGGTCGCCGACACCGGCGCGACCACGATCGTGATGGCCTCGCGCGCACTGGCCCGCGTCGCCCGGTCCGCGGAGGACTATGCCGAGGTCTACGCCACCCTGCTCGACGAGGCCCAGAGCCCGGTGATCCTGCACTGGCTGGGCGACATGTTCGACCCGGCGCTGGCCGGCTACTGGGGATCCCCGTCGGTCGACGAGGCGACCGAGACGTTCCTCGACGTCATCCGGGCGCGCCCCGGCAAGGTCGACGGGGTCAAGGTCTCGCTCCTCGACGCCGAGCACGAGGTCGGGCTGCGCCGGGCGCTGCCCGGCGGCGTACGTCTCTACACGGGGGACGACTTCAACTACCCCGAGCTGATCGTCGGTGAGGGGGACGACTTCTCGCACGCGCTGCTCGGCATCTTCGCGGCGATCTACCCGGCCGCCTCGGCCGCGCTGCAGGCGCTCGACAACGACGACCCCGCGACCGCTAGGGAGCTGCTCGACAGCACCCAGGCTCTCGGCCGCAAGATCTTCGAGGCGCCGACCTACTACTACAAGACCGGGATCGCGTTCCTCTCCTGGCTGAACGGCCACCAGCCGGCCTTCTCGATGGCCGGCGGCCTGCACGCCGGCCGCTCGGTGCCCCACCTGGCCGAGGTCTTCCGCCTGGCCGACGCGGCCGGCCTGCTGACCAGCCCCGACCTCGCGGCCGCACGCATGCGCGCCTTCCTCACCGTGCAAGGAGTTTCGCAGTGACCGGGCTCGAACGGCTCTCGCTCAACACCAAGACCACCAGCTCCTGGACGCTGCCCGAAGCCGTCGACGGCGCCGCCCGCGCCGGCATCCCCGCCCTCGGACTGTGGCGCGACCGGGTCCACGAGGTGGGCGTGGAGAAGGCCGCCAAGCTCGTACGCGACGCCGGGCTGCGCGTGTCCTCCCTCTGCCGCGGCGGGTTCCTGACCGCGTCAGATCCGGCTGGGATCGCGGCCGCGCTCGAGGACAACAGGCGGGCGGTCGACGAGGCCGCGACGCTGGGCACCGACGCGCTGGTGATGGTCGTCGGCGGCCTCCCCGAGGGTGACGTGGACCTGGCTGGCGCCCGGGAGCGGGTCGCCGAGCGGCTGGCCGAGCTCGCCCCCTACGCCCAGGCCGCCGGCGTGAGGCTCGCCCTGGAGCCGCTGCACCCGATGTACGTCGCCGACCGGGCGGTCCTCTCCACCCTCGGCCAGGCGCTCGACCTGGCCGCGCCGCACCCGGTCGACGCGGTCGCGGTCGTCATCGACACCTTCCACGTCTTCTGGGACCCCGACCTCACCACCCAGGTGGTGCGCGCGGGCGCGGAGGGGCGGATCGCGGCGTACCAGGTCTGCGACTTCAACCTGCCGATCCCCGCCGACGCGCTGCTGGCGCGCGGGATGATGGGCGACGGGGTCATCGACTTCGCCCCGATCACCCGGATGGTCGCCGATACCGGCTACACCGGCGACGTCGAGGTCGAGATCTTCAACGAGGCTGTCTGGGCCGCCGACCCCGACGAGGTGCTCGCGACCATGGCGCAGCGCTACCGCGACCTCGTCCTCCCCCACCTGTGACGGCCGGATCTCCCGTCGTCGTGGTCGCCTGCGACAAGTTCAAGGGCTCCCTGACCGCGCGCGAGGTCGACGAGGCGGTGGCCGCCGGGATCCGCTCGGCCCGCCCCGAGGCCGAGGTACGCATCGTGCCCGTCGCCGACGGCGGCGACGGCACCGTGGCAGCGCTGACCGGCGCCGGTTTCTCCCTGGTCCCGGTCACCGTCGCCGGCCCGACGCTCGAGCCGGTGGCGGCGCACTACGCGGTCCGCGGCGACCTGGCGGTCGTCGAGCTGGCCGACACCTGCGGGTTGCTGCGGCTGTCCGGAGGCCGCCTCGCTCCGCTCACCGCCTCCTCGCGCGGCCTGGGCGAGGCCGTGCTGGCCGCCATCGACGGCGGCGCCCGCACGGTGGTCATCGCTCTCGGCGGCAGTGCCAGCAACGACGGTGGCGCTGGGATGCTCCGCGCCCTCGGCGCCCGGCTTCTCGACGCCTCCGGGGCCGAGCTCGCGGAGGGCGGCGGAGCGCTGGGGAGCCTGGCCCGCATCGACCTCGATGCCCTCGACCCGCGTCTCCGGGAGACCGAGATCGTGGTCGCTTGCGACGTCGACAACCCGCTGCTCGGCCCCCAGGGCGCGGTCGCCACCTTCTCCGCGCAGAAGGGCGCCGGCCCCGCTGACCAGGCCGTCCTCGAGGCGTCCCTGACGACGTACGCCTCCCTCGTCTCCGCCGCCCTCGACCGCTCCATCCCGGAAGACACCCCCGGTGCAGGCGCGGCCGGGGGCGTCGGGTTCGCCGCGCTCGCGGTGCTGGGCGGCCGGGTCGAGCGCGGCGTGGAGCTCCTGCTCGACCTGGTCGGCTTCCACGAGGCCCTCGGCGGCGCGGACCTGGTGGTCACCGGCGAGGGCTCCTTCGACCGTCAGACCCTGTCCGGCAAGGCCCCGCTCGGCGTACTCGAGGCCGCGCGCAGGCAAGGCATCCCCGCCGTCGTCGTCTGCGGCCGCACCACCCTCTCCCCCGCCGCAGCGAAGCAGGCTGGCGCGAGCGCCGTTCACGCCCTCACCGACCTCGAGCCGAACCCCGAGCGCTGCATGACGAACGCCGCCGAGCTGCTCTCACAGCTCGGCGGCGAACTCGTGTAACACGTCGTTCGTAGGTCTATCCGGTCGTTCTGACAGGGCGAGTAGTCCTACGAACAGCGTGTTACACCCCGCGAGAGATCTCAGAAGTCGAAGTCGTCGATGTTCGACTCCTCGAAGACCGTCGGCTCACCGAGCACGACGACGCCGTCGGCGCCGACGGTGTACTCGCCCAGGTCACCGGCCTTGAAGGTGTCGCCCTCCTTGCCCTCGATGTCGCCGGAGGCGAGCGCGTCGGCGGCGTACGCGGCCAGGTAGCCGAGCTGCTCGGGGTCCCAGAGCGCGAAGGACTTCACGGTGCCGTCCTTGATGTACTCGCGCATCTGGTTCGGGGTGCCGAGGCCGGTCAGCGCGACCTTGCCCTTGTACTCCGAGTCCGACAGGTAGCGGGCCGCCGCGGCGATGCCGACGGTGGTCGGGCTGATGATGCCCTTGAGGTTCGGGTGCGACTGCAGCAGGCCGGCGGTCTTGTCGAACGACTTCTGGTCGTCGTCGTCGCCGTAGACGGTCTGGACGAGCTTGATGTCGGGGTGGTTCGCGGCCAGCTCCTTCTCCATCAGCTTGATCCACTCGTTCTGGTTGGTGGCGTTGGCCGCGGCGGAGAGGATCGCGATCTCGCCCTTGTCGCCGATCTGCTTCGCGATCAGGTCGACCTGGCTCTTCGCGATGCCGGCGGCGTCGGCCTGGCTGACGAAGACGTCGCGGAACTGCGGCTCGGTGTCGGAGTCCATCGTGACGACCTTGGTGCCGGCCTTGCGGGCCTCGTCGAGGGCGTCGCCGATGGCGGTCGGGTCGTTGGCCGAGACGACGAGCGCGCCGGCGCGCTGCTGGGTCGCGGTGTTGATGAAGCTGACCTGGGAGTCGGGGGTCGACTCGGTCGGGCCGACCTGCGACCACTTGGTGCCGATCTCCTTCGCGGCCTTCTTGCCGCCGGCGTCGGAGGCATCGAAGTAGGGGTTGCCGAGGTTCTTCGGGATGAAGGTGATGCTGCTGGTCTCGCCGCCACCCTCTCCATCGCTGCCGCTGCCGCTCCCGCCACCGCAGGCGGACAGGGCGAGGCCGAGGGCCGCAACAATGGCGACGGCGCTGCCGGCGCGTCGGAACTTGCTGGTCATGTCTCTCACTCCGATTTCATTGAGTTCTTCGAGGATGGTTCGTCCGAGCTGTGCTCCGCCCGTTTTTCGGGCAGGCGATAGGTGCCGACGATGCGGCCGGTCCAGCCGAGGACGCTGGCTGCGACGACCGCTGCGATGAGGAGTACGCCGGTGATGATCTGGATGAGGTTGGCGCTGAGCCCGTCGAGGCGCAGTGCGCTGCCGATGGTCCCGATCAGGACGACACCGGCGATGACCCCGGGGATCGCGCCGCGGCCGCCGAAGATGGACACCCCGCCGAGCAGCACGGCCGCGATGACCTGGAGCTCCATCCCCGTGGCGTTGTCGCCACGCGCGCTGCCGTAGCGCAGCGTGAAGTAGATGCCCGCCAGCCCCGAGACCAGCCCGCTGAGCGTGAACAGGATCAGCTTCGTACGGTCGACGTTGACGCCCGAGAAGCGGGCCGCGTCCTTGCTGAGGCCGGCGGCGAAGATGCCGCGCCCGAAGGGCGTGAAGTGCAGGACGAGCGCGAAGACCAGGATCAGGACGACCAGCGGGATCGTCATCAGCGGGATCTGCGAGTCGCCGATCCGGGCCTGGACGACGTCGCCCCAGGCATCGGGCCAGTCGGTGATCGCGGTGGTGCCGAGCGCGCCGACCGCGATCCCGCGGAAGAGCGCCATGGTGCCGATCGTGACGGCCAGCGACGGCAGCCCGTAACGGGTGACGAGCACCCCGTTGAGCGCCCCCGCCACCGCACACGCGGCCAGGGCGAGCACCATCGCGAGGGCCATGGGGACGCCCTCGCGATGGAGCACGCCGAACAGGACGCTGGAGAGCCCGACGACGCTCGCCACCGACAGGTCGATCTCGCCGGTGATGACGATCAGCGTCATCGGCAGCGCGATCAGCAGGATCGGCGCGATGTCGAGCACCAGGAAGTAGACCGTGATCGGGTCGGAGAAGTTGAGGATCGCGATCGAGGCGTACGTCCACACGACCACGAGCAGGGCGATGATCGCCGAGTCCCGGGTCATCAGGGTGCGCTGCCACCAGGGCTTGGCGTGCGGCGCGTACGTCCTCGTCGACGTCTTCTCAGAGGCAAGCAGACTCATGACTCTTCCCTCTCTGCGAGGAGCTTGTCGTGCTGACGGCGGGCGAAGTAGCGGTCCAGGACGATCGCGCCGATGATCAGCGCGCCGACGACGGCCTGCTGCCAGAAGTCGGGGATGCCCAGGACCGGGAGCGCCCGGTTGATGGTGGTCAGGAGGTACGCCCCCAGGGCTGCCCCGAGGACCGTGCCGCTGCCGCCGAAGATGGCCACGCCGCCGACGACCGCGGCGCCGACCGCCTCGAGCTCGATGCCCTGGCCGACACCGGAGCTGATGGTGCCGTAGCGGGAGACGTACAGGATCCCGGCGAGGCCGGCGAGCGCACCGGAGGTGGCGAACGCCTGCAGCACCCGGCGCTTGTCGCGCAGCCCGTAGAGGGTGGCGGCGTCGGGGTCGGAGCCGATCGCGTAGAACTCACGGCCGACCCGCGTGGAACGCATCAGGTAGATCGCGACGGCCAGCAGGGCGAACGAGATCCAGGCGAGGTTGGGGACGAACAGGAACGATCCGGTGCCGAAGTCGAGCAGGCCGGGCGGGATGTCGGAGGCGTTGATCCGGTCGCTGCCGGCCCACTCGAGCATGATCCCGCGGTAGACGTAGAGCGTGCCGAGGGTGATGACCAGCGCCGGCACCTTCGCGAAGGCGACCAGGGCCCCGTTGACCAGACCGAGCACGGCGCCGGCCGCGACGGCGATCAGGACGACCACGATCACCGGGAGCCCGGTGTCGAGGAAGAGACGACCGGCGAGGTACGCCGTCAGCCCGAGGGTCGAGCCGACGCTGAGGTCGACGTTGCGGGTCACGATCACCATCGCCTGGCCGATCGCCAGGCAGACGAGGATCGCGGGGGTCAGGGTGAGGTCGCGCCAGCCGTCCGTGCTGAACAGGAAGTTGGGGTTCACCGCCGTGGTCACCACGAGCAGTGCGACGAAGGCGACGGCGATGCCGGTCTCGCGCTGCTTCAAAAGCACAGTCAGCCGGTTGGATGATCGGTGGTGAGGCGCGGCAGGGGCGGGCGCGTCGAGCGTGGTGGTCATGATGCCTCGCTGACGTTCAGGGTGGTGGAGTGGTGGGCCGTCGCCGCGCGCATGACGGCCTCGGGGCTCGCCTCGGCACGGCTCAGCTCGGCCGTCTGGTGGCCCTCGCTGAGGACGATCACCCGGTCGGCCATGCCGAGCACCTCGGGGAGCTCGGAGGAGATCATCAGGATCCCGAGACCGTCCTGGGCCAGCGTCGAGAGCAGCCGGTGGACCTCGGACTTGGTGCCGACGTCGATGCCGCGGGTGGGCTCGTCGATGATCAGCACCTTCGGCCGGGTCGAGAGCCACTTGGCCAGGACGACCTTCTGCTGGTTGCCGCCAGAGAGGGTGCCGGCGAGGGTGTCGAGCGTGGCGGCCTTGACCTCGAGCCGGGCGGCCCAGTCGGCGGCCGAGCGGTTCTCGATGCCGGTGCTGATCAGCCCGGTGCGGGCGAGCCGGCCGCTGGTCGGAAGGGTGATGTTGCGCGAGATCGGCGCGTCCAGGACGAGACCGTGCTGACGGCGGTCCTCGGGGACGAACGCCAGTCCCATCTCGATCGCCCGGCGCGGGTCGCCCGGCGGGACCTTCCGGCCGTCGAGGACGACCTCGCCGCTCTCGTAGGGGTCGACGCCGAAGATCGCCTGGGCGACCTCGCTGCGCCCGGCGCCGACGAGGCCCGCCAGGCCGACGATCTCGCCCTCGCGGACGGTGAGGCTGATGTCCTGGAACAGGCCGGTGCGGGTGAGTCCTCTGACCTCGAGCAGGGGCTTGCCGACGGTGGCCTCGAGCTTCGGGTAGAGGTCGGAGACCTCGCGCCCCACCAGTCGTCGGACGATCTGGTCCTCGGTGACATCGGCGATCGGGTCGGTCGAGATGTAGGCGCCGTCGCGCATCACCGTGATCGTGTCGCAGAGCGCGAACACCTCGTCGAAGCGGTGCGAGATGAAGACGACGGCGCAGCCCTGGTCGCGCAGGGTGCGCGCCACGGTCATCAGCCGCTCGACCTCGTTGCCCGACAGGGCCGCGGTCGGCTCGTCCATGATCAGGACCTTGGCGTCGAGGGAGAGCGCCTTGGCGATCTCGATCAGCTGCTGGTCGGCGATCGAGAGGCCCTCGGTCGGCCGGTCGGGCTCGATCGGGACACCGAGCCGGGCGAAGAGCTCGACGACCTCGGTGCGCATCGCGGCGCGGTCGATTCGGCCCCAACGGTTGGTCGGCTGGCGCCCCATGAAGATGTTCTCGGTGACCGAGAGGTCGGGGAAGAGGGTCGGCTCCTGGTAGATCACCGCGACGCCGGCCTGCTTGGCGTCGGCGGTGTTGCGGAAGTCGACGCTGGTGCCGGCCAGGAGGTAGTCGCCGGCGTCGCGGCGGTAGAGCCCGGCGACGATCTTGACCAGGGTCGACTTCCCGGCTCCGTTCTCCCCCACGAGCGCGTGGATGGATCCGGCCTCGACCCGGAGGCTTCCGGACCGGAGGGCGCGGACGGGGCCGAACGACTTGGCCACGTCCCGCAGCTCCAGTGCGGCGGGTGTGTCCGGCATGGGCAGCTCCTCGAATTGAAAGGTTTCAAGCGTGGTTCACGCTAGTGATGGCAATCACATACGTCAACACTCTGCGGCCGCTAATTTGAGCGAGGTTCGGACTTCGTCGCCGCACCAGCTCGGCACCCATCGGCTTCCCGGCGGGAATCCTTCCGCGTCAGACCGCGTTCAAACCCCCATGCACGCACTCTGGGTCTGGGCACATCCGCACGCGTCATCACTCAACGGACACCTCCGCGACGTCGGCATGAACGCGCTCGTCGCGGCCGGCTGGAGCGTCGACGAGATCGACCTCTACCGGATGCGTTTCAACCCGGTTCTGGTCGACGACGGCGAGGCCGACGTACGCCGCCACCAGGAGCGGCTGCGGGCAGCCGATCTGCTCGTCTTGCAGTTCCCGCTGTGGTGGTACTCGGTGCCCGCCATCCTCAAGGGCTGGATCGACCGGGTCTTCGAGTCGGGCTTCGCCTTCGACGTACCGGATCCGGAGACGGGCAAGCCGCTCAAGTACGGCAAGGGCGGCCTGGCCGGCAAGCGCGCGCTGACGGTCGTCACCGCCGGCGACCGGGCCGCCACCCTCGGTCCGCGCGGGATCAGCGGCGACATCGAGGACGTCCTGTGGCCGCTGCTGCACGGCACCTTCTGGTACACCGGCATGGACCCGCTGCGGCCCCACCTGATCACCGACGCCGACACCGTCGACGCCCAGGGCTTGGCGCGGATCGAGGCCGACCTGACCGTACGTCTCGAGGGCGTGATGGCCGAGCCGCGGATCGACTACCGGCCGATGGCAGAGGAGCACTACGACCACACGATCAGGCTCCACGACTCGGTCGCACCCGGGGAGGACGGGCTGAGCGCCCATCGCCACGGCTGAGGTCACGCCCCCGAGAGGTTGGGCCGCCTGCTACGGTCGTCGGGCCAGCCGCTCGGGACGTAGTCCCGGCACGGGAACCCGGTGAGAGTCCGGGACTGACGCGCAGCGGTGTGGGTGACGGACGGGACACTGTGCCACTGGGCTCCTGGGCCTGGGAAGGCGTCTCGCGCCGGTCGATCCCGAGTCCGAAGACCTGCTGGCCCTGCAGCAGAACGCTGCCGGTCAGCACGGGCGACGCGCACCAGCCCGCGACCCGCTCGAGGACCGACGTGCACCTGCCTCGCCCCATCCGAAGGTTCACCGCGAGCACCGTTCTGGTGCTCGGCTCCACGCTGACCGGCTGCGCCGCCGAGGAACCTTCCCGCACGCAGCGCGCGGGCGGCGACACCGCCGGCTTCCCGCTCACCGTGACCAACTGCGGGCGCGAGATCACGCTCGAGGCACCGCCCGAGCGTGCGGTCTCGCTCAACCAGGGCTCCACGGAGATCCTGCTCTCGCTCGGCCTCGCCGACCGGATGGTCGGCACCGCGGTCTGGACCGACCCGGTGCTCGACTCGCTCGCCGAGGACAACGAGCGCATCCCCCGGCTCGCCGACAACTGGCCCTCCTACGAGCGTGTCCTGGAGGCCGAGCCCGACTTCGTCACCGCCTCCTTCATCAGCACCCTGGGCGAGGGCGGGGTGACCACGCCCGAGGACCTGGAGAAGCTGGGCGTCGGCTCCTACCTCTCCCCCGCCGAGTGCGTGAAGGACAACGAGGGCGACGACGACGGCACCCGCCTGAAGGCTCTCGAGATCGAGACGATCTACCAGGAGATCACCGAGCTGGCGCGCATCTTCGGCGTACCCGAGCGCGGCGAGAAGCTCGTCGCCGACCTTTCTGCGCGCCTCGAGGCCGCCGAGCGCAAGGCGCCGAAGGACGAGGTCAGCGCGATGTACTGGTTCGCGAGCTCCGAGTCGCCCTACCTGGCCGGCTGCTGCGGCGGCCCCGGCATCATCGGCCGCGCCCTCGGCATCGAGAACGTCTTCGACGACACCACTGACGAGTGGCCGCAGATCAACTGGGAGACCGTCGCCGAACGCAACCCCGACGTCATCGTCCTCGGCGACCTGACCCGCAAGAGCCAGACCGCCGAGACCGCCCGCGCCAAGATCGACTACCTGAAGAGCAACCCGGTCACCGCCCGGATGGACGCGGTGCGGAACGACCGCTTCGTGACCCTCTCCGGCGCCGAGCTCAACCCCTCGATCCGCACGGTCTACGCGGTCGAGAACGTCGCCGACCAGCTCGCCGGCCTGGGCCTATGACGCTCCGGGCGCAGGATCCCCGGCCGAGGCGTCAGCCCGGTCGGCCGACTTGGCACGGCGGTGACGGCTCGAGCGACGTACGTGACGGCTCGGCCGACGTACGCGACGGCTCGGGGATCGGGGTCACCGGCATCCTGTTGGGCCTGGCTCCCCTGCTGGTGCTGGCCTCGGTGGCGGGCGCGATCACGGTGGGGCCCTCGGACCTGGGCGTGGCCGACGTGTACGGCGTCGTCGCCGACCGGGTGGGGCTCGGCTCGTCCGACCTGACCCTGCTGCAGCAGAGCATCGTGTGGGACCTGCGGCTACCGCGTACGTTGCTGGCGGGGATCTGCGGGGCGGGGCTGGCCATCTGCGGGGTGATCCTGCAGTCGCTGCTGCGCAACCCGCTCGCCGACCCGTTCGTGCTCGGTATCTCCTCGGGCGCCTCCACCGGGGCGGTCTCGATCGTCGTGCTCGGCATCGGGTCGGGCGCGATCGGGCTCTCCACCGGGGCGTTCGTGGGTGCGCTGGCCTCGTTCGCGCTCGTCCTGCTCCTCGCCTCCCTCGCCGGCGGCACCACCGACCGGCTGGTGCTGGCCGGCATCGCCGCGACCCAGCTGTTCTCGGCGCTGACCTCGTTCATCGTGTTCACCGCAGCCGATGCCGAGCAGACGCGCGGGGTGCTCTTCTGGCTGCTCGGGTCGCTCTCCTCGGCGAGCTGGACCGACGTACTCGTCTGCGGGGTGATCGTGCTCGGCGGGCTGCTCTGCTGCGTCGCGGGCGCGGGGTGGCTGGACGCGTTCGCGTTCGGCAACGACGCGGCCGCCTCGCTCGGCGTCGACGTCACCCGCATCCGGGCGGCGCTGCTGGTGCTGACGGCGCTGATGACGGCCGTCATCGTCTCCACGTCGGGTGCGATCGGGTTCGTCGGGCTGGTCCTGCCCCACCTCGCCCGTGCACTGGTCGGGGTCGGGCACCGGCTGCTACTCCCGGCGACGGCACTGCTCGGCGCGGTCTTCCTGATCTGGGTCGACACCGCGGCCCGGACCGTGATCGACCCCGAGGAGCTCCCGGTCGGGGTCGCGACCGCGCTGGTCGGGGTGCCGGCCTTCGCGCTCGTGCTGATGAGGGCTCGCCGATGACCGCGCTCGAGGCCGGCCGGGTCCGCTGGGCTCCGCGTGGCCGTCTCGTCGTCGACGACGTCTCCCTCCGGGTCGAGGACGGCGCCACCGTCGGGCTGCTCGGGCCTAACGGCTCGGGGAAGTCCTCCCTGATCCGGATCCTGGCGGGCCTCCGGCCACCGACCTCCGGGGACGTACGTCTCGACGGCAGCCCGCTCGCCGCGATGTCCCGGCGCCGGCTGGCCCGGCGGCTCGCGGTCGTCGAGCAGGAGCCGGCGACCAGCCAGGACCTCCGGGTGCGCGACGTCGTCGCGCTCGGCCGGGTCCCGCACCGTCCCGCCTGGGCGCCCGACAGCGCTCAGGGCCGCGCCGTCATCGAGGAGGCGGCCGCCCACGCCGGCATCGCCGACCGCCTCGACCAGCGCTTCTCGACGCTGTCGGGCGGCGAGCGGCAACGTACGCAGATCGCCCGGGCGCTCGCCCAGGAGCCCGAGATCCTGCTCCTGGACGAGCCGACGAACCACCTCGACGTACGTCACCAGCTGGCGCTGCTCGCACTGGTCCGCCGGATGCCCACGACCTGCCTCGTCGCTCTGCACGACCTCAACCTCGCCGCCGCCTACTGCGACCAGGTGTTCGTGCTCGCCGAGGGCCGCGTCGTGGCCGGCGGCCCGCCCGCCGAGGTGCTCACCGAGTCCCTCATCGCCGAGGTCTACGGCGTCCGCGCCCGGGTGCACCACGACGAGGGACTCGTCATCCGCTTCCTCGGCCCGGTCACGACCTAGAGCTGGGAGTCGTAGACGCGTACATAGTCCACGACCATGCTCTGCGGGAACTGGGTCGTGCCGTCGGGGTTGCCGGGCCAGCTGCCGCCGACCGCGACGTTGAGGATGAAGAAGAACGGCTGGTCGAAGACCCAGGGGTTGGCGCCGGTGTTGGCCGTCGTGAAGGTCTGGTAGGCCACCCCGTCGACGGACCAGGTGATCGAGCCGGGCTGCCAGTCGACGGCGAAGGTGTGGAAGGTGTCGGCGAAGGACCAGCCCTGCGGGTGCATGTACTGACCCGTGATGCCGTTGGCGCCGGAGTAGCCCGGCCCGTGCAGGGTGCCGTGGACCAGGTGGGGCTCGTAGCCGACGTTCTCCATGATGTCGATCTCGCCGGAGCCCGGCCAGCCGACGTTGTCGAACTGGCCGCCCAGCATCCAGAACGCCGGCCAGATCCCCTGGCCGCGGGGGATCTGGATCCGTGCCTCCAGGCGCCCGAACTTCGGCTGGACCTTGCCCTTGGTGGTGAGCCGGGCCGAGGTGTAGCCGCTCCCGCTCTGCCGGGCGGTGATGACCAGGTTGCCGTTGCCGTCGAGCGCGGAGTTCTCGCGCGAGTCGGTGTAGGTCTGGAGCTCGTTGTTGCCCCAGCCGCCTCCTCCGGTCTCGAAGTTCCAGTTGGCGCCGTTGGGGGCGCTGCCGGCGGGGCCGTCGAACTCGTCGGACCAGGTCAGGGCTGCGGCCTCGACCTCCCCGGCGGGGACTGTGCCTTCGGCGCCGGGCACCGCGGCCGGTGCGGCCGGCGGGGCCACCAGGACGATGGCCAGGGCGGCGGTCGCGGTCAGTGTGGTGCGGATGGTGCGGATCCTCGAGCTACGCATCGAACGCTCCTTCATGGGGGATTACTGTAAGGCGACCTTACAGTTATTTGACCTCCGACGGAACGAATCGTTGAGATGGAAACGCCCGGGCAACCTCCGATCAACATGACGAGGCCGTCCATGCGCTCTAATTGGTCCCCTGAGCGGGGCCGCTGGGGACCTGCAGGTGAGGTGATCGCATTGGCACGGGATCCGTACAGGCCACGGACGCCGATCATCGGCATGGTGATGGTGTTCCTCGCCCTGGCGATCGTCGGGGTGACGGCGTACCTGCATCTGGGCTGGTGGTCGTTGATCGGCTACGCGGCCGCGGCGGTCATCGCCGTCGTCGGCGGGTGGCTCCTGTTCAAGGACGTGCCCGAGCCGCCTCACTCCGGACCGGGAGCAAGCCGATGACCGACACCGACGACCAGACCGGCAACCCGACCGGGCTGACCGACGAGGACGAGGGCTACCACAAGAGCCTCAGCCCGCGGCAGCTGCAGATGATCGCGATCGGCGGCGCCATCGGCACCGGACTCTTCCTGGGTGCCGGCGGCCGCCTCCGCGAGGCCGGCCCCGGCCTGTTCCTCGTCTACGCCCTCTGCGGCGTCTTCGTCTTCCTGATTCTGCGCGCGCTCGGCGAGCTCGTCCTGCACCGGCCGTCGTCGGGGTCGTTCGTCTCCTACGCCCGTGAGTTCCTGGGCGAGCCGGCCGCGTTCGCCGCCGGCTGGATGTACTTCCTGAACTGGGCGATGACCTCCATCGTCGACGTCACCGCGATCGCGACGTACATGCATTTCTGGGGGACGTTCGAGGTCGTCCCGCAGTGGCTGATCGCGCTCGTGGCGCTCGCGGTCGTGCTCTCGATGAACCTGATCTCGGTCAAGCTCTTCGGCGAGCTGGAGTTCTGGGCAGCGCTCATCAAGGTGGTCGCCCTGCTCGGGTTCCTCGTGCTCGGGATGATCGTGCTCGCCGGCCGCGAGCCGCTCAACGGCCACGAGACCGGCATCGGCATGATCCTCGACAACGGCGGCCTGTTCCCGGTCGGCGCCCTCCCGCTCGTCGTCGTGGTCTCCGGCGTCGTCTTCGCGTACGCGGCGGTCGAGCTCGTCGGCACCGCGGCGGGCGAGACCGCCGAGCCGGCGAAGGTCATGCCCCGCGCGATCAACTCCGTGATCGCCCGGATCGCGGTCTTCTACGTCGGTTCGCTGGTGCTGCTCGCGCTGCTGCTGCCCTACACGTCCTACCGGGCCGACGAGAGCCCGTTCGTGACGTTCTTCGACCAGCTCGGGATCGCGAACTCCGGCACGATCATGAACCTCGTGGTGCTGACCGCGGCGCTCTCCTCGCTCAACGCGGGTCTCTACTCGACCGGCCGGATCCTGCGGTCGATGGCGATGAGCGGGAGCGCGCCGAGGTTCACCGCGAAGATGTCACGGAACGGGGTGCCGTTCGGCGGGATCCTGCTCACCGGCAGCATCACGCTCCTCGGGGTCGGCCTCAACGCGATCGTCCCCGGGCAGGCCTTCGAGATCGTGCTGAACATGTCGGCCCTCGGCATCATCGCGTCCTGGGCAACGATCGTGATCTGCCAGATCCAGCTCTACCGGCGGTGGAAGAGCGGTCTGATGTACCGGCCCGAGTTCCGGCTGTGGGGCTCACCGTGGACCGGCTACGCCACCCTGGTGTTCCTCGCGACCGTGCTCGTCCTGATGGGCTTCGACTACCCGATCGGCACCTGGACGGTCGCGACCCTGGTCATCATCATCCCCGCGCTGGTGATCGGCTGGCGCCTCGTCCGCGACCGGGTCCAGCAGATCGCCCTCGAGCGCGAGGGCTACACCGGCGCGATCCCGATCCGGGCCGAGCGCCCGATCGCCGACGAGGCGACGGGCGACTCGCGCGATTCCCGCGACGACGACGGGCCCAGCAGCTGATCAGGCGACGGGGCCCTCACCGAGACTGACGGTCGCGGTGTGGGCCTCGCCGGTGGCATCGGTCCAGCCGACCGGGATCTCGTTACCGGGCTCGTGGCCGCCGAGGACCGAGGTGATGTCGTCGATGCTCGCCACGTCGGTGCCGTCGACGGAGGTGATCGTGCTGCCGTCGGTGATCCCGGCCGCCTCAGCCGCACCGTCCTCGACGACACCGACCACCAGCGTGGACCTCGTGGTGTCGACCTGCACCCCGAGCGCGGCGGACGAGCCACCGATCTCGACGTCGCCCGACTCCTCTCCGGCGACGATCTGGGCGGCGATGTCGAGCACGGTGCCGATCGGGATCGCGTAGCCGGAGATCTCGGCCGAGCCCGAGGTCGCGGCGACGTTCATCCCGATGACCTCGCCGTCCTCGTCGAGCAGCGCGCCGCCCGAGTCGCCGGAGACGACATCGGCGTCGGTCTCGATCAGGTCACTGAGTGCGGCCGTGGTCCCGTCGTCGTTGTTGACGGTGATCGCGGTGCTCGGATCGGTGACGGTGCCATCCGCCGCCGAGAGCGAGCCCTGCCCCTCGGCGTTGCCGACCGAGGTGACCTCCTCACCCTGGGTGGCGGCGTCCCGGTCGGTGGCCACGGTCGCCAGCCCCGAGGCGTCCTCGAGCTGCAGCACCGCGACGTCGTGGGTGGCGTCGAAGCCGAGCACGGTCGCGTCGTACGTCGTGCCCGTGCTCGGGTCGGTCACCGTGATCGAGGTGGCGCCTTCGACGACGTGGTGGTTGGTCACCACGATCCCGTCGTCGGTGATCGTCAGCCCCGTGCCCGCTCCCTGGGCGGTGCCGTAGTCGACGGTCGTGTCGACCAGCACGACCCCGGTCGACTCGGCGTCGGTCGCGGGCTCGGAGTCGACCGCCGCGGTCGAGGTGCCGAGGCTCTGCCGGTAGGGGTCGACGGACCCGCCGCCGTAGCCGTAGCCGCCACCCCCGTAGGTCTCGGTGATGCTCGAGCCGGACCCGGGGCTCGACCCGGCGACGTACGTCCTGCCGGCCGCGATCGCCGTCACCGCGAGCGCCGGGGTGGCGACCGGGATCGCGACGAGCGGGATGGCCAGAGCGGCGACGACGGACTTGCGGATGCGGTGCGAGCGGGACATCGGGTCCTCCTTGAGGCTGTTGATGCCTCAAGATTCCGCCCGTTCGCTATGGCCTTCCTATGAGTACGTCACGGACTGGCTGGGAATCTCAGGCCATCGGCGAGTTGCCGTCGGTCGAGTCCTTCTCTTCCTCGACCTTTGACCGTGCGCGCCGTTTCTCACGCGCGTGGTAGAAGAGGCCCGTCGTCCACTCGGTGAGGTGCCCTTCCATCCGGTCGAGCGCCTCGTAGCCCGCCAGGACGCTGAATCCGAACGCTGGGAACCGGTCTCGCTGTTCCTTCGCGATCTCTTCCAGCGCACCCTCCAGCTCGTCGCGCTCCGGACGCTCGTCAAAACGCGACATGGCACTATCAAGCAGATGGTTGGCGAGCCCGCGGGTGATCTGCTTACCGGCGTTCGGGTGCCGACGTGATTCGTCTTCGCTCTTTTCCGGCAGCCGCACGTACATCTCGCGCCACAACACGGTAAACGGCGTGAACGGCGGTGACTGCTCGATCGCCGTGTACATTCCACGGTCGATACGCCAGCGGCGTCTCCAGCTCGACCTCTGCGGGCGTTTGGTCCTCCCGGCGACGCCGACATGGCCTCGTACCACGACGCTGCCACCCCGCGCGTCCTTGAGCACATCGGGCATCACGCTCCAGTAGTCGAGGAGAAACGTCACCCGAGCGTACGGCTCCAGCCGGACGACCGTGTCCTTGACAGCTTTGTCCGGACCGAACGAGTCACCCGTTCCAAACAGCTGTGGGACCACGGAGTGCTTCTTGATGCCATGCTGGCTGAAACTGAGCCCCGGCGAGTAGATCGTGACGGGCGACCTCCCGGGGTTCTCGACGACAAGCTGCGCAAGCTCGAGCGCCCGCCCGCGCGTGACGTTCCACGCCGAGTGGTTGTTCTTGAGCAGCATGCGGCCCGAGTGATTCGTTCCCAGCATCACTCCTGGTTCCAATATCGCGGTGATACACCTTCACCCGACCTCCGTCGAGAAAGTGCTTGATGACCTGCCACCCGAGCGCGAACAGTGCGGTGCCGAAGCTGAGCAACGAGACGACCAGCGCCCACACCGCGACGGGCGCGCCCAACAGCAACGGAGACACAGGCGTGGCCAATAGCTCTGGCGTCGCAGGCACGCCGAACACCTCTGGCGTCACCTCGTCGTCATTCCGTGAAGGACGTGGCCGCAGAGGGCGTTGCTCTGCCTTGAGATTCTTGCACTCGCGATGATGTCGAGCTCTCGATTCAGATCGGACGTACCGGTGCCAGCGATCCGACGCTACGCGGATCGAACGCGCATGCGGACAGCTTCGCCGGGCCCGACATCCTCAAACTTCAGTACGCCGCAATCAGCTTGACTCGTCACGACACCGGAGCTCGGCAGCTCACCTTCGGGCATCGCGCAGAAGGCCTTCGACTTCAGGTTTCAGCAAGGCGGTGCACACCACCTCTTGCGCCGGACAGCGTTCGAAGTCCGGGCAGACCAGGGGTACGACGGCTCGGAGCCCGAGGATGATCTGGTCGGTGCCGACCGTCCCGATCGCTCGACCGGCACCGAAAGCCGCCGACTTGCCGAGGACAGCCGCAGCGAAATCGGGCATGCCCGCATCACGAAGCGTCCGCGTGACCCCTTTCCCCAACGCCGCTGTGTACGTCCCTGGATCGATCGCCTTGCTCGCATCCTGGAGAACCTTGCACAGCCAGTGACCACGGCTCGAACGCCGATACCACGGCACACGCTTGAGCAACTCGTCCGCGGCGACGCCATACACCGAGTCCGGATTGAAGATGATCGCCACCGCAAAGGACGCGCTGGGGTCCGCCAAGCGCCGAGTCAAGGCCTCTCGGTTCCTGGCACGCCGGTTCGCCTGCCGATCCGCCCCACGGTCCTTGGGTGAAGGTACGCGGGGTGGCTTCTTCGAGCGTGCAGGCCGAGGTTTCACGAAGCCACGCGCCATAGCAGGCGGAGACGAGCTAAACGACGATGTCCGCTGTCTGACCGGCTGGAGGTGGTCTCGGCCTATCGCCGACGAATAGAAGTGACTCTTACCGCGGCACCCCGGCCGCGAGCATGGATACGTACGCCGGGCCATCACGCTTCCTCCCGAGAGTGAACCGTTGCTCATCGAGCGTAGGCACGGTCGCAGGCGTGAAGTCAGACTTCCCACGGAAATCAGCTCGCATCGGTCCGCCAGGCGGCAAACCGAGTGCGGGCGGGTCAGCGATAGAGCGCCCACTGAGCGTCGAGATCTCCAGACCGGAGGGTGTCGAAGCGGTGGCGCCATTGGCGCAAGATACCTGATATCCGTCGAGAGGGTGGGGAGGGCGCTACAGACGAGCTGGAGTTCTCGTAGTCTCCGGAACACGCCGAATCCGGACCACGTGCGGATATCGGTGCCGTACGCCTCGACGAGCTGAGCGTGATAGTCGGTGGCGTATCGGAAGCGGAGCTGTCCTACAGCGGCTGGAATGAGGTCCCACTCGCGTGGCCCGGTGCAGGTGGAGTCGAAGTCACACAACACCGGTCCGTCCGGTCCGGGGATGAGGCTTCCGATGATCGGATCACCATGGATCGGTCCGGGTTCCCACAAGTAGTCGACGTCGTCGAGATCCGACGCGATCGCGTCGGCCTTGGATCGAGACAAAATGAGCAATCCCATGCTGATTCCATTGATGAGGATCTCAACACCGATGTTCGATTTCGAATTGTTGCAGCGGCAGATGAACGCCGACGACCCGGTATCCGTACTCCTGCGTGGCCACCTCTGGATCGAAAGCATGCTCGTGGAGCTGATTCGTGCTGAGCTGCCGGTACCAGAAGCCTGGCGCGAGCTCGACCGACTCTCGTGGTCCTCGAAGCTCGGCCTCGCTGTGGCTCAGGGCAATACGCCCGACTTCACGTCTTTTGTTGTGCTCAACCGGCTTCGAAATCGACTGGCACATTCACCCACCTTCGAGCCTGACCTCGCTGCCAGCATGGAGCTTGCCCGCGCCGTCGCCGTAGACATCCAATCAGAGGCGAATGTCTACGCGATCACGTTCGAACTCCCCGATCCGCAAACGCAGTCACCCGCGGAGGTCTTACGCGCAGCGATCTCGACGCTCCTCGAATACCTACTGGCAGCGCTCACCGCCCTGTACGAAGTGCTTACGAACAGGTTCAACGAGCAGGCCGAGCGGCTCCGCGCGTTCATCGACGACCTGCCTTCTTCCCCCTCCCGCGAGGACGGTGCCGATTCGAACCAGCATGGGGCGACAACCTCTGCAAGTTCGTAGCGCAATCTGGCTGAGATGCTTGACCCGATGTCCACGACAACGCAGCCCCGGTCCCGAGGCCGCCGGTCCGTCTTCTGGGCCGGGATCGTCCTGATCGTCGCCGGGCTGGGGGTCCTCGGTTACGTGGCCTGGGAGTTCTACGGCACCACCATCGTCAGCAAGGGACGCCAGCGCGACGCGACGTCGAGGATCGAGCGGGCGTGGGGCTCGGGACAGACCGAGGTCAGCACCGAGTTCGGGTCGGCGAAGGCCCTCATCGAGATCCCCCGGTTCGGGAAGGACTACCGGATCCCGGTGCTCGAAGGCACCTCCGACCGGGCGCTGGGCGCGGGCTTCGGTCACTTCTCCGGCACCGCCGGGCCTGGCGAGGTCGGCAACTTCGCGCTCGCCGGCCACCGGATCACCCACGGCGAACCGCTACGCGATCTGCCGAAGCTCCGCGAAGGCGACAAGATCCGAGTCCTGACCAGGGAGAAGACGTACGTCTACGCGCTCACCAGCGACGGCGACGACCTGATCGTGCCGTTCACCTCGGTCTGGGTCACCGACCCGCTCCCGGACAATCCCGAGCGAGGCGGGGTGGAACCGGCCCAGACCAAGGGGCAGCGCCTGATCACCCTCACCACCTGCTCGGAGCTCTTCCACACCGACAACCGGATGATCGCCTTCGGGAGGCTGGTCGCCGAGAGGCCGACGCCGTAGGACGGCCGGGGGCCCGCCGCGGAATGAAAAGGGCCCGGACGGGGTACCTCCAGGCATGGCCGTACGCACCCCACAGCAGACGGGCGACGCACCGTCCTCAGTCGCGGGCCCGCATCGCGTCGGCGCCGAGCTGCGCGATCGGATCGAGCCTGGTGACCTCCCGGGTGGCCAGGTCGACCATCACCGCGGTGTCGGCGGGCACGGGCGTCCAGCCGGGCTGGTCGAGACCGCTGGAGACGATCTCGAGGCCGTGGTCGGTCCGGCGGTAGTCCATCGCGAAGTACTCCGTGGTGTGGCGGGGCGGGATGTCGCCCTCGTCGTCGAAGAGCTCGCGCAGGGCCCGCAGGGGCGAGTCGGCACGCGAGTTGATGTGGATGGCGAACATGTGTGTCCGGGTGAGCATCAGCGCGTTCAGGCTGCACCGCGGAAACTTCCGGACCAGCGTCGCCAGCGCCCGGGTGACCCCCTCGGCCTCGTCGCCGTACTTCTCGACGTTCTGGTAGACGAAGTGGAAGTAGCGCTCGCTGTCGGTGTCGCCGCGCAGCCGCTGCCGCGACTCGGGGGTCAGCAGCGCCTCGAGCTCCGTGATCGGGGAGATGTGGCCGTTGTGCGCGAAGGCGGCGCCGTCGGTCAGGAACGGGTGGGTGTTCTCCGGACGTACGTCGAGACCGCCCGTCGCCCAGCGCAGATGCACGAACCCGGCCTCCGAGAGCGGGGAGCCGACGAGTCTGCGGTAGGTCTCGTCGACGTCCGCCGAGTGCGGCGAGCTCGTCGAGCAGGTGCCCTCGGGCGTGTGCCAGGCCATCCCCCAGCCGTCGGCGTGCACGGCGGTGAGCGAGGTGAACGCCTCCAGACCGTCCTCACCCAGCAGGTCGGCCACGGCGCAGGGGGACTCGGTCACATATCCGAACAGGCGACACATCGTCGGGTTGCTCCTTCGAGAGGCAGGTGCAAGCGGTGAACACGAACTCCCCGAGCAGTACCCACGACCAGGTCAGGACAGTCGGCGTCGAGGAGGAGCTCCTCCTCGTCGATGCCGAGACCGGCGTCCCCCGGTCGGTGGCCAGCGAGGTGCTCCGAGTGGCACGTCGCCGCGGCGACACCGACGGCGCGACCGGTGAGCCCGGGGGTTCGGTGGGACCGGAGATGCAGGAGCAGCAGGTCGAGACCGACACTCCCCCGGAGGAGTACCTCGGGCTCCTCGAGCAGGACCTGCGGCGGTGGCGCGACAAGGCCCGCGCGGCCGCAGCCGAGGCGGGCGCGCTGATCCTGGCCAGCGGTACGACACCGTTGCCGGTGCGTCCCCGCACCTTCGACGACGAGCGCTATGCGGCGATCACCGAGCAGTTCGGGCTGACCGCCAGCGAGCAGCTCACCTGCGGCTGCCACGTACACGTCTCGGTCGGCTCCGACGACGAGGCCGTGGGAGCGCTCGACCGGATCCGGATCTGGCTGCCCGTGCTGCTCGCGGTGAGCGCCAACTCGCCGTTCTGGCACGGCGCCGACTCGGGTTACGCGAGCTTCCGTTCCCAGGCGATGACGCGGTGGCCGACCAACGGTCCGACCGAGATCTACGGCAGCGGCCAGGCGTACGCCGACCACCTGCGCCTCCTCGTCGACACCGGGGTGCCGCTGGACGAGGGCATGGCCTACTTCGACGCCCGCCCTTCCCGCACCTACCCGACCCTCGAGATCCGGGTCGCCGACGTCTGTCTCGACACCCGCGACGCCGTGCTCGTCGCCGCGCTCGCGCGGGCGCTGGTCGAGACCGGGGCCCGGGAGTGGGAGCAGGGCCGGCCGGCGGATCCCACCTCGGTGGCCGTGCTCAGGCTGGCCATGTGGCAGGCGGGCCGGCACGGCCTTGCCGGCGATCTGCTCGACCCGAGGACCCACCGGCCCAGACCGGCCCGTGAGGTGGTGGACCACCTGATCGAGCACCTCGCCCCCGCGTTGCGCCACAGCGGCGACCTGGCCCGCGTCGAGCAGGGCATCAGCCGGGTCTTCACCGCCGGCACCGGCTCCGAGACCCAGCGCAGGATCCATTCCGAGGAGGGCCGGCTCGACCGGGCCGTGGTCCGGCTGGCCGGACTCACCTGAGCATCCACCCGCTGAGAAGGAGGCAGCTGCTGTCATGATCCGATTCGGCCATCTCGACATCGACTTCGACCATCGCGTGCTCACGCCGCGTACCTGGACAGTTCGCCAGTCCGAGTGGGCGGCCGATCTGTCGGCCGAGCTTCCGGACGGGCCGATGCTCGAGCTGTGCTCCGGCGCCGGCCAGATCGGCCTGCTCGCGGCCGCGCTGACCGGCCGTCGGCTGATGTGCGTCGATGCCGACCCGGTCGCGTGCGCGTTCACCCGCGCCAACGCCGAGCGTGCCGGGCTGACACCGCTCGTCGACGTACGCCAGGGCAGCATGGACCGCGCGCTCGACCCCGGCGAGCGCTACCTCCTGGTGATCGCCGACCCGCCGTGGGTCCCGTCGGCCGAGGTCGGCCGCTATCCCGAGGACCCGCTGCCGGCCATCGACGGCGGTGCCGACGGGATACTGGTCGCCGAGATGTGCGTGGCGACGACCGCCCGGCACCTCTCCTCCGGCGGCTCGGCCGTCCTCCAGCTCGGTACGCCGGCACAGGCCGAGCGCCTGCCGGAGCTGGTCGAGGGCAGCGACCTGAGCGTCGAGGAGGTCCGCGACTCACCGGGCGAAGGCGTACTCGTGCACCTCGCCCGGGCGGCGGTGCCGAGCATGGCGGATCCGGCCGCTGGGTACCGAGAGCTCGAGGGAAAGGTGGGCTGAGATGCTGCCGAAGTCGCGTGGCACCCTGAGTGCCGCTGTCTTCAACGCGCTCCAGAGCGGCGCGACCGCCGGCCTGGAGCCGGTTCCGGAGTCCGAGGAGGACGCTCAGGTCGCGTTGTGGGCGCTCTACGAGCTCCACTACCGCGGCTTCGACGAGGTCGATCCCGATCTCGAGTGGGACGCGGACCTGCTGCGTCTGCGCCGCGGTCTGGAGAGGCCGTTCGAGGCCGAGCTGCGGCGACGCTGGACGCACAGCGACCTGCACGAGGATCCCGACCTGGCCCGGCTGATCGACCGCCACGACGGCCCGTCGCTGGCACGGTTCGTGCAGCGCAGGGCCGACCGCGAGCAGGTGCTCGAGATCCTGCAGCACCGCTCGCTCTACCACCTCAAGGAGGCCGATCCCACCAGCTGGGTCGTCCCCCGGCTCGAGACGCGGCCCAAGGCGGCGCTGATGGAGATCCTCTTCGACGAGTACGGCGACGGCGACCCGAACCGCCTGCACCACCATCTGTTCCGCCGCGGCATGGAGGCCGCCGGCCTGCGCACCGACCACGCCGGCTACGTCGACGAGGCGCCGGTCGAGATCCTCGCGATGAACAACGCGCTGTCGCTGTTCGGGCTCCACCGCCGGCTCCGCGGAGCGGCGCTCGGCCACTTCGCCGCGTTCGAGTCGACCAGCTCGATGCCGTCGCGGCAGCTCGCCCAGGGCCTGCGCCGCCTGGACTTCCCCGAGGAGCTGGCTGCCTACTACGACGAGCACGTCGAGGCGGACTCCGTCCACGAGCAGCTCGCCCTGCGCGACGTGTGCGCGGCGTACCTCGAGGAGAATCCGAGCGATCGCGACCAGCTGCTCCTCGGCGCCTTCACCTGCCTCGATCTGGAGGCGCGGTATGCCGCGACGATGCTCGCCCGGTGGGACGCCTCATGACCGACTTCGAGCACGCCTCCATCGTGCTGTGCCCGGCCGGACCGATGCTCCTGCGCGGCAAGCACGAGGTCCTGGACGCCGACGGCAGGATCCACCACACGGTGCGCCCGGTCAGCGCGGTGTGCATGTGCGGCGGCTCCGCGATCAAGCCGTGGTGCGACGGTACGCACCGGCTGATCGCCGCGAAGGCCCGCGACGACGAGACCGGTGGATGAAACGTGCCCGCTCGACTTCGTCGGGTCTCGGCGGAGGAGCCGGGCTGGACCCGCCGGCGCGCGGGCCGGGGCTTCGTCTACCTCGACGAGTCCGGGAACCGGCTGCCTGGGGATGCGACCGAGCGGATCCGTGCCCTGGCCATCCCGCCAGCCTGGGAGGACGTCTGGATCTGCCCGCGTGACAACGGGCACCTCCAGGCCGTCGGGACCGACGCCGCCGGCCGCCGCCAGTACCTCTATCACCCCGACTGGCGGGCGAAGCGCGATCAGCAGAAGTTCGACCGGGTGCTGGAGCTCGGGGCGGTCCTCCCCCGCGTACGCGAACGGGCGGAACGTGATCTGGCCACCACCGGGATGAGCGAGGCCCGGGCATCGGCGCTCGCGCTGCGGCTGCTGGACCTGGGCTGCTTCCGGATCGGCAGCGACGCCTACGCCGACGACAACGGCGGCTTCGGCCTGACGACGCTGGAGCGTCGCCACGTGCGCAAGAGGGGCGAGGCGTACGTCTTCGACTTCACCGGGAAGTCCGGCGTCCACCACACCATCAGCATCGATGACCCGCCGTCCGTGGAGGCGATCGCGCAGCTGCGGCGGAGGCGTGCCGGTTTCGAGGAGCTCCTCGCCTTCAAGCAGGGCCGCCGGTGGCACCGGCTGACCCCGGCCATGGTCAACGACTACATGCGCGAGCTGAGCGGTCTGGAGGTGTCCGCGAAGGACTTCCGGACCTGGCACGCCACCGTGCTCGCGGCGCTCGCGCTGGCCGAGGACCCGCACGCCGCCGGGCGGGCGACCCCGACCGCGAGGTCGCGGCGCAAGCAGCAGGTCGCCGCGATCAAGGAGGTCGCGGAGTACCTCGGGAACACGCCCGCGATCGCCCGCAGCTCCTACGTCGACCCGCGGGTGCTCGAGCTGCACGAGCAGGGCCGCACGATCCGGGTACGCGACGGCGTGGGCAAGGATCCGCGGGCTCGTCAGGCCGCGGCCGAGCGTGCGGTCCTGCGCCTGCTCGCGCAGGAGGACGCGTGATCCGCTCCTCAGCCCTCCACACCGGTCGCCTCGTGGGACGAGCCCACCGGCTTGCTCTCCGGTGATCCGCGCTGCCTGAGGTAGATCGCGAGGACGGCCATGGAGCCGACCGCCAGGAACTCCGACTGCCAGTTCTGCAGGGTGCGCGCCCAGAAGTCCGAGTGCGTCAGATAGGAGCCCCACGGGATCGGGTCGCGCAGCTGCCGCAGCCTGGACTCGTTGTAGGACGCCCACCCTGCCACCGACTGGACCAGCCAGGACATCAGGAAGATGGACCCCATGACGATCCCGAGCGACCGCGAGTAGAGCGCGGTCCGGAGGCCACCGGCCCGGGCCAGCCGGGGCGAGTCGGCACGTGCGTACGCCCCGACCTTCTGCTTCTCGTCGGACTCCCTGCCGGCCTCACCGAGCCGTTTGGACTCCGGGGAGCCCCGTTGCAGCAACCAGACCGTGAGCACGACGTAGAGCAGGAACTGGAGGTACTCGCTCTGCCAGTTCTCCGTCACGTCGACGGCGAAGTCGGCCGAGGTGAGATACCGCCCCAGCGAGATCTGGTGCAGCCCGTCGGCGAACAGCTCGTCGTTCAGCCGGTGCCAGCCGGCGAGCGCCTGGCCGACCAGGCTGCCCAGGAAGAGCGCCCCGAAGGCGAGGCTGAGCGAGTTCTCCTTGAGGAACCGTCGCATCGCTGCTCCTCACCCGTGCCTCAGCGCGAGCACGAACGTGTAGAGCAGTCCGATGCCGATGATCGCCAGGTAGGCGACGTACATGACACGCATCTCAGCCTCCGTGCAGCGCGCAGTCGTAGGGCTTCGGGGGCTGCGGTGTGCAGCCGGCCGCGAGCAGCCGCCAGCCGTCGGCGAACTGGGTCAGGAACAGCGTCTCGCCCTGATAGCGGACCTCGGCCGTGGTCCCGAAGACGTCCACCCGGTCGAGGGGGCCCGGCGCCGGCAGGTCCTCCTCGGCCAGCGCGCCGGCGCACCGGCTCTTGGCAGCGGCCTCGAGCTCGGAACGGGTCTCCGGCGCCAGCAGCTCGCAGGCGCGCGCCCAGTCCTGGGTGGAGACCGCGTCCTGGAACGCGGCGGCCCGCTCACGCACCGGCGCGTCCTGACCATCGCCGCATCCGGTGAGAACCATCGGGAGAAGCAGTGCCAGCGCCGTGAACCACCACCGCATCGGAGCTCCTCAGCCGTGGGCGGCCCGCGCCGCACCGGCCTCCGTGGCCTCGCCGCTGGTCTGCAGCTGGCCGCCCTGGTCCTCCAGGTGGGCGCGTACGAACCAGTGGAACAGCTCGAGCTGCTCGACCTGGCCGATCAGGATGTCCTGGGTCACCAGGTCGAGGTCCTCGAGAGCCTTGATCGCCTCGCGGTAGGACTCGATCACGCCGCGGTAGGTGACGTCGAGCGCGGCGAGGTGCTCCTGGGTGGTGGCGCGGCCGATGCTGTAGTCGTTCCACTCACGCTCCTCCACCAAGGCGCCCGGGGTGCCTCGCGGGGCACCGCCCAGGGTCGCGATGCGCTCGGCGAGCGCATCCGCCATGGCACGTACGGCGTCGACCTGGGGGTCGATCATCTCGTGGACCGCGATGAAGTGCGGGCCCACGACGTTCCAGTGCACGTGCTTGAGCGTGAGCTGGAGGTCGTTCGTGGCATGCAGTCGCGACTGGAGCAGGCCGATGGTCGTCCGAGCAGCGCTCTCGTCCATGCCCGGGATCGTGTAGTGCAGCGTGTCGGTCGTCATGGCGGGACCGGTACCCGCACCTGCTGGATTCATACCAGCACACCGGTGCGAATAAACTTCCCGCGTGCCCGCCCTCCTCAGCTCGCCGTCCCGTGTGTTCCGGATCGTCGCCACCGCCGAGGCGGTGACCTGGACCGGCCTGCTCGCCGGCATGTTCCTGAAGTACGTCACCGAGACCACCGAGCTCGCAGTCAGCATCTTCGGGATGCTGCACGGGATCGTCTTCATCACCTACTGCGTGACCACGGTCGCGATCGCGGTCGACCAGCGCTGGTCGTTCGGGCGGCTGGTCGCCGGGCTCGCCTCCTCGATCCCGCCTCTGCTGACCCTCTGGTTCGAGCGCTACGCCGAGCGCCGCGGCCTCCTGGCCCCGACCTGGCGGCTCATCGAGGAGTCGCCGGCCCGCCCGCTCGAGCGGCCGCTCGCCTGGCTCCTCCGCAACCCCGTACGCGGCCTGGCCACCGGCCTCGCGAGCGTCGCCGCACTGACCGTGGTCGCCCTCATCGCCGGGCCGCCGGTCGGCTGACCTGACGGCGCCGCGCGTTCACCTCGCGGCTTCGGCGATCTCGACCTCGCCGCTGCGTACGACCTCCCCGCAGGCCTTGCAGGCCAGCACCGGGTGGAACTCCGAGCCGCAGGAGTGCTCGAACCTGAGCGGCGGGCCGTCCTCGCCGGCCAGGTGACGGTCACCGAACTCGCGCATCGCGGCGATGATCGGCGCGAGCGAGCGCCCGAGCTCGGTCAGGTGGTACTCGAACCTCGGCGGACGCTGCTCGTACTGGACCCGCGTCACCAGCCCGTGCGCCTCGAGGCTGCGCAGGCGGTCGGTGAGGATGTCGCGCGGCCCCCCGGTGAACCGGACGATCTCCTCGAACCTGCGGCTCCCTAGGAACAGCTCACGAACGACGAGCAGCGTCCACTTGGAGCCGACGAGTTCGAGCGTCCGTGCCACCGAGCACTCACGTACGTCCGTCTTCATGGTTCGATCCTAAACGAGTTGGAAAATCAAACCAACCCGAGTACGTTGGAAAAACCAACTCACACGGAGCGGCGCCCGCGCCCTCGAACAGGAGAACCACATGCCCACTCTCGCGAACGCGGTCGTCCTGGTGACCGGGGCGAACGGCGGCCTCGGCACCCACTTCGTCAGCCAGGCCCTGGAGCGCGGCGCCGCCAAGGTGTACGCAGCCGCCCGCACTCCCCGCGAGTGGGGCGACCCCCGCATCGTGCCGCTGAAGCTTGACGTGACCGACCACGACTCGGTCGCGGCGGCGGCCGCGGAGGCCGGCGACGTCACCGTCCTCATCAACAACGCCGGCAGCTCGAACGGCGCCAGCGTGACCGGTGACCTGAGCGCCGTCCGCGACCTGTTCGAGACCAACTTCTGGGGAGCCCTCGACGTCACCAACACCTTCCTGCCGTCGCTGCGGGCCAGCAAGGGTGTCGTGCTCAACGTGCTCTCGGTCCTGAGCTGGATCGGCATCGGCGACGCCTACAGCGCCACCAAGGCCGCGCTGTGGTCGGCGACCAACACCCAGCGCCTCGCGCTGGCGGGCGACGGCATCCACGTCGCCTCGCTGCACCTGGGCTACACCGACACCCCGATGACGGCCCGCATCACCGAGCCGAAGAACGACCCGGCCGACGTGATCCGCAGTGCCTACGACGGACTCGAGGGGGACGCGTACGAGATCATCGCCGACCAGGTGAGCGCCGACGTCAAGGCCGGCCTGGCTCAGCCGATCGAGGCGCTCTACCCGCAGCTGAGCCGCTGATGGCCACCGATCTCGAGGCGTTCTACCTGCCGACCGGCGACGACAACGTCTTCGAGTCGACCCCGGCGACGGCCAGCCCCTGGGACCACTCGCTGCAGCACGGCGGACCGCCCGCCGCCCTGCTCGCACGGGCGGTCGAGTCCGCGCGCTCGGACCCGGCGCTGTCGATCGCCCGGTTCACGGCCGACATGCTCGGCGGCATCCCGCAGGGCACCATGCGCGTGGAGGCCCACGTGGTCCGGCCGGGTCGCCGCGTCGAGCTCGTCGAGGCCTCGCTCTGGGTCGGTGACCGGCTTGCGGTCAAGGCGAGCGCCTGGCTGATCCGGGCCACGCCGGGCTCGACCCGGGAACACTGGGATCGCGACGTGAAGGTTCCCGACATTCCGCAGGCCTCCTCCGAGCGCTTCTTCGAAGGGGTCAGCCCGGACTGGGGCTACGGCCGCGCCCTCGACTGGCGGTTCGTCAGCGGAGGCTACGAGCCCGGCCCGGCGACGGTCTGGGCACGCCTGCGGGTCCCGCTGGTCGCCGGCGAGGAGACCTCCCCCGTGCAGCGTCTCCTCACCCTGGCCGACTCCACGAACGGCCTGTCCGGCTCCCTGCCGATGAGCTCGTGGTACTTCATCCCGCCGACCGTGACCGTCACCGTGGAGCGGCCGCCGGTGAGCGAGTGGATGCTGCTCGACGCCCGCAGCACCATCGGCCCCGACGGGATCGGGCTGGCCCAGGGCGACATGTCCGACGAGCACGGCAGGTTCGCCGTGGTCACACAGCCGCTGATGGTCGCGCCCCGCTGATCATCGACCAACTACTCGAACACCAAGGATAACCACCATGCCGAACGCCGTGATCGTCGACGCCGTCCGTACGCCCGTAGCCAAGGGCAAGCCCGGCGGCGCCTACTCCGAGATCCACCCCGTCGACCTCCATGCCCACGCCCTCGCAGCACTGGTCGAGCGCACCGGCATCGACCCGGCCGTCATCGACGACGTGATCAGCGGCGCCGTCGGGCAGGTCGGAGAGCAGTCCGGCAACACCGCACGCTGGGCGCTGCTCGCCGCCGGCTTCCCCGAGTCGGTGCCCGGCGTCACCGTCGACCGGCAGTGCGGCAGCTCGCAGCAGGCGCTCCACTTCGCCGCCCAGGGAGTGATCGCCGGCGCGTACGACGTCGCCATCGCGTCCGGCGTGGAGTCGATGAGCCGCATCCCGATCGGGTCGCAGTTCCTGGGCAAGGACTTCTCCGGCCCCAAGGTGAACGCTCGTTACGAGGGCGGTCTGGTCCCGCAGGGCATCTCGGCGGAGCTGATCGCCAACAAGTGGGACCTGTCCCGCACCGAGCTGGACGAGTTCGCGGCAGAGTCCCACCAGCGGGCCGCGACGGCATGGAAGGACGGACGTTTCGACTCGCAGGTCGCCTACGTCAACGACCTCCGCATCGACGAGTCGATCCGCCCGGAGTCCACGACCGAGTCGCTCGCGGGTCTGCGGCTGGCCTTCAGGAACGAGGACTCGGTGGCCAGGTTCCCCGACATCGACTGGCGCGTCACCGCGGGCAACAGCTCTCCCGTCAACGACGGTTCCGCCGCGCTCCTGGTCGCCTCGGAGGAGGCCGCGGCGCGGCTCGGCCTGACCCCTCGGGCGCGGGTCCACTCGTTCGCGGTCGCCGGCGACGACCCGATCTTCATGCTCACCGGCATCATCCCGGCGACCCAGAAGGTGCTGGCCCGCGCCGGTCTCTCCATCGACGACATCGACGCCTTCGAGGTCAACGAGGCGTTCGCCTCCGTCGTGCTCGCCTGGCAGCGAGAGACCGGCGCCGACCTCGCCAAGGTCAACATCAACGGCGGCGCCATCGCCATCGGACACCCGCTGGGTGGCTCCGGCGCCCGCCTGATGACCACGCTGCTGAACAACCTGGAGCAGACCGGCGGCCGCTACGGCCTGCAGGTGATGTGCGAGGCCGGCGGTCTGGCGAACGCCACGATCATCGAGCGGATCTGAGGCGCGCCGCCCGGGGTGGGGTCGAGGTCACTTGTCGGCGTGCTGGTCCAGCTCGCGACGTAGGGCCTGCTTGTCCTTGTCGCCGGCAGGGATGTCCGCGTTGGCGGCCTGGCGCCGCATCTCGTCACGCGTGATGTCCTGGGGCATCTCCCCGAGGTGCTCCTGCCGGCTCTTCAGGAAGGCCTGACCCAGCTCGGCGCGGCGCGCGTCGTCGAGACGGTCACGCATGCCTGGCAGCACGGTCTTCTCCTCCTCCTCGACGTGATGGCTGACCGCGTCGACCACCTCCGCGAGCTTGTTCTCGTACGCCGTCGAGTAGGGGTCGCACTCGCTGAGCTCGGCGAGGAGGCGGTCGGCCAGCAGGTGCTCCTCCTGGCTGTGCGCGACGTCCTCGGCCTCGCCCGCCTCGTCGCGGGCGACGGGGTAGACCTCGGCCTCCTCGGCGCGGCTGTGTGCGGACAGAAGCGTCACCAGAACGGGGGTCAGCCCGGCGCGTACCTCCGGTTCTCGCTCCAGCTTCTCGAACAGGGTCTCCACCTCGCGGTGGTCCTGCATGATCAGGTCGGTCACGTCCTCGGACACGGCAGCTCTCCTCTGTGCTGAAAGGGTTTCGGCCCCGCACCGGTACCCGCGAAGGCGCGAGATCAGCCTCAGTCAGGGGGCTCGTCGACGATGTGCACGGCCGCTTCCTCGGCCGAGGCGCCGGCCCCGTCGATACCTTCGTCGTGTCCGATGAGCGTGCCCTCGTCGTCCTCGCGTACGCCCTGGTCGGGGCTGGTCAGCCGGCCGGAGCGGGCCTCGCCCACCTCCCCGGTCACCGGCCCGTCCAGGATGTCGGCGTCGGCCTCCGCCTCGGCCTCCTCCCAGACCTCCGGCTCCTCCTGGGCGCGGCGTTCGTCGATGGTCTCGCCCTCGATCTCCTCCCGTGGCGTCACGCCCTTCGCGGTGACACCCCGCGGCCGCTCCGGCGGCGAGTAGCCCTCGTCCAGGACGTCGTCGACGCCACGGTCGTCGAGCGTGTCCTCCGGCTGAAGCTGCTCTTCACTCATGACTCGACCGGTAACCGCCGACCAGGCCGGCATGCACGGAAACCGTTCCCACTTCGTCAGGCCGGACCGCCCTCGCCGCTGTGGTCGGCGAGCAGCTCGACATCGACCTCCTCCTGGTGGGAGATCTTCTCCGTCACGAGATCCGTCTGCTCCTCGGTGAGGGTCACCCCCGCCTCGTGCAACGCCTTGACCAGCTCGTCACGGATCGTCCCCTCGGGCGCGGTCTCCTGCCATGCGGTGACCCGTTCGACCACGCCTCGAAGTGCCTGTACGCGGGCAGAGTCCTGGTTCATCTCAGTCATCCGCACGCGGTACCCGGCCCGTTTCGAGGACATGCAGTGACCGATCGCTCCGGTCTGCCTACGATGAGGTTCTCGGTCCTCACCCGTCTGCCGGCCAGCGAAGGGAGCATGATGTCAGCCGTCCACGTGCCCGCCGGATCGTCCGACGACGATTTCATCCGTACGCCCAGCGGCGTGCTCGTCCCTGCCGAGATCGACCCGTTCCACCGCCATCTGCACCACATCGCCCCCAGCGCCCTGATCGAGGAGACGACCCAGAGCGCCGGGATGCGCCGCGCCGAGGCGATCAGCGGCAAGACCGTCGGCGCCCGTAACCTGTGGATGGGCGAGGCCCACGTGCCCGCCTCCACCGCCTCGGCCAACCATCACCACGGCGACTCCGAGACCGCGATCTACATCGTCTCCGGCAATCCGGTCTTCGTCTTCCTCGACATCGAGGGCGACGAGCCCGTCGAGACCCGCATCGAGACCTCCCCCGGCGACTACGTCTTCGTGCCACCGTGGGTGCCCCACCGCGAGGAGAACCCCGACCCGGACTCCGAGGCCGTCGTCGTCCTGGCCCGCACCACCCAGGAGGCCATCGTGGTCAACATCGCGGGCCTGGACTGGTCCGAGGTGCGGCTGAAGCGGTGACATCGGTCTAGTCAATGGCCCCGATCATGTCGGCCGCTCGCGAGGCAGCTTCGTCGATGCGCGTCTGGTCGGCCAAGCAGATCCGCAGACATGACGCCGCGACGATGGCCTCGATCGTCTGGGTGATCTGGCATCCGTTGGAGCGCATCTCGATGACCACCTCGACCAGTTGAAGCAGCAAGGTGCCGAGCAGCTTGTTGTCCGGAGTCATCGCTACCTCTGGGTGCGCAGCGGTCACCTTGGCTCCCAATCGCGCGTACGCGGCCCCCAGGTCATCACGCGCAGCACCGAACGGCCCGAATACCTCCTTGCGTTGAACCTCGGGAAGTCGACCGAGAACGCCGGCGTTGCGCGGTGCTTTGGCGAGCGTACGCACGTCGAGCACCACCAGCAGATACAACAGCACCTCAGGCGCGGCATCCTTCTCTGCGCCGAGCATCTCGATGTTCTCGATCCTGTCGAGCGTGGGCCGGATCGAGCGCTGGAGCAGCTCGCCGAGGATCTCCTCCTTCCCGGTGGAGAAATGGTAGTAGATCGACGCCTGCCGGATGCCGACCGCCTCGGCGATGTCCCGCGTCGAGGTCGCCGCGAAACCCCTCTCGACGAACAGACCTGCCGCGATGTCGAGGATCTCCTCGCGAGGTTCCATCCAGGACCTCCTTTCACCTGCCAGCTGTGGAAGTACACGCGGGCGACCAGCACGGCGGGCGATCAGCTCACCGCGCTGCACGGTCGGGCCCTCGGCGCCTCTCATCGCGTTGCGACACAGCCAAGGCGAAGGAGCCCATTGAGCACGGCCTGCAGCAGAGATGGATCTGTCAGTGAGACCACGGAACTCTCAGGCTCGGAGTTGCAGGACCGCCCGACAGGACGTCGCGGCAGGACCGCGGCCTGGGCTGGGATATCTGTGTCAGGTCGGATGCAGCCGAAGGGCGTCGCTTTGCTCATGTCGTCGACGCTAGGTACGTGTGTAGAGGTCGCGACAGCAGGTTGCGAGAGGTTGGTTCAGCAACATCTCGCAACATCCCTTGACGGCAACATTTCGGTATCAGAGCCTTGTTGACGCCAATCCACGCAACCGCCTACACAGGAGATTCACCCATGCAACTGACATTCGTCGCAGTCGATCCCGACTCCGTGCCGAACGGCTCTCCGACGCTCTACAAGACTGACCGCGGGAGTTGGGTCGTCCAGGGTTGGGTGGTGACCGACTCGGACGCGCTCAAGCAGCTCAACGTCCCCGAGGGCGAGACCGTGGTCGAGATCCCCGATCGCATGATCCCGTTCTTCGAGCAGGCCTAGTGGACTCCATCACAGAGGACGACTTCCAAGACCTCACAGTCTCGATCAAGCGCGGCTTCGTTCACCTCGAGACCCGCGACGCCTACGGCACCGAGACCGAGCTGCCGCAGATGGCCAAGTGGCGTGCCGGGGAGCCAGACGACCTGGCCTGGATCCAGGACTGGTGCGAGGTACTCCGCGGCCACATTGCGGCAGGGCGTACGGCACGGCGGGTGAAGATCGTCTCCGAGCCGCTAAGCGACTATCAGCGCTGGGTCTACGGCGTCTTCACCCCCATCGTCGAGGCCGGCGAGGACGTACGGTGGCTGCCCCGGCGCGAGGTCTCGGCCGTAGCCATTCCCGGCAACGACTACTACGTCTTCGATGACGAGCGGGTGGTCTTCCTTCACTACGCCGGCTCAGGCCTCAGCACCGGCTACACCACAACAACCGACGCCGCGGTCGTGAAGATGTGCCGCGCCGCCTTCGAGGAAGTCTGGGAGCCGTCGATCCCACACCGTGACTACCAACCCCACTGAGACCGCCCGCAAAGCGCGCGAAGCCCTGGGGCTGCGCCTTCGGGAGATACGCAAGGATGCCGGGCTGACCGGTCGCGCTCTGGCCAGCGCGACCGGTTGGCACTTCACCCGTGTCTCCAAGATCGAGAACGGCGTCCAAGCACCCTCCGACGCCGATATCCGCGCCTGGTGCGCGGCCACATCCTCCGAGGAACAGGCCGCCGATCTCATCGCCCAAGCCCGGACAGTCGACTCGATGTACCTAGAGTTCAAGCGGCAGACCCGGGCCGGCATGAAGCAGCTGATGCTCTCGCAGGTGCCGCTCTACGAACGGACCGACCGCTTCCGCATCTACGAGCATCACGCCATCCCCGGCCTCTTTCAGACCGCCGGCTATGCCCGCGCGATGCTGGAGTTCTGGTTCGACTTCCTCCAGATCCCCAACGACATCGACGACGCGCTGGCCGCCCGCATCGCCCGCCAATCGGTGATCTACGAGCCGAGCAAGACCTTCTCCGTCGTGCTGGAGGAGGCAGTCCTGACCACGCGTTTCGGCAACACCGAGATCCTGGCAGTTCAGCTCGACCGCCTGCTCTCGGTGATGACGATGCCCAACATCTCCCTCGGCATCGTCCCCCACACCGCGACGCGCAACATCGTCGGCCAAGTCAGCTTCTGGATCTTCGACGACAAGACCGTGGCCCTGGAAACGCCGACTGCCAGCATCGAGGTCACCGCTCCACAAGAAGTCGGCCTGTACGCCCGCGTCTTCGACCATCTCCGAAAGCCAGCGGTCTACGGCCGCGATGCTCGGCTACTGATCCTGGACCGCATCGACCAGCTCACAGCGAGCGATGACCTCGATAACGGATGACGAGTTCGACGCCCTGCCACGCGACTTCGCCAGCAGCGCCGCGATCGGGATCATAATTGCCTGAACAAACGGCAACCCGCTGCGCTGGCTGACCCTCGCCTGGCGTCAGCGTGCATATATCGCACAAAGACGCCGGCGTGAAGCCACCAGCAGGGCCCAACACCGAGGATATGCGTCCGCGCAGATGGCCTTATCCTCGTGGAACACCGCGATTGGGCTCGCGTCACCAGACCCGCGTTGCCGCTTCACAGCCCTCACCACAGACACCGCTCCCGGGCCGGAGCGGGCCTGCCACTACTGCCGAACACGTTCGTTTCTCATTCCCGCCGGCCAACATGCCGATGCGCGCGACCTCCCACTCCCTCTCGGACGGACTCGACTCGGACTGCGCCCTCACCGCTGGCTCCACCCTCCCCCCTCAGCGAATGGTCGCGCGTCAGCCCGTTGCAAAAGTGTTGACATGTCCAATGCCCGAGCCCAGGCGAAAGGTGAGACAGAAGCACTGTGCTCGCCTGACGCCTTGACACAGCGCGGAATGACAGGGACCGAGGCTGCCCATTTCCTCAATAATTTCGACAACACCACGTTATGGCAGGTCAGATGCGTCTTTCCACAGGTGGCCGATGAGGGATCCCCTCGAACCCGGAAACGGGGCGGTCCTGCTGGCTAAAGCGGCAGTCTCGAGACAGGATCAAAGCTCCTTGCCTTGGGGAGAACTGGCCGACCGCGAAAGGTTGTCAAGCATGTAGGGATCGGCGTGTCGCAGTTAGGCTTGAGCGTGAGAGCGTGACCGGAGCGGCCAGAGGGGCACATGTGGCCACTGAGGTCGCGAGGAGGCGGGTTCGAGAGCTCTGCCTGCCTCGACATGCGCCCAAGGGCCACTGACGCCTGTATGATCCTGAGTGAAGTCGCAACGGCCTTGGTCGAAGCGAGTGGCTCCAACCAAGGCCGTCGAGGTCTGTAGGAAGACTCATCGACCTTACCGCGTGCGGGCCGGCCAGCACAGCCGGCCCGCAGGCTGGCGCCATCCCACCTCCGGGCTTCGTTCCAAACAACTGACCTTGGAGGTCACTGTGGCCGACGCCACCAGCCCGGACGACCGGGACTCCTTCGACCGTCTTCTCGACGCGATGCCCCGTATCGCTGAGGCGGTCAACACTTTCTCGTCTGAGAAGAACCAGCGTGCCGCCCTGGACGCGCTCGTGCGCGCAATTGGCCTTGCTGACGCAGGGGCCGCTGCTCCGCCCGCGAGCCCGCCCATCTCGATCCACCTGCCTGCCCCCGAAGTGGGCGACGACGCAGCCGAGGACTCGGCCGACCTCGTGACCAAGACGTCTCCGGCCCAGACGGAGTCTCCGAAGTCCAACGGCACCTCGGCGTCCAAGCGGCGTCGCTCGCCCGCACGCAAGTGGGAACCCGTGCGGGACATCAACTTCCGGCCCGCAGACAAGCAGTCGTTCAAGGACCTCGTTGCCGAGAAGCAGCCGGCGTCGATCGACCAGAAGAACATCATCGCGGTCTGGTGGCTGGAGCAGGTCGCCGAACTCAAGGAGATCGGCGTAGGGCACGTGTTGGCCGCCTACAAGGAATGCGACTGGCGCGAGCCGTCGTACCCTGACAACGCGCTCCAGGTGACCGCCAGCCGCGAGCACTGGCTCGACACCAAGAACATGAAGTCGATCCTCACCACGCCCAGCGGTCGCAACGTTGTGCAGTTCGACATGCCGTTGAAGAAGGACAAGAAGGCATGAGCGCTCTCGACCCCACGCAGGCCCTGGGGGCTCTCCCTCAGGGTCTGCGGGACGAGCTGATGGCGGAGTATCGCAAGATCACCAAGAACTTCGCCCGCGGCGAGTGGGGTGACGCGAGCGTGCACGGCGGCCGTTTCTGCGAGGTCGTCTACTCCATCCTGAGAGGGAAGGTCGACGGCGGCTACCCCGCTTCTGCGTCGAAACCGTCGAACTTCCCGAAGGCATGCCGCGATCTTGAGCAGGTCGACAAGGCGGCAGCGCCGCAGTCGGTCCGCGTTGGCATTCCGCGCGTGCTGACGGGCCTGTACGAGATCCGCAACAATCGCGACAGCGGTCACGTCGGCGGCGAGGTCGACGCCAACCACATGGACGCCTCGTACGTGCTACACGCCGTGCAGTGGGTGATGGCCGAACTAGTGCGGCTCTTCCACGCGACCGACACCAGCACCGCGACGGTCGTGGTGACG
Source organism: Nocardioides sp. NPDC126508 (assembly GCA_040302365.1). Classification (GTDB taxonomy): domain Bacteria; phylum Actinomycetota; class Actinomycetes; order Propionibacteriales; family Nocardioidaceae; genus Nocardioides. Next base: position 69,589 of record JBEOUM010000005.1, read on the forward strand.
GCTCTGACTGACCGCACGCTACCGGTGATCTGGCAGGTCGGCGGGAAGCGCCGCATTCTGGTGCCGTCTCTGCCCCTCGCGGACAAGGTACTGCTGTTGCTGTACGGCCAGGCGGGCGGGCGTGCGGCTAAGGACGTGGCCCAGGACCTGAAGCAGCCTCGATTCGACAACTTCAAGCGAGTACTCAAGCGTCTCGACGACGAGGTCAAGGTCGAGTACAACGTCGAGTCCGGCCTTGTCGAGATCTCGCCGATCGGGGAGAAAGACGTCGAGGTCCGGCTGCTGCCGTCCTTGGCCCTGGATTAGCCACGCGCGCATCCTCACGGCCCAGACGGGCGTCGGGTCCCTCTAGTTGAAATCGACTGGCGGGACCGGCCCGTTCCTGCGCCTTCACGGACATGTAAGCGATCGCACGGCGCTACACAAACTTCTTGATCTTGCGCACTTCGCCCGCGCCGTTCCAACGCGTGAGAGGAAGATGGAGTGGAACATGACTAGTGCAGCCCCACCACGAATGTGGCAGCGCGCAACGCTACAGGTTCGCGGCGGAACATTCAGGAGATGCTGCCGAGCGCGCGTTCGCAGGACTCCGCGCTGGCTCCGGAGCGAATGGGCGCGAGCCTGACCGCGTGGATGTAGTCGGCACTCGCGACCTCGTGGGGTGCTCGCCGTAGAAACGACGAAATCCGCCTGTCCTGTTTGACCAGGTCAGGCGGAGTTTTTCGCTCCCCCGGTTGGACTCGAACCAACAACCCTCCGGTTAACAGCCGAATGCTCTGCCAATTGAGCTACAGGGGAATTGCACCTTGCGGCGCGGGTGAAACCTTAGCAACCCGGAAGCGGCGATCGGAAATCGGCAGGCCCTCACTCGGCGACGAGGTTGCGGAGGCCGCGGCGGTGCTGTTCGAGGGCGGCGAGCTGAGCGAATAGACGGTTGTAGCCCTCGGGGTCGGCGGCCCCGTCGGCGCGCTGCAGACGGCTCTTCACATCGGCGATGCGGCGCTGGTCGAGGAGCTCGAGGAGGCGTACGACATATTGCAGGACGTACGCCGAGTCGGGCTCCTTCGCGGACGGGATCGGCTCCACGGCGAGCTCGGCGAGGATGCGGTTGACGAGCGGGTCGGAGGCGGCGGCGCTGAGCTTCTGGGCCCAGGCGGGGTCGCCGGTGCCGGCGCCGGGACCACCGAGGCCGGCGATGGTCTCCCACAGCGCCCGGTAGAGCGGGTGGGTGAAGGCCTCGGGGGTGATCTCGCCGGTGGTGCGGCCGAGGGCGACGGGGTGCTGTACGAAGAGCTTGAGAGTCTCGCGCTCGACCGCGAAGCGTGGCTCGCGCGGGTGGGGCATGGGTGGGCGCCGCGGAGCGGCCGCCACCTCCGGAGACGCGGCGGGCTCACGGCGTGACGGAGCGGCCGACGGCGCCGGACGACCGGCGGCGCGGCGTACCTCTCGGGCGGCCTCGTCGGGGTCGACACCGAGGAAGCGCGCCAGGTCCCGGGTGAAGCCCATCTTCTTGGACTCGTCGCGCACGGACGCGACCAGCGGGGCCGCCTCCCGAAGAGCGTCGATCCGCCCGTCGGCGCGGTCCAGGTCGTACTTCGAGGCGACGTTGCGCAGCACGAACTCGTAGAGCGGGACGCGGTTGGCGAGGAGCTCGCGGACCGCCTCGTCGCCCTTCTTGATCCGCAGGTCGTTGGGGTCGAGGCCGTCGGGCTCGACCGCGACGTAGGTCTGGGAGGTGAAGTTGCCGTCGCCCTTGAACGCCTTCAGGGCCGCGGCCTGGCCGGCGGCGTCACCGTCGAAGGTGAACACGACCGCGCCGCGCAGCTGCTGGTCGTCGGAGATGAACCGGCGCAGCACCTTCGCGTGGTCGTCACCGAAGGCGGTGCCGCAGGTCGCGACCGCGGTGGTGATCCCGGCGAGGTGGCAGGCCATCACGTCGGTGTAGCCCTCCACGATCACCGCCTCGCGGGTGCGGGCCATCTCCTTGCGGGCCAGGTCGATGCCGTAGAGGACGTGCGACTTCTTGTAGATCGGCGTCTCGGAGGTGTTGAGGTATTTCGCCTCGATGCGATCGTCGTCGAAGAGCCGGCGCGCGCCGAAGCCGATGACGTCGCCGCCCGACTCCCGGATCGGCCACATCAGCCGGCCGCGGAACCGGTCGTAGTGGGACCGCCCCTGCGCCACCAGCCCGGCGGTGACGACCTCCTCGTCGGAGAACCCGCGCGCACGCAGGTGGCGGTAGAGGTCCTCTCCCCCGCGCGGCGAGAACCCGACCCCGAAGTGCAGCGCGGCGTCGCGGTCGAAGCCCTTCTCGGCGAGGAACTGGCGCGCGACCACGGCGTCGGGGGCCAGCAGCTGCTCGGCGTAGAACTCGGCCGCGACCTTGTGGGCCTCGACCAGCTTGCCGCGACCCGGGCCTCGCCGGACCGGCGCCTCGTCGCCCTCCTCGCGCTGGACCTGCACCCCGACCTTGTCGCCGAGCCGCTCGACGGCCTCGAAGAAGCTCAGCCCGTCGAGCTTCATCACGAAGTCGATGACGTCGCCGCCCTCGCCGCAGCCGAAGCACTTGTAGAACCCGCGCGACGGGTTGACGTTGAACGACGGCGACTTCTCGTCGTGGAACGGGCACAGGCCCTTGTAAGTGCCTGGCCCGGCACGACGGAGGGTCACGTACTGGGAGACGATGTCGTCCAGGCGCGCCTTCTCGCGCACCTCTTGGATGCTCGTCTCCTTGATGCGGCCCGCCACGAGAGGAATCCTACGGGGCGGCAGCGACGGTGAGCGTACGCCGTGGGCCCAGGTCCGCCCGGTGGTCGGCCCACATCCGTTGCTCGTCCCGGACCCGCGCCACATCGGCCGGATCGATCGTGGCGACGACCATGCCGGGAGTGCTGTCGTCGAGCCGCTCGATCGGCCGGCCGATCGGGTCGTAGACCGCCGATCCACCGATCAGTCCGAGCGGCCCGCCGACGAGGCCGGCGAAGGCGACGTACATCGAGTTGTCCAGCGCCCGCGCGGCGTAGTGCAGGTCGCGCCGATGGCCGCCGCCGGGGAAGTAGGCACCGGTGTTGAGGTAGAGGATCGCGCCGTCGGCGGCCGCCGCGGCGGCGTGCTCGGGGAAGTTGGCGTCGTAGCAGACCGAGAGCGCAACCCGGACGCCGTCGATCTCGATCGTCGTGCCGTGCTCACCGGGCTCGAAACGCTCGACCTCCGGCGGGTAGAGATGCTGCTTGTCGTACGCCGCGACCGGCTCCTCCCCCGGCGCGATCACCAGGCTGGTGATCGCCGGCCGTCCGGCCCTGGCGAGGGGTGAGTTGAGCACGAGCACCGCGCCGGTCTCGTCGACGGCCGCCTGCGCCGGGGCGAGCCAGGCGGTGTCGTCGAGCGTGGGCAGCGGGCCGTCGAAGGCGTCGAGGTCCCACGAGGTCGTGAACGTCTCGGGCAGCGCGACCAGCCGGGCGCCCTGCGCGGCCGCCTCGCGGACCCGGGCTGCCGCGGTCGCGACGTTGGCGATCAGGTCACCGGGTACCGCTGTCTCCTGGACGACTGCCATGTGAAGCACGTTCGCGACCCTATCTGGCGGGGTAGTCCAGGGAGTTTCGGTCGCTCTACTGGCCAGTAACCGACCGAAACTCCCTGGACTATCTCAGTAGTCCCCTGACATCACATTCGCCAGCGGCTCACCCGCGGCGAACCGCTCGAGCTGCTCGCGGACGACCCGGTAGGCGCGCGGCCACATCGCGCTCGACGCACCGCCGACGTGCGGGGTGATGAGCAGGTTCGGCGAGCTCCACAGCGGGCTGTCGGCCGGGAGCGGCTCGGTCTCGGCGACGTCGATGGCCGCGTGGATGCGCTCGGTGGCGAGCTCGGCGACCAGGTCGTCGGTGGCGACCACGCCACCGCGGGCGACGTTCACCAGCAGCGCGCCGTCCTTCATCCGGCCCAGGAACTCGCTGTCGACCAGGCCGCGGGTCTCGTCGGTCAACGGCGTGACCAGCACGATCACGTCGGCCTCGGGCACCAGGTCGGCGAGCTCGTCGAAGCCGTGCACGCCGTCGCGGGCGGTCCGGGCGACCCCGACGACCTCGGTCTCGAACGGGAGCAGCCGTGCCTCGATCGCCCGGCCGATCGCCCCGTAGCCGACGATCAGGACCCGCTTGTCGGCCAGCGACGGGAACCAGCCCGGCCGCCAGGCGTGCTCGTCCTGATGACGTACGTGACCCGGGATGCCCCGCAGCGAGGAGAGGATCAGCGTGACGGCGAGCTCGGCGGTCGAGGTGTCGTGGATCCCGCGGCCGTTGCACAGCGTCACGCCCTCGGGGATGTGGCCGCGGGCGGCGTCGACTCCGGCGGTGAGCAGCTGCACCACTTGGAGCGACTTCATCTGGCTGACGACGTCGAAGATGCGCGAGCCGAGCATGTAGGGAGGTAGGTAGAAGGCCACCTCGCCGACCGAGTCCGGCACCTCCACGTGGGAGCCGGCGAAGCGGGTGTGGTCGAAGAGCTCGAAGCGGAGACCTGCGGGCACCGTGCCCAGCTCGGAGGGGTCGAAGGGCAGCCAGACGAGGGGATCGCTCACCGTCGAGAGACTACTCAGACACCGACTCCGCTCGCTGCCCGGCTCAGCCTGCGACCACGCGGTCAGCCAACGTCGCCAGCCCCACGCCGGCGAGCTCGGGCAGCGCGTCGGCGCGCCCGCAGACCGCCATCAGCAGCGCCTCCCCCGGGCCGGTGACCTCAGGACCGCTCCCGTAGGACCAGTCGAGATCGGTGGCGGCGAGGCTCAGTCCCTGCGCGTTCTGCTTCGCCGGCAGCGGCGGGGCGATCATCGCGAACCCCAGCACCGGGGCGAGCCGCTCGGGCGGCACCTGTCGCGGACGTCCGAGCGCGCGCCGGATGTCCTGGTGGTGGATGAGGCCGTCGGTGAGCCCGATCCGGGCATCGGCCACCGCGGTCGGGCCGGACGGCTTCGCATGGGCGCGCACGTAGGCGACGAGCTCATCGGGCGTCCTGGTCCCGAACTCCGCCAGCCGGCGCTCGTTCATGCGCCCGAACCTGAACCCATGACGCACGAACCCGCCGACGAACCGCAGCATCCCGACCTCCTCGTAGCTGATCAGGTGCGCGACCACGTCGCGCACCGTCCAGCCCTGACATAGCGACGGCCGGTCCCACTGCTCCGGCGTCAGCGTCTCCAGGAAGTCGGCGAGGTCGCGCCGCTCGGCGGTCGCGAGCGCCGTGCGGTTCATCACGCCTCCGCGAGAGCCCGGAAGCGCTCCAGGTAGATCCCCCAGGCGCTGTCTCCGGCGGCCCTGTCGCGCCACCCCTGCCACCCGGCGCCGTGCCGGTCGAGGTGACGGTGCTCGAGGCGTACGTGGGTCTGCTCGGGCCCCACCGAGGTGAAGGTGAACTCGACCTCGCTGCACCGCGCCGGGTCGGGTTCGAGCTGGAAGGCGGGGGTGATGTCCCAGGAGATGACCAGCCGGTGGGGCGGCTCGACGACCAGGACGCGCGCCCACTGACAGGTGCTGCCGTCGACGCCGCGGTCGTAGACGCGGCCGCCGACCCGAGGTTCGAGGACGGTCTCGGCGATCTCGACGGGGAGCATGTTGTGCTCGCGCGGCTTGATCCGGTCGAAGTCCTCGGTGAACACCTTGAAGGCGTGCTCGACCGGTACGTCGACGGTGATCTCCAGGTCCACCGACGTGGGTTCGCGGGTGATGCTCATGGCTGCTCCTTCTCTGCCCGGTAGCTGGCCTCAGCCACCTGCTTGAACGAATGCAACGCCTGGGTCCAGTACGTCTCCAGCTCGGCGCGCAGCTCGGCCAGGCCCTCGAGCCGGGCCTGGTAGATCCGCCGCCGGCCGGCCGGGGTCATCGACACCAGGCCGGCCTCGCGCAGGATCTTGAGGTGCTGGGACACCGCGGCCATGCTCACCGGCAGCGTCTCGGCGATCTCCCCCACCGAGCACGGCCCGGCAGCCACCCGAGCCAGGACCTGGCGGCGGGTGGAGTCGGAGACGGCGTACCAGACATCGGTCACGACATTTAAGGTAACGCTTAAATGTCGAGGCCGCAATGCCGGCGGTCCATCCGGCCGAGCTATCCGCCCATCGCCAGCCCGAGGAACTCGACCAGGGCGAGGTCGATGGGGTGCGGCTGCGGCACCCCGGAGGCGTCGAGGCGGTTCCACCGCTGCTCGTTGACGGCGAGCGAGACCTGGCGGCGGCCGTCCTCGCTGGTCATCGACACCGCACCCGCGCCCCAGGCGCTGCCGTCGTGGCCCCAGAAGGTCCCCAGCCCCGGCCGCTGCGTCCGGTGCAGGCCGAGCCCGTAGTCGACCGTCGACCCGTCGAAGGCGATGACGGGGTGCGTCTCCTGCATCTGCTCCAACGACGTCGGCGAGACGACCTCGCCCGCCAGCAGCAGCCCGAAGAAGCGGTTCATGTCGGCCACCGTGGAGACCAGCGAGGCCGCCGGCCCGACCCAGGACATGTCGAAGACACTGAAGTCGCGAGGCGGGTCGAACATCCCGAACCAGTTCTCGTACATCTTCGGGTGCGGACCCTCGAGCCGAGGCTCGGTCGGCAGCTCGGAGCCGGTCAGCCCCAGCGGCGTGATGATCGACTCGGTGATGTGCCGCTCCGCATCGATGCCGGTGACCAGCTCGAGCAGCTGGCCGAGGAGCAGGTAGCCGGTGTTGGAGTAGATGCCGGGACTGCCGCCCGGTGCGCAGACCGGCGGCGCCGCGACCCCCATCGCGATCAGCTCGAGCGGGTCGAACCGGGTGAGCTGGTTGTCCCCGATGCTCTCCGGGCTCGTCTCGGCGATCACCGGCATCGCCCGCAACGAGGGATAGGCGTACGGCAGATAGTCGGCCAGCCCACTGGTGTGACCGAGCAGCATCCGCACCGTGATCGTGGCCCCTCGCTCCCCCGGAACCAGGCTCGGCAGGTAGTGGCCGATCGGCTTGTCGAGGTCGATCTCGCCCGCCTCGCACCGACGCATCACGGCGACGGTCGTGAGCGTCTTGACGACGCTGCCGACCCGCAGCCGCATCCGCGGCATCATCGGGCGGCCGGTGTCGGTGTCGGCGACGCCGGCCGCGCCTTCCCAGGACTCCTCGTCCTGGCGCACCTCCGCGACGAGGCCGGCCAGGCCGGCCTCGTGCACCCGGTCCAGGGCCTGCTGCAGCTTCTCGATGTTCATGAAGACTCCTTTCCTCTACGTCTGTAGAGGACTCTACAGGTGTAGAGGACGCGCGCCAACGGAATTCGGGCGAAGTCCCAGACCGGTCGGATCAGGCCGTGACGGAGCGGAGCAGACGCGGCACGTTCGCCCGGATCACGGCGACCGCGTCCTCGGCACTCTCCGTCCGGGTGACCGCGTCGAAGAGCAGCCCGTTGAGGAGGGCGACCAGGTCCTTCGCGCGGGCGCCGGGGTCGCCGACCCCCAGGAGGGCGAACTGCTCACGGAGCACGGCCCGGAAGACGTCCTGACGAGCAACCAGCGCCGTACGCAGCTCGGGGCGGCGCACCGCCTCGAGGGCGAGCTCGAAGCGTGCCAGCTGGCGGTCACGTCCGGTCGTCACCCATCCCTCCAGGACGTCGGCGATCCCTTTCGCGGCGGCCTCGAGATCCGCGAAGGTGGTCGCCTCCATCTCCGCGGAGTCGACCTCGGTCGCCCGCTCCACGACGGCCTGGAGCAGCGCATGCCGGGTGCGGAAGTAGTAGGACGTCGACCCCTCGGAGATGCCGGCGGCCTTGTCGACGGCGCGATGGGTCAGCCCGCGCATCCCGTCGCGCGCCAGCGTGACGATGGCCGCGTCGGCCAGCTCCTCACGACGTCCCACGCCGCTCCTCCGTTCGCTCTACGAATGTCTCTACGTATGTAGAGCCCGATCATAGGCGCCGGCAGAGCCGCTCGTGCCAGGCCAGCGCGGTGATGTCGGTGAGCGAGGCGACCTGGTCGATCACGGCCCGGAGCCGGGCCGCGTCGTCTGCTGCGGCGCGCCAGTCGTCGGCGAACTGCCGGTCGAGGTCGGCCGGCGCGGTGGCAACGAGGTGCTCGACCAGCTCGCCGAGGACATTCCGCTGGCGGTCCATCTTCGCGGCGCGCTCGTCGGTGCGCATCACGTAGTGCGCCGCGATCCCCTTCAGCAGCGCGATCTCCGTCCGGGTCTGCTCCGGCACCACCAGGTCGGCGCCGTAGCGGACGTAGGGACCGCCGCCGCCGGCGTACGTCGCCTCCCGCACGGCCCCGCAGAACCGGCCGATGACGTCGGAGGTCAGGTTCTTGAGCATGGCCTGGGACCGACGGGAGGCGTCGTACGCAGCACCGTCGGCGATCCAGCAGCCGGCGGCGCTCAGGTCGGCGATGGCCGAGACCGCCAGCGCGCGGTCGAAGCCGGGGACGTACCAGTCGGCGACCGTCTCGGCGACGCCGTCGAGGTCGAGCCGGGCGAGGTCGATCTTGCCGGCGACGATGCCGTCCTCGACGTCATGGACGGAGTAGGCGACGTCGTCGGAGAGGTCCATGATCTGCGCCTCGACGCACTGCCGCTCCCCCGCGTCCGCGGCGCGCAGCCAGGTGAAGACCGGCAGGTCGTCCTCGTAGACCCCGAACTTCGAGCCCTTCCGCTCGCCGAACCCCCACGGATACTTCGTGCACGCGTCCAGGGTCGCCCGGGTCAGGTTGAGCCCGACCGAGCGCCCGTTCTCGTCGAAGGTCTTCGCCTCGAGCCGGGTCAGGATCCGCAGCGTCTGGGCGTTGCCCTCGAACCCGCCGATCCCCTTCGCGTGCTCGGCGAGCACGCTCTCGCCGTTGTGCCCGAACGGCGGGTGGCCGAGGTCGTGCGCCAGGGCCGCGGTCTCGGCGATGTCGGGCTGCGGCGAGTCCGGCCCGTTCAGGGCGCGCGACAGGTCCCGCGCGACCTGGGCGACCTCGAGGGAGTGGGTCAGCCGGTTGCGTACGAAGTCGTCGGCCTGCGGCCCCACGACCTGCGTCTTCGCCGCCAGCCGCCGGGTCGAGGCGGCGTGCACCACGCGGGCGCGGTCGCGCTCGAACTGCGTACGCTCCGGCGCCGCCACCCGCTTGGGCGGCTCGGCGACGATCCGCTCGCGGTCGGCGGCCCCGTATAGCTCCACGCCCCGAGGCTAGCGGGCTACAGCGGGATCGCCGCGGTCAGCACCCCGATGACCAGCATCGTGAGCGAGACGGCCGCCGCACGCCACAGCACCTTCTTGTGGTGATCGGCGAGCGGCACCCGGGCCAGGGTCACCAGCAGCAGGATGGCGGGCACGAGCGGGCTCTGCATGTGGAAGGTCTGACCGGTGATCGAGGCACGCGCCATCTCGGCCGGCGCGATGCCGTAGGACGAGGCCGCCTCGGAGAGGACCGGCAGGACGCCGAAGTAGAAGGCGTCGTTGCTCATGAAGAAGGTGAACGGGAGGCTGAGCACACCGGTGACCACGGCCATGTGCGGGCCGAGGGCGGGCGGGATGATGTCGATCAGCCACCGCGCCATCGCCTCGACCATGCCGGTGCCCTGGAACACGCCGGTCAGCACAGCCGCAGCGAACACCATCGCCACCACGGAGACGATGCTCGGCGCATGCCGGGTGATGGCCTCCTGCTGCTCCTTGACCTGCGGGAAGTTCACGACCAGCGCGATCGCGGCGGCGACCATGAAGAGCACCAGGATCGGCAGGACGTCGAGCACGAGCACGACCAGCAGCGCGGCGGTCAGGAGCCCGTTGAACCAGAACAGCCGCGGTCGCAGCGTCGAGCGCTTCGGGTCGAGCCCGTCGGCGAACCAGTCGGCGTCGTCCTCGTTGTTGCGCGCCGCACCACCGGCACCGCCGGCACCGCCGGCTCCTCCCGCAACCTTCGCCGGCGCACCGGCACCGACCAGCACGCGCTCCTCCGCGGAGGTCATCTCGGTGAGTTCCAGCGTGCCGATCCGGCGACGCTCCAGGTAGCCCAGGTGGGCCGCGAAGGCCAGCACGACGACCAGGCCCGCGATCATCGACGGGATCATCGGCACGAACACCTCGGACGGCGAGACCCCGAGCGACGCGGCGGCACGAGCGGTCGGGCCGCCCCACGGCAGGATGTTCATCGCGCCGTTCGCGAGGCCGGCCACGACGGTGAGCACGACCGGGCTGACGCCGAGCCTCAGGTAGAGCGGGAGCAGGGCGGAGGTCACGATGATGAACGTGGTCGACCCGTCGCCGTCGAGCGAGACGACCATCGCGAGGACAGCGGTCCCGACGACCAGACGCATCGGGTCATGACCGACCATCCGCAGGATCAGCTTCACCAGCGGATCGAACAGGCCGACGTCGATCATGATCCCGAAGAAGATGATCGCGAAGAACAGCATCGCCGCGGTCGGCGCGAGTTCCTTGACCGCGTCGACGATCATGTCGCCGGTCCCGAGCCCGGCGCCCGCGGCGATGCCGAACGCCACCGGCACCGCGATGAGCCCGACCACCGGGGTCGCCCGTCTGGACATGATCAGGAACATGAAGAGGGCGACCATCATGAAGCCGAGTGCTACGAGCATTGCCATCCTGGTTCTCTACGCGGTGTGCTGACCGTCACGTGGTGACACCCGAGACTGTGCGTGACGCCCACCACAGGTCAACGTTGCCGACGTAACGGACGTTGTGGACGTTGCGGTCAAGCGCGAAACGTCTCTCAGGGCAGCAGGGCCGCGTAGTCCTCAGCGCGGAAGCCGGCCGTCGCCATCACGTCCTCGAGCGAGATCCGCTCGAGCTCGTCGAGGACGGCCCGGGCCAGCCGGCGGTCGAGGTCGACGAGGACGCCCTGGATGTTGGCGCCCACCGTGCAGGCGGGGTTGGGGCCGTGGATCCCGAGGATCTGGTCGTCGCCCTGCAGCACCTGCCACACCTGGGCGAGATTCACCGTGCCCGGGTCCACCGCGAGCTCCCATCCCCCGTGGGCCCCGGGCCGGGACCGCACCAGACCGGCCGTACGCAGCGGCCCCAGCACCTTGCGTACGTGGACCGGGTTGACGGCGGTGCTGCCCGCGAGCTCGTCGGAGCTGACCGGCGTCGTACGGCCGGCGGCAGCGCACGAGGCGAGGTAGGTCAGGACATGGACGGCCACCGCGAAACGGGTGTTCGTCGGGCTGGCCATACCCCCATCTTGCCTTATTGCCATCGGTATGACTACATTTATGAAACCGTCATCGCTGTGACTACAGATAGGACTCTCATGACCATCGCCATCACCGGCGCCTCCGGCCACCTCGGCCGCCTCGTCGCCGACCAGCTCCTCGACACCGTCGACCCCGCCGAGGTCGTGCTCCTCACCCGCGACCCCGCGAAGCTCGCCGACTACGCCGCCCGCGGTGCCGACGTACGCGCCGCCGACTTCGGCAAGCCCGACGAGCTGGTCGAGGCCTTCGCCGGCGTCGACCGTGCCCTGCTGATCTCGACCGACGTCGTCGGTGCCCGCGTCGAGGGTCACCGCGCCGCCATCGACGCCGCGGCCAAGGCGGGCGTACGCCACATGGCCTACACCTCGGTGCCCGAGCCGACCGCGGACAACCCCGCCGGCGTCGTCGCCGACCACGCCGCCACCGAGGACGCGCTGCGCGAGAGCGGCCTGGCCTGGACCATGCTGCGCAACAACCTCTACGCCGACATGCAGGTCGACTCCGTCGCCCAGGCCGCCGCGAGCGGACAGCTCGTCACCAACATCGGCGACGGCGGCGCTGCCTACGTCACCCGCGCCGACTGCGCCGCCGTCGCCGTCGGGGTGCTGACGAGCGAGGGGCACGAGAACAAGGCGTACGACGTCACCGGCCCGCAGGCCTACACCGCGGCCGATCTGGCCGCGCTCGCCACCGAGCAGTCGGGCAAGCCGGTCGAGGTCGTCCAGGTCGACGACGAGGCCTACACCGCCGGCCTGGTCTCCGCCGGCCTCCCGGACTTCATCGCCCCGCTGCTCACCTCGTTCGGCACCGCGACCCGGCTCGGCAAGCTGGCCACCGTCACCGATGTCGTCGAGAAGATCGGCGGTCGCAAGCCCACTCCCCTGAGCGCGCTGATCTGACGTCACGACGCCGGGGTGCCGAGCATTCGCGCTCCCCGGCGTCATCGCGCCCGAACGGGTCTAGCATGAGCGGAGGGAGGACGACATGACTCATCCGTTTGCCGTGCAGGCCGGTGAGGGCCGCGTGCTGGCGACGCCCACGGGCGACCAGGTCACGGTCAAGGCCGATACCGCGAGCACCAACGCCTCGATGACGGTGCTCGAGTTCGTGATGGGCCCGATGCAGGGCCCGGCGCTCCACACGCACCTCCGCGAAGACGAGCTCTGGTACGTCCTCGAAGGAGAGTTCCGCTTCAAGGCCGGCGACGAGATGCTGCGAGCCTCGACCGGCGGCATGGCCTTCGGGCCGCGCGGCGTACCGCACTGCTTCCAGAACGTCGGCGAGACCCCCGGCCGGCTGCTGGTGGTCACCACCCCGTCGGGGCTGGAGCGCTTCTTCGACCAGGGCGCCGAGGTGCTGGTGTCCGACCACGTCGACCCGGAGGCCCTCGCCGAGCTGGGTCGTGCCAACTGGCTGGACTTCATCGGCCCGCCGCTGAAGATCTCCGACCCGCTCTGACACCCCGCCGAGTCAGTTGACCGCGACGTGCACGTGGTCGTAGTGGTTGGCGGTGGGGTCGCCGCGGTCCTCCATCAGCCGCCAGCCCTCGTCGGCGCGGACCGGCGTCCAGATGTGCTGGTACCAGATGATGTCGTAGATGTTCAGCTCCGCGGCGTGCTCCTGGACGAAGGCGGCGATCGCATCGCCGAGCTCCTTGTCGTCGGTCATGAAGTCGAGCGCCTTGCCGTCGGCGTGCTCGCCGTGCGGGTCGTAGCCGTAGGTGGTGCCCGAGGCGACCGCGGGGAACGCGTTGCAGACCGCGCGGTAGAGGTCGACCGCGTCGGGGACCAGGCCCACCTCGACCGAGGCGTCGCCGCAGGCGGAGAAGTCCAGCCCTGCCGGGGCCTTCTCCGAGGGTGACGGCGAAGGGGTCGGAGTCGGCGTCGGAGTGGGCTCGGGCGGCGGTTCGGGCTTCGTCCTGCCGAGGTTGCCCTCCGGGATCCACACCGGGTTGCCCTCGAGGACGACCTCCTGGCGGCCGCCCTCGTCGCGCCCGGTGTAGTAGACCGCACGACCGAGCTTCAGCTCGCCGAGCTCCTTGGCACGCTTCCCGTACGACGCATAGACGGTGACGTCCTCCTGCACGTAGCGCAGCACCGCCTTCTGGGCACCGCCGCTGACCGAGGTCGGCCGCTCCATCAGCGACTCGATCGTCGCGACCTGGCTCGTCGCGTCGGTGGTCGCGGCGGCGCCGCGGTCGCCACCGCGGCTGACCGTCGTCTCCCGGCCGGTGATCTCGCGGCGGTCGTTCGACATCCGGGTGTCCTCCCGGGTCGTGGGCAGCGCCGGGATCTTCGCCGTGGCCGCGGTCTCGGCTTCGATGCGCCGCTCGACCGGCGTCGGCAGCCGGACCCCGGACTTCTCCTCCACCAGGGAGATCACGGTGCCGGGGTTCGCCGCGGCCGCTCCGGCGGCCATCGCACCGCTGGTCGCGAACGTCACGATCCCTGCGGTCGCCACAACATTCTTGGTTCTACGGACAGCTCGATAATCGCCTCTGTGGCTGGTGGCCACTGCGCAATCCTTCGCTCGACTACGTGGGGGGCACCGAGTCAAGCACACACCTGCGGGGGTATCCCACGATCGTCCGGAGACTTTTGCGAACTTGTTAACCGACCGCACGACGCAGGTCGGCCCGGGCTGTCGAAGCCCGGGCCGACCTGCGTACGAGACCTGTCGGGTCAGTTGGTGGAGACGTGGACGTGGTCGTAGTGGTTGGCGGTGGTGGACCCGCGGTCCTCCATGTAGCGCCATCCCTCCGAGGCACGCACCGGCGTCCAGATCCGCTGATACCAGATGATGTCGTAGAGGTTGAGCTCCGCTGCGTGCTGCTGCAGGTAGGCGGCGATCGAGTCGCCGAGGGCCTTGTCGTCGGTCATGAAGTCGAGGGCCTTGCCCGAGGAGTGCTCGCCGTGTGCGTCCCAGCCGCCGACGGTCATGGAGGCGACCTCGGGGAAGGCGTTGCAGACCGCGCGGTAGACGGTGACGGCGTCGGCGACCAGGCCGCTCTCGACCGAGGAGTCACCGCAGGCCGCCGTGCTGACACCCGCCGCGACGCCGGTCGTCTCCGGCTTCTCGTCGGTGAGGTGACCGGTGGTCACCCAGGCGACCTCGCCGTCGTAGATGATCTCGTCGCGGCCGGACTCGGTGCGGCCGGTCGCATAGACCAGCTTGCCGGCCTCGATCTCGCCGGCCTGGGTGGCGTGCTTGCCGTAGGCGGACCACAGGTTGAGCGTCTCGTCGGTCCAGCGCTTGAGCGCCTTCGCGGTGCCGGTCTCGACCTGCTCGGGCCCCTTGGTCAGCGTCTCGACCGAGGAGACCGACTCACGGTCGCCCCCGTTACGGCTGACGACGGTCTCACGACGGTCCCCGGCGACGCGCGCGTCGTCACGGGTGCTCGGCACGTCGGCCTTGGTCGAGGAGAGGGAAGCGCCCGCGTTCTTGGCGATCAGGGAGGTCGGCTCCGCGAATGCGGCTCCGGCGCCGACTGCGACGCCTGTCGCGAGGACCGCGACCCCTGCGCTGGCAACTATTGATTTGGTCTTACGGACGGCCCGAGTGTCGCCTCTGTGGCTGCCGGCCACACGCAATTCCTTTGCTCGACTACATGGTCAGTGCCCGAGCATTTCCCAAGGTTTCATCGTCTGAAACCCGTCGGGGAAGGTCGGGCACGCCCATGAGTACAGCACACACGACAGGGGGTATTCCAATTCCCTTACCGAGTTTTTGCGTTGTTTTGTACCTGTCGAGCGACTGATTCCGAAGGCTCGAAAGGCCCTTCCGGACCCCTCGGAACAGGGCCTGGAACCTCAGCCGCCGGAGGTCTCCGCGACGTTCTCGGCGAACCCGCAGCCACGCCCGTCGGCGTCGTCCAGCCACCCCTCCGGAAGGACCACCTTGTCGCGCGGCGCACCCTGCCGCCCACGCGGCGCACCCAGCTGTGACGAGGGAAAAGGCTCGTTCCGGTCGAGCTGGGCGAGCATCTCGTCGAGGTCGGCGAGGCTGTTCACCAGGCCGAGGGTGCGGCGCAGCTCGCCACCGGCCCCGAACCCCTTGAGATACCACGCGATGTGCTTGCGGATCTCCTTGCAGCCACGCTCCTCGCCCATGTGCTCGCAGAGCAGCTCGGCATGGCGCCGCATGATGTCGGTCACTTCGCCCAGCGTGGGCAGCACCTTGACACTGTCACCGGCGAACGCAGCCGCCAGATCGCGGAAGAGCCAGGGGCGCCCCAGGCAGCCGCGGCCGATGACGACACCGTCCACACCCGTCTCCTCGACCATGCGGATCGCGTCGCCCGCCTCCCAGATGTCGCCGTTGCCGAGCACCGGGATGTCGACGGACGCCTTGAGCTCCGCGATCGCGTCCCAGTCGGCGGTGCCCGAGTAGGCCTGGGCGACCGTACGCCCGTGCAGCGCGATCGCCGCGGCGCCGCTCTCCTGGGCGATCCGGCCGGCGTCCATGTAGGTCAGGTGGGCGTCGTCGATGCCCTTGCGGGTCTTCATCGTCACCGGTACGTCGTAGGGTGCCGCCGCCTTCACGGCGTGCTCCAGGATCTCGCCGAGCAGACCGCGCTTGTAGGGCAGGGCTCCCCCGCCGCCCTTGCGGGTCACCTTGGGCACCGGGCAGCCGAAGTTGAGGTCGACGTGCGCCACCCCGTAGTCGGCGCAGAGGATCTCGGTCGCCTTGCCGACGTAGACCGGGTCGGTGCCGTAGAGCTGCACGCTGCGTACGGTCTCGGCCTCGTCGAATACGAGCATGTCCTTGGTGTGCTGGTCGCCCTCGACCAGACCCCGCGAGGTGATCATCTCGCAGACGTAGAGACCCGCGCCCTGCTCGGCGCACAGGCGCCGGAAGGCGGCGTTGGTGACACCGGCCATCGGCGCGAGCACCACAGGGGTGTCGACGGTGAGGCTGCCGAGCTTCAGAGGGCCGGGGAGAGACATGTTCTCCATTGTCCGGCCGGTGGCGCGACGTACGAAATCTAAGAGGTCGGCGAGGCGGACGGGGAGCGGGAGGGCTTGGGCGCCACGTACGGCGTCGGCTCGCTCTCCCAGGTGATCGGGTCGAACTCCTCGTAGGGCCGGAAGCTCACGCCGACGAGCTTGCCCTGGTCGGGGACGAGCATGACCAGGCAGACGTTGACGCTGGCGCCGGGTGGGAACGGCTTGGGGAGGGTCTTGGGGTCACAGGGCTTGAACGGCTCCTTGAAGGCGGCCGCCTCGACCAGGTTGCCCTCGTCGTCGAGGCCCCACAGCGGAGCGTCGTAGCCACCGAGATCGGTCTTGCCGTCGTTCTTGATGGTGGCGCGTACGAAGTAGGGAGCGCGCTCCAGCGTCGCCTCGTCGAGCTTCCAGCCGGCGAAGGTCTGCTTGTAGGAGGTCGACTCGAGCTTCGCGACGGTGATCGAGAGCTTGCCGTCGACGCCGTCCTTGGGTGCCCACTCGACCGTCGCGCTCTCGCCGAGCCTGCGGTCGGCGCCCGGCTCGGTCAGCGCACCGGGCGACGGCGAGGCCGACACGGACGGCGAGGCGGAGGCTGAGGCGCTCTCTGATGCCTTGGGCGCGTTCGTCCTCGGCGCGGTGCCGCTGCACCCCATCAGTGACATCGCGATGGCCGCACCGGTGACGGATGCGGCGAGTACGGACCCCGCTCGTTGCATGGGGACATCCTGCCCCACCCATCCTGGAATGGTGCGACAGGATGCCCCACGCAACGCTTACGACGCGGTAACGGTCCTGCTCAGGCGCCGATCAGACGCTCGGCGAAGTAGCGGGTCACACCCTCGAGCGGGATCCGCTCCTGCTTCATCGTGTCGCGCTCGCGGATGGTGACCGCGTTGTCCTCGAGGGTGTCGAAGTCGACGGTGACGCAGTAGGGCGTACCGATCTCGTCCTGGCGGCGGTAGCGCTTGCCGATCGACTGGGAGTCGTCGAAGTCGACGGCCCAGTTCTGGCGCAGCTCGGCCGAGAGGGCCTTCGCCTTCGGGCTGAGCGCCTCGTTGCGGGACAGCGGGAGCACGGCGATCTTGACCGGCGCGATCCGGTGGTCGAGGCGGAGCACGACCCGCTTGTCGACGCCGCCCTTGGCGTTGGGCGCCTCCTCCTCGGCGTAGCCGTCGACGAGGAAGGTCATCAGCGCGCGGGTCAGACCGGCCGCCGGCTCGATGACGTACGGCAGGTAGCGCTCGTTGTTGGCCTGGTCGAAGTACTGCAGGTCCTGACCGGAGTGCTTCATGTGGGTGCCGAGGTCGAAGTCGGTGCGGTTGGCGATGCCCTCGAGCTCACCCCACTCGGAGCCCGGGAAGTTGAACCGGTACTCGATGTCGACGGTGCGCTTGGAGTAGTGGCTCAGCTTCTCCTGGGCGTGCTCGTAGTGGCGCAGGTTGTCGGGGTTGATACCGAGGTCGGTGTACCACCGGGTGCGCTCGTCGATCCAGTACTGGTGCCACTCCTCGTCCTCACCCGGCTTGACGAAGAACTCCATCTCCATCTGCTCGAACTCGCGGGTGCGGAAGATGAAGTTGCCCGGCGTGATCTCGTTGCGGAAGCTCTTGCCGGTCTGCGCGATGCCGAACGGGGGCTTCTGGCGGGTGCTGGTGACCACGTTGGCGAAGTTCACGAAGATGCCCTGCGCGGTCTCGGGGCGCAGGTAGTGGAGGCCGCTCTCGTCCTCGAGGACACCGAGGTGGGTCTTGAGCATGCCTGAGAACTCCCGCGGCTCGGTCCAGGCGCCACGGGTGCCGCAGTTGGGGCAGGCGACGACCTCGTTGATGTCGACCGAGTCGGGGTCCTCGATGCCCTTCTTCTCCGCGTACTCCTCCTGGAGGTGGTCGAAGCGGTAGCGCTTGTGGCACGACTGGCACTCGACCAGCGGGTCGTTGAAGGTCTCCACGTGGCCGCTCGCGACCCAGGTCTGGCGCGGCAGGATGATGCTGGAGTCGAGGCCGACGACGTCGTCGCGCTGCTGCACCATCGCCTTCCACCACTGGCGCTTGATGTTCTCCTTGAGCTCGACACCGAGGGGGCCGTAGTCCCAGGCACTCCGGGTGCCGCCGTAGATCTCGCCGCTGGGGAAGACGAACCCGCGCCGCTTGGCGAGGGAGACGACGAGGTCAAGGGTCGATGCTGGCGGCTTTGCCACGATGAATGCTCTCTGCTCGAGGTGAGCCCGGCCGGCTGCCGGGCCCGGTGTTCAGGGGATAGGGAAATCGTATCCGTGGTGTCATCTTGTTATGTACGCCGCCCGCCGGGCCAATTCGCTCGGCGTTCCCGACCGGTGCCGATAACGTCGCTGGGCATGGAGCCGAACGCCCGTCGCCTGTGGAAGCTGCTCGAACCGATCCATGCGGTGGGTTACTTCTCCCCCGAGCCGATCGCCCTGCTCAAGGAGGCCGGCTACCGCGGCTACTGGATGGGCTACTTCGCCGCCCGGTCCGCTCCGCTGGGGCCGGTTCCGGCCGAGGTGGTCCACGCGGTGTTCTACAACTTCGCGTTCTCGCACGTCTCCCGTGCCCTTCCCGACGCGTGGGGGTTCGCGCCGCCCGAGGCCGCGCACGAGGCCCGGCGCTCCGGCTCGGTCGCCGCGCTCCGTCGTCAGCTGGGCGCGCTCGCCGACTCCGAGGACGTCGCGCGAGCCGCCTCGCTCGCCTCCCGAGCCGCTCTCAGCGCTCCGCTGGAGGGCCGGCCCCTGTACGCCGCGCTGCGCTCGCTCCCCGTCGCCGAGGACCCGCTGACCCTGCTCTGGGACGCTGCCACGCGCCTGCGTGAGCATCGGGGCGACGGCCACGTCGCCGCCCTGCTCACCGCCGGCATCGGCGGCCGCGAGTCGCACGTGTTCCACGCCCTCGCCACCGGCCTCTCCCCGTCGGTCTACGCCACCTCGCGCAACATCCACGAGACCGAGTGGGACTCGCTCGTCTCCGGCCTGCGCTCCCGTGGGCTCGTCGCCTCCGACGGGCACTCCCTCACCGCTGCCGGCGAGGAGACCAAGGCCGGGATCGAGTCGACGACCGACGCGCTCGCGGCCTCGGCGTACGCCACGCTGGACTCGGCCGAGGTCGAGGAGCTCATCACCCTGCTGCGGCCGCTGACCAAGGCCGTCGTCGCCTCCGGCGAGATCCCCGGCCAGTCCCCGATGGGCCTCAACCTCGACGACCTCGACTAACCCCGTTGCCGACCGGGACTCGGACGATCATGCTGGGCACCATGGCGATGCAAGACCTCGATCCTCGGCTCGCACCGATCCTCGAGCTGGCCGCCGTCGCAGCGGCACGCCCCGAGGTCGGCGTCGATGAGGAGACCCTGCGCGAGATCTTCGAGGAGGCCGCGATGCTGCTCGATCTCGGCAACGTCCTCGACGAGCTCGACGACCACGACTCCGGCAGCGTGGTCGCGGGCCTGTGTGCCGACCTGCTCGCCGCTGATCCTGCCGCCGGCATCCGCACCCACGCGGAGCTCGCCCTCACCGACACCTCGCTGGACGATCCCGAGGCCACCGCGGTCGCCTACCGGATGGCTGCCCACGCCCTGCGCCTCTGAGCGCAGTCACCAAAGCAGATCGTCGAGCGAGGTGATCCGGCGTTCTGGTACGTCGGGGTGGACCTCGTGGCGGTCGAGAAGTACGGCGTCGAGGCCCGCCGCGATGGGACCGAGCACGTCGTGAGCGAGGCTGTTGCCGACCGGTGGGCCGCTGTCTCGCGCGGAGCACCCACCAACTGTCCCAGAACCGAACACGTGCGGGGTTCTTACGTCCCGATCACGGAATCAGCGCGCAACTTCTCCGCATGTGCGGGGTTGTTGCATTGGCCCGACCGGAGGGTGCCTAGCTGGCGGCCGACCGGCGCGCGGCGTAGAGCTCCAGGGCGTCGGCGAAGTCGGCTTCGGTGAAGTCGGGCCAGAGCTTCTCGCTGACGACGATCTCGGCGTGGGAGGTCTGCCAGGGGAAGAAGCCGGAGAGGCGCTGCTCGCCGCTGGTGCGGATGACGAGGTCGATCTCCTTGACCGGGCCGCCGGGAAGGGCGGCGGTGATGGTCTGCTCGTCGATCTCGGTGGCGCCCGCGGCGAGGGCTCGACGGATCCCTTCGACGATGTCGCCGTGCGGGTCGTAGCCGATCGCCATCGTCAGGTGTGCCGGGCGGTCGGCGGTCTCCCGCTCGGCGGCGCGCAGCGCGTCGGCCGCCTCGTCGGGCAGCAGGGCGAGGTCGCCGGAGACGTGGAGGGCCCAGCGGTCGCTGCGTACGACGGTCTGCGGGAGCTTCTCGGCCAGGATGCCGAACAGATGGTCGACCTGCGACCTCGGCCGTTTCCGGATGTTGTCGGCGGAGAGGACGTACGAGGTGAGGTGGTCGATCCGCCAGCGCGTGCACCACCCCAGCAGGTCCACGACGTGGTCGGCACCGGCGTCGTGCCCGGCGCCGGGGTCGGCGAAACCGGCCTTCTTCGCCCAGCGGCGGTTGCCGTCCATCACGACGCCGACATGCGTCGGCAGCACTTGGACCATCACCGGCTCGGGTCGTTGAGGGAGAGGATCTGGCGGCGCTCGGCGTCGGTGAGGTCGGAGACGGCGAGGATCGTCTGGAGGACGTCGGACTTGCGGGCGATGTAGGTGTCGATGTCCATGTCCGGGTCGGCGGCCAGCGACAGCTTCACCGCCGCGTACTCGTCACGAAGGTCGTCGCGGCGGCGGAGGACCTCGCGGACGGCGAGGTGGTTGCGTACGTTCAGCGTGCCCGCGGCGCAGACGTAGACGTGGCGTCTCGGATCCTCGTCGGGGGCGAGGAAGGCCTCGCGACCGGCGACGCCGAGGTCACCGCGGTGCTCGTAGCCGATGGCGACGAGCGCCTTGACCGCCGCAGGTACGTCCTCCGGCGCGACGATCACGTCGATGTCGAGGATGGGTTTGGCCGCGAGGCCCGGGACCGACGTCGAGCCGACGTGCTCGACGCTGGCCGCCGGGCCGTCGGCCAGCGCGCCGTTCAGCGCCGCGGCCACCTTCTCGAACCGTTCCTGCCATGACGGGTCGTACGCCACCACCTCGATGCTCACAGGCACCAGAGTCTCGCAGGTCGGCTCAGGCTTCGACGGCAATTCGCCGACGCCGAAGCCCGGTGACCGTGCCGGCGAGGGCGTCGGAGAGCGCGAGGACGAGCGCCGCCGGCGTCGCGGCGCCGATCAGGACCGCGGCGGTGACCGCCGGGCTTCCGGAGAGATCGAAGAGGAGCCAGGCCAGCCAGACGGCTCCCCCGGTCAGGAGCACGAGGGTGGCGGCGCCGGCGAGGAGTCCCTTGGCACCGCCCACGACCCGCGCGGCGAGCGCCGCGGGCGCGGCGAGAGCCACGCAGAGCGCCCCGACGGCAGCACCCAGGACGACGAGCAACGGCCCCGCGAACGGCCCGCCCATGCCCTGGTCACCGGCCACCGAAGCGACCAGCAGGCCGAGGTAGGCCAGCCCCGCGAGCACCGGATACGCGAGCCCGACGAGCACCATCGTGACGAGGAAGGATGCGGCACGAACGGCGGTCACGGGCAGGCTCATGCGCCCATGATGCCCGGCACCTCCGCGCCTGGCCGCAGATGTTGGTCCTTCGTTGACGAAACGTCGTCAGACCCGCCCGCGGACCATGCCGATGAGGCGGTCCAGGACCTCGTCGGGGGCGACGTGGACGCCGTTGTGGAGGTGGGCGTTGGTGATCCACGGGCGCAGCGTGGGGACCAGCTCGGCGGTGGCCAGCGAGTGCTCCCGCAGGACGTAGGGGTCGTCGTAGTAGACCGCCGCGGCGCACGGGACGTCGACGGCGGCGAGCGCGCTCGGGTCGTAGAGGCGCGGCCACTCGCGCTCGGCGAGCAGGTCGGCCGTCTCGGCGAAGGGAGCCAGCAGCGGGTCCTCGCTCAGGTGCCACGGGAAGAGGTGCTCGGCCGTGAGCAGCGTGGGATCCTCGTACGCCGCCGGCTGGACCCGCGCGGAGGCCCAGCGCGTCGCCTGCCCGTCGGCGTAGCAGGCCTCGTGGACGAGTACGTAGAGCGGCGAGTGACCGCTGAACGGCAGCAGCGACGCCACCTCGTGCCCGAAGCCGAGGCCGGCCGGGTCGCGCTCGAGGAGGTAGTGGATCCGCTCGGAGCCGCCGGTCATCCCGAGCAGGCTGCCGATGGAGCGCGCCTGGCGGGACGAGAGCGGGCCGCCGTGCGGGAGCCGGATCTCGCCGGCGTCGCAGCGCTCCGCCAGCGCCCGCATCCGGTCGCGGTCGCCCGGGAAGCGGGCGTAGTGGCGCTCGGTCAGCTCGATGGTGCGCGCGAAGGTCGCGGCGTAGACCTCGTCGACGGGCAGGCCCACCGGCGGCACTCCCCCGGTGAACAGCACCTCGCGCAGCGACTCGGGGTGGGTCGAGAGGTAGCGCAGCGAGCAGAAGCCGCCGAAGGACTGCCCCAGCAGCGACCACCGCTCGATCCCCAGGTGGGCGCGGAGGAGCTCGGCGTCCTCGACGATCGAGTCGGCGCGGAAGTGGGTCAGGTGGTCGGCCTGCTCCTGCGGGCTCATCCCGGTCATCGCCGTCATCGGCGTCGACCGTCCGGTCCCCCGCTGGTCGAGGAGGATCACCCGGTAGTCCTGGAGCGCCCGCTCCAGCCACCCCGGCACCATCGGCAGGTCGATCGGCCGCGGGCTCTCCCCGCCGGGGCCGCCCTGGAGGAAGAGCAGCGCGTCGCGGTCGTCGCGATCGCCCGGGCGGCGCACCTCGCGCGCGAAGAGGGTCAACGTCTCCGGCCCTCCGCCGAGATGGTCCAGCGGCACCTCGATCTCGTGCTCGATCAGTACCAGACCGGGGATCGTCTCGATGCGCACGAGCCGATCCTAGTGCCGGTCCTCGTGCCGGTCCTCGTGCCGGTCCGGCGGACCTCGGCGTTGCGGTGCGAGCCGACAGAACCTAACCTGAACACCGTTCAACTGAACGACGTTCAGGTAGCCATCCCGAGGAGACGCCCCGCATGACGACAGCCTTCGACCAGCTCGCCGACCGGATCCTGTCCGGCGGGGCCGCGACCGCCGAGGACGCGGTGGCGGTGCTGCGTACGCCCGACCTGGAGCTGATGAGCGTCGTCGCGGCGGCGGGGCGACTGCGGCGCGAGCACTTCGGCAACACCGTGAAGGTGAACTACCTGGTCAACCTCAAGTCGGGGCTGTGCCCGGAGAACTGCAACTACTGCAGCCAGGCGCTCGGGTCGCAGGCACCGGTGCTGAAGTACTCCTGGCTGTCCAAGGACGAGACCCTCGAGCAGGCGGGCGCGGGTCTGCGCGGCGGCGCCACCCGCGTCTGCATGGTCTCCTCGGGCCGCGGGCCCTCCGACCGCGACATCGACAAGGTCGTCGAGATGACCTCCGCGCTCAAGGACGCCCACGAGGGCGTCGAGGTCTGCGCCTGCCTCGGACTACTCAAGGGCGGGCAGGCCGAGCGGCTCAAGGCGGCAGGGGTGGATGCGTACAACCACAACATCAACACCGCCGCGTCCCACCACGACAACATCGTCCAGACCCACACCTACGAGGACCGCGTCGACACCATCGACAAGGCCAAGGACGCCGGTCTCTCGCCGTGCTCCGGCCTGATCGCGGGGCTGGGCGAGACCGACGAGCAGCTCGTCGAGGCGCTCTTCGCCCTGAAGGAGCTGGATGCCGACTCCATCCCGGTGAACTTCCTGATGCCGTTCGACGGGACGCCGTACGAGAACACCTGGGAGCTCTCGCCCGCCCGGTGCGTGAAGATCCTGGCGATGGCGCGCTTCGTCTGCCCCGACAAGGAGATCCGGATCGCCGGCGGCCGCGAGATGCACCTGCGCTCGCTGCAGGCCACCGCCCTTCACGTCGCCAACTCGATCTTCCTCGGCGACTACCTGACCTCGGAGGGCCAGGACGCGCTGGCCGACCTGGAGATGCTGCGCGACAACGGCTTCGTCATCCTCGGCATGGACGAGGCCGCGTTCGGTGAGCTGATCGAGGAGCACCGCACCAAGGCCGCCGCCCGGGTCAGCGGTGGTTGTGGCAGCAGCTGCGGCGACGGCTGCGGCACCGCGTGCGGTGGCCACGACGAGCAGGAGCGCCCGGTGATCCGGCGCCGCGGAGCGGGGACCGATGTCGCTGCCAATGCTTGATCCGGGCGTTGATCTGGGCGTTGATCGGGGCGCCGATCTGCTCGCCTTCGACCGCGAGCACCTCTGGCACCCCTACACCTCGATGACCGACCCGGCGCCGGTACGCCTCGTCACCGGCGCCGAGGGCGTACGTCTCCACCTCGACGACCACGACGGCGAGCGCCTCGAGGTCGTCGACGCGATGTCGTCGTGGTGGTCGGCGGTCCACGGCTACCGGGTGCCCGAGCTGGACGCCGCGCTCGCCGAGCAGGCCGGCCGGATGGCGCACGTGATGTTCGGCGGGCTGACCCATGCTCCCGCGATCGACCTCGCCCAGCGGCTCGTCTCGATCACCCCGGAGCCGCTGCAGCACGTCTTCCTCGCCGACTCCGGGTCGGTGAGCGTCGAGGTCGCGATCAAGATGGCGCTGCAGTCCCAGCGCGGCCGCGGGCGTCCGGAGCGGACCCGGCTGCTGACCGTGCGAGGCGGCTACCACGGCGACACGTTCGGGTGCATGAGCACCTGCGACCCGGTCGGCGGGATGCACTCGATGTTCACCGAGATGCTCGCGCCGCAGGTCTTCGCCGAGCGTCCGCCGGCACCGGGTGGTGACGTGGAGACCTGGGCCGAAGGCGTACGCCGGGTCGCGGAGGCCCACGCCCACGAGCTCGCCGGGATCATCGTCGAGCCACGGCTCCAGGGCGCGGGCGGGATGTGGGTCTACGACGACCGCTGCCTGGTCGTGCTCCGTGAGATCGCCGACGAGCACGGGCTGGTGCTGATCTTCGACGAGATCGCCACCGGCCTCGGCCGCACCGGCTCGCTCTTCGTATCGTCGCAGGTCACACCCGACATCCTCTGCCTCGGCAAGGCACTGACCGGCGGCTACATGACCCTGGCGGCGGTGCTGACCACCTCCGAGGTCGCCCACGCGATCTCGCGCAGCGAGTCCGGCGTGCTCATGCACGGGCCGACCTTCATGGGCAACCCGCTCGCCTGCGCGGTGGCGCTGGCCTCGCTCGACCTGCTGGCGTCCCGGGGCTGGGAGCAGGACGTGGCCCGGGTCTCCGGCGCGCTCTCGGCGGGCCTCGTGTCTCTCGCCGGGCTGCCGGGCGTCAGCGACGTCCGTGTCCTCGGCGCCGTCGGCGTGGTCCAGCTCGACCATCCGGTCGACGTCGCGAAGGCGACCGACGCCGCCCTGCGCGAGGGCGTCTGGATCCGTCCGTTCCGCGACCTGATCTACACCATGCCTCCCTACGTCACCGGCACGGACGACCTCGCCCGCATCTGCCGCGCCGTCGCGGCCGCCGCGGAGGTGGCCTGAGATGAGCTGGCAGAGCTGGCTGGAAGCGGCGGCCACGGCACGGGAGGAGGCCGGGCTGACCCGGCGGCTGCGGCCGCGCGGCCCCGACGACCACGTCGTCGACCTGGCCGGCAACGACTATCTGGGGTTGTCGGGACACCCCGACGTACGCCGCGCCGCGGCCGAGGCGGCGATGCTGTGGGGTGGCGGCGCGGGTGCGTCCCGGCTGGTCACCGGCACCTTGACGCTGCACGGCGAGCTCGAGTCCGAGCTCGCCGACTGGCTGGGACAGCCGGGCGCACTGACCTTCTCGAGCGGCTACCACGCCAACCTCTCGATCGTCAGCGCCCTGGCCGACAAGAGCGCCCACGTCGTCTCCGACGCGCACATCCACGCCTCACTGATCGACGCCGTACGCCTCTCCCGGCCCCAGCTCACCGTCGTCCCGCACAACAACGTCACCGCGGTCCAGGCCGCGCTGGCCGCGCGGCCGGGCGTACGCACCCTCGTGCTCGCCGAGTCGGTCTACTCGGTGCTCGGGGACGAGGCACCGCTCATCGAGCTGGCCGAGGTATGTGCGGCGTACGGGGCTCTGCTGGTCGTCGACGAGGCCCACGGCGTCGGCGTGCACGGGCCGGGGCTCGTCGCCCGCCACGGCCTCGCCGGGCGGCCGGACGTGCTCGTCACCGCGACCCTCTCCAAGAGCCTGGGCAGCCAGGGCGGGGCGGTGCTGGGGCCGCGCGCGGTCCTCGACCATCTGGTCAACACCGCCCGGCCGTTCATCTTCGACACCGGCCTGGCTCCGGCCTCTGCCGCCGCAGCGCTGGCCGCCGCACGGGTGGCACGCTCCCGCCCGGAGCTCGCCGACACCATCCGGGCTCGGGTCACCGGGCTGGCCCGGACCCTCGGGATCCCGGCCCCGGCCGGCGCGGTGCTGTCGGTGCCGATGCCGTCGCCCGAGGCGGCGGTCGCCGCCCAGGCGGAGCTGCTCACCGAGGGCGTACGCGTCGGCTGCTTCCGGCCGCCGTCCGTGCCCGACGGCGTCTCCCGGCTGCGGGTCACCGCCGGGGCTGGCGTCACCGACGAGGACTGGGACCGCGCGGCCAAGGCCATCGACACGATCGCGGGTGGTGCCCGATGAACGGGCGGGTCGTGATCGTCACCGGCACCAGCACCGGCGTCGGCAAGACCGTCGCGACGGCGACGCTGGCCTCCCGGGCGCGCACGAACGGCGAGAAGGTAGCGGTCGTCAAACCGGTCCAGACCGGCACCGACGACGGCGACTGCGACGCCGCCGAGATCCAGCGGATGACCGGGATCGAGGTCCACGAGCTGACCAGGCTCGGGGAGCCGCTCGCGCCCGACACCGCGGCCCGGCGGGCCGGGGTGAAGATCCCGGCGGTCGCTGCGTACGCTCCGACGATCTCGGCCCTGACCAGGGACAACGACCTGGTACTGGTCGAGGGCGCCGGCGGCCTGCTGGTGCGCCTGGACACCGACGGCGGCACCCTCCTGGACCTGGCCGACGCGCTCCTCGTCCGCGGCATCCCGACGTCGTTCGTCGTCATCACCACGGCCGGCCTGGGCACCCTCAACCACACCGAGCTGACCGTGGCCGCGCTGCGCGCCCACGGGTACGAGCCCGACGGGCTGATCATCGGCTCCTGGCCGGGCGATCCAGGACTGGCCGAGCGGTGCAACCGCGTCGACCTGCCCCGGGTGACCGGCGTACCCCTGCTCTTCGGCATCCCGGAAGGAATTGACAACCATTCTCAACTCGGCTGAGAATGGTTCTCATGGCCCCCACGATCCGCTACGCCGGTCTCTTCGCCGCCGGCGCGCTCCTGCTCACCTCCGGCTGTGCCGCCCTCTCCGACGACTCCGGTTCCGCCGGCTCGGACTCGGGGAAGGTCCAGGTCGCGGCCGCTTTCTACCCGCTGCAGTTCGTCGCCGAGCGGGTGGGCGGTGACCTCGTCGACGTCACCGGCCTCACCAAGCCGGGCGTCGAGCCGCACGACCTCGAGCTCAGCATCAACCAGACCGCGGCTCTGCAGAGCGCCGACGTGATCCTCAGCGAGCACAGCTTCCAGCCCGCCGTCGACGACGCGATCGCGCAGGACGTCAAGGGTGCCGTGGTCGACGTCGAGAAGACCGTCGACCTCCGCCCCGCCGAGGCGGGCGGCGACGAGCACGACCACGAGGAGGAGGCCGCCTCGGGCGAGGACGAGCACGACCACGGCGAGTCCGACCCCCACTTCTGGCACGACCCGGCGCTCATGGCCGACTACACCGAGGCCGTCAGCGCCGCGCTGGCCAAGGCCGACCCCGACAACGCCAAGACCTACGCGGCCAACGCCAAGGCCCTGACCGAGGACCTCACCAAGGTGGACGAGGAGTTCAGGACCGGGCTGGCCCAGTGCAAGATCAAGGACGTCGTGGTCTCCCACAACGCCTTCACCTACCTGGACAAGTACGGCCTGGAGTTCGAGCCGATCGCCGGCCTGACCCCCGACGCCGAGCCCAACCCGGCCCAGCTCGCCGCGATCGGCGAGCACGCCAAGGAGCACGGCGTGACCACGATCTTCTCCGAGCGCCTGGTCAGCCCGGCGCTCGCCGACACCCTCGCCGACGACCTCGGCCTGAAGACCGCCGTGCTCGACCCGATCGAGGGGCTCTCGGCAGACACCGAGGGAGAGGACTACCTTTCCCTCATGCGGCAGAACCTCGACGCCCTGAAGGCGGCCAACGGTTGTCAGTGAATCCCAACGGGAAGAGAACAGTCCCGGCCGATGTCCCCGTGCAGCTCCTGCACGGGGATGTCGCCCTGTCCGGGCGCCCCGTCCTGCGCGGGGTGGACCTGAAGGTCGACCGCGGTGAGTTCGTCGCGCTGATGGGGGCCAACGGCTCCGGCAAGTCGACGCTCGTACGCACCCTGGTTGGCCTCAACCCGCTCTCGGCCGGGCGCCTGGAGCTCTTCGGCCGCGCCCTGGGCGGCTTCCACGACTGGTCGCGGGTCGGCTACGTGCCGCAGCGGAGCACGGCCACCGGCGGCGTCCCTGCCTCGGTGTGGGAGGTCGTCGCCTCCGGCCGGCTCACCCACCGCAAGCTGCTGCGGCCGCTGCGCAGCGCCGACCGGGCCGCGATCCGGGCCGCGCTCGAGGTAGTCGGGATGGATGCGTACGCCCACCGCGGGGTCGCCCAGCTCTCCGGCGGGCAGCACCAGCGGGTGCTGATCGCGCGGGCGCTCGCCGGTCGTCCCGAGCTGTTGCTGCTCGACGAGCCCACTGCCGGCGTCGACCTGCCCAACCAGCACGCGCTGGCCGCGGCGCTCGGCCGGCTCAAGGACGACGGCGCCACCATCGTGCTGGTCGCCCACGAGCTCGGGCCGCTGGCCCCGCTGGTCGACCGGGCCGTCGTCATGCGCGACGGGCGCAAGGCGTACGACGGGCCGCCGCTCTCCGACGCCGACGTCCACGCGCAGGGCTTCGACGCCGGGCACGTCCACTGCGACGACGCCTCGAGCCCCAAGCCCAACGCCGCGGTCCCGACCCCGCTGAAGGAGCTCTAGGCCATGACCCTCCTCGAGCTCTTCTCGGTCCCGTTCATGCAGCGGGCCCTGATCGCCGCGTTCCTCGTCGGGATCGCGGCCCCGGCCGTCGGCACCTACATCGTGCAGCGCCGGCTGGCGCTGATGGGCGACGGCATCGGCCACGTCGCCGTCACCGGTGTCGCGATCGGCCTGTGGACCCAGACGTCCCCGACCTGGACCGCGGTGATCGTGGCGATCGCCGGCGCCGTGGTGATCGAGGTCGTGCGCGAGCGCGGCCACGCCGAGGGCGACGTCGCCCTGGCGATGCTCTTCTACGGCGGGCTCGCCGGCGGTGTCTTCGTCACCGGTCTCGCCGGCACCGGTGCCTCCCGGCTCCAGGAGTTCCTCTTCGGCTCGATCCTGACGATCTCGGTCGACGACCTGCTGGTGACGATGGCCCTGGCGGTCGTGCTGATCCTGATCTGCGTCGGCCTCTCGCCGCAGCTGTTCGCGGTCTCCCAGGACGCCGACTACGCCAAGGTCGCCGGGCTGCCGGTGCGGTTCTACTCGATCCTGGTCGCCGTGCTCGCCGCGCTGAGCGTGGTGATCGCGATGCGCACCGTCGGGCTCCTGCTCGTCTCCGCACTCATGGTCGTACCCGTCGCCATCGTGCAGCAGCTGACCCGGTCGTTCCGGATGACGCTGCTCGGCGCGATGAGTGCCGGGCTGGCCGCCTCGGTCGGCGGCCTGGTGCTCGCCGCGGCACTCTCCCGCACCGGCGCCAACGTCCAGCCCGGTCCCAGCATCGTGCTGGTCGCGCTGGCCGGGTTCTTCCTGGTCTGGCCGCTCGGCGCCTGGCTGCGCCGCCGGCGCGCCCTCGTCGCTCCGTTCCCGGAGACCTCGCCCGAGGAGAAGCCGGTCGACGAGGCCCACCCGCACCACCACGGCGAGAAGTGCGGCCACGTCGCGGTCGAGCACGGCGACCACGTCGACTACATCCACGACGGCCACCGGCACGCGGCGCACGTCGGCGCGGAGGGAGAGCACTATGACGAACACTGACCCCTCGACGACCGAGGGAGCCCTGCGGCCCACCAAGCAGCGGCTCGCGGTGGCGGAGGCGCTACGGACCTACGACGGCTTCCACTCCGCCCAGGAGATCCACTCCCGCCTCGACGGCGCCGTCGGTCTGGCCACCGTCTACCGCACGCTGACCGCGCTGGCCGAGGCCGGCGCGGTCGACGCGATGCGCTCCGAGGACGGCGAGACCATCTACCGCCGCTGCTCCGACACCCACCACCATCACCTGGTCTGCCGCCAGTGCGGCCGCACCGTCGAGGTCGAGGGCCCGGCCGTCGAGCGCTGGACCAGGACCATGGCCGAGGACAACGGCTTCACCGACGTCTCCCACACCCTGGAGATCTTCGGCACCTGCACCGACTGCCGCTGACCAAGAACACGCCGAGTCGGCCCGTCATGACGGGCCGACTCGGCGGGGATATCGGTCAAGACGGGCCGACTCGGCCCGATCAGACGGGGTTCGGGAGCGCGCCGCCGTAGCGGCGGTCCCGGGAGGCGTACGTCTCGATGGCATGCCACAGGTGACGGCGGTCGACGTCGGGCCAGAGCACGTCGGTGAAGACGAACTCGGAGTAGGCGGCCTGCCAGAGCATGTAGTTGGACAGCCGCTGCTCGCCGGAGGTGCGCCAGATCAGGTCGGCGTTGGCGAGCTCGGGGACGTAGAGGTACTTCTCGATCGTCTTCTCGGTGATCTTGGCCGGGTTGAGCCGACCGGCACGTACGTCCTCACCCATCGCCCGCATCGCGTCGGTGAGCTCGGCGCGGCCGCCGTAGTTGACGCACATCGTCAGGGTGCACACCGTGTTGTGGCGGGTCATCTCCTCGGCGACCTTGAGCTCGTTGATGACCGACTTCCACAGCCGCGGCGCGCGGCCGGCCCAGCGCACCCGGACGCCGAGCTCGTTCATCTCGTCGCGGCGGCGGCGGATGACGTCGCGGTTGAAGCCCATCAGGAACTTCACCTCGTCGGGCGAGCGCGACCAGTTCTCGGTGGAGAACGCGTAGGCCGAGATGGCCTTCACGCCGATCTCGATGGCCCCTTCGACGACGTCGAAGAGCGAGGACTCACCCTCTTCGTGGCCCCTGGTCCGGGGGAGGCCACGCTCCTTGGCCCATCGGCCGTTGCCGTCCATGATGATCGCCACGTGGTTGGGGACCAGGTCGCGCGGGACCGGGGGCGGGGTAGCCCCGGACGGGTGGGGTGTTGGGGTACGGACCGGCTTGCTCACGAGGCCCCACCCTAGTCGGCGGATAGCCGGCAGGCGGCTGCGGCCTGGGCGGCTGCTGCCGGGGCGGGACCATCGGGCGACGGGGCGCGTCGTACTCCATCTCCGCAGGTGCTCCGGCCGGGCCGGGAAGGGTCAGCGCCCCGATGATCGTGGTGATCGGCATCGCCAGCACCACCCCGATGCCCGCGGCCATCGTGGCGACGATCTCGCCGGCCATCTGCTCGGTCGTCAGCAGCGAGAAGAAGGTGCGGTCGTAGAGCTGGATCACCAGCAGCAGGGTCAGCGCGCTGCCGACGTAGGCGAACACGATCGTGTAGATGGTCGAGGCGACGTGGTCGCGGCCGATCCGCATCGCACCGCGGAAGACCTCCCAGCGCGACGTGTGCGGGCCGGCGGCGCGCAGCTCCCACACCGCCGAGGCCTGGGTGATGGTGACGTCGTTGAGCGCACCGAGTCCGGCGATGATGACCGCGGCGACCAGGAGGCTCTGCAGGTCGAGCGCGGCGTCGAGCGAGGAGAGCGTCTGACCGTTCTCCGAGCCCAGGCCGCTGAGCCGGCTCGCGCCGATCGCGAAGGTGCCGATCAGGGCTGTCACCGTGACCCCGGCCAGGGTGCCGGCGAGCGCCACCGACGTACGCACCGAGAGCCCGTGTGTCGTGTAGAGCACCACATAGAGGATCAGCACCGAGGAGACCAGCGCCACCCACGCCGCGGGCTCACCGGAGAGCAGCGCGGGCAGCAGGAACAGCCACACCACCGCCCCCGCGAACGCCAGGCCGAGCACGGCCATCAGCCCGCGCATCCGCGCGACGGCGACGACGCAGACCACGAAGAGACCGACCAGGAGGAGCAGCGGCGGCCCGCGCTTCACGTCGAAGAAGGCGTACGCCGCCTCCCCCTCCTTCTCGGTGCGCGAGAGCTCCACCTGGTCACCGGCCTTCAGCCCGGCATGGGCCATCGGCGTCGAGATCTTGACCCCCACCTCGGTGCCGGTGTCGGGGCCGCTGGTCAGCTTCGCCGTGGCGGTGTCGCAGCCCTTCGGCTGCCCCTCGGCGGTGCACGGCGCGGAGACCGAGACCACGTCGGCGGTCTCGAAGACGACGCCCTTGGCGATGAACTGCTGCGATCCCTGGAGCTTGTCGACGGCGGCGCTGTCGGGCCACCAGATCGCGACCCCGACGACCGTCAGGACGGCGACGAGCACCAGCGAGACGGTCAGCACCATCCGCGGCAGCGACTCGACCTCCACCTCGGCGTCGTGCCCGCCGTGCGAGTGTCCGTGCGAGTGGGCCATCGTGTCCTCAGCTCTCGACGTATTCGAGCGACCGCAGGTTGCGGTCCAGATGCCAGGAGAGGTACGCAGCGACCAATCCGCTCGCCTGCCTGCTGGTCCGGTCCTCGGCGCGGCCGACGGTATCCCAGTCACCTGACAGAAGCGCACCGAGGTGGGTGAGCGTCTCGGGCGAGGGCGTCGCCGAGCCCGGCACCCGGCAGGTCGTGCACAGCGCACCACCCATGGACACGTTGAACCACCGGTGCGGACCCTCCAGCCCGCACCGCGCACACGCCTCGAAAGACGGCGCATAGCCGGCGACGGCCAGCGAGCGCAGCAGGTAGGAGTCGAGCACGTGCCGGGGAAGCCGGTCGCCCTGGGCGAGCACCCGCAGCCCACCGACGAGCAGCAGGTACTGCTGCGGCGCCGGCTCGCCCTCCTCGTGGACCAGCCGGTCGGCGGTCTCGAGCATCGCGGTGCCGGCGGTGTAGCGGTCGTAGTCGAGCCCGATCCCGGCATGGAACAGAGTCAGCGTCTCGGCCTGGGTGATCGTGTCGAGGTTGCGCCCCTCGGCGAACTGCAGGTCGACGTGGGTGAACGGCTCCAGCCGCGAGCCCCATCGCGAGGTGGTGCGCCGCACGCCCTTCGCCACCGCACGCACCCGGCCGTGGTGGCGGGTGAGCATGGTGATGATCCGATCGGCCTCACCAAGCTTGTGGGTGCGAAGCACGATGGCCTCGTCGCGGTAGAGGGGCACAGCCCCATTCTGCAGCACTCGCCTGGGAGAACCAGGACACGCCGGGGAGAAACCGGATGATAATGCCGCGGTGACCGACGTACGGACCCGAGAGCCGGCCTTCGACCAGCTCAGCCTGTTCACCGTGCTCTGGGCGGGACAGGGTCTGATCCAGCTCCTCACCTATGAGTACTTCCCCCACGACGCCCTGTTCGGTCTCCTCCTGGTGGCGACGCTCGCTGCGATCGTCCTCCCCCGCCGCACCCCGGTGCTCGCGACGATGCTCGTGCTCAACCTGGCCTACTCCTGGGCGCACCTGCCCTACCAGGTCAACCACCACCTGCTCGAGGACTGCATCAACCTGATCCTGCTCGGGGCGCTGGCCGTCGCGTGGCTGCGGCACAGACGCGGGCGGGCCGACATCCGGTCGGCGACGTACGAGGCCTTCGCGGGCCCTGCGCGCGCTGCCCTGGTCGTCGTGTACGTCTGGTCGGGGATCGCCAAGGCCAACACCGACTTCTTCGACCCGATGGTGGGGTGCGCGGCCACGCTGCTCGGCACCGCCCTCCATGCCGAGCAGAACAGCGCGATCGTGGCATGGCTCGCGACTCCGGCTGCGGCCGCCACCCTGGTCACCGAGATCGGCCTGGGGCTGCTGCTCGCCTTCCGCAGGACGCGGTTCCTCGCCATCCCGATCGGGCTGCTGTTCCACCTCTCGCTGGCGATGGTCCCGATCGCGGCGATCCAGGCGTTCAGCTACGCCGCCATCGCGACGTACGCCCTGTTCGTCAGCCCTGCGGTCGCCTCCGCGGCCGGCGACCTGATCGGCGACGGCCTCCGGCGGCTGCGCCGGCACCTGGTCGCAACCGTCACGAGCGGCGCGGTGGCGGTCGGTGCCCTGGTGGTCGCGGTGACGCTGGGGTCCAGGGCCTTCGGGTCCGACGATGCCTTCACCTACGCCCGCGTGGGTCTGTGGTTCCTCGGCCTCGTGGTCCTCGTCGTCGTCTACTTCCGGTCCATGCTCACGGTGGTACGCCGCGAGGGGCCGCGCGCCGTGGCCGTCTCCGATCCGCTGTTCACCGGATCGCCCGTGCTGTGGGCCGTCACCCTGCTCGTCCTGGTGAACGGCAGCCTCCCCTACCTCGGTTTCAAGACCCAGACGTCGTTCACGATGTTCAGCAACCTCTGGACCGAGGACGGCCGGACGAACCACTGGTTCATCAGTCCGG
Source organism: Nocardioides sp. NPDC126508 (assembly GCA_040302365.1). GTDB lineage: Bacteria > Actinomycetota > Actinomycetes > Propionibacteriales > Nocardioidaceae > Nocardioides. The sequence continues at coordinate 104,273 of JBEOUM010000005.1, forward strand.
CCCTCCAGATCGGCGACTATCAGGGCGACCTGGTCGAGATCGTCGAGACCGACGACCCCGAGCTCGCCGAGATCGCCGCCGCAGGGCACTCGTTGACCCGGTTCGAGCTCGAGCGGGCCCTGAGCGCGAAGGACGACATCTCCGTGGTGTGCAGCTGTTACGGGCAGATCCGTCGCATCGAGAAGATCGATGGCGAGTTCGTCGACTACGAACCGCGCTTCTCCTACACCCCGTTCCTGGGCAAGGTGATGTCGTTCCGCACGGTCCCGGACGGCAAAGTCACCTGCACCCAGTGACCACCCCGGTGACCACCCCGCCGACCTCACGTCGCGGCCACACGATGGCAACGACGCGTGTGGGTGACCGGGATCGGCCGGCTCTTCTCCTATCGTGCCGGTCATGAGCTCAACAGGCATCGCGACCGCGCCGACCCGCCCCGCGCACGACGACCGCGAGCCCGGCACCGCCGCCGGACCGCCGGTCACCGTCGTCGACTGGCTGATGTTGGTGCTCGCGGTCGTCTCGGTCGCAGCCGTCGTGTGGGTGTCGTTCTGGGACGTGTCCGCGGTCTGGTACGACCGGGTCGTCGTCGCCGACTACGTCGTCTGCGGCATCTTCGCGATCGAGTTCGTGGTCCGCTGGCTCCGCTCGGGGCTCGGCTGGAAGTTCCCGCTGCTCTACTGGTACGAGCTGCTCGGCATGATCCCCCTCGGGCTCGCCGCCAGCCCCGCCTTCCGCAGCCTCCGGCTGCTGCGGATCGTGCTCATCCTGCTCAGGCTGATGCGCGCCGCCGACCGTGCGTTCGGCGACCGGGTCTCGGCGTACGTCGTGGGGAGGTTCTCGGGGGCCATCGTCAACGCGATCCGCAAGCCGATCACGGTCGCGGTGCTCGACGAGGTGATCGCGGTGATCCAGACCGGCAACTACACCCGGCACATCTCCAGCGCGATCGAGGAGAACCGGGCCGAGATCGACACCCTCATCATCGATCTCATCCGTCAGGACCAGGCGGCCGGGAAGCTGCGCTACCTCCCGTTCCACGACGACGTCGTCCGGCTCGTGGCCGACACCGTGCTGCGCCTGGTCGACGAGGGCCTGGCGGACCCGCGCGTCCACGAGATCATCTCCGACGCGATCCGCGAGTCGGCCAAGGAGCTGCGGGAGAACATCGGCTCGGAGGAGTACGCCGCGGTCAAGCGCGACCAGGAGCGGTTCGGGAAGTAGGTCCCGTCCGCCAGGTCGGCTCCTAGGTGATCAGCGGCGCCAGCCGCCTGACCGCCTCCCGCAGGCGGTCAGGGGTGGTCGCCGCGTAGCCGATCACCAGGCCCGGCGGGCCGTCTCCCTGGCGGTGCCTGCTCAACGGGTGGACGGCGATGCCCGCCTCGAGCGCCGCCTCGGCGACCGCGTTGTCGTCGATCCCGTCGGGCAGCGTCGCCAGTACGTGCAGCCCGGCTGCGACCCCGCGGACCCGAGCGGCCGGCAGATGTTCGGCGAGCGCCTCGAGCAGGGCGTCGCGACGGGCCTTGTGCCGTGGCCGGACCAGTCGCAGGTGGCGTTCGAAGGCACCCGAGGTGAGCATCCGCGCCAGGGTGATCTGAGGCAGTGCCGGGCTGGCCAGGTCGAGCCAGTAGCGCTCCTCGACCAGCTCCTCCTGCATCCCGGGCGGCGCGATCAGCCAGCCGATCCGCATCGCCGGAGCGAGCGTCTTGGAGACGCTGCCGAGGTGGACGACCCGGTCGGGAGCGAGCACCTTCACCGCCGCGACCGGCGGCCGGTCGTAGCGGTGCTCGGCGTCGTAGTCGTCCTCGATCACCAGCCGGTCCGGACGTGCACGGACCCACTCGACCAGCGCCCGCCGCCGCTGCGGGGAGAGCACGACGCCGGTCGGGAACTGGTGCGCCGGCGTGACCACGACGGCATCGACCCCGCTCGCCTCGAGCGCCGCCACATCGAGGCCGTCGCCGTCCACCGGCACCGGGACGGTGGTCATGCCCCACCGCTGCAGGTGCACCCGGCCGCCGTAGGAGCCCGGCTCCTCGAAGCCGACCGCGGTCTTGCCCCGCCGCTCCAGCCAGCGTGCCAGGAGCACGAGCCCCTGGGCGACTCCGTTGACCACCAGGATCTCGTCGGGCGAGACCGTGATGCCGCGGGTGCGGCCGAGCCAGACCGCGAGCGCCTCCCGGAGCGCCGGCACACCGCGTGGGTCGCCGTAGCCGAGGTCGGCGCTGCCGACCTCGGCGAGCACCTCCCGTGACGCCTTGGCCCATGCTGCCCGTGGGAACGTCGAGAGGTCCGGCACCCCCGGGGAGAGGTCCAGGTCCGGGGTCGGCAGCCGGGTGGCGGCACCGAGGCGGCGTACGGCTCCGGGGACCGCGCTCACCCGGGTCCCGCCGCCGCTGCGCGCCGCGAGCAGCCCCTCGTCGGTGAGTCGCTGGTACGCCTCGACGACCACCCCGCGCGAGACGCCGAGCTGGGTGGCGAGCGTGCGCGACGCCGGCACCCGGGCGCCGACCGCGAGGCGCCCGTCGGCCACCGCGTCGCGCAGCGCTCCGGTGAGCCAGCTCCCCAGGCCACCGGCCGGCACCCCGGCCGGGTTGAGCTGGAGGAAGTCCGCGCCGGTCACTTGGTCCACTCTGTCATGCCAGGTTTGGATCTGTCTGCCAGACCAAGTCGGCGCCAATCTCGTAGGCATGACCACCGAGGCCCTCCCCCGCACCGACACCAGCGCCGCCGCCGAAGGACCGCGCCGCGGCACCCTCCTCGGCATCGTCTTCGCCACGGCCGGGATGGTCTGCGTCGGCAGCAGTGTCGCGGTCTCGACGGCGATCACCGACGCCCCGCTCTTCACCCTGCAGGCGCTCAGGTACGCCCTCGCCGCGCTCCTCCTGCTGACGGTCGCGCGGATCACCGGCTGGCGGGTGCCACGACCGCATGGCCGCGAGTGGCTCTGGCTCGCCGGCGTGGCCACCGCCGGCCTGGTGCTCTTCAACGTCGGCGTCGTCCGCGGTGTCGCCCATGCCGAACCCGCGGTGATCGGCGTCGCCGTCGCCGCGGTCCCGATGCTGCTCGCGGTCGTCCCGGCGATCGCCACCCGCACCCTCCCGGCTCGCGCGGTGATCGTCGGTGCCATGGTCGTGACGGCGGGAGCCGTCCTGGTCCAGGGTTTCGGCAGGACCGATGCGGCCGGCGTCGGCTACGCCCTCCTGGTGCTGGTCTGCGAGGCGGGCTTCACGCTCCTGGCGGTGCCGGTCCTCCCCCGTCTGGGCGCCTTCGGCGTCTCGTTCCACTCGGTGTGGATCGCGACCGTCGGCATGGGCCTCATCGGCGTGACGACCGAAGGACCGGCCGCGGTCACCACTCTCGACGCCGGCGACCTGCTGGCGGCGGTTCATCTGGCCGTCGTCGTCACCACGCTCGCGTTCCTGCTCTGGTTCACGGCCGTCAAGCGCCTCGGCTCCGGGCGCGCCGGCCTGCTGACCGGTGTCGTGCCCGTGGCCGCGGCCGGCCTCGGCGTACCTCTCCACGGGGCCGTGCCCGGCCCGATGGTCTGGCTGGGCACGGCGGTGGTCGCTCTGGGCCTGGTGATCGGGCTGCGCGGCAGCGCCGCTGCGAGGTGACCCCGCAGCGGCGCCGTGCGGTCAGCCGCGCGGGATCGTGACCGCCTGGGCGCGGTTGGCCGCACAGACGACCGCCCGCAGGGAGGCGGTGACGATGTTCTCGTGGATGCCGATGCCCCACACGATCTCGCCGGCGATCTCGCACTCGACGTACGCCGCGGCCTTGGCGTCGCCGCCCGACGAGAGCGCGTGCTCGGCGTAGTCGAGGACGCGGATCTCGGCACCGGCCTCCTTCAGCGCGTCGACGAAGGCGGCCACCGGGCCGTTGCCGACGCCCTTGTAGGTGCGCTCCTCGCCGCGGACGCGGAGGTCGACGACCTGCTCGTCGCCACCCTCGGCGTCGGTGACCGAGGACCAGCTCTCCAGGGCGTACGGCTCCTCGCGCTCGAGGTACTCCGCCGAGAAGATCGACCAGATCTCCTCGGGGCTGACCTCGCCGCCCTCGGTGTCGGTGTGCTGCTGGACGACACGCGAGAACTCGATCTGGGCCCGACGCGGCAGGTCCAGGGAGTGCTCGGTCTTGAGCAGGTAGGCCACCCCGCCCTTGCCGGACTGGCTGTTGACCCGGATGACGGCCTCGTAGGTGCGGCCGACGTCCTTGGGGTCGATGGGCAGGTAGGGCGCCTCCCACGGGATCTCGCTGACGTCCTTGCCCTGCTCTGCAGCCAGCCGGTCGAGGTCCTCCAGGCCCTTCTTGATGGCGTCCTGGTGGGAGCCGGAGAAGGCGGTGTAGACCAGGTCGCCGGCGTAGGGGTGACGCGGGTGGACGTTGATGTTGGTGACGTACTCGACGGTGCGGCGGATCTCGTCGATGCCGCCGCCGACGGTGAAGTCGATCTGCGGGTCGATGCCCTGGGAGAAGAGGTTCATGCCCAGGGTGACCAGGTCGACGTTGCCGGTGCGCTCACCGTGACCGAACAGGCAGCCCTCGACGCGGTCGGCGCCGGCCATCAGACCGAGCTCGGTGGCCGCGACCGCGGTGCCGCGGTCGTTGTGCGGATGCAGCGAGATCGCGGAGTGCTCACGGCGGGTCAGGCCCCGGCCGAAGTACTCGATCTGGTCGGCGTAGGTGTTCGGGGTGGACATCTCGACCGTGGCGGGCAGGTTGAGGATGATCTCCCGGCCGGCCTCCGGCTGCCACACGTCGCTGACCCGCTCACAGACCTCCAGCGCGTAGTCGGTGTCGGTCTGGGTGAAGATCTCGGGGCTGTACTGGTAGCCGAAGTCTTCGGTGCCGATCAGCTCGGGCACGTGCTCCTCGGCGTACTTCATCACCATCTCGGTGCCGCGCACCGCGATCCCGATGCACTCGGCCGGGGTCACGTTGAACACGACCCGGCGGAACAGCTCGGCGGTGGCGTTGTAGAGGTGGATCGTGGCGCGCGGGGCGCCGGCGATCGACTCGGCGGTGCGCGAGATGAGGTCCTCGCGGGCCTGCGTCAGGACCGAGATCTGTACGTCATCGGGGATCCGGTCCTCCTCGATCAGCTTGCGCACGAAGTCGAAGTCGGTCTGGCTCGCGCTCGGGAAGCCGACCTCGATCTCCTTGTAGCCCATCCCGACCAGCAGCTCGAACATCCGCAGCTTGCGGGCCGGCGTCATCGGGTCGATCAGGGCCTGGTTGCCGTCACGCAAGTCGGTGGAGAGCCAGCGCGGCGCCTTGGTGATCTTCTTGGCGGGCCAGGTGCGGTCGGGTACGTCGACGGGCACGAACGCGCGGTAGCGCTCGTACGGCATCCCCGACGGCTTCTGCTGGTTGCTGGAGTTGCTCAGGTTGGTCATGCGGAATCCTCGTGAAGTGGGAGTGAGTGCCGGCGCACGTCAAACCTCCGCAACGAGGGAGTCCGGCTTCTCAGACCCCGTTGCGGCAGCTAAGGAGGAGGCTGCGCATCATGACTCGGTAACAATAACAGAACAGAACTGGCAGACTGGCACCGAACTGTCGACTCAGGGGAGGAACCGGCGTGGCCAAGTTGGAAGAGCTCACGGTCGAGGAGTCCTGGCGGCTCGCGGCGGACAGCCAGATCTCGCGGATCGGCTGGACCGGTCCGGGCGGCCCGGTGGTGCTGCCGGTCAACCACGTCGTGCACGAGGAGTCGGTCTGGATCCGCACCTCGGCCCACTCCTCGATGGCCGAGCAGATCGACGAGAGCGCCGTCGCCCTGCTGGTCGACGACCTCGACCCCGACACGCATGTCGGCTGGTCGGTGCAGTTCAAGGGACGTGCCGAGATCCTCTACCGCGAGGACCAGATCCCCGAGGTCGTCAAGGGCCTCCACTCCTGGCCCGCCGGTCCTCGTCCGCTGTGGGTGCGGCTGCGCCCCAAGGAGGTCACCGGCCGCCGGCTGGTCGCCTGACATTTGTCATCCCACGGTCGTGAGGAAGGGCCGAGGCATCGCGGCTGATCTCGGGCCACGCTGGTCCCATGAGCGTTGCCACACCGATCCGCACCACATCTGCCGTGCACCTCGACTCCGTCACCAAGCACTTCGGTGACGTCGAGGCGGTCCGCGGCATCGACCTCGACCTCGACCAGGGGGAGGTGGTGGCGTTCCTCGGGCCGAACGGGGCCGGGAAGACCACCACGATCGACATGATCCTCGGCCTCACCCGCCCCACGTCCGGCACCGTCCAGGTGCTCGGTCGCGCCCCGCGCGACGCCGTCGCCCACGGCCTCGTCTCCGCCGTGATGCAGACCGGCGGGCTCCTCAAGGACATGACGGTGCGCGAGACCGTGGAGTACACCGCGAGCCTCTTCGCCGACACCATGCCGGTCGAGGAGGCGCTGCGCGGCGCCGGCATCTCGGAGATCGCCGGCCGCCGGGTCGGCAAGTGCTCCGGCGGTGAGCAGCAGCGGCTGCGCTTCGCGATGGCCCTGCTCCCCGACCCTGCCCTGCTGCTCCTGGACGAGCCGACCACCGGGATGGACGTCGAGGGGCGGCGTACGTTCTGGAACGCGATCCGCGCGGACGCCGAGCGCGGCCGAACGGTCATGTTCGCCACCCACTATCTCGAGGAGGCCGACCAGTACGCCGACCGGATCGTGCTCATCGCCAAGGGCCGCATCGTGGCCGACGGCACCGGGTCGGAGATCCGCGCGCTGGCCGCCGGCCGCACCGTGCGCGCCACGGTCGACGGGTTCACCGCCGAGACCGAGGCGCGGCTGCGCGCCCTCGGCGGGATCGACGGCCTCGACATCCGCGGCGAGCAGGTCGTCGTGCACACCAAGGAGAGCGACGCCGTCGCCCGCTTCCTGCTGACCGAGACCGCCGCCCGCGACCTCGAGATCACGTCCAAGAACCTCGAGGAAGCCTTCCTCAGCCTGACCGGAGACGACCAGTGAGCACCATCTCGCCGAACCCCGCCGCCACCACCCCCGTGACCGCCCGCCGCACCCCTCCGCTGGGCGGCTTCAACCTCACCCTGCTGAAGATCGAGCTGCGACGGCTGCTGCGCAACCGGCGCACGGTGATCTTCACGCTGATCCTCCCGGCCGGCCTGGCGCTCGCCTTCGGCGGTCAGTCGGGGTGGGAGCAGCCCGCCGGTGAAGGGAACGTCGGGGCGTACATCCTGATCTCGATGGCCATGTACGGCGCGGCGCTGACCGCGGCCAGCGTCGGCTCCACGGTGGCGCTGGAGCGCTCCGTCGGGTGGTCGCGGCAGCTGCGGCTCACGCCGCTGAACCCGGTGGCGTACATCCTGACCAAGGCGCTCGTCGCGCTCTCCATGGGCGCGCTGGCGGTGCTGACGGTCAACCTCATCGGCAAGCTGCAGGGGAAGGCGGAGATGCCGGTCTCGGTGTGGGTCACGGCCATGGTGGTCACCCTCTTCTGCACCCTCACCTTCGCCGCGCTCGGTGTCTTCGTCGGCTACGTCGTCCCGGGCGAGAACGCCATGCAGATCCTCGGGCCAGGCCTGGCGCTGCTCGCCTTCCTGGGCGGCCTCTTCATCCCGCTGAGCACGTACGCCCCGGTGGTGCGGCACATCGCCTACTGGACCCCGATGTACGGCGTCGCCGAGGTCACCCGGGCGCCGCTGACCCATGACCTGCCCTGGTACGCCGTCGTCAACGCGATCGCCTGGTTCCTGATCTTCATCGCCGGCGCCGCCTGGCGGATGAGCAAGGACACGGCGCGGGTCTGACCGACCCGCCTGACTGATTAACCTGCTTCCATGAGCATCGACCAGGGGCCGCAGCTGACCACCGCGAACAGGCGGTGGACCCTCTTCGGCCCCTGGTTCGCCTTCATCTGGCTCTTCTTCCTGCTCACCCCGCTCCACGTCGGCTGGCAGGCGCGCGACACCGCCGCGGGTGTGACCGGCATCGTCGCGACCCTCGTCTTCGCGGTCGCCTACATGCTGGTCTGGGTACGCGCCCGCACCATGCTCCGCGTCGTCCAGCAGCCGCCGCTGCGTTTCGTGGTGCCCTACCTCGCCGTGCTCGGCCTGCTCGCCGCGGTCATGATCGCCACCCTCGGGGAGGGCGGTGTCGCCGGTCTGGTCTATCTCGCGGTCGCCTGCGTGATGACGCTGTCGCCCCCGGCGGTCTACGTCGCGATCGCCTGCCTCGCGGTCGGGGTGGCGACCACCGGGCTGGTCCCCGGCTGGGACTCGCAGATCGGCACCGCGTTCGCGGTCTGCGCCGCGTCGGCGGCGATGCTCGGCGTACGGTCGGTGATGCGGCGCAACGTCGCCCTCATCGGCGCCCAGCACGAGAACACCCGGCTGGCGCTGGCCGACGAGCGCAACCGGTTCGCCCGCGACCTTCACGACATCCTCGGCCACTCCCTCACCGTCATCACGGTCAAGGCCGAGCTGGCCCAGCGCCTGGTCGACGTCGCTCCGGACCGGGCCAAGCAGGAGCTCGCCGACCTGGAGCGGCTCTCCCGCGACGCGCTCGCCGACGTACGCCGCGCGGTGGAGGGCTACCGCGAGCTGACCCTGCCGGGCGAGGTCGCCCGTGCCCGGGCGGCGCTGGAGGCCGCCGGCATCGACCCGGTGCTCCCGCAGTCGACCGACGAGGTGCCCTCCGGGCTGCGTGAGCTCTTCGCCTGGACCATCCGCGAGGGCGTCACCAACGTGATCCGGCACTCCGGTGCGCACCGCTGCGAGATCGTGCTCACCGCGACGTCGGTGACGGTCCGCGACGACGGCCAGGCCGCCGGCGGGACCACCGCCGGGTCCGGTCTGACCGGTCTGCGCGAGCGCGCCGCGGCCATGGGCGCGATGCTGACCACGCGCACGGACCCCGGCTTCGAGCTGGTCATGTCCGCAGACCTGGCCACCGCCGACAGGGAGGTCCTCTCGTGACGATCCGGCTGCTCCTCGCCGACGACCAGGCGCTCGTACGCGGCGCCCTCTCGGCCCTCCTCGGCCTCGAACCCGACCTCGAGGTCGTCGCCGAGGTCGGCAGCGGGTCCGAGGTCGTAGCGGCCGTGCTGGAGCACCGTCCCGACGTGGCGCTGCTCGACGTGGAGATGCCCGGGCTCGACGGCATCGCGGCGACCGCCGAGGTGCGTCGCACGGCACCGGCCACCCGGGTGCTGATCGTGACCACCTTCGGCCGTCCCGGCTACCTGCGCCGGGCGCTGCAGGCGGGTGCGTCCGGCTTCGTGGTCAAGGACACCCCGGCCGCCCAGCTCGCCGACGCCGTGCGCCGCGTGCACCAGGGGCTGCGCGTCGTCGATCCCCAGCTCGCCACCGACTCGCTGGTGGCCGGCGAGTCGCCGTTGAGCCAGCGCGAGACCGAGGTGCTCCGCGCCGCCCGCGACGGATCACCCGTCGCCGCGATCGCGGCCCGGCTCGTGCTCTCCGAAGGCACCGTGCGCAACCATCTCTCCGCCGCCATCGGCAAGACCGGCGCCGCCAACCGCATCGAGGCCGTGCTGACGGCCGACAACAATGGTTGGCTGTGACCATGGCCAGGCTGCTGATCGTCCACCACTCCCCGACCCGCTCCCTGCAGCGGCTGACCGATGCGGTGGTCTCCGGTGCCGGTGACCCCGAGATCGAGGGCGTGGAGGTCGTCGTACGCCCCGCCCTGAAGGCGAGCGCCGAGGACGTCCTGGCCGCCGACGGCTACGTCCTCGGCACCTCGGCGAACTTCGGCTACATGTCGGGTGCGCTGAAGCACTTCTTCGACTCGACCTTCCTGGCCGTCGGCGGCGCGCTCGACCCTTCCGGTGGTGCCGGAGAGTCTTCCGGCGCGACCGCCAAACGGCCCTACGGCCTCTACGTCCACGGCCGCTACGACACCACCGGCGCGATCCGCTCGGTGCAGTCCATCGTCGGCGCGCTGGGGTGGGCCCAGGCCTACGACGTCCTCGACGTCCTGGGAGACGTCGAGGACGCGCATGTGGAGGCGGCGTACGAGCTGGGGGCCACGCTGGCGGCCGTCCTCGCCTGATCTGTGCTTTCGGCCCGGCCATGGATGCGCAAGTAGAGTCGACCCCCGTGATCGGCGATACCCCCAGACGTTCGACGACGTTGTCCCTCGTGATCGTGGTGCTCGCCGCTCTCGCGCTCAGCGGGTGCGGCGGTGATCGGGCGGCTGCCAAGGGCGAGGACCCGAAGCAGGTGGACTCCACCGCGCTGCCCGAGGTCGGCAAGTGCCGCAACCTCTCCCACGAGGACGTCGCCGAGGCCTACAACTTCGACAAGTACGTCCCGTGCGACGAGCCGCACAACGCCGAGACCTTCGGCGCCGGGCCGCTCCCGGACGAGTTCAAGGACGCCGCGTACGGCGACGAGAAGGTCAACGAGTGGGCCTTCAGCCAGTGCCGCAAGCTGCTGGAGAAGTACGTCGGCTCCGACCAGTCGCTGCTGATGCGCTCGATGCTCTCCCACGTCTACTTCGGCCCCTCGGAGAAGGCCTGGGACGAGGGCGCACGCTGGATCCGCTGCGACGTGGTCGGCGGCGGCCAGCAGGGCGCGGAGTACGTCGACCTGCCCACCACCACCCGCAACCTGCTCAAGGTCAAGAAGGTCGAGGACATCGAGGACCGCTGGATGGTGTGCGCCTCGGGCAAGACCGTCGCCTCCGCGAAGGTCCCCTGCTCCGAGCCGCACCAGATGCGCGCGGTGACGACCATCAAGCTGGGCGAGGACAAGACCGAGTTCCTCGGTGTCGCGGAGTCCAAGAAGAAGGCCTCGCAGTACTGCAAGGGCTCGGTCCAGGCCTGGTTGGGTTACCCGGAAAGCTTCGACTACGGGTACACATGGTTCGGAGAGAAGGAGTGGAACGCCGGCAACCGCTGGGCGGTCTGCTGGGCGGTGACCGAGGAGTGAGCATGGTGTCGAACAAGCTGTGGGGGGCTCTTGTCGTCGTCGGAGCCATGGCTCTTGCTGGGTGTGGCGGGGGCGAGCCCGAGGCCGCACCGTCGCCGTCGTCCGCGCCTCCCTCCCCCTCCGCCTCGGCGGCCCCCTCCCCCAAGGAGGGCGCCTGCTACAACCTCACCTACGACGAGGCCCTGGCCCCGACCGCCGGCGGCACCGCCGTGGGCTGCAAGGGCAAGCACACCACCCAGACCTACGCCGTCGGCCGGCTGAAGAACGTCATCGACGGCCACCTCGTCGCCGTCGACTCCGAGCAGGTCGCGGCCCAGGTCGCCGAGGCGTGCCCCAACAAGGTCACCAGGTATCTCGGCGGTGACGCCGACGACCTGCGGCTCTCGATGCTGCGGCCGGTCTGGTTCACGCCCACGATCAAGGAGTCCGAGGCCGGCGCCAACTGGTTCCGCTGCGACGTCATCGGCATCGCCGGCCCGAAGGCCCTGATGACGCTCAAGGGCAACATGAAGGGCGTCCTGGGCGACTCCCGGACCGCCGAGCCGTTCCGGATGTGCGGCACCGACTCACCGAAGTCCGACTCCTTCAAGCGCGTCCCGTGCTCCCTCAAGCACAGCTGGCGGGCGCTGTCGGTCATCGACCTCGGCTCCGGCAAGTACCCCGGCGAGTCGAAGGTCAACAACGCCGGCGCCGAGGACTGCAAGGCCGCTGCCGCCGAGGTCGCCGACGACCCGCTCAAGTACGAGTGGTCGTGGGAGTTCCCCAGTGCCGAGCAGTGGCAGAACGGTCAGTCGTACGGGATCTGCTGGGCGCCAGCCTGATAACCCTGCCGACTCGGCAGGGTTATCAGAACCCCAGCTTGCGCAGCTGCCGCGGATCGCGCTGCCAGTCCTTGGCGATCTTGACGTGCAGGTCGAGGTAGACCGGCATGCCGAGCAGCTCCTTGATCTGCAGGCGGGCGCGCTGGCCGACGTCCTTGAGCCGTGAGCCCTTGTGGCCGATCACGATGCCCTTCTGGGAGTCGCGCTCGACGTAGAGGAAGGCGTGGATGTCCATCAGCGGCTTGTTCTCCGGGCGGTCCTCGCGCAGCCGCATCTCCTCGACGACGACGGCGATGGAGTGCGGGAGCTCGTCGCGTACGCCCTCCAGGGCTGCCTCGCGGATGAGCTCGGCCACGATGATCTCCTCGGGCGAGTCGGTGAGCTCGCCGTCGGGGTAGAGCGGCGGGCCCTCGGGGAGGAGCTTGATCAGCAGGTCGGCGAGGAGGTCGACCTGGTCGCCGCCGACGCTGGAGACAGGGACGATCTCGGCCCACTCGATGCCGAGCTCGGTCCCGAGCGCCTGGATCGACATCAGGTGCTCGCCGATCTGCTCGGGGGTGGCGAGGTCGGTCTTGGTGGCGACCGCGACCCGCTTGATGCCCTTCTTGAGCTTGTTGGCGTTCTCCGCGATCCGGCGGTCACCCGGGCCGATCTTCTCGTTGCACGGGAAGCAGATCGCGACCACGTCGACCTCGGTCCAGGTGGCCTCGACCAGGTCGTTGAGCCGCTCGCCGAGCAGCGTACGCGGCCGGTGGATGCCCGGGGTGTCGACCAGGATCAGCTGGCCGTCGGGGCGGTGGACGATGCCCTTGACCACGGTGCGGGTGGTCTGCGGCTTGTCGGAGGTGATCGCCACCTTGGTGCCGACCAGGGCGTTGGTCAGGGTCGACTTGCCCGCGTTGGGGCGTCCGACGAACGACACGAAGCCGCTCCGAAAGGCTGGCTCGGTCACTGTTGCTGCTCCTGCTGCTCGTCGTATCGCTGCCAGATCTGCTCGTCGGTGAGCCCCTGGGCCTTGCCCTCGCGCCACACCGGTCCGGGATCGACCGCGCGCGGCTGCCGCTTCTGGCCGCCGCCGCGCCAGTAGCCCATCACGTCGTAGGCGTGGGAGTCGAGCTTCCGCTCGCGCATCAGATGCTTGCGGATCGCCCGCATCTGGCTCGACTCGCCGGCCATCCAGAAGTAGCCGTCGCCCGTCGGCCACTCGATCTTCTCCACGGCCGCGGCCAGGTCGGAGGAGGTCTCCGAGGGCGGCGCGGACCAGGTCACCTCGGCGGTGTCGGGAAGGTAGCCGGGCAGGTCGTCGGGGGTCTCGGCCCAGATCCGCGCGGGCAGCGCGGTGGTCTCGGCGATGCGCGCCATGGCCGGCATCGCGGTCAGGTCGCCGACCAGCAGCAGCCACTGCGCGCCCTCGGGCGCGGCGTAGGAGCCCTTGGGCTCGGTGATGGTGACCGTCTGCCCCACCGGGTCGAGGCGGGAGGCCCACTCCGTCACCAGGCCGACGTCGTGGACGACGACGTCGAGGGTCAGCTCGCCGCCCTGCCACGAGCGGACGGTGTAGTAGCGCGACTGGAACTGGCCCGGCACGATCAGCCCGACCCACTCGTCGGGGATCCCGGTCGACTCGAAACCGGCCAGGCCGGGGCCGCCGAGCACCAGACGGACCAGGTGGGGCGTGATCTGCTCGCGCCGCAGCACCTCCGCGGCGTACTGCTGGGCCTTGACACTCATCGGATCAAGGTTATCCGCGCCGGGCTCCCCCACCCGCATCATCGCCCTCATCGGCCCGTTGTCGATTTGGGCGTGACTCGTTCGTGGAGCAGGTGAATAGTCATGTCCAGTCGAAGGAGACACCTCATGGAGACCTACAACCTTGCCGAGATGTACGACGCGCCACCGATGTCCTGGGAGGAGGTGACCAGGCGACTGGAGGCCGGGTTCGACCAGGGTCCCGGGTCTCAGGAGGGCGAGCCGGGGCGCTACACGACCTGGGTGAGCACCATCAACGCCGACGGCGGTCCGCACGTGAACGCGGTGGGTGCGATCTGGTTCGACGGCTCCTTCCACCTCGTCACCGGGCCGAGGACCCGCCGCGGCCGCAATCTCGCGCGCGACCCGCGCTGTGCCGTCTCGCTGTCGGTGCGCGAGTTCGACCTGGTGGTCGAGGGCCGCGCCACCCGGCTGCTGGGCGAGGAGCTCGCCCGGGTGGCGCAGCGCTACCACGACCACGAGGGCTGGCCGGCCGAGGTCGACGAGTCCGGCGACGCGCTGACCGCGCCGTTCAACGCGCAGAGCGCCGGCCCCGCACCGTGGCACGTGCACCGGCTCGAGGCCACCTCGGCGCACGCGGTCCAGTGCGTCGAGCCGTACGCCGCGACCCGGTGGAGGTTCTGACATGGTCGACCTCTTCGCCGGCATCCCGGTGACCAGCATCGCCGCCGCCGTGCCGTGGTACGAGAAGCTGCTCGGCGAGGTCGCCTTCCGTCCGAACGAGGTCGAGGTCGTCTTCGAGGCGGCCGAGCACCGCTACGTCTACATCGAGCAGAAGCCGCAGATCGCCGGCCACGGGTTCCTCACCCTCTTCGTCGAGGACCTCGACACCCGCCTGGCCACGATCGCCGACCGGGGGCTGCGCCCGGCCTCGGAGGAGACGTACGAGAACGGGGTCCGCAAGACCGTCTTCCGCGACCCCGACGGCAACGAGATCGGCATCGGCGGCGGCCCCGCCGGCGCGTGAGGACGCGGCGGCGGGGCTCGTCTCCTCAGAAGGTATGCCGCAGCGGGTAGCCCGAGACGCCGTCGACCGTCTTGCTAGCGAGGACGTGGTGGAGCTGGATGTTGTTGCGCTCGAAGCCGATCCGGGAGCCGGCCATGTAGATCCCCCAGACCTTGGCGGTGCCGAGGCCGACCTCGTCGACGCAGGCGTCCCAGTTGTCGCGGAGGTTGTCGTTCCACGCGGTGAGCGTCTTGGCGTAGTGGACCCGGATGTTCTCGTGGTGCTGCACCTCGAGGCCGGTGTTCTCGATCGCGGAGACGATGGTCCCCGAGCCGATCAGCTCGCCGTCGGGGAAGACGTAGCGGTCGATGAACGCCCCCGCGTTGGCCTTCGAGACGTTGTCGGGACGGGTGATGCAGTGGTTGAGCAGCCGACCCCCGTCGCGCAGCTTGCCCTTGATGAATCCGAAGTAGGACGGGTAGTTGGCCACGCCGATGTGCTCGGTGAGCCCGATGGAGCTGACCGCGTCGAAGTCGCCCTCGACCACGTCGCGGTAGTCGGAGTAGCGCACCTCGGCGACGTCGTCGAGGCCCGCGGTCTTGATCGCCTGCTGGGCCCAGTTGGCCTGCTCGCGCGACAGGGTCACGCCGAGCGCCTTCACCCCGTAGTGCTGGGCGGCGTGGCGCACCATCCCGCCCCAGCCGCAGCCGATGTCGAGCAGGCGCATCCCGGGCTCGAGCCCGAGCTTGCGGCAGATCAGGTCGTACTTGGCCGCCTGAGCCTCCTCGAGGGTGGCGTCCTTGGTCGGGTAGAGGGCACAGGTGTAGGTCATCGACGGGCCCAGGACGTACTCGTAGAAGGTGTTGGAGACGTCGTAGTGGTGGTGGATCGCGTCGGCGTCCCGCTCCGGCGAGTGGCGCGTCCACGGCAGCGCGCCGATCGCGAGGCCGGAGAGGTGGCGTACGTTCTCGGCCCGCTGACGCCACGCCGGCAGGTGCTCCTGCGGGGGCGGCTTGGGCGGGACGAAGTTCTTCACCCCGAGGGCGCGCACCATGTCGATCGTCTCGCGGGGGCTGGGACGCTTGAAGTCGGTCTTGTCCAGGATCAGGTTCAGGAGCGGGTAGGGGTCGCCCGGATGGATCCCGTGGAGGGCCATGTCGCCGCTGACGTAGGCGCGGGCGAGCCCGAGGTCGCCCGGCGCGGTCAGCAGGAACGCGAGACCGCGCGGGTTGAGGATCTCCATCCCGTAGTCGGAGTCCTTGTCGCCGGCGACGCTGCCGTCGTACGCAGTGAGCTTGATCGGCAGCCCACCGTCGAAGAGTTCGTTGATGGTCTCTGCAATATGGTTCACAGTCTCTTCACCGCCTTGCTGTACAGATCGGTCAACCGGTTGCCGGGGTCGTACGCCGCCTTCACGGCAGCGAGGTTCTCCCCGTCGTAGAGAGCGTCGAAGACATCCTTGTCGTAGAACGCCTCGGAGTAGAGCGATTTATGCCCGCCGAGCTCGTGGACCCGGGTCTCGATCGCGCGGTTCTTGGGCGCATTGACCGCGCTCGGACCGACATGGACCGTGCCCCAGAAGCCGACGTTGACGTACGTCCGGCCGGCCTCGAGCGGGTAGGTCGGCCACTTCCCACCCGTGCTCGTCCCGTGGGAGACCAGCGGGCACAGCCACACCGGCCGCATCCCGATCTCGGCGTCGAACCACTCCAGGAAGGCGGGCAGGTTCTCCACCGGGACCTCGATGTCCTGGATCACCCGCTCCCGCAGCAGCCGCCCGGCGCGCGCGTCGAGCCTGTCGGCGATGCCGAACCTCCGGTCCAGGCCGACGAGCTTCATGTAGACGTCGGAGCGGCGCAGCCGGCGGGGCCAGACGCGTCGCAGGTACTTGTTCTGCGCGCCGAAGGCGCCCGAGCACCAGAACCAGTCGGTGTCCCAGCGCCACAGGTAGTCGTAGGTGGTCAGCAGGTCGGTCTCGCGCTCCTGGATCGAGCGGTAGTAGATCTGCTGGCCGGTGTAGTCGGAGGGGGTCTGCGCCGCACGCTCGGTCCAGGTCGCGAGGGTCAGGTAGTACTCCCCCGGCTCGAAGGCGACGCCGTCGAGCCCGTCGACCCGCTCCCCCTCGTACGTCCTGGTCTCGGTGATCTGCGCGATCGTCTTGGCGAGCAGGCCGGGGTCGTCGAAGCGTACGTGCCGCAGCGCGACGTATCCCGGCACCTTCTCCAGCTTGATCTTGAGCCGGGTGGCGTAGCCCAGGGAGCCGTAGGAGTTCGGGAAGGTGTCGAAGAGGTCGTCCCCGGGCCTCGTCGTGACGATCTCGCCGGCCCCGGTCAGGATGTCCATCTCCAGCACCGACTCGTGCGGCATCCCGTTGCGGAACGAGGTGGCCTCGATGCCCATACCGGTCACCGCGCCGCCGAGCGTGATCGTGCGCAGCTGCGGGACGACGTAGGGGATCATCCCGTAGGTCAGGGTGACGTCGACGAGGTCCTCGTAGGTGCACATCCCCTGGACGTCGGCAGTGCCCGCCGCGGCATCGACCTTGATCACGCCGCTCAGGCCGGAGACGTCGAGTCCCGGCGCGCTGGACGCGGCCCGGGCCCGGAAGAGGTTGGTGGTGCGCTTCGCCAGCCTGACAGGCGCTCCGTCCGGAATCGCTGTGTAAGAGGTCGTCAGCCGTTCGACGGCTTCGTTGTGTCGTTCCCAGCCAGTCTCACCCGTCACTCGACGCACTTTACTCCCGCGTTCGGATCTCGGGTTTCGATTTCTTGGTTAGTTCGCTTACAGTCGCCAAGCGTCGACTGCTCCCGTCGGCTCCCCCATCTCGTGCACCCTGGAGGGTCCTCATGTCCAGTGCTGCCCATCGTGACGCTGTGTCGACGCTCGCCGAGAAGGCAACCCCCTACTTCACCGAGAACCAGGTCAAGTGGCGCAACAAGTCCGTCTCCCAGGCGCGGCTCGCCCTGGCGATCGACCAGATCGTCGTGCACATGCGCGAGAAGGGCGTCGACATGGCCACCATGAACGGCCTGACCGCCTACCGTGACGAGGACGGGATCCACGTCACGATCGAGCTCGGCACCCTCCCGCTGGTCGCCGAGTCCGGCGGCGGGACGGGCGGGCACCGGGCCGCTCGCTGAGCGACCGGCAGGGGCTCAGCGGAGGGTGCCCCGGGGGTCGGCGACCAGGACGGGGACGTCCTCCCCGGCGAACTCCTTGACGGCCGCCAGGTCGTCCGCGGACGGCGCCTCGGCCTCGCCGAGCACGACGACGGCCTCGAGGCCCTTGGAGCCCGACGCCACCGCCATCGCCACACAGACGCCGATCGCGGAGATCCGGAGCGAGGGCAGGTCCACGGTGGCGGCCGCGTAGGTGCGGCCGTCGAGGTCGCGTACGGCTGCTCCTTCGGCGGCGCCCGTGCGGGCGCGGGTCGCGCGGGCCAGGGTCACCAGCTTGCGGTCTTCCGCCGACAGCTCACTCTGCTCAGGCATGGGCCTCTTTCGTCCTGTCCGTCTTCACGCGATCGGTCTTCTCGCCGTGCTCGTCCTCGTCGGCCTCGGTCTCGGCCGGGACGACGGCGCTGATGCGTACGGTACCGATCTTGTTCCGCCGGCCCGCAGCCTCCTCGGCCTCGAAGCGGAGCCCGTGGGCCTCCACCTCGGAGCCGGGGATCGGCACGAGTCCGAGATGCTTGGCCATCAGACCGCGTACGGAGTCGACATCGTCCTCCTCGACGGGGAAGCCGATGAGCTCCTCGAGGTCGCTGACCAGGAAGCGGGAGGGCACCCGCCAGGAGCCGTCGCCGAGGTGGAGCGGCTCGCGGTCCTCGACGTCGTACTCGTCGGTGATCTCGCCGACGATCTCCTCGAGGATGTCCTCGATGGTGATCAGGCCGGCGGTGCCGCCGTACTCGTCGACGACGACCGCGATGTGCTGCCGGTGCTGCTGCATCTCGGTGAGCAGCTCGTCGACCGGCTTGGAGTCGGGCACCCAGGTCGGCTTGCGCATCAGCGACTCGACCCGCTGGGTGGTCTCCACCTCGGGCGCCTCGAAGTCGCGGGCGACGACGTCCTTGAGGTAGACCATCCCGATGATGTCGTCGAGGCTCTCGTCGATCACCGGCATCCGGGAGTAGCCGGAGCGCAGGAACAGGGACAGCGCCTGGCGCAGCGTCTTGCGGCGCTCGAGGAAGACGATGTCACCGCGGGGCACCATCACCTCGCGGGCGCGGGTGTCGCCCAGCTCGAAGACCGAGTGGATCATCCGGCGCTCGTCGGCCTCGATCAGGTCGGTGGCCTCGGCGATGTCGACCAGCTCGCGCAGCTCGGTCTCCGTCGAGAACGGGCCCTTGCGGAAGCCCTTGCCAGGCGTGAGCGCGTTGCCGAGCATGATCAGCAGGCTCGGCAGCGGGCCGAGGACCGCGGTGATCACGCCGATCGGGCCGGCGACCGCCAGGGCGATGCCCTCGTGGTGCTGGCGCCCCAGCGTGCGCGGACCGACGCCGATGACCACGAAGGAGACCACGGTCATGGTCGCGGTCGTGGTCAGCACGGCCGGCCACCAGCGCCCCTGGTAGGTGTCGTACGCCCACAGCGCGGCGAGCACGGTGGCACCGATCTCGCACAGCAGCCGGAGCAGCAGCACCGTGTTGACGTAGCGGGCAGGGTCGTCGACCACCGCCACCAGGCGCTTGGCGCCGGCCCGGCCTTCGGAGACGAGCTCCGCGGCCCGGGCACGGGAGAAGGCGCTGAGCGCCGCGTCGGCGGCGGAGAAGATGCCGGCGATCAGGACCAGAACTGCGGCTGCGATCAGCAGCCTCGCATCGTCCATGGGTGTGGGTTCGTGCTCCTACTCGGGTGGTGTGGCCGAAGAGCCCCAGGCCTTGAGCAGCTTGGCCTGCAGCCCGAACATCTCGGCGTGCTCATCGGGGTCCACATGGTCGTAGCCGAGCAGGTGGAGGATGCCGTGGGTGGTGAGCAGCTCGATCTCCGCCACGGTGCCGTGGCCGGCTGCCTCGCCCTGCTTGGCCGCGATCGTCGGGGCGATGATGATATCGCCCAGGTCGCCCTCCTCCGGCTCCTCGTCGAGGCGGCCGGGAAGGAGCTCGTCGCCGGGGAACGAGAGCACATCGGTCGGGCCCTCGGTGTCGAAGTAGCGCTCGTTGAGCTCGGTGATCGTGGCCTCGTCGCCGAACTTGATCCGCAGGTCGGCCTGCGGGTGCACGCGCAGCTGCTCGAGCAGGAAGCGAGCGAGCTTGGCGACGTGCTCGACGTCGATCTCCTGCTCGGACTCGTTCATGATCTCCGTGCTCATCGGGTCTCCCCCGAGGCCCGCTCGCGCTTTGCCTGGCTCTGGATGTCGTGCTCCTCGTAGGCGGCGACGATCTTGGCGACCAGCCGGTGGCGTACGACGTCGTGGCTGGTCAGGTTGTTGAAGCTGATGTCCTTGACGTCGTCGAGGATGCCCTCGACGACCCGCAGCCCCGACCGCTGGCCCGAGGGCAGGTCGGTCTGGGTGACGTCGCCGGTGACCACGATCTTGGAGCCGAAGCCGAGCCGGGTCAGGAACATCTTCATCTGCTCGGGCGTGGTGTTCTGCGCCTCGTCGAGGATGATGAAGGAGTCGTTGAGGCTGCGGCCGCGGAGGAAGGCGAGCGGGGCCACCTCGATGGTCCCCGACGCCATCAGCTTGGGGATCATCTCCGGGTCCATCATGTCGTGCAGCGCGTCGTAGAGCGGGCGCAGGTAGGGGTCGATCTTCTCGGTCAGGGTGCCGGGCAGGAAGCCGAGCTTCTCGCCGGCCTCGACCGCGGGACGGCTCAGGATGATCCGGTTGACCTGCTTGGACTGCAGCGCCTGGACCGCCTTGGCGACCGCCAGATAGGTCTTGCCGGTGCCCGCCGGGCCGATGCCGAAGGTGATCGTGTGCTTGTCGATCGCGTCGACGTAGCGCTTCTGGTTCAGCGTCTTGGGACGGATGCTGCGGCCGCGGTTGGAGAGGATGTTGAGGCTCAGCACGTCGGCCGGCTTCTCCGTGGTGTCGGCCTGCAGCATGCTGATCACGCGCTCGACGGTCTCGCCGCTCACGCCCTGCCCGGTGCGGATGATCTGGACCAGCTCCTCCAGCACCCGCTCGATCATCGCGATCTCGCTGGGAGCACCGTGGAGGGTGATCCGGTTGCCGCGCACGTGCACGTCGGCGTCGAAGTGGGCCTCGATGATCCCGAGGTGCTCATCGGCCGGGCCGAGGACGGTCACCATGTCGACGCTGTTCGGCACGACCACGGTGTGCTTGGTCGAAGCGGCGGTGTCGGTAGGAAGCGGACTTGGTTCTCGATCGGTCATGGATGCCCGGGTGGGCCCTCTCTCGTCGCGGTGCTGGTGATCTCCATGGTACGCGGGCGCTCCGCCCCGTTCCTACCGGATAGTTCCCGCCTCAGCTGGCGAGCAGCGATTCGACCCGGGCGGTCTCCTCGGCGAGCTCGTCGCGCTCGTCGGGGCTGAGGTCGCGGAGCAGCTTGACGACCTCGACCTTGCCGTCGACCGGCTTCCAGAGGCCGACGAGGTGGCCGCCGGCGATGATGACCGCACCGCCGCCCCCGATGCCCCACTCCTTCCGGGTGCCCTTGGCGGTGATCCGCTCCCGGTTGGCGTGGGAGAGCCAGACGTTGTCGAACCTCCCCAGGAGCCGCACCGGGGCGTGCTCCTCGCCGGTGGCGAGCGGGGCGTCCGGGACGTCGTAGAGGGTCTTGCCGGCCTCGTCGCGATAGGTCACCAGCCCCTCGATCCGCTTGACCACCGGGGTCAGTCGGGTCAGCGAGGACCAGGTGGTGATGTCGGCGGCGGTCGCCGGTCCGAAGGCGAGCAGGTAGCGGCGTACGATCTCCGGCGCCAGCGCCGGGACGACGTCGTCGGCGGCCACCGGGGGCACGCCCGTCCAGCGCGGCAGCAGGTCGTAGACGAGCCCGCCCGACCCCTTCCACAGGCCCCGCGGCGGCAGCTGGACCAGCGGCAGCTCGTTGCGCGCACGCAGCCCGAGCGCCTTGGCCGGGATGCCGGGGAAGTGCTCGACCAGCCCAGCCTCCAGGGCGGCGTTGGGCAGCGCACCGAGAGCGAGTACGTCCTCGACGGCTGCCGCGAAGCCCTCCAGCTGCGCCGCTGGGCGGACGATCTCGATCCGCTGGGTGTAGAAGTCGTGGACCGGCTGGGTCCAGGCTCTGATCAGCGCCGCGTCGGCGGCGGTGTGCATGTGGATCGTCGAGCGCAGCGAGGAGAGCCGGACCAGCGCGCTCGACTCCAGCTGGGCGCTGAGCGCGTAGGGGTCGAACGACTCCAGCCGGGCGGCCAGCGCGAGGAACGGAGGCAGTTGCTCCTGCGCCTGCAGGCCGACCAGGTGCTCGATCATCTCGGCCGAGGTGAGCGAGGCCCGCGACAACAGGTGCTGGCGGAGCAGGAGGGTCCGGTTGAGCTGCCGTTCGGTGAGGATCACGGTAGCGATGATGTCCTACTCGACGGTGATGTGTGCGCCGACCTCCTCGGCGGGCTTCCCCTCGCCGTCGGAGGGGTCGTCGGTGCGGGCGATGAAGAGGTAGCTCCCGGGATCGAGCTCGGAGACGTCGACCGTCGTCGTCCACGGGTAGAGCTTGTCCATCCAGCCCTCGGCGGTCGCGTGACCCTCGAGCACGGTCTCGCCGGTGGTGTCCTGGACCTCCCACGGCACGTTCGCCTCGGGAGAGTTGGCCTTGCCGGACGCCTCGAAGCTGTCCGAGACCTTTGCGCCTTCGGCAGGTGCCGCCAAGGTGATCAGCTCGGCGGTGCGTGGCAGCGTCGACGGCTGCTCGGACGGCTGCTCGGAGGGTTGGGCCGAGGTCGCCGGGTCCTCGGCGACGGCATCCCCGTCGCCGCACCCGGTGGCCAGCACGCCGCAGAGCGCGAGAGCGATGACGAGACCCGCCGGACGAGTACGTGTGCTGCTCATGTCTCCATACTCACCCGCCTCCCCCGAACGGGAAACGCACCACGCCGGGCAGTCGGAGGTCAGTCCCAGCGACGCGTGCGGGCCAGGAGGGCGGCGCAGGCGGCTACGCCGGCCGTCGAGGTGCGCAGGACCTCGCCACCGAGCCGGATGGTGGTGGCACCGGCCTTCTCGAAGAGGGCGATCTCGTCCTCGGTCAGGCCGCCCTCGGGGCCGACCACGACCAGGATCGTGCCCTCGTCGATGACGGGGACGGCGCCGAGCGGGAGGGTGCCCTCCTCGTGGAGCACGACGGCGACGTCGGCGTTCTCGATCATCGCCACGACGGTGTCGGTGGTGGCCAGCGGCTCGACCTCGGGGTGCCACAGCCGGCGCGACTGCTTGGCGGCCTCACGGGCGGTGGCCCGCCAACGGGCGAGCGACTTGACCGCACGCTCACCCTTCCAGACGGCGACCGAGCGGGCCGCCGCCCACGGGACGATCCGGGCGGCGCCGATCTCGGTGAGCATCTCGACGGCGAGCTCGCCGCGGTCGCCCTTGGGCAGCGCCTGGACGACCGTCAGCGAGGGCTCGGGCGGCGCGTCGCCGAGGATGATCTCGTCGACGCGCACGGTCATCGACTTCTTGGTGGTCTGGGTGATCGTGCCGGTGACGCCCTCACCGGCGCCGTCGGTGAGCACGACCTCCTCGCCGACCCGGAGGCGGCGTACGACGACCGCGTGATGGCCCTCGTCACCGCTCACCTCGATGGCGTCGCCGACGCGGGTGCCGGCGAGCGACTCGACGAGGTGAACGGGGAGGGTCATCGTGGATCAGTGCCCGTTGAGGGTGTCCTTGAACCAGGAGAAGACGCCGCCCTTGTGGGCCGCCTTCAGCTGGCCCTGGACGGCCTCCTCACCGCGCATCTCGGCGAGCTGGCGCAGCAGCGCCTCCTGCTCGAGGTCGAGCTTGGTGGGGGTCTCCACGTTGATGGTCACGATCAGGTCGCCACGACCGCCACGCAGCCCGGGCACACCGCGGCCACGCAGGACGTGGTCGGTGCCGGACTGGGTGCCGGGCTTGAGGTCGATCTGGATCGAGGCGTCCTCGGGGTCGATCTGGTCGGCGCCGTCGCCGACGAGGTCGGCCTCCAGGGTCGGCAGGTTGAGCGTGGTGCCGAGCGCGGCCGCGGTCATCGGCACCTTCGCGGTGCAGTGCAGGTCGTTGCCGCGGCGGGTGAAGGTGGCGTGCTTGGCGACGTGGATCTCGACGTAGAGGTCGCCCGCGGGGCCACCGCCGGGACCGATCTCGCCCTGCTCGGCGAGCTGCACCCGGGTGCCGTCGTCGACGCCCGGCGGGATCTTCACGGTCAGCGTGCGGTGGGAGCGCACCCGGCCCTCGCCGCTGCAGTCGCGGCAGGGGTCGGGGATGACGGTGCCGAAGCCGTTGCAGGCCGAGCACGGGCGCAGGGTGCGGATCTCGCCCAGGAAGGAGCGCTGCACGACCGCGACCTCGCCCTGACCGTGGCAGGTCTCGCACGGGATCGGGTGGGAGCCTTCCGCGGCCCCCTCGCCACCACAGGTGTCACACACGACCGCGGTGTCGACCTTGAGGTCACGGGTGACGCCGAAGGCGGCCTCGGCCAGGTCGATGTCGAGCCGGATGAGGGCGTCCTGCCCGCGGCGTACGCGTGGACGGGGGCCGCGGCCGGCACCGGCGCCACCGGCTCCGGCGCCGCCGAAGAAGGCGTCCATGATGTCGGTGAACGAGAAGCCCGCGCCCTGCGCGCCGAAGCCACCGCCGAAGGGGTCGCCTCCGCGGTCGTACGCAGCCCGCTTCTGCGGGTCGCTCAGCACCTCGTACGCATGGGAGATCTCCTTGAACTTCTCCTGCGACTCGGCGTCCGGGTTGACGTCAGGGTGGTACTGGCGCGCCAGCTTCCGGTACGCCTTCTTGATGGTTGCGTCGTCGGCGTCCTTGTCGACACCGAGGAGCTCATAGGGGTCCAACGTCGGTCTTCCTGCCATCGGAGTTCGTCGTTCTCTCTTACGCCTCGTCGAGGATCCGGGAGAGGTAGCGCGCCACCGCGCGCACCGCTGCCATGGATCCGGGGTAGTCCATCCGGGTCGGCCCGACCACGCCGAGCGTGGCCAGCGCCTCGTCACCAGGTCCGTAGCCGGTCGCCACCACGCTGGTCTGCGACAGCTCCTGGTAGGGGCCCTCGGCGCCGATCCGCACGGTGACCAGCCCGCCCGCGGTCGCCTCACCCATCAGCTTGAGCAGGACGACGTGCTCCTCGAGGGCCTCCAGGAGCGGGCGTACGGCGGTGTCGAAGCTGTCTCCGAAACGGGCCAGGTTGCTGGTCCCGCCGATGGAGATCCGCTCGTCGGAGCGGTGGTCGCTCATCGCCTCGATCAGGGCCTCGGCGATGCTCGTCGCGAGGTCGTCCCTCGAGTCGTCGGCCTCGGGGTGGGCGATCGCGCGGAGCGCCTGGCAGGCCTCGCCGATGATGACGCCGTCCACGGCGGCGTTGACCTGCGTACGCAGCCCGGCCAGGGTCTCCTCGGAGACCTCCTCGGTCACCTCGAGCAGCCGCTGCTCGACGCGACCGGTGCTGAGGATGAGCACGAGGAGGAGCCTGGTCGGAGCCAGGGAGACCAGCTCGACGTGGCGGACGGTCGAGCGGCTCAGGGTGGGGTATTGCACCACCGCGACCTGGCGGGTCAGCTGGGAGAGCAGCCGGGTCGAGCGGCTGACGACGTCGTCGAGGTCGACCGCGCCGTCGAGGAAGCCCGCGATCGCCCGCTTCTCCGCCGCCGTCATCGGCTTGACCGTGGTCAGCCGGTCGACGAAGAGCCGGTAGCCCTTGTCGGTGGGCACACGTCCGGCGCTGGTGTGGGGGGCGGTGATGTAGCCCTCCTCCTCCAGCGCGGCCATGTCGTTGCGTACCGTCGCCGGCGAGACGCCCAGGCCGTGACGCTCCACGAGGGCCTTGGAGCCGACTGGCTCCTCGGTCTTCACGTAGTCCTCGACGATCGCCCGGAGGACGGAGAGCCTGCGTTCGTTCTGCATCTGCGCTCCTATCGTCCTGGCTGCCTGGCACTCATTCCGTGCGAGTGCCAATCTTACCGGTTCGTGTCACAGGAACCAGTTTCCGGCACAGTCTCTCGCCATCGAGATAGCCTTAGGTTAGGCTGACCTTAGACGTACCGCTTCCGCCCCACTGGAGAGTGCCATGATCGCCGACGATCTGCTGGCCCGCATCACGACCCATGCCAACGACGAGCACCAGGCCGACCTGTGTCGCTCGCTCTCCGCACGGCTCGGGCTCCGGCCGCGTCACATCGTGGGCGTACGTCTCTCCCACCTCACCGAGCAGAGCGTCGACGTCTCCTGGATCACCCTCGACGGCGGCCACCACGTGACCTTCCGGTTCCCGGAGACAGCGGCCACCCCGGACGAGGTTCTCGAGCAGCTCGGGCGCGTGCTCACCGGTTCTCGCTGCTGACTCCACTAACGTTCTCCGGATGAGCGATCGCTACGGCTCCGACGTCCTGGCCGGTGATTGGAAGAAGCCCAAGCACGGGCGTGCCGTCGAGACTCCCGCCGAGCTGGGCGCGGTGGTCGAGGAGGTCGAGACCGACTTCGTCGGCGAGATCGTACGGATCGACCGCGACCTGCACACGCTGACCCTGGAGAACCGGCACGGCAAGCGGCGTACGTTCCCGCTCGGACCGGGCTTCTGGCTCGAGGGCAAGCCGGTCATCCTCACTCCCCCGGTGACCCGCGCGGCTCCTGCTGCGCCGACCCGGACGGCCTCTGGGTCGGTCGCCGTCGCCGGCGTCAAGGCGCGGGTCGCCCGCGAGTCGCGGATCTTCGTCGAGGGGCGTCACGACGCCGAGCTCGTCGAGAAGATCTGGGGCGACGACCTGCGGATCGAAGGTGTGGTCGTCGAGTATCTCGGCGGCGTCGACGACCTCGCCGACCACCTGGTCTCGTTCCGGCCCAGCCGCGAGCGGCGGGTCGGCGTGCTCGTCGACCACCTGGTCAAGGGCTCGAAGGAGGCCCGGATCGCGGAGTCGATCCGGCGCTCCGCGGTCGGCCAGCACGTGCTGATCGTCGGTCACCCGTTCATCGACGTGTGGCAGGCGGTCAAGCCGGCCCGGGTCGGGCTGTCGGAGTGGCCCAGCGTGCCCCGCTCGATCGAGTGGAAGAAGGGCATCTGCCAGCACCTGGGCTGGCCCCACCGCGACCAGGCCGACATCGCCCGGGCGTGGAAGACGATCCTGGGACGGGTCAACTCGTTCGGCGATCTCGAGCCCGCCCTGCTCGGGCGGGTCGAGGAGCTGATCGACTTCGTCACCGAGCCGGTCTGAGGCCTTCCGGGGGGGGGCTCATCTGGTCGCGTCCGCGATCCGCTTGTGGGATACGTGCGCAGTCAGACCGCCGTCGATGACGATCTCGGCGCCGTTGTAGTAGGCGGCGTCGTCGGAGACCAGGAAGACAATCGTCGGCGCGATGTCGGCCGGGACACCGACGCGCCCCAGCGGCACCTCGGCGACGGCCGCGTCGAAGAACGCCGGCGACGCCGAAGCCATCAGCGGGGTGTCGACGAGCCCCGGCATGACGGCGTTGACCCGGATCCCCCGCTCCCCCAGCTCGAGCGAGGCGCTGCGGGTGAGACCGCGCAGCGCCCACTTGCTGGAGGTGTACGCCGCGGCCGCATGCCCCGACATCGCCGCCACCGAGCAGATGTTGACGATGCTGGCGCCCGCGGGCATCAACGGCACCAGCGCCTGGATCCCGAGCATCGGCCCGGTGACGTTGATGTCGAAGGTGCGCCGCCAGGCGTCGACGGTCACGTCGGGGAGCCGCTCACGGGCCGCCACCCCGGCGTTGTTCACCAGCCCGTCGACCCTCCCGTACGTCGCCCCGACCCACTCCGCCAGCTCTGTCCAGCCTTCGGCATCGGTGACGTCGAGGTGGCGCCTGACCACCCCGTCGGGCGCCGCCGACTCGAAGGGCAGCACGTCGGTGGCGACCACGAGCGCGCCTTCGGCGGCCAGGGCACGGACCTCCTCCGCGCCCTGGCCACGGGCGGCACCGGTGACGACGACGACCTTGTCCGACAGTCTCATCGCTGCGTACGTCCTGGTCAGACCGGAGGCGCGACGAAGACGCCGCGGTCGGGGTCGTTGAACGAGTCCCGCGCGATGAACTCGCTCATCGGGTCGGCGGTGCCCCACTGGTCCTGGACGTCCGGCTCGGCGATGTCGTGGATGGAGGGGTGCCACTGGTCGGTCTCGATGCGCTCGAGCTCGGTGGTGTACTCCATCGTGTTTCCGCTGGGGTCGAGGAAGTAGGTGAAGGTGTTGTTGCCGGCCTTGTGACGGCCCGGGCCCCAGATCTTCTTGATCCCGGCGCGCATGACGCGGCCGGTGCCGCGCATGTACTCGTCGAGACCACGCATCTCGAAGGAGACATGGTGCACCGAGGTGTGCGGGCCGCGGGCGATGGCGAGACTGTGGTGCCAGTCGTTGCACCGCATGAAGTGCATCATCTCGCCCATGTGCTCGCCCCAGAGCGTGTCCGAGAGCTTGAAGCCGAGCACGTTCGCGTAGAAGTCGCGGGTGCGGTTGGGGTCGTTGCTGTTCATCACCGCGTGCGAGATCCGCACCGGGATCGCCTCGCCCTCCTCGATCGGACGGAACGCACGGGTCTCGACGTCGGCCGAGATCTCGATGGTGCGGCCGTCGATGTCGAAGAACCGGAAGCCGTAGCCGCCGCCGGCGGTCTGCAGCTTGCCGGGTTCCTGCGCGATCTGGACGCCCTGGGAGCCGAGGCGCTGGGCCAGCGCGTCGACCGCCTCGGGCGACTCGGCGCCGAAGGAGATCAGGTCCAACCGCTTGTCGCCCTGGCGCAGCCGGACGATGTACTGCTCCGGCGACCCTTCCGCGGCGAGGTAGGAGAGCTTGCCGTCGGTGCCGATCTCGGTCAGGCCCCAGGTGTCCTTGTAGAAGCTGCGCTGGGTGTCGTAGTCGGGCACGGCCAGGTCGACGTGCCGCAGGTGGGTGATCCCGTGCTCGTTGAGCTGAGACATGGTCATCGTCCTTCTTTCTCGGAATGTAGAGCCGAGGTGCGGTCGAGCAGCTCGACGAGGTTGCCCTCGGGGTCGGCGACGTACGCCATCCGGATGCCGGGCTCGGGCGAGGGCCGTGGCGACATCCGGTCGGTCGCGCCGTGGCCGATGAGGGAGTCGTACGCCGCGCCGACGTCGGCCACGTCGAGCGCGATGTGTCCGAAGCCGCGGGTGAGCGCGGCCTCGGCGGGGTCGGCGGCCCGGAGCCCGGGCACGCCGCCCTCGCGGGCGAGCAGCTCGAGCCGCCAGCCGTCGGGCGAGCGAAGCATCGCGCCGCGGAGCCCGGCCTGCTCGACGGCGAAACCGAACTCCTCCGTCAGCCCCAGCGCCCCGGCGTACCAGGTGGTCATCGCCTCGAGGTCGGCGACGGCGAGACCGACGTGGTCGAGCCGCATCTCAGGCCACCACCACGGTGCGTACGTTGGTGAACTCGCGGATCCCCTCGGCGGAGAGCTCACGGCCGTAGCCGCTGCGGCCGATGCCGCCGAAGGGCAGCCGGGGGTCGGAGGCGACCATCGCGTTGACGAACAGCGCACCCGATCGGATCCGGCGGCCGACGGCCAACGCGTGCTCGGACGAGCCCCAGACCGAGGCCCCGAGCCCGAAGGCGGTGGCGTTGGCCAGCTCGACCGCGTGGTCGTCGTCGCGGGCCCGGGTGATCGTGGCGAGCGGACCGAAGGTCTCCTCGTCGAACGCGGTCATCCCGGGGACGACACCGTCGAGCACCGTCGGCTCGACGAAGCAGCCGGGTGCGTCGATCGCGCGCCCGCCCGCGACCAGCCGGGCCCCTGCGGCCACCGTCGCCTCGATCTGGCGGAGCAGGCCGTCGCGGAGGTCGGCTCGTGCCATCGGGCCCAGCGTGGTCCGGGGGTCGCTCGGGTCGCCGGGGGTCAGCAGCGCGACGCCGTCGACGAACCGCTCCAGGAACTCCTCGGCCACGTCCTCGTGCACGATGAACCGCTTCGCGCACACGCAGCTCTGGCCGGTGTTGGTGAACCGCGCCTTCACCGCGGTGGCGGCCGCGGCTGCCACGTCGGCCGAGGCCAGCACCACGAACGGGTCCGAGCCGCCGAGCTCGAGCACCGACTTCTTGATCGACGCCCCGGCGACAGCCGCCAGCGACGAGCCGGCCCGCTCCGAGCCGGTCAGGGTGACCGCGGCGACCCGTGGGTCCTCGACGATCCGCCGGGAGACCTCGGGGACGTCCTCTGCCGCGACGACCACGCTGCGGAACAGCCCCTGAGGGGCACCGGCGTCCGCGAAGAGCGCCTCGAGCGCCAACGCCGAGCCGGTCACGTCGGGGCTGTGCTTGAGCAGCGCGCCGTTGCCCGCCGCCAGCGCCGCACAGGCGAACCGCAGCACCTGCCAGAACGGGAAGTTCCACGGCATCACCGCGAAGACCACCCCGATCGGCTCGTAGGAGAGCCAGGACCGGGACGCACCGGACGACACCTCGTGGTCGGCCAGCCACCCCGGCGCCAGATCGGCGACGACCTCGCAGTTCAGCGCGCACTTGTCGATCTCACCGAGGGCCTCGGCGATCGGTTTGCCCATCTCGGCGGTGATCAGCGCGGCGTACGTCTCCCGGCGCTCGGTCAGCAGCTTCCCGGTGGCGCGGAGCAGCGCCAGCCGGTCGGGCAGCGGCGTCTCGCGCCAGATCCGCGAGGCGGCGTACGTCTGGGCCAGGGCTTCCTCGATCCCGGCCTCGTCGTGCGCCGGATGGGTCGCCAGCACCTCGCCGGTCGCCGGGTTGCGGGTGACTACATTCATGCCGGCACCTCCGAGGCCGTCCGGCGACGCGGCCCGCCGACGGGGGCGACGGACGGGCGCCGTGGTCCGACGACGTTCCGGACGGTGCCGAGGCGCTCGATGGTGAGCTCGACGACGTCCCCGACCTGCAGCGGCGGCGGCACGAGCTCCCCGGTCCGCCCCCAGGCCTCGGCCAGCGAGCCGGACGAGCACGTCCCCGACCCCAGGACCTCGCCCGCGCGGACGAGCGACCCCCGGGAGGAGTGCGAGACGAGCTGTTCGAAGGTCCAGCCCATGTTGCCCGAGCGGTCGCGGCCGACGAGCTCGCCGTTGACGCGGACCGACATCTCCAGGTCGAGGAACCCGTCGGCGTCGACGCACGAGGCGAGCTCGTCGGGGGTGACGATCCAGGGTCCGATGGTGGTGGCGAAGTCCTTGCCCTTGGACGGGCCGAGCTTGAGCCTCATCTCCTTGGCCTGGACGTCGCGCGCGGACCAGTCGTTCATCACGCAGTAGCCGCCGATGGCGGCCCGCGCCTCCTCGAGCGACCCGTCCGCGACGTCGCGCACGACCAGCGCCGCGATCTCGAGCTCGAAGTCGAGCCGCTCGGTGTCGGGCGGCATCGCCACCTCGTCGAAGGGTCCGGTCACGGCGTGGGTCGCCATGAAGCAGAAGACGGGCGAGTCGTAGAACTCCGGCGGCGGGCCGGGGTTGCCGTGCCCACGCTCCATCCCGTCGACATGCGCCTCGAAGGTGAGGAAGTCGCGCATCGAGACCGGCTCGACCGGAGGCAGCAGCACCGCCTCGGCGAGCGGCAGCCCGTCAACCGAGGCGACCGCGTCGGCGGCCGCCTCGCGATCGGCCGCGGGCAACGCGAGCAGGGTGACGAGATCGCTCCCCGGAGGAAAGGGGTGCAGCCACCAGCCGGCCGGGTCGGTGGAGGCGTCCCCGACGACGAGCCCGACCCGACGAGTCTCCTCGGGGTCCGCGGCTCGGCGGAAGGCGGCCAGTCGCATCGCTCAGCCGATCGTCTCGTAGAAGGCGCGCTCGCGGGAGGCCAGCACGGGGATGGCCTGCTCCAGGGCGAACTCCTTGAAGTGCGGGGAGGCACCGTGGGCGGCGTACGCCTCCTCGTCGTCGTAGATCTCGAAGAGACGGAAGACCAGCGGCTCCTCCGCGGACCGGTAGGCCTGGTAGAAGCGGTTGCCCTCCTCTCCGCGGCTCGGCTCGGTCAGCTTCTCGATCGCGTCGCGGACGACGTCCTCCTGGCCCGGCTGGGCGGTCCAGATGGCGGTGACGACGTAGGCCATGGGTGGCTCCTTGAACGTGGGTATCTGTGATGGCCCTCTCACGCTAGGACCGGCCGGCGGGCCCGGAGAAAGAGCGGAGGCCGATGCCTGGCATCACCGCGATCGGGGTTCCGGACTCGCCGACCTCCAGGTTTCCTGTGACCTAGACCACAGAGGCGTACGTCGCCTCCGACCCAGCAGGAGACTCACTCATGAGAACCCGAACGAACACCCGTTCCATGCCGAGGTACGCACTCGCCGCCGCGCTGGCGACCGGCCTCGTCTCGCTGTCCGCGTGCGGCAGCACTCAGCCGGCCGACGGCGGAACCGACTCGGGTTCGGGCAGCAAGACCCTCGTCTTCTCGCCCCTCGCGCTGCAGATCCCCGCGATGAAGCAGCTCTCCGAGGGGATCGAGGCGTACGCGAAGTCCAAGGGCTACAAGGTCATCGTCCAAGACCCCAACCTCGACCCGCAGAAGCAGGTCACCGACCTGCAGAGCGTCGTCGAGTCGGGCCGTGCCGACGCCGGCTGGGCGATCATGGTGCAGCCGTCCTCCGCCTCCGCGCTGGTCAAGAAGGCGCAGGAGAAGAAGATGCCGCTGGTCCTCAACGGCACCCCGGAGGAGTACGGCCTGGACGGGATGGTCCCGGGCGTCTCCTTCTCCACGATCGACTACACCGAGGAGGGTGTGCAGGCCGGCACCGAGCTCGGCAACTGCATCAACGAGAAGCTCGACGGCAAGGCCGAGGTGCTCTTCCTCGAGTCCCAGGCAGGGACGGCCGGCAAGAAGGAGTACGAGGACGCGGTCAAGGAGAACCTCGCCAAGACCGCTCCCGGCGCGAAGATCGTCACCAACATCACGGTCAAGGACCGTGCCGGCGCCCAGACAGACGTCAGCAGCGCGTTGCAGGGCCACCCGGACGTGACCGCGGTCTTCGGCCAGAACGACGAGGGTGCGCTGGGCTCGATCGGCGCCTTCAAGGCCGCCGGCAAGGAGCTGCCGTGTCTGACCGAGACCGGCGGCAACGAGGAGTCGCTCGCCGCTGCGAAGTCCGGCGAGATCTACGCCGTCGTGGCGCTGCAGTTCGACAAGGACATGGCCCAGAACGTCGACACCCTGATGACGATGATCGAGGACCCCGAGGCGGAGGGCGTACAGCTCACCACTCCGCTCGAGGTCGTCAAGGCGGGAAGTTGAGCGCCGTGACGAGCTCCGAGATCGCCTCGGCAGAGAACGCGCCCGAGACGGCGGCGCCGGTCCCGACCGGACACGACGTCCCCCGCTCCGTCTCGGTGCTGGTCTTCATGCGCGACCGCGGCATCTTCGTGCTCTGGGGTCTGCTGATCGCGTTCTTCGCGTTCTGGTGCGCGCCCTACTTCTTCACCCTCGACAACGCCCTGCTGATCGCGAACGCCGGCGCCCTGACCGCGCTGTTCGCGGCCGGGGTGGGCATCGGGATCATGACCGGCGTCCTCGACCTGTCGCTGCCCGGAACGGCCGCGTTCGCCAGCTGCGTGTGCGGCTGGCTGCTCACCCACGGGACGCCCGTGTGGGCCTCGCTCCTGGCCGGGCTGGCGTGCGGTGTCGTCGTCGGGATCTGCAACGGCCTCATCACGCTGCGCGGGTTCAACCCGATCATCGTCACCATCGGGTCGCTCTCGGTGCTCTCCGGCCTGGCCGCGGTGATCGCGGCGGGCTAC
This sequence comes from Nocardioides sp. NPDC126508, assembly GCA_040302365.1. Classification (GTDB taxonomy): domain Bacteria; phylum Actinomycetota; class Actinomycetes; order Propionibacteriales; family Nocardioidaceae; genus Nocardioides. Next base: position 137,546 of record JBEOUM010000005.1, read on the forward strand.
ACCTTCCCGGGCCTGACCCAGCTGGAGTTCATGGGGACCCACCGCTACCTCGGCGTACCGGCTCCGGTCTACGTCGTCGCGCTGGTCTTCCTGATCGGCACCGTCTTCCTCACCCGCACCCGCGACGGGATCCGGCTGATGGCGGTCGGCGGCAACACCGAGGCCGTACGCCGCGCCGGGATCAACAGCGACCGCTACACCGTCGTCGGCTTCGTGATCTCCGGCGTCCTGGCCGCGATCGGCGGGCTGACCAGCACCGCCGTGGTCACCGAGGCGAGTCCTCAGGCCAGCCCCCAGATCATCTTCGACGCGCTGACCGCGGTCGCGCTCGCGGGCGTCGCCCTGACCGGCGGCCGCGGCAGCCTGCCGCGCATCCTGGTCGGCGCGCTGATCCTGGCCACGATCAGCAACGGCCTCACCATCCGCGGCATCCAGCCCTACTGGGCGACCGTGTGCACCGGTGCCCTGCTGCTCGGCTCGCTCATGGTCGAGCGCGCCATCCAGCACGGGGTCTCCGAGCGGCTGATGGCCGCCAACCTCTCGGTGCACCAGCGAACGACCGGAAAGAAGGCGTAGCCATGACCACTCCCGCACTGGAGCTGAGCGGCATCGAGATGCACTACGGCTTCGTACGCGCCCTCGACAGCATCGACATCTCGGTGATGCCCGGTGAGGTCATCGGCCTGCTCGGCGACAACGGCGCCGGCAAGTCGACCCTGCTCAAGGTGATGTCGGGTGCCCACCGGCCCTCCCACGGAACGATCCGGGTGCACGGCACCGAGCACACCTTCAACGCTCCCAAGGACGCGGCGGCGGCCGGGATCCAGATGGTCTACCAGGACCTGTCCCTGGTCGAGCCGCAGGACATCGCGACCAACCTCAACCTCGGCCAGGAGACGCTGCGCCGCGGGCCGCTCGGCTGGCTCGGGTTCGTCGACCGCAGGGCCATGCGGCGCAGCTCGGAGGCGGAGCTCGACCGTCTCGGCGTACGCACCGCCCCGATGACCCGGCCGGTCGAGATGCTCTCGGGCGGCCAGCGCCAGGTGGTCGCCCTGGCCCGCAGCGCGATCCGGGTCAACACCTCGACCGAAGGGGACGGCCAGGGCGTACTCCTCCTCGACGAGCCCACCGCGGCCCTCGGCTACGAGCAGACCAAGCAGGTCGAGGCGCTGATCCGGCGGATGGCCGAGGCCGGGATCGCGATCGTCGTGGTCACCCACGACCTGCCGCTGTGCTACGAGGTCGCCGACCGGCTCGTCATCCTCAACCGTGGCCGCAAGGTGGCCGACCTACCCGCTGCCGGTGCCGACCGCGACCACGTCGTCGGCTGGATCACCGGCTCCCGCCCCTCGATGTTCGAACCAAGCACAGCCGAGCCGGCCCCTTCCTGACCCTAGGAGTTCTCCCCATGTCTCAGTCCTCAGTCCGCCGGGTGCTCGTCGTCGGCGGCGGCATCACCGGCGGCGTACTCTCGCTCGCCCTGCGTCAGCGCGGCGTCGAGGTCGTCCTGGTCGACCTGCGCCCCGAGCTCGGCGGCGTCGGCCACGGCATCACGCTGCAGGGCAACGCCCTCAAGGCCTTCCGCTCGGTCGGCATCTACGACCAGCTCAGCGAGCGCGGCTTCGCCTTCAACCACCTGCGGCTCAAGACCGCGGACGGCGACGTGATCGCCGAGATCCCGACGCCGCCGATGGGTGGTCCGGACCTGCCCGGGACCATGGGCGCGGTACGCGGCGACATCGCCGACATCCTCGCCACCGAGATCGTGGCCGCCGGTGTCGACCTGCGGCTCGGCACCACGCTGACCGCTCTCGAGGATCACGGCGACTCGGTCACCGTGACCCTCTCCGACGGGTCGAGCGAGACCGTCGACCTGCTCGTCGGCGCCGACGGGATCCGGTCCACGGTCCGCTCGATGATCGGCATCGAGGACCAGCCGAAGCCGGTCGGGATGGGCATCTGGCGCACCGTGGCCAAGCGGCCGGCCACCCTGGACTGCTCGGAGATGTACTACGGCGGGCCGAAGTTCAAGGCCGGCTACACCCCGATCTCCGAGGACCTCTGCTACGCCTTCCTGCTCGAGGCGAACCTCGACCGCTCCTACCTCGGCGAGGGCCCGCGCGGCAAGGAGCTCAAGGAGCACGGCGCCGGCTACGGCGGGACCTGGGGCGAGATCCGCGACAGCCTCGCCGACGACGCGATCGTCAACTACCAGTACATCGAGGCGATCTGCGTCTCCTCGCCGTGGTTTCGTGGCCGGTCGATCATCATCGGCGACGCCGCGCACGCCTGTCCCCCGCTGATCGCCCAGGGGGCGGCGATGTGCGCGGAGGACGCAGTCGTCCTGGCCGAGATGCTGACCTCCGGGTCGCCGGTGTCCGAGGTGCTGCCGGCGTTCATGGAGCGGCGCTTCCCGCGCGTGAAGATGGTGCTCGACAACTCGCTGACGCTGGCCGAGTGGGAGATCCACCCGGAGACCCCCGGCGCCGACCCCGGCCGGATCATGGGCCAGACCCTGCACGCGCTGGTGGAGCCGGCATGAGGCTCTGGGAGCTTGGCGAAGAAGGCTTCGAGGAGGCGCGGGTCGACCGGATCTTCAACCGCCGGCTGCCTGCCCGGCAGCCCGCGGGCGTCGTCCGGCCGCGGACCGAGGACGAGGTCGCCGCCGCCGTCCGGCTCGCCGCGGAGCGTGGCTGGCAGGTCGCGGTCCGCTCGGGCGGTCACAGCTGGGCGCAGTGGTCGGTGCGCGACGACGCGCTCACCATCGACCTGGGGCTGATGCGGGAGATGACGTACGACGAGGCGACCGGCGTCGCGACGGCCTCCCCCGCGGTGCGCGGGGGCAGCGACCTGGCGCCGTTCCTCGCCGAGCGTGGCCGGTTCTTCGTCGGCGGCCACTGCCCCACCGTCGGCATCGGCGGCTTCCTGCTCCAGGGCGGCCAGGGCTGGAACGCGCGTGGCTGGGGCTGGGCGGCCGAGCACGTCGTGGCCGTCGACGTCGTCACGGCGGCCGGTGAGCTGGTCCGGGCGGACGCGACACAGAACGCGGACCTCTACTGGGCCGCGCGAGGTGCCGGGCCCGGCTTCCCCGGCGTGGTCACCCGCTTCCACCTGGCCACCCGGCCGCTGCCGGCCCACTTCGCCCACACCGTCCAGGGCTTCGCGCTCGACGACTTCGACGAGGTGATGACCTGGCTGCAGGAGATGCATGGCAGCGTCGAGGACACCGTCGAGATCGTGGCGATCACCAAGACCGACCCGTCGCTCTCGCCGACGCCCGTCCTCCTGGTCACCGCGGTGGCGATGGTCGACGACGAAGCCGCCGCCGAGCGGGCCCTGAAGCCGTTCCGGTCCAACCCGGCGCTGGAACGGGCGCTGCTGGTCGTCGACAACGAGCCGACCACGATGGAGAAGGAGCGCGCCCGGCAGCTCGAGGACAACGCCGAGAATCACCGATGGGCCGTCGACAACGCCTGGCTCTCCGGCTCCGCGGCGGAGGTCGTGCCGGCGATCCGGCGCGCCTTCACCACGCTGCCGAACCCGAAGGCGTACACGATCTGGTTCTCGATGGCGCCGCTGCGCGCGCTGCCGGACATGGCCTTCTCGGTGCAGTCGGAGATCTATCTGGCTGCGTACGTCCCGTGGGAGGACGCCGCCGAGGACCGGCGCCACCAGGACTGGCTCAAGGCGGCGATCGCGGACCTGGAGCCGGTCACGGTGGGTCAGTACGTCGGCGACAGCGACCTGCGCCGGCGGCCGCACCGGATCCTGTCGGAGGACGCCTGGGAACGGCTGCAGCAGGTGATCGCGGACCGTGACCCGGACGGGAGGTTCGTGGGCTATCTGACCTGATGCTGGGCCTGATCCCGGGCGAGCTCCTCCGCGACCGCGTCCAGCCGGCCGAACAACCAGCGGTGGGCGGGGTCGGAGAGCCGGGCCGGGGCGTACCAGTAGCCCTCGGGCAGCAGCACCTCGCCGAAGGGCGGCTCGATCACCACGATCGCGCCGCCCTCGCGCTGGTGGATGCTGGCGAGCCGCTCGGGGACGATCGCGACCATGTCGGTGCCCTCGATGACGAAGGGCAGCGGCAGGAAGCCGAAGACCTGCAGCGCGATGCGGCGCTCGATACCGTGGTCGCCGAAGACCCGGTCGACCGGTGTGAGCACGCCGGGCCCGAACGAGGCCGCGGCGTGCGGGAGCTCGGCGAGGTCGCCCATGGTGAGCCGCCCCTCGCGCAGCGCCGGGTTGGCGCGGTCGGCGAGCACCACCATCCGGTCGCGCCACAGCGGTCGCGACATCCCCGGGAAGCCGAACCCGAGCGGAGCGATCACCGCGTCGTTGTCGATGAGCAGCCGGTCCGAGGAGCGCGACTCCGGTCCGAGGTGGTCGATCCGGAGGCGTACGCCGGGGGCCTCCGCCTCCACCAGCCGCACCAGCGGTTCGTGGACGACGGCGATCGCGTAGTCGCTCATGGTCAGGGTGAAGGTGCGCTCGCTGACCGCGGGGTCGAACTCGTCCTCGAGCTGGAGCGAGGAGCCGAGGAGGCGTACGGCGTGCTGCACCTCCGGCAGCAGGTCGCGCGCGAACGGGGTCAGCTCGTAGTCGCGCCCCGCGCGCACCAGCAGCTCGTCGTCGAAGCGTCGCCGCAGCCGCGCCAGGGACGCGCTCATCGCCGGCTGGCTCAGCTCCAGGCGCTTGCCCGCCCGGGTCACGTTGCCCTCCTCGAGGAGCACCTTCAGCGGGAGCAGCAGGTTGAGGTCGGTGCCGCCGATGGCCATGGGCCTAGGATCGCATGCCAAGGGTGACCGCGGTCACGGCGTCGACACGGGTGGACAGGGAGCTCGAGGTGAAGGAACGGCTGCGCGGCGTCGACGCCAACCTGCTGCTCGCGCTGCACGTGCTGCTCGAGGAGCGCAACCTCACCCACGCCGGGGAGCGGATGACGATGAGCCAGCCGGCGATGAGCGGCGCGCTGGCCCGGCTGCGCAAGCACTTCGACGACGAGCTGATGGTCCGCGCCGGCCGCGGCTTCGAGCTGACGCCGCTGGCCGAGCAGCTGCGGCCGAAGGTGGCCGAGGCCGTCGAGGCGGCCGAGGCGCTGCTCGGCAACCAGCGCGCGTTCGACGCGGCGACGAGCACCAAGCGGTTCTCGGTCTCGATGTCGGAGTATGCGATGACCGTCCTCGCCAAGCCGCTCACCCGTGCCTTCGCCGAGCAGGCGCCCGGGTGCACGCTCTCGCTCGACCCCCTGGACGTGCGCCGCGAGCAGATCGAGACCCAGCTGATGCGTCGCGACCTCGTCATCGCGCCCCTCGGCTACGACTTCCCGGGCCGCACCCAGCCGGTCTTCACCGACCGGCTCGTCTGCCTGGTCACCCGGGACCACCCGCGGCTGCGCGAGGGTGCGCTGAGGCTGGAGGACCTGGGCGAGATGCCGCACGCGGTGGCGGAGTTCATGGCCGCCGGCGACCGTCGCCGCCCGCTGGAGGTCGTCGCCGAGCACCAGGGGCTGGCCGATCGTACGGTGCTGGTGCAGGTCACCAGCCTGCTCACGCTCCCCTTCGCCGTCGCCGGCACCGACATGTGCGCCTTCGTCCCCTCCCGGCTGGCCCGGCGCTGCCTCGATCTCCTCGACCTGGTCGTCGCCTCGACGCCGCTCGAGCCGGTCCGGATCACCGAGGCCGCCCACTGGCATCCGCGGCGCGAGAAGGACCCGGCCGTGGTCTGGCTGCGCGAGCTCCTCTACGGCCTCGCCGTCGACCTCGAGGACGAGCTCTGAGCCCTTCGCGTCGATGCCAGCGATCGGTCCTGGCGATGACCCGAACCCTTGTCCGGCGGGGCTCGTCCCGGTGTGATGTGACGGAGCGCACATACACCTGAGGAGAGCACGTGACCTGGGACGACAAGAATCCGTACCTGGAGGAGCTGGCACCCGGCATCTATGCCTACGTGCAGCCCGAGGGCGGCTGGATGGTCAACAACTGCGGCGTCATCACCGACGGTTCGCACGACTCGGTCCTGGTCGACACGACCTCGACGGAGAAGCGCAACCGCGCGCTGCTGGCCGAGGTCGCCGGCATCGGCGCCAACGACCCCAAGATCGCCGTGAACACCCACCACCACCCCGACCACACCTACGGCAACGGGTTCCTGCCCGCTTCGACGACGATCGTCGGGCATCACCTGTGCCGCGAGGGTGTCCTCCGGGCCGGGCTCGCCGCGACCGCGGAGCTGCCGGCCGACTACGGCAACCTGGTCGTACGCCCGCCCGACGTCACCTTCTCCGACCGGCTGACCCTGCACCTGAACGAGTTCCCGGTCGACCTGATCACCATGGGCCCGGCCCACTCGACCAACGACGTCGCCGTCTGGCTGCCCTCGCAGCGGGTCGTGTTCGCCGGCGACCTGGCCTTCTCCGGCGGCCACCCGATCTTCATGGAAGGCTCGATGAAGGGCTTCCGGTCGGCGCTCTCGGAGATGCTCTCCCTCGAGCCGGTCGCGCTGGTCCCCGGTCACGGTCCCGCCTGCCGCGGCGAGGAGATCGTCCGGCGTGTGCTGACCGAGCTGATGGCGTACGTCGACCGCATCGCGGAGGTCGCCCAGGACTCCTACGCCGCCGGGCTGACGCCTTTGGAGGGTGCCATCAAGCACCGCGCCGACATCTACCCGGACTGGCCCGAGGCCGAGCGGGTCGTGTGCAACCTGCACCGCGCCTACGTCGAGCTCACCGACTACGAGCCACCGTTCCCCCTGCGCATCCCCAGCCTGTGGCCGGAGATGGTCGCGCTCAACGGCGGTCCGATCGTGAGCCACGCATGAGCGGTCCGCGTCGGGTCGTGACGGGGCACACTGCGTCCGGGGAGTCCGTCGTTCTGTCGGACGGCCCCGTCCCGGTCATCCGAACTCTGCCGGAGGACGGTGTCGCGTTCCACGAGGTGTGGAGTACGTCCGGCGCCCCCGCTCCGCTCGCCGCCGCCGAGCCCGACCCGACGCTGGGCGCCCTGTCCGTCCCGCCTCCCCCGCTCGGCACCAGGATCCGGATCAACGAGTTCCTTCCCGGGCATCTCGATTCCTCGGGTCTCCAGTCGCCCGTCCATCGCACCGCATCCGTCGACTACGGCATCGTCCTCTCCGGCGAGATCACGCTCGTCCTGGACTCCTCCTCGGTCGTGCTCCGGGCCGGCGACATCGTCGTCCAGCGCGGGACGGATCATGCGTGGGCCAACCGCGGGTCCGTACCTGCTGTCGTCGCCTTCGTGCTGGTCGACGGCGAGTTCTCCGCCGAGCTGAGCGCCACGTTGCGCGGTGGGCTGGACGGGCTCATGCGCGGCGGGCCGCGAGGCTGAGTCACTCGAGGGCGACACTCTCCCGGCAGGCGTCGATGAACGTGTCGACGGCGTCCTGGGAGGCGTCGATCCTCTCCAGGAAGGCGGCGTGCGGCTCCTTCGGCCGGATCGCGAGGGCGGCCTCGATGGCCTCGTCGGCGAGAGCGATGAGCGCCGGGTCCGGGATGAGGAGCCGCACCCTCATCCGGGCGCCCTGCGCGACCGCGCGGACCTCGTAGGAGCGGCGCTCGGCGTGCTCACGATCCTCACGGTCGGAGGCGACGGCGTGATAGCGGTCCATCCGGCTGGTCCTCAGCTCGAGGAGGGCGCTCGCGTAGGAGGCGCACGCATCCACCCGCTCCTGACGCAGCCGCTCGGTGCGGGCGAGGAGCTGCTGCTGGCGTGCGGTGCTGCGCTGGATGACGTACGTCGCGCCGGACCCCAGGAGCGTGCCGAGGATCGCGATCAGGCTCGCGGCAATGACCTGCATGGTGCGCAACCCCACCACATTTCGCGCACCGGCGTACCCGGATCGCCCGGGTTCATCCGCCGTCGGCTCGCGCGTGCCGCTCGAACAGCGCGACCATGTCGCCGAGCAGGAGCCGGGCGTCGATGTCGGTGCAGACGCGGGACCGGCCGTCGGCGCCGTCCAGCCACGTGCTGGACTCCGCCGAGAGCGCCGTGCCGACGAGCAGACAGCTGTCCCCGAGCGGCCACACCGCGTCGATCTCGAGCCAGTCGGGAAGGGGCAGCTCGACGAACCGTCGCCAGAGCCACGCACCGAGCCTGCCGCTGCCCTCGAGCACGTGCTCGAGCTCGGCGACCGACACCGCGCACTGCCGGTAGGTCTCGAGGGGGAACTCCCACCGGGTCAGCTCGGCGGCGGCGCGGACGAGCTCCGCCGCGGCGGGGTCGGTGTCGTGGTTGTACTCCGCCTGTCCGAACGACGAGCCGCCGACCCACGCGAGCCTCATCCGTGGCGCGATCCGCGGCTCGTCCCGCAGCGCGGTGGCGACGTTGGTCAGCGGCCCGCCGCAGACCACGACGAGCGGCAGGTCGTCTTCGCGCAGCGCCTCCTCGATGATCGCGCGGGAGGCGGCCGAGGACGGCTCCCCCGCACCGAAGGGCACGTCGGTGCCGGCGTGGACCGGAGGCGGTGGGTCCACGCCGACGAGGTCGACGAGCTCCTCGGCCAGGGCGGCCCCGGCCGAGGCCATCCCTGCCGGCGGCCCGAACCGGGGAGAGAGCAGCGAGCTCGTGATGGCGTCGACACGGTGGCCCGGTGACAGCAGGTGGTGTGCCAGTGCCACCAGCCCGTCCGGGTCCCCGGCCCAGTCGTTGTCCACGACGACGCGGCAGCGCCGCGCGATGCGCAGGGGCATGCTGGTCCTCCTCTCGGTGCTTCGGCCGCTGTCAGAACCGGTGGGTGCCCTCGCCGACCTCGACGGTCCCGCCGGGGCGTACGACCTCCGCGACGCAGCCGGGCGGGACGGAGACGGTCAGCTCGAGACCGTCCTCGCCCAGCGACCAGGAGACCGCCACGGTCCCGTGCGGGGTGAGGTGGGAGGTCGAGGCGGAGGTGATGTCGCCGCCGGGGCGGGGGTGGACGCGGAAGCGGCGCCAGGTGGGCTCGAGGCGCTGGAGGCCGGCGAGGTAGCGGTGCAGGAACGAGATCACCGCACCCTTGGAGTAGTGGTTGAGCGACTCGTGGGGCACCCCGGCCTCGTCGACGCCGTCCCACCGCTCCCACACCGTGGTCGCGCCGCGGGCGATCATCGCCAGCCAGCTCGGCTCGGACTCCTGGAGCAGCAGCTCGTAGGCGAGGCCGAGGTGGCCGTGGTCGGCGAGCACGGGGAGCAGGTCGGGGGTGGCCAGGAAACCGGTGCCGACGCGGACCCCCGCGTCGCGGACCAGCGCCGCCAGATCGTCCGCAGCCGCCTGCCGCAACCCCTCCGGGAGCAGCCCGAAGGCGAGCGCGCGGACCAGGTTGGCCTGGCTGCGCGGGACGACGTGCCCGTCGACCACGAACTCGGTCGCCCATGCCTCGGCGACGCGCTCGCTCAGCTCCTGGTAGCGAGCCCGCTCCGCGGGGAGGCCCAGCACCCCGGCCAGGTACGCCGCCTGGCGGGTCGACCAGGCGTAGAAGGCGGTCGCGACCTCGGACTTGTCGGCGCTGATGAACGCCCCGAAGTCGGTCGGCTCGGCACCGGGCTCGAGCCACTCGCCCCAGTGGAAGCCGGTGTCCCACAGGTACGCATCGTGCGGCCGCGCCACAGGATGCTTGGCCGCCCGCTCGGGGTGCCGTGCGCTCCGCGCCATCGTCTCGACGCGGTCGAGCCAGCGGACCATGTGGGGCCAGAGCTCGCGTACGACCTCGATGTCGCCGTACTCACGGTAGAGCTCCAGCGGCACCAGGACCACCGCGTCACCCCAGCCGGCCGAGCCGTTGACCTCTTTGAGGAGCCCCTGCATCTCGACCGGCGGGATCGGGGCCATCGAGGTGATCGTCCCGTCCTCCCACTGGGCCGCCGCGACGTCGCGCAGCCACTTGAGCGAGAAGGTGTCGACGTCGTAGAGGTAGGTGGCGGTCGGGACGTAGAGCTGCCAGTCGCCGGTCCAGCCGGCGCGCTCGCGCGTGGGGCAGTCGGTCGGCAGGTCGCAGGCGTTGCCGCGGAAGCTCCACACCGCCGCCTCGTGCAGCGCGTTCAGGCGTGGATCGCTGCACTCGAACCAGCCGCGCGGCTCCAGGTCGCTGTGCACGACGACACCGTCGATGTCGTCGGCGGTCAGCGGCGTGGGCAGGCCATCGATGCGTACGTAGCGGAACCCGTGGGTCGTGAACCGCGGCTCGAACACGTCACCGGCGATGCCCGCGGAGACCACGGTGTCGACCTGTCCGGCGCCGACCGGCTCCGGGAGGAACGGGACGTTCGGGACCAGGTGGTCCATCGTCACGTCACCGTCGGGACCCAGCGCCTCGCCGTGGGTCAGCGTCAGCCGGGTCCCGGCCGGACCCAGGTTGCGCAGCCGCACCCGGCCGTTGATGTTCTGGCCGAGGTCGACGACGTCGACACCGTCCCGGAGCCGGGTCACCGTGACCGGCCGCAGCGTCTCGACCGCCCGTACCGGCGGCGCGGGGCTGTCGGTGAGCATCTCGTAGCCACGCTCGTCGACCGCCACCGCGGTCCAGGCCGCGTCGTCGTACGCGGTCGTCGACCACGCCGGCTCGGCGAGGCCTCGATCCTCGGACTGTCCTTCGATCAGGTCGGCGGCCACGATGTGCGAGGTCGCGCAACGCCACTCCGGCCCGGTGCCGAGGACCTGTCGGCTGCCGTCCTCGTGCTCGATCTCGATCTGGGCGAGCAGCGCGGTGGTCGTTCCCCACTGGTCGTACGCCCTGGTCAGACCGACCTGGCCGCGGTACCAGCCGTCGGCGAGCAGGGCACCGAGGACGTGGACCCCGGGCGTCAGGCTCGAGGTGATGTCGTAGGTCTGCACCTGGGTGCGCTTCGCGTACTCGGTGTAGCCGGGTGTCAGCTCGTCCTCGCTCACCCTGGCCCCGTCGAGCCAGGCCTCGTAGAGACCGTGGGCGGTGATGTGCAGCCGGGCGCTGCGTACGGGCCGGTCGATCCTCACCTCACCGCGCAGGCGGTACGCCGGCCGGAACCCGGGCCGCAGCCCGGCTCCCTCCTCGAGCGGGGCCGGAGTGATCCAGCGGGCCTCCCACCTCATCGGGCGCTCCGCTGAGCGGCGACGAAGGCGGCGTAGACGTCGGCGCTCGGCTTGCGGCGGCGTTGATAAGTGGTCCGGTCGACCTCGTGCAGGCCGAGCCGGTGGGAGTCGTAGCCGAAGACCCACTCGAAGTTGTCCATGAGCGTCCAGTGGAGATAGCCCAGGACACGTACGCCCTCGGCCATCGCCGCGTTCAGGCTGGTCAGAGCCGGTTCGATGAACCCGGCGCGGAGGGTGTCGTCGGCCGCCGCGATGCCGTGCTCGGTCACCAGCACCGGCACCCCGGCCTCGTCGTGGACGTAGCGGACGGCACCCGCGAGGGACTCCGGCGCGACCGGCGAGCCCATGTCGTTGAGCGGGGTGCCCGCCGGCGGGACGACCGGGCCGGAGCCGTCGTAGGTGATCTGCTCGTAGTTCTGCACACCGATGAAGTCGTCGCCGGCGGCCAGGTCGAGCCAGCGCCGGTAGACCTCCTTGCGCTTGCGGTCGCGCACGCTCGCATCCGGGCCGGCCACGACGTCGTCGACGACGGCGAGCGAGAAGCCGACCGGAAGGTCGGGACGGCGGGCCTTGATCGCCGCCTTCCCGGCCAGATGACCAGCCGCGAGACCGTCCTCGATGGCGTCCATCTCCTCGGGGAGCACGACGTTGGCGAGGCGATAGGCCTCGACACCGGCCGCCTTGCTCGCCGCCTCGAGGGTGCCGCGCTCCAGGTCGTGCACGAACGCGGGCAGGTCCAGCCAGGAGAGCAGCCGCGGCAGGTTGGGCTCGTTGAGCGTCACCGCGTAGGCGATCCGGTCGCCGAAGCGCTCGGTGACCCGGTCGCAGTAGCGCGCGAAGCGGTCGGGGGCCTCGGGGTCGAGCCAGCCGCCACGAGCGGCGAACCAGTGCGGCGCGGTGAAGTGGTTGTAGGTGACGACCGGCGCCAGGCCTCGAGCCAGGCACTCGTCGACGACCGCCTCGTAGTGGTCCAGCGCGCTCTCGTCGAAGTCGCCCTCCGTCGGCTCGACGCGGGCCCACTCCACCGAGAACCGGTAGGCGTTCAGACCCATCCCGGCGGCCAGGCCGACGTCCTCGCGCCAGCGGGCGTAGCCGTCGCAGGCTCGGCCGGACGGCTCGCGGAACACCGTCGGGGACACGTTCTCGGCGAACCAGGTGTCGCTGGTCGTGTTGTCGCCCTCGTTCTGGTGGCCGGCGGTGGCGACTCCCCAGAGGAAGTCAGGATCGCGGAAGTCAGCAGGAAAGGTGATGTCGCTCACATGCCCCATGCAACGCGGGATCCGGCCTCGGCGGAAGACACCGGTCGCGGATACCTGGCATCACTGCTGCGTGGTTCCGCGCCGGTGTGATGCCAGGCACAGTCGAAGCATGTTCGAGTACTTTCCCGGCAACTACATCTGGAACATGGGCGTCGCCGCCACCCTCAACAGTGGCGGCATGATCGACGAGGTCGACCGCGCCTGTCGTCCCATCCGTGAGCTCGCCCAGCAGGGCTCCGACGTCGGCACCGCCGAGTTCATGCGCTCCTGGCAGGCCGTCGCCGACCAGCTCGAGGCCCAGGCGGTCGACGACGAGAAGGCCGGCCACCTGCGTACGGCTGGACAGAAGTACTTCCGCGCGGCGGCCTACGTGTGCCAGGCCGAGCGGATGCAGTCGGCCAAGGATCCCGGCCGCAAGGCGGTCTACCAGCACCTGCTCGACCTGATGGAGAAGTCGTTCGAGCTGATCGACCCGGCGACCACCCGGGTGGCGGTGCCGTTCGAGGACGGTGAGCTGCCGGCGTACTTCACCCGCGCTTCGCGCCCTGACGGGTCTCCCGCCCCGACGATCATCCTGTGGAACGGGCTGGACTCGACCAAGGAGCACATGTACTGCTCCGGCTGGCCCGCGGAGATGGCCGCGCGCGGCAACTCGGTGCTGCAGGTCGACTGCCCCGGCAGCGGCGAGGCGCTGCGCTTCCACGACCTGAAGGCACGGGTGACGACCGAGGACTGGGCCGCGGCCTGTGTCGACTACCTGGAGACCCGCTCCGATGTCGACCTGTCACGGGTCGGGCTGGCCGGCTGGTCCCTGGGCGGCTACTACGTGCCGCGCGCGGCCGCGTTCGAGAAGCGGCTCGCGCTCGCGGTGGCGTGGGGCGCCAACCACAACTGGGGCGAGGTGCAGAAGGCGCGGCTCGAGCGCGAGGGCGAGAACCCGGTGCCCCACTACTGGGACCACGTGCTGTGGGTGTGGGGCTACGACTCCGTCGAGGCCTTCATCGAGGCCGCGTCGGCGATCCACCTGAACGGCGTCGTCGAGAAGATCACCTGCCCGTTCCTCATCACGCACGGCGAGGGCGACCGGCAGATCAACGTACGTTACGCCCACCAGTCCTACGACCAGGCGGTCAACAGCCCGCGGCGGGAGCTGCGGATCTTCACCGCCGAGGAGGGGGCGACCGAGCACATCGGGCTCGACCACCTGCCTCACGTCGGAGCGTTCACCGCGGACTGGATCGAGGACGTCTTCGCGTCGGTCAGCACCTAGGTCAGTAGGACGACCGCTTCGGCATGATGATCCACAGCACGATGTAGACGATGAACTGCGGTCCGGGGAGCAGGCAGGAGATGAGGAAGGCCAGCCGGATCAGGTTCGAGTTGATGCCGAACCGTTGGCCGAGACCGCCGCAGACGCCGGCGATCCATTTGTCGTTGCTGGGGCGGGAAAGGGTTGTGGTAGCCATGACTCCACTCTCCCCCGTCGGCCGCTCTTCACCAATCAGGATCACCCCTGATCCTTCGGTCAGGACGAAGGTCCCGGACTCAGGGCTTCTCAGGGCTTCTCAGGGGAGCAGGTCCCGGACCACCGCGTCGGCGAGGAGCCTGCCGGTGTCGGTGAGGACGATCGTGTCGCCCTCGACCGTGACCAGGCCGCGATGCACCTGCGTCGGGAGAGCGGCGAGACCTTCCTCGTCGAGGGCCTCTGTCGGGAGGCCGTCGGCGAGTCTCAGCTCGAGCAGGACGCGCTCGACCCGCCGGTCCTCCTCGGCGAGGACCTCGCGAGCGTGGGCGGGGCTCAGGTTGCTGCCGATGCGGTCGGCGTACGCCTTGGGGTGCTTGACGTTCCACCACCGGGTGCCGCCGACGTGGCTGTGGGCGCCGGGGCCGACGCCCCACCAGTCGCCGCCCTGCCAGTAGAGCATGTTGTGGCGGCAGCGCTGGCTCTCGTCGGTGGCCCAGTTGGAGACCTCGTACCAGGTCAGGCCGTGCTTCTGCAGGGTGGCGTCGGCCAGCTCGTACTTGTCGGCGAGGTCGTCCTCGTCGGGCATCTCGAGCTCGCCCCGTCGGACTCTCCGGGCCAGGGCGGTGCCGTCCTCGACGATGAGGGAGTAGGCCGAGATGTGGTCGGGGTTGCTCGCCAGGGCGGTGTCGAGACTGGTGCGCCAGTCGTCGATCGACTCCCCCGGGGTGCCGTAGATGAGGTCGAGGGAGACCTGCTCGAACCCGGCCTCACGAGCCCACTCGACGACCTGTGGGACCCGCTCGGGGTCGTGGGTGCGGTCGAGGGTGTGCAGCACGTGCGGGACCGCGGACTGCATGCCGAAGCTGAGCCGGGTGAAGCCGCCCTCGCGCAGCGTGCGCAGGTAGCCGAGGTCGACGGAGTCGGGGTTGGCCTCGGTCGTCACCTCGACGTCACCGGCGAGGCCGAAGTCGTCCTTGATCGCGTCGAGGATGCCGGTGAGGTCCTTCGCCGGGAGCAGGGTCGGGGTCCCGCCGCCGAAGAAGACGGTGTCGACCTGCTTGTCACGCTCACCGAGCACCCGGCGGGCCAGCCTGACCTCCTCGATGGCCTGGTCGGCGTACGTCTGCCGGCTCACGCCCTCGCCGAGCTCGATCGCGGTGTAGGTGTTGAAGTCGCAGTAGCCACATCTGACCGTGCAGAACGGGACGTGGACGTAGAAGCCCAGGCCCTTCTCCCCCAGCGTGCTCAGCGAGTCGGCCGGGAGCGACCCGTCGGTGGGGGCGGGGTCGCCGGGAGGCAGAGCGGAAGGCACTCCTCCATTATCGGATCCACCTGTCGAAAAGGGTTAACCGCGCCTGGGGCGGGGGTGCGAAAATTCGGGGGTGTCCGTCTCGCAGCCAGATCTTCTCGACGATGTTCTCGACGTTCTCGACAACCCGGTCTGGCACTCGCTGACCGGTGCGCACGCCTCGCTCGCCGAGGGCACCGGGCTCGGGCGGCGCTACCGGCCCGACGTCTCTCCCTTCGCCGCGGTCTCCGACCCGCGCGACCCGCAGGCGTGGCGCGACCTGACCGGTGTCGTCGGCCCCGGTGGCACCGCGCTGATCACCGGCGCGGCCGGTGTCTGCGGTGAGGGCTGGTCGGTCGTCGGAGGTGGCGAAGGGGTCCAGCTCGTCGAGACGTCGCGGGTCGCGGCCGTGGCCGACCCCGAGGCGGTCGTGCTCGGCGCCGCCGACGTACCCGAGATGCTCGACCTCGTCGCCCGCACCGAACCCGGGCCGTTCGAGAAGTCGACCCACACGATGGGTACGTATCTGGGGCTGCGCGACGAGGGCCGGCTCGTCGCGATGGCCGGTCAGCGGATGCACCCCGGCGGGTGGATCGAGATCAGCGCCGTCTGCACCGCGCCAGAGGCACGCGGCCGCGGCCTCGCCAGCCGCCTCGTCCTCGCCGTCACCGCCGACATCCACGCCCGCGGCTCCCGAGCGCTGATGCATGCCTCGGTCACCAACACCGGCGCCATCTCGGTCTACCTCGGCCTCGGGTTCGAGGAGCGGCGGCGTACGACCTTCGAGCTCTTCCGCGCTCCCGCCTGACTCTCGCCGAATCGGTAGTTCTGGGGCGCGAGTCTGTAGTTGTGGGCGACGAGTCTCTACTTTCGTCGCCCACAACTACAGATTCGGCTCGGCATTTCTGCGGATTCGGCGTGGGGGTCAGCGGAAGTCGCGGGAGCGGTGGCGGGAGGCGATGGCCTTGGCGGCCTCGGGGTGGATCTCCTCGAGCGGGGCGAGGCGGTCGGCGACGAGGTTGGTCACGCCGTCGTTGCGCTCGAGGATGCCGCGGATGAGCATCACCGAGGTGGAGACCGCGATCTTGCGGTGCTTCCTCCACAGGCCGGCGGAGCAGACGACGTTGAGCATGCCGGTCTCGTCCTCGAGGTTGATGAAGGTGACGCCGCCCGCGGTCCCGGGGCGCTGACGGTGGGTGACCAGGCCGGCGACGGTGATGCGCCGGCCGGGCTCGGAGGTGGGCAGGTCGCCGATGCTCGGGAGCCCCGCCGCGGTCAGGCCGGCCCGGAGATGGGCGAAGGGGTGGCTGCCGGGGGTCACGCCGGTCGCCCAGAGGTCGGCGAGGGTCTCCTCGACCGGGTCGAGGCCGGGCAGTACGGGCGTCTCGGCGGTGAACCGCACCCCTTCGAGCTGGTCCTCGGTCTCGGTCCAGCCCGCCTGCCACAGCGCCTGGCGACGGCTCGATGTGAACACCTCCAAACATCCCGCGGTGGCCAGCGCCTCGAGCTGAGACCGCTCCAGACCGGCGCGACGGGAGAGGTCGAGGGAGTCCTTGAACGGCGCCTCGGACCGCGCCTTCACGATCCGCCGGGCGACGTCCTTGCCGATGCCGCGTACGGAGTCCAGGCCGAGTCGTACCGCGAAGTTGGCGTCGCGGCGGTGCTCCGGGGTGGGATCGGGGGTGCCCGGCACCCACTCGGTCGGGGTCCCGTCCAGCCGGCAGTCGTCCTGCCCGGTCGGGGACACGTCGCCGTCGAGCGGCTCCAGATCGGCGGCGGCCTGGCTGAGGATGAGGTCGGGGCGGCGTACCTCGACCCCGTGGCGGCGGGCGTCCTGGGTCAGCGACTGCGGTGAGTAGAAGCCCATCGGCTGGGCGCGGAGCAGGCCGGCCAGGAACGCGGCCGGGTAGTGGAGCTTGAACCACGACGAGGCGTAGACGAGCTTGGCGAAGCTGAGTGCGTGGGACTCGGCGAAACCGAAGTTCGCGAAGGAGAGGATCTGGGTGTAGACGGCCTTGGCGGTCTGCTCGGTCATCCCCTTGGCCCGCATGCCCCGGTAGAGCTTCTCCTTGAGCGAGTCGATGCGCTCGACACCGCGCTTGGAGCCCATCGCCCGGCGCAGAAGGTCGGCGTCGTCGTGCGAGAAGTCGCCGAGCACCCGGCCCATCTCCATGAGCTGCTCCTGGAACAGCGGCACCCCGCGGGTGCGCTCCAGCACCGGGATCAGCAGCTTGTGGGAGTAGCTGACGGGCTCGCGCCCGGTGGCCCGGCGTACGTAGGGATGGACCGCTCCGCCCTGCACCGGCCCGGGCCGGATGAGCGCGATCTCGATGGCCAGGTCGTAGAAGCAGCGCGGCTGCAGGCGCGGCAGGGTGCCGATCTGCGCGCGGGACTCGACCTGGAAGACGCCGATCGAGTCGGCCCGGCAGAGCATGTCGTAGACCGCTGGCTCCTCCTTGGGGATGGTCGCCAGGGTCCAGCCCTCCCCCAGGTGCTCGCGAGCCAGGCGCATCATGTGGTCGAGCGCCGCCAGCATCCCGAGCCCGAGCAGGTCGAACTTCACCAGGCCCATGTATTCGGCGGCGTCCTTGTCCCACTGGATCACGGTGCGCTTGTCCATCCGGGCGCGCTCGATCGGCACCACCTCACCGATCGGCTCCTCGGTCAGCACCATCCCGCCGGAGTGGATGCCGAGGTGGCGTGGTGCTCCGTGGATCTCGGCGGCCAGCGCCAGTACGGGCGCGGGGATGCCCACGTCGTCGGGAGCCTCGACACGCGAGTAGCCGACATGCTTCGACCAGGCGTCCTGCTGCCCGGGCGAGTGACCCAGCGCTTTCGCCGCATCCCGGACCGCCATCTTCGGGCGGTAGCCGACGATGTTGGCGACCTGTGCGGCGTTGCGCCGCCCATACTGCTTGTAGACCCACTGGATCACCTCCTCACGCCGGTCGGAGTCGAAGTCGACGTCGATGTCGGGCTCCTCCTCACGGTGCACCGAGATGAACCGCTCGAACGGAAGCTCGTAGAAGACCGGGTCGATCGCGGTGATCCCGAGCGCGTAGCAGACCGCTGACGCGGCCGCCGATCCTCGCCCCTGGCAGAGGATCCCCTCCTTCCGAGCGAACTCGACGATGTCGTGCACGATCACGAAGTAGCCCGGGAAGTCCTTGCTCTCGATGACGTCGAGCTCGTGCTCCACGCGCTCACGGGCCTTCTCGACGAACTCCGGGTCGGCGGCGTACGCCTGGGCATAGCGCTCCGCGAAGCCCTCCTCGGTCAGGTGCCGCAGCCGGCTCGCGGCGGTCTCGCCCTCGGGGATCCCACGCTTGGGCAGCTTCGGGGTGGCCTTGCGCAGGTCGAAGGCGCACTCCTCGGCGATCTCGACGCTGCGCGCCACCGCGCCCTGGTAGCGCCGGAAGAGCTGCGCCATCTCCTCCCCCGACCGGACGTACGCCACCGGCCCGGCCGGGAGCCAGCCGGCGATGTCGCTCAGGGTGCGCCGAGCACGGACCGCGGCGAGCGCGTCGGCCACCCGGTGCCGGTCGGGCGTGGCGTAGTGGACGTTGTTGGTGGCGACCGTCGGGAGACCGGCCTCGCGGGCGATGCCGGCGAGCAGGTCGTTGTCGTAGGAGTCGGTCGGGTGGCCGCGGTCGGTCAGCTCGACGACGACGTTGTCGCGGCCGAACCTGTCGGTGAGCTCACGCAGCGCCCGGGCGGCGGCGATCGGGCCGGTGCCGGTGAGCGCCTGGCGTACGGAACCCTTGCGGCAGCCGGTCAGGATCAGCCAGTGGCCGGCGCGAGCCCGGTCGGCGAGCTCGTCGAGGTCGTACTCCGGCCGGCCCTTCTCGTCGCCGCGCAGCTGCGCCTCGGTGATCGCGCCGGCCAGCTGCCGGTAGCCCTCGACGCCCCTGGCGAGCACCAGGAGGTGGCTGCCCTCGGGGTCGGCGACCCCGTTCTGCGGCTTGGTCAGGCCCAGGGACAGCTCGGCGCCGTAGATGGTCCGCAGCTGCCCCGGACCCAGCTTCTGGGCGGCCTCCGCGAAGGCAGGCGCCCCGTAGAACCCGTCGTGGTCCGTGATCGCGATCCCGTGCAGCCCCTGCCGGATCGCCTCGGCGACCAGCGCCGACGGCGAGCTCGCCCCGTCGAGGAAGGAGAAGTCGGAGTGGGCGTGGAGCTCGGCGTACGGCACCACCGGGCCCTCCGGCCCGTGCACCTCCTCCTCGCTCAGCCGCTTCTTGCGCCGCGAGATCGGGGCGTCACCGTAGGGGTCGCTCGGCGGGCGGCCCGAGAGCCGCCGCTCCAGCTCCTTCCAGGGGATCTCGGGGTTGTTCCAGCCCATCAGCCACCCCGTCAGTCATAGCTGGCTTCGGTGAGCCAGTGGTCGGTGTCGAAGGTGGCCAGCCAGGCACGGCCGTCGACCCCGACGAGCTGGAAGCGGGCGACCCGCCGTCCGCCGCCGGGCTCCCACCACGCCTCGGTGACCGGCCACGGGCCGGCCCAGGAGGCGACCCGCTGCCAGGGCTGGCCCGCCGCGGGCCGGTAGCGGGCGGGGTCGCCGGAGACGCCACCGCGCGGGAGCACCACGACCTGTCGCCCGGCCTGGTCGCAGACCTCGGCCGGCCACGGGTCGGCGAGCACCCGGGCGGGCGCCGGCGGCGGGATGCTTCCCGGCCAGGGCAGCGCGCGGTCGCGGAGGGTGGTGGGGCGGTCGCCCCAGGGGACGTACGCCTGCCGGTCGCGTGGGCTCCGGCCGCCCTGGAGCACCGGGGCGACGACGGCCTCGTGGCCGAGCAGTCCCTGCACCCGGGCGATGCCGCGGTCGACCCGTTCGTCGGTGCCGCCCCAGAGGCCGTCGGCGTGGACCGCCTCGGGGACGGCGACCTCGGGTACGAAGCGGACCCGGGTCACCGCTCCGCCGCCTCCGGCCGAGACGGCCCCGGCCAGCTGCCAGTGCAGCCGGTCGATGAGATCGACGGCGGAGAACCAGCGCGGGTGCGCCCAGGTGCGGCAGGAGTCCGCAACGTCCTCCATCGCGACCTCGATCCGCACCTCGGTGCAGACCTCCTGCCGCGTCGCCAGGCCCTTCACGAACCCCTCCGCCGACTGTCGCGCCGAGAAGCAGACCGCCTCGGCGGAGTCGAGCGGCGGCTCGAAGGCGACCTCGGTGGCGAGCTCGGGCGGTGGCGTACGCCCGGTCACCGGCCGCGCTCCCTCCCCGTGGATCACCTGTCGGACCCAGGCGGCCTGGGCACCGAAGCGCGCCTTGACGTCGGCGCCGGGCAGGTCGGCGAGGCCACCGAGCGTGGTCAGGCCGAGCCGCTGCAGCAGACTGACCGCGTTGGCGTCCTCGAGGACATGGACCGGCAGGGCGCGCAGGAACGCGGTGGAGCCACCGTCGGCCGGGACCGCGTACGTCTCCTGCAACCCGGCGCTCCGCGCGGCCTGCTCGGCGGTGAAGAGCTCGTCGGCGATGCCGATCCGTACGTCCCAGATCCCGAGCCCGACCACGCACTCGGCGATCGCCGCGCCGGCCTCGGCCTCGCCGCCGTAGAAGCGTGCCGGCGAGCGCAGCGCGACCAGCCCGGGGCGCAGCGGCATGACACCGGGGCGCAGCTCCTCCAGACGCGCCAGCACCTCCTCGAACACCCGCGCGTCGCGGGCGTCGTCGGCGGCGAGCACCTGCACCTCGGGGCAGCGCGACTGCGCGTCGCGGCGCCGCATCCCGCGCTTGATCCCGAACTCCCGTGCCGCCTGGTTGGAGGCCTGGACCCGGTTCTGCGCGAACACGGCCGCCGGCAGGTGCCGCGGCAGCCCCTGCTCGCCCAGCGCCGCGGCGACCGGCCAGTCGGCGCACCAGACCACCAGCGTACGACTCATGCGGACTCCTGTTTCCGCAGGTCAGCAATGTCCGTGACGGGTTCGAGGCTCTGCCAATCACCGATGGGCCGCAGGCCGCCGTCCTCGGCCGGGAACCAGAGCGCCGTACGCCGCGGCGGAGCCGTCCCGCGCACCGCCTCGACCACCATTCGTCTCGCCCGGAGATGGCCGTCGCCGTTGCCCGGACCGAACCAGCGCGGCTCGGTCGCCCGGAGGCGTACGTCTGCTCTCGGCCACTCCCCCAGCGCGACCAGCGCGGCGCCGCGGGTGCGCAGCCGGGCGCCGATCTTCTCGGCGACGCTCGGGGTCACCCGGCCCATCGGCCGGACCAGCACCAGCGTGGTCACGTCGACCAGCGCCGCGGTCGCCTCCAGCCAGGAGTCCTTGGGCCGCGGCACCAGGATGGTCCGCTGCAGGTCGACCCCGGCTTCGGCCGCCGCCTCGGCGCCGAAGTCCTCGACCCCGACGACCGCGGTCCACTCCCCCGCACCCGAGGGTCCCGCGAGCAGCAGCATCGCCAGCGACAGCGAGTCGGCCGCGTACGTCCCGCCGGCCCGCAGCTGCACCACTCCACCCAGCGCCTCGTGCGTCGCCAGCTCCGCCCCCAGGCCCGGCTTCTGCTCCAGCCGCCGCACCTTGGACCGAAGCTGCTCGATCTGAGCCAGCTTCTGGTGTCGTTCGATCCCCGCTACCACTCCCACTCAATGAGTATCGAACATTTGTTCGAACAGGGCAAGGTCACCGACCCCCCGGTCTCACTAGACTCCGCGCCATGGCCACCCATCCCCTGTGGCGTCCGTACCTCGCCTCGGCCAACGCCCAACGCCAAGGTCAGCGAGTCGCCTTCCGCCAGACAGACCCGGGTCCGTTCAGTGAGCACCGCTCGGAGTGGGCATCTGACTTCGAAACCCTTCGCGGCATCATCGAGCCCGCCCTCGGCAACCTCATGATCGACCTACAGCACGTCGGCTCGACCGCGATCCTTGGAGCGCCGGCCAAACCAGTGATCGACATCGACCTCACCGTGCCCGACGTGACCGATGAGCCGACCTGGTTACCCCTGTTGGAGGCTGCCGGCTTCCGCCTCATCTTCCGTGACGCCATGGCAGGCGACGAGCACCGACAACTGACGTACGCCTCCCCCAACGCCAACCTCCACGCCTGGAGCCCCGGTGCAATCGAGCCGCAGCGGCATGCTCTCTTCGTAGCCCACCTTCGCACCAACGAAGCCGACCGCCGGCGCTACGCCGAGGCGAAACACGCAGCACTCCAGGACACCACCGGCGCCCGCTACAACGACCTCAAAGCCGCAGTCATCTATGACATCTACGAAAACGCATTCTCGGCAGACGCCGAGCACGAGCATCTGCCTCAGCCGAGGAGCACCGGGAACAGGTAAGCGAGGCGAAAGAAAGGTCGACCGAGGGCCCACGACTGTTGGAATGATCCAACACCGAATGATATCTTCATCATGTGGTCAGCAGCGGGCGGCACCCAAAGAACGCGATCAACGCTGTCATTCGCAGCTTGCCTGAACACCTTGTTGCCAACGAGATCCACAAAGGCCACCGCTGGGGCGAGGTCCGCTGCACCAGATGCGGAGCAAGCCAGGCGATCTGGTCAACCCCGAAGAGCCCGGACAACCACGCGAACCAGTTGCGGCGGTTCGTCCAGAACCACCCCCACAAGGAGGAACAAGATGGCACTGTATGACTTCACCATCGTCCTCGGCCGCCCCTTGACCGACGAGGACTACGACGCAATCTTCGAGGCCGGTCTCGACGACTCCGCCCCGGGCGTCAGCAACGGCCGCGGCTACATCGCCGTGTCCCGCGAGTCCGACCGTCTCCTGACCGCGATCACCACCGCGCTTCGCGACGTGGCTTCAGCCGGCCTCACGGCCGTCTCGATCCGGGACGAGGACATGGTCACCCTCACCCAGATCGCCGAGCGCACAGGTCGCACCCACGAATCCGTGAGACTCCTAGCGACCAGCAAACGCGGTCCCGGCGGCTTCCCCGCCCCTATCAGCGACGGCAAGCCGAGCCTCTACTCCTGGGCCGAGGTCGCCGACTGGTTCGCCGACGCCCTCGGTGTCGCGGTGCAGCCTCACGACGCCGACGCACGACTCCTCACCGCCGCCAACTACATGCTCCGCGCCCGAGCTATCGCCCCGAACGAGTTCGAGTTCCTCGCAACCGCATGACACTCAGCCGCGGAGCGCGGAGGCGAGGTAGGTGAGGCGGGGGTGGTCGGCGGTGGGGAAGGCGGTGACGGCGGTGGCCTTGCCGACCGCGATCTTCCAATAGGTGGCGCCGGCGACGACGAGGAAGTCGGCCTTGGCGGAACCGTCACCGGACAGCGGCGTGGTGATCAGCTCGGGCTCGCCGAAGGCACGCATCGCGGCGATGACCGGGGAGCTCTCCTCGAGAGCCGCGCGGGCGGCGGCGACGAGGCCTTCGTGAGCATCGGGGACGGCCACCACCCGCAGGGTCTGGATGCGCGGCTCGGCCTCGGGCGAGAGCATGACCTCGATGTCGTAGCGGCCCTTCTCGGCCGGGACCACCGCCAGCGCGACACCCATCCCACGAGAGAAGTAGCCGTAGGGCGCGCCGCCCAGCGGCAGCCCGACCTTCGCGCGCGCCTGGGTGATCTGGACGCGTCGGGCGGCGTCGGGAGCGTCGAGCTCGACGTTGTCGGCGAACAGCGACGGCAGCGCGAAGACCTCGGCACCCGCAGGATCGAAGGTACGCAGCCGCTCGACCGCCGTCTCCAGCGCCGAGTCGAGCCGCGGCCGCAGGCCCTTGACCACCGTCGAGAACCGGTGGGCCCCGCCTCCGGAGAGATCCGCGGAGACCAGCGAGCGCAACGCGGTCATCGCGGTCGGGGAGGCCCCGGCGTAGGTGCTGTTGGACAGGGTGATCACACCCAGACCGGAAGACGGGTGCCAGACCATCCGCGAGCCGTAGCCGGGGTAGCCGCCGGAGTGGTGGACGATCTGCCCGAGCCGGGAGTCGTGGTCGATCATCAGGCCGTAGCCGTAACCGACGGCGACAGCGCCGACCCCGGCCTCCGGACCGGAGAACCCGAGCGATGCCGACACCGAGCCGAACCGGTGCAGCTGCTGCATCTCTCGGCGCGACGCCTTCGACAGCGGATGGCCGTCGGCACCGGGCGCGAAGGCGCCCAGGAACCCGCCGACCCAGCGCGCCAGGTCGGCGACCGAGGAGTGCAGACCGCCCATCGCCGCGAACGACCCCGACGGCACCGGCGGCGTCACCGCCCACGTCGGCGGTCCCTCGAGCCGGTCGCCCGCCCAGGCCGGATGCAGCGGCGGAACATGCCCGGGAACCCGATGCGGCACCGCATCGGGCGAGTAGGCCGAGGAGGTCATCCCCAGCGGCGCCAGCAGCTCGTGCTCGACGAAGTCCCGATTGGCTCCTTCCGGAGAGGAGCCACCCACGACGTTCTCGATCGCCCGCCCGAGCAGCGCATAGCCGAGGTTGGAGTATTCGAACCCGACCCCCGGCTCCCGGCCGGTCGAGAAGCCCCCGTCGAGAAAGGTCCCGAAGGCGTCGTAGGACAGCGACTCCTGCCGGTCGCCCCACGGGTCGTCGGTCGGCAGCCCGGCCGACATCGAGAGCAGCAGCCGCAGCGTCACCGCCGGCGAGTCGGCGGAGTAGGGAGCCTGGTCGACGAGCTCGGGGACGTACTGCGCGATCGCCTCGTCGAGGTCGACCAGCCCGCGGTCACGCAGCAGCAGCACCGCGGCCGCCGTGAACGACTTCGACATCGACGCGATCCGGAAGACGCTCTCCGCGGTCGGTGCCGGACCGCCCTCGGTCGTCGCCCCGAAGGCTCCGGTGTGGAGCAGCTCGGAGCCGCGTACGACCCCGTAGGCCAGCCCCGGGGTCAGCTTCTCCTCGAAGCGCTGCTGGAAGAGCTCGTCGACGACGGCGGTGTTCAGACTCATACGGGCGTTCCTTCGGAGGCAGGTTGCTCGACGCGTTGCAGCCTAACCACCGAGGGCACCGCGAGCGTGACCAGACAGACCGACGCATAGAGCGCGCCGCTGACGAGGAAGACCGGCCGCTCCCCGAACCACGCCGCCAGCGGCCCGAAGAGCAGCTGTCCGACGGGCATCGCGAGGAACGAGCCGAGCGCGTCGTAGGAGTAGGCGCGCGAGAGCATCTCGTCCGGGACGTTCTCCTGCATGGCCAGGCTCCAGCCGAGGCTGAAGATCTCGATCCCGGCGCCGGCGACGGCCATCGCGACCATGAGCGGCACCGTCTCCGGCCACAGGGCGAGGGTGAGGAACGGCAGCGAGAAGGCCATGATCCCGAACATCCCCGCCCGCAGCGGGCGCCGGATCGTGGCCCGCATCAGCAGGATCGTCATCACCAGCATCCCGGCCGCGAGAGCGGAGTTGGCCAGGCCCCAGCCCTCGACCCCGAGCGGGGTGGACTTGGCGTACGCGGGCCCCAGCACGTTGAGGCCACCCGACTGGATCGCGTTGAGGACCATGAAGGCGACCACCACGACCCACAGCCAGGTGGTGCTGCGGAAGTAGGTCCACCCGGCGCGCAGGTCCTCGAGCGCGGAGGTCTTCTCTGCGTCCGCCGGACGCGGTGGGATCCGCACCGGGAGCAGGAAGAGCGCCGCGAGGAGCCAGGTCAGCGCGTCGACGGCCAGCGCCCAGCCGGCCCCGACGCCGACCACGAGCGCGGCCGCGACCGAGGGACCCAGGATCGTCAGGGTGCCGCGCGACATCGAGAGCAGCAGGTTGGCCGGCTGCAGGTCCTTCTTCGCGACCAGCTGCGGCACCATCCCCTGCATCGCCGGGAAGGCCATCGCCATCGTGGTGCCGTTGACCGCCTCCAGGACGACCAGGTGCCAGATCTCGGCGTGGCCGGTGATGATCAGCGCCGCGGCCGTCGCCTGGGTCGCGGCCGAGGCGACGTTGCTCAGCTGCAGCACCAGCCGCCGCGGGAAACGGTCGGCGATCACCCCTCCGACCAGCAGGAACACGACCATCGGGATCGTGTGGGCGGCGACCACATAGCCCAGCGCCGAGGCCGAGTCGGTCACCTCGAGCACCGCGAACGCGAGCGCCACGTGCGACATCGACGACCCGGCGAGGTTCACGAACCGCGAGGCGAAGAACCACCCGAAGTCGCGCTCCTTGAGGACGAAGAGGCTCTCCCGGATGCTCACGGCGGGAACTCTTCCGCACAACCGCGGTTCCTGGTAATCGTTTTTCGTGCGACTAAACCGTTCACCCGTCCGAGACGTCGAGATGGTGTGACCAGAGACGAGTTCACCGAGTTCTACGTCGGCAGCAAGGATCGCTGCCTGCGTGCCGCGATCGCCTACGGCATGGCTCCCGACCGCGCCGAGGAGGCCGTCGCCGAGGCCTTCGCCCGGGCGTGGTCGAGGTGGCCGAGCGTACGCAGCGTCGATTCGCCCCGCGCGTGGGTCGTCCGCACCGCGATCAACGCCGACATCTCGTGGTGGCGCAAGCACCGCCGCGAGCTGATCGTGCCGGACGCCCCCGAAGAGCTCCCCCGCGACGACGCCGGCTTCGACCACGACCTGCTGGAGGCCGTACGCCGGCTGCCCCCGCGTCAACGGCAGGTCGTCGCGCTGCGCTACTTCCTCGACCTCGACGCCGAGACGACCGGCCACGAGCTCGGCATCGCTCGCGGCACCGTCTCGGCCACGCTCCACCATGCCCTCAAGACCCTGCGGCTGCAGCTGGCCGACACCGAAGGGATGCTGTCATGAACGACATCGAGACCCTGCTGCGCACCAGCAGCCGCCAGACCCTGGACCTCCCCGCCGCCGAGATCCTGCGCCGGGGCGACCGGATGCGCCGCCGGCGTCGCACCGGAAAGGTCGCCGCAGCCGTTGCCGCCTTCTCGGTCGCCGGCGTCATGGCGTACGTCGCCATCCCCGACCGGCTGATCGACTCCGACGTCGCCACCCCGGCACCCGAGAAGCATCCGGTCGACTGGTCGGGCGAGCCGACCAATCTCACGCCCGAGGAGCTCGACGAGCTGAGCGATCGGTGCCTGGAGTCGGCCTGGCAGGAGCTGCGGTTCGAGTACGACACCGGGCGGAAGCTCGTGCCCGAGGCGGACAACCTCGTCGACCCCGATGACGTCGAGCGGATCCCGGCAGGCACCTGGCCGTTCCTCGCCGAGAAGCGCGGAGCGACGACCAAGGCGATCTTCGACGGCACCGACTACGGGGTGACCTGTTCGGCCACGGCGAGCACCCTGACGAGCGTGTCCGGGCACCACCTCGCCTCGGCCTCCGGGACACCGATCGTCTGGGACGCCTTTGAACAGACCGGACCGTGGGAGCACTTCTCCCGCGGAAGCGGCGGCGACATGTCGGAGTTCATCCTTCCCCTCCCGGAGGAGCTGAACGTCACCAAGGTGGTCTTCACCCTGCGCGGGAAGGACATTCCGGCAACCGTCGTCAACGACATGGCAGTCGCCTGGACCGAGAACCTCGGCAACGTCGCGTCGGCCAGCTTCCGCGCCTACGACGCCGACGGCAAGCTGGTTCATGACGAGGCGCCCGAGCCGCCGACCGTCGAGTGGACCGAGACCGCGGAGGGGATCCGGGTGACGCGGTCGCTCGGCAACGAGACGGTGGAGTCCGCCTGGTTCTGGGTCGGCGAGCAGCGGTTCGACGCGACCATCACCGAGGCGAACGTGGCCGTCGCGCTCATTCCGACCGGGACGCTCACCACGGACCAGCTGGACAGGCTGCAGATCCAGGGCCTCTCCCCCGAGGGTCTCTCCATGATGGGCTGCACCGGGGGACCGTGCGGTCCTTAGCGCGGCTCGGCCGCGACGTACCTCTCCGCCGCGGCACGCGGCTTGTCCCCGAGCCCGTCGATGCCGATGAGGCGCGGCAGCAGGGACCGGTCGGTGTTGAGCGCCTTGAAGAGGGTCGAGACGGTGATGTCGTGGTCGGGGCGGTGGACGACGACGATCTCGTCGCCGGCCTGCAGCTGCCCCTCCTCGAGGACGCGCAGGTAGGGCCCGGGGCGGGCCTCCTGGGCGAACCTCTTGACCCACCGGGCGTTGTCGTAGCCCGAGACACCCATCCAGTTCTTGAAGTCGTTGCAGGGCGTACGAACGCTGCAGACCTGCAGCAGCACCGTCCCGATCCGCCACTGCTCGCCCACGAGAGCCGCGTTGACGTCGATCCCCTCGGTGGTGAGGTTCTCGGCGAACTGCCCGTCACGAAGCGTCGCGCCCAGCCGCGAGCCCCACAGATCGAGGTCCTCGCGGGCGAACGCGTAGACCGCCTGCTCCTCGCCGCCGTGGTGACGGCGGTCGGTCTGGGTGTCGGTGACGATGCCCTCCCGGCCGACCGTCACCGGCCCGGGCGTCGCGAGCTTCTCCATCGAGGTGGCGCCCACCTCCGCCCACTCGGCGGGCTCGGACTGACCGACGTTGACGCTTCGCACGATGGGCATGCGCCGATTCTCCCGGGCCTGCCGGGTTCAGGCACGCGAGTTTCTCACTCCTGGACGGCCTTGGTGACCGAGATCATCGACGTGATCCAGTCGTTGTCGGGCGCCTGGTTGTCCTCGACCTCGCCCTTGACGTTGACCATCAGGCGCAGCACCACCCACGCGCGGGCCCGGTCCTCGTCGAGCTCGGCGGCGTCGACCAACGCGAAGAAGCGGTCGCGGACGCCGTCCCGGAAGCGCCCGGCGTACTCGTCGTAGCGGTTCCACAGCATCGGCGCGAGCTCGTAGTGGGGGTCGCCGGAGAGCGGCTTCGGGTCGATCACGAGCCACTCCTCGCGATCGCCGCGCAGGACGTTCTCGTAGTGCAGGTCGGTGTGGATCAGCTTCCCGTCGGTCGCCTCGTCCGCGGCGAAGTCGCGCGCGATCGACCGGGCCTGCTCGACCATCCTCGGCGGCACCGGAAGCCGCCGTATCCTTTCCCCCAGCTCGTCGGCCCAGCGCGCGGCCTGCTGCGACAACGTACGCAGCTGCGGCGGAGCCTCCACGTGCAGCCGCCGGTAGAACCCGCCGACGATCTCGCAGGCCTGGACGTCCCACATCTGCCTCAGATCCGAAGGATCGAGCCGTTCGAGCAGCAGCGCGAACCGCTTCGGGTCGGCCCGCAGCAGGCGTACGGCACCCCGACCGCCCCACACCTGCAGCGCCAGCGCCTCGTGCTCGGCCTCCCAGTGGGGCCAGCCGACCTTCAGCACCGCGGCCTCACCGTCGGCGGTGCGGACCGGGAGCACGACCGCGCAGTTGCCGTGGGTGCTCGGGCCGTCGACGGTCAGCGACCACTCCTCGACCAGGTCGCGGAGCAGCGCCGGCAGCTCGTCGAGCCAGGCGGCCCAGGACGGCCCGTTGGCCGCGAGCGCCAGGAAGGAGTCCGGGACGAGCGTCACGGCGGCAACCCTACTGGCGCAGTTTTAATCGGCTTCCCAACCCGGAGCCGGTGCGGCAGGTTGGGCCCATGTCACTTCCAGAGTCGATGGGGACCAAGGGCGTTCCCTACCCGCCCGAGCGCTACGACGGCGAGGCCGGTGAGGTCTCGGCGCTCTACCGTGCCGACACCACCGCGCCCGACCTCACCTATCCCAACGGCGTGAAGGTCGACTATCTCGCCACCGGGGCGACGACCGCGGGCGACTACGGGCTCTACCGCTGGCACTTCGGCCCCAACGAGACCGGCCCGGGTCCGCACTTCCACCGTGCGGTGGCCGAGTCGTTCTACATCCTCACCGGCACGGTGCGGATCTACAACGGCGAGGAGTGGATCCCGGCCGCCGCCGGCGACTTCGTGCACGTCCCGGTCGGTGGCCTGCACGGCTTCCGCAACACCACCGACGAGCCTGCCTCGATGCTGCTCCACTTCACCCCGGGCGCGCCGCGGGAGGGCTACTTCGAGGGGCTGCGCGAGCTGGCCGAGGGCACCGAGCTCGGTCCGGACGAGATGGCCGAGTTCTACAAGCTCCACGACAACTACTGGGTCGACTGAGCCTTCCAGGCGTCGATCCCGAGGCGAACGATGTCGGCGGACGACTCCGCCACGTCGGCCGCCTGCTCGAGCGAGACCCACTCGGCGAAGTCGGTGGTTCCGTCGACTTCCAGCGTGCCCAGCTCACCCCCGACGATCCGGGCCTCGAAGATCATCCGGACGGACTGATAGGGCCGCCGACCCGGCTCGAACGGCACGACGTACACGTTGGTGGTCAGCGGAGCCCCGACCTCGACGTCGTAGCCGGTCTCCTCCTTCACCTCACGCACCACCGCCGCGGGTATCTGCTCGCCGTAGTCGACCCCGCCGCCCGGGAGCGTCCAGCCCGGGTCGTTGCGGTGGTTGCCGTTGAACCAGCTCAGCAGGATCCGCCCCGCATCATCGACGATGACGGCGTACGCGGCCACCCGGGTGTCGTACTCGGTGAAATGCATCCCCGGGAGACTACAACGGCCCGCGCGCCGTTCAGTCGAAGACGAACGCCGTCGCGTCCTTGGGGAACGAGGTCCAGGCCCGGATCCGCCGCGGATGCACGACCGGCGCTCCTTCGGCGTAGTGCTTGGCCTCGAAGACGTTCTCGCCGTACTCGGGATACTTCGCGTTCAGCAGCCCCGCGATCTCCTCGGCGACCTCGGGAGCGAAGCTCGTCTCCCGCGCCTCCCCCTCGATGACGACCAGTTTCCACGGGTCCGGCAGGTTCACGGTCACCTTCGGATGCGCGGCCGCCAGCCGCCGGTGCAGCGTCTCCGGACTGCCGCCGTAGACCAGCTTCTCCTCGAACCAGATCCCGTCCAGCGGCGTCACGTGCGGACTCCGCCCGGGCCGCTCGAACGCGAACCAGAACTGCTTCGCCTCGACCAGCCGCCGATGTACGTCCTCCCACGCCAGCAGCTCGCTCGGCGTGCCATAGCCCTGCGGGAACCGCACCTGTTCTGTACGCATGTGCCTCACTCAACCACCGGCCCCACCCGCACGACCCGACCGTTCTTGCGCACCCCGACGCATAACCAGTGGCACCCCGGCGACCTCGCTGGGAAGGATGATGGCCGTGACCACACCCCGAGCAGTCGGCGTACGCATCTCCTACGCCGACGTACCACCCACCGTCACGCGCTGGGTCGAGGAGACCCTCGGCTCCACCGTGGTCTCGTACGCCGACCAGGTCGGTGGCATGTCGCCGGGCTGTGCCGCTCGGCTGGTGTGCGCGGACGGCACCCGGGCGTTCGTGAAGGCGGTGAGCGCCGATCTCAACCCGCACACGCCGGTCCTCTTCCGGCGCGAGATCGCTGTGCTCGAGTTGATCGGCGAGCACCCGCTGTGGGCGCGGCTCCAGGCCTCCTAC
The DNA here is from genome assembly GCA_040302365.1 of Nocardioides sp. NPDC126508. Taxonomy (GTDB): domain Bacteria; phylum Actinomycetota; class Actinomycetes; order Propionibacteriales; family Nocardioidaceae; genus Nocardioides. Next base: position 168,860 of record JBEOUM010000005.1, read on the forward strand.
GACGACGGAGACTGGGTGGCGCTCATCCTGGAGGATGTCGACGGCAGTCATCCCGACCTCGCCGACGACGCGGTGATGGGCCGGCTCCTGGAGGCGACCGACGAGCTCGGCGTCGTCCTGGGCGAGCGGACCGCGGGCGGAGCGGCGGGCGTCGGCGGGACGTACGACTCCGGCCTGACCAGCCAGCGCCACATCTTCGACCAGTTCGCCACCGCGCTGGAGACCCTGACCGACCATCTCGAGGCACCCGTGCCCGCGTGGGTACGGTCGGAGGCTCCGGCATGGTCGGCGAGGATCCGCGCTCTGGCCGACGAGCCGATGAGCACGCTGGTCCACTACGACATCCGGATCGACAACCTGCTGCAGCGTCCCAGCGGCGAGATCGTCTTCCTCGACTGGGGCGCCGCCGGGATCGGCCCGGACTGGCTCGACCCGCTCCTGGCCAGGCTGGAACGGGTCGACCAGGACTGGTTCGACACCTCGCTGGCCTCCTCCGCGGCGTTGACCCGGGTCGGCGACGAGGCTGTCACCACGTGGCTCGTCGGGATCGGCACCCACATCGCGGTCCGGACCGTCACCGCCGTCGACGTCAGCCTGCCGACGCTGCAGGAGTTCCGGCGTACGGAGTCGGCGAGGTTCCTCGGCGCGGCGGCCCGCCGCCACCTGTGATGGCCGAGGAGCGCTTCCTCAGCGTCGAGCTCATCCGCTCCTGACCGGCGCCGTGCCTCAGGCGGCGAGGCCCCCGCCCAGCGGGTCGGCGAGCCGGCGAGCCGGCGAGCCGGCGAGCCGGCGAGAGATCCTCAACGATTCCTGATCCAGTGATCAGGCGGCACATCGGCCCGCCCCGGAACCGCCTCGGTGGTCTCGTCCCACGCCGACCCCCAAGCCGCAACAGCCACGCGTGGCCAGAACACCCGAGCAGCAGCGTTGTCGCGCTGGAACGGAACAGCCCAGGCCCCAGGATGACGGTCGATGACGTCGAGCGCGAACGACCGCCCGAGCCCGCCGCGCCGAGCAGCGGGGACGACGAAGAACGCCTGCATGACCCGCTCCTCGCGACTCAGCTCGGGATCGGGCAACAGCCCCCGGACGAGCGCGAAAGCGATCGGCGCGAGCTCACCGGTGTTGGGATGCGGAGCCCACGCCAGATAGCCGCAGCGGTCCGGCGCCGGATAGGCGTCGAGCCATTCGTGACGGTAGCGGCCGTCGGGCAGGGGGAACCCGTTGACGACCGCCCCGAGATCGTGACGGAAGTCCTGCCACAACCACGCGACGATCGACCACTGGTCGTCGCCCACGGGCAGGACCTCGTACGTCACTTCTTGTCGCTGGAGGCCTGGGTGGTGGACAGCGCGGCGACGAAGGCTTCCTGGGGAACCTCGACGCGGCCGACCATCTTCATCCGCTTCTTGCCTTCCTTCTGCTTCTCGAGCAGCTTGCGCTTACGCGAGATGTCGCCGCCGTAGCACTTGGCGAGGACGTCCTTGCGGATGGCGCGGATGTTCTCGCGGGCGATGACGCGGGCGCCGATGGCAGCCTGGATGGGCACCTCGAACTGCTGCCGGGGGATGAGTTCCTTGAGCTTGCCGGCCATCATCACGCCGTAGTTGTAGGCGGCGTCGCGGTGGACGATCGCGGAGAAGGCGTCGACGGGCTCACCCTGGAGCAGGATGTCGACCTTGACCAGGTCGGCGGCCTGGTCGCCGGAGAACTCGTAGTTGAGCGAGGCGTACCCCTTGGTCTTCGACTTGAGCTGGTCGAAGAAGTCGAAGGCGATCTCGCCCATCGGCAGGACGTAGCGCATCTCGACGCGGTCCTCGGAGAGGTAGTCCATCCCCTGCAGGGTGCCGCGCTTGTTCTGGCACAGCTCCATGATCGTGCCGATGTAGTCCGACGGGGCCAGGATCGTGGCGTTGACGACCGGCTCGCGGACCTCGTTGATCTTGCCCTCGGGGAACTCCGAGGGGTTGGTCACGATGTGCTCGGTGCCGTCCTCCATGACCACGTCGTAGACCACGTTGGGCGCGGTCGAGATCAGGTCGAGGTTGAACTCGCGCTCGAGCCGGTCGCGGGTGATCTCCATGTGGAGCAGGCCGAGGAAGCCGCAGCGGAAGCCGAACCCGAGCGCACCGGAGGTCTCCGGCTCGTACGTCAGCGCAGCGTCGTTGAGCTGCAGCTTGTCGAGCGCCTCGCGCAGGTCGGGGTACTGGTCGCCGTCGATCGGGTAGAGCCCGGCGAAGACCATCGGGTTGGGGTGGGAGTAGCCACCGAGCATCTCCTCGGCGGGCTTGGCGTTGGTGGTGACGGTGTCACCGACCCGCGACTGGCGTACGTCCTTCACGCCGGTGATCAGGTAGCCGGTCTCGCCCACACCGATGTGGTCGGCCTTGACCGGCTCCGGGGAGATCACGCCGAGCTCGAGCATCTCGTGGACGGCGCCGGTCGACATCATCTTGATCTTGTCGCGGTGCTTCAGCGAGCCGTCGAAGACCCGGACGTACGTCACGACGCCGCGGTAGGTGTCGTAGACCGAGTCGAAGATCAGTGCCCGTGCGGGCGCGTCCGGGTCGCCCACCGGCGGCGGAGTCTCGGAGACGATGTGGTTGAGCAGGTCCTCGACACCGAGCCCGGTCTTGGCCGAGACCTTCAGCACGTCCTCCGGCTCACAGCCGACGAGGTTGGCCAGCTCCAGCGAGTACTTCTCGACGTTCGCCGAGGGCAGATCGATCTTGTTGAGCACCGGGATGATGTGCAGGTCGGCGCCCATGGCGAGGTAGAGGTTGGCCAGGGTCTGCGCCTCGATGCCCTGGGCCGCGTCGACGAGCAGGATCGCCGCCTCGCAGGCCTGGAGGGACCGGGAGACCTCGTAGGTGAAGTCGACGTGGCCGGGGGTGTCGATCATGTTGAGGACGAAGGTCTGGCCCTCGTCCTCCCCGGACGTGACCGTCCACGGCATCCGCACGGCCTGGGACTTGATCGTGATCCCGCGCTCGCGCTCGATGTCCATACGGTCGAGGTACTGCGCCCGCGCGGCACGCTCGTCGACCACTCCGGTCAGCTGCAGCATCCGGTCGGCCAACGTCGACTTGCCGTGGTCGATGTGGGCGATGATGCAGAAGTTGCGGATGATCGCCGGGGGCGTGGAGCCAGGCTTCGGGGCAGCACTCATGATGGGAGCCATCCTCCCACGCTCAGTACTGGTGGAACCAAAGCGGCAGCTGCACCGACTCGCCCGGGCAGGTCACGTTGCGGTCGCGGCCGTCCTCGAGCCACTGCACGATCACCGCGGCACCACCCTGGAACATCCACTCGCCGCCGCAGCGTTCCAGCGCCGCGGCCCGTGAGGTCTCGCCCGCCGGGCGCCATTCGGGCAGCTGCAGCTGGAGGTCGCCGACGATCGGCGTCCACAGCCCCTCGATCGAGTAGACCCCGACCCGCTTCCCGGCCTCCTGGTAGCCCGCCAGGGCGCCCTTGACGACCGCCTGGTTGGCCGCGATGTCGTCGGACCACTCCCAGTCGGGGACCGGCTCGACGTCCATCCAGACCGACGGTGACTCGAGCCCCGCGCGCTTCATCGTCTCGAGGTTCCACCTCGCCTGCTGGTAGCCGACGTTGGTCAGCCGCCCGGTCTCCGTCTCCGGGTCCCCCGGCCCCTCGCTGCCGCGCTCACGGAGCGTGGCGGCGTCGGGGTAGGAGACGACCGCGTACGCCGAGGTCATCTGCTTGCTCTTCTCGGCCCACGCGACCTGCGAGGCCAGGCACGGGTTGGGAGTGAAGGCCGGTCCGTTGGTGAGCCCGATGACGACGTACTCCGCCGTGCCGAGCGGCATCGGCAGCCCCAGCGTCCGGCGCTCCTTGATGCCCATCCCCTTCGGGCACTGCGGCCAGCTCACGTCTCCGCCCTCGACGATCCCGCGGTCGTTCGCCGGGGGCAGCGAGGGCACCTCGATGGACTCCTGCGCGCGTGGCGCCGGGCTGGCGCTCGTCCCGGGCTCCTGCTCCGCGGTCTCCGGCTGCGCAGACGTGGATGGCGAAGCCGACTCCGCTCCGGCCCTCGGGTCGGCGGCGCAGCCGAACAACGCCGGCGCCGCCAGGAGCAGCAGCGCAGCGGCGTACGTCTTCCTCCGTGCCCACATCACCCGCAGATACTGCCACCCGCGACCCAGCGGGTCACACCGCTGACGTGTTCACCGACACGACCCGCGGAACTCACCGGTCGTTCCGCCGGGATCGGCAGGTTTGGCTCATGACCCCACTCAACCGCCGCTCCGTCCTCGGCCTCGGTGCCGCCGCCGGTGCCGGACTCGTCATCCCCACGACCGCGGCCGCAGCCGTCCCCGCCGCCGTCCCCGCCGCCGTCCCCGCCGCTCCCGCGTTCGGCTCTGCCAATTTCGTACGGGGCAACCGCCCGACCCTCACCCACGGCGTCCAGTCGGGCGACGTCGGCGCCCGGGGCGGGGTGCTGTGGAGCCGGGCGGACACGACCTCGCGCCTGGTCGCGGAGATCTCGGCCGACGAGTCGTTCCGCCGGGCGCGCCCGGTCAACGGTCCCGTGGTGACCGCGACGAGCGACTTCACCGGTGAGCTGAAGGTCGACGGCCTCGAGGCGGGTCGCGACTACTTCTACCGGATCCGGGCCGTCGACCCCGACGACCCGCGACGCGGCAGCGCCTGGGAGATCGGCCGGCTGCGTACGGCCCCGGCCGGCCGCCAGGACATCCGGTTCCTGTGGTCCGGCGACATCGCCGGCCAGGGCTGGGGCGCCAACCCGGACTTCGGCGGCTTCCGGATCGCGCCCGCGATGGCGGCGCGCGAGGCCGACTTCTTCCTGAGCTCCGGCGACAACGTCTACGCCGACGGCCCCGTCACCGCGACCGTGACGCTCCCCGACGGACGGGTCTGGAAGAACATCGTCACCGAGGAGAAGCACAAGGTCGCCGAGACGCTGACCGAGTTCCGCGGGCAGTTCGCCTACAACCTGCTCGCCGACAACTGGCGCGCGTTCCTCGCCCAGACGCCGATCGTGGCGCAGTGGGACGACCACGAGGTCACCAACAACTGGTACCCGGGCGAGATCCTCCCCGACGACGGTCGCTACACCGAGCGCCGTGTGGACGTCCTCGCGGCCCGTGCCCGGCAGGCCTTCCACGAGTACATCCCGGTCGGCGACGCCTCCCCCGACCCGGACGGCCGGATCTACCGCAAGCTCTCCTACGGCCCGCTGATGGACCTCTTCGTCCTCGACATGCGCACCCACAAGGACGCCAACACGGCCAACACGGAGACGACGGCCGACGGCGGCGTACTCGGCGAGCGACAGACGGCATGGCTCCTGCGCGAGCTGGCCGCCTCCCGGGCCACCTGGAAGGTCATCGCCGCGGACCTGCCGATCGGCCTGGTCGTCCCCGACGGTCCTCTGCAGGAGGGTCTCGCCCAGGGTGACGGCGGTGCTCCGCTCGGCCGCGAGCTCGACATCGCGAAGGTGCTCACCGGGCTCAAGCGCCTCGGCATCCGCAACCACGTCTGGCTGACCGCCGACGTCCACTACACCGCGGCGCACTCCTACCACCCCGACCGCGCCGCCTACCAGGACTTCGACCCGTTCTGGGAGTTCGTCTCCGGCCCGCTCAACGCCGGCGCCTTCGGCCCCAACAAGCTGGACGCCACCTTCGGTCCGGCCGCCGAGTTCGTGGCCGCTCCCCCGGCCGCCAACACCTCACCCGCCGACGGCTTCCAGTTCTTCGGCGAGGTCGAGATCGACGGACGTACGCAGCAGCTCACCGTCACCCTGCGCGACATCGACGGCGGGGCTCTTTTTACGAAGACGCTGGACCCGAGTTTCCGTTAGGGTCTGCGGGCTAGGGCGTGTCTGTCGTGAAGACACGCCCTAGCCGTCTCCCGTTCGGGCCCAGGAGGACCAGCAGACCATGACCGAGATTCATGTCGTCCCCAAGGACATGAAGACATCCATCGGCATCGCCACGGACGCCGAGAGCGCCGTACGCAAAGCCGATTCCGCCGGACATCTGACCAAGGCGGGCGCTGCGGTCCCAGGTGCGGAGTCGGTCACCTACCTGTCCGACCTCGGCACCCGCTGGACCGATGAGACCAAGGCCGCCGCCGACAGCTCCCAGAAGCTCGCCGCGGAGATGCAGAAGGCGCTCGACGAGTTCGAGGCCGCCGACCATGCCGCCGGCGAGAAGGGCAGAAAGGTCATGGGCCCGAACTGATGGTGATCACGTTCGGCCAGGTCAAGACCTGGAAGGCAGCACCGCTCGGCGACGCCGGGGACGGGCTCAAGGCAGACCTCCGACTGCTGGAGACCAGCCGCGACGAGCTCGAAGCCAACGGCGTGGCCAAGTCCTGGACCGGGGCAGCCGCCGACGCCGCCCGCGGCCACCGCGACACCCTCGTGGCCAAGCTGAGCAGCCACATCACCGGCAAACAGCAGATGCAGAAAGCCCTCTACGCCGCCGAGCCCGAGGTCGAAGCCATCGAACGCCTCGTCCAAGGCATCCTCGACCGGGCCAAGACCCAGGAATTCACCGTCAGCGACGACGGCACGGTCACCAGCACCGCCACACCACCCACCTTCCACAGCCGCTACGAAGCCGAGGAATGGGGCACCAGCCGCCAAACCATCGCCCAAGAGCTCGCCGACGACATCACCGACGCGCTCGCCAAGGCGGCCGGCGTCGACCAGCTCCTCACCGACGGCATCCCGACCGGCACCGACGCCGACCTCGATCACACCCGTGACGAGCGTGGCATGGCCTCCCCCGAGGTGGCCGAGCGATGGGCCCAGCTCACCGACGCCGAGCGCAAGGCGATCATCGACCAGAAGATCGAGGAGCTCGCCAAGGAGTACGGCGTCGGTGTCGAGGACATCGTCTGGGACGCGCAGGGCAGCACCAACGGCTTCTGGAGCGAGGACGACCACACCGTGCACCTCAACCCGGGCAACGTCGCCAACCCCGACATCCTGCACACGGTGGCCCACGAGATGCGTCACGCCCGGCAGTACGAGGCGATCGACGACAAGAACGACTGGCAGTTCTGGTGGGAGGACGACCCCTTCGACATGCACGAGGAGGACGGCATCACCGAGCAGCAGGCCGAGGAGTGGGAGAAGAACTTCGACGACTACAAGAGCACCGACAACGGCGCCACGTTCGAGGAGTACTACAACCAGCCCGTCGAGGCCGACGCCCGCAAGTCCGGCCGCGAATATCTCGACAACCTGACCCCCGAAGAGCTCGACCGTCTCCTGAAGGAGTCGAAATGACGACGTACGCCGACCTGGTCACCGCCTACCTCGACGACCCGGGACCCGAGACGCTCGCGCCGTTGCGCCGCGCGGTCCGCAGCTCCGCCAACTTCACCGTCGATCTCGACCTGGCAGCGATCGACAAGCTGCTCGCCGACGGCGCGTACGCCGAGGCCGCGACCGCGCTGCGGGCGCTCATGCCCGGAGCGATCTTCAGCCCCTCGGCCCACCTGCGGCTGGCGACCGCGCTGGAGCGCTCCGGTGAGGAGCGCTCGGCCGCCCGCGAGCGCCAGGTGGCCAGCGCCGCCCTGCGGAGCATCCGGGCGAGCGGCGACGGCACCGCGGAGCACCCCTGGACGGTGCTGCGGATCAACGACGAGTACGACCTGCTCCGTGCGCTCAACAAGGTGCCCGGCCGACAGGACCTCCTCGAGACCGGTGGGCGACGGATCGACCGGCACACCTGCACCGACGGGACCATCGCCCACTTCGACGCGACCGCGCTGGTCTGATGGCGATCACGTTCGGCCAGGTCAAGACCTGGAAGGCAGCACCGCTCGGCGACGCCGGGGACGGGCTCAAGGCAGACCTCCGACTGCTGGAGACCAGCCGCGACGAGCTCGAAGCCAACGGCGTGGCCAAGTCCTGGACCGGGGCAGCCGCCGACGCCGCCCGCGGCCACCGCGACACCCTCGTGGCCAAGCTGAGCAGCCACATCACCGGCAAACAGCAGATGCAGAAAGCCCTCTACGCCGCCGAGCCCGAGGTCGAAGCCATCGAACGCCTCGTCCAAGGCATCCTCGACCGGGCCAAGACCCAGGAATTCACCGTCAGCGACGACGGCACGGTCACCAGCACCGCCACACCACCCACCTTCCACAGCCGCTACGAAGCCGAGGAATGGGGCACCAGCCGCCAAACCATCGCCGAGGAGCTCGCCGACGAGATCGAGAAGGCCCTGGCCAAGGCCGTCGGCGTCGACGCCATCCTCACCCGCGGCCTGCCGACCGGCATCAACGAGCAGGGCGACGAGTACGGCACCATCGACCCGGCCATCGCCGAGGAGTGGGAGACGCTCACCGTCGAGCAGCGCAAGGCGGTGCTCGCGGAGATGGTCAGGAAGATCGCCGCCGACAGCGGCGTCGACATGCCCAGCATCGACTGGACCGACCTGGAGAACGACACCTGGGACGACAACAGCATCACCTACGGCTACTGGAGCGACGACGGGCCCAAGATGGCGCTCAACCCCAACGTCCTCGACGACCCGGGCCAGCTGATCAACACCGTCGCCCACGAGGTCCGGCACGGCCGCCAGCACGAGGCCATCGACGACATGAACGACTGGCAGTTCTGGTGGGAGGACGACCCCTTCGACGAGCACAAGGCGGACGGGATCACCGAGCAGCAGGCCGAGGAGTGGGAGGACAACTTCGACGACTACAAGAGCACCGACAACGGCGCCACGTTCGACGAGTACTACAACCAGCCCGTCGAGGTCGATGCCCGCAACTCCGGCCGTGACTACCTGAACCACCTCACCAAGGAGGAGTTCGACAAGATCCTGGCGGAGTCGCGATGACGACGAGCAACATCCGTGGCCGGTGCTGCGTATCTGCGACGAGCACGTCGCCTTCGACGTGACCTCGTTCGCCTGACAGATCCAGAAGGACAGATGAAACCCCGAACGTACGTTCTCAGCGTCCCGCTCATCGGCGTGCTCGCCGCCGCGCTCCTGGCCGGGTGCGCCAGCGACCCCGACCGGGACGGCTGCGACATCTCCGCGACCGGGACGGCCGGCGGCTCGTTCAGCCTGGCCGCAGCAGTCGCGCCCTCGCGGCTGGTCGCCGGCTCGCTGACCGCCGGCACCGACGGGAAGTACGTCGTGGCCAGCTGCACCGACGGCACCTGCCGGTGGAACGCCGGCGGCGGTGCGTACGAGACCATCTCGGGGACCGGCTACGGCGCCATCAGCCCCGACCTCACGCTGGTCGCGCGGAAGGTGGGCTGCTCGAACATCGCTCTGGTCGAGGTGGACCGCGACAAGGAGGTCCAGCGGCTCGAGGGCCTGCCGAACCCGAAGGTCACCGACGCGAGCCCGGTCGGCGAGATCGCGTTCAGTCCTGACGGCCGGTTCGTGGCCGGTGCCGGGCTCGAGGGCGACCTGATCGTCTGGTCGGTCGAGGACGGCGAGAAGGTGGCCAGCGACGACCTCGGCAACGGCATCGGGTCGATCTCGTTCAGTCCGGACGGCTCGCTGGTGGCGGTAGCCTCCGGCGACAGCGTGACGGTCCTCGAGGCCGAATCGGGCGACGAGGTCGGCACCGTCGCCGCCGCAGGCGGCGCTGACCCGGTGTGGAGCCCGGACGGGCGCTGGATCGCCGGCGTCACCACCGAGGGCTACCCCACGGTGTGGGACGCCAAGACGTTCAAGGCCGTCGAGACGCTGCCCGGCAACCCGGCCGCCGCAGTCGCCTTCTCACCCGACTCCCGGTCCCTGGCCGCCACCGCCGACACCGGCAACGTCAAGCTGATGCTGTGGGCACCCGCCGCGCTGGGCGGCTCCGGTGAGGCACGTGATGTCGCACAAGCTCCTGCGCTGACCTCGAACGTGGTCTTCAGCCCCGACGGCAAGACTCTCTACACCGCATCCGCCGAGGCCGGCGTGGCCGCCTGGGACGTCGCCACCGGGAAGCCCGTCGGGAAGTTCGACCAGCCGCCGATGCCCGAGTAGCTCTCCGCTGGCGCATCCTGGGCGGCTTACACAAGGATGTTGGGGTGAGCGCGATCCCGACGAACATCCCGCACGGGCAGACCGCCCGCCGCCTCGAGTGGCCCCACCTGCCACCGTTCCTGCGGTCCGCGATCGAGAAGCGGCTCGGCGGTGGTCCGGTGGTCTCGGCGGAGTCGCACGGAGCCGGGTTCACGCCCGGGTTCGCCTCGGTGCTGACCTGCCAGGACGGCTCCCGGCACTTCGTGAAGGCGGCCTCCGCCAAGGCGCAGCGCGACTCCGCGTCGCTCTACCGGGAGGAAGCGGCGAAGCTGAAGAAGCTCGCCGGCTGGATCCCGAGCCCGAAGCTGAAGTGGTTCGACGACGGCGAGTGGGTGGTCCTGGCCTTCGAGCACGTCGAGTCGCGGCTGCCGGCACGGCCGTGGACCGCCGCCGATCTCGAGGTCGTCTCGCAGGCGCTGGTCGAGACCGCCGGCACGCTCACCCCGGCCCCGGGCATCGGCTGGCCGACCTTCGCCGAGGAGCACGCCTCGTACCCGGCCTTGTGGGATCGGGTGGCCGGCTACCCGTACGCCGACCGGGCCGCCTCGCTCGCCGCCGGGTTCGCGGAGCACACCGCCGGCGAGACGCTGGTCCACCTGGACGTACGCGACGACACCGTCCTCATCCGCCCCGACGGCGGCGTGCTGCTGGTCGAATGGACGTGGCCGGTACTCGGCGCCGACTGGATCGACTCGCTCCTGCTACTGGTGGGGCCTCGCGGCGACGGCCTCGACACCGAGTCGTTCCTGGCCGACCACCCATTGCTGTCGAAGGCCTCACGGGAGGCCATCGACTCGGTTCTGGCCCTCTTCGCCGGCTACTTCCTGGCCGCCGCCGACCAACCGGTGAAGACGACCTCGCCCCACCTCCGCAGGATGCAGCGGTGGCAGGGCGAGGTGTGTCTGGACTGGCTGGCGGAGCGCCGAGGCTGGGATCAGGACCCGGCGTAGAAGGCGTCGATGCGCGCCTGCTCCCGCTCCTCGACGACGTTGCGCTTCACCTTCAGCGACGGGGTCAGCTCACCGCGCTCGACGGTCAGGTCGTGCTCGAGGATCTCCCACTTCTTGATGGTCTCCCAGCGGTTGAGGCCCGCGTTGAGCTCGTCGACGTAGCCGCCGATCAGCTCGCGCACCTGCGGCGAGGTGACGATCTCCTCGTAGGACTTGCCCTCCAGGCCGTGCGAGGCGCCCCAGGCGGTGATCGACTCGGGGTCGAGGGTGATCAGGGCGGTGACGAAGTTGCGGTTGGCACCGAAGACCAGGAACTGGCTGGCGTAGGGGCACAGCGCGGCGAACTTCGACTCGATCGCCGGCGGCGCGACGTACTTGCCGCCGGAGGTCTTGAACAGCTCCTTGATCCGGCCGGTGATGGTGATGTAGCCCTCGTCGTCGATCGAGGCCTTGTCACCGGTGTGGTACCAGCCCTCGGCGTCGAGCGCCTTGGCGGTCTCCTCGGGGAGGTTGTGGTAGCCGGGCATGACGTGCGGGCCGCGGATGAGCAGCTCGTCGTTGTCGCCGATCTTCACCTCGCTGCCCGGGAACGCCTTGCCCACGGTGCCGAGCTTGTTCTCCTGCAGCGAGCCGACCGCCGCGCCGGCGGCGTTCTCGGTCGAGCCGTAGCCCTCCATGATCAGGATCCCGGCAGCCCGGAACCACTCGGCGATGTCGCGGTTGAGCGGGGCGGAGCCGGAGATGAAGAAACGTACGCGGCCACCGAAGCGGTCCCGGACCTTGCTGAGCACGAGCCTGTCGAGCACGGCGTGCTGGAGGGCCATCTTTGCCGGCACCGGCTTGCCCTCGCGCAGCAGGCGGTCGCGCGCGATGCCGTTGGCGAAGGCGGCGTCGAAGAGCTTCTTCTTGATGCCGCCGTCGGCCTCGGTCATCATCACGATCCTGGAGTGGACCTTCTCGAAGATGCGCGGGGCCGCGCCCATGAAGGTCGGCTTCACGATGCCGAGGTTGTCGACGATCTTGTCCATCCGGCCGTCGATCGCGGTCGGGAAGCCACAGGCGATCTGGATCGAGAGCAGCACCTTGCCGAAGACGTGCGACATCGGCAGCCAGAGGAACTGCAGGTCGTCGGGGCCGAGTACGCCGGGCTGGACCCGGATGGCCTCGCCCTCGTAGACCCACGCGCGGTGGAGCAGGCGTACGCCCTTCGGCCGGCCGGTGGTGCCCGAGGTGTAGACCAAGGTGGCCAGGTGGTCCGGGGTGATCTTGGCGGTGGTCTCCTCGATCAGGTCCGGGTGGTCGGCGAGGTACTTCTCGCCGATCGCGGCCAGATCCTCCAGGCCGATGACCCGCTCGCCGTCGGTGGCCCCGTCGAAGGTGATGACCTTGACGATCTCGGGCAGGTCGGCGGCCTTCTCGGCGATCTTGGCGAGCTGGCCGTCGTCCTCGGTGAAGACGAAGCGGCACTCGGCGTCACCCAGGATGTAGGCGGTGTCCTCGACGTTGGTCGTCGGGTAGACCGTCGTGGTGGCGCCGCCGGCGAGCATCACCGCCAGGTCGGCGAGGATCCACTCGTACCGCGTGGTCGAGGCGATGCCCACCCGCTGCTCCAGCTCGAGGCCGAGCGAGACCAGGCCCGCGGCGAGCCGGCTGGCCTGGTCGCTGGCCTCCTTCCAGGTCAGCGACTTCCACTCCTCCCCGCCGTCCGGGGCCGTCGAACCGACCACCGGGTAGCGGAACGCCTCGGCATCCGGGGTCGCCTTGACCCGGTTGAGGAAGTGAAGGGCGAAGTTCGCCGGCATCTCGTCGAGGAATGCGAGATCGATCGCGGACTGGGTCGGCATGATTCTCCTGGCCTGCAGTATGTGCGTGGGGGTGAGCAATGGGCGGTGTACACGAGGGCGCCGCGCGGGGGACCTTAGACGCTCGTGTCGCGCCACAACAGGGGTCCCGCTCGGAAATCTCGTGACCGAGATCACCAAAGCCTACCCCGGAGTAGCTACCCGAGGTACGGCGATTTGAGGGCGAACGACGCGAGTCTGTAATCTTGACCGCAAGCGTGTTCGCGTAGGCCTCTCCCCTCTCACTTTCCCCGAGGGGCCGGATTGAGAGCTCGCACCACCACACGTCGAAGCACTGGAGATCATTCACCCATGGCGAACATCAAGTCGCAGATCAAGCGCAACAAGCAGAACGAGAAGGCGCACGAGCGCAACAAGGCCGTCAAGAGCGAGCTCAAGACCGTCATCCGCAAGTTCCAGGCCGCCGCTGCGGCCGGCGACAAGGACGCTGCGGTCGAGACCGCCAAGGTCGCCACCAAGAAGCTCGACAAGGCCGTCTCCAAGGGCGTCATCCACAAGAACCAGGCCGCCAACCGCAAGTCGGCGATCGCCAAGAAGGCCGCCTCCCTCTGAGGTTCCTTCTCTGACAAGCCCCGTCCTGTTGGACGGGGCTTTCGTCATTCCTGCCGCCGCGTCGGCCGAGACGTCAGTTCTTGCGGACGAGATTGCAGATTCGGCGTGGGGGTCAGCGCTGGCGGAGGGCGGCGATGGTGAGGACGAGGCGCTCGAGCGTGTACGCCGGGTCGCTGGCGGCGCCCTTGAGGTCGGCGTCGGCGCGGGCGACGGAGCGGAGCGCCTCGCCGATGGCTTCGCGGGACCAGCCGCGGGCGAGAGCGGCGACGGACTTCTGCTTCCAGGGCGGAGTGCCGCTGTCGCGGATGCCGGCGACGTGGTTGGCGACGGTGCGCAGCTGGCCGGCCACGGCGGAGAGGACATAGACCGGGGAGGAGCCGGTGTCGAGGGCCCAGCGGATCTCCTCGAGAGCCTTGACCCGGTCGCCGGAGATGATCGCATCGGCGATCACGTAGTTCTTCACCTCGGCGCGGCCTCCGAAGTACTGCTTCACATGCTCCAGGCCGAGGCGCTTGGCGTCGTTGTCGCCGGCGAGCTGGCTCGCCGCGGCCGCCAGAGCACGGAGGTCCTGGCCGACCGCCTGGATCAGGAAGTCGGCGCCCTCCTCGTCGATGGTCGCGCCGTGGAGCCGCAGCTCGGCCTTCACGAAGCTGCCGAACTCACGCGCCTTCAGCTCGACCGACTTGTGCTCGGTCACCTTCGGCAGCTTGCGGAGCTTGGCCAGCGTACCGCTGCCTTTCTGCCCTCCGCCGTGGACGAGGACGAGGCCGACCTCCTCCGACGGCATCCCGGCGTAGTCCAGCAGACCCGCCACCGACTCGTCGGGCAGGTTCTCCAGGTTGCGCACCACGACGCAGCGGATGCTCGAGAAGAGCGAGGGCGCGCTCAGCTCGCCGAGCGTGGCCAGGGTCAGGTCGGCGGCGGTCGCCTCGGAGACCTCGGCCTCGGGGTCGTAGGCCTTCACCGCGGCCTTCGCCGCGGCGACCGTACGCTCCCCGAGGAACTCCTCCTTGCCGGTCACCAGCGTCACCCGCCCCAGGACGTCGGAGGCCGAGAGGTTGCCGGTGGGGCTCGGGGCGGAGGCGGTGCGTGCCATGCTCAAACCCTCCCACATGCCACCGACAACTATCGCGTCACAACGGTCGCCTCCCCTCCCGACTCGACGACTGCGACCGAGCCGTCGCGGTCGGTCCGGTAGATCTTGGTGCCGCGGGCCTCGAGCCCCTGGATTGTGGCTGCGGCCGGATGGCCGTAGTCGTTGTGGGCCCCGACCGAGGTGAGCGCTACCTGCGCGTGCAGCGCACGCAGCCAGTCGAGGTCCTGGTAGCGCGAGCCGTGATGAGGCACCTTGAGCACGTCGACGTCGAGCCCGGCCAGGTCATCGGCGAGCTGTTCCTGTCCCTCCGGCTCGATGTCGCCGGTCAGCAGCAGACGCAGACCGTGGGACTCCACGAGAAGGACCACGCTGGCCTCGTTGGCGGTGGAGCCGTCACCGGGTCCCCGGGTGTCGGAGTCGGCCGTGGGCCAGAGCACCTGGATCCGCACCTCGCCGATGGTGACCGTGGCTCCGTAGGGAGCCGGCACCGGCACCACCCCGGCGGCACCGGCGGTCTGGCCGAGGACCCGCACCCCCTCGGGCGGATCCTGGAGACGTGAGGTCCACACCTCACCGACCCGTCGACCGGCGAAGAGGCCCTCGACGCCGTTGACGTGGTCGGCGTGGAAGTGGGTGATCACCGCGAGCGGCACATCCTCGACCCCGAGCCGATCGAGACAGTCGTCGACGAGATCGGGGTCGGGACCGGCGTCCACGACGACGGCGCTCCCCGCCCCCGTACGCACCACCAGTGCGTCTCCCTGGCCCACGTCGCACATCACCAGCACCCACCCCTCCGGAGGCCAGCCCGGGCTCGGCAGGCGCACCAGGGCGACCGCGAGCAGCACCAGGCATGCGGCGACTCCGGTGACGGGATGCCGCAGGATCCGTGGCGCCAGGAAGGCGATCAGGACACACACGACCACCAGGACGGCAAGGGCAACCGGCCCGGTCGCCCAGCCGACCTCCGCGGTCGGCAGACCGGCACCGAAGCGAGCCACCGCGATGATCCAGGCGACGCACCAGGTCGCGACCGTGCCGGCGACCATCCCGAGCGGATCCCACACCAGCCCGAGCAGCCCGCCGAGGAGACCGAGGACCGTCGCCGGCGCGACGGCCGGCTCGACCAACAGGTTGGCGAGCACCGCTACCAGGCTGACCTGGCCGGAGATCGCGGCCACCACCGGGGTGCACGCCAGCTGGGCCGCGGCCGGGACCGCGATCGCCTCCGCGCACCACTGCGGCATCCAGCGCCGCAACGCGTCGCGCCACGACGGTCCGAAGAGCAGGATGCCGGCCGTGGCCAGCACCGAGAGCGTGAACCCGATCGAGGTGGCCAACCCCGGGTCGATCAGCAGGAGGCCGATCACCGCCGCACCGAGCCCACGCAGCGCTCGCTGGCGTCCGTTGTGCGTCATCGCCAGGAGCCCGACCGCACCCATCGCCGCCGCCCGCACCACGCTCGGCTCGGTCCGGGCGAGCACGACGAACCCGACGATGCCGAGAACACCGACGGCGTACAACCCTCTCCCCCGCACCCCGGCCCAGCGGGCGACGATGAGCAGGAACCCCACCACGAGAGTCAGGTTGGTGCCCGAGACGGCGAGCAGGTGGGTGAGCCCGGTGGTGCGGAAGTCGTCGGCGAGGTCGTCGGAGAGCCCGGTGTCGTCACCGTCGACGAGAGCGGGCACGAGCGCGGCCTGATCCGGCGGTCGGTGTGCCACCGCGTCGCGGATCGAGGCACGCACCGCGTCGGAGGCTCGCCACCAGATCCCCGGGTCGGCGAGGATCCGTGGCTCTCCGGCGATGAGCAGCGCCGACTCCTCGTGCGAGTCGCTCGTCGCCAGTCGCCCCGACGTCGACACCGTCGCGCCCAGCGGCACCTCTGCCCACGCCTCGTCACCGAGCACCACCACCGGCGTACGCAGCCGGTAGACCACCCCACGCCCCTTGATCTCGCGCACCCCGGCTCGCCGGAGCTGATAGGTCCTGTGCTGACCCCGCACCTCCTTCGGGTCGGTGGTGACCGTGGCGATCACCCGCACCTGCGCCTTGCGCTCGGCCAGGTCAGCGACCGGGTTGTCACTGACGCGGGCGGCGTGGAGGCCGGCGACGACCGCTGCTCCGGCGATCATCAGCGCCAACGCCAGCGCCGTCGAGCGGCGCTTCCGGATCGCCCAGCCGCCACCGACGCCCACGACAGCGGCAAGCAGCACCAGCAGAACCACCCCGAGCGGTCCGCCGGCCACCACAGCGGGCCCCGCCAACGCTCCTGCCCACGCGCCGGCCCCGAGAAGCGGCAGCCGCAGGTCGTTCACAACGTGACCAGCGGTTCGAGGGAGTCGAAGGTCTTCGGACCGATCCCGTCGACCTCGAGCAGCTCGTCGATCGAGGTGAACGCCCCGTTGATGGTGCGCCAGTCGATGATCGCCTGCGCCGTCACCGGCCCCACCCCCGGCAACGTCTCCAGCTCCTCCATGGAGGCGGCGTTGAGACTCACCCCCGCCCCGGGCGCGGCGGCGGCCGAACCGCCGGAACCGGGCGCGGCGGCTCCCGCTCCCCCGTTGGGCGCACCCACCACGATCTGCTGGCCGTCGCTGAGGAGGGCGGCGAGATTGAGCCCGGTGAGGTGCTTGTGCGACGCCCCGCCGGCGGCCTCGACGGCGTCCACCACCCGCGACCCGACCGGC
The DNA here is from genome assembly GCA_040302365.1 of Nocardioides sp. NPDC126508. Lineage (GTDB taxonomy): Bacteria > Actinomycetota > Actinomycetes > Propionibacteriales > Nocardioidaceae > Nocardioides. The sequence continues at coordinate 186,050 of JBEOUM010000005.1, forward strand.
AGCACGACGATGCCGGGCTTGGGCACCTTGCCCTCCACATCGACCGTCACCGTCCCGGCCGACGCCCCGTCCGACGGCAGCGCGGCGACACCACCGGGCGAAGCCGAGCCGGTCGGCAGGGACACCAGCGGCGAGGCCGACGGTGAGGCCCGGGCGGCCGGCACCACCTCCGGGTCGGCCCGGATCATCCACCAGCACGCCACCGCCAGCCCGGCGACCAGCACCAGCGAGACCACCACGAGATGCCACGGACCGAGGCTCACCCGTCCGCGCAGCGGCTCCGGCAGCACCGCGTCGGGCGAGATCACCACCTGCCGCCGAGACGCGTGCCGCCCCGGGACCGGCACCATCGGATCCAGCTCCGCGGTGTCGGTCGCAGCGGGCCCGTCCCACCACGGCGGCTGCCAGTCCTCCTCGCCCTCGGCCTCCTCCCCCGGAGGCTCGAGCTCGGCGCGCAGCTGCTCCAGCCGCCGGGCTACGGCATCGGCATGGTCAGGGCTCGGTCGGGTCCGCATGGCGCCGAAGCTATGCGCCCGCGCCGACACTTCCGAGCGCGTTTCCAGCGCCTGTGGAGAACCCGATCCTCAACCGCCCCTGTGGACGACAACCGGCCCGAATTCGGGCAGCGGATCAGACCCGAGGTGCCACGACGACCGCCACACACCCCGGCCCGACGTGCGCACCGAGCACCGCACCCAGCTCCCCGACGCGTACGTCGCCGTCGATCTTGCCGTTCAGCTCCTCGGAGAGTCCCTCGGTCATCGCGGTCGCCCGGTCGGGGCTGCCCAGGTGGGCGACGAAGACCTCGACGCCGTCGGTGTCCTCGCACGCCTCGACACCGAGCGCCTGCAGCCGGGCGATCGCGCGCTCGGCCGTACGCACCCGCTCGTGTGGCACGACGCGCCCCTCCTCGATGGTGAGCAGCGGCTTGACCGCCAGCGCCGTCCCGAGCAGGGCAGCGGCAGCACCGATCCGCCCGCCTCGGCGCAGATACTCGAGGGTGTCGACGTAGAAGTAGGAACGTGTCGCGGCGACCCGCGCCAGCGCGGCCTCTCGCGCCTCGGCAGCAGTGCCACCCCGCGCAGCCACCGCCGCGGCAGCCATCACCGCGAACCCGACCCCCGGCCCGACCAGCCGCGTGTCCACGGTGATCACCGGGATCGGGGCCTCGCGCGCCGCGAGCATGGAGGACTCGCAGGTGGCGCTCAGCTCGGCGGAGAGATGGATGGAGACGATCTCATCGAAGCCCTGCGCCGCGAGCTTCGCGTAGACCTCCGCCAAGAGGGCCGGCGAGGGCCGTGAGGTAGTCACCGTCTTGTGCGCGGCCAACGCCGTCAGCAGCGCTTGCGGCGAGGTCTCCTCCGCCCCGTCGTCGTACGACGTCCCATCCACGATCACCTGCAACGGAACCGATGTGATCAGCTCCGCGGCATCCCCGAGATCGGATGGAAGCATCGCGGTCGAGTCGGTCACGATCGCTACCCGGGCCATGCCCGAAGCCTACAGATCCAGCCCATCCCGGGCCTCCCCCGATCCCGAACAGCAGTCGATCTTCGCCCGATCGCGTCATGAGTCGAGAGGCCGTCCGTTTCATCGACATACCCGGTCGCCCCGGCAACGGAGCCGCCGCGACCACGTTCCGCACCCGAAGGAGGCACATCATGACCGTCAAGAGCATCGAGTCGAGCAGCCGTCAGACACCGTCCGAGACCTCCGGACTCGTCATGCTGCTCATGCTCCTCGCGATCCTGACCGCGGTGACCCTCCTGACCGTCTGACGCCGTCCGGGATCCCGCACGTGCGCGAAGGTCGCGCCGCTGCAACCGAAACGCCCCGTCAAGACCCCGCACATGCGGGCTCCTGACGGGGCGTCGTGACGTCTGGGGACAGCCTCAGACGACGATGTTGACCAGCTTGGGCGCGCGGACGATGACCTTGCGTACGGTCTGGCCCTCGATCGCGGCCGCGATCGACGGGTCGGCCAGCGCGGCGGCCTCCAGGTCGGCCTCGGAGATCGAGGGCGAGACCTCCAGGCGCGCACGCACCTTGCCCTTGATCTGCACGACGGCGGTCACGGAGTCCTCCACGAGCAGGTGGGGCAGCGGCGTCGGCCACGCAGCCCGCGCGACCGTCGGCTCGTGCCCCAGACGCTCCCACATCTCCTCGGCGGTGTACGGAGCGACCATCGAGAGCAGGATCGCGACCGTCTCCGCGGCCTCACGTACGGCAGGATCAGCCGGCCCGCAACCCGAGTCGATCGCCTTCCGGGTCGCGTTGACCAGCTCCATCACCCGAGCCACGACCACGTTGAACCGGTAGGAGTCGATCAGCTGCTCGGCCTCGGCGACCGTCTTGTGAGTCGTACGCCGCAGCGCCACGTCCCCGTCGTCGAAGGACACACCCGGCTCCGAGGTCACGTCCCCGGCCAGGCGCCAGGCCCGCTGCAGGAACTTCGCCGAGCCACCCGGCGAGACGTCGGCCCAGTCGATGTTGTCCTCCGGCGGGGAGGCGAAGACCAGCGTCAGCCGGGTCGCGTCGACGCCGAACTCCTCCAGCACGTCGCTCAGGTTGACGCCGTTGCCCAGCGACTTCGACATCTTCTTGCCGCCGTTGATGACCTTGCCCTGGGACAGGTAGGCCGAGAACGGCTCGTCCCAGTCGATCAGGCCGATGTCGCGCAGCGCCTTGGTGAAGAAGCGGGAGTACAGCAGGTGCAGCACCGCGTGCTCGTCGCCGCCCAGGTAGAAGTCGACCGGACCCCACTCGCGGGCCGCCTCGGGAGAGAAGGCCTGGGTCTCGTCGGTCGGCGACAGGTAGCGCAGGAAGTACCACGACGAGTCCACGAAGGTGTCCATCGTGTCGGTGTCGCGCGTGGCCGGACCGCCACACTTCGGGCACGACACGTTGACCCACTCCGTGGCCGCCGCCAGCGGCGAGACGCCCTTCGGCTTCAGGTCGGCGCCCTTCAGCTCGGGCAGCTGCACCGGCAGCTCGGCCTCGGGCACCGGCACCTCGCCGTCGACCGGGCAGTGGATGATCGGGATCGGCGCGCCCCAGTAGCGCTGCCGCGACAGCAGCCAGTCGCGCAGGCGGTAGTTGATCGTGCCCTTGCCGTGGCCCTCGGCCTCCAGCTTCTCGATGATCTTGTGGATGCCGCTCGCCTTGTCGGCGACGCCCTCCAGCAGGGCTGAGTTCACGTACGCACCGTCACCGGCGGTCGCGACGTACGTCTCCTCGGGGTTGTCCGCCCCCGGCACGTCCACGACGCGGCGCACCGGCAGGTCGAAGGCCTTCGCGAAGTCCAGGTCGCGCTGGTCGTGGGCCGGGACGGCCATGACCGCGCCGGTGCCGTAGTCGGCCAGGACGTAGTCGGCGGCCCACACCGGGATCTGCTCGCCGGTCACCGGGTTGGTCGCGGTGACCCCCAGGTCGACACCGGTCTTGGGACGGTCGGTCGCCAGCCGGTCGATGTCGGAGGCCTTGCGTACGTCCTCCAGGTAGCTCTCCAGCGCGGCCGCACGCTCCGGCGCCACGATCTCGGCAGCCAGGTCCGCGTCGGCGGCGACGACCATGAAGGTCGCGCCGTACAGCGTGTCGGGACGGGTCGTGAAGACCGTGACCTTCTTGGTCTCCCCAGAGGTCAGCGAGATCTCGAAGTCGACGTGCGCACCCTCGGACCGGCCGATCCAGTTGCGCTGCATGTTGACGACCTTGCCGATCCAGGTGTCCTGCAGCTTGTCCAGGCCGTCGTACAGCTCCTCGGCGTAGGCAGTGGTGCGGAAGTACCACTGCGTCAGGTCACGCTTGGTGACCGTCGCGCCGCAGCGCTCGCACTCGCCGTTGACGACCTGCTCGTTGGCCAGCACGGTCTGGTCGTTGGGGCACCAGTTGACCGGGGACTTCTTGCGGTAGGCCAGGCCGGCCTCGTACAGCTTCAGGAAGATCCACTGCGTCCACTTGTAGTACTCCGGGTCGGAGGTGTGCAGGCGGCGCGACCAGTCGAAGGAGATGCCGTAGCGCTTGAACGACTCCGCCTGGGTCTCGATGTTGGCGTAGGTCCAGCCGGCGGGGTTCTCGTTGCGCTTGATCGCGGCGTTCTCGGCGGGCAGGCCGAAGGAGTCCCAGCCGATCGGGTTCAGGACGTCGAAGCCCTTCAGCCACCAGTAGCGCGCCAGCACGTCGTGCAGCGCGGTGACCTCGGCGTGGCCCATGTGCAGGTCGCCCGAGGGGTAGGGGAACATCGTGAGCGCGTAGCGCTTCTCGGCGCCCTCGCGCTGGCCCGCCTTGAACGGCTCCAGCTTCTCCCAGATGGGGCGCCACTTGTCCTGCAGCTCCACGACGTCGTACGTCGCCTGCTCGGCCTGCTCCTGCGTCATTGGTCTTTCGTCCTTGTCGAGTGTCGTGCGTCAGACTGCTTCTGGAACAAAGAAACCCCTCACATGGAGGGGTAGCCGCGTGACCGGGGTGTGTCCCTCAGGGTCAGCGCGGCTGCCTAAGAAGCAGGACAGACATCTGCATGTGTCCAGGGTAGCCGACCTTGGCGGCCGGAGTCATTCGCAGCCCCGCCATACTCCCGCGCCCGGGGCGGGTGACAGGGTCGAAGGCCTCTAGAAAGGCACTTTCGATACCCCATGAGTTCTGCCCTGCGGATCGACCGACAGAAAATATGGCCAGAGGGGCCTCCGGCTATTGCGACGGCCAGTTCGAGCGTGCCAAACTGACGACGCTCCGCTGCTCGTGATGTCGGTCGTGAATGAGGACCCCCCCATCTCATCCAAGGAACGCTCCGAGCAGCGGAGTCCAAGTTTTAGGGGACTCTCGCGCGCCAGGCCGCGGTCCCGTGCTTGCTCTCGACCAGTGCCGCCGCCTCGTCGATCGTGGCCTGATCGAGCCCGACGTACGCAGCCCCGAAGCTCTGCTCGAACTCGGCCAGCAGCGCGTCGATGACCTTCTCGCGCCCCAGCCCGGTCTGCGAACGGATGGGGTCGACGCGCTTGGCAGCGCTCCTGGTGCCCTTGTCGGACATCTTCTCCCGGCCGATCCGGAGCACCTCGAGCATCTTGTCGGCGTCGATGTCGTAGGCCATGGTCACGTGGTGCAGGACGCCACCGGGGATCCGCTTCTGCGCGGCACCGGCGATCTTGCCGACCGGTGAGGCGATGTCGTTCAGCCCGGCGTAGGCGGCCTCGATGCCGACGCTGCGCAGACCCCGCAGGACCCACTCGTCGAGGAACGCATAGGACTCCTGGAAGGACATGCCGGCGACGAGCGTGTCGGGCACCGCGAGGCTGTAGGTGATCGTGTTGCCGGGCTCGATGAACATCGCGCCACCGCCCGAGATGCGGCGTACGACCTCGATGCCGTGACGCTCGGCCGCGGCCTCGTCGACCTCGTTGGAGAGCGACTGGTAGCTGCCGATCACGACCGCGCTGCTGGCCCAGTCCCAGAACCTCAGGTTGGGGGCGCGGCGGCCCTCGGCGACCTGGCGGACGATGACCTCGTCGAGGGCCATCTGCATCGTCGGCGACAGCGGCCCGGTCTCGACGATCTCGAGGTCGAGGTCGTCCCACGTCGTCGCGCGGCCCAGCGCGCGCAGCACCGTCAGAGCGATGTCGCGGGTGCCGAAACCGACCAGCTCGGCGTCGCGGGCCGCGGCGTCGAGGGAAGCGGTCAGCCGGTCGAGGGACACGTCGACGGGCTGCCCCTCCAGCGCCGCGGTCAGCCACCCCAGCGCCTCGTCGGGTTCCAGGAAGAAGTCGCCCGAGAGGACGACATCGATGATCGTGTCGGCGGAGACGGTCGCGTCGACGACGACCAGCTTGCCGCCGCGTACCTTCCGCTCGCCATGCACTCGTTCGCTCACAGTTCCTCAACGCCGTGAGCGACCGGAATCATCCCGCGCGCTACACCGCCGCACCGCAGGATCCGGCGGTGTCGGCCAGACGGGTGAGTCCGACCGGACCGACCAGCGGACGCAGGTCCTCGGCGAGCGTCCAGGCGCCGTCGACCAGGACGTAGTCGCCCCGGACGTCACCCGCGAGCAGGGCCCGTACGCCGGCCACCAGCCGGTCCACGTCGGCGACCGAGGTCCCGATGCCGATGCTGGCGCGGACCGCGCCGCCGGCGAGCCCGAGGCGCTTGAGGAGCGGCTGGGCACAGAAGCGGCCGTCGCGTACGCCGAGGCCGTGCTCGGCGGAGAGGTAGGCCGCGACTCGGCCGGGCTCGACGCCGTCGACGGTGAACGTGACCACGCCGACCGGCTCGTCGGAGTCGGCCCACAGCCGGATGACCTCGACCCCCTCGAGCGAGGTCAGGCCGGCCACGAGGCGCCCCCTCAGCGACGCCTCGTGGCGGTCCAGCTCGGCGGCCGACAGGCCGCCGAGAGTCGTACAGGCCGCGGCCAGGGCGGCGGCGCCGATGACGTTGGGCGAGCCGCCCTCGTGGCGTGCGGGGGCGGGCTGCCACGTCGTCTCCCCCACCTCCACGTCGTCGACCGCCCCTCCCCCGGCGAGGTAGGGGGTGCCGACGTCGAGCCAGTCGCGGCGGCCGACCAGCGCACCGGCGCCGTAGGGCGCGTAGAGCTTGTGGCCGGAGAAGGCGACGTAGTCGGCGCCGGTCGCGGCCAGCGAGAAGTGCCGGTGGGCGAGCAGCTGGGCGCCGTCGACCAGGACCCGGGCGCCGTGGGCGTGGGCCAGGGTGACGATCTCACCGATCGGCAGCGCCTCTCCGGTGACGTTGGAGGCGCCGGTGACGGCCACCAGGGCGTAGTCACCTCGGGCCAGCTCGGCGGCGAGGGCGTCGATGGTGCCGGCGAGGGTGTCCCGCCCGGCGATCGCGGTGACGCCTGCCTCGACTCGGTGCCACGGGAGCAGGTTGGCGTGGTGCTCGATGTCGAGGACGAGCACCCGTCCCGGTACGCAGCCGGCCAGGAGGTTCACCGCGTCGGTGGTGTTGCGGGTGATGACGGTGGCGTCGTCCTCACGGACACCGACATAGGCGCCGATGGTCGCGCGCGACTCCTCGTAGAGGGCGGTCGAGACCTGGGACAGGTAGCCGGCGCCACGGTGCACCGAGGCGTACCAGGGCAGGACCTCGGCCACCCGGTCGGCCACCGCCTGCAGGGCCGGCGCCGAGGCGGCGACGTCGAGGTTGGCGTACGTCGTGGTCGTGCCGTCCAGCAGCGGGACCTGGGTGTTCGAGCCGACGAGCGGGAGCAGGGACATGGGGGCACCCTTCAGGGGTCATGGCTCCCCAGGCCGCACCACGGCTGCCCGGCGAAGCACGCGCTTGCCCGCGCCACCTCGGCGAGGGCCTGGTCGTCACCCGGAGCACCCCACCGCGTGGGAGGGTTGCCCGCCAGCAAGCCGGGGCTTCGCGCTGGCAGTCGTGACCTTCGCCGAAGATGGTGCCCGAGCCGGTGCGCGCCCACCAACTCGTCGTCTCGATCCGTGGGCACGGATCTCAGATCACGGACGCCCGCCCCAGGGGTCGCCGCCGTTGCCCTTGCCCTTGTCGTCGCAGGCGCCGAAGAACTCCGCGATCGGGTCGCACTCCTCGCCGTCGTCCTTCTTCGGCGGAGGTGGCGGAGGCGCGATCAGCTGCTTCTCGTGGCCGGACTCCGGGTCCTGGCCGTCGACGTAGACCGGCTCCGGGAAGTTCTCGACCTCCTTGCCCTCCATGGCCTTCGCCATGATGGCCGCCCAGGTCTCGGTGGGATAGTCGGCGCCGAAGTAGGACGGCATCCAGCCACCGTCGAGCTTCCCCTCGCCGTTGCCGCGCGAGTAGCGGACGGCGGTGGCGATCTGCGGGGTGAACCCGACGAACCAGGACGAGCAGACGTACTGCTCCTTGGTGCAGGTGCCGGTGCCGGTCTTGCCTGCCACCGGCCGGCCGATGCTCTGCGCCTTCTGTCCCGAGCCGTTCTGCACCACACCCTGCATCGCGTACGTCACGTCGGCGGCGATGTCCTCGGAGATCGCGTGCCGGGCGTTCTTGCGGCCGTTCCAGCTGTAGAGCACGTTGCCGGCCCGGTCACGGACCTTCTTCACCACGTGCACGTTGTGCCGGTAGCCGCCGTCGGCGATCGTGGCGTAGGCGTTGGCCATGTTGATCGGGCTGACGTTGGCACCGCCCAGGGCGATCCGGTCGTCGTGGTCGGTGAGGTAGCTGGACGTGCTCGGGATACCGGGATGCTTCGGGTCCGCCTTCTCAGGCGTGAGCCCCGCGTCGAGCGCAGTCTGGTAGATCGCCTTGCGGCCCTCCTCGGGGCCGCCCATCGACTCGGTCATGTCGATGTAGGCCGTGTTCACCGACTGCTCCAGGGCCTTGAGCATGGTGATGTGCTCGCCGTAGTCGGTGCCGTCGGCGACGCCGGCCTGCTCCCCCTCGTTGACGACCGGCGACCCCGTGTAGGTCGTGAACGGCGAGTCGCCCGCCCACGTCGACTCGAGCGAGTAGCCCTTCGCGATCGCCGCGGCGGTGGCGAAGACCTTCATCGTCGACCCGGCGTGGCCACCCGTCGCGGCCCAGTTGTGCTGGCTGTCGAGATAGTCCTGGCCGCCGTAGAAGCCGAGCAGGGCGCCGGACGCGACGTCGACCGAGGCGGTCGCGACGTGCAGGGCGTTCTTCTGGTCGGGGTCGTCCTTGACGTACGCCTTCCGGTTGTTCGGCTTCACCGTCCTGGCGGCCGTCGCCGACGCCTTCATCACCTTCGGCGAGAGCGTCGAGGTGATCCGCAGGCCGCCGCTGTCGATCTCCTCCTCGGTGAACAGCGGCTTGCCGTCGGCACCCTTCAGGCCGAGCAGCTCGGCCTTGATCATGGTCAGCGCGTGGCCGCGCTGGCCGCCGAGCCGGCTCGGGACCGTCTTCGCCGGGAACTTCGGCAGCGCGTCCTTCACCTTGTCGGCCTCGGCCTGCTTCAGGTAGCCGAGCTTGACCATGCCGGAGAGGACGTACTGGTAGCGGCCGAGCAGCTCCTTCTCACCTCGGAAGGTCGAGCTGGCCGGGTCGAAGCCGCTCGGGTTGTTGAGGATCGCGGCGAGCGCCGCGGCCTGCTGGAGCGAGAGGTCCTTGGCGGGCTTGGCGAAATAGGCCTTCGCCGCCGCCTCGATGCCGTAGGCGCCGCGGTGGAAGTAGATGGTGTTGAGGTAGTCGGTGAGGATCTGGTCCTTGCTCTTCTGGCGGGTCAGCTTCAGTGCGATGACCGCTTCCTTCAGCTTGCGCGAGTAGGACCGCTCGGAGTTCAGGTAGTAGTTCTTGACGTACTGCTGGGTGATCGTGGACGCGCCCCCGGCGGTGCCCTCGGTGGTGTTGGAGAACGCGGCCCGCACGATGCCCTTGACGTCGACGCCGCTGTTCTCGTAGAACGTACGGTCCTCGGCGGCGACCACGGCGTGCTTGACCAGCTCCGGGATCTCGTCGGCGTCCAGCTTGATCCGGTTCTGGTCGCCCTCCTGGAAGCGACCCAGCTCGGTCTTGCCGTTGCCGTAGTAGACGAACGAGGTCTCGACCTCGAACGCGGCATTGGGGTCCGGCACGTTGATCCGGTTGTAGGTCACGATCGCCGTCACCGACCCGATCAGGGCGATGGCCAGGAACCCGACCAGCATCACCTTCGCGGCGACCTTGCCCCAGTGTCGCCAGCCGGTCGGCCGCGAGGAGGTCGAGGAGGTCGAGGGCTTCGAGGAAGCCGAGCTCCTGGCGGCCGTCCACCTCTCGGCCACCCAGATCCTGGCCGGCTCGGCCTTGGCCAGCAGCTCCCGCGCCACCGACGGGCTGGGCGCCGCACGACGCGCACCCGGCCGACTGGGTGCGACCCGGGGCGGCTCGGCAGCGATCCGAGGAGCGGGCGGCGGGGGCGGCCGCCACGACGGCGGCGGACCGGTAGGACCCTTCGGAGGCTCTGCGCTCCGGTGTTCCATTGCTCCACCTGACCTAGGCAACTGATTGCGGCGGCCGATGATCCTACCCCGGCGGGTATGACGACGGAGGCCGACCCCACCAGGGGGCCGGCCTCCGTGCCGGTCTTGACGCCGTGACGTACGGCTTAGATCCCAGAGATCATCAGAGCTTCAGGTCGAAGCGGTCGTTCTCCATGACCTTGACCCATGCCTTGACGAAGTCGTTGACGAACTTCTCCTTGGCGTCGTCGGCACCGTAGACCTCCGCAAGGGCGCGGAGCTCGGAGTTGGCACCGAAGACCAGGTCGACGCGGGAGCCGGTCCAGCCGTTGGAGCTGGTGTAGGTCGCCTCGTCGGCGGCCGGGGTCCACTCCTGGTCGTAGTCGAGCAGGTTGACGAAGAAGTCGTTCGTCAGCACGCCCGGGGTCTTGGTGAAGACACCGAGGTCGGAGCCGTCCCAGTTGTTGCCGAGCACGCGCAGGCCGCCGACCAGGACGGTGGCCTCGGGGGCCGAGAGGCCCAGGAGGCTGGCGCGGTCGAGGAACAGGAACTCGGTCGGGAGGTTGAGGAACCCGGAGTCGTAGTTGCGGAAGCCGTCGGCGACCGGCTCGAGCCACGCGAAGTTCTCGACGTCGGTCTGCTCCTGGGTCGCGTCGACGCGGCCGGCGGAGAAGGGAACGGTCACGTCCTGGCCCGCGGCCTTGGCGGCGAGCTCGATGCCCACGCCACCGGCGAGGACGAGCACGTCGGCGAAGGAGACACCGGTCGCGGCCGCGATCTCCTCGTACTTCGCCAGGACCGGCTTGAGCTCCTCGGGCTGGTTGACCTTCCAGGAGATCTGCGGCTCGAGGCGGATGCGACCGCCGTTGGCGCCACCGCGGTGGTCGGACGTACGGTGCGTGGCCGCCGCCTTCCAGGCGGTGGAGACCAGCTGCTGCACGCTCAGACCGGACGCGGCGATCGCGGCCTTGGCGGCGGAGATCGCGGCCTCGTCGGTCGCGCCACCCTCGGCGGGGAGCGGGTCCTGCCAGAGCAGGTCCTCAGCGGGGACCTCGGAGCCGACGTAGCGGCTCTTCGGACCCATGTCGCGGTGGGTCAGCTTGAACCAGGCACGGGCGTACGCGTCGGAGAAGGCCTCCTGGTCGTCCTTGAACCGGCGGGAGATCTCGTCGAACTCCGGGTCCACGCGCAGCGCCAGGTCGGAGGTGAGCATGCGCGGCTCGCGCTTGCCCTCACCGTGGGCCTCGGGGACCATGTCGGAGCCCGCGCCGTTCTTCGGACGCCACTGCTTGGCGCCGGCCGGCGACTCGAACAGCTCCCACTCGTAGGCGTAGAGGATGTGGAAGAACTCGTTGTCCCAGCGGGTCGGGTGGTAGGTCCAGGTGACCTCGAGGCCCGAGGTGAGCGCGTCCGCGCCGGCACCGGTGCCGTGGCCGTTCTTCCAGCCCAGGCCCTGCTGCTCGAGCGGGGCACCCTCGGGGTCGGCACCCAGCAGGTCGTCCGGGTGCGCACCGTGGGTCTTGCCGAAGGTGTGACCACCGGCGATCAGGGCGACGGTCTCCTCGGAGTTCATCCCCATCCGGCGGAAGGTCTCCTTGATGTCGACCGCGGAGGACATCGGGTCGCTGTTGCCGTTCGGGCCCTCGGGGTTGACGTAGATCAGACCCATCTGAACCGCGGCGAGCGGGGCCTGGAGGTCACGGTCACCGGTGTAGCGCTCGTCGTCGAGCCAGACCTTCTCCGGACCCCAGTAGATGTCGTCGTCGGACTCCCAGACGTCTGCGCGACCGCCGGAGAAGCCGAAGGTCTTGAAACCACCCTCCTCCATCGCGACGTTGCCCGCGAGGACCATCAGGTCGGCCCAGGAGAGGTTCTTGCCGTACTTCTTCTTGACCGGCCACAGCAGGCGGCGGGCCTTGTCGAGGGAGACGTTGTCGGGCCAGGAGTTGAGCGGCGCGAAGCGCTGCTGGCCACGGCCCGCGCCACCGCGGCCGTCGTGGCTGCGGTAGGTGCCGGCGGCGTGCCACGCCATCCGGATGAAGAGTCCGGCGTAGCTACCGAAGTCGGCCGGCCACCAGTCCTTGGAGTCGGTCATGACCGCGGCGATGTCCGCCTTGACGGCAGGCAGGTCCAGGGACTCGAAAGCCTTCGCGTAGTCGAAGTCCTCGCCCATCGGGTCGCTCGCAGGGGCGTCCTTGGCGAGAATCTTCAGGTTGAGCTTGTTCGGCCACCACTCCTGGTTGGCGCTGCCGGCGGTGGGGTGAACGCGGCCTGCGTTCATCACCGGGCACTTGCTCACGGCCTCTTCAGACATGAGATTCCTATCCGTTTCTGATCGGACTGGCTGCTGCCAGACGCTGTGATTCACATGTGTTGCACCGGCCGATGACGAGCTCGGCCAGCTAGGGCTCTACCCCTGGGACCGGCTGCAGTCCGCGCAGGTGCCCCAGTAGATGACCTCGGCCTCGTCGACCGTGAAGCCGTTGTCATCAGATGCCGTCAGGCAGGGCGCATGGCCGACGGCGCAGTCGACGTCGGCGATCGCCCCGCAGGAGCGGCAGACCACGTGGTGGTGGTTGTCCCCGACCCGGGTCTCATAACGAGCCACCGAGCCGGACGGCTGGATGCGGCGTACGATCCCGGCCGCCGAGAGGGCGGCGAGGGAGTCGTAGACGGCCTGATGGGAGACGTCGGGAAGCCGCTCGCGCACCGCTCCGAGGATGGTCTCGGTGTCGGCGTGCGCGTTCTCGGTGACGGCCCCCAGAACGGCCACTCGCGGGCGAGTGACGCGCAGGGAGGCACCTCTCAGCAGCTGTTCGTATTCCGCGTTCCCCACGAGGCAGACACTACGCCAAATCTTGAATGAGTCAAGAAACGATGGAAGAATTTTTCACCTCCCGCTGCCAGCAGCTCCGCCGCCGCGCCGAGGTCCGCTGCACCGGACCAGCACCTCGGGCATCCCAGGCCACCTCGGCGCGATGAACACGTCGTGACAACCTCGGGAGCCCTGGGCGACTCGGGCTCGCCCGGTCGGCTCGTCCCCCTCTTTTGGGCATGGCGGCGAACGGCGGGAGCCGGGAGGTTGGAAAAGCAGGACGGAGGTCGTCGGCAGGTCTCGGGCCGTCACGACCGCTGTGTGATCTCTGATCTGTCCCGTGGATACGTCTGTGCCATTTCGACTTCTTATGGAGTGAAGCATGACCAGATTCGTCTTCTTCGTCGCCCGACACCAAGGGCACTCGGATCGGCCCACACAGCATGGGCTCGACGTCACCTCAAAGTCCAAGACAGGCACGCTGACTCGGAAGCACGTGCTAGTCGGTTTGGGGTGCCTCGCGCTCGCCACGGCGATGGTCAACCCAGCCTCTTCTGCGCGTGCAGAAGAGCCCGTACTGCCCGTGATACCCGCCGTGGTTCCCTCTGTTCAACCGACAGGGGCGGCCCCTGCGGACATCGAGGTCAATACGTTGGCCGCCGCCGAGTGCATCAGTGCAGCCGACGCCCGTGCCATCCTGTTGGCCGAACGAAAGCTTCCGCTGTTCGTCAACTCGGCGCGGACTCGCCTCGGGAGTTCGCTCGGCGGTGTGTGGGTGGACCACGATCGCATCAAGCTCGGCGTCGTGACGCCGATCGACTCGGCGCTCGAGACGAGCGCGGAACAGGTCGTGGACGGCGTGGGCCTGGCGGGCAAGGTGGACATCGTCCCCACCCCTCGTGGCGAGGCGGAGCTGGTCACGCTTCAGAACGAGCTGGACCAGCAGCTGGTCAGCGTCAACGATGGCGCCCCGGTCACGATCGACGTCGAGACGGATGTTCAGTCAAGCACGGTCCGGCTTGACGTCCCGCCGAGCCCGACGGCCGCGCAGGAGCAGTTCGTCGCTGACGTCGCCAGCCGCTACGGCGAGACGGTGACCAAAGTGGCCAAGCCGGGGCCGCTTGTTGAGTATGCCTGCACTTCCGGCGCCTGGTGCGACCCGCCTCTGCGCGGAGGGATCCGCCTCGTCTACGGTGGCGCCGGCACGTGTTCGGCTGGCTTCGTGGTCAGGAGCCTGAGCGACAACGTCCGTTACCTGTCGACGGCGGGCCACTGCGTGGCAAACAAAAGTGGGACCTGGAGCACACACTTCGCGGACAACTCGTCGCACGACATCGGCCCCAGACACAACAGCGGCATCAACGACTTCGCCATCCTGGAGATCAACAACCCGACCGGATGGAACCCGCAGCCCTACATCCGGATCCAGTCTGACCAGACCTACCCCATCACCGGGTACGGATCGAGCGTGTTCGGTCAGCGGATCTGCTTCACGGGCGGCTTCACCGACTCCAACTGCGGCACGGTGACCGGTGGTTTGGCTACCCGGAATGGGATTCCGAACACCTACGAGGCGTCGTTCTGCGCCCAGAACGGCGACAGCGGCGGAGCCGTGTTTGCTAGCAACAATGCCTACGGCTCCCTCATCGGCGGCTACGGCGGCTCCCCGTCGTGTGACTGTGTCTACTTCAGCGCGGGCGCGTTCCGCGACCTCAACGTCGTGCCGGTCATCTTCAATTGACGACGAGAACCGGGGACCGGGATGAGTCGAGGCAGTTCGACGCGGCCGAGAGCGAGGCCGCGTCGAGATAGGCCGAGACCTGGTCCAGCGGCACCGCTCCCCCGCCAAGGCCAGGCAACGGACTGCCGATCGCGATGGTGAAGTCCTTCCCGTCCTGGGAAAGCGTGACGGCCTGACGGGATTCGTCCCACTGCGATCCCGCTGGCCAGATCACCAGCGTGCGCTCGTTCAGTTCCTCCACCTTGAGACAACCGTCTTCGAGCACAAGCACGCCGCCGAGCAGGGCCTGCATGTTGAGCGGGATGGATCCGTGGGTGATCAATGTGACCTCGCTTGCATCTGCAACTGGCGGGTCTTGACGGCTGCTGAGCGCGTGCATCCCCCACCAGCCGACGCCGATCACGACAGCCGCAGCAAGACCGGCGATGCCCCATCGGAGTGCGGTCCGTGAGTGGCCGGAGTGCCGAATCGCTTCGGCCGATCGAGGCTGATAGTCCCAGACCTCTGAGGTGAGGGCTGAGCGAATGCGAGCGTCCTCTTCCATATCCATTTTCCTCTCCTAGCCCAGATCTGCAGCCAGAGACCGCCGGAGAGCTTCTCTGCCACGAGATAGACGCGACTTGACCGTGCCGGGCGGCACGTCGAGAAGAGCAGCGATGTCTTCGACCGGAAGATCCTCGATGTAGTACAGAACCGCGACCCGACGTTGATCGATTGGTAGAGCGTCAAGCAGGCCGAGGGCACTGGTGAGTGGGAATCCAGTGGCGGTGTCCGGTGTGGTCGCATCGACCAGCTTCAGGCGAGCCAGGGCTCTTCGTTGCCGTTGAGTCGAGCGCCAGTCGCTGACACAGAGCCGCCACGCCACCGCGCGAACCCATCCGACCGGGTCGTCGCCTTCGAGCTTGTGCCATCGCTTCCACGCGCGTAGAAATGCTTCCTGGGCACAGTCCTCTGCGCGTGTGAGGTCGCCACAGGCCAGGTAGAGAGACCGAACAAGCTGCGCCGACCGCGCGTTGTAGAACGCGTCGAATCGGGCCTCGCGGTCATGCATCGACTCCTCCAGGTGAGAAAAGTTGTTTCCCTGCCATAGTTACGCCGACGAACTCAACCAGGTTCCCTCGGCGCGTGAGTTCTTGCTGGAGTGGCTTGAGCAGATCAGTGTCGGCCACCTCGGTGAGCTCGTCGGCGTCGTCGGTCCGTGCACGCGACCCTCGATACGACAATCAACCCAGTTTCACGGTGTCCGGAGATTCCGGAGCAGGGCGGGTCGCGAAGCGGCGGGCCATCAACGGGATCAGCACGGAGATCGCCAGCGGAATGACGAACATCGAGCGCTCGCCGAAGAGCTCGGCGACCGCGGCGATCAGGGAGGCGGCGGCGAGGTAGCCGGCGTAGTTGGCGAGGTTGACCCGGGCGATCGCGTCCTCGGCGTTGTCCGGGGAGATGTGGGCGGCCGCGACGAAGGACTGCGGTGGCACCATCGCCAAGCTGCCGCCCAGGATCGCGAAGCCGGCGGCCGCCACGCTCCAGTGCGGAGCGGCGACGATCATCACCAAGGCGCCGACGCCGACGATGCCGCCGGTGCGGATCACCCGCTCGGGACCGAACCGGGCGACGAGGCGGTCGCCGGGGAGGCGTACGACCAGGAGGACCAGCTGGTAGCCCGCGTAGATCGCCGGCGCGACCGCCGCCGCGGCACCCAGGCCGTCGACGACGTAGATGCCGCCCCAGGCCGAGGCCGCCGAGTCGATGAACCACATCGCGAACGTCGGCACCGCGACCAGGAGGAGCGGCAGCCACGGGAGCTGGACCTTCGGGCGCTGCGTACTGCTGGCCCGGTGCTCGGCCGCGTCGACCGCCTCCGGCGGCAGCAGGAGCCGGAACGTGGCGGCGTTGGCGGCCAGGCCGATCAGGGCGACGGGGATCATGTCCAGACCCAGAGGTACGCCGAGGCCGATCGTCACGGTCGCGTAGACGGCGCCGAGGACGGCCGCCGCGCTCCACATCGCGTGGAAGCCGTTCATCAACGGCCGGGCGTACGCGTCCTGGGTGGCCGTGCCCTGCATGTTCATCGAGGCGTCGACGCCGCCGAGGAAGAAGCCGTAGAGACCGTTGAGGACCAGCAGGGTCGCCATCGTCGGCGCGAAGGCGGGCGCGACCGCGGTCAGCGAGGCGCCACCGAGCATCAGCGAGAGCGTCGCGGCGCTGCCGATCCTGGTGGCGAGATGACCCGCGACGACGCTGCCGACGGCCCCGACGGCGGTGGTGATGCCGAGCACGACGAAGACGTCGCCGGCGCTGAGGTCGAGCTTGGTCGCGATCGACTCGAGTCTGGTGATCAGCGAGGCGAAGGTCAGTCCCTGGATCGCGAAGGCGACGAAGACCGCCGTCCGGGCCAGCTGGAGTCGGGTCATGGACGCGAAGTCTGCACCCTCACGGCCTCCAGGTCGAGAGGTCAGTTGCCCTTGAGCAGCCCGTCGAGGATCTTCTCGCCGTCCTTGCCGTCACGCTTGCCGAGGCTGTCGAACTCGTCCCGGAGCTCTCGCATCTCGCGCTTGGCGCTCTGGCCCTCCTCGACGAGGTCGCGGATCTGGTCGATCTTGTCCCCCCACTCCTCGGACTGATCCTCGTCGATGACGTTCCAGTCCTCGAGGTTCTCCCGCCAGCGGTCGAGCTTGTCGAGGCGGTTGAGGGTCTTGTCGTCCGAGGCCTCGGTGGTCTCGTCGGCGGTGTTGTCGGGCTCGGTGTTGCTGTCGGTGCTGTCCGACCCGCTGGAGTTGTCGGAGCTCTGGGACGGCTGGTCGGCCTCGGCGGGCGCGGGCTCGTAGGCGGCCAGCCAGGAGGCCGCGAAGACGCAGGCGACCACGATCGCCACCGCACCGAGGAGCCGTCCGGTGGGGAACTTCCGCAGCGACCCCGGGCGCGGCCCGCGGACCGGCGGCGGGGCGTCGGGGCGGGGCAGTACGCCGGTGCGGGAGCCGGGCAGCGCCATCGGCTCGTCGAGCGGCCGCTGCGGCATCGCCTGGGTCAGGCGCGGCGCCTGACCGGCGGCGAGCCGGTCGGTCGCGTCGGGGTCGGCGCCGTTCAGCACATAACCGAGCTCGTGCCCGACCTGGTCCATCGACGGCCGGGCCGCCGGGTTCTTGTCGAGCATCCGGGTGACCAGCCGTGCCAGCGGCGGCGGCACCGCCCGGAAGTCGGTGATCCGCGGCACCGGCTCGCTGAGGTGCATGTGCAGGATCTTGACCGGGTGCGGGGCCGAGTAGGGCACCTTCCCGGTGAGCATCTCGAAGAGCACGCAGCCCAGGGAGTAGACGTCGGCAGGCGGTCCGACGGGGTCGCCGGCGGCCTGCTCGGGCGAGAGGTAGGACGGGCTGCCGATCACGTGCCCGGTCTGGGTGAGCCCGGCGTCGACCCCCGTCATGGCGTACGCGATGCCGAAGTCGAGCACGGTCAGCCGGCCGTCACCGTCGAACATGAGGTTGGCCGGCTTGATGTCGCGGTGCACCACACCGACCCGGTGAGCGGCGCCGAGTGCGGCGGAGACCTGGCGGGCGTATTCGACCGCCATCTCGACCGGCATCGGACCGCGCTGCTGGAGCGGCTCGGCCAGGGTCGGCCCGGGCAGCAGCTCCATGACCAGGAAGACGTCGTTGTCGTCGCTGCCCGCGTCGAAGATCTTGACCACGTCGTCGTGGACGACCCGGGCGGTCGAGAGCGACTCCCGACGGAACCGCTCGGCCATCGTCGGGTCGTCGACGTCACGCAGCAGCTTCACCGCGACATCTCGGTCGAGGACCGTGTCGCGCGCCCGCCAGACCTCCCCCATGCCGCCGGCTCCGAGCAGGGCGAGGAGCTGGTAGCGGCCAGCGATCGGGGGGTGCGCGTCCATGCCGGAAATTATGCCGGGGTGACCCAGGAGCTGAAGAGCGGGATGCCCTCCCAGGCTCCCCCGCGCGCGACCGCCACCACCGCGTGCGGCCGGTCGAACCTCAGGTCGATCTGCCGCACCGTCGTCTCCCGCGGCGCAGCGGCGGCCCGGACCATCATCCCGGTCACCGCGGCCGCCTCGAATCCCTCGCGGTCGTAGGACGCGACCGCCTTCTGCACGCAGGCCGCCTCCGACTCCTCCTCGACCGCGGCCATCACGCCGCGGGCGATCTCGGCGACCCCGGGCGCGGCCGAGAGATCGTGGCGATCCTCCGCGCTCCATTCCGGGAGGTGGCTGCGCCAGCGGTCGGACGGGGCGCCGCCGAGGACGGTGATCTCCTGGACCGTCCAGGCGTGGCCGACGGCCTCGCCGTCGGGTTCGAACGTGTGGTTGCGGATCTCCCCCGCGTCGATCCTCCGGACCACCTCGTCCGCGGCGCGCCACACGTCCTCCGCGGCGACGCCGTCCGCGGCGACCACGGAGTAGACCGAGATGCCGTCCTCGCTGGCCGGGCAGGCGACCGCGATCGGACCGGCCGCCTCGGTCTCCACCACCGCCTGGAAGCCGCCCTCGAGCAGCAGCAACCCGTCCCCGTCGTCGTCGAGCGGCTCGCTCCAGCGCGGCGTCACCACCAGCGCGGAGGCGAGCACGATCAACGTCTGCGCGTCGATCTCGAGCGGGAACTCCTTGATCAGACCCCGGGTGTTCTCCGCGGCCCAGGCGTCGAGCCCGGACTGCTCCGGGAGCGGGTCGAGCACGACCGGCAGCCCCTTCGTCAGCTCGATCCCAGGGCGCAGCCAGCCGGCGACCGCGGCCGCGATCGTGGGGTGCGGCGCCTTCAGCAGCCTCAGCGCGGCGGCCCGCGCGTCGGCGCGGTTCAGCCCCAGGATCTCGTCCGTCTCGGTCGCCGCCACCGGCGCCAGCGAGGCGAGGAGCAGCCACAGGCCGGCGTACGAGATCACCGGGGACTCGTACGAGCCGAGAGCGGAGCGGGTGGTGGCGGCGTACGTTCGGACCGCCTGGGCGGCAGCGAGGGACAGGGGCGTCTGCGTTCCCGACTTCTCCATGCCGAAGACACTACGGGGAGAGCCGCGACAAGTGACCCAGATCACGATACAGTTATGTATCGAGCGAGGAGGCACGATGGCCAAGCTGAATTTTCAGAGGCGGGCGCGCACGGCCGGTCTGGACCCGGAGACCGAGTTCCAGGAGATCTCGAGGCTTCTGGGGCTCTACGAGTTCCCGTGGGACACGACCCAGGCGCTCAGCTTCGCGCTCTTCCGGACCTATGCGGTGCCCTCGATCGGCCGGCTGCTGGCCGACACCCACCAGTTCACCGAGAACACCCAGAAGCGCTACGACGACACCGCCCTGCTGCTCGAGGACGCGGCGATCGAGGACCTGGACAGCCCCCGCGGCCGGGCGGCGGTGCGGCGGATCAACCAGATGCACCGGATGTACGACATCTCCAACGACGACATGCGCTACGTCCTCTCGACGTTCGTGGTGATCCCGCGCCGCTGGAACCAGGACTTCGGCTGGCGGCAGTCGACCCCCGACGAGCAGCTCGCCGCGCTGCGCTACTACCAAGCGCTCGGGAAGCGGATGGGGATCAAGGACATCCCGGCGACCTACGAGGAGTTCGAGCAGCTCCTCGACACCTACGAGGCCGAGCACTTCGGGTACGACGAGGGCGGCCGTGCCGTCGCCGACTCGACCCTCGAGCTGCTGACCACCTTCTACCCCCGCCCGCTGGCGCCGCTCATCCGGATCTTCTCGCTGTCGCTGATGGAGCCGCACCTGCTCGAGGCGTTCGGCTACCCCGAGCCGGGGCCGCTGGCGCGTTCGCTGTCCCGTGGGGCGCTGAAGGCACGGGCACGCGTGGTCGCCCTGCTGCCGGCGCGGAGGAAGCCGGCGTACGTCCGGGACATGCCGCGCATCAAGAGCTACCCCCACGGGTTCGTCACCGAGGATCTCGGCACCTTCGCGCCGGGGTGTCCGGTGCACCGCACCGCTGAGCCCGTGGAGGGCACCAAGCCGTAGCCCACCCCTCCCCCACACTTCACGGGTCCTTTACCTGGCACCGCTTCGCTATGTCGACAACCCCCATGTCGACAGGAGCACGTCCGTGCCTGCCCCCAGCAACACTCCTGATCTCCGCAGTGCCCTTCTCGGCCTCGACCGCCGCCGATTCCTGACCGTCTCGGCCGCCGCGACCGCGTTGGCCTTCACCACCGGCCTGCCGCGTACCGGTGCCTTCGCCGCCCCGGCCGGCTCCGCAGCCGACATCACCTCGGACCCGTTCACCCTCGCCGTCGGCTCCGGCGACCCGCTGCCCGACTCGGTGCTGCTGTGGACCCGGCTCGCGCCGCTCCCGCTGGAGCCCACCGGCGGGATGCCGGCCGCGCGCTTCGACGTCGGCTGGGAGGTCGCCCGGGACGCCACCTTCACCCGGGTCGTACGCCGCGGCACCGCCGCCGCGCACGCGGAGTTCAACCACTCCGTGCACGCCGAGGTCCGCGGCCTGGACGCGGCGACCGAGTACTTCTACCGTTTCCGGGTCGGCCGGTGGATCAGCCCGGTCGGCCGGACCCGGACCGCCCCGGCGGTCGGGGCCGCGGTGTCGTCGCTGACCTTCGCCCTCGCCTCGTGCCAGCGCTACGACCAGGGCTACTACACCGCGTACAAGCATCTTGCCGGCGAGGACGTGGACGCGGTCTTCCACCTGGGCGACTATCTCTACGAGTACGCCGTGAACGCCTCCGGCGGGGCGCGCGGCTACACCCAGCCGTTGCCGGCGCACCTCAACCACGAGACCGTCACGCTGGACGACTACCGGGCGCGCTACGGGCTCTACAAGTCCGACCCCGACCAGATCGCGGCCCATCTGGCGCACCCGTTCATCGTCACCTGGGACGACCACGAGACCGAGAACAACTACGCCGGCGACACCCCGGAGAACTCGGTGCCGCCCGAGGAGTTCCTGGTGCGCCGCGCCGCCGCCTACCGCGCCTACTGGGAGAACCAGCCGCTGCGTCTCCCCCAGCAGCCGTCGGGGCCGGACCTGAAGCTCTACCGGCGGCTGCAGTGGGGCCGGCTGGCGCAGTTCGACATCCTCGACACCCGCCAGTATCGCACCAACCAGGCCAACGGCGACGGCTGGAAGGTGCCCTCGGCCGAGTCCGAGGCGGAGTCGATGACGCTGCCGGGGAACGAGCAGGAGCAGTGGCTGATCGACGGCTGGCGCCGCTCCTCGGCGCTGTGGAACGTCGTCCCGCAGCAGGTCACCTTCTCGCGCCGTGACAGCCCCTCCGGAGACGGCACCCGCTCGATGGACTCCTGGGACGGCTACCCGGCATCGCGGCGCCGGATCCTCGAGGGCTGGAAGGCGTCGGAACAGTCGAACCTGATGGTGCTGACCGGTGACGTGCACGTCCACTACGGCTTCGACATCCACGACGACTTCGACGACCCGTCCTCGCGGATCATGGGCACCGAGATCGTGACGTCCTCCATCACGTCAGGCGGCAACGGCGCCGAGCACCCGGCCAACTGGGCGGCGTACCTGGAGCGCAACCCGCACATGAAGTTCTACAACGGCCTTCGCGGCTACACGACCGTCTCGCTCGACTCGGCCGGCGCCGAGGTCACCTACAAGACCGTCCCGTACGTCAGCACGCCCGGCGCGCCGCTGACCGTCGCCGGCCGCTTCTTCACCGAGTCCGGCAAGCCCGGGCTGGTCCCGGCCTGACGGCGACCCGGGGCGGGTGTCCTTTCCACGCCCGCCCCGGGATCGGGCTTAACGTGAGGACGTGAGCAACGTCGTCGGCAATGCCGCGGTAGCGATCTTTCTCGGGGTGGCGTTGGCGGTCGCCGGCTTCGTGCCAGCTGCGGCGATCGCCTACCGGCGTCGGGGGACGTTCCCGCTCGTACGCATCCTCCTGCTCCTGGCCGCCACGATCTATGCGGTGGCGCTGTGGGCCTACACGCTGCTGCCCGTGCCCGATGTGGGCAGCTACACCTGCGCGGGGACACAGTTCCGCCCGTTCGGGTTCGTCTCCGACATCCTGCGGGCCCGCGAGGAGCTCGGCGCCAGGGCACTGCTCACCAGCGCCGAGTTCCTCCAGGTCGCGCTGAACATCGTGCTGTTCGTACCGCTGGGCTTCTTCGTCCGGGCGATCGCCGGGCGTGGCGTGGTCCTCGCCGGCACGCTCGGCCTGGCCACCTCCCTCCTCATCGAGACCACCCAGCTCACCGGGATCTGGGGGCTCTACCCCTGCGCCTACCGCGTCTTCGACGTCGACGACCTGATGATCAACACGGTCGGCGCGGTGGTCGGCTCCCTGATCTCGGTACGCCTCGTCCGCCGGCGCGTGCGCCCGGCGCCGACCACGGTCACCGTCGGTCGCCGCATGGTCGGCATGACCGCCGACCTCCTCGTCGTCCTCGGCAGCGGCGCGCCGCTCGCCCTGGCCTGGCGGGCCTGGCAGCTCTACGGACAGGACGTTCCCTACGACCGGATCTCGGCCACCACTCAGTTCTGGCTGCTCTGGGTTCCGCCGATCCTGCTGGAGGCGGTCGCCGTCCTGGGCTTCGGGCGTACGGTCGGCGAGTGGGTCGTCGGCCTCCGCGCCACCGCCTCCTCAGGGCTCTGGTGGCGCCGGGTCGTCAAGCTGCTGACCGGCGTCGGCGGTCTGACCCTCCTGCTCATGACCGACTTCCCCGGCTCCAGCCTCCTCCTGCTCGCCTTCGTCGCCGCGACCCTCGCCGCCCTCCCCCGCACCGACGAACGCCGGGGGCTCAGCAACGTGCTCGCGGGGATGCAGGTCGCGCCGGCCAGGCCGCCCGACTGACCCGACCGCTGCGCTCGATCCGGGGTATACATATCGCGTGATGCTGCTCGCGATCATCCTGGTTCTCGGGCCGCGTGGTCCTTCTTCATCGCCGCACGACCGGAGGTCGGCTTCTTCCTCGAGGAAGGCTGGAAGTTCCGCGACGCGGAACCCTCCGATCTCTATCTCGGCGTGACCCGCTTCGGCTCGGCCGTCCTCGGTATCGCCCTCCTCGTCTTCGCCGCCATCTTCGCCTTCGGCGGACTCGGTGACACGGGATCCTCTCCGACGGAACGTACCGATCCCGCGCCTACCCGATCTGTTCCACCCATCACAGTCACAGCGCAGCCGCCGGACCCCGAGAAGGAGGCGACGAAGCGCGCCAAGGAGCAGTGCCGAGATCTCCTACCCCTCATCGAGGACGAGTCGCAGTGGGACCCGCAAGGGAGGCTCAGGAACCGGGACTACGTTTCCTCCATCGTCGCCTCCCAGGGAGCGACGATGACGATCGAGTCGCGGGCTGACGGTGACCTCGTCACGATCCGAAGCGACCTACCCACGGTCGACAAGTTCGTCCGGCCCCTCGTCACGATGACCTCGTCCAGCGCCACGTGTACCGCTGACCAAGGCGACTAGCGTCGTCGCCTCACGCCCAGAGCCCGACGTACTCGATGAACATCCTGAACCCGCCGTGGAACTGGGCAGCATTCACGATCGCGTTGATGATGCGTACGCCCCAGAAGACGACCAGCGTGTAGCCGATCCCGAGCGCGATCCCCGACGCCGCGGCGCTGGTTCCAGCCGCCTTCGCCCGGCTCACGCCGACGTGGCCGAGGACGACCGCGACGGCGATCGGGACGATCGAGGCGATGAGCAGGAGCCCGAGGATGACCCAGACGACCGGGCGGTCCTCGAACCGGTAGAGCGAGTTGTAATAGCTCTGGGTGACCTTCGGGATGCCGACGATCAGCCGAGGCAGCGCGACGATCCCCAGCATCCCCGCCGCGAGAACGAGGCCGGTCGGCCCGATCCAGCCGCCGCCTCGCAGGCCTGCGACACCGTCCTGATTCGACACTTGTGCCCTACCCCAACCTGCGCGACAGGTTCGAGGCAGTGCCACCGGCAACAACGTTTGAGCCATCATCCACCCGCGACTCCAGGCGAGCACTTGAGTCGGTCTTGCTATCGGCTGCGAGGTTCTGCTCGATGTTGCCGACCATGTCCTCGGCCAATTTGCGCCGCTCGTCCGGGGTCGCATCTTTCCAGTGATGGACAACGACATCGTAGGACCGGCTCCCACGCACAACGCTTACCTGGGCACCGTTCTGCCACATGCCGCCCTCAAACGTCGTGCCATAGCCGACACCAACATCATTGTTATACGTCGTCACACTCTCCTTCCCGTACGTCAGAGACTTAGCTGCATCAGCGAGCTCAGCCTCCTTCGCCTTCGGGTCCGCCTCAGGAGCGACAAGAATCTGGAGGAACGAGGTGTGTGTCTCCTCGTTTCGCACCTCGCAGGTATATGCCTTCTCCCCAGTGACGCTCGGGTCGTCAACCTTGTCGACGCGTACGCTGAGCTCGGCGTCGCCGGCCACCTTCTCCACCAGGTTCAGGTCGACCAGACCACAAACCGGATCCGCTACCTTCTTCACGTCGTCATCTCCGTCCGATGAGCACGCCGACACCGTCGACGCCAGCCCTACGATGATCACCAGGCTGGCCGCCCGAGATCGTCCCGCTCCTTGCCGCATCCATCGCTCGAACACCATCTTCCTTTCGTGCAGGGTCACTAGGATTTGTTCAGCTCGCGATCGAAAGCGTCGAGCCCTTGTGCCGTGATGCCAAGGAGCCTGTTGGCATCGGGGTGATGCTTGGTGAAGTCCACCCAGTCGGCCCTCATCTGGGCCTGCTGAGCAGAGGTGTACTCGTCCTTCTTTCCGATCCCATCGATCCCGTCGGCATCGTAGAGCGTCGGGTTCAGAACCCTCGTCCCATTCGGCCCTTCGACAAGCAACGAGTCTGGCACCGTACTGTTGCCCTGTCCGTCTGTCAGGTAGCCGTTGTTGATCAACTGGTTGACCATGTTGTAGCGAATCTGGTCGGGCATGGAGTCCCGACCTTCCTTGATGTATTCGCCCGACGTGGCATCAGGAGCCTTCGCGACCTGATCCTTGAGCTGGTCGATGACCTCGCCCTTGCCAAGGTCGTACAGGGCCTTCGCTCCCTCGCTTGCGCCTTCACCGAGCACCGTCCCGGCACCAGGGATGAACCCGGATGCCATGTCGATCGCCTTCGACGTGTATTCAGCGCGTTGCTTCGCGATCTCCTCGTCGGACATGTCCACGAGGACCGACTTATTGAGGATGTGTCCGAGCACCTCACCGTTCCGCTCGCCTCGTCCTGCCAACTCGGTGTCGAGTCCAGCAGCGGTCGCTGCGTCGAGCGTGAGCGGGACTCCCGGGTGCTCCTCCTGCCATCTCGCGATGTCCTCGCTCGTGCGTTCGTTGCCTTCCAGAACGATGGCAGCATTGAGGGTCTCGATCCCGGTCTTGTCGCCACGACCGATCTCACCGAGCACCTTGTCGAGATCAGATCCCGACACGCTGAGATTGGCGGGCCCGCCCTCCGAGGCACCGACATCGATCGTGTCGTAGATGTCACCGGCATAGCTCGCCGCGACACCGCCTAGGTCATCAGTCATCCCCGGCCAGATGTGCCACACGTCGTCTGGGCCGAAGTCGTCCCCTGTGCCGCTCTTCTCTGCAATGGTGTGGAAGAGGTCGCTCGAGAACTTCGCGCTCCACTCGTCCCTATAAACCCCTGGGTGATCCCCGAATTCCTCATGGTCCTTGTCACCCATGGCGGCGGCAGAGAGGGCAGCCCCCAGACCGTCCCCCTCGTCGCTGTACCGATCGCCTGAGAAGGTACGTTCGGTGACCAGATACTTCATCTTGTCCTGGTCGACACCGCCGTCGTCACTCATGAAGAAGTCCTGCGCCGCATGCGGGGAGTTCTTCATCGCGCCGAGCAGGTTGGCCATTCCGTCGCTGGCGTAGCTGTAGCCACCGTCGTTGCTCAGGAATTGGTCGTCGGTGGTGAGGAACGGATCAACCACGTGGTTCGGGTCGCGCACCGACCAAACGGGACCGTCCTGAGACTTCTCCCAGTCATAGATTCGATCCGTCAGTGGCGCAATGAAGTCGGTGTCGAACGACTCGCTCTGCCCGCCTGCCCGAAGCAGGAGGGTGAGCGCCGCGCCCTCGCCATCGTTGCCCGACTCGATAGCTTTCCCCCACTGGTCGACGAGGTCGGCAGGGGGTGCGTACTCGCCTGTGCCCTTCGTGTAGGTCGCGTACGCCGCGCCTGTAGCGGACAGGAAGTCTTTGTATGCCTTGACGTCGTCGTCGTCAGCACGCGATGAGACCTGCCCGCCGGGGTACGCCTCTTCGTTGATGTGCTGGATCGTCTCTTCGAGGTCACCCAGCGGCACCTGGTCGAACAGGCGCTTGGCGAACGCGGGCTCCTTGCTCAGTGCCGCGATGACCTCGACCGTCTTCGGGTCGACATCGTGGTCCTTGAAGTCCCCAGCGGCCTTGTCCGCAATCAGTTCCTGGATCTCCGGCGACAGGGTCGGCCCCATCGCCTTCAGGAGATCGGGATGCTCAGTGAGGTAGTCGGCCTGCTCCTGCGGCGTCATGCTCCGAAGGTCGGACTCGACGCTCATAGAAGTCAGGTTGCCGGTCGCATCAAACTGGTCCGCCTGCGCACGGTTCAAAGCGGCAGCCAGGTCCGCATCAGCCTGGGTCGCCTTTTCAAGAGCATCGGAGATGTCGTTGGCGATGCCGCGCATCACCTCTCCGGCCTCCTCGGCCTCAAACCTGCTGTGGTACGGCTTCGAGTTCGTTACGACACCCGTTGGGCTGACGTCGAACCCGTTGCCCTGAGCCCGCTGGAGCGCCGTGTCGAGCAGTTCCTTGGCTGCAGTGATGTCCGGCTCGGCGGCATCCAGAGCGTTGATGACGCCAACCAACTCTGCGACGTTGTCGTACAGATCCGCCGCGATCCGGTTGTGCTGGTTGGTTGCCGCCGACGCGTCGCCACCGATCCAGCTCTTCGGGGGCTTTCCTTCATCCAACTCGTCTTGAAGGTAGGTCAGCTCGCGGCGATGCACATTGAGGGTGTCGGCCAGCGAGCTCAGCTTCTCCGGCTTCCAGGTCTTCAACTGCGCGATGGTGACCATCAGTTCGCCCCCTGCTGGACTCGACTGGTCTGTTTGTTGCCTTCACTGGCAATGTGTTGGTCCACCTTCGTCCAGTTCTTGGCGACCTCGTCCATCGTCTTGGCGTGCGTCTCCGCGTTCTTGGCCCAGTCGCCGAACCTCTTCTCCCAGGTCGTTGAGAGCTTGCTCGCTGGCGCCGGGCTATCGCCACCGGGCAGCGCGTCGGCGATCTGGCTGACCTCGGTCGGGATGTGATTACGCACAGCCTTGACGGCTTCGCCCAGACGAGCAGCAGCCTTCTGGATCTCTCCCGGCGTGACCTCGTTGACCATGTGGACCCCCAGTCTGTTGGTTGGCTTCACCAGCCTCATACCCCGTTTCCGGAACTTTAAACAAGAAACCTTCGAACTCTCAGGATCCGCCGACACATGGCCGTGCGCCCGCCCATTTCTGCCGCCAACCCACGAACCCGACCGGTCCCCTCCGATGAGGACTTGCACAACTACTACTCAGCGCTACTATGTACTGGTAGTCAGCAACACTGAGTAGTGGGAGGAGGTGCCCGATGGGGAAGCAGATGACCGAGATGCTCAAGGGGACGCTCGAGGGGATCGTGCTGGCGTTCCTTACCGGCAACCCGGCGTACGGATACGAGATCACGACCTGGCTGCGGAGCCAGGGGTTCACCGAGATCGCCGAGGGCACGGTCTACGCGCTGCTGGTCCGGATCGAGAAGAACGGGCTGGTGGACGTCGAGAAGCGGCCGAGCGAGAAGGGGCCGCCGCGGAAGGTCTACTCGCTCAACGAGGCGGGCCAGAAATACCTGGACGAGTTCTGGACGACGTGGGGGTTCCTGGCCGAGCGCCTGGAGAGCCTCCGAGAAGGGAATTGAGAGATGTCCATCCGATCGATCATCGAGGCTCTGGTCGGCAGCATCGACCAGAAGCGCCAGTGGAACGCCTACAAGGCGCGCGTGGCAGAGCTCCCCGAGAGCCACCGAAAGGCGCACGACGCCGTGCAGCGCTATCTGATGTACGCCGGCGGCATCGCCGACAGCGAGATGCTCACGCAGATGGCCGGCGATCTGCTCGACCTCTTCGAGCAGAGCGCGGCCGACGGCACTCCCGTCAGCGCGATCGTGGGTGACAACCCGGCCGAGTTCGTGGAGGAGTTCGCCAAGAACTACTCCGAGGGCGCCTGGATCAAGAAGGAGCGCGACCGACTCAACAACACCATCGACACCATCAACAGAGAGGACGAGTCATGAGCGCGACAGCCGCCATCGCCGTACGCGGACTGGAGAAGTCCTACAAGGACAACCAGGTGCTGCGGGGCGTGGACTTCGAGGTGGCGCGCGGCTCGATCTTCGCGCTGCTCGGGTCGAACGGGGCCGGCAAGACCACGGCCGTACGCATCCTCTCGACGCTCCTGAAACCTGATGCCGGCGCGGCGCTGGTCGAGGGTGCCTCGGTGGTCGACGAGGCGCAGCGGGTGCGGGAGGCGATCTCGCTGACCGGCCAGTTCGCGGCGGTCGACGAGATCCTGACCGGGCGGGAGAACCTGGTCCTGGTCGCGAAGCTGCGCCACCTCCCCTCCCCCGGCGACGTCGCCGACGGGCTGCTCGAGCGCTTCGACCTGGTCGCGGCGGGCGGACGGAAGGTCGCGACGTACTCAGGTGGCATGCGGCGGCGGCTCGACATCGCGATGTCGCTGATCGGCTCGCCGTCGGTGATCTTCCTCGACGAGCCGACCACCGGGCTGGACCCGGAGGCGCGGCTGGAGGTGTGGAAGGTCGTCAAGGAGCTGACAGAGCAGGGCACGACCGTGCTGCTCACCACGCAGTACCTGGAGGAGGCCGAGCAGCTCGCCGACCGGATCGCCATCCTCCACGGCGGGACGATCATCGCCAACGGCACCCTCGCCGAGCTCAAGGCGCTGCTTCAGCCGGCGAAGGTCGAGTACGTCGAGAAGCAGCCGTCGCTGGAAGAAATCTTTCTTTCGCTCACCGGCTCCACCAAGCAAGGAGACCCCTCGTGAACAAGCACAGTATGACCAGGCACGCAATGACCAGGCACGCACTCGCCGATGCCGGCACTCTGCTGGCCCGCTCGCTGCGCCACATCACCCGCAGCCCGGACACCATCATCACCACCGCGCTCACCCCGATCGCGATGATGCTGCTCTTCGTCTACGTGCTGGGCGGCGCGATCAGCACCGGCCCGAACAGCCCGGACAGCTACGTCGACTACGTGCTCCCCGGGATCATGATCATGGCGATCGCCTCGGGCATCGCGTACACCGCTCTGCGGCTCTTCACCGACATGAAGAGCGGGATCTTCGAGCGGTTCCAGTCGATGCCGATCGCCCGCTCGGCGGTGCTGTGGGCGCACGTCGGTACGTCGATGGTGGCCAACATGCTCACCCTGGTGATCATCCTCGGCGTCGCGTTCGTGATGGGGTTCCGCACCTCGGCGGGGCTGGGCGCGTGGCTCGCGGTCGCCGGGATCCTGGCGCTGCTCACCCTGGCGCTCACCTGGCTCGCGGTCATCCCCGGGCTGGCCGCGCAGACCATGGAGGGGGCCACCGGGTTCTCCTACCCGCTGATCTTCCTGCCGTTCATCAGCTCGGCGTTCGCGCCGACGGAGACGATGCCCGGTCCGGTGCGCGCCTTCGCCGAGAACCAGCCGGTGACCTCGATCGTCAACACCATCCAGGCGCTCTTCGCCGAGCAGCCTGTCGGTGACGACATCTGGGTCGCGCTGGCCTGGTGCGTGGGCATCCTGGTGGTCTCGTACGCCTTCGCCATGGCTGCCTACCGGCGCAAGATCAGTTGAGCGCTTCATGTGCGGCGAAGAGCCGACCTACCCCTTGCGGTGGTAGGTCGGCTGCTCGTCGTGCTTGAGGCCCTCCCTCAGGTTGCCCCGGTAGAAGCCCGTGCGCAGCTCGTAGGTGTACTCCTCGAGCTCCGGCATGCCGACCTCGGCGGCGTACGCGATCTCGGCCTCCGCGTCGTAGGGGACCCGGACCCACTGGATGCCGAACGGCGCCTCCTGGTCGCTGTCCATGACGCCTTCGAGGACGACGTAGACCGGGGTCGGGTCGCTCATGCAGTTGCCGACGCTGCCGGTGTTGAAGACGGTGCGGCGGTTGCGGTCGGTCTCGTAGTAGGGGTCGTGGGTGTCCGCGTAGCCGACGATGTCAGGCTCCGGGTGGTCGAAGCCGGTGGCCTCGGTGTTCTGGAACAGGCCGAGGAACTCCTTCTCGTCGTGGTCGAACCTGACCCGGCGGTGGACGGTCTCCTCCGAGGCGTGGAAGAGCCGGACCCTCCGGCCGCTGATCCAGAAGTCGTGGCTGAACGGGAGAGTACGCAGCCACTCGGCCTGCTCCCACGCCTGCAGCCGCCACCACATCAGCCCGACCGACTCACGGCCGAAGTCGGGCTCGGGGGTGAGCAGGAAGTCCTCCCAGTTGCCGAGGATGTTGACCTCGCACCGCTCCCGGCAGAGCTCGGCGACCTCGCGTCCTCGCGGGCCCTTGCCGACGTAGTCGCCGAGGTTGAAGATCCTGGTGATTCCGCGCGCCTCGATGTCTTTGAGGACTGCTTGCAGCGCGGTCAGGTTGCCGTGTACGTCCGAGATCAGCGCGATGCGCTCTGGGGTCATGGGTCGCAGGCTATGCGATGGCTGGGAGACTGGCCCGGTGAGGATTCTGGTGACGGGTGGGGTGCGGTCGGGGAAGTCCCGGCACGCCGAGTCGCTGCTCGCGGCCGCGCCGTCGGTGGCGTACGTCGCGCCGGGGCCGACGCTCGAGGAGGAACCGGATCCCGACTGGGCCGCGCGACTGGCTTCTCACCGGGCCAGGCGGTCGGAGCAGTGGCGTACGGTCGAGTCGCGGGATCTCGCGGGCGCACTTGCCGACGCGCTGACCAACGGCGACGCGGTGATGGTCGACTGTCTGGGCACCTGGCTCACCGCGGTCATGGACTCGCGCGGGTTGTGGGAGGCCACGTCCGAGGAGGCGACCGAGGCCGTCTCGGCCCTCGCCGACGACGCCGTCGCCGCCCTCGAACGGCACAGCGGCGACGTCGTGCTGGTGACCAACGAGGTCGGCCTCGGGGTCGTACCCGCCCATCGCTCGGGCCGTCTCTTCCGGGACCTGCTCGGGCTGGTCAACCAGCGGCTGGCGGCCGCCTGCGACGAGGTGCACCTCGTCATCGCCGGACGGGTACTGAAGCTCTAGCCGGCGCTCAGGGTGACCAGGATCGTCGCCAGCGCCGCCTCGACAGCCGCACCGAAGACGTCGCCGGTCACTCCCCCGAACCGCTGGACGGCCCGTAGGACGATCACGCCGACGACGGCTGCCGCGACGGCGGCCGCGAGGACTCCCCGCCACCACCGCAGGCCGGCCCAGGCGCCGGCACCGGCGAGCGCGGCCGCGACGACGGTCCAGACGAGGACGGTGACGAGCGGCGGCAGGGTCTGGGTGAACGTACGCCCCAGACCGTCCTCGCGCGCGGGTCTGATGCCGCGGGTGCAGCACAGCGCCAGGGCCGCGCGCGAGGCGCAGACGCTGACGGCGACGACCACCGACGAGCGGAGGACCGACCCGTCCAGCACCGAGGCCAGCCCGGCCACCTGGAGGCCGAGGACGAGGACGATCGCGGTGACGCCCGCCGGGCCGGAGGTGCCGGTCTTCATGACCGCCAGCGAGCGCTCGCGGTCGAAGGAGGCGGCCATGCCGTCGACCGTGTCGGCGAGACCGTCGAGGTGGAGCGCCCGGTTGCCGGCGACGACGGCGCCGATCCCGAGCAGGGCGGCGACCAGGTGCGGTAGCCCGGCGAGCTGCCCCAGGAGTGCGATAGCGCCGGCGGCCAGTGCGAGCGGAAGTGCGGCCAGCGGTGCGACCGCCATCGCCACCGCGGCACGACGGCGGTCGACCTGCTCGGGAGGCGGCACGGGCATCGCGGTCAGCGTGCCGACCGCGAGACGCCAGGCGTCCCGCACGAGCATCAGGCAGGGTCTCCCGGGGCGAGCTCGGAGAGCAGGGCGACGTCACGCAGGAGGGCGACGGCGCTGCGGACGACCGGCACCGCGGCGACGGCGCCGGACCCCTCGCCGAGCCGCAGGTCGAGGTCGAGCAGCGGCACCAGGGCGAGCTTCTCCAGGGCCATCGACTGGGCCGGCTCGGTCGAGCGGTGGCCGGCGGCGAACCATGCCGCCGCACCGGGCTCGATCCGGTCGGCGGTCAGCGCGCAGGCGACGCTCATCAGGCCGTCGAGGAGCACCGGCGTGCCCTGGCGGGCGGCCTCGAGGAGGTAGCCGGTGGTCGCGGCGAGGTCGGCGCTGCCGAGCGCGGCAAGGGTCTGGACCGGGTCCGCGGTGCGCTCGCCGGCACGGGCCAGCGCGGCGGTGATGACGTCGGTCTTGGTGCGGAGCGCGTCGTCGCCGATGCCGGTGCCGCGACCGGTGACCTCGCTCGCGGGCAGGCCGAGCCCGGCGGCCACCATCGCCGCCGCGGGCGTGGTGTTGCCGATGCCCATGTCGCCGCTGATCAGCAGCTGCGCGCCGGCCGCGATCTCCTCGCGGGCCACGGCGGCGCCGGCCTCCAGCGCGGCGGTGGTCTCCTCGGCGCTCAGCGCGTCCTCGAGGTGGATCGCACCGCTCCCCCGCCGGATCTTGTGCCGGGTCAGCGCCTCGCGGGTCGCCGCGTCGAGGTCCTCGAACTCCTCGTCGACACCGAGGTCGAGCACCCGGACCTGGACGCCGTGCGCCTTCGCGAGGGCGCTGACCCCGGCCCGGCCGCCCAGGAACGTACGCACCATCGCGCCGGTGATCGCCGGCGGGAACGCCGAGACCCCGTGCTGGGCGACGCCGTGGTCGCCGGCGAAGATCACCAGGCGTACGTTGTCGACCGGTCGCGGCGGCACCTCGCCCTGACAGGCGGCCACCCAGACCGCCAGCTCTCCGAGGCGGCCCAGGGCACCTGGCGGAGTCGCGAGGGCTCCGAGGCGCTCGGCGGCAGCGCGGCGTACGTCGTCGTTCGGGGTCTGGATCGTCACCAGCGCAAGGTACCCCACCCCGCTCGGCGGATTCACGCGAGTCCGCGGGAGACGCCCTGAGCGGCGACGCGGAGCGCGGAGACGAGGCGGAGGCGGTTGCGGCGGAGGTCGGAGACGACGATGCCGAGGGAGCCCACGACTCCGGACGAGGTGGTGATCGGGACCGCGACGGAGCAGGCGCCGAGGGTCATCTCCTCGGCGGTGGTGGCGTAGCCCTCGGTGATCACCCGGTCGAGCTGGCGGCGCAGCAGGCCGGGGGTGGTGATGGTGTGGCGGGTGAACGGTCGCAGCGGGCCGGACAGCACCCGGGTGCGTACGTCCTCGGGCGCGTGGGCCAGCAGCACCTTGCCGACGCCGGTGGAGTACATCGGCAGGCGGGAGCCGACCGAGGAGACGATGGGTACGTTGCGGGTGCCGCGCAGCGTCTCGAGGTAGAGCACGTGATCGTCCTCGCGCACGGCCAGGTGGACGGTCTCCAGGGTCGCGCCGTAGAGGTCGTGGACGAACGGGGCGGCGACCGAGCGCAGGTCGGTCGCGACGGGGGCGAGCAGGCCGGCGTCCCACAGCCGCCGCCCGACCGCGTAGGTGCCGGCCTCGTCCCGCACCAGCGCGCCCCACTCGACCAGCTCGGCGACCAGACGGTGGGCGGTCGGGAGGGAGACGTCCGCCCGTGCGGCGAGCTCGCTGAGCGTGAGCCGGCGGTGGGACGCGTCGAAGGCGCCGATGAGACCGAGGACGCGCGAGGCGACCGTGCGCCCTCCGCTGCCACCGGCCATTCGCCACTCTCCTTTCGCTCAGCAGAAGTCAGCGCTTTCATCGTACGCCTCGCACACCTAGCGTTCGGAATGTGACAGCGCCCACCAAGAAACCCCCCGTCGAGACCCAGGCGGACCTCTCGGCCGAGATCGCCAAGATCGAGGCGGACTCCGAGGGCCGCAACGTACGTCAGCCTCTGCTGGACTACCCGCCCTACCGGTCCAGCATCCTGCGCCACCCCACCAAGGACCCGCGCCACGCCGATCCCGAGACCATCGAGCTGTGGGCCCCGTGCTTCGGCCACTCGGACGTCGACCCGCTCGAGGCCGACCTGACCATCGCCGGCAGCAACGAGCCGATCGGCGAGCGGATCACGGTCAGCGGCCGCGTGCTCGACGGCGAGGGACGCCCCGTGCGCGACCAGCTCGTCGAGATCTGGCAGGCCAACT
Source organism: Nocardioides sp. NPDC126508 (assembly GCA_040302365.1). GTDB lineage: Bacteria > Actinomycetota > Actinomycetes > Propionibacteriales > Nocardioidaceae > Nocardioides. Next base: position 220,753 of record JBEOUM010000005.1, read on the forward strand.
CCGCCGGCCGCTACATCCACAAGCACGAGCAGCACCCGGCGCCGCTCGACCCCAACTTCACCGGCGTCGGCCGCTGCATCACCGACTCCGAGGGCCGCTACCGGTTCCAGACGATCAAGCCCGGCCCCTACCCGTGGGGCAACCACATCAACGCCTGGCGGCCGGCGCACATCCACTTCTCGCTCTTCGGCCGCGCGTTCACGCAGCGGCTGATCACGCAGATGTACTTCCCCAGCGACCCGCTCTTCGCGCTCGACCCGATCTACCAGTCGATCACGTCGCAGAAGGACCGGGACGCGCTGGTGGCCACGTACGACCACGACCTCACCATCCCCGAGTACTCGATGGGCTACAGCTGGGACATCGTCCTGACCGGCCCGAGCCGCACCTGGACCGAGCCCGAGGAGGGCGACCTGTGAGCACCATCCCGACCCCGGGCCAGACGATCGGCCCGTTCTTCGGCTACGCGCTGCCCTACGAGGGCGACGCCGACCTGGTCCCGCCGGGCAGCCCGGGCTCGATCCGGCTGCACGGCTGGGTCTACGACGGCGCCGGCAACCCGATCCCCGACGCGCTCCTCGAGATCTGGCAGACCGACGCCGAGGGCAACGTGCCGCAGGCCGAGGGGTCGCTGCACCGCGACGGCTGGACCTTCACCGGCTGGGGCCGGGCCGACACCGACCTGAACGGCCACTACTCCTTCTCGACGGTGCTCCCGGGTGCGACCGCCGAGGGCGCCGCACCGTTCTTCGCCCTGACCGTCTTCGCCCGTGGTCTGCTCGACAAGCTGCAGACCCGGATCTACCTGCCCGAGCACCCGGCCAACGCCGGCGACCCCCTGCTGGTGTCGCTGTCCGAGGACGAGCGTGCGACGCTGGTGGCCACCGCGGACGCAACCGGGTTGCGGTTCGACGTGCACCTCCAGGGCGACCGCGAGACCACCTTTCTCAACTACGGCTGAGGAGTCGAATGTCGCTGCTGTGGCCAGGCGAGGAGCGCGCCGGGGATCTCTTCTCCGAGGCGGCCTACCTCGCCGCGATGGTGCAGGTCGAAGAGGCCTGGCTGGCCGCGACCGTGTCCTCGGGGATCGCCCCCGAGGAAGCAGGTACGCCGCTGGCCGGCCTGATCTCCGCGGATGATCTCCCGGGGCTTGCCGAGGGTGCCGAGGCCGGGGGCAACCCGGTCATCGGCCTCGTCAAGCTCCTCCGTGGCCGCCTCGACGGCGAGGCCGCCCGCTGGCTCCACAAGGGCCTGACCAGCCAGGACGTCGTCGACACCGCGCTCGTGCTGTGCCTGCGTGACGTGCTCGACCGGGTCGACGAGGAGCTGGCGGCGCAGGCCGCGGCGCTCGTGGCTCTTGCCCGGGAGCACCGAGCCACGGTGATGTCGGGTCGCACCCTGACCCAGCACGCGGTGCCGATCACCTTCGGCCTCAAGGCGGCGACCTGGCTCTCCGGCCTCGCCGACGCCACCGAGGCGCTCCGTCGCGCGCGGACGTCGCTGCCCGCCCAGATCGGCGGCGCGGCCGGCACCCTGGCCGCGGTCGTCGGGCTGGCCCGGCTCCGAGGTCTCGCCGACCCGGTCGGCGCCGCGCAGGCAGCCGCCGACGCCACCGCGACCGCCCTCGGGCTGACCCCGCGGGCGCCCTGGCATACCAACCGTGGCCCGCTGACCGCGGCCGCCGACGCGCTCGTCACCGCGGCCGACACCTGGGGCCGGATCGCGGGCGATGTCGCGTTGCTCGCTCGCCCCGAGATCGGCGAGCTCGGTGAACCGGCCGGTGAGGGGCGGGGCGGATCCTCGACGATGCCGCACAAGTCCAACCCGGTGCTCTCGGTCCTGGTTCGCCGTCACGCCCTCGCGGCGCCGCCGCTCGCCTCGACGCTCCACACGGCCGCGGCGACCTACCTCGACGAGCGCCCCGACGGTGCCTGGCACGTCGAGTGGGAGACCCTGGCCACGCTGGCCCGGCGCAGCGTCGTCGCCGCCTCGCAGACCACCGAGCTCCTCGCCGGCCTCCGCGTCGACGCCGCCCGGATGCGGGCCACCGCCGAGGCCGCGGGTGCGGACCTGCTGGCCGAGCAGCGGTCGCTGACCGGGTTCGTCGGGGGCGACGTACTCGCCGGGACCGATGCCGCGACCGGTCTCGACGACTATCTCGGCGCCACCGACGCCCTCATCGACTCCGCGCTCGCCCGCGCCCACGCACTCTGGAAGACCGAACCTGGAAGGGACGGGTCATGACCCCGAGAATCACCCCTGTCGAGCTGGCCGGGGACACGAGCAAGCCGATCCTGGTCGTCGGGCCGTCCCTCGGGACTTCGGTGACGGCCCTCTGGTCCGCCACCGCGGAGCTGCTCGCGGACAGCTTCCACGTCATCGGCTGGGACCTTCCGGGCCACGGCCACGGCGCACCCACCACGGAGCCGTTCTCGATGGCCGACCTCGCTGCCGGCGTACTCGCCTGCATCGACCGGGTGCTCACCGACCGCGGCGAGCGCCACGGCACCTTCGCCTACGCCGGCGACTCGGTCGGCGGGGCTGTCGGCCTCCAGCTCCTGCTCGACGCGCCCACCCGGGTGAGCGCCGCGGTGCTCACCAACACCGGCGCCAAGATCGGCGAGCCCGACGGCTGGACCGACCGCGCCACGACCGTACGCGGCGCCGGCACCGCCTCCCAGATCGCGGGCTCCACCCAGCGCTGGTTCGCCCCCGGCTTCCTCGAGCGCGAGCCCGCCCGGGGCGGCGCCCTGCTCCACTCGCTGCGCGACGCCGACGCGGAGAGCTATGCGCTGGTGTGCGAGGCGCTGGCGGCGTACGACGTCCGGGGCCGGCTCGCCGAGATCGCCGCCCCGGTCCTGACGATCGCGGGGGTCGACGACGCCCCGACGCCGCCGGCCTCGCTGGAGGAGATCGCCGTCGGGGTGCGCAACGGGCGGCTCGTCACCCTCGACGCCGTCGGCCACCTCGCCCCCGCCGAGGCTCCGCACGCCGTCTCCACCCTGATCACCTCGCACGTGACCGCTTCGGACCCGGCGTACGCGGCCGGCATGAACGTACGCCGCCAGGTGCTCGGCGACCCGCACGTCGACCGGGCCACGGCCGCGATCACCGACGTGAACCGCGACTACCAGGACCTGATCACCCGCTACGCCTGGGGCACGATCTGGACCCGCCCCGGCCTCGCCCGCCGGGACCGCTCGATCGGCGTGCTCACCGCCCTGGTCGCGGGGCGCCACTTCGACGAGCTCGAGTTCCACCTGCGCGCCGCGCTCACCAACGGGCTGACCCGCGAGGAGATCATCGAGGTGCTCCTGCAGACCTCGATCTACGTCGGCGTACCGGCCGCCAACACCGCGTTCGCGGTCGCCAACCGCGTCCTCAACGAGTGAGCTAGCGTCCGGGGCATGCCGCAAGCCCGTCTGCGCACCGAGCGCCTCGACCTGGTCCCGCTGAGCGAGGAGCACCTGCCGTTCCTGGTCGACCTCAACTCGGACCCGGTGGTGCTGCGCTATCTGTTCACTCGCGCGCTCACCGCGGAGGAGACCGAGCAGCGGATGCACGCGTGGATCCGGGTGGCGAAGGAGACGGAGGCGCAGGGCAAGTGGATCGGCTTCGCGGCGGGTGAGGCCGTCGGGCTCTACATGCTCGAGCCGCCCGACGCCCCGCCGCGGACCGACGCCGCCGAGCTGGGCTACCGGCTCCCGCAGCGCCATTGGCGCAAGGGGTTGGCGAGGGAGGGGTCGCTCGAGCTGCTCCGGCACGCCTTCGAGGACCTCGGCCTCGACACGGTGATCGCGCAGACGATGGCCGTCAACGAGGCCTCCCGGGCCACGATGGCGTCGGTCGGGATGAGCTTCGTACGCGCCTTCCACGAGGAGTTCGAGGAGCCGCTCGCCGGGCACGCCGACGGCGAGGTCGAGTACGAGATCACCCGCGAGACCTGGCTGGCGCGGCGCGCGGGGTAGGCTGCGAGCACGCTCGTGGCGCAGGAACCCGGTGAGAGTCCGGGGCGGTTCCGCCACTGTGTTGTCCGTGCCGAGCACGGACACAGCCAGACACTGGCCGCGGGCATCCGACCGATCGACGGGGCGAGAACCCCTAGGAGGACCCCGGCATGGCCGACCCTGCACGCGTACGCATCGCCCTTCTGTCCACCTCGGACACCGACCTGCTCTCGGCCCGTGCCAGCGGCGCCGACTACACCTGGGCGAACCCGTCGCGGGCGACCGACCTCGAGGCCGTCGTCGCCGATGCCGATCTGGTGGTCTTCCGGCTGCTCGGCTCGCCCACCGATCTGTGGGACGGTCTGAGCGGGGTCCGCGAGCGCGGGGTTCCGGTCGTCGTCCTCGGCGGTGAGCAGCAGCCGAGCGCCGAGCTGATGGAGCACTCCACGGTGCCGATGGGTGTCGCCGCGGAGGCACACCGCTATCTCGCCGAGGGCGGTCCGGCCAACCTCGCCCAGCTGCACGCGTTCCTCTCCGACACGGTCCTGCTGACCGGGTTCGGGTTCGAGCCGCCGGCGATCGTGCCGGCGTGGGGGTTCGCCGAGCGGGTTGTGAACCCCACAGTGACCCATGGGTCACTCTCGGCTTCACAACTCCCCCGGATCGGCGTGCTCTACTACCGTGCCCACGAGACCAGCGGCAACACCGCCTTCGCGCACGCGCTGGCCGACGCCATCGACGCGACCGGAGCGGCCACCGGCGTACCCGTCTTCGCGGGCTCGCTGCGCTCCGCACCCGACGACCTCTACGAGGCGCTCGGCACGCTCGACGCGCTCATCGTCACCGTGCTCGCGGCGGGTGGCTCGGTGCCCGCGTCCGCGTCGGCCGGCGGCGAGGACGAGGCCTGGGACGTGGAGCGGATGGCGGCGCTGGACATCCCGGTGCTCCAGGGTCTCTGCCTGACCAGCTCGCGCGCGGAGTGGGAGGCCTCCGACGACGGCGTGACGCCGCTCGACTCGGCCTCGCAGATCGCGATCCCGGAGTTCGACGGCCGGATCATCACCGCCCCGTTCTCGTTCAAGGAGCTCGACGAGCAGGGTCTCCCCCACTACGTCGCCGACCCCGAGCGGGCCGCGCGCGTGGCCCGGATCGCGGTCAACCACGCCCGGCTGCGGCACACGCCCAACCAGGACAAGCGCCTCGCCCTCGTCCTCTCCGCCTACCCCACCAAGCACTCCCGCATCGGCAACGCGGTCGGCCTGGACACCCCGGTCTCCGCGATCCGGATGCTGCGCCGGCTCCGCGAGGAGGGCTACGACCTGGGTCAGGACAACGAGGTCGTACGCATCCTCGACGGCTCCGACGACACCGCTGCCGGTGACGCGCTGATCCACGCCCTGATCGCCGCCGGCGGCCAGGACGAGGAGTGGCTGACCAACGCGCAGCTCACCGACGCCCACGTCCGCATCTCCAAGGCGTCCTACGACGAGTGGACCAAGGATCTCCCTGCTGACCTGCGCGAGCAGATGGTCGAGACCTGGGGCGAGTCGCCGGGCGGGCTCTTCGTCAACGATGACGGTGAGCTGGTGCTGGCCACGCTTCAGGCCGGCAACATCGTCATCCTGATCCAGCCGCCGCGCGGGTTCGGCGAGAACCCGGTCGCGATCTACCACGACCCGGACCTGCCGCCGTCCCACCACTACATCGGCGCCTACCGTTGGCTCGAGAACGGCTTCCGTGCCGACGCGGTCGTCCACCTCGGCAAGCACGGCTCGATGGAGTGGCTGCCCGGCAAGAACGCCGCGCTGTCGGCCTCCTGCGGCCCCGATGCCGCGATCGGCAACATGCCGCTGATCTACCCGTTCCTGGTCAACGACCCCGGCGAGGGCGCCCAGGCCAAGCGCCGCGCGCACGCCACGATCGTCGACCACCTGGTGCCGCCGATGGCCCGCGCGGAGTCCTACGGCGACATCGCGCGGCTGGAGTCGCTGATGGAGGAGTACGACCGGATCTCCTCCATGGACCCGGCCAAGCTCCCCGCCATCCGCGGCGAGATCTGGCAGCTGATGAAGGCCGCCGAGCTCCACCGCGACCTCGGCATGGAGGAGCGTCCCGAGGATGACGACTTCGACGACTTCATGCTCCACATCGACGGCTGGCTCTGCGAGATCAAGGACGCCCAGATCCGCGACGGGCTGCACGTCCTCGGCGGCGCCCCCGGGGGCGACGCGCGCATCAACCTGGTGCTCTCGATCCTGCGCGCCGCGCAGGTGTGGGGCGGCGTCGGCGGTGCGGTGCCCGGCCTGCGGGCGGCGCTCGGCCTCAAGGAGGGCGCCGACACCCGGGCGGTCGACGAGATCGAGACCCAGGCACGCGACCTGGTGCAGCGGATGGACGCGGCCGGCTGGGACCCGGCCGTCGCCACCACGCTCCACGACGACCCGGCCGTCCAGCAGGTGCTCGCCTTCGCCGCGACCGAGGTCGTGCCCCGGCTGGCGAGGACCACCGACGAGCTGTCCGCCGTCCTGCACGCGCTGGACGGGGGCTTCGTCCCCGCGGGGCCGTCGGGCTCGCCGCTGCGGGGGCTCGTCAACGTACTTCCGACGGGGCGCAACTTCTACACCGTCGACCCGCGCGCGGTCCCGAGCCGGCTGGCGTGGCAGACCGGGCAGGCGATGGCCGACTCGCTGCTCCAGCGCTACCTGGACGAGACCGGTGACTACCCGACCTCGGTCGGGCTCTCGGTGTGGGGCACGAGCGCGATGCGTACGTCCGGCGACGATGTCGCCGAGGTGCTCGCGCTGCTCGGGGTGGCACCTGCGTGGGACGAGGCCTCCCGCCGGATCACCCACCTCGACGTCATCCCGCTCGAGGAGCTGGGGAGGCCGCGGATCGACGTGACCGTACGCATCTCCGGGTTCTTCCGCGACGCGTTCCCGCACGTCGTCTCGATGCTCGACGACGCGGTCCGGATGGTGGCCGATCTCAACGAGCCCGCCGCGGACAACTTCGTCCGCGCGCACACGCTGGAGGACCTGGAAGCACACGGTGACCAGCGCCGCGCGACGTCCCGGATCTTCGGCTCCAAGCCCGGTTCGTACGGTGCCGGGATCCTGCAGGTGATCGAGGCCGGCAACTGGCGCTCCGATGCCGATCTGGCCGATGTCTACACGGCGTGGGGTGGGTTCGCCTACGGCCGCGACCTCGACGGCGCCCCGGCGGCCGACGACATGCGCGCCAACTACCGCCGGATCAAGGTCGCCGCCAAGAACGTCGACTCCGCCGAGCACGACATCGCCGACTCCGACGACTACTTCCAGTACCACGGCGGCATGGTCGCGACCGTCCGCGCGCTGACCGGCTCGGACCCCAAGGCGTACGTCGGCGACTCCACCTCCCCCGACGCGATCAGGACCCGCACGCTGCAGGAGGAGACCAACCGCGTCTTCCGGGCCCGGGTGGTCAACCCGCGCTGGATCTCGGCGATGCAGCGCCACGGCTACAAGGGCGCCTTCGAGCTGGCCGCGACCGTCGACTACCTCTTCGGCTTCGACGCGACCGCCGGTGTGGTGCAGGACTGGATGTACGAGAAGCTGGCGCAGGAGTACGTCCTGGACGAGACCAACCAGGAGTTCATGCGGGCCTCGAACCCGTGGGCGCTGCGTGGGATCATGGAGCGGCTGCACGAGGCGGCCGAGCGGGGGCTCTGGGACTCACCCGACCCCGAGCTCGTCGCCGCGATGCAGGAGATCTATCTCGACATCGAAGGCGATCTGGAGGAAGGCCAGTGACATCTTCTGGTCCGCGCCGGATCAAGATCATCGGTGTCGGCCCCGGCGACCCCGACCAGGTCACCCTCGAGGCCGTGGCCGCGATGCGATCGGTCGACTACTTCCTGGTCACCGACAAGTCGGGCACGGCCAAGGGCGGGATGCCGGATCCGCTGGTGCGGGCCCGTGAGGAGCTGCTCGATCGCCATCTGTCCACGCCCGCGCGGGTGGTGAAGGTCGCCGACGCTCCCCGCGAACGGCGCGAGGAGTTCACCGGGACCGACGAGGACTACCAGGCGGCCGTCCGGGACTGGCACCGCGCCCGCGTCGAGCGCTACCTCGCCGTGCTGGCCGAGCACCCCGGTGACGTCGGCTTCCTGGTCTGGGGCGACCCTGCGTTCTACGACTCCACGATCCGCGTCGTCGACCAGATCGCCGAGCAGCTGGACGTCGAGGTCGACGTCATCCCCGGGATCTCCTCGGTGCAGCTGCTCGCCGCCCGCCACCGACTGGTGCTCCACGACGTCGGGCGCCCGCTCTACGTCACCACCGGCCGCGCCGTGCTCGAGGCCGTCGAGGCCGGCCACGACAACCTCGTGGTGATGCTCAACCGCGTCGTCGAGCTCCCCGGGCTCGAGGACTGGCGGATCTGGTGGGGCGGCAACCTCGGCACGCGCGAGGAGGAGCTCGTCGCCGGTCGGGTCGGCGAGGTGCTCCCGGCGATCGACGCGGCGCGCGCCCGGCTGCGCGAGACGTCCGGCTGGGTGATGGACATCTATCTCCTGCGAGCACCCCGCCGATGAGCGGCCTGCTGGTCGCCGGGACCACCTCGGATGCAGGCAAGTCGGTCGTGACGACCGGGCTGTGCCGGGCCTTCGCCCGCCGGGGCGTCAAGGTCGCGCCCTACAAGGCCCAGAACATGTCCAACAACTCGATGGTCTGCGCCGGTCCGGACGGGGCCACGGCCGAGATCGGGCGGGCGCAGTGGGTCCAGGCGCTTGCCGCACGGGTCACCCCCGAGCCGGCGATGAACCCGGTGCTGCTCAAGCCGGGTTCCGACCGCCGCAGCCACGTGGTGCTGATGGGGCATCCCGCGGGCGAGGTGTCCTCGCACGACTGGGAGAAGGGGCGCCGGCATCTGGCGACCGCGGCCCATGCTGCGTACGACGATCTGGCCTCGCGTTTCGAGGTGATCGTCGCCGAGGGCGCCGGTAGCCCGGCGGAGATCAACCTGCGGGTCGGCGACTACGTCAACATGGGGCTGGCACGGCATGCCGGGCTGCCGACCGTGGTCGTGGGCGACATCGACCGGGGCGGCGTGTTCGCGGCGATGTACGGCACCCTGGCCCTCCTCGAACCCGAGGATCAAGCTCTGATCAGCGGTTTTGTGATCAACAAGTTCCGCGGTGACGCCGGGCTGCTCGCTCCTGGGCTGAAGTCGCTGGAGTCGCTCACCGAGCGCCGCGTCTTCGGCGTCCTGCCCTGGGAGCCGTCGCTGTGGCTCGACTCCGAGGACGCGCTCGACCTGGAGGGGCGCCGCGCGCCGGCCGGTGCCACCCGCAAGGTCGCGGTCGTACGCCTCCCCCGCATCTCCAACTTCACCGACGTCGACGCGCTCGGCCTGGAGCCGGACCTCGATGTCGTCTTCGCCTCCTCGCCGGCCGACGTCGCCGACGCCGACCTGATCGTGCTGCCCGGCACCCGGTCCACGATCGGCGACCTGGCCTGGCTCCGCTCGCGCGGTCTCGACGTCGCGATCATCGAGCACGTACGCCGCGGCCGCCCACTCCTCGGGATCTGCGGCGGCTTCCAGATGCTCGGCGGCGTCATCGCCGACCCCGACGGCATTGAGGGATCGGTCACCGAGGTCGAGGGGCTGGGGCTGCTGGACGTACGCACCGACTTCGCCCCTGCCAAGAACCTCCGCCTGCCCACCGGGTCGGCGCTCGGGGTCGAGGCGAGCGGCTACGAGATCCACCACGGCCGGATCACCCTCGGCGACGGGGTCACGGAGTTCCTCGGTGGCGCGCGGTCCGGGCAGGTCTTCGGGACGATGTGGCATGGCTCCTTGGAGGGCGATGCGCTCCGGAGCGCGTTCCTCGAGGCGACGCTGGGACGGGAGCCGTCGACGGTCTCCTTCCCGGCCGCCCGTGAGCGCCGTCTGGACCTCATCGGCGACCTCGTCGAGGAGCACCTCGACGTCGACGCCCTGCTCGACCTGGCCCGGCAGACCGGCGAGGAGCGTCAGCGATGAGGCTGCTGATCCTGGGCGGGACCGGGGAGGCTCGGGACCTGGCGGCGCGATTGCTCGAGGAGGGCGTGGACGTCACCTCCTCGCTGGCCGGCCGGGTGGCTCGGCCGCGGCTGCCGGTGGGGGCGGTGCGGATCGGCGGCTTCGGAGGGGTCGAGGGCTTGAGGGGGGCCCTCGACCACTTCGATGCGGTCGTCGACGCGACGCACCCGTTCGCGCGCGGGATGTCGGCCAACGCGGCGGCGGCCTGCGCGCAGACCGGGCATCCGCTGCTCCGACTGGAGCGGCCCGGCTGGCCGCCCGACCCGTCCTGGGCCTATGTCGACACCCACGACCAGGCCGCCGATCTCGCCGCTGACCTCGGGCGACGTCCGTTCATCACGGTCGGCCGCCAAGAGCTCGGCCGGTTCGTCCCGGCCCTGTCGGGGCACGCGGCGCTCGCCCGCGTCGTCGACCGGCCGGAGCTCGATCTACCCGAGGCGTGGACGCTGCTGACCAGCCGCGGGCCGTACGACCTCGACGGCGAGCTGGCGCTGATGCGCGAGCATCGCAGCGACGTCCTCATCACCAAGGACTCCGGCGGCACCTACACCTGGCCGAAGATGCAGGCGGCCGCCGAGCTCGGGGTCGCGGTGGTCGTGGTGCGGCGCCCCACGGGGCCCGGCGAGGTCACGACGGTCAACGACGTGGGCGACGCGGTCGCCTGGGTCAAGGCTCACCGGACACGGTCGGGCGACCTTGTGCAAGAGGATGACACCTTGTGAACGAATTCACGAAGCGTCATCGTCTTGTACAGCCGCCGGCAACCGTGCTGGTCGGGATGTCGGTCACCGACGTCGACCGCCGCGAGGACCTGCTCTCCTGGGCAGGGGATCACGACGCGGGCCTCGCCCTCCTTCAGATGGGCGACCCATCGCTCTCCCGCGAGCTGACCCGGTTGGCCGATGCCGGAACCGAGCAGATCACCCTGGTCGGCGTCAGCCTCGGCCCGCTCGCCCCGGGCCACTCCTGGCTGCGCCGGATCACTGCCCACTGGTGGCGCGAGCGCCCCGGGGACCGCCCCGAGATCCACATCGCGACCCGCCTGGCGACCACGCGTAACGAGCTCGCCGAGGTGCTGGCCGAGACCAGGCCGATCACCGGCACCGAGCCCGGGCTCACCTCGCCCGCCTGGGAGCGCGTCCCCGGCCACGTACGCCAGGTGCTGATCTGCCGCGGCCCGCGCTGCACCGCAAAAGGCTCCGAGGAGACGGCGAAGGCCGTGATCCTGGGCGCGATGGAGGCCGGTCTCGGCGACGACGACCTGCTGATCACCCACACCGGCTGCCAGTTCCCGTGCAATCAGGCGCCGGTGCTCAGCGTGCAGCCCGACGACGTCTGGTACGGCCACGTGGAACCGGCCGCCGCCCGGGTGATCGTGCGTGATCACCTGGCCGGCGGCCGTCCGGTGGAGGCTCACCGCCTCCCCCGCTAACTCACAAGCTGGCGGCCAAGGCCTTCCGCTCCGCGACAGCGCGCTCTGCCGCGTACAGACGAATGACCAGCCCGGTCAGCGCCACCCCGAGCACGCCCCACATCGTGGCGAGCGTGATCAGCGAGGCCCGGCGGAAGAACCACAACGTGTCGGCCGGGAAGTCCCCGACCTCGTTGACCGTCGTGAACAGCTGTCCGGCGACGACCATCACGACCAGGTAGGCCGCGATCGCACCGACGACGGCGAGATAGGTGCCGATCCGCCCGCGCAGCCGCACGGCGGCGTACGTCGTGACCACCGCCGCCACGACCGAGAGGGCCTGGAAGGCGAAGTAGACCGCGGTGCGGGCGCCGATGGTGTCGCCGCTGCCGACCGCCGGTGGGGTGGCGGGATATTTGAGGAACGGCACCAGCGCGACCGCGACGAACCCGATCAGGGTGACCAGCGCCGTCGACTGTCCCGGTGTGAGCCTGCCGAGACGGCCCAGCGTGGCGGCGGCGACCAGCCCGAGGATGCCCCCGAGCGCGACACCGATCGCCAGGGTGTCGGTCAGCAGCCCCCAGGTGCTCTGGTTGGTGCGGGAGACCTCAGGGGCCTCCTCCTCGCCCTCAGCGCCTTCGGCGGCATGCGAGTGCGAGTGTCCGTCGCCGCCGGCCTCCTCCAGTGCGATGGCAGCACCGACCTGCGGCTCACCGACGGAGTACGCCACCAGGAAGGTGACGACTCCGGCGAGGAGTCCAGCTAGCAGGCCGCGTACGAGAAAGGCACGCGGGCTCATCAGTGGCAGGGGTAGCCGAGCAGGTGACGCCCGTCGTGGACCCACTCGTGGATCAGGGTGCCGGACGGGATCGAGATCGCGCCCTGGTCGGCGCTGATGAAGAAGAGCGCCAGGAGACCGAGCAGACCGAAGAAGAGCGCCCACGGGGCGAGCTCACGAAGCGGGATGGTGGGAAGGTCAGCACCGGCGACGGGTGCGACAGCGTGCTGCGACATATGTCCTCCTCAGGGATACCTGCGTCCCTGTTCGTTGGGGTTGGACGGACCTTCGGGTCTGACTCCACCGCCGCGAGGCGATGTCACAGTAGCGCGACTGTGCCGGAGTTCCACCGGCTTCCTCATGTCCGTTGACCGCATCATGCCACGTCCGGCCCGGGCCCGCATCCACACCGTTCCGACGACCGCGAGAAGCACAACATCTAGGAAGTTGCATTGGTGTAATTCCCGCATATAGTGGTCCTCGCAGCTGGTTCTCCCATCTCGGCGACGGGGCGGGAGAGGCAAGAGGGAACCCGGTGCGAGTCCGGGACTGCCCCGCAGCGGTGAGTGGGAACGACCGCCGTCACGAAGCACTGGGAGCAAGCCGGCTCCTGGGAAGCGACGGCCACTAGGACCGAGCACGATCACGCCCACGAGTCCGAAGACCTGCCAGTGCCCACCTCATGGTGGGGTCCGCGACCTCGAGGGAAGGTCAGGGGATCGAGCGCGTACGACGCCGTCCCCTCCTGCCCCGGCACGGATGCACGAGACATCCGAGCGAGCCGCGGGGGCGCGGAAGAAGGGCTGATGAGTTGATCGACACCGAGGGTCTACCGATCCGCACCGAGAAGTCGGCGTACGTCTTCGACTATCCGATGGCCGAGGACCTGGCCAAGAAGCAGCGGAGCATCTTCTGGACCGCCGAGGAGATCCCGGTCGAGAACGACAAGCAGGACTTCCTGGTCAACATGACCGACGCCGAGCAGGCCGCGGTCAAGACCACGCTGAAGCTGTTCACCATCTACGAGCTGATCCTCGGCGGCGAGGTGTGGGGCGACCGGCTCTTCCACGCCTTCCCGCGGCCCGAGATCCAGATGATGACGAACGCTTTCTCGTTCGCCGAGCTGAACATGCACGCGCCGTTCTACGCGAAGCTCAACAAGACCCTGATGATCGACACCGAGGAGTTCTACGACTCCTACAAGAACGACCCGGTGCTGGCCGAGCGGATCGCCTTCGTGTGGGACGCCATCGCCGACGAGGACCTGCTCTACGCGCTGAGCGTCTTCACGCTGATGGAGAACTGCGTCCTCTACTCCAACTTCGCCTTCCTCAAGCACTTCCAGTCCGGCGGCAAGAACCTGCTGCAGAACGTGATCAGCGGCATCAACTTCTCCGCCCGCGACGAGAACCTGCACGCGACCGGCGGCGCCTGGCTGTTCAACACCACCCTGGACGAGTACGCCGCCACGGTGGCGGCCGACAAGTTCGAGGCCGAGCGTGACGACCTCTTCGCGCGCGTCCGCGGCGTGGCCCAGCACCTCTACGCCCACGAGGCCCGGATCGTGGAGATGCTCTTCGCCGACGGTCCCATCACCGGCATCGAGCAGGCCGACCTGGAGACGTTCGTGAAGTCCCGGGTCGACATGACGCTGGAGAACATGCGGATGGAGCCGCTGTTCGGGGTCGAGGCCAACCCTGTCGCCGAGTGGTTCTACAGCGGCATCAACGGCACCCAGTTCCACGACTTCTTCCAGGTCACCGGCAACGAATACAACCGCAACATCGGCGAGACGGAGTTCAGCTTCTAATGGATAACAGCCTGACGAGCAGCAACAGCTGGGAGGCGCTCTCCGCCGAGCGCAAGGCACTGCAGGCCGAGGGCACCGTCCCGGCCTTCATGACCACGGCGGGCTACGCCATGTTCAAGGCCAAGTACACCGTGGCCGGCCAGAGCGTCCGCGAGCGCTACGAGACCATCGCCCGGACCGCCGGGGAGCTGGCCGACGAGATGTACGCCCGCGAGGACGGCGGCTCCTGGACCGAGCGGTTCTTCGAGGCGATCTGGAACGGCTGGCTCTCCCCCTCGACCCCGGTGCTGTCCAACCTCGGCACCGACCGGGGCCTGCCGGTCTCGTGCGAGGGCTCCTACGTCGAGGACTCGGTCTGGGGCTTCTACGAGACGCTCAAAGAGGCCGCGATCCTGTCCCAGAACGGGTTCGGCACCTCGGCGTACCTCGGTGACGTCCGGCCCCGCGGCGCCAAGTTCAGCGACAACGGCAAGGCCAACGGCGTGGTCCCGGTCTTCTGCAACTTCGTGGAGATGACCAACCAGATCAGCCAGGGCGCCACCCGTCGCGGCTCCTGGGCGGGCTACCTGCCGGTGGACCACCCGGACTTCTACGAGCTCGCCGACCTGATCTTCCGCGAGCCGGCCAACAAGAACGTGGGCTGGATCTTCAGCCAGGCGTTCATCGACCGGATGCTGGCCGGGGATCGCGATGCTCTCGAGCGCTACCAGCGGGTGCTGAAGATCCGGGTCGTGCTCGGCAAGGGCTACATCTGGAAGGTCGACACCGTCAACGCGGCCCAGACCGAGTCGTACCAGGCCAACGGGCTGGCCAACAAGGCCTCCAACCTCTGCTCCGAGATCACCCTGTTCAGCGACGAGGACCACTCCTACACCTGCGTGCTCTCCTCGCTGAACCTGTCGACCTACGACGAGTGGAAGGACCAGGACACGGCGTACGTCGCGACCGTCTTCCTCGACGCGGTCGCCGAGGCGTTCGTGCGCAAGGCCCGCACCATCCGTGGTCTGGAGCGGGCGGTGCGCTACACCGAGAAGGCCCGCAGCCTGGGTCTGGGCGTGATGGGCTACCACGACTACCTGCAGAAGCAGCGGGTGCCGTTCGAGTCGGACAAGGCGGCGGCGCTGAACAAGGACATCTTCGAGCGGATCTCCACGCGCGCCGACGCGGCGTCACGGTGGATGGGCTCGGTCGCGGGCATCCCGGAGTGGTGCGTCGGCCGGCGCAACTCCCACCTGATGGCGATCGCGCCGACGATGAGCACCGCGGTGATCGTCGGCGGCACCAGCCAGGGGATCGAGCCGTACGTCGCCAACGTCTGGAACCAGACCACGTCGGCCGGCGAGATGCCGCGGGCCAACCAGAACCTCGTCGAGGTGATGAAGGAGCGTGGCGTCTACGACCAGGCGCACATCTCCGACATCATCGACAACGGCGGATCCGTGCAGCACGTCTCGTGGCTCGACGACCACGAGAAGGAGGTCTTCCGGACCGGCTACGAGATCGACCAGGAGATCCTGCTCGCCCGGGCCTCCGACCGGCAGATCTACATCGACCAGTCCCAGTCGCTCAACCTGTTCTTCCAGGCCGACGCGACCCCGCAGTACATCAGCAAGATCCACAAGCTCGCGCTGCTCGACCCGAACATCAAGAGCCTGTACTACCTGCGCTCGCGCGCCGGCATCCAGGCCAGCAAGCAGTCCTCTTCGACCACTTCGACGACAGGAGCATGACCATGAACGAGAGCCCGACCACCACCGACGCCATCGACGACCTGACCTGGGACGACTGGAGCGACGCCGCGGTCTGCGCCATCGAGAACGGCCCGGACTGCGAGGCCTGCGAGGGATGAGTTCCCCGGCCCCTGGGCGGCCGACGCTGACGGTCTGCCGCGGCTGCTGCTGCGGGACCGAGCGGAAGTCGCCCGGGGTGGACCACGAGGCACTGCTCACCACGCTGAACGCTGCGGCCGGGGAGTCGGCGACGGTACGTGTCACCGACTGTCTCGGCCCGTGCGAGCGCGCCGACGTCGTGGTGGTCGGGCCCTCACCTGCTGGTCGAGAGCGCGGCGCCCGGCCGGTCTGGGTCGCCCGGGCCGGCTCTGCCCGTGTCGCCGACGCTCTGGCGGAGTGGACCCGCGCGGGCGGGCCGGGGCTCGCCGATGCCCCGCCCGCGGTCATGGCGCGGGCCTTCCGTCACGGTCGCTGAGCTGCTGCGTACGCCGCCGCGACCAGGGCCGCGCCGATGCCGACCCTGCGGGCCAGGCTGGTGGCGCTGACGACGTCGGCGGGAGCGGCGGCTCGGCCGTCGCCCATCACCGCACGGTGCTCGACCCGGTCGCCGTAGTAGCGGTTGGTGCCGCCGAGGCGGATGCCGAGGACGCCGGCGAAGGTCGCCTCGACCACGCCGGCGTTCGGGCTCGGGTGCCGCGCGGCGTCGCGGCGCCAGGCCCGCCACGCCTGCCTCGCCCGCGACGGCGCGGCGGCCATCGTGAGCAGGCCGGAGAGCCGCGATCCGGGCAGGTTGAGCAGGTCGTCGAGGCGGGCGCTGGCCCAGCCGAAGCGCTCGTAGCGGTCGTTGTGGTGGCCGACCATCGCGTCCAGGGTGTTGGCGGCGCGGTAGCCGAGCAGACCGGGTACGCCGGCGACGGCTCCCCACACCAGCGGCGCGACGACCGCGTCGGA
This sequence comes from Nocardioides sp. NPDC126508, assembly GCA_040302365.1. Classification (GTDB taxonomy): domain Bacteria; phylum Actinomycetota; class Actinomycetes; order Propionibacteriales; family Nocardioidaceae; genus Nocardioides. Next base: position 237,443 of record JBEOUM010000005.1, read on the forward strand.
GGTGTTCTCGGCGACGCTCTCGACGACGGCGCGGGAGACCTCGGAGGCGTCGAGCTCGGCGGTGTCGCGCCCGACGAGGTGGGTCAGCCGCTGTCGCGCGGCGGGGAGGTCGTCGCGGTCGAGATGATCGTGGACGGCGAGCGCCTCGCGCTCCAGCGAGCGGCCGCCCAGGACCGCCCAGGTGGCGGCGGCGGTGATCACGGTCTTCCCGGTCCGACCGGGAGCGAGCCGCTCGGCAGCTGCGCCGAGGACCACCGCTCCCCCGACCAGCGTCGCGGTGTGGAGGAGGCCTCGAGCGCGGTCGTCCGCGTACCAGGACCGCTCCGCCTTCGTCGCGACCGTGCCGAAGCCGGCGACCGGGTGGTAGCGGCGCGGGTCCCCGAGGAGCCGGTCGAGCGCGAATCCGGCGAGGAGCCCGATCGCCCGGGGGCTCACCGGTCTCCCCTGGTCCTGCGGAGCGCGGCGAGGAGCTGGTCGGTCGAACCCTCGGGGCGTACCGCGATCCGCACCCAGTCCGGGCCGAGGCCCGGGAAGGTGTCGGCGCGGCGTACGGCGATGCCGTGCTCGCGGAGGGCCTCGCGGACGCCGACGCCCGGGCGGGCCAGGACGAAGGAGGCGGTGGCGGGGACGTACTCGATCTGCTGGGCCCGCAGGCCCGCCTCCAGATGGTCCCTCCAGGCGGCGATCCGCTCGGCGCGCTCGCGGGCCTCGGCGCTCGCGCGCTCGGTGGCGCAGGCGAGCATCGCGGCCGCGGCGGTGGCCGAGACGGACCAGGGCGTGCGTACGGCCTCGAGGTCGCTGATCGCGGCGGGGTCGCCGACGACGTAGCCGGCCCTGACCCCTGGGATCGACCAGTGCTTGGTGAGGCTTCGGATCACCAGCAGGCCCTCGGCGCGCTCGCCGGTGAGGGTCTCCGGCTCGCCCGGCACCGCGTCCATGAACGCCTCGTCGACCACGACCAGACGGCCGGGGCGGAGGAGGGCGCGGAGGGTGGCAGCCGGGTGGAGTACGCCGGTCGGGTTGGTCGGGTTGCCGACGACGACCAGGTCCGCATCACCGGGCACCGCGGCCGGGTCGAGGGCGAACCCGTCCTCGGCTCGGAGGCGGACCTCGGTGACCGTGTGGCCGGCCTGCTCGAGCGCCGCGTGGGGCTCGGTGAACTGGGGATGGACGACGACCGGCTTCCGCCACTGTCTGGCTCGCGCGACCAGCGTGAACGCCTCCGCCGCCCCGGCCGTCGGGAGCACCTCCGTGCGTTCGCGGCCGTGGTGCTTGGCCAGCGCCGCCCGCGCCGGCTCCTCGTCGGGGTAGGCGGTCGGTGCCAGCGAGTCGTGGAGTGCCTGGTCCAGCCACTCCGGCCGCGGGTCCGGGTAGACGTTCACCGCGAAGTCGAGCAGCCCGTCGCCCACCTCGACGTCGCCGTGGTGCCGCAGCGGATCAGCCAGTGGGCCGTCCGTCGCGGCGGGCATTTCCCCGCCATGGCGGGATTCTGCGGGCGGACCGGTGCGCGTGGTGGCGCATTTTCCCGCCATGGCGGGATTCTGCGCCGCGCTGTGGACCGCAGCCGCGAACCGGGCCGCCAGCTTCGGATGGCCGGCCCAGTGCACATGCAGGTACGACGCATGCAGGGTCTCCGACGCGAACCCCGTCAGCGCCGAGACGTCACCCCCGCCGGCCGAGTTGGCAGTTGCGTCGGCCGAGTTGGCAGTTGTGGGGGCCGAATCTGTAGCTGTGGGTCGCGAAGCTCGACTTTCGTCGCCCAGAACTGACGTCTCGGCCGACGTAACTGACGTCTCGCTCGCCACAACTGACGTCTCGGCCGACGTAACTGACTTCTCGGCCGGTAGAAGTGCGGATTCGATCGACCATGCGGCCTGAGGGCCCGCAACGGGCGAGGTGGTGGTGCGGTGGAACTCGTGGCCCGTGACCTGCTCGCCGGCTCGGGTGAGGAGGGAGTCGGAAGCGGCAATAGCGACCGGGTAGCGCAGGGTGAGGCGCTCGCTCATCGCGGCGTGGGCGGGGATGGCGCCGGCCATGGGTACGTCGTCGAGGGACTCGGCAAGGTAGAGGAGCCCGGCGCACTCGGCCACCGTGGGGATCCCGGCCTCGACGGCGGCCCTCAGATCGCGGAGGAGGCTCGTGTTAGCGGCGAGCTCGGCGGCGTACATCTCGGGGAAGCCGCCGCCGAGGTAGATCCCCCTGGTGCCCTCGGGGAGTGCTGGGTCGGTGAGCGGGTCGAAGGGGCGTACGTCGCAGCCTGTCGCCTCCAGCAGCTCCTCGGTCTCGGGGTAGCGGAACGTGAAGGCCCTTCCGCCCGCGACCGCGACGACCGGACGCACCCCGGCCGGCGAGGCGCCGATCTCCAGCGCCCTGGCCGGATCCCACGGTTCGGCGTCCAGCTCGGGTGCCGAGCGGGCAACGTCGAGCAGGGCGGACAGGTCGAGGTGGGCGGCGACCTGCTCCCCCAAGCGCTCGATGAGGGCGACCGACTCGTCGCGCTCGGCGACGGGGACGAGACCGAGGTGGCGCGACGGGGACGCGAGCGACTCATCACGCGGCAGAAGACCGAGCACCGGCAGCCCGAGACCCGCCAGCGCGCGCCGGATCTCGTCGGCGTTGCGCCCGGGCGAGCAGCGGTTGAGCACGACTCCCCCGATGCGTACCGACGGGTCGAAGGCCGCCATCCCGGCGGCGATCGCGGCAGCGGAGCGGGACATCCGGGCGACGTCGAGGACCAGGACCACCGGGGAGGAGGTCAGGGCCGCGACGTGGGCGGTGGAGGCGAAGCCGTCGGTGCCGAGGCGGCCGTCGTAGAGGCCCATGACGCCCTCGATCACCGCCACGTCGGCCCCGTCTGCACCGTGGAGCAGCAGCGGCACGACCCGTTCGACGCCGACCAGGTGCGGGTCGAGGTTGCGCCCCGGGCGTCCGGTGGCGAGTGCGTGATAACCGGGGTCGATGTAGTCCGGTCCGACCTTGTGCCCGCTCACGGCCATCCCGGAAGCGCGCAGAGCGGCCATCAGCCCGGTGGCGATCGTCGTCTTCCCCGAACCCGTCGAGGGAGCCGCGACCACCAGCCGGGGCAGGGTCACCATTCGATGCCCTTCTGGCCCTTCTGGCCGGCGTCCATCGGGTGCTTGATCTTGGTCATCTCGGTGACCAGGTCGGCGACCTCGAGCAGCGCGGGGTCGGCGTCGCGACCGGTGATCACGACGTGCTGGCGGCCGGGGCGCTCGGCGAGCACCGACGCGACCTCCTCGGCGGAGACCCAGCCCCACTTGATCGGGTAGGTGAACTCGTCGAGGACCAGCAGGTCGTAGCGCTCGTCGGCCAGGCACCGCTTGATCTCGGCCCAGCCCTCGGCGGCGGCCGCGGCATGGTCCTCGGCCTCACCCTGCTTGCGGCTCCAGGACCAGCCCGACCCCATCTTGTGCCAGTCGACCGGCCCGCCCTCGCCGGTCTCCTCGTGCAGCTGTCCGAGGCGCTCGAGCACGGTCTGCTCACCGATACGCCACTTGGCCGACTTCACGAACTGGAAGACCCCGATCCGCCAGCCCTGGTTCCATCCACGCAGCGCGAGCCCGAAGGCGGCGGTCGACTTCCCCTTGCCGGGCCCGGTGTGGACCATCACCAGCGGCCGGTTGCGGCGCTGGCGGGTGGTGAGCCCGTCGTCGGGTACGTTCAGCGGCTGTCCCTTCGGCATCAGGCAGCGCCCCTCCCCATGGTGGATCCGGTGAACCCGTGGACAGCCGAGGTCAGCGCCTCGGCGCTCACCTCGGCGACCGGGACGTGCTCGGCGCCCAGGTGCTCGGCCAGCCGGCGGGCCAGCCCGAGCCGCATCGGTCCGCTCTCGGAGTCGATGACGACAGTGGTGACGCCGAGGCCGGCGACGTACGCGGCAGCCTGCTGCGAGCGGCGCACGGCCTCCTTGCCGTGGGTCTTGGAGTTGGCTCGACCGTCCGTGACGACCACCAGCAGCGGCCGCAGGTCGGGGTCGCGCAGGTGCTCGCGCTGCAGCACCCGGGCGGCCTCGAGGAGGCCCTCGGCCAGCGGCGTACGTCCTCCGGCGGGCACCTCGTCCAGCCGTGCGGCCGCGAGATCGACCGACCCGGTCGGCGGCAGCACCAGCTCGGCGCCCTCACCGCGGAAGGTGATCATCCCGACCTTGTCGCGGCGCCGGTAGGCGTCGAGGAGCAGGGAGAGGACCGCGGCCTTCACCTGCGCCATCCGCTTGCGGGCGGCCATCGACCCGGACGCGTCCACGCAGAACAGCACCAGGTTGGCCTCCCTGCCCTCGCGGACCGCGGTCCGCAGGTCCTCGATGCGCAGCTCGACCTTCGCGGACGTACGCGGCCGGGCCGCCTGCTTGCCCGCGGCAGCCTTGAGCGTCTCGACGAGGTGGAGCGAGCCACGGGTGCTGGTGTTCGCGCCGATCCGGCGGCCGCTGCTGCCGATCGCCTTGCTTCGGCCGCCGCTGCGGCCGGTGCCCAGGCCGGTCACCGTCAGGAGGCGGGGACGGTAGGCGGGGGCGGCGGCGGTGACGGACTCGCCTGCGGGAGCGGAGGGCGTCGGCGGAGCCTCGGGCTGATCGTCCGCGGAGTCGACTGTGTTGGTCTCGGCACCGTCTCGCTGGCGCTCGCCGGGCTCGACCGACGGGGGTTCAGCGTCGGCGTCGTCCGTGCCGTCGGGACCGCTGGGGGGAGGGGCGTCGGGCCCGTCCTCCGGCCCGCCCTCCGGCGGCTCCGGCGGCAGCTCCTCGTCGCCGAGGATGCGGTCGAGCAGGTCCTCGTCGAGCCCGGGAGCGTCGAACGGGTTGCGACGGCGGCGGTGCGGCAGGGCGAGCAGGGCGGCGCGGCGGATGTCGGCGCGGGTGACCTCGGAGCGGCCGGCCCAGGCGGCGTGGGCGACCGCGGTGCGGGCGGTGACGATGTCGGCACGCAGCCCGTCGACCTCGAACGCGGCACAGACCTCGGCGATCTTGAGCAGGCCCGACTCGGTGAGCCGGACCTTCCCGACCAGCGCGCGAGCGGTGGAGACCCGGGTGGTCAGGTCGCGCTCGGCGGCCACGTAGCGCTCGACGAACGCGGGCGCGTCCAGGTCGAAGGCCATCCGGCGGCGTACGACCTCCGCCCGCAGGGAAGGATCGCGAGGTGCGGCGACCTCGACGGTGAGCCCGAAGCGGTCCAGCAGCTGCGGGCGCAGCTCGCCCTCCTCGGGGTTCATGGTGCCGATCAGCACGAACCGGGCGGCGTGCTCGACCGAGACCCCGTCGCGCTCGACCGAGACCCGGCCCATCGCGGCCGCGTCCAGGAGCAGGTCGACCAGGTGGTCGTGGAGCAGGTTGACCTCGTCGACGTAGAGCAGGCCGCGGTGGGCCCGGGCCAGCAGCCCCGGCTCGAACTCGACGGCACCACGCGACAGCGCGCTCTCCAGGTGGAGCGAGCCGACGACCCGGTCCTCGGTGGCACCGACCGGGAGCTCGACCAGCCGCACCGGCCGGCTCTCCACGACGGCGGCGGACCCGAACGGACCGTCCGGCGACTCCGCGGACGGGTCGGCCGGGTCGATCGAGAACCGGTCCCCCGCGTAGACGGAGATCGAGGGCAGCACGGCCGCCAGGCCGCGTACGGCCGTCGACTTCGCGGTCCCCTTCTCGCCACGGACCAGGACCCCGCCGATCTCCGGGGAGATGGTGGTGAGCACGAGCGCGAGGCCCATGTCGTCGAGGTCGTCCGCCTGACAGCCGAGGACGGCAGAAAATGGGTAGTGCACCGGCATGAGAGGCTCCCGCTCCCTATCGCGTTGGATGGATGGACGCGGGGCCGGTCTTCGGACTTGTCGAGTCCCCGTGACGGGGCTCGATTCACCGCAGCGGGCCTGTGCCGGATTCTCACCGGCTTCCCAGATTCTCCCCAGTCGGGGCACCTCGCGCCTGTGCGGTCACTGTAGCGTCTGGCCTCATGATCGTCGTGGTGGGCATCGGTGCCGGAGGGTGGGACGAGATTCCCGTACGTCACCAGCAGCTGGTCCGGGAGTCCCCGGTCCTCCTCGGCGGCAAGCGTCACCTCGACCTCGTCCCGGACGTCCCCGGCCAGCGGCGCGAGCCCTGGCCCTCGCCGCTGCGCGAAGGCCTGCCGACGCTGCTCGACGGCATCGGGGACGCGGTCGCCCTGGCCTCGGGCGACCCGCTGGTCTCCGGCATCGGCACGACCCTGATCTCGCTCCTCGGCCGGGAGAACGTACGCATCGAGCCCGCCGTCTCCTCCGTCGCCCTCGCCCGTGCCCGGATGGGCTGGCCGGCGGAGTCGTGCGTGGCCGTCAGCCTGGTCGGCCGCGACGTGTCGCTGGTCGCCCGCGAGCTCGCCCCCGGCCGCCGGATCCTGGCCCTCTCCTCGGACGGATCGACCCCGGCCGAGCTCGCGAATCTGCTGGTCACGAGCGGTTTCGGGGCCTCGACGATGACCGTCCTGGGCGAGCTGGGCGCCGAGACCGAGAGCGCACGGACGGGGACGGCGTCAGCCTGGGCGGGTGAGTCACCACGGCTCAACATCGTCGCGATCGATTGCGTCGGGGCACCGCTCGTCGGCTGGGCCGCCGGCCTGCCCGACGACGTCTTCGAGAACGACGGCCAGCTCACCAAGCGCGACCTGCGAGCCTCGGCGCTGGCCCGACTGGCACCCACCCCGGGGGCGCACCTGTGGGACGTGGGCGCCGGCGCCGGCTCGGTCGGGATCGAGTGGATGCGGGCGCACCCCTCCTGCACCACGACGGCCATCGAGGCCAGCCCCGAGCGGGCCGCCCGGATCGCCCGCAACGCGACCCGCCTCGGCGTACCGGGCCTTGCCGTCGTCGAGGGCCGCGCCCCCGACGCCCTGGCCGGTCTCCCGGCTCCGGATGCGATCTTCATCGGCGGCGGCGCGACCCGCCCCGGCGTGCTCGACACCTGTCTCGCGGCCCTCCGCCCCCGCGGCCGCATCGTCGTCCACGGCGTCACCCTGGAGACCGAGCAACTCTTGGCGCGCCAGCACGCCGAGCTCGGCGGCGAGCTGACCCGGATCTCGGTCGAGACCGTCGACGCGATCGGCACCTTCCGCGGCTGGGCACCCCAGCGCACGGTCGTGCAGTGGACGCTCCAGCGCGCGGAGTAGCCACTCAGCCGCGGACGATGGCGGTCACCTCGCGGAGGGTGTCGATCCGGTAGGTGGCCCGGGAGAAGTCCTGGGTGCTGGTGAAGTCGTTGCGTACGACCGCGCAGTCGATACCGGCCGCGACGGCCGAGCTCAGGCCTCGCGACGAGTCCTCGACGACGAGCGTCTCGTCCTTGCCCGCATCGAACCGGCTCAAGCCGGTCAGATAGGGCTCCGGGTGCGGTTTGGAGTGCTCGTAGTCCTCACGGACGAGGACGAAGTCCATGAACCTCCTGATCTGGCGGTGCTCGTGGATCAGCTCGAAGTCCGCACGCTTGGCCGTCGTCACGATGGCCATCCGCACGTGCTGGGACAACTCCGCGAGAACCTCGACGACCCCCTCGATCTCGATCGCCTCGGTCTTCAGATACTCCTGATAGTAGCCGTCACGAACCGCACGCTGCCTGGTGATGACCTGCTCGTCGACGCCGGCCGCTCGAGCCTGCTCCCAGGTCCCCAGGCCCAGGCTCATGTCCCGGAGATACCGCTCCCGGTCCAGCGTCACACCGATCTCGGCCAACGCCCGTGCGCCGGCCTCGAAATACCAGGGCTCGGTGTCCACCAGGACACCGTCATGATCGAAGAGGATGTACTTCTTCACCCGCTGATCCTGACGGACTACCCGAACTTCTCCTCGTGGACCACCGTCGAGAGCGGCGAGCGGTGGCGCCAGCCGAAGCGCTCCAGGTCGGGCACGTCGGGGAGGTCGGCGACGGGGCCGACGCAGAGCCAGGCGACGGGACGTACGCCTTCCGGCATGCCGACCAGGTCCCGCAGGAACTCCTCGCGGTAGAAGCTGACCCAGCCGACGCCGAGGCCTTCGGCGGTGGCCGCGAGCCAGAGGTTCTGGATGGCGCAGACGACCGAGTAGAGGCCGGCGTCGGCGATGGCGTGACGGCCGAGGACGTTGGGGCCGCCGCGGGTCGGGTCGTAGCCGACCACGATGCCCAGTCCGGACTCGCGGATGCCCTCGATCTTGATCCGGGAGAAGGTCTCGGCCCGCTCGCCGGACAGGGTGGCGGCGAAGGTGTCGCGCTCGGCCGCGACGTGGGCGTGGAAGCGCTCGAGGCGGTCGGCGTCGCGTACGAGCACGAAGTCCCACGGCTGCGACATGCCGACGCTCGGGGCGGCGTGGGCGGCGGAGAGGAGCCGCTCCAGGACATCCGGAGCGACCGGCTCACCGGTGAACTCCGCACGGGTGTCGCGGCGGCGGTTGATCGCGTCGTAGAGGTCCATCAGGCACGCTCCCTGGCTGCGTCGTAGAGGAAAGACTCTCCGCCGTCGCGGGCCAGTGCGGGGCCGGCGAGGATCACGGCGGCCTGGCGGAGGCCGGCGTCCTCGACCGCGTCGGCGATCGTCGACACGGTCCCGCGCAGCACCAGCTCGTCGGGCTGGCTGGCCCGGTAGACGACCACGACGGGGCACTCCGGTCCGTAGTAGGGCAGCAGCTCGGCCATCAGCTCGCGGGTGCGACGGATCGCGAGGTGGAGCACGAGCGTGGCCCCGGTGGCGGCGTACGCAGCCAGCGACTCCCCCTCCGGCATCGCCGTCGAACGGGCCTGGGTGCGGGTGAGGACGACCGACTGCGCCACCAGCGGCACGGTCAGCTCTCGTCCCACCAGCGCGGCCGCGGCCGCGTAGGCAGGTACGCCGGGGGTGATGTCCCACGGCACCTCGGCCGCATCGAGGCGCCGGGTCTGCTCCGCGACCGCCGAGTAGACCGACGGGTCACCGGAGACGAGGCGTACGACCTGGTGGCCGGCCCGGTGGGCGGCGACGATCTCGGCGACGATCTGGTCCAGGTCGAGCTTCTGGGTGTCGACCAGCGAGGCCGACGGGCTGCAGTGCGCCAGCACCTCGAGATCCAGATAGGTGCCGGGATAGAGCACCACGTCCGCAGCGGCGAGCAGCCGCGTGGCGCGCACGGTGAGCAGGTCGGCCGCGCCGGGCCCGGCTCCTACGAAGTGGACGGTCATCGGACGTACCTCGGCGTCCAGACCTGCCCGGCCTCGGTGACCCGGGTCGAGCTGGCCCCCACGATGACCAGGCACTTCATGTCGATGGAGCCCGGGTCGAGCTCGCCGAGGGTGGTCACGGTCAGCGACTCCTCGGCCCGCCCGACGTCGCGGCCGACGATGACGACGGTGTCGGGCTTGCGCTGCTCGAGGAGTACGTCACGGGCCAGCCCGATCTGCTCGGTGCGCGAGCGCGAGGCCGGGTTGTAGATGGCCAGCACCAGGTCGGCGGCGGCGACCGCGCGCAGCCGGTCCTCGACGACGGACCACGGCTTGAGCCGGTCCGAGAGGGACATCACCGCGAAGTCGGCGCCGACCGGGGCGCCCGCCCGCGCGGCCACCGCCTGGACGGCGCTGACCCCGGGCAGCACCCGGACGCGTACGCCGGCATAGGCCGGGTCCGAGGCCGCCTCGAACACCGCGGAGGCCATCCCGAAGACCCCGGCGTCGCCGCCGGAGACGACGGCGACCCGCTCCCCTGCGAGCGCCAGGTCCAAGGCGTGCCGGGCCCGGTCGACCTCGACCGTGTTGCCCGAGGCGTGCCGCCGCAGCCCGGCCCGCTGCGGCACCCGGTTGACGTACGGCGCGTAGCCGATGACGTGGCCGACCTCCGCCAGCGCGGCCGACACCTCGGGCGTCAGCCACCCATCAGGTCCCGGCCCCAGCCCGACGACCAGAACCTCTCCGTCTCCGGAAGTCACCTCGACAGGCTCGGCCACCGACGGCTCCTCCGAGGACTCCTGCCGCAGCCGCGCTGCCGCAGAGGCAGGAGCCGGAGCCGAGTCGCCGGGCACCACGATCAGCGAGAAGTACGGCACGGACGACGGGTCCACATCGGCCACCGGCAGCCAGCGCTCCTCGGGCTGCGAGGCACGCTCGACGTACCAGGCACCCTCGAGCCGCCCGGCGGCCTCCAGCGCGGAGCGGACCGCCGGGAAGGTGCGACCGAGCTTCATGATGATCGCGGCCTCGGTGTCGGCCAGGCGCCGGGCGAGCTCGGGCTCGGGCAGGGTGCCGGGCAGGACCGTGAGGACGTCGGTCTGGCGCACCAGCGGCGTCGAGACCGCCGCGGTGGCGGCCGCGAAGGCAGGCACACCGGGAACCACCGAGGTCGAGTAGACCTCCTTGAACCGGTCGTGGAGGTACATCGAGGAGCCGTAGAAGAGCGGGTCGCCCTCGGCGAGCAGGACCACGTCGCGGCCGGCGTCGAGGTGGGCGGAGAGCCGGACCGCGCAGGACTCGTAGAACTCCGCCATCGCCCCGACGTACCCGCCCGGGTGGGTTGTGGCCCCCGTGGTGACCGGGTAGCGCAGCTCCTCCTCGATCGCCCCCGACGGGATCAGCGAGGAGGCGATCCGGCGGGCGTGGGACTGCTTGCGCACCCCGGCGTGGTAGGCGACCACCGGAGCCGCGCCGATCAGCCGGGCGGCCTTGAGGGTGATCAGCTCGGGGTCGCCCGGGCCGATGCCGACGACGGTGAACCGCCCGCGGATCGGGCCGATCGCTTGTGATGAGCCAGTCATTCCTGCTCCTGGGCGAGTGCGTTGAGTGCGGACGAGGTCATCGCAGAGCCGCCGCGGCGGCCGCGCACGGTGACGAAGGGGATGTCGATCCCGTGGTCGTCGGCGAACGAGGCGAGCGCCTCCTTGGACTCGGCCGCACCGATGAAGCCGACCGGGCAGCCGACGATCGCGGCCGGGCGCGGACCGCCGTCGAGGATCATCTCGAGCAGGTGGAAGAGCGCCGTCGGGGCGTTGCCGATGGCGACCACCGCACCCTCCAGATAGGGCTCCCACAGCGCCAGGGCGGCGGCGGTGCGGGTCGTACCCCACGTGCGGGCGAGCGCCGGGACCCGGTCGTCGCCGAGCATGCAGAGCACCTCGTTCTCGCGCGGCAGCCGGCTTCGGGTGACCCCGGTCGCGACCATCGTCGCGTCGCACAGGATCGGCGCCCCGGCCTCCAGCGCACCGCGTGCGGCCTTCACCAGACCGGGGTGGATGACCAGGTCGGCGGCGAGATCGACCTGGCCGCTGCCGTGGATCATCCGGACCGCGAGCCGCTCGGCGTCGGCGGGCACCGCGGAGAGGTCGGCCTCGCGCCGGATGGTCGCGAAGGAGTCGACGTAGATCGCCGGCCCCTGGTCGATGTAGTCGTAGCGCCGGGTCGGGCGGGCCTGCGGCGACGGCACGAGTACGCCACGCCACGGCGTCACCACGACCGCCGGTGCCCGCTGCGCCAGCGCCTCGACGGCGGCCCGGTCCAGGGCCCCGTCGGGGGCGGCGACGTGCTCGCCCCCGGGAACCTCGCCGAACCCGAGCTCGACCGCCGGCTCCGGCACCCGAGCGTCAGCCACGACCGGCTCGACCAGAGGAGCATCGAGCTCGGAGACGTGCCAGGGCGCCGACGGCCCCTCGCCGCGTACGTCCAGGAAGCGCGAGGCGAGCGCGACCAGCCGCGAGGCGGCCTCGGCGAGCGGCACGACCGGCCCCCACGAGTCGCCGACCCGAAGCTGACCCTCGGTGGCCGACAGCGCGACCACGCCCAGGTCGCACTCCCGTGCGATCAGGTCGCCACGACCGTCGTCGAGCACGAAGAGGAAGCGTCCGGGCAGTGCCGCCAGCCGCGGCGAGGCGCACAGCAGGCGGTCCAGGGACGCGGCGACGCCGCGCAGGTCGGCCCGTCCCTCGGCGAGCCCGGTCTGCGGGGAGACCATCACGTTGCGTACGAGCTCGTGGGTCTGCGCCGGCACCAGACCGGTCGCCTTCAGCGCGGTGAGCACCTCGCCGGGCAGCGCGCCGTCGACGGCGGGCAGGCCGCGCACCTGCAGGTTGGCACGGCCGGTGAGATGGATGCGGCCGTCGCCGTAGGTCTCGGCGACGGAGATCAGCGAGAGCAGCGAGGCCGACGATACGGAGCCGCCGATCAGGCGCAGCCGCACCAGCAGGCCGTCCTCGGCCGGCCACGGACGGCCGACTCCTGGGCACCGGTCGGATCGGACTCGGGACATCGCCACACCTGCTCTGGTCAGGTGCCCTTCCGCGGGGCACGTGGTGACCTGGCGGCGGGCGCCGCCAGAGCCAGCAGGTCTTCGGACTCGGAATCGATCGGTGCGGTGCGCCTTCCCGGAGCCTGCTCCAGTGGCTGCTCCTCCCGGAGGAGGTGCGTGCCCCGCCCGTCATCCTCACCGCTGCGCGTCAGTCCCGGACTCTCACCGGGTTCCCTGACCCCATCAGGCATGGAGTACGACTGGCAGGGCGAGACTACCCACTTGCGGACACGGCGCCGAATTGCTCGCCGCCCGGCAGTGGTCTGTGCCAGTGTTCGGCTACTCGGAACCTCCCGCACGTTCTCCCACAGATGGAGTCTCCCGTGACCGGATCGCCCCGCCGACAGCTGTTCGTGCTCGCGATCGCCTCGGCGCTCGGGTTCGGTCTCGCGGCCTGCGCGACGACGTCGGGCTCGAAGGTCGCGATCGGCCTGGTGGTGCCGGCCTCCGGCGCCCACGGGGCGATCGGCACCGACATGACCCGTGGGTTCGATCTCTACCTCGACCAGCACGGAGGGAAGCTCGGTGGCCGGCTCGTCGACGTCGTCGAGGCCGACGAGGGCGACCGGGTCGAGACCGGCGTCGCCGCGGTGACCGGGCTGATCGAGGACGACGACGTCCAGGCGGTCGTCGGCGTGGTGGGCTCGGAGACTGCGCTCGCGGTCAAGCAGGTCGCGAACGACAGCGAGACGCCGCTGATCGTGACCGGATCCGGGGCCGACAGGTTCGCCGACGGCTCCGACTACCTGTGGCGTACCTCCTCGATCAACGCGGAGCTGGGCGGCTCGCTCGGCAAGGCGGTCGCCCACGAGACCGGGCAGGGCACGGCCTACGTCATCGCCTCCGACGACGGTGCCGGACACGAGCTCTCCGACAGCTTCATGATCGCGATGGAGGCGTCGGGCGGCAGCATCGCGGGCCAGAGCTACACGCCGGCCGGTGAGACCGAGGACTGGTCGGACGTCTTCGACGAGGTCGAGGGGTCCGGTGCGGACGCGATCTACGCGGCCTATGCGGGGAAGGAGGCGGAGTCGTTCGTGCAGCAGTACCGCGACTCCGGCCTGGCCCGGAAGGCCCGCCTCTACGGCCCCGGCTTCCTCACCGAGGGCGACGTGCTGTCCTCCCTCGGCGGCGCCGCCGCCGGGGTGAGGACCGTGCTGAACTACGGCGACACGATGGACTCACTGACGAACAGGGCCTTCGTGAAGGACTACCGCAAGGCGTACGACGCCCTCCCGACGGCCTACTCGGTGCAGGCCTACGACGCCGCGGCCGCGCTCGACAAGGCCCTCGACCTCTCCGACGACGTCAGCCGCAAGGAGATCGCCGACTCCCTCGGGTCCGTCGGCACCATCGTCAGCCCCCGCGGGAACTGGTCCTTCGACCCCAACCACAACCCCGACCAGGCCTACTTCCTGCGCGTGGTCAGAAGCACCGCCGACGGCCCGCGCAACGTCGTGCTCCGGGAGATCGCGTCCTCGGGCGGCTGAGATGAGGACGGCTGCGACCGGTCGGGGGCTCGATCGCAGCCGCCCGGCTCATCTGGCCGACTCGACCAGCTCGTGCTCCAGGTCGTCCTCCTTGCGCCGGAGCAGGACCGACCCGCCGAGCGCGAGCAGCAGCGCGGCGTACACGACGATCGCGAACGGAGACTGCACCAGCGTCAGCCAGTCGCCCTGGGCGATCTGCAGCGCCGAGCGCAGCTGCCGCTCGAAGATCGGCCCGAGGATCAGCCCGACCACCATGGGCGCCACGGGGTAGCCGTAGCGGCGCATGAAGAAGCCGAGGATGCCGAGCACGAGCAGGACGATGACGTCCTGCGGGCTGAAGTGCACCGCGAAGGCGCCCAGGGTCGCGAACAGCAGGATCCCGGCGTAGAGGTAGTGCCGCGGGATCTGGAGCACCTTCACCCACAGCCCGACCAGCGGGAGGTTGAGCACCAGCAGCAGCACGTTGCCGATGTAGAGGCTCGCCACCAGCGGCCAGACCAGGTCGCCGTGGTCCTTGAACAGCAGCGGCCCGGGCTGGATGTTGTAGTGCTGCAGCGCCACCAGGATCACCGCGGCCGTGGCCGAGGTCGGGATCCCGAGGGTCAGCAGCGGCACGAGCACACCCGCGGCCGAGGCGTTGTTGGACGCCTCCGGCCCGGCGACGCCCTCGATGGCGCCGTGCCCGAACTCCTCCTTCGCCTTCCCCCGAGCCAGCTTGCGCTCGACGGAGTACGACAGGAACGTGCCGACCTCGGCACCACCGGCCGGCAGGGTGCCGATCGGGAAGCCGATCGCGGTGCCGCGCAGCCACGGCTTCCAGGAACGGCGCCAGTCCTCACGCGTCATCCAGGTGCGCCAACCCTTGGTGACCGGGACGAGCTGCTGCGGCCCGCGGCGCAGCTGCGCCCCGACGTACAGCGCCTCGCCGACGGCGAAGAGCGCGACCGCCACGACCACGACGTCGATGCCGTCGTTGAGCACGGGTACGCCGAAGGTGAACCGCATCTGGCCCGACATGCCGTCGACGCCCATGAGCCCGATGAACATACCGACGCCGAGGGCGGCCAGACCGCGCGAGACCGAACGGCCCAGCAGCGCTCCGACGGTGGTGAAGGCGAGCACCATCAGCGCCACCTTCTCGACGGGACCGAGCTTGACCGCCAGGTCCGCGGCCACGGGCGCCAGGAAGGTGAGCGCGGCCGTGGCGAGCGTGCCCGCCACGAACGATCCGATGGCGGCGGTGGCGAGCGCCGCGGCGCCCTTGCCACGCTTGGCCATCTTGTTGCCCTCGAGGGCGGTGATCATCGAGGACGCCTCACCGGGCGTGTTGAGCAGGATCGACGTGGTCGACCCGCCGTACATGCCGCCGTAGTAGATCCCGGCGAAGGTGATCAGCGCGGCGGTCGGGTCCAGGGCGTAGGTCAGCGGCAGCAGCAGCGCGACCGTCATCGACGGGCCGATGCCGGGCAGGACGCCGACCGCGGTGCCGAGGATGACGCCGATGAAGGCGAAGACGAGGTATTCGGGGTGTGCCGCGGTGGCGAACCCCTGCAGCAGCAGGTTCAGGTTATCCATGGAGGAACGGCACCCCTTCGAGCAACGGACCCGGCGGCAGCGAGACCCCGAGGCCGCCGGCGAAGACCAGCTGGATCACGAACGCCATGACCAGGCCGAGCAGGAGCGCGCGCCACCAGGGACGGGCGCCGAGGATGACCGCGCCCGCGGTGAACAGCGCCGCACCGGCCAGCGGCCAGCCGATCACGCCGATCAGGAGGGCATGGCCCAGGACGGCCACGGCCAGCAGTACGGCGGTGAGCCAGTCGGTGCCGGCGGAGAGGTCGACGTCCTCGCCGCCCTCGGCCTCACCGCGCTCACCGCGCAGGACACGCGCCAGGGTGATCCCGCCGGTCACGACCAGCAGGCCGCCGACGAAGTAGGGCATCGTCCGCGGCCCGATCGCGCCGGCCGCGGTGACCGGCTCGGCGATGCTGCCCGCGCGGACCAGCGCGAACACACCGAGGGCCAGGATGCCCCCGGCCATGGCCGGCTCCCCGAAGGAGAGCCGGCCAGGCTGGGTGGGGGTCGTGGGGTTCACTGGACGAGGCCGATTTCCTTGAGCGTGGTCTGCGCGGAGGCGACCTCCTCGTCGACGTACGTCTCGAACTCGTCGCCCGCCATGAACGCGTCGTCCCAGTCGTTGGTCTCGAGGACCTTGGCCCAGGCGTCGGACTCGGCCGCCTCGGTGACGACGTCGGTCAGGGCCTTCTTGTCGGCCGCGTCGAGGTCGCCCGGGGCGACGACGCCGCGCCAGTTGGTGAGCACCAGGTCGATGCCCTCGTCGGTGAGGGTGGGCACGTCGGGCAGCAGGCCGGAGGGCTTCTCGCCGGAGACGGCCAGGGCACGGAGCTTGCCGGCCTTGATCTGCTCGGCGTACTCACCGACACCGGAGATGCCGGCGTCGACCTTGCCGCCGAGCAGCGCGGTCACCGACTCGGCGCCGCCGTCGAAGGGCACGTAGTTGAGGCTCTTCGCGATGTCACCGGAGGGCACCCCGGAGGCCTTGAGGAGCTGGCCGGCGAGGATCTGGTCGGTGCCGCCCGCGGAGCCACCGGCGATCGCGACGCCCTGCCCGTTGGCCTTGATGTCGTCGACCAGGTCGTTGATGGTCTGGTACTTCGAGTCGGCCGGGACGACGACCACCTCCTGCTCCTCGGTCAGCTTCGCGATCGGGGTGGTGTCGGAGAGCTTGGTGGCCGACTTGTTGGTCTCGATCGCGCCGACCATGACCAGGCCCATCACCATCAGGGTGTGCGGGTCGGTCTCGTTGGCGAGCGCGGCCAGGCCGACGGTGCCACCGGCACCGGGGGTGTTGGAGACCGAGGCGGTCTCGAGGATCTTCTCGCCGGTCAGCACGTCGGAGAGCGCGCGCCCGGTCTGGTCCCAGCCGCCGCCCGGGTCGGCGGGGACGACGATGTTCACGCTCGTCGGCGCTTCGTCGGCGGACGAGCCCGAGCCGGACTTGTTGACCGAGCTGCAGGCGACGAGCGAGGTGCCGGCCACGGCTGTGGCGACGGCGATCGCGGCGGTACGGATGAGGGGGTTCATTGCTTCTCCTTCGGGAGTGACGTACGTCACTTCATGGCGGAGAAGGTAGGTCCGCCCGCGAGGCGGCCGGAAGCATCTGGAGGTAATGGTGGTTTTGGTCGTTCTGGTCATCCGCGACGGTCTCCCCAATCCCGTGTGACGCGGGCACAATCAGGCAATGGCCAGAACCAGGCGCCGGATGTCTCTGCGGGCGCAGATGCTGCTGCTGCAGGTGGCGATCGTCCTCACCGCCGTGGCCGGCGTCGGCGTGGCGGCGAGCATCACCCAGGCGAACCAGATCCGGGCGTCCTACGAGCAGCAGATGATCGGCGTGGCCCAGAGCGTGGCCCGGCTCCCGGCGGTACGCACCGCGATGGACGACCCCCGGCCCGAGAAGGAGATCCAGCCGATCGCCGAGCTGATCCGGAAGGCGTCGGGCGTGACGTACGTGGTGGTCACCGACGAGAACGGCATCCGCTACTCCCACCCCAACCCCGACCGGATCGGCGAGCGGGTCTCCACCGACCCCTCGGTCCCGCTGTCGGGGAAGATGTACGTCGGCACCCAGACCGGCACCCTCGGCGAGTCCTGGCGGGTGAAGGTGCCGATCCGCGACGACGCCGGCAAGGTCATCGGGACCGCGTCGGTCGGCATCCTGGAGTCGCAGCTGCGCTCGGACCTGCTGGCCCAGCTGCCCCGGCTGGTTCTGTGGCTGGTCGGCGCCGCGCTGGTGGGCCTGCTCGGGGCCTACTGGGTCTCCCGGCTGGTCTGGCGCCGGATCCACCGGCTCGAGCCCGAGGAGATCGCCGCACTGCTCGAGACGCGGGACGCGATGCTGCACAGCATCGGCGAGGGCCTGGTGGCCATCGACGCCCACGGGCGGCTGGCCCTGCTCAACGACGAGGCCCAGCGCCTGCTCGGGCTCTCCCCCGACGCCGTGGGCGAGGAGGCCGGTGCCGTGCTCGACCCGGACGTGCTCGCCCTGCTCGACGCCGACCCCGACACGCGGCGGCTGGTGCTCTCCGGCGAGCGGATCCTGGTCGCCCAGCGCAGCGAGGCGGTCGTCGAGGGCGACCGGGTCGGGACGGTGCTGGTCCTGCGTGACCGCACCGAGCTGCACACCGTGCTGCGTGACCTCGACGGCGCCCGCGACCTCACCTCGGCGTTGCGTGCGCAGGCGCACGAGTTCGCCAACCTGATGCACACGGTCTCGGGTCTGCTCGAGATCGGCCGGCCCGGCGAGGCCGTCGACTTCATCGCCCGCTCCGGCTACGGCGGCGCCCTCACCGCGGGCGGGCTGGTGCCCGCGGTGACCGATCCGGCGGTGACGGCGCTGCTGATGGCCAAGCTGGCCACCGCCCGCGAGCGTGGGGTGAGCCTGGAGGTCGACCCCGAGTCCACCTGCCCGCCCGACGACACCGCCGACGTGGTCACGGTCGTCGGCAACCTGATCGACAACGCGGTCGACGCCGCGGGCAGCGGCGGCACGGTGCAGGTCACGCTCACCGACGAGCCGACGAGCGGAGTGCTGCGGCTGGTCGTCGAGGACGACGGGCCCGGGGTGCCGGCCGCCGACCGGGAGCGGATCTTCCGGTCGGGCTACTCCACCTCCGGTGCCGACGCCCGGGGCCTCGGGCTCGCGCTGGTCTCGCGCATCGTCGCGCGCCGTGGCGGCTCGGTCGAGGTCGACGACTCCTCGCTCGGCGGGGCCAGGTTCGCGGTGGTCATGGAGCACACGCCGGCGGCGATCACGGCCGGAGGCGTGCGATGAAGCCCCGGGTGCTGGTCGTCGACGACGACTTCTCGGTCGCGCAGCTCCATCACCGGTTCGTCGAGTCGCACGGCGGGTTCGAGGTGACCGGGGTCGCCTACACCGGGGCCGACGCTCTCGACCTGGTCGAGTCCACCCGGCCCGACCTGGTGCTGCTCGACGTGTTCCTGCCCGACATCTCCGGGATCGACGTGCTCCGCTCGATCCGGTCCTCCCCCTGGTCGGACGAGGTCGACGTCATCGCGATCACCGCCGCGCGCGAGCTGGAGACCGTGCGTGCGGCGATGGCGGGCGGCGTACTCCACTACCTGGTGAAGCCGTTCTCGGCGGCGACCCTGAGGGAGCGGCTCACCGACTACCTGCGTCACCGGGGCGAGATCCAGCGCAGCGCGTCCGAGCCGCTCGACCAGGCCGCGGTCGACCGGCTGCTCGCCCAGCCACGGGCCACCTGGGGAAGCAGCCTGCCGAAAGGGTTGTCGCGGCGTACGTTGGAGCTGGTTCTGCATGCGCTGGAGAGCCGGCCCGAGGATGCCTCGGCCGCCGAGGTGGCCGAGGACGTGGGTCTCTCCCGGGTCAGCGCGCGACGCTATCTGGAGCACCTCGTCGACCGTGGCCGGGCCGAGGTGGTGCCGAGGTACGGCGGGCCGGGACGGCCCGAGCACCGCTACCTGCTGCGCCGCTGACGGTGGGCCCGATCGGGATCAGACCTCCGCGCGGTCGCCCCGCAGCTCCTCGCGGGTGGCGGCCAGCTCCTCGCGTACGGCGGTGAGGTCCTCGCGCAGCGAGGTCAGGACGGCCATAATCTCGGCGTCGGACTCCTCCTCGTGCTGGGCGAGGCTCTCGACGCTCTCCATGCCGGAGACGACGACGGCGAGGAAGAGGTTGAGGACCGCGAAGGTCATCACCAGGATGAAGACGACGAAGAAGATCCACGCCGAGGGGTCCTCGGCCATCACCTCGCGGGCGATGTCGGGCCAGGCCTCGCCGGTCATGGTCTGGAAGAGGGTGAACGCGCTGGTGCCGAGGTCGCCGAAGTACTCCGGCGCGATCTCGCCGTAGAGGTTGGTCGAGATGACGACCGCGACGTACATCATCAGTCCCAGCAGCCCCGCGACCGCGCCCATCCCCGGCACCGCGTTGATCAGGCCGTCGACGACGCGGCGCATGGACGGGACCGAGTTGACCAGCCGCAGCACCCGCAGGATCCGCAGCGCCCGCAGCACCGAGAGCGGCCCGGTGGCGGGCACGAGCGCGATCGCGACGATCACGGTGTCGAAGATGTTCCACGGGTCGAGGAAGAACCTCGGACCGTACGCCACCAGCCGCAGCACCAGCTCGACGACGAAGACACCGAGCAGCGCCATGTCGAAGAGGGCCAGCTCGTGGGCGAGGTGCTCGGGGACCATCGTCTCCACGCCGAGGACCACGGCGTTGACGATGATCACCCCGATGATCACCTTCTGGAAGGTGTCGTCGTCGACCAGCGCACGCACCCGACCGCGCACCGAGATGTTGCTCGAACCCATGAACGCTTCGTCCTCCTGAGACCTGTTACCCGTGACAGCGGCCCGGAGCCTATCGGGCCGAGTCGGCCCGTCTTGACCACCTCCCCTGCCGAGTCGGCCCGTCTTGACGGGCCGACTCGGCAGGGATTCGTGTCAAGATGCGCCGACTCGGCCGGGTTTCAGGCTGTCGCGAGGTGTAGGGCGAGGCCGAGGCCGGCGAGACCGACCAGCCAGCGCAGCGGCCGCTCGGGGGCGACCCGGACGATCGCGGGCCCGAGGAAACCGCCGAGCACGGCACCCGCTCCCAGGGCGAGCGCTGCGGGCCAGTCGACGGGAGCGAAGAAGACGTACGCGATCGCGGCGGTGCCGTTGGCGACGCCGGTGGCGACGTTCTTGACCGCGTTGGTGATCGCGAGGGCCTCGGTGCGCTCGAGGACGAGGACCGCGAGCGCGATGATGCCGACGCCGGCACCGAAGTAGCCGCCGTAGATGCCGAGCACGAACACGATCGCGCCCCAGCCGAGGCCGCGGGCGAGCGTACGCCGCTCCTCGTCCGCCGATGGTCGGGGCTGTCGGGACCGTCGGGACCGTCGGGCCCCCAGGGCGGCGGCCCAGGTCCGGATCCGGTCGCGGAGCAGCAGCAGGATCGCGCCGGCGCCGACGAGCCAGGGTACGACCGCCTCGAACGCCTCGGCCGGGGTGGTGAGCAGCAGGGCCGCGCCGACCCCGCCGCCGAGGAAGGAGGCCAGGGCCAGCCAGGCGATCCTTCGGCCCTGGCCGCGCAGCTCGCGCCGTGAGCCGGCGACGGTACCGCCGGTGACGCCGAACATGGCCACCGTGTTGGTGACGTTGGCGACCACCGGCGGCAGCCCCGCGGCCAGCAGGGAGGGGTAGCTGACCAGCGAGGCCAGACCGGCCACCGAGCCGGTCAGTCCCGCACCGATGCCGGCGAGCAGGAGCCAGACGAGCTCAGCGGACAAGGCACGGGCGCTTGGGGTCGAAGCTCCAGTTCGGCACCAGGTACTGCATGGCGACGCCGTCGTCGCGTACGCCGAGCCCGTGCTCGAGGTAGAGCTCGTGCGCGGCCGCGACCCGCTCGCGGTCGAGCCGAATCCCGAGGCCTGGGGCGGTCGGCACCGCGACGGCCCCGTCGCGGATCTCCAGCGGCGACTCGGTCAGCCCCTGGCCGTCCTGCCAGATCCAGTGGGTGTCCAGCGCGGTGATCTCCCCCGGTGCGGCGGCGCCGACGTGGGTGAACATCGCCAGCGAGACGTCGAAGTGGTTGTTGGAGTGAGAGCCCCAGGTCAGCCCGAAGTCGTGGCACAGCTGGGCGACGCGAACCGAGCCGGACATGGTCCAGAAGTGCGGGTCCGCGAGGGGGATGTCGACCGCGTCGGTGCGGATCGCGTGGGCCATCTGGCGCCAGTCGGTGGCGATCATGTTGGTCGCCGTCCGGAGGCCGGTGGCGCGCTTGAACTCGGCCATGATCTCGCGCCCCGAGTAGCCGCACTCGCCGCCGCAGGGGTCCTCGGCGTACGCGAGCACGTCGTCCTTGCCCTTCAGCAGGCGGACCGCGTCGGCGAGCAGCCAGCCGCCGTTGGGGTCGAGGGTGATCCGGGCGTCCGGGAAGCGCTCGTGGAGAGCGGTCACCGCGGCGACCTCCTCCTCACCGGCGAGGACGCCGCCCTTGAGCTTGAAGTCGGCGAAGCCGTAGCGGGCCTGGGCGGCCTCGGCGAGACGTACGACCGCCTCGGGGGTCAGCGCGACCTCTCTGCGCAGGCGCTCCCAGTCGTCGGCGCCATCCGGCTCCCGCAGGTAGGGCAGGTCGGTCTTGTCGGGATCGCCGACGTAGAAGAGGTAGCCCAGCATCGGCACGGAGTCGCGCTGCTGGCCCTCACCGAGCAGCTCGGCGACCGGCACACCCTGGGCCTGACCTGCGAGATCGAGCAGCGCGGACTCCAGCGCGGTGACGGCGTGGACGGTCGTACGCAGGTCGAAGGTCTGGGCGCCACGGCCGCCGGCGTCGCGGTCGGCAAAGGTGTCCGAGATCTGGCGCAGCAGGCTGCGGTAGCGGGTGACGGGCTGGCCGACGAGCAGCTCGGCGGCCTCCTCGATGGTGCGTCGGATCGGCTCGCCGCCGGGGACCTCACCGACCCCCTCGCGTCCCTCGGAGTCGGTGAGGATCGCGATGTTGCGGGTGAAGAAGGGGGCGTGCGCGCCGCTGAGGTTGAGCAGCATCGAGTCGTGGCCGGCGACCGGGACGACCTCGACCTTGGCGATCGTGGTGGTGCTCATGGCAGCTGGAGCTCCCCGTCGATGCGGCGGGCGAGGTGCCACGGGTTGTCGTCGCGTACGGCTTCCGGGAGGAGGGCCGCGGGTACGTCCTGGTAGGCGACCGGGCGCTGGAAGCGCTCGATCGCGAGGCTGCCGACCGAGGTGGTGCGGGAGTCGGAGGTGGCCGGGTACGGGCCGCCGTGGACCATCGCGTGACCCACCTCGACGCCCGTCGGCCAGCCGTTGAAGAGGATCCGGCCCGCCTTGAGCTCGAGGGCCTCGACTACCCGGGCAGCGGCGTCGTGATCGACGTCGGTGGCGTGGACCGTCGCGGTGAGCTGGCCTTCGAGGGAGTCCAGGCTGGGAAGAAGGTCCTCGACGGTGTCGAAGCGGACCACGACGCCGGAGGCGCCGAAGACCTCGTCGGTCACGCCGGCCAGGCGGGCTGCCTCGACGATCTGGGGCGCGGGGGCGTCGGTGTCCCCGGCGGTGCCCTCGCCGACGATGGTGACGCCGTCGGTGGCGCGGAGCTTCTCGGTGCCCGCTTCGTAGGCCCGGGCGATCCCAGGGGTCAGCATGGTCGCGCCGACGGCCTCGGCCGTGGCCCGTCCCGCGGCGGCCAGGAAGGCGTCGCCGGCCTCGCCCCTCGGGAGGAAGAGGAGACCCGGGTTGGTGCAGAACTGGCCGGAGCCGAGGGTCAGGGACCCGACATAGGCCGCGGCGAGCGCGTCCGTGTCGCCTTCGAGGGCCCCGGGGAGGACGACGACCGGGTTGATCGAGGACATCTCGGCGTAGACCGGGATCGGCTCGGGCCGGGCCGCCGCGGTCGCAACGATCGCGAGCCCGCCGCCGCGGGAGCCGGTGAAGCCGACCGCCTTGATCCGCGGGTCCGACACGAGGGTCTGGCCGAGCTCGATGCCACCCTTCGGGTCGGTGTCGAGGAGGAAGGAGAAGGTGCCCGCGGGCAGCCCCGCCTTCTCGACCGCGCGGGTGATCGCCTGGGCGACCAGGTAGCCGGTCAGCGGGTGGGCAGGGTGGCCCTTGACGACCACCGGGCAGCCGGCTGCCAGCGCCGAGGCGGTGTCGCCACCGGCGGTGGAGAAGGCGAGCGGGAAGTTGCTGGCCCCGAAGACCGCCACCGGGCCGAGCGGGATCTGGCGCTGACGGATGTCGGACCGCGGGAGCGGCGTGCGGTCCGGGAGCGCCGGGTCGATGCGTACGCCGAGATGGTCGCCGCGACGTACGACGCCGGCGAACATCCGGAGCTGGCCGGTGGTGCGGCCGACCTCGCCGCTGATCCGGCCCTCGGGCAGGTGCGACTCGGCGACGGCGGCCTCGACGATCTCGGCGCGGGCCGCCTCGATCTCGGCGGCGACGGCGTCGAGGAAGTCCGCCCGCGCCTCGGGGGACGTGGCGCGGTAGCCGGCGAAGGCATCCGCCGCGGCTCCGGTGGCGGCGGTGACGTCGGGCTGCTCGGAGTCGGCTCCGGCGATGATCGAGCGGTAGCTCATGGTCCCTTTCCTATCGGGTGGGGTTTCGGTACTCGCGCTGGCGGCGTCAGGAGATGCGGGCGATCAGATCGCGCAGCTCGGCGATCTCGTCCTCGCGCAGGTCGGTCAGCGGCGGGCGTACCGGACCGGCGGGCCGGCCGATCGCGGCCAGACCACCCTTGACGATCGACACGGCGTAGCCGGCCGTACGGTCCCGGATGTCGAGGTAGGGGATCACGAACTCGTTGAGGCGACGGTAGACCTCGTCGCGGTCCTGGGCACGTACGGCATCGTAGAACTCGATCGCCCACCTCGGCGCGAAGTTGAACAGCGCCGAGGAGTAGGTGCTCACGCCGAGCTGGAGCAGCGGCAGCGCGAACGTCTCCGCCGTCGGCAGGCCGCCGATGTAGGTGAGCCGGTCGCCGACCCGGGCGTACGTGCGGGTCATCTGCTCGATGTTGCCGACGCCGTCCTTGAAGCCGATCAGCGTGGGGTTGCGGTCGGCGAGCTGCGCGACGGCCTCGTCGCGCAGCACCGCGTTGGCGCGGCTGTAGACGATCACCCCGAGCCCGGTCGCCTCGCACACGCGGCTGGCATGCTCGACCAGGCCGGCCTGCCCCGCCTCGGTCAGGTAGGGCGGCATCAGCAGGATCCCGTCGGCCCCCGCGGCCTCCGCCGCCTTGGCCTGTGCGACCGCGTTGGCCGTGCTGCCCGTCGCCGGCGCCAGGACCGGTACGGCCCCCGCGACCTCGTCGACGGCAGCACGTACGACCTGGTCGGTCTCCTCCGCGTTCAGCGAGAACCCCTCCCCCGTCCCGCCGGCCGCGAAGAGGCCTGCGACCGGGTACTCGGCCAGCCAGCTCAGGTGCTTCCGGTAGCCCGCCTCGTCGAACCGGAGGTCCTCGGTGAAGTGAGTGACCGGGAACGAGAGAAGCCCGCTCTTGAGCTGGGCGGCCAGGTCGGTCGGGCTGTACTCGGTCACGAGTCACGTCCTTCGGGGTTGGTGAGTGTTGCTCGGGGAAGGTGGTGACCATCACGCTATGTACGCTCCATGATGCCTGTCCAAGCCCGAATTTGAATCTCGTGATGCTTTGGGGGCATGGCGGGGCGGTGTGGCTGGCCGTGTGTCACGGACTGGTGATGCCCCGGGGGTCGAGCTTGTCGAGACCATTTGTCACGGAAGGTTCTCCGGGGTGGGTGTGGGCCGCCGACCCGTTCTCGAGGGTCTTCTCGATCTGGACCGGCGTCAAGGACGGGCCTTCGGCCCGCCGGCTTCGCCGGCCGCTTCGCGGTCCTGGACTCCGGACCAGATCGAGAAAAGATTTGGCTGGCTATCGGGGCGGCGGCCCGCGTGTGGCCGCGGGGATTCTTGTACGTGACAGGTGGTGTTGGCGGGGTGGAAGAGGTGGCCCTTCGGGCCACTTACCATCCACAAGAACGATACCGTTCGCTCACCGCGAAATAGCATTTGACCTGCGAAAATAGATGGCTGTATCGGTACTTGAGGCGTAGAATCAGACCAATCACAGCACACCATTGTTGGGAGGGATGGCGATGAGTCTCGGCCGTGAGATCGACCACTGGGGCACCAACCCCGGTGACCTGATCGACGCTGCCCTGACCGCCATCGAGTCCGCCCTCCACGAACTCCTGGCCAGCGATCCCGTCTATTGGAGGACCGGGCAGAAGAAGGACCTGCTCGAGAGGCTGGAGAAACTCCAAGCCCAACAAGCCGCGCTGAAATTGCGGGTGCTCGCCTCGGCCGGCGACATCGCCGAAGAGACCGGTGCCAAAGACGCCTCCGGGTGGATGCGGACCGAGCTCCTCATCGACAAGGCGGTCGCCCGGGCACAGGTGAAACTCGCCGCCGACCTCGCCAAGTACGACCTCGTCGCCGCCGGTCTGACCGAAGGCGTGGTGTCCCAGGACAAAGCCCGGGTGATCACGAAGGCTCTCGATGCGATCGAGGCCGACCCGGCCGCCAGCGGCGAAGACCTCGCCCTGGCGGAGAAGCTCCTGGTCGACTACGCCATCCACCTGACCGCCAACGAACTCAAGATCGTCGGCAAACGGATCCTGGCCGAGATCGACCCCGCCCGGTTCGAATCCGCCGAAGCCAAGGCACTGCACCGCGAGGAAGAACGGGCCGCGCGGCGTACCTTCTTCACCTCCCGCGACAACGGTGACGGGACGGTCGATATCCAGGCGCGGGTCTCCCGTGCCATCGGGATCCGGTTGCGCACGATCCTGGACTCCCTGGCCCAGCCCCGGAAACTCTCAGCCGAGGACCGTGGCATCAAAGCCCCCTACGACCGACTCCTCGGTCAGGCCCTCGCCCGAGTGATCGAGACCTACGACGTCGACCACCTCCCGCGTCACGGTGGCCACGGCACCACGGTCTTCATCACCATGAGCGTGGATCAGCTTCGTGCCGACCTCGGCACCGCCGCGCTCGGGTTCGACGGAGACCAGATCACCGCCGCCGAAGCCCGCCGGATGGCCTGCAACGCCGACCTCGTCCCGGTCGTGCTCGGCACCGACTCCGAGATCCTGGACCTCGGTCGTACCGCTAGGTTGGCGCATCCGATCCAGCACCGGGCCCTGCGGTTACGCGACAAGGGCTGCCAAGCCGAAGACTGCGACGCACCAGCAGCCTGGACCGAAGCCCACCACCTCAAACCCTGGTCCCAAGGCGGAAGAACCGATCTGGCCAACATGATCCTGCTGTGCCCCAGCGACCATCGCCGCATCCACGACCCCACCTACACCCATGAGCGCCTGCCGGACGGACGGATCCGATTCACCAGGGCTGCCCGCCCAGGCTGATCCAGAACGAGTCAGCCTGCTGACGGCGCTGACACCGGCCCGAGGTGTTGGGCCGGCTGGGCTGACCCAACACCATCAGATGGCACCAGAGCTCAGCGCGCTGGTTACTAGGCCCGCCCGTTACGAGGCCCGCCCGCCGGTCCTGTCGGCGAGCCGCCAGCCATATCCCTTGCCGAAAGGTCAGGTAGGCCGGCCGAGACGTCACCTAGGTCGGGCGAAGCGTCAGACACGTCGGCCGAGTTGGCCGTCGGATGACCACTCGGCCGACGCGGGTGACGTCTCGGCAGGGCATCGCATGCGCAGACGCTCGTTGGGATGTCCCGGGAATGGCGCGACTCGGTGGGGGCGGGCTGGGAGGCGCGGCTCGACCGAGGCGGCCCGCGCGACGAGCGGGGCGCCATCACGGGAGCGGGCGACACCGAGGACCATGCCTTGTGAAGGATTCACAAAGCGTCATCGTCTAGCAAAACCCGCGAACGCTCCGACCGCCAGGACCTCACCGGATCGAACTCCCAAGCACGCACCCAACCCAAGGAATCCGCGCCAGACCCCGCCGCCGACCCGATAGCCAGCCAAAATTCTCGGCGGATCACGGTGTCAAGGATCGCCGAAGGCGACCGGCGAAGCCGGCGGCCGAAGGCCGTCCTTTACTCCGGGAGCCGGTGAGAACACCCTCCGTAACGGGTCGGCGGCGATCAGCCCATGAGACCCGACCAGCACCGCAGCTGCACGCAGTGACCCAGCTAGCGACTCACCTCGATGATCACATCGAGAACCCGGCGTACGACCGGACTGACGGAGCCCCGTGCCCAGATCGCGTGCAGCTCGACCGGTCGCTCGGGGTCCTTGTCGAGGCGGGTGTCGCCGCCGCCGTGCTCGAGGGGGCGGAAGACGACGCCTTCGACCTGCAGGGAGCTGGCCGAGACGGGGACGAAGCCGACGCCACGCTCGGCGGAGACGAGGAGCATGGCGGTGAGGACCTGGTGTACGCGCTGCTCGATGCGGGGGTGGGCGTTGGCGAGGAAGCGTACGGAGAGCTCGTGGAAGTAGCGCGACTGCTGGGGGTGGTAGCCGATGACGGGCTGGCCCTCGAAGTCCTGCGGCGTCAGCGGGCGGTCGATGTCCGCCAGGGGGTGGCCCTTCGGGAGCACCGCCATCAGCGGCTCCCGGGAGATCACCCTGGAGGAGAGCAGCTCGGTGTCGAAGGGCGGGCGGGCCAGGCCGATGTCGATCTCGCCGTGACGGATGCCGTCGACCTGGGCGAGGGTGACCCGCTCGGAGAGCCGCACCTCTACGTCGGGGAGCTCGACGGTCAGGCGGCGCAGCAGGGGTCCCAGGATCGAGATGGCCGAGACCGCGGTGAAGCCGAGCCGGACCACGCCCGCGGCGCCGGCGTCGACACGTCGGGCCAGGTCACCGGCGCTCTCGACCAGGTTGAGCATCCGGTAGGCCTCGTCGAGGAAGGCGGCGCCGGCACCCGTCAGGGCGACCCGGCGGTTGTCCCGCTCGAGCAACTGCGCACCGACCGCCTTCTCCAGCTTCTGGATCTGACGCGACAGCGGCGGCTGCGTCATCCGGAGGCGCTCGGCGGCCCGTCCGAAGTGGAGCTCCTCGGCGACCGCCACGAACGAACGCACCTGGTCGAGCGTGATCATCCGGCCAGAGTAGACCACGATGCACCAGGTGGAACACTCCATGCTGAAACGGGCTTGGACCGGTATCGCCAAGACTCTTAGTGTCGGTGGTCACACGACGGACCTAGGAGCAACGATGCGTACGACCACCCACCTCCTCGCCGCGACCGCCTGCGTCGCGGCCCTGGCCCTCTCCTCCTGTGGTGTCTCGAACACCACCGGCGGCAGCGGCGACGGCGAGGAGTATCCCGCCGGCAACGTCGAGATGTACGTCGGTGCCTCGGCCGGCGGCTCCAGCGACCTGATCAGCCGCGCGGTCTCCAAGGGCCTCTCCGACGAGCTCGGCGCCTCGTTCCCGGTCATCAACCAGGAGGGCGCCAACGGTGCGCTCGCGGCCAACAAGGTCGCCAAGGCGAAGGCCGACGGTCAGACCATCGCCATCCAGAACGCCTCGCTGTTCGCCATCACGCCGCTGGCCGTCAGCGAGAACGAGGCCACCAGCCTCGACGACTTCGACGTCGTCCAGGGCGTCTCCCGCGACGACTACGTCATGGTCACCGGCCCCAAGAGCGGCTTCAAGTCCCTCGACGACATCAAGGCTGCCAAGAAGAAGGTCACCTACGGCACCACCGGCGTCGGCACCGGCGCCCAGCTCTCCTGCGGTCTGACGTACGCCTCCGCCGGCGTCGACGCCGAGGCGGTGCCGTTCGACGGCGGCGCGCCGGCCCTGACCGCCGTCCTCGGCAACCAGGTCGACACCGCGTGCATCCAGGTCGGCGAGGCGATCGAGAACATCGAATCCGGCAAGCTGACCCCGCTGAGCGTCTTCGGTCCCGAGCGGGTCGACTACCTGCCGGACGTGCCGACCGCGAAGGAGCAGGGCCTCGACGTCGAGGTCGCGCAGTACCGCTTCATGACCGTCCCGAAGGGCACCCCGGACAAGGTCAAGGACGCCATCGCCAAGGCGATGCAGGCGACGTTCAAGACCGAGGAGTACCAGGCCTTCAACAAGCAGAACAGCCTCACCCCGATGGAGATCCCCGGCGACGAGGTGGTGACCCAGCTCGAGGCGGACAAGAAGCGGTTCGCCGACCTGGTCGACCAGTACGGTCTCAACCTCGGCGCGAGCTGACCCTCCCCCACGACGAAGGCATGACGATGAGCGACGAACGCACCCCCACTCCCGAGCCGGACCAGGACATCCTGGCCGAGATCCAGGCCGAGGTGGCCCACGACATGGAGGAGGAACGGCCTCCCGCGGGCGGACCGGCCTACCAGGTGGTGGGTGCGCTCGTCGCCCTCGTCGTCGGCATCGGTGGCGCGGTCCTCTCCTACGGCTACGGCCTGGGCTCGCTGCGCCAGCCCGGGCCCGGCCTGTGGCCGTTCGTGGTCAGCATCGCGATCGCGCTGATGGCCGCGGCGCTGCTCGTCGTCGGCCGCAGTCTCACCGACAGCGAGAAGTTCACCCGCTCCAGCGTGCTCCCCGCGGTCGGCCTGGTCACCTTCATCGTGCTGGCCATGCTGATGCCCGTGATCGGCTTCGAGATCCCCGCGCTGCTGCTGTGCGTCGTCTGGCTGAGGTTCCTCGGCGGCGAGTCCTGGCGCAGCACGATCATCACGTCGGTCGTGACGGTCGCCGCCTTCTACTTCCTCTTCCTCTACGGGCTGCGCATCCCGCTGCCCCACCTGTTCTGAGCGGAGCCCCCAGTGGACGTCAACGCATTCCTCGACGGCTTCGGGCTCGTCACCGAACCGCAGAACCTGCTCTACTGCCTGATCGGCGTGCTCATCGGCATGCTGATCGGCGTACTCCCCGGCCTCGGGCCGGCGGCCACGATCGCCATCCTGCTGCCGATCACCTACAGCATCGACCCGGTCTCCGCGATCATCATGCTGGCCGGCATCTACTACGGCGCCCAGTACGGCGGCACGATCACCTCGGTCCTGCTCCGGCTGCCGGGTGAGGCCTCCTCGGTCGTCACGGTCTTCGACGGCTTCGCGCTGGCCAAGCAGGGCAAGGCCGGCACCGCCCTCGGCATCGCCGCGATCGGCTCCTTCATCGGCGCGACCGTCTCCATCCTCGGCCTGACCCTGATTGCCCCGCTGATCGCGGGGTGGGCGCTCAGCTTCGGTGACCCGGAGTACGCCGCGCTGGCCCTGCTGGGCGTCCTGCTGGTCGCCACGATCGGCAACGGCAACAAGCTCAAGGCCATGCTCGCCGCCGCGTTCGGCCTGCTGCTGGCCACGATCGGCCGCGACAGCTTCAGCGGCGCCGAGCGCTTCACCTTCGGCAGCCTGCAGCTGACCGAGGGCATCGACTTCGTGGTCGTCGCGATGGGTCTCTTCGGCGTCGGCGAGATCCTCTACAACCTCGAGGAGCGGCACGGGAAGCCCCACGTCCCCGCCGCCGTGGCCAACATCTGGCCCTCCCGCAAGGACCTCAAGCAGTCCTCCGGCGCCATCGGCCGTGGCTCGCTGATCGGCTTCGTCCTGGGCGTGCTGCCCGGTGGTGGCGCGGTGATGTCCTCCCTCGCCGCGTACGCCACGGAGAAGCGGATCGCGAAGAACCCCGAGCGCTTCGGTCGCGGTGCCATCGAGGGCGTCGCGGCCCCCGAGACCGCCAACAACGCCGCCGCGACCTCCTCGTTCATCCCGCTGCTGACCCTCGGCATCCCGGCCAACGCGTCGATGGCGATGCTCTTCGGTGCCCTGCTCATCCTCGGCATCTCGCCCGGGCCGCAGCTGGTCGAGGAGCGCCCCGACCTGTTCTGGGGCGTCATCAACTCGATGTACATCGGCAACCTGATCCTGCTCGTGCTGAGCATCCCGCTGGTCGGCATCTTCGTCCGCATCCTCCGGGTACGCCCCGCGATCCTGGCCCCGATCACCGCCCTGATCACGATCCTGGGCGTCTACACGATCAACAACTCCACCTTCGACATCTTCGTGATGATCGCCTTCGGCCTGATCGGCTACCTGATGAAGAAGGTGGGCTTCGAGCCCGGCCCGATGGTGCTCGCGTTCGTCCTCGGCTCGATCGTCGAGGACGGCGTACGCCGCTCGATGCTGATCTTCGACGGCGACCCGACCGGGTTCTTCACCCGGCCGATCTCGGGCACCATCCTGGCCGCCTTCGTCCTCGTCGCCCTGTGGCCCGCGGCCAAGGCGGTCCTGGCTCGCCGCAAGGCCGCGACCGTCACCGCTGCCCCGGCCGAGCGCGACCACGTCGACACCCCGTCCCGCTGACCTGCTGAGAGAGGCACACCATGACCATCCTGATCGGCTACGTCCCCACACCGGTAGGTGAGGCGGCCCTCGAGGCCGGCCTGGCCGAGGCGGCGGCCCGCGGCGACGACGTCGTCATCGTCAACAGCCCCCGCCGCGGCGCGACGGTGGACGCCGACCTCGTCGACGAGGCCGCGGCAGCGTCGCTCGTCGCCCGCGCCGAAGCGGCCGGGGTCAGCGCTCGGGTCGACCACACCGCGCACGGTGCCGACGTCGTGGAGACGTTCGACGCGCTGGCCGCCGAGACCGGCGCCCGGCTGATCGTGATCGGGCTGCGCCGCCGCTCGCCGGTGGGCAAGGCCCTGCTGGGCAGCGACGCGCAACGGATCCTGCTCGACGCCGGCGTACCGGTCCTCGCCGTGAAGCCGACCGCATGACCGCGGCGCCCACCCGCAGCCGGATCTCGAAGGTCGTCGTCACCCCGGTCGCGTTCGCCGACCCGCCGCTGCTCAACGTGGTCGGCGTCCACCAGCCGTGGGCGCTGCGCGCGATCGTCGAACTCCACACCGACACCGGCCTGGTCGGCCTCGGCGAGACGTACGCCGACGAGACCCACCTCGCCCGCCTCGACGCCGTCGCCGCCACCCTCCCCGGGCACGACCCCTACGACACCCACGGCCTGCGACGGCTCGTCGTGGACGTACTCGGCAGGGAGACCGGCGGGGCGGGTGCCTCTTTCGGCGGCATGCTCGACGTATCCTCCGCGGTCGACACCGTCTACTCCCCCTTCGAGGTCGCCTGCCTGGACCTGGTCGCCCGCGAGGCGGACCGTCCGGTCAGCGACCTGCTCGGCGGCGCCGTACGCGACCGGGTGCCGTTCAGCGGCTACCTGTTCTACAAGTGGGCCGGCCACCCCGGCCAGCCCGACGACGAGTGGGGCGAGGCGCTGAACGCCGACCAGATCGTCGCGCAGGCGAAGCGGATGGTCGACGGCTGGGGCTTCGGCTCGCTCAAGCTGAAGGGCGGGGTGTTCCACCCCGACGAGGAGTGCGCCGCGATCGAGGCTCTCCGCGACACCTTCCCCGACCTGCCGCTCCGGCTGGACCCCAACGGCGCCTGGACACCGGAGACCTCCGTGAAGGTCGCCGAGCGGCTGGCCGGCGTCGTGGAGTATCTCGAGGACCCCACCCCCGGGATCGAGGGGATGGCACAGGTCTCGGCACGGACCGACGTACCGCTGGCCACCAACATGTGCGTGATCGCCCTCGAGCACCTCAAACCGGCGATCGCGGTCGACGCGGTCCAGATCGTGCTCTCCGACCATCACCTGTGGGGTGGGCTGCGCCGGTCGGCGCTGCTGGGCGGCATCACCGACACCTTCGGGCTGGGCCTGTCGATGCACAGCAACTCCCACCTCGGCGTCTCGCTGGCCGCGATGGTCCACCTCGCCGCCGCGACCCCGAACCTGACCTACGCCTGCGACACCCACTACCCGTGGAAGACCCAGGACGTCGTACGCTCCGGGGTGCTCGACTTCGTGGATGGTGCGGTCGCGGTGCCGACCGGCCCCGGCCTCGGTGTCGAGCTCGATCGTGACCTGCTCGGCGAGCTGCACGAGCAGTACCTGACGTGCGGCGTGCGCCGCAGGGAGGACACCGTCTACATGCGTACGTTCGAGCCGGACTTCACCCCGAACACGTCACGCTGGTGACCGGCTCGGGAAGGACCGGCACCGTCCCGGTCGTCGGCTATGCCTACCCCTGGGACGTGATCGGCGATCCCTCGTTCACCGACCGCGCCCGGGGCCTCGGCGTCACGAAGATCGCCCTCGCCGCGGCGTACCACACCGCTCGTGCCGCGACCCCGCTCCATCCCGAGCACCGGTTCGTCGAGGCCCGCAGCGCGGCGCTCTACCGCCCGGTGCGCCCCGAGGCCTGGGACGGCGCCCGGCTGGTGCCGCCGGCGGCGACCTGGGTCGCGGCGGAGGACCCGTTCGGTGAGGCCGCCACCATCCTCACCGAGGCCGGGTTCGAGGTCGCCGCCTGGATCGTGCTGACCCACTCCACCCTCCTCGGCGAGGCCCACCCCGACCTCGCGGTCGTCAACTGCTGGGGCGAGCCCTACTCCTACGCCCTGTGCGCCCGCCACGAGGAGGTCCGCGCATACGCGGAGACCCTCGCCGCCGAGGCCGTCCGCGACACCCCCGTCTCCTCGGCCGTCCTGGAGGCGTGCGGCCAGCTCGGCTTCGGCCACGGCGGGCACCACGAGAAGACCGACGGCGCCTACGACGCCGCCACCGAGGAGCTGCTCTCGATCTGCTGCTGCCCGGCCTGTCGCCAGGACTGGGCCGACCGGGGCCTCGACCCGGAGGTGACCGTGGCGACCTTGCGCGCCGCGACCGGCGCCAACCCCACCCCGACGGCCGTGGATGCGGGTGCCCTGGCCACGATCCTCGCCTCCCGCCACGCCGCGACCGACGAGCTCCGCCACCGGGTGGTGGCGGCCGTCCGCGAGGCCGCCCCCGGCATCACCGAGATCGCGCTGCACGCCCAGCCCGACCCCTGGGCCACCGGGGCCAGCCCGGGCCTGACCCCGACCACGGCCGGCGACGTCGACCTGGTGATCTCCTTCTGCTGGCCGACGACAGAGGCCTCGGTGGAGACCGCGCGCCGACTCGTCGAGGCGGTGTCCGGGAGGGCGGCGGCTGCTGCGTACGTCACGGTTCTTCCGCCCACCACCGAGGACGCCTTCGGCGACCACGTGCGGGCGCTGCTCGACGCCGGGATCGACCAGATCCACCTCTACCACCTCGGTCTCGCGGGCGCGGACAGGCAGCACCTACTCGCCGAGGCCGCAGAGATTCGGAGGGACGCATGACCCAGACCGTGCTGATCACCGGGGCCGGTGGCGGGATCGGGAGGATGATGCGCACCCGCCTCGCCCGTGAGGGCCGCGTGCTGCGCCTCCTCGACGTCGTACGTCCCGAGGACCCCGCCGAGGGCGAGGCCGTCGAGATCATCGAGGCGTCGGTGACCGACGAGGCCGCTATGCGCGCCGCCTGCGAGGGCGTCGAGGCGGTCATCCACCTGGGTGGGATCAGCGTCGAGGCACCGTGGGACGGCATCCTGTCGGCCAACATCGACGGCACCCGGGTGGTACTGGAGGCCGCCCGGGACGCCGGGGTCGCCCGGGTGGTGCTCGCCTCGAGCAACCACGCCGTCGGGTTCTACGACATCGACGACGCGCCCGAGGGCGGGCTGGCGGCCGACGCCTTCCCCCGTCCCGACACCTACTACGGGGTCGGCAAGGTCGCGATGGAGGCGCTCGGCTCCCTCTTCCACGACCGCTACGGCATCGACGTGACCGCGCTCCGGATCGGCTCGTGCTTCGAGAAGCCCTGGGACCGCCGGTCGCTGTGGACATGGCTGTCGCCCGACGACTGCGCCCGGCTGCTCGAGGCCTGCCTGGCCACGCCCGAGCCCGGCTTCCGGGTGGTGTGGGGCATCTCCCGCAACACCCGGCGCTGGTGGTCGCTGGCCGAGGGCGAGGCGATCGGCTACCACCCGCAGGACGACTCCGAGATCTACGCCGCCGAGATTCCCCAGGGGCCCGAGGAGCGGCTGGCCGGCGGGAAGTTCTGCTCCACCCCGCTCGGCGAGCACATGTAGCGGCTCAGCTGCTCAGCAGGCGCCGCCGGGTGCTCCCCAGGTGGACCCGCATCGCGGCCCGGGCGGTGTCGGCGTCACCGGCCAGGATCGCGGTGGCGATGTTGTCGTGCTCACGCTGCACCCGCTCGACGTGGAGCGCGTCGCTGGGCGAGTAGGCGTCGCCGAGCCGGGTGCGCGGCAGCATGATCATCATCGGACCCAGCGAGTCCATCAGATCGAGGTAGAAGCGGTTGCCGGTCGCCGCCGCGACGGCCCGGTGGAAGGCGAAGTCGGCCTCCACCGCACCGTCGGGGTGCGCGGCGGCCAGCGCGGCGAGCGCCTCCTCGATGGTGCGCGAGCCCTGCTCGTCGAGGTGGGCGGCGGCCAGGGCCGCCGCCTCGCACTCGACCCCGAGCCGGAAGTCGACCATGTCGAGCACGTCGTGCTGCGTACGGATCGCGGAGGACTCCAGCGCGAACGGCGACGGCGCCGGGACCGCCAGGACGAACGAGCCGCGCCCCTGGAAGGTCTCGACCAGACCCTCGGCGCGCAGACGGGAGACCGCCTCGCGCGCCACCGTCCGGGACACCCCGTACGTCGCGACCAGGTCGGACTCCGAGGGCAGCTTCGCCCCCGGAGCGAGGTCTCCGGACAGGATCTGGTCCTTGATCCCGGAGACCACGCGGTCGGCGAGCCCGGCGCTTGCAGTCATGCCGAGAACCTAGCCGTCTCCACGGTCAGCTTGCGCATCTGGTCGCTGAGCGTGAAGCCGAGACCCGGGCGGTCCGGCACCCACATCCGGCCGTCGTGGATGTCGATGCGCTCCTCGAAGAGCGGGTTGAGCCACTCGAAGTGCTCGACCCACGGCTCGGTCGGGTAGGCCGCGGCGAGGTGCAGGTGGATCTCCATCG
This sequence comes from Nocardioides sp. NPDC126508, assembly GCA_040302365.1. Lineage (GTDB taxonomy): Bacteria > Actinomycetota > Actinomycetes > Propionibacteriales > Nocardioidaceae > Nocardioides. The sequence goes on from JBEOUM010000005.1 coordinate 273,548, forward strand.
CGTAGTGCGGCGCCAGTGCGAGACCGGCGTGGGCGGCGAGGGTGGCGAACTTCAGGAACGGGGTGATCCCACCGATGCGCGGCGCGTCGGGCTGCACGATGCCGCGGTAGCCGGCGTCGATCAGCGCCATGTGCTCGGGCACCGAGGTCAGCATCTCGCCGGTCGCGATCGGCGTGTCGAACGTACGCGACAGGTCGGCGTGTCCGACCGCGTCCCAGGCGTCGAGCGGCTCCTCGATCCAGATCAGGTCGAACCGCTCCAGCTCACGGCACATCCGGCGGGCACGGGCACGGTCCCACTGCTGGTTGGCGTCGACCATGAACGGGGTGTCGCCGAGGTGCTCGCGCAGCGCGGCGACGCGGCGCAGGTCCTCGGCCCAGTCGGGCTGGCCGACCTTGATCTTGATGCCGCCGATGCCGGCCTCGAGCGAGGCGGTGGCCTTCTCCTTGATCTCCTCGACGCTCGCCTGGAGGAAGCCGCCGGAGGTGTTGTAGACGCGGCAGGAGTCGCGGTGGGCACCGAGCAGCTTGGCCAGCGGCAGACCGGCGCGCCTCGCCTTGAGGTCGTAGAGCGCGACGTCGAGGGCGGCCACGGCCTGCGTCGCGACACCGCTGCGGCCGACCGAGGCGCCGGCCCACATCAGCGACTCGTAGATCTTGGCGATGTCGGAGGGGTCCTGGCCGATGGCGACCTCGGCGATCTCCTTGAGGTGGGCGTACTGCGCCGGGCCGCCGGCCCGCTTGGAGTAGCTGAAGCCCATCCCCTCGTGGCCCTGCTCGGTGGTCACCTCGACGAAGAGCAGCACGGTCTCGGTGAGCGGCTTCTGCCGCCCGGTGAGCACCTTGGCGTCGCTGACCGGGTTCTCGAGCGGGAGGACGACGTGGGAGAGGGTCAGTGAGGCGATGCGGTCGGCGGCCATGGCGGGGGTGCTCCTCGATGAGGTAAGTTGTATGACAAGTACGGAACTTATCCGATGAGTGACAAGGAGTCCAGAGGTTGCCTGATTCCCAGGTGGTCCACGACCTGCGCGCCGCCCTCGGCGAGAGCGCCGTGCTGACCGACCCCGTCGAGATGGCCGCGTACGTCACCGACTGGACCGGCAGCTTCACCGGCACCGCCCTCGCGGTGGTGCGCCCGGCCTCGACCTCCGAGGTGGCGACGGCCGTCCGGCTGTGCGCCGCGGCCGGAGTCGGAGTCGTCCCCCAGGGCGGTAACACCGGCCTCGTCGGCGGCGGCGTACCCGACTCCGGCGGCGACCAGGTCGTGCTCTCGCTCGGCCGGATGCGCCGCGTCCGGGACGTCGACCCGGTCGCCGACACCCTCGTCGTCGAGGCCGGTACGCCCCTCGCGACCGTTCAGGAGGCCGCCGCGGCCGCCGGGCGGCTCTTCCCGCTCTCGCTCGGCTCGGAGGGCTCCAGCACCATCGGCGGCACGATCGCGACCAACGCCGGCGGCACCGCGGTGCTGCGCTACGGGATGATGCGCGAGCTGGTGCTCGGTCTCGAGGTCGTGCTCCCCGACGGCCGCGTTTGGGACGGACTGCGGCCGCTGCGCAAGGACAACACCGGCTACGACCTCAAGCAGCTCTTCATCGGCTCGGAGGGCACGCTCGGCGTCGTCACCGCGGCCGTGCTGCGGCTGCTGCCGGCGACGCCGCGCCGGGCGACGGCGTTCGTCGCGCTGGAGTCGGTCTCGGCTGCCACCGCGCTCCTCCCTCTGCTCCGCGAGCACAGCGGCGGGCAACTGACCACGTGGGAGCTGCTCGGCCGTCAGGCCGTCGACCTGGTCCTCGCCCACCTGCCCGGCGCGCGTGACCCGTTCGCCGACCGGCACGAGTGGTACGGCCTCGTCGAGCTCGCCGGCACCTCCACCGACGTCGACGAGCGGCTCGAGAACGCACTGTCCGCCGCGGCCGAACAGGGACTTCTCCTCGACGCCGTGATCGCCGGCAGCCCCGCCCAGCGGGAGTCGCTGTGGGCGCTGCGCGAAGGCGTCTCGGAGGCACAGAAGAGCGAGGGCACGACCCTCAAGCACGACGTCACGCTGCCGATCACGGCGCTGTCCCGGTTCGTCGCCGAGGTCGGCCCGGCGCTGCAGGACGCGCTGCCGGGGCTGCGGCTGGTGACGTACGGACACATCGGGGACGGCAACCTGCACTACAACCTCTCCGCGCCCGTCGGCGACGACGCGGCGCTCAAACGAGAGGCTCCCACGCTGACCCGGATCGTCTACGACGCCGTCACCGCCCTCGGCGGCAGCATCTCCGCCGAGCACGGCATCGGCACGCTCAAGCGGGACGCTGCGGCTGCGTACAAGACGGGTGTCGAGGTCGACCTCCTGCGAGCGGTGAAGCAGGCGATCGACCCCGACGGGGTGATGAACCCTCGGAAGGTGCTGCCCTGAGGCAATTTTAAAGCGCGCTATAATTCGTTCATGGACTTCTCAGCGATCGCGACGATCACTCAAAGCGAAACCGAAGATGTCCTCATCGAGGTTCTGTCGACTGACGACTTGCCCAGAGCCGGCTCGTCGAACCCGGTAGCAACGATCACGTCTGCGATGCGTCCAGGCGGGCCCGACCCAGACCCATTCGTCTCTCCCGAACATCGCATTACCTATCTCCTGCGAGAGATCGGATGGGCGCCGACCGAGACCGTCGTCATCGGCACACCGTTCGGTGTCGTCCGCGAAACGCGGTTCAGGGCGACCGTCTTCAGCCACGAAGGAAGCGCGACTGACGCGGTGCAGGTGAGGAACGACGATGGCGAGGTCTTGGCCGAACTGGCCGTCTCGAGCACAGCCACGGACGCTCTCGGCCTATCCGGCTGGACGGTCCTGGGCGCCGCCGGTGGCGGGTGGCCGGACGACACGATCGCCATCGCGCCGCGCGACTGGAAAGTCGTGATCGAACAAGCGAAGGCTGATCGTGAAATGGCGCGACGCGAGGCGGCCCGACGGGACAGCTTCTGGGCAGCCTGCGTACGCGAAGCCATCCTCGACGGCCACACCGCGAAGGATCTCGCAGAGATCGCCGGCGTGTCCGTCCAGCGCATCTACCAGATTCGCGATCGGCGGCGATGAACCGATCCAGCCGATCGTGCGCGATCCGTGCACCCAGGGCCTCTATTCGGGTACACGGATCGCGCACGTGCACGGTCGGCGCAGCCACCAAGCCTCGGTGAGTGCACCGATCGATCACAGGCCCTGGGCGACTCGGTAGAACACCTGGTTCCAGCGCACCTGGTCGGCGAAGCCGCGCCGGGTGGTGGACTCGTCGATGACCAGCAGCTCGGTGCGGGCGATGTTCGCGAAGACCTCGAAGGCCTCGATCCCGGCGGCGGTCGACATCACCGTGTGGTGGGCGCCGCCGGCGGTCAGCCAGGCCTCGGCCGAGGTGGCGAAGTCGGGGCGCGGGGCCCAGACGGCGCGGGCGACCGGGAGGTTGGGGAGCGCCTGGGTCGTGGGTACGACGTCGACGACGTTGGCGGTCAGCCGGAAGCGGTCACGCATGTCGGCCAGGGACACGACGACGGCACCCTCGACCGAGTCGGCGTCGAAGACCATCCGGACCGGGTCCTCGCGGTCGCCGATCCCGAGCGGGTGGATCTCCACCTTCGGACGAGAGGTGGTCAGCGAGGGGCAGACCTCGAGCATGTGGGCGCCGAGAATGACCTCGGCCCCGGGGGTGAGATCGTAGGTGTAGTCCTCCATCAGGGAGGCGCCGCCGGGCAGCCCCTCCCCCATCACCTTGGCGGCACGGACCAGCACCGCGGTCTTCCAGTCGCCCTCGGCGCCGAACCCGTAGCCCTTGCTCATCAGCCGCTGGACGGCGATGCCGGGGAGCTGGCGCAGCCCGCCGAGGTCCTCGAAGTTGGTGGTGAACGCCTTCGCGTCGCGCTCCACCAGGAATGCCTCCATGGCGATCTCCTGACGGGCGGCGTAGCGGAGCGACTCGTGGCGACCCCCGCCGCGGCGGAGCTCGGGGACGACGTCGTAGAGCGCCTCGTACTCGGCGACCAGCGCGTCCACGGCATCGTCGCCCACCGCCTCGACGGCTGCGACCAGGTCGTTCACGCCCCAGGTGTTGACCGAGACGCCGAAGCGCAGCTCGGCCTCGGTCTTGTCGCCCTCGGTGACCGCGACGTTGCGCATGTTGTCGCCGAAACGGACCAGGTTGAGGCCGTGGGTGGCGGCCCAGCCGGCGGCGCCACGGACCCAGGTGCCGACGCGGCGCGTGACCGCGGGGTTGGAGACGTGGCCGACGACGGTGGTGCGGGCGACGCCGAGGCGGGTCGCGATGTAGGCGTACTCACGGTCACCGTGGGCGGCCTGGTTGAGGTTCATGAAGTCCATGTCGATCTCCGACCAGGGGAGCTCGACGTTGGCCTGGGTGTGCAGGTGCAGCAGCGGCTTCTGGAGCGCGTCCAGGCCGGCGATCCACATCTTGGCCGGGCTGAAGGTGTGCATCCAGGTGATCACGCCGAGGACGTTGTCGTCGGAGTTCGCCTCGAGCATCGCCCGGCGGATCGACGCGGAGTCCTTCAGGACGGGCTTCCACACGACCTTCGCGGGTACGTCGTCCGACGCGTCGAGGGCGCGGGCGACCTCCTGGGACTGCTCGGCCACCTGGCGAAGGGTCTCCTCGCCGTAGAGGTCCTGGCTGCCGGTGAAGAACCAGACCTCGCGGTCTCCATAGGGTTTCAGCGCTGCGGGCTTGCTCATGTGGGGGTTCCTCTCGGTGCAGGCAGCTCAGTGCTGGCCGTAGACGTTCTGGTAGCGGTTGTAGAGCGAGTCGACGTGGCCCTGCTCGATCGGCAGCGGCTGGCCGAGCTGGCGCGCGATGTGCACGGTGCGGGCGACCTCCTCGCACATCACCGCGGCCTTGACCGCGGCGCGGCCGTCCTTGCCGATGGTGAACGGGCCGTGGTTCCGCATCAGCACCGCCGGGCTGCGCGAGCTCTCGAGGGTCGAGACGATGCCGCGGCCGATCGAGTCGTCGCCGATGATCGCGAACGGGCCGATCGGGACCGGGCCGCCGAACTCGTCGGCCATCATCGTGAGCACGCAGGGGATCTCCTCCCCACGGGCCGCCCACGCCGTGGCGTAGGTGGAGTGAGTGTGGACCACTCCCCCGACCTCGGGCATGTTGGCATAGACGTACGCATGGGCGGCGGTGTCCGACGACGGCGAGCGCTCGCCCTCGACGAGGTTGCCCGCCAGGTCGCACACGACCATCGCCTCGGCGGTGATGTCCTCGTAGGCAACGCCGGAGGGCTTGATGACGAGCAGGTCCTCGCCGTCGGGGTTCGCCACCCGCTCGGAGACGTTCCCGGCGGTCCACACGATCAGCTCCCAGCGGGGCAGCTCTGCGTGCAGGGCGGCGACGCGCTCCTTGGCGGCATCGACGGCGTCGCGAAGCGCGGCGGGTACGCCGGTCATCACTGGTCTCCTTCTGCTGCGGCGTCTGTGGTGGGGGCGAGCGAGGCCACGGCTGCGCGCTCGATGTCGAGCCCGGCCTCGTAGCGCTCGAGGTAGGTCCGGAACCCGGCGAGGTCGGCGGCGTCCGGCTCGACCACCTCGAGGTCGATGTCGCCGAAGACGCGCTCGGCGAGATAGGCGCTCAGGGTCAGGTCGCTCGTGGCTTGGACGGCCCGGGCGTACGCAGCCAGCACCGCAATCCCCCACGCACCGCCCTCGCCGGCGGTGCGACCGACGGCCACCGGGGCCCCGGTGGCGGCGGCGAGCAGGCGCTGGGCGACGCCGGCGGTGCGGAACAGGCCGCCGTGGGCGAACATCGCGTCGATCTCGACGCCCTGGTCGGCGAGCACGCGCATGCCGAGGGCGAGGGTGCCGAAGACGCCGTAGACCTGGGCGCGCGCGAACCCGGCGAGGTCGAGGCGGCTGCCGGGGGTGCGTACGAACAGCGGGCGGCCCTCGTCGAGACCGGTGATCGGCTCGCCGGCCAGATAGTTGTACGCCAGCAGCCCGCCACCGTCGGGCGAGCCCTTCAGGGCCGCGGTGAGCAGGGCGCCGAAGACGGCGTCGGGCTCGCAGGGGTGGCCGAGCGCGGCGGCGAACTCGCCGAAGACCCCGGCCCAGGCGTCGAGCTCGCTGGCGCCGTTGTTGCAGTGCACCATCGCGACCGGGTCGCCGGCCGGGGTGGTGACGATGTCGATGGCGTGGTGGGTGGTCTCGAGGGGGTTCTCGAGGACGACCATCGCGAAGATCGAGGTGCCGGCGCTGACGTTCCCGGTGCGGGTGGCGACCGAGTTGGTGGCGACCATCCCGGTGCCGGCGTCGCCCTCGGGCGGGCACAGCGGGATGCCGGGTCGGAGCGTGCCGGCGGGATCGAGCAGCGCGGCGCCCTCGGGGGTGAGCCGGCCGGCGTCGGCGCCGGCCGGGAGGACGTGCGGGAGCAGGCCTTCCGCCTTCAGACCGGGGTGCTTCGCGGCGGCCAGGTGACCGAGCTGCTCCAGCATCCGCTGGTCGTACGTCCCGGTCGCGGGGTCGATCGGGAAGACACCGGAGGCGTCGCCCACACCGAGCACGTGCTCGCCGGTGAGCGCCCGGTGGGCGTAGCCCGCAAGGGTGGTCAGCGAGGCGATCCGGGCCAGGTGGGGCTCGTCGTCGAGGATCGCCTGGTAGAGGTGGGCCACCGACCAGCGCAGCGGGATGTTGGTGCCGAACGTCTCCGACAGCTCGGCGGCCGCGACCGCGGTGTTGGTGTTGCGCCAGGTGCGGAAGGGCACCAGCAGCTCGCCGGCCTCGTCGAAGGCGAGGTAGCCGTGCATCATCGCCGAGACGCCGATCGCCCCGAAGGTCGTCGGCCGGGCGCCGTACTGTCGCTCGACCTCGTCACCGAGGGCGGCGAAGGCTCCTCGGACCCCGGCCCAGACCGCCTCGAGCGAGTAGGTCCACAGGCCGTCGACCAGCTCGTTCTCCCACAGGTGGGAGCCGGTGGCGAGCGGCGCGTGGTCGGGACCGATCAGGCACGCCTTGATCGTGGTCGAGCCCAGCTCGATACCGAGCGAGGTCTGATCGAGGTCAGGCAGGTGGCCTGCTCGCTGCGTCATCACGGCTCCGTTTCTGCCCGACGGCTCGGGGTGGGGTTCGAGGCGATGTGAACGCTAACATATTGCGGGCGGGTTACCGCTGTGTTCCCCGTGGATGCCGAGAGGTCGCCCCCGTCGACCGACCTACGTGACGCCTCGGCGGGCGTCGGTCAGCTGGGCTTGCGGGCGGCGGAGGCCCGCACCACGAGCTCGGGGGCGAGCAGGGCGGGCGTCTCGACGGTGCCGTCGGCGATGGCCTTCGTGGCGACCTCGACGGCGAGCTCGCCGAGCGAGGCGAAGTCCTGGCGGACCGTGGTCAGCGGCGGCCAGAGGTACGCAGCGTCCGGGACGTCGTCGAAGCCGACGACGCTCACGTCCTGAGGGACTCGACGACCGGCCTCGTGGAGCGCCCGGATCACGCCGAGCGCCATCGAGTCGTTGGCCGCGAAGACCGCGGTGACCGAGGGGTCCCGGGCGATCTCGGCCCCGGCCTCGTAGCCGCTCCGGCTCGACCAGTCACCGAAGATCTCGGGCCCCGGCGCCACGTCGCTGTCCCGGAGCGCGGCCAGCCACCCCTCCCGGCGCTGGCGGGCGTCGATCCAGCCGACCGGGCCGGCCACGTGGGCGATGGTGCGGTGGCCGAGGTCCAGCAGGTACTGCGTGGCCAGCACGGCTCCGGCGTGCTGGTCGATCCCCACCGAGCGCACCCCCGCCGGCGGGTCGCTGTGGATCATCACGACCTCGACCGTGGCCGCGAGCTGGGCGACCAGGTCCTCGAACGACTGGTGCGAGACGCCGAGGAGGACCGCCTCGACCGCGTCGTCGAGCAGCGCCTCGATCGCCCGCTCCGCCGAGGTCGCCTCGAGGTGCGGTACCGGGCTCAGGATGACGTCGTAGCCGGCCTTCTGACCGGCCTGGTGCACCGAGGCGGCCAGCGTGCCGGGCCCGTAGAGATGCGGCTGGGTGTAGAGCAGCCCCAGGCGTCCGGACCGCCGTGTCACCAGCGCCCGAGCCGACTTGTTGCGCCGGTAGCCGAGCTCGTCGATCGCTGCCAGCACCCGGTCGCGGGTCTCGCCGCGTACGGCGTCGGAGCCGTTCACCACCCGGGACACGGTCTGGTGCGACACCCCTGCCCGGGCCGCCACGTCCGCCATGCTCGGCGCATTCTTCGACTCCCCGCGAACCATGCGGTGATCCTAAGCGCGAACACCCCGGGCAGGCGGGAGGGCCTCACCCGTCCTCGAGTCCGGGAAGCCCGTGACGTGCCCGGGTGAGCGCTGCCGCGAGCGGGGCGCACCGGCCATCGGGGACCAGCGCGGCGAGCTCGTCAGGGTCTCCGGGAAGGCCGAGGTCACGCGCCTGCTCGAGGAGCGGACCGTCGAGGAAGGGCGACAGCGCGGGCCATACGTCCTGCACCTCGCGGCAGAAGATCCGGGCTCCCACCGGGCCGATGCGGGGCGACCCGGTGAGCGCGTCGATCAACGCCTCGGCCCCGTCGGGCGACGTCGGGCGGAGCCGGCGCAGGTCGCCGCGGTAGTTCTCCAGCAGCCACTGCGCCTGCTCCTCGAGCTTGGTCGCGGTGCTCTCGTCGTAACGGCGGTAGTGCGCCCGGCCGAGGGCGTCCACGCGCTGCTGCCAGGTCGAGTCGAGCAGCCGTTGCGGCGTACGCCAGCCCGCGGCCGACAGCTCCCTGGCCGCGGCGACCGCGACGTCGGCGGAGATCCGGGTCGAGGAGAGCATCGCCAGGACGAGCAGACGATAGAGGGGCGACGGTTTGTCCCGCAGGCGGATGCCGGCCTCCTCGGCGTACGTCGTGCCGCCGGCGCCCAGCAGCCGCCGCATCACGTCGCGCTCCCGTTTGCTCACGGTGTCGACGTACCCGCCCATCGCCTGCCACATGCGCAGCAGGAGGCTGGGATCGACAGACCCTGGATGGCAATCGAAGCGCGACCGAGGATGGATCCGACCCAGCCGCCCTTACCGAGGAGCAGACCGATGCCACGCCGACCCATCGACATCACGATCCCGGAACTGTCCGGCAGACGAGCCCTGGTGACCGGGGCCAGCGACGGCATGGGGCTGGTCATGGCCGGCCGGCTGGCGGCGGCCGGGGCCGAGGTCGTGATGCCCGTACGCAACCCCGCGAAGGGCGAGAAGGCCCTGGCCACGATCCGCGGACAGGTCCCGGAGGCGCGGATCTCGCTGCGCGACCTCGACCTGTCCTCGCTCACCTCGGTGGCGGAGCTCGGCGAGACGCTGCTCGGGGAGGACCAGCCGTTCCACATCATGATCAACAACGCGGGCGTGATGACCCCGCCGGAGCGGCAGACGACCGTCGACGGGTTCGAGCTGCAGATCGGCACCAACCACCTCGGCCACTTCGCCCTCGTCGCCCGGATCCTGCCGCTGCTGCGCGCCGGGCAGGCCCGGGTGACGTCCCAGGTCAGCGTCGCCGCGACGCGCGGCGCGATCAACTGGGAGGACCCGAACTGGGAGCACGGCTACCAGGGCGGGAGGGCCTACAGCCAGTCCAAGATCGCCGTCGGCCTCTTCGGCCTGGAGCTGGACCGGCACAGCCGCGCCCACGGCTGGGGCATCACCAGCAACCTCTCCCACCCCGGCGTCGCCCCGACCAACCTGCTGGCCGCGCGCCCCGAGATCGGACGTACGACCGACACCTTCTCCGTACGCATGATCCGCTGGCTCTCGGCACGCGGCATCCTCCTCGGCACCCCCGAGACCGCCGCCCTCCCGGCGTTGCTGGCCGCGACGTCGCCCGATGCCGTCGGTGGCCGGATGTACGGCCCCAGCGGACCCGGGCACCTCGGCGGAGCGCCCGCGGAGCAGGCGCTCTACCGGCCGCTGGTGAGTGCCGAGGACGCCGCCCGGCTCTGGGAGATCTCCGAGCGTCTCACCCGGACCGCGCTGCCGACCGGCTGAGCGGCGTACGGCTCAGGCATGGTTGACTCGGATGCGTGAGCACGCGACCGCGCAACCGGCGCCAGCTGATCGTCGAGGCGGCCGGCAAGGTCTTCAGCGAGCGCGGCTACCACGCCGCGTCGATGGAGCAGATCGCCGCTGACGTCGGGATCACCGCGGCCGCGCTCTACCGGCACTTCCCCGGCAAGTACGACCTGTTCCGCGACTGCGCCAACCTGCTCATCGACCACCTGCTCGACGCCGTGTCCGGCCTTCCCGACGACGCCGATCTCGAGCGGGTGCTGCGCACCATCGCCGAGCTCACCGTCGACCACCGCAGCTACGGCGGCATCTACCGCTGGGAGTCGCGCTACCTGAGCGCGGACGACCTCGGCGAGATCCGGGTCAAGGTCGACCGGGTCGTCCGGCGGGTCGTGGTGGCGGCGGGCGGTGGGACCGACCCGTCCGCCGAGGACCGGCTGCTGGCCGTCGCCGCGCTCGGCGCGATCGGGTCGATCACCACCCACCACGCCACCCTCGCCAGGCGCCGGCTGGTCGACCTGCTGACCGAGTCCGGCCTCCGGGTCGTCGGCACCGACCTGAGGGCGGCCGGCGGGAGCAGCCCGGGGCGTATCGACGCGGTCGTGGACCCACCAGCCCCCCGCACCCGCAGCGCCGAGATCCTCGCGGCCGCGATCCCGCTCTTCGCCCGCGACGGCTTCGCGAACGTCACCCTCGGCCGCATCGCCGAGGTGGTCGGCGTGGCTCCCTCAGCGCTCTACCGGCACTACCCGAGCAAGGTCGACATCCTCGCGGCCGCGTGCCTGCAGGCGGCGACGATGCTCGACCAGTCGGTCCGCGAGGCGCTGCGCGACCCCGGCGACGCGGCCGACGCGGTCGGGGCCCTGGCCCGGGCGTACGTCGGCTACAGCTTCCGCCACCACCTGCTCACCCAGGTCGGCACGGCCGAGATCGCCGGGCTCCCCGAGCCGTTGCGTACGCCGCTGATCCGGGCCCAGCGCGAGCACGTCGCCGTCTGGGAGGACCATCTGATCGCGGCACGAGACGACCTTGACCCACGCGCGGCGCGGATCCTGGTCCATGCCGGACTCGGCGTGGTCGCCGAGTCCGGCCGGCTGCTCCACTGGGAGGACGGCAACGAGGAGACCGTCACCGCCCTGCTGATGCGCGCGCTCGGGCTCTGAGCTCTCCGGGCCTCAGGAGGGACGGTTCATGTCCGGGATCTCGATCGGCGTGGTCTGCCCGGACTCGCCGCCGTTGAGGAAGGCCATCGCGAGCGCCCTCACGAACTGGTCGAAGACGTAGTAGGCACCCGGCATCACGTCGATCGTCCCCTCCCGGAACGCGATGTAGGCCGGCCAGCCGACCTTGATCAGCGCGGCCGAGGCGTAGTCGCGACGCAGGTCGAGCCAGTCGGAGATCCGGTCGCCGAGGGTGTAGCGGACGAACTCGTTGAGGAACCCCCGGCTGACGCCCAGGTCCACCGAGGACGGCAGCCCGAGGAGCGTCTCGGCGAGCTCCTTCCCCTCGGTCGTCGGCGCCAGGATCGGGTCGAGGACCTGGGCCGCCTGGGCGTACGCGTCCGGCCACGAGCGCGGGATGAACTGGTCCTGCACACCGAGGAGGGAGATCGCCACCTGCCAGGAGTGCAGGTAGGCCTCCTCCTCGGCGGCGGTCATCGGGATCCGCCACTCCTTGAACTTCTTGTGCACGAAGGTGCCGAGGCTGTGGAAGGTGACCAGGATGTCGCCGTTGCTGATCGGGACCTGCTTGTTCTCGGTGGCGCCGTCCTTCCACTGCGGGAGCTGCGGCAGCAGGTGACGTACGGCGGCGTGCACCATCCGGGTCTTGTTGGCCGTGACCACGAACTGGCCCTGGGGCTCGAAGGCGTGCAGCTGCGCGAGGTCGTAGCCGAAGGTGAAGGTCTTGGCGGCGCGGTCCTGCATGTCCGCGCCACCCTTGGACCAGTAGACCGACCGCGCCTCGCGGGGGATGACGGTGCTCATGATGCCGCTGCCGACGCTGTAGAGCGCGAAGAAGTAGGTGTCCTTGCGGCGGTTGAAGTCCGCGGCCAGGGTCAGCTTGTCCATGTCGGCCCAGGACGGCAGCGTGTTGACGTCGCGCAGGTGGGCGGTCAGGTCGGCGGGCAGGCCTGTGGGCAGCGGGTCGTCGTTGTTCACCCAGGGGCGGATGGCGGCGTTGACCGCGGACACCTGTCCGTTGTCGAGCACGGACTTCATGATCGCGTCGATCCGGTCGTCCCAGACCCACTGCGGGTTCGCGTAGGTGTCGGTCCCGGCGATCGACCCGGTCGACGCCCAGCTCCAGGTGGGCGCGACGGCCTCGCTGATGCCGACGAAACCCAGCGCCGCGGCCAGCGATATGAAACCCCTGCGACTGAGATCTTCCATTGACTTACCTTCCGGCTAGAGGGGATCCGCTCGCCCGGACGGGGGTCGACGCGAATGTGATTCCTGATTAACATACGACCAGTGACGTACGTCACGCAATGGCCCTCGTCTCCTCATCGCGACGGCCGGGCAAAATCGTGAATTCAGATTAGAAAAGGGCCGCCATGACGACCAGAGAAGACCACGCCGCGCCTGTCACCGGGTCGGCGTTCCGGCCCGCGTGGCTGACCGAACCCGTCCTCGACGACCTGCGCTCCCGGGTCCGGAGCGGTGCCGGCGAGGCCCCGCCGGACGTGGTCGCCCTGGCGCCCTACGACCTGCTGCCGACCGCGCCGGTGCCGAGCTCGTCGGTCCTCGACGTGTCCGAGGCCGTCGCTCGCGGCCGGGTCGTGCAGCGGTCGTGGGCCGCACTGCCGCCGGCGCGGCGGAGCCGGGTCGTGCTCGCCTTCCACGACCTCCTCGTCTCCCGCCAGGGCGAGGTCCTCGACCTGATCCAGTGGGAGACCGGGAAGTCCCGCTTCCACGCCTGGCAGGAGATCGCCCAGGTCGCCACGATCGCGCGCCACTACGCCCGCCGTGCCCGCCGCTACCTCGCCGACAACCGGGTACGCGGCATGGTCCCGCTGCTCACCAAGGTGCGCGAGGTGCGTGTGCCCAAGGGGGTCGTCGGGATCGTCTCGCCGTGGAACTACCCGCTCTACCTCGGCGTCGGGGACGTGCTCCCGGCACTGCTGGCCGGCAACGCGGTCGTCTCCAAGGCCGATCCGCAGACCTCGCTCACGATGCTGTGGACCCATGCCCTGCTGACCGAGGCCGGGCTGCCCGACGACGTGTGGCAGATCGTCGTCGGCGAAGGGGTGCCGGTCGGCACCGCGCTCGTCGACGAGGCCGACTTCGTCTGCTTCACCGGGTCCACCGCGACCGGCCGGGTCGTCGCCGAGCAGGCCGGACGCCGGCTGGTCGGGACCTCGCTCGAGCTGGGTGGCAAGAACCCGCTGATCGTGCGGGCGGACGCCGACGTCGACAAGGCCGTGGCCGGGGCGGTGGCTGCTGCGTACGCCAACACGGGGCAGATGTGCATCAGCATCGAGCGCATCTACGTGCACGAGTCGCGCTACGAGGCCTTCCGCGACGGGTTCGTCGCGGCGAGCGCCGCCCAGCGGATCGGACAGACCCTCGACTTCTCCGTCGACGTCGGGCCGCTGGTCTCCCAGCGACAGCTCGACGCGGTCACCGCCCACGTCGAGGACGCGGTGGCCCACGGCGCGACCGTCCTCACCGGCGGTCGTGCCCGGCCGGATCTGGGGCCGCTCTGCGTCGAGCCGACCGTCCTGGAGGGCGTCACGCCGGAGATGCGCGTCTACGCCGAGGAGACCTTCGGGCCGGTCGTCGCGCTCTACCCGTTCCGTACGGACGAGGAGGCGATCGCGCTCGCCAACGAGGGCTGCTACGGCCTGTCGGCCTCGATCTGGTCGCGCGACACCGCCGAGGCGGCCCTGCTGGCGCCGCGGATCCGCGCCGGGTCGGTCAACATCAACGACGGTGCCGCGGCCGCCGCCGGCAGCATCGAGGCCGGCATGGGCGGCATGGGCGAGAGCGGCCTCGGTCGCCGCCACGGCGCCGAGGGCATCCGGAAGTTCACCGAGTCGCAGACGGTCGCGATCCAGCGGCTGATCCCGCTCGGCGCCGCGCCCGGCAGGGCCGAGTCCTTCGTCGCGTCGACCAACAAGCAGCTCACGCTCATGCGCAAGATCGGAGTCCGGTGATGGTGACCCTGCAGACAGCCGTACGTTTCCACGAGCTGCGCTCGATCGACGGCCCGGTCGATCCGGCCGAGCTCGACAAGGTCTGGGCGGGCCTCGACACCGTCGCCGCCTCCGCCATCCTGGGCTCCTGGCGCGGCTTCGCGTTCTCGACCGGGCACCCGATCGAGAAGACGCTGGCAACCAGCAGCTGGTACGGCAAACGGTTCGACGCCCTCGACGACGCCAAGCCCCTCATCTGCCGGGCCGAGGACGGCTCGCTCCGCTCCGACGTGAAGTCCGGTCGCGGCGAGGCCACGCTGTGGAACGTCGAGTTCCGTGGCGAGGTCACCGCGACCATGGTCTACGACGGGATGCCCGTCCTCGACCACTTCAAGCGTGTCGACGGCGACACCCTGATGGGGATCATGAACGGCAAGCCGGCGGTCGTGCTCGACCCGGCCGGACGGCACTTCTACTTCGGTCTGGAGCGCGCATGACCGGGCGGTCTGCCCGGGTGCTGCTCACCCGTGGCGACGACACGCCGGCCGAGCTGGTGGCAGCGCGACTGGACGCGCCTCGCGACGACGAGGTGCTGGTCCGGATCGAGGCGGTCGGCCTGTGCCACACCGACCTCGCCACCCGCGCCGCGCTCGGCACCACGCCGGCCGTGCTCGGGCACGAGGGATGCGGCATCGTCGAGCAGGTCGGTTCGGCGGTGTCCGAGGTCCGGGTCGGTGAGCGGGTGGTGCTCTCCTTCCGCTCCTGCGGCTCCTGCGAGCGCTGTCTCGACGGCGCTCCGGCCTACTGCGACCAGGCTCAGCGGCTCAACAACGCCGGGCGACGCCCGGACGGCAGCGCCACGGTCACCGTCGACGGCCACCCGGTCTTCGCCTCGTTCTTCGGGCAGTCGTCGTTCGCGAGCCACGCGCTCGTGGCGGCCGGCGCCTGCGTACCCGTCGGGGAGGCGGCGCCCGAGGTCGCCGCACCGCTCGGCTGCGGGTTCCTCACCGGTGCCGGCGCGGTGCTCAACGTGCTCCGACCCGGGGCCGGTGACCGGCTGCTCGTGGTCGGGGCCGGCGGGGTGGGCGCAGCGGCCGTGCTCGCGGCACGGTCCGAGGGCGTCGAGGTGATCGTGGTGGAGCCGTTGGCGTCCCGGCGCGAGATGGTCGGGTCGTTCGGGGCGAAGGCCTGTGCGTCCTTCGACGAGCTGGCCGATCCGGGGATCAGCCATGCCCTCGACACCTCCGGCCGCCCCGAGGTCGTCGACCGTGTCCTCGGCCTGCTGGACCCGCTCGGCACCCTGGCCGTGGTCGGTCTGGGGCAGGCTCGAGCCGAGATCGACGTACGCCGCCTCATGCTGCGCGGGCTCACCCTCCGCGGCTGTGTGGAGGGCGACGCGGTCCCCCGAGAGCTCATCCCCGAGCTGCTCCGCCGCCACGCCGCCGGCACCCTCCCGCTCGACCGCCTGGTCACCACCTTCCCGCTCGCCGAGTGGGATGCCGCGGTCGCCGAGCAGCGTGCCGGGAGGGTGCTCAAGCCGGTGCTGCTGCCGTGATCCGACGCCGCCCCCTCACCGACCGAGTACGTGACGCAGTGCCGACTCCAGCGTGGGATGGCGGAACTCGTGGTCGATCCCGAGGGCGGCCGGATCGACCCGCTGGCTCGCCAGCGCCATCTCCTCGGCGCCCTCCTTGCCGAGGAGGAGCTGCGGGCCGAGCGCCGGCGTCGGCAGCAGTGCGGGGCGGCGCAGGACGTGCGCGAGGGTCTGTGCGTAGACCTTGCCGGTGACCGGTTCGGGGGCGACCGCGTTGACCGGACCCTCCAGGCTCTCGTCGAGGATCGCGCGGTGGTAGATGTCGACGAGATCGTCGATGCCGATCCAGCTCAGCCACTGCTCGCCGCTGCCGAGCCGGCCGCCCAGGCCGGCAGCGAAGAGCGGTCGCTGGAGACGCAGCGCTCCCCCGGCGGGCGTCTGCACGATCCCGGTGCGCACCTGGACCACCCGCGGCCCCTCCACCCGGCTCGCCGCCTCCCACTCGGCGACCACGTCGGCGAGGAAACCGGCACCGCGCGCCGAGGCCTCGGTGAGGACCTCCTCGCCCCGGTCGGCGCCGTAGATGCCGATCGCGGAGGCGCTGACGAAGGTGGGTACGCCGCTGCGTGCCGCCGCCTCGGCGAGCCGTCGCGTCGGCTCGATTCGCGAGTCGCGGATGGCCGCCTTGTGCGCCTCGGTGAAGCGGCCCGCGATCGACGCCCCGGCCAGGTGGACGACCGCGTCGACGCCGTCGAGAAGATCCCCCGCGGGTGCTGAGGGGTCCCAGCGGCGCTCGTCCTCCCCCGCCGGGGCGCCTCTGACCAGCCGGATCACCCGGTGCCCGCCGGTGGTGAGGAACGGGACCAGGGCTCGCCCGACGGTCCCGTGGGAGCCGGTGACCGCGATGGTGAGGGCCTTGCCCGCTGCGTACGCCCTGCGGTGGGCGGCCAGATCGGCGCTCAGCTGGGCGTGGCGGTAGCCGAGCATCCGGTCCACCATCCGACCGAGCACGTTGGTCTCGATCCGGTCGGTGACCAGCGTGGCGTCACCGGAGGAGGCGAACTCGTGCCGATGGGTCCACGACAGCGGGCGCAGGGAGGCGAGCCGGTCGATGAACAGCAGCGGCGGGTCATAGGCGTCGGGGTCGTGGCGCGCCACCCAGTCCACACCCCGGCCGAGCGAGATCACCGCGGTGCCCTCGGCCAGATCGGTCGCCTCCACCCGCACCTCCCCCGGCATCCACGGCGGCATCAACCGGTGGATCGCCCCGGGGCGCCGGTGCCACTCGAAGACCTCCTCGAGCGGCGCCTCGACACGTGTCGTCAGCGAGTGGACCCGGACCAGCGGCGACGTCATGTCTGAAGCCTTGCGCGGATCGGCCGGTCGGACAACCGTCACACGTCAGGCGCCGATGAAGTCGGCCCGTCTGCGCTCCAGGAAGGCCGCCCGGCCCTCCGCGAACTGCGGGCCGGCGAGCAGCTCGACCTGCAGGTCGGCCTCGGCCGCGAGTACGCCGTCGAGACTCTGGTCGGACTGACCGAGGAGACGCCGGGTGCCCGCCACCATCGGCGCCGAGAGCTCGGCCAGCCGCGAGGCGAGCGAAACGGCGTGGTCGAGAGCCGCACCGTCGTCGACCACCGTCTCGACCGCGCCGATGCGCTCGGCCTCGGCGGCGTCGAAGGTGCGTACGGTCAGCAGCAGCTCGCGCGCCCGCCCCTGCCCGACGCGCCGCGGGAGGGTGTAGGCGAGGCCGGTGTCGGGGCCGAGCCCGATCTTCCCGAAGGAGGTCGAGAAGGTCGCCGAGCGGCCGGCGACCACCAGGTCGCAGGCGGCGGCCAGGGCGAGGCCGAGGCCGTAGGCGCCGCCCTCGACCGCGGCCACGACCGGCAGGTCGCCGGTGACCAGCTGACGTACGACGGCGTTGACGACCTCGAGCCGCTGCCGGGCGACGTCGCGGTCTGGGGACATCGACCGGATGTCGCCGCCGGCGGAGAACACCGGGCCCGCGCCGGTCAGGACGACGGCGCGCACCTCCGCGTCCACCTCGGCCGCGCGGAGCGCGGCGAGCAGGTCCAGCCGGTCGGCCAGGTCGAGCGCGTTGCGGCGCTCGGGACGGTCGAGGGTGAGGATCCGGACGTGGCCACGGTCCTCGACCCGGACCGCCTTGGTGCGCGCCGAGCTCATCCCTGGAACTCCTTGACCATCTGCTTGGCGATGATCAGCTTCTGGATCTCGCTGGTGCCCTCGTAGAGCCGGAACAGCCGCGCGTCGCGGTAGAACCGCTCGACCGGCACCTCGCGCATGTAGCCGAGGCCGCCGTGGATCTGGACCGCGCGGTCGGCGATCCGGTCGACCGCCTCGGTGCAGAACAGCTTGCACAGCGACGGCGCCGTACGCCGGTCGCTGCCGTCGTCCCAGCTGCGGGCGGCCTCGAGGACCATCGCGCGACCGGCGTACGCCTCGGTCCGGCTCTCGGCGAGCATGGCCTGGATCAGCTGGAACTCGGCCAGCTTCTGGCCGCCCTGGCCGTTGGTCGTGGCGTGGCGCAGGCTCTCCTCGATCAGCCGGTCGGCCAGCCCGACGGTCAGCGCCGCGATGTGCAGCCTGCCCTTGGCCAGCGAGCGCATCGCCGCGGAGAAGCCCTCGCCCTCGACCTCGCCGACCAGGTTCTCGGCGGGCACCCGGACGCCGTCGAAGAAGATCTCCGAGGTCACCGCGCCCCGCTGGCCCATCTTGTGGTCCTTCGGACCGATGGTGACGCCGGGGGTGTCGGTCGGCACCACGAACACCGAGATGTTCCTCGCCCCCTCTGCGAGGTCGCCGGTGCGGGCGAAGACCATGAGCAGGTCGGCCCAGATCGCGTTGGTGATGAAGCGCTTCTGCCCGTCGATGACGTACGCATCGCCGTCCCGCACCGCGCGCGTGCGCAGCCCGCTCGGGTCGGAGCCGGCCTCCGGCTCGGTGAGCGCGAAGGAGGCGACCAGCTCGCCGCTCGCCAGCCCGGGCAGGTACTGCTGCTTCTGCCGCTCGGTGCCGCAGTTGACCAGCACCTGGCCGGCGATCCCGTTGTTGGTGCCGAACATCGAGCGGAACGACGGCGTGGTCCAGCCGAGCTCCATCGCCAGCCGGACCTCCTCGGACATGGTGAAGCCGAGACCGCCGTACTCCTCGGGGATGGCGTAGCCGAACAGCCCCATGGCCGCGGCCTGCTGCCGGAGCCGGTCGGGGATCTGGTCGGTCTCCTCGATCTCGTCCTCGGCCGTGACGACCTCCTTGCGGACGAACGCGCGGACGGCGTCGAGGATCGAGGTGAACTCGTCGGGCTCCATGGGTGCTCCTTCGTGCGGGTCAGGGCGTGGGTACGGGTACGTCGGCGGGCCGGCCGACCACACCACCGGCAGCCAGCCGGTCGATGGCACCGGCGTCGAGGCCGAGCTCGGCGAGCACGGCCTCGGTGTGGGCGCCGAGCTCGGGGATCGGACCCATCGGCAGCTCGACGTCGCGGAACGTCATCGGCGGCAGTACGCCCCGGACCGGTCCGGCCGGGGTGTCGACCTCGCGCCACCGGTCGCGGCCGGTGAGCTGCGGGTGGTCGACGAGGCCGGACATGTCGTTGATCTGCGCCGCCGGCACACCGGCCGCGGCGAGCCGGGCATCGAGGTCGGCGGTCGCGAAGCTTCGGGTGTGCTCGGCGACGACCGCGTCGCACTCCTCGCGGTTGGCGACGCGCAGCGGGTTGGTGGCCAGCCGGGGATGCCCGGCGAGATCGGGCCGGCCGAAGACGTCGGTCACCAGCGCCCGCCAGCCACGGTCGTTCTGGACGCCGATCAGGATCTCCCCGTCGGCGGTCGGGTAGGCGTCGTAGGGCGCGATCGAGGCGTGGCTGAGGCCCATCCGGGGGATCTGGCGGCCGCCGTACATCTGCATGTACATCGGGTGGCCGAGCCACTCGACGGTCGCGTCGAACATCGACACATCGACGATGCCGCCGCTGCCGGTGCGCTCGCGGCGGAAGAGGGCCGCGACGATCGCCTGGCTGGTGTAGAGCCCGGCGGCGATGTCGGAGCTCGGGACGCCGGTCTTGGTCGCGGTCTCCGGGGTGCCGGTGACCGAGATGAGCCCGGACTCGGCCTGGATCAGCATGTCGTACGCCTTGCGGTCTCGCAGCGGTCCGCCGGTGCCGTAGCCGGAGATGCCGGCGACGATCAGCCGCGGGTGACGGGCCGAGAGCTCCTCGGCACCGAGCCCGAGCCGCTCGGCGGCACCGGGCGCGGCGTTCTGCAGGAAGACGTCGGCGCGGGCGACCAGCTCTCGGGCGAGCTCGGCGCCGTCGGGCGACTTGAGGTCGAGCGCGACCGACTCCTTGCCGCGGTTGAGCCAGACGAAGTGCGAGGCGAGGCCGTGCACCGCGTGGTCGTAGTTGCGGGCGAAATCGCCCTCGCCCACCCGCTCGAGCTTGATCACGCGGGCGCCGAGGTCCGCGAGGTGGCGGGTGGCGAGCGGGGCCGCGACGGCCTGCTCGAGGGCGACCACGGTGATGCCCGCCAGCGGGAGGTCGGCCGTGTCGGTGGTCATGGAAGAAAGCATGTCGCGACTTCTTATGCGCGTCCAATACCTAATCCCTGATGGATTGTTCCCACTGATGCAAGAGTTGTCCCTATGGATCTGCACCATCTGGAGGCCTTCCTGGCCGTCGCCGAGGAACTGCACTTCGGCCGGGCGGCCGAGCGGCTGCACATCGCCCAGCCGCCGCTGAGCCGCACGATCAAGCAGCTCGAGCGGGACCTCGGCGCCCAGGTCTTCGACCGCACCACCCGGAGCGTCCGGCTGACCTCGGCCGGCGAGGCGCTGGTGCGGCCCGCGCAGGAGGTGCTCGAGGGCATGCGCACCGCGCGCCGGGCGGTGCGCTCGGCGGGCCGCGGCGAGACCGGCCGGGTCCGGATCGGCTTCGCCGGCCCCTCCTCCCACGTGCTGGTCGGCCAGCTCGGCCGGATCGTGCGCGAGCAGCATCCCGGGATCGAGCTGATGCTGCAGAGCACGACCTACAACTACGAGGCGCTGCGCTCGCTGCAGGACGGCGAGCTCGACCTGGCCATCGCACGCTGGCGGATCGAGCCGCAGGGCCTGGCCCACCGGGTGATCGCGGTCGAGCACTACGTGCTCGCCGTGCCGGCCGGCCACCGGCTCGCCGGCCGCGAGCAGGTCAGCATGGCGGAGTGCCGCGACGAGCCGTTCGTGGCGCTGCCGGCCGATCCCGGTTCCAGCGTGCGCGACGCCTTCGTCGAGACGGCCTCCCAGGCCGGGTTCGTGCCCAACATCGTGCAGACCGCGCCCGACAGCTGGACCGCGGTCGCCCTGGTCGCGGCCGGGGTCGGCATCACCTTCACCCTCGACACCGCGATCGCCAACGTCGTCCAGACCGGCATCGAGGTGGTCCGGATCAGCGAGTGCGATCGCCCGACCTTCCAGCAGCTCGCCTGGCGGCAGGACGACCGGAGCCCGGCACTGCACGCGGTGCTGCGCGCCTCCGAGGAGGCCCTGCCGACACCGGAGCTGCCCGTCAGCTGACCGTCAGCCGACCGTCAGCCGACCGTCAGCTGACCGTCGGCGCCTTGACCAGACCGACCTGGGACGCGGTCGCGACATGGCGCCCGGCGGAGTCGAAGACGTCCCCCACCCCATGGGCGCGCCCGTGCGCGATCGACTCCACCCGGCAGTCGAACTGGTGCCAGTCGCTCAGGTCGGACTCGGCGTGGAACGTCAGCGCATGGGTGAGGCTGAGGATCCTCGCGCCGGGCACGTGCCGCGCCGACCCGAGCGCCAGGAACGACGGCTCCAGGACGCTCATGTCGGTCACGTACGCGATCATCGCGGCCCGCACGACCGGGTCCTCCGGCAGCGGGCCGGTGGCCCGCAGGAAGGTGGTCTGCCGGTCGCCCGGCTCAGCCGTGGCGACGTACGGCGGGGCCACCGCGTGCCGGAAGTGGACCGGCCGCTCGAGCCGCCACCAGGGCGGGATCCGCTCGTCGGCACCGAACCGGTCGGCCAGGTCCGGCAGCGTCTCCGGGTCGGGCGCCGGCCACGGCCGGGCCGCGCTGTAGGACGGCAGGTCGGCACGGACGGTCGCCCAGCGGGTGACCGCGCCGAAGAGCTCCTCGCCCGCCTCGTCGAGCAGCCGGCTGCGCCGGGTCGCCAGCGACGGCGCGTCCGAGACGGCGGTGACCTCCCAGTGCAGCGGCCGGTCGGTCGGTACGCCGCGGACGAAGTCGGCCTGCAGGCTGACGATCCGCTGGTCGGCCCGGACCCCGCGGCCGGCGGCGACCAGCGCCTGGGCGAGGAGCAGGCCACCGAAGATCCGGTCGGCGGGATGCCGTTGCGAGTTCCCCACCCAGTGGCTGACCCGGCCGGCCGGGTCGTCGGCGCAGCTCAGGTCGAGCAGGTCGAGCAGCTCGTCGAGGGTCACGGCGGCGCGGGCGCCGGCGGCAGGAGAGGCAGTGTCCACCAGCCTCATTGTGCCGTCGTTTGTCATCACTTTCGATATCTGTCTCGAACTATTCATACGTATCCGTCAACAGTTGGCGGCGGAAGAAGTATTGGAGTTCGGCACGCGGCTGGCGGCAGGCTGGGACCACCGACGAACCCCCGCCTGCCCCCGAGGAGAAGCCATGGCCGCGCCCGACAAGGTCACCGATCTCACCTCGGCGGTGGCCACCCACGTACGGGACGGGATGACGGTCGCGCTGGAGGGCTTCGGCCACCTGATCCCGTTCGCCGCCGGTCACGAGATCATCCGCCAGGGCCGTCGCGACCTGACCTTCTGCCGGATGACCCCGGACCTGCTGGCCGACCAGATGATCGCCGCCGGCTGCGTCTCGAAGCTGGTCGCCTCGTTCTTCGCCAGCGGCTCGGCCGGCTCCCTGCGCGAGGTGCGACGCCGGGTGGAGAGCGCCGACCCGGCGCCGCTCGAGGTCGAGGAGTACAGCCACTACGGCATGGTCTGCCGCTACCAGGCCGGCGCCGCCGGGCTGCCGTTCTTCCCGCTCCGCTCCTACGCCGGCAGCGACCTCCCCAAGCTCAACCCGTTGATCCGCAAGGTCTCCGATCCCTACGGCGGCCCGGACATCTACGTCGTCCCGCCGTTGCGCCCGGACGTGACGATCCTCCACGCCCAGCGCGCCGACCGCTCCGGCAACGTCCAGATGTGGGG
This sequence comes from Nocardioides sp. NPDC126508, assembly GCA_040302365.1. Lineage (GTDB taxonomy): Bacteria > Actinomycetota > Actinomycetes > Propionibacteriales > Nocardioidaceae > Nocardioides. The sequence continues at coordinate 296,437 of JBEOUM010000005.1, forward strand.
CATCGTCGGGGCCCAGCAGGAGGCGGCGTACGCGGCGGAGACGGTGATCGTGACCGTCGAGGAGATCGTCGAGGAGGACGTGGTCCGCTCCGACCCCAACCGCACGGTGCTGCCCGCGCACGCGGTCACGGCGGTGATCGAGTGTCCCGGCGGCGCCCATCCGTCCTACACGCAGGGGCACTACGACCGCGACAACGCCTTCTACCGCGAGTGGACCCCGATCAGCCGCGACCGCGAGGCGGTGCTCGACTGGCTCGAGGAGTGGGTGCACCGGGTGCCGGATCGCGCCGCCTACCTCGACAAGCTCGGCGCGGAGCGCTGGGCCGGGCTCGGTGTCGCGCCCCGGCCCTCGCAGCCCGTCGACTTCGGCCGCCGGGTCGCCCAGGAGGCGTCATGAGCACCACGTTCTCGGACGTGGCTCCGTCCAGCACCGAGTTCCTCGCCGCGGTCGCCGCCCGGCAGCTCGTCGGCAAGCGCCGTGTCTTCGCCGGTGTCGGGCTGCCGACGCTCGCGGTCGACCTGGCGCGGCGCACCGTGAATCCGGACGTCGAGCTGGTCTACGAGTCGGGCATCTGCGGCGCCCAGCCGGAGGGCCTGGCGGAGGGCATCGCCGACTCGGTCCTGGTCTCCGGTGCCGCCGCGGTGCTGAGCATGCCCGCCCTGTTCGGCTACGTCCTCCAGCGCGGCCACGTCGACGTCGGCTTCCTCGGCGCCGCCCAGATCGACCGTTGGGGCAGCCTCAACACCAGCTTCATCGGCGACTGGGACAGGCCCACCGTCCGGCTCCCCGGCGCCGGTGGCGCGGCCGAGATCATGCCAAACGCCGGCGAGTGCATCGTGGTGCTGCGCCGCCACGATCCCGGCGCCCTCCCGGCGGAGCTCGACTTCTGCACCTCGCCGAGCCCGGTGCGGGCGCACCAGGAGGACCCCCGGATGGTGCCGCCGGGTCACGGGGTCTCCACGGTGATCACCCCGATGACGGTGCTGCGCCGGCCCGAGAAGCTCGGCGAGCTCGAGATCAGCGAGGTCCACCCCGGTCTCACCGTCGACGACGTCCGCGCCGCGACCGGGTGGGAGATCGCGGTCGCCGATGACGTACGCGAGACCGCTCGGCCGACCGTCGAAGAGGTCCGGCTGCTCCGTGAGGAGATCGACACGGTGCGGCTCTACCTGCGATGAACCCGTCCACCCTCACGTACGAGCCGCGCCGGGCGGCGTACGTCGCCCTGCTGGCGTGCTCCACCCTCGGCACCCTGTCGAGCACGATCATCAGCGCACCGATCAACGTGATCGCGCACGCGATCGGCGCCTCGCCGCGCGGGATCGTCTTCGCGGTCAGTGCCTTCACCCTCGCGATGGTCGTCTTCGCCCCGGTCTCGGGCTGGATGTGCCAGCGGTTCGGCTCGCGCCGGGTGCTCGCCGGCTCGCTGCTGCTGATGGTCGCCGCGCAGGCGGGCGCGGCCTTCAGCCAGGACCTCTCGTTCCTCGTCGTGATGCGTGCCCTGCAGGGGATCGCGTGCTCGGCGGTGCCGCCGGCGATCCAGCAGGTGCTCGGCCGGCACTGGGCCGGCAACCGCGCCCGGGTGATGGCCGCCTGGGCGGCTGCGATCGGCGTCGGCCAGGCGCTCGGACCACCCCTGGGCGGCCTGGTCGCCGACACCCTCGGCTGGCGGTGGGTGTTCCTCACCCATGCCTCGCTCAGCGCCGTGCTGCTGGTGCTGTGCCTGACCGTCGTCCCGGACGTACCGCCGGCACACGCCCCGCTCCACGTCAGTGGCATGGCGACGCTTCTGGTCGGGATCAGCGCCCTCGTCGGTGCCGTCAGCTGGCTCGGACAGCACGGGGGCATCTCGGTGGCGGCGGGGATGACCGCCGTGGGCGTGCTCGCCTTGGTCGTGCACACCCGGCTCGGACGTACCAGCGCCGGACCGTTCGTCCCACCGGGCCTGCTCACCGAGCGCAGGTTCGTGGCGAGCACGATGGCCGCGGGCACGGTGATGGGCTGCCTCGGCGTCGCGATCGTCGCGACTCCCCTGCACCTGGGCCGCGACCTCGGCCTGGGCCCGGGGAAGATCGGCGTCACGATGCTCGCGCTGGCCCTGGCGATGACGCTCGCGGCGCCGCTCTCCTCCCGGGTCACCGAGCGGTTCACCGCCCGGCGCACCCTGCGCGGCGGGCTGGTGCTGCTCGCGCTCGGCCTGCTCGCGCTGCCGCTGGCCGCGACCGCGTCCGGGACCGGCACGGTCGTCGCGCTCACCGTGGCCGCGCTCGTCCTGACCGGCTCGGCGATCGGTGTCGTCCAGGCCACCTCGGCGCTCGGTCTGATGACCTCACCCGCGGCCGCCGACGGGGTCGCGCTCGGACTCCACAACATGCTCCGCTTCACCGGCCTCGCCGTCGGCTACTCCTGGGTCGCGATCGCCTACCCGACCGGGAACCTCTCCCTCGTCTACGGCGTCCCGGTCGCCGCGGTCGCGCTGACCTGGGCGATCGCCGGCCCCGCCGCCACCTCTCGGCCCGCCACAGAAAGGGTGCTCCATGACCACCGCTGACCCCACGCCTGACCCCATGCCCGGACCGCTCGCCGGCCTGCGGGTGGTCGAGGTGTCCAGCTTCGTCGCCACCCCGCTGTGCGGCACCACGCTCGCCCAGCTCGGCGCCGAGGTGATCCGCGTCGAGCCGCTCGAGGGCGCACCGGACCGCACCCGCTGGCCGCTCAGCGACAGCGGCGCGAGCCTCTACTGGAACGGGCTCAACCCCGGCAAGAAGGCCATCGCCATCGACTGCACCCACCCCGAGGGACGGCAGCTGGTCTCCGACCTCGTCGTCTCGGGCGGCCCGTCCGGCGGCATCGTGGTGACCAACACCGAGCGTTGGACCGAGCTCGGGTACGCCGCGCTGCGCGCCCGTCGCGACGACGTCATCCACGTGCTCCTGTCCGGGCGCCACGACGGCGGCACCGCCGTCGACTACACCGTGCAGGCCGGCACCGGCTTCCCGCTCGTGACCGGCCCCGAGGAGCACGCCGCACCGGTCAACGGCGTGGTGCCGGCCTGGGACCTCGCCGCCGGGCTCCACCTCGCCACCGGCCTGCTCGCCGCCGAGCGCCGACGTGCGGTCACCGGCGAGGGCGCCGAGGTGCGGGTCGCCTTGGAGGACGTCGCCCTGGCGGTCGCCGGCAACCTCGGCTACCTCGCCGAGGCGCAGCTGCGGCCGGCGAACGAGCGCGGCTCGACCGGCAACCACGTCTACGGCACCTTCGGCCGCGACTTCACCACCGCGGACGGCGACCGGTTCATGCTGGTGGCCCTCACCCCGCGACAGTGGTCGGACCTGCTGGGGATCACCGGCCTCGGTGAGGCGGTGACCGCGCTCGCCCGCGCGCTCGAGACCGACTTCTCCGACGAGGGATCGCGGTTCCGGCACCGGACCGTGCTCGGCGGCCTGATCGCGGCCTGGTTCGAGCAGCACGACACGGCGTACGTCACGGCGGCGCTGGCGCGGACCCGGATCCTGTGGTCCCCCTATCGCAGCTTCCGCGACCTCGCCGCCGACGACGCCCGGCTGCTGCGCGAGCACCCGCTCTTCTCCACCGTCACCCAGCCCGGTGTCGGCGACCTGCTCGCTCCCGGCGCGCCGATCACCGTCGACGGCCGCCGCAGCGCGGCCCGGCCGGCACCCGCAGTCGGGCAGGACACCGGCGAGGTGCTCGCCGACGCGCTCGGGCTGACGGCGGACAGGCTGGACGACCTCGCCACCCGCGGCGTCATCGGCACCCCGGAGGTGGTGGCCCGATGAGTGCCGCCGAGACCGCACGCACCTGGCTGTTCGTCCCCGGCGACCGACCGGAGCGCTTCGCGAAGGCGGCCGCGGCCGGCCCCGACGTGGTCGTCCTCGACCTCGAGGACGCGGTCGCCCCGGCCCACAAGGACGCGGCCCGCGGCCATGTCATCGGCTGGATCGACCGGACCGAGGTCACCGCGGCCGTCCGCGTCAACGCTGCCGGTACGCCCTGGCACGACGCCGACATCGCCGCACTCGCGACCCTGGCCGCCCCGACGACCGTCGTGCTGCCGAAGGCCGACAGCCCCGAGACCATCGCGGTCGTCCTGGCGGCCCTCCCCACCGGCTCCACCGTCGTCGCCCTGGTCGAGACGGCGCTCGGCGTCATCTGCGCGATCGACCTGGCCCGCTCCCCCGGCGTCGTACGCCTCGCCCTCGGCAGCTACGACCTCGCCGCCGAGCTCGGGGTCGATCCCGACCACGCACCGGCCCTCGCGCCCGCCCGCGGGAACCTGGTCCTCGCCTCGGCCGTCGGCGGCCTGGCGGGCCCGATCGACGGGGTCACCGGTGACGTACGCGATCACGAGCGGCTGACCACCGACGTCACCGCGGCAGCGGCCCTCGGGTTCGCCGGCAAGCTCTGCATCCACCCCGGCCAGGTGGCCCCCACCGCCGCGGCCCTGGCGCCCGGCCCCGACGAGATCGCCTGGGCCGAACGCGTCCTGGCCGCCGCGACCGAGGACGGCGTCGCCCTCGTCGACGGCCGGATGGTCGACGCCCCCGTCGTCGCCCGCGCCCGCCGCATCCTCTCCCTCACCCGACCCATCCCAGGAGCAACCAGATGAGCAGCCTGACCCCCGACGAGCAGGACATGGTCCGGCTCGTCGCCGACTTCGTCGACGAGCGCGTCCGTCCGCGGGTGCGCGAGTTCGAGGCCGACGACCTCTACCCCGAGGAGCTCATCGAGGAGATGAAGAAGCTCGGCTTCTTCGGCCTCCTCGTGCCCGCCGAGCACGGCGGCGTCGACGTGAGCACCGCCTGCTTCGCCCGGGTCACCGAGGAACTCGCCCGTGGCTGGATGAGCCTGGCCGGCGCGATCGGCGGCCACTCGGTGATCAGCTATCTGATCCGCCACTTCGGCACCCCGGAACAGCAGGAGACCTACCTGCCGAGGATGGCCGACGGCAGCCTGCGCGCCACGATGGCCCTGACCGAGCCGTCCGGCGGCAGCGACCTGCAGGGGATGCGTACGTTCGCCGACGCCGACGGCGACGAGCTGGCCATCACCGGCTCGAAGACCTGGATCTCCAACGCCCAGCACGCCGGCCTGATCGGGCTGCTCTGCATCACCGACCGCTCGGCGAAGCCGGCCCACCGGGGCATGAGCGTCGTGCTGGTCGAGCCCGGTGACGGGCTGACGGTCTCGGGCAAGATCCCCAAGCTCGGCTACCGCGGGGTCGAGGCCTGCGAGCTCACCTTCGACAAGATGCGCGTCCCCGCGACCGCGGTCCTCGGCAACGAGCCGAACCGCGGCTGGGGCCACATGATGCGCGGCCTCGAGGTCGGCCGGATCCAGGTCGCCGCCCGCGCGGTCGGCGTCGGCCAGGCCGCGCTCGACGACGCGCTCGCCTACGCCCAGACCCGGGAGAGCTTCGGGAAGCCGATCTGGAAGCACCAGTCGGTCGGCAACCTGCTCGCCGAGATGGGCACCAAGATGCGTGCCGCCCGGCTGATGACTCTCGACGCGGCCGAGCGGCTCGACGCCGGCGACCGCGCCGACATGGAGGCCGGGATGGCCAAGCTCTTCGCCTCGGAGGCGGCCATGCAGGTCGCCCTCGACGCGGTGCGGGTGCACGGCGGCTACGGCTACTCCAAGGAGTACGACGTGGAGCGCTACTTCCGCGACGCCCCGCTGATGATCGTCGGCGAGGGCACGAACGAGATCCAGCGCAACGTGATCGCCGCCCAGCTGGTGGCGCGCGACCAGAAGGGAAAGAACTGACATGGCACTTCTCGACAACAAGACCGCGGTGATCACCGGCGGGGCGCAGGGCATCGGACGCGCCGTCGCCGAGCGGTTCGTGGCGGAGGGTGCCCGCGTGGTCATCGCCGATCTCGACGGCGCCGCCGCCGAGGCCACGGCCAAGGAGCTCGGCCCGGACGTGGCCACCGGCGTGGCCTGCGACGTGGTCAGGGGCGAGGATGTCGAGCGCGCCCTGGAGACGGCGGTCGCGACGTACGGCTCGCTCGACATCGTCGTCAACAACGCCGGCATCACCCGCGACGCGACGATGCGGAAGATGACCGAGGACCAGTTCGACCAGGTCATCGCGGTGCACCTCAAGGGCTGCTGGCACGGCACCCGGCTGGCCGCCGCCCGGATGCGCGAGCAGAAGTCCGGCGCGATCGTGAACATCTCCTCGATCTCCGGCAAGGTCGGCATGGTCGGGCAGACCAACTACTCGGCAGCGAAGGCCGGCATCGTCGGTCTCACCAAGGCCGCGGCCAAGGAGATGGCCCACCACGGCGTCCGGGTCAACGCGATCCAGCCGGGGCTGATCCGCTCGGCGATGACCGAGGCGATGCCGCAGCGGATCTGGGACGAGAAGATGGCCGAGATCCCGATGGGCCGCGCCGGCGAGCCGGCCGAGATCGCCAACGTCGCCCTCTTCTACGCCTCCTCGCTCTCCTCCTACATGACCGGCACGGTCGCCGAGGTGACCGGCGGAAGGTTCATGTGAGCTGGCAGCCGCGGCGGGTGACGTCGGTCGAGACCCTGGAGGCGGGCCCGGCCGCCGCCCTCGGTGCGCTCCTCGACAGCGGTGCCCCGGTCCCCGCCGCCGGGGACGTACTCCCGCCGTTGTGGCACTGGGTCGCGCTCCCCCGCTGGCCGGTGTCGTCGGTGATCGGCGTCGACGGCCACCCGCGCCGCGGTGACTTCCTGCCCCCGATCGACCTGCCCCGGCGGATGTTCGCGGGCGGCGAGGTGACGTTCCACGGCGACCTCCTTGCCGGTGCCGACGTCGTCCGGGAGTCCGAGGTCGTCTCGGTCGAGGAGAAGGCGGGCCGCAGCGGACCGCTGGCGATCGTCACGGTGGTCACCCGGCTCCTCGCCGCGGGTCGGGACGAGCTGCTCGTGGAGGAGCGGCAGGACCTGATCTATCGCGGGGCCTCCCCGGCGCCGACCTCGTTCCCGGATCCCGAGCCCGCCTCGGCAGTTGTCCCCGCCGGCCCGCCGCTGGTAGCCGAGGACGACGGCTGGCGGTTCATGACCGACCCGACCCTGCTGATGCGCTTCAGCGCTGCCACCGCCAACCCCCACCGGATCCACTACGACTGGCCCTACGCCACCCGCGTCGAGGGCTATCCGGGTCTCGTCGTGCACGGCCCGCTCTCGGCCCTGGTGCTCGCCGAGGCCCTCCGGCTGGCCCACCCCGACCGCCGCGTACGCCGCCTGACCCATCGCAACACCGCGCCGCTGTTCTGCGGCGACCCTGCTCACCTCCGATTCGGCCACCCGGCACCCGACACGGCCGAGGTCGCGCTGCGGCGCCCCGACGGCACCGCGCTGGCCGGCCTGAGCGCCGACCTGGCCCCCACCTCCCCTGAAAGGCACCCTTCATGAGTCACACCGCCCGCGACGTGGTCATCTGCGAACCCGTCCGCACCCCGATCGGCCGCTACGGCGGCGTCTTCAAGGACCTGAGCCCGGTCGACCTCGGCGTCACCGCGCTGCAGGGGCTCCTCGCCCGCACCGGCATCGACCCGGAGCGGATCGACGACGTCATCCTCGGCCACTGCTACCCCAACGCCGAGGCGCCCGCGATCGGCCGGGTGGTCGGTCTCGACGCCGGGCTCCCGGTCACCGTCGGCGGCCAGCAGGTGGACCGCCGCTGCGGCTCCGGGCTGCAGGCCGTCGCCAACGCGGTGATGCAGGTCGCCTCCGGTGCCAGCGACATCGTGGTCGCCGGCGGCGCGGAGTCGATGAGCAACGTCGCCTTCTACTCCCTCGACATGCGCTGGGGCGGCGCCCGCACCGGCGTGCAGATCCACGACGGCCTCACCCGCGGCCGGCAGACCCCGGGCGGCCGCCACCACCCGGTGCCCGGCGGGATGCTCGAGACCGCGGAGAACCTGCGCCGCGAGTACGCCATCGGCCGCGAGGAGCAGGACCGCCTCGCGGTCAGCTCCCACCAGCGCGCCGTCGCCGCCCAGAAGAGCGGCGTCTTCGCCGAGGAGATCGTGCCGGTCACCGTGCCGTCGAGGAAGGGCGACACCCTCGTCGACACCGACGAGCACCCCCGCGCCGACACCACGATGGAGTCGCTCGCGAGGCTGCGGCCGATCCTCGGCTCCTCCGACCCCGAGGCGACCGTCACCGCCGGCAACGCCAGCGGCCAGAACGACGCGGCCGCGATGTGCCTGGTCACCACCGCCGAGACCGCCGAGCAGCTGGGCCTGCGGCCGCTGGTACGGCTCGTGTCCTGGGCCGCCGCCGGCGTACGTCCCGACATCATGGGCATCGGCCCGGTCCCGGCCACCGAGGCCGCTCTCGCCAAGGCCGGCCTGACCCTGGCCGACATCGACGTGATCGAGCTCAACGAGGCCTTCGCCGCCCAGGCGCTCGCGGTGATGCGCGAGTGGAAGTTCACCGACGAGGACCTCGAGCGCACCAACGTCCACGGCTCCGGCATCTCGCTGGGCCACCCCGTCGGCGCCACCGGCGTACGCATGCTCGGCACGCTCGCCCGCGAGCTGCACCGCCGCGAGGCCCGCTACGGCCTGGAGACGATGTGCATCGGCGGTGGCCAGGGTCTGGCCGCGGTCTTCGAGCGGGTGGTCTGATGCGTACGTTCACCTCCGTCGAGGCGCTCGAGGCAGCCGTCGGCGAGGAGCTCGGCACCACCGACTGGGTGCAGATCACCCAGGAGCGCGTGGACCGCTTCGCGGAGCTCACCGGCGACCTCCAGTGGATCCATGTGGACGTCGAGCGCGCCACGGCCTCGTCCTTCGGCGGCACCATCGCGCACGGCTACCTGACTCTGTCGATGCTTCCCGGCTTCTCCATCGAGCTCTACACGATCGCGGCGGGTTCCGCCCGGCTCAACTACGGCCTGGAGAAGGTCCGTTTTCCTGCGCCCGTAAAGGTCGGGTCGAAGATCCGGGCCACGCCGCGGATCAAGGAGGTACGCCCGGTCCCGGCGGGCACCCAGGTGGTGGTCGCCTGGACCGTCGAGGCCGAGGGCGCCGAGCGACCGGTCTGCGTCGCGGAGAGCATCACGCTGGTCCTCCCCTGACGTCCCGAGTGCCGCCGACCCGCCCCTCCGGCAGGTCGGCGGCTTCGGCATGCCCGGACCAGGATTGGGCTCAAGAGCGATATCAATACCATCCATATTTGGTGTTGGACGTGCAATGGCGCGGGTTCTTAGTGTGAACGCGGTCACACAGCATTCCGGTGCGTGACGACACACAATCCCCGGAGGAGCAGTCCCCATGACCCAGTCAACGCGAGTCCCCGACGAGCGGATGGCCCGTAAGGCGGGCATCGCCGCCTTCGTCGGCACCACGATCGAGTGGTACGACTTCTACATCTACGGCACCGCGTCCGCGCTGGTCTTCGGGCCGCTGTTCTTCAGCAACGCCGAGCCCGCCGTCGCGACGCTGCTCTCGTTCGCCACCTTCGCCGTCGGGTTCCTGACCCGGCCGCTCGGCGGCGTGGCCTTCGGCCACCTCGGCGACCGGATCGGCCGCAAGCGCTCCCTGATCCTGACCTTGCTGCTGATGGGCATCACGACCGTCGGGGTCGGCCTGCTCCCGACGTACGCCGCCATCGGGGCCGCCGCGCCGGTGCTGCTGATCATCCTCCGGCTGCTGCAGGGCCTCGCCGTCGGCGGCGAGTGGGGCGGCGCGGTGCTGATCGCGACCGAGCACACCCGCGCCGACCGCGGCTTCCTCTTCGGGGCCTTCGCCCAGCAGGGCTCCCCCGCCGGCCGGATCCTGGCCACCCTGAGCTTCCTCGCCGTGACCGGCCTGCTTCCCGACGACGCCCTGCTCGAGTGGGCCTGGCGAGTGCCATTCCTGGCCTCCGCCGCGCTGGTCGTGGTCGGGCTCGTGATCCGGCTCAGCCTCGAGGAGTCCCCGGCGATGAAGGAGCTCCACGAGCGCAACGAGGTGGTCCGGGTCCCGGTGATCGAGCTGTTCCGCAGCAGCTCCCGTGAGCTGACCCTCGGCGTCTTCGGCATCCTGTGCGTCTTCGTGGTCGTCTACGCCCGCGACACCTTCGCCCTCTCCTGGGCCACCACCCACCTGGGCTTCGGGAAGGACTCCTTCCTCACCATCATCCTGATCGCCAGCGTCGTGCAGTTCTTCGTGCAGCCGTTCGGCGCTGTGCTCGCCACCCGCTGGAACCCGCGCACCCTGGTCACCGTCCTGCTCGGCCTGGAGGTGCCGGCGCTCGCGCTGATGTTCGTGCTGATGGGCACCGGCAACTGGACCCTCGCGATGATCGGCGCGGTGCTGGCCACGATCCCCGACGTGATGTTCTACGCCGTCATGGCCGGCATGCTCGCCCAGGCGTTCCCGGCCCGCGTCCGCTACACCGGGATCTCGGTGACGTACGGCCTCTCCGGGGCGCTGTGTGGCACCACCCCGATGATCCTGCAGTGGCTCCTGGACACCTCCGGCAGCATCGTGGTGCCGGTCGCCTTCGGTGTCGTGACCACCGTGATCTCCCTGATCTGCTCCCGAGCGCTGCTCGGCCGGGGTGCCGCGGACGCTGAGGCCGCGGACGCGGCGACGGTGACCGCGGCTCGTTGAGCCACGGTCACCGCCGGATCGTTCACCTGCCGGCGCCCAGCGAGCTACGTGCGAGCTGGGCGACGCGCTGGTTGGTGATCCCGGTCTCCGCCGCGATCCGCCCGAACGACCAGCCGCGACGCCGCAGCATCCGGACGGCCAGCGCACTCTCGTCGTACAGGTCCTCGAGATGCTTGTCGACCTTGCTCCGTCGATCCTCGAGATCACGCAGGGTCGCGACCGGGTCATCCGGCTGGTCGGCACGAGCCCGGCGCGTCGGGGACCCGCCCGGGGCGAGCACGTCGGGCGGGTTGAACGCCCACAGGGTGTAGTCATCGGCCCACCGGATGAACCGGGCCATGCGGCTCTGGTGGAATCTGGTCGGAACATCGACGTCCGTCGCTGGACGTGTCACCTCAGCTGCCATCTCCGGCTCCTTCACGTGGTCGGGCAAAGGTGGGGGAAGCTCCTCGGTATCCATGGTCCGCGGCCGTGATGACCGGGCCGTTGACCGCCGGTAACGGGCAGGTAAGGGCAGGAAAGCGCAGGCCTGGCGCGCCGCGGCCACTTACCCGATCTGCGGCATGCGCCGATACCCCGGCCGGGATAACGATCGAATCACGAGGAACGAGCATCGACCCCGAACCGATGCCCTCCCCGCTGAAGACAACATCCGTCCAGGCCGCAGCCGCACGCGCCGACGGAGCCCGCAGCCGGGAAACGGGCCCGCCCTCCCATGTAGACAGCGACCGCGAGGTCTCTGAAAGGGGACACGCTATGCGCTCGATATCGAGCCCACTCCTGCCTCGCGCCAGCAAGCCGAGGTTCTTCAAGAGGTTGGCGGCGCTGAGCGCCACTGCCCTCGTCGTCACGACACTCGTCTCCTCCGGCGCCTCGGCTTCGCACCCGGAGGCCAGTCTTGCCGGCAGCAACTTCGAGATCGACGTCGACGCCAACCTGAAGGTCGACGACCCAGCCCCCTCGCTCGACTGGGCGAATGTCAACGAGGTTCGCGCCACCGACAAGGTCAACGGCACCGGCGACGACTCCTATGCCGGCGGCGTCAAGGAGGACACCTCCTGTCCTGCCGCGGTGACCGACTCGATCCCGCCGAACAAGAGCGACCTGCTGAGCTTCCACGTCTACCGGGAAGCCGGCACCGGCAGCCACCCCGGGTTCCTCAACCTGGCCTGGAGCCGGGTGAGCGACCCGACGGGCACCACGCTGATGGACTTCGAGTTCAACCAGTCCAGCACCAAGTGCGCCTCCGGGCCCAACGTCGTCCGCACCGCCGGTGACCTGCTCATCGAGTACGCCATCGACCAGGGTGGATCCCGCGCCGACATCACCGCACGCCGGTGGACCGGCAGCGCCTGGGGTCCGTCCACCGACCTGGACGTCCCCTCCGCCACCTGCGGCGGCGCACCCTGCGCGGCCGGCACCATCAACTCCTCGGTCATCCCGGCCTCGGCCTCAGACGGGCTGATCGCTTCCGGGGAGAAGCAGGCGCGGACCTTCGGTGAGGCGCAGATCGACCTGCGGCTCCTGTTCCAGCCCAACAAGTGCACGTCGTTCGGCAGCGCGATGCTGAAGAGCCGGTCCTCGGACTCCTTCACCTCGCAGCTGAAGGACTTCGTGGCACCCGTCGGGATCAACCTGCAGAACTGCGGCCAGGTGATCATCCGCAAGCAGACCATCCCGGACGAGAACCCGAACACCACCGACTTCGGCTACACGAAGGCGTTCGGCACCGATCCCACCTCGGCGAACACGTTCACGCTGAGGGACGACGGGGTCAAGGACTACGGCAAGACCGTGCTCTTCGGCAGCGGCTACACCGTCACCGAGGACGTGATCCCATCGGACTGGGCGTTCGTCAGTGTGAACTGCAATGCCAGCACCGGGGTCACGCCGAGCATCAGCGGTGCGAAGGTGACGTTCGCGATCGACAGCGACACCGACGTGCTCGACTGCACCTACACCAACCAGCTCCAGCTCGGGGCGCTCAGGATCCTGAAGAACAGCACCAAGGGCGGAGCGGTCACCAACGCGGGAGCGGTCTTCTCCTACGACGGCACCAGCGTGACCGACAACGGCACCGGCGACGAGGACCCCGACGTCGGCCAGGTCTGCGTCTCCGGCCTCTCGCTCGGCGACTACGACGTGACCGAGACGTCGCCGCCGCCCGGCTACGCCGACGCCCCCGGAGGTGCCCAGACCGTCACCGTGGTCACCGGCACCAACTGCACCGACAACCAGCCGACCGGTGCGGCGGTCGCGACGTTCACCAACGCGCCGCTCGCCGACATCCAGGTCAACTTCCGTGACGGCGGCTCGGGCGAGACCAGCCTGACGTCGATGACCTGCGAGAACACCGGCACCACCGCGGACACCAGCACGGCGTCCGGTTGGGACAAGACGGTGACCCACAAGGGCATCGCGATCGACCCGTCACCGCGGACGATCACCTGCACCATCGTGATCGATCCCTGATCCCCCACATCACCCCAACCGCGGGGCCGTCCGGTTCACCGGGCGGCCCCGTCGGGCATTGCCGGCGCGGCCGCAACATGCCCGAAACCCACGGCGGCTAGCGTGCCGACCATGACGCGGGCGATCGTGGAGCAGTCGCGGGTGATCCACGGCTACAGGCGTGCCTACCGCACCGGCGGGGAGGGCTCCGCGATCCTCTTCATCCACGGCATCGGCGACAGCTCGCGCACGTGGGACGACGTGCTGCCGCTGTTCGCCGAGAACCACCTCGTCATCGCCCCGGACCTCCTCGGTCACGGCGACTCCGACAAGCCGCGAGCCGACTACTCGATCGGCGGGTTCGCCAACGGCATGCGCGACCTCCTGGCCGTGCTGGACGTGGAGCGGGTGACCCTGGTCGGCCACTCGCTGGGCGGGGGCGTCGCGATGCAGCTCGCCTACCAGTACCCACACCTGGTCGAGCGGGTCGTGCTGGTCTCCAACGGCGGCTCCGGGCGGGGCGTGTCGACCTGGCTCCGGATGGCGACCCTGCCGTTGGCGCCGGAGCTGCTCAAGCTGTTGCGGCTGCCGATCTCACGGGCCGGGGTGGCCGCCTCCCTCGCCCTCCTTCGCCGCCTCGACCACGACCTCGGTGTCGACGCCAGGGATCTGACCCGGATCGTCGACGCGCTGCCCGACGCCCGCTCCCGCCAGGCCTTCGCCCGGACGCTGCGCTCCGTCGTCGACTGGCACGGCCAGGTCGTGACGATGCTCGACCGCAGCTACCTGGTCGAGAACATCCCGACGCTCATGATCTGGGGCGACCGCGACGGGGTCGTCCCCTTCCGTCACGCCGGCCGGGCCCGGCTGGCGATGCCGTACGCCGCGCTCGACGTGTTCCACGGCGCCGGCCACTTCCCGTTCCGGTCCGACCCCGGGCGCTTCGTGATGACCGTCGAGCAGTTCATCCGTGGCACCGACCCCGCCACCTGGGACCAGGAGACGTGGCAGAAGCGGCTGCGTACCGGCCCCGAGCAGGAGCACGACACGTCACGGCATCGAACGATGCCCTGACGCTCTTGGACGCGTGTCGCGATCGCTGCCTAGCCTCGGGAGGGTCACCCCGACGACAGGAGAAACCGTGACCCGCCGCATCCTCCAGGTAGGACCCCTGAAGCCGTCGCTGGCCGCCACCCTCACCGAGCGGTACGACGCGCTCGTGCTGCCCGAGAACGACACCCGCTCCGCGTTCCTCGCCGAGCGCGGGCCCTCGATCGGCGCCGTGGTGACCACCGGCCGCACCGGCGTACCGGGCGAGCTGATGGCTCAGCTGCCCGCGCTCGGGGCGGTCATCAACTTCGGCGTCGGCTACGACACCACCGACGTCGATACCGCCGTCGAGCGAGGCGTACTGGTGTCCAACACGCCCGACGTGCTGACCGACTGCGTGGCCGACACCGCGCTCGGCCTCGCGATCGACACCCTGCGCCACCTCAGCGCCGCCGACCGATTCGTACGCCGCGGGGACTGGCCGCGAGGTGCCTATCCCCTGGCCCGCAAGGTGTCCGGCAAGCGGGTCGGCATCCTCGGCCTGGGCCGGATCGGCCGGGCGATCGCGACCCGCTTCGAGGCCTTCGGCTGCCCGATCACCTACCACTCCCGCCGCGAGGTCCCCGGTGCTCCCTACCCCTACGCCGCCTCCCCCGCCGAGCTCGCCGCCGAGGTCGACATCCTGGTGCTCGCCACCTCCGGCGGCAGCGGTACGCAGCACCTCGTCGACCGCAAGGTGCTCGAGGCGCTGGGCCCTGACGGCTACCTCGTCAACATCGCGCGTGGCTCCGTGGTGGACCAGGACGCCCTGGTCGAGCTGCTGCTCGAGGGCGGCATCGCCGGTGCCGGTCTCGACGTCTACACCGATGAGCCGAGCGTCCCCGATGAGCTGATGGCCCTCGACAACGTGGTGCTCCTCCCCCACCTGGCCAGCGGCACCGTCGAGACCCGGGCCGCCATGGAGCAGCTGACCCTCGACAACCTCGACCGCTGGCTCACCTCCGGAACCGTCCTCACTCCGGTGCCGGAGGTGTCACCTCGGGGCGCAGCGCGATCTCGGTGACCCGGTTGCCGTTGCGGGCGGCCACCTCCAGGGTGCCGCCCGGAAGGACGAGCACCTCTCCCACCTGCGGGATGTGCCCCAGTCGGGAGATGAGATAGCCCGCGACGGTCTCGTAGCCGCCGTCCTCGAGCTCGATGCCGGTGGTGTCCGCGAAGTCCTCGATCGTCATCGCGCCGTCGATCCGGGACAGGTCGCCGTGGTCGCGGATGCGGGCCTCGCCGTGGTCGTACTCGTCGCGGATGTCGCCGATCATCTCCTCGACGAGGTCCTCGAGGGTCACGATGCCGTCGGTGCCGCCGTACTCGTCCACGACCATCGCCAGGTGGGTGCCGCCCTCGCGCATCGTGGCGACCGACGGGATCACCCGCTTGCTGCCCGGGAGCGCGAGCACGGGACGGCAGACGTCCCTGATCGTGCGCTGGTCGGTCGCGTCGACACCGAGCAGGTCGCGTACGTGCAGGAAGCCGAGGATGTCGTCGAAGCCCTCGCCGGTCACCGGGTAGCGGGAGTAGGGCAGGTCGCGCACGGTCTCGGCGGCCACCGGGAGCGGCATCGAGGCGGGCATGAAGGTGACGTCGCCACGCGGGCGCATCACCTCCTTCAGCGTCGTCTCGGTGGTGGCGAAGACGTCGCGGAGGATCCGGCGCTCCTCCTCCTCGAGGTCCTGGTTGGTGGAGACCAACTCGCGCAGCTCCTCCTCCGAGACCTGCTCGGCCGAGGCCTTCGGGTCACCGCCGAGCAGCCTCACGACCGCGTCGGTGGAGACCGAGAGCAGCCAGATCACCGGCCGCATCACGCTGGCGAACCTGTCCAGCACGGGGGCGACGGCCAGCGAGATGCCGGCAGCCTTCTGCAGCGCCAGCCGCTTGGGCACGAGCTCGCCCAGCACCAGGGAGAGATAGGCGATGAAGAGGGTCAGCACGATCAGCGCAGTGGTCTCGGCGAGCGCCTCGCTCAGGCCGAGGCGCTCCAGGTAGGGGGCGACGTCGGGAGCGATCGTCGACCCGCCGTAGGCCGCGGACAGGAAGCCTGCCACGGTCACGCCGATCTGCACCGCAGCGAGGAAGCGGTTGGGGTTGCGCGCCACCTCGGCCACCCGCGCCCCGCGCGGCCCCTGCCGCTCCATCGCCGCCAGCTGGCTCTCGCGCAGCGACACGAGCGCCAGCTCGGTCGCGGCGAAGACACCACCGACCAGCACGAAGACCAGCACCAGCCCGAGGGCGAGGAATGTCTGGCTGTCCATCAGGCCCGCTCACCCCTCGTGTCGAACGCGGATGAGCGGTAGGAACTTCGAGGCCTCTTCACAGGTACGAATCTACAGCCACTCTGCGCGTCAGCCCGTCTCCGCTCCGGCAACCTCGAGGCGGACCACGACCCCCTTCGACGTCGGGGTGTTGCTGCCCTCCGCGACGCTGTCGAGCGGCACGAGGACGTTGGTCTCCGGATAGTACGCAGCAGCCGACCCCCGGCTCGCCGGATAGGCGACCACGGTGAACCCGGGTGCGCGCCTCTCGACGCCGTCCTCCCAGACGCCGACGATGTCGACGCGGTCACCGTCGGCCAGCCCCAGCTCGTCGATGTCGGCGGGGTTCACCATCACCACACGGCGGGCGTGGTGGATGCCGCGGTAGCGGTCGTCCATGGCGTACGGGATGGTGTTCCACTGGTCGTGGGAGCGCAGCGTCTGCAGGATCAGATGGCCCGGCGGGGCCTCCAGCCAGGTCAGGTCGTTGCGGGTGAAGACCGCCTTGCCGCTCGGCGTGCGGTAGACGCCGGAGTTGACCGGGTTGGGGAGGACGAACCCGTTCGGGTCCTTGATCCGCTCGTTGAAGTCCTCGAACCCCGGCACCACCCGGGCGATCCGATCGCGGACGCGGCCGTAGTCGGCCTCGAAGTCCGCCCAGCGGATGCCGTGCCGGTCACCGATCGTGGCCTTCGCCAGGCGGGAGACGATCGCGACCTCGCTCAGCAGGTCCGCGGAGGCGGGCGGGAGCTTGCCGCGGGTGGCGTGCACGGAGCTCATCGAGTCCTCGACGGTGACGAACTGCTCGCCGCTGGCCTGGACGTCGACGTCGCTGCGGCCCAGGGTGGGCAGGATCAGCGCCGTCTCGCCGACCACCGTGTGGGAGCGGTTGAGCTTGGTGGAGACCTGCACGGTCAACCGGCAGCTCCGCAGCGCGGCCTCGGCGACGTCGCTGTCGGAGATCGCCCGGACGAAGTTGCCAGCGACGCCCATGAAGACCTTCGCCCTCCCGTCCCGCATCGCCCGGACACCGTCGACCGAGTCGTACCCGTGCGTGCGTGGCGGGTCGAACCCGAACTCGGCACCGAGCGCGTCGAGGAACGCGTCGGGCATCTTCTCCCAGATGCCCATCGTCCGGTCGCCCTGAACGTTGGAGTGGCCCCGGACCGGGCACACCCCCGCGCCGGGCTTGCCGATGTTGCCCCGCAGCATGAGGAAGTTGACCACCTCGCGGATCGTGGGCACCCCGTGCTTGTGCTGGGTCAGCCCCATCGCCCAGCAGACGATGACCGAGCGGCTGGCCAGCACCTGCTCGTGGACCGCCTCGATCTCCTCTCGGGTCAGCCCGGTCGCCTCGAGCGCCATCTCCCAGGTGATGGCGCTGGCGTGCTCGGCGAAGGCGTAGAAGCCGGTCGTGTACTCGGCGATGTACTCCCAGTCGAGCACACCGCCACCGGCGGACCGGTCGGACTCCAGCAGCAGCCGGTTGAGCATCTGGAACAGCGCGAGGTCACCGCCGGGGCGGATCTGCAGGAACCGGTCCGCGATCTGGGTGCCCCGGCCGACCACGCCGCGGGCCTTCTGCGGGTTCTTGAACCGCATCAGGCCCGCCTCGGGCAGCGTGTTCACCGCGATCACCCTGCCGCCGCGGTGCTTGGTCTCCTCCAGCGCGGAGAGCATCCGCGGGTGGTTCGTGCCCGGGTTCTGCCCGACCACGAACACCAGGTCCGCGTTGTAGATGTCCTCGAGCTGGACGCTGCCCTTGCCGATCCCCAGGGTCTCGTTGAGAGCCGAGCCGCTCGACTCGTGACACATGTTCGAGCAGTCGGGCAGGTTGTTGGTGCCGAAGGCGCGGGCGAAGAGCTGGAGCAGGAACGCGGCCTCGTTGTTCAGCCGGCCCGAGACGTAGAACATCGCCTCGTCGGGAGAGTCCAGGCCGTTGAGCTCCTGGCCGATGGTCGCGAACGCGTCCTCCCAGCTGATCGGCTCGTAGTGCGTCGCGCCGGGCCGCTTGACCATCGGCTCGGTCAGCCGGCCCTGCTGGTTGAGCCAGTAGTCCGACCTCCCGTCCAGCTCCGCGACCGAGTGCTGTGCGAAGAACTCCCGCGTCACCCGGCGCGACGTCGCCTCGTCGGCGATGTGCTTCGCGCCGTTCTCGCAGTACTCGTTCCGGTGCCGGTGCCCCGGCTCCGGCCACGCGCACCCCGGGCAGTCCATCCCGCCGGCCTGGTTGAGGTTCAACAACGTCAACGCCGTACGCCGCGCCGAGGTCTGCGTCAGCGAATACTCGATCGCCTTCCGCACCGCCGGCACACCGGCGGCCCAGGTCTTGGGCTCGGTGACGCCGAGCGCGTCGACCGGATCCTCCACGGAGTACGCGCCGTCCGCGTCTCGCTTCACCACAACCGCTCCCTTCGGGACTCGTACCAGCCGGCCGACCTGGGCTAGCTGGCCTCCTCGTCGTCGACCAGTTCGTCGCCGGCCAGTTCGTCGGCCAGTTCGCCGGCCAGTTCGCCGGCCGACTCATCGGCGGGCGCATCCGGATCACGGGAGACCCGGAGGACGAAGTCGTCACCGTGCTCCGAGACGCCGTAGACGACGGCCTGCTCGACGGCCTTGGAGGCGTACTGGGCACGCACGACCAGCGGGTCCTCCCGGAGGTCCTTCACCAGGGAGATGCACAACGCGACCATGACCAGCACGAACGGCACCGCGGCGATGATGGTGATGGTCTGCAGCCCGCTCAACGCGTCGGAGCCGCCGACCAGGAGCATCACGGCGGCGACCGCGCCCGTCGCGACACCCCAGAAGATCACGGTCGGCTTGCCCGGCTCGATGGCGCCGCGCTCGGAGAGCGTGGCCATGACGATCGAGGCGGCGTCGGCCCCCGAGACGAAGAAGAGCGCGACCAGGATCATGACCACCACGCTCGCCACCGTGGCGAGCGGGAAGGACTCCAGCGTGGTGAACAGCTGGGTCTCCACACCACCCGCACCGGCGATGTCCACGCCCTTCTGCTGCAGGTCGATGGCCGCGCCACCGAAGATGGCGAACCAGGCCAGGCTCACCAGCGACGGCACCAGGAGCACGCCGATCACGAACTGGCGGATGGTCCGGCCGCGCGAGATCCGGGCGATGAACATGCCGACGAAAGGCGTCCAGGAGAGCCACCAGGCCCAGTAGAAGACGGTCCAGCTCGACAGCCAGGACGCGGTCTCCGACCCCTCCGCCGACGTACGCGCCGACATCATCGCGACCTCCTGGAAGTAGCTTCCGACGGTCGTCGGGACCAGGCTGAGGATGAACACGGTCGGGCCCACCAGGAAGACGAACAGGGCGAGGCCGACGGCGAGCACCATGTTGATGTTCGAGAGCCACTGGATCCCCTTGGCCACGCCCGAGACGGCCGAGAAGACGAAGGCGACCGTGAGCACGGCGATGATGACGACCAGGATCCCGTTGCCGGTCTTGCCGAGCCCGCCGACGATCTCGAGCCCGCTGCGGATCTGGAGCGCCCCCAGACCCAGCGACGCGGCCGACCCGAAGAGGGTCGCGAAGATCGCGAGCATGTCGATGACCTTCCCGCCGGCACCCTTCGCGTGCCGCCCGAGAAGGGGCTCGAACACCGAGCTGATCAGCAGCCCACGGCCCTTGCGGAAGACGCTGTAGGCGATCGCGAGCCCGACCAGGGCGTAGATCGCCCACGGGTGGATCCCCCAGTGGAACAGCGTCGTGGCCATCGCCGTCTGGATCTTCTCGGCCTGCCCGTCACCGACAGCACCCGGCGGGGGCGAGACGAAGTGGCTGACCGGCTCGCTGACGCCGTAGAAGATGAGGCCGATCCCCATCCCGGCGCTGAACATCATCGTGATCCACGAGACCGTACGGAACTCGGGCTCCTCACCGTCCCGGCCGAGCGGGATGTTCCCGAACTTGCCGAAGGCGAGCCACAGCACGAAGCCGACGAAGGTGGAGGCCGCGGTGACGAAGAGCCACCCCAGGTTGCCCATCACCCAGGACAGCGACGTGCCCGAGACCGACGCCAGCGAGTCCGTGCTGACGAAACCCCAGACCAGGAAGCCGATCGCGATGACCGCGGTGACGCCGAAGACGACGCGGTCCAGGCCCCCGGCGTGCTTGGCCGTCTCCTCGGGCGGACAGTCGAGGGCGGGGTGGGTGGGGCTGCCGTTGCCGGCGGACCTGTGGCGCGGCGGGGCTACCTGTGAAAGGTCTCCGCTACCTGCAGATGATCTCATGACGCACTCCGATCGAGGGCTCTTGGGATGAGCAGCATCTGTCGGTGCCAGAGGGCTCCGGGCGGCGGCACTTCAGTGGGGCGCTACCCGTCCAGACGCTGATATACTAGTTACCTTATATGTGATGCATCACACCGGCAAGGGTCAGATCTCAACGACGAGATCGAGCTCGACAGGCGCATCCAGAGGCAGCACCGAGACGCCGACCGCGGAGCGCGCATGCTGCCCCGACTCGCCGAAAACCCTGCCGAGGAGCTCCGAGGCGCCGTTGGCGACAAGGGCCTGATCGGTGAAGAGCGCGCCCGAGGCGACGTAGACCACGAGCCTGACGACTCGCTTCACCTGCCCGAGATCACCGATCTCGGACCTGATCGCAGCCAGCGCGTTGAGCACGCACCATTGCGCGCAGGCCTGTCCGTCGGCGACATCGAGGGTGTCGCCCACCCTCCCCGTCGCGAGGAGCTCGCCCTCCCGGATCGGCAGCTGCCCCGAGGTGAAGACGAAAGCCCCCGCCCGGACGACGGGCACGTGAGCCACAGCCGGCGGCGCGACCTCGCGCACAGGCAGACCGAGGTCGGCCAGCACGGCGTCCGCCGTCGGCACGGCCATGCTCGGCCTGCGCGGGCTCAGCAGCCGCACCACCCGGTTCGTACGCTCCGACATGGCCTAACCCTAACACTGATATACTAGTTGTCGACAGTGTCTTCCAGAGAGGTGGCCGATGACACACGCCGCTCCGCCTCGCGTCGTGGTCGTCGACGACCACGACTCCTACACCTGGAACCTGGTGCACCTGATCGCCGGCGTCACGGGGACGCTCCCGGCCGTGGTCCAGCACGACGCGACGACCGCGGCCCACGTTCTCGGCTTCGACCACGTCGTCCTCTCCCCGGGCCCCGGACATCCGGCGGACCCCGCCGACTTCGCGCTCGGCGGCGAGGTGCTGTGCGCGGGGACGGTCCCGGTGCTCGGCGTGTGCCTCGGCATGCAGGGCGTCGTGACCACCTACGGCGGGCGGGTCGACCGGATCCCGCCCGCACACGGCGACGTGGCGCGGGTCCGGCACCGCGGGGACAGGCTGTTCAGCGGCGTACCGACCTCGTTCTCGGCGGTGCGCTATCACTCGCTCGCCGCGACGAGCGTCCCGCCGGAGCTGCAGGTCATCGCCGAGACGGACGGGGACGGGGGCGAGCCGGTGGTGATGGCCGTACGCCACCGATCGCTGCCTCAGGTCGGCGTGCAGTTCCATCCCGAGTCGATCCTGAGCGAGCACGGGGCGGCTCTGATCTCGAACTTCCTCTCGACGCGATGACCCGTCATGCTCCCCGTGCCGTTGCCCGGAAACTGATGTATCAGACTAGGATGGTAAAAATCGCACCGGCCGGAACGGACAAGTGGGGCACGACTCAATGACGGTTGACGAGATCCTGGCAACGACGGCCACTCCCCCCGCGGGCTCGCTCGCCGAGCAGGCGTACCTCTACATCCGCGAGCGTCTGGTGATGCTAGACATCCGGCCGGGCGCACCGATCAACGACGGCCAGATCGCCGCGGCCATCGGCATGGGGCGCACCCCTGTCCGCGAGGCGATCAAGCGCCTCGAGGCCGACCACCTGGTCCACTCCTTCCCGCGCCGCGGCACCTTCGCGACGACGATCGACGCCACCGAGCTCAGCGCGATCACCGAGATCCGCCGTCAGCTCGCTCCGTACGCGTCCCGCGCGGCCGCGGAGCGCGCGACCGCCGAGCAGCGCGAGCAGATGCGCACCCTCGCGGCCCAGATCGGCGAGGGCAAGCTCGCCGATGGAGACCGCACCTCCCTGATGCAGGTCGACAAGGCCGCGCACGGCCTGATCTACCGGTCGAGCGGCAACGCCCACCTCGAGGACATCCTGATCAGGTACGACAACCTGGCCGTCAGGATCTGGTGGATGGTGATCGATCGGCTTCCCGACCTGGCCCACCACGTCGTCGAGCAGGCCCAGCTCCTCACCGTCGTGGCCGACGGCGACGCCGACCGGGCCGAGAAGCTCACCCTCGAGCACATCGGCAGCTTCGAGCGCGAGATCCGTCAGGTCCTCTGAGACCGGGTGGCTGCCAGGTCTGCGACCTGACAGCCACCGGCGCCGCGTACGGCTCGGGCTCAGCAGTCCAGCTGGATGTCACCCAGTGGCTTCGAGCAGCAGATCAGCACCTTCTGGTTGGCGATCTCCTTGGGCCGGATGCCGCCGTTGTGCTTCATGTCGACCTCGCCGGAGAGCATCGACACCTTGCAGGTGCCGCACATGCCCTGGCCGCAGGCGGCCATCGGCCGCATGCCGGCGGCCACCGCCGCCTCCAGGATGGTCTCGTCCGGACCGCAGGTGATCATCCGACCGCTGCGCGCGAACTCGACCGAGAACCCGGCCGCGGCCTCCTCCTCGGAGTCCTGCTCCACCGGCGGCGCGGCCGTCGGAGCAGGCACCTCGGGAGCGCCGAAGTCGAAGCTCTCCTCGTGGTACTTCCCCATGTCGTAGTCGAGCTCTTCGAGCAGCGACCTCGCCGCGGCCATGTAGCCCGCGGGACCGCAGATGAACGTCTCGCGGTCATTGAGGTCAGGGGCCAGGATCTCGAGCACCGGCTTGGAGATGCGTCCCTGCAACCCCATCCAGCGCTCGGTCGGGGCATCGCCCTCACAGATCTCCACGACCCGGAGGTTCGGCATCAGGCGTGCCATCGCCTCCAGCTCGCCGCGGTAGATGATGTCGGCCGGCGTACGCGCGCTGTGGACGAAGAGGATGTCCGCCTCGGAGCCGAGGTCGTACAGCGTCCGCGTCATCGAGAGCACCGGGGTGATCCCGCTCCCCGCCGAGAGGAACAGATACTTCGGCGCGTCCTCCTCCGGCAGGACGAACGCACCGGCCGGCGCGTGCATCGAGATCCAGGCACCGGGCTCGAGGTTGTCGTGGAGCCAGTTCGACACGACACCGTCGGGGACCCGCTTGACCGTGATGGCCAGTCGGTCGGGCCTGGTCGGCGGCGAGGCGATCGTGTAGCAGCGAGTCATCAGCTCGCCGTCGATCTCGACCCGGATGGTGATGAACTGGCCCGCCTCGAAGTCGAAGGGGCGGCGCTCGGGGGTCGTGAAGACGAACGTCTTCACGTCATGGGTGACGGCCAGGACCTGGCTGCACACCAGATCCATCACGTCGCTCTCGGCCCAGCAGGGCTCCAGCATCCGCCGGCTGCGGACGGGCGCCGGGCGGCCGTTCTGCAGACCGAACGAGTTGGGCTCCGACACCTCGGGGATGTCGGTCTCCATAATGGTCATGTCTCCTCCCGAGCTCCGGCTAGGCGTTGGCTTGGACGCGTTGGACATACCAGGTGATGAATGCATCGACCTCACCCTCGACAACCGAGTAGGGACCGGGGACGTAGCCCGGATCCGTTACGCCTCGCTGGGTGCCCTCGACCAGGACGCGGTCCTGGTCGTTGGTGGCACGCCAGACAGAGGTGAGCGACTCGACCGAGTAGTCGACACCTTCGACAGCCTCCGGGTTCACCAGCCAGGTCGTCCGGACCAGCGTCCGGTCGACGGCGAGCGGGATCACCGAGAAGACGACAGCGTGGTCACCGAGGAAGTGGAACCACGAGTTGGGCTGCATGTGCAGCGACAGGTCACCGAACCGCGGGTCCTCGATGGAACCCATCAGCTTCGCGCAGAGCTGCTGCCCGTCGGGACCGAACGAGGCGCCCGCGCCGTCCAGCGGCAGGTGGGAGATCTGGAACGCCGTCGTACGACCCTCGAGCTCACAGCGCTCACCGACGGGGAAGCCGATGGCCTCGCACGCCTTCTCCAGCTCGGCCTGCGCCTCCTGGTAGCGCTCGAAGGTCGACTGCATCCGCGGCGGCACGTCCTTGGCCTCGTAACGGCTGATCGGGAAGTACGCCGTGACGAGCTCGGGGTGGGAGGCGTCGCAGTGGTGGCACTCGCGGTTGTTCTCCATCACGAGCTTCCAGTTGCCCTCCTCGACGATGTCGGTCTGGTGGGCGACCTTCGCGGAGGCGAGCGCGTACGGCTTGAGGTAGGGCTCGATGAACTCGCTGACCTCGTCGAAGTCGGTCGGTGGCTCGTCGGAGAGGCAGAGGAAGACCAGCCCGCCGACAGCGCGGACGTTGACCGGCTTGAGCCCGAACTTGTCGTACTCGAAGGTGTCCGGCTGCGACTCGGCGAAGATGAGGCTGCCGTCGACCCGGTAGGTCCACTGGTGGTAGGGGCACACGATGTTGCCGATCGAGCCGCAGGCCGACTCGAGCAGTCGCGAGCCGCGGTGGCGGCACACGTTCCGGAAGGCGCGGACGTTCTCGTCGTCGTCGCGGACGACGATCACGGAGTGGGCGCCCAGATCGATGGTGACGTAGTCACCGGGGTCCGGGATCTCCGCCTCGGCGACGGCGAAGATCCAGTGCTGGCCGAAGATGACGTCGAGATCCTGCTCGTAGATCTCCGAGCTTGTGTAGAAAGGAGCCTCCAGGCTGTAGCCGGATGCTCGCCTGTCCGCCAGGGACGCCAGATCCACAGGCGTCGATTCGGTGCTCATTCGCGTCACGTTGATGTCTCCCACGCTCAAACCGGGCAGATTCCGGGTTCAGATACGGCGGTCCGCCAGACGGCGGTTGTTTCACTCTGCACAACTACTGCGTAGCGCGAAACGATTCTGCCGCGCGATTCTGGACGGTGTCAACGAATCCATCTGGATTCGCTCGCAGGATTTACATGCGCGTCACGACGTACGCGAAGGGCCCGCATGCACCAGGCATGCGGGCCCTTCGACGTGCCGCTCCGCGGCATGGACAGGCGAGGTCATTCGGCCTTGGGGAAGCCGTTCCGCTCGGAGATCGCCGCGGCGGCGGCGAGCACGTGCTCGGCCAGCTCGGGGGCCTTCTCGGGGGTGATGCGGAACGACGGGCCGGAGGCCACCACCGCGGCGATCACCCCGCCGCCCAGCGAACGGATCGGCGCCGCCACCCCGGTCAGGCCGATCTCATGCTCGTCGACCGAGAAGGCGTATCCCAGCTCCCTGACCTCGGCGAGCTGCGCCTCGAGCTCCTTCGGGTCGACGACGGTCTTCTCGGTGTAGCGCTCGAGGCCACCCTCGAGGATCTTCCGACGCTCCTCGGCCGGCATGGTCGCCAGGAAGACCTTGCCGGACGCGGTCGTGTGCAAGGGGCTCCGCTGGCCGACCCAGTTCACCGACGTGATCTCGGCACTCCCGATCACCTGGTCGATCGTGATCGCCTCCGCACCGTCGTTGATGACGATGTTGACGGTCTCCCCGACCGCGTCGGCCAGCGCCATGCAGATCGGCCGGCTCGTGACCGAGATGTCGTGCTTGCGGGTCGCGCCGGCGGCCAGCTGGATGACGCCATAACCGAGCTGATAGTCCCCCCGACTGGCACTCTGCTCCACGAGCCCGCGGGCCTCGAGCGTCGCCAGCAACCGGAACACCGTGGACTTGTGCACCCCCAGCTCCTCGGAGATCGGTGTGACGCCGACAGCCCCCCGACGGGCGAGCACCTGGAGGATGGAGATGGCTCGGTCAACTGAGTGAACGGTCGTGCTCCGTGTTTCGCTCGTGTTGCTCATGCCGAAACAGTATGCCTCCCTTGCAGATTTTGCTTTCAGCCGCCCGCCGCCGAACAGGCGCCGCTCGCGACCCGGACGCCACCGCTCGAGCCTCTGAAATCGATCGGATCAGGGTCTTGATGCCGACGTTGTCGACGGTCTAGTTTGTTTCATATAGCGCTTTTGTTTCGCTATGAGAAACATCCCCGCACACGTCGGACGCCCTCCGGGGCAGGAAGAAGAGACGCCATGGCAGACAACAGAGTCGTCGTCTACAAGGGGCCGGGCGAGGTGGCCGTCGAGTCCATCGAGTACCCGAAGCTGGAGCTCCCCCAGGAGGTCGCCAACGGCCTGGGCATCAAGCGGGCCGCGCCGCACGCGGTGATCCTCAAGCTGGTGACCAGCAACATCTGCGGCAGCGACCAGCACATGGTCCGCGGCCGGACGACCGCGGCCATCGGTCAGACGCTCGGCCACGAGATCACCGGCGAGATCGTCGAGATCGGCGACGACGTCCTCTTCCACGAGGTGGGCGACATCTGCTCGGTGCCGTTCAACATCGCCTGCGGTCGTTGTCGTATGTGCAACGAGGGCAAGACCGGCATCTGCCTCAACGTGAACCCGGCCCGGGCCGGCGCGGCGTACGGCTATGTGGACATGGGCGGCTGGATCGGCGGCCAGGCGGAGTACGTCATGGTGCCGTTCGCCGACTTCAACCTGCTGAAGTTCCCTGACCGCGACCAGGCCCTGGAGAAGATCCTCGACCTGACGATGCTCTCCGACATCTTCCCGACCGGCTACCACGGTGCCTACACCGCGGGCGTCACCACCGGCTCGACCGTCTACGTGGCGGGTGCCGGCCCGGTCGGGCTCGCCGCGGCGTACTCGGCGCAGCTGCTCGGCTCCGCGACCGTCATCGTCGGCGACATGAACGCGGACCGGCTCGCGCAGGCGGCCAGCTTCGGCTGCGCGACCGCCGACCTGTCCACCGGCGACGCGCTGGCGGACATCATCGCGGACATCGTCGGCGAGCCCGAGGTGGATGCCGCGATCGACGCCGTCGGGTTCGAGGCCCGCGGCCACGGCCGCGACGCCGCCGAGCAGCCCGCGACCGTCCTCAACGACATCATGAACGTCTCGCGGGCGGGTGCCTCTCTCGGCATCCCGGGCCTGTACGTGACCGGCGACCCGGGCGCGGTCGACGACGCCGCCAAGCAGGGGCAGATCGGCGTACGGCTCGGCCTCGGCTGGGCCAAGTCGCACACCTTCGTGACCGGCCAGTGCCCGGTCAAGCAGTACAACCGCCAGCTGATGAACCTGATCCTCGCCGACAAGGCTCACATCGCCGACGCGGTCAACGCGAAGGCGATCAGCCTCGACGAGGCGCCGGAGAGCTACGCCGCGTTCGACCAGGGTGCGGCCACCAAGTACGTCATCGACCCGCACGGCATGGTGCGCTGACGCGACCGGACAGCACGATGGTGCGCCCCTGGCCACGACGGCCAGGGGCGCACCCTTTTTCACGGAGCCGTGGTCACAGGCCCAGCAGGCTGCGCGCCTCTCCCACCGTGACGACGGAGCCGGTGACCAGCACCTGCGCTCCACCGTTCCCGGAGAGCGCCGAGGCCGTCCGGACCGCCTCGAGGAGGGCGTGGCCGAGATGCCCGATCTCCACGACCCGGTCCGCGCCCAGGACGCCTCGCGCGGCGGCAGCTGTGTCGCCGGCCGACAGCGACCGCGGGCTGCTGTTGCGGGTGCAGATCATCGTGGTCACGATCGGCTCGAGCTCGGCCAGCATGCCGGCCAGGTCCTTGTCGCCCATCGCGGCGACCACGGCGACGGTCGGTCGCCGGCCCAGGTCGGCGAGGCCGGCCGCCAGCGCCCGGGCACCGTCGGGGTTGTGGGCGGCGTCGAGGACCACGGCCGGGGTTCCCGGCAGCACCTCCAGCCGTCCGGGCGACCTGGCCGACCCCAGCGCCCGCCGCAGTACGTCGAGCGGGATCGCCTCCTCCAGGAGCGCCTCGACGCTCGCGATCGCGACCGCCGCGTTGTGCGCCTGGTGACGCCCGTGCAGGGAGAGCGGGACCTCGGGATAGTGAGCCGCGAGGCCGTCGACCGAGATGACCTGGCCGTCGGCCGAGGCCCGGCGGCCGCGCAGCCCGAAGTCGCGCCCCTCGACCATGAGCCTCGCCAGGTGCGCGTCGGCGTGGGCCCGGAGGAGCTGCTCGACCTCGGGGGTCTGGCGGGCCGTCACGGCCACCGCGCCGGGCTTGATGATCCCCGCCTTCTCGGCGGCGATGTCGAGCCTGGTCGGACCCAGCTGGTCGACGTGGTCGAGGCCGATCGGGAGGATCGCGGCGACCTGGGCGTCGATGACGTTGGTCGCGTCCCACATACCTCCCATGCCGACCTCGACCGTCGCCACGTCGATGTCGGCGGCCGAGAACGCCTGGTAGGCCATCGCGACCGTCATCTCGAAGAACGACAGCGGAGTGGACCGCTGGCGGTCCACGGCCTCGGCGGCCGGCAGGACGTCGAGGTAGGCACGGACGAACGCGTCGGGTGAGATCAGCCGGCCCCCGATGGTGATCCGCTCGCGGATGTCGGCGAGATGGGGACTGGTGAACCTGCCGACGCTCGAGCCCAGCTCGAGCAGGATCGCCTCCACCATCCGCGCGGTGCTCGTCTTGCCGTTCGTCCCGGTGATGTGGATCGACCGGTAGCCGCGTTGCGGCTGGCCGAGCGCCTCCATCACCGCACGGATGCGCTCCAGGGACGGGGCGATCCTGGTCTCCGGCCAGCGGGCGAGCAGCCGGCGCTCCACCTCGGTGACGTCGAGGTCGACGACTGTCTCCGTCACAGCGACTCATCCCCCAGCCGTGCCAGCAGGTCGCGGCGCCATGCCTCGGTCTCGGCGACCTGGTTGAACGTGAACAGATGCAGGCCGGAGACCGCGGCCTCGGGCCCGTCCAGGCCCGCGGCGGCGCGCACGAGGAACCGCTCCGGCGAGAAGCCGCCCGGGGTGGCGATGCGGGCGAACAGCCCGGTGTTCTTGGCCAGGAACCTGGTCGACTCCCCCACCCCGATCTTGGTCGCCATCGCGAGGAGCTTGGCGCGCTCGACCGGGCCGGGCAGTCCCACGATGATCGGGGTCGTGACCCCGCGGGCGCGCACGCGGCGTACCCAGTCGGTGAGGGCGGCGGGGTCGAAGGTGAGGTTGCTGACGATCTCGGTGGCGTGGTGGCGCTTGTCCCACATCGCCTGGACGAGGCGGTCGTGGATGATCGTCGGATGCTCCTCCGGGTAGCCGGCGACGCCGACGTGGCGGAACGGGTCGCCGAGATCGACGAGGGCCTCGAGGAGCTCGAGCGCGCCGGGGAACGCCCCGGGTCGCTCGGCGTCGCCGGCAGGTACGAAGACCTTGTCGATGCGGGCCGCCTTCAGCCGAGCAGTGATCTCGGCGAGCTCGGCCCGGCTCGAGACCATGCGGGCGGCGAGGTGGGGCACGACGTCGTACCCGTCCTCGGCGAGCCGGATCGAGAGGTCGACCGTCTGCTCCAGTCCCTTGGCCGGCGATGCGGTCACCGTGACGGTCCGCCCGGGGGGAAGGGCGGCGGTGACGACCTCCTCGATCGACGCGGTGGGCAGGACCTCGTAGCGGGCGTCGAGCAGCAGGCGGCGTACGGTCGCGGCCGCCGAGCGGCGACTCATCGTCGGCCGGCCCGGGCGCCGGCCGGCTCGGCCGCGAGCGTGGCCCTGCGCAGGCGCGCGGCCACCCGGGAGGCGGCCGCGGCGCCGGAGACCGAGTGCACGCGCACTCCCCAGGCGCCTTCCGCGGCGGCGACGGCGGCGACGGCGTCCGACGCCTCGTCCCGGTCGGCCGGGACGTCCGGCTGACGTCGTCCGTACGCCGCCGCCTCGGCGAGGAAGCGCTTGCGGGAGGCCCCGACGAGGAGGGGGAAGCCGAGCTCTCGCAGCGCCGGGAGGGCTGCGAGCAGCTCCCAGGACTGGGCGGCGTTCTTCGCGAACCCCAGACCGGGGTCGAGGACGATGCGCTCGGGACGTACGCCTGCGTCGAGTGCGGACTCGACGCGGCCGTGGAGCTCGGCACGGACGTCGTCGACGACCGAGTGGTAGAAGCAGAAGTCGTCCATCCGGGTGGAGTGCGCCCGCCAGTGCATGAGTACGCAGGTGACGTCCGCCTCGGCGAGGAACGGCAGCATCTCGGGGTCGGCGAGCCCGCCGGAGACGTCGTTGACGATGACCGCACCGGCCTCGACCGCCCGCCGGGCGACCGAGGCGCGCATGGTGTCGACCGAGACCGGGACCCCGTCCCGGGCCAAGGCCTCCACGACCGGG
Organism: Nocardioides sp. NPDC126508; assembly: GCA_040302365.1. Taxonomy (GTDB): domain Bacteria; phylum Actinomycetota; class Actinomycetes; order Propionibacteriales; family Nocardioidaceae; genus Nocardioides. Next base: position 327,063 of record JBEOUM010000005.1, read on the forward strand.
ATCACCCGGGCGAGCTCCTCGCGCTCGCTGACCCGCTGGGCGCCCGGCCGGGTGGACTCGCCGCCGACGTCGAGGATGTCGGCGCCGTCACCGACGAGCTCGAGCCCTCGGCGTACGGCGGCGTCGAGCTCCATGAACCTGCCGCCGTCGGAGAAGGAGTCGGGCGTGACGTTGATGATGCCCATCACCTGACAGCGCTCGGCGACGTCGGTGGACAGCACCGCGGTCATGCCGGCGCCCCTGCGATCGCCTCCCTGGCAGCCAGCTGCTGTTCGGCGATCTCGACGATGTTGGTCAGCAGCATCGCGCGGGTCATCGGCCCGACGCCGCCGGTGGCGCCGGTCATCTTGCCGGCGACGACGTCCACGTTCGGGTCGACGTCGCCCAGGATGCCCTCGATGGTGCGGGTGATCCCGACGGAGAGCACCGTGGCGCCGGGGCTGACCCAGTCGGGCTTGACCAGGTGGGCGACGCCCGCCGCCGCGACGATGACGTCCGAGGCCCGGGCATGGGCGGCGACGTCGCGGGTCTCGATGTTGCACAGCGTGACGGTGGCGTGCTCGGTCGGGCGGGTGAGCATGAGGCCGAGGGGCCGGCCGACGGTCAGACCGCAGCCGATGACGCAGAACCGCTGGCCCGTGATCGGCACGTCGTGCTGCCGCAGCAGCTCGATGATCCCACGCGGCGTACACGGCAGCGGGGCCGGGGTGCCGAGCACCAGCTTGCCGAGGTTGGTGGGGTGGAGACCGTCGGCGTCCTTGTCCGGGTCGATGAGCTCGAGTACGCGGTGGGTGTCGACGCGCGGCGGCAGCGGCAGCTGGACGATGAAACCGGTGCAGGCCGGGTCCTCGTTGAGCTGCTGCACCGCGGCCTCGATCTCGGCCTGCGAGGCGGTGGCGGGGAGCTCGATCCTGATCGAGGCGATGCCCACCTCGGCGCAGTCGCGGTGCTTGCCCGCGACGTACGAGTGGGACCCGGGGTCGTCGCCGACGAGGATGGTGCCGAGGCCCGGCTCGATCCCGGCCTCGTTGAGTGCCTTCACCCGCACGGCGAGCCCGGCCTTGAGATCAGCGGCGACGCGCTTGCCGTCGATCCTTGCTGCGGTGGTGGTCATGCACTTCTCCTTCTCGCCCGTGACATCAGCACTCGATGACGTTGACGGCAAGGCCTCCGCGGGAGGTCTCCTTGTACTTGATCTTCATGTCCGCCCCGGTCTCGCGCATGGTCTTGATCGCGGCGTCGAGGGAGACCCGGTGGCTGCCGTCGCCGCGGGCGGCGATGCGGGCTGCGTTGATGGCCTTGTTGCTGGCGATGGCGTTGCGCTCGATGCACGGGATCTGGACCAGCCCCCCGACGGGGTCGCAGGTGAGCCCGAGGTTGTGCTCGATGCCGATCTCGGCGGCGTTCTCCACCTGCTCGGGGGTGCCGCCGAGCACCTCGCACAGGGCTCCGGCGGCCATCGCGCAGGCCGAGCCGACCTCGCCCTGGCAGCCGACCTCGGCGCCGGAGATCGACGCGTTGATCTTGAACAGGATGCCGACCGCGGCGGCGGCGAGGAGGAACCTGACGATCCCGTCCTCGTCGGCGCTGGGCACGAACTTCTCGTAGTAGTGGAGCACGGCCGGCACGATCCCCGCGGCACCGTTGGTCGGGGCGGTGACGATCCGCCCGCCCGAGGCGTTCTCCTCGTTGACGGCCAGTGCGAAGAGGTTGACCCAGTCCATCGCCCGGAGCGGGTCGGTCTCGTCGGTGACCGCGTGCAGGTGGGCGTACAGGCCCGGGGCGCGCCGCGGCACCTTCAGCCCGCCGGGGAGCGTGGGCTCGGTGCGGGTGCAGCCGTTGTGCACGCACTCCTGCATCACCGACCAGATGTGCAGCAGCTCGGCGCGCACCTCCTCCTCCGTACGCCACGCCAGCTCGTTGGCCAGCATGACGTCGCTGATCCGCTTGCCCGACTCGGCGCAGACCGCGAGCAGCTCCGCGCCGGTGGTGAAGGGGTACGGGATGGGGGTCGCGTCCTCGACGATCCGGTCGGCGCCGGCCGCGTCCTCGTCCACGACGAAGCCGCCGCCGACGGAGTAGTAGGTGCTCTCCTGGAGCAGCGCCGCGGTGGCGTCGAACGCGCGGAACTTCATCCCGTTCGGGTGAGCGGGAAGGGTGCGGGTGCGGTGCATGACGACGTCGTCGGCGTCGAACTCGATGTCCCGCGCGCCGGCGAGCCTCAGCCGCCGGGTGGCCCGGACCTCGGCCACCCGGGCGTCGGCGTTGTCCGTGTCGACCGTCTCGGGCCGGTTGCCCTCGAGGCCGAGGACGACCGCCTTGTCGGAGCCGTGGCCGTGGCCGGTGGCTCCGAGCGAGCCGAACAGCTCCACCTCGACGCGAGCGACGGTGTCCAGCAGGGACCCCGCCTTCAGGGCGTCGGTGAACTGCACCGCCGCCCGCATCGGACCGACCGTGTGGGAGGACGACGGTCCGATGCCGACCGAGAACATGTCGAACACGCTCAGTGCCATCAGCCGGATCCCAGCACCTTGAACTCGGCCATGGCGTCGATCAGCCAGCGGCCCAGGTAGTCGGCGAACGAGGCCCGCGGGAGGATCCGGAAGGAGTCGGTCTCGACCTTCCAGAGGATCACCGGGACACGGCCGATGTTGGTGGCGACCGCAGTGCCGGTCGCGAAGGACCGAGGGTGGAGGTCGAGCGGGCAGCCCTTCTCCAGGACCGCCTGAGCCGAGGGTCCCTCGAGCCGGAGGGTGGTGCGGTTGGCCGACAGGTCGACGACCGCGGCACCACCTTCGGAGACGCCCGCCCGCAGGTAGGACACCAGGGTGGAGCCGGCCACGCTCTGCGAGATGACCAGGTACTCGTCGGGCGAGAGCCACAGGACGACCACGTCGTGGCCCGTGGCGACCTCGCCGCACCGGCCGGGGAGCTCGGCCCCGAGGATCTTGGCCAGGCGCGCCCGGTCGGGCGAGCCGACCGGCACCCGCAGGCCGACCATGGTGAGGAACTGCTCCTCGCGCACCCGTACGCCGAAGGCGCCGGTGACGCCGGCGTCGACGAAGGCGCCGTGGAGGTGCTGGGCAGGGCTGACACGCAGCCCTCCGATCAGCTTGTCGAGCGGCTCGATCGTGGTCTCAACCATCGCGGCGGGTTCCTTCCGGGTCGTAGAGCACGGTTTCAGCGACGACGACGTCGACCAGCCGGTCCCCGACCGGCGCGACGAGCGTCTGGCCGATGCGGTTGCGGCCATCCTTGATGAGCGCCAGCGCGAACGAACGTCCGAGCGCGGCACTGTGGTAGCTCGACGTCACGTGCCCGAGCATCGGCACCGGTCCGTCGGCAGGGGTGATCGGCGTACCGGCCTCGACGAGCTGGGTGCCCTCGGGCAGCCGGAAGGACCTGTCGACGGGCAGCACCGAGACGAGGTGCTTGCGGTCGGTGCGGGAGGTGTCGATCCGGCTGTAGGAGCGCTTGCCGACGAAGTCCTTCGCCTTGGAGACGATCCACTCCATGCCGGCGTCCTGAGGTGTGACCGTGCCGTCGGTGTCCTGGCCGACGATCGGGTAGCCCTTCTCAGCGCGGAGCACGTGCATGGTCTCGGTGCCGTACGGGGTGATCGCCCATTCCTGGCCGGCGGCGTGGATCTCCTCCCACACCCGCTGGCCGAACCAGGTCTCGACGTTGACCTCGAAGGCGAGCTCTCCGGAGAAGGAGATCCGGCACACCCGGGCCGGGATCCCCGAGGCGAGCGTGGTCTCGCGGAACGTCATGAACGGGAACGCGTCGTTGCTGACGTCGAGGTCCGGGGCGATCTTGGCGATCACCTCGCGGGACCTCGGGCCGACGACCGCGACGGTGGCCCACTGCTCGGTGACCGAGGTGAAGCTGACGTCCAGCGTCGGCCACTCGGTCTGGTGCCACTCCTCGAGCCAGTCGAGGACCTTGGCGGCGCCGCCGGTGGTCGTCGTCATGAAGTAGCGGCCCTCGTCGATGCGCAGCGTGACGCCGTCGTCGAACATCATCCCGTCGGGGGTGCACATGACGCCGTAGCGGGCGGAGCCGGGGGCGAGCTTCTTGAAGGCGTTGGTGTAGATCCGGTTGAGGAACTCACCGGCGTCGCTCCCCCACACCTCGATCTTGCCCAGGGTGGTCGCGTCCATCATGCCGACGGACTCGCGGACCGCGGCACACTCGCGGAGCACAGCCTCGTCGAGCGACTCGCCGTCCTGCGGGTAGTACCAGGGCCGCAGCCACTGCCCCACGATCTCCATCTCGGCGCCCTGCGCGACGTGCCAGGGGTGGATCGAGGTCAGCCGGGCCGGGTCGAACAGGTCGCCCCGCTCGCGCCCGGCGAGCGCGACGAACGGGATCGGAGCGTACGGCGCCCGGTACGTCGTCGTGCCGATCTCACCGGGGCTGCGTCCGTCGTTGAGCGCGGCCGCGATGACCCCGATCGCGTTGACGCCGGAGGTCTTGCCCTGGTCGTTGGCGGTGCTGATGGAGGTGTAGCGCTTGATGTGCTCGACGCTGCGCATGCCGGCTCCCGTCGCCCGCAGTACGTCATGCACCGTCTGATCGCGCTGGAAGTCGACGAAGTGGTCGACCAGATCGTCCAGAGCGACGCCGTCCTCGGCGGCCAGCCACAGAGCGCGGGTCGTACCGTCGCCCGTCGCTGCCGGGAGCGGGCCTTCCGGGGCCTCGCCGGCGAAGCCGGTGGCGTGCAGGGCCGCCGAGGCCGCATGCCGGCCTTCGGCGAGGCACGCCTCGAGGGTGTAGCTGCCGCGGGCCGAGCCCACGATCTGCTGGCCGGCGACCTCGCCCTCGGGCACGAACCCGGCCAGGTCCTCGTCCCAGCGGACCTTGCCCTGCCGCTGGCTGTGCAGGTGGACCACGGGGCTCCAACCGCCGGCGACGGCGACGACGTCGCAGGCGATCTCTCGCCGCTCGCCGACCGCGGCGCCGTCGGCGTCGATGGCCGACACGGTCGCCGAGGCGACCCGCGGGTCACCGTCGGTGTCGAGGACGGCGGAGCCGAGGACGACCTCGATGCCGGCCTCCTCGGCGCGGCGGGCGGCCTCGGACCGCTCGGCGCGGGCGTCGACGACGGCTGCCACGGCGATTCCGGCGGCGGCCAGGTCGGCGGCGACCTCGTAGGCGCTGTCGTTGGCCGTGGCGAGCAGCACGTTGGAGCCGGCGGCCACGCCGTAGCGGTTCAGGTAGGTGCGGACCGCGGAGGCGAGCATCACGCCCGGGCGGTCGTTGTTGCCGAAGACGAGCGGACGCTCGTGCGCGCCGGTGGCGACGACGACCTGCTGGGCGCGGATGTGCCACAGGCGCTGGCGCGACAGGCCGGCGAGGGCCTTCTTGGCGGACGCGTCGAGGTGGTCGAGGCGGCTCTCGAGCGCGATCACGTAGTTGGCGTCGTAGCTGCCGAAGGCGTTGGTCCGGGTCAGGACCGTGACCTCCGGAGCGGCGGCGAGCTCCTCGGTGACGTCGCGCAGCCAGGTGTCGCTGTCCACGCCGTCGACGCTCAGGTCGCGGGCGGAGAGCAGCGACCCGCCGAGCTCGGGCTGGTCGTCGATCAGGATCACCCGGGCGCCGGACGCGGCGGCGGTGCGCGCCGCGGCGAGCCCCGTGGGGCCGGCGCCGATGATCAGCACGTCGGTGTGGACGTACTTCTTGTCGTAGATCGCGGTGTCGTCGGCGGGGTCGAGGTCGCCGAGACCGCTGAGGTAGTCGGCCTCGAGACCGTCGACGAGCTCGACCGTGGTGGCCGGGAGCATCGACTCGGTGACCGAGTCGCCGGGCCGCCTCAGCTTCACCAGGGCGTTGGACTCCTCGAGCCCCGCGGCGAGTACGCCACGGGGGCGCTGCCGGTAGAGCGAGGGACCGCACTCGAGCACGCCGTTGGCGATCAGCGCGGAGGCGAGGGTGTCACCGGCATGGCCGGCGTACTCCTGGCCGTCGACGCTGAAGGCGAGACGGGTCGAGCGGTCGATGCGGCCGCCGTCGGTGAGGCGGTGCGACGTCGTGCTCACTGCGGGCCTCCTTCCAGGGTGGGGCGCGGTTCGCCGGCGCGGTAGACGGCGGCGATGCGGTAGGTGACGGTGTCGCGCAGGACGTTGAACCACTTGCGGCAGCCGGAGCTGTGGACCCAGCGCTCGGCGAAGATGCCCTTGGTGTTCTCGCGGTAGAAGAGGTAGCGACCCCACTCCTCGTCGCTGAGGGTGTTCGGGTCCTCGGGGTAGGGGACGTGCGCCTGACCGCCGTAGTGGAACTCGGTCTCGTCGCGGGGCCCGCAGTCGGGGCAGCTGATGAGGATCATCGTCGGCTCCTTTCAGTGGGCCACGGCGGCTGCGCCGTGCTCGTCGATGAGGGCACCGGTGCTGAATCGCTCCAGCGCGAACGGTGCGTTGTACTCGTGGGGCTCGTCGTGGGCGATCGTGTGCGCCATCGTCCAGCCGGCGCCGGGGGTGCCCTTGAAGCCGCCGGTGCCCCAGCCGCAGTTGACGTAGAGCTGGTCGATCGGGGTCTTGCCCACGACCGGGGAGGCGTCCGGCGTGACGTCGACGATGCCGCCCCAGGTCCGCAGCAGGTGCGCGCGGGCGAAGATCGGGAACAGCTCGACGGCCGCCGCCATCTGCTCCTCGATCACGTGGAACCCGCCGCGCTGCCCGTAGCCGTTGTACGCATCCACACCCGCGCCCATGACGAGCTCGCCCTTGTGGGCCTGGGAGACGTAGACGTGGACGTGGTTCGACATCACCACGGTCGGGTGGACGGGCTGGTGGAGCTCGGAGACGAGCGCCTGGAGCGGGTGCGACTGGATCGGCAGGTCGAAGCCGGCCATCTCGGCCAGGACGCTGGAGTGCCCGGCCGCGCACAGCGCGACCTTCCCGGCCGCGATCGTGCCGCGACTGGTCTGCACGCCGACCACCCGGTTGCCGTCCTTGACGATCCCGGTCACCTCGCAGTCCTGGATCAGGTCGACACCGAGCTCGTCGGCCTTGCGGGCGAACGCCCAGGCGACGTGGTCGTGCTTGGCGATGCCCGCCCGGGGCTGGTAGGTCGCGCCGAGCACCGGGTAGCGGATGTCGTCGCTGGTGTTGATGATCGGGCAGACCTCCTTCACCTGGTCGGCGTCGAGCCACTCGGCATCGATCCCGTTGAGGCGGTTGGCCTCGCAGCGCCGCACCGAGTCGCGTACGTCCTGCAGCGTGTGGGCGAGGTTGAGCACGCCGCGCTGGCTGAAGAGGAAGTCGTAGTCGAGCTCGTCGGGGAGCACCTCCCACTGCTTGAGGGAGTGCTCGTAGATCGCCGCCGACTCGTCCCACAGGTAGTTGGACCGGATGATCGTCGTGTTGCGGGCCATGTTGCCGCCGGCGAGCCAGCCGCGCTCGAGGACGGCGACGTTCGTGATGCCGTGGTTCTTCGCCAGGTAGTAGGCCGTCGCCAGGCCGTGCCCGCCGCCGCCGATGATGACGACGTCGTAGGACGACTTGGGCTCCGGGTTGCGCCAGAGGAAGTCGGGGTGCTCGGGCAGCAGGTCTGCCATCAGTCGGCTCCGTTCGACTCGAGGAGGTGGGGGTAGAGCGGGTGCTTCTCGGCGAGGTTCGTGACCCGCGCGCGCAGGGCGTCGGCCGTCTCCTCGGTGAAGTCGTCCTTCAGCGCGGCCGCGATGATCTCGGCCACCTCATGGAAGTCGGTGTCGCCGAAGCCGCGGGTGGCCAGCGCCGGGGTGCCGATCCGCAGGCCGGAGGAGACCATCGGCGGGCGCGGGTCGAACGGGACCGCGTTGCGGTTGACGGTGATGCCGATGCGGTGGAGGCGGTCCTCGCCGTCCTGGCCGTTGAGCTCGGAGTCGCGCAGGTCGACCAGCACCAGGTGGACGTCGGTGCCGCCACTGACCACGGACACGCCGGCGGCCGCGACGTCGTCGGCGAGCAGCCGCTCGGCGATGATGCGGGCACCCCGCAGCGTACGCTCCTGGCGCTCGCGGAACTCGGGCTCCGCGGCGACCTTGAACGCGACCGCCTTGCCGGCGATGACGTGCTCGAGCGGGCCGCCCTGCTGGCCGGGAAAGACCGCGGAGTTGATCTTCTTGGCGATGGCGGCGTCGTTGGTGAGGATGACGCCGCCGCGCGGACCGCCGAGGGTCTTGTGGGTCGTCGAGGTGACGACGTCGGCGAAGGGCACCGGGTTCGGGTGCAGGCCGGTCGCGACCAGGCCGGCGAAGTGGGCCATGTCGACCATGAGCCGGGCGCCGACCAGGTCGGCGATCCGGCGGAACTCCGCGAAGTCGAGCTGGCGGGGGTAGGCGGACCAGCCGGCGACGATCAGCTTGGGCCGGTGCTCGAGGGCGAGCCGCTCGACCTCGGCCATGTCGATCAGGAAGTCCTCGCGGGAGACCTCGTACGGCACCACCTGGTAGAGGCGGCCGGAGAAGTTGATCTTCATGCCGTGGGTGAGGTGGCCGCCGTGGGCCAGCGAGAGGCCGAGGATGGTGTCGCCGGGCTCGAGGAGGGCGAACATCGCGGCGGCGTTGGCCTGGGCGCCCGAGTGCGGCTGCACGTTGGCGTACTCCGCGGAGAAGAGCGCCTTGAGCCGGTCGATGGCGAGCTGCTCGATGACGTCGACGTGCTCGCAGCCGCCGTAGTAGCGACGGCCCGGGTAGCCCTCGGCGTACTTGTTGGTGAGGACCGATCCCTGGGCCTCCATGACGGCGGCGGGAGCGAAGTTCTCCGAGGCGATCATCTCCAGCGTGTTCTGCTGGCGGCTCAGCTCGGCGTCGATCTGCGCACGGACCTCGGGGTCGAGGTCCGCGAGCGAGGCGGTCAAGACGTCAACCACGATGAACTCCCAAACTCTTGAAGTACGATTGATATATCAGTTCCGGATCACCAGTATGCTTGGTGGCGAAGACACCTGTCAACGGTCCAGACCAGACGGTTCAGATCAAAGAAAGTGGTGACATCCGATGACCGACCTCCAGACGCCCGTCCGGCCGACGGTCGGCGCGCCGCCGACCTCACTGGCGTACGCCGCCTACGAGCGCATCCGGGACCTGCTGATCATGCTCGACATCAGGCCGGGCGAGCCGATCAACGACGGCAGGCTCGCGGAGTCGCTCGGTTTCGGCCGCACTCCCGTGCGCGAGGCTCTCAAGCGCCTGGAGACCGATCATCTGGTCGTCTCCTACCCGCGCCGGGGTACGTTCGCGACGGCCGTCGACGTCACCGAGCTGGGCGCGATCTCCGACCTGCGCCAGCAGCTCGAGCCGTTCGCGGCCCACCGGGCGGCGACGGCCGCCACCGAGCCGATGCGGGCCGAGCTGCGGATGATGGCCGCGAGGGTCCGCACCCTCGACGGGTCGGGCGACGACCGGCCGACGCTGATGCGTCTGGACATGTCGGTCCACCGGCTGATCTACCGCGCGACCGGCAACAAGCACCTCGAGGACGTACTGATCCGCTATGACAACCTGGCGACCCGGATCTGGTGCCTGGTCGTCGACAAGCTCCCCGACCTGGCCTCCCACATCGCCGAGCACGCCGAGCTGCTGGACGCGATCGCCGACGGCGACGCCGAGCGCGCCGAGCTGCTGACCCGCGAGCACATCGACGGCTTCGCCACCGCAGTCCGCCGCGTCCTCTGACCGCGCCCTCCTGAAGACACAGATCGGGCGCCGGCCCACCCGCGGCCGACGCCCGATCCTGACCCCCTCGGTCAGCCGCGCAGGCGGCTCATGCTCGGGTCGAAGAGCGGCTCCGGGGTGACCGTCGCCGGGATCCGCTGACCGAAGTACTCGATCTCGACCTGGTCGCCCTCACCGATCTCCGCCGGCAGGTAGGCGTAGGCGATCGGCTTGCCGATGGTGAACCCGTACGCCGCGCTGGTGACGTAGCCGACCGCGGTCTCCCCCGACAGTACGGGCTCCTTGCCCAGCACCATGGACTTGCCGTCGTCGATGGTGAGGCAGCGCAGCCGGCGGGCCGAGGTCTCCACCGAGCGGCCCTCGAGCGCGGCCTTGCCGACGAAGTCCTCCTTGGCGGTCTTCACCGCGAAGCCGACGCCGGCCTCGTACGGGTCGTGCTCGGTGGTCATGTCGGCGCCCCAGGACCGGTAGCCCTTCTCCAGGCGGAGCGCGCCGAACGCGGCCCGGCCGGCGGCGACGACGCCGTGCTCCTGACCGGCCTCCCACAGGACGTCCCACAGCTTCTGGCCGTTCTCGGCGGAGGCGTAGATCTCCCAGCCGAGCTCGCCGACGTAGGACAGGCGCAGGGCCGTGACGGGGATCCCGCCGATGGTGGCCCGCTTGCCGCGGAAGTACTTCAGGCCGTCGTTGGTGAAGTCGTCGTCGCTGACCTCGCCGATCAGGTCCCGGGCCAGCGGGCCCCATAGACCGATGCAGCAGGTGCCGCCGGTGGTGTCGCGTACGTCGGCGGCGAGCGCTGGGTCCTCGGCACGCAGCTTGCGCGCCTCCCGCCGCAGGTACGCCAGGTCGACCGTGCCGTTGGCACCGACCTGGTAGAGCTCGTCCTCGAGACGGGCGACGGTGATGTCGCTCTTGATCCCGCCCTGCTCGTCGAGGAGCAGGGTGTAGGTCACCGCACCGGGCTTCTTGCTCACGTCACCAGTGGTGAGCCGCTGCAGCAGCGTCTCCGCACCCGGGCCGGAGACCTCGAGGCGGCGCAGCGGCGTCATGTCGTACATGGCGACCGCGGTGCGGGTCTTCCACGCCTCGACGGCGGCGATCGGCGAGTAGTAGCGGGCCGACCAGTCGTCGCGCGTCGGCGACTTCCACTCCTCGGGCAGCTCGTCCAGCAGGGCGGCGTTGGCCTCGTACCAGTGCGGCCGCTCCCAGGTCCCGGCCTCGAGGAAGAAGGCGCCGAGCTCGACCTGGCGGGCGTGGAACGGGCTGACCCGGATGTCGCGCGGCGACTCCTTGGGCTGCAGCGGGTGCAGAATGTCGTAGATCTCGACGAAGTTCTGCTGCGAGGTCTCGCTGACGTACGCCGGGGCCAGCTGCGTCTCCTCGAAGCGGTTGAGCTCGAGGTCGGCGAGGTCGTAGGAGGAGCGTCCGGTGGTCAGCACCTCGGCGACCGCCCGGGCGACGCCGGCGGAGTGGGTGACCCAGACCGCCTCGGCCACCCAGAAGCCGTCGAGATCGCGGGACTCACCGACGAGCGAGCCACCGTCGGGCGTGAAGGAGAAGATGCCGTTGAACGACGACTCCGCGATCTCCGTCTCCTGCAGGCACGGGAGCAGCTTGCGGCACTCGTCCCACGGACCCTCGAAGTCCTCGGGCGTGAAGTCGAGCCGGGAGGGCATGTTGTCGTGGTCGACGTGCTCGGGGGTCGGGCCGAGGTCGGAGGCGACGTACGGCATCGGCTTGTGGGCGTAGGAGCCGATCCCGTAGACGTCGCCCCACTCGCGGAAGTAGAGGTCCTGGTCCTGGTGGCGCAGGATCGGCAGGGCCGCACCGTCGGGCGCCTCGTACTTGCCGGCCAGGGCCGGGACGGGCGTGGTCTTGACGAACTGGTGGGCGAGCGGGAGGAGCGGCACGTCGGTGCCCGCCATCTTCCCCACCTCGACGCCCCAGAACCCGGCGCACGAGACCACGATGTCGGCCTCGACGACGCCGTTCGTGGTCTCCACCCCGGTGACGTGGCCGTTCTCCTGGAGGACTCCGGTCACCGCGGTGTGCTCGAGGTAGGTCACACCGGCCTCACGCGTACGCTCGACGAGCAGGTCGACGGCACGCGCCGCCCGGGCCAGGCCGTCGGTGGGGATGTGCAGGCCGGCAAGGATCTGCGACTCGTCGATGTGCGGGTAGAGGTCCTTGCACTCGGCGGGTCCGATGACCCGGGCGTCGATCCCCCACGACTTCGCGTAGCCGAGCTTGCGGTAGAGCTCGGCTACGCGGGCCTCGGTCGTCGCGACCTCGAGACCGCCGACCTGGTTGAAGCAGCTCACGCCGTCCTTCTCCAGGGACAGGAACTTCTCCACGGTGTACTTGGCGAACAGGGTCATCGTCTTGGACGGGTTGATCTGGAAGACGAGACCGGGAGCGTGGGAGGTCGAGCCACCGGGCAGGCTGAGCGGGCCCTGTTCGATGACCGTGATGTCGGACCACCCGCGGGACACGAGTTCGTCCGCGAGGTTCGTGCCGACGATGCCGGCGCCGATGATGACCGTGCGGGGCGATACGGTGCTGCGGGACGATGGCATGAGCAACTCCTGAGCTTTCGGGTGGTTCGGGGGTGGGTGGTCAGCGGAAGACGACGGTGCTGGAGCCGTTCATGAGGACGCGGTGCTCGCAGTGCCAGCGAACGGCACGCGAGAGCGCGAGACACTCGGCGTCCTGCCCGACATGGGCGAGAGCCTGAGGCGTGTAGGTGTGGTCGACCCGGTTGACCTCCTGCTCGATGATCGGGCCCTCATCGAGGTCGGCGGTGACGTAGTGAGCGGTGGCACCGACGAGCTTCACGCCACGCGCGTGCGCCTGGTGGTAGGGCTTGGCCCCCTTGAAACCGGGCAGGAACGAGTGGTGGATGTTGATCGCGCGGCCCTCGAGCTGACGGCAGAGGTCGTCGGAGAGGATCTGCATGTAGCGGGCGAGCACGACCAGGTCGACGTCGTACTCCTCGACCAGGTCGAGCATGCGCTGCTCGGCCTGCGGCTTCGTCCCCGCCGTGATCGGGATGTGGATGAACTCCAGCCCCGCCGCCTCGGCCATGGGCCGGAGGTCCTCGTGGTTGGAGGCGACGACGGCGATCTCGGCACCCAGGGTGCCGCCGCGCCACCGGAAGATGAGGTCGTTGAGGCAGTGGCCGAACTTGGAGACCATCACCAGCAGCCGCGGCTTGCGCTCGTCGTGGAAGGTGAACGACATCCCGAACCGGTCCGCGATCGGCCCGAACGCGGCCGTGAGCTCATCGACATCGGCCCCGTCGACAGCGGCGAACTCGGTCCGGAGGAAGAACAGCTCCCCCATCCGGTCGTCGTGCTGCTGGTGCTCGAGGATGTCGACCCCGCGGTCGTACAGGAAGCTCGTGACCGCCTGCATGATCCCCGGGCGCTCCGGACAGGAGAGCGTGAGCACGTTGGTCGTCGTTGTCGGAACGGTAGCCACGGACGCAACAGCGGTCGAGCTTGGCGGACTGATGGTCATGCTGGGCTCCTGAATGCCGGTAATGATACACAACTCATATATCAGAACGATCGTAGAACGGCTCTCAGAGCTCCGTCAAGGGTTTCGGTACGTCCGAAAACGGCCGTGCGGGCCCAAGGGACCTGCCCCTGGACCCGCACGGATGAGTCACCTCAGAGTTGGCGGATCACCGCCTGGGCGTCCCGCTGCAGCGCGGCACGAGCATCGGCGTCGACCACGTTGACCGAGCTGGCCGCCAGCTCGGCGTACTCCTGCAGCTGCGACCGCGCCGAGGCGTAGCGTCCGGCGGCGACGTGCTTGGCCGCCTGGCGGAGCCGCTTCTCCAGGACGCTCTCCCCGGCGGGCGTGATCTCACCGGAGCGGGCGAGCCGCTCGGTCAGGGCGGTGAGCTCCGTCAGCGAGGTGGTGGTCGTGAACGTCACCGCTCTCGTCGTCGTACGTCCTGCCTTGTCGGTCGCGGTGATCTCGAGGGCGTGCGACCCGAGCGAGAGGCGCCACAGGGCGAGCGCGTCGCCGGCCACCGCGGCACCGTCAAGGGTCGCGGCCACGGACCCGACGCCGGAGGTGGCGTCGGTGGCCGACCACCTTGCATCCCCGGCGTTGCCGACCGAGGCACCGTCGGAGACACCGGAGACCGCGACCTGCGGCGCGGTCTTGTCGATCCGCACCACGACCTGTCCGACCTCGGAGACGTTGCCGCCGTTGTCGGTAGCGCGGTAGCGCACGGTCGTGACGCCTTCCGCGGACACCGTGAGCGGGCTGCTCGCGTTCTCCCAGGTCTGGCCGCCGTCGGTCGAGCGCTGCCGGGACGAGACCGTGCCGTTGTCGGTCGCGGTGACCGATACCGACACGTTCCCCGTCCACCAGCCGTTCTGCCCGGTCGGCTGCGCCGGGTCGAGGGTCGCCGAGACCGTGGGCGGCGTGACGTCGGCGAAGCCGTCCCCGACGAACTTGATCCGGTCCAGAGTGACGCCGCCGGTGGAGGTCACGAACAGCTCACCGCTGCCCGTCGGCGCTCCGGTCAGGTCGGACGTCGTCTCGGACCAGTCCTCGCTGTCGACCTCGAACGAGGCGAACGGCGTCGCGTCGACCGATCCCCATCGCAGCTGCACCGTGCCGGCGCCGCTGGCACGGAGCTTCGCCGAGGTGATGCCGGCGAGGTTGACGGGTTTCCAGGAGAGCCAGTCACCCGCATCGAGCGAGGTGACCTTCCGCAGGCCGCTCGCCGTCTCGTCCGGGGCGATGGCGACGCCCTCGGAGGCGTCGGCCCACTCGACCTCCTGCGACTTCGGGTTGAGGATCATCGACACCTCGGAACGAGCCGCGGGCACACCGTTGGCGCCGTTGTCGGTGTAGCCGATGACGACGACTCCGTAGATGTTCTCCGTCTCGCCGTGCTCGGTGGCGTCGGCGGGCGTCGGGATCGCGAACTGGCAGCCGGCCCCCTGACTGAGCGGGTGGGCGTGGACGTCGTGCCCGAGGCCGAACGTCCAGGTCACCCGGGAGCACACCGTCGCGTCCCCGTCCTCGGGGTCATCGGTCGTGACCTGGAACGGAACCGCCTGGCCCCAGTCGAAGAAGCCTCCCTCGGCCGGGGTGGCCACCTCGATGGTCGGTGCGACGTTGCCCACGCTGATCGAGGTCGAGGTGATGCCGCGACGGCCCTCGGCGTCGGTGACCCGGAGCCGGGCGGTGTAGCGGCCGAGCTCGTCGTAGGTGTACGACGTGGTCTCCCCGGTGGCGTCGAAGGTGCCGTCGCCGTCGAAGTCCCAGTCGTAGGTGAGAGTGCCGCCCTCGGGGTCGACCGAGCCCGACCCGTCGAACTCGACGGTCAGCGGAGCAGAGCTGCTGGAGATCGGGTCGGCGACGATGTCGGCGCGCGGTGCCTTGTTGCCGACGCTGTAGTCGATCCGGTAGAGCCCGGCGTCCGGGTTGGCGCGGAAGAAGCCGTCACCGTAGTCGAGTACGTAGAGCGACCCGTCCGGCCCGAACTCGATGTCGATCGGGCTGTCGGTGATCGGCTGCCGGTTCGTCTCGAGATCGGTGTTGGGCAGGAACTGCTCGATGTGCGAGACCGGGCCGCTGGGCCAGTCGACGGTGAACGCGGCCAGGTAGTCCTGGGAGAACTCGGCGAAGAACGCCTTGCCGTCCCAGTACTGGGGGAACTTCGTCGGCGAGGGGTTGTCCGCGTCGTAGTGGTAGACCGGGCCGCCCATGGGTCCCTGACCGCCGGCCGGGCTGAAGTCGGTCAGCTCCGGCCACGGCTGGTGGGTGTTGTTGTCGCCGTAGTAGAGGGTCGCGGACGTGGCCGGCGGAACCGTCGAGAGGCCGGTGTTCCAGCGCGAGTTGTTCTTCGCACCGGCGGCGCAGTCGAAGAAGTCCCGCGGCGTCGCCGTCTCGAAGTTCCACTCGTTGTAGTTGAAGGCGTCCCCGGTGCAGTACGGCCAGCCGCCGTTGATCGGCTCGTCGATCGCGGTCGTCTGCCACTCGACGTACCCCATCGGGCCACGGTCCGGGCTCGGCGCACCTGCGTCCGGGCCGTAGTCACCCCAGCTCACCGAGTTCGTGGCGGGGTCGACATCGATCCGGAACGGGTTGCGCACACCCATCGCGAAGATCTCCGGCCGCGTCTTCTCCGTCCCGGGGGCGAACAGGTTGCCCTCCGGGATCGTGTACGTGCCGTCCTCCTGGACCGCGATCCGCAGGATCTTGCCGCGCAGGTCGTTCGTGTTGCCCGCGCCGCGGCGGGAGTCGAAGCCGGGGTTGTAGCCCGGGGCGTCGTTGTTGGGCGCGAACCCGTTCGCGCCCGGCGTACCTGCCGGGGTGTTGTCGCCGGTGGCCAGGTAGAGGTTGCCCTGGTCGTCGAAGTCGACGTCACCCGCGACGTGGCAGCACTGACCGCGCTGGACCTCGACCTTGAGGACCACCTGCTCGGTCGCGAGATCCAGCTTATCGGCGGACTCGTCCCACTTCACGCGGGTGAGCTGGTTGTAGCCCTTCCACTGGTCCCAGTAGGCCTCGGTCTGACCGGCGGGCAGCGTGTTGGGCGCCGAGCCGGACGGCGTGGTCGTCGGGTACGGACCGGTCATGGTGCGCGGCGCGTAGTAGAGGTAGACCCAGCCCGACTCCTCGAAGTCGGGGGCGAGGGTGATCGTCTGCAGACCGTCCTCGGAGTTGTTGTAGGTCGCGATCGTGTTGACCACGCGGGTCGTGCCGGCGTCGGGGTCGACGAGCCGGATGTCACCGTTGCGCGCGGTCGTGAGCACGCGCCGGTCGGGCAGGACGGCCATGTCGATCGGCTCACCTGTGTCCTTGGTGAGCGTGACCTTCTCGTAGTTCGACCAGTCCAGGGCGAGTTCGGCCCCGGGCTCGGTCTCATGGTCGACCCCGTCGTGGGCGGCAGCGGGCGTCGCGAGGGCGAGCCCGGAGGCGAGAACGAGTCCGAGCCCGGACGTCACCGCGACAAGTGATCTTCGGGCACGACGGCGGGGCGCCCCGCCGGCTGAGCTGTATCTGGGCATGACGATTCCTTGGAGAACGAGGGTGGGAGAAGCCGGAGGCGGGCGTGCGGGCACGCCGATGGCCGGAGCACGCCCCCGGTGAGGGCGCGCTCCGGCAGAACGCGACGGGAGAGGTGGCGGCCGGTCAGCCGCGGAGCTCGTCCATGTTCTGGTAGCTCAGCTTCGCGAAGGCGAGGGACTGGCCCGGGTTGAGGGCACCGCCGGGCGCGGTGTCCTGCTCCCACATCGGGTTGTGGTAACCCCGTGCGGGCATGTCGCCGAAGAAGGCCTGGTAGTCGATGTCGCCCTCCCCGAACGGCGCCATCACATAGCCGTTGGCCTGCGTCTCGTCCTTCTTGCCGTCCTTGGCATGGAAGAGCGGGAAGCGCATCGGCGCGGACTTGACGACCTCGAGCGGGTCGAAGCGGTCCTCGACGAGGCTGCCGTCGGGGGCGGTGTAGGTGTGGTGCTTGAACTGCGCGACGTGCGCCCAGTAGATGTCCATCTCCAGCGAGACGTAGCGCGCGTCGGTGTTCGCCAGGAACCACTCCAGCCGGCGCACCCCGGAGGATCGGGTCGGCCGCCCCAGCGCGTCGTTGGGACCGCTGTCCAGGAGGAAGCTGTACGCGACGTCGTGGTTGTGCGTGTAGAGCTTGAGCCCGTGTCCGGCCGCGCGCTCACCGAGGATGTTCCAGCGATCGGCCGCGGCCTGCCAGTCGGCCAGGTAGGCCGACCCGGTGGGGTCGCTTCCGGTCCCGATGTGCCGCATCCCCAAGATGTTCGCGACCTCGCACGCCGCGTCGAACGCGGCCAGGGACTCATCGGTGATCGTGGCGGGGACCGACCCGTGGTTACCCTCGGCCTCGAGGCCGTTGTCGTCGAGCCACGTCCGCAGCAGGCGTGCGCCCTCGATGCTGTTGACGTTGCCGCCGGGAGCGTTGGCGTGCTGGCTGAAGCCCGCGAACTCGATCTGCCGGTAACCGATCTTCGAGAGCTCCTCCAGGACCGCCTTGAACCCCGAGGCATAAGGACTGGTGCCGGGGTCGCGGCTGATCGCGTCCCGCACCGTGTAGAGGATGATGCCGCGCCGCGGCCGGGGGATCAGCAGCGCGTCGGCGGCCGCGGATCCGGCGAGAGGGACACCGCCGAGGGCGATTCCCGCCGCGGCCATGCCTGTCGTTGCCGCCAGCAGCTGCCGACGGTTGAGCCCGAGCTTGCGTGCGATAGCCGGAACCTCGTGGTTCGCGGCAGGGGTAGGACGGTTGCGCATCAGTGCTCCTTCGGAGGGTGAAGCCACAAGTGAGCCGCAACTGTGACGTGTGTCACGTTGTGCGAACGTCAACCTACGGTTTCATCTCAGCACGCGTCAATAGTCCACATTCACTATGCGAAAGTTTGAAAGTATCTTTCGAAAGTCCCCTTGTCGCGGCACCGGGAGGCGTACGTCCTTGCGTTCCCGCACCGTGAACCGGGGCGCAGCAGCGTCATCCGCCGAAGCCTCCGTCGGCGGCGACGTCCGAGCCGTTGAGCACGGCGCCGGCACGGGAGCAGGCATGGACGACGGTGGCGGCGACCTCATCGGGGGTGAGCGGGCGGCGCAGGAGCTGGTGGCCGGCGAGGTCGTCCGGGGTGACCGAGTAGAGGTCGGCGGTCGCGGCCAGCATCGCGGTGTCGGTGGAGCCGGGCGAGACGGCGCAGGCGGTGACCCCGGTCCCGGCGAGGTCGGCGGCCAGGCCCTTCACCAGGCCGACAACGGCATGCTTGGCGGCGTTGTAGGCGGCGAGATGGAACAGCCCGCGCGAGCCCGCGGCGGAGGCGAGCGCGACGAACCGGCACCCGCCCGGGTCCGGCCCGGCGAGCATGACCGGGACGGCCGCGGCCGCCGTGTTCCAGACCCCGGCAACGTCGACCTGCCACTGCAGGTCGAGCGAGTCGTCCTCCCACAGCGGGCGGCCGCCGGCGATCACCGCGGCGGCCGCGACGGCGATGTCGAGCCGCCCCCAGCGGTCGGTCGCGGCACCGACCGCGGAGGCGAGCGCCGCCGGGTCGCGTACGTCACCCACGACCGGCTCCACCCACCCGGCCGGGAGCGAGGCGACGAGGGTGTCCAGGTCGGCCTTCGTGGCCTGGGCGTAGCCGGCCGGCGAGTCCTCGCCGGCGCACCAGTCCAGCGCGACGACGCGTACGCCCTCGGCCACCAGGCCCCGCACGGTGGCCGCACCGATCCCGCGGGCCGCGCCGGTCACCAGCGCGACTCGGGACGCTGCTTCACCACTCATAGCGCCACCTTCCAACTCTTCGTGAGTCGCCGAGCGCACCGGCACACGTCCCGACGACCCACTCCCCCACGCCGCACAAATGAGATCAGGGCGGTGTCTCAGACTTTCGATGAAGTCTGAAACACCGCCCTGATCAGGTGTTTCGGTGGAGGTGAGGGGACTCGAACCCCTGACCCTCTGCATGCCATGCAGATGCGCTACCAGCTGCGCCACACCCCCGTGGCGTTGTCCCGGTTGATCACCCCGGGCAACGAGAAGAACAGTAGCGGAAGCCTCTTCCGATCACGAAATCGGGGCCCCCATTCCGTACGTCGCGAGCCGCCAAGGCGCCGACGGGATGAGTCCGTGGGCGGACTCCCGGGCGACGAGCTCGATCCAGGCGCAGTTCGAGAGCGGGGCGAGGGTGGTGACGACCGACGGGTCCCAGCCGAGGAAGGCGGCCAGGCCCTGGCGGATGGCGCCGCCGTGAGCGACGACCACGACGGTCTCGCCGGACGCGACGGTCTCGGCGACGTCATTCAGGGCGGCCGCGAAGCGCGCCGCGACGGTGGGCCAGGACTCGCCGCCGTAGGGCTCCCAGCTGGCCGGCATCTCACCGAAACGCTCGAGGATCTGGGCGCGGTCCATCCCCTCGGCCTCCCCCGCGCAGACCTCCCGCAGCCGAGGATCGTACGCAGCCTCCAGGCCGGTCTCCTCGGCGACGTACGCCGCGGTCTGCCGGGCCCGCATCAGGTCCGAGGAGACGAGGCGGGTGACGGCGAAGGTCGTCCCGAGCGCACGGGCGGCCGCCTTGGCCTGCTGGTGGCCGGTCTCGGCGAGCTCGATGTCGGTCTGGCCCTGATAGCGCCCGTCGGCGTTCCAGGGCGTGACGCCGTGGCGGAGCAGGACGATGCGACGCGTCACGGGAGCGGTCAGCTCTCGGAGACGACGTCGGCGGGCAGCGCGATCGAGGGGCAGTCACGCCAGAGCCGCTCGAGGGCGTAGAACTGGCGCTCCTCCTCGTGCTGGACGTGCACGACGATCTCGCCGTAGTCGAGGAGCACCCAGCGCCCCTCCTTGTGGCCCTCCCGGCGCAGCGGCTTGGAGCCGAGGTCACGCAGCTTCAGCTCGACCTCGTCGACGATCGACTGCACCTGGCGCTCGTTGGGAGCCGAGGCGAGCACGAAGGCGTCGGTGATCGCCAGCTGGTCGCTGACGTCGAAGGCGAGGATGTGGCCGGCCTTCTTCTCCGAGGCCGCCCGGGCGGCGGTGATGGTGAGCTCGATGGCGTGCTCGGTCGCGGTCATACGCGGTCCTTGTCTGAGGGAGTCTTGCGGTAGAGGTCGTGCTTGCCGATGTACTGCACCACGCCGTCGGGGACGAGATACCAGACCGGCTCGCCACGGCGACGCCGCTCGCGGCAGTCGGAGGAGGAGATCGCCAGCGCCGGGATCTCGAGCATGGTGATGCGGTCGGAGGGGATCTTCGCGATGACCTCGGGATCCATGGTGTAGCCCGGGCGCGTGCACCCGACGAACTGGGCGAGCTCGAAGAGCTCGTCGGTGTCGCGCCAGGTGAAGATCTCGGCGAGCGCGTCGGCCCCGGTGATGAAGTAGAGCTCGGCGTCGGGCAGGGCCTTGGCCAGGTCACGCAGCGTGTCGCGCGTGTAGGTGCGGCCGGCCCGGTCGATGTCGACCCTGCTCACCGTGAAGCGCGGGTTGGCGGCGGTCGCGATGACCGTCATCAGGTAGCGGTGCTCGGCCGGCGACACGTCGCGGTCGGCCTTCTGCCACGGGTCGCCGGTGGGCACGAAGACGACCTCGTCGAGGTCGAAGAACGACTGCACCTCGGAGGCCGCCACCAGGTGGCCGTGGTGGATGGGATCGAACGTGCCACCCATCACCCCGACACGGCGCTTGCCGGTCAGGCCCTCCAGACCTGGCTCGGGCGCACCCCCGATGCCCATCTGATCAGCGCTCAGGAGTGCTCACGGCCGCCGGCGAACCAGACCAGCACCAGGAGGGCGAAGACGAGGATCGTCAGGGCGGTGCCACCGATGACCCACTCGATGCCAGAGGTGCCGTGCTCGGCCCCGTGCTCAGCGGAGGTGATGATGCTCGACACAACAGAGTTCGACATGGCGCACAGATTACCTTGCCCGCTGCCAGGTCAGCGCACGTGCCCGTCCCCGGTGACCACGTACTTCGTCGAGGTCATCTCGGGCAGGCCCATCGGACCCCGGGCGTGCAGCTTCTGGGTCGAGATCCCGATCTCCGCACCGAAGCCGAACTCGCCCCCGTCGGTGAACCGCGTCGAGGCGTTGACCATGACCGCCGCGGAGTCGACGGCGGCGGTGAACCGGCGGGCTGCGCTCAGGTCCTCGGTCACGATCGCCTCGGTGTGACCGCTCGACCAGCGCCGGATGTGGGCGACGGCAGCGTCGAGGTCGGGCACGACCGCCGCGCTGATCTTCAGCGCGAGGAACTCGGCCGCGTAGTCCTCGTCGGTGACCGGCTCGACCAGGTCGAAGCCCTGGAAGGCGTCGTCGCCCAGGATCTGCACGCCGCGCTCCTGCAGCGCGGGAACGATCTTGGGCAGGAACTCCTTGGCGATGTCGGCGTGGACGAGCAGCGACTCGGCGGAGTTGCACACGCTGGTGCGCTGGGTCTTGGAGTTGATGACGATCGAGACCGCCTTGTCGAGGTCGGCGGCCTTGTCGACATAGACGTGTACGTTGCCCACCCCCGTCTCGATGACCGGCACCGTCGACTCCTCGACGACGCTGCGGATCAGGCCGGCGCCACCGCGCGGGATGAGCACGTCGACCAGCCCACGGGCACGCATCAGCGCCTTGACCGAGTCGTGGCCACTCCCCCCATTTTCGGGGCCGGGGACGACCTGGATCACGTCGGCCGGGAGACCGACGGAGGCGACGGCATCGCGGAGCACCGCGGCGATCGCCACGTTGCTCGACGCGATGTTGGAGGAGCCGCGCAGCAGTGCCGCGTTGCCGGACTTCAGGCAGATACCGGCCGCGTCCACCGTCACGTTGGGGCGCGCCTCGTAGATCATCCCGACCACGCCGAAGGGCACCCGCACCTGACGCAGCTCGAGGCCGTTGGCGAGGGTGCTGCCGCGTACGACGTCCCCGACGGGGTCCGGGAGGGCGGCCAGCTCGCGGAGCGCGGCGGCGATGCCGTCGAGACGCTCCGGGGTCAGGGTGAGGCGGTCGATGATGTTGGCCGGGCTGCCCGAGGCCTCGGCGCGGGCGACGTCGGTCGCGTTGGCCTCCAGCACCTCGTCGGCCCGCTCGAGGAGCGCGTCGGCCATCGCGTGCAGCGCCGCGTCCTTCACGCTGCGCGGCGCGACCGCGAGCTCGTAGCTCGCCTCCCGCGCCTTCGCCGCCACCTCACGGATCACTGCCTCTGCACTCATGTCCCGAAGCCTATGCCGTCAGACGTACGCAGCCACGACCCTTTCGCCGTGCGGACCGCCCGGCGAGGGGTCAGCGCCCGTCGTCCAGGCCGAGCAGCGCACCCAGGCCACCGAACGGGCGGGCGCTCTCGGACGGCTCCTCCGACTTCCGCGGCTCCGCGCTCTTCGAGGCCGAGGGCCTGACCTTCCGCGGCGACTTCGTCGGCGTCGGCTCCCCCGGCGCTCGCGTCGACGGCGACTCCTCGAGCCGGTCCTTCGTGCGGGCCGGGTTCGCGGGCGAGGAGCGCACCGCGCTCTCCTCCAGCTCCGACTCGTTCATCGCCGGGTAGTCCACCGGCGGCTCGTAGGACCGCCTCACGAACGTGATCCCCGAGGTCGCCCCGGCGAAGAGTGCTGACAGCACCAGCGCCGAGATCCAGGGCGTCCAACCACGCCACCAGGCTCCGGCAGGGCCTCGAGCCCCGTCGAAATCGCTCACTCCCACAACCATCCCCCATGTTGCGCCGGCACCGTCCGGCGCGTTCCGCATCCTAGCCGCGAACGGCGTCGTCCGGGGTGGAGTGGACGTCCCCAGATCGGGCGATCTCGAGCAGAAGGTCGTGCGCGCGGGCGGCCACCGGGTTGTCCGTACGCCGCGCGGCCAGCTCGACCAGGGCGACCAGGTCCGCGGAGCGGGCCAGATCGAGGACCTCCGTGGCACTGCCACCCCGCACCGCGACGTAGCCCTCCAGCACCCCCGAGACGTACGCCGCATCCCGGTCGAACCGCAGCAGGTTGCCGAGATCCGTGAACGGTGAGCCGGCGTGGGCGAACTCCCAGTCGAGCACGGCACGCACACCCAGCGTCTCCGGGTCGATGATCAGGTTCTTGGGGTTGAGGTCGCTGTGGACCAGGCTCACCCTGAGGACCGGGTCGAGCAGGTACTGGGCGTCGGCGGCGACCTCCCGAAGGCCCTCCAGGTCCTCCGGCGACCAGGCGAGACGCTCCGTGTGCGACTCGACCCACTCCGTCAGGTCCACCGCGAACGCCTCGACGCGCAGCTCCTTGTCGGCGAAGGTCCCGGCGGTCAGGAACGGCATCCCGGCCAGGGTCGCGGCGACCTCCCCGAGGCCACGCCCGAGCCTGCGCCGCTGTGCCTCGTCCAGGTCCGGGAGCAGCAGGTCGCCGCGTACGCCCTCGACGAACTCGGTCACCAGCAGCGCGGGCATGCCGGTGGCCGGGTCGGCGCGGCGTACCTCCAAGACGTCGGGAACCGGGACGAGGCCCCGCATGAGGCGGTGCAGAGCCTCTTGGATCTCGGCGGCCTGCGGATGGTGGCGAGGGTCGGCGAAGACCCGTACGACCGACCTCTCCCCACCCGCATCCGCCAGGAACGTCTCGCCCGACCAGCCGCCGTCGAGCGGCTGGAGGCCCCCACCGAGCTCACCGAAGTTCACCCCGGGAGGCTAACCGGTCAGGCGCAGGGACGGGTCTTCGGCTGAATGTAGATCCGGTGGGTCGCCCGCGAGCTGTCCCACATCTTGTTGAACCGGGCGGTGTAGGCCTGGTAGTAGGTCTTCGAGGTGAACCGGAAGGTGACCTCGTCGTTGCTGAACGACGGCGGCGACCAGTTCTCCGACCCCGTCCAGACGCTGAAGGTGCCTCGGTCGTTGAAGCGGCCGTTGACGCTCATCCACTTGTAGTGGGAGTAGCAGCGCGAGCCGTAGACGATGTTGTCGCCGCTGGTCGACTTCTTCTGGCCCCAGTCCCAGGCGGCGTCGCGCGCCGGGATGCCGACCGCCCTCAGCTTGCGGTAGACCGCGTCGTCGGTGACCGAGCCGATCACCCGGACCACGCAGCCGCGCTTCTTCAGCCGGACGACCTCGTCGGCGATGCGCTCGCCACGACGGCCGTACCACGCGTACATGTGGATCCTCAGGATCGTCTTGCCGTTGCTGCCGTAGCCGCTGGGCGCGCTGCAGCCGATCAGGCGCAACCGGTCGATCACCCGGTCACCGCTGCTGCGGGCGTAGATCTCGTCGCTGGTCGTGCCCGTGCGCTGGCGCTGGAAGCCGACGGACGTGCCGCCACCGGTCCAGGTCACGTAGCGCGGCGAGGCCTTCTGGTCGGCCTTGAGCTCGTTGAACATCCGCAGCCAGGTCTTCCACAGGCTGTCGCTGGCATAGATCGTCTGGGCGTCGTTCCACTGCGAACCGGCCGCTCCACCACCGAGGTTGCCGGAGCTGTCGATGATGACGTTGCGCTTGGAGCCGATCTGGGTGAACGAGTGGATCTTGATGTGCAGGTTGCCGGTGTCGTAGCCACGGCAGGCGCCGGCGCAGCCGTAGATGAAGCTCGCCCGGGACCGCCTGGTGCCGAGCTCTGCGGCCAGGTCCCGCTCGCCGCCGCTCCACATCTTCCGGTTGACCAGGATCTGCACGTGCACACCACGCTTGTGCGCGGCGATCAGGTGCTTGACGGTGTCGGCGCGGTCAAGGTTGTAGGTGACGAACCGGATGTAGGAGCCCTTCGGCGCGTTGTCGATGCTGTTGTTGACCCGGTGCACGATGAAGTTGCGCTGCGTCGCGTCTCCCGTGGGGTTGTTGAAGAACGGACCCGCCGGCGGCGACCAGGTCGCCGCGCTCGCCGGTGTCGAAACCACGGACATCGTCGCCACGACCAGCGCCGCCACACAGCCGGCCACAGCCGACGCAATCGAGATCTTCCGGGTCGTCCCCGACCTCAGCACATTCCCCCACATGCGGCCGGACTATACCCAGCGACGTATGCACTGCAACGACAATTCCGAGAACACGGTGCCAAACAGAAAGAAACCCGCCCCCGAGCCGTGCTCGGAGGCGGGTTTCCGGGACGTACGCCCCAGGCTCTGCCGCTCGTCAGCCCTTGGCCGCCTTCACGGCCTCGGTGACGGCCGGGAGGACGGTGTGCAGGTCGCCCACCACGCCGAAGTCGACGAGCTCGAAGATCGGCGCCTCCTCGTCCTTGTTGACCGCGACGATGGTCTTCGAGGTCTGCATACCGGCGCGGTGCTGGATCGCACCGGAGATCCCGTTGGCCACGTAGAGCTGCGGGGAGACGGTCTTACCGGTCTGGCCGACCTGGAAGGTGTGCGGCATCCAGCCCGAGTCGACCGCGGCACGCGAGGCACCGACAGCGGCACCCAGGGCGTCGGCGAGACCCTCGACGGCGGAGAAGTCGCCGCCGGTGCCACGACCACCGGAGACCACGATCGCGGCCTCGGTGAGCTCGGGGCGGCCGGAGGCCTTACGCGGCTGGGAGGCCACGATCTGGGCGGTCTTGGCGGCGTCCGAGATGGTCACCTCGAACGGGGTGACCGCGGCCGCGCCGGCCTTCTCGACCGGAGCGGCCGAGTTGGGCTTGACCGTGATGATCGGGGTGCCCTTGGTGACCTTGCCCTTGATCGTGAAGTTGCCCGCGAAGACGGACTGGGTCGCCACACCGGACTCGTCGAGGTCGACGGCGTCGGTGATCAGACCGGAGTCCAGCTTGATCGCCAGGCGGGCGGCGACCTCCTTGTTCTCCGCGGAGGACGGCAGCAGGATCGCGGCCGGCGAGGCGGAGCCGGCCAGCTGCGCGAGCGCCTCGGCCTTCGGGGCGACCAGGTAGCCCTTGATCTGGGCGTCGTCGATGACGTAGACCTTCTCGGCGCCGTAGCCCTTCACGGCCTCCGCGGCACCAGCGGCACCGTCGGCACCACCGATGAAGACCGCGGACGGCTCGCCGAGCTTGGCGGCCAGGGTGAGCAGCTCGTAGGTCGGCTTCTTGACCTGACCACCCACGTGGTCGATGAGAACGAGAACTTCAGCCATGATTCTTGAATCCTTTCTCGGCCTCAGATGAACTTCTTGGACGCGAGGAACTCGGCCAGCGCCTTGGCGCCCGAGCCGTCCTCGTCGGTGACGATCTCACCGGCGGTGCGCGGCGGGCGGGCCGCGGTCTCCTCGACCGCGGTGTACGCGGCGCCGAGACCCACCTGGGAGGCGTCGACACCGAGGTCGGCCAGCGACCAGGTGTCCAGCGGCTTCTTCTTGGCCGCCATGATGCCCTTGAAGGACGGGTAGCGGGCCTCGCCCGACTGGTCGGTGACCGAGAGGACCAGCGGCAGCGTGCCGCCGATGACCTCGGTGGCGACGTCGCCGTCACGCTTGATGCGGATCTGGTCGCCCTGGGTCTCGACGACCGAGGCGAGGGTGACCTGCGGCAGGCCGAGGCGCTCGGCCAGCATCGCCGGGACGACGCTCATGCCGGCGTCGGTCGAGGCCAGACCGCCGACCACGAGGTCGACCTTGGTCTCGGCGCCGATCTTCTCGATCGCCTTGGCCAGCACCAGCGAGGTGGCGATGGCGTCCGAGCCGGCGATCGCGTCGTCGACGACGTGGACGCCCTTGTCGGCACCCATCTGCAGCGCCTTGCGCACCGCAGCCTCGGCCGCCTCGGGACCAACGGTCAGCGCGGTGACGGTGATCTCCTCACCCTCACGCTTCTCCTTGATCTGCAACGACTGCTCAACCGCGTACTCATCGAGCTCGGAGAGCAGACCGTCGACGTTCACGCGGTCGACGGTGAAGTCGTCCTCGAACTGCCGGTCCGCGGTCGCGTCCGGCACGTACTTCACAAGCACAACAATGTTCATGGTGGTGCGGCCTTGCCGGCCCCTCCTGGAATGGTCGTAGTTCGCCAGCGATGTTACCCGTCAGTCACATAGGGACGACAGGTGCCTACGCGTTGAGAATGTCACATGGCCTCAGGGTCTGATGAAACCAGCCACGATCCGGCCGACGATCAGCCATGCAAGGGCGCCGAGGCCCCAGTTGAAGAGCGCGTTCTTGATCTCCGCGTCCTCGCCGCCGAACTGCTTGATGCCGTTCTCACGCGAGAACAGGCCCAGGTCTGCGGTGTCCGCGGCATGGAGCACGAAGTCGACCAGGGAGTTGCCCTGGTTGGCCTTGAGCGCGATCAGCAGCGCTCCGATCGCCAGCGCCAGCGCGGCGATCAGCGCGATCACCCAGACCACCCGGGAGGCGTAGGACCGAACGGTCTTGACCACGCCCGGACCGTCCGCCGTCTTGGTGTCGGACACGAGGTTCACTTCCCTTCGAAGTTGGCTTTGCCGGGGCCGTTCTCCAGGAACGATGCCATCCCGGTCTGGGAGTCCTGGGTCGCGAACACGCCGGCGAACTGCTGCTGCTCGATGGCCAGCCCGGTGGCGAGGTCCACTCCCAGGCCCTTGTCGATCGCCGTCTTCGCCGCCGCCAGCGCGTACGGGGCCGCCTTCGTGAACTGGCTCGCCCACGCGAGCGCCTCCTCATAGACCGAGGCCGCCGGCACGAGCCGGTCGGCCAAGCCGATTGCAAGCGCCTCGTCTGCCTTGACGAAGCGGCCCGAGAAGATCAGGTCCTTGGCCGTGGACGGCCCGACCAGTCGTGCCAGCCGCTGGGTCCCACCGGCGCCGGGAATGATGCCGAGCAGCACCTCCGGCTGGCCGAAGGTCGCGTCATCGGCGGCGATCCGGAAGTCGGCTGCGAGCGCCAGCTCGCACCCGCCGCCCAGCGCGTAGCCGGTCACCGCGGCCACCACCGGCTTCGGGATCTCAGCGACCGCGGTGACCGCAGCCTGCACGCCCGCGACCCGCTTGGCCATCTCGGAGTAGGAGAGGCCGGCCATCTCCTTGACGTCGTTCCCGGCGGCGAACAGCCGCTCGCCTCCGTAGACGACGACCGCGCGTACGTCCTCGTCGGCTGCCGCCTCGGTCGCGACCTCGAGCAGCTCGGCCTGCACCTGGAAGCTGATCGCGTTCATCTTGGGCCGGTCGAGCCGGATCGTGCCGATGCCATCCTCGACGGTGAGGTTGACGAAGTCACCCATCGTGGCGCTCCCCTGTCTGTGAAGGCGGTTACATGTGTCCGGAACACTATCGGGTGCTTTCCACCTCGCGTGTGCCGGTTCGCGGTACAGGCGTTGCGTGTATCGCGTAACCCGGATGGGTAAAGGGACGTTTCAATAACATGACCGATATTCGTTCCAGTCGCGCCAGGGTGAGCCTCGGTGCCGCGCTGAGCATCGCCCTCGGCGCCTTCGTGCTGGCGACGCCGGTCTCGGGTGCCGCGCTCTCCACCACTGATGACACTGCCACCACCACGGCTGATGCGGCCCGCTCCGGCGGGCTTCTCGGTCACGAGGCCGATGCCGGCCTGGACGTACGCGACCGCGTGCTGCCCACCTCGGCCCAGGAGTCCGCGGCCCAGGCGCTGGACGCCGTCGACATCCGCTGGAACGCCCACGGGACGCCGACCTCGCTGATCACCTCCGACGGGGTGCTGGCCGCGGCCGGCTCCTCGGACCCGGTGGTCGCCGCCCGGAGCTTCCTCGACGACCACGCCGCGGTCTTCGGGCTCACCGCCGCCCAGATGGACGACCTCGAGCTGGTCAGCGACCAGAAGCTGGCCGGCGGGGGCGGCCACGCGGTCCTCTTCCGGCAGACCTACGACGGTCTGTCCGCCGCCACCGAGGGGCTGGTCACCGTGGGGGTGGCCGACGGCGACATCACCTACGTCTCCTCCTCGCTGTCCAAGGTGAGCGGCGACGTCGCCGAGCCGACGTTGAGCCCGACCGAGGCGTGGCTGAAGGCCGCCGCCTCGGCCGGACGGCCGATCTCGGGCTCGAAGGCCGGCGAGATCGTCACCGACGCCGCGGCGAAGCTCACCGACTGGACGAAGCTGACCGTGCCCGGCCTGGCGACCGACCAGCTGGTGCGGCTGCGGGCGTTCCCGGTGCCCGGCGAGGGCGTACGCCCCGTCTTCCAGGCCACCGTCGTCGACTCCGCCGCCGCCACCCTGCTGGGGCAGACGGTGCTGGTCGACGCGGTCACCGGCAAGGTGCTGTGGCGCCACGACAACGTCGACCACGAGAACGACGTCGAGGGGCCGTTCACCGGCACCGCGCTCGGCGCCTGCGGCCCGAAGCACACCTTCGAGATCTCCGACGACAAGACCCGCACCCTGGCCGCCGTCGCGGTCGGGCTGCCGACCGACGACTTCACCGTGAAGCTCTTCGCCCCCGACGGAACCCTGCTCGTGGAAGGTGATCTGCTCACCAGCCCCGAGGCGGCGACCTACACCGCGGACAAGATCGACCCGGGGACGTACGCGGTCCAGGTCTGTCCCTACGACGACTCGCTCCTCGTCGGCAGCTACTCGGTCACCGTCGCGTCCTCCGACACCGCCGCGGGCACGGAGACCGGTGACCTGCCGGGCAGCAACCCGCGCTGGTCCTACTTCCCGGGTACGCCGGACGCCGCCTCGACCGGCGGTGAGGCGGTCCCCGCCAACGACGTGACCGCCTGCTGGACCAAGGTGGCCGACTGCACCGGGCCGCAGCTGAAGAGCCTGGCCAACGCCGGCCCCTGGGACACGCTGCTCAGCACGACCGTCGGGGTGCCGAGCCTGACCACGATCGGCAACAACGCCAACACCCACGAGGGCTGGCTCTCGCCGCTGGCCGGCGGTGGGCTCGAGCAGGCGCCTGTCTCGCCGCTGCGGGACTACTCGGGGAAGTTCACCGACACCTGGAACAACTCCAAGTGCGACCCCACGAAGCTGGTGCCGGGTGGCAACGACGTCAACTATGTGGTCGGCAATCTGTTCGCGAGCCACAACCGGATGCACGACTGGGCCTACTTCCTCGGGTTCACCGAGGAGAACTACAACCTGCAGACCGACAACCTCGGTCGTGGCGGTCGTGGGCTCGACGCCGAGGTCGGCAACGCGCAGGCCGCGGCGCTCGACTCGCAGGTCATCGAGCAGACCGGTCTGCTGACCGGCCGCAACAACGCCAACCAGCTGACCCTGATGGACGGCGTGCCGGGCATCACGAACCAGTACCTGTTCCAGCCGGTCGCCGGCGCCTTCTACGCGCCCTGCACCGACGGCTCGCTGGACTTCGGGATCGTCGGCCACGAGTACACCCACGCCATCTCCAACCGGATGATCGGTGGCCCCGACGACAGTCTGACCTCGGAGCAGGGCGGCGCGATGGGCGAGTCCTGGAGCGACCTGGCCGCGGCCGAGCACATGTTCGCCCACGACCTCTACAACGGCGGCAGCCCGTGGGCCGTCGGCTCCTATGCCACCGGCAACACCGACGTCGCGATCCGCGACTTCGCGATCGACCGGAACCCGCTCAACTTCTCCGACTACGGGTTCGACTCCACCGGTCCCGAGGTCCACGCCGACGGCGAGATCTGGAACGGCACGATGTGGTCGGTCCGCAAGGCGCTGGTCGACAAGTACGACGCGACCTACCCCTACGCCGACAAGGCCCTGCAGCTGCGCTGCTCGGACGGGACCACGACGTCCTCGCCGCTCCCGGCCGACAAGTGCCCCGGCAACCGCCGCTGGATCCAGCTGGTCTTCGACTCGTTCCTGCTCCAGCAGGGTGCGACCTCGATGCTGGACGCCCGTGACGCGTTCCTGGCCGCCGACCAGATGCGCTTCGGCGGTGCCGACCGCCAGGTGATCGCCGATGCGTTCGCACGGCGCGGCATGGGTCAGTACGCCACCACGACCGCCGACGGTGACGAGCCGACCCCGAGCTTCGCCTCGGCGGCCTCGCGCAACGTCAAGGTCACCTTCGGCGCACCCGCGTCGGGGAAGGTGTACGTCGGTCGCTTCGAGGCGCGGGCGACCCCGATCGCCGACACGGACACCGCCACCGCGCTCGGGTCGGTCGCTCACTTCGTCCCGGGGACGTACAACCTGGTCTTCGTCTCCAAGACCGGTGGCGCCCAGCGCAAGACCGTCACGATCTCGCCGACGGAGATCACCAAGACGATCTCCTTCGCCTCTGCCACGAACCTCGCGGCCGCGGCGAACGGGGCCGAGGTGATCACCTCGACCGAGGGCTCACGCAACCCGGCCGCACTGATCGACGGCACCGAGAGCACCAACTGGGGCGGGGTGACCACGGGCAACGTGGACACCACCACCCCCTCGGTCGCCGTCGACCTGGCCGGTGGGACCCGCACGGTGAAGACGGTCAACGTCAGCGCCTACCTGTCGCCGGCGACCGACTCCGACGCCGACTCCGGGTCGCGCTTCACCGCGCTGCGGAAGTTCGCGCTGGAGGCGTGCCTCTCCGCCTGCGACACGGCCGGGGCGACCTGGAAGCGCTTCTACACCTCGGCCGACAACGCCTTCCCCGGCGTGCGCCCGAGGCCGGTCGCGCCCAACCTCAACATGCGCAGCTTCGACGTCCCCGACACGTCCGCCGCGGCGGTACGTCTGGTGGCGCTGGAGAACCAGTGCACGGGCTACGACGGCTACGCCGGTGAGCAGGACGGCGACCCGCTCACCACGACCGACTGCAAGACCGGCTCCGACCGCGGGACGATCGTGCACGCCGCCGAGCTGCAGGTCTTCGGGCAGTAGGCCACATGGGCGGGTTGCAGAAACCTGCAACCCGCCCACGTCATCAATTCGCATTGCAAGTTTTTGCAGAAGTCGTGACCTCGGTGGGTCCGGCATGCCACAGTAGTGATCGCCCCGCTGGTGACCCGAGACGCCAGCGGGGCCTTTCTATGACCAGGACAGTGACGACCGACGCATCCGCGAGCGCCCGCCCGGCAACCGGTACGGGGGCTTCGGCTCCCATGCCCTCGAGCGCCATCGCCCGCATGGCACGTCGCGCGAAGGACCGGTCGACCGCGCACACGGCCGCGCCCCGACGTACGCCTCACAGCCCCACCGAGGCCGACCCGTCCCGGGACCGAGCCGTGCGCGAGGAGCTCGAGGGCCTGCTCCAGGACCTGATGAGCATCCATCACCCTCGTGACCCCGAGGCCTGAACGCCCGCTAACGCTCCAGGTGGACCTGTTCGGCCACGCCGCTGAGCTTGGACGGGTTGCGTACGTAGTAGAGCCCGGTGACCAGACCGTCCTCGACGTGCAGCGTGACGACCCCGTCGACCTCCTCGCCGAAGTAGAGGAGCATCCCAGGGGCGCTGTTGACGCTGGTGAGCTCGAACCTCGGGATGCCGTACTTCGTGGCCAGCCCCGCGAAGAACCTGAGCACCTTGTCGGCGCCGTGGATCGGGTTGCGGGCCGCCTGCACCACACCGCCGCCGTCGGAGAAGAGCACGACGTCGGGGGCGAGCACGTCCAGCAGCGACTGCAGGTCGCCACCGGTCGCGGCGTCGCGGAACCGCTCCAGGGCATGCCGCGCCTCGGCAGCCGACACCGACTCGCGCGGCCGACGCTCGGCGACGTGGTCGCGGGCCCGGTGGGCGATCTGCCGCACCGCGGCCGGCGACTTGTCGACCGCCGCGGCGATCTCGTCGTAGCCCAGCGCGAAGACCTCGCGCAGCACGAAGACGGCCCGCTCGGTCGGCGAGAGCGTCTCCAGCACCAGCAGCACGGCGGTCGAGAGCGAGTCGGCGAGCTCGGCGTCCTCAGCGACGTCCGGCGCGGTCAGCAGCGGCTCGGGCAGCCACGGACCGACGTACGTCTCCTTGCGGCGCGACAGCGTCCGGATCCGGTTGAGCGCGAGCCTGGTCGTGATCCGCACCAGGTAGGCGCGGTGGTCACGCACCTCCTCCAGCGGCACGTCGGCCCAGCGCAGCCAGGTCTCCTGGAGCACGTCCTCGGCGTCGGCGGCCGAGCCGAGCATCTCGTAGGCGACCGTGAAGAGCAGGTTGCGGTGGGCGACGAAGATCTCCGTCGAGGTCTCGCTCGTCGGCTCGCTCATGAGCCCGACCCTACCGACGCCGGAGCCAGCGGGATCTCGCACACGTCCGAGTAGCCCTGACTCTGCAGCCCGGCAGCGGAGTTGAACCGCGAGCGCATGTTCTCCAGCGCGATCATCTGGGTCAGCTCCACCATCGCCTCGGTGCCCAGGTCGGCCAGCAGGGCCGCGACCATCTCGTCGGTGACGGTCATCGGCGTGGACGACATCGCCTCGGCGTACTCGATGACCTTCCGTTCGGTCTCGTCGAAGACGTCGGAGGTCCGCCACACCTGCACCTGACTGATCTTCTCGAGGTCGAGATCGTCGTTGCGGGCCAGGTAGTAGCCGAAGTCGAGGCACCAGCTGCACCCGATCGTGCTCGCCGCGGCCATCTCGGCCAGCGACTTGTACGTCGGGTCGAGCGCCTTCCACCTCCCCACCTTGGTCTCGAAGCCCATCACCGCGCGCAGCAGCGGCTTGTGGTGGAAGTAGACGTAGCCGACATCGGGGACCTCGCCGTACATCCTCCTGCTCACCAGGCGCACCACGGCGCCGTAGAGACCGGTCAGCTCCGCCTTCGGGATCCTGAACGTGCTGGGCATCTTCGCCCTCCTGTGTCGTCTCGAGCGTCTCGTCACCATCCAGACACCGGCAGCCGCCGGGTTGTGACAAGGCGGCTCGATAGGGTTGGGAGCGTGAGCGAGCCAGAGACGACAACCGTGGCCGAGGGCGTTGCCCGGATCGAGTGGGCCGCAGGCGAGGCCGTCGACGTCGTACGCCGCGAGGTGGCCGCCGCGCTCCTCACCCACCATCGGGTCGAGGCGCTGGTCGCGCCGGAGGACACTGCCGAACAGCGCACGGCGACGTGGTCGGGCCTCCACCGCGAGGGCCTGCTCCGGGGGGTGGCCGGCGGCGAGGACCGGATGCTCTACGCCCGGGTGGCCAGCGATGCGCCGGTCGAGGCGCCCGAGGGCTTCCGGGCGCTCCTCAACTCCTTCCTCCCGCGCAAGCGCGCGATCGGCCAGATGCTGGTCCGCGACGCCGAGGACCGCGTGCTGATGTGCCAGCTGACCTACAAGAAGGACTGGGACCTGCCCGGCGGGATCGTCGAGGTCGGTGAGTCGCCGAAGCTGGCGACCACCCGCGAGATCGAGGAGGAGCTCGCCCTCGTCCTGCCCGCCGGCGACCTGCTGCTCACCGACTGGCTGCCGCCGTGGGGCGGCTGGGACGACGCCGTCTGCCTGGTCTTCGACGGCGGCGTCCACCCGTCCTCGATCGTGGAGCGCACCACGCTCCAGCCCCGCGAGATCCGCTCAGTGGCGTTCTGCACCCTCGACGAGGTCCGCGAGCGGGCCGCCGACTTCACCGCGCGCCGGGTCGAGGCCGCCCTCGCCGCGCTGCGGGGCGGTCCGGGTTACACCGAGTCGGGGCGCGCGTAGCACTCCCTGGGCCACCAGGGCTCCGAGCACCAGCAGCGCCCCACCGGCGAGCTCGCCGGCGCTCGGCACCTCCCCGAGAAGCAGCCATGCCGAGCCGATCGCGACCGGCGGCACCAGCAGGATCCACGGCACCACCGACGACGCCGGGTGCCGGGCGAGCAGCGAGTTGAAGATCCCGTAGCCGACGAACGAGGCGAGCACGACGGTGTAGGCCGTGGACACCAGGGCCTCCCAGCCGAAGGCTGCCACGCCCTCGCGAAGCCCCTCGGGTCCGTCGATCACGAAGGAGAGCGCCAGCAGCGGCAGCGGCACGACCAGGGCCGACCAGACCGTCAGCGAGAGGCCTCCGGGCACCTTGGCCGCACGGGAGATGACGTTGCCGATGGCCCACGACAGCGCGGCGAGCAGGCACAGCAGCAGCGCGACGACGGGGATGTGACCGCCCCGCCCGAGTGCCACCACGACCAGCCCGAGGGCGCCGGCGAGGACGCCGACCACCTGCATCAGGGTCGGTCGCTCACGGAGCGCCCCCGCAGCGATCACGATGGTGAGCACGACCTGCGCCTGGAGCACGAGCCCGGCGAGACCGGGCGGCATCCCGGCGGCCATGCTGGTGTAGAGCAGCCCGAACTGGCCCAGGCTCATGAAGGCCCCGACCGCCGCGACGACCTTCCACGACGCCTTCGGCCGCGGAAGCAGGAAGACCGCCGGGAAGGCCACCAGGAAGAACCTCACTGCTACCAGGAGCAACGGCGGCACGGACTGACCGTCGCGCGGCGACAGACCCCAGTCGATGACGACGAAGTTGAAGCCCCACAGGAGGGCGACGAGCACGGCGAGCAGGGAGTCACGGCGATTCACACCATCCAGGATGCAGGCAATGATCATGAAGCACCAGCGAATGATTCTTCACTCGATGACGTAGCATTGCTTCATGATTGATCTCGGCGCGCTCGTCGCTCTCCGTGCCGTCGACAGCCATGGCTCGGTGGTGGCGGCCGCCGACGCTCTCGGCTTCACGCCCAGCGCCGTCTCGCAGCAGGTCAAGCGGCTCGAGCGGCAGGTCGGCGTACCTCTTCTCGAGCGGGTCGGGCGCGGCGTCATGCTCACCCACGCCGGCCGGCACCTGGTCGACGAGGGTTCGCGGCTGCTCTCCGACATGGAGTCGCTCGAGTCCGGGCTGCACGAGCAGGCCACCACGGTGGCCGGCCGGCTACGGCTGACCGCGTTCTCCACCGCGATGCGCGGCCTGATCGCGCCTGTCGCCGGCGAGCTCCGCACCGCCCATCCCGACCTGACCCTCACGCTGTCCGAGCGGGAGCCGTGGGACACCGTCGACCTGGTGGCGACCGGTCACAGCGAGATCGGCGTGGTCCACTCCTGGGGCGACGTGCCGCTCTCCATCCCCGACCACCTCGTCACGACCGAGCTGCACCGCGACGTCGCCGACGTGATCGCCCACCGCGACCATCCGCTGGCCCAGCTCGCCAACGTGACCCCGCACGACCTCGTCGCCGAGGACTGGATCGCGACCCCGGAGGGCACGATCTGCCGGCAGTGGCTGAACCGGATGTACGCCGGCACCGGCCATCTGCCGCGGATCGCGCACGTCTCGATGGAGTTCGACAGCCATCTGGCGCTGGTGCGAGCGGGCCTCGGGATCGCACTGATCCCGCGCCTGGGGCGTGCGGCGCTGGGCGAGGACCTGGTCGCCGTACGCGTCGTCGACCCGGTCCCCACCCGCGAGATCCTCGCGCTGCACCGCCGCACGATGGCCGCCTCACCTGCGGTCACCGCGGTGCTCGCGGCGCTAGCCGGTCAGAACAGCGCAGAGGCCAGTGACTGACGGCCCTTGAGCACCCGCTCGTCGTCGTTGCCGACTGCGGCGAAGAGCCCCAGCAGGTGCTCGCGCGCCTTGTTGCGCTCGTCCCCCGACGTACGCCGCACCAGCTCGACCAGCCGGAGGAAGGAGTCCTCCACGTGGCCACCGAGCAGGTCCAGGTCGGCGACGAGGGTCTGCGCGTCGACGTCGTCGGGCGCGGCTGCGGCGGCGGCACGGGCGGCGTTGAGGTCCACCCCCTGGGTCCGCTGCAGGACCTTGGCCATCGCCAGTCCGGCGGCGGCCTCGGAGTCGGCGGGGTTGGAGGCGATCAGCTTCTCGTACTCGGCCACGGCGGCGTCGATGTCGCCGCGCTCGAGCGCGTCCTGGGCCGGGGCGTATCGCGGGTCGAGCGCCGGCTCGTCCCCGTCCTCGCCCGTCGCGGCGCCGCCGATGGCGTTGGGCTTGTGCCGCCCGCCGATCCCCTGGGTGGTCAGCTGCTGCCCGAGCTGCTGGAAGACCGTACGCAGCTCCTCGAGGTTGAGCGCGCCCGGGATCGGCTGGGTGACCGGCCGGCCGTCGAGCAGGATGTAGAGGAGCGGCACCTGAGGCACCTGCAGCGCCTGCGCGATCTGCGGGTTCTTGTCGATGTCGACCAGGCCGACGAGGAACCGGCCGTCGTACTCCTCCACGACCGTCGAGACGTCACCTGCGTAGGTGACGCTCTCGGGGGCGCGGGAGGCCGAGTAGAAGACCAGCACGACCGGAGCGGTCATCGATGCCTCGAGGACCGACTGGAAGATCTGCTCGTCGACCTCGACGGTGTAGGAGCCGACGCTGCGCCCCGGAGCGGGAGCCGAGTCGGCCGGACCGCCGAAGGGGGCGGCCTGAGCGGGCGTGGTGCTGGCGAGCCCGGAGAGGTCGACGGCTCCGGGGCGGGAGAACGGCTGCTGCGTCATACGGTTAATCCTATGGGGGCAATCCTATGAGGACGGATCAGCCCACGCTGCCACGGAGGCCCGCGCGCTGGACGACGCGCTGGATCGTCAGGTCACGCTCGGTCGGGCGGCCGACGAAGTAGATGTTGTTCAGCCCCTGCTCCTGAGCGGCCGACTCGAAGACGAAGTGGCCGTAGTTGAACATCTGGCCCCAGAACGACTGCTTGACCGTGATGTCGAGGACTCGCGCCAGCGGCATCGTCGCCAGCTCGCTCGAGAGGACGCCGTGGATGCGGAAGATGCGCATGTTGGTGACCACGAACCGGTCACGGCTGACCACCAGCGCTCGCCAGAACGCGTGCCCGACCAGAGCGAACGCGAGCAGCACGATGATCCACGCGACGTTCATGTCGATCGTCGCCGCCACGATCATCAGCGCCAGCCCGAGGATCGCCTCGGCCACCGGACGGATGTAGGAGACCCAGTGATGGGTGACCTCGTCCACGACGACCTCACCTTCGTCTCGCAGAAGGTGCTTGGAGATGTCGACACCGAAGAGGTTCACGCTGTCAACGATAGTGACTTCGTCGAACCCGTGGCGAGAGAACAGGCCGTACGCCGGGACAACTCTCGCCGAGACCTACTCCGCGAGGAGGGCGTCTGCGGCGGCGTACGGGTCCTTCTCCCCCGCCACCACCTTCGCCGCGAGTGCGTCGAGGTCGCTCGCGGTGCCGACCGACGTCCACCTCGCGCGGAGGGTCTCGACGGCGATGGCCTCGACCTCGGCACGCGCACGCCGGGTGCGCCGCAGCGCCAGCGTGCCGCTGGACCCGAGCCAGGCGCGGTGCTCGTCGAGCGCGCCGACGACCTCGGCCAGGCCCTTGCCCGACTGCGCGACGGCGGTGAGGACCGGCGGGGTCCAGGACTCGGCCGGACGGTCGGAGAGGCGGAGCATCCCGCGCACGTCTCGCTGGACCTTGGTCGCGCCGTCGCGGTCGGCCTTGTTGACGACGTAGAGGTCGCCGATCTCCAGGATCCCGGCCTTCGCGGCCTGGATGCCGTCACCCATCCCGGGCGCGAGCAGCACCACGGTGGTGTCGGCGAGCCCGGCGATCTCGACCTCCGACTGGCCGACGCCGACGGTCTCGACCAGCACGACGTCGAACCCGGCCGCGTCCAGCACCCGGAGGGCCTGCGGCGCCGACCAGGCCAGCCCGCCGAGGTGGCCGCGAGAGGCCATCGAGCGGATGAAGACGCCCGGGTCGGTGGCGTGGTCGGTCATCCGGATCCGGTCGCCGAGCAGCGCGCCGCCGGAGAACGGGGAGGACGGGTCGACGGCCAGCACCGCCACGGTGCGCCCCTCGGAGCGCAGCTCGCGGACCAGCGCGGAGGTGGTGGTCGACTTCCCCACCCCGGGGGCCCCGGTGAGCCCGACGATGTGGGCGTGCCCGCCGTGGGGCGCGAGCGCGGCCATCACCTCACGGAGCCGCTCTCCCCCACCGACCGGAGCGTTCTCGACGTACGACACCAGCCGCGCGACCGCCCGGGGCTCACCGCCCCGGGCGCGCGCGACCAGGTCGCTCACATCAGCGATGGCTCAGGCCTTGGGAACACGCACGATCAGAGCATCGCCCTGACCGCCACCGCCACACAGCGCGGCGGCACCGGTGCCACCGCCGCGGCGCTTGAGCTCGTACGCCAGGGCCAGCACGATCCGCGCGCCGGAGCAGCCCAGCGGGTGACCGAGCGCGATCGCGCCACCGTTGACGTTGACCTTCTCCTCGGGGATGTCGAGAGCGGCGGCCGACTCCAGGCCGACCGCGGCGAAGGCCTCGTTGAACTCGACCAGGTCGAGGTCGGCGGCGGA
Organism: Nocardioides sp. NPDC126508; assembly: GCA_040302365.1. Taxonomy (GTDB): domain Bacteria; phylum Actinomycetota; class Actinomycetes; order Propionibacteriales; family Nocardioidaceae; genus Nocardioides. The sequence continues at coordinate 366,235 of JBEOUM010000005.1, forward strand.
GATGCCCTCCTTCTCCAGGGCCTTGGCGGTGGCGTTGGCCGGCTGCAGCTGCAGCGTCGAATCGGGGCCGGCGACCATGCCGTGCGCGCCGATCTCGGCGAGCCACTCCAGGCCGAGCTCCTCGGCCTTCTCCTTCGACATCACCACGACGGCGGCGGCACCGTCGGAGATCTGCGAGGAGGAACCGGCCGTGATGGTGCCGGACTTGGAGAACGCCGGACGGAGCTTGCCGAGCGACTCGACGGTGGTGTCGCCGCGTACGCCCTCGTCGGCGGAGACGACGATGGGGTCGCCCTTGCGCTGCGGGATGGAGACCGGGACGATCTCGTCGTCGAAGGTGCCGTTCTTCTGCGCGGCGGCGGCCAGCTGGTGCGAGCGCGCGGAGAAGGCGTCCTGCTCCTCGCGGGACAGACCCTTCTCACGGTCGGCGTTGACGGCCTCGGTCAGGGCGCCCATCGCCTGCGCGGTGGCCTGGTCGTAGAGGGCGTCGTAGGCCATCGAGTCGACGAGCGCGGTGTCGCCGTACTTGAAGCCCTCGCGCGACTTCGGCAGCAGGTGCGGGGCCTGGGTCATCGACTCCATGCCGCCCGCGACCACGATCTCGGCCTCACCGGCGGTGATCAGCTGGGAGGCGGTGGCGATCGCGTTGAGGCCGGAGAGACAGACCTTGTTGATCGTGATGCTCGGGATGTTCGCGGGCAGCCCGGCGGCGAGGCCGGCGGTGCGGGCCGGGTTCTGCCCGGCACCCGCCTGGAGCACCTGGCCCATGATCAGGTAGTCGACCTTGTCGGGGGACACGCCGGACTTCTCGAGCGCGCCCTTGATGGCTACGGCACCGAGGTCGGCAGCGCTGAGGCCCTTGAATGCGCCGAGCAGGCGGCCGATCGGCGTACGTGCCCCGGCGACGATGACGTTGGACATGGGTCCTCCATGAATGTTGGGTGGTGCTGATCTGCCTCGAGGTTACTAATTAGTAACCTCAGGGGGAAGAGTGTTGAGCACAGCCTGGTGTGGCTGTCATCACACATTGTGCCCGTTGGCCCCAGGCTCAAGGAGAGTAGGCCCATGACATCCGTCGACATCCCACCGCACCTGTTCACCCAGATCGACCACGTCGGTCTCGCCGTCGCCGACCTGGACGCGGCGATCGACTTCTACGAGAAGACCTTCGGCATGAAGCTCGCCCACCGCGAGACCAACGAGGAGCAAGGCGTCGAGGAGGCGATGATCGCCATCGGCGACTCCGACAACAAGCTCCAGCTGCTGGCCCCGCTCAACGAGAACAGCACGATCGCCAAGTTCCTCGACCGCAACGGCCCGGGCATGCAGCAGCTGGCCTACCGGGTCACCGACGTGGAGCAGGTCTCCGCGATCCTCCGGGAGCGCGGCGTACGTCTTCTCTACGAGGCACCGCGGCGCGGCACCGCCGACTCGCGGATCAACTTCATCCACCCCAAGGACGCCGGCGGCGTCCTGGTCGAGCTCGTCGAGCCGGCCGCGAACCCCGCCCACTGAGCGACCCACCACGGCACGTGAACGATCCAAGAGTCATGTGTCACATCGGGCTGGCGTTAACGGTTACTCACCAGTAATGTCCAGCGAAATAGAGTCAACCGCGACCCCTACGACGACGCAGGAGCCGACCATGCAGAACATCCTCGACGCGATCCTTGCGGGCGATACGCCCAGCGAGGACTTCGCGAACCTCGAGATCCCCGACCACTACCGTGCCGCCACCGTCCACAAGGACGAGGTCGACATGTTCGAGGGCGTCGCGACCAAGGAGAAGGACCCCCGCAAGTCCCTCCACGTCGAGGACGTCGCCCTGCCCGAGCTCGGTCCGGGCGAGGCCTTCGTCGCGGTGATGGCGTCGGCGATCAACTACAACACCGTGTGGACCTCGATCTTCGAGCCGGTCTCCACCTTCGGGTTCCTGGAGCGCTACGGCAAGGAGTCCGAGCTCGGCGCCCGGCACAACCTCGACTACCACGTCGTCGGCTCCGACCTGTCCGGCGTCGTGCTGGCCGTGGGCGCGGGCGTGACCAAGTGGAAGCCGGGCGACCGGGTCGTGGCCCACTGCCTCTCGGTCGAGCTCGAGGCGCCCGACGGCCACAACGACACGATGATGGACCCCTCCCAGCGCATCTGGGGCTTCGAGACCAACTTCGGCGGCCTCGCCGACGTCGCCATGGTCAAGGCCAACCAGCTGATGCCGAAGCCGGAGCACCTCACCTGGGAGGAGGCCGCCTCCCCCGGCCTGGTCAACTGCACCGCCTACCGCCAGCTCGTCTCCGCCAACGGCGGCAACATGAAGCAGGGCGACAACGTCCTGATCTGGGGCGCCTCGGGTGGCCTCGGCGGCTTCGCGACGCAGTACGCCCTCAACGGCGGCGCCAACCCGATCTGCGTGGTCTCCAACGAGGAGAAGGCCAAGATCGTGCGCAACATGGGCGCCGAGATGGTCATCAACCGCTCCGAGATGGACTTCAAGTTCTGGAACGAGGACGGCACCAAGCAGAACCCGAAGGAGTGGCTGCGCCTGGGCAAGGCCATCCGCGAGCTCACCGGCGGCGAGGACATCGACATCGTCTTCGAGCACCCCGGTCGCGAGACCTTCGGCGCCTCGGTGTTCGTCACCCGCAAGGGCGGCACCATCACCACCTGCGCCTCGACCTCGGGCTACATGCACGAGTACGACAACCGCTACCTGTGGATGAACCTCAAGAAGATCATCTCCAGCCACTTCGCGAACTACCGCGAGTCGTGGGAGGCCAACCGCCTCATCAGCCAGGGCAAGATCCACCCGACGCTGTCGCGGACCTACACCCTGGAGGAGGTCGGCCAGGCCTCGCTCGACGTGCACCACAACAAGCACCAGGGCAAGGTCGGCGTGCTCTGCCTCGCCCCCGAGGAGGGCCTCGGCGTGCTCGACGAGGAGAAGCGCGCGGCGCACATCGACAAGATCAACCTGTTCCGCGGCATCTGAGACGTCGCGTCCGGGTAAATAGATCCCATTTGAGACTGGATTCACGGCCGGTCTCCCCTTGCGCGAGGGGTGACCGGCCGTAGTCTTGCCCTTTGGGAGCAGAGGGCAAGACACAAACCCCCCTAAAGTGTGAGGAATCCGCCACAAATGACGAATGAGGGACTGTCCATCTTCAACGAGGCTTCAGAGCCTCGGAAGAAGCCCGATCAGGACTCGACGGAGACACAGGTTCTCCCCCGGGTCCCCGGTGCTTCAGGATCGCCCAGCTCCGGCCACAGCTCGGCTCCACCTGCCCCAGGCTCACTCCCAGCCTTCCCGGTCGTGCGGAGGGGTGGCTACGACCCCGGCACCGTGAACGCGCGGGTGCAGCAGCTGCTCCAGGCCAACGGCCAGGGCCAGTCGGCGCTGCGCAACGCACAGCGACGCATCGCCGAGCTCGAGCGCAAGGTCAGCGACCTCAAGGCCGCCGCGACCCAGGGCAACGAAGCCCCGTCCTACGCCTCCCTCGGCGGTCGCGCGAGCGCGATGCTCCGCCTGGCCGAGGAAGAGGCCGCCGCGGTCAAGGAGTCCGCCGAGAAGGAGGCCGCGGTCATCCGCGAGGCCGCCCAGCGCGAGGCTGCCGCGACCAAGGCGTCCGCCCAGCGTGACATCGAGGCGCTGCGTACGACGCACTACAAGGAGATCGACGACCACCGCGAGAAGGTGACCTCGGAGGTCCAGCAGGCCCGCAAGATGGTGCAGGCCGAGAGCGACGAGCTGCTCGCCGCCGCCAAGCGCGAGGCCGACCAGATCCGGCTCGCCGTGCAGCAGGAGGTCACCCAGCTGCGTACGTCGACCCAGCGTGAGGTCGAGAAGGCCCGTGCCGGCGCGGACCGTGAGGTCCAGGAGGCCCGGCGGATGCTCGCCGTCGAGCGTGAGCGTCTCGCCCGCGAGGCCGCCGACCACCACGACCAGGCGATGACCGAGACCGCTCGCATCGTGACCGAGGGCGAGACCCGTGCGGCCGACGCCGAGGAGCGGGCCCGGATCGCCGCCCAGCACGTCGCCGACCAGCGCGCCGAGCTGGCCAAGGAGTCCGAGGGCATCATCGCTCGCGCCCGCCGCGACGCCGAGGCGATCCTGTCCAAGGCTCGCGCCGAGGCCGACCACCTCGCCTCGACCGCGACCGTCGAGGCCGAGAAGGGTCACGCGATCATCAAGGCCGAGGTCGACCGCCTCACCAAGCGCCGCGACGCGATCGCCGCGCAGCTCTCCTCGCTCACCGACCTGGTCTCCGGCTTCGGCAAGACCGAGGACCCGGCCGAGCTGGAGGCGCCGAAGCCGATCACCGAGGACGAGGACATCGTCGACGGCGAGCTCGTCGTCGACGAGAGCGTCACCCTGGTCGACTCCGACGAGGACCTCTCGGACGACTACGACGACTACGACGAGCCCTCCGAGAAGACCGCGATCCGCGAGCCCGAGACAGCTAAGTCCGAGAGCCGGTGAACGCCGCCGCTGCCGGCCGTCCTGCGGACGGTCCGGAGACGACGTCTGCCGCGACCGACCTCAGCGACCTCAGCGACGACTCGACGGCCGACAGCGAGGCTCCGATCGACCTCGACGAGCCGGAGCCCGAGGAGGAGAGCGAGCGGGACCGTCGGTTCGGCAAGCCCGGACCGCCGTTCGACCGGAGGTCTCCCTACCTCTTCGGTCTGCTTCTCGGTCTCGGCCTGCTGACGGCCTATGCCGCCGGCAACCTCCTCACCACGATGGGGAGCGTGATCCTCCAGGTGGTGGTCTCGCTCTTCATCGCCGCGGGGATCAACCCGATGGTGGTGTTCCTGGAGCGGCGCGGCTTCGCGCGGCCATGGGCGGTCCTCACCGTCATCCTCGGGGTCTTGGGCGCGCTCGCGCTCTTCTTCGTGGCACTGGTGCCGGTGATCAGCGACCAGGTCGCCAAGATCTCGGCCAACGTCCCCGACTGGATCGAGGAGCTGCAGCGCAACGAGCGCGTCCAGCAGCTCAACGAGGAATACCAGATCCTCGACAAGGTGCAGGAGTACGTCGCCAGCGGCGACTTCGTCAGCAGCGCCTTCGGCGGGGCCCTGGGCGTGGGTCTGGCGGTGATCAACGTGCTCGTCACGGGCTTCATCGTCATCGTCCTGACGCTCTACTTCATCGCCGCCTACGACCAGACGAAGAACGCCATCTACCGGCTCGCCCCGTCCTCGCGCCGCGAGCGGGTCGGCAAGCTCGGCGACCGGGTCTTCGACGGCATCGGGGGATACGTCTCCGGGGCGTTCATCGTCGCGCTCTGTGCCGGCCTGTCCACCCTGGTGCTGCTGTTCGTCATCGGGATGGGCGAATACGCGGTCGCCCTGGCCTTCGTGGTCATGATCACCGACGTGATCCCGATGATCGGGGCCACCATCGGCGCGGTCATCGTCTGCGCGATCACCTTCGCGACGACCGATCTGAAGACCGGCATCATCGCGGTGGTCTTCTACATCGCCTACCAGCAGTTCGAGAACTACGTCGTCTATCCGCGGGTCATGTCCCGCTCGGTCGACATCCCGGGCGTGATAACGGTGATCGCTGCCCTGGTCGGTGCCTCGCTGCTGGGTGTCGTCGGCGCCCTGCTGGCGATCCCGACCGCGGCCGCGATCCTGATGCTGGTCCGCGAGGTCTACGTCAGAGCTCAGGACGAACGCTAGCCACCACCTCGCGAAGCGCCGCACGCAGTCGATGCGTGCGGCGCTTCGTGCGTCTCAGGAGGCGGTGGTCGACTGCTCGCCCTGCTGGACCGCGATGATCCCGGCGAGCACGACCAGCCCGCCGACAAGCTGGATGAGGCCGGGGGCCTCGCCGAGCAGGAGCCAGGCGAAGACGACGGCCGAGACGACCTCGAGAAGGCCGACGAAGGACGAGAGCCGCGAGCCGAGGGTGCGGGTGGCGGCGATGCCGGTGGCGTACGCGACCGAGCAGGTCAGCACACCGAGACCGACCAGCGGCGCCCACCACGCCATCTGCACGCCCGCCAGGACCACCGGCGAGGTCTCCATCGCGAACGGGATCGCGCCGACCAGGCAGAGCAGCGCGAGCAGGACGGTCGCGCCGGTCAGGCCGAGCCAGGCCAGCGCGAGCGGCGGCAGCGTGGTGCTGGAGTGGGCGTTGAGCACGTAGTAGCCGGCCAGTCCGACGGCGGCCGCGGAACCCCACAGGACGCCGAAGGGGTGTACGTTCGCGCCGCTGACCAGGTCGAGGACCAGCACCAGCCCGGCGATCGCGACCAGGGCACCCACCATCGTCAGCCGCGAGGGACGCTCGCCGTGCCGCAGCCACATCCAGGCGACGACGAGCACGACCCCCATGTACTCCAGCAGCAGCGCCGGCCCGACCGCCATCCACTGCACCGCCGAGAAGAACGCGAACTGCGGCACGACGATCGCCAGCAGCGCGTACGCCACCACGACCCGCCAGCTCGCCGCCACGCTGCGCCACCGGCCGGCGAGCGCGCGCACCGCGAACGGCGCCAGCACAACGGCGCCGATGCCGACCCGGAAGACCAGCACGCCGCCCGTCGACCAGCCGGTGTCGAAGAGGCCGCGTCCCAGCGGCCCGGAGAGGCTGAAGGTGACCGCCGAGACGACCGCCATGAGCAGTCCGGCAGCCACCAGCGGCGTCTTCTGCGTGCTCTGCGGCACCGCCTCGTCATTGGTCAAAGTCGTCATGACACATGACGATCCCAGCGACGCGGTAATGTGTCAACATGGTTTTCACCCATGACACCGACGTCGGCCTCCAGGCAGCCGCGGCACTGGCGAACACCCTTGCCCTCTCCCCCGGCTCGGTCGACGAGCTGGCGACCGTCGCGGCGCTCGACGAGTTCTTCGTGACGTACGACTACACGGGGCGGCACGACCGCGACCGCGCCGAGCTCGACGAGGTCCGCGCCCTCCGTCCCCGGCTGCGCGACCTGCTCACCGCCGAGCGCGACGAGGCGGTGCGGCTGACCAACGAGATGCTCGCCGAGCACCGCGCGACGCCTCAGCTCGTCCGTCACACGAGCTACGACTGGCACATCCACGCCACCGAGCCCGACGCCCCGCTGGCCACCAGGATCGCCGTCGAGACCGCGATGGCCATGGTCGACGTGATCCGCGCCGACGAGCTGTCCCGGCTCTCGATCTGCGAGGACGAGAGCTGTGCGGGCGTGGTCGTCGACCTCTCCCGCAACCGCTCCAAGCGCTACTGCTCGCCGACCTGCACCAACCGCAACGCGGTGGCCGCCTATCGGGAGCGTCAGGCCAGCGCGAAGTAGCGGAGGGCGACGTAGCCCCAGGCCACGGCGAGGGTCACGATCGTCACCACGATGCCGTACCTGGTGAACGTCCAGAAGCTGATCGGGTGGCCGGCCTTGGCGGCGAGCCCGAGCACCACCACGTTGGCCCCGGCGGCGACGGCGGTCGTGTTGCCGCCGAGGTCGGCGCCGAAGACGAGGGCCCACCACAGCGGGCTGTCGGCGCCGGAGGACGGCGTCGCGGCCACCATCTCCTCCACGATCGGCACCATCGCCGCGGTGTAGGGGATGTTGTCGACGAAGCCGCCGACGACCGCCGAGCCGATCATCAGCCCGGTCACCCCGGCGAGCTCGTTGTCGCCCATCAGGTCGGCGGCGTACGTCCCGAGCGACCCGATCACCCCGACCTCGACCAGTCCGCCGACGAGCACGAACAGTGCCATGAAGAAGGCCAGCGTCGACCACTCGACCTCCTCCAGGAACGCCTCGGTCCGCGTCTGCGAGACGACCACCATCGCCCCGGCGCCGAGCATGGCGACCAGCGACGGATCCAGGTGGAGCTCGGTGTGCAGGCCGAAGGCGAGCATCACCAGGGCCAGGACGGCCAGGCAGCGGTAGAGCAGGCCGCGGTCGGGAATGGCGGAGGCGGGCGGCTCGATCAGGCCGTCCAGCTCGACCCGGCCGCGGAAGTCCCGCCGGAAGAGCAGGCGGACGAGCCCGACCAGCACCACCAGCAGGATCAGGCACAGCGGCAGCGAGTGGATCAGGAAGTCGTCGAAGGTCAGGTTCGCCCGGCTGGCCACGATGATGTTGGGCGGGTCCGCGATCAGCGTCGAGGTGCCGCCGACGTTGGCGGCCAGGATGAGCGAGATCAGGTAGGGCATCGGGCGCAGGCCCAGCCGCTCGCAGACCGACAGCGTCACCGGTGTCACCAGCAGCACCGTGGTCACGTTGTCGAGGATCGGCGAGAGCGCCGCGGTGACCAGGATGAGCAGCGTCGCCAGGCGCGCCGGGCGGCCACCGGACTGCTTGACCGCCCACAGCGCGAGGAACTCGAACAGGCCCGTCTGCTTGAGGACGCCGACGATCACCATCATCCCGAAGAGCAGGAAGATGACATCCCAGTCGACCCCGGTGTCATGGCTGAAGAGGGCCGACTCGGCATCGATGATCCCGAGCGCCACCATCGCGGCGACGCCACCCAGTGCGGCGGCGACGCGGTGGACACGCTCGGTGGCGATGAGGCCGTAGGTGACGATGAAGACGGCCACCGCTGCGTACACGATCATGCGTTGAGCTCCATGCTCTCGACTCTCCGCGACCGCCCGCCCGATCCGAATGGGTGCTGCCACCCATAAGTCCAGGCCAGATGACATGTCAGGGTTGGGGCATGAGTCATCTACCGCTCTACTGGCGGGTCTGCCTGACCAACTGGGCGGTGTTCTGCGTCGGCACGCTGGTCCTGGCGCTGTCCCCGGCCCGGGTCTCGGAGCGCGTCCTGGCGTCGGAGGCGGTGGTGCTGGCGGTCGGGCTGGTCCTGATGGCGACCCTCAACGCGCTCCTGCTGCTGCGCAGCCTGGCCCCGATCGACCGGGTGATCCGCACCATGGACTCGGTGGACCACCTATCCCCCGACCAGCGTCTGACAACGCAGGGCAAGGGTGCCGGAGCCCGCCTGGTGGCCAGCTACAACGCGATGCTCGACCGGCTGGAGACCGAGCGGAGCACCAGCAACGCCAAGGCGCTCGCGGCACAGGAGGCCGAGCGGCACCGGATCGCCCAGGAGCTCCACGACGAGGTCGGGCAGTCGCTGACCGTCGTACTCCTGGGGCTCAAGGGACTGGAGCGGCAGGTGCCCGACACGGTGCGCGCCGAGCTCGCCGCGGTGCGGGAGTCCGCGCGCACCGGCATCGACGACGTACGCCGCGTCGCGCGGCAACTGCGGCCCGGTGTGCTCGAGGACCTCGGCCTGCACGCCGCCCTGGCCTCGCTGGCCACCGACGTCGGGGCGCTGGGCCGCACGACCGTACGCCGCACCATCGGCCGCGGTCTCCCCGACCTGCCCCAGGACCGCGAGCTGGTGATCTACCGGGTCGCCCAGGAGGCGCTGACCAACGTCGTCCGCCACGCCCACGCCGCCACCGCCGAGCTCTCCCTGTGCAAGGTGGGCGACAAGGTCGTCCTCACCGTTTCCGACGACGGTCGCGGCAGCGCCGACCTCGTGGCCGGCGCCGGGATCAGCGGGATGCGGGAGCGGGCCCTGCTCGTGGGTGCCGAGCTCCGCGTGACCAGCGTGCCCGGCCGCGGCACCACCGTCGTCCTGGAGGTGCCGCTGTGACCCCCACGCCTGCGAAGATCCGGATCCTGCTGGCCGACGACCACACCCTCGTCCGCCGCGGCGTTCGTCTCATCCTCGACGCCGAGCCGGACCTCGAGGTGGTCGCCGAGGCGGCCGACGGCGCCGAGGCCGTGGCTGCGCTGCGCGACGTCGAGGTCGACCTGGTGATCCTGGACGTCGCCATGCCGCGGATGACCGGGCTGCAGGCCGCGCGCAGCATCGCCCGGATGCGTACGCCGCCGAAGATGCTGATGCTCTCGATGCACGACAACGAGCAGTACTTCTTCGAGGCGCTCAAGGTCGGCGCCAGCGGGTACGTCCTCAAGTCGGTCGCCGACGAGGACCTGGTCAAGGCCTGCCGCACCGCGATGAGCGGCCAGGCCTTCGTCTACCCCGGCGCGATGAGCGCGCTCGTCCGCGACTACCTCGACCGCCTCAACCGCGGCGAGAGCCTGCCGCGCACGGTCCTGACCGAGCGCGAGGACGAGGTGCTCAAGCTCATCGCCGAGGGACACTCGACCCGCGAGATCGCCCGTGAGCTGACGATCTCCTACAAGACCGTCGAGCGCCACCGCGAGAACATCCTCGCCAAGCTGGGGCTGCGCGACCGCACCCAGGTGACCCGCTACGCGATCAGGGCGGGGCTCATCGAGCCCTAGACCTGCCGAGCCTCCTGGGGCTCGCCGAACTCCCGGGCGCGCAACCGCGCCAGGTGGGCGTGCACCAGCGGGAGCACGGAGGCGCCCTCGCCGCTCGCGGAGGCGACCCGCTTCATCGACCCGGCACGTACGTCACCGACGGCGAAGACGCCCGGCACGGTCGTCTCCAGGCTCGCCGGCGGGCGGGCATCGACCCAGGCCTCGCGGGGCACGTCGCGGCCGGTCAGGACGAACCCGTGCTCGTCGAGGGCCACCCCCTCCGCCAGCCACCCGCAGTCGGGCTCCGCTCCGAGCAGGCAGAAGAGGCCGTCGGCGGAGGTCGTTTCGTGTTCGCCCGTGTCGAGGTCCTGCAGCCGCAGCCATCCCAGCTGGCCGTCGCCCCCACCGTCGGTGACGACAGCGCGGGCCCGGACCCGGATATTCGCGGTCGCCTCGATCTCACGCACCAGGTAGGCCGACATGGTCTCGGCGAGGTCGTGGCGCCGGACCAGGATCGTCACCGCCTTCGCGAACTTGGCGAGGTGGATGGCCGCCTGTCCGGCCGAGTTGCCGCCGCCCACCACGTAGACCTCACGGCCCTGCATCTCGCGCGCCATCGACGTCGCGGCACCGTAGTAGACGCCCGCACCCACCAGGTCGTCCACACCGGCGACCCCGAGCCGCCGATAGGTGACGCCCATCGCGAGCACGACCGTACGCGCGCAGAACTGCGCGCCGCGAACGTGCACGTGCTGGTGCTCGGGCTCGTCGACCGGGCCGGGCTCGATCCCGGTCACCGGGCGCCCGGTGAAGAAACGTGCGCCGAACCGGCTGGCCTGGATCCGGGACCGCTGGGCGAGGCGCATGCCCGAGATGCCGCGCGGGAAGCCGAGGTAGTTGCGGATCATGGAGCTCGACCCCGCCTGGCCGCCGATCGCGTCGCGCTCCACGACGACCGTCGCCAAGCCCTCCGAGGCCGCGTAGACGGCCGCCGCGAGGCCCGCCGGCCCACCGCCCACGATGGCGACGTCGGCGATCACACCCTCGGGGATCTCGTCGAACCCGCCGTAGATGGCCTCGGCGGCCGTCGCCGCCGTCGCCCGCGAGACCACTCGGCCCGTGAACGTACGCACCAGCGGCAGCTGCGCCCCCGGACCGGCGGCCTCGATGACCTCCTGCGCCTCGTCGTCGCTCGGCCCGAGCGAGCGGTGCGGGAACCCCATCCGCTCGAGCAGGTCCCGGACCGCCGCCGCGTCACGGTCGCCCGGCTCGGCCACGACGTCGGTCACGGTCACCAGCGGCCTGCCCACCGACCAGCCCCACTCCGAGAGCAGCTCGATCAGCGCGGTGTGGAACTCCTCGTCCCGCGGCCCGCGCGGGATGAGGACGTAGGTGTCCATCTCGCGCTCGAGCGCCGCGGCTCGCAGGTCGTCGAGAGCTTCGGAGAAGTCGTCCCACGAGACCAGCGCGACCCGCCGCGCCGTCGCCACGATGCCCGGTACACGGTGCAGGAGGTCGATCGAGGTGCCCTCGTCGAGCACGTGCTCGGCGGCGACCATCGCGATCTGGGCGCCCCCGTCCACCAGCTCGCGGGTCCTGTCGAGCCCGGCGGCGAATCCCACCACCGGCTCGATCCGGTAGTCACGGTCGTAACGTGCCCGGAACTCCCGTTCGATGACCTCGGCGTGCTCGCCGCCGACCAGCACGATGACCGGTCTGTCGCGCTCCATGCCGCACAGCGTAGACGGCGAGGTGTCTCAGTCGCCCAAGAACTGACGCAGCGCCCCGAGGAAGGTCTCCGGCTTCTCGGAGTGGACCCAGTGACCGGCGCCCTTGATGGTCACCTTGCGGTAGCGCGGGAACCACTCCTTCATCGCCGGCGCGTACTCGTCGGTGACGTAGTTCGACAGCTCACCCGCCACCCACAGCACGGGCCCCTCGTAGGGCTCGTACGCCTTCAGCTCCTCGGCCGGCCAGTCGCCGATGCGGTCGAGGTCGCGGCCGAGGACGTCCAGGTTCATCGCCCAGCGCCAGCCGTCCCCATCCCGGCGCAGGTTCTGGAGCAGGAAGCCGCGGATCGTCGGGTCCGGGACGGCCTCCCGCATCGCGGCGTCCGCCTCCTCGCGCCGGGTGATGCGGTCCAGGTCGAGGCCCTGCATCGCGTCGACGTACGTCTTGAAGGCCCCGACCCGCTCGTAGACGACCGGGGACATGTCGGCGACGACGAGCTTCGTGACCAGCTCGGGGCGGGTGATGGCGAGCAGCATCGCCACCTTGCCGCCCATCGAGTGGCCGACCACGGTCGCGGGGTCGTCGGCCCCGCCATCAGCAGAGAGCAGCTCGGCGACCGCCGCGGTCACCTCGAGGTAGTCGAAGGTGTCAGGGTGCGGCGAGCGGCCGTGGTGAGGCAGGTCGACGAGCGTGACCCGATGCTTGTCGGCCAGCTGCTTCCCGAGGGTGTTCCAGTTGCGTCCCTGGCCGAAGAGTCCGTGCAGGAAGACGACGCGGCTGCCGGTCTCGCCGAGCTCGAGCGTGTGAAGTGTCACCGGAGGATCGTAAGGGCTCAGAAATCGAAGCCGTCGAACATGTCCCCGATGCCGTCGCCGATGCTGCCGAAGGCGTCGCCGATGCCCTCGCCGATGCCGCCGATCGCGTCGCCCATGCCCTCGCCGATCTCGCCGAAGGCGTCGAAGCCGCCGAACGCGCTGAACATCAGCCCGGCGAACATCCAGTCCATCGGCGAGAAGGCACCGAAGTAGCCGGCGGCGTAGGGCCGGTAGGCCGGGCCACCCTGCCAGTAGGGCACACGCTCGTTGCCGACCATCACCTTGCGGGTGTCGGGCTCCGCGCCGGCCTTGACGCGCTCGGCGTCGAGCGCACAGGCAGGTACGTCACGGGTGGTGCCGCCCGGCGGCGCCCAGGCCACGTCCTCGACCGAGAGCCCGTGGCGGGGGTCGAAGAAGCACGGCGGGCGGCGCTTGGGCAGCGGCTCCCCGGCGACCCGCGCCTTGACGCAGGCGACCGCGTAGCGACCGTCCTCGACGATCGTGGTGATCTGCTTGACGTCGTCGGGCGAGGTCATCCTGTCGACGGTGCGCTTGGCCGTCTCGTACTCGTCCAGCGCCCGCTGGTAGTCGGCGTTGGCGCCCTCGTCGAGCTCCTTGCCGCTCATGTCGAGGTCGAGCTTCTGCAGCTCCTCACCGAACGCGGTGACGTCCTCGAAGGCGAGCTGCTTGACCGGCTCGAGGTCGGCGCGCTGCTTTTCCAGCGCCCGCGCCTGCGAGCGCCTGCTGGTCACCACCACGGTCCCGACCACCGCGACGACGATGAGAAGTGCGATCAGAAGTCCCACGTCAATCAGCGTACTGGCACGGTGGTCGGGGCGGCGCCGTCCTCGGCTCCGTCGTGGAATCAGCTGTAGTCGCGGAAGCCCTTGCCGGTCTTGCGGCCGAGGTAGCCGGCGGTGACCAGGTGCTCCAGCAGCGGCGCGGGCGCGAAGCCCGGCTCACGGAACTCCAGGTAGAGCTCGCGCTCGATGGCGAGCGAGACGTCGTTGCCGACGACGTCGAGCAGCTCGAAGGGGCCCATCGGCAGTGCACAACCGAGCTTCATCGCGGTGTCGATGTCGTCGGCGGTCGCGTAGTGCCCCTCGAGCATCTTGACCGCGTCGTTGAGGTAGGGGAAGAGCAGCGCGTTGACGATGAAGCCGGCCCGGTCACCGCAGGAGACCGGCGACTTGCCGACCTTCGCGCAGAGGGCGCGGACGGTCTCGGAGACCTCCTCGGCGGTGGTCACCGTGGATACGACCTCGACCAGCTTCATCACCGGGGCCGGGTTGAAGAAGTGCATACCGACGACGTCGGCCGGGCGCTTCGTCACCTTGGCCAGCTCGATGACCGGCAGGCTCGAGGTGGTCGTCGCCAGGATCGCGCCGGGCTTGCAGATGTCGTCGAGGTTCTCGAAGAGCGTGGTCTTGATGGCCAGGTCCTCGGCGATCGCCTCCACGACGATGTCGACGTCGGCCAGGTCGTCCAGCGAGGTCGTGCCGGTCAGCCGGCCGAGGATCTCCGGCTTCGCCGACTCCTCCAGCTTGCCCCGCCCAATGGCCTTGTCGAGGCTCTTGGTGATCCGCGCAGCGACGCCGTCGACCTTGTCAGGGCTCCGCCCGACGTACGTCACGTCGTAGCCGCCCTTGGCGAAGACCTCGACGATCCCGGAGGCCATCGTCCCGGTGCCGACGACGCCGACCTTGGCGATCGAACGACGCAGCTCGTGGGTGGCGTCGGCGCTGGGGGTGAGGGCGTCGGGGACGACGATCGGCGAGTCGGCGCCCTCGTAGGTGTAGAAGCCGCGGCCCGACTTCCGACCGAGCATCCCGGCGGTGACCATCTGCTTGAGGATCGGGCTGGGCGCGTGCAGGCGGTCACGACCCTGGCGGTACATCGTGTCGAGGATCTCGTAGGAGGTGTCCAGCCCGATCAGGTCGAGCAGGGCCAGCGGCCCCATCGGGTAGCCGCAGCCCAGCCGCATCGCGGTGTCGATGTCCTCGCGGGTGGCGTAGTGGCCCTCGAACATCGAGACCGCGTGGTTCAGGTAGCCGAAGAGCAGCGCGTTGGCGATGAACCCGGCCCGGTCGCCGCAGACCACCGGCGACTTGCCGAGCTTGCCGACGACCTCGCGGGCGTCCTCGAGCACCTCGGGCTCGGTCACCACGGTGCGTACGATCTCGACGAACTTCTGCACCGGCGCGGGGTTGAAGAAGTGCACGCCGACGACGCGCCCGGGGTGCTTGGAGGCGGTCGAGATCTCGGTCACCGACAGCGACGAGGTGTTGGTCGCCAGGATCGTCTCGGGGGCGACGATCTCGTCGAGGGTGGCCAGGATCGACTTCTTCAGCTCCAGCGACTCCACGACCGCCTCGACGACCATGTCGACGTCCTTGAGCGCCGTCGCGTCGGTGGCGAAGGAGATCCGGCCCAGCAGCGCCTGCTGCTCCTCCTCGCTGAGCTTGCCGCGCTTGACCGCGCGACCCGTCGAGTGCGCCAGGTGCTCCTTGCCGCGTTCGAGGCCTTCCTCGTCCCGCTCCACCCCGACGACGGTGAACCCGTTGCGGGCGAACACCTCCGCGATCCCCGCACCCATGGTGCCCAGGCCGACGACTCCGACTGTCTCGATCGTGCGCTCGCTCATGTCGAGCATCCTGCCACGGAGGGATGCCGGGCAGCCCGGCATGCGGCTAGATTCGCTCCCCGTGACCGACCAGACCGAGCGCATCGACGCCGAACGGATCATCCCCGCCTCCCCCGCCGACATCTTCGCCGTCCTCGTCGACCCCGACGGCCATGTCGCCATCGACGCCGCCGGGATGCTCCAGTCCGCGGAGGGGTCGACGGTCGCCGCGGTCGGCGACCGGTTCGTCGTCCACATGGACCGTGAGGCCCTCGGCGACTACCCGATGGGCAGGTACGACGTCACCGTGATCATCACCGGCTTCGAGCCCGACCGGGCGATCGAGTGGACCATCGACGGCACGATCAAGCCGCCGATCGGCCACCGCTTCGGCTACGAGCTCGAGCAGCTCGACTCCGGTGACACCCGCGTCACCTCGTACTGCGACTGGTCCACCGCCCTGCCGGAGTGGAAGCCGATCTTCCCGGTCATCGACCAGAAGTCGATCCGGGCCACGCTCGGGATCCTGGAACGAGCCGTACGCCGCGGCTACCCCCGCCCCTGACGAGACGTCACCCCCGCAGGCCGAGGCGTCCGTGACGCCTCGGCCGGGATGGGATCAGCCGGGATGGGATCAGTAGGTGTGGAAGCCCTCGCCGGTCTTGCGACCGAGCTTGCCCTCCTGGACCTTCTGGACCAGCAGAGGCGCCGGGTCGAAGCCGGGCTCGCCGAACTCGTTGCGGAGCTCGGACTGGATGGCCAGGGAGACGTCGTTGCCGACGACGTCCAGCAGCTCGAACGGGCCCATCGGGAAGCCGGCGGACTCCTTGATCGTGGTGTCGATCTCCTCCATCGCGACGCCGGACTCGTGCAGCTTGACGGCGTCGTTGAGGTAGGGGAAGAGCAGCGCGTTGACGATGAAGCCGGAGCGGTCGCCGCAGGAGACCGGGACCTTCTTGACCGCGGTGGACAGCGCGAGCACGGTCTCGTCGACCTCGGGCGAGGTGAGGTCGGTGGTGACCACCTCGACGAGCTTCATGACCGGCGCAGGGTTGAAGAAGTGCATGCCGATGACGTCGCCGGGACGCGCGGTGACCTTGGCGAGCTCGGTGATCGGCATCGAGCTGGTGGTGGTGGCGAGGATGGCGCCAGGCTTGGCGATGCGGTCGAGATCCTTGAAGAGCTGGGTCTTGATCTCGAGGTCCTCGGCGATGCCCTCGACGATCAGGTCGGCCTCGGCGAGGTCCTCGCGCGAGGTGCTGCCGGTGAGGCGGCCGAGCACCGCGGCCTTGGTCTCCTCGTCCGAGCGACCCTTGGCGATGGCCTTGTCGAGAGACTTGGTGATGCCGGCGACGACCCCGTCCAGCTTCTCCTGCGAGCGGCCGACGAAGACGACGTCGTAGCCCGCCTGGGCGAAGACCTGGACGATGCCCGAGGCCATGGTGCCGGTGCCGACCACGCCGATCTTCTCGATCGTGTGGCGCAGCTCCGGGGCGCGTACGTGGTCCCCGCCCTCGGCCGTGAACGACCCGGCCTCGTCGGAGACCTTGGTGAGCAGGTCGGCCGGCTTGTGCAGGTTGTCGCCGGTCTCCTCGTAGCGGGCGAGCAGCGCGTCGCGTACGGAGGCCGCCCCGATCTCGTCGACCGTGGCCAGGGGCCCCTGGGGGTAGCCGCAGCCGAAGCGCATGGCGTTGTCGATGTCGGTGGCGGTGGCGTAGCCCGACTCGAGCATGCGAATGGCGTGGTTGAGGTAGGGCAGTACGAGCACGTCGTGGATGGAACCCTGGGTCGAAACCGTCATGCGACGGAAGACTGCCAAATTTATTACCCATGAGTAACCCCTGGTGGCGTGACGCTGCTCACATCAGGCCATGCGATACGTTCTCCCGGTGAGACTCGTCGTTGCCACCTGCCAGGTCGACTACGCGGGGCGGCTCACCGCCCACCTCCCGATGGCCACCAGGGTGTTGATGCTCAAGGCCGACGGATCGGTGCTGGTCCACTCCGACGGGGGCTCCTACAAGCCCCTCAACTGGATGTCGCCGCCCTGCACCCTCTCGGAGGGCAAGTCCGAGGACGGCCGCGTCGAGTGGACCGTCACCTCCAAGACCGATGACACGCTGCGCATCCTGATCGAGGAGATCCACCACGAGTCGTCCCACGAGCTCGGCATCGACCCCGGCCTGCAGAAGGACGGCGTCGAGAAGCACCTCCAGGAGCTCCTCGCCGACCACCCGGCGACGCTGAGCGAGGGCCTGACCCTCGTACGCCGCGAATACCCCACCCCGATCGGCCCGGTCGACCTGATGTGCCGCGACGCCGACGGGAAGTCGGTCGCGGTCGAGATCAAGCGGCGCGGCGAGATCGACGGCGTCGAGCAGCTGACCCGCTACCTCGAGCTGCTCAACCGCGACCCGCTGCTGGCCCCGGTACGCGGCATCTTCGCCGCTCAGGCGATCAAGCCGCAGGCGCGCGTGCTCGCCGAGGACCGCGGGATCACCTGCGCGATCGTCGACTACGACGCGCTCCGCGGGCTCGACGATCCGACCGAGAGACTCTTCTGACCAACAGTTGATGCACGGTCAGGCAAGTTCACGCAAGCGAAACAGCTTTCCATACCTTTCATATGCGATGGCGTGACACTATTCACGCCATGTCCATGAACTACTCGGGGCATGGCGTTGGGGGCCGCCTGTCCGTGAGCGACGTCGAGGCGATCATGATCGATCTCCTGACGATGCAGCAGATGCACACGGCGGAGTTCCACGCGATCAAGGGCCGGATGGAGCGCACCGACGCTGCGATCGACAGCGTCAACGCGCGTCTGGACAGCGTGGAGCGGCGGTTGGACGACCTGCTGATCTCGATGAGTCAGCTGCTCAACTGGATCAACCCCCGCTGAATCGCCGAGTCGGCCCATCTTGACGTAGAACCCCGCCGAGTCGGCTCGTCATGACGAGCCGACTCGGCGGGGTTTTCGGTCGGAACGGGCCGACTCGGCAGGGGTCAGGAGTTGACGGTGATCGGCTCGCCGCCGGAGACGAGGCGCCAGTCGACCGAGGCGAAGGCGGCCGGGTCGATGACCTGGTGGGCGGTGACCCAGTCGATGAGCAGCTGCCGGATCTCGACCTGCTGGTTGTAGACCACAGGAGCGTGGCTGACGTGCGGGAAGCCGCCACCACCGGACTGGCGGTAGTTGTTGACCGCGAGCACGAACTCCTGCGCGTCGCTGACCGGGGCGCCGCCGTAGGCGAGACCGGTGATCCGCGAGCCCACCGCGGCCGCGATGTCGATGTCGTAGGTCAGCGCCGCGTCCAGCCCGGCGATGATGTCGAAGTTGTAGTCGGGGGTGCCGTTGGGCGCGGTGTCGGTCGGCGCATTGGTCACCTGGTCGATCGGGAACGGGCCGGTGCCGCTGACCTGCTTGAAGTAGCGAGCGGTGTATTCCAGGTAGTCACGCAGCTGGGCGCCGGTGATGCGCACGGCCATCAGGGTGTTGTCGTAGATGTAGAGACCGGCGACGTCGCGTACGGTCACCTCGCCGGCCGGGAAGGCGGCGGCACGGCTGAACGGGGCCGCGATCGAGAGCACCGGCAGCTCCGCGTCGGAGCCGGTGAGCGCCGCCTTGACCGCGTCGGCCTGGACGAAGTTGACGAAGTCGATGATCGGTACGTCCTCCACGACCGCCCGCGCGGCCAGCATCTCCACCGCGGAGGTGCCGACGACGGAGTTGACGTAGTCGATCACGGTGTCGTGCTGCTCCTGCACCGCGGCGGTGACCTCCGGGTCGGGGTCGACGGTGTTGGAGTTGAGCGTCTGCGAGCTCGCCGACTCCAGAACCCAGCCGGGGCGGCCGTGGCGCTTCTCGCGGCGTACGACCAGGTCCATCACGGAGACGCGCATGCCCCAGTAGAGCGGCTCGGTCAGCAGCACCTGCTTGCCGGTCTCGGTGTTGGTGACGTAGCGCTGGGTGATCTCCCGGTGGGCGTGGCCGACGAGGATCGCGTCGACGTCCGGCACCTGCTCCGCGACCAGGGTCGAGGCGTTCTCCGGGGGCAGCTCGTCGCCGTAGGAGCTGGAGGTGTCGGCACCGGAGTGGGCACTGATGATCACCAGGTCGCAACCGGCCTTCTTCAGCTCGGGGACGAAGATCTTGGCCTGCTCGACCAGCCCGGGGAACTCCATCCGCCCCTCGACGTTGGCCTTGTCCCAGATCGCGATGCCGGGGTTGGTCAGGCCGAGCACACCGACCCGCAGGCGGCGGCCACGGCCGAGGTCGTAGTCCTTGATGACGTACGGCGGGAAGACGGGCAGCTTGGTCGACGGGTCGACCGCGTTGGCGCCGAGCATCGGGAAGTCCACCTGCTCCTCGAACTTCCGGAGCGTGTCGATGCCGTAGTTGAACTCGTGGTTGCCGAGCGCGACGGCGTCGTAGCCGACCAGGTTCATCGCCCGCGCCATCGGGTGGATCGCGCCCTCGGTGATCGGGTCGATCCGGGCGTAGTAGTAGGCCAGCGGGGTGCCCTGGATGGTGTCACCGGCATCGATGGTGAGGATCGGCTCGCCGCGACGCTCCGCCCGGACGGCGTCGATGAGCGTCTTGACCTTGGCGACGCCGATCTCGTTGCCGGCGCTGTTCGCGAACTCGGCGTTCTTGTAGTAGTCCCAGTTGAAGACGTTGCCGTGCAGGTCGGTCGTGCCGAGCACGGTCAGCCGGACACTGTCGGGCTTCCCGGCGTAGGCCGGGGTGGCGGTGTAGCCGGCAGCACTCAGCGCCGCGGCGCCCGTGACAGCAGCACCGGACAGGACAGAGCGGCGGGTGGCGTGGGGCATCGGTAACGTCCTTGCACGAGTAGGTAATCGGCTGCAAGGCAATTCCTACCACCCGGGCGATGGATCAGCCGCAGAATTTCCGCACTTGTTCGAGGATCGGTCCTACCACCGCGATCAGACCGCGCGCAGCCGCTGCCGCTCGTCGTACGCCACCAGCGCCTCCAAGCGCTCCGCGGTCACCTCGTCACGGGGCGTGTAGACCATCATCCGGGAGCCGCCGGAGCCGACGCCGTAGCGTGACGAGGTCAGATGGAGGTCGCCCACGGGGCTGACGAAGTCCTTGGTGGGCACCGGGGCATCGACGACTTCATGGCGCATCCACACCTCCTCGAACTCCGGCGAGGCCTCCCGCAGACGCTGCACCAGACCGGTCCACAGCGGGTCGTCGAGGTGCTGGGCCATCGCCGCCCGCAGGGTCCCGACCATGTGCGCGGCGGCCGCCGGCCGGTTGCCCACGCACATCTGCTTGCAGTAAGGGTCGGTGAAGAACAGCCACGCGGTGTTCCGCTCCCCCGGCTCCACGCGGTCGACGTCACCCATCATCCGGTTGTACGCCCGGTTGTAGCCCAAGATGTCGAAGCGGGCCGAGGTCACCACAGCAGGCAGCGGGTCGAGCTGGTCCAGGATCTCCTGCCTCGGGCCCTCCACCAGCGAGCACTCCTGGGCCGGAGGCACCACGGTGACACCGGCCAGCTGGAAGAGGTGCCAACGCTCCTGGGAGTCCATCCGCAACGTACGCGCGACTGCCTCGAGCACCTGGACCGAGGCATTGATGTCGCGGCCCTGCTCCAGCCAGGTGTACCAGGTGACACCGACCCCGGCGAGCAGTGCGACCTCCTCCCGCCTCAGCCCGGGCGTACGTCGCCGGCCGCCGCCGGGCAGCCCGACCTCCTCCGGGGTGATCCGCTCGCGGCGCGTACGCAGGAAGGCGGCGAGCTCTGCTCGTCCGGCGGTGCTGGTGGCCATGGTCCTATGGTCACCCTGCGTCGCACCGATGGCCAGCGGTTAGCCTGGCACCCGTGATACCTGGATAACCAGGCACTCACCACCGGGATAGCACCACCCTCAGGGTGGGAACCATGACCTTGACCTCTCCCGAAGCCGTCGGCGGCGCGACCGAGCCCCGCCGACTCCATCCTCTGGCCCTCGCCGCTGCGCTGTGCGCGGTCGCGGTGCCGGTCATCTCCTTCGTATCGGTCACCGTCGCCCTCGGGGAGATCGGTGCCGAGCTGCACGCCTCACCGGGCGTCCTGCAGCTGGTCGTGGCGGCGTACGGCGTCGTCTACGCCTCTCTCGTCGTCATCGGCGGACGGCTCGGCGACTCCCACGGCCGCCGCCGGATGCTGTCGATCGGGCTGGTGCTCTTCGCCCTCACCGGACTGCTCTGCGCCGTCGCACAGAGCTCCGAGGTACTGGTCGGGGCCCGGTTGCTCCAGGGCGCGACCGCCGCCCTCGTCGCCCCGCAGGTGCTGGCCAGCATCCATGCCAACACCGACGGCCACCACCGGGTCCGCGCGATGGCGCTCTTCGGCGCGACCGCCGGGGTGGCCTTCTCCGTGGCGTTCCTCGCCGGCGGCGTCCTCACCGACTCCTCGCTCGGCTGGCGCTCCCTCTTCTGGGTGGCCTCGGCGCTGGTCGCCGCCGTCATCGTCGTCGTGGTGCGCTACCTGCCGGAGTCGAAGGCCCCGGCGCCGAGCCGGCTCGACATCGGAGGTGCCGCGCTGCTGGGCATCCTGATGACCCTGCTGGTCCTGCCTCTCACCGAGGGGCGCGCCCTGGGATGGCCGGCCTGGACCTGGGTCTGCCTCGCCGGCGCACCGCTGGCGGCGGCCGTGTTCCTGTGGTGGCAGGCCAGGCTCGAGCGCCGCGCGTCGATCCCGCTGGTCCCGCTCTCGCTCTTCCGGTTCCGCAGCGTCTCGGCCGGCCTGGGCACAGGACTGCCGATGTACGTCGCCTTCAGCGGCTTCACGTTCATCTTCTCCATCACCGCGGCGGCCCGAGGGCTCTCGGCGGTTCAGATCGGGGCCAGCATGCTGCCCCTCGGCCTGGCGTTCCTGGCCACCTCGGTGGTCTCGGGACGGTTGACCCCGCGCTTCGGCACCGGCGTGCTCACCTCCGGAGCCGTCCTCGGCGCGGCGGGATTCGCCCTGGTCAGCCGTACGATCGCCACCCTCGAGCCGGCATCAGGATTCAGCCCGGCCACGGTCGCCGTCGGCATGGTCGTCATCGGCGCCGGCTTCGGCCTGCTCTGGTCGCCACTGATGGGCATCGCGCTGAGCCAGGTCCCGGGCCATCTCGCCGGCCTCGGCGGCGGCCTGCTGATCACCGTGATGCAGGTGGGCCTTGCCCTCGGGTCCGCGCTCGTCGGCGCCCTCTACCTCGGCTGGGACGGCGATTTCGCGCGGACGGGCTACGTGCTCGCGGTCGCGATGCTCGCGGTCGGCGGCCTCACGCTCACCCTGCCGCGACAGACGGCGGGCTGAGCAGCCTCAGGCGGCGAGGTGCTTCTTCTTGACCGGCTTGCCGTCGAGGGTCACCAGGCGGCGCTTCTTGACGGTCATGCCCTCCGGCAGGGTGCCTTCCTTGAGCATGCGGATCGGGCACCGCTTGCAGCGCGACTTCGACACGCAGCACTCCGTCTTGGGAGGCTTCCTCTTCTTACCCACGCTCGAAGGGTAACAGCCGAGTTAGGTGAGCCTTACTTCCACAAGGGAGGCCACCTCGGTGGCACAGCCCCAGCTCAGCGTGACCCCGGCGCCACCGTGGCCGTAGCAATGGACCACCCGTCCCTCGCGCTCCAGCCGGACCGAGGGCCGGGCCGGCCGGAGGCCGACCAGATGGGCCCTGACCTCGGCGTTCGCGATCTCCGGCACGGCAGCGGCGGCGTCGGCCAGGATCCGCTCGGCCGTACGCGGGTCCGGGCTCTGGTCCCAGGCGTGCGGCACCGACGTACCTCCGACGACGGTGTCGCCGCCGCGCGGGAAGACGTAGGACGGAGCCTCGCCCTCGGCCTCCAGCCACTCCTCGGTGGCACCCGGCTCGAGGACGACGATCTGGCCCTGGACCGGGTAGAGGCTGGTATCGCCGACGAGCTCCCGCGCGCCGAGGCCGGTCGCGTTGACCACCACATCGGCATCGAGCTCCGCGAGGTCCTCGACGGTGCCGGTCGAGATGGTTCCACCGGCCTCGGTCGCCTGCCGTTCGAGCCAGGGCAGGTAGACCGGCATCTCGGCGATCGGGACGGTGAACTCGGCGCGGTCCTCGCTGACGGCGAGGTCGGTGAGCGGCTCGGCCCACCACAGGTCGGCCTCGGGGTTGTGCTGGGTGCCGTGCACCATGCGTACGCCTGCCTCCGGCTCCTCACGAGCCAACCGGGCGAGCTCGACGAAGGTCTCGGCCGCCCAGGCGGTCACCCGCTCGCGCGGCTCGGCCAGGTAGGGGAACCAGAACCCGCCGGCCACCGCCGAGGTGGTTCCGCTCGTCCGCTCCCGGCCGATCACGCCGACCTCGTGACCGGCCTCCAGCAACCGCACCGCGCACGAGAGCCCGATGACTCCGGCTCCGACCACCGTTACCCGCATGCGCGCAGGCTACTCGCCGCGCGGGTAACGATGCCCGAGCAGGCAGACCTCACCGCTCGTCGGCCAGGCGGCGAGCCAGGACCGGGACGACGATGACGGCGGCGATGACGTGCAGGGTCATCAGAGTGAGCGCACTGGCGACGTCGAAGCCGAAGGTGGCGTCGGGGACCAGGGAGAGGACGGTCAGCGCCATGGCGGTGACGACGAACGTACGCCGCGGGCGGCGCGCGACCCGGGCCATCACCGCGGCCATGGCGACGCCGATGAGCGAGAAGAAGGCGGTCAGCTGGGCGAACCCGAGGAGCGGGATCGGCGATCCGGCGGTCTCGAAGCTCACCCCGGCAGCCGAAGCACCGGCCGCGAGGGCGGTGACGACGGCGGTCGCGCCAACGGCGGCGGCCACGCCATGGAACCAGACGGCCTTACGGGTGGCGGGGGTGGTGGCGTACTGGGTGTTGGTGATCGTGGACATCTCGGTCTCCTGTGAAGTGGTCGGAGGCTCTGTCTGCCTCCCTCTGCCCACTCCACGAACGGCCGCGACCGAGATCGACAGGCCTCCCGAAAATTTCTGAGAAGAAATTTTCGGGAGGCCGTCGGCGGATCAGCGGAGACCCGTCAGGAGAGACCGTTGGCCTTACGGATGACCTCGACGATGTCGGCCATGATCTCGGTGAGGCTGAAGTCCTTGGGCGTGTAGACCGCCGCGACCCCCGACTCGATCAGGGCCTTGGCGTCGGACTCGGGCACGATGCCGCCCACGATGACCGGTACGTCACCGAGACCCGCCTCGCGCAGCCCCTCGACCACCGACGGCACGAGCGACATGTGCGAGCCGGAGAGGATGGACAGCCCGACCACGTGTACGTCCTCGGCGACCGCCGCGGCGACGATCTGCTCCGGGGTGAGCCGGATGCCCTGGTAGATGACCTCGAAGCCGGCGTCACGGGCCCGGACGGCGACCTGCTCGGCGCCGTTGGAGTGACCGTCGAGACCCGGCTTGCCGACGAGCATGCGCAGCTTGACGCCGAGCTCCTCGCCGGTGGCCTTGACCCGCTCGCGTACCGCGGACAGCTCCGCACCGGCCTCCGCGGCGCCGACAGCACCGGAGACACCGGTGGGCGCCCGGAACTCGCCGAAGACCTCGCGCAGGGTGCCGGCCCACTCCCCCGTGGTCGCGCCCGCGCGGGCGGCGGCCAGGGTGGCCTCCATGAGGTTGGCGTCGGTCTTCGCGGCAGCGGCCAGCGCGGCCAGCGACTCGGCGACCGCCGACTCGTCGCGCTCGGCCTTCCACGCCTCCAGGGAGGCCTTGGCGGCCTCCTCGGCGCGGGGGTCGGCGACCATGATCGCGGCGTCCAGGTCCGCGGTCAGCGGGCTCGGCTCGGTGGTGGTGAACTTGTTGACGCCCACGATGATCTCCTCGCCGGACTCGATCGCGGCGCGACGGCGTGCGTGCGAGGAGACCAGCTCGGACTTCATGTAGCCGGTGTCGACCGCGGCGATCGCGCCGCCCATGGCCTGGACCCGGTCGATCTCGGCCTTGGCGCCGGCGACGAGCTCGGCGACCTTGGCCTCGACGACCGGGGAGCCGTCGAAGAGGTCCCCGTACTCGAGCAGGTCGGACTCGTAGGCCAGCACCTGCTGCAGGCGCAGCGACCACTGCTGGTCCCACGGCCGCGGCAGGCCGAGCGCCTCGTTCCAGGCGGGCAGCTGCACCGCGCGGGCCCGCGCGTTCTTGGAGAGCGTCACCGCGAGCATCTCCAGCACGATGCGCTGGACGTTGTTCTCGGGCTGCGCCTCGGTCAGGCCGAGGGAGTTGACCTGGACGCCGTAGCGGAACCGGCGCATCTTCTCGTCGGTCACTCCGTAGCGCTCACGGGTGATCTCGTCCCAGAGCTCGACGAAGGCGCGCATCTTGCACATCTCCTCGACGAAGCGGACGCCCGCGTTGACGAAGAACGAGATCCGGCCGACGACCTTGCCGAAGTCCTCCTCGGAGACCTGACCGGAGGCCTTGACCTGGTCGAGCACCGCGATCGCGGTGCACATCGCGTACGCGATCTCCTGCACCGGCGTCGCGCCCGCCTCCTGCAGGTGGTAGCTGCAGATGTTGATCGGGTTCCACTTCGGGATCTGGTGGACGGTGTAGGCGATCATGTCGCTGATCAGGCGCAGGGAGTGCTCCGGCGGAAAGACGTACGTCCCCCGGGAGAGATACTCCTTGATGATGTCGTTCTGGGTGGTGCCGGCCAGCTTGGCGGCCACCTCGGCCGGGTCCATGCCGGGGTTCTGCTCCTCGGCGGCGACCTGATACATCGCCAGCAGCCACATGGCGGTCGCGTTGATCGTCATCGAGGTGTTCATCTCGGTGAGCGGGATCTGGTCGAAGAGCTTCCGCATCTCCCCCATGTGCATGATCGGCACGCCGACCTTGCCGACCTCGCCGCGGGCGAGGACGCTGTCGGGGTCGTAGCCGGTCTGCGTGGGCAGGTCGAAGGCGACCGAGAGACCGGTCTGACCCTTGGCGAGGTTGGTGCGATAGAGCTGGTTGGACGCCTCGGCGGTCGAGTGGCCGGCGTACGTCCGCATCAGCCAGGAGCGATCCTTCGCCGGGCGGCTCTGCTCGGAAGGCGTGGTGTCCGTCATAAGAGGCATGCTAGCCCCTCGGTTACCGCTCAGTAACCGGCTCTGGTGTGGAAGATGTCACTCACTGATCCTCTATCCGGTCCTCATCGAACGCAGCGCCAGCGTCACCGCCGCAGCGAGGCTGATGACAACCAGCGCCGCGACGCCCCAGACCCAGTGTCGACCGTCGAGCTCCGCTGCCGCGGCTCGGACCACGAGCACGACCAGCACCGAGGGCACCAAGACGAGCGCACCGCGACGCAACCACAGGATCACCAGTCCACGGTCAGGGGAGAACCCGGGCGGTCCGTACGCCGCCAGCATCGCGGCCAGGTGGGCGATGACCAGCCCGAATGCGCCCATCACGGCCGACGGGCCAAGTGCGGTCACGGGGTGGCCGACCGCGGCGATCGCCCAGTGCGCAAGCACCAGTACGCCGGCCAGGCTGCCGGCTGAGCTGTCCGGCACCACGGCCGCCCCGAGCGCAGCAAGCAAGCCGACCACCAGCCACGGCGTGGCCGGCTGACCGGCTCCGGGGATGCCCGCTGCGGCGAGCAGAGCGCCGAGGTATCCGGCGACGACGGCCGCGCGAAGCATCCACTGCGCCCGACTCCAGCCGCGAAACAGCATGGCGATCCGAGTGATCATCGCGCTCTCACCCGTGGTGGCTGCCGAGCAAGCCGCCGGAGCACCTCGTCGAGGGTGCCCGGGCCGCGCCAACGTACGACCGGAACGCCAGAGGCAGCGAGCGCCCGGGTGACGGCATCGCGCTCGAGGAGGCGCAGCCGCCAGGCGATGGCGGTCAGCTCGTCCTCGTGTTCGACGTTGGCTGGAAGCGTGTCGATGACGAGCACCGTCACTCCGCGGTCGGCGGTAGCAGCCACCGCAGCCGCCAGCGGCATGGAGAGCAGCGGTGTGAGCCAGACGACGACATCACCAGAACGGGCACCGGCTCGAAGGGGACCGTCGACACGACCGGCGACGGTGCCCGCCAGAACGGTCAGCAGCCGACGCAGATGGCGCCGGCCGGCGCCCGGAGCGAGCACCTGGCCGCGCCCGCCTATGACTCGCAGGCCGACCCTGTCGCCATCGTGGACATGCTGCTCGGCGAGGGCAGCGGCAGCCCGCACCGCCAGGTCCAGGCTGGACGTCCCGGGCGTGCCGAACTCCGCCAAGGCGTCGACTACCAGCAGGACTCCGGCGTCGTCCTCGGTGTGGGTCGTGTCGGCGTACATCTCCCGGGTGCGGAGCGAGACCCGCCAGTTGACCCTGCGGAGCCGGTCGCCGACCTGGAACGGACGGGTGCCGGCATATTCGGTGCCATCGCCGACCCTGGTCGAGCGGTGTGCACCGACGAGGCCGACCGGGCGCGGCACACTGGCGTTGACGTCGTACGTCGCGGGCGCCGGCAGCACCAGGACCGGGTTGCCGTGCAGCCCCTTCGGCCCCCACCGGAACGCGCCCCAGGCCGAGGTCAGTCCGACGGCGCCGTCTCCGACGGTCACCGGCCCCCAGCGCTTCACCGCCGCGCTGACCGGCGGAACCTCATCGGCCACCAGGCCGGAGACGACACCGCTGGGCGGCTTCATCACGGCGTACGCCGGCCGGGTGACTGCATGCACGACGTGCTCGACGCCGTGACCGGTGACCTCGACACCCACTGGTGTCGTCGCACCCTCGCGCAATGTGTCCCGGGCCATGCGTACAACCGCGGACGGCTCGGACCTCGGGCGGTGGAGCAGCCCGGCTGCGGCCAGCAGCATGAGCGGCAGGCCCAGCACGACCAACACGGGGATCTGCAGCACCACCGCTCCGCCGAGCGCCAGCAGACCCACGATCACCGCTCGGGTGAGCGCCGCCGTCGGACGCCAACCCGCCGGGTCGTTCATGCCCCAGCCACGGCCGCCGGCACCGGCACCTGCTGCAGGATCTGGCCGACCACGCCCGACGGCGTGGTCTCGGACATCCACAGCTCTGGTTTGAGCGTGATCCGGTGCGCGAGGACCGCGGGCGCCACCTGCTTGATGTCCTCGGGAAGCACGTAGTCCCGTCCGTCGAGCAGCGCCAGCGCTCGTCCGACCAGCACCAGTGCGAGCGAGCCTCGCGGCGAGGAACCGGTGAGCACCGACCCGTGCGAGCGGGTCGCTCGGACCAGCTCGACGCAGTAGCGACCGACTGACTCGTCGACCGACACCGTCTCGGCGGCAGCCTGCAACCCCAGCAGACCGGCCGCGTCGACGACCGCAGGCACGACGACCTCTTCACGCCGCCGCTCGACCCGGCGGGCGATCACGTCGTACTCCTCCTCGGCAGTGGGATATCCGAACGACACCCGCAGGAGGAAGCGGTCGAGCTGCGCCTCCGGCAGCGGATAGGTGCCTTCGTACTCGATCGGGTTCGCGGTCGCCAACACACAGAACGGTGGCTCGAGTGGAAAGGTGCGGCCCTCGACCGTGACCTGATGCTCCTGCATCGCCTCCAACAGCGCCGACTGGGTCTTGGGCGGGGTCCGGTTGATCTCGTCGGCGAGCAGAAGTCCGGTGAAGACCGGCCCTGGCCGGAACTCGAACTCTCCCGCGGCCGGGTCGAACAGGAACGACCCGGTCAGGTCGGCAGGCAGCAGATCCGGGGTGAACTGGGCACGCTTGAAGTCGAGCCCGAGCGCGGACGCCAACGATCTGGCCGCCAGCGTCTTGCCCAGTCCCGGAAAGTCCTCCAGGAGCACGTGCCCGCCCGCGAGCACGGCGGCGAGCACGAGAGTCAGCGGCTCACGCTTGCCCACGACGGCTGTCTCGACCGCATCCAGCACGCGTCCGGCCGTCGCAGCCGCCTCCGGGATGGCTACCTGGTTGTTCACAGCGACTCGATCCTTTCGACATGACGACGAAGTACGCGGCGCGAGATCCGCCGCGGCGGCGCACCGAGATATTGGGCGAGGTCATCGCCGATCAGCGTCCTCGCCTCAGGCGAATCCCAGGCCAGTCCGCGCATACGCAGCCGATCGCCCGCGATCTGGCGGAGCAGGTTGTGCAACCGGTCATCGTCGGCCGCCACACTTCGCTCAGCATCCTCGAGAACGCGTACATAGTGCGCCAGCGCTCGGTCCGGCTCCGACCGCGCCGGCAGCTCGGGCTCCGGCCACGCTGTTGGCGCCGTGAGGGCGGCATCGAAGCAGGCACCGACCCCCAGGACGCCGATCACCAGCAACGCGAACAACGGCCAGTGCGCCGCGTGCTGATGGCTCGCACCGAACGCGACGGCCGCGAATCCACTGACCAGCAGCGCCACGAGCAGCCGCCCGGTCAGCGCCCTCACTGCGCCGCCCCGATGCTCACCCGGATGGCCTCCAGCGCGGCGTACGCCTCGGCACGCTCGGCCTCGCCAACCGGCCGCCGAGAAAATCGGGCCTCCCGGTATCGGAGCTCGAGGCGGCGTACGGCCTCCGGGTCGGCGGCGAGCCGCGACAGGACCCGCACGGTGAGCTCCGAGGACGTCTCCGAGGGGTGCCGGACCACGCCCGCCACGGCGAGCGCACGTTCCATCTCCAGCCAGCAGGCGATCACCGCCTCCCCCGGTGGCCCGGACGCAAGGCGTCGTTGCTGCGCGCTGGCCGCCTCGGCGACCGAGCGCGCCACCCGCGCCAGGTCCTCGACCTCGCCGACGTCTCCGTCGACCCGATCCGAACGTCGGCGCTCGTATTCAGGCGAGAGCCACCACCAGGCCAGTCGGGCCAGCCACGCGAGCACTGCCAGCGCTCCGAGCACGAACGCCACACGGACCGCGACCCTCACCCACCGCGGCAGAGCCGCCTCGCGCACAGGGTCCCGACGGTTCGTCGTCTCCGGCCTCGGGTCGGATGCTGCTGACGCGGTCGGCGTCTCGACAGGCGTACGTCCCTGGGGTGACGCCTCGCCATCTCTGCTGATCACCGGGCCCGGACCCGCAGCAGCACCAAGCGCCACCACGACGCCCAGGAACGTCAGAACTGCCAGCACCCCGGCAACCGCGGCGGACGCGCGAGCGGGCGAGCCAGTCATGGCCCGCACGATAGCGGAGGCTCACGAGGGGCGCCCCCGCATTGATCGCACCTGCGGCGTCTACGCGATGAGCGGGGAGTTCTCCACCTCGAGCACACGGTAGAGCCTGGAGAGGTGGAGCATCCGCCGCACCGCGGGAGTGCAGCCCTGCAGCGTGAGACGGCGCCCCTCGGCGTGGGCCTGCCGGGTCGCCACCGCGAGCACCTTCAGCGCGGTCACATCGGCGCTGGCCACGCCGGAGACATCGAGGACGACGTCGCCCTCCACCGAGTCGAGATGGTCATAGATGACGCTGCGTGCCATCCAGGTGCTGCGTACGTCGAAGTCCCCGTTCAGCACCAGCGTCGGCCCGTCGATCACGATCTCCATGCCTGCCTCCATCCCCAGAAATGGGTTGCCCTCACACAGAAGAGACGCTCCCTCTCGCCCACTATGACGCGCGGCGGCTCGGATTGGTTGCACCTCATCCGCCTCATTGGTCACTTCCGTCACTATTTTCTGTCAAATGACCACGCTCGCCGGGACGAGGGGCGTCCGCATAGGCTCAGCCCATGGTCAACCTGACGCGCATCTACACCCGCACCGGCGACGCCGGTGAGACCCGGCTCGGCGACATGAGCCTGACCGCCAAGACCGACCTGAGGCTGGAGGCGTACGCGACGACCGACGAGGCCGGGGCGGCGATCGGTGTCGCGCTGGCCCACGGCGGCATCGACGAGGACGTCGTGAAGGTGCTGACGACCGTCCAGAACGACCTCTTCGACGTCGGCGCCGACCTCTCGACCCCGGTCGTCGCCGACCCGGAGTATCCGCCGCTGCGCGTCGAGCAGGCCTATGTCGACCGGCTCGAGGCGTGGTGCGACGACTACAACGAGCCCCTGGAGAAGCTCCGCTCGTTCATCCTCTCCGGCGGTACGGTGGCCGCGGCTCATCTGCACGTGGCGCGCACCGTGGTGCGTCGTGCGGAGCGGGCGGCGTGGGCGGCGTACGAGGTCCACGGCGAGACCATGAACAAGCTCGCCCTGACCTACCTCAACCGCCTCAGCGACCTGCTCTTCATCCTCGCCCGCCACGCCAACCGCGAGCAGGGCGACGTGCTCTGGGTGCCGGGCGGCGAGCGCTGAGGCTGGTCACAACCAGCCGCGACGACCCGCCTCGTAGCCGAGCTGGAGGCGGGTGTCGACCTGCGCGCGGTCCATCATCTGGCGCACCCGCCGCTGGACCGTACGCAGCGACAGCCCGAGCTGCGCCCCGATGGAGGCGTCGGTGAGGCCGGCGAGCAGCAGCGAGAGAACCTTGGTGTCCAGGGGCTCGAGGCGATCGGCGGCCGTCTCGACCGTCCCCTCGGGCGTCGCGACGAGCTTGGGGGCCGAGGTCCAGATCAGGTCGAAGAGGGCGATGATCGCGTCGAGGAGACCGCTGGGGTGGAGCAGCAGGGCGTCCTGGACCGTGTTGTGCTCGCCCAAAGCCGTCGAGCTCTGCATCAGCGGGATGAGCGCGATCTCCCGGTCGACGATGAACGCACGCAGCGGCACCGTCGGCACCACCCTCAGCTCGATCCCGATCTCGAGGCCCGAGTCGATGGTCTCGTAGATGCCGGGGGTGTCGAAGACGGAGCGCTCGAGCACGATGTCGTGCCTGACCCCGCGCTCGATCGCGGCCCGCTCGGCCTCGTCGGCGTCCTCACGCGTCACCACCGCGGCCTGGGGCTTCTGCAGCGCCTGGATGCACTTCTTGGCCGAGTACTGCAGCTGGGCGAACCGCTGGGCGATCGCCTCGGTGCCGTGCACGACGTCGACGACGTCGGCCACGTCCCGGCGTGCGACCGAGCCGCGGTAGAGGCCGGCGAGCTCGGTCATCTCGACCTGCGCGCGGCGCAGGTCGTCCTGACGCTGGACGAGCAGCGCCCCGAGCGCCACCGCCGGCGGCGAGGCGACGTAGCGGTCCTGACCCGCCGAGGCCCGGGCGACCAGGCCCTTCCCCTCCAACGCGGCCAGCACCGCCGAGACCGCGAAGGTGTCCAGGTCGGCCGCCTCGGCCAGCTCTTCGAGATTGGCCGACGGCGCCCCCACCAGCTGGCGGTAGACCGTCTCCTCGAGCTTGTCGAGACCGAGCGCATCAAGCATCCGAGCTGCCTTTCCATGGCGGGGAACAAACGATGGACATCATGGCAGATATACGACACGTCACATTCCCGCCATGGTGGTTCGACTTGCATTCACCGGCAACTTGGCCGAAAGTATTCATCGCCACCTCGGTCCGGATCCCCCCGCTCGGATCGAGGTGGCTTTCCTTTTGCGCGACAAAGTTGTCGCGATCGGTTCGGATTCGGTTGCCGCGGCAGGTGGCACGGCGTGCGTCTATGCAGGCCGCTGAATGCACTGGAAGCCCGGCACGGTACGCCGCTGGTCTAGACCAGCGCCTCCGCAACGAACGGACGCTGCTCACCACTAGCGTCCACGAAGTCGCAGAACCCGCCTCATGCTGGAAGAATGGATCGGGTGCCCTTGCTCGAAGCTCTCACGAACGACCTGATCCGCGAGACCTTCGACCCCCAGACCATCGAGCGCGGCGAGGCCTACGCGGCCCAGGGCCGGGTCGGGGAACCCCAGGTCACCGAGATCGGCGGCAGCACGCTGCGCGCGGCGGCCGAGGTCAGGGGAACCAGCCCCACCCCCTACCGCACGACGGTCAACCTCGATTCCCGCAACGGCTTCGCCCGGATGACGAGCTCGTGCAGCTGCCCCGTGCACAACAGCTGCAAGCACGGCGCCGCCCTCGCGCTGGTCCTCGCCGGCTCGCGCACCGCGACGCCGCAGGGCCCGTCGTGGGAGACCGAGCTGCGTACGCTGCTCGGCCAGCTCGCCGAGGACAACAAGCCCGAGGACGACCTGCCGGCGCTGGCGCTCGAGATCGACGTGCACAGCCCGCGGTCGGCGATGGGCGGCTCCCCCACCGTCGAGCTCAGGCCGATGCGGATGGGCAACCGCGAGCGCTGGGCGAAGACCGGCGCCGACTGGGGCAACATCCCCAGCGCGCTGCCCGGCAAGGACTTCCCACGCAGCCAGCTGCTCCCGCTGCAGGAGCTGGCCCGGCAGCTGCGGCCCGACCGGCTGCTCTACGCCCGCGGCTCCGCCCTCAGCCTCGCCGACTTCGGTGAGCACGCGGTCAGCCTGCTCCGCGACGCGATCCGTGGCGGCGTGACCGTCCTGCCCGGCGAGAACGTACGCGGCGTGGTGATCTTCGACGAGCCGCTCTCGCTCGCCGGGGAGCTGCGCCGCGAGGACGGCGAGGCCGTGCTCCGCTTCGGTCTGGCCCACGGCGACCGGGTCTACGCCGGCCCGACGGTGCTCCCGATCGGTCGCCCGACCCGATCGGTCGGCGTCCTCGACGCCGGGATCCTCCACCTCGGCGACCTGTCCGGGCCGCTCTCGACGCACGCTCAGCGACTGGTGACCGCCCGTGACCCGCTGACCGTCCCCGAGCCCGAGATCGGCACGCTGAGCGCCCTGCTGGGCCCGTTGGCCCGGCTGGTGCCCCTGCGCTCCACCGACGACTCCCTCGACATCCCCGAGCCGCCCGCACCGCGCCTGACCCTGACCGTCACCTGGCGCAGCTCGACGCATGCCACCCTCGGCTGGACGTGGGCCTACGGCGTACGTCACTACCCGGTGGACTCGCGCGAGGACCTCGGCCTGGTCCGCGACCCGGCCGCGGAGGCCGTGCTCCGCGACAAGGTCTCCGCCGAGCTGCTCCGCAAGCAGGAGGTACGCGACGGCGACGCGCTCGCGCTCGCCATCCACGACCTGCCGGCGCTGCGTGAGGTCGAGGGGGTCGAGGTCACCGAGGTGGAGCGGCCCGACTTCCGCGAGACCGACGAGGACCCCGAGATCTCCTTCGAGGTCACCGCGCCGGAGGGCGCCTCCGTCGGCGGCCAGGACTGGCTCGACCTTCAGGTCGTGATCCGGATCGGCGGCGAGGCGGTCCCGCTGCCCGACGTACTCGCGGCACTCACCCGCGGCGACGACCACCTGATCCTCCCCAGCGGCACCTACATCACCACCGACCGCCCCGAGCTCGACCGGCTGCGCAACGTCGTCGAGGCCGCCGGACAGCTCCACGAGCGCAGCGGCGACGGGCTCGCCGTCGGCAAGCACGACCTCGGCGTCTGGGCCGAGCTCGCCGAGCTCGGCGTGGTCGACCAGCAGGCCGCCGAGTGGGTCCAGCGCGCCCAGGCGCTGCGCGACCTGCGTGAGATCCCACGGCCCTCCCCGACCGGTCTCGCGACCGACCTGCGCCACTACCAGCTCGACGGCTTCCACTGGCTGGCCTTCCTGCACGACCAGGGCCTGGGCGGGATCCTCGCCGACGACATGGGACTCGGCAAGACGCTCCAGGTGCTGGCCACGATCTCCCACGCCGTGCACACCCAGCCCGGCCCGCGCGCCCCCTATCTCGTAGTGGCACCGACCTCGGTCGTACCCGCCTGGGTCCAGGAGGCCCGCCGCCACACCCCCGGCCTCCGGGTGAGCACGGTGAGCAAGCGGGTCGACTCCGTGGCCGAGGCCCGCGAGGACGCCGACGTCGTGGTCACCACCTACGCCATCCTCCGGCTCGAGCAGGACGCCTTCGCCGGGCGCCCCTGGGCCGGCCTCGTCCTCGACGAGGCGCAGCAGGTCAAGAACCACCAGTCCAAGACGTACGCCGCGGCCCGCCGCATCGACGCCCGCTGGCGTCTCGCGGTGACGGGCACACCGTTCGAGAACCGGCTGATGGAGCTGTGGGCCCTGCTCTCGATCACGGCGCCGGGTCTCTACCCCAGCCCCCGGATGTTCCGCGACGCTGTGGTCTCGCCCGTGGAGAAGTCGGGCGACGACGGCGCGCTGCGCCGGTTCCGGACCCGGCTGCGCCCGTTCCTGCTGCGGCGTACGAAGGAGCTCGTCGCCGACGACCTGCCGCCCAAGCAGGAGCAGGTGCTGGGCGTCGACCTCAACCCGGCCCACCGCAAGATCTACGACGCCCACCTGGCCAAGGAGCGGCAGCGGATCCTGCACCTGCTCGACGACTTCAACGACAACCGGGTCGCGATCCTGAGCGCGCTGACCAGGCTGCGGCAGCTCTCCCTCGACCCCGGTCTGGTCGACCCCGAGGACGACGACGTCGGCTCCGCCAAGCTCGACACCCTCGTCGACCACATCGAGGAGCTCGCCGCTGAGGGCCACAAGGCGCTGGTGTTCAGCCAGTTCACCTCCTTCCTCGGCCGGGCGCGCACCCGGCTCACCGAGGCCGGCATCGACGCCGCCTACCTCGACGGCGCCATCCGCGACCGCGGTGCGGTGATCGAGAGCTTCCGCGACGGTGATGCCCCGGTCTTCCTGATCTCCCTCAAGGCCGGCGGCGTCGGTCTGACCCTGACCGAGGCCGACTACGTCTTCGTGCTCGACCCGTGGTGGAACCCCGCCGCCGAGGCCCAGGCCGTCGACCGCGCCCACCGCATCGGCCAGACCCAGCACGTCATGGTCTACCGGCTCGTCTCGACCGACACGATCGAGGAGAAGGTCATGGAGCTCAAGGAGCGCAAGGCCGAGCTCTTCGCCAAGGTCGTCGACGGCGAGGGTGCCATGGGCTCCACCATCGGCGCCGACGACATCCGCGCGCTCTTCGACTGAAACGGGCAACGGGCGCAGCCCGTTCGCCGCAGCCGAGTCGGCTCATCTTGACGCGTTTTCTCGCCGAGTCGGCCCGTCTTGACGACAAAGCTCGCCGAGTCGGCCCGTCATGACGGGCCGACTCGGCTTGATTTCTGGTCAAGATGAGCCGACTCGGCATGCATCTACGCTCGCCGCCGCGCTACCGTCGCAGCAAGGGCCGCCGCGGGGAGCATGAGGACGGCGACGAGCAGGAGCGCCCGCAGGGTGCCGATCTGGTCCCCCACGGCACCCAGGATCGGCGGGAAGCCGAGGAAGGCGCCGTAGGCCAGCGTGGAGACGACCGAGACGCGCGCGGCCGCCCTTGTCTCGTCGTCGGCGGCGATGCTGATCCCCAGCGGGAAACCGAGGGCCGCACCGAATCCCCACAGCACGATCCCGGCCAGCGCGAGCCCGAACCCACCGGCGAACACGGTCAGTACGATCCCAGCGCCCGCCAGCGCGGCCGAGGTGATCAGGACCGGCTGTCGGCCGACCCGGTCGATCACCTTCGCGCCGGCGAAGCGGGCGAGGCTCATGCAGAAGACGAACGCCGCGTAGCACGCGACGCCGACCCG
Organism: Nocardioides sp. NPDC126508; assembly: GCA_040302365.1. Classification (GTDB taxonomy): domain Bacteria; phylum Actinomycetota; class Actinomycetes; order Propionibacteriales; family Nocardioidaceae; genus Nocardioides. The sequence goes on from JBEOUM010000005.1 coordinate 402,986, forward strand.
GTGACTCACGTCGTAGCCGTCGATCATCGCCAGCGAGACCCAGTCGTTGGCGCTTCCCTCGGCGGCGGCGAAGGCGAGCACCATCAGCCCCAGCAGCAGCGTGTGGGGCGAGCGCCAGGCGGCGAGCAGCTCGCGCCGCGGCGAGTGACCCTCCGGGGGTGCCTCCGCCGGCAGGAAGCCCGCGGTACCCCACCAGCAGACCGCGAGCGCGACGGCCGCGACGCCGGCGATGTGCCACACCGTCGGTAGCGTGCCCACCAGGGCGATGCCCAGCAGTCCACCGAGCACTGTGCCGACGCTCCACATCGCGTGCAGCTGCGGCATCAGCGTCTTGCCGCCGAGCCGCTCGACCGCGGCCCCCTCGACGTTCATGGCGACGTCCCAGACCCCGTAGCCGACGCCGTACGCCACCAGGAACAGCGCCACCAGCCAGGCCTGCCCCAGCCAGCTGCCGGAGACGGCCACCAGGGTCAGGGCGGCGACGCAGAGCATCGCGCAGCGGCGTACGACCCGGGCGGCGCCCCAGCGCATCACCAGTCCCCCGGCCAGCGGCAGTGCGGCCACGGATCCGATGCCCATCGCCAGCAGCATCAGGCCGACGGCCGAGTTGTTCAGACCGAGGCTGTCGCGAAGCGACGGGATGCGGGAGATGAAGGTCGCGGACAGCAGACCGTTGGTCGCGAACGCCACCACCGATCCGGCTTGGGCACGGCGGAGAGGCGTCACGAGTAAAGGCTAGTGACCCCGAAACCGTGCCCGGATGCGGGGATCAGTCCCGCTTCTTCTCGTAGGGACCGCCGCGACCGAAGATCGGCAGCACCCACGGCTGGCGCAGCGGGGCGCCGGCGAGCGCGACGACCGCGAAGGCGGTCGCCAGGACCCAGGCGATCCCGTAGAGCGCGCCACCGAGCCCGAAGGTCACGATCGTGACGGCGAGCAGGGTGAGCTGCAGGTTGAGGGCACCGGCGGCGTGGTGCTTCACGAACTCGGAGCGCTTGCCGACGGTGTAGTAGAGGATCGCCGGACCGACGACGACCGGCACCCAGGTCGTGGCCTGGGCGAGGGCGGCCAGCAGCCGCTCCTCGGTGGTCGGCGGCGGCAGCAGGTCGTGCGCCGGCTTCACCGGCGCCGGGGCCGGCGTGGGCTGCGCGACCAGGTCGCGGGTGATCGGCTCCAGGGCGGCGTACGTCTTCGCCTTCATGGTCAGGTCGAAGCGGACGTCAAACTCGGCCTGGTCGAGCCGGCCGTCGGCGTAGGCGGCCTTGAGGACGTCGACCACGCGGTCGCGGTCGGCGTCGGTGCAGCGGAGCTCGTCACCGACGGGCGGGGTGGACGGGGTGGGCGGGGTGGGAATGGGAACGGTTGAGGACATACCTCAACGATCCGCCGAACAGGTCCTCCAGACAATCAGGGAATCCCCCGAAAGCAAACCGACCGACCCCGGTGTTGCGCCGGAGACGGTCGGAGGAAGAAGAGGCTCAGAAGACGGTCCAGGTGGACCGCATCGGACGGGACTCCAGCCAGGCCTGGAAGCCGATCAGGGTCTGCTGGTCCATCGCCAGGTCGATGTGCTCACCGTTGACCTCACAGGTCACGATCAGGCTCTCGGGGTAGAGGACCAGCTCCTCGATCCCTTCGGGCGAGCGGCTGGAGATGTAGGACATCTCGGTCCGGCGCCAGACCCGTTTGGGCTTGGGCGAGAGCGAGAAGATCCGGAACCACTCCAGCTGAGCATCACCGGAGTAGCGGCCGATACCGATGACCCAACCGCGCCCGGGACTGGTGTCCCGGACGCGGTGGCTCAGCTCGAAGACGCCGCCGTTGCGAGCGAGCAGGCGGCGGCGTACGGCGATCCCGATGCCATAGGCGAGGACAAGCAGAAGCAATGCGGCCACAACGACCAAGACCAGCTCCCACCATGCCATTCGGGTATCGCCCCTCTTTCCCTAGGAGGCCTTCTCGACAGCGCGGATGCGTGCCTCGGCACGACGGATGCGCTTCTCGGCGTCGTTGTTGGTGCCGAGCAGGCGACGGGCCTCCTCGAGCTCGACCTCAGCCTTGCTCAGGTCGATCTCTTGGGCCAGCAGCACGTGCTCGGACAGGATCGAGACGCGGTCGTTGGCCACCGAGAGGAAGCCACCGTCGACGGTCGCGATGACCTCGGTGCCCTCCTCCGGAGTGATCTCCACGACCGCCTCGGTGAGAGCCGACAGTACCGGCGCGTGACCGCGCAGGACGCCGACATCACCGTCGACCGTTCGGGCGATGACCATGGTGGCCCCGCCGCTCCAGACCACACGGTCTGCAGCGACGAGCTCCACCTGAAGTGCGTCCGTCATCAGAGGCTCTTCTGGATCTCGGCCCACTTCGCCTCGACGTCGTCGAGGCCACCACACATGAAGAACGCCTGCTCGGCGACGTGGTCGTACTCACCATCGGCGATCTTGTTGAACGCCTCGATGGTGTCCTTGACCGGAACCGTCGAGCCCTCGATGCCGGTGAACTGCTTGGCAACGTAGGTGTTCTGCGAGAGGAACCGCTGGATCCGGCGAGCCCGGGAGACGATGATCTTGTCTTCCTCGGAGAGCTCGTCGACACCCAGGATCGCGATGATGTCCTGCAGCTCCTTGTTGCGCTGCAGGATCTGCTTGACGCGGACGGCGCAGTCGTAGTGGTCCTGGCCGATGTACTGCGGGTCCAGGATCCGCGACGTCGAGGTCAGCGGGTCCACCGCCGGGTAGATACCCAGCGAAGCGATCTCACGGGAGAGCTCGGTGGTCGCGTCGAGGTGGGCGAAGGTGGTCGCCGGAGCCGGGTCGGTGTAGTCGTCGGCCGGCACGTAGATCGCCTGCATCGAGGTGATCGAGTGACCACGCGTCGAGGTGATCCGCTCCTGGAGCAGACCCATCTCGTCGGCCAGGTTGGGCTGGTAGCCCACCGCGGACGGCATCCGGCCCAGCAGGGTCGAGACCTCGGAGCCCGCCTGGGTGAAGCGGAAGATGTTGTCGATGAACAGCAGCACGTCCTGGCCCTGGACGTCGCGGAAGTACTCCGCCATCGTCAGCGCCGAGAGGGCCACCCGCAGACGCGTGCCCGGCGGCTCGTCCATCTGGCCGAAGGTCAGGGCGACCTTGTCGTAGACGCCGGCCTCCTGCATCTCGTGGATGAGGTCGTTGCCCTCACGGGTGCGCTCGCCGACGCCGGCGAACACGGAGACACCACCGTGGTTCTTGGCGACTCGGGCGATCATCTCCTGGATGAGGACGGTCTTGCCGACGCCCGCACCACCGAAGAGGCCGATCTTTCCACCGGTCACGTAGGGGGTGAGGAGGTCGATGACCTTGATGCCCGTCTCGAACATCTGGGTCTTGGACTCGAGCTGGTCGAAGGCCGGAGCCTTGCGGTGGATGCCCCAGCGCTCCTTGACCTCGACCGTGGACGGGTCGACGTCGAGGATGTCACCGGTCGCGTTGAACACGTGGCCGAGGGTGGCGTCACCCACCGGGACGGTGATCGGAGCGCCGGTGTCGGTCACGGTGGCACCGCGGACGACGCCGTCGGTCGGCTTCAGCGAGATCGCGCGGACCATGCCGTCACCGATGTGCTGGGCAACCTCGAGCGGCAGGACGGAGGTCTCACCGTTGACGGTGACCTCGACCTCGAGCTTGTTGTAGATGTCCGGCATGGCGTCGACGGGGAACTCCACGTCGACGACCGGGCCGATCACGCGGGCGATGCGGCCCGTCGTGGTCTTCTCGTCAACCTGTGCGGTCATTTTCTAGTCAGTCTTTCTGTGGGTTCTCAGTCGTTCGCAGCCTGGGCATCGGCGAGCGCGTTCACGCCGCCGACGATCTCGCTGATCTCCTGGGTGATGCCTGCCTGGCGAGCCTGGTTGGCAACCCGGGTGAACTTCTTGATGAGCTCGTCGGCGTTGTCGGTAGCCGACTTCATCGCCTTCTGACGCTGGGCCAGCTCGGAGGCGGCCGCCTGCAGCAGCGCGAACCAGATCCGGCTCACGACGTACTGCGGGAGCAGCGAGTCGAGCACGGCCTCGGCCGACGGCTCGAACTCATAGAGCGGCAGGACATCGCCCTCGGCCGGAGCCTCGGTGCCCTCGACGACCTCCAGAGGCAGGAGACGTACGGCGGTGGGCTTCTGCGTCATCATGGTGATGAACCGCGTGTAGACCACGTGGACCTCGTCGACGCCGGGAGCGACGGCCTTCTCGGCCTCGGTGCCCTCGACGAAGACCTCGATCAGCTTCTCGCCGATCTCCTTGGCCGCCTCGTACTCCGGACGGTCCGAGAAGCCGGTCCAGGCCTGGGCCACGGAACGGCCGCGGAACTTGTAGAAGGCCTCCGCCTTGCGTCCGGTGACGTAGAGGTCGACCTCCTTGCCCTCGGCCTTGAGCTTCTCGACCAGGCCCTCGGCCTCCTTGAGCACGCTCGAGGAGTAGGAGCCGGCCAGACCACGGTCGCTGGTGACCACCAACACGGCGGCGCGGGTGGGCGCCTCCGGCTCGGTGGTCAGCGGGTGGTCCACGTTGGAGTAGGTCGCCACCGCAGAGACGGCGCGGGTGAGCTCACGGGCGTACGGCGCGGCCGCATTGGCCCGCTGCTGCGCCTTGATGATCCGGGACGCAGCGATGAGCTCCATGGCGCGCGTGATCTTCTTCATCGACTCCGTCGACTTGATCCGCGCGCGGAGTTCACGCACTGACACGGCCATGGTCAGCCCCGCTTCTGCTTGACGATCTGCTCCTGCTCGACGTCCTCGTCAGCCAGGGCCTCCTCCTTGGCGGAGCCCGGCTTGATCGAGGCACCCTCCGAGGTCTCGAACTGGTCGAGGAAGGCGTCGTAGGCGTCGTTGAGCGCGGTCTCGGTGGAGTCCTCGAACTTCAGGGACTCACGGATCGCGGCCAGGATGCCCTCGTGGGAGCGGCGCAGGTAGTCGAGGAACTCCTGCTCGAACTTGAGCACGTCCTCGGTCGGGACGATGTCCAGGCGGCCGGTGGTGCCCAGCCACAGCGAGACGGTCATCTCGTCGATCGGGTAGGGCGAGTAGGCCGGCTGCTTGAGCAGCGCCATCAGCCGCTGACCGCGGGCCAGCTGCTGCTTCGAGGCCGCGTCCAGGTCGGAGGCGAACATCGCGAAGGCCTCCATCGCGCGGTACTGCGCGAGGTCGACCTTGAGCGAGCCGGTGACGGCCTTGAGCGCCTTGGTCATCGCCGCGCCACCGACGCGGGAGACCGAGACACCGACGTCGATCGCCGGACGCTGGTTTGCCGCGAACAGGTCGGACTGCAGGAAGATCTGACCGTCGGTGATGGAGATGACGTTGGTCGGGATGAACGCCGAGACGTCGTTGGCCTTGGTCTCGATGATCGGCAGACCGGTCATCGAGCCAGCGCCCATCTCGTCGGAGAGCTTCGCGCAGCGCTCCAGCAGACGGGAGTGCAGGTAGAAGACGTCACCCGGGTAGGCCTCACGGCCCGGCGGGCGGCGCAGCAGCAGCGACACGGCGCGGTAGGCCTCGGCCTGCTTGGTCAGGTCGTCGAAGACGATCAGGACGTGCTTGCCCTCGTACATCCAGTGCTGGCCGATGGCCGAGCCGGTGTAGGGGGCCAGGTACTTGAAGCCGGCGGAGTCGGAGGCGGGAGCGGCCACGATGGTCGTGTACTCCAGCGCGCCGGCCTCCTCGAGGGCGCCACGCACGGAGGCGATGGTCGAGCCCTTCTGGCCGATGGCGACGTAGATGCAGCGAACCTGCTTGTCGGGGTCGCCCGAGTCCCAGTTCTGCTTCTGGTTGATGATCGTGTCGATGGCGACCGTGGTCTTGCCGGTCGCACGGTCGCCGATGATCAGCTGGCGCTGGCCGCGGCCGATCGGGGTCATCGCGTCGATCGCCTTGATGCCGGTGGCGAGCGGCTCGTGAACCGACTTGCGCTGCATCACGCCCGGAGCCTGGAGCTCCAGGGCGCGGCGGCCGACCGTCGCGATGTCGCCGAGGCCGTCGATCGCGTTGCCGAGCGGGTCCACGACGCGGCCGAGGTAGCCGTCACCGACGGGGACCGAGAGGACCTCGCCCGTACGTCGGACCGACTGGCCCTCCTCGATCTTGTCGAAGTCGCCCAGGATGACGACACCGATCTCGCGGGTCTCGAGGTTCAGGGCGAGACCGAGGGTCCCGTCCTCGAACTCGAGGAGCTCGTTCGCCATGGCCGAGGGCAGGCCCGAGACCTGGGCGATGCCGTCAGCGGTCCGCGCGACAGTGCCGACCTCCTCGGTCTTCGCCGCCTCGGGCTTGTAGTCCGCGACGTACTTTGCCAGCGCGTCCCTGATCTCGTCGGGACGGATGGTGAGCTCCGTCATCTCTGCCTTCTCTCTCGTTCTTACGTCGAAGTCTGTGTCACACAGGGGTCATACGGCCAGTTGTGGCCGTGATGCCGGATCAGCCGGCGAGTGCTCGCTGCGCCCCGTCGAGGCGGCTGGAGATGGTGCCGTCGATGACGTCGTCACCGATCGAGACCTTGATGCCGCCGACGATGGCCGGGTCGACCACGATGTTCAGGTGGACCTCGCGGCCGTACTTCTTCGCGAGGGCCGCAGCCAGGCGGGTGGTGTCAGCCTCCGAGAGCGGCGCGGCCACGCGGACGACCGCGGTGCCTTCGCCCGCGACCGCGGCGGCGACCTTCTGGTATTCACCCAGCGCGACCGTGGCGGTGCGGTAGGTGCCCGCCAGCGCCTGCTTGGTCAGGGTGACCGTGGCCGGCAGCGCCTTGCCGCCGAGCAGGTCGTCGACCAGCGTGACCTTGTCCTCGGTCGTGCGAGCCGGGTCGGAGAGCGCGTCGCGCAGCTCCGGCGTCCCCTGCACGGCCTGCTGGACCGCGAAGAGCTCGTCGGCGAGGCGCTTGGCCTCGCCGCCGGCGCTGCGGACCGCGGCGATCTCGCTGAGTCGCTCGACCGCGTCGCTCAGGTCACCGGCGTGCGTCCAGCGGTGCTTGACCGCCGACTCGACCACGCCGAGGCCCGTCGCGTCGACCTTCCCACCGAACAGCTCGCCGACGAGGCCGGTCTTGGCCTCCGCCGGCACCGAGGCGTCGGTGACGAAGCGGCGCAGAGCAGCTTCGGCGCGGAAGGTCTGGGAGACCTCGAAGAGGGTGTCGGCCGCCTTCGCCGCCGCCTCGGGAGAGGCGGAGACAGCGGTCTTCAGCTCCTCGGTCAGGGCGGCAACGGCCTCGGCCGACGCTCCACGGAAGTCCATCAGTGAACCCCTGCCTCGAGGTCGGCGAGGAACCGCTCGACCACACGGCTGGAACGCTCGTCGTCGTCGAGGGACTCCCCGACGATGCGACCGGCGAGACCGGTGGCCAGCGAGCCGACCTCGGTCTTCAGCGATGCAGCAGCCGCCTGGCGCTCGGCCTCGACCTGCGCCTTGCCGGCGGTGACGATGCGCTCGGCCTCGGCCTGCGCCTCGGCGCGGAGCTCGGCCTTGATCGCAGCGCCCTCCTCACGGGCCTGCTCGCGGATGCGGGCAGCCTCGTGGCGGGCATCGGCCAGCTGAGCCTCCAGCTGGGCGAGCTTGGCATCGGCCTCGGCCTGCTTGGCGTTGGCGTTCTCGATACCGCCTTCGATCGCCGCGGTGCGGTCGGCATACGCCTTCTCGAAGTTCGGAACGATGAACTTCGCGACTCCCACGAAGAGGAGGGCGATGACGATGACACCGAGGATGATCTCCGGCACGTGCGGGATCAAGGGATTGATCTCGGTCTCCGCAGCGGTTACCTGGGTAAGGATCATGTCGGAACCTTCAGTAGTTCCCTACGTCAGCGAAGGACGAAGGCGAGAGCCAGGGAGATGATGAAGAACTGCTCACACAGAGCGAAGCCGAGGATCGCGATCGCCTGCAGGCGGCTCTGGGCCTCCGGCTGACGGGCAACACCGGCGACGTACGCGGCGAAGATCAGACCGACACCGACACCCGGGCCGATGGCGGAGAGGCCGAGGCCGATGATTCCGAGCTGTCCGGACAGATCCATGGGATTTCCTTCCAATTGTGACGCGATCTGCGTCATCTGTTGTGCGTCGATTTGGGTTGAACTGATGGAGCGAGCCTGAACGGATCAGTGCTCGTCCGCCACCGCGCCGGCGATGTACATCGCCGAGAGCAGGGTGAAGACGTAGGCCTGCAGGAACATGATCAGCATGTCCAGGAAGGACACCATGATTCCGAGCAGGAAGGCGAAGAGGCCGGCCGCGACGCCCTGCCAGGTCGGAGCGTAGTGCAGGAGCAACCAGGCACCGCCGAGCGAGAACAGCGCCACCAGCAGGTGACCGGCGAACATCGTCGCGAAGAGACGGATCGCCAGCGTGAACGGGCGCACGATGATGTTGGAGAGGAACTCCAGCGGCACCATCATGATCAGGATCGGACCGCTGACGCCGCTGGGCACCGTCTGGAGCTTGAGGTAGCCGACGAAGCCGTGCTTCGCGATGCCGACGACGTTGTAGATCAGCCAGGTGATGACCGCCAGGGCCGCCGTGAAGCCGATGTGCGACATCGTCGGGAACTGGATCAGCGGAATGATCCCGTAGAAGTTGTTGACCAGGATGAAGGTGAAGACCGTGAACAGGTACGGCACGAACCTCATGTAGTCGTGGGAGCCGATGATGTCGCGCGCGATGGAGTTGCGGACCATCCCGTAGACGTACTCACCAGCGAACTGCAGCCGGCCCGGGACCACCGCGGCCTTGCGGGAGGCCGCGTAGAAGAAGCCGAGGACGATCACGACGGACAGCAGGACCAGGAGGGTCACCTTGGTCAGAGCCCAGTCGCCGGACCCGACGATCGGCGGAAGGAAGAAGTCCGCGGGCCCCGGGATATGAGGCCCCGACTCCGACGCCATAACGGTGGCGGCAAGCGACTTCACGCTGTCTCCTGTTTGTTCGAACTTACGATTCTGGGTGGCGAGCCTCAAAGGCTCGGGCATCATCCCGGCGGCCGCCCCCGACGGCCCGGACGATATCAGGCGCTACTGGCGGGTCACGAGTCTGCCCCGGGCAGGTCGAAGAGCGGGATTCGCTCGCGTCGCACCAGGAACGCGAACGTGGTCGTCCAGGCGACTGTGAGCGCCATGACCGAGAAGGCTGCCGGACGTACGACAGCGTCTCCCCCGGTCTGCGAAACGACCAGCAGGACGGCGAAGAGAACCATGCCCGACAGTGTGAAGACGCCGACGGCAGCAGGCAGTGACAGAGCGGGCGACTTCGCCGCGATCCAGAACATCGCCCACGAGCCGACGGCCAGCACGACAACGGTGGCGATCGAACCGATCGCAGCACCCGTCAGACCATCGGTCCCGGCAAGAACAAAGCCCACCACGAGGGCCGCGAGCACAGCAACTGCGGACACTGCGGCAGAACCTCGCAGCACCTTGGACTTGCTGGTTGCGGTCGTCATCGTCGGCGGCCGTTCTCTCTGGGGGCATTTCACGTGTTCAGGAGCGTATCCCGAACGCTCGTGAAAACTATCACAAGCGTGTTTGGGTGCCCTAATTGATCGTTCAAGGCACCGCTTTCAGCGGGGCTGGTGCTCCAGCGGGGTGAGGTCCTCGGGGACCTCGAGGAGCTTGTCGGTGCGCTCGCCGCGGATCTTGGGGAGGACGAAGGTGAGCAGCACGATGAGGGCGGTGGCGACGGCGACGCCGATGATGACGACGGGGCCGCGGTAGAGGGTGACGAAGACCGAGCCGAAGGACATCAGGCCGGCCCAGAGCCACATGATCAGGACCGCACGGCGCTGGGAGTGGCCGATCTCCAGAAGACGGTGGTGCAGGTGCTTCTTGTCCGCGGCGAACGGCGAGCGGCCGGCGCGGGTGCGGCGTACGACGGCCAGGACCAGGTCGACGAGCGGGACCACGAGGATGGTCAGGGGAAGCAGCAGCGGGAGGAAGGTCACCAGGAGTGCGGTGGAGGCGTCGAAGGCGTTCACGTTCAGGCCACCGGCGTTGTAGGAGCCCGAGAGGGTGACGGCGCTGGCAGCCAGGATCAGGCCGATCAGCATCGAGCCGCTGTCGCCCATGAACAGCCGGGCGGGGTGCCAGTTGTGGATCAGGAAGCCGACGCAGGCTCCGGCGAGCGCGACGGTCAGGAGCGCCGCGGTCGAGGCGCGGCCGATGTCGTTGATCCGGGTGAACTGGTAGCAGAACAGGAACAGCGCCAGCGCGCCGATGCCGACCACACCCGCGGCCAGGCCGTCGAGGCCGTCGATGAAGTTGACCGCGTTGACCACGGTGATCACGACGAGCCCGGTGAGCAGCGCGCCCTGCGCGGGGTCGATGGAGAACTGGGTGCCGTCGGGGAACGTGATCAGGCTGTACTGCAGGTTGAAGCCCACCAGGATCGCGGTCGCCAGCACCTGACCGCCCAGCTTGGTGAGGGCGTCGAGCTCGAAGATGTCGTCGACGACGCCGACGATGCAGATCAGTGCTCCGGCCAGGATCACCACTCCGGTGTCCTGCAGCACGAAGTCGGGCGCATCGGCCAGGAACGGCAGCTCACGGGCGACCAGGTAGGCCGCGACCAGGCCACCGAGCATCGCGACGCCGCCCATGTAGGGGATCGGAACGGCATGTACGTCACGGTCGCGGACCTTCGCGACGGCCCCCGTGCGCATCGCGAACTCGCGGGCGACGACGGTGAGCAGGTAGGTCACCACGGCGGCGACCAGGAAGAGGAGGACGTAGGCGCGCATCAGGCTTCTGTGTCGGCGTCCGTGGCGGGCAGGTCGGTCTGGGCCTCGGCGGCCGGATCAGGATCGCCGGGTCGGCGGATGGCGACGTCGTGCTTGGCGATGATCTCGTTGATCCGGTCGATGCTGATCGCGCCCTCCCGGAGGACCTTCGGCTCGTCACCGGTGGCCGAGATGATCGTGGAGGCCTCGCCGACGGGCGACTCGCCCCCGTCGAGGATGGCCTTGACCATCCTGCCGAGCATCTCGTCGGCCTGGTCGGCGTTGGTGGCGGCCGGCATCGTGGTGCGGTTGGCCGAGCTGGTCGCCAGCGGACCGACCCGGTCGATGAGCCGGCGCAGGATGTCGGAGTCGGGGATGCGTACGGCCACGGTCTGGCGGGTCTCGCCCAGGTCCCACTGCAGCGAGGGCTGCTGGTGGAACACGACCGTCAGCGCGCCGGGCCACAGCTCCTCGACGAGGGTGCGCGCCCAGTCGGGGATGCGGGTCGCGAGGGCGTCGAGGGTGGCGACGTTGGAGATCAGCACCGGCGGCGGCATCGCGCGGCCTCGGCCCTTGGCGGCGAGCAGACCGGCCACCGCGCCCTTGTCGAACGCGTCGGCGGCGACGCCGTAGACCGTGTCGGTCGGGACGATCACGAGCTCGCCGGCCTGAAGAGCCGCCGCAGCAGCATCGATCGCCTTGGTCTGCTCGTCCTCGGTCGCGATCGGGTAGCGCTCAGTCACAGTGCTCATGTTGCCAGTTGTGCGGTCGTGAAGCGCGGACGGCCTGCCAGATCGAGATGATCGCGTACGTCCTGCCATCGTCCGGTGGCGGCGAAGACGGCCGGCGCCCCGCCGTTGTCGGCGTTCGGCCCCTGCTCGTCGGCGTGCTCGAAGCCGACCACTCCCCCGGGCCTGAGCAGCTCGGCGGCCCGCCGCTCCAGGACCCGGATCGCGTCCAGGCCGTCCTGCCCGGAGAAGAGGGCGAGGTCGGGGTCGTGGTCGCGCGCCTCGGCCGCCACCGACTCCCAGGCCTCGAGGGGGATGTAGGGCGGGTTGCACACCAGCACGTCGACGGTGCCGTCCAGCTCGCCGAACTCGTCGGCCATGTCGCCCTGGCGCAGGTCCACGCCGGTGCCGGTCAGGTTGCGTACGGCCCAGGGGTAGGCGTCCTCGGAGAGCTCGACCGCGTGCACCTCGGCGCCCGGGACCTCGTCGGCGATGCTCTTCGCGATCGCTCCCGACCCGGTGCAGAGGTCGACGACGACGGGGGCGTCGATCGCGGTCGCCCGGTCGATCGCCCAGCCGGCGAGCAGCTCGGTCTCGGGCCGGGGCACGAAGACACCGGGACCGACGGCGAGCTCGACGTGCCGGAAGTACGCCACCCCGGTCAGGTGCTGCAACGGCTCCCGCTCCGCGCGCCGGGAGAGCAGGTCCGCGTAGCTCTTCTCCTGGTCCTCCGACACGTCGTCGACGAGGAAGAGGCGGTTGCGGTCGGTGTCGAGAACGTGGGCCAGCAGGATCGCCGCATCGGCGTCCGGACTGTCGACTCCAGCCTCTGTGAGCTGCTTTCGGGCACTTGCCAGAAGTGTGCGCGGGGCGGTCATGGGCAACTGCTCCTGAATGTGTTAGTCATGCTTTACCCGGCTGAGGGTAACGTTCGGGCGCCTCAAGGGTTCTTCGGGTCATATCGGGGGACGCGGGACTGGCCGCACACCTCGTCGGGCGCTGTGCTGCCCCACCATCACACCCGAGAACTCCCCCGGAAGGAAACATCACCCCATGAAGTGGCTCTTGCTGCTTGCACTCATTCTCGTCCTCGCCCTCCTGATCTGGTTCTTCTTCGGGCGGCCGATCCGCAAGGACGCCAAGGCCGCACACCGAGCCGACACGGACCACCCGGCCACCGAGACCACCAGCGCACCCGTCGCGGCTGCCGCCGTCCCCGCGGAGGCGTCCGGGACCGAGTCCGCTGCTCAGGAGCCCGCTGCCGAGGTTGCTGACGAGGCTCCGGCCGCCGAGGAGGCCGCTGCTGAGCCCGTCGTCGAGGAGCCCGTCGCCGAGCCCGCTGCCGCCGAGCCCGTCGCGGAGCCCGTCGCGGAGCCGGCCGCCGAGCCCGCTGCCACCGAGGAGCCGACCGAGGCAGCTGCCGAGACCGACGAGGCCCCCGCGGACGACGTGACCGACGCGGACACCGCCGCCGTCGTCGCGGAGGCCGAGAGCGTGACCGCGGCCGCCGCTGCCGCCGAGACGACCACCGAGCCCGAGCCCGAGGCGGCCGAGCTGGTCGCCACGGAGCCGGAGCCCGCGCCGGCCGAGACCCCCGAGCCCGAGGCACCGGCCGCCGAGGCGACCCCCGCTGCCACCGCTGCCCCCGCCGAGGACGACGCCGCCCCCTACGCCGGCGCGGTGCTGCCGGCCGCCGACGGCAGCAGCTCGGACGCTGCGTACGACATCAAGGGCAGCAGCGGGAAGAAGTACCACACGACCGCGAGCCCCTACTACGGCCGCACGAAGGCAGCCGTCTACTTCAACTCCGAGGAGTCGGCGGAGGCGGCCGGGTTCGTGCGGGCGAGCAGCGACTTCTACGACCGCGGCAAGAAGACCGAGACCGCCGAGACCGAGCAGCCGCTGCCGCCGGCGAGCAGCTACGGCGCCGGTAGCGCCGACCCGCTCGAGGACGGCTCCAGCCCGCACCCGGCGTACGTCGTGAAGGGCAACATCCGCAAGGACGGCGCGAAGCGCTACCACACCTCCGCCAGCACCGCCTACAAGCGGACCCAGGCCGAGGTCTGGTTCGACAGCGAGGAGTCGGCCGAGGCGGCCGGGTTCGTCATCGGCTTCAAGAAGAAGGCCACCGCCTGACCCGCATCGACAGATGCTCGAGGGCCGCAGTCACCTGGTGACTGCGGCCCTCGGCGTCTTGCGGTGCTAGGAGTCGAGCGAGGCCAGGCGAGCCGCGAGATCAGCGTCGACGGCGCTGCCGATCACCGGCTCCAGGTCGCCGTCGAGGACCTGGTCGAGGTTGTAGGCCTTGTAGCCGGTGCGGTGGTCGGAGATGCGGTTCTCCGGGAAGTTGTACGTCCGGATGCGCTCGGAGCGGTCGACGGTGCGCACCTGGGAGCGACGGGCGTCGGAGGCCTCCACGTCGGCGGCGTCCTGCGCGGCCTGGAGCAGTCGCGAGCGGAGCACGCGCATCGCCTGCTCCTTGTTCTGCAGCTGGGACTTCTCGTTCTGCATCGAGACCACGATGCCGGTGGGGATGTGGGTGATCCGGACCGCCGAGTCGGTGGTGTTGACCGACTGGCCGCCGGGCCCCGAGGAACGGTAGACGTCGATGCGGAGGTCGTTCTCGTGGATCTCGACATCGACGGGCTCGGCCTCGGGGACCACCAGCACGCCGGCGGCCGAGGTGTGGACCCGGCCCTGCGACTCGGTGACCGGCACCCGCTGGACGCGATGGACGCCGCCCTCGAACTTGAGCAGCGCATAGGGCGCACGGCCCGGCTCGGAGTTGCCCTTCGCCTTCACCGCGACCGTGACCGACTTGTAGCCGCCGAGGTCGGACTCGTTGGCGTCCAGGAACTCGAGCTTCCAGCCCTGGCGCTCGGCGTAGCGGGTGTACATCCGCAGCAGGTCGCCGGCGAACAGGGCCGACTCCTCGCCGCCCTCCCCCGACTTCACCTCGAGGATGGCGTCCTTGTCGTCGGTCGGGTCGCGGGGCACGAGCAGACGGCGCAGCCGCTCCTCGGCCTCCTCGCGCTGCGGCACCAGCGCCTCGGCCTCCTCGGCGAACGCGGGGTCCTCCCCCGCCAGCTCGCGGGCGGCCTCGATGTCGTCACCGAGCTGCTGCCAGGAGCGGTAGGCGTCGATGATCGAGCTCAGCTCGGCGTACCTCTGGTTGAGCTTCTTCGCCAGGCGCGCGTCGGCGTGGGTCTCGGGCTCGGCGAGCCGCTTCTCCAGCCCCTCGTGCTCCTCGATCAGCCCTTCGACCGCTTCGAACTGTGACATCTCCGCCTCGCTTCGTACGCCTGGGAGGAATACCCGGTTAACCGGGTATTCCTGAACTTCTCCGGCGTTGCAATGCCCGAGAAGTTCAGGAATTGCCAGAGAAGTTCGATGAAATGCGCCGCGCCGGCCCCCACAACATGTGGGAGCCGGCGCGAGAAGAGCTACTTGTTGCGCTTGCCGAAGCGAGCCTCGAAGCGCGCCACGCGACCGCCGGTGTCGAGGATCTTCTGCTTGCCCGTGTAGAACGGGTGGCAGTTGGAGCACACGTCGGCGCGGATCGCGCCCTCGGCCACCGTGCTGCGGGTGGTGAAGGAGTTGCCGCAGGTGCAGGTGACCTGGGTCTCGACGTACGTCGGGTGGATGTCGGTCTTCATGAGGTTCCTCTCAAGACATTGGGTTCCGGGTCGCCGCCGCAGGTTGCGGGACGTGAACCGGCACCGAGGATTCAGTGTATGTGAACGCCTGGGGCCGCGAATAATTCCCGACGGCCCCAGGGCGCACATCGCACTAGCTCTTGGCGACCTCGTTGAGGAGCACCATGTTGGTGGCCGACCCGGCGACCTTGTCGACCAGGACCGACGCGGCCTTGGCGCCGTCGAGCGTGGCGAGCGAGGCGCGCAGCTTGCGCACCGCGTCACCCTCGCCACCGGCGAAGAGCAGGTCGTCGCGGCGGGTGCCGGAGGCGTTGACGTCGATGGCGGGGAAGATCCCGGCCTCGGCGTACTCCTCGCTCAGGCGCAGCTCGGAGTTGGCGGTGTCCTTGAAGGCGTCGAAGATGATCTCGTCGGTCTTCGAACCCGTCTCGACCGCGGCCGTGGCGAGGATGGTCAGCGAGCCACCGTCCTCGACGTTGCGGGCCGCACCGAAGAACCTCTTGGTCGGGTAGAGCGCCGCGGAGTCGACGCCGCCGCCGAGGATCCGGCCGGACGCCGGGACGGAGAGGTTGTAGGCCTTGCCCAGGCGGGTCAGCCCGTCGAGCAGGACGACCACGTCGTGGCCGAGCTCGACCAGGCGCTTGGCCCGCTCGATGGCCAGCTCGGCGACCACGGTGTGGTCGGCGGGCTGCCGGTCGAAGGTCGAGGCGATGACCTCACCCTTGACGCTGCGCTCGAAGTCGGTGACCTCCTCGGGGCGCTCGTCGACGAGCACGACCATCAGGTGGCACTCGGGGTTGTTGGCGGTGATCGCGCCGGCGATCGCCTGCAGGACGGTCGTCTTGCCGGCCTTCGACGGGGACGAGATCAGGCCGCGCTGGCCCTTGCCGATCGGCGAGATCAGGTCGATGACCCGGCCGGTGACCGGGTCGGAGCCACCCTCGAGGCGCAGCCGCTGGTCGGGGTGGACCGGGGCCAGCTTGTCGAACTCGACACGGTGCTTGGCGACCTCGGGGTCGGCACCGTTGACCGAGTCGATGCGCACCATCGGGTTGTACTTCTCCTTGCGCTCGCCCTCGCGGGGCTGGCGCACCTGGCCGACGATCGCGTCGCCACGGCGCAGGCCGAGACGCTTGACCAGCGACAGGGAGAGGTAGACGTCGTCGGGTCCGGGCAGGTAGCCAGAGGTGCGGACGAAGGCGTAGTTGTCGAGTACGTCCAGGATGCCCGCCGCGGGCACGAGCACGTCGTCCTCGAGGACGGTCGTGTCCGGCTCGCCACGGCCCGGGCGGTTGCGGTCGCGGTCGCGACCACGTCGGCGACGGTTGCGGCGGCTGCCGCCCTCGCCGTCGTCATCGCCGGCGTCGTCGGCCGACTCGGCCGGCTTCTGGGCGTCCTCGTTCTTCTTCTCGGCGGCGGGCTGGCCGGCCTTGGCCGGGCCCTTGTTCTGGCCACCGGCCTGGCCGGACTGGCCACCCTGGCCGGACTGACCGCCCTGCCCGGACTGACCGCCCTGGCCGCCGCCCTTGTTCTGGTTCTGGTTGCGCTGGCGACGCGGGCGCTGGGCACCCTCGCTGCCGGCGTCAGCAGCCTCGGCGGACTTCTCCGCGGGCTTCTCGGCCTTCTCGGCCGGCTTCTCTGCGATCTTCTCCGCAGGCTTCTCAGCGGCAGGCTTCTCAGCCTTCTCCGCCGGCGCCGGTGACGACTGCGCACGGCTGCCCTGGGCAGCCTTGATCGCGTCGATCAGCTGGGCCTTCTTCATCGAGTTCGCCCCGGTGATGCCCATCCCGTTCGCCATCGCCTTGAGGTCGGCGAGGAGCATTCCGCCAAGGCCACCGCGCTTCTTCGGGGCTGCGTTCGGCTCCGGCGCAGTGGATTCCATGGTCTCAGTCACGTGAGTCCTTTCCCACGTATCGCCGATCGGCGTACGACGCCGACGGCTCGTTTGTCAGAACCCCTGACGCGCCGATGCGCGCCAACCGAAGTGGCACGGCACGAAAGGGGGATAGCACGTCCGTAGACCTGAACGGCCCGACGGACGTGGATCCAGGCTAACACGCATGGCACCCATCACAGCAGGGCCCCGGAAGGCGGGTCAGAGGATGCGTACGCCGTCCATGTCGACGCTCAGCGCATGGCACGTCCAGCCCGCCGGGCAGCGGGCGGTGAGCTTGGTCGTCTCGGCCGACTCGACCCCGCTGCTGAACGCCAGCACCGTGGGCCCGGCGCCGGACACGATCGCCGCGACGCCGTCGGCACGCAGCTCGTCGACCAGCGCGAGCGACTCCGGCATGGCGGGCCGGCGGTACTCCTGATGGAGGAAGTCGCGGGTGGCCCGGTGCAGGTGCTCGGGCGCGTCGCTCAGCGCCGCGACCAGGAGCGCGGTACGTCCCGCGTCGGCCGCCGCGTCGGAGTGCGGGACGGTCTCGGGCAGCAGCCCGCGGGTGGCCTTGGTCTCGACGCCGGTCGCGGGCACGAAGACGACGACGCTGACCCGCGGGTCGACGGCGGTGCGTACCGCGAAGAAGCCATCGTCCTCACCGGCGATCGTGAAACCACCGTGGAAGGCGGGCGCCACGTTGTCGGGGTGGCCCTCGATCTCGGCGGCCTTCTGGAAGAGCGTGTCGTCGTCGAGGATCAGCTCTCCCCCGGCGACCAGGGCCCGAGCGAGCACGAGGCCGCCGATGATCGCGGCCGAGGACGACCCCAGGCCGCGGGCGTGCGGGATCCGGTTGCGACAGTGCAGCCTCAGCCCGGCCGGCTGCTTGCCGATGATCTCGAAGGCGGCCCGCATGGAGCGTACGACCAGGTGGGACTCGTCGAGCGGGACCGTGCCCTCGCCGGCACCCTCGACGGTGACCTCCAACGTCCCGCCCGGCACGACCTCGCCGGTGAGCTCGTCACGCAGGTCGAGCGCGAGTCCCAGCGAGTCGTAGCCGGGGCCGAGGTTGGCGGAGGTGGCCGGGACGGTGACGGTCACCGGGCCTTCTACGAACGTCATGGGTGCTACGCGAGCCCTGCTGCGGCCGCAGCGGCCTCGAGGTCGGCGTCGATGACGATCTCGGGGATCTCACCGAAGAACTCCAGGGCGGTGGCGGTGTCCTTGAGCCCGTGACCGGTGACGGTGATGACCGTGGTGGCTCCGGCGTAGGTCTCCCCCGCCTCGAGGTCGGCGAGCAGACCGGCGACACCGGCCGCCGAGGCGGGCTCGACGAAGACGCCGTCGTTGCGGGCCAGCTGGGCCTGGGCGGAGAGGATCTGGTCGTCGGAGAGCGCGCGGAAACGGCCACCGGACTTGGCGGCCGCAGCCTCGGCGAGGTGCCAGGAGGCCGGGTTGCCGATGCGGATCGCGGTCGCCTTGGTCTCCGGGTGCTCGACCGGGTGGCCGAGCACGAGCGGGGCCGCGCCCTCGGCCTGGAAGGCACGCATCACCGGGGTCTTGGTGGCGTGGCCGGCCGCGGCGTACTGCTCGTAGCCGAGCCAGTAGGCGGACAGGTTGCCGGCGTTGCCGATCGGCATGAGGTGGTAGTCGGGGGCGTCGCCGAGACGGTCGACGACCTCGAAGGCCGCCGTCTTCTGGCCCTCGAGCCGGACCGGGTTGACGGAATTGACCAGCGCGACCGGGTAGCTGTCGGCGAGCGCGCGGGAGAGCTTGAGGCAGTCGTCGAAGTTGCCGCGTACCTTGACCACCTCGGCGCCGTGGACCAGCGCCTGGGCCATCTTGGCGGCACTGATCTTGCCGTTGGGGACGAGCACGACCGGGGTGATCCCGGCCTTGGCGGCGTAGGCGGCCATCGAGGCGCTGGTGTTGCCCGTGGAGGCGCAGACGACCGCCTTGGCGCCCTCGTGGACGGCGACGGAGATGGCCGCGGTCATGCCGCGGTCCTTGAACGAGCCGGTCGGGTTCTGGCCCTCGACCTTCAGCCACACCTCACCCTTGGTGGCGCCGGAGAGCCACTCGGAGTGGACCAGCGGGGTGCCACCCTCGCCGAGCGTCACCGCCTTGGTGTCCTGGGGGATGTCGAGGAGGGTGCGATACTCCTCGATCACACCGCGCCACTGGCCGTTGGTCATCAGACTGCTCCTTCTACGCGCATCACCGAGGCGACGTCGCGGACGTACTCCATCTCGCGCAGGTGCTGCACGGTCGCCGCGAGCGCGGCATCGGGGGCCTCGTGGGAGACGACGACGAGCTGGGCGTCCTCGCCCCGGCCTTCCTGACGTACGGCCTTGATCGAGACGCCGTGCTCGGAGAAGGCGGTCGCGACGGCGGCGAGCACGCCGGCCTTGTCGGCCACGTCGAGGCTGACGTGGTAGCGGGTGACGGTCTCGCCCATCGGGCGCACCGCGCGGGCGGCGTAGGCGGACTCGCCGAAGCCCTTGGTCTTGAGCGCCTTGTTGCGGGCGATGGTGACCAGGTCGCCGAGGACCGCGCTGGCGGTGGGCTCGCCGCCCGCGCCCTGGCCGTAGAACATCAGGTCGCCGGCGGAGGCCGACTCGACGAAGACCGCGTTGTAGGCGCCGCGTACGGTCGCCAGCGCGTGGCTGCGCGGAATCATCACCGGGTGGACCCGCGCCGAGACGTCGTCGCCGTCGAGCTCGGCGATCGCGAGCAGCTTGACGACGCTGCCCATGGCCTTCGCGGAGGCGACGTCCCCGGCGGTCACCTCGGTGATGCCCTCACGGTAGACGTCGCTGGCGGTCACTCTTGTGTGGAAAGCGAGTGAGGCCAGGATGGCGGCCTTCGCGGCCGCGTCGAAGCCCTCGACGTCGGCGGTCGGGTCGGCCTCGGCGTAGCCCAGCTCCTGGGCCTCGGCGAGCGCCTCCTCGAAGCCGGCACCGTAGGTGTCCATCTTGTCGAGGATGTAGTTGGTGGTGCCGTTGACGATGCCCATCACCTTGGTGACGTGGTCGCCGACGAGCGAGTCGCGCAGGGGGCGGAGGATCGGGATCGCACCGGCGACGGCGGCCTCGTAGTAGAGGTCGGTGCCGGCCTTCTCGGCGGCCTCGTAGAGCGTCGGGCCGTCCTCGGCGAGCAGGGCCTTGTTGGCGGTGACGACGCTCGCGCCGCTCTCCAGCGCCGCGAGGATGAGCCCGCGGGCCGGCTCGATGCCGCCGATCACCTCGACCACGAGGTCGACGTCGTCGCGGGCGACGAGGGCGTGGGCGTCGGTCGTGAGCAGCTCGGCAGGCACCTCGACGTCGCGCGGAGCGTCGAGGCGGCGTATGGCCACGCCTCTGATCTCCAGCGGCGCACCCACTCTGGCGGCGAGATCCGCATCGCCCTCGAGCAGGAGCCGGACCACCTGGGACCCCACCACGCCGCAGCCGAGGACGGCGACGCCCAGGGGCTCGACGGCGTGCGCGGTCGTCTTGTTGCTGCTCACGCGCCCAAGGGTATCCGGGACAGGCTCCAGGGGCCGACTTCCGCTCTAGGCGCGGACACTCGGCGAAGGTTGTGAAGCTGAGAGTGACCCATAGACCACTCTCAGCTTCACAACTGGCTCGGCCGCGTCAGCAGGACGACCTTTCCCGTCGTCTCCCGGCTCTCGAGCGCGCGATGAGCCTCGGCGGCCTCGGCGAGAGGGAAGGTCGAGCCGACGTACGGCCTGCGGGTGCCGTCCGCGGCGGCCTCGAGCGAGGCCTGCTCGAACTCCTTGATCCGTCCCTGGACCCAGGGTCCGAGGATGTCGATGATCTTCGCGCCGCCCTCGTAGCCGTCCTGGTCGCCGGAGAAGCGGACCATCCGGCCTTCGGGCTCGAGGCCGGCGTAGACCTGCCTGGGTACGTCACCTCCGAGCCCGTCGAGAAGAACCGTGATCCGAGGCTCCTGCTCTCGAAGAACACTCAGCCAGTCGGCCGAGCGGTAGTCGATGGCCGTCTGCGCACCGAACCCCCGGGCGATCTCCAGCTTGGCCTCCGAGCCCGCGAGGCCGATCGCACGAGCGCCCGCGTTGCGGATGCCCTGGAGCAGGATCGCGCCCATGCCACCGGCGGCCGAGGTGACCACGACGACGTCGTCGGAGGTGATCTCGGCCGCCTCGAGCACCGCCGCCGAGGTGCGTCCGGTGCCGATGGCGGCGACAGCGGTCGGCGAGTCGAGGCCGTCGGGGCGCCGGTAGAGCTGCGTCTCGTCGGCGACCGCGAGCTCGGCATAGCCACCGCTGCTCTCCGGACCGAGGTGGGCGACGACCTTCGCGCCCTGCCAGGCCGTGTCGACGCCGTCACCGACCTGGTCGACGACCCCGGCGACCTCGCGACCGGGCGTCATCGGCAGCTCCGGCCGAGGCATCGTCGGCGGCAGGGCGGCCGCTCTGATCGAGGTGTCGAGACGGTGGACGCCGGCGGCCTCCACCCTGATGCGTACCTGGCCCGGACCCGGGATCGGGTCGGGCACCTCCTCCAGGCGCAGGACCTCCGGGCCGCCGAACTCGTGCTGTCTGATCGCTCGCATACCTCGAGTCAACCTGCTCAAGTTGACTTGAGGTCAAGAGCCCCAAGCCTTGGACGAGCTCAGCCTCAGGCGAGCTCCGGGATCGGCCGGAGCACCGCGGCGACATCCCGCGCCAGGCGTACGCGGCGGAGCAGCTCCTCCGCATCCGGCTCCACGTCGGTGGTGACGGTGATCGCGTCGTCGCGGGCCACCACCCACAGCCGCTCGTCGACGACATGGCTGGCGAAGCGGGACAGCGACCGCGCGTGCTCCTCGTCGGCCGCGATGACCGCCCCGTCGGGGGTGGTCACGTTGGTCTTGGCCCGGAACTCCGGCGGGAAGAAGACCGGTGTCGGCACCCGGCCGGTGCCGGTGCTGCCCGATCCCGGCGAGAGCCCGATCATCGCGGCCGTCTTCGGCAGGTGGGCCGGCACCCGCACCACGACCCAGCGGGCCGGGCGCCAGGGCCCCTTCCCGGGGGACGCCTTGCCGTGCCAGTACTCGACCAGGATCCCGTCGCAGGTGCCGTCGACGACGAGGTCGCAGCGCTCGGCGCGTACGTCCGGACCCAGCACCTCCCAGCGCACCGGCCGCTGCGCCGCGGCCTTGCCGGAGATCACCGGCCAGCCGAACGTCTGCGCCGCGCGGGTCACGCTGTCGCGCCGTTCCTTCGTCAGCCGGGCGAAGGCCGCTCGCGGCGCCTGGGACGGCGCCGCGAGCGGTCCTTCTGAGTAGACCCCCCTCGGCATGCGCCCCATCGTAGGCTCACGAACCCTTGGATTTCGGGAAGGCGAAACCGAATTTCCTGCTCCGCGCGGTTTGATGGGTGCGTGCTGTTCCCCAACGCCGACCTCGAACGCATCCGTGCCGGTGAGGTCGACCTCGCCTTCCGCCGCTGGAGACGCCCGATGCACGTCGCCGGTGGCCGCCAGCGCACCCGGATGGGCGTGGTCGAGTTCGTGTCGGTCTCGGCGGTCTCCCCCGAGGCGCTGACCGAGGACGACGCCCGCCGGGCGGGTACGACGCTCCCGGACCTACTGGCGTTCCTGTCCCGCAAGGACGGCGAGGTCTATCGGATCGAGATGCGCTACGGCGGCGACGACGAGCGAGTCGCGCTGCGCGCCAAGCGCCCGGGGAAGAAGGAGACCGACGCGCTGGTCGCCACTCTGGCCGACATGGACCGGCGCAGCCGCCGCGGTCCGTGGACGCGGGAGCACCTCGAGCTCATCGAGGCCCGCCCCGGCGAGCTGGCCGAGACCATCGCGGCCTCGATCGGACGTGAGAAGAAGCCGTTCAAGGCCGACATCCGACGGCTCAAGGAGCTCGGCCTCACCGAGTCCCTCCCCGTCGGCTACCGCCTCTCGCCGCGTGGGCGGGCGGTGCTGCGGGCGCTTCGATCCAGCTGAGCCGTCGCCCCCGTCGGCCTAGCCCAGGTCGGTGGCGAAGAGGTCGTCCTCGGTCTCGCGCCGGACGATGACGCGGGACTCACCGTCGCGGACCGCGACGACCGGAGGCCGCAGGGCGTGGTTGTAGTTGGAGGCCATCGAGCGTCCGTAGGCACCGGTGCCAGGGACCGCGATCAGGTCACCGGGAGCGATGTCGGCGGGCAGGAACTCGTGCTTGACGACGATGTCGCCGGCCTCGCAGTGCTTGCCGACGACGCGACCGAGCACCGGTCCGGCCGTCGAGGCGCGCCCGGCGAGGGTGGCGGAGTAGTCGGCGTCGTAGAGGGCCGTGCGGATGTTGTCGCTCATCCCGCCGTCGACGCTCACGTAGGTCCGGGTGACGCCGCCGTCGAGGGCGACCTCCTTGACCGTGCCGACGGTGTAGACGGTGCACATCGACGGGCCGACGATCGCGCGCCCGGGCTCGATCGAGAGGTGGGGCACGGCGAGGCCGAAGCCACGGCACTCGTGCTCGACGATCGCGGTGAGCTCCTCGGCCAGCGCCTTGGGCGTCGAGGGGTCGTCCTGGGTTGTGTAGGCGATGCCGAAGCCGCCACCGAGATCCATCTCGGGCAGCTCGGTGCCGAGCTCGTCCCGGATCCGAGCCTGCAGCGCCAGCACCCGCCGCGCGGCGACCTCGAACCCGGAGGAGTCGAAGATCTGGGAGCCGATGTGGGAGTGGAGACCGCGCAGCTCGACGTTCGGAGCGTCCAGGAGGCGGCGTACGGCCTCGAAGGCGTCGCCCGACGAGATCGAGAAGCCGAACTTCTGGTCCTCGTGGGCGGTGGCGATGTACTCGTGCGTGTGCGCCTCGACGCCGGCGGTCACCCGCACCATCACGCTCGCGGTGATGCCCGTCTCGGCGGCGATCGCGGCGACCCGCTCGACCTCGGCGAAGGAGTCGACGATGATCCGCCCGACGCCCGCGACGATCGCCCGGCGCAGCTCCATCGGGGTCTTGTTGTTGCCGTGGTAGCCGATCTTCGCGGGGTCGACCTCGGCCCGCAGCGCCACCGAGAGCTCGCCGTTGGAGCAGACGTCGAGGCAGAGCCCCTCCTGCGCCACCCAGCGCGCCACCTCGGTGCACAGGAACGCCTTGCCGGCGTAGTAGACGTCGTAGCCCGAGAACCCGTCACGGAACGCGCGGGCGCGCTCGCGGAAGTCGGCCTCGTCCAGGACGTACGCAGGTGTGTTGATGTTCGCGACCAGGTCCGGCACCGGGACGCCGCCGACGGTGAGGACACCGTTGGTGTCCTTCTCGGCCGTCGCCGACCACAGCGCCGGCACCAGCGCGTTGACGTCCTCCGGGGTCTTCAGCCACACCGGCGAGGTGCCGGTGAACGAGCCCGGCGATGCGTGCGCGCTCACATCCGCTCCGGGGCGGAGACGCCGAGCAGCCCGAGGCCGTTGGCGAAGACGGTGCGGGCGGCGGAGACGAGCGCAAGGCGGGCCAGGTTGACGGGCGCCACCGGCTCGTCGCCCTTGGGCAGCATGCGGCAGTCGTCATCGTCGTACCAGCGGTGGAAGATCCCGGCGGTGTCCTCCAGGTAGCGAGCGACCCGGTGGGGCTCGCGCAGCTCGGCGGCGGTCGCGACCACGCGCGGCAGCTCGGCCAGCGCACGCAGCAGCTCGCCCTCGCGCTCGTGGGTGAGCAGCGACGGGTCGAAGGTGTCGAGGTCGATCGCCATGCCGTGGTCGGCGGCGTTGGCCATCATCCGGCAGGTGCGCGCGTGGACGTACTGCACGTAGTAGACCGGGTTGGCGCTGTCGGCCTTCGCCCACAGGTCCAGGTCGATGTCGATGTTGGAGTCGCTGGAGTAGCGGGCCAGCGCGTAGCGGGCCGCGTCCACGCCGATCGCCTCGACGATGTCGTCGATGGTGACCACGGTGCCGGCGCGCTTCGACATCCGCATCGGCTGGCCGTCCTTGAGGAGGTTGACCATCTGGCCGATCAGGATCTCGAGGTTCTCGTGGGGCGTGTCGCCGAAGGCGGCGCACATCGCCATCATCCGGCCGACGTAGCCGTGGTGGTCGGCGCCCAGCATGATGAAGCAGCGGTCGAAGCCGCGCTCGCGCTTGTCGAGGTAGTAGGCGAGGTCGCCGGAGAAGTAGGCCCCGTTGCCGTCGGCCTTGATGACGACGCGGTCCTTGTCGTCACCGAACTTCTCGGTGGCCAGCCAGATCGCGCCGTCCTTCTCGTAGATGTTGCCGAGCTCGCGGAGCTTCTCGACGGCACGGTCCACGGCACCCGACTTGTGCAGGTTGTCCTCGTGGAAGTAGACGTCGAAGTCGACGTTGAAGTCGTGCAGGCTCTGCTTGATCTCGGCGAACATCAGGTCGACACCGATCTCGCGGAAGATCTCCTGCGGGTCGGCCGCCTCGAGCGCGTCGGGGCGCTTGGCCAGCACCTTCTTGGCGATCTCCTCGATGTACGCCCCGCCGTAGCCGTCCTCCGGCACCGGCTTGCCCTGTGCCCAGGCCAGGAGCGAGCGGGCGAAGCGGTCGATCTGGCCGCCGTGGTCGTTGAAGTAGTACTCCCGGGTGACCTCGGCGCCGGACGCCTCCAGGACACGGCCCAGCGCGTCGCCGACCGCGGCCCAGCGGACACCGCCGAGGTGCAGCGGGCCGGTCGGGTTGGCGGAGACGAACTCCAGGTTGATGTTGTGGCCCTTGAAGGCCTCGTTGTTGCCGTACGCAGCACCGGCAGCGACGATCTCGCCCGCCAGCTTGCCCTGCGCACCGGCCTCGACGGAGATGTTCAGGAACCCGGGACCGGCGATCTCGACATCGGCGATCCCGTCGGTCGCCTTCAGCTTCTCGGCGACCTGCTCCCCCAGCGCGCGCGGGTTCATCCCCGCCTTCTTCGCCAGCTGCAGCGCCACGTTGGTGGCGTAGTCGCCGTGGCCCTTCTGCCTGGGTCGCTCCACCGTGACAGTGCTCGGAACGCCGTCGGGAAGGGTGATCGCACCCTCATCGACGAGCGCGGTGAGGACATCGACGACCGCGGTGGAAAGCTGCTCAGGAGTCACGGGGTCCAGCGTATAAGCGCCAGTCGGTTTCACCGTTATCCGTCCCAGCCTGTAGGGTTCCATCTGCACCGCTCAGGCGGTGCACTGCCTCCGTAGCTCAGGGGATAGAGCGCCGGTTTCCGGTACCGTAGGCCGCAGGTTCGATTCCTGCCGGGGGCACAGTTGGAACCGCTGGGTGACCAGCGGTTTCTCTCATTTCGCGCGACTGTCGAGGATCGGCTCCACCGTGAGCACCGCGATGACGGCGAGGGTGGCAGCGATCGCCACGCTCACCTCGCCGGCGCGGACGATCACGGCGACCGCGGCAGCTGCCACGACGTACGGGCGCAGAAACGTGCACGGGCCGAGGATGATCGCGGACGCGAGGTATCTCAGCTCCCAGCGCAGGACCCCGTACACCGCCAGCGCGAGCAGCACGATGACGGCGAACGGGGCGATGGCCAGCAGGAACAGGTCAGCCGCGGAGACGTACGCCTGGAGGCTTTCCCCCTGGAACAGGTCGATCGCGAGGAAGACGACGGCAGGTGGCGACAGCAGTACGAACAGGCGCAGCCCACGCAGCATGCCCACCCGGTCCTCACGGGTGTGGTCGACCAGCCCATCGCGGCCCTGCGCGGACCGGAACCCGCTGAAGGCGCCGTCGAGGAGGCCGAGCAGCACCAAGATGACCAGGCTCATCGGCGCACCCCGACGAGCGGGCGGAGTACGTCGAGCGCTCTCGGATGCCAGCGCGAACCCTCCCGCACCTCGACCGCATAGTTCGGTGCGGCTCGGTCGGCGGCCGCCAACAGCGTCTCGGCCGGATGGGCCCGGCGTGCCGACATCACGCCGTCGTGGCGTGAGATGGCCTCACGCATCCGAGCCTGGTGGAAGACCCAGGCACCCATCGTCGACCACAGACACCGTGCGATGTCCCAGTGCACGAACGCGGCGACCTCCAGGCGCGCCTGGGAGGCGAAGAACCCGTCCAGATCCTCCGGCGCGAGGTGGTGCATGAGTCCGCTGGACACGACCACCGTCCGTACTCCGTCCTCGATGACGGCGCCCGGCTCGAACGCGTCACCCGAGACGAACCGACAGTCCAGGCCTTCGAGCGTGGCCAGTCGCGAAGCCTCGGCGACCAGCACCGAGTTGAGGTCGACCCCGACCAGCTCCACGTGCGCCGGAAGATCCCCGCGCGCCGCGATCGACCGCAGCACATGCCCCAACCCACAGCCGACGTCGACGACCCTCACGGGCGCGGAACCGGCAGGAAGCAACGTACGCACCACCGACGCCACCCGGCGCCCCAGCTGCAGCTCCTCCCCCAGCCGCTGCAGCTCGCGATGGATCCGCAGCCCGAGCGCGTCCACGCTTGCGACGTCGAGCAGTCCGTCCCGAGCCGGCAGCCGCTCCACGATCCGCGCCGCCCGCACCTGCCCCCGTGAGCGCAGCAGACCCGCAGCCTCCGCCCGCACGACCGGGTCGCCCGAGCCCGACCAGAGCAGGTCGGTGATCTCCAACGGTCCGTCGCGCATGGGCGAAGTCAACCAGCAGTGCGTTCCAGATCGTCGAGATGACGGGCGAGGGTCTCGCCGGAGACCGGGTGATAGCCCCCGTGGTCGACGGCCCGCATCCCCGACAGCTCGAGCAGGCGCGTGTGTCCGAAGTGCAGGTCGGAGGTGAACCAGGTCGTCATGCGGAAAGGGTCGCAGGGGACGTACGCAGCATGCCAACGGGTTTGTCGCGGCCCGGTGGCGCCGGCGACCGCACACGGTCGTTACGCATGTGACAGCTGAGACGACACATTCGTCACATGCGTAACGACCGTGTGCACGTGGTCAGAGTCCCTCAGCAAGGGTGTGGGCGACGAGGGCGTTGGCGTGACCGTGCCCGAGGCCGTACTCGGTCTTCAGGTACGCCACGATCTGCATGTGCTTGGTGATCCCGCAGTCGCGGATGATCTGCTGCCACTCCGCGATCGGGCGGCCGTACTTCTTCTCGATGGACGGGAAGTAGGAGGCGGGGCCCTTCACCTGGTCGGTCATCTCTGGTCTCCTTGGTGGATCGTGGCGACGCTCGCCACACACCTACGCGTCGAACCGGGATCGACCGCTTCGACACCGACCCACCAAAACTTCCGGGAAACCTCGTGACCAGCTATCCCCCAGCCCCTTGGCACATGCACGGATCGATGTGGCTCTCGGTCTTCCGGCTCCCCCACGACGTCGACGAGCGGCACCCGAAGGGGATCTACGCCGTCGCGCTGGTCGACTACACCGAGCCGAGCCCGCTGACCTACCACGAGCTCCTCTCCGCCCGGGTGATCACCGCATCCAACGGGAAGAAGGCGGTGAGCGTGGTCGACATCTGGGTCGACTCCCCCGACTCCGTGACCGGCGGCCGTACGTTGTGGGCGATCCCGAAGGGGCTGGCGAAGTTCAGCGGCGGCTCGTCGGCCAAGGGCCCGCTGGCGACCCACACCTGGGAGGCGAGCAACGACGACGGCCCGATCGCGACGGCGAAGTTCAGCGACGTCACCCAGCTCGCCCCGCGCCTCCCCATGCAGGGCAACGTCGAGCAGCCCGGCATCGAGGAGCACCCCGAGACCGCCTGGCTCACCATGAAGGGCGGCGCCAAGCTACTGCCCGCCCGCGGCACCTGGACCTTCGACCCCGACGGTCCCCTCGCCTACCTCCGCGACGCCACCAAGCTCGGCTCCTTCCGCGGCAAGGGCTTCGAGGTCGCCTTCGGCTGAGTCCTGGGTGTCGGTGGTCGCGAGTAGCGTCGAGGGGCATGAGCGCCATCCACATCGACTACCTCGAGCTCGCGGTCACCGACCTCCCCGGCTCGCGCACCTTCTACGAGTCGGCCTTCGGCTGGTCCTTCAACGACTACGGCGGGATGTACGCCGGGATCGTCGGCCCCGACGGCAAGGACGAGAACGGCGGGATGTACGCGTCCGAGACGCCGGTCGCCCCGCTGCCACTGATCCGTACGACCGACCTCGAGGCCGCGGTGGCGGCCGTCGAGAAGGCCGGCGGCACCATCGCCGAGCCGCCCTACGACTATCCCGGCGGACGCCGGTTCATCTTCACCGATCCGTCCGGAAACCGGCTCGGCGTCTACCAGCCCGCCGGCTAGCCGCTAAACCTAAGGCTCGACCGAATTACTGGAACCGCCCTAGACTCCGACCGCATGACCGACGCTACGCCGGCTCTGCTCGCGTATCTGTCCCGGTGGCTCGATGAGTCCCAGGGCGATCGCGACGCCGAAGCCGTTCTCTGGGGGAGAGTCGCGAAGGTGAGCGAAGGGGCCGGCGAAGCGATCGCCGCACTCATCGGCACCACCGGGCAGAACCCCCGAATGGGCAGCACCCACAGCTACGACGACGTCGTCGACGGGCTCCTCGATGTCGCCATCACCGCGATGACCGCGGTCGAGCACGCGGGCGCCCCGACCTAGGCCCTCTTCTTGTCGGCCGCCCGCTTCGCGGCCTTCCGCTGCGCGCGGAGCCTGCGCTCCTCGGCGTACATCGCCTCGGCCTCCTCGAGCGTGGGGGCCGAGCCGCCGTACGCCTTCGGCAGCCACCACGAGCCAGGGGGCTGCTCCTCGGCCGGGTGCGCCTTGATCAGCCGGTCGAGCATGGCCTCCATCTGCGCCTTGAGCGCCGCGGTCTCCGCAGCCGGGTCCTCGCCCGTCACCGGCAGCGGCGGGCCGATCTCGATGCCGATCGTCTTGTGCCGCGACAGGTCGACCTTCTGGCCCTTGGTCATGATCCGCTGCGTGCCCCACAGCACGACCGGGATCAGCGGTACGCCGGC
This sequence comes from Nocardioides sp. NPDC126508, assembly GCA_040302365.1. GTDB lineage: Bacteria > Actinomycetota > Actinomycetes > Propionibacteriales > Nocardioidaceae > Nocardioides. The sequence goes on from JBEOUM010000005.1 coordinate 432,811, forward strand.
GTCGGCGGCGATGCGTACGGTGCCGGTCTTGAGGTCCTTGATCAGGAACGAGCGCGACAGCGTGGCCTCGGGGAAGATCCCGACGACCTCACCGTTCTGGAGGTACTCGACGGCCTTCTTCATCCCGGCCGCGCCGTAGCTGCGGTCGATCGGGATGTGGTGGAACGAGCGCATCACCGGGCCGCCGACGGGGTGGTCGAAGACCTCCTTCTTCGCGATGAACCGGGTCAGCCGGCCACGCTCCGCGCCGGGGAACCCGGCCATGATGTAGTCCACGAAGGAGAGGTGGTTGATCGCCAGCAGGGCACCACCCTTCTCCGGGATGTGCTCCACGCCGGTCATGTTGATCTTGATGTCGCCGAGCTTGAACCAGGTGCGAGCCGCGGCGATCGTGACCGGATAGCTGATGTCCATGGGGCGAATCGTGTCACGTCGGAGCGAACGCCGCCCGACCAGCCTCGCCGGTGTGAGCAGCCTTTACGTGACGACGGGCTCCGGCCGGACGGCCCGCCCGCGGCCGCTGACGGTCCGCGAGGTCGACGACTCGCACCGGGTGGTCGCCGACCATCCCGAGCGGGTCGCGCCGCTGGTGCCGCGACTTCGTGCTCAGCCGCGGCAGCCGCGGTTGAGCCGGCCGTCCTTGCGCGCGTCGTCGCCCATCGCCCGGGCCGCCCCGACGTTGGGGAAGACGACGCTGGCCGCGCCGGCGTTGCCGATCCCGCCCGGAACCACACACGTGCGGACCTTCGACGGGTTGATCGCGGCGACCGCGCTGGCGAGCTGGTAGAGGTCACGAGCGGAGAGGCCGGTGGTGTGCGTCTTCCGCATCACCAGCGAGACGCCCTTGGCCATGAAGCCCACGTCGTGCTGGCGGGCGACGATCTTGCGGTGGAGCCCGCGGATGATCCGCGACTGGTTGGCCGAGCGGTCGAAGTCACCGTTCGCCAGGCCGTGCCGGGCACGCGCGAAGTCGACCGAGTGGGGGCCGCTGATGTGGATCCGGCCCTTCTTGAAACCGTAGGGAGCGACGTACGCATCGGTGAACGCGCGCGGGTTGTCGACGTCGACACCGCCGACCCCGATCACCATGTCGCTCATCCCGGAGAAGGAGGTGACGAAGACGTACTGCGGCTGGACGCCGACCAGGTTGCCGACGGCGCGGCCCATCAGCTTCGGGCCGCCGTAGAGCAGCGCCGAGTTGATCTTGTCGCGCCCGTGGCCGGGGATGTTGACGTAGGAGTCGCGCGGGACGCTGATGTCGGTGGCGTAGCCCGAGGACGGGTTGAAGCCGATCAGGTGCAGCGCGTCGCCGCGGGTGCGGGTGACCTTCTGGCCGGGCCGGGCGTCCGAGCCGACGGCGAGAACCCAGATGGTGCCGCCCTTGCGGGTGAACTTGGCGACGTCGAGGCCCTTGGCCCACTTGGTCGCGATCAGCTCCGCGCGCGGCTCGGCGACCTGCGCGTCCGGGACCAGGACGGCGGTCAGCGCGAGCACCACGCCCAGCGCGAGCGTGGTCAGCAGGCGGCGGCGTACGAAGGTGCTCATGCGGCTCACGACTTGTCTCCCGACGGGCTCGGCGAGGCGGAGGGCGCCGAGGCCAGCTTCTCCTCGCGGGTGATGTTGAAGCCGAAGACGGCCCAGGAGGTCTTGGTCGGCACCATGTCGAGGGTGCCCCGGACGGTCTGGCGCGACTCGCGCTCGCCGGTGGTGTCGTAGACCAGGCGGATCCGCGCGACCGCGCCGACCGGGTAGTTGTTGTTGGCCAGCAGATCGACGTGGACGTCGCTGGCGACCACCTCGACGCCGTCGATGTGGGGAGCGATCGTGGCGTTGCTCATCAGGCTCATCTGCTTGCCCGCCTGGGCGATGGTGCCCGGGGTGAAGCCGGGGAAGGACTTGGCGGTGAAGGTCGAGGTCGCGCGCGGGTAGTCGCCCCCGACGTACGCGGCCTGCAGCCAGCGGTCGACGACCTTGGCCACGTTGGCAGCGACCGCCTGGTGCCGGCTCCTGGGGAACTTGCCCTGCACGTGGACGAGCTTGGCGGCCGACTTCACCGTCGGCGGAGGGGTCGGCGACGGGGACGGCGAGGCGGCCGGTTTCTCGGCGTCACCGCCGCATCCGGTGAGCGCCACGGTGCCACTCAGGACCGCCGCCGTGAGTGCCGTTGCGACCCGCCTGCTGGTCGACCAGCGGGGCTTCGTACTGCTGCTCGTCATGCGGGGAATCCACCTCATCGACCTGCTCCGGGACCGGCCCACCATACGCACATCGACCCGGGTTGCAAGTCCACCCGGTAGGTAACGCAAGATGTGGGACGGATTACATCCTGTCCACAGGTAGAGCCTGCGTCGGGCATTTGCGTGTTCGTGGGGATAGCCTTGCCCGTGGGCAACCCATTTCTTACAGTGCGAAAATTCGGAAGAGGCGAATCAAGCCGTGTCCTCAGGCACCCCGTCCCCCAACACTGCCGACATCCCAGCGGAATTCGGCGCCAACGAGTGGCTGGTCGAGGAGATGTACGACCAGTACACGAAGGATCCCAGCAGTGTTGACCCCGTGTGGGTGAAGTTCTTCGAGACCAACGGACAGCCTGGTGCGTCGCCGAACGGCGCCGCGGCTCCGGCCACGCCCGCCGCTCCCGCAGCCAAGGCTCCGGTCTCCCCCGCGCCGGCCAACACGCCCGCGCCGACCACCCCCGCATCGACCGAGGCTCCGGCCGCCAAGGCGGCCCCGGCCCCGAAGGCCAAGCCGCGCCCGGACGCGCAGGCCGCCGAGCCCGCCAAGGGCACCGCGACGCCCACCCCCAAGGACGCCCCGAAGCCGACCGCCGTCGCCGTCACCGACGAGCCGACCTACACCACGCTGCGCGGCATCCCGGCCGCCACCGCCAAGAACATGGACGTGTCGCTCTCGGTGCCCACCGCGACCTCCGTGCGCAACATGCCGGTCAAGCTGCTGTGGGACAACCGCACGGTCATCAACAACCACCTCAAGCGCGCCCGCGGCGGCAAGGTCTCCTTCACCCACCTCATCGGCTACGCCATCATCAAGGCGATCAAGGCGATGCCGGCGATGAACAACACCTACGCCGAGATCGACGGCAAGCCGACCATGGTGACCCCGCCGCACATCAACCTCGGTCTGGCCATCGACCAGCAGAAGAAGGACGGCACCCGCCAGCTCGTCGCGCCCTCCATCAAGGGCTGCGAGTTGATGGACTTCGCCGGCTTCTGGACGGCCTACGAGGACATCGTCCGCAAGGCCAAGGACAACAAGCTGTCCATGTCCGACTACTCCGGCACCACGGTCAGCCTGACCAACGTCGGCGGCATCGGCACCAACAACTCGGTGCCGCGGCTGATGCAGGGCCAGGCCGCCATCATCGGCGTCGGCTCGATGGACTACCCGCCCGAGTTCCAGGGCGCCTCCCCCTCGAAGCTCGCCCAGAACGCGGTCTCGCGGATCATGACGATGACCTCGACGTACGACCACCGGGTCATCCAGGGTGCGCAGTCCGGCGAGTTCCTGGCCACCGTGCACAGGCTCCTGCTCGGCGAGAACGACTTCTACGACGAGATCTTCGCGTCGCTGCGGATCCCCTACGAGCCGATCCGCTGGAACCAGGACATCGACACCACCCACGACGACCAGATCTCCAAGCAGGTCAAGGTCGGCGAGATCATCCACGCCCACCGCGTGCGTGGTCACATGATGGCCGACACCGACCCGCTGGAGTACAAGCAGCGTTCGCACCCCGACCTGCAGATCGAGTCGCACGGGCTGACCCTGTGGGACCTCGACCGCGAGTTCCCGGTCGGCTCCTTCGCCGGCGGCCGCAAGCCGTTCATGAAGCTGCGCGAGATCCTCGGTGTCCTGCGTGACTCCTACGTACGCACCACCGGCATCGAGTACATGCACATCCAGGACCCCGAGCAGCGCCGGTGGATCCAGGACCGCGTCGAGCGGCCCTACGACAAGACCCCGCGCCAGGAGCAGCTCCGGATCCTCTCGAAGCTCAACGAGGCCGAGGCCTTCGAGACCTTCCTGCAGACCAAGTTCGTCGGCCAGAAGCGCTTCTCCCTCGAGGGCGGCGAGACCGCGATCCCGGTCATCGACGAGGTCTGCGAGGCCGCTGCCGAGGCCGGTCTGGACGAGGTCACGATCGGGATGGCCCACCGCGGCCGTCTCAACGTGCTCGCCAACATCGTCGGCAAGTCCTACAACCAGATCTTCCGCGAGTTCGAGGGCAACATCGACCCGCGCACGGTCCAGGGCTCCGGCGACGTGAAGTACCACCTCGGCGCCGAGGGCGAGTTCCTCTCCGACCTGGGCGACACGATCAAGGTCTCCGTCGCCGCGAACCCGTCCCACCTCGAGACCGTCGACCCGGTCCTGGAGGGCATCGCCCGCGCCAAGCAGGACGTGCTCGACCAGGGCGCGGTCTTCCCGGTCCTGCCGCTGCTGGTCCACGGTGACGCGGCCTTCGCCGGCCAGGGTGTGGTCGCCGAGACGCTCAACCTCTCCCAGCTGCGTGGCTACCGCACCGGTGGCACCGTCCACCTGGTCATCAACAACCAGGTCGGCTTCACGACGTCCCCCGGGTCGTCCAGGTCGTCCCTCTACGCGACCGACGTCGCGCGGATGGTCCAGGCGCCGATCTTCCACGTGAACGGCGACGACCCGGAGGCCTGCGTGCGGGTCGCGCGGCTCGCCTTCGAATACCGCCAGGCGTTCAACAAGGACGTCGTCATCGACCTCATCTGCTACCGCCGCCGCGGTCACAACGAGGGCGACGACCCGTCGTTCACCCAGCCGATGATGTACGACCTGATCGAGCAGAAGCGCTCGGTCCGCAAGCTCTACACCGAGTCGCTGATCGGTCGTGGTGACATCACGATCGAGGAGGCGGAGCAGGTGCTGGCCGCCTACCAGGCTCGCCTGGAGCAGGTCTTCACCGAGGTCCGCGAGGCCGACAAGATGCCGCAGGCCTGGGAGACCGTCCCGGACTACCCCGAGAAGCCTGCGGGCGAGACCGTCACCGCGATCACCAACGATGTGCTGAAGCGGATCGCGGATGCGTACGTCACCCCGCCGGAGGGCTTCACGGTCCACCCGAAGGTGATGCCGCAGCTGCAGCGTCGCGCGACCGCGATCACCGAGGGCAACATCGACTGGGGCACCGGCGAGATCCTCGCCTTCGGCTCGCTCCTGCTCGACGGCCGTCCGGTGCGTCTGGCCGGTCAGGACTCGCGTCGCGGCACCTTCGCCTCGCGATTCGCCACGATCATCGACCGCAAGAACGCCGATGAGTGGACGCCGCTGAACAACCTCACCGAGGAGCAGGCGAAGTTCTACGTCTACGACTCGCTGCTCTCGGAGTACGCCGCGCTCGGCTTCGAGTACGGCTACTCGGTCGCGCGTCCCGAGGCGCTGGTCATGTGGGAGGCGCAGTTCGGTGACTTCGTCAACGGCGCCCAGTCGGTGATCGACGAGTACATCTCCGCCGGCAAGACCAAGTGGGGCCAGGACTCCGGCGTCGTGCTGCTGCTGCCGCACGGCTACGAGGGCCAGGGCGCCGACCACTCCTCGGCTCGCATCGAGCGGTTCCTCACGCTGTGCGCCGACGAGGCCATGGTCGTGGCTCAGCCCTCGACCCCGGCGTCCTACTTCCACCTGCTGCGTACGCACACGCTCGGTGCCGAGCACCGTCCGCTGATCGTCTTCACCCCGAAGTCGATGCTGCGCCGCAAGGAGGCTGCCTCGCAGCCGGCCGACTTCACCTCGGGCTCGTTCCAGCCGGTCGTCCCCGACGCCGAGGCGGACGCCTCGAAGGTCACCAGTGTCCTGCTGGTCTCCGGCCGCCTGACCTGGGACCTCGCCGTCGAGCGCAAGAAGCGGGGCCGCGAGGACGTCGCGATCGTCCGCGTCGAGCAGCTCTACCCATGGCCGACCGAGCAGCTCGCCACCGAGCTCGCGAAGTACCCCAACGCCAAGGTCAAGTGGGTCCAGGACGAGCCCTACAACCAGGGTCCGTGGCCGAGCTACTACCTCAACGTGGTCCCCGAGCTGGGCCGCGAGGTCGAGCCGATCACCCGCCCGGCCTCCTCCACCACCGCCGTCGGCACCATCAAGCGGCACACGGTCGAGCAGAAGGAGCTCATCGAGCGCGCCTTCGCCTGATCTGAAGGCACGAAAGGCCCCTCGGTGTTCGCACCGAGGGGCCTTCGTACGTCCTAGACCGGAACGGGGACCGGCTCCTCGCTCAGTCCGACCTTCGTGTGGAGGCGTCGCAGCGGGCGTGGCGCCCACCAGGCGACCTCGCCGAGCATCCGCATGGCCGCCGGGAGGAGGATGCCGCGGATCAGGACGGCGTCGATGAGGATCGCCAGCCCGACCCCGAGACCGAAGAACTTCATGAAGCTGATGTCGCTCACCATGAAGGCGAAGAAGCTGGTCGCGATCAGAGCGGCGGCCGTGGTGACGATCCGGCCGGTGTGGGCCAAGCCCTGGACGACCGCCTCGACGTTGCCCAGCCCGCGCCGGCGCATCTCGGTGATCCGGCCGAGCACGAAGACCTCGTAGTCCATCGACAGACCGAACGCGATCACCAGCAGCAGGACGACCATCGAGACGTTGAGCGGCATCGCGGTGAAGCCGAGGAGATCGGCACCGAAGCCTTCCTGGAAGATCACCACGGTCGTCCCGACGGTCGCGCCGAGGCCGATGACGTTGAGCGCGAGCGCCCTCAGCGGCTGGACCAGACTGCCGGTGAACAGGAACAGGATCACCACCATCGCGATGGCGAGCCCGCCTACGGCGTACGGCAGCTTGGCGCCGATCGCGTCGAGGGAGTCCAGCAGCTCCGCGGCGCCGCCGCCGACGAGTGATGTGGTGCCTTCCGGCGACGGGACCGCGCGTACGTCACGGACCAGGTCACGCGCCTCCTCGGACTGGCGGTCGAGCTGGTTGACGACGGCCAGCTCGTCCGCGCCGTCACCGGGCGGCATGGCCGGGGTCTTCGAGACGAGGGCACCGTCGGCGTACGTCCCGACGCGGGTGTCGACACGGTCGACGTCGTGGATGCGGGAGAGGTCGGCGGCGTAGGCGCCGAGACTGTCGTCGGTGATGGTCGAGGTGGTCACGACGCGGATGGGGCTGGTGCCGTCGCCGCCGAACTCGTCGCGGAGCAGGTCACCGGCCTGGCGGCTGCCGGCGGAGGCCGGGAGGACCCGGTCGTCGGGGGTGCCGAACTCGATGCCGGCCAGGGGCGTGGCCATCACGAGCAGGACGGCCACGACGGGGAGCGCGACCCAGGGCCGCTTGGTGACGAAGCCGGCCAGGCGGGTCCAGAACGGGGCCGCACCACCGCGGAGGCCCCGCACGCGAGGGACTCGGATGGCGTCGATCCGGTCGCCCAGGAGCGTGATCGTGGCGGGCAGCAGCACGACCGCGACGACGGCGGTGATGACCATGACCCCGATACCGGCGTACGCCGAGGAGCGCAGGAAGTAGAGCGGGAAGACGAGCAACGAGGCCAGTGAGACGGCGACCGTCGTGGCACTGAAGACGATGGTGCGGCCGGCGGTCTCCACGGCGCGCACGACGGCGTCGGCATGCTCCGCGCCGGCGGCTCGCTCCTCGCGGACCCTGGCCACCATCAGAAGGCCGTAGTCCACGGCGAGACCGAGTCCGAGGCCGGTCGTCAGGTTGAGGGCGTAGATGGAGACGTCGGTGAAGCTGCCCAGCACCGAGAGCTCGGCGAAGGTGCCGGCGATGGCGAAGCCGCCGACCCCGATGGTGACGAAGGCGGCGACCACGTTGCCGAAGGCGAGCACCAGCAGCGCGATCATCAGCGGGATCGCGATCGACTCGGCGAGGCCGAGATCGGCTCCGATCTGGGTGCCGACCTCCTCGAAGGTCGCGAGCTGGCCTCCGACGTGGACCGTCGTGGCGTCGTCGGTCGCGGCGTCATCGGTGTAGCGGTCGATCACCGCGGCGGCGTCGACGCTGTCGGGATTCTTCGCGCCGACGGAGATCAGTCCGTGGCTGCCGTCGTCCGAGATCATGCCCGGCCCGGGGGCGTCGAGGTAGGAGACCACGTCGGTCAGGTCGTGATCGGCGCGGAGGCGGTTCACGAGCGCCTGGGCGTCCTTGGCGGCGGCACCCTCGGTCACCGTGCCGTCGGCGGCGCTGACGGTCAGGAGGAACCCGGACTCGTTGCCGAAGCCTCTCTCCAGCGCGGTGGCCGCGCGGCTGCTCTCCGAGGCGGGGTCGTCGAAGCCGGCATCGTCGAGCTTGCCGAAGGCCGAGGTGGCCAGGTAGATCGCGCCGAGGAGGGCGACCAGGCCGATCACCAGGACCCGGCGCGGATTTCGCACCACAAGGGTGCCGAGTCGGTGGAACATGAGTCCTCCAGAGGAATGTGGGCAGGTGTAAACTTTGCAGGTGTTAACTTTCCCTCCGATGTGGGCAGGTGTCAACATGAATTCCGTGAAATCCTCTGAGAGCTCGGACGAGGGCGCCCGGCCCTATCACCACGGAGACCTCCGCAACGCGCTGGTCGAGGCGGCCGCCACACTTGCCGAGGAGGGCGGGCCGGACGCCGTGACCATCCGCGCCGCGGCGCGCGCGGTCGGCGTGACCCCGACCGCCACCTACCGCCACTTCGCCAACCAGGCCGACCTGCTCGTCGCCGCCAAGCACGAGGCCATGGACCGACTGGCCGCGACGATCCTCGAGCTCCTGGCTGCCGAGAAGCCGGCCCCGCATCCAGCCGAGGCCGCGGTGCAACGCCTCGCCGCGGCCGGGCGTGGCTACATCCGGTTCGCGCTCGCTCAGCCCGGCCTGTTCCGCACCGCGTTCCTCCGCCCCCACACCGGCGAGCCACACCCGCCGGAAGAGATCTCCGCGATCCTGGCCGAGGCCCCGCCCTACGCCTTCCTCACCACAGCCCTCGACGACCTGGTCGAGGCCGGCTGGCTCGCTCCCGAGCTCCGCCCCGATGCCGAGACGGCCGCCTGGTCCGCCGTCCACGGCCTCGCGGTCCTGCTCATCGACGGCCCCTACAGCGTCTGTCCCGACGCCGAGCGCAACCGGTTCATCGACGTCACCCTCGGCATGGTCGTACGCGGCCTCTCCGGCGGCCCGGCCTCCGACTCACCGCTGAACGCAGAATGAAAGACTGAGCCCATGTACTTCACCGACCGCGGCATCGAGGAGCTCGTCACCCGTCGGGGCGACGAGGAGGTCACCCTCGCCTGGCTGGCCGAGCAGCTCCAGGCATTCGTCGACGTACACCCCGAGCACGAGACGGCCATCGAGCGGCTCGCCACCTGGCTGGCCCGCCTCGACGACCCCGAGGACTGACCGCCGAGAAGTCGCTTCTGCAATCCGAGGCGTCAGCTTTGCGGGACGAGAGGCATCCGAGACCCACGTCGCGCCACCAACAACCAGCGGCCGGCCCCGGATTCGAGTAGTGCACTACTCGCAGCGGCACGGTTGCCCCACAACAGGATGGTCCCGATCCAGGAAGACCACGCAGAGGAGGGGCGATGACCGTCACTGTCGCAGGAGCATCGGCCGCATGAGATTCGACTTGGTCACGTTGGCCTCGCCCGAGCAGGTGCTCCAGGCGATGACCGACTTCACGGATCGCCGACTCGAGATCTGGAAGTCGCTCGACCCCGCGGTCTACGAGGTCAGGGAGCGCGGTGACACCTGGGCGGTCGCGCGGGAAGGATCGCCGCACTCGCCGTTCTGGGTCGTCGCCCGCTACGACTGGTCCGACCCGCGCATGATCCGGTGGACGGAGCTGGAGACCAACCACGGAGATCCCGGAGACGGATTCATACGTGTCGAACCAACCGAATCGGGAGGCAGCCGGCTTCACGTCGAGTGGCGCACCTATCCCGTTCGGATACGGCACAAGCTGGCCATCAACGTGATCCATCGCACGATGAACCGGGTCGTCGCCCGCATGTGGCGGAAGTCGCTGGACCGGTTCGCCCGCGCCTGAACCGAAGCAGCATGGTCGAGAGGTCCCAAACACATACCACGGCAGGCTCAACCCTGCCGGCTCGATATGCGTACGTGACGCCTCGGCCGACGCGGGCGCCTACTCGGCGTGGTCGTTCTCGGCTCGCTTGGCGGCGGCACGGAGCTCGAAGAGCTCGGTGGCGAGGCCGCCGATGGCGCCGGCCACGTCGCGTACGGCACCGGTGATGATCATGGTGACCTGGCCGACGGTGGTCGCGGTGACCTCGACGGCGCTCTGCGCAACGTCCTTGCGGATCTCAGCCTTGCTCAGCTCGGGTTCCATGATCACCCATTGTGGCCGGTCATCGGTCATGCCGCGACCCCCTCGAGGACGGGAGCGGTCTCGACACCCTCGGCGGCGGGGCGCTTGCGGTCGGGAAGGGCGTACCGGCAGATCTTCTTGAAGACGCCCCACAGCTGCTGGTGCAGCGGGCCGGTGTTGTAGGCGAGCCCGTAACGCGAGCAGATCTCGCGGACCTCCTCGGCGATCTCCGGGTAGCGGCGGGCGGGGAGGTCGGGGAAGAGGTGGTGCTCGATCTGGTGCGACAGGTTCCCGGACATGATGTGGAAGATGCGGCCGCCGGTGATGTTGGCGGAGCCGAGGAGCTGGCGGTAGTACCAGTGACCCTGGGTCTCGTCCTCGCACTCCTCCTGCGAGAAGGAGGCGACGCCGGCCGGGAAGTGACCGCAGAAGATGATGTTGAACGCCCAGATGTTGCGTACCAGGTTCGCCACACCGTTGCCGAGGAACGTCAGCGGCGCCAGCGGACCGGAGAGCAGCGGGAACAGCACGTAGTCCTTCAGCGCCTGGCGCTTGACCTTCTTCATCAGGCCACGGTGCAGCTCGGCGTTGTCGGCGAAGGTGCGCTTGCCCGCGACGAGGTTCTCGACCTCGAGGTCGTGCATCGCGACGCCCCACTCGAAGAAGATCATCAGCAGGAACGCGTAGATCGGGTTGCCCAGGAAGTAGGGGTGCCACTTCTGGTCCTCGTCCATGCGCAGGATGCCGTAGCCGATGTCGCGGTCCTTGCCGAGGACGTTGGTGAAGGTGTGATGGATGTAGTTGTGGGAGTACTTCCACTGGTCGGAGGGGCAGACGTTGTCCCACTCGAACATGCGCGAGTTCAGGTCGGGGTCGCCCATCCAGTCGTACTGGCCGTGCATGACGTTGTGCCCGATCTCCATGTTGTCGAGGATCTTGGAGATCGACAGACAGGCGACGGCCGGCACCCAGCCGATCACGGGCAGGTAGAAGAGCGCACGGCCGGCGATCTCGAAGGCGCGCTGCTTCTTGACGATGTCGTAGATGTACGCCGAGTCCTTCTCGCCCAGGTCGGCGACGATCCGCTGGCGGATGGCGTCCATCTCGGCGCCGAAGGCCTCGAGCTCCTCGGCCGAGAGACGGCGGTTGCCGGTGTTCTCAACGGTGGTCATGGGGGTCTCCTAGTAGAGGTGTCAGAGGTCCACGGAGCAGTCGCCCTCGGGCGTGCTCACGCAGATCCGGATCTGTTCGTCGGGGAGCTCGGAGGTCTCGCCGGTCAGCACGTTGCGGACCCGTCCGGAGCTCTTGTTGGTCGTGCAGGAGAAGCAGATCCCCATCCGGCAGCCGGACTCGGGGCTCAGCCCCGCGGCCTCGGCCTGGTCGAGGATCGTGGCACCGTCGTTGGTGACGGTCTTGCCGGTGCGCGCGAACTCCATCTCGCCGCCGGCCACGCCGGCGGTCTTCGGCGGCTTGAAGTACTCCACCTTCAGCGACTCCGTACCAACGTACGCAGCCTGGGCCGCCTCGATGAGCGACGCCGGCCCGCAGGCCCAGGTCGGCACCTCGCGGTAGCCCGGGACGAGCTTCTCCAGGAGCGCCGGGGAGAGGTAGGGCGCCCCGTCGGCGGTGTGGAGGAGGTGCAGGTCGACGCCGTGGCCCTGGTGACGGATCTCCTCGAGCTCGTCGGCGAAGATCTGGCGGTCGGCGCTGGGCGCCCAGTGCAGGAAGGTGACCTTGCCCCGGTGCGTACGCCGCTGCAGGGAGCGCAGCATCGACATCACCGGGGTGATGCCGGATCCGCCCGAGATCAGGACGATGTGCTCGGGCACGCGGTCGGGAAGGACGAAGTCGCCCTCGGCCTGGGACAGGTGCACCAGGGTGCCGACGGTGGCCCGCTCGGTCAGGTACTTGGAGATGCTGTAGGGGGTCGCGTGCTCGTCGTCGTGGGCACGCACCGTGATGGTGAGCGGCTCACCCGCCTTGCCCTCGGTGTTGGACACGGTGAAGACGCGCGTGGTGCGGCGCCCCTCCCCCGTGTCGATGCCGACGCTGACGTGCTGGCCGGCGCGGTGACCGCGCCAGGTCGAGGTCGGCTGGAGGGTCACGGTCGCCACCCGGGGCGCGCCGGGCGCGCTGACCTCCGGGTGGATGTCGGTGATGCGCGCACGCACCTCGTGCGCGGCCAGCATCGGGTTGATCTGGGTCAGGTAGCGGTCGATGCCGTGCGGTGAGGCGAGCGCCGCAACCGTGCGGGAGCGGAGGATCCGGCCGCCGAGGTCGAGTGCCATGTGTTTCGCCTTTCAGTGAACATCTGTACACCGACAACGATGGCGGGTCACCACAACCCGCGTCAAGACACGACGCACGTGGTCCAGATCACGGTGTACAGGTGTGCACCTGACATCTCGCAGGCCCCTGGCCCTAGGATGGTCTGGTGATCGAGACGGGAGCCGAGCCGGAGAGCCGTGCGGAGCGCAAGCTCCGGACCCGGCGAGCGATCCTGGACGCGACGCTGGAGCTGTGCACCGACAGCTCGCTGACGGCACTCTCGCTACGCCAGGTCGCCAAGCAGGTCGGCATCGTGCCCACCGCCTTCTACCGCCACTTCGACTCCATCGAGTCGCTCGGGCTGGCGCTGGTCGAGGAGTCCTTCGACTCGCTGCGCGACCTCTTCCGCGACGTACGCCGCAACGCGCGGGCCGACAAGGACGTCGTCGACGGCTCGATCGACGCTCTCGTCGACCACGTCCACCGGCGCCGGGACCATTTCGGGTTCATCGCCCGCGAGCGTGTCGCCGGGCCGCGGTCGGTGCGGGACGCCATCCAGCGCGAGATCGAGCTCTGCGAGCGGGAGCTCGCCACCGACCTCGCGCTGATGACCGGCACCGACACCTGGACCGCCAAGGACCTGCACGTGCTCTCGTCGCTGTTCGTGACCGTCCTGGTCGCGACCGCCGAGCAGATCCTCTCCACCAGCCGCCCCGAGCAGGAGCAGCAGATCATCGCCACGGTGCGCACGCAGCTCAGGATGCTCCTGATCGGCGTCTATCAGTGGCGCTCGGAAGCGTAGGGATACCCGGTTAACCGGGTATCCCTACGCAGTGGCACCGAATCAGCAGCCGCAGACCGCAGGCTCGAGCCCGTGCTCGCACAGCTCGGCGAGCTCGGCGTCGAGATCCGTGGCGGGCTCCTCGCGAGACTCCTCGGCCTGCTCCCCATGGCCCCCGTGCCCCCCGTGCCCCTCGGCCCGAGCGGGCAGCAGGATCGCCATCACGACCACGATCAGGGCCAGCCCAGCGCTGACGAGGAACGCGGCCTGCAGGCCGCTGACGTGGGCCTGGATGGCGCCGACCTCGTCGACGACCTGGTCGCTGCGTACGGACATCACGGTCACCGCCAGCGCGGTGCCGAACGCGGCCGAGACCTGCTGCAGCGTGCCCAGGATCGAGGAGCCGTGGGAGTAGAGGTGCATCGGCAGCGACCCGAGACCCAGGGTGAAGACCGGGGTGAAGGCCGAGGCCAGGCTGACCATCAGCACGATGTGCAGCACCAGCACGAGCCAGTAGGGCGTGGTCAACGAGATCTGCGAGAGCCCGCCGAGGGCGACCACGATGCCGACGGAGCCCGGGATGACCAGCACGCGGCCGCCGTACGCGTCGAAGATCCGCCCGACGGTCGGCCCGAGGAGACCCATGGCGAGACCGCCCGGCATCACCAGGAGACCGGTGAGGAGCGGGGAGAGACCGCGCACGTTCTGCAGGTAGAGCGGCAGCAGGATCATCGAGCCCATCATCGCCAGGAAGGCGATCGACATCAGCACCAGCGACTTGGTGAAGGTGCCGTGCAGGAACGCGCGCAGATCGAGCAGCGGCGAGCCGACGCGCTGCAGGCGGAGCTGGCGGAGCACGAACCCGAGGATCAGCACGCCACCGACGGCGGCGATCAGCAGCGGGATCCCGACCTCACCCTCGGCGAACCGGCTCAGCCCGTAGACGAGCGACCCGAACCCGAGCGCGGCGATGACAACGGAGGCCCAGTCGACGCTCGACTCGGCGGGCTCGTTGACGTTCTCCAGGCGGCGCAGTCCGGACCAGGCGACGACGACCGCGATCGGCAGGACCAGCAGGAAGAGCAGCCGCCACGAGCCGAAGCCCAGGATCAGCCCGGACAGCGTCGGCCCGAGCGCCGGGGCGACCGAGATCGCCATGGTGACGTTGCCCATCACCCGGCCGCGGTCGCTCTCGTCGACCACCGTCATCAGCGTGGTCATCAGCAGCGGCATCATCACCGCGGTGCCGGCCGCCTGGATGACCCGGCCGGCCAGCAGGATGCCGAAGACCGGCGCGATCGCGGAGATCACGGTGCCGGCGATGAAGACACCCATCGCCGTGGCGTACGCGGTCCGGGTCGTCACCCGCTGCAGGAACCAGCCGGTCACGGGGATCACCGACGCCATGGTCAGCATGAACGCGGTCGAGACCCACTGGGCGGCGTGCTCGGTGACCTCGAAGCTCTTCATCAGGTTCGGGATCGCGTTGAGCATGATCGTCTCGTTGAGGATCACCACGAAGGTGGCCAGCACGAGCAGGGTGATCACGGCAGGCGTACGCCGCTTCTCACCGTCCGCTGGACGGTGCGACGTTGTGACGGCAGCAGTCATGACGAGTTCCTCGGGTCGTACGCAGGGGCCCGGTGCCGCCCGCTCTCATACATAGATCGAACGGGCGGTGCCGATTTCGACATCACGCCACGAGAAACTTTTCGAGCCCCCCGGCAGTGACACTCAATGGTCCCTTGCTGAACCGGGGGGAGTCGAACGATATTCCGTACGTCACACAGCCGTCAGAGCGTGCTGTGTCAGAGGGTGAAGACGACCTTCCCGAAGAGATCCCCGGCGTGCATCGCCTCGAAGCCGGCCTTGGCCTCGGTCAGCGGCATGGTGCGGTCGATCAGCGGGCGGGCGCCGGTCGCCTCCAGCAGCGAGACCAGGCTCGCCAGCTCGTTGCGGGTGCCCATCGTCGAGCCGATCACCTTGAGCTGCAGGAAGAAGATGTTGGTCAGCATCGCGTCGTCGAGGTTCGGACCCGACGTGGTGCCGCTGATGATGATCGCGCCACCCGGACGCAGCGAGCGGACCGAGTGGGTCCAGGTAGCCCGGCCGACGGTCTCGATCACGGCGTCGACCTTGACCGGCAGCCTCTCCCCCGACGGCAGCGCCTCGTGGGCGCCGAGCTCGAGGGCGCGCTTGCGCTTCGCCTCGTCGCGCGAGGTGGCGTAGACCTTCAGCCCTGCCGCCCGGGCGAGGGTGATCGCGGCGGTCGCGACGCCGCCGCCGGCGCCCTGGATCAGCACCGAGTCGCCGGCCTTGAGGCCGCCCTGTGTGAACAGCATCCGATAGGCGGTCAGCCACGCCGTCGGCAGGCACGCGGCCTCCTCGAACGACATCCCGGCCGGCTTCGCCACGACGTTGCGGCGCGGCACGATCACCTTCTCGGCGAAGGTGCCCTGGTGGCGCTCGGAGAGCAGCGAGCGCTTCGGGTCGAGCGTCTCGTCGCCGGTCCAGTCGGGCGAGGAGATCACCGAGTGGACCACGACCTCGTTGCCGTCCTCGTCGAGCCCGGCCGCGTCGCAGCCGAGGATCATCGGCAGCGCCTCGGCCTTGAGCCCGACCCCCTGCAGCGACCACAGGTCGTGGTGGTTGAGCGAGGCCGCCTTGACGGTGACCGTCGTCCAGCCGTCCGGTGCTACCGGCTCGGGCCGCTCCCCCAGCACGAGGCCGGAGATCGGGTCGTCGGATGAGAACTTCTCGGCGTAGACAGCGAACATGCGCCCGACCATACCCAACGCCGAGTCGGCCCATCTTGACAAGACCGACCGTCGAGTCGGCCCGTCTTGACGGGCCGACTCGACCATGGTTTGCGTCAAGACGGGCCGACTCGGCAGGTCAGGCGCGAGCGACCCCGTCGACCCGAGCAGCCTCGGCGACCGCGGCGGAGACGGCGGGGCCGACGCGCGGGTCGAACGGCTCGGGGATGATCTTGTCCGCGGACAGCTCGTCGCCGACCAGGGCGGCCAGCGCCTGCGCGGCGGCGAGCTTCATGCCCTCGGTGATCGAGGAGGCGTGCACGTCGATGGCGCCCCGGAAGATGCCGGGGAAGGCGAGGACGTTGTTGATCTGGTTGGGGAAGTCCGAGCGACCGGTGGCGACGATGCTGGCGTACTTGTGCGCGACGTCGGGGTGGATCTCGGGGTTCGGGTTGGCCATCGCGAAGACGATCCCGTCGTCCGCCATGGTCGCGACGAGCTCCTCGGGGACGGTGCCGCCGGAGACGCCGACGTAGACGTCGGCGCCGGCGAGCGCGTCGGCCAGCGAGCCGGCGCGGCCGGTGACGTCCGCGGTCACCTCGGCGATCGCCTTCTTCGAGGCGGTCAGGTCCGAGCGGGTCGAGGAGATGACGCCCTTGCGGTCGAGCAGGACGAGGTCCTTGATGCCGAACTCGAGCAGGATCTTGGCGACCGCCACGCCGGCGGCACCGGCACCCGAGATGACCACGCGGGTCGACTCCGGGTTGCGGCCGGTCAGCTTCAGCGCGTTCATCAGCGCGGCCAGGGTGACCACGGCCGTGCCGTGCTGGTCGTCGTGGAAGACGGGGATGTCGAGCGCCTCCTTGAGGCGGTCCTCGATCTCGAAGCAGCGCGGGGCGGAGATGTCCTCCAGGTTGATCCCGCCGAACGACGGCGCCATCCGGATGACGGTCTCGACGATCTCGTCGACGTCCGTGGTGTCCAGGCAGATCGGGATCGAGTCGACGCCGCCGAACTCCTTGAACAGCACCGCCTTGCCCTCCATCACCGGCATCGCGGCGGCCGGACCGATGTCGCCGAGGCCGAGCACCGCGGTGCCGTCGGTCACGACGGCGACGGTGTTGGGCACCCAGGTGTAGGTGTGGGCCAGCTCGGGCTGCTCGGCGATCGCGGTGCAGACCCGGGCGACACCGGGCGTGTAGGCCATCGACAGCGACGCTTTGTCGGAGACCGACGCGGTCGCCGCGATCGCCATCTTGCCGCCGCGGTGAAGCTCGAACACCGGGTCACCGTCATAGGCGGTGGGCTCGGTGGACAGGGTGGACTCGGTCATTGGGGGGGGCCTCCAGGAAACTACGGACTCGGGACGTCGGGCGGTCGAACGCGAGCCGAGGGGTGGAGCCGCGCAAGGCGCCATCTACAGGGATGTGATGCCCGGATGGCAGTTTCCCACAGGCTACCGGAGGAAGCGGTTGATGTTTCCTACAGGTGACGAAGCCCTCATCTGGAGCCCTCATCCAGAGACGGACCCAGGATGCGCGGCCGCGGCCACAGCCGGGCCACGACGACGCCGAGCACGTCGGTGCCCGCGACGGGCCCGCGATGACGGGAGTCGATCACTCCGGGAGCAGCCGGGTTGTCCGAGAGCAGCCACCACCCGGAGCGGCCCGATGCGGTCGTACGCCGCTCCACGGCCCGCTTCACCACGACCGCCCCGTCGGCGAGGCGGGCCACGACGACACACCCGGCCACCGGCGTGCGTCCGTAGGAGACCCACAACCGGTCCCCGGCCCGCAGCGTGGGCTCCATCGAGACCCCCACGACCTTCGCCATCCCCCAGGAGTGTCGGGGTGCCCTGGCCGTGGTGTCATCCATGCGGAGTAGTGTCGCAATCCGTAGGACACATGAACACTCTTTGAGAGGACCCGCATGTTCGCGCGACTTTTCGCTCCCACCATCGAGGTCTCGGCCCACTGCGACCTGCCCTGCGGCGTCTACGACCCCGCCCAGGCCCGCATCGAGGCCGAGTCCGTCAAGGCCGTCATCGCCAAGGCCCTGGACAGCGACGACCCCGACTTCCGCACCCGAGCGGTGATCATCAAGGAACAGCGCTCCAACCTGGTCAAGGAACACCTCTGGGTGCTGTGGACCGACTACTTCAAGCCCCCGCACTTCGAGGCCTACCCCCAGCTCCACACCCTCGTCAACGAGGCCACCAAGCTCGCCGGCGCCTCCGGCACCAAGGGCACCCTCGACCTCGAGGTCGCCGACCAGCTCCTCGCCAAGATCGACGAGATCGCCGAGATCTTCTGGGCCACCAAGAAGGCCTGAACCCCTCTCGCACCAGCTCGTACGCCGCGGCCGCTCCGTTCCCGGAGCGGCCGCGGTGGGTTATCGGCCCGGCGAGACCCGTCTCGTTGCATAATCATCGGGACTCCCACGGAAGGACTGACCACACAGATGCCCCAGGTCGAGCTGCGCCTTCCTGCAGAAGGTGCCTACGTCTCCGTGCTGCGTACGACGACCGCCGCGCTCGCCGCACGCCTCGACTTCACTCTCGAGGACATCGAGGACCTGCGGATGGCGGTCAGCGAGGCGGCCGCACTCTGTCTGGAGTGCGCCGCGGACGACGCCCACCTCGACGTCGTCTTCGACCTCGGCGAGGACACCGTCGGGGTCACCGTGACCACCACCTGCGACACCGAGGCCGAGATCGACGAGGAGAGCTTCGCCTGGCAGGTGCTCACCACGCTGGCCAGGGAGGTCACCGCCACCCCCGACGGCGACCAGCTCAGGATTTCGCTGGTCGCGGGAGCGACCCCGCTTGGAGCCGCGCGCTGACATGGCGCAGGAGACGATCCGGTCGTCGAGGTCCAGGAGCACCAGCGAGGTGGAGGACGCCCGCGCGCGCTCCCGCGAGCTCTTCGCGAACCTCGCCGGCCCGGACCTGAGCGACGCCGAGCGCATCCGCGTCCGCGAGGAGCTGGTCCACCTCAACATGGCGCTGGTCGAGTACTGCGCCTCCCAGTTCTACGGTCGCGGCGAGCCGCACGAGGACCTCGTCCAGGTCGGCGTGGTCGGCCTCCTCAACGCCGTGGACCGCTACGACCTCTCCCGCGACGTGGAGTTCTCGACGTACGCGGTGCCCACGATCCTCGGCGAGATCAAGCGCTACTTCCGCGACAGCCGGTGGGCCGTCAGCGTCCCGCGCCGCCTTCGCGACCTGCAGCAGAACCTGCGCGACGCGACCGCCGAGCTCTCCCAGGAGCTCGGCCGCTCCCCCACCGCCCGCGACCTCGCCACCCGCCTCGGCGTCAGCCTCGAGACCGTCGTCGAGGGCCTGGAGTCCAGCAACGCGTACGCCGCGCTGTCCCTCGACTCCGAGAGCGACGAGACCGCGCCGATGCTCGACTCGCTGACCGCCCACGACCTGCGCCTCGACGACGTCGAGGTGCGGGAGTCGATCAAGCCGGTGCTCGACAGCCTCTCCGCGCACGAGAAGCAGGTGCTGATGCTGAAGTTCTTCCGCAACAAGACCCAGACGGAGATCGCCGCCGAGCTGGGGGTCTCCCAGATGCAGGTCTCCCGGCTGCTCAACCGCTCGCTCACCCAGCTCCGCAAGGCGCTGGAGGAGGACTAGGTTCAGCGCTCCTCGAGCGCGGCGATGCTCGGCGGCGCGAAGATGCCGACGAGGGCGACCACGGCGACCAGCGCGAGCCCGCCCGCGACGGCGAGATCCTCACGCAGGTTCCAGGCCAGACCGAGCACGATCAGCTGGACGAGCACGAGCGGCGCCCGCGACCACGACTCCAGGCGCCAGAGCATGAAGGCGCACCAGCCGATGGCGGCCGCGCAGAGCAGGAAGAACAGGCCGCCCGCGATCGCGGTCGTGAGCGAGGCCGCGTCGGGGATGCGTACGAACTCCAGCACTCCCCAGAACAACATCGCCGCGGTCTCGATACCTGCGGCGAACACGGTCAGCAAGAGAGTCCAGGGGCGGTGCGGCGCGGTCACTTCAGCAGCCTAGGCCATGCCCGTACACTGGGCCTCACGGGCGTGAAAACGGCGAGAGCATACACCACCGGTTGTGCGGGTAACTCACCGCGTTACCGAATTGTCTAGCCCCAGGAAGACTGAGTGTTACGGTCCGGTGACGAACCAGACACTGGTTAGGGGTTGTTTCGGAGTCCATTTCTTGGAACTCTAGAGACCAGCACGCACGTGAAGACATTCACACATCCCCGCCACGTGCCGACTCGCAGGGTCTCGAAGCACCAGGGCCTTGCCCATCCTACGTCAGAAAGAGGGTCTACCCAGCCATGGATTGGCGCCACCGTTCGGCTTGTCTCGATGAAGACCCGGAACTGTTCTTCCCCATCGGCAACACCGGCCCGGCCATCCTCCAGATCGAGGAAGCCAAGCAGGTCTGCCGACGTTGCGACGTTCGCGAGCAGTGTCTTCAGTGGGCTCTTGAGGCCGGTCAGGACCACGGCGTGTGGGGTGGACTGAGCGAGGACGAGCGTCGCGCGCTGAAGCGCCGCAACGCCCGCTCGCGCGTCCGCACCGCCGTCTGATCAACCCCTAGAGGCCACCACCACTAGAGCTCCAACGGCAGCTCGACCGCAGCTCTCGCCCCATGGCCATCGGGCCGGGGCCCCAACGAGAGCCGACCACCGAGCTCGCCTTCGACGAGAGTCTTCACGATCGACAACCCAAGATTTGTCGATGTGTCGAGACTGAACCCGTCGGGTAGTCCATGACCGTCGTCCTCGATGGTCACCTGGAGATGCCCGGCGGGTTGCTGTCGTACGGACATCACGATCGTGCCCGTCTCGGGATCGCCGGGGCCGCTGCCGCGGTAGCCGTGCTCGACCGCGTTCTGCAGGAGCTCGGTGACGACCATCGCCATCGGTGTGGCCACCTCCGAGGGCAGCAGCCCGAACGAGCCCTCACGGCGCACCCGCACCGCGACGCCGACCGAGGTGACCTCCCCGACCATCGAAGCGAGCCGGTCGGCGATCTCGTCGAACTCGACGGTCTCCTCGACGGCCTGCTGGGAGAGGATCTCGTGGACCAGCGCGATCGACCCGACGCGGCGTACGGCCTCGTTCAGGGCGTCCTGGGCCACACCGGAGTCGACACGACGCGACTGCATCCGAAGCAGCGCGGCCACGGTTTGTAGATTGTTCTTCACCCGATGGTGGATCTCGCGGATCGTCGCGTCCTTGGTGACGAGCTCGCGATCGCGTCGGCGCAGGTCGGTGACGTCGCGCAGCAGCACCAGCGCACCGATCGCCTCGCCGCGTGGGCGCAGCGGGATCGAGCGCATGATGATCGCCATCACGCCGGTGTCGATCTCGGTGTCGCGGTGGGCCCGTCCGCCCAGCACCGCGCTGAGCGTCTCCTCGTCGGGGCGCTTGCGTGGCGGCACCAGGGCCCGGGTCATCCCGGCCAGGGACTGGCCGGCGAGGTCGCCGGAGAGGCCCAGCCGCCGGAAGACCGAGAGGGCGTTGGGGCTGGCGTAGTCGACGACACCGTCGGCGTCCACCCGCACGAACCCGTCCCCCACCCGAGGGGTGTCGGTGTGGTCGCTGCGCTGGCCGGCCGCCGGGAAGTAGCCGTTGGCCACCATCTGGGTCAGGTCGGCCGCCGTCTGCAGGTAGGACAGCTCGAGCTTCGAGGGCGTGCGTACGCCGAGCAGGTTGGTGTTGCGGCTCAGCACCGCGATGATGCGGCCGGCGCGGCGTACGGGGATCGTCTCGACCCGCACCGGGAGGTCGTCACGCCACTCCGGGTCGCCCTCACGCACCAGCCGGCCGGCGTCGACGGCGTCGTCGAGGGTGGCGTGGCGCCCCTTCGGCACGAACATGCCGACGATGTCGTCGACATAGGCCGTCGGGCCGGTCGTGGGACGCATCTGACCGGCCGCCCAGAAGCCGTTGCCGGACTTGTCCGGCAGCCACAGCACCAGGTCGGCGAAGGAGAGGTCAGCCAGGATCTGCCAGTCGGCCATGAGCAGCTGAAGCCACCCGACATCCTCGTTGTCGAGGTCGGTGTGGCTCTGGGCAAGCTCACTCAGGGTGGGCACGGGCACAGCGTAGATGTAGACCTTGGTAGGGCATTGCGCGGGTCGGTGGTACGCGCGTGGGCGGGTTTGGCAGGATGTTCCCCATGTCGGAGGCGTACTGGCGGGAGGTTCACTCGACCGGTCTCGCCGTACCCACGGACCGGCCCTTGGGCGATCTCACGATCGAGCTCACCCGGATGCTCGGCGACCCCGATCCGGACGTACGCAGCGGCCTCGCCGTGCCCGCCCTGTCGACGTGGATCCAGCGTGGCGTCTACGACGACCTGCTCGCGGGTCTGGGCGACGGGATGGCCGCCGGCCTCGTGGTCGGGCTCGGCGACTCCGGCAACAACGGCGTCTTCCGCCGGGCCTCCTCGGTCGAGGCCCTGGCGCAGTGCATCGCCCGCGACAACGCTCGTTCGCTGGTGCGCGCGGAGAAGGTGCTGGAGTGGGGCGACCGGATCGCCACCTGGCTGCTGCGCGAGCGGGATCTGCGTGCCTTCGTCCCCGAGCGCGGCTGGGCGCACGCGGTCGCCCGCGGCGCCGACGCACTCGGCACGCTGGCCGCCTCCGAGCACCTCAGCAAGCCGGAGCTGACGGTCATCCTCGACGTCGTGGCCGACCGGGTGCTGGCCCGTGGCGACACCATCTACGCCCATGGCGAGCCCGATCGGCTGGCGGCCGCCACGATGTCGGTGCTGCGGCGCAACCTGGTCCCGCTCAACATCATGGAGCCGTGGATCAACCGGATCGTCACCGTCGCCACCGCCACCCCGGAGACGCCCGACCGCGACCCGTTCCTGCTCACCGGCAACGCCGAGGCGTTCCTGCGGGCCCTCTACATCCAGCTCGCGCTCAGCAACGACATCCCGCAGATCCGCGGCGATCTGCTGCTCGTCGTCGTCGCCGCCCTGAAGAAGTCGAACGCCGCGTACGTGACCTGACGGCGGGCCGAGATTGGCTCTCACGCACCTGGCTTTGAGAGACTGTCTCGAGGCCCCTCGGGGTCCACGTACCCCAATGGAGGAGATCATCATGGGCAAGACCGGTCGCAAGCGCCGCGCGCGCCGCAAGAAGGGCGCGAACCACGGCAAGCGCCCCAACGCCTGACCGCTGGCCCCTCACGGGTCACAGCAGTCAAGACGCGCAAGAGCCCCAGCCGATTCGGCTGGGGCTCTCGTCGCGTCTGGGGCCGGGTCAGGACCTCGTGCGGAGCTCCTGGATCTGGACCATGATCTTCGCGCGCAGCTCGCCCGGGGCGACCTCGGTGCACGAGCGCGCCACGACCGCCTTGACGATGCGCTGCTGGTCGTAGGTCTCCAGGCAGGGGTTGCAGCTCTGCAGGTGGAGCTTGACCTGGTCGGCGTCGGCCTCGGCGAGCTCGTTGTCGATCAGGAAGACGATCTGCTCGAGGAAGTCCGCGCAGTCGGTGGGTGAGGCGTCGTGTTTGTGGGCACTCATGACGCACCTCCGCGAGCGCCGGTGAGGTCGTTGGTGCGAACGTAGTCGGAGAGAAGATCGCGCAGCTGGCGCCGACCGCGGTGAAGCCGTGACATCACGGTGCCGATCGGGGTTTCCATGATCTCGGCGATCTCCTTGTAGGCGAATCCCTCGACGTCGGCGAGGTAGACAGCGAGCCGGAACTCCTCCGGAAGGCGCTGCAGGGCGTCCTTCACCTGGGAGTCGGGCAGGTGCTCGAGGGCCTCCATCTCCGCAGACTTCAGACCGGTCGAGGTGTGCGACTCGGCCCGCGCGAGCTGCCAGTCCTCGACGTCCTCGGACATCGACTGCTGCGGC
Organism: Nocardioides sp. NPDC126508; assembly: GCA_040302365.1. Lineage (GTDB taxonomy): Bacteria > Actinomycetota > Actinomycetes > Propionibacteriales > Nocardioidaceae > Nocardioides. The sequence continues at coordinate 456,777 of JBEOUM010000005.1, forward strand.
TGGCGCTGCTTCTTGCGGTAGGTGTTGATGAAGGTGTTGGTGAGGATGCGGTAGAGCCAGGCCTTCAGGTTCGTGCCGGGCTTGAACTGGTGGAAGGAGGAGTACGCCTTCGCGAACGTCTCCTGCACCAGGTCCTCAGCGTCGGACGGGTTGCGGGTCATCCGCATCGCCGCCGAGTAGAGCTGGTCGAGGAAGGGCAGCGCGTCCCGCTCGAAGCGCAGCGCGCGCTCCTCGGGGGTCTCAGTGGCCAGGTCGACGACCTCTTCGTTCTCGCTCATCACGTCCCAGGGTACGCGCGTGAGCACAGGGGCGCTCATCGGCGACACGTTTGCCGTGGGGCGTTCGAGCAGGATGGTCATGTTGCGTGAACGCCGCGACGCGCGCCAAACATTCCCGCGGGACGTGGCCGCTAGGGGATGACCTCGCGGACCAGCCACTCCAGGGTGGACTCGACCAGGATCGCGTCGGCGTCGGCCTGGGTGATCGGGCCCCGCTTGCCGACGTTGAGGGAATGGTCCGCACCCGGGATGGGGGTGACCTCGATGCCTTCGGGGAACTCCTCGGGCCTGCCGAACCTGTCCCTGGTGCCCTGCAGCACGAGCGTGGGCACCCTCGCCTCCAACAGCTCGTCGGCACGCGAGGTCTGGGGCTTGCTGATCGGGTGCAGCGGGAAGGCCAGGCACAGCGCTCCGGCTGCGCCGAAACCGCGCGCGGTACGGACCGCCGAGCGGGCCCCGGCGGAGCGCCCGCCGACCACCAACGGGGTGCGCACCCGCATCCAGTTCGCGGCGATGGTCAGCGCCGCGTCGAGGGACTTCGGCGGCGTGGCCACCGGCTTGCCCTTGACCCGCCACGGCTGCTCGAAGCGGACCACGGTGATGCCCTGGGCAGGCAGCGCGTCGTTGAGGGCCATCAGGTCGTGGGTGTCGATGCCGTTGCCCGCACCGTGGGAGAGCAGCAGGGTCGCCTGTGGTCGTCGCGCCCGGCGGGTGTAGAGCCGGCCCTCCCCGTAGGGCGTGTCGATCATCTGCGTCGTGGTTCCACCCATGTCATCCCCAGGCTTCCTCGAGCGGCAGCGGCTCGATGAGCTCCCGGCCGTCGTTGCGTACGTTGCTCACCAGCGTCGAGACCGGGTAGGCCTCCAGCCGGCCGGGCGCCGCCGGGGTCAGCAGCTCCAGGTCGCCCGGGCGGGTCGGATCGAGCCATTCGTCCCAGCGTTCACGCTCCACCATGAGCGGCATCCGGTCGTGGATCCGTCCCAGGGAGTCCTCGGCCTCGGTCGTGATGACGGTGCACGACCACAACCAGCGGGCCGGGTCGTCCTCGTCCTTGGCAGGGTCGGGCCACAGCTCGTAGAGCCCGGCCATCGCCAGCACTCCCCCGTCCTTCGGGGTGATGAAGTAGGGCTGCTTGCGTGGCTTGCCCTTCGCGTCGACGGCCTCCGTGGCGTACCACTCGAAGTAGCCGTCGGCCGGCAGCAGGCAGCGACGCTTGGCGAAGGCCCGGCGGTAGGCGGGCTTCTCGCCCACCGTCTCCATCCGGGCGTTGATCATCCGGTTGCCGATCTTGACGTCCTTGGCCCAGGACGGGACCAGACCCCAACGTACGGAGCGGAGCTGGCGCCCGCCGGACGCGTCGTCCTCGCGCGGCGGGCGCTCGAGGACGGCATAGACATCGTCGGTCGGGGCTACGTTGTAGCTCTCGGTGAGCGGCTCCTGCAGGCGCAGCTCATCGATCTCGAACTCGTCGGCCAGCTCGTCGGGTTGGCGGCTGGACGCGTAACGACCGCACATACGTTCACCATAGCGCCGCCCGACGACGGTGTTTCCCCGTATTCCTAGCCTCCGCGGGCCAGCTCGTCGAGGAGGAACCCGGCGGACCTGTCGTTCTCCGGGAGCCCCTCGATCCAGATCCGGTCGGCGCTGTGCTCGACCATCCGTTTGAGGAGCCCGAGCCGCTTGACCAACGTCTCGTCACGAGGGGCCACCACGATCATCCGGCTGTGACCGACCTGGCCGACGGCCGCCGCTCCGGCGAAGACCGTACGGGCGGTCTGGCCGAGCAGCGACATCCGGCGGGCGGTGGCGATGCTGTCGGTCTTTTCGCCGGCGCCCGGGACGTGGGCGTCGGTGACGACCAGCGCATGGCTGCACGCCTTCGCCTCGCGGTAGAGCTCGGAGATGCGCTCGCGTACGTGCGCGAGGGTGGAGAGACCGGTGAGCGGGTCGGCACAGGAGATCGTGTGCAGGTAGCCGAGCGTCGCCTCGCTCCAGGCCACGGAGAGTGCGTGCACCTCCGCGAAGGCCGGATCGCGGCCGTCGACGGTCTGCGTCGTCATCCGGAGGTCCTCGAGGCTCTCCCCCAGCGAGACACCGATCTCGGCGAGGTCATGACCGACCACCCAGCAGGCCTCCGCGATGTAGCAGCTTCGCTCGGCCACCGCCTCGGCGACAGCCTCGAACCGCGGCGGTAGCGCCGCTCGCTGCTCCTCGGAGAGCTCTGTGGTCCCGGGCGGGGTGGACGCGCGCGCACGTCTACCCCGGGAGAACAGCCGCACGACTCACCTCTTTCCTCGTGTTTCCTGGCGTTGCTGCGGTTCCTCGTTCGAAATCGTCGGGTGATGGATACAGTGGTGCGCGCGCCAGCCGATCGCGTGCACATGGACTTGACGCGCGAAATCGGCAACCATGACGCGATAGTGACCCGCCTTTTCCGGGTTTCTCGAAACTTGTTGTCCGATCCCGGGAAGGGGGCGTGACGTGCGGGCCGCCAACGTCGTTAGCACAACGCATGTCTCCCCTCGGCGCAACCCGCGTCATACCTCCGTCCTCCTAACGTCTCTGGTGCTGTGAGCGAATCGACCCCCACCTCTCTTCCGACCCTCGACGCCCCCGGCGACGCCGAGCTGATCACCGCTGTCCGCGGCGGTGACCTGGATGCGTACGGGACGCTGTTCGAGCGCCACGTCGAGGCCGCCCGCCGCCTCGCCCGGCAGCTGGTGTCGTCCGGCGACGTCGACGACCTCGTCTCCGAGGCGTTCGCCAAGGTGCTCAACGTGCTGCAGCGCGGCGGTGGTCCGGACCTGGCGTTCCGCGCCTACCTGCTGACCTCGCTGCGCCGGCTCCACGTCGACAAGATCCGGGCGGCCTCCAAGCTGACCACGACCGACGACCTGACGCCGTTCGACCCGGGCGTGCCCTTCGAGGACACCGCCGTCTCGGGCTTCGACAACCAGGCCGCCGCGAAGGCGTTCCAGCAGCTCCCGGAGCGCTGGCAGCAGGTGCTGTGGCACACCGAGGTCGAGGGCCAGAAGCCGGCCGAGATCGCGCCGATGCTCGGGATGTCGGCCAACTCGGTCTCCGCGCTCGCCTACCGGGCTCGCGAGGGCCTCAAGCAGGCCTTCATCTCGATGCACGCCCAGGACGCCGGCGAGGAGGCCTGCGCGACCACCCGCGCCAACCTGGGTGCCTACATCCGCAACGGCCTGTCCAAGCGCGACGCCACGAAGGTCGACGACCACCTGCAGGACTGCCGTCCGTGCACCGCGATCTACCTCGAGCTCACCGAGGTCAACTCCGGGATGGGCGCTTGGCTCGCTCCGGCCCTGCTCGGCACCGCGGGCGCGGGCTACCTCGCCGTCGGTGGTGGCGTGGCCGCCAAGGGTGGCGTGCTGCTCTTCTTCGGGCGAGTCCGAGACTGGGCGCTGGGCGACCCCGTGGGACGTGTTGTCGCGGGTGGTGCCGGTGTCGCTGCGGCTGCTGCCGTGGTCGCCGGGTTCGCGCTCACCGGCGGCGACCCGGCTCCGAAGGAGCCGGCCGCCGACGAGCCCGCCGCCGAGGCGCCGGCCGACCCGGCTCCGGCCGACCCGGCAGACCCGGCGGCGCCGCCCGCCGACAAGCCCGCTGCTCCGCCGGCAGCGGCACCTCCGGCCGACCAGCCGGCCGACCAGCCGGCCGACCAGCCGGCCACGCAGACGGAGCAGGCACCGGTGATCACGAAGCCGATCCCGGTCGTCAAGGTGACCCCCGGCGGCAAGGCCGTCATCGACCTGACCCAGGGCGCGACCGACGCCAACGGCGACTCGCTCTCGGTCAAGGAGGCCAACGTCCGCGCCCCCGCCCACGGCGTGGTCACCTTGGGCGGCACCTCGACCTCGGGTGGCAAGGGAGGCCGCCCCAGCGGAGCGGTCTTCGCCGGCCTGCGGATGGCCGACGACCCCGTCACCACCGTGACCTACCAGGCCGACAAGGGCTGGCGAGGCACCGACACGATCGAGTACGTCCTCACCGACGGCAACGGCGGCGATGTGGCCGGCTCGGTCGACGTGAGCACCCCCAACGCCGACCCGAAGGCCGTCAACGACGCCGCCACGGCCACCGTGACCGGCGGGAACGGCAACGGCGAGGGCAACAACGGGAACGGCAACGGAAACCAGCCGGGCACCGCGACGACCACCGTCGACGTGCTCGCCAACGACAGCGACGACAACGGCGACGCTCTCAAGCTGGTCAAGATCGTCGACAAGCCCGTGCACGGCTCCGCCGAGATCGTCGACGGCAAGGTCGTCTACACGATGACCCCCGGTTACGACGGGACCAGCGACACCTTCACCTATCGGATCTCGGACGGCCACGGCGGCAAGGACGTCGGTGCTGTGGAGGTGACCTTCGAGCAAGCTCCGAAGAACGACCCAAAAGTCGAGGTTAGCCACCGTCACGAGTCGGGCGTGGGTGGAGTGTTCACGATCCCCGGCGTCTCCGACCTGCGTGAGTACGAGGACGTCGTCGTCACGGCCGCCGACCTCCCCGAGGCCTCCGACGGGCGGTCGACGACGCTTCGGATCGACATGACCGGCGTGGCGTCGCCCTACTTCGGACCCGGCTACGCCTGGTCGGCCTGCGGCGCCCCGGTCACCACGATGCCCGTGAACGGCACGGTCACCTACGAGTGCACGCTCCCCGGCGACGGCGAGGCGGCGCACTTCACGTTCACGGCACAGCCCGGCGCGACCTGGACCTTCGAAGCGAGCATCAAGCCCGCGGGCTATGAGGACAGCGACACCGGCAACAACAGTGCCTCGGCCTCCGGAGTCGGTCCGGAGCCGACCCCGGAGCCCACTCCGACCCCGTCGCCGTCACCCACGGAGCCTCCTGACGTACCGCAGGTGCCGACGCCGCCCAGCACTCCTGACGTACCGCAGGTGCCCACGCCGCCGACCACACCGGACGTACCTCAGGTGCCGACACCGTCCTCGGAGCTTCCGTCCGACCCGGCGACTCCCAGCGACAGCGCCGATCCGGACGATGTCCCCAGCGACGAGCCCTCCGAGTCCGAGGCGAGCGCCGACACGGGTGGACTGACCTGGAAGGGCTTCCTGAAGGCGATCGGCCTCGACTGATCCCGTACCCGTTCACCGCAGCGCGGCCGTCGGCCCCGGCCGGCGGACGCGCTGCGGTTTTCGCAGGTCGTAGCCACTAAGGTTGAGGCGTGACTACGACGACCGACCGTGCCGCAGACATCGCCGACCCCTGGCCGGCGCCCCGAGCGCGCGGGCCGGTCACGGCGACGGTGTCGCTGCCCGGGAGCAAGTCGCTCACCAACCGGGCGCTGCTGCTGGCCTCGATCGCCGACGGGCCCAGCGTCGTACGTCGTGCGCTGCGGTCGCGCGACACGCTGCTGATGGCGGCAGCGCTGACGTCGTTGGGGTCCTCGGTGGACACCTCGGGCGACGACTGGGTCGTGACACCCGGTGCCTTCGGCACCGATGCCGACGTCGACTGCGGGCTGGCGGGGACGGTGATGCGGTTCGTACCTCCGGTGGCCGCGCTCTCCACCGGCACGGTCGCCTTCGACGGCGACCCCCACATGCGCAACCGGCCGGTCGGCGAGGTGCTGCGCGCGCTGCGCGATCTCGGCGTGGACATCGAGGGCGACGGGCTGCCGTTCACGATCCGCGGCGCCGGTGCGGTGCCCGGCGGCACCGTGGTGGTCGACGCGTCGGCCTCGAGCCAGTTCATCAGCGCACTGCTGCTCGCGGGTGCGGGCTACGAGCAGGGGGTGGACGTACGCCACGACGGCAAGCCTGTGCCGTCGCTCCCCCACATCGACATGACGGTCGCGATGCTGCGCGAGCACGGCGTCGCGGTCGACGCTCCGTCATCGGGTGGCGACGCCAACCGGTGGACGGTGGCCCCGGGGCCGATCCGGGCGCTGGACCGCACCATCGAGCCGGACCTGTCCAACGCGGCCCCGTTCCTGGCGCTGGCGGCGGTCTCGGGCGGCACCGTGACCGTGCGCGACTGGCCGCAGGCCACCGACCAGCCGGGCGACCAGCTGCGCGAGGTGCTCTCGCTGATGGGCTGCGAGGTGCAGGTCGGCGACGACGGGCTCACCGTGACCGGACCCGAGCGGCTCACCGGGATCGACCTGGACATGCACGACATCGGCGAGCTCACCCCGGCCGTCGCGGCCCTGTGCGCGCTGGCCACGACGCCGTCGCACCTGACCGGCATCGGCCACATCCGTGGCCACGAGACCGACCGGCTCGCCGCGCTCGCCCGGGAGCTGGGAGCGCTGGGGGCCGACGTCACCGAGCACCCCGACGGGCTGACGATCCGCCCGGCGACGCTGCACGGCGGGGTGTTCCACACCTACGCCGACCACCGGATGGCCCATGCCGGCGTGATCATCGGCGCTGCCGTCGAGGACGTCCTGGTCGAGAACATCACCACCACCTCGAAGACCTTCACCGACTTCGCGCCCTTCTGGGCTGGGCTCTTCTGAGCATCTGATGGCGAAGGCACAGCGCCGCTACGGCACCGAGGACGTCGAGCACTACGACCGTCCCCGGCGCCGCACCCGGCCGCGGACCAAGGACCGGCCCAGCTATGACGACGCCGACCTCGGCCGGGTGATCACGGTCGACCGCGGCCGGTTCACGCTGGTCATGGACGAGGCTCCCGAGGTCGAGGTGTGGGCCGTCAAGGCCCGTCCGCTCGGCCGCAAGGGCGTGGTCGTGGGCGACCGGGTCAAGGTCGTCGGCGACACCTCGGGCGCGGAGGGCGCACTGGCCCGGATCGTCGAGGTCGAGCCGCGGGAGACGGTGCTGCGGCGTACGGCCGACGACGACGACCCCGTCGAGCGGGTCGTGGTCGCCAACGCCGACCAGCTGGTGATCGTCACCGCGATCGCCGACCCCGAGCCGCGCACCGGGTTCATCGACCGCGCGCTGGTGGCGGCCTACGAGGCGGGCATCGATCCGCTGCTGTGCATCACCAAGGCCGACCTGGCCGACCCGGAGTCGCTGGTCTCGATCTACCGGTCGCTGGGGGTGCCGTGGGTGGTCACCCAGCGGGGCGGCGACATGAGCGCGCTGCAGGCCGAGCTCGACGGGCGTACGTCGGTGCTCCTCGGCCACAGCGGCGTGGGCAAGTCGACGCTGGTCAACGCCATCGTCCCCGACGCCGGTCGCGAGGTCGGGCACGTCAACGCGGTCACCGGACGGGGGCGGCACACCTCCACCTCGGCGCTGATGCTGCGGCTTCCCGATGAGGCCGGGTGGATCGTAGACACCCCGGGGATCCGTACGTTCGGGCTGGCCCACGTCGAGCCCGAACGGCTCATCGTCTCCTTCCCCGATCTGGAGGAGGCCACGGCCGAGTGCCCGCGCGGCTGCACCCACGCGGCCGAGGAGCCCGAGTGCGGGCTGGACGCGGCGATCGAGGCCGGCAGGCTCGATCCCGAACGGGTCGCCTCGTTCCGCCGACTGCTCGAGGCGCGGTCGGTGCCGGCGTACGCGCTCTGACCTGCGGCGACCTCCCATGCCCTGGGCGGTGTTTTCGTGGGCAACCGGTTACCAGGGGAGGGTTCGCTCCGGAGCGGGAGCCACTAGAGTGATCCCTCGTGGCGAGCACTCCTGACTACAACGACGACCTGCGGCTGGCGCACCTGCTGGCCGACGACGCCGACTCGCTGTCGACGTCGCGGTTCAAGGCGCTCGACCTGCATGTCATGACCAAGCCCGACCTCACCCCGGTCTCGGACGCGGACAAGGCCGTGGAGGAGTCGATCCGGCGCACCCTCTCCCGCGCGCGGACCCGCGACGCGATCACCGGCGAGGAGTCCGGATCCTCCGGCTCCTCCAGCCGACGCTGGATCGTGGACCCGATCGACGGCACCAAGAACTTCGTGCGCGGCGTGCCGGTCTGGGCGACCCTGATCGCGCTCGCCGTCGACAACGAGGTCGTGATGTCGGTCGTCTCCGCGCCGCAGCTCGGACGGCGCTGGTGGGCGGCGAAGGGGCAGGGCGCCCACACCGGCAAGTCGCTGATGAAGTCGACACAGTGCCAGGTCTCGGACGTACGCCGCCTGGAGGACGCCTCGATGTCCTACTCCTCGCTGCACGGCTGGGAGGAGCGCGAGCGGCTCGAGGACTTCCTGGCGCTGATGCGCAGCTGCTGGCGCACCCGGGCCTACTCCGACTTCTGGTCCTACATGCTCGTCGCGGAGGGTGCCGTCGACATCGCCGTCGAGCCGGAGCTCGAGGTCTACGACATGGCCGCGCTGGACATCATCGTGCGCGAGGCCGGCGGCTCCTTCACCTCGCTGGCCGGTGATCCGGGGCCGTGGGGCGGCAACGCGCTGGCCACCAACGGACACCTGCACGACGCGGTGCTCTCCTTCCTCGGCGGGCTGCCCGACGGCAGCAACGACGCCGACTGGCCGGCCGCGCAGCCCGGGTCGGTCACGGCGTTCCGCCGGCCGGCGAGCGAGTAGGACCGTCACACCAGACCCTGGCGTGACGCCTGTCACAGCCGGTACCGTTGGTTCATGAAGATCGCGGACGTACTCACTCGCAAGGCGATCGCCGAGGTGGTCACGATCGCTTCAACCGCCACCGTGCGTGAGCTGCTCGGTGTGCTCGCCGAGCACGGCATCGGGGCCTGCGTCGTCAGCAGCGACGGCAGTGAGGTCGCCGGCATCGTCTCCGAGCGCGACGTGGTGCGGCGTCTCCACGAGAACGACGCGCTGCTCGCCGCCGAGGTCTCCACGATCATGACCGCCGAGGTGGAGACCTGCGCCCCCGAGGCGACCATCGACGAGATCATGGGCATCATGACCCAGCGCCGGATCCGGCACATGCCGGTCGTCTCCGCCGACGGCGCCCTGGTCGGCATCGTCAGCATCGGCGACCTGGTCAAGCACCGCATCGACCAGCTCGCCTTCGAGCGCGACCAGCTCGAGGCGTACGTCCACCAGACGTAGAGGTTCTTCACAGGACCTGCACAACTTCTGCAGGCTTTCCGGCGGCTCCGGCTTCTAGCCTGAGCATGTGCCAGAACATGTGACGCGCCGGGTCCTCGTCGTCGAGGACGAGCCGGTCATCAACCAGGCCGTCTCGGATCGGCTCGGGGCCGAGGGCTACGACGTCGTCCGGGCCTGGGACGGGCCCGGTGCGGTCACCTCCTTCGAGGAGACCGCCCCCGACCTGGTCGTCCTCGACGTGATGCTGCCCGGCTTCGACGGCCTGGAGGTGTGCCGCCGGATCCAGGCCGTACGTCCCGTGCCGGTGCTCATGCTCACCGCTCGGGTCGACGAGGCCGATGTGCTGGTCGGGCTCGGGGTCGGGGCCGACGACTACCTGACGAAGCCGTTCCGGGCCCGTGAGCTGGTGGCCCGGGTCAACGCGCTCCTGCGCCGGGTGGAGCGGGCGGCCGAGCTGGCGGGGGCGCCGCGGCGTACGGCCGAGATCGGGGGGCTGCGGATGGATCCGGCCGCCCGACGCGTCTGGGTGTCCGGGGAGGAGGTGAGGCTGACGCCGACCGAGTTCGACCTGCTGGTCTGCCTGGCCGCCGACCCGGGCGCCGTGGTCACCCGCGAGCGGCTGCTCGCCGAGGTCTGGGGCTGGAACGACGCCTCGGGCACCCGCACCGTCGACAGCCATGTGAAGGGGCTGCGCGCCAAGATCGGGTCCGCGCGGGTGCGTACCGTGCACGGCGTCGGCTACGCCCTGGAGGCCGCCGAATGACCCCGCTCGAACGGGTCTCCTCGATCAAGGTCAAGCTCGGGCTCCTGGTCGCCGCGAGCGCCCTGGTGGCGGCCGTCGTCGCCTCGCTCGGGCGGGTCGCCGGGGTCTCGCCGTGGATCTCGATCCCGGTCACCATCGGGATCGCGCTCGCGGTCACCCAGCTGCTGGCGGCAGGGATGACCTCGCCGCTGCGGCAGATGACCGTTGCCGCACGGCGGATGGCGCGGGGCGACTACTCGGTCTCGGTGCCGGCCGTCGGCGCTGACGAGGTGGGTCAGCTGGGTCGCGCGTTCAACACGATGGCCAGCGACCTCGGCGCGGTCGACCGCCAGCGCCGGGATCTGGTCGCCAACGTCTCCCACGAGCTGCGTACGCCGCTGGCTGCTCTCACCGTCGTGCTGGAGAACCTCGTGGACGGGGTCGGCTCCGACCCCGCCGCGCTCCAGACCGCGCTCGGCCAGGCCGAGCGCCTGAGCCGGCTCGTCGAGGACCTGCTCGACCTGGCGCGCGTCGATGCCGGCAAGGCGCCGCTCAGCACCGCCTCGGTCGAGCTGGGCCCGCTGCTGGAGGCCTGTGTCGCGGAGGTCCGGGCCAACGGACGGCCGGTCACCTACGAGATCGACGTGCCCGGTTCACTGGTCGTCGACGCCGACCCCGACCGGCTCAGCCAGCTGGTCGTCAACCTGCTCGACAACGCCTCCCGGCACAGCCCCCGCGGCGGTGTGGTGACCGTGCGCGCCGGCCTCGACGAGCCCGACGGCTACCACCTCGAGGTGCTCGACTCCGGGCCCGGTGTCCCGGCCGCCGACCGGGGTCGCGTCTTCGAGCCCTTCGGCACGCTCAGCGCCTCCGCCGAGGGCGGTGGCACCGGGCTCGGGCTCGCCATCGCCCGGTGGGTCACCGACCTGCACGGCGGCTCCATCGCCTTCCTCGACCCGCTTCCCGGGGCTCCCGGTGCCTCCGGCGCCCGGGTTCGCGTCGACCTTCCGCTGCGGCCACCCGCGCGCACCGTTGCCAGTCATCTCACCCCCACCCACGAGGAGACCCAGATGCCCACCACTCCCCCGGCGGCCGAGCCCGCCGAACCGGCCCAGCCGGTCGCTCCCCCGGCCGGGGCGGCGCCCAAGGCCGCGTACGCCGCCCCGTCGGTCCTCGACGACATCTTCGGCACCTACTGGCCCGACTCCGGGGTCGCCGGGAGGTTCGGGCTCTTCATCGGCGCCGCGGTCGCCGGGCTGCTCGGCGGACTGCTGATCCCCGACCGCAACGCCGGGCTGGGGACGGTCATCGTCCTGCTCGCGGCCGGCGGCGTGGTGATGTCGGCGAGCGAGCAGAGGCGGAGCTGGTTCCCGGTCGTCTGCTACGTGCTCTTCGCGTTGCTCTCCGCGGTCGCGGTGGTCCGCGACGCCGAGTGGATCGTCGCGCTGTGCCTGCTCGCGGCGGTCGCGGTGCTGCTCTGCGCCTCGACCCGCGCGAAGACGCTGCTGGGGATCATGCTGACCGGGATCTCCTGGCCGCTGGCCGGGCTGCGCGGGATCCCGTGGCTGGGCCGGACGCTGACCAGCGTCTCGGGTCGCGGCCACGGCGCCGCGGTCGCCCGCACCATGGTGCTCTCCCTGCTCGGGCTCGTGATCTTCGGGCTGCTGTTCACCACCGCCGACGCGGTGCTGGGCAGCTGGGTCGACGAGTTCGTGCCGGACGTACGCCCCGACACCGTCGCGGCTCGGATCTTCATGACTGTCTTCGTCTTCGGCGTGGTGATGGGCGCTGCCTACCTGGCCGTGAACCCGCCGCGGATCGACCAGAGCGAGCGTACGTCCCAGCCCGTCGCCAACCGTTACGAGTGGCTGGCTCCGGTGGGCGTCGTGGTCGCCGTCTTCGCGGCGTTCCTGGCAGCGCAGGCGGCCGCGGTCTTCGGCGGTGAGGACTATCTGCGCAGGACGACGGGGCTGACCTACGCCGAGTACGTCCACCAGGGGTTCGGCCAGCTCACCGTCGCGACCGCGCTGACCCTGCTGGTGATCTGGGCGGCGGCACGGAAGGCGCCGGTGGAGACCGCCGCCGACCGGCTGTGGCTGCGGGTCGCGCTCGGGCTGCTGGCCGCCGAGGCGCTCGTCGTCGTCGGCTCGGCGCTGTATCGGATGCACCTCTACCAGGAGGCGTACGGCTTCACGCAGCTGCGCATGCTCGTCGATGTCTTCGAGGCCTGGCTGGGCGTGCTGGTGATCGCCGGGCTGGTCGCCGCGGTGACCGGCACCGCGATCGGGGGCGGACTCTGGCTCGGCCGGTTCGCGCTGGTCAGCGGGGCCGTCGCCCTGCTCGGGATCGCCGCGATCAACCCCGACGCGTGGATCGCCGAGCACAACGTCTCGCGCTACGAGGAGACCGGGAAGATCGACACCGACTTCCTCCGCGGGCTCTCCGACGACGCCGTACCGGCCCTGGAGAAGCTCCCCGGCGACCTGCGGAGCTGTGTGCTCGGGCCCAACGACCGCGAGGGCGACTGGCTCGAGTGGAACCTCGGCCGGCAGCGGGCCGACGGCCTGACCCCGGGCTACAACCGGCCGATCGGCTCCGAGGCCGACCCCTCCGCGGTGTGCCCGAACGAGCCTCGCTACATAGACTGACGTCATGAGCCAGAAGCCAGAGATCGACTTCGTCGACCCCACCCCTCCGACCGACCTCGTCATCAAGGACATCACCGTCGGTGACGGCGAGGAGGCCACCGAGCGCGACCGCGTATCGGTCCACTACGTCGGCGTCGCGCTGTCCACCGGCGAGGAGTTCGACGCGTCCTACAACCGCGGCGAGCCGCTCGACTTCCGCGTCGGCATCGGCCAGGTCATCCAGGGCTGGGACCAGGGCATCCTCGGCATGAAGGTCGGCGGCCGCCGCCAGCTCGTCATCCCGCCCCACCTGGCCTACGGCGACCGTGGCGCCGGCGGCGCGATCAAGCCCGGCGAGACCCTGATCTTCGTCTGCGACCTGGTCAAGGTCGAGAAGTAAGCCAGCCGAATCCGCAGAAACGGCAGCCGAGTCGGTAGTTCTGGCGGCCGAGAACGCAGTTGTGGGCGACGAGACTCGAGTTTCGTCGCCCACAACTCACTTTTCGGCGTCCGTAACTACGGATTCGGCCGCAAGAACTACCGATTCGGCAGGACTCACCAGGGGACGTCGAAGTCGGCCTCGTCGGAGACGCGGGCCGCCTGGCCGGCGTACTCGACGACGTCGCCGACCCGCAGCTGACGCCCGCGGCGGAGCTCGGTCTCACCGTTGACCCTCACCTCGCCGGCGGTGATCGCCGGGCGCGCCTCGGAGCCGGTCTCCACCAGGTTGGCCAGCTTCAGGAACTGACCGAGGCGGATGACCTCGTCGGAGATGGGTACGTCGAAGGGTTCGCTCACGCGTCCATCCTCCCTCATCAGGCGACGAGGACGGTGATGGTGTGGATGATGACGCCGACGAGGCCACCGACGATGGTGCCGTTGATGCGGATGAACTGCAGGTCGCGGCCGACGAAGAGCTCGATGCGGCGGGCGGCCTGCTTGCCGTCCCAGCGCTGGATGGTGTGGGTGATGACGGTGGTGGCCTCGCGGCCGTAGCGCTTGACGACGTAGACGGCGACGTCGGAGGCGAGGGCGTCGTAGCGGCGCTGGAGGGTCTCGTCGAGGACCACCTTCTGGGCGTAGCGGACGACCTCGTCCAGGGCCCGGCGGCGGACGACGCCGTCGGGGTCGCGCAGGGAGGTGGTCAGCGCGCGGCGCAGCGCGTCCCAGATGGAGATGGCGGTGTCGATGACGCCGGGGTGGTCGAGCACGCGCTCCTTGAGCCGCTCGGCGCGCTCCATGGTCGCCTCGTCGTGCTGCAGGTTGTCGGCCAGGTCGGCGAGCATGGTGTCGATCGCCTTGCGGGCGCGGTGCTCGGGGTCGTCGCGGATGTCGGCGATCCAGCGGACCAGCTCGACGTGGATGCGGGCGGTCACCGGCTCGCGCAGCACCTGCGGGGTCCACCACGGGGCCCGCTCGCCGAGCACCTCGGTGACGATCTCCTCGTTCTCCTCGAGCCAGCCGTGCAGCTCGACGAGCGCCAGGTCGACCAGCCCGTGGTGTACGCCGTCGTCGAGCGCCGCCTGCAGGGTGCCGCCGATGAGCGGGGCGATCTGCTCCTCGCGGAGGCGGGGTACGAAACCGTCCTGGATGATCTCGACGATGTGCCGGTTGTTGATCCGCGACAGCCCGTCGGCGACCACGGTGGAGACCTCGTCGACTACTCGCTTGGCGTTGGGCTCCTCGGAGAGCCACAGCGCGAGCCGCAGCGACGGCATCGCGACGCCGAGCCGCTCGCGGATGGTCTCCTCCTGCAGGAAGTTGTCCTGGACGAACTCCTCGAGGCTGGCTCCCAGCTCGTCCTTCCGCTTCGGGATCAGCGCGGTGTGCGGCACCGGCAGTCCCAGCGGGTGACGGAAGAGCGCGGTGACCGCGAACCAGTCGGCCATCGCACCGACCATGGACGCCTCGGCGCCGGCGTTCACGAACCCCCAGAACCCGTCCATCCGAAGGGTGAGCAGGTAGACCATGGCGGCCACGACCAGGAGGCCGGTGGCGACGATGCGCATGCGGCGCAGTGCCTGGCGACGTACGACATCAGCCTCGGTCTCGACCATCAGGCCGCCGATCCCGGCGCCCCCAGGGGAACTCATGGGCTCCATTGTGCCGGGTCGTCCCACGCGACGCTGCGCAACACCGGGCGGCAACACCAGAACCCGAGTTTCTATAGGTTACTCACGGGTCGGCCCACAGGTGGGTTACAAAGCACCCAAGGGCGTCACCGATCCCTTCCCCTGCTCGTTGGAGTGGACGAGAGTGCCTCGGGGGAGGCACACGTCCCACCGAGGAGATACATGTCGTCGCACAACGCGGACGGTGTGGGGTCGCATCTGTTCGACTCGTCGAGGAGCGCTATGTCGTTGACCACCGCCGCCAAGGTGGAGGTTCTCAGCGTCCTCGTCCGCGCCGGCCGGGAGGCCCGCGCCCCACTCACCCCGCACGACTGCAACACCGTGGTCGAGACCAGCGCCCATCTCGCCGAGATCGCGCCCACCCTGCCTGAGGTCACACCCGGCGATCGCGCCCGCGCGACCCGCTCGGCGATGGAGCTGTTCCTCTCCGTCGACTGCCCGCAGCTCGCTCCGGAGCTCCGCGAGGAGCTCGCCCGGGCCGTCGAGCACGTGGTCGTACGTCATCCGGCGACCGCCGCCTAACGCAAGAGACTTTCAAGCACGTTCTCCCTCCAAGCAAAAATGCCGTCGTGGCCTCACGGGCCGCGGCGGCATGTTTCTATTGACGCGGGAGGTAGTTGCATGACCATCGTCAGAGCCGCAATCAGCCAGACCACCTGGACCGGGGACAAGGCCTCCATGCTGGACAAGCACGAGGGCTTCGCGCGTGAGGCCGCCGCGCAGGGCGCCCAGGTGATGTGCTTCCAGGAGCTCTTCTACGGGCCCTACTTCGGGATCACCCAGGACAAGAAGTACTACCGCTACGCCGAGCCGGCCGACGGACCGATCGTGCAGCGTTTCGCGAGCCTGGCCAAGGAGCTGGGCATCGTGATGGTGCTGCCGATCTACGAGGAGGCCGACACCGGGATCTACTACAACACCGCCGTGCTGGTCGACGCCGACGGCACGATCCTCGGCAAGTACCGGAAGAACCATCTGCCCCACGTGGAGAAGTTCTGGGAGAAGTTCTACTTTCGCCCCGGCAACCTCGGCTACCCGGTCTTCGAGTCCGCGGTCGGGAAAGTGGGGATGTACATCTGCTACGACCGCCACTTCCCCGAGGGCTGGCGCGAGCTCGGCCTCAACGGGGCCCACATGGTCTTCAACCCCAACGCCACCAAGCCCGGCCTCTCCAACCGGCTCTGGGAGATCGAGCAGCCCGCAGCCGCGGTCGCCAACGGCTACTTCGTGCTCGCCCCCAACCGGGTCGGCCTCGAGGACAACGAGTACGGCCCCGAGGCGGTCAACTTCTACGGGATGTCGCAGGTCGTCGACCCCCGCGGCAACTACGTCGGCGAGCTCGGCTCCGGCGAGAAGGAGGAGCTGCTCGTACGCGACCTGGACATGAACATGGTCCAGGAGATGCGCGACGACTGGCAGTTCTACCGCGACCGGCGGCCCGACTCGTACACCGCCATCCCCCGGCCCTGAGGAGGCCCGCATGACCACCACGCTCATCACGGGCGGCACGGTCGTCTCCGCGACCGGGCGCACCCAGGCGGACGTGCTCGTCGACGGCGAGAAGATCGTCGCGCTGTGCTCACCCGGCACCTCCGGTGCCGAGACCCCCGAGAAGACGTACGCCGGACTCGGAACGATCAACGCCGACGTCACCATCGACGCGACCGGGAAGTACGTCATCCCCGGCGGCGTCGACGCCCACACCCACATGCAGCTGCCGTTCGGCGGCACCAACGCCTCCGAC
The DNA here is from genome assembly GCA_040302365.1 of Nocardioides sp. NPDC126508. Taxonomy (GTDB): domain Bacteria; phylum Actinomycetota; class Actinomycetes; order Propionibacteriales; family Nocardioidaceae; genus Nocardioides. The sequence continues at coordinate 473,286 of JBEOUM010000005.1, forward strand.
ACCTTCGAGACCGGCACCCGGGCCGCGGCCTGGGGCGGCACCACGACGATCATCGACTTCGCCGTGCAGCGCTACGGCGAACGCGTACAGGACGGGTTGGCCCACTGGCACGAGCTGGCCGCCGGCAACTGCGCGATCGACTACGGGTTCCACCAGATCATCGGCGGGGTCGACGAGGACGCGCTCAAGGCGATGGACACCCTCGTGGACGAGGGGATCACCTCCTACAAGCTCTTCATGGCCTACCCGGGTGTCTTCTACTCCGACGACGCGCAGGTGCTGCGGGCGATGCAGAAGGCGACCGACCACGGCCTGCTGACCATGATGCACGCCGAGAACGGGCCGGCGATCGACGTGCTCGCCGCGCAGCTGGCCGAGTCCGGCAAGACGTCGCCCTACTACCACGGCATCGCGCGGGCCTGGCAGATGGAGGAGGAGGCCACCCACCGGGCGATCATGCTCGCCGACGTGACCGGGGCCCCGCTCTACGTGGTGCACGTCAGCGCCAAGCAGGCCGTCGAGCAGCTCGCCGGCGCCCGCGACCGAGGCAAGAACGTCTTCGGCGAGACCTGCCCGCAGTACCTCTACCTCTCCCTCGAGGAGCAGCTCGGTGCAACCTCGGAGGAGTGGGGCGACTTCGAGGGAGCCAAGTGGGTCTGCTCGACGCCGCTGCGCTCGCGCGCGGAGGGGCACCAGGACGCGATGTGGCAGGCCCTGCGCACCAACGACCTGCAGATGGTCTCCACCGACCACTGCCCCTTCTGCATGAAGGAGCAGAAGGAGCTCGGCAAGGACGACTTCCGGGCCATCCCCAATGGCATCGGCTCGATCGAGCACCGCGTCGACCTGCTCTACCAGGGCGTGGTGACCGGGCAGATCACCCTCGAACGCTGGGTCGAGCTGATCGCGACCACGCCGGCGCGGATGTTCGGCCTCTACGGCCGCAAGGGCGTGATCGCGCCGGGGGCGGACGCCGACATCGTCGTCTACGACCCGGCCGGCCACACCTCCATCGGGGTCGGGGAAGGCAGGACCCATCACATGAACATGGATCACTCCGCCTGGGAGGGCTACGAGATCGACGGCCATGTCGACGTGGTGCTCTCCCGTGGGTCCGTCGTCGTCGCCGACGGCGAGTTCCAGGGCACCAAGGGCCACGGCAGCTACCTCAAGCGCGACCTCTCCCAGTACCTGGTCTGACGCCATGGACTTCGGTGTCGTCCTCCAGACCAACCCGCCCGCCTGGCGGGTCGTCTCGCTGGCGAAGCAGGCCGAGGCGTACGGCTTCGACCACGTGTGGACCTTCGACAGCCACCTGCTGTGGATGGAGCCGTACGTCATCTACAGCCAGATCCTCGCCGAGACCCGCACGATCAAGGTCGGTCCGTTCGTCACCAACCCGGCGACCCGCGACTGGACGGTGACCGCATCGGTCTTCGCGACGCTCAACGAGATGTACGGCAACCGCACCGTGTGCGGGATGGGCCGTGGCGACTCGGCGGTGCGGGTGCTCAACGGGAAGCCCTCGACGATCCGGGAGATGCGCGAGGCGACCCGAGTGATCCGCGAGCTCGCCAACCGCCGACCGGTCGAGGTCAACGGCACCACGCTGCAGTTCCCCTGGGCCAAGCGCTCCGAGCTGGAGGTGTGGATCGCGGCCTACGGCCCGCTCGCCCTGAAGGCCGCGGGCGAGGTCGGCGACGGGTTCATCCTGCAGCTGGCCGACCCCGACATCACCGAGTGGATGATCGGGGCGGTCAAGAAGGCGGCCACCGACGCCGGCCGCGACCCGGAGTCGCTGACGTTCTGCGTGGCCGCACCCGCGTACGTCACCGACGGCTCGGCCGAGGCCCTCGCGCACGCACGGGAGCAGTGCCGGTGGTTCGGCGGGATGGTCGGCAACCACGTCGCCGACATCGTGGCCAAGTACGGCAGCGGCGCGGTCCCGCAGGCGCTCACCGACTACATCAAGGACCGCGAGGGCTACGACTACAACGAGCACGGCCGGGCCGAGAACACCCACACCCGGTTCGTGCCCGACGAGATCGTCGACCGGTTCTGCCTCCTCGGCCCGGTCGAGGAGCAGGTCGCCAAGCTCGAACGGCTCAAGGGCCTCGGGGTCGACCAGTTCGCCGTCTACCTGCAGCACGATGCGATGGACCAGACCCTCGCGGCGTACGGAGATCTGGTGATCCCGCGGGTGAACCGTCCGGTGACCGCGAAGGCATGAGCGCGCGATTTCGTTGCTTGAGGCATGAGAATGTAACGAAAACGTAGCCGTCAGCCTGATATACCGTCGTAATCAGTATTCCGGATCAGCGGCGTCCCCGCCGCTCCCGGCGTAGAGTGAGCAGCCAGATCCATGTCCATCCACGCACCCCAGGGGACAGCCTTGACCAGCGCCAGCGACGCCCGCGCGTACGACCTCGACCGATCCCACGTCTTCCACTCCTGGTCCGCCCAGGCGTCGCTGAAGCCGCTCGTCATCGCGGGCGGGCAGGGCTCGCGGGTGTGGGACGACTCGGGCCACACCTATCTGGACTTCTCCTCCCAGCTGGTCAACACCAACATCGGCCACCAGCACCCCCGGGTGGTGGAGGCGATCAAGAAGCAGGCCGAGACCCTGACCACGATCGCCCCGACGACGGCCAACCTGGCTCGCGGCGAGGCCGCCGAGCGGATCACCGACATCGCACCGGTCGGCTTCAACAAGGTCTTCTTCACCAACGCCGGCGCCGACGCCGTCGAGAACGCGATCCGGATGGCCCGCATCCACACCGGCCGCGACAAGGTGCTCTCGACCTACCGCTCCTACCACGGCAACACCGGCGCGGCGATCGTCGCGACCGGCGACTGGCGCCGGATCCCGAACGAGTACGCCCGCGGCCACGTCCACTTCTTCGGCCCCTACCTCTACCGCTCGGAGTTCTGGTCGACCACGCCGGAGCAGGAGGCGGAGCGCGCCCTGCACCACCTGCGCCGGGTCATCGAGTCCGAGGGACCCGCCTCGATCGCGGCGATCCTCCTCGAGACCATCCCCGGCACCGCCGGGATCATGATCCCGCCGCCGGGCTATCTCCCCGGTGTGCGGGCGCTGGCCGACGAGTTCGGGATCATGCTCATCCTCGACGAGGTGATGGCCGGCTTCGGCCGCACCGGTGAGTGGCTGGCCCTGGACGCCTACGACGTCGTCCCCGACCTGATCACCTTCGCCAAGGGGGTCAACTCCGGCTACGTACCCGCCGGCGGCGTGATCATCTCCGACCCGGTCGCGGCGACCTTCGACGACCAGGTCTTCCCCGGCGGCCTCACCTACTCCGGCCACCCGCTCGCGATGGCGTCGATCGTGGCGACCATCGAGGCGATGAACGAGGAGGGCATCGTCGACAACGCCGCGACCATCGGCACCGACCACATCGCCCCCGGCCTCGCCGCGCTGGCCGAGAAGCACGACGTGATCGGCGAGGTGCGCGGCACCGGCGTCTTCTGGGCCCTCGAGCTGGTCGCCGACCGTGCGACCCGGGAGCCGCTGCCGGCCGCGACGATGGGCCGGATCAAGTCCGAGCTGATCGCCCGCAGCCTGATCCCGTTCACGATGGAAAACCGCATCCACGTGGTGCCGCCGTGCGTCGTCACCCCCGACGAGGTCGCCGAGGCGATCTCGATCTACGACGACGTGCTCGGCTCGCTCTAGAGAACCTCTGAAGGACACAGAAAATGACCGATCTCCCCATCCTCGACCACTGGATCGGCGGCGCCACCAACCCCGGCACCGGCACCCGTCTCGGCGACGTCTACAACCCCGCGCTCGGCACCGTCCAGAAGCACGTACGCTTCGCCGCGGCCGCCGACGTCGACACCGCCGTCGCGGCGGCCAAGAAGGCCTACGGCGAGTGGAGCGAGACCTCGCTCACCCGGCGTACGGCCGTGCTCTTCACGTTCCGTGAGCTGCTCAACGCCCGCAAGGGCGAGCTCGCCGAGATCCTGACCGCCGAGCACGGCAAGGTGCTCTCCGACGCCGCCGGCGAGATCGCCCGCGGGCTCGAGGTCGTCGAGTTCGCCTGCGGGCTCTCTCACCTGCTCAAGGGCACCGTCTCCGAGCAGGTCTCGAACGGCGTGGACGTGACCACGCTCAAGCAGCCGCTGGGCGTGGTGGGCATCATCAGCCCGTTCAACTTCCCGGCGATGGTGCCGATGTGGTTCTTCCCGATCGCGATCGCAGCCGGCAACACGGTCGTGATCAAGCCCTCGGAGAAGGACCCGACCGCTTCGAACTGGATCGCGGAACTGTGGGCCGAGGCGGGCCTGCCCGACGGCGTCTTCAACGTCGTCCACGGCGACAAGGAGGCCGTCGACGCGCTCCTCGACAACCCCGACGTCGCCTCGATCTCCTTCGTCGGCTCCACCCCGATCGCCCGCTACGTCTACGAGCGCGGCACCGCCGCCGGCAAGCGCGTCCAGGCGCTCGGCGGCGCCAAGAACCACATGCTCGTCCTGCCCGACGCCGACCTCGACCTGGTCGCCGACTCGGCGGTCAACGCGGGCTTCGGGTCGGCCGGCGAGCGCTGCATGGCGATCTCGGTGGTGCTCGCGGTCGACTCGGTGGCCGACACCCTCATCCAGAAGGTGACCGAGCGGATGGCCACGCTCAGGACCGGCGACGGCACCCGCGGCACCGACATGGGGCCGCTGATCACCGGCGCCCACCGCGACAAGGTGGCGGCGTACGTCGATGTGGCCACGGCCGACGGAGCCGAGGTCGTCGTCGACGGCCGAGGGATCGACGTGGACGGCGACCCCAACGGGTTCTGGGTCGGGCCGACGCTCGTCGACCGGGTGCCGACCACCTCGACCGTCTACACCGAGGAGATCTTCGGCCCGGTGCTCTCGGTGGTCCGCGTCTCCGGCTACGAGGAGGGCCTGGAGCTGATCAACTCCGGCCAGTTCGGCAACGGCACCGCCATCTTCACCAACGACGGCGGTGCCGCCCGCCGGTTCCAGCGTGAGGTGCAGGTCGGGATGGTCGGCGTGAACGTGCCGATCCCGGTGCCTGTCGCCTATCACTCCTTCGGCGGCTGGAAGGCCTCGCTGTTCGGGGACGCGAAGGCGTACGGCCCCGCGGGTCTGGACTTCTTCACCCGCGAGAAGGCCGTCACCACCCGGTGGCTCGACCCCTCGCACGGCGGGATCAACCTGGGGTTCCCGCAGAACTCCTGAGGCCTCCCAAGGCCTAGTAGTCGTAGTCGTCGTCGGGGCTGCCTGCGTCGAGCTTCTGCTCGGCGTAGTCGGCCTCGTCGACGTCGTCGGGCGTCGAGGTGACCGTCTCCTCGGCGTCGAGCGGCGCCTCGTCGTCGACGGTCTCCTCGACGACGTCGGCCGCCTGCTCCTCGAGGTCTGCCTCTGCTGCGTACTCGCTCATCTGCCCTCGCTCAGATCGATCCTTGTGCTCGTTCTCCAGTAGACCACCGCCACCCGGGCGCCGCCACGGCTCCGCTGCGGCTCAGCGCCGGCGCGGAGCTCCCACGGCCAGGCGGAGGTCCTGCTTCAGGGTCGTGTAGGCCTCCTTCGGCTGCCGGTTCACGTCCCAGAGCAGCGCGTAGCCCTCTCCTTCGAACCAGCCCGGTACCCAGGAGTGGGCGTCATCGATGCCCCAGACCGTGAACGAGGTGCAGGCGCGTACGGCGAGGCAGGCCTGGAGCATCTGGGAGAACTCGTAGGGGTGGGCGAAGAGCGCCAGGTCGTCCGTCGGGACCTGGGTCTCGGCGGAGTCGACGAAGGTGCGTACGTCGGCCTCGGTGACCGCGACCTCGAGACCGAGGTCGGCATAGCGCTGCAGGTCGGCACGGAAGCGCTCGCCGGAGAAGCCGTACTGGGTGTCGAGGTGGCCCTGGTCGCCGATCCCGTGGATCGGCACACCCTGGGCGAGGAGCTCCTCGGCCCAGGCGTGGACCGCGGTCGACTTGGCGCTGTTCCCGTCCTCGCCGGCGATGTTGTAGTCGTTGTAGAAGAGCCGGGCCTTGGGGTCGGCGGCATGTGCCCAGCGGAAGGCGTCGGCGACGATGCCGGTGCCGAGGTGCTTGATCCAGAAGTTGTCGCCGTTCATGCCGTTGGGGAGCGGGTTCGGGCTCCAGGAGTCGGCGAAGAACTCGTTGGCGACGTCCCACTGGTAGATCTTGCCGCGGAAGTGCGCGACCTCGTCGGTGACGTGCTTCCGGAGGATCGTCCGGAGCTCGGCATCGCTGATCGTGCCGTTCTCGACGCCCCCGGTCAGCCAGGCCGGGTTCTGGTTGTGCCAGAGCAGGGTGTGGCCGCGTACCTTCTGGCCGTGGGCGCGGGCGAAGTCGACGACCTCGTCCGCGCCCGACCAGTCGTAGGTGCCGCGCGTCGGCTCGACGGACTCCCACTTCATCTCGTTCTCGGGAGTGACGCTGGAGAACTCGTCCGCGGCGATGCCGGCGAGCTCCTCGTCGGCCAGGACCTCGGGGTTGACCGCGACCCCGACGCGCAGACCGATCGGGGAGGCGTAGGAGCGCAGCGAGTCGGACGGGGGCTGGAAACCACGGGGCTCAGCTTGGGCCGCGGACGATGCGGTGACAGCGACGGTTGCGGCCGCGGCGACGACTGCAGCGAGTTGACGAGTTCTCACGATGCCTCCAGACGATGAGTGTGATCGGCATCACAGACTGGCCTGTGTGCGCCAGGGTTGTCAATCGTTGTCGATAACGTTTTCTGAGGATGCGCACCGACGCTGTATCCCGGCTACGATCCGATCCATGCAGACCGAGACCTCTCTCCGCGAAGCCCCCGGATCCACCTGGGCCCGCAGCTACGACTACACCGCGCGCGAGCTCGTCCGGCCGCGCTCCGTGGATGACGTACGCGACCTCGTGCTGCGCGAGCCGCGGCTGCGCGCGCTGGGGTCTCGGCACTCCTTCACCGACCTCGCGGACACCTCCGGAGTGCTGGTGTCGCTCGAAGGCCTGGCGGAGCCGCCGACACTGGACAGCGACGTGGTCCGGGTGCCCGGCGGGATGCGCTACGGCGAGCTCGCCGCCTGGCTGCAGGACCACGGCCGGGCGCTCCCCAACCTCGCCTCGCTCCCCCACATCTCGGTCGCCGGCGCCATCGCGACCGGCACCCACGGCTCCGGGACCGGCAACGGCTCGCTGGCCACCTCGGTGACCGCGCTGGAGATCGTCGACGGCCGCGGCGACCTGGTGCGCCTGGAGGCCGGGTCGCCCGACTTCGACGGAGCCGTGGTCGGGATCGGGGCCCTGGGGATCGTGACCCATCTGGAGCTGCTGACCTCGCCGACCTATCAGATCACGCAGACGGTCCACGAAGGCCTCACCTACGCCGACCTGCGAGAACACCTCACCGACATCCTCGGCGCGGCCTACTCGGTGTCGATCTTCACGCGGTGGGCCGATGAGCCGGACGGGTCCGCCGGCCGGGTCTGGGTGAAGTCCCGCTCGACGACGCCGGAGATCCCGGGCACGGTGCTCGCGACCGAGCCTCGCCACGTCGTCCCGGGACTCGACCCGGCGCCGTGCACCGAGCAGCTCGGTGTGCCCGGACCGTGGCACGAGCGGCTGCCGCACTTCAGGCTCGAGTTCCAGCCGAGCGTCGGCGCGGAGCTGCAGAGCGAGTACCTGGTGCCGCTCGACCGTGCCCGCGAGGCCGTCGATGCGGTCCGGTCGCTCGCCGACCGGGTCCAGCCGCTGCTGCAGGTCGGCGAGATCCGCGCCGTCGCCGCCGACGACCTGTGGCTCTCCCCCGCCTACGGCACCGACGTCCTGGCGCTGCACTTCACCTGGAACGCCGACCCGGTGGGCGTACGCGAGCTCCTGCCCGACCTCGAGCAGCGGCTCCCGGCGGGCACTCGGCCACACTGGGGCAAGCTCTTCGCCGCCACCGATCCCGGGGCCGGCTTCCCGCGCTGGGACGACTTCCGGGACCTGGTACGCCGCTTCGACCCCGACCGCCGGTTCTGGAACGCCTGGCTGGACCGGGTGCTCGGCTGAGGTTTCGGGGTAGTCCGGTAGCGAACTGCCTATTACTCGTCGGTAAATGGACAGTTCGCTACCGGACTACCCCGACCTGGCGACCTCAGTCCTCGACGAACTGGCGGTGGTTGCGGATCACCTCGGCGATGATCACGTTGAGGATCTTCTCGGCGAACTCGGGGTCGAGACCGGCGTCGTCGGAGAGCCGGCGGAGGCGCTCGATCTGGACCGCCTCACGGCTGGGGTCGGCCGGCGGGAAGCCCGCGCGCGCCTTCAGCCGGCCCACCTGCTCGGTGCACTTGAAGCGCTCTGCGAGGAGGTGGACGAGAGCGGCGTCGAGGTTGTCGATGCTGCCGCGCAGACGGAGGAGCTCTTCGTGGGCGGCGCTATCGGGTTCGGTCACAGCGCTATCAAACCTGATGTGGGCCCCGGAGCCACGACGAGTCTTACTCGCCGGACTCCTTCGAGGTCTGCTCGGCCAGCGCCTTGTCGATGTCGAGGTCGACGACGGCGTCGATGACCTGCTTGAGCGCGGGCGCGGGGAGCGCACCGGGCTGGGAGAAGACGAGGTTGCCCTTCTTGAAGGCCATCAGCGTCGGGATCGAGGTGATGTTGGCGGCACCGGCGAGCGCCTGCTCGGCCTCGGTGTCGACCTTGCCGAAGACGATCTCGGGGTGCTCCTCGGAGGCGGCGTCGTAGATCGGGCTGAACTGGCGGCACGGGCCGCACCAGGACGCCCAGAAGTCGACGAGAACGATCTCGTTGTCGGTGACGGTGCTCTCGAAGTTCTCTGCGCCGAGCTCGACGGTGGGCATGGGGCTCTCACTTCCGGTCTGGAGTCGTATGCGCGCCGGATCGGCGGGCACGTACGTCTCAACGCACGCGTGTCACCGAGGATTCCCGGCGGGGACGTCCGCCGGGATCAGGGAAGACGCTTGGCCTTCGGCCCGATGTGCCGCTCGATGCGGCTGCGCGGCTGCCCGGTCAGCTTGGCGACGATCGGCACTCGGTAGACGTAGCCGCCCACAGCCGCCGCGATGACGAGGAGAATGATCCAGAACATGTGATCAAGCGTACGCCGCGGCACCCAGGGCCCACCTCAGGATTCTCCCTGAGATGGGTCCCGGTTGTGTCCCGGTCCGAGTCAGGCGGCGCGCCGGCCGCGGCGGCCGGACTCGCGCTTGCGGAGAGCGTCGGTGAGCAGCGAGACCAGGGCCTCGAGCTGCACGTCGGCGGAGTCGGTGACCTCCTCGTCGGAGCCGTCCAGGGCACGAGCCGCGAGGCCGGCCTTGGAGTCGATCAGCTCGGCGATCCGGGTGTCGATGGTCTGGCTCGCGATGATCCGCCAGGCGGTGACCGGCTCGGTCTGGCCGATGCGGTGGACGCGGTCGATCGCCTGCGTCTGCTCGGCGTCGGTCCAGGAGAGCTCGGCCAGGATCAGGTTGGAGGCGGCCTGGAGGTTGACGCCGACGCCGGCCGCGGTGAGCGAGCAGACGATGATCTCGACCTCGGGATCGGTCATGAACTCCTCGATGGCCTTCTCGCGTGCCTTCGAGGTCTGGTCGCCGCGGATCGTGGAGTAGCGGATGCCGCGCTCCTCGAAGAGCTTCTGCGCGGTGTCCATGACCTCGATGTGCTTGGCGAAGAAGACGACCTTGCCGACGTTGCGGGCCAGCTGGGCGGCGTAGTCGGCGGCCAGGGTTGCCTTCGCCCGACCGATGCGGCGCATCATGCCGAAGACGTTCTCGCCGGTGGAGGCGTCCTGGTCCTCGCGCTCCCAGGTGGCGACGCGGCGGATCAGCTCGAGGTCGAGCTCGCCCGGAGCCGGCTTGGCGCCGGTCACCCGGGTCTCGATCGCGGTGTCGTAACGCTGCATCATCCGCTTGGCCAGCTCGGCCTCGGCGGCCCGGATCGAGCGGCCCTCGGCATCGTCGAGCTCGACGGGGAGGTCGGCCACGCGTCGCGCCGGGATGTCGCTGGCGACGTCGATCTTGCGGCGGCGCACGATGCCCTGGTTGACGACGACCCGGCGGGCCGCGCCGTAGAAGCTGTTGTCCTGCGGGGTCAGCCCGGTCTCCTCGAGCCCCTCGAGCAGGCCGCCCAGCGGCTTGACGTCGTCGATCCAGCCGAGGAACTGCCAGATCGCCCGGAAGTCCTCGATGTCGTTGATCAGCGGGGTGCCGGTCAGCGCCATCAGCAGCGGGTTGGCCGTACGCTGCCGGATCTTCTCCGAGAGGGCCAGCACGTGCTGGGAGCGCTGGGAGGACTTGTTCTTGATGAAGTGGGCCTCGTCGACGACCATGCCCTTGAAGCCGAAGTCGCCGAGCCAGCCGACGTGGCGGTCTAGGATCTCGTAGTTGACCACGACGATGTCGGCGAAGCCGTCGATGTCCTCGCCGTTGCCGTGCACGACGGTCGCCTTCTTGGACGGTGTCCAGAGGCTGACCTCACGGGCCCAGTTGGCCTTGACGACGTTGGGCACGACGACGAGCAGCGGGTAGGCGTCGGCCGCCTCGGCCGCGAGCAGTGCCTGCGCGGTCTTGCCGAGGCCGGGCTCGTCGGCGAGCAGGTAGGAACGGTGGCCCTCGGCCGCCGAGGCGACCAGCTGGGCCTGGTGGTGCATGAGCTCGCGGGTGCCGGGCGCGTCGATGTGGCCGGGGCCGTAGGCGGGCGGCTCGGGCAGCGGCATGCAGGAGGGCCCGGAGTCGGCGTACTCGAAGCTGCGGAACAGCGGGCCGAGCAGCTCCCAGCCGGAGAGCCGACGGGCGTGCACCGGCGGCCGGGCGTTGGTGAAGTCGGGCACCAGGAACGGGTTGGAGAGCTGGCGCTGGATGACGCTTGTCGGGACCACGCGCTTGTCGGGGACCACGACGGCTGGGGTCTCGTCCTCGTCGTCCTCCTCGTCCTCGGGGACGTCGACGCCACCACGGGCCATCAGCTCGTGCTTGAGGTCGACGGCGGCGTCGGAGATCTCGGCGTCCTCGGCGAGGAGCTCGAACAGCCGCGAGTCCATGGTCGCGGTCTTGGCGAGGATCGTGGCGATCCCGTCGAGACGCTTCAGCTGCTCGGCGCGTCGTCCCTCGTTGAGGGTCTCGTCCTCGAGCACGCGGTGGCGCTCGTCTCGGGCGAGGAGCGCGACGACCTGGAACTTGGTGCGCACGTCGGGCATGGCCGAGCGGCGCTGCACCGCCGACTCCACCTCGCGGACGACCTGAGCGAGCACCGGGATGATGCCCTCGTTGTCCTTGTGGACGCCCTTGCGGCGACCGTTCTGCCCGGACTTGCCGGCACTGCCGTTGCTTCGCGAACGGCCGGACCGGTTGTTGCGCCGGGTAGCGGCTCCCTGAGCCAACTGAATCCTCCTTGGGGCCACGCACGGGTGAGTGGCATGTCCAAATGCCGACCCTCATCGGCCGGTCGCCCTCCCAGGGCTCACGCAGATCGATGGCAGACGACTGACGACCGCGTGCCAAACAGCGGATACGCGCGATCGGCGCCTCATCGACCGGGCCAGTGACTCATTCGGTCCCCACGACGAACGTCCACGAGCCGGGCGCTTGCAGCGAGTGTAACCCCACCCACACCGGTTAGTGGAAGTCTCGTTCGGTGTTTTCTGTCAATTGATCAAACATGCGCGTCAGGCAGGTCGCGGACGCGCCCGGTAGAACTCGCGTGCCCGCCTTCCGAGACGCTTGGTGGCGGTGTCCGACAGCACCACGCCGAGCGGGATGTTGAGCACCGGGATACCGCGCAGGAAGACACGCCGGGCCACCCGGGCACCGACGAGCTGCGCCATCCCCTTGGTCGCCTCGACGGTCTTGTCGGCCGCCCAGCGGGTCGCCGCACGGACGCCGAACCGGCTGCCGGCAGCACCCGCCGCGCCACCGCCCCCGTCGAAGAGCAGCTCCACGCCGGCCAGCCTGAGGAACTCGTCGATCCGCGCCGGATCCTCCAGATCATGCCCGTACGCAGCGGCGATGTGCATCACCAGTCGCTGCTCGACCCACGCCAGGGCGACCAGGTCCCCCAGGATCGCGGTGCCCGCCGCGGCCACGACCGCAGCCGGCCCGCCGATCACGGCCGGCACCTCCGCGACCGCGATCATCGCGCCGCCACCGGCACCCTGCAGGCGGGCGAACCAGCGGTGCCTGCGGATCAGCTCGTCGACGTACGCCTCGGGGTCGAAGCCGGGCTCGGCGCGGTCCGCGGCCACCTTCGCGGCGATCTCCGGGCCCTGGGTGGCGACCAGGTGGCCGACCAGCACCTGCGGTGCCGCCGGACCGGCCTTGATCAGCTCCTTGATCGGGAACTTCGGCTTCTTGACCATGGCCCGAACCTATCGGAGGCCGGACCGGGTCCGGCGGAACGACATCAGTCGTTCAGGTACTGGTCCGCCCAGGCCGAGATGATCCGGGCGGCACGCTGGGCCTGGCCCTTCTTGGTGAGGAGGTGGTCGGAGCCCTCCAGCGCCACGAAGGAGCGCGGGTGACGGGCGGTGTTGAAGATGTCGGAGGCGTTCTCGATCCCGACCGTGGTGTCGGTGGGGCTGTGCATGACCAGGAGCGGCTTCTTGAGCTGCATGATCTTCTGGCGCAGGTCGGCGCGGCGTACGTCGTCGACGAAGGCCTTGCGCAGGGTCAGCGACTTGCCGCCGGCCATCCACGGGGCCTCGCCGTCCTCCAGCACGCGGGAGAGCACGGCGTCGTAGTTGTGCTCCACGTGGGCCGGCTGGAACGGTGCGCCGACGGTCGCGACGGCGTCGGCCCCGACGGCATCGTGGGCCGCGGCCAGGACCGCCGCGCCGCCGAAGGAGTGGCCGACGAGCAGCTCGGCCGGGGTGCCGCGCTCAGCCATGAAGCGGGTGGCCTCGACGGTGTCGGCGACCTTGTGGGTGAACGAGCCGTTGCCCCAGTCTCCCTCGGAGTCGCCGAGCCCGAGGTTGTCGAAGCGGAGCATCCCGATGCCCTCGGCGGCGAGCTGCTTGCAGATCCGCGCAGCCGCCGGCGACTCCTTGCCGAGGGTGAACCCGTGGCTGAAGACTCCCCAGCCGCGTACCTCACCCTCCGGAAGGTCGATGAGACCGGCCAGCTTCGGCCCGGACGTGCTCTTGAACCACACCTTTTCTGTTGCCACGTGCCACATCGTCGCGTGCCGGGGCGCTACGTGCGAGTACCCGTTCCGAATTTCTCTGGACGTCACTATGGTCGTGGCCGTATATTCGGCTACGAATATACGGAGGTGAGTGATGGCACGTCGCAAGGTGAGCAACCTGACCGGGCTCGCGGTGCTCGGCACCGTGGTGCAACGGCCGATGCACCGCTACGAGATCGCCTCGCTCATGCGCGCCCGCGGCAAGGGCGACGACGTCGACATCAAGTGGAGCTCGCTCTACACGGTCGTGGCGAGCCTGGAGAAGCACGGGCTGCTCGAGGTCGCCGGCACCGACCGCCAGGGAGCGCGCCCCGAGCGCACGATCTACCGCATCACCGAGGCGGGGCGTACGGAGCTGGTCGAGTGGACCCGCGAGCTGCTCACCACCCCGGTCAGCGAGCAGTCCGGCTTCGTCGCCGGGCTCTCGATGATGGTCGCGCTCTCCCCCGACCAGGTCGCCGACGCGCTGCAGGACCGGCTGACCGCGCTGGAGCAGATGGTGCGGGAGCTGCGGGCGGGCTACGAGGAGGCAGAGGTCCCGCGCCTCTTCCTGGTCGAGACGGAGTACGCGATCGCGATGCGCGAGGCCGAGGCCGCCTGGGTCCGCTCGCTGCAGGCCGACCTCGCCTCGGGCACCTACCCGCTCGTCGAGGAATGGCGCGAGTGGCACCGGAGCGGCGCGATGCCGGACGAGCTCGCCGAGCTCGCCGAGCGGGGCGCCGAGCAGGACTGACGCAGGACCGAACCAGAGAACGACCTGGCGGCGGTGCGGCAACACCGCCACCAGGCCCACCGAAAAGAACCGGCACCGCGGCAACGGCGACACGGCTCGGATGGCACTGAGCAGACTATCCGCCCGACACCGCGGTCCTCACCAAGGAGTAGAACCGTGGCATCCATCTCATCAGCACTCGTGATCGGCGGCGGCGTCGCCGGTCCCGTGACCGCGGCCGCACTGGCGAAGGCCGGTATCGAGGCGACCGTGTACGAGGCCTACCCCGAGCCCACCGAGGGCATCGGCGGCCTGCTCGCACTCGAGCCGAACGGCGTCGTCGCCCTCGAGACCATCGGCGCCGCCGCCGGCGTGCTCGAGGCCGGCACCCCGATCACCCGCTCCCGGATGGCGATCGGCAACCGTACGTTCGACCTGGTCGCCGCGCCCTCCGGGCTGCCGGCGCGGCAGGCGATCGAGCGCGCCGACCTGCACCGCGTCCTGCGCGAGCAGGCGGTCGCGGCCGGCGTACGTCTCGAGCACGGGCGGCGGCTCGTCTCGGTCTCCGAGGAGGCCGACGGCGTGGTGGCGCACTTCGACGACGGGTCCTCGGCGCGCGGCGACGTGCTCGTCGGCGCCGACGGGGTGCGGTCGACCGTGCGTACGCTCATCGACCCGGGCGCGCCCGGAGCGGGCTACACCGGGCTGCTCGGCTTCGGCGGGTACGCCGACGTCGACCTCGATCTCGAGCCGGCGACGATGACCTTCGCGTTCGGGCGGCGCGCCTACTACCTCTACTGGCGCCACGGCGACGGGCGGGTGGCGTGGGGCGTCAACCTGCCCTCGCCCTATCTCAGCCTCACCGAAGCCCGCCGCACACCGCCCGAGGAGTGGCTGCGCACGCTGCGCGAGGTGTACGCCGACGACGACCCCGGTGCGCTCCTGGCCGCCTCGACGTCGGCCGAGTCGCTGCAGGTGGTCGGGGCGCTGCACATCATGCCGCCGGTGCCGCACTGGCACCGCGGCCGGATGGTGCTGGTCGGCGACGCGGTGCACGCACCGTCGAACAGCACCGGCCAGGGCGCCTCGCTCGCGATCGAGAGCGGCATCCAGCTGGCTCGCTGCCTGCGCGACCTGCCGTCGGTGGAGTCGGCGTTCGCTGCGTACGAGGGTCTGCGGCGTACGCGGGTGGAGAAGATCGCGGCGCGCGGAGCGAAGATCAGCCACGCGAAGGCGCCCGGGCCGCTCGCCCGGCGGGTGATGCCTCTGGTGCTGCCGCTCGTCTTCCGGGCGCCGGCGGTGGCCCGGGTCACCGAGGAGGAGCAGCGCTACGCGATCGACTGGGACGCGAAGGTCGCCTGACGCGGGGGCCTGTCGAGACCATCCGGTCCCGACAGGCCCCGACGACCGTCAGCGCTCGACGTAGAAGAGCCGCTTGTTGAGGAACTCGTCGATCCCGAGCGGGCCGAGCTCGCGGCCGAAGCCGGAGCGCTTGGTGCCGCCGAAGGGCACGTCGGCGCCCTCGCCGGCCGGGGTGTTGACGTTGGCCATGCCGACGTCGAGCTGCTGGGCGACGGCGATCGCGCGGGCCTCGTCGGTGGAGAAGACGGCGCCACCGAGGCCGAACTCGACCGCGTTGGCCAGCTCGACGGCCTCCTCGTCGGTGCTCACCTTGTAGACGACGGCGACCGGGCCGAAGAGCTCCTCGGTGTAGGCGCGCATCTCGGGCGTGACACCGGTGAGGACGGCAGGCGCGAAGAACGCGTCGGGGCCGTCGGAGATCTCACCGCCGGCGTGGAGGGTGGCGCCCTTGTCGACGGCGTCCTGGATCTGCGCGCGCAGTGCCTCGGCGGCCTTGCGGGCCACCAGCGGGGAGTAGACGGTGTCGTCGCCGTCCTCGCCCTCGAGCGGCGTCATCGCGGCGGCACGCTTGGTGAGGGCGGCGACGAAGTCGTCGTAGACGCCCTCGTTCACGATCATCCGCTTGTTGCCGTTGCAGACCTGGCCGACGTTCTCCATCCGGGTCGCCCAGGCGGTCTCGGCGGCCTCGTCGATGTCGTCGGAGTCGAGGATGATGTAGGGGTCGGAGCCGCCGAGCTCGAGGACGACCTTCTTCAGGTTGCGGCCGGCGGCCTCGGCGACCGCCGTGCCGGCGCGCTCGGAGCCGGTCAGGGACACCGCGCGCACCCGCGGGTCGGCGATCATCGTGGCGATCTGCTCGTGGGTGGCGTAGAGGTTCTGGTAGACGCCCTCGGGAAGACCGGCGTCCTCGAAGATCTTCGCGATCGCGGCCGAGGAGCGGGGGCAGTTCTCGGCGTGCTTGAGGATGACGGTGTTGCCCGCGACCAGGTTGGGCGCGGCGAACCGGGCGACCTGGTAGTAGGGGTAGTTCCACGGCATCACGCCGAGCACCGGGCCGAGCGGGAGACGCTGGATGACCGCCTTGCCCTCGTGTCCGGGCAGGTCGGTCTCCTTCAGCAGCTCGGGGCCGTGGTCGGCGTAGTAGGCGGTGATCTCGCCGGAGAACTCCGCCTCGCCGGCACCCGAGGAGGCCTTCTTGCCCATCTCGGTGCGGATGATCCGGCCGAGCTCCGCGGCACGCTCGGTGAAGAGGTCCGCGGCGCGCTTCACGATCGCGGAACGCTCCTCGATCGGGGTCGCGCGCCAGGCTTCGTACGCCTTCTGGGACCGCGTCAGCGCCTCCTCCACCTCGGCGTCGGTGGCGAACGGGAAGGTCTCGATCACCTCGCCGGTAGCGGGGTCGGTCACCTGGTAGGGAGGCGTGGTGCTCATCGTCGTCCTCTTCGATCGGGGCTGCTTTGGGTGCGATGGTACGTGGTTTTAGAGAGCTTTTTACGACGGAACCGTTACTATTTGCCGGTTTTCGCAACTGAATCCGAAGTTAGGACACGTTCTAGAATGTCCGCATGGAACTCGCATTCTTCCGGCGCACCGATGACGGCTTCGAGCCTACGCCGATGGCTCGCAGCATGTGGGCCGAGGACCACATGCACGGAGTGGCCGCCAGCGGCCTGATCGCTCGCGGCCTCGAGGACCAGATCGAGGTGCTCGGCCGCGCCGCCGAGCTGGTGCCCGCGCGCTATCACGTCGATCTGTTCCGGCCACCGCGGATGGTTCCGACGAGGATCCGCACCAGCGTCGTACGCAACGGCCCTCGCATCGCGCTGCTCGATGCCGAGATGGTCCAGTCTTCGTCCGACGGCTCGGAGCAGGTCGTGGCGCGGGCGACCTGCACCTACCTGCTCGCCGGCGAGAACCCCACCGGGGAGGTCTGGTCGGCGACCGAGCGCGCCACTCCCCCGCCGCTCTCGGTGGCGCCCCCGACCGCCGAGCCGCACGTACCCTTCTTCGTCTCCGACAGCCCCTGGTCCGACGACTTCGGCCGCCACCAGAACGCCGGGCGGCACGTCACCTGGCAGGTTGCGGTACCCACCGTCGCCGGCGAGCCGATGACCCCGTTCCAGACCGTCGCCTCCATCGCCGACGCCACCTCGATGGTCACCAACTGGGGCAGCAACGGCGTCGAGTGGATCAACACCGACATCTCCCTCGCCCTCGCCCGCCGCCCCGCCGGGATGGAGGTCGGCCTCGCCACCATCGACCACGTCGCCCACGAGGGCATCTCCGTCGGCACCGCCGAGGTATTCGACCGCGAGGGCACCATCGGCACCGCTACCGTCACCGCACTCGCCAACGCCAAGCGCACCGTCGACTTCACCGCTCCTGTCGAGGGTGGGCCGGCGACCCCGGTCTAGCGAAACCGTAGTTCTGGCGGCCGAATCCGCACTTGTGGGCGACGAAACTCTGGTTTCGTCGCCCACTTCTGCAGTCTCGGCCGCCAGAACTCACTTCTCGGCCGCCACGTCTGCGGATTCGGCGAGGGCGAGGTTCTGGGCGATGAGGGCGGCCATGAGGGCTCGCTGGCGGGTGGGGGTGAGGCCGAAGCCGGAGGGCGTCAGGTCGGGGGTGGCCAGGGACTCGTCGAGGCCGTGGAGTCGGGCGGTGGCGTGGTTGACGTCGGCGATGGCCTGGCGGAGGTCGGCGGTCGCGGGGTCGTGGATGTGGGGGTCACCGACGAGGTTGAGTACGCCGGTGATGCCGATGCGGCGCTCGTCACCGACCCGGTCCAGGGCCGCGAGGAGGGCTTCGCCTGCGGGGCGCAGCGGTCCGAGGTCGGCCGGGAACGGGTAGGTGGCGCGCAGGCGCGATGGGTTGTAACGATAGGCGGTGTTGAGCATGGTGCCGCCGGCGCGCATCGCCCAGACGCGGTGGAGGTCGGAGGCCAGGAACGCGTACGCAGCAGCATCCTGCGTCGGGTAGACCACCAGGCCGTTGGAGAAGACATGGTCGGCACCGACCAGCACCGGCCACAGGTGCTTGCTGTGCTTGCTGAAGGCGATGACGTGCGAGAGCCCGGCGGCGTCGCGGTAGAGCTCCTCGACCGGACTGAGGAAGCCCCACCAGCGCTCCTTGAGCTGGGGATACTTCGCGAACTGCCGACGCCGCTCGGCGCGCACCTTCGACCGCACCAGCCTCGCGAGCGCGCGGTCCTCGGCGAGCTCCTCGAGCCCCAGCTTGCCGACGTCGAGCACGAAGCGGGAGGCGGTCGAGCCGCACGGGGTCACCAGGTCCTCGCCGCTCAGATAGGGGCGCACCGTGTGCCCGAGGGGCCCGCGGCAGAGCGCCTCCGCGTCGGACGGCGCCAGCACGAGCGAGCGCCCGAGCACGATCGTGCCCTGGTAGCCGTGCGGTAGCGGGACGGCGAGCTCCAGCCGCGCCGGCTCCGGGAGCGAGAAGCCGTCCTCGAGCGTCCCGGTGATCGCGGGGACCGAGCGACCGTCGAGCCACGCGCTGTCGAGCGGCCGGGTGGTGAGCCAGATCTTCGCGAACCGCACGCCCGCGGTCGGCCACGGGGCCGACCGCTCCGCCCGGGCGACCTCCCAGCCGCGGTCCAGGAGCGCACCGAGGCCGAAGCGCGCGGTGTCGCCCTCGCTGATCGAGTCGGTGGTGATCAGCCCGATCTCCCCCCGGCTGAGAGCCGCGGCGCGGAGCAGGAAGTAGATGACGTAGTCGGCCCGCCTCGTCGTGCCTGCGGCCAGCGTGTGCGCGAGGTAGTCGCGCAGCTGCTGACCGATCGCGTCCCGCACCCGCTTGACCCCGAGGTAGGGCGGGTTGCCGACAACAGCGTCGAAGCCGCCCCGCGCCATCACCTCGGGGGCGGCCAGCGCCCAGTGGATCGGCCTGACGGAGGGAACGGGCAGCCGCCGGGCCCGGCCCAGCGCCGCGTACGCCTCCTCGAGCCGTCTCCCCGGCCGACCGCCCAGCGGCAGCGCGACGGCGACCATCGCGTCGGCGTACGCCTTCGGGTCGGCCACGCCGAGGGGGAGCTCGTCCGCGTCGACGATCCCGACCAGCGAGTTGCCGCACAGGATCCGGTCGTCGAGGAAGGTCAGCGGGAGCGAGGGGTCCTCGCAGAGCAGCCAGAGCGACAGCTTCGCGATGTCGACCGCGACCGGGTCGATGTCGGCGCCGTAGAGGCAGCGGGTGACGACCTCGGTCACCGGCAGCCGGCACGACGACGCCAGGTAGCGCGCGGAGGCGAGGAGGAAGACGCCGGTCCCGGCCGCGATGTCGACCACGGTCGCGTCCGGGGACGCGACCGGCGCCAAGGCATGAGCGACCACCTCGTCGGCCAGCTCGGGCGGGGTGTAGTGGGCGCCGTTGTCGCGCCGCGAGGAGTCCTCGAGCAGCGCCTCGTAGACGTAGCCGATCTCTTCCAGGACCAGATCGTCCAGTTCGGCCCTGTCCGGGAACAGATAGTCCGACAGCAGACGATCCGACGAAGAACGATCTGCACAGGACAACAGTCCCGCGGCGTCCAGGGCCTCATCGGTGAGCACCGTGCCGCGCGCCTCCGCAAAGGCCGCCACCACCTGGCGCATCACCACAGCCACCGCCGAGGGGCCGCCGCCCAGCTCGGCGACCGCCGACCGCGCTCGAGTGCGCAATGCCCGGGCGGTGATCACAGGATGAACCATAGAACGCCCGCAGGTTCGGGGAGACGAACCGACGATGAAGAGTGACGCCGCGGGGTGCCCCCGTTCACCACAACGTCACACCGCACGTACAGAATCCGGCGCATGTCCATCGACTCGGAGCGGCTCGCGCCCCTCCTCCACATCCGGCCCGGCACGACACCGCGCGTGGCGATCATCTCGGCGAGCTACGGCGCGGGCCACAACTCGGCCTCCCGGGAGATCTCCCGAGCACTCGGGGAGGCCGGATGTGACGTCGAGATCTTCGACTTCGTCGACCTGATGCCATGGCGGCTCGGGCACGGGCTGAAGGCCGGCTACAAGATGCAGCTCCAGGTCAGCCCCGACTCCTGGGGCACCACGATGAGCCTGGTCATGCCGGGACGACCGCTCCACAGGCTCTTCAACCAGATCCTGCGCCTCTCCACCCGCAACCTCACCGACGCCATGCACGGCGCCGACCTGGTCATCTCCACCCACCCGTTCAGCTCCCAGGTGATCGGCCACCTGCGCACCACCGGACAGCTGAGCGCGCCGGCGGTCACCTACCTCACCGACGCGGCCGTCCCGGCGCTGTGGATCAACCCCGGCATCGACCTCAACCTCGCCATCCACGAGGTCGCGGCCCGTGAGGCGCGCCTGCTCGGTGGTAGGGCCGCCGTGGTCCAGCCCCTGGTCCCGCCGGGTGCGGCGTACGTCCCCGGGGAGGTCTTCCCCGACCCCCTGGCGGACCTGAACCTGAAGGGCCCGCGGGCGCTGGTCACCGGGGGTTCGCTGGGCGCCGGCGCGCTCGAGCAGACCGCGCTCGACATCCTCGACCACAGCGACATGACCCCGATCGTCCTCTGCGCGACCGACGCCTGCCTCAAGCGTCGCCTGGAGCGGATCCCCGGCGTGGTGGCGCTGGGCTGGCGCACCGACGTACGCGCCCTGATGGCGACCAGCGACTGCGTCGTCCAGAACGCTGGCGGCTTCACCTCGCTGGAGGCGCTCGCCTCCGGCACCCCGGTGATCACCTACCGCTCGATCTCCGGCCACGGCGCCGCCAACTCGGCCAACCTGGACCGCGCCGGACTGATCCCGTGGGCCCGCGACGAGATCGAGCTCGCCAAGCACCTGGTCGTCGCCGCGGAGTCACCCCGGTTCAACCGGCTCGCGCTCGGCGTCCCCGACATCGTCCAGCTCCTCACCGGCAGCTACGACGGCACCACCGGCACCGCCCGCGCTCAGCGACCGGCGGACAGCCCGAAGAGCCTCGCTGCGTTCTCGTGGAGCACCCCGCGCGCCCAGTCGTCACCGAGCCCGAGCCCGAGGACGCCGTCGACCGCATCGAGATAGGGGTAGGGGATGTTCGGGAAGTCGCTGCCGAACAGCACCCGATCCCCCAGCGCCTTCAGCCGCGGCATCTCCTCGGCCGGGAACGGCGTCGACGCCTCGGTGAAGGCGGTGAAGGCCATGGTCGTGTCCAGGTGCACGTTGTCGTACTTCTCGACCAGGTCGAGGAACCGCGCGTAGTCCGGCAGCCCCATGTGGGCCACGATCAGCACCAGATCGGGATAGCGTCCGAGCAGCGCCTCCATCCCGGCCGGCCCGGTGAACCGCCCCGGCGCCGGGCCGTGGCCGGAGTGGATCACCAGCGGCTTACGCGACTCCGACAGCACGTCCCAGACCGGGTCCAGCAGCGGCGAGTTGGGGTCGTAGTCACCGACCTGGACGTGCGCCTTGAAGATCCGCGCCCCGGCCTCGACCGCCTCGCGCACGTAGTCGCCCGCGCCCGGCTCCGGGTAGAACGTCGCCGACTGCAGGCAGTCCGGCTTGTCGGCCGCGAACTCCGCGCCCCACTGGTTCAACCACGCCGCCATCCCCGGCTTGTGCGGATAGGTGAGGGCCGAGAAGTGACGTACACCGAGGTCTCGCAGCACCCGGAGCCGCTCCTCCTCGGAGTGCCGGTAGGCGATCGGCCACGCCCGGCCGGTCAGCGGCCCGGCCGAGTCGAAGTAGGCCCACACCTTGTCGAGCATCCGCTGGGGCAGGAAGTGGGTGTGTACGTCGAAGATGCCGTCCAGGCCAAGCGCATCGAGCCGCGCGCGGATCTGCGCGGGCTCGTCCGGGGCGATGGTGACCGTCGGATGACTCACGACAGCCGAACCTACCCGGCGGACGCAGAGCCCGAGGCCATCGGTGCGGCGAACGTCTCCGCGATCGCCCGCGCCCTCCCGGGGACCTCGTCGGCGGTCAGTCCCCAGGTGCCCTCGGCGAATCGCCGGGCGAGCTTGGCCAGCGAGTCGGCGCCTTCGTTGAGCGCCTCCCCGACATGACCGCGCACCCACTCGAACGAGAGCCGCTCGGACTCGCGGCACAGGTCGTCGTGCATCCGGGTCAGACCGGCGAGCTCGGCACGATGCTCGGTCTCGTAGCCCTTCGGCATCGACTCCTCTCCGCGGAGCCAGTCCTCGATCAGCGCGAGCGCGACCCGCGAGTCGGTCCGGATGGTCAGCGTGCGACGCGGCAGCGCGCGCACCGCCTCCGCGATCGCCTGCAGCTCAGCCAGGACCACGAGCGAATGCGGGTCCCGGATGCGGGCGTTGGGCACCTGCCGGCCGAAGCCGTGCTGGCCGTCGCCGGCGAGCCAGCCCCAGCCGATGAACCCGCGGTGCGCCGAGCCGTCGGTCGCCACCACCAACGGCGGCAGCGGGCCTGCCCGGTGAAGCGCCAGCGCCTCCACCGCCGCGGCGCGGATGTCGGCGTCCTCGTCGGTGAACGGCACCACGGTGACCCCGGGGTAGGCGTCAGCGATCTCGTCGGTCAGCATCCAGAACCTCGAGTTGGACGGCAGCGCCACCACGATCTGCACGGGAGCGATCTCGACGAGCGAGTCGTACGCCGCCCCGACCGCCGCGATGATGGCGTCCTCGGTCCCGCGGGCACCGAGCGATCCCGCCGACGACACCTCGGGACCGACCAGAACCCAGTCCCATCTCTCGGCGTCGCTGCGCTCCTTGACGACGATGAAGCAACGCATCACAGACCTCCTGACCCGCCCGAACAAGTCGGTCTCGACGTTACCCGGCGCCCCCTGAGAATGGGCCGGCAGCATCAGGATCCGGACGCCAACGCCTCCCGCACCGCAGCCTGTACGCTGCGGCCGGCCGCCTCCAGCGGCTCGGTGGAACGCAGCGACCGAGCCAGGACGAAGGCGCCCTCGAGGCTCGTGATGAAGCCGATGATGAGGCCACGGGCGGCCCCGGGCGGCACGCCCCGCTGCTCGAGATGCCGCCCGCCGACCTCGATCCAGTCGGTGAAGACCTCGGCGGTCGCCTGGCGCAGGGTCTCGTTCGTGCTCGCCACCTCGAGCGCGACGGTGGCGATCGGACAGGCGTCGGCGTAGTCGGTCTCCACCAGCACCCCGGCGGCGGCCGCGAACGCGGTCTCGACGTTGGTGACCAGGTCGTCGGGGCCGGCGAAGAAAGCCAGGACCAGGTCGCGGTACTCCCCGCCCGCGCGCCGGATCGTCTCCCCCGCCAGGTCGTCCTTGCCCCCGGGGAAGAAGTGGTAGATCGACCCGAACGGCGCCTTGGCGACCTCGGCGATCTGCTTGAGGCCGGTGCCGGACATGCCCTGCCGGCGGAAGAGCTCGGTGCTGGCCGCGAGGATCCGCGCCCGCGTGTTCGTCATCGGCGTCGTCTTTCCGGTAGCGCCCGTCGGGGTGGAGGTCTATGGTCAATATATGACTAGAACGATCTATCAAGAAACGCGTTCGGGCACGCGATGGACGTTCACCCAGTGGGCGGTCCTGGTGATCTGCGCGGCGCACGTCCTGATCGCGATCGCCGGGTTCATCGCCGAGCCGAGCTTCGAGATCGGCCACGACGCACCGACGGCGAAGATCCTCGGCATGGACTACAACGGCTGGCACGCGCTCGCCGGCCTCGCCCTGTTCGCCCCCGGGATCGTCCTGTGCCGACGCACCTCGTGGTCGGTCCTCTACCTGCTGGCGGCCGCCGTCGCCGGCACCGTCCCCGGCATCTGGGCGCTCGCATCACCGCAGGTCATGTGGGTCATGCACATGCCCGACCACGTGACCGACGCGGTGATCCACTTCGCCACCGCGGCGGTCCTGGTCGTGATCGCGGCCGCGCAGATCCGCCGCGACGGCGGCTGGGCCGCGACGATGTCCGACCTTCGGCGGCCTCCCGAGTAGGCCGCCGCCGGCTCACTCGCCGCCGGCGTAGAGCCCGTCGATGACGTCGGCATACTTCTTGCTCACCACGCGCCGCTTGAGCTTCAGGGTGGGCGTGAGCTCCTCGGACTCGGCGGTCCACTCCTCGCCGAGCAGCTCGAAGGCCTTGACCTGCTCGGGACGCGAGAGCCGGGCGTTGGCCGCCTCGACGGCCTGGCCCACCGCACCGCGGATGACCGGGTGCTGGGCCAGCTCGGCGAGCGAGCCGGCCTCGACGCCGAGCTTCTGGGCGACCACGGGAGCGATCTCGCCGTCGAGGGTGAGCACGGCGACGACGTACGAACGACCGTCGCCGACCACCATCGCGTGGCCGACCAGCGGGCTCTCCTTGAGGAGGTTCTCGATGTTGGACGGCGCGATGTTCTTGCCCGCGGAGTTGATGATCATCTCCTTCTTGCGGTCGACGACGCTGAGGAATCCGTCCTCGTCGAGCGAGCCGATGTCGCCGGTGTGCAGCCAGCCGTCGGCGTCCAGGAGCCCCGCGGTCGCCTCCGGCCGGCGTACGTAGCCGGGCGTCGTGATCGGCCCGCGGAACAGGATCTCGCCGTCCTCCGCGATGCGCACCTCGATCCCGGGATGAGGCCGGCCGACCGTCCCCAGCCGGAAGCCCGAAGGCCCGTTGGCGGTGGCGGCACCGGTGGTCTCGGTCATCCCGTAGACGTCGTAGACCTTGATCCCCAGCCCGGCGAAGAACTTCGCGACCTCGAGCGGCATCGGTGCGGCGGCGCTGGCCGCCCACTCGACCCGGTCGAGGCCGAGCAGGGCGCGCATCGTCGAGAGGACGGCGGCGTCGGCCTGCTCGTACTGCGCCTGCAGCTCGGGCGAGGTGGTCTGCCCGGTCTGCTGCGACTCGACATAGGCGAGCCCGACCGCCATCGCCTTCTCCACGGCCTCCCGCTTGGCGTCGTCGGTCTCGGCGGCGAGCAGCGCGGTGACGCCGGTGCGGATCTTCTCCCAGACCCGCGGCACCCCGAAGAAGCTGGTCGGGTGCACCTCCTGAAGGGTGCCGAGCAGCAGCGACGGGTCCTGGATGAGGTAGACGTGGCCGCCGTTGAACTGCGGGATGTAGAGGCTGAGCACGCGCTCGGCGATGTGCGCGAACGGCAGGTAGGAGACCAAGATCCCCGGCTCCTCGATCCCCGAGGTCGACAGCGAGCTGGTGGTCTCGAAGACGATGTTGCGGTGGGTGAGCACCACACCCTTGGGCTGCCCGGTCGTGCCCGAGGTGTAGAGCATGGTGACGGTGTGGTCGGGGGTGACCGCCGCGCTGCGCGCGTCCAGCTCCTCGCCGACGTCGGCGAGCGCCGCCGCGCCCGAGGTGACGAAGTCGTCCCACGCGACCCCCCTGGGGTCGTCGGCCACCGCGGTGTCGAGCGTGACGACGCGGCGGATCTCCTCCCGCTTCAGCCCGAGCGCCCAGCGGGCGACGTGGTCGTCGGTCTCCAGCACCACGATCCGGGGGTCGGCGTGCTCGGCGACGTAGCCCACCTGGTCGGGCGCGAGGGTGTTGTAGATGCTGATCGGCACCCCGCCGGCGAGCACCGCGGCCAGGTCGGCGAGGACGTGCTCGATGCGGTTGGCGGCCATGATCGCGACCGACTCCCCCGGCTGGAGACCGGCGGCGATGTAGGCGGCGGCCAGCTCACGGGCGCGCTGGTGCAGCTCGGTCCAGGTCAGCGTGCGCCAGCCCGTACCGTCGGCGGTGTGCCGGTCGGAGAAGGCCGGCTCGGCACCACGTTCGGCGACCACCTCGGCGAGAACGTCGACCATGGTCCGGTCGCCGATCTGGGATTCGAGGGCGGCGCGGTCGGCAAGGACGTCGGGCATCAGGGCGCTCCTTCGTTGGTTTGTGACTCGGATCACAAGTGTGTGCCTCGACCGTAGGGAGGTGTCGGAGCCGACACAAGAGCCCGTCCGCGCTATTCGGCACCAGGTTCCACCTGGCGTCTTTCCATCCCAGGTCTTTCCACTCAATGGAAGACCACGCTGGCGGCGGCCACCGGAACGGGAGTTGACTCGCCCCATGGCAGAAGAACGTACGCAGGTTGTGATCGTCGGCGCCGGCCCCGCGGGGATGCTGCTGAGCCATCTCCTCGCCGCCGACGGGGTCGACTCGGTCGTGGTGGAGACCCGGTCGGAGGAGTACGTCGCGGCCCGCATCCGCGCCGGGATCCTGGAGCAGTCGAGCGTGGACCTGCTCACCGAGGTCGGCCTCGGCGACCGGCTCGCCCGCGACGCCGACAAGCACCGGGGGATCTACCTGCAGTGGCCCGAGGAGCGCCACCACCTCGACTTCATCGACCTGGTCGGCCGGGCGGTCTACGTCTACGGGCAGACCGAGGTGCAGAAGGACCTGATCGACGCCCGACGCGCCGCCGGGCAGGTCGTCCACTACGAGATCAGCGACACCGCGCTGCACGACATCGACTCCGACCACCCCTCGGTCACCTTCACCGACGCCACCGGAGCCCCGAAGCGGATCCGGGCTGATGTGATCGTCGGCTGCGACGGCTCCTTCGGCCCGAGCCGCGCCGCGATCCCGGCCCGGGAGAGCTGGGACCGCACCTACCCGTACAGCTGGTTCGGCATCCTCGCCGACGTCCCGCCCTCGACCGACGAGCTGATCTACGCGTGGCACCCCGACGGCTTCGCGCTGCACTCGATGCGCTCGGAGAGCGTCTCCCGGTTCTACCTGCAGGTGCCCAACGGCACCGACCCGGCGACCTGGTCCGACGACCAGATCTGGGACGCGCTCGCCACCCGGCTCGGCCACGGCCAGAACGGCTGGACGCTGCAGCCCGGGCAGATCACCGACCGGTCGGTGCTGCCGATGCGGTCCCATGTCTCCACCCCGATGCGTCACGGCCGCCTCTTCCTGGCCGGCGACGCCGCCCACATCGTCCCGCCGACCGGCGCCAAGGGGCTCAACCTCGCGGTCGCCGACGTCGCGCTGCTGGCACCCGCCCTCACCGCACTGCTCAAGGGCGACCCGCGGCTGGCCGACGACTACTCAGAGACCGCGCTGCGCCGCGTCTGGCGCTGCACCCACTTCTCCTGGTGGATGACGACCATGCTGCATACCGCCGAGGACCCGTTCGACACCCAGCTCCAGCTCTCCCAGCTGCGCTGGGTGACCTCCAGCGAGCACGCCGCCGCCGGGCTCGCGGAGAACTACGCCGGGCTGCCGATCGGCTTCTGACACGGCCTCCCGACCGGCCTCCCGACTGGCCTCCTCGCGACGCGCCGTCCGAAGCGTCTCGCGCAACCCCGTTCGAGTAGGCTCGCGCGTCGTTCTGGACCAGAGACGAGAAAGTTGCGCGACATGGCCGCATCACGGTTGGGGCAATGGCTCCTGACCTCCGACGAGCCGGAGCCGGAGGGCTTCTACGAGAGCGAGTCGAACGTCTCTGCCAACCATCAGACCCAGCCCTGGTGGAAGGTGATGTGCCTGACGGGGGTCGACTACTTCTCCACGCTCGGCTACCAGCCGGCGATCGCCGCGCTGGCGGCCGGTGCGATCGCACCGTTCGCGACGCTCGTGCTGGTGCTCATCACCCTCTTCGCCGCGCTGCCGATGTATCGCCGGGTGGCCGAGGAGAGCCCTCACGGTGACGGCAGCCTCTCGATGCTGGAGCGGCTGATGTCGTACTGGTCGAGCAAGCTGCTGGTGCTGGCCCTGCTCGGGTTCGTGGCCACCGGGTTCGTGATCACCATGACGCTCTCGGCCGCCGACGCCGCGGCGCACATGCTCGAGAACCCCTTCCTCCACGACGCGCTCAGCGGCCGCCAGGTCCTGGTCACCCTGCTCCTGCTGGCCCTGCTCGGCGGCGTGTTCCTGAAGGGCTTCAAGGAGGCGATCGGCATCGCCGTGGTGCTGGTCGTCGCCTTCATCGGGCTGAGCGCGGTCGTCACCGTCGAGGGCCTCATCGAGGCGCTGACCCATCCTGAGGTCTTCTCCGACTGGACCGACGCCATCTCCGCCCAGCACTCGGTCCCGCTCGGGGTCGTCGGCGCGGCCCTCGTCGTCTTCCCGGCCCTCGCGCTCGGGCTGTCCGGGTTCGAGACCGGCGTGGTCGTGATGCCGCTGGTCAAGGGTGACCCCAGCGACACCCGGGAGGCTCCGCTCGGCAGGATCCGCAACGCCAAGAAGCTGCTCACCAGCGCTGCGCTGATCATGAGCGTGATGCTGCTCAGCTCGACCCTGGTCACCACCCTGCTGATCCCCGCCGAGCAGTTCGAGGAGGGCGGCGAGGCGAACGGGCGCGCGCTGGCCTACCTGGCGCACGAGCGGTTCGGCGACGCCTTCGGGACCGCCTACGACGCCGCCACGATCGGCATCCTGTGGTTCGCCGGTGCCAGCGCGATGGCCGGGCTGCTCAACATCGTGCCGCGCTACCTGCCCCGCTACGGGATGGCGCCCGACTGGGCCCGGCTCACCCGGCCGCTGACGCTGGTCTTCACGGTCATCGCGGCGGTCGTCACGCTCCTCTTCCGCGCCGACGTCAACGCCCAGGCCGGGGCGTACGCCACCGGCGTGCTCGCGCTGATGACCTCCGCCGCGGTGGCCGTCACCCTGACCGAGTGGCGCCGGGGCCGACGGGGCCGGGGACTCTTCTTCGGGCTGGTCAGCGCGATCTTCGTCTACACGATCGTCGTCACGATCATCGAACGGCCCGAGGGCCTGTTCATCGCGCTGATCTTCGTCGTGATGATCCTGGTGGTCAGCGTCTACTCCCGGATCATGCGCAGCACCGAGCTGCGGGTGAACCGCGTGGTCATCGACAAGGGTGCCCAGAAGGTCCTCGACGTCTCCATCGCCGACCCCCGCCCGATCCGGTTCATCGCGAACAAGCTGCAGGCCGGCGACAGCGACGAGTACGACGAGAAGATGGCCGAGGTCCAGCTCGACAACCACCTCGGCGACCACGAGGACCGGATCTTCCTCGAGGTCGAGATCACCGACGCGAGCGAGTTCGAGACGCTCGTCGAGGTCACCAGCGTCCAGGTCGGCAAGCATCGCATCCTGCGTGCCACCGGCTCCAGCGTGCCGAACGCCATCGCGGCCTTCCTGCTGCACGTACGCGACCTGGACGACCAGGTCCCGCACGTCTACTTCGAGTGGTCGGAGCGGGCCCCTGCCGACAACGCGCTGCGGTTCTGGCTGGCCGGCGAGGGTGACATCCCGCCGCTGACCCACGAGATCCTCCGCAAGGCCGAGCCCCGCGAGGACCGGCGCCCCCAGGTGCACGTCGGCGGATAGCCCCCTTGCCCCACCCAACACCTCCATGTTTAGGTAAGCCTTACCTAAACATGGAGGTGTCATGGAGTCGACTCCCCGCATTGCCCGCAGCATCCTGTCCTGCCCCCGCGGGGGCAACGTGGTCATCGACGGCATCCCCTACTCGATGGAGGAGCTCGAGATGCAGGGCTTCGCCGACGACGGCGGGCGGCCGACCTTCCTGTGCCCACCCGAGCAGCGGATGGCGTACGCCGGGCGTCGCGGCAGCCACGTCGTGCTGGTCCTCCAGGGCACGCTCGGCAACGGCGAGGCGGTCCGCCTGACCGGCACGCTGCGGTGGCTGCGTACGGATGCCTGCACGTGCTGCGAGACGGAGTGGGAGGAGGTCGTCATGGACGTCTCCAGCGTCATGCTGGTCCGGCCCACCGGGGAGGCGGTGCCGGTCCCGCTCGACGCCTTCACCGACCGCGACCTCGACCTCAACGACGGCGTCATCCACCGCAACCAGGACCACCTCAACAACCACCACGGCAACGAGCTCCGCGAGGCGGTCGCGACCCGTTCGTACGTCCCGGTCGACAGCGTCCTCGCCGCCCAGATCACGGGCCTGTGTGCCGACGGCTTCGAGTTCCAGTGGGTCGACGAGCGTGGGGCGCACAGCGCGCGCACGACGTTCGACCGTCCGGCGCGGACGCCCGAGGACCTCGTCGCCGGGGTCCGGAAGGCGCTCGCCGCCGAGATCTGCTGAGAGAGACACACGCCCCCGATCGGGTTCCCGGGACGCAAATCCCATGTACATTGGTTGACAGACCAACGTCGCAAGGAGGCTCGGATGGTTGTGCAGACACTTCGCTCGATCGGTGGCTACGTGGGTGCCGTGGCCGGCACCCCGGTCCGGATGATCACACCGACCCGGGCCACACCCCGCCGGGCGTACGACGACACGCTGCGTACGTTGTCGGAGGCGTCGGTCGAGAAGTACTTCAACGCGTTCAAGGACGTCGACTGGGACGCTCCGGAGATGGCGACCACCGAGGACGACGAGCGCTGGATCCTGCCCACGCTCGACCTGCTCGGCGCCCACCCCTGGTATCAGTCGCTGCCCAGGGCGCGGCAGATCGAGGTGGGCCGGCACCGGCTCACCGCGATGGTGAAGACCGGCTCCCAGTTCGAGCAGCTGCTCCTCCTCGGCGGCACCCAGTTCCTGATGGGCGTCGAGAACGGCGACCCCGAGTTCCGCTACTTCATGCACGAGCTCACCGAGGAGACCCACCACATCCAGATGTTCCAGGAGTTCACCAACCGGGTCTGCCCCGACGTCGCCGGTGCACCCGGCTGGCTGCTGCGCTCGATCCCGCTCGTGGGACATCTCGGCGCGCTCTACCCGGCGCTCTTCTTCGCGATCATCCTGGCCGGCGAGGAGCCGATCGACCACGTGCAGAAGGAGGCCATGCGCTCCGGTGGCACCCATCCGCTCCTGGACCAGATCATGGCCATCCACATCGCCGAGGAGGCGCGCCACATCGGCTTCGCGCACGCCTGGCTCGAGGAGCACGCACCGTCGCTCAACCCGGTCTCGCGGCTGGCTCTCGGCATCCTCACGCCGCTCGCGATGCGTCTGGGATCGGACGCGATCATCATCCCGTCCCGTGCCGACCGGGAGCTGATGGGCCTCCCGGACGAGGTCGTCCGCGAGGTCTGGGGCACCGGCCCCGAGGCCGCCGCGTTCCGTCGTCACCTCTTCGCCGACGTCCGGATGCTCTTCGACAACCTCGGGCTGCGTACGCCGCTGACCCGGTGGTCCTGGCGGGTGCTCGGCGTCGACGGCCGGCCGGCGCGTTTTCGCGCCGAGCCGCCCACCGTCGCTGCTTGACGAGCGGAGTTGAATGGCATCACCGACTCAACCGAGGAGCACGATGCCGAACAACGACAATGGCCGCGCGAACATCGGCGTGGTGGGCCTGGCCGTGATGGGGTCCAACCTGGCCCGCAACCTCGCCTCCCGCGAGGGCAACACGGTGGCGGTCTACAACCGCACCTACGCCCGCACCGAGGAGCTCGTCACCGAGCATCCCGAGGCCGGATTCCTCGCCTCCGAGACGATCGACGACTTCGTGGCGACGCTGACCAAGCCTCGCACGGCGATCATCATGGTCCAGGCGGGCAAGGGCACCGACGCGGTGATCGAGCAGCTGGCCGAGCGATTCGAGCCCGGCGACATCATCGTCGACGGCGGCAACGCCAACTTCAATGACACCATCCGCCGCGAGCGCGAGCTGCGCGAGCGCGGCCTGAACTTCGTCGGCACCGGCATCTCCGGCGGCGAGGAGGGCGCGCTCAACGGCCCCTCGATCATGCCCGGCGGCTCCGCCGAGGCATGGGAGACGCTCGGCCCGATCCTGAAGTCGATCGCCGCGGTGGCCGAGGGCGAGCCGTGCGTGACCCATGTCGGCACCGACGGCGCCGGCCACTTCGTGAAGATGGTCCACAACGGCATCGAGTACGCCGACATGCAGCTGATCGCGGAGGCCTACGACCTCCTCCGCCGGGTGGGCGGGCTCTCGGTGGAGCAGCTGGTCGACGTCTTCAAGGAGTGGAACACCGGCGACCTGGAGTCCTACCTGATCGAGATCACCGCGGAGGTGCTCGCCCAGAAGGACGCCGAGACCGGCTCCCCGCTCGTGGACGTCATCCTCGACGAGGCCGGCTCCAAGGGCACCGGCGTCTGGACCGTGCAGAACGCGCTCGGCCTGGGCATCCCGGTCTCCGGCATCGGCGAGGCCGTCTTCGCCCGCGCGGTCTCCTCCAAGCCGGCCAAGCGCGGGGCGATGCGGGCCTCGGTGACCAACCGCCCGAAGGCGCCGGAGGTTCCGGACACGTTCGTCGATGACGTACGCGCGGCTCTCTACGCCTCGAAGGTGGTCGCCTACGCGCAGGGGTTCGACCTGATCGTGGCCGGTGCCAAGGAGTACGGCTGGGACATCGACCTCGGCGCGCTGGCCAAGATCTGGCGGGCCGGCTGCATCATCCGGGCCCGCTTCCTCAACCGGATCGTGGACGCCTACGCCACGCAGCCCGACCTGGAGACACTGCTGGTCGACCCGTACTTCGCCGACGCGGTCGCCTCCGGCGAGGAGGCGTGGCGGCGCGTCGTCGGGATCGCGGCGGCCTCGGGCGTACCCGCACCGGGGTTCTCCTCCGCGCTCGCCTACTTCGACTCGCTCGCCGCCGACCGGCTCCCGGCCGCGCTCATCCAGGGCCAGCGGGACTTCTTCGGCGCCCACACCTACAAGCGCGTGGACAAGGACGGCACCTTCCACACGCTGTGGTCCGACGACCGCTCGGAGATCGCGACGACGCCCTCGACCCACTAGCCGCGGGAGATACCGAACTTGGGGCTGTCGGCCCAGACGGCGGCAGTCCTAGTTTGAAGCATGGGGTTCGACGTCACCGCGGAGAGGTATGCCCGGTTCATGGGCCGGTACGCCGAACCCCTCGCTCCGCACTTCGCCGACTTCGCCCGGGTCAGCATGGGCCAGCGGGTGCTCGACGTCGGCTGCGGCCCCGGCACGCTCACCCGGGTCCTGGTGACCCTCACCGAGGCCCACCTGGTGGCCGCCATCGATCCGTCGCCGCCCTTCATCGAGTCGGTCGCCAGGAAGTTCGCGAGGGTGGACGTGCACACCGGCGTGGCCGAGGCGCTCCCCTTCGCCGACAACTGGTTCGACGTCTCGCTGGCCCAGCTGGTGGTGCACTTCATGACCGACCCGGAGGCCGGCATCAAGGAGATGATCCGGGTCACCCGGCCCGGCGGCACCGTCGCGGCGTGCGTCTGGGACGCCGACACCGGTGCCGTCGCACCGTTCTGGGCGTGCGTCCATGAGATCGACCCGGAGGCACAGGACGAGGCCTTCGTCGCCGGCGCCAGGACGGGTGACCTCGAGCAGATGTTCAAGAAGGCGGGCCTGCGCAAGGTCGAGCCCAGCGGCCTGGTCATCCGCGTCACCCACCCGACCTTCGAGGACTGGTGGGACCCCTACACCTTCGGCGTCGGCCCCGCCGGCGACTACGTGAGCTCACTCGACGACGCCGGTCGCGAGGCGCTCGAGGAGGTCGCCCGGCGACGGCTCGGGAACGGCCCCTTCACCGTGTCCGCGACCGCCTGGGCGGCCCGCGGCATCGTCGCCTGATCCACGCGGCGACATCGACCTCGGCCCGCGTGGCAATTTGCATCGTTCCCCTATCTTCAATAAGGTTGTAAAAGTCAACCAACCAGAGGGGCGATGATGGAGCAGGCGACCTACCGCGACCTGATGCATCGACTCAGCGAGGTCGGCGCCGTCAAGAAGGGCCTGGCCCGCAACCTCCCACCCGACCTACCGGCCGGGTCCGCAGGTGTGCTGGGTCTGCTCTCGCAGCACGGCGAGATGACCATCAGCGAGCTCACCGATCTGCTCGCCATCGACATCTCGGTGACCAGTCGCCACGTCTCGTACCTCGCCGATCAGGGCTGGCTCGAGCGCTCCCCCAACCCGGCCGACGGGCGTTCGCGCCTACTGCGTCTCACCGACTCCGGGCGCGACCTGCTCGACGCATTCTCCGACCACATCACCGAGCTGCTCGCCGAGCGGCTCAGCGACTGGAGCGACGACGAGGTGCATGAGCTGATCCGGCTCATGGCCAAGCTGCACGACAGTCTCGCCTGCCCCGCGCACCCTCTCACCCACGTACGCAACTGATGCTTCGCTCAACCCCCGCTGAGCTCACTACAGAAGGGAAGTCCATGGCAACGACAACAGCCGAACGGACTCACGCCGGTCCGCCGGGAGGCGCGTCCGACGACGGCTTCCACATGTCTCACCGCGAGATCATGGAGGCACTCTCGGGCCTGCTGCTCGGCATGTTCGTGGCGATGATCTCCTCCACGATCGTCTCCAACGCCCTGCCCGAGATCATCGCCGACATCGGCGGCGGGCAGTCGGCCTACACCTGGGTGGTCACGGCCTCCCTGCTGACCATGACGGCCACCACCCCGCTCTGGGGCAAGATGGCCGACCTGTTCAGCAAGAAGGTGCTGATGCAGCTCGCGCTGGTGCTCTTCGTGGCGGCCTCGGCCGTCGCGGGCCTGGCGCAGAACCCGGGCCAGCTGATCGCCGCCCGGGCCGTCCAGGGCATCGGCATGGGCGGTCTGACCGCCCTGGCCCAGATCATCATGGCGGCGATGATCTCGCCGCGTGAGCGCGGCCGCTACTCCGGCTACCTCGGCGCCGTCTTCGCGGTCGCCACCGTCGGCGGCCCGCTGATCGGCGGGGTCATCACCGACGCCGACTCGCTCGGCTGGCGCTGGTGCTTCTACGTCGGCATCCCGTTCGCGGTGATCGCGTTCGTCGTCCTGCAGAAGACCCTGCACCTGCCCGTCGTCAAGCGCGAGGGTGTCAAGGTCGACTGGGCCGGTGCGTTCTTCGTGGCGGCCGGCGTCTCGCTGCTGCTGATCTGGGTGACCTTCGCCGGCGACAAGTACGACTGGGCCTCCTGGGAGACCGCCGCCATGGTCGGCGGTTCCGTGCTGCTCCTGCTGATCTTCGTCCTCGTCGAGTCGAAGGCCAAGGAGCCGATCATCCCGCTGCGGCTCTTCGCCAACCGCACGATCACGCTCTCCTCGCTCGCCTCGCTCTTCGTCGGTGTGGCGATGTTCTCCGGCACGATCTTCTTCAGCCAGTACTTCCAGCTCGCCCGTGACAAGTCGCCGACGATGGCCGGCGTGATGACGATCCCGATGATCGCCGGACTGTTCCTCTCCTCGACCATCTCCGGCCAGGTCATCACCCGCACCGGCAAGTGGAAGGCCTGGCTGGTCGTCGGCGCCCTCCTCATCGTCGGCGGGCTCGGCCTGCTCGGCACCATCCGCTACGACACCGAGTACTGGCACGTCGCGATCTTCATGGCGGTCCTCGGGCTCGGCGTCGGTATGACGATGCAGAACCTCGTTCTCTCCACGCAGAACCAGGTCGCGCCCGCCGACCTCGGTTCGGCCAGCTCGACGGTGACCTTCTTCCGCAGCCTCGGCGGCGCGATGGGCGTCTCCGCGCTCGGCGCGCTGATGGCCCACCGGGTCACCGACTACGTCAAGGACGGACTCGAGGACCTCGGTCCGAAGTACGCCGCCCTGGCCCAGGGCACCTCCGGCGAGATCCCGGACATGGACAAGGTCCCGGAGCCGCTGCGGTCGGTGCTGGAGAGCGCCTACGGCCACGGCATCGCCGACATCTTCCTGGTCGCCGCCGCTGCAGCCGTCCTCGCGCTGCTGTTCGTGGTGTTCATCAAGGAGGTTCCGCTGAAGACCAAGGGCGGGCTCGCCCAGGCTGCCGAGGAGGCCGCCTCGATCGACGGGCCGGCCGCGGTCGCCGAGGGTGTCGCCGGGGTGCCCGAGCAGCACGTCGCCCCCGTCTCGCACGGCACGCCCCTGCACGGGTTCGTCCGTGGCTCCGGGAGCATCCCGGTCCCGCACGCCGCGGTCACGCTGATCTCGCTGTCCGGGCGCCAGCTCGGCCGCTCGGTCGCCCACGCCGACGGCTCCTACTCGGTGGACGCGCCCGGCGCCGGGACGTACGTCCTGATCGCCTCGGCCGACGGCTTCCAGCCGCAGGCCTCCACGGTGGTCGTGGGCGGTGAGCCGGTGGCGTACGACCTCCTGCTCAGCGGCACCACGGGCCTCAAGGGCATCGTGCGCGGCGGCGAGGACGGCGCGCCGATCAAGGACGCGATGGTGATCGTGACCGACGTACGCGGCGACCTGCTCTCCACCGGCACGACCGTCGCGGACGGCACGTTCTTCATCGACGAGCTGGTCCCCGGACCGGCCACGGTCGCGGTCAACGCCGAGGGCTTCCGCCCGCACGCGGTGCCGATCGAGATCGGCGCCACCGGGGTGACCCGGATCGAGGTCGAGATGGTCACCGGCGCCCGCCTGACCGGTGTCGTCAAGGCGGCCTTCGGGCCCCTCGCCGACGCCCGGGTGACGCTGGTCGACGCGGCCGGCAACGTGGCAGGCACCGCGACGACGGGTGCGGACGGGGCGTACGCCTTCGCCGATCTCGACGGCGGCGACTACACCGTCCTGGCGACCAGCTACCCGCCCGCGGCCAGCGCCGTGAGCCTCACCGGCCACGGCGTGGACGGCCACGAGATCCTCCTCTCCCACCCCGAGGACTGATCCGCGATGGCACTGACCGCACAGATCCGCACCCGCGACGGCTGGGCCGTCGCGCACGCGGTCGTCACCCTCACCGACACGGCCGGCGGTCAGGTGCTGCGCGCCGAGGCCGACGAGGACGGTGTCGTCACCGACGACACCGTCCTCGCCCCCGGGCCGTACGTCGCGATCATCACCGCGATCGGGTGGTCGCCGGTTGCGGCGACCGCGCTGGTGACCGCCTCCGGGCTCGCTTCGCTCGGCACCGTCACGCTGACCCGCCAGGGCGACACCTCGCTCCCGGCCCCCGGCCCGTGGACGATCGACCCCGCCCACTCGACCGTCGGCGCGGTCGCACAGCACCTGGGCATCTCCAGCGTGCGCGGCCGGTTCACCGACTTCGCCGGGATCGTCGAGATCGCTCCGGATCATCTGGAGAAGTCGCGCGTCGAAGCCGTCATCCGTGCCGAGTCGATCGACACCGGCAACCGGATGCGCGACGACCACCTGCGCAGCGGCGACTTCCTCGACGTCGGGGCGTTCCCCGAGATCGTCTACCGCTCCACCGGGCTCACCCCCGCCGGCGCCGACCGCTGGACCGTCCACGGGGAGCTCTCCATGCACGGTCAGACCCGCACCGTCGACCTCGACGTCGCCTATCTCGGCACCGGTCCGGACGCGTGGGGCGGCACCCGTGCCGCCTTCCGTGCGACCGCCCAGCTGCGCCGCGACGACTTCGCGATGAACTACAACCAGGCCGTCGCCACCGGCATCGCCGCCATCGGTACGACCCTCAAGGTCGAGCTGGACATCCAGGCCGTCCAGGGCGACTCGCTCCCGGCCTGAGCCTCTTCCGCCGAATCGGTGGAAGAGGCGGCCGAGAAGGTGGTTGTGGGCTACAGGCTCAGTGCGGGGTCACCGAGCTCGGCATCCACGAGGCCAAGCTCGCCGGGCTGTGCGGGATCGCCACCGAGAGCATCCCGCTC
>JBEOUM010000006.1:0-337232 GCA_040302365.1 Nocardioides sp. NPDC126508
GCCTGCCCCGATAGTCGGGGTCATGGCCGCCGCGAGCCGCTAGGCTGCACGGGGTCCAACCTTTACTCAGGGAGGCGGCGCCTTGACGGTCAGGCACCCGGCTACGGCTACATCTCCATGTCGGACATGTCGGTGATCTTGCCGCTCGGCTTCTCGATGGTCACCGGCTCGCCGTGGGCGGACAGGTCGAAGACGATGGTCCCGGCGTCTCCACCATTCATCTTCATGCGAACCAGCCGGCCCTCGGAGTCGACATTGACATCGACCATCGAGCCCTCCGCGCCGAAGTCCGACTCCCCCGCGTCGAAGGTGTAGTGGGCGGTGTCGTCGCCGTCGATCGCCTCCTGCCCGACGTACGTGGTGGTGTCGGCGGAGATCGCATGGGTGACGGAGTCCAGGAAGAGGTTGGGCGCCGGCATCATCGCGGACATCACCGTGGCGAATCCGCCCTTCACCCACTCGCCGTCCATGCTGGCGTACGCGGTGTCGTCGAGGGTGACGAACTCGACCGTGCTCGGTCCGTCCTCGCTGCTGATCTCGCCCTTCACGTGGAAGGCGAGCGGGTCCTGCTGGAAGTCGCCCTCGCCGGTTCCGGCGATCTCGTCGCCCTCCTCGACGGCGTTGATCTCCATCTCGACGTGAACCGTCGACATCGATTCGGCCGCCGCTTTCACGACCTTCATGGCCTCGGAGGCCGACAGCGTGGTTCCGGGCTCGATCGACGGTGCCGCATCGGCCGAGGCTGCTGTGTCTTTCCCGTCGCTGTCGGATCCACCGCAGGCGGCGAGAGTACAGGTCGCGGCCAGGGTGATGGCGGCCGCCGCGAGGCGTCGCCGGTTCTGGATGGTACGCACGTCTGTGCCTTTCAAGACTGATCCGAAGACCGGTCACTCCCGAGCGCGCCCAGTCGAAACAGGCGCATTCTGCGCACAATCTCTTTACCCCCGCGGGGTTGTCGCCAAACCGTTATCCGGCCCGGCGTACGATCACGGGTGTGACTGAGCTGCGCTTCGTTGAGGTCGGGACGATCGACTACCTGGACGCATGGGAGCTGCAGAAACAGATCCACCAGCGCGTCGTGGACCGCGAAGAGCCCGACACCGTGCTGCTGCTCGAGCACCCTCCGACCTACACCGCCGGGAAGCGTACGAAGCCGGAGGACCGTCCCGCGGACCCCGGCGGCGCGCCGGTGATCGACGTCGACCGCGGCGGTGAGGTCACCTTCCACGGCCCCGGCCAGATCGTCGCCTACCCGATCGTGCGACTGCCCGAGAAGGTCAAGGTCGTCGACTTCGTACGCCGCCTGGAGCAGGCCATGATCGGCACCTGTGCCGCGTTCGGCGTCACCGCCTACCGGGTCCCGGGACGCAGCGGCGTGTGGCTGCCCGCGGGCGAGACCCCCGACGGCGTACGCCGCCTGGAGCGCAAGGTCGGGGCGATCGGGCTGCGGGTCAGCCAGCACGTCACGATGCACGGCATCGCGCTCAACTGCGGCGTCGACCTGGGGTGGTACGAGCGGTTCGTGCCCTGCGGGATCTCCGACGCCGGGGTGACCACCCTCTCGATCGAGGCGGGCCGGCAGATCGGCAACGCCGAGGCGATGCCGGTGCTCCACGAGCAGATCTCGGAGATGCTCTCCTGGCGAGACTACGAGCAGGGCCCGAGCCTGGAGCCCAAGCCGGACCCGGCCAAGACTCCGCGAGTTCCGCTTCTCTCCCCCAGCCTCGGCTGAAGCGGAGTGACCGTCCAGTAACCGCCTGGCTTCGGGGTTCCACCCCCACGCGGCGTAGGCTGGTGGGGTGACTCAAGCTCCTGCCCCAGAAGGTCGCAAGCTCCTCCGTCTCGAGGTCCGCAACGCGCAGACTCCGATCGAACGCAAACCGGAGTGGATCAAGACCAAAGCGAAGATGGGGCCGGAATACAAGGAGCTCACCGCGCTGGTGAAGTCCGAGGGCCTGCACACGGTGTGCCAGGAGGCCGGCTGCCCCAACATCTTCGAGTGCTGGGAGGACCGCGAGGCCACCTTCCTCATCGGCGGCGACCAGTGCACCCGGCGCTGCGACTTCTGCCAGATCGACACCGGCAAACCGACCGACCTCGACCGCGACGAGCCGCGCCGCGTGGCCGAGTCCGTGCAGACCATGGGCCTGAAGTACGCCACCATCACCGGCGTCGCCCGTGACGACCTCGCCGACGGCGGGGCCTGGCTCTACGCCGAGACCGTCAAGCAGATCCACGAGCTCAACCCCGAGACCGGCGTCGAGAACCTCATCCCCGACTTCAACGGCATCCCGGAGCTCCTCCAGGAGGTCTTCGAGTCCCGTCCCGAGGTGCTCGCCCACAACGTCGAGACCGTCCCGCGGATCTTCAAGCGGATCCGTCCGGCGTTCCGCTACGAGCGTTCCCTGGACGTGATCACCCAGGCCCGCGACTTCGGCCTGGTCACCAAGTCCAACCTGATCCTCGGCATGGGCGAGACCCGCGAGGAGGTCTCCGAGGCGCTGCGCGACCTGCACGCGGCCGGCTGCGAGCTGATCACGATCACGCAGTACCTGCGCCCGAGCGTGCGTCACCACCCCGTCGAGCGCTGGGTCAAGCCCGAGGAGTTCATCGAGCTCCAGGCCGAGGCCGAGGAGATCGGGTTCTCCGGCGTCATGTCCGGACCGCTCGTGCGTTCGTCCTACCGGGCCGGTCGGCTGTACCGTCAGGCGATCGAGGCGCGCGACGCCTCCTCCGTGGCCTGAGTCCCTGCGTACGAGAACTGCGTACGAGAACTGCGTACGAGAACTGAAAGAGGAAGATGTCCCAGACCGACCCGAGCAGCATGAGTCGCCGCCAGCAGATGGTGGAGACCTACAAGCTCACCAAGCAGTCAGACCCCAAGATCGGCCTCATCCTGGGCTCGATCTTCGTGGTCGTCGCCGCGGTCGCCGGCGTGATCTTCTGGCTCCTGCCCGGTGAGGGCGTCTTCTCCTGGATCTTCACGATCGTCGGCGCGCTCCTGGCCGGCCTGCTCGCCGCCCTGGTGGTCTTCTCCCGGCGTGCCCAGAAGGTGATGTACTCCCGGCTCGAGGGCCAGGTCGGCGGCGCGTACGCAGCCCTCACCATGCTCCGCCGCGGCTGGACCGTCACCCAGGCCGTCGGTGTCGAGCCGCGCAGCCAGACGCTGGTGCACCGCGTCGTCGGTCCTCCGGGAGTCGTCCTCGTCGGCGAGGGCAACAGCCCGAGCAAGGTCCGGTCCCTGCTGGCCAGCACCAAGCGCAGCCACGCCCGGGTCCTGTCGGACGTGCCGATCGCGACCGTCGTCGCCGGCAACGGCGAGGACGAGGTGCCGCTGCCGCAGCTGACCAAGCACGTCACCAAGATCGGCCGCAACGTCTCCGGCCCGGAGATCACCGACATCCTCAACCGCCTCAAGGCGGTCGACGCCACCCGCGGCGCGATGCCGATCCCGAAGGGCCCGGTCCCGACCTCGATGAAGGGCATGCGCGGCAACCTGCGCGGCCGCTGACCGTCACAGCCGGCGTGCCCGGATCGCGTAGAGAAGCGGGATCCGGGGCGCCTGCTCGGGCAACCTGAACCAGCCGTCCTCCCCGGCCACCATGGACAGGAAGCGGGGCCACGGCAGCCGCTCGTCCTCGCGTACGACCTCGATCCGCAGACCGGCGCCGGCGAGCGCGGTGACGACCTCGCCGACCCCGTGCCGCCACTCGTACGCCGTCGTCGCGCTCTCCAGCGCCGGGCCGTCGGTGTAGGTGTGGGTCGAGTCCTTGGCGATCGCGCCTCGGCCCGCGAGATAGTCGTGGCGCAGCTCGAGGGAGTCCTCGTGTCCCGGCTCGGGCACCTCGCCCAGGGCGTCGAGGAGCGGGTGGAACTCCGACAGGTAGACGAACCCGCCCGCCGCGAGAAGGTCGTGCACGATCCGCGCCCACAGGTCGATGTCGGGCAGGTAACAGACCGCGCCCTTGCCGGTGTAAACGACGTCGAACCTGCCGGCGCCCAGCACCTCGACGGCGTCATGGACATCGGCCTCGTGATACTCGACGGCCAGCCCACGCTCGGCAGCGATCCGGCGCGCCGCCGCCACCGCCTCGCCCGAGATGTCCAGCCCGTACGTCACCGCACCCCGCTGTGCGAACGCGACCGTCTCGGTGCCTAGATGGCACTGCAGATGCACGACCTCGCGGCCGGTGAGGTCGCCGAGGTCGGCCCACTCGTAGTCGGCGAACCACGACTCGGCCGGTCGCGAACCGTCGACGCCGTAGAAGGCGCTGGCGACGTGGATCGGTGTCCGGGCATCCCAGTTGGCCCGGTTGGCCTCGATCTGGCGAGTGCTTTCGGGGTCGAGAGTCATGCGACCACGGTGCCACGAACACGGTGGCCATGAACGGTGCCCATGAACGGTGCCTATGAACGGCAGAGGGCCGGTCCCCCTTTCGGGGACCGGCCCTGCTGCGTACCGAACGGGCGTCAGCCGGCCAGGCTCGGCATGTCGGTGACCTGATCGGCGGGCGGCGCCTCGATCGTCACCTTCTCGCCGTGCTTGGACAGCAGCATCTCGACGGTGCCCATGTCGCCCATGCCGACCTCGGCCTTGCGGAGCAGGCCGTCGCCGTCGACCCAGATGTCCTGGTCGATCGTCTTGGGCAGGCCGCTGCTGCTCTTCGACCCGAGGCTCTTGGCGAGCCCGGCCGAGTCGACCTTGAAGCTGTAGTGCTTGGTGTCGGTGCCGTCGAGCTTCTCCTCGCCCTCGAACTTGGCGGTCTTGATCGACTTCTCCATGCCGTCGAAGAAGGCGAGCGGGTTGCTCATCGACTCCAGGCTGGTGCCGCCCATCTTGGCGAGGTCGTCGGCGCTCGCGGTCATCCACGAGTCGCCCATCATGCCCTTGATGTAGATCTTCTCGTCGACGAGGATCGTCTCGAGATCCATGTCCATCGAGCCGCCGCTCATCTTCATGGTGGAGTGCTGGGCCGGCGGCTCCTTCTGGATGTCGCCCTCACCGGTCATCGAGACCGTCTGGCCCGAGGCCTTCGCGTCCATCTTCGTGGTGAAGTGGGCGGTGTCGATGTCGGTGGCCTTCTTCATGACCGCGGTCATGTCCTCGGCCGAGACCGAGTCACCCTCGCTGGCGCCGCCGGCCCCACCACCGCCACCACAGGCCACCAGGCCCGAGAGCGATACGGCCAGCACGCCCGCCACAGCGGCGCGGCGCCAGAGGCCACGTGGCCCGAGAGTACGGTTGAGCGTCATTGAGCTTCCCTTCGTGTTTGCCGCTGCCTGCGGCTGA
The DNA here is from genome assembly GCA_040302365.1 of Nocardioides sp. NPDC126508. Taxonomy (GTDB): domain Bacteria; phylum Actinomycetota; class Actinomycetes; order Propionibacteriales; family Nocardioidaceae; genus Nocardioides. The sequence goes on from JBEOUM010000006.1 coordinate 5,291, forward strand.
CCGCTCCAACCTACCCGCGGAGGGCGCTCAACCCACCCGGCGAAACACGTGTCGATAGGTCTGAAGCGTGACGGTCGCGGTCCCGGCCGCGAGATCGTGCAGCCCGCGCCGGTCGGGCCGGAAGACCAGCGGAGGCACGACGAGAACGACCAGGATCTGACGGGCGATGCTCCGCAGCGGATCCAGCGGTCGCGCGTCCGGTTCGCCCGTGGTCACCCGCACCGTACGCAGCCGGGTGACCAGCTTGCCGAACGAGCCGCCGCCGAGCGTGGTGAAGACCGCGGTCTGCACGATGAAGACGACCAGGATCCACAGGTTGTCGCTCGGCCGCGGCTCGACACCGGCGAGCAGCGACCCGAACGGCAGCGCCCGTACGCCGAGAAAGACCGACGCCACCAGCGACGACGCGAGCCAGTCGACGAAGAGCGCCAGGACGCGCCTGCCCCAGCTCGCGGTGGGATAAGGCAGAGTAGGCGTCACAGGGGTGGCGGAACTGGTCACACCGGCAAGCGTAGGCGGCAACGTCTTGAAGGATGAGATCGGGATGGTTGCCGATCAAATCACACAACCTGTTACATGCCTGAAACATTTGCGACACTCCTGTGCAACCGTCCCTTCGTAATTTGCGTGGCACGGTCGGGTCCACGAGGACCCGGCCACGATCGCGAGAGACCTATCTGGCTCTTCCCGCCCGGGTGAGCCAAGGAGGATTGATGTTCAGCACTGACGACGAGCTCTTGAAGTTCATCTCTGACGAGGGGGTCGAGTTCGTCGACATCCGTTTCGTCGACCTTCCCGGCGTTCAGCAGCACTTCACGGTGCCGGTGTCGTCGTTCAACCTGGAGCCGATGGCCTTCGACGGTTCGTCGATCCGTGGTTTCCAGGCGATCAACGAGTCCGACATGGCGCTGTACCCGGACGTCACGACTGCCTACATCGACCCGTTCCGCACCGCGAAGACCCTCGCGCTGATGTACTTCGTGCACGACCCGATCACGGGCGAGGCCTACTCGCGCGACCCGCGCAACATCGCGCGCAAGGCGCTGGCGTACCTCGCCTCGACCGGCATCGGTGACACCGCCTTCTTCGCCCCCGAGGCGGAGTTCTTCATCTTCGACAAGGTCGCCTACAACACCTCCGAGGGTGAGTCGTTCTACAAGATCGACTCCGTCGAGGCCTGGTGGAACTCCGGCAACGACAAGAACCCCGACGGCTCGGACAACCTGGGCTACAAGACCCGTTACAAGGGTGGCTACTTCCCGGTCTCCCCCACCGACCACTTCGCCGACCTGCGCGACACGATGGTCAAGAACCTCGAGGCCTCCGGCCTGCTCGTCGAGCGCGCCCACCACGAGGTCGGCACCGCCGGCCAGGCCGAGATCAACTACAAGTTCGACACGCTGCTCAAGGCAGCCGACGATGTCATGAAGTTCAAGTACATCGTCAAGAACACCGCCTGGGAGGCCGGCAAGACGGTCACCTTCATGCCGAAGCCCGTCTTCGGTGACAACGGCTCGGGCATGCACGTCCACCAGTCGATCTGGAACGCCGGCGAGCCGCTGTTCTACGACGAGACCGGCTACGGCGGCCTCTCCGACATGGCTCGCTGGTACATCGGCGGCATCCTGAAGCACGCCCCGTCGGTGCTGGCGTTCACCAACCCGACCGTGAACTCCTTCCACCGTCTGGTGCCGGGCTTCGAGGCTCCGATCTCGCTGGTCTACTCCTCGCGCAACCGCTCCGCCGCGGTCCGCATCCCGATCACCGGCACCAACCCGAAGGCCAAGCGCGTCGAGACCCGGTTCCCGGACCCGTCCTCGAACCCCTACCTCGCCTTCTCGGCCCTGCTCCTCGCCGGCATCGACGGTATCCAGAACAAGATCGAGCCGCCGGCTCCGATCGACAAGGACATCTACGAGCTGCCGCCGGACGAGATGGCCGAGATCAACCAGGTGCCGACCTCCCTCGGTGCCGTCCTGTCGGCTCTGGAGAACGACCACGACTTCCTCACCGTGGGCGACGTCTTCACCCCCGACCTGATCGAGACCTGGATCGACTACAAGACCAACGACGAGATCCTCCCGATCCAGCTCCGCCCGCACCCGCACGAGTTCGAGCTCTACTACGACATCTAAGAGCGGGCTTTTCAGCGCCTGTCACTAGGTGCCGAAAACGGCGGCTGACCTACGGAAACACCTTGTGGTGACTTCCAGCGTCAGCCGCCGTTCTTCGTTTCCCTGCGGCCCCACCGCGGCCCGGGCCTGACCAGCCCCCGAGGGCTGAGCCCAGGACCAACGGTTCCATCCCGCCGCGGGCGACCTGATCCGGGCGACGCTGACCTTGGTCGCCGGCAGCTGCCGGGATGGACCGATCAGATCGCTGCCGCGAGCCGGGTGCCTTGGTCGATGGCGCGCTTGGCGTCGAGCTCGGCCGCGACGTCCGCGCCCCCGATCAGGTGACTCGTGATGCCGCGGCCGGCGAGGGCGTCACTGAGGGTGCGGTTGGGCTCCTGACCGGCGCAGAGCACGACATGGTCCACGTCGAGCACCTTCTTCTCGCCGTCGAGGAGGAGGTGGAGGCCGTCGTCGTCGATGCGGTCGTACGTCGCACCGGCGACCATGTCGACGCCGCGGTGCTTGAGCTCCAGCCGGTGGATCCAGCCGGTCGTCTTGCCAAGGCCACCACCGACCTTGCTGGTCTTGCGCTGCAGCAGGGTGACCTGGCGCGGAGAGGCCGGGTGGACGGGCGCGGCCAGACCGCCGGGCGACGCGTGCTCCGGGTCGACTCCCCAGCCCGCGAGGAAGGCGGCGACGTCCGCGCTCGCGCCCTGACCCGGGTCGGTGAGGAACTCGGCGACGTCGAAGCCGATGCCTCCGGCACCCAGGATCGCTACCTTCTGCCCGACCTCGACCTTGTCGCGCAGCACGTCGAGGTAGCCGAGGACCTTGGGGTGGTCGACGCCTGCGAGTTCCGGAGTGCGGGGCGTCACGCCCGTGGCAAGCACGACCTCGTCGTATCCCGCGAGGTCGTCGGCCTCGACGTACGTTGAGAGCCGGACGTCGACGCCGGTCTCCGCGAGCCGGTTGCCGAAGTAGCGGATGGTCTCGTCGAACTCCTGCTTGCCGGGCACCTGGCGCGCGACGGCGAGCTGGCCGCCGATCTCGGGCGCAGCGTCGAACAGCACGACGGCGTGGCCACGCTCGGCCGCAGCGACCGAGAAGGCGAGGCCGGCAGGGCCGGCGCCCACGACGGCGACCCGCTTCCGGGTCCGCGTCGGCGAGAGCACGAGCTCGGTCTCGTGGCAGGCGCGAGGGCTGACCAGGCAGGAGGTGATCCGCAGCGAGAAGGTGTGGTCGAGACAGGCCTGGTTACAGCCGATGCAGGTATTGATCGACTCCGGCTTGCCTGCGGCGGCCTTCGCGACGAAGTCGGCATCGGCCAGGAAGGGGCGAGCCAGGGAGACCATGTCGGCGTCGCCGGCTGCGAGGATCTCCTCGGCCTTCTGCGGGGTGTTGATCCGGTTGCTGGTCACCAGAGGCACGGAGACGGAACCCATGAGCTTCCGGGTGACCCAGGTGTAGGCGCCGCGCGGCACCGACGTGGCGATCGTCGGAATCCGAGCCTCGTGCCAGCCGATGCCCGTGTTGATGATCGTGGCGCCTTCCGCTTCGATGCGCTCGGCGAGGGTCACCACCTCATCGAATGTGGAGCCGTCGGGGACGAGGTCCAGCATGGAGAGCCGGTAGACGATGATGAACCGCTCCCCCACCGCCTCGCGGACCCGGCGCACAATCTCAACCGGGAACCGCATCCGGTTCTCGTAGGAACCGCCCCACCGGTCGGTGCGCTTGTTGGTGTGACGGGCGATGAACTCGTTGATCAGGTAGCCCTCGGAGCCCATGATCTCAACGCCGTCATAGCCGGCCTGCTGGGCGAGGGCCGAGGCACGTACGTAGTCCTCGATGGTCTGCTCGACCTCGGCGTCAGTGAGCTCGCGCGGCTGGAAGGGGCTGATGGGTGCCTGGATCGGGCTCGGCGCCACCAGGTCCTGGTGGTACGCATACCGACCGAAGTGCAGGATCTGCATCGCGATCCGGCCACCCGCCGCGTGGACGGCATCCGTGACCACCCGGTGCTGCTCGGCCTCCTCGGGCGTCGTCATCATCGCGCCGCCGGGGTACGGGCGACCGTCCTCGTTGGGCGCGATGCCGCCGGTCACGATGAGACCGGCACCTCCACGTGCGCGCTCGGCGTAGAAGGCCGCCATCCGCTCGAAGCCGTTCGGTGCCTCCTCGAGTCCGACGTGCATCGAACCCATGAGCACCCGGTTGGGCAGCACGGTGAAGCCGAGGTCGAGCGGGGCAAGAAGGTGCGGGTAGGTAGCGGTCATCGACATCTCCTCGTCGGGGCGGCGGCGCGTGGCCCAGAACAGCCACCTATGAACTATCGCACCTATTCACTTTTTTGTCTAGAGGCCCGGTGTCGACGAGGGATCGATGTCGGAGCCCGAGGCGGGCTAGGTCGCCGCGAGGGCCCCGTCGAGCGGATGTGCCGCACCCCCGCCTCGTCGTTGCCGCCTGCGGCCCGGGCGCTCAGCGAGACGCCTGGCGGGCCCACCCTGCCCGGGCCTGTGCCCAGATCAGGGCACTGTCCCAAGAAAGGGCACCGTCACAGGAAGGAGTCAGCTCGTGCGCTGAGCAAGGACCGAAAGGCAGCGCTCGGCCCAGGCGATGTTCTCGCGCTCGAAGGCGATGCCTCGGAGCAGCGTGAGGTACGGACCCACGCGGGGCGACTTCGCCAGGTAATCGTCTTCCCGTTGGCCACCGAGCATGCGCTTCTGGAGCTTCTCGTACTGCTCGAGCTTGGCCTGGGCCGACTCACGGCGGGCCGCGATGGCCGCGGAGACCGCGGGGAGATCGCCAGAGTCCACGGCCTGCACCTTGACCAGCAGCTCGTCGCGAACGGCGGTGGGCTTCGCTGCGGTCGCCGTGAACGCCGCCAGCGCCTCGGCCCCCTCCCCTGTCAGCCGGAACATCTTCTTATTGGGGCGGCGCTCCTGCTCCACGACACGGGCCTCGATGAGTCCATCGCCGGCGAGCTTGTCGAGCTCGCGGTAGAGCTGTTGGGGCGTCGCCGTCCAGAAGTTCGCCACCGAGGAGTCGAAGGCCTTGGCCAGGTCGTAGCCCGACGCCTCCTTGTCCAGGAGCGCAGCGAGGATCGCGTTCTTCAGGGCCATGCGCCTACCGTAACCACTGCGACGGATTATTCAACGAATTTGCCATTGGGCTATGGACACGCCGCCACCCCTGACCTACCCTCGAAGTCACTTATTCAACAAGTTGATTAGGGAGAGGTCATGCGTGAGTTCCGAGCCGCCGTCGAGGCGGACGACCACGAGGCGGTCGAGTCGCTGCTCGCTGACAACGTGCGGTTCACGAGCCCGGTGGCGTTCAAGCCGTACGACGGCAAGCCGATCACCGCTGCCATCCTCCGTGGCGTCAGCCGCGTCTTCGAGGGCTTCCACTACGTGCGCGAGATCAGCAGCCCGGACGAGCGCGACCATGCGCTGATCTTCAAGGCCACGATCAACGGCACCGAGGTCAACGGCTGCGACTTCCTCCACGTCGACGACGAGGGCCGGATCGACGACTTCCTGGTCATGGTCCGTCCGCTCTCTGCCGCCAAGGTCCTCGCCGACGCGATGGCGGCGCAGTTCGAGCAGATCGTCGCCGAGGCGACAGGGGCGCTGCAGCGGTGAGCGACTACGACAGGATCGTCCTCGGCGCAGGCAACTCGGGCCCGACCGCGGCCACCACGCTCCAGATCTCCTGCGACACGCTCGAGTTCACCCAGGAGCACGACCACACCGCCGACGGGCCGCTCGCGTGGGGTCGCGACCAGATGGCGTCGTACAAGTACCCGCGACTGGTGCTCGAGGAGCTCCCGATGACCTCGACGGGGAAGGTGCTCAAGCGCGCGCTGGTGGAGCAGTCATGAAGGGACTGCTCCGTCTCCCAGGGCGAGTCAGCCACGCCGCCGTGGTCATGCGCCAGGCCGTGCACGTCAAGCGGACCGCACTGCGCCTGCCACCCGCCGAGGGCACGACCGGAACCGTCGGCACCGGGGAACCCACGTTCCGTGTAGCCGTCGTCGGCGACAGCCTGGCCGCAGGAATCGGCCTTTCCCACCACTCTGAGAGCATCGCCGGACGCCTCGCCCAACTGCTCGCCGAGACCCACGGCGCAACCGTGAGCTGGCAGGTCCAGGCCGAGGGAGGCCTCACGGCCGGCGGCGTCTCGGCACTGCTCGACCGGGACCGCCTCACGCAGTGCGACGCGGTCGTCGTCTCGGTCGGGGTCAACGACACCAAGGACCTGCACTCCCGGTCCAGGTGGCGCAGAGAGCTTGGCGAGCTGCTCGACCAGGTGACCGCAGCGGCCCCCTCCGCCAAGGTCGTGCTCCTCGCGGTGCCCCCGATGGAACACTTCCCGGCCCTGCCCGCGCAGCTCGCGCAGGCCCTCGGGAACCGGGCCCGCGTGATGGACCAGGTCGCCGCAGAGGTGGTCGCACGTCGGCTCTCACGAGTACGCCGCATCGAGGTCGAGCTCACGAACGCGGACGGCACCTTCAGCGCGGACGGCTTCCACCCCAGCACTCTCGTGCACACCGCCTTGGCGGAGAAAGTGGTCGAGGTGCTCGCATGGCCGCTGAACACTCGATGACGGTCGATCCCGACGTCCAGTTCGAATGCACCGCCAGCATCGCCGGAGACCGCTGAACCCTGCTCATCCTGCAGCGGGCCCTCGCCGGCGCCGAGCGGTTCGCGGAGTCCCACACGCGCACGGGAGTGCCCCGGCAGGTCCTGAAAGGTCGCCTTCGTGGCGCCCACGGCATGGGGCGACCCACATCACCTTATACACTCAGGCGAATAGTCAATTTGTTGTCTATAATTGAGCCTTCCTTCGACACTGGAGACAACATGAGCAACTGGCGCTTCGCCCTTCACCCCAGCACCTGGCTGACGCCGGTCGCCGTCCTCGTGATGCTCGGGATCGCACTGCCCGGCGTCTACCTCGGTGGCACACTCGACCCGCAGGGCAACCTCGAGAACATGCCCGTGGCGCTCGTCATCGAGAAGCAGACCGTCGATCTCGGCCAGGACAGTGCAGCAAAAGCGCTCGCCGACACCATCACCCGGAGCCTCGACGGCGACAAGTTCGACCTGATCCGCCTGGATCCGACCGAGGAACGCAAACGATTCGACCGAGGAACGATCGACGGCGCAATCCGGATCCCGGCCGACTTCGACGCGCAGGTGAGCCGCCTGCTCGACCCCCGCCCAGGCGACGCCGTGACCGCAACAGTCCACCTGGACACGACCCAGCGCGTGGGCGCGATGACCACCGGTCTCTTCACCGGCAACACCGCGCCGATGCTGGAGGGGGTCCGGACAGCGTTCGGACAGGACCTCGCCGCCCGCACCGAGGGTGCCCACAGCACGGCAGAGGCCACTGCCCTCGCCAACCCTTTCTCCGTGCACGTTGCTCCCCTGGTCCCACTCGAGGAGAACACCGGTCTCGGCACGAGCGTCTTCTACTACGCCATCGTCCTGGTCCTGCTCGGCTTCGTCGGCGCCTCGGCGATCCACCCACTCATCGACTCGAGCCTTGGCTTCATCCCCCATGAGGTCGGGCCGCGCGTGAGGCGCCGCGAGTACCGGCCCCTGTCGCGCATGAAGACACTCGCGATCAAGTGGGCCTGCCTCTGCTCGGCCGCGCCGCTGGCCGCAGCCGCTACCGAGACCGTGGCCGGCCCCGGGCTCGGCATGCCCGTGGAGTCTCCCGTCGAACTGTGGCTCTTCTCGACGCTGACGATCGCGGCTATCGGTTCAGCCGCGCTCACGGTCTTCGCCATCTTCGGGGCCTTCGCCCCGTTGGTGAACATGTTCCTGTTCGTGGCGCTCGCCATGACCTCCTCCGGCGGCGCCGTGCCGCTCGAGGCAACCCCGTCGTTCTTCCGGATGGTCGCCTCGTTCGAGACCATGCGTCCGATCGTCGAGGGCTTGCGTTCCATCCTCTACCTCGGCTCTACGAAGGGTTCTGGGCTTGGCGACTCCGCATTCCATCTTGGCGTGCTGCTGGCTCTCGCACTTGGCCTCGGGGCTGCCCTCACAGCAGCCTTCGATCGAGTCGAGTCCTTCTCCCGCCACCCCGAGAGCGCGGCGTGACCAGCCACAGGCAGGTCGACGACATCCACGGGACCGCTGCCCGTTCGTACGAGTCGCCGACAACCGAGAGCAGACGCTCGACCGAGATCTCGTCGACGACACCGCGTGCGACCTGGGCGCAGGTCTCCCTTCGCGACGAGGTGCTGGAACTGTCGCATCGATACGCCGAGCCGCTCAGCGGCTTCGGACACGCGTTGTCCGTCGAGCACGTGCAACACATGTTCTCGTTGGCGCGTCATGAGGACACACATCGCCCGTACTCGGAGGGTTCACATGAAGCAGCTCGTCGTCTTCCTTCTCATCGGCGCGCTCGCACCCGTGGTGGGGCCGGTCCTCAGCGCCCAGGCGCTGCCGCCCGACCTCGTCTGCGACGGCAGCTACCAGCACCGGACGTTCCGCCACGTAGTCGTCCCTGACGGCGCCCGCTGCGTGATCACCAGTTCCAGGATCACCGGCAATGTCCGCACCACCGGCGCACCGAAGGTGGTCAGCATCACCGACACGAACGTCGGCCGGAACATCCATGTCCGCAACGTCGTCGAGCGCGTCACCATCGGGGCCGCCGGGTGCCGCGTGGACCCGGTGGCCGGGCGAAACCTCATGGTCCGCAGCTCCCACAACGTGGCGATCTGCGAGATGTCGATCGCCAACAACCTGGTGGTACGCGACAACCGGGGGACCTTGATGGTCCGGGACAGCAAGGCGTGCAACAACCTGCGCGTCGTCGGCAATCACGTGCGGTCCCTGCGTGTGCTCAGGAACTCGTACGCCGGCAACTTCTCGGTGGCTCGCAACAGCTGGGTGGACCGCAAGATCGTGAGGGACAACGTGGAGCTGCGCCAGAACCCCGCCGCCTGCCGTCGGGGGTGATCGGCGCCACCGCCACAGCTTCTCCTCGACGGCCGTCCTGGCGTCAGGAGAGGTACTTCTCCACAGTCTCCGGAGGACGCACCTGCGCCTCGGACTCGGGCTCGCCGAACTCCCGCTTGGCGCGCCTCTGGCGGAGCAGATCCCAGCACTGGTCGAGCTGGGTCTCGAGCTCGCCGAGCCGTTGAGCGTCGTCGCCCGCCCCGGACCGGAGCTGGTGCTCCTCATCCACGAGCGCGCTGATCCTGGTGATGATGTCTTCGTCGGCCATGGGTCCACGATGGCACCTCCAAGAAGGTTCGTCACCAGCCATGGGGTCCTATGTGCCGGATCCCCGACACTCGTCCAGCAGGCGTACCGGCTCTCCGCCGCGATCTCGAACACGCACCGGGTGCCGATCCACTCGTCCTCACCGTCGAGGATGCCGAACTCGTTGTCGAGGATGAGCCACGCGACGCGGGTCGGGGTGGACTCGATGACGCGGATACGGCAGTGATGCAGAGTGCCGTAGCGGTATTCGAACTCGTCATCGACGGCCGCTGTCGGCCCGGAGATGCCCTCGGACCACCAGGTCTGGGGGCGGTGGATCGCCGCGAGCACCTGGTCGGGCGAGGCGGGAAGGGTGAGCACGATGCTGTACGAGGTGGTCATCAGGAGTCCTTCCGGATGGTGGGGCGGATGGAGACGAGCGCAGTGATCGCGCCGGCCAGGGCGAGGCCGGCGATGATCCAGTACGCGTGTTGGAACGCCGTCGCCGTGGACGCAGAGGCGAGCGCGGTGGCGACCGCCGCGATGCCGACCGAGCCGCCGAGGTCGCGCATCGTCTCCAGCAGCCCTGCGGCGACGCCGGCGGCGCTCTCGGGTACTCCCGTCAGGGCACCCATCTGGACCGCCGGAGCTGCCAGGCCGCCACCGGTGCCGGCGAGCAGCAGCGCAGGAAGAACTCCGGTGACGTAGCTCGTGTCCTGCTCCACCCGCCCGGCATACAGTGCCGCCGCAGCCAACAGCACGAGGCCTGCCAGGAGAAGAGGCCGAACTCCGAGGAGGGGAAGAAGCCGCGTCCCGGTCACGGCCGCAGCGACGAACGACGTCGCGGTCATCGCGAGCCATGCCAGACCGGTGGTCGCCGATGAGTAGAGCAGCAACTGCTGCATGAGCAGGGACCCGAGGAAGATGAACGACAGCAGGGCGCTGAACAGGAAGAACGCAGTCGTCGCCGAGCTGAGCACCGGCCGTGAGCGGATCGCGCGCGGCACCAGTGGGGTCGCGTCACGGTGCTCCGACACCCCGAACGCGGCCAACAGGACAACAGCCGTGACCAGCGGCCCGACGGTCTCGACTCGTGACCAGCCATTCGTGCTTCCCTCGGAGAGTCCGAGGACGAGCGTAAAGACGCCGACCGAAACCGTGACGGTCGACGCGATCCCCCGAGACAGCCGGCCCGCGTTCTGGCGCCCCTTCGGCAGTAGCGCCAGCGTCGCGACCGCAAGTGCCAGCCCGATCGGCAGGTTGATGAGGAACACCCACCGCCACCCGAGCTGGTCGGTGATCACTCCGCTGGCGATGACCCCTACGGAGGCGGACATGCCGGTGACAGCGCCATACAGGCCGAGCGCCTTGCTCCGTGCACGCGGGTCGTTGAACGTCATGGCGATCGTGGCGAGAGCGGCCGGTGGAATGAGGGCGGCACCCAGGCCCTGGAACGCCCGCGCGACGAGGAGCGTCGCCGAGTCGGAGGCCATGCCTGCACCGGCGGAAGCCAGGGTGAAGAGCACCAGTCCCGCACTCAGCGCGGTCCGGCGGCCGAAGACATCGCAGATCCGGCCGCCGAGCAGCAGGAAGCTGCCGAGCATCAAGGCGTAGGCGACCACGACCCAGTGCACGGTGCCGCTGCCGAACCCGAGATCCGCCCGGATCGCGGGCAGGGCCACGTTGACGACTGCGACGTCGAGTACGACGACGAACTGCCCGGCGCAGGCGAGCGCGAGGACGGCTCCGGTTCGGGTGCCCGTGGACTCCGGCGTGGTCACCGTGGTCATCGGGCCACCTCGACGTCGTAGTTCAGGTAGACGAGGGAGGTGCCCAGCGGCCGCGCCTCTCGTAGGGACAACCGGGCTCGCGCGCTGTCGAACAGCCTGCCCCCGCCTCCGTTGACGGAGGGGAAGACGACAAGCCGGATCTCGTCGACCATGCCCTCGGCCAGCAGCGCCTCGACCAGCTGGTAGCTGGCGTAGACGACGATGTCGCCGTCGATCCGTGCCTTCAGGTCACGCACCGCAGCGCCGACCTCGCCGTCGAGGGCCGTCGTCGGGCCCCAGTCGGACCGCCCGGCGCCGGAGCGAACGACGTACTTCGGTGTGCCGTTGAGCAGCGTCGCCCACGCGTCCTGGCGGCCCACCCAGCGGCTGGCGAACCATTCGTAGCTGCGGGCACCGAGGAGGTAGGCCGCGGTGTTCTTGGCCTCCTCGTGCTCCAAGGCGGCCCAGGCGTCCCTGTCGCTGCCGCTGATCTCGAGGAACCAGCCGCCGACGTCCGACTTCTCCTCACCGGTCGGGTCCTGCGAGACACCGTCAAGGGTGACGTTGGTGCTGATGATGATCCTGCCCATGGGATTGACTCCTGCTGGTCGTGGTGATGTGTTCGCAGGTATAGGCACCGTGGAATGTGCGAAGTTGTCGCCGGGCAACGACCAATTCCGGGCGCTCTCAGGTGTCGGTATCTGCGGAGGTGGTCATGAACGATCAGTCAGCGCCGGTCGATGCCGCGGCGTTCGCAGCGGCGGTGGAGCCCTTCCGACACGAACTCCTGATCCACTGCTATCGCATGCTTGGATCCGTCCAGGACGCCGAGGACGCCTTGCAGGATGCCCTCGTCGCCGCATGGCGGGGGCTGCCCCACTTCGAGGGTCGCTCCTCGCTTCGCACCTGGCTCTACCGGGTGACCACCAACAGATGCCTCAACGTACGCCGATCTGTGCTGCGCCGGCGGGAGATGGAGTGGAACGTGCCCGCCTTCGCTCCTCCCGAGCCCACGCGACTCGGCGAGGTCGTGTGGCTGGAGCCGATGCCGACCGAGGCGGGCGCGCTCGACCCCGCACACCGCGCCGAGCAGTCGGAGGCCATCTCGCTGGCCTTCGTGACCGCGCTGCAACTCCTTCCGCGACGCCAGGTCGCCGTGCTGTTGCTGCGTGACCTGCTCGGCTTCCCTGCTGCCGAGGTCGCCGACATGCTCGACACGACCGAGCACGGCGTACACAGCGCCCTCAAACGAGCCAGGGCGAGCATGGGTCGAGCACGGGAGGATCTGCCGGTGCACGAGCCCACGACGACAGCCGACGAACGACGGACCGCCGCGGCCTTCGCGCGGGCCTACGAGGACTCCGACCTCGAGGGCCTGCTCGATCTGCTCACCGACGACGTCTTCCTCTCGATGCCGCCGATGCCGTTGGAGTACGTCGGCCGCGACCTGGTCGGTCAGTTCCTCGGGCTGTTCTTCGCGACCGGCCGTCGCTACCGGCTCGTCGAGACCGAGGCGAACGGACAACCCGCCTTCGGCGTATACGTTCGCGGCGTCGACGGCACCTTCCATGCCACCGGGCTGTTCGTCATCGCCATCCGCGGCGACCGGGTCAGCGCGCTGACCCGCTTCGAGTCATCGCACCTCGCCGAGTTCGGCCTGCCTCGCTGGCTGCGCGCCTGACCTCACGCTCGGGGTCTTCGGACTGCTAATCGGATCTCACGCGTCTGGTGTCGTACGCCCACATCGCGATCTCGACGCGGTTGCGGGTGCCGAGCTTGGTCATCAGCGATGCGACGTGGGTCTTGACCGTGCTCAGGCCGACGAAGAGCTCGGTGGCGATCTCGGCGTTGGTCCGGCCACGCGCCACCAGGGCGAGGACCTCCTCCTCGCGCTCGGTGAGCGGGTCGATGGGCTGGACCGGCGCCACCGGCGCCTGGTCGACGAAGGTCGCCAGCAGCCGGCGGGTGATGTTGGGCGCGATCAGCGCGTCCCCGTTCGCCGCCGCATGGATGGCCTGGACCAGGAGCTCGGGGCCGGCGTCCTTGAGCAGGAAGCCGCGGGCGCCGGCGCGGAGGGCGCCGAGGACGTACTCGTCGAGGTCGAAGGTGGTGATCACGACGACCGCCATCGGGTCCGTGACGTCCGGGCCCGCCAGGCGCCGGGTCACCTCGACGCCGTCGAGCCCGGGCATGCGGATGTCGACGAGGAGTACGTCGGGACGCAGCCGGGTCGCCAGGTCGAGTGCCTCGATCCCGTCCGCCGCCTCCCCCACGACCTCGATGCCGGGCTGCGCGCCGAGGATCATCACCAGCCCGGTGCGGACGAGGTCCTGGTCGTCGGCGACCACCACGCGGATGCTCACTCCCGCACCTCCGCCGGCAGCACGGCCTCGACCACCCAGCCACCCTCGGGGCCCGGCCCCGCGGCGAGAGACCCACCGAGGAGCTGAGCGCGTTCGGCCATGCCGAGCAGGCCAAATCCGCGCTCCGGGGCCGGTCCCGGCTCGGTCTGCCCGTCATCGCTGACACGCAGCCTCACCACGTCCCCCTCCCGGCGTACGTCGATCCCGACGCGGGTGGCGCCCCGGGCGTGGCGTACGGCATTGGTCAGCGACTCCTGCGCGAGCCGGTAGAGGGCGGCGTCCACGGGACGGGCCAGCCGGGTCAACGAGCCGGTCAGCCGTACCGCGACGGCGGGGTTCGCGTCGGCGTGCGCCAGGGCAGGCAGGTCGGCGACGCCCGGTTGCGGCGAGTAGGCGACGGCTTCCTCCTCCCTCAGCACCCGCACCATGGACCTCATCTCCGCCAGGGTGCGCGAGGCCTCGGCCTCGATCGCGGCCAGCACCTCCGCCGCCTTCTCGGGCTGGATGCCGGCGACCACGCCACCGGCCTGCGCCTGCACCGCGATGGCCGAGACGTGGTGGGCGACGGTGTCGTGCAGCTCGCGCGCCAGCGCGACCCGCTCCTGGTTGCGGATCTCGCGCTGCTGCCGCTGCCAGAGGTCCGCGCGGTAGCGGAACACCGCAGCGAGGGCGACGATCAGCAGCAGGAGGACGGTCCCGCCGAAGAGGTCGGCCCAGCCGGCGGAGGTGGCGTACATGCCCAGCGCGACGACGACCGTCACGAACGCCGTGCCCAGGACGATCTCCCGTCCGGAGCCCCACTGCACCAGGGCGTAGAGCAGGATCAGGTCGGCCATCATCGAGTAGAGACCGAGGTCGCCCGCGTGCCCGGCCAGCTGGAGGACCGAGAGCAGCCCGGCGACGCCCCACCCGATCAGGACGGCGACCAGCGGACGGTCCCGCCGCAGCAGCAGGGCCGGCACCAGCACCAGGGCGAGCACCGTCACCAGGGGTCGCCGGTCCAGGCCCGGCCGGACGACACCCTCGACCACGGCGGCGACCGCGAACAGACCCGCCAGCAGCCGGTCGAGGCGATCGACGGGCGGGGTGTCGGCAGGCCGCGGCTCGTGCCAGAGGGAACGCCGGACGGGTATCACGGCCCCAGCCTAGGGATCGGCGCGCCGCTGCGTACCGGCCGAAAGTACGAGAGCGAGACCGTTCCATCGGCCAGGAGAGCTCCGGCCTCCGGTCCGATGTGCCGGCCGCCCCGCTCGGCGAGCGTGGACCCACCGATCCTCACCACGACAACGGAGCCCATGATGAGCACATCTCAGACCACCACGTTGGACGACCAGCCGATCTCGGTACACGCCAGGCTCGCCGCAGCATGGACCAGCTTCATGTTCCTGTACGCCTACGTGGACATCCTCAACTTCTTCACGCCCGGCGTCGTCGACGACATCCTCGCCGGCAAGGTCTTCGAGTTCGACCTCTCCCAGACCTTCTCGACCACGGCGCTGACCCTGGTTGCCGTCCCGATCCTCATGGTCGTGCTGTCGACGACGCTACCCGCCCGGGCGAACCGCATCACCAACCTGGTCGTGGCCTCGCTCTACGTCCCTGTCACGGTCTTCAACCTGGCAGGCGCGTCCTGGCTGTACTTCTACGGTCTCGGTGTCGTGCTGGAGCTGAGCCTTCTCGCGCTGATCATGGGGTACGCCTGGACCTGGCCGCGCACCGCACCCGTCGCGTCAGACCACAGTGCTATGACCTCACCCGGACGCCGGTGATCGCGAACCGCTC
The DNA here is from genome assembly GCA_040302365.1 of Nocardioides sp. NPDC126508. Classification (GTDB taxonomy): domain Bacteria; phylum Actinomycetota; class Actinomycetes; order Propionibacteriales; family Nocardioidaceae; genus Nocardioides. The sequence goes on from JBEOUM010000006.1 coordinate 20,548, forward strand.
CACCCCGGCGACATGGCCACCGGACGACACCGCGATCGTCAGCACGCTGCCCGCGGGCACCTCGAACGGGATCGTGGTCGACCACGGGCTGTTCTGCCCGCCGGCGGGGACGCCTGGGGACCGGCCGACCTCGCCCGAGCCCAGGCGCAAGACCCGGACCACGAGGCTCTCGTCCACCCCGGTGACCCTGCCGCCGACGGCCACCGGAGACGCGACCGTCGCGCCATAGCGCGGGCTGGTCAGCGACAGCGTGCTGTCCTTCGTGCCGACGACCTCCCACGGGGCGTACGAACCGGTCCCGATCTTCGCCAGGTGCACGACCGCCGCGGTGCCCGCCTTGCCGTCGGGCAGCCGGGAGCCGACGTCGACCCATGCCTGGTCGCCGGAGACCGCCTTCCGCAGCACCCGGTCGACCTCCCGGTAGCCGAGGTAGCTCTGGGTGAACCGCTGTGCGACCAGCCCCGCATCGAGATGCCACGGCTGATGGCCGCCGTCTCGATATGCCTGCTGCCACACCGACGCCTCCTCGACGCCGGCGAACGGCCACAGCGGCTGATAGCCGAACCGCGAGGACGGTGTCGGTTGCGTGGGCGTCGAGCTCGGGGTTGTCGAGCCCGAAGGGCTCGTGGACAGTGCCGGCGTCGCGGTGCTGCTCGCCGGCGGTGTCGGACCCGCACGACGGTCGTCGTCCTCCGAGCGCACGACGACGAGGACGAGCACGGCGACCGCAACCGCGAGCGCCGCCGCGACGGCGGTCATCGCCCACGCCCACCGACGACTGGTGCGCGTGGGCCCACCCGGCTCGTTGGAAGGAGTTGGTTCGGTCACAGGATCCACCCGCGGCCACGGTAGTCCGCGCGTACGCCCCGGCCTCAGTGCCGTTGGTCCTGCAGGCCGCTGACCAAGGGCCTGACACCACCTCGGCTCGACCCGATCGAGAGCATCCTCAGCGGGACTCGAGCATCTTCACTTCGAGCGGCGCAGACCGGCGAGGGCGTACTCCTCGTCCTTGAGCCGAACCGCCGCGCGATCCACGGGCACCTCATGGCCCTTCTCGCACGTCACCACGGCAGACAGCGATGTGCCGCAGTCGCGATGGACCAGCTCGACGCCGCTCCGATGGTCGTCCCGCAACCCTTCGCCCCACTCGACCATCGCAACGATGATCGGGAAGAGTCCACGCCCGCGTCCGGTCAGGACGTATTCGTCGCGGGTGCGCTTGCCCGCCTCTCGATACGGCCTGCGGTCGACGATCCCGTCGGCGTACAGCTGCTTGAGCCGCCCGGCGACGACGGCCTCGCTCAGCCCGGTTCGACGGGTGAGCTCGTCGAACCTGCTCCCGCCGTAGAACAGCTCTCGCACCACCAGCATGGCCGAGCGAGTGCCGATGACGTCCAGCGAGCGCTCGATCCGGCACCAACCCTTCGCCGTCCAGTCGTCACGGTCCGAGAAGGCTCCCAGGCGCTCGAGTACGTCGGTCGAGCCAGCCGCGCTGTCGTCGTGATCCATGACCTCATCCTACCCCTGGCTTTGCCTTTCACAAGTCAGGGTGTACGTTCTGGCTATGGTTTACATGAGCCAGGGTTTCGGGTCATGTGAACGGCCACAGATGGACGGACCACACAGAGCACGGAGCAACGCATGAGTCGGGAACGCACCTACACCTGGGAGGACCCGAAGGTCTTCGTCGATGCCGCCGCCGGACTGAGCGGGCTGGAGTTCCTCGACAAGATCGGGAGCGGAGAGCTGCCGCTCGTCCCCGCCGGGGCGACGACGAACATCCTTCCGGTCGCCGTCGGGGACGGCTGGGCGGAGTTCGAGATGCAGCCCGAGGAGTGGCACTACAACCCGATCGGGTCGGTCCACGGAGGAATGCTCGCGGGTCTTGCCGACTCAGCTCTTGGCTGTGCCGTCCATACCAAGCTCCCCGCAGGCACGGGGTACACGTCGCTCGACCTGAACATCAAGTTCACCAGGGCCGCCAACCTCGACAGCGGGCTGCTCCGCTGCCGTGCAGACGTCGTCACCATCGGGCGCCGCACCGCCACCGCCGAGGCGCGAGTCATCGACAGCCACGGGCGGGTCGTGGCGCATGCGATCGCCACCTGCCTGCTCTTCAGCTGACCACCCACCCATCGATCAACATGGAGCACCGATGACCGGAAACCTGTCCTATGAGGTCTTCATCGCCGACCCCATCCCCCAGAACGTCGCCGACCTCGTGCCGAACGGCGACAAGCGCGAGTTCTCACCGCTCTCGATCACCCTGATCTCCGGCGATCGGGACGCCGTCCTCGTCGATCCGCCGATGACGATCGCCCAGACCGCCGCCGTCGGCGACTGGATCGAATCCACAGGGAAGAACCTGACGTACGTCTTCGCCACCCACGGCCACGGAGACCACTGGTTCGGCGCCGCCGAGCTCGCCGAGCGGTTCGGCGCCGAGGTGGTGGCCACGGCCGGGACGATCGAGCAGATGCATCGCAACCTCGCGATTCGCGAGCTCTTCTGGGACGCGCTCTTCCCCGGCCAGATCCCGGCAACCGACGTCGTCGCGACGGAGGCGGCCGACAGCACGATCGATCTCGAGGGGCACCCGCTCACGGTGATCGAGGTCGGGCACACCGACACGGACGCGACCAGCGTGCTCCACGTCCCAGACCTCGACCTGGTCGTCGCCGGCGACGTCATCTACAACGGTGTGCACCAGTTCCTGCGAGAGGCGCAGGGCGATGGCATCAACGCCTGGCTCCGCGCGATCGACACCGTCGAGTCTCTCCGCCCGCGGTTGATCGTGGCCGGCCACAAGAACAAGGCGCTCGATGACGACGCGGAGCGGACGATTCGCGAGACGCGGGAGTACCTCACGTCGGCGGCGACGCTCCTGGCCGAGCAGACGACCGCCCTCGACTTCTTCAACGCGATGCTCGAACGCTTTCCCACGCGGCTGAACCCGGGTGCGCTGTGGGGCGGGGCGACAGCTCTCTACGCCTGACCGGACGCATCTTGTCCCTGGGAGTGCCCCGAGGACAAGGTGGTCCTCACCGTCGCTTGGGGACGGCCCCTCCACGGCCGAGGGGACGACTCACGAGCTGCGAACCAGTCCGAGGAAGTCGTCCGAGCGGTGGACGAACAGGTACGCCTGCTGGGTGATCGCTGTCGCTCGCGCCCGTCCTGCGGCCTCGTGCACGGCTTCCAGCGGGTCCCCGAGAGCTCGCCTCAGCTTCGCGTGCATCAGTTGGACGAACGCGGCCGCATAGCGCTGTCCGTGAGCCTCGATGGACGCATCAGCGCGCCTGAGAGCGTCTGCGGCCTCCTGAACGCGCCCGTTGGCGAGATACATCTCGCTGAGCAGGGCCAACCAGGTCGTCAGGCCGGAGCGTGGCGGGTCGGCCAGGTTCGACTCGATCAGCGCCTCTGCCTGGGTCAGGGACCGATCGGCGTCCCGCCCGGTGACCGCGTGTGCCCAGCATCGCCCCAGCCGTTGGTAGGCGCCGAGGAAACGGAACGCGTACTCCGGATCCGCTGCGATGCCTCGCTCGGCGGCACGGAGCGCCCACTGCGGATCGGCCATCAGCGCTGCGGCCGTGACCGCGAACGCGGACCACACCGTGACGTCGTAGGAGTGGTTCCCGGCGTCGCTCTCGATCCGCCCGAACATGCGACGGGCCTCCTCGTCCTTGCCGTGCAGGGCGGTGTTGAGCGCGAGCATCGCCGGCGACAGCAGCTGGAGGTCATGCCGGAGCTGATCCTGCTCGAGGGACTTCGCCCGTTCGGCGACGACGGCGTTCGACTCGCTGAGGTGCCGGTACGCCTCCCCGACATTTCCGACGTCCCACTGATGGATCCCCCAAGCGTGTCGTCCGTACGCCCGCACGACCGGGTCCTCGGATCGCTCGCTGTCTGCGAGGAGCCGGTGGGCCAGCTGACCGCTGCGGTCGAGCTGGATGGCTTGGGAGTGGGCGGCCCAGTGGGAGAAGAGGAAATCGGCCGCTTCTCGTTCCCGCCCGAGGCTTCGGGCGGCCCGCTCCGCGCGTTCGAGCAGGTCGAAGGTGGCGTCGGCGCTTCCCATGTAGCCCGTCTGCATCCCGATCACTGCCACCAGCTGTGAGAGCGCGGAGAGCTCGAGCTCGAGCAGACCGGCCGAGTGCGCGATGCTGGCCGCGGCCTCGAGGTGCGGGACCGCCGCGTCGAAGGCGGACTGGGCAACGGCTCTTCGACCGCCGCGGACGAGGGCGGTCGTGGTTCGTGTCGGGTCCGCGAACGGTCCGGCCAGCCACAGGTGGTGGGCAAGTCGCTCGGTGACTGCTTCGTCGTCTCCGTGGATCCCCTCCAGCGCATCGGCGATCTGCAGGTGCAACCGACCGGTCGAGAGCAGCCGCGATGTCGCCTGGTGCACCGACTCACGAACCAGGTCGTGCACGAACCGCACGGAGAGCGGTCCGTCCTCCGCCGGCTCCAGCAAGCCCTGCGAGTCGGCGGTGGCGAGCAGCGCCGAACAGGCCGACATCCCGACGCCGGCCGCACGAGCGAGCAGACGGACATCCACCTCCCGCCCGATGAGCGCTGCGATCTCCACCAGCCTCCTCGTCTCCTGGTCGAGGCCGGCGAGACGGTCTCGCACGATGTCACGCACCGTGGACGGGACACCGGTGCGTGCCAGGGCGTCCTCGCCGGCCGCCGCATCGAGGTCGCCGTCGGCCAGGAGGCGGGCGAGCTCACGTACGAAGAACGGGTTGCCCTCGGTGCGCGCCTGGATGCAGCGAGCGACGTACGGACTCGGTGCCCGTCCGGTCTCGCGCCGGACGAGCTCGCCCACCTCGGCCGGCTGGAGCGGGCCGATACGGATGCGCTGATGGTGGGGCAGACGCCCGACCGCCGCGAGCATCGCCCCGAGCCCGTCGCCAGGGGCGGGCGCGCGATCACGCAGGAGACCGGCCAGGACGACACCCTCCGGCTGTTGGGTCGCCACGTGCCTGAACAGCTGCAACGACGCGACGTCAGCCCATTGCAGATCGTCGATCACCAGCACGACCGGGCGCTCGGCAGCGGCTCTCCGGATGAGGTCGACGGTCTGCTCGAAGAGACGGAACTGAGCGCCGCTGTCCGGCAGCACTGCACCTCCGAGGAGGTTGTCCGGGCGCGGGTCGAGGAGGCGTCGGATCTCGCCGCTGGCCAGCCCTGCGCGGACGGGCTCGGGCTGGCTCGCCAACAGATCGGAGATCAGACGGCTCCATGGCCACAGGGCCGGCGCACCCTCGTGGTCCAGGGAGCGTCCCCACACGGCGAGCGCGCCACGGCGCGCCGCATCCTGGGTGAACTCGGCGAAAAGAGACGTCTTGCCCGCCCCTGGTTCGCCTTCGGCCATGATCAGCGCCGCGTTCCCCGCCGCCGCCGACTCGAGCGATCGCACCAGCAGAGCGCGTTCCTCGCCGCGTCCGACCAGTGGCGCGCTCCCTTCCTGGTCCGCGTGCTGGTCGCTCCGGGCACGGGCCTGCTGCACGACGCGCGTTCGCGCGGCGTGCAACGCCTCGCCGGGGGTCACGCCGAGGTCGTCTGCCAGTCGAGCCCGCACCGTCTCGAAGACGGAGAGTGCTTCGGCCTGCTTGCCGGCGGCGGCAAGGACCGTCATCAGGCTGGCCTGAACGGGCTCGTTCAGCGGTGCCATCCAGGCGGCCAGGCGCAGCGGCTGAAGTATCTGGGTGGAGAACCGCTGATCGCGGGTCAGCTCCCCCACCGCGACGCAGGCGTCGAAGAACTCCTCGTTGATGCCGGCGAACAGGGGCGAGGTGGTCGCGCTCGGGCCGAGGCCGTCGCCGGCCGGACCGTGCCAGAGACCGAGTGCCTGGGCGTACCGGTCGACCGCCTCGTCGCGACGGCCTGAGGCAAGGTGGGTCTTGGCGCTTTCGACATGCGACCTGAACTCGATCAGGTCCACCGTCGCGGTCCCTCCGACGAAGGCGTACCCGCCACCTCTGCGGACGATGAAGCGCCCGGCCTCGCGCGCCGCGAGATCGGGTTCGAGCATGCGGCGGATGGTCCCGACGTACTTCTGGACGGTGTTGATCGCCGACATCGGGACGTTCTCCTCCCAGAGGAGATCGACGAGCTCCGACATGCTCGTCGGCCGGCCCGCTCGTGCGAGGAGCAGAGCCAGCAGGTATCCCTGCTGCGGCGGACCGGTCTCCAGCTCGACGTCATCGCGGTAGGCACGCACCGGGCCGAGGATCTGCAGGCGCACCGAACTCCGCGGATCCGATCTCTCGGCGATCGAGGAATGTTCCATCGTGAGTCCTAAGGGCGCAGGAGCTTGGCCCACACCCCGACACATACCGGGCCTCGACACAGAGCCTAGGCGTACGCCGAGCCCGCCGCAGCCGTCTCGGACGAGCCGGGCTCCACAAATTCTCCACGGACCGTCCAGAAGGACTTCGTAGGTTCCGTTCGACCGGACCTCCGCATGGAAGAGGACAGACGATGCACGAACAGGCCTACCAGGCGCAATGCAGAGCCGCGGAGAACCGGCATCCGGCACAGGCCTCGAAACAGCGTGATGCGCTCATCCTGTTCGCCCTGGCGCTCGGGACGTTCGCGATCGGGTCCGGTGAGTTCGGGAGCAACGGCATCGTCCAGCTCTTCGCCGCCGATCTCGGTGCCTCGGTGCCGACCGCGACCAACGCGATCACCGCCTACGCCCTCGGGGTGGTCGTCGGATCGCCGGTGCTCACCATCGCGGCCGCGCGGCTCAACCGGCGCTCGCTCCTCCTCGGCCTGGTGGTGCTCTTCATCGTCGGCAACCTGCTCTCCGCCGCGGCGTCCGGCCTCGGAGTCCTCATCGTGGCCCGCTTCGTCACCGGCACCGTCCAGGGCGCGTACTTCGGCGCCGGAGCGGTGGTGGCCGCGTACGCCTACGGCCCGGGCAAGGGGGGCAAGGCGTTCGCCACGGTGATGGCAGGTCTGACGATCGCGACGATCTTCGGCTCTCCCCTCGGCACCTTCATCGGGCAGCAGGTCGGATGGCAGGCGCTGTACGTCGTCGTGTCGGTGGTCGGCCTGCTGGCCGGAATCGCCATCTGGTCCTTCGTCCCGCGCACCGGTGCGCTCGCCGGCGGATCCGTCAGGCAGGAGCTCGGTGCCCTGAGGCGGCCCATGGTCTGGGCCACGATGGCCATCGCCGCGCTGGGCATCTCGAGCATCTTCGCCGTCTACACCTTCATCGGTCCGTACATCACCGACGCTGTCGCGGTCGACGAGTCCTGGATACCCGTCGCGTTGGCGGTCTTCGGGATCGGGATGGCGCTGGGCAACTGGATCGGTGGCCGCCTCGCCGATCAGTACGAGTATCGAGGCCTGGTCCTGGGCTACGCCGTCGCACTGGTCTTCCTGGCCCTCATCGCGGTCGGAGGCGAGAGCCTCGCCGTCCTGCTGCCCTGCCTGCTCGGAGTCGGTGCGTCCACCATGATGGCGATCCCCACCATCCAGGTCCTCCTGACCCGGTACGCACCCGAGGCCCCGACCTTGATGGGAGCCGTGAACCTCGCCTCTCTCAACCTCGCCAACGCGCTCGGGGCGGTCGGCGGCGCCCTCGTCCTCAACGCCGGATGGGGCACCCTCTCGACCGCCTGGGCCGGTCTGGTGCTCACCGCCGCCGGTCTGCTGCTCTTCGCGGTCACGGTGCCTCGTGTGGCCCCACCGCAACCACTGGCCGCCCGAGTCGCCGCGGCGGCCTGAGGGGAGACGAGCATGAACGCGCGTCGCACGCTGACCGCACGAGGCACCTGGTTGGTGCCGATCCTTCTCATCGTCGGCCTGGCCGCGGTGCTGCCGGCCGTCTACCTGGCCGGCACGGTCGACCCTCAGGGCAACCTGCGCAACATGCCGGTCGGGCTCGTCGTCGAGCAGCAGACCGGCGCTACGGAGCACGGCGCGGCAGAGAGCATCGCCGCTGCGATCGAGGACAGCACGGGTGCGACGCTGGCCGTCACCCGGATGAGCCACGACGAGCTGTCCGAGGCCATGCAGGAGGATCAGGTCGCCGGTGCCGTGGTGATACCGGCAGACTTCGACGACTCGATCGCAAGCCTGCTGCCCGGTGCCGACAGCACCACCGTCCCTACCGTCACGATCCTCACCAACGCCGGAGACGGGGGTCTGAGCAACGGCCTGCTGGTCGGCAACCTCATGCCCGTGCTCCACGGCGCCGCCGACGCACTCGGCGAACAGCTGCTCGACAGCGACCCGGCCTCCGCACCACCTGCCGCGAACGTCGCGCTGCTGTCCCAGCCCTTCGACATCGCCTCGCGCCCGTACGAGCCGCTTCCCGACCACGCCGGGATGGGGACCAGCGCCTTCTACTACTCGCTGATCCTCGTCCTCCTGGGATTCATCGGCGCCTCCCTCGTCGGCCCGCTCGTCGACTCCGCCCTGGGATTCATCCCCAGCGAGATCGGTCCCCTCGTGGCGCGCCGGCCCTACACCGCGCTCTCGCGCCGCAGCACGTTCCTCGGAAAGACCGCGATCCTGGTCACGGCCGCCCCTCTCGCTGCCCTCGCCGTCCAGCTCGTCGCCGCCCTGCTCGGTGTCACGGCAGCCGACTGGGTCATGCTCTGGCTCTACTCGACGGCGGTCATCGCGGCGATCGGCACCAGCGCTCTGGCGGTCTTCGCAGCTCTGGGGCCAGGGTTCGGCGCACTCGTGAACACCCTCTTCTTCGTGGCGCTCGCGATGGTCTCCTCCGGCGGAACGGTGCCTCTCGAAGCCGCGCCACCGTTCTTCGGCTGGTTCTCCGACATCTCGCCCTTCCGGCACATCATCGACGGCACCCGCTCGCTCTTCTACTTCGACGGCGACGCGACGGCCGGGCTACGCAGCGCCTGGATCAGCGTCGCGCTCGGCGGCGTACTCGGGTTGGTCCTGGGCCTCGGTGTGACCACCGCCTACGGGCGGGTCCACGCCTTCAGCAGACACCCGCGTACCGATCCGGTCCCGACGACCGGACATCGACCTCTCACCCAGTCCGACATCAAGGAGAACAGATGAGCACCGACAACCCGACGATCGTCCTCGTCCACGGAGCGTTCGTGGACGGATCCGGATGGCAGCCGATCCACGACATCCTCACCGACGACGGTCTCGACGTCATCGTCACCCAGCACTCGACGCGGTCTCTCGCCGAGGACGTGACGGAGGTCCATCAGGTCATCGAGGCCCAGGACGGGCTCGTCCTGCTCGTGGGCCACTCCTACGGCGGTGCCGTGATCACGGAGGCGGGCACCCACCCACAGGTGGCCGGCCTGGTCTACGTCGCGGCGTTCGCACCCGACGCAGGAGAGTCCGTCGCCTCCATGCTCGCCGAGCCCGACCCGGAGGCACCGGCCCCGCCCATCGTCCCCCGCAAGGACGGGTCGCTCGTCCTCGACCGCGACCGCTTCCAGGAGGCGTTCGCCGCCGACCTGCCGGCCGGCCAGGCACGGTTCATGGCCGACTCCCAGACCCCCTGGGGTGGCGCCGCCCTCAGCACCGCCGTCACCGAACCGGCATGGCGGTCCAAGCCCAGCTGGTACGTCGTGGCCACCGGCGACCGGATGATCCCGCCCGCTGCCCAGGAGGGCATGGCCGCACGGGCCGGAGCGGCCGTCGAGACGGTCGCCGCCAGCCACTCCGTCTATGTCTCACAGCCCGAAGCGGTCGCCGACGTCATCCGGCGTGCCGCGAAGGCGACCGACCTGTAGGCAGCGAGACCCACGACCCCGCCCCACGATCGAAAGGAACCCCCGACATGAAGTTCACTCTCCGCCGCGGTCGAGCGCTCGCGGCGATACTCGTCGCCCTGCTCTTCTCGGGCTCGATGCTCGCGACGACGAGCAACGGCGCCTCGGCGACCGGAAACACCCTCTCCGAGACCGGGCAGCACGGCTCGACCTCGGGAGCCAAGCCCACGATCGTCATGGTCCACGGTGCCTGGGCCGACGCCTCCGGTTGGCAGCGTGAGGTCGCGGAGCTCACCGAGGAGGGCTACCCGGTCATCGCCCCGGCGAACCCGCTTCGCGGGCTCTCCTCCGACGCGGCGTACCTGCGCAGCATCCTGGAGACGATCCCGGGTCCGGTCGTCCTCGTCGGCCACTCCTACGGCGGCGCCGTCATCAGCAACGCGGCGACCGGACTACCGAACGTCAAGGCTCTCGTCTACATCGCGGCATTCGTCCCCGACGCCGGCGAGCCGGTTGTCCAGCTCGCCCAGCAGTTTCCGGGCACCCTGATCACCGAGGACGCCCTGGACACCCGCCCCTACCCGCTGCCCGGCGGAGAGGTCGGTGTCGATCTCTATCTGAAGGCGAACATCTTCCGGGAGGCCTTCGCCGGCGACCTCCCCCGCAGCACCACCACGGTGATGCAGGCCTCCCAGCGACCGTTCTCGCTGGCGGCGTTCACCGAACCGTCCGGGGAGCCCGCCTGGAAGACCGTTCCTTCCTGGTACCTCCTGGCAACAGCCGACAAGGCGATCCCGCCCGCCGCGCAGGAGTTCATGGCGAAGCGCGCCGGCGCCAAGATCGTAAGAGTGAGGTCCTCGCACGTGGCGCACCAGTCACACCCGTACGAGACCCTCGCGCTCATCGAGAGCGCGATCCGCTCGGTCCGCTGACAACACGGGATCGAACTCCTTGGCTGGAGAGGGTCGCCTCCATCCACCCTCTCCAGGAATGACGAAAACCTCAGCACTGCTGACCATTGCTACAGTGAACCTTCGGTTCGTATAGAGCGAAGGAGTGCCGAGCATGCCGGACACGGTGAAGCCGCCAGCGGAGCGATCCACCCGCACCGAGCGGCGCAAGGCTCGCACCCGAGCCAGCCTGATTCGTGCCGGCCAGCAGTTGATCGCGGAGGGGCGTACGAGCGTGGCGATCCTCGAGATCACCCAGCTCGCGGACGTCGGTATGGGCTCGTTCTACAACCATTTCGAGAGCAAGGAGGAGCTCTTCGAGGCCGCGGTGGACGATGCACTGGAGCGCCATGGCGCTCTCATGGACGAGCTGACGGCGGACCTCGAGGATGCCGCCGAAGCCTTCGCGCAGAGTTTTCGTCTCACCGGCCGGCTCCATCGCGCCTACCCCGAGCTCAGCAAGGTGCTGGTCTCCACAGGAGCCCGCCTCGTCACCTCGAAGCAAGGCCTGACTCCGCGAGCGCTGAGAGATATCGCCCGTGGAGTGGAGACGGGGCGGTTCACCATGATCGACCCTGAGATCGCGCTCGTACTGGCCGGAGGGTCCGCACTCGCTCTGGGGCAGCTGCTGCACGACCACCCCGAGCGCGACGACGCGACGGCCACGGACGAGACGACCGAAGCACTACTTCGTACGTTCGGTCTGACTGCCGAAGAGGCTGCCGAGATCTGTCGCCACCCGCTGCCCGAGGTCACCCTGTCCCTGGATGGCTCAGCCGCCTGAGACCCGAGGCTCAGGAGGCTGAGACCCGGGGGGGTCAGGCGGGGATCTCCTCGATGCTGACCGGCTCGTGCTTGGTCACGCCGTTGTAGTCGTGGCGGAAGGTGCTCGAGTGCGGATAGGCGCTGCGGCGAGACCGCATGACCGATCCGAGCGGTCGGTGCGCGGCCAGCGCATGCCAGGGGTTGAACGACAGCACGTCGTCGGCGTAGCGGCGCCTCGCATCGCTGTAGGGGTCCTGGGCCGGCAGGTGCACGGTGGCCACGACCTGGTGCGGCGATAGCTCCTCCCGCCACAGCACCGAGGCGTCTTCGATCGGCATCCGCTCGACGTCCACGCACAGCTGGGCCCGCAGGTCGTACTCGGCGCCCTGCTCGGTGAAGAAGTCTCTGACGAGCTCGCGCAGCGCGGATTCGCCGAGCTTGGGGTCGACGGGTTGCCCGGTCAGGTTCTTGACGTTGGTCGAGCGCGGTGCGGCCGACAGCTTTGCGACGTGGTCGCCGTAGCGCACGGCGGCCATCGAGTGGAAGGTCTCGCCGAGGATGTGGTTGTTCCGAGCTGCGAGGGTCTCCACGGCCGGTGGGATCGGCCGGTGCAGCCGTGTCAGGACGGAGTCGGCGACCCGCGCGGCCGCCCCGAGCACCTTGAGCTGTTGATCGCTCTGTCGAGGCTGGCTCTCGAGAAGGCCCTGCAGCTTGGCGTACTCCCCGATCGTGCCGAACGGGAGGGTGGGGTGGTTGACCAGGAGGAAGTCCTGGGTGCTGAAGCCATCCTCGATCGCCCGATCACCGGACACGCCCAGGACCTTCATGGCGAACCCGCGCTGGACCGGCACCTGGTCCGAGCGGAGGTCACCTGGGGCGGTCGAGAGGCGCACCACGACCGGGAAGGTGGCGGGTGTCTTGAACATGCCCTGCGCGAGGTGCTCGGGCAGGCCCGAGCGGACGCGCAGCTCGCCCACGAGCACGCCGTGACTCTTGGCATGAGCATCGCGCAGGCCGTGCCGATGCTTCGCAGCCACCTGCTGGTTCGCCTCGAGCATGGCTGCCACGACCTGTCGGGTCAGCTCCTCCTCGTCCGGGAAGGGTTGTTCGAGGTCGTCGCTGTATCGGACGAAGCCGAGGGGTTCGGTCATGATGGTCTCCGGTTCAGGCCGTTGGTTCCTGGCTCAGCCAGGTGATGGCGGACAGGCTGGGCATGAAGAGGTACTCCCCGCCCAGCAGCGTGTTGAAGCTCTGGATGCCCTGGACGCGGCGCGGTGGCGTGCCCGGCACCGTGAAGTACGCACCCTTGTCCTGGTTGGAGATGAGTGGGTCCTTCTCCTTGTCGAGGCCGGCGAAGTTGCCCGAGTTGACCCACTCGCTCTGCAGGAACTCCACGGTGTCGATCGCCCGTGCGCTGAGCGCGATGAAATCCAGGCCGCGGCTGCTCCCGTCATCGCGCAGCTCGCTGTCGGGGACGGGGTCGCCGTAGGACGTGCTGCGACGGATGAGCCGGCGAATCCTGAGGTCGCTGAGGATCTCGAGCTTCGAGTCGCGCGGGTTCATGCGCCGGATGTGCGACCCCAGCGGCGTACGCAGCCCGCGAGGGTCCTCGGCGTACTTGAAGCGGTTCTGCCGTCTCGGGTCCTCGCCGAGCGCCGGGTCGTCGCGGTCCGGTGAGAGCGCGAGCGGGGCGCCGCTGCGCCAGCGTCCCACGAGCTTCGCCGCGAGTAGCTCTCGCTCCTCGGCGGTGTCGGCGTTGTCGTGCAGGAACCGATTGAACGCTGCGACATGGGAGTGGTACTTCCGGAAGACCACGTACGTGCCGTTGCGCCCCAGGACGCTCGGGCTCGGCATCGGCAGCGGTCGGCCGGTCTCGCTGGGGTAGCCGAGGACGAACTCGCCCGGCTTGATCGGCCGCCCGTCGCCCGGCATCGTCTCCGCACCGCTTCCTCCAACCGCCGGCTGCGTGAAGCCGTCGCGGTAGCCGAACACGTTGAACCCGGTGGCGCCGAAGTCCTGGTGCGACAAGAGATCGACCCCGGCCACCTGGGCCAGCTCTCGCTGATAGCCGCCGACGGCGTCCTGCCATGCCTCCTTGCTCTCGGCGTAGACGCTGACCGCAAGATGGGCGCGGCCGGTGCCGAAGGGGAACTCCCAGTTCTGCGGAGCGTTGGGCCCGGTGTCGCGAAGCCTCTCGGCGCGGGCCGCCATCCCGGCACGGAAGTTGGCGGGGAACGAGGCCAGACTCTCCTCGGAGACCCCCAGTGCCTTCAGCCCCGGGTAGCTGATCGCCACGATGGTCCACGCCGGGACGGGCTCGTCCCAGCGGGCCGCGGAGGTGATCCGCGGCGCCAGTCGCCGCAGGAGCTCCCTGCCGGCCGCGGCATCGGTGATCTCCAGGATCGCGTGTGTGCCGAAGTACGGCTCGGGCCGCGCTCGCAGGACTGCCGCCTGGATGTCGTCCAGTTCGAGCGTCGGCTGTTTGGTCAGGCGGCGGAACAGGTCCATGGCCGCGCGGGGTCAGTTCAGCTCGGTGAGGAAGTTCTGCACCGTGCGGTCGAGCCGCTTCAGACGGTTGGCGCCGGCGACCGTGAGGTTGGGGTGGGCGACGTACCAGGCCTCGGCCGGGAGCTGGTACTGGACGATGAAGTCCTTCACATCCGGCGAGGTGATCCCGGGCCAGCCCTCGACGTTGCCGAACAGGTAGTCCATGAACTCGGGGATCTTGGTCGCGAAGTCGTCGATGTACGGGTCCCACTCGCCGTCGTAGGCGGTGGCGAAGAGCAGCTTGGTGTCGTTGTCGAGGAACACGAAACGCATGTTGTGCAGCGTCCCGACCTGGCCCGCACCCGCCAGGTTTCCCCCGACGAGGTTGAAGAACTTGCGCAGCTTCTCAGCACCGCCCGGCTTCAGCGGCATGATCGCCGTCAGCTCTGACACCTCCCCGCTCTTGGCGCCGACGCGGCCGGCTGAGGTGACCGCGTGCTCGGCCATCTCCTCCTTGTCGGCCAGCAGCTCGGCCACCCGAAGCTTCAGTGCGATCTTGGCGTCGTCGATGACGGCGTCGATCTTCTCGCGGACGGTGGTCGGCAGACCCTGGAATCGGTTCTCGAGATCGCGGTCGCTCATGGTTCCCCCTCGGGTGATGAATGGCGCCCCGACCTGGGGCGTCACCATGACGCTACTCCTAACTGACGAATTTGTCAGTTCTGCTGTTTTCGCCAGCATGATCTTGACTGAGGATATCTTCGTAAGTGACGATTGTCTCAGTTGAGATGAAGGGAGTGGATGATGGCTGGCCATCACGGCACGCACAACGACCTCCACAGCGAGCAGGGCGCCGTTCGCGGCGAGCACCCGGGCCGGGCGACCGATCCGGTGATCAAGGTGCGCGACCTCGCCTGGCTGGAGTTCCAGAAGCCTGACCTCGCAGCATCGGAGCGGTTCGCCCACGCGTTCGGGTTCAGCACGCTGACCCGGACGGCGGACGAGCTCCTGCTCCGCGGCACCGAGGCCTTCGGACCCTGCGTCATCGTGCGCAAGGGACCTTCCAAGTACCTCGGCGCGGCCTTCCAGGCAGCAGATGCCTCCGACGTCCTGCGGCTCGCGGGGGCGGTGGGCGCGAGCGCCGCACAGCTGCCCGAGAACCTCGGGGGCCTTGGCGTCGACCTGGTCGACCCGAGTGGTGCGCGGGTGCGAGTGGTGACCGACCTGTACGAGCATTCCGCCCTGCCCGCGCAGCCGGCGCAGTCCCTCAACGTCGGCCGGCAGACCCTGCGTGTGAACCGGACCCAGCGGCCCCCGCGCGAGCCGGCGCGGGTCGAGCGGTTGGGCCACGTCGTGCTCCAGACCACCAAGTACCTCCAGACGCTCGACTGGTACCTGGAGCACCTCGGTCTCATCGTCAGCGACTTCAAGTACTACGAGGGCCAGCGCGGGCGTGGCCCCACCATGAGCTTCATCCGCTGCGACCGCGGTTCGGAGCCGGCCGACCACCACACACTGGCGATGACCCTCGGGCCCCGCAACCGCTACGTGCACTCGGCCTACCAGGTCGCCGATCTCGATGCGCTCGCGGCGGGCGGAGAGCACCTGCTCGCGCTGGGCTACTTCCGCTCGTGGGGAATCGGCCGCCACATCGAGGGCAGCCAGATCTTCGACTACTGGCGCGACCCCGACGGGTTCCTCGTCGAGCACTTCACCGACGGCGACCTCTTCGACAACACCCTCGAGCCCGGATGGTCCCCGATGACCACCTCCGGCCTGGCCCAGTGGGGCCCGCCGGCGTCCGCCGACTTCATGGGCGTCTCCCCCCGACGCGCCGACACCTTCCGCGAGCTCGGTTCGATGCTCACCTCCCTGCGCGGTGACAACGAGTTCGACCTCTCCCGCCTCCGCGGCCTCCTGAAAGTTGCCTCCTCATGACCATCTCCGTACTCCGCACCGCCGACGCCTGGTGGGTGCAGAAGGCCGACGGCGCCACCCGCGTCGAGACCGAAGCCCTCACCACCGCCGACCTCTTGGCCGACCGGGCCGCCGTGGTGGCGGCGTTGTCGCAGCCGGCCACGACCTCGGTGGAGGACCTCGACCTGGTCTCGCCGGTCACGGTGCCGTGCCGCGTCGTCGCGCAGATGACCAACTTCGCCTCCCACGTCAAGGACGCGGGCATGAATCCGACGACCATCCCGCTCACCTTCTTCCGCAAGACGTCAGGGTCGATCAGCGGCCCCTACGACGAGGTCGTACGTCCGCCCCATGTCCGCCTGCTCGACTACGAGGCCGAGGTCGGCATCGTGATCGGGCGCTCGATGCCGGTCGGCACCACGATCACCGAGGACACCCTCGGGGACTTCGTCGCCGGTCTCGTGATCACCGACGACGTCTCCGCACGCGACGTACAGCTGCCGAAGACCCAGTTCTTCGAGGCCAAGTCCTACCCCACGTTCACCCCGACGGGCCCGGCGCTGCTGCTGCTGGAAGCCGACGACCTGAAGCGGTTCACCGACCTCCGTCTCCGACTGTGGGTCAACGGCGAGGTACGCCAGGACATGACCGTCGCGGACATGATCTACAGCCCTCTCGAGGCGCTCCAGGCACTCTCGCTCTTCCAGCGCCTCGATCCGGGTGACCTCCTGCTCACCGGCACCCCCGTCGGCACGGCGCTCAGCGCACCCCCGAAGGCGATCGAGATCATCGGCTCCTTGTTGCCGACCGCGACCAAGTGGCGGATGTTCTTCAAGGCCCAGGGCAAGAACCCGAAGTACCTCGCGGAGGGCGACGTCGTCGAGATCGCCATCGCGACCGACGACGGCGCCCTGGACCTGGGCCGGCAGCGCACCGAGGTGAGGTACGCGTGAACAGCATGCTCTGGCCGACCTGCGACGCGCCCGGCGACCTCACCGCCATCGAGGCGGTCCCCCTCACCGCACGCGGGCTGCCCGAATCCACCTACTCCCTCCTGAGACGGGCAGCCTCTCTCTGGCCCGACCGGGTGGCGGTGTCGGTCCTCCCCGACGCGGCACGGTGGGATCAGCCCTCCGACCGGACCTTTCACGAGCTTCTCGCCGACGTGCATCAGGTCGCCAACCTGCTGCACGGCATCGGCGTAGACCGCGGCGCTGCCGTCGCGCTCCTGTCCCCGAACTGCGACGAGCTCGTCACCGCGACGCTCGCCGCGCAGCTGGCCGGCGTCGCGGCGCCGATCAACCCAGGTCTGTCGCGCGACCACATCACCCAGCTGCTGAACAAGTCCGGCGCTCGCGTGCTCGTCGCCGCCGGCCCCGAGCTCGACCCGGGTGTGTGGCAGACCGCTCGCGAGATCGCGTCCCGGGGTGAGCTGGACGCCCTGCTGGTGCTGCGCCCCACCGCCGGCGACGGACCGATCGAGCCGCTTCCGGCGATCGAGGACGTACGCCTGGGCTACCTCTCCACACTGGCCCAGGACGAACCCGACTTCGGTTTCGCAGGACTCGAGCCCACCAGCAGCGACCTGGCTGCCGTCTTCCACACGGGCGGTACCACCGGCACCCCGAAGCTGGCCGCGCACACGCATGCCAACGAGGTCTCGGACGCCTGGATGATCGCAGCCAACGGCCTGCTCCATGAGAACAGCACCGTGTTCGCCGCGCTCCCCCTCTTCCACGTCAACGCCTTGGTCGTGACCGTGCTGGCACCACTGTTCAAGGGGCAGCGCGTCGTCTGGGCGGGACCGCAGGGTTACCGCGACCCGGATCTCTACGGGTGCTTCTGGCGGCTGGTCGAGCGCTACCGGATCGCTGCGATGAGCTCGGTGCCCACTGTCTATGCCCTCCTGGCCGGATGCTCGGTCGACGCCGACATCACCTCCCTGCGCTTCGCGCTGGTCGGTGCCTCTCCCCTGCCGCAGGCCGTACGCGAGAGCTTCGAGACGCACACGGGAGTGCCGTTGGTGGAGGGATACGGACTCACCGAGGCCACCTGCGCCAGCGCCCGCAGCTTCCCGTACGCCCCTCGCCCGGGAGCGGTCGGGCAGCGACTGCCCTACCAGCAGGTCAAGACAGTCGAGATCTCCCCGAGTGGCGAGTGGGTCGACCTGCCGCGCGGCACTGTCGGCATCCTGGCGATCAAGGGACCGACTGTGTTCCCTGGCTACGTCACCGGGTGCAGCAGTGATGGACGTCTTCTGCTCGACGGCCTCGGCAAGCTCCGCGACGGGTGGCTGGACACCGGCGACCTGGCCCGGATCGACGCCGAAGGCTTCGTCCACCTGGCCGGCCGCGCCAAGGACCTGATCATCCGCGGGGGCCACAACATCGACCCCGCCATCATCGAGGACGCTCTGCTGTCCCGTCCCGACGTCACTGCCGCACAAGCGGTCGGCAGGCCGGACCTGCACGCCGGCGAGGTGCCCGTCGCGTTCGTCACGTTGGCGCCCGGCGCCACGGCGACCGCTGCCGAGCTACGCGACTGGGCGCGCGACAACGTGACCGAGCAGGCGGCCGCACCCAAGTCCATCACCGTCCTCGAGGCGATGCCCGTGACCGACGTCGGCAAGCCCTACAAACCTGCTCTGCGCGCCGCGGCGACCCGCGACGCGGTCGTGGCCGCCCTCGCCGGCATCGACGGCGTTGCTCAGGTCCGCGGGCTGGTCGAGGACGGCGGGGTGGTCGCCGAGATCGAGGCCACGACCGCGCTCGAGGAGGCGCTCGTCAAGGACGCCCTCGGGCGCTATCCCATCGCCTGGCGCCTCGTCGCCGCGATCCCCCTCCCCCAGATGCACGACCAACCGTAGGAACATCGAATGAACGCACTGACCGTCCTCACGGTCGCCCTGGCCGCTGTCTTCGCAGCGCTGGGCGCAGCCAAGCTGCTCGCTCTGCCCGCCATGGCTCAGCGAGCCGCCCACGTCGGATTCGGCATCGCGGCCTATCGCGGCATCGGCGCCCTCGAGATCGCCGGCGCGGCCGGGCTGCTTCTGGGCACGGTCTGGAGGTTGATTCCCATCGCGGCCGCGATCGGGCTGCTCCTCCTTCTCGGTGGAGCGGCCATCGCCCACTTCCGCGCCGGTGACGGCGCCGAGGAAGCAGCACCTGCGCTGGTGCTCGGCGGCCTCGTCGTTGTCGTCCTGGCATTCGGGCTCGGGGGTCTCCGATGAACCCAGCAGCTCCCTCCGAGACCTACCCGGTCGTCATCGCCGGCGCGGGCCCGACGGGCGTCACCGCCGCAACGCTGCTGGGGCACTACGGAATCAGATGCCTCGTCCTGGACCGCTGGGACGGGGTCTACCCCCAACCTCGCGCCGTTCACCTGGATGACGAGATCTACCGGATCCTCGCCGAGCTCGGGTTGGCGGACGAATTCGCTGCGATCTCGCGACCGGCGCACGGTCTGCGACTCGTCGACCGGCATCTCCGGGTTCTGGCCGAGTTCGACCGGGGAGGCGAGCAAGGACGCCACGGGCATCCACGCGCGAACATGTTCGACCAGCCCGCCCTCGAGCACCTGTTGCGCACGAACCTGAAGGACCAGCCGAGCATCAGCGTGCGTGGCAACGTCGAGGTGACCGACGTGGCCCAAGACGGCCACGGCCGTGTCCGCGTCGACCTCACCGACCGGGTCACCGGCGCCCATGAGTCGGTCGTGGCGACGTACGTCCTCGGCTGTGACGGGGCGAACAGTGTGGTGCGGTCCTCCATCGGAGCCATGATGGAGGACATGCGCTTCGAGCAGCGCTGGCTCGTCGTGGACGTCGAGACCTCAGCTGAGCTCGGCCAGTGGGAAGGCGTCCATCAGGTCTGCGACGCCACTCGTGCAGCGACCTATATGCGGATCGGCGACACCCGGTACAGGTGGGAGTTCCAGCTGCTGGCGGGAGAGACAGCCGACGACTTCACCTCGCTCCAGGCGCTGCTTCCGATGATCCAGCCGTGGGTGAAGGGCATCAGCATCTCGTACCTCGAGCTCGTCCGAGTCGCGGAGTACACCTTCCGCGCGCAGGTCGCGGACCGGTGGTGCGACGGCCATGTGTTCCTGTTGGGCGATGCCGCACACCTGACCCCGCCCTTCATCGGCCAGGGGATGGGCGCGGGCATCCGAGACGCGATGAACCTGAGCTGGAAGATCGCCGGCGTGCTATCCGGAGACCTCCCCGAGAGTGTGCTGGAGACCTACGAGGCCGAACGCAAACCGCACGCTCGCGCACTGATTCGCATCGCCAAGCTCATGGGCGTCTTGATGACCCAAGGCGGCCGAGCCGGCGACACCGCTCGCCGCATCCTTGCTCCACGCCTGCGCTACGTCCCAGGTATCCGGTCCAAGATCCTGGACAGCGAGACCCCTGCTCTGGCGCGGACCGCGCTCGTCAGGAGGTCAAGGCTTCGCCGCTCACCAGCTGGGCGTCTTGCACCGAATGTGGCCACCTCCGACGGCCGTCGGTTCGACCAGACCGTCGGGCACCGGTTCGCTGTCATCTCCACGCAGCCACTCACCGCATCTCAACGCTCCTTCTTGACCAGCCGGGGCGCGGTCGCGGTCGAGGCCCCCATGGGCTCCCCGCTCTACACGTGGCTCACGCACAGTCATGTGACCGCCGCGTTGGTACGGCCAGATCGAACGGTCATGTTCGCCGGCCGCGACGTGGCTGCTGTCTGTGCCGCTACCCCGACCTTCCTCCCCCAGCGGGTCGATGACGCCGCCCCGTCTGTCGTCCGTGCGGCACACTCGTCGGGTGACCGACGACAAGAAGAGCATCATGACCGGCACGGGGACGTACGCCTTGATGACCAAGGAGGAGGCGGTCGCCGCCCTGTGCAATGACGACCCCCGCCGGCTGGCGGGCGGTATCTCGTGACCCGCCCCGCATCCGGCGCCGTCGTCACCGGAGCGGGCCGCGGCCTGGGCCGGCAGATCGCCGCGCTGCTGGTCGAGCGCGGTCACACCGTGCTGGTCACCGACCTCGACGAGGCGGCCGCGCAGGCCGCCGCCGAGGAGCTGGGGGCGAACGCGATCCCCCTGGCCCTCGACGTACGCGACGCCGCCGCGGTCGACGCCGCCCGCGACGCGCTGCTCGCCCACGCCGGCCGCCTCGACGTCTGGGTCAACAACGCCGGGGTGCTCGTCAGCGGACCGGCCTGGACGCAGGCTCCCGACACCCGCCGGCTGATGCTCGAGGTCAATGCCCTCGGCACGATCAACGGCACGGTCAGCGCGATCGACGCCATGCGTGCCGGGCCCGGTGGTCACATCGTCAACATCGTCTCCCTGGCCGGCATCACCGCCGTTCCGGGCGAGGCCGTCTACGCCGCCTCCAAGCACGCGGCGATCGGCTTCAGCCTCAGCACCCTCGCCGACCTTCGGCTGGCCGGCGTCAAGGACATCGACATCTCGTGCGTCTGCCCCGACGGCATCTGGACCCCGATGCTCTACGACAAGCTCGACGACCCCGCCGCCGCGCTGTCGTTCTCCGGCAAGCTGCTCCAGCCCGAAGAGGTCGTGGCGGCGGTCGCCCAGGTGCTCGACCGGCCACGACCGGTCAGGACGGTGCCCGGCTGGCGGGGGGTCCAGGCGCGTCTCGCCGACGCGATCCCCCGGCTGGGGCTGAGCGCGGCACCGGTCGTCGTGGCCCAGGGGCGCCGGGCGCAGAGGCGACTGCTCGCCCGGGCGCCACGCGACCACGACGAGAGCTGACGGCTACTCCGCAGGGTACGGCGACTCGGCGAGCAGCCCGGCGAGGTGGGCGAGGTGACGGGCCATGGTCTTGGTCGTTCCCGCCGTCGCCTCAGGCGTCGGCGTCTTGTCCTTGTAGTCCACGCCCTGCATGGCCTCCCCGACCCAGTACGTCGCACCGGCGGCGGGGATGGTGAAGCCGACGTCGCTGAGCGCCTGGCAGAGCTCGGCGGTGACGTGGTGAGCGCCGTCCTCGTTGCCGACGACGCCGATCCCGGCGACCTTGCCGTAGGTCAGCATCCGGCCCTGGTCGTCGGTCTCGCCGAGCTCGGCGTCGAGGCGCTCGAGCACCATCTTGCAGACCGAGGACGGCTGACCCAGCCAGATCGGGGTCACCATCACGAGCACGTCGGCCGCGAGCATCCGCTCGCGCAGCTCCGGCCAGGCGTCGCCGTCACCCTCGTCGGTGCTCACCCCGAAGCGCACGTCGTGGTCGACGACCCGGACCATCTCGCCCTTCACGTCGTGGTCCATCAGGGCCGAGAGGATCTGGGAGCCGAGCAGCGCGGAGCTGGACTCGGCAGGCGACGGCTTGAGGGTGCAGTTCAGGATCAGGCAGCTCGGTGTCATGCCACCTGGTACCCGCGCGGCCCCCACCCTCATGCACCGCCGTCATGCACCGCCCTCATGCACCGACCACGGACCGGGCCACCCGCAGGTGCAGGTCTTCGAGCCGGGCGAGCTGGTCGTCAGCGCGACGGATGAGCTCGTCCAGGTGCTGCCGGTCCAGACGTACGTCACCGTCGCAGAGCGCACGCAGCAGCTGCCACCCGGACCGCTTGCCGAAGACCGCGTCGCGCAGAGCCTCCACCTCGAACAGGTCCGAGAGCGGTGAGCGCCGCACCACCCGGCCGTTGGGCTTGAACCGGCCGGCGAACTCCAGGGCTCGTCCCGTCGTGGCGGCGATCCGCGACGGGGTGGCCCCCGTCGCCAGGATGATCTGCCGCAGGGACTCCCGGTCCTCGTTCAGCTCCTTCGCCAGCCGTCGTACCCGGGCGGCTACGTCGGGGTCGGAGTGCGAGCGGCCGACCCGCTGGAACATGGCGGTTCCCGCGCTGGCACCCGCCCAGTGGTGCTGCAGATAGGCGTGCAACATCTCGTCGTTCATCGGTGCTCCTTCTCCTGGGCGTCAGGGACGTAACGGCGGAAGCTCGCTGCCGGCCTTCTCCGGGATCCCGGAGATCACCGCCTCGAGCGCTTCCATGCCGGAGTGGCGCGGGCGCCAGCCGAGCTCCGACTCGGCGCGGGCGGTCGACATCAGCGGCAGCTGCATGACCGCGTCGAGCAGGCTGCCGCGGACTTGCACCAGCCGTGCGTGCCAGGCCGTCTCCAGACCGTGGCGCACGAAGTTCGACGGGACCTCCACGGTCCGAGCACCCATCAGCTCGCCGATCTCGTCGCGGCCGATCACACCGGCGCCGGCCAGGTTGAAAGCACCCGTCACCTCGGTGATCGCCGCGGTCGCCAAGGCCCGGCCGACGTCGCCGGCGTGCACCGCCTGCATCCGCAGCCCTGCGGGCACCGGCACCACCGGGATCCGGCGCCTGTCCAGGAGCGCCGGCCGGGCGAGCGGGCCGCCGAAGATGCGCCGCTGCTCGCTGGCCGCCGAGCGCTGGAACACGAACGCGGGCCGGACCCTGACCATCCTCACCTCGGGGTGGGCGCAGGCGAAGGCGTCCAGAGCCCGTTCCACGTACGCCTTCTCCCGGCAGTACGCGGCAGCGGAGGCACCGTCGGTCTCCCAGCTCTCGTCGACCGGGTCGTCGTGGTGCACCGGCGAGTAGGCGGCCACCGAGGAGGCGCACACCAGCGCCGGGACCCCGGCCCGGGCCACGGCCTCCAGAACCCGCCGCGTACCGACCGCATTGGTCTCCCAGGTCTCCTCGGGACGATGGGTCGGCTGGAACTTCCAGGCCAGATGGACGACCGCGTCGGCTCCTTCCAGGACCGGCTCCAGGTTGGCCGTCGACACGTCGGCCTGGTGCCATTCGACGGAGGCCAGGTCGCTGGCCGACGGACCGCTCGGGGCTCGGCGGGCGACGCCCACGACCCTCGCGGCGCCATCGGCGGTCAGCGCCCGGATCGCGGCGCTGCCGAGGTTGCCCGACGCGCCGATGACGACGACCTTCATCTTGTCCACGCCCTCCCTGCGGCCTGATCTATGGCCTGATCTGCGATGTCACCCACCGGTACCCATCTCGACCGGGTTCAGCACGGCTGGACAGGTCAGATCCGCGGACCGCGGAGGCACCCGCGGGGCGCCGGAGCGATCGACTTCCAGGGCGCCGGTGTCGCCCCTCTCGGCGTCGACTCCGTCGCCGCCCAACACCTCCCCGTCAGCGAGGCTCCCGAGGCGTACTAGTCCTTCCAGCAGAGGGCGGACGGATGGTGAAGGTCGTCTTCAACCTCTGAGCCGCGTCTGATGACGTCCCGTCGACTCACGAAACCCACACCACTGCAACAGCATCGGAACCATGCTCCAACGTGGCCGTAAACCTTGCTGCCGTGCGACCTCGAGCACACCAAATACGCCGAGCCCGTCGGTACGCTGCGACGCCGGCTGGCCGGTAGCGGAGTGTCCGTCCCAGCCTGTTCTGACAACGGCGCGCGAGGGATGATGCTCAGTGGCAAGGCTCCCGATCGCCTTGCTCACAGCAACCGCCGGTGCATTCGGCTACGGACTCTGGCAAAGGCATCGTCGACACGTCGAGGCGCGCAAGGTGGACGGGGCACGAGGACGGACTCAAGAGCTCCAGGCCGAGGTCGGCAAGCTCATCGCGCAGGTCGAGGCGTCGCACCGTGACAACCTCACCGGCCTCTTGACGCGCGATCGGTGGGAGGCAGAGGCGGCCGTACTGCTGGCCAACGGGCAGGCGCAGGCGATGCTGTGGATCGACCTCGATCGATTCAAGGATGTGAACTCGACGTTCGGGCATCTGGCCGGAAACGTCGTCCTCGGGGAGATCGGCAGGCGGCTGCGGGCGCGGGACGACGGCAGCCTCGCGGGTCGATTCGGAGGCGACGAGTTCGTCGTGGTTCTCCCGTATGAGCCTGCGGCCGCAGACCTCAGGCAGATCTCGGACCAGCTGTGCACACCGGTCACCGTCGCCACGCCCCTCGATCCGACTCCGAAGACGGTGACCCCGACTGCGTCGATCGGCGTCGCAGTGTGGTCATCCGCAGCGCCGCCTGGGGTGCCCCTCCTGTTGGACCTCGCAGACCGTGCCATGCGTAAGGCCAAGGCGTCGGGCGGCTGGGTGACCAAGACCCACCGAGCCTGATACGTCGCGGTTTCCGCTGTCCGGGCCGGACGTTCGCCACCAAGAATGACCCGGGCGCCGTCGCCTACTCGCTCCCCGCGAGGTAGTCGCGAAGCCCCACGGGCTCACGCCCGGTGAGGGTCGCGACGGCGCTGCTGACTCCGTCGAGCTGTCCTGCGGCGATGGCGGTGTAGGTGGAGACCCAGGCGTCGTACTGCCAGTCGGGCGCCTCCCAGCGCCGACGCGACGCGTACGCCTCCTCGACCGTCTCGTCGTGGTAGCGCACCTCACGCCCGCGGTGGTCGCTGAGGATCTCGGCGACCTCGCTCATGGTGAGCGCCTCGGGCCCGGTGAGGTCGTAGGTGAGCCCGCGGTGATGCTGGGGAGCGGTGAGCGTCGCCACGGCGGAGCGGGCCACGTCGGCCCGGGCGACCGGCGCGAAGCGCCCGTTGCCGGCCGGACCCCGGATGACGCCGTCCTCACCGACCAGGGAGGGGAGGAAGTCGAGGTAGAAGTTGTCGCGCAGCAGGGTGTAGCCCATCCCGCTCGCCTTGATCCGCTCCTCGGTCGCGAAGTGGTCGCGCGCCAGCGTGAAGACGGCATCCGGCGCGGCACCGAAGAAGGACGTGTAGACGATGTGCTCGACCCCGGCCGCCGCTGCGGCGTCGACGAAGGTGAGGTGCTGTTCCAGGCGGTCCGCAGACTCGGAGGCCGAGACCATGAGCACGGCCTGGACCCCGTCGAGAGCCACCATCGCAGCCTCTCTGTCGCCGTAGGTGACCTCGAACGCGTCGGCTCCGGGGATCTCGGGAGCCCTGGCGATGTCACGGACCAGGAGACGGAGCGCGGCACCGGAGCCGCCCAACGCACGGGCGACCAGACCGCCGACGAAGCCGCTGGCGCCGGTGACCGCGATAGCGGGACGCGTGGTCATCCCACCTGGCCCCGCAGCGCGGCGAGGGCCTCGTCCGCATGGATCTCGGCCTTGAGCATGCCCTCGACGACGGCCTTGATGCGGCCGTCGGCACCGATGGCGAAGGTCGTACGCTGCAGCGGCCCGAGCCTGCCGAGGAGGCTGGGCTTCACGCCGTAGAGCTCGGCGACGGAACCGGCGGGGTCGGAGAGGACCGGGTAGTCGAGGTCGTGGTTGGCGGCGAAGCCGGCCTGCTTCTCCACGCTGTCCTTGCTGATCCCGAGCCGCTGGGCGCCGATCGCCTCGAACTCGCCGGCGAGGTCGCGGAAGTGGCAGGCCTCCTTGGTGCAGACCGGCGTCTCGGCGGCCGGGTAGAAGAAGAGCACCACAGGGCCCTTCTCGATCAGCGCGGACAGGGTGACGGACGTGCCGTCCTGGGCGGGGAGCGTGAAGTCGGGCGCGACGGCACCGGTCTCGAGCGGCATGGCGCCAACCTACTCGGCGGGCCCTCACGCCTCGACGGTGCCACCTCCGGGCTCCGTTCTCCCCTGAGATGTGCATAAAGCCGGTCGACGCACGCCGAACGCTCCCAGGTCGGTGATCATCCATCTCATGCGGATCCGTGTGCTCGGCCCGATGATCGTCGCGGCCAAGGACGACCTGAGGCTGCGTGACCGGGCGGTCCTCGGAGTCCTCGTGGTGCGGGCGAGCTCGTACGTCACGATGGACGAGCTCGCCGACGCGGTCTGGGGCGAGAACCCACCCGCGACGAGCAGGAAGGTCGTGCAGGGGGCAGTGGTCCGGCTTCGACGCGAGCTGGGTGACGGCGCGATCACCACTCGCGAGGGCGGTTACGTGCTGAGGCTCCGTGCCGACGACCTCGACGCCGACCGCTTCACGACGCTGATCGACACGGCGAGGTCGGCGCTGGAGGCAGGAGACCCGCGAGCCGCGCTCGAGCACACCGAGGACGCCTTGCGCCTGTGGCGCGGGGATCCTTTTCCCGAGCTGCCCGACTGGTCCCCCGCCCAGGCCGAGGCGCGACGTCTGTCCGGGCTCCGCGAGGCCGGCGAGGACCTGCAGGTGGAGGCGTCGCTGCTGTCCGGGCGCACCACGGCCGCGTCGGCTCTCGCAGAGACGCTCATCTCCGCGACGCCCTACCGCGAGGGGCGTTGGGCGCTGCTCGCCCGCGCCCAGTACGCCGCCGGGCGCCAAGCGGACGCACTCGCGACGATCCAGACGCTGCGCAAGACGCTCGCCGAGGACCTCGGGATCGACCCCTCCGCGGAGATCACCGCTCTGGAGACCGCGATGCTGCGGCAGAACCCGTCGCTCGACCTGCCGTCGTCCGTGGCCAGCGGGCGTTGGCTGTTCTCGCGCACCGGCCGGGTCGTCGCTGCTGCACTCGCGGTCGCGACGATCGTCGGAGTCGGCGTCGGGGTCGGCGTCGCGGTCAGCCAGCAGCGGCGCGCACACCGCGCGGACCAGCAGACCACCGCGGCCCGGGACGGGACCGAGGCGATCCGGCTCGGCGAGGCCGCCTCGACCCGGAAGGACCCGTCGGTGGCGTTCGCCCTCGCCGCCGAGGCCCTCTCCCTGGACGACTCCGAAGCCGTACGCCGACGGGTCCTGAGCACCTTCGGCAACTTCCCCGACCTGCTCAGCACCGGGGTTCCCCCTGCCGCTGCCTGGCCGAAGACGTCCTCGACCGTCACCTCGCCGGACGGCCGGACCAGGGCGACAGCTCACCCCGCGGCCATCCAGCTCTCCGAGGACGGTCACCCAACTCGTCGCCTCATCACCCCGACGAACGACCCGACCGCACTCACCTTCTCGCCCGACGGCCGGTACCTGGTGGCGGGGATGAGCGAGCCCGGCTTCGCCCCGTCCGGGGCATCGGTCCTCTGGGACGTCGAGACCGGCGAGGAGGTCGCCCGTTTCGACTCAGGAGAGGGTGCCGTACGTGCCCACGTCTTCGCCCCGGACGGCTCCTCGCTCTGGTCCCTCGGTGCCGACGGTATCCATCAGTGGGACCTGACGTCCTCCCACGCACTGGTACGCACGCACGGCGGAGACCCGGTGATGTTCCGCGCCGGCGACCTCGTCCTCTCGATCGCCGACGCATCCGTCGACTCCTGGATCACCCATGCCTGCGACCTGGCGGGGCGGGCACTGACGCCTGTCGAGTGGCGGGAGTACGTCGGCGACCGCCCCTACGCGCCTACCTGTCGCTGAGCACGGACAGGTCGACGTCGGCCAGCTGAGCCGCGAACCGATCGTGGCCGGCGGCGTTGAAGTGATCGTCCTTGTTGAACTCCGGGACCAGATCCTCGGTTCCGTCAGGCCCGTTGAGCGCGTGGTAGGTGTCGATGACCTGGAATCCCGCAGCCGTGGCTCGCTCCGTCTGCATCGTGCTCCAGCGGTCGTACGCCGCCACCGCCCACGCCTTGGCCTCGTCCTCCCTGCCCGCATCCGTGTAGAGGGAGAGCAGGCCGTCCGAGACCTCGCTCGGGGGCGAGATGTTGCCGTTGGTGCTGGTCGTCTGGACGTACACGGTGGGCTTGTCGTCCCGCAGCGCCTTGACCGCGGCGTACACCTGGTCGTAGAGGTCGCCGTAGGTCTTCACCCCTTCGGCCAGGCACGGCCCGTGCGCGTCGAGGAACCAGGCCTTGCAGCCGATCCCGGTCTCGGGGTCGGGCAAGGCGTTGTTGGCGCCGACGGAGATCACCACCACATCGGCCGCCGCGACCTTGTCGGCCTCCGGCCCCGGCTGCGACACGGCGTCCAGCGCCTCCGGAACACCGTCCACGGAGACCACGTCGTACGTCGCCTCGGTGCCCAGCTCGGACGAGACGTGATCGGTGAACTGCGCCCACCACGGGTCGCAGCCGGGACACGGATCGCTGCGCGCGGGCTCGTCCGCGGGGACGTTGCCGATCACGACCACACGTACCGGGTCCGCCGCGGCCTCCTCGCCGGACTCCTTCTCCTCGCCGCATCCTGCCACCGCGAGCACCGCCGCGATGGCGGCTGCCACCACCATCCCCACTCGTCGCCTCATGATCTGCATCCTTGCTGTCGGAAACTGTGGACACCAGGAAGCGGGTGGACGGTAACGCCGCGGTAATTCCCGCGTCGAACGGCTCGGATCGGGCACGGCGTCATCCGAGCCGGCGGGCGCCGAGCCGCTGGCTCAGCAGGCCGGCGCAGTGGCTCAGCGCGGCGGCCGGCGGCGCCGGGTCGGCGGCGGCGTACGTCACCGCGATCGCGGCCACCGGGTGCCCGTTGTGGTCGAGCACGGGCACCGCGACGCTCGAGAGGCCGAGCGTGACCTCGCCGGCCTCGGTCGCGTGGCCGAGACGGCGGGCCTCGGCGAGCGTCGCCTTCAGGGCGGTGGGTGACTGCGGCCCGATCCCGGTGCGGTCGGTGAACGCCGACCTGTCGGGGTAGAGCGCCCGGACCTGGCCGGCGGGGAGCGCCGCCATGATCGCGCGGCCGCTCGCGGTCAGGTGGGCGGGCAGGCGTACGCCGACATCGGTGACCAGGGGCTGGCGGCCGGGGGCGCGCTCCTCGACGATGTAGAGGACGTCGCGCCCGTGGAGGACGGCCAGGTGCGCGCTCTGCCCGAGCCGGTCGACGAGCTGGGCGAGCGGCCGGCGGGCGATGCGCTGGAGCGGCGCCTGGCGGGAGTAGCCGCTGCCCACCTCGAAGGCGCCGACACCGAGGCCGTAGCGGCGTTCGTCGGCGAGATGGACGACGAAGCCCTCCTCGATCATCGCGTTGACGAGGTGGTACGTCGTGCTGCGCGGCAGCTCGCAGGCGCGCATGATCGCCTCGACGGGCACGGGGTCCGCCTGCGAGGAGAGGAAGCGCAGCACCCGGAGCGCGCGGGTGGCGGCTGGTACCTGGCTCACGCCCCAAGCGTCTCAGATCCGAGACAGAAGGGCCGCGGGGGCCATGGCGAACGGGAGATTTCTCGATTCAAATGGGAGCCATGGGAGAACATGTAGTTGTCGGAGTCGGACCGGTGTCGATGGCAGATGTCGTCAGCGTGGCCCGCAGGAACGCGGCGGTGACCTTGAGCACCGAGGCACTGGCCGCCATCGATGCGGCGCGCGGGGTCATCGACTCCCTCGCCGCGGCCACGACGCCGTCCTACGGCGTCTCGACGGGATTCGGCGCGCTCGCCACTCGACACATCCCCCAGGAGCTGCGGGCACAGCTGCAGCGCTCCCTGGTCCGCTCGCACGCCGCCGGCTCGGGCCCCGAGGTCGAGCGCGAGGTCGTCCGGGCCCTGATGCTGCTGCGCCTCTCGACCCTGGCCACGGGCCACACCGGCGTACGCCGCGAGACGGCACAGCTGATGGCCGACCTGCTCACCCACGGGATCACTCCGGTCGTGCACGAGTACGGCTCGCTCGGCTGCTCCGGCGACCTCGCTCCCTTGGCCCACTGCGCGCTCGCGCTGATGGGCGAGGGCCCGGTCCGCACGGCTGATGGCGAGCTGACCGATGCCGCCACCGCGCTCGCCGCCGCCGGCCTCACCCCGGTCGAGCTGCACGAGAAGGAGGGCCTCGCGCTCATCAACGGCACCGACGGCATGCTCGGCATGCTGGTGCTCGCGATCCACGACCTGACCGACCTGCTCCAGGTCGCCGACATCTCGGCGGCGATGTCGGTCGAGGGCCAGCTCGGCACCGACCGGGTCTTCGCGCCCGAGCTCCAGGCCATCCGCCCGCACCCCGGCCAGGCGGCCTCGGCGGCCAACCTGACCGCGATCCTGCGCGACTCCGGCGTCGTCGCCTCCCACCGCGGCCCGGACTGCAACCGGGTCCAGGACGCGTACTCGCTGCGCTGCTCGCCGCAGGTGCACGGCGGCGTACGCGACACCGTCGCCCATGCGGTCTCCGTCGCCTCCCGCGAGCTGGCCTCGGCCGTCGACAACCCGGTCGTCCTCGCCGACGAGAACCGCGTCGAGTCCAACGGCAACTTCCACGGCGCGCCGGTGGCGTACGTCCTCGACTTCCTCGCGATCGTCACCGCCGACCTCGCCTCGATCTCGGAGCGGCGTACGGACCGGTTCCTCGACAAGGCCCGCAACCACGGTCTGCCGCCGTTCCTGGCCGACGACCCGGGCGTCGACTCCGGCCTGATGATCGCGCAGTACACCCAGGCCGCGATCGTCTCCGAGCTCAAGCGCCTCGCCAACCCGGCCAGCGTCGACTCGATCCCGAGCAGCGCGATGCAGGAGGACCACGTCTCGATGGGCTGGTCCTCGGCGCGCAAGCTGCGCAGGTCCGTCGACGGCCTCACCCGCGTCCTCGCCATCGAGCTGATGACCGCCGCCCGCGCGCTCGACCTGCGCGCGCCGCTGAAGCCGAGCCCGGCCACCGGCGCCGTCGTCGGCCTGCTGCGCGACCACGGGGTCGGCGGCCCCGGCACCGACCGCTTCCTCGCTCCCGAGATCGACACCGCCTACCAGCTCGTCACCGACCGGTCCGTCACCCGGACCGTCGCGAACGTGATCGGAGAACTCGCATGACCGACGTGACCAACCCGCGCCTGCCCATCCACGCCGCCCACGGCACCGAGCTGACCGCGAAGTCGTGGCAGACCGAGGCGCCGCTGCGGATGCTCATGAACAACCTCGACCCCGAGAACGCCGAGCGTCCCGAGGACCTCGTCGTCTACGGCGGCACCGGCAAGGCCGCCCGCAGCTGGGAGGCATACGACGCCCTGGTGCGCACCCTGCGCGACCTCGAGGACGACGAGACCATGCTCGTCCAGAGCGGCAAGCCGGTCGGCGTGTGGCGGACCAACAAGTGGGCCCCCCGTGTCCTCATCGCCAACTCCAACCTGGTCGGCGACTGGGCCAACTGGGAGGAGTTCCGCCGGCTGGAGGAGATGGGTCTGACGATGTACGGCCAGATGACGGCCGGCTCGTGGATCTACATCGGCACCCAGGGCATCCTGCAGGGCACCTTCGAGACCTTCGCGGCGGTCGCGGACAAACGCTTCGGTGGCACCCTCGCCGGCACGATCACCCTCACCGCCGGACTCGGTGGCATGGGCGGCGCCCAGCCGCTGGCCGTCACCATGAACGGCGGCGTCGTGATCTGCGTCGACGTCGACCAGAGCCGGATCACCCGGCGTCTCGAGCACCGCTACCTCGACGTCCAGGCGGACTCGCTCGAGCACGCCCTCGAGCTGGCCGTGGCGGCGCGTGACGAGCGCCGCGGTCTCTCCATCGGGCTGCTCGGGAACGCTGCGGAGGTCTTCCCGCAGCTGCTCGAGATGAAGGCCCCGATCGACATCGTCACCGACCAGACCTCGGCCCACGACCCGCTGTCCTACCTGCCCGCCGGCGTCCCCTTCGAGGAGTGGCACCAGCGCGCCGAGGCCGACCCGGCCGGCTTCACCAAGGAGGCCCAGTCCTCGATGGCCGCGCACGTGCGGGCGATGGTGGAGTTCCAGGACGCCGGCGCCGAGGTGTTCGACTACGGCAACTCGATCCGCGACGAGGCGCGCAAGGGCGGCTACGACCGGGCCTTCGAGTTCCCGGGCTTCGTGCCGGCCTACATCCGTCCGCTGTTCTGCGAGGGCAAGGGCCCGTTCCGCTGGGCCGCGCTCTCCGGTGACCCCGCCGACATCGCCGCCACGGACCGCGCGATCCTCGAGCTCTTCCCCGACAACGAGCGGCTGCACAAGTGGATCGGGATGGCGCAGGAACGGGTCCACTACCAGGGCCTGCCGGCACGCATCTGCTGGCTGGGCTACAAGGAGCGGCACCTGGCCGGCCTGAAGTTCAACGAGATGGTCAAGAGCGGTGAGCTCAAGGCGCCGATCGTGATCGGCCGCGACCACCTCGACTGCGGCTCGGTCGCCTCGCCGTACCGCGAGACCGAGGCGATGCTCGACGGCTCCGACGCGATCGCCGACTGGCCGCTGCTCAACGCGATGACCGCGGTCGCCTCGGGCGCCACCTGGGTCTCGCTGCACCACGGCGGCGGCGTCGGCATGGGCCGCTCGATCCACTCCGGCCAGGTCTGCGTCGCCGACGGCACCGAGCTCGCCGCGGCGAAGATCGAGGCCGTCCTGACCAACGACCCCGGCATGGGCATCATCCGTCACGTCGACGCGGGCTACGAGCGCGCCGTCGAGGTCGCGGCCGAGCGCGGCGTACGCATCCCGATGCAGGAGGACTGAACGTGACCCAGGTTGCCGACTTCGAGCAGATGTGGCGCGACCTCGTGCCCATCGGCCGATCATCGTCCTCCGGCGGATACTTCCGCCAGCCGTGGCACGCGGCGGAGCTCGAGCTCCGTGCGTGGTTCCGCGAGGCCGCCGCCGCACGCGGGCTCGAGGTCGAGGGGGACCCGTTCGGCAACCTGGTCGCGTGGTGGGGGCCGGCGGCGGGTTTCGCTCCGACCGGCAAGATCTTGACCGGCTCCCACCTCGACTCGGTCCTCGACGGCGGTGCGTACGACGGGCCGCTCGGTGTCGTCTCCTCCTTCGCCGCGCTCGACCTGATGCGTTCGCGCGGCGTGGAGCCGACCCGGCGCCTCGGCGTCGCCGCCTTCGTCGAGGAGGAGGGTTCCCGCTTCGGCCGGGCCTGCCTCGGCTCCCGGCTCGCGGTCGGCGCCACCACGTGGGAGACGGCGCGCGAGCTCACCGACAGGGAAGGGGTACGCCTCGGTGACGTCATCGAGGGTGGCGAGTCGAGGATGCTCGACGGCGTGGAGACGTACGTCGAGCTGCACGTCGAGCAGGGCCGCGGCCTCGTCGACCTCGGCGCCCCGGTCGGCGTGCACGACGCGATCTGGCCGCACGGCCGCTACCGCTACGACATCGCCGGCCGCGCCGACCACGCGGGCACCACCCGGATGGAGGACCGGGCCGACCCGATGCTCACCTACGCGATGACCGCGCTCGCCGCCAACGAGCAGGCGCGGGTCTCCGGGCAGCGCGCCACGTTCGGCCGGATCGACGTACGTCCCAACGGCACCAACGCTGTCCCGTCCCACGTCACCGGCTGGCTCGACGCCCGGGCCGAGTCCGACGCCGCCCTCGCATCGCTGGTGGAAGAGATCGAGCACCAGGCAGCCGGGCACGCCGAGCATGGCGGCACCGCCCTCACCGTGACCGCCGAGTCCGTCAGCGGCGAGGTCGCCTTCGACCTCACCCTGCGCGACGCGCTCGCTCGCCGACTCGGGGGCGTGCCGGTCCTGCCGACCCAGGCCGGCCACGACGCCGGCATCCTGCAGGGTGCCGGCATCCCCACCGCCATGCTGTTCGTGCGCAACCCGTCAGGCGTCTCGCACTCGCCCTACGAGACCGCGGAGATGGCCGACTGTCTTGCCGGCGTCACCGCGCTCGCCGACTCGCTCACCGGCCTGGTGACGGCGCAGGTGACGGCATGACCGCCGCCTTCCTGCTCGAGCACGCGTGGGTCGACGGCCGCGTGCAGGACACGGTCCGGGTGGAGGTCGAGCACAGCCGGATCACCTCGGTCGTGCCCGGCGCCACCGGGACCGGCGTACCGCTGCGCGGCCTGACCCTGCCCGGGTTCGCCAACACCCACAGCCACGCCTTCCACCGGGCGCTGCGCGGTCGCACGCAGACCGACCGCGGCACCTTCTGGACCTGGCGCGAGCAGATGTACGCCGTCGCCGGCCGCCTCGACCCGGACACCTACTACGAGCTCGCGAAGGCGACGTACGCGGAGATGGTGGCGGCGGGCTACACCGCAGTCGGTGAGTTCCACTACCTCCACCACCAACCGGGCGGAAGGCCGTACGACGACCCGAACGCGATGGGCAGCGCGCTCCTCGCCGCGGCGCACGACGTCGGCATCCGGATCACGCTGCTCGACACGCTCTACCTCTCCAGCGGGTTCGGCGCTGCGCCGCAAGGCGTGCAGCGGCGGTTCAGCGACGGCAGCGCCGAGGCGTGGCACGAGCGCGTCGCAGCCCTCCGGCCACCGACCGGAGCCGAGGCCCTCGTCGGTGTCGCCGCCCACTCGGTGCGCGCCGTCCCGGCCGAGTCGCTGAAGGCGTTCACGCCGTACGTCGAGAGCGGCGCTCCGGTCCACGTGCACCTGTCCGAGCAGGTCAAGGAGAACGCGGACTGCGTGTCCGCGCACGGCGTCACCCCGACCCGGCTGCTCGCCGACCACGGCTTCCTCGGCCCGATGACCAGCGCCGTCCACGCCACCCACCTCACCGACGAGGACATCCGGCTGCTCGGCGAGGCGCGTGCGTTCGCGTCGTTCTGCCCGACCACCGAACGCGACCTCGGTGACGGTATCGGCCCGGCCCGGGCGTTGCAGGAGGCCGGATCGACCCTCACCCTGGGCTCCGACAGCCACGCCGTCATCGACGCGTTCGAGGAGATGCGCGCGGTCGAGATGGACGAGCGCCTCGCCACCCAGGCACGCGGCCACTGGACCGCAGCCGAGCTCCTCCTCGCCGCCACCGCAGACGGCCACCGCAGCCTCGGCTTCGCCGACGCGGGCTCGATCGCGGTCGGCCAGCGGGCCGATCTGGTCACCATCGACCTCGCCTCGCCGCGTACCGCCGGCACCGGTGGGGACGAGCACACCGCGGTCTTCGCGGCCGGCGGCGCCGACGTCACCCATGTCCTCGTCGACGGCCGGGTGGTGTTCGAGGGGGACCACGGCAGCGTCGGACGCGCCCTGAGCACAGCGATCGAAGGGATCTGGGCATGAGCCTGCTCATCACCAACATCGGCGAGCTGGTCACCAACGACCCGGCCGCCTCCGACCTGCTCGGCATCCGCACCGACGCGGCGGTCGTCGTCGAGGACGACCGGGTCGCCTGGGT
The DNA here is from genome assembly GCA_040302365.1 of Nocardioides sp. NPDC126508. Lineage (GTDB taxonomy): Bacteria > Actinomycetota > Actinomycetes > Propionibacteriales > Nocardioidaceae > Nocardioides. The sequence continues at coordinate 56,191 of JBEOUM010000006.1, forward strand.
CGGCGACGCGTCGGCCACCCCTGCGGCGGACACCGTCGTCGACGCCGCCGGCCGGGCCGTGCTGCCGGGTTTCGTCGACAGCCACAGCCACCTCGCCTTCGCGGGCGACCGCTCGGCCGAGTTCCGCGCCCGGATGACCGGGGAGCCCTACTCCGCGGGCGGCATCCGCACCACCGTCGCGGCGACCCGGGCAGCGAGCGACGACGACCTCCGCACCGGCATCGGCCGGCTCGTCGCGGAGATGCACGCGCAGGGCACGACGACGGTCGAGATCAAGTCCGGCTACGGCCTGAACGTCGAGGACGAGGCCCGCTCGCTGCGCCTCGCCCGTGAGGTCACCGAGGAGACCACCTTCCTGGGCGCGCACGTCGTGCCGCCCGAGTACGCCGAGGACCCGGCCGGCTACGTCGCCCTCGTCACCGGCCCGATGCTCGAGGCCGCCGCACCCCACGCCCGCTGGATCGACGCCTTCTGCGAGCGGGGGGCGTTCGACGCCGACCAGGCCCGCGAGGTCCTCACCGCCGGAGCGGCGGCCGGGCTCCGCGGGCGGCTGCACGCCAACCAGCTCGGCCCCGGCCCCGGCGTACGCCTGGCCGCGGAGCTCGGCCTGACCGCCGTCGACCACTGCACCTATCTCAGCGACGAGGACGCCGACGCGCTGCGCGACTCCGGCACGATCGCGACACTGCTGCCGGGCGTGGAGTTCTCCACCCGGCAGCCCTATCCCGACGCCCGCCGTCTGATCGACGCGGGCGTCCGGGTGGCGATCGCCTCCGACTGCAACCCCGGCTCCTGCTTCACCAGCTCGATGCCGTTCTGCGTCGCGCTCGCCGTACGCGAGATGCGGATGACCCCTGCCGAGGCCGTCCACGCCGCGACGGTCGGCGGAGCCGCCGCGCTCGACCGCACCGACATCGGCCGCATCGTTCCCGGATCCCGTGCCGACCTGGTCCTCCTCCGCGCGCCCAGCCACGTCCATCTGGCCTACCGTCCCGGCGTACCGCTCGTCGACGAGGTGTGGGTCGCCGGCGAACCCGCGGCGGTGAGCTGAGGACCAATGCTCAGCGCCAGGCGATCGTGGTCGGCGAGCCAGTGCGCGCGACGACGCCCAGGCTGCGCATCGAGCGACCGTCGTCCTCGATGCCGAACCCGACGATCGAGTCGGAGACCTCGTTGGCCGCGTACAGGCGACGGCCGGTGGGATCGATACCGAAGAAGCGGGGTCGGATCCCTTCGGTCGACACCCAGCCGACGGGCTCGAGACCCCCGCCGCGGACCTCGAAGATGCCGATGGTGTCGGGGTCGGGCCCACCGGGCGTGCTGTCGCCGGCACCGCTGCGGTTCGACGCGTAGACATAGCGTCCCGACGGCGCCACGGCGATCTCGGCCCCGCGGGTGTCGCCGACCATGGTGGCGGGGTGGGACGGAACGACGTGCAGAGGCGTCAGGCGCCCGGCCGCGCCGTCCCAGCCGAACGTGGTGACGGTGGAGCGCAGCTCACCGACGAGGTACGCCTGGGGCCGGTCGGGATGGAAGGCGATGTGTCGCGGCCCCTCCAGCTCGCGCACCTGGGCCCAGCCGGGGTCGTTGAGGGCGAGCTGTCCCGAGTCCGCGTCGAGGGACGCGACGAAGACCCGGTCGACCCCGCGGTCCGCGATCGCCAGCCAGCGTCCGCTGGGGTCGAACACGATGTGGTGCGGGTTCGGCCCGAGCTGCTGGGTCTTGTGCGGTCCGGGTGTGCCGGGCAGCTCGAGGGTGGAGACGGGGTCGCCGAGGCTTCCGTCGGCGTTGCGCGGGAAGGTGAGGATGGCGCCGGGCACCGCGAGGCAGGCGACCACGAGCCAGCGGCCCGAGGGGTCGATGGCGAGGTGCACGGGGTTGCGACGCCCGCCGTCGACCGTGTTGAGCCAGGAGAGAGTGCCCGACTCCGGGTCGACAGCGAACGCGCTGACCTGGGTCTGGTCGCCATGGACGGCGTACAGGAACCTCTGGTCCTCGCTGAGCACGACGAACGACGGGTTGGCGGCGATCGCGTCGTCCGGCGTCGGAGTGCTCGAGTCGTTGTCGTCCGCGGCGACGGTCTGCAGGAGCTCCCACCCGCGCCCGGTCGCAGGCACCCGCCACACCGTGATGCCGGCGCCGCGGGCGTTGCGCTGGCGAGTGGTGCGAGAGCCGACGTACGCGACAAGGTCACGAGCCGCGCGTCGAGGCGGCACCGCGGCCGCGACCGCCGGCGACATGGAGGCCAGGCCGGCGCCGGCGGCGCCCATCAGGACCGTACGCCGGGAGGGGCGTGAAGGATTCGACATCGTTTCTCCCAGGTGTTGGCGGTGACCGGCTCAGCCGGCGGACTCCGCGAGGATCCGGCGCAGGACGTAGGGCGTGATGCCGCCGTGGCGGTAGTAGGCGGCGTCGCGTTCGGTGTCGAGACGCACCCGCACCTCGAACCTGGTGGTCCCGGCGGTGACCACGACGGTCTCCGGGCGCACCGGGCCGTTGAGCGCGTCGAGGCCGGTGACGGCGTACGTCTCGTTGCCGGTCAGCCCCCAGGACTCCGCCGACTCCCCCGGCAGGAACTCCAGGGGCAGGATGCCCATCCCGATGAGGTTCGAGCGGTGGATGCGCTCGAACGACTCCGCGAGGACGGCCCGGACGCCGAGGAGTGCCGGGCCCTTGGCGGCCCAGTCGCGGGAGGATCCGCTGCCGTACTCCTTGCCGCCGAGGACGACCAGCGGGACGCCCGCCTCCCGGTAGGCCATCGCCGCGTCGTACACGCTCTGGGTCTGGCCGGTCAGCAGGTTGAGCGTCGACCCTCCCTCGACGCCGGGAACGAGCCGGTTGCGCAGGCGCACGTTGGCGAAGCAGCCGCGCATCATCACCTCGTGATTGCCGCGGCGCGAGGCGTAGGTGTTGAGTTGGAAGCGCTCGACACCGAGCCCGGTCAGGTACTGCCCGGCCGGCGTGTGCACCGGGATGGCCCCGGCGGGCGAGACGTGGTCGGTGGTGACCGAGTCGCCCAGCTCGACCAGCACCCGGGCACCGGTGATGTCCGCGACCGGTCGTGGCTCGCGGGTCATCCCGTCCAGGTAGGGCGGTCGTCGCAGGTAGGTCGAGCCCTGGTCCCAGGCGAAGGTCTCTCCCACCGGGACGTCCAGGCCCTGCCAGCGCTCGTCGCCGGTGAAGACGTCGGCGTACGCCTCGGCGAACATCTCCGCCTCCACGGTGCCGTCGATGACGTCCTGGATCTCGCGCGAGGTCGGCCAGAGGTCGGCGAGGTGCACCGGACGGCCCTCGGGATCGTGGCCGAGCGGGTCACGGACGAGGTCGGTGTCCATCGTCCCGGCCAGTGCGTACGCCACCACGAGCGGCGGCGAGGCGAGGTAGTTCATCCGTACGTCGGGGTTGATCCGGCCGTCGAAGTTGCGGTTGCCGGAGAGCACCGAGACGACGCTGAGGTCGTGCGCGTGCACCGCGTCGGTGATCTCGGGGATCAGCGGCCCGGAGGCGCCGATGCAGGTCATGCAGCCGTAGCCGGTGAGGTGGAAGCCGAGCTTCTCCAGGTAGGGCATCAGACCCGCGTCGGTGAGGTAGTCGGTGACCACCTTCGAGCCGGGCGACAGGCTGGTCTTGACCCACGGCCGGCTGACCAGGCCGCGCTCGACGGCACGTTTGGCGAGCAGACCGGCGGCGACCATGACCGAGGGGTTGGAGGTGTTCGTGCAGGAGGTGATCGCGGCGATGGCCACGGCGCCGTGGTCGATCGCGTGCCGCTCCCCCGCCATCTCCACCTCGACCTCGCGGCCCGGGCTCTCGGCGTCGGTCCCGAGAACCTCCGGGAGCGAGCGCCGGAAGGCCTCCCGCGCCTCGGTGAGCAGCACCCGGTCCTGCGGCCGGCGCGGTCCGGCCATCGCCGGCACCACGGTGGCCAGGTCGAGCTCGACCGTCTCGGAGTAGGCCGGCTCGTGGTCCGGGTCGAACCAGAGCCGCTGGTGCCGGGCGTACGCCTCGACCAGACGGACCTGCTCCTCCGGCCGCCCCGTGAAGCGGAGGTAGCGGACCGTCTCCTCGTCGATCGGGAAGTAGGCGCAGGTCGAGCCGAACTCGGGACTCATGTTGGCGATGGTGAGCCGGTCCGGCAGCGTCGTCGCGGAGACCCCGGGCCCGTAGAACTCGACGAACTTCCCGACGACCCCGTGCCGTCGCAGCGTCTCGGTGATGGTGAGCACGAGGTCGGTCGCGGTGGCGCCCTCGGGGAGGTCGCCGTGCAGCCGGAACCCGACGACCCGCGGGAGCCGCATCGACAGCGACTCCCCGAGCATCACGGCCTCGGCCTCGATCCCGCCGATGCCCCAGGCGAGCACGCCCATGCCGTTGACCATGGTCGTGTGGGAGTCGGTGCCGAGGCAGATGTCGGGGTAGGCCCAGCCCTCCTCAGCGGTGACGACGCGGGCGAGGTACTCGGCGTTGATCTGATGCATGATCCCGGTGCCGGGCGGCACCACGGCGAAGTCCTCGAGGGTGTCCTTGCCCCACTTCAGGAACCGGTAGCGCTCGGTGTTGCGGGCGTACTCGATCTCGACGTTGCGCTCGAACGCGTCGCTGCGGCCGAAGACGTCAGCGATGACCGAGTGGTCGATGACGAGCTCGGCCGGGATCTGCGGGTTGACCAGCGACGGGTCCTCCCCGAGCGCGACCATCGCGTCGCGCATCGCGGCGAGGTCGGCCAGGGTCGGCACCCCGTTGGTGTCGTGCAGGAACGCGCGGGACGGGCTCAGGTCGATGGCGCTGTCGTGGTCGGGGCCGTCGGCCCAGCGCAGCAGGAGCTCGACCTGCTCGGCGCTGGACCGCTCGCCGTCCTCGTGCCGCAGCAGGTTCTCCAATACCACCCTCAGGCTCCACGGCAGCGCGTCGACGTCGAGACCGGCGAGGCTGTGGATCTCGTACGTCCTCCCGTCGACCTCGAGGGTGTCGCGGGTGCCGAACGAGTCGAGCGCGCGGATCCAGCTCGGGCGGGTCATCCGAGGTCCTCCGGGAAGGCCGGTGTGGCGTAGGTGTTGACCTGTCCGCCCTCGACCACGCAGCGGGCCACGACCTCACGCCAGACGGCGTAGTGCGGGGCCTCGCGGTGGGCGACGCGGAACGCGTCCTCGTCGAGGTAGACCTCGTGCAGGACGAAGCGGTGTGGATCGTCGAGACGGCGGTGTACGTCGAAGCGCAGGCACCCGGGCTCGTCGCGCAGCGAGGCTCGGGAGTTCGTCCGGATGCCGTCGAGGAACTCCTCGACGCGGTCGGGCCGGACGGTCAGGTCGACCAGGACGGTGAACATCAGCCGGCCACCTGCTCCAGCATCGAGTCGTCGAAGGCCACGCCGCACCCGGCCCCGAGACCACGCAGGTCCGTCACGGTCTTGTCCGGGAGCCGTACGCCGGTCAGTCGGCCCCGCGCCTCGGCGCGGGCCTCGATCTCGCCGGGGTAGAAGATCTCCTCGACTCCGGTCGCCAGAGGCACCGACTTGGTCGCGGCGATCAGGTCGTCGATCCGCTCCCCGAAGTCGCCGCCGGGGAGAACGGCGTTGACCCGGATCGCCACGACCAGGTGGCCGCAGCCGCTGCGCCGGTCGGGGACGTACGGGCCGACGACGCCGGTGCCGTAGCCGGACCCGGTCAGGACGCCGGAGAGCACGTCCATCACGAAGGAGATGCCGTAGCCCTTGTGGCCGCCCATGGGGGCGAGGAGGCCGTGGATCGCGGTGTGCGGGTCGGTCGTGGACACGCCGTCGGCGTCGAACGCCCAGGTGTCGGGGATCGGTTCGCCGCGCTCGGCGGCCGCGTAGATCTTGCCGCGGGCCACGCCGGTGTTGGCGATGTCGAGGACGACGGGCGGGTTGCTGCCGCCCGGCGTCGCGACCGACCACGGGTTGGCGCCGACGGTCTTCTCGGTGCCGCCCCAGGGCGCCATCGCCGGGCTGCCGTTGGTGGTCAGGATCCCGACGCAGCCGGCCTCGGCCATCCGCCGGGTCCAGTAGGCGGCTGTGCCGAAGTGGTTGCTGTTGCGGACGGCCACGACGCCGACGCCGTGGACGGCGGCGCGCGTGACGGCGGCCCGGGTGGCCCGGTCGGTGATGACCTGGCCGACGCCGTCGCGTCCGTCCATGACGGCCAGGGCGCCGGTGTCGACGACGATCTCCTCGCGGGTGACCGCCGACATCACGCCGGACCGGAGCCGGGCGACGTACCAGGGCAGGCGGAGCATCCCGTGGGACGGGTGGCCCCACAGGTCGGCGGTGACGAGGCTGTCGCTGACGAGCCGGGCGTCGGCCTGGGGTACGCCGAGGGAAGCGAGGACCTCGGCCCCGAAGTCGGTGAGCCGGTCGGGATGGGCGGTGAGGGTCATGCGGGGAACCTCCGGTTCAGGTCGGCGACCTGGTCGTGGGTGAGCGGTCGCGTGGCATGGCCGCGGAGCAGCAGGAAGAGACGAGCCGTCTCCTCGAGCTCCTCGGCTGCGTCGGCCGCGGCGGCCAGGTCGGCGCCTGCGACGACGGAGCCGTGGTTGGCGACCAGGAAGCTGTGGTGGTCGAGGGCCGTCGCCTCGGCGAGCGCCTCGAGCGAGGAGTCGCCGGGCGCGTGGTAGGGCAGCAGCGGGAGCCGGCCGACGCGCATCACGTAGTAGGCGGTGAGCGGCGGCAGCACGTCGGCGGGGTCGACGTCGGCCAGGCACGAGACCGCGACCGCATGCGTGCTGTGCAGGTGCACGACGGCGCCGGCGCTCGGCCGCGACCGGTGGACGGCGGCGTGCAGGAAGGCTTCCTTGGACGGCTTCGCCCCGTCGACGTGGCGGCCGGCGAGGTCGATCACCGACAGCGCGGCCGGGTCCAGGGCGCCGAGGCTGACGCCGGTGGGGGTCAGCAGGATGCGGTCCTCGGCCACCTTCGCGCTGATGTTGCCGGTGCGACCGAAGGTGAGCGAACGGCTGAAGAAGGAGGCACCGAGCTCGGCGATCTGCCCGGCGATCCGGCGCTCGCTCATGCGTCGGCTCCTGCCGCGCGGACCAGCAGGTCCTCGGAGCCGAAGTTGCCCGATTTGAGCAGCAGGGCGAGCCCCTGGTCGGTGAGGCACCACGGCACGCCGCGGTCGGCCTCACGGTCGACGAGGACGCTGCGTACGCCGAGGGCCTGGACGACCGCGCCCGAGGTCTCGCCGCCCGCGACGACGATCCGACGGGCGCCATGGTCGGCGGCGGCGCGGGCGAGCCCGGCGAGGGTCCGCTCGAGGATCGCCGGCGTCTCCGGCCCCATGGCCGCCCGGGCGCGCTCGCGCTCTTCGGGTCCGGCCGAGGAGTAGACCAAGACCGGTGACTCGCCCAGGTGCGCGGTCAGCCACTCGGACGCGGCGGCGAGCATCTCGGCGGGGTCCGGGGTGCCGGCGGCGTCGAGCCGGTAGGACGGCATGACGTCCGCCGCCGCGGCGACCTGGGCGAGCGTGGCGGCCGAGCAGGATCCGGCGAGGACCACGGCCGGCCCGCCGGGCAGCTCGCCCCCGGGTGTCGACGTCCCTGTCGTCCCCGCGACCACCGCTCCGAGGGCTCCGGCCAGGCCTGCTCCCCCGGTCAGCAGCCGCAGGTCGGTGGCGCCCTCGGCGATCGTGCGGAGGTCGGCGTCGGTGACCGCGTCGGCGACCACGTGACGTACGCCGGCGGTGGCGTGTGCCTCGAGAGCCACTGTCACCGCTGCAGACCCCTCGGCGATCGTCGTCAGCGGCAGCGCCTCGACATTGCCGAGGGTCTGGCGCCGCAGGACCCGTACGAGATCGGGATCGGTCATCGGCGTCAGCGGGTGGTGCCGCATCGGCGACTCGCTGAGCAGCCGGTCCCCCACGAACAGGTGCCCGAGGTACGTCGTCCGCCCGTGCTCGGGCGAGGCCGGGCAGATCACCGTGGTCGACTCACCGAGCGCCTCGAGGAGTGCGTCGGCGACCGGGCCGATGTTGCCCTCGTCTGTCGAGTCGAACGTCGAGCAGTACTTGAAGTAGACCCGCTCGACGTCGCCCGCCCGCAGCCAGGCCAGCGCGGCCAGCGACTCGGCGACGGCCTCCGCCGCGGGGACGGTCCGCGTCTTGAGCGCGATCACGACGGCATCCGCCGCCGGGATCGCCGTGTCCGCGTCGGGCACGTCGAAGAGGAGCGCCACCGAGAGCCCCGAGCGGCGCAGCGCCGCGGCGACGTCGGAGCCGCCGGTGAAGTCGTCGGCGATGCAGCCGATCGCGATCACGAGACGCGCTCCTGCAGCCGGGCTGCGAGGGACCCGGCCGCGAGGTGCGGCGCGCTGAGGACGGGTACGTCCACGGCGGCCGCGATCCCCGCCAGAGCGGGAGCCAGCGAGTACTGCGCGAGCACGATGACGTCCGCCGCCTCCGCGGCGGACACCGCCGAGGCCGCCATGAGCCGGGTCAGCTCGTCGAGGTCGCCGGCCGAGGCGGCGGCAGCCGCCCCGGTCACCACGACCGACCCGATCTCGCTCGCCACGCCTGCCGCGGTGAGCCAGTCCCCCAGCCGCTGGGCGCTGTCGGCGGCCGCCGGGCCCAGCGAGGCGAGCACCGCGACCCGCTCCGGCCGCAGCGACGCCACATGGTCGAACATCGCCTGGTCCGAGGCCAGCACGGTGACGGGCAGCCGTGCCGCGAGGTCGTGGGCGACGGGGCCGAACATCGAGCAGGTGAGCTGCACGGCGTCGGCACCGCCGTCGACGGCGTACTGGATCAGTGTGCTCATCCGGGCGGTCAGCTCCTCGGTGAGGCCGCCCGCCGCGTCCGCGTCGGTGACGAGCCGGCTGTCGAGCAGGTGCCAGAGCTCGGCCTCGGGAAACTCGTCGTCGAACGCGACGACGGCGGGGGCCATCGAGGCCTGGCTCGCGTGGATCAGCGCGACGGTGGGCCTGGACATGGGTGGTGCTCCTCCTGGGTGTCGGGACGTACGTGCCGGGCGGCCGTCAGGCCGCCGTGATGCGGGCGACGACGGCGTCGGTGAACTCGCGGGTGCCCGCGCTGCCGCCGAGATCGCGGGTGGAGACGCCCGCCGCGACGGTGGCGGCGACGGCGTCGTCGAGGCGGCGTGCCGCGTCGGCGAGCCGGCTGTCGTCGTGACGGCCGCTGAGCCAGTCGAGCAGCATGGAGCCGGAGAGGTTCATCGCGATCGGGTTGGCGACGTCCTGTCCGGCGATGTCCGGCGCCGAGCCGTGCGAGGCCTGGGCCATGGCGTGGGTGTCCGAGGTGTTGATCGAGGGCGCGATGCCCAGCGATCCGGCGATCTCGCCCGCGAGGTCGGAGAGGATGTCGCCGAACATGTTCTCGGTGACGATCACGTCGAAGTCGTCGGCCCGGCGCACCAGGTGAACGGTCATCGCGTCGATGTGGAAGTCGTCGACCTCGACGCCAGGGAAGTCCGCGGCGACCTCGCGGCACACGTCGCGAAACAAGCCCGTCGTCATCTTGAGCACGTTGGCCTTGTGCACGATCGTCACCTTGTTGCGGCGGCGCGTGGCGAGCTCGAAGGCCGAGCGGGCGATCCGCTCGGTGCCGGCACGGGTGATGATCCCGTGCATGATCGCCACGTCGGGCGTCGGCATCATCTCGCCGGTGCCCTGGAAGGTGTTGCGGTCGGCGTAGAAGCCCTCGGTGTTCTCCCGGGCGATGACCAGGTCGGTGCCGGGCACCACGGCGTTGCCGCCCTGGAACGCCTTGGCGGGACGGATGTTGGCGTAGAGGCCGAAGCGCTTGCGGATCGTGCCGCTCGGGTTGAGCTGGCTGCGGTACGGCTCGGGGTAGGCCGCGCTGTCGTGGGGTCCGAGGAGCCAGCCGTCGAGGTCCTCGAGGACCTTGAGGGTGTTCTCCGGGGTGTGGCTGCCGTGCTCCTCGATCGCCGAGGCGCCGAGCGGGAGCTCGTGCCAGTCGATCGGGTCGATCCCGGCCGCGGCGACGGCCGCGTCGATCATCGCGACCGTCGAGGGGACGATCTCGGGGCCGATGCCGTCGCCGTGGAGGACGCCGAGTCGGTACGTACGGGTGGGCTGCGTGGCTTCAGTGGTCACGTTCGTGGCCTTTCGGTGAGTGGAGAGGTAGGGGCGGGAGGAGGGTCAGGAGACCGTGAGGAGGTCCCGCTCCTCCTGGCTGAGCGCGACCTTCTCGGCGTAGAGCAGGGCGCTGCCGGCCTCGAAGACCAGCTGCACGCGTCCGGCGAGGCCGGGGCGCTGGCTCTCGACCTGGACGACCTGGTTGCCCAGGCGTACGTCGTACTCGTAGTGGCTGCCGACGTAGGAGGAGGTGAGGACCTCGGTGTCCAGTCGGTTGGCGCCGGGCGTCTCGGCGCCGGCGGGTACGACCTCGAGCCTCTCGGGGCGGATCGCGACCGTGATCCCCTGGCCGGGAGAGGTCTCCAGGTCGGCCTCGACCACGACGACGCCGTCGTTGGCGTCGAGCCGGATGGTGTGCCGCGCGCCGCTGGACTCCTCGACCTTGCCCTGGAAGAAGTTGCACCGGCCGACGAAGGCCGCGACCTCGGGGGTGGCGGGCCGCTCGTAGACGGCGTGCGGGTCGGCGACCTGGAGCATGCGTCCGCCGGACATCACCGCGATGCGGTCGCTGAGGGCGAGCGCCTCGTCCTGGTCGTGGGTGACGTAGACGGTGGTGATGCCGAGCTCCTCCTGGAGCCGCTTGAGCCAGGCCCGGGCCTGCTCGCGCAGCTTGGCGTCGAGGTTCGAGAGCGGCTCGTCGAGCAGCAGCATCGTGGGCGAGTAGACGAGCGCGCGGGCCAGCGCCACGCGCTGTTGCTGGCCGCCGGAGAGCTGGTGCGGGTAGCGGTCGCTGAGGTCGGCGAGGCCGACCTTGTCGAGCGCGTCGTGGATGAGCTCCTTCTGGCGGGCCTTGCCGACCTTGCGGATGTCGAGCGGGAGCGCGAGGTTCTTCGCGATCGTCATGTGCGGCCACAGGGCGTACGACTGGAAGACCATGCCCAGGTTGCGCTCCTCCGGTGGGAGGAAGGTGCCGCGTTCCTGGTCGACGAAGGTGGTGCCGTCGACCGTGATCGAGCCGCCCGTGGGACGTTCGAGGCCGGCGATGCAGTTGAGGGTGGTGGACTTCCCGCAGCCGCTGGGACCGAGGAGCGTGAAGAACTCGCCGTCCTTGATGGTGAAGGTGTTGTCGTGCAGGACGGTGTTGTCACCGAACTGCTTCTTGAGGTTCTTGACGACGAGCTCAGGCATGGTGCTTTCCCTTCATCAGCAGGCCTGCGAGCGCCACGAAGGCGGCGGTGATGGCGATCTGGACGGTGGCGAGCGCGGCCACGGAGCCGGTACGCCCCTGGGCCCAGAGCTCGAGCATGGTGGTGCCGAGGATGTTGCTGTCGGCGGAGCTGAGGAAGACGGCGGGCGAGTACTCCTTCAGCATGATCACGAAGGTCAGGACGAGCGCCCCGGCGAAGGCGGGCGTGATCAGGACGCGCAGGACGCGGAAGAACGTCATCAGCCAGTCGGCTCCCGAGACCCGGGCGGCGTTGTCCAGCTCGGCACCGATCTGCATGATCGACGGCGCGACCGACCCGAAGGCGCTCGGCAGCGCCCGGAGGCCGAATGCGATGACCAGCGCGCCGAGCGTTCCCTGGAGCAGGGTGCCCGCGCCGAACGGGGCGAAGGCGAAGGCCCAGAAGAAGCCGATGCCGATGATGATCCCGGGGACCGACTGCGGGATGAGCGCGAGGTACTCCACGAGGCGGCCGAAGCGGAAGGTGGACCTCCGCGCGACCATGACAGCCATCACCGCGAGCGCGCTCACCAGGACCGAGCCGACGCCGGCGACGACGAGGCTGTTGATGATCGACTGCCGGTAGGACTCGAACTGGAAGACCGTCGCGTAGTTGTCCATGGTCAGGAAGTCGAACGGGTTGCGCAGCGGCGTGAAGATCAGGGTGAAGGAGCGGAAGACGAGGCCCAGGATCGGGATCAGCGCACCGAAGACGACGTAGAACGCGATGAAGGCGACGCTCACCCACTTGACCCAGCCCAGCTCGAGCTTGCGCGGCCGGGTGGCCTTCCCCCGCACCGAGACGAACCGCGCCGAGTCCTTGAGGAGCTTGGCCTGGAGCGCGACCAGGCTGATCGTGACCAGCAGGATCACGACCGAGGCGGCACCGAGCACGGTGTAGTCGGGGTCGACCGCCTGCAGCCCGTTCTTGTAGAGGAACGTGGAGAAGACGCTGATGTTGACCGGCTGGCCGTAGAGCAGCGGGACGCTGAGCGTCTCCACCGACATCGAGAAGATCAGGATCGAGCTGTAGACCACCGGCGGCCGCAGCATCGGCACCACGACCTGGAACAGGATCCGCGCCGGTCCCGCGCCGCAGACCTGCGCCGCGGACTCGAGCGAGGCGTCCGACTGGCGCAGCGCGTTGGCACAGAAGACGTACGCGATCGGGGCGAGGGCGACGGCCTCGGTGACGGCCATGCCGGGGATCGAGTAGAGGTTCCACGGCACGGTGCCGAAGAGCTGTTCGACCTGGGTGCTGACGAATCCGGCCGGGCCGTACATCAGGATCCAGCCGAAGCCGAGGATCAGCGAGGAGATGAAGAAGGGCCACTGCATCGCCAGGGCGACCATGCGTCCTCCAGGAAGCCGGGTACGCACCACCACGACCGCCATCGGCACCGCGATCATGATGCTGAGAGCCGTGGTGAGGGACGCGAAGATCAGGGTGTTGCGGATGACCTCGCCGAACCCGGAGTCGGTGAAGAGGGCCCGGTAGCCCTCGAGGGTGAGGACACCGCCGTCCTCGTAGAGCGGACGGTCGACGACGCTCTGCCACAGCGTGGGGACGACCGGCGCGAGCACCAGGATCGCCAGCACCGCCAGTACGCCGCCCATGGTGAGCTGGTCACGGCCGACGCCGAGCGGCCTGCGGTAGCGCGGCGCCCGGAACTCGGGCTTCTGGTCCTGGGACGCCGGTGGCGTCGTGATCATGGTTGCCATCGGGAGCTCACTCCTCCTCGGGGGCGGGCTCGACGTACCGGTAGAACTTGTCCATCCAGGTGTCGACCTCGTTCTTGGGCACGGTCTCGTACGGCGCGAAGAGGACGTTCTCCTCGCCGACCGCCTCGACGACCTCCTGATAGGTGTGCAGGCCCGGACCCTCGATGCCGTCGCGGTAGGAGGACAGGCCGCCCTCGGCGACCGCGCGCTGGCCCTCGTCGGAGAGCAGGAAGTCGACGAACAGCTTCGACGTGGCGGTGTGCGGCGCGTCCGCGGCGATGCCGACCCCGCGCGGCAGGATCGTGGTGCCGTCCTCGGGATAGACCACCTCGACCAGCCCCTGGCTGTCGTTGACCACCGGGAAGGCGGGGCCGCCGCTGACGAAGAAGCCGGCGAGGTACTCCCCCGACAGGATCTTCTCCATCTGGGTGCCGGAGGAGGTCTCGGCGCGGGTGTACGGGAGCACCCGCTCCAGGTCGCTCCAGCCCTCGGGGTTGGCCTCGGTGAAGTTGCGGGTCACCGTGAACCCGAAGCTGCTCTCCGGGTCGCGGACGGTGATCTTGTCCTTCAGGAGATCCTTGTTCTCCTCCGCGATGTCAGCCAGGTCCGCGACGCCGGTCGGCGCCTCGGGCATCAGCTCGGTGTTGTAGGCGATGGTCTGCGGGTCGGTCGACATCGCGTAGACGTTGGGGAGCAACTGGGCGAAGTCCGGCAGCTCCGCCAGCTCGGGCGACTCGTACGCCTGGAGCGTGTCCTTCCGCGCGGCGAAGTCGGCCCAGGCGGAGGATGCGTTGGAGACGACCAGGTCGACGGGCGAGGAGCCGGTGGCCTGCTCGGCGAGCACGCGCTGGAAGACCTCGTCGCTGTCCAGGTCGTTGGCCGAGACCTTCTCGACCCAGGGGAACTTCTTCTTGAAGTCGCGGAAGATCGGCGCCCAGTTCTCCTCGGACGTATTGGAGTAGATGGTGAGCTCGCCGCCCTCCTTCTTGGACGCGGCCACGACGTCCTCGGCGTAGCTGTCGGGGTAGTAGTCGGGCACCTCCTCCACCGAGATCTTGTTCTCCTTCGGCTCGACGGCGGCCTCGCCGCTGCCACAGGCGACCAGGGAAGCCATGGCGAACGCACCGACGGCGGCCAGCGCCAGGTGTCTGCGGACGAGCGATCGGGTCCCGAGCCAGGACGTGGATGACTGCATGTGGCTCCGCTCCTCGATGAGGGTTCTGGGGGTTTGTGACGACCGCCACTGTGCTCGTTATAACCTGTAACCGTCAAGCGTCGAGACCAAGGTTGCACCCAGATCCGGCAGCCAAGACGACCGCTCAGAAGCTCTGATCTTGCGTCTGACCTGCTATTTCATAGGCCGACTCGAACCATCTGATCGACGAGGAAAATTTTGGAGGCGTCGCGTTGAGACGGCGATGTACGTGACACACAGCCGTCAGATCGAGTACATTTATAGCGAGTTTTCAGCCGAGGGAGACATGCCATGACGGAGCCCGCCGGGGTCTACGCCACCAAGAGCGACTACGCCTACACACGCCTGCGCGACGGCATCCTGACCGGGGAGTTCGAGCCCGGCACGGTGCTTCATCAGGCGACCCTGGCGAAGACGATCGGAATCAGCACCACACCTCTGCGCGAGGCGATGCGCCGGCTGATGACCGAGGGGCTGGTGGAGCTCGACGCCCACCGTGACGCCCGGGTCTCGGCGCTCACCGCCGAGGAGGCCCGCGACCTCCTGGAGGTGCGCCGCTCGCTCGACCCGCTCGCCGCCTCCCTGGCCGCCCAGCGGCGCACCAAGGACGACATCCGGGCGATGCGCGAGGCGGCGGCGTCCCTCCATGCGCTCCCCAACCAGCCCAGCGTGGTCGACCTGGTGGCACACCGCCGCTTCCATGCCGCGGTCTACACGGCCTCCCACAACGACATCCTCATCAACACGCTGGCGGGCCTCTGGGACAAGGCCGACCGCTATCGCCACCTCGGCCTGCAGGTCGAGCGCGACCAGCCGGAGCGCGACGCCAAGGACCGCGAGCACGCCGAGCTCCTCGACGCGGTGATCCGCGGCGACAGCGACGGTGCCGCCGAGGTGATGCGCCAGCACATCGCCACCAGTCTCGGGGCCAAGGCGGCCAGCCGGCTGGGCGCGGAGGAAGAGCCGCCCCACCTCACCAGCCTCAGCTGACCCGCCCAACCCTCACCCAGGAGCACCTGATGTCCTCGAGCTCGTTCGCCTCCCTGATCGCCCCGACCGGCACGCTCCGGGTGGTCATCAACCTCGGCAACCCGGTCCTCGCCCAGGGCACGGCCGAGGAACCTCGCGGCGTGACCGTCGCCATCGCGAGATCCGTCGCACAGTGGCTCGGCGTCCCGCTCGAGCTGCACTGTGTCACCGCGGCCCGCGAGGCGTACGTGGCGATCACCGAGAGCCGGGTCGACCTCTGCTTCCTGGCCAACGAGCCGGCGCGCGAGGAGGGTGTCGTCTTCACGGCTCCGTACGTGCTCATCGAGGGGGTCTACGTCACCGACGCCGACTCGCCGCTCGCCGGCGCCGCGGACGTCGACCGCGAGGGCGTACGCATCGGGGTCCGCAACGGCTCGGCCTACGACCTCTTCCTGACCCGCAGCCTCCAGCACGCCGAGGTGGTCCGGGCCGACGAGGCCACCGACGTCTTCGAGGAGCAGGGGCTCGATGCGGCCGCAGGCGTGCGCCAGCCGATGGAGGAGTACGTCACCGCGACCGGCCGCCGGATCCTGGAGCCCGCCTTCATGGAGATCCGCCAGTCGGTCGGCCTCCCCCGCGGGCTCGATGCGGAGGCCGTCGCCGCGGTCGCGGCGCACGTCGAGGAGCTCAAGGCGTCCGGCTTCGTGCGCGACGAGCTGCTCGCCAGCGGCGTCGAGGCCACGGTCGCGCCCGCGCAGCCCGTGACCGCCTGAAATCCGGCGTTTCCGGGCGCCGGAGGCCCGGGAGAGGCACGATGTCGGGCATGCCAGCCAGCCCGACCCTCCCGCTCGGGGTGCGCATCGGCTACGGCTCCGGGTCCGTGGCCACCGGGACGTTCGGCACGATCCCGGGCCTGATGCTGCTCCCCTACCTGACCGACAGCCTCGGGATCGCCGCGCTGGCGGCCGGGTTCATCGTGTTCGCACCGAAGGCGTGGGACGTGGTGCTGAACCCGATCGCCGGCCGGATCAGCGACCGGACGGTGGACCCGCGGGGCCCGCGCCGGCCGTGGCTGCGACGAGCCGGGATCTCGCTGGCGGTGACGTTCGCGCTGCTGTTCGCGGCGCCGTCGATGGCGACCGGGCTCGAGGCGCTGTGGGTGCTGGTCCTGTTCCTGGCCTGCGCGACGGCGTATGCGTTCTTCCAGGTGCCCTACGTCGCCATGCCGGCCGAGCTGACCGAGTCGTACGACGAACGCACCCGGCTGATGACCTGGCGGGTCGCGATCCTGGCGCTGACGATCCTGCTCGCCGGCGCCACCGCGCCGATGATCCGCGACGCCGTCGGCGGCCGCGACGGCTACCGCGTGATGGGGGTGGTGATGGCGGTGCTCATCCTGGCCGGGGTGCTCAGCGCGTACGCCGGCACCCGCCGGGCGCCGGTCCACACCGTCCAGCCGGGCGCGGGCAGCCTGCGCGACCAGCTCCGGATCGTGGCCGCGGCGCCGGACTTCCGGCGGCTGCTGGTCACGTTCGTGATCCAGGCCGTCGCCTTCGGGGCGATGCTCGCCGGGGTCGACTACCTGGCCGGCGACGTGCTCGGCCGCGCCGGCGCGGCGACGGTGCTGTTCGTCTGCTTCGTCGGCCCCGCCCTGCTGCTCACCCCCGCGTGGGCGGCGCTCGGCGCGAGGATCGGCAAGAAGGCCGGGTACGTCGCCGCCTCCCTCGTCCTCGCCGTCGGCGCGCTCCTCGCCGCGACCGCCCAGATCGCGCCGGCGGGCCTGGTCTATGCCGCGGTGGTGCTGGTCGGGGTCGGGTACGCCGGGTGCCAGGTCTTCCCGATGGCGATGCTCCCCGACGCTGCCGCCGTCGACGCCCGGCGCAGCGGCTCGAGCCGTATCGGCGTCTACACCGGCGTCTGGACCGCCGGCGAGACCCTCGGGCTGGCGCTCGGACCGGGTGTCTTCGCCATGGTGCTCGCGCTCGGCGGCTACCGCTCCTCGACCGGGGCCGAGGTCGCCCAGCCCGACTCAGCGCTGACCGCGATCACGGTCGGCTTCTCGGTGGTGCCGGCGTGCCTGGTCCTCCTCAGCCTGCTCTGGCTGCGGAGCTATTCGCTCACCGCCGACGACGTGGAAGGCGACACGGAAGGCGATGTGGAAGGAACCGTGACCGCATGACCGACGCCCTGACCCGACTCCGCGAGCTCCAGTCCGCCGACCTGCCGGTGCACGGTGGCCGCACGCTGGCCTACGTCTACGACTCCGGTCTTCCCGACATCGACCGGATCGGCCGGGAGGCCGTGGCGGCCTACGCCGGCTCCAACGGCCTGGACCCGACGGCCTTCCCGAGCCTGCTGCGGATGGAGAACGAGGTGGTCGGCATGGCCGCCGACCTGCTCGACGCACCCGAGACCGTCGTCGGCACGGTCACCTCCGGCGGCACCGAGTCGGTGCTGCTCGCGGTGCAGACCGCACGCGATGCGCGACCGGACATCGAGCGTCCGCGGATGGTGCTGCCGGCGACCGCGCACGCCGCGTTCCACAAGGCGGCGCACTACTTCGGGGTCGACCCGGTGCTGGTGCCGGTCGGCCCCGACTTCCGGGCGGATCCGGCCGCGATGGCCGCGGCGATGGACGACCGCACCGTGCTGGTGGTCGCCTCCGCGCCGTCCTACGCGCACGGAGTCGTCGACCCGGTCACCGCGATCGCGGCGGCCGCGGCCGAGCGCGGGATCCGCTGCCATGTCGACGCGTGCATCGGCGGCTGGGTGCTGCCCTATGCGACGCGGCTGGGGCGGGACGTACCGGCGTGGACGTTCGTGGTCGACGGCGTCACCTCGATCTCCGTCGACCTGCACAAGTACGCGTACGCCCCCAAGGGCACCTCGGTGCTCCTCCATCGCACCCCGGAGCTGCGGCGACCCCAGTTCTTCGCCTCGGCCGCGTGGCCGGGCTACACCATGCTCAACTCCACGATGCAGTCGACGAAGTCGGGCGGGCCGCTGGCCGGCGCCTGGGCGGTGCTGCGGTCGCTGGGCGAGGAGGGCTACGAGCGGCTCGCCCGCGACGTCTTCGAGGCGGTGGACCGGATCCGGTCCGGCATCGGCGAGATGAAGGAGCTCGCGGTCGTCAGCTCC
This sequence comes from Nocardioides sp. NPDC126508, assembly GCA_040302365.1. GTDB lineage: Bacteria > Actinomycetota > Actinomycetes > Propionibacteriales > Nocardioidaceae > Nocardioides. The sequence goes on from JBEOUM010000006.1 coordinate 74,503, forward strand.
CCCGACTCCACGCTGATCGCTCTCACCACCGACGAGAGCTGCGACCCGTTCACGGTCTGCGACGAGATGGCCGCCCGCAACTGGTACGTCCAGCCGCAGATGTCCTACGCCGGCTCCCCCGCCACGATCCACCTGTCGGTGAGCGCCGCGACGCTTCCTCACGTCGCGGAGCTGCTCGAGGCTCTGGCCGAGGCAGTCGCGGCGGCGGTCGCCGCCGGTCCGGTCGCCGTCGACCCCGGCGTCGCGGCCTTCATCGCCGGGCTCGACCCGCTCGCCCTCTCCGACGACGACTTCGACGGCCTGCTGCTCGCCGCCGGGCTCATCGGCACCGACGGCGAGCAGGGTCATCAGGGCGAGAAGGGCGAGCTCGCGCTCCCGCAGCGGATGGCCGAGGTCAACGCGATGCTCGACCTGGCCTCCGCCGCGATGCGGGAGGCGTTGCTCGTCGCCTTCCTGGACCGGTTGACCCGGCCTAGGCGGACTTGAGCCGGCGCTTCCTGCGGGCCATCATCACGATCACGAGGAGCACGAACGCGGCGATGACGCCGCCCCGGACCTGTACGTCCCGGGACTGAGCGGCCACCTGCGTACGCTCCTTCATCTCGTGGGCCTTCTCCTTGCCACGCGTCTTCACGTCCAGGCGCGCGGCGAGCTCGTCGAGGGTGTCGGCCATCTCGTGACGGGTGGTGTCGAGGTGGGCCTCGACTGCTGCCATGCTCGTCGGATCGGCCTTCTCGACGGGTCGGATGTTGTCGTGCGTCATGACATCCTCCTCATCTCCCGCTCCTCCGCGTGGCGATGGTGCTTGACGGCCTCCATGTCACGCTTGAGGTTCTCGGTGGCGCGTTCGGGCTTCATCGGGACTCCCTCGGAGACCTGCTTCTTCCCGAACAGGGCCATGCCGCCCGCCACGATCAGGAGCACGGCTCCGACCAGCAGCGCGGCCAGCCAGGCGTCCATGACGAGCGCCAGGGCGAGGATCGCCGTGGCGATCAGGACCCCGAGACCGTAGAGCGCCACCAGGCCGGCGGCGCCGAACGCCCCAGCCCCCTTGCCGGTGTGCTTGGCCTTCTCGGTCAGCTCCAGACGGGCCAGCTCGATCTCACCTCGGACGAGGCTGGACATCTCCTCGGAGAGTCGCGAGACCAGCTCACCCATCGATGCGTCGGTCTGATGATGAACCGTCACGACTCCCACCCCCGCGGCACGTCGGTCACCGGGTCCGCGGCAGGGCCGGGGTTCGGGGTGCTCGGCACCGTGTGGGGCTTCGAGGCCGACGTCGAGGTGGATGCCGAGGACGGCGTGGTGTCGCCGGGCATCTTGTCGTGGATGGTCTGCCGGGCGGTCTCCGCCGTCTCCTTGGCCATGTCACCCGCGCGGTGTGCCTTCTCCTGCACCCGCGGGTCGTGCCACAGCTTCTGGGCCTTGGCGGCGATGGCGTCGTACCGCTCGCGGCCGGCGCGAGCGCCGAGCACGTAGCCGATACCGAAGGCAGTCATCAACGCTGGTTTCTTGAACATGTGATCCTCCTCCATCGCTGTACACCTGGCCGGTACCCAGGTCGCGCGAAGTTAGACAGGGGTCCCGCGCACGTGGACGACGGTCCCCTGAGGTTGCAGCGCCGCCGAGCCGAGCAGGGACCGCACCAGGTCGAGCATCCGGAGGTTGTCGGACTGCACGTCGCCGGTGAGGACGTCGATGCCGCGGCGTCTGGCCAGGCACGCCAGCTCGCGCAGCATCCGCGCGCCCAGCCCGTGGCCCTGCCAGGCGTCCTCCACCAGCACCGCCACCTCCGCGGCGGCCGGCTCCTCGGCGCAACGGTGGTAGCGGGCCACGGCGACCACCTCACCGCCCACGACCGCGACCAGGGCGTCGTGGTCGCGGTGGTCGACGTCGACCAGGTAGCGCCGGAGCTTGAGCGAGAGCCGCCGGACCGGGGCGTGGAAGCGGCGGTAGATCGTCTCCTCGGACAGACGCGACCACATCCGTTCGAAGGCGAACAGGTCGTCGGAGCGCACCGGGCGCGTGAGGACCGCAGGTGCCTCGACAAGGAGTTCTGAGTTCATATTTCGAACTCTCCGCCTGACACGCTGAGTTCGTCAAACGAATTCAGCGTCGTACGCTTGTCCTGTGATCACCGATGAGATCGACCGCACCCGATGCTCGGTCGCCGGCACCCTGGCGGTGGTCGGCGAGAAGTGGAGCCTGCTCGTGCTCCGCGAGGCCTTCCTGGGCGTACGCCGCTTCGCCGACCTCCAGCAGAACCTCGACGTCTCCCGCGCGGTGCTCACCGACCGGCTGAACACCCTGGTCGACCAGGGCGTCCTCACCCGCGTGCCCTACCACGCCGAGGGACAGCGACAGCGGCACGAGTACCGGCTGACCCAGAAGGGCCTCGACCTCTACCCGACGCTGGTGGCCATGATGGAGTGGGGAGACCGCTACGTCGCCGACGCCCGAGGGTCGGCCCTCAGCCTCGAGCACCGCGACTGCGGCGGCGAGGTGCACCTGTCCCTGACCTGCGAGCACGGCCACCGGCTCGGCGGCCCGCGCGAGGTGCGACCGGTCCCCCTGCCTGCCGCCTCCCTCTAGGTCAGCAGGACGAGCGCGAGGTCGGCGAGCTGGGCCTCGAGCTCCTCGCGGCTGCAGCGTGGCTGGTGCAGCGCCCAGTCGTAGACGATGGCCGTCACCGCGCCCACCAGCGCGAGCGCGGCGAAGCGCCAGTCCCGGTCGGCGATCTCGCCACGGGCCACCGAGGCGGTGCACTCGCTGCGTACGACCTCGACGAGGGTCTCGCGATAGTCGAGCCGGAGCTTCTCGATCCGCGGGCTCGCGCCCATGATCTCGACGAAGGCGATCCGGGCGACGCGGGTGTCCTTGAGCATCGGATCGAGATAGGCCAGCACCGCTGCCTGCACCCGCCGGGAGACCGGCTCGCCCTCGGTCGCTCCCAACGACTCCCCCACCCGTTGGTAGGAGTCGGCGGTGATCCGGTCGTAGAGGTCGACGAAGAGATCCTCCTTGCCGGGATAGATCTCGTAGAAGTGCCGCGTCGACACCTTCGAGGCGGCACAGACCCCCGGGATCGTGGTGGCCGCATAGCCCTTGGTGCCGATGATCTCCCTGGCGGCCTCCAGCAGCCGCTGACGCCGCTGGGCGTCACGCTCCTCCCGGGTCAGCCCGCCGTAGGAGCGCCCCTCCGCCGCCATCAGCCGGGCGACCCGACCGAGCACGCGAAGGGGGCGGCACCGGCCGGGTCGAGCGCGTTCTTCACCAGGTTCCACACGTTGGTGTCGTAGGCCTCCCCGATGTGGCCGACCGGGTCGTTGGGGCAGACGTCCTGCACGTAGGTGTTGGTGACGCCCGGTTCCCGCACGAACGAGGTCTCGGTGGGCGTGACCAGCTCGTCGTACCTCGACTGGATGATCGTGTACGTCACGCCGGGCTGCGCGATCGGCCCGCTCGCCAGGGTGCGCACGGCACTGCCGTCGGTGACCAGCTGGGTGCAGGCGATGCACCCGAACGTGGTCAGGACCTGCCCCGCGAGCTCGTCCGCGCCCAGCGTCATGCCGAGCTGGTAGAGGCCGGCGAACGTGGTGCCGTGGGTCGGCGGCGCGATCGCGACGACCTTGCCGATCCGGTCGGAGATGCCCTGCGTCTTGGTGACGTAGAGCGTCTGGAACCCGCCTTCGGAGTGGCCGACCAGGTCGACCTTCGCGGCACCGGTCTGCGTCAGCACGTCGTCGATGAACGCCTTGATCTGCGTCGCCGACCTGGCGATGTCCCCCACCCCGCCGACGTACGGCCCGTAGGCCCCGGCACCGTAGGTCAGGCTGTAGGTGCAGTAGCCCTGGCCCGCCACGTCGGACTGGAGGAAGTTGAGGTCCTCGTCCTTGTTCGCTCCCAGGCCGTGCAGGAAGACGACCGGGTCAGGGTGGTCTGCCGATGGTCGGCACGCGGCGTCGTTGACGCCTCCCGCCGCCTGCGCCGGCGCGGCGGCCAGCAGGGTCGAGGCCGTCGACAGCAGCACGGCGGCACAGATGACAGCGGAGCGCAGAACCATGGCAGACCACTCTTCCCCAGGCGATACGGCTAAGCCGACCTTAGGACGAGTCCGCGTATTTGACAATGCTGATTTTCAGATTGTGCCGACGGTGGCAGGAGCCTCGGCGCTCTCCTCGCTCGCGAGCCGGTCGGTCCACTCCCGCATCACCGCGGGGTCGGTCGGGCGGGTCAGCAGGCTGACCACGACGTACGCCACGGCGCTGACGACGAGGCCCGCGTAGACCGGTTCGTTGGCGAGCACGTCGCCGACGACGGCCATGGTCCCGAGGGTGGCCACGGTGCCGGTGGCCATCGCCACGACCGCGCCCGCGCCGGTCCCGCGGCGCCACACGAAGCCGCCCAGGATCGGCACCAGCAGACCGCCGACAAGGATGTCGTAGGCGATGGTCAGGGCGGAGACCACGTCGCTGAGCAGCGAGGAGATCACGACGACGGCGATGCCGATCACGACGACGTAGATCCGGTTGCCGCGTACGTCGTGCTCGGGGTTCTCGGCCTCGTCCTGGACGGCCGCCGGGGTGCGCCCGACCAGCCGGGCCAGCAGCGGCTGCACGTCGGTGCGGGCCACGGTCGCGGTCGCGATCAGGGCACCCGAGGCGGTCGACATCATCGCGGCGACGGCCGCGGCGAGGACCAGGCCGCTGACCCCGACAGGGAGGATCGACTGGGCGATGGTCGCGTAGACGTCGTTGCGGTCATCGACCCTCATGAAGGTGGAGGCCGCGGCACCGATCAGCGCGCCGGCCACGCCGTAGAGCAGGCAGTAGACACCGGCGGCGGTGCCGCCCCAGCGGGCCACCTGGGGCGAGCGGGCGGTGAAGACCCGCTGCCAGATGTCCTGCCCGATCAGCATCCCGAAGGTGTAGACGACGATGTAGGTGATGATCGTGCCGGTGCCGATGGCGCCGAGGTCGAAGACCGAGTCGCCGGCCCGCTCCCGGATCCCGTCCAGGCCGCCGGCGTGGCTCCAGGTGAACGGCAGCAGCAGGAAGAAGACGCCGATCGTCTTCAGCGCGAACTGCACCATGTCGGTCAGGGTGATCGACCACATCCCGCCGATCGCGGAGTAGATCACCACGATGGCGCCGCCGATGAGCACCGAGATGGCGCGGTCGGTGCCGAAGAGGACGTTGAACACCGTCGCGTACGCCATCGTGGAGGTGACCGCGAGCATCAGCGTGTAGGCCACCATGACCAGGCCCGAGGCGGCGGTCGCGCCGACGCCGTAGCGCAGCTCGAGCATCTGGGCCACGGTGTAGATCCGCAGCCGTTGGATCCGGCCGGCGAAGAAGAGGCTCAGCGCGAGCACCCCGAAGGCGATCGCGGCCACGAGCCACGCCCCGGAGAGGCCGAACTCGTAGCCGAGCGCGACCCCGCCGACGGTCGAGGCGCCACCGAGGACGAGGGCGGACATGGTGCCGGTGTAGAGCACCGGGCCGAGGCGGCGGCCGGCGACGAGGAAGTCGGCGCTGTCGCTGGTGCGGGACTTGCCCCACCAGCCGAAGGCGACCATGGCGGCGAGATAGATGACGATGATGGCGAGATCCATGTGGGGGCTCCCAGTCAGGTAGGCAGGATCAGGTGGCGGAGAACATGCGGAGGGTTGTCGGAAGGACCACGACGGCGGGGCCACTGGTGGTGAAGGTGCCGGCGACGAGCTCGCCGACGGTCTCGGGCGTCGCGGCATGGACGGGGATGCCGAACGCCTCGGCGAGGCGGACGAAGTCGGGCCGGGTGAGCTCGGTGGCGGTGGCGGCGCCGAACGCGCCGGTCATGTACTCGCGCAGGATCCCGTAGCCGCCGTCGTCGATCACCAGCCAGGTGACGTCGACGTCGTGCTGGCGGGCGGTGGCGAGCTCGGCGATCGAGTACATCGCGCCGCCGTCGCCGGTGACCGCGAACGTACGCCGCCCGGTGCCGAGTGCGCCGCCGATCGCCGCGGGGAAACCGAGCCCGAGGCCGCCGGAGGCCTGCGCGCTGTGGAAGCCGCCGGAGCGCGGGTCCCAGGCCGACCACGCCCAGTACGCCGCGATGGTCATGTCCCAGAAGGTGTCGGCGTCGTCGGGCACGGCCGCGCGCAGGTCGGCGAGGAGCCGCTGCTCGGCGGCGAGGTCCTGGGCGTCGAGCCGCTTCTCGACCCGGGCTCGCAGCTCGCGGGCGACCTCGGCGCCGGACCGCCTGCGCCCGGACCGTGGGCCGGCTTCGCCGAGCACGTCGGTCAGATCGACCAGGGCCGCGGCGGCGTCGGCGTGCACGCCGAGGACATCGTGGTTCGAGCCGAGCACACGGGCCTCGGCATCGATCTGGATCACCCGGCCGCGCGGGGCGAAGGTGCCGTAGTTGCTGGTCACCTCGCCGAACGAGGTGCCGATCGCGAGCAGGACGTCGGCGTCCTCGAGCAGGTCGGTGGTGTGCCGGTCCTCGATCCACGCGCCGGCGCTCAACCCGTACGCGAGCGGGATCGAGCCGTTGCCGCCGGAGGTCGAGACCACCGGCGCGTCGAGGAGCTCGGCGAGGGCGACCAGGGCCGCCGGGGCGCCGGCGGAGCGGCGTACGCCTCCCCCGGCGAGGATCACCGGGCGCTCGGCCTCGGCTAGCAGACGGGCCGCCTCGGCGGTGACCTCCGGCCTCGGCCGCCGGGGTGCGCGCGCCGCCGCGGTCAGAGACGTCACCGGCGGAACAGCGACCTCCCCGAGGAGCACGTCCTGCGGGATCTCGACCCAGACCGGCCCGGCCGGGGCCTCCTGTGCGGTGGCCCAGGCGTCGGCGAGGACCCCGGGGATGGCTGCCGCGTCTCGGACGACGGCGGTGGACCTGGTGACGTTGCGGGCGCTGGCCTGCTGGTCGTCGAGCTGGTGCAGGTAGCCCTTGCGCGCGCCGCCGAGCCCGTCACGCGGGATCTGGCTGGTGATCATCAGGACCGGCACGCAGGCGGCGTACGCCTCCTGGAGAGCGCCCAGCGCGGTGAGCGCTCCGGGCCCGGTGGAGCAGAAGACCACCCCGACCTGACCGGTCGTCCGGGCGTACCCGTCCGCGGCGAAGACCGAGTTGTTCTCGACCCGCGAGGAGACGAAGGTCAGGTCGCTGCGGCGGATGGCGTCGAAGAGGCCGAGCGCGTGCTGCCCCGGGATGCCGAACACGTGCGTCGAGCCGAGCGCGGTCAGGCTCTCGACGGTGACGTCGCCGCCGTTGCGCCTCATCAGGCTCCGTCCAGGTGCCGCATCGCGAGCAGCGAGACCAGGTCGTAGGCGACGTGCGAGGCGGCGACCCCGGTCAGCTCGGCATGGTCGTACGCCGGGGCCACCTCGACCACGTCGGCGCCGATCAGGTTCAGGCCGGCGAAGCCGCGCAGGATCTCCAGCAGCTCCCGCGAGGTCAGCCCGCCGGCCTCGGGGGTGCCGGTGCCGGGTGCGTGGGCGGGGTCGAGGACGTCGATGTCGACCGAGACGTAGACGGGACGGTTGCCGACCCGCTTCCGGAGCTTCTCGACCACCTCGTCGACACCCTGGCGGAAGACGTCGGATGAGGTGACGATCCCGAAGCCGAAGCGCCGGTCGTCCTCGAGGTCCTTCTTGCCGTAGAGGGGGCCGCGGGTGCCGACGTGGCACAGCGCCTCGGTGTCGAGGATGCCCTCCTCGACCGCCCGCCGGAACGGGGTGCCGTGGGTGTACTCGGCCCCGAAGTAGGTGTCCCAGGTGTCCAGGTGGGCGTCGAAGTGGACCAGCGCGACCGGGCCGTGCCGCTCGGCGGCCGCACGGAGCAGCGGCAGCGCGATGGTGTGGTCGCCACCGATCGTCACCAGCCGGGTGCCGCCGGCGGTCAGCTCGAGCGCCGAGACCTGCACGGTCTCCAGCGCCTCCTCGATGTGGAACGGGTTGGCCGCGATGTCGCCCGCGTCGACCACCTGTGCCGAGGCGAACGGGGAGACGTCCAGGGCCGGGTTGTAGGGCCGCAGCAGCCGCGAGGACTCCCGCACGTGCGCCGGGCCGAAGCGGGCGCCGGGCCGGTAGGACACGCCGGTGTCGAACGGCACTCCGACGACCGCGATGTCGGCGTGCTCCACCTGGTCGAGACGGGGCAGGCGCGCGAACGTCGCGATGCCGGCGTAGCGGGGGTTCTTGGAGGCGTCGATGGGCCCGATGGGCATGGGTGGTTCTCCTAGCGTGGTGCGGGATGGTGCGGTGTGACGGAGCAGTTCGGCCTCAGCCCGCGACGGTGGCCGCGGGAGCGGTCCCGTCGTCGACCGAGGTCACCGGGGTGTTCGCGGCCGGCGCCGTCGGCACCAGCCGGGATCCCTCGGGTCCGTAGGCGTCGCGCGGCTCGGGGAAGGCGAAGAGCAGGCCGAGGTAGAGCAGTGCGCCGAGCCCCATCCCGAGCGGGATCGAGATGTCGACGCCGCCGGGGATCAGCGGGGCGAGCGGGCCGACGAACTGCCCGGGCAGGTTCACGAAGGTGAGCGCGACGGCGGCCGCGATCAGCCAGGCCGCCAGGCCGCGCCAGTTCCAGCCGTGGGCGAACCAGTAGCGGCCTCCGCGCTGGCGGCGGTTGAAGACCTGCAGCGAGTCGGAGTCGTACCAGCCGCGCCGGACGTACCAGCCGATCATCATCACCATCATCCAGGGGACGGTGCAGCTGATGATGAGGACGGCGAAGGCGGAGATGCTGGAGACGACGTCGAAGACGAACCGGCCGATGAAGATGACCCCGATCGCGAAGACGCCGATCAGCACCGTCGACTGCACCCGGTTGAAGCGCGGGAAGACGCTGGAGAAGTCCAGCCCGGTGCCGTAGAGCGCGGTGGTGCCGGTCGACATGCCGCCGATCAGGGCGATCAGCGCGACCGGGGCGAAGTACCAGCCCGGCGCGATCGCGAGCAGCCCCGAGGCGTACGCGCCGGTCGCGAAGATCTCGGGCTCGCGGGTCGCGATGATCGTCATCGTGACCAGGCCGAAGCAGAACGGTACGAGGGTGGCGATCTGCGCCAGGAACGCGGCGGCCATCGAGGACCGGCCGGAGGTGTCCCGCGGGATGTAGCGGGCCCAGTCGCCCAGGAAGGCGCCGAAGCTGACCGGGTTGGACATCACGATCAGCGCCGAGCCGACGAAGGCCGCCCAGAAGCCGGGCTGGCCGAACGCCTCCGAGCCGGAGCCGAACGCACCGGCGTAACCGGGGTCGAAGTCGCCGGCAAAGGCGACGATGCCGAGCAGGAAGAGCAGGGTCGCGGCGATCACGGCGATCTTGTTGACCAGCAGCATGAACCGGAAGCCGTAGATGCACACGACCAGGACGAGCACGGCGAAGAGCCCGTAGGCCAGCGCCAGGGTCAGGTCGTTCTCCGGCAGCCCGACCGCACGGTTGGCACCACCGACGAGTACGTCCCCGGAGCTCCACACCGAGATCGAGAAGAACGCGAGCGCGGTGAGCAGGGAGAGGAACGAGCCGACGATCCGGCCGTGCACGCCGAGGTGGGCCGAGGAGCTGACCGAGTTGCTGGTGCCGTTGCGCGGGCCGAACAGGGCCATCGGGGCGAGTACGACGGCACCGAGCAGCAGCCCGAGCAACGTGGCCAGCAGGGCGTGGCCGAAGGAGAGGCCGAACAGGATCGGGAAGCTGCCGAGCACCACCGTGGCGATCGTGTTGGCGCCACCGAAGGTGAGCCGGAACAGGTCGAGCGGACGGGCGCTCCGCTCGGGGTCGGGGATCGGCTCGACGCCGTGCTGCTCGACCTCGGTGACCTTCGGCGGCTGCGGCGTGCTCATCGGGCGCCCTGGCTCGGGTGGGCGGAGAGGTGCTCGTGCACGGCGAGGAGCTCGCCGTCGACGAGACGGAAGACGATCGTCTCCCGCTCGCGGGTGGTCTCGGCCGGCCCGCCCGTCGAGGTCGTGGTGAGGACGTCGTGGCTGAAGACGGCGGTGTCACCGTGGATCTGGACGAGGCGGGCGCTGCTCCGGCAGGACTCGACCCGCCAGCCCTCGGCGACCCAGGCGGCCCACAGGCGCTGGTAGGCGGCGCGGTCGTCGAGACGTCGCGGCTCGGTGTGGAAGACGAAGCTGGCCTCGGGGGCGAAGCAGGCGAAGTACGCCGCGGTGTCGGTTGCGGCGAAGGCGGCGACGAGCCGGTCGGCGGCCTCGTGGACCTGCGACTCGGTCAGCGTGGCTGATGGGGCGGTGATCGTGGACACCGGGCCTCCTGTGTCTGTGGGTCGGCCGAGATCTGCGTCACCTTAAGAGCATCCCGAGCACCCCTGCAATCGTTTCGTTCTTAACCTGCCCGTAATAGCTGTCGATATGTCGGCGATCGCCGGAGGATCCGTCATAATCGCAGCAGATCCCTGGCCACGAGGATCGATCCGACCCTGGAGACGCTCTCAAAAAATGTCGAACGAAATCACGCCCGGCGTCCTCGACAGCACCGACGAGGCGATCCTCGTCCTGCTCGAGGAGGACGGCCGCCTCACCCACCGCGAGATCGCGGCCCAGGTCGGCCTCTCCCGATCAGCGGCGGCCACGCGGGTCCAGCGCCTGCTGGCCGAGGGGCACATCGACGTACGCGGCGTGGTCCATCCGGCCGTCCTCGGCCACGACGTGCTGGCTCACGTCTCGGTCACCGTGAACGGCTCGGCGACCCACGTCGCCCACGCCGCCGCGGCGCGCGAGGACACCACGCTGGTCTCGATGACCAGCGGCCACCACGCCCTGGTCCTGGAGCTCCGCGCGAAGGACATCGTCCGGATCGACGACGCGCTCGCCGAGGTGCGCGCGATCGAAGGCATCGTCACCACCGAGACGCTGCTCTACACCGAGGTGATCCGCGACGTGGCCGCTCCGGTCGGGCCCGCGCCCGCTGCCGGGTCCCTCGACGAGACCGACTACGCGCTGCTCCGTGCGCTGCAGACCAACGGGCGTGCCTCCTACGTCGACCTGGCCGCGAGCGTCGGCCTCTCCCCCGCCGGTACGCGCCGGCGGGTGGTCCGGCTGCTCGACGGCAACGTCGTCCGGGTGGGCGCGGTCGTGCGCCACTCGGGCCGCGAGCGGCGTACGGCGACCGGGATCGGGCTGCGCCTCGACGGCGCCGCTCACCGGCCGATCGCCGAGCAGCTCGCCCGGCTCCCCTCGGTCATCTTCGTGGCCCGCACCCTCGGGCGCTACGACGCCCTGCTCACCGTCAACACCGCCACCTCCGGCGACCTCGTCGACGTCCTCGACCACATCCGTGAGCTCGACGGCGTCCGCGAGGCCGAGACGTGGAGCCACCTCCGGTTCATCAAGGAGACGTACGCCTCGCTGCGTCTGGGGCAGAGCGGCGGACCTCGAGCCGTTCCAGGCTGACCTCACCGTCGGTCACGAAGAGACCGACGCGCCCGGCGGGATGGTCGTACATCCGTGCGCTCATCGAGACGCTCTCATCGAGCACGGCGGTGCACAGCGACCCGTCGAGGAGCACCCGCAGGGTGTGCCGCCCGGGCGCGAGGTCGGCGAACCGCTCGAGCTCGACCGCATGAGGTACGTCCCCCTGGATCTGCCACTGCTCGCCGCCGGTCCGGGTGCGTGGCCAGCGGTCGAAGACCATCCGGCCGCGTTGCGGCTCGAGCCGGATCTCGTAGCCCGACTCCTCGCTCGCCCGCAGCAGCAGCCCGCACACCTGGGTGCCGGGCGCGATCTCGAGCTCCGCGGTGACCAGCGCACGGGCGGGCGTCTCCGGTCCGAGCCAGGCGCTGTGCCTGGTCCGGGCACCGGCTCCGGGGGTGGCGTCGGCACCGTCGACCGGCGCCAGCGAGACCTCGACCGCCTCCGGGAAGAGCGCCTCGGTCTGGCGCGGCAGGTCGAAGGTCAGGCTCCCGTCGGGTCGTTGTCCGGCCTCGAGCACGGCCATGTCCCCGGCCCACTGCCAGGCGCCGGCGTCGCTCTCATGCTCGCGCGTGGCGATCCAGCCGATGACGTAGCGCCGGCCCTCGTGCTCGACCGTCTTGGCGGCGTAGAACGCACGGCCCTCGACGGTGTCGTCGCTCGGAGCCAGCCACGGGCCCTCGGGCGAGGACGCGATCCGGTAGCGCGTCTGGAAGGCGTCGGAGAACTCCGAGTAGACCAGATACCAGTGCTCCCCCATCCGGAAGACGTCCGGGCACTCCTGGGTGATGAAGCGGCGCGGGTTCCAGACCGGGGTGTCCGGCCGCCAGGTGACCAGGTCGTCCGAGGTCAGCGTCGCGACCACGCCGCGGCGCCGGTCCGGGCCGCTGTCCCGGCGCGCGGCGAGCAGCATCTGCCACGGCCCCTCAGGGTCGGGACGGTGGACGAACGGGTCCCGCCAGTCCTCGGGCAGATGACCGGGCAGCGCACCGAAGGACCACTCCGGGTGCCTCGTCCATCGTGCCGGGTCACCGGCGCTGGTCGCGTGGCAGACGATCTGGAGGTCGCCGTCGGCGGAGCGTACGCGGGGGTTGTGGCCGGTGTAGAAGAGGTGGAGCGTGCCGTCGTCGCCGGTGACGACGCCGCCGGTGTAGCAGTCGAAGTCCTCCGCGTCCGGGCCGCCCGAGGGCAGCACCACCCCGCGGTCCTCGAAGTGGACGAAGTCGGTGGTGGTCACCGCGGCCCAGGGCATCCCGGTGCGCCGGAGGCCCTCGTCGTCGACGGCCGGGTCGCGCCCGTCGAGGAGGTAGTAGAGCCACACGACTCCCTCGTGCGCGAACGGGATCACGTCACCGACATAGGCCCCCTCCGGACGGAAGTGGAGCTTCCCCATCAGGCACCCGCTCGCGGCGCGGCCAGGGAGTTGCGTATGACCAGCTCGCAGTCGACCAGGTGGCGGCCGGGGTCGGGGTCGCCGTCGGCGAGCATCAGCCGTCCGGCCAGCGCCCCCATCTCCAGGTGGGGCAGCCTGACCGTGGTCAGGGCGGGGTGCACCTGGTCGGCGATGTCGGGCTGGTCGTCGTAGCCGATGATGCTCACGTCGCGCGGACACTCCAGGCCCAGCGAGTGGACGGCGAGCAGGGCCCCCACCGCCATCCGGTCGTTGCCGCAGACGAGAGCGGTCGGGGCGCTCTCGCGCAGGACGGAGAGCGCGAGCTGATAGCCGGAGCCGATCTGGTAGCCGCCGTACACGCGCCGCAGCTTGTCCGGGTCGAGGCCCGCCCGACGCGCGGCGTCGACGAAGCCACGCTCGCGCTCGTGGCAGGCGTAGTCGTCCCGGAACCCGCCGAGGAAGACCACGTCACGGTGGCCCGCCTCGAACGCGGCCGTCGCCGCCATCGCGCCACCCGCGTACTCGTCGGCGAGGACGACGCAGGCCTCCTCGCCGTCGACGTGCGGCCAGCAGTTGACGAAGACCGAGCGGGTGTCACGCGCACCCCGGCTGGCGCGGATCGGGTTCGCACCGTGCGACGCGTAGATGACGCCGGCGACCCCCTGGGCCAGGAGGTTGCTGACCGCGTCGTCGCGAGTGTCCGCGGTGCCGGCCCGCTCGACGACGTAGCAGACATACCCCGAGGGCTGCACGGCCTGCTGGATGCCGAGCAGGATCTGGCCGGCGTAGGGCTGCGACACGATCTGGTCGGTGATGACGCCGATCGTGTAGGGCCGGTTGGAGCGCAGCGACTGGGCGGCCCGGTTCGGGCGGAAGTTGAGCTCGGCCGCGGCCTCCAGGACGCGGGCGCGGGTCTCCTCGGCGACCGAGACGTCGCGGCGGTCGTTGAGCACGAACGAGACGGTCGGCTGCGAGACCCCGGCCCGCTTCGCGACGTCCTTCATGGTCACCCTGCGCCCGGGGCGTGGGCCGGCATCTGATGTCACAGCATCCTCCACAAGCTCATGATGACACTTTACCAATACGTATTGCTAACACATTCTGCCGGTGTTACCGTCGTCACACCAATACGTATTGGGCGGCATCTCGATGATGCCGCCCACCCATGAGGAAGGGGCGAAGATGACCCACATCATCGGCGCCGGGATGGACCGCCGCTCACTGCTCAAGCTCGGTGGAGCCGGCATCGCCGCGCTCGGGCTGGCACCGCTCACCGCCTGCTCGGGCGGCGGCTCGTCCGACACGATCAAGATGCTCTACTTCGGGCAGCAGAGCGCGGCCACCGCCCTGCAGCAGAAGCTCCAGCCCCAGGTCACCAAGCTCGACAAGGCGATGAAGCTCGAGGTCACCGGCATCAACGGCACCGACTGGAACGACTTCCTCGCCAAGGTGCTCACCCAGATCGCCTCGGGCTCGGCGCCCGACCTCGTCAGCGTGGCGACCGAGGGCCTGCAGCTGATGGCCTCCAAGGAGCTCCTGGTCCCGCTGGACAGCTACGTGACCAAGGACCTCTCCTCGCTGCAGAGCTACTTCGACGACATCCACCCGGCCCTGGTCGAGTCGATGATGTACCAGGGCCACCTCTACGAGCTCCCCGACAGCTTCAACGCCGGCAGCATGTTCTACAGCACCGACCTCCTCGAGAAGGCCGGCCTGGACGCGCCGAAGGAGTCGTGGACGGCCGACGACTTCCACACGTACGCCACCAAGATCGCCGCGACCGGGCCGAAGGTCTACGCGTTCGACTGGGTGGTGCGGCTGTGGGGAAGCTGGACCTCGTTCCTCTACGCCAACGGCGGGAACCTGCTCGAGGAGGGCAAGTACTCCGGCGGCGACTGGCTCTGGAAGAGCGCCTACAAGGACAACCCGGCTGCGGTGGCGGGACGCGGGGGCGGCTGGAAGTGGGGCCAGCCGACGGCGAACTCGGCGGCCGCGGTCGAGGCGTTGGAGTACCTCATCGACCTGCAGCGCGCGAACCTCTCGCCCTCCCCCGACGTCGGTGGCGGCGCCACCCTGCAGGGCCTCTTCTCCTCCGGACGGATCGGGATGACGATCGGTGGCGGGTTCTGGGCCGGCGGCCTGCACAACGCCGGCATGAAGGACGGCAGCTTCGACGTACAGCGGTTCCCCACGTGGAAGAGCAACAAGTCGCTGTTCGGCGCCGGCGGCTACGGGATCTTCAGCTCCTCGAAGAAGAAGGACCTGGCCTGGGAGATCGTGAAGATGATGGTCCAGCCGGAGAGCTTCGACATCATGTTCCCGGGCAACGTGACCACGCCGGGGCGCAAGTCGCTGATGACCGCCGAGCGCTACTCGAGCACGGGTCCCTCCAACTGGTCGGTCTTCTACGACCAGCTCGAAGGGTCGGTCCCGATCTCGGCGCCGCCCTACTACAACGCGCTCGCCACCTCCCTCAACCAGCGCACCACCAAGGCCATCTCGTCGGGCAACGCGAAGGCGGCACTGGACGGCATGCAGGCCGACTTCGAGAAGGCAGTGAAGGGCTCCTGATGTCGACGTTGGCTCCTCCGCGGAGCGGGCACACGCGCCCGCACCGCACCGACCCCGAGCGCCGACCCCGCCGCGGCACCCGTCGGCTCGCCCGCCGCGAGGCCGGGTTCGGGTTCCTGATCATCTCGCCGGCGGTGCTCTTCGTCGCGGTGTTCACGCTCGCTCCGATGGTCGCCTCGGTCGCGCTATCGTTCTTCTCCTGGGACGTCATCACCCCGCCGAGGTTCGTCGGGCTCGACAACTTCGAGCGCATCGTCCGCGACGACGCGGTCGTGAGCTCCTTCGGGACCACGCTGCTGCTCGCGTTCGGCATCGTCGTGGTGCAGCTCGTCGTCGGGCTCGGCCTGGCGGTCCTGGTGAACCAGCGCCGCCGACCTGCCGCGAAGACGTTCTTCCGGACGACGTTCTACCTGCCCCTGCTCGCCTCGACGGCGGCCGTCTCGATCTTCATGGGCTACATGTTCGACATGAAGTTCGGGGTGATCAACTACTACCTGAACGCGGTCGGCCTGCCGTCGGTCCCCTGGCTGACCAGTACGTGGGGTGCGATCGTGACGATCATCCTGATCGCCGCCTGGCAGCAGGTCGGGTTCACCTTCGTGATGTTCGTGGCGGCGCTGACCTCGCTGCCCACCGACGTCCTCGAGGCCGCCGCGATCGACGGGGCCGGGCCGGTTCGGACGCTGTTCGGGGTCAAGATCCCGCTGATCAGCCCGACGATCCTGTTCGCGACCGTGGTCGCGATGATCAACGCCCTGCAGCTCTTCGACCAGCCGTTCATCATGACCAAGGGCGGGCCTGGCACGGCGACCACGACCGCGACGATCGTGATGTACCAGACGGGATTCCAGAACCTCCAGTTCGGTTACGCCTCCGCGATCGCGAGCGTGCTGCTCGTGATCATCCTGGCCATCACCGGGCTCCAGTTCCTCGCCGCGCGAAAGTGGGCGTTCTACCGATGAGTAGCCAGCTGATCCTCAACGGCGGCATCGCCGGCCGGTTCTGGCGGGGCGTGGGCCTCGTCGTGCTCCTCCTGGCGGCGGTCGTCGCCCTCGGCCCCCTGCTGTGGACGCTCACGACGTCGCTGCGTACGCCTGCGGAGGCGTTCACCAACCCGCCCAAATGGCTGCCGACGCACCCCGACTTCGGGAACTACTCGGCCGTCTTCCAGCAGGTGCCGATCGGCACGTTCCTGATCAACAGCACGATCGTCACGGTGCTGATCGTGATCGGCCAGACGATCACCTGCACGCTGTCGGGCTATGCGTTCGCGATGATCCGGTTCCCGGGCCGCAACGTCATCTTCGGGGTCTTCCTGGCCACGATGATGGTGCCGCTGCAGACGATCATCATCCCGGTCTTCGTGATCGTGAAGACGATGGGCCTCACCGACAGCCTCGGTGCGCTGGTGATCCCCGCGCTCGGCAGCGCGTTCGGCACGTTCCTGATGCGGCAGTACTTCATGCAGATGCCGCTCGAGCTGGGCGAGGCGGCCCGCATCGACGGCGCCTCCCAGTTCCAGATCTTCGCGATGGTCTACGCCCGGATGGCCGCTCCGGCGGTGGCGACCCTGGCCATCCTCAACTTCTCGGCCTTCTGGGCGGAGTTCTACCGGCCGCTGATCTTCCTGCAGTCGCAGGACAACTTCACGCTCCCGCTCGGCCTGGTCGGGCTGCAGGGCAACCTCGGCACGGGGTCGATCTCCGTGGTCATGGCCGGCGTCGTGCTGGCGATGGTGCCCAGCGTGCTGCTCTTCGTCTTCGCGCAGCGGTACTTCATCGAGGGCGTCACCGCGGGCTCGTTCCGCTGATCCCTCCCGCCTCCCTCCCCTCTCGTCTCGCTTCACCGACCCCAGAAATGAGTGCGCCTTGCCCACGGACCACCTGCTGCCGCGATTCCACGTACGACCGCCCCGCGGCTACCTCAACGACCCGAACGGACCGATCCAGGTCGGCGACACCACCCACCTCTACTTCCAGTACCGCCCCAGCACGGACACGGACGTGCCGGTCGAGTGGGGCCACGCCAGCAGCGCCGACCTCGTCACCTGGCGACTGCACCGCCCGGCGATGGCACCCGAGCCGGGCGGCCCCGACACCGACGGCTGCTGGTCCGGCAACACGATCATCGAGGACGGCAAGGTACGCGCCTACTACTCCGGCCGCCGCAACGACCTGGAGTTCCAGCCCGTCATCACCTCGCTCTCCCACGACGGTGGCGCGACCTTCGACGCCCCGCAGCTGATCGGGCTCGACCCGGCGCCGGAGGAGGGCATCACGATGTTCCGTGACCCCTTCGCCTGGCACGCCGACGACGGCCTCCACCTCGTGGTCGGGGCCGCCGGCCCGGACCAGACGGCGTCGATCCGGCACTATCGCCGGACCGAGGCCGGCTGGACGTACGTCGGTGACCTGGCGTCCCTGGCCCGGTGCGAGGTCGACGGCAACGACACCGGCGAGGGCTGGGAGTGCCCGCAGGTCTACCACCTCGACGGGCGCGCCCTCGCGGTCGTGTCGTCGTGGTCGCACGCCGGCGGCCCCGGGGACGTGCTCGCCTTCTTCGCCGACCAGCCGGAGCGCGCCGTCCGGGTCGACGACGGCCCGAGCTTCTACGCCGCCTCGGCGATGCGGACCAGCCCCTACGGCCCGCTGATGTTCGGCTGGATCACCGAGGGCCGCTCGCCGGACTGGTGGCACGAGGACGGCTGGGCCGGCACGATCTCGCTGGCCCGCACCGTCGCGCTCGGACCCGACGGCGGGCTCCGGTTCGCGCCGGTCCCGACCGTCGACTCCCTGCGCTCCGGCTCCGGCTCGGCCGCCGGCGACGGTGGCGTCGAGATCGGCGCTCAGGCCGAGATCTCGGTCCCCCACGTCGACGGCACGGTGCTTCTCTCATTCGGTGGGTCCGAATCGGTCGAGATCACGGTCGACACCGGCGCCGGCACGCTCGTCCTCGACGGGCGCCACGCCAGTCGCGACGAGCGTGCCGAGCCCTGGCGGATCGTCGTCGACGATGCGTACGACACCTCCGCCGGGGCTCCTGCGCTGCGGCTGTTCCTGGACGGATCGGTGATCGAGGCGTTCACGAGTGCCGGCCGGGTGGCCACCGCACGGGTCTACCCGACCCAGCCTCCGCCGTGGCGGCTCACGGCGCCGGCCGGTGCCGTGACCTGGGCGCTGGGTGGGGCCGGGTGACCGATCCCGGTGACAGGTCTGGTCAGGCGTTGGCGCTCGCGTTCACGGGCTCGACTTCGAGCTCGGACTCCCGCTCCGGGGTGTCGGTGAGCCTGCCGGCCTTGCGCACCGCGATCGCGACGATGACGGCAGCGACGGCGAAGAGCACGCCGTAGGCGGGCACCGACTCGGCGTCGAAGTTCTGCAGCAGCGTACGGCCGTTGGTGATCAGGATGATGCTGCCGACCAGGCCACCGAGGATAGGCAGCGAGAGGTGCTTGACGAGGTAGGCGGCGAACGGCGCGGCGATCACGCCGCCGACGAGGAGCCCGCCGATGATCCGCCAGTCGAGCGCCTCTCCTGCCAGGCCGACCAGGAAGCCGACGCTCGCCGAGACGGTCGTGACGAACTCGGCGGTGGAGACCGAGCCGATCACCTTGCGCGGGTGCAGAGTGCCGCTGGAGATCAGGGTGGGCGTCGTCACCGGGCCCCAGCCGCCGCCACCGGTGGCATCGATGAAGCCGCCGAAGAGGCCCAGCGGGGCGAGCAGGCCGAGACCCGGGCGACGGCCCGGGATGAACACCGGCGGCTTGCCGAAGACGAAGCGGGCGATGATGTAGACGCCCAGGACGAGCAGCAGGCCGGCGACCCAGGGCGTCGCGCTCTCGGTCGAGAGGTTGGAGAGGACGGTCGCGCCGGTGAAGGCGCCGATACCGCCCGGGATCGCGATCTTGGCCACGACCTTCCAGTCGACGTTGCCGAGCCGCCAGTGGGAGACACCCGAGGCGAACGTGGTGCCCACCTCGGCGAGGTGTACCGATGCTGATGCCACTGCCGGCGCGACGCCGGTCGCGACCAGCAAGGTGCTCGAGGTGACTCCGTAGGCCATCCCCAGCGACCCGTCGACAGCCTGGGCCGCGAGACCGACGAGGGCGAAGATGATCAGCCGCTCCATGCGAACCTCCTGTGTGGGATCGAAGACGGTGAGATAGTCATGTAACTCGATTTACTATAAAAGATCGAAACAACGGGGCTTGGGGTGTCTCGGCGGGCGGGCAGGCGTGCACCCCGCGTCGAGCCGTCGGAGCCGCTGGGCGGAGGCGTGTCGAGACCAACACGGTTTCGCGTATTGGGGAAAGCTCGGTTTGGCGGCTGTGTTTTCGTCTCAGGGTTCGCCGCCGACCCTTGCTTTGAGTGTTTCTCGATCCCGCGCCGCGTCAAGGACGGGCTTCGCCCGCCGCTTCGCGGTGGCCTGCGGCCATCCTTGACCCGGCACCCGATCGAGAAAGATTTCGCCTATATCGGGGCGGCGGCGAGGGTGTGGCGCAGCAGCCACGTGTCCTGTTCGCAGACCGCGTAACTTCGGTCTGACCAGCATAAATGAGTCGCCGAAGACTGTTCGAACGCATATAATAAGGCGCATGAACGAGATCATCGACCACCTCCTCGCTGGGCCGCCATCGGGCGCCTCCGAGGCTGAGTTGGTCGACTGGATTGCTCGGCTCGAAGCAGTGAAGTGCACCGCCGAGGCCGTCCAGGCAGAAGCGGCGGTACGTCTCGAAGAAGCTGCCCGGGCACGGCAATCCGACGCCGGGGTTCCCGCCCGAAAACTGGGCGAAGGCGTGGCCTCCCAGATCGCACTCGCGCGCCGGGTCTCGCCGGCCAAGGGAGCGCAGCTGCTCGGGCTGGCGAAGATCCTCCTCACCGAGATGCCGCACACGTTCAGGTTGATGAAGGCCGGGTTGTTCTCGCAGTGGCAGGCCACCATCCTGGCCCGCGAGACCGCCTGCCTCTCCCTCGAAGACCGTCGGATCATCGACGACCAGCTCTGCTCCCCGGGATCGAACGGGCAGCCCGCGAAGGCTGTGTCGATGGGGCTGCGACAGCTCGAGAACGCCGCCAAGAAACTCGCCATCACCCTCGATCAGGAATCCGTCGTGGCCCGGGCCGCCAACGCGGAGAAGGACCGACGCGTCAGCCTCCGGCCGGCCCCCGACACCATGACCTGGCTCGGCGCCCTGCTCCCGGTCAAGGACGGCGTCGCCGTGTTCGCAGCCCTGGACCAGGCCGCCAATGCCGCCCGTGCCGCCGGGGACGAACGGACCCGAGGCCAGGTCATGGCCGACACCCTGGTCGACCGGGTCACCGGCCGCGAGACCGGGGTGAAGCCGAGGATCGAGGTCAAGATCGTGATGACCGCCGACAGCCTCACCAACGACAACGACCAGCCCGCCGTGGTCGAGGGCTACGGCCCCGTCCCCGCCACCTGGGCCCGCGAGGCACTGGCCGACGCCGAGGTCTTCGTCCGCCGTCTGTTCACCGACCCCGCCGGCCAACTGGTCGCGATGGAATCACGCTCCAGGAAAGCCCCCGACGGCCTCGCGGAGTTCATCACCACCCGAGACGGCGGGATCTGCCGCACCGTCGGCTGTGATGCCCCGATCCGCAACATCGACCACATCCAACGCCACACCGACGGCGGGATCACCAGCGCCCAGAACCTCCAAGGCTTGTGCGAACGGTGCAACCAGGCGAAGGAAGCGATCGGCTGGCAAGCGAGACCAGGACCTGACGGCAGCATCACCACGATCACACCCACGGGCCACACCTATGTCAGCCCGCCACCCGACAGTTGGGCACCGGATCCGCCACCACTGTCCCCAGCCGAGCTCCGGCTGCGCAACGTACTGCTCGACCACACCCGCGCGGCCTGACACGCCCGGCGAGAACTTTCTTCGGATCGGTGCTTGACCTTGACGCTACGTCAGACCTGCACGCTTCTTCCACGGCCCCAAACCAAAGGCCCGAAACAACCACCGAAGAAGGAGCACCACCATGAACAACATCCTCACCCGCCTCATCGGCGACAAGAAGGACTGGAAGCGCATGGAAGCCCGCGCCACCCAACTCCCCGCCGACTACCGCACCGTCTACACGGAGATGAAGAACTACCTGTGGCGCTTCACCACCGGCGACGGCATGGACATCGTCGCCATCCTGCGCGACATCCTCGACCTCTTCGAGACCGAAGCCACCGCCGGCCACACCGTCCTCCAGGTCACCGGACCCGACCTCGCCGCCTTCTGCGACGCCCGACTCCCCGAGCAGCACGACGCCTACCGCGCCAAGCTCCGGACCAACCTCAACCAGGTCGCCGACAAGCTCTCCTGAGTCCCGGCGATGCTCACCACCATGTCCCCTGCCGCGACCCACAAGGCTGCTTGCGGCAGGGGACACGTCATCGGCGGGGCCTAGGGTGCCTCGGAGATCTGGCGCAGGGTGGCGACGACCTTGCACTCCGGCCAGTACGTCGCGTGCAGCTGGGCGAACTCCTGCTGCCCGGCGATCGCCTCGTCCAGGCTGTCGTAGCGAAGCAGCGCCCACCCACCGACGACCTCCTTGGCCTCGGCGTACGGTCCGTCGACACGGGTGACCTGGCCCTTCTCTACGACGAAGTTCACCGCGTCCTCGGTGCCGTAGAGACCGCCACCATCGAGGAAGCGACCAGCGGCCGCCTGCTTTCCGATGTAGTCATCCATCGCCTTGAACAGGGCCTCCGGCGGCGCGCCGATTCCCTCTTCCATCCTCACGAAACCCATGAAACGGGGCATGGTCTGCTCCTCAGTTCGGGGCCAACCGCTGGTCGGTGGCCGACACCGATGCGTCGAACCACATCGTTCTCCTTCGACATCGACGTGGGAAGAAGTTTCGCCGGCCGCCGGTCCGCTAGGTTGCGTCCCAGTCACCCGTCGACGAGGAGTCTCCGATGCCCACACCCGTCCTGCGCTCGGCTCAGATGCTGGCGCTCGCCTTCATGAGCATGATCGTGGTGCTGGGGGTCGTCGTCTACCTCAGCGTCCCCGACGCCGATCTGACGCTGCCCTCGACGTACGTCATCGGGGGTCAGGTGGCCGCAGGCGTCGTGATCGCCCTGATCGTCTCGACGATCGGGTTCCGGGTCTCTCCGATCACCCCGGGCGCGGCCCCGGAGGAGGCGAAGGGCGAGGCGCTGCAGAGGCACCAGATGTCGATGATCCTGCGGCTCGTGCTCAGCGAGCTGGTCGCGCTCGTCTCCCTCGCGCTCGCGTTCATCCTCACCGAGGGCCAGGTGATGACGTACGTCATCGGCGGGGCCGTCTCGGTGGTCCTGATGGCCCTCTTCGCCTACCCCTCGGCCGGCAACATCCGCCGGGTAGAGGCCAGCCTCGACAGCGCAGGGGCGCAGTCGAGGCTGGCGGAGGCGTTCGGCGTGCTCTAGACGGTCAGGTCGATCCCCTCGGCGGCCAGCGCCTCGCGGTAGGCCTCGACGTTGCGCATCTTCACGTTCTCGTAGCCGCGCACCATGTCCGGAAGCTCCGCGAGGCGGACGGCCCGAGCGTACGTCTCCTCGGTGAGCTCCGCGGCGAGCGAGTCGACGAGCGCCGAGTAGTGCGCGAGGAGGGCGCGCTCGGTGCGGCGTACGTGGGCCCGGCCGAAGGGGTCGAGGACCGTGCCGCGGAGGAACTTCATGGTCGCCAGGAGGCGGAGCATGAAGTGGGAGCGTGGGCCGAAGGTCATCTTGCGGCCCTTCAGGAACGCCCCGAACACCGGCGGGGAGAGCTTGAAGCTGATCGTGCCCTGGACCTCGGCACGGACACCGTCGAGGGCGGCCGGTGCGGTGAGGAGCCGGGCGACCTCGTACTCGTCCTTGTAGGCGGTGAGCTTGAACAGGTAGCGGGCGACCGCCTCGGAGAAGCGGGTGTCCGCGGTGACGGCACGCTCGGCGTTCCAGATCCGGTCGACCGTCTCCACGTATGCCCGGGCGGTCTGCTGGCTCTGGAAGGCGACCAGCTGCGGGGCCCGGAACTCCGCGAGGCGGCGGACCTCCCCGTCGAAGGTCGCGGCGTCCAGGGCCGGGACGACGATCTCCTCGACCGGCGCGGTCGCGGTGCCCGTGGCCGACGCGAACTCCTCCGGCGCGGCCACCGAGGCGCGACCCCAGCGGAACGCAGCGACGTTGGCGCTGACCGCGACACCGTTGATGCCGATGGCCTCCTCGATCGCGGCGGCCGGGATCGGGAGGGCGCCGGCCTGGTAGGCGGCGCCGACCAGCAGGAAGTTGGCCGCGGCGGTGTTGCCGAAGAGAGTGTCGGCGGCGGCGAGGGCGTCGAAGGCGCGCAGCGAGGACGCCGCGCCGTTCACCCGGGCGAGCAGCTCGTCGTCGGCCGGGTAGGCGATGTCCTTGTCGTAGACCATCGGGCCCGTCGGCGTCTTCGACGTCGACACGACCGCGCGCGTGCGGGCCGGGTCGCCGTAGGCGAGGTTCTTGCCCTCGGCCAGGGTGAGCAGGTCGAAGCCGAGCAGCGCGTCGGCCGAGCCCGGGGTGACCCGGTTGGAGGGCTCGATCGCGCCCGGGCCGAACCGCAGGTGAGCGGTCACCGGACCGGCCTTCTGGCTCATCCCGACCTGGTCGAGCGACTCCACGCCGAAGCCGGCGCGCAGCGCCGCGGTCGCGAGCACCTGGTTGACGGTGACGATGCCGGTGCCGCCGATGCCGGCCATGAAGACGCCGAAGGTCCGCTCCAGTTCGCCGTAGCCGGGGTCGGCCACGGTCGGCGGCTCGGGCGTCGACCGCTTCGCCTTCTTCGCGGTGGGGTCGGTCTCGATCGCCATGAACGAGGGGCACTCCCCCTCGACGCAGGTGTAGTCGGTGTTGCAGGAGGTCTGGTCGATGCGGGTCTTGCGGCCCAGCTCGGTCTCGACCGGCTGGACGGAGAGGCAGTTGGACTTCACGCCGCAGTCGCCGCAGCCCTCGCAGACGGCCTCGTTGATCACGATCCGGGTGTTGCGGGGCTCGAGCTTGCCCCGCTTGCGCTGGCGGCGCGCGTCGGCGGCGCAGTGCTGGTCGTAGATCAGCACGGTGACGCCCTCGATCTCGCGAAGGTCCCGCTGGGCGTCGTCGAGGCGGTCGCGGTGCCACAGACGTACGCCTGCGGGGAAGTGGGCACGACGGTAGCGCTTGGGCTCGTCGGCGACCACGATGATCGCCTTGACGCCCTCGTTCATCAGCTTGTGGGTCAGCTGGGCCATCTCGACCTCGCCCTGCCGCTTCTGGGCACCGGTCATCGCGACGACGTCGTTGTGGAGCAGCTTGTAGGTGATGTTGACGCCCGCCGCGACGCACGCCTGGATGGCCAGCTGCGCGGAGTGGAAGAAGGTGCCGTCACCGACGTTCTGGAAGGTGTGGCCGGCGTGGCTGTAGGGCGCCTGGCCGATCCACTGCGAGCCCTCGCCGCCCATCTGGGTGATCCCGACGACCGCGCTGTCCTCGCGCTGCGAGGCGGTCACCAGGGTGTGGCAGCCGATGCCGCCACCACCGAGGGAGCCGTCCGGCAGGGCGGTGGAGCGGTTGTGCGGGCAGCCGGAGCAGAAGTACGGCGTGCGCGAGGTCGACAGCAGCGGCAGGTCGATCCGGGCAGGTCCGGCGGCCTTGAGCTGGGCGTGGCCCTTCAGCGCGCGGCGCAGCGGCGCGAGCAGCCGGCCGGCGGTCAGCTCGCCGTCGAGAGGGACCAGCGGGACACCGGCGCGGTCCTTCTTGCCGATGATGACCGGAGCGGTGGGCTCGCCGTAGAGGATCTCGCGGATGCCCTGCTCGATGAAGGAGGTCTTGTCCTCGACGACGAGGATCTCGTCGAGGCCTTCGGCGAAGGTCGACACGATGGTCGGCTCGACCGGCCACATCATGCCCAGGCGCAGCACCCGGATGCCGGCGGCCATCAGCTCGTCGTGGTCCAGGCCGAGGTCCTTGAGGCCCTGGCGCATCGAGTCGTAGCAGGAGCCGGAGGCGACGATGCCGACCTTGGCGTCGGGCGCCTTGACCTCGATCCGGTTGAGGTGGTTCTCGGCGGAGTACGCCTTGACGACGTTCATCCGCGGACCGTAGAGCTTCGCCTCGGCGCCGACGATCCGGTCGGGGAAGAGCTCGATCTTGGTCGGCTCGTAGGTGTAGGGCACGCCGTCCCACTGGGTCTTCGGCATCACCGGGTCGAGCACGCCGATCTCCGGGTTGACCACCCAGGCGCCGTCGGCGACGTCGGCGACGATCTTGAGCGCGACGACGCAGCCGGAGGCGCGGGAGAGGGCGATCCCCTCCATGCCGTACTCGACGATCTCGGAGGCGTTGCGCGGGAAGAGGACCGGGATGCCGAGGGAGGCCAGGGTGCGCTCGGAGACCGCGGGAACCGTGGAGGACTTCGCGGCCGGGTCGTCGCCGACCAGCATCAGCATGCCGCCGCTGGGGTGGGCGCCGTACATGTTGGCGTGGCGCATCGCGTCCAGGGCCCGGTCGACGCCGGGACCCTTGCCGTACCAGACCCCGGTCACGCCGTCGTAGCGCTCGGTGTCGAGGGTGACCGCCGACTGCGAGCCCCATACGGCGGTCGCGGCGAGCTCCTCGTTGAGGCCGGGCACGACGGTGATGTCGGCGTCGGCCATCTCCTTCGGCAGGCCCAGCAGCAGCTGGTCGAGACCACCGAGCGGGCTGCCCGGGTAGCCGGAGATGAAGGTGCCGGTACGCAGGCCGCGGCGCTGGTCCAGGGCGCGCTGCTCGACGAGCATCCGCGCGATCGCCTGGATCCCGGTCAGGAGCACGGGGCCGGCCCCGACGCGGTAGCGGTCTGCCAGGTCGTAGGCCTCGAACGATGTCCCAGGCTCGAACACTGCGGTCATAGGGGTGACTCCTCAATCTGCCGGGCGGCACTGGTGGTCCGTCTGGAGTGTTTGCCGGGACCGCCGGGGTGAGGCTGTCCCGAGGAACCACCCGCAGGGTGTGCGGGTGGTCTGGGTCACATCATCGTGGATAAGGCCTACGTGATGCCAATCACCAGGCCCCCGTCACCAGGCGACGCTGAGGTACTGCGTCTCGAGGTACTCCTCCAGCCCGACCCGCGCGCCCTCGCGCCCGATGCCGCTCTGCTTCACGCCACCGAAGGGAGCCGACGGGTCGGAGACGAGGCCACGGTTGACCCCCACCATCCCGGCGTCGATCCGCTCGGCCACGTGCAGCGCCTCGCCCAGCTCGCCGAAGACGTACGCCGCCAGGCCGAACTCGGTGTCGTTCACAGCGGCCAGCAGCTCCTCGGTGTCGTCCCAGACCACGATCGGGGCCACCGGTCCGAAGATCTCCTCGCGCAGCAGCGGCGAGTCGGCCGGTACGCCGGTGAGGACCGTCGGCGCGTAGAAGTAGCCCTCCGAGGCGGGAACCTCGGCGCGGTGGGCGATGACGGCTCCCGCAGCCACGGCGGCGTCGACGAGGCCGGTGACGGTGGCGTACGCCTTCGCGGAGATGAGCGGGCCGATGTCGCTGCCCTCGTCGGCGGGACCGACCTTCAGCGCCTCCACGGCGGCACCGAGACGCTTGGTGAACTCCGAAGCGACGTCGGCGTGGACGTAGAGCCGGTTGGCCGCGGTGCAGGCCTGTCCCCCGTTGCGGAACTTGGCGACCATCGCGCCCTCCACCGCGGCCTCGACGTCCGCGGTGGACGTCACCACGAAGGGCGCGTTGCCGCCGAGCTCCATCGAGGTGTTCACGACCCGGTCGGCGGCCTGGCGCAGGAGCACCCGGCCGACGCCGGTCGAGCCGGTGAAGGAGATCTTGCGGACCCGCGGGTCGGCGAGCCAGGTGCTGACGATGCCGGGCGCGTCCAGGCCGGGCACGACGTTGACCACACCGTCGGGCACGCCCGCCTCGGCCATCAGCCGGGCGATCGCGAGCGCCGTCAGGGGCGTCTCGGCGGCCGGCTTGAGAACGACCGTGCAGCCGGCCGCCAGGGCCGGCGCGATCTTGCGGGTGGCCATCGCGGCCGGGAAGTTCCACGGCGTCACCAGGGCGGCCACGCCCACCGGCTTGTGGGTGACGATGGTGCGGGTGCCGCCGGCCGGCGAGGACCCGAAGTCGCCGTGCGGGCGCACGGCCTCCTCGGCGTACCAGCGGAAGAACTCGGCGGCGTAGCCGACCTCGCCGCGGGCGTCGGTGAGGGACTTGCCGTTCTCGAGCGCGATCAGGGCAGCCAGCTCGTCGGCGTCACGCAGCATCAGGTCGCGTACGCGGGTGAGCAGGTCGCTCCGCGTCCGCGGCGGCAGCGCCGACCATGCCGGGAGCGCGGCGGCGGCCGCGTCGACGGCCGCGGTCGCGTCCTCGGCGGTGCCGTCGGCGACGTCGGCGACGTGCTCGCGGGTGGCGGGGTTCTCGACCGCGAAGACGCCGGCGGCGCCCGGTCGCCACCGGCCGCCGACCAGGATGCCGCTGCCGGGCTCGAGGGCGGTGAGGTAGCCGGTCTCGGTGGTCGTGGTCACTTGGTCTCCTCCAGCGCGGTCGTGAGTACGTCCAGGGCGTCGTCGAGCAGCTCGTCGGAGATGCTCAGCGGGGGCAGGAAGCGGATGACGTTGCCCCAGGTGCCACAGGTCAGGGTGATGACGCCCTGGCTGTGGGCGTAGGCGGCGACGGCCTTGGCGACCGCGCCGTCGGGGTTGCCGGTGGCCGGGTCGACGAACTCGGCGGCGATCATCGCGCCCCGGCCGCGTACGTCACCGATGCGCGGGTCGCTCTTCTGCAGGTCACGGAGCCGTCCCAGCAGGCGCTCCTCGATCTCGCGGGCCCGGGTGAGCAGGTCCTCGGCCTCGATGGTCTCGATCACGGCCAGCGCGGCGGCGCAGGCGAGCGGGTTGCCGCCGTAGGTGCCGCCGAGGCCGCCGGGGTGGACGGCGTCCATGACGTCGGCGCGGCCGGTCACCGCGGAGAGCGGCAGGCCACCGGCGATGCCCTTCGCGCTGACCACGAGGTCCGGGACGACGCCGTCGTGCTCGACAGCGAACCAGGTGCCGGTGCGGCCGAAGCCGGACTGCACCTCGTCGGCCACGAAGATCACGTCGTTGGCCCGGCACCACTCCGCCAGCGCGGCGAGGAACCCGGGCGCGGGGACGATGAAGCCGCCCTCGCCCTGGATCGGCTCGATCACGACGGCGGCGAGGTTCTCGGCGCCGACCTGGGTCTCGATCAGGGACGTCGCCCGGGCCGCCGCCAGCTTGCCGTCGATCTCGGCGGCGTCGCGGAACGGGTAGGACATCGGCGCCCGGTAGACCTCGCCGGCGAACGGCCCGAAGCCGTGCTTGTAGGGCATGTTCTTCGCCGTCATCGCCATGGTGAGGTTGGTGCGCCCGTGGTAGGCGTGGTCGAAGACCACGACGGCGTCCTTGCCGGTGAACGAGCGGGCGATCTTGACCGCGTTCTCGACGGCCTCGGAGCCGGAGTTGAACAGCGCCGTGCGCTTCTCGTGCTCACCCGGGGTGAGCCGCGCGAGCTGCTCGGCGACGGCCACGTAGCCCTCGTAGGGCGTGACCATGAAGCAGGTGTGGGTGAAGGCGGCGACCTGCTCGGAGACGGACTCGACGACGCGCGCGGCGCTCGAGCCGACGGTGGTCACCGCGATGCCGGAGCCGAGGTCGATGAGACGGTTGCCGTCGATGTCCTCGACGATCCCACCGGCCGCGCGGGCGGCGAAGACGGGCAGGGTGGTGGCCACGCCCTGGCTCACGGCCGCGACCTTGCGGGCCATGAGCTCCTGGGAGCGCGGGCCGGGCAGGGGCGTACGCAGGAGACGGGACTGTTCGAGGGACTCGGTCATGGAGTCAGCATGAGCCTCCCCGACACATGTCGTCCAAGACCTTTTGACTACTAGAATCATGCCTCATGAGCATGGATCTACGCCTGCTGCGCTACTTCGTCGCCACCGCCGACGCGGGCTCCGCGACCCGAGCCGCCGAGGTGCTGCACGTGACCCAGCCGGTGCTGTCCCGGCAGCTGCGCCAGCTCGAGGCCGGCCTGGGGGTGCCGCTGTTCGCGCGCGAGGGGCGGCGGCTGCGACTGACCCGCACCGCCGAGGACCTCCTCCCCCGCGCCCGCGACCTGCTGGCGCACGCGGACGACCTCGAGCGCGCGGTCGGGGTGCTCGCCTCCGGGCGGCTCGGCGAGCTGCATCTCGCGGTGCCGTCCACCACGCTCACCGACGTGCTCGCCCCGTTCCTGGCGACGCTCGGGCCGGAGGACCCGGTCGCGATGGTCCGCGAGCTGGACCCGCGGGGCGCGGTCGCCGCCGTCCGCGCCGGCGCCGACCTGGCGATCGTCACCCGGCCGCCGGCCCGGTCGCTGGCCTCGCGCGCGCTCGCCGTGCTGCCGGTGTGGGCCTATGTCCGGGCCGACGACCCGTGGGCGGAGCGGGGGTCCGTGGACGTACGCGAGCTGGTGACGCGGCCGCTCGTGCTGCTCACTGAGGACCTGCGGCCGCGACCGCTCCTGGACGCAGCGGTCGAGGACGCCGCCGTGGGCTACGGCGACGTCCTCGAGGTGTCCAACGCCCAGGTCGCCCAGGCGCTCGCGGCCTCGGGCCGCGGGATCGCGGTCGTCTCCGACGACCCGCGCTTCGGGCTGGTGCCCCTGCACATCGACGCGCCGGCGGGGCGGGTCCGGATCAGGCTGTACGCAGCCTGGGACCCCCAGCACCACGCCGCCGAGGCCCTCGCCGGCCTGGCCGAGCGGCTCTCGGCCTTCTGCGTCGAGCGCTACGGAGCCGAGGTCGCCGTCCGCTGAGCGGCCACGGACATCAGCACGGTCAGGATCCGCTCGGTGACCTCGTCGACCGTCCCGAGGCCGTCCACCGCCGCGAGCAGGTCGCGCTCGGCATAGCCGGCGGCGAGCGGACCGGTCTCGGCGGCGTACACCTCGAGGCGACGGCGGATGACCGACTCGGTGTCGTCGGCGCGGCCCTGCTCGTGGGAGCGGGCCAGGAGCCGGCCCACCAGCTCGTCGGGGTCCGCCTCGAGCAGCACCACCGCGTCGAGCCCGACGTCGGCGAGCGCCAGGATCTCGTCGAGCTCGGCCACCTGCTGCGGCGTGCGCGGGTAGCCGTCGAGGAGGAACCCGTCGGCGCAGTCACCTCCGGCGAGGCGGTCGGCGACCATGGCGTTGGTGATCTCGTCCGGGACGTACTCACCCGCATCCATGTAGGTCTGCGCCGCCACACCCAACGCGGTCTGCTGGGCGACGTTCGCCCGGAAGATGTCGCCGGTCGAGATCGCCGGCACGGCGAATCGCTGGGCGATGACGGCGGCCTGGGTGCCCTTGCCGGCACCCGGCGGACCCATGAGGAGGAGGCGCATACGACTGGTGGACCTTTCTCGAGGTTGGCGCGCTCACCCCCACGATGAGCGCGCCCGGTGTGACGCTAGGCCTCAGCCCGCTGCGATCACGTTGCATCCGCGAGGATGCGGTGCGCGATCTCGTCGCCGACACGTACGCCGCCGTCGACGTGCTGGAAGCCGTGGCCGGCGACGTCGCTGCTGCCGAACTCGATCGGCCCGAGCGGCTCGCGCAGCACCGCGCCCCAGCGGGTCAGCCCGCCGAGGTCGAAGCTCGTCCCGTACGCCCCGCCGGTCAGCTCCTGGTGCTGCCAGTCGCTCTCGACGTAGGTGAGCGGCTCGAGCGCCGCCTCCCCGAAGTACGCCGCCAGCGACTCGAGCACCCGGGCGCGACGCTCGGACTCCAAGAGCCGGCCGACCGCGTCCGCGCGCTCGTCGGAGACGAAGCCGACCAGCATGCCGTACGGCTCGCCCTCGGGGGTGTTGTCGTAGACCTCGTGGACCAGCTGCCAGGGCGCGAAGCCGGTGCCGCTGAGCCCGTCGGCGCGCCAGAAGGGCGTGGCGTACTGGGCCTGCACCTTGATCACCAGCCCGAAGGACTGGTGCTCGCGGGCGATCCGGTGCTCGGCCGGCAGCTCGGGGCTGAACCGGATCCGCGTGACCAGGGTCGGCGGCACCGCGAGAACGAGCCGACGGGCGGCGTGGATCTCGGTGCCGACGTGGACGACGGCGCCGTCGTCGTCCCACTCGATGTGGGTGACGTCCTGGCCGAGCCGGACGCGGTCACCGAGACGGGCGGCCAGGGTCAGCGGCACCCGCTGCAGGCCGCCGACGACCCGGCGGTCGAGGATCACGTCGGCGTCGACGAGGTTGCTGAACGACCCCGCGCTGGCGGCCATCTGCACCGCCTGGAGCGCCGAGAACGAGTGGGCGGGCTTCGTCAGCATCGCCGGCCCGATGTAGAGGGCGACGTTGTCGACGGCGACCGGGTCGTCGCACTGCTGCTCGAGCCAGGCACGGAACGAGACGCTGTCGAGGTGGTCGGCGTCGTCGAGCTCCCACGGCCGGGCCGGGTCCATCGCGGCGGCCAGGCCGTCGAGGGTCTTGGTCAGCTGCGCGATGGCGGCCGAGGTGGACTCCTCGACCGGGAGCTCGTCGCCGAAGCGGTGCGCGACACCGGTCTTGTCGACGTAGAGGGACTCGCCCTCGCGGAAGCGCGGGTAGGTCGGCAGGTCGAGCTCGTCGAGGATCCCAAGGAGGGCGTCCTGGTCCGGCGAGACCCACTGGCCGCCGATCTCGAAGTCGGCCTCGGCGCCAGGGGCGCCGTGCGCCTCGGTGCGCAGCCGGCCGCCGATGCGGTCGCGCGCCTCCAGGACGAGCACGTCCTGGCCCGCCTGGGCGAGCCGCCAGGCTGCGGTCAGGCCGGTCACGCCGGCGCCGACCACGATCACGTCATGGGTGGTCATGTCAGTTCTCCTGATTGTCGGTGGGTCGCCGGTCCGGGCGCTGGGCGAGCAGCGGGAGGCTCGGGTCCCAGCGGGTCCCGTCGGCCTGGTCGCGCTTGCGGCGGGCGATGCCCGAGAGCGCCTCGAGGACGACCCGGTTGGCGAGGAACGAGGTGATGTCGGCGTGGTCGTAGGGCGGGGACACCTCGACCACGTCGATGCCGACCACCGGCAGCTCGTAGGCGATCCGGCGGACCGAGTCGAGCAGCTGGCGGGCGGTCAGGCCGCCCGGCTCCGGGGTGCCGGTGCCGGGGGCGTGGCCGGGGTCGCAGACGTCGATGTCCACCGAGAGGAAGACGCCGTCGCACTCGTCGGTGGCGATGGTGAAGGCCTCCGTCAGGCACTCCTCCAGACCGCGGTGGACGATCTCGGTCATCTCGTAGGACCGCATGCCCTGCTCGGCCATCCAGTTCAGCGTCTCGGGCTCGGGCCAGTAGCCGCGCAGCCCCATCTGCAGGAACCGGTCGCCGCGCAGCGCGCCGGACTCGATGAGCCGGCGCATCGGCTGGCCGTGGCCGATGAGCGAACCGAACTCGATGTCCCCGGTGTCGGCATGGGCGTCGAAGTGGATCATCGAGACGCGCCCTTGGCCGAGGTGCTGGGCGACGCCGGCGGCGTCCGGCCAGGCGATGGTGTGGTCGCCGCCCAGCACCAACGGGATGGCGCCGTTGCTCGTCACGGCGTGGACGGCCTCTTGCAGGTCGCGCACCGAACGCTCGGCGTCGCCGGAGAACATCTCCACGTCACCCGCGTCCAGCACCCGGAGGTCCTTCAGCGCGTCGACCCGCATCGCCAGCGAGGGCCGCGACCCGTCGTGGGCCAGGTAGCAGGTCTGCCGGATGAACTGCGGGCCGAACCGGGTGCCCGACCGGTGCGACGTACCCCCGTCGAAGGGGGCGCCGAGGATGACCACATCGGCACCCTCGTACGTCGCGGGGTCGGCCCAGTCGCACCGGTCGACGCCCAGGAAGGTGATGTCGGGTCCGAACTGGGTTCCGTAGCGAGCCATGGCGTTCTTCTCTCTCGTTCGATTCTGTGGACGGGTTGTGCTCAGTCCTCGGTCGGGTCGACCACGAGGAAGCGCTCGCCGGGACGACGGGCGAGGTAGAGGTAGTAGTAGGCGAGGGCGGCGACCACGATCCCGGCCGTGATCACGACGTCCAGCCGGGCCGAGCCGACCAGCGCGTAGCCGATCGCGCCGATGACGACCAGCGGCGGCAGCGGCCACAGCGGCATCCGCCAGCCCTGGGCGGCCGGCCCCTGGCGACGGGCGCGGAGCGCGGCGATCGCGACGACGACGTACATCGTGGAGATGACCACCGAGGTGACACCGAGGAGCGCCTCGATCTCGACCGCACCGGCGAGGATCGCGCCGGGGATGCCGATGACGAGGGTGGCCAGCCACGGCGTGGCGTAGCGGGGGTGCAGCTTGGTGAGGACGTTGTTGACCGGCGTGGGCCAGGAGCGGTCGCGCGCGGAGGCATAGACGACCCGGGCGTTCTGCAGCACCATCACGATGACGGCGTTGAGGATGGCGATGGCGATGGCGACGTTCACCGCGACCGCGACCCGCTCGCCGCCCCAGGCGGCCACCCAGTGGGAGAAGTTGCCGGAGGCGAGATCGCTGAGGTCGTCGACCGCGAGGACCGTGGTCGCGGTCGGGACGAGGATGACGATGCCGCCGAGAACGAGGGTCCAGAAGACGACGCGGGCGACGTTGCGGCGCGGGTCGACGATCTCCTCGGAGAGATAGACCGTGGTGCCGAAGCCGCTGACCAGGAACGTGCTCACCGCGAGTCCGGAGACGAGGACCGCCAGGCTGAACGGCTCCAGGCCGCCCTCACCGATGATGTGCGGGACCACCAGCTCGCCGGGACCGCGCTGGATGTGGCCGAGGCCGAGGACGGTGACCACGACGGCGGCGATCAGCTCGAGCGCGAGGAAGATGCCGGTGACGACCGCGTTGGCCTTGATGTTGAGGACCGCGGTGGCGGTCGAGAGCAGCATCACGATCGCGCCGGTCGCGGCACGGGGCAACTCCACCAGGTCGGCGAGGTAGTCCGCGGTGCCGAGGGCGAAGATCGGCGGGATGAGCCAGAGCAGCACGCCGGCCAGCGAGAACGTCAGCCAGCCCATCGACTTGCCCAGGGTCTGGGTGACCATCGCGTACTCACCGCCGGAGCTGGCCGTACGGGTGCCGAGCTCGGCGTAGCAGGCGGCGATCGCGACCGAGACCGCGAAGCCGGCCACGACGGCCAGCACCGCGCCGCTCCCCTGGGTTCCGAACAGCTCCGGGACGATGATGAACAGGCTCGAGGCGGGCGTGATGCACGAGAGCACCAGCAGGACCGCGGCACCGGGTCCGAGCACCCGCGCGAGCCGGCGTGGCTCCTGCGCCGGCGTCACCTCTTCCGGGCTCATCTGCATGGATTCGATCATCGCGGGTCTCCTTGGGATGAGGGTACAGCGAGTTTTGAACGCCGTACAAAAGTTTGAACGGCATTCAAAGTGACCCAGATCACCGCTAGAGTCAAGGGGTAGGACCGAAGATTTCACCCCGCGAGCACAAGGAGACACTGTCGAGGTGACGCGCACACGCTCCAACAGACGCCTGGAACGACCCCGCGAGCAGGTGCTCGCGACGACGCTGGAGATGGTGGCCGAGCAGGGGCTCGCCAAGGTGACGATGGCCTCCCTCGCCGCCCGGCTCGGCACCAGCGGTGGCCACCTCCTCTACTACTTCGGCACCCGCAACGGACTGCTCCTCGAGACCCTGCGCTGGAGCGAGAACGAGTACGCCGCCCAGCGGGCCCCGATCCTGGAGAAGGTCGAGAAGGACCGCTCCGGAGGCGTCGAGGCGCTGCTCTCGTTCACCGACGTCTACCTCGCGCTCGACGAGCGCGACCCGCGCTGGCTGCTCTGGCTCGAGCTGTGGGCACGGGCGCCGTACGACGCCGAGCTCGCCGCCGCGCAGCGCGCGATGGACGACGAGTGGCACGCCGACCTGGTCCGGCTCTTCGCCGCCGCGCTCCCGGAGGTCGCCGACCGGGAAGCCGTCTCCGAGCGGCTGCGGGCGATGTGGGACGGCTTCAGCATCGGCATCGTCACCGGCGGCGGCACGACGCTGCGCGAACGCGCCCTCGAGCACACCCGCGCCGCCGTCGCGGGCCACCTCGCCGGACCCCAGGGGTAGCCGGGCATGCCGATCGCCTCCTGGTTCCCCGAGGCACAGCTGGGGATCTTCGTCCACTGGGGCATCTACAGCGTCGAAGGGGTCGCGGAGTCCTGGTCGTTCTTCGACGGCCGGGTCCCCTACGCCGACTACATGGCCCAGATCGACCGCTTCACCGCCGCCGAGTTCGACGCCGACGCCTGGGCCGACCTCTTCGCGCGTGCCGGGGCGACCTACGCCGTGCTCACCACCAAGCACCACGACGGCGTCGCGCTCTACGACACCTCCGTCGGTGACCTGTCGGTGGTCCGGCAGGCTCCGGCCGGCCGCGACCTCGTCGCCGAGTTCGTCGAGGCCGTACGCCGCCGGGGGCTCAAGGTCGGGCTCTACTTCTCCCACCTCGACTGGTCGCACCCCGACTACGCGACGGTGCGCCCGGCCGTGCAGCACCCCTCGGTCCAGGACAACCCCTACGCCGTCCCGCGCCCGGGCGAGGAGGAGCCCGAGCGCTGGGAGCGCTACCTGGGGTTCCACCGCGCCCAGATCCGCGAGCTGGTGACCCGCTTCGCGCCGGACCTGCTCTGGTTCGACGGCGAGTGGGAGCGCGACGAGCGGCAGTGGCGGATGCGGGAGCTGCGGGCGGAGCTGCGCGAGCTCGCGCCCGAGATGGTCGTCAACGGCCGGATGCTCGGCCACGGCGACTACGTGACGCCGGAGCAGGGCGTTCCGGTCGAGCCGCCCGACGGCCCGTGGGAGCTCTGCCTGACCGTCAACGACTCCTGGGGTTGGCAGCCGCAGGACGACAACCACAAGTCACCGCGCCAGATCGTGCGCACCTTCGTCGAGACCATCGGCGGTGGCGGCAACCTGCTCCTCGACGTCGGCCCGCGCGAGGACGGCACCATCACGCCCGAGCAGACCGAGCGTCTCGAGGCGCTCGGCGGCTGGGTGTCGCGCCACTCCCCCGCCGTCCGTGGCATCCGCCGCGGCCTTCCCCACGGTCACTTCTACGGCCCGACCGCGGTCTCCGCCGACGGCCGCACCCTGTTCCTCTACGTCCTCGACCGCCCCAACGACTACGTCGTGGTCCGCGGCCTGCGCAACCAGGTCCTGAAGGCGTACGTCCTCGGGACCGGCACCGAGCTCGAGCATCGGCGCATCGGCGGGCTCCACGAGGTCCCGGGGTGGGAGTACGTGTTCACCACCGACGACGACCTCGACCCGCTGTGCACCGTGATCGCCCTCGAGCTCGACGGTGAGGTCTCGGTCCACCGGGGCGACGAGGGCTGAGCTACGCCGAGGGCTCCGGGTCGATGGGCGGGCGCCGGGTGCCGCTCGGATCGAGCCGCTCGAGCATGCTCCCGGCGATCTCGGAGAGCTGGTCGACCTGCTCGGGTGTCAGCGAGTCGAAGACGTACTCGCGCACCGCGTCCACGTGCCCGGGGGCCGAGGCGACCATCTTCTGATGGCCGGCCTCGGTGAGACGTACGTTGGTCGCCCGGCGGTCGCCCTCGCAGGTGTGGCGCTCGATGAGGCCGCGGTCGGCCAGGCGCTTGACGACGTTGGAGAGCCGCGGCAGCGTCGAGTTGGTGTAGCCAGCCAGCTCGGTCATCCGCAGGGTGCGATCGGGCACCTCAGAGAGCATCGCCAGCACCCCGTAGTCGAAGTGGGTCAGGCCGGCGTCGCGGCGCAGCTGGGAGTCGAGGGCACCGGGGAGCAGCTCGAGCACGGCGATGAGGCGGACCCATGCCGCCCGCTCCGCCGGCGACAGCCAGTTGCCCTCCACGACCACGGAGTTTGCCGTAGAAAGTTGCCCGGAACAAACAACGGTCGCCTAGAGTTAGTTCAAGCAACAACTATTGGGCAGAGCCGCAGGAGACCGCCATGACCACCGCACCCGAGAGCACGACCGCCGCCACGGACGCTCTCCTCCCCGAGACGCACCCGTTCGCGCAGCACCTGCGCGCGGTCCAGGCCCGCGAGGCGGCCGACCCGCACCGTGTCTGGACGCCGGCGGATGGTCCGCTGCCGAGCCTCTACCTCTCCCACGGCGGCGGCCCGCTGCCGCTGCAGAGCCCGGAGTGGCTCGACCCGCTGCACACCTGGGCGCGCTCGCTGCCCCGGCCGAAGGCCATCCTGGTCATCTCCGCCCACTGGGAGTCGGCACCGCTCTCGATCAGCGCGACCCGCCCCGACGAGCTGGTCTACGACTTCGGCGGCTTCGACCCGATCTACCACTCGGTGCGCTACGACACCCCGGACGCGAGCGAGCTCGCCCGGACCACCGCGGCGCTGATGCCCGACACCGAGACCGCTCACCAGCACACCCGCCGCGGTCTCGACCACGGCGCCTGGGTGCCGCTGAAGATCATGTACCCGGCCGCCGACATCCCCGTCGTCCAGCTCTCGCTGCCCACCGACGACCCCGACAAGCTGCTCGCCCTCGGTGAACGGCTGCGGCCGCTGCGCGAGGAGGGCGTGCTCGTGGTCGGCTCGGGCCACATGACCCACGGCCTGCCCTTCATCACCCGCGAGATGGTGACCGACAACAAGCCCGCCGGCTGGTCCGCCGACTTCGACTCCTGGGCCGCCGACGCGCTGGACCGCGGCGACGTCGCCGAGCTGGCCCGGTTCCGCACCGCCGCCCCCGGCATGCCGTACGCCCACCCGACCGTCGAGCACTTCACCCCGCTCTTCGTCACCCTGGGCGCGGCCACGGACCCCACGGCCCCGGTCACCACGACCCTGGACGGCTACGGCCTGGGCCTCTCCCGCCGCTCCTTCCAGGCAGCCTGACCCACCCGCCGAAACGTCACTTTCTGACGCCGAGAAGTCAGTTATCGACGCCGAAGAGTCGGTTATTGACGCCGAGGCGTCACTTCCGGGGCCACCAGAAACTGCCTTCTCGCTCTCAGAAATCGACCTCTCGCGCTCAAGAACTGACTCTTCGGCGTCAGGTTCTGACCTCTCGCGGTCAGGATTCGACTTCTCGGCGGAGTGGGGTGTCTCGGAGTTGGACCGACAGCGCCGGCGCGAGGGGCATTTGGGCGAGCAGGAGTGCCTGGTAGGCGTGGTAGACGTCGGGCTTGCCGTGCCAGATCACGTGTGAGGGTCGGTTGTGCTCGTCCAGCTCGTGGTGCCAGCTGCCGAGCTCGCGGTCGACGAGGTGGGTCTCGATGTAGTCCTCGAACCGGCGCCGCCACTCGTCGTAGACCGCCTCACCGGTGCGGGTGTGCAGCGCGCCGGCCGCGGCGAGCGCCTCGGCGGCCACCCAGTGCAGGCGCAGCCGGGTGACCGGGGTGCCGTCCCACGAGGTCGTGTAGACGAAGCCGGTCTCGCCGTCGGCGGACCAGCCGACCTCGACCGCGCGCGCGAAGAGCGCCCGGGCGTCCTCGACCAGCCACGACGGCGCCTCCGGCAGGGTCGCGTCGAGGTGCAGCAGCAGCCGGGACCACTCCAGCAGGTGGCCAGGGGTGCAGCCGTAGGGACGGAACGGGTCGCCGGGACGGTCGGCGTTGTAGTCGAGCAGCGGCGACCAGGCCAGGTCGAAGTGCTCGGGCAGGTCGTAGCCGTGGGAGCGCGCGACGCCGTGGATCAGGTGCTCGGCGATCGCCAGCGCCCGCTGGTGCCAGGCGGCGTCGCCGGTGACGTCGCCCGCAGCCAGGAACGCCTCCACGGTGTGCATGCTGGAATTGGCCCCGCGGTACGCCTCCCCGGACCGAAGATCCCGCTCAAGGCTGTCGACCACCCGGCCGGAGCCGTCGAGGAAGTGCTGCTGCACGACCCCCAGCGCCTCGTCGAGCAAGGCGTCCGCGCCGGGCACACCGGCGGCGACGCCGCTGCTCGCGGCCAGGACGACGAACGCATGGGCGTACGCCTCCTTGAGGGTGCCGACCGGCTCGCCGTCGCCGGAGACCGAGGCGTACCAGCCGCCGAACTCGTCGTCGCGCAGCGCGCCCGAGAGCGCGCGGATCCCGTGCGCGGCCAGCGCGGCCGCGTCGGGGACGTCCCCGCGCAGGTGCGCGAGCGCGAAGACGTGGGTCATCCGGGCGGTGATCCAGGTGTGCACCGGCTCGGCCGGGTCCGGGCGACCGGACTCGTCCAGCCACCAGAACCCGGCCGGCGAGGCCGCCGACGGCCGGGCGAACCCGGCCAGCCGGCGGCACTCGGCGTCCGTATCCATCATCCCTTGACCGAGCCGGCCATCAGCCCGCCCACGAAGTAGCGACCGAGCAGGATGTAGATGATCAGCGTCGGCACGGACGCGATCAGCGCGCCCGCCATGCTGGCGGAGTAGTCCTGCAGCTGACCGCTCGCCAGGAAGTTGAGCGCGATCGTCACCGGCCCGTTGCGCGAGCTCGAGAAGAAGAGCGCGAACAGGTAGTCGTTCCAGGCCGAGGTGAACTGCCACATCAGCACCACCACGAACGCCGGCGCCGAGATCGGCAGGATGATCGAGGCGTACGTCCGGAGCATGCCGGCACCGTCGACCCGAGCGGCCTCGACGAGCTCGATCGGGACCCCGGCGTAGTAGTTGCGGAAGATCAGCGTCGTGATCGGCAGACCGTAGACCACGTGCAGGACGATCAGGCTCGGGACGCCGTTGGGGACGCCCAGGTTGCTCATCAGCTGGACCAGCGGCACCATCACGGCCTGGTAGGGGATGAACATCCCGAACAGGATCAGCGTGAACACCACGTCGGCACCCGGGAAGCGCCACTTGGAGAGCACGAACCCGTTCATCGAGCCGAGCATCGAGGAGATGATCGAGGCCGGGATGACCATGGCGAAGGTACGCCCCAGGGCCGGCCCGAGCTGCTCCCAGGCACGCGACCAGCCGGCCGTCTCCCAGGACTCGGGCAGCTTCCAGGCGTTGGCCGGGGTGGCGTCGCCGAGCCCCTTGAAGCTGGTCACGAAAAGGACGTACGCCGGGATCAGGACGACCAGCGCGAAGCCGATCAGCAGGACGTACTTGATCGTGCGGCCGACCACGCGCGAGCGCTCGCCGGGGATCCGGCTCGTGACGGCTGCCGGGATGGCATCGGTGGTCATCGGCGACGCTCCTGGCGGTAGGTGGAGACGAGGTAGGGAACGATCAGGATGGCCACGATCAGGAGCAGGATCGTCCCGATGGCGGCCGACTTGGCGTAGTCGCCACGGGTGAACTCGACCCACATCTGGATGGCCGGGACCTGGGTCGTGTAGTTCGTCTGGCCGGCGATGGCCATGATCAGGTCAAAGACCTTCAGCGACATGTGGCCGATGATGATGATCGCGGAGAGCGCGACCGGGCTCAGCTGCGGGAAGATGACGTGGCGGTAGAGCTGCCACTCCGAGGCACCGTCCATCCGGGCCGCCTCGCGCAGCTCCTCGGGAATGCCGCGGAAACCGGCCAGGAACAGCGCCATCACGTAGCCGCTGAGCTGCCAGATCGCCGGGACGGCGATGGCGAGGATGCCCCAGTGCTCGTTGGTCCACCACGGGTTCTGCAGGAAGTCGAGGTGGAGGGTGCCGAAGAGCCGGTTCAGGCCGGAGGCACGGTCACCCTCGGCGTTGTTGAGCAGCCAGCGCCAGACGACACCGGAGGCGACGAACGAGACCGCCATCGGGAACAGGTAGATGGCGCGGAACAGCGACTCACCGCGGGCCTTGCGCTCCAGCAGCCACGCCCACAGGAACCCCAGGCACAGGGTGCCGAGGAGGAACGTCGCGGTGTAGAGCAGCAGGTTGCGCAGAGAGTAGATGAAGTCGTCGTCGGTGAACAGGTCGCGGTAGTTGTCCAGTCCGACGAAACCCTGGGACGGCCCGATGTGGTGGCGGTCCTGCAGGGAGGTGTTGATGTTGGACCCGATGAGTCCGTAGACGAAGACGCCGATGACGATGACGGTCGGCAGGATCAGGAGTACGGGAGCGACCCACCCGTGGCCGCCGATGCGGCCCTTGGGCCGACGTGGTCGCTTGACGGCGCTCGGCACCGTGGAGGACATGTGTCCGTCCTTTCACAAAGGGCGGCCGAGGAGCTGCGGCGGATGCTGCCTGCCGCAGCCCCTCGGACCGGGGTAGATCATCGGGCTCGGAACGAGCCCAGGTCACTCGGGCTTGTTGTCCTGGGCGGCCTCGACGAGGCCCTTCTGGAACTCGGCGACGTCGTTGTTGCTGCCGAACTTCGCCACGGCGGAGGTGATGTCGGTCAGCCAGTTGACCGAGGTCGCGGCGCCGTGGGCGAGCGAGGAGACGATCTCGTCCTGGCCCCACGACTTGATCGCGGTCTGCTGGTAGGCGCCGAAGGAGGAGGTGTCGGCGGTGGTGCTGGCCGGGATCGAGCCCTTCGCCTTGTTGAAGGCCACCTGACCCTCGTCGCTGGCGATGGTGTCGAGCCAGGCCTCGGTGCCCTTGGGGTTGGGGCCGTCCACCGGCTTGGTGAACGAGTCGGCCAGGAAGTCGAAGACGCCGTCGGTGCCCGGGACCGGGACCGCGGTGTAGTCGGTGCCGAAGGTCTTCTTCTGCTCCTGGAACGCCGCCTCGGCCCAGTCGCCCATCACGTTGAACGCGGCGTCACCGTCGATGACCAGCTGCGTCGCGTCCGGCCAGTCGAGACCCTGGCGGTCGCTGTTGGTCAGCGAGAGCAGCTTGCTGTAGTGCCCCAGCGCGGTCTTGACCTCGCTGCCACCCCAGTCGGTGGAACCGTCCCAGAGGCCGTTGTAGCCCTCGGCGCCCAGATCGGCGAGGAGCACGGTCTCGAGCAGGTTGACCTGCGTCCAGTCGGTCGCGATCGAGAGCGGGATGATGCCCTTGGCCTTGATCTTCTCCAGGTCGGCGATCCAGGCGTCCATCGAGTCGTAGCTCTTGTTCGCCTCGATGCCGGCCTTCTTCAGGACGGCCGGGTTGGCCCACAGCACGTTGGCGCGGTGGATGTTCGAGGGGACGGAGTAGATGCCGCCGTCCTGCTTCAGACGGTCGAGAAGGCCCTCGGGGAACTGCTTGTCCCAGCCCTTCTCCTTGTAGAGGTCGGTGAGGTCCTCGATCTGGCCGGCGTTGATGTAGTCGGTCAGCTCGGCACCCGCGTGGGCCTGGAAGGTGGCCGGGGGCTCACCGTTCTGCAGGCGGGACTGGAGCACG
The DNA here is from genome assembly GCA_040302365.1 of Nocardioides sp. NPDC126508. GTDB lineage: Bacteria > Actinomycetota > Actinomycetes > Propionibacteriales > Nocardioidaceae > Nocardioides. The sequence goes on from JBEOUM010000006.1 coordinate 117,018, forward strand.
TTCTTGGCGTCGCTCCCGGCGCCGCCGGCGACGGCCCCGTTGACGAACTTCAGGTCGGGGTTCTGCTCGTCGAACACCTTGACCAGGGCGTCGAGCCCGGCCTTCTCACTACCCTCGGCCCACCAGGTGAAGACCTCCACCTCGTTGGTGCTGCCGCTCTCACTGTCGCTCCCGCAGGCGGAGACCGCCAGCAGGCTCAGGGCGGCCAGGCCGGCGGCCAGGGCCTTACGCGTTGCGTTCATCTTTGAATCCTCCGGTTGCGCGACCGCTGGGTCGGTTGTGATCTGGGTTACTCACGGTCGCGTGCCGGGACAACGTACGCCCCTCCTTTCTGTCGAGTCAACGCATAACGCAGGACGTTTTCAACCTGAGATCTGTCGCAAATCGACATAATCACCTACAGTCACGGCATGACCTCTCCGGAGTCGCGGCTGCGCGCCGCCAATCGTTCCCAGGTTCTGGACCTGCTGGGACGGTCGGCGCCGGTCAGCCGCGCCGAGCTCGCCCAGCGCATCGGGCTCTCCCGCAGCACCGTGTCGAGCATCGTCCAGGAGCTGCTCGCCTCCGGGCAGATCGTCGAGACCACCGGCGCAGCCCCCGCTCGCGGCGGCGGGCGCCCGCCCACGCTCCTCACCATCAGCGGGTCCCCCGGCACGCTCATCGGCGTCGACATCGGCCACCGCCACGTGCGGGTCGCGGTCGCGGACCTCGCCGCGAAGCCGCTCGTCGAGCACGAGATCCGGCTCGACGTCGACAACTCCGCGGTCGAGACGATCGACCGCGCCGCGGCGCTCGTGCGCGAGTGCATGGCCGAGGCGGGCATCGACCCGAAGAAGGACCGCGTCCTCGGCGTCGGCATGGGCATCCCCGGCCCCGTCGATCCGCACAGCGGCATCGTCGTCTCCCCCATCCTCGGCAACTGGATGGACCTGGCCCCCGGCGAGGAGCTCGCCCGCCGCATCGGCATCCCCGTCCAGATCGAGAACGACGCCAACCTCGGTGCGCTCGCCGAGGTCGAGTACGGCGCCGCGCGCGACGTCGACGACGTCATCTACGTCAAGGCCTCCAGCGGCATCGGCGCCGGGCTGGTGCTCGCCGGCAAGCTCTACCGCGGCATCACCGGGATCGCCGGCGAGATCGGCCACGTACGCTTCGAGGACAACGGCCCGATCTGCCGGTGCGGCAACCGCGGCTGCCTGGAGAAGGCGTTCGGCGGCTCCCGTCTGGTCGAGCTGCTGCAGCCGGCCTACGACGAGACGCTCAGCGTCGAGCGCCTGCTCGAGCTCGCCCAGGAGGGCGACATCCGGGTCAACCGGATCCTCGACGACGCCGGCCGGGCCGTCGGCCGGGTGCTGGCCGACCTCTGCAACCACCTCAACCCGGCGCTGATCGTGGTCGGCGACACGATGCGGCACTCGGAGTCGTTCGTCCTCGGGATCAAGGACTCCATCGACCGCTTCACCCAGCCCGACACCGCGGCCGCGCTCGACGTCGTCCCGAGCGAGCTCGGCGACAAGGCGGGCGTGATGGGGGCGCTGGTCATCGCCGGCTCGGCCGCGTCGGCAGCGCCGGGAACAATATGAGCGCATGCTTACGTTGAGCGCGATGTGACTTCACTCTTCTCGCAGCTGAGCCTGGGTCCGACGACCCTCCCCAACCGCGTCCTGATGGCGCCACTGACCCGGATGCGTGCCAGCCAGCCCGGCGACGTACCCAACCCGCTGATGGCCGACTACTACCGGCAGCGCGCCTCGGCGGGCCTGATCGTCTCCGAGGGCACCCAGATCTCGCCGCAGGGCAAGGGCTACATGGACACCCCGGGCATCTACTCGCCCGAGCAGGTCGAGGGGTGGCGCCACGTCACCGACACCGTCCACGAGGCCGGCGGCCGCATCGCCGCGCAGCTGTGGCACACCGGCCGGGTCTCCCACGAGTCGTTCCACGACGGCGACCTCCCGGTCAGCGCCTCCGCGCTCCCCTACCGCAACCGCACGACCGTACGCGGCGAGGACGGCACCCCCACCCGCGTCAACTGCCCCACGCCGCGCGCCCTGGAGACCTCCGAGATCGCGGACCTGATCGACGACTACCGCCGCGCCACCCGCAACGCCCGCGAGGCCGGCTTCGACCTGGTCGAGATCCACGCCGCCCACGGCTACCTGCTCCACCAGTTCTCCAGCGCGAGCAGCAACGAGCGCACCGACTCCTACGGCGGCTCGCTGGAGAACCGTGCCCGGCTCACCCTCGAGGTGCTCGACGCGGTCATCGCCGAGTGGGACGCCGAGCACGTCGCCATTCGGATCTCCCCGATCGGCTCCTTCAACGGCCTCGAGGACCCCGAGGGCGCCGAGATGGGCCTCTACCTGGCTGCCGAGATCGGCAAGCGCGGGATCGCGTTCCTGCACCTGTCCGAGCCCGACTGGGCCGGCGGCCCCGAGCTCACCGACGACTACCGCAAGCAGCTGCGCGCCGCCCACCCCGGCCCGATCGTGGCCGCCGGCGCCTACACCGCGGAGAAGGCCTCCCGGCTGCTCGAGGCCGACCTGATCGACGCGGCCGCCTTCGGGCGTACGTTCATCGCGAACCCGGACCTGCCGCGACGCCTCGAGGAGAGCCTGCCGCTCAACGAGCCCGACCTGTCGACCTTCTACGGCGGCGGCGAGGCCGGCTACACCGACTACCCGGAGTGGACCGCCTGAGCTCGACCCGCTCTCGCCTGGACCCGCAGGCCGGGGGCCGTTCCTCCGGAACCGGTCTCCGCCCTGCGGTCCCGGCACGCTGAGGGGACTGCTCCGGACAGCGATCGCCATCTGCGAAGATGCGGGACGTGAGCACTTCGACCCCGGCACGTACCAACGCTCTTGACCGGTTCTTCCAGATCAGCGCGCGCGGCTCCACGGTCGGGCGCGAGGTCCGCGGTGGCGTGGTCACGTTCTTCACGATGGCCTACATCGTCGCGCTCAACCCGCTGATCCTCGGGTTCGCGGAGGACGTGAACGGCGACCTCCTCGGCGGCAACGGCGGCGACAACCTGGCCGCGATCGCGGCCGGCACCGCGCTGGTGGCGGGCGTGATGACGATCCTGATGGGCGTCGTGGCCAACTATCCGCTGGCGCTGGCGACCGGACTCGGGCTCAACGCGTTCGTGGCGTTCTCGATCGCCGGGCAGATGACGTGGGCCGACGCGATGGGGCTGGTGGTGATCGAAGGCCTGGTGATCCTCGTGCTGGTGCTGACCGGGTTCCGCGAGGCCGTCTTCCACGCCGTGCCGCGAGAGCTCAAGACCGCGATCTCGGTCGGGATCGGCCTGTTCATCGCGGTGATCGGCTTCGTCGACGCCGGCTTCGTACGCCGCATCCCCGACGCCGCGAACACGACCGTGCCGGTGCAGCTGGGCCCGACCGGGCAGCTGGCGGGCTGGCCGGTGCTGGTCTTCGTCATCGGTCTCGTCCTGGTCATCACGCTGTGGGTGCGCAAGGTGCGCGGCGCGATCCTGATCTCGATCGCGGCGACCACGGTGCTGGCGATCATCGTCGAGGCGATCGCCGGGCTCGGCGCCGGCAGCGCCAAGAACCCGACCGGCTGGGCGCTCAACGTGCCCGCCTTCCCCGACAAGATCATCGACTGGCCCTCGTTCGCGACGCTGGGCGAGTTCAACCTGCTCGGCTCGTTCCAGAACGTCGGCATCGTGACCGCGGTGCTGCTGATCTTCACGCTCATGCTCGCCGACTTCTTCGACACCATGGGCACGATGACCGCGATCGGCGCCGAGGCCGGGCTGCTGCGCGAGGACGGCACCCCGCCGCGTACTCGCTCGATCCTGGTCGTCGACTCGCTGGCCGCCGCGGCCGGTGGTGCCGGCGGCGTCTCCTCCAACACCTCCTACGTGGAGTCGGCCTCCGGCGTGGGCGAGGGCGCCCGCACCGGCCTGGCCGCGGTCGTCACCGGCGTGCTCTTCCTGCTCACCACGTTCCTCTCCCCGCTCGTCGAGATCATCCCCTCGGAGGCGGCCGTGCCCGCCCTGGTGCTGGTCGGCTTCCTGATGATGCAGCAGGTCAAGGACATCAACTGGGCCGACGCCGACATCGCCATCCCGGCGTTCCTGACGATCGCGCTGATGCCGTTCACCTACTCGATCTCGGTCGGCATCGGCGCCGGCTTCTTGGCCTACGTCCTCATCAAGGTCGTCCGCGGCAAGGCCCGGACCGTGCACCCGCTGATGTGGCTGGTCGCGGTCATGTTCGCCGTCTACTTCGCGATCCACCCGATCTCGAGCTGGATCGGCTGATGAGCGAGCTCGCGCCGGACTCCCGGCAGCCGTTGCGCGAGGTGGTCGCCCGCGACATCCGCCGCAAGATCATGGCCGGTGAGCTGGCCCCCGGCGACCGGCTGCGCGAGCAGGCGCTCGCCACGGAGTACGGCGTCTCCCGCGTCCCGGCGCGGGAGGCGCTGCACGTGCTGGCCCAGGAGGGGTTCGTCGACACGGTGCCGCGCCGCGGCGCCACCGTGGCGTTCCCCTCGGCACAACGCACCCGCCAGCTCATGGTGATCCGCGAGAACCTCGAGGTCCTCGCGGCCGGGCTCGCCGCCCGCCGCCACGGCGGCGACCAGGGCACGGAGCTCACCGAGGTGCTCGAGCTCGGCACCCGGGCGACCGCGGCAGGGGACTATGCGGCGCTCCCCGAGCTGATCGCACGGTTCCACGACGCCATCGGGATCGCCTCGGGCAACGACGAGCTCGCCAAGATGACCCGCTCGCTGCGGATGCAGGTGCGCTGGGTCTTCGAGATGCAGCTCGAGGAGCGCTCGGGGCAGTCCTGGAAGCACCATCAGGAGATCGCCGACGCGGTCCTGGCCGGCGACCAGGAGCGGGCCGAGTCCTCGATGCGGGCCGACGTCACCCGCGACGCCGACCTGCTCGTCGACCTGCTGGTGGCTCGCGCCGAGCGCCAGCGCTCCTGACCCTCGGCTCGAACGACCCCGGCGTAACCAGACCGGCCGCCTGCTGAAACGGGGACGAAACCGCCCGCTGTTTGTATACAAGAATGATCGAACGGTATACGGAGCCGCCCGTGCTGGTGGCCGGCAACAGCGTCACCAGGTCGTTCCCCAACGGCACCACCGCGCTCGCCGAGGCGAGCTTCGAGATCCGTGCGGGCGAGTTCGTCTCCTTCGTCGGGCCCTCGGGCTGCGGCAAGTCGACCATGCTCCGCATGGTCGCCGGCCTCGATCTGCCCACCAGCGGCAGCGTCGAGCGCGGCGGCGGCGAGGTCGGCTACGTCTTCCAGGACGCGACGCTGCTGCCGTGGCGTACGGCCCTGGGCAACGTGGTCCTCCCGCTGCGGCTGGCCGGGACGAAGAAGGCCGAGGCCGAGGAGCGGGGGCGCGCGGCGCTCGAGGTGGTCGGGCTGGCGGCGTACGCGGGTCACCGGCCGGCCCAGCTCTCCGGCGGGATGCGGATGCGGGTCTCGATCGCCCGCTCGCTGGTCCAGCGTCCGGAGCTGTTCCTCTTCGACGAGCCGTTCGGCGCGCTCGACGAGATCACCCGCCAGGACCTCAACGGCCAGCTCGACACCCTGATGGCGACCGACCCGTTCACCGGGATCTTCGTGACCCATTCGGTCCCCGAGGCGGTCTTCCTCTCCGACCGAGTCCTGGTCTTCTCCTCCCAGCCCGGCCGGATCGTCGCCGACCTCCGCATCGACCTGCCCCGGCCGCGGCCGGAGGGGCTGCGGTTCAGCGGCGAGTACGCCGAGCTGTGCCGCCAGGTCTCCGATGCCCTCGCCGGCGCCCACCGGAGCACGGACCAGGAGGCCGCATGACCACGCTCCTCGACACCCAGCCGGAGACCCGGACGCTCACCAAGGTCCCGTTCCTGCGCTTCGACCCGGGCCACGGCAGCCGGACCGTACGCTGGGTCGCCCCCGTCCTCACCCTGGTGATCGTCCTCGGCGTGTGGACGCTGGTCAGCACCCAGCTCCTCTCCCCCACCCGGCAGTTCCTGCTGCCCTCGCCGTGGGAGGTGCTCGAGGCGGGCTTCCTGGAGGAGGCCGGCCGCACCGAGATCTTCACCGCCCTGTGGTCGACCACGAGGATCGCCCTGGTCGGACTGGTCCTCGCGATGGCGATCGGCGTCCTCTTCGCGATCGTGATGAGCCAGGCCCGCTGGGCGGAGGCGTCGTTCTACCCCTACGCGGTGATCCTGCAGACCATCCCGATCCTGGCGATGGTGCCGCTGCTCGGCTTCTGGTTCGGCTACGACTTCACCTCGCGGCTGGTGGTGTGCGTGCTGCACTCGCTGTTCCCGATCATCACCAACACGATGTTCGGCATCGCCTCGGTCGACGACAACCTGCATGACCAGTTCTCGCTCTTCCGCGCCTCGCGATGGCAGCGGCTGGTCCACCTGCAGCTGCCCGCCGCGCTCCCGGCAGCGCTGGCCGGCTTCCGGATCTCGGCCGGGATGGCGGTGGTCGGCTCGATCATCGCCGACTTCTTCTTCCGGCAGGGTCAGCCCGGCATCGGTCGGCTGATCGACACCTACCGGCAGAGTCTCGACACCGACCTGATGATGGCCGCCCTCGCCGCCTCCTCGTTCGTCGGCATCCTCCTCTTCCTGCTCTTCGGCGCGGTTCTGCGCGCCGTCGAGACCCACCGCTCCCCGCGTCGCTGACCCCCACCCCTGGAGAGAACCTCATGACGTACGCCCGTTGGACCCGCATCACCGCCACCACCGCCCTCGCCGCGCTCGCGCTCACTGGATGCGGTGGCAGCGAGGAGGCGATCGGCGACCCGGACGCCCCGGAGGGCTCGCTCGCCGCCGTCTGCCCGGCGACCGTGGTCATCCAGACCGACTGGTACGCCACCCCCGAGCGCTCGCCGGCCTACAACCTGATCGGGCCCGACGGGAAGATCGACGTCGACAAGGGCGCGTACGTCGGCGAGATCGGTGACACCGGTGTCAACGCCGAGATCCGGCTCGGCGGTCCCTTCATCGGAGGCCAGCCGGTGACCGCGCAGATGTACACCGACGACTCCATCGACCTCGGCATCGTCGCCACCGACATCGCGATCCGCGACTACGAGAAGTTCCCCACCCGGGGCGTGTTCACGATGATGCAGAAGTCGCCGTTCATGGTGATGTTCGACCCGAAGAAGTTCCCCGAGGTGAAGAGCTGGGACGACGTCAAGGCGACCGGTGCGCCGGTCCTGCACGCCCAGGGCGTGAGCTGGGTCGACTACCTCGTGCACGAGGGGCTCGTCGACGAGAAGCAGCTCGACGGCTCCTTCGACGGCAGCCCGAGCCGGTTCGTCGCCGAGGACGGCGCCCTGTTCCAGCAGGGCTATGTCAGCAACGAGCCCTACCGCTGGGAGCACGACGTGGCCGAGTGGCGCAAGCCGACCGTCCACCTGATGCTCGACGACGCCGGCTACCAGGTCTACCAGCAGGCGTACGCGGTCCGGGCCGGCGACGAGGAGAAGCTCAGCCCCTGCCTGGAGGAGCTGGTGCCGCTGCTGCAGCAGTCCGAGATCGACTACCTGAAGGAGCCGACGCCGGTCAACGACACCCTGATCGAGATCGCCGACGCGATCAAGGACGGTCCGCCGATCACGCCCGGCGGCAACGCGAACTCGGTGAAGGTCCAGGTCGGGACCGGGCTGGTCGCCAACGGCCCCGACGGCGCCTACGGCAGCTTCGACGTCGACCGCGTCGACAGCGTGATCGAGACGATGACCGCGGTGCTGAAGGACGGCGGCAAGGACGTCCCGGAGATCACCGGCGACGACCTGGTCACGAACGACTACATCGACCCCGAGATCAAGCGTTGAGCACACCGATCTCTCGTATTCTCGGGGCTGGTACGTCCGCCGGCCAGGTCGACCTCGGGATCGACGGCGGAGTGATCTCGGCGGTCTCCGACCCGTCCCCCATCGGGCCGGAGACCGTTCTGGACGCCGCCGGGGCGGTCGTGATGCCCGCCTTCGTCGACGCCCACGTCCACCTCGACAAGGCGCACCTGCTCGGTGCCGGTGGCCTCGAGGTCACCGGTCCGGGCGTGGGCCCGGCGATCACGCTGATGCAAAAGGTGCGGCGTACGCAGCCGGCCGGGATCGTCGAGGCCGGCGCCCGGCAGGGGGTGGAGTCGCTGGTGCGCCACGGGGTCGTGGCCGCCCGGGCGCACGTCGAGGTCGACGCCGACATCCGGCTCGACATGCTCGACCTGCACATCGCCCTGCGCGAGGAGAACGCCCAGCGGATCGAGCTGCAGCTCTCGGTCTTCCCCCAGAACGGGCTCTCCCGCGAGGTGACCGCCTTGATGGGCGCGGCGCTGCGTCACGGAGGCGGTGTCGTCGGCGGCTGTCCGTACGTCGATGACGACCAAGAGGCCCATCTCGACGTCGTCTTCGGGCTGGCCGAGCGGTTCGGGCTCCCGGTCGACCTGCACCTCGACTTCGACGACGACCCCTCGGGGTCGATGGTCGCGGCCGTCGCCGAGCGTACCCGCGCGCTCGGGATGCACGGGCAGGTCACCATCGGGCACGTCACCAAGCTGGCGGCGATGCCCGTGGCCGAGCAGGAGGTGGCGTACGCGCTGATGGCGGAGGCCGGGATCTCGCTGGTCGTGATGCCGGCGACCGATCTCTACCTCGGCGGGTCCGGCGAGCCCGGCAGCCGCAGCCTGGCTCCGCTGGAGCGCGCCCATGCCGCCGGGGTGCGGGTCGCGGTCTCGAACAACAACCTGCACAACGCCTTCTCCCCCTACGGCAACGGCAACCTGCTCCAGGCCGCCTGGACGGCCGGGCTGACCCGGCAGCTGGTCGGTGCTGAGATGCTGGATCTGCTCGTCGCCTCGATCACCGACCATCCGGCCCGGATCCTGGGGCGGGCCCCGCACGGCACCACGGTGGGCGATGTCGCGGACCTGGTCGTCCTCGACACCGACGACCCGCGGCTCGTCGCGCTCCAGGTGCCCGCGGTCCTGGCCTCGATCCGGTCGGGGACGCTCGTGCACCGGCAACGCAGCATCCGTACGCAGACCATGGAGGTCACCTCATGACCAGCAGCAGGACACTTCGCAACGCCACCCTGGCGGACGGCTCCCGGGTCGATGTCGCGCTGGTCGACGGGAGGATCGCGTCGGTCTCGCCTGCGGCCACGTCGGTGACCGAGGGCGACCTGGACCTCGACGGCGCGCTCCTCCTGCCCGCCCTGGTCAACGGCCACGCCCACCTGGACAAGACCTTCCTCGGCGCCGGCTGGCAGCCGCACCGGCCCGGGACGACCGTCCGGGAGCGGGTCGCGGCCGAGCACACGCTGCGCGCCGAGGTCGCCGTGCCCGTGGTGGAGCGCGCCCGGGCGCTGGCGGAGCAGATGATCTCCTTCGGCACCGGGACGGTGCGTACGCATGTGGACATCGACCCCGAGGTCGGCCTGGCCGGGCTGGAAGCCGTGCTCGAGGTGCGCGAGGCGCTCCGCGGCCGGCTGCGGATCGAGATCGTCGCCTTCCCGCAGAGCGGGATCACCACCTCCCCGGGCACCGAGAAGCTGCTCGACGAGGCACTGGCCGCGGGCGCCGACCTCGTCGGCGGGCTGGACCCGGACGGCTTCGACGGTGATGCCGAGGGCCACCTCGACATCGTCTTCGGCCTCGCTGCCCGGCACGACGCCGGCGTCGACATCCACCTCCACGACCTGGGCGCTTCCGCGGTCCGCCAGTACGAGCTGATCGCGGAGCGCACCCGCGTCGAGGGGCTCGGCGGGCGGGTCAACGTCAGCCACGCGTACGGCCTCGGCTCGATCCCCCTCGAGGAGGCCCGCCGCGTCGGTGGGCTCTTCGCCGAGGCGGGCGTCTCGGTGCTGACCAACGGGCCGGCCGGACCGATGCCGCCCGTGCCGGCCATGCGCGAGGAGGGGACGGTGGTGTGGGCCGGCTCGGACAACATCCGCGACGCCTGGTGGCCCTACGGCGACGGAGACATGCTCGCGATCGCCCGCCAGGTCGCCTACCAGTCCCGGTTCCGCACCGACGAGTCCCTCGCGGTCGCGCTCGACCTCGTCACCGGCGCGGCCGCGCGGGCGGTCGCGCTGGAGGCGTACGGCATCATCACCGGTGCTCCCGCGGACCTGCTGGTCCTCGACGTGCCGACCCCGGCGGCGGCCGTCGCCGCCGGCCCCACCTCGCGGACCGTCCTGCATGCCGGCGAGGTGGTGGCGACGCGGGTGGAGACCGTGGAGGTCAGCCCAGCATGTCCTTGACCAGCGGCACGACCTGGGTGCCGTAGAGCTCGATCGAGCTCATCAGGTCGTCGTGACGGACCTGGCCCTGGTCGTACTTGAGGTCGAACCGGTCGACGCCGAGCACCTTGATGGTGCCGGCGAGCTTCCGGGCGACGGTCTCGGGCGAGCCGACGTAGAGGGAGCCGCCCTCGATCTCACGCTCGAAGTCGCCGGGCCGGGGCGGGGGCCAGCCGCGCTCGCGGCCGATCTGGGTGCGCATCGCCAGCCAGCCCTCATAGACCGTCTCCCGGGCCTGCTCGTCGGTCTTCGCAACGAACCCGGGCGAGTGGACGGCGACCCGCTTCCGAGGCACCCCGAACTCGTCCTGGGCACGCTCGAAGAGGTCGATGTAGGGAGCGAACCGGTCGGCCGGACCGCCGATGATCGCCAGGAAGAGGCCGAAGCCGTGACGGGCGGTGCGTACGACCGACTCGGGGCTGCCGCCGACGCCGACCCAGGCGGTCAGCCCGTTCTCGGTGCGCGGGAAGACCTCCTGGTCGGTCAGCGCCGCGCGGGTGCGGCCCTCCCAGGTGACCTTCTCCTCCTTCAAGAGGGCGGCGAGCAGCTCGAGGCGCTCCTCGAAGAGCTCCTCGTAGTCGGCGAGGTCGAAGCCGAACAGCGGGAACGACTCGGTGAAGGAGCCACGCCCGGCGACGATCTCCGCGCGGCCGTTCGAGACCGCGTCGAGGGTCGCGAACCGCTCGAAGACCCGCACCGGGTCGTCCGAGCTGAGCACGGTCACCGCGGAGCCGAGCCGCAGCCGCTCGGTGCGGGAGGCGACCGCGGCGAGCACCATCTCCGGGCTGGAGACGGCGAAGTCGCGGCGGTGGTGCTCGCCCACGCCGAAGAAGTCGAGGCCGACCTGATCGGCCAGCACGCCCTCCTCGACGATGTTGCGGATCACCTGCGCGTGGTGCTGCGGCTTGCCCTCGGCGTCGCGGGTGACCCCGCCGAAGGTGTCCAGGCCGAACTCGATCTCAGTCACGCCCGTTGAAACATCAACCAGTGGTGGCGCATTCCCAGGGCTGTGCCGGGACCTCGTGGGCCTCGGCGGCCAGGTGGCGCCACAGCGTCCCACCGTGCTCCAGGTCGAGCCGTCCGTCCGGGCAGGCGTCGGGATCGATCTTCATCCCGAGCGCCGTCACCGACCCGAGCACCCGGTGCGGGCCGAGGAGGCCGGGGGCCATCGAGCTCGCGTCCAGGTCGAGCGACTCGATCAGGAGCGGGCGGCCGTCGTGCCCGTACGCCGACCAGGTGGTGCTCGCCCGGCCCGGACGCTCGCCGTGGCGGCCGAGGACGAGGGTCTCGCGCAGAGCGAGCCGGGCGCCGGGCGCGAGGGTGACCTGGGTGTCACGAGTGACGTCGGCGCCGGCGGAGACGACGAACGGCTCGCCGGCCCAGACCAGGGTGGCGCCGGCCGCGAGGGTGATCCGGACCGACCAGGACGCGTGGCCGCCGTCCATGTCGTACGCCACCGTCCCGGCGGGCTCGACCAGGGTCAGGCGCGCCCCCTCCCCCACCTCGACCTCGACCCTGACGTCGTCGCCGGCCAGCAGCATCGCGCCGTCGGGGACCAGCGAGATCCGGGCCGACCGGGCGTCGCTGGCGAGCAGCATCGGCCGCAGCGCCGGAGCCGTCGCCGATCCGGCGACGTCGGCCTCGACGCGCACGCGGGTCCCGTCGACGGCACCGACCCGGACCCGGGTCAGGGAACCGTTGGCCAGCTCAGGCGTGCTGGTGGCCATGGATGTGCTCAGCGTCGTGATCGTGGGTGTGGCTGGTGCCGTCGGCGTGGAAGTGCGGTGCCATCGGACCCGGGTCGGCCGGCACCAGCGCGCCACCGCGGTGCCGGGCCAGCTCGGACCTGACCCACTCGATCAGCGCCTCGACGGAGGCCGGGTCGGTGCGGGAGAGCGCGATGACCGGGCGGCCCTCGCGCACCGACCCCGCGTCGGAGACCATCGCGACCGGGTCGACACCGACGTACGGGGCGAGGTCGGTCTTGTTGACCACGAGCAGGTCGGCGCGCTCGATGCCGGGGCCGCCCTTGCGGGCGACGTCGCCGCCGCCGGCGACGTCGATCAGGAAGATCTGGGTGTCGACCAGCGCCGGGGAGAACGTGGCGGTGAGGTTGTCGCCGCCCGACTCGACCAGCACCACGTCCAGCGGCGCGAACTCCTCCTCGAGCTCCTCGACCGCGATCAGGTTGGCGGTGACGTCGTCACGGATCGCGGTGTGCGGGCAGGCACCGGTCTCCACGGCCCGGATGCGGGCCGGGTCGAGCACTCCGGCGGAGCGGAGGAAGCGGGCGTCCTCGTCGGTGTAGATGTCGTTGGTGACCACGCCGATCTCCAGATCGGCGGCCAGCTCCCGGCACAGCAGCGCGATCAGCGAGCTCTTGCCGGTGCCGACCGGGCCGCAGACGCCGATCCGCAGTCCCCTGCCGTCCTTCGTCCCATCCTTTGTCACGGTTTCAGGCACTGAACAACCTCCTGGTCGTACGAGCGTGGGCCTGGGCCCACAGGTCTAGTTGGGGCGCACTGGGCGCGGGGATCTGATCGGGGTCGGTGAGCGGAGCGATGCCGGCGGCGAGCCGTTCGGCCTCGGGGAGCAGCTCGTGCACCCACGAGGTGGCGTCGAGCGGGTCGAGAGGCAGCAGCTTGAGGGCTGCCGAGGCGACCGTCTGCAGGTCGTCGTACGCCACCAGCCGGCCCAGCGAGGCCGGCGCGAGACCACCGGTGGCGGCGGCCGCGGCCAGGACGAGCGGACGGCACGGCCGCTCGAGGGCGGCCACCTCCCCGACGTGCACCGAGTCGGGAAACAGCCTCTTGACCAGCCGCAACAGCGCCCGGCCCAGCGTGCGCGAGGTGTCCCGCATCGGCGCCGACGGGGTGCGGGCCGCCCAGGCGTCCAGGACCGGCTCCAACGGCAGCCCGGCGCGCAGCCGGTGCAGCCCCACCACCGCCGTGCCTGCCTCGACCCGGACGACGCTGGCCAGCCGGGACCGCATGAAGACCGGCACCTGCTCGGCGGTGAGGCCGGAGCGTACGGCTGCCTCCAGCTGACCCGACTGGGTGTGGCCGGCGACCGGGAGCCGGGCGTCGGCCAGCAGCACCATGAGCAGTTCCTCGGACATCGCGCTCAGAACATCGAGTAGAGCTGTGTCAGCGGCAGCCCGGTCGCGGGGGCGGGCTCGATCAGCTCGCCGTCGACGTGGATGCGGAAGGTCTCGGGCTCGATCCGGATGTCGGGGGTGGCGTCGTTGTTGATCATCTGCGCCTTCCCGATCTCCCGGGTCGGCTCGATCCCGACGAGGCGGCGGCGCAGGCCGAGGCGGTCCGCGAGCCCGGCATCGAGCGCCGACGGCGCGACGAAGGTGACGGCGTGGTCGGCACCGGGGCCGACCAGCGCCGGTCGCATGAGCACCGGCTGCGGGGTCGGGATCGAGGCGTTCGGGTCGCCGAGGGCACCCCAGATCAGGGCGCCTGCCTTCATCACGACTTCGGGACGGATGCCGAAGAACCGCGGGTCCCACAGGACGAGGTCGGCCATCTTGCCGGGCTCCACCGAGCCGACCTCGCCGGCGATCCCGTGGGCGATGGCGGGGTTGATCGTGTATTTCGCGACGTATCTCTTCGCTCTCACGTTGTCGGCCGGACCACCGAGCGGGCCGAGACGGGCCTTCATCGCGTGGGCGACCTGCCAGGTGCGGCAGATGACCTCGCCGATCCGGCCCATCGCCTGGGCGTCGGAGGAGGTGATGGACAGCGCGCCGAGGTCGTGGAGCACGTCCTCGGCGGCGATCGTGGTCGCCCGGATCCGGGACTCGGCGAAGGCCAGGTCCTCGGGCACCCGCGGATTGAGGTGGTGGCAGACCATCAGCATGTCGAGGTGCTCCGCGACGGTGTTGACGGTGTGCGGCAGGGTCGGGTTGGTCGAGCCGGGGATCACGTGCGGCAGCGAGGCGACCGAGAGGATGTCGGGCGCGTGCCCTCCGCCGGCGCCCTCGGCGTGGAAGGCGTGGATCGAGCGGCCCGCGATCGCGGCGACGGTCGACTCCAGGTAGCCGGCCTCGTTGAGCGAGTCCGAGTGGAGCGTGACCTGCAGGCCGTGCTCGTCGGCGGCACGCAGCGCGGCGTCGATCGCGGCCGGGGTCGAGCCCCAGTCCTCGTGGACCTTGTAGGCGGCGGCCCCGGCCAGCGCCTGCTCGGCCAGCCCGGCCGCGGAGACGGTGTTGCCCTTGCCCATCAGCAGCAGGTTGACCGGCAGGTCGTCGAGGGCGCGATGGACGGTCTCCAGATGCCACGGCCCCCCGGTCACCGTCGTGGCCTTGGAGCCCTCCGAGGGTCCGGTGCCGCCACCCCCGATGGTGGTCGTCCCGGTCGAGATCGCCTCGACGATCTGGGAGCGGGAGAGGAGATGTACGTGGACGTCGATCGCTCCGGCGGTGAGGATCTTGCCCTCCCCGCTGACCACGTCCGTGCCCGGCCCGATGATCAGGTCGGGGTGGACGCCGTCGGCGATGTCGGGGTTGCCGGAGCGCCCCAGGGCGACGATCCGTCCGGCGCGGATCCCCACGTCGGCGCGGACGATGCCCCAGTGGTCGAGCACCAGGGCGTTGGTGATCACCGTGTCGAGCGCACCGTCCGCCGAGGAGACCGTGGACTGGTTCATCGACTCACGGATCGACTTGCCTCCGCCGAAGACCGACTCCTCACCGCCCACGGTCAGGTCGTCCTCGACCTCGATCCACAGGTCGGTGTCACCCAGGCGCACCTGGTCGCCGGTCGTGGGGCCGTAGAGCGCGGCGTACTCGGTCCTGCTGATCTCCACCCTCACGCCTCCTTGATCTGGATGCCGGGCACACGACGGGCGCCCTTGAACGCCACGATCGCGACCTCGCGGGACGCCCCTGGTTCGAACCGGCGCGAGGTGCCCGCCGGGATGTCGAGCCGGAACCCCTCGGCCGCCTCACGGTCGAAGGAGAGGGCCGAGTTCACCTCGGCGAGGTGGATGTGGGAGCCGATCTGGACCGGCCGGTCGCCGGTGTTGAGGACGACCAACGTACGCCGCTCCGACTCGCTCCGGTCGGTGTTGAGCCGGATGGTGCCGTCGGCGACGCGTACGGCTCCGGGACCGCTGGACTGCATGGACAACTCCGCTTCAGGCGATGGGCTGGTGGATGGTGACGAGCTTGCGGCCGTCGGGGAAGGTGGCCTCGACCTGCACCTCGACGAGCATGTCGACGACGTCGGGCATGACCTGCTCACGGGTCAGCACGGCGCGGCCCTGCGTCATCAGGTCGGAGACCGAGGCGCCCTCACGGGCCCGCTCGATCACCCAGGTGGACAGCAGCGCGACCGACTCGGGGTAGTTGAGGAGCACCCCGCGGGCGAGCCGGTCGCGAGCGACCATCCCGGCCACGGACAGCAGCAGCTTCTCGGTGTCGGACGGGGTCAGATGCATGTCGCCAAACTCTCCAGACTCTCTAGACGGCCAACTGGGATCGGACGTGCTCGCGGGCCCCGGACCCGCCGTCACCGCTCGCGGTGATCCGGCCGGACTCGAGGATGTAGTAGGCAGAGGCCGTACGCAGCGCGAACCCGACATGCTGCTCGACCAGCAGCACGCTGAGGTCACCGCGTCCGGTGAGCTCGGAGATCACCCGCTCGATCTCGGCGACCACGTTGGGCTGGATGCCCTCGGTCGGCTCGTCGAGGATGAGCAGTCTCGGCCTGGTCAGCAGCGTACGCGCGATCGAGAGCTGCTGGCGCTGACCACCGGAGAGCAGCCCGGCGCGTCGCCCGAGCAGGTCCTTCAGGGCGGGGAACAGGTCGATCATCTCGCTGATCCCGGCCCGGTCGCCGACCAGCTGGAGGTTCTCCAGGGTGGTCATGTCACCGAAGCTCTGCTGTCCCTGCGGGACGTAGCCCAGACCCCGCTTGACCCGTGCGCTCGGTCGAAGCGCGGTGACGTCCTCGCCGTCGAGCAGCACCCGGCCGCTCTTGGCCCGGACCAGCCCGACGGCCGCCTTGAGCAGCGTCGTCTTGCCTGCGCCGTTGTGCCCCATCAGCGCCACCGCGGCGCCGGTGGGCACGTCGAGGCTCACCTCGTGGAGCACCGTGGTGCGGCCGTAGCCGCCGGTGACCGACTCGATCTTCAGCATCAGGCGTCCTCTCCCAGATAGACCCGCTGCACCTCGGCGTCCTCCCGGATCTCGGCGGCGGTGCCCTCCGCGATCACCTTCCCGGCGTGCAGGACGGTGACGACGTCGGCGAACCGGCGGACGAAGTCCATGTCGTGCTCGATGACCACGACGGTCCGCTCGGGGCTGATCCGGCGCAGCAGCTCGCCGGTCTCCTCGCGTTCCTCGGCCGACATCCCGGCGACGGGCTCGTCGAGCAGCATCACCGAGGAGTCCTGGACCAGCAGCATGCCGATCTCGAGCCACTGCTTCTGCCCGTGCGAGAGCACGCCGGCCGGCCGGTCGGCCAGGCTCGTGAGCCCCACCGTCTCCAGCACCTCGGCGACCTGCTCCGGTGTCCGTCGCCGCGGCAGCATCAGCCGCCACCGCGCCCGGTGGACCCCGGCGGCGATGTCGAGGTTCTGCAGCACGCTGAGCTCCTCGAAGACCGTCGCGGTCTGGAACGTACGGCCCACCCCGAGGCGGATGATCCGGTGCGATGCCAGCGCGAGCAGATCGCGGGTGCGATAGCGCGCCTCACCACTTCCCTTCGCCAGCCCGGTCAGGGCGTCGACGAGCGTCGTCTTCCCGGCGCCGTTGGGGCCGATCAGGAAGTGCAGCCGGCCCGGCTCCAGAGTCAGCGACACCCCGTCGATCGCGACGAAACCGTCGAACTCGACCCTCAGGTCGTTCACCTGCAACGTCTCCACGGTCATGCCGTCACCTCCTCCCCCACTCGCGTCTGCGCTTCTTCGGACGTCTCGGTCGCCGAACGGCGCGAGGCCAGGCCACTCACCAGCCCCAGCAGCTGCGCCAGCCCACCCGGCAACAGCAGGATGACCAGCACGAACAGCGCCCCCTGGAAGTAGGACCAGGACCCGGGGAAGGCCTCGGAGAGCGAGGTCTCGGCATAGCCGACCAGCAGCGCGCCGACGGCCGGGCCGAGCAGCGAGGCCCGTCCGCCCAGCGCCACCCCGGCGAGCAGCCCGATGGAGGCGACCACGCCGACGTCGTCGGGCGAGACGATCCCGGCGATCGGTACGAAGAGCGCGCCGCCGATCGATGCCAGGACGGCCGCGATGACGTACGCCGCCAGCTTGATGTTGGCCGGGTCGGTGCCGAGGAACCGGACCCGCTCCTCACCGTCGCGGACCGCGACCAGAAGCTCACCGAAACGGGTGCGGTAGAGCCACGCCATCGCCAGGATCGAGACCAGCAGGATCCCGGCGGCGAGGAAGTAGAGCATCCGCTTGTTGGCCGGGTCGAACAGGGCGTACCCGAAGAAGCCCTGGAAGTTGTTCAGCCCGTTGGCGCCGCCGGTGGTCTTCACCTGACCGACGAGCAGGATCGCGAAGGCGGCGGCGAGCGCCTGGCTCAGGATGGCGAAGTACGCCCCCTTGATCCGCCGCTTGAACACCGCGAGCCCCAGCAGCCCCGCCACCAGTGCCGGCAGGACGAGGATGACCACGACCGCGAACGCACCGCTGCGCAGCGGCTCCCACCAGCCCGGCACCGCGGCATCGCCGTAGAGCGCCATGAAGTCCGGCACCCCGCCGGGGCCGGCGTCGGCGAGCTTGAGGTGCATCGCCATCGCGTAGGCGCCGATGCCGAAGTAGAGCCCCTGGCCGAGCACCAGCATCCCGCCGCGGCCCCAGGCCAGGCCGATGCCGACCGCGGCGATGGCGTAGCAGCAGTACTTCGCGAGCAGACCGAGGCGGAAGTCGGACAGGACCGCCGGGGCGAGGACGAGCAGGGCGACCGCGAGCAGCAGCCAGCCGACGTACGGATAACTGTGCTTGATTCTCAGGGTCTTCATGCTCATGCCAGGCTCCTGGTCCGGACCGAGAGGATGCCCTGCGGCCGCAGCTGCAGGAACGCGACGATCGCCAGGAAGACGATCACCTGGGCGACCGAGCCGGTCAGGGCATGGGCGAGGAACGCCTGCAGCAGACCGATCCCGAGGGCCGCCACGATCGTGCCCTTGAGGTGCCCGATGCCGCCGACCACGACCACCAGGAACGCCTGCACGATGTAGGACGTGCCGAGGTTGGGACCGGTCGAGCCGAGCAGCGTGAGCGCCACCCCGGCGACACCGGCCAGGCCGGAGCCGATGAAGAAGGTGGCCTGGTCGGTGCGGCGGGTCGAGATGCCGATGGTCTCGGCGAGGTCGCGGTTGCCGACGGTCGCCCGGATCTCGCGCCCGAGCGCGGTGAACCGGAGCACCGCCAGCAGCGCCGCCACGCACAACCCGGCCAGGACGATGATGAAGAGCCGGGTCAGCGGGAAGTCGTAGCCGAGGATCGGGATCGAGCCGTCGAGCCAGCCCGGCGCGGGCACCTCCTTGGCCGGCGCCCCGAAGATGTCGCGCGCGACCTGCTGCAGGACGAGCCCGACGCCGTAGGTGACCAGCAGCGTGTCCAGCGGCCGGGCGTACATCCACCGCAGCACGCTCGCCTCGAGCGCCAGCCCGAGCAGGCCGCCGATCACGAACCCCGCGGGGAGCGCGATCAGCAGGCTCAGCTCGGTGCTGGCGACGATGGTCGAGACGACGTAGGCGGTGTACGCGCCGGCCATGATGAACTCGCCGTGGGCCATGTTGATCACGCCCATCTGACCGAAGGTCAGGGTGAGCCCGAGGGCGATGAGGAGCAGGACCGCACCGGCGGAGATGCCGGTGAAGACCTGGGCGAGCAGCGTTTCCAAGGGACTAGTTCTTCCACCAGTCGTAGGACTTCAGGTAGGGGTCCGGCTCGATCGGCTTGTCGCTGGACCAGACCGTGTCGATCAGGCCCTCGGAGTTGACCTGGCCGATCAGCGCGGTCTTGGCGATGTGGTGGTTCTCGCCGTTGACCTCGACGGTGCCCTCGGGCGCGTCGTAGGTGACCCCGTCGGAGGCGTCGATGACGTCCTCGACCGCGAACGAGTCGGCCTTCTCGACCATGCCCTTCCACAGGTAGAGGGAGGTGTAGGCGGCCTCCATCGGGTCGGAGGTGACGGCCTTGGCGCCGTTGGCCGCCTTGAAGTCGGTCACGAACGTCTTGTTCGCCGGGCTGTCGATGGTCTGGTAGTAGTTCCAGGCGGTGTACTGCCCCTCGAGGTTGCCCACGCCGACGCCCGGCACCTCCTCCTCGGCGATCGAGACCGAGAGCACCGGCATCGCCGAGGCGGTCAGGCCCTTGCCCTTGTACTCCTTGAAGAAGGCCACGTTGGAGTCGCCGTTGAGGGTGTTGAAGACCGCGTCCGCGCCGGCGGCCTTGACCTTGTCGACGACCGTGCCGAAGTCGGTCGAGCCCAGGGGCTGGTACTCCTCACCGAGCACCTTGATGCCGTTGGCGGCGGCGTACTGCTTGATGATCTTGTTGGCCGTGCGCGGGAAGACGTAGTCCGAGCCGACCAGGAAGATCGACTTGATCTTCTTCTCCTGCTTGAGGAAGTCGAGGGCGGGGATGATCTGCTGGTTGGTGGTCGCGCCGGTGTAGAAGATGTTGTGCGAGGACTCCAGGCCCTCGTACTGCACCGGGTAGAAGAGCAGCGCGTCGTTGCCCTCGAAGACCGGCAGCATCGCCTTGCGCGAGCTGGAGGTCCAGCCGCCGAACACGGCCGCGACGCAGTCGTCCTGGATCAGCTTGGTCGCCTTCTCGGCGAAGACCGTGGGCTCGGACTGGCCGTCCTCGCTGACGATCTCCAGCTTCTTGCCGAGCACACCGCCGTCGGCGTTGATCTCCTTGGCCGCCATGGACAGGGACTTGAAGACGGTGGTCTCGCTGATCGCCATCGTCCCGGACAGGGAGTTCAGGAAGCCGATCTTGATGGTGTCGCCGCTGGTGTCGACGCAGCTCTCGCTGGTCGCGGTGTCACCGGTCTTGGCACCGCCACAGGCGGTCGCGGTCAAGCCGAGGGCGAGCACCGAGCTGGCCGCGAGGAGGCGGCTCGAGAATTTCGTACGCACGGGATGGGGGTCCTTCCATCGGACAATTGCTCTCGAATGGAAGGAATCTAGGGACGGCTTGTTTCGACGATGTGTCGGACCCGGCGAGGATTTGTTTCCAGACGGAAACGTCTTTGACCGACAGAGCTCAGGCGAGCCGCTCGAGATCGGTCCGGAGGTCGCGGACGACTCCAGCGACAGCGTCGGTCCGCTGGCGGGCGCGGATCTCGCGGGCGACCGAGGCACCGACCGGCGAGAGCGCGACCACGGCCCGGCGCTTGTCCTCGGCGTGGACCTTGCGCAGCACCAGCCCGCGCTCGGCGAGCCGGTCGACGTGACGGGTCAGGGTGCCGGCCGGGAGGGCGGCGCCGTCGGCGAGCCGGGTCATCGTCTGGCCGGGCTCGTCGAGCAGCACGCTGAGGATGCGCCACTGCTCCGCGGTGAGGTCGAAGTCGGCGTACGCCTCGGCGAGCGCACGCTCGATCCGGCGCTGAGCCCGGGCGAGCAGCACGGCCAGATCCGAGCCGACCGTCTCGGCAACCTCCATGAGTCCTCCCCACGATCGCTGTCTGCCGTACCCTAACCACCCAACGGCTCAATGGTGAGTCATCAGGACAACATTCCGTCCGGGAGCAGGTGTCGATGACCCCACCGTCGTACACGCCGTCCTCCCATGCCCTGCTGGGCCTCGCGCCCCGCCCTCCGGGCGCGGTCTCGATCGCGTTCGTGGTGCCGATGCAGGGACCGACCGGAATCTACGGTCCCGGCTGTCTGGCCTGCGGCGAGCTGGCCGCCGACGACCTCAACGGCGCCGGCGGGATCGCCGGGAGGCTGGTCGAGCTCGTCGCGGTCGACGCCGGGCGCTCCCCCGACGAGGTGGCCGCGGAGGTCGCCCGGCTGATCGAGCTCGGCCGGGTCGACGCGATCGCCGGCTGGCACATCTCCGCGGTCCGCCAGGCGATCACCGCCCGGGTCGGCGGCAGGGCGCTGTACGCCTTCGCCGCCATGCACGAGGGCGGCGACGACACCCCGGGTGTCTTCATGATCGGCGAGCGCCCGGTCAACCAGCTGCTCCCCGCCACCTCCTGGATGCGGGCCAACCACGGCGTCTCCCGCTGGGCGGTGGTCGGCAACGACTACGTCTTCCCGCGGGTCACCGGGTCGACGGCCCGGGCGGCGCTGCACGGATCGCCCTCGCAGGTGGTGAGCGAGACGTACGTCCCGCTGGGGACCCGCGACTTCGCCGGCGTGCTGCATGGCCTGGAGCGCGGTGACCAGGACGGGGTGATCATGCTGCTGATGGGGCAGGACGCGGTGCACTTCAACCGCCAGTTCGCCGCCGCCGGACTGAGCTCGTCGCTGACCCGGCTGAGCCCGGCGGTCGAGGAGAACACCCTGCTCGCCGGCGGCGCGGGCGCCAACGCCAACGTCTTCGCGGCGGCCGCCTACTTCGACGGCCTCGTCACGCCCGAGTCGGCCGGTCTGGCCGAGCGCTACTACCGCCGCTTCGGCGAGTACGCGCCCTCCCTCAACGCCGTCGGCGAGTCCTGCTACGAGTCGCTGATGTTCCTGCGGCAGGTCGGCGACGCCTGCGGCTCACTCGAGGTGGAGCCCGCCCTGCGCCTCGCCGAGCGCCACAGCTACTCCAGCCCGCGCGGCCTGATGCGGATGCACGGCAACCTCGTGGACCAGGACGTCTACATCGCCGCCGCCGACGGGCTCCGGTTCGAGATCCAGGAGCAGATCGCGTACGCCTCCTAGCCGCGTTGACTTCGAGTGCACTCCAACTCCTAGCGTCCGCGACATGACCTACGCGAACCCGACCCAGGACCCCACCGACCGCGCCGCCCGCCACGACCACGGCCGCGAGATCCTCGACGCGATCGACGGCGAGGCCGGCGCGCGAGTCATCGACTCGCTCGCCGACATCGCCCCGGAGCTCGGGCACCAGATCGTCGCCTGGGGCTTCGGCGAGATCTACGCCCGTCCCGGGCTCGAGCCGCGGGACCGGCAGCTCGTCACCCTCGGCATGCTCACCGCGCTGGGCGGGTGCGAGCCGCAGCTCGAGGTCCACATCAACGCCGCCCTCAACGTCGGCCTGACCCCCGAGCAGATCATCGAGGCTCTGCTCCACTCCGCGGTCTACTGCGGCTTCCCCCGCGCTCTCAACGCCACCTTCACCGCCAAGAAGGTGTTCGCCGAACGCGACCTCCTCCCCCTCGCCTGACCACAACGCCGCATCAAGCGGCGAGGGTGCGGTCGAGGAGTACGTCACGCAGCCGGAGCTCGGCTCGCGACAGCGGTGCCGGGTCCGGCTGCCAGGTGTCGGGTGGCGGGCTGGTGTAGGTGTGCCCGGTGGGCGTGATGGTGGTGATGCTGCCATCGGGTCCGGGTCTGGCCCGCCACCCGATCGCTTCCTTCGCCTGATTGCACCGCTCACAGAGACCTTGAAGGTTCTGGGCGCTGGTGGTGCCGCCGTCGGCGTGGCGCTCGACGTGGTCGATGTTGCGGATCGGGGCATCACAGCCGACGGTGCGGCAGATCCCGCCGTCACGGGTCGCGACGAACTCGGCTAGACCCTCGGGGGCTTTCCTCGCGCGGGATTCCATCGCCACGAGTTGCCCTGCGGGGTCGGTGTACAGGCGCCGCACGAAGACCTCGGCGTCTGTGAGGGCGTCGCGGGCCCAAGCACCGGGGACGGGGCCGTAGCCCTCGACCACAGCGGGCTGGTCGGCATCCCCGGTGAGGGTGTCGGCAGTCATCACGATCTTGACCTCGATCCGCGGCTTAGCCCCGGTCTCGCGGCCGGTGACCCGGTCGATGAGGGTGTCGGCCATGACCTGACCCCGGGTCCGTTCGTCACCGGCGGCACGGGCCGCGTTGGCGGCCTGATCCAGGGCCGCATAGACCGCGACGCCGTCCTTGACCGGAAGCAAGGCACCGAGCCAGGTCATCGTGTCCGGGGCCGGCCGCAGGCTGACCCGGCGGTCTTTCTCGGCGTTGGCGGCCCGGGCGACCACGGAGGCTTGGTCGAGGGTGATGGCGAGGTTCTTGGCGGCGTTCTCAAGCTGCCGCAGCCCCATCGCCACTGCTTTGGCGGGTTCCCCGTTGGGTCCGGTGGCGCAGAGCTGGTCGTCGATGATCCGACGGTCGTCCTGGGTGAGGCAGGCGGTCTCGCGGGCCAGAATGGTGGCCTGCCACTGCGAGAACAACCCGGCCTTCATCAACGCGAAGGTGTGCGGCATCTCCGCGATCAGGATCGTCGCCAGACCCAGCAGCTTGGCACCCCGATCGGGCGAGACCCGGCGCGCGAGCGCGATCTGCGAGGCGACCCCTTCACCCAGTTTCCGAGCAGGAACGCCGGCCGCGGCCTGCCGTGCGCGGGCGGCTTCCTCGAGACGTACGGCTGCTTCGGCTTGGACCGCCTCGGCGGTGCACTTGATCTGTTCGAGCCGAGCGATCCAGTCGACCAGCTCATGCTCGGACGCGCCCGGTGGCGGCCCAGCGAGGAGGTGGTCGACGGTCTCGTTCATGCGCCTTATTATATGCGGTCGACCAGCAGGACACGACATATTTAGGCTGGTCAGATGATAGTTACGTGGTCCGCGAACAAGTCACGTGGCTGCTGCGCCACACTCTCGCCGCCGCCCCGATATAGGCGAAATCTTTCTCGATCGGGTGCCGGGTCAAGGATGGCCGCAGGCCACCGCGAAGCGGCGGGCGAAGCCCGTCCTTGACGCGGCGCGCGATCGAGAAACACTCAAAGCAAGGGTCGGCGGCGAACCCTGAAACGAAGACACGGTCGCCAAACCGAGTTTCCCGCAGAAGAGGACTGTTGGTCTCGACACGCCTCCGCCCAGCGGCTCCGGCGGCTCGACCAGCGAGGCTACGAACCAGACCAGCCGCCAGAACCTCCAACACCCATAGAGAACGAGATCCACACATCCCGAACCCCACCCACCCCCACACTCTCAGACCACGCCCGTTCACACCCCGCCGTGACCCGCTCCCAGAACGACGCAGCAGGACGATTCCGATCCTGATAGGCGACCTTCCACTCCCCCGGCGCATCAGAGACGACAGCCCGCGCGAACCGGAGCCCGAGCCCGCCCCGGCGAGCGCCGGCGACGACGAAGAAGCTGTTCAGGACACGTACGGGCCGGTCGGCGTCGCGCACGAGCGCGAACCCGATCGGATGGATGCCAGCGGTCAGGGTCCAGGCCCGCCAGCCGGGATCGGAGCGGAGCGCTGCGTCGAGTCGCTCGGAACGGAAGGTGCCATCGGCGAACGGGAGGGTGGAGCTGAAGCCCGACATGTCGTGACGGAAGAGCAGCCAGAGGTGGCGGAGAGCGACGTGATCCTCGGGCCGCGCGAGGCGGGCGATCACCGGGGCCGGAACGTCGTCGAGAGAGGTGTGCAGTGTCGTCATACGCGAAAGCCTCGGAGTGCGATGCGCTCCGAGGCCTGCCGTCATTCTCTCATGGCACCCGATGCCGGATCCCGAGAAAATCTACGGCGGCGGAAGGACGGTGGTCACTAGAGTCGGCCGCGATGACCACACAGGCCGGTTCGAACGACAACAGCCTGGCGCTGATCGCCCCGGACGCCGACCACAGGGACGCGGAAGCCGCGCTCCTCGCCGCGGGATGGGTGCGATGCGGAGCGGGCGACTGGGCCATCGCCCTGAGCTCGCCGGACGGGCGCGCGGCGGCCCGGATCAGCCCGTTCGATCCGGCAGGGACGTACAACACCGCCTTCTATCGCGAGGCGGCTCCGACCGGACAGGTGCCGGCACTGTTCGGCCATCGCAGGCTCGCGGGCGGCGGGGACCTGCAGATCCTCGAGCTGCTCGAACCGGTTCCGGAGGACGAAGCGATGACGTTCGCACGGACGATGCAGGAGTCCGGTGGCGAGCTCCTCGAGGTGGCGCTCCGGATCCACGAGCGGATGAGGCGGGAGCAGTCGTGGCCCGGACCCCTCGACTTCAACCCGACCAACGTGATGCGCACGGCTGACGGCCGGCTGGTCATGATCGACGTGTTCGCACTGGACGGGCCGGGACTGTACGGAACGGCGGCGACGAACCCCGACCTCGTGGCCGCGCGGATCCCGGAGAGCGAGCGGCGGTTCATCGCCGAGATCCCGCTCGCCACGACGGGCGGGCGGCAGGACGGGCAGATGCGCGCGATCGGCGAAGCCCTCGACAGTGCAGATGCTCGCAGGCGCGGTCGATGACTACCACGGCGCCTCGGCCCGGATGATTCGCTCACCCGGGCCGAGGCGCCGTCGGCAGGATCAGGCGATGTGGAAGTCGCTCACGTTGACGTCCACGGCCTCGACGTCGATGTCGAAGTAGTCCTCGACAGCCTCGATCACCTGGGTGCGGATGGCGACGGCGTTGGCCTTGACAGGGGTGCCGTACGCGATCACGTAGGAGACCGTGATGTTGGCGACGTCGCCGACGATGTCGACCACGGTGCCCTCGTCGTCGATGGCGTGTACGCCGTCGATCTTGGCCACGATGTGGTGGACCAGGCGCTCGACGAGGCCCTCGCTCACCGTCGACTTGCCGCGCTCCTCGCGAGCAGCGCGCAGCACACCGGTCAGCGTCGAGTCGGCGGTCGGCTCCAGCTCCACGACCGGCTCCGGGGCGAAGCCGGGCGCGGGTGCCTCGGACACGATCTCCTCGACGGCAGCGGGCTCCTCGGCCACCTCCGTCTCCTCGATGGCGGTGTCGACGGTCTCGACCGGCTCGGCGGCCGTCTCGACCTCGTCCGTCACCTCGGCGGCCTCGTCGGACGCGTCGTCCTCAGCAGGCGCCTCCTCAGCAGCGGCCTCCTCAGCAGCGGCCTCCTCAGCAGCGTCGACCGTCGCGTCTACGTCCTCCGCGTCCACCTCGACCTCGGTCGCCTCACCGGACTCGGGGGCCACCAAGACGTCCTCGGTCTCCGCCGGCTCCGTCACCTCCGCCTCGACCTCGGCCTCGACCGGCTCGATCACCTCGGCAGCGACCTCCTCAGCGGCCGACTCCTCAGCAGCCGACTCCTCAGCAGCCGACTCCTCAGCAGCCGACTCCTCAGCAGCCTCGACCGTCGCGTCGGCCTCCTCTGCGTCCAACTCGACCTCGATCGCCTCACCGGACTCGGGAGCCACGAAGACGTCCTCGGTCTCCACCGTCGCCTCGACGGAGACCTCCTCGTCGATCACCTCACCCTCGGGCGCGACGACTGTCTCCTCGGCGTCGGCATCGACCGGCTCGAAGGCTTCCGCCACCTCGGCATCGGTCACGTCGTCCTCCACCTCGCGTACGGCCTCCTCGGTCGCCAAGCCGTCCGGCTCGACCGCCCCGGCCACGTCCTCCGACTCGACGGTCTCCACGATCTCGACCTCGGACGCCTCGCCGTCCTCCGCGGTCGCCACGGCGTCCTCGACCTCGGTCGACCCCTCGACCGCGACGTCCTCCTCGATCGGCGCGTCACCCTCGGACTCGACAACGCTGTCCTCGGTCTCGACCTCGGTCGACTCGATCGCGTCGGCGGGCACGAAGGTGTCCTCGGCGTCGATCTCGACCTCGGCCACCTCACCGGTCTCACCGATCTCACCGATCTCGCCGGTCTCGGTGGGCTCCTCGGCAACGACCTCGTCGGCGGTGGTGTCGACGACCTCGGCCTCGACCGGCGTCTCGTCGACCGGCGCCTCCTCGACGGCGGCCTCCTCGACAGCGGTCTCCTCGACCTCGTCGGTGGTCTCCGCGGCGGGGGCTTCGGCGTCGGCGCCCTCGAGCGGCGCCTCGAACGTGCCCTCGGTCTCGACCGCGTCGGTCGACACCTCGTCGACGGTCTCGACCGTCTCCGCAGCCTCGGTCCCGGCGACCTCGCCCACGACGTCGGCGGTCACCTCGGTGTCCTCGGCGGCGAGCTCGGCCACGTCGGCGGCCGGGGTCGCCTCGGAGTCGGTGACGACGTGCTCGGGGTCGGAGAGGGGGTCGATGACCGCGGTCTCCGAAACAGGCTCCGCAACAGGCTCGGCGAAGGTCTCCGCGACCGGCTCCGCGACGGGCTCGGTGACAGCCTCGGTGACCGGCTCCGCGACCTCACCGACGACGGAGTCGGTGACGTACGCGGTCGGCGGGGCGGGGACCTCGGTGGTGGCCGGGTTCTCGCCGAAGACGGGGGCGGAGGCTTCGGTCGACTCCCCCTCCTCTGCCTTCGGCTGCTCGTTCTTGTGGCGGTTGAAGATGCCGCTGATGAAGTCGGACATGGCGTCGCATTCCTTCGGATGAGGGGAGGGTTGTGGTCGAGCGCTCACAGCTGGGCGTGATGCTAGGGCTGGCACGCGGTGAGTCGGGTCACGTGTCTGTGATTCCCATGTCTTGTACCCCAACGGTGACCGGGATGAGGAGCGTCTGTGTCAAACCTTCCGGGGAGATTCGCCCACCGTTCAGCCAACGTCGGAGACCCGCCGGAGCACGCGCTGTAGAACGACGGAAGAGCACGTACGTCACGACATCCAGCCCGGGGAGAGACGATGAATCCGCTGCTGCTCCCGCTGGTCGCCGCACAGGCCGCGTACGTCCACCGGACCATCGGCAAGGAACCCCGTCCGGACGGTCCGACGAAGGGGTTCGTGGCCGCCCCGGAGGCCCACGACGATGCCGGCCGGCTGCGGCTGCTGGTGATCGGCGACTCGTCCGCCTCGGGCCGTGGCGCGCCCACCCACGACCTCGCCTTCGCCGGCTCGATGGCCCGCGCGATCGGCCGGCGGACCGGGCGTCCGGTCGAGTGGCGGGCGCTGGGGAAGTACGGCGCCACCAGCGAGCGGATCAGGCACGGCATCCTCACGAAGGTCACCGGCGAGTGGGACCTCGCGGTGCTCCTGGTCGGGGTCAACGACATCCTCGCGCGCCGCGCGGTCGAGGCCTGGACACGGGATCTCACCGCCATCCTCGAGACCCTCGAGCAGCACGCCGCGCACACCGTGCTCCCGGGCACCCCGGAGTTCGGCGCGTTCCCGTCGCTCCCCCGCACCCTGCGGCGCTACCTCGCCGAGCGCGGGAGGGCGCTCGACGAGGCCGCGCGGCTGGTCTGCGCCGGACGTACGTCGGTGCAGTGGGTCAGCTCCGCCGACCTCGGTCCCGCCGAGCCGTCCTTCTTCGCCACCGACGGGTTCCACGCCTCCCCGGCGGGCTACGAGCGGTGGGCGCAGGCGATCACCGACCACCTCGACCTCTAGATCAGTGGCGGCGCACCACCAGCTGCGCGAGCGGCACGTGGTGCTGGCCGGCGTGGACGTCGCGGTCGCGCAGCGAGCCCTGCGAGACCGGGCGCGGGTAGGAGATCTTGACGACGTTGAGCAACGGGATCCGGAAGATCTGCACCGAGCCGGGATCGACCCGGTAGAGGTCGGCGACGACCCCCTCGTGGAGGAACGTCTCGTCGGCCGCGATCCGGTAGCCGTCTGCGTCACGCATGAACAGCTCCATCGTGATCCAGAACGGCCCGGCGTTCTTGGAACGGACCTCGGTCGCGAGGTCGCCCAGGGTGGTCTCAGGCATCGTGCTTCTCCTCCATCTCGGTGCGGAACATCGCGGTCGGGGTGAGGCTGTCGACGGCGTGGTTGAGCACGAACTCGTACGCAGCCCCTCGCTCGACCTCGGCCGGAGACCCCGGGAACGCCAGGCTGGGCAGATAGTCCATGTCCTGTGCCGGCAGGTGCAGCATCAACGGGTTGGCGACCTTGGCGACGGCGGTGGCCAGGGCCTGGTCGGCGGCGCGGACGAGGAGCATCACCCCGACCTCACGCGGCGGCTCGGTGGCCGGGTCCAGGTCGCCGAGGACGGCGTTGTAGCCGTAGAGACGCAGGTCGTAGTCGTAGTCCTCCCTGGTCAGGCCCAGGGTCTGCTCCACCCGCTGGGTGAACACGACGTCCATGAGCGCGGCCCAGCCCTCGATGTCCTCCAGGATCAGCGGGTCCCGGATCGCGGAGAACGACATCGTCTCGTAGCCGCTGATCCGGGCGCCCTCGAGCTTGATCGTGTGCTGCTCGGCGTGGTGGAACCGTGACCCCTCGACGCGCACCCGGCGCTCGTCGAGCGCGGTGTAGACGGCGTCCCGTACGTCCAGGGTGCCGTCCGGCTCTCTCATCTCGAACGGGTTGGCCGTCTCGTACAGCATGTGGGCGGCCACCGAGATCGGCGTGCACGCGGCGCTCTCGTCGAGCGGCTCGATGGTGAACCCGGTGCGGTCGACGGTCGCGAAGACGCCACCCATCCGCGGGTTGGTCGTGCACTGGCCACCGCACTCCACGATCTTGGCCGCATGCCAGGTCGGTCCGGCGGGCATCCCCTTCAGCAAGGCGTACGCAGCCGCGTTGGCCGTGTCGGTCGCCCGCCCGGCCAGGACCACCTGGGCCCCGGCGGCGAGCGCCTCGGCGATCGGCTCGTGGCCCATCATCGCGACGATGTGGGTGCAGTCCTCCAGGGTCGCCACGTCCAGCTCGCCCAACGGCGGGAGCGGACGGATCCGGCCCGCCTCCAGCGGCTCCTTCAGGTCGGCGGCGCGCTGCTCGCCGTAGATCCGGGCGACCTTCATCGACAGGCCCTCCTCGGCGAGCAGATCGGCGACGATCCCGGCGACCCAGTCGACGCCGTCGTCGGTGCCGCTGGTGCCGCAGGAACCGACGATGAGCGGGATGCCCGCCCCGGCGGCGGCCCGGAGCAGGATCCGCAGGTCCCGGGAGACCGCCGCGGCGGTCGTCTTCGGCTTCGAGGCGCCCAGATAGAAGGGGCCGGAGTCGGTGGAGCCGCCGTCGACGGCGATCACGTCCGCCCCCAGCGCGATCCCGCGGGTGACGGTCTCCTCCGGGAACCCGGCACCCAGCATCCCGCTGGGTACCAGGATGCTGACAGAGTCGGCGTTGGTCATCGGTTGTCCCTCTTCTCGATCAGGTGGGCGTTGACAGCGTGCTTCGGATGGCCGGCCAGGGCGTCGAGGAGTTCGTGGGCTCCCTCGATGCCGGCGGCCCGGCGGGCCTCGGCAGTCTGGCCGGCCAGGTGGGAGTGGACGACGATCCCGGGCACCCCGCGCAGGGGGCTCGTCGCCGGCAGCGGCTCCTCGGTGACGACGTCGAGCGCGGCACCCGCGATCCGGCCGTCCCGGACAGCGGCGGCGAGCGCCTCCTCGTCGACGATCGCGCCGCGCGCGGTGTTCACGAGCACCGCGCGCGGCTTCATCAGCGCGAACGCGGCCGCGTCGAGCAACCCTCGGGTCCGCGGCGTGAGCGCGGTGTGGACCGAGACGAAGTCCGCGCCGGCGAGGAGCTCGGGCAGCTCCACGAACTCGACGTCCGGGTCGGCTCGCTCGGCGACCGGCACACCCGTCGTGCACAGCAGCCTCATCCCGAACGCCCTGGCCAGGGGGACCACCGCACGAGCGGCGGCGCCGTAGCCGATCAGGCCGAGGGCGGAGCCGCGCAGCTCGCGGCCGTCCTCGCGCGGCCAGCCTCCGGAGGCGACCCCCGTTGCGCTCTCGACCAGCCGGCGGGAGGAGGCGAGGAGCAGCCCCAGCGTGTACTCCGCTACCGCGTTGGCGTTGATCCCGGGCAGGTTGCTGACCGTGATCCCGGCACGGGCCGCGGCCGCGACGTCGATCGCGTCGTAGCCGACGCCGGTGCGTACGACCGCCCGCAGCCGGCCCGCGGATGCCAGCACCTCGGCGGTGAGGGGGTCGTGACCGACCAGGGCACCGTCGGCCCCAGCGAGGTCCGCGGCCAGATCGCCGGACGTGAAGCGGGTGTCGTGGCCCCGGGAGCGGAGCAGGTCGTCGACCTCGTCGCCGGGCCGTAGATAGTCGGTGGTGATGAGGATCCTGGCCACGGCGCTCACACCACCTTCTCGACGGAGCCGCGCCGCTGGAGGCGGCCGATCCGCACCACGATCACGACCGCCACCGCCGCGACCACCGCGATGTCGAGCAGCATCGTCGGCCAGCCCAGGACGTCCACGGCCCCGCCGATCAGCGCGGGCCCGAGGAAGGCACCGGCCTGCCAGCCCACCGCATACAGCGCCGCGTACGTCCCGAAGACCCGCGCCGAGGGCGCCAGGTTCCACAGCACGACGACGGCGTTGACCAGGAAGGCCGAGGCACCGGCGGCACCGATGCAGAAGGCCACGACGGTGCCGGTCGGGGTCTGCACCAGCGTGCCGAGGAGCATGGCGGCCGCGAAGATCGCCATCCCGGCGATCATCGTGCGCAGCCGGCCGAAGCGCTCGGCGAAGAGCGCGGTCGGGTAGGCGGCGAGCAGGAACGCCACCCCGCTCGGCAGGGTGAGCCCACCCGCGTCGCCACGTGACATCCCGAGCGTCTCCATGCCGTAGGGCGTGACCAGCGCGCGCGAGCCCGCCCAGGCGCTGCCGAAGACCAGGATGGCCACGATCAGCAGCAGCCGGCTGCGGTCGGGGTCGCGGACGATCTCCAGGATCGTGTCGCGGATGCGCGCCTGCCCGACGGCCGTCGAGTCCTCGGCGGCCTCCTCGGCGGCGTCCTCGGCCACCGCCGCCCGGTAGCCGGGCGAGGAGCTGTCCCGGATCGAGAGGCACAGCACCGTCACCGAGACGAGAGTGATCAGCGCGATCACCGCGAACGCGAGGGCCGGGTGGTCGTCGACGAGCAGGATGCTGACCACGGCGGCGACGATGACGGTGAGGCTGGAGGCGATCTTGACCGCGGCGTTGGCACGACTGCGGCGCTCGGGAGCGATGAAGTCGGGCACCAGCGCCTCGCCGATCGGCTTGAACGAGTTCGACACCAGCGCGAACGCGACGATGACGACGATCAGCAGCGGAAGCGTGTCGGCGGCGTGCGGCAGGAGCACGAACAGCAGCGCCGCGATCGGCATCCCGACGGCGAGGTAGGGCATCCGCCGGCCCCATCGGGTGCGGGTCCGGTCGGATCGGTTGGCCATCCACGGCTGGATGAAGATCCCGAGCAGGTTGTCCATGCCCATGATGAAGCCGACGAGGGCGGCGCTGGCCAGGTGCTCGCGCAGCAGCGGCGGCACCTGGCTGTCGTAGAAGTTCCACATCGACTCCTGGGCGAAGACCGCCAGCGCGACGAGGAGGGTGATCCGGCGGGGCCCGAGCTGCCGTGGTGGTGCGGTGGGGATGGTGGTGCTCACGAGAGGGACCTCCGTGATCTCTGGTCTGTGGCGGCGCTCACAGTAGTTTTGCTACAGCAAAATAGTCAAGAGGTGGCACAGTTGGAAAAGTGGCCTAGGATCAGAGCCATGTCGATCTCCTCCCCCGAGACCGCGCCGGAGACCACGACCGTGGCCGAGCGCGTCTACCAGGCCTTACGCAGCCAGATCGGCTCCGGCGAGCTCGAGCCGGGCGCCAAGGTGACCGAGCGAGGCATGGCCGAGCGCCTCGGCGTCAGCCCGACCCCGGTCCGCGAGGCGATCCGCCGGCTCGAGCTCGACGGCCTCGTGGAGCGCGTCGGGCCGCGTACGACGCTGGTGGCCCGGATCGAGGAGGACGCCAGCCACGACCTGGCCGAGGTGGAGGTCGCACTGCGCGGCCTCGCCGCCCGGTTCGCGGCCAGGCACGCGACCGACGACGAGCTCGACGAGCTCGACCGGCTGCTCGACGAGGCCGACGACCTGGTCATCCTGATCCGGGCGCGTCACCGCGACGAGAAGCCGGTCGACAAGCACGCCGACCGCTTCCTCGACGTGCTCGGCCGCTTCAACGAGCAGGTCAACGCCGCGGCCCACAACCCCGTCCTGCTCCGGCTCCTGGAGCAGTCCCGCTCGCTGACCCGCTCCCGCCAGCGGGAGATCTCCCGGGCGCACCTGCTGGCCGGCGACGAGTTCGGCGCCGACCGCTACGCCGAGCACCGTGCCCTGGTGATCGCGCTGCGCGGGCGCGACGCCGTCGCGGCCGAGCGCATCGTCACCGAGCACGCCGCCCGCGGCCTCCTCGACCTGCGACGCGAGATCTAGGCCGTGGCAGGGGTCTTCACCGGCTTCGCCACGATCAGCGTCCTCATCGCCCTCGGCGCCCTGCTCGCCCACCTCAAGATCCTCGACCAGCACGGCCAGCGCACCCTCTCGACGCTCGCGTTCTACGTCGCCAGCCCGGCCCTGCTGATCACGGTGATGGACGACAGCGACCTCGGGTTCGTCTTCTCCGGCAACCTGGTCGCCGTCGCCGGGGCCGTGCTGGTCTCGGCGACCCTCGTCGTCACCGTCGCGCGCCTGCGCCGCCGCGACCTGGGCACCACGGTGGTGGCGACGCTGTGCGGCTGCTACGCCAACGCCGGCAACCTCGGCCTCCCGATCGCGTCGTACGTCCTGGGCGACCCGGTCCTGGTCGCACCGACACTCCTGCTGCAGATGCTCGTGCTCCAGCCGCTGGCACTGGTGATCCTGGACGCCGACGCGAGCACCACGAGGCTCTCGTTCTGGGCGGTCCTGCGCCGTCCGCTGACCAACCCGATCACCGTCGCCTCCCTCATCGGGGTGGCGCTCTCCGTCTCCGGCCTCGACCTGCCGACCGCTGTCGCCGATCCGCTGGAGCTGGTGGCCGGGATGGCGGTGCCGTCGATGCTGATCGCCTACGGGGTCGCGCTCCGGCTCGGCCCGCTCCCGGGTCGCGGGGTGCCGCCGCTGGACCTGGCCGCCGTGGTCGCGACCAAGCAGGTGGTGCAGCCGGTGGCGGCGTACGTCATCGGGCGGTTCCTGCTCGGCCTGGACGCCGAGGCCCTGCTGGCGGTGACGGTGCTCTCGGCGCTGCCGACCGCTCAGAACGTGTTCGTCGTGGCGCAGCGCTACAACCGGGCCGTGCTGCTGGCCCGTGACGTCATCTTCGTCAGCACGCTGGCCACGGTGCCGGCGATCCTGCTGGTCGTCGTGCTGCTCACCTGAGGCCCGACGAAAGTCCCTTGCGACCCCAACTCTTCAGGCGTACCCTCGCGATATATCGGGACACTACGCCGACAGTCGAAGCGGCTTTCACAAGGGAGATGGCATGAGCAACCTCGACAACCTGCGGGTGAGCGAGGCCGATCGGGAGGAGGCGTCGGCGAGGCTCGCCGAGCACTACTCGACCGGCCGGCTCTCCGACGACGACTACTACGAGCGCCTGGACGCGGTCTGGTCAGCCAAGGTGCGCGGCGACCTGGAGATGCTCTTCACCGACCTCCCGAGGAGCGTGCCGCAGCCGCCACAGGTCGTCCGCCGGCAGCGCCGAGGCCGCCCGCGGGCATTCCCGCTCATCGCGTGCTTCCTGCTCGTGGCGGTCGGCCTGATGGTGATGGGCGTGCCGTGGTGGGTCTTCGCCGCGATCGCCGTCGGGGCGCTCGTCTTCCGCAAGAGGCACCACCACGGACACCACCACCGGCACCATCACCATCAGTTCGGTCAGTCGGTGCGCTGAGCGGGAGCGATGATCCAGACCGCCGCATCGGTGGGCAGATCGCCGACGACGGGGTCGCCGCTGTACATCACGATCTCGCCGTCCGGCAGCGGCGTCGGCTCCATCCCGCAGTTGAGCACGACGATCAGGTCGCTCCTTGTGTCCTCGGAGCCGCCGACCCCGCCGCGCCGGAACGAGACGACGCCCTCGGGCGCGTCCAGGATCTCCACGTCCTCGTCAGCTCCGAGCGCGTAGACCCGTCGCGCCGCCAGCGCCGCCCGGTAGAACTCCAGCGTCGAGTCCCTGACCCCGTTCTGCGCGGCCACGGTGAGGTCCACCCACTCGGCCGGCTGCGGCAGCCACGGCTGGGTCGGCAGCTCCTCGTCGGGCACGGCGCTGAACCCGAAGGGCGGCTCGAACCCGCTCCACGGCAGCGGCACCCGGCATCCGTCACGACCACCCTCACCGGTCTCCGACCACGGATCCTCCTGGTACTCCGGCGGCAGGTAGACCTGCGGCAGGCCCAGCTCCTCACCCTGGTAGAGGTAGGCCGAGCCCGGGAGCGCCAGCATGGTCAGGGTCGCCGCCCTCGCCCGGTGCAGCGCCTGCAGTCCGTCGCCGTAACGGGAGCGGTGGCGTACGACGTCGTGGTTGGAGAGGACCCACGTGGGCGCCGCGCGCGAAGGACCGAGTGCCTTCAGCGTCGACTCGATGACCTCGCTGAACGCCTCGGCCGACCAGGGCGCCTGCAGCCAGGAGAAGTTGAACGCCTGGTTGAACTCGTCGGCGCGTACGTAGCGGCGCAGCTCCGCCGGGCCGGGCGTCCAGGCCTCGGCGACCATCATCCGGTCGCCGTCGAAGGAGTCGATCAGCTTGCGCCAGGCCCGGTAGATCTCGTGGACACCCGGATTGTCCCACATCGGCGCGTCCGTGATGCCCCGCTGGTACATCACCGCGGCATCCGAGGTGAGCGCGAGCCCCTCGGGGACGACCTGGTCGCGCAGCTCCTTGAAGAGACCGTGGGCGATGTCGACCCGGAACCCGTCGACGCCGCGGTCGAGCCAGAAGGTGAGGATCTCGGTGAACTCGGCGACGACCTCGGGGTTGTGCCAGTTGAGGTCGGGCTGGTCGTCGTCGAAGAGGTGCAGATACCACTGCCCGCCCTCGATCCGCGTCCACGCCGGACCACCGAAGACCGAGCGCCAGTTGGTCGGCGGCTCCTCCCCCGCCTCGCCGCGGCCGTCGCGGAAGATGTAGCGGTCACGCGCCGGCGACCCCGGGACGTCGGCGAGCGCCTCGATGAACCACGGGTGCGCCGACGAGGTGTGGTTGGGCACCAGATCGACGATCACCTTCAGGGCGAGCTCGTGCGCCCGCGCGATCAGGTGGTCGGCGTCCTCGAGGGTGCCGAAGATCGGGTCGACGTCGCGGTAGTCGGCCACGTCGTAGCCGTGGTCGTTCTGCGGAGAGGTGTAGAAGGGACAGATCCAGACCGCGTCGACGCCCAGCGCGGCGAGGTAGTCCAGGTGGTCGGTGATGCCCTGCAGATCACCGAGCCCGTCGCCGTTCGAGTCCGCGAAGGATCGCGGGTAGATCTGATACGCGACTGCTTCGCGCCACCATGGCTGGTCCACGTGGGCCCCTATCTGGTTGGTAGATCGCCGGTACCCCGATCTTGTCGAGGCGATGCTCGGGGTTGTCAAACCGACCCACCCGTACGCCCCCGATATCAGGCTCGAGCCGGCGTCTGAAACGCCGAAAAATCGGAGATACCCGAAGTCGGCTCATGACATGTAGGCTTGTCGGCGTTGAAGGAGGCGCCCCAACGCGCTTCGCGGTTGCTCTCGGTGACCGTTCGTGCAGCACTTGGTCTTCCGCAGAAGCAGAAATCAGGACTCGTGGATTCAACGCCCAAAGGGCGGCACGGAGTCGCCCTGTGTACACAAGGATTAGATTCATGACTCAGGGAACCGTGAAGTGGTTCAACGGCGACAAGGGCTTCGGCTTCATCGCCCAGGACAACGGGGGCGACGACGTCTTCGTGCACTTCTCCGCGATCCAGACCCAGGGCTACAAGACCCTGGACGAGAACCAGCGCGTCGAGTTCGACGTCACCCAGGGCCCGAAGGGCCCGCAGGCCGAGAACGTCCGTCCGGTCTGACTCTGGCTTTCACGGCGGCCCCGGCCCTGCTTCGGCAGGGCCGGGGCCGTCCCCATTTCAGGAGCTCTCGGGAAGCCTGGTGACGTCGACCCAGCCCCGGGCCCCGCTGATCGTCTCCAGGTCGCCGAGTGTGAGCGCGATGGTCGTGTTGGCCTCGCCCGCGGCGGGGTAGACCGTGTCGAAGCGCTTGAGCGAGGCGTCGAGCCAGACCTCGGCCGAGGCCGGGTTGCCGAACGGGCAGACCCCGCCGATCGCGTGGCCGGTCATCGGCTCGACGTCCTCGGCCGCGAGCATCCGCGCCTTGACACCGAAGTGGGCCTTGAACTTCGCGTTGGCGATCTTGGCGTCACCGGAGGCGACCACGAGGATCGCGGCGCTGCGGTCCTCGGTGTAGAGGCTGATCGTCTTGGCGATCTCCGCCGGCGAGACACCCAGGGCCGCCGCGGCGAGCTCGACGGTCGCCTTCGACTCCTCCGACTCGATGATCTCCCCACCGCGGCCGAATCGGTCCAGGTGGGCGCGGGCCAGCTCGATCGACATGCCCGCCAGCCTAGCGGCGCGTCCCGCCACCGAAGGAGTCGGCGACGGCGCGGCCGGTGAAGACGCGGTACTCCATCGGGGACGGCGAGCCGAACGGCGCGTCCGGCACCGCACCACAGGCGATGACCAGGTTGCCGGAGCGACGGCCCTTCAGCGTCGCCGGCTCCACACCCACGACCACGTCGCCGAGGTCACGTGCCACCGCGACGAAGTCCCGTGCCTGCGCGAACGGCGCCCGGTCGACGAGGTTGGCGACGAGGACCCCGGCGGGCGCCAGCACGCGGCGTACGTCCTCGACGAAGGCAGCCTCGATGAGCTCCGGCGGGGTGTGGCCGCCGTCGAACGCGTCGAGGATCACCATGTCGGCGAAGCCGTCGCGTACGCCGCCGATGCCGCTCCTGCCGTCGACGGGACGCACCTTGATGCCGCTGCGCGGCGGGAGCGGAGCCTCGCTGCGTACGCGCTCGATGACCTCGACCGACGGCTCGAGCACGATCTGCGAGGAGCGCGGCCGGGTCGCATGGACGTAGCGCGGCAGCGTCATCGCGGCGCCACCGACGTGCAGCACGCGCACTGGCCCCGGAGGCAGTCGGTCGATAACATCGCCGATACGCCTCATGTAGTCGAAGACGAGGCGGGTCGGATCCCCCAGATCGACAGCCGACTGCTGCATGTCGTCAAGCTCGAGCACATATACATCACCGGGCATAGCGGAGCCACCATACCCCTGCATGGAAATAGGGGACCTGTTCCTCTATTGTGACCCGGACTACACGGGAACCATGACCCGTTACGGATGCATCCAGATACCCCTAGGGGCATCTACGCATGTGTCCATATCTACCCCGCCGATCCCCCACACCCCGTCCGGCGAGGAACGAGAGGAAGACACACAGCGTGACCAGCATTGAGGAAGTCACGATCGGAGCCTTCAGCCAGCCTCTGGTCGGCATGTCATTCATCATCTCCGTGCTCGGATCGTGGGTCGGACTGACCTGTGCGAACCGCGCCCGCCGTCGCGGAGAGGGCACCGGCTCCTGGCTCTGGCTCTTCGGCGCCGCGACCTCGATCGGCGGCGGCGCGATCTGGTCCATGCACTTCATCGGCATGCTCGCGTTCGACAGCCACGTGGCGTACGCCCTCGATATCGGCACCACGCTGATCTCCCTCGCGGTCGCCATCGTCGCGGCGATGGTCGGGATGCTGATCGCGACCGCGATGCGCGGCAAGACCGGCTACATCGTCGGTGGCCTGGTGACCGGTGCCGGCGTGTGCGCGATGCACTACACCGGCATGTACGCGATGGACATGAGCGCCAAGATGGTCTGGAAGCCGCCGGTGGTGGTGGCCTCCGTCGTCATCGCGCTGGTCGCCTCGGCGCTCGCGCTCTTCTTCGCCTTCAACGTCACCACGCGGCTGATGCGGGTCGCCGCCGCCGTGATCATGGGCATCGGCGTGTGCGTCATGCACTACACCGGCATGCTCGCCCTCGAGATCCACAGCTCCTCCGACGACAAGCTGGGCCACGTCAGCGGCGCCGACCCGGTCTACCTCGCGATGCCGATCTTCGCGATCTCGGCCGGCATGCTGATCGTCATCGGCTTCGGCACCATGTTCGCGGGCATCAACGACGACCTCGACGACCCCTGGACCCCGGGCCAGCGGCCGACCACCGACTCCGGGTCCTACCCGATGATGCCGCAGCGGCCGGGGATGGCACCGCAGTACGGCACCGGTCCGCAGCCGATCACCGGCCAGCAGCCCGCCGTGCTGCAGCAGCCGCACCAGCCGCACCAGCCCTTGCAGCCGCTCCCGACGCGTCAGCCGGCGGCGTCCGGCAGCCCGCAGGCGAATCAGCCCGCCGGCGAGGGACTCGGCGGCATGTTCGCCCAGCGCCCCCAGCGTCCGACGCAGCTGCGCCCGCAGAACGGACGCTGGACGCCCCGGCCCTACGCCCAGCAGGCCCCCAACAGCGTCCAAGAGCCGCGACCGGACTTCTTCCGGCCCCAGGGCAGGCAGCCCGCCGACGAGGCGGCCGCCGAGCCTCCGGCCCAGCCGCAGCAGCCGCGGCCGCAGCGCACCCCGGGCTGGCTGCCGCCGCGCAACAACAACCTGTAGCGGTTCCGCGGGGGTAGGAGCAGCTGCTCCTACCCCCGCGGTCTGCTCGAGGTCACTCCCAGAAGACGCGCTCGACCACGCCGTGGGCGAGCCGGGTCATCCGCAGGTAGTCGTTGACCAGCTCGTCGGTGGCACCGTCCGGGTAGCCGAGGATCGTCGCGACGGCGTGCAGCTCGACCGGCCCCGCGGGCAGCGAGTCCGCCGGACGGCCGCGCGCGAGGGTGACGGCGTTCCGGACCCGGCTCACCATCCGCCACGCCTCGATGAGCGTCTCGGCGTCGTCGGCCTCGATCAGGGAGGCGTCGCGGGCAGCCTCCAGCGCCTCGACGGTGCGCGGCGTGCGCAGTCCGGGGACGGCGTACGCATGGCGCATCTGGAGCAGCTGGGCGGTCCACTCGATGTCGGCGAGCCCACCCCGGCCGAGCTTGAGATGGGTGTTGGGGTCGGCGCCGCGCGGGAGCCGCTCGTGGTCGACGCGGCCCTTGATCCGGCGCACCTCGACGATGTCGTCCTCGCTCAGCCCGCCCTCGGGGTAGCGCAGCGGGTCGATCATCGCGGTGAACGCCTCGCGCACCTGCGGGTCACCGACGACCGCGTCGGCGCGCAGCAGCGCCTGCGACTCCCAGATGCCGGACCACTTCGCGTAGTAGGAGGCGTACGCCGGCAGCGTCCGCACCAGCGAGCCCTGCCGCCCCTCGGGGCGCAGGTCGGCATCCAGCTCGAGCGGCGGATCGGCACCGGGCAGGGCGAGCAGGCGGCGGAGGTCGGCGATCACCTTGAGCGCGAACTGGGTCGCCTCGGCCGGGTCGGCGCCCTCGACGGGCTGATGGACGAAGAGCACGTCGGCGTCGGAGGCGTAGGAGAGCTCGAACCCGCCGTAGCGGCCCATCGCGATGATGGCGATCCGGGTCGGCGGCTCCTCGATCTCGCGGCGGGCGACCTCCTCGGCCACGACCGTGCGCAGCGAGGCCTCCAAGGTGGCGTCGGTCAGCCGGGACAGGGCAGCGCCGACGGTGTCGATCTCGGCCTCGCCGAGGAGCTCGGCGGCCGAGATCCGGAACAGCTCGCGCCGGCGGATGGCCCGGATGTGGCGTACGGCCTCCTCGGCGGAGGTGGTGGTGCGCCGGCGGGCGGCGCGGGCGACCATCTCGTCGGTCAGGGCCTCGGCCGAGAGCGGCGCGAGGTCGTGGCCGAGCAGGCGCAGCGCCTCGGGCTCCCGCTCGAGCAGCGCGGTGGTGTAGCGCGAGGTGGACAGGATGGTGGCGAAGTGTTGCGCGACCAGGCCCTCGTCGCGCAGGGAGCGCAGATACCAGGGCGTGGCGCCGAGGGCGTCGGAGATCCTCCGGAACCCGAACAGCCCCGCGTCGGGGTCGGCGCCCTCGGAGAGCCACTGCAGCATCACCGGCAGCAGCGCTCGCTGCAGCGCGGCGCGCCGGGAGACGCCCGTGGTGAGCGCCTCCAGGTGCCGCAGCGCTGCCTTGGGATCGGCGTAGCCCAGCGCGGTCAGCCGCTCCTCGGCGGCCTTCGCCGACAGATGGGCCTGGCCGGAGGGGATCCGGGCGACCGCGTCCAGTAGCGGCCGGTAGAAGAGCTTCTCGTGGAGGCGACGCACCTCGATCCGCTGATGTCCCCACTCCTTCTCCAAGCGCACCACCGGGTCGCGAAGGTAGCCGAGCGAGCGCGCCAGCCAGCGCAGCGACTCCTCGTCGTCGGGGACGACGTGGGTCCGGCGGAGCCGGTAGAGCTGGAGCCGGTGCTCCATCCGCCGCAGGAACGCGTAGGCCTCGTGCATGGCCTCGCCGTCCTCGCGGCCGACGTAGCCGGCGCGGGTCAGCGCCGCCAGCGCGGAGAGCGTCGTCGGCTGGCGGATCCCGGTGTCGGCGCGACCGTGGACCAGCTGCAGCAGCTGCACGGCGAACTCCACGTCGCGCAGCCCGCCGGCACCGAGCTTGAGCTCGCGGTCGGCCTCCTTCGAGGGGATGTGGGCAATCACCCGGCGGCGCATCTTCTGGGTGTCGGCGACGAAGCCGTCACGCTCGGCGGCCTTCCACACGAACGGGTTGACCGCGTCGACGTAGGCCTGGCCCAGGTCGAGGTCCCCCGCGGCCGGGCGGGCCTTGAGCAGCGCCTGGAACTCCCAGGTGCTCGCCCAGCGCTCGTAGTAGCCGACATGGCCGGCGACGGTGCGCGAGAGCGCACCCGCCTTGCCCTCGGGGCGCAGCGCGGCGTCGACCGGCCAGATGGTGCCCTCGCCGGTGTGCGCCGAGCAGACCTGGATCAGGTTGCTGGCGAGCTGGGTGGCGACCCGCAGCGAGACGTCGTCGCCGACCCCGTCCGCGGCGTCGTGGACGAAGATCACGTCGACGTCGGAGACGTAGTTGAGCTCGTGGCCACCGCACTTGCCCATCGCGACGACCGCCAGTCGGACCTGGTCGGCATCGGCACCCACTCGCGCACGGGCCACCGCCAGCGCTGCCTCGAGCGTCGCGCAGGCCAGGTCGGAGAGCTCGGCGGCGACGTCGTCGACCGGGAGCTGATGGGCGAGGTCACGGGCGGCGAGCCGGAGCAGCCAGCGGCGGTACTCCACCCGCAGCGCATCGACCGCCTCCGCGTCCGGTGCCGTGGCCACCGGGCTGGCATCGGCCGGATCGGCACCGACCGCCTCGAGCAGCGACGCCCGGAAGACGTACGCCGCGGGCCTGGTCGTGCCGAGGGTCGGGTCCGCCAGCTCGCGCCACTGAGCGGGGTGGCGGGCGAGGTGGTCGGTCAGCGCCGGCGAGGCACCGAGGACGGAGACCAGCCGCAT
Source organism: Nocardioides sp. NPDC126508 (assembly GCA_040302365.1). Classification (GTDB taxonomy): domain Bacteria; phylum Actinomycetota; class Actinomycetes; order Propionibacteriales; family Nocardioidaceae; genus Nocardioides. The sequence continues at coordinate 159,444 of JBEOUM010000006.1, forward strand.
CGCGGTGCCCTCGTCGCCGGCGAGCTCCTCGACGAAGCCGTCGCCCTGCGACTCGGCGAGCATGACCAGACCGGCGAGCGCCGCGTCGGGGTCGGCGGCCTGACCGAGGATCGCCCACAGCTCCTGGGTGCCGTCACCGAGAGCTGCCAGATCCTCCAGGGCCGTGTCCGGATCGTTGAAGCCGAGCCGGAGCAGCTCGCCCTTGCCTGGCAACGTCATGGCCCCGATTCTGTCACCCGGGTCGGCGTCAGGCGCTCCAGGGCCTGGGAGTCGGGACGACGTCGCCGCGGGTACGGCCGGGAGCGACGGCGGCGACCCGCTCGCGGACCAGGCGGGCGAAACCGAAGGCCAGCGGCTGCCAGGTCTTGATGAGCTCGTTCTCGGCGAAGGTGGCCGTCGCGATCACGTCCTCGACGCTGCGGCCGATCTGCTCGAGCTCCTCGACGGACTCGCGAGCCCAGACGGCGACCGCGGCCGCGTCGACCTCGGGGTGGAACTGCACGCCCCACACCGTCGGGGCGAACCGGGCCGCCTGCACCTGGCCGTCGATCGAGCTGGCCAGCTTGACGGTGCCCTCGGGCAGCTCACCGACGACGTCACGGTGCCAGTGCAGGGCGCGATCGTCGCCCGCCAGCAGGCGCATCAGCGGGTCGAAGAGCACCTCGGGCTCCCAGGTCACCTGGTGCACGCCCACGGTGAGCCCGAACGGGCTGCGCTCCACGGAGCCACCGAGGGCCATCGCCGCGAGCTGGTGCCCCAGGCAGATGCCGAGCGTCGGGATGCCGGCGGCGGCGGCCTGCGCGATCCGCTCGCGGGTGACCTGCAGCCAGGGGTGCTCGTCGTCGGAGTCGGCGTCCATCGAGCCGCCCATCACGAGCAGCCCCGAGTAGGAGGCGTTCAGCGACGAGAGCTCCGGGATCGGCTCGGCGTACGCCCGGCAGACGTCGACACACATGCCCGCCTCAGCCAGCCAATGACCGAACAACGCCGGCGGAACTGTCTCCTCGTGCTGAATCACAAGCACTCGGGGAAGACTCAACGACATCACTCCCACTCTCCCGTTCGATCCAGTGTGGCAGCACCGGATCGGAAGTGTGGAATCGGGCCATAAAGAGGTTGCCCGGGCAACCTCTTCTAGATGACGGGCAGCATCCGGGAGCGCTCGTAGGCGGTCACCTGCTCGCGGTAGGCAGCCCACTCGGCGCGCTTGTTGCGCAGGAAGAAGTCGAAGACGTGCTCCCCCAGGGTCTCGGCGAGCAGCTCGGAGTCCTCGGCCATCCCGATCGCCTCGTCGAGGTTCTCCGGCAGCGGGTCGATGCCGAGACTCTTGCGCTCACGCTCGGTCAGCGCCCACACGTCGTCCTCGGCCTCGCGCGGGAGCTCGTAACCCTCCTCGATGCCCTTCATGCCCGCGGCCAGGATCACGGCGAAGGCCAGGTAGGGGTTGCAGGCGGCGTCGAGGGAGCGGACCTCGATCCGGGTCGACTGGCCCTTGAGCGGCTTGTACATCGGCACCCGGACCAGCGCCGAGCGGTTGTTGTGGCCCCAGGCGACGTGAGCCGGTGCCTCTCCCCCGCCGATCAGGCGCTTGTAGGAGTTGACCCACTGGTTGGTCACCGCGGTGATCTCGCCGGCGTGACGGAGCACGCCGCCGATGAAGCTGCGGCCGGTCTTGGAGAGCTGGTATTCGGCACCCGGCTCGTAGAAGGCGTTGGCGTCGCCCTCGAACAGGCTCAGGTGGGTGTGCATGCCGGAGCCCGGGTGCTCGGTGAACGGCTTGGGCATGAAGCTCGCCCAGATGCCCTGGCTCAGCGCGACCTCACGGATGACCGTACGGAACGTCATGATGTTGTCGGCCGTGCTCAGCGCGTCGGCGTAGCGCAGGTCGATCTCGTTCTGGCCCGGCCCGCCCTCGTGGTGGCTGTACTCGACACTGATGCCCATGGCCTCGAGCATCGTGATCGCCTCGCGCCGGAAGTCGGCGCCCATCGACTGGGCGGTGTGGTCGAAGTAGCCGCTGGAGTCGACCGGGGTCGGCTCGCTGCCGTCGCGCGGGTTGTCCTTGAAGAGGTAGAACTCGATCTCGGGGTGCGTGTAGAAGGTGAAGCCCTTCTCCGCGGCGTTGGACAGGGTGCGCTTGAGCACGTAGCGGGGGTCCGCGTAGGACGGCGACCCGTCGGGCATCACGATGTCGCAGAACATCCGGCCCGTCGAGGGGCCGTCCGTACGCCACGGCAGGATCTGGAACGTGCTCGGATCCGGCAGGGCCAGCATGTCGGCCTCGGTCACCCGGGCGAATCCCTCGATCGCGCTGCCGTCGAACCCGATCCCCTCGGCGAAGGCGCTCTCGAGCTCGGCCGGCGCCACCGCGACCGACTTCAGATAGCCGAGCACGTCGGTGAACCACAGCCGCACAAAACGTACGTCCCGCTCTTCGAGTGCCCGGAGCACGAAGTCCTGTTGCTTACCCATGCGTGAACACTAACGGTCCTTGGTTACAGCAGGGATCTCCGCGCCACGGTCAGCGGCCGGGACCCCTGAAGATCGAGATCACCAGGGCCACCCCGAACCCGGCCAACCCGGCTCCGATCACCGACCAGGCGGTGCTCGTGCCACCCCCGCCGAGGTAGCCCATGCCGGTCAGCGCCAGTGCTCCTCCGGCCAGGAGGAGCACCGCGGCCACCAGGAGTCCGAGAGCCTTACCCACAGTCATGACACCGCAATCTAGTCCCGGGCTAGGTGATGACGAGGGCGAGGGTCACCAGCGAGATCATCCAGGAGACGAAGCTGCCGACCAGGAAGTATTCGGTCACGTCGTTGATGCTCGGCCCGTCGCGGTCGCCCTGGTCCTCGCCGCGGAACGATTGCAGCTCCGGCCAGCGGATCAGGCTCTTGGCCGCCACCACCAGACCGGCGGCGGCGAGGCTGCCGGTGAGGCCGAGACCGAAGATCGTCAGCCGCTCGAGTGGGCCGAGGAGCCTGCCGCCCTTGAGGTTGTTGCCCTCGACCCCGTCGAGCGGGTTGGCCACCTTGGCGACGTCGAGGACGAGCTGAACCACGACGTTGCCCGTCGAGACCTGGACCAGCAGTCCGCCGAAGGCGAGCAGCACCGCCTCGGGGCGCGCCGCCTCGACCCAGGCCCAGGGCGCGTCGTCCGCCCAGGCCGCGACCGGCCCACCGACCTCGCCGGCCACCGGGGCCAGCAGGATGCCGAGGAAGATGGTCCCGCCCAGCAGTGCCAGCGGTATCCCGGGACGGGGGTTGCTCGCCGACCCCTGGGGCTGGTGGGCCAGGAAGCCCCACAGCACCGCGATCCCGGCGATGACGATCACCGCCGCCAGGTCTCCACCGAAGAGGGCCGCGAGCAGGCCGAACGCGATCACCAGCACCGCACCGATCGCCTCGGGCACCCAGCGGATCCTTCGGATCGGGTCGAGGAGCGCATGCGCGAAGTCGACCGTGCCGACTCCGATCAGCAGCAGAGCTATCCAGCTCATCCGATGTCCCCCAGGAGCTCGTCGGCGCGCACGATCACGGCGATGCCGTCGCGGCGGATGCGCTGGGAGACCGCCGAGGGGGTGATGTCGAGCTCGGCGGCGATGGCCTTCTGAGACATGCCGGAGAGCATGCCAGAAAGCACCGACACCGAGGACCGATCCAGACGATGGAAGAGCTCGTCGCGCGCGATCAGCGCGGCGTTGACCGCGGCCGGATCGGGCCCGCCCGCGTCCTCCACGGGCTGATACCAGGTCCGTACGCTGCGCGAGGCGGCTTTGTTCTCCGCGGCCTCCGCGTTCTCGATCGCCGCCCGCGCCGACCACCACCCCGGCCCGTCCTCGACCCGGGGATCGTCGCGGAGCACCCGGGTGGCGCCCCAGCTGATGCCGTGACGTACGCCGACCACGGGGTCGAGCGCGATCCGCAGCCGGAACGTCGCCTGGATCGCGGCACCGACGGTCTCGAAGGCGCCTTGGTACTCGTCACCGACGGTGATCCGCAGCGGATCGACCGGATGCCACTGCCGGTTGATCTCCTCGACGGCATCGGCGAACACCTCGTGGACCTTCACGCGGTCGGAGGTGGCGCGCGAGCCGACGAGGTCTCCGATGACGGTCGCTACGGACTCCATATGAAGATGATACCTTCATTCTTCCTAGATGAAGATATTTGGTTAATCAGAGAAGAATGAAGCCATCTTCTACTCCACAGGAACCCGGGCCTCGATCTCGGCGAGCCAGGCCGCCGGAGAGGCGTCCGAGGGCATCCGCCAGTCGCCGCGGGGCGACATGGTGCCGCCGTTGGAGACCTTGGGCCCGTTGGGCAGCGCGCTCCGCTTGAACTGGTTGGCGAAGAAGCGCCTCACGAAGACCTCCAGCCAGGCCCGGATCTCCTTCATCTCGTAGGCCGTCCGCTTCTCCTCCGGGAACCCCGGCGGCCACTCGCCGGCCTCGACGTCGTGCCAGGCGTTCCACGCCAGGTAGGCGATCTTCGAGGGCGTGAAGCCGTTGCGGACGGTGTGGAAGAGGGTGAAGTCCTGCAGGGCGTACGGGCCGATCTTCTGCTCCGTCGACTGCAGCTCCTCCCCTGGCACGAGCTCGGGCGAGATCTCCTGGTCGAGGATCTCCTGGAGCACCTCGTCGGCGGTGCCGTCGAACTGCTCGGTGGTGATCACCCAGCGGATCAGGTGCTGGATCAGGGTCTTCGGCACACCGGCGTTGACGTTGTAGTGGGACATCTGGTCGCCGACGCCGTAGGTCGCCCAGCCGAGCGCGAGCTCGGAGAGGTCGCCGGTGCCGAGCACGATGCCGCCGCGCTGGTTGGCGATGCGGAAGAGGAAGTCCGTACGCAGCCCCGCCTGCACGTTCTCGAACGTCACGTCGTAGACCGGCTCGCCGTCGCCGGCCGGGTGGCCGATCTCCTTGAGCATCTGCGTGGCGGTGGGCCGGATGTCGAGCGTCTCGTAGGTCGTCCCGAGCGCCTCCATCAGGTGGATCGCGTTGGACCTGGTGTCGTCGGAGGTCGCGAACCCGGGCATCGTGAACGCCAGGATGTCGCTCGCCGGGCGGCCGAGCCGCTCCATCGCCTTGGCCGCGACGATCAGCGCGTGAGTGGAGTCGAGCCCGCCGGAGACGCCGATGACGATCTTGGTGTCCGGGCCGATCGACTGCAGCCGCTTCTCGAGCCCGGAGACCTGGATGTTGTAGGCCTCGTAGCACTCCAGCGCGAGCTTCTCGGGGTCGTCGGGGACGAACGGGAACCGGTCGACCTTGCGCCGCAGACCGTCGCCGGTGAGCGGCGGAGCGAGCTCGAACTCGATCTCGGAGTGGAACGTCCCCTCGGCGCGGCGGTTGTCGTCGAAGGTGCCCTGCCGGATCCGCTCGGCGCGGATCCGCTCGAGGTCGACGTCGACCACCGTGCGTCGCGGCCCGTCCGGGAACCGCTCGGTCTCCCCCAGCAGCTCACCGAGCTCGTACGCCATCGTCTGCCCGTCCCAGGACAGGTCGGTCGTCGACTCGCCCTGGCCGGCCGCGGTGTAGACGTAGGCGGCCATGCACCGCGCGGAGGCCGACTCCACCAGCAGGCGGCGCGCGTCGGAACGGCCCACCGTGATCGGGCTGGCGGAGAGGTTGAGGAGGACGGTCGCCCCGGCCAGCGCGGCCTTGGCGCTCGGCGGCACCGGGACCCACATGTCCTCGCAGATCTCGACGTGGAAGACGAGATCCTTGATGTCGGTGCAGCGGAAGAGCAGCTCGTTGCTGAGCGGCACCTCCTCGCCGCCGAGCATGATGGTGCCGTCGGCGCCGTCACCGGTGCCGTACCAGCGCTTCTCGTAGAACTCGCGGTAGGTCGGCAGGTAGGTCTTCGGCACCACACCGAGCACCTCGCCGCCGTGGATCACGACCGCGGTGTTGAGCACCCGGTCGCCGTGGCGCAGCGGGGCGCCGACGACGATCACCGGCAGCAGCTCCTCGGAGGCCACCACGATCGCGCTGATCGCGGCGTGGACGGCGTCGAGGAGCGTCCGCTGCAGGACGAGGTCGTCGATCGAGTAGCCCGAGAGGCACAGCTCCGGGAACACCGCGACCGCCACCCCCTCCTGGCTGCACTCGCGGGCCTGCGCGATCACCTCGCGCGCGTTAGCCGCCGGGTCGGCGACGGAGATCGGGATGGTGCACGCCGCGACCCGCGCGAAGCCATGGGAGTAGGCGGAGTAGAAGTCCACGATCCTGAGTCTAGGTGTCCCGACGTCAGGCCCGGGCGGGCCGCTCCATCACGACCTCCTCCGGACCTCCGTCGATGGGGCTGACGACCTTGCCGGTCTCGACGAAGCCGAGACGCTCGTAGACGGCGTGGGCGCGGTCGTTGCCGAGGAGGTGGGTGAGGCGGACCGGCAGGTCGCCGGCGCGGGCGATCACCTCGGCCAGCAGCGCGCCGCCGGCGCCGGAGCCTTGGGCGTCGGGGAGGACGTAGAGCTTCCAGAGCATCAGGTGGTCCTCGAACGGTGTGAAGGCGGCCATCCCGACCACCCCGTCGTCCTCGGCGACGAGGACCCGGTGGTTCTCGATCCCCGGAAGCACCGCCTCGGGAGCCCACCACTTGGCGATGCCCTCCTCGACGTACGCCTCCCCGGTGATCGGCGGGTACGTCGCCCGCCACGTCGTCACCCCGACGTGGATCACCGCGTCGAGGTCCGCCGTCGTCGCCTCTCGCACTAGCATGGACGCGACGATAACCAGGAGCGCCGGGGCTGTCGTTCGGTTTAGCGTCGGACCGTGCTGATCCGACGTGAACGTCTTGAGGACGTGGCAGACATCCGTGCGGTCACCGCCGCCGCCTTCTCCGGTGTGGAGCACTCCGCCCCGCCGGTCGAGCCCGACGGCGTGCCCGGGGAGGCGACGCTGGTGGGATGGCTGCGCGCGGACCCCGGCTGGGTCCCGGAGCTCTCGCTGGTCGCCGAGGTGGACGGCGAGGTCGTCGGCCACGTCGTGGCGACCCGCGGGAACCTCGCCGGTCGACCCGCGCTCGGGCTCGGCCCGGTGAGCGTCTCCCCCGAACGTCAGCGCGACGGCGTCGGGTCGGCCCTGATGCACGCGGTGCTCGGCGCCGCCGAAGCGATGGGCGAGCCGGTCGTGGTGCTGCTCGGATCGCCGGCCTACTACGGGCGATTCGGCTTCGTGCCCGCGTCCTCGCTCGGGATCGAGGCGCCCGATCCGGCGTGGGGCGACTACTTCCAGGCGCGGCCGCTGGCTGCGTACGAACCGGGTCTTCGGGGTCTGTTCACCTACGCCGTCCCGTTCGACAGGCTGTGATCACCACCACAGCGCGCACGCCACCTTCTCGGCCTACGCTGGAGACAGTCCGTGGACTCCATCAGGGAGCCGCGAGATGACACCAGAAAGGCTCGATGATGAGCACGAACCCCTCCGCCGAGGAGACCGCCCCTTACGGGACCGGTGCTGCCGCCAGCTCGACGGCCAGCGCTCCGGCCAAGCCCGTACGCAAGGTGCGCACGCATCATCTTCGCGAGATGAAGCAGCGTGGCGACAAGATCACGATGCTGACCTCCTACGACATGTACACCGCCCAGATCTTCGACGAGGCCGGTGTCGACCTGCTGCTCGTCGGTGACTCCGCCTCCAACAACGTCCTCGGCAACGAGACGTCGCTTCCGGTGACCGTGGACGAGCTGCTGCCCCTGACCCGCGCGGTCTCGCGCAGCGCGAAGCGGGCGATGGTCGTCGGCGACCTGCCCTTCGGCTCCTACCAGGCCTCGCCCGAGCAGGGCTACCTGACCGCGGTGCGGTTCATGAAGGAGGGCGGCGCCCACTGCGTGAAGCTCGAGGGCGGCGCCGAGATGGCCCCGGTGATCAAGAAGCTGACCGAGGGCGGCGTCCCGGTCATCGCCCACATCGGCTTCACCCCGCAGTCCGAGCACGTGCTCGGCGGCTACCGCGTCCAGGGCCGCGGCGAGAGCTCCGACCGGATCATCGACGACGCCAAGGCCGTCCAGGAGGCCGGCGCGTTCGCGGTCGTCATGGAGATGGTCCCGGGCGACGTCGCCGCGCAGATCACCAAGGAGCTCGACATCCCCACGATCGGCATCGGCGCCGGCCCCGACTGCGACGGCCAGGTGCTGGTCTGGCAGGACGCCTTCGGCATGCGCGGCGGCAAGATGGCTCGGTTCGTGAAGCAGTACGCCGACGTGAAGTCGGTCCTGTCCGACGGCGCCGAGGCCTACATCTCCGACGTCAAGGGCTCGACCTTCCCGGGTCCCGAGCACACCTTCTGAGGCTCTTCTCCGACGAAGTGGTCAATCTGGGCCGTCCGCCGGCTCAGCGCCGGGCCCATTTTGACCACTTCTCGGGTCCTGCTCCCACAGGGACCCGCGCCACAGGGCGTACCAGGCGTCCAGACGGGTCGGGTCGTAGGTCCGGCCGAGCGCCTCGTCGGCCTCCCTTAGAATCATCGCCGCGCGGTAGCGGACGTCCGGCGCCACATACCCGTGACGTATGTAGCCGGCGTCTGCGAGGGCCGAGTCCCGGCGGCGGTCGCGGGCGTACTGGCCACGATCCCGGTGCACGGCTCCGTCGTACTCCTGCAGCGTCCGGGTCCCGGTGATCAGCAGGTCCGCTCTGGCCACGAAGCGACCGGCCTCGTCGAACAGCTCCGCCTGAGGCTGCACCGGAACGCCGCACACCTCGTGCAGCATCCGGAGCAGCGACTCCCAGGGCGACTCCGACCTGCCGTCCGCCAGCGCGAGGGCGGCACGCAGCCGTGGCCCGCCGCGACGGCCCCGTGCGACCTCCTCCAGGTCGTCGCAGGTGCAGCCCTGCTCGTGCAGCACCCCGTCGATGAGCACGACCAGGTCCAACAGACCGATGCGTCGAGCTGCGGCGACGACCGTCTCGGCGACCGTCGCGATCCGTACGCCCTCGATCCCGTGGCTGCGGGGCGGAAGGCGATGCCGGTTCACGTCCACCTCCGGCCGACGTACCCGCCGCCCGCTCGGGACCGAGATCTCGATCGGACGATCCGGATCCAGCGGCAGCCGTTCTGCCCAGGCCCGCATCCGAGACCAGACCGGGTCGGCGTCGCCGAGGTCGCTCGCGAGCCGCACGCCGGATCCAAGACTCACCCAGCGGCCGCTCCGCCGCCGCGGCGCTCGGCGTGACTCCGACTCCCTCATGCCCACACGCTGCGATAGATCCGGCCGGGCCGCCACCGCAATCGGTCAGACCTGTGGACAACTCCGGGCCGGACAGCTCAGCGGCTGACGGGCTTGGCGAGGCCGACCAGCCGGGCGACCACGAGCGCGACGTAGAAGACTCCGGCGACCTGCTCGACCATGACGACCGAGCGGGAGTGGGGTTGGACGGGGACGATGTCGGAGAGGCCGAGCGAGGTCAGGGTCGTGAACGAGAGGTAGAGGAGCTCGAACCAGGAGCGCTGGGTGTCGAAGGAGCCCGGCCAGATCACCTGCACGGCGGCGAAGAGGTAGGCGAAGGCCCACGCGACCACGGTGAACGCGGCGCCGGTCGCGAAGAGCTCGTCGCGGGTCACCACGTCGTCGTGGAAGAGGTAGCGGATCATCGCGTAGGAGACGAACAGGTAGAACGGCACGTGGAAGAGCGCCGAGACCAGGACGACCCAGCCCTCGTTCGGCGCGACCGCCTCCCAGACCGCGAACACCGTCGCCGGCGCCCCGAACAGGACCGCCACCCAGGACAGCGCCGGGGTGAGGCGTACGGCCGCGACTGCGACGACCAGCAGCAAGAGCTGGAGCACGCCGATGCCGGCGCGGCCCAGGGTCGAGCCGTCGAGGAACGGGTAGGCCAGGACGGCGACCAGCTGCCCGGCGAGCAGCACGGCCGAGGGATGCTCCCGCATCGCGGTGAAGGCGTTCGTCACAAGCGCACACCCTAGGGCGCGGTCGGCCAGTAGCGTCGACACCATGCGCGCAGCCATCGCCCTCGCCTCCATGGTCGCTCTCGGGCTGTCGACCGCCGCTTGCGCCGGAGACTCCTCTCCGGCGACGACTCCTCCGCCGCTGAACCCGTCGGGTTCCGCGAGCGCTCCCCCGAGCTCCTCGACCACTCCCCCGGCGCTCCTGCCCACCTCCGACCGGGTGCCCGACCTCGACGTCGAGGTGGTCAACGACGAGCTCGACCACCCGTGGGACGTCGCCGACATCGGCGAGGACCGGTTCCTGGTCACCGAGCGCGAGCGGGCGGTGCTGTCGCTGATAGCGGACGGCGAGCGGCGTGAGATCCCGCTCGTGGACAACGACATCTGGGTCTCCGGCGAGACCGGTCTGATGGGCCTCGAGATCGACCCGGACTTCGCCGACAACCGGCGCATCTACACCTGTCAGGGGTGGAACGGCGGTGAGGACGTACGCGTCATCTCCTGGACCCTCGACGCCGGACTGACCCGCGCCACCCAGGAGCGGACCCTGATCGACGGATTCCCCACGACCTCGGGCAGGCACGGTGGCTGCCGGCTTCTGATCACCTCCGACGGTGCGCTGTGGGTCGGCACCGGGGACGCCGCCGACGAGCGGAACCCGCGCAACCTCGACTCGCTGGGCGGCAAGACGCTGCGGCTCGACCCGGAGACCGGCGAGCCGTGGCCGGGCAAGCCGTGGGCCGGCGACGAAGGACCACGACGATTCATCACCAGCTTCGGCCACCGCAACGTGCAGGGGCTGGCGCAGCGCGCCGACGGCACGATCTGGTCGGTCGAGCACGGGCCCGACCGCGACGACGAGGTCAACGAGATCACGCTGGGCGGCGACTACGGCTGGAACCCGGGCTCGGGCTACGACGAGTCGGTGCCGATGACCGACCAGGACCTGCCCGGGAAGCAGACCGAGGCGGCGTGGAGCTCGGGGAACCCGACCGTCGCCACCGGCGGCGGCACCTTCATCCCGGTCCAGGACCGGTGGGGCGCCTACGGCGGGGCGCTCGCGGTCGCCGTGCTCAAGGACCAGGAGCTCCTGGTCCTCTCCTTCGACGAGTCCGGGAAGCTCAACGAGGAGCGATCGCCAGACGTGATGAAGGACTACGGGCGGCTGCGTACGGTCTCGCTGGCCGCCGACGGCGACCTCCTCGTCACCACCGACAACGGTGGTGGCGAGGACGTGCTGCTCCGGGTCACCCCGCGCTGAGGGTCACCCGGAGCCCGGGTCTACTTGTCCTCGGAGCCCGCGTCGCCCTCCCAGGCCTTGTCTTCCTTGTCCCAGCGCTCGTTGTTCTCCTGGACGTGCTCCAGGGCTCGCGCCGCCTCGGCATGGGAGGCGTAGGGACCGAGGCGGTCCTTGGCCTTGCAGCCCTCGTAGGGCTCGACGGTGTGGTGCTTGATGCAGTAGTAGAACTCGCCGGCGTGCTCGTCGCTCATGCCGCCGCCTCCGTAGCGCAAGCGCCAGGATACGGACGCGGCGGCATGATGATCTGATTGCTCGTTCGCTGACGCTCACTCATGTGGCCAACCTACCGTTGTGCGAGATGTTCGCGTGGGCAACAGCGCTGTTACACGGATTTCAGTAGGTTGCCTCCATGAGCCAGATGTTCGACGCCTACGAGACTCGGGATCCGGCCTATGACGAGATGTTCGTCGGTAGCGATCTCCGGCCGCCCTATCAACGGCTCGGCGACTCGCTGCGCCGGCTCAGCGCCTCGGAGCTGATCAGCCGGGTCGAGGCGATGCAGGCCAGCTATCTCGATCAGGGCGTCACCTTCGACATCGGAGGCGAGGAGCGGGCCTTCCCGCTCGACATCGTGCCGCGGGTCATCGAGCGCGACGCCTGGGCGACCATCGACAAGGGCGTCCAGCAGCGGGTCAAGGCGCTGGAGCTCTTCCTCGCCGACGTCTACGACGAGGGCAAGGTCTTCGAGGACGGGGTGATCCCGCGCGAGGTGATCACGACCTCCAGCCACTACCACCGCGCGGCCGCGGGGGTGCACCCGCCCAACGGCGTACGCATCCAGGTCTCGGGCATCGACCTGGTCCGTGACAACGCGGGCGAGTTCCGCGTGCTGGAGGACAACGTCCGGGTGCCATCGGGCGTCTCGTACGTCATGACCAACCGCCGGGCCATCTCGGCCGCGCTCCCCGAGGCGATCGCCGAGCACCGGATCCGGCCGGTGGCCAACTACCCGCAGAAGCTTCTCGCCGCGCTGCGCGCGGCCGCTCCGGCCGGTGTCGCCGACCCGACCGTCGTGGTGCTGACCCCGGGCGTCTACAACGGCGCCTACTTCGAGCACGCGCTGCTGGCGCGGACGATGGGGGTCGAGCTCGTCGAGGGGCGCGACCTGGTCTGCCGCAACGGGCAGGTGCTGATGCGTACGACCAAGGGGCTGGCTCCGGTGCACGTGATCTACCGGCGCATCGACGACGAGTTCCTCGATCCGGTGCACTTCCGGCCCGACTCGATGCTCGGCTGCGTGGGGCTGATCGACGCGGCCCGGATGGGCAACGTGACCCTGGCCAACGCGGTCGGCAACGGGGTCGCCGACGACAAGCTCGTCTACACCTACATGCCCGACATCATCCGCTACTACCTGGCGGAGGATCCGATCATCAAGAACGTCGACACCTGGCGGATGGGCGACGCCTCCGCACGCGAGGAGGTCCTCGACCGGCTCGACGAGCTCGTCCTCAAGCCCGTCGACGGCTCGGGCGGCAAGGGCATCGTGATCGGGCCGGCGGCCTCGGCGCGCGACCTGGAGGTGCTGCGCGGCAAGATCCTGGAGGATCCACGCTCCTGGATCGCGCAGCCGGTGGTGCAGCTCTCCACGGTCCCGACCTTCATCGATGAACAGCTCGGGGCGCGGCATGTGGACCTGAGGCCGTTCGCGGTCAATGATGGCGACAAGGTCTGGGTTCTTCCCGGTGGCCTGACTCGGGTGGCGCTCGCAGAGGGCGAGCTGATCGTGAACAGCTCCCGTGGCGGCGGCTCCAAGGACACCTGGGTGCTCGCCGGACCGACGCCACAGAGTCAATCGTCGGGTCAATCGTCGGGTCAGTCACAGGGGGTGGCGTGATGCTTTCGCGGATCGCGGAGTCGATGTTCTGGATCGGACGCTACGTCGAGCGTGCCGAGGACACCGCACGGATACTCGACGTGCAGACCCAGCACATCCTCGAGGACGCCGCCACCGACGAGGAGACGGCCTGCCGCTCGCTGCTGGCGGTGATGGGCATCGAGATCCCGCCCACCGAGAAGGTCGGCCTGCCGCAGATCCTGGACATGCTGGCGTACGACACCACCGCACCGACCTCGATGGCCTATGCGCTCGGGGCGGCGCGCGAGTCGGCCCGCGGGGCCCGGGAGACGCTCTCGGTGCCGTTGTGGGAGGCGCTCAACACCACCTACCGGGCGATCCCGGCGGGGCAGTTCAAGCACATGCGGGCGCCGTTCATCTTCGGCTGGGTGCGCGACCGGGTGGCCCAGATCAACGGCACCGCCGACGCCACGATGATGCGCGACGAGTCCTGGCAGTTCCTGATGCTGGGCCGCTACGTCGAGCGCGCCGACATGACCTCGCGGCTGGTCGCGACCACCTCGCTGACCTCGACCGGCGGCGCGTCGCAGTGGAACTCGACGCTGCGCGCGTGCGGGGCGTACGACGCGTTCCTGCGGGTCAACAAGGGCGTCGAGACCGAGCAGGCGGCTGCCGAGTTCCTGCTGTTGGACCGGATCTTCCCGCGCTCGGTGGTGCACGCGCTGCAGCGGGCCGAGGGGGCGCTGGACACCCTGGAGGGCACGACCCGGCGGGCCGGCTTCTCCGACGAGGCCCACCGGCTGATCGGCCGGATGCGGGCGTCACTGGAGTATCGCTCGCTCCACGACCTCCTGGCGGACCTGCCCGCCGAGATGGAACGGCTCCAGGTCACCTGCGCCGAGGCCACCGAGGCCGTCACCAAGCGCTACTTCGCCGGTGCCGAGGCGCTGGCGTGGCAGCCGGTCTGAGGAGTCTGATCGAGATGAGCATGCAGTTCCGCATCGTGCACACCACGACGTTCGCCTACGACGGGCCGGCCGTCGCCTCCTACAACCAGGCGCGGCTGACGCCCCTGACCACACCCGACCAGATCGTGGTCCACCACCGGATCGACGTCTCACCGAAGCCGTGGACGTATGAGTACAAGGACTACTTCGGCAACGAGGTCACCGCGATCGAGGTGCTCGAGGCGCACCGGGCGCTGAAGGTGTCCGCGACCAGCACCGTCCAGGTCGACCGGAAGCCCGGTGCGGCGCCGGTGCTGACCTGGGAGGAGGCCGCTCAGCCGGAGGTCGCGGACCGGTTCATCGAGTTCCTGGGGCTTCCGCCGCTGGTGGCCCCGGGCGAGGAGCTCGCGGCTCGGGCCAAGACGATCGCCGCCGCGGCCGGGCTGCCGGGCGAGGCCGCCGTCGAGATCGCCCGCGCGGTCGCGGAGGCCGCGCCGGAGGATGCCGCCCACCAGCTGCTCGGGGCGCTGCGCACGGTCGGCATCCCGGCCCGCTACGTCTCCGGCTACGTCTACCCCGGCGGCGCCCACTCCTGGGTGGAGTGGTGGGACAACGGCTGGCACGGGATCGACCCGGCCACCGGCACCGAGCCCGACGACGCCTACGTCGGTGTGGCCACGGGCCGTGACCACACCGACGTCAGGCCGCTGGGCGGGATCTACTCGGGCCCGGCGGAGCCGGACGTCGAGGTCAGCGTCGAGATGACGCGCCTCGCCTGACCCGGGTCAGAGCGAGGACTCGGCCGAGAGGGCGTTGATCACCTTCGCCAGGGCGATGTCACGGCTGGTCACGCCGCCGGCGTCGTGGCTGGAGAGCCGGATCTCGACGTACGGGTAGCGCAGGTCGATGTCGGGGTGGTGGTTGGCCTCCTCGGCCTTCGCCCCGATCGCGTTGACCAGCGCGAGACCGGTGATGAAGTCACCGGTCTCCACGCGGGCGACGATGCTGTCGACGTCGCCGGAGCCGTCGAACGTCCAGCCCGTCAGCTGCTCCTCGGCGACCTGCTCGGCGGTGAGGGTCGTGGTGTCAGGTTCCATGCCCCCACCCTCTCACCCCACGCTCACTGCTCGCGCTGGGCCAGCCGGTTGCGTACGCGGTAGACGGCTGCGTGATGGTCGTAGTCGTCGCTCATCACGGCCGCCAGGCGCAGCGGGCCGAGCGCGTCCTCGAGACGGTCCTGGCGCTCCAGGACGCGACCGAGGGAGTGCTGGCTCCAGGCGTCGCTCGGGTCACGCTCGACCAGCCAGCGGAGCTCGGCCTCGGCCTTGGCGAGCTGTGCCCGCAGCATGTACGCCCACGCGCGCATGCTCCGCAGACCGATGTTGTCGGGGTCCTCCGCCAGCGCCGGCTCCAGGACCTCCAGCGCCTCGACCGGGAAGCGCCTCGAGAGCAGGTCGTGCGCCGTGCGGTAGGCCGCCTCGTGGGCGTCCTGGCCCGGGAAGACGATCGCCGGGGCTACGTACTCGAACTCGTTCTCAGTCATCACACCCTCCCAACGTGATACCCCACCACGGTATTCCATCCATGCCCGCGGTGGGAGCACCATGGTGACGGTTAGGAGGTGAACGCGCATGCACGCATCAGTAGGTGACCACCTCGTCGTCATGGGCCAGCACGTCGGCGACCACATGCGAGAAGCCGAGATCATCGAGGTCAGCCACCCCGACGGCAGCCCGCCCTACCTCGTACGCTGGAGCGACAGCGACCACGAGTCGCTCGTCTTCCCCGGTCCGGATGCCCACATCGAGCCCGCCTCGCACTAGACTTTTCCTGCGGACGGGCTGGCCGGGCGATCGCGTCGTTCCTTCGGGGACGTCGAGGAAAGTCCGGGCTCCACAGGACAGGGTGGTGGCTAACGGCCACCCGGGGTGACCCGCGGGACAGTGCCACAGAGAACAGACCGCCGCTGCCTCCCAGGTAGCGGTAAGGGTGAAACGGTGGGGTAAGAGCCCACCAGTCCTCGTGGTGACACGAGGAGCTAGGTAAACCCCACCCGGAGCAAGACCAGACAGCATGCGCTCGAGGGCTGTCCGCCCGAGCATGCGGGTAGGTCGCTGGAGGCCATCGGCAACGATGGTCCGAGATGGATGGTCGCCGACTACAGAACCCGGCTTACAGGCCAGCCCGTTCGCATTCACACCCGGTCTCGGCGTCGCCGAGGATGGAGGCCCTGTCCTCGCCGGGAAGACGGGGCGCGGGTTGCGCGGCCAGGCAGAGTGGTAGGTAGCACTCGGCGCGCTCGCCGTGCTGCTGCCTTCGCCCCGACAGGAGACGTGAGATGGACACGACCACCGCGATCGCCCGCTTCGACGAGGTCCGGGCCGACACCGAACGCCTCGCCGCACCACTCTCGCCCGAGGACCAGACGGTCCAGTCGATGCCGGACGTCTCCCCCACCAAATGGCATCGGGCCCACGTGACCTGGTTCTTCGAGACCTTCGTGCTGGCCGAGAACGAGGCCGGATTCACCCCCTTCCAGGACCAGTACTGGTTCCTCTTCAACAGCTACTACGAGCAGGTCGGACCGCGGTACGCACGGCCGATGCGTGGCGTGATCAGCCGCCCCGGTGCGTACGAGGTGGGTGACTACCGGCGCAACGTCGACGACCGGATCAGGGACCTGCTCGACCGGGTGGACGAGGGCACCTTCGCCAAACTCGCCCCGACCATCGAGCTCGGTTTCCACCATGAGCAGCAGCACCAGGAGCTGCTGCTGATGGACATCAAGCACGTGCTCTCGCTCAACCCGCTGCAGCCGACGTACGCCGGGCGGCCGGTCGCAGGCGACGGCACCGACCGGCTGGGGTGGGTCGACATCGAGGGCGGCCTGGTCGAGATCGGTTCCGAGGGCGGTGGGTTCTGCTTCGACAACGAGCTGCCACGGCACCAGCAGTGGCTGGAGCCGTACCGGCTCGCCGACCGGCTGATCACCAACGGTGAGTGGCTGGAGTTCATCGCCGACGGCGGCTACCGGCGTCCCGAGCTGTGGCTCTCGGACGGGTGGGCGCGGGTCAATGCCGAGGGCTGGGAGGCGCCGTTCTACTGGCGCGAGGCCGACGGGGTGTGGTTCGAGCACACCCTGCACGGCACCACACCGCTCGACCCGGGGCTGCCGGTCTGCCACCTGAGCCACTACGAGGCCGACGCGTACGCCACCTGGGCCGGCAAACGCCTCCCGACCGAGGCCGAGTGGGAGCACGCCGCCCGGACCTACGAGGTGACCGGCAACCTCGCCGACCGGGACAGCTTCCACCCACGTGCCGCCGGCCCGGCGACCGGCGGCCTGCGCCAACTCTTCGGGGACTGCTGGGAGTGGACCTCCTCGGCCTACCTGCCCTACCCGGGCTTCCACCCTGCCGCCGGCGCGATCGGTGAGTACAACGGGAAGTTCATGTCGAACCAGATGGTGCTCCGCGGAGGCTGCGCGCTGACCCCGCCGGGACACACCCGGGCCTCCTACCGCAACTTCTTCCCGCCCGGCGCCCGCTGGCCCGTCACCGGGCTCCGGCTCGCCGACGACGGGCGCCGTGCGTGACCTGGTCGGCTGCGATCACCTGTGCCCGTCGCGGCATCCTCGGACCGCCTCACACGCACGTCGACTGGGCCTGTCCGGACGACGACTGCCCGGCTCCGCTGCGGATCGGCCCGTGGACCGCGGCGGTCGACGGCACCGTCGACGCCTCGTGGACGGTCATCCTCGAGAAGGCGCAGCAGGACCGCCTGCCGGTCGGCTCCGCCGTGGTCCAGATCGCCAACGAGCTCGAGGTCGGTGGCTTCTCGGTCCTCCTCAGCGACGGCGAGGACCTCGCCCTGCTGACCGGCGACGAGGGCCGCCACCTCGCCCAGCCCGCCGCCTGGGAGTACGTCGTCAGCAGTCGTCCGCTCCCGGACGCACCGTCCACCCCGATCCCGCCGCGCACCATCGGCGTCCTCAGCCCGTGCGGGCCCACCTGGTGGCGCCTCGACACACCTCGTCACAACCCGAAGGAGAACCTCGCGTGACCCTCGACTCCGACGGCCGGACGAACACCCCAGCCCGCGGCAGGATCAGCACCCTGCTGACCGCCGAGGACCTGCGGCGCAGCCTCGCGGAGGACGCGCGCACCGGCCTGAGTGCCTCACCGAAGTGGCTTCCCCCGAAGTACTTCTACGACGAGCGTGGCTCGGAGCTGTTCGAGGAGATCACCCGGCTGCCCGAGTACTACCCGACGCGCACCGAACGGGCGCTGCTCACCGAGCGCGCGCAGGAGATCGCCGAAGCCTCCGACGCCGAGGTGCTCCTCGAGCTCGGATCGGGCTCCTCGGAGAAGACCCGGCTCATGCTCGACGCCCTGGATCGGACCGGCCGGCTGACGACGTACGTCCCGGTCGATGTCAGCGCCAGCGCGCTCGCCCAGGCGATGGACGCGCTCGCCGAGGAGAGGCCGGGGCTGGCTCTGGAGGGGGTCGTCGCCGACTTCGACCGGCACCTCGAGCAGCTGCCGACCCCGGGGCGCCGGATGATCGCACTGCTCGGCAGCACGCTCGGCAACTACGACCGCCCCGGACGCGCGCGGTTCCTGCGATCCGTGGCCGCCGCCATGCAGCCCGGCGAAGGTCTCCTGCTCGGTCTGGACCTGGTCAAGGACCCCGGGCAACTGGTCGCCGCCTACGACGATGCCGCCGGGGTGACCGCCGAGTTCAACCTCAACGCGCTGCGCGTGCTCAACCGGAGCCTCGGCGCCGACTTCGACACCGACGGGTTCCGGCACCTGGCGCGCTGGAACACCGAGGAGGAGCGGATCGAGATGCGCCTCGTCGCCCAGGACCCGGCCCGCGTGGAGCTGAGCGAGCTCGACCTCGTCATCGAGTTCGACAAGGGCGAGGAGCTCCTCACCGAGCTGTCCTGCAAGTTCCGCCGAGACAGCGTCGCCGGCGAGCTCGAGGCCGCGGGCTTCGGTGACCTCCGCTGGTGGACCGATCCGGACGGGGGGTACGCACTCGTGCTGGCCAAGCGCTGAGCGCTCCACCCGGGGTGTATCAGCGCCCTGCCGGTCGCGCTCCTCCAAGTGAGGCTCCAGCCGTCGTTCTGGAAAGCCCGGAACCTGGAGCCAACAGGGGGAACGAACATGGACAACGAAGATCTGTTCATGGCGCAGTCGGAAACCGTGCCCGAGGAGCTCTCTGCCGTCGCCGAGTCGAAGGCGTCGGTCGAGGAGGAGCTGCTCGGCATGGAGAACGTGGTCGGTGTCGGGGTCGGCCTCAAGATCACCAACGGCGAGCAGACCGAGACGCCGAGCGTCATGGTCCTGGTCAGCCAGAAGATGCCGACCGATCTGGTCAGCGACGCGGACGTCGTCCCGGACACGGTGGACGGTACGCCGACCGATGTCCTCGAGGTGGGGCACCTGTTCGCCGGCGGCAGCCAGCAGCTGATGGAGACCCAGGAGGTCGACGCCCAGACCCTGGCGCTCCGGATCCGTCCGGCCCGACCGGGTTTCAGCGTCGGGCACTACCGGATCACCGCCGGGACGATCGCAGCGGGCGCGTACGACCTGAGCCCGGTGCCGGGGATCCCGCCGCGCTACTACATCCTCAGCAACAACCACGTGCTCGCCAACTCCAACGACGCGAGCATCGGCGACCCGATCCTGCAGCCCGGTCCGTTCGACGGTGGAACGGCGCCGGCCGACGTGATCGGCCGGCTGGCCCGGTTCGTACCGATCAGGTTCGACGGGTCGTGCAACTACGTGGACGCCGCGGTCGCGGAGGTCCCGTTCCACATGATCGACCGGGACGTCTACTGGAACGGCTACCCGGCCACCGCCGCCAAGGCCGCCACGGTCGGCATGCTCCTCAAGAAGACCGGGCGTACGACGAACTTCACCACCGGCCGGGTCACCGCCGTCGCGGCGACGGTGAACGTCAACTACGGCGCCGGGAAGGTCGCGAAGTTCTGCAACCAGATCATCACGTCCAACATGTCAGCCGGCGGCGACTCCGGCTCGATGGTTCTCGACCTGCAGAACAACCCCGTCGGGCTGCTCTTCGCCGGGTCGAGCGTGGCGACCATCCTGAACCCGATCGCGCTGGTCCAGCTCTCCCTCCAGGTGCGCGTCTGGCCGTGATCGACCCAGGGACCCGGAGATGCCGTCAGTCCTCGGTCCTGAAGGCGTCTCCGGTCTCCACCAGCACCGGCAGTCCCTCGCACTCCTCGGGCAGGGACCGCACTGCTGCCGAGGCCGGGTCGAGGGCGTAGACCACCACCGCCGGTCCCCCGTCCTCGGCGGCACCGATCGCGACCCCCGCGATGCCCTCCCCAATCCACTTCTCGGCGACCGTGAGCGCGCGCCGGGACCGCTCGTCGATCGACGGGATCTCTGCGTGGAGATCGTCGTTCTCGCTCATGTCCCCAGGCTACGCCTGATCAGGCGGCGCAGTCCCGGTCGATGTCGACGGGCAACGCCAACGTCCGTGACCCGCTGCGACGGAACCACAGGCCCCGCAGGGCGTACGCGCACATGCTCACGGTTCCCAGGACGATCAGGTGGATGCCGGCGGCCTGGGCCATCGCGACGGAGGCGACCGCCCCGGGCGCTGCCACGGCCCAACTGCGCACCTGCCGGCTCGCGGCCGAGCCGGTCGAGGCCCAGGTCGCGAAGTGCTCGCAGTTGTTCCGGACCAGGTGGTAGCCGCTCGTACCGAGCCGAGACTCTGCCCGGCTGACGATCTCCTCAGCCGGCAGCCGGCTGCGGTAGGAGCGGAGGAATATCTCGCCGCCATCGGCGAAGGACTCCAGCGAGCTCCTCTCGACGCGACGGCCGGTGGCCGCCGTGCCCGTGTAATGGATGACGGTCCCGTCTCCCCCGTCGATGCCGTGGTGGGTGTAGTAGCGACCCCGGCCCCGGCGGACGAAGATGTGGTCACCACGTGCCACGGGAGCACCTGCCTTCCCGGGTCGTCACGCCGTAGGCTCCAACGGCTCGGGAACCACGGGCTGATCGAACACGAACCGCCGGAACACCCAGAACCGCGTCACGGTGCTGATCCCCAGCCCGATCACATTGGCCGACAGGTTGTCCGCGACCGGGCTGGACAACCCGAGGACGTAGCGGCTGATCCACAGGCACACGACGGGGATGGCCATCGTGAGCGCGCCGAGCACGAAGAACCGGACCACACCGGTCGTGTGATCGCGCGACTCACGGTCCCGGAACGCCCACAGCCGCATCCCGACGTACGCCACGACCCCGGCGACGACGTTGGCCAGCACGTACGCGACGATCGGATAGCTCCGCAGCGGGGCCGTGCCGAAGAGCAGGCCGTGGGCCAGCGCGTTGAAGCCCACGAACGACACCGCGGTCGCCAGACCGCCCACCGCCATGAACCGGACCACCTCGCCGAGCAGCCGAAGCACCTGGCTTCTCCAACTCGATGCGGCGGTCACCTTTACGATGCTACCGACTCGACCGGCCTGACGGCCTGCACATTTTACGAACGGGCAGGCAGTGTCGGGTCGAGCGCATGAGGGTCGAAAGTCCCATTTCCAATGAAGTCGAAGGTCCCGCCCACCCAATATTGGGTAGGCGATGAGAATTCCCGCATCCCGCTGAGACAGCGCCGGGAGACCCTCCTTTCACAGGCCTCGCCGAGGCGGCCCACGTGCCGCACTTGCTCCTCGGTTTCAAGAGGTCTCCACGATCCACCCGAGATCGGACCAGGCCGACCGCCACAGGCATCCCTGGCCGCCCGCCCGGTCTCGGGGACCTCAGCCCTGCCTGCCCACCCAGGCGCGAACCACAACAACCCTTCAAGGAACGAGCCCATGAACATGCACAAACCCACCAGGATCGGCCTCGCGGCGGTAGCCGTTGCCGGAGTCGCCACGGTCGTGGCGGCCCCCGGAGCTCAGGCGGCGCAGGACTGCAAGACGACCACCGTGACCTCTCAGGTCAAGGTCGCCGACGAGAAGCAGACAACCGAGGTCACGCCTGCGGTCACGCACGTGGAGCACACCGACGCGGTGTCCCACGAGGAGTCCCGCTTCTCGAGGGTGGTCGAGGGCGAGAGCCACGAGGCTGTCACCGAGGACCAATTCCGCAACTCGGTCTACACCCGGACCTACACGCCCGGCACCGACGCGGTGACCGAGACCATCGAGCACCCGGCCGAGACACACACGGTCGAGCACCCGGCCGAGACACACGTCGTCCACCATGATGCGGTCACCCATGAGGAGACTCGCGTCACGGAGCGTGGCTACGCCTACAGGCAGAAGGAGACCGGCAAGATCCGCTACCTGAGCACGCCGGACTGGAACGGCGAGGACGTGCACGGCGACCTGGGCTGGGTCCGCTTCGCCGAGGGCGACCTGACCGAGACCGTCACCGTCGTGGACCAGGAGGCGTGGGACGAGACGGTCGTGGACAAGGAGGCCTGGACCGAGACCGTGGTGGACAAGGATGCCTGGACCGAGACCGTCGTGGTCGAAGAGGCCACTCCTGCTGTCTTCGGCCCGTGGCAGTGGGACCACTTCACCGCCTGGACCACCACGTCGGGCACCCCGGCCGACGAGGACGGTCAGGACGGCGAGGACAACCCGCTGAACCTGTCCCAGATCGGCGAGCAGTACGAGCAGACCGTGGTCACGAAGGAGGCCTACACCGACCCCGACGTCACGCTCTACTTCGTCGAGGACGGGGAGCCGACCACGAACCTGGCCGACGCCTCCTGGACCGCCGACGAGCCTGAGGGTTGGGACCTGGTCGACACCCGCACGGTGGAGGACAGCCCGGCATCGGACGTCACCGTGGTGGACTCGCCCGCCTCTTCGGTCACGGTCGTCATCCCGGCTGTCTACGAGACCAAGACCGACAAGTCGGAGAAGTGCGCCGCGGTCGTCAAGGACGCCGGCACCAAGGCCGCCAGCACCAAGGCCGACTCCGCGGTCCCGACCCGGATCGATGCCGGCCTGGCCGGGAGCCTGCCGAACACGGGCGGCCCGAACGGAGCGCTCCTCGCCGTCAGCGGGCTGCTCGCCGGTATCGGGGGCATCGGCACCTTCCTCACCCGGCGCCGGAAGAACGTCTGACCCACGGGTCCCGGGTGAACGAACTTTCGTTCACCCGGGACACCCCTTCGGACGTACGCAGCAGAGATCAGTGCACGCCGGCCATCAGCTTCCGGATGGGCCGGTTGCCGACGAGCAGGAGCACTCCGACGATGACCGAGGCGAGCCCGACCCACCAGAAGAAGCCGCTGTCGTTCGAGACGTCGTAGAACTCGGCGAGGCGGCCGGACATGGCGGTGCCGAGGGCGACCGAGAGGAAGAAGAGCGCCATCATCTGGGTCTGGAAGCGCTCGGGGGCGAGCTTGGTGGCCAGCGAGAGGCCTACCGGGGAGAGCAGCAGCTCGGCGAGGGTGAAGAGCAGCAGGATGACCACCAGGCCGAGCAGCGGCACGGCGTGCGAGCCGTTCGGCATCAGCAGGAACACCCAGAACGCCAGGCCCATCAGGATGGTGCCGATCGCGAACTTCACCGGGGTCGAGGGCTGGCGGGAGCCGAGGCGGGTCCACAGGGCGGCGAAGACGCCGGCGAGCAGGATGATGAAGACCGGGTTGATCGAGTTGACCCACGAGACCGGCATCTCCCAGCCGAGGATGTCGCGGTCCAGGCGCTGGTCGGAGTAGACCACCATCACGGTGAACTGCTGCTGGTAGAGCGACCAGAAGACGGCGCTCGCGATGAAGAGCGGCACCATCGCCCACACCCGGCTCCGCTCGACCGACGAGATCAGCCGGCTGGAGAGGATGACGGCGAAGAGCGCGACCGCGGCGACGATGCTGATGCCGATCACGATGTTGGCCAGGCGCGGAGCGGTGATCACGCCGGTCAGGCAGAGCACCACGATGAGCGCCACCGCGGCGGCAGCGATCGCGATCCAGCGGCCGCGCTCGGCGGCGGGAAGCGGGTTGGGTACGACCCGGCTCGCGGCGGGCAGCGCGCGGCGGCCCAGGGCGTACTGCACCAGGCCGAGAATCATCCCGACCGCGGCCAGGCCGAAGCCGAAGTGGAAGCCCCACTGCTTCTGCAGCAGGCCGGTCAGCAGCGGGCCGACCAGGGCACCCAGGTTGATGCCCAGGTAGAAGAGGGAGAAGCCGGCGTCGCGGCGCTCGTCATCGGCGGCGTACAGGGTGCCGACCAGGGACGAAGCGTTCGCCTTCACACCTCCCGAGCCGAGCGCGATCAGGACGAGCCCGACGCCGACCCCGGCGATCCCGGGGATCAGCGCGAGCCCGAGGTGGCCGAGGACGACGAGGCAGGCAGAGGCGAAGAGCGTACGCTCCGCGCCGAGCAGACGGTCGGCGATCCAGGCCGCGATGATGGTCGAGAGGTAGACCGCGCCGCCGTAGGCCCCGACGATGCCGAGCGCGACCGTCTCGCTGATCCCGAGGCCACCCTGCGCCGCGGAGTAGTAGAGGTAGATCGCCAGGATGCCCTGCATGCCGTAGAAGCTGAACCGCTCCCACAGCTCGACGCCGAACAGGTTGGCCAGGACGCGTGGCTGGCCCAGGAAAGACCGCTCGCCGGGATCGCCGACGGTGGTCTCACTTTTCAGTTCACTCATTACTTCAGGTTCACAAGCCTCCGCTCCCCCGCCCAAATCGCGAACGGTCGATAACCACCAGATGTGACGACTACCACGCGAGCTCGCCGTCCTTGTCCTGGAGCGTCCCGCTGGGCCCGTCGAGGCCCATCGTGGCGAGGCGTACGACGGTCTTCGCGCTCTCCGCGGGCGGCCGGGCGATGTCGTCGATGCCGTAGCCGGCGGTCATGTCGGTGGCCGTCGGACCGGGCTCGACGGCGTTGAACCTGATGTCGGCGTACGCCTTGGCGTACTGGACGGTCAGCATGCTCGCGGCGGACTTGGAGGCGGCGTAGAGCGGCAGGAACATCCCCTGCTCGACCCGGCCGGGGGTGGTGTTGGCCCAGAACGAGCCCATGCTGCTGGACACGTTGACCACCCGTGGCTTCTCCGAGCGGCGCAGCAGCGGCAGGGCGGCCTCGGTGACCCGGATGATCCCGACCGCGTTGATGTCGAAGACCCGCAGGGCGGTCGGGCCGTCGAGCGGGTCGGCGACGAGGACGCCGGCGTTGTTCACGAGTACGTCGAGGCGCCCCTCGGCCTCCTCGACGGTCGCCAGCGCCGCGGTGACGGAGGCGTCGTCGGTGACGTCGATCTGGACGAAGCGCGCGCCGAGCTCGGCGGCCGCCTTCTCGCCCCGCTCGACGTCGCGTGCGCCGAGGTAGACGTCGTAGCCGGCCTCGGTGAGCTGGCGGGCGGTCTCGAACCCGATGCCCTTGTTGGCGCCGGTGATGAGTGCGACGGTCATGTGCGTCTCTTTCTTTCGTCAGACGGCCCGGTCGGGCCGTCTTCGACGCTAGGTGGGCCGGCACCGACCGCCCAGAGCCCTGGTCAGACCGGGGCCTGACAGGACCCCCGCTGTCTGCTCGGGACCGACCTAGGCTTGAGACATGAGCGAGGCGACGAATCCGCTGGGCGCATTCCTCCAGGCCAGGCGGGCGCTGGTGACGCCGGAAGCAGCGGGCATCCCAGCCGTGGGCGGCGTACGTCGCGTCCCCGGGCTTCGCCGTGAGGAGGTCGCCATGCTGGCTGGGATCAGTGCGGACTACTACCTGCGCCTGGAGCGCGGCCGCGACCGCAACCCGTCGGCGCAGGTGCTCGAGTCGATCGCCCGGGTGCTCCAGCTCGACGACGACCACACCGCCCACATGATGTCACTGGTCGCCGAGGCTCCCCGCCGTCGGCGGCGGCGCCGGAAGGAGACCGTCCCGCCCGGGGCGCTCAAGCTGCTCGACTCGATGGTGCAGCCCGCGTTCATCGAGGGGCGCTACTTCGACATCCTGGCGGCGAACGATCTTGCCCGCGCGCTCTCGCCGCGGCTCGCACCGGGCGGCAACCAGCTGCGGGACCAGTTCCTCGACCCGGGCCAGCAGGAGTTCCACCCGGAGTGGGAGTCGATGACGGAGTGCTTCGTCGGCAACCTGCGCCAGGCGGTGGGCACCGACATCGACGACCCCCGGTTCATCGATCTCATCGGCGAGCTCTCCCTCGCCAGCGCCCGTTTCCGACAGCTGTGGGCACGCCATGACGTACGCGCCCAGACCGGCGCCCCGATCAAGATGTTCCACCCTCAGGTCGGCGAGCTCACCCTCAACCGGGAGCGGCTGACGATCAACGGCACCGACGACCTGATGTTCGTCGTCTACCACCCCGACGCCGGCTCGGCCGACGCGGAGAAGCTGGCGCTGCTGGCCTCCGCAGGACTACCCACGCGGAACGGCCAGTCGGAGGATCACTCTGATCGAGCGGCATCGATGGCGCCCATGTGCGTCTCAGCCCAATCTCGTAACGCAGAGAGCGGTTCGTGCAGCGAGACGCCTAGAGGCGTAAGGCCGTAGAACACCTTCGGCGGCGTGCTGCCTTCCACTCGGCGACGGACGAGCCCGTCCCCGACAAGCCGCTTGAGCTCCTGGGACAGCATCCGGTGCGAGACCCCAGGCATCGCCCGTTCGAGCTGCGCGAACCGCATCTCCTCCGGATGTTGACGAGACAGCAGCGTGATGATCATCGCGACCCACTTCGATCCGAGCCTGTCCAGCAGGTCGCGGGTCGGGCAACCCGGGTCGAACAAGTCACCACGTCGCCCCCGCGGCGGATCCCCCGGCGCGGTTACCTGCGAGGAACCAGGTGACGGCAAAGTGCGCTCTTCCGGACGGATCTTTGGTCTCATACAGTCAGTATGTAACTAAAAGTAACCACCTGGAAGGTCCGCATGATTTCGGTCAGGAAGATCGTCACCAACGGAGTCGAACTGAACGTCGCGACCGCAGGCGCAGGCCCCGCAATCATGCTGCTGCACGGATTTCCACACACCTGGCAGGTCTGGGAGCCGATCATTCCGGCGCTTGCCACGCATCGCACGGTGATCGCTCCCGATCTCCGCGGCCTGGGCGCATCGCATCGACCCACATCGGGATACACGGCCGGCGACATCGCAGCGGATGTGGTGGGACTGTTGGACACGCTGCGCATCGAGCGCGCCGACGTCGTCGGCATCGACCTCGGCACCCCTGCCGCATTCCTTGTCGGAGCCGTCCACCCAGAACGAGTCCGCAAGCTGGTGCTCATGGAGGCACTCATCGGCCGCCTCCCCGGCGCAGAGGACTTTCTGGCGGGCGGCCCACCTTGGTGGTTCGGGTTCCACGCCGTCCCCGGTCTGGCCGAGTCCGTCCTGCTCAACCACGAGAATGATTACCTCGACTTCTTCTTGAGCGCTGGCACCCTCGGCGATGGCGTCACCGACAGCTTCCGACGCGCGGTGCACGCCGCCTACTCAGGCCCGACCGCCTTGCGCGCAGCCTTCGAGCACTACCGCGCCCTTCCCCGTAGCGCTGAGCAGATCGCCGCCGCAGCCAGCACACGACTGACAGTCCCGACGCTCGCCGTCGGGTCCAACCCCGTCGCAGACGCAACCTTCCGTCAGCTGCAAACGATCACGGACGACCTCAGCGGCACGGTGCTCGACCACACCGGACACATCATCCCGCAACACCGGCCAGAGGCGCTGCTCGCCTGCCTCAAGACGTTTGTGCACTGAGGGACCTTCCAGCGCCCCGAAAACATCCTCGACCGACACCCGCTTGTCGTGAGTGATCGTCACTCTCCGGCGATCATCCCTTCAGGCAGATCTCGTATCTCTGGAACCCGGGCATGGCGCTCCTCGCCCCACGCGAACGACGTCTCGCACACCCAGTCCTCGAAATCCGAGCCCAGTCGCCGAAGCGCACCCACCAGCTCGGCTGGATCGTGAAGGTCCTCCGAGCGCCCCAACCGCCAGCCGGCACGCTCGTTCGTGGGCAGATAGGTGACGTACGCCCACACGTACTCGTGCCCGTCCTCGGGATCCCTCCATGGCTGTTCCCAATGCTCTCGGAGAGAGTTGTTGAACTCGGTGCCGACCACGACCGCGACGGCGACCTCGGGGATCTCCTGCTCCACCAGCGCGCTGTGGACGAGGGGTCGAACGACCTGGTCTCGAAGCTTGCTCGCGAACGAGGTCCGACTCATGCCACGCCTCCTTCGAACGGCTGAACTCGGGACAGCAATCGTCACGTACGCCTTTCGGGAGGTGCTACCCGTTTTCTCCGGTCCGATGACATCCTTCGTCCATGCCCCAGATCTGCCGACGCTGCGGTAGGGCAGCGAAGTCGAGCGCGACGAACTTCGAGATCTTCGAGCAGATGCATTACGTCTGCTTCCACTACGAGTTCGAACACGGCGACGTTGACGTCGATGAGGAATGCAATGCGGGCGGTTGCCCGTCAGCCTCGATCGGCAGCGGACGGGAAGCCGTCGTCAGGACCGCGCGCGAACTTGCGTTGGAGTCGGCGTCTGGCGCCCCCTGGCGCAACGCCGAGTTGCACGAGTACCTCGAAGCATTCGCCGCATGGCTGGACGATTCTGGCGGCATCTACGCAGAGAACGGCACCATGCGGGTTGTCGGCAATGGTTGGGAAGTCGTACGAGACGGTCTCCGCGCCGCCACGCGGTACGAATGACCGCGGCCCGCAACTCCGTTGACTCTGACCCCATCTGCCAGCAAGGCTTCCCGCCATGAACATCGTCGGGGTCATCACGGAGTACCTGTGACCGCTCTGAGATTGCCCGCCGAGGTCGCTGCCTTGATGCAGGATCTCGAAGGCGAGCAGGTCTGGCTGACGCTCCTTCAGCCTGGCGAAGGAGAGACGTACGACGAAGTCGCCCGCATCGCCGGCATCGAGCCGCTCGGAAGGGCGTGGACCGAGATCAGCCGGGCAGATGCGCGAACACTCCTCGCCAGACTCCTCCATCGGAGTCTCGCCTATCAGGCCGAACTCATGCCCCTTCACCGCGCCAATTGGCTCGCGGGCGAATTCATCGATGCCTTTGGCCTGTACGGCGGACGCTTCGCCACGAACGGCGTCGGCCGTGGATGGACGCCGGCCACCGACTACGTCATGGATCGCGGCCTGGTCATCATTGGCGAGATCGGGTCCGGACTCTTCTGGATCGCAGACGATGACTAACGACCGCCACTCCGCCAACTCTCAGGATGCACTCCCGATCTGAGCCAAGAGCGCTTACGCGGTCTGCATAGTCGGATGGGACCCAGAGCATCGACCGCGAGTGACCCTCGGCCGGCCGCAGACAGCCTCACCCCGTGAGAATACGGAGCGCGGTTTGGCCGTCAGTCTGTCGATCTGCAGGAAGGGCTCTCCATGTTCGCGCGCCATCAGGCATCGCTTTCGCGAGGGCCGCGAGGCGAGCCCGGTCCGACCCGGCGAATCGTTCACGCTCGGCATAGGGATCCTCGATCACCGACAACAGGAGCGCCGCATCCTGGAGGTGGCGCTCCTTGTCGCGCGGGTCTGTCTGGTACGCCGCCGCCTTGAGGATCAGCGCACCGAATGGGGACGGCACGCTCACCGTCGTCGTTCGCCCTGGTGTGATCCGCAGGCGCGCGTTGATGGTTCGCCGCAGGGCTTGAGTCCCGCCTTGGATCGCCATCATGTTCTTGCCGCGCAGTTTCTCAATCACACGGGGTGCGGCATGGTCGGCCACCAGAACGTCGACGACATCCGTTGCGCTGGCGACGAGATCCACGCGCGACGTGCCTCGGACAAAGCGATGGGCAATCGTGCTGCGCTCATCGATCGACGGAGCGAACGCGTACCCGATCGACTCCAAGGCGCTCGCCGCTTCGGCAGCGATGCCACGGGTCGTCTCCACATGCAGCACGAGGTCCACGTCGTTCGTCGGCCGTAGGGCGTCGACACCTCGATGAATGGCGTGGAGCTGGGCCATCAGACCGCCGACCAGCGTCCACTTCTCGTGCGTCAGCACCGCCTCGATCTCAGCGACGTTAGGCCACGGTGCGCCCCAACCGCCACCGGGACTCGGCACCTCGATGGTGGTGCGTTCAGCCATGGAAGTCCTCCAGTGCGCGCTCGAGCGCGTCGAGGCCCGCCCGCCGCTCGCGTACGTCGAGGGATTCAGCCAGATCCATTGCCGCGAGCAGGACGCCCCGCCCCGAAAGATCGCGAACCAGGTCGAGGTCCATGGTTGTGGCACGGAGCGTGACGCGACCGTCCTCGTCGCGAATCAAGCCATGCCGGGACACGAGGCCATCGACGTCATCGGCCGAGAGGTAGCCATCGATGTCGTTCGTCTCCGTGAGACCAAGCCGGCCCGCCACATCGACCGGATAGACCAGTTCCGCCAGGAGGTACTTCCCGGCGCTGGAATGAGCACGATACCGAGTCACAACAGCCCTCTCACGGGCACGCTCGACCAGCTCAACGGCGGAGAGCTCACGAAGTCGCGCCCTGAGGCGGAACCGCTGCCTCTCCCCCATCCATTCGGCACCCGCCCCGGACAAGATCGCCACTGCGCCCCATGCCGTGGCCTCCGACCATGCGCGACGCGAACCACGCCGAACAGTGACGGCCCGTTCAACCGAGGTTTCGTCCACGAGACCGCGCGCGACTTGGCGAAGAGCTCCGCTCGCGACGAGCTGCTGCACCCGCCGCTCGGACACGCCCAGCCGCTCAGCGGCATCGGACACACCCAGGAAGCTCATGACAGATAGTTTCGCATATGCGAAACTATCTGACCACCCTTGGCGACGAACACCGACCACCTCGTCGAGGCTGCCCAGCAGTCAGGAATGAGCCGTGAGCCAGTCGATCACGTCGGCGGTGATCGCATCGCGGTTGGTCTCGTTGAAGATCTCGTGGCGCGCCCCGGGGTAGAGCGTCACCGTCACATCCTTCAGTCCGGCCTCGCGATAACGCTGCCCCAACAGGTCGACCAGGGCGCCACCTCCGGCAAGCGGGTCGGCGTCGCCGGAGACGACGAGAATCGGCAGATCGGAGCGGATCCCACCGAGGGCTGCAGGGTCGGCCAGACGCTCAGCACCGGCGAAGAGCTGCGGCACGGCGGTGTCGGGCAGATCGAACCCGGACAACGGGTCGGCGACGTACGCATCGACCTCGGCCTCATCGCGGGAGAGCCACTCGTACCCGGTCCGGTGCTCGAAGCCGGCGTTGAACGCCTCCAGGCCGACCGGACCTTCGGCGCTCGAGAGCGCACCAGCGAGTACGTCGAGGGCGGTCGAGCCCGACAGCACCACGCCGTCGTACAGGTCGGACCGGTCCACGATCACCGTCTGCGCCGCGAAGGACCCCATCGAGTGCGCGACCAGGAACACCGGGACCCCGGGGAACTCCTCGCGCAGCGAGACACCCATGGCCGCAACATCGGCCACCAGCGCCTCGAAGTCGAAGTGACCGAGCTGGTCGGCCGACACGACGGACCCGCCGTGACCGCGGTGGTCGACCGCCCGCACGACGTACCCAGCCGCGACGAGAGCCCGAGCGAGCCGGTCGTACCGCTGCCCGTGCTCGGCGATGCCGTGGGCGATCTGGACAACGCCCCGCGGCTCGGCCAACTCCTCCCCCCACGTCCGGATCAAGAGCGCAGTGCCGTCGGTCGGCGAGACGAATGTGGCTGTGGCGGGCATGGGGCCTCCTGCTGACGGGCTTCCTATGCTGCCATTCCTAGGTCCGGCTCATACGCGATCAGCGCGATCCTCTGAGGAACGGCCCGGGCCTGTTCAAAGGGCGCGAGTCGACGTCGTATCGAGCCCACGGACCGCCGGCCCGCTCCCTCATCGCGCTCTCGCCCCGCTCGAGGTCCAGGACAGCCACGAGCGTCGGATCCGTATCCACGAGATGGAAGAGGTGGCCCACCCGGCCGTTGTCCATGGTGGGGTTCGACGCCCCGATCAGCTGCCACATGCCGTCGTCGGCATCGCGCGAGATGAAGAGGGCGGGCTCATCACCGGACAGCACCGGCGCAGTAGTGATGACCGTCGTTCGAAGCACCCAGTGGCGCAGCCACGCCGTGCGGCTGTCGAGCTCCATCACCGAGTCGACCACCGCCCAGACGAACGCCATGTCCTCATGCGTACGGGCCGCGGCAGCCGTCAGATGCGGTCCGCCTTGAGGTACGTCCTCGAACGGCTCATCGACCAGCGCATACCCAAGTCCACCATCATGTTCGAAGACCGCCGCATGGAACGTGCCGCCGCCTTCGTTCCCGGCCCCGATCCCGATCGAGATCCGTCCACTGTCCGCATCCGATGCCCACCCGAAGGCGTACGAGGCCAGCTCACCGCGCGGTCCGATGAACTCCCCGAACATCCGGCGGTCCGTACCGTCCTCGGTCTCCCGCTCGACGAACCGGCCCTCTTCCACTCTCACCTTCACGACGCAAGCCTAGTGATTCCGCGACTGCCCCGACGACCGATCACGCCGCGTCGGTCGATCTCGTACACGAGGGAGTCCGAGCACGAACTCTCATCCCCAACACAGGGGACGTAGATCGCGAATTCGCCGCTATGTAAACACCCCGGTCGATCTGCTGAGTGCGTGACCTTCTTGGAGGAACCTGCGCCGAGCGCCGGGCAGGAGAGGCTGTACGCCGAGGACCTCGCCGACGACGGCTACGTCTGGGACCTCACCCGCGTGTGGGCGCATCAGCCTGAGGCGAAGGAACAGCTCGTGAAGCTGTTCGATGCCACAGCCGATGCGGCGGGACTGACCCCGCGCGACAAGGCTGTGGTCGTGCTCGCCCAGGCCGCGGCTATCGGTGACTCCTACTGTGCCGTCGCGTGGGGCAAGCGCCTGACCGACTGGGCCGACCCGCAGACCGCGATCGCCGCCCTCACCGGTGACGAGGAGCCATTCAGCGAACGCGAGCAGGCGCTGGCCGCCTGGGCACGCACCATTGCCCGCTCCCCCGGCAGCAGCAAACCGCAAGACATCCAGCGTCTACGTGACGCGGGGTTCAACGAGCCACAGATCGTCGCGCTGACCATCTACGCGGGGCTGCGCACGGCATTCTCCAGCATCAACGGCGTTCTAGGAGCCCGCCCAGATATCGCCCTCGCGGAGGATCTCGATCCCGACGTACGCACAGCCATCACTTGGGGGCGTACACCAGAGTGACCGGGACGGACATGCCGCTCCACATCGCGGGTTATACGCAGCACAACGGGGCGAGTGCCTCGTTCACGAGCATTGGGGATGTCCACACTTGGCACCCACGCCATGGTCGTTCTCGATCAAGGTGAGACCAGATGTTTCAGCCCGCACAGTTGCGGCATCACGTTCATGCGAACGCTAGCGTTCGGGCATGGGCTACGACCTCCATCTCTTCCGCGGCGACGATTGGTCTCGTCCGGAGCCGTTCTCGATCGAGGAGTGGGACGAGTTCGTCGCCGTAACGAGCGACATGCGTAGGACTGGGTTCGTGGAAACGACCTCGCCGACAGGTGAGGTGATCCGAATGGAGGATCCCGGTCTGGCCGAGTGGGCGGGCCACCGTAGCCGTCCGATCGTCCTGCTGTTTCGCAACAACAGGATGTCTGTCACGGACCCTGATGACGAGACGATCGCATGGCTCATCTCGATCGCTGAGCCGCTCAGGGCGCGGGTCCAGGGCGACGAAGGTGAGTTCTACTCCGACGACAGCGATACCGATTCCGAGTCGCCGCGCGCCCGTTGGATGCACCTTCTCCGCCGCCGTAAATAGCTCTAGGTGAGAGCGGCCAACTGCGCGGATCTCTACGAGTCGACGCATCCAGGTCCTCGACACGGCCAAGTACGAACCCGTGGGCGAGCCGATAGTTCTGAGGTGAGGGTTTCGGCCGGCCTGGTTCTCAACCGCGGAGACTCGCGACGATGGTCGGGAGCCGGGCGCCGTACATCTCGACCCGGTCGACGGATCGGATCGGCAGGTCGACGGACGTACCCCAGGATCCGGTGCCGTCTCGGACCGTGCAGGTTCCGATCCACTGGACGCGCCCGTCGGTGCCGACGAGGCGTACGTGGTAGGTGCCGTTGGGGGCGTCTTCGACGGACATGAACAGCCACGATGGGCTTCCTTGGTAGGCGAAGACGCTTCCGGCGCTGGCCCCGTCGAGCTGAAGGTCCGCGGCCCGGAGGTAGCTGCCGTCGGCGGTGGAGAGCACGCTGCGGTAGTCGTCGGCGACCTCGCGGTCGTCAGCGCCACGCCACCAGGTGAGGCCGGCGGCGAGGGTTGCGATCAGCACCATCGCCGCCGCGACGAGCAGGCCGGCTCGGAACCTGTGCCGGGGCGCTCGCTGGTCCAGCGCCGCCAGCACTCTGACGTCGAAACCGGTGGGCGGTTCGTGCTCCGGTACGAGCAGGAGCAGGGCGTCGACGGTGCCCGAGACCTCCTCGAGCTCGCGTCGGCAGCTCGCGCAGCCGGCAAGGTGCGCCAATGCACGAGCCCGCGACTCGCCGGACGCAACCCCCATCGCCAGCTCCGGGATCAGCTCTCGTACCTCCCGGCAGCGTTCGGACTCAGGCATCGCGTACCCCCATTCGTTCCCGCAGTCTCTGAAGGCCTCGCCGGACCCGGGTCTTCACCGTGCCGGCCGGTACGTCGTCGCGGGTGGCTATCTCCCGCGCGGTCAGCCCGAAGTAGGTCATCAGCACGATCGGAGCGGCCATCTCGGAGGGGAGCTCCGACAGTGCCTGCCGCAGCGCGAGGTTGGTGTCCGGGTCATCGCTCGCGTCACCCTCGTCCCGCACCGTCAGAAGAGCCACCAGCAGATCCGGGTCCATCGGGTCGTCGTGGCGGTAGCGGATGGCATCGATCGCCGCGTTCCGGGTGATGGTCAGCAGCCAGGTGGCCGCACCCCCGCGTCGCGGATCGTACGTGGCGGCGTGCCGCCACGCCTTGACGAAGGTGTCCTGGGCGACGTCCTCGGCGAGGGCGGGCTGCTGGACGATCGTGAGGGCAAGGCCGTAGACGCGCGCCTGATGGCGGCGGACGAACGCCGCCGCCGCGTCCTGGTCGCCACCGGCCATCGCGGCCAGCAGCGACTCGTCCGACACGGCCATCACGCGGTCCTAGGACCCGGTCGGGCGACGGGGAGTCATACGACAAGACCGTACGCCGCTCGCCGGGCGCGAGACCGCGCCGTCAGTAGCCATAGCCGCCTTCGTTGTCGTCCGGCTCGGAGGATTTCGAGGGGGTCGAGGAGCCGTCGGTCCGCGCCGCCGCCCACACGAAGTGGGTGCCCTGGAAGTCGTCCGTGAAGCCGTCACCCTTGAGCTGCCCAGTGCCCTCCTCGGCGAAGGTGTAGAGCGGCAGGCCGCCGTAGGTCAGCTGGGACTTCCCGTCGGGACGGTCCACCGTCGCGAACCTCCCCTCCGGCACAGCGTTCGACGCGTCGCCGGCCTCGACGTCGGTCGCGATCACCGGCTTCCAGAAGTCCGTGCAGCCGTCGACGCAGCTGATCTTCCCGTCCTTCTCGGCGTCGGCGGTGTAGAGCGTGTGGCCCTTGGCGTCGGCGAGCACCTTGGTCCCGTCGACCGAGGCTTCCGAGACGAGCGCTGATCCGCCGCCACCGGAGCCATCCGTGCTGTCATCGCTGCCGCCGCTGCCGCCGCTGCCGCCGCTGCCGCCGCTGCCGCCGCTGCCGCAGCCCGCGGCGAAGAGTGCCACGGCGGCAGCCGCGAGTGCGGTCCTTACCAGGTACTTGGTCGAAGGTCTCATGCCAGGTAATACGGGCCGACCGGCGTCGCGGGATTTCTCGCGATCAGTGACGTCGGCCGGTCGCCGTCCGCCTGAGCGTGCGGTCCAGGTCGGCGAGGACCTCATGCCAGGTGGCGTCGCTCGGCGGCTCACTGTGGGCGAAGCTGCCGGCGAGCTCGAGGGTGATGTAGCCGTGGATGAGGCTGGACATCAGCCGGACGGCGTACGTCTCGTCGGGCTCGGCCACCCCGTAGCCGCGGACCACGGCCAGCGCGAGGTCGGCGTTGCGGCGGCCGGCGGCGATCGCGTCGTCCACGGAAGGCGGGGCCGTGCTCGGGTCCGGCGCGCGCGGGACGCGTTGGCGGGTGGTGGCGTCGTAGCGGCCGGGTGAGCGGCGGGCGAAGTCACGGATGGCTTCGGCGAACGGGACGAGGAGGTCGCCGCCCTCCCCTGCTGCCATGGCACCGCTCGTGGCGTCGGCGAGCTCGTCGAGGACGTACGCGGTGACGGCGGTGCGGAGGTCGACGGCTCCGGTGATGTGGGAGTAGAGGGTCGGCGACCTGACGCCGAGACGGCGCGCGAGGACCGAGATGGTGACGGCGTCGAAGCCGAGCTCGTCGGCGAGGTCGGCGGCGGCCGCGATCACGGCGGCCCGGTTCAGCCCTGGACGACCCATCAACACTCTCCTCGATAACCAGTTGCCTAACAGTTATAGGAAATCCTAGCCTGATGAGTATGAAGCCGCTGACCGAGACCGACGTACGCTCATCGTTCGTCAACCTCACCAAGGGTGCGACCAAGCGCCTCAACATGCCCGCCGACCTGGCCGAACGGCCGTGGGACGACCTCGACTATCTCGGCTGGCAGGACCCGAAGGCGCCGCAGAACCACTACCTCGTCACCGAGCACGACGGCCGCCTCTGTGGCGTCGCCCTCCGCGCCTCACGCGAGACGCGAGGGCCGCGGAAGACGATGTGCGCGCTGTGTACGACGGTCGGTGACGTCGCGCTGCTCGTCGCCTCGCGCGCCGGTCGCTCCGGACAGGATGGCAACTCCGTCGGCACCTATATCTGCGCCGACCTCGACTGCTCCCTCAAGGCCCGCAACAAGCGCAAGCTCGACACCCCGGTCATCCACGAGACCCTCAGCGTCGAGCAGAAGGTCGACCGGCTGCTCGGCAACCTCGACTCGTTCGTCGCGCGGGTGCTTCGGCCTGGGTGATTCGGACCGGAGCTACCGGGAGTCGGCGGAGCGGCGGGCCCACGAACCACTACCCTCACACCGTTTGCTGACGACGTGACCACCCGCAGAGCCGGAGACACAGATGTTCATCGAGCCGTTCTTCCGCTCCCTGCCGCTTGCGTTGCCGACCATGATCAGCGCAGTCGTGATCGCCATTCTGGGGGCTTCGTCGTGGGCCAGATGGCTGCAGGTGCCACGAGCGGCCGCGGTCGTCTTCGTCGCGGTCTGTGGCGCCTACCTGGGCGTGACTGCGACGCCGTCCGCAGTCGGACTGTGGGCGGATCCAGGTGAGTCTCGCGGAATCAACCTCGACATTCAGCTTCCGCCGCTCGAGAACCTGGTGATGATCAGCTCCGACTCGCTCAATCTCCTCGCCGGGGCAGCCTTGGGCGCAGTGTCGGTGCTGATGTGGCGCGCCGGTCGTCGCTGGCTCGCTGTCTGCACCTCCATGGGCCTACCTCTCCTGGTAGAGGTGGTTCAGGTGCTCTTCCCTGGAATGGGCCGTATCGGATTCATGCTCACTGATGTGGTCGTGAACTGGATCGGGGCCGGCATCGGCGCCGGGATCGGGGCTGCGATCGCTGCTCTCATTGGCGCCGCGAGATCAGCACGTCTCAGCACTCGATGACGTTGACCGCAAGACCCCCGCGGGAGGTCTCCTTGTACTTGACCTTCATGTCGGCCCCGGTCTCGCGCATGGTCTTCAGCGCCTTGTCGAGGCTGACCTTGTGGGAGCCGTCGCCGTTGAGGGCGAGGCGGGCGGCGTTGATGGCCTTCACGCTGGCGATGGCGTTGCGCTCGATGCACGGGATCTGGACGAGCCCGCCGACCGGGTCGCAGGTCAGGCCGAGGTTGTGCTCGATGCCGACCTCGGCGGCGTTCTCGACCTGTTCCGGGGTGCCGCCCAGCACCTCGCACAAGGCCCCGGCGGCCATGGCGCAGGCCGAGCCGACCTCGCCCTGACAGCCGACCTCGGCGCCGGAGATCGAGGCGTTCGTCTTGCACAGGATCCCGATGGCGGCCGCGGTGAGCAGGAAGCGGACGATACCGTCCTCGATCGCGGCCTCGTCCAGGCCGGCCTCGGGCGCCACGAAACGTACCCAGTAGTGCAGGACGGCGGGCACGATGCCGGCCGCGCCGTTGGTGGGGGCGGTGACGACCCGGCCGCCCGAGGCGTTCTCCTCGTTGACCGCCAGGGCGAACAGGTTGACCCAGTCCATGACCCGGAAGGGATCCGCGGCACCGGCGCCGGAGGCCAGGTCGCGATAGAGCAGCGGTGCTCGGCGCGGGACCCGCAGACCCCCAGGAAGTACGCCGTCGCTGACCGGATCACGGTCGCAGCCGGCCTGCACACAGGCCGCCATCACCCGCCAGATCTCGAGGAGGCCGGCGCGGATCTCGTCGTGCGTACGCCAGGTCAGCTCGTTCGCGCTCATGAGGTCGGAGACCCGGAACCCCTCGCGCTCGCAGGTGCCGAGCAGCTCGGCACCTGTGGCGAACGGGAAGCGTACCGGCGAGCGGTCGGGGACCACCCGCGCGGCGCCCACCGCGTGCTCGTCGACCACGAAGCCGCCGCCGACGGAGTAGTAGGTCCGCTCGCGCAGCACCTCCCCCGGGGCGGCGTACGCGGTGAACACCATGCCGTTGGGGTGGCCCGGCAGGCTCTTGCGGCGGTGCATGACCAGGTCGGTGGCGTTGTCGAAACGGATCGGACCGCGGCCGCCGAGCGACAGCTCCCCGGACTCGCGGATGGCCGCCACCCGCCCGGACGTCGCGCGCGTATCCACCGTCGCCGGCTCCTCGCCCTCGAGGCCGAGCAGCACTGCGCCCTCCGAGCCGTGCCCGTGGCCGGTCGCGCCGAGCGAACCGAAGAGCTCGGCCTTCACCCGCGCCACCTCGCCCAGCCGCCCGTCGGAGACGAGGCCGTCGACGAAGATCTTCGCGGCGCGCATCGGTCCGACGGTGTGGGAGGACGACGGGCCGATCCCGATCGAGTACAGGTCGAAGGCGCTCAACGCCATCGCCACGACCGGAGAGCCGGCGACCTCGGCGGTCACGTCACTCCTCGATCAGCGCGTCGTAGGCCGCGGCGTCGAGCAGCTCGGGGGCACCCGAGACGCGCACCTCGAAGAGCCAGCCGGCGCCGAACGGGTCGCTGTTGATCAGCGCGGGGTCGTCGACGACGGCCGCGTTGATCTCGACGATCTCGCCGTCGGCGGGCGCGAAGATGTCGCTGACCGACTTCGTCGACTCCAGCTCACCACAGCTCTCTCCCCCGGTGATCTTGCTGCCCACCTCGGGCAGCTCGACGAAGACGATGTCGCCCAGCGCCTTGGTGGCGAAGGCGGTGACACCGACGCGCGCGACGTCGCCGCGGGTCCCGAGCCACTCGTGCTCGGCGGTGTAGGACAGGTGGGTCGGGTTGGTCATGGCTGCACTCATCTCTCGGCTCATTTCTTGGAGTAGAAGGGAAGGTCGACGATCTCGGCGTCCTCGCGACTGCCGCGGACATCGACCTGGACCTTGGTGCCGGCAGCGGCGAGATCGGGCCGGACGTACGCCATCGCGATCGGGTGGCCGAGGGTCGGCGACGGCGAGCCGCTGGTGACGGTACCGACCTCGTCGCCGGTGGCCGGGTCGACGACGGCGTAGCCGGCCCGCGGGGACCGGCGCCCGGCAGCCACCAGGCCGACGAGCACGCTGCGCGGGCCCTCGTCGCGACGCGTCGCCAGCGCCGCCTCGCCAACGAAGCCGTCGGGCTTGTCGAAGGAGACGACCCGGCCGAGGCCGGCCTCGAAGGGGGTCGTGTCGCGGTTCAGCTCGTGGCCGTAGAGCGGCATGCCCGCCTCGAGCCGGAGGGTGTCGCGACAGGCGAGACCGGCAGGAACCAGTCCGTGCGGCGTACCGGCCTCGGCGAGAGCCTCCCAGACCGCGGCGGCCGACGCGGGCGCGCAGTAGATCTCGAAGCCGTCCTCGCCGGTGTAGCCGGTGCGGGCGAGCAGGACCTCGGTACCGGCGACCGTGTCGGCGTCGATGGCGTAGTAGCGCAGGGAGGGGACGTCCAGGTCGGTCAGGGCCGCGACGATCGCCGCCGAGGCCGGACCCTGGACCGCGATCAGCGCCCACTCCGCGGAAGCGTCGTGGACCACGGCGTCGTACCCCTGAGCGCGCTCGACCAGAGCCGGAGCGACGACACCGACGTTGCTCGCGTTGGCGACGACCAGGTAGCGCTCCTGCTCGAGCCGGTAGACGACCAGGTCGTCGATGATGCCGCCGTCCTCGGCGCAGATCATCGAGTAGCGGGCGCGGCCGAGGCCGATCGCCGACGGGCGGCCGACGAGGGCGTGGTCGAGGGCTCGCCCGGCCTCGGGCCCGGTCACCTCGATCTCGCCCATGTGGGACAGGTCGAAGAGCCCGGCGGTCGTGCGGACCGCGTTGTGCTCGGCGGTCTCCGAGCCGTAGCGGACCGGCATGCTCCAGCCGGCGAAATCGGTGAACGAGGCACCGAGCGCCTGATGGATCTCGTGCAGAGGGGTAGGGACGGATGAGGTCATGTGTGCGGGAGGCTCCCTGGTGGTGGGTGCCGGCAACGGCACCCGTGGACGGGTGACCTCCCCGCTCTGTCATCGCTACCTGAGAGCTTCACCGCCCGACGGGGACGGTTTGCACCGTGGGTGCAGGATCATCGGATCCTGACTTTCCAGAGGTCGCCTCACCACAGCGGTCATGGGGCCTGAGAGATTCTGGGGAGGTTTGCTCCTTCGGCGCCTCACCCGGGATGGGCGAGGACTCTCCCGCTGCAGTTCGAACGGCGGATGTGAAGTTGTGCGGCAAACCTAGGTCTGGCCACCTCGGGCGTCAAGATACGGCGGCTCTACGATGGCTCGGTGCCACCGACCAGCGCCACCACCCGGGTCCCCGTGGTCATCCTCACCGGCCATCTCGGGTCCGGGAAGACCACGCTGCTCAACCACCTGCTGCGCCAGCCCGGCGCCCGCGTGGGCGTGGTCGTCAACGACTTCGGCGACATCAACGTCGACGCCGGGCTCGTCACCGGCCAGATCGACGAGCCGGCCTCGATCGCCGGCGGCTGCCTGTGCTGCCTGCCCGACGCCGGCGGCCTCGACGACGCCCTGGAGAAGCTGACCCACCCGCGGCTCGCGCTCGACGTCGTCATCGTCGAGGCCAGCGGGCTCGCCGAGCCCGGCACCCTGGCCAGGCTGGTCCGGTTCAGCGGCGTCGAGCGGGTACGCCGCGGCGGGCTCATCGAGGTCGTCGACGCAGCCTCCTACTTCGACACCCTCGACGACGGCCGGGGCCCGGCGCCGGTCCGGTTCGCGGCCGCCTCCCTGGTCGTCGTCAACAAGACCGACCTGGTTCCGTCTGCCGATCGGGAGGAGACCCTCGCTCGGATCGAAGCGCGGGTGCGGGAGCACAACCCCGACGTCCACATCGCGTACGCCGTCGGCGGCCGCATCGATCCGCGGCTCGTCTACGACGCCGCCGTGCCCGAGAACCCGCCCGACGAGCTGCCGATCGCCGCGCTGCTGCGCGAGGCGGCCGCCGACCACGAGGCCCATCAGCACGCCGGGTCGGTCACCGTGACGACCGCGGGCACCATCGAACCGGCCCGGCTGCTCGACCTGCTCGAGGAGCCGCCGGCGACGGCGTACCGGGTCAAGGGGACGGTCGCCGTGGCCACCGGCCAGGGACCGCGCAGCTATCACGTGAACCTGGTCGGGCGCAGCGCCCACGTCGCGGCCACGCGGACGCGGAACGGCGCCAGCGAGCTCGTGGCCATCGGCCTGGAGCTCGAGACCGACGCGGTCCGCGCGCGCCTCGCCGCCGCCCTCGCCCCGGCCGAACGACCGAGCACCGAGG
This sequence comes from Nocardioides sp. NPDC126508, assembly GCA_040302365.1. Classification (GTDB taxonomy): domain Bacteria; phylum Actinomycetota; class Actinomycetes; order Propionibacteriales; family Nocardioidaceae; genus Nocardioides. The sequence continues at coordinate 201,252 of JBEOUM010000006.1, forward strand.
GCCTCCGGCGGCTGCGCCAGCTGGTCCGCGTCAGCCTCTGACCAGCGGTCTCGGCCAACGTACGGCGAAGACTGAGGCGTCTGCGACTTGTCGCGCTCTCTCGGGGCGCTGAGCACAGCTAGCCTCGTAGATGTGAACCCAGCCAGCCCCGAAGCGCCCGATGTCAAACCCAGGTCGCGCGTCGTCACCGACGGCCTGGAAGCCACCGCTGCCCGAGGGATGTTACGGGCGGTCGGTCTCGGGGACGACGACTTCGCCAAGCCGCAGATCGGCGTCGCGTCGTCCTGGAACGAGATCACGCCCTGCAATCTGTCCCTCGACCGACTCGCAAAGGCGGTGAAGAACGGCGTTCACGCGGCCGGCGGCTATCCGCTGGAGTTCGGCACCATCTCCGTCTCCGACGGAATCTCGATGGGCCACGAGGGCATGCACTTCTCGCTGGTGTCGCGCGAGATCATCGCCGACTCGGTCGAGACCGTGATGAACGCCGAGCGGCTCGACGGCTCCGTGCTGCTCGCGGGCTGCGACAAGTCGCTGCCCGGCATGTTGATGGCAGCTGCTCGGCTCGATCTCGCATCGGTCTTCCTCTACGCCGGCTCGATCATGCCCGGGCAGCTCGACGGCCGCGACGTCACGATCATCGACGCCTTCGAAGCGGTCGGCGCCTGTCTCGCGGGGAAGATGAGCCGCGACGAGGTCACTCGCGTCGAGAAGGCGATCTGTCCTGGCGAGGGCGCCTGCGGGGGTATGTACACCGCCAACACGATGGCTGCCGTCGCTGAGGCGCTCGGCATGTCGTTGCCCGGCTCGGCCGCTCCGCCCGCGGTGGACCGTCGTCGCGACGGCTTCGCCCACCGCTCCGGCGAGGCGGTGGTCGGGCTGCTGCGGAAGGGCATCACCGCGCGTCAGATCATGACCAAGGATGCTTTCGAGAACGCCATCGCCGTCGTCATGGCTCTCGGCGGCTCCACCAACGCCGTGCTGCACCTGCTGGCGATCGCCAACGAGGCCGAGGTCGACCTGGCTCTGGACGACTTCACCCGGGTGGGCGAGAAGGTGCCCCACCTCGCCGACCTCAAGCCGTACGGCAAGTACGTCATGAACGACGTCGACAAGATCGGCGGGATCCCGGTGGTGATGAAGGCGCTCCTGGACGCGGGGCTGCTCCACGGCGACTGCCTCACGGTGACCGGGAAGACCATGGCGCAGAACCTCGCGGAGCTGAGCCCGCCCGCGCTCGACGACGACGTGATCCACTCCTTCGAGCGGCCGATCCACCGCACCGGTGGTCTCACCATCCTGAAGGGCTCGCTCGCGCCGGACGGTGCCGTCGTCAAGACAGCCGGCTTCGACGACACGGTCTTCCACGGCACCGCCCGAGTCTTCGACGGGGAGCGGGCGGCGATGGACGCCCTCGAGGAGGGCCGCATCGTCGCGGGCGACGTCGTGGTCATCCGCAACGAGGGCCCCAAGGGTGGACCCGGCATGCGGGAGATGCTCGCCATCACAGGAGCCATCAAGGGTGCCGGCCTCGGGAAGGATGTCCTGCTCGTCACCGACGGCCGGTTCTCAGGGGGAACCACGGGCCTCTGCGTCGGCCACATCGCCCCAGAGGCCGTCGACGCCGGGCCGATCGCTTTCGTGCGCGATGGCGACACCATCGTTCTCGACGTCCTCAACCGTCTCCTCGAGGTCCGTGTGGACCCCGAGGAGATGGAGCGGCGCAAGGTCGGCTGGGAGCCGCTCCCCCCGAAGTACCGTCGGGGCGTGCTCGGCAAGTACCGCCGCACGGTGCAGTCGGCCGCGGTCGGCGCCGTCACGAGCTGACCGCGGCTGGCGCCTCAGCCGGCGCGGCGGACGATCCGCTCCATGTCGGTGATGACCACCGCGCGCGACTCCAGCCTGACCCAGCCCTTGGCCGCGAAGTCGGCGAGCGCCTTGTTGACCGTCTCCCGAGCCGCCCCGACGAGCTGCGCGAGCTCCTCCTGGGTCAGGTCGTGGCGTACGTGGACGCCCTCCTCGGTCTCCTCGCCGAACCGCTCGGCGAGGTCGAGGAGCGCCTTCGCGACCCGGCGGGGTGCGTCGGCGAAGACCAGGTCACCGATCACGTCGTTGGCCCGGCGCAGGCGACCCGACAGCAGCGCCAGCAGACCGCGGGTCACGCTCGGACGGCCGTCGAGCCAGACCAGCAGGTCGTCGTGGGACAGCGAGGCCAGCTCGACCTGGTCGGTGACGGCCGTGACCGTCGAGGAACGCTGACCGGGGTCGAAGAGCGAGAGCTCGCCGAACACCTGACCCGGGCCGAGGATCGCCAGCAGGCTGTCCTGCCCACCGGCCGAGACCCGGCTCAGCTTCACCTTGCCGTCCACGACCGCATAGAGCCGGTCGGCGGCATCCCCCTCGTGGAACAGCACCTCGCCACGCTTGAGCACGGTGCGGTCCATCATCGCGAGCATCGCGGTCATCGACTCGTCGTCCAGCTCGCTGAAAAGCGGTGCGTGCCGAAGCACGTCTTGATCCATTACCCAGCCGCTCCTGTCGTCATTTGGCTGAAGCCGCCAGCGTACCGAGATCCGGGCCTCCGACAGCCGATGTGTGTCCCGCATCGCACGCCTGTCGAGTGCGTTCTTCGCCACACCCGCCACGGCGGGAAGCCCCGGGGCCCCGGCGTCGTTGTGATCATCGTGAGGCTCTCCATGCTGGACCGCTCCCGTACGCGGACGGGCCATCCCGAAGGCGCCGCGCTGACCCACACGATCGAGCGGGCGGTGGCGGCGGAGCGGCTCGGCTACCACCGGTTCTGGGTCGCCGAGCACCACGCGGTGCCCGGGATCGCGTCGGGGTCGCCGCCGGTGCTGATCGGCGCGCTCGGCGCGCATACCTCGACGATCCGGCTCGGGTCGGGCGGTGTCATGCTGCCGCACCACCAGCCGCTGGTCGTGGCCGAGCAGTTCCTCATGCTCGACGCGCTCTACCCCGGCCGGATCGACCTGGGTCTGGGACGCACCCTGGGCTTCACCGCTCCCGTACGCCGCGCGCTGCGGCAGGATCTCGACGACCCGGACACCTTCGCCGAGGACATCGAGGAGCTGCGCGACTACCTCGACCGCACCGCCGCCGTCACCGCACGGCCGGCGGCGGCGCACCAGATCCCGCTGTTCGTGCTCGCGACCGGGAAGGGCGTCCCCCTCGCGGCGGGGCTCGGGCTTCCGGTCGTCGTGGGCGGTCCGGTGCTCGACAGCCCGCGGCTGGACGAGCTGCTGGGGGCGTACCGGAAGGACTTTCGGCCTTCGGATCGAGCGGCCGAGCCTTCGGTGACGATCTCCGTCGACGTGCTCGTCGCCGACACCGACGCCGAAGCGGCCGAGCTCGCCCTGCCGGAGGCGTGGGCGATGGCCAGGTCGCGGCAGACCGGCGAGTTCGGTCCGCTCGAGCCGGTCGACGCGATCCGGTCGCAGACCTGGTCGAACCAGCTCCGTGAGCGGGTCGAGGCGCATCTCGCCCGGACGACCGCCGGCTCCCCCGGCACGGTCCGGAGGCGGATCGAGCAGCTGGCCGAGACCACCGGCGCCGACGAGCTCCTCGCCTTCACCTCGACCTACGACCGCGACGCGCAGCTCGCCTCCGACGCCGCGCTCGCCGAGATGACGACCGTGGTTCCGACCCGGAGCTAACCCGCAGCCAGCGCCGTCGTCCTCGAAGCCACCCCCGGACGTCGTCGAGGAGATGAGAGGGCCGAGCTTAAGGTCGGGCAAGGCTCCTAATGATGCCGCCGTTGACCCGACGCGTCGCGCCCAACGCAGCCGGATTGGAATGCTCCACCTCAAGCGACGGCCAAATAGACCGCAGCAGCGACAAGGCGGACCACGAGAGCTGCTCGCCCAGTCCCAGGAAAATTCAGCACATACCCATCTATACCTAGGTAGGTATGTTTGCGGCGTCAGGGAGGTCGACCAATCGCAGCACTGTCTCAAGTATTGGCGGAACCAGATTTGAGGAAAGCACGTCGGCCTTGATCCCAGCCGGTTGCACCGTCTCAGCGACTAGTGCGATCGTTCGGCCGTTCAAACCTTGTTGCCTGGCCGCACACCACGCATACTTTCGGGTAGGCATACGCAGCGCCTGTATCACGCCGACGTCGTCGATAAACGAACCTTGCCATACGCCCCAATCATCGCCACCATCATCTCGATCTGGCGCATCACCTAATTCTCCGCTCGCCGGCAAGTCAAGCGCCTTAATTTCACGCAATACTGAACCCTCTAACGGGATACGAACGCGCGCAATGCTCTCGTAAATCTCCGACGACGCACATCGAAGCTTTGGGCGAAGAAACCAACCTTCTTGATCCTCTTCAAGAATGAACAAGGTCAATCGCCAAGAGGTCCCCCGGCGGAACACCACCGGCGCGACCATACGCAGAGCATGGTCTGGCAGATCCCGGTCGCTCAGTCCGGCGGAGGCGAGTCGTTCCTTAAGTTCACCGATCTCAACTTCATCGTGCTTATGGGCCTGAGCAACCAGCCAGGAACCAAGAGCGGCAACGCCCCATATCAAGAGGCCTGCAAAGACTATCGCTACGCGCCACGTTGTCGAAAGTAGATCCGTCACAACACCTATCAGGCCGCAAACAACACCGACAAAGTTACCTCCTGGCGCGAGCCATCTCCAGAAACGCGCCCTCGCGAGCCGGTGCAGTACCGGCCGATCACTCGAACTGCTCATGGGAGATCCATCTCACCGACTTCGTCGATCCCGTCTACAGCTCCATCGACCAGGAGGTCACTGCGCTCGTCGAGCTGACCCAGCCTCGAAGCATCCACAAAACCCGACGGTTCGGCCATGAAGACCTGCGGAAGAACAGCTTCGCGAAGCGACGGCACGAGCCACTCTGGGATGCCGCCACTCTTCTCCCGAACCAACCGGGCTACCTCGGCACCAAGCTGATTGACAAGTTCGCGCACGTCGTCAACCCCGACCCCAAGGTATTCCTGAAGCGCACCCTCGCTGGTCCATTCGCCCTCTGCAAGACTTTGGAGGGTCCACTCCAGCTTTTCCAGCCGTCCTGCCTTTACCTCGAGAGCGGACGGCGCGGGCGCCGGCGCCGCCGGGCCCGGGAGCACATCAAGCAGCAACCTCGACAGAACCTCAGAGCGTTTCGCAATGTCGTCCGGGAGCCATGTCTCAGACGCGGAAATTTCCCTATTGATCCGTAGAGGGGACGCCCCCAGCTCGACTCGCTTGACATCGAAGCCGGCATTGCCAAGGCGTGAGTTATATGGGCCGGCTACGAGAGTCAGATTCCCGAGGGTATGCATTACAGGCACCGCGTCCGCGAGCTGTGCCCCTTCGCGCTCGAGGTAGCCAGTCCATGTCGGCTCGGTGAGGACGCTCTGAGGCATGATGTGCTCGACAGTCAGAGTAGAGGTTTCTACCTGCTCGAGCGGCTCAAGGATCCGCTCGACCATCGTCAGCAGAAAGCTCACCTGCTTGCGGGCGGACAAGTAGATCGGCGTCTTCTCGACCACTCCCATCACCTCTGAGTCGCTCGGCCAGTGATACCCAGGCAACGAAAGAATCTCCTTCAGGCGCTCCACGAGACCCTTTTCACCACGGACCGCCAACTGACTGGCGATTGGTGTCAACAGTCGATTCAACTGGTTGGTGGGAATGCCAGCGAGCGCGCGACGTACGAGATAGCTCAGCACCACGTCGATCGCTTCAATGGCCTCATGCTCCTGAATAGAGTCGTTTGAGCTGGACTTGAGCAACCACAGAGCCAAAGGAGTGCAGGGATCCGATCCCCAGCGCCTCAAGCGATCTAGCGCCTCCCGCAGATTCCTTCCGATAGGCGATGCGTCATACGTTGAGTTGAGCGGGTCCTGCATTAGAACGAATAAGAGGTGATCGGCATGTACCTCCTCAAATATCTCGAGTGCCTCCTCGGATCGTCGGCCGATCGGCAGGTCGCTCAACTGATCACGGAACCTCTTCTCAAATGTGAGGAACAAATTCAACTGAGTCGTCGATGCGTCGAACACGACCTCCCTGGCCCAGAGGAAGGTGACGAATTTGCGGTCGTCTCGCTCACCGTTTCTCTTCAGCTTCACCAGGTTGCGCTCCATCGGCGTCCAAAACTGCTCGTAGGCGTGGTCGGCCTCGATCTCGTTCAGATTGAGGAGCAACTCGTTTCGCACTAGATCAGCAGGGCTGAGCTGCATGCCCTTCGAATTTAGTCGATTGAATATGTTATTGACGGAGTCGCCCGGCGTCGTATTAATCTCGACGACCAACATGTGAAGAAGAAGTGTGTCAGCAAGCGTCTTCAGCGATAGCCGAGCATCAATATCCTTACCGGTCACGACCTCGCGAATCTTCTTCACAAAGAATGAGTACGCCTGCCCTATGCCGTCGGTCGGGACCTTTTCCCGGACGGTCCTTACGTACGCCCCACGGTCAAGCTTTGTAGGAACTAGGCGATCCCGGTAATTCTCGTCGTACGCGTTCACCAAGTACTTGACGTTGTACTCGTCAGGGTTCCACCCGTCGACTTCGAGCGCCTCTCCGACGTCTCGCAGAGCCGCGATCAGAACCAACACCGTAGTCAATCGCTGCTGCCCATCCACAACCAAGTGCTTCATCAGCACCGAGGCACCACCTGGCGCTGGGTGCAGCACCACGCTGCCTAGAAAATGTCCATCCAGCGTTTGCGCCTCGACATCATGTGGCCGTCGGCATTCTCTGACAAGGTCATCCCAGAGCTGCGCCCACTCCGCCCGGCGCCATGAGTAGCGCCTTTGGAAATTGGGGACCAAGAAGACCTTGGACCCCTGGAGCAGCTTGAGCAGGTTCGTTTCTGCAGCGTGCATATGCAAGCAATCCTGTCGCGACGGGGTGTACTACTTGGAGCGTATCCGACCTGGGTTACGTTCGCTCCGATATCTGTGGATGTGACCCATCGGGCCGCCCCAGAGTCGGCCGCGTTCCATTCCTCGAATCCGGCCAAGATGGCGAAGGGCCCTCCACCTATCCCCGTTATTCCCGAAGGCGCAACACGCACCAATTTCAAGAGCCGGATGTCTATCTGGATCCTCCGCAACCAACAGGTCGGAGCTAATTACAAGCAATTTCTGTACATTGCCTGGCCACAGAGCTCATGGCCGATGAAACCCGAGTCCTCTACCCAATTCCGAGTACAAGTTGGCCTATGTCGTCAGGCTGTGGGCCGCCTCCAAGAGGAGGCGGCCGAGCTCGGCCTGGCGCGGCGGCGCGAGGCGGGCCTCGATGCCGGTGATGCTCAGGGCGCCGTAGGGCTGTCCGTGGGCGTCGAAGACGGCGGCGCCCAGACCCCAGCTGCCGACCACGATCAGGCCGGGGTTGACGGCGAAGCCGAGCTCGCGAGTCGCCGCGATGCGCTTCCGCAGAGCGGACGCGGAGTGCTCCTCGCCGTAGGTGGGGACGAGGTCGGTGCGGGCCAGGTAGGCCTCGCGCCGCGACTCGGGCATGAGCGCCAGGATCGCCAGGCCGGCGGAGGCGACACCGAGCGGGAACCGGATGCCCTCGTGGAGCACGTGCGAACGGATCGGGAAGCTGCCGTCCTCGCGCAGCACGCAGACGGTCTCGTCGCCGCGGCGGATGGAGAAGAAGGCACTCTCCCCCGTCTCCCGGGCGAGGCGCAGCACCGCCGCCCGGGCCGCCGGGGTGATGTCGTGGCGGGTGGTCGCGGCGGCGCCGAGCAGGAAGCACTCCGGCCCGAGATGCCAGGCGGCGGTGCTGTTGTCGCGCTCGACCAGGCCCTCCTCCTGCAGGGCGCTGAGCAGCCGGTGGGCGGTCGGGCGCGGGATGGCGGCGGTCGTCGCGAGCAGGGTGGTCGTCGCGCCCTCCGGCTCGCGCGCGGCGAGCAGCCGCAGCAGGTGGGCACTGCGCCGGATCACGCTGGGCTGGGTCGCGCCGGGTTCCATGGGACGTACGATAGGCGACGTCCATTGAGTGAACGCATCTGCGGCAGCGGGGTCGGTCAACGAAAGATCGAGCGGGAACTCGCGATCATCTATTGACCGGGCGGCGCGCCCGCCCTTGACTGATCATCATGGACAAGGTCATCTCCTCAGCCGCCGAGGCGGTCGCGGACATCCCGAACGGAGCGACCCTCACGGTCGGTGGTTTCGGGCTGTGCGGCATCCCCTCGGTGCTCATCAACGCAATCCTCGAGGCCGGCGTGACCGACCTCGAGGTGGTCTCCAACAACGCCGGTGTCGACGACTGGGGCCTGGGCCTGCTGCTCGGCGCCGGCCGCCTGCGCCGGGTGGTCGCCTCGTACGTGGGTGAGAACAAGGAGTTCGCGCGGCAGTACCTCTCCGGCGACCTCGAGGTCGAGCTGACCCCGCAGGGCACGCTGGCCGAGCGGATGCGCGCGGGCGGCTCCGGCATCGCCGCGTTCTACACCCGCACCGGCGTCGGCACCCAGGTCGCGCAGGGCGGGCTGCCGTGGAAGTACGACGACGCGGGCAACGTCATCAAGACCTCGCCCGAGAAGCCAGTGATGACCTTCGAGACGCCCGAGGGCGAACGGGAGTTCGTGCTGGAGGAGGCCATCGTCGCCGACTACGGCATCGTCCGCGCCTGGAAGGGCGACCGCCACGGCAACCTCCTCTTCAAGGACTCCGCCCGCAACTTCAACCCGCTGGCCGCGATGGCCGGACAGATCACGATCGCGGAGGTCGAGGAACTCGTCGAGCCCGGCGAGATCCCGCCGAACGACGTCCACCTCCCCGGGGTCTACGTCCACCGCGTCGTGCCCCTGACCCCCGAACAGGCCGCCGACAAGCGCATCGAGAAGAGGACGGTCCGCTGACATGGCATGGACACGTGAAGAGATGGCCGCCCGCGCCGCCGCGGAGCTCTCCGACGGCGACTACGTCAACCTCGGTATCGGGCTCCCGACCCTGGTGCCCAACTACGTCCCCGACGACGTCGAGCTCGTGCTGCAGAGCGAGAACGGCATCCTCGGCACCGGCGCCTACCCCACCGAGGACGCCGTCGACCCGGACCTGATCAACGCCGGCAAGGAGACGGTCACCGTCCGCAAGGGCGCGTCGTTCTTCGACTCCGCGACCAGCTTCGGGATGATCCGCTCCGGCAAGATCGACGCCGCGATCCTCGGGGCCATGCAGGTCTCGAAGGGCGGCGACCTGGCCAACTGGATGATCCCCGGCAAGATGGTCAAGGGCATGGGCGGCGCGATGGACCTCGTCCACGGCGCCAAGAAGGTCGTCGTACTGATGGAGCACGTCGCGCGCGACGGCTCCTACAAGATCGTCGAGGAGTGCTCGCTGCCCTACACCGGCCTCGGTGTCGTGCAGCGCATCATCACCGACCTGTGCGTCCTCGACATCACCCCCGAGGGCCTGCGGCTCGTCGAGCTCGCTCCAGGTGTCACGTTCGGCGAGGTCGAGGAGAAGACCGAGCCGCCGATCCTCCGCTGACCGCCGAGAGGTCAGTCGCGTCGGCCGAGATGTCACCGGAGTGACGTCTCGGCCGACGTACGTGACGCCTCGGCATGTCTGCCACAATGTGGCGCGTGGATCTGAGGGTGGTGCGGCCGACGCGCGGGAGCGTATGGCTGGCGCTGCTCGCGGCGGTGGAGATCACCACCGGGTCCAGCCTGGCCCACCTGGCCGGCGGCGGGGAGCTGCCGGACGCGTTGTGGCTGGTCGCGACCGGGTTCGCCGCCTTCGGCACCGGGATCGTGGTGCTGCAGCGCAGGGTCGGGATCGTCCTGGGGGCGGTGCTGGCCGGGGCCGCGCAGCTGGGGATGCACGAGGCCTTCGAGGCGTACGCAGCCCCGGCCGCCCACATGCATGACAGCGCCACCGGCGACACCTCGATGCTGGTCGCGCACACCGCGGCCGCGGTGCTCACGGTCGTGGTGTGGCTGCTGCACCGGCGGGCCTGGCGGGTCATCTCCCGGGCGCTCGAGACGCCCTGGACGCCGATCCCGCTCCGCCTGCTCCCCCTGACGCAGACGATCGTTCTGCGCAACCATCTGTGGACGTACGTCGCTGCGGGACGAGGGCCGCCGGTCCTCGGCTGAGGACCCGACCCGACATCTGGGCACACGCCCATCAGCAGACACTCCACAGAAAGCGACAACCCCATGTCTCGACGTACCCTCGCGCGCCTCGGCGCGCCCGCCATCGCTGTCGCCGGCATCACCTTCCTGGTCGCCGCCCCGGCCTCCGCGCACGTCACGGTCACCCCGACCGAGACCGCTGCCGGCTCCTACTCGGTGCTGACCTTCAGCGTCGGCCACGGCTGCGAAGGCTCCCCGACGAACAAGATCACCATCCAGGTGCCGGAGGGGGTCAACACGGTCACCCCGACCCGCCAGCCCTTCTACGACGTCAAGGTCACCAAGGAGAAGCTCGCCGAGCCGGTCAAGGACGCCCACGGCAACGAGCTGACCGAGCGCGACGCGACCATCGTCTACACCGCGAAGACGCCGCTGCCCGACGGCCAGCGCGACGCCTTCGAGGTCGCCCTGCAGCTGCCGGAGAAGGAGGGCACCCTCGCCTTCCCGACGGTGCAGACCTGCGAGAGGGGCGAGACCGCCTGGATCGAGAAGACGCCCGAGGGTGCGACCGAGGAGCCGGAGAACCCGGCGCCCGCCTTCGAGGTCACCGAGGCCGTCGCCACCGACGAGGACGGCCACGTCGAGGGCTCGGACGAGCACTCCGAGGAGAAGGCCGAGCCGGCGGCCGCGGAGACCGAGGACGACGACAGCAACCTGTGGGGCGGGGTCGGCGCCGGCGCCGGCATCCTCGGCCTGATCGCGGGCTCGACGGCCCTCGCCCTGGGGCGTCGTAAGGCGTGAGTGCTTCCCTGACGCGCCGGCCCGGCCTCGACCTCCGGGGCCCGGGCCGGCGCGGCCTGGGGCGGCTGCTGGTGGTGCTCGCCGCCGCTGCGTACGCCGTCCTGCTCGGCATCTCCCCCGCCCAGGCGCACGCGTCGCTGATCGGGACCGACCCCGAGGAGGGGGCGGTCCTCGAACAGGCGCCGGAGACGATCACCTTCACCTTCGACGAGGCGGTGACGCTCCCGCCAGCGGGCGTGACGGTCTACGACGCGAAGGGCCGGGAGGTGACCTCGGAGGCCACCGCGAGCGGCACCGAGATGAAGGTCGCGCTCGCCAAGGCGAGCAGCCTCGGCGACGGCACCTACGTGGTCGCCTGGCGCGCGGTGTCGGCCGACGGCCACCCCATCTCCGGCTCGCTGACCTTCGCGGTCGGCGCCCCGAGCCTCAGTGTCGCGCCGCCGCCGTCCACGGAGCCGTCCAGAGCGACGGCGGTGATCCACGGGGTGCTGCAGTTCCTCCAGTACGCAGCGCTGCTGCTGGTCGTGGGCCTGGTCTGGTTCCGCGCGCTCATTTTGGGTGGGCACAGTGTCGGTGAGCACCGCGTCCCCGACCGTGCGATCACCAGGGTCCAGCGCGTCCAGATCCTCGCCGGCATGGTCGCCGTGGTCGCGCTGGTGGCCCTGGCGCCGGCCAGCGGTGCGCTGCAGAGCGAGAGCGGACCGGGGGCGATGCTCACCTTCGACGCCTGGTCGCCGGCGTCGGTCGGCAAGGAGTGGCTCAGCGCGCTGGTCGGGATCGTGGGCATCGCGGCCGCGCTCGCGCTGCGCGAGCGGCCGCGCCCGGCCGCGGCCGCCGGGCTGGTCGCGATCTGCTCCCCGGCGCTGGTCGGCCACTCCCGAGCGGTCGTACCCGCCTGGCTGGTCACCGCCACCGACATCGTCCACCTCGTCGCCGGTGCGCTCTGGCTCGGCGGCCTGGTCGGACTCGTGCTGACCCTGCCGCTGATCACTCGCCGCGGCTCGCTCGCGGCCGAGGTCGTCACCCGCTTCTCCACGCTCGCCGCCGCGTCGCTGGCCGCCCTCGCGGTCTCCGGCGTGCTCATGGGCTGGCGGATCCTCGGCTCCTGGACCAACCTGCTCAACAGCACGTACGGCACCCTGCTGATGACCAAGGTCGCCCTGGTCGTCGCGGTCGCGGTGATGGCGGCCGGCAACCGGCTGCTGGTCCTCCCCCGCGTCCGTCAGGCGGCCGGCCACGACGACACCGTCGAGGCCGGTTCGATGCTCCGCCGGGCGGTGCTGATGGAGGCCGGCGTGATCGTCGTCGTCCTCGGCGTCACCGGGTTCCTGGTCGACCAGCCGCCGCAGGCAGGCGCCGGGTCGGCCGGGAGCGGCACGGCTGCGGTCGCGCAGACCAACACCCAGGCCGCGGAGCTGGGCGACGACCACCGCGTCTACGCGACACTGACTCCCGCGGGTCCGGGTCCGAACGTGCTCCGGCTGCAGATCCAGGACGCCGCCGGCGAGCCCGTCGAGCCCGTCGAGGCCTCGGCGGTCCCGACCGCCAAGCTGCGCTCAGGCGACGTCGACCTCGGCAGTCTCGCCCTGAAGTCGGTCGGTGCCGGCACCTGGGAGACCGACGTCGTACTGCCCAAGGCCGGCACCTGGGAGGTCACCGTCGGGCTGAGGCTGGGCGAGTTCGAGAGCCCGCTGGGCGTGCTGAAGTTCCCCGTCGGGCAGTGACGCTCAGACGGTGACGGGGAGCCGCAGCGTGTGGATCATCCCGTCCACGCGCGCCTGCACGAAGAAGACGTAGTCGCCCGCCTTCGGCGGCTTCACATGGATGCCGAGGCGGGTGCCGTCCTCGCCGTTCTCGGGGCCGCCGAGCGGGTGCAGGTGGATGACCTCGCCGGTTTCGCGGCTGAACGCGGTCACGTGCGCGTAGACCCCGAGGTAGGTGCCGAGGTTGACCGGCCTGCCGGCCGGGTCGGAGAGCAGCACGCCGATCTCCTGGTCGATCCCGGGCTTCGGCGTCTCCTCCAGCGCGGCGATCACGGTGCCGTCGTCGGAGCCGGGTACGTCGACCTCGGTCGGCCCCGCGACCTTCGCCGTCGCGCCGAGCATCGCCTGCTCACCCTTGCCGTCCGGGGTCTTCGCCGCGAACTCGACGACCACCCGGTAGGTGCCGCCGGCGGGGAGGGTCAGGTCGCCGGACCAGTCCCCGGCATCGCCACGAGTGGGGTGCAGGTGGCGGAAGACCTCGAGGTCGTCGCGGACGACGTAGAGGTGGAGGTCCTTGGTCTGCTCCTCGATGTAGTCGGTGACCGGGTCGCCTCCCTTGGTGATCGTGAAGCTCACCTTGCCGGGGGTGCCCGCCTCGGCGGGCAGACGGACGTCACCGAGCGTGTAGCCACCGGCGGTCGCGGAGGTGCCGTCGGCGCCCTTGATCGCGGTCACCACGGTGGCCGTGCTCGGCTGCGAGGTTGGGTCGGCCGCCTCCGGTTGGCCGCCGCAGGCGATCAAGGTGACCGCAAGACCGAGACACAGAACAACGGCAGCAATTCCGACACGCACGGGTAAAGGGTGTCATGTGACTGGTCAGAACCCGACACCCGGATTGAGAATCCCCAGCGGGTCCAGGGCCGCCTTGATCCGCTGCTGCACGTCGATGGAGCCGGCACCGACCTCGGGCTCGAGCCACTTCCGCTTGAGCCGGCCGATCCCGTGCTCGCCGGTGGTGGTGCCACCGAGCTCGAGCGCGAGCCCGAAGATCTCGTCGCCCGCCGCGGTCTCCGCCGGCGGCATGACCCCGGGGACGTCACCGGGCGAAAGGTCCCAGCCGATGACCGGGTGGAGGTTGCCGTCGCCGGCGTGCGCGATGGTGTAGATGCGTACGCCGTGCCGGTCCGCGATCTCGGAGATCCGCTCGACCGCCTCGGCGAGCCGGGAGCGGGGCACGCAGATGTCCTCGATGAAGAAGGCGCCCTCGGTCTCGATGGCCGGCAGGATCTGGCGGCGGGTCGCGACGAGCCGGTCGGAGGAGTCCTCGTCGGCACCCTGCTCGATCCAGGTGGCCTCCTTGCCGAGGACGGCGGCGATCGCCTCGATCTCGGACTCCGCCGCGGGCCCGTCGGCTTGGGCGATCACCAAGGCGTCGCCACGGGAGGCGTAGGAGGTGCCGGCGAACCGGTCGATCGCCTCGAGGCAGCGCCGGTCGATCAGCTCCAGCATCGACGGCAGCCTCCGGGCCGCCGCGATCTCGGCGCAGGCGCGTGCGGCCGCCGCCACCGAGCCGTACGCCGCCGACGCCGTCAGCGTGACCAGCGGGCGGGGCTTGAGGCGTACGGTCGCACCGACGACGACGCCCAGGGTGCCCTCGGAGCCGACGAAGAGGGCGGTGAGATCGAGGCCGGCCACGCCCTTCATCGTGCGGCGCCCGGTGTGGATCAGGGTGCCGTCGGCGAGGACGACGTCGAGGCCGAGGACCGCCTCCCGGGTCACGCCGTACTTCACGCACCGCAGCCCACCGGCGTTGGTGGCGACGTTGCCGCCGATCGTGGAGATCGCCGCGGAGGCCGGGTCGGGGGCGAACCGCAGCCCAACCTCGGCGGCCGCCGCGTCCAGCCTCGCGGTGAGCACACCCGGCTCGACGACCGCGATCTCGTCGACCGGGTCGAGCTCGAGGATGCGATCCATCGCGGAGAGATCGACCACGAGGTGGCCGGTGCCGGCCAGCGCTCCCCCGGCCAGCCCGGTGCCCGCGCCCCGCGGGACCACCGGCACCCGGTGCGCCGAGGCGATCCGCATCGCGGCCTGGACGTCCGCGACGCTGTGGGCCCGCACCACGGCGAGCGGCAGGCCGTCGGCGACCGAGCCGGACCGGTCGGTGGATGCGGCGAGCCTCGAGAGCTCGTCGGTCGCCACCTCGGAGACCGCGGCGGCGAGGTCGTCGACCAGGGACAGCTGTGACTCCGTCGTCATCGCGCCATTGTGTCGTCCCGCCGGGTCCTTCGGCGACGATTTGCGCACGCCTTCGGAGCTACCGATACGCTTTACCTCGAGGGGAGTACCTCACCAAGCTCATTCCGGTCAGTACGTCGGTGCCACCACCGTCCCGGAATGACACCCCGATCCGGGGTGAGGGAGACCTCAGACGTTCATCGACACGCCTGAGGAACCTTCATGCTCGATACCATCGGCACACCCACCCTGTGGGCAGTGACCATCGGCGCCGTCGTGGTGCTGATCGCCCTCGACTTCGTCCTGACCCGTCGCCCGCACGAGGTCTCCATGAAGGAGGCGCTGGGCTGGTCGGCCTTCTACATCGCGCTTCCGCTCGCCTTCGGTGTCTGGGTCTGGAACGCCCACGGCAGCCAGACCGGCTTCGAGTACTACACCGGCTACATCGTGGAGAAGTCGCTCAGCGTCGACAACCTGTTCGTCTTCATGCTGCTGCTCGCGGCCTTCGCGGTGCCCCGGCAGCTGCAGCAGAAGGTGCTGCTCTTCGGCATCGTCGGCGCGCTGGTGCTGCGCGGCATCTTCATCGCCCTGGGCGCCGCGGCGCTGTCCCAGTGGGACATCGTCTTCCTGATCTTCGGCGCGATCCTGCTGATCACCGCCGTGAAGCTCTTCATCGAGGCGGTCCAGGGCCACGACCAGAAGGTCGACCCCGACGAGATGCTGGCCGTACGCCTGGGCCGCAAGATCGGCCTGAAGCCGATGGCCATCGTGGTGCTCGCGATCTTCGCCACCGACATCATCTTCGCGGTCGACTCGGTGCCGGCGGTCTACGGCATCACTGGCGACCCCTACCTCGTCTTCGCCACCAACGCGTTCGCGCTGCTCGGGCTGCGGGCCCTCTACTTCGTGCTCGAGGGTGCCCTGTCCAAGCTGGTCCACCTCTCCTACGGTCTGGCCGCGATCCTCGCCTTCATCGGCGTCAAGCTCGGCCTGCACTGGGCCCACGGGCACTGGGACGGCGTCCCGGTCGTGCCGACCTGGCTCTCGCTGGTGGTCATCGTCGGCATCCTCGCCGTCACCGTCACCACCAGCCTGATCGCCTCCGCGCGCTCCACCGCTCGCGAGGAGCAGCAGGAGCACGCGGAGGTCTGATCGGGCCTTCGCCGATCCGGGGTCAGTCCAGCGCGAGTCCCTCCGCCGGGCTGACCCTGGTGGCCCGCTTGGACGGCATCACGCAGGAGACCAGGCCTGCCACGCCCGCGACCACGACCACCGCGATCAGCTGCAGCACCGGCGGGTCGAAGGTGGCGTCGGGCAGGATGTCGCCGACCAGGATCTCGCTGCCGCCCCAGGCGAAGAAGACGCCCAGCGCGGTGCCGACCACGGCCGCGACCGCGGAGAGCAGCACCGCCTCGGCGGCCAGCGTCCGCCGCAGCTGGCGCTTCGTGAGGCCCAGCGCCCGCAGCAGGGCGTGCTCACGACCGCGCTCGAGCACCGAGAGGCCCAGCGTGTTGGCGATGCCGGCCAGCGCGATCAGCACCGAGATCGCCAGCAGCCCGATCACCGCCCAGGTGAACACGTCCAGCTGCAGCTCGACCCAGGCACGCTGACCCTTGCCGTTGGCGAGCTCCGCGTCCGGGGCGAGCACCCCGAGCGTCCCCGCCAGGTCCTCCGGGTCGGCGCCGGCATCGGCACGCACCCAGACGGCGTACGTCTGCGGGTCGGCCGTCAGCTCGCGGAGCGTCGCGGCCGAGATCTGCGGGGCACCGTCGATCTCGCGTACGTCCAGGGTCACCGTGGCCGACCGGTCCCCGGCGACAAGCGTCACCTTCTCCCCCGAGGCCTCGAAGGAGTTCTCCACGAAGGCCGAGGCGGCCGCCGGGGAGATCACCATCGTGCCGGGCTTCACGGTCAGGTCCATCAGCGGGACGTCGCTCGCGGGCGGGGCGACGACGGGCAGCGGCACCGGCTTGCCGCCGGCCTCCACCGAGGCCATCGCGCCCGGTACGGCCACCGCGTCGGCGACGCCCGGGACCGCCTTCGCGTCCCCGAGGACCGAGTCCGCCAGCGGCTTCGACTCCGCCTGCAGGGCGATGTCGATCGGGTGCTGCTTGGCCATCTCGTCGAGCGTGGCGCCGCGGATGGTGTTCATCCCGGTGAGCACGCCGGTGGTGAGGGTGACGCCGACCAGCAGCGAGGCCGCGGTGGCGGCGGTGCGCTTCGGGTTGCGGCCGGCGTTGGCCGCGGCCAGCTTGGCCGGCGACCCGGCGACCTTCGCCAGGGCCGAACCGGCCACGCGCACCAGGCCCGGCACCAGCGCCGGCCCGAGGAGCATCACCCCCAGGAACGTGGTCCCGCAGCCGACGAGCACGATCAGCATCCCGGTCTGGGCGTCGTCCCAGCCGACGGCCACGAAGATGATCGCGGTGCCGGCCAGCGCCGTGAGCACGCCCAGGACGAGCCGGAACATCCCGGCGCCGCGTACGTCGAAGCCCTCCTGCGGGCGCAGCGCGGCCAGCGGGCTGAGCCGCATCAGGCGGCGCGTCGGCAGCCAGGAGGCGACCAGCGTGGTGAGGGTGCCGAGGACGAAGGCGGCCAGCAGCCACGGCCACTCCAGGGAGACCTCCCCCAGCGGCGCGGTCTCGGCGAGCTGGCGCACCAGCGCGACGATCCCCCAGCCGAGCACGGCGCCGACGACCAGGCCGAGCAGCGAGGCGAGCAGGCCGAGGGCGAGCGCCTCGCGGCGTACCGATCTCAGGACCTGCCGCTTCGTCGCACCCATCGCCCGCAGCAGCGCGAAGTCGCGCATCCGCTGGGCGAAGAGGATCGAGAAGGTGTTGGTGATGACCAGCACGGAGACGAACAGGGCGATGAAGGCGAAGATCAGCACCATGTACGCCACCACGTCGACCTCCTTGTTGAGCTGGGTCTGCAGCTCGGTGAGGTAGCCGTCGGTGTCCAGCCACTTGTCGGCCGCGGCGCCGGTGCCGGCGGTCATGACGGCCTGGACGTACTGGTTCTCCCAGCCCTTCATCTCGGGCCAGGTGACGTAGACCGGCGAGGACCACATCGACGGGGCGTCCACAAACCCGACCACCGTGGTGTCGACCGCGCTCTTGCCGGTGCCCACCTTCAGGGTGTCGCCGAGGGCGACCTTGTTGGTCTTGGCCACGTTGGCGTCGACGACGGCCTCGCCGGCGCGGGTCGGGAACCTGCCCGCCTCGAGGTCCTGCCACTGCCAGCGCTTCTCGGTCGAGACGGCGCCGACCATGATGTCCTGACCGAGCAGCGCCGTCTCGGAGCGGACGGGCTGCATGGAGGAGGCCAGCGGCCAGCCGCCCTTCTCGACGTACTTCTCGGTGACCTCCTCGGTCGGGAAGTCGACCGCTCCGGCCGCGTTCTGGAAGGGCGCGTCGATGCCGGCGAACAGGCCCGACTTCGTCGCGGAGGTCAGCGCGTTGGTGACCACGATCAGCGCGACCGCGGCGACGACCGCCACCACGGCCGCGGCGTATCGACGGGCGTAGGTCCGCAGGGATGCGAACAACACCGTCCGCATCAGCGCGTCACCCCTTCGATGTGGCCGTCCTTGACGGTGACGATCTCGTCGGCGTACGCAGCGGCGGAGGCCTCGTGGGTCACCATGACCACGGTCTGGCCGAGCTCACGGACGCTGCGGCGCAGGTGGTCGAGCACCTCGGCCGAGGTCTCGGAGTCGAGGTTGCCGGTGGGCTCGTCGGCGAAGAGGATCGCCGGCTGGGTGACCAGCGCACGGGCGATGGCGACGCGCTGCTGCTGGCCGCCGGAGAGCTCGGAGGGCTTGTGACCCAGGCGCTTGCCGATGCCGAGGGTGTCGGCGATCATCTGGGCCCGCGCACGGGTCTCGTCGGTGACCCGCCTGCCGGCCAGTTCCAGCGGCAGCTGGATGTTCTGGCCCGCGGTGAGCATCGGCAGCAGGTTGAACGCCTGGAAGACGAAGCCGACGTTCTCCCGGCGGAAGACGGTCAGCTGGTCGTCGTTCAGGTTCTCCAGCGGCTGACCCGCGACCATCACCTCACCGCTGGTGGGACGGTCGAGCCCGGCCAGGCAGTGCATCAGCGTCGACTTGCCCGAGCCGCTCGGGCCCATGATCGCGGTGAAGGCACCCCGGCGGATCTCCAGGTCGACCCCGCGCAGCGCGTGCACCTCGGTGGCACCCTTGCCGTAGGTCTTGGTCAGGCCCACCGCTCGGGCGGCGGCCGTCATCGTGGGAACAGAGGTCTGTGTCATGTCCCCGAGCCTCTCGTCGGGAGGCGTCAGCGCACATCGGGCTGGGGGCTGATCCGGGCGTACGACCTGGGGTTGATCGGCAGGGGTCGGTTCGGGGTCATCCCCGAAGGAGTCTCACCCCGTCGGCCAGCCGGTAGGGGTTGGTGGAGACCAGTGCGCCGATCGAGCGGCGCAGCCGGGAGACCTCGGCGCGCACGGTGACGATGTGCTCCGCGTCGCCGAAGACGGCCTCGCTGAGCCCGCGGGCGGTGAGGCCGGCGGGACCAGCGGCGCCGACGAGGGTGAGGATCTCGACATGGCGCCGGCTCAGGGTGGTGCGCCAGCTGCCCGACTCCGAGACGACCTCGAGGGTGCCGCCCGCGTCGAGGCGGGCGGTCAGGTTCCCCGACCCGGACGATCCCGAGGACGTGGGCCGGACCAGCCAGCCGCGCTCGCCGACCCGCTCGGGCAGGCACAGCCCCAGGCCCGGGACGGTCAGCATCTTGTCCTGGCGGGGCGCCGCGATCCGGTCGCGGGCGGCCATCCCGGCGTGGTGGGCGACCCAGCCGTCGTCGTCGACCACCAGCAGCGGACCCTCGACGCCGGAGACGACGTGATCGGTCTCGCGGCGCAGCCGCTCCAGCCACTCCTGGTGGTGGCGCCACAGGCTCATCTCGGCCAGGCGGACCGCGCTCTCGACCAGGGCGCCGATCGCCGGGTGCAGAGTCAGCGCGGGCCCGCTGACGTCGACGACGCCGAGGAGCGCGCCGGTGCGCGGGTCGTGGATCGGGGCGGCCGTGCAGTACCAGGGATGCTGCGCCTGCTCGAAGTGCTCGGCGGAGAAGAGCTCGACCGGCGCCGCCTCGGCCAGCGCGGTGCCGATGGCGTTGGTGCCGACCGCGCGCTCGGTCCACAGCGCGCCCTCGACGAAGCCGAGCTGGTCGGCGATCCTGAGCACCCGCGCCGAGCCCTCGCGCCACAGCACCACACCCTCGGCGTCGGTGACCACCATCAGGTACGTCGCCGCGTCCGCCGCCGAGGTCAGCACAGCCCGCAGGTCACCGATCACCGTCGCCAGCGGCGAGCGGGCCCTGCGGGCCGCGCACTCGGCCGCCGACGGCGTACGTCTGCCGTTGCTGCTGCCGGGCTCCAGGCCCATGCTCATCACGCGGCGCCAGGAGCGCTCGACCAGGATCCGGGGCGTGCTCGGCGGGCGGCCGCCGGAGAGGACGGCGTCGTGGACGCGTACGAGATCACGGGCCAGGCGCGGCAGGTCTGCTCCCGCCGGGACTGCTCCGGTCACTGTCATCTGGCGTCCACCTCCGCCTCCGAGGGTAGGTGTTCCCTGTGACCCGCGCCACATGCAATCCGTTGCAACCCTTTCTCCGGTGCCCGCGCGGCGGTGTGCTGGTGTCATGACGCAGACACTCGAACCCCCTACCGCAGCCGTCCAGAACGGTCCGGCGCAGACCTGGCTCGCCGACTTCGAGGCCGCTCTGAAGGAGCGCGACATCCCCCGGGCCGCCGGCCTCTTCGCGACCAAGAGCTTCTGGCGCGACCTGGTCGCCTTCTCCTGGAACATCACCACGGTCGAGGACCCGGCCGGGGTCGCCGACCTGCTCTCGGCGACCCTGGAGCGGGTCGACCCCTCCGGCTTCGCGCTCGAGGAGCCGGAGACCACCGATGCGGGCGTGACCACGGCGTGGTTCACCTTCGAGACCTCGATCGGCCGCGGCCGCGGACTGCTGCGCCTCAAGGTCGAGGACAGCCCAGAAGGTGGGCAGAGCCCCAAGGCATGGACGTTCCTGACCACGCTCTACGAGCTCAAGGGCCACGAGGAACCCCGCGGCGTACGTCGTCCGAAGGGTGCCGAGCACGGCGTCAACCGGGACCGGGTGACCTGGGCCGAGAAGCGGCAGGCGGAGGCGGAGACGCTGGGTCTGACCGAGCAGCCGTACGCGGTGATCATCGGTGGCGGGCAGGGCGGGATCGCGCTCGGTGCGCGGCTGCGCCAGCTCGGCGTGCCGACGCTCGTCATCGACCGCTACGAGCGGCCCGGGGACCAGTGGCGCGGCCGCTACAAGTCGCTGTGCCTGCACGACCCGGTCTGGTACGACCACCTGCCCTACCTGAAGTTCCCCGACAACTGGCCGGTCTTCGCACCCAAGGACAAGATCGGCGACTGGCTGGAGTCCTACGTCAAGGTGATGGAGGTGCCCTACTGGTCCTCGACCACGGCCACCGGCGCCTCCTACGACGAGGTCGCCGGCGAGTGGACGGTCACCGTCACGCGTGGCGGGGAGGAGATCACCCTGCACCCGAAGCAGCTCATCATGGCCACCGGGATGTCCGGGAAGCCGAACATCCCCGACCTGCCGGGCATGGACGTCTTCCAGGGCGAGCAGCACCACTCCTCCAAGCACCCCGGCCCGGATGCGTACGAGGGCAAGCGGGTCGTCGTGATCGGGTCGAACAACTCGGCCTTCGACATCTGTGGCGCGCTCTTCGAGCACGGCGCCGACGTGACGATGGTGCAGCGCTCCTCGACCCACATCGTGAAGAGCGACACGCTGATGGACATCGGGCTCGGCGACCTCTACTCCGAGCGCGCGGTCGCCTCCGGGATGACCACGGAGAAGGCCGACCTGGTCTTCGCCTCGCTCCCCTACCGGATCATGCACGAGTTCCAGATCCCGCTCTACCAGCAGATGGCCGAGCGCGACGCCGACTTCTACCAGCGCCTGGAGAACGCCGGGTTCCGGCACGACTGGGGCGACGACGGCTCGGGGCTGTTCATGAAGTACCTGCGCCGCGGCTCGGGCTACTACATCGACGTGGGCTCGGCCGAGCTGGTCGCCGACGGGTCGGTCAAGCTCGCCCACGGCCAGGTCTCCCACCTGACCGAGACGTCCGTCGTTCTCGAGGACGGCACCGAGCTCCCCGCCGACCTGGTCGTGTACGCCACCGGCTACGGCTCCATGAACGGCTGGGCCGCCGACCTGATCAGCCAGGAGGTCGCCGACCGCGTCGGCAAGTGCTGGGGCCTGGGCTCCGACACCACCAAGGACCCCGGCCCGTGGGAGGGCGAGCAGCGCAACATGTGGAAGCCGACCCAGCAGGAGGCGCTGTGGTTCCACGGCGGCAACCTGCACCAGTCGCGCCACTACTCGCTCTACCTCGCGCTGCAGCTCAAGGCCCGGTTCGAGGGGATCGAGACGCCGGTCTACAACCTGGCGCCGGTGCATCACCTCTCCTAGGGATCTCCGGGGTCAGCGGCCGACCAGGCCGGTCTCGTAGGCCAGCACCACGAGCTGGACGCGGTCACGAGAACCGGTCTTGGCCAGCAGCCGGCCGACGTGCGTCTTCACGGTCGCCTCGGCGACCACGAAGGTCTCGGCGATCTCGGTGTTGGACAGACCGCGGCCGACCAGGGTCAGCACCTCGCGCTCACGCTCGGTCAGCATCGCCAGCCGCTGCTGGGTTGCGGCGGGCGCGGTGGTCACGGGCGCGGCGGCGGCGAAGTGCTCCAGCAGGCGCCGGGTGGTGCTGGGCGCGACCACCGAGTCGCCGGCGTGCACCGTACGGATAGCGGTCAGCAGGTCCTCGGGTCGCGCGTCCTTGAGCAGGAACGCCGCGGCACCCGCCCGGATGGCGGCGAAGGCGTACTCGTCGAGGTCGAAGGTGGTCAGCACGATCACCCGGGGCGCGTCCTGGCGGCCGGCGATCAGGCCGGTCGCCTCGACGCCGTCCATCCGAGGCATGCGTACGTCCATCAGGACCACGTCAGCCTCGGTGCCGTTCTCGGTGATTGCGGCGACGGCCTCCTGGCCGTCGCCGGCCTCGCCGACGACGCTGAGGTCGGGCTGGGAGTCGATGAGCATCCGGAAGCCGGCGCGGACGAGCTCCTGGTCGTCGACCAGATAGACACGGATCGTCATGGCGCCAGTCCTATCAAAGGGAGTCTTGCGTAGACGCGGAAGCCGCCGCCCGCCGCCGGGCCGGTCTCGAGCGTGCCGTCGTGGGCGGCGATGCGTTCGCGCATGCCGATCAGTCCCAGCCCGCCCGAGTCGCCGGGCGCGTCCGCGGCGGCACCCCGGCCGTCGTCGGTGACCTCGATCTCGAGGCCGTCGCCGGCGGCCGTCACGGTGACCGTGGCCGTAGCGCCGGGACCGGCGTGCTTGCGTACGTTGCTGAGCGACTCCTGCACCACCCGGAACGCGGTCAGCGCGACGCCCTCGGGAACGGCGAGGCCGGGCTCGGGAAGGCTCGCGGTCAGCTCCGTCCCACCGGCCCGGGTCTCCTCGACGAGGGTCGCGATGTCGCCCAGCCGCGGCTGCGGGCGGGTCAGCGCGTCCCCGTCGCGCAGCAGGCCGAGGAGCTGGCGCATCTCGGCGAGCGCCTCGCGTGCCGTCTGCGCGACGGTCTCCAGCGCCTTGGGCGCCAGGGTCGGGTCCTGCTCGGCCGCGTAGCGCGCGCCGTCGGCCTGCACCACGATCACGCTCAGCCCGTGAGCCACCACGTCGTGCATCTCGCGCGCGATCCGCGCCCGTTCCTGGGTCGCGCCGAGCTCGGCACGCTGCTCGGCCTCGCGGCGCAGCTGCTCGTTGCGCTGGATCAGGGAGTCGACGTACGCCGCCCTGGTGCGGGCCAGCGCACCGAGTGCCCAGGCGGCGACGGGGAAGGTGGCGAGCGAGAGGGCGACCGGGACGTACGAGCTCCAGTTGATGCCGTCCTGGACCTCGGTGGTGGCGGCGGCGCTGCGCAGCCAGTCGTGGGTGCCGAGGACGGAGCCGAGCAGGCCGACCCCGAGCGCCGCCAGGCCCCATCGCGGCCGGGCATAGCGCGCCACCGAGTAGACGGCGATCGGGAACGAGACCTGCGAGACCAGCGGGTAGTCGATGAGGAGGACCTGCAGGCCGCAGGCGCCCGCCACGATCGCGTAGACGATCAGCGGGTGCCGGCGGCGCCACAGCAGCGGCACGAGCTGGAGCACCACGAGCACCAGGTCGGCGACGTGGCTGGTGCTGTCGACGTCCTTCGCGGCGCCACCGTTCAGCATGACCTGGATCGCATAGAACGGGATGATCAGGAACAGGGTGCCGACGAGCAGTACGTCGAACCACCATCGCCCACGCGGGCCGAGCCGCCAGGGGCGTACCAACTCCTCCACGCCCCCACGGTAGAGGAGCCGGCGCCTGCGGGGCGTCAGCCCGGGGACGGATGTGCTCGTCAGCCCCCGGGCGGACTAGAATACAGAGGCTGGCGATGGATTCGGTGTTGGATTTCTGGGCTTGGAGGACACGTGGAGGCTGTGCGCTACGTCGCGATCGGTGACTCGTTCACGGAAGGGGTCGGCGACGAGATGCCCGACGGTCACGTACGCGGCTGGGCCGACCTGGTCGCCCAGGGGTGGGCCGCGTCCGGGACCCCGGTGGAGTACGCCAACCTCGCCATCCGCGGGCGCCTGATCCGCCCGATCGTCGAGGAGCAGCTTCCCGCCGCGCTGGCACTGAAGCCGACCCACCTCTCCTTCAACGGCGGCGGCAACGACATGCTCCGCCCGAAGGCCGACGCGAACGCCATCGCCGACCTCCTCCAGCCCGTGCTCGAGGCCTGCGACGCCCACGGGATCACGCTGATCCTGCTCTCCGGCGCCAACCCGTCGGCCCGGCTCCCGCTCGGCAAGATCTTCCAGCGTCGCGGCGACGAGCTCGTCGGCCTGGTCGAGCAGCGGGTCGCCCACCGCGACGACATCGTGCGCGCCTACAACTGGCCCGACACCACCCTCATGGACGGTCGCTTCTGGAGCGAGGACCGGCTCCACATGAACGCCCGCGGCCACCACCGGGTAGCCGCCCGCGTCCTCGACTCGCTCGGCGTCGACGTCCCCGAGGGCTGGTGGGACCTCGACTTCGAGGCCGCCGCCGGCAAGCAGGGTCTGGCCTACTACCGCGAGTTCGTCGGCCCGTGGATCCACCGCCGCCTCACCGGCCGCTCCTCCGGCGACGGTCGCACCGCCAAGTTCCCCACCTGGACCCCGATCGCCGGCTGACCGCCGAGCGGTCAGGACCAGTGGCGGCGGATGACGGCGGTGACGTCGAAGGGGTCCGCGCCGCGCTGGGCGGCCAGGACACCGGCGCCCTCGGGCGAGCCGGTGTAGAGCAGACCGGAGCCGCCGACCCAGTGCTCCCACGCGGCGCGGAAGGCCTTCGCGTCGGCGGCGCGACGGCCGAGGGCAGCCGGGACGGCGTGCCAGGCCTCAGCCTCCGCGGTGTGTCTGCCGGAGACCCCCAGCCACAGGGTCTGCGGAGCTGCCAGATCGGTCACCACTGGCCGTGAGACCAGGTAGCGGGGCGCTGCGATCGGCGCCAGCGCCTCCTCGAGCGAGGTCGCGAAGAGCGCCGACTCGTGTTCGGGTACACCGGCCAGGTGGAGGCGGTAGCTGCCGTCGGTGTCGACCGCGATCTCCAGCCCAGCGGCGCCGACCGAGGTCTGCCCGGTCTGGCGCAGCCCGTCGGCGACCGCGGCGGCGACCGCGCCCACACTCGGTCGCCGGCGCAGCTGGGAGACGATCCGGGTGCCGTCGCGATAGACGTACGCCGCCCACAGCAGCCACAGCGCCCCGGCGAGGCCGCCGAGCGCCGCCGCTCCACCACCAGCGCCGACGGCGAGGACCGCGACGAGCATGACGCTCACCAGCGCCGCAGGCGCGACGACGGCCTTGGCGGGCAGCCGCCACTCGGGCACCCGCCCCTCCAGCAGCCGGAACCCCGGCGGCCGCGGCGCGAGCACGGCCCCGGTCGGCGCCCGCAGCGCACCGGCCCGGCGCAACCGGATCCTGACGGTGCGGCCGGCGACGTCGGCGTACGGCTCCCCGATCCGCCACCTCTCCCGGATCACCGCGCGGTCCTCGGCACGGGCGACCATCCGGGCGTTGACCGCGTCGAAGTCGGACTCCGGCGGGGCGGCGTACGGGGAGAAGGACTCGTCGATGTGGCCGACTCCGTCGACGACGGAGCCGTCCTCGTCGGCGCCGAAGAAGCCGGTGTGCTTGCGGACCAGCCGCTTCCAGTCGTTGTCGCCGCGCGGGTGCTGCTCCTCGACGCAGACGACGGTCCAGTTGACCGCGACCTTGTCGGGCCGGGCCGGATCTGTACGCAGCGACCGCCCGCGCAGCTGCACGACCGCCGTCGTGGTCGTGGCCGCGGTCAGATCGACGATGCCGGTCACCGAGCGGGCGTCCCAGCCCTCCCCGAGCAGCCCGCGGGTCCCGACGAGCACCCGGCAGCCGCCGGCCTCGAAGAACCGGGTCACGTGCCCCACCCACTGCCGGCTGCTCCAGCGACCGACGAGCGTGGCGTACGCCTCCTCCTTCTCGACCGCCAGACCGCCCGCCAGCTCGGGGTCGGTCTCGGCGATGTGCGCCACCAGCGCGGCGAGGGTCGCGGGCGGGCCGGCCACGGTGGCGCCGGTGACCAGCAGCACGTCGTCGTTCGCCGCGCACAGGGTGGCGAGCACCGCCCGCGCGGAGCCGGCCTGCTCGGCGATCACACCGCGGAGGTCGACGGGCAGCGTCGCCGAGGCCCGCTCGTGGTCGGTGACGACGAGCAGCCGCAGCGAGTCGCCGTGCGCGAGGCGCTCATGGTCCACGATCGCCGCCGTCGCCGCCGTCTTGGCCTCCGAGCGCGCCAGCACCCGGTCGACCGGTGAGCGGCCGGCGCGGATGCCGCGCCGGGTCAGCGAGTAGCCGACGGCCGGCAGCGCCTGCTTGATCGCGGCCATCGCCTCCTGGTCCGCGTCGGCGTCGGACGTGGCCAGGTGTCCACGCACCCAGTCGCCGATCAGTGCCACCCAGTCCTCGGCGGAGGGGTCCCGGCGATGGGCCTCGGTCGGGGTCGCCCCCTCGGGCAGGGCGAGCAGCCCGCGATGGTGGGCGCGCAGGGCGGCGGTCGCCAGGTCGGGCGAGGCCTTCGCGAGCTCGGCCCAGGTCGGCGCGTCGTGGGAGCGGGACACGAACCGCCGGTCCAGCCAGGTCAGGAACGGCACGGTGCCCAGATCGGCGGACGTCAGCGCGGTGAGCAGCTCCTCGAACCGCTCCGCGCTCCCCCGCAGCCACTCCCGCTCGCTCGGCGTCGGCGCGGTCAGCCAGACCAGATCGGCGAACGGCGCCAGGTCGCCCTCGCGCACCACCGCCGGGATCGAGGTCGAGAAGACGATCTCGCCGAACAGGGTCCCGACCAGCGCCGACTCCTCCTTGGTCAGCGCCTCGGGAGGGGTCGCGGTCAGCCCGAGCACCCGCGCGTCCGGCAGCAGCTGGAGGATCTCGCCCAGCAGCTCGCCCCAGACCTCGAGAAGGTGATGGCACTCGTCCAGCACGAGCAGCAGCGGCCCGGCGCCTCGCAGCGCTTCGACCAGGGCGCGGCCGTTGTCGTGCAGCCTGGCCAGGTGGCTCTCCCCGGTCTCGGCCTCGTCGTCGGGATCACCGAAGACCGCGACCGACTGGTAGGTCAGCGACGTCAGCGGAGCGTCGATCTCCCGCGACGTGGACGCCTCCAGCCCCAGCGACGACGCCTGGCGCAGCCACTGCCCCTGGATCGCCGTGTTCGGACTGAGCACGACGACCTTCGCCCCGTCGTCGATCGCCTCCCGCGCCGTCTCCAGCCCGACCAGCGTCTTCCCGGCACCAGGTGGGAGCACCACCCACGCCCGCGACCGCCCCGCCTCCCAGGCCGCACCCAGAGCGGACAGCGCACGCTGCTGATGAACACGGAGCTCCACGCCGCGAAGCCTAGTCAGCGCCCGAGATCCCTCAGGCAGCGGTGGCGAAGGCCGCCTCGGACTCCGGGTTGCGCGCGACGGAGCGCCGGGCGAGGGAGAACGCGAGGGCGCCGAGGACCGAGGTGACCACCATGGTGATCGCCAGCGGCACCGCGGTGTGCTCACCCGCGACAGCACCCAGCGGGGAGGCCAGGCCGCCGCCGAGGAACATGATCCCGCCCATCAGCGCCGAGCCGGCGCCGACGGAGGGCCGGGCCTGCTCGATGGCCAGGGCGCCGGTGTTGCCCATGATCAGGCCGACGGAGGTGGTGACGACCACGATCGGCAGCAGGATGAGCACCTTCGGCACCGGCAGCAGCGCGACGACCAGAGCGGACAGCGCGGCGAGCGCCATCACCGGCTGCGCCGAGCGGATGATCCGGGCCGGGTGCACCTGCCGCTTGGCCAGCCGTGCCGAGACCAGCCCGGCGACGGTGAGGAAGGCGGCGTTGACCGCGAACCCGATGCCGTAGACCGCGGCAGAGGTGCCGATCACCGACTGGTAGAGGAACGAGGAAGAGGAGACGTACGTCATCAGGGTGGCGAACGTGAGCGACTGGGTCAGCGTGTAGCCGAGGAAGGCGGGCTTGGCGAGCAGGCGGCCGAGGTCGGCGTACTCGACCCGGCTGCTCCGCCGCTCGACCGGGAGGCTCTCCCGGATCACCAGCAGCACGACGACGACCTGGAGGACGGAGATGGCGGCGACGATGCCGAGTACGCCGCGCCAGGGTACGAACCCGGCGATGGCGCCACCGATCACCGGCGCCAGGATCGGCGCGATGCCGCTGATCGACATCATGATCGACATCGCCCGCGCGGCCGCGAAACCGTGGAGCACGTCGGCGACGATCGCCCGCGCCATCACGATCCCCGCGGCGGCGGCGAGCGCCTGGACGAAGCGGGCCACGATCAGCAGCTCGACGGTCGGCGCCAGCGCCGCCAGCACACCGGCCACCGCGGCCACGACCGACCCGATCAGCAGCGGCCGCAGCCGCCCGAACCGGTCCGAGATCGGCCCCCAGGCGACCTGCCCGAGCGCGAGCCCGATCAGGAAGGCGGTGAGGGTCAGCTGTACGTTGCCGGCCGCGGCCCCGAGGTCGGAGCCGATCTGCGGGAAGGAGGGCAGGTAGAAGTCGATCGCCAGCGGCGCGGATGCCGAGAGCAGGGCGAGGGCGAGCAAGAGCCGCGGCGGGACTGACGTCACCGAGGAGACCTCCGGAGAGTTTGGTTGAAGAAGACAACCAACCGAACGTCGTAGCCCCGCCGGGCATTCCTCACCAGAGCGTGACGGACCTCTCGAAGATGCCGGCCAGGTCCTCCGCCGACGGCTGCTTCGGCGCGGTGGCGAGCAGCCGCTGCTGCTTCAGGGCGCCCTCGACCAGGTCAGGGATGTCGCCGGCCTCGTAGCCGACCTCGCCGATCCCGGCAGGGATGCCGATGTCGCGCATCAGGTCGGTGAGCACACGCGGCAGCAGGTCGCGCGGCTCCTCGGTCGACTCGTCGAAGCCGGGAGCGAGCAGCCGAGCCGCGCGGAGGTGCCGCTCGGGCGCCGCGTCGAAGGTGTAGCGGAACGCCTCCGGAGCCGTCAGCGAGACCGCCATCCCGTGCGGCACCAGCGCCTCGTCACCGGGGTAGTCCGCGGGGTGGAAGTCCCGTACCCGTCCGGCGATCGGGTAGGCGCAGGCGTGCGGGATGTGCACCCCGGCGTTGCCGAACCCCAGACCGGCGAAGGTCGCCGCGAACGCCATGTCACCGCGCGCGATCGTGTCGTCGCCGTGCGCGACGGCCTGCCGGAACGAGCCGGCCAGCAGCGACAGCCCCTTCTCCGACCACATGTCGGAGATCGGGTTGGCACCGCAGTAGGGCACCCGCTGGGCGGGCTGCTTGCGGTCGTAGGAGGTGTAGGGGCGGGCCGTGTAGCTCTCCAGCGCGTGACACAGGATGTCCATCCCGGACGCGGCGGTGACCCCGGCCGGCTGGGTCATCATCAGGTCCGGGTCGACGACGGCCAGCGTGGGCCGCAGCCGCGCGTGCGAGATCCCGGTCTTCACCTTCAGCGACAGCACGTCGAGCACGCACACGGTCGTCGACTCCGCCCCGGTGCCGGTCGTGGTCGGCACCGCGACCAGCGGCAGCAGCGGCTTCGCGGGTGCGAGGCCCCGACCGACCGGCGCGTTCAGATAGTCCTCCAGCGAACCGTCGTTGGTGGTCAGCAGGTTGACCGCCTTGGCGGTGTCGATGCTCGACCCGCCCCCGACCGCCACGATCGCGTCGAACGGCCCGTGCTCGCGGGCGAACTCGACCGCGGCCCGCATGCTCTCGTCGGTCGGCTCCACATGGACGCCGTCGAAGACGACCGCGGTGACGTCGTACGCCTTCATCTGCTCGGCCACGCGCTGCGGGAGCCCGGTGGCGGAGATGCCGGGATCCGTGACCACGAGAGCACTGCGGGCGCCGAGAGACGCGAGGTCGTAGCCGATCTCGGCGGAGGCTCCGGTGCCGAACTTGAGCTGCGGGGAGCCATAGGTGAACACGGTCTCGGGTGTGGCGAGCGTCATGGCCGCACGATATCGGCCGGCCGAGGGCGGTATCAGGAGATGGACTCCCGCACGATTTAAGTCATGTATTTCGCTAGACTTTATCTATAACCAGCGCAGCCCCCGTCACGAGGAGACCCCGGATGACCATCACCGAAGCCACTGCCACCCAAGCCCCCAGCGAGCCTGCCGACCTCACCGTCCACAAGGTCGGTGGCCGGATCGGCGCCCGCATCGACGGCGTGACCCTCTCCGGCGACCTGCCCGCCGAGACGATCGCCGACATCAGGGCGGCGATCCTGAAGCACAAGGTCGTCTTCTTCCGCGGCCAGGGCCATCTCGACGACCGTGCCCAGATCGCCTTCGGCGAGCGCCTCGGCCCGCTGACCACCGCCCACCCGACCGTCAACACCGGCAGCGCCCGGGTGCTGACGCTCAAGGCCAACCGCGGCATGGCCGCCAACTCCTGGCACACCGACGTCACCTTCGTCGACCGGCCGCCGGCGTTCTCGATCCTGCGCGGTGCGGAGATCCCCGACTACGGCGGCAACACCGTCTGGGCCAACACCGTCACCGCCTACGAGCGGCTCCACCCGCAGCTCAAGGCACTGGTCGACAACCTGTGGGCGGTCCACTCCAACGACTACGACTACGTACGTCCCGACGAGGCGGAGTCGACCGACGACGTGGCCGCGCGCAAGCGCGAGGAGTTCGTCTCGACGATCTACCGGACCGAGCACCCGGCGGTTCGGATCCACCCCGAGACCGGCGAGCGCGCACTCGTCCTGGGCCACTTCGTCAAGCACTTCACCGGCCTGAACCAGAAGGAGAGCGCGATCCTCTTCAACCTGCTCCAGGACCGCGTCACCGCCCTGGAGAACACCGTCCGCTGGCACTGGCAGCAGGGCGACGTGGCGATCTGGGACAACCGCGCCACCCAGCACTACGCGGTCGCCGACTTCGACGAGCTGCCCCGCGAGGTGCGGCGCATCACCGTGCAGGGTGACGTACCGGTCTCCATCGAGGGTGAGCACAGCCGCGTGCTCGAAGGCTCCGCCGAGGTCTACAACCGCCTCGACGAGCTGATCTCCTGACGCGTTCGGCCGCCCCGACCCCCGAGGGGCGGCCGTACGCCGGGTATCAGGCGAGGGTGAAGCTGACCTTCCGGGCGACGACGTCGGCCGCCTCCAGCCGCACCTGGACCTCCTCGCCCAGCGGGAGGGCCGTGGAGCCGGTGACCCGGGCCTCGATGGCGGGCTCCTCGACGGTGATCGAGCCCTTCTGCTTGTCCTCGTCGTCGACCTCGACGACCACTGCGGCGAACGTCTCCCCCACGCGCTTGGACAGCAGCCCGGCCTCGACGAGGTCGACGACGCCGCGCTCGTAGGCGCCGCTGGCCCGCGACGAGGCCCGCATCGTCTCCGGAAGGGTGGTGAACGCGCCGATCACCCAGTCCGGGACGGGCCGGTCGGCGCAGAGCGCCAGGCAGACCTCGCCGGCGTATCGGTCGATCAGCCGGCGCAGCGGAGCGGTGACGTGCATGTACTCGTTGGCCAGCGCCGAGTGCTCGGTCAGCTCCGGCAGCTCGCCATTGAAGGAGGCGTACCCGCTCCCGCGCAGCAGCCGGGTGCAGGCGATCGCCATCGCGGCGTGCTTGCCGTTCTTGCCGTCGAGCGTGCGGATGAAGTCGGGGTAGAGCATCTCCGCCGGCCACTCCAGGCCGAGGGCGCGAGCGGTGCGGTGCAGCCGCTGGACGTCGCGGGGGTCGGGTTCGGGCAGCGTACGCAGCAGCCCGACCCGGGCGTAGACCATCAGGTCCGCCGCGGCGAAGCCGGTGAGCAGCGAGATCTGGGCGTTCCAGTTCTCGACGGGCAGCAGGTCGCGGTACTCAAGCGACCACTGGTCGCCCTCCACCGAAATCTCCTGGTCGCGCAGCGGCAGGTTCACCCCGCCGCGCGCCGCCTCGAGCGCGATCCGCTTCTCGCCGATCTCCTTCAGCAGCTCGACCGACCCGGCGTAGTCGGCATCGCCGAACCCCTCGCCGTCGAACATCTTCTGCACGCCGACGTAGGAGAGCTTCGCCCGCGACCTGACCAGTGCACGCTCGACGAAGGTGTCGGTCCCCTCGCCGGTGGCATCGAGCTTGTGGGTCCACAGCAGCGCGGGACGTACCTGGTCCGGGAGCAGCGAGGCGGCGTCCTCGGAGAGCACCTTCGGGTGGAGCGGGATCTTCGCATCGGCGGCGTAGAGCGTCTCGCCGCGTTTGTTGGCCTCGACGTCGACCGGGTCACCGGGCGCCACGAAGGCGGCCACGTCGGCGATCGCGTAGTGCACCACGTAGCCGTCGCCGTCGCGCTCCAGGTGGAGCGCCTGGTCGAGGTCCATCGACGTCTCGGGGTCGATCGTCACGAACGGCAGATCGGTGCGGTCCAGCTCAGGAAGCCTCGGGGCGGCCGCGGCGGCGGCCGCCGCCTTCTCCACCTCGGGCGGGAACTCGGCGCTCACCCCCAGCTCGGCCTGGAGCGCGGCGATCCCGTCGCGGAGCGTGGTGGCGGCGACACCGCTGTCGGCACTGGCCACCCGGATGATGCGTGCGGAGCCCATGGCCGGAACTCTAGTGGCTACTTCTTCTTCGACTTGGTCTTGTACGCCTTGTACAGCGAGGCGGCCTCCTTGCCGAAGGCCTTCGGGTTGCCCTTGAACGCGCCGAACTGTTCCCACAGGTCCTTCTTGGACCCGTTGTGCGCCTTCGCCGACCTGTTGATCCTGGCCAGCGCCTTGCGCTGGGAGGAGGTCAGCGACCGCTTCGCCCTGAGGTGCTCCGAGCGTGCTCTGGACTTCTTCGAGAGGTCCTGGATCAGCCAGAACGCGCCGACGATGACGGCCACGAGAACGAGGCCGCCGAGGTTGGGCCCGGAGGTGGGTTCGGCGGCCAGAACGAACATGGTTGCAACGTAAGCTCGCGCATCATCGCAGGTCACAGACCGTTTGAAAGATACCCAATCCTCGATTCGGCCATCCTCGCCGCGGACGGCACGATAGTCCCCGTGCTGATCCTGCTGCCGCCCTCGGAGGGCAAGACCGCGGCCGTACGCGGCAACCCGCTCGCCCTCGACGACCTCCGCCTCCCGGTGCTCAACCCGGCCCGCGCCAAGGTCATCGACGCGCTGGTCGAGCTCTGCACGACCCGCCCGGACGAGGCCGTCGACATCCTCGGGGTCCCGAAGACGCAGCCCGAGCTGGTCACCCTCAACGCGGGGCTGGTCGACGCCCCCACCGCGCGCGCCGACCGGGTCTACACCGGCGTCCTCTACGACGCCCTCTCCCCCGCGACCCTGTCACCGGCGGCCAAGCGCCGCGCCACCAGCCGGGTCATGGTCACCAGCTCCGTGTTCGGCCTCGTCGGCCTCGCCGACCGCATCCCTGCGTACCGGCTCTCGGGGGACACCACCCTCCCCGGCGTCGGCGGCATCCAGGCCCACTGGCGCTCCCACCTCGGCGCCGGCCTCACCGAGGCCCTCGGCGACGGTCTCCTCGTGGACCTCCGGTCCGGGACGTACGCCGCCTTCTGGCGCCCCGACGAGGTCTCCGCCCGCACCGCCACCGTCCGCGTCCTCCACGAGCACAACGGTCAGCGCAAGGTGGTCAGCCACTTCAACAAGGCCACCAAGGGCCGCCTCGTCCGAGCCCTCCTCGAGTCCGGCGCCAACCCCCGCACCCCCGCCAAGCTCGCCAACACCTTCCGCGACCTCGGCTGGACCGTCGAGACCGGCCCCGCCACCAAGACCGGCACCCAGCTCGACATCATCGTCGCCGAGATCTGACCACCCACCCGCCGAGTCGGCCCGTCTTGACCGAGAACGACGCCGAGTCGGCCCGTCATGACGGGCCGACTCGGCGCGAGATCAGGTCAAGACGGGCCGACTCGGCGTCAGGTCAGAAGACTCCGGCGGCGAAGGGGTCGCGGGAGACCGGGAGGCCGTTGAAGAGGCGGAGGGAGGCGCGGTCGTCGGCGAAGAGGGAGACGACGGTGACCGAGGCGGGCGAGAGCTCCATGTTGAAGACTCCCTGGATCGGGGTGCCGAGCGCGTGGGCGACGATCAGCTTGATCGGCGAGACGTGCGAGGTGACCACGACGGTCTCGCCGGCGTGGGACTCGAGCAGACGGGAGAGGCCGGCGAGCACACGCTCCTGAGCGGAGTCGAACGACTCGCCGCCGGGTGGCGCGACCTCGGTCGCGCCCATCCAGGCCTGCATCTCCTCGGGGAACTGCTCGGCGACCTCACCGAAGGTGAGCCCCTCCCAGACACCGAAGTCGATCTCCGCGAAGCCGGGTTCCTCGTCGATCCGGGCGCCCAGTACGCCGGCGACGAGCTCCGCGGTCTCGACGGTGCGCAGGACCGGCGAGGTGACGACGGTCGAGACCGACGAGGCCAGCGGCCGCAGCCACTCCGCGGTCAGCAGCACCTGCTCGCGACCCTCCTGGGTCAGCGGCGGGTTGTCGCCACCGAGACCGCCGGAGAAGGCCTTCGCGGCGGTGTGCTTGGTGACCCCGTGGCGTACCAGGACGAGGGTGGTCGCGGCCGCCCCGGCGCCCCACCCGCGCGCGGGCTTCTCACTCACAGGCCGGACTCGGCGGTGCGGACCAGGATGCGGGAGCACTCCTCGCAGCGCACGACCTCGTCGGCGGCGAGGCCGCGGATGCGGGAGATCTCGGCGGGGTCGAGCTGGAGGTTGCAGCCGCCGCAGCGGCGGGCGCGCAGCTCGGCGGCGCCGACGCCCATCTTCGAGCTGAGCCGCTCGTAGAGGGCGAGCAGGTCCTCGGGGATGCCCTCGAGGGCGGGCGTCCGCTCCTCGGCGACCCCCGCGAGCTCGGTGTCGATCTTGGAGGTCTCCACGTCGACCGAGTCGACGGCGACCGCGAGCTTCTCGGCGATCTCGGCGAGCTCGGCCTCGAGCCGGGTCACGGTCGCCTGGGCACCTTCGAGCTGCTCCATGACCTCGAGCTCCTCGTCCTCGAGCACCGAGATCCGGCGGTCGAGGGTGGCCAGCTCGTGCTGCATGCGCTCGAGATCCTTGGCGCTGCCGATCGCCCCGGAGTCCATCCGCTCCTGGTCGCGCTTGCGGCGGGTCTTGACCGCCTCGACGTCGGCGTCGGCCTTCTTCTGCACCCGCTCGAGGTCGTCGCGGATGACCCGGGCGTCGCGTACGGCATCGTCGGTGGTCTTCTTCGATGCCTGCAGCTCCGCCACGACGGCGGCCTGCGGCAGATGCGCACGGCGGTGGCGCAGCTGGAGCGCACGCGAGTCCAGCTCACAGACGTCGAGCAGCTTCACCTGGGCGAACGGGTCGGCTTTCAGCGGATTCTCCTCAGTTGTTCACAATCACGTTTCTTACAGGCGCAGCGTCCACGGGTCGGTGACGATCTCCGAGACCCGGGTCTCCACCGTATCCCCGAATGCCTCCCGAAGTCGCCTCGCCAGCACAGGCAGCCAGGTCCACTCGGCCGCCCAGTGCGGGATGTCGATCAGCGCACCGCCCTTCTCCAGGAACTCCGAGGCCGGATGGTGGCGCAGATCGCTGGTCACGTAGACGTCGTACGCAGCCACCTGGTCGAGCAGGAAGTCGCCCGCGCCACCACACAGTGCCACCGAGGAGACCGGCCGGTCGAGGTCGCCGGCGACCCGGATCCCGGCCGCGGTCGCGGGCAGCGCCGCTGCCACGGACTCGGCGAAGGCGCCCAGCGTGGTCGGCTCCACCGTCCCGGCCCGGCCGGTGCCGACCTCGGGAGTGAGCCCCGGGACCAGCGGCCGCAGCGAGCTCAGTCCCAGCGCGAGCGCCAGCGACTCCGAGACGCCGCCGATGGCCTGGTCTGCGTTGGTGTGCGCGGTGAGCAGCGCGCAGCGGGCGGAGACCAGGGTCGAGAGCGTACGTCCCTTCGGGGTCGTCGCCGCGAACCCGTGCACACCCTTCAGGAAGAGCGGATGATGGACCACGACCAGGTCCGCACCCCACTCGGCCGCCTCCTCGGCGACCGGGAGGGTCGGGTCGACGGCGAGGAGCACCTTCGAGACCGGCGCCGAGGGCTCTCCCCAGACCAGCCCGACCGCGTCCCAGTCGTCGGCGGTGGCGGGCGGATACCAGTCGTCCAGCAACGAGGTGACGGCAGACAGTGACGGCGGGATCGGCATGGTGTAAACCCTAGATCCCTCCACCGGTCCCACATCCAGCGGCAGCACCTAGCACGGAATCCAGTTCGTAACCGTTCTTTTACAACCGATTCCGTACTTTTCTCCGGATCCTGTGGTGGAATGCAGCGCTAAGTGAACAATCGACTGGAGCAGCGATGACCACGAAAGCTACCCCGGACCCACCCTCCGGCTCGGTGACGATCAGCGGCCTGACCAAGACCTATGGCCAGGCCACGGCGGTCGACGGCCTGGACCTGGAGATCCGGGCCGGCGAGTTCATCTCGCTGCTCGGCCCGTCGGGCTGCGGCAAGACGACCACGCTACGGATGATCGCCGGGTTCGAGAAGCCCGATTCCGGCAGCATCATGATCGGCGGCAAGAACGTGGTCAGGCTCGCGCCCTACCAGCGCGACGTGAACACGGTCTTCCAGGCGTACGCGCTGTTTCCGCACAAGTCGGTCGCGGAGAACGTCGCCTACGGCCTGCAGCAGCGCAAGACGCCCCGGGCGGAGGTCCGCGAACGCGTCGTCGAGGCGCTGCGGATGGTGCGGATGCTCGACTTCGCCGACCGCTCACCGACCCAGCTCTCCGGCGGCCAGCAGCAGCGGGTCGCGCTCGCCCGCGCGTTGGTCAACCGTCCCGGGGTCCTCCTCCTCGACGAGCCGCTGGGCGCCCTGGACCGCCAGCTGCGCGAGGAGATGCAGCTCGAGCTGAAGCTGCTGCAGTCGCGCCTCGGCATCACCTTCGTCTTCGTCACCCACGACCAGGGCGAGGCGCTCGCGATGAGCGACCGGATCGCGATCATGCGCGCCGGCCGGATCGAGCAGCTCGCCGACGCCGACACCGTCTACAACCAGCCCGCCAGTGCGTACGTCGCCGGCTTCGTCGGCCAGCAGAACTTCCTGCAGGGCGAGGTCAGCGCCGACGGCACCACCGTCGAGACCCCGATCGCGGTCATCGAAGGCCCCGCGAAGCCCGACGGCAGGCCCGGCGAGCCCCATCAGGCCGCCATCCGCCCCGAGCTGATCTCGATCGAGCCCGGGACGGTCGCCGAAGGCCTCAACACCGTCGCCGGCGAGGTCCTGCAGGTCTCCCCGCTGGGCGAGGTGATCCAGTACCTCGTCAAGGTCACCGACGAGACCAGCCTCCTCATCCGCCGCCCCGCCCACGGCGCCGCGCGGCTCTCCCCCGGCGACCAGGTCCTCTGCGGCTGGGCGGCCGAGGACGTACGCCTCTTCCCCCTCGACACCCCACCCGACCCGACCACCGCTAGGAGCCCCCAGTGAACAAGCCTGCAGACGAGAACGGCGACGTACGCATCCTGGCCAGTCATGCCGGCGCTCGCGCGATCCGGCGGGAGCTCTCGCGGCGACACTTCCTGAGCCTGGCGGCGCTCGTCGGTGCGGGCGCCGCGCTCAGCGCCTGCGGCACGGGCGAGAGCGGCGGGGCCGCCGCGGTCGAGCCGGGGGCCGGCGCGACCGGAGGCCCCGTGGAGAAGACCCTGTCGATCTACACCTGGGGCGACTACGACGCACCGGAGGTGATCGAGGGCTTCGGCAAGACCGGGCCGAAGGTGAGCCTCGACTCCTACGGCTCCAACGAGGAGCTGATCTCCAAGCTGGTCGCGGCCAAGGGCACCAGCGGCTACGACATCGTGGTGCCGACCGGGGTCTACATCCCGCAGCTGATCGAGAACAAGATCATCGTCCCGTTCAACAAGGACCTGATCCCCAACATCGCCAAGGTCGACCCGCAGTTCCTCGGCCAGGACTGGGACCCGGAGAACAAGTACTCGGTGTGCAAGGACTGGGGCACCACCGGGTTCGTCTACGACACGACCGTGATCAAGCGTGACCTGGTGACGTGGAACGACTTCATCGACGCGATGCAGAACGAGGCCTCGGGCAAGACCTCGCTGCTCGAGGACCCGGGCGACGTCGCCGGACTCTACTTCTGGGCCAACGGCATCGACTGGAACACCGAGGACATGGCCGACTACGACGCCTACGAGGCGGAGGCCGTCAAGAAGTGGGCGCCCCACATCGCCGGCTTCGACTCCTACCCGGGCACCGGCGCGATGCAGCAGAACACCTTCGCACTGATGCAGAACTGGAACGGCGACGCCCGCCTCGGCATCCTCGAGCACAAGCAGCCCGACCGCTGGAAGTGGGTCCTCGCCGGCCCGACGACCGAGCTGTGGATGGACAACTGGTGCATCCCGGCCGGGGCGCCCCACCCCGAGGCCGCGCACGCGTTCATCGACTACGTGCTGGAGCCGGAGAACTCGTTCCGGGAGATGGACTACATCGGCTACAACACCGGCGCGCTGGGCATCGAGGAGATGGCCAAGGAGCGCAAGGTGGAGCTGCCCGAGATGATCTTCTTCACCGAGGAGCAGCTCGCCACGATGAAGAACGGCGCCGTCAACAAGGCTCAGGACCGGCGTACGGAGGTCTACGACAAGCTGAAGGCCGCGGCCAGTGCGTGACGAGGCCCATTCCCGACAGGCAGCGAGGCGCCTCCCGGGCTTCGTCCTCGCCGTCCCGGCGTGGCTGTGGCTGACGGTCTTCTTCGTGGTGCCGTTCCTGCAGATCGCCTGGTTCAGCCTCGGCGAGAAGCCCGGGATGTTCGGCACCCACAGCAACGCGGTGATGTCGCTGGACCGCTATGCCGAGGCGTTCAGCCCGACCTTCTTCACGATCTTCCGGGCGACGATGTGGATGAGCGCGCTGGGGACCGTCGCCTGCCTGCTGGTCGCGCTGCCGGCGGCGTACTTCATGGCGCTCAAGGTCCCCGCGCACCGACGCGGGCTGATGGTCGCGCTGGTGATGGTCCCCTACTGGACCTCGTTCCTGATCCGCACGATCGGCTGGAAGGTGATCCTCTCCTCGGAGGGCGCGCTGGCCGGGTTCCTGACCGACGTCGGCCTGATCGGCGACCCGCACGACCTGCTCAACACCCGCGGCGCCGTGCTGCTCGGCCTGATCTACAACTATCTGCCGCTGATGATCCTGCCGTTGTACGTCGCCTTCGACCGCGTCGACAACGCACTGGGTGAGGCGTCCAAGGATCTCGGCGCCGGCCGGGTGCGGACGTTCTTCCAGGTCACGCTCCCGCTGGCGCGGCCGGGGATCATCGCCGGGGTCGTCCTGGTCTTCATCCCGATGATGGGCGACTACGTCACCCCGGCCGTCCTCGGCGGCGCCAAGGGCACGATGGTCGGCTCGCTGATCGCCAGCCAGTTCCTGACCGCACAGAACTGGGCGCTGGGCTCGGCGATGGCGGTCGTCCTCATCCTGCTCACGATGGTCGTCGTCGTCCTCGCGATGGCGCTGCTGTGGGGCGTGGGATGGCTCGTCCACCGCCGCAGCAAGCTGGTCATCGGCACCGAGACCGTCAAGACGAAGAAGGTGGCGATCGCATGAGCAGACCGTCCGGGACCAACCTCGCGCTGGGCGTGTGGACCACGCTGGTCTTCGTCTTCCTGTTCGCCCCGATCATCGTGATCACCATCTACTCCTTCAACGGAGGCCGGCTGCTCACCGCCTGGGACGGCTTCAGCCTGCACCCGTTCACCGCGATCGTAGAGCGGCCGACCGTACGCCACACCGTCGCCGTCTCCTTGCAGACGGCGGTGGTGGCCGCGATCCTGGCGAGCGCGCTCGGCACCCTCGCCGGGATGGCGATGGCCCGGTTCCCGGGCCGCTGGACGGGGCCGTTCACGCTGCTGTTGCTGCTGGTCTCGGTGACGCCCGAGATCGTCGACGGCATCGCGCTGCTCCCCTGGTTCGTGACCCTCGGCCAGGACTGGTCGCTGGTGCCGTTCAACAACGGCTACGTACGCCTGATCATCGGTCACTCGCTGTTCGCGACCGCGGTCGTCACCTACATCGTCCGGGCCCGCCTGGTCGGGCTGGACGCGTCGCTGGAGGAGGCCTCGGCGGACCTGTATGCGCGCCCGGTCCCGACGTTCTTCAAGGTCACCCTCCCGCTGGTCGGCCCGGCGGTGCTGGCCGGTGGGCTGCTGGCCTTCACGCTGAGCCTCGACAACACGGTGATCTCCTCGTTCATCAACGTCTCCGGCACGACCTCCTGGCCCGTCTACGTGCTCTCCTCGGTCCGCTCGGGCCTCAAGCCCGAGATCGCCGCGGTCTCGACCATCCTGCTGGTCTTCACGCTCCTGGTCCTCGGCCTGGTGGCACGGGTGCTCAAGCGCTCGGGCTCCTCGGTCACCGACACCATGGCTGTCGCCTGATGGGTGGACGGGAGCTCCCCGCGGAGCTGCTGCTCCGCGGGGGCCGGGTGCTGCGCGAGGGCGGCTGGGAGGACGTGGCCATCGCCGTCCAGGGCGGACGGATCGCGGCCATCGGCGCCTCGCTCGACTCGCTGGTCGGCCCGGAGACCGTCGTCGAGGAGCTCGAGGGTCGCTGGGTCCTGCCCGGCTTCCACGACTCGCACGTGCACCCGGTCCAGGCCGGGCTGGAGATGAACCAGTGCGACCTGACCGGCCTGTCCACGCTCGAGGAGTATCTGGACGCGATCGGGTCCTACGCCGCGGCGAACCCGTCGCGGGCCTGGGTCTCCGGCGGTGGCTGGTCGATGGACTCCTTCCCTGGCGGGGTGCCGAGCGCTGCGCCGCTCGACCGCCTGCTGCCCGACCGGCCGGTCTTCCTGCCCAACCGCGACCACCACTCCGCCTGGGTCAACAGCCGCGCGCTCGAGATGGCCGGCATCGACGCCCGTACGCCCGACCCGGCCGACGGGCGGATCGAGCGTGACGCCGCCGGCAACCCGACCGGCGCGCTGCACGAAGGGGCGATGGCGCTGGTCGGCTCCCTGGTCCCCGCACCGACCTCGCAGGACCTGATGGAGGCGCTGCTGACCGCGCAGCGCCACCTCCACTCCGTCGGCATCGTCGGCTGGCAGGACGCGCTGGTCGGCGACGGTCTCGGCATGCCCGACTCGCTGCCGACCTACATCGCCGCCCGGGACTCCGGTGCGCTCACCGCGAAGGTCGTCCTCGCCCAGTGGTGGGACCGCGACCGCGGTC
Organism: Nocardioides sp. NPDC126508; assembly: GCA_040302365.1. Lineage (GTDB taxonomy): Bacteria > Actinomycetota > Actinomycetes > Propionibacteriales > Nocardioidaceae > Nocardioides. Next base: position 242,909 of record JBEOUM010000006.1, read on the forward strand.
TGGAGCAGCTGCCGTCGCTCGTTGAGCGGCGTGCCCTGGCCGCCCGGGCGGGGCTGGACGCGGGCAGCGTGAAGCTGATGCAGGACGGCGTCTGCGAGACCCACACGGCCGCGATGCTCTCGCCGTATCTCGACTCTCACGGCCAGCTCACCGACAACCGCGGCCTCTCGTTCATCCCCGCCGATGCCCTGGCGGGGTTCGTCGCGGCGCTGGACGAGGCCGGTTTCCAGGCGCACATCCACGCTCTCGGCGACCGGGCGGTACGCGACAGCCTGGACGCGGTCGCACACGCACGGGCGACCAACGGGGCCAGCGGCCTGCGCCATCATCTGGCCCACGTCCAGGTCGTCGACCCTTCCGACGTCCCTCGGTTCGCGGCCCTGGAGGTCACCGCCAACATCCAGCCGCTGTGGGCCTGCCTCGACGAGGCGGTCGAGGTGCTGACCCTGCCGTTCCTGGCACCGGCGGCGCGCGAGCAGCAGTATGTCTTCGGGTCGCTGCTGCGTACGGGTGCCCGGATCGCGTGCGGGAGCGACTGGCCGGTCTCCGACCCGGCGCCGCTGCTCGGGATGCACGTCGCGGTCAACCGCCGCTCCCCCGACCAGCCCGCCGACGCCGCCCCGCTGCTGCCCGAGGAGGCGCTCTCGGTCGCCGAGGCTCTCGCCGGCTACACCACCGGCACCGCCCATGTGAACCGCCTGGAGGGCTCCACCGGGCGGATCGAGACCGGCTACGCCGCCGACCTGATCGTGGTCGACCACGACATCCTCGGCAACGACACCACCGTCCTCGGCCGGACCCGGGTGACCCACACGTACGTCGACGGCCGCGAGGTCCACCGACTCTAAGCCGGCTCACAGGTCACACAGATGCTCCGGACGGAATGGCTCGCGAGAGTGAGGTCATCGCAGCAAGTCCGACACTTTCAGGAGATGACCATGAGCCGCGTACCCGAACCCGACAACACCCCTGAGGGCCCGGCCTTCGAAGGCCGTCTGCTCGCCCGGCCCGAGGAGGAGGTGGTCGACCAGGGTGCCGGTTTCGACATCTCGACGCTGCTGACCCGGCGCCGGGTCCTCGGAATCGTCGGGGCCGGCGTCGGAGCCGCTGCCCTGGCGGCCTGCGGGGCGACCTCATCCGGCTCGTCCGGATCGTCGAGCACGTCGGCGGGCGGCTCCGCGTCGAACGCCTCCGCGACCGTCGAGGGCGAGATCCCGCAGGAGACCGCCGGTCCCTACCCCGGGGACGGGACCAACGGGGTCAACGTGCTGAGCGAGTCCGGCATCGTACGCAGCGACATCACCACCAGCCTCGACGGCGGCGCCACCGCCGAAGGAGTGCCGCTGACCTTCACCTTCACCGTCACGGACATGGCCAACGACAACGTCCCGTTCGAAGGCGTAGCGGTCTACCTGTGGCACTGCAACGCCCAGGGCCAGTACTCGATGTACTCCGAAGGCATCGAGGACGAGACCTACCTCCGCGGGGTCCAGGTCGCCGACGCCAACGGCCAGGTGACCTTCAAGACCATCATGCCCGCCTGCTACGACGGCCGCTGGCCACACATGCACTTCGAGGTCTACCCCGACGTCGACTCCGCCACCAACGGAGAGAACGCGATCGCAACCTCCCAGGTCGCCATCCCCGAGAAGACAGCCGCCAAGGTCTTCAAGGAAGACGCCTACGACGGTTCGGCCGAGAACCTCACCAAGGTCAGCCTGGACACCGACAACGTCTTCAGCGACGGCTACGACCTGGAGCTGGGCAAGTTCACCGGCAGCGTCGCCGCCGGCTTCAGGGGCTCGCTGTCCGTCGCCGTCGACACCACCACCGAGGCCGCCCAGAGCGGAACCGGCCCGGGCGGCGGAGCGCCGCCCCAGTAACCCGCCGCACAGAGACCACCTAGGAGAATCATCATGCTGCAGAACCTCACGGGCTGGCACGCCCTCGTCATCCTCGCCATCGTCCTGCTCGTCTTCGGCTCGGCGAAGCTTCCTGCCCTCGCGCGCAGCGTCGGCCAGTCCGTACGCATTCTCAAGGACGAGACCCACGACGGCGCGACCGCCGCCTCCACCGCCACCGTCACCGCCGAGCCGCAGCCCGCGACCGTCGAGGCCGTGCCCGACCGCAGGGCGTCATGACGACCGCCACCGTCGCACCGGTGACCACCGCCCCCGAGACCGCACGGGGCACCATGCCCGTCGCCGGCCACCTGCGCGAGGCGAGCAGGCGTGGGATCCGGGCGGCGGTGGCTCTCCTCATCGGGGTGGTCGCAGGCTTCTGGCTCTCCGACCAGATCCTGGAGATCCTGCGCTCCCCGATCGAGCAGATCGCGCAGTCGCAAGACGCCAGCCTCAACTACGACACCGTCACCGGTGCCTTCGATCTCAAGCTCAAGATCGCCCTCTTCGCCGGGATCGTGCTCTCGAGCCCGGTGTGGCTGGCCGAGCTCTTCGGGTACGTCACCCCGGGGCTGACCCGCCGCGAGCGCCGCTACACCGTCGGGTTCCTCGCGGCCGCGATCCCGCTGTTCGCCGCGGGCTGCGCGTTCGGGTTCCTGCTCTTCCCGAACATGGTCGAGATGCTCGCCGGCTTCTCCTCGACCGAGGACAGCACCATCCTCAACGCCGGCTACTACGTCGACTTCGTGATGAAGATGGTCCTCGCCATCGGGGTCGCGTTCGTCCTGCCGGTCTTCGTGGTCGTGCTCAACCTGCTCGGCCTGCTCTCCTCGCAGACGCTGCGCCGCAGCTGGCGCGCCATCGTGGTCGTCATCGTCCTGTTCAGCGCGCTGGTGACACCGGCCGCCGACGTCTTGTCGATGTTCCTCGTCGCCACGCCCATGTCGGGCCTCTTCGCCGCCGCCGTCCTCATCACCCACCTCCACGACCGACGTGTCGAGAGGAGCCAGCCATGTTCGGACTGAGCTTCGAGAAGCTGTTCCTGGTCGCGATCCTCGCCGGCCTCGTGATCGGCCCCCAGCGCCTCCCGCTCTACGCCCACCGGCTCGCCGAGCTGATCCGCTCCTTCCGCAGCTTCGTCGACGCCTCCAAGACCCGGGCGGCGACCGAGATCGGGATCTCGCGTGCGGAGCTGGAGTCCCTGGACGTACGCCGCTACGACCCGCGCCGCATCGTCCGTGATGCGCTCGCCGACACCCCCGCCCCCGAGCCCGCCGACGACTCCGAGGAGCGGGCCCGGATCGTGGCCGAGGAGGCCGGCCGCGTACGTCCCGGACAGAAGTACCTCGTCACCGGAGGCTCCGCGCGCCCCCGCCGGATCCTGATCGCGTCCCTACCGGAGGACGACCCCCGCCGCCTCGCCGCGTACGTCCCACCGCCGGCCGAGGACGACGAGACCGAGCGGTTGCTCGAGGAGGTCAACGAGCTCCTCGAGCAACCGGTCCGAGCTAGTTGACCTTGCGCTCGCGGTCGCCCCAGTAGGGCTCACGGAGCTTGAACTTCTGCAGCTTCCCGGTGGCGGTGCGGGCGAGGGAGTCGCGGAACTCGACGACCGTGGGGGCCTTGTAGCCGGCGGCGCGCTCCTTGCACCAGGCGATCAGCTCCTCCTGGGTGGCCGAGGCTCCGTCGGCGAGGACGACGAGGGCGAGGATGGTCTCGCCCCACTTCTCGCTGGGGATGCCGATGACCGCCACCTCGGCGACCGAGGGGTGCAGGAAGAGGACGTCCTCGACCTCAGCGGAACTGACGTTCTCGCCGCCGGTGATGATGACGTCCTTGATCCGGTCGGAGATGGTGAGGTAGCCGTCGTCGCCGATGCTGCCGCCGTCGCCGGTGTGGAACCAGCCGTCGGCCAGCGCCTTCTCGGTCTCCTCGGGCTTCTCCCAGTAACCCTCGAGCACCACGTTGGAGCGCGCCAGGACCTCCTTGTCGGGCGAGATGTCGAGGCTCACCCCGATCGCGGGCGCGCCCGCGCGGGTCAGCTTCGCGGCGCGCTCCATCGGGTCGAGGTCGTCCCACTCGGCACGGGTGCGGTTGATGGTCAGCAGCGGCGAGGTCTCGGTGAGGCCGTAGATCTGGATGAACTCCCAGCCGAGCTCCTCCTGGACGCGCACGACCGTCTTCGTGGGCGGCGGGGCACCGGCCATGATGATCCGCACCCGGTCGCGGCCGGGGATCTCGCCCTCGGTCTCCTGCCACTGCGGCAGCGCGTCGAGCACGGCGGCCGCCACCGCGGGAGCGGCGCACATGTAGGTCACCCCGTGGTCGCGTACGCGGCGCAGGATCTCCATCCCGTCGACCTTGCGCAACACGATGTGCTCGATGCCGAGGCCGGTCGCGGCGAACGGCATCCCCCAGCCGTTGGCGTGGAACATCGGCAGCGTGTGCAGGTAGACGTCACGGTCGGTCAGCCCGGCGTGGAGCCCGAAGGTCATCGCGTTGGTCCAGATGTTGCGGTGGGTGATCTGCACGCCCTTGGGCCGGGCAGTGGTGCCGGAGGTGTAGTTGATCGCCGCGGTCGCGTTCTCGTCCGGCTCCCACGGCTCCGGCTCGACGCCCTCGGCGGCGTAGAGGTTGGCGTCGTCGCCGAGCACGAAGCGATGCTTGGCGGTCACGTCCGTCAGCGCCTCGTCGACCTCCGGGTCGACCCAGAGCACCGAGGCGCCGGACTGCTCCACGATGTAGGAGACCTCGTCGGGGCGGAGACGGAAGTTGACGGGCACCAAGATGCGGCCGTAGCCGGCGACGCCGTAGAACGCGGTCAGCAGCCGGGCGGAGTTGTGGGACACGATCGCGACCCGCTCCCCCACCCCGACGCCGAGCTCGTCGAGCTTCGCCGCCATCCGCTTCGCGAGCGACTTCATCTCGGCGTACGTCACCTCCCCGATGGAGGCGGCCGGCTGGTCGGGCTCGTCGACGATGCCCACCCGTTCGCCGTAGACGGATGCGGCACGGTCGATGAAGTCGTTGACGCTGAACGGGACGAACACGGGCGTTACCTCCAGGTGCAAGTGGTGACCCGGATCACTGTATCCATGAGAGGTCTCTCATGGACCCCCACATCGGACAGGTGGTCAGGCACTATCGGAGGGTCATGTCGCGCACCCTGAAACTCGTCCTGCCGCTGGTCGTCCTGGTGGCGGTCGGCGTCTACCTGGCCGCCTCCTTCGCGGGAGCCTCCGAGAACGACCCGCCGCCGCGCGAGCCCGTCGTGCTGCCGTCGCAGTCGGCCACGCCGAGCACCGGATCGTCCCCGAGCACGGATCCCTCGGGTGTCCCGGTCGTCACCCCTGGTCCCGTCGACGATGATGATGACGACGATGACCACGACGACCGCCATGACGACGACTGACCCACGCCGCCGGGGGCTGTCCGTACGTGCCCGGATCACCGCCTCGGTCGCCCTCCTGGTCACCCTCGCCCTGGCCGGAGCCGGACTCATCGTCTACGCCGTCGAGCTCGGCCGCGTCGATGCCGCGACCACGCGCGAGATGGAGCAGGAGCTCGACGAGTTCTCCCGGCTCCGCACCGAGGGCATCGACCCCGAGACCAGGGCCCCGTACGACGTCGAGGGACTGCTGCGGACGTTCCTGAGCCGCAACGTGCCCGACGACGACGAGCTCCTGGTCGCCTGGGTCGACGGCCGACCGCGCGCGCAGTTCCCCGAGGACCCGCTGGTCTCCACCGCGCGGTTCAGGGCGGCCGTCGCCGACCTCGTCGTCGACGGCGGGACGACCTATCTCGACACCGCCGACGGCGAGGTACGAATCACCAGCCAGCCGGTGCGGCAGGACACCGCCACGGGCACCACCGAGGGCGCGCTCCTGGTCGTCTCCTACCTCGACGAGGACCGCTCCGAGCTACGCAGCACGATGCGGACTTACACGATCGTGGCCGGTCTCCTCGCGCTGCTCGTCACCCTGGTCGCGGCCTGGCAGTCGGGGCGGCTGCTGGCGCCGCTGACCCGGCTGCGGCAGGCCACCGGCGCGATCAGCGCCACGGACCTCTCCGCCCGGCTGCCCGAGTCGGGCAACGACGACATCTCGGCCCTGACCAGGAACTTCAACGACATGCTGGCCCGCCTGGAGCAGGCGTTCACCGACCAGCGGCAGTTCCTCGACGACGCCGGGCACGAGCTGCGTACGCCGCTGACGATCATCGGCGGCCACCTCGAGCTCCTCGACGAGTCCGACCCGGCCGAGGTCGAGCAGACCCGGCGGCTGGCGCTGGACGAGATCGACCGGATGAGCCGGCTCGTCGGCGACCTGATCCTGCTGGCCAAGCACGACCGGCCCGACTTCCTCACGCTCGAGGAGGTCGACGTCGACACCCTCACCGAGGACATCCTCGCCAAGGCCAGCGCGCTCGCCGACCGCGACTGGCACCTCGACGCGGCCACCCCGGGCACCTGGCGGCTGGACCCGCAGCGGGCCACTCAGGCGATGCTGCAGCTGTGCGACAACGCGGTCGGCCACACCGCGCCCGGCGACAGGATCGCGGTCGGCTCGGCGGAGGTCGACGGCGGCCTGCGGCTGTGGGTCCGTGACACCGGACCCGGGGTTCCCGCCGAGGAGCGGGAGCGGATCTTCGAGCGGTTCGCCCGCGGCACCGAGACCGGCTCGGGCGAGCGTCCCGGGCTCGGCCTCGGGCTGGCCATCGTCTCCGCCATCGCCACCGCCCACGGCGGCACCGTCGGCGTCGAGGACGCGACCCCGCCCGGCGCCCGCTTCACCATCACCCTGCCGGTACGCACCGAAGGAGAGGCATGGCCCGCATCCTGATCGTCGAGGACGAGGACCGCATCGCGGCCTTCCTGGCCAAGGGCCTAGGCGCCGACGGCCACCAGGTCAGCACCGTCGCCGACGGCCTCGAAGGACTCGAGGAGGCGCTCAGCGGCGCCTTCGACCTGATGGTGCTCGACATCGGCCTCCCGACCATCGACGGCTTCGAGGTGCTCGACCAGCTCCGCGCCCAGGGGTCACGGATGCCGGTGGTCGTGCTGACCGCCCGCGACTCGGTGCACGACACGGTCTCCGCCCTCGAGGGCGGCGCCGACGACTACCTCGCGAAGCCGTTCCGCTTCGCCGAGCTGCGGGCCCGGATCAACGTACGCCTGCGGCAGCAGGACAACACCGACGCCGAGGTGGGCGAGCTCCGCTCCGGTTCCGTGGGTCTGGACCTGCGGACGCGGCGCCTGCGGGTCGACGGGCGCGAGAGCGACCTCTCCGCGCGCGAGTTCGCGCTGGCCGAGGTGCTGCTGCGCCATCCCGGGCAGGTGCTCTCCCGCGCCCAGCTGCTCGACCTCGCCTGGGGCATGGACTTCGACCCCGGCTCCAACGTCGTCGACGTCTACGTCGGCTACCTGCGCAAGAAGCTGGGCTCGGCCCGGGTCGAGACCGTCCGCGGTATGGGCTACCGCTTCCAGCCCTGACCCGGACCCTGCGGCGGCTCGGGGGGGTCAGTGGATCCGCAGCCCGCCCAGCGAGGCGCGCGGGAGCCGCTCGAGCGCGGGCGAGACCGTCTCGGCGATCTCGGCGGGCGCCGGGCGGTTGCCGGCGTCCGGGGCGAGGCACGCGTCGATGACCTTGACGATCTCGGGCGGCGTACGTCTGGGGAGGGCGGCGGGGCGGGAGACGAGCTGCGGGTAGCGCTCGGTGCGATCGGCGGCTGAAGGGTCGCCGTGGGGGAAGGGGCGTTCGCCGGTGACGGCGTGGACGAGGGTCGCGCCGAGCGCCCAGACGTCGCTGGCGGGGCCGACCTCGCCGCGCTCGCCGGGGAGGCACTGCTCGGGGGCCATGTAGGCGTCGGTGCCGATCTCGTGGCGGAGCGCGGCGGCCGCGGCGGCGGGCCGGGCGACGGAGAGGTCGATCAGCCGGGCCGGCGAGCCCATGATCAGGTTGCTCGGCTTGATGTCGAGGTGCACCCAGCCGGAGCGGCGCAGGTAGTGCAGCGCCGAGGCGAGGTCGAGCGCCAGCGGGAGGTACTGCTGCTCCGAGAGGCGCCCGTGGCGGCGGATCAGGGTCGAGAGCCGCGGGCCCTCGACGTGCTCCATCACCACGTACGGGCGATCGCCGTCGAGGTCCTCGCGCAGGCCACGGACGAGGACGGGATGCTTCAGCTTCGTCAGCGCGTCGGTCTCGCGCCGCAGCGCGTTGCGGCTGGTCTCGCTGCCGACCAGCCCCGGCCGCAGCACCTTGGCCACGACCGGACCGTAGGTGACCTCGTCGAAGGCCAGGAAGGCCTCGTACGACGAGCCGCCCCCGAGCAGCCGCATCGCGGTCAGCTCGGGGGTGATCGCGTCACCCTGGACGATGCCCCAGGTGTCGGTCATCGTCGAGCTCAGTCCCTGGTCCGGTCGTCGGTGTCGTCGTTCTTGGTGTTGTCGCGGGTGTTGTCGCGGGTGTTGTCCCGGGTGTTGTCCTTGGTCGCCCGGGTGACCCCGGTGCCGTTGGTCACGGTGTCGTTCCCGGCGTCGTCGCGAGTGACATCGGCGGCGTCGTCGGCATCGTCGTCGTCCACGTCGTCGACGGTCGTCACCTGCGTACCCACCTTCTCCTCACGCTTGGCGAAGTCGTCGTCCGCGGCAGCGCTCTGGAAGGTGATCGCGCCGGCCGCGACCACGCCGGCCAGCCCTGTCGCCAGAAGGATCGGGAGCTTCTTCATGGTTCGTCCTCTCGGTTCTGCCCCGGGTGTTCCCGGCGCTATGCAAGAACCATCTCGACCGGCGGTGAGGTGATCGTGAGACGACCATGAGAGCTCTCTCATCCGCGAGCCGGTTCGGGTCCTGAGGCCGCCGGTGGTAGGAACGTCCCGTGCAGAGCAGCGAGTGGCGCGAGATCGCGCTCAAGGTCGGTGTCCTGGTCCTGGTCGGGGTGCTGATCTCGGTGGCCGGCTACGGCTACTCCCGCTCCCGTTTCCGCGAGCACGCCACCGACCAGGCGGAGACGGCCGCCAGCCGGTTCGCCCGGACGACGAGCTGGACCACGGTCGAGGCGAAGCCGGAGCTGGTGGCGCAGTGGGCCCGGGCCTGCCCCTCGGTTCAGACCCCGCCCACCGAGAAGACCGCCGACGCCCGCGGCCACCTGGAGAAGGTACGCATCACCTCCACCGATCTCACCGAGTCCGGCGCCACGGTGGAGCTGACCCCGGACGGCGGTCAGTCGGTGTTCACCCTCGTCGTCACCCGCTCCGGGAAGGGCAAGGACGAGGAGTGGCACGTCACCGAGGTGACCTGCTCAGCGGGCTGATCGAGACCCGTGTCAGATCCCTCGTCGGTGGGTACCACACCGGTATGGACACCGCTGGATTCACCAACCTGTTGAACCGCCCAGGTCCGTACGCCACCGTGCTGGCCGATGTCAGCCAGGACTCGGAGAACGCGGCCCACGCCAAGGAGCTGCGGGTCCGCGCCGCCTGCGAGGAGCTCTCCGCGCAGGGCGCACCACCTGACGTCGTGGCCCAGGTCTCCGACCGGCTCGACGTGACCGTGCGCCAGCCGGCGCCGGTGGCCCGCGTCGTCGTCGCCACTCCCGAGGGGGTCGCCTACGACCAGGTCGCCGTCGCCGAGGTGCCGAAACCGGTCGCGACCTGGGACGCTCTGCCCGACCTCGGCTCCTGGATCGCCGCCCGGGACGCCTCGATGCCGTTCGTACTGGTCCTGGTCGACCACGCAGGCGGCGAGATCTCGCTGTGGGACTCGGGGATGCCCCGGCCCACGGACACGACCACCGTCGAGGGCGACGAGCTCGAGCACGTGCACAAGGTCCGCGACAACGTCGGCTGGGCGGCGTACCGCATGCAGCAGACCACCGACAACGTCTGGCGCCATAACGCCGACAAGGTGGCCGAGGAGGTGACCCGGCTGATCCGCGACCACGGCCACGACCTCGTCCTCGTCGGCGGCGACCCGACCTCGGTCGCCCGGCTGCGGGAGGACCTCGCCGGCCAGCCGGTCGAGGTGGTCGAGCTGGCGAGCGGGCAGCGTGCCGCCGACGGCGGCGAGCAGGCCCGCGACGACGCGATCCGCAGCGCGCTGCTCGATCGGGTCGTACGCCGCCGCACCGCTCTGGTCCGGCGGCTCGAGGAGGCCTGGGGCCGGGGCGACCGCGCGGCCACCGGGGTACGCGACGTCGCCGACGCGTTCGTCACCGGCCGTGTCGAGACCCTGCTGATCGATCCCGACGCCGTCGCGGGACACACGCTCGACCCGGCGGACCACCCCGGTCTCACCTTCGGCGCGGCTCCGGTGTCTGGTTCGATCGAGGCCAGCGAGGCGCTCGTCGCCGCAGCGGTCCTCACCGACGCCGAGGTGTGCGTCCTCCCGGCCGCCGTGCTCGGCGACGCACCGGTCGCCGCGCTGCTGCGCTGGTCCTGACCGCCTCGGCGGCAGGGGCTCAGCGGCGCCAGGCCCGGATCTTGTCCGGCTCGGGGTCGGGAGACTCCGTGGCCGCCCAGACCTTGCGCCACTCGGCGATCTCCTCACCGGCAGGATCGGGCGTACGCGACTCCGCGGCGCGGCGCATCGAGGCGTACCAGTCGGTGGCGTCCTCGTCGAGCAGCCTCGCCACCGCCGCCCTGATCCGGGGCGCGAACTCACGCATCGACTCACCCTCTGCCGGGCGGAGCGGCTCCCCGAAACGTACGGTCAGCTGGCGGCGGCCCCCGGAGGAGTCCTTGCCGGGCCAGCTCACCCCGCGCGGCATCGCCGCGTAGGTGCCACGGTGGGCGATCGGGACGACCGGAACGCCGTACTCGATGGCCAGGTAGGCGGCGCCGGACCGGAACCGGCCCACGGTGCCGTCCTTTGACCTGGTGCCCTCGGGGAAGACGACCAGCGACCAGCCCTCGGCGAGCACCTCCCCCGGCGCGTTCGCGAGCGCACCCCCTCGGCGGTCGATCGGCAGCGTGTTGAAGACCAGCGAGGAGCCCACCGCCCGCCACCAGGTGTCGAAGAAGTAGTCGGCCGCGGCCGCCACCGCCGTCTTGCGTCGCCACGTGTCCGGAAGCGACAGCAGGATGAGCGGCGTGTCGAGGTGGGAGGCATGGTTGGCCACGAAGATCACCGGACCGTCGAGGCGTTCGAGCACGTCGAGGCCCTCGACCTGGGTCTTCACCTGCGACCGGAAGACCGCCTCCAGCCCGGCCTGCGCGACCTCTCTGACCGCTCGCGCGGCCGGCCTGCGGGACCACTCGTTGTCGAAGACCGTCGTCTCTGCCTGTGGCACGTACGGCTCCGCCGACCGCGGCACCTGCGCCCGGTGGCCCCACCGCCAGCCCCGCTTCATGAGCCGTACGTCGCGCGCGGTGTCCTTCCAGAAGCTCATCGGACGTCCGCCAGCAGGTGCGGAGGGTTGCGCAGGTAGGTGATCGACGGCGACGGCCCGACGGTCGAGGACGCCATCTCGAGCGCGTCCCGCAGAGTCGACGCCGACCGGAAGCCCATCCGAGCCGCCGCCTTGGGGTTCCCACCGACCCAGATGACATCGCCGAGGTGGTCGAGCGCGTGCGCGATCCAGTACCACATGTAGAACGGGTGGACGCCGTGGTAGGCGTTCGAGGTGCGGTAGAGGTGGACGTACCAGGGATCGGTGGCGAACTGCTCCTCGAACTTCGGCCCGATCAAGGCGGGATCGGTCGTGTCGGCCAGCACCTCCTCGTAGAAGTCGACGTAGGAGGGGTGGGTGAGGGTGTTGAAGCCCTCGTCGAGCGGGTGGTAGAGGATCGCGACGCCGCCCTCGCGCACCACCGGTTGCCGCAGGTAGGAGTTGAAGTAGTAGCCCAGGCCCATGCAGGCAGCCAGGATCGGGTTCATGGTCGAGTTGACGTTGTAGGGGCCGAGGTAGGGCACGCCCATCACCATCACGTCGGACTGCCCCTCGACCTTGACCCGCTGCTGCTGGTGGACGCGCTGCACGGTGAGCTCGTGGACCGGCTCGACGGCGCCGGCGGTGATCCCGGTCAGCCCGTAGTTGGAGCGCAGGTCGTGGAACATCTTGTGGCGCATCTTCTGCGGCGCGACCGCCAGCCCACGGCGCAGGCCGAGGACGGTGGCCTGGTCGCGCAGGGACCACTCCCACTCGCGCTTGAGCAAGGTGTCGTAGGGCTTCCCGAACACCTCGTTGTCCAACGTCGTCTCGATCTGGAAGACCTTGACGTTCTCCCCGATCAGCCGGCCCATCCGCCAGGCCGAGGAGTGCATCTCGGAGTGCTTGTGGTCCATGAACGAGCGCGAGTGGACCATCGTCTTGGCGTTGTGGTGGTGCTTGATCGACTTGTAGGACGCCAGCCCGATGCCGACCGACTTGTGGCCGCCGTCCATCGCGACCAGGTTGACGTTGACGTAGATCAGCAGGTCGGAGGTGGCCGCCCGCTTGTTGATCTCGACGTCCTCGCCCTTCTCGGTGACGCCCATGTGCTCGAGGTTGGCGCGGTCCTCGGCGTCGTGGTTGTAGAGCAGCCCCTGCGGCGCGAAGCTGCGGAAGACGCGCTCGCCGACGATGTGCTTCATCTCGGCGTCGGTCATCCGGCGGTGCAGGGCGAGCGCCGCGATGATCTCGACGTCGTCGACACCCTTCTCGGCCGCGATCGTGAGCACCTGCTCGATGATCCGGCCCCGGATGTCGGGCGCCTTCATGGTCGGCAGCGGCAGGGAGAGGTCGTCGAAGGCGATCGTCAGCCGCATCCCCGGGAACATCAGCTCGCGCAGCGGCTCGGAGTCGACCGGGTTCTCCAGGGCCTCCCGGATCGCCCCCTCCACATCCGGCACCGTCGGCAGCGACTCGGGCGGGTAGACCACCCGGGTGCCCTGCGGGAACTCCTCGAGCCGGAACCCGAGCCCCTCGTGGACGAGCAGGGGCGGCGTACGGTCGTCGACCTCCAGCACGAAGCCTGGGCGTGTCATCGATGACTCTCCTTCTAAGACGTACGTCGAGGGTCGAACGCCACCTTGACGGTGCCGAGCCGACCGGCTGAGTGGGCATGGTCGAGGGCCTCGCGCCAGCGGTGGAGCGGATAGGGCGCGACGCTCTTCGCGAGCCGGCACATGGCGTCGTGGCCGACCAGGTCCAGCGCGGTGGCGAAGTCGCCCGACCCCCGCGAGGAGGCGTACGTCCCGACCACCTCGAGCTCCCGGAACCACGCCGCGGACAGATCCGCGGAGGCCGGCATCCCGGAGAGCACCACCCGGCCGCCGGCGCGGGTGGCGTGCAGGCAGGTCTGCAGCGACTCCTTGGAGCCGACCGCGTCGATGGTGACGTCCACACCGCCGAGGAGGTAGGGCGACGAGAGCATCTCGGGTTCGAGCATGAAAGCGCTGGTCGCCCGGCGAATTCTCCGCAGCGTCTCGCTCGGGGCCACCACTTCGGTCGCGCCGAACTCCATCGCCAGCTCCCGCTGGTGGGCGTGCTTGGCGACGACCAGGATCTCGCCGGCGTCGGTGAGCTCGCGCAGCGCCAGCGTGGCCAGCAGGCCGACCGCACCGGCACCCGAGACGAGCACTCGGTCACCGGGCTTGATCGCCGCCCTTCGTGCCGTGTGGACCGCACAGGCGACCGGCTCGGCGAGCAGCGCCTGCTCGTCGGAGTAGCCCTCCGGCACCACGTGGAGCTGCGAGCGGTGCACCGAGAGCTGCTGCGACCAGCCGCCGCCGGTGTCGTGGCAGAACCCGGTCTGCAGCCCCGAGGAGATGTCGCCGACGGTGATCCGGGAGCACCGGTTGGTCTCGCCCCGCGCACATGCTTCGCACGCCTCCAGCCCGCGCGCGGCGCAGGTCAGGACCGGGTCGACGACCACTCGGGTGCCGGCCGCCAGGTCGCCGCAGGGGTCGAGCAGCTCGCCGACGATCTCGTGGCCGGGCACGAACGGCAGGCTCACCAGCGGCTGGAAGTAGAGGGAGGTCTTCCCCGACAACATCCCCAGGTCGGACCCGCAGATGCCGGAGAGCGAGACCCGCAGCCGGGCCCAGCCGTCGTGCTCGACCTTCGGCGGGTCCAGCGTCACCATCCGCAGCGGCGCCGCGGCGCCGGTCAGGAGCAGCGGAAGGTGCCGCCCGGCCACCTTCCCGATCGCCGTCTTCGCCACCGACCGATACATCTCAAGTGCGAGCATGGTCACCCCTCCTGATGTCGAGTCGGCCCATCTTGACCGGATTCACTGCCGAGTCGGCCCGTCTTGACACAGATCGCTGCCGAGTCGGCCCGTCAAGACGGGCCGACTCGGCATGGATTTTCGTCAAGACGGGCCGGCTCGGCATGGTCATCGCCTCCCCGCAGGGTCCAGGGTGCGGCTCGCGTGGCCCGGGGACTCCCAGTCGACGATCGTCCAGTGCGACCTCTTGGCGTGCCGGTAGAGAGGTACGTCGGGCCGGACCGCCACCGGATGCCCGACCGCGGCCAGCAGCGGGAGGTCGGAGTGGGAGTCGGCGTAGGCGAAGCAGTCGGCAGGCGAGATGCCCTCGCGGCGCGACCACTCGCGCACGAACGCTCCGCGCGACTCCCCGACCAGCGGCGAGGCGGCCAGGTGGCCGGTGCAGTAGCCGCGGTCGTCGACGGCCAGGTCGGCCGCCTCGATGTGGTCGAACAGCGGCAGCAGCGGCCGGGTCAGCGGCCGGATCGCCCCGGTGATCAGCACCGTCAGGTGCCCCGCGGCGCGGTGCTCGCGGATCCGCCGGACCGCGTCCGGGGCCAGCCGCCCAAGGATGTGCGTGGTCAGGTGCTCGTCGACGATCTCGTCGAGGTCGGAGAGCCGCGCGCCGGCGTACTCCTTGTAGACCGTACGCAGCAGCGAGCTGCGCTCGGCACGGTCCGCCCACACGTACTTGGGGACCTTGCCGGCCATCCGGGCGATCTCGGCGGCCTTCTGGGTGCCCGACAGCTCGCCGAGGCGCAGCCACAGGTAGGTCTCGATCACGTTGGAGGACATCAGGGTGCCGTCGAGGTCGAAGAAGGCCGCGACCCGCTTCTCGTCGGTGGGTGAAGCCGCCGCGATCCGCGGCATCCGTCCGGGAACCGGCTTCTTGCGCAGCTTGCGGAGCTCGTCGAGCTCGCGGACCGGCTTGGTCACCGACGGCACGTGGATGTCGTGGAGGTATTCGTGCCAGTCGATCACGCCGGTGTCGAAGGCGAAGGTCTCCTGGTCGGCCGGCGACAGCGACCGGTAGAGCGCGAGCGTGTTGGCGTCGACGAAGCGCAGGTCGGCCTGGGCGTACTCCTTGTAGAGGTCGAGGTAGCGCCGCAGGAACTTCAGCCGCCGGCCCTGCCGGTCGAGGTCGCGCGCCCAGCCGCGGGTGCGGTCGCTGCGCGGGGCGAGCCCGAGCAGCGTGTCGGCGATCTTGTGCACCTTCTCGCCGGTCGCCATCACCCGCTCGACCGAGGCCCCACCCGGGAACGTCCACTCCGGCAGCCGCGCCGCACCTCGGTCGCCGGCCGCGAACGGCTCCTTGGAGAAGTAGGCCCGCACGGTCTCGTAGAGCAGGCCGAACGTCACTGGGTTGCGGTCGCCGGAGGCGAGGTGGAAGTAGGCCGGGTCGCCGTGCTCGGGCGGGTGGGCCAGGCAGGCGACGATCGAGGCGACCACGTGGTCGACGGGCACGATGTCGATGGCAGTGTCCGCCGCGGCCGGGAAGAGCGGCAGCTCGCCGCGACCGTAGGCCAGGATCAGCGGCTCGGCCATCTTGAAGCCCTCGATCCAGCCCGGGTGCGGGCGGGCGAGGGCCGACTCGATGATCGCCGGACGGTAGATCGTGGCCCGGTTGCCCTCGGCGGCGTGGGCCTCGACGACCCGCTCCCCCAGCGCCTTGGTGAAGGTGTAGCAGTCGGTCCAGCCGAGCGAGCGCGCCCGCTCGGTGCCGAGACGTACGAGCTCGTCCTTCACCCACTTCTTCCGCGCCTCCTCGGCGGCAGCGGCGGCGGTCATCAGGCCGGCCCGGCCGTGCTCGCGCTCGGCCTGCTTGCGCAGCCTGGAGATCACCTCGACGCTGCGCGAGCGCTCCTCGACGGCGGCGCGCTGCGCCAGCCCCCAGGCGAGCTCGGCCTCGACGTCCACCGCATGCTCGACGGGCCCCTCGGGGATGTGGCCCCTCCTCCGCCCGGAGACATAGGCCGTCGAGACGTGCAGGTAGTGGATGTCGCGCCCGGTCTCCGCGACCCGCTTCAACAGCTCGCGCACACCAACGACGTTCGTGACGAACCCTTCGTCGACCGGCGGGTCGAACGAGACGTCGCCCGCGGAGTGCACCACGGCGTCGAGATCGTTCGGCAGCGCGGGCGGGTCGGAGAGATCCCCCTCGACCACGTTCACCTGCGCATCCGCCGCCGCCTCGAAGATCGGCTTGGCCAGGAGCTTCGCGATCCGGTCGGCCCCCGAGGTCGATCCCTTGGGCCGCACCAGCACGCTCAGCCGTACGTCCGGAACCTCCGTCAGCAGCAGGTGCAGCAGCGCCTCCCCGACGAATCCGGTCACGCCCGTGAGCAGGACGTGCTGTCCAGCGAGCCGTTCTCTGATCTCAGAGGTCACCCCCGTGATTCTGCCGAATTCAGCAAAGTCTGCACGTCAATTCTGTTCAAATCGGCACCCAACCTTTCGCCGGGCTCGATACGTGTAAGCCATCGGACGACCGATCTGGAGACCGATGTGCTGACTGACCTGCTCGAAGAACTCGCCCGCGAGGCACCCACCGGCGGTGCCCCGCCCGGGCAGCTGTGGCGCCGTGGCCGTCGCGTCGCACGTACGCGGCGTGTCGGCACCGTCGCCATCGCCTCGATCGCCTGCTTGCTGCTGGTCGCTCTGGGTTCGGCGACCTGGCAGCAGCGCGCCGTCGAGGTGCCGGCCACGGATGCGGAGACGGGCAGCTTCCTCCCGAGCCAGTTCCACAAACCCAGCCCGTATCTCCCCGGCACCGACTCCATCGGCCCGATGGGCACGCTCATCGCCATGGTCGCGGCGCCGCGGAAGGGCTGGTTCGGTAGCACCGAAGGCCTCGTCGGCGTCTCGGCACAGACGGGTGCGTACGCCTTCCTCGATCTGCCGGATGCTGCCAGCGGCTTCCTCAGGGAGGCGGCACTCGCTCCTGATGGACGCCACATCGCCTATTGGACGACGGGGCATGTGCCGAACCCCGTTCCCGATCGCGAGGGCGACACGATCAACGGCTATGCCGTCTATGACACCGTGACCGGTGAGGTCGTCAGCCAGAAACCCAGCACCGAGCGCGGGATCGGGCACGGTGTCTTCGTCTGGTTCGACCCCACCCACCTCGGCGTCGACTTCGGGCAGATGCAGGACTGCTGCGGTTCGACCGACCATCGGGCCATGGTCTTTGACCTCGACTCCGCCGAGCAGGTTGACCTCAGCACCGACATCGACCTCGACGGTGCAGGCACCAACGGGGTCGGCAGCGTGATCACGGTCAACGACGACGCCGTCATTGTCCAGGTCGACGGCTCGACGAGGTCGGTCGAAGCTCGCCAGACCGCACCGCGCATCAACAGCTCACAGTCTGTCGCCATGACCCCGGACTCGAAGCGGGTAGCCGCGATCATCGGAGACGGAGCGCCGGGCCGAATCGGTGTCAAAAGAGTCAACGACGACGGCAACGGCGACCCGATCCCGGGCACCTTCTCCGGAGTGATCGGATGGCTGGACGACACACACCTCGCAGCCCTCGAGCCCCGAGGGGACAACAATCCCACCTTCGACCTGGTCTCGGTCGATGTCCGGGACGGCTCCACCGAGATGCTCAGCAGAAGTTTGGACATGTTCGGTGTCGCGA
Organism: Nocardioides sp. NPDC126508; assembly: GCA_040302365.1. GTDB lineage: Bacteria > Actinomycetota > Actinomycetes > Propionibacteriales > Nocardioidaceae > Nocardioides. The sequence goes on from JBEOUM010000006.1 coordinate 260,636, forward strand.
TCAACCTCCTCGGCTCGCCGGTCCGAGACCAGCCATCTCCACCTCACCCTTGGTCGCCGTGGATCCCCGCTGTTGCGGCCGCGGCGACGGTCGCCATCGCCGCCTGGGCGCTCTTCGTCTGGAGGCGCCGTGCCAGCGTCTGACAGCGACCTCTTCGAGGAGTTCGTCGCCGGCCGCCGACCGGCCCTGCTACGTACGGCGTTCCTCCTCACCGGACATGCCGAGGACGCCGAGGACCTCGTCCAGACGACGCTCATCAAGGTGGTCCCGAAGTGGGCCAGGATCAAGGACAACCCCGAGGCATACGTCCGCAAGGTGCTCGCCCGGGAAGCCACCACCCGGTGGCGCACCCGCCGCTGGCGGGAGACCGTGGTCGAACACCTCCCCGATCGGGAGGCGACCGGCCCGGACCCGACGTCGAGCGTCGCCGTCCGGGACGCGCTGCTGCGGCTACCGCCTCGACAGCGTGCGGTCATCGTCCTGCGCTACTACGACGACCTCACCGAGCGCGAGACCGCGGCCGCGCTCGGCGTCTCGATCGGCACCGTCAAGTCGCAGACCAGTGACGCGCTCGCTCGGCTCCGTACGTTGATCCCAGACCTTGCCGCGACCGATGGAACCTCGGTTGCGGGCTTCCGAGGGTGACCTGAGAAACTGCGGGGAACCCCGAAACCCGAGGAGACGTACGTGTCGAGGAAGCTGCTGAGCGTCACGGCTGTCCTCTCGGCGACCGCGCTCGCGGGCTGCGGGGCCGGGGAGCCCAGCAGCGGCAGCCCTGGGCCCAGCCCCTCCACCGCCTCCCCCGTCGAGGCCTCCGGGCCCTGTCTCTTCGAGCCTGCCCAGGTCGCTCGTGCCATCCCCGGCACCTGGTCGAACACCGCCGACGAGGACGTCTGCACCTACACCAGCGATCGGGGTGCGATCTTCGTGACGACGCTGGTCGACACCTCTGTCTCGGCTGGGCTCGCCGCCAGCCGGGAGGACTGTCTTGCTTCTCCTCCGCCGGTCGAGATCGGCGACCGCGCCTTCGTCTGTATCGAGGCGCACGACGACGGAGATCTCGTCGTCGGCAACGTTGCCGTCGGGAGTCGGCTGTGGTCGCTGGTCATCGTTCCGGACGAAGGCGTACACGACGCTGAGGTGGGCGCCATGGGCCGCCTGGTCGAGATGGTGGCTGACTCCTGACCCCTCCGAGGCGTCACTTTCTGACCGCGAAACACTGACCTCTCGGCGTCAGGAATCGACCTCTCGGCGTCAGGGCAGGTCGAGGAAGGCGTACTGGGCGGTCTTGTGCGGGAGCTCGACCACCGGGCCGCGCTTGAAGCCGTAGTCGTCGAGCCGGGCGAGGGAGGCCTCGTTGGTGGCGTCCGGCTCGACGACGACGCGGCGGGCGCCAGCCTTGACGATGACCTCTTCGATGAAGAAGTCGAGGACGGTCTCGGTGCGGCCCTGGCGGGCGGGGGTGTCGGCCAGGAAGAGGTGGACCCCGATGTCGCCGGGGCGGCGGTCGTAGAAGGCACCGAGCTCATCGATCTCGGGGTCCCAGGTCTGGAACAGGGCGACCGGCTCACCGTCGATCTCGACGATGTACGCCGCGAGGTGCGGCTGCTCCTGCAGCCAGGTGTAGATCTCCTCGATCTCCTCGCGCGGCTTCTCGACCATGCCCCAGAACCGGGCGCGGTCGTCGTGCAGCCAGCCGTCCAGCAGGTCGATGTCGGTCGACGGCTTCAGGTCGCGAACGGTCAGGGGCATGTTGTCTCCTCGGTGAGCAGGGACCAGTCTGTGACGACGCGGACCGCGCCGCCCTGGGCCCAGGCGTCGTGCTGGTCGGTGTGGTGGGGGCTGTCGGGGTCGCCGCTGACACCCAGCGGTACGACCCATCGGCTGTTGTCGCGGTCGGCCAGGTCCCAGGCGTAGCGGGCCACCGAGCCACGTACGGTCACGGTGGTGCCCGGGATCCAGGCGTTGCAGCGGACCGTGTCGGTGTCGCCCGGCAACGGGGTGGCAGGCGCGGTCCGGGTGTGCGGGAGATCGAACTGCTCCAGCGCGTGCAGCGGCCAGAACCGGTGGCTCTCCGGCCACCGGGTCGACTCACGGGCGGCCACGGCCTTCGCCGCCTCGGCCACCAGCTCGCGCAGGTCCAGGCCGAAGGCCTTCTCGGCGGCCAGGATGACGTGCAGCGCGCCGGCCACCCGGGCCGGCAGGCTGAACCAGGGCTCGTAGAGCGGCCCGTGCTCGGACGGCTCCCGCAACGGTGCGAGCGCCGGTGCCGCGCAGATCCGGTCGACGACCTCGGCGCGCAGCGCCGCGTACCAGGCCGCGCCCGGCGAACCGTCCATCGCGCCGTCCCACTCGGCGAACACCGGCGGACGCAGACCGGCGGGGACCAGCGCCAGCAGCGGCTCTCCAGCCGTCTGGGTGGTGTCGGCGAGCACCGCCACCGCATCCTCCGCGTCGAGCGGGCCGGCATCCTCGAGAAGCCGCCCGATCCGGTGCGCCCGGAACGGCGGCGCGAAGCCGGCCGCAAGCACGTCGAACTCGGGCATGCACCGGTCGTTGGCCGTCACCACCACACCATCTGCAGAGGCCGTACGCCGCGGCAGCGGGTCGACCCAGCCGGTCCACTCTCCCGCCTCGTCGCGGGTAGGCACCCGGCCGCCGACCGTGTGGACGACGTCGCCGGCCACGTCGGCGATCACCCAGTTGTTGACCGGCTCGACCCAGCGCTCGACCGCAGCCTCCACGTCGGCGACCGAACGGGACCGCAGCAGCGGGAGCAGCGCCCCGAAGCCGAGGTCGTCGAGCTCGTGGCCGGGCGAACGCAGCGCCTGACCCCAACCCTCCTCCGGATCGTCGAGGACCACCGGCCCGCGCTCGGTCTCGAGGACCTCGACCGAGACCGGCTCCTGCCCGCGGACGAGCACCGTCTCCGCGCTCCGCCGCACCACGTCGCCGCCCGGGCGCAGGTCGACGCGGTGGAGATCCTGGTAGTCGCCCATCGCGTTGGTGATCCCCCACGCGACGGACCCGGCGTGCGCGAAGTGCTGCACGCCGGGGACGCCGGGGAAGGTCATCCCGACCACGTCGAAGGCGTCGTCGGGGTCGGTGCAGGCCAGCCGCACCTGGAGGTAGACGTTCGGCGCCTCGAAGACCCGGTGCGGGTCACCGGCGACCAGCGGCAGCCCGGAGCGGGTGCGGCCGCCGCCGACGGCGTACGCGTTGGAGCCACCCGACAGGCCCTCCGTGCGGAACAGCTCGGCCTCGGGACCGAGCACCCGCGCCGCCCGGGCACCGAAGAGCTTCGAGGGGAACGAGCCGAAGAGGATCTGCTGCACCCAGAAGACCGCCAGCGGCGTCCACGGCTGCCAGGTCCCCGGCGCCGGACCGAGCCCGTCCGGCCCGTCGAGCTCGACGCAGGAGGTCTCCGCGAGCCCGGCGCGGACCCCCTCGACGTACGCCGTCAGGAACCCCTGCGTCTCCTCGTCGAGCCCCTCGAAGGCAGCCTGCGCGACCGCCGCGATCCGGGCGCGGCGGGCGAAGGTGTCCCACTCAACCCCGGCCGGGCCGAGCAGCTCGGCGGTGCGGCCCTCACCACGCAGCCGCTCGATCTCGAGCTGCCAGGCGCGGTCCCGCGCGGTGGCCAGGCCCTGCAGCCGCGCCACCTCGGCCGGCGAGGCACCCCGCACGTGCGGGATGCCCCACTCGTCGCGGCAGAGCCCATTTGACGGGGGCGTCATGCGACCGGGTTGGCCAGCGTGCCGGCGAACATGAGCGACTCGGCCTGGTCGGTGATGTCGACCATCTGCAGCGTGTTGCGCAGCTGGAGCCGGTTGAGGCACGAGTGCCGGAAGCGCGGACGCAGGAAGTCGTAGCGCTCGACCGCGTCGGCCAGCTCGGGGTGGTCGGCGGCGTGGTCGACGATGCACGCCCGGGCCTCGGCCCAGAACTCGGTCTCCGGAAGCACCCCCTCATCATCGAGGATCGCCGCGACGTAGCGCAGCACACCGTCGAAGATGTCGGTGTGCACCGCGAGCGCCTTGACATCGTCGGGGAAGGAGCCGCGGATCCGGGAGACCTCCTCGGGCAGCGGCAGGTCGCCCATCACCGCCACCTCCTCGCCGATGTCCTTCATGAACATCCGCACCGGCACGTGGTCACGCAGCACCATCACCAGGTTCTCGCCGTGCGGCATGAACGCCAGGTCGTACGCCAGCAGGCAGTGCACCAGCGGCCGCAGGTAGGCGTCGAGGTAGCTGCGCACCCACTCCCGGGCGGGCAGGCCCGAGGCGCGGACCAGCTCGGCCGCATAGGAAGCACCCGAAGCGTCGCGGTGGAGCAGCGCCGCCATCGTCGCGCACCGCTCGCCCTCGGCCAGCCGCGGCACCGGCGACTCGCGCCACAGCGCGGCGATCATCTTCCGGTAGGGCGACGGGTTCGGCAGCGCGTGGAAGATGTCGCCGGTCCAGCCGATCGAGGCCAGCTCACGCAGGACCCCGAAGCCGCGCTCCTTCAGCTCCGCGTCGCTCTCGCCCAGGTCGGCGACCCAGTCGTTGATGACCGGCGTCGCGGCCATGTAGGCCGGCGAGAGGCCGCGCATGAACCCCATGTTCTGGATCGACAGCGCGGTCTTGACGTAGTGCCGCTCCGGACGCGAGGTGTTGAAGTACGTCCGGATCGACTGCTGCGGCCGGTGGACATCCTCCCCTGAGCCGACCAGCACGATCCGGCGCGCGGCGACGTCGGCGGCGAAGGTGACCGCCAGCTTGTGGCGCCACTGCCACGGGTGGACGGGCAGGTAGCGGAACCCGTCCGGGTCGAGCCCGAGCCCGCGCAGCTTCGCCGCGAACCGGGCCAGCGTGGCCTCCCCGAGCTCGGCCACGTAGAGACGGTCCTCGTCCTCGCCGCGCCCCAGGGCCAGGTGGGACTGGTCCCGGGAGACGGCGACCCACAGCAGGCTCAGGTCGTTGCTGGTCTCCGGCGCCCACCGGGCGTGGTCGTCGATGTCGAAGCCGATCCGGCCGTTGTTGGCGACGAAGGCTGGATGGCCCTCGCTCATCGCGCCCTCGACGCTCTGGTGGTCGGCGTCGACCAGGTCGGCCGCGGTCAGCGTCTGGTGCTCGAGCTTCCAGCAGGCCGAGGCGATGGTCGCCGCCAGCTCCTCGAGGTAGGTCGGCAGCAGCGTGTCCGGGATGCCGAGATCGGGAGCGAACTCGGCGACGAACGCCTGGGCGTCGACCTCCCGCTCCTCACCACCGGTGCGGCGCACGATCGAGTCCGCGTCCACCACCCAGTGGTCGAGCAGGAAGCGCCGCGCGGTGAAGGAGTACGTCGAGGACGGCCCCTGCAGCTCCCAGCCCGCGTCGGTGGCCACCGGAGCGAGCATCCGCTCGTGGCTGAACTCCGCGATCGCCTTGGCGACCAGGTGCCGGTGCGCGACCCGCAGGTTCTCCGGGCGCAGATGGGCGGCGGCGTACATCTCGCGCGTGCAGACCGAGAGCATCGCGGTCTTCTCGCCGATGCTGATCTCGCGCAGCTCGACGAAGCCGGCCTCGGTGTTCTTGCGGCGGATCGGCTCGTTGCGTACGTCCGGCTCGACCACCACACGGCGGACCCCGGGGTCGGCGAAGCAGTGCCGCATGACCGCCCGGAAGACCTGGGTCGTGTAGCCGGAGACGGGCTCGCCGGAGGTCGGCGCGACCAGGACGTGCATGCCCAGGTCACCCGGCTCCAGGTCGGGCACATGAGTGATCCCGGCGAGCTCGCTGTGCGCAGGGTCGTAGGTCTCGACCAGGAACGCCGGCACGCCGTCGACCCGGCCGAGCCAGGCGTCGTGGTGCGGGTGGCCGTCGATGCGCGCGTACTCCGCGGCGACGTCCTCCAGCGTCGCGTCCAGCATCATCCAGTACGCCGAGCGCGGGTGGGTCACCCAGGAGTGGACGGTGCCGAGGTGGTCCTCGATCTGGAGCGGTTCGATCGTGATCCTCATCGGTTCTCCTCAGTCGGCTGGCTGTGCTCGGACAAGATCCGGCTGGGCTGAATTTTGAACCGGTCGGGCACCCCGAACTCCTGGAAGGCGACCCGCTTCTCGACCGGGTACGGCTCCCGGCCGAGGATGGCGGCGAGGATCACCGAGCTCCGGTAGGCGCCCATGCCGAGGTCGGGGGCGACGAAGCCGTGGGTGTGCTCCTCGCCGTTCTGCACCCAGATCTCGCGGTCGGCGGTGTCGACCGAGAAGGTCGAGCTGGCGGCATAGCGCCCCTGCTCATCGAGACGAAGGCGGTCGCGGACCGGCTCCAGGAAGTCCGGGATGCCGGCGCGGTAGCCGGTGGCGAGCACCAGCGCCTCGGTCGCCATCTCGTAGTCCTCCTCCTGCTCCACGTGGTGCAGCGCGAGGTGGTAGCCGCCCTCGGTGCGGGTCACGCCACGCACCTCGGTGTTGGTCAGCAGCGTGGTCTCGGCGGGAGCGTCGATCGACCGGGTGTAGAGCGTCTCGTGGATCGCGTCGATGGTGTCGCCCGAGATGCCCTTGTAGAGGCTCTGCTGCGACTTCAGCAGCCGGTCGCGCTTCTCGGCCGGGAGAGCCTGGAAGTACGCGGAGTACTCCGGGGAGGTCAGCTCGAGGGTGAGCTTGGTGTACTCCATCGAGAAGAACCGCGGGCTGCGGGTCAGCCAGGCGAGCTGGTAGTCGTGGTCGGGCTGGGCGGTCAGCAGGTCGAGGTAGACCTCGGCGGCCGACTGGCCGCTGCCGACCACGGTGATGCTGCGCCGGGAGACGAGCTCGTCGCGGCGCGCCAGGTACTCCGAGCTGTGCAGCGCCGGTCCCTCGGCCGCCACTGCCTCGGCCGCGCACTCGGGGACCCGCGGGCTCGTCCCGGTCCCGAGCACCAGCCGCCTGGTCCGGTGGGTCTCGCCGGAGGCGGTCGTGACGACGTACGTCTCGCCGTCGTGCTCCACGGAGGTGACCTGCTGGCCGAAGCGGACGGAGCCGAGCAGCGAGGCGACCCACTGGCAGTACTGGTTGTACTCGCGCCGGTGGGGCAGGAAGTTCTCGCGGATGTAGAACGGGTAGATCCGCCCGGTCTGCTTGAGGAAGTTGAGGAAGCTGAACCGCGAGGTCGGGTCGGCCATCGTCACCAGGTCGGCGAGGAACGGCACCTGCAGGGTGGCCTCGTCGAGCATCATCCCCGGGTGCCAGTCGAACCGGTCGCGGCCCTCGAGGAAGAGGCAGTCGAGCTCGTCGATCGGGTCGGCGAGGGCGGCCAGGCCGAGGTTGAACGGGCCTAGTCCGATGCCGATCAGGTCATGTGTCGTCATCGGGCGACCTCCGGGACGGCACGGCCCAGCGTACGAACCTGCTCGATGATCTCGAGCACGTCCGAGGCGGTGGCCTTGGGGTTGAGCAGGGTGAGCTTGAGGAACTGCCGGCCGTCGACCTTGGTCGCAGCGACGACGGCGCGGCCGCCGCTCCACATCTCGGCACGGATGCGGCGGTTGAGGTCGCCCAGGGCGTCGTCGTCCAGGTGCGGGTCGACGTAGCGGAAGACGACCGTGGAGAGCTGGGATGGCGTGACGACCTCGATGTCGGGCTGCACGCTGAGGATGTCGTAGACCTCGCGGGCCAGGTCGATCACGGTCTCGAGGTAGGCGCCGATCTGGTCGGCACCCATCGTGCGCAGCGTCAGCCACAGCTTGAGCGCATCGAAGCGGCGGGTGGTCTGCAGGGACTTGTCGACCTGGTTCGGGTTCTCCGACTCCCGCGGGTTGAGGTAGTCGGCGTACCAGGAGGCGTGCTGCATCGTCGCCAGGTCCCGGACCAGCAGGGCGCTGGAGGAGACCGGCTGGAACCAGGTCTTGTGGAAATCGATCGTGATCGAGTCGGACCGCTCGATGCCGTCGAGCAGGTGGCGGTACTTCGGCGAGGCGAGCAGCCCACCCCCGTACGCCGCGTCGACGTGGAACCAGACGTTGAAGTCCTGACAGGCGTCGGCGATGGCGTGGAGCGGGTCGATCACGCCGAAGTCGGTGGTGCCCGCGGTGGCCACGACCGCCGCCGGGACCAGGCCGTCGACGACGCACTCGTCCAGCGCATCGCGCAGCGCGGTCACGTCCATCCGGTGCTCGGCATCGGTCGGGATCGCGATCGCGGCCGCGTCGCCCATGCCGAGCAGCCGGGCCGACTTGGCGATCGAGAAGTGGCTGTCCGCGGAGGTCAGGAAGCGCAGCCGGTCCAGAGGTACGCCGCGGCGCTCCGCCTCACCGCGGGCCAGGAGCAGCGCCTGCAGGTTGGACTGGCTGCCGCCGGAGGTGAAGACGCCGTCGCGGGTCGCCTCCGGGTAACCGGCGCGGGCCGCGGTCCAGTCGATGAGGCGACGCTCCATGAACGTGCCGCCCACGGACTGGTCGAAGGTGTCCATCGAGGTGTTGACCGCCGCGATCAGCAGCTCCCCGACGAGGGAGGGGATCACGACCGGGCAGTTCAGATGGGCGGCGTATGCAGGGTCGTGGAACCAGACCGCGTCCTGCAGCCACAGCCGGCTGACCTCGGCGAGCGCCGCGGCGCCATCGGCGAGCGGGGTGTCCAGGTCGACCTCGGCGACCGGTTCGGCGGCCGTCTCTGGCGAGATGCCGGTGGTGGGGCCTTCGAGCGTGGCGAGCTGATCGACGAGCAGCCTGATCGCTTCGGTGATGCCGCTGGTGTACTCACGAGCATTGTCGGGGTGGAACAGATGCTCCAAGTGCGGTGCGCTCACTGGTCTCCTTCGACACGAGGGTGATTAGGTTAGGCGAACCTAAGTGAGGCTACCCTAATCTCACCCCCGCCAGACAGGTGGGCCAGAGAGAGGACGATCACACCCGTGCCGCACTCCCCCGCCCAGCCCAGCCAGCCCACCCAGGCCGCCCGCGTGCTCACCGGGTTTGCGTTCGCCTCCCTCGGCAACGGCCTGACCCTGCCGTTCCTGTACGTCTACATGGCCCAGGTCCAGGACCTCGGGTCCTCGACCGCCGGCTGGATGTTCGCCTGGATGGGCGTGGTCGGACTGCTCGCCGCCCCCGGTGTCGGCGCACTCCTGGACCGCTTCGGACCTCGGGCCGTCCTGCTCGGCGCACTGGTCATGGAGTCGATCTCGATCGGGTCGCTCGGCTTCGTCGACGGGACCGTGCCGACGATGGCGGTGCTCGCCGGCGTGGTCGTGGGCGCCACTCCGCTGTGGCCCGGAACGACGACGCTGCTGGCCGGGATGGTCCCCGCCGAGGACCGCGAGCGGGCCTACGGCTTCGCGTTCCTGGGGCTGAACGTCGGGATCGGGCTGGGCGGCCTGGTCAGCGCGTTCCTCGTCGACGTGTCCCGTCCCGAGACGTTCCAGACGCTCTACCTGTGCGACGCCGTCGCCTACCTCGCCTACGCGGCGGTGCTGCTGTTCCTGGTCCGCTCCCCTGCCCGCCCCACCGACGACGACGCCGACGACGCGACCGCCGGCTCCTGGGGCGAGGTGCTGCGCGACCGCCGTGCGGTGGCCCTGGTCGGCTGTGGCGTGCTCGCGGTGACCTTCGGCTACGGACAGCTCGAGGCCGGCGCGACCGCCTATGCGGTGGACGTGGCCGGGGTGCCGGCGACGGCCCTCGGCTGGGCCTTCGCCGCCAACGCCGCCGTGATCGTCTGCGGGCAGGTGGTGCTGCTGCGGCTGACGTCGGGGTGGCGGCGTACGACCGCGCTGGCGTGCGCCGTGCTGACCTGGTCGCTCGCCTGGAGCGTGCTCGCGGCCGCGGACCTGATGCCCGTCGCCGGCGCGGTGGCCGCCGTGGTGGTCGGCCTGGCGATCTTCGGCCTCGGCGAGACGCTGTGGGCTCCGATCGTGACCGGGCTGGCGAACACCATCGCCCCCGACCACCTGCGGGGCCGCTACAACGCCTCGCTCGGGCTCACCCTCACCCTCGGTCAGATCCTCGGACCCGCGCTGGCCGGCTCCCTGATCGGCAGCGGCCTCGGCCACCTGTGGGCGTTCGTCGTCATCGGTGGCACGCTCACCGCCGGCCTGGTGCTGACCCGGCTCCGCTTCCTGCTCACCGCGGAGGAGGACCGTGCCCAAGAGTCCGAGCCCCTCCATGAATCTTTGGGCGCGGCCGCCGAGTGATATCGCCCCGTTCGCCACACCTGACGACCGCTGGATGGCACGGAACCCCAGCGAAATCGTCATAACCGACGTCGAATGTCGACCGGCCCACGTACATTGGCGGATGTTCGCGCTGAGTCACCGAGGTGGGGGTCGGGTCGCCCATGAGTACGCATCCGCGGCGGAACTCGTTCCGCCTCGACGACCAAGTTCCGTACCTGCTCCGGTTGGACGGCCCGGCTCGAGACGATGCCTTGCGGCTCGGGCTCGAGGTGACATATCCAGGCAAAGCCGTGGTGATGCGGGCAGGTGAGCCCTCGACTCACGTGCTCCTGATCCGCAGCGGATGGCTCAAGGTCACCGGCACCACCCTGTCGGGGCACGAGGGGCTGCTCGCCAGACGCGGACCGGGCGACGTCATCGGCGAGAGCGCCGGACTCGACGACACCATGCGTGCCGTGACCGTGACGACGCTCGAGCCGGTAGTGGCTCGCCATGTGCCCGGCGAGGAGTTCTCCCGCTTCCTCGACCGCCACCGGAGCGCGTGGCGGCAGCTCCTCGCACTCACCAACGACCGTTGGCGGACCTCGGACCGGCAGCGGCTGGAGCAGGCCTCGAAGACGGTGCCCCAACGGCTCGCGCGCGTGCTCCTCGAGCTCGCCGGGGCCCATGGGGAGCGCCATGAGGCCGGGATTGTCATCCGGATGTCGTTGACCCAGCACGAACTCGCGGGCTCCGTCGGGTGCGCTCGCGAGGGCATAACCCGGGTCCTCAAGGAGTTTCGCGAGAAGGGCCTGATCGCGACGAGCAACCGACGTTACGTCATCCTCCAACCGGGCATGCTGCGCCGCGTCAGCGAAGGTAAATCGGTCACATTCGACCGGTGACAACCGTCCTATCGGAACCCCGCGGCTGACGCGATGCTGAGGTCTCAACCAACCCATCGGAGGTAGAGACCATGGCCGATCCGGTCCATAAGACGCTGCTGGTGTTCGACATCGAGAAGTTCGGTCCACGACAGCACATCGAGCAGGCCGAGGCCCAGCGGGTCGTGTACGGCTTTCTGGAGCAGGTCCTCACCAAGGCGGAGATCGAGCAGACATCCACGCGGATAGAAGATCGGGGCGATGGCGTCTTCGTCGTTCTCGACGCGGATGTGGTGAAGGCGAAGCTCATCCGTTCCGTGCTCACCGAGCTGCCGACCGCTCTCTACGACTACAACCGTCTGGCCAGTGACACCGCGAAGATCCGGATGCGCGCTGCCGTGCACGCCGGTGACGTCGAGATCACCTCCCGAGGAGTCGTCGGAACTCCCGCGATCGAGGTCTTCCGCCTGCTCAATTCCAAGAAGCTGTACGCCCAGCTCGAGGAGTCCGCGGAACTGCTCGTGTTCGCAGTCAGCGAGGCTATTCACCACGACGTGATCCTCCACGACTTCAGCGGTATACGCGCCGACCACTTCCACCCGATCGATGCCGATGACAAGGAGCCACGGGTCGCTGGGTGGATCTACGCCACAACTCCGCCGCGGCACACGACATCTGCGTGCCAGACAACACCGGCGGAGCCAGCGGCACCGGCTCCGCAAGCCACCCCCACATCACGACCCAAGGCGCTTTCACCGCAACCGCCCACGCCGACGTCAGGCAACTTCTTCAGCGGCAGCGGCAACATCACGTTTCACGGTGACAACGTCGCGGGCAACAAGACGGTGAATCACGAATGACCGCCGAAGCGTCCGCGGCCGATGCTGCAGAGTCCGAGGACACACGATCCGAGACCGCGAAGTCCGACTCCAACGAGTCAGATACGGAGGCCAAGGGATCCGATCAGGGGTCTGAAGATGAGCAATCGGCCGAGCAGACGGAGGACAAGGCAGCTGACGACGAGGCCGAGGCCCACGGAGCAGTCAATGACTTCCGACGGCAGGCCCGGGAGTATCTCGCGAACAGCGCGAACGTCATCAGCAAGGCAGAGTTCGGGGGTGATGCGGTAGGCGGCAACAAGACCGTCACCTACAACTACTACGGCTTCTCGCACCGAAGGTCCAACAGCGGTCCGATGCCCGCGTCGTCGGTCACCTCACTCCTTCAACGATTCGTCAGGACCTCTGATCACGACGAACTCGTGCAGCGTCTGCGCGACGACCGGGTCCTCGTGTTTTGTGGTCCGAAGGCGTCCGGCCGGCGAACCGCGTCGATCGGCATCCTTACCGACGTCGACCAAGTCCCACGGCCTGTGCACATTCTCAGTCCAAAGATCCAGCCAGACCATCTGGCCGACCAGGTGATCAACGGGGCCTACCACCTGATCCCTGACCTCTCGATCAACACCGACGACCCACTCCGCCAACATCATCTGCACACGCTCCGAGAGAAACTCAAGGACAGCGACGGCTACGCGATCATCACGATCGATCCACGCACCGCGGTGGAGGGGGCTCTGACCGAGCAGTACGAGTGGCGCCCACCGGCTGCTGGCGACATATTGCGCGCACACCTTGATACGTACTCTCTCGATCAGCCTCGACTGGAGCTCGGACTGGACCTCGAGGAGACCCGGACGTACCTCGAGACCCAGCCGGCCCCGCAGGAGATCGTTGGGTACGCACGTAGGCTCGCCGACCATCTCCACGGCCAGGCAACCTTGCATGACCTCGACGACTATCGGGTCACAGCGGCCGAGAACTACGCGCAGCGAGCGTTTGCGGACACCAACGGCTCCTTGCGCGAGAAGGCCTTCCTGATCGCACTCGCCGTGCTCGACCGGCTGCCCTACCCAACCATCGCTGAGGCAGGGGACGACCTCTACCGCACCTTCGAGGAACACCGGTCACTGTCGACCTTCGGCACCAGTCACAGTGCCAGGCTCGAGTGGGCACGAGCCCACGAAACCGACTCGGTCGAAACCGACCACGATCTCGCCCTGAAGACGGTGACCGCCTTCCGCAATCCTGCGACCTGGCCGGCCGTGCTGCGCCACGTGTGGCTCGAGCATCCGACCGCACGCGACCCGATCCGCCGCTGGCTCCGCGACCTCGGCGCGACGGCACCACGAGCTTCCCGGGTGCGAGCCGCGCTTGCGGCAGGCTTCTTGGCATCGATCGACTTTCCTTCCATCGCCAACTCGCTGCTGGGACAGTGGGCAGGCTCGAAGCAGCTCGGACAACGCCAGGTGGCTGCCTGGGCGCTCTTCGCCGCCACGGAGCAGGGCGCCAAGACGAAAGTCGATGAGGTGCTGAAGCGCTGGGCCGCGGGAGGCGTAGCCAGGCGCTGGACCGTTGTCCATACCGCCGACGCGCTTGCCGATCTCTCCGAGGAGTCGGCCATCTCGTTGATCTCCGAGATCGCCGAGATGCCGACCACGGATCCTCAGCTCGAACGTGAGCTGGAGAGAGCCGCAGCGCGTCTGCTCATCAGTCCTCTCGCCGGCCAGGCACGAAACACCCTGGTCGGCTGGTCACGAGAACGCGGACCGCGCCGAGACCTGGCGCATCGAGCATTCACGATCGCTGCCGGCGAGCGGACCGACGGACGACCGACGCTGCTGAACCACGGCGCCTCCGACCAGCAGGCCTGGGCTGCTCTCACCACACTGTGGCGTGCCGTGCTGGATGACCCGGCAGTGCGCGGCGACGCCCGCGACCGTCTCACCGGCTGGGTCACCCTCGCAGTCGAGGAGGACTCCCTCGTCCCCGATCTGCAGCGCCTCTTCGCAGACCTTGCTGCGAGCTCGAACGAACGCGCTCGGCTCGACTACCTGCTCCGCCACCTTCCCGCTGACGCGCCCCCGGATGCACGCCTTGTCGCAGATCGCATCCGAAACCACCTTCCCGAACAGTGAGGTATCGCCCGATGTCCGAAGCACCCAACCCCATCCAACCCATCAAGCCCGTCGGGTCACCGGCCGTCGTGACCGACCCGATCCGCAGCGTACGCACGCTTCGTCGCTTCGAGTTCGTCCGAGCCCCGCTCGAGGTCTCCGCTGACGCCGATCTGGTCCTCATCGGCGCCGACGGCAGCCTCACCACATACATCGCAACTCATCAACCCACCCGTGGCGAGCTCGCCTGGCGCAACTACGTCAAGCTCTACGAGGTCGACCGCGGCTACCATCACCAGTTCTTCGAGTACGACCTGCCCAGCTCAGGCGACGCCTTCTTCTTCCACACCGAGGTCGACGTCACCTGGCACGTTTTCGACTCCGGGACGGTCGTACGCAGCGGGGTCCATGACGTCCGGACCACGATCGAGCCGGTGCTGCGCAAGGTGCTGATCAGCCGAACCCGACAGTTCCAGATCGAGAAGAGTGCCGAAGCCGAGATCGAGGTGAACCGGGCCCTCGAACAGGCCCGCATCGGCGAGCATCTCGGCCTGCAGGTGAGCTGCATCGTGCGACTCACCCTCGATGCGCAGGCATTGGAACACTTCACCGCGCTGCGCCAGCAGCGATATCAGACGGAGCAGAACGCGGAGCAGCACATCATCAACCGGGCAGCGACCCAGCAGAAGCACGAGCTCACCCGGCAGAACACTGAGTTCTTCCGACAGTTCCTCAACGATGAAGACGGCATGTGGGCGCTGTTGATCGCGCAGAACCCCGGCAACGTCGCGCAAGCGCTGGAAGGCCTACGGAAGGACAAGCAACAAAACCTGGCCACCAAGGCGCAGCTGGCCATCAAGCTCCTCGAGGAGGGCCGCCTCGAAGACCACCAGCTCGAAGACCCGGCCCGGATGGCCACCGAGACGATGCTCGAGATTCTCGAGACGGTCGCCAACAGCAGCTCGGCGCAACGTCAGCCCCAGTTCGAGCAGCCAATGCTCCAGCCCACACCCGACCCCGGTGCAGACGATGAAGACTGACGCGATCGCCGACCTGGCCATCTGGTGGGTCGTCACGGCAGCAGGTTTCTATCTCGCCTTCCGCTGGTTGCTGGGCCCGCTCGCCGAACGCCTCCCAGCCGGTGTCAGCGTGCTCGTCGATGCCTTCGGGGCCGTCCTGCTCGTTCCCGAGTACGCGTGCACGACCGTCCTCCGCAAAGCCGTCGGCCGGCCGCTTCCGTTCCTCTTCGGCTACGGCGAGATCGTCTCCGGCCTCGCCTGCACGCTCCACGCCATCGGCCTGGTGGTATCCGACGCCGTCGACTTCGCATCACAGGAGACCGGACATGCGCAAGCCCTGGTCGGAGCCGGAGTGAGTGCTCTGTGCCTGGTGCTGCTGACATGACCCGAGACCACAGCTCGGCGGCCGCGATCGTGGCAGAGCTTCGTTCCGAGGTGATCCACGCGGACACCAAGGCCGCCATGCTCATCGCCGCGATGAGCCTGGGTCTGGCCACGCCGATCGGCATGACCGATCTCGACGGAAGCGGCCTGTCAGCTCTCCTGGCAAGACTCGGATGCATCTTGTGGTTCCTGGCGTTGGGATGCCTTCTGAAGGTCCTGACCCCCCGCTATCGCCGTAGCGCATGGACCACCGGAGCCGGGTTCTCCTCCTTCGCCGACATCGACCGTGCTGCCAGGACCGGTCAGCTCGGGTCTGTCTTGGACGGCGACGGGCCGTTAGAACATTCCGGCTTGGTCGAGGCGGCCGCAGAGCTGAGCCACATCGTCATGGTCAAATATCGCTGGATACGCGCCGCTCTGGGGCTGTTCGCCATGGGTATCACCATCGCCGCCGCCTCGATACTGACGTGACCGTTCGACGTAGGGACCTGACGGATCAGCTGGTGAACGGGACCGCCTTCGCGGCGTCGGCGTGCCAGTTGGTGCCGACCGGCTGGTCGACCTCCGCGGTGCTCGGCAGCTTCAGGGACACCGGGTCCATGTCGCCCTCGTGCGCGGAGACGATGATCTCCTCGAACTGCACGCCGCCCTCCTGCGGGCCGCTGTGCGGGTTCACCCCGGCGTACGCCTTGGTGGAGCCGGTCATCGTGATCGGCTCGCCCTCCGCCTGCTCGCTCGGCATCACATCGCCGGAGACGGCCGAGCCGAAGCCGGCCTCGATCGTCCTGCCCTCGAGGGTGCAGGTCACACCGGGCTTCGCGGTCGCCGTGACCAGGTAGTAGCCGCCCGCCTGGGACTCCTCGGAGACCGTGAAGGAGAGGTCGCCGGTGGCGCAGGCACCGTTGGAGTCCTCGGTCGGCTCGGTGCTCGGCTCGGTGCTCGGCTCGGGCGTCGGCGTCTCGGTCTCGACCGACGGGCTGGGGCTGGTCGGCGCGCCTCCCTCGGCGGTCTCGGAGGAGCACGCCGACGCGGCGAGCGCGACGGTGGCGAGGACGAGCGGCGCGATCCGGCGCCGGGCGCTGATGGACATGGACTCTCTATACACGCCGGGCGGTTTACTTTACGTATCCGAGCCGCCCGCGCGTCGCGACGACGAGGAGCGCCGCGACGACACCCGACCCGGCCAGCAGCGCGAGCTGGAACTGGTCGGCGTCGACATCGGGGAAGACCTCGGCGAAGGCCACCGACGCGAAGTTGTTGACGCTGACGTGCAGGAGCATGGCCAGCGGCAGGCTCTGCCCGGTGCGGTTGAAGACCCAGGTCATCACGATGCCGAAGGTGAAGCAGAATCCCGCGAAGACGAGCGGCGCGAACCAGCTGACCTCCGGCCAGCCGCCCCAGTCGGTCAGGAAGAGCGGCATGTGCCACAGCGCCCAGATCGGACCGAGCACGAACGCGGAGCCGAGCGGTCCGACCCAGCGCTGCAGCCGGGGCAGGGCGAAGTCGCGCCAGCCCGGCTCCTCGGCGAGACCGGTCGTGATCATCTGCATCAGCAGCCCCGGGACGTACGCCACGGCCACGATCAGCCACGCCTGTGACGGTGTCGCCAACTGGTGCCCGGTGGCCTGGAGCGAGACGATGATCGCGGCCGGCACGCCGATCAGGATGCCGGCGTACCAGCGCCAGCTCGCCCGCCAGCGCCACATCCCGCGCACCCAGGCCCGCAGCCCGGCCCGGCCGCCGACGATCCCGGTGATCAGCGCGGCACTGCCGATGGGGCCGAGGTACGCGCCGGGGAGCATCCCGAGGAGCTGGCCGCCGATCACTCCCCCGGGGAAGGTGAGGTCCCAGAGGCCGAGGCCGCTGTTGGACAGGACGTAGGGCGTCCAGGCGAGCCAGCTCGCGGCGAGGGCGAGCACGAAGAACGTGGCGAGCTGATGGCGGCGTACGAATGCTCGTAGGCCCTGGTCCGGCTGTGTCGTCGGTGGGGTCACCGGCGTTGTCGTGGTCATGGTCGTTCCCTTTCGGCATGGGTCGACTTCCTGACCTGAACCTAGGAATCAGCCCGGTCCGCTCGCGCCGGGCAAAAGGGCGAACCTGCGTACTTGCATCGAAAGATGCTGGTGACCGGGACCGGTTGCGTAAAGGATGAGAGCGTGAACGAGGAGACGACCCGGATGGTGCCGCGACTGATCCCACCCGTGGTGGTCTGGCTGTTCACCACGGTGCTGCTGGTGGTGATGCCGCGTCTCGACGCCGCCGACCCCTCGGTCACCGGGACTCCGGCGCTCGGCGGCGCGTGGTGGGTCGCGTTCGTGGTGCTCACCGCCCAGGCCGGCGTGCTCCTCGCGCGACGCGAACGGCCGCTGCCGGTGCTGCTGATCGTGGCCGCTGCCTCGGTGATCCTGGGGCTCAGCGGCGCGGGCGACGCCACCAGCCTCTCCGCGGCGGCCGTGCTGGTCGCGGTGTGGTCGGCGGTGACCTCGGCACCGCTCCCCCGCCGGCTCCGTGCTCTCACCGGGGCGTTGACCGGTGCCGGGCTGCTGGTCGCGCTCGGCACCGCTCTGAGCCAGACGGGCATCGGCCTCCCGGCCGGCACCGCGGTCCTCGCCGGCCTCGTCCAGGGCGCGGGCGTGATCGTCCTGCCGGCGCTGCTCGCCGCCACCGTGAGGGCGCGGCGCGATGCCCGCGAGGCCCGGACCGACCTCGCTCTCGCCGTCGACCGCGAGCAGTCCGCCCAGATCGCCGCGGCGATCGCGGAGGAGCGTACGGCGATGGCCCGCGAGCTCCACGACATCGCCGCCCACCACCTGACCGGGATCGCGGTGATGACCGGCGCGGTCGAGCGGCAGATCGACACCGACCCGGCGGGCGCGAAGGAGTCCGTACGCCAGGTCCGCACGCAGAGCACCGCGATGCTGCGCGAGCTGCGTGGCCTGGTCACGCTTCTGCGCAGCCCCGGACAGACCGAGGAGGCGAGCGGGCACGAGCGGCTGTCCCACCTGCCGTCGCTCGTCGAGGACGCCCGGCGCGCCGGGCTCGAGGTGTCGCTCTCGACCCTGGGGCCCGAGTCAGCGTTCGAGCAGGTCGGGCCGCTCGCGCAGCTCTCCGCCTACCGGACCGTGCAGGAGTGCCTCGCCAACGCCGCCCGGCATGCGCCGGGAGCCCGGTGCGAGATCGTCGTCGACTCCCGCGAGCCGGCCGAGGTGGCGGTGACGGTGCGCAACGGGCCGCCCCGCACCACGCCGCCCGACGGACCACCGAGACGCCGCGGCCTGGGCCTGGTCGGGATGCAGGAGCGCGCCGACCTGACCGGCTCGATCCTCGAGGCCGGACCGACCCCCGACGGCGGTTGGCAGACCCAGCTCAGGATCCCCGCATGATCCGGGTCGTGGTCGCCGACGACCAGCCGCTGGTGCGTGCCGGCCTGCGTACGCTGCTCCAGACCGAGCCCGACATCGAGGTCGTCGCGGTGGCCGAGGACGGTGCCGAGGCGGTCGAGCAGGCCCTCGCGCTGCGGCCCGACGTGGTCTGCATGGACATCCGGATGCCCGGCCGCGACGGCATCAGCGCGACCCGCGAGCTGTGCGGCCCCGACGTCGCCGACCCGATCCCGGTGCTCGTCCTGACCACCTTCGACATCGACGACTACGTCTTCGGTGCCCTCGAGGCCGGCGCCTCCGGCTTCCTGCTCAAGGACGCCGACCCGGACGCGATCGTCGCCGCGGTCCGCTCCGTCGCCGCCGGCCACGGCACCCTCGACACCTCGCTCACCCGGCGGGTCCTGCGTGAGGTCGTCACCCGGCGGCGTACGCAGCCCGTCACCGCCGCGCGCGCCAGCGAGCTGCTCACCACCCGCGAGCTCGACATCCTGCTCCGTCTCGCCGACGGCATGTCCAACGAGGAGATCGCCCGGGCGCTCGTCCTCGAGGTCTCCACGGTGAAGTCCCACCTGGCCCGGATGATGCCCAAGCTCGGGGTCAAGTCGCGTCTGCAGGCCGCGGTGTGGGCCTACCAGTCGGGGATCGTCGAGCGCTGACTCAGATCAGACCGGTCTCCTGGGCGACATGGATGGCGCGGGAGCGGCTGTCGACGTCGAGCTTGGTGAAGATGTGGGCGAGATGGCTCTTCACGGTGGCCTCGGTGACGAAGAGCGTGCGCGCGATCTCCCGGTTGGTGGAGCCGCGCGCCAGGTGCCGCAGCACCTCGATCTCGCGCTCGGTGAGCCGCGGCAGCGGGCTGCGCATGCCCTTGAGCACCCGCGCGGCCAGGTCCGGGGCGAGCACCATGTCGCCGGCGGCGGCCCGCCGGATCCCCTCGACGATGACCTCGGGGTCGACGTCCTTGAGGAGGTAGCCCGCGGCGCCGGCCTCGATCGCGCCGAGCACCTCGGCGTCGCGGTCGAAGGTGGTCAGGATCAGCACGGCCGGAGCCGGATCGAGGGCGCGCAGCGCGGCCGTGGTCCGGATGCCGTCGATCCCGCTCCCCAGGCGCAGGTCGCACAGCACGACGTCGGGGCGGAGGGAACCGGCCAGCGTGATCGCCTCCTCGCCCGTGGCCGCCTCGCCGATCACCTGGAGCGTGTCACCGGCGTCGATGACGGCACGCAGGCCGCTGCGTACAACCGGGTGGTCGTCGACGAGGAGCACCGTCGTCATCGCGAGGCCTCCTCGACGTGGATCGGGAGATGGGCGGAGATCGCGGTGCCCTCGCCCGGTGTGCTCTCCACGTCGAGCCCACCGCCGAGCTCACGGAGCCGGGCTCGCATGAAGCGCAGGCCGTAGCTGGAGGACCCCGCTCCGGCGTCCCGCTCCCAGGCGGCGACGTCGAAGCCGGCGCCGTCGTCGCTGATGTCCATGCGTACCCCGTCCTGGTCGTCGGTCAGCGTGACGACGACCCGGGTCGCGCCGGCGTGGAGACGTACGTTGGACAGCGCCGACTGGGCGGTGCGGAGCAGCGCGACCTCGACCTCGGTACGCAGCAGCGGCAGCGTGTCGTCGACATGGAGCTCGACGACCAGCCCGGTCTCGTCGTGCGCCCGGTCGAGCATCCGCCGCAGCGCCGAGGCGAGCGCGGCGTCCTCGAGCTCGGCAGGGGCGAGCGCCGCGATGATCCGGCGTACGTCACCGAGGCCGTCCCCCGCGAGCGCCTCGACCTGCGCGAACGTCCGCGACGCGTCCGCATCCGTGGTGCGACTGCCTCCGGCGTGGGTCAGCAGCCGGATCGAGGAGAGCGCCTGGGCGACGGTGTCGTGGATGTCACGGGAGATCCGGGTGCGTTCGGCGATCGCGCCGGAGTGCCACTGGGCCAGGGCGAGCTCGTCCTGCAGCTCGGCCATCTCCCGCTGCGCGGCTCGCAGGGAGGTGACCAGCCGTTCGCGCTCGGCGCCGTCGCGGAGCAGCTGCAGATAGCCCCGCGAGATCCCGAACGCGAAGACGCCGCCGATCAGAGGCCCGAGGACGTCCGCATAGCTGGTCGAGCCGTGGTGCAGGATCGGGGCGACCACCACGACCACGAGGACGATGCCCGAGAAGGCCAGCCCCCACCGCAGCGGCAGCAGGTGCCCGGCGAGCAGCCACAGCAGGAACGCGAGCCAGACGAACTCGGCCGAGACCGCGACGGCCGCGACCCAGATCGCGGCGAGCCCGATCAGCCACCACACCGGGAGCAGTCGCGAGCGCGTCCGGGACGGCAGGATCGTGCCGGCGGTGTGCCACAGCAGGAACGCGAGCCCCGAGACGATCGCCACGGGGAGCATCACGCCGTCGCCGGCGGCTCGGCTGACGCCGATCGCCGTCAGGATGACGGCGATGGCGTGCTGCCCGATCTCCATCGCCCGCACCGTCAGCCCGGCCGGCGTCGACTCCGAGGAGCCCGACCGCCTCAGCGGCACGTGTACGACACTCACGGTTGCGATTATCCCCCGAGGTTCTGCAGTCGGCCCGGCCACCAGATCCGGTCGCCGACCAGGCTGAAGATCGCCGGCACGATCACCGTACGCACCACCAGCGTGTCCACGACGACACCCACGCCGACGATCAGGCCGAGCTGGCCGAGCGTGACGAGCGGGAGCACTCCGAGCGCGGCGAAGACGGCGGCGAGCACGATGCCCGCGCTGGTGATGACGTTGCCGGTGTGGGCGACCGCCTCGACCATGCCCGCCCTGGTGCCGAGCCGCGCGGCATCCGCGCGGGCCCGGTGGACGAGGAAGATCGTGTAGTCGATCCCGAGCGCGACCAGGAACAGGAAGGCCAGGATCGGCACCTGCAGGTCGAGCGCCTGCTGGTCGAAGAGGACCCGGCTCAGCCAGGCGCCTGCGCCGATCGCGGCGACGGCGCTGGTGAGGTTCACCAGGAGCAGCAGCACGGGCGCGACCAGCGAGCGCAGCAGCACGAGGAGCACCAGGAAGCTCACCGCGAGCACCAGCGGCGCGACCAGCAGCAGGTCGTGCTCGCTACCCTCGACCGCATCCAGCTCGGTGGCGACCGCGCCGCCCACGAGCGCGTCCGCGCCGCCGATCGGGTGGACGGCCGCGCGCAGCTCGGTGATCTGGTCGAGGCTGCGCTCGGTGCCCGGCGAGAAGGCGCTGGTCACCGCGATCCGGGTGAGGGAACCGTCCTCGGTCGTGCCGGCCGGGTGGGCGCGTACGACTCCCTCGACCTCGGCCACGGCCGCGACCACCTCGTCGGCCGCTGCGGTGTCGGCGACGATGTGGATCGGCTGGGCCTCGCCCGCGGGGAAGTGCGCCGAGAGGGTCTCCAGGCCGGCGGCCGACTCCGACTGCACCCGGAACTTCTCGATCTGGTCGAGCCCGACCGAGGTGCCGAGCAGCCCGGTGGCCATCACCGCGAGCAGCGCGAGGCCGGCGAGCAGGCTCGTCAGCGGACGCTCCGCGACGCGGGAGGCGATCGCACGCCACATTCCGCCCTCGCTGCGGGAGGCACCGGGACGGGGGATGAACGGCCAGAACAGCCGCCGACCGCAGACCGCGAGGAACGGCGGCAGCAGGAACAGCACCGCGACGACCGCGATCAGCAGCCCGATCGCCGCCGGGATCCCGAGCCCGCGCGTCATCGGGATCGTGGCGAAGACCAGGGCCAGCAGGGCGAGCACGACCGTCACGTTCGAGGCGACCACCGCGGGGACCGTCTTGCGCCAGGCGCGGCTCAGCGCCGCCCGGTCGTCGTCGGTCGCCTGCAGCTCCTCGCGGTAGCGGGAGATCAGCAGGAGCGCGTAGTTCGTACCCGCCCCGAAGACCAGGACGCTGATGATGCCGGCGTCGAACTGGAGACCCCACAGCGCACCCGCAGCGGCCGTGACCCGCGCCGCGAGCCCGTCGGCGAGCGCGACCACGATCAGCGGGACCAGCCAAAGCACCGGAGAGCGGTAGGTGATGATCAGCAGCAGCGCGACGATCCCGATCGTCACCAGCAGCAGGGTGACGTCGGCGCCGTCGAACGCCGAGGCCATGTCGGCGCCGAACGCCGGTCCACCGGTCACCTCGAGGGTGATCCCGTCGGGGGCCTGCGCCGCGATGTCGGTACGCAGCGCCTTGATCGCCGCCGCCGTCTCGGCGTTGTCGGCGCCGACCGTGATCGGGGCCGACAGGACGGCCGCCCTCCCGTCCGCGCTGACCATCGGCTCGGCGGCGCCGGCCGCCTCCGCCACCGGGCCGAGCCCCGCGAGGTCGTCCGCGGAGAGCTCGTCGCCGTCCGCACGCGTGGCGACGACGAGCGTGGCCTGACGATCCGCCCCCGGGAACTCCTCGAGCAGCTCGCTCACCTGCGTCGACTCCGACCTCACCGGCGCCTGCCCGGACCGCTCCGGCGCCTCCACGCCCCCGAGGACCCCGAAGAGCACCGCCATCACGATCACTGCGAGCCCGAGCGCCGCCCACGCTCCCCGCCGCGAGGTCAACCTGTCTGCGAAGTGCGGACGGGCACCCGACCGCGTACGAACCAGAGAATCTGCCATGCCACCAACTTCATCAGCGGTGGCATGGCAGATCATCGCGAACAAGGCTGAGCCGGGGATCAGCCAAATGGCCGATGTGGCAGCGCCTCGTCCACGCTCAGGTGGCGGCCACGGGCGGCTTGACCGAGAGCACCGGGCAGGTGGCGTCGAGCAGGATCCGCTGGGCGGTGCTGCCGAAGACCAGCTTGCCGACCGGCGTACGCGTGCGCAGACCGAGGACGATCAGGCGGGCGTCGAGCCGCTGGGCGACCTGGATGACGGTGTCGGCAGGGTCACCGAGGTCACCACGCTCGACCTCGACCCGGCCGGCGAGGTCCGGCCAGCGGCTCTCGACCTCTCCGACCTCGGGGCTCCGCTCGCCGCGCACGGCGGGCACGATGACCACGGGCTCGCCCTCTCGGGACTCGGCGACCGCGCCGGTGACGGCAGCGTGTCCGGGTGGGGTGTCGGCGTAGGCGACGACGATGGTCATCGGCGTTCCTTTCGGTGAAGCGTGGACAGGTGGGAGGTCGGCGCGGTCACTGGAGCAGCCCCAGCGGCAGGTCGACCGGCAGCAGCGACGGCAGGGCCATCAGCACCGCACCCAGGACGAGGGTGTAGATGATCGCCGTGCGTGGGCGGGTGCGGGCTGCGTACAGCAGGAACAGGGGTGTGAACACCAGCGTCGCCGCGAGGTAGCCGCCGAGCATGACGAGCACCAGGAACGCTGCCATCGCGGTGAAGGTGCGCATCGCGATGACCAGGTCGTGGCGACGGGCCAGGGCCCGGGCATCGACCTTCGGGGCCACGCGCGTGGCGAGCATGGTCGTGCCGGAGCCGCCGGGCGTCTCCTCGACGTCGGCGACGTCGTCCTGCCGAGCTCGGTCCCGCCTCGCGCGGAGCTCCTGCCAGGTCAGCACGGCCGCTGCGACCAGTCCGCCCAGGGCGACGAGCCGAGGCATCAGGCTCGCCTCCGCGGAGAACGAACCGCTCACCCACAGCGCCCCGGCGAAGATCAGCACCGCGATCACGGCGACGGCGAGCGACCAGGGCGTACGCGCCAGCGAGCCCTCGAGGTCGTCCACGCTGTCCTCGTCGCTCTCGTGCTCGTCGCGGTGGCCGTCGTCGGCCGCCCCCGACGCGCGACGCAGGCGCTTGACCAGGGACCACAGCACCGGCACCACGAGCAGCGCGGCGAAGACGAGCACGCCGGGTCGGGCGACCCAGGACGCACCGTCGTACAGGCTGGCGGTCAGGTAGTAGTAGCGCTCCATCGGGATGGCCAGGACGAAGCCGATCAGGAACGGGGCCCGCGGCATCCCGGTGGCCTTGAGGAAGAAGCCGACCACACCGAGCGCGACCATCACCCACAGGTCGCCGAGCTGGCCACCCTCCTGGAACGCGCCGAGCAGCATCACCACGAGCAGGCCCGGCCCGAGGACGGCGAACGGCACCTTGGTGAGCTTGGCGAGCGAGCCGGTGGCCAGGAAGCAGAGGAACGCTCCGGCGACCGAGGCGATCGCGAACGCCCACACGATCAGGTACATCAGGTCGAGGTGGTCGGTGACGATCGCCGGCCCCGGCTGGATGCCGTACGTCAGCAGCATCCCGAGCAGCATCGCCGACGGCACGCCCCCGGGGATGCCGAAGAGGAAGGTCGGGATCAGGTCGCCCGCCTCGACGGAGTTGTTGGCGCTCTCCGGACCGACGATGCCGCGCGGGTCGCCCTTGCCGAAGCTGCGCTTGTCCTTGGCCGTGGCCACGGCCTGCCCGTAGGCGAGCCAGGTGCCGGCGGTCGCGCCGACGCCGGGCAGCACGCCGGCCCAGATGCCGATCAGGGCTCCCCGGATGACGTGGGTCCAGTGGGTCAGCCACTCGCGGATGCCGGATCCCCAGCCGCCGGAGAGCTCGACCGGCTTCTCGCTCACCCGTCGCTGACCCACCCGGCTGGCGATCTCGGCGAGACCGAACACGCCCAGCGCGACGGCGACCAGCGAGATGCCGTCGCTGAGGAACAGCGACCCGAAGGAGAACCGCTCCTCGGCGGTCGTGGGCGAGGTGCCGACGAGACCGAGCAGCAGGCCGAGCAGGCCGGCGGTCAGGCCCTTGACGACGTTGCCGCGGGAGAGGACCGCGGCGAGCGAGACGCCGAGGATGGTCAGCATGAAGAGCTCCGGGCTGCCGAAGGACAGCACCAGGGGCCGGGCCAGCGGGATGGCGAGGGTGAGCCCGACCGCTCCGATCAGGCCGCCGGCCATCGAGGAGAGGAAGGCGAGGGACAGCGCGCGTTTGGCCTGTCCCTGTCTCGCCATCGAGTAGCCGTCGAGCATCGTCACGCTGGCCGAGGCCGAGCCGGGAGCGCCGAGCAGGACGGCGGCGACGGTGTCCGAGGTGTGCACGACGGCCAGTGCTCCGATGAGCATCGCGAGTGCGGGCTCGGGGTCCATCCCGAACGTGATCGGCAGCAGGATCGCCACCGCGCCGGTGCCGCCGAGGCCGGGGATCAGGCCGATCACCAGACCGGCCACCACGCCCACGGCGAGCATCATGAGAAGAGAGGGGTCGGCCAGGGAGGCGAGGGCCGAGAAGGCTGCGTCGGTCATGGTTCTACCCCTGGTCGATCGTGATGTCGTAGTCGTTCTCGAGCAGCTCGAGGACGTCCTGACGGACGCTCTCGTCCACCCGGTACGCCTTGCCGATCCGGTCGGCGAGGTCGGGTGATGCGTCGAGCGGATAGCCACCGAGCACCTCGGCGGCGGACTTCTGGAATGCGGGCTCGGCGCCCATGTCCTCGGCAGTCGAGCGCAGCAGCTCGACCGCCTCGTCCGGTGTGTCCTCGGGCACCCAGAGCGCCTTCTGGTAGGTGTAGGTCAGCGCCAGGATGGCGCGATAGGTCTCCAGCGCCTCCGGATCCGGCTGCTTGCCGTAGATCTTCTGGTACGCCTCGACGACCGTCGGCAGGTCAGGGAAGTTGGGGTCGCGCACGATCTTCCCGTCCTCGTTCACCTGCCCGAGCGAGAAGAGCGGCACCGCGGTGCCGTCCTCGACCAGCGGCTTCACGGCCGGTGCGTAGGAGGGGGTCGTCTGATAGTCGATGTCGACCTCGCCGCGCTGCAGCGCGAGGTTGACGGGCCCCCGGCCCTCGAAGCCGAAGGTCGAGTCGATGTCGGCGGAGAGCAGGTCGAAGGCCAGCATCGTGGTGAGGTCGAGGCTGGTCGCCGCGATGCCGCCGAAGATGAGCGGCTTGTCCCGGTCGACGAGGTCCTCGACGCCGTGCACACCGGCACCGGTCCGGGCGTAGACCACCGCGCCGGTGCCGTTGGCCAGGACGGGACGCAGGTCGTTGAAGTCGTAGCGCACCGACGGCATGTCCAGGAGGTAGGGCACCACCGTCGAGGCGGTGCTGACCAGCACATCGGTCCCGTCGGTCTTCGCCGAGCTCATGAAGTGGTTGGTGCCGAGGATGCCCTCACCGCCGTCGTCGTTGACCGGAGCCAGGCCGGGCGAGCCCGGCACCGCCTCGGTCAGCTCGGCCCCGACGAACCGTGCCCAGGTGTCGGTGCCGCCGCCTTCGGCGAGCGGGATCATCATCTCGACGGTCTCGCCGGAGTAGTCACCGTCGGCCGTGGATGCGGCCGGGTTCAGGAAGTCTCCGCCGAGGACGGAGACACCCACCGCCAACGCGGTGAATCCGGCGAGTACGGCGCCGGCCAGTCGCGGGGTCGGCGCGGGTCGTTCCGGCGGATCCTGCGTGGGGCCGGCATCCTCGTCAGCGGTCGTGGCCACGTCCTCTTCATCGACGTGCTGGGTCATATTTCCTCCAGGTGAAGCGAGCCTCACACGGGCGTCCCGTGTCAAGGGGTCAGATGGTCAAGCCGATGCGGATGGCAGCAGCGGGGGATCCGGCAGCACGACCGACCCGTGGGCGAGACGGCGGTAGGTGCGTACGACGCCGACGACGGGTACGCCGTGGTGCTCCTCGGCGAAGGTGCTGACCCTGCCGGCCGGCGTCCCGAGCCGCAGGCCGCTGGCGGGCCGGTCCTCGGGGACGAGGTCGTGCACCACCGTTCCGGGGGAATCGGCGGCCAGGGTCAGCGCCACCGACCCGGTCACCGGCACCGCCGGGTGGAAGCGGCCCATCGACAGCATGCGAACGGTCAGATCGGTCCCCTCCTCGCCGGCCGGATCGGGGGCGGAGACGAGCGCGAGCTTCGGCACCGCCCGGGCGACGGCCTCCGGGGTCGGGGCGAGCCCCATCAGGACACCTGCCTCCCGGCGTACGGCATCGAGGCGGGCCAGCAGGCCCGGCACCAGGTCGAGCTCGGCGATGTCCTCGTCGCCGCGCACGCCGAAGTCGGCGGCCCGCGCGGCGACGACCGGGGCGCCCGCGTCGACGAGCGTCACGATCACGCCGCCGACGGCCTCGGAGAGGGCGTCGCGCTGGTGACCGGTGGGAAAGAGGCTACCGGTGCTCCGGCCCGCCGGGTCGACGAAGCCCATCCGAACGGGCGCACCGAGGAACGGGACGCCGGGGATGGACTCGGAGGCCTCCTCGTCGAGCACGCCACCGGGTGTCGGTACGCGCTGCACGATGAGCTGGTCGGTGTTGGTGTTGAGGACCCGGACGGCCGTCTCCGGCGCACCGGTCCGCACCCACCCCTCGCGGATCGCGAACGAGGCGACCACCGCGGAGCAGTTGCCGCAGTTGCTCCCCCAGTCGACCTTGGCCTCCTCGATGCCGACCTGGGCGAAGGTGTACTCCACATCCACCCCGGGCGCCTCCGAGGGGGCGAGGATGACCGCCTTGCTCGTGGTGGACGTGCCGCCACCCACGCCGTCGACCTGACGGTGGTCGGGACTGCCGTAGATCCGCAGCAGCACCTCGTCGACGGACAGATCCGGGACCTGCAGGTCGTCGCGACGGAAGACCCAGCACTTGCTGGTGCCACCCCGCATCCATGTCGCGGCGATCTCGCGCATATTGCCTCCTGAGCCGAGTCGTCCGGGCGTTCCGGACGGCACTCAGACTGGAGCCGCGTGACGTGTAGCACAATCACGAATTGCAACATGAGCATGAAGCAGAACTGCATGCTCGAACGACGGCGGCGCGTCGATCCGGCGCTCTCGGCGCCTGAAGCAGCGCTGCACAGCTCTACATGGCCATGTAGCAGAACTTCATGCAGACTGGGGTCGTGCTCGACATCAAACGACTGCAGATCCTGTTGGCGATCGTGGAGGAGGGGTCCGTGACCGGCGCGGCCACGGCGCTGGGCTACACGCCCTCGGCGATCTCACAGCAGCTGCTGCGGCTCGAGCGCGAGGCCGGCCAGCCCCTCCTCGACCGCCATGCCCGGGGCATGACCCCGACCGACGCGGGCCTCGTGCTCGCCACCCACGCGCGCAAGGTCCTGCGCCAGCTGGCCGCCGCCGAGTCGGACCTCGCCGACATCGCCGGCGTACGCCGCGGCAGCGTCGCCCTGGGCACCTTCCCCACCATCGGCAGCTCGTTCCTGCCCCTGGCGGTCCGCCGCTACCGCGAGCTCTACCCCAACATCGCGCTGACCATCCACAGCGGCCGCGAGGACGACCTCGTGCGCATGCTGGAGGAGGGCAAGGTCGCGATGTCCCTCCTGTGGGACTACGCCTGGGAGCGGGTCGACAACGACGAGCTGGTCCTGACCGAGCTCTTCACGGACCCCACCGTGCTCCTCGTCGGCGCCACCCACCGCCTGGCCCGGCGGCGTACGGTCCGGATGGCCGATCTCGCCGAGGAGCCCTGGATCATCCGCGCGGGCGGGCACCCGGTCGTCGAGGTCCTGCAGCGCAGCGCCGTCGCCGCGGGCTTCACCCCGACCATCGCATTCCAGGCCAACGATTACCAGGAGGCCCAGGCCATGGTCAGCGTCGGCCTGGGCATCGCCCTCGCGCCGCGAACGGCCACCGTCAACCAGCATCCCGACGTACGCGTCATCTCCCTCGGCGACACCGCTCCCCCACGACGCGTGCTCGTCGCCCATCGCACCGGCCGTGTCCGCAGCGCCGCCGAGCTCGCCCTGCACGACGTGCTCGTCGAGACCTCGTCGACCTACTCCTGAAGGCGCGAGCGAGGATCAGGCCTGGTCGCCCTCCCAGACGAGCGGCTCGCCGATCCGGAGCGGCGCGGTGAAACCGACGCGGCGGACCGGATCGAACTCGGTCTCGGTCCCGGGGTCGTCGGTGTGGACCCGGTCGGGGCCGCCGGAGTGGCTGACCGATGCCTCAGGAAGGGGAACGTCGTGGTGGAGGACCTCGACGGTCCCGTCGAAGTAGCCCCGCGGCGAGGCATCCTGTCGTCCGGCGATGTTCCGACCTGCCATGCGCTTCATGATGGCACTGCGCGATCCTGCGCCGCACCGATTTCACCGAGGAAGCGGGAGGTTCACCCGGCCAAGGGACGCAGGCCGATCTCGGTCAGCCGCCGGCCCCGACGCCGGAGGAGGTCCTGGAAGGCGGCGGCGAGCGTCGAGGGGCGGCGGTCGAGCCAGCAGGCGCCGATGTGGCGTACGGCCTCGGGGTCCGTGAGGGGCACCTCGACGCAGCCGGTGGCGCCATGGGGATCGCGGGGCGCCAGGCTGACACCGAGGCCGGCCGAGACCAACCCCCGCAGCGTGGCCAGGTCGTCGCCCTCGAAGCCGATGGTGGGTGTGACGCCGCTGGCCCGCGCCAGCCCCTCGAGCAGCGTACGCATCCCATAACCGCGCTTCATGCAGATGAACGTCTCCTCGGCGGCCTCGGCGAAGCTCACCCGGGCACGTGTCGACAGCCGGTGGCCGGTCGGCACGACCAGGACCAGCGGCTCGGTGTGCAGCCGTCGGTGACGCAGGCCGGCGCCCTCCTCGAGCGGCGAGATCAGCGCGACCTCGGCACTGCCGTCGGCGAGGGCCGCCAGGCACCGCGGACGCGAGGTCTGGATCAGGTCGACCGACGCGCCCGGGTGCTCCTGGAGGAACGCCTTGACCAGCGCCGGCACGACCCGCTCGCCGAGGGTGCTCTGGAAGGCGAGGGCGATCCGCCCACGGGCGCCTGACTCCTGGGCCTGGACCGCCTCGATGCCCGCCGTGGCCGCCGCGACCGCGGCGGCGGCATGGGGCGCGAGCGCCTCCCCCGCCCGGGTGAGCCGCAGTCCTCGTCCGTGCCGCTCGACCACGTCGACGCCGAGCTCGCGACCGAGGCGGGCGAGCATGCGGCTCACCGTGGGCTGCGGCATCTGGAGCAGGTCGGCGGCGGCAAGCGTCTGTCCCGTCTCGGCCAGGGCAGCGAGGGCCGGGAGCATCGGGAGGACGTTTCGGGCGGTGGCATCCACACCAAGATTCTATGCGAATCAGCATTCTTTGTGCATCAATGATGCATTGGACGCACGGTCTCGCGGTCCTTAGCGTGAACGGAGTGAGCGAACAGGCACCGACCGGTCCGGGACATCGACGTGTGCTGATCACTCTGGTCGCGATCGGGATGACGACGTTCGTGCAGCTCTACTACCCGCAGGCGCTGATCCCGGCGCTCAGCCGCGACTTCGAGGTCGATGCCTCCCAGGCCGCACTGACCGTCTCCGGGGCGACGATCGGACTCGCCGTCGCCGCGCTCGGCTGGTCGTGGGTCGCCGACCGGATCGGCCGGGCACGGGCGATGACGATCGCGGTCGTCGCCTCGGCCGCCATCGGGCTGGTGCTCCCCGTCGTGACCTCGTTCCCCCTCCTCGTCGTCCTTCGGGTCGGACAGGGCATCGCGCTGGGCGGCACCCCCGCGCTCGCGCTCGCCTACCTCGACGACCGGGTCGGGCGGCGCGAAGCGATGGCCGCGGGGGCAACGTACATCTCCGGCACGGTCGTCGGCGGCCTGGTGGGACGGCTGATCGCCGCGCCCATCGCCGACGTGAGCGACTGGCGCGTCGCGGCACTCGTCGCCGGCGCCGTGAGCGCGCTCGGCGCCACGGTCGCGGTCACCGCCCTCGCGGGCGAGCGCCCAGGCCCCGCGGCAGCGACCTCTCGGCCGGTCGGCGTGCGGGCGGGAATGGTCGCGAACCTCACCAACCCCGGCCAGCTGGCGCTCTACGCGCAGGGGTTCCTCCTGATGGGCGCACAGGTGGCGGTCTTCAACTACCTCGGCTACCGGCTCGAGCTGGAGCCGTTCGACCTGCCGCCGGCCCTGACCGCGGTGATCTTCCTGGCCGGCCTCTCCGGCGCGGTGTCGGCCCGCCTGGCGGCAACGCTCGCCGGCCGCTTCGGCCGTCGACGCGTACTCCTGGCCTCGTCGCTGACCATGGCCGGCGGCGCCGCGCTGACGATCCCCGACCGGCTGGCCACGGTGCTGATCGGGCTGCTGCTGTTCACCACCGCCTACTTCGCGGCGCACTCGATCGCGTCGGGCTGGGTGGGACCGATGGCGACCCGAGGGATCGCGCAGGCCACCTCGCTCTACACGCTGTTCTACTACGCGGGCTCGAGCCTCTTCGGCTGGCTCGGCGGCCTCGCCTTCGCGGCCGGCTGGACGGGCACCGCGAGCATGGTCATCACGATCACCCTCATCGCGTTCGCCACCGCCAACACGCTGCTGCCCCGCTCCGTACGCGTGTGGTCGTTCAGCTCTTCCTCACGAACTCGGACTTGAGCTGCATCGGACCGATGCCGTCGATCTTGCAGTCGATGTCGTGGCCACCGAAGCCGTCGGCGAGGCGGATGTTCTTGACCTTGGTGCCGACCTTGACGACGAGCGAGGTGCCCTTGACCTTGAGGTCCTTGATGACGGTCACCGAGTCGCCCTCGGCCAGCGGCGTACCGAACGCATCGGCGATGACGCTCGCCGCGGCCTCCTCGTCCTGGTCGTGGGCGGTCCACTCGTGACCGCACATCGGGCAGACCAGAAGGGTCGCCTGCTCGTAGGTGTAGGTCTCGTGGCACTCGGGGCACGGGGGCAACGTCGCGGTCATCAGTTCTCCTCGGGAAGGCTTGTGGTCTGTCTAGGAACCGGCATGCTCGGCGACCAGCTCCAGCGCGCGGGAGATGGCTTCGGGCGTACGGCTGTGGATGCGGTTGTCGCGGCGCAGGTGGTCGGCGACCCCGAGCCTGGCCAGGACCTCGGCGTGGCCAGGCGAGATGCCGGAGATCATCACGACCTTGCCGCGTCGTTCCAGGCGGGAGATGACCTCGTCGAGGACCTTCGCGCCGGTCGCGTCGATGGTGGTGACGCGCGACATCCTCAGCACGACGACGCGTACGTCGGCGACCTCGGAGAGCTCGAGCAGGAAACGGTGGGCGGCCGCGAAGAAGAGCGGGCCGTCGAAGCGGTAGACGACGATGTGCTTCTTCAGCAGCTCGTGCTCCTCCTCGGAGTGCAGTCCGCGGGCGGGTCCGAACGGCTCGACCCGCTCGACGACCGCACTGCGGGCGACCTGCCGCAGGGCGTACAGGACCGAGACCAGCAGCCCCGCGATCACCGCGTCGACGAGGTCGAAGACGACCGTCACGACGAAGGTGAGCACCAGGACGAGCGCGTCGCCGCGCGTCGAGCGCAGCAGGGCGACCGAGGCGACCTCGATCATGCGTACGCAGGTGGCCAGCAGCACACCGGCGAGCGCAGCGAGCGGGATGTGTGCGACCGGGCCGGCCAACGCGCTCACGATCACGAGCAGGACCACCGCATGGGTGACCGAGGCCAGCTTGGAGCGCGCCCCGGCGCGGACGTTGACGGCGGTGCGCGCGATCGCCGCGGTGGCGGGTACGCCGCCGAAGAACGGCACCGCGAGGTTGGCCAGCCCCTGACCGACGAGCTCGCGGTCGGGGTCGTGGGACTCGTCCACGGTCATCGAGTCGGCCACGGTCGCGCACAGCAGGCTCTCCAGCGCCGACAGGGCGGCGACCGCCGCGGCAGCGGGGACCAGCGCGGCGAGCCCGGACAGGGAGACGAACCCGGCGCTCGGCGCGGGCAGGCCCGGCGGGAGCTCGCCGATCCCGTCGACGGGCAGCCACGACCCGGCGACGGTGGCCAGCACGATCGCGACCAGCGACCACGGCACCGCCGGTCGCAGGCGTTGCGCGACCAGGATGAAGCCGGCGACGGCCAGCGCCATCACCACCGGCGCCCACTGCGGCGCCTCCAGCCAGCGGCGGACCACGTCGAGGGCGACCTGCCAGGTGTGCTCGAACTCGCCGCCCTCGACCCCGAACATCGCCGGCACCTGCTGCAACCCGATCACCACGGCGATGCCCGCGGTGAACCCCTCGATCACCGGGATCGGCAGGTAGCGCACCAGCTTCCCCAGCCCGAGGCCGGCCGCGATCAGCAGCATGATCCCGGCCAGCAGCCCGACCATCAGCACCCCGTCGCGACCGAAGTCGTGGATGATCGGCACCAGCACGACGGTCATCGCACCGGTCGGCCCGGAGACCTGCAGGTTCGAGCCGCCGAAGACCGCCGCGACGACGCCCGCGATCACCGCGGTCACGATCCCGGCCGACGCCCCCATCCCGGACGAGACCCCGAAGGCGAGCGCCAGCGGCAGGGCGACGACGGCGACGGTCACTCCGGCGACCAGGTCGGCCTTCGGGTCCCGCCTGACCGCCTCCCAGTCCTCCCTGCCCGGCAGCAGGGCGACGGCGCGGCTCCTCACCTCAGCGAGGGACACCGATGACAGCGACGACACATGGAGCACGATAGGACAACATGAGTAGATGAAGAAGTTTTCAATTCGACGAGTCGCCGACTAGGGTGCGTACGTGCACATCGAGCAGGTCAAGAAGTACGTCGCATCCTCGCTGCTCTGCGCGGTCGTACTCCTCCACTCCCTGGCGATGGCGGCGCTCGGCGCCACCGGCGCCGACAAGGGCGGCGCGCGCGAGGGCCTGTTCGTGATCTCCGTGATGCTCGGGGTGATGGCGGTGGCGGGCGTACGCCTGATCAACAAGCTCTCGCTGGCCACGCCGTGGTTTCTCGGAGCCCCGGTGATCCCGCTGCTCGTCTACTACGTCGTGCTGTGGAAGTAGCCCGCCGTCACTCGGAGGCGTTGACCAGCTCGTCCTCGAACTCGCTCTGGGCCTCCGCCCGGGCGACGAGGATCTTGCGGGCCGAGAGCAGCAGGTCGCGCACCTCCGGCACGCTGATCGAGTAGACGACCTCGCCGCCACGCCGCCGGGAGACCACCATCGACGTACGCCGGAGCACCGAGAGCTGCTGGGACAGGTTGCTGGGCTCGATCGCGATCTGCTCGAGCAGCTCGTGCACCGCGTGATCCCGCTCGGCGAGGAGCTCCAGGATCCGGATCCGAGCAGGGTGGCCGAGCGTACGGAAGAACTCGGCCTTGGCCTGATACAGCGGGACACTCATCGAGTCCTCCAGCGAGAGGTGTGCGGGATATCGTCAAACTACACGACTTGAAGATATCTTCATGTCATCGTTTCTAGCGTTGCCGATCGATCCTCAGGAGCATACTCATGAACGCCCCGACCGACACCGTGAGCGTGACCCGCGTCGGGATCGGCGACATCGTCAGCATTCCCGGCACCTCGGTGGACCGCTGCCGCGTCCGGATGGTCCGCTCGCCCATGCCCGGCGTCATCTGGCTCTATCTCGCCGACCCCAGCACCGACTGGCCGCTTCGCGGACACGTCGCACTGCCGCTGGACCGGGACGTCCTCCGTCACCACACCACGGTGTCGACCGACTCCGAGCAGGTCCCGGACGACAGCTGAGGTCAAGTGTTCCGGGTCACGCGATGCGCTCCCGGACGAGCACTCCGCGGCATCGTACGATCACCGCTGCACTGCGCCCCCAGCGCGCCGCCATGTGCCAAGGAGAGATGCTCGTGACCAACCTCCACACCACGCCGGTACCGGCCGGGCAGATGCGGGCAACCATGATCGAGGCGGCCCGGCGGCTGTTGGAGGACTCGCCCACCGGCACCGTCTCGATCAGGGAGATCTGCGAAGCCGTGGGCGCGGGAAGGTCCGTGCTGTACCGACTCTTCGGCGACAAGAACGGACTCCTCGACGCGGTCATCGACGAGGCGTTCAACCCCTACATCGAACGCAAACGCTCCCTCGAGCACACGGTCGACCCCGTGACAGACCTCTACGCCTGCTGGGACGACTACCTCGACTTCGCGGCCGCCAACCCGGCGCTCTACCGGCTCATGTTCTCCCCCACACTGCCCAAGGTTCCGGACGCGGCAGGGAGGATCTTCGTCCTGCTCACCGAGGCGCTCGACCGTTGCGCCGTCGCCGGCGCGCTACGCATTCCGAGCCGAGAAGCCGCACAGATGATCCTCTCGGCAAACACCGGCGTCGCGCTGAGCACCCTCACCCAGCCCGACCGGTACGGCGACCCGGGACTGTCCGCGCGCGTTCGTGATGCCGTCTTCGCGACCTGCCTCACTCGCCTTGCGAACCAGCCGGACGACCGGGACACGCGGCCGCTCGAGCGGCGACCGAACGGCACTCCGAGGACGTACTGATCCGTCGTTCGTCCGGTTCAGATGGCACCTGGTGCCGTGGTGGACGCAGAGGGACTCGAACCCCCGACATCCTCCTTGTAAGTCAGATGCCGCGACGCTATCCCTACTCCCCCACCCTGATGCTCACCGTGATTTCGTCATGGTTGTTCATGGCTCTTCGGGACCGTTTCGAGAGCGCCGGGGACACCATGGGGGCATCGCTGGGAGTCCGTATCGCGGGGGCGGAGCGTCACCCATTCCGGCACCTGGCCCCCTTGGCGGGGGTTCGGGGGCTTGCCCCTGACGTACAAAACCCTACCCCGGTTCGACTTGTCGAGGGCTGGAGAGCGGACGCCGCTACGGCTGCCCCCGCCCTCGTCATCAGCCGAAGACTGGTCTGGGGTGGAGGTGCGCCGGCCTACTTGGCTCGTCGGAGCTGGTGGCGGATGAGAAGCCCGATTACGACAAGGGCGACCGCCAGGCCGGCAAGGAGCGTGGCGCCGACGACAGCGCCGAGCAGCCATTCGGGCAGGGTCGGCGTCAAAGGCGAGGGCTCGGTCATGGGCGGAACGGTAGTGGCTCGGTGGGGTCGAGGTTGCGGTAACGGATGATCGCGTCGGGCAGCTGGTCTGACTGGAGAGTGAGCGCTTGGTCTACGGACTGGGCGCTCTTCTTCATTTGCGCGGCACGTAGGGGGACCGGCCGCCAGGCCGCACGCCCCCGGAGGCCGCGCACGCGGCCGAAGGCCGCCTTGAGTCAGTAGAGAAAGTTCTCACGAAGTCGATCGGTGACAGAGTGTGCTCCGTCGATAGAAGTGCGGCACGGCGTCCGCCAACTGATCTGCGACGTCACGCCGTACTCAAGCGGGACTCTGGCCATGCCGAGGCAGCCACGTCAACAGGTCAGCGCCGAGGGTCATGATGAGCTCGTCGCCCCATAGCGTGAGCGTCTGCTGCCACGGGTGACCGAACGTGCCCCAGCGAAGATCCGCGGGCATGTGGGCGAAGTAGTCGCCGTTGGGGAACACCTGGACGGCGGCGTAGGCGGCCGATTCCACCTGAGCGCGGGGCGAGTAGCGGTAGCTAGGGTGCTGCCAGTCCAGCGCGATGATCTCGTCTTCACCAACGAGGTCCGCAAATGCCTGGAACGCGGTGGAGTCTAGGTAATCCTCGTCCGCTGAGAATCCCTTTGGGTCCCGCTCAAAAATCGGAGCAAGGTCGACGACAAGGCACCCAGGCGTCAAGCGGATCGCCGGCTGAACCCTCTCGTAGAAGTCGGCGCGGAATCTGAACCGTTCATCGAACCGCGCCCACGCCTCTTCGTAATCGATCTCGTGCCAGATGTCGAACCTGGTGCGCTCGTCCTCCACCATGCCGAGGCTAGTGGACAAGGCCAGGCCGGAGCTTGCGGAGTGGTCTAGACGTTGGGATCAGTTGGTCGGAGATCTGTCGCGCATCAGCTGACGGATCACTTGGTCGGTGACAGAGCGGCCCGAGATGTCGCATGCTTTCCGACGTGACGACTGCAGACGAACGGGAAGAACTGGTACGACTCGTGGAGTACTTGAGGTCAAGCGAGGGCAGCGAGGAGGAGCAGAGCGCAGCGCTCAAAGCCCTGGAGTCCCGCGTGCTTCATCCTCGGGTGTCGGATCTGATCTTCTGGCCTGACAGCGAGGGGTTCGATCGGGAGTTGACTCCCGGTGAGGTCGTCGACGCCGCGCTTGCCTATCGACCAATCGAGTTGTGACCGGGAACTCTGCCGAAGAGCTGCAGCGGGTCGCATTGGTGAATCACGTTTCGGGCGTCCCGCTGGTTTCCGCGTCGTCGTCATCGCCGTTCCGGGCGTTGCCCTTGACCTCAGCTCGGTCGACCCATCGGGCAAACAGACTCCACGCCGCGAGTGTCTCGAGCGCTTCCTGCTCCGTCATGTCGTCGGCACCGACGTGACTGAGCGGATTCCGAATCCCAGAGAAGAGGCCTTGGCCGAGTTGTAGCGCACCGATGTGCCGGTCTCGGAAAAGATCCGGATTCGCCTCGTCACAAAGGCGGAGTCTCGATCGACCGTCGTCGGCGGGTGCTGTTCCGAACGCGGCGGCGACGAGCTTGGATTCACCCAGGTCAGGTCGGTCAACCTTCTTCTTCAGCTTCGTGTTCACATTGATTCCGGCGGCCCACACCGCCGCGTCGTGATTTCCGCTTTCCCAGTGCGGCCGCGCTGCCTGCCATACCCACGAATGCAACGCGTCGGCGGCGAGGGCAGGCCCCGCGTCGTCAAGACCAAGCCTTTCGCGAACCTCCAGGCCCTCTTCGAGTTCAAAGATGAGTTCGCGGACTCCGTGCTCGTCCGGCTGCCAGCGCCTCCAGCGTCGCTCCTGGGTGTCCCAAATGGCCTCAGATACAAACTGCACGCGATGCTTGATTCGACTGCGCTCGTCCTTGGACCCAACAA
This sequence comes from Nocardioides sp. NPDC126508, assembly GCA_040302365.1. Classification (GTDB taxonomy): domain Bacteria; phylum Actinomycetota; class Actinomycetes; order Propionibacteriales; family Nocardioidaceae; genus Nocardioides. The sequence goes on from JBEOUM010000006.1 coordinate 298,837, forward strand.
ACTTGGTCCTCGGGTCGCGGTTCGACTGCCGCTCGGCCTCGGGAACCGGAACACGTTCATGCAGCGACAGCCAAAGTCGGCATTGCTCAAGCGCCCATGCTGTATCCACCGTGCGGAGTCTTCCTTCGGCCATATGAAGGTTTTAGCGACTGCACGGCACGTGTCCCCTCAACTGGGGATCGCGTGCTCGTCTCCGGCGAAGCGCACGAACCGCTAGCGTTGGTCGAGCGTCCGATGCTATGAGCATTGCGCGAGATGGGCTGGGCGCCGGCGCTGACCCGAAGGTGCTGCAGCGCATCCTGGGGCACGCGTCCGCAGCCATGACGATGGACCTCTACGGCGACCTGATCGACGACAACCTCTGGGACTCGGCCAAGCGCTCGGGGGCATCCTGGAGGCATCTGAGAGCGACGAGGAGACCGGAGAGGGTGAGGACGATGACGAAACAGGGTCCTGACCTGGCGAAACAAGGTGGTGGACGCAGAGGGACTCGAACCCCCGACATCCTCCTTGTAAGGGAGGCGCTCTACCAACTGAGCTATGCGTCCGAAGCGCCCCAAGAGTACGCGATCAGGGGCGGGCCCGACGAACCGGGCCGACATACCAACCCTGAAATGGAAGTTGAGCCGCTGACGTCTCGGGTCATCAGCGGCTCAACAACTCAAGGTTAGATCCCGCCCAGGGCATAGGAAAAGCGATGTAACCAGCCTGTTAACGGAACTTGGATGACCCGTAAACTACCTGGTCAGACCGCTGCGTGGAGCTGGCGGAGGTGCTCGTCGAGGTCGCGGCCGTCGGCGTTGGCGTTGTGCACGGCCCACCGCACGACACCCGACTTGTCGATGATGTAGGACGACCGGAGCGGAGCTCCGGTGCGGTCGTTGAAGACGTCGTAGGACTTCGCCACCTCGCCGTGCGGCCAGAAGTCGGAGAGCACCGGGAAGTTGAGCCGGTCGGTGTCGGCGAACTGCCGGATCGCGTAGACCGGGTCGCACGAGATCGCCAGGACCTCGGTGTCGAAGGTGACGAACTCGTCGAGGCGGTCGCGCAGCCCGCTCATCTCACCGGTGCACACGCCGGAGAAGGCGAACGGGAAGAAGAAGATCGCCACCGCCTTCTTGGCGTGGAAGTCCGAGAGCGTGACGTCGGCACCGAACTGGTCACGGAGCGTGAAGTCCGGAGCCGGACCGCCGATCTGAAGTCCAGTCACTGCTCTGCCGCCCTCTCGCCGTTGGAACCCACTGCCTCGGTGTCCCAGGTCGCCAGCTCACGCCGCAGCACCTTGCCGGTCGCGTTGCGCGGCAGGGCGTCGGTCACGATGATCTCGCGGGGCACCTTGAAGCGAGCCAGATTCTCCTTGACCCAGTCCTTCAACACCGCATCGACGTCGCTGTCGGCGCCAGGTACGAGCACCACGAACCCGCGCAGCCGCTTGCCGAAGTCTGCGTCGTCGACCCCGACGCAGGCCGCGTCGGCGACGAGCGGGTGCCGGACGAGGCAGTCCTCGACCTCCTGCGGGAAGACGTTCTCGCCGCCGGAGACGATCATGTCGTCGTCGCGACCCTCGATGTAGAGCCGGCCGTCGGGGCCGAACCGACCGACGTCACCGGTCGCCATCAGACCGTCGACGACCTCCTTGCCGCCACCGCTGGTGTAGCCCTCGAAGAGGAGCCCGTTGCCGACGAAGATCCGGCCCGGCTCACCGTCGGGCACCGGGTGGCCGTCGCCGTCGAGGATCCGCATCTGGGTGCCCCACGGCACCTTGCCGGCCGAGGTCGGCGCCTCCCGCAGATCGACCGGGTCGGCGATCGAGGCGTAGGAGACCTCGGTCGAGCCGTAGACGTTGTAGAGGCTGTCACCGAACCGGTCCATCCACTCCAGCGCCAGGTCGCCGGGCAGCGCCGATCCCGAGGACGCGACGGCCTTCAGCCGGGAGGCGATCCCCTCGAGGTCGTACGCAGCCAGGGTCTCCTCCGGCAGCGACAGGATCCGCTGCATCATCACCGGGATGACCACGAACGAGTCGGCCCGGGTCTCCGCGAGGGTGGCCAGCGCATCCTCCGGGTCGAACCGGCGGCGCAGGATCATCGTGGTGCCGAGCAGCTCGGCGAAGAGGAGGTGGGCGATCCCCCAGGTGTGGAAGAGCGGCGCGGCGACGAAGCAGCGCCAGCCGTCCTTCATCGGCATCCGCGACATCAGCGCGACCGCCGCGTCGATCCCGGCCTCCTGACGCGGCGCCGACTTCGGCGCCCCCGTCGTGCCGGAGGTCAGGATCACGATCCGGCCGTGCCGCCTCGGCGGCGGCACCGGCCGCGCGTCACCGGAGACCAGGGACTCGAGGGTCTCCCCCGCCTCCGAGGAGTCCACCCACGCGATCAACCGCTCGGCCGAGGTGGCCGAGGACAGCAGCCCGGTGAACTCCTCGTCGTGGATGATCAGGGCGGGCTTGTCCCGCTCCAGCACCCCGACGAGCTGCGGCCCCGCGAACGCGGTGTTGAGGTAGAGCGCGTCGGCGCCGAGCTTGGCGACAGCCAGGGTCGCGTCGATGAACCCACGGTGGTTGCGGCACATGATCGCCACGCCGTCGCCCTCGCCGATCCCCCGGGCAGCCAGGGCCCGGGCGATGGCGTTGGACCGACGGTCGAGGTCGGCGTACGTCAGCGACCCGAGCTCATCGATGACCGCGGTGCGGCGTGGGTAGCGGCGGGCGAGGCCGATGAACCCTCCGGCAGGCCCGGTGCCCCAGCGCGCCAGCGCCAGTCCGGTCCGTGCGAGCCCGAGAGGATTGACCGGCCGGACGATGCCGGAGCCGGCCAGGATCATCGCCGCGGAACCGGCGGTACGTGCCTTGGCAGCCGTAGTCGAGAACACCGTTGGGAGTCTAACCGCGCGCACGCGAGGACTCCCGCGAGTGTCCATCGACCCCGAGAACGGTCGCCATCAGGCAGGAGTCTTCGGCGCGAGCAGACGCGTCGCGGCCCAGTCCTTGCTCACAGATGCGGTGGTGGTCTGGGACAGTCCGGCGATCGGCGCGGCCTCGGCGATGTCGGCCGGGTCGACCGCACCAGGGCGGCCCACCTTCGGCGTCAGCAACCAGATGACCCCGCCGCCGACCAGGTCGGTCAGCGCGTCGACGAGACCGTCGACGAGGTCGCCGTCGTCGTCGCGCCACCACAGCAGCACGGCGTCGACGACGTTGCCGTATTCACCGTCGACCAGATCTGCGTCGACGGAGTCTTCGATGGCGACCCGCAGCTCGTCATCCGTATCGTTGTCCCAGCCCAGTTCCTGGATGACCATGCCGGACTTGAGGCCCAGCCGGTCCGCAGGCCCTGTGGCTGCGGTCGAGCTCACGTGTCTTTCCTCCAAGTGCTTGGTGTCCACGCTGCTTGCGTGGACTTCGGTTGGTGGTAGTCCAGCGGAGAACGCTGGTCCACGCAACCCCAACCGCCTGTCATTCGCTAGATAACGGCGTGTCGGAGGCCTTTCGAGACGCTTTTCAGGCCCTGGGGTCGAGCAGATGCAGGAGTACGTTGCGATCCTGTGCCGTCCCGGCGCCCGGGTGCTCGGCGAGGGGTACCTTCGGTGCCTGCCAGTCGTTGGCGGCCAGCTCGCGGGAGAGCGAGGCGAGGTGGCCGACCTTCTCGATCGAGCCACTCCAGCGCGCGGGACCGGCGTGGTCGAGCATCGTGGTGGCGATGGTGAGCACGTCCCCGTCGGAGATCAGCTCGACGACCCGGCCCTGCTGCGGCCAGTCGATCAGCGACGGCGCGGTGACCTCCCACCACGATCCGCGGGGCCGCACCGACGTACGGTGGGTGTGGCCGTTGAGCCAGAGGACCGCGCTCTCGTGGCGGGAGACGGTCTGCTCGACCTCGTCGCCGAGCACGCGCCGCTTGCCGCCGGCGCCGCTCATGTCGTTGGTCAGCGAGGCCACGTCGTGGTGGCTGGCGATCACGGCGAGCCGCTCGTCGTAGTCGGTGGAGGCGAGCACGGCGTCGAGCCACTCCAGCTGCTCGGCATCGAGGGATCCCTGGAAGCCGCCGGCCGGGTTGACCGTGTCGAGGACGACGAAGGTGACCTCGTCGTTGACGTCGTAGCGGTAGTAGGGATCGCCGCCGGCCCGGAAGCCGTGCCCGGGCGGCTTCGCCTCGTCGTGCACGTGGGAGTCGATGAACTCCTGGAGCGTGGTCTGCCGGCGACGACGGTCGGCGGTCACCTCGTAGGGCTCCAGCTCGGCCAGCATCGCGAGCGCGGCCGGGTCACCGGAGACCAGCCCGGCGATCAGCTTCGCCTTGGCCTCGTCGGTCCAGTGATCGGGCATCGCGATCGCCTTCAGGTCACCGACCGCGACATCGCCGATGGCGGTGTTGCCCGGCACGGTGCCCTGCAGCAGCCCGTCGTGGTTGCCATTGACGGCCAGCCACGGCACCTCCAGACCGGGTGAGTCGATCGCGCGGCGTACGGCCTTCAACAGCCCGGGCACGAGCGGGAAGCCGAGGTCGCCGCGGCGCATGTCGTACGTCTCGCCCTGCGGGTGCCAGAAGCGCTTGTCCGGCAGGGTGGCGACGCCCTCGTAGTGCAGCATGTCGCCGGAGTCGGGGGTGAGCCGGCCGCCGTCGAGCAGCGTCAGGTACCAGTCGAGCTCGTTGTACTGCCCGTTGTCGGTGTTGTCGCCGGTCGCGATCGCCAGGTCGAGCGGGCCGCCGCCCACCGGACCCTCGGTGATCTCGTTGACCGCCTCCACCATCGCCGCGCCGACCTGCGCGGTCAGCAGCTCCTGGGCCCGGTACGTCCCGATCTCGTCGATCATCTCGCGGGCCGTGCTGTCGGGGTCCATGAGCCGGTCCAGCACCTCGACCCGTGCCGGCGACTGGTGGTCGCAGATGTGCATGTCGGACAGGTGCGCGACGGTCAGGATCGGATCGCCCAGCTCCTCCGGCTTGCGGGCCAGGTCGGTGCGCGAGATGTGGCGCTCCTGCGGGCCTTCGGCCAGACGTACGTAGGTGCCCTTCCGGCCCCCCGCGACGATCCGCCCGCTCTCGCTCGTGACACCCATCTACGCCGCCTCTTCTCCCTCAGGACCGGCCGCCGCGGTCCGTGCGCGAACGATACTCCCAAGGCGCAGGTCACGGTGGCTCTGGTAGCGATCGGGCCGGGACTCGAGCCGTTGCCGAGGCGGGCCGACTCAGGCAGCAGGCACCGAGTCTTCGTGACACGTCATACAGCTCCCGCTGAGGCTCGAGTTCTGGCCCGACACCTCGGGCACTCGAACTCGGCAAACACCTCGAGCATCCGTTCTGCGAGGCTCCGACGGCCGTGATCGGTCGCAAGCTGATAGGCGCGGGCTTCGCTCCCCGTCAGCTTGGCTGAGTCGGCAGGGATCACGGCGGTGACGCCCACCGACGCGTCATCAAACGCTCGAACCTCAGCCGGCGACGCTCCGAGGTCTATCAGCAACTGGTCTCCGCAGTTGCCGCACGCCACTTCCAGCTCTTCGTCCACCAAGGCATCTAGCCGAGAGCCCCAGATGCCAGCGTCTTCCGTCGCAATCAGGGCTTGAACCCGGTAGACGAAGTCAGCGTCTTCTCCAGCCAGTGGGACCAGCCGCTCCGCAACGGCATGCAGTTCACGAATCGTTTCGGCGTAGTGTGCGCGGACATCGACGTCCGCTGGCGCGTCAGTTGACGCGACGATGGAGGTAGCCAGAAACAGCGGTTCGACGATTCCTGACGGGTCGCGACCGCGAGCTAGCTCTGCGAGGCGAGGTAAGGCTGCATAGCTGGCCGAATAGACCGTGCCTTGATGGCAAAGCCGCGACCACAGCTCCTCCCAGACGTCAGTCTGATCGGTGTCACCACGCTCGAGGAGCCCTTCGACCGGTTCAGCACTCCCGTACGCGTCTCGGAGTGCACGCCAGTCCGCCATGTCGGCCATCGTGCCAGGTCGGCGCGTCAGGAGCACGAGATCGCGGTCGCATCCAACGTGATCGGAACGCGAACGCCCAAGCCGCTGCGGCCGCTCACAACATGCGGCTCAGGCGGCGAGGACTACGGGCGGATCGACGTCGCTGCTGATGTCGATGGTGCCGGCTGGGCTGACGACGTATTCGTAGCCATGGGGACTGCGCCATCGGTAGGTGCCTGCGCGGATCCGGTGGTAGCGCCAGCCGTGGTGGGTCTTCATCCGGTGGTGCTGTCGGCACAGCGGGGTGAGGTTGTGGCTGCTGGTCGGGCCGCCGTCGACGTAGGCGGCTCGATGGTCGAGGTCGCAGTGCTCGGCGCGGGCCTGGCAGTAGGGGAAGGAGCACTTCTGGTGGATCAATCCAGCCTGGCGCCGCTGGCGGGCGGTCGGGACGTAGCCGGCTGCTTCGATGTCTTCGGCGAGGTCGACCACGATGACCGGCTTCACGACGGTGCCTGGGGTGGTGGCCCATTGTTCGAGGCGTTCGACGCTGGCCAGGCCTCGGGTGTTGTCGAGCCGAACGAGGCCAGTGCCGGCCAGTTCGCGCGTATCGGTGTGGATGACCAGCTCGACGACCCGGGCAACGCCGGGGACACCGTCCAGGGAACCTGAGTTGTAGGCCCGTCCCAGCACTCCGAGCGCGGCAGCCCGCCGCACATCAAGGCTCGCATCGGTGTAGTCGTCCTGGTCGAGAAGCCCGTGCGCGATCGCGGCGACGGCCTGCTCGAGATCCAGGGCGTCGGCGGCGTCGAGGACCCCGTCGACATAGCCCAGCGCCAAGACCGCCTGCCCTTGTTCGGCGCCTGCGCCGACGAAAGGGGTCTCCTGGGTGCTGATGATGACCGAGCGATGCTCGACCGCGTCCGATTCAGCGATCGCCGCGGCGACGTCGGGTTCGAACAGCGCGGCCGCCTGAGTGACAGCGCGCTCCAGCTGGACCGGGCCCATCTTGTGGGCGTACGGCCCGACCTGCTTGTCCACCCATGCCACGACCTCGGCATCGAGGTTGCGGGTCAGGTCCGCGATCCGTCGGGCCCGCCACGCCAGCAGCGACCCGTCCAGGATCCGTGCCCAGACATGCTTGAGCCGGTAGCGCAGCTCGACCGCGTCGCCGAGGAACTTCTTGCCCGCCTGGGTCGACCGGCCCCACACAGCCGCGAACTCCACCGCGGCGGCCTCCGACACCAGCGGCGCCCCGGGGCCGGCCAGGGGCAGCATCCGGTCGCCGAACACGTCGCCTTCCAGCCGCGCCGCTTCCGCTGCGGTGTCGACGGAGTGGAGTGCCGCGAACCGGGCAGCGGCGATCAACACGTCACGGTCAGCCTGCTCCGCAACCGCCCGAGACGTACGCACCGAAGCCAGCAGACCGCTGGTGGTGTCGTCGGGGTCGAGGAGCGCTTCCATGCCCGACACTTTACCATTCTCCGCCGACAAGAGTAGATGCATTTCACCAGGTCAGACGGCATATTTGCGCCATCTTCAAGGCGTCGCTGGCGTCTATACGCCAGCCACGCCCAGCACCTTTGGCCCGCATCGACGAATGCCGGCACCCAACCCGAACCGAAGCCCGACAGGGCTGGCCGCCGGCCCGATAGCCAGCCAAGTTTTTCTCGATCGTCCCGAAAGGGTCGGCGGCGAACATCGCGGCAGCGAAGAAGCACCGACCCTCCGAGGAGATCCAATCCGAGACTCAGCCGGTGTAAACAGTCCCCTTCCCATACAGCGCCTTGGTGACAGACGAGAGATACCCACTCGCGTCAGCAGATCCGAGGTTGTACGTGTTGAACACCCCGTACCCCTGAGAAACAGTCCTCGAGGCAAGACTGGCAGCAGTCGAAGAAGAAGTGCCCTGGATGTTGATAGCCGCCGGAGCAAGCTGAGGCTTCCCGAGCCCAGGCACGTCAGGCACACCCCAGGTGCCGTAGTAGGGGTTCCAGGCGTAGTCGAGGAGATCGCCGGCGTTGACCCCGCCGTAGGAGAGCCGCGAGGCGGACGGGCCGATGTAGTAGAAGGTGATGAGCTTGTCGGGAAGTCGCGAGCGGAGCGCCTGGAGCAGGTAGACGAAGGAGAAGTCGTTGGGCTGGCCGGTGCCGTTGGCGCCGTACTCGGCCCACTCGTCGTCGAAGTCGATCCCGTCGAGTCCGTACCGGGTCACCGCGGAGGCGAGCTGGTCGGCGAAGGCCTCGGCCGCGGCCCGGTCCGGGAAGTTGGCGAACCCGGCACCCTGGTGGTTGCCGAGCACCGAGAGCAGGATCTTGATGCCCTTGGCCTGGGCAGGACGGATGTGTACGTCGGCGGCGTCGAGCTGTGCCTGCACCTGCGGGTTGTTGTAGAGGTAGGCCCGCTGGCCGTCGTAGTTGATGTTGGCCGCGAAGATCAGGCCGATGTCGAAGACGTTGCCGCCGCCGGCGAGCTCGTACTTGGCGACGTTGCCGACGCTGTAGTTGTTGACCTCGACGTAGCCGGTCATCAGCGTCGGCGACGCCTGTGGGCGCGCCGCGGAGGCCGACGAAGCCAGGCCGAGGCCGGTGGCGGCGATGCCCGCCGCTCCGGCGCCGAGGAGCATGCGTCTGCGTGAGATGTGGGGACGTGAGATGTGGGGAACTGACATGGTCGATCTCTCCTTTAGTTGCGGTGGAACCTCAGGGTGCGGACCTCGAAGGCCCCGAGACTGAGCGCGACGACACCGCCGTCGGCGCTCACCTCGGCGATCGGGTCCTCCACGAGCGAGATCTCCTCGACCCGCTCGTAGCTCTCGGCGACGCGCAGCTCCCCCTGCGTACGTGCGCCGGTCGACTCGTAGACACGCACGACCAGGTCGCCGGAGCGGTCGGCGGCGAGCTTCACGCTCGAGACCACCAGGCCCTCCCCGGAGACGGTCACCAGCGGCTCGACGGCCGTCTCACCGGTGATCTGGCGCGCCGGCGTGTTGAGCGCGGCCCCCGCCTCGGTGGCGGTCTCGACCGAGGCTCCGATGACCAGTCCGTAGCGGTGCGTCTGCACGCCCTGATCGGTCTCCGGGTCGGGGAAACGCGGAGCACGCAGCAGCGAGAGCCGCACCTCGGTGGTGAGCGCGGTCGGGCGGGTGACGTCGAAGCCGTACGTCGAGTCGTTGACCAGCGCGACCCCGAACCCGGGCTCGGAGGCCAGCACCCAGCGATGCATCGAGGTCTCGAACTTCGCCGCCTCCCACGAGGTGTTGGTGTGGGTCGGGCGGCGGTGATAGCCGAACTGGGTCTCGGCGAGCGTCTGCTCGGCCTTGACGTCGAGCGGGAAGGCGACCTTGAGGAACTTCTCGGTCTCGTGCCACTCGGTGCTCTGCGCGATGTCGAGCACCCGCGATCCCGGCGCGAGCGACAGCGTCTGCGTGGTCGACGACGACGGCGAGATCGGCCGCTCGATGACCAGCCCGTCCTCGGTGATCTCGATCGAGGTCACCTCACGCAGATCGGTGACCCGGTTGCGGTAGAACCGGTCCACGTCCCAGGCGTCCCACATGTTCGGGAAGTCCTGGTGGACCTGGAGCAGGTTGGCCTCGGCACCGGCCGGGATCGCGTCGCGCCCGGTCGCCAGGTCGACCGCCGAGGTGATCAGACCCTCCGCGGAGACGGTGACCTCGACGACCCCGTTCCCCAAGACGTACGTCCCGTCCTGCTCGACCACGGAGACGGCCGCCACGGGCTCGGCCGCCTGGACGGACCCGGTGCGCCCGTCGGCCCGCAGCGCGAGGGTTCCCTCGCCGGCGAGCGCCGTGAGCGCCCGGTTGATCAGAGCCTCAGCCGCCTCGGCGACCCGGGCGTACTGCGCCGCCGCCTCCCGGTGCACCCAGGCGATCGACGTCCCGGGCAGGATGTCGTGGAACTGCTGCAGCAGGATCTGCTGCCACAGCGCGTCCAGCTCGTCGTAGGGATAGTCGACGAGCCCACGCAGCGCAGCCGTGGCCGACCACAGCTCGGCCTCGACGAGCAGGTGCTCGCAGCGCCGGTTGCCCTGCTTGGTGAGGTGCTGGGAGGTGAGGGTGGCACGGTGGAGCTCGAGGTAGAGCTCACCGACCCACACCGGCGGCTCCGGCAGCTCCTCACGTGCCTCGGAGAAGAAGTCGTCGGGGTGGCGCCAGGACACCTGGGCGGAGCCCTCGAGGTCACGGAGACGACGGGCCTTGCCGGCCATCTCGCGGGTGGTGCCGCCACCGCCGTCGCCCCAGCCGACCGGCGCGATCGACCCGGTGGCGACCCGGTTCTCGCGGAACTGCCGCGACGCCTTGGCGACCTCCGCGCCGGAGAGGCGGGAGTTGTAGGTGTCCATCGGTGGGAAGTGGCTGAGGATGCGCGAGCCGTCGATGCCCTCCCACTCGAAGGTGTGGTGCGGGAACTTGTTGACCTGGTTCCAGGAGATCTTCTGGGTGAAGAACCACTCGAACCCGGCCCGCTTCATCAGCTGCGGCAGGGCGGGTGAATAGCCGAAGGAGTCGGGCAGCCAGACGCCCTTGCAGCGGATCCCGAACTCCGTCTCGAAGAAGCGCTGGCCGTAGAGGAACTGCCGCACCAGCGACTCCCCCGACGGCATCGTGGTGTCGGACTCGACCCACATTCCGCCGAGCGGGATGAAGCGGCCCTCGGCGACCGCGGCCTTCACCTTGGCGTAGACCTCGGGGCGGTGCTCCTTGATCCACGCATACTGCTGCGCGCTGGACATCCCATAGCGGAAGTCGGGGTCCTCGCCGAGCAGCTCGGTCATCGAGGAGGTGGTGCGGGCGACCTTGCGGATCGTCTCGCGCACCGGCCACAGCCAGGCGGAGTCGATGTGGGCGTGGCCGATCGCGGCGATCTGGTGGGCGGAGTCGTGCGCGGTCGCCTCGAGGACCCCGGTGAGCGCCTCGCGCGCCGAAGCCGCCGTCTCCCGGATCCGCTGGAGATCGACCAGGTCGAGCGCGTCGTCGATGGCCTGCAGGATGCGGAACTTCCGCGGCCCCTCGGGCAGCTCGACCTGCAGCTCGTGGAGGGTCTCCAGGTCGAGGCAGAGCTCGAAGACGTCCTGCTCGAAGACGGCGAGCTCGATCCGACGCGTCGTGTAGAGCCTCTTCTTCGACGAGGTCTCGATGTCGCCCTCCTGCGTCGGCAGGAAGGGGTGGTAGTCGAGCAGCACGGGGTTGGCCGCGGCCTCCAGGAAGAGCTCGATCTCCTCGCCGCCCTCGGCCTCGTCGGCGACCAGCACCCACTGGTTGCGCGGGTTGAGGCTCTTGACCGGCTCGCCGTCGGGTGTGTAGACCAGCCCCTCGCACTGGAAGCCCGGCATGTTCACGTCGAAGCCGAGGTCGCAGACCAGCTCCACCCGCTTCCCGGCCCACTCCGCCGGCACCGACCCCGTGATCCTGAACCAGGCGGTCCCCCAGGCCGGGCCCCAGTCGCTGCCGACCTCGAAGGGCTCGTACGTCAGGCCCAGCCCCTCCGCCGGCGCGATCGGCTCTCCGGGCAGCTCGTGCCACTCGACGCTCACGGGCGCCGAGGTGGTGTGCACGGCCGGCCACAGCCGCTCCTTGAGGACCCGGCTCACACGGCCTTCGGTGAGGTGTACGTCGTCGTGCATCAGTGCTCGTCCTGTCTGTCGTCTCTGTTGTCGGCGTCGTCTTCGATGAACTCCAACTGCGTGAGCACGCAGTCGGTCGACGCGGTGAACCGTACGGTGCTCGCCCCGACCGGGTCTCCCCGCCGGACCCGGAAAACCCGGGTCTGACCAGCCCAGACGTACGTCTCACCGACCCGCTCCTCGTGGCCCGACGTCGCGCCGGCGCGGTCGAGGTAGTCCAGCTCCCAGGCCAGGTCGCCGGGCTCGGCGGAGGTCACGGTGTAGAGGGAGAGCGTCCGCTCGCCGACGAGCGGAACCTCCACCCGCTCCCCCGCCCTCAGCGCCACCGCGGTCTCGCCGGTGTCGTCGGTCAGCGAGTCCGGGACCACCACGGTCGCGTCGGTCACCGGGAGCCTCGGCGCGATCAGCGAGGCCGACGGTGGCCGGGAGTCCTTCGCCCAACCGCACGGCTCCTGCGCGAGCTCGATGACCAGATGCGCCCCGTCGGCCAGGCGCGCGTGCGGGATCGAGATCTCCTCCCAGGGCTCGCCGTCGAGCGTCACCGCGCGGATGTAGTCACCGGTCCCGACCGCCTCGATCACGATCTCCCTGCCCTCGGTCGGCCGCAGCACGGTGCGCTCGACCGAGGGAGGGACGATCACGTAGGACACCGTCCCCGGCACCAGCGGATAGAGCCCCATCGTGGCGAAGACGTACCAGGCCGACATCTCACCGTTGTCCTCGTCACCGGGGTAGCCCTGGCCGAGGTCGGAGCCGACGAAGAGCCGCGCGAGACATTCACGGACGATCCGGTGCGCGTCGTCGTGCCGCCCGGCGAACATGTACATGAACGGGATGTGGTGGGCCGGCTGGTTGGACAGGCCGAGCATCCCCATGCGTACGTCCCGGGCCTCGGTCATCTCGTGGATCGCGAACCCGTAGTGGCCGCTCAGCTCGGCCGCGCCGGTCTCGGGACGGGCGAAGAACTCGTCCAGCTTCGCGCCGAGGGCGTCCTCACCGCCGTGCAGCCCGGCCAGGCCGGCGCCGTCGTGGGGTGCGGTGAACGCGGTGCCCCAGGCGTTGGTCTCGGTGTAGTCGTGACCCCAGACATCAGGATCGAAGTCTCCACGCCATTCCCCCGCCGGGTCGCGCCCGATGAAGAACCCCCGCTCGCGGTCGAACACGCTGCGATAGCCGAGCGCTCGCCGCGCGAAGTACTCCTCCTCTGCCGCAAGGTCCTCGGGCGTGCGGGGTAGTCCAGGGAGTTTCCGACCATTACTGGCCGGTAGATCGACGGAATCTCCCTGGAGTACCCCGACGTCGCGCAACCTCCGGGCAACCCGAGAGATCCCCCAGTCGTTGATCGCGTTGTCCAGGGTCCAGGACAGGCCCTCGTGGGTGTCGGTGTCGATGTAGCCCGCGAAGATCCCGCGACGCAGCCCCTTGCGGCCGACACGTACGTCATCAGGCGGCACGGTCGCGTTGCGCAGCGCGGAGGCGTAGGCGGTCGCCAGGTCGATCCCGGGCACCTCGCGCAGCGCCAGGTCACCCAGGACCGTGTCGAAGGTGGTGCCGGTCATGCAGTCCTCGGCGGCCGGAGCGCTCCAGCGTGGTGTCCAGCCGCGGTCGCGGAAGTGCTCGACGAAGCCCTCGGCGAGCGAGCCGGCACCTGCCGGGTCGAGCAGCGCGAGCAGCGGCCAGGCGGTGCGGTAGGTGTCCCAGAAGCCGTGGGTGACCGTCATCGGCGCGTGCCGGACGGTGGTCAGGTCATAGGGCGAGACGTGCGCGTGCGACGGCCCCTCGCCGTAGCGGTTCGGGTAGAGGAAGAGCCGATAGAGGCCGGAGCGGATCGAGACCAGCTGGTCCTCGCTCGCCCCCTCGACCTCGACCGTCGCCAGCGCCCGCTCCCAGGCAGCGCGGGCCCGCGCGGCCATCTCGTCGAACGACCCGGCGGCGGCGAGGTTGGCCGCCGCCTGCTCGTCGCCGACGGTCGAGATGCCCAGCCGTACGTCGACAGCCCCCGCCCCGCTCAGCGCGATGTGGCCGCGGAGTCTGCCCTCGCCCAGGCGCAGCTGGGAGGTCCCCTCGAGACGGAGGTGGATGTGCTGGGCGGGCTTGCCCTCGCGGTCGTCGAGGAGGGCGCGGACGATCAGGCCGTCCCTACCGTTCTCGCAGGTCAGCGACCGGATCCGGCCGTGATGGTCGAGCACCAGCGAGCGTGCGCCGGTGAACCGCATCCCGAGCGCGAAGTCCCCGGGGACGAGCTCGGCGGTGACGCCGCCGTCGAGGGTGACCGCGTAGCGGTGCGGCCCGGCCTCCTCGTCGTGATGGTCGAACCCCAGCGCCCGCGCACGCCGGTCGTCGTCGGGCTCGACGAGCGGACTGGGCATGACCTGGAAGACCCCGTGGTCGCCCATCCACGGGCTCGGGATGTGCGAGGTTGCGAACGCCTCGATCGCCGGCCGGTTCGGCCCGCCGGCGGTGTCGCGGTTGTGCGCATGCCAGGCGTAGGGCCAGTTGCCCGCCGCTGCATCGGTCACCGGCAGCCCGAAGACGCCGCCGTGCGGCAGCCCGACAAGCGGCGCGTTGTTGCCGCGCGAGAACCGGTCGCTGGAGTGGGTCCCGCGGCGGGTGTCGACCTGGTCGACCGGCGCCGCGGAGAGCAGCCGAGCCGGGCGGACCCCGATGTCGTCGAGCCACACCCGCAGCGGCACCTCGGCAGCCCGGGCCACGACGAGGAGCCGCTCGATCCTGCGCCCGGCCAGTCCGGTCAGCGCCACCCGGCGAAGGTTCCACTGGTCGACCCATGTGCGCTTCCCCTCGCCCTGCCCGGCCGGGGTCAGCGGCTGCCCGTACTGGTCGACCAACCCGACCTCGCTGAGCCGCCGGCCGTCATCGAGCACCCCGTCGACACAGACGTACGTCGAGTCCCACCGCCGCGCATCGCTCGAGGCCGACTCGGGGAACACGACGAAACCGAGCTCGTCCCCGCCGGACACCCCGATCGGCGCCGCCAGCGGCAGCTCTGCCTCGACATCGCCGAGCCCCGGCGCGACCTCGAAGCACCACGCCCGCGGCGAGGAGTACCCCACGCCCGCACGCGCGTTGACCGGCCGCTCCGGCCCGTTCCCGAGAATCAGGCTCACGCCGCCGCCCCCGTAGCGCAAGCGCCATCGTACGGAGACGGCGGCGTGTGGTGCCTGTGGTTCACTCGCTGACGCTCGCTCACGCGCGCCCCTTCGCTGCCGCACCGGCGAAGCTGCCACCCGCGGGGAGCAGCGGCAGGATCGCCATCTGGTAGGCGTGGTAGACGTCCGGCTTGCCCTGCCAGACCGTCGCCGAGGGCTGGTTGGCCGGGTCCAGCTCGTGGTGCCACGAACCGCCCTCGCGGTCGACCAGATGTTCCTCGCAGTAGGCCCACCAGCGACGTACGTCCTCCAACGCCGCCACAGATCCGGTGTCGCGGAAGAGCGTCCAGGCGGCGGCGACCGCCTCGGCGGCGACCCAGTGCATCCGCTCGCGCACGACGGGCTTGTCGGCGAAGTCGGTCGTGTAGACGAAGCCAGGGGCACCGTCGACGGCCCAGCCGCGCGAGGCCGCCGCGGCCAGCAGCGACCGCGCGTCCTCGAGCAGCCAGGACGGAGCCTCCGCACCGAGCAGCGTCCGCGCGTGCAGCGCCAGCCGCGCCCACTCGAGGAGATGCCCGATGGTGACCCCGTACGGCCGGAACGGGTGCCCCGGCTCGTCGATGTTGTAGTCCAGCTCGACCGACCACGACGAGGAGAAGTGCTCCGGGAGCCGCCAGTCGTGCTCGCGCGCGAAGCCGTGTACGACCCGCTCCAGGATCCGCAGCGCGCGGTCGAGCCAGACCCGGCGCCCGGTCACCTCGGCGACCGCGAGGAACGCCTCGACGGTGTGCATGTTGGCGTTGACCCCGCGGTAGCCGTCCAACGAGACCCAGTCGGCGCTCCAGACGTCGACGATCAGCCCGTCCTCCTCCCGCCAGAACCGGGTCTCCATCACCTCGAGCGCCTCGTCGAGCAGCGCCGCGGCGCCGGGGTGGCCCGCGGCGTACGCGGTGGTCGCGGCGAGCACGACGAAGGCATGGGCGTAGCCCTCCTTCACGGTGCTCACCACCTCGCCGGTCTCCGGGGAGACCGCGGAGTGCCAGCCGCCGTGGTCGTCGTCGTGGAGAAGCCCGGTCAGGGCGCCGACCCCGTGGGAGACGTACGCCGAGGCCCACCCCTCGCCGCGCAGCTGCGCGAGCCCGAAGACGTGCGTCATCCGGCAGGTGATCCAGGTCTCGACGGGCCGCTCGCGAGAGAGCAGACCAGTCTCGTCGAGCCACCCGAAACCCCCGCCCTCGTGGCGGGACCCGCGCGCGAAGGCCAGCAGACGCGAGGCCTCCTCCTCGAAGCGGGCCGTCTCGGCGGCGGTCAGTTGCTGGTCGGTCATCCCTTGATGGCCCCTTCCTCGACCCCGCGGAAGAAGTAGCGCTGCAGCACCGCGAAGACGATCACGATCGGGACGAACGAGATCATCGTGCCTGCCGCGATCAGGCGGGGGTTGTTGGTGAACGTGCCGGACAGATACTGCAGGCCGACGGTCAGCGTCAGGTTCTCCGGGTCGGTCAGCACGATCAGCGGCCACAGGAAGTCGTCCCAGGCGCCGATGAACGCGAAGATCGAGATGACGCTGAGCATGCCGCGTACGCCGGGGAGGTTGACGTGGATCAGCCGCTGCCAGGCGTTGGCGCCGTCGACCTTGGCGGCCATCTCGAGCTCGTCGGGGATGGCGGTGAACGCCGCCCGCATCAGCAGGACGTTGATCATCCCGATCATGCCCGGCAGCGCGACGCCGAGCAGGGTGTCGGTGAGCCCGAGCGAGCGGACCGTGACGTACTGGGCGATGATCGTCGCCTCCCCCGGGAGGATCAGCGTGGCCAGCAGCGCCCCCATCACCAGCCTCGAGCCGCGGAAGCGCAGCTTCGCCAGCGCGTAGCCGGCCATGGTGGCCCCGACGATGTTGCCGCCCACGACCAGGATCGCGACGACGACCGAGTTCATCGCGTAGTCGACCACCGGCACGACCTCGGCGACCTTGGTGTAGTTGGCGAACGTCGGGTGCTCCGGGATGAACCGTGGGGTCGCGGTGTAGATGTTCTCGTCGATCCCCTTCAGCGAGGTCGACAGCTGCCAGACGAACGGCAGGACGGTGATGACGAGCACGACCGCCAGCAGCAGGTAGCGGACCACTATCTCCCCCGCGGACATCCGGTGGAAGGCGTACGCCCGCTGCTTCTCTTTCCTGGCCATCAGGCGTCCTTCCGGTTCAGGCGGGCGAGCAGCACCATCGGCACCAGCGTGAGCACGAAGAGCAGCAGGCTCAGCGCGGAGGCGTAGCCGAGGTGGCCGGTGAAGCCGGTGGAGTACATCTGGATCAGCATCACCACCGAGCTGACCCGGCCGCCGGGTCCGCCGGTGCCGCCGGTCATCACGAACAGCTCGGAGAAGACCCGCAGCGAGGAGACGGTGATCAGGATGGTGATCAGCAGCATCGTGCCGCGTACGCCGGGGACCGTGATGCTCCAGAACCGTCGGACCGGACCGGCACCGTCGACGGCGGCCGCCTCGTGCAGCTCGCGACCGACGTTCCCGAGCGCGGAGAGGTAGATGATCATGTAGTAGCCCAGGCCCTTCCAGACCGTCAGGCTGATCGCGCTGAACAGCAGCAGCCAGCGGTCGGTGAGGAACGGCAGCGGCTCCTGGACCACCTTCAGCGCCTGCAGGATCGCGTTGATCGCGCCGCGGTCGTCGAGCATCCAGTTCCAGATCAGCGCCACGACCACCGCCGAGGCGACGACCGGGGTGTAGAACGCCACCCGTAAGAAGGTCAGGCCGGGCAGCTTCTTCTCCACCAGCACCGCCAGCAGCAGCGGCAGCATCGTGAGGAGAGGTACGCAGACCAGCATGTAGAGCACCGAGTTGGTCAGCGCGTAGAGCAGCTGGTCGTCGTCGAGCATCCGCTCGAAGTTGGCCAGCCCGACGAACTCTCCTCCGCCGAGCGGCTTCTTGTTCGTGAAGGCCATGTAGACCGTGTTCATCGCCGGGTAGAGGTTGAACACGCACAGCCACAGGGTCGCGGGGGCGACGAGCAACCAGGGCGTGAACCACTTGTGTTCACGCACCCGGCTGATCGTCCTCTTGGTGTCGGTCACTGCGTCAGGAGCTTGTTGCACTCCTCGACGGCCTTGTCGAGGGCTTCCTGCGGGGTGGCGTCGCCGCTGATCGCGAGGGCGATCTGCTGGTCGATGATGGTGGACATCGCCGGCGAGACCTTCGGGTTGTTCGGGATGGCGGTGGTCAGGGTCTTCAGGCCGGTGACCTTCGCCTTGGCGGCGACCGAGCCGTCGTCCTCGGTGAAGTAGGGGTCCTCCTGCGAGGCGATGGTGCTCGGGTAGACGCCCGGGGCCAGCTTGGCGAACTCGCGCTGATTGTCGGGGTTGGTCACGAACTGGGCCAGCGCGTTCGCGGCGGCGAGGTTCTTGGACTTGGCGTTGACCGAGAGGCCCTGGACGTAGAGCGGGCCGTCGCCGAAGGCCGCCGAGATCTCGGTGCCCTTGGCGAGCGCCGGGTTGGCCTCCTCGAGGCCGGAGATGTTGGCGCTGCCGGTCGTCCAGGCGGCCTTCTCCTGGTTGTAGAGCTCGGCGTTGCCCTGGAAGGTGTCGGTGAGGATGTCCTTGGGCAGCAGCCCGTCGGCGTACGCGTCGGCGTACTTCTGCACGAGCTCGACGGCCTCGGGGGTGTTGAAGGTCAGCTCGGTGCCGTCCTCGTCGAAAATCGGGACGTCGGCCTGCTGCAGGTCGTTGAGCCCGGGCTTGCGGGTCATCAGGTAGACCTTGCCGCCGGACTTCTCCTTCAGCGTCCTGGCCTGCTCGATCAGCGAGTCGAGGTCGGTCGGGAGGTTCGCCGGGTCGAGCCCGTTCTTGGTCAGCATGTCCTTGTTCCAGTAGTTCACGTCGGTGCCGAGGTACCACGGGTAGCCGTAGGTGCCGTCGAGCCCGTCGTACCGGTAGCCCTGCAGACCGCCTTCGACGTAGGTCTTCTCCAGGTCGACGTCGGCGTCCTCCAGGTCGAGGAGCTGGTCCTGCTGGGCGAGCGGAAGGGCGAAGTCGGGCGGCAGGTTGGTGACGTCGGGAAGGTCGCCGGAGGAGGCTTGGGTGAGCACCTTCTGGTCGTAGCCGTCGCCGGGCTGGTCGAGCCAGGTGACCTCGACGCCGGGGTTCTCCTTCTCGAAGTCGGCGATCACGCCCTCGACGTAGTCGGTGAACTTGGGCTTCAGCGCCCAGGTCTGGATCGAGACCTTGCCCTCGATCTTGCCCCCGAGGTCACCGGCGGACGGCTCGTCACCGGCCCCGCAACCCGTCATCGCAGTCAGGCCCATGGCCAATCCAGCGGCGACCCCCACCAACCGGCGTGCGCTCATCTTCGGCTCCTTGCTGAAACGCTTGATAGATTGGATTTGATAAAGCGGTTAAGTTCGGGCCGTACTATTCACCGAACGAGGTGTGCCGTCAAGGCATCCGTGTGAGGAGCGCCACAATCGGCCTCCTGCCTCGACCCAGAGAGGACCTGTCCGATGGCACGACCCACGATCGCGGACATCGCCGAGCGCGCCGGCGTCTCCAAGGGCGCGGTCTCGTTCGCGCTCAACGGACGACCGGGCGTCAGCGAGGAGACCCGGCGGCGCATCCTCGCCGTCGCCGACGAGATGAACTGGCGCCCCCACCGTGCCGCCAGGTCCCTCGGCAACTCCCGCGCCGGCACCGTCGGGCTGATCCTGTCCCGCCCGGCCCGTACGCTCGGGCTCGAGCCCTTCTTCGGCCAGGTCGTCTCCGGCCTGCAGGCGGGCCTGGCCGAGGACGGCACCGCGCTGCAGCTGCTCGTGGTCGAGGACCCCGAGGCGGAGATGGCCGCCTACCGGAACTGGACCGCCGAGAAGCGCGTCGACGGCTTCGTGCTCCTCGACCCGCTCATCGACGACCCCCGCTTCCCCGCGCTCGAGGCACTCGAGGTGCCGGTGATGGTGCTCGGCGGGCCGCTCCCCGACACCTCGCTGAGCTACAGCTGGGCCGACGACAGCGAGGCGATGCACGAGGCGGTCGACTACCTCGCCGCGCTCGGTCATCGCCATGTCGTCCACGTCGCCGGCATGCCGCAGTTCCTGCACACCAGGCGCCGGATGGACGTGCTCACCGAGGCCAAGGCGCGCCACGAGCTCGCCGAGGTCGTCTCGATCCCGACCGACTACAGCGACTCCGAGGGAGCGGTCATCACCCGCCGGGTCCTGTCCCGGCGGGAGCGGCCGACCGCGATCGTCTACGACAGCGACGTGATGGCCGTGGCCGGCCTGGGCGTCGCCCTGGAGATGGGCGTACGGGTGCCGCAGGACCTCTCGATCCTCTCCTTCGACGACTCCCTGCTCGCCCGGCTCACCCACCCGGCGCTGACCGCGCTGACCCGCGACACCCAGGGCTGGGCTGCGGAGGCCGCGCGCGAGCTGCTCCGGATCATCGCCGACCCGACCCTCACCGTGCGTCACCAGTCGAGCACGCCGGTGCTCGTGCCGAGGGAGAGCACGGCTCCGCCTGCCGGACAGTGATTGCCCCGGTTTACTTAAACGGTTTATATTGCGCGAGTGCCAGCTCACCCGACGCCCTCAGCCACTGCCCCGTTGCGCTTCGGCGCCAACCACGTGCCCTCATCCGGCTGGTTCTACTCCTGGCTCGACTTCGACGGCGACCAGATCGCCCGCGACTTCGACGACCTCGCCGGCCTCGGTCTCGACCACGTACGCATCTTCCCGGTCTGGCCGTGGATCCAGCCCAACCGCTCGCTGATCCGCTCCTCGGCGGTCGAGGACGTGCTCACCACCATCGACCTGGCCGCCGCTCGGGGTCTCGACGTCTGCGTCGACCTCGTCCAGGGCCACCTGTCGAGCTTCGACTTCCTGCCCTCGTGGGTCCTCACCCACCACCAGCGATCGGTCTTCAGCCACCCGGAGGTGCGTGAGGGTCTGCGCACCTACGTCGACGCCCTCGCCGGCGCGGTCGCCACCCGGGACAACGTCTTCGCGCTGACCCTGGGCAACGAGGTCAACAACCTGTGGCCGACCAACCCGACCACCCTCGCCGAGTCCCGCTCCTGGGCCCAGGAGCTCCTCGAGACCGCCCGCAAGGCGGCCCCGGGCGTGCTCGCCCTCCACTCGCTCTTCGACGACGCCTTCTACGCGCCCGACCACCCCTTCGCCCCCGCCGACGTCACCACGCTCGGCGACCTGAGCACCGTGCACTCCTGGGTCTTCAACGGCGTCGGCGCGATCGACGCGCCCCTGGGGCCGGCCACCCTGACGCACGCGGACTACCTGGTCGAGCTGGCTGCTGCGTACGCCACCGAGCCGGGGCGGCTGGTCTGGCTCCAGGAGATCGGCGCTCCCATGCCTGAGATCACCCCGGCGAGCGTGCGCGAGTTCGTCACCGGCACGGTCGACCACGTCGCCGAGAACCCAGCGCTGTTCGGCATCACCTGGTGGTGCTCCCACGACCTCGACCGCTCGCTGGTCGACTTCCCCGAGCGCGAGTACGACCTCGGTCTCTTCACCGTCGACCACCGTCGCAAGCCCGTCGCCGAGGCGCTGGCCGAGGCGATCGCGGCGCACCGCGGCCCTCGCCCCTCCCCCGTGACCCGTCAACGGATCGAGTGCCCCGTCGACCTCCTCCGCGAGCCCGAGCGCCGCGCCGAGGTCGCCCCGGGCAGCGACTTCCACCGCGCCTGGGTCGCCGCCCGGGGCGCCGGGCCGGTCGAGATCGTCGCGCCGCGGGTCTAAGCCGGATCTCAGCGAGCTGCGTACGCAGCCTGCCGGTCGACGGCCTGTCCGCGCTTCCACACCCGGAAGCTGTCCTCGTTGTTGCCACGGCGCCAGTAGCCGGAGATCGACAGGTCTCCGCGCGGCATCCCGCGATCGTGCAGCAGGTAGGGACGGATCCGCTGCATCGTCACCTCGGCCTCGCCGTGCACGAACGCGTGCACCCGGCCGAGCAGCCAGGGCAGCTCGCGCACGACGGTCTCCAGCGGCGGGTCGACGGAGGCGTCCACCCAGCGCACCTCGACCCCGGCCGGAGCCTCGACCTGCTGGAGGTGCTCCACGGAGGGCACCTCGATCACGGCGTAGCCCACCGCGTCGGCAGGCAGCGCCGCGAGCGCCGCCCGGATCGCGGGCAGACCCGACTCGTCGCCGACGAGCAGGTGCCAGTCGGCAGCCGGGTCCGGAGCGTACGTCCCACCGGGCCCGCGCACGGTCAGCATGTCGCCCGGAGCCGCGGTGGCCGCCCACCGGCCGGCGACACCCTCGTCACCGTGGTGGACGAAGTCGACGGCCAGGGTGCCCTCGGCGACGGAGGGGTCCAGCGCGGTGTAGGTGCGGCAGACGGTGGAGCCGTCGCCGACCGGGAGCTCCAGGCGCACGAACCGGTCGGTGCACAC
Organism: Nocardioides sp. NPDC126508; assembly: GCA_040302365.1. Taxonomy (GTDB): domain Bacteria; phylum Actinomycetota; class Actinomycetes; order Propionibacteriales; family Nocardioidaceae; genus Nocardioides. The sequence continues at coordinate 320,907 of JBEOUM010000006.1, forward strand.
GCTGCCCTCGAACGCGGACAGGTCCTCGGCGCGGAAGTCGACGCGGATCATCCCAGCACTGAGCCGCCGGGTCGAGGTGACCACGACCCGCGTCTCCGGCTTGGACTCCGGCTTCACCGCGCGAAACATGAGGGGAGCCTAACCTAATTCTCGAGAATTGCGATGGCGGCCCACCCGCTGCCCTACAGTTGCGCCGTGCTCTACTCCACCGGGTTCGAGTTCGAGTATGCCCTGGTCACGGAGTCGGGCGCCTTCCGCGACTTCGGGGACCTCGACTTCGACGCCCTCCAGCGTGCCCTCGCCGACGGCTCCGGCGCCACCGACGACGGCCTCGTCCGCGGCGACCTCGGCATCAAGAGCGGCTACTGGTACCTCGAGGGCGACGAGCGGTTCGACACCGACGGCACGTTCACGACGATGCTCGTCAAGGGCGTGGAGATCCGCACCCCGATCTGCTCGAGCACCACCGAGGCCGCCGACCGGCTCGTCGAACTCGAGGAGGACATCGCCGAGCGCCTCGCGCCGCTCGGCCTGCGCCTGGGCCTCGTCGGCTTCAACCCGGTCCGCGAGGCGTACGTCCTCGACCCGCCGCTCAACGAGTGGGAGCGGCAGATGCGGGCCGAGCATCGCGAGTACGACCATGCCGAGGTCTCCAACCTGAGCTACGGCCCCGACATCAACCTCTCCTTCCCAGGGCTCTCCGCGGAACAGGTGGTCGAGGTGACCCGCCGGCTGACCTACTACAGCCCGTTCATGGTGCCGTTCAGCTTCAGCTCGCCGTTCCACGCCGGGAAGGTCTGGCGCGGACCCAGCAAGCGCACCTACGAGCGCACCTGGCGCCGGGTGGCGGCGCGGTGCTTCGTCGCCTCCGCTCCGGCCGACGCGGAGCCGACGATGGTGCACCCGCCACGGATCCCGCGCGAAGAGGGACGCATCGAGTTCAAGGCCTTCGACGCCTTCCTCTCGCGCGACCTGCTGCTCGCCGGCGCAGCCCTGACCCTCGGTGTCTGCCTCGCCGACGACCTGCCCGGGCTGGCCGACCGGCCCAGCCGCGACCTCCACCAGCGAGCCGCGACGGCGGCGTTCGCCGACCCGGAGATCGCCGCCGGCGCCGGCCTGGTGCTCGCCTCGGCCCGCCGGGCGCTCGCCGAACGTGCTGGCCTGCGGAACGATCTCGGCCACCTCGATGGTCTGGACCAGTTGCTGAGCGAGGGGCGTACCCCAGCCGATAGCCTGCTGGACGCCTATGCGCGCACCGGCCTGATGTACCACCCGGAAGGACTTCGTTGACTGATCTCCCCGCCGACCTGCCCGCTGACCGACTCGTGACACCGCCTGCGGAGGCCGACGTGGCGATCTGCGGAGCGGGCCCGATCGGCGCCGCGACGGCCACGTTCCTCGCCCGGCCCGGCCTGCGGGTGGTCCTCATCGACCACGACCCCGCCGACGACCCGGAGCACGTCGCGACCTACCGCTACTCGGGTGGCAGCATCCGGTGGACGTGGCCCGACCCGGTCAAGCGCGAGATGACGACCCAGACCGAGCAGTTCATCCGCGGCGCCGCGCCGGGCGCCGAGCTGGGGATGATCGAGAACACCTACCACCTGCTGCACACCGGCGAGCACATCCCCGCGCTCAACGTCTCCGCGACCGGGCTCGTCGGGATGCTCCGCGACCAGGCGCAGGAGGCGGGAGCGACGTTCGTGGACGCGCTCGTCACCGGCGTACGCCCCGACGGCGGCGGCCATGTGGTCGAGACGTCCCGCGGCGCGATCCGCGCCCGCCGCGTCCTGGGCGCGATGGGCGCGGCGAACGCCTCGGTGTTCCCGCAGGCCAGCGCGGCGCCCGAGAAGCGCCAGCTGTTCGTGCTCGACCTCCCGGTGCCACCCGAACGCGAGCTGCTGCCGCACACGATCGTGCCGATCGGCGACGGCTTCGGCTATGTCTTCGTGAAGCTCATCGACGGCGACCTGCGAGTCCTCGTCGGCCAGGAGGACATCGTCGAGGACGAGGACACCTCGGGCCCCGTCGACCACTGGAAGGAGCTGCTGGACAGCGGTCTCGCCACGACGCTGCCCTGGCTCCGAGATGCCCGCGTCGACGACATCCTCTGGGGCGTCGACACCGCGCAGAAGACGCTGGTGGTCGACGAGCCCAGCCCGGGCGTCCTCGTCGCCAACTGCGGCAGCGCCATCCGCTCGGCGGCCTGGCTGGGACGTACGCTGGCGGAGCGGCTCGCGACCGACGGATGACCGGGCCATGGCCGCGGTGAATCCTTTTGCGCGCCGGACCACTCCAATCTGCGACAGCCCGCGCCGCGGGCGGAACAGAGAGGAACCCACGTGATCGAGGCAGGAAGCACGATCGAGAACACCTCGGTGCGGCTGAGCGACGGCACGGCGACCGATCTCCTCGGGGACGGCCACCGGGGCACGCTCATCTACTTCATGCGGACCACGACCTGCATGATGTGCAACGCCCACGTCCGCACCCTCATGTCCCACGCACAGGACTTCCGCGACCGGGGCGTCCGGGTCCTGGTCGCGGTCCCCGAGGACGCGACCACGGCCCAGGCCTGGGTGGACCGGCGGCAGGTCCCCGTCCCCGTCGTCACAGGCCTCCACGGTGACCTCGGCCTGGCCCGCCGCCTGCTCGGCTCGATGATGCAGTCCGGAACCGTCGTCGTGGACGCCGCCGGGCGGGTCACGTACGCGGACATCGTCACCATGCCCACCGGCGGATATCGTCACCGCGACGTCCTCGCGGCGCTCGACGCCCTTCCCCAACGCGCGAGGTGACCATGCTGGACCAGCAGACGGACATGCGCCGCTCGTGGCCCGACACGGCCGTCGTACGGTCCGCACAGGCCGGCGACGTGGCCGCGATCTCGGTGCTCGTCGAAGGCGCCCACCCGCACGTGCGGCGGTTCGCCGGGTCGCTCTGCATGAGCGAGCAGGACGCGGAGGATGCGACCCAGGAGGCGCTGGTCATCCTCTACCGCAAGATCGGGACGCTGCGAGCGACCGGGGCGTTGGCTTCGTGGATGTTCACCATCGTGCGCAACGAGTGCGTACGCCGCTGGACCATCAGCAGGAGGCACGTCCTCGCCGAGGTGGGCGATCTGCCCCTTCGAGCGAGCTCGTCGGCGGAGGAGGAAGCCCTGGCCGGGATCGAGGCCTCTGTTGTCGCCGCGGCCATCGCGGAGCTCCCGCCCGACCAGCGGCAGGTGCTGCTGCTGCGCGACGTACACGGCTACAGCGGCAGAACGGTCGCGAAGCACCTGGGCCTGAGCCTGCCCGCGATGAAGTCACGCCTGCACCGCGCCCGGGCAGCGCTCCGGGCCGGCCTCGAAGAGACGGCCTAGCCGTCGAGCTCGGCCCGGGTCGGCGGGTTGGCACCTGCGCGCGAGACGGTGACCGCCGCGGCCCGGACGCCGTGCGCGAGCACCTCGCGCCGGTCGCGCCCGAAGTCGTCCCAGAGCGCATCGACGAGGCCGGCGGAGAAGGTGTCGCCGGCGCCGATGGTGTCGACGACCGTCACCTTCTGGGCCTCGACGTCGATCCGCTCGTTCGCGGTGATCCAGCTGGCTCCGTCGCCACCTCGGGTCACCGCGACCGCCCCGGCGCCGAGCTCGAGCAGCCGCGCGGCCGCCTGGTCGAGCCCGGTCCCGGGGTAGAGGGTCTCCAGGTCCTCATCGCTGGCCTTGACCACATCGGCGTACGCCGCCGCCCGCTCGATCCGCGCGACGACCTCCTGGCCGGTTCCGGTCAGGGTGGGACGCATGTTGATGTCGTAGATGACCCGGACGGAGTCGTCGAGCCCGTCGAGGAGCGCGAAGACCGTCTCGGCACCGGGCGAGAGCACCGGCGCGAGCGAGCCGACGTGGACGAACCGCGGCGTCCCCACCGCGACCTCGCCGAGCTTCCACTCCACGTCGAAGACGTACGTCGCCGACCCGTCGGCCGTGATCGTGGCCTGCGCGGTCGAGGTGCGGGCCAGCACGTGCGGGTCGCACGCCATCTCGACCCCGGAGCCAGCCAGGTGGGCGGCCAGCGCCTGCCCACGGGCGTCGTCAGCGTAGGAGGCCGCGTAGCGGACCGGACGGCCGAGCCGGCCCAGCGCGACGGCGACGTTGGCGCCGCTCCCGCCGGGGTGGTCCCGGGTCACGCCGTCGGACGTGGTGACCACATCGACCAGGGCCTCTCCTACCACCAATACGTCCGCAGCGGCATTGTCACGATCCAGGCTAGTCACGGCGGCAGATTAGCAACTCGGCGTACGAACGAATTTTCGGGGTTGACCAGCAGAAACCGCCTACTGTCCAGTAACCCACCGCGGGTGAGCGACCGCCCTCGACCGCGTGCGACCATTGAGGATGTGACCGAAGAATCCACCGAGACGACTGGTGGTCCGCAGGGCCCGACCCCCGCCCAGCCGACCGTAATCCACGAGGGTCTACCGACCCAGCTTCCGGACATCGATCCCGAAGAGACCAGTGAGTGGCTCGGCTCGTTCGACGCGATGCTCGAGTCGAGCGGGCGCGAGCGGGCCCGCTACGTCATGCTGCGTCTTCTGGAGCGCGCCCGCGAGCAGTCCGTCGGCGTCCCCGCCCTGCGAAGCACCGACTACATCAACACCATCCCCTCCGACCGCGAGCCGTGGTTCCCGGGCGATGAGGACATCGAGCGACGCATCCGTGCCTTCATCCGCTGGAACGCCGCCGTCATGGTCTCCTCCGCCAACCGCAAGGGCCTCGAGGTGGGCGGCCACATCGCCACCTACCAGTCCTCCGCGAGCCTCTACGAGGTCGGCTTCAACCACTTCTTCCGCGGCAAGGACCACCCCGGCGGCGGCGACCAGGTCTTCATCCAGGGCCACGCCTCCCCCGGCATCTACGCCCGCGCGTTCCTCGAGGGACGGCTCAACGAGGAGCAGCTCTTCCGCTTCCGCCAGGAGGTGCAGCACGGCCTGCACAACGGCCTCTCCTCCTACCCGCACCCGCGCCTCATGCCCGACTTCTGGGAGTTCCCGACGGTCTCCATGGGCCTGACCGGGATCAACTCGATCTACCAGGCGCGGTTCAACCGCTACCTGCAGAACCGCGGCATCAAGGACACCTCCGACCAGCGCGTGTGGGCCTTCCTGGGCGACGGCGAGATGGGCGAGCCCGAGTCCCTCGGCGCCATCCGCGTGGCTGCCCGCGAGGAGCTCGACAACCTGGTCTGGGTCGTCAACTGCAACCTGCAGCAGCTCGACGGCCCGGTGACCGGCAACGGCAAGGTCATCCAGGAGCTGGAGTCCAACTTCCGCGGCGCCGGCTGGAACGTCATCAAGGTCATCTGGGGCCGTGAGTGGGACCAGCTGCTCGCCAAGGACGTCGACGGCGTCCTGGTCAACAAGATGAACTCCACGCCCGACGGCCAGTTCCAGACCTACTCGGTCGAGACCGGTGCCTACGTCCGGGAGAACTTCTTCGGCTCCGACCCGCGCCTGCGCAAGATGGTCGAGCAGATGAGCGACGAGCAGATCCGCAAGCTCCCCCGCGGCGGCCACGACTACCGCAAGGTCTACGCGGCCTTCGACGCGGCCACCAAGACCGTCGGGCAGCCGACCGTGATCCTGGCCCACACCATCAAGGGCTGGACGATCGACGCTCTGGAGGGCAAGAACGCCACCCACCAGATGAAGAAGCTGACCATGGCGGACCTGAAGAAGTTCCGCGACCGCCTGCTCCTGCCGATCTCCGACAAGGAGCTCGAGGCGACCTACGAGCAGACCGGCGCGGCGCCGTTCTTCAACCCGGGTCCGGAGTCGGCCGAGATCGAATACATGATGGAGCGCCGCAAGCAGCTCGGCGGCCCGCTCCCCCAGCGCCGGGTCGAGTTCAAGCCGCTCACCCTGCCGGGCGACAAGGTCTACGCCGAGCTCAAGCAGGGCTCGGGCAAGAACAAGATCGCCTCCACGATGGCCACCGTCCGGCTCCTCAAGGACTGGATGCGCGACCCCGAGATCGGCAAGCGGATCGTCCCGATCGCGCCCGACGAGTACCGCACGTTCGGCATGGACGCGATGTTCCCGAGCGCCAAGGTCTACAACCCCGGCGGGCAGCAGTACGAGAGCGTCGACCGGAAGTTGTTGCTCTCCTACAAGGAGTCCGCTCAGGGCCAGCTCCTGCACGAGGGCATCTCCGAGGCCGGGGCACTGGCTTCGGCGACCGCTGCCGGCACGGCGTACTCCACCCACGGCGAGCCGATGATCCCGTTCTACATCTTCTACTCGATGTTCGGGTTCCAGCGCACCGGCGACTCCATCTGGGCGATGGCCGACATGATGGGCCGCGGCTTCCTCGTCGGCGCCACCGCCGGTCGCACCACCCTGACCGGTGAGGGTCTCCAGCACGCCGACGGTCACTCCCCGCTGCTGGCGGCGACCAACCCGGCGGTCGTGCACTACGACCCGGCGTTCGCCTACGAGGTCTCCCACATCATGCAGAGCGGCCTCGAGCGGATGTACGGCTCGACCGAGGAGCACCCGAACGGTGAGGACGTCATCTTCTACCTGACCGTCTACAACGAGCCGGTCAGCCAGCCCAAGGAGCCCGAGAACGTCGACCTCGAGGGGATCCTGAAGGGCATCCACCAGGTCTCGACCGCCGAGGGTGAGGGGCCGAAGGTCCGCCTGCTGGCCTCCGGCGTCGGCTTCCCCTGGGTCGAGGAGGCCGCCCGCATCCTCGAGGAGGACTGGGGCGTGAAGGCCGACACCTGGTCGGTCACCTCCTGGAACGAGCTCGCCCGCGACGCCATCGACGCCGAGCAGTGGAGCCTCAACCACCCGGGCGAGACCCCGCGCACGCCGTACGTCACCGAGAAGCTCTCGGCGTCCAACGGCCCCGTCATCGCGGTCTCCGACTACATGCGGGCCGTCCCGCTGCAGATCGCCCGCTGGGTTCCGGACGACTACCGCGTCCTGGGCGCCGACGGGTTCGGCTTCGCCGACACCCGCCCGGCCGCGCGTCGCTTCTTCCAGATCGACGCCCAGTCCGTCGTCGTCCAGGCCCTCCAGGCCCTGGCCGAGGCCGGCGAGATCGACTCCGCGCTGGTGAAGAAGGCCTTCGACACCTACCGCATCGACGACCCGACCGCCACGAAGGGCGTGATGCAGGAGGGCGGCGACGCCTGATCGGCCGAGTCGGCCCGTCTTGACCAAAGAGCCCGTCGAGTCGGCCCGTCATGACGGGCCGACTCGACGGGCTTTGCGGTCAAGATGCGCCGACTCGACATGCATCTCGATGTACGCAGCGCAAGAATGGACAACGTGACCGCAGTTATTCCTCCTACCCGCCAGCGCACCGCGCAGGCGCTGCGGCGCGCGACCGGGCGACTGGCGACGGCCGCGACGTCGCGTATGGACGACGCGATGCCTTGGTTCAAGGACCTCTCCGCGAAGAACCGCTCCCTGGTCGGCCTGATCGTCCAGGCCGGCATCAAGGAGTTCGTCGGCTGGTACGCCGGCGGCGCCTCCGCCGACACCGCCAAGCCCGACCTGGCCGCATCGATGTTCGGCGTCGCACCCCGTGCGCTGACCGGCATCATCACCCTCCAGCAGACCGTCGACCTCGTACGCCTCTCCATCGAGGTCGTCGAGGCCAACATCGACCACCTCCTCGGTCCCGAGGACGCCGCCGACGTGCACGAGGCGATCGGCCGCTACGCCCGTGAGGTCGCCTTCGCCACCGCCGAGGTCTACGCCCGCGCGGCCGAGCAGCGTGGCGCCTGGGACGCCCGGCTCGAGGCCCTCGTCGTCGACGCCGTCCTGCGCGCCGAGACCGACGAGGTCGTCCTCTCCCGGGCCAGTGCGCTCGGCTGGGACGCCGACCTGCAGCTGTGCGCCGTGCTCGGCCACGCCCCCGAGGGCGTCGGCCTGGACGCCGCCATGGAAGAGGTACGCCGCCGCGCCCGCGCCCACGACATGCACACCCTCTGCGCGGTCCAGGGTGACCGCCTCGTCGCCCTGCTCGGCGGCATCGAGGACCCGCTCGAAGCCGCCGGGCGCATCGCCGACCTCTTCGCCGACGGGCCCGTCGTGGTCGGTCCGATGGCGACCGGCCTGGCCACCGCAGCCGAGTCCGCCCGGGCCGCGCTCTCGGCCTACCGGGCCGCGCCGGGCTGGCCCGACGCGCCTCGCCCGGCGCGCAGCCAGGCGTTCCTGCCCGAGCGTGCCCTGGCGGGCGACGCGTGGGCTCATCGCTACCTGATCGAGTATCTCTACCAGCCGCTGGTGGAGGCCCGCAGCACCCTGATCGAGACGCTCGCCGCGTACTTCGCCGCCGGAGGCGGCCTCGAGGCCACCGGTCGCACCCTGTTCGTGCACCCCAACACGGTGCGCTACCGGCTCAAGCAGGTCGCCGAGCTCACCGGGTTCACCCCGACCGACTCCCGCGACGCTCTGGCGCTGCAGGTCGCCCTGATCCTCGGCAGGCAACAGGACCACTGACCCTGGCACCGGCGGGAATTGTAGGACCCTTACAAGATTGCGTGACACATCTTCGTCACCGCCGAAGGTGAACCAGGACCCCTTCAGACGGGACCATCGTTCCGTGCTCGTCATTGTCGCCCCAGGACAAGGTGCTCAGACACCAGGATTCCTCACCCCGTGGCTGGAGGACCCCGCTTTTGCCGCTCGTATGGAGTGGCTCTCAACCGTCGCAGGCATCGACCTGATCGAATACGGCACCAATGCCGACGCAGAGACCATCCGCGCCACCGAGATCGCCCAGCCCCTGCTGGTCGCCACCGGCCTGGTCGCGGCGCTGCAGCTCTTCCCGCAGCCCGCGGACGCCTTCTCGAAGATCGGTGCGGTCGCCGGCCACAGCGTCGGTGAGATCACCGCCGCCGCGGGTGCCCGCGCGATCAGCGCCGAGCAGGCGATGGTGCTCGTCCGCGAGCGGGGCAAGGCCATGGCCGAGGCCGCCGCGAAGACGCCGACCGGCATGACCGCGGTCCTCGGTGGCGTACGCGAGGAGGTGCTCGCCGCGATCGAGAAGCACGGCCTCACCCCTGCCAACGACAACGGCCCCGGCCAGATCGTCGCCGCGGGCACGCTCGAGCAGCTCGAGGCCTTCGCCGCGGATCCGCCCGCCAAGGCACGGCTGCTGCCGCTCAGCGTCGCCGGCGCCTTCCACACCAAGCACATGGAGCCCGCCGTCGGCCATCTCGCCCGGCTGGCCCAGAGCGTCTCGACCCACGACCCGCGTACGCGCCTGATCAGCAACAAGGACGGCCAGATCGTCCACGACGGCGCCAAGGCTCTGGACCGGATCGTCGGCCAGATCGCCAACCCGGTGCGCTGGGACCTCTGCCTGGAGACCATGTCCGACATCGGCGTGACCGGCATCCTGGAGATGCCGCCGGCCGGCACCCTGACCGGGATCGCCAAGCGCGCCCTCAAGGGCGTCGAGACCTTCGCGCTGAAGACTCCCGACCAGCTCGAGGACGCTCGTGCGTTCGTCGAGAAGCACGGTGAGGCCAACCCGATCGAGACCACGCCGACCTGGCGCATGGTCGTCTCGCCGTCCAAGGGCACCTTCCAGCTCTCCGAGAGCGTGTCCGGGGTCGACGTGATCCCCGCCGGCACCGAGATCGGCGCCATCGCCAGCCTCCGCGACACGATCGCGATCACCTCCGCCCACGGCGGCGAGGTCATCGAGTGGCTCGTCGAGGACGGCGACCTCGTCTCCCCCGGCCAGCCCCTGCTGCGCCTGCACCCGACAGGAGCACAGCACTCGTGATCTCAGCCGCTACAGGTGCCCCGCACGCCCGCATCCTCGGTGTGGGCGGCTACCGCCCGAGCCGGGTGGTCCCCAACAGCGAGATCGTCGACCTCATCGACTCCTCCGACGAGTGGATCCGCACCCGCTCCGGCATCATCGAGCGCCGCTGGGCGAACGATGAGGAGACCGTCCAGATGATGTCGGTCGCCGCGTCCCGCAAGGCGCTCGAGCACGCCGGGATCGGCATCGACCAGATCGACTGCGTGATCGTCGCGACCGTCAGCCACATGCGCCAGACCCCCGCGGTCGCCGCGCTGATCGCCGACGAGCTCGGCGCCGACAACCCGGCCGCCTTCGACATCTCCGCAGCCTGCGCCGGCTTCTGCCACGGCATCTCGATGGCCAACGACTTCGTACGCGGCGGCAGCGCCCGTCACGTACTCGTCATCGGTGTCGAGCGACTCTCCGACATCACCAACCCGCACGACCGCGGCACCGCCTTCATCTTCGCCGACGGCGCCGGCGCAGCGGTCGTGGGCCCGAGCGAGGAGCCCGGCATCGGCCCGGTCGTGTGGGGTTCCTCGGGCGACAAGGCCGACCTGATCCAGACGCCCGACTGGTTCGACGCTACCGAGGCCAAGGAGACACCCTGGCTGACGATGGAGGGCAACCCCGTCTTCCGCTGGGCCTCCTTCGCGATGGCGAAGGTGGGTCAGGAGGCACTCGAGAAGGCCGGCATCACGGCCGACGAGCTCGACTGCTTCGTCCCGCACCAGGCCAACATGCGCATCGTCGACGCCCTGGCCCGCTCCATGAAGCTGCCGGAGTCGGTCAAGATCGCGCGCGACATCGCCACCATGGGCAACACCTCGGCCGCCTCGGTCCCGCTTGCCCTGGAGCGGATGATCGACGAGGGCCAGGCGGAGTCGGGCGAGACCGCTCTGCTCATCGCCTTCGGCGCCGGGCTGGTCTACGCCGCCCAGGTCGTCGTCGTCCCGTAAGTTCGCACCACCAGAGTTTCATCACAAAAAATCCGAGAGGAAGCACCACACATGGCCACCACCGAAGAGATCCGCTCCGACCTCGCCGAGATCGTCAACGAGGTCGCCGGCATCGATGTCGCCGACGTCCAGCTCGACAAGTCCTTCGTCGACGACCTCGACGTCGACTCGCTGTCCATGGTCGAGGTCGTCGTTGCCGCCGAGGAGAAGTTCGGCGTTTCCATCCCCGACGAGCAGGTCAAGAACCTCAAGACCGTGGGCGACGCGGTGAGCTTCATCGAGAAGGCTTCCGCGAACGCCTGACGCGCCCCGGCGGCTCGGCCAACCCTCCCAGGCCGAGCCGCCGGACCTGCTTCACCAGATCCCAACGCGCCACACACCCCACGGAGACCACATGAGCAGCCGCACCCGAGTAGTCGTCACCGGATTGGGCACCACCAACCCGGTCGGCGGAGACGTAGCCACCACCTGGGATGCCTTGATCGCCGGCCGCTCCGGCATCCGCGAGCTCACCGAGGAGTGGGCCCAAGACCTTCCCGTACGCATCGCCGGCCGCATCGCCGTCGAGCCGTCCGAGGTCCTGGAGAGGGTCAAGGCCAGGCGCCTGGACCGCTCCGCACAGTTCGCCGTGGTCGCCGCGGCCGAGGCCTGGAAGGACGCCGGCTTCGAAGGAACCGCGACCGAGGCCGGCCTCGACGGTGAGCGTCTCGGCGTCGCCGTCGCAACCGGCATCGGCGGCGTCACCACCCTGCTCGACAACTACGACACGCTGCTGGCCAAGGGGCCGCGCCGGGTCAGCCCGCTCGCTGTCCCGATGCTGATGGCCAACGCCTCGGCAGCCAACATCTCTCTGACCTACGGCGCCCGCGCCGCCGCGCAGACGCCGATCTCGGCCTGTGCCTCCGGCTCCGAGGCGGTCGCCCTGGCCGCCGACCAGATCCGGCTCGGCCGCGCCGACGTCGTGCTCGCCGGCGGCACCGAGGCCGCGATCCACCCGCTGCCGATCGCCGCGTTCGCCAACATGATGGCCCTGTCCAAGACCGCATCCGGCCCCGATGGCGGCGACCCGACCGCGGTCAGCCGTCCCTGGGACACCGGCCGCGACGGCTTCGTCCTCGGTGAGGGCGCCGGCATCGTCGTGCTCGAGTCGCTCGAGCACGCCCAGGCCCGTGGCGCGCGGATCTACGCCGAGGTCCTCGGCTCCGGCGTGACCGCCGACGCCCACGACATCGCCCAGCCCGACCCCGAGGGTCGCGGCGGCAGCCGGGCCATCAAGCGGGCGCTCGAGGACGGCGACATCGACCCGAGCACGATCGTCCATGTCAATGCCCACGCGACCTCGACCCCGCAGGGCGACATCGCCGAGGGCCTGATGCTCCACGCCACCCTCGGCAAGCACGTCGATGACGTCGTGGTCACCTCCACCAAGTCCATGACCGGCCACCTGCTCGGCGGCGCCGGCGCCCTGGAGACCGTCGCGACCGTCCTGGCGATCCGCCACCGCCAGTCGCCTCCGACGATCAACCTCGACAACCTCGACCCCGCGGTCGAGCTCGACATCGCCACCAAGCCGCGCGACCTGCCGGCCGGCGACATCGCGGCCCTCAACAACTCCTTCGGTTTCGGTGGCGCGAACGTCGCGGTCGTCTACGGAAGCATCTGATGACCATCACTGCTCCCGCACCCGCGAAGAAGCAGAAGCTTCCCCGCGAGCAGGACCCGCGCAACCCCCAGACCCGCCTCCGGGCGCTCTTCGACGAGGGCACCGTCCAGCTCATCTCCCCTGACGACGACTCCGGCATGCTGGCCGCCGTCGGCGAGGTGGACGGCACCCGCGCGGTCGCGTTCTGCTCGGACGCCACCGTCATGGGCGGCGCGATGGGTGACCTCGGCTGCCGCGTGGTCGTCGACGCCTATCACCGCGCGATGACCGACGGCATCCCGATCATCGGGCTGTGGCACTCGGGCGGCGCCCGGCTCGCCGAGGGCGTACTCTCACTGCACGCCGTCGGTCGGATCTTCCACGCGATGACCCAGGCCAGCGGCAAGATCCCGCAGATCTCGGTCGTCCTCGGCCCGGCTGCCGGCGGTGCCGCCTACGGTCCCGCCCTCACCGACGTCGTCATCCTCGGCCCCGAGGGTCGCATCTTCGTGACCGGTCCGGACGTCGTACGCTCCGTCACCGGCGAGGACGTCGACATGCTGCGCCTCGGCGGTCCCGAGCCGCACGGCCGCCGCTCCGGCGTCGTGCACATCCTCACCGAGTCCGAGCGCGAGGCGCTCGACAAGGCCCGCACGGTTACCTCGCTCCTCGGCTCCCAGGGTGGCCTCGACGTCGCCGCGGTGGCGGACAAGGACCTCGCCGAGCAGCTGCCGGAGTCGAAGAAGCGCGCCTACGACGTGCATCCGCTGGTCGAGAACATCCTCGACGAGGGCACCGCGCAGGAGCTGCACGCCCGCTGGGCGCCCAACATCGTCACCGCCCTGGGTCGATTCGGCGGACGCACCGTCGGCGTCGTCGCCAACAACCCGCTGCGACTCGGTGGCTGCCTCGACTCGCTCTCCGCGGAGAAGGCGTCCCGGTTCGTACGCCTCTGCGACGCCCTCGGCGTCCCGCTGATCGTCGTCGTCGACGTCCCCGGCTACCTGCCGGGCGTCGGCCAGGAGTGGGACGGCGTCGTACGCCGCGGCGCGAAGCTCCTGCACGCCTTCGGCGAGTGCGTGGTCCCCCGGGTCACCCTGGTGACCCGCAAGACCTACGGCGGCGCCTACATCGCCATGAACGCCCGCTCCCTGGGTGCGACCAAGGTCTTCGCCTGGCCGGGCGCCGAGGTGGCCGTCATGGGCCCGGTCGCCGCCATCCGCATCCTGCACCGCCGCAAGCTCGCCGAGGTCGCTCCCGACCTCCGTCCTCAGGTCGAGGCGGAGCTCGCGGCCGAGCACGAGCGTCTCGCGGGCGGCGTCGACAAGGCCGTCGAGATCGGTGTGGTGGACGAGGTCATCGAGCCTTCTGCCACGCGCGGCGCGATCGCTGCCGCCTTCGAGGACGCGATCCAGACCGTCGGCGTACGCCGCGGCGCCCACGGCAACATCCCGCTCTGACCCGAAGAAGCGCCGAGTCGGCGCATCCTGACCCAAAACAACGCCGAGTCGGCGCGTCATGACGCGCCGACTCGGCGTTTTCGCGGCCGTGCTCTGCGGCCGACGAGAGTCGCTCAGACGACCTGGTGAAGCCAGCGGACGGGCGCGCCCTCCCCGGCGTGGCGGAAGGTCTCCAGCTCGTCGTCCCACGGCTTGCCGAGGAGCTTGTCCACCTCGAGCTCGAGCGTGGTGTCGCCGAGAGCCGCCTTCACGACCGCGGCCTTGAGCCGGTCCTCGGGGATCATGATGTCGCCGTGCATCCCGGTGACGGCGTGGAAGACGCCGAGGTCCGGGGTGAAGGAGTAACGCGCACCCTCGGAGGTCGACGTCCCGTCCTCGGTGACCTCGAAACGAAGGTGGGTCCAGCCCTTCAGCGCCGAGGCGATCGACGCCGCGGAACCGACCGCACCGGACCAGAAGAGCTCGGCTCGATAGGTGCCGGCCTGGGCGGGCTGCGCCGTCCAGTCGAAGTTCACCGGCACACCGAGAACCCCCGCGACGGCCCATTCGATGTGAGGGCAGAGCGCGGAGGGAGCTGAGTGCACGAACACAACGCCTCGGGCGATACCACGCGAGGCGCTCGGGTCCTTGATCTGAGTGGTCACCGAATATCTCCTTCGTTGCGGCGCGAGCTACGCCTTCCCCAGCGGGCTCGATCATGCGTGAAGGAAATGCTTCGGTCGATCACATGGATGTAGTTGTGAACTCCATTCTTACCTACCTGCCCCAGGATCTCCAGTATCGAAGCAAAACGGCCAGTGGCGACCGACACAGCTGTCGATCGCCACTGGTTGCTGGAGCTGAAGAGTTTCTCAGTCCCTCTCGACCGTCTTCTCGAGCGCCTCGGCGCGTGCCGCGGCGTCGGTGATCTCGTCGGCGTCGATCGCGTAGGTGCGGTGGAACCAGGTCAGCGCGTCCTTGTCCCGCCCGGCGTCCTGGAGCGTGTCGGCATACGCGTAGCGCAGCCGCACCACCCAGGCCTCGCGGCTCTTGTTGTTGAGCGGCGACTGCTCGAGGATCCGCAGGGCGGCGTCGTACTGGCCCATGTCGCGACGGGCGCCAGCCTCGACGATCGTCATCTCGGCCTTCGCCGGCGCCTCGAAGTTCACCACGGAGGGGCTGTGCGCCAGCTTGATCGCCTGCTCGGGCTGACCGAGCGCGCGGTGGCAGTCCGCCATGATCGGCAGGTAGGCCGTCGCCCCGTTCATCCGCTTGGCGGCCCGCAGCTCCGCGAGCGCCTCGGAGTAGTGACCGGCAGCGTACGCAGCCTCACCCAGCGCCTCGCGAATGACAGCGATGCGCTGCGTACGCGACTTGGCGGCCTTGGCGTGCTGATAGGCGAGCTCCGGGTCGGAGTCGATGAACATGTCCGCGGCCACCAGGTGCCGGGCGATACGCGCCGCCAGCTTCTCCGGCAGACCACGCAGCTGAGCCGAGATTGCGCGGTCCAGCTCCTTGCCGGTCACCTCTTCCGGCAGCTCCGGGCCGTCGTAGGCCCGCTGATCCGCCGTACGCTCCTCGCGCGGCTCGTCGAAGCGGCGCGGCGGCCGGCCACCGGGCTTGCCGCCGCGGTCCTTGGAGTAACCGCCCTTGCGGTCGCTGCCGCCACCGCGCTTCGGGCCGTCGGAACGCTTCGGACCGTCGGGGCGACCGCCTGCGCGGGAGCCACCGCGTCCGGTCGACGGCTTGCCGTCGCGGCGCTCGTCGCCGCCCCGGCCACCATCACGGCCGCTGTCACGACGCTGCTCGCCTCCGCGGCCGCCAGCGCCGTCACGACGGTCGCTGCTGCGACCCGCACCCGAACCGGGCCGACCGCCACCACCAGGTCGACCGCCTCGGCCGCCGGTGGACGATGAACCTGAGCTCTTCGGACGCCCCGGGCGTCCGGCGGGCTTACCGCCTCTGTTGCTACGGCGCTCGTCAGCCATAGCTGCCATCCTCACTGCTGCCATCGGCAGCCGACTTCGAAAGATACCCAGATCATTGTGTAGACAAGATCAGTGCCGGTAAAAGCAGTAGAGGCCGCCCCAAAGGGCGGCCTCTACCTGAAATTTTGTCCGGCGGCGTCCTACTCTCCCACAGCCTCTCGGTTGCAGTACCATCGGCGCTGAAGGGCTTGACTTCCGGGTTCGGGATGGGACCGGGTATTTCCCCTTCGCTATGGCCGCCGTAACTCTATCGACTCACCCCCGCACACATCCGCCGGCGCTTTCGCTGCCAGGCAGAGCTGCTTGGGGTGGCCAAGCCATTGTTCAGTTCTAGCATTTGTTGCTAGTTGGTGTGGACGCGAACAGTCTCATCAAAGATCAGTCTTCGATGGTTGTTGTTTTTGTTGAGGGTTTATGAAAGATAAGCCCTCGGCCTATTAGTACCGGTCGGCTGGGCATCACTGCTGTACACCTCCGGCCTATCAAC
>JBEOUM010000007.1:0-310050 GCA_040302365.1 Nocardioides sp. NPDC126508
CGTACGCCGGTGTCACCGTCAGGGCCGTTCGCCACTACCACGCCAAAGGGCTGCTGGTGGAGCCGGAGCGCGACCACTCAACCACCTTCTCGGCTGGGTTGGCATCAGGCGACTGAGACTCTGCGAGTATGAGTGCATGGAGCTGCGCCATCTTCGCTACTTCGTCGCCGTCGCCGAGGAGCGTCACTTCGGGCGGGCGGCGCAGCGGCTCCACATGGCGCAGCCGCCGTTGTCGCAGCAGATCCGCCAGCTCGAGGCGGAGCTCGGGCTGACCCTGCTCACCAGAACCACGCGACGGGTCGACCTGACCCCCGCGGGGGCCGCCTACCTGGAACGGGCTCGTGAGATCCTCGGTGCGGTGGACGCCGCGGCCCACGAGGCCGCCAGCATCGCCTCGGGGCGGCGGGGGCGGTTGCTGATCGGGTGCGTCGGCTCGGCCACCTACTCCTTGCTCCCCGAGCTCGCCCGCACCCTGCGGGCCGAGCTGCCGGAGGTGGAGTTCGGGTTCCGCGGCGAGATGCTCTCGCCGGACCAGGCGGAAGCGCTCGCCGACGGCACCCTCGACCTCGGCCTGCTCCGCCCCCTCCCCACGGGAAGCTCCGGGGCCCATGGCCTGGCGATCACCCACCTGCGCCAGGAGGACCTCCTGGTGGCTCTGCCGAAGGGTCACCGGTTCGCCACCCGTCGTCGCGTACGTGTCACCGACCTCGACGGCGAGGGCCTGGTCATCCACGCCGGCGGTGGTCGCTCGGCGATGAACGCGATGATCCAGCACCTCTTCGACGAGGCCGGGATCAGCACCCACATCGCCCACGAGGTCGCCGAGACCTCCACCCTGGTCACCTTCGTGGCCGCCGGCCTCGGGGTCGCCATCGTCCCCGAGCCCACCGCCGCCCTGGCCGTACCCAACGTCGTCTACGTGCCCCTGACCGGCACCCCCGGCGTCGAGCTCGTCGCCGCCACCCGCGCCAGCGACGAGAGCCCCCTGCTCACCCGCGCACTGTCGATCCTGGCGGGCCTCAGCAACGCCTAACGGCAGCGCAGCGTCTGCGACGGGGCGACGCCGTAGGTCTGCCGATAGGCGGCGGCGAAGCGGCCGAGGTGGGTGAAGCCCCACCGGTAGGCGACCTCGGCGACGGTGTCGCCCCGGCTCGCGATGAGATCGGCGTGGACCCGTTCGAGACGGATCTCCTGCAGCTTCTGGGTGGGCGTACGGCCGAGGTAGCGCTGGAAGCCCTGCTGGAGCCGGCGGATGCCGACGTCGGCCTCGCGGGCGAGATCGGAGGCGGCCCACTCCCGGGCCGGGTCGGCCTCCATCGCCTCCACGACGCGGGAGACGATGCGGGGCTGGACCGAGCCGACGGCCGGCTCGGAGGGGAAGCAGGCGGCGACGAAGGCCGCGCTCAACGTCCCCGCCAACCGGCGACGCACCCGCTCATCACCCACCAGCGCCGGGTTGCGCATCGCCTCGGTGCCGAGCGCTCCCAGCAGGCCGATCCAGGCGCGGGCGCCGTCGGCGCGCAGGTCGAGCTGGGCGGGCAGCCGGTCGGTGTGCAGCCCGACCAGGGCCGCCACCTCCTCGACCAGGTAGTCGCGCTCGACCCGCATCCCGACGATCGAGCAGTCGGCCGACCACCGCGTCATCTTGGTCGGACGGTCAGGAGGACAGACGGTGGCCTGGCCGTCGAGCGAGAGCACGTGGGCGCCACCGACGTTGGCCTCGAGCACACCGCTGCGCGGGACGTTGACCGCCCAGGCACCCGGGTGATCCGACTCCACCGAGACCTCCGCGCCCCAGCCGATCCGGGTCAGCCGCACCGGCCCGAGGTCGACCGCACGCAGCTCGGCAGGGCGAGCCGGTCTGCCGCGCATGGTCAGGGCATGCGGGAAGTAGGCCCGGGAGACCTCGTCGGAGAAAGTCTCCATGTCGCCGGACGACCCGGACGACGCGGTGAGAGTGCCGGTCACGCTCATCTGTCACCCCCTTAGTGACGTCCTTCACATTAACAGCGCATCGGCGTCCCGCCGAGAGCGTCCGGAAACCCGGTGCGCAATCCGGACAACCCCTTCGCCCAGCGGATCGCCGCGCTCGTGATCCGGATCTAGCGTCGTCCTCCGACGTGACCGCCGCCACACATCCCGCGGCCCGACGAAGGAGGAGCTCCATGGACCCACGCACCCTGCGGTCGACCTTCGGCCGCTTCGCGACCGGCGTCACCGTGATCACCTGTCACACCCCGGACGGCGCGCACCACGGCGCGACCGTCACGGCCTTCACGCCGATCTCGCTCGACCCGCCGCTGGTGCAGGTCGCCATGACGCGTACGTCCAAGGCGGCCGCCTACCTCGAGGGCGCCGCCTTCGCGGTCAACGTGCTCGCGGCCGACCAGAGCGATGTCGCGATGCACTTCGCCGGCCGCCCCGGCAGCGACCCGCTCCCCTGGCGCGAGGGCGCGACGGCGCCCCGGCTCGGGGGGACGGCCGCGACCCTGGTGTGCCGCCCGTGGCGTACCGACGACGGCGGCGACCACGTGCTGTTCCTCGGGGAGGTCGTCGAGGTGATCACCACCGACCGCAAGCCGCTGCTCTTCCACGACAGCGCCTTCCACCACATCGGCAACCCGTCCTCGGAGGTCGTCTGGCTCGGCTGCCAGGACGACCCCAGCACCGGCTGGTTCGACGCCACCACGTCGTTCATCGCCGCCGAGGCTCCCGCGATCCCGCGATCCACCCACTACTGACGCACCCCGACAGCCCGACCAAGGATCAGACGAAGGAGAGAACCATGACCGACACCCTCGCCCCCGAGCCCCAGACCGACGGCCCGCCGACCGTCAACCCGGCCGCCGACTCGCCCGCCAACAAGCAGACCAACTTCGCCTCCCGGCCGATGACCGGTGACGAGTACATCGAGAGCCTGCGCGACGGCCGCGAGATCTACCTGCACGGTGAGCGGGTCAAGGACGTCACCACGCACCCGGCCTTCCGCAACCCGGTGCGGATGACCGCTCGCCTCTACGACGCGCTCCACACCGGCCCGCACGTCGACGAGCTCACCGTGCCGACCGACACGGGCAACGGCGGCGTCACGATGCCGTTCTTCAAGACCCCGACGTCCTCGGCGGACCTGCTCAAGGAGCGCGACGCGATCGCGCGCTGGGCCCGGATGACGTACGGCTGGATGGGCCGCTCCCCCGACTACAAGGCCAGCTTCCTCGGCACCCTGCACGCCAACAAGGAGCTGTACACCCCGTTCCAGGACAACGCCGAGCGCTGGTACCGCGAGTCCCAGGAGAAGGTCCTCTACTGGAACCACGCGATCATCAACCCGCCGGTCGACCGCCAGCTGCCGCCGGACGAGGTCGGTGACGTCTACATGAAGGTCGAGAAGGAGACCGACGCCGGCCTGATCGTCTCCGGCGCGAAGGTCGTCGCGACCGGCAGCGCGATCACCAACTACAACTTCATCGCCCACTACGGCCTGCCGATCCGCAAGAAGCAGTTCGCGCTGATCTGCACCGTCCCGATGGACGCCCCGGGCATCAAGCTGATCTGCCGCTCCTCCTACACCGAGCAGGCCGCCCAGAACGGCGAGCCGTTCGACTACCCGCTGTCGAGCCGGATGGACGAGAACGACACCATCTTCATCTTCGACAAGGTGCTGGTGCCCTGGGAGAACGTCTTCATGTACGGCGACGTGGAGCGCATCAACGCGTTCTTCCCGCAGTCCGGCTTCCTGCCCCGGTTCACCTTCCAGGGCTGCACCCGCCTGGCGGTCAAGCTCGACTTCATCGCCGGCCTGCTGATGAAGGCGCTCGACGCCACCGGCTCGGGCGGCTTCCGGGGCGTACAGACCCGGGTCGGCGAGGTCATCGGCTGGCGCAACCTGTTCTGGTCGCTGACCGAGTCGATGGCCCGGGACCCCGAGCCCTGGGTCGGCGACGCGGTGATCCCGAAGCTGGAGTACGGCCTGACGTACCGGATGTTCATGATCCACGGCTATCCGCGGGTCAAGGAGATCATCGAGCAGGACGTCGCCTCCGGACTGATCTACCTGCCCTCCGGCGCCGCCGACTTCAAGAGCCCCGAGGTGCGGCCCTACCTGGACAAGTACGTCCGTGGCTCCAACGGCATCACCGCCGTCGACCGGGTCAAGGTGATGAAGGCGCTGTGGGACTCGATCGGCTCCGAGTTCGGCGGCCGTCACGAGCTGTACGAGCGCAACTACTCCGGCAACCACGAGAACGTGAAGGCTGAGCTCCTCTTCGCTGCTCAGAACCGCGGCGGGGCGGACGCGATGAAGGGCCTCGCCGACGAGTTCCTGTCCGAGTACGACCTCGACGGCTGGACCGTGCCGGACCTGTTCTGACCGGCCGCTCCACCGCTGACGAGGACGGCGCTCCCCCGGGGGCGCCGTCCTCAGCGCAGCACGAGCCAGAGCCCGATCACCGAGGGCACGACGCCGAGGATCAGCCACGGCGTGAGCGGGCTGCGCCGGTGGATGAGGAAGCCTCCGGCGAGGCCCAGCACGCCGAAGCCCGCCGCGATGACGCACAGCCCGACGCGCGAGCTCTGGTAGACCGGGTCGATCGCCACCGCGCCGATGATCAGCCCGACCACCAGGTGGGCGACGGTGAAGACGACGAGGACGGACGCGACCCACTGCTTCACGTGGGTCAACGACTTGTCGTTGACGGGTCGGATCGGGTTGTCCGGGTCCATCAGGTGTCGCGGTCGTCGCGGCTGCTCGTTCACACCTCAATATCTACCAGCAGAACTGTTTGTGCACAAATTATTGGTACGCTAACTCACATGCCGACGAAGAAGGATCCACTCCCGGGGATCGAGAACCCGCTGGCCCTCGATCAACAGGTCTGCTTCGGCCTGGCCGTCGCCGCGCGCAGCGTCATCGCCCTCTACCGCCCGCTGCTCGAGCCCCTGGGCCTGACCCACCCGCAGTACCTGGTCATGCTCGCCCTGTGGGAGGAGGAGCCGCTGCGCGTCTCGGAGCTGAGCCGGAAGGTCCAGCTCGACCCCGGCACCCTCTCCCCGTTGCTCAAGCGCCTCGAGGCCCAGGACTATGTCCGGCGCGAGCGCAACAAGCTCGACGAGCGCTCGCTCGCCGTCGTCCTGACCGAGCGCGGCCGCGCCCTGCGCGACGACGCCGAGAAGATCCCGCCCGCGATCGTCGAACGTCTCGGCATGAGCGTCGACGACCTCATGGACCTTCACGGGCGACTGCTGGAGGTCATCGCCGCAGCGACTCGCTGACCAGCCCCAGCGAGGCATAGATCACCTATGCAAACGGAAGAGACCACCCCTCGCCAAGCGTTACTTGAATGTCGGATCAAATAACGCCCGAGCCTCGGCCCGGACAGACACGAGGAGGAAACATGACGTTCGACAACAAGGTCGCCCTGGTGACCGGAGGCGGCAGCGGACTCGGAGAGGCGATCTCCAAGGAGCTCGCCGGGCTGGGCACGAAGGTGGTCGTCGCCGACATCAACCTCGAGGCGGCCACCCGGGTGGCCGACGAGATCAGGGCCACGGGCGGCGAGGCGACTCCGCTGCGGTCGGACACCTCGAAGGTCGAGGACGCGGAGCGCTCGGTCGCCTTCGCCGTCGAGACGTACGGGAAGCTCAACTACGCGGTCAACAACGCCGGCATCGGCGAGCCCCCGGCACCGGTGGGCGAGCTGGTCCCCAGCGACTGGGACCGCGTCATCGGCATCGACCTCTCCGGGGTGGCGTACGGCCTGCGCTACCAGATCCCCGAGCTGCTCAAGACCGGCGCCGGCGAGTCCGCGATCGTGAACATGGCCTCGATCCACGGCGACGTCGCCGCGCTCGGCAACCCGGCCTACACCGCCGCGAAGCACGGCGTCGTCGGTCTCACCAAGAACGCCGCCGCCGAGTACGGCCCGGCCGGGCTGCGCATCAACGCGGTCGGCCCCGGCTACATCGACACCCCGGCCGTGAAGGCCGTCTCCGCCGTCGAGGGCGCCTACGAGGCCCTCGTCGCCAAGCACCCGCTGGGCCGCCTCGGCCGCCCCGAGGAGATCGCCACGGTCGTACGCTTCCTGCTCTCCGAGGACGCCTCGTTCGCCACCGGCGCCTACTGGAAGATCGACGGCGGCTACACCACCGTCTGACGCCTGCCGTCAGATCGTACGCGACGCCAGCGCGCCCGCGAGCGAGTCGAGCGCGCCGGGGACGATCGAGAAGTAGGCCCACCGGCCGCGCTGCTCGCGGGCGACCAAACCGGCCTCGACGAGCAGCTTCATGTGATGGGAGACCGTCGGCTGGGACAGCCCGACCGGCTCGGTGAGGTCGCAGACGCAGGCCTCCTGGCCCTCGGACGCCGCGATGATCGAGAGCAGCTTGACCCGGTTCGGGTCACCGAGCGCCTTGAACGTCCGCGCCAGCGCCTCGGCCTGATCGTCGTCGAGCACGCCCGCAGTCACCGGCGAGCAGCACGCGGCGGCGGCGGAGGGAAGCACGGGGAGAACGGTCACGGCACACAGCCTACCGAATGATATTGACGAGCGTCGATATGTGTCCTACTGTCGGCCACATATCGACGTCCGTCAATCTGAGGAGCATCATGACCGACCTGCCCGTCGCCGTCATCGGCGCCGGCCCCCAGGGCCTCGCGGCCGCCGCTCACCTGCTCGAGCGCGGCCTCACCCCGCTGGTCCTCGAGCAGGGCACTGAGCCTGCCGCGGCAGTCGCCGAGTGGGGCCACGTACGTCTCTTCTCGGCGTGGCCCGAGCTGGTCGACAAGGCCGCCGCCCGGCTCCTCGAGCCGACCGGCTGGGCCGCGCCCGACCGGGGGTACCCCACCGGCGCGCAGTGGCGCGAGCGCTACCTCGTCCCGCTCGCCGACGCCCTCGGCGACCACGTCCGCTACGGCGCCACGGTCACCGGCGTCTCCCGCAAGGGCCGGGACCGGCTGGTCGACGCGGGCCGCGCCGAGCAGCCCTTCGTCCTCCACGTGACCAGCGCCGACGGGACCGAGGCGATGTATCGAGCTTGTCGAGATGAGCGCATCGAGGCGCGCGCCGTCATCGACGCCTCCGGCACCTGGCGCCGCCCCAACCCGGCCGGGGCCGACGGGCTCCCCGCCCTCGGCGAACGCGCCGCGCACGCAGCCGGCACGGTCAGCTACGCGGTGCCCGACCGGGCCGACGCCGCGACCTACGCCGCCAGGCACACGGTCGTGATCGGCGCCGGCGACTCCGCCTTCAACGCCGTCAACGAGCTCACCGCGATCGCCAAGGAGCACCCGGGGACGAGGATCACCTGGGCGATCCGCCGGGCGGTGTCGACGAACACCTTCGGTGGCGGCGAGGCCGATGAACTCCCAGAGCGGGGCGCTCTGGGCGTACGCGCGCAGAAGGCTGTCCAGGACGGCTCGGTCGAGCTGGTGACCGGGTTCCGCACGGAGCGGATCGACGGCGCCACGGTGTTCGCCGAGGACGGCCGCGCCATCGAGGCCGACCAGATCGTCGTGCTGACCGGCTACCGCCCCGACCTGAGCTTCCTGAGCGAGATGCGTCTCGACCTCGACCCGACGCTGGAGGCGCCGCGCAACATCGCGGTCCAGATCGACCCCAACATCCACTCGTGCGGCTCGGTCAGCGCGACCGGCGCCAAGGACCTCGCCCAACCAGAGCCCGACCTCTACCTGGTGGGGATGAAGTCCTACGGGCGGGCGCCGACCTTCCTGGCGATGACCGGCTACGAGCAGGTACGCAGCGTGGTGGCCGAGCTCGCCGGCGACCACGACGCGGCTGCCCGGGTCGAGCTCGAGCTCCCGGACACCGGCGTCTGCGGCGGCTCGGGCGCCTTCGACGACCCGGACAGCACGAAGAGCGGTGGCTGCTGCGGCCCGGCGGCTCCGAGCGAGGAGCTGTTCACGATCAGCCGGGCGCCGATCACTCTCTCGTGATCGCGCGGGCCGGGGTCACGCCGAGCTCGCCGAGCAGGGTGAGCACCCGCTGCTCGATGTCGTCGCGGATGCCGCGTACGTGGTCGATGTCGCCACCCTTCGGGTCGGTGACCTTCCAGTCCTCGTAGCGCTTGCCCGGGTAGAACGGGCAGGCGTCACCGCAGCCCATGGTGATGACGGCGTCGGCGCTGCGTACGACCTCGTCGGTCCACGGCTTGGGGAACTCCCCCGAGATGTCGACGCCGAGCTCGGCCATCACCTCGACGGCGACCGGGTTGATGGCCGCGGCCGGGGCCGAGCCTCCGGACCAGCCGATCGCCTGGTCGCCGGCGTAGTGCTGGAAGAAGCCGAGGGCCATCTGGGAGCGCCCGGCGTTCTCGATACAGAGGAAGAGGACGGCCGGCTTGGGGTCGGCCGAGGATCGATCAGTGTTCAACGGGGCTTCTCCTGCGGGTGGGGTGTGGGTGAGGAATGCAGGGATCAGGAGTCGAAGCGGGAGGCGAGGGCTCTGACTCGGCGCTCGAGCTCCAGGTAGGCGGCGTCGAACGCCTCGGGGCCCTTGTCGACCGGGTCGGGGATCGACCAGTGCAGCTCGCCGGGAACCTTCGGCGTCTCGTGGGCCCGGTCGCACACGGTGATCACCAGGTCTGCGGGATCGAGCACGTCGTCCATCCGAACTGGGGAGACGATCGGGAGGTCCAGGTGGTGGCGGGCGGCGGCGTCGAGGGTCCCGGGATTGATGCGATCGGCGGGATGGGTGCCGGCCGAGGCGGCCGGGATCGCGCTGACCTGGCGCCAGAGCGCGGCGGCCAGATGGGACCGCGCCGAGTTGCCCGTGCAGACGAACAGGACACGCCTGGGCACCGCCACGGGGGATGCGGTGCCCAGGCTCTCGAGCGTGTCCTGCTCGAGGTGCAGGTACGTGCGTCTCCCGTCGCCCTCGGAACTGTGACGGGACACGACGCCTGCGCTCACCAGCGCCTGGACGTGGTGGGCAAACAAGTTCGACGGGACATTCAGCATCCCGGCGAGCTCTGTGGGGGAGGCATCACTGATCTGGAGGCTGTCGACGATGCGCAGCCGCACCGGATCGCCGAGCGCCGCATGAATCCTGGCCCGACGTTCTAGCTCGGCCTGTCTCTCAACCTCCATTGACTCAATATTGACTGAGCAATCGTGATTCGTCAAGGATGCTGCCGTGACCTCATCCCTCCCCCGCCGTCTGCTGGCCGAGCTCGTCGGGACTGCCCTGCTCGTCGCCGTGGTCGTCGGATCCGGCATCGCCGCGCAGCAGCTCTCGCCCGATGACATCGGCCTGCAGCTCCTGGAGAACTCGATGGCGACCGTCTTCGGGCTGGCCGCGCTGATCCTGATGCTCGGCCCGGTCTCGGGGGCACACTTCAACCCGGTGGTCTCCCTCGCCGACTGGTTCCTCGGCCGCCGCGCGGGCACAGGGCTGTCGCCGGCCGAGGTCGCGGCCTACTCGGCTGCTCAGATCCTCGGAGCGGTCGGGGGCGCCGCGCTGGCCAACGTCATGTTCGACGTCGACCAGGCGATCTCGACCAAGGACCGTGCCACCGGCGGCCACCTCGTGGCCGAGATCGTCGCCACGGCCGGGCTGGTCGCGCTGATCTTCGCCCTCGTACGCAGCGACCGCGGCGCCCTCGCCGCGCCCGCGGTCGGCGGCTACCTCGGCGCCGCCTACTGGTTCACCAGCTCCACCGCGTTCGCCAACCCGGCGGTCACGATCGGCCGCACCTTCTCCGACACCTTCGCCGGCATCGCACCCGGCTCGGTCGCGCCGTTCGTCCTCGCCCAGCTCGTCGGCCTCGTCGTCGGCGTGCTCCTGATCCTGGTTCTCTATCCGGACGCGGGCGACCGCGCCGACGAGGTCGTCGTCCCGAGGTCCTGATCGCCGCTCCATCTCTGCAGGCGAGCCAGGTCGGCGGCTTCGCTGTAACCGTGGTTACAGTGTCGCCATGACGCAGAGCAGTGAGACCGGCGAGTGGGCGTTCCTCACCTACTCGCTGCCTCGTGACCCCTCGGCGCCCCGGCTGGCACTGTGGCGAAAGCTCAAGCGCCTCGGCGTCGTCCAGCTGGCCGACGGCCTGGTGGCGCTTCCGGCTGATGCCCGGACTCGGGAGCAGCTGGAGTGGGCCGCCGACCACACGGTCGCGGCGGGCGGCCGCGCTGGGGTCTGGCTGGCTCGGCCGACGACCAGGGCGCAGGAGCGTGAGCTCGCGCAGACCATGAGCACCGCCCGTGCAGAGGAGTATCAGCTGGTCATCGACGACGCCACCGCCGCGATGGCTGCCGGCGAGGGCGACCGCGTCCGGGCGCTGCGGCGGCTGCGCGCCGAGAACAACCGCATCCGGCGCCGTGACTTCTTCCGGCCACCGGCTCGGGAGCAGGCCCGGCAGGCGCTCGCGGCCCTGGCCGCAACCCTCCAGGACGATCCTGCTCCCGCCGGCCAGGAGGTGCCGTGATGAGGTGGGCGACCCGCGCCGGCGTCCACATCGACCGGGCCGCCTGCGCCTGGCTGATCCGCCGCGACATCGACCCGGACGCTGAGTTCGTCTTCGTCAGCGACCCCGACGACGTACCTGCGGACGCGACCCCGTTCGACATGCGCGGCGTCGACCTGGGCCACCACGGCAACGACTGCACGTTCGAGACCATCCTGCGCCGCTACGGCCTCGACGATCCGGTCCTGTGGCGGATCGCTGCGATCGTCCACGAGGCGGACCTGGAGGACGAGGCGTACGACGCGCCTGAGGCTCCCGGCTTCGACCTGATCCTGCGTGCCCTGTCGGTGGTCCACGACGACGATGCCGTCCTCGAGCTGACCACTCCGATCTTCGACGCCGTGCACAGCTACCTACGACGGACCATCCTCACCGGAACGGACACCCCATGACATCTGCGAAGACCCGCTCCCGCGACGTGATCCCGCTGCGCGAGGCGACCCGGGCCTGGTTCGCGATCTCCCTGCAGACCTTCGGCGGACCGGCCGGCCAGATCGCGGTGATGCAGCACAAGCTCGTGGACGAGAAGCGCTGGATCGGCCAGCAGCGGTTCCTGCACGCGCTGAACTACTGCATGCTGCTGCCCGGTCCCGAGGCCCAGCAGCTGGCCATCTACGTCGGCTGGCTGCTCAACGGCGCGCTCGGCGGATTCATCGCCGGCGTCCTGTTCGTGCTCCCCGGCGTCGTCGCGCTCCTCGCCCTCTCGGCGTTGTACGTCGGCGCCGGGTCCACCGCGCTCGTGACCGGTCTCTTCGCCGGACTCGCCCCCGCGGTCATCGCGATCGTGGTCCAGGCCGTCCAACGCGTCGGCAAGCGGGCGCTGCACCACCCCGTCCTGGTGGCGATGGCGGTCGTGTCGTTCCTGGCGCTGACCGTCTTCAAGGTCCCCTTCCCCGTGGTGATCGTCGCCGCCGGCCTCCTCGGCTGGCTGGTCGGCACGCGGCTCCCCGCCTTCACCAGGGGCAAGGGCCACGGCGGCCCCGACGACGGCCCGGAGCCGCTGATCAGCGACGACGCCCTGCACCACGACGCCCCGTCGAAGGTGCGCGGCCTGAAGATCCTCGTCGTCGGGCTGCTGCTGTGGTTCGCCCCCGTGGCGGTGGCGGCGGTCGTGTTCGGCCGCCACAGCGTGTTCGTGGACCAGGGGCTGTTCTTCTCGGGCGCCGCCGTCGTCACCTTCGGCGGGGCGTACGCGGTGCTGGCCTACGTCGCCCATCAGGCGGTCAACGTCTTCGGCTGGCTGAAGGCCGGCGAGATGGTGCGCGGTCTCGCGCTGGCCGAGACCACCCCGGGGCCGCTGATCATGGTGGTGCAGTTCGTCGCCTTCGTGGGCGCCTACCGCAACCCCGGCTCGCTCGACCCGTGGGTCGCCGCCGTGCTCGCCTCGCTGCTGGTGACCTGGGTGACCTTCGTGCCCTGCTTCCTGTTCATCTTCCTCGGCGCGCCCTACGTCGAGCGGCTCCGGAACAACCAGCACCTCACCGCGGCGCTCACCGGGATCACCGCGGCGGTGGTCGGCGTGATCGCCAACCTCGCGCTCTTCTTCGCGCTGCACACCCTCTTCGACCGCTCCCGCACGCTGACGTCGGGGCCGGTCGACCTCGACCTCCCGGTGCTGTCCTCGTGGGACCCGGTCGCGTTCGCGATCACCGCGGTCGCGGTCGCGCTCATGTTCTGGCGCAAGTGGTCCACGATGCGCACCCTCGGCGTCTGCGCGCTGCTCGGGCTCGCCTCGACCCTCATCCCTCGCTGACCGCGGTGAGCAGGTGCGGCCAGGCCGGCGAGGCCGGGTCGCCCCAGGCGGCGTGGTCGGCGCCGTCGACCACCTCGAGGCGTACGCCGGGGTGTGCTGCGGAGTAGCGCTCGGAGATCGCGAGCGGGATCACGGTGTCGGCGGTGCCGTGGAGGACCCGCACCGGGACCCGGGGCGCGAGGCCGACCGGGTCGGCGGCGGCGTACGCCTCGGGGGTCTCGGCCGGGGTGCCGCCGAGGAACTCCTCGACCGCACCGTCACCGAGGCCTTCCGCGCTCATCGCGGCCAGGGCGGCCGCCGGGGCCAGCGCGACGACGCCGGTGACCAGCGTGCCCGGGCGCGAGGCCGCCCAGAGGGCGAGCTGGCCGCCGGAGGAGTGTCCGACGAGGGTGATCCGGCGGGGTGCGTCGTTGTGGACGGTCCACTCCCGGCCGCTGAGCGGGATCGACTCGATGGCGGTCTCGACGTCCTCGAAGGCCTGGCGCCACTGGCCCGGGCCGTGGCGGTACTCCACCGTCGCGGTCAGATGGCCCGCCTCGGCCAGGGCCCGCCCGGCCGACCAGGTGCGGATCCGGTCGGAGTCGCGCCACATCCCGCCGTGGAGCAGCAGGACGAGCGAGTCGGTCGCCTCTGCGGGCTCGAAGACGTCGGCGACCTGGCGGGCGGTGGCGCCGTAGCGCATCGTCGCGTCGGGGTAGGTGGTGGCTGTCGTGGTCATGACTTCTCCCTGTTGTTCCGGCTGTTGCGGTCGAGCAGGATGCTGACCGCGACACCGACCACCAGCCCCCAGAAGGCGGAGCCGATGTTGAGGACGGTGATGTCGGCGACGGTCACCAGGAAGGTGACCAGCGCGCCGGTGACGTGGGGGCCGCTGAAGGCGGTCTGGAAGGCACCCTGGAGCGGCTTGAGCATGGCCAGGCCGCCGAGGACGGCGACGTACGCCTCGGGCATGGTGGTGATGACCCGGACCATGCCGGGGGCTAGGAGCCCGAACCCGATCGCGAGTACGCCGCACCACACCGCCGCGGCACAGTGCCGGCGCCGCTCCCCCGAGGCGGTGACCAGCGCGTTGGTGGGCCCGGCCAGGCAGGTGGACACGCCGCCGAACGGCGCCGCGACCAGCGAGGTCACGCCGCACCAACCGGTCACCTGGTTCATCCGCGGGTCGTGGCCGGCGGCACGCAGCACGGCCATGCCCTGGCCGTTCTGGACGACCAGGACGGTGATCAGCAGCGGGATGGTGAGCTCGACGAAGCCGGACCCGGTGAACGACGGGGTCGTCCAGACCGGGTCGACGATCCAGCGCCCGGAGACCTCGACGGCAGGCCGGTCGGCGAGGCTCACCGCGACCGCTCCGACCGTCAGCGCGACCAGCACCGACGGGAGCCAGCGCGCCAGCCGCGGGACCGCGCTGACGGCGACGAAGGCGGCCACCATCGGCCCGGCGATCGCCAGGTCGCGGTCGACGGCGAGGACCAGGTCGGTGCCGAAGCGGAGGAAGACACCGGCCACCATCGCCATCACGATCGGCATCGGGAGCAGGTGCATCACCCGGTCGACCTGCCGGGTCAGCGCCAGCGCGACCAGCAGGAGCGCGGCCATGACGAACCCGCCGACCGCCTCCGGCCAGGTGGTGCCGGCGGCCATCGCCTGACCGACGACCACGGTGCCGGGGATGGTCCAGAAGTAGACCAGCGGCTGCCGACTCCAGCGCGAGGCGATGATCGTGAGCACGCCGTTGAGGCAGAACACGGCGCTCACCCAGGAGGCGACGACGGCGGCGGAGAGACCGGCGCCCTGGCCGACGGCGAGGATGACCGCGACCGGGCCGGTGCAGGAGAACAGGAAGCCGATGAAGCCGTTGACCAGCTCGTGGCGGCCCAGGTCGCGCCTGAGGCCGGCGTCGGGCTCTCGGACCAGGGTGCTCATGGTTCCTCCGTCGGCTCGGCGGCCATCGCGGCGAGCTCGGTCCGGCTGCGGACGCCGAGCTTCGCGTAGATGCGGGTCAGGTGGTACTGCACGGTCTTGGGCGAGACGAACAGCTGCGCGGCGACCTCCCGGTTGGAGAGGCCCGAGGCGACCATCTGCGCGACGGTCTCCTCCTGCGGGGTCAGGTCCACCGGACCCCGGTGGCCGCGCGGTGCCCGCACTCCCCCGGCGCGCAGCTCGCGCTCGGCCGCGTCGACGTACATCGACGCCCCGAGTCCGTCCCACAGGTCGCGCGCCGAGGAGAGCAGCGCCTCGGCGTCGCGGCGGCGGCCGGCACGGCGCAGCGCCTGGCCGTAGGCGAAGGTCACCCGGGCGCGGTCGTAGCGCAACGGCAGCCCGTCGAGCAGCTCGAGCGCGCGGTCGAAGGTGGCGCGGACCCCGGCGAGGTCGCCCCGGGCGCCGTGCCAGCGGCCGCGGGCGGTGGCCAGCCTGGCCTGGGCGGAGCGGTGCTGCTCCTCCCGGGCGCGGGTCTCGTGCGGACGGAGGAACACGTCGGCCTCGTCCAGCCGGCCCTCGGCGATGAGTGCGGCGGCGTACGTCTCGGCCCAGGGCCAGATGGCCGGCTCGCTCAGCGCGCTGCCCGCCGGGGCCTGGGCGAGCGGCTCGAGGATGCGGAGGACGGCACGGAAGTCGCTGCGCGCCTCGGCGATGTGGGCGCGGGCGAGGAGCGCGGGGACGCGCATGATCTCGTAGCCCTGGGCCCCGATCTCGGCGGCGCGGGCGGTGCGGGTGGCCTCCTCCCAGCTGCCACGCAGCAGATGGGTCTCGGTGGCGGTCCACTCCAGCAGCGGCGTGACCAGGGCGATGCCCGACGTCGTCGCGAGCGCGCGCCCGGCGGCGACCGTCTGCAGCGCGGCCTCGCCCTCACCGGTCAGGAACTGCACCCGCGCCAGCCAGGCCAGCGCCCACATCGCGATCCGAGTCGAGCCGCCCAGGATCCGCGGGTCGGTGACGCCCTCCAGGCGGCTGCGGGCCTCGTCCGGCTCGTCGGCGAGCACGTCGAGCCAGCCGCGGCCCATCGCGACCCGCTGGGTCTGGGCGCTGTGCCCGACGCGACGGGCGGCCACGGCGTACGCCTCGTGGGCGTCCTCGAACCGGCCGGCCATCGCCAGCCCGAGCCCGCGGATCGCGGCCGCCTCGACACCGGCGGCCGAGTCACGGCCCGCCAGCGAGATCGCCCGGTCGGCCCAGGTGACCAGCTCCTCGCCGCGGCACAGGGCCAGCGAGTGCAGCACGTGCCGGGTCGCGATCAGGGCGGCGGTCTCCGGCTCGCGCTCGGCGTTGACGATGTCCCAGGCCCGCTCGAGCCGCACCTCGGCCTCGGTGGCGCGACCGCGAAGGATCGCCAGATAGGCGAGCACCGCGTCGCGCAGCGGCGTCTCCCGCAGGCTCTCGACCACCGGCACCAGCGCCGCGGCGCCCATCCCGTCGCCGGCGGCGACCAGGGCGTCGACGGAGCGGATCAGCCGGTCGTCGCGGCATACCGGATCCTCGGTGAGGCGGCTGGCGTCGCGGTAGAGGGCGGCGGCCTCCGCCCAGGCGCCCTCGTCGCCGCGCCGCTGCGCCAGCCGGGCGACCTCGTCGGCGAGCCCGGCGTCGGGCAGCGGGGTCGCGGCGACCAGATGGCGGGCCCGGCCGACCTCGTCGTCCACGATCGCGGCGGCGCGCTGGTGCGCATCGGCGGCCCGGCGCGCGCCCATCGTCGCCAGCACGGCGACACCGACCAGCGGCGTACGCCAGCGGGGGCGGTGGTCGCGGGTGGTCTCCACCAGCCCGGCGGCCGCCAGGGCGTCGACCGCGGAGAGCGGGTCCTCGAGGCCGGCCAGGGCGGCGGCCTGACCGAGGGAGGCGTCGTCCCCGAGCACGGCGAGCGCCTCGGCCAGCGCACGATCCTGCGGGCCGCATCCGGCGAGCGCGAGCCGGACCTCGTCGCGTACGTGGGCGGGGGCCGGCAGCTGGGTGTCGGGCCGGGCCCAGCGGGCCGGCGGGAGCTCGTCGAGCAGCGCGACCGCGTCGCGCGGGCTGCCTGCCGTATGACGGGTGAGCACCTCGGCCATCGCGGGATGAAGGACCCGTCCGCGCAGCGCTGCGAGCTCGCCGACGGCGGCCGCGTCCAGCCCCTCGATGCGTACGGTGTCGGCGGCGATCTCGCCCAGGAACGGGGTGCTGCGGGTGGCCGCGAGCACCACCAGCACCGGTGCGTCGCGGTGCCGGCGCAGCGCCGAGGCGATCGCCTGCAGGGAGAAGGTGTCGGCGAGGTCGGCGTCGTCGACCAGGACCAGGGCCGGCTCGGAGGATCGGGCGACGAGCGCGTCGGCCGCGGCGACCGGGTCGTCCGGCGGATCCTCACCGAGCAGCTGCCGCAGCACGGCACCCGGCGAGTCCTGCTCCCACGCACCGGCGCAGGCCCTCAGCACCGGCGTCGCGACCCGCTCGGCCAGGCCGCGGAGCAGTGCGGTCTTGCCCAGCCCCGGGTCCCCGACGACCAGGACGCCGGCCGCGCCGGAGGCGCGGGTGAGGGCCAGCCGCGAGGTGAGCTCGACGAGCTCGTCCTCGCGACCGACACACCCAGCTCGTTCGATGAGCACGGTCACACCCTAGGCCCCTCTCAGGCCGTGAGGCCGTCGTCGAACATCAGCGGTGTTTTCGGACATGGTGGCTCAGCCGAGGTCACCGCCGGCGACGGGAAGGACCGTGCCGGTGATGTAGGAGGCCTCCTCGGAGGCGAGGAAGCAGATCGGGGCGGCCTGCTCGTCGAGCGTGCCGTAGCGGTGCATCAGCGAGGTCTCGAGGGTCTGGTCGATGTGGGCCTGGAACCAGGCCTTCTCGGCGTCGTTCCGGGGCGTTGGTGTGCCCCGGGAGATCCGGCGTGGCGGAGCCTCCGTACCTCCCGGGGCCGTCGCGGTGACCCGGATGCCGGCACCGGCGTACTCCAGCGCGAGGGAGGCGGTGATCGCGTTGATCCCGCCCTTCGCGGCCGAGTACGGGATCCGGTGGATGCCCCGGGTCGCGGCCGAGGAGACGTTGACGATGACGCCGCGGCCGCGCTCGACCATGCCCGGCAGCGCGGCCCGGCAGGCGTAGAGCGTGGTCATCAGCGACCGGGTGATCTCGGCGTCGATCTGCTCGGCGGTGAACTCGGTGAACGGCTTGAAGTTGATCGCGCCGCCGACGTTGTTGATCAGCACGTCGATCCGGCCGTACGTCTCCAGCGCCCGCTCCACCAGCGCCGCCGCTCCCTTGTAGTGCTCGAGGTCGCACTCGACCGCGCTCGTGGTCGCACCCTGGCCGGTGAGCTCCTCGGCGACCTCGGCGACCAGCGGCGAGCGGTCGGCGAGGACGACCTTGCCACCCTCGGCGGCCACCCGCCGGGCGACCTGCGCGCCGATGCCCTGGGCCGCGCCGGTGACCACCACGACCTGACCGGCGAACCGGCCAGGGGTGATGAAGCGCGGCCTGGTCGCGGCGGCTGACTCGGCCATCGCGCGCCGCATCGTCTCCTTGGACCGCTCGCTGTGGGCCTTGATCAGGTCGCGGGCGGCGATCCGGTCGCCGCGCTCGAAGGCCACGACGATGTCGAGGTGGTCCTGGGTGCACCGCGGGTGGCACCAGGTCGCGTTGCGGAGCACGTCCTCCATCCGGCCCTTGACCCCGAGCGCCTGGTAGGCCGCCAGCAGGTGGCTGTTGCCGGTCAGGGTGAACAGGTAGTCGTGGAAGGCCGCGTTGGACTCGGTGTAGCCGTGGGCGTCGAGGAATCGGTCGCCGTCGACGTACTGGACGGTCGACTCGGCGAGCAGCCGGTAGCCCGCCAGCTGCCGGGAGTCGAGCCGCCCGACGGTCAGATCGAGCGCACCCACCTCCAGCGCCGCCCGGGCCTCGAAGATCGCGTCCGACGCGGAGATGTCCGGGTGCTCCTCGCCGATCGTGTAGCCGTCCGCGGTGGTCGAGACGTCGGCCGCGTCGGCCGAGGCGTCGGCCGCGGCGGCCGAGGCGTCGGCCGCGGCGGCCGAGGCGTCAGGCGCGTCGGCCGAGAGGTCATCGCCGGCCGGAAACACCTCCTGGCCACCGATCCGCCGGGCGTCACCTGCCACCGCGAGGTCGTCGTCCTCGGCAACCGCACCGCTGACTCCGTCGAACGCGACCGGCGCGACCAGTTGGCCGGCGATGCGGCGTACGACATCTCCGTCGTCCCGAGCCACGGCAGCCGATCCGGCCGGGGCGAGGTCGGCCGCCGGGAGCACGTCCTGCCCCGCGATCGCCCGTGCCTCCGGATGGGTCTCCAGCTCAAGGCGTACGGGTGACGCCTCGGCCGACGCGGGCGACGTCTCGGCCGACGGGGCCGACGCCTCGGCAGCGGGGACGGCGAGGGCGAACTTCTCGTAGTAGAACCCGGTGGGCTCGAGACCGGCATCGGCGACATGGGTACGCACCGCCTCGACCATCGGCGGCGGGCCGCACAGGTAGATCGCGACGTCGCCGTCGTGCAGGTCCTCCTCGCCGATCAGGCTCATCACGTAGCCCTTGTTGGCGGCGGCCGAGGCAGGGTCGGAGACGCAGTGGTCCCAGGTGAACCCGGGCAGCCGGGAGACCAGCTCGCCCACCTCGTCGAGCTTGACCAGGTCGTCGTCGGTGCTGACGCCGTAGACCAGCCGGCCGCCGCGGTCGCAGCCGTCGACCTCGAGCTGGCGCAGCATCGAGAGCACCGGCGCCAGGCCGGTGCCGCCGGCCAGCATCAGCACCGGCCGGCGGGCCTCGCGCAGGAAGAAGGAGCCGTTCGGCCCGGTGAAGGTGACCTCGTCGCCGACGGCGGCGCGCTCGGTCAGCCAGGTCGACATCGCGCCGCCCGCGGTCAGCTTGACCAGGAAGACGAGCCGCTCCTCGTGCGGGGCGTTGGCGAAGGAGTACGACCGGGTCACCTCGGTGCCCGGCACGGCGATGTTGACGTACTGGCCGGGCAGGAAGGCGAGCTCGCCGCGGTTGGGGATGTCGAGGGCGAGCTCGACCGTGGTCGGGCTCAGCCGGTCGAGGCCGACGACGGTGCCGGTGTAGCTCGCGGCGCCGGTCTTGGCGATCTCGGAGGTGGTGGCGATCTGCAGCGCGAGGTCCGAGCGCGGCTTCATCGAGCACGGCAGAGCGTACCCCTCGGCGGCCTCCGCCGCCGACAGCGCGTCCTCGATGTAGGTGCCGCCGTCGTACTCCCCCGACTCGCACAGCGCCTTGCACGTCCCGCAGGCGCCGTCGCGGCAGTCCAGCGGGATGTTGATCCGCTGCCGGTAGGACGCGTCGGCGACGGTCTGGTCCTCGCGGACGGTGATGAAACGGGTCACCCCGTCCTCGAAGGAGAGGGCCACCTGATGGGTCGCGATCTCGGTCTCGGTTGCAGTCATCGCAGGCGCCTCAGACGTGGTAGATGTCGACGACGTGGTGGATGTAGTCGTTCTTCAGCACCACGGTCTTGCGGCGGATCAGCGGCTGCTCGCCGGAGAAGTCGATCGTGTAGAACGACGTGCCGTAGTAGGGGTCGACGGTCTTGTAGCGGAAGTACATGGTGTGCCAGTTGAAGCGCACGTCGACCAGGTCGCCGCGGCGCTCGATGACCTCGACGTTGCTGATGTTGTGGGACGTACGCGGCTCCGGCAGCGAGGTGGCCGAGGACCGCTCCGTACGGATCCGGAAGACGCGGTCCTCCAGGCCACCCTTGTTGGGGTAGTAGATGAGCGACATCTCGGTCTGCGGGTCCTCGGTGAGGAGGTCGGCGTCGTCCCAGCAGGGCATCCAGTAGACGACGTCGTCGGCGTAGCACTCGAGCCACTTCTCGAACTCGCGGTCGTCGAGGAAGCGCGCCTCGCGGTAGAGGAACTGCTCAATCGAGTTCTGGGTGATGAGCTTCGCGCCGGCGGGGGCCGTGTTCTGCGTGAGCGTCATGATCAGTTGCCCTTCTCGTTCGCGATGGCCGTACGCATCTGCTCGGCCCACTGCGCGTGCATGACCGGGTAGAGACCCTCGTCCTCGTTCTTCGCGCCGGCCGAGATGACACCCGGCATCTCCAGCGCCTCCGCGACCTCGTCCGGCCCGGTGAGCCAGTGCGAAGCACCTCGGCTCATGTCGTTCCACGGCGCGGCGGAGGCCTGGTAGGTCAGGAAGCAGGACCGGAACTCCTCCAGGTCGTCGGGCGTGGCCATGCCGGAGGCGTTGAAGAAGTCCTCGTACTGCCGGATCCGCCAGGCTCGTGACTCGGGGCTCTCGCCCTTCGGGGCGATGCAGTAGATGGTGACCTCGGTCTGGTCGACCGAGATCGGCCGGAAGTGCCGGATCTGGGTCGAGAACTGGTCCATCAGGTACACGTTCGGGTAGAGCAGCAGGTTGCGCGAGCCCTTGACCATGAACTCGCCCTTGGCGTCGCCGAACTTCTCCTTGAGCGTGTCCATCTGGTCCCACAGCGGCCGGTCGGCGGGGTTGGCCGCCCAGGTCCACAGACACAGGTGACCGTTCGGGTAGGACCAGTAGCCGCCGCCGGCCTTGCCCCAGCTGCCGGCATCGACGGTCTTGGTGGTGTTCTTCGACTCGCCGGTGTTGCGACGCGAGGTCGTGGCCGCGTAGTTCCAGTGGGTGGCGGTGACGTGGTAGCCGTCGGCGCCGTTCTCCGCCTGGACCTTCCAGTTGCCGTCGTAGGTGTAGGTCGAGGACCCGCGCAGCACCTCGAGCCCGTCGGGCGACTGGTCGACCAGCATGTCGATCACCTTCACGGTGTCGCCGAGGTGCTCGTCCAGCGGCAGGACGTCCTCGTTGAGCGAGCCGAACAGGAAGCCGCGGTAGCTGTCGAAGCGGGCCACGTGGGTCAGGTTGTGGGAGCCCTCGGTGTTGAAGCTCTCCGGGTAGCCGGCGTCGTCGGGGTCCTTGACCTTGAGCAGGGTGCCGTCGTTGCGGAACGTCCAGCCGTGGAACGGGCAGGTCAGGGTCATCCGGTTGTCGGTCTTGCGCCGGCACAGCATCGCCCCGCGGTGGGCGCAGGCGTTGATCATGCAGTGCAGCTCGCCGTCCTTGTCGCGGGTGATCACGACCGGCTGCCGCCCGATGTAGGTGGTGAGGTAGTCGCCGGGGTTCGGCACCTGGCTCTCGTGGGCGAGATAGATCCAGTTGCCCTCGAAGATGTGCTTCATCTCCAGCTCGAAGATCTCCTCGTCGGTGAAGATCCGGCGGTTGGCGCGGTAGATCCCGGCCTCGCGGTCCTCGACCACGGCGTCCGACAGGACGTTCTCGATGTGGCCCAGGCTCTCGGTGAGCGGTGCGGTCATGGTGATGCCTCCAACGGGTGACGGTCACCACACCTTCGCAAGACGTGGCGACGGTCACACCAGGCGAATACCCAGTTCCGACCTAGGCATCCATTGATCATTCAGATCAATCAATAAGCGTCAGTTTCGTCCTTGTTGTTTATCTATCGCAGGCCTAGTGTGGCGGTCGTCACCACCTGCTGAGGAGCGCTTTCATGGAGCTACGCCACCTGCGGTACTTCGCCGCGGTCGCCGAGACCTGCCACTTCGGGCAGGCCGCGGCGCAGCTGCACATCGCCCAGCCCGCGCTCTCCCAGGCGATCCGCCAGCTCGAGTCCGAGCTCGACGTCACCCTGTTCACCCGGACGACCCGCCAGGTCTCCCTCACCCCGGCCGGCGAGTTCCTGCGCACCGAGGCCGCCCGCGTGCTCTCCGCCATCGACGACAGCGTCCGAGGCGTACGCCGCATCGGGGCCGGCCGCCACGGCCTGGTCCGCCTGGGACTGACCGGCACCGCCTCGTTCTCGCACCTGCCCGGCATCGCCCGGGTGGTCAAGCGCGAGCTGCCCGAGGTTGCCCTCGAGATCCACGCCGACCTGCTCACGCCGGCCCAGTGCGAGCGGCTGCAGAGCGGGGCGCTCGACCTCGGCGTACTGCGGCCGCCGGCGGTCGGCGAGGGCCTGACCCTGCGCACCCTCGAGGTCGAGCCGCTCGCCCTCGCCATCCCCGTCGACCACCGGCTCGCGGTCGAGCCGGTCGTGGCCATGGCCGACCTGCGCACCGAGCCGTTCATCGCCTACAGCGCCCGCGACTCGGCGGTCAACGAGGCCGTCCTGCGCAGCTGCCGCGAGGCCGGGTTCGTGCCGCGCCGCGAGCACGAGGCGCCGAGCACCGCGGTCCTGCTGGCGCTGGTCGCCGCCGGCCTCGGCGTCGCGATCGTCCCCGCATCCGTCCGAGCCCTTCCGCTGGAGGGCGTGGTCTTCCGCGACCTGCTCGACGCAGGCAGCGTCGAGCTCGCCCTCGCCTACCGCACCGACGACGACAACCCCGTCGTCGACGCCGTCATCGAGATCCTCGAGGCAGCAGACCTGTTCACCGCACCCCGTCTGGAAGCTCCCCGGTCATGAAGATCACCAAGATCGAGGCGATCCCGTTCGCCATCCCCTACCGCAAACCGCTGCGCTTCGCCTCCGGCGAGGTCCACACCGCCCAGCACGTGCTGGTCCGGGTCCACACCGACGACGGTGTCGTGGGCATCGCCGAGGCACCGCCGCGACCGTTCACCTACGGCGAGACCCAGGCCGGGATCATCGCCGTGATCGACCAGCTCTTCGCCCCGCAGCTCGCCGGGCTCACGCTGCTCGAGCGCGAGACCGCCCGGGTCCTGATGGAGCGCACCGTCGGCAACCCGACCGCGAAGGCCGCCGTCGACATGGCCATGTGGGACGCCCTCGGCAAGACCCTCGACCTGCGGGTCGTCGACCTGCTCGGGGCCTTCACCGACCGGATGCGCGTCTCGCACATGCTCGGCTTCGACACCCCCGAGGCGATGGTCGCCGAGGCGGAGCGGATGCGGGAGACGTACGGGATCTCGACGTTCAAGGTGAAGGTC
Organism: Nocardioides sp. NPDC126508; assembly: GCA_040302365.1. GTDB lineage: Bacteria > Actinomycetota > Actinomycetes > Propionibacteriales > Nocardioidaceae > Nocardioides. The sequence goes on from JBEOUM010000007.1 coordinate 23,105, forward strand.
GGCCGCTCCCCCATCGAGCTCGACACCGCCGTCGTCCGTGCGCTGCGCGAGCGGTTCGGCGCCGAGATCGAGCTGTACGTCGACGGCAACCGCGGCTGGACCGCGGCCGAGTCCGCCCGGGCGATGAAGCAGATGGCCGACCTGGACCTGCTCTTCGCCGAGGAGCTCAACCCGGCCGACGACGTGCTCGGGCGCCGCTGGCTGGTCAGCCAGGTCGACGTGCCGTTCATCGCCGACGAGTCGGTCCCGACGGCGGCCGACGTCACCCGCGAGGTGCTCGGTGGCTCCGCGACCGCGATCAGCATCAAGACCGCGCGCACCGGCTTCACCGGCTCCCAGCAGGTGCTCCATCTCGCCGAGGGACTCGGGCTGGAGGTCGTGATGGGCAACCAGATCGACGGCCAGCTCGGCAGCGCCTGCTCGATCGCCTTCGGCGCCGCCCACCGGCTCACCTCCCGCCGGGCCGGTGAGCTCTCCAACTTCCTCGACATGGCCGATGACCTGCTCACCGAGCCGCTCGAGATCCGCGACGGCGAGCTCGCCGTACGTCCTGGTGCCGGCCTCGGGGTCGAGATCGATGCCGAGAAGCTCGATCACTACCGCACCGACAACTGAACACCAGACCCCACACCGCAACACGAGAGGACACACCATGACCACCGACCAGACCCTCGAGTCCGCCGAGGCCGCCACCGCCGCTGCCTCCGGCGCCTCTGCCACCGAGCGGTTCGCCGCCGACAAGTCGCCCTTCGACGCCGTCAAGGACACCCCGCCGGAGCGCGTCGACCGGCTCGCCAAGCGCGTGCTCGACGCCGTCTACGACACGATCCGCGAGGAGAAGGTCACCTACGACGAGTACAACGCGCTCAAGGCGTGGCTGATCCAGGTCGGCAAGGACGGCGAGTGGCCGCTCTTCCTCGACGTCTGGGTCGAGCACGAGGTCGAGAAGGTCGCCACCGAGCACCGCGAGGGCAACAAGGGCACCATCGAGGGCCCCTACTACGTCCCCGACGCCCCGGAGCAGGGTGCGAACGGCACCATCCCGATGCGCGAGGGCGAGTCCGGCACCCCGCTGACCTGGACCGGAACGGTCACCTCGACCGACGGCACCCCGCTCGACGGCGCCAAGATCGAGCTGTGGCACGCCGACGCCGACGGCTTCTACTCGCAGTTCGCTCCCGGCATCCCGGAGTGGAACCTGCGCGGCAGCTTCACCCTCGGGGCCGACGGCGCCTTCGAGATCCACACGATCCAGCCGGCGCCCTACCAGATCCCGACCGACGGATCCTGCGGCAAGCTCATCGCCGCGGCCGGCTGGCACGCCTGGCGCCCGGCACACCTGCACGTCAAGGTGTCGGCCCCGGGCCACGAGCTCCTCACCGCCCAGCTCTACTTCCCCGGTGACGAGCACAACGACGACGACATCGCCTCGGCGGTCAAGCCCGAGCTGGTGCTCGCACCCGTCGCCAACGACGACGGCTCGGTCAACGTCGACTACGGCTTCGTCCTCGACCCGGTTCGCGGCTGATGCTCTATCACGTACGCATGGACGTCCGGATCCCGCACGACCTGGATCCGGACGTCCGCGACGACACGATCGCCCGCGAGAAGGCCTACGCCCAGGAGCTCCAGCGCGCCGGGAAGTGGCCCCACCTGTGGCGGATCGCCGGGGAGTACGCCAACTTCTCGGTCTTCGACGTCGAGTCCCACGACGAGCTCCACCAGATCCTCTCCGGCCTGCCGCTGTTCCCCTACATGGACGTGCAGGTCACCCCGCTGGCGAAACACCCGTCCAAGGTGGATTGATCACACCTCGGGCGTCCGGCCTGCAAGGATGGGCGCCCGAGGTGATGAGATGTCGATGATCGACTATGCGGCGCCCGCGGGGCCCGCGTCCGGCTACCTGTCGGTGCCCGAAGGCGACGGCCCCTGGCCCGGGGTGGTGGTCGTGCAGGACATCATGGGGATGACCGCGGACATCCGGCGCATCGGCGACCGGATCGCCGCCAACGGCTACCTGGCACTGACCCCGGCGCTCTACGGACGCGGCCCGAAGGTCGGCTGCGTCGTCAGCACGCTGAAGTCGCTGGTGACCGGCAAGGGCACCGCGGTCGACGACCTGATCGCGGCCCGCGACCACCTCGCCGCCGACCCTCGCTGCACCGGCAAGGTCGGCGTCGTCGGCTTCTGCATGGGTGGCGGCTTCACGCTCCTGCTGGCTCCGCAAGGCATCTTCGACGCCGCCGCCCCCAACTACGGGGTGCTGCCGCGCGACCTGTCCGCGCTGAGCTCGTCGTGCCCGATGGTGGCGAGCTTCGGTGCCAAGGACCGTCTGCTGCCCGGCGCCGTGCACAAGGTGGAGGCGGCGCTCGCCACGGGCGATGTGCCCCGCGACCTCAAGGAGTACCCCGAGGTCGGGCACAGCTTCATGAACGACTGGGGCTTCCCCCGGCCGGTTCCCACCCTGGAACGGGTGGTCGGCTACAACTACTCCGAGCCCGAGGCGGAGGACGCCTGGCGGCGCATCTTCGCCTTCTTCGACGAGCACCTCGGCCCGAAATAGCGCGGAAACCCCGACGCTCTACGGTGGTGGGGCCCGAGTTCAACGGACAGCAAGGCCTCCAGGCCGGGAAAGCGGACACCTCCGGGCACGACCGACCGTCTGCCCCTTGCAAGGAGAGCACCCCGTGACCACATTTCACGTCCCCGCCGTCGACATCGCTGCGTACGTCCAGGGCGGAGCGCCCGAGGAGAAGGCGGCCGTCGCGGCCGCGATCGACACCGCCTGCCGCGAGGTGGGCTTCATCCAGATCCTCGGCCACGGCGTCGCGCCTTCTCTGGCCGAGGGTCTCGCCTCGGCGATGGACGACTTCTTCGCCCTGCCGACGGCGGAGAAGAGCCGGTGGCGCCGCCCGGCCGCCGAGAACCGCGGCTACACCCCGCCCAAGTCGGAGACGCTCGCGCTCAGCGCGGGCGTGCAGTCCGAGACCCGGATGAAGGACTTCTTCGAGGCCTTCAACGTCGGCTCCTCGGTCTCCGACCACCCCGGCGCCGACCTCGTCGAGGCGCACTACGCGGAGAACACCTGGCCGGAGGTCCCCGACTTCCAGAGCCGCATCGACGCCTGGCGTTCCGAGGCGGCCCGGGTCGCGCGCACCATGGTCACCATCTTCGAGGACGCCCTCGGCCTGGGGCGCGGCGCGATCGCGGGCCTGGCGACGCACCCGATCGAGGTGCTCCGGATGAACAACTACGCCCTGCCCGAGGGCACCCGGGTCGAGGTCGACGAGGACATGATCGGGATGGGCGAGCACACCGACTACGGCATCGTCACGATCCTGTGGGCCGACCGGGTCAAGGGTCTCCAGGTCCTCCACGGCGGCGAGTGGCACGACGTCAGCCCGGCCGAGGGGGCGCTGCTGATCAACCTCGGCGACCTCACCACCAGGCTGACCAACGAGCAGTGGCTCTCGACCCTGCACCGGGTCAAGCCCCCGATCGTCGACGGCACCATCCAGCGACGCCGGTCGGCCGCGTACTTCTTCGACGGCGACGCCGAGACGACGATCGGCCCGCTGCCGGCGTTCGTCGACGACGAGCACCCCCGCCTCTACCGCGACGTCACGGTCGACGAGCACATCGCCGCCAAGCTCGCGGGCTCCCGCGCCGGGGTGCTCAACGCCACCGCCGGCCGTGAGGCGGCGCGGGTGCTCACCGCGGGTCGCTGACCGCTTCCTCGGTCTCTCTGGTGTGCCGGCGGCCGATCGCCGCCGGCCACCAGATCCGGTCGCCGACCAGTGCGAAGACGGCCGGTACGACCACGGTGCGGACCAGGAACGTGTCCAGCAGGATGCCCAGACCCACGATCAGCCCGACCTGGGTCAGCGTGATCAGGGGCAGCACGCCGAGCACCGCGAACACCGAGGCCAGCACGATGCCGGCGCTGGTGATGACCCCACCGGTGAGCCCGACCGCCATGACCATCGCGTCGACGGTGTCGTGCTCGGCCGCCTCCTCCCGGGCACGCAGGACCAGGAACACGGTGTAGTCGATGCCGAGCGCCACCAGGAACAGGAAGGCGTAGATCGGTGTGCTCACGTCGAGCGCGGGGAACCCGAAGACGTGGGTGCTCATCCAGGCGCCCAGGCCGAGGGCGGCCAAGGTGGCGATCACACTGATGGTGACGAGCACCAACGGCGTCACGATCGCCCGCAGCACCACGAAGAGCACCAGCAGCACCACCAGCAGGATCAGCGGCACGATCACCCGGAGATCTCGCTCGGCGCCGTCGCGGCTGTCGAGGTCCTTGGCCACGCTGCCGCCGACGAGAGCTCCGGAACCGGCCAGCTCGCTGCGCATCGTCTCGATCGTCCCGAGGCTCTCCGGGGTCGCGGGAGCGGCCTCCAGGGTCGCGGTGATCTTCGCCAGGTCACCGCTCTCGCCCGACGGGCGCGCACTGTCGACCCCGTCGATCCGGTTGACCTGCGCGAGCACCGCGTCGGCCTCGTCGGCCGGGACCACGATCGTCACCGGATCGGAGGAGCCCGGCGGGAAGTGCTTCGAGAGCGTCTCCAGACCGTCGACGGACTCGGCCTGGACCCGGAACTGGTCCGTCTGCGACAGCCCGACCTTGACGCCGAAGAGGCCGGAGGCGAGTACGCCGAGGATCACCGCGGCCACGGCCAGCACCACGCCCGGGCGGCTCACGACGACGCGGGCGATCCGGAACCAGACGCCGTCGCGGGACCTCTCGTCGTCACCGTCGCGGGGGACGAACGGCCAGAAGAGGCCACGGCCGAACAACGACAGCGCCGCGGGCAGTGCGAAGAGCGCGAACAGCAGCGCCACCAGGAGGCCGATGGCGGCCGAGACCCCCAGGGACCGGCTGTTGGGAGCGACGCTGAGCACCAGCACCAGCAGCGCGAGCACGACCGTGAGGTTGCTGGCCACGATCGCCTCGGCGGAACCACGCACCGCGGCAGCGAGGGCATCGCGGTGGCGCGCGTGCCGCCGGAGCTCCTCGCGGTAGCGCGAGACCAGCAGCAGCGCGTAGTTCGTGCCGGCACCGAAGACCAGCACGCTGGTGATCCCCGACGTCGAGCCGTCCAGCCCGGTGCCCATCCAGTCCGCGACGATCTGGGTCACCACCGCAGCGGTGCGGTCGGCCACCGCGACCACGATCAGGGGTACGAGCCACAGCACCGGTGAGCGGTAGGTCAGGATCAGCAGCAGGGCGACGACCGCGGCCGTGACGAGGAGCAGCCGCAGGTCGGCTCCCTCGAACGCCGAGGAGATGTCCGCGGCGAAGGCGGCACCGCCGGTGAGCTGGACGGTGAGGCCGTCGGGCCGGTCCTCGTCGACCGTCTCGCGCAGGTCGCCGACGAGCTCGGTGAGATCGAGTCCGGTCACCTCGGCATCGACGTCGATGGCGACGATCAGAGCCTTGCCGTCGCTCGCCGGGATCGGTGGCGAGACCTCGTTCCCGGTGATCTCGGCCCAGCGCTGCGACGCCTCGGCGACCCACGCCCGGTCGTCCGCGCTCAACCCGCCCGGACGCTCGACCACGGCGACCGCGGGCAGTACGTCACCGCCCGGGAACCTCTGCTGCAGCTGCGCCACCCGGGCCGACTCGGCGTCGGCCGGCAGCGGGTCGGGTGCCGAGCTGGTGGAGCCCAGCGACGATCCGAGGACCATCACCGCACCGGTCAGGACGACCGTGATCGCGAGGACCACCCAGGCCGTGGCCTTGCTCGTGGTGAGGTGTGCGAGACGAGCGAGCGCGGACCGCATGGTCGGGCCTTTCCGGTAGGGATGAGGTCGGTCGGATGACATCGGAGCCAGGGCTTCTCCAGGCCGGCGGCCGCCGCCCATGTCCACAGGTGTCCGCCCAGCCGGGGTGCATGACGAAGGTCGAGACGCGATCCCGCGCCGAGGTGTGGCTGCTGTGCCGCGGCACGGTCACAGCGTGGACTCCTTCAGCTCGGTCAGCCGGGCCAGCGCCTCACGACGCTGCTCGGCATGGTCGACGACGCGTTCCGGATAGCCCTGTGCCAGCCCCTCGGGGTGGCGCCACGGCTCGTGTGCGGACGCCCCGGGAAGGTGACGAAGCTCGGGCACCCAGCGTCGGACGTAGTCGCCCTGCGGGTCGAACCGGAGCCCCTGGGTGACCGGGTTGAAGACACGGAAGTAGGGCGCTGCGTCGGTGCCGGTCCCGGCCGCCCACTGCCAGCCGTGGCTGTTGGAGGCCATGTCGCCGTCGAGGAGGTGATCCATGAAGTGCCGGGCGCCGGCCGGCCACCACATGTGCAGGTCCTTGACCAGGAAGCTCGCGACGACCATCCGTACGCGGTTGTGCATCCAGCCCTCCGCGAGCAGCTGGCGCATGCCGGCGTCGACGAACGGGAAGCCCGTGGTGCCCGACTTCCATGCCTCCAGCAGCTCGGGGTCCTCCTCGTAGCGCATCCCGTGCAGGCCCTCCCGCAGGTCACGCCGGGCCGAGCCGGGATCGTGCCAGAGCACGTCGGCGTAGAACTCGCGCCAGGCCAGCTCTGCGAGGAACCGCTCCACGTCCTCCCCGGAGGCACGGCCGCCGTGCGCGTCCAGATCGGCGAGGAGCGTACGCGGGTGGATCTCGCCGTACTTCAGGGCGACCGAGAGGCGGCTGGTGCGGTCGAGGTCGGGCCGGTCCCGGGCGGTCGCATAGCCGGCCAGGCCCTCGGCACAGAAGTCCTCCCAGCGGTGCAGCGCGGCACGTTCACCGGCCTCCTGGTCGGGATGGTCCGGCAGCGGGTCCGACTCGAGCTTCGTCATCCACTCGACCTGCGGATCACCGGCGGGCGCCCGCCAGCCGTGTTCCCGCCATGCCTTCAGGAACGGGGTGAAGACGCGGTAGGGCGCTCCGGAGGCGTTCCGAACCCTGCCGGGCGTGACGGCGTACGGGCTGCCCGTGCCGACCAGCTCCATGTCCGCCGCCGCCAGACGCCGCTCCACGGCCGCGTCGCGCCGTCGGCCGTAGGGGGTCGTCTCGGTCGAGACGTGCACCCGGCTCGCTCCGGCCTCGGCCGCGACCTGCGCCACCACCTCGGCCGGGTCGCCCCGACGGATCACCAGCGCACCGCCCGTCTCCTTCCGCAGCGCGGCGAGCGAGGCCAGCAGCCGCTCCCACCTCCGTCCGGAGCCGGCCAGGCGCGGGTCGAGCACGAACAGCGGAACCACCTGGCCCTCGGCGGCCGCGGCCCGCAGGGCCGGATGATCCCCCAGCCGGAGGTCGCGCCGGAACCACATCACGGACGTCCCCGGAGTCCGGGCCGTTCGGCTCATGGGCACTCCCTCATCAGGCAACGGCGCTGGCTACTTCCGGTGATCGAACGTACAATCTTTGTACAAGGTATGTCAAAGGTTTGAAGGGCGCGATGATGAGAATCGACCGGTATGCGGTGGAGGTCTACGAGCCCGGCTCCCGCGTCGTGCTCCGCGGCGAGAGCAAGACGGTCGTGGCGCATGACACGATGACCTTCGTCCCGACAGCCACGGGCGGAACACCCGTACGCTACGTGGCCGAGCTCGACCTGAAAGGCATGGCCAGGATGGTGGCCCCACTGCTGACCCCCGCGTTCACCCGCCTCGGTGACGACGCCTCCGCCCAGATGCGCGCGACCCTGGACCGACTGGGCCGGTAGCGGAGCAGATGTACACCATCAAGCACGCAGCGCAGCGGGTCGGCATCACCACCGCGACACTTCGTGCCTGGGAGCGCCGCTACGGCGTCATCGCTCCGCATCGCTCCGAGAGCGGCTACCGGCTCTACGGCGAGCACGACGTCGCCGTGCTGCGCTCGATGAAGCATCTGGTGGACCAGGGCTGGTCGGCCGGTCTGGCCGCCGCGGAGGCGATCCGGCTCGATCGCGCGCAACCCGCCCACGCCACGACCGCGGACACGCCGGCAGCCGGGGGCGGCACCCAGCCCTCCCCCGACCTCCCGGGACGGATGCGCATCGCCGCGGCGGCGCTCGACACCACCGATCTGTCGGCGACCCTGGACGAGGTGTTCGCGCTCAGCAGCTTCGAGACGGTGATGGCCGACCATGTGTTTCCCGCGCTGGAGGAGCTCGGCGACGCCTGGGCGGACGGCAGGGTCAGCGTCGCCGGGGAGCACCTGGCCTCGAACGCGGTGATGCGCCGCCTCGCCGTCGCCTACGAGGCGGCGGCCGCCCATGGTCACGGACCCCGCGTCGCTCTCGGCACGGCACCCGGGACCCGCCACGAGATCGGTCTTCTCGCCTTCGCCGTCGCGGCCCGGCGACGCGGCATGGACACCGACTACCTGGGGGCCGATCTTCCGATCGACGACTGGCTCGGCGTCGCCGACGACTCCGCTCTCGCCGCCGTCGTGCTGGCGATCCCCACCACCGCCGACATCCCCGCCACCGCCGCGGTGATCACCGCCCTGAGGGACCATCGCCCCGATCTCGTCGTCGCCGTCGGCGGAGCACAGCAGAGCCAAGCTCCCGCACCCGCCGTACGCCTGGGCCACGACATCGCCGTCGGCGCGAAGACGCTGGCCGCGATGGTCTCGCTCCAACGCTGACCGAATCGACCGGCCTACTCGGGAAGGGTGGCCCGGAGCACGCGAAGCGTGTTGCCGCCCATGATCGCGGCCACCTCGGTCTCGTCGTACCCCCGGTCGAGGAGCTCCTGGGTGATGGCGGCGAGGTCGCCGGTGCCCCACCCCACGGTGGTGGAGCCGTCGTAGTCGCTGCCGAGGGCCGCGGTCTCGATGCCGCCGACCTCGACGACATGGTCGATGGCGTCGACGACGGCCTCGACGGTCAGGTCGCACACCGCGGCGTCCCAGTAGCCGACCCCGACGACACCACCGGTCGCGGCGACCCCGCGTACCTCCTCGTCGGTCAGGTTGCGGTTGACGTCGCAGGTGGCCCGTACGCCGCCGTGGCTGAGCACAACCGGCTTCGTGGCCAGCGCCAGCATCTCGGCGACCGCCGCGTGGCTGGCGTGCGCGATGTCGACGATGATGCCGCGCCGTTCCATCTCGGCGAAGACGCGGCGTCCGAGGTCGGTGAGACCACCCTTCTCGACACCGTGCATGGAGCCGGCCACCTCGTTGTCGAAGAAGTGGGTGAACCCCGCCATCCGCATGCCGGCGTCGTAGAGCGTGTCGAGGTTGTCGAAGTCGCCCTCGAGGTTCTGGAGGCCCTCGACCGAGAACAGCGCACCCGTGACCTGCTTGCCGGCCTCACGGTCGGCGATCAGTGCGTCGAGGTCGGCGCGGGTGCGGATCAGCCGCAACCTGCCCTCGGAGTCCGCCGCCGCCTTCTCGAGCTTCTGCGCGTGGAAGAGCGAGCGGTCGAGCAGGGACGTCCAGGTGCGGGGCGGCTGGAGCTGGGCGAAGGTCAGCAGCGTGATGTTGTCGCTGTCCCCGGTGTTGCTGTCGTAGTTCTGCCCCTTCGGCGACTTCGACACCGACGAGAACACCTGCAGCGCGACGTTGCCGTCCTCCAACCGAGGCAGGTCCACGTGACCCCGGTCCGAGTGCTCCAGGACATCGCGGTCCCACATCAAGGTGTCGCTGTGCATGTCGATGACCTGCAGGGAGTCGTGCAGCCGTCGCGTCTCGGGCGTCACCTCGGGCAGGGTGGCCGGACGGATCTTGTTCTGGCCGTTCTCCACGATCCCGGGCGCCAGCGCGAAGAAGGCGGCACCACCGACGACGAGCACGGTCGGTACGGCCAGGAGCAGACGCTTCGTCCAGCGTCGGGTCATGTTGCGGGTCCTCTCAGAGCATGCCCGGCGGGAGCCGGGCTCGCGGGCGGGACGAGTATCGCGGGACGTACGCCTGCGGCCGGCGAATTGGACCGAATCGCCCGTCCGGAAGGGCGATCGGACAGGATGTGACCATGGCGACACTGGATGAGGACGACTTTTCGCTCATCCACGCGCTCCAGATCAGGCCGCGCGCGTCCTGGACGGACCTCGCCGCCGCACTCGGCACCGCACCGGCGACGCTGAGCCGCCGTTGGGAGAGGCTGCGTGCCGACGGCAGCGCCTGGGTCATGGGCCACCCTCAGGTCCGAGGGCACTCCGGGACCAGCCTCGCGATCGCCGAGATCTCCTGCGTCAGCGGGCGCTCGGGCACCCTCGCCCAGGAGCTGGCGGGATGGCCGATGGTCATCACCATCGAGGAGGCCGCCCGCGACTACGGCCTGATCGTGACCGCCGCCGGTCTCGGTCCCGGCGACATGCCGAAGCTGCTCCTCGACGACCTGTCCGCCATGCCGGGTGTCCTCGGCGTACGCGCCCACCACGTCGCCCGGCTCCACGTCGACGCGAGCAGCTGGCGGGTCGGCGGCCTCGACCCCGAACGCGCCCGCGCCGTGGCGCGGATCCCGGGCCACGCCGGCGACGCCGCCACCACCCCGGTCAACCCCTGGGCCGAGCCGTACGCCGCCCTCACCCAGGCCCTCATCCGCAACGGCCGCAGCAGCGCGGCCGACATCGCCCGCCAGACCGGTCGGCCGTTGTCGACGACCCGACGTCAGCTCGGCCAGCTCCTCGCGTCCGACGCCCTCACCTTCCGCTGCGAGGTCGCTCAGGGCCTGACCCCGCTGCCCATCGTCGTGCAGACCTGGTGCCAGGTGCCGGTCGACGAGGTGAGCGCCTGCGTGAGCCGGCTGCGGAGCACGCCCGGCGTACGCCAGGCCGTCGGTCTGCCCGGCCCGACGAACCTGCTGATCAGCACCTGGAACCGATCGGTCGAGAGCGCGATGCTCCTCCACGAGCACCTCCAGCGCGACCTCGCTCTCACGGTGGTCGAGTCCGCCATCATCCTGCGCCAGATCAAACGCCTGGGCTGGCGGCTCGGCGACCTCGGCCGCTCCACCGGCACGCTGGTCCCCTACCCGCCCAGCACCGACGGCACCTCCGTCTCCGAGGCCGGCTGACGCCGATCGGGTGGTGTCACAGAGCGTCGTGTCGTCTCGTCTCCAGCGGTGAACCCACAGAACAGGAGAGAACGATGAACGTCGCCCTTTGGATCATCGCCGGACTGCTGGCCCTCGTCGCCCTGGCAGGAGGCCTCACCAAGACCTTCATGCCGCTGGACAAGCTGGCCCAGCACGACGGCGCCGCCTGGACCCGCAGCGCCGGCCCGACCTTCGTCAGGACCCTCGGGATCCTCGAGATCCTGGCCGCGCTCGGCCTCACCCTTCCCGCTGTGCTCGACGTCGCGTCCGTCATGGTGCCCGTCACCGCCGTCTGCTGGATCGCCCTGATGATCGGCGCGATGATCACCCACGGCCGCCTCGGCCAGGCGAAGCTCGTCCTGGTCAACGTCGCGTACCTCGTCCTGGCCGTCGCCATCGTCGTCGGCCGCTTCGGCACCACGCCCTTCACCGCCTGACGGGCCGCAGGGCGACGGGGTCAGCGGCCGAGCACCGCACGGAGCCGGCCGACCTGAGCGGTGCGCTCGGCGAGCCGCTGCTCGTCGAGGCTCCTGCTCCAGGCCGCCGCCAGGAGCTCGTGCGTACGCCGCACCGCGGTCGCGTCGTGGGCGACGAGCGAGGCGAGCAGGCCGGTCAGCGTGGCGTCCAGCTCGGCCGCGGGCACCACGCTCTGCGCCAGCCCGATCCGCTCGGCCTCGTGCGCGCCCACCTTGCGCGCGGTGGCGCAGATCTCCAGCGCTCGCGAGTAGCCCACGGCCTCGACCAGCGGCTTGGTCCCGGCCAGGTCGGGGACCAGCCCCAGCGCCGGCTCCTTCATGCAGACCCAGGCGTCCTCGGCCATGATCCGCAGGTCACAGGCCAGCGCCATCTGGAAGCCGGCGCCGATGGCGTACCCGTCGATGACGGCGATCGAGATGAACCTCGGGTCGGCCAGCGCCACGAACGGCCGCTGGTAGTCCCCGATCAGGTCGACCACCTCCTCGTCGCTGCGCGCCAGCGTCGCGACCAGGCTGCCGTCCACATCGGTCTGCCCGGGGTCGACCAGCGACAGGTCCAGCCCCGCCGAGAACGTCCCGCCGGCCCCACGCACCACCACGACCCGCACCTCGTCCGGAAGCGACTCGAGGAACCCCGCGATCGCCGCCCACATCGCCGGATGCTGGGCGTTGCGTACGTCGGGACGGTCCAGCAGCACCGTCGCCACCGCGCCGTCGATGCTCAGCTCGACACCCGGCTCGTTCGTGTTCATGGCTATCCCTTCGGGCAGGAGTACGTCAGGCGACGCGTCGCCCCCAACGTAGAGGACGTTTCACATCACTGCGATGGCTGTGTCCACGGATCTCGCGGTAAGGCGACCACCAGACGTACGCAGGTGCGGCCGTCGACGCGATCGACATCGATCGAGCCGCCGTGGGCGCGCGCGATCTCGCGGACGATCGTCAGCCCGAGGCCCGGGTCTCGCGGCCAGACGTGGTCGGGGAAGCCGTCGCCGGCATCGGTGATCGTGACGACAGCGCGGTCCGGCTCGCCCATGACCGCGACCTCGATGCCGCCGGCACCGTGGCGGATCGCGTTGTCGACGAGGTTCGAGAGGGCGCGGTCGAGGCGGGTGGGGTCGCCGTGGACCGCGACAGGTCTCGAAGCCGACAGCTCGATGCTGCGATCCCCGGCCGCCGGCCGGAACCGGTCCACGACGCGGGCGGCCAGGTCCACCAGGTCGACCGGGCGCGACTCGATCGGCACCGAGCTCCCGGAACCGGCTTGCGCGAGGAGATCCTCGGCCAGGGCGATCAGGCGGCGCACCTCGTCGTCGACCGACTCCAGGGCCTGCCGAAGCTCCTCGGGGGTCCGCTCCCCCGCCAGCGCGAGGTCGATCTCGGTGCGCATCAGCGCGAGCGGCGTACGCAGGTCGTGGCTGGCATCGGCGACGAAGCGGCGTTCGCGCTGCAGGGCGTCGTCGAGGCGGCCGATCATGGCGTTGAGGGTGAGCGCGAGCCGGCGCAGCTCGTCGTCGGCCTCCGGGACCGGGAGGCGCTCGCCGGCGCTCCGCGCGGAGATCGTCGTCGCCCGCGAGCGCATCCGCTCGATCGGACGCAGGCCGGCACCGGCGACGAGATAGCCGAGCCCGCCGGCGACGGTCAGGGCGAGCGGCCCGGCGATGAGCAGCTGGTTGCGCAGCGTCGCGAGCGCCTCGTCGGCGTCCTCGCGCGACGTACCGACGACCAGGAAGCCGTCCTCGACCTGCCTCACCAGGAGAAGGAGCCGCTCGCGCTCCGGCGCGGGCTCCCCGCGTGCCGCGGCGTCGTCGTCGAGGACGGTGACGGTCTTCTCGAGCCAGCCGCTCCTGCGGGACGCCCGAAGCTCGGCGGCACCGAGAAGCGGGTCGGCGACGAGCCCGGAGGACGCCAGGACGGCACCTCCCGGGGTGAGGACCTGGGCATGCACCTCGCCGTCGAGACCCGAGACGGCTTCCGGCAGATCCCGCCCTCGCTCCGCCGAGAGCCGGTCGGCCTCGGCGCCGACCGAGTCACGCAGCCGGTCCTCCAGCGCGTCGCTCACCCGCAGCTGCACCAGCACGCCGAGGCCGGTGACCGCGATCGCCGTCGCGGCCAGGAACGCGAGCGCGACCCGGGTACGCAGCGGCCACCGTGACGGCGGCCAGCCCCTCACGACGGCTCCGCGGTGAGTCGGTAGCCCACGCCACGTACGGTGCGCAGGGTGTCCGTCCCGAAGGGCCGGTCGATCTTCGCGCGCAGGTAGCGCACGTAGACGTCGACCACGTTGGAGGTGACCTCCCGAGGATCGCCCCAGGCCAGCGCGAGCAGCTGCTCGCGGGTGAGCACCTGGTCGCAGCGGCGCATGAGGGCCTCCAGGAGGGTGAGCTCGCGGGTCGAGAGCGACAGCTCGGTCGCCCCACGCCAGACCCGTCTGGCCGCCGGGTCCATCCGCAGGTCCCCGACCTCCAGCATCACCGGCCGAGGCACGGGCCCACGGCGAGCGAGCGCCCGCATGCGGGCGAGCAGCTCCTGGAAGGCGAACGGCTTGGCGAGGTAGTCGTCGGCGCCGCTGTCCAGGCCGGCGATGCGATCGACCACCGCGGTGCGTGCGGTCAGCATGAGGATCGGCGTCCACACCCGCGCCGCGCGCAGCCGTCGACAGACCTCGAACCCGTCGATGTCGGGCAGCATGACGTCGAGCAGCATCACGTCGTACTCTCCGCCGCGGGCCGAGGCGAGCGCCTGCGCGCCGGTCCCGACGGAGTCGACCACGCCGCCACGCTCGGTCAGCCCACGGGCGACCAGCGCGGCGAGCTTCTCCTCGTCCTCGACCAGCAGCACCCGCACATGCTCATGCTAGGCACCCGGATGAGGGCCGGATGAGAGACTCATCGACTCCTCATCCGGCAGTCGTAGCGTCGATCGCATGAACCCGAAACCCACCCGCAAGCGCATCGCCGTGGTCCTCGCGGCCGCGGCCGTGGTCACCGCCGGGAGCGTCGGCGCGGCCCGTGCCCTGTCCGGCGACGACGACGCACACGAGCACGAACGCCCCATCCCCGCCTCCGCACGCGACCGGGCCGAGCAGGCCGCGCTGGCGGAGACCGGCGGCGGCACCGTCACCGGCACCGAGGTCGACGACGAGGAGAGCAAGTACGAGGTCGAGGTGACCCTCGGCGACGGCCACCAGGTCGACGTCCAGCTCGACGAGAACTTCCACGTCGTCGGCACCGACGGTGACGTCGACCCCGGCTCCGACGACTGATTCGGGACGTACGATGCCTCGCCTGTCCCTCGCCGTCGTCGGCTGCCTCCTGGTGGCCACGGGCTGCGGTGCCCGCAGCGACGCGCTCCCGCGGTCCGGCGAGCAGGTCGAGCTCGACCCGGCCGCGTTCACCACGGAGATCACGAACCCCTGGTTCCCGCTGGCGCCGGGGACCCGCTGGACCTACCGCGAGACCACCGAGGACGGCGAGACCGCGGACGTCGTCGTCACCGCCACCTCGGTGACCCGCGAGATCGCGAACGGCGTCACCGCCCGGGTCGTACGCGACACCGGCACCATCGACGGCGAGGTCGTCGAGGACACCTTCGACTGGTACGCCCAGGACGAGGACGGCACGGTCTGGTATCTGGGCGAGGACACCGCCGAGTTCGAGGATGGCGAGATCGCGACCCGCGAAGGCTCCTTCGAGGCCGGCGTCGACAAGGCGCAGGCGGGAGTGATCATGCCCGCCTTGCCGGAGGTCGGGATGACCTATCGGCAGGAGTACTCCAAGGGCGAGGCCGAGGACAACGGCGAGGTCCTCGCCCTGGGCCGGCACGCCCGCGTCCCCGCCGGCACGTACGACGGCCTGGTCAAGACCGCCGACACCACCCCGCTCGAGCCCGACGTGCTGGAGCACAAGTACTACGCACGAGGCGTCGGGCTCGTCCTCACGATCGACAAGGGAGCCGGCGGTCGCGAGGAGCTGCTCTCGGTCACGCACGTCTCCCCCGCGCAGGCCCGCCGCGCGGGCGAGGCACGGCTCGGTGAGACGTACTGAGGTCAGAGGACGACCTCGGGTCTGACCCGTTTGGGCGTCCAGACCCGTTGCCGGCGGGCGCCGTAGCCGGTCAGCAGCAGCGCGCCGACAAGGAATGCGGCCAGGACCAGGACGTCGGAGAGGACGCGCCCGGACAGCCCGCCGTACATCAGCTGACGCAGCCCGTCGACGGCATAGCTCATCGGCAGTACGTGGTGGAGCGGGTGCAACGGCTCGGGGATCGTCTGCCAGGGGAACGTGCCGCCGGCGGTGACGAGCTGGACCACCATCAGGACCAGGCCGAGGAACTGGCCCGGCGCCCCGAGGAGTGCGTTGAGCATGTGCACGATCGCGATGAAGGTCGCGGAGGTGAGCAGCAGGAACCCGAGCGTGCCCAGCCAGTTGACCGGGGTGATGTCGACGGCGAGACCGACGACCACCAGCACGAGCACCATCTGGGCGGCACCGATGAGCGCCGGGGTGAGCCAGCCGCCCAGGGCCACCCGTAGCGGGGTCTGGTTGGCGGCCAGCGCGCGGGTCGAGATCGGCCGGACGAGCAGGAAGAGGACGTACCCGCCGATCCAGGC
Source organism: Nocardioides sp. NPDC126508 (assembly GCA_040302365.1). Lineage (GTDB taxonomy): Bacteria > Actinomycetota > Actinomycetes > Propionibacteriales > Nocardioidaceae > Nocardioides. The sequence goes on from JBEOUM010000007.1 coordinate 39,172, forward strand.
GCCCAGGGCGAGGAAGAACGGAGCCAGCCCGGCGCCGTAGGACGAGGCCTTCGCCTCGGAGACCGAGTCGATCGCGACCGGGTCGGCGATCGTCGAGGCGATCTGGTCGCGCAGCTCCTCGTCGGTGGCCGGTGCCTGGGCGACGCCGTTCTGCAGCCCCTTCTTCAGGTCGCCGGCACCGGTGGCGAGCTTCGCGGCACCGTCGCGCAGCTTGGCCGCGCCGGTGCTGAGCTCGCCGGCACCGTCGGCCGCCTGGGAGATCCCGGCCACCAGAGCGGGCATCGCCGAGGCCAGCTGCTCGTTGCCGTCGGCGACCTGGTCGGCGCCGGTGGCGAGGTCGTTCAGCTGGCCGGAGACGTCGCCGACGCGCTGGTCGACACGGTCGAGCGGGGCGGCCCCACGGTCGTAGATGGCCAGCACCTCGGCGCGCTGCTGCTCGTCCAGGCCCTGCGCCTCGAGCCGGGCGTCGAGGTCGGCGCGGTTCGCGTCGTAGGCGGCGACCGCGTCGTCGACGGCGGTCGCGGCGCGCTGTCCGGTGGCGGCGATCTGGCCGTTCGCGTCGGCGACCTTCCGGGCGCCGGTGGCGAGCTCGCGCGTCTTCGCGGGCAGGTCGGTGACCTTGCCCTCGATGGTGTTCAGACCGTCCTCGAGGTCGCTCGCTCCGGTGGCCAGCTTCCCGGCGCCGTCGCGGAGCGTGCCCGCGCCCTTCTCCAGCTTCGCGGCACCGTCGGCGGCCTTCACCAGGCCCGAGCGGAGGTCGGAGATGCCGAGCAGGAAGCTGGCCGCGGCCTGCTCGGAGACCTCGCTGGCGATGGCGTCACGGACCTTGTCGGTGACGTTGGTCGCAATCGTGGTGGACAGGTAGGAGTTGGCGTCGTTGGTGATGACCTGGATCTGCGCCTGCTTCGGGTCGAGCCGCTCCGCCCCGGTCAGCGTCCGGGAGAAGCCCTCCGGGATCCGCAGGGCGAAGTAGTAGTCGCCCTCGCGGATGTCCTTCTCCGCCTTCGCCGTGGTGGTCTCCGTCCAGCCGAAGTCGCCCGACTTCAAGAGCTTGTCGGCGACCTGGCGCCCGGCGTCGATCTTGGTCCCGTCGGTGGTGGTGGCACCGGTGTCCTCCACGATCAGCGCCGCCGGGAGCTCGTCGAAGTGGGCGTACGGATCGTGGTTGGCGTAGAGGTAGAGGCCGGCGTAGAGCGTGGGCACGACGACCAGCGCCACGATGACGATCTTGGCCAGCCGGCCGGCTGTGATCCGGCGCAGCTCGGTCAGAGCGATACGCAGCGAGTTCATGCTTCCTCCGTCGGGCCGATGGTGAACGTACGCACTCCGGTCGGGATCACCGCGGCGGGGCTGGCGGTGACCAGGACCCCGGGCTTGGGCGCCGCCCCGGCGAGATCCTTGGCGATGGCGAGCCATTCCGCGACCGGCAGGCCGAGCCGCTCGGGGTAGGTGAGGACGAGGAAGCGGGTGCCGGGACGCATCGCGGCCATCCGCCCGAGGATCTCCAGGCGCGGGCCGGGCGGCACCGCCTCGGTGGTGATGTCGAGCGCGAGGTCGTACTTCCCGAGCCAGTGGTCGATGACCGACCCGCTCGGCTTGTGCCTCGCCATCGCGAGCTCCTCACCGAGGATGGTGCGGAACGACACCACCTCGTCCGGCTCGGACACGCCCGGCACGTCGACGAGCGCCACCGCGCCCTGCAGGACCCGAGGAGACGCGTCCCCGTCCAGCGCGACCCGGCCGGCATCCAGCCGCAGCCGCCCCGCCAGCGCGAGCGCCAGCGACGTGTGCCTGCCGCCCGGCGGGCCGACCGCCACCGCGACCTCGCCCTCGCGCACCACCAACGACGTGGTCGGAAGCAGATCCCGAGCCCCCTGCCGAGCACGTACGCCGGTGGCCCGCAGCGTCGTGGTCTCCTCCGCGACCGTGTCTTCGCTCATGATCGAACCCTGTCACCAAATGCCGCCGATCACGGACACAGACACGATCCGACGTGGCTCCGGCGCCGTCACCTCGACCGCGGCACGCTTGCCCGCGCGGAGACTAGGCCAGACCCTGATCGGACAAGAACTCGGTCGCCACGTCCGCGGCGTCCTTCTTGTCCACGACGACCTGCTTGACCAGGGTTGCCAGCGTCTCGGTGTCGAGCTCGGCCGAGACCGCGTCGAGCGCCTGGGAGACCTTGTCGTCGACCTTCGCCTTGGCGACCAGAGGAACGACGTTCTCCGCGGGGAACAGACTCTCCGGGTCATCGAGCATGACGAACCCGTTCTCCAGGATCGAGGGGTCGGTGGTGAAGAGATCCGCCGCGTCCACCTGTCCGTTCTTGAGCGCCTGCACGGTCAGCGGCCCGCCGGCGTCGAGTGCACGGAAGGTGCCGAACTCGACCCCGTACACGTCGGCCAGGCCCTTGACGCCCTGGCGCCGCGTCTTCCACTCCGGCGGCCCGCCGAGGGTCAGCTCGTCCGAGACCTCGGCGAGGTCGCCGATGGACTCGAGGGAGTACTTGTCCGCCGTCTCCTTCGTGACCGCGACGACGTCCTTGTCCTCCGCCGACGACATCGTCAGGACCGAGAGGTCCTTCGGCGCCGCGGCCGTCAGCGCCTTGAAGACCGACTCGGAGTCGGTGGCGGTGGCGTCCTCGTCGAAGTACTGCAGGAGCGCACCCGAGTACTCCGGGATCAGGTCGATGGAGCCGTCCTGCAGCGCCGGGACGTACGCCTCGCGACTGCCGATGTTCAGGTTCTTCTTGACCTTGACGCCCTTGGCCTCCAGAGCGCCCGCGTAGATCTCGGCGATCAGTGCGCTCTCCGGGAAGTCGGCGGAACCGACGGTGATGGTGCCCTTCTCGCTTCCTCCGGCGGCGTCGGTGGCCAGCGGGTCGCCGCTGCCGCATCCAGCGAGCAGCGCGGCCGAGGCCGCTACGGCGAGGTAGATCTTCATTCTGTGCATGGTTTGTTTCCTCTCGGGTCAGCTGATGGTGATCAGGGTGGAATCAGCGGACGCCCTCGGCCGCGATCGTCGGGAAGGTGTGCGACGGCCAGTCAGGCCGGCGGACACCGCGTAGCGCTGGATCAGCGCGAAGATGAGATCGACGACGAGGGCGAGTGCAGCCACGAGTACGGCGCCCGCGGCCATCTGGCCGAAGTCGCGAACGGCGAGGCCGTCGATCAGGAGTCGCCCGAGTCCGCCCAGGCCGGCCGTTGCGGCGATGGTCGCGGTCGCCACGACCTGGAGCGTCGCCGAGCGCAGGCCCGAGAAGATGAGGGGCAGCGCGCACGGAAGCTCGACCTCGAGGAGGACCTGAAGGCCTCTCATCCCCATGCCCTTCGCGGCGTCCCGGGCGCTCGCGTCGACCTCTTCGACACCCGCGTACGCCCCGGCCAGGATCGGCGGGACGGCCAGCACGGCCAGCACGACGAGGCACGGGACCACGAAGGCCGCGTCGCCGGAGAGCCGGGGTCCGAGGAGCAGGACCATGATGAAGAGCAGGCCCAGGCTCGGGATGGCGCGGGCGGCGCCGGCGACGTTCACGACCAGGAACTTCCCGCGCCCGGTGTGGCCGACGTACAGGCCCAGCGGGATCGCGATGATCGCGGCGATCACCAGGGCGACGGCCGAGTAGGTGAGGTGCTCGAGGATACGGTGCGGGACACCGTCCTCGCCCGCCCAGTGGGCGGGGTCTGTCAACCAGGTGAGGACGAGATTCATCAGGCGGCCCTCCTCGTGCGCTGCCACGGAGTGATGAGCCGGGTTCCGGCGATGATCGCGAGGTCGAAGACGAGCGCGAGCAGGACGCACGCGACGACGCCCACGAGGATCGGCTCCATGAAGTTGCGGCGGAAGCCGTCGGTGAAGAGCGAACCCAGCTGCGGTACGCCGATGATCGCCGCGACGCTGACGATGCTGACGTTGCTCACCGCGGCGACCCGGAGGCCGGCCGAGATGACCGGGACAGCCAGCGGGAGCTCGACCATGAACAGCCTTCGCACCCGGCCGAAGCCCATCGCGGTCGCCGCTTGGTTGACCGAGTCGGGCACGGCGCCGAGACCGTCCGCCACGGTGCGCACCAGCAGCGCCACGGTGTAGATCGTCATCGCGACGACCACGTTGACCGGGTCGAGGATCCTGGTGCCGATGAAGATCGGCATCAGGATGAACAGCGCGAGCGACGGGATCGTGTAGAGGAGACCGGTCCCGGCGATCAGCAGCGGGTAGAGGACCCGATATCGCCGCGCCAGCCAGCCCAGCGGAACGGCGAGGATCAGACCCAGCAGGAGCGGGAGCCCGGCGAGGTAGACGTGCCTGCCGATCAGGGAGAGGACCGCGGGCAGGTGGTCGATGAACCAGCTCATCGTGCCGTGCCCCCAGCCGGCTGCGTGTCGACCGCTGCGGCGCGCTCGCTCTCGATGGCGTCGAGCACCTGGTGGGCCAGGACGGTGCCGACGAACGTACCGTCCTCGTCCACGACCACACCGCGTCCAGCCGGTGAGGACAGCGCGGCGTCGAGCAGGTTGCGCAGCGTCCCGTTCGTGGAGGCGACGGTGCCTCCGCGGTGCAGCACCTCGGAGGAGACCGTGCCGGCGATCTGGTCCGAGTTGACCCAGCCCAGCGGACGTCGGTCCTCGTCGACGACCAGGGTCCACGGCTCGGAGCCGGCGGCGGCCCTCACCTGCTCCGCGCTGTCGCCGAGGCTCGTCGTCGTCTCCGCCGCGAGCGGCAGCTTCGGGGCCTTCTGGAAGCCGAGCCCGCGGTATCCCCGGTCACGGCCCACGAAGTCGGCGACGAAGTCGTCGACAGGGTGCGCCAGGAGTCGCGCGGGCTCGGCGATCTGGGCGAGCTTGCCGCCGACCTGGAGCACGGCGACCTGGTCACCCAGCTTGATCGCCTCGTCGATGTCGTGGGTGACGAAGACGATGGTCTTTCCCAGGTCGCCCTGGAGCCGGAGGAACTCGTCCTGCAGCTGGTCGCGTACGACGGGGTCGACCGCGCTGAACGGCTCGTCCATCAACATGACGGGCGGGTCGGCGGCCAGGGCACGGGCCACCCCGACGCGCTGCTGCTGGCCGCCGGAGAGCTGGCTCGGGTAACGGTCGGCGAAAGACGTGGGCAGCCCGACGCGCTCCAGGAGCTCCAGAGCGCGGGCGCGTGCCTTCTTCCGGTCCCAGCCGAGCAGCATCGGGACCGTTGCGATGTTCGCGGCGACCGTACGGTGCGGGAACAGGCCCGCCTGCTGGATCACGTAGCCGATCCCTCGACGCAGCTCGGCCGCGTCCATCGTGCTGGTGTCGCGGTCGTCGATCCAGATCCGTCCGCTCGTCGGCTCGATCATCCGGTTGATCATCCGCAGCGACGTCGTCTTGCCGCAGCCCGAGGGCCCGACGAGCACCGTGATCTTGCCGGTCGGCGCGGCCATCTCCAGGCCACCCACCGCGACGGTGCCGTCGGGGTATTCCTTGCTCACTGAGTCGAACCGGATCATCCGGCACTCACCTCCACTGCTGGGGTCATCGAATGTGGTGTGGGTCCCAGTGCACCTCTCGGGCGTCCGCCAGGGATATGGGCCACGGCCCGGTACTGTCTGGGATCCAAGACTTGACCGTTCACCTCACAGCGCGGCCAGCTCGTGGAGCAGATCGGCAGCGCGATCGAGGTCTTCGCCGAGGGATCGGTCCTCGAGGCTCGGGTCCAGGACCTGGGCGGCTCGCTCGAGCGCGGCCCGCGCGGGGATGTCGCCCAGCTCCGGCTGCTGCACGCGAAGCGCGCGCACCGCGGCCACGAGCTCGCAGGCGAGCACATGGCGGTACGCCTCGACCACCACGACCGCCTGTCGTGCGGCCTGCGTCGAGAAGCTCGCGTGATCCTCGAGCCCGCGGGAGACGACCGCGGTGCCCATCGTCACCGGCAGCGCCGCGTGCCTCAGCTGGGCGAGGGCGTCGTGGGTGACGTACTCGAGGATCATCACGCCGGAGCTGCCCGCCGGCCCCGAGGCGAGGAACGGCGTCAGGCCCGTCATCGTCGGCTCGACCAGGTCGCCGAGGCGGGCCGCGGACAGCTCCGCGACCTGGTGGACGGAGGCGCGGGCCTGGTCCAGTGCCACCGCGACGTACGCCGTGTGGAAGTGCGCGTGGTGGAACACGTCGTCGGCCTCCACGGAGATGAGCGGGTTCTCGGCTCGCGCGTTGACCTCGACGGAGAGGACCTGCTCGAGCTGGACCAGGCTGTCCAGCGCCGGTCCCTGGACCTGAGGGAACGCCCGCAGGCCGAACGGATCCTGGATCCGGCGGCCCGGCACCGGACGCCCGGTCATCCCGAGCAAACGACGCATCTCGGCGGCACAGTGCTGCTGGCCCGGGTGCGGTCGGGCCTCGTGCACCACCGCGGCGTACGCCTCGGCCGAGCCACCCAACGCCAGGAAGGAGAGGGCGGCGACGGTATGACTGGCGCGCAGGAGCGTCTGCAGGTCGGCGCAGGCGATGACCGACTCGGCCAGCGTCGCGGCGTTGCTGCTCATGAACGCCAGCGCGTCCCCGGTGTCGAGCGCGACCGGCGGCGCCTCGCCGACCGCCCACGGCCGCTCGCCGGCCAGGGTGAGCGCGATCTCCGCGAGGACCGTCAGGTCGCCGGTGCCGATCGCACCGAGTCTGTGCACCCTCGGCAGAGCGCCGAGGTCGAGAGCCTGCTCGAGCGCGTCCAGGACGCGTACGTGGACCCCGGACCCGCCTGCGGCCAGCTGGTTGAGCCGGATGACCATGGTGGCGCGGACCACGTCGGCGGCCAGCTCGAAGCCGACGCCGCCCGCATGACTGCGGAGCAACCGGAGCCCGTGCCCCAGCGCCGCATCGCCGCCGACCTCCTCCTGCCGGTTGGCCCCCACCCCGGTGGTGCGACCGTAGACCTGGCGCCTGCGGGCGACGGCCTCCGCGGTCTCCCACGACTCCTGCGCCCGTCGTCGAGCCGCCGGGTCGAGCTGCACCGATGCGCCGCCTCGAGCGACCAGGAGGATCTCGTCACGGCCGAGTGAGGTGCCGTCGATGAGTACGTGAGGTTTGCCGCGCGACATGGTGAGCTCCTTGGGGTTTCGTGGGCTCAATTCAACGCTTCGGACATCCCGCGGCGCACTCGTCGTCGAGCGGATTCAGTCTTGGATCCCAGACGGTGGCGCCGAGCCACGGGGCGGGGCGATGCGGACGATCGCGATCAGTCCGGCGCCCTCGACACTCAGGGGCTGGTCGGTGATGATCACGTCGCCCGGGCCGAGCGTGGCCGAGTCGTCGCCCGCACGGGCGCCCACCGCGCCCCTGAGGCCCACCACGATCAACGGAGACCCCGGGGACAGAGGCTCTTCACCACCGCCCGGATCCAACATCTCCACGGTGGCGCTCGCGTGCCCACGCCGGGTCATCACGTTGAGGTCACGGGTGGGCGCCGTCACCGAGCACAGCACCGGCACCCCACCGTCGAAGGAGTACGGCACGAACGGTCGCAGCACCGTCGTCTCCCCCGGCAGGTCGAGCGTCATCGGAGGCCCGTCGATCAGCGTGATCACCCGATCCACACCGGGGAACGTCGAGAAGTCACCCGACCCGGCCACGTCGGCGAAGCTGATCCGCCAGGCGAAGTCGGAGCCGGCATCCGTGCCCGGGGGCCACGCGGCGACCTCGGCGGTCATGCCCCCGCCGTTGCGCCACGGGCGGCGGACGTGCTCCTCCGCACGGCGAAGATCGAACACCGAACCGTCTTCCATGGACTTCTCCTCATTCGGTTGTGCTGGTCGAGCGGGAGGCTCTTGACCTCTTGCCATTGCACTCCCGGCGCGCCACAGGAGGAAGAGTGCCGCCCGGATCTCGGTCTGGGATACCAGACCTGTCAGCCACCCAGGCGACGCGACAGCATCCGCGTCGTCGCGCGCACCTCGGCGACCAGCCGCTCGACGAGCTCGGGTGCCTGCTCGGCCTGGGGATAGGTCACCGCCACCGACGCGACCGGATATCCCGAGCCGTCGAGCACGGGCACGGCGACGGAGGCAAGACCCTCGGTCACCTCACCGTCCTCCGTGGCGAAACCTTTGGCGCGAACGTCGACGAGCATGCGCCGTAGGTTGGACAGCGATGTGGGCGCACCGGGGCCTTCGAGCGAAAACGCATCGCGGTCGGCGTACAGGGCCCTGACCTGGGGGTGCGGAAGGGACGCGAGCATCGCACGGCCGGAGGCCGTGGTCGCCGCGGGCAATCGCACACCGACCTCGGTGATCAGGAGCGGTCTGCCTGCGGCACGCTCCTCGATCACGTACACGACGTCGCGACCGAGGAGCACCGAGAGATGGGCGCTGTTGCCGCAGCGGTCGGCGAGCGCGGCGACGGGCCGCCGCGCCAGCCGCTGCAACGGCTCCTGACGTGCGTAGCCGCTGCCGAGCTCGTAGGCCCCCACACCCAGCCCGTAGACCCGCTGCTCGGGGTAGTGGACGACGAAGCCGAACTCGATGAGCGTGTTCAGGAGGTGGTACGTCGTGGAGCGCGGCAGCTCCAGCGACCGCGCGATCGCGGACGCCTGGAGCGGGCTCGCCTGGCTCGCGAGATGGCGCAGGATGGCCAGTGTCTGCTCGGCAGCCGGGACTCCCATGACGCGACCTCTCTTGGTTTCATACCGGCGAACCGGTCACGGACTCGTGCATCAGGTCTCGAGGATCGCCTTGAGCCTGGCCAGATCCTTGGTCGTCGCGCGCCGCATGGCCAGCTCCATCACCGGCGCGGCGACACGGGCGAAGCCGGACGGGTCCCCCCGGTTGCGCAGCGTCATCCGGGTGCCGCGCCCGTCGTCCGGCTCCCAGGTGTAGCTCGTCTCCATCGGGAACGGCCCGTCCGCCGTACGCATCACCAGCCGCTCCCCCGGCACCCACTCGACCACCTCGTAGGTGTAGGCCAGCCGACGCCCCAGGAACTGGGCCACGAAGTCCACCTGCGACCCCACCCGCATCGGCGGCTCCGTACGCCACTCGACGGAGCGGATGTTGGCGTACCAGGTCGGCGCGTTGCCCGGGTCGCCGGCGTAGGCGGACACCTCGGCCGGCGAGCGTCGGATCGTCGTCTCCACCATCACGTCCACGCTCATGTCTTCATCGTCCCCCTGGATCGGATCATCTGCCAGAGCGACATCACGAAGGATCAGGCCAGAGCGGCCACGGCGTCGGCGAGATCCTCGACGGACCTGGCGCGCTCCGGGAGGCTGCCGTCGGCACCCACGCTGAGCTGGAAGCCCATGAAGGCGGCGTCGATGACGTTGGCCGCCCGCTCGGCGACGGCGGGCGGCACCCCGGACTTGTCCAGATGTGCGATGAGGCCGGTGATCCACAGCGCGTTGGCCTCGCGGACGGCCGAGACGTACGGCTCCCTGCCGAAGAGGCCGAGGGCGGCCGCCTCCACGTAGATCCGGCTGCACCGGTCGCCCTCCATCACCGACCAGAGGTCGTGGACGGCGCTGTGCAGGTCCTTGGAGGGCTCGAGCGCCGCGACCTCGGCGACCGACCGCTCGTTGGAGGTGCGGAGCACGTCGGCGACCAGCTGGTCCTTGGTGCCGAAGTGGTAGAGCAGGACCCGGTTGCTGGTGCCCAGCTCGGCCGCCAGCGGGCGCAGGCTCAGGCCGATCAGGCCGCGCTCGTGGACGTAGTCGGTCGCCAGCTCGGCCCAGGCAGCCCGGCGCTGCGGATCCTTGGCCGGGGCGGTGCTCACGCTCGTCATGCGGCGACTGTAACAACCGGTGGAGCGATTTGTATCAGCTGCAACAATTTTGTACCGCCTGCAACAATTTTGTCCGTGTAGCCCTTGACCTGGCCCTTCGGCGCGCGCAGGATCTTCTGCAATTCACCCGCGGTTGCCTTGTGCGCAACCCGACGCCGGAGGTTGCATGAGCGAGATCTACATCGACGGGCACTGGACGCCCGCGCAGTCGGGCGATCAGCGGGAGATCCGCTGTCCCGCTGACGGCGCGGTCGTCGGGACCGTCGCTGAGGCCGGAGCGGACGACACCCGCGCCGCGATCGCAGCGGCACGCCGCGCCTTCGACGAAGGGCCCTGGCCCCGGACTCCGGCCACCGAGCGCGGTGCCCTGCTGGAGCGGGTCGCCCGCCTGCTCGAGCGCGACAAGGAGCTGGTGGCCCGGGCCGAGTCGCTCGACACGGGCAAGCGCCTGGTGGAGAGCGAGATCGACGTCGACGACGTCGTCTCCGTCTTCGACCACTACGCGCGCCTCGCCGTCGAGGACCACAGCCGCCCGGTCGTGACCGACCGGCCCGAGGTCGAGTCGGTGATCGTCCACGAGCCCGTCGGGGTCTGCGCCCTCATCACTCCGTGGAACTACCCGCTCCTCCAGACGGCCTGGAAGGTCGCCCCCGCGCTGGCCGCGGGCAACACCTTCGTCCTCAAGCCGAGCGAGCTGACGCCGCACACCGCGATCCACCTGATGCGGCTGCTCGACGAGGCCGGGCTCCCGGCGGGCGTGGGCAACCTCGTCCTCGGCGCCGGGCCGGTCGCGGGAGCTCCGCTGGCGGAGGACCCCCGGGTCGACCTGCTCTCCTTCACCGGCGGCCTCGAGACCGGCAAGCACCTGATGGCCACCGCCGCCGCGACGGTCAAGAAGGTCGCCCTCGAGCTCGGCGGCAAGAACCCCAACATCGTCTTCGCCGACGCCGATCGTGAGACGGCCCTCGACAACGCGCTGACCGCGGTCTTCCTCCACTCCGGGCAGGTCTGCTCCGCCGGCGCCCGCCTCCTCGTCGAGGAGTCGATCCACGACGAGTTCGTCGACGCCCTCGTCGAGCGGGCGTCGGCCATCCGGCTCGGAGGCCCCTTCGACGACAAGGCGGAGACCGGTCCGCTCATCTCTCTGCCCCACCTGGAGAAGGTGGCGGCGTACGTCGAGGCTGGCATCGCCGAGGGCGCCGTGCTGCGCTGCGGCGGCGCCCGCCTCACCGACCCCGAGTACGCCGACGGCTACTTCTTCCCGCCCACGGTGCTCGACGGTTGCACCGCCGGGATGACCGTCCTGCGTGAGGAGTCCTTCGGCCCGGTGCTGACGGTGGAGACCTTCCGCACCGAGGAGGAGGCGCTGGCCCTCGCCAACGACACGATCTTCGGTCTGGCCGGCGGGGTGTGGACCTCCGACCCCGACCGAGCGCGCCGCATCGCCGCGGGACTGCGCGCGGGAACGGTCTGGATCAACGACTTCCACCCCTACGTGCCGCAGGCCGAGTGGGGCGGGTTCAAGCAGTCCGGCGTCGGCCGCGAGCTCGGCATGGCGGGCCTGGACGAATACCGCGAGACGAAGCACATCTGGCACAACACCACCCCCGAGCCCAGCCGTTGGTTCGGCGCGTGAGAGCAGGAGCTACTTCGATGGACAAGCAGTACGACTACGTGATCGTCGGCGGTGGTTCCGCGGGCAGCGCCCTGGCCGCGCGCCTCAGCGAGGATCCCGCTCACCGCGTCCTGGTGCTCGAGGCCGGGCACAGCGACTACAAGATCGACCCGTTCGTGCACATGCCGGCGGCCCTCCCCTTCCCGATCGGCAGCAAGCTCTACGACTGGAAGTACGAGACCGACCCGGAGCCGCACATGGGTGGCCGCAAGGTCTACCACGCCCGCGGCAAGGTCCTCGGTGGCTCCAGCAGCATCAACGGGATGATCTTCCAGCGCGGCAACCCGCTCGACTACGAGCGCTGGGCCTCCGACCCGGGCATGGAGACCTGGGACTACGCCCACTGTCTGCCCTACTTCAAGCGCATGGAGGCGCGGCACCTGGCCGACGGCAGCTCCGGTGCCGACGACTGGCGCGGCGGCGACGGCCCGCTCCACCTCGAGCGCGGCAAGTGCGAGAACCCGCTCTTCGGGGCGTTCTTCGATGCCGTCCAGGAGGCCGGCTACCCGCTGACCGACGACGTCAACGGCTACCGCCAGGAGGGCTTCGCGCCCTTCGACCGCAACGTCAAGAGGGGCCGCCGCTGGTCGGCCGCCCGTGCGTACCTGCACCCGGCGAAGAAGCGCCCGAACCTCACCGTCCAGACGTTCGCGTTCGTCGAGAAGATCCTCTTCGACACCACCGGCGACACCCCTCGCGCGACCGGTGTCGAGTACACCCGCGGTGTCGGCCGCGCCGCCCGCCGGCACACCGTCAACGCCGGCGAGGTCATCCTCTGCGGTGGTGCGATCAACACCCCGCAGCTGCTCCAGCTCAGCGGCATCGGCGACCGCGAGCTCCTCGCCGAGCACGACATCCCACTGGTCCACCACCTGCCCGGCGTCGGCGCCAACCTCCAGGACCACCTCGAGGTCTACATCCAGTACGCCTCCAAGGAGCCGGTCTCGATCGCCCCCGGCCTCGCCTGGCACCAGCGGCCCAAGATCGCCTTCCAGTGGCTCTTCCAGCGCAAGGGCCTGGGTGCGACCAACCACTTCGAGGGCGGCGGCTTCTGTCGTTCCAACGAGGACGTCGACTACCCCAACCTGATGTTCCACTTCCTGCCGATCGCGATCCGCTACGACGGCAGCAGCCCGACCGAGGGCCACGGCTACCAGGTCCACATCGGCCCGATGTACGCCGACACCCGCGGCTGGGTGCGGATCAAGTCCAAGGACCCGCGCGTACACCCGTCGATGCAGTTCAACTACCTCTCGACGCCGACCGACCGCAAGGAGTGGGTGGAGGCGATCCGGGTCGCCCGCAACATCCTCAACCAGCCGGCCTTCGCGAAGTACAACGACGGCGAGATCTCCCCCGGCCCCAAGGTCGAGACCGACGAGGAGATCCTCGAGTGGGTCCGCGAGGACGCCGAGACCGCACTGCACCCGTCGTGCACCGCGGCCATGGGCACGGGCGAGATGGCCGTGACCGACCCACTCACGATGAAGGTGCACGGCACCGACGGCCTGCGGGTCTGCGATGCCAGCGTCTTCCCCTACGTCACCAACGGCAACATCTATGCCCCGGTGATGATGGTGGCCGAGAAGACCGCCGACCTGATCCTCGGCAAGACGCCGCTGCCCCCGTCCGAGGTTCCCTTCTACAACTACCGCGAGGGCAGCCCGCTCGACCCCGAGCCGGCGGTCAGGACAGGTGAACTGGCATGACCATTCGGACCACGGACACCCAGAGCCCCGACATCCCCGGGGCTCCCGACGCGGCTGCCGGCAGTCAGCCCGCCCTCAAGGTCGAGGGCCTGTGGAAGATCTTCGGCGCCAAGGCCGACAAGATCATCGGCTCCGGCGACGCGGAGCTGTCCCGCACGGACCTGCAGGCCAAGACCGGCTGCGTCGCCGCGGTCAAGGACATCTCCTTCGAGGTCCAGCCGGGCGAGGTCTTCGTCATCATGGGCCTCTCCGGGTCGGGAAAGTCCACGCTGGTCCGGCTGCTCAACCGGCTCATCGAGCCCACCGACGGCAGCGTGGTCATCAACGGCGAGGAGATCACCTCCGTCTCGTCCGGCAAGCTGCGTGACCTGCGCCGCCGGCACATGGCGATGGTCTTCCAGCACTTCGGCCTGCTCCCGCACCGCAAGGTGATCGACAACATCGCGTACGGCCTCGAGGTGCGCGGCGAGGGCAAGGCCGGGCGCCGTCGCCGGGCCCAGGAGATGGTCGACCTGGTCGGCCTGTCGGGCTACGAGAACTCCTTCCCCGACCAGCTCTCCGGCGGCATGCAGCAGCGCGTCGGTCTGGCCCGGGCGCTCGCGGTCGACCCGCAGGTGCTCTTCTTCGACGAGCCGTTCTCGGCCCTCGACCCGCTGATCCGACGCGACATGCAGGACGAGATCGTGCGCCTGCACCACGAGGTCGGCAAGACGATGGTCTTCATCACCCACGACCTCTCCGAGGCGATCAAGCTGGGCGACCGGATCCTCATCATGCGCGACGGCGAGATGGTCCAGTGCGGCACCGCCGCGGAGATCGTGGCCCACCCGGCCGACGACTACGTCCGCGACTTCGTCAGCGAGGTCCCGAAGGGGCACGTGCTGACCCTGCGGTACGTCATGCAGCCCGTACGTCCCGGCGACTCCCTCGAGGGGCCCGCCATGGATCCCGACACGGTCGTGTGGAAGGCCGCCCGCGCGGCCCTGGCCTCCGCCCATCCCGTGCGCGTGGTCGAGAACGGCGAGCTCATCGGCATCGTCGACGACGAGGCGATCCTGCGCGTCGTAGTCGCCGAGGAAGAGCCCGGCCCGGAGACTGGGGAGTGAGTGGCATGTCCACATCGACACTCGAACGTCCCGCCTCCGGCGGCGGGACCCACCGGGACCCGGAGCCGTCCGGGTCACCGGCACTCGCGACCCTGCGCCGCCACTGGCGCGCGACCTCGCTGATCGGCGTACTCGTGGTGTGGGTGCTGGCCTGGGCGATCTTCAAGGACCAGTACACGCTGGTGATCGGGGGCTCCGCCCGTACGCCGGTCTTCGACTGGCTCGGTGACCGCAGCGCGTGGGTCGAGCAGGCCGCGTCGAGCGGCAGCAACCCGTTCATCAACCTCGCGGGTGCGGTCGCCGACCTCGTCGACAGCGTGTTCGGGTGGCTCCAGGGCCTCTTCACCGTCGCCCACTTCCCTCGCCCGCTGCCGCAGATCGGCTGGCTCGGCACCATCGCGGTGGCCGCCCTGGTGGCGTACGCCGCGGCGGGCTGGCGCACGCTCGCGCTGGTGGTGCCGTGCTTCCTCGCCTTCGGCGTGCTCGGCTACTGGAACGACGCCGTCGACCTGCTGATCGTGACGTTCTTCGCGGTCGTGGTCTCGTGCATCGTCGGCATCGCGATCGGTGTCCTGATGGCGCACAGCCGGCGCGTGTCCGCCCTCGTCACGCCGATCCTCGACGTCATGCAGACGATGCCGCCGTTCGTCTACCTGCTGCCGATGAGCATCCTGTTCGGGATCGGCCCCGCGGCCGCGGTGATGATGACGCTGATCTACGCCGCGCCGCCGGTCATCCGGATCACCGCCCACGGCATCCGGTCGGTCTCCGGTCCGGTGATCGAGGCGACCGACTCGCTCGGGCAGACCGGCCTCCAGCGGCTCTGGAACGTCGAGCTGCCGATGGCCAAGCGCACGATCATCGCCGGCATCAACCAGACCATGATGGCGGCGCTGTCGATGGCGACCATCGCGGCGTACATCGACAGCCCGGGCCTGGGCCAGCCGGTCCTCGACGGCCTCAAGCGCGGTCAGCTCGGCACCTCGTTCGTGGCCGGCATCGCGATCGTGATCATGGCGGTCATGCTCGACCGGTCGATGACCGCGGCCGGCTTCCGCGCCGAGCTCGCGGCCCGTGCCGGCGCGGGCGGTGGCCCGTTCCGCCGCATCGGCCTGGCCGTCGCGACGGTCGGCACACTGGTCGCGCTCTACCTGTCCCACAACTACATCTGGGCCAACGAGTTCCCGGCACAGCCCGACCTCGGTACGCCGCTGCGCGACGCCGTCGACCGCTTCGGCGAGTGGCTGCGTACCGACCTGTCGCACCTGACCGACGGCATCCAGCGTGGGTTCACCGACCACGCGCTCAACCCGATCCAGAGCCTCTTCGCGGACTCACCGTGGTTCGTGACGGCGGCCGCCATCCTGGCGATCGCCGCCGTGGTCGGTGGGCGGCGTGCCGCCGTCGCGACCGTCCTCTGCCTGGGCCTGATCCTCGGCCTCGGCCTGTGGAACCACGCCATGGAGACCCTCACGGCCTGCCTCGTGGCGACCGTCGCCGTGGTGGTGCTCGCGGTCGTGCTCGGTGTGCTCATGGGCCGCAGCAACCGGGTCGACGTGGGCCTGCGGCCGCTCCTCGACATGGGCCAGACCCTGCCGCCGTTCGTCTACCTCGTCCCGATCCTGATCCTGTTCGGCCCCAACCGCTTCACCGCGATGCTCGCCGGTGTCGTCTACGCCGCTCCGGTCGCGATCAAGCTGGTCGCCGACGGCGTCCGCGCCGTCTCCCCGAACACGATCGAGGCTGCCGAGATGGCGGGCTCCTCGACCTGGCAGATGATCACCAAGGTCCAGCTGCCGATGGCCCGCAGCTCGGTGCTGCTGGCCACCAACCAGGGCCTGCTCTACGTGCTGTCGATGGTCGTCATCGGCGGCATGGCGGGCGCCGGTGCGCTCGGCTTCGACGTCGTGACCGGCTTCCGCCAGTCCAGCGCCGTCGGCCGCGGCCTCGCCGCCGGCATCACCATCGTGCTCATCGGCATCATGCTCGACCGCATCACCACGTACGGCGCCCAGCGCGCCTCCGCCACATCCCCAGATTCGCGGGCCTGAGACCCGGCGATGTTCCACATCCCCACCCCGAGAGGCAACACCATGGAACTCAAGCGCCCGCGCACTGTCGCGGCTGTCCTGGCCGGACTCGGCCTGGCCGTCACCCTGACCGGGTGTGGCGGCGGGTCGATCCAGAACGCCACCTCCGAGGGCGACACCAAGTGCGACGACGACCTCAACGTCGCGGTCAACCCATGGGTCGGCTACGAGGCCGACGCCCACGTGCTCGGCTACGTCGCCGAGAAGCAGCTGGGCTGCAAGGTCACCTACAAGGACCTCGACGAGCAGGTCTCCTGGAAGGGCTTCGGCAGCGGCGAGGTCGACGTCGTCGTGGAGAACTGGGGTCACCCCGAGCTGCAGAAGAAGTACATGGCCGACCAGGGTGGTGACGGCTCCGCCGTCGACTTCGGCTCGACCGGCAACAAGGGTGTCATCGGCTGGTACGTACCGCCGTGGATGGCGAAGAAGTACCCGGACATCACCGACTGGAAGAACCTCGACAAGTACGCCTCCATGTTCAAGACCACCGAGTCCGGTGACAAGGGGACGCTCTACGACGGCGACCCGGGCTTCGTCACCAACGACGAAGCGCTGGTGAGCAACCTGAAGCTCGACTACAAGGTCGTCTACGCCGGCAGCGAGACCGCACTGATCGAGGCGTTCCGCGACGCGGAGAAGAACAAGAAGCCGATGCTCGGCTACTTCTACGAGCCGCAGTGGTTCCTCAGCGAGGTGCCGCTGGTCAAGGTGGACCTGCCGAAGTACACCGACGGCTGCGACGCCGACGCCGCCAAGGTCGCCTGCGACTACCCGGTCTACGACCTGAACAAGGTCGTGTCGAAGGAGTTCGCCGACTCGAAGAGCCCGGCGGTCGACCTGGTGAAGAACTTCACCTGGACCAACGAGGACCAGAACCTCGTCGCGAAGTACATCGCCCAGGATCAGATGGATCCCGACGACGCAGCCAAGAAGTGGGTCGACGACAACCAGGACAAGGTCGACGCCTGGCTGAAGGACTGACCGCCGCCTGCCCCGACGCCTGCCCCAACCAACGAACGACGGCCCGGCCACCGACCGGTGGCCGGGCCGTCGTGTACCCGAACGCAGATCCCATCACCCACCTGGAGGAAACCTTGAGAATCGCATCCCTGACCACCGCCCTGCTCGCCGGCGCGGCCGTGGTCTCGCTGACCCTGCTCTCGCCGACCGGGTCGTCGGCCGCGACGAGCACGACCGACGACACCTGCCCCGTGCGCGAGTACGCCATGGGCATCCGCTACCAGCAGTCGGCCCACGCCGCCGCGGCCCAGCTCCAGTCGTGGAGCATCGCGCAGGGCCGCCTGCGCAAGGCGATCGCCGACCACCCCGGCCAGCACGACCTCGCCGTCGTCACCGACCTCGACGAGACGGTCCTCGACAACAGCCCGCTGCTCGCCCGCGACCTCGAGGCCTGCCACACCTACACGACCTGGGACACCTGGTCGGACTGGGAGATCAACGGTCATCCGACGCTGACGCCGGGCGCGGCCGACTTCTTCCGCTACGCCGACCGGCACGGCGTGACGATCTACTACATCTCCGACCGCTTCGAGGAGAACAAGTCCTCGACCCTGGCCACGCTGCGCGACCTCGGCCTGCCGCAGGTCACCTCGGAGCAGGTCCTGCTCTACGGTCCGACGAAGGAGCAGCGCCGCCAGGTCGCGGCCGCCGACCACGAGGTCGTGCTGCTCCTCGGCGACAGCCTGCCCGACTTCCACGCCGACTTCGACGGCGCGACCCCGGACCGCCAGGCCGAGCTCGTCGCCCAGTACGCCGGCCACTTCGGCCGCGACTGGATCATGTTCCCCAACGCGACGTACGGCAGCTGGCGCAAGTCCTCGCTGAATGCCTGGGACGAGCCGCTCCAGGCCCCCTGACCACGACCGGTCGAAACCAGGGCCGGAGATCTCGAGGGCCCGGACCTTAGGGTCCGGGCACCGGCTCACGCCTTCCCGTGACCTGTTGGTCAGCGGTGTGACGCGAGGTCGGGTGACCGTCGGGGCCAGGTCGACCACCGCTGCGGTCGCTGGGTCAGGCGGTGTCCCGGCTCGGGCGAGCACCGGAGCGCCCGGCACGGGACAGAAGTGTCGACGAGGAGAGCGCGGCCCCCGTCGTGGTGACGATGTCTCCCGAGGCGATCAAGGCGAGGTAGCCGTCTGGGCGTACCAGGAACAGCGTGTCCTCATCGATACCGTACGAGTCGCGGAAGCTTCCGTTGCAGTCGGTCAGAAGGAGATCGGCGGTCGGGGACTGTGCGTCGATCGCCACCGTCCTCAGCGCCGCACCGACCGCTGGCCACCGGATCTCGCTCAAGGCACGAGCCGCTCCGTCACCGAACGCGACTGCAGTGAAGTGCGGCCCGCGATAGGCGTCGAACATCGTGGTGGGCTTCCCCTCGGCGTCGACCATCTCGGCGTCCGGCGCGCGGTCGCCGGCGTCGAGCCGGCTGGTGGTCTGGTCACCGGCGGCTGCCAAAGGACCACCCCGATACGTGATCCCGAGCTGCTGTTCGTCCTTGCCCCGACGGATGCTCGTCGGATCGAGCTTGCCGATGGCCTCGTACTTCTTCGTCGACAGGCCGAGGACTCCGGCCGCGATCGGCTGACGCTCGGCCTCGTAGGAGTCCAGGAGGGCGTCATCAGCTCCGGCGAGGACTTGGCCGAGCTTCCAGCCGAGGTTGTAGGCGTCCTGGATGCCGGTGTTGAGGCCTTGAGCTCCTGCGGGAGTGTGCACGTGCGCTGCGTCCCCTGCGATGAAGACCCGGCCTTGGCGATAGGCACTGGCGAGCCGGATGTTGGGGCGGAACACGGACCGCCAGCGAATGTCTTGGAGCTCGACGCCCGCTGCGTGGGTGTGGGCGCGGATCCGAGCGTTGATCTCGTCGAGGTCGGTGGGCGGGTCCTCGTCCGGCGCGAGCCGGACCATCCATTGGAAGAGGTCGCTGCCGGGCAGCGGGCACGCCGCGACGAAGCCTCCTCGGAGCCGGGGCCACATGTGCCACCGGTCTTGCGAGAGGCCTGTGGTGGTGGCGTCGACGATGAGGATGCGGTCCTGCTCGTCGGTCGACCCGATGAAGTCGATGCCGAGTGCGGAGCGAGTCGTGCTCGCACCCCCGTCGGTGCCGACCAGGTAGCGGGCGGTGACGTGTTCGACGCCGGCGTCCGTCGCGAGGGTCGCGGTGACCGCGGTGTCGTCCTGGGTGAAGTCGGTGATCGCGGTGCCGTACTCGACCTTGCCGCCCAGCTCGACGAGCCGAGCGTGCAGCGCTGCGTCGGTGGCGAACTGAGGAATGAGCCACGTGTTGGGGTACGGCACGTCGGCTGTGGCCGCGCGGTTCTTCATCATGCTCCACGGGACCACAACGCGGCCGAGGTGGAGGCCGAGCTTGGGATAGAGGCTCCCGTGGTCGAGGACCGCCGTGAGGACGCCGAGATCGTCGAGGACCTCGAGGGTCCGGGGCTGGAGTCCCTTCGCGCGGGACCCCTCGAACGAGTGCGGTGCCTTGTCGACGATCCGGACGTCGAGGCCGCGACGAACCAGGTCGATCGCCAGGGCCGAGCCGCTCGGGCCGGCGCCAGCGATGAGTACGTCGATCACGGTGTCATCTGTCATTGCTCGAGCCGTTCTTTTGGTTGGTGGTGAACGCCGCGATCAGGTCCGCTACCTCGTCGGGCCGCTCGAGTGGCGTCATGTGCCCGCACTGCGTGACCACGTGACACTGTCGGGGCTGCAGGAGTGTGCGAGCCTCCTCGAGGCTGGCAATGGGGGTGACGTGGTCGTCGTCGCCCCAGAGGAGCATGGTGGGAATGCCCGAGTGGCCGGTGCTACGGAAGAGCTCGGCCCGTCCGTACAGGGGCAGGTTCTGCAGCGTGGAGAACAGCGCGTAGATGGAGCCTTGGTAGCGGAATGCGTCATGCACCATGCGCGTCAAGGCCGCCGCACTCGCGTCGTCTCGCACGTTGTGGTCCAGGTGGTTCTCCAGGAGTCGCCGTCCGAGCCTTCTGCCGACGAATGCGGCAGCGTGATCGCTCTTGAGGAGCCAGCGGCTCGCCGGGGCTGCGGACAATCCCGCCGGCCCGGCAAGAGTCAGGCTCTTGATGTCCGAGCGCCCCGCCACGTACGCCATGGCGATGACCGCGCCCATCGAGGTGCCGACGACATGGTGACGTGGGAGTCGCAGGGTGTCCACGAGCTCCGCGAGCTGGCCGACGAAGAGTGCCTCGTCGTAGTCGCACCTGAGTCGCTGCGAATAGCCACGTCCGTAGGCGCTGTAGGCGAGGGTTCGCAGCCCCAGGCCGTGCAGGTGCTCGACCAAGCCGTCCCAGTAGAACAGGGGAACGGTCAACCCCCCGGTGAGGACGACGGTCTCGCCGTCCTCGGGGCCGCTCAGCTCATAGTGCGTCACGCCCTGGGACAGCTCGAGGAAGCTTCCACGTAGGCCGCGCCTCGCCCGGTCGTCCAGCAGGAGATCCTCACCCTGACCGACGAAGTACTTCATGATCTCGCCCCGTCCTGTCTCGAGCCATCGCCGTGGGGCCCGGGGCTGCCTCCCAGAAAGTCACGAACCCGCGCGGCGACCCACTCCGGGTCCTCTTCGGGCAACAGGTGTCCCCCGGTCGGGTGGATCAGCTCGACCGCCCCCGCGATGTCCCGGCCGAAGTGCTGACCATCGATCGACGCGCTGCGAAGCACGAGCGTCGGTACGGCGACACGAGGAATCAGGTGGCTGCGGTCCTCCTGCTCCGTGTTCGCGAAGTCGACGAAGGCGGACCGGTTGCCGGGAAGGCTCATCATGGCGTGGACGCGATCGACCATCGCCTCGTCCACGATCGCCGGTCGACCGACGAGCGCGCGAAGGTTGCGTTCGGTCGCCCGCCTCGGAAGCCCGCGCCGCAGCAGCGGTCGGAGGATCGGGTTGCGCGCCAGCCGGATGCCCATCGGGAGCGACTTCGCCGGATAGCCCGTGGCATTGATCAGCACCAGGCTCTCCACACGGGAGGGAACGGTCAGGGCAAGGTTCCAGCCGATGTTCCCGCCGAGCGAGTTGCCGACGACGGAGAAGCGTTCCAGGCCCATCTCGGCCATGAACGCAGCGACCGTCTCGACGTACGTCGACACCCTGTAGTCCCGGTCGGGGCGCGGCCCGGTGAACCCGAAGCCGGGGAGATCGAGGGTGATGACGTCGAACGACGCGGACAGACGCTCCGCGACGCGCTCGAAACCGTGGATCGACGAGCCGCTCCCGTGCAGCAGCAGAAGCGCGCGTCCGCTGCCGGAGCGCTTGAAGTGCAGTCGCAGGTCGCCGACGACGGCGAACCGAGAGTCCGGGCCAACAAGGGGAAGGTTCATAACGGCTACAGTGTCGTCATTAATACTGGCGCTTGTCAACAACTATTGGATACGATGTAGCCGATATGAGCGAACGCCCTGATTCCGCCACCACTGCCGAACCGACCTCGGGTCCGGGCGGCGACGCCGACGTCACTCGTCCCGGCCGCTCCCGCGGCCGTCCGCCGGTCCCCAAGGAAAGGATCGTTGCGGCAGCGCTGAAGATCGTCGACGAAGAGGGTGCCGAGGCGCTCTCGCTCCGGGTTCTGGCGCAACGGCTGGACTCGAGCACCGCGACGCTGTATCGACACTTCTCGAACCGGGCCGAGCTGATCAACCAGGTGATCGACCACACCTTCGGCAGCGTCTCCGTTCAGGCCGATGAGCTCCGAAGCCTCGGCTGGGAGGAAGCGTGCCGAGCCATGGCCACGTGGACGTTCGAGAGCCTCAGGAGCCATCCGAACGTCGCGCCCCTGCTCCTCGCCCAAGTGCCCACGGGTCTGAATGCGATGGCATTGCGGGAGGTCGCTCTCCAGGTGCTTCTGGACGCCGGCTTCTCGCCGCCTGTCGCAATCCGCTGCTACGCGACGCTCGCGCGGTTCGTCCTGGGGTTCGCCATCCAGCTCAGCGGTGAGGACACAGAGGACGCAGAGGAGGCTGCGCAGGCCTATCGGAACTCCGGCGACGCCAGCCGCCCGGCGTCAACTGCTGTGGCCGCCCATTTTCCGGTCCCCCTGGATGACGAGTTCCGCTTCGGCCTCGACCTCCTGGTGACCGGACTGGCCCGACTACGACGAGAAGGAGACGCATGAGGCCCCCACAGCCCGCTCAAGACCCCGCGCGAGACCCCGCGGGGGGGCTCCAGCCCGAGACCGGTCGAGATCTCAGCGGCAGCAGCACGCATCGCCGCCACCGCCCCACCGGGCCGAATCCCCCTGCCGATCAACCGACTCACGGCACCTCTCCTCCGAGCAGTGGTCAATCGGCGCGTTCGCCCGCAGATGCGCACGGCACTCGCGAACTTCGACGGCAACATCGTCGAGGACAGCGTCGCCGGTGTGCGCGTCACCCGCATCACGCCTCGCGCGACCTCGACGGCCGGATCCGGCGGTGGGCCCGCCGACGAGTCCGGCAAGCCCTTCATCGTCTACGTCCACGGAGGCGCGTTCCTCCTGGGCCGACCGGTCGATCCCATCGTGCTCGCCCTGACCACCAGCACTGGTCTCCCCGCGGTCTCGGTGCACTACGACCTCATCCCGGAGCAGCGGTATCCCGGCGCCCTGGACCAAGTGACGGCGGTATGGCATGCCCTCACCTCGACACGGTCAGGATCTCCCCTGCTCGTGGCGACCTCCGCCGGCGGGAATCTCGTCCTGGCCCAGCTGAGCAGGATCGTGTCCGACCTTCCGGGCGGCGCTGCCGGCGTCGCGCACCCGGCCGGCGTCGTCCTCTTCTCGCCGTGGGCCGATCTGACGCCACCGGATTCACACGATTCCAGCCGCATGGTCAATGAGGGCCGCGACCCGCTCGTTCGCTGGAACGGAATGCTCGATCGTGCGGCCTCGCTGTACGCCGGCACCGAGCCGATGTCCGCACCAGCCGTGTCACCCGTCAACGGTCGCTTCCAGGGGCTCCGTGCACCCGTCCTCCTCACGACCGGCTCCCAGGACCTGATCGAGCCCGATTGCGAGCGCCTCGTCGAGGCCCTTCGCCGCGACGGCGTGACGGTCACGCTGGACTCCACCCCCGGACTGTGGCACGCCTACCAGGCCGAGCCCGACCTGCCCGAAACGGCGGCGTCGATCGAGCGCGTCACGGCGTTCATCACCAAGGCCCTTGGAGAACGCTCGGCAACACTGGGCGAGGGCACGCAGCCCTGAGCAGCAGCGTCAAGCAGCGCTGCACGACCAGCCGCCGTCCGGCGGCGCGGTCAACATCCAGCAGACCATCAGGTCAGCCGAGGAAATCACGAAGGCCCGGACCTCTCGGTCCGGGCCTTCGTTTCGGAGTAGCGGGGACAGGATTTGAACCTGTGACCTCTGGGTTATGAGCCCAGCGAGCTACCGAGCTGCTCCACCCCGCGTCGCAAGAACAACTCTACCCGCGAACTCGCCCGAACCCCAATCTGTGGGCCTCCTGGGTCTCTGCCTGGAGGCAGACCGCAGGTCGAACCAAATCACGAAGGCCCGGACCTCATGGTCCGGGCCTTCGTCTTGGAGTAGCGGGGACAGGATTTGAACCTGTGACCTCTGGGTTATGAGCCCAGCGAGCTACCGAGCTGCTCCACCCCGCGTCGCAAGAAGAACATTACACGCGAGGGGAAACGGACCCCAAATCGGAGGTTTCCTCAGCCGCCCGAGATGAGCTCGGCGGCCTGGTCGACCTTGTCCTGCGCCTCCGCGATGAGCCGCTCGCGCTCGGCGTAGTCGCCGGCCTTGCCGGCCTCGTCGGCCTGGGCGAAGAGGGAACGCGCGTCCTCGAGGAGCTGGCCGACCTCGCGCGGTGAGTCACCGGAGGACGGTGGGGTGGTCTCAGCCGGGTCCTCGTCGGGGTCGGAGGCCGTCGGAGGCGTCGGCGCGGCGCCGGTGAGTGCGACCTCGAGGGCCTCGCTCAGCGTCGAGCCGTAGCCCACCCGTCCGTCGTAGGAGACCAGCACGAAGGCGAGCTGGGCATAGCCCGAGGTCGAGGCGGTGGCTCTTCGGGCGTAGATCGGCTCGACGTACAGGATGCCGTTCTTCGCCGTCGGGTACGTCACGACCTGACCCCACACCGGCGCCGATCCGGAGCGGTTGAACGAGGCGACCTCGTCGGCGATCGCCTTGTCCGTACGGAACTCGTTGGAGACCATGCCGGGGCCCTGGGTGTCGTCGGGGAAACCGGTGGAGATCCGGATCTTCCCGTAGTTCTCGGACGTGGCGTCCGAGTCGACCGACATCATCGCCGCCAGGTTGGGGCGGTTGTAGGGCACGAAGGCAGAGGTCAGCGACCAGCGCGCGGTGCCCGAGCCGTCGTCGAGGAACATCCGGTAGGGCGTCTGCTGGTGGTTGTCGTCGTTCGGGTCCTCGGGGACGGCCCAACGCTCGTTGCCGGAGAAGAAGACGTCCGGGTCGGAGACGTGGTAGCGCGCCAGCTGGTAGCGCTGCACCTTGTAGAGGTCCTCGGGGTAGCGAAGGTGCTCCATGAGCTCCTTCGGGATCGACGACTTCGGCATCACGGTGCCGGGGAAGGCCGCCTCCCACGTCTGCAGGATCGGGTCCGCCTCGTCCCACTCGTAGAGCGTGACGCTGCCGTCGTAGGCGTCCACGGTCGCCTTCACCGCGTTGCGCATGTAGTTGATCTCGTCGGTCGGCAGCGTCTGCACCCCGGCCGAGGTCTGGGTGGCGTCGTCGGTCATCGAGGCGAACGAGTCGCGCGCGGCCTGCGGGTAGCGGTCGGTGGTGGTGTAGCCGTCCACCACCCACTGGATCCGCCCGCCGACGATCACCGGGTAGACGTCGTCGTCGAGCGTCAGCCACGGGGCGACCTTCTGCACCCGCTCCTTCGGGGAGCGGTCGTAGAGGATCTCGGAGTTCTCGTTGACCCGCGAGGAGAGCAGGAAGTTCGTGGAGCCGAACTGGATTGCGTACATCAGCTGGCGGAAGTTGGAGCCGATCGGGACACCGCCGGCACCTTCGTACGTCGTCCGGGTCTCGCCGTCCTCGGAGTTGTAGTCGAGCTCGACCGCGTTGCCCTTGTCGGGCTTCCCGACGATCGAGTACTCCGGCGAGTCCTCGCCGAAGTAGACCTTGTCCTGGAACTTGCCCTGGCCGGATGTCAGGTCGTGCTGGCCGGTGCGGTCGCCCTCGGCCCACTGCATCTGGCTCGACTCGGACTTGTCGTCGGCGCCGCGCATGTTGGCGTAGGAGGCGATCACGCCGTTGGAGTGGGTGTAGACCGTGTGCAGGTTGGTCCAGGTGCGGTCGGAGTCGGAGATGCCGGCCTGGTTGAGCTCGCGTACGCCGAGCACGACCGCCCGCTCCTTGCCGCCGACGTCGTAGGTGGAGATGTCGAGCGGCTCGTGCACCGAGTAGTAGGAGCGGCCCTGCTGGACCTGCTCGAACTCGCGGTGCACCACCGCGGGGTCGACGATCGGCAGCGAGGACGCGGTCTCGTTGAGCTGCTCGGGCGAGGCCCCGTCGGCCTCGGCCTGCGAGGTGTACTCGGTGACCTCGAGGTTGTCCTTGGAGATGCCGTAGGCGTCCTGGGTGGCCTTGATGTTGGCCGCCAGGTAGGGCTTCTCCTTGTCCTGCTCGCTCGGCCGGACCTGGAAGCCCTGCACGATCGCGGGCCAGATCATCCCGATCAGGAGCACCGAGATCGCGAACAGCGAGATCGCGATCGACGGCAGCTGCCAGCTGCGCCGCCACATGTTGAAGACGAACAGCGCGCCGCAGATCACCGCGATCGCGAGCAGGATCTGGTTGGCCGGCAGCACGGCGTGCTGGTCGGTGTAGGTCATCCCGTCCAGGCGCGGCCCGGAGCCGTTGACCAGGTCGTAGCGGTCGACCCAGTAGTCGAGCCCCTTGACCAGCAGGATCAGGCCGAACATCGCACTGAGCTGGACCTGCGCCGAGCGGGTGAACCGGTCACGCTGCGCGGTGAGCCGGATCCCGCCGTAGACGTAGTGCACGATCATCGCGCCGAAGGTGCCGAGGATCAGCCCGGTCAGCGCGAAGTTGACCAGGTAGTGCCACCACGGCAGGTCGAAGACGTAGAAGCCGATGTCCTTCTTGAAGAACGCGTCGGTCTTGTCGAAGTCGCGCCCGTGGCGCCACATCAGGTACGTACGCCAGTGGCCCGCGCCGGAGAAGCCGGCGAAGATGCCCGACACCCCCGCGATGCCGATCAGCAGCCACGTACGGATCGGGGCGATCGCGTCGCGGTAGCGGTCCAGGCCGCCGATGTCGTCGGCCGGGTGGAAGTAGGGACGGGTGCGGTAGGCGAGCGCCGCGGGCAGCCCGATCATGATCGCCATCAGCACGCAGAAGATGACGAAGAGTGCCGTACGCGTCCAGAAGACGGTGCCGAAGACGCTGCTGAAGTCGATCGCGTCGTACCACAGCGCGTCGGTGTAGACCGCCGCGAAGGCGCTGATGCCGAAGAAGAGCACGATGACCGAGACGGCCGCGATCGCCAGCCATCGGTTGCGGCCGGTGCTCTGGTTGCGGGCCGGCGCCTGCGCCGGGTCGTCGTCGTCGAAGAGGCTCATGCTTCACCCTCGCCTTCAGGGTTCTCCTCGAGAGTGCCACGCAGCAGCTCGAGGAGCTCGGGGACCAGGTCGACGCCGCCGATGACCGACTGGTCGTCGTCGTGCGCCTTCAACCGCAGAGCACAGTACGTCGCACCAGCACGTGTCGCGCCGGCCACGATGCGTACCTCTTGCCGGTCGGGGTGCGCCTTGGCGAACTCCGCGGCCGCCTCGGCGTCCTCGGGGATCTTGCCGTCGGCGTCGGGGGGCAGCACCAGGCGCTCGACGACCGCGGCACAGCCGGTGACCCCGGCGGGCCAGGCAGTCGTCTGGAGGACCTCCTCCAGCTGGGTCGTCACCGGCACCTGGTCCTGCTCGATCGGGGTCAGCGACCCGTCCTGATCGGGGTTGTCCAGCCCCATCATCGTGGCGAGCGCCGGCTCGGCCTTGACCAGCGCGGCGGTGTCGACGAGGGCGAAGAGCCGCGCCGGGCCGTCCCAGCCCTCGCTGGCGACATGGGCCTCGATCTCGAGGACGGCCGCGGCCAGCGCGGGGTCGGTCTCCAGGTCGAGACCGCGGCTCAGCTCGGGCTCAGGGGTGTCGTTCACTTCGTGCTCCCACAGGTCGGCAGCTTGGCATTCGGGTCCTCGGTCCAGGTCTCGATGGCCTTGATGGCGTCGTCGAGGGTCTCCACACGGGTCAGGCGCATGTCGCCGTTCGCGGCTCCCTCGATGTCTTGGCAGTTGCCCGCGGGCACCAGGAAGAGCTTGGCTCCGTCCGAGGCTGCGCCGGGGATCTTCTGCTGGATCCCGCCGATCGGGCCGACGTTGCCGGAGCCGTCGATGGTGCCGGTGCCGGCGATCTTCTTGTTGTCGGTCAGCGGGCCCTCGGTGAGGGTGTCGTAGACCGAGAGCGCCATCATCAGGCCGGCGCTCGGGCCGCCGATGGCCGGGTCGAGGGTGATCTTGACGTCGTAGGGGAAGTCGTAGGTCGTTCCCAGCGAGACGCCGATGAAGGCCTTGCCGTCCTTCTTCCCGGTCTTGACGGACTCGGTGAGCGTCTTGCCCTTGCGCTCGACGGTCAGCTCGATCGTGTCGCCCGGCTTGACCTTCTGCACCGCGGTGACGACCTCCTCGGGGGTGTCGACCGCCTTGTCGCCGACCTTGGTGACCACGTCGTCGGCCTTCATCTTGCCGGCCGCCGGCGCGTCCTTGCTGACCTCGGCGACCGAGACCTCATCCACGTCCTCACCGAGCTTGGTCAGCGCTGCCGCGATCGCCGCGTCCTGGGCGCTGGCCATCTGCACCTGCCCGGCCTCCCGGTCGTCCTCGACGGTGCCCTGGTCGGGGTAGGCGACCTCGCGCGGGTAGACCGCCTCGGTGTCGCTCATCCAGGCGCCGAGCAGGGTCCAGAGCCCGAGCTTCGCCTCGCGGGTGGTCTCGGAGACCGTGGTCATCCGCAGCTGACCCTTGTCGCGGTAGCTCTTGTGCCCCTTGACCTGGACGATGTCCTTGCCGTCGAACTCGCCCAGGACGTTCACCGTCGGCCCGGGGCTGTAGATCGTGAACGGCAGCGGAACCACCCAGGCGACCACGATCAGGGCGACCACGAGCGGCAGGGCGACGAGACCGGCCAGGGTGCGCTGTGTCATAGCGTCACCTTCTCATTCGGGACCAACTGCACCCTAAGAGGCATCGCGGTTGACACGGACCGCGACGCCGGTCGACCGGTCGGGCGGCGGCTGGGGCGCTGCGTACCTTCTCGAGCGCTCGCGGGTCTTCGTGTTGCCCAGCGCGATGCCGAGGCGGCGTACGACCTCTTCGCGGTCCTGCTCGCGTCCCTCACGTCCGAGGAACGCGACCCATCCCATCGCCAGCACGGTGATGACCGCGGAGGGTACGAGCCAGAGCAGGATGTCCACGTACGCAGCCTATTTGGTGGGGGTGGCGGCACGCATCAGGGCGCGCCGACCCACTCGTCGGTGCCGTCGGTGAAGACCTGGTGCTTCCAGATCGGCACCTCGGCCTTGAGGGTGTCGATGAGGTCGCGGGAGGCGGCGAAGGCCTCGCCACGGTGACCGGAGGCGGTGGCGACGATGACCGCGATGTCGCCGATGTCGAGGTGGCCGACACGGTGGACGGCGGCGACACCCGCGACGCCGTGGTCGGCAGCCACCTTCTCGGCGACCTCCGTCAGGCGCTCGAGAGCGGTCGGATGGGCCTGGTAGTCGAGGCCGGTCACACCCTTGCCGCCGTCGTGGTCGCGTACGCGGCCGACGAAGAGGGTCACCCCACCGGAAGCGTCGTCGTCGAGCGCGTCCATCACCTCGGTGACATCGAGAGGGGTCTCCCGGATGTCGAGAAGCTTGACGGCGCCTTTCTTCGGTTCACCCATGGGACCAGCCTAGTGCTTGCTGACGGCGGGCTTCCGTAACCGCGTAGGCTGGACACATGAGTCAGACCCCAGGTGGCCCCGACGAGCCGGAGGAGCCGGAGAACCCCTTCAAGGGCACGCCCTTCGAAGCGTTCTTCGGTGGTTTCCCCATCGGCGGAGTCGGTGGTGGCCCCGGCGGCATGCCTGACCTGAGCCAGATCTTCGGTCAGATCCAGTCGCTGCTACAGCCCTACGACGGCCCGCTGAACTGGGACGTCGCGATGGACCTCGCCCGCAAGGTGGCCGCGTCCACGCCCGACCCGACGCCGTCCCAGAAGCAGAAGGACGCGGTCGCCGACGCGATCCAGCTGGCCGACCACTGGTTGGAGGACACCACCTCGTTCCCCTCCGGGGTGAAGTCCGCCACCGCCTGGTCGAAGGCCGAGTGGCTGGTCAACACCCTCGACGCGTGGAAGCCGCTGATCGAGCCGGTCGCGGCCTCGACCGCCTCCGCGATGAGCGGTCAGCTCCCCGAGGAGATGAAGGCGCAGATGGGCCCGATGATCGGGTTCGTCGGCAAGGCGATGGGCGCGTTGTACGCGAACCAGGCCGGCACCGGCCTCGGCCATCTCGCCGGTGAGGTCATCTCCGTCTCCGACATCGGCATCCCGCTCGCGGCGCCCGGCCAGGCCGCGCTGCTTCCGGTCAACGTCGAGCCCTTCGCCGAGGGCCTCGGCCTCAGCACCGATGACGTGCTGCTCTACCTGGCCCTGCGCGAGGCCGCCCACCAGCGGCTCTTCGCCGGCGTCCCGTGGCTGCGTGACCACGTGGTCTCGGCCGTCACCGACTACGCGCGTGGCGTCGAGCTCAACATGGAGGCCATGCAGCAGCGCATCGAGGAGCAGATGCGCGGCCTGGACCTCTCCGCCATGCAGGACCCCTCCCAGCTGCAGAACATGTTCGAGGAAGGCATGTTCGAGGTGCCGGACTCCCCCGCCCAGAAGGTGGCGCTGGAGCGGCTCGAGATCGCGCTGGCGCTCGTCGAGGGCTGGGTCGACGAGGTCGTCGCCCTGGCCACCGCCGACCGGATGCCGGTCGCGGCGCAGCTGCAGGAGGCCGTACGCCGCCGCCGGGCCGCCGGCGGTCCGGCCGAGCAGACCTTCGCGACCCTGGTCGGCCTCGAGCTTCGTCCGCGTCGCCTGCGCGACGCTGCGGCGCTGTGGGGCTCGCTGCGCACCCGGCAGGGCATCGAGGCCCGCGACGGTGTCTGGATGTCGCCGGCGCTGCTGCCCACCACCGCCGACCTCGACGACCCGCTCGGCTTCCGCGAGGGCGCCGAGGCGCCTGACGTCGACTCGATCGACTTCGACGCGGAGCTGAAGAAGCTGCTCGGCGGGGACGACGACGAGTGAGTCTGCACGCTGACGCGCTCGCGACCCTGCGGGCGTGGGATGCGCCGTCTGCTCCCCAGGAGACCCTGCGGCAGCGCTACGTCTCCCATCTCGAGGCCGAGCCCACCGGGGTCTTCAAGTCGTGCGTCCCCGACCATCTGACGGCCTCGTGCGTGGTGCTCTCCGACGACGGTTCCGCGGTGCTGCTGACCCACCACCGCAAGGCGCGGCGCTGGTTCCAGTTCGGTGGCCACCTCGAGCAGGACGACGCGACGCTGTGGGCGGCCGCCGCCCGTGAGCTGCGTGAGGAGTCCGGGGTCGCCGGCCTCGAGCCGCTCCCCGGCGTGGTCCAGCTCTCCGAGCACCCGGTCCCCTTCTGCGCCCCTTCCGGGGACGTCCACCACCTCGACGTACGTTTCCTGGCGATCGCTCCCGCCGGCGCGGTTCCGGCGGTGAGCGAGGAGTCCCTGGACGTACGTTGGTGGCCGGTCGACGCCGTCCCCGACCCCGAGGACGACCTCCTCGAGCTCATCAAGCTCGCCCAGGCGCGGCTCTAGTCGACCTCTAGTCGACCTGGTCGATCTCCTCGTCGACGTCATCCTCATCGCCCGGAGGAGCGGGGAGCTTGGCAGCGGCCGACCAGCCGGCCAGGTAGCCCTTGGCACGCTCGGCCTGCGGGTAGCGGTCGACCCACGCCCAGAAGGCCTCGTTGTGCTTGGCCTCGAAGAGATGCGCCAGCTCGTGGACGAGCACGTAGTCGACGACCCAGGTCGGCATGCCACGCAACCGGTCGCTGAGCCGGATCGAGCGGTCGCCCGGGGTGCACGAGCCCCAGCGGCTGTTCTGGTTGTCGACCCAGCGCACGGAGTGAGGCTTGGCCAGACCCCCGAAGTACTGGTCGCTCAGGGCGGCCGATCGCCGCATCAGGTCGTCGTCGCTGGGCTTGCGACGCCGCTCGGCCTTCTCCAGGCGGGCGACCATCTGCTCGACCCACTCGGCCTCCTCACGCTGCGACATCGCGGCCGGGATCATCACGATGATGCGGTCGCCGTCACGGTAGGCAGAGACCGTACGCCGACGCCGCTTGCTGCGTCGCACCTCGATCTCCGGGCCGTCCATAGGTCAAGAAACTACCTGTTCGCCCAGGCCAGCAGGCGGTCCCGCGGCCAGGTGTTGATGATCCGTTCCTCTTCGATACCCGCCGTTTCGGCTCGTTCGCACCCCAGAACGAGGAAGTCGAGCTGACCCGGAGCGTGTGCGTCCGAGTCGATCGAGAAGAGGCAGCCGATGTCGCGGGCGAGCTCGAGCAGCTTGGTCGGCGGGTCCCTGCGCTCGGGCCGGGAGTTGATCTCGACCGCGACCCCGTGCTCCGCGCAGGCCTCGAAGACCTTGCGTGCGTCGAACTGACTGCCGGGCCGGGTGCCGCGGTTTCCGGTGACGAGCCGGCCGGTGCAGTGACCGAGCACGTTCATCCTCGTCGTGGAGACGGCTGTCGTCATCCGCTTGGTCATCTGGTCCTTGTCCATCTTCAGCTTGGAGTGGACGCTGGCGACCCGCAGCTCGAGCTTGGCGAGCATGTCGTCGGTCTGGTCGAGGCTGCCGTCGTCGAGGATGTCGACCTCGATCCCCTTCAGCAGGGTGAAGCCGTGTCCGGCGAGGTGGTCGTTGACCGCGTCGACGACACCGAGCTGACGCTCCAGGCGGGCGGCACTGAGGCCGTTGGCGACGGTCAGACGCGGGCTGTGATCGGTGAGCACCAGGTAGTCGTGGCCCAGCTCGATCGCCGTGAAGGCCATCTCCTCGATCGGCGAACCACCGTCGGACCAGTCGGAGTGACTGTGCAGGTCGCCCCTGAGCCTGCTCCGCAGCCCCTCCCCCGCCCCACCGGCGGTCAGCGGGACGCCATGGACGCGCTCGGTGTCCTGCAGACGCTGCGGGATCTCGCCGCGCGCGGCCTCGGTGATGACCTTGGCCGTGCTGGCACCGACCCCGCTCAGCTCGGTCAGGGTGCCCTCCTCCGCGCGGCGGCGTACGTCGTCCTCGGAGAGGGGAAGGATCGCGGCCGCAGCGGTGCGGAAGGCCTTCACCTTGTAGGTGTCCTCGCGGCCGCGTTCTAGCAGGAACGCGATCCGACGCAGGGCCGCGACGGGGGTCAACGCCTCGCCAACCAAATCTTCCTCCAACTATTTTTCTCGTCCACAGCCGGTGCAGAATGATTTTCCCAGGTCAACGTCTGGATTCAACCGATCACTCTCCATCCGATCACCCTGGTTACCCACAGGAAAGCGCGTGTCTTCCACCGGATGTCCCCAAGCAAAGCGGTGTTGTCCACATCTTGTCCACAGGGGTGACGGAGTGGGACGTTGACGCGCTCCCCGATCCTCTTTAGGTTCGATGTCAGTGGGACCCCCGGCGCCGCCGGACGGCCTTCGCAAGGGGAAGGCGAAGGACGATCCAGGCACCGGGGGTCCCTCCAGTTTTGGGGTCGCCCCACCGACCCTCGCGGGAGCCTTCGACAGACCTTCGATACCTCCTCGAAAGCCTCGAATCGCCCGGTATGACGCCAACACGCCGACACTCGCTTGATAGCCCGTGTTGCCGCCGCGAGCGCCGGGTGTCGTAGGGTCGAGTCGGCTCGTCATGACGAGCTTCCGACGGGCTTCCCTGACAACCCCGTCGCGACGACCAGTTACACAAAGGCAAGGAGGCCGTCATGGCGGAGACCTGGAGCGGCGAGTTCTACTGCGTGAAGTGCAAGGAGAAGCGCGAGGCGACCGGTGAGATCCGGGTGAACGACAAGGGCACCAAGATGGCCAAGGCCGTCTGCCCCGTCTGCAGCACCAACCTCAACCGCATCCTCGGTAAGGCCTGACCACTCAGTTCATCCTGAGCCCACGCGGCGGCGTCCCCGGCATGTCCGGCGGCGCCGCTGCCACGTTTTGCCGAAGCGTCACCCCCGTCGGCCGAGACGTCACTCCGGTGCCAACTCGGCCGACGCGCGTGACGCCTCGGCAGGTTATCCACAGGGCCTGTGGATTGTCGGTGCGGGAAATTCCGGGCGGTGTGAGACTCCCCGGCATGACGCGCTACCGGATTCGGCCGGGGTATGTGGCCGTACGACGTGATGAGACCCGACTCCAGATCGGCATCGACCCGCCACGGCGGGCGATCGTGCAGGACGGCGTGGAGGTACGCCGTCTGCTGACCGACCTCGCCGCAGGCCGAGCGGTCGAGCCCGACCACCTGCCCGGACGGCATGCGATGCAGCAGCTCGGCGCCGCCGGCCTGCTGATGGACGCGGACAGTGCCGAGCCGGCGCCGAGGCTGGGCTTCGACGGCCCGCCGGCGCTGGTCTCGGCCGCTCGGGCGCTGGCCGGAGCGACCCCGGCGGCCCCAGGAGCGCAGCGCGACCCGGACCTCGTCGTGCTCCTCTCCGAGGGACCGCTGGATCGCGAGCGCGCCGACGAGCTGGTGCGCGAGGGCCGGGCGCACCTCACCGTCGAGAGCGGCCCGGACACCTGGACGGTGGGCCCGCTGGTCGTGCCCGGTGTCACCGCCTGCCTGCGCTGTCTCGACGCGACCCTCGCCGAGGAGGACGAGCGACGGGCCGTGGTCGTCAGCCAGCTCGTCGGCAACGAGGTGCCGGGCGATGCACTGCTGCAGTCGCTGGCGCTCTCCTGGGCCGTACGCGACGCCCGCACCTACCTCGCCCGACGCACACCCGCGTCGTGGTCGGCGTCGGTGGTCCTGACCCGCGACGACGCGCCCACCATCCGGCCGTGGCGCCGACATCCCTACTGCGGCTGCTCCTGGGACCTGATCGCCGCGGCGAGGGCCGAGTGAGGCGAACCGGTTTGACCAACGCCAACGCCGCCAGGCACTCTTGCGGACATGTTCACGAAGAGCGCGCTGCGACGACGAGGCATGGGTCTCTGACCCCGCCCTCGCGTCAGCCTGCCCTCTTCACCTCCTAGGACCTCTCGTGCACGAGCACACCCTTGCCCTGTCCGCACACCTGCAGGACGCCGTCGTCACCTGCTTCGGCGACGCCTATGCCGGCATCGACCCCGAGCTGCGGCCGGCCACCCGGCCCGAGTTCGGCCACCTCCAGTCCAACCTCCCGCTGCGGCTCGCCGGGCCGCTCGGCCTGCCGCCACGGGAGATCGGCGCCCGCCTCATCGACGCGGTCGACCTCGGCGATCTCGGCACCCTCGAGCTCGCCGGTGCCGGCTTCCTCAACCTCACCTGGTCTCCCGCCGTCCTCGGTGCGGCCGTCGGGGGCCTGCTGAGCGACCCGCACCTGGGCGTACTCGCCCCGGAGACCCCGCAGCGGGTCGTCGTCGACTACTCCTCCCCCAACGTCGCCAAGCAGATGCACGTCGGCCACCTGCGCTCCACGGTGATCGGTGACTCGCTGGCCAGGGTCCTGACCTACGCCGGCCACGACGTGATCCGGCAGAACCATCTCGGCGACTGGGGCACCCAGTTCGGCATGCTGGTCGAGGAGCTGCTCGGCGAGGGCTTCAGCGACCCGGCAGGAGTCGCCGGGCTGCACATGGCCGAGCTGCTCGCGCTCTACCAACGGGCCAAGGCGCGGTTCGACGACGACCCGGGCTTCGCCGACTCCGCCCGGCGGCGGGTGGTGGCGCTGCAGTCCGGCGACCCGACCACGCTCGCGCTCTGGCAGGCCCTCGTCGATGCCTCGATGGCTGAGTTCGACGCCACCTACAGCCGGCTCGGCGTACTCCTCACCGACGACGACTTCGACGGCGAGAGCCGCTACAACCCGCAGCTCCCCGGGGTCGTCGACGACCTGCGGGCGCTGGGCCTGCTGACCGAGTCGGCCGGAGCGCAGGTCGTCTATCCCGACGGCTTCACCGGCCGCGACGGCGCGCCGCTGCCGCTGATCGTGCGGAAGGCCGACGGCGGGTTCGGGTACGCCGCCACCGACCTCGCCACCATCCGGCACCGCGTCGACGACCTGGCCGTCGACCGGGTCGTCTACGTCGTCGACCACCGGCAGAGCCAGCACTTCGACATGGTCTTCGCCGTCGCCCGCGCGGCAGGCTGGCTGCCCGACCAGGTCGAGGTCCAGCACATCGGTTTCGGCACCGTGCTCGGCCCCGACGGCCGGCCCTTCAAGACCCGCTCGGGCGAGACGGTCACGCTCACCTCGCTCCTCGACGACGCCGAGGAGGCCGTCGCCGCGCGCTACGACAACCCCGAGGTCGTACGCGCCGTGGCCAACGCCGCCGTGAAGTACGCCGACCTCTCCAACCACCTCGCGCGCGACTACGCCTTCGACCTCACCCGGATGTCGGCCACGACCGGGGAGACCGGCCCGTATCTGCAGTACGCCCACGCCCGGGTGTGCAGCATCCTCGCGCAGGCCCCCGGCTCGGCGTACGTCATCGGCACCCTCTCCCACCCGGCCGAGCAGCGGCTCGCGCTGGAGCTGGCGGGCTTCGCGCCGGTGGTCGCCAAGGTCGCGGAGACCTTGGAGCCACATCACCTGACGGCGTACCTCTACGGTCTGGCGACGGCGCTGACGGCGTTCTACGAGAGCTGTCCCGTGCTCAAGGCGAAGGACGAGGTCAGGCAGACGCGGCTCGCGTTGTGCGAGGCGACCCGGCGAGTGCTGTCAGAGGGACTCGGGCTCCTCGGCATCGAGGCGCCGCAACGGATGTGACTGGGGTGTCTAGGCCCACCAGTCGGAGTCGAGCTTGGCTTCCATGGAGCGCACGTGACGCCGCGAGCAGGCCTCGCAGAACGCCTTCGAGCGCCCACGCTCAACCGCGGTGGTCCATGCGAGGAGGCGGTTGGGATCGGCCTCGTAGCATCCGCAGAAATCGCAGGTCTTCATGTCTCAACGATAGGTCGAAATCCTGCGGCTCCGAGGGCGCAACACCGAAATTCTTCGTCACCTGGATGTCAGATCCGTGTTACCGCTGGGCGGGCAGGAAACAGGTGCTGTCGAGGCCCAGGACATGGTTGAGCCGACCGAACGCCAGCCACGACCCGAGGCACATGCTCAGCTCGACGATCTCGGCATCGGTGTAGTGGACCGACGCCCGATCCCAGAAGTCCTGGTCGATGCCGTGGTGGTCGATCGCATAGCGCTCCGCGTACTCGGCCGCGAGCCGGGTGCGGTCGTCGAATGCGTCCGTCGTACGCCAATCCTCGACCGCCTCGGCGAACGACTCCTCGACCTTCTCCCCGTCTCGTTCGGTGCGCCAGTCGAGACAGAAGACGCACCCGTTGATCTGTGCGATCCGCAGCCGGGCAGCCTCGAACTCGCGGAGCCCGAGCGTGGTGTGCTCGTAGACCGCGAGCGAGAGGCCGGCGGCGGCCGGGCCGATCCCGGGCACCATCTGGCCCCAGACGTACGTGATCGGGTCCTGCCCCTCGGGGACGTCGATGATCATGCGGTCACGCCTTCCTGGGCGGCCTTGACCGCGCCGAGCCTGCCGGTCGCCGGTTGCAGCGGGACGTCGAGCGCGTCGTAGAGACCGGGGCCTGCCTCGATGAGCCACTCGATCGCGCCGACGAGCCGTCCGACCGCGGTGGCGTTGCCGCCCGCCGCCCGGTTGCCGGCCTTGTCGGTCGCCTCGACCGTGACCTCGATGCGCGGGTCGCCCTCGATGATCACCCGGTGGGCTCCGTCGCCGTCGGGCGGCGTCGGCCAGTGCGGGGCGCAGGAGGGATGGATCCGGGTGACGTGCTCGACGACGATGAGCGGCTCGCCGCCGACGATCCCCTGGACCTCGAAGCGCACCGCGCCCTGGGTGCCCTTCTCGAAGTCACCCATCGACGCGGTGGCCACGGTCTCCTCCAGCGGCAGCCGCTCGACGGTCTCCCGGATCTCGTCGAGCTCGACCTCGAGCGCCCGGGCGAGCAGCCGGACCTGGCCACCCCACACCATGGTCGGCACGGTCTCGGCGAGCATCGGGGCGTCGTAGTCCATCGGCTGGCCCATCCCGACGAGATAGCGGACCGAGTCGGGCTGGTCGTAGGTGGAGTAGTCGAAGATCTCCTGGCACCGGACGACGTCAACGGTGCTGCCCAGGCCGCTGACCAGCAGCGGCAGCACGTCGTTGGCCCAGCCGGGATCGACACCGGAGACGAAGAGGGAACCACCGCCCTCGGCGATCGCGGCCAGCACCGGCTCGCGCATCTCGGGCGGAGCGTTGCGCTGGTCGTAGAGCGCGTAGAGGGCGGGCGTGACGACCACGGCACCGGTCCGGAGCGCTCGCACGATGTCGGCGAGGGCCTCGTCCGGACGGATGTCACCGGACGCGGCGTACACGATCGCCTGCGGACGCGACGCGAGCACCGCGTCGATGTCGTCGGTGGCGGCGACGCCGATGTCACGGCCGAGCTCCCCGAGGTCGCCCGCGTCGCGCCCGACCTTCCCGGGGTCATGGACGAGCACGCTCGTCAGCTCGAGCCGTGGATGTGCCTCGACCGCCCGGATGGCGAGCCGGCCGACGTTTCCCGTGCCCCACACGCATGCGGTGACCATGCGACCTCCCTGTCGATGTGTCTTGCCGGTCCTCGTGGATGTTGCGAAACCCCTGACACCCCCACCGGCATACTAGAACATGTTCTAGCAATCAGTGATGAAAAGGGAGGTCATCTTGAGCAACACACCACGACAGGACCGGTCGCCAGGTCTGTCACGCCGAGGGTTCGTGCTCGGCGCGGGATCGCTGGCCGGGGTCGGGATGCTGGGAGGAGCATTCGGAGCCGGTCCGACCTGGGCGACCGCGGCGCCGTCGTCGATCGGCAACGGCGCACAGGTGCCCGTGCTGGTCATCGGCACCGGATACGGCGGCTCGGTCGCAGCCCTGCGGCTGGCGCAGGCCGGCATCGACGTCCACATGGTCGAGATGGGCCAGGACTGGGCCACCGTCGCGCCCGGCCCGGACGGCAAGATCCACCCGAAGGTGAGCGCGCCGGACTACCGGTCCTTCTGGATGCGTACGCGGACCAAGCAGCCGCTCAGCAACTTCCTCGGGTTCCCGATCGACAAGGACGTCCCGAAGTACGCCGGCATCCTGGACGCCGAGGACTTCGCCGGCATCTCCGTCTACCAGGGCCGAGGGGTCGGCGGCGGCTCGCTCGTCAACGGAGGCATGGCCGTCACCCCGAAGCGGGAGAACTTCGGAGCCATCCTGCCCTCGGTGGACGCCGCCGAGATGTACGCCACCTACTACCCGCGCGCCAACGCCGCCCTCGGCGTCGGGTCGGTCGACCCGGACTGGTTCGAGCGGACCTCCTACTACCAGTACTCCCGCGTGGGCCGGAAGCACGCCCAGCGCTCCGGCTTCGCGTGGACGTTCGTCCCGGACGTCTACGACTGGAACTACATGGTGGCCGAGGACAACGGCAGCGTGCCGAAGTCGGCGCTGGCCCAGGAGGTCATCTACGGCAACAACTACGGCAAGAAGACCCTGCAGAAGACCTATCTCGCCCAGGCCACCGCCACCGGGAAGGTCTCGATCTCCTCGCTGCACCGAGCCACGTCGGTCCGGCCCTCGGCAACCGGTGGGTACGACGTCGTCCTCGAGCAGATCAACACCGCCGGCGACGTGGTGGCGACGAAGACGGTCAACGCGGGCAAGGTGTTCTTCGCGGCCGGCAGCGTCGGCACCAGCAAGCTGCTGGTGAGGCTGAAGGCGACCGGAGCACTGCCCGCGCTGAACGGCGAGGTCGGCCAGGGCTGGGGCGACAACGGCAACGTGATGGTCGGCCGCGCCAACCACATCTGGGACCCGACCGGCGACGTCCAGTCGACGATCCCGTGCTCGGGCATCGACAACTGGGACGCCGGGGGCGCCTTCGCCGAGGTCGCGCCGCTGCCTGCCGGGCTCGAGACCTTCGCGTCCTTCTATCTGGCGATCACCAAGACCCAGCGCCGGGCGGCGTTCAGCTACAACTCGACGACCGGCGCGGTCGACCTGTCGTGGCAGACCGCGTGGAAGCAGGACTCGATCACGATGGCGAAGACGATCTTCGACAAGATCAACAAGACCGAAGGCACGATCTACCGGACCGACCTGTTCGGCACGAACAAGATCTGGGGCGACCACCTCACCTACCACCCGTTGGGCGGCGCCGTCCTGAACCAGGCGACCGACAACTACGGCCGGCTGCGCGGATACGACGGCCTGTACGTCATCGACGGCTCGCTCATCCCCGGCAACACCAGCGTCAACCCGTTCGTCACCATCACCGCCCTCGCGGAGCGGAACATCGAGAGGATCATCGCCACCGACCTCTGATCGGTCGGGGCGGACATCACGAAAAGACAGGACCGGCCGGTCCGAGGGTTTCTCGGACCGGCCGGTCATCTTCCACACCCGCGATCAGAGGGGTGAGGTCTGGTGTCCCATGGGGGACTTACAGCGCGCGGGCAAGAGCCAGCTTCGCCTGGACGGCGGCGCGCTCGGCCTTGCGGCCCAGGCGAGCAGCCTTGACGAGGGCGTGGCCTCGCCGCAGTTCACGCGCCTCTCCCAGGCGCGCGGCCATTTGCGCGCGCGCCAGGTCTTCGTAAAGCAAGTTCATCTGAGTGCTCCGTACTCGGTTGGTGTTCATGTCTGTTGGTTCTCCTGCGTGCTCAGCGGGCTCCGGCGCCCATGGTCATCACAATCGTGTTCATAGCTGTTGCCCTTCGTCGTTGAAACGGCTGCTGTTGCTGTGTTGGTGTTCGGCTGCTGTTCGGTTGCTCAGGCGGCGTCCTTACGGGGCCGGCCACGGGGCCGCTTGCGGGGGATCACCTTCCCCTGCAGGAGCAGCTGGCCGCCCCAGACGCCCCAGGGCTCACGCCGGTCGAGGGCGCCGGCGAGGCAGAGCGGCTGCACGGGGCAGGTCGCGCAGAGCGCCTTGGCGAACTCGACGTCGGCAGGAGACTCGGCGAACCACAGCTCGGGGTTGTTGGCCCGGCAGGGCAGCAGGTCCTCGTCGTATCGGTTGGCACGGTCGTGGAGAACGCCGAGCTTGACCTCGGGCTCGAGAATGCTGGTCATATGTACACCTCCTTTGTGACTGATCGCGGGTTTTGAGAAACAGAAAGGCCGCGGATCCCGGGTTTCGGGTTCCGCGGCCTGGAGGCTGCTGTGACTACGTGGTTCTACGTAGTCGGACAGCTCCAGGCTCGAATCCCGTGGGACTTGACCTTGATGGCATCCGCCTGCGGGGACACGAGTCCCTCGACGCGCATGCCGTAACCAGCGCCGATAAAGGCGCCAGCAGCCGGGGTGGACAGCTCGGGGTGGCCGCACGCGGACATGGCGATGCCATTGATCGGCGTCTTGATCTGGTTGATCTTCACTGGGGCCACCTCCTTCGGGGCTGTCGGGCGCGCTTCAGCAGCGCGCGGTTTTACTTGATGAAGGAACACTAACCGGCCGGGCATGTCGGCCGCAAACGATTAAACTCGTTGATTTCGAGGAATTTCCGTGAAGGACTTTCATGCCTCCGCCGAGATCACCTGAAGGACTTCCGATCCGTACGTCTCCACCTTGCCGCG
This sequence comes from Nocardioides sp. NPDC126508, assembly GCA_040302365.1. Classification (GTDB taxonomy): domain Bacteria; phylum Actinomycetota; class Actinomycetes; order Propionibacteriales; family Nocardioidaceae; genus Nocardioides. The sequence goes on from JBEOUM010000007.1 coordinate 80,339, forward strand.
GCCGATGCCGGCGATGCGCTGCAGATCCTGGAGCGTGCCCGGCTTCTGCTCGGCGATCTGCTCCAGGGTCGCGTCGGTGAAGACCACGAACGCGGGCTTGCGGATCGCCTCGGCGGTCTCCTTGCGCCACTGCTTCAGCCGGCCGTAGAGCGCCTCGTCGTAGGGCGCGTCGCAGCCCTCGTGACGACCGATCCGCTTCTCGGCGGCCGAGCCGAGCGGCCCGCCGCAGGCCTTGCACATCCGCGCCTTGCCAGAGCCCGGGCGTCGCGCCGGCGCGGTGGACCGGGCCGGCCGCAGCGGGTCGAGGAACCGCGACGGCCTGCGGCGGGCGGCCTGACCAGGCTGGCGCGCCAGCGCCCAGGACAGGGTCAGGTCCACCCGCGCCCGGGTGAGGCCGACGTAGAGGAGTCGCCGCTCCTCCTCGATCTCGGCCGGGGTCGGCTCCTCACCACGCAGGATGAACGGCATCGTGCCGTCCTGGAGGCCGACCAGGAACACCGAGTCCCACTCCAGTCCCTTGGCGGCGTGGAAGGTCGCCAGGGTCACGCCCGACGGGACCGGTGCGTGCTGCTCGGCCGCGCGGCGGTCGAGCTCGGCGACGAGACCGGCGAGGTCACCGCCGGCCGCGGCGTAGGTGCGCGCCTGATCGATCAGCGCCTGCCAGGACTCCCAGCGGTCGCGGGTCTGTCCACGGCCCTCGGGCGGCTCGGAGGTCCAGCCCATCCCGGCCAGGATGCCGTGGACCGACTCCAGCAGCTCGTCGCCGATCACCGCTTCCTGACCGCCCCGGGCCGCGCCCCGGATCCGGGTCACCGCCTCGCGGACCTCGGGCCGGTCGAAGAACCTGGCGGCGCCGCGCAGGACGTAGGGGATCCGGCGCGCGGTGAGCGCGTCCTCGTAGGCCTCCGACTGGGCGTTGATCCGGAACAGGATCGCCATCTCGTTGTAGGGCTTGCCGGACTGGTGCAGGCGCAGGATCTCGGCGGCGACACCCTCCGCCTCGGCGACCTCGTCGGGCTGCTCGACGTGCTCGACGGCCGGCCCGGCGTCGCGCTGCGCCTGCAGCTGGACACCGGCGCTCGGCGTACCTTCCAGGATCTTGTTGGCGGCCCGCACCACCTGCGGCGAGGAGCGGTAGTTGCGGACCAGCTCGACCGAGGTGGCGTCGGGGTGCTTCTTGGGGAAGTCACGCAGGTAGGTCGCGTCGGCGCCGGCGAAGGTGTAGATCGTCTGGGCCGGGTCGCCCACCACGCAGAGCTCGCTGCGCCCGCCCAGCCACAGGTCGAGCAGCGCCGACTGCAGCGGCGAGACGTCCTGGAACTCGTCGACGGTGAACCACTTGTACTGCCGCCTGACCTGCGCCGCGACCCGCTCGTCGTGCTCCAGGAGCCCGGCGGTCAGCAGCAGCACGTCCTCCATGTCCATCCGCGCCTGGGTGCGCTTGACGTCCTCGTACGCCGCGTAGATGTGTCCCACCATCGACGGGGTCAGCCCGCCGACCTCCCGGCCGCGGGCCTCGGCCGACTTCGGGTAGTCGTCGGGGTGGACGTTGGAGACCTTCGACCACTCGATCTCCGAGGCCAGGTCGCGCGCCTGGGCCTGGTCGACGTTGATCCGCTGACGCTGCGCCGCCGCGCGGATGAGCGGGATCTTCGACTCGGTCAGGTTCGGCAGCTCGGTGCCGTAGACCTTCGGCCAGAAGAACCGCAGCTGACGCAGCGCCGCGGAGTGGAACGTACGCGCCTGGACCGCACCGGCTCCCATCGCACGCAGCCGCTGCCGCATCTCCCCCGCGGCACGCGTCGTGAAGGTGACCGCCAGGACCTCCTGCGGCGCATAGACCCCGGTGGCGACGCCGTAGGCGATCCGGTGGGTGATCGCCCGGGTCTTGCCCGTCCCCGCGCCGGCGAGCACCCGGACCGGACCGCGCAGAGCCTCCGCCACCCGGCGTTGCTCGGGGTCGAGGGCGGCGAGGAGGGACTCGGGGGTCATGGGCGGGAAGAACTCCTCGGGGTGGGAACGTTAGGCCTTGCGGGTCAACACTATTGGCTCGTACCGACAGTTCTGATGAGGAGAGTCCCGATGAGCAGCTTCACGATGTACACCACCCCCTGGTGTGGGTACTGCCAGCGACTCAAGGGACAGCTCGGCCGCGAGGACATCACCTTCGACGAGGTCGACATCGAGCAGGTGCCCGAGGCGGCCCAGATCGTCGAGCAGGTCAACGGCGGCAACCAGACCGTCCCCACCCTCGTCTACTCCGACGGCACCGCGATGACCAACCCGTCGATCGCTCAGGTCAAGGCGAAGCTCGCCGAGCTGGTCTGACGCCGGTCACCAGGACCCGGGCAGCTCGCTGCCGTACCAGGCCTCGACCAGCGACCGGCTGATCGAGACGCCGCTGGGCAGCTTGATCTCCCCGCTCTCGGCGACCGCGGCGAGCTCCGCGCGCGTGAACCAGCGCGCCTCCCGGATCTCGTCCGCGTCGACCGTGATCTCGGTCGACACCGCCCTGGCGAAGAAGCCGAGCATCAGGCTCGCGGGCAGCGGCCAGGGCTGATTGCCGAAGTAGTCGACCGCCCCGACGCGTACGCCGACCTCCTCGGCGACCTCACGACGGACCGTGTCCTCGAGGGACTCCCCCGGCTCCACGAAGCCGGCGAGGGTGGAGAAGTTGGGCGCGGGCCAGCGAGTGTGGTTGCCGAGCAGGCAGCGCTCCTCCTCGGTCCCGGGCTCCCCCGTGGTCACCAGCATGATCACCGCCGGGTCGGTGCGCGGGAAGGTCAGGTGTCCCTCCGGGCAGGCCAGCTCGTGACCGGCCGCGCGCGGCTCGAGCCGGCCGCCGCAGCGTGCGCAGAACCGGGTCGCCCGATGCCACTCGGCCAGCCCGATCGCGTGCATCAGGAAGCTCGACTCGGTGGTGTCGGCGAGCATCGCAGGGAAGAGCCCACGCAGGTCGCGCCACGTCTCCCCGGCCTCCTCGCGGCCGGTGAGCACGGCGAACCTGGCCCCGTCCGGGGTGTCGCCGAGGAGCAGCCGGATCCCCTCCGGGGAGTCCGCCGGCGTACGCCACCTCACCCCGGTCTCGCCGGACGGCTCGACCCTGTTGCCGGCGACGACGAGGACCCGCGTGGTCTCGTCCGACCAGGCCTTCTCGACCCAGCCGTCGTCGGCGCGCAGATGGCCCGAACGATCGTGGGGGTCCTGGGTGATTCGCAGATGGATGGGCAGCTTCGGGGAGTCCACCCGGCAAAGCCTATGAGGTGGGTATATGTTCCGCCGCGTGGATCGGTTCTGGCGCATCGCCGCTGTCGTCTCCGTCGTGGTCGCTCTCGCGATCAACGTCTACATCGCCTGGGGTTCGAACCTCTCGTTCATGTACGACGAGATCGGCACCGTCATCCACGGGCGGACCGCCCTCGGCCTCGACTCGCCGCAGCTGAACACCCCCGGCTACTACCCCGGCTGGGGTGTGCTGCTGGCGCCGTTGTGGCTGGTCACCTCGGACGTCTTCACGTTCTACAAGATGGCGATCGTCGTCGGCCTGGTCATCAGCATGCTCACCATCTGGCCCCTCTCCCGGGTCGCGGTGCGGCTCAGCGGCGTCACCCCGGCACAGGGTGTGGTCGCGGGCGCCATCGTGATGGCCCTGCCGCCACGCGCGATCCAGGCCGACTACATCCTCTCCGAGCGGCTGGTCACGCTGCTCGTCGTGGTGGCGACCCTGGCGGCGTTCCGGCTCTGGGAGAAGCCGACCTATCGCGGCGTACTCCTCCTCAGCCTGCTCACCGCGCTCGCCCTCTTCTCCCACGCCCGGATGCAGGTCTTCGTCGCCGCGGTCGCGCTGTGGCTGATCTTCTTCCTCGTACGCAGCTGGCGGATCGCCCTCGTCGGGCTGGTCGCCACGGGCGTGCTCTCCTTCGCCGCCAACAAGGCCGCGCTCTGGTTCCACGCGCAGCTGGTGCCGTGGAAGTTCATCCAGGCGCAGGGCTTCTTCGACAAGGTCACGCACGCCAACCCTCGCTACTGGGTCGACACCTTCGCCGGCGAGGCCTGGACGCAGATGATCGGCAGCTTCGGCGTCGTGGTCGTCGGCGTCGTCGTGGTGATCGCGGCCTTCTGGAAGGAGCTCCGCGCGCGGCAGGTGGGGCCGGCCGGGTTCGTACTGATCGCCGCCGGGTCGATGTACGTCCTCAGCTGCCTGAACTGGGGCAACGAGTACTCGTTGTTCACCATGGAGTGGCGGCGCTTCGACTACTGGATCTACGGCCGCTACATCGACCCGGTCTTCGCGGTCCTCGTGCTGGCCGGGGTGTGCGCGGCGATCCAGGCCGTACGCTCCCGGGCGGTCCTGGTCTGGACCTGGATCATCGTCGCCGGGATCTCGCTGGTGACCATCCTCGTCGTCGCCCCCGACGCGCCTACCTGGGCCTACACCACCCCCGCGCACATCCCCGGCGCGATCCCGTGGTGGTGGGCGCTTCCCGACGGGCAGTTCCCCCAGCCGGGTCCGATCCCGTCGTTCACCAACGACAACCGCTTCTGGCTGATCGCCACGGTGTGCGCCCTGGTGCCGCTGGCGATCTGGACCCTCCTCGCATTCCTGCCGAAGATCGGTGACCAGGTGCGCTCGGTGGCCGTCACCGCCCTCGTACTGGTCGTCGGCACCGCCGCCTCGGCCACCGGCGACGTGGCCTCCGACAAGTTCCACCACCACTTCGACCGCGCCACCCCGGTCGTCGGCGAGCTCCGCTCGATCCTCGCCGAGCACCCCGACGCGGTCGTCGCCTACGACGAGCACTGCCCCCGCAAGCCGGGCTCGAAGAACTCCGAGCGCAACTGGCTGATGTGGTGGATGCTTCCGACCATCGTCAAGCGGCAGTGGGAGTGGGGCGACGACATCGTCTTCTCGTGCCCGAACGGTGAGCCCTCGTACGTCACCGGTGCGGTGATGCTGCGCGAGCGGCCGTTCCCGCTTGCGACCGTCTGGATCCTTCCGGGGGATCTGCTCGACTCGCTGCGGGAGTCTGGGGAGCTTCCTGAGGTTGCTCGGACGGTGAAGTAGCTCCGGTGTGATGGCTGGCCGGGGACTGTTGGTTGTGGCTGGTCTGGGCCGCCGACCCTGTCCTCTAGTGTTTCTCGACCTGCCCCGGTGTCAAGGACGGCCTGCGGCCGCCGGCTACGCCGGCCGCTTCGCGGTCCTTGACACCGGACCATGTCGAGAAAGATTTGGCTGGCTATCAGGGGCGGCGGCCCCAGTGTGGCCGGGAGGCAGTCGCTCCTCAGGAGGTGGACGCCCCACGGTGAACGAAACTTCATTCACCCGCGCAGAAGTGGACGCTCCACGGGGTGAAAGAAAAGTTTCTTTCACCCGCCAGCATCACCAAGCCTGTGGCTGTCCCCGGTGAACGAAATTCGTTCACCTCAGATCCCAAGCCCCCTACCCAACCCACATCGCCGCGCCAAACCCCTGCCGCCGGCCCGATAACCAGCCAAATCTTTTCTCGGCGACGGCCGGTGTCAAGGATCGCCGCAGGCGACCGGCGAAGCCGGCGGCCGCAGGCCGTCCTTTACTCCGGACGCCGCCGAGAAGACCCTCCCGGAACGGGTCGGCGGCAAACACCAACCACAAAACACATTCACTGTCCCCCGCCCAAGAGACCTTCCAACTCCGAACGCCCAGGAAGCGAAGAAGGCTCGACCAACCTCCCCGACCGCACGTAGTAGAACGCCGCCCGGACGCGAGACAACGGCACTCCCATCAGCTCAGCCCACCCGAGCCGATAGAGCGCGAGCTGGAGCGGGTCGGCGTTCTGGGCCTGGTTGGTCTTCCAGTCGATGATCAGGAAGCTCCCGTCGGGCTCCTGGTAGACCGCGTCGATCCGGCCACGCACCACCTGACCAGCCAGGACGATCGCGAAGGCGGCCTCGACCCGGAACGGAGGGCGGTCGGCGAACGGGCCCTGCTCGAAGGCGGCGATGACCTCTTCGAGACCGGACTCGTCCTCGATGCCGTGGTCGGCGCGGCCGGGCAGGTCGTCGGGATCGAAGAGGTCCTGCTGGCCGAAGCGGGCCTCGACCCAGGCGTGGAACCGGGTGCCGAAGCGGGCCTGGGAGGACGGCTTGCGGGGCATCGGGCGGACCAGGTCGGCGGCGAAGCCGAGCGGATCGTCGCGGAGCTTCGACATGGCGGTGGCCGAGAGGGAGGAGGGCAGCGGTACGACCACCTCGGGGGCGCGCTCACGCGCCGCCTCGGTGAGCAGCCGTTCGATCTCCTCGTCCCACTGGTTCACGGTCTCGAGCAGGGTGAGGTCGTCGAGGTCGTCGGGTCCCGGATCGATCTCCCGGACCAGCCTGGCCGCCTCCAGGCGGCGCTCCACCTCAGGGGTGTAGTGGTTGATCGGCCAGGGCAGATCGACCTCCTGGGCGGCGTACGGGCTCTCCTCCTCTCCCTTGACGACGACCTCCGCCCAGCGGTCGGGCTTGGCGCCCCACTGGAGCAGCGCCTCGCGGGTCTTCTCGACATAGACCGACGGCCCGCGCCCTTCCTTCAGCGCGGGCGACCAGCGCCAGCAGGAGACGAACTGGATGTGGCGGGCGCGGGTCCAGGCTACGTAGGCCAGCCGGAGCTCCTCGACCCGCTCGTGCTCCTTGCGCTCGGCGAGGAGCTCATCGATCGAGTCGGCGTCGTGGCCGTGGAGCTGCGGCAGGTCGTCGCGGTCGCCGCGGAGCGCGGAGGGCATGACCGAGGGGACGGTCAGCCACGAGGAGCGCGTCTGGCCGGTGGGGAACTTCTTGTGCGTCACGCCGACCAGGAAGACGACGTCCCACTCCAGGCCCTTGGCGCGGTGGACGGTGAGCAGCTTGACCGAGTCGGCCTCCGAGGGCGTGGCGACGTCGAGGCCCTGGCCGTATTCGTCCTCAGCCTCGAGATAGGCCAGCAGCGCGGCCAGCGTGACCTGCCCGTCGAGGCCCTCGAAGTCGGCGACGGCCTGGACGAAGAGGTCGAGGTTGTCGCGGCGGGCCGAAGCGGCCGGTGAGACCGAGGCGGCCAGCTCGACGTCGATGCCGGTGACGTCGATGATCCGCCGGACCAGGTCGAGGAGCGGCTCGTTGACCGCACGGCGGAGCCCGCGGAGCTCGTCGGCGAGCATCTTGAAGCGCTCCCGGGCCTGCTGGGAGTAGTCGTAGTCGGCGACGTCGCCGGGATCCTCCAGGGCGTCGTTGAGCGAGGGGATCTCGGTGGGGTCGGTGCCCTCGACGGCGGCCTCCAGCTGCCGCTCGATGTCGGCGAACTCCTCCGCACCGCCGACGACGCCGGCCAGGTCACGGGACCTGCGGCCGAGGATGGCCAGGTCGCGCGGCCCGATCGCCCAGCGCGGCCCGGCGAGCAGGGTGAGCAGCGCCGCGTTGGCGGTGACGTCGTGGAGCAGCTCCATGGTGGCGACGACCTCGGCCACCTCGGGCAGCCGGAGCAGCCCCTTCAGACCGACGATCTCGACCGGGATCTCGCGAGCGGTGAGCGCGTCGAAGACCGCCGCAGCCTGCGAGTTGTCCCTGGTCAGTACGCCGATCTCCTTCCACTCCCCGACCGCCTCATGGGCCTCGATCACCTTGTCGGCAAGCCAGAGCAGCTCGTCGTCGTACGTCTCGTGGACATGCACCCGCACCTCACCGTCGCGCGCGCCCTCGGCGGCGACCAGGCGCTCATTCTCCCGACCCTCGTAGAGCTGGGCCGCCAGGTGGTTGGCGGTGTCGAGGATCCGCGCGTCGGAACGGCGGTTGACGGTCAGGGAGTAGGCCGGGCGCCGCCCGTCCTTCGTCGGGAAGTCACGGCCGAACTCGAGGATGTTGCTCACCGAGGCGCCGCGCCAGCCGTAGATCGCCTGGTTGGGGTCGCCGACGGCGGTCACCGGGTGTCCGTCGCCGAAGAGACGGGCGAGCATCTGGGCTTGGGCGACCGAGGTGTCCTGGTATTCGTCGAGCAGCACCACCTTGAACTTCCCGCGCTCGAACTCACCGACCTCCGGGGTCTCCACGGCCAGCCGGGCGGCCAGGGCGATCTGGTCGGAGAAGTCCATCAGCCCGAGCCGGTCCTTGAGGCGCCGGTAGCCGTCGACGAGGTCGAGCAGCTCGTAGCGCTTGTCGATCGCGTCGATCGCCTTCTCGACCTTGCTCAGCTTCGTCTTGACCCGCTTGCCGTCGGCGAGCTGGGCGTTGAGGTCGGCCACCTCGAGGGCGAACAGCGACCGCTCGTTGCGGTCGTAGGCACGCAGCGTGGAGGGGTCGACGAGATGCTCGGAGAGCTCGGAGTCGAGCGCGAGCAATTGCTGCACAGCCAGCTTCGGATAGTCGGTCAGCTTCTCCACCGGGTGGGTGTGCCGGGCCACCGCCCGCGCGGCGAGCTGGTAGCGGGTGGCGTCGGCGATCAACCGGGTGTCCGGCTCGTGGCCGATCCGGAGGCCGTGCTCGGAGAGCAGACCCGAGGCGTAGGAGTGGTAGGTCGCGACCGTCGGCTCGGTCGGCTCCTCCTCGCCCTCTTCACCGGGCCGCGGCGGGCCCTCCCGTCGCTCGGGCCACAGCCCCGCCTTCTGCAGCGACTCCCGGATCCGGGTGGCCAGCTCGGCGGTCGCCTTCGTGGTGAAGGTGAGCCCGAGCACCTCGCCGGGGAGTACGCGGCCGGTGGCGACCAGCCAGACGACCCGGGCGGCCATGACCGCGGTCTTCCCGGAGCCGGCGCCGGCGATCACGACGGCCGGCTCCAGCGGCGCCGTGATCGCGCGGAACTGCTCCTCGCTGTAGAGCCAGTCGTGGCCCATCAGCTTGGCGAGCTCCTCGGGGGTCTCGACCTTCATCGCCGGAATCACGAGAGCACCGATCCCGAGGTCTGCGCCGGGCAGAGCGCGACGAACTGGCAGCGGTCGCACTGCTTGCCGGGCCTGGCCACGAACTCCTCGGCGCGCACCGTCGCCACCGCCTTCTCCAGCTGGTTGATGATCTCGGGCGGCTCGGGCGCCTGCACCTGAACCTTCGGCAGCTCGCTCCCCGACCCCGCGGCGTGGCGCAGCTGGATCAGCTCCGCTCCCCCGGAGGTCGCGCCCGGCGCCAGCGACGAGGCCGCGCCGTGCTCGACGGCCAGCTGGTAGAGGCCGAGCTGGCCGTGCTCCTTCACCTCCTGGGCGGTGGGCGGATATTTCCCCGTCTTCAGGTCGACGACGACGATCCGACCGCTCTCGTCGAGCTCCAGCCGGTCCGCATAGCCGTTCAGCCGCACGGTCTCCCCGCTGGGCAGCGAGACCTTCGCGGTCAGCTGCTCCTCGAACCCGATCACCGTCCTCGCGCCGGGGCGCCGGTGCCAGGTCAGGAACCGGGCCAGCACGTCCTGGACCGCCTCGCGCTCGCGGGCGGCCGACCACGGCGTACGGAACTCGAGACGGCCCCAGACCTCGTCCACGAACGGCATCAGGTCCTCGACGGTGGCGGCGTCGAGGTCGCCGCGGGCGAGCTGCTCGGCGATCGCGTGCACCACCTTCCCGAATCCCTGGCTCGAGGAGTCGGTGACCGCGCCGCCCGCCTCCCGGGCAAGGAACCACTGCGCGGGACAGGTCAGGATCGCCTCCAGCGCCGACGCGCTCAGCGTGATCGGACGGTCCTCGGGACGGACCGAGGCCGAGGCGTACGTCGGGGCCCGCAGCCCCCACCAGGTCGACGGGTCCGCGGCGAGCGCGATCCGCTTGCCGCGCACCTCGGTCGCCGCCAGCTTCTGCAACCGTCGCGCGGCGGCCTCGCGCAGTGCGTCCGGCTGGGCCGGGTCGGCCGCGGTGCGGCGCAGCTCGGCGACCAGGCCGGCCAGCGACAGCGGTCGCGACGGCCGGCCGACCCGGTGACGGATCTGGTCCTCGCGCAGACCGAGCTCGTTGATGAACCGAGACGGCTGGTCGCCGTCGTCGTCGGGCGACTTCACCGCGGTCACGACCAGCCGGGAGCGGGCTCGGGTGGCGGCGACGTAGAAGAGCCGGCGCTCCTCGGCGAGCATCGCCGAGCGGGTCAGCGGCGGCAGCAGCCCGCCGTGGCGGCCGTCCGGCAGGGCCGGGGCGATCCGGTCGGGACCGAGGAGCGAGTCGCGACGGCGCAGGTCGGGCCATGCCCCCTCCTGGACGTGGGCGACCACGACCAGACCCCATTCCAGACCCTTGGAGCGGTGGGCGGTGAGCAGCCGCACCGCCGAGCCGCGTACGCCCTTGTCGGCCAGGGTGTCGGCCGGGATCTCCTGGGCGCGGAGCGTCGCCAGGAAGGTCTCGACCGAGGTGAACTCCTGCCGGCCCTCGATCTTGGCGGCGGTGTCGAAGAGCGCCACGACCGCGTCCAGGTCACGGTGGGCCAGCCGCGCCGCGGGGCCACCCGACTCGACCTGCGCCCTCAGCCGCTGCCCCCACTCGGCACCGTCCCACAGCGTCCACAGCACCTGCTCCGCCCCGGCACCCTCCTTCAGCACCGTCCGGGCCTCGGCGAGGAGCGCCGCCAACCGGCGTACTCGCCCCAGCACCCGTTCCTCGCCCTCCCCGCTGGTCGAGCCGGATTCGTGAGGTACGAACGAATCTGTGTCGAGACCAACACGGTCGCCATCGGCGCTCGATTCGACCGTGTTGGTCTCGACACGCTCGCTAGCGCTCGCGGCTCGACCAGCGGCGAAACTGGGGTCGAGGACGGAGCGGCGTACGAGATCGTGCGCGGCGACGTCCGGGAAGCGAGCCCGCAGCAGACGGGTGAGCGCGCGGACGTCGGTGGCGTCGAGGCCACCGAGCGGACCTGTGAGCAGCTCCTCGCAGCGGTCGGGGCGTACGTAGCGCTCGTCGAGGTCGGACTCGACGTCGGCGTCGACGACGATCCCGAGCGCGTCGAGGAGCACCGCAGCGGCGGGCTCGCGGACCAGCGGCGTCTCGTCGGAGGCGACCTCGACCGGTACACCGGCGGCGGTCAGCGAGCGGCGCAGCTGCGGGATCGAGGTGCGGCCCGAGCGCACCAGCACGGCCATGTCGGACCAGTCGATGCCGTCCTCGAGATGCGCCCGGCGGAGCAGGTCGGCGATGTGCTCGGTCTCGGCGCGGTCGGTGTCGAAGGTGAGCACCTCTGCCCGGCCCGGGTCGGACGCCAGCGGGTGCGGGTTGCGGAACGTGTCATAGGCAGAGGAAGGGATCGAGCCGCGCACCGAGATCCCCGCGGCGATCGACCGCGAGGCCCGCAGCAGCCTGGACCCGAACCGGCGGGTGGTGCCCAGCGCCACGACCGGCGCGTGCCGGCGTTCCCGGGTCAGGAACTGGGAGGGGAAGTCGAGGATGCCGTTGACGTCGGCGCCCCGGAACCCGTAGATCGACTGGTCCGGGTCACCGACCACGATCAGGTCGCGCCCGTCGCCCGCCAAGGCCTGCAGCAGGGCGACCTGCGACGGATCCGTGTCCTGGTATTCGTCCACGAACACGCAGGCGAACTCGGCCCGGAGCTCGGCCGCATGCCGCTCGGCCTCGATCACCCCACGCATGATCAGGTCGGGGTAGTCGATCGCCGACTGGGCACCGAGCACGTCGAGATACTGCTCCAGGAACCACCCGGCGGCGACGAACTCCTCGATCCCCTCGTCGCGGCCGAGGGCCACCAGCTGGTCGGGGTCGAGCCCCCGCTCGCGCGCCCGCGCGATCACGGTCTGCACCTCGCGCGCGAACCCGCGGGTGCCGACGGCCATCCGGAACCGCTCGGGCCACCGCACCGACTCCGGGTGGTCGGCCAGCAGCTCCTGCAGCACCACGTCGGCCTCCGGCGCCGAGAGCAGTGTCAGCGGGGCGGCGTAGAGCTCGGCCGGCGCATAGCGCCGCACCAGGCCGTAGGCGAAGGAGTGGAACGTCGAGGAGACCGCCCCCGACAGCGTCCGTCCCAGCCGCGCCGTCACCCGGTCGCGCAGCTGCTCGGCGGCCTTGCGGGAGAAGGTCAGCGCGAGCAGCTGGTCAGGACGTACGCCACGGTTCTCGATCCGGTCGACCACCGCCTCCACCAGCGTAGTCGTCTTGCCGGTGCCTGGGCCGGCCAGCACCAGCAGCGGTCCGCCGGGATGCTCCACGACCGACCGCTGGTGCTCGTCGAGCACCGGCACGGCGGCGGCGCTCGGCGGCGGGGCAAGGCGGTAGGCGACACTCACGGGTCCAGCCAATCAGATGGCGCCGACAGTTTCAGACCTCGTGCCCCAACCTCATTCGGACCGCGACGACATCGTCGAGACCGATCCCCTCCGCCTTCCGTACGACGACCTTCAGGGGAAGCAGATAGGTGCCGTCCTTGGGGAAGAGCGCGGTGGTGAAGGTGGTCTCGCCGATGGTGGCGGTGACGGCGACCTGGCCCCAGTACTCCAGGCCGCGGGCGTCCTCCTTGAGGTCCTCGGCGTCAGGGACGGGCATCGGTACGTAGTAGTACGGCGCCGGCCCGCGCCACTCGACCACGGCCCCTTCGAAGGCGTACTCCACTACTCCCCCACCAGCTCGAAGTCGTCGAAGTCGAACCCGGGCGAGACCACGCAGGAGACGAGCGCGTCCTCGGCCGAGGGGACCGTACGCTGCCACACCCCCGCCGGCACGACCGCCTGCGGCACCTGGCCGGCGGCGACGTCCACCCCGACGAGCACGGTCTCTCCCTCGACCGGAGCCGCGCCGGAGCCGCCGAGCTGGAGGGACACGACGCCGGTGTGCGCCAGCCAGATCTCGTCCGACCGCACGCGGTGCCACGCGGACGACTCCCCGGCCAGCAGCCGGAAGTAGATCAGGGTCGCGGTCGGGCGCACCCGTCCGTCGGCGAGGGTGACGGTCTCGGCGGCGGCCCAGGTCTGCCGGAACGCCCCACCCTCGGGGTGCGGCGCGAGATCAAGGACGGAAGTGATGGAGTCAGCGGTCACCCGGCTCATTGTGCCGGGTGTCCTCGGCAGGTTCCTCGGGAAAGCGCGGGTCGCCGAGCAGATACTGCCAGAACAGCCCCGGCTCCTTGTGCGGCAACGGCTTGGGACCGCCGACGGACCGGCCCTCGACCGCGTCCCAGATGGCGTCGACGGGACGTGCCAGCCGGCGTACGACCTTGCCGGGAAGGCCGGTGTGCGGGAGGTGGGGGTGCGGACGCGACGGCGCCCGGCGCTCGGCGGCCGCGATCCGTTCGGCGACCAGCAGGAGCGCGTCGTCGGAGGCCTCCTCGGCGAGACGCGAGACCAGCTCGTCCTCCCTCTCCTCCTGGTCGATGAGCGCCTCCTCGACCTCGCCCCACAGGGTCGGCCACTCGTGGGTGGTCTCCCAGGTGGAGCCGTACTCGTGCGCCTTCACGTGGAAGAGCAGCACCTCGAGGCGCCGCGCCGCGGGAAGGTACTCGTGGACCAGCGATGCGCCGTCCTCGCACTGGGCGGAGACCGCCGGCAGCAGCGCCTCGTCCACCGCGTGCAGGTGTCGGGACGTGCTGGCGTTGAACTGGTCGATCGGTGGGCAGCCCCGGCGGGTCTGCTCCGGCCTGGCGATGATGCTCCGAGCGTGGGCCAGGCGCCCAGCGAGCTCGTCGTGCTTGTGTCGCAGCTCGTCCTGCAACACGGTCGTGGTGGCCATCTGCCTCACCTCGGCTGCTAGCCCATTATTTTGCAGGGTCACCCTCCAGAGTGCGCCCCTTCGCGCCCCGGCGCAACAGGCAACAGCGGATCAGGCGTCGGCCGGCCGCTCGTTGTAGACCCCGGCCACTTCCTGGCCGCTCAGCGCGGCGATCGACTCCATGACCTCGTCGGTGATGACCCGGCGGGCCTTGCCCAGAGGTACGCCGTCGAAACGCCCGGCAACCTGGATGGGCTGCCCGAACTCGACCGTGACCTTCGCCAGCCGCGGCAGGCTCGACCCCACCGGCTGGAGCTCCGCGGTCCCCCGCAGGCCCACCGGCACCACGGGCACTCCGGCGGTCAGCGCCAGGTGGGCCACCCCCGTGCGGCCGCGGTAGAGCCGGCCGTCGCGCGAACGGGTGCCCTCCGGGTAGATCCCGAACGCCTCACCCCTGCCGAGGACCTCCAGGGCCACCTCCAGCGAGCCGAGCGCGGCCTGCGGGTCGTCACGGTCCACCGGCAGCATCCCCATGCCCTCGAACCACGCCTTCTGGGCGGCGCCCTTGAGGCCGGTGCCGGTGAAGTAGTCGGACTTGGCCAGGAAGTGCACCGGGCGGGGCGAGACCGACGGGATCACGATCGAGTCGGCGAAGCTGAGGTGGTTGCTGGCCAGGATCACCCCGCCGGTGCGCGGGACGTTCTCGGCCCCCGTCACCGTAGGGCGCCAGACTGCTCGGAGGACGGGCGGCACGACGGCGTGGAGGACGCGATACATCACGGGATCATCGTAGGCGGCAACCACATCGCCTGGCGCAGGTCCACCGCCCCCGAGACACGTCGCGGCGTGCCCTCCTCGAGATAGGCCTGCCGGGCCTCCTCGCCGTGGGAGGCGGGGAGCGAGCCGTCGGCCCGCACCACCCGCCACCACGGCATCCCGGCGCCCTCGCGCGCCATCACCGCGCCGACCTGCCGCGGACCGCCCCCGAACTCGTCGAAGAGGGCGTCCGCGATCGCGCCGTACGTCGTCACCTGCCCGCGCGGGATCTGCTCGACGATCCGCAGAACGGCTTCGACGTACGCCTCCCGATCCGTCATGACCGGGAGACTAGCGCGGTGTCAGAGGCGGTGCTCAGAGGATGGGGCTGAACGGCTCGGTGCCGTTGACCAGACGCAGACCGGAGATGCCCGAGTTCGCCTGGGCGAACTCCAGCTCGAGGTCCATGTCACCGATGTTGTTGGAGGCCGGGAGCGGAGCCAGGCCCAGGGTCGACAGCGTCCCGACCGCCTTGCCGTCGGCGTTCAGGAAGCCCGAGCCGGAGTCACCGGGGATCCCGGGGGTGAGGTTGTAGAGCGGGTGCGACCAGCGGGTGCCGTTGACGTCGTCACCGAGCGAGAAGCCGATCTTGGGCGAGAGCAGGTCGACGTCGGCGCGCAGCGAGGAGTTGCCGTAGGAGTAGACCTTGTCGCCGGCCGCGGTGCCGTCGGTGTCGATGCCGGTCGGGCCGCCCCAGATCGGCACGGTCGGGTTGACCTTGCCGGCGTCGGCGGCATCCACCTTGACCAGGGCGAGGTCGTTGTAGGCGCAGGTGTTCTCGTCCTTGGTGCCGAGCTTGTGCATGGTCAGCCACGAGGAGTAGACCAGCTTCCCCTTCCCGAGGACAGTGCCCTCGGTCAGCAGCGAGCCGCCCTCGTTGAAGGTCACCGGCGTGCCCAGCGGGAGCGACTCCGCCGCACAGCCGTTGGTGTCGGTGGCCTCGCCGAGACCCGCGCAGTGGGCGGCGTAGCCGACGTAGACGTTGGCCGAGGAGTCGGTGAAGACGAAGTTGGCGGTGCACTGGGCACCCTTGGTGTACATCATCACACCCGGAGTGATGGTGGCAGTGTCTGCCGGAGCCCAGGCGTGAGCCGGGGACGCGACGAGGGCCGGGACGAGCGCGGCGGTCAGAGTGCCGGCGGCGATGGCTGCGGCGCGGCGTACGGAACGGCGGTTGCGGGGCATGTGGGGGCCTCGATCTCTAGGTGATGTGACTCACAGGTAACGACGCCCAGGGGCCCCGGGTTACGGGACCGCCACGACCACGGTGTTGCCCCGGAACGAGGTGCCGTCCCAGTCGTCGCACGTCACCACGACCAGCCGCGGCTCGCCCTCGGGGTCGAACAGCTTGGCGCTGCGCTTGGCGACCTGCTCCTTGGAGAGGTCACGGACCGACCGCACGGTGTAGGTGAACTCCTCGTCCTTGGTCCGCACGATGATCTCGTCGCCCTCGTTCACCTCGCCCAGCCGGTCGAGGACACCTCCGCCGTTGTGCAGCGTGTGGCCGACGACCAGCACCGAGCCCTCGTCCGCGCCGGGCTTCGCGCCGCCCTTCCACCAGCCCATGAGCGAGGCGTCGGCGGGCGGGGTGAGCGTGCCCTCCTCCATCGCCAGCGGCACCACGTCGGCGTGCACGTTGAGCGACGGGATGGAGACGCCGCGTACCTTGCCCTTCTTCTTAGGCACCGGGGCAAGTGCCTCCGCAGGGATCGAGGAGGTCGTCGCCGGCGGGGTCGCCTTGCTCTTCTCCGCCTCGTCGATCTTGGTGTAGTAGTCATACGCGGCGTAGCCGAGCACGGCGACGGCGACCACGAGGACGACGACGAAGATCTCGCCGATGAAGCTCCTCAGGCTGGGTTGTCTCACTCTGCCGAGGGTGCCACAGCCTCAGCTCGTCTGCGACGGACGGCCATGCCCGCGCCCGCTCCCATCAGCAGCGCACCCACTCCGGCGAAGACGTACGACGGGGGTACGCCGCGGGTCGGGTCCGCGACGTTCGACTCCAGCCTCTCCGGGTCGATCGTGGAGCCGACGGCCGCGCCGGAGGCCGGCTCCGGGGCCTGGTCGCTCGCGTGGGCAGGGGTACCGAGAAACAGTCCGCCGGCCAGGATGGCACCGGCGAGCGTCGCGCTGAGACGAGCGCGTGTGGACAACGTCGAATCCTCCGGGGTCGAGCATCGATGCAACTCCGCCCCCCGCAGCTGCGCGGCAAAACTATCGGTTCCGCCACGCTCAAAGAAAGCCAGCGGCGGCCCCAGTGGGGCCACCGCTGGCCAACAGTTCAGTAAGCGTCTTCGTTGATCAGTGACTCGTCAGTAGGAAGGCTGCGACGGGTC
Organism: Nocardioides sp. NPDC126508; assembly: GCA_040302365.1. GTDB lineage: Bacteria > Actinomycetota > Actinomycetes > Propionibacteriales > Nocardioidaceae > Nocardioides. Next base: position 97,095 of record JBEOUM010000007.1, read on the forward strand.
GATCTGGTTGACCCACGCGACCACGCCGCCACCGACGTGGACCGCGTCCGCGTAGCCGGCGCCCTTGGCGATCGCGAGCACCTCGGCGCTGCGTACGCCGCTCTTGCAGTGGAACACGAGCGGCTTGGCGCCGTCGCCGGTGAGCTCGGCGACCTGCGGGATCGCGTTGCCGTTGAGGAACTCGCCCTTGGGGATCAGGACGGCGCCGGGGATCTTGTTGATCTCGTACTCGTTGGGCTCGCGCACGTCGACGAGGACGAAGTCGCGGCTGCCCTCCTCGCGCTCCTTGATCATCTCGGCGAGCTGGGTCACCGAGATGGTCGAGCCGGCCGCGGCGTCGGCCGCCTCGGTCGAGAGCGCACCGCAGAAGGCGTCGTAGTCGATCAGGTCGGTGACCGTCGGGTTCTCGCCGCACAGCGCGCAGTTGGGGTCCTTGCGGACCTTCAGCTTGCGGTACTCCATCTCGAGTGCGTCGTAGATCATCAGCTTGCCGACCAGCGGCTCGCCGATGCCGGTCAGCATCTTGATGGCCTCGTTGACCTGGATGCTTCCGATCGAGGCGCACAGCACGCCCAGCACGCCGCCCTCGGCGCAGGAGGGGACCATGCCCGGGGGCGGGGGCTCCGGGTAGAGGCAGCGGTAGCAGGGAGCGTCCTCGCCGATCGTCGGCGCGAACACCGAGGCCTGGCCGTCGAAGCGGTAGATCGAGCCCCAGACGTACGGGATGCCCAGGAAGTAGGCCGCGTCGTTGACCATGTAGCGGGTCGCGAAGTTGTCGGTGCCGTCGACGATCAGGTCGTAGCCGGTGAAGATCTCGCGCACGTTGTCGTTGTCGAGACGCACGTCGTGCAGCACGACGTTGACGTACGGGTTCACCTCCTTGATCGCCGCCGCGGCCGACTCGGCCTTAGGCTGGCCCACCGTCGACTGCTTGTGGATGATCTGACGCTGCAGGTTGGACTCGTCGACCTCGTCGAACTCGACGATGCCGAGGGTGCCGACACCGGCCGCGGCCAGGTAGAGCAGGGCGGGCGAGCCGAGACCGCCGGCGCCGATGACCAGCACCTTGGCGTTCTTCAGGCGCTTCTGCCCGTCCATGCCGACGTCGGGGATGATGAGGTGGCGGCTGTAGCGGCGCACCTCGTCGATCGTCAGCTCGTCAGCGGGCTCCACGAGCGGGGCTAGGGACACAACGGCTCCTCAGTTCGGACGTACGTATGCCTGCTTGAACACCGCGGGCACTTCTCCATGTTCCCTCATCCGTGGACGAGACAACGACGCGTCCCGCGATCCGAGTACCAGCGGGTAGGCTGCGGGGGTGACCACGCACCAATCCGAGCTCGACCCCACTCGACCGCGAGGGGCCCGACTGCCCCGGACGGAACGACGAGCCCAGCTCCTCGAGTCCGCCCTCGAGGTCTTCGTCGCCTACGGCTTCCACGCTGCTGCGATGGACGACATCGCCGAGAGGGCCGGGGTCTCGAAGCCCGTTCTCTACCAGCACTTCCCCGGCAAGCTCGACCTCTATCTCGCCTTGCTGGAGAAGTCCGCGAACGAGATCATCGACCGCTGTCGCGAGGCCCTGGCGTCGACGGACGAGAACAAGGAGCGCGTGGCCCGCACCGTCGAGGTCTTCTACGACTACGTGGCCTCCGAGTCCGGCGCCTTCCGGCTCGTCTTCGAGTCCGACCTGACCAACGACCCCGCCGTACGCGAGCAGGTCGACCGGGTCACCAACGAGTGCGCCGAGGTGATCGCCGAGGTCATCGCCGAGGACACCGGCTTCGCCGCCACCGCCTCCCACCTGCTCGCCGTGGGCCTCGTCGGCCAGATCCAGGTCAGCGCCCGCTACTGGCTCCACAACAACGGCGACCTCTCCCAGGCCGACGCCGCCCGCCTCGTCGCCGGCCTCGCCTGGCGCGGCATCGGTGGTTACCCCAAGAGCGACTGATTCACCCGAACTTTCCGCTCGTAGCGCAACGACGGGGTTCCTCACCTTCCGTGTGAGAGGATTCCGAAGCATTGATCGACCCATCGCAAGGAGGACCCGTGGAGGTCAAGATCGGCGTCCAGCAGGCCGCCCGTGAGCTCGTCGTAGAGACCGAGGAGTCCAGCGAGTCGGTGGAGAAGCTCATCGCCGACGCCCTCGGCGGCGGTGCTGTGCTCGCATTGACCGACAGCAAGGGCCGCAAGGTCATCGTCCCGACCGAGAAGCTCGCCTACGTCGAGATCGGCCCGGCCAAGGTCGGCAAGGTCGGTTTCGCCGGCTGACACGCTGGACCGTATTTCTCAGGGATGGCCCTGATTCCGGTGACGAACTTCCGGGTTTAGGCCATGTTGCCCGTGCATTCGCGTCCCAACAGGTGCAATATCGAGAGATCGGCGCACTGTTCGCGCCAATCACAACCTGAAGGGAAAAGGGCATGATCGGGACCATTCTCGTCACCCTCATCGGTGGTGTCGTCATCGGTTTGCTCGGCAAGTGGCTTGCGCCGGGCGACAAGGACAACATCCCGCTCTGGTTGACTGTCGTGTGCGGCATCGTCGGCATGATCGTGGGAAGCCTGCTCTACTGGGTCATCTTCGGCCAGAACAACCCGGCCTTCGACGGCCACGAAGCCGCCTGGGACAACGCCACCAACGGCGTCGACTGGTGGCGTCACATCTGGCAGGTCGTCGTCGCCGCTGTCGCGGTCGTCGTCGCTTCCGGCATCACCGGGCGGTCCAAGGCCTGAGTCAGGTCACTCGAAGCGGTCTCGCCCCTCCGGGGCGGGGCCGCTTCACCAATTTGGTTGCCGGCCAGGCGGCTCGGGTGGCACCACGTCCGGCCGCCGGATGACGTAGACGATCCGCCCGGAGCGGGCCCAGGCGCGGTCGAGCTCACCGAGGTCGTACGTCGTGCGCACCGCGTCGTCGCTGACGATCCGGTGGGAGGCGGGGTCGTGCACGACAGGGCGGCCGCCGTCCTCGAAACCGGTCAGCACGAGCAGGTGACCGTTGGTGGCGTAGCCGGCGCCGGTCAGCTCACCCTCCTGGTGGGAGACAGCCAGCACGAGCGGGATCCCGGCCTCGACGAACCGGGCGGCCTCGGCGAAGGAACGCAGCCTGGTGACGTACGCGACCAGCCCGCGCGCGCCCGCATAGGCGGTGTTGAAGGCCCAGTTGCCGGCGCCACCGAAGGACTCGTCGTAGACCTCCCGCACGGTGAACGGCACCTGCGGGTCGGGGGTCTCGTAGTCCACCCAGGCCGTCTCGGCGGGCGTGGGCCCGACACCCCAGAAGTCGGCGATCATCGCCGTCGAAGCGGCACTGCACCACGACTGCCCGCCACCGTCCCAGTGCGGATAGCGGTCGCGATGGAGCTGCTGCGAATAGGTGGGTACGCCCTCCACGACCGCCCCGCTGGCCTTCGGGCCCGGTGCCGGCGCCGAGCCCCGGGCACCGGCCGAGACCATCGCCCCGAGCAGGCTCGCCCGCGGCAGGCTCCCGGCCGGACCGTGCAGGCTCAGCCGCAACGAGAACGCCGTGAACCGGCGCCCGTCGCGGCCCAGGATGGTGTCGTCGGCCGCCACCGCGACCGGGTCGTCCTGACCGGCGACGGAGGTGGACGTGAACGCCGGGTCCGAGGACCAGCGAGCCAGCAACAGCCAGCCGCTCCGCTCCCCCGAGTCGGCGACGACCCGGGCGGCGACCTCCACCCAGGTGCCGGGCGGCGTCACCACGTTCCAGGAGGCGACCAGCTCGTCGAAGGAGAACCCGAGGCTGACCTCGGGAGAGACCCAGACACCGGCCTCGGGGGCGATCTGCGCCCCCGACCAGCCGGTCCAGAGGATGTCAGGGCTCAAGGAACCTCAGTGCTCGAGCCCGAGCTTGCCCATCCGCTCGACGTGACGCTGGGTGAGACGGGTGAGCATCTCGCCGATGGTGCCGAGGTCGAGACCGGAGAGGTGTCCACCGGCGATCAGCTCGCTGAGCCCCTCACGGGTGGCCGCGACCTGCTGCGCCTGGGTGATCGCCTCGCCCATGAGACGGCGGCCCCACAGCGCCAGCCGTCCGCCGATGAGGTGATCGGCCTCGATGCCGGCCCGCACCCGGTCGACGATGAAGTCGGCCCGCCCGGCGTCCTCCAGGGTGGTGACCACGAGCTTGTGGGTGTCCTCGTCGAGGAAGCCGGCGACCTCACGGTAGAAGTCGTTGGCGAGCCCGTCACCGACGTACGCCTTGACCAGCGACTCCCACCAGTCGGCGGGCTTCGTGTGGACGTGGAACTCGTCGAACCCCGCGCGCAACGGCTCCATGGCCGCGTAGGGGTCGGCCCCGAGCTCCTCCAGCCGGTCGAGGACCGGCTGGATCTTGGCGTGCTGAGCTGCCGCCATCGCGAGCAGAGCCGTCTTGTCCTCCAGCGAGGGCGCCATCTTGGCGTCGTCGGTCAGCCGCTCGACCGCCGAGACCTCGCCATAGGCGACCGCTCCGAGAAGGTCGATGACGGCAGCCTTGTAAACAGGATCACCGAAGGGATCCTGGGGACCCGTGAACTCTGACGATGCAACCACGGTAGAACCCTACCGATAGAATGCCTTTTGACCGACCCAGCACCGCTGATATTCACCTTCATATCGCAGTGGCCTGGATCCCGTATGTGCGCGGCGTGGCACTCGCTTGGCAAGCTCGAGACACCCGTGAGTCGCTCGCCGCATTCGATGAGACAAGCGAGTAGCGACGAAATATGACTACGTTCAAGGACCTCGGTGTACACCCCGAGATCTGCGCTCCGCTCGAGCGCAAAGGCATCACCACCCCGTTCGCCATCCAGGAGATGACCCTCTCGGTCGCCCTGCAGGGCACCGACCTGATCGGGCAGGCCCGCACCGGCTCCGGCAAGACGCTGGCCTTCGGCATCCCGGTCGTGCAGCGCAGCGTGTCCCCCAAGGACCGCGACTACGTCGACCTTCCGCAGGGCAAGCCGCAGGCGCTGATCGTGGCCCCGACCCGCGAGCTGGCCATGCAGGTCTCGGCCGAGATCTCGCTGATCTCCGAGGACCGCGGCCTCCGTGTGCTGACCGTCTACGGCGGCGCCGGCTACGAGCCCCAGATCGACGCGCTGGAGAAGGGCGTCGACATCGTCGTCGGCACCCCGGGCCGCCTGATCGACCTGGCCAACCGCAAGGTCCTCGACCTCGGCCACGTGCACGCCCTCGTCCTCGACGAGGCCGACGAGATGCTCGACCTCGGGTTCCTTCCCGACGTGGAGAAGCTGGTCACGCTCACCCCGGAGACCCGCCAGACGCTGCTGTTCTCGGCCACCATGCCGGGTGCGATCGTGGCCCTGGCCCGCTCCTACATGCGCCACCCGATGAACATCCGCGCCGAGTCCTCGGCCGAGACCCAGACCGTCCCGGCCACGGCCCAGTTCGTCTACCAGGCCCACGACCTCGACAAGCCCGAGATGATCGGCCGCCTGCTGCAGTGCGAGGACCACGACAAGGTCGTCGTCTTCGCCCGCACCAAGCGGCAGGCGCAGCGTGTGGCAGACGACCTCGCCGAGCGCGGCTTCCCGGCCTCTCCCCTGCACGGTGACATGCAGCAGGCCGCCCGCGAGCGGGTGATGCAGAAGTTCCGTGACGGCAAGGTCGAGGTCCTGGTGGCCACCGACGTCGCCGCGCGCGGCATCGACGTCACCGGCGTCTCCCACGTGGTCAACTACACGACCCCCGACGACGAGAAGACCTACGTCCACCGCATCGGCCGCACCGGCCGTGCCGGTGCCTCCGGTGTCGCGGTCACGCTGGTCGACTGGGCCGACCTGCACAAGTGGAAGATGATCAACAAGGCTCTCGACCTTCCCTTCGACGAGCCGCAGGAGACCTACTCCTCCTCGGAGCACTTCCTCCACGACATGGGCATCCCGAAGGGCACCAAGGGCCGGATCAAGAAGGCTGTGTCCGACCGGCCCGAGAAGCCGAAGGACAAGGACGCCGGCGCCGACGGCGAGAAGCGCGAGCGCGCTCCCCGCAACCGCAACCGCCAGCGCACCCGGTCCCGCGGCGGCCAGGTCGTCGACAAGGCCGCGGCAACCGAGTCGACCGAGTCCGCCGAGCCCGCCTCCGGCGAGGCGTCGTCCGAGGGCTCCGCGCCCCGTCGTCGGCGTCGCCGTCGCTCTTCTGGCGGCTCCGCGCCCAAGGCCGACGCCTGAGCCTCGACTGCCCTAAGGCGTCACGACCACCTTGGTGCCGAGCCGCGCGAAGCGCCACATCGCCTTCGCGTCCGGCTCGGCCTGGCGGATGCACCCGTGCGAGAGGGGTGTGCCGAGCTCGGCGCGGGTCTGCACGCGCTTGCCCTTGTCAACCGGGATGTTGTGGAACCCGATCGCGGCCCTGGGGCCTTTGGTGAAGCGTACGAACCACTGCATCGTGCCCGAATCGTCGATCCCCTTCGCGTGCTTGGAGCGCGAGAAGACCCGGTAGGTGCCGGGCTCGAGGTTGTCGTAGACGCTGCCCGAGACCGGATAGGTACGCCGCGTCTTGCCGGCCGCGGACACGATCCAGACCCGCTGGCGGCTGATCGAGAAGACCGCCCGGCGACCCGTGCCGGAGTCGGCGGGGAGCATCTTCTCCTCGGCCTCCGTCCGCGCGTCGACGTGGCGGTTCATCCCCGCCTCACGCTGGGCCTCGTGCGGCCATACCGAGGTGAGGGCCTCCTCGTCCACACCCATCTTCTGGCCGCTGTCGGCCACGCTGGGCCGGCCGTCGGCCTCCGGTTCGGCGACGATCTCGATTCCGCCGTACAGGCCCGCCGAGGTCAGCAGGGACGCGACGAAGAGCATCTTGGTGCGCCGGAGCGGCCGGGACATCACGGTCCGATGTCGCCCACCGCGGCTCACTTCTCCATCACGCGCCCGAGCCCGCCTGCGAAATCCACGTCGAACATCATCCAAACTCGCATGACCGCAAGTCAACTGTCACACGACAGACAGAAACCGTGATTCCGCGGCCGAACCGACGCCCCGACACCCGGGGCGTCCTCGCGTGCGGTGGTGGCAGGATTGCCTCATGTCGAACCCCACCTCCCTGATCACCGGCGCGACCGCCGGCATCGGACTCGCCTTCGCGCAGCAGCTCGCCGCCCGCGACCATCACCTCGTGCTCGTCGCTCGTGACGAGGAGCGCCTCAACGGCGTCGCGAAGGACCTGACGGACGCTCACGGCATCGGCGTGGAAGTGCTCCGCGCCGATCTGACCGACATCGCCGACCTGGCCCGGGTCGAGGCCCGGCTGGCCGACGCCGAGCACCCGGTCGACCTGCTCGTCAACAACGCCGGCCACGGCCTCAAGCACCGCTTCCTCGACAACACCGCCGACGAGGAGACCGCGATGGCGCAGGTGCTCGTCATCGCCCCGCTGCGCCTGTCCCACGCCGCTCTGAAGGCCCAGGTCGCCCGCGGCCACGGCGGCATCATCAACGTCGGCTCCGTCGCCTCCTACCTTCCTCGCGGCACCTACTCCGCCGCCAAGGCGTGGATCAACTCCTTCACCGAGTGGGCCCACAACGAGTACGCCGGCCAGGGCATCAAGGTCATGGCCCTCCTGCCCGGGTTCACCAAGACCGAGTTCCACGAGCGCCTCGGCTCCGGCTACGACTCGGCCCCCGCCTGGATGTGGCTCGACGTGAACGACCTCGTCCGCGAGGCGCTCGAGGACTACGAGGCCGACAAGACCTTCTCGATCCCGAGCAAGCGCTACAAGGCCCTCGCCACAGCCGCCCGGGTCGTCCCCACCGGCGTCCTCCAGAAGTTCCAGTCGCTCGGCCGCAAGTAGCAGGCCCCGGGCAGGTAGTCCGAGACGTTCGGGCCCATTACCGGCCGGTAGAGGGGCCGGAACGTCTCGGACTAGGCAGCGCGCGGTCGCAGGTAGCGCCCGCGCTGCCCGTCCGTCAGTGCGCGGCGCAGCTCGACGGTGTGGGTGGGGGTCCACCAACCTGGCGGGTCGATCGTCCACTCGCGGTCGGCCACCGGTGTCCGGCGTGCGCGTGCCCGCGCCTCGCGCGCCCTTCTGATGAAGTCGGTGGGGTCGCGCCGGTCGGCGGCCACCATGGTGACGTACTCCAGGCCGACCCGGCGGAAGGCACCCTCGCGCCGCAGGTCCTTGGCGCGCTGCTTGCCCGCCAGGTGCAGGGCACCGTCGTACTCCGCAACCACCCCTCGTTCCAGATCGAGGATGTCCGGGGTGCCGATGTGACGACCGTCGAGATCGAAGACCGGACGGTTGCTGACCACGCCGGCAATCCCCATCCGCACCCGGAAGGTGAGTCGCAGGTCGGTCTCCGGCGGCGACCACACGTTCTCATCTGCCAGTGCGATCGCCCACCGGAGGTGGTCGATACCCGTCCATCCGCTGAGCGTCTCGGCATAGGCAGCCATCTCTGTCAGCGAGATCAGGTCGCTGGCGGCGACGAGATCGAGCCACCGTACGGCCGACAACGGTGTCGCCGCCCGACGGACCTCGAATGCAGTCGATCGATGCGGGTCCGTGAGCATCACCCCGTCCAGGATCTGACGCGTTCGCGGGAGCAGCCGCTCCTTGCTCACCTCGATCCCGGCCTGCGCACGTGCCTGCGATCCCGGGGTGAGGATGGTCACCGGCAGCTCGCTGCCGTCCGTGTCGCATCCGTCCACCCAGCGCACGCGCTGCCACGCCAGAGCGGCCCAGCCCGTGATCGCTCCGTCCGCAGGGAGCACCGCGGCGGCCTCGAGCACCCGCTGCTGCGGCGAGACCGGGACCTCGGCAGGCACATAGAACCCCCGAGACGTACGCCGCCACGCCCGCCCCCTCGCCTGCTTCGGCGTCGGGCCGCAGAGCCCCGAAGGATCCGTCCGCACAGGACGCACCAGCCCCGGCCGCCCGACCACATCGGGCGGCCTGAAATGAGGCGCGCGAGAACCCACGATCCCATGATGTCCGCGACCACCGACATCCCGCCGTCGACCGGGTAGTCCGAGACGTTCGGGCCCATTACCGGCCGGTAGAGGGGCCGGAACGTCTCGGACTACCCGGACTCACGCGTTGGCGATGAAGGTCTTGACCGCGTCGGCGACCATCTGGACGGCGATGGCGGAGAGGAGGAGACCGGCGATCCTGGTGACCAGCAGGACGCCGGACTCCTTGAGGACCTTGAGGATCGGGACGGAGAAGATCATCCCGAGGAGCAGGGTGATGTGCACGACGACCAGGCCGAGACCGAGCCCGAAGCCGGTCGCGACGGAGTCGACCTGCTGGGTGAAGACCATCGTGGCGACGATCGCGCCGGGGCCGGCCAGGAGCGGGGTGCCGAGCGGCACCATGGCCACGTTGGCGCCCGCGGCGGCGACCGGGTCGTCGAAGTTGTCGGTGAGCAGCTCGAGGGCGACCAGCAGCAGGAGCAGGCCGCCGGCGCACTGCAGCGCCTCGAGCGAGATGTGCAGGTAGTGCAGGATCGCCTGTCCGAACAGCGCGAAGATCGTGATCACCAGGAAGGAGACGGCGACCGCGAGGACCGCCGCGCGACGCTGCTTGCCGGGCGACTGGCCGGCGGTCAGCGAGAGGAACACCGGGATCGTGCCGACCGGGTCCATGATCACGAAGAGCGTCACCAGCGAGGAGACGAAGATCTCGGTCAACGTACGACCTCGGGGGTGGCTCGTCCGGAGGCGGCCGAGGCTGCGGCCGCACGCTCCAGGAGCCGCTCGTACTCGGCGGGTGCAGTGGTGTTCACTCCCAGATGGTGACCCACCTTCCCGGTGCCGTGGTAATCGCTGGATCCGGTCACCACGAGGTCGAGGTTGCGGGCGATCACCCGCAGTTTCTCGCGCACTTCCGGGCTGTGGTCCTGGTGGTCGATCTCCAGCCCGGACAGGCCCGCGTCGACCAGTGCGGACAGGGCCGCCTCGTCGGGCTGCTCGTGTCCGGACCGGCCCCACGGATGGGCGATCACGGTGACTCCGCCGGCGGCGGCGACGGTGCGGATCATCGGCTCGAGCGGGGCCGCGTAGCGGTTGACGTACGCCGGCTTGCCGGCCCCGAGATAACGGTTGAACGCCTCGTCACGACTGCGGACGTACCCCTTGGCGACGAGCGCGTCGGCCAGGTGCGGCCGCCCCGAGGCCGCGGCGTCGCCGGAGACGGCGGCGACGTCCTCGAGGGACACCTCGATGCCCAGGCCTGCCAGCCGGTCCAGCATCAGCGGCAGCCGTCCGTCGCGGCCGGCGAGGACACGGCCGAGCCCCTCGACAAGCGGCGGGTAGGTGCGGTCGGGCAGGTAGGCCAGCAGGTGCACGCCGTGACGATGCAGGTCGGTGCTGATCTCCATCCCGCGCACCAGCTCGATCCCGGCCTCGGTGGCCGCGGCGGCCGCCTCGTCCCAGCTGTCGGCGGTGTCGTGATCCGTGATCGCCACGACATCGAGCCCCGCGGCCTTCGCCGCCCGGACCAGCTCGGTGGGCGAATCGGTCCCGTCGCTCACCCGCGAGTGAGTATGGAGGTCGATGCGCACTCGCCCATCCTAGAGGCCTCGGCTCGCGGAAACCGCTACGCCTTCCACCACGATCCGCTGGGCTTGCCGAAGGGCAGCTCGACCATCTGTACGCCCAGGTCGCCGACCTGCCGAAGGTGCCAGCCGTCCTGGAGCATCAGCATCGCCGTGGCCGGGTGGAAGATCAGCCACAGCCAGCGTCCGGCGGCCTCGCCGACCACCACCGACCGCTCCCACTCCTCGGCGCCGTTGGTCCACTGGGTGATCGGCCACAGCGGCACCAGCTGCCCGGCGACCCGAACCCTCGTCGTGGGCGGGCCGGTGCAGGCGTCGACGCCCGGGTCCGGTCCGTGCGTACGCGCGCACCGGGCGCCCAGCCCGACGCCGGCCTCCTCGGTCACGATGGTCATCTCGACCGGTCCGTCGTCGGGGGTCACGCCGGTCAGGGTGACCAGCGTCGCCGATCCCCCGGTCTCGTCGCCGACCACGGCGAGGTCGGCGATCGACCAGCCGGACTCGACCGGCCAGGGAACGTAGGTGGGCACGTCACCGGCCAGCGCGAGGATCTGCACCAGGTCCTCGTAGGAGGCCACATCCGTATGCCACACCGGCGTCACCACGCCGTGCTCGGGGCACGATCTGCTGCCGCCGGCGCCGATGCTCGCCACCGGCGTCGTGCAGCGTGGACAGCCAACCGCAAGAGCCACCCCACCACGGTGACCCGTGCCACCCCTCAGGTCAAGCAGTTGGCCCGAGCAGTTGGGTCACGCGGCGGCCGCTCGATTCTCGGCGGGCCGTAGGCCCCGACTACGTGTTCCAGTGCTTGACGACCGGCTGTCCGTGGTGCGCGTCCAGCATCGAGACGGTCGCGGTGTCGAGCCGGAAGAGCCGGCCCTCGGTGACCGGGAGCCCCAGCCAGACCGCCGCGAGAGCGCACAGTGCGTGCCCGTGGGAGAAGACCAGGGTGTCGCCGTCGCGCTCGCGGGCGGCCGAGACGACCCGGCCCAGCCGCTCCTGGACGGAGGCCGCGGCCTCACCCCCGGGCGTCACGCCGGTCCACAGGTTCCACCCGGGGTCGGTGCGGTGGATCTCGTCGGTGGTGATGCCCTCGTAGTCGCCGTAGTCCCACTCGACCAGGTCGTCGGTGACGTCTGCCTCGGGGAAGCCCGCGAGCTCAGCCGTACGCAGCGCCCGCTGTCGCGGGGAGGTCAGGACCGCGGCGTACTTCTGGTCCTGGAGCCGCGACGCGAGCAGCTTGGCGGCCTCCTCCCCCTCGGGCAGGAGGGGAAGGTCGGTGCGGGAGGTGTGCCGGCCGTTGAGGGACCACTCGGTGGTGCCGTGCCTGACGAGGTAGAGCGCCATGGCCCCATCCAACCAGGCGTCGGCCCGGCCGCCGGATCACGCCCGCGTGATGAACCGGTTGACCTCGCGGACGAGCACGTTGGGAGCGAGGTCGGCGGCCGTCGAGAGCGCCCTGGCCGGCAGGCCGACGGTCGTGTGCACCTTCGGCACCCGCCCGAGCAGCCCCTTGCGCGGCTTCGCCATCTCCCAGACCTGGTCGGCGACGTCCTCGACGGTGAGCCGGATGCCGAGGGTCTCGTGGGAGGAGGCGACGTTGCCGTCGAGCAGCGCGGTCTTCACCCACAGCGGCCAGACCGCCTGCACCCGGATGCCCTCCTTGCGCCACTCCAGCTCCAGCGCCTCGGTGAGCCCGCGCACGGCGTACTTCGACGCGCTGTAGGAGGCGATCTCCGGCTGCCCGTAGATCGCGCTGGCGCTGCAGACGTTGATGACGCCCGAGCCGGGAGTGGCCCGGAGGTAGGGGTAGGCCGTGTGACAGCCGTTGATCACGCCGTTGACGTTGATCTCGATGGTCTGGTGGTGCTGGGCCAGGTCGACGTCGGCCAGGCGGCCGGCACGCAGGATGCCGGCGTTGTTGACCAGCAGGTCGAGGCGACCACCGGCTGCGGTGGCGAACTCCTCCAGCGCCGCCTTCCAGGAGGTCGGATCGGTGACGTCGAGCGCGCCGCCGATGGCGTTGTCGCTGCCGAGGATCGCCGCGACGTCCCGGGCGAGCTCGGCGTCGATGTCGTAGACACCGACGAACCAGCCCTCGGCCGCGAACTTCTCCACGATCGCCTTGCCGATCCCCTGGGCGGAGCCGGAGACGAAGAGAGCCTTCTTGGTGCGCATGACGTGCTCCTCACACAGGAATGAGCGCCCAGTAGTCGAGGTCGAGCAGCACCCCGGGGGCGTACTTGCCGTCCTCGCCGCGCAGGATCATCGACTCGTCGCGACCCTTGGTGGCGACCAGGCGCAGCCGGAGGGCGCCGACGCCGGGGGCGTCGGTCTCCACCCGGTCGAGCACCTCCGACCAGGCGTAGACGGTGTCTCCCGCGAAGGCCGGGGACGTGTGCGCCCCGGCGTTGATCGCAGCGATGAGCTGGGCGTTGGCGAGGCCGTTGAACGACAGCGCCCGGGCCAGGGAGATGATGTGGCCGCCGTAGACGAGGTTGCGACCGTCGGGCCGCGCCTCGACGTTGAAGTGCACCTTCGCGGTGTTCTGCCACAGCCGGGTGGCCTGCTGGTGCTCCGAGGCGGTCAGGGTCACCCCGTCGACGTGGTCGATCTTCTCGCCGACCTCGTAGTCGGCGAGCCGGTGCGGCTCGCCGGCGGCGGTGAAGTCGTAGGCGGTGAAGTCGAGACCCTTCGGCACGATCAGGTTCTTCGCGTCGACCGCCGCCGCCAGCTCCGGGATCACGGTCTCCGGCGCCTCGACGGACTGGTCGCGCTTGTGCACCATCACCCAGCGCGCCCAGTCGATGGCGACCTCGCCACGCTGGTTGGTGGCGGTGGAGCGTACGTAGACGACCCCGGACCTGCCGTTGGAGTTCTGCTTGAGGCCGATGACCTCGGAGGTCGTGGAGAGCGTGTCGCCCGGCACCACCGGCTGGTGGAAGCGGCATTCGGCGTAGCCGAGGTTGGCGACCGCGTTGAGCGACACGTCCGGGACGGTCTTGCCGAAGGCGATGTGGAAGCCGATCAGCTCCTCCACCGGGTGCACGCCCAGGCCGACGGAGGCCGCGAAGGCAGCGCTCGAGGGCACCGCGAAGCGGGTCGGGTAGAGCGAGCCGTACGCAGCCCGGTCGCCCTCGGTCACCGTGCGCGGGGTCGCGTGCTCGATGACCTGGCCGACCTGGAAGTCCTCGAAGAAGTTGCCGGGGTTCGTCTTGCTCATCTGCGGCCTCTCGTCGGTTGGTTTACCGGACAGTAACCTAGCTCAGACGATCCCGTGGAGGCGTTCCGGGATGCGTAGCAGGGGCTGGTTGCGGAGGTTGTCGATGTGACCGGCACCGACGGCGCGGTGCAGGCCTTTCTCCTCACGCACCAGCCTGGCCGGCAGCACCGAGGTCGGGTCGAACTCCTCGACATGAACACCCGCCGAGGCGGTCTTCGCGGTCAGCAGGCCGGCGAGGTCGTCGCCCGAGCGGCCCCACGAGCTGCCCTTGCCTCGGCCCACCGCCTTGGCGAGCTCGTTGCGGCGGTCCGCCTGCCTCCGCAGCAGATCCACGTCGGCGAACTTCATGTGGACCATGAACAGCCCGGGGTCCGGCACGTAGGGCGCCCTGATCCCGTGGGAGGCGGACGTCCAGGCGGCCGGCACCCGCTTGACCGACGGCTTGCACATCAACGGCGCGAACTGGGCGTACGCCCGCTGGCCGAGGATCGGCTTGCCGCTGATCAGCGGTCCTTCGACGGCGGTGTGGTGGACGACGTTGAGGGCGAACGGGGCGATCACCCGCTCGGGCCTCCTGGAGAGGTAGTCGGAGAGGTCGGCGTACCTCGCCGGGTCGGGGACGAGGAACTCGTCGACGTCGGTGAAGATCACCACGTCGTAGACGCCCAGGAGGCCCTGGGCCACCCCGCTGGCGAGGCCCATCCGGCCGGTCTCGAAGCTGCCCTTCCGGAAGCCGGGCAGGTGCTGGACCGTGCATGCCAGGTCATCGGTGGACCCGTCGGTCGAACCGTCGTCGAAGACGATCAGGTTCTCGTGACCCGCCTGCCGGCCGTAGTGGTCGACCCAGCGGGCGAGCATCTCGCCCTCGTCGCGAGCGATCGTGAGCACCGCGATCCGTGGCGACGCCACTGCGGTGACGCCCACCTCTTCGGCGAGTCTGCGCCGACGGCGCAGGCTCCAGCTGCTTGACAATGAATCCCCCGGTTATGTGTGTTGAGGCCCTACGTGCGGACCAGCTCCTCTCGCCGGACGGACCACTCCACGAGGTCGGCCAGGGCGGAGACGGCGCGCGCCGGAGCCTTGCGGCCCTCCCCCGGGTCGATGGCCTCACCAGGAATGGTCGGGTCGGCGAGCTTCTTGTCGAGTTCCGTACGCAGCGCCACGTAGGAAGCCACGGCGGCGTCCCGGACCTGCGTGTCGGTGACCTTGCGCGGGTCGATCCCGCGTACGTCCACCGGGGCCAGGTCGTCGAGATCCCCGTGGATGGTCGCGTCCAGACCGCGCAGCTCCGCGGCTTGGTCGCGGGTGAACGACTGTGTCCAGCGCGGCGCCTGGAGCCCGATGCGCGGGTCGTCGGTCGTCAGCGCCGGCATCAGGCGCTTGCCGAGGGTGTGCTTGCGCAGGCCCATCGCCGCCGGATAGGCCAGACCGCGCCGGTCCAGCTCGGCGTTCAGGCCCCGCAGCACCTCGACGGTCGCGGCACCGAGCGAGGTGTTCTTCGGCGGCGGGCTCTTCATCCCGTCGGGGTCGAAGCCCATCGCCGCGCCGAAACGCTCCAGCAGCAACGTCGCCGGGCTGCCCGGAGGCGGCACCGTGACCAGGTGGAGCGGACCGGCCTGGCCCCAGCGCCGGGCGATGGCGACCATGTCCTGCTCGGACCAGAACCGCTTGCCAGGCTTGGTGTGGCGGCGCTCGGGAGAGCCCGGGCGGCTCTTGTTGACCGCGGTGAGGAACTCCGCCCAGGTCCAGTCCATGCCGTTCTGGACGAGCTCCTGCCACATCGACGGGATCTGCCGGTTGATGTCGCGCAGCGAGAGCACGATCTCGGGGGTCACGTCCCGGAAGCTCGTCGCCACCCGCTCGACCGTCTCCGGGCCGACGGGTGCGAGCAGCTCCACCGAGATCAGCGCGGTGCCGTCCCAGTCGTCGACCTCGGCGACCAGGCGGTCCCAGGCACCGGCGACCGAGTCGCCCTCCGGATGGCTCCGGCGGCCCTTCACGTCGAGGACGGCCTCGATCTGCTGGCGCCAGCGCGCACCGGGGACCAGGAACCCACGCTCCGCGAGGAGCGCCTTGTTCTTGTACAGGGCACCCTGCAGATACGTCGTCCCAGACTTCATCGCCCCGACATGGAGCACTACGCGGCGCGCCAACTTCTCGTTACCTCTCGACCAGACCGACCCGACACCCCCGGAGGGGGCATCGTAGCGTCAGGACCCGCCGCCACCAGCCTTGCGGCGGTGCATCTTCGGTGCGCCACCGACGACCTCGGACCCGTGCGCCTTCTCCTTGGCTCCGGCACTCTCGGCGTGTGCGTGGTCGTGGTTGTTCTTCTTGTCCAGCGCCTCGCGCATCTTGGCCTTGAGATCGTCGTTGGTCATGGTTCCCCCTGGTCTCGGTGTTGCTCGGTCGTTGCACGGGTAACGACCAACCTACGACAACCACCCTGACGATTCCTCAGTTTTTCCCGACGAGACCGGAGTTGTGGGCGGGCAGGTCGAGGAATCCGGTGTCACCACCGGCGTAGTAGGTGGCCGGGTCGGCCTCGGCGAGCGGAAGCCGGCGACGCAGCCGCTCGACGAGGTCCGGATTGGCGAGGTACGCCCGACCGAAGCTCACCAGGTCGGCACCCAGGCCGAGCCAGTGGTCCGCGGAGGCCAGATCCGTCGGCCTGGCCCCGAACGCCTCCTCACCGCGGGCCAGCCACGAGCTCGGGTTGACGATCATGGTCCCGTCCCAGCGCTTGCGCAGGTCGAGCATGGTCGCCTCGTCGGTGGTGGCCTCGACGTGGACGTACGCCATCCCGAGCCGGTTCAGCTCGGTGAGCAGAGCCGCGTAGACCTCGGCGTGATCGGGTTCGGCGGCGTCCCAGAGCCCGGCGCCCGGTGAGAGCCGGATGCCGGTGCGGTCGGCGCCGACCGCGTCCACCGTCGCCTCGACCGCCTCGACGGCGAACCGGATCCGGTTGGCCACCGAGCCGCCGTAGCGGTCGGTGCGCAGGTTGGCGTTGGTCGAGAGGAACTGGCTGATCAGGTAGCCGTTGGCCCCGTGCAGCTCGACCCCGTCGAACCCGGCGCCGACCGCGCGGCGGGCGGCCTCGGCGTACGATCCGGCCTGCTCGGCGACCTCCTCGGTCTCCAGCGCACGCGGCACCGGCGCGGGCTGGGGCCCGGTCGGCGTGAAGACGTCGGCCGCCGCGGCGACCGCCGATGGGGCCACCGGCCGGAGGCCGGAGATCGACTCGTGCGAGATCCGGCCGCCGTGCATGAGCTGGGCGAAGATCCGGCCGCCGTTGATGTGGACCGCGTCGGTGACCTGCCGCCAGGAGGCGGCCTCCTCCTCGGTGCGCAGTCCGGCGGTGTTGGGGTTCGAGGTGCCGACGCGGTTGGGCGCGATCCCGTCGGAGACGAGCAGGCCGGCGGTCGCCCGCTGAGCGAAGTACGCCGCCATCGACGGCGTCGCCAGGCCGTCGGCGGTGCCCCGGGCACGGGTCATCGGCGCCATCACGATCCGGTTCGGAAGGGTCAGCGGGCCCAGGTGGTGGCGGTCGAAGAGGCTGGTCACAGGTGAGCTCCTTGGCAGTGGCAGTGGGTCGCCACGTACGCTAGGACCTGACACTGACGTCAGAGGCAAGTCTTGTGCCGGAGATCACCCAGGAGGAGCTCATGCGGATCGGCGAGCTGGCGAGGCGGGCAGGGGTGAGCGTCCGCTCGCTGCGCTACTACGAGGAGCAGGGACTCCTCGAGTCCGAGCGCAGCAGCAGCGGCCAGCGGCACTACCCCGAGGCGGCCGTCGACCGGGTGATCCTCCTCCAGCGACTCTACGCGGGCGGACTCTCGAGCCGTACGATCGGCGACGTCCTCCCGTGCGTCGACCGGCCGAGCGCCGACACCTCCGAGGCGGCCTTCGAGATGATGGTCGGCGAGCGCGAGCGGCTCAGCGCGCACATCGACGACCTGCTCCAGACCCGCGACATGCTCGACGAGCTGATCGCCACCAACCGCCGTCACAACGCGACCCTCGGGTCGGGCCCCGCCCGCTGACCGGGCGGCCGAGACAGCAGAAGCGGGCGACGAAACCGTGGTTTCGTCGCCCGCTTCTACGGATTCGGCGAGTGATCAGGACTTGTAGTCCTTGAGGAGCGAGCGCCCGATGATCATCTTCTGGATGTCGCTGGTGCCCTCACCGATGAGCATGAACTTGACCTCGCGCATGAGCCGCTCGATCTCGTACTCCTTGGAGTAGCCGTAGCCACCGTGGATCCGGAAGGAGTCCTCGACGACCTCGTTGGCGTACTCGGAGGCGACCATCTTGGCCATGCCGGCCTCGACGTCCATCCGCTTGCCGGTGTCCTTGAGACGCGCGGCGCGGACCATCATGTTGTGGGAGACCTCGACCTTGGTGCCCATCTCCGCGAGGCGGAACAGGATGGCCTGGTGCTCGGCGATCTTCTTGCCGAAGGTCTGGCGCTGCTGGGAGTAGGCGATGCCGAGCTCGAAGCCACGGATCGCCAGACCGCAGGCGCGGGCGGCGACGTTGACGCGGCCGACCTCGACGCCGTCCATCATCTGGAAGAAGCCCTTGCCCGGGGTGCCACCGAGGATCTGGTCGGCCGAGATCTTGTGACCCTCGAAGATCATCTCGGTCGTGTCGATGCCCTTGTAGCCCATCTTGTCGATCTTGCCGGGCACCGTGACGCCCTGGGCGGTCTCGCCGAAGCCGGGGGTCTTCTCGACCAGGAAGGTGGTCATGTTCTTGTAGACGCTCTCGGCGCCCTCGTCGGTCTTGGTCAGCACCGCGACCAGGGTGGAGGAGCCACCGTTGGTCAGCCACATCTTCTGGCCGGTGATCTCGTAGGACCCGTCGGCCTGCTTGGTCGCCTTGGTCGACACCGCGCTCACGTCGGAGCCCAGACCCGGCTCGGACATCGAGAACGCGCCGCGCACCTCGCCGGTCGCCATCTTCGGCAGGTACTTCTGCTTCTGCTCCTCGGTGCCGTGCTGCATCAGCATGTAGGCCACGATGAAGTGGGTGTTGATGACACCCGAGACCGACATCCAGCCGCGCGCGATCTCCTCGACGCACAGCGCGTACGTCAGCAGGGACTCACCCAGGCCGCCGTACTCCTCCGGGATCATCAGGCCGAAGATGCCGAGCTCCTTGAGACCCTCGACGATCTCGGTCGGATACTCATCGGCGTGCTCCAGCTCCTGGGCCACCGGGATGACCTTCTCGTCCACGAACTGACGGACGGTCTTCAGGATCTCTTCCTGAATGTCGGTGAGACCCTCGGTCTCGGCAAGGCGACCCATGCTCAACTCCTAATCTCGGTGGTCGGGACCACCACGACGTCACTGGGGCAGGTTACCAATCAGTAACCATCAGTGACAGGTGACACCCGCCACACCGCGATCCTACGTCCCTCAGACCCGGCGTCCGACAGCCGAGAAGAACGGCTTGAAGAGCTTGTCGTACGACGCCTTGGTGACGCTCACGTAGCCCGATCGCTTCCCGCTTCCGGCCGAGGTGGACATCTGGGTGCTGGAGCTGAAACCGAACGCCGGGGTGGCGCCGGTCCGGCTGATCAGCAGGGTGGTCGCCCGCAGGCCGGCTCGGTCGTAGCCCTTCGGGTGCCGTACGGCCCAGCTGTCCTTGCTCACGTCCTTGCCGAGGACCCGCTGCAGCGAGCGCATCTCGTCGGTCGTGGTCCGCTCCGCGGTGACGACCTGGACCTGCGCCCCTCGCGACTTCGCCCGCTTGAGCGCCCGGAGCACCCTGCCGTTGGTCAGCGCCCGGGTGGCCAGATGGACGACCTGACCACGCCTGGTGCTGTTGATCGCCTTCAGGACCGTACGCAGCACGCTCTGCTCGTCGGCGGCGCTCAGACCCGGGTCGGTGACCACGACACCCGGCCCGAACCCGACCCGGGCGGAGCCATCGGTCGAGGTGATCGGCAGCGGCGAGAAGTCGACGCGGACGGCGTTGTGGTCCGACTCGAGGCCGAAGGCGCGCTGGTTGCCGGTGGTGAACCGCGCGATCCCGCGGGCCAGCACGTAGTCGATGGTCGAGGCCCGGCCGTGGGTGACCGGGGTCTGCTGGGTGACGTCGAAGGTCGGGACCAGATGCTGCTCGGCGAAGATGTCGCGCGGGTAGCGGGAGCCGTCGTACTGCACGTTCAGGTCGCCGCCGACCATCACCGGACCGCGGCGCGCGAGTGCCTTGACGAGCACGTTCAGCGCGCGGGCGGACGGCCGGACCAGGTCGCCGTAGTACTTCGACTTCGGCGCGAAGTGCACCGCAACCACCGAGACGTTCCGGCCGGTCGCGCGGTTCTCGAGGGTGACCCAGTTGGCGTACCTGATCCCCCAGTGCAGCCGCTGGTCGGCGGCCTTGCCGCGCTTGTTGCTGATCCGGTGGATGCCCTTGGAGGTGGCGGCCCACTTGTCGTTGTCCCAGGCCACCGCGGTCGCGGACCGGTAGGAGTTGCCGCCCTTGCGCCACACCTCGTAGCGCCCCGGCTCGAGGTCCGCGGTCCGGCGGCTGTTCACCTCGTTGTAGGTGATGAAGTCGGGGGCGGTGGGGACGACCTCACGTACGTCCTTCTTGAACCTGCGCGTACCCATGCTGGCCTTGATGTTGGCCTGGACCATCCGGTAGCGCGGCGGCGAGTAGGCGACGTTCTCCAGATCCGTCGCGGACGGGGCGGAGGACTCACGCACCGCGACGAGCGCACCGCCGAAGAGGCCGAGGACCAGTCCCACGGTGAGCGCGGCCTTGACCGTCAGGACCGCGCCAGACGTGACAGGAGAGTGCGTACGCATCTGTTCGGGCCCCTTTCGCAGCGGTGACGACCGGTCACGCTGGCCACATGAACAACTTTTGTAACACACGCCTCAGCCAGATCGACGGCTCCGCTCCGACGCCGGTTCGGATAGCTCATCGAATTCGCGGCCGGTGCCACCGCGTGAGCGCCGAGGCGCCCCACTGGGAGCGATGTCATAACGTTGGGCCGTGAGCACCTCGCCCAACCGCGTGTACGCGGCACGCCTGGTCGGCCTTCCGATCTTCGACCCGCTCGGTGAGCAGGTCGGCAAGGTGCGAGATCTCGTGGTCACGGTCAGATCCGACGCCCGGCAGCCACGCGTGCTGGGGCTCGTCGTCGAGGTCTTCGGGCGCCGGCGCATCTTCGTGCCGATGACCCGGGTGACCAGCATCGACTCCGGTCAGATCTACACCACCGGCCTGCTCAACATGCGCCGCTTCCAGCAGCGTTCGACCGAGACCCTGGTCATCGGCCAGATGTTCGACCGACAGGTCACGATCCGCACCAGTGGGGTGTCGGGGACCGTCTACGACGTCGGCATGGAGCAGGCCCGCAACCGCGACTGGCTGCTCTCCCGGGTCGCCGTGCAGGAGGCCTCCAAGGGGCTGCGCCGCCGCGGCCAGACCCACGTGATCGAGTGGGACGACGTCGAGGGCCTGGCCCGCCGCTCCCCCACCCAGGCCGCGACCCATCTGGTCCAGGCGATCCAGGAGATGCGCCCGGCCGACGCCGCGACGATGATCCACGAGCTGCCTCCCGAGCGTCAGCGGCAGGTCATCGCCGCCCTCGACGACGAGCGCCTCGCCGAGGTGCTCGAGGAGCTGCCCGAGGACGACCAGGTCGCCATCGTGCGCGCCCTGGACTCCGAGCGTGCCGCCGACGTCCTCGAGGAGATGTCGCCCGACGACGCCGCCGACCTCATCGCCGAGCTGCCCGAGGAGACCGCGACCCTCCTGCTCGACCTGATGCAGCCCGAGGACGCCAAGGACGTCCTGCGGCTGATGTCCTACGAGGAGGACACAGCCGGCTCGATGATGACCCCGGAGCCGGTCATCGTCGGCCCCGACGCGACCATCGCCGACGCGCTCGCGCTCGTACGCAACCCCGACCTCACCCCGGCCGAGGCGTCCGTCGTCTACGTCTGCCGCCCGCCGCTGGAGACCCCGACCGGCAAGTTCCTCGGCATCGCCCACATCCAGCGGCTGCTGCGCGAGCCACCGTCGACGCTGGTCGCGGGTGCGCTCGACGAGTCGCTGGAGCCGCTGCGCCCCGAGGACAGCACCGAGCAGGTGGCGGCCCACCTGGCGACGTACAACCTGGTGGCGGCTCCCGTCGTCGACGAGAATGGCCATCTGGCCGGCGCCGTGACCGTCGACGACCTGCTCGACCACCTGCTCCCGGAGAACTGGCGCGAGAAGCTCGCCCGGCAGGAGTCGGCCAGCGAGCCGCGTCCCGACACCCGGCCCGACACCCGGCCGAACAAGGTGATCACCCCCGAGATGGTGCGCCGTGGCTGACGCACGCGCCGCCCGCGGCCGCCTCGACACCCCGCGCGAGCTGCGCCGCCCCCTGGTCAAGCGGCCCGCGTTCCGCACCGACTTCGGCTCCTTCGCCGAGGCGTTCGCCCGCTACATGGGCACGGCCCGCTTCATCGGCTGGATGACGATGGTCGTGCTCATCTGGGTCGCCTGGAACACCCTCGCGCCTCACGAGTGGCGCTTCGACGAGTTCCCGTTCATCTTCCTGACCCTGGCGCTGAGCCTGCAGGCGTCCTACGCCGCACCGCTCATCCTGCTCGCACAGAACCGCCAGGAGGACCGCGACCGCGCGCTCGCCGAGCAGGACCGCCGCATCGCCTCGCAGTCCAAGGCCGACATGGAGTTCCTCGCCCGCGAGACCGCGGCGCTGCGGATGGCCCTCGGCGAGGTCGCCACCCGCGACTACCTCCGCTCCGAGCTGCGCCTGCTCCTCGAGGAGCTCGAAGAGCGCGATCGTCACCGCGGTCCGATCGACCAGCCTGCGGGCGATGCGGGAGAGTCCCCACGCACGACGTAGGCTTGCATACCGTGAGTAGCCCGCTTCTCGACCGTGTCAACGCAGCTCTGGCGACCGTTCAGGACCCGGAGATCAAACGTCCCATCACCGAGCTGGGGATGGTCGACTCCGTATCGATCGACGACGCAGGTGTGGTCAGCGTCAAGGTGCTGCTGACCGTCGCCGGCTGCCCGCTCAAGGACACCATCAACCGCGACACCACCGCGGCGCTGGAGAAGGTCGACGGCGTCACCGGCGTCGACCTCGAGCTCGGCGTGATGACCAACGAGCAGCGCACGGAGATGCGCAACGGGCTCACCGGCGGCCAGGCGCAGCGGGAGATCCCCTTCGCCCAGCCGGGCTCGCTGACCAAGGTCTTCGCGATCGCGTCGGGCAAGGGCGGTGTCGGCAAGTCGTCGGTCACGGTCAACCTGGCCGTCGCGCTCGCCCAGCAGGGCCTCAAGGTCGGCATCGTCGACGCCGACATCTACGGCCACTCGGTGCCCGCGATGCTCGGTGTGGCCGACTCGCGTCCCACCCAGGTCGACGACCTGATCATGCCGGTCCCGACCGCCTCGGGCGTCTCGGTGATCTCGATCGGGATGCTCAAGCCGCGTCGCGACCAGGTGGTCGCCTGGCGCGGCCCGATGCTCGACCGTGCGCTCGTCCAGATGCTCTCCGACGTCTACTGGGGCGACCTCGACGCGCTGCTGCTCGACCTGCCCCCGGGCACCGGCGACGTGGCGATCTCCCTGGGTCAGCACCTGCCCAACGCCGAGATCGTCGTGGTCACCACCCCACAGGAGGCCGCCGCCGAGGTGGCCGAGCGGGCCGGCACGATGGCCGAGATGATGCACCAGCGCGTCGTCGGCGTCGTGGAGAACATGTCCTGGCTCGTGCTGCCCGACGGCTCCAAGATGGAGGTCTTCGGTTCCGGCGGCGGCCAGCGGGTCGCCGACACCCTCTCCCAGCGCTTCGGGTCGAAGGTGCCGCTGCTCGGCCAGGTGCCGCTGGAGCAGACGCTGCGCGAGGCGGGCGACGCCGGCAAGCCGATCGTCGAGTCCGACCCGACGGCCGAGTCGGCCAAGGTGCTGGCCGAGGTGGCGCGTACGATCTCGGGCCGCGGACGCGGGCTCGCGGGCATGCAGCTGGGCCTCACTCCCACCTCCAAGCTCTGACCCTGTAGGTTCGGCGCGTGTTCGGCATCGGCTTCGCGGAGCTCGCCGTCATCGTCGTGATCGCCATCCTGGTCTTCGGGCCGGACAAGATCCCCGACATGGCACGGCAGATCGCCCGCCTCCTCCACCAGGTGCGCAACCTGGCCAACAACGCGCGCGACGACCTGCGCGGAGAGCTCGGGCCCGCCTACCAGGACCTCGAGCTGCGTGACCTCGACCCCCGTCGCATCGTCAGCAGGCAGATCCAGGAAGCCCTCGCCGAGATCGAGGAGGAAGAGGCGCGCGCCAAGGCGCCCCGGCCCCTCCTGGCCAGCGAGAAGCCGCCCTACGACGACCAGGCGACCTAGTCACTCCTTTGTCACAGCAGCACCTTTTGTTACTCGTGGTTTAGAACCGACCAGAACGGGTAAGAGGAGGTTGTCTGCGTAGAAAGGAGTTTGCGCCCATGAGCGCTCTACCATCTCGGGAACCCGATCCCCTAGCGGAGCCGGATCCGCAACGCCCTGACGACGTGCCTCTGGCCGAGGTCCAGGGCACGCTCGCCTTCGAGCTACAGCCACGCCTGGACCCGCCGCAGCCGGACCGGAACGGGCAGGAGGAGGGCCGGCTGGCCGAGCCGATCCCCATCGTCCCTGCCCGCGGCCATCTGAAGGCGTGGATCCCGCAGTTCGCCCAGAAGATCGCAGAGGTCGTCGGCGGGGATCGTCCGGCGAGCCAGCTGGTCCGCTGGACGACCAAGGACGTCGTCGCCGACCTGCGCTACCGCGCCGCCCTGACGGCCCGTAGCGGGGCGTACGAGCCCGGCCTGGGCCGCCACCAGCCGGTCCGCCCGCGCGTCTATCGCTGGCATCTCCACATGGTCACAGAGACCATCGTCGAGGCCACCGTCAACATCAAGTTCGGCCACGGCCACCGCGCGATGGCGCTCCGCTTCGAGCAGAGCGGCGAGAGCTGGATCTGCACGGTCCTCAACTTCGGGCCGTACGAATAACCCTGTGGAGCGCTGTACGCACCTGGTGCGTACAGCGCTCCACAGGTCAACCGTGCATCGCGACGCAGCCGTCGCCGCAAGAGAACACCTCGCCCGTCCAACCGTTGCGCGTCAGAATTCTGCCGACCCGAGCGGCCGTACGGCACGGGGTGTCGAAGACCTGGTGCCAACGCAGCCGCGCGGTGACCGAACCGATACGCGCCAGGTCGTCAAGGTCCCGGTCGGCGTCACTCGCCTGGTCGCGCCACGACTCATGCCCGAGCGCACCGTCGAGCTCGACCACGAGACCGTACGCCGCGTACTCCACATCGCGGAACTGGTTGCCGCTCGGACCGGTCCGCGGCGCCTGCCGCTCCCCCGCCGGCAGCCCGTGCGGCCGCTCGACCTTGGTGAGGTAGCCGTGCTCGAGCACGGAGTAGGTGCCCGCCTCCAGGTCGTCGATCATCCCGGCGATGAGCCGGCGGCGACGCAGCGACGGATAGCGCTCGAGCGCGGCTCGCAGCGAGGACGCGGTGACGTAGGACCTGCCCGCGACCTGCGCGATCGCCGCGACGGCGTCGATGTCGTTGCGCGCCTCGTGGGCCATCCAGAACGCGTTGTCCTCGACGTTGAGGCGCGGCGGCACACCACCGTAGGTCCGCGGCGCGAGGTCGGCGAGACGATGGATCACGATCCCGCCCTGAGGCCGGACACGGCGGGACCTGTCGATCGCAACGTGGATGGGATCGCCGAGATCGCGACCCTTCGGCTGCTCGAGGCTCACCCCGCACAGGAAGGCCGGCTCGGCGTAGAGCACCGCGGCCCAGGCACGCTGCAGCCAGGTGAGCGGACCCGTGTGGTCGGCATAGACCCGAGGGTGGACGCGCCGCAGCTCGTTGCGCCGCAGCCTGCGCTCGATGTCGATCCGAGTCACGCCACCCGCGACAAGCTGTGCGTACGTCGCGATCCCGTCCTGCATCCGCAGCTGAGCATCGAGCAACCCGGCGGCATGCACCCGGTCCCGCTCGGTCTGCGCGTCATCGCTCACGAAAAGACGGTAACCCGTGGAGCGCGATACGTACGTGGTACGTACAGCGCTCCACGGGTTTCAGACCGGGGGCGACCCTCAGCCGTTGACGCGGGTGGTGAGGCCGGTCGGGCCGCCGGGACGGCCGTGGCACTGCTTGAACTTCTTGCCGGAGCCGCAGGGGCACTGCTCGTTGCGGCCGACCTTGGCGAACGGGTCGTCGGCGTTGGTGACCGTGTTGCCCTGCGCCTCGGCCTGACCCTGCTCGTCCGGGCCGGAGAAGGCCAGGTGCTTGGGGGCGGCAGGCTTCTGCAGGCCCTTCGCGGTGACGTGCGGGGCGCTGGCCGAAGCCTTGGCCGCCTCGGCCTTCAGGGCCGCGGAGATGTCCTGGAGGCCACCGGCCTGGCCGACGCCGACCGGCGGCTCGGCGAGCGCGCCCTCGTGCATCGGACCGGCGTGACGGGTGCCGTCGGGGTGGTAGTGGAACTCAGCCTCCGTCTGCTCGACCTGGACCTCCAGGTTGAACAGGTAGCCGACCGCGGCCTCCTTGATGCCGTCCATCATCGCGGTGAACATGTCGAAGCCCTCGCGCTGGTATTCCACCAGCGGGTCACGCTGCGAGTAGGCGCGCAGACCGATGCCCTCGCGCAGGTAGTCCATCTCGTAGAGGTGCTCGCGCCACTTGCGGTCCAGGACCGAGAGCACGACCTGGCGCTCGACCTCGCGCATGCCCTCGGAGCCGATCTCCTCCTCGCGGCGGTCGTACGCCTCCTGAGCATCCTTCTTGAGGAACTCGATGAGCTCCTGGCGGTCGAGGTCGTCCTTGCTGCCGCCGGCCTTCGTGATCAGGTACTTCGGCTCGACCGAGACCGGCCAGATCTGCTTGAGGTCGGTCCACAGCTGGTCGAGGTCCCACTCCTCGGCGTAGTCCTGGGTCGCTCCGGTGACCATGCCTTCGACGACGTCGTCGATGAAGGTCCGGATCTGCTCCTCGAGGTCGGCGCCCTCGAGGACCTCGCGGCGCTCGGCGTAGATCACCTTGCGCTGGCGGTCCATGACGTCGTCGTACTTGAGGACGTTCTTGCGAGACTCGAAGTTCTGGCCCTCGACCTGGGTCTGCGCGTTGGCGATCGACTTGGTCACCGACTTGGCCTCGATCGGCACGTCGTCGGGGATCTTCAGCGTGGTCAGGATGCGGTCGACCCACTCGCCCTTGAACAGGCGCATCAGGTCGTCCTCCAGCGACAGGTAGAAGCGGGACTCGCCCGGGTCGCCCTGACGGCCGGAACGACCACGCAGCTGGTTGTCGATGCGGCGGGACTCGTGGCGCTCGGTGCCGAGGACGTAGAGACCACCCAGCTTGGTGACCTCCTCGTGCTCGGCCTTGACCTGCTCCTTGATCCGCTCGACGGTCGGCGCCCACGCCTGCTCGTACGCCTCGGCGGTCTCACCGGCGGGCTCCAGGCCCTGCTTACGGAGCTCCTGGTCGGCCAGGAAGTCGACGGAGCCACCGAGCATGATGTCGGTGCCTCGGCCGGCCATGTTGGTGGCGACCGTGACGGCGCCCTTGTGACCGGCCAGCGCGACGATCTTGGCCTCGTCGGCGTGGTATTTCGCGTTGAGCACGGTGTGCGGGACGCCGCGCTTCTTGAGGATGTTGCCGAGATACTCGGACTTCTCGACCGAGACCGTGCCGACCAGCACCGGCTGGCCCTTCTTGTGACGCTCGACCAGGTCGTCGGCGACGGCCTCGTACTTCGCCACCTCGGTCCGGTAGACCAGGTCGGGCTGGTCCTTGCGGATCATCGGCTTGTTGGTCGGGATCGGGACCACACCGAGCTTGTAGATCTTGTCGAACTCCGACTCCTCGGTCATCGCCGTACCGGTCATGCCGGAGAGCTTCTCGTAGAGGCGGAAGTAGTTCTGCAGGGTGATGCTCGCGAGGGTCTGGTACTCCTCGCGGACCTTCACACCCTCCTTGGCCTCGATCGCCTGGTGCAGACCGTCGTTGTAGCGACGGCCCGCGAGCATGCGGCCGGTGTGCTCGTCGACGATCAGGACCTCGTCGTTGGTGACGACGTACTCCTTGTCGCGGCGGAAGAGCTCCTTGGCCTTGATCGAGTTGTTCATGAACGAGATCAGCGGGGTGTTGACGGCCTCGTAGAGGTTCTCGATGCCGAGGTGGTCCTCGACCTTGGTGATGCCCCGCTCGAGGACGGCGATGGTGCGCTTCTTCTCGTCGACCTCGTAGTCGACGTCCTTGGTCAGGCTCTTGGCGATCGTGGCGAACTCGTCGTACCACTTCACGTCGTCCTCGGTGGGACCCGAGATGATCAGCGGGGTCCGGGCCTCGTCGATGAGGATCGAGTCGACCTCGTCGACGATCGCGAAGAAGTGGCCGCGCTGGACCAGGTCCTCCATGGAGGAGGCCATGTTGTCGCGCAGGTAGTCGAAGCCGAGCTCGTTGTTGGTGCCGTAGGTGATGTCGCAGTTGTAGGCCACGCGGCGCTGCGCCGGGGTCATCTGCGGCAGGATCACGCCGACGGTGAGGCCGAGGAAGCCGTAGATGCGGCCCATCACCTCGGACTGGTACTTGGCCAGGTAGTCGTTGACCGTGACCACATGGACGCCCTTGCCGGCCAGCGCGTTCAGGTAGGCCGGGAGCACCGCGGTCTGGGTCTTGCCCTCACCGGTCTTCATCTCGGCGATGTTGCCGAGGTGGAGCGCCGCGCCGCCCTGGATCTGGACGTCGTAGTGGCGCTGGCCCAGGACGCGCTTGGTGACCTCACGGACGGTGGCGAACGCCTCGGCCATGATGTCGTCGAGGTCTTCGCCGTTCTCCAGGCGTTGCTTGAACTCGTCGGTCATCCCGCGCAGCTCGTCATCGCTCATCGCGACGAACTCGTCCTCGATCGCGTTGACGGCCTTCGAGATGGCCTCGAGCTCGCGAAGGATCTTGCCTTCGCCGAGGCGAAGGATCTTGTCGAGAATTGCCACGGTGGCGGGCTCCTACTAGCGGCAGACGGATAGCACGGTCACTCTACCCACCTGCCGGTCGCCTGCTCACACCAACGGCGCAAGGAGTGGCGCCAGGTCGCCCTTGGGATCGACCTCGACGGCGTCCAGACCCAGCCAGCCGGCGAGCCGCTCGAGCTCGGCGGCCAGCTCGACGGCGGTCTCGACGGGCGCGCCGGGCTCGGCGAAGGCGCCCTTCACCTGGAGCGTTCCGCTCCTGCGGTCGGCCTTGAGATCCACCCGGCCGACGATGTGCTCACCGAGCAGGAACGGGAGCACGTAGTAGCCGTGGATCCGCTTCGGCGCCGGCGTGTAGATCTCGATCCGGTAGAAGAAGTCGAAGAGCGCCTCGGTGCGCTCCCGCTCCCAGACCAGCGGGTCGAACGGGCTCAGCAGCGCCCGGGCCTCGATGCGCCTCGGGAGGCGCGACCCGGAGAAGAGGTACGCCTGCTTGCGGATGCCCTCGACCATGACCGGCTCGACCTCGCCCGCCTCGATGAGCTCGTTCAGCGCGCGGGTCGTGTCGTCCACCCGCATCCGGAAGTAGTCGGCGATGTCCTTGGCGGTGCCGACCCCATGGGACCTGGCGGCGCGGCGTACGAGCTCGAGGTGGGCCTCCTCCTTCGACGGTGTCGGGGTGTCGAGGTATCGACGCGGGATGACGCGCTCGGGCAGGTCGTAGGCGACCTCGAACTGGTCGTTGCGACCGGCGATGGCCAGCTCGCCGAACATGTAGAGGATGTCGAGGGTCTTGCGCGAGTCGGACCAGTTCCAGCCCCAGTGGTCCTTGGTCTGCGGGCCGGCGTCGTCGAGCGCCTTGGCCGCCTCCCGCGCGGTCACCGCCCCCTGCTCGGCCACCAATGCGAGCACCTTCTCCTTCATCCCGTCCGGCACGCTGCCCCACCACTTGGAGCCCTTCTGGGCGCGGCAGTGGTCCATCCGCCACTGCATGTGCGGCCACAGCTCGACCGGCATGAACGCCTGCACGTGCGCCCAGTACTCGACCATCCGGCGGTCCCGGAGCCCCTTGCTGGCGCGGTGCAGCAGCCCGGTGTCGTAGGCCCCCATCCGGCTGTAGAGCGGCATGTAGTGCGCGCGCTGCAGGACGTTGACCGAGTCGACCTGGAGGACTCCGGTGCGCTCGAGGGTGCGCTGGAACGTACGCATCGTCGGCGTGGTGTGGGGCTTGTCGGCGAACCCCTGCGCCGCCAGCGCGATCCGGCGGGCCTGTGACGTACTGAGTGTCTGGGAGCTGGGCACGTGTCCGACTCTAGAGCCGGTTCCGGACAAGTCCCGTCCGGAACCGGCTCCTTTCACAGCGGACCGAAGACATCCCCGACGTCCGCGTCCAACGCGAGCGACTCCAGCACCCCGAGCAGCTTGCGCTCCTCGAAGCGGAAGTGGGACTCCATGATCGCGGCGATGCCTTCGAGGTGCTTCCCGAGGGTCTCGGCGGTGGCGGCCTGATCGACGGCGGACTGGAGCCCGCCGAGGAGGTGGCCGATCATGGAGTGGTCCTGCTCCAGCTGCCGGATCGTGTCGCGCAGCTCGGGGTGAGCTGCGCCGATCGCCGGGAACAGCTCCCGGTCCTCGCCCTGGTGATGTCCGGTCAGGGCTTCGCAGAACCCGTGACAGAACAGCAGCAGGTCACGGGCAGCCGGTTCGGCACGGTCTCCCGCGGCGATGGCCTCCTGCGTCACTCGCAGTGCCTTGCGCAGCCGGTCGTGGACCCGCCGCATCTCATCTGCCCAGGCGATCAGCCTGGTCTTCTCGCCCTCAGTCACGTGAGGGCGAAGGGGACGACAACATCATGTCGATCTCCTTCGTGTTCGACGCCTCCATGCCTGACACGGTCTGCCACCGGCACGCGACGCTGCGCCGACCCTATCGAATCGTCCTCTTCCAGGACACCCATTTTCCGGCATAGCCTCGCTGCTCATGACGACACGGTTCGGGATCAAGCTCAGCCAGGCAGCGCCGATCGAGGACTACCTGCAGGTGTGGCGTACGGCCGACGAGGCCGGCTTCGACCATGTCTGGGTCATGGACCACATCGCGAGCCTCGGCGATGACCCGACCCAGCCGATCTTCGACGGGTGGGCGATGCAGGCCGCGATGGCGGTGGCCACCGAGAACGTACGCATCGGCTGCATGGTCACCGGCAACACCTACCGCCATCCCGGGATGCTCGCAAAGCTCGCCACCACGGTCGACCACCTCTCCGGCGGCCGCCTGGAGTTCGGGATCGGCGCGGGCTGGGCCAAGCGCGAGCACACCATGTACGGCCTGGAGTTCGGCACCTTCCGCGACCGCTTCGACCGGCTGGAGGAGGCCCTCCAGATCATCCGCTCCCTGTGGACGTCCCCCACCACGACATTCTCGGGGGCGCACTACTCGCTGGTCGACGCGGTGGCCGAGCCGAAGCCCGTCCAGCGGCCGTATCCGCCGATCTGGATCGGTGGCAGCGGCCCGAGGCGTACGTTGCGAATGGTCGCGCAGTATGCGGATGCCTGGAACGCCACCGGCGAGTCCCCGGAGGAGTTCGCCCGCCTCGGTTCGATCCTCGACGCCCACTGCGCCGACGTCGGCCGCGACCCGAGCGAGATCCGGCGTACGGTGCAGCTGCGGGTCGATGGACCCGGCGACGACCTCCCGGCCCAGGTCTCGTCCTACCGCGCCGCCGGTGCCTCCGAGTTCGTCCTCGTGCTCCCTCGCGGCCGCGACCACCTGTCCGCCCTCGACACGGTCGCCGCGGCGCTGCCACGGCTGCGCGAGGCGTCCCCCTGAGCCCGCCCGGTCTCAGTCGACGTTGAGGAGCTTCTGTCGCACGGCGTACATGACCGCCTCCATACGCGAGTGGGCCTGGAGCTTCTCCAGGATGTTGCGTACGTGGTTCTTGACGGTGTTCTCGGAGATGAACAGCCGCTTGGCGATCTCGCGGTTGTTGAGGCCCTTGGCAACCAGGCCGAGGACCTCGAGCTCGCGGTCGGTGAGCTTGGGGCCGGGGACCGGGGAGCGGTCCGGGCGGGCCATCTGCTTGAACTCCTCCATCAGCTTGGCCGCCATGGAGGGGCTGATCAGGGACTGGCCGTCGGCGACCACCCGGATCGCCTGGGCGACCTGGTCGATCGAGGAGTCCTTGAGGAGGTAGCCCATCGCGCCGGCCTTGATCGCCTCGTAGAGGTCGGCCTCCTCGTCGGAGACGGTCAGCATGATGATCTTGGCCGAGGGGACGGCCTCCTTGATCGCCAAGCAGGCCTCCAGACCGGTCTGCTTGGGCATGCGTACGTCGAGCAGCACGACGTCCGGAGCCGACGCCGCGGCACGCTCGGTGCCCTCGATGCCGTTGGTGGCCTCGCCGATGACCTCGATGCCTGGTTCGCTCGCCAGCAGCGCGACCAGACCCCTTCGGAAGAGCTCCTGGTCGTCGACAACCAAGACGCGGACCGGCTCACGATCGGCACCAGATGTAGCTGACACGAATGCATCATGGCACGTAACTCATGATGACAAAGGGAATGGCCGGGACTCCTCCATCTGAGGGATGGAAAAGTCCCGGCCGTTGTGCTTGTCCTGCGGTCAGACGAGGTCCGCGCGGTTGAGCGCGATCACCCCGTAGTCATACCCCCTCCGGCGGTAGACGACCGACGGCCTCGTCGAGTCCTTGTCGATGTAGAGGTAGAAGTCGTGTCCGACCAGCTCCATCTCGTAGAGAGCCTGGTCGAGCGTCATCGGCTCCGCCGTGTGCGTCTTCTCCCGGACCACCAACGGCCCCTCCCCCGTCACCGTGATCGGACCGACCTGGTGCTCGCGCACGATCTCCTCGTCGGCCTCGGACTCCGACGTCGCGGCGAGGCCGTCGGGCTCGATGCCCGCCAGTGCCTGCCCGACGGATACCGGCGTGCGACGGCCGCGGTGGACCCTGCGGCGGTCGGCGGCGCGGCGCATCTGGGAAGCCATCTTGTCGACAGCCAGGTCCAGCGCCCCCATCTTGTCCTCGGCACACGCCTCGGCCCGGATGACCGGACCCTTCGAGTACGCAGTGAGCTCGACGTGTACGGCGCCCTTGTGCTGGCGCGGGTTGGGCTCGTTGTCGACCTCCACGTTGATCCTGATGATGCGGTGGTCGTGCTTCTCGAGCTTCGCGAGCTTCTCTGCTACGTGAGCGCGATAGCGGTCTGAGACCTCGGCGTTGCGAGCCGTGACGACAACTTCCATGGGTACCTCCCGGTGTTTCGGGGTTGGCGGAATCCCGGATGGTCAGCGCATGTGACCTCCGGGGTACGGAGTCCGCCCGGCCGACCTGGTCTTCGACCCCACAATCGCCTGCTGAGGCTTAGCGGCTTGGTGCCACTCCACCTTCTCCGTGCTGGCTCCCGTATCTGACGGGAGGGCAAGGGCAGGACTTATCTCTAAGCCGCACCGTGATCCCCTATCTCTAGGGTTACGTGGACCGTTTCGCCTGCGACTGGCATCGGCTTGCCGCTCGGATGTCCGCAACGCGGACCTCTCTGCGACGCAACCACGGACCCAGGCGGACTCCATGTAGTGACGGTAGTTCGCCGATCTGCCCCACGAAAGCCCTTCAACAGAATTACATGGCGGTTTCCTACATTTGAACGCGAGACCGACGTTGGGTGGCCGCCACCACCGCGATCGCTTTCACGCCGAGACCCACCGATTCCAGCGCTCGCTGGGCCTCCCGTGCGGTCGCGCCGGTGGTGATCACGTCGTCGCAGACGATGAACGTCGCTCGTGGAATCGCTCTCGCGAGTGTCCGGATGCCGGACGTGGGGCAGGTGATCGAGCCGTCCAGGTTGGCCTGCCGCTGCCGGGAGTCGAGACCGGCCTGGTCCGCGACGCCGGGTCTGGTGCGGAGCAGCCGGTGGTGACGTACGCCGACCCCGCGCTGCCTCAGCATCGCGGCCGCTCCGCTCGTGATCGCCGCGGTGCTGTCCAGGCCGCGCTCACGCACGGAGGCCCGGCGCGACGGGACCGGGACGAGGATCGTGAGGCCGGCGCCCGTCTGCGCCATCGCCTCGAGCACCGAGAGCGCGAGCAGGCCCGCGAGCGGTCTGCGGAGTCCGAGGAGCTGATGCTCCTTGAGCCCGATGACGAGCTGCTTGAGGGTGCCGTCGTAGGGCCCGGCCGCGAAGGCGGGGACGATGCCCGGCGGCGCCGGGGTCGGCGGGCTCGGGGTGGCTCTCTGCGGCAGCTCGGCGTGGCAGTCGCGGCAGAGCAGCCGGCCCGGTCGCCGGCAGCCGACGCAGCGGCCGCCCACGACCAGGTCGTGCCAGGCGTCGGTGAGATCGCCTCGAAGACTCATGCTCCCGAGTCGACCAGGATGGGCGCCCGGCGGCAACCGGGACCTGCCAGCCTGTGGACAAAGCTGTGGAGAGTCAGCCCTGGTAGGTGATGTCCGAGAGATCGGAGGGCAGCTCGAGGTCGAACCGGTCGAGCGGATCCAGGAGGGTCCAGCCGGACATCGCGTAGAGGCGGGCCGAGGCCACCGGAGAGCCGATGACACCGGTGACCCGGTCGCTGAGGGTGTAGCGCTCACCGCTGGGGGCACCGTCGAGCGAGACCGACTGGAACAGCGCGGTCGAGCTGATCTGCTGGACCGCGACGATCGTGGTCGGCGAGGTCCAGGCGATGTCGGTGACCTGCATCGTGGCGGCGTCCGGGTGCGGCAGCAGGACCGCCGAGGTCGCGTTCGTGATCTCGCCCTTCGGGCTGGCCCGCAGGCGGCTGACCACGATGCGGTCCGAGGACTCACCGGCGATCACCGCGACGAACCGGGTGCCGTCGCGCGAGACCAGGAACCGGGTCACGTTCTCCCCCGTCACCCCGGGGATCGCGACGCGGACGCGGCGGTCGCCGTCGACGTACATCACCCGGGCGCCGGTCGAGTCCTTGTCGACCAGCCACAGCCGGCCGGCGAGGTCCCAGGAGGGCTTCAGCAGCCGGGTGCCCTTCACCGGAGCCTTGGCGAGCTCGCCGTCGCTGGTCAGCCCGCCGACGACGACGCCGGTGCGGTCGGCGGTCACCGCGGCGGCGGTCGAGGCATCGGCGTCGACGGCGACATCGATCACGCCGTGGGACTTCGCCCATCCGCCCAGCACCGGCACCCAGGGGTCGCCGTTCTCACCCGTGCTGGTCACCAGCGCGCCGCCGCGCAACGCGTAGAGGTCGACCCGCGCCGAGGTGCCGTTGGGGTCGTAGCCGCCGCCGTTGTCGACGTTGAAGGTCTCCCCGTACCCCGGCAGCACCACCGGCTCGCCGTCGATCGTGAGCCGGATGCGTTCGACGCTGGCGTCCTGGCGCAGGGTCCAGGCCAGCTGGGCGCCCATCAGCTGAAGCTCCGCGGAGCTGTGGTCACCCAGGTCACCGGCCAGGTCGACCTCGGCCACCCCGTCGCGTACGTCCACCGAGCGGGGCTCGTCGGCCGTCGTCGGGAGCGCGCTGCGGATGACGCCCTGCGCCTCCTCCCCCGGGCCGCTCAGCAGGCTGGAGACGAGGGTGGTGGCGTAGGAGGTGCCCTTGGGCGCGAAGATCGGCTCCGGCACCAGGGTGTGCCCCGTCGGCTCGACGTAGTAGAGGTTGCTGCGGGCGAAGTGGGTGAGGAACCAGTCCTCCTCGACCACCAGGGCGTTCGGCGCCGAGCTGATCCGCCACTCACCCTCGGTACGGGTCAGCTCGAAGTCGAGGATCGCCTGCGAGGAGGCCAGCGCACCACGCCAGACGCCACGCTCGTCGAGCCACCCGGCGTCCTCCAGCTCGACCGAGACCCGCGGTGACGAGCCGACGTGGCTGCCGAGCTCGCCGTAGACCAGGGTGCGGCCGGCCGGAGCCCACTTCATCGCGGCGTCCCTGGTGAGGTAGCGGCGGGCGTAGGCGGTGCTCATCGGGGTGGCCTTCATGGCGTCCAGGAACCCGTCGACGATCTCGCCCGGGGACGCACCGGCGCGCGGGGCGCCGGGGTTGTAGGGGATGACCTCCTCCTGCGCGTCCGGCGCAGCCAGATCGACACGCTGGACGGGCCCGGAGTCGGGCACGCTCGAGCACGCCGATACGAGGAGCGCTACCGCGCTCAGGACGACGGCCAGTGCGGATCTCACGACGCCTCCAGGGTGTCTCGGGCGTCTGCCGGGACGAGCGGGAGCGGGCTGTGCCGCAGCGCCGCACCGGCATAGCGCGGAAGCGTGAGCCGGAACTGGGCGCCCTGGTCGGGGCGTCCCCAGGCCTGCAGCCAACCGCCGTGGAGATGGGCGTCCTCCAGCGAGATCGAGAGGCCCAGACCGGTGCCGCCGCTGGAACGGTCGCGGGCCGGGTCGGCGCGCCAGAACCGGTTGAAGACCAGCGCGGTCTCCCCCGGCGCCAGCCCGACGCCGTGGTCACGCACGGTGAGCGCGGCCGCGTGCTCGTCGCTGTCGATCCGGATGGTGACGGTCTGGCCCACCAGAGCGTGGTCGGTGGCGTTGGCCACCAGGTTGCGTACGATCCGCTCGACCCGGCGGTGGTCGACCTGTGCCGTGCACGGGTGGTCCGGAGCGACGACCTTCAGCTCGATGTCGCGCTTGTCGGCGAGCGGCGTGTAGGCCTCGACGACGGCGTGGGCCAGCGCGGTCAGGTCGGTGTCGTAGAGGTCGAGGACCGCGGCCCCGGCGTCGAAGCGACTGATCTCGAGCAGGTCGCCCAGGAGCGTCTCGAAGCGGTCGAGCTCGGTCTGCAGCAGCTCGGCCGCTCGGGCCGTCGGGGCGTCGAAGCTGTCCCGGGCCTCGTGGAGGACGTCGCTGGCCATGCGGACGGTGGTGAGCGGCGTACGCAGCTCGTGGGAGACGTCGGAGCTGAACCGTCGCTGGACGCGGGAGAGGTGCTCCAGCTGCCGGATCTGGTTCTGCAGGCCGCTGGCCATCTGGTTGAACGAGATCGCCAGACCGGTCAGGTCGTCCTCGCCGTGGACGACCATCCGCTCCTCGAGGCGGCCCGCGGCGAGCCGCTCCGCGGTGCGGCGGGCGATCCGGATGGGCGTGACGACGTGGCGGGTCACGATCCAGCTGCCGACGCCGATCAGCAGGATGAGGATCGCGCCGGCCGCGAGCAGCCCGCGGGTGATGACGCCGAGCGTCTCCTGCTCCTGGTCCATCGGGAAGAGGAAGTAGATGTTGTACGTGTCGTCGTGCAGCTCCACCTGCGACCCGATCACGATGCCGGGG
Source organism: Nocardioides sp. NPDC126508 (assembly GCA_040302365.1). Classification (GTDB taxonomy): domain Bacteria; phylum Actinomycetota; class Actinomycetes; order Propionibacteriales; family Nocardioidaceae; genus Nocardioides. The sequence goes on from JBEOUM010000007.1 coordinate 134,099, forward strand.
GTGGAGGATCGCTTGCCGTCGTCGTAGGAGACCTTGGTGTAGGTCCAGGCCGGCTCGGCGCGGATCGTCTGGAACCGGTCCTCGAGCGTGCGCGGGACGCTGCGTACGTCAACCCCCGGTGTCCACTCGACACCGTCGTCGCTGATCCGGCCCGACGTCGAGGTCACCGGACCGGCCATGACGACGCCGTAGCCGCGCGAGAGGCTGCGCTGGATGATCGGGTCGCCCAGGTCGTTGCGCTGGAGCGGGGTGCCCCCGTTGGCACCGGAGGTGTCCGCGATGCTCGCGCGGGCCGCGGAGAGCTCCTCGGAGGCCTCCGCCTTCGCCGCGGCGACGCGGTCCTGGACCAGCTCGTCGCCGATCTGCTCGAGCAGGATCAGCCCGACCAGGCTGACGGCGGCCGCGGTGAGCAGCACGGTGTAGACCACGACGCGGGTCTGGATCGACCGGCGCCACGTGGTCAGGAGCTTCTTGGGCGTCCGGGATGCTGCGCGGACGACCTGCTGGAGTGTCACACGGGTCCTGCCTTGTAGCCGACGCCACGGACGGTGACGACGATCTCGGGGTTCTCGGGGTCGTGCTCGACCTTGGAACGCAGTCGCTGGACGTGCACGTTGACCAGCCGCGTGTCGGCGGCGTGGCGGTAGCCCCACACCTGCTCCAGCAGCACCTCGCGGGAGAAGACCTGGTGCGGCTTGCGGGCCAGGCACTCCAGCAGGTCGAACTCCAGCGGCGTGAGCTGGATCTGCTCGCCGTCGCGGGTGACCTGGTGGCCGGCCACGTCGATGGTGAGGTCGCCGATCTCGAGCACCTCGGGCAGCGTCTCGCCGTGGCGCCGGACCCGTGCCCGGATCCTCGCGATCAGCTCCTTGGGCTTGAACGGCTTCACCACGTAGTCGTCGGCCCCGGACTCGAGCCCGACCACCACGTCGACCGTGTCGCCCTTGGCGGTGAGCATGACGATCGGCACGCCCGACTCCTTGCGGATCTGCTTGCACACCTCGATGCCGTCCATCCCGGGAAGCATCAGGTCGAGCAGCACCACGTCGGGCTTGTAGTCGTGGAACGCGGGGAGCGCCAGGTCACCACGGGCGACCAGCTGCGAGTCGAAGCCCTCCTGTCTCAGCACGATCGCCAGCATCTCGCTCAGCGAGGCATCATCATCGACGACGAGGACCTTTCCCTTGGCGGGCTGGTCGGGAGCGCTGCGATCGGCCATGTGTCCGATTCTGTCACCCAGTGCGTGCGACGCATCACATCAGCCACCCCACAACGCGCGAGTCGGCGCGCCTGCCCCCCCGGCTCACGGGGCGGACGCGCCGACTCGGACGGTGATCAGTAGCGGTAGTGATCCGCCTTGTAGGGGCCCTCGACCGGGACGCCCAGGTAGTCGGCCTGAGCCTGGTTGAGCTCGGTCAGCTCGACGCCGATGGCGTCGAGGTGGAGGCGGGCGACCTCCTCGTCGAGCTGCTTGGGCAGCACGTAGACGCCGATCGGGTACTCGTCGGTCTTGGTGAAGAGCTCGATCTGGGCCAGCGTCTGGTTGGTGAACGAGTTCGACATCACGAAGCTCGGGTGACCGGTGGCGTTGCCCAGGTTGAGCAGGCGGCCCTCGGAGAGCACGATGATCTTCTTGCCGTCGGGGAAGATCCACTGGTGGACCTGCGGCTTGATCTCGTCCTTGACGATGCCCGGGATCTTGGCGAGGCCGGCCATGTCGATCTCGTTGTCGAAGTGGCCGATGTTGCCGACGATGGCCTGGTTCTTCATCTTCTCGAAGTGCTCGACCCGGATGATGTCGAAGTTGCCGGTCGTGGTCACGAAGATGTCGGCGGTCTCGACGACAGACTCGAGGCGGCGGACCTCGTAGCCGTCCATCGCGGCCTGCAGCGCGCAGATCGGGTCGATCTCGGTGACGATGACGCGCGCACCCTGGCCGCGCAGCGACTCCGCCGAGCCCTTGCCGACGTCGCCGTAGCCGCACACGACCGCGACCTTGCCGCCGATCATCACGTCGGTGGCGCGGTTGATGCCGTCGATCAGGGAGTGGCGGCAGCCGTACTTGTTGTCGAACTTCGACTTGGTGACCGAGTCGTTGACGTTGATCGCCGGGAAGAGGAGCGAGCCCTCCTTGAACCGGTCGTAGAGGCGCAGGACACCGGTGGTGGTCTCCTCGGTGACGCCCTTGATGCCGTTGGCGATGTTGGTCCAGCGCTGCGGGTCGTTCTTCAGGCTCCGGTCGAGGACGCGGAGGACCTCCTTGAACTCCTCGTTGTCGGTGGAGTCCTGGCCCGGCACCTCGCCGGCCTTCTCGAACTCGACACCCTTGTGGACGAGGAGCGTGATGTCACCGCCGTCGTCGAGGAGCATGTTCGGGCCGACCTTGTTGCCGGCCTCGTCGGTGAAGTCGAAGACCTTCTCGGCCTCGTCCCAGTATTCGGCCAGGGTCTCGCCCTTCCAGGCGAAGACCGGGGTGCCGTTGGGCTCCTCGGCGGTGCCGGTGCCGACGACGACGGCCGCGGCGGCGTGGTCCTGGGTGGAGAAGATGTTGCAGGTGGCCCAGCGCACGTCGGCGCCGAGGGCGGTCAGCGTCTCGATGAGCACGCCGGTCTGGATGGTCATGTGCAGCGAGCCGGCGATGCGGGCGCCCTTGAGCGGCTGGTCCTTGCCGTAGCGCTCGCGCATGGCCATCAGGCCCGGCATCTCGTGCTCGGCGAGGGTGAGCTCCTTGCGGCCGAACTCGGCCAGGCTCAGGTCGGCAACCTTGTAGTCCATGGTTATTCCTTACCGAATTTAATGCGGGCCTGCGTCGCGCATCTGCGCACCAGCGGGATCTCCCACGCAGGGTCTTCCCAGACTACAAGCGGCCCTCGCCGTCCGCGGTAATCCTGGACGGCAAACGCCAGGCCAACATCTGAGGACCAGCATCAGGTGACCCACGACCGCTCCGGCGACCAGTGGTAGCCCGACCAGCGCGACCGCCACCGGGACCCCGACGAGCCCGGAGGCGAGACCGACGAAGGCGTACGTCACCAGTGCCACCGTCTCCTCCCCCACCCCGAGCACGCTGGTGACGGTCGCCCGGGCGGGCCCCTGGATGCGGTCCTGGAGACGGGTCTCGGCCACGATCATGGCGTTGTTGAGCAGGCCGTAGCCGAGCGCGATGGCGACGAAGCCCACGAAGGGGTGCGCGAGCGCGCCGAGGGAGATCAGCACGGCACCTCCCGCGACGACAACCGCGAGCGTACGCGGGGACATCCGCGCCGTGCGGCCGGCGAGCGCCGTGCCGACCGCCTGGGCGAGCGTGGCCAGCGAGACCAGGACCGGGACGGTCGTCGGGGCGACCCCGTGGGCATCGGCGACCACCGGGAAGAACTCGTCGTACGCCGTCATCCCGACCAGCGCGGAGGCCACCAGCAGCGCGCGGCGTACCGAAGGGGTCCGGGATGCCTCGGACAGTCCGGCCCGGAGCATCACCAGATAGCCAGCACGGGTCTCGTCCGGGTCGTCGCCAGGGTCGTCGTCCGGGTCACGTCCACCGTGGCGCGCCGACCGGCTCACCGGCAGCGTCGCGGCCAGCAGGCCCTGGAGGAGGGTGACCCCCACCGACGCCACCCCGACCGTCTGATAGCCGCCGGCGTGCAGCAGCGGCACCGCCGCCAGCTCGGCGAGCAGGGTGAGGACCAGCGCCGAGGAACGCGCCCAGCCGATCAACGTCGGGTAGCGGGAGCTCTCGCCACGCACCACGAGGTCGTCGTAGAGCAGCGCCTCGAACGTCCCCGACATCAGCGCCCCGGACACACCCCACAGCACGAACCCGAGCGCGAACCCGGCGTACGACGGCCACCATGTCCAGGCCGCGAACGCCGCGCCGTGGATCAGCGCCGAGGCCACCAGCAGGTGCCGACGGTCGACCGTGTCGGCCCAGGCGCCGGACGGCACCTCCGCGACGAACGCCGTCACCGACCAGATCACGAACAGCGACGAGATCTGTCCCGCGGAGAGCCCGTGATCGGCGAAGAGCAGGGCATAGACCGCGTAGAGCGGGACCGCGTCTCGCGAGGCGTGGTAGGCGAGCACGCGCAGCGTACGGCTGCGCTCGGAGAGGCTGCGCTCCGCGAGTTAGATCGGGTGCATGCTCCGAGGCTAACCCCGGGTGCCCGATCGGGCTCAGTGGTTTTTCTTGAACGGCAGCAGGTGGAGCACGCCGACCACGATCGAACCGACGATGAGACCGACGACCGCGGAGAAGAACGTGTTGACCAGCCATCCGGCGGCCGCACCGACGCCACCGAGGGCGTGGTGGACCTCTTCCTCGAGGTGGTGGACGGTGTCGTAGGGCCACGACCAGCCGGGGTGGCCGGCAGCGAGCCCGTTGACGTCGTGGAGACCGACCAGGATCAGGTGTCCGCCGACCCAGAGCATCGCCACGGTGCCGACGATCGAGATCACCGTGAGCACCTTCGGCATGGCCGAGACCATGCCCAGGCCGAACCGCTGCGCGAAGGCGCCGGGGCGCTGGGAGAGCGACAGGCCGACATCGTCCATCTTCACGATCAGGGCGACCACGCCGTAGACCACGATCGTGATCAGGAACGCGACCGCCACCAGGGCGCCGAGGCGCAGCCAGAAGCCCTGGTCGATGACCTCGTTGAGCGCGATCACCATGATCTCGGTGGAGAGGATGAGGTCGGTGCGTACGGCACCCGCGATCATCGTCTTCTCGGCCTCGGGGCCCTCCTCGACGACCGGCGTGTCATGGGTCTCGGCGTGCGGCCGGACCCACTCCAGCACCTTCTCGACGCCCTCGAAGGCGAGGAACGCGCCACCGAGCATCAGGATCGGGGTGATCGCCCACGGCGCCCACTGGGCCAGGATCAGCGCGACCGGCAGGATGATCAGCAGCTTGTTGCGCAGCGAGCCGAGGGCGATCTTCTTGATGATCGGCACCTCGCGCTCGGCGGCGATGCCGTGGACGTACTGCGGCGTCACCGCGGTGTCGTCGATGACGACACCCGCGGCCTTGGCCGAGGCCTTGCCGGCGGCAGCGCCGACATCGTCGACGGACGCAGCCGCCAGCTTGGCGATGGCGGCTACGTCGTCGAGCAGTGCGAAGAGTCCGGCGCTCATGCTCGGAACCTTATCGGTTGGGTCGGGCTACTCGACGCCCTGCTCCCGGAAGCGCTCCGAGAGCGGGTACTGCTCGAAGTAGTCCGTCTTGATCCGCAGCCAGTCTCCGTTGACGATCATCTCGTCGATCGCGTCGTCGGCCTGGTCCCTCAGCCCGTCACCCTTGCGGAAGACGAAGGCGATCGGGGCCTTGTCGGAGGGATAGACGATCCGCTCCTCCATCGGGATCGGGGCGTGCTTGATCAGACCCGCGGTGAACGGGGCGTCGTAGAAGAACGAGTCCGCCTTGCCCGCCGCGACCGCCTCGAGCGCGGCCGCCTCGTTCTTCCGCTTCACGATCTCGGCCTTGGGGAACCGCGCCTTCAGGATGCTCTCCTGCGCGGTGCCGTCCACGATGGCGACCCGGGTGCCGTTGATGTCCTTGAGCTTCCTGATCGGCGAGTCCTTCGGGGTCGTGAAGGACAGGTAGGTGACGAAGTAGGGGTGCGAGAAGTCGTACGCCTTCTCGCGTTCCTCGGTCACGCTCACCTGCGACGCGATCATGTCGATCTCGCCCGCGTCGAGCGCGGTGAACAGGTCGGCGAAGTCCATCGGTACGAACGACGGCTTGATGCCGAGCGACTTGGTGACGCCGAGGGCCATCTCATAGTCGAAGCCCTTGGCGCCGGACGCGTCGGTGTAGTAGACCGGCGCGCTGTTCAGCACACCGATCTTGAGCTGGCCGTCATCGGCCGCGCTGCTGCGCCTTGCGGAGGAGGGGCCGGTCGTCTCGACCGTGTTGGAGACCACGATCAGGATCACCAGAAGGGTGACCGCGCCCGCAAGGATGAATTTCAGGGATTTCATTACGACGTCCTGGGTGGGGGGAGGGGTGCGCCGAGACACTGTGACCTGGACTGGGCCGGGCCAGCGGGCATCGTAGGCTACTGGACTTCAGGCGCCCCGAAGTGGGGCGAGCGGGGTCAGACTCAGGCGCCCTTGTCCTTGAAGACCTCGGAGAGCGGGTACTCCTTGAAGTACTCCTTCTTGATCTTCAGCCAGTTCCCGTCGAGGATCATCTGCTCGAGCGCCGCGTCGACCTGACCCTTGCGCTTGTCACCCTTCTGCATGACGAAACCGATCGGGGCGTCGTCGGCCGGGTAGACGATCCGCTCCGTCAGCTTGATCGGCGCGCGCTTGATGATCGGCGCGGTGTAGGGGGCGTCGTAGAAGAAGGCGTCGGCCTCGCCGCTCTGGATCGCCTTGACCGCGGAGTCCTCGTCCTTCACCTTGATGATGTTGACGTCCTCGTACTGTTCCTCGAGGTAGCGCTCCTGGATGGTCCCCTCGATGATCGCGACGTTCTTGCCGTTGATGTCGTCACGCGTCTTGATGGGCGAGTCCTCCGGGGTGAGGAAGGACAGGTACGTGACGAAGTAGGGCGCGCTGAAGTCGAAGTCCTGCTTGCGCTCCGCGGTCTCGGTGATCTGAGCGCCGATCATGTCGATCTTTCCCGCTTGGAGGGCCGGGAAGAGCTCGTCGAAGTCCATCACCACGAACTCCGGCTTGGCACCCATGCCTTCGGCGACGCCGAGCGCCATCTCGTAGTCGAAGCCTTTGGTCACGCCGTCGATCTTGTAGTAGGCGGGCTCGGTGCCGTCGACGCCGATCCGCAGCGTGCCACCTGCGGCGGCACTCTTCTCCTCGGTCGCTTTCGGAGCCGGGTCGGCGTAATAGCCGCCGATGACCAGGACCCCCAAGAGGGCCAGGGCGCCGGCGACGACAAACTTGATGTGGTTCATGCGAAAGTCCTGTGTTTTTCCGGGATGGTGGGGCATGCCCGTCACGTCGGCGCCGAGAATCCGAGACGTGCTGGCCAGGGATGGCCGGACGATGTTGCATCAAACACCTGTCCACTCCCCCGCGTCCAGGTTTTCGACACTCCTCGTCACGTTCCGTAACCGAACTTTCACCGTAGCGCGTGACCTGCATCACGCGCTAAATTCGCCAAACAGGGCATTTCTTGGCCAAATTCACTCAAACATCTTCCTCAACGCACATCAAGCGCCCTTCTCCCGGAACACCTCGGAAAGCGGGGCCGTCTCGAAGTAGTCGGTCTTGATCTTCATCCACTCGCCACTGAGGACCATGTCCTCGATGACGCCGTCGATCTGCTCCTTGCGCTCGTCACCCTCGCGGACCACGAAGCCGATGGGAGCGTCCTCGGCCTGGTAGACGATCGGCTCCGTCAGCGGGATCGACGCGCGCCTGATGATCGACTCGGAGTAGGGGGCGCCGTAGAAGAACGCGTCGGCCTCACCCCGTCCCATCGACCTCACTGCCGCGTCGGCATTCGGGGCCTCGATGATGTTGACGTCCTGGTACTGCTCTTCGAGATAGCGCTCCTGGACGGTGCCCTCGACGACGGCGATGTTCTTGCCGTTGACGTCGCTACGCGTCCGGACCGGCGAGCCCTTGGGAGCGAGGAAGGACACGTACGTCACGAAGTACGGAGCACTGAAGTCGAACTTGCGCTCCTGCTCCGCCGTCTTGGTGACCTGGGCCCCGATCATGTCGATCTTGCCCGCCCGGAGCGCCGGGAAGAGCTCGTTGAAGTCCATCTCCACGAACTCGGGCTCGGCACCCATCCCTTCGGCGACACTGCGCGCCATCTGGTAGTCGAAGCCCTTGGTGACGCCGTCGACCTTGTAGTAGGCCGGCTCGGCACTGTCGACGCCGATGCGCAGCGTGCCACCGGCCGCGGCGCTCGCCTCGTCGGTCGCGGACGGGTCCGGCTCGGAGAGCCGTCCGCTGAAGACGACGGCGCCCAGCAGGGCCAGGGCACCGGCGACGACGAACTTGGTCTGGTTCATGGGAGGGGGATCCTGTTCCAGGGGAGAATGTGACCTTGATGTGACCGAAATGTTGCCAAATCAAGCAGACACGGCTCCCCGGAGTCCAGCGATCTCACCTCGCAGCGAAACGCCGCCATCGGATCTGACCGTGGGGCATGACCCAGATCACATGGATCTGTCCGTCATCCGGAATTAAATATCGTTAACCAATCCCAAACGAAGATACTCCGCGGAGTATGTTCCCTGGAGGAGCAGCGACGCGTAGCGGGCGACCTCCGTGCTCGCGTTCGCCTCCACGACCTCCACCCGTACGCCGCGCGTGTCCGCGGCCTCGGTGAGGGAACGACGCTGCTCGAGCATGATCGGATCGGTCGCGCCGTCGTCGAGGATGACCAGGACGGGACGCACGGACGCCTGCTCCTCGGCGAACGGATCGTCGAAGACGTTGCGCGGCCGGGCCGCCTCCAGGACCGGGAGCAGGTCGTCGGCGTCACCGGCGATGGCACCGCGGCCGCTGGCTCGGCGCAGACCCTCGGCGACACGACGGGCGGCCCGGGCGGCCAGGACGGAGCCACCCCACACGACCGGGAGCGAGTCGGCCAGCGAGAGCGCCAGGATCTTGCCCGGGTTGACCGAGATGTCGCGGTGCGGCGAGCAGGCCGTGGCGACGTCGTCGAGCGCGTCGGCCACCTTGCCCGCGTCGGCCTCGGGACCGAGACCGACCGAGTTGAGATAGGTGAGCATCAAGATCGCCATCGCGAGCGTGTCGCCACCCTCGACCGGGAGCAGGGTGCTGTCGCGGCCCTCGGCGTGCTGGGCGACCATCGACTTCTCCGGCGCGGCGACGACCAGCTGAGCGCCCCGGCGGACGGCCTCGGCAGCCGCCGACGCCTCCCCCGGGTCGGACCCGGTCGGGGCCAGCACGACCACCAGGTCGAGGCTTCCGGCCCAGCCCGGCAGACCCGGGGCCGGCCAGGCGACGAACGGGACCGGGCAGAACGGCTCGAGGACGGCGCGCAGCAGGCGCGAGTCGGGGCCGGCCGCGACCACGGCCCGGGGTCGCCCGGACTCTGCGGCGCGGCGTACGGCCTCCTGCAGGGGCTCTGCGGCGCCTGCGGCCACCCGGCGGACCCGGGCGCCGGACTCGGCCAGCGAACGCAGCAGCAGGTCGATCCCGGCCAGCGCCCGCTCGTCGTCCAGCCTCGACTCGTCGAACCAGGTCATCGCTGCCTCACTCGCTCTTGGTCGGTCGGGCCTCATCGATGAGCAGGACGGGGATGCCGTCGCGTACCGGATAGGCCAGGCCGCACTCCCCCTGGCAGACCAGCTCACTGTCCGCCTCGACGGGCAGCAGGTCGCCGTGGCACTGCGGGCAGACGATGATCTCGAGCAGCTTCTCGCTCAGGCCTAGGGCGCTCATCAGTCAGATTCCTTTCGAATGATCGCGAGCGCCTCGTCGCGCACGCGCTCCATGGTGAGTATGTCCTTGCCCTCCGCGTTGAGCCGCAGCAGCGGCTCGGTGTTGGAGGCGCGGACGTTGAAGGACCAGTCGGCGTGGGTGAGGGTCAGCCCGTCGAGCTTGTCGACGGTGACACCCTCGCGCCCTGCGTACGCCTTCTCGATCTCGGCCACGGTCGCGGCCTGGTCGGGCACGGTCGAGTTGATCTCGCCGCTCATCGGGTAGCGGTCGTACGCCGCCAGCAGCTCGCTCAGCGGCTGGTCGGTCTTGGCAAGGGCGCCGAGCACGTGCAGCGCGGCGAGCATGCCGGAATCGGCGCGCCAGAAGTCGCGGAAGTAGAAGTGGCCGCTGTGCTCGCCGCCGAAGGCCGCCTCCGACTCGGCCATCACGGCCTTGATGTAGGAGTGGCCGACACGGGTGCGCACCGGGGTGCCGCCCAGCTCGGTGACGATCTCGGGGACGGCGCGGGAGGTGATCAGGTTGTGGATGATCGTCGCGCCCGGCTCCTTGGCCAGGGCACGCTCGGCGATCAGGGCGGTGATCGCGCTCGGACTGACTAGGTCGCCCTGCTCGTCGACCAGGAAGCAGCGGTCGGCGTCACCGTCGAAGGCGAGGCCGGCGTCGGCGCCCGTCTCGCGGACCTTGGCCTGAAGGTCGACAAGCGTGGTCGAGTCGAGCGGGTTGGCCTCGTGGTTGGGGAAGGTGCCGTCGAGTTCGAAGTACATCGGGATCAGCTCGACGGCGTCGCTGCCGAGGCGGCCGAAGACGGCGGGGGCGGTGTGGCCGGCCATGCCGTTGCCGGCGTCGGCGACGACGGTGAGCTTGCGGCCCTTCACCGGAGCCAGACCCAGCAGATGCGCGGCGTACGCCTCCAGCACGTCGGTCTCGCTGATGCTGCCCGCGACCTCGACGACGGGGGCCTCACCGGAGATGACCAGGTCGCGGATCTCGTCGAGCCCGCTCTCCGCGCCGACCGGGACCGCGTTGGCCCGGCACAGCTTGATGCCGTTGTACTGCGCCGGGTTGTGGCTGGCGGTGAACATCGCGCCCGGCAGACCGAGGTGGCCGGAGGCGAAGTAGAGCTCGTCGGTCGAGGCCAGCCCGATGATCGTGACGTCGGCGCCCGCCTCGGTCGCCCCCTCCGCGAAGGCTCCCGACAGCGCCGGGGAGCTGGGGCGCATGTCGTGGCCGACCACGATCTCGCCGCCCCGGGCGCCCACGACGTGCACGAAGGCCCGCCCGGCGAGTCGGGCGAGGTTCTCGTCGATCTGGTCAGGGACGGTGCCACGGACGTCGTACGCCTTGAAGACGGCGTTGGCGATGTCGGGGTCGACTCTCTCCGGCATGTCCGGAACTCTAGTCGTCCTACTCCGAGGTCAGCACGCGGAGGTGGCCGCGACGGGTGCCGCCGGGGCGGGGCTGCCCGTCGTCGGTCCCGGGCCCGTCGGGTTCGCTCTGCCCAGGCGCGACGGCCGGGCTCCGCGGCGCGGGTGCCGGCGGCCTCGCGGCTTCCCGGACGGCATCGGCCAGCGCGAGCAGGTCATCGCCCTTGGGCTGCGGGTCGACCGGCTCGCGGGCCAGTCTGACGACCTCCCAGCCCCGAGGCGCGGAGAGGCGCTCTGCGTGCTCCTCGCACAGGTCGTAGGCATGCGGCTCGGCATAGGTCGCCAACGGGCCGAGGACGGCCGTCTGGTCGGCGTACACATAGGTGAGCGTGCAGACGGCTTGGCGCTGGCAGGCGGTACGCGAACAACGACGAGCAGTCACGGGTGAACCGTACTCCCCTGAGGCCAGTCGCGCAGTTAGGCTCGCGTACATGACCAGGCACAGGGATCGGCACGGCCGTGGCAGACGTGGCCCGATGGCCGTCCCGACCGATCCGAAGGTCCCGGTCCTGCGCACCCGCCGCGAGCGCTTCGACGACATCGCCCTCGGGATCGTCACCGAGATCGACGGCCGCTGGCAGTCACGGCTGGGGCTGATCGAGTACGCCGTCGAGGAGTCGCCGGACATCCCCAAAGACTGGACCGTCGACGGCCACATCCCGCTCGGGTCGCTCGAGCGCGGCTCCGGCGCGAAGCCGGCGCGGCTGGTGATCTACCGGCGTCCGATCGAGCACCGCTGCCACACGCGCGCCGAGGTCGAGGCGATGGTGCTCATGGTCGTGGTCGAGCAGGTTGCGGATCTGCTCGGGATCGACGCCGAGGATGTGGATCCGCGCTATCAGCCGTGAGGGCTGGTCGTCTTTGTACCGGCGCTCTTAGCTACTGAGATTTGGGGGCTGGTCTGGGCCGCCGACCCCAGTGTGGCCGGGAGGCAGTCGCTCCTCAGGAGGTGGCTGCCTCCGCGGTGAACGAAAATTCGTTCACCCCACCAACCCGCCCAGCTCCTCCAGGTGAAAGAGAATTTTCTTTCACGGACCGAGCCACCCTGGGCGGCGTGGCAGCAGTGAACGAAAATTCGTTCACCCCAGACCCCAAGCCCCTACCCAACCCACATCGCCGCGCCAGACCCCTGCCGCCGACCCGATAGCCAGCCAAAATTCTCAGCGACGGCCGGTGTCAAGGACCGCGAAGCGGCCGGCGTCAGCCGGCGGCCGCAGGCCGTCCTTTACTCCGGACGCCGCTGAGAACACCCTCCCGTAACGGGTCGGCGGCAAACACCAACCACAAAACACACCAACCCGCCGGCGTGCCGCACTGAGAAACTCAGGGCTCCAACGGCAACGGCAACCCAGGAGCAACCCCGGCGGTGCGTACCTCCGCGCGCAGCGGACGGAACGGGACGACCGCGTCGCCGTCACCGCTCAGCACCACGGCCGCGTTGACCTGGACGCCCTGGGGGACGAGCTGGATCAGCGCGGCTTCAGCGGGCACCTCGATCTCGGCACCCAGCCCGGGGCCGACCTTGACGGACTTGGCCTTGAGCGCCTTGCCCTTCGCGGTCATCGGGACCACCTTGACGGTGCCGCTGCTGCCGGTCTTGGCGACCGGGCCGGAGATCACGACCCGCTTCTTGCCGACGCCGGCTCCCGCCGGGACGACCACGGCGGTCGGCTTCGAGACGGTCTCGGTGGCGGTGGTGATCGCGACGTCGCCGCCGTCGACCGAGCGCATCGCGGTGGTGACGGGGCCGGTGGCGACGATCTCGACACCGTAGGCGTCATCGGCACTGTCCTTGCCGAGCAGCTTGGTCAGGTCGACCTGTGCCTGCCCGCTGGGCGGCACCTTGATCTCCGGAGCACCCTCCGGGGTGAGCACGTTCTTCGGGGTGAGCAGGCGCAGCTCCGCGCTGACCTGGGTCTCGCCGGGGTTGGCGACGGTCAGCGTACGGTTCGAGGAGCTGTTGGGGTAGCCGACCAGCAGGTTGGTCTCGGCGGGCGTCGACTGGCCCGGGAAGTAGTCCTCGGAGGTCGCCTGCGTCTCGAGCGAGATGGCCCGGTCGCGAACCATCACCCCGGCCTGGCCGCGTACGACCGTGGTCTTCAGGGACAGCTCGCCCTTGCGCGGGATCACGTGCAGCAGGTCGAAGGTGCGGGTGGTGTTGCCGGGGATCGCGACGCCGCGCAGGTCCTCGGGGACCGCCACCGCGCCCTTGTCGTCGTAGAGCGAGATGTCGACCGTGGCCGCACCGCTGTTGGGGTTGGTGAGCTCCAGGACCGAGTTGTGGGTGGCGCCCGCACCGACGCCGGGGAACCATGCCTCGGCCTGCGGCGCCAGGCAGCCGGTCGCGGCGAGCGGCTTGGTCGTCGAGCGTCCGGCGACCAGGCCGGGCGCGACCTCCTTGCCGGCCTTGACGACGACCGAGCCGGGCTTGACCGAGGCGCCGGTGACCTTGCCGGACCCGACGGTGGCCTGCGTGCCCTTGCCGGCACCGGGGCCGCTCAGCGTGACCTCGCCGGACCCGTCGGCGGCGTTCGTGACGGCGACCTGGTCGGTGCCCTTCTTGGCCTTGCCGGGGCACACCACGGTGGCCGCGGTCGGCGCGCTGCTGTCGGCGGCCAGCTTCGGCTGCTCCCACTGGTGGGGCCGGTTGAGCAGGAGGGCGACGGCCATCGCCGCGACCAGGCCCAGCGCCACCAGAGCGGTGTTGTCGAGCCGGCGGCTGCGTTGCTTGCGTACGCGGCGCAGCCGGGGCCGCGCCGCGGCAGCGGCCGCGGCGGCCGCCGCCATCCGTCCGCCCTTGGCACGCTCGGGCTCGGTCTCCGGCTCCCCCGCGCGCATCTCGTCGGCGGTCGGCCAGGCCTCGAACTCCGGCTCGGGCACCGGCTCGTAGGCGGCCTGGAACTCACCGGTCCGGTAGTCGCCCTCGTAGGGCGGCGGGTAACCCGTCTGAGCGAGCATCTGACCCGTCTCCGGACCAGGCACATAGGGCTCCTGGGCGTAGAGCTGCTCCGGGGTGTAGCCCTCGGGCGGGTTCTGTGCCGTCTGCCCCGCGTACGGGTCGGCGTAGGGGTCCAGCATCCACGGCTCCTGGCCGTAGACGTCGTCGGCCTGCGGCTCGTGCGAGCGGTCGTAGGGGTCACGTGGATGACTCATGCCGACTCCCTCCTCTGGATCAGCGTCGGCAGGCACAGGACCAGGACCACGAACAGCCCGATCCCGGCCAGGACCAACAGGATCGTACGGATGATGGACTGCGACTCGGTCACGCCCGGATCGCTCGGGTCCGAGTCGAGCAGCCAGGCGCGCGTCGAGCGTTCGACGGTGCTCGCCTGCGTCACCGAGCCGGAGGCGTCGATGCCCTCGGCGACCGAGGAGTCGGCCGGACCGGGCATCACGATGTAGGCGACGCCCTGGGCGGCCAGGTCACCGATGACCGCGTCGTCGGGGTCGGACGCCAGGCGGCGTACGACGCCGGTGAGCTCGTCGGAGCCGCCGGCGACCTGCGCGATCTCGTCCTCGCCGAGGGTGATCCCGTCGTTGCGGAGGACGGCGTAGCGGATGCCCTCGTCGACCGAGCCGCGCAGCACGAGGACGCCGTCCTCCGGGCCGAGGGTGGTCGAGGTCGGGTCGAGCATGTAGGAGGGCACCCCGGTGTGACCGAGGGCGCGGGTGTTGTCGGTGAGATCGCCGGAGCCTGCGTAGACGAACCAGCCGAGGCTGCCGACGGCACCGACCGCGGCGACCGCGGCCGCCGCGCCGACCATGATCTTCCGCAGCCCGCTCAGGCCGTCGAGGATGGCCCCCTGGGCCCCCAGCACTGCCGCGACCACGGCGAGGCCCTGGATCGCGACCAGCGGGAAGCCCCAGCCGACCCGGGCGATGCCGGCGTCGAGATGGATCGGGATCCAGGAGAGCAGCATCGTGACGACGGCTGTCGCGACAGCGCCGATCCAGCAGACCATGACCGGGATGCGGGTGCGGCTCGGGATCAGCGCGAGGACGGCCAGCAACGGCAGCGCCAGACCCAGCCACCAGGGGGCGCCGAGGCCGGCGCCGTCGAGGCCGGTCAGACGGCCCACGAGCAGGTCGAACCCACCGGCGGCCGGGGCCGGCAGCCGGCCCGGGTCGAGCAGCAGCGCGGCCCAGCCACCGGAGAAGATCGACGGCAGCCACCACGGCAGCAGCAGGCCGACCGGTGTCGCGATCGCCGCCGTGGGCGGACCCCACTGGTCGCGGTCGCTGAGCACGGCGGGCATCAGCCGTCGGGCGACGATGAAGATGACGGCCGCGAAGACGGCCGCGACGAGGAAGGCCATCGGCGCGAAGGCGGTGATGACGGTCAGCAGCAGACCGGTGCGCCACCCGGCGCGCCAGCGGCGGTCGGCGACCGGGTCGCTGAAGCCGAGCGCGGCGTGCGCGAGCCACGGCAGCAGCGCGCCGACCACGACCGCACCGATCCGGCCGTCACCGAAGGCACCGCTGACGTAGGGCACCAGGGCGTACGCCGTCGCACCCCACAGCAGCAGCCAGCGCGGGGCACCGAGGTGGCTGATCAGCCGGCCCGCGACCCGCAGCAGGCGCCACGCGCCGCCGAGCGCGACCGGGAAGCTGAGCAGCATGACGGCGGTGACCGCCAGGCTCGGGTTGCCACCGAGGATGGTCGCGAGCACCGCCAGCGGGAAGACGTGCGGCGGCGCGGGCACGCCGGTGCCCTGCGAGATCGCGTGCCAGGACTCGAACTGCAGCTGCCACCAGTCGCCCACGCTCTGGGGCGTCGGTCCGAGACCGCTGCCGGCCACGCCACCGAGCGCCGCACGGGCACCGATGACACCGAGGATGCCGACGATGACGAGGAGCACCGCGACCGGGTTGGTGAACAGACGCACCAGCCACCCGGTCTCGGCCGGGATCTCGTCCTCCTCCAGCTGGGCCCGCTCGGCCTGCCGCTTGGCGGCGAAGGAGGCCGGGTCGGCCTCGGCCTGGGCCATCTGGCGCCGTTCGGCGATGTCGGAGGCCTGCAGGGTGACGGCGGTGGCGACGTCGGAGACGAAGTCGAGCCCGTGCCGGTAGGGCAGCCACGGCGGCGGCAGCAGCGCCTTGACGGTGTCCTTGTCGGCGTGGGCCTGCTTCCGGCGTCGCCGCTTGGCGACCAAGATCTGGCCGGTGTGGCCGTAGATCCAGCCCAGGGCGGCCAGGTCGTCGAGCGCCGTTCCCGGGTCACGGACGAGGATGAAGCCGAGCATCCGCCACAGGGTCTGGAAGAAGAACCTGACCATCGTGAACGGGAGCATCCCCGGCCGGCCGTTGACCAGCAGGGTGTAGAGCGCGGCCCGTCGCTCCTGATAGTGGATCCGGCGCCCGGTCAGCTGCGTCTTGCGTACGCCGCGGTGGGCCGCCTCGACGTGGAAGACGACCGCGTCCGGGACGGCGATGGTGGTGAAGCCGGCGTTGGCGGCCCGCCAGCCGAGGTCCATGTCGGTGCCGAGGACCGGGAGGTGCTTGTCGAAGCCGCCCAGGTATTCGAGGACCTCGCGGCGGATCAGCATGCCGGCGGTGTTGACGGCCAGGACGCGGCGTACCTCGTCGTGCTGACCCTGGTCGTACTCGCCGCGCTCCAGGCCGGTCTCCCGGTTGCCGGTGACCGAGATCGAGACGCCGAGCTCGAGCATCCGGCGCAGCGAGGGCCACTCGCGGATCTTGGGGCCGAGGATGTCGGCCTCCGGGTATTCCTCGGCGGCGTCGAGCAGCGTCGCGAGCGCGTGCGGGTCGGGGGTGGAGTCGTCGTGGAGGAACCAGATCCACTCGGGCGGCTGCGCCGCCTGGTGGAGGATGGCGAGCGCCTCGTTGGCCGCATCCGCGAACGTCGTCGACGCCGGGAGCTTGACCACCTGGGCGAAGGTCTCCTCCAGGATCTCGACCGATCTGTCGGTCGAGCCGGTGTCGATCGTGACGGCAAAGCTCACCGGAGCCTGCTGGTTCCGGATCCCGTCGATGACGGTCGGAAGCCAGCCGGCGCCGTTATGAGAGACGAGGACGAGAGCGACCGACGCTTGCACGATCGGCAACCCTAGTGCCCATCTGGTGATAGACCGAATGGACCTGTCGGGCGATCGGGCGATATCCCCCTGGGCATGAGCCGAAATGACAGCAGGCCCGGACCTTGACGGTCCGGGCCTTGCTGGCTCGTGCTTGGTTATTGCCTCAGACTGCGCGCTTCTTCAGCTTGCGGCGCTCCCGCTCGGAGAGTCCACCCCAGATTCCGAAGCGCTCGTCGTTGCCCAGAGCAGACTCAAGGCAGTCCTGGCGCACCTCGCAGGTCTGGCAGACCTTCTTGGCCTCCCGAGTCGATCCACCCTTCTCAGGGAAGAACGCCTCCGGATCCGTCTGCGCGCACAGAGCGCGCTCCTGCCAGCCCCCTTCGTCGGTGTCCGGCTCGAGGAGAAACAGCTCTCTCATCGTCTTTCCGACCTTTCGACCCTATTCAGCTTGTTTTCGGGACCGTGACCCCATCTTTGGGCCAGTCACCTCCACGCCATCGGCAGGTAACCGATCCCCCCGTTTTTGCGGGAACTGCCTCTTGTTACGACCGAGGCCGCAATTTCGATGCACTTCCCAACCCGAAATTTTCCCGAGATTCTCCTGCACTGTCGCCAGCGCTGTCGGTCCCCGGTTCAGTTTCGAATCACACTGATGAAATTACATGCCTGTCGGTGCCACAAGTCAACCCTCAAATCTGCTAGGGCCGCACTAACACAGGCTTTGCGCACCGGCTGGAGCAGGGGTGCTGGCCCTCGTCTGAGAGGCTAGGACCATGCGTGACATCACCGTTCTCTCCGGCGGCCACGGGGGCTCGAAGTTCATCTCCGGGCTCCTCCACGGCATCTCTACCGGCCGCGCCCCAGGCATTAGGGAAGATGCCCGGGTCACCGTGATCGCCAATACCGCCGACGATCTCTGGATGCACGGCGTCAAGGTCTGCCCCGACCTCGACACGGTGATGTACACCCTTGGCAACGGATTCGACCACGAGCGTGGCTGGGGCCGCAAGGCCGAGACGTGGTCGATCAAGGAAGAGCTCGAGGCCTACGGGGTGCCCGGCACCTGGTTCGGACTCGGCGACCGCGACATCGCCACCCATCTCGTGCGCACCCAGATGCTCGAGGCCGGCTTTCCGTTGTCGCAGGTCACCGCCGCGTTGTGCGAGCGCTGGCTGAAGCCTGTATGGGGCGACCGGGTGCAGCTGCTGCCGATGACCGACGACCGCGTAGAGACCCATGTCGCGGTCAAGGACGAGAATTCACCCAGCGGACTCTCGGTCGTTCACTTCCAGGAATACTGGGTACGCCTCCGAGCCGGCGTTCCGGTCGAGAAGCTGATCTTCGTGGGACAGGACGAGTCGAAGCCGGGCCCTGGCGTGATGGACGCGCTGCTGAAGTCCGACCTGGTGATCGTGCCGCCCTCCAACCCGGTCGTCTCGGTCGGCACCATCCTCGGCGTGCCCGGGATCCGGGAGGGCCTGGTCGCCACCCCGGCCCCCGTGGTCGGGATCTCGCCGATCATCAGCGGTCATCACGTACGCGGCATGGCGGAGCAGATGCTGGCCGCCATCGGCGTCGACGCGACCGCCGCCGGAGTCGGTCTGCACTATGGGAAGCGGGGCTCGGGCGGGGTCCTCGACGGCTGGCTGGTCGACTCGGCCGACGCCGCCGCCGTCCCCGCCCTCACCGATTCCGGGCTGAAGGCGGCCGCCGTTCCGCTGTGGATGTCCTCCGAGGACGCGACTGCCGACATCGCCGCCGCCGCGGTCGAGCTGGTCGCCCGATGACCGGGATCAGCGTCACCGCCCCCGACGGCGTACCCGAGGTGCGTAAGGGCGACGACCTCGCCGCGCTGCTCCTCACGGCACTCGACTCCGGCCGCGGCTCGCCGCTGGCCGACGGGGACATCGTCGTGGTCACCTCGAAGGTCGTCTCCAAGGCCGAGGGCCAGGTGCGTGAGGGCAACCGGGACGACGCGCTCCCCGGCGAGACGACCCGGGTGGTGGCCCGCCGCGGGCCGACCCAGATCGTGCGCAGCCGGCTGGGGCTGACGATGGCCGCGGCCGGGATCGACGCCTCCAACGTCGAGGCCGGTCACATCGTGCTGCTGCCACTCGATCCGGACGCCTCCGCGCGCGCCCTGCGCGCCACGCTCCGCGACCGCACCGGCGCGAACGTCGGGGTGATCATCACCGACACGGCCGGGCGCGCCTGGCGCGACGGCCAGACCGACATCGCCATCGGCGCCGCCGGGCTCGAGGTGCTGGAGAGCTTCGCCGGGCAGGTCGACGCCTACGGCAACGACCTCGTCGTCACCGCCCCCGCCGTCGTCGACGAGATCGCCTCGGCGGCCGAGATCTCCCAGGGCAAGCTGGGCGCGCGGCCGTTCGCGGTCCTGCGCGGCCGCGCCGACCTGGTCCGCGAGCCCGGTGACGACGGGCCAGGAGCCAGCGCCCTCATCCGCCCCGAGGGGTCGGACTTCTTCGGCTTCGGCGCCCGGGAGGCGGTCGTACGCGCCCTCAAGGGTGCCGCCGCGGACCAGGCACCGTTCGGCGCCCCGGCGAGCGCCGAGGAGCTCTCCGCGGCCGTCGTCGAGGTGCTCGGGACCGCGCCTGTTCCGCACGAGGGCGGGCTCCTGGTGGCGGGAGCCGACCCCGCGGTGATCGCCGCGCTGGCGTTCGCTCACGGCTGGCGATGCGAGCGCGAGGAGAATAATCGCGGGGCAACTTCCCTTCTGCTACCACTGACCACCTAGAATCTGCGCGTCCCGACAAAAGACCCGAGGTACGCCGAACAGTGGCCAACAAGTCGCTCAGCAAAGACCGCAAAGCGGTCATCAACGACATCCGCAAGAAGCAGGGCCGCGCAGAGCGCGTCCGTGGTGCGGCGATCGTCGGTGTCTGCGTCGTCATCGCCCTCGTGATCGTGGGTGCTGCCGCGTGGGGCCCGATCACCGGCTTCTTCAAGGATCGTGAATACAACGACGTCGCGCTCCAGGACATCGGCAAGAGCCCCAAGGCCGCCGGTTGCCAGAAGGTGACCGAGATGGCCGCCGACGGCAACCAGAACCACATCGCCACCGGCACCCAGCAGACCTACACGACCGCTCCCCCGGCGTTCGGTCCGCACTGGAACGAGGCCAACGTGGCCCCCGCCGACATGTCGCGCAAGTTCTACACCGCCAAGGACCGTCCGGAGCTCGAGGCGCTGGTGCACAACCTCGAGCACGGCTACACGATCGTGTGGTACGACGCGACCGTCTCCAAGGACGAGCAGGACCTGCTCCGCGCCATCGGGAAGAAGTTCTCCGGCACCTCGAACTTCCGCTACAAGTTCATCGCGGCCCCCTGGACCGCTGCCGACGCCAAGGAGACCGCGGTCGCCGGCGACAAGAAGACCGAGTTCCCCTCGGGCACCCACATCGCTCTGACCCACTGGACCGCCGACCCGGCCAACCCGAGCGAGGCGTCCAAGCAGAAGGGTGTCTTCCAGTACTGCTCAGGCGTCTCCGGCGAGGCGATCAAGGACTTCATGCGGAAGTACCCCTACACCGCCAGCCCTGAGGCCCAGGCAATGTGACCTGGTCCCTCCGGACGTACGAAACGGCCGTCTCCCTTCGGGGAGGCGGCCGTCTCTCGTTTCGGGCGGGCTCGCTCAGGTGAGGTCGGTGCGGTCCGACTCCTTGAGGGCGGCGACGATCTTCTTGACCTGCTGGGCGTGGCTGCGGGTGGTGACCAGGACGGCGTCGTCGGTGTCGACGACGACGATGTCCTCGAGCCCGATGAGGGCGATCATGCGGCCGGAGTGGGGAACCACCAGGCCGGTGGAGTCGAGGGCGTGGACGAGGCTGTCGTCGCCGAGGATCGTGGGCCCCTCGGGCGAGGCGGTCGCGGCCGCCTGGAGCAGGGTCGCGAGCGAGTCGAAGTCGCCGATGTCGTCCCAGCCGAGGTCGGCCGGGACGGTGGCGACCTTGCCGGCGGCCGCGGCCGGCTCCGCGACCGCATGGTCTACCGCGATCTTGGGCAGCGTCTCCCACAGCTCCTCGAGCCGCGACGGCTCGGCGGCGATGGCCCGCAGTCGGTCGGTGAAGCCGGGGTCCGACTCCGCGAGCAGGTCGAGGAGGACGGTGGGGCGCACCACGAACATGCCGGCGTTCCAGCGGTAGCGGCCGGTGGCAAGGTAGCCGGCCGCGACCTCGGCCGACGGCTTCTCGACGAACTCGTCGACCAGGAAGGCACCTGGATGGCCGTCCAACGGCTTGCCCTCGGCGATGTAGCCGAACGCGGTCGAGGCGAAGGTCGGCGAGATCCCGATCGTCACCAGCCAGCCGTCCGCGGCGATCGCCGCGGCGCTGCGTACGGTCTCGTGGAAGTTGTCGACGTTGCGGATCACGTGGTCGGCGGCGAAGGAGCCCATCACCGCATCCGGGTCGCGGCGCTCCAGGAAGGCCGCGGCCAGGCCGATCGCGGCCATCGAGTCGCGGCCGCTCGGCTCGGCCAGGATCGCGTCGTGCGGCACCTCGGGAAGCTGCTCGCAGACCGCCCGCTCGTGGACCGCACCGGTCACCACCATGATGCCGTCGGAGACGGGCTGGAGGCGATCGTAGGTCTCCTGCAGGAGCGTACGTCCGTGGCCGGTCAGGTCACGCAGGAACTTCGGCTCCGAGGAGCGCGAGAGCGGCCACAGCCGCGTTCCAGCACCGCCTGCAGGGATCACTGCCCAGAACGTCATGCCGCACACCTTAGAGTTTCGACGTGACCAGCTTTCCCGAGACCCTCGCCCGAGCCCTGCGGACCAACCCGGGCGGCCCGTTCGTGACGTTCTACGACGAGGCGAGCGGCGAGCGCCAGGAGCTGTCGACCACGACGTACGCCAACTGGGTGGCCAAGGCCTCCGGCCTGCTCGTCGACGAGCACGGTCTCGAGCGCGGCGACAGCATCCGGATCGATCTGCCGGCCCACTGGCTGGCCACGGTGTTCCTCGGCGCCGCCTGGAACACCGGGCTCGTGGTGACCGACTCCGAGAGCCCCGATGCCGTCGTCTGCGGCCCCGACACCCTGGAGACCTGGGCGGAGGGCGCCGGGAAGCGGCCGACGCTGGCGTGCTCCCTGCTGCCGTTCGGCGTACGTTTCGCCGACCCGCTCCCCCAGGGCGTCCACGACGTCGGCATCGAGGTGTGGGGACAGCCCGACGGGTTCATCCCCGTGGACCCGCCGGCCGCGGACGACACGGCCACCTCCTGGTCCGGCGCCGAGACGAGCCAGGCCGACCTGTTCGGGGGCGGAGGGAACGGCACGCGGCTGCTCTCGACCGCCGCGCCGGCCTCACCTGAGGGCGCCGAGCTGCTGGCTTCCCTGCTGGCCGGGGGCGGCTCGCTGGTGCTGGTCACCAACGCATCCGAGGAGCGGCTGTCGGCCGTCGCCTCGAGCGAGCGCGCGACGCCGTTCCCGGCCCGCGCGTGATGATGTCCCCCGACTCCCGGCGCTACCCGAACTGGTCGTAGCCGCGCACGACGCCCATCTGGGTCTTCCGGTCCCAGCCGCCGCTCTGGTTGTGCTCGTAGCCGAACCACATCCCGTCGGACCTGCGGCGCAGCAGCAGGTCGCCGCCGGTGGAGGCGCCGCGCAGGTCCTTGGTCGCGAGGATGAAGTCGAAGGCGCTGGTGTCGATACCGGGGTCGGAGTAGGTGGTCAGGCCACCGGGACCGTTGGTGCGGAAGATCAGCAGCTTGCTCGACACCTTGAAGATCACCTCCGGCGAGCCGTCGTCGGCGTAGAAGCGACCGGCTCCGATGACCTGGGTCGATCCGCTCACCGCGCTGCGTATCCGGTAGGAGGCCCCCAGCGCGTTGGTCCCGTGGCCGGGCCAGACCCGGATCTCGCCGGTGGGGTGCTTGGCGACGATGTCGGGCCAGCCGTCTCCGGTGATGTCGCTGACGACGTCGATGACCGCGAGCGACTCGAAGTGGCGCCCGATGATGACGCCGGAGGCGAAGGTCTCGGTGCCGTTGCCCCGGTTGAGCCGGATGGTGCCGTCGGTGTGGCGGATCAGGATGTCACCGTCACCGTCACGGTCCCAGTCACCGGCGTTCATCAGCGTGGCCGAGGTGCCGCCGATCAGGTTGGTCGCCCGCGGCGTACCGAAGTGGGCGGTGCCGTCGGTGCGGAGCACGACGATCCGCTTGTCACTGGCGCGCCGGGCGACCAGGTCAGGGTAGCCGCGGCCGCTGATCTGCGACTGCAGCTCGCGCGCGGCCCAGCCGGCCTGCTTCGAGCCGGCCTGCGAGCGGATCGTGCTCAGCTTGGCGTAGAGGTAGCGGCCCGGGCATGCGGTGGAGCCGGCGTCACGATGGCCCATGATCGCGTGCGAGAAGGTGTGGTCGCCGATCCGGGTCGAGCCCTGGTCGCCCCGGACCCCGTGCAGCGACAGCTTCCAGGCGAACAGCGTGCCGAACGCGTTGACCAGCTCGGTGGAGGGCTCGGCGGTGTCGAAGTTGCCGATCGCCGAGGTGCCGAACGCGTAGCTGTTGTAGCCCGAGGTGTGGGCGCCCACGACCGGACGGTCGACACCGCCGTAGCGGCCCTCCCAGATCCGGCCGAACTTGTCGATCAGGAAGTTGTAGCCGATGTCGCGCCAGCCGCGGCTCTGCACGTGGTAGAGGTAGATGCTCCGGATGATCCCCGGCACCTGGTCCCGGGTGTAGGAGTTGGTGTTGACGGTGTGGTGCACGAACCCGCCGCGGACCTCGTTGTAGTCGGGCGGGCCGGGCTCGCGCACGCTCTCGTCGGCGCCCCACTGGCGACGGCTGTAGATGCTGGGCTTCGGGGTGTACGCCGCAGCCGACAGCGTCGCCGCCTCCCCCTCCACGGCGCCCTGGGCACCCTCGGCTCCCTCGGCCGGCTCCGGCGCATCGTCGGCTCCGGTCTCGATCTCGGGCGACTCGCTGCGCGTCGACTCCGCCTCACCAGGGGTGATCACCGCCAGTCTGAGGTCGGCCGGCACCTGCGCCCCGGTCAGCCGCAGCCGGGTCTGCACCTGGTCGACCTCGCCGACGACGGCCTCCATGGTGCCCGGGCGCGACCCGTCGGCCTCGGCGGAGCCCGGGTCGGGAGCATGGTCGTCGAGATGGACGTCCATCGCCTGCCAGTCGCTCCAGGTGCCGTCCTCCAGCGTGCGTACGTCGGCCCCGACCGCGTCCTCCGGGACGACCGCGCCGGGGGCCCAAGTGAGCCCGACAGTCCCGAAGCCGTCGACCTGCTGCGGGAGGCTGGTGACGGTGACCGCGTCACCGCTCGAGGTCGTCTTCGTCGCCTTCGCGGTCAGCCGCCCGATCACGCCGCGCCCGGACTCGCGGCCCTCGGCCAGGGGCGCGGTGAGGGGAATCTCCTCGAGATGGGCATCGACCGGGTCGGCGGGCACCTGTGCCGCCGACGGCACGGCCGCCTGGTTCCCGGAGACCGGGACCTCTCCGGGGCTGACCACCTTCAGGTCGACGACGGTGCTCGCCGGGACCAGCGCGGCCAGGACGACCCCGAGCACGAGCAACTGCTGGGTCGAGGCGACGTAGCGGGTCCGCACGCGCTGAGTGTCGTTCGACTCATGTTGTCCGGGCTGCAAAGACATTGCGTCGATCCCCCTGGTTCCGTAACACCAGGGAACATCTTTCACATCAGCCACACAGGATGGAAGAGCCACGATGCAATTACACTCGTGCAATTCACTCGCCGCCGTCGCTTGGCAACGAAGCCTTCGGCGCTACTGCTCAGCGCCGTTCCCCCCGGTTTGACCTAGTGATCGAGGGCCTTCTCGGCGACTGTCTGAACATACGACGGCCGGAGAAGCACCTACTCTCACCCTGCCGCGGGAACAGCGAGGCAGCCACTTCTTACCCAGTCCCAGACACCGAGCTGACCTGACCGGCCGACACACCTGCGTCGCGTCGCCCTCTCCAAGACTCCTCCAGCAGCGCCGAACGCTAGTTAGAACCTGAGCGAAGCGCCGTCACCGGCTGGGTCGACGCTCCACGCAGCGCGGGATACGCGGCGGCCGCGAGTGCAGTGGCGCATCCGATCACAGGCCCAGCAACTATTAGCCACGGCGGCATAACGGCCGTCCATTGGTTAAGCACGGACACAACGATGACCGCAGTCGTTCCACTCAAGCTGCCAAGCAGTCCACCAATAACTCCGATAATTCCAGCCTCCGCGAGGAACTGGCACGCGATGTGTATACGACTTGCGCCCAAGGCACGGCGCAGGCCAATTTCGCCAAGGCGTTCCATCACGGTCACAAACATCGTATTCGCAATTCCGACCATACCCACAATCAGGCATACTCCAGAGAGCAACAGAAACAGTGCCCTTAAGTCGCCACTAACCGCTCCATGCAGCTGCACTGGAGACGGAGGGGGCACAACCGTGAAATCATGGGGCCGAGCGGGCGAAACCGCCAAAGCCAGCTGATTGGCGACAACCTCGCCAGCGCCGCGCTCAACCTCGACCCAGCCAACAGCCGGGCTACTTCGCGGGTCCCCGAATATAGACCTCGCGGTTGCCTCGGGAATGGTAATCGAGTTGAGCAACTCCGGATGACGACGCACGTCAGCAAGGACGCCGATAATGACGAACGGAACTCCCTGAATCGAGACTACCGGCATATTGTCGAGTGAAACGATTCCCAACTCTTGGGCGATCTGCGGGCCCACAACGGCCACACGTGACGCCCTCCTTTGGAAATACTCGTCGTATATTCTCCCCTGTTTCACTGTGGCCCGAGCAACCTCAAACGCGCCAGGAGAGGCCGCCATCGTTTCAACCTGCAACCTAGTGGAACTCCCCGGTGGGCCCGGCTTCTCTACGACAGCTTCATCAGCGTCTAACCGCCAAGTCAGCCCTACCGCAGATACTCCGTCGATGCGAGACACACGTTCGTGAAAATCATTCGGAAAGGCAAGGGTCCTGTTTCTGTATTCGGTACCGACTTGGGCGATCGTGACTTCCGTCGCAGCCAATTCGGTAAAATGCTGGTCAATCTGCGACGACGCAGTGGTAGTCAGACCCAGCACCGCCACAAGCACACCTACTCCGAGCAAAGTACCTAGGCCCGTCAGCGCCGTACGTACCTTTCGCTGTCCTAGCGACGCGACCGCCTCATCGAGAACACCAACCTTGTCAACCCGGGGGCGCGGCTCAGGCATCTGACACCTGTCCATCGACGACCCGAAGCTGTTGGCTACCCAGTGCTGCAACGGCAGAATCGTGGGTAACAATGACGACGGTAATACCCTCTGCCGTGAGGGTCCCTAAGAGATCAACTACAGCCTCGCTGTTCTTGGTGTCCAAATTTCCCGTAGGTTCGTCACACAGAAGAATCTGCGGTTCACCAACAAGTGCCCTTGCGATCGCCGTACGTTGCCGTTCACCTCCCGATAGCGTAGAGGCTGGCTTGTTCACTTTAGAGCCAAGACCGACTTGGTCTAGACGTTCAAGAGCATCTACGCGCCTCTGGCGCCGGGAATCCCCACGATATAGTCCACCTAGCATCGTGTTGTCGAGCACAGTGCGATGACTCATTAGGTGAAACGCTTGGAAGACGAAGCCGAGATACCGTGCGCGTAGATACCGACGTAGCCTGTCGTCGGTAGGCTTCAATTCATGTCCAAGAACCCGTATCGTTCCTGCGGTCGGAACGTCGAGTAATCCAAGCTGGGCAAGCAAAGTGGATTTGCCGGCGCCGGACGGGCCGACAATTGTAGTGAACGCCCCCCGGAGAACACTGATGTCGGTCGCCCTTAGCGCTTCGAAAACGGGCTCCTTCCCGCCGGGCCTCCCGTACGACTTACTCACGCCAATGAGTTCGAGAGCTAACTCCGTCACCTGTCGACTCCAACGACAATTCTGTCACCCTCAACGAGTGCACCCGCTTCTACAGGGTCGACGCGCGAGAGCCCGTCACCAGTGAAGCCCGGTATCACTGCGACTGTCGATATGGTCCCTCCAGATCTCATGACCGTTACGGAGCTTCTGCCTTTCGCATCAACAGATAGCGCTGAATCTGGCACAACCAAGCCCGCCTCTGCAGATGTATCAACAGTGACAATTACTCTTGCCGCTCGCCCTTTAGAACTGTCGCTCAACCGGGTGTTCGGCACGACCGTGAAGATCGTATTTCCTCCGCCTGGCTGCTCACTGGCCCCCGTCGGTTTCCGCTCAGAGGTCGAAACCTTACCCTTCACGTCGCCCTGCGGACTGAGTAAGATTTTCGCCTGCGCCCCGCGCTTGATCTCGATCGCATCGACCGAATTCGGAGTTCCCCGGAGCACCAGCGGACCGGCGCTGAGGGTCAAGAGGCTCTCTCCTGGAGGCGTTCCGACTCCGGCGTCGACCGCAGACACGAACGCTGGCAAGTCACTTACGAATACGACCTCACCAACCGGAACGGACGCTCCCGCGACGGATCTAGCCGCGGCTAGGTCGGCACGAGCCTTTCGAAGCTCCGATGATGCGCCGCCTTCGACTGGGTCCAAGCCCCTTTCGCCTGGAGCCACGTCCCGCGCCCCTTCCGCAGCCGCAACTGCCTCCTTCGCTGCTTTGACTTCGTCGAGTCCGGCCATCACAGGTTCGAGACCGTGCAACCTGTAGAGATCGGACACAGCACCCGCGGTGGCCGGGCCGTAAACGCCGTCAACCGCTCCAGAAAAGAGGCCTGCACGGGACAACGCCCGCTGCAATTGCCTCACGTCCGGCCCTTCTAGACCGGGCTTGAGAGTGCGATATGCCGGCAGAAGTCCCTCCAGGACGAGAACCGGGCGACCACTGACCTCGGCGATTAGATCCCCGGCGGTGACCTTACCTCCCACCCTCAAGGGCATTCGAGTCACTATTGGCGCTGATCCTTCGACCGGCGTCGGGGCGGGTACGGGAAGAGAATGTGAGCGTTCGACCGTCGCATCAAATGTCACAGACCGCGTAACCTTCGAAACTATAACTCGCTCAGTCAGCAGAGTTTCTCTCGGAGGCGCCGAGTCAGCAAGCACCTGTGCCGGAGAAGTAACTGCCGAGGAGACTAGGACGCCGATCCCAATTCCGGAAGCAACAAGAAGAGATGCGCCGAGCGAAAACCACGCAGAGGGACGTCCCCGCCAAGCCCTCACGAAGTTTCCTTCAGGGTTTCATGAACTCGGCTCATCACCTCGCGGTGAGCATCCAGAACACCTTGAAGCTCGCCTTCATGACGATCTATAAGAACTCTTTGATACGCCGAGTCAACCGCATAGGCGACGTCCAAGATTCCCGTCTCGAGCGCACACTCGAGATCGTTCGTAGCGATCTCGCGCATGGCCGAAGAGCTCTTCGACCCGTCGTTACGAGCCGCGTCCCAACGATGTTTGAGGTCGAGGTAGCCTCGCTTCTTCATGCAAGACGACCACTTGGATTCAGCGCTTCGAAACCGCGAATCCGCCGTGACATACGACCAAGCGTCATTCAGGTACTTGGTGGCTACTTCATTCCGAGCAAGACTACCGTCTCGCCCGTCGATGGCTCGGTAGC
The DNA here is from genome assembly GCA_040302365.1 of Nocardioides sp. NPDC126508. Taxonomy (GTDB): domain Bacteria; phylum Actinomycetota; class Actinomycetes; order Propionibacteriales; family Nocardioidaceae; genus Nocardioides. The sequence continues at coordinate 162,494 of JBEOUM010000007.1, forward strand.
CTTCGGCTGCACAGCCGCCTTTGGGTAGGTCGCGATTCGTAACGGGGTCAACGCCGATCGATTCACCATCACTGTCTGACGCGTTCAACACTTCGATCTCGCGGGAACTCGGATTCCAAGCATTCGGACCAGTTTTGTCGTCACCCGCCTCGACATATGGATCAGGTGGGAGTTCGTATCCATACCGGGCAACCTCGTCGATGTTGATGGTTCCGTAACGACGCTGGGTCATCATTTGCATGAGTGACGGTTGACGACTAATCGGCAGGGTCGTCTCTACGCCATACTTCGCTGCACATTGCCTTTGTTCCAAGTTTACCGCCGCAAAGTACGCCCGTTCGTCATCTTCAGAAACGAGGAACCGCACTAGTGGCAGATTATCTTGAACCTGGATTGACGAGGTAAGTTTAAGGTTCACAGATATCTCAGGTTCGGCGATCGGCGGTTCACTCTTTGCAGGGGCAATCCGTTCGTCTGTGCCTGAGCAAGATGAGAGGGCCAGCGCAAGAGCAGCCACGACAACCGGGGCCGGAGCCAATTTCTTACATGCAAACATTAGATTGTACTGGGAACTTTCTCGACTAGGGCAAATGGTCAACAATGGGGCCGCGCTAACACGCGGCCCCATCATTGCACTTCCTCAGGTCAGGTAGTAGGAAGAGATGTTGTTCCGCGCTCGAACGCCAGTAGGCGCTTGCCAGGTGTATAGGACGTCGCCACTGCATCCACTGTTACAAGAGTGCATGCCGAATGGCGAGATCTGGTCAGTCAGGTCTGCCGCTTCGACATCACACTGGTTGTAGTCCGTCTGGGTTGCAATGTCGTTGCTCCATCCGTTTCCAAGGCTGTTCTGACGGAACTCGATGTCGTCGTAGGATGCAGTACACGACGAACTTCCGTAGGAGTTCCAGACGTAACCACTGAAGTCGGAGTTGGTGCGGAAGCTGGCACGCAGAGTGCTTCCGTACTGCGTTCCAACGGTAACGCTCCCTGTCGCTGTGGCTTGGGCTGGCGCAGTCGGAACAAGTACGACGAACGCAGCCATGAAGATCGTCGCAACCGACCAGGTTCGCCAGTTTGCGAGAAGGTTGGTTCGTTTCTTAAGTACCATCAGGTGCTCCTTTTCTATGGATAGATCCGCACCACCGCAAACGAGATACACCTCAGCCATCGTGGCGCGCCCCGCGAGCGTAGCCGTGACGCCAGGGGCAGAGGTGAAAGTTACCTTGCTGTAACCATGGCGGTCCCGGATGGTGGACCTGGCGCGCGAACACACTTTGTTGCTACATACTCGTCGGAACGACGGCGCCTGTGCCGTTCACAGACACTTGTCCCAAGCGCCACCACATCAGCGGTGATCGTGCGGCGACAAGTAACGCTCTGAACGCGCCCGTAGCAGGGCCGATCTGGGGTTGCCTAACGCTCGACGACAACCAGATCGCGACCGTCAACGCTTGAAGGGACCGCCGGATAGCTCACGCCAGAACGATCAGGCTCTCGATTGAGCTCGTTCGAACCAAAGGTACCTAGAGAAGGCGTTGCCCGCCCGACTCACCGGAAAAGAGAGACCGATGGCCGGGCCAGTTCGGAACATGCGGCAGCGATCGCGTCCCGACATCATGACATTCCTGCTGGTTCGCTCCAACCCCGTCCCCACATGCGCACAAAGCCATGCGTGGATACTCCGTTTCCATTAACCCCAGGGAGAATCCTTCGCATCGCCTATAGACAAGGACGAAGCCCGCAGGCCCTGGGCCGGAGTTGCCGCGGGCTTTCGTCGGGTGAGGTCCGTCTCACACCTCCGCGCCGAGAGCGCTGTCCGCGGCCTCGAGCTGCTTGAGCTTGGCCGACCCCTTGACGTCGTCCTCACCGTAGTGGAGGTACTCGATGCCCTCGTCGACGTCGCCGTCGAAGACCAGGCGGCCCTTCTCCAGGCAGATGACGCGCTCGCACATCCGCTTGACCGAGCCGGCGGCGTGGCTGACGTAGACCACGGTGCGGCCGCTGTCGCGGATCTCCTCCATCTTCTCCATGCACTTCTTCTTGAAGGGCTTGTCACCGACGGCGAGGACCTCGTCGGCGAGGAAGATGTCGGAGTCGATGTGGACGGCGACGGAGAACCCCAGGCGGGAGTACTGCCCCGAGGAGTAGTTGCCAACCGGCGAGTTGAGGTGGTCGCCGAGCTCGGCGAACCTCACCACGTCGTCGTAGATCGCCGCGGTCTCCTCCTCGGAGAGCCCGTAGATCGCCGCATTGAGGAAGATGTTCTCCCGCCCGGACAGCTGCGGGTGGAAGCCCGCACCCGTCGCGATCAGGCCGGCGATCTGGCCGCGCGTCTTCACGACACCCTGGTCGGGGCGCATCACGCCGCTGATCAGCTTGAGCAGCGTCGACTTGCCCGAGCCGTTGAGGCCCATCAGGCCGACCGACTCGCCCTGCTTGATCGTGAAGCTGACGTCGTCCAACGCCTTGAAGGTGTTGGAGACGGCCTGGCCCTTGATCTTGGCGACCGTGATGTCCTTGATGCTGCGGTGGTAGCGGAGCGTGAAGTTCTTGGTGACCCCGTCCACCACGATCGAGTCGGCGCTCATGTCAGACGCTCCGGAATCTTGTTCTCGTGCTTGCTGAAGATCAGCTGGGCGATCACCAGGATGACCAGCGAGACGCCGAACGCCACCAGACCGAAGACCCACAGGTTCTCGGGCAGGTGCTTGGATGCGGTCGCCTCCGGGTTCGGGGTCACCCCGACCCAGAAAGCCTGCTGGAAGAGCAGCACCGCGTCCGCGATCGGGTTGAGCAGGTAGATCCAGGACTTGTCCCCGAGGTGCGCCTCGATCATCGAGAACGGATACATCATCGGGACGCCGAACCGGATGTAGTTGGTCACGATGTTGACCACGCTGCCGAAGTCGCGGAAGAAGACGTTGGCCAGGCTGAAGATCAGCGCCAGGGACGTGCCCAGCGCCATCACGATGCCGAGCGCCAGCAGCAAGGACGGGATCGTCTCCCAGGACGGCTGCCATCCGCTGAACACACAGACGACCAGGAGGATCAGCGCAGCCGGCACCAGGTGGTAGAGCGAGACCAGCATCGAGGCGACCGGGAACATCTCCTTCGGCATCGCCATCTTCTTCAGCAGGCCCTTGTTGCCGAGCAGGGAACGCGTCCCGGCCCCGAAGGTCTCGGTGAAGAAGTGGACGATGACGAGCCCCGCGAAGAGGTGGACCGGGTAGTTGTCCATGTTGTGGTCGGCGCCCATGATCTTGCCCATGAAGAGCCAGTAGACGAGGAACTGCGTCAGCGGGTTGATGTAGGACCAGAACACGCCCAGCATCGAGTTGGAGTAGCGACCGCTGATCTCCCGCTGCACGAGCAGCTTGAGGAGGTAGTGGCGCCTGAAGACCGAGAGCAGCCCGAGGTTCTCCGCAGGAGGTGCCAGCGGCGCATCGACGATCCGTACGGGACGTTCCTCAACTCCGGTTGCCATCGGTCTCCTTCCACGGTTCGAACGTCTTCTCCCAAGCCTCGGGCGACGTGAAGTCGCTCAGCTTGGAGCGGTACTCCTCGGCCAGCTTGGGCCACTGGCGCTTGAGCCGGCGGTGCACCTTGATGGTGTCCTTCAGCATCTGGTTGAAGAGCTTCTTGTCGCGGCGGTAGAAGGCAGCGCCCTGCTGGTCGTTCATCGACACGATGGCGCTGTCGTACTTGGTGATCCGGTACCACTGGTTGTCCATCGCGGCGAGCTCGGCCTCGGGGAACTCCGTGGAGAGCTTGCGCGGCTTCATGATCTGCCGGATCGGCGCCTTGAGCGCGGCCAGCTTGACCTCGCGGCTGGTCGGGACCTCGGTGTCCTCCTTGCCCTTGCGCGGCGGCTTGTGGCGGCGCACGGGCGGGAACTCGTCACGGTCGGCCTTGAGCTGCGCGTCCGGGAACTCCTTGACCATCTCGCGTACGGCGGGAAGCTGGGTCGCGAGGGTCTCGTGGAGCTTCTCGGGGCCGGCGAGCACGTCGAGCAGCGCCTGGTGGCGCAGCAGGACCGTGGAGTACTGCATCGAGACCAGGTGCTTGACCTGGTGGGAGAACGACTCGGTGACCATCCGGCCGCCGTCGTCGTAGATCGAGTGCAGCAGCGCGGCGACGAAGCGGTTGCGCTGGTGGAAGTAGGACTGCCAGTCGAGGGCGTCGTTCTTGTCGGTCCACGGGACGTGCCACACGGCCGCACCCGGGAAGGAGACGGTCGGGAAGCCGGCCGCCTTCGCACGCAGGCCGTACTCGGAGTCGTCCCACTTGATGAAGACCGGCAGCGAGAGCCCGATCTCCTCGATCACCTTGCGCGGGATCAGGCACATGAACCAGCCGTTGAAGTCCACGTCGACGCGCTTGTGCAGCCAGCGGGTCGAGCGCAGGTTGCGGGCGCCGAAGTCCCAGTCGCCGTAGACGCCGGGAGCGGACTGCCACCAGAACCGCCACGGCTGGACGATCTCGCCGTAGGAGTGCAGGCGCGACTTGGCGTAGAGGGAGAACATGTGGCCGCCGACGATGGTCGGCCGCTTGGCGAGGTCACCGAAGGTGATCGCGCGGATGATGCCCTCGGGCTCGCAGACGACGTCGTCGTCCATCATCAGGGCGTACGTCGCGGTGCCCTTGCGCAGCGACTCGAGCTGACCGCGCGCGTAGCCGCCGGAGCCGCCTAGGTTGCCCTGCTCGATGATGTGCAGCAGGTCGCCCAGAGCCTTCTCGGCCGCGGGGAACTCGACGTCGTCGGCGACCTTCTTGGTGCCCTGCTCCATCACGAAGACGGTGTCGAGGTAGGGACGCAGCTGCTCGTCCTCGCCCATCTGCGCGAGCAGCTTGGCGCAGAAGTCGGGCTTGTTCATCGTGGTGACGCAGATGTCGACGGTGCCGTGCTCGGCACGGTCGTCGGGGACCTCCGCGGTCCACTCGGCCGAGGTGATGACGGCGTCCTCGTCGGAGGCGACGACGTCGTACCAGTACCAGCCGCCGTCGACGAACGGCTTCAGCGGCAGGTCGAAGCTAAAGGTGCCCTCGGGGTTGGTGCCGGTGTCGGCGGCGTCCACGCGCTGGGACCGCCCGTTGGCCATCGACTTGTAGACGATGACGCTCGCGCCGCGGCCCTGGAGCGAGACGGTGAGCTTCACGTCGTCGACCACGGTGTGCCGGCGCCAGTAGCTGGCCGGGAACGCGTTGAAGTAGGTGCCGAGCGAGAGCCGCTCGCTCTTCTGGATCCGCAGGGCCGTACGCGACTCGATCTGGTCGGGGTGGATCTGGGTGCCGTCGTTGATCGACTGGCGGATCTGGGCGTTGTTCAGCGCCTGGGCCGTCTTGTCGGAGCCGACCTCGTACTTGTCGGCGTCGAGGATCGCGGCCTGGTTGTCGACGTAGAGCGGGAGTACGTCGGAGTCACGGTCCAGGGGCAGGATCTGCCGCTGGAGCAGTCGGGTCACGCTCATTCGTCAACGCCTCCGGAGGTGAGCGGGGTGCCGTCCTCGAAGTGGGGACGGAGCTTGTTCTCGAACATGGTGAGCGCGGACGCGATCGCCATGTGCATGTCCAGGTACTTGTAGGTGCCGAGGCGGCCGCCGAAGAGCACCATCGGCTCCTTCTTGGCCAGGTCGCGGTAGACCAGGATCTTCTCGCGGTTGTCGGCGGTGTTGATCGGGTAGTAGGGCTCGTCGCCCTCCTGGGCGAAGCGGCTGTACTCCTTCACCACGATCGTCTTGCCGGGCTTGTAGCGGTCGGCACGCTCGGGGTGGAGGTGCTTGAACTCGAGCTCACGGGTGAACGGGACCTCGGGGTCGTTGGCGTTGACCACGCCGGTGCCCTGGTAGTCGTCCACGTCGAGGATCTCGGACTCGAGGTCCACGGTGCGCCAGGACAGCTTGCCGGCGGAGAAGCCGAAGTATTCGTCGACCGGGCCGGTGTAGACGATCGGGACCTTGCCCTTGTAGTCGTCGACGACGGTGAAGAAGTCGGTGTCGAGCATGACGGTGATGTTCGGGTGGTCGGCCATCCGCTCCAGCCACGCGGTGTAGCCGTCGACCGGGAGACCCTCGTACTTGTCGTTGAAGTAACGGTTGTCGAAGGTGTAGCGGACCGGGAGGCGCGTGATGATGTCGGGCGACAGCTCCTTGGGGTCCTTCTCCCACTGCTTGGCGGTGTAGCCCTTGATGAACGCCTCGTAGAGCGGGCGGCCGATCAGCGAGATCGCCTTCTCCTCGAGGTTCTGGGCGTCCTCGGTCTTGAACTCGCTGGCCTGCTCCGCGATCAGCGCGCGCGCCTCGTCGGGGGTGTGCGACTTCCCGAAGAACTGGTTGATCAGCGCCAGGTTCATCGGCAGGGAGTAGACCTGCCCCTTGTACTTCCCGAACACCTTGTGCTTGTAGTCGGTGAAGTCGGTGAACTTCCGCACGTAGTCCCACACCTTCTCGTTGGAGGTGTGGAAGAGGTGGGTGCCGTACTTGTGCACCTCGATGCCGGTCTCCTCGTCGAACTCGGAGTAGGCGTTGCCACCGATGTGGGGGCGGCGCTCGATGATGAGCACCTTCTTGTCCAGCTCGGAGGCGGCGCGCTCGGCGATGGTCAGGCCGAACAGGCCGGAGCCGACGATGACGAGGTCAGGAGTGGTTTCAGGGGAGGACACGATCGCTCAGTCTAGGTCTCTGTGGGTAAGGGGTCGGTCAGGAGGAGGTGGACGGTGCTGAATTGGGCAGCGTTCGCATACCCCGCGCGGCGCGCAGGGCCTTGATCACGTTGACGGCTTCGTGCTTGCCGCCTCGCAGCGGGCTGAGGAGGACCACAGCCGCGGTGATGAGCCAGGGCTTGAGACGTACGAGGACGTTCTCGCCGTAGCGGAGGTGGACGACGAAGAGGTTGCGGTACATGTAGAAGCCCTTCCAGCCGGCCAGGTCGTGCTGCTGGCTGAAGTCGAGCTGGCGCACGAGCACCGCGTCGCGTACGGCCCAGATGGTGCGGCCGGAGCGGCGGGCGCGGATCGCGAGATCCACGTCGTCGTAGAAGATGAAGTAGGAGGGGTCGGGGAGGCCGATCTCCTCGAGGACGGTGCGGCGGATCATGAAGCCCTCGAAGGCGACGTTCTCCACCGGAACCCGTTCCGGCATCGCATCGCGGGTCGGGTAGGTGTCCATCACCGCGGCGGTCTTGGGCTTGATCGCGAGCGGGTTGCGCAGGTCGAACTTCAGCGCGGCCAGCTCGATCAGCTCGCCGTTGCGGTCCTCCCGCACCGAGAAGAGGCAGTCCTCGTCCTGGGCGAGCAGCACCTCGAGGCAGTCGTGGGCCGGGACGACGTCGTCGTCGATCAGGTAGAGCCGGTCCCAGCCCTGCTCGACCGCGGCCTTGGTGCCGAGGTGGAAGCCGCCGGCGCCACCGAGGTTCTCCGGGCTGTCGATGACCTGGAGGTTGGGCGTGACCGCCTCGGCGAGGACCTGCGCGGTGTGGTCCGTGGAGGCGTTGTTGACGACGATCACAGCATCGGCGGGCTGGTCGAGCTTGGTGAGCCCGTCGAGCAGCCCACGCAGCATGTCGGCGCGGTTGTAGGTGACGACGACGATCGCGACCGTCTCACGGGTGGTGCTCAACGAAGGAACCTCTCGTGTCCACTGAAGTCCCCCCGGACGGCGGCCCACCACGCCTGCATCGACAGCCAGATCCGGCTCGGCTGCGGCTTGGTGAGCAGGTAGAACCATAGAGTCTTCGCGACGAAAGCCAAAGCGAAGGGCCATCCTCGGTAGTCACGCAGGTTGAGCAGGTTGTTGCGCGCCATGCAGTAGTGCTTGAGGTCGCTGGGCGTGTGGTTGTACGTCGCCCTCCCCCACGCCATCGGGGTGCCGAGATCGCCCACCGCCGGGTGGCGCACCTGAGCGCCGACGACGGTCGCGATCCGGGCCCCCGCCTGCTCGGCCCGGAGGCGGTATTCGTGGTCGTCGCCCCAGATGAAGTATTCCGCCCGGGGGTAGCCGATCCGCTCGACGAGGTCGCGGGTGACCAGGACCCCGTTGAACGGGATCACGATGTCCTTGATCAGGCCGTCGGTGGCGGCTTGTTCGACATCACGCAGCTGGTGCACGACCTTCGAGCGACCCGGGAGGCGGATCGGGAAGACCAGGCGACCGGGGTCGTTCTCGTCGACGACGAGCGGTCCCCAGAAGTCGAGGTCGGTCTGCTTGAGCAGCAGCGCCAGGCAGTCGGCGTCGGGCAGGCCGTCGTCGTCCATCAGCCAGACCAGGTCGGCGCCACGCTCCATCGCCAGCTCCAGGCCGTCGTGGAAGCCGCCGGCGCCACCGCTGTTGCGCTCCAGCGTGCGGGCGAGCACCGGGACCTGGCGCTGGCCCGGCTCCTCGGCGCCGTCGAGCCCGGCGAGCCACTGGGACGTACCATCGGTGGAGGCGTTGTCGATGACGATCACCTCGTCGAGGCCGTCGACCACGTCGAGCCGCTCCAGCAGTCGCTGCAGCAGCTCCAGACGGTTGAAGGTCACCACGACGGCGGCGACACGATTGCTCCCTGGCACGGATCCAGACTAGCCGCGACCGCGGGGGATCCTGGGAATCAGCGAGTCGCCGTGACACCCCGTTAACGCGCTGTTCAACACGCGGTTCAGCACGCCGAGGCGAGGTCGTCGGTCGCGTTGGCCTGGTAGCCCTTGTTGCGCGAGCCCAGGGAGCCGCCGGTGACGGGGCCGCTCTTGTCGGAGTCGCCGGAGGCCTTGTTCCCGGGGGCGGGCGCCTTGGTCTCGCCGTCGTCGCCGGTGCTTGGCGACTTGAAGGCCTCTTCCTTCTTCGGCGTCGCCTTCTTCACCGCCTTGCGCACCTCGGCGTGGATGTCGGACATGTTCGGGTCGGCGGTGTTGACCAGCGGCGGCACCAGCGAGAGCGTCGAGATCTTCTGCGACTTCGCCTTCAGCGCGAGCGCCGAGAACCGCTCGATCTCGCTCGGCGGGATCGTGGTGGTGATCGTGGAGCCGGTCGCCTTCGCGACGTCCTGGTAGTGGCGTACGACGTCGGCCGGGCTGGTCTGCTGCAGGATCGCGTTCAGGACGCACTTCTGACGGGCCATCCGGGAGTAGTCGTCGGAGTCGTGACGGGCCCGGGCGTACCAGAGGGTCTCCCAGCCGTCGAGCTTCTTCACCCCCGGCTGGATGTGGGTGTAGAACTTGTCGGAGGGGAGGCCGACCGGGATCGGCTGGCGTACGTTCAGGGTCACTCCCCCGATGGCGTCCACGATCTCCTGGAAGCCGTTGAGGTCGACGATCGCGTAGTAGCTGATCTGCAGGTCGGTGATGCCCTCGACGGCGTCGACCGTGGCGGCCATGCCCGGGTGGTCCTCGCCCTTGTAGAGGTCCTTGTGGTCCTCCGCCCAGGTGCTCACCGCGTTGAGGTAGCAGCCGTCGCAGTCGAAGCCGCGCGGGAACTCCTTGTCCATCGGGGAACCCTTGGCGAAGGTGAAGTTCTGCATGTTGCGGGGCAGGCCGATGAGGACGGTGCGACCGGTGACCGCGTCGATCGAGGCCACCGTGAGCGAGTCGGGACGCAGTCCCCAGCGGGTCTTCCCGCCGTCGGAGTCGGCGCCGGCCAGCAGTACGTTGAAGCGGCCGTTGTGGGCCTCGGCGGCCTCCGCACCGGCGAAGATCGCCTCGACCATGCCCTTGTGCACGCCGACCAGGTGGGCGCCGAAGATCATCGTCGCGGCGACGGAGAAGGCCAGCGCGCCGTTGATCGCGACCACGATGCGCCGCTGCTTGAGGTCGAGCTCGAGCGGGCGACCCAGGCGCCAGGCGTCGACGAAGAGCGCCGCCCAGGCGATGGCGCCGGCGATGAGGCCGAGGCGGAACAGACCCAGCAGCCACGGCGTGGTGCCGAGCCGGAAGATCAGGCCGTGCCACAGCAGGGAGATCCCGAAGACCAGCCCGCCGGTGACCACGAGACCGATGACGGTCCAGATCGCGATCCGGCCGACCCGGCGGTTGCCCGCGACGAGCTGCGCGGACCCCGGCAGGAGCAGCGTGATCAGCAGCAGCGCCATGGCACGGCGGAACCGCACGCGGGAGGCGCGCTCGGCGGCCGTACGCTGAGGCCGGTAGTTCTGGTCAGCCATCTCAGGTCCCTCGGGTGATGAGTTTGCACCGCCAGTATCACTAGTCACACACGTAACAGCGTGGTTCGACGCGCCGACCAACTCTAGTCGCCCGGCACGGTACGTTTGAGCGCATGCCAAACCCCCGCTCCCCTGGCAACCCGAACGATCCCCGGTCGCAGCAGTACGGCTGGGCGTACGGCAATGGCCAGCCTGCTCAGGGCTCCGGACCGGAGCCCACCAATGTCATGCCGACCGTGCGGCGTCCGCCCGCCGGCTCGCCGCCTCAGGCGCCGCCGCGTGGCGGCTACGACCGGCCGCTGCCGCAGCCGGGCCAGATCGCGCCGACGCCGGGGTATGACCAGGGCTACAACCAGGGCTACAACCAGGGCTGGAGCCAGCCGAGCGAGTACGGCGGCGGGGGCAACGGTGGCTACGGAGGCCCGGGCGACGGTTACGGCGGCGGTCGCGGGGGCCGCCGGCCGAAGCCCAAGAAGCGTCACCCGTTCCGCACCTTCGTCGCCATCGTGATGATCCCGGTCCTGATCCTGGTCTGCGCGGTCGCCTGGATCGGCATCAGCGCCTGGAACAAGGTCGACAAGGTCCCCTACGTGCCGACCGCCGGCGAGCGTCCCGCGGACCAGCCCGGTACGACCTACCTCATCGTCGCCAGCGACTCCCGCGAGGGCCTGACCGCCGAGGAGAAGAAGAAGCTGCACACCGGCGACGCCGCCGGCAGCCGCACCGACACCATCAAGCTGCTGCACACCGGCAAGGGCAAGTCCATCGTGGTCACCCTGCCGCGCGACTCGCTGGTGCCGATCCCCGGCCACGGCACGACCAAGATCAACGCCGCCTTCGCCTACGGCGGCCCCGAGCTGCTGGTGCAGACGATCGAGCAGAACACCGGCGTACGCATCGACGGCTATGTCGAGATCGGCATGGGCGGCCTCGCTCGGCTGGTCGACGGCGTCGGTGGCGTCGAGATCTGCCCGAAGCAGGACATGAAGGACAAGCTGGCCGGCCTGGACATCAAGAAGGGTTGCCAGGAGGCCGACGGCGCGACCGCGCTGGCCTACGCGCGCTCCCGCCACGTGGAAGGCACCGGCGACTTCGCCCGAGGTGTCAACCAGACCGAGGTCATCTCCGCCATCGGCAAGAAGATGACCAACCCGGGCACGATCCTCAACCCGTTCAAGCTCGCCGAGATGGGCAAGGGCGCCGAGGGGATCAAGGTCGGCAAGGGGATGAGCGTCATCGGCGGCGCGAAGTTCGCCTGGGCGTTCAAGGCGCTCGCCGACGGCTCCGCGATGACCTGTGGTGTCCCGGCGGCCGACTTCGCGATCCACTGGCGCAAGGAGGACGCACTGACGATGTTCGGCCACATCAAGGAGGACACCGTCGACCAGATCCCGTCCGACATCTGCACGCCGACCGGCCTTCCGAAGAGCGTCACCGGCTGAGCCTCTCGGCCGTCCGCAGCCGTCCCTACTGACTTTCGTCGGTAGGGACGGCTGCTTTTCGTCCACTGTGACCGGGCGCGGACCTCCCTAGGTTCGAGGCATGATCACTTTGGACCACCTGACCAAGAGATACGGCGCGACCACCGCGGTCGACGATCTCTCCCTGCGGATACAGCCCGGCCGGGTCACCGGCTTCCTCGGCCCGAACGGTGCCGGCAAGTCCACCACGATGCGGATGGTCCTCGGTCTGGACCGGCCGACGTCGGGGACCGCCACGATCGACGGCCGTCCGTACGCCTCGCTGCGCCGCCCGCTGCGCGAGGTCGGTGCGCTGCTGGACGCTCGTGCCGTGCACCCGGGGCGGAGGGTGCGTACGCATCTGGTCGCGATGGCGCGGAGCAACTCGATCCCGGTGGCCCGGGTCGACGAGGTGCTCGACCGGGTCGGCCTGGCCGGGGTGGCCCGGCGGCGGGCCGGGAGCCTCTCGCTGGGGATGAGCCAGCGGCTCGGGATCGCGGGGGTGCTGCTCGGCGACCCGCGGGTGATGCTCTTCGACGAGCCGGTCAACGGGCTCGACCCCGACGGGGTGCTGTGGATCCGGAGGCTGCTGAGGTCGCTGGCCGCGGAGGGACGTACGGTCCTCGTCTCCAGCCACCTGATGAGCGAGATGCAGCAGACCGCCGACCACCTGGTCGTCCTCGGCCGCGGGCGGCTGCTCGCGGACTCGTCGATGGCCTCGTTCCTCGCCGGGCACAGGTCGTTGGAAGAGGCCTACTTCCGGCTGACCGCAGGAAGCGTCGAGTACGCCGGGGAGGTGGCCTGATGCTTGCTGCGATCTCGTCCGAATGGACCAAGCTCTGGTCGGTCCGCTCGACCTGGTGGTGCCTGATCGGCGCGGCCGCGCTGATGGCGCTCTACTCGGTCCCGCTGGGTTTCGACGCCGCCGAGCCCAACCCGGACATGTCCCACGCCGACCAGCTCCTCCACGTCGAGGACGTCGCCACCGCGGGGCTGCTGTTCACCCAGTTCGCACTGATCGCGCTGGCCCTGCTGACGGTGACCTCGGAGTACGCCTCGGGCAGCATGCGCACCACGCTCCAGTGCGAGCCCCGGCGTGGCCGGGTGCTGGTCGCCAAGCTCGTCGTGGTCGAGGTGGTCGCACTGGTCTCCGGCGCGCTGCTCGCCCTGCTGGGCGCCGGGCTCGGCTACCTGACCGCGGGTGACTACGGCGTCTTCGACGTCTCCGCGGTGGCCACGGTCGCCGGGAAGGTCAGCGTCTACCTGGGCGTGGTCGTCGCGCTGGCCATCGGGCTGGCGGTCGGTCTGCGCAGCACCGCGGGGGCGCTGGTCGTGGCCTTCCTGGCGCTCTTCCTGCTGCCGATGGTGCTGATGATGAGCGGGATGGATCTGATGACCGACGTCGCCTACTACCTGCCCGGGACGGCGGGCACGGAGTATCTCGGCATCGGGATCGCGACCCTCTTCGGTCTCGACGACGGGCTCCCCTACGACGGCAACGGTGGCCTCGGGCTCCTCGCCGCCTGGTCGGTGGTCACGCTGCTGGCCGGCTACCTGGTGCTCCGCCGCCGCGACGCCTGATCCGTTCCCAGCGGTCCTCGCGTTCCTAGCGGTCCTCGCTCACGAGCCCTGCCTCGTGGGCGAGGACCGCTGCCTGCACCCGGTTGCGTACGCCGAGCCGACCGAAGGCGCTGCTCAGATAGGCCTTCACGGTCCCCTCCACGAGGTTGAGCCGGCGGCCGATCTCGGCGTTGGAGAGTCCCGCGCCGACCAGTGCCATCACGTCGCGCTCGCGGTCGGTGAGGGCGGCGACCTTGGCCCGGGCGTCAGCGGCCCGCGACATCCGGTCGCCGGCTCCGGCACCGATCTCGGCGATGACCCGATGGGCGACACGTGGGGACAGGAAGGCGGCACCGTCGGCCACCGCGTGGACGCCCGCGAGCAGCTCGCGCGGATCGCCCGACTTGAGCAGGAACCCGCTGGCCCCGTCGCCGAGCGCCCGGGCGATGTAGGCGTCCTCGGAGAAGGTGGTGAGCATGACCCGCGCGGTCTCCGGGGCGGTCCGGGCGATCTCGGCCGCGGCCGCCAGGCCGTCCATCCGCGGCATCCTGACGTCGAGCAGCGCCACGTCGGGCCGGTGACGCTGGGCGGCATCGACCGCCTCGCGCCCGTCGGCAGCCTCGGCGACGACCTCGATCGCCTCGTCGGTCTCCAGGATCGCGCGGACGCCGGCCCGGACCATCGCCTCGTCGTCGGCCAGCAGCACCCGGATCACAGCACGACCTCCGCCCGGTGGTGAGCAGGCAGGTCGGCGACCACCTCGAAGCCTCCACCCGGCGTGGGGCCGTGACGCAGCGTGCCACCGGCGGCGCGGGCCGCCTCCGCGAGCCCGGCCAGGCCGAGCCCTGTCGTCGTGCCGGCCCGCGGCGGAAGGGTCGCGCGGCCGTTGCTCACCGAGAGGCGTACGCCGCCAGGCCCCCGCTCCTCCACCGAGACCGTCACCGCCGACCCCGGAGCGTGCCGGGCGGCGTTGGTGAGCGCCTCCTGCACGATCCGGTGCGCGGCCGCATCCCGCACCGGGGCGGCGCCCTCCTCGAGCGAGCCGGTCAGGCGTACGTCCATCCCGGACTCACGCGCGCGCTCGACCAGGCCACCGATCCCCGCCGCGGCGGGGGCCAGCGGTGCGTCCTCGGCGGCGGGGCGCAGGACGCCGACGATCTCACCGAGCCGCTCGGTGGCACCGGCGGCGGCCGCGCGGATGTCGCCGGCCGCCTTCTGATGGGTCCCGGAGAGACCCGGCGCCACCTCGAGCGCACCGGCGCGCAGCGCGATCAGGCTGAGCTCGTGCCCCAGGGAGTCGTGCATCTCCTGGGCGATCCGGGCGCGCTCGGTGAGCTGGGCCTGCTCGATCTCGGTCGAGTGGTGGCGAGCGACCTGACGCAGGTAGCGGCCGCTGAGCCACGGCAGTGCCATGAAGATGACCATGTTGCCGGCCATCGCGACCTGCACACCGCCGCCGTTGACGACGGCGTGCAGCACGCTCAGCGTCACGACGGCGACCGCCACCACGACGGCCGACGGCCACACCTCGTCCGCCCATCTGCCGACGAAGAAGCTCACCAGGGCCGCGAACGCGACGTAGCTGATCAGGATCCAGCCGTCGTTCGCGACCACGGTGCCGCCGACCAGCGCGCACACAATCGCCACCGCGACCGCAGGATGCGCCTGCCGCACCCACATCGCGACCGCGACGGCGACGACGCCCACGAGCGCCGACCAGCCCGACCACTGCGGATGACCTGCACCGCTCATGTAGAGGTGCTCGGCGGCGACCGCCACGACGAGCAGACCGGAAAGAATTGACTCCCACAGGCGGGGCCGGCGCAGCAGACTCACGCTCACCACGGTAGTTGCCGGCTTGCGCCGGACGTACTGACTTTCGACAGTACGCAGACCCGGCCTTCCGTAGACGAACGCAGTCGATACAGACTGTGACCCATGGCTTACGAGACCCTGACCTTCGACGTGGACGCCGACGGCATCGCGCTCCTGACCCTCAACCGCCCCGACGCGCTCAACTCGTTCACGGTGACGATGGCGCGCGAGCTGGAGGAGGTCTTCACCACCGAGGCGATGGCCGACGAGGTGCGCGCGGTGATCGTGACCGGCGCCGGTCGGGCCTTCTGCGCGGGGATGGACCTCTCGGCCGAGGGCAACGTGTTCGGCCTCGACGAGTCGCTGCACCCGACGCCTGAGAAGCTAGCCGAGCACCTCGCCGACCCGGCCAAGCACCCCGAGTACGCCGAGGGCGTACGCGACACCGGGGGCAAGGTCACCCTCGCCATCCACGCGCTCCCCAAGCCGGTGATCGCCGCGGTCAACGGGCCCGCGGTCGGGATCGGCGCCACGATGCTGTGCGCGATGGACGCGCGCCTGGCCTCCTCCAAGGCGAAGATCGGCTTCGTCTTCGGCAAGCTCGGCATCGTCCCCGAGGCCTGCTCGTCCTACTTCCTGCCGCGCGTCGTGGGCATCCCGCGCGCGCTGGAGTGGCTCTACACCGCCGAGATCCTCGACCCCGACCAGGCCCTCGACGGCGGGCTGGTCCGCAGCATCCACCTGCCCGACGAGCTGCTGCCCGCAGCCTTCGCGCTCGCCCGCAAGTTCACCCAGAACCGCTCACCCGTCGGCACCGCGCTCGTGCGCCAGCTGATCACCCGCAACGCCTCCGCGCGCCACCCGCTCGAGGCCCACCTGAGCGACTCGCTGGCGATGTTCTACTCCTCCATCGGTGACGGCAAGGAGGGGGTCGCGGCGTTCCTGGAGAAGCGGTCCCCGGAGTTCACCTCGAAGGCGTCCGAGGTCCCGGACGTCTTTCCCGGACAGATTTTTACGGGCTGACCTGCACGGACAGCCGATGACCCCCTGTTCTGCCAGGGGATCGTGGGCTACCGTCGAAAGTGGGCCCGCCCGCTGGTCCCTCACCCGGGTGTGGCCGCGGCCGGCACGCAGTGCCCAACCCGAGATGGGCGCGTGTCGGCCGCATCTCGGTATCACTCCCCGATCAGGCGCGCGTACTCCTCGACGATCGCGTCGACCGGCTGGTCGACGTCGATGGCGCACCCGGCCTCGTCCGCCTCGAGCGGCTCCAAGGTCTTGAACTGGCTGTCCAGGAGCGAGGGCGGCATGAAGTGGCCGGGCCGGCTCGCCTGACGCCTCGCGATCACCTCCCGGGTGCCGTCCAGGTGGAGGAAGGTCACCTCCGCGCAGTGCCGGCGGAGCTGGTCGCGATACTTCCGCTTCAGCGCCGAGCAGCTCATCACGCCGCCGCGCTCCGCGTTCCTGGCGAGCCACTCCCCGACCGCCTCGAGCCACGGGTAGCGGTCATCGTCGTCGAGCGGGATCCCGGCGGTCATCTTGTCGATGTTGGCCTGCGGATGCAAGTCGTCGGCATCCTCGAACGGAACCCGCAGCCTGCCCGCTATCGCGGCTCCGATGGTCGACTTCCCTGAACCCGAGACACCCATCACGACCAGCACCGGTTTCGCCATCACGCCATCGTACGGGCGTAGAGAGCCTCGAGATCGGCGAAGTGCCGCTCCGTACCCGTCTCCTGGTAGGACGAGGTGTCCGACATCGTGTAGCCGTGCGGAGCATCGGGATAGATGAGGTTGGTGTGGACGACCCCGGCCTCCTCGAGCGCCCGGCCGAGCTCGGCGACGTTCTCCGGCGTCATCGAGCGGTCGTGGTCGGCATGGCCGAAGTAGTACTCCGCCCTCGTCCCGGCGATGCAGGTGTGCGGCGAGGCCGCGTCCGTGGTCGCCAGCCCGCCGCCGTGGAACCCGCCGACCGCGACGAGCTCGTCGGGGAACATCCCCGCGGTCCGCACCGCGATCCGCGCGCCCATGCAGTAGCCGTGTGTCGCGAGCGGTCCGGGGACGTACGACCGGAGGGTCTGGACGTACGCCGGGATGTCATCCGCCAGCCGAGCCACGCTCAGCCCGCGCACCCGGGCCATCGCACCGACGAAGTACGCCTCCCTCGCCTCGGGGTCGCGGAGGTCGGTGGTCGGGGCCAGCTCGGCGGCCTTGCCGTCGCGGTAGAACACGTTGGGCGCGAGCACGACGTAGCCCCACGAGGCGACCCGCTCGATCATCTCGGCCAGCCGGGGCCGGAGACCGATGGCGTCCATGTAGACGAGCACACCGCCCTTCGGCTCGCCCTCGGGCCGGGCCAGATAGGCCTCGGCGGTGCCGTCCGGTGTCTCGATCTCGATCTGCTCAACCACGGCTATCACGCTACTGCCATGCTCGTAGGCATGACCCAGCACCCAGAAGCGCTGCACCTCGAGTCCTCCCGAGCGGTCCCGGTGGAGCCCGAGAAGGCCCTCGACCTCGTCCTCCCCGCCCCGCTGCCGCGGATCTTCGGTCGCCGGTACGCCGCGATCACCCCGATCGCGGAGGTCCGCGACCAGGCCGGCGACTGGAGCTCCGCCGGCGAGACCCGCACGATCGTCCTCGCCGACGGCGCGACCATGCGCGAGACCCTGACGGCCATCGACGCCCCGACGTCGTTCTCCTACGAGATCACGCCGCTCTCCGGCCCGCTCAAGCTCCTGGTCGGGCACGTCGGTGGGCGCTGGTCGTTCGCTCCGGCCGGCACGGGCACCAGGATCACCTGGTCGTGGGACGTCACCCCCACCTCTTCCGCCGCCTCGCTCGCCATGCCGGTGTTCGGGTGGATGTGGAAGGGGTATGCGCGGCAGAGCCTGGAGTCTCTCGAGGAGCTGTTGGTCGGCGCCTGACCTTTGCGCCTCCGTCTTTACTTTTGCACGCCAGCGGGTTGGGTAGGGCCTTGGGGTCTGCGGGTGAACGAATTTTCATTCACCGGGGACAGCCACCGACTTGGTGATGCTGGCGGGTGAAAGAAACTTTTCTTTCACCCCGTGGAGCATGCACTTCTGCGGGGGTGAACGAATTTTCGTTCACCGTGGGGCGTCCACCTCCGGAGCAGCGACTGCCTCCCGGCCACACTGGGGCCGCCGCCCCTGATAGCCAGCCAAATCTTTCTCGACATGGTCCGGTGTCAAGGACCGCGAAGCGGCCGGCGAAGCCGGCGGCCGCAGGCCGTCCTTGACTCCGGGGCAGGTCGAGAAACACTCGAGGACAGGGTCGGCGGCCCACAGCCGACCAAAGCACAGTCGCGAACCGCGGCGAACCAAGATGGCCGGAACCGCGTCACTCCACCCCGTGCCGCTTGATGAACGACAGGATCTGCTCGGACAGCTCCGGCCGACACACGATCACGTCGGGCAGGTACACGTCGTCCTGGTTGTAGCGCAACGGCGACCCGTCGATGCGGGAGGTGAACAGCCCGGCAGCGGCAGCCACGGCCACGGGCGCGGCCGAGTCCCACTCGTACTGCCCACCCGCGTGGACGTACGCATCGGAGATGTCGCGCACGACCGACATCATCTTCACGCCGGCCGATCCCATCGGCACCAGCTCGGCGCCGAGCTCCTCGGCCAGCGCCTCCACGAAGGCCGGCGGGCGGCTGCGGGAGACCGCGATCCGGGGACGGGGCGAGGTCGAGGGCGGCACGACGGGGGCCGCGCCGGTGTGGAAGGTGCTCTGCACGGACGCGTCCGCGAGCGCCGGCTGCGCGACCGCTCCGGCGATCAGCTCGCCGCCGTTGGACGAGGCCCACAGGGCGACGTGCACAGCCCAGTCGTCGCGCGGGGGCTCGGAGAACTCGCGGGTGCCGTCGAGCGGGTCGATGATCCAGACCCGGTCCTGGGTGAGCCGTTCCTTGGAGTCCTTGCCCTCCTCGGACAGGACGCCGTCCTCGGGCCGGTGCTCGGCGACGAGCTCCATCAGCAGCTCGTGGGCGGCCAGGTCACCGGCGTCCTTGAGCTCCTTGCCCTCGAGGCCGGAGGTGGCGCGCACCTCGAGCAGCCGGCGGCCGGCGGTCTCGGCCAGCCAGGCGGCCAGCAGGTGGTCGGAGGCAAGGATCTCGGGCGTGGGCACACCAGCTTCGAAGGTCACCCGCCGCACTCTATCGAGCAGCCCGGCGGCTCCGATGCCGAGCCCGATATTGGGCGAACCCGAGTCCGATCGCGGCGAGCAGCGCCACCCCGGTCAGCACCGAACGCAGGATCAGCCCGGTCTTGGCGCGCTCGTGCTCCTTGGTGGCCACGTCAGCCATCGACTCGGCCGACTTCAGGATCACCTCGCGAATGCTCTGGACGTACTCCACGGCTCCGTCGGACCAGGTGCGCACGATCGGCTCGCCCTTCGAGGCGGCCCGCAGCTCCTTGACGACCCCTTCGATGCTGCCCTTGGCGGCGACGTCGCGGACCGTACGCTGCACCATGGTCGCGCCCGAGCCCTTGTCGAAGGTGCCGTCCGAGACCCGGTCGAGGTCGGCCTGCAGGGCGGGCGAGGCACCCGAGTAGAACGCCGAGGACGCCTTCACCCAGGCCGCCTCGGCATCGGTGAGGTCCTTGACCGACTTGGTGTCGATGTCGCCGTCGGACAGGGCGACCACCATCAGCTCGCGCTCGATGCTGAACGCGTCCGCGGCCGCCTTCAGGTTGCTGAGGTTGCGGATCTGGTCGCCGGTCTGGCCGTCCTCCAGCTCCGGCACCTGGGCCGCGAGCATCAGCAGGTTGCCGGCCAGGCCGGTGTAGACCTCGCGAGCGGCGTCCTGGGCCGCCCGGTCGCCTTCCTGCATCTCGACCCGGTAGAGCTCGAAGTCCTTGAGCACCTCGGTGATGTCGTGATGGAGCGTGCGCAGCTCGGGGTCACCGTCGACGTCGATCTCGGCCGCCGCCGTCTGCCACTCCTCGACCGCGACGTCGGTGGTGTGCAGGTAGGTGGAGCGTACGTTGACCGGCGCCTGCGCGACCGGCTGCAGGGCGTCGCGCTCGAAGATCACGTCGACGGCGAGCTCGATGGTCTCCGGCAGCGCCTCGCTGAGCGCGGCCGCGCGGCCGCTCTCGCCGGTGCTGTGGAAGGAGGCGAACGTCGCCCAGCCACCGACCGCGACCCCGACCAGCGCGACCGCCAGCAGGATGCTCAGCGTGCGGTCGGCGCCGGAGCGCTTCGCCGCCCGTGCCCCACCCGTCGGGATCGGACCGCTCGCGCCGATCCTCGAGAACCCGGCGGTCGACCCGGTGGCACCGGCAGCGGGGAACGAGCCGCTCCCGGCGTACGCCGGGAAGGCACCGGAGGTGCTGATCGGCCCCGACGGGTGCGTCATCCGCGGCCTGGGCACCTGCGCGTCGAAGACCGGCAGCGGACCCGAGCCGGTCAGCACCGCGACGACGTCCTGCGCGCTCGGCCGCTGTCCGGGCTCCTTGGCCATCATCATCGCGACCAGGTCGTCGATGATCCCGGGCACCTGGACCAGGCCGCTGACCCGCGGGATCGGTGCGGTGGCGTGCTGGTAGACCATCGTCGCCGGCGCGCCGCCGGAGTAGGGCGTGCGGCCGGTGAGCATCTCGTAGAAGACGCAGCCCAGCGAGTAGATGTCGCTCGGCGGCCCGACCTCGCCACCCGAGCCGCGCTCGGGCGAGAGGTAGCCGAGGCTGCCGACGACGTCGTGGGTGGAGGTCAGCCGCTGGTCGCCCAGGCGGGCGAGCTGGGCGATCCCGAAGTCGACGATCCGGATCCGGCGGTCGGCGTCGTAGACGAGGTTGGACGGCTTGATGTCGCGGTGCACGATGCCCTGGCCGTGGACCGCGGCGAGCGTACGTGCGGCCTGGACGACGACCTCGCCGGCCTCGCGGGCGATCAGCGGGCCGTGCGAGCGCAGGCGCTCCCCGAGGTCGGGACCGGTGAGCAGCTCCATGACGAGGAAGGCCATCGGCCCGTTGCCGGTGCGTTCGATCCCGGCGTCGTGGATCTGCACGGTGCCGGGGTGGCTGGCGGCCGCGGTGGAGAGCGACTCGCGCCGGAACCGCTCGATCGTCGTCGGGTCGGCCGACGTCTTCACGACCTTGACCGCGACCCAGCGCTGCAGGGTGAGGTCCATGGCCTGCCATACCTCGCCCATACCGCCTCGCCCGATCAGGCGGTGCAGCTCATAACGGCCGGCAATCATGGGGTGGGGGGAGGTTTGCATGGGGGACGTTCCCGTCGAGGATCCAGTTGTTCGTACGTGTTGGGTTGCTCACACAGCGGCCTGGGAGTTTAGGCGACACTCACTAGTAGGCGCCAGAGCCACGCACGACAGCTTTTACCGTACGAACGACGATTCCGAAGTCCCGCAACAGCGTCCAGTTGTCCACATAGTCCAGGTCCAGGCGGACCGTGTCCTCCCAGGAGAGGTCCGAACGCCCCGAGACCTGCCACAGCCCGGTCAGACCGGGAGCAACTGCGAGTCGGCGATGAGAGTCCCGATCGTACATCGCCACCTCGCTCGGCAGCCCCGGCCGGGGCCCGACCAGCGACATCTGGCCCAGGACGATGTTGAACAGCTGCGGCAGCTCGTCGAGGGAGTACTTCCGCAGCACCCGCCCCACCCGGGTCACCCGCGGATCCGCACGGAGCTTGAAGAGGACATGACCGGGCCGGTGGTCCAGCGTGCGCAGCAGCGACTCCGCGTCGACGACCATGGTGCGGAACTTCCAGATCCGGAACTGCTTGCCGTTGCGGCCCACCCGCACCTGCCGGAAGAAGACCGGGCCCGAGGAGTCGAGCTTGATCACGATCGCCATGACCGCGAAGACCGGGATGAGCACCGTGACGGCGGCCGCCGCAGCCAGCCACTCCCAGACGTACTTGGCCACCCGGGTCAGCCGCGCCCGGAGCGCCTCGTCGACGTAGAGGAGAGTCATCGAGCCGAGCCGCATCGAGGACGTACGCTGCGGGGTGACGTCCTGCATCCGGGTGCTGACCAGGAGCGGCAGGCCGAAGGACTCGCTCGTCCAGGCGAGCCGCTGGATCTCACGGCCGGCCAGGTCGGGCCCGGGCACCACCAGCACGGCGTCGGGCGCGACCGAGGCGATCGCACCGGAGAGCCCGTCGGCACGGCAGACCGCCGCCGCCTCCATCAGGCCACCGCTGAGCCGGTGGGTCCACTCCGGGATCGCGCCGTGGTCATGAGCCGCCTCCACCACGACGACCCGCAGCGGCGTACGCGGCCGGGAGCTGAAGATGTAGCCCACCACCCGGAACGCGAGCGCGGTCACCAGGCCGAGGATCGTCTGCACGACCAGCTGTCCCTGCGGCAGGTCGATCACCGCACCCAGCAGCCAGGTCGCCATGCTCATCGCCATGAACGCCTTGAAGACCCCCGACACGGTCGCTCGCAGGCGCTCGGCACCGGGCAGGATCTTCGGCGCGGTGATCCTGGTGGCCAGTCCCCAGAGCAGTCCCCACAACAGCGCGTGGACGAGCTCCTGCCCCACGATCAGCGGCGCGAGAACCATCAGCGTGAGCCCGTCGAGCATCGAGGCCTGCAACCGAAGGGAGGATGTCTTGGCGGACACCCTCCGGTGGTTGATGTCGAGCGGGACTGCTGTCTCCACCGCCGCCAGCTCTATCGTCATTCATCTCCCCCATGGCTGCTGGGCGCCCGGACGCTAGTTCATGCCTGAACGATGCGGGAAGAACGTCGTCGTTGGGGCCGAACGGGGTCCGGTTAGACCAAATGAGGGAATCGGAACCCGGTGGTCCAGACCAGTCGGCTCACTCCAGCGACTGCGGGGAGCGCCAGCCGAGCCGGTGGGCGAGACCGACCGCGGCGATCTGAGAGGTCACCTGGAGCTTGGCGAGGATGGACTTCACCTGGGTGCGTACGGTCGCCTCGGAGACCACGCCGATGACGGCGATCTCGTGGACGGTGCGGCCGAGCATCAGGTGGCCGAGCACCTGCGACTCCCGCTTGGTGAGCAGCTCGATGCGGCGGCTCAGCTCGGCGACCTCGTGCTGGCGCTCGAACCAGATCCGGATCAGCCGCTCGCGGTCGCTCACCGCGAGCACGCAGGCGCCCTGGTAGAGCCGCCGGACGGTGCCGAGGATCTCGCCGAGCGGGCGCGACTTGGACAGCACCGTGCGGGCGCCGTTGCGCAGGGCCTGGCCCCAGCGCGCCTCCTCGATCGCACCGGTCACCACGACCACGTCGACGCCGGCCTTGGCGAGCGGCTCGATGAGGCGGACGCCGTCGCCGTAGCGGCCCAGGTCGAGGTCGAGGAGCACGACCTTCGGCTTGTTGCGGAGCACGACGGAGACCATGGTGGCGGTGGAGACGGGCTCGCTGGGCATCGGGATCCGGCGTACGTCGTATCCCTCCATCGAGACGGCGAGCTCGAGCGACTCGGCGAAGAGGACGTGGTCCTCGACGATGACGACTCGGTACTGACTACGCGGCGACAACGCCATGGGAGGCGCCTTCCTGCTCAGCCCCGATCTCGGAGCGTTCGATCACTGCACTGGGAAGGGTGACCACGAAGGTCGTACGTTCCGTGTCGGCGAGGCGGAGCGAGCCGCCCATCCGCTCGGCGACCGTGCGGGCCTCGTTGAGCCCGATCCCCTGGCCGGCCGAGTCGGGCCCGCGGACGCCCCACTCGAAGATTCGGTCACGCACCTCGGGGGCGACGCCGGGGCCGTCGTCGGAGACCTCGACGACGACCATCTGGCCGGACTCGCCCGACTCGTGCCGGACCGCGACGCGGACAGCGCCGGCGCCGTGCTTGGCGGCGTTGTCCAGGAGGATGTTGACGATCTGCGAGGCCGCGTCCGAGCTGCCGGTGGCGAGCGCGTTGCTGGGTTCGTGGACGACCGTGGTGCCACCGGCCTCGTGGGCCAGGGCGAGATTGTGGATGACCGCGTCGACGTCGATCACGCCGCCGTCGACCGGCATCGTGTCGGCGCCGCCGCGGTGGGCGCTGACCAGGCGCTCCAGGCGCCTGAGCTCGCTGCCCATCATGGCCATCATCGCGACACGGCGCTCCGGGTCGAGCGTGTCGGAGTTGCACAGCAGCTCGCTAGCCGAGCGGACACCGGCGAGGGTCGAGGTCACCTCGTGCATCCGGGCTCGCTGGAGCCGCTGCGTCTCACGCGCGCTGAGAAGGTCGTGGTAGATCTCGTCGGCCGCCTTCGCCTCTGCCGCGCAGACGCGGCGGTAGATGCGCACGCCACCGTTCAGGAGGCCTGCGGCGGCTGCCAGCGAGGTCGTCACGACGATGGCCGTGAGGAGGACCCAGAGGAGCGCTCCGTGGGTATGGAAGGACACCCAGGGTCCCTGAAGGACGGCGATGAGAAAGCTCTGGACGCCGATGAAGACGGCGGTCGTGGTTGCGTACGCGGTAGTTAGCCAACCCGAGTTGATCCGCTTGAAAATGGACGTAGACATACTGCTCCCCAGGTCGGGTCGGCCAGTGAGGTATGAGTCCCGGATCGGACCTGATGCAGGTCCTGCTCCCCCAGCCCGAGGTAGTCGGGCCGTCCCAATTTGAATGTTGTGACCGAATCCTTCGCTGAAGGAAACGTAATCAGCACGTTATCGCCACGCGACCCCATTGCGGGCCAATACCGAGAATTGAGGAGTCAAAGAAATCCGAGGTCGTCCTCAATCTACATTGCGGGAAGCGTTGTCCCAGGTCATCCCCAAACTTGGGGCACTGTAGAACAGGTTTCCGATCCCTGCCCGGAGCCGACCAGACTACTGATACCCCCAGGGAGATCCGACGGGGCCCGAGACGACCGAAACGGCGCACCAGACATGGCAGGCTCGACCGTACGACTCAGGGTGGCCGTCTCGGCGGACGAGACGATGACCCTTGACGCGGTGAGGGTCGCGCTCGACGAGCGCGGCATCACCGTGACGGCGACCGCTGCCACCGACGCGGACCCGGGCGACCTGCTCCGCGGTGACCCGGCGACCTGGCTGGTGGTCACCGCCCTCGACGACTGGCCACAGCTCGACCGGGTGTGCGCGCTCGTGCGCGGCGTACGTCTGCCCGGGGTCGCCCTCACCACGGCTCCGCGGGGCGGACTGTGGGGTGCGCTGATCGAGGCCGGCGCGGTCGAGGTGCTGCCCGCCGCCACCGACTCCGACACCATCGAGGGCGCGCTCCGCGACGCCGCCGAGGGACGTCAGGGGCACTCCCCGGCGGAGATCGAGGGACTGGTCGCGCAGTGGCACCTGCTGCGGGACGGGCGCGAGCGGATGCGCCGCCTCGTCGCCTCGCTGACCGTGCGCGAGCACGAGGTGCTCGACCTCCTCTACGACGGGGCGAGCGTCGCCGAGATCGCGGCGCGCTTCGGCGTCGCCCAGACGACGGTGCGGACGCAGGTGAAGGCGATCCTGCGGAAGTTCGGGGTCGGCTCCCAGCTGGCCGCGGTCGCGGCGTACGACCGCTTTCTGCGGCCGCACCAGTCCTAGGAGTCGACCCTAGGAATTGAACCGTTGCTGGGTCTTCTCCAGACCCTCGGTGATCAGCGTCTCGATGGCGTCGGCGGCCGTGTCGACCACGAACGGCAGCACCTTGCGCTCGGTGCTGGAGAAGTTGGAGAGCACGAAGTCGTGCACCTCCTGGCGCCCGGGCGGGCGGCCGATGCCGACGCGCACCCGGTGGAAGTCACCGGTGCCCAGGGAGGACCGCATCGACTTGAGGCCGTTGTGGCCGTTGTCGCCGCCGCCCAGCTTGACCCGCATCGTGTCGAAGGCGATGTCGAGCTCGTCGTGGATGGCGATGACGTGGTCGGGCTGGACCTTGTAGAAGGTCGCGAGCGCCTTGACCGGCCCGCCGGACTCGTTCATGTAGGTCCTCGCACGTGCGAGGACGACGCGTGGGCCGGGCACCCCCGGGGTCGTGCCCCGGAGGCGCCCTTCCACGACGTCAGCACGGCCGGACTTGTGGGCACGCCACTTGCCGTCCAGCCGGTTGGCCAGCTCGTCGGTGACGAGATAGCCGATGTTGTGACGGTGTCCGGCATAGGTCGGCCCAGGGTTCCCCAGGCCGACGACCAGCCAGACGCCGTCGGTCACCGAGTCAGAGGTCACTCGGCGTCGGCGGCCTCAGCGGCCTCGCCCTCGGCAGCCTCGCCCTCGGCGGCCTCGTCGGCGACGGGCTCCTCGATGGTCTTGGCCTCGGTGACGTTGACGACCAGGGTCTCCGGGTCGGTGACCAGGGTGGTGCCCTTCGGGAGGGTGACCGCGCCGGCGAGGATCTGGGTGCCGGCCTCGAGGCCCTCGATGCTGACCTCGATGCTCTCGGGCACGTGGGTGGCCTCGGCCTCGACGGTCAGGGTGTTGGCGTCGGTGACGACCATGGTGCCGGAGGCGGCGTCGCCGGTCACGTGAACGGTGATGTCGACGGTGACCTTCTCGCCGACCTTGACCGCGACGAAGTCGACGTGCTCGATGACGCGGCGGACGTCGTCGACCTGGACCTGCTTGGTCAGGGCGAGCTGGGTCTTGCCGTCGATGTCCAGCTCGAGCAGCGCGTTGGCACCGTGGTGCTTGAGCGCCATCATGGTGGCGTGGCCCGGCAGGGTCAGGTGGATCGGGTCGGCGCCGTGGCCGTAGACGACCGCCGGGATCTTGTTCTCACGGCGGATGCGGCGAGCGGCACCCTTGCCGAACTCGGTGCGCTTCTCGGCGACGATCTTCTCGCTGGACATGCGTTGAACTCCTCGATGAGTGGTGCTGACGTCAATGGCGCCCGGCAGGTCCAACGAAGGCCGTGCGACGAAGGCACGGCGCCTCTTGAGAAGAGGCGTCCACCTTGTCGATCACGGAGCGCGAGGCGCTCCCTCGCCGAGGCAACTGCCACAGACTATCCCCGGGTCACGCTCACAGCGAAATGCGCGCGCGTGCTGACCTGCGACGACGTACGTTGGAGGCCGTGTCCCTCACACTCGACGAGGCCCGCACCCGGGCCGGCGTGCTCAGCTCCGTCTCCTACTCCCTCGACCTCGACCTCACCGGTCTCGAGACCTTCCGCAGCCACGCCCGGGTCCGGTTCCGCTCCTCCGCGCCCGAGACGTTCCTGGAGCTGAAGGGCGCGCTCTCGGTGTCGTTGCTCGTCAACGGGGAGGCGGTCGAGGCCGCCTACGACGGTCGGCGGGTGAGCCTGGCCGGGCTGTCGACCGAGTCGTTCAACGAGGTGGAGGTGGCCGCCACGCTGCCCTACACGACCGACGGCGACGGGATGCACACCTTCACCGATCCCGCCGACGGGTCGCGCTACGCCGCGGCCTATCTGGGCATGGACAACGCCTCGAAGGTCTTCGCCTGCTTCGACCAGAACGACCTGAAGGCGTCCTTCGCCGTCTCGGTGACCGCCTCTCCCGAGGACACCGTGCTCGGCAACGGCGCCGTCGTCTCGCGCGAGGCCGGCCGCTGGGTCTTCGCGACCACTCCCCCGATCCCGCCGGCGCTGCTCGTGGTCGCGGCCGGACCATGGCACTCGGTGCGCTGGTCACACGCGGGGCTCGACTTCGGCTGGCACGCCCGGCGGTCGCTGGCGGCCGAGCTGGACCGGGACGCGGCCGAGCTGCGGCGTACGACCGAGGCGTGCTTCGACCACTACGCCGACCTCATCGACGAGCCCTACCCCTTCGACTCCTACGACCAGGTCTTCGTGCCCGGTCTCAACTGGGGCGCCCAGGAGATGCCGGGCTGCGTGACCTACCGCGACGAGCTGCTGCCGCGCGGCGCGATCACCGACACCCAGCGCGCGATCCGCGCGGTGATCATCGCCCACGAGATGTCGCACATGTGGTTCGGCGACTCGATGACGATGACCTGGTGGGAGGACACCTGGCTGCAGGAGTCGTTCGCCGACTACATGGGCTACCGGGTCGCGGAGGCGGGCGCCGGCTTCTCGGACCTGCTGGTCGAGGTGGAGATGCGGAGCAAGCCGTGGGGCTACCGCTCCGACGCCCGCCGCTCGGCCCATCCGGTCGCCCCGCTGGCCGTCGACGTACCCGACGTGGACACTGCCGCGACCATCTTCGACGGCATCTCCTACGCCAAGGGCGGCGCCTGCCTGGTGCAGCTCGCCTTCTGGCTCGGTGACGAGGAGTTCATGGCCGGGGTCAACCGCCACCTGACCCGCTTCCGCTTCGCCAACGCGACCCTGGCCGACTTCGTCGAGTCGCTCGCGGCGACCTCGTCGAAGGACGTACGCGGCTGGGTGGACGCCTGGCTGCGGCGGCCCGGCTTCGACACGGTGTCCGTGCGACGCGACGGGGAGGTCCCGGTCCTGGAGCGGGAGGGCAGCCGGCCGCACGCGTTCACGGTCGCCGCCTACGACTCCGCGCTCCGGCTGGTGGGGCGCAGGCGGGTCGAGCTGGGCGCCGATCCGGTGCCGCTGCCGGAGTTCGCCGGTCTCGTGGTGGTGCCGAATGCCGGCGGCGAGACCTTCGCCGCGCTCCGGCTCGACGCCGGGTCGTGGGAGGCGCTCTCGGGCGGGCTGTCCCGGCTCGAGGACCCGCTCGTCCGCGCAGTGCTCTGGTCCTCCGCCGCCCGCCGGGTGCGGTCACGGGACCTCTCGGCCGACGACTACCTCGACCTCGTCGAGACCCACCTGCCGGCGGAGACCCGGGCGGACATCATCGAGGGCGTGCTCTCGGAGGCCCGGTCCGTGGTGATCCCGCAGCGGGTGCCGGCCTCGCGCGCGGCCGGAGCGGTGGCGCGGGTCGCCGCCGCGGCCGCCGCGGGCCTGGCGGCCTCCGGGGACGACGAGCAGCGTGCTCTCGCCTGGGCATCGGTCCTGGCCGCGACCAGCGCCGATGCGCAGATGCTCCGCGGCTGGCTGGACGCCGACCGGGTCGCGGTCGGGGTCCCGCTGCTGCCGACCACACGCTGGGAGGCGGTCGTACGCCTCGCCTCGCTCGGTGAGGCCGACGCACGCTTCATCGCCGCCGAGCGCGACCGGGACGGCACCGCCGAGGGAGACCTCGGTGCGCTCCGCGCCCTCGCCGCCCGGCCCTCGACCATCGCGAAGGACGCCGCCTGGGAGGCGATGCTCGCCCCGGGCGTCGACAACCGTCGCTTCGGGGCGCTGGCATCGGGGATGTGGATCGCCGAGCAGGCCCACCTGCTGCGTCCCTACGTCGCCGCCTACCTCACCGAGGCGCCGGCCCTGGCCACCCGCGGTCAGGCCTTCGCCCTCGAGGTCGGCCGTGCCTTCCCGCGGATCGCGCTCGACCCCGAGCAGCTCGGTGGGCTGCGTACGGCCCTGGCCAACGGCGTACCCACCATCCTGCGGCGCTCCTGGGAGGACCACTTCGACGACCGCGAGTAGCGACCACTAGCCTCTAGGCCCTTCGACCCCCACCTCTGAGGACGGCCATGAAGAAGTCGCGCGTCTGGCTCGGCATCGGGATCGCGTTCGTCGTGCTCGTCGGCGCGGTCACCGGCACCGGTTGGTACCTCGCCCACCGGCTCGACGAGCAGGTCCGGACCGTCGACGTCTTCTCCGGGCTCGACGAGCGTCCGGAGGCGGCCGGCGACGCCGCGGGGGCCTTGAACATCCTGCTGCTCGGCACCGACGGCCGCACCGGCGGTGAGGCGACCACCGGCAGCGAGGCCACCGCGTCCTGGACGCCCGGCGAGCAGCGCGCCGACACGATGATGCTGCTCCATCTCAGCGCCGACCGCCGCTCGGCCTCGGTCGTCTCGATCCCCCGCGACTCGTGGGTGCGGATCCCGGGCCAGGGCAAGGCCAAGGTCAACGCCGCCTTCTCCGAGGGTGGTCCGCGGCTCAGCGTGCAGACGGTCGAGAAGCTCACCGGCGTACGCATCGACCATGTCGCCTGGGTCGACTGGGCCGGCTTCGAGGAGATCGGCGACCTGCTCGGCGGCGTCGAGGTCTACATCCCTGAGACCGTCCACGACTCGGCACGCCACCGCACCTGGACCAAGGGCACCCACCTGCTCACCGGTGAGGAGGCCCTGCTCTACGTACGCCAGCGCTACGGCCTCCCCGGCGGCGACCTGGACCGGGTCAAGCGCCAGCAGTACGTGCTGCGCTCCATCCTCCGCGGCCTGCGCCAGAGCGTCGACCCGAAGGACCCGAAGAAGGCCTACGACCTCCTCGACATCATCACCCGCCACCTGACCGTCGACTCCGGCTTCTCCGGCGGCGACCTCCGTGGGCTGGCCCTGGATCTCGCCCGGATGCCCTCCTCCGACCTGACCTTCTTCACCGCCCCGGTCTCCGGGCTGGGGCGGGAGGGGAAGCAGAGTGTCGTCTATCTCGACAAGCGCAAGGGCCGGCACCTCTGGGCCGCCGTCCGGGAGGACGAGGTGGAGGACTGGTTGGCTCAGCATCCCGAGGTCGTGACGGGTCGGACCGTCAGCTAGGGAGCTGTCCCCACCCGTGAGTGGGAAACAGCTCCGCAGCGGCGGGAGGACGCAGGCTCAGGCGTGACCGTCGAACATCGAGGTCACCGAACCGTCCTCGAAGACCTCACGGATCGCGCGGGCGAGCATGGGGGCGATGGAGAGCGTGGTGAGCTTGTCGAACTGCTTCTCCTCCGGCACCGGGAGGGTGTTGGTGATGACGACCTCGGTGGCGGTGGAGTTCTTCAGCCGGTCGACGGCGGGGTCGGAGAGGATCGCGTGGGTGGCGCAGATGATCACGCCGGCGGCGCCCTCCGCCATGATCGCGTCGGCGGCCTTCACGATGGTGCCGCCGGTGTCGATCATGTCGTCGGTCAGGATGCAGATGCGGCCCTTGACGTCACCGACGACGCGGTTGGCGACGGTCTCGTTGGGCCGGTTGATGTCGCGGGTCTTGTGGATGAAGGCCAGCGGCGCCCCACCGAGCCGGGCCGCCCAGCGCTCGGCGACCTTGATCCGGCCGGCGTCGGGAGAGACGACGGCGAGGGGCTGGTTGCCGTACTTCTCCTTGATGTAGTCGGTCAGCAGCGGCAGCGCCATCAGGTGGTCGACCGGGCCGTCGAAGTAGCCCTGGAGCTGGTCGGCGTGGAGGTCGACGGAGATGATCCGGTCGGCACCCGCGGTCTTGAACATGTCGGCGACCAGGCGGGCCGAGATCGGCTCGCGGCCGCGGTGCTTCTTGTCCTGGCGGGAGTAGCCCCAGAACGGCATCACGACGGTGATCCGCTTGGCCGAGGCGCGCTTGAGCGCGTCGACCATGATCAGGTGCTCCATCAGCCACTGGTTGATCGGCGCCGTGTGCGACTGGATCACGAAGGCGTCCGAGCCGCGCACCGACTCCTCGTAGCGGACGTAGATCTCGGAGTTGGCGAAGTCGTAGGCCGAGGTCGGCGTCAGCTTCGTTCCCAGAAGGTCGGCGACCTCCTCGGCGAGGACCGGGTGAGCCCGGCCGCTGAAGAGCATCAACTGCTTCTCGGTGGTGCGCTTGGTCATGTGCTGGCTCCTACCCCCGGGGTCACTGCACTTGGATTCTCCATCAACTTCGCCGTCGCGCCCAACCCCGGGCGTTACTCACCGGTCGCCGAGGGTTCACCGAGGATGGGTACGCCCGCCTCGAGCGCCTCCTCGGCCGCGGCCGCCTGCGGTGTGCCCGCCCGCCGCTCGAGCGCCCAGCCCTCGATGTTGCGCTGCTGACCTGCGGAGACGGCCAGCGCGCCCGGCGGTACGTCGTCGCGGATCAGGGCCTCGCCGCCGGTCGCGGCACCGTCCCCGACCACCACCGGCGCGACGAAGGTCACACCGGAGCCCGACTTCACGTGACGCCCGATCCGGGTCTTGTGCTTGTTGACCCCGTCGTAGTTGGCGAAGATCGTGCCGGCCCCGATGTTGGTGCCCTCACCGATCGTGGCGTCGCCGACGTAGGACAGGTGCGGCACCTTGGCGCCGGGTCCGATGGTCGAGTTCTTGACCTCGACGAAGCCGCCGATCTTGCCCTCCTCGCCCAGGACCGTTCCGGGGCGCAGGTAGGAGAACGGCCCCACGTTGGCACCGGGTCCGACGACGGCGAGCTCTGCCTGCGTACGCACCACCCGTGCGCCGTGGCCGACCTCGGTGTCCTTCAAGGTGCAGTCGGGCCCGACCACCGCGTCCTCGTCGATCCGGGTGGCACCGATCAGCTGGGTGCCGGGCAGGATGGTGACGTCGGGGGCGAGCTCGACATCGGCGTCGATCCAGGTCGTGGCCGGGTCCATCACGGTGACCCCGTCCTTCATCCACCGGGTCACGATCCGCTCGTTGAGGATCTTCCCGAGCGTGGCGAGCTGGGCCCGGTCGTTGGCGCCCTCGGCCTCGCTGACGTCGTCCAGGACGAACGCGTCGACACCCAGCCCGTCGGCGACCGCCAGCGCGATCGCGTCGGTGAGGTAGAACTCCTTCTTGGCGTTGTCGTTGCCGATCCGGGGCAGTACGCCGGCGAGGAACGCCCCGTCGAAGGCGATGATCCCCGAGTTGATCTCGGTGATCGCCCGCTCCTCCTCGGTGGCGTCCTTCTCCTCGACGATCCCGCTGACCCCGGCCTCACCGCGCAGGATCCGGCCGTAGCCGAACGGCTCCGGCACGATCCCGCTCAGGATCGTCGCGGCCCGGCCGGCGGCCTCGTGGTCGGCCACCAGCGCTCGCAGCGACTCACCGCGCAGCAGGGGCGTGTCGCCGTAGGTGACGAGCACCGTCCCACCGGAGACCGCGCCCGCCTCGACCGCGACCCGCACCGCGTGCCCGGTGCCGAGCTGCTCCTCCTGGACCGCGATGACGGCCTCGGGGAGGATCTCGGCGATGTGCGGCTCGACCAGCTCGCGCTGGTGGCCCACGACCGCGACGACACGCGACGCCCCGGCCTCCGAGACCGCCGCCAGGACGTGGCCGACGAGGCTCCGGCCCGCGATCTGGTGGAGCATCTTGGGAGTCTTGGACTTCATCCGGGTGCCGCCGCCGGCGGCCAGCACGATCACGGTGAGCTCGCTCATGTTGCCTCAGTCTAGGGCGCCCGGCGAAGGCTCCGACCCGGGGTCAGCGGACCCGTTCCTCCGCCGCGTTGAGGACCCCGATGATCTGGTCGTAGTCGCCGCGGACCTCGGCGTAACGCAGCAGCTTGACCTGCTCCACGAGCACCTCGTGGGCCTCGGGATCGGCCTCGAGCAGGGCCAGCACCTCCTCGACGTAGTCCTCGAGCGGCATCGCGTGCTCGGCGCTCTCGTGCCCCGGCATCAGGGCGGTCCGTACCGCCGGCGGCACGAGCTCGACGACCTGGACCCCGATCGGCTCCAGCTGCAGCCGGATCGACTCGGAGAGCTGGTGGATCGCCGCCTTCGTGGCGTTGTAGGTCGGGGTGAACCGCAGCGGCGTGTGGGCGAGCCCCGAGGAGACGGTGAGGATGGTCGCTCCGGGACGCTGGCGCAGGTGCGGCAGCAGCGCGTCGATGAGCCGGATCGGGCCGAGGAGGTTCGTCACCACGGTCTCCTCGGCGTCGGCGAGGAACCCCGTCGCGGTCCAGTCCTCCGGGCGCATGATCCCGGCCATCGCGACGAGCACGTTCAGGTCGGGGAAGCGGCTCACGACGTCGGCGGTCGCCTCCGCGATGGACGCGGCGTCGGCGGTGTCGATGCGGACGGTGCCGAACCCGTGCGCATCGGCCAGCTCGGCCAGGAGCGAGGTACGCCGCCCGCCGATGACGACGGTGTTGCCGCGCTCCTTCAGGCGCAGGGCCAGGGCGAGGCCGATCCCGGAGGTCGCGCCGGGGATGAAGATGGTGTTTCCGGTGATGTTCATGCCTCCACCCTGCGGCGCTCGGTCGCCCGGCGGGAGAGACCCGGTGATCGTGGGATCGGCGATCCCTGGTTGCGCCCGGGCGGCACCCCGCATGATGGATGCCATGGACCGTGCCTCGCTCGCCGACTTCCTCCGCCGCCGCCGGGAGGCGCTCCGCCCGCAGGACGTGGGTCTGGTCGCCGGACCCCGGCGGCGCACGCCCGGCCTGCGCCGCGAGGAGGTCGCCGCGCTGACCGGGATGTCGACCGACTACTACGTACGCCTCGAGCAGCAGCGCGGCCCGCAGCCCTCCGACCAGATGCTGTCGGCGCTCGCCCGGGCGCTGCGTCTGACCGTCGACGAGCGCGACCACCTCTACCGGCTGGCCGGCCACAACGCCCCGCGGCGTACGTTCGAGGACGGGCATGTCGCCCCGGCGCTGCTGCGGGTGCTGGACCGGCTCGAGGACACCCCGGCGATGATCATGTCCGCGCTCGGCGAGACGCTGGTCGCGAACCGGCTCGCCGTCACGATCTTCGGTGACCGCCCGGCGCTGACCGGCTGGGACCGGTTCGAGGCCTACCGCTGGTTCACCGACCCCACGACCCGGGAGGTCTACCCGCCGGAGTTCCACGAACGGCACGGCCGTGGTCTGGTGGCGACCCTGCGGGTGGCCTTCGGGGCCATGGGCGAGCGCTCGCGCGCCGGCGACCTCGTACGTCTCCTGGAGACCCGCTCGGAGGAGTTCCGCGAGCTGTGGGAACGGCACGAGGTCACCCACCGCTTCGAGGACCACAAGACGCTGCTGCACCCCCACGTCGGCCGCATCGACGTCGACTGCCAGGTGCTGACCAGCCAGGACATGGGCCAGGCGCTGCTGGTGCTGACGCCCGTGCCCGGCAGCGAGGCCGAGGAGAAGATCCGGCTGCTCGCGGTGCTCGGCCACGAGGAGTTCAGCACGGCCTAGGAGACGGGCGCCCTGCCGAGGTCGAGGACCAGGACGGCCATGTCGTCGGAGGGCGGCGTGGCTGAGAAGTCGGTGACCGCGCGCAGCAGCCGGTCGGCGACGGCCTGGGCCCCGGCTCCGATGCCGGCAGCGAGGACGGCCTCGACCCCGGGCTCCTCGAACATCGCCATCCCGGCCCGCCGCTCCAGGACGCCGTCGGTGACGACGACGAGCCGGTCGCCGCGCTCGACCGCGATCTGCTCCTCGATGTAGTCGACGGCGTCGAGCACCCCGAGGAGCGCCTGCGGCCTGCCCACGCGCCGGGCCGGGCCCCCGGGGCGGCCCCGGGTGACCAGGAACGGCGGCGGATGGCCGGCGCACACGAGCCGCACCCGGAACCGGGAGGCCGAGGCGATCTCGAGCGTGCCGCACACCATCGTGATGAAGCGGCCGCGGGTGCCCTCGTCGACGATCGCGGCGTTGAGCCGCTCCAGGGTCGGCGCGATCGGGATGCCGGCCCGCATCAGCGCCCGCACCGTGTGGCGCGACATCGCGGCGACCGCGGCGGCCTCCGGCCCGACACCGCACACGTCGCCCACCATGAAGCCCCAGCGTCCGGCGCCGAGCGCGAAGATGTCGTAGAAGTCGCCGCCGGCGTCGTTGAACTCCCCCGTCGGCTCGTAGCCCACCCCGATGTCGACGCCGGGGATATCGGGCAGCACCGCCGGCAGCAGGCTGCGCTGCAGCGACTGGCCGATGTCCTGGAGCTCGGTGTGGGCGCGGGCGTTGTCGATGGCCAGCGCCGCCCGCCGGGTCAGCGACTGCGCCACGAGCAGCCGCTCGCGACGCAGCGGCTCGCCGGCCGGCCTCCCGAGGGTGAGCCAGCCGATGATCCGGTTGCGTGCCTCGAGCGGAAGGATCGCGACCTCGCCAGGGAAGTCGGGTTCGGCCGGGGCCTCCCGGCCGGCCGGCGCCGCCTTCTCCAAGGCATCCTGCACCGCGTCGAGCTGGTGCTCGTCGGCATGCCAGGCGAAGTGGAGCCTCGGCTGCTCCCGGGCATCGTTGAGGTAGATGCCGCACCACGTCGCCAGCCGGGGCACCAGGATCTGCCCGGTCATCGCGGTCGTCGTCTCCAGATCCAGCGAGGTCGCCAGCATCACGCTGGCCTCCGCCTGGAATGCCAGCCACGCGCGCCGCTCGCCGTCCGCGGCCCGGGTGGACGCCCGGTCGACGAGGGGCGCGGCCCAGTCCGCGACCCGCTGCAGGTGCGCGCCGTCCTCGGTGGTGAAGCCACCTGGCTCGGCCCGCACGACCGCCAGGGTCCCGATCACCCGTCCGTCGAAGGCCACCGGCGCGGTCACGAGCGAGCGCAGGTCGAGCTCGCGGAGCAGCTCGACCGGGGTCGCCCGCAGGTCGCCGATCGCCAACGGCCGGAACGACGCCTTCAGGGTCGGCGCGCCCGCCTCGCCGCGGCGTACGCTCCGCCCCCGGATGGGGGCCGCCGCCCCGCTCGTCGCGGCCACCACGAACCGGTCCTCCATCTCGTCCTCGAGCAGCAGGTACGCAGCATCGGCACCGAACCTGTCCCGGGACTGCTCCACCACCAGCTCGAGCATGTCCGCGAGCGGGAGCTGGTTGAGCGTCAGCCCACCCAGGCCCAGCGGATCCTGGCCGGCTGCGGAGGCGGTCCCGCGGCGGCGTACGTCCTGGACCTCGGGGCCGCCGGCGGCAGGCGCCTCCGCGCCGAGGGTCTCCTCCACCAGCGCGAAGGCCGCCCAGACCCGCTTGTGATCCTTGCGGTACTCCACGCCCCAGGCCGTCGCCAGCGCCGAGGTGATGAGCAGCCCACGGCCGTGCTCGCCGACCCCGGGGCGGGCGTTGGCGCCGACCGGGAGGACCCGGGTCGGGTGCTGGTCGACGACGTCGATGCGGAGCCGGTCCTCCTCGCGTACGACTGCGACGGTCATCGGCGTACCGGCATGGGTCACCGCGTTGGTGACCAGCTCGCTGGTCAGCAGGACGGCGTCGTCGAGAAGCTCCTCGAGGCCCCAGTCGGCCAGCACCGTCCGGGCGAAACGGCGCGCCTCGGAGACCGACGTGGGTGCCGGTTCGAAAGTGCGCGAGAGCGTCTTGACTCCGGTGCTCATGGCCACCGCCGATTCTGCACCTGTTTGCCCCGTGAAGGCAGTGATCAGCCGAAGGAAACCTGCGGGTAGGTCAAGGAATGACCAGAATCGATGGGAACGACCATTTTGTCGGCCGCGACCAGCAGATGAATGCGACACTTCATCACAAGCGCAGTTCCGCGCAAGAGGAGGCGACATGCCCTCATCGCCGCTCACGTCGGCGGGCACCCCGACTGGCACCCCGCTCCCCGAGCCGGTGCCGGTCGATCCCATCGCACTGCGTCAGCTCCGCGACGCGATGGCCGCGATGCGCGACGGCATCTTCACCGGACGCCTCGAGCCCATCGACGGCCCCCTGGGCGACCTCGCCTCCATCCACAACGAGATCGCCGAGCGGCTGGGCCACCTCACCGGTGAGCTCACCCGCGTACGCCGCGACGCGGGCCGCGACGGCCACCACGACGAGCGGCTCCGGCCGAGCATCGGCGGCGGCGCCTGGGCCGGTGCCGTCGAGGACGCCAACGACCTGGTCGCCGACCTGGCCCGCCCGACCGCCGAGGTCGCCCGGGTCGTCGCCGCGGTCTCCGCGGGCGACCTCACCCAGACGATGGCCGTACGCCACGGCAGCCGCGCCCTCAAGGGCGACCCGTTGCTGGTCGCCAAGAGCGTGAACGGCCTGGTCGCCCAGCTAGCCACGATCACCGAGGAGATCGCCCGGGTCACCCGCGAGGTCGGCACCGAGGGCAAGCTCGGTGGCCGTGCCCGGGTGCGGAACGCGTCGGGCACCTGGCGCGACCTGATCGACGCGGTCAACACGATGTCCTCGCGGCTGACCGCCCAGGTCCGCGACATCGCCGAGGTCACCACCGCGGTCGCCAACGGCGATCTGTCCCGCACGGTCACCATCGAGGTCTCCGGCGAGATGGCGCAGCTCAAGGACACCGTCGACCGGATGGTCGGCCAGCTCTCCTCGTTCGCCGCCGAGGTCACCCGCGTCGCCCGCGAGGTCGGCACCGAGGGCCGCCTCGGCGGCCAGGCCGACGTACGCGGCGTCTCCGGCACCTGGCGCGACCTGACCGACTCGGTCAACACGATGGCCTCCAACCTGACCTCCCAGGTGCGCGGGATCTCCTCGGTCGCCAAGGCCGTCGCCCGCGGCGACCTGTCCCAGCAGATCACCGTCACCGCCCGCGGTGAGGTCGCCGAGCTCGCCGAGACGCTCAACTCGATGACCGCCACCCTGCAGACCTTCGCCGACGAGGTCACCCGCGTCGCCCGCGAGGTCGGCACCGAGGGCCGACTCGGCGGCCAGGCCGAGGTGCCCGGCGTGGCCGGCCGGTGGAAGGACCTCACCGACTCCGTCAACTCGATGGCCTCCAACCTGACCAACCAGGTCCGCGACATCGCCCAGGTCACCACCGCGGTCGCCGGCGGCGACCTGTCCCAGAAGATCACCGTCGACGTACGCGGCGAGCTCGCCGAGCTCAAGACCACCGTCAACACCATGGTCGACCAGCTCTCCGCCTTCGCCGACGAGGTCACCCGTGTCGCCCGCGAGGTCGGCACCGAGGGCATGCTGGGCGGCCAGGCCGAGGTGCCCGGCGTCGGCGGCCGGTGGAAGGACCTCACCGACTCCGTCAACTCGATGGCGACCAACCTGACCAACCAGGTCCGCAACATCGCCCAGGTCACCACGGCCGTCGCCGGCGGCGACCTCTCCCAGAAGATCACCGTCGACGTACGCGGCGAGCTCGCCGAGCTCAAGACCACCGTCAACACCATGGTCGACCAGCTCTCCGCTTTCGCCGACGAGGTCACCCGTGTCGCCCGAGAGGTCGGTGGCGAGGGTCAGCTCGGCGGCCAGGCGGCGGTGCCGGGCGTCTCCGGCACGTGGCGCGACCTGACCGACTCGGTGAACTTCATGGCCGGCACGCTGACCGCCCAGGTCCGCAACATCGCCCAGGTCACCACCGCGGTCGCCCGCGGCGACCTGAGCCGCCAGATCACCGTCGACGCCCGCGGGGAGATCCTCGAGCTCAAGTCGACCATCAACACCATGGTCGACCAGCTCTCGTCCTTCGCCGACGAGGTCACCCGCGTCGCCCGCGAGGTCGGCACCGAGGGCCGACTCGGCGGCCAGGCCGACGTGCACGACGTCTCCGGCACCTGGAAGGACCTCACCGACTCCGTCAACTCGATGGCGTCGAACCTGACCTCCCAGGTCCGCAACATCGCCCAGGTCACCACCGCCGTCGCCCGCGGCGACCTGACCCAGAAGATCACCGTCGACGCCCGCGGCGAGATCCTCGAGCTCAAGTCGACCATCAACACCATGGTCGACCAGCTCGGGTCGTTCGCCGACGAGGTGACGCGTGTGGCCCGCGAGGTCGGCACCGAGGGCGCCCTCGGCGGCCAGGCGCAGGTGCCCGGCGTCGCCGGCACCTGGCGCGACCTGACCGTCTCGGTGAACTCGATGGCCTCCAACCTGACCAACCAGGTCCGCAGCATCGCCCAGGTCTCCAAGGCGGTCTCCCAGGGCGACCTGTCGCAGAAGATCTCCATCGAGGCGCGCGGTGAGGTCGCCGCCCTGGCAGGCACCCTGAACGCGATGGTCGACACGCTGCGTACGTTCGCCGACGAGGTCACCCGCGTCGCCCGCGAGGTCGGCACCGAGGGTTCGCTGGGCGGTCAGGCACACGTACGCGGCGTGGCCGGCACCTGGAAGGACCTCACCGACTCGGTGAACTCGATGGCCTCCAACCTGACCTCCCAGGTCCGCAACATCGCCCAGGTCACCACCGCCGTCGCCCGCGGCGACCTCACCCAGAAGATCACCGTCGACGCCCGCGGCGAGATCCTCGAGCTCAAGTCCACGGTCAACACCATGGTCGACCAGCTCTCCTCCTTCGCCGACGAGGTCACCCGCGTCGCCCGCGAGGTCGGCACCGAGGGCAAGCTCGGCGGCCAGGCCGAGGTCGCCGACGTCTCCGGCACCTGGCGCGGGCTGACGGAGAACGTCAACCAGCTCGCCTCGACCCTGACCACCCAGCTCCGCGCGATCGCCGAGGTCTCCGCCGCGGTGACCCAGGGCGACCTGAGCCGGCAGATCACCGTCGGGGCCGCCGGCGAGGTCGCCGACCTGAAGGACAACCTCAACGAGATGATCGACTCGCTGCGGGAGACCACCAAGGCCAACGAGGACCAGGACTGGCTCAAGACCAACCTGGCCCGGTTCACCGGCCACATGCAGGGCGGGCGCGACCTGCTCGAGGTCGCCCGGCTGATCGTCTCCGAGCTCACCCCGCTCGTCGGCGCGCAACAGGGCTCGATCTTCCTCACCGACCAGACCGCCGAGCACGGCGGCCCCAAGGTCCTGCGCCGGATCGCCTCCTACGGCTACCAGCCCAGCCCCGACCTCCCCGACGTCTTCGCCGTCGGCGAGGGACTCGTCGGGCAGGCGGCGTACGACCGTCAGCCGATCATCGTGCGCGACGTCCCCTCCGGCTTCCTGCGGATCTCCTCCGGTCACGGGTCGGCGGCGCCGACCTCGATCGTGGTGCTCCCGGTGGTCTTCGAGGAGAAGGTGATCGGCGTCGTCGAGCTCGCCTCCTTCCGGCCGTTCAGCGCCGTCCACATGCAGTTCCTCGAGCAGCTCGCCGAGTCCATCGGGGTCTCGCTCAACGCGATCATGGCCAGCTCCCGCACCGAGGAGCTGCTGGTCGAGTCGCAGCGTCTCGCCGCCGAGCTGCAGGACAAGCAGGACGAGGGCGAGCGTCAGCAGGTGGAGCTGCAGCAGACCAACGCCGCGCTCGAGGAGAAGGCCCGCCAGCTCGCCGACCAGAACCAGGCGATCGAGATCAAGAACCTCGAGATCGAGGAGGCCCGGCGTGGCCTGGAGGAGCGCGCCGAGCAGCTCGCCCTGTCCTCGCGCTACAAGTCGGAGTTCCTGGCCAACATGTCCCACGAGCTGCGTACGCCGCTCAACTCGCTGCTCATCCTGGCCCGGCTGCTCTCCGACAACGTCGACGGCAACCTCAACGCCCGCCAGGTCGAATACTCGCGCACCATCCACGGCGCCGGCACCGACCTCCTCCAGCTGATCAACGACATCCTCGACCTGTCCAAGGTCGAGGCCGGGAAGATGGACGTCCACGTCACCGACGTGGACGTGACCTCGGTGGTCGAGTACGTCGAGGCGACCTTCCGGCCGCTGACCGCGGAGAAGGACCTGGACTTCATCGTCGCCGTCGACCCCGACGTCCCGCGACTGCTGCGCTCGGACCAGCACCGTCTGCAGCAGGTGCTGCGCAACCTGCTCTCCAACGCGGTGAAGTTCACCGACAGCGGCGGCGTCCGGCTGCTGATCCGCAACGCCTCCGGCGAACGCTTCTCCACGCGCAGCCTGCAGGAGGCCGACGCGGTGCTGGCGTTCTCGGTGGTCGACACCGGCATCGGCATCCCACCCGAGAAGCTGAAGGTCATCTTCGAAGCGTTCCAGCAGGCCGACGGCACCATCAGCCGCAAGTTCGGCGGCACCGGTCTGGGCCTGTCGATCAGCCGCGAGGTGGCCCACCTCATCGGCGGCGAGATCCAGGTCAGGAGCGAGCCTGGGCACGGCAGCGCCTTCACCCTGTACGTCCCCAGGATCAGCTCAGAGAGCGTCGACGCCCAGCCCGGCACGCCCAGCCCCGGGGAGCCGGGCTCATCGCTTCGGGCTCCGCTTCAGCAGGAGACGGCCGGCCGCAGGGCCGACCAGCTCCTGCTGGTCCTCAGCGGGGGCAGCGACGAGGCCGGCCCCGGCACCAGTGCCGTCGTGGAGGCCCTGTTCGGGTCGGTCGACGAGGTCGAGACCGTCTTCGGCTCCTCCCCCGAGGAGGCCCAGGCCGTCCTCGCCGACCGTGAGGTCGACTGTGTGGTGCTGGACCTGTCGCTCGCGGACGGCGGCTTCGACGTGCTCCGCTGGATGCGCACCCACAAGCGCACCAAGGACGTCCCTGTCGTGCTGAGTAGGGTCGGCGAGGTGACCAAGGCCCAGCAGAGCCGGCTGAAGAGATACGCCGAGGCGATGACCCTCAAGACCCCGGCCACCACCGAGGAGGCGATCGACGACGTGAGCGTGCTGCTGGGTCGCACCGGGCTGCAGCTCCCCAGGACGTACGTCGCGGAGCCGACCGACACCACCGGCCAGTTCGTGGGCCGGCGGATCCTGATCGTCGACGACGACGTACGCAACGTCTTTGCGCTCACCAGCGCGCTGGAGCAGCACGGCATCGACGTGCTCTACGCCGAGTCCGGCGAGGCCGGGATCGAGGCGCTGCAGCGGGAGCCGGGGGTCGACCTCGTGCTGATGGACATCATGATGCCGGGTATGGATGGTCTGACCGCGATGCGCCTGATCCGCGACATCCCGCAGTTCAAGAGCCTGCCGATGATCGCGCTGACCGCGAAGGCGATGACGGGCGACCGGGAGGACAGCATCGCCGCCGGCGCCTCGGAGTACATCACCAAGCCGGTCGACGTCGCCGACCTGCTCTCGCTCTTCCGGGTGTGGCTCTCGTGAAGGAGACTGCCGTCGCCCCGCTGGGGGCCGCTACGAGCTCGCGGGCCAAGATCCTGCTGGTCGACGACCGGGCGGCCAACCTGGTCGCGCTCGAGGCCATCCTCGGCTCGCTCGACCAGACGCTGGTCCGCGCCGCGTCCGGCGAGGACGCCCTCCGCGCCCTGCTCCACGACGACTTCGCGCTGATCCTGCTCGACGCGCAGATGCCGGGGATGGACGGCTTCGAGACCGCCACCCGGATCAAGGCCAGGGAGCGCACGAAGGACGTCCCGATCATCTTCCTGACCGCGAACGACTTCGACACCCACTTGGCCTACCGCGGCTATGCGACCGGCGCGGCCGACTTCCTCGCCAAGCCGTTCGATCCGTGGCTGCTGCGCGCGAAGGTGCAGGTCTTCGTCGACCTGTGGCACGCCAGCCGCAAGCTCAGCACCCAGGCCGACCTGCTGCGGCGGTCGCTGGACGAGCGCCGGTCCTCGGTGCCCGGGCGGGTCGACGTCGATGTCGTCGCCGATCTCCGTTCCCGGCTCGCCGGCGTGGAGGAGGCGGTCGCCGACCTGGACGTAGGTGCCGACATGGGCCCTGGTGGCGATGCCCGCCGTCGGCTGGCTCAGCGCCTCGACGACCTCAGGCAGGCCCTCGAGGCGCTGGGGTGATCAGACCTGTCAGATCTTCGCGCGGTACTCGGCGAGGATCTTCTCCGCCTTCTCCTTGTCGGCGTCCTGCAGCGGGATGAGCAGCTCGGCGACCACGTCGGTCAGCTCGGCGACGCGCCGGTTGAGCTGACGCTGCTCCTGCACCTCGGCCTCGAGCGCCTCGATGCGGCGGACCAGCGAGGCACGCGTACGGGCCGCGTCGCGGGCACCGCGGGCGATGTTCTTGATGCCGGATTCGTCGGACATGTCAGTTTCCTTCTGCAGACTTGAGGGGAGGCCAGGAGGCACGCATCCGCGCGACCCGCGGCAGCGGGTCCTCGAGCATGTCTCGGGCGTCGACGATCTCGAGATGCTCGACGACACCGCCGGCCGCCTCGATCTCGGCCTGGACGAGCGCGGGGTCGACGCGGCGTACGAGGCCATCGGGCTTCGGGTCAGGCAGGTCCTCGCCGGTGGCCGCGAACTCGAGGTAGAGCTTGCCGCCGCTGGGGCGCAGCGCCATCTTCGACAGGGTCCAGAGCTGGTGCCGGGCCGCCTTGTCGAGGCAGCCGATCAGGTCGCGGGCGTAGAGGTGGTGCGGGTCGCGGGCGAGCCGCGCGCCCAGCGTCAGCGTCGAGCGGAGCTCGCCGAGGATGAGCTGGTCGGAGACCAGCGGGAGCTTGTGGCGCTCGGCCCGGCGACGTACGGCCGCCACCGCGGCGCGGGAGAAGTCCACCGAGCGCACCGGGTGTCCCTTGCGGGCGAAGAACCGGCCGTCACGGCCGATGGCGCCAGAGCCGAGATCGACCACCTTGGCGCCCTCGGGAAGCTGCTTGGCGACCTGCGTCGCGAAGTAGGACTGCTTGCTCTCGAGCTCGCTGCCGTGGGTGTTGTGGAACTCGGTCCAGAACCCCATGTCGGTGCGGAAGCCGCGCAGCCAGCCGTCGAGGCGACGTACGCCGGCCGGCGGGTCCGCGTACTTGAACGACGGGTCCGGGGTGCGCCACTTGGGGCCGTAGATGAAGGCCAGCATCTCCTCGGGCTCGGCGGGAGCCGGGAAGTCGAAGCCGTGCAGGTTGATCGTCGAGACCGGCACGATCGCCTCGCGGCGCAGCCGGCCGGAGCGGTTGCCGAGCTGGTAGAAGACCGGCTCGCCGTCCTTGTCGGGCACGTAGAACGCCACGAAGATGTCGATGTGCACCTTGCGGCCGTCGGAGACCTCGAGCAGCACCTTGATGTCGCCGCCGGACATCCGCAGGATGCTCCAGCCGCGCTCGCGCATGGTGCGCTCGATGGCGTACGACTCGGTGATGATGTCCGCCGGGACGGTGTGCTTGGAGAGGTAGCAGACGTCGGTGTCGGAGTCGTGGCCGAGCATCCGGCCCTCGCGGATCGCACCGAGCAGCGCACCGTAGTTGAGGTAGGCCTCGACGCCGACGACGTCGCGGAGGTCGGAGAGGACACGCTGGGTGCCC
Organism: Nocardioides sp. NPDC126508; assembly: GCA_040302365.1. Lineage (GTDB taxonomy): Bacteria > Actinomycetota > Actinomycetes > Propionibacteriales > Nocardioidaceae > Nocardioides. Next base: position 206,988 of record JBEOUM010000007.1, read on the forward strand.
TCGAGGATCTCCTCGCGGATGCTCGTGTCGGTCGCCTCGAACGAGCGGGTCAGATGGCCGACCTTGTCGACGCTGAGCGGGTGGCCGCCACCGTCGACGATCAAGATCGCACCCTCGCCGGTGCCGAGGGTGACCTTCTCCTCGAAGAGCACCTCACCGTCGTAGTCGGCGATGGTGACCGTCGCCGAGCCGTTCAGGAACCGGGTGAGGACGGTCGGCCAGGGCACCAGGGTGCCGCCGTCGACCGGGTGGCCGTCGCGGTCGGGGGTGAGCGACCAGACGTACTGACCGTCGACGGAGAGGATCAGGACCGGCGTCGAGGAGCCCCGGACGAGGACCCCCTCGTCGGAGATCTCGAACTGTCCGCCGGAGGTTGGGGCACTGAGGGTCACGAGACCTGGGCGCCTTCTCGCGCGATCGCCTTCCGCAGGGCGGTGCTGCTGGTCTGGAGCGTGTAGGGGAAGTAGACGACCTCGACACCGACCGACGCCATCTTCTTCTCGAGCGCGTCGCCCTTCTCGGTGCCCTTCCAGTCGTCGCCCTTGAAGAGGTGGGTGAACCCGACCTCACGCCAGGAGTCGACCTTGTCGGTGGTGCGCTCGGCGTAGACCGCGTCCACGATCCCGATCGCCTCGACGATCTCCAGCCTCTCGACGAGCGGGACGGTCGGGATGATCCCCTTCGTCGTCTCGCAGACCTCGTCGGAGACCACACCCGCGATCAACGTGTCGCAGCGCTCACGCGCCTGGCGCAGCATGTTGAGGTGACCGATGTGGAAGAGATCGAACACGCCAGGTACGTAACCGATGACCGGTCCCATGCCCACGCTTCCTCCAAGTGTTTGTCGATTAGTTTGGGCGACTTTACACCCTGCTCCCCCACAGCCTCGAGATGAGGCCAGTATCCATACCACCCTGCGCATCCCCGCAATCACCAACGCGACACGCGGGCGTTCACAGGAAGCCCGGCGACCTTACACGAAGATGAACGGCGCATGGCCATTGTTGCCCGATGTGCCAAGCCGAACCGCGGCTGCTGGGCTAGCGTCGGAGCATGGATGTCGTCGAGATCGACGGGTCGCCCATCGCCTTCCGGCGGGCCGGGAACGGTCCCGCGGTCGTGTTCGTCCACGGCGGCGCCGAGGACGGTCGCACCTGGTCACCACAGCTCGACGCCCTCGCTGACGAGTTCACCGTCATCGCCTGGGACGAGCCGGGCGCGGGTGGTTCCGCCGATGTCCCCGCGTGGTTCGGGCTGAGCGACTACGCCGATTCTCTGGCCGCGTTTCTCCGCGCCCTGGACGTCGCTCCGTGCACCCTCGTCGGTCTCTCCTGGGGCGTGACCGTCATCCTCGAGCTGTACCGCAGCCACCCCGGTGTGGTGCACAGCCTCGTCCTCGCAGACGGCTACGCCGGCTGGCGCGGCTCGCTCGGTGCCACCGAGGCCGACGCCCGGCTCGCCGGCATCCGCGACCAGCCGGCCGGCAGTTTCGACCCCACTCTCCCCGGCCTCTTCGCCGGCGCTCCCCCGGCGGCGTTCGTGCCGTTGCTGGAGGCGATGTCGGCCGACGTACGCCGCCACAGCATGCTCACCGCCCTGACCGCCATGGCCCGCGCCGACCTCACCGACGTGCTCTCCACGATCCAGGTCCCGACCCAGCTCGTCTGGGGCGCCCTCGACGCCCGCTCCCCGCTGTCCGTGGCCCACGAGTTCCAGCGGCTGGTCCCCGGCGCCGATCTGGCCGTCATCCCCGCGTGTGGTCACGTCAGCAACCTCGAGGCTCCGGAGGCCTTCAACGACATCCTCCGCTTCTTCCTCCGCCGGAGGGCCGCATGAGCGGCGCTCAGGCCGAGAGTTTCTTACGAGTCCGCAGGACGCTGGCTCTCGGACTCGCCCGGGTCGATCTGAACAGGGCTCATGCTCACGGCAGCGGCTGGAAAGTCCGTCGAAAGATCTGTCTGCTTGGGGTTCAGGACAGCCGCTCGCGCGCTCGCATGGAGTTCGTTCAGCGCGACGAGCCACGGTGTTTCGTGCCAGTCCGGCGTGTACGGCACGGCGCCGGGCAGCTTGCCCTGAAGGGTCCACATGACGTGATTCAGCTTGTGCGCAGCCTCGATGGTGCGCCGGTCCCCAAGTAGCACCATGCGCTCGAAGAGCGCCGAACGATCTTCCTCCATCGTGTTGAGCCTGGATGTCGCCTCGCGAAACTCGTCACCGGATGGGTCGAGCTTCTCGACGATCGAAGTCTGACGAAGGATCCGCTTGGCGACCTCCGCATAGTCCGCGTAGAGGTCGACGCGACGCTCTTCCCACCTGGCGGCCGCGTCGTTGCGCTGGCGTCGGCGCTCGTTCGCAGCGGTGGCGAGGTAGGACAGCCCAGCACCGACGACGACCGCACCCATGGTGACGAACTGGTTGACCACGTCCACCTGTAGATCGTCCCAGAGCATCCTCTGAATCTTTGCCGTATTCGTAGAGTGAGGGCTGTGCTGACGACGTTGCTCGACGGGCAAGCCTTCGCCGAGAGACATGGGAGCGACCCGGTGCGGGTCGTGGCTCTGCACGGATGGGCACGCAATCGCAATGACTGGAATTCGACGCTCGACGGCCTCGACGCACTCGCGATCGATCTGCCCGGATTCGGCACCACTCCCGCTCCAGAGAGTGCCTGGAGCACCGAAAGATACGCCGATTGGGTCTCGACGATCCTGAGAGACCTCGACAGGCCGGTACTGGTCGGACACTCGTTCGGCGGCAGGGTCTCGATCCAACTCGCAGCGAAGTATCCCGAGCTCACAAGCGGCCTCGTGCTCACCGGCATCCCTCTGTACCGTCCACAGGCCAGCGGGAAGGTGAACCTCGTCTACCGGACCGGGCGAGCCCTGCACAGGCGCGGCCTCATCGCAGACAGTCGCATGGAGAAACTGCGGGAGAAGTACGGTTCGCCCGACTACCGCAATGCCAAGGGCGTGATGCGGGCCGTGCTCGTGAAGGCGGTCAACGACGACTACACCGAGCAGATCGACACGATCGCGCACGGCGTGGAGATCCCGGTCAGACTCGTATGGGGCGAAGGCGACACCGCGGCGCCTACGTGGATGCCGGAGCAGGCCATGGCGATCTTGCGCGACCGAGCGACTCTGGAGGTCGTGTCAGGCTCAACACATCAGCTGGCTTCCGGCCTCGAACAGAACCTACGCCTCGCCATTGACGAACTCGTGCACCCACAGCCCGAGGTCAGATGACTTCGGGCCGCCCTCTGCTCCCCGGGTAGGAGTCGAACCTACGTCGCTAGTCCTGATTCAAAGTCAGGCGGGCCCTGCCGGCAGACCAACCGGGGAACGTACGCCGAAACGCACGGGACAACTGTAGACGGCAGCGGACGCGTGCCGCGCACTGACGCTGCATGCCGGTCGAAACCTGTGCCGGCGGGTCACGCCGCGAGATCGTGGGCGAGAAGCACGTTTCGCAGGACGCGCTCGGCTCGGGACAGTGGCGGTGTGTTCCAGCGCAGGGATCGCCTACCGTGAGCACGTGGACCTTCCCGTGATGCCGCCGATCCTGCCGATGCTCGCGAAGCCTGTGAAGGGCGTGCCGACGGACGGCGGGTATGCGTTCGAGCCGAAGTGGGACGGGTTCCGGTGCATCGTGTTCAAGGACGGCGACGAGGTGGAGCTGGCCTCGCGCAACACCAAGCCGCTGACGCGCTACTTCCCCGAGGTGGTCGAGGCGCTGCGCAAGGCGCTGCCGGAGAAGATCGTGCTCGACGGGGAGATCTTCGTGGCGATCGGCGACCGGCTGGAGTTCGAGGTGCTGCAGCAGCGGATCCACCCCGCCGCGTCCCGGATCACGCTGCTGGCGGAGGAGACCCCCGCAGCGTACGCAGCGTTCGATCTGCTCGCGGTCGGCGAGGAGAGCTTTCTGGAGAAGCCGCTGATCGAGCGGCGGGCGGCGCTCGAGGAGGTCTTCGCGACCGTGAGCTCGGACAACGTCCATCTGTGCACGACGACGACCGACGCCGAGACCGCCCAGGACTGGTTCACCCGGTTCGAGGGCGCCGGACTGGACGGAGTGATGGCCAAGCCGCTGGACGCTCCGTACGTCCCCGACAAGCGGACGATGCTGAAGATCAAGCACTCGCGTACGGCCGACGTGGTCGTGGCCGGCTACCGCGAGCACAAGACCTCCACGCCGGAGAATCCGCTGCTCGGAAGCCTGCTGCTGGGCCTGTACGCCCCCGGCGAGGACGGCCGGCCGGAGCTGCAGCACATCGGGGTCTCCGCGTCCTTCACCGCGGCGCGACGCGCCGAGCTGTGGCAGGAACTGCAGGAGCTGGTCGTCCCCATCGAGGAGCACCCGTGGGGTCGCTGGCAAGAGTTCTTGACCGCCAACCCGGACCGCGTCCCCGGCACCCAGAGCCGCTGGTCGCAGGGGAAGGACCTGTCCTTCACGCCGCTGCGCCCGGAGCGGGTTCTCGAGGTGGGCTACGACCACATGGAGGGGCGCCGGTTCCGGCACACCGCGCAGTTCAAGCGCTGGCGGCCCGACCGCGATCCCGAGTCGTGCGGCTACGAGCAGCTCGAGGAACCCGTGGCGTACGAGCTGTCCGAAGTGCTCGGTGGAGCGTCTAAATCCGGCTAGGGTCGGTGCCATGAGCTACGACGTCGTTCTCCTTGTCGAGCAGGCGATCACCCTCGACGACGCGACCCGGGTCCACTCCCTCCACGAGGGAGTCGAGGACCCGGTCTACCACGTGCTGCTGCCCCTGGAGGACGCCGCCGCACGGATCGAGTCGGCGATGGGCACGCTGAGCGCGGCCGAATACCTCGGCTCGGCCATGATGATGAACGAGATCGACCTCGACGCGGTGCGCGAGGAGGCCAAGGAGGAGGCCGAGAAGGCCCTCGAGCAGACCCTGAAGGTGCTGAAGACCTCTGGTGCCTCCGCCCATGGCGAGCTGGTCCAGGACCCGGTCAAGGCGCTGCGCGCCAAGGTCGCGGCGGTCGACGGCCGGGAGGCGATCATCATGACCCGGCCGCACGTGGTCGCCGAATTCTTCCACGTCGACTGGACCCATCAGGCCCGACGCCACCTCCACGTCCCGGTCCTGCACCTGATCGAGCACGAGACCTTCGACGAACAGGCCGGCGAAGGCGAAGGAATCAACGGAATGTGAGGCGTTTGGCCTCCATTACCTCGAAATCCGCAAATGTGACAGGGGGCACATCAAAGGTTACCGCTCTGTTACCGGGTTCCCGTGGCAGTTGTGGACCGCATTCCCCTAGTATCTTGGGGTTCGCTGTTCCGGGGGGATCCAGCGACAAGGAAGTGCCTGCTCGTGCGATCGGGGGATCCGCGCTGAGCGGGCACTTCTGCTATTTGTCGCCGATCCGGTTGCCCTCCTCGTCCCAGTGGGACGCGACCTTCTTGCTCGGCTGCACCCGCGGCGGCTCCCCCGGCATCTTCGGGTAGTCGGGCGGGAAGTTGAGCTCGCCACCGGGCAGCTTCTCCCACAGCTCGAGCAGCGGCGTGAGGTCGTACGCCTCGTCGTCGATCTGCGCCCAGCGGTCGCCGTCGGCGAGGAAGTCGGGGACGGTGAAGAGGTTGAGCTCACGCGGGTCGTCGAGGTCGGCGAGCTCCTCCCAGGTGAGCGGCGTGGAGACCGGCGCGCCCGGCTTGGGGCGCAACGAGTAGGCGCTCGCGATCGTCCGGTCGCGGTTGTTCTGGTTGAAGTCGACGAAGATGCGCTCCCCGCGCTCCTCCTTCCACCACGCGGTGGTCACTCCCCCGTCGCGGCGCTCCAGCTCGCGGCCGAAGCCGATCGCGGCGTGGCGCAGCTCCTCGAAGGTCCACTCCGGCCGGATGCGTACGTAGATGTGTACGCCGCGGTTGCCGCTGGTCTTAGCGAAACCGCGCAGGCCGAGCTCCTCGAGGGTCTCCCGGGCGACGCCGGCGACCCGCACGACGTCGGCGAACCCGGTGCCGGGCTGCGGGTCGAGGTCGATGCGCAGCTCGTCGGGGTGGTCGACGTCCGCGCGGCGTACCGGCCAGGGGTGGAAGGTGAGGGCACCCATCTGGGCGCACCAGACCGGGATCGCGGGCTCGGTCGGGCAGATCTCACGAGCCGTACGCCCCGACGGGAAGGTCACCTGGACCTCCTCCAGGTAGTCGGGAGCACCCTTGGGTGTGCGCTTCTGGTAGAAGCCATCGCCCTCCTTGTCGGTGGGCCCGGTGGCCAGCTTCATGCCCTCGCGCCAGCCGTCGGGCCAGCGCTCCAGGGCGGTCGGGCGCTCCCGCAGCGCCCGCATCAGTGGGTCGCCGACCGTCGCGAAGAACTCCGCGACCATCAGCTTGGTGACCTCCGGGGTGCGGTCGGTCGCCTCGTAGATCACCCGGTCGGGGCTGGAGATCCGCACCTCGCGCTCGCCTGCCTGCACGTGTGCCGCCGGTGTCTTCGCCATGGCGCCAACCTAGCCCGGTCCAGGCCCCTCCCCCAGCGAAATCGCCCGGGCGACTTCCGCAACTCACTGGCCAGTACGTCTGGAGACCGGCATGATCCGCTCCAACGTTCGGCGCTCGCCACGATCTCGGAGGACCCCCACATGTCGACTCGAACCACGGCACTGACCGCCGCCACGGCGGCCCTGACCGCCACCATCACCCTCGGCCTCACCGCCGCGCCCGCGAGCGCGACTGCCGGCGGCCCGGCCTGCGGGACCATCGCCTCGCCCGACACCCGGGTGGAGCACACCCGGCTCGCCGACCCGGTGGTAACCGACATCCTGGCCCGCTCCGGGTTCGACGACGTCGCCGGTGCGGTGCGTACGGCCGTCTGCGGCGCGGGCAGCAGCAGGGCCGCCACCGCTGCGGCACGGCTCGCCGGCCAGGCGCTGTGGCAGCGCGCGGTCGACCGGGTCCAGGGCCGCGGCGACGCCGGCGGAGACCTGCCGCGTAGTGACGACCGGCCGCTCTACTGGGCCCGGCTGGCGGGCGAGCTGGAGATCGCCCGCGTGGCCCCGGGATTCCCGACCTGGTCCGAGGACGCCCGGGCGAAGGTGCTGGCGGCCTTCGACCGGAGCTCGCGGGGCATCGAGTCGACCGCCTTCGCGGGCGGCGAGGCCGGCCGGGCGCGACAGGTGCTGGCCTCCGGCTTCGACCCGTTCACCCTCGACCGCAACATCCGCCAGTCGAACCCCTCCGGAGCGACAGCGCTGGCGATGGACGGGCGCGTCGTACAGACGGCGAAGGGTCCCGTCGAGATCCAGACCGTGGTCTTCCCGGTGCTGTGGGAGCCGTTCGCGCAGGGCATCGTCGAGCGCGCCTTCCTGCCGCACCTGGTCTCCGGCAGGCGCGACGTGGACACCGCCGTCACCATCAGCCAGGGCCGCGCCGGCCGCTTCGACCTGGAGGTCTGGAACGGCGCCCACCGCGGCACCTTCCCCGACAACGACCGGGTCAGCGTCGACGAGACCGTCCCGATCCCGGAGGACGTACCTCACGCCGACCCGCAGCCGCAGTGGACCCGGACCACGCTGCCGGTCGAGGCGATGAAGGCGGCGGCGGCCGGCACCTTCCCGGTGAACATCAACCGGGTCGTCACCGAGATCCCGGCCGGGTCGACGACGCCCGTCACCCGCGAGGACCCGACGCCGGGCTCCACAGCGGTCGCCGGGGGCGGCGGTGACTATCTGTCCAACGAGTCGGCCTACCGCACCACCGCCCTCCGCGACGCGCTCGAGGCCGGCACCAAGCAGGGTCACATCCACGTACCGGTCCTCGACGGGGACGCCACCGGCGAGCCGCTGGCCGACATGCGGGCCGACGTCGTGGCGCAGGCCCTCGATCTGGTGGCCGCTGCGGCGACGAGCTGATCCCGAGAAGGGCCACGGAGATGGCCCGAAGGGACTAGCCGTCCCCCGCAGCGTTTTCATGCCCCCGGGCGTACTGAGGGCATGAAAACAACAAAGGTCAGGCCTATCTCGGGTGCGGCCCTTGTGATTGTCAGCATCTTCGCGCTCGGCGCCTGCGGCGGATCAGGCGGAGCCGACGAGTCCTCGGCCGACTCCGGATCGGTCGCGTCGCTCTCCGACAGGTCGGCCGCGAAGGCGGGTCCGGAGGCGGCGGCCCCCGGCGAGGCCGACGCGGCCGCACCGGAGCAGGCCGTCATGAAGGCCTCGATCATCTCCACCGGCTCGGTCGCGCTCAGCGCGAAAGACGTCGGAAAGACACGTACGCAGGTGCAGCACGTCTCCGACAGATATGCCGGTCAGGTCACCGAGCAGGAGACCAGCGACAGCGACGACAAAGGGCCTCGCCATGCCCGGCTGGTGCTGCGGATCCCGTCGAAGTCCTTCGACGAGGCGATGGCCGACCTGGAGGACGCCGCCACGCTCGTCGACTCCAACACCACCTCCACCGACGTCACCACCGAGGTCGTCGACACCGAGGTCCGGGTGAAGAACGCCCGGACGAGCATCGAGAGGATCCGCACGCTCCTCTCCCGTGCCGAGCGGATCGGCGACGTCATCTCGATCGAGTCGGAGCTCGCCCGGCGCGAGGCCGACCTCAACTCGCTGCTCGCCCAGCAGGCGGCCCTCCAGGACCAGACCTCGTTGTCGACCATCACCGTCAACATCGACCGAGCCGGTCCCGGCGGCTCCGGCGACGACGACCCCGGCTTCCTGGCCGGGCTGAGCGCCGGCTGGGACGCCCTGGGCTCCTCGGCCCGCGTCCTCGCCGTCGCTCTCGGCGCCGTGATCCCGTGGGCTCCGGTCGTCCTGCTCGTCCTGGCGCCCGTCTGGCTCCTCTCCCGACGCCGGAAGCAGGTGGCCGGACCGATGGCCGCACCCGTGCCGGCCGACGGCCCGGCGGAGGAATAGGGCGAGAGGAATAACCGGTCGAGATCGGGGTGCTCGGCGGCGTACGTTCTGAGCATGAGCGCGCTCGAGCACCCCGGTCTCGTCTTCCGCAGCCTCGACCCGTTCGACGGGGACGAGGCCCTGCTGAAGGGGTGGTACGAAGCGACGCGCCGTGGCTTCCACCAGTCCCGGGGCAGCGACGACGGGATCCAGGTCTGGCGCGACCACACCCGCAACGACTCGGTGACGCTGCTGGGGGCGTGGACGGAGAGCTCGGAGTTCTCCTCGGCGACGATCCCGGTCGCGACGTTCTCGTCCTGGACCTCGCCGATCAACGTCGGTGGCGGCGCCAGCCTGCCGGCGCTGCTGATCAGCGACGTGACCGTCTCCCCCACCCATCGCCGCCAGGGACTGCTGCGCAAGCTGATGACGGTCTCGCTCGCCGACGCGGTCGCCGCGGGGGTGCCGCTGGCGGCGCTGACGGTCTCGGAGGGGTCGATCTACGGCCGTTTCGGGTTCGGCACCGCCACCCACCTGCGCCAGGTCGAGGTCGATGTGACCTCGAAGTTCCGCTACCGCCCCGAGGTTCCCGCCGACGACGGTTCGGTGACCCTGATCGAGCCGGCCGACGCCTGGAAGACGGTCGTCGAGATCTACCGCACCTTCCAGGAGCGCACCCGCGGCTCTGTCACCCGGCCCCAGTTCTACGAGCCGTGGCTCGCCAGCGGCTACGACTTCGACGGCGACTCCAAGGGCGAGTCGAAGCAGCGGGCCGTGCTGCACCTGGACGCCTCCGGGACACCCGACGGCTATGCGATCTACAAGACCGCCGACGAGCGCAACGACGTCGGGCTCCGGATGGCGCGCGTCGTCGACATGGTGGCGCTCACTCCGGCGGCCTACCTGCGGCTGTGGCGGTTCCTGGCCGACATCGACCTCGTCGAGCGGGTGGCGTGGCGCAAGGCACCGGTCCAGGACCCGCTCTACTGGGCCCTCGCCGAGCCGTTCGCGGTCAAGAGCGCCGAGCTCGACGACATGCTGTGGATGCGCGTGCTCGACGTGACGGCCGCCTTGCAGGCACGACCCTGGTACGCCGCCGGCGAGGTCGTCCTCGGCGTGGACGACCCGCTCGGGCACGCTGCCGGCGCCTGGCGGATCGTGGTCCGCGACGGCCGGGCCGAGGTCACACCGACCGACGACGCCCCGACGGTGGAGCTCGCCGCGGACACGCTCGGCGCGCTCTATCTCGGCGGCGTGGACGTACGCACCCTGGCGGCCGCCGGCCGGCTCACGGGCTCGCCCGAGGCGATCGAGACCTGGGCGGCGATGGCCGACGGTGGCCCGCTGCCCTACTGCATCACCGGCTTCTGATCCTCAGGGGCGGCCGGGCTCGGCGCCGATCAGGCGGATCCGGTCACCGAGGAAGTGGTAGTGGTGCATCGCGTCCAACCGCGGCGAGTAGGCGTGCACACTGAACGCCGGGCGCGAGCCCACGTTGCGTACGTCATGGACGTGGCCGGCCGCGTGCGCCCGGGCGTCTCCGGGGCCGATGTCGGCGATCTGCAGGCCGCCGAGCCAGTTGTGCTCGACCAGGCTGCCCTTGAGCACGGTGAAGGCCGTGGTCGCGGTGCCGTGGTCGTGGAAGCCGGTGCTGGCGCTCGGCGCCCAGGCGATCAGCCAGACCTCGACCCCGTCGTCGCGGTGGAGCAGGTGGAACTCACGCCCGGTCGCGGGCACCTGCACGCGCGCGAGCAGGTCCTCGTCGTCGGTGTGGGTGCGGATGGCGTCCAGCAGGGGCTGTACAGCAAGTGCGGTCATGGTGGCCTCCTCCAGAAGCGTCGTGGACTTAAGTATAGTAGATTGCTCGACTTTGGCAATGACTCTGACAATGGCGGGGCGCTCCCACCCCAGACGTACCATTTCAACCATGGGTTACAACGTGGAGAAGTCCGACGAGGAGTGGCGCGCAGAGCTGTCGCCCGAGGAGTACGCGGTGCTGCGCCAGGCGGGCACCGAACGGGCGTTCACGGGTGAATACACCGACACCGAGACCAAGGGCGTCTACTCGTGCAAGGCCTGCAAGGCCAAGCTCTTCGAGTCCGACACCAAGTTCCACTCCGGGTGCGGCTGGCCGTCGTTCTACCAGCCGATCTCGGACACGATCGAATACATCGAGGACAAGTCGCACGGGATGGACCGGGTGGAGGTCCGCTGCGCCAACTGCGGCTCCCACCTCGGTCACGTCTTCCCCGACGGCTACGGCACGCCGACCGGCGACCGGTTCTGCATCAACTCGATCTCGATCAGCCTGGAGCCGGCCGACTCCGCTGAGTGAGGATCACCATCCGTTGACGTGGATGATCGGGTCGAGGTCGCGCCGCGGCCCCGGCTTGAAGTCGGTCCCCACGGTGTAGGCGACCGGCAGCAGGACGCCCTGGTGCACGTTCTCGGGCAGGCCCAGGACGTCGGCGACCTCACGCTCGTAGCCGAGGTGCAGGGTCGTCCAGGTCGTGCCGAGCCCCCGGGCCCGCAGCGCCAGTGCCAGGTTCCAGGCGGCCGGGAGCAGCGAGCCCCACAGACCCGCCTGGTTGCCCTCCGGCAGGCCGGGTACGTCCCGCTCGATCGCGGCGATCACCTGCACCGGCACGCGCCCCATCACCTCGCGCAGGTGGACGGAGCTCGAGCTGAGCCGGGCGCCGGCCGCGTCGGCGGGCTCGTCCCGCCCGGCGTACGCCTCGGTGTGCGCGCGTGCGTAGAGATCCCCGACTCGTCGCTTGAGCGCGGGGTCGGTGACGACGATCCAGTGCCACCGCTGGTTGTTGCTGCCCGACGGGGCCTGGACGGCGATCTCGATCGCCTCCCGGACGACATCGAGGGGCACCTCGCGGTCGAGGTCGAGGCGCTTGCGTACGGCTCGGGTCGTGGTGAGCAGCTGGTCGGGGTCGAGCGGCAGGAGTTCGGTCATGAAGAGTGGACGTCCGGGACCTGAGCGATATTCCGCGTCTTGATCCCGCGTCGTGCCCGACGTGGATAACGTGGCGCCGTGACTGTGCGGATCGCGATGTGGTCGGGGCCGAGAAACCTATCCACGGCGTTGATGCGCTCGTTCGAGAACCGGCCGGACTGCACGGTCGTCGACGAGCCCCTGTACGCCGCCTACCTCTCCGCCACCGGCCTCGACCATCCGGGGCGCGACGACGTGCTCGCCTCCCAGCCGACCGACTGGCGGGTCGTGGCCCGCTCCCTCACCTCCGGCGAGGTCGCGACACCGGTGCAGTACCAGAAGCACATGACCCACCACCTCCTGCCGGAGATGGACCACGGTGCCTTCGCCGGGCTCTCGCACGCGTTCCTGGTCCGCGACCCGGAGCGGGTGCTGACCTCGTACGCGAAGGTGCGCGAGGAGCCGACGCTGGAGGACCTCGGGCTGCCGCAGCAGGTGGCGCTCTTCGAGGAGTTCGGCGGGCCGGTGGTCGACGCCGCGTCGATCCTGGCCTCGCCCCGGGCGGCTCTCGTCGCACTGTGCGAGGCGCTGGGGATCGACTTCGACGAGGCGATGCTGTCGTGGCCGGCTGGACGCAGGGACTCCGACGGGGTGTGGGCACCGCACTGGTACTCGGGCGTGTGGGCGTCGACCGGGTTCGCGGCCTCCTCCCCCGGCGCCGCCGACCCGCTGCCCGCACGCCTGGCTCCGCTCCTGGAGCGCTGCGTGCCCTACTACGATCGCCTCGCCCCCTATGTCATGGCTCCTCGAGTCGAGATTGGTGACTGATGCTGCAGACGTACGACCCCCGCAACGACGACCTCCAGGTCTGGATCAACGGCGAGCTCAGCCACCGCCTGGAGGCGCGGATCTCGCCGTTCGACTCGCTCGCCCAGGGTGGCGACGGCGTCTGGGAGGGCCTGAGGCTCACCCAGGGACGCATCTTCAAGCTCTCCGAGCACCTGCTCCGGCTGCGTCGCTCGGCGCGGGCCATGGCCTTCTCCGACATCCCGTCCGACGAGTTCATGACCCAGGCGATCCGGGAGTGCCTGGCCGCGAACGGGATGCGGGATGACGTCCACATCCGGCTCACCCTCTCCCGCGGGGTGAAGGTCACCTCCGGCATGGACCCGCGGCTCAACCAGTCGGGTCCCACGCTGATCGTGCTGGCGGAGTTCAAGTCGCCGGTCTACGACGACTCCGGGATCACGCTGGTCACCGCGGCCCAGCGCCGCCCGCGCGCCGACATGCTCGACCCGAAGATCCACCACAACAACCTGATCCCCTCGATCCTGGCCAAGGTCGAGGCCAACACCGCCGGCGCCGACGACGCGCTGATGCTCGATGATCTGGGCTTCGTCGCGGAGACGAACGCCACCCACTTCTTCCACGTACGCGACGGCGTGCTGCGCACCTCGACGACCCGGGCGTGCCCCGAGGGGATCACCCGGGCCACCGTCCTGGAGCTCGCCGCCGAGCTCGGCCTGCCGGTGGACGTCGGTGACTTCTCGCTCACCGACGCCCACACGGCCGACGAGGCCTTCGTCACCGGCACCATGGGCGGCATCACCCCGGTCGTCTCCCTCGACGGTCGCCCGATCGAGCGTGGGCCGGTGACGCAGCAGCTCGCCAAGGCGTACGCCGACCTGCAGGCGACCTCGGGGACGGTCGTCGTCGGCTGAATGCCGACCGAGGTAGCTCGGTGAAGGCGCACTTCCTTCGTGGAGCTCCACGAAGGAAGCGACAACTCACCGAGTCACCTCGGTGAACAGTCACCCGCCGACCGAGTCCCGCCACGCGACCAGGTCATCCAGCGGCTTGAGGTCGTAGTCGGGACCGCCGACACCGTAGGTGAACAGCCGGGCACCGGCGTCGTAGAGCGGCTTGGCGGCCTCGGAACTGTTGGCCGCGGTCGAGACCTCGATCTCGGTCACGTCGCGGCCGATCGCCTCGCAATGGCCGGCGAGGATGCCGCGCTTGCGCTCCAGGGTCTCCACGTCGGAGAAGGAGTGCCAGATGTCGGCGTGCTTCGCAACGTACTTCAGGGTCTTCTTCTCCCCGCCGCCACCGATCATGACCGGGATCTTCCCCGAGCCCGATCGGCCCAGCGGTGCGGGGTTGAGCTCGGACCAGCGCTTCTCGATGCGCGGGAGCGCCTCGCCGAGTGCGTCGAGGCGCGAGCCGGCGGTGCCGAATTCGTAGCCGTACTCGGTGTAGTCGCGCTCGAACCAGCCCGAGCCGATCCCGAAGATCAGCCGACCCTCGGAGATGTGGTCGACGGTGCGGGCCATGTCGGCGAGCAGCTCGGGGTTGCGGTAGGAGTTGCAGGTCACCAGGCAGCCGATCTCGACGCGCGTGGTCTGCTCGGCCCAGGCGGCGAGCATCGTCCACGCCTCGAAGTGCTTGCCGTCGGGCTCGCCGTAGAGCGGGTAGAAGTGGTCCCAGTTGAAGATCACGTCGACGCCGATCTCCTCCGCGCGGCGGGCGGCCTCGCGGATCTGGGCGTAGTCGGCGTGCTGGGGCTGGATCTGGACTCCGATGCGGATGGTCATGTGTCCAACCCTACGGAGCGTCCGGCTTCCGTCCTCGCGTATTTCGGCCCTATCGTTCGGCAGGCGGCGGATCGCGCCGTACGAGAGCTGAAGAGGGTGCGAGATGCGATTCGGTTGGGACCTGCACGAAGACGGCAAGAACGTACGTGAGGGCGCGATCGTCAAGCCCGGCGAGCGGCTGAGCTGGCCCAGGACGATCGGCTTCGGCGGCCAGCACGTCGTCGCCATGTTCGGCGCCACGTTCCTGGTGCCGCTGCTGACCGGCTTCCCGCCGACCACCACCCTGTTCTTCTCGGGCGTCGGCACGCTGCTCTTCCTGCTCATCACGCGCAACCGGCTGCCCTCCTACCTCGGGTCGTCCTTCGCCTTCATCGCGCCGATCGGTGCCGCGATGGGCGGCGGCGGGATGGGGGCGGCGCTCTTCGGGATCCTGGTCACCGGTGCGCTGCTGGCCCTCGTCGGCGTGATCGTGATGGTCACCGGCACCAGGTGGATCGAGGTGCTGATGCCGCCGGTGGTGACCGGTGCCATCGTCGCGCTGATCGGCCTCAACCTGGCCGGCGCCGCTACCAACAACGTCGTCGGCGGTGACCCGGCCAAGCCCGACAACGGCTCGGTGCTGGTCGCCGCGATCACCCTGGCGACCGTCCTGGTCGTCGCCGTCGCCTTCCGCGGCCTGATCGCCCGGCTCTCCATCCTTGTCGGTGTCGTCGTCGGCTACATCGCCGCGCTGATCCTGGGCCAGATCGACACCTCGGCGTTCGAGAAGGCCGCCTGGTTCGGGCTCCCCGACTTCACCACGCCGGACGTGACCTGGTCGGTCGTGCCGATGTTCCTGCCGGTCGTGCTCGTCCTCGTCGCCGAGAACGTCGGCCACGTACGCAGCGTCGCCCACCTCGCCGGCGACGACACCATCAACCGCGAGACCGGCCGGGCCCTCTTCGCCGACGGCCTCGCCACCACCATCGCCGGCGGCTTCGGTGGCTCGGCGACCACGACGTACGGCGAGAACATCGGCGTCATGACCGCGACCCGGGTCTTCTCCACCGCCGCCTACTGGGTGGCCGGCGTGGTGGCTGTGCTGCTCTCGCTGTCGCCGAAGTTCGGGGCACTGCTGAACACCGTCCCGGCCGGCGTGCTCGGCGGCATCACTGTCGCGCTCTACGGGCTCATCGGCCTGATCGGCATCCGGATCTGGCTCGACAACCGCGTCGACTTCGCCGACCCGGTCAACCAGTTCACCGCCGCCGTCGCCCTGGTCATCGGCATCGGCAACCTCACCCTGACCTTCGGCGACCTCACCTTCACCGGTATCGCGCTCGGCACCATCGCGGCGGTCGTGATCTACCACGGGATGAGCGCGCTGGCGCGGCTGCGGCGCCGCTGAGCCGGCTCAGACCTTGCTGCGCGTCGTCGGCGTCGGCGAGAAGGCGGCGCTCAGCCTGAGCACCTTGGCGAACTCGGTGGCCTTCGCCACGGACAGGAACCCGTCGCCCTCGCCCGACCCGATGACGACGCCACCGTTGTCGAGCTTGGTGAGGTGCTTGTCCATCCCGCCCGGAAGGGCCTGTGCTCTCCCCTCGGAGAGGTAGCTCAGGTAACCGAGCTTCGGCCCCGGCTTTCCGACCGGCTGGACCTCGGCGAGAGCGTCGGTGAACGACCTCGAGGTCACCGCCGCCCAGTCCGGGTCCCAGGCCGAGACGAGCCGGCGAAGAATCGGCGCGGCGAGGATCGCGATATCAGCGCCACGCCATTTCACCACGAAGCTGTTGCGCACCTTTGCGGACTCGGAGTATCCACCGACGATCATGGTGATAGCGGCCGTATCGATTCGATTCGCGCGCGCCCGGTAAGACTGACTTATCCCGACGTGAGGAGCGTCCTTGTTCTCCTGAAATGCGTCGGAGATAGCTTGCAGAGCGTTGTCCCTCTCGCCAAGCGGCTTTCCCGGCAGCGCGGGTGAGGACCATGTGATCGTCTCGCCGAGGAGCTTGTCCAGGCCCGAGATGAAGGCCACCAACTCGTCGGCGACCTGCTCGGCAGTCTCCTGGCGTGGGCCCCAGAATCCACGTGCGATCAGCTCTTCGTCCACGGCCATGACCGTATCACCGCTCCTTCGTCGTATCGGCCGACACCCTCGGCCCCACCATGCTCACCCTCGCGCTCACCCTCGCGCTCACCCTCGCGCTCACCCTCGGCGAGAAACGCGACCTAGTTCTTCGGCGCATTCCAGCCGCCCCAGTCACCGGGAGGATTGACGAACTCCTGGTGCCTGACCGAGATAGGCAGGTCGAAGTCCTCGAACAGGGTCCTGGCCGCTTCCATTGCCTCTTTGTTCGAGAAAACCCATTCAACCGGCGTATCGCCGGCCGCATCGACCTGTCGCAGAGCTTGATCCAGCCATTCCTTTTCCTTGGCGCCGTTGGGATATCCCCACGAGTCGATCATCTTTCCGTAACCGTGCTTGGTCTCGATCAACTTCCCGTCGAGAATTCCGTCGAACTTGACCTCGTTGTTCAACGACCCCCGAAGAACGAATTCCAGCCCGTCGTCCTTGCCGGTCACCTGGCGTTCGAACTCGGCCCCGAGCTTCTGCTGGAGGAACTTGTGGTTCCGGTTGACAGGTCTCCACTCGCCGGGGCCGAGCCGGCCGTCCAGATCACGTCGGGCGTCCGCCTGCTTCCTGATGTTCTCGGCGACATCGTCGGCGTTCTTCTTGAGCGAGTCCCCGACCTCGGTGAGCACCTCGCCGGCCTTGTCGAAGGCCTCCTTGGCGACGTCGCCGAGCTTCTTGGCCATAGCTGTCTCCTACGAGGCGAAGAGGGGAAGGGCGGACACTTCGGCGGCGAACCTCGTGCACAGGTCGTACTGATCGGCCCCGCAGTCGCTGAGCGCGGTGGCGATCTGCTCCATCAGGTCGTAGCTGAGCTGGGTCGCGGTGGTCGCTTCGCCGTCGGTCACCAACGGCGCCTCCGCGATCGACATGGCGAGATCGGTGATGGTTCCGGTCAGCGGATCGATCACCATGCTCGCCACCTGCCCGATCAGCTCCTCCATCGCCATGTCGGTCGCGATGTCGAGCGCCTTCTTCCGCGCTGCGATGAGCGCGGCGTTGCCGGCCACGCTGAGGCCGGCGGTGACCACAGCGGTCGCCGCGGCCGCCGCGATCTGCGCGGCGGTGATCGTCAGCTCGGCGATCACCTTGACCTTCAGAGCGACGATCGCGTCCGCGAGCAGGTCGATCCCGGTGGCGACCTCGGGCAGGGCGTCGAGCACCGCGTCCATGTTGGCGGTGCGGTTGTCCGTCCACGCCCTGATCAGCGCATTCACCGACTGCGCCTTGGCACCGTCACCGAGCTCGTTGACCCGGGCCTCCAGATGGTCGAGCGTGCCACGCAGGTCCGACTCCAGCCCGCGCAGCAGCTGCGCCGCGTCGCGCACGGCATCCTCATCGACGTTCGGCCATTCGTAGCCGAGCAGGTCGAGAACGAAATCCAACTCCCCAGGGATCGTCATCCCCACGTCTCTGCCCTCCCAAGGTCACGTGGATGTCTCAGCAGGACGTGACGGGATCGGCAGTCGAACCCGAGCACGTGCCACCGCGACGGAAAAGGCTAGTGGAGGCGTACGAGGGGTGGACAGCGAATTTCCGAGACGCGACCGAGGGTCAGGGAAGGCGCTCCAGGAGGTCGGCGACGTCGACGCGGGCACCGGTGTAGAACGGCACCTCCTCGCGTACGTGGCGACGGGTCTCGGAGCCACGGAGGTGGCGCATCAGGTCGACGATGCGGGAGAGGTCGTCGGCCTCGAAGGCCAGCATCCACTCGTAGTCGCCGAGGGCGAAGGACGGGACGGTGTTGGCCCGCACGTCGGGGTAGTCGCGCGCCATCTGGCCGTGCTCGGCGAGGAGGCGGCGGCGCTCCTTGCCGTCGAGGAGATACCACTCGTAGGAGCGGATGAACGGGTAGACCGCGACGTAGTCGTGGGTGCGCTCGTCGGCGAGGAACGCCGGCAGGTGGCTGCGGTTGAACTCCGCGGGGCGGTGCAGCGCCATCTGCGACCAGACCGGGACGAGGCGCGCACCGAAGGTGGTGCGACGGATCCGGTGGTAGGCCGACTGCAGCTTGTCGGAGGAGTCGGCGTGCAGCCAGAACATCACGTCGGCGTCAGCGCGCAGACCGGCCACGTCGTAGGTGCCTCGCACCACGATGTCCTCGCCGGCGAAGGCGGCGAAGAGCTCCTCGACCTCGACCGCCTCTGCCTTGCGGTCGGCGTCGCCGAGCGTCTCCTCGAGGGAGAAGACCGACCACATCGTGTAGCGGATGGTCTCGTTGAGCTCGTTGATCTTGGCTGCGTTGGACTTGATGTCGGCCTGGGGGTCGGTCATGCCCCTATTTTGCGCCAAGGCCGGTCACCGGGTTCCCACCGGGCTCTATGGTGAGCCACGTGCTGCCGCTGCGTACCCGCATCTTCGCCTTCCTCCAGGAGCGCCTGGTCAAGACGCCGCTGAACGCCGAGGAGATGATCGCCCTGCGCGCCCAGCGCGAGGGGTTCCGCACCGGGCCGGTCACCGCCCTGCTCTTCGGCCGCCCCGCGGACGTCGAGACCAAGGAGACGTACGTCGACGGGCGCCGTTTCGCGATCTACAAGCCTCGCGACGTCAGCGAGTCTGCGCCGGTCGTCATCAACTACCACGGCGGCGGCTGGTGTCTCGGGACGCCCGAGCAGAGCGGGTGGGTCTCCTCGCACGTGGCCGCCGAGACCGGGTCGATCGTGGTCGCGCCGTCCTACCGGCTGGCGCCCGAGCATCCGTTCCCGGCTGCGGTCGAGGACGCCTGGGCGTCCTTGGAGTGGGTCGCGAAACATGCTGCTGACCTGGGCGGAGACCCGTCACGGATCGCGGTGATGGGCGACAGCGCCGGCGGCAACCTGGCGGCCGTGGTGTCGCTGACGGCTCGTGACGCGGGCGGGCCCTCGGTGCGGGCGCAGGTGCTGATCTACCCGGCGGTCGAGATATACGAGAAGTTCCCCTCCGAGGCCGCCAACGCCAACGGACCGGTGCTCACCTCGACGCAGATGAGCACCTTCGGCCACCTCTACATGGGCGAGCGCTACGGGGACGAGTCCTGGCAGGCCTCTCCCCTGCGCGCCGCGTCGCACGCCGACCTGCCGCCGGCCCACATCATCACCGCGCTGCACGACCCGATCCGCGACCACGGCACTCGGTACGCGGAGGTGCTGCGTGCCGCTGGCACGCCGGTCTCGCTGGTCGACTACGACACCGCGTTCCACGGGTTCATGTCGCTGCCCGGGGTCGCGCCGGCGGCTCCTGAGGCGCTCGCGGGGATCGTCGCGTTCCTGCGGGATGTCGACCGAGGTGACTCGGTCGACGGTCACTGACTTCGCGGAGCTCCACGAGGTCAGTGGGCCTTCGCCGAGTCACCTCGGTGAGCATTCACCCGATCTCGGCCGCGGCGCGGTGGGCCGACCCGATGGTGGCCGGGATGCCGACGCCGTCGTAGGAGGCGCCGGCGAGGGCCAGGCCGGGCACCGCGCGGAGCCCTTGGCGGATCCGGGCGACGCGGTCGAGGTGGCCGACGGGATACTGCGGGAGCGCGTCGGTCCAGCGCTGGACGTGCACGTCGGTCGGTGTGGCGGTGATGCCCGCGATCTCGGCCAGCGCCGCGAGGGAGTCGGCGATCAGACGGTCGTCGTCGTCCGAGGGCGGCTCGCCGTGACGCCCGATGGAGGTACGCAGGTAGTTGCCGCGCTCCCCCACCCACGCCCACTTGGCGAAGGAGAAGGTGGAGGCCTTGATCGCGCACTCCTCGACCGGCGGGACGAGGAACCCGGACCGCCCGGCCAGCTCCGCGGGGAGCTCGGCGAAGGCGAAGGTGAGCACCGCGACGCTCGCGGTCTCGATCGCGGACAGCTCGCGTGCGACCGCCGGGGCGGTCGAGCGGAGCAGCCTCGCGGCGACGGCGGCAGGGGTCGCGACCACGACGGCGTCGGCGGCCTCGACCTCGTCGCCGGTCTCGACCAAGAACCCCTGCGGGGTCCGGGTGACGGTGCCGACCGGGGTGTCGAGCCGGATGTCGAGGCCCTCGGCGAGGGTCGCGGGCAGCCGGGACATCCCGCCGTCGATCCCGGCGAAGACCGGCACGTCGGAGGTCGGGAGCGCCGCGGCCGCCTCCAGCAGCGAGCCCTTCTCGGCCAGCATGAACAGCTGCGGGGCGGCCGCCTTCACCGAGATCGCCCGGGCGTGGCCGGCATAGACCCCCGCCAGCAGCGGGTCCGCCAGCCGGTCGGCCGTCTCGTCCCCGAAGCGTGCGGCGATGAAGTCGCCGACCGAG
The DNA here is from genome assembly GCA_040302365.1 of Nocardioides sp. NPDC126508. Lineage (GTDB taxonomy): Bacteria > Actinomycetota > Actinomycetes > Propionibacteriales > Nocardioidaceae > Nocardioides. The sequence continues at coordinate 227,734 of JBEOUM010000007.1, forward strand.
ACGTCCTCGTCCGTCTTCGCAGGTGGGAGCGTGGGTTCGCGGCGTACGACCTCCAGGGTCTCCGCGGAGAGGAGACCAGCCGCCTCCAGGGCGGGCAGGTCGAGGGGTACGCCCATGATCGAGCGCGGGATCGGCCGCAGCGCGCCGCGCGACCAGATCGACGACTTCGCATCCGTCGGGTGCACGACCTCGAGGCCGACCTCCCGGGCCAGCGAGACGCCCTCGGGCCGGCGGTTGAGCATCGCCTCGGCGCCGACGTCGACCAGCTGTCCGGCGACGGACTCCCCGCGGATCTTTCCCCCGACCCGGTCCGAGGCCTCCAGCACCGTGACCCGGTGCCCCTTCAGCGACAGGTCGCGGGCCGCGGTCAGCCCGGCGATCCCCGCTCCGATGACGATGACACGCACCGCTCCAGTCTCGCACCCGGGCGAGCGGTTCCTTCAGCAAGGTGTGCATCCCAGCCTCTACGCTCGGCTCATGCCCCAGGTCACAGCGCAGGTGTGGGTCCCGCTCGACCCCGAGACGGCGTTCGCGGTGTCGCAGACGACGGGCGACGTACGCCTGCGGTGGGACCCGTTCATCCGCGAGCAGCACTTCATCGACGGCGCGACGGCTCCCGGCAAGGGCGTGCGGACGCTCACCAAGGCGCGGGTTGGGCCCACCATGATCAGCGAGTACGTCTCCTATCGGCCGCCCACGTCGGTCGGGATGACCATGGTGAAGGGGCCGTGGTTCTTCGCGAGCTTCGGCGGCGGCTGGCGATTCACTCCGGAGTCCCGGGTCGGCGAGCAGGGCACGCTGGCGAGCTGGAAGTACACCTACTCGATCCAGCCCACCTGGCTCGGCCCGATCGCCGAGTCGATCGGCCAGTGGCTGCTGGGCCGCGAGATCCGGGCGCGGATCAACGCCTATGCCAGGGCATGTGAGGATCCCGAGATCCTTGGCACCCTGGGGCATTAGCGCCGACTCGACGTCATCAACCGGGGTCAGACAAGCCGCTCGACCGCGTACTTGGCCTCGGCCAACCCGACGCCGGTCGCCTCACGGTAGACCTTGATCGCCTCGATCTTCTTGCCCGCGCGCACCAGCGCCACGACCTCGTCCTGCCGAGGCAGCGGCGGCTCCTGCAGACCCGCCTGCTTCAGCAGCAGGCCGATCTTGTCCTCCAGCCGGTCGAGCCGACGCGAGACATCGTTCCGGGTCTTCCGCGCCGACGACTCGACCACGAAGAAGAGGATGACCAGAACGACAAGGGTGACGGCTCCGATGGCTTCCATGCCGCGAACCCTAGTGCCGAGGCGTCACCCGCGTCGGCCGAGTTGGCACCGGAGCGACGTCTCGGCCGACGTACGTGACGCCTCGGCCGACGTAGGTGACGTCTCGGGCCGGCGGGGTCAGCTGGCGAGCTTCCCGAAGTTGGAGCGGTGGAAGACCAGGGGCTGGCCGGCGCCGTGGTCGGCGGCGTGGAGCTGGAGGAGTACGACGACGTGGTCGCCGGCCTCGACCTCGCGGTAGACGGTGCAGTCGAAGCGAGCGAGGCCCTCGTCGAGGGTCAGCGCCCCGTCGACGGTCTCGCTGACGACCAGCCCGTCGAACCGGGAGTCGACCGGACCGGCGAGCTGGCGGCAGACCTCGCCGTGGTGCTCGGCGAGGACCGTGACGCCCAGATGCGAGGAGCGACGCAGGTCGGGCCAGGTCTTCGAGGTCCTGGCCACCGAGAACGAGACCAGCGGCGGGTCCAGCGAGACCGAGGTGAACGAGGACGCGGCCAGGCCGACGGGACGGCCGTCGACGACGGCGGCGACCGCGACCACCCCGCTGGGGAAGACCCCGAAGGCCTGCCGCAGCGCGGCCGGGTCGAGATCCTGGTTCGTACGCAGCGGACCGGACATCACGCCACCACCTCTCTCGCGGGCTCTGCCCGCGCCTCGTCCACCGCCGTGTCCCGCAGCCTCTCGCCACGGGTCTCCGGCAGCAGCCACATGCAGGTCAGACTGATCGCGGCGACCACGACGTTGTAGCCAGCCACCCACCACAGCGAGCGGTCATCGGAGAGCGCCACCAGGGCGGCCGCGATCAGCGGCGTCAGCCCGGAGGCCACCACTCCTGAGATCTGGTAGAGCGCGTTGAGCGCGGAGAACCGGTAGCGGGTGTCGAACAGCTCGCTCCAGAACGCCGCCAGCGGCCCGTAGACGGTGCCGTAGACCAGGCCCAGACCACCGATGAAGGCCGCCACCGACGGCACCACCGCCCCGGACTGGACCGCGGCGGCGACCGGGAAGGCGATCACCAGGCCGAGCGCGGCACCGACGGTGTAGACCGGCCGCCGGCCGAACCGGTCGCTCAGTGCTCCGGCGGCGACCGTCATGAACACGCCGAGCAGCGCGCCGGCCATGATCGCGTTCAGCACCACCGACCGGCTCAGGCCGGCGTCGGCCACCGCGTAGGAGAGCAGGAAGACGGAGTAGAGGTTGTAGGTGAACCCCTCCACGAAGCGGGTCCCCATCCCGAGCAGCAGGGTGCGCGGCTGACGCCGGAAGAGCTCACCGACCGGCAGCTTGGAGACCTTCTTCTCCTCCTGCACCTCCTGGAAGGAGGGCGTCTCCATGATCGAGAGCCGGATCCAGGCGCCGATGGCGAGGAGCACGATCGAGATCAGGAAGCAGACCCGCCACCCCCACGCCAGGAACGCGGCGTCGGGCAGCTGGGAGGCGATCGCGAACGCTCCGGAGGCGAGCACCAGCCCGCCCGGCACACCGATGTGGGCGAAGCTGCCGTAGAGCCCACGCCGGCCGTGCGGCGCGAACTCGGTCGCCAGCAGCACCGCCCCGCCGTACTCACCGCCGACGCCGATCCCCTGCAGGATCCGGAGCACCACGAGCGCGATCGGCGCGAGCACCCCGATCGAGTCGTACGTCGGCAGCAGCCCGACCAGGGACGTACCGACGCCCATGATCACGAGCGTCCAGATCAGCATGGTCTTGCGTCCGATCCGGTCGCCGAAGTGGCCGAAGATCAGGCCGCCGACCGGGCGGGCCAGGAACCCGACGGCGAAGGTGCCGAAGGAGGCGAAGGTCGCCGCGGTGCCGCTGAGCCCGTTGAAGTAGAGCCTGTCGAAGACCAGGCCGGCGGCGGTGCCGTAGAGGAAGAAGTCGTACCACTCGATGGTGGCACCGACCGATGCGGCGAGCGCGACCCGCTTCGGGTTCGCGGTGGCCTTGTGCGTGACCGCAGACATGCCAGACCTCCCTACCGGGCCGCGGTGCCGAACGGCACCGCCGCCCCACGGCCAACGAAACCCGCGTCAGGAGCGGGGTGGGACCACAGGCCCCGGCTGGCGAGCTCGGGCAGGACGCCCTCGCCGAACCAGTAGGACTCCTCCAGGTGCGGGTAGCCCGAGAGCACGAACTCGGTGATCCCGACGGCGTGGTAGGCCTCGATCAGGTCCGCGATCTCGGCGTAGGAGCCGACCAGCGCGGTCCCGGCGCCGCCGCGTACCAGCCCGACACCCGCCCACAGGTTGGGGTGGATCTCGAGCCCGTCGCGCGAGCCCTTGTTGAGCTCGAGCATCCGCCGCTGACCCTCCGAGACGCTGCGGGAGAGCCCCGCTTGGACACGCTCGATGTCCTCGTCGGAGATGTTCTCGAGCAGGCGGTCGGCCTCGGCCCACGCGGCCGCCGAGGTCTCGCGGGCGATCGAGTGCAGCCGGATCCCGAAGCGGAGCTCGCGCCCACGGTCGGCGGCCAGCTTCTGCACGCGGGCGATCTTCTCCGCCACCGCCGCCGGCGGCTCACCCCAGGTCAGGTAGACGTCGGCGTGCTCGGCGGCGACCTCCAGCGCGGCCGGCGAGGAGCCGCCGAAGTAGACGTCCGGGACCGGCGTCGGCCGCTGCTCGAGCCGGGCGTTCTCCACCGAGAGGTGCTTGCCGGAGAAGGTCACGGTCTCCCCCGCCCAGAGCCGGCGGACGATGTGCAGGAACTCCCCGCATCGCTCGTAGCGCTCGTCCTTGGCCAGGAAGTCGCCGTACATCCGCTGCTCGTGATCCTCGCCGCCGGTGACGACGTTGAGGAGCAGCCGCTGACCGGACAGGTTCTGGAAGGTGCCCGCCATCTGCGCGGCCAGGTAGGGCGAGACCGAGTCGGGGCGGAACGCGACCAGGAACTTCAGCCGCTCGGAGAGCGAGCTGAGCATCGCGGTCGTCACCCAGGCGTCCTCGCACCACGCCCCGGTCGGCGTCAGCGCCGCCTCGAAGCCGAGCTGCTCGGCGCTACGCGCGATCTGGCCGAGGTAGGGCACCGTCGCGGGGCGGCCGGACGCCAGCGCGCTGACGCCGTGACCACCGCCGATCACGTGACGGCCGTCGCCGCCGTTGGTCGGGAGGAACCAGTGGAACTTGAGGGTGCTCATGGACTGCCTTTCGGGGGGATGTAGGGATGTCAGATCTGCCCGTGCCGTGGCGGCGGGGTACCGTCGACGGCCCAGCGGCCGAGGTGCTGGACCTTCCAGGCGGCCGGGTCGTGCAGCGTGTGGGTGCGGGCGTTGCGCCAGTGGCGGTCGAGGTTGGTCGTCGTCAGAGCCGACCGGGCGCCGGAGACCTCGAGCAGCCGGCTGGTGACGTCGACCGAGACCTTGGCGGTCGACGCTCGGGCGGCCGCCACGGCGAGGCTCGCCTCCGCGGCCGACTTCTCGGTGAGGTCCGCGTCGGCCTCGTCCACGCGTCGCCCCGCCTCGGCCAGGAGCGCCTCGGCGCTGCGTACGGCCAGCTCCATCTCGCCGAAGGCCTGGACGACCAGCGGGTCCTGGGCGGCGGTCTCGGCGCCGGCGATCGCGACCGCGTCGGCGTAGGGGCGGGACTTCGTGCACACGAACGTGGCGGCCTCGTCCAGAGCACGCCGGGCGATCCCGGCGTCGATGGCCGCGTGCAGCAGCTGCGCGAAGGCGCCGTAGGTCGTCGGTACGTCGAACGTGACCGCGAACGGAGTGACCCACTCGTCCGCGACCACGACGTCGGTGAGGCGCACCGTCCCCGACCCCGTCGTACGCTGCCCGACCGCGTCCCAGTCGTCGACGATCTCGACGCCCGGGCTCTCCGTGCGGACCCACGCCACCTGCAGCGGCCCGTCGACGTCACGGCGGGCGAGGACGGCGAGGTAGTCGGCGAAGAGGGAGCCGGTGCAGTAGAACTTCTCGCCGTTCAGGAGCCACTCCCCCTCCTCCCGAGCGGGCGTCAGGGTCGTCCGGATGTCCCGCACGTGCTTCGTGCCGAACTCCGACTGCGCGTTGGCGACCAGCGCCCCGGCCCGCACCTCGCTGTAGATCCGCTGCTGCTGTTCCCGCGTGCCGTTCAACCGCAGCTGGTTGAGGAAGACGAAGTGGCTGTGCGGCACCTGACCGACGTTGGGATCGCCCCACGAGACCAGCCGGAACACCTCGCCGACGGTCGTGGCCGGCAGTGCCGGACCGCCGAACTCGAGCGGCACGGTGAGCGCGCCGAGCCCGGCGGCGGCGTACGCCCTTACCTGGTCGTGGGGCAGTGTCCTGCCCCGGTCGCGGGCGCCGTCGCCGAGCGCGAGCTCGTCGGCCAGCCGCCGCGCCACGACGGGCGCGGTCTCGGCATCGAGCAGCGAGATCTCCGTCGTGCTCAAGCCACGGGCTCCAGCTGCTGCGCCTCAAGCTCGCGCACGAGCGGGAGCACCCGCTGGCCGAAGTACTCCACGTCCTCGAGGTAGTGCAGGAAGCCGCCGAGGATCAGGTCCGCGCCGGCCCGCTTCAGCTCCACGATCCGCTCGGCGACCTGCTCGGGCGTGCCGATCAGGCCGGTGCGGAAGCCGTCGTTGTACTGCACCAGGTCCTCGAAGGTGGAGTCCTGCCACATCCCGGTCTTGTCGCCGGTCGACTGCCCGGCCTGCTTCACCGCGGAGCCGAAGCCCTCGACGGCCTCGCGGTCGGCCTTGTCGATGATCTCCCGGACGGTGTCGCGCGCCTCCTTCTCGGTGTCGCGGGCGACGATGAAGCCGTTGATCCCGAACCTGACCTTGCGGCCCAGCGGCTCGGCGACCGCGTTGACGTCCTTGATCTGCGCGGCGAGGCCCTCGGGGGTGTTGCCGTTGGCGAAGTACCAGTCCGAGACCCGGCCGGCCATGCCCTTGGCGTCGGAGGAGTTGCCGCCCTGGAAGATCTCCGGGTGCGGCCGGCCCTCGCTGGCCAGCGGCTTCGGCTTGAGGTCGAAGTCGTGCAGCCGGTAGAAGTCGCCGTTGAGCTCGGCGGCGTCGCTCGTCCAGATCTCGCGGAGGTAGCGGATGAACTCCTCCGAGCGGCGGTAGCGCTCGCCGTGCTCGAGCCACGGCTCGCCGAGCTTGGTGAACTCGTCCTTGAACCAGCCGGAGACGACGTTGACCGCCGCGCGGCCGCCGGAGATGTGGTCGGCGGTGGCCAGCCACTTGGCGAGCACGCCGGGCTGCCAGAGCCCAGGGTGGACGGCGGCGATCACCTTCAGCCGCTCGGTCGCCAGCAGCAGCGCGAGCGAGAACGAGGTCGACTCGTGCTGGTAGGCCGCGCCGTAGGAGGCGATGTAGCGCACCTGGGAGAGGGCGTACTCGAAGCCGTTCTGCTCGGCCAGCTGCGCGAGCTTCTTGTTGTAGTCGTAGCTCCAGTCGGTGCGCTGCTCGATCTTGCTCACCACCAGGCCGCCACTGACGTTGGGCACCCAGTAGGCGAACTTCAGGGGCTCGGTTGCCGGTGAAGTCATGCTGGTCTCCTTGGATCGCGAATGTCTATTAAACTTATCCGATTAAACAGATCACGGGACCGGATCTTCCGATGTGGACCACCGGAAGACCCGATCCCGTGATAGGCGCCGCCTATCAGGAGGCGGCCGGGCGAGAGGTGGTGCCGATCGCCCAGGCGTACGGCGGCGGGATGCCGTTCACCAGGTGCGCGCCGACGACCTTCGCCTTGAGGATGCGCGGGTTGTGCGAGGAGACCGTGCGGGCGTTGCGCCAGTGCCGGTCCAGCCCGCGCTCCCGCTCGGTGCCCGAGGCGCCGAGGGTGTCGAACAGGTTCGTCACCGCGGTGAGCACCTGCTCGGTCACGACGACCTGGGCTGCCGACGACTCGAGCTCGGCGAGCTCGTTGGCCGCCGCGATCGCCTCCTGGTCCCCCGAGCCGGCCAGGTCGGCGTTCTCCTGCAGCGCCGTCGCGGTCCGGATGGTCGCCGCCTCCACGACGTACGCCGCCGAGGCGATCTCCCCCACGCGCGCGAGCACCTGCGGGTCGTCGCGCACCCGCGCGGCGTTGGCGTGGGAGTAGTTGCGCTCCCGCGCCCGCACCGCCTCGACCGTGTCCGCCGTCGCCGCCCTCGCGATGCCGGCCAGCGTCGCCAGCAGGTTCAGCTGGTAGAGCGCGGTCTGATACGGGTAGCGCTCCCCGAAAGGCAGCACGTTCTCGGCCCGGACGGTGACGTTCTCGAACGTCGTCGTCCCCGACCCCGTGCCGAGCTGGCCGAAGCCGGCCCAGTCGTCGGTCGTGGTGACGCCGTTCTCGCGGGTGTCGGTGATCGCGATGACGAACTGCTTCTCACCCGGCTCGTCCAGCAGGGCATAGACGTCGGCCCACTCCGCGAAGATCGTCCCGGTCGTGTAGTACTTCGACCCGTTCAGGACGTACGTCCCGTCCGACCGCTTCGCGAGCACCGTCTGCTGGGTGTCGATGGTCGTCGATCCCACCTCCGACCAGGCGTTCCCGGCGATCTCGCCCGACACGAAGCGCTCGAACCAGATCTCCTGGGACGTACCGGCGTGGTGGTGCCAGAGCCGGTCCTCGGCGAAGGCGAAGTGGCCGCGCAGCGCCTGGGCGAGGTTGGCGTCGGCCGCGACCAGGTCGATCCAGAGCTGCGTGAGCTCCGGAAGGGTCGCGCCCGCGCCACCGAACTCCTCAGGTACCCGGACGGCGCCGAAGCCGGCCCGCTTGAGCCGGTCGACGGCTTCGGTCGGCAGCTCTCCCGACAGCTCGCGCTCGAGGGCGCCGGCCGCGATCTCCTCGAAGATCGGGGCGAAGCGGGCGCGGAGCTTGTCCAGCCGCTCGGTCCGGATCGTCGGCCGGGTCAGGAAGGTGTTGTCGAGTGTCGTCAACGCCGCCCCCTCACGTGTACCAGGTCGGTGCCGGGATCTCGCCGAGCAGCGCGTAGCGGCCCACCTCGGCCCGCTTGTGCGCCGCCGGGTCGTGCAGCGAGTGGGTGCGGATGTTGCGCCAGGCGATGTCGAGACCGACCTTGTTGGAGGTCGCCCGGGCACCGGTGAGGTCGTAGACCTTGGTGCCGATCTCGAGGCCGACGTCGATCGCGACCTGCTTGGCCGCCGCGATCACGACCGCGGCCTCGCCGCGCTCCTGCTCGGTGACCTCGTCGGCGTGGGAGTTGATCGCCTCGATCAGGGTCGCGGCCCGCTCGACCAGCGCCTCGGCCGCCCAGAGCTTGGAGGTCAGGTCGCCGTAGGTCTCCTGGATGTAGAACTCCTCGCTCGCCTTCTCCTTCACGTCGCCGGCGTACGGCCACGCCCGGGTGGTGTCGCGGGTGTAGGTCGCCGCGGTCTTGAGCGCTCCCTCGGCGATCCCGATGTAGAAGTTGGCGAAGATGATCTGGATCAGCGGGACGTTGAGCGTGTTGTAGACCCGCGGCTGGAACTCGAACGAGCCGTCGGCCTGCTTCACGTAGCCCGCCGCCGACTCCCACGGGACGCGTACGCCGTTGATCTCGACGGCGCCGGACTCGGTGAGCCGCTGGCCGAGGTTGTCCCAGTCGCCGGCGAAGACGATCGCCTCCTGCTGGGTCGGGACGATCGCGAAGACATGCTTCTCGGTGCCCTCGATGACGCCCTCGAGCACGGTCAGGTCGGAGATGCGCCCACCGGTCGAGAACGACTTGCGGCCGGTGAAGACGAGCTCGTCGCCCTCGACCGTGATCACCAGGTCGTCGTCGCGGGGGTTGACCGCGCCGCCGAAGAAGAAGTTGTTCTCGGTGTAGAGCTGCTCGACGGCGGCGACCTGCTCCGGGGTGCCGACCAGTCGCGCCGCCCAGGCCCAGAGGTAGTGATAGCCCAGCAGCTGCCCGATCGAGCCGTCGCCCGCGGCGACCGCCCGGACGACCCGCAGCGCGGTCGTCCAGTCCTGACCGGCGCCGCCGTGCTCGACCGGACCGAGCAGGGTGACCAGGCCGCTCTCCTTGAGCAGGTTCACCTCGTACGTCGGGACCTGGTTGGCGCGGTCACGGGCGACCGCGTCCACGGAGAGGCGGGTGGCCACCTCGCGCGCCCGGTCGACCCAGCCCTCGGGGGTGGTGGGTGCCGCATCGAAATCCGCGGCGTTGCGTACAGCCTCTGTGGTCATCGCGCCCTCTCAGTCTTGTGTCGTGGAACCTTGCATCCTTAGTCGACTAAATTAGTAGAGAATGAGCGGGCGGGCGCCGGATGGACGCCAGAGTTCACCGATCACCCGCTCGGGATGACCGATCACCCCCAAGGGAGCGCCATGAGGATCGAGCAGCTGGAGTACATCGCGGCCGTGACCCAGCACGGCTCGCTGCGCCGCGCGAGCGAGCAGCTGCACATCTCCCAGCCGGCCCTGAGCGAGGCGATCACCAAGCTCGAGCGCGAGCTGGGCGTGACGCTGCTCGACCGGCGCCGGGCGGGCGCCCGGATCAGCCGCGAGGGCCAGGACCTGCTGCACTCCATGTCCGACGTGCTCGAGGCCGTCGACCGGCTCCGCCTGGCCGCGGGCGACCAGCACGCCGGGGTCAGCTCGGTCCGGGTCGGCACGGTCCACGCCGGCACCTCGACGGTGCTGCTCCCGACCCTGCGGAGGTTCGGCGACAAGCATCCCCGCACGAGCGTCGAGGTGCGCACGATGGTGCAGGAGGACATCTACCTCGCCCTGACCGAAGGCACGATCGACATCGGCCTGGTCAACCTGCTCGACGGCGACGACCTGCCGCCGACAGTCGAGGGCACCGTGCTCCTCCACGGGCGGCCGATCGTGGTCCTGCCCGCCGGCCACCCGCTCACCTCGCGCGAGGAGATCACCGTCGAGGAGCTCCGCGAGGAGCCGTTCGTCGGGATGCGCTCGGGCTATCTGATGTACCGCTTCGCCCACCGCGTCTTCGGCCGCCGGCTCCCCCACCACTGGCACGCCACCGACGGCGCCGAGATGGGCAAGATGATGGTCGGCGAGGGCCTCGGGCTCACCCTGCTGCCCGACTACAGCGTCGTCGGCGACCCGCGCGAGACCGGCGGACACATCACCGTACGCCCCCTCGCCGGCGACCGGTCCCGGGTGACGATGGTCGCGGTGCAGCGGCACAACGCGCGTACGACCTCGGGGGCGCGCAGCCTGCTCGACCTGCTCGCCGAGGTGGCCGCACAGGTCGACACCCGATCGGGTCATCGGTAATCCCTGTCACTCGGGCACGTCCGGTCGCTCGTTAAGTCATGTAATTTGCTCGACATTCATTCATGACGACAGCTCGGGACGACAGGGAGACAGGATGATCGAGATATCCGGCCTCACCAAGGTCTATCCGAAGACCTCGGGCCGACGCGACCGAGGCGTGACGACCGTGCTGGACGGGATCGACCTCGTCGTCGGCGACGCGCAGATCGGTGCCGTGGTCGGCCCCAGCGGAGCCGGCAAGAGCACCCTGGCGCGCTGCATCAACCTCCTGGAGCAGCCGACGAGCGGCTCGATCGTCGTCAAGGGCCAGGACCTGACCGGACTCTCCCGGAAGGAGCTGCGCTCGGCGCGACGCCAGATCGGCACCGTGTTCCAGTCGGCCAACCTGCTGCGTCGCCTGACCGCGGCGCAGAACGTGGCCCTGCCCATGCGTCACGCCGGCCTTCCCGACGACGAGGTGCTCCGCCGCGTACACGATCTCCTGGACCGCGTCGGCATGCTCCACCGCGCCAACCACTATCCGTCCCAGCTCTCCGGGGGTCAGCGGCAGCGGATCGGGATCGCGCGCAGCCTCGCGCTGAGGCCGTCCGTGCTCCTCTCGGACGAGGCCACCTCCGGCCTCGACCCCGACACCACCCGCGCGATCCTCGGGCTGCTGGCCGAGCTGCGCGATGACCTCGGCGTCACGATCCTGGTGATCACCCACGAGATGGACGTCGTACGCTCCATCGCCGACGTCGTCTTCCAGCTCGACCACGGCCGGATCATCGAGCACGGCCCGGTCGCCGAGGTCGTACGCCGCAGCGACTCCGCGCTCTCGCGCGCGCTGCTCCCGGTGCCGCCCGCAGCCGGGCCCGGGGAGCTCCGCCGCTGGCAGGTCCGGTACGCCACCGACGAGGTCGCGCCGACCTGGCTCACCGCCGTCGGCGCCGATCTCGGCGTCCCGGTCGCGGTGCTCGCCGCGCTCGTCGAGGAAGCCGGGGACTCCGCCGTCGGCCGCCTGACCCTCGGGTTCCCGGGCGACCTCGAGGACGCGGCCGTCGCCGCCGTGCTCGAGCGGCACGGGCTCCGTGGGTCTGCCGAGGACGCGGCATCCCAGCGGGACGAGAAGAAGGACGAGGCCGCGTGATGCTCCCGATGCTGGCCACACCGTGGCCCGACGTACCCGACATGCTCGGGACCGCGCTCGGCGAGACCGCCCGGCTGGTCGGGCTGGTGATGGCGATCGTGGTCGTGCTCGGCGCCCCGCTCGGGCTGCTGATCTACAACACCTCGCCGCTCGGCCTGACCCCCAACAACCCGGTCCACGTCTCGATCTCGTGGATCGCCAACCTGGGCCGCTCGCTGCCGTTCCTGGTGCTGATGGCCGCGATCATCCCGGTCACCAAGCTGGTCTTCGGCACCACGATCGGCTTCAAGGCCGCGATCATCCCGATGTCGGTCGCGGGCGTCGCGTTCTTCGCGCGGCTGACCGAGAACGCCGTGCGCGAGGTCCCGCGCGACCTCCTCGACGTCGGCCTGGCCGGCGGCTCGAGCCTGTGGCAGGTCGTCACCGGCATCCAGCTGCGCGAGGCGCTGCCCGGCCTGGTCGCCGCGCTGACGCTCAACATCATCGCGATGATCGAGTACTCGGCCATCGCCGGCGCGATCGGCTCGGGCGGGATCGGCTACCTGGCGGTCAACTACGGCTACCGCCGCTTCGACGGCAACATCATGATCGCCTGCATCCTCGCGCTGATCCTCATCGTCCAGGTCGTCCAGTTCACCGGCGACAGGGTCGTACGCCGGCTCGTGCACTGACGCGTACACCCCTCCCCTCCACCCCGAAAGCAGGTCCACCATGCCCACCGACAAGCAGACCGAGATCAAGTCCGAGGTCGAAGAAAAGCTCCCCGACGATGCCCTCGACGCCATCAAGCTCGGCTCCGGCAGACGTACGCCGCTGATCATCGCCGCCGTCGCGGCGATCGCGGTCATCGCGTTGGTCGCGGTCGTTCTCGTCAACGTCCTCGGCGGCGACGACGGCGGCGATGCCGTGAAGGGCAGCCACTTCGGCAAGAGCTGGAAGATCGCCTACCAGGCCAGCTCGGCGAGCGAGCAGGCCTTCCTCGAGTACCTCGACAAGGAGGTCGCGCCCGACTACGGCGTGAGCATCAAGGGCGTCCCCGTCGAGGACGGCAACCAGCTCGACCAGGCGACCGCCGACGGCGAGTACATCGCCAACATCTACCAGCACAAGCACTGGCTCCAGCAGGTCACCGACTCCACCGGGATGAAGCTCACCCCGCTCGGCGAGATCTTCCAGTGGTCCTACTCGGTCTACTCCGCGAAGTACCCGAAGCTCGAGGAGGTCCCCGACGGCGGCACGATCGCGCTGCTCAACGACCCCGCGAACACCGCGCAGGCGCTGTGGATCCTCGAGCGCGGCGGCTACCTGACCTTCAAGGACGGCGTCGACCCATGGGCCGCGACCGACAAGGACATCGCCGCCAACCCGCACCACTGGAAGTTCACCTACATCGAATACGGCGCCGGTCCGCGCACCCTGGACAGCGTCGACGCGGTGATCGACTACAACATGTCCTTCGTCGACGCCGGCACCCCCGACTCACAGCGGATCTACAGCCCGCCCGCCCCCAAGGAGTTCGCCGGACAGCTCGTCATCGGCACGGAGTACGCGAAGGACCCACAGATCGAGACGCTGAAGAAGATCTTCTTCGACGACAAGGTCCAGAAGTATCTGAAGACCAACACCGACGAGCATCTCCAGGGCCAGCTCGCCCCGGTCTCGGCGGACTGAGCCGTCAGCCCCCGACCGGCTCGTACGTCTGGACGAACTCCGTCAGCCGGGCGAGCTGGTCGGGGTCGGTGCTCGGGATGACGCCGTGGCCGAGGTTGAAGACATGACCCTTGGCGCGGCGCCCGGTCTCGATGATCTTCCCGGCCTGCTCGAGCATCACCTCGGTGGGCGCGAAGACGAGAGCGGGGTCGAGGTTGCCCTGGACGCCGAAGCCGTCGCCGAGCTGGTCGATCGCCCAGTCCAGCGGCGTGCGCCAGTCGACACCGACGACCTCGGCACCGGCGCTGCCCATCAGCGGGAGGAGCATGGCGGAGTTGACGCCGAAGTGGATCCGCGGGACACCGAGCTCGCCGATCCGGGACATCACGTCGGTGGAGTAGGGCAGCACGTGGCGCTCGTAGTCGGCGGGCGTGCAGGCGCCGGCCCAGGAGTCGAAGAGCTGCACCGCGGAGGCGCCCGCACGGACCTGGACCTCGAGGAAGGCGGCGGAGATCCCGGCGATCTTGCGCATCAGGGAATCCCACACGTCGGGAGCACCGAACATGAGCGCCTTGGTCCTGGCGTACTCCTTGGAGGGGCCGCCCTCGACCAGGTAGGAGGCGACGGTGAACGGGGCGCCGGCGAAGCCGATCAGCGGGGTGCCGCCGTTGATGCCGGCCAGCTCGCCGGTGAGGTTCTGGACCGCCTCGGTGATGTAGGGGACGTGCTCCGGGGTCAGGTCCGGGATCGCCTCGACGTCGGCCATGGTGCGCACCGGGTCGGCGACCACGGGGCCCACACCGGGCTTGATCTCGAGGTCGACCCCGACCGCCTTCAGCGGCAGCACGATGTCGGAGAAGAAGATGGCCGCGTCGACCCCGTAGCGGCGTACGGGCTGGAGGGTGATCTCGGTGATCAGCTCGGCGTTCTGGCAGGACTCGAGCATGCCGATGCCCTCGCGCACCTTCAGGTACTCAGGCAGCGACCGGCCGGCCTGGCGCATGAACCACACCGGCGTACGGCTCGGCTTTTCTCCGGCGAGTGCCTGCAGGAACGGGGAGGATGCGAGTGCCACCTGGCAATGGTCCCATCCGGTGCGGCGTGTACGCACATCGCGAATCGCGCAGAAGACATACCCTGTTCACATGGTCGTCCGTGGAGAGTCGCGTCCCGCCGCGGGACCGGAGAGCGGTCCTGCCGTGTTCCGGTCCGCCGCGGAAGGAATGCGCGCCGCGACCTTCCGGCCCGAGGTGCTGGCCGAGGAGATGCCGGCGCCGCAGCGGATCGCTCCGTACGCCGCGGCCCTCTCGGCCGATGTGACCGTCGGCGACGTCGACGTGGCGACCGGGCGGCTGATCCTGCTGCACGACCCGGACGGCAACGACGCCTGGGGCACGGTGCACGGACTGCCCGGCACGTTCCGGCTGGTGGCGTACGCCCGGGCCGACATCGACGTCGAGCACATCAGCGACCCGCTGCTGGGCGAGGTCGGCTGGTCCTGGCTCCTCGACGCCCTGTCCGGTCACGGCGCCTCGCACGTGGCGGCGGCCGGCACGGTGACCCGTGTCGCCACCGAGTCCTACGGCGGCATGGCCGACGAGGACGGCACCGCCCAGATCGAGATCCGGGCCTCCTGGACACCGGTGGGTGCACCGTCCGGCGAGCTGGACCTGCGTACCCACACCGAGGCGTGGGGCGAGCTGCTCTGCACGGCCGCGGGACTTCCTCCGGTGCCGGAAGGCGTCACCGTCATGCCGAGCCGGCGAGGGCAGCGAGGCGCGTGATCGAAGAGAACACCGAGGCCGAGACGGGGCCGGACACACCAGAAGATGCTGCTCCGGCGCCACTGCTGACCCTGCGCGACGGACTGCCTCCGGTGACCGACACCGACGAGGGCTTGGTCAAGGCCGCCGCGGCCATCGCTGCCGGGACCGGGCCGGTCGGGATCGACGCCGAGCGCGCCTCCGGCTACCGCTACTCCAACCGCGCCTACCTGATCCAGCTGCGCCGCGAAGGCTCCGGGATCTGGCTGATCGACCCGATCGAGCTGACCACGATGCAGCCGCTGGTCGAGGCGCTCGAGGGCACCGAGTGGATCCTGCACGCCGCCACCCAGGACCTCCCCTGTCTCAGCGACCTCGGGCTGCACCCCTCCGCCCTGTTCGACACCGAGCTCGCCGGCCGGCTGCTCGGCTATCCGCGCGTCGGGCTCGGCACCCTGGTCGAGACGGTGCTCGGCTTCACCATGCTCAAGGAGCACTCCGCGGCCGACTGGTCGACCCGGCCCCTGCCGGATGCCTGGCTGGAGTACGCGGCGCTGGACGTCGAGGTGCTCGTCGAGCTGCGCGACGCGCTGGCCGACGAGCTCGTCGCTGCCGGGAAGGACACCTGGGCCCGCCAGGAGTTCGACTGGCTGCGCGGGTTCGAGGCGCCGGTGCGTACCGATGCCTGGCGGCGCACCTCCGGCATGCACCGGGTCCGCGGCCGCCGCGGTCTCGCCGCGGTGCGTGAGCTGTGGACCGAGCGCGACCGGATCGCGCAGCAGCGTGACGTCACCCCGAGCCGGATCATCCCCGACGCCGCGATCGTGGCCGCGGCGCAGGACCTGCCGCAGGACAAGGCCGCGCTGCTCGGGCTGAAGGGGTTCCACGGCCGCGGCGCCGAGCGCTACGTGACCTCCTGGGTCAAGGCGCTCAACCGCGCGGTCACGATGGACGAGGACGAGCTCCCGGTACGCTCGCCGCGCGCCGAGGGCCCGCCCCCGCCGCGCGCGTGGGCCGACAAGGACCCCGCCGCCGCCCGACGACTCGCGCTGGCTCGCGAGTCCGTCAACGCCCTCGCCGAGGCCCGCAACCTGCCCGCCGAGAACCTGCTCACCCCCGACTTCCTGCGCCGCGCCATGTGGATGCCCCCGAAGACCCGCGACCCCGGCGCCCTCCTCGACGGCATCATCGAGATCCTCTCCGGCTTCGGCGCCCGCGGCTGGCAGATCGCCCTCACCGCCCCGCTCCTCACCGACGCCGTGCTCCACGCGGACCTCGAGTCCTGACCCTGCCGAGCCGTCAGGCAGGTCGGCCGAAACGTCACTCGCGCCGGCCGAGGTGGCATCGGTGTGACGTCTCGACCGACGTACGTGACGTCTCGGCCGGCCGAGGCTCAGCGGCTAAGAGCTGGGCGAGGTGGAGGGGGACGGTGAGTTGGACGGGTTGTGCTGGGGGAAGACGGTCTTGGAGAGCTCGTCGATCTGGACGGCGAAGTCCTCGGCCTGGTCGGGCTCGGTGACCGCGAAGGAGCCACGGACGGCGACGGCGGCGACCTTCTGGAGCTGGGCGAGCTGGGTGGCCTCGGGGAGGACCTGCATGTCGCGCACGGTGTCGGTGAAGATGCGGGCGTTCTTCGGGTTGCGCTCGGGCTGGGTGAAGACGGGGGCGTAGCCGACCTCGGAGTTGACCGGTACGAAGTGGCCGGTGCGGACCATCTTCACGACCGACTCGGTCGAGATGAGGTAGGTGAGGAAGTCGGCGGTCGCGTCGGGGTCGGCGGCCTCGGAGCCCATGCAGAGTCCGGCGTAGTCGCCGGTGGTGCCGTTGCCACCCGGCATCGGCATCACGTCCCACTCCATCCCCTCGGTCGCCCGAAGGTCCGAGACCAGCGAGCGGTCGCCGGCCAGCGCGACCAGGCGGCCCTGCTTGAAGGCCTGGAACGGGGTGCGGCCGTGGAGGTCCTTCGTGGTGGCCAGCACGTTGGGCTGGGTGAGCGTCTCGACCAGGTCCTCGTAGGCACCGGCCGAGTCCTCCAGCGCGGTGGTCGTCGGGGCCAGCGGGTCGTCGAAGAGGGTCGCGCCGGCACCGGCGAGCCAGGGCATCAGCGCGGAGAGGTTCTGCTCGACGTACGTGCCCCGGACACCCTTGTGGTGCTCGGCGGCGTAGGTCATCGCCGAGCCGAACTGCTCGAGGCTCCAGCCCCGCAGCGAGCCGTCGGCGCGGACGGTGGGCGTGGGCAGGCCCTCCTTCTTCATCGCGTCGAAGTCGATCAGCCCGGTGTTGACGTAGACCACCTGCGGAGAGACGGAGTAGGGCATGCACTCGAGCCGGCGCTCGACGGAGAAGTCCTCCATCGCCTCGCGGGAGTACTTGTCGCCGAAGTCGACGTTGCGGGCCTCGAGCAGGGTGTCGACGGGCTGGATCCGCTTGTCCTTGGCGAACGAGCCGACGTCGGCACGCGGGGTGAGGACCACGTCGACCTTCTCCCCGCTGCTGACCGCCGCGGCGAGCTGGTCGGCGGTCGGCCAGGACTTCACCTCGACGGTGACGTTGGGGACCTCTTGGGTGTATTCGGCGGCCAGCTGCTTGTAGGTGTCGACCAGCGTCTTGTGGCCGGAGACCCCGAAGACGAGCTTCACCTTGGCCGGTGGCTTGGTCGTGGTGCTCGGCGAGGGCTTCGCCGACGGATCACCGCCGCAGGCGGCGAGGGACGCCGAGAGAACCGTCACCAGAAGCGCCGTTGCCAGCCGCGTGCGCCGCACCATTTCCTCCATCTCAACACCAGGACCGGGTCTGCGATCGAACCACAGACCCGGTTTACCAGCGATTCACTTTACGATACGTACCTGGACACTTCCTGAGAAAGCACAGCGTCCGGCCGGCCTCAGGCGAGGTGATCGCGTGCGGCCTTGATCACATCGTCGAAGATCTCGCGGGCGAGCACATCGCCCTCACGGCGTACGTCTGCGGGGTCCATCCGGATCAGCCGGTCCAGGCGCACCTCGGAGGGGCGGCCCTGGCGGTCCCAGCCGCCGGTGCCGACATCCATCCAGTGCCGACCCTGCCGGGCCTCCTGGGCCTCGTCGCGGTCGTGGTCCTTGCTGGTCAGCATCAGGCAGAGGAGTACGCCGGCCTTCTGCCCGATCACGAGCACCGGCCGGTCCTTGCCCTGGGTCTCGTCGTCCTCGTAGGGCACCCAGCCCCACACGACCTCGCCAGGATCGGCGTTGCCGTCGCCGATCTCGGGGTCGTAGGAGATGGCGCCCTCGCGCGGTGCGGGGTGGGTGTCGGTCACTTCGGCTCCTCGGTCGGTGGCTGCGTCGTGGCCGCCCGATCCGAGGAACACCGAAAAAAGTAGTGAACACGCCGGACCGGGAGCGCCTCACGGCGCAAGGCCGCTCGAAGCGGCTGAAGTTGGGACCCGGGGCTGCCGCAGCCCGACGTGTTCGTGCACCAGTGTAACGGTGCCGCCAACCTCGGCCACATCAAAGCGAGCAGGAGGCTACCGCACCGGTGTCTCAGAGCAGCCGATGCTCCAGCTCGGCATGTCCCGCGGCCTCGAGCTGCTCGGAGAGCTGCAGCATGTTGCGTACGTCCTTGGCGGCCGCGTCCGGGTCCAGGGCCGCCCGCCCGGCGGCGATGACACGGGAGAAGGCCGCAGCGCGGAGGAGCACCACGGCGAAGTCGCTGCCGGCGATGCCGCGCAGCACCTCGTCGACCATCGCCTTGAGCTCCTGCGGACCCGGAGGCTCCGCGACCCCGGCCACGACCTGAGCGACCTGGGCCTTCGCCCGGCCGGCCTCGAACTCGTGCGCGGCACCAACCGGGTCGGCGTAGACCCAGCTGCGGAGCAGATAGAGCCGCCACAGGCAGCCGGCCAGCGACTCCGCCGGTGAGTTCGACCAGACCTCCGCGATCGTCTCGATGCCCTCGGACTCGGCCAGGTGGAGGATCCGCTCGGCGACGGCCGGGTCGTCGCTGTCGCGGGCACCGCGCACGAGCGCCGTCGCCGCCGCGTCGGCCGCCTCCTGCACCAGGGCAGGGTCGTGGCCCCCGAGAAGGGAGTCGAAGAAGCCGTCCCCGGGACGCATCGGCGAATGAAACTCTCTGGGCATCCCTACGAGCCTAGCCACCGTCACCGCCGGACGCATCCTGATCGGACGGGTCGGTCAGCCGAGCAGCTTGCGGATCCGCGCGTCCGAGACCTTCTCGGCGGTGCCGAGATGCTGGGCCCACAGCTGGACGCGGTACTCCTCGAGCATCCACCGCACCTGCCGCAGCCGCGGGCCGGGCGGCCGACCCTCGGGCAGCGCCTCGACCTGGTGCAGGTAGGCGTCCTGGGGGGACGCGATCCGGTCGTGGGTCGCACGGTCGGCGCGCAGGTCGGCGTCGAGCTTGCGACGGCGCTCGACGATGGCCCTCAGATAGGTCGGATAGCGACGGATGTGCTGCGCACCCGCCTCTGCGACGAAACCACGGTGGACCAGCCGCGCGAGCTGGTCCTTCATGTCGGTCAGGGCCGGGAGCTGGAACATGTCGGCCCGGCCGGAGAGGGCCTTGTCGGTCTCGCGGTAGGCCTCGAGCGCCCGCATCACGTCGGCCAGGACCGCACGCACGGCCGTGACCAGGTCGGCCGGTGTGCCGGCGGCGGCCAGCACGGCGGCGTACGTCTCGGGCGTCCGCGGCAGCGGACGGGCATCGACCAGCTGGCGGACGACGGCGGCGCGGCAGTCCTCGACGAGCTCGGCGGCGGTGGGGTAGGGCGACCCGGCCAGCGCGAGCTTCTCCATGGTGGAGAGCCCGTCGACGACCTGCTTGCCGACGTCGGGCAGGGCCAGGAGCAGCAGCCGGACGACACCGAGGCGGTGGCGCGCCTCGGCCTCCTCGGCGGACCCGGCGACGACGAGGCCGACCGTGGCGCCCTCGTCGGAGAGGCACGGGAAGACGGTGACCTCGTGGCCTGCGCGCTTCTCGGTCACGGTCTGCGCGATGTCGCCGAAGACCCAGCTCGTCTCGCCGCTGCGGGTGTGGCCGGCCGAGGCGGCGACCTCGGCGATCGCGGCCTCGAACTCACCCTCGAGAGGGGCCTTGAGCGCGTCGAGGTCCTTGCCCTTCGCGGTCTCCTTGCCGTCCTCGCCGACGACCCGGTAGGTCGGCCGCAGGTGCTCGGGCACCTTGCCCCAGTCCCAGGCCTCGCGCGGGATGTGCACGCCCGCGGTCGAGCGTGCCCAGCGCTCCAGGGCGGTCAGCAGCGGCTCCTCCCCCGGCGGCGTCTCCTTCAGGAAGGCACGCGCCTTGTCGGGCGCCGGCACGAAGCTGACCCTCAGCTGCTTGGGCAGCGACCGGATCAGGGCGGTCACCAGCTCCTCACGCAACCCCGGCACCAACCAGGAGAAGTCGTCGGCGCCGACGCGGTTCAGCGTCGCCACCGGGACATCGATCGTCAGCCCGTCGTCGGCGGCGCCCGGCTCGAACTGGTAGCTCAGGTCGAACGTCAGCGGGCCTGCGTCCCACGAAGCCGGGAAGTCGCTCTCGGTGACCTCGCCGGCCGCCTCGTTGGTGAGCATCGAGAGGTCGAAGGTGAGCAGATCGGGACTCTCCCGCCGCGCCTGCTTCCACCACTGGTCGAAGTGGGCCCCGGAGACGATGTCGGCCGGCAGCCGGCGGTCGTAGAAGTCGAAGAGCGCGTGCTCGTCGACCACGATGTCGCGGCGCCGAGCGCGGTGCTCGAGCTCCTCGGCCTCCTCCATCAGCTTCGCGTTGTCGCGGAGGAAGCGGTGATTCGTACGCCACTCGCCGTAGACCAGCGCATGCCGGATGAAGAGCTCGCGGGAGAGCTCGGGATCGATCTTGCCGAAGGCGACGGGGCGGTCGGCGACCAGCGGGACGCCGTAGAGCGTCACCTTCTCGCGGGCCATCACCGAGGCGCGCTTCTGGGACCAGTGCGGCTCGGAGTAGGTGCGTTTGACCAGGTCACGGCCGAGTCTCTCGGCCCACTCGGGCTTGATCGAGGCGTTCTGCCGGGCCCAGAGCCGCGAGGTCTCGACCAGCTCCGCGGACATCACGAACTGCGGGTTCTTCCGGTGCAGCGCCGAGCCGGGGAAGATCGCGAACTTGGCACCGCGCGCACCCTCGTACTCCCGTGGGCCCGGCCGCCGCCGGTCGCGCCCCGCGGCCGCGTCGGCCTTCTTGTCCCGCTCCTCCAGCGCCCCGATGTGCGAGAGCAGGCCGGAGAGCAGTGCCTGGTGGATCCCGTCTGCGTCGTAGGCAGCCTTGTCGTCGCCGGCCTCGTGACCGATGTCGCGATGCCCCTTGCCGAGGTCGATCTTCATCTCGCGGCACACCTGCCGCAGCTGCGACTCCAGGTCCTGCCACTCCCGGACGCGTACGTAGTGCAGGAACTCCCGCTTGCACAGCCGCCGGAACGCCGAGGAGGAGAGCTCGTGCTGCTGCTCCTTCAGATAGCGCCACAGGTTGAGCCAGGTGAGGAAGTCTGAGGTCTCGTCCTTGAACCGCGCGTGCAGCTGATCGGCCTGCGCCTGCTCCTTGGGGTGGTCCTGCCCCGGCCGCTCACGCGGGTCCTGGAGCGAGAGCGCCGCGGCGACGACGATGACGTCGCGTACGCAGCCCAGCCGCTCGGCCTCGAGAACCATCCGCGCCAGCCGTGGGTCGATCGGCAGCCTGGCCAGCCGCCGGCCCAGCTTCGTCAGCCGCTGCCCGTGCATCGCGCCGAGCTCCTCGAGAAGCTGTACGCCGGCGGTGATGTTGCGCCGGTCGGGAGCCTCCACGAACGGGAACCGGGCGATGTCGCCGAGGCCGAGCGAGGCCATCTGGAGAATGACCGAAGCCAGGTTGGTCCGCAGGATCTCCGGGTCGGTGAACTCGGGCCGCCCGAGGTAGTCCTCCTCGGAGTAGAGCCGGATCGCGATGCCCGCCTCGACCCGCCCGGTACGTCCCGACCGCTGGTTCGCGGAGGCCTGCGAGATCGGCTCGATGGGCAGCCGCTGCACCTTGGTGCGGGCGGAGTAGCGCGAGATGCGGGCGACACCGGTGTCGACGACGTACTTGATCCCGGGGACCGTCAGCGAGGTCTCGGCGACGTTGGTCGCGAGCACGATCCGGCGGCCGGTGTGGGGCGAGAAGACGCGGTGCTGGTCGGCGGCCGACAGGCGCGAGAACAGGGGCACGATCTCGACCAGCCCGGTCGACGGTCGCCCTCGGTTCAGCCCGAGAGCATCGCCCAGCGCGTCGGCCGCGTCCCGGATCTCCCGCTCGCCCGGCAGGAAGACGAGCACGTCGCCGGGCCCCTCGGCGGAGAGCTCCTTGACCGCGTCGACGATCGCCTCGGTCTGGTCGCGGACGACGACATCGCCTTCCTCGTCCTCCTCGGAGAGCTCCATCAGCGGCCGGTAGCGGACCTCGACCGGGTAGGTGCGCCCGGAGACCTCGATGATCGGCGCCGGCTCACCGGTCCTCACGTCGGAGAAGTGGGCCGCGAACCGCTCCGGGTCGATCGTCGCCGAGGTGATGATCACCTTCAGGTCCGGCCGCCGGGGCAGCAGCCGGCGCAGATAGCCCAGCAGGAAGTCGATGTTGAGCGAGCGCTCGTGGGCCTCGTCGATGATGATCGTGTCGTAGCGGCGCAGGTCGCGGTCGCGCTGCAGCTCGGCGAGCAGGATGCCGTCGGTCATCAGCTTGATCCGCGACGCCTGGGACGACTTGTCCATGAACCGCACCTGATAACCGACCAGGTCACCCAGCTCGGTGCCGAGCTCGGAGGCGATCCGCTCCGCCACCGACCGCGCCGCGATCCGGCGCGGCTGCGTGTGCCCGATAAGACCGGCTGACCCCCGGCCCAGCTCCAGGCAGATCTTGGGCAGCTGGGTGGTCTTCCCGGACCCGGTCTCGCCGGCGACGATCACGACCTGGTGATCACGGATCGCCGCGGCGATGTCCTCGCGGCGCTGGGTGACCGGGAGCTCGGCGGGATAGGTGATCGCCACGGAGACGGCGGCAGGCTGGTCGGTGGACATGAGGCCTCCATTCTCCCCCGGCACACCCCTCGACCGCACATCGGTTTCTCCCCCGCCCTCGCCCGCCAGATGGCGGGAGCGGGCAATGTGATTCCCGCCACAGGCCGGGTACCGTGACGCATGCCGCCCGGAGGACGCTGGGTACACCCCCAGCGACGAAGGAGTGGCCATGACCGAGACGACCACCAACGAGATCTTCCCCGACACCCCCATCCGGCCACCGTTCGATCCCGAGCTGGCGCCCGTGCTCGATGCCGTGCGCGAGGCGCTCCCGACGTTCTCCGCGGAGACGCTTGCCGCGCTACGGCAGCAGACCGCCGAGGGCTTCCCCGGCATGGACCCGGTGGACCTGACCGTCGGCGGTGCGGTGCTGGTCGAGGAACGACAGGTTCCCGGCCCCGAGGGCGCCCCGGACATCACCCTGCTGATCCTGAGGCCCACCGCCGAGGGCGGCCCGCTCCCGGCGGTCTACCACACCCACGGCGGCGGGATGGTGGTCGGCGACCGCAGGTTCGGCGTGGAGACCTTCCTGCCGCAGGTGGCCGACGGAAACGCCGTGGTGGTGTCGGTCGAGTACCGCCTCGCGCCCGAGCACCCGGACCCGGCTCCCGTGGAGGACTGCTACGCCGGCCTCGTCTGGACGGCGAAGAACGCGGCGGAGCTCGGCATCGACCCCGAGCGCATCATGATCGCGGGAGCGAGCGCCGGCGGTGGCCTCGCCGCCGGCACGGCCCTGCTCGCCCGCGACCGGGCCTTCCCGAGGCTGAGCCACCAGATCCTGATCTGCCCGATGCTCGACGACCGCTTCGAGACCCACAGCAGCCGGATGCTGGACGAGGAGGGGGTCTGGGACCGCAACTCCAACCTGTTCGGCTGGACGGCGCTGCTCGGCGAGCGCCGCGGCGGCCCCGACGTCTCCCCGTACGCCGCCCCGGCACGCGCCGAGGACCTGACCGGCCTCCCGCGCACCTACATCGACACCGGCTCGGCGGAGTCGTTCCGCGACGAGACGCTGACCTATGCGCGCCGGCTGTCCGAGGCCGGGGTCAGCGTCGACCTCCACATGTGGGGCGGCGGGTTCCACGGGTTCGACCTGATGGCCGCGCACACGGCGCTCTCCCGCGCCTCGGTCGCGGCGCGTGAGGAGTTCATCCGCAGAGCCCTCGAGGCCTGATCCGCTGGCCCGCTCGCATCCGGTGGGCGATAGTGGCTGGGGAGGTTCCAGGTGCGAGATCTGATCGGCAAGCTCGAAGTGGTCGATGACGACACGGCCAGTGCGCTACGCGTCATCGACCACTTCGACCGTCTCGTGGACGAGCGGTCGTCGGCGGCCGCGGTCGTGCGTGCCGCGGCGGCGCTGGCCGGCTCCCCCGCAGGCCTCCACGATGCTGCACGCGGCCTCGTCAAGCGGTTCGCGGCCGACGGGCGCGCACTGACCGGCGAGACCGAGGGCGGCCGGCACCACGAACCGATCCCCGGCCAGCCCGGGTCCTGGCTCTGGCTCGAGCGGGTCGGGGATGACGGCCCGCTCGACGCGCTCATCCTCGAACGCGCCGCTCGTGCCCTGCAGGCGCTCAGCACGGGCTCGTCCGACCCCTCGACCGGCGGGCTGGTCAGGATCGCGTGCGACCCCGACGCGACCGATGCCGACCGGCAGGACGCGGTCGCGCGGCTCGGCCTGACCGGCCCCGTCACGGTCGTGCTGAGCCCCTCCGCCAACCTGCGGGCGACGCTGATCAGCACCGTCGGAGCCCTGGTCGTCGCGCTCCTTCCCGACACGGCCACCATCCCGGAGGGCATCCGCGCAGGCGCAGCCACCTCCTCCGACCCGATGCGGCTGCCGGCCGCGCTGGAGCAGGCACGGACGGCCCTCCGGCTGGCCGCCGACGTCGGCGGGCTCGCGCCCGCGGTGGTGCGCTACGAGGACCTCGGTGCGCTGGCCGTCATCGCCGAGCGGATCAGCGCCGACGAGGCGGCGGGGGTGGGTGACGTACGACGTCTCGACGAGCTGCTCGCCGGGCATCCCTGGGTCGTGGACACCCTCCATGCGGTGCTCGACCAGCCGAGCCTGCGGCAGTCGGCCGCGCTGCTCCACGTGCACCACTCGACGCTGCAGGAGCGGCTGACCTGGCTGAGCGGCCAGCTCGGCTACTCGCCCGTCAAGGGTCGAGGGCGGCAGCGCGCGGCGGTCGCGGTGCTGCTGTGGCGGGTGGCCCACGGCATCGACGCCGAGACAGTGGCGGAGTCGCACTAGGCGGTCTTGGCCCGGACACCTAGATTATGTCCCCATGACAGGGGAGCCGAGCGAGACCGAGGTCCAGGAGGCGCTGCGCGCACTCCGCGGAGAGGACGAGACCCAGGACGGGCGGTCGGTGCAGACCGTTCTCGACCTTCATCGGCTGCGCGACGCGCTGACCCGGTTCGGCGACGACGAGCCGTCCGGCGACACGAAACCGGCGCGGGACAGGTTCCGACTCTGAGTCGAAATCGGCCAATGGGTGGGACGCCGAGTTACGTAGGGGATTTCAAGAGGGTTACCGTTGCTGATCGTGACCGAATCTCTAACAGTGCGTGACAACCGCACCGGGGTGGAGTACGACATCCCGATCACCGACGGCACCATCCGCGCCGCCGACCTGGGGAAGATCAAGGCCGCGGACCCGGCTAACAACGAAGAGGGGCCCGGCCTGGCGGTCTATGACCCCGGTTTCGTCAACACCGCTTCATGCCGATCTTCCGTCACCTATATCGATGGTGACAAGGGGATCCTCGAATATCGGGGTTATCCGATCGAGCAGCTCGCGGAGAAATCCAACTTCCTCGAGGTCTCCTACCTCCTGGTCCACGGCGCGCTGCCGACCAAGGAGGAGTACGACGCGTGGGTGCACGAAATCACCTACCACACGTTCGTGCACGAGAACATCAAGGAGTTCATGCAGGGCTTCCGCTATGACGCCCACCCGATGGGCATGCTCATGGCGTCGGTCGGTGCGATGTCGACGTTCTACCCGGACGCGGCGAACATCTCCGACCCCGACAACCGTCGCCTGCAGATCATCCGGCTGATCGCCAAGATGCCGACCCTCGGCGCCTGGGCCTTCCGGCACGCGCAGGGCAAGCCCTACGTCTACCCGGACAACGACCTGTCCTACACCGGCAACTTCCTCTCCATGCTCTTCAAGATGAGCGAGTCGAAGTACGCCCCCGACGAGCGCATCGAGAAGGCGCTCGACACGCTCTTCATCCTGCACGCGGACCACGAGCAGAACGCCTCCGCCAACGCGGTGCGGAGCGTCGGCTCGACCCAGGTCGACCCCTACTCCTCGGTGGCCGCCGGCGTCGGCGCCCTCTTCGGCCCGCTCCACGGCGGCGCCAACGAGGCCGTGCTGCGGATGCTGCGCCGCATCGGCAAGGTGGAGAACATCCCCGCCTTCATCGAGGGCGTCAAGGCCGGCAACGAGCGGCTGATGGGCTTCGGCCACCGGGTCTACAAGAACTACGACCCGCGGGCGAAGCTGATCAAGCAGCAGGCCTACAACGTGTTCGAGGTGACCGGCACCAACCCGCTCCTCGACATCGCCCAGGAGCTGGAGAAGATCGCGCTCGAGGACGAATACTTCGTCAAGCGCAAGCTCTACCCCAACGTCGACTTCTACTCCGGCCTGATCTACGAGGCCCTGGAGTTCCCGCCGGAGATGTTCACCGTGCTGTTCGCCATCGGGCGTACGCCGGGCTGGCTCTCCCAGTGGCTGGAGCTCGTCCAGGACAAGGAGCAGAAGATCGCCCGTCCGAAGCAGATCTACACCGGCGAGCGTGGACTCAACTTCGTCCCGCGCGACGTCCGTTGGGCGTGACGGTTCCCGACACGCAGACCCCGTCCACCACACCTGTGGTGGACGGGGTCGTCTGGGATTTCGGCAACGTGCTGATCCGCTGGGACCCGCTCCCGGCGATCGCCGCGGGCATCGGTGACGCCGACGCCCGCGCGTTCCTGGAGTCCTACGACTTCGGGTCGTGGAACCACGCCCAGGACGCCGGCCGCACCTGGGCCCAGGCGCTCACGGTGCTCGAGGCGGAGGCGCCCGAGTGGATCGCTGCGGGCGCGGCGTACGTCGACAACTTCCCGCTCTCCCTGCTCGGCCCGGTCCCCGGCACCCATGAGCTGATCCGCGAGCTGGCCGCGGCGGAGTTCCCGCAGCTCGGACTGACCAACTGGTCGGCCGAGCTCTATCCGCACGCTCCGGCGACGTACGACGTGATCGGGCTGCTCCGCGACGTCGTCGTCTCCGGGGAGGTGAGCCTGGCCAAGCCGGACCCGGCGATCTACCGGCTGGTCGCCGAACGAGCCGGGATGCCGCTGGAGCGGCTGGCGTTCATCGACGACAGCGTCGCCAACGTGGCCGCCGCCGCGGCTCTCGGCATGCAGGCGATCCACTTCACCGGAGCCGAACAGCTCCGCAAGGACCTGGTCGCGCTCGGCCTCCCGCTCTAGACGGGCCGGTCGGGCGCGCGCTCGAGGCGGCGTACGCCCGCGAAGGAGATCGACATCAGCGCGCTGCCGGAGATCACCGCGGCGACCACGAGCAGCCAGGCGTCGAAGCCCACCGCGACGGCGACCGGACCGACCAGCGCGAGCCCGACGGGGCGGGCGACGAACGAGCCCACGGTGTCGAAGGCGTAGACCCGGGAGAGCTTCTCCTCGGGGATCTCCTGCTGGATCGCGATCTGCCAGAAGATGTCGAAGACCTGCAGCCCGAAGCCGTGCAGGAACGCGCCGATGAGGATCGGCCAGAGCGTGTCCGAGACGGCCATCGCGACCGGGAAGAGGCCGGTCATCGCCAGGAAGACCACGCCCACGGAGAGCAGCCGGCGCGGCCGGAACCTCAGGCAGAACAGGCCGCCGACGATGAAGCCCGCCATCAGCGCGGCGAGGGCGAATCCCCACGCGGTGCGGCCGATGCCCTCGCCCACGACGATGGGGCCGAGCACGCTGTGGGCGCCCGACCAGAACAGGTGGTAGAGCAGCGCCTGCAGGATCAGGAACCACAGCCAGGAGTGGCGCATCACCTCGCGGAAGCCCTCGGCGAGGTCGCCGAGCATCGAGGCCTTGTGGGGCGGGCGCTCGTGGGGCACCCGCATGCCGGCGTAGGCGACGGCGGCGATCGCGAAGGTGAGCGCGTCGACCGTGATCGCCCATCCGGGGCCGACGGCGGCGACGAGGACACCACCGAGGGCGTAGCCGATCGTCGACGCCGTGGTCTGGAGCAGCGACCGGAGCGAGACGGCGGAACCGAGGTCCTCCGCGGGCACGACCACCTTGGTCATCGCCATCGCCGAGGGCTGGTTGAGCGCGGCGACCACGCCCGCGAGGCCACCCATCACCGCGATCGACGGGATCGTGGCGACCCCGAGGATGATCGTCGCCGCCAGCGACCCGATCACGACGGCGCTGATCGCCGCCGTTCCCTCCATCATCACCTTGCGCGAGACCCGGTCGCCGAGCACTCCCCCGGCCAGCGTGGTCACCACCTGGCAGGCCGCGAACACGGCCTCGACGAGGCCGAGCTGCGTCGCCGTGCCGCCCAGGTCGAGCACGGCGAAGGCGAGCGCCACCGGGGTGATCGCGTTGCCCAGCGACGACGCGGCCGTGCCGGTCACGAGCCGGCGGAAGTTGCGGTGCCTCAGCGGCGTACGACGCCGGGTCGGCGGTTGGGTGGTCGCGGTCATGAAGGGAAGGTAATTCGCCAGCGAACTATTCGTCAACGAATTATTGGCGGGCGAAGGTTAGGATCGAACCATGCCCGAGATGCGACGCACTCCCGACCTGTTCAGGGCCGGTCCGATCCAGCCCGGGAGCACAGTCGGCGACGGCCAGGAGGGCGTGATCCTCACGGCCGAGTCGCTTCCCGAGGACCGGGCCGACCGTCACGTGGCGCGCTGGCGCGACCACTGGATCGACGTCGACTTCGACGACGAGATCGAGGCGATCACGGTGCGGATAGGAAGCATCTCGAAGTTCTTCAACGACGCCCGCGCCGAGGCGGCGAGCGCGGTCGGGCTCGCCGACTTCGAGTACATGACGCTGCACGAGCTGATGATCCGGGACACCCCGGGTCACGCCTCCCCCACGGCCCTCGCGAAGGACCTCGGGATCAGCCCGGCCGGGATGACGGGCCGGCTGGACAGCATGGAGAAGGCCGGGTGGGTGCGGCGTACGGCATCGGTGGAGGACCGGCGCAAGATCAGCGTCGAGGCGACGAAGGCGGGCATCGAGATCTGGCGGCGCGCGATGGATCTGCGCGGCGAGGCCGAGACCAGGCTGCTGGAGACGTTGAGGCCGGCGCAGCGCACCGAGCTGGCCACGCTCCTCAAGCAGCTCACCCTGACGGTCGAGTCCGACTAGGGGCCGAACAGACCGCCGAACAGACCGCTGCCCCGGGACACCGAGGCGTCCCGGGGCAACACTGCGGTCCTACGTAGGGCTCAGTGGCCCTTCTGCGACGAGTCCGCGAGGGCGACGATCGCCGCGGCGGCCTTGAAGTACTTGTTCGTACCGAGGTCACGGACGGTCTTGATGTTGAAGGCCTTGAGCAGGGCCTCCTCGTCGGCCTTGCTGATCCCGGCGATCGCCTCCACAGGGGCGTCGGCGAGCTCGACGAGGTCGTGCTCCTCGTAGTTCTTCAGCAGCAGCTTGTCCAGGTTCGCGCTGACCGGCATTGCGTTACTCCTTCATGGATGTGACTGAAACCGTGCGCCAGAACCATAGGTCGAGAACTCGTCATCGGTGCCGAGCCACACGCCGGACCGACCAGATGTTCAGCTACTGCGCAGATCTGCGTACGCCGCGACCGCCCGCGAACGGATCCGCTCGCACCCGGTCAGGACGAGCCTGGAGGCATGACCACCACACCTGAGACCAGACCCTTCCGCTTCGGCGTCGTCGCCGGCCAGGCCCCCACGGGAGCCGCCTGGAGCGACCTCGCCCGCCGCGTCGAGAGCGCGGGCTACGACACGCTCGTCATGCCGGACAACGTGTCCTTCGGCCACGCCGTCTTCCCCGCCCTCGCGGCCGCCGCGGCGGTGACCACGAGGCTGCGGGTGGGGACGTACGTCCTGGCCAACGACTTCCGTCACCCCGTCCAGGTCGCCAAGGAGGCGGCCACGCTCTCGGTGCTCTCGGGCGGCCGTTTCGAGCTCGGTCTGGGCGCCGGGCGCCCCGACTCGGAGCGGGAGAACGCGATGCTGGGGCTCGGCTTCGACCGGCCAGGCGTACGCGTCGAGCGGCTCGTGGAGTCCATCGGCATCATCCGACGGCTCCTGGCCGGCGAGACCGTCACCGTCGACGGCCCCCACCACCGGGCCGTCGAGGCCTCCGTGCTGCCCTACGGGACCGCCCCTCAGCAGGTGCCGATGCTGGTCGCCGGCGGCGGTCCGCGGATGCTGCGGATCGCCGGCGAGCATGCCGACATCGCCGCCCTCGGCATCCCCTTCCACGCAGAGGAGCCGGCCGTGCGGACCGCTGTCGACCAGGTGCGCTCCGCCGACCGCCCCGAAGGAGGCGCCCCGGAGCTCAACATGAACCTGATGGCGGTCGGCGACACGGTTCCGCGCTACCTGGCCGGCCGGCTCGACCCCGCCGCGCTGGCCGCGAAGGGCGCCATCGGTGTTGTCAGCGGCTCGCCAGCGGAGATGGCCGACCAGCTCCGCGAGCGCCGGGAGCGGCTGGGCATCTCCTACCTCCTGGTCGGCGACGAGCTGATGGACGCGTTCGCTCCCGTCGTGGGGCTCCTCGCCGGATCCTGAGCCATCTCTTCGAGACCGCATAGCGCTGTCTCAGCCGGTTCACAGGGACGCTGGCCAGACTCGAAGACATGACCGAACTCCCTCCTCAGCAGCCGAGTGGGACCCCGCCGCAGTGGACTCCCCCGGCGCCTCCCGCCGGTCCCACTCAGCCTCCCGCCGGCCCGTTCGCGCCCTCGCCGGCGCAGACCTCTGTCATGCCGCCGGTGCCCGGCACCCCCGGTGCGCCCGCCAAGAAGCGTGCCGCGGGACGTACCGGTCTCGTCGCCGCGGTCCTCGCCGGGGCCCTGGTCGCCGGTGGCGCGGCCGGTGTCGGCGGCGCCGCGATCTACGGCGCCCTCGACGGTGACGGCAGCACCGGCGGGGCGCACACCCCGGCCACCTCGCAGGTCGTCGACGCGAAGGCGCCCGAGGGCAGCATCGAGAAGGTCTCGGCCAAGGTGCTCCCCTCCGTGGTGAAGATCGAGGTCGCCTCCCAGCAGGGCTCCGGCTCGGGTTCCGGTGTCGTCATCGCTTCGGACGGCACGATCCTGACCAACAACCACGTGGTCGAGCTGGCCGCCAACGGCGGCACGGTGACCGTCGACTTCAACGACGGCACCAAGGCCTCCGCCGAGGTCCTCGGCACCGACCCGCTCACCGACACCGCCGTGATCAAGGCGAAGGGCGTGACCGGCCTGACGCCGATCACGATCGGCAAGTCCTCCAACCTCACCGTCGGCCAGAGCGTCGTGGCGATCGGGTCCCCGTTCGGGCTCGACTCCACGGTGACCACCGGCATCGTGAGCGCGCTCGACCGCCCGGTCAACGTCGGTGTCGACCAGAACGGAGCCGCGACCGTCTACCCCGCCGTGCAGACCGACGCGGCGATCAACCCGGGCAACTCAGGCGGCGCACTCGTCGACCTGAACGGCAACCTCGTCGGCATCAACGCCTCGATCCGCTCCGGCGGCAGCGGCGGCAGCGAGGACGCAGGCTCGATCGGCATCGGGTTCGCCATCCCGATCGACGAGATCAACCCGATCGTCGAGCAGCTCGAGAAGGGCGAGCAGGCCACCCACGCGCAGTTCGGGATCTCGGTCTCGGACGCCCCGCAGGCCCAGAACGGCCAGACCTCGGTGACCGGTGCCCAGGTCCAGGAGGTCAGCGACGGCAGCACCGCCCAGAAGGCCGGCCTGGAGAAGGGCGACATCATCACCAAGGTCGACGACCACATCATCACCGGGTCGGACTCCCTGGTGGCGACCGTCCGCTCCTACCGGCCCAACGACCAGGTCGAGGTCACCTGGTCCCGCAACGGCGAGGAGAAGACCGCGAAGGTCACGCTGGACTCCGACGCCTCCTGATCTCCCCGCGTGACGCTGGGGCCCGCAGGGCCTCAGCGTCGCGGGGTGCCAACACACCACGAACGCCTCATCCCCGTCTCTGACCGGGATGAGGCGTTCGTGGTCAGGAGACCTGCTTCTGGATGCTGCACAGCCACTCGATCGGCTCGAAGCCCATGACCTCGTTGACCCGGATCATGTGGGCGTTGACCTCGGCGTTGTACGTCGTCAGGGTCGGCACCTCGGGCCGCTCGGACTGGAGCAGCCTGAGGTTGGCGACCTTCACCGCCAGCCCGAGCCGGTGACCCCGGTGGGCCGCCTCGACCAGCGTGCCCCACTGGTAGCTGTTCCCGTCCTGGCTCGAGTAGCCGATCACCGTGTAGGCCACGACGCGGCCCCCAGGATCCAGCGCCACCGAGTGGTAGAGGGTCCGCTGCTGGGCGGCGACCAGCGCCTCGGTCTCGCGCACCCGCGCCACGTCGGGCTCGGGCGCCTCGACGTCGAGGTCGCCGGTCGGCGCCTCGGTCTCCAGGCTGGTGTCGAGCACCGCCCAGCTCTCCACGATGTCGTCGGGCACCCGGCCGACCCACGAGCGCAGGGTGTAGCCGACGTGCCGTTCGGCGGCCTGCGCCGCCAGCCGGTCGAGCACGTCGTCCGGGACCGGGAGCCGCAGCAGGCGGCGTACCTCCACCAGGGCGGGCGCATAGCCCCGCGCGACCCCGAAGTCGCGGCCCGGCGATCCCTTGCCGTCGGAGCCGAGCGACCAGGGCCACCAGACCTCACCCGTCAACGACGTACGTCCCCGGGCGCCTGCCTCCGCCTCGACATGGTCGAGCAGCACGGTGCCGTGGCCCCGCCGGCGGTGGGCGGGCAGGACCGCCACCACGATCGTCGCGCGGTGGAGGTTGTCGAGCAGCGGCATCGCCATCCAGGCGGCGGCCACCGCCGTGTCGCCGACCCGCCCGAGGTAGGCGCGGCGGTCGGTCTTCTCGCTCTGCTGCTGCAGCTCGACGCGCTGCTCCTCGCGGGCCCACAGGTCCGCGTCGGGGCCGCGTACGTCCCGCCACGACGCGGTCATCACGTCGTACCACGCGTCGAAGGCGTCGTCGTCGAACGGGTCGACCCGCTCGATCGCCAGCTCGCTCATCGTGACCTCTCCACTCGGGTCTCGTCCCAGACCGGCTCCGGGGACTCGTAGACGTCGCCGTTGGCGCCGTAGACCAGGAACCGGTCGAAGCCGCGGGCGAACCAGCGGTCGTGGGTGACCGCGACGACGGTGCCCTCGAAGGACTCCAGCCCCACCTCGAGCGCCTCGGCGGACTGGACGTCGAGGTTGTCGGTCGGCTCGTCGAGGAGCAGCAAGGTGGCCCCGGAGAGCTCGAGCAGGAGGATCTGGAAGCGCGCCTGCTGGCCTCCGGAGAGCGAGTCGAAGGTCTGCTCCGCGGCGTGCGCGAGCTCGTAGCGGTCGAGCACCCGCGAGGCGGCCTCGCGACCCATCCCGGCACGCCCCCGCCCGTCGGGCGTGACATCGCCGCGGTGCAGGATGTCGAGCAACGTACGCCCCACCAGCTCCGGGTGGGCATGGGTCTGCACGAACCAGCCCGGCCGCACGCGGGCTCCCAGCCGGGCGACCCCGCGGTGGCGTACGGGCTCGATGACGACCTCTCCCACCGGCTCGTGCTCCTTGTCGGGCATCGAGCCGCCACCGGCGAGGAGGCGCAGGAAGTGGGACTTCCCGGAACCGTTGGAGCCGAGGACCGCGACCCGCTCGCCGTACCAGACCTCGAGGTCGAACGGGTGCATCAGCCCGGTCAGCTCGAGCGCCTCGCACACGACCGCGCGCTTGCCCGTGCGGCCGCCGCGCAGCCGCATCACGACCTGCTGCTCGCGCGGCTGCTCGATCGGCGGCCCGGCCTCCTCGAACTTCTCCAGCCGCGTCTTCGCGGCCTGGTAGCGCGAGGACATGTCGGAGTTGTAGGCGGCCTTCTGCTTGTACATCAGCATCTGGGCGCGCAGCTTGGCGTGCTCCTCGTCCCAGCGCTTGCGCAGCTCCTCGAAGCGCTCGAACCGCGCCGTGCGGGCGTCGTGATAGCTCTCGAATCCGCCGGGGTGGGTCCAGACGAGGTTGCCGGCCGAGCCCAGCTCCACGGTCACCACGCGGGTGGCGGTGTTGGCGAGCAGCTCACGGTCGTGGCTCACGTAGAGGATCGTCTTGGGGGACTCCCGGATGCGCTCCTCGAGCCACATCTTGCCGGGCACGTCGAGGAAGTTGTCGGGCTCGTCGAGGAGGAGGACCTGGTCGGGGCCGCGGAGGAGATACTCCAGGACGAGGCGCTTCTGCTCGCCGCCGGACAGGGTGTCCAGGGAGCGGTAGCGGGCGCGGTCGTAGGGCACCCCGAGCCCGGCCATGGTGCACACGTCCCAGACGACCTCGATGTCGTAGCCACCGGCGTCGGCGTACTCGGCCAGGGCGGTGGCGTAGCGCATCTGCAGCCGCTCGTCCTCCGACGACATCAGCTCCAGCTCGCAGGCCTCCACGGCGGCCGCCGCCTCGCGCACGCGCACGGGCGCCACCGAGAGGAGGAGCTCGCCCACCGTCGACGACCCGCGACCGACCATCTGCCGCATCACCCCGAGACCGCCCGAGCGCACCACCGACCCGGCCGTCGGGGTCAGCTCGCCGGTGACGATCCGCAGCAGCGTCGTCTTCCCGGCGCCGTTGGCCCCGACCAGCGCGACCTTCGCGCCCTCTCCCACCCGGAAGGAGACGTCATCGAGCAGCACCCGTCCGTCCGGCAGCTGGAACCGCACTCCAGCAACGTCCACATGTCCCACAGCCCTCCAGTCTGGCACCCGTGTCGAATGGTTATTGCCGGTCACGTTCGACAAATCGGTCCCATCAGTAGAACGTGACCCTCGACACGTTTTGCGAGGACCGATATGACTGACGCCATGCCTCCGCTCGACAGCCAGATCGCTGACCTGCTCACTCTCTTCGCGAAGGGCCAGCCCCTGGAGTCCTACGACCCGCCGACGGCACGCGCGCTCTACCGCGCGCTGGGCGAGGGCATCCCGCTTCCACCCGTCGGCTCGGTGGAGCCATCGGTGATCCCAGGACCGGCCGGTGACATCCCGGTGCGCATCTACCGGCCCACCACGCAGGGCCCGCTCCCCACGATCGTCATGTTCCACGGCGGCGGCTGGGTGGTCGGCGACCTCGACACCCACGAGGACCAGGCCCGCAACCTCTCCACCATCTGCGACGCCGTGGTCGTCGCGGTCGACTACCGGCTCGCCCCGGAGCACCCGTTCCCCGCGGCGTACGACGACGCGCTCGCCGCCGCCCGCTGGGCGAGCGACAACGTGGCGAGGCTCGGTGGTGACGGCCGGGTCGCGGTCGCCGGCGACAGCGCCGGCGGCAACCTGTCCGCCGCCGTCGCCGAGGCCTTCCACGCCGAGGGGCGCGAGCTCGCCGGCCAGCTGCTGATCTACCCCGCGACCGACATGACCAGCGGCTACCCGTCCTACGCGGAGAACGGCCACGGCTACTTCCTCGAGCTGCCGACGATGAAGTGGTTCTCGGACCACTACGTCGGTGACGCCGACCGCTCCGACCCGCGGCTGAGCCCGATCAAGGGCTCCTTGGACGGTCTGGCGCCGGCGGTCGTGGTGACGGCTGAGTTCGACCCGCTGCGCGACGAGGGCATCGCGTACGCCAAGGCGCTGGAGAGCTCGGGGGTTCCCACGACCTACCACCACTGCGACGGGCTCATCCACGGCTTCTTCGCCATGGGCCATCACTCGCAGGCGGCGCAGCGCGCGATCGAGGAGACGTGCGCGCTGTTCCGGACCGTGCTCCACGGGTGATTCAGGACACACCTTCAAACCAGGGGTATTCCTGATGCCCATGGTTTGACGATGGTCCAGACTGGCGGCATGCCGATTGCTGCCCAGGTGCCTTCCTTCGTACGGGCGATGACGCGACCGCTGACCGAGCGCGTCCGCAAGCTTGCCCTGCAGTTCGCGATGCGGGGCAAGGAGTCACCGATCCCCGACATCACCACGCTGCGCAAGATCCCCGAGCACCTGACCTTCCCGCTGCGCCGTGACGGCGTCGACCCGGTCCCGCTGCTCGCCGAGAGCCGTGAGCAGGCGCCGGTCACCAAGCTCGGCTCCGTGCTCGGCCTCGACATCGTGCTCGTCACCGGGCACGCCGAGTCCAAGCACGTCCTGGCCGACAAGAACGCCTACTCCAACGACATGCGCCACCTGCTCGGCACCCGCAAGCGCACCGACGCCGAGGGCATCGGCGGCCTCGGCATGACCGACCCGCCCGACCACACCAAGCTCCGCGGGCTGCTGACTCCCGAGTTCACCATGCGCCGCCTCGGCCGGCTCAACGAGATGATCGACCGGATCGTCGCCGACGCCCTCGACGACATGGAGGCCCACGGCCCCGAGGTCGACCTCGTCCAGCGCTTCGGCTTCGAGATCCCCTTCCGGGTGATCTGCGAGCTGCTGGGCATGCCCGAGGAGGTACGCGACGAGTTCCACAAGCTCGGCATGGCCCGTTTCGACCTCTCCGAGGGTGGCGCCGGCGCCTTCGGGGCCGCCACCGAGACCCGGACGTTCCTCATCGAGCAGGTCCGCCAGCAGCGGGCCAACCCCGGCGACGGCATGATCGGCGAGATCATCCGCAACAAGGGTGCGGAGTACGACGACGTCGAGCTCGGCGGCCTCGCCGACGGCGTCTTCCTCGGCGGCTACGAGACCTCCGCCTCGATGCTCTCCATGGGCGCCTACGTCCTGATGCAGAACCCGGAGGCCTACGAGATCCTGCGCTCGGGCGACCGGGCCGGCGTCGACCAGGTGGTCGAGGAGCTGCTCCGCTACCTGTGCCCGGTGCAGATCGCGTTCCCGCGGTTCGCCCGCGAGGACCACGACCTCTTCGGCCTGCCGGTCAAGAAGGGCGCGGTCGTCCTGGTCAGCCTCACCGGCGCCAACCGCGACCCCGCGGTCGTGCCGCGGCCGGAGCAGTTCGACCTGCGCAACGCCGACACCATGCACTTCGCCTTCGGCCACGGCATGCACCGCTGCGTCGGCGCCGAGCTGGCCCGGATGGAGCTCCGCGCCGCCCTCACCGGCCTCGCCCGCCGCTTCCCCGATCTCTCCATGGCCACCGACGACCCCGGCGAGCTCGGCTGGCGCGACCTCTCGGTCGTCTACAGCCTCGACCGCCTCCCGGTCCGGCTGGCCAAGGACCCGGTCCCGGCCTGAGCGGTCAGCCGTTCCACTGCTGCGGCGCCGGCTCCTCGCTGATCGCCACGGCGATCCAGGGCGCCAGGACGTACGCCGGGATCGCCAGCAGCGGCAGGCTCGTCATCGGGGTCGCGATGATCACGAACGCGGCCCCGGTGCAGAACCGGCCCAGCCCGGCGCGTGCGCTCAGGTAGGCCCCGAGCACCGGCCCGATCAGCCCGACGACGACCATCACCGGCACGCTCTCCAGCCGTGACAGCTCGAACCCGGAGCGCGTCACGGCGAGGTAGACAGGCAGCACCGTCACCAGGCTCACCAGCGCCGCGACGCCCCAGGCCTGGTAGGAACGGGCCAGGCGCTGACGGTTCGTCAGCACGGGAGTCGTCATCGCACGGTTGGTCATGGGCGGAGTCTCGCAGCGCACCCGACGCAACCGGCCCCGAGACACACGAGACGGCGGAAACCGGCACCTGGGCCGGTCAGGCGCGGCCAGACGCGCACCCCTGCCGAGTCGGCTCGTCCTGACCAGAACCCTCGCCGAGTCGGCTCGTTGGAACGCGCCGACTCGGCGGTCGGGCCCACGGAACACGGGAGCTACCCGGGGCACGCCCAGCAGTTGGCCCGGGTTAGCTCATCGACATCGGCGGACTCGAGGTCCGACTGGAGGTCCGCCACGAGTGCGCTGTCGTCCTCGGCGCGATCATCGAGGGGCCACGGATGGATCCCACGGTACTGGTCGATGAAGACGGCGAACCGAGCCTCGCCGTTCTGGACGGTGTAGTGCACGGTCGCCGGGTCGTCGGCGTGCGGGTCCGCGCCGGTCGTTCCCACCGTCGACCAGCCATAGATGCCGGTGAAGTCGCGGCGCGCCAGATACATGCCGAGGGCCTGCGCACCTTCGACGTGGTCGATCTCGACCGTCCCCGGGACCACTCGCCATGATGAGTCCGACCGCGGGAGCTGCACCACGATCTCCGCCTCGGTGATCTCGTCGGCCAGGTGAGAGGCGTACGCCACGTCTGACACCACGAGCGCCAGGACCGGTGCGCCGACCCGAACGGCGGCGATCCGGACGCTGCGCGGGACGCGCCCCAGGAGCTGCCACAGGTCACGTGCGCCGAGGGACCCGATCGCCGGGGCCAGCAGAATCGGTCCGATCACGACTTGGCCGACGTCTCCCAGGTACGTCCCGAACGCTGACGAGTCGAAGAGCATGCGTGCGAACTCCTGGTCCAGCGTCCCGTGCTGGTACGCGAGGATCACGAACGTCACGGCCAGCGTCAGTAGCGCTGGGAGCGCGACTCGCGCGATGACCCCGGCGATCAGGGTGACCGCGATCCAGAGAAGCGCCGTGCCGGTGACCACCAAGCCCTCGACATATGCCCTTCTGGCCGCGTCCGGCATCCACTCCGGCCCGAGGCTGGCGAAGCGGATCTGTGCCGCCGCGGTAACCGCTACCGCGATGCCGATCGCAAAGACGGCGTACGTCTTCTCGATCTGTTTCACCAGGCCAGCCGCTGCTTCGTTCACGCTCACGTGCGGAGCCTGCCGTATGAGCGGCGCACTCCGCGCGGGAATTGCGGACCGTTCAGGCGCGGCGCGTCTCCAGCACCCGGAAGCCCTTGGCGCTGCCGATCCGCTCGGTCGGGAAGCCCTGCTCGCCGAGCCAGCGCTGGAGCGAGTCGCCGCCGAGGTTCTTGCCGACGACCATGACCGCGCGACCGCCGGGGGCCAGGCGTGGGAGCCAGGTCAGGAGGAGCTCGTGGAGGGCCTGCTTGCCGATCCGGATCGGCGGGTTGCTCCAGATCTCGTCGTACGTCACCTCGGAATCGATCTCGGCCGGAACCGCAGCGCGATAGCGGTCACCGAGACCGAGCTTCGCCGCGTTCTCGTTCGCCAGCAGGACCGCTCGCTCGTTGACGTCGACACCGGTGACGTACGCCTCGGGCACGGCGAGACCCAGCGCGAGCCCGATCATGCCGTAGCCGCAGCCGAGATCCAGGATCCGCGCGCCGGGCTTCAGCGAGGGCGGCTCGGTCTCCTTGAAGAGCACCGAGGTGCCGATGTCGAGGCGTCCCTTGGCGAAGACGCCCGACCCCGAGACCAGCGACAGG
Source organism: Nocardioides sp. NPDC126508 (assembly GCA_040302365.1). Taxonomy (GTDB): domain Bacteria; phylum Actinomycetota; class Actinomycetes; order Propionibacteriales; family Nocardioidaceae; genus Nocardioides. The sequence continues at coordinate 267,247 of JBEOUM010000007.1, forward strand.
TCCAGGTCCCACACGGTCGCCGAGACGGGGATCCGCTCGAAGGGCACCGACGGGTCGGCGGAGAAGTAGTGCTCGTCGTCAGTCCCGGTCAAGCTCGCTCGCCTCTCTGCGGTTCATGGTGCGTTCGTGCTGGGCCGCCAGCAGCTCGTCGGGCGGGTAGGCGACCTCCTCGAGGGTCAGCCCGTTGGCCGGCGCGATCGGGATGGACGAGGACCGCGACCGCGAGGCCAGCGACTCCTTGGCCCAGGTGACGTCCTTGCGGCCCTCCCCGATCACCATCAGGCACCCGACCAGCGACCTCACCATCGAGTGGCAGAACGCGTCGGCCAGAACGGTCGCCTCGATGATCCCGTTCGCACGCCGGTCCCAGGTCAGCTGCTGCAGGTTGCGGATCGTGGTCGCCCCCTCCCGCGGCTTGCAGAAGGTGGCGAAGTCGTTGAGCCCGACGAGGTCCGCGGAGGCGACGTTCATCAGCGACAGGTCCAGCGGCCGGGTCCGGTAGAGCACGTGCCCGCGCAGCAGCGGGTCGACGTAGGCCGGGTCGTCCACGATCCGGTAGACGTAGCGCCGCCAGAGCGCCGAGAACCGGGCGTTGAACCCCACCGGTGCCTCGATCGCCGCACGGACCCGCAGATCGGCGGGGAGGATGCCGTTGAGCCGGCGCACCAGCGCGTCGAGCGGCGACTGCTCCGAGCGTCCCCGCGAGGAATCGAGCACGTCGGCGTCGATGTCGAAGTGCGCCACCTGACCGCGAGCGTGCACGCCCGAGTCGGTGCGCCCGGCGACCGTGACCCACACCTGGGACCGCTCCCCCGTCGACGGCACCCGCAGCGCGGTCGCCAGCGCGTCCTGCAGCTCTCCCTGGACGGTACGCAGCCCCGGCTGGATCGCCCAGCCGTGGAACGTGGTGCCATCGTAGGCGAGGTCGATCCTGATACGCACGGGGCCCATTGTCCCAGCAACACCTGCCCCGAGCGGAATGCACGAGGACGCTTTGCCACACTTTGTCCATGCACTATGTGATCTTCGGAGCGGGCGCGGTCGGCGGCGTCGTGGGCGGACTGCTGCACAGGGCAGGGATCGAGGTCACCCTCGTGGCCCGCGGCGAGCACCTGCGCGCGATCCAGGACGCCGGCCTTACCCTCGACACCCCCGACGGTGTCCTGACCCTCGACATCCCCGCCGTCGAGGACGCCAGCCAGGTCTCCTGGACCGACGACACGGTCGTGCTGCTCAGCGTCAAGGGCCAGCAGACCGAGGCCGCGCTCGAGGACCTGGCGGCGTACGCCCCAGCGGGCACCCCGGTCGTCGCCATGCAGAACGGCGTCGCGAACGAGCCGCGGATCCTGCGACGGTTCGCGAGGACGTACGCCATCCACGTGGTGCTTCCCGCAACCTTCCTGACCCCGGGCACGGTCGTCCAGGACTCCGGCGAGAAGCCCGGCATCCTCGACATCGGCCGCTACCCCACCGGCGTCGACGAGACCGCCACCGTGATCGCGAACGACCTCGTCAAGGCGGGGTTCCTGAGCGAGCCGCGCCCCGACATCATGGCGTGGAAGCATCGCAAGCTCCTCAACAACCTCGGCAACGGCATCAACGCGGCCATCGCCCCCGGCCCGAGCGACGAGGAGATCTACGCCCGCTGCCTGGCGGAGGCGGAGGCCGCCCTCGACGCGGCCGGCATCAGCGTCGTCACCGCAGACCAGGACCGGACCCGGCGAGCCGGTCACATCACCGCCCGCGGCAGCCGCAACCACAGCTCGACGTGGCAGAGCCTGGCCCGCGGCACCGGCGTCGAGATCGACTACCTCTCCGGCGAGATCGTGCTGCTCGGTCGCCTCCACGGGGTGCCGACACCGGTCAACGAGGCCGTCCAGCGTGCGGTTCACGACATCGCCCGCACCGGCGCCGAGCCCGGCGGCCTCGACGGCACCGCCTTCCTCGCCGGCCTCTGACCGCCCGCGCTCCAAAGGGGTGGTCAGTAGGCCGCGGATCGGGCAGTCTGCCTGCCATGAGCCACGCCGAGGCGACCCACACCGCCGGAACTGTCCCTCGCTCGACAGCTGCCGTCACCATCGCCGTGATCGTGACGGTCGTGGTCCTACAGATCGCGATCGCCCTCGCCGGCCTCGCGCTGACGTACGTCCTCGACGAGTCGCGGACCAGCCTGACCCTCACCACGATCGCGACCATCGTCCTCAACGCGCTGGTGTACGCCGCGGTGGCAGCGGGCGCGGCGTACATCGCTCGCACGCCGACGGGCCGGCTCCTCGGGATCGTGCTGCCGATGCTCTCCTGGCTGCTGAGCAGCCTGCTCTGGAACGCTCTCACCCAGGTGTACGGCATCTACAACGCCGCCATCGCCGGGATCCTCACGCCGTTGTTCCTGGTGATGGTCCTGGCCGGCTGGGGATGCGCCGCCTGGACCGGGCGGCGCTGGCTGATCGGGCTCCCCGTCACCTATCTCCTGCTCATCGCGGTGCAGGTGTCGCTGTCGCTCGTGCTGACGCCGACGATGTCCATCGGCAACGTCGCCATCATGCTGGTCGTGTCCGCCTTCACCACGCTCGCGACGACCTTGGTCCTGGTCCTCGGCGGGCTCGTCTGCTGGCGCCTGGCCCGCACCGAGCAGGCCGGGAAATGACAATGGCCCGCCACCCTCGCGGGTGACGGGCCACAGCTCAGAACCAGATCAGGCCTTGGCCTCGTCCTCGGTGGTCTCCGCAGCGGGAGCCTCCTCGGCAGCAGCCTCGGTCTCGACGACCTCGGTCTCGTCGGCGGCGGTCTCCTCGACCGGCGCCTCCTCGACCTTCTCCTCGACGGGAGCAGCAACCGGAGCCGCGGCAGCCGGAGCAGCCTTGGTCTTCGGCTCGTACGCCTCGTTGACGAGCTCGATCACAGCCATCGGAGCGTTGTCACCCTTGCGGGGACCGATCTTGGTGATCCGGGTGTAGCCACCCGGACGCTCCGCGAACTGCTCGGCGATCTCGGTGAAGAGGGTGTGCACGACGGACTTGTCGCGGATGGTCTTGAGGACCTCGCGACGGTTGTGCAGGTCACCCTTCTTGGCCTTGGTGATCAGCTTCTCCGCGACGGGGCGGAGGTGCCGGGCCTTGGCCTCGGTGGTGGTGATGCGGCCGTTCTCGAACAGCGCGGTGGCGAGGTTCGAGAGGATCAGCTTCTGGTGCGCGGGCGAACCGCCGAAACGGGCACCCTTCTTCGGGGTAGGCATCGTGCCTGCTCCTTCTCTCCGGCCGTATCAGGTACCGGGGTAGACGCCCATGCGGGCGATTTCTTTATGGGTTAACGCCGGGCCGCGGCGAAGCCGCCTGGCCCGGCGCTACAACTCAGTACTGCTCGTCCTCGACGAACGCGTCGTCGTCATCGTCGCCGTAGGCGGCGAGGGCGGCGGACGGGTCGAAGCCCGGAGCGCTGTCCTTGAGGGACAGGCCCATCTCGTGCAGCTTCAGCTTGACCTCGTCGATCGACTTGGCGCCGAAGTTGCGGATGTCGAGCAGGTCCTGCTCCGAGCGGGAGATGAGCTCACCCACGGTGTGGATGCCCTCGCGCTTGAGGCAGTTGTAGGAGCGAACGGTCAGCTGCAGGTCCTCGACCGGGAGGGCGAGGTCGGCGGCGAGCTGCTCGTCGACCGGCGACGGGCCGATGTCGATGCCCTCGGCGTCGACGTTCAGCTCACGGGCCAGACCGAAGAGCTCGACCAGGGTCTTACCGGCCGAGGCGATCGCGTCGCGGGGAGCGATCGACGGCTTGGTCTCGACGTCGATGACGAGCTTGTCGAAGTCGGTGCGCTGCTCGACACGAGTCGCCTCGACCTTGTAGCTGACCTTGAGGACCGGCGAGTAGATCGAGTCGACCGGGATGCGGCCGATCTCGTTCTCGGCGCCCTTGTTCTGGACCGCGGAGACGTAGCCACGGCCACGCTCGACGACGAGCTCGAGCTCGATCTTGCCCTTGTCGGACAGCGTCGCGATCTTCAGGTCGGGGTTGTGCACCTCGACACCGGCCGGCGGCGCGATGTCGGCGGCGGTGACGTCACCGGCACCGGACTTGCGCAGGTACATGGTGACAGGCTCGTCGTGCTCCGAGGAGACGACCAGACCCTTGAGGTTGAGGATGATCTCGGTGACATCCTCCTTGACGCCCTCGATGGTCGAGAACTCGTGGAGAACGCCGTCGATCTTGATCGAGGTGACCGACGCACCGGGGATCGAGGAGAGCAGGGTGCGGCGAAGAGAGTTGCCCAGCGTGTAACCGAAGCCCGGCTCGAGGGGCTCGATCACGAAGCGGGAGCGGAACTCCTCGACGGACTCTTCCGACAGGGTGGGGCGCTGTGCGATAAGCACTGATTTGTCCTTTCCGGGCCGACCGCTATTTGACGGACCCGAACTTCAAGGGGTGATGACGGAAGGCTGTGGGGGCGGCAAGGCCCCGGCGTACGTCTTCTGTGAAGTTTGAACGCCGGGGACTCGCCGTGGTTACTGCGTGGGGCTGATCAGAGCTTCGAGTAGTACTCGACGATCAGCTGCTCCTGGACCGGGACGTCGATCTGAGCCCGGACCGGGAGCTGGTGGATCAGGATGCGCATGCGCGACGGCACGGCCTCGATCCACGCGGGGACGACGCGCTCGCCGTGGGTCTCGCGAGCCACGATGAACGGGGTCATCTCCAGGGACTTCTCGCGAACGTCGATGACGTCGTGAGCCGAGACCTGGAACGAAGGCACGTTGACCTTCTTGCCGTTGACCAGGAAGTGGCCGTGAACGACCAGCTGGCGGGCCTGGCGGCGGGTGCGGGCGAAACCGGCACGGTAGACGACGTTGTCCAGGCGGCCCTCGAGCAGCTGGAGCAGGTTGTCACCGGTCTTGCCGTCGCGACGGTGGGCCTCGGCGTAGTAGGAAGCGAACTGCTTCTCCATCACGCCGTAGGTGAAGCGAGCCTTCTGCTTCTCACGAAGCTGGAGGAGGTACTCGCTCTCCTTGATGCGGCCGCGGCCGTGCTGGCCGGGAGGGTAGGGGCGCTTCTCGAACGCCGCGTCGTTGCCGACAAGGTCGACACCGAGACGGCGCGACTTGCGGGTCATGGGTCCGGTGTAACGGGCCATTACTCTTCAGTCTCCTTCTATGTCTCGGTGGGGATCAAACGCGGCGGCGCTTGGGCGGACGGCAACCGTTGTGCGGGGCCGGCGTGACGTCCTGGATGGTGCCGACCTCGAGGCCGATCGCACCCAGGGAACGGATCGCGGTCTCGCGGCCCGAGCCCGGGCCCTTGACGAAGACGTCGATCTTCTTCATGCCGTGGTCCATCGCGCGGCGGCCAGCGGCCTCGGCGGCCATCTGGGCGGCGAACGGGGTGGACTTACGCGAGCCCTTGAAGCCGACGGTGCCGGCCGAGGCCCACGAGATCACCGCACCGGTCGGGTCGGTGATCGTGACGATCGTGTTGTTGAACGTGCTCTTGATGTGGGCCTCGCCCTGAGCGACGTTCTTCTTCTCCTTGCGACGAACCTTCGTCGCACCCTGACGGGTCTTCGGAGGCATGCATTAACTCCTGTGTTGGCTGGTCTGTGAGATCGAGGCGAAAGCCAGATCAACGCGCAGAGCGCGTCGGATCACTTGGCCTTCTTCTTGCCGGCGACGGTGCGCTTCGGGCCCTTGCGGGTGCGCGCGTTGGTCTTGGTGCGCTGACCGCGGACCGGAAGGCCCTGGCGGTGACGGCGACCCTGGTAGCTGCCGATCTCGATCTTGCGGCGGATGTCAGCCTGGACCTCACGACGGAGGTCACCCTCGGTCTGGATGCCCTGGGCCTCGATCTCGTCGCGGAGCTTGACCAGCTCGTCCTCAGCCAGAGCGTGCACCCGGGTGTTCGGGTCGACGCCGGTGGCCTCGAGGAGCTTCTGCGAGGTGGTACGGCCGATGCCGTAGATGTAGGTGAGAGCGATCTCCACGCGCTTGTCGCGCGGAAGGTCAACACCTTGGAGGCGTGCCATTGTGTTCCTTCTGGTTGCGTCAGAGGTGTCGGTCGGGTCGCGTCCCGGGGTGGCACCCTCGGGCTCCGGCCTCTGCTCCGGAGGTGACTTCGGACCTGCGTCCTAGCGACTCGATGAAGTATTCAGTTGTGCTGCGAGCTGGGACTCAGCCCTGGCGCTGCTTGTGGCGCGGGTTCTCGCAGATCACCATGACGCGGCCGTGGCGACGGATCACCTTGCACTTGTCACAGATCTTCTTCACGCTCGGGTTGACCTTCATGTCAGCCCTTTCTTGTCTAGACCGGCTTACTTGTACCGGTAGACGATCCGACCGCGCGTCAGGTCGTAGGGGGACAGCTCGACCACCACGCGGTCCTCGGGGAGGATCCGGATGTAGTGCTGTCGCATCTTGCCGCTGATGTGGGCGAGAACCTTGTGTCCGTTGCTCAGCTCCACACGGAACATGGCGTTGGGGAGGGCCTCCACTACGGTGCCCTCGATCTCGATCACGCCTTCTTTCTTCGGCATGCCCTCTGCAATCTGTTGGTCGGTCATCTACCGTTCAAACCACGGATCGGATGACCCGCGGGCGGTCCGGGAACCTCTCCGATGCTCGGAGTGGACCTCGTGAAGCCATCTGCATGTCTCACCCGCGAACGCACAGAAGCACGCTGCCGGGCAGCCGCGAGGCACGACGAGACAGACCCACGTTGGACCGACTACCAAGCCTAGACCCCTAGAACAGCAATGCCCTAATCGTCAAGCCGCCACGTCCGTAGAGCAATGCGAAGAACACGGACGTGGCGGCTCGAACCTCTGGGTCGCTCGCTGACGCTCGCTCAGGCCCTGGTGGCCGCGTCCGCCTCAGCGACCTCCGCGACGTACGCGAGCGCGGTCGCTGGGTCACCGAGGAACGGTCCGAGGTCCTCGGGGTGCGGGAACAGCCGGGTGAACCGGTCCGCCACCGCCTGGTGCTGGGTGGCCGCACCGAGCACCTGCTGGACGTGGTCGGGCAGCGGGTTGAGCAGCGCGTCCGTCAGGCCGGTCGAGTGCTGGGCACGCGTCTCCCAGAACGTCTCGAAGGTCGCCTGCATCCACTCCGGGTCGAACGGCTGGTCGCCACGCTCGAGGATCGCCTGGGTGTAGATGCCGGCGCAGTGCGCGGCGTTGTTGGCACCCTGACCGGCGATCGGGTCGTTGACCACGACCACGTCGCCCATGCCGAAGACGAAGGTGCCGTCGCCGACCTCGGCGAAGGGCTTGCGGATGGTGCCGGTGAACGCGCCCGAGAGCGAGGCGCGGGCGTCGGTGGGCTCGCAGTCGCGCATCAGCTCGCCCTCCCACGGCATGTGCTCGAGCATCAGGTGCTGCAGCCGGCGCAGGTGCTCGTCGGGGCGGGGCCGGTCCCAGAAGCAGTCGAAGGGGCCGTCCGGGATCGCCTCGACGAACGCGACCCGGCTGGGCCCGGCCTGGGTCAGGGCGCTGATCACGAACAGCTCCCCCACCCCGGGCGCGACATTGATCCGCATGCTCCCTGCCGGGAAGTCGTCGGGCTCGACCATGCCGTGGAGGTAGATGGCCGAGAGCGCACGGCCGGGGGTGACGTACTTGGAGCGGACCGGGTCGCGGTCGAACAGCTCGACGATCTCGCCCTTGCCCGCCGCGATCAGGGTCAGCTCGTACATCGACGCCAGGCCGGCCAGGTCGGAGGTCATCACCGGGTGGTAGATGATCCGGCCGCCGCGGTCCTCGAAGAGCTCCAGCCAGGCGGACATCTTCAGGCGCTGGTCGACGGACATGGCGTACGGCTCCCAGGGGCCGTCGAACTTGAGGGCACGGACACCGGGCTCCGGGCTGACCGAGATGCCCACCGCGGGGATGCGCGGCGCCTCGTCCTCCCACAGGTTCAGGTCGTAGACGCGCTCGTAGGCCAGGGCCGGGTCGAACATGACCTGTGTCGACGTCGGCCAGCCGTCGCGCAGCTCGTCGGGCGTACGCGCCGACATGACCGTCACCTCGTAGCCCTCGGCCTGGAGGCTGAGAGCGAGCTGCATGCCCGCCTGTCCGGCACCGACGATCAGGATCTTGCGCAAAGAAACTCCTCAGGCGCGTGTGGGGGTGGTCTTCATCGTGTGCGAGAGGCAGGCGACGAGCGCCTTGGCCGTCGATCTGCGGTCACGGGCGTCCACGGTCACCAGAGGTGTCCGCTCGTCGAGGCAGAGCGCGTCGCGCACCTTCTCCAAGGAGTGGGTCAGCTTTCCGTCGAACAGGTTCACCGCGACGATGAACGGGACGTCGGAGTCGTTCTCGAAGTAGTTGACCGCCGGGAAGGACGCATCGAGCTGGCGGGTGTCGACGAGCACGACGGCACCGCTGGCACCACGGCACAGGTCGTCCCACATCGGCCAGAACCGGGGCTGCCCAGGGGTGCCGAACAGGTAGAGCAGCAGATCGGGGGCGAGGGTGACCCTGCCGAAGTCCATCGCGACCGTCGTGGTCGTCTTGGCGCTCGAGTCCGAGAGCGGGTCCACCGACTCGCCCGCCTGCGTCATCCACGCCTCGGTGTTGACCGGCGGGATCTCGGAGACCGAGGCGACCATGGTCGACTTCCCGACACCGAAACCTCCTGCGACCACGATCTTCGCGGAGGTGACGGTCAGCGCCGGGCGGTCAGCCGAGCTCTGAAAGGCCATCGATAACTCTCTTCAACAAACGGTGGTCGAACGGGGAGTCGTAGGCCCCGTCATTGATCTGCAGGTGCTCGGTCGAGGCGAGGTCCTCGAGCAGCACGCGCGTCACCCCGAGCGAGATCCCGCAGTGCGCGGACAGCTCCGCGACCGACTGCGGTCCGAGACGCACCCGGTCGTAGAGCCGGCGCGACTCCGGGGTCAGCTTCGAGGCCGCCCGCGCGTCGAAGTGGGCCGCCGAGACCAGGGTGTGCACGTAGAGCTGGTGCTTGGTCTTGGTGCGACCGCCGGTGAGCACATAGGGCCGCACCCACGGGTTCTGGGTCACGCCCGCTCCCCCGCCATCGAGCTGACCGTCATCTGACGCAGCTCGTCACGCATCTGCGGGGTGAGTACGTGGCCGACGGCGTCGACCATCTGGGCCATCTTGTGGGCGACGACGCCCAGGTTCGCGCCGGCGCCGACGAGAACGGCGAAGCCGGCAAGGTCGCCGATACCCATGAAGAGGAAGTGTCCGGTGTGGAACTTGAGCATCACCTGGTCACAGCCGGGCTCGCCCACCTCGCGCGCGATGTTGTTGCCGAGGCTGATCACGCCGGCGGTCATCGCGGCGAGCGGGTCGGCGACGTTGGCGGACATACCGCCGGCCCCGATCAGCGGGAGGCCGTCGGAGGAGACGATGAGCGCGTGGGTCACACCGGGGGTGGAGCTGGCGAAGTTGTCGATCAGCCAGCTGAATTCCTTGGGGTCGCGGGGGACGACCGGGCTTTCCATGACGAAAGGGTTCCTTTCACTGCAGGGTTCTAGCTACCAAGGGAGAACGCGTCGAGATCGTCGGCGAAGGAGTGCCGGGCCGCCGACTGGTCCTCGGGCGAGGCCTCGGTGGTCGGCGATCCAACGGCTTCTTCGGGCACGGACTGCTTGCTGCGCAGGCTGACCGGCTCCCGGCGCGGGAGCGCGCCCGACTCTACTGGGCCACTCTGACCAGCGGGCGCGGAGGTCTCGTTCATCTCGTTCGTCTCATCCGTCCCACCCGTCTCACCGGCCGTGGGGAGCGGCGTCTTCATGGTGTCGGTGGAGAGATCCGGCGAGGGCTGCTGGCTCGGCGGTGGCGCGAACTGGGCCGCCGGCCGCAGCGGCTGCAGCGAGGACTGCCGCGTCTCCCGGCGCACGGGCTGGGCCGTGGGCTGAGGTGCAGACTGCGGCGCGGGCTGAGGGCCCCGGCGTCGCGGGGCCGGAGGCAGGACCGCGACGCTGCTCGCGCTCGAGGTCCTGGGCAGCTCGACCTGGCCGATCGGCGTGATCGGCACCTCGCACAGGAGCTGGGCGGGCACCGTCACCATCGCGATCATCCCGTTGCCGGGCGCGGGGCGGGTGGCGAGGCGTACGTCGATGTCGTACTTGCGGGCGATCCGGTGCACCACCGGGAAGCCGGTGTGGCTCCCGGACTTGCTGACCAGCTCCACGATCGGACCCGCCAGCAGCGCGTTGAGGCGCCCCACCGACCGCTCCGGGATGCCGATCCCGGTGTCCTCGATGCGGAACAGCACGTCGCCGGCGTCGGCCAGGTGGACGTTGATCGTCACCGCGCCCGGGGAGTACTTGGTCGCGTTGTCCAGCAGTGCCGCGATCAAGCAGGAGACGTCGTCGGCGGCGTAGCCGATGACCGCGAGGTCGCTCACCCGTCCGATCGTCACCTGGTTGTAGCGCTCGATGCCCGACAGCGCCATCCGGATGATGTCCAGCAGCGAGGTGTCGGTGCCGCCCATCTCGTCCTCGGCACGGCCGGCGAGCGTACGCAGGTCGCGGCTCGCGCGCCGCATGCGGGTGACCGCGTGGTCCACCTCGTAGAGCTGCTTCAACCGCTCGGGGTCGTCCTCGTCCGACTCGAGCCTGTCGAGGGAGATGCGCATCTGCTCGGCCAGGCTGATCAGCTGGAGCCCGAACTGCTCCATGATCTCGGGCCAGGCCTCGTCCTCGTCCTCCTGCAGCGGCGGTGGCGTGGAGGCGATCGGCGGGGTGACAGGTGTTGGTGGCACCGGCGGAAAGGGCGCGGCCTGACCGCCGGTCGGTGGGAATGAGCGAGCAAGACCCGGATCTGACTGCTCAGCGAGCGATGCAGCCTGGGGCCCCCGGCGCTTCAACCAGCGCTGGCTCCAGCGTGTCATGAGGCGGCACTTTCAAATGTGGAGAAGGAAACAGAGCGGTGAACAGACTGGCACAACCGGTGCGCGAGCGTAGCGATACGCGCCCAGAAGCAGACAGTGTCCTAGGTCCCTCGTCCCAAGTGGCTCAGGCGCGCCGCCACCTCGCGACGAGGTGCGCCGATCCTAGCGGCCGCCGAAATCAGCCGGCCAGCAGGCGCAGGGTCTCCTCACGGGCCGGCGCGGTGCGCGGGTCCGTCCCCTCGTACGCCGACCCGACCGGGTTCACCATGACCTCGTCGACCCCGTACTCCTCGGCCATCCCGGCCAGGCGCGCCTTCGCGTACGATGCGGAGCCGATGATCCAGCGGCTCCGCATCGTGTCGATGAGCCCCTGGTGGGCCTCGGGGATCTCGGTCTTCTCGGCCTCCTCGATGCTGGGCTGCGCGGTCAGCGACTGGCCGGTGCGCAGCTTCAGCATGGTCAGCAGCTGGGGCAGCGCCCGCCGGTCGGCCTCCTCAGCGGTCTCGGCCACGCTCGCGTTCACGGTCAGGAACGTCTTCGGCTCGCTGAGCAGCTCGGAGGGCCGGAAGGTCGAGCGGTAGAGCTCGATCATCGCCTTGGTGTCGGTGCCGTTGCCCGCGAAGTGGTGGGCGAAGACGTAGGGCAGGCCCTTCTCGGCGGCCAGGCGCGCGGAGTAGTCCGAGGAGCCGAGCAGCCAGAGCTCGGCCACCGAAGCCGCCGCCGGGGTCGCGTGCAGGACGTGCTGGCGGCCGCCGGCCATCAGGCCGACGCCCTCGGGCGCCATCATCGCGACGATGTTGTCGAGGTACTCCGGGAAGCGGTTGACCGCGTCGTCGGAGACTCCCCCGGCGCCATGGCGCAGCGCCCAGGAGGTCACCGGGTCGGTCCCCGGCGCGCGGCCGATGCCGAGGTCGATCCGCCCCGGGAACGCCGCCTCGAGCAGCGAGAACTGCTCCGCCACGACCAGCGGAGCGTGGTTGGGCAGCATCACTCCCCCGGACCCGACCCGGATCCGCTCGGTCGCACCGGCCACCAGCGAGATCAGCACCGGCGGGTTGGTTGAACCGACCGCCGGCATGTTGTGGTGCTCGGCGAGCCAGTAGCGCTGGAAGCCCAGCTCGTCGGCCACCTTGGCCAGCGACAGGGTCGCGGCGAGGGCATCGGCGGAGGACTGGTCCTTACGGACCGGGACGAGGTCGAGAACGCTCAGCTTCACGTGAAGTCTCAACCCCGGCCCGGGCGTCGCTTATTCCGGTGGCAGCAGCGCGCGGAGGCCGTCGGCGACCGCCGAGCGCCACCAGGCGTAGTCGTGGCCACCGTTGTGCTCGGCGGAGATGACGTCGATCCCGGCAGCACGGAGACGGTCGACGAGGTCGTGGTGGAGCTCGTCGAGGACCCACTCCTGGGTGCCGTGCGCCAGATGCACCCGGGTCTTCGCCTCCGGCGTGACCGCGTCCGCGAGGTCGTCGAGCCACAGCGACGCCGACTGGCTGGCGACACCGTGGATGTGCTCGGGGTAGGTCAGGCCGGCCCGCAGGGCGGTGACGCCGCCGAGGCTCTGGCCCACGACGTACGTCTCCTCGGAGACCGCACGACGCTCGCGCACCCACGGCAGCAGCTGGTTGACGATGTAGTCGGCGCCCTCGCCGCCGGCGAGCTCCTCCCACCGCTTGTCGCGGCCGCCGGAGGCGGGCAGGACACAGCGGACGTGGCGCAGGTGGCCGTCGGCGATCAGGTTGTCGAGCGTGGTCGGCAGCGAGTGGTGGTCGGTCCAGATCTCACCGTCGAGCGCGACCACGAGCGGGAGGTCGACGTTGAGCCCGGCGCCGGCCGGGTCGTAGAGCCAGACGTCGCGACCGTCCGGGCCCATCTCGAGGGTGACGGTGCCGGGGACGACGTCGTCGCGACGGAACAGCCACGGCTGCAGCGGGGCATCGGGCAGCGAGACGACCGACTGCTTGATGCCCTGGCGGTTGTGGCACCAGTCGGGGTTGAGCGGGTCGAGGTAGCCGCGGTGCAGCACGGCCCGCAGCTCGACCTGCCCCTCGCTCTCCCACGGAGCCGGCTCGCCGGGGTGCTTGCACAGGAAGGAGTACGAGGCCCGCCAGTCGCCCTTCATCAGGAACGAGGCGTGCCACAGGTCGGTGCCCGTCTTACGCTCGAGCATCGTCTCGCCGAGATGACGCTCGTCGGTGAGACGGTTCGCGAAGAGGAGCACCTCCTCCGCCTCGGCGTCACGCCAGCAGAAGGTGACGATCACGTCGTCGTCAGCAGCGCCGGCGCCGGTCTCCTCGACGAGCGGCAGCGAGGTCGCGATCTGGTCCCAGAACATGTCGATGTCCTCAGGACTGAGCCGATCGATGATCGCGCTTCGCGTCCGTGCTGATGGATTGGGTCGCGCCGCCGTCGGTGGTCGCAACTGCGTACTCATCCGGTTCTTCCTCCCGAGTACGGGGCTCTCCCTGTCCCCGCGGGCTGACCAAGTTACTCACAGTCGGGGCGAGACGCGAGATCCCGAGGTCCCTTTCTCTGTCAACTGACAGGTGATGTCGCATACCCGCTAGTCAAAGACGTGGTTACGTGGGATTCGTTCAGTTTCCTATCAGTTTTCGGTCCACATGTCGGCACAGATCGCGACCGCACCGAGGAATCCGGGGCCCTCCCACCCGGTGATCAGGACCCCGCCGACCTGGTCCGCCGGACCGTCCCCGGAGGAGCCGTCGGAGAGGACGTCGAGGCGCTGCGCGGCGGCCATGCTCCCGTGGCCGGCCTTCACCAGAGCCTCCTTGCGCACCCACAACCGCGTGAACGCGTACGCCGCGTCCTCCTGCCCCGCCACCCAGGCCGCCTCGCGCCGCGAGAGCGCCCGGTCGGGTCCGCGCGAGACCTTCTCGACGTCGATGCCGCACCGGCTGGTCGCGGCGACCGCGGCGACCTGGCCGCGGGTGTGACTCAGGCTCACCTGGATCACCGTCCCGGCGTCACCGGCCACCGACGGAGCCCCGTGCTCGGTGCTGCCGCACCGGGCGCAACGCTGCCCGATCACGATCTCCTCGCGCGTGGTGCCCAGCAGTTCAGCGGCGCACTCGCGGACCAGGACGTGCGCGGCGGCGTACGCCTGCTTGTCGGCCTCCGCCACGAGTCGCTCGTGACGTGCCCGCTCCGCGGCGGTGAGCAGCCCGAGGTCGGCCTCGACCTCAGCCACCGCCGAGAAGCGCGCGATCACCCTCGGTGACCGCCCCAGGGCACCCCGAGCTTGCCGAGCATCTCCTCGCCGCCGTCGAGCGCGGTGAGCACCCAGGCGCCGTCGGAGGTGAGCGCGAAGGTGTGCTCGAAGTGGGCCGCCCACGAGCCGTCGTCGGTGACGACGGTCCAGTCGTCCTCCAGCGTGGTGACCTCGGGGCCGCCGAGGGTGAGCATCGGCTCGACGGCGAGCGCGATGCCGCGCTGCAGCTTGGGCCCCTTGCCGGGCTTGCCGTAGTTGAACACCGACGGCTCCATGTGCATCTCGGTGCCGATGCCGTGGCCGCTGAAGTCCTCGAGGATGCCGTAGTCACCCTGGGAGTCGACGTAGGTCTCGATGGCGTGCGAGATGTCGGTGACCCGTCCGCCGAGGCGGGCGGCGGCGATGCCGTGCCACATGGACTCCTCGGTGACGCGCATCAGCTCGGAGACCTCCTCGGGCACCGAGCCCATCGCCACCGTGATCGCGGCGTCGCCGTGCCAGCCGTCGACGATGGCGCCGCAGTCGATGGAGATGATGTCGCCGTCCTTCAGCTCCCGAGAACCCGGGATGCCGTGGACCACGACCTCGTCGACCGAGGCGCAGATCGAGCCCGGGAAGCCGTGGTAGCCCTTGAACGACGGGACGCCACCCCGGGACCGGATCGAGTCCTCGGCGATGGCGTCGAGCTCGAGAAGGGTGACTCCGGGCCGCGCGGCGGCCCGGAGCACCTCGAGCGTCTCGCCGACCACGAGGCCGGCCTTACGCATCTTCTCGATCTGCTCAGGGGTCTTGATCTGGACCTTGGTCAAGAAGCCCACTGCTCCCCCGTTGCGTACATGTTCGGTTCAGGACTCCGGGACGATGTCGAGCTCGTCGAAGATCCGCTTGGTGACCTCCGCGACCTCGCCGAGGCCGTCGATCTCGTGGACCAGGCCGCGGCCCTTGTAGACCTCGATGAGCGGCGCGGTCTCCTCGAGGTAGACCTCCTGACGCCGCCGGATGACCTCGGCGGTGTCGTCGGCGCGGCCCTCGAGCTGGGCGCGCTGCAGCAGCCGCTGCACGATCTCGTCCTTGTCGACGGTCAGCACGACCACCGCGTCGAGCGCGTGGCCGGTGAACTTGATCATCCCGTCGAGCTCCTCGACCTGAGCGAGGGTGCGCGGGTAGCCGTCGAGCAGGAATCCCTTGGCTGCGTCGGGCTCATCGATGCGGTTACGGACCATCAGGTTCGTCACCGAGTCCGGGACGTACTCTCCCTTGTCCATGTAGGACGCTGCCTCGACACCGAGGGGCGTGCCCTGGGAGACGTTGGCGCGGAAGATGTCACCGGTCGAGATCGCGGGGATCCCGAAGTGCTCGGCAATGAACTTCGCCTGGGTGCCCTTGCCGGCTCCCGGCGGGCCCATGATGATCAGTCTCATCGGAGGAACCCTTCATAGTTGCGCTGCTGGAGCTGGCTCTCGATCTGCTTCACCGTGTCGAGGGCGACGCCGACCATGATGAGGATCGACGTGCCACCGAACGGGAAGTTCTGGTTCGCACCGATGAGCGCCAACGCGATCAGCGGGATCAGCGCGATCAGACCCAGGTAGAGCGAGCCCGGCAGTGTGATACGGGACAAAACGTAGGACAGGTAGTCCTCGGTCGGCTTCCCGGCCCGAATTCCTGGAATGAAGCCGCCGTATTTCTTCATGTTGTCGGCGACCTCCGGGGGGTTGAAGGTGATCGACACGTAGAAGTAGGTGAAGAAGATGATCAGCGCGAAGTAGGCCGCCATGTAGGCCGGGTGGTCGCCCTTGACGAAGTAGTTGTTGATCCAGTCGACCCACGCCGGCGGGTTCTGCGAGTTCTGGTTGAACTGCGCCGCCATCGCCGGCAGGTAGAGCAGGGACGAGGCGAAGATGACCGGGATGACACCGGCCTGGTTCACCTTGAGCGGGATGTAGGTCGAGGAGCCGCCGAACATCTTGCGACCGACCATCCGGCGGGCGTACTGGACCGGGATCCGGCGCTGGGCCTGCTCGATGAAGATGACCGCCGCCATGATCGCCATGCCGATGATGATCACGATCGCGAAGGTCCACCAGCCCTTGTCGTTCTTGACCGCCCACATGGTGGTCGGGAAGGTGGCGACGACCTGGGTGAAGATGAGGATCGACATGCCGTTGCCGATGCCGCGCTCGGTGATGAGCTCACCGAGCCACATGATGACCGCGGTGCCGGCGGTCATGGTGACGACCATGACCAGGAAGGTGGCGGTGCCGTCGTCGTGCAGCAGCGGCTGCGAGCAGCCCTGGAGCAGGTCGCCGGAGCGGGCGAGCGCCACGATGCCGGTGGCCTGCAGGACCGCGAGACCGAGGGTCAGGTAGCGGGTGTACTGCGTGATCTTCGTCTGCCCGGACTGCCCCTCCTTCTTGAGGCGCTCGAGGCGAGGGATCACCACGACGAGCAGCTGCAGAATGATGCTCGCGGTGATGTACGGCATGATGCCGAGCGCGAAGATGGTCAGCTGCAGCAGAGCGCCGCCGGAGAAGAGATTGACCAGGTTGTAGAGGCCGGCGCTGTCACCGGTCTGGGCGGCGTCAAGACACTGCCGGACGTTCGCCACGTGAACGCCAGGAGCCGGGATCTGGGACCCAGCCCTGAAGATCACGACGATGAAGAGAACGAAGAGCAGCTTCTTGCGCAGGTCCGGAGTACGGAACGCTGATGCGAACGCGCCAAGCACGAATGGTTCCTCTTTCGACAATCAGGGGTCGCAGGGCCTGCGCCGATGCGAAAACCCGTGGCAGCCTAACAGCCTCCACGGCAGTTCTTGCACGTAGGGCTGAAACAGCAGGAGCGCGGGCGGGACCCCGAAGGGGCGACCCGGCCGCGCTCCCACGTGACAGGCTCTACGTTAGTAGAACTGTCAGAGAACCGTGACAGTTCCGCCAGCAGCCTCGATCTTCTCCTTGGCAGAGCCGGAGAAGGCGTTGGCGCTGATCTCGACCTTGACGGTCAGGTCACCCTGGCCCAGGACCTTGACCGGGTGGCCCTTGCGGACGGCACCCTTCTCGATCAGGGTCTCGGGGGTGACGACGCCACCCTCGGGGAACAGCTCGTTGAGCTTGTCGAGGTTGACGACCTGGAACTCCACCTTGAAGGGGTTCTTGAAGCCCTTCAGCTTGGGGAGCCGCATGTGCATCGGGGTCTGGCCACCCTCGAAGTAGGCGGGGACCTGGTAACGGGCCTTCGTGCCCTTGGTACCACGGCCGGCCGTCTTACCCTTGGACGCCTCACCACGACCCACGCGGGTCTTGGCCTTCTTGGCACCGGGAGCCGGCGCCAGGTTGTGCACCTTGAGTGCCATATCAGTCGACCTCCTCGACCGTCACCAGGTGACGGACGGTCTGGACCATGCCGCGGATCTCCGGGCGGTCCTCCTTGACGACCACGTCGCCGATCCGCTTGAGACCGAGCGTACGCAGGGTGTCTCGCTGGTTCTGCTTCAGACCAACGAGGCCCTTCTTCTGCTGGACCTTCAGCTGCGCCATCAGGCCGACACCTCCACGGCGGGAGCGGCAACTTCGGCCTGCGCCTTGAGCAGCGCGTCCGGGGCGACGTCCTCAACGGGGAGACCACGGCGGGCGGCGACTGCCTCAGGCTGCTCGAGCATCTTGAGGGCCTCCACCGTCGCGTGGACGATGTTGATCTGGTTGGACGAACCGAGCGACTTGCTCAGCACGTCGTGGATGCCGGCGCACTCCAGGACGGCGCGCACCGGACCACCGGCGATGACACCGGTACCAGGGGCGGCCGGACGAAGAAGGACCACACCAGCGGCCTTCTCACCCTGCACCGGGTGCGGGATCGTGCCCTGGATGCGGGGAACGCGGAAGAAGTGCTTCTTCGCTTCCTCGACACCCTTGGCGATCGCCGCGGGAACTTCCTTCGCCTTACCGTAGCCGACGCCGACCAGACCCTCACCGTCACCGACGATCACGAGGGCGGTGAAGCTGAAGCGACGACCACCCTTCACGACCTTGGCAACTCGGTTGATCGCGACGACCTTCTCGATGTAGGCGGTCTTGTCGGCGCTCTGGTTGCGACGGTCGTCGCGACCTCGGCGCTCGCCACCACGCTGTCCGCGCTGGGCTCCGCTCATCAGACTTTCCTCTTCTCTCGTTCGATCGTTGCGATCAGAAGGTCAGACCGGCCTCGCGCGCGCCATCGGCGAGCGCGGCGACACGGCCGTGGTACTTGTTGCCGGCACGGTCGAAGACCACGGTCTCCACACCAGCGGCCTTGGCACGCGACGCGACCAGCTCGCCGACCTGCTTGGCCTTGGCGGTCTTGTCACCGGAGGCCGACCGCAGGTCGCCCTCGATGGTCGAGGCCGAGGCAAGCGTCTTGCCGGCCAGGTCGTCGACGACCTGGGCGGTGATGTGCTTGGCCGACCGGGTCACGACGAGGCGCGGACGCTCCGGCGTACCCTCGATCTTCTTGCGACCGCGAGCCTGACGACGCAGGCGCGAGCGGACACGGGAAGCGGTGTGCTTGTTGTTCGACAGCGAGATGGCCATCACTTACCAGCCTTTCCGACCTTGCGGCGGATGTTCTCGCCGGCGTAACGAACGCCCTTGCCCTTGTAGGGCTCCGGCTTGCGCAGCTTGCGAATGTTGGCCGCAACCTCACCGACGAGCTGCTTGTCGATGCCCACGACGCCGAGCTTGGTCGGACCGTCGGTGGTGAAGGTGATGCCCTCGGGCGCGTCGAAGATGATCGAGTGCGAGTAGCCCAGCTGGAACTCCAGCTTGGTCGGGCCCTTCGACAGCACGCGGTAACCCACGCCGACGATCTCGAGCTTCTTCTCGTAGCCCTCGGTGACACCCAGGACCATGTTGTTGATCAGCGTGCGGGACAGGCCGTGCAGCGCCTTGTTGTCCCGGCTGTCGTCGGGGCGCTTGACGTCGAGGACGCCGTCACCCTTCTCGACGGTGATCGGGTCGACCACGGTGTGCGACAGGGAGCCCTTGGGGCCCTTGACGTTCACGACCTGGCCGTCGATGGTGACGTCCACGCCGGCCGGAACCGGGACGGGGAGCTTGCCAATACGCGACATGTTCTTCTCTCTCCCTTCCCTGATTACCAGACGTAGGCGAGGACTTCCCCACCTACGCCCTTCTTGTTCGCCTGGCGGTCGGTCAGCAGACCCTGGCTCGTCGAGATGATCGCGACGCCGAGGCCGCCGAGCACCTTGGGGAGACCGGTGTGCTTCGCGTAGACACGCAGACCGGGCTTGCTGATGCGGCGGACGCCGGCGATCGAGCGCTCACGGTTGCGGCCGTACTTGAGGGTGATCGACAGGGTCTTGCCGACCTGGCCCTCGGTGGGCTCCAGCACCTCGTACTTGGTGATGTAGCCCTCCTGCTGGAGGATCTCAGCGACGCCCTGCTTCAGCTTGCTGTACGGCATCGAAACCGCATCGTGGTACGCCTGGTTGGCGTTACGCAGACGAGTGAGCATGTCTGCGATCGGGTCAGTCATCGTCATTGGCCGAACGGCCCTTTCTCGTAGTGGTTTCCTCACGACACGGAGTCATGAGGACCTTCAACGTCAGTGGTTGGAACGGTGATCGCTCACCAGGAGGACTTGGTGACGCCGGGCAGCTCGCCCCGGTGGGCCATCTCACGCAGGCAGATACGGCACAGGCCGAACTTGCGGAACACAGCCTTCGGGCGGCCGCAGCGCTGGCAGCGGGTGTAACCGCGAACCGCAAACTTCGGCTTGCGGGCGGCCTTCACCTTGAGAGCGGTCTTCGCCATCTCAGTTCTCCTTGAACGGGAAGCCGAGCGCCTTGAGCAGCGCGCGACCCTGGTCGTCGTTGGTGGCAGTCGTCACGAGGGTGATGTCCATGCCCCGCGAGCGGTCGATCTTGTCCTGGTTGATCTCATGGAACATGACCTGCTCGGTGAGACCGAAGGTGTAGTTGCCGTTGCCGTCGAACTGCTTGCCGTTCAGGCCGCGGAAGTCCCTGATGCGGGGCAGCGCGAGCGAGAGCAGGCGGTCGAGGAACTCCCACATGCGGTCGCCGCGCAGCGTGACGTGCGCACCGATCGGCATGCCCTCACGCAGCTTGAACTGCGCGATCGACTTCTTCGCCTTGTTGATCAGCGGCTTCTGGCCGGTGATCGCGGTCAGGTCGTTGACAGCGCCCTCGATCAGCTTGGAGTCGCGAGCAGCCTCGCCGACACCCATGTTGACGACGATCTTGGTCAGACCGGGGATCTGCATGACGTTGGAGATGCCGAACTCCTGCTGGAGTGCGGGGGCGATCTCCTCGCGGTACTTCGTCTTGAGGCGCGGGGCCACAGCGGTGTCGGTCATGATCAGATGTCCTTACCGGTCTTGCGCGAGATGCGAACGCTGCGCTCGGCCGCGTACGTCGAACCGTCGGGGCGACGCTTCTGGACCGTCTCACGGCGGAAGCCGACGCGAACCGGCTCGCCACCCTCGAGCAGCTGGACGTTGGAAACGTGGATCGGGGCCTCGGTGGTCACGATGCCGCCGGTCATGCCGGCGCGACCGCCCTGGTCCTGGACCTTGGTGTGCTTCTTGATGAGGTTGATGCCCTCGACGATCACACGGTCCTCGTCGGTGAGGACAGCGATCACCTTGCCGGAGCCGCCCTTGTCCTTACCAGCGATCACCTTGACGGTGTCGCCCTTCTTGATGTGCGAGCGACCCATCACAGCACCTCCGGCGCGAGCGAGATGATCTTCATGAACTTCTTGTCGCGCAGCTCACGGCCGACCGGGCCGAAGATGCGGGTGCCTCGCGGCTCGCCGTCGTTCTTGAGAATGACGGCGGCGTTCTCGTCGAAGCGGATGTACGAGCCGTCAGCGCGGCGGCGCTCCTTGACGGTGCGCACGATGACGGCCTTGACGACGTCACCCTTCTTCACGTTGCCACCGGGGATAGCGTCCTTGACGGTGGCGACGATGGTGTCGCCGATGCCGGCGTAGCGACGACCGGAACCACCGAGCACACGAATGCAAAGGATCTCCTTCGCACCAGTGTTGTCGGCGACCTTGAGTCGCGACTCCTGCTGGATCATTACTTCTCCTTGTCGAGCTGGTTCTCTCCCCGCTCCAGGGCGGGTGAGCCTTGCCGAACGTAATGGGATTTGATGGGCACAGGCCCAGCGAACAATGGTCGCTGGACCTGCGCCCTTTGGTCAATTTGGCGGCGTTTGAAGCCAGCCGGATCCGTCTCCTAGGAGACCAGGATCACTTGGCGCGCTCGACGACCTCGACGAGACGCCACCGCTTGGTCGCGGACAGCGGCCGGGTCTCCATGACCAGGACGCGGTCGCCGATGCCGGCGGTGTTCTGCTCGTCGTGAGCCTTGAGCTTGCTGCTACGGCGCATGACCTTGCCGTAGAGCGGGTGCTTCACGCGGTCCTCGACCTCGACGACGATGGTCTTGTCCATCTTGTCGCTGACGACGAGGCCCTCGCGCACCTTGCGCGTGTTGCGCTCGGTGGTCTCAGTGGTGTCAGCCATCTCAGGCCTCCTCGGTGGTCTCGGTGCCCGGCGCGGTGCGAATGCCGAGCTCGCGCTCGCGCACCACGGTGTAGATCCGGGCGATGTCCTTCTTGACGGTGCGGAGCCGACCGTGGCTCTCCAGCTGGCCGGTGGCCGCCTGGAAGCGGAGGTTGAACAGCTCCTCCTTCGCCTCGCGCAGCTTCGCCTCGAGGTCGACGTCGGTGAGCTCGTCCAGCTCGAACGCCTGCAGGGAGTTAGCCATCAGAACTCACCAGCCTCTCGCGTGATGAAACGGCACTTCATGGGCAGCTTGTGGATCGCGCGGCGCATCGCCTCGCGGGCCGTGTTCTCGTCGACGCCGGAGAGCTCGAACATGACGCGGCCCGGCTTGACGTTGGCGACCCACCACTCGGGCGAACCCTTACCGGAACCCATGCGGGTCTCGGCGGGCTTCTTGGTCAGCGGGACGTCGGGGTAGATGTTGATCCACACCTTGCCGCCTCGCTTGATGTGACGAGTCATCGCGATACGCGCTGCCTCGATCTGGCGGTTGGTCACGTAGTGACCCTCGATCGCCTGGATGCCGAAGTCACCGAAGGCCAGCTTCGTGCCACCCTTGGCCACGCCAGTGCGCTTCGGGTGGTGCTGCTTGCGGTGCTTGACTCGACGGGGCATCAGCATGGGTCAGCCCTCCTGGGTCGTGGTCTCGGCGGCGGGAGCCTCAGCGGCAGCCGGCGCCTCAGTCTTCGCCGCGCGGTCAGCGCGGTTCGGGCGGTCACCACGGGAGCCACGCGACGGACGGTCGCCGCGGCCACCGCGACGGTCGTTGCCACCGCGACCCGGGACGCCCGCACGGGCGGCCTGGGCGGCCTGGCGCTCGGCACGCGAGCCGGAGACCTCACCCTTGTAGATCCAGACCTTCACGCCGATACGGCCGAAGGTCGTGCGGGCCTCGTAGAAGCCGTAGTCGATGTCGGCACGCAGCGTGTGCAGCGGGACGCGACCCTCGCGGTAGAACTCCGTACGCGACATCTCAGCGCCGTTCAGACGACCCGAGCACTGGATCCGGATGCCCTTGGCACCGGAGCGCATGGTGGTCTGCATGGCCTTGCGCATCGCGCGGCGGAACTGCACGCGACCGCTGAGCTGCTCGGCGACACCCTGGGCGACCAGCTGAGCGTCGACCTCGGGGTTCTTGACCTCGAGGATGTTCAGCTGGACCTGCTTGCCGGTGAGCTTCTCGAGCTCGGTGCGGAGGCGGTCGGCCTCCGCGCCGCGGCGGCCGATCACGATGCCGGGACGCGCAGTGTGGATGTCCACACGGACGCGGTCACGGGTGCGCTCGATCTCGACCTTGGCGATGCCGGCCCGCTCCATGCCCTTCGACAGGAGCTTGCGGATCTTGACGTCCTCGCCGACGTACTCCTTGTACTGCTTGTCGGCGTACCAACGCGACTTGTGGTCGGTCGAGATGCCCAGGCGGAAGCCGTTCGGGTTGATCTTCTGACCCATTACTTCTTACCGCCCTTCTCGACGACGTCGGCCGGCTGCACGGCCAGGGTGATGTGCGAGGTCCGCTTGTTGATGCGGGTCGCACGGCCCTGGGCGCGGGGGCGCCAGCGCTTCATGGTCGGACCTTCGTCGACCATGGCGACCGAGACGACGAGGTCGTCGCGGTCCAGACCCTCGGTCGACACCGCGTTCGCGATGGCGGACTCGAGAACCTTGTAAACAGTCTCGGAGGCTGCCTGCGGCGCGAACTGCAGCAGGGACAGGGCCTCGTCGACGGGCAGGCCGCGAACCAGGTCGACGACGCGGCGTGCCTTCAGCGGGGTGATCCGCACGAAGCGGGCACTCGCGAAGGCACCCGGCTGGTCGCCGAGCAGGGAGTCGCGGCGGGCGCTGATGCGCTGCCGTTCGGTGGTGGTCATCGACGGCGTCCCTTCCGGTCGTCCTTGATGTGACCCTTGAACGTGCGGGTCGGAGCGAACTCGCCCAGCTTGTGACCGACCATCGAGTCGGACACGAAGACCGGGACGTGCTTGCGACCGTCGTGCACCGCGATGGTGTGACCGATCATCTCGGGCACGATCATCGAGCGGCGCGACCAGGTCTTGATCACGTTGTGGGTGCCCTTCTCGTTCTCGGCGTCGACCTTCTTCTGAAGGTGGTCGTCGATGAAGGGGCCCTTCTTCAGGCTGCGAGGCATTGCTTACTTCCTACCCTTCCCGCTCTTACGGCGGCGGATGATCTGCGAGTCAGAGGCCTTGCGCTTGCGCGTGCGGCCCTCGGGCTTACCCCAGGGGCTGACCGGGTGACGGCCACCAGAGGTCTTACCCTCACCACCACCGTGCGGGTGGTCGACCGGGTTCATGACGACACCACGGACGGTCGGGCGAACGCCCTTCCACCGCATACGGCCGGCCTTACCCCAGTTGATGTTGGACTGCTCGGCGTTGCCGACCTCGCCGACGGTGGCGCGGCAGCGCACGTCGACGAAACGCATCTCACCCGAAGGCATACGCAGCGTGGCCTTGGAGCCCTCGCGAGCGACCAGCTGGGCGCTCATGCCGGCGGAGCGGGCGATCTTCGCGCCGCCGCCCGGACGCAGCTCAACATTGTGGATGGTGGTACCAACCGGGATGTTGCGCAGCGGCAGGTTGTTGCCGGGCTTGATGTCAGCGGTGGGACCGGACTCCACGACGGTGCCCTGGCTCACGCCGACGGGAGCGAGGATGTAGCGCTTCTCGCCGTCGAAGTAGTGCAGCAGGGCGATGCGGGCGGTGCGGTTCGGGTCGTACTCGATGTGAGCGACCTTGGCCGGCACGCCGTCCTTGTCGTAGCGACGGAAGTCGATGATCCGGTACGCACGCTTGTGACCGCCACCCTGGTGACGCGTGGTCACGCGACCCTGGTTGTTGCGGCCGCCCTTCTTGGGGAGGGGCTTGGTCAGCGACTTCTCGGGCGTGGTCCGAGTGATCTCGGCGAAGTCGGCCACCGACGAGCCACGACGGCCCGGGGTGGTCGGCTTGTACTTACGAATAGCCATGTTCAGTCAGTCCTTCTCACGCGCCGAAGATGTCGATGCGGTCGCCCTCAGCCAGGGAGACGATCGCGCGCTTGGTGTCGGGGCGCTTGCCCAGGCCGTAACGCGTACGACGAGCCTTGCCCTTGCGGTTGATCGTGTTGACCGAGGTCACCTTGACGTCGAACACCTTCTCGACCGCGATCTTGATCTCGGTCTTGTTCGCGTCGGGGCGAACGATGAAGGTGTACTTGTTCTGGTCGAGGAGGCCGTAGCTCTTCTCGGAGACCACCGGCGCGATCAGAATGTCGCGGGGGTCGTAGTGCAGCGTGCTCACTTGTCAGCCTCCTCAGCCTTCTTCTTGCCGGCCTCGACGAAGCCTGCGGCGATGGCGTCCTCGGCGGACTTGAAGTAGAACTCCGCCTTGGTGGACTCGTACCAACGGCCGCCCGGGGCGTGGAACTTCTTGTCCTTGCCCTTGACGTTGCCCTTGATGTCGAAGCCCTCGGGGGCCGAGCCGTCCTCGAGCGGCGCGGCAGCGCCCTCGGGGAGGTCGATCTCCTTGGCGGGCTCGACGACAGCCTCCTTGGCCGCGTCCTTCTCGACCTCACCGATGGTGACGGTCTCCTTGGCGGCGACGACCGGCTTGCCCGAGATGAAGACCTCGTAGGCCGGCTTGGAGAAGACAACGTCGTCGGAGACGAGGACGTCGTAGGTGTTGAGCTGGTCGGCCCAGAGCAGGTGCACCTCGGGGGCGTTACGCAGGCTCAGGGCGGCGACGGACTCGGAGCGGTCCAGGACGACGAGGTAACGCTTGACGTCCGAGATCGCCTTGAGGGCGGTCAGCGCGGTCTTGGTCGAGGGCGCCTCGAGGGCGAACTCGGCAACGTGGATCTGGCCGGCACGAGCCCGGTCGGAGAGGGCACCGCGGAGGGCGGCGGCCTTCATCTTCTTGGGGGTGCGCTGGCTGTAGTCACGCGGCTGCGGGCCGTGGACGGTGCCACCACCGGCGAACTGCGGCGCGCGGGTCGAACCCTGGCGGGCGCGACCGGTGCCCTTCTGCTTGTAGGGCTTGCGGCCACCGCCGCGGACCTCGCCGCGGGTCTTGGTGGCGTGCGTGCCCTGGCGCGCAGCGGCCTGCTGCGCGACGACGACCTGGTGGATCAGCGGGATGTTGAGCTCAACATCGAAGATCTCAGCCGGGAAGTCGACCTTGACGGTCTTGATAGCCATGATCAGGCCTCCAGCTTCTTAGCAGCCGAGCGCAGGACCACGAGGCCACCCTTGGGGCCAGGGATCGCGCCCTTGACCAGGATGAGGCCCTTCTCGGTGTCGACGGCGTGCACGGTCAGGTTCTGGGTGGTGACGGTGTCAGTACCCATGTGACCGGCCATGCGGACGCCCTTGAACACGCGACCCGGGGTGGCGCAGGCGCCGATCGATCCCGGCTTGCGGTGGTTGCGGTGAGCACCGTGCGAAGCGCTGACGCCGGCAAAGCCGTGGCGCTTCATGGTGCCCGCGAAACCCTTACCCTTCGAGGTGCCCGTCACGTCGATCTCCTCGCCGATGGCGAAGGTGTCGACGGGGAGCTCCTGGCCGGCGGAGTACGACGCGGCGTCGGCGGTGCGGATCTCGGCCAGGTGGCGGCGCGGCGTGGTGCCGGCCTTCTCGAACTGGCCGGCGCCCGGCTTGTTCACCTTGCGGCCGTCGATCTCGCCGTAGCCGATCTGCACGGCGTTGTAGCCGTCGGCCTCGGGGGTGCGGACCTGGGTCACGACGTTGGTGTTCGCCGCGATGACGGTCACGGGGACGACGACGTTGTTCTCGTCCCACAGCTGGGTCATGCCGAGCTTGGTGCCCAGGAGACCCTTCACGTTGCGTTCGATCGTCATGTCGTCAACCTCAGAGCTTGATCTCGATGTCGACACCAGCAGGCAGGTCGAGCCGCATGAGGGAGTCAACAGTCTTCGGGGTCGGGTCGATGATGTCGATGAGGCGCTTGTGGGTGCGCATCTCGAAGTGCTCGCGCGAGTCCTTGTACTTGTGGGGCGAGCGGATGACGCAGTACACGTTCTTCTCGGTCGGCAGCGGCACCGGGCCGGCGACCTTGGCACCCGTACGGGTGACCGTGTCCACGATCTTTCGCGCCGAGGTGTCGATCACCTCGTGGTCATAGGCCTTGAGCCTGATGCGGATCTTCTGTCCCGCCATCTGTCTCTCTCGTCCTTCTTGGTCAGCGTGCCGCGTGCTACAGGCTTCCTCCGGCTGAGTCGGCCCGGTTGCTCACCTCTGGCTCCGACCCCCGCGGTCGGGCGTGTCGCTTATTTTCCACAAGCGAACGCCGACTTCTCGACGGGACTTTCACCATCAGCTTCACTGGAACCACGCCTTCGGGATGGGCACACGACGACCACAGACCACATCCGGACAGGCTGATCAGCCTGCTCAGGTGACGCGATTCAGTAGTCAAGGTGTGCACACCCCAGCGCACATTCACTGGAGCAACCAGAGAATCTTGTCACGCGTACGCAGGTGGTTCCAAATCAGCGGTGTCGTCTGGATCGCTCTGAGAGGATGCCCCCAACCGGGCGAGTTCGCCGGCCTTCGCGACGAGGAGCATCAGGATGTCAGGAGTGTGGCCACCCCCACCGGGTGAGCAACCTCAGCAGGGTGCGGCCGCACCGTACAGCCCTCCTCCGCCGGCTCCCCCGGCCCAACCGGGGTGGGCGCAGCCGCTGCCCCCGGCCCACAAGCCGGGAGCGATCCCGTTGCGGCCGCTCGGCCTCGGCGACATGCTCGACGGCGCCTTCCGGCTCGTACGCTTCAACCCCGGCGCCACGGTCGGCGCCTCGGTCCTGGTCGCGGCCGTCGCGATGGCGATCCCGCTGGGCGTGACCACGGCGATGACCCTCACCGGCGACAGCCTGGAGTGGTTCGGCGCCACCCTCGAGGACCCCGACTACTCGCCGGGCAGCTCCGAGATCATCGGCATGGCGATCGCCTTCGGCTCCTTCCTCATCGGCTCGGTCCTGCAGGGCATCGGCGCGATCCTGGTCGCCGGGATGATGTCCCACGTCGCCCACGCGGCGGCGATCGGCCGCAAGCTCACCCTCGGTCAGGCGTGGGCGGCGACCCACGGCAACCGCTGGCGGCTGATCGGGCTGGCCCTGCTGACCACGGTCGTCTACCTCCTGGTCGTGGCGGTCGCGGTGACGCCGGTGGTGGTGCTCGCGCTCGTGGTCGACAGCCCGATCCCGGCCGTCCTGGTCGGCCTTCTGATGTTCGTGCTGCTGATCGTGGCCTCGCTCTTCCTGGCGGTCCGGCTCTACCTGCTCGCGGTGCCGGCGCTGATGCTGGAGCACACCGGTGTCTTCGGGGCCTTCCGGCGGGCCTGGCAGCTGTCGGCGAGGCAGTTCTGGCGGCTCTTCGGGATCTGGCTGCTCGCCGCCATCATCGCGGGCTTCGCCTCCCAGATCATCTCGTTCCCGATCAGCATGGTCGCCAGCTTCGTCGGCATCGCGCAGCCCGACCTCTACCTCTTCACCACCCTCGTGGGCAGCGCCGTCTCGACGGTGGTCTCCGCCGCGATCGTGACGCCGTTCAGCGGCGCGGTGACCAACCTGCAGTACCTCGACCAGCGCATCCGCAAGGAGTCCTACGAGGTCGAGCTGATGGAGCAGGCCGGGCTGCTGAGCCGATGATCCTCATGCAACCGACACCTCCTCTGGCGCCGACGCCCGAGGAGGGTCGCTC
Organism: Nocardioides sp. NPDC126508; assembly: GCA_040302365.1. Lineage (GTDB taxonomy): Bacteria > Actinomycetota > Actinomycetes > Propionibacteriales > Nocardioidaceae > Nocardioides. The sequence continues at coordinate 295,624 of JBEOUM010000007.1, forward strand.
CTGGCTCCGGCGCGAGCTGGCCGGGCCGGAATACCACGAGTTCGACATCATCGAGCGGATCCGGCGCTGGATCGAGCGCACCCTGTCCGACGGCCTCCCGTCGGTCGGAGACGTGCCCTGGGCCCAGACCGTCGCCGCGATGGTCGTCTTCGCGCTGCTCCTGGTCGGGATCGGTCTGCTGGTCTCGCGGGCGCGGCGCAGCCCCCGGGTCGCCCGCGACCGAAACGGGGACGTCCTCACCGACGAGTCGCTCTCCGCTGCCGCGCTCCGGGCGCGGGCCGAGGCTGCGTACGCTGCGGGGGATCACGGCGCCGCGGTGGTCGACGGGTTCCGGGCGCTGGCCAGGCGCCAGGTCGAGCGCGGCCGGCTGGCCGAGGACCCGGGCCTCACCGCCGCCGAGGTGGCGGCGAGCCTGGAGCGGGAGATGTCGCTCGAGGGGCGGGCGGGTCAGGCCGCAGAACTGTTCAACGAGGTGCTCTACGGCGACCATCCGGCCACGCGTGAGCAGGCCGAGGGCGTGCTCGCCCTCGAGCAGGAGCTGGCGGTGGCGCGATGACGACGCAGGTGACCGAGGGCGCCGCCACGGAGAAACCGCGCTGGTTCCGGCGCCACCGGCCGCTGCTGATCGTGGCGCTGGCCTTCGTGATCGCGGTGGGGTTGGCGTACCTCGCGACGCCGAAGGGCGGGGTGTCCTATGCCCCCTACGACCCCGAGAGCCCCGACCCCGACGGCACGCGGGCGCTGGCCCGGGTGCTCGAGGACCACGGGGTCGAGGTCGACATCGTCCGGTCCTCGAAGGCCCTCGACGACGCCGAGATCGGGACCGACACGACCGTCTTCGTGACCGGCACGGACGCGCTCGGCGAGGACACCGCCTCCCGGCTGCGCGAGCGCACCGGCGACGCCGCCGACCTGATCCTGGCCGAGCCGGCGCCCTACGTCTCGGCGATGCTCGGGATCCCCTACGCGGTCTCCCAGACGCCCGAGACGGTCGAGGCGACGTGCGACGACCCGCGCTGGGAAGGGCTCAGCATCCATGCCGATGCGGTCACTGCGTACGACTCCGGTTCCTGCTTCCCGCACGAGGGCGGTGCCGTGCTCGCGCCGGCGGACGGGCTCACCATCTGGGGTGCGCCGCAGGTGCTGACCAACGACCAGATCCTGCGCGCGGACAACGCGGCGGTGGCGCTGCGGCTGCTGGGCGGGAGCGACCACCTGGTCTGGTACATCCCGTCCTTCGAGGACCTCGCCCCCGACGAGGCCCACTCCCCCGCGTCCTTGCTGCCCCGCTGGATCAAGCCGGCGCTGTGGCTCCTGCTGCTCGCCGTCGTCGCCTTCGCCGTCACCCGCGGGCGGCGGCTGGGTCCCCTCGCGATCGAGCCGCTGCCGGTGCATGTCCGCGCCGGGGAGACGACGCGCAGCCTGGGTCGGCTCTACCGCCGCTCCGGCGACCGCACGCATGCCGCGACCACGCTGCGACAGGCCGCCCGCACCCGGCTCGCGCGGCGGCTGCGGCTGGGGCGCGACGCAACTGCGGAGGCCGTCGTACGCGCCGTCGTCCAGCGCACCGGCAGACCTGATCTCGAGGTCTCCGCGCTGCTCACCGACGCCCCCATCGAGAACGACCATGACCTGATCACGCTGGCAGGAGCGCTGGCGGCCCTTGAGGAAGAGGTACGACACCCATGACCCAATCCGAGACCATCCCCTCCGTGTCGCCGGACGGCGCACGCGAGCGGCTCACCGCGGTCCGGGCCGAGGTCGCCAAGGCGGTCGTCGGGCAGGACGCCGCCGTCTCCGGGCTGCTGGTCGCGCTGGTGTGCGGCGGCCACGTACTCATGGAGGGCGTGCCCGGCACCGCCAAGACCCTGCTGGTGCGGTCGCTGTCCGCCGCGCTGTCGGTCGCGACCCGCCGGGTGCAGTTCACCCCTGACCTGATGCCCGGTGACATCACCGGGTCGATGGTGGTCGAGTCGTCCCACGGCTCGCTGACGTTCCGCGAGGGACCGGTCTTCACCAACCTGCTCCTCGCCGACGAGATCAACCGCACCCCACCGAAAACCCAGTCGGCGCTGCTCGAGGCGATGGAGGAGGGCCGGGTCTCGGTCGACGGCGTCACCCGCGACCTGCCGCGCCCGTTCCTGGTGGCCGCGACCCAGAACCCGATCGAGTACGAGGGTGTCTACCCGCTCCCCGAGGCCCAGCTGGACCGGTTCCTGCTGAAGGTCGTCCTGCCGGTGCCCTCGCGCGCCGACGAGGTGCAGATCCTCACCCGGCACGCCTCCGGCTTCGACCCGCGCGACGTCGCCGGTGCCGGGGTCACGGCCGTGGCCTCGGGTGCCGACATCGAGGCGGCCCGGCAGCACGTCGGCTCCGTCCAGGTGTCTCCGGAGGTCACCGGCTACATCGTCGACATCGCCCGGGCCACCCGCGAGTCCCCGTCGCTCTCGGCCGGCGTCTCGCCGCGTGGCGCCACCGCGCTGCTCCGCTCCGCGCGCGCCTGGGCCTGGCTCGCCGGCCGTGACTTCGTGACCCCCGACGACGTGAAGTCCCTCGCGCACGCGACGTTGGCCCACCGGCTGGCGCTGCGCCCCGAGGCCGAGCTCGAGGGCGTCCAGGTCTCCCAGGTCCTCTCCTCCGCCATCGGCGCCGTCCCCGTCCCCCGATGACCATCACCTGGCGGGTCCCGCTGCTGATGCTGGCCGGCATCGTGCCGGTCGTGCTCAGGCCTGCCGGGAGCACGGCGGCGGCGTGGATCCTGCTCGTGGTGGTGCTGGCGCTCCTCGACGTGCTCCTGGCGCCGAAGCCGGCGACCCTGGAGATCAGCCGGGTGCCGTTGGGCGGGATCCGGCTGGGCGAGTCGACGACGTCGGAGCTTCTGGTCCGCTCCCCCGCCCGCCGCGTCCGGGCGCTCGTGCGGGATGCCTGGCAGCCGACCGCCGGCGCCACCGGCAACCGACACCGGATCCGGCTCTCTCGCGGCGACAGCACCAGGTTGCGTACGCCGCTGCGGCCGCGCCGTCGCGGAGACCTGCGCGCGCTCGGCGTCACCGTGCGGGCCTTCGGTCCCCTCGGCCTCGGCGCCCGGCAGCGCACGATCCCGGTGGCGGGATCCGTCCGAGTGCTCCCGGCGTTCGAGTCGCGCAAGCATCTCCCCTCGCGGCTGCAGCGGCTGCGCGAGCTCGACGGCCGGGCCGCGGTCCGGGTCCGTGGTCAGGGGACGGAGTTCGACTCGCTGCGGGAGTACGTCCGCGGTGACGACGTACGCTCCATCGACTGGCGCACCACCGCCCGCTCCCGCACCGTCGTGGTCCGCACCTGGCAGCCCGAACGGGACCGCCGGGTGGTGCTCGTGCTCGACACCTCCCGCACCTCGGCAGGCCGGGTCGAGGGTGCCGGCGGCGGGGTGCCGCGGCTCGACTCGGCGATGGACGCCGGGCTCCTGCTCGCCGCGATCGCCTCCCGCGCCGGTGACCGGATCGACTTCATCGCCGGCGATCTCCGGGTCCGCTCACGGGTCCGCCTCGCCGGCCAGCGCGACGTCACTCAGCGCCTGCAGGAGGCGATGGCCGACCTCGAACCGGTCATCGCCGAGGCCGACTGGTCCGACCTCGCCGGCGCCGTCGCGGGCCTCGGCCGCCACCGAGCCCTCGTCGTCCTGCTGACTCCCCTGGACCCGCACGCGATCGAGGAGTCCCTCCTCCCCGTCCTCCCGGTCCTGACCCAGCACCACCGCGTCGTCCTCGCCTCCGTCCGCGACCCCGAGCTCGAGGCCACCGCCGCCTCCCGCGACACCCTCGACGACGTCTACGCCGCGGCCGCCGCCGAGCAGACCCTCCGCCGCCGCGACCACACCGCCGCCATGCTCCGCACCCTCGGCGTCGACGTCGTCGACGCCGACGCCGAGTCCCTTCCGCCCGCTCTCGCCGACCACTACCTGCAGCTCAAGGCCACCGGTCAGCTCTAGAACCTAGGCCTGGGTGGCGACGCGGTCCTCGAGGAGGCGCTCGTCGATGTCACCGCTCTCGCCGTGGGAGGCGGCGGCGCGGCCGACGATGAAGACGTACGCGAAGAACGCGAGCTCGGCGAGGATGCCGATGCCGACTCGGGCCCAGGTCGGGAGGGGCGAGGGGGTGACGAACGCTTCGATGATGCCGGAGATCAGCAGCACGACGATGAGGCCGAGGGCGATGCCGCCGGCCGTTCGGCCCTCGCGGGCCATCGACTGCCCACGGGTCAGCGAGCCGGGGTCGATCCACGACCAGAAGATACGCAGGCCCACGGCGCCGGCGACGAAGACGGCGGTGAGCTCGAGCAGCCCGTGGGGAAGGATCAGGCCCCAGAAGAGGCCGCCGCGGTCGTGGCGGTGCATCAGGGTGCCGAGGATCGCCAGGTTGGAGATGTTCTGGAACATCGAGTAGATCACCGGCAGACCGAGCACGCCCAGGGCGATGCAGATGAACGAGACCCAGACGTTGTTGACCCAGACCTGGGTGGCGAACGACGAGGCCGCGTGCTCGCTGTAGTAGCCCTCGATGTCGTGCTCGACCAGCTGCTTGACCTGCTCCGGGCCGAGCAGCGACTGCTCGACCTCCGGGTGGCGCAGCAGCCACCAGATCATCACCGCGGTGACGATCACGTTGGCCGCCATCATCCCCAGCCACCACCAGCGCAGCCGGTAGAGCGCGGCCGGGAACCGGTGGGTGAAGAACCGCAGGAAGCCGGACCAGGTGCTCGTCCTCGTGCCGGTGGTGCGGTTGCGGGCGCCGGCGAGCAGCACCGAGAGATGCTGGACGACCGTCGGGTCCGGGGCGTTGCTGCGTACGACCGAGAGCTGGGTGCTCACCCGCTGGTAGAGCTCGACCAGCTCGTCGGCCTGGGCACCGCTCAGCCGACGCTCGCCCAGGAGCTGCTCGAGCCTGGTCCGGTCGGCGGCGGTAGCGGCCAGATACGCGTCGAGATCCACGCCCGCAGCGTACGCTGACCGCCATGACCTCCGCGCCGCAAATGCCCGAGCGACGCCCCCTCGAACGTGCCCTGCTCACCGACGACGACCTGGTCACCGGAGACGCGGTCGCCCTCGACCTGCCGGCCGCCGGGCTGGGGATGCGGCTGCTCTCCGGAGTCATCGACTTCCTGGTGACCTGCGTTCTGCTCGTGATCGTTCTGATCGTCTTCATGACTGCGGCCTCCGACACCGACGAGGCTCTCGCGTGGGCGGCCTACATCGCAGCGACCGCCACCGTGTTCGTCGTGTTCCCGACGACGTTCGAGACGCTGACCCGCGGTCGCTCGCTCGGCAAGCTCGCCCTCGGTCTTCGCACGGTGCGTGACGACGGCGGTGCGATCAGCTTCCACCATGCCTTCATCCGCGCTCTGGTCGGATATGTCGAGATCTACATGATGCTCGGCGCCGCAGCCTTCCTCACCGCGATGATCCACCCGCGCGGCAAGCGGCTGGGCGACATCGCGGCCGGGACGTACGTCATCCGCGTGCGGGTGCCACTGCGGCCGCCGGCACCGATCCAGATGCCCCCGGGGCTCGCTGTGTGGGCATCCCGTGCCGACGTCGCCACTATCCCGGTCGGGCTGTCCCTGGCGGTGCATCGGTTCCTGTCCGGCGAGGTCGGCACCTACACCGACCCGGTCCGCCGCCATGCGCTCGCCGAGCGCCTGGCCACCCACATGCAGACGTACGTCGCCCCCGGCCCTCCCCCGGGCACTCCGCCCGAGGCCTACCTGGCGGCGGTGCTCGCCACTCGCCGCGATCGGGACGCGGCCCGGCTGGCCCGCGACGGGGAGCTCCGGGCGCGGCTGACTGCTCGCGGATAGCGCCCCCGGTGGGGTAGTCCGGGAGCGAACTGCCTATTACTCGCCGGTATATGGGCAGTTCGCTCCCGGACTACCCCTTCAACCCGACCGACCGCAGCTCCAACGCCGCCAGCCTCGCCACCACGTCGGCGTCGCCGTCGCGCCAGGCCTGGGCGGGGTTGTCGCTGATCCTGACCAGCTTGTGCAGCGGCTGGGTCGAGATCGCTCTCAGCGCCAGCAGGTCGGTGCCGCTGCCTGCCTGCAGGAACCGCTGGGTCGAGGTCGCAGTGCGGATGAACCGCCACCGCAGGGGCACGTAGACCATCAGCCACATCAGCACCGGGACGACCACGACCGCGACCGCCAGCCAGATCGCGAGCGTGGAGACGGCGTCGACCTGGGCCTCCCCAGCAGCGCGGAACTGGTCGGCAGCCTTCGCGGCGCCCTCGAACGGGGCTGCGATGCCGTCCTTGACCAGCGGCAGGTCATCGACCTTGCCGGCCGCTTCCAACAGCTTCGCGGAGAGCGAGGTGCCGGCCTCGTCCATCTTCCTGCCGGGAACGGCGAGCGCCGAGACCATCTCGTGGACGAGCTTTCCGAGGAAGATCCAGCCGGCGACCCAGGCCACCGTCAGCAGGTCGGCGAGCATCTGGGCAACGCGGCGCGAGGGCGTGTCGGCGTACAACTTCATGCGGCTGATCCTGTCGGTTCCGCGCCCACAGATCGGTCACGACACGGGCAGTTGGGGTCAACGCCTCCGGTAGAGCAGGTCGGTGATGACCCGATCCTTGGCCAGTCCCTTGCGCTCGAACTTGGTCACAGGGCGCTCCGCCCAGCGCTCGACCACCCCACCGCTGAGCATCGGCTCGGCGTCGAGGACCTCGACCATCTGCTCGGCGTACTCGACCCAGTCGGTGGCCAGCCGCCAGGTCCCGCCGGGTGCGAGCCGCTCCGCGATCATCCGAGCGTTGGTCGTGGTGACCAGGCGTCGCTTGTGGTGGCGGGTCTTGTGCCACGGGTCGGGGAAGAACGTCCAGATCTCGCTGACCGAGCCGGGAGCGATGAGGTTCTCGAGCGTCCAGAGCGCGTCGACGCTGCAGAACCGCACGTTCGTCGCCCCCGTAGCGCCCACCCGGGCGAGGCTCTCGGCGACGCCGGGCCGCCACACCTCCAGGGCCAGGATGTTGGCGTCGGGACGGTCGGCCGCCAGCACAGCGGTCGCCTCCCCCACGCCCCCGCCGATGTCGACGATCAGCGGACCCTTGCGACCGAACCAGCTCTCCAGCGAGAAGCCGGGCTCGTCGACCGCCTCGTCCGGGATCACCCAGTCGGCGGCGTACGCGTCCCAGGCCTTCTGCTGCTTGGCGTCCAGGCGGCTGCCGCGGCGGGTGTAGGTGAGGACCTCTCGCACCGTGCGGCCGTCATCTAGCAGCTTCTGGTGGGGTCGGGCGGGGCGTACGGACTCGTTCATGGTGTCTTGATTCTAAAAGGCGAAGGGCGCCCAGGCCGAAGCCTGGACGCCCTTCTGATCGCGGCTCACGCCGCTGAGATCACTTGATGATCTTCGTAACCCGACCCGCGCCGACGGTGCGACCGCCCTCACGGATAGCGAACTTCAGACCCTCGTCCATCGCGATGGGCTGGATGAGCTCGACCGACATCTCGGTGTTGTCACCCGGCATGACCATCTCGGTGCCCTCGGGGAGGGTGACGACGCCGGTCACGTCCGTGGTCCGGAAGTAGAACTGCGGACGGTAGTTGTTGAAGAACGGGGTGTGACGGCCACCCTCCTCCTTCGAGAGGATGTAGACAGAGCCCTCGAAGTTGGTGTGCGGGGTGGTGGTGCCCGGCTTGATGACAACCATGCCGCGCTCGACGTCCTCGCGCTTGGTGCCACGGAGGAGCAGACCGACGTTCTCACCGGCCTGGCCCTCGTCGAGCAGCTTGCGGAACATCTCGACACCGGTGACGGTGGTCTTCTGCGAGGTCTCGCGGATGCCGACGATCTCGACCTCCTCGCCGACCTTGACGACGCCGCGCTCGATACGACCGGTGATGACGGTGCCACGACCGGTGATCGTGAAGACGTCCTCGACGGGCATCAGGAACGGCTTGTCGGTCTCACGAGCCGGGGTCGGGATGTAGTCGTCGACGGCCTGCATGAGCTCGGCGACGGAGTCCATCCACTTCTGCTCGCCCTGGAGGGCGGGGAAGGCGGCAACGCGCACGACCGGGATGTCGTCACCCGGGAACTCGTACTCGCTGAGGAGCTCGCGCACCTCCATCTCGACGAGCTCGATGAGCTCCTCGTCGTCGACCATGTCGCACTTGTTCAGGGCGACGACGATCGACGGCACGCCGACCTGGCGGGCCAGGAGCACGTGCTCCTTGGTCTGCGGCATCGGGCCGTCGGTGGCGGCGACCACGAGGATGGCGCCGTCCATCTGCGCGGCACCGGTGATCATGTTCTTGATGTAGTCCGCGTGACCCGGGCAGTCGACGTGAGCGTAGTGACGCGACTCGGTCTGGTACTCGATGTGCGCGATCGAGATCGTGATCCCGCGCTGGCGCTCCTCGGGGGCCTTGTCGATGTCCTCAAACGCGAACTCCGGGTTCAGGTCCGGGTACTTCGCGTGGAGCACCTTCGAGATCGCCGCGGTAAGGGTGGTCTTACCGTGGTCGATGTGACCGATGGTGCCGATGTTCACGTGCGGCTTGGTCCGCTCGAACTTGGCCTTAGCCATTTCTGGCTCCTCCTGGTGTGATTTTCTTACTGACTCGTACTGAAAGGTGTTGCTGCCGAAGTCCCTGGACGGGTGACCCGAAGGTCACTCGCCACGGGCCTTCTTGATGATCTCGTCGGCGACGTTCGTGGGAACCTCGGCGTACGAGTCGAACTCCATCGAGTACGACGCCTGACCGCTGGTCTTGGACCGGAGGTCACCGACGTACCCGAACATCTCGGAAAGCGGGACGAGCGCCTGGACGACCATGTCGCCGTGACGCTCCTCCTGCGAAGACACCTGGCCGCGACGGGAGTTGATGTCACCGATAACGGTGCCGAGGAACGACTCGGGGGTCGTGACCTCGACGGCGAACATCGGCTCCAGCAGGACGGCCTTCGCCATGCGCGCGGCCTCCTTGAAGGCCTGGTTGCCGGCGATCTTGAAGGCGAGCTCGGAGGAGTCGACGTCGTGGTAGGCGCCGTCCTCGAGCGAGACCTTCACATCGACCATGGGGAAGCCGGCGAGAATACCGAACTCCATGGCGTCCTGAGCACCCTGGTCGACCGAAGGGATGTACTCCTTCGGCACGCGACCACCGGTGACGTTGTTGACGAACTCGTAGCCGGCGCCCTGGCCGGTCTCCTCGTCGATGTTGGGCTCGACGGAGATGACGACCTTCGCGAACTGACCCGAACCACCGGTCTGCTTCTTGTGGGTGTAGCTGTGGTTCTCGACCTTCTTGCGAAGGGTCTCGCGGTAGGCGACCTGCGGCTTGCCGACGGTGGCCTCGACCTTGAACTCGCGCTTCATCCGGTCGACGAAGACCTCGAGGTGGAGCTCGCCCATACCAGCGATGATGGTCTGGCCGGTCTGCTCGTCGGTCTTGACGGTGAAGGTCGGGTCCTCCTCGGTGAGGCGCTGAATCGCCGTGCCGAGCTTCTGCTGGTCACCCTTGGTCTTCGGCTCGATGGCGACCTCGATCACGGGGGCCGGGAAGCTCATCGACTCGAGGACGACCGGGTTGGACGGGTCGCACAGGGTGTGACCGGTCTTGGTGTCCTTCAGACCCATGACGGCCACGATCTGGCCGGCGCCCACCGAGTTGATCTCCTCACGCTTGTTCGCGTGCATCTGGTAGATCTTGCCGATGCGCTCCTTGCGGCCGTTGATCGGGTTGACCACGGTCGCACCCGCCTCGACCTTGCCGGAGTAGACGCGCAGGTAGAACAGCTTGCCCAGGTGCGGGTCGGAGGCGATCTTGAAGACCAGACCGGAGAACGGCTCGTCCTCGGAAGGCTTGCGGGAGACCTCGACCTCCTCGTCCTTGACGTCGTGGCCGATGATCGACTCGACATCGATGGGCGAGGGCAGGTAGTCGACGATCGCGTCGAGCAGGGGCTGGACGCCCTTGTTCTTGAACGCGGTGCCGGTGAGGATCGGGTTGAGCTTGTCGGCGAGGGTCGCACGACGGATGGCGGCCTTCAGGGTGGGGACGTCGAAGACGTCGCCCTCCTCGAGGTAGACCTCCATGATGTCGTCGTCGGCCTCGGCGAGGGTCTCGACGAGCTTCTCGCGCCACTCGGCGGCCTTGTCGGCCATGTCGGCGGGGATCGTCTCGATGACGTAGTCCTCACCCTGCTGGGTCTCGCCGCGCCAGACCTTGGCGTTCATCTCGATCAGGTCGACGACGCCGATGAAGTCGGACTCGGCACCGATCGGCAGCTGCAGGACCAGCGGGGTCGCGTGCAGCTTGTCGACGATCGAGTCGACGACCATGTAGAAGTCGGCACCGGTGCGGTCGAGCTTGTTGACGAAGCACATCCGCGGGACGGCGTACTTGTTCGCCTGACGCCACACGGTCTGCGACTGCGGCTCGACACCGGCGACACCGTCGAAGACGGCGACAGCACCGTCCAGGACGCGCAGCGAGCGCTCCACCTCGACGGTGAAGTCGACGTGCCCCGGGGTGTCGATGATGTTGATCTGGTGGTCCTTCCACCAGCAGGTCGTCGCGGCGGACGTGATCGTGATGCCGCGCTCCTGCTCCTGCTCCATCCAGTCCATCGTGGCTGCGCCCTCGTGGACCTCACCGATCTTGTACGAGATACCGGTGTAGAACAGGATGCGCTCGGTGGTGGTGGTCTTACCGGCATCGATGTGCGCCATGATGCCGATGTTGCGGACCACATTGAGGTCCGTGGTGATGTCGACGGCCACTGTCTTCAGCGTTCCTTAAAGAGATTGTCTTCGGTCTGGATGGGCGGGGTGCCCACATTGTGCGGCAGGCACCCCGCCGTACGTCACCAGCGGTAGTGCGCGAAGGCCTTGTTGGACTCGGCCATCTTGTGAGTGTCCTCGCGCTTCTTCACAGCGGCGCCGAGGCCGTTGCTCGCGTCGAGGATCTCGTTCATCAGGCGCTCGGCCATCGTCTTCTCACGACGGTCCTGGGCGTAGCCGACGAGCCAGCGCAGCGCGAGCGTGGTGCCGCGCGTGCCCTTGACCTCGACCGGAACCTGGTAGGTCGCGCCACCGACGCGGCGGGACTTGACCTCGATGGCCGGCTTCACGTTGTCCATGGCGCGCTTGAGCGTCACCACGGGGTCGGTGCCGGTCTTCTCGCGGCAGCCCTCGAGGGCGGTGTAGACGATGCGCTGCGCAACCTGCTTCTTGCCGTCCTGGAGGACCTTGCTGACGAGCTGGGTTACGAGCTGCGAGCCGTAGACGGGGTCGACGACGAGCGGACGCTTGGGAGCGGGACCCTTACGAGGCATCTCACTTCTCCTTCTTGGCGCCGTAGCGGCTCCGGGCCTGCTTGCGGTTCTTCACGCCCTGGGTGTCGAGCGAGCCGCGAATGATCTTGTAACGAACACCGGGGAGGTCCTTCACACGACCGCCGCGGACGAGCACGATGGAGTGCTCCTGAAGGTTGTGGCCCACACCCGGGATGTAAGCGGTGACCTCGACGCCGGAGGAGAGGCGCACACGGGCGACCTTCCGGAGGGCGGAGTTCGGCTTCTTCGGGGTGGTGGTGTAGACGCGCGTGCAGACGCCACGGCGCTGCGGCGATCCCTTGAGGGCAGGCGTCTTCGACTTCGTCGCCTTGTCCTCGCGGCCCTTGCGGACCAGCTGGTTGATGGTGGGCACCTCGGTGGTTCCCCTTCTTTTCTGCTCTCACAACGCGGCGCTCTGCCGCGAAGGATCCAATGTTTGTGCGTCCAGGTGGTGCGATACCAACTGGTCCCGCCCCGCCCCCGAGGTCGGGCGTGTCGCCCCTACCTCAACAGCATGAAGACGGATCTCTCGAACCGAATCCCCGTACTGAGGGCGCCGAACCCGGGTCCGAGACCTTTTCTCGAGCTTGTTCCGGGCACGCGCGACGGCCTGGTTGTCCCAGACACGCTTCAGAGGCTACCCGGCGGCTTGAGAGGGGGTCAAAACGGCCCGGATACCACCTCGGAGCGCCGCCAGGAGCAGCACCCCCGCAAGGGTACCGAAGAGGACAAGAGCGCCACAGGCGTAGAGGGTCGTGCGGGCGCCGAACTGCTCGCCGATGAGGCCGATGAGCGGGGCGCCTAGCGGGGTGCCGCCCATCAGGACGGTCATGTAGATCGCCATCACCCGGCCACGGAACTCCGGAGCCGCCTCGGTCTGCATGGTGGCGTTGCACGTGTTCAGCGTGGTGATCGTGAAGAAGCCGAGGACCGGGCAGACCAATGCGAAGAGGGCGTACGTCGGCATCATCCCGGACACGATGATGGACAGCCCGAACCCGGTGGCCGCCACCACGATCAGCTTCAGCGGGATCCGGGTGCGGCGGGCGCCGAGCAGGGCGCCGGAGAGCGAGCCGATCGCGAGGACGGTGCCGAGCAGGCCGTACTCGCTGGCGCCCTTGCCGAACTCCTCGGTCGCCATCAGCGCCGAGGTGATCGGGAAGTTCGCGCCGAACGTGCCGACGAAGAAGACGATCACGAGGACCATCAGCATCTTGGGCTGCGTACGGATGTAGCCGATGCCCTCACGCAGCATCCCGCGCCGGCGGCCGGCCGGCTCCGGCGAGTGCAGCTCGGCGGTGTTCATCCGCTGCAGCTGGCCGATCACGGCGAGGTAGGAGACCGCGTTGACGAGGATGACCCAGCCGGTCGCCTCGGGGCCGCTCCCCAGCCAGCCGATGAGGAGTCCGGCCAGGGCCGGGCCGACCAGGCGGGCGAGGTTGAACGAGGCCGAGTTGAGGCCGACGGCGTTGGTGAGGTCGTCGGGGTGGACCATCTCCGAGACGAACGACTGGCGGCCGGGACCGTCGAAGGCGGCGCCGGTGCCGAAGAGGAACGCGATCACGTAGACCATCCACACCTCGGCGTGGCCGCTGACCGCGAGCACACCGAGGAGCAGCGACATCAGGGCCATCCAGCCCTGGGCAGCCTGCAGCAGGCGGCGCTTCGGGAAGCGGTCGGCGATGACGCCGGCGTAGGGGCTCAGCAGGAGGATGGGCAGGAACTGCAGGCCGGTGGTGACACCGAGTGCCGCTCCCCCGCCGCCCAGGCTCAGGACCAACCAGTCCTGGGCGATGCGTTGCATCCAGGTGCCGACGTTGGAGACGACACTGCCGGCTAGGTAGAGGCGGTAGTTGTGGCTGCGCAGGGAACGGAACGTGGGACTCAACTGGTGGCTATTCTCTCCATGATCGAAGCGGCTGTGCGGAGGGCGGCGAGCTCGTCCGCATCGAGGTCGACGAGCTGCTGGGCCAGCCAGGCGTCCCGGCTGAGCCGGTCCTTGCGTACGGTCCGGCGGCCCTTGTCGGTGATCGAGACCAGCACCTGGCGGCGGTCGGTCTCGCCCTGGCGGCGGACGACGTATCCGCCCTCCTCGAGGAAGTTGACCATCCTGGTCATGCTCGGCGGCTGGACGCGCTCGCGTCCGGCAAGAGCGCCGAGGGTCATCTCGTCGTTGGCGTACAACGCCCCGAGCACCGCCATCGACCCCAGCGAGAGGTCGTTGTCGGGGTGGCGCTCGTTGGCCAGGCGGCGGCGCATCCGCATGACGGAGGTGCGCAGCACCGACGCGACCTCGGGGATGTCGGAGGCCGCGTCGGGCGCGGATACGGGCTGTGCGGTAGGCATGTCGGTAAGCATAACTGCTTACCGGCGCTAACTATTCCGGAAACAGGCGGCGCCCCGATGAGGGCGCCGTCACAGGGTCAGGACATCGCCGCGAGCATCAGGATGTCGTCGCGGCTGTAGGTGCGACCGGGGTGAGCCTCGGCGAGGTGCTCCTGCACCTGCTCGACCAGCTCGTCATCGGTCTCGGTGCGGAAGTTGGTGCCGCAGGGGCAGCGGAGCGAAGCCATCAGGACCTCCAGGTCGTCGAGTCGTACGCAGGGGCTCAGCGTCTCCAGACTAGCCCCCGATAGATTGGGCATCATGAGCGACCAGTACCGCGACGAGGACTACTCCGGCAGCTACCCGGAGCAGCAGTACGACGGGTACGACGGCGACTACTACCCCGAGGACGGCTCCTACCCCCAGGACTACGGCTACGACGAGCCGCCTGTCGAGGAGCCGGTCGAAGCCCGCCCCGAGCCGAAGATCGAGCTCGTCGACGAGGACGGGATCCGCGCCTTCGAGCTGAGCACCCTCGGCTGGCTGGTCGGGTTCGTGGCCCTGCTCCCCTTCTGGGGTCTGCTCAACGACCGCGGCTGGACCTGGTGGATCTGGACCTGCCTGGCCGCGTTCGGCATCGGCGCGATCGGCATCGAGCTGACCCGGCGCCGCAAGGCCCGCAGGCTTCGCGCCGAGGGCCTCGACTAGCTGTGATGCCCAGGCACGTTGGTCGAGATCCTGCGACGACACGGTCTGACTAGTAGATGGACGAAGGCCTCCCCGGTGTGGAGTGG
>JBEOUM010000008.1:0-191870 GCA_040302365.1 Nocardioides sp. NPDC126508
TTTAAACGGAAATATAAATCCTAAATCTACTAGAATTGTACCACTAAATTCGCCGCAGCCGGTTATTACTTTTCTATCAACTCCTTCTCGTGCTGGCCAGCTCCTCCCCGTAGGGGGAGACGAGGGTGAGCACCGAGTCCTCGACCGGGCACGAGCCGGAGGTGGACACGTCGGCGACCGTGCCGCCGATCGGCCGCGCCCGGCTCACGAACCAGGTCTGGTAGACCGGGAAACCGGCACGGCGGGCGAAGACGAAGGAGAGGCTGGTGAGCCGGATGTCGGGCTCGTACCAGCCGCTGGCGCCGTTGGTGTCGGCAGCGGTCGGGTTGCCGACCAGCGTCGAGGTGGCCGGGTTCCAGGTCGGCTGGTCGATGCCGCCGGCGTAGTTGAAGGACCCCTGGAACCACGAGGAGATCTCCGCGGCCGAGACGGGCTCGCCGTTCTCGTCGGTCGCCTGGATCCGGACCTGGTCGGAGTCGATGTCACCCAGCACGAAGGCCCAGCCGGTGTCGGGCGTGGGGTTCTCGAAGGCGTACGTCGTGGTCGAGGCGCCGCTCGGGGTGTCGGCCTTGGGGCGCAGGTTGATGTAGGCCGAGCCCCGGCTCGTGCCGTACTTCGCGCCGGGAGGTGTGCTCGCGTCGAGGAAGGTCGACGCACCGCTGGGGAGGGCGACGTTGGCGCGGGAGTCGCTGGCCATCTGCGCCTTCGGGAAGCCGGTCGAGCGCTGGGTCATCGTCGTGGAGTAGTCGTTCGACGTCCCGGCGATGGGCGCCCAGTCGGCCCAGGAGTCGGTCATCGCGTGAGCCGGTACCGGCGAGAGCACCGTGAGGAACACTCCGACCAGAAGTGCCAACGCCAGGCAGGCCCGGTTGAACATGGGAGGGGATCCTTTGCTTCCGAGGAGCAAAACGTTGTGTTGGGGGACTTAGGGAGGCTATCCGAGAGGAAGCTCACTTTTGCGCTCTGATTCCCGTGTGTGGCGGAGGTTGGCGTCGTTCGGCGTCGCGGCCCGCCAGTCCGCAGGCCGCGGGATCGAGCGGACCGACCGGGCCAGCGTCGGGATCAGGGCTGCTGCGGCGGTCATCGCCGTCACCGCCAGGACCGCGGTGGCGCCGTCGACGATCGCCAGCAGCGCCCCGGCGAGCGCGGGCGCGAGCGGGATCGTGAGCATCGCGACGAACTGCGCGGCCGCCTGGACCCGCCCGATCAGCTCCTGCGGCGTCGTCGCCATCCGGTACGCGGCGATGCCGGCGTTGCCCGCCGGGTTCAGGAAGAGGCCCACCGACGCGGCCAGCGCCATCACCGCCGGATGTGTCCAGAAGGCCAGCGGGATCGAGAGCGGCACGAAGCTCCAGGCGACGAGGATGGTGAGCCGCCCGGTCGGCAGCCGGTCGATCAGCCAGGGCGCGGCCAGCGCTCCGAGGATCCCGCAGGCCCCGATGGCGGCCTCGGCCAGCCCGATCTGCCAGGCCGGGAAGCCGGCCTCGACCAGCCGCAGCAGGGCGAGGAAGAAGAGCGCGTTGATGGCGAGGTTGGCGGCCGGCCCGAAGAAGAGCAGCGTACGCAGGAACGGCTCTCGCCAGCTGTAGCCCAACCCTGCGAGCAGGTCGGCCAGCGGCTTCCGCCCGGTGCCCTGAGCGACGGCCGCGGGCGCCGACAGGTCGGCACGGACCCGGGCGAGGAGGAGCCAGCCGGCGGCGTACGCGACGGCGTTGCCGGCGAACGGCGCCCACCGGGACAGGCCGAGCAGGACGCCGCCCAGCGGCCCGCCGAGCAGGCCGGCGATGTGCTGACGGGCCTGCTGCTGGGAGAGCGCCGTGGGCAGGTCCTCGGCCGGGACCACCGACCTGATCGCCGAGTTCTCGGCGGGGACGAAGAGGCCGTTGAGGACTCCGGTGAGCAGGGCGACGAGAAGCAGGTGGGGCAGGGTGAGCGAGCCGAGCAGCCCGGCGACCGCGAGCGAGGCGTACAGCACCGCTCCCGACCCGTGGGCGAACCGCATGATCCGCAGCCGGTGCCGCCGGTCGGCGATCACTCCGGCGGGCAGCAGCATGCCGACCATGCCGACGAGATGGGCGGCCTCGGCCGTGGCCGCCCAGAAGGCGGATCCGGTCATCACGTAGGCCACCAGCGGCATCGCGAAGATGCTCACCCGGGTCCCGAGCTCGGCGACGGTGGCACCGACCCACAGGGCGGTGAAGTCGTGGTTGCGGGCGAGGGCGCGGTAGGAGGTCATGGCAGCACCGTAGAATGCGCAACATATATTGCGCAATAGTTCTTGCGCACTAGAGAGTGCGCGATTCGGGTAGGGTGGTGCCATGGCCACGTACGACGACCCGCGGATCCTGCGCGCGATCGCCCACCCGACCCGCAACCGTGTGCTGCACGAGCTGTCCGCGGCCGGGTCCCTGCGTGCCGCGGACATCGCCAAGCGCACCGGAATCCCGGCCAATCAGGCCAGCTTCCACCTGCGCCAGCTCGCCAAGTACGGCCTGGTCGAGGTCGCTCCCGATGCCGGCCGCGACAAGCGCGACCGGGTCTGGCGGCTCGTCGACGACGACATCACGATCAGTCCCAGGAAGATGGTCGAGCAGCCCGGAGGCGAGGCCGCCTACACCGTGTTCCAGCGCAGCTCGGTCGCCTGGGGCCATCTCCTGGTCGACCAGGCCTTCCAGATCTCCAAAGACGCGGATGATCCGGCCAAGCGGATCGTCTCCGAGACCTCGCTGCGGCTCACTGAGGACGATGCCGAGCGGCTGCAGCGAGACCTGAACGAGGTCGTGGCCCGCTACCGGGAGGCCGGCAGGCAGGCCGCCGATGAGGAGATGGAGCTCTACTCCGTCTATCAGCTCATCCAGCCGATGCCCGCGCTCGCCGGCGAGGACGACCAGGACTAGGGCGAGGCCGGATGTGGGTTACGTCTCAACCTCCTCCGCCCGCCGCCTTCCTACTCGCGAGTCACCAGCGCGTTGGTTTACCGTCCAAATCGCGCCCAGCCCAGGACGCCAGTAGGGAGATAGACGAACGATGAGCACGAGCCAGATCGCCGAGAAGCGCGAGGTGCGCGAAGCCAACCGAGTCGAAGGTCACAACGCCAGGTCCTGGCTGCTGGTCTCCGCGATGCGTACGGAGATCTTCGACGACGCACAGCTGAGCCGCGCCGACCAGATCATCCTCGACATGGAGGACGCGATCGACACCTCGCTCAAGGGGCAGGCCCGCGAGAACGTGACCGGCTGGCTGAAGGGCGGCGGCCGGGCATGGGTACGCATCAACGACTGGACCACCGAGGACTGGAGCGAGGACCTCGCGGCGCTGGCCGGGATCGAGACGCTCGCCGGGGTGATGCTCGCGAAGACCGAGTCGCCCGACCAGGTGACCGACACGTTCCAGCGGCTCGGCGGCTCGACCCCGGTGATCCCGCTGCTCGAGTCGGCGCTCGGTATCGAGGACGCCGCGACGATCGCCCGCGCCCGCGGTGCCTACCGGCTCGCGTTCGGCTCCGGCGACTACCGCCGCGACACGGGTGCGGAGAACGACCCGCTCGCGATGGCCTACCCGCGCACCAAGCTCGTCCTCGCCTCGCGGATCGGCAACCTGCCCGGCCCGATCGACGGCCCGACGGTCGGCAGCAGCCACCCGCTGCTCCGCGAGCAGGGTGCCGACGGCGTCGCCATGGGTATGACCGGCAAGCTCTGCCTCGACCTGGAGCAGCCCGCCGTGATCAACGAGTCGTTCAGCCCGTCCCCGTCGGACGTGACCTGGGCCTACGAGTTCCTGCACAAGTTCGAGGAGGGCGGCCGCGTCATCCGCGACGGCAGCGACAAGCCCCGCCTGGCTCGTGCCGAGACGATCAAGCGCCGCGCCGAGCTGTTCAAGATCAAGCCGGACACCTACGGCGACCCGGTCTCCGGCCCGAGCGTCTACTGATCGACGCCGACTCGGCCCGTCTTGACGGGCCGACTCGGCCGAATTTTCGGTCAAGATGGGCCGACTCGGCGCGCGGGGTGGGACAGATGCGCCGAGTGGGTCGGGCTCGGCTAGCGTTGAGGCCGTGGATCTGCAGCAGCGCATCAGGGACCGTGCCGGTGAGATTCTGCTTTTCGCCGTCACCCCGCCGCGGGTGACGACGGACCCCGAGCGGGTCCAGCAGATCGCCGAGGTCACGCTCGAGCGGATCCGCCCGCTCGAGGTCGACGGGCTGATCCTCTACGACATCGACGACGAGTCCGACCGCAATCCCGAAGAGCGGCCGTTCCCGTTCGTACGCACCCTCGACCCGGCCGAGTTCCTCGAGCGCAACCTCGCCGGTCTCGATGTGCCGGCCGTCGTCTACCGCGCCACCGGGAAGTACGACGAGCCGGCGCTGCGTGACTGGGTCAAGACCCAGGACCCGGCCCGCGCGCTGTCGGTCTTCGTCGGTGCCTCCTCGGGTGAGAAGCGCGTCGCCACCAGCCTGCGCCGCGCCCAGGAGATCCGGAGGGAGACCAACCCCGACCTGCTCCTCGGCGCCGTCGCGATCCCCGAGCGACACACCGCCAAGGGCGACGAGCACCTGCGCCTGATCGCCAAGCAGGAGGCCGGCTGCTCCTACTTCGTGAGCCAGGTCGTCTACGACGTCAACGCCGCCAAGAACCTCGTCTCCGACTACCGCTACGAGTGTGATTCCCGTGGCCTGGCGCCGGTGCCGATCGTCTTCACGTTCTCCGTCTGCGGGTCGATGAAGACCCTGGAGTTCCTCCGCTGGCTCGGCGTCGACGTCCCGCGCTGGATCGAGAACGAGCTGCGCCACGCCACCGACACCCTCGACGCCTCGCTCGAGCAGGCCGAGGCGACCGCGCTCGAGCTGATGTCCTTCTGCCGCCAGCTCGGCGTGCCGTTCGGGATCAACATCGAGTCCGTCTCGATCCGCAAGGTCGAGATCGAGGCCTCCGTACGTCTCGCCGAACGGCTCCGGGACAAGCTGGAGCGCTGAGCGTCACAGCCCCGTACGCATCGCCCACAGCTCGGGGAACAGGATGATGTCGAGCTGCTTGCGCAGGTAGGAGACGCCCGAGGTCCCGCCGGTGCCGGGCTTGAAGCCGATGATCCGCTCGACGGTGGTCACGTGCCGGAACCGCCAGACCCGGAAGGCGGTCTCCAGGTCGGTGAGCTCCTCGCCGAGCTCGTAGAGGTCCCAGTGCTTCTCGGGGTCGCGGTAGACCTCGCCCCAGGCGGCCTCGACGGCCTCGGAGGCGGCGTACTCCTGCTTCCAGTCCCGGTCGAGGTGGTCGGCCGGGATGTCGAAGCCGCGCCGGGCCAGCAGCCGCAGCGACTCGTCGTAGAGCGAGGGCCGCCCGTACGCGGCGAGCACGTCCTGCTCGTGCGGCCGGCCCTCGTGCACCCGGAGCGTGTAGGCCGCCTTGTTGCCGAGCGCGAACTCGATGCAGCGGTACTGCCACGACTGGAAGCCCGAGCCGGTGGCCAGGTAGGGGCGGAACTTGTCGTACTCGGTCGGGGTGAGCGTCGAGAGCACGTCCCAGGCGTGCACGAGCTGCTCCATGATCCGGGAGACCCTGGCCAGGCCCTTGAAGGCGGGGCGTACGGCATCCTCGGCGAGCAGCCGCTGCGCCTCGGTCAGCTCGTGGAGCGCGAGTCGCATCCACAGCTCCATCGCCTGGTGCTGCACGATGAAGAGCATCTCGTTGTGGTCGCCCGAGAGCGGGTGCTGCGCGCCGAGCACCTCCGGCAGGTGGAGGTAGTCGGAGTAGTCCATCGGAAGGTCCTGCGGGGTGCTCATGTCACTGCTCCTCGGGTCCAGAAGCGCTCGTCGCGCCATTCGTCGTCGGCCATCACCGAGACCAGGTGGTCGACGGCATCCCAGACGTCGACGTAGCGGGTGTAGAGCGGGGTGACGCCGAAGCGCAGGATGTCCGGCGACCCTGCCCGGAAGTCGCCGACGACACCGCGTCCGATCAGCGCCTGCATGATCGCGTACCCACCCTCCTCGGCGAAGCTCAGCGACAGCTGGCTGCCGCGCCGGGCGTCGTCGAGCGGCGACTCGATCGTGAACCCCGGAAGCCGAGACGCGACCAGGTCGGCGAAGAGCCGGGTCAGTGCGAGCGACTTCGTCCGGAGCCCCTCGAGACCGCCGTACGCCTCGGCCGCGAGCAGCGTGTCGACGCCGCACTCCAGGGCCGAGATGCCGATCACGGCAGGCGTGCCCGACAGATAGCGGGATACGCCCTCCGCCGGCCGGTAGCCCGACGACATCTCGAAGGGCGCCGCGTGGCCCATCCAGCCCGACAGCGGCTGCTCGAACCGGTCGACGTGACGCGGGCTGACCCACAGGAACGCCGGCGATCCGGGGCCGCCGTTGAGGAACTTGTAGCCGCAGCCGATCGCGAAGTCGGCATCGGCACCACGAAGGTCGACCGGCACCGCGCCGGCGGAGTGGCACAGGTCCCAGACCGCGAGCACGCCGTGCTCGTGGGCGGCGGCCGTCACCGCGGCCATGTCGTGCAGGTAGCCCGTGCGGTAGTTGACCTCGGTCAGCATCAGCACCGCGGTCCGGTCCAGCAGCCCCTCGATCTCGGACGGGGAGTCGACCAGCACCAGCTCGTAGCCGCGGTCGCGGCACAGCGAGGAGGCGATGTAGAGGTCGGTCGGGAAGTTGCTGCGCTCGCTGACCACGATCCTGCGGTCGGGGGAGTCGGCCGCGGCGATCGAGAGCGCCGAGGCGAGCACCTTGTAGACGTTGAGCGAGGTCGAGTCGGCGACCACCACCTCGCCCTGACCTGCGCCGATGATCCGGGCGATCTTGTCGCCGACGCGCTGGGGCAGGGTGATCCAGGAGGCGGTGTTCCACGACTCGATCAGCCCCTGCCCCCACTCCTGGGTGACCACCTCGGCCACCCGTCCGGCGGTGGCGCGGGGGAGGGCACCCAGCGAGTTGCCGTCGAGGTAGATCGTCCCCTCGGGCAGCTCGAAGAGGTCCCGCAGCGGGGCCAGCGGGTCGGCCCGGTCGAGAGCGACGGCGTCGTCGCGGTTCATGCGCTGGTCTCCTTGATCGGCCTGAGCACGGCCCGCACGGGCGCGGCGTCGGCGGTGGTGAGCTTGAGGGGGAGGGCGATCAGCTCGTAGTCGCCCGCGGGCACCTCGTCGAGCAGCAGGTTCTCCAGGATGCGTACGTCATGACGGTGGGTCGCGAAGTGCGCCGGCAGGTCCTTGGAGGTGGACGGGTCCAGGCTGGCCGCGTCGGTGCCGACCAGCCGCACCCCGTTCGCGGCGAGGAGCTCGATCAGCGCAGGGTCGATGGCGCAGAAGTCGTCGTCCCAGGTCGTCGGCTGGGTGGCGTACGTCCGGAAGAGCACGCGCGGCGGCAGGTCGGTGACGTCGATGCGGCCGAGGTGATCGACGGTGACCAGCGGGCGTACCCCGGAGACGTCGACCACCCGGCACGGACCGAGGAACGGCTCCAGCGGCATCTCGCCGGCCGGGGTGCCGCCGTCGGTGAAGTGCAGCGGTGCGTCCGCATGCGCCCCGACGTGGGCCGACACCGAGATCTCGGCGACGTTGACCGGGCAGCCGGGGCCGATCCGGAACGTCCAGCCGACCTCGGTCGCGTGGTCGCCGGGGAAGACCGGCGAGTCGACGTGAACGGGTGGTGAGATGTCCCACAGCGGTGCCATATCCGCAGCCTAGATGACCCGATTTTCCGTCGAGTCGGCGCGTCGTGACAGGACATCCCGTCGAGTCGGCCCGTCTTGACAGATCATCCCGCCGAGTCGGCCCGTCAAGACGGGCCGGCTCGGCGTCTCAGCTGCCGAAGAACTCCGCCGCCACCGGGGCCAGCGCCGATGCCTTGACCATGTGGTTCTGCCCGTCGAGGACGACGTAACGGCCGTCGGGGACGGCCTTGGCGATGGCCTGCTGGGCGTTGGTCATGTAGGCCGGGCTCTTGCTGCCGGCCGCCGACAGCACGGGCACCGAGACGTTCTTCAGGTAGCCGCCCGGCAGCGGCACACCCTGCTGGAACGGCACGGTCATGCCCAGGTCGTAGGCCAGCGTGTGCGCGACCGGGGTGAGCTTCTTGAAGGCCGGGGTCAGCCGCATGATCTTGACCGCGACCAGCGGCATCCCGACGGTGCGCATGAAGAGCTCGACCGCGGCGGCGCGCTTGCCCTTCTCGACCAGCTTCTCGACCTGCTGCGCCAGGTCGGCGTCGTTGGGGCGGTGGGTGTCGTCGAGGATGAGCGGAGCCTCGTAGGCGACGATCCTGTCGATCGGCAGCCCGGCCCGGGCGGCCTCCAGCGCGAGGAAGGCACCGGAGCTCTGGCCCAGGAGGTGGGCGTGCCCGCCGGCCGCCTCGATCACTGCGCCGAGGTCGGCGACCTCCTGCTCGACCGCCTCGGTCGTGCCGGCGGCAGCGGGCTTGGCGATGTTGCTCCCACCGCGGCCGCGGCGGTCGTAGCGGTAGACGGTGAAACGGTCCGCGAGCGCGTCGGCCAGCTCCTTCGACGGCCCGAAGTCGCGGTAGCACATCGCGCCGTCGACCAGGACGAGCGCGGGGCCGGTGCCGGTCACGTCGTAGGCGATCGTGGTGCCGTCGGCGGAGGTGGTGGTCTTGGTCATGGTTCTGCTCACTTCTGTCGCGGTGGTCGTCGAGATACTTACGCGTCGGACGACGCCTCGGCTCTTCGACACGCGGCCGCACGTTTCTCGAGAAGCTCACGTTCCCCCGCGTTGCCGGTCAGCGAGGCCGCCTCGTCGAACGCATTCGCGGCCTCGGAGTGGCGTCCGGCGCGCTGCAGCAGATCCCCACGTACGCCGGCAGGCAGATGGGATCCGGCGAGCGCACCCTCGGGGAGCGCCGCCAGGATCTCCAGACCGGCTTCGGGGCCGAAGGCACGCCCGTGCGCGACGGCCCGGTTGACCTCGATGACGGCCCCTGGGGCCCCGGAGGCGAGGAGATCGTAGAGGCGCGCGATCTCGGCCCAGTCGGTGTCCTCGGCCCGCCGGGCACGACCGTGACAGGCGGCGATCATCGCCTGCACCAGGTAGCTCCCGCCGGGAGTGCCGGAGGAGGCCAGCGCCGTGGCGCGCTCGACCGCGGCCAGGCCGCGCCGCAGCAGCAGCTGGTCCCAGCGGGTCCGGTCCTGGTCATCGAGCAGCACCGGGTGACCGTCGGCGTCGGCCCGGGCTGCCAGCCGCGACCCCTGGATCTCCAGCAGCCCCTGCAGCGCCTGCGCCTCGGGGTCGCCGGGGGCCTGTGCGGCCAGCATCCGGGCCAGCCGCATGGCCTCCAGGCACAGCTCGGGCCGGGTCCACGACGGTCCCGAGGTCGCCGCATAGCCCTCGTTGAAGACCAGATAGATCGTCTGCATCACCTCGCGCATCCGAGCCGCCCGCTCCTCGCCCACGGGAAGCTCGAACGACGCCCCGACCTCGGCCAGGGTGCGCTTGGCCCGCGAGATCCGCTGCCCGACGGCCGACTCCTTGGCGAAGTAGGCCCGGGCGATCTCGGCGGTCGTCAGGCCGCACACGAGCCGCAGGGTCAGCACCGTGCGGGAGTCGGGTGCCAGCGTCGGGTGGCAGGAGAGGAACATCAGCCGCAGCACATCGTCCTCGATGTGATCGACAGCGGCAGCCAGGTCAGGCATCTCACCCTCCTCCAGTTCGTGTCCGAGCAGCGCGACCTTGCGACGCAGCACCTCGTCGCGGCGGAACCCGTCGATCGCGCGCCGCTTCGCGATCGCCATCAGCCAGGCTCCGGGGTTGCGAGGGATGCCCTCGTGCGGCCACTTCTCCAGGGCCGCGACGAGGGCATCCTGAGCGAGGTCCTCGGCCAGGTCGAGGTCGTGCGTCATCCGCGCCAGACCGGCGAGGAGACGTACGGACTCGTTGCGCCAGACCGCGACGATCGCGTCCTCGGTGGGCGAGCTCATTCAGCAGGCGTCGGCGGCCCGAACAGCGGCCGCATCTCCACGGCCACGTCTTGGCCGGGCCAGAGCTCCTCGTGGAGCTGGACCATCCGGCGGCCGAGCTCGATGGCCTCGTCCTGCGAGCGGACCTCGAAGAGCGAGAACCCGCCCGCGACCTCCTTCGCCTCGGCGAAGGGCCCGTCGACGTGGGTCACCTCGCCGGCGGTCAGCCGGATCTCCACCGCGGGACCGAGCCCATCGGCGTCGAGCAGGATGCCGTCGGCGTACTGCTGCTTGATCTCGGCCTCCACCGCCTCGATCAGGGCCGCCGGCGGCGGTCCGGCGTCGGGGGCCATCTTCACGAACATCATGTAGCGCATCTGCTTCTCCTAGCGGGTCGGCGGCGCGTCCGTCGCGCGTCGTCGCCTACGCGTCGAGAAGAGCCTCCCGCTTTCGACACGTCCGCACCAGAATATTTCGGTACGTGTCGCCGCGGTCGTCCTAGGAAGCCTTCGACTTCTTCGTCTTCTTCTCCTCGGCCTCCTCGGGGACCTCCTCGCCGCGCGACTTCTTCGCCGCGGCGACGGAGCGCTGCAGGGCCGCGAGCAGGTCGACGACCTCGCCGGAGGTCTTGGTGGAGGTGGGCGTCCGCTCGACCTCGCCGCCCTCGATCTTGGCCTGGACCATCTCCTCGACGGCGTCGGCGTAGTCGTCGGAGAACTCCTCGGGGTGGAAGTCGCCCGCGAGCGTCTCGACGAGCATGTTGGCCATCTTGATCTCGGAGTCCTTGATCTCGCCGGCCTCGACCTTGAAGTCGGGCACCCGGATCTCGTCGGGCCACATCATCGTCTGCAGGACGATCACGTCACCGTTGTCGGTCGGCCGAACTCGCAGCGCAGCGACCGTGGTGCGCTGGCGTAGGGCGACGGTGACCAGGGCGACCCGGTCGGCATCGAGCAGCGCCTGACGCAGCAGCGCGTAGGGCTTGATCCCGGTGTTCTCCGGCTCCAGGTAGTAGCTCTTCTCGAAGAGCATCGGGTCGATCTGGTCGCTCGGCACGAACTTCTCCACCGCGATCTCGCGCGAGGAGGTCGTCGGCAGGTTGGCGAAGTCGTCGTCGGTGAGCACGACCATCTCGCCGTCCTCGGTCTCATAGCCCTTCGCGATCTCGGAGTAGGGCACCTCCTCGCCGTCGATCGAGCAGATCCGCTGGTAGCGGATCCGGCCCCCGTCGGCCTGGTGCACCTGGCGGAACGAGACGTCGTGGGACTCCGTCGCCGAGTAGAGCTTCACGGGCACGCTGACCAGCCCGAACGAGACCGCGCCCTTCCAGATCGCACGCATGTGGCCCCCTCGTCAGTCGGTAGGATTTCACCAAGTATCTGTCGGATTCTCGGATACCGGTACCCCATTCACCCACGTCAGAGCCGCCACGCGCGCTCGGGGGATGAAGCAAGATGGGTCCATGCGTTCGACGCTGCGACCCATGCTGGCCACCCCCGGAGCCCACGTGCCACCGGGGGACGAGTGGGTCCATGAGGTCAAGTGGGACGGGATCCGGCTCATCGGAGAGTCCGAGCAGGGACGTACGCAGACCCGGCTGACCACGCGCAACGACAACGACGCCACCCCTGCCTGGCCCGAGATCGCGACGGGACCGCTGCGCGACATCGTCGTGGACGGCGAGGTGATCGCGCTCAACGATGCCGGGCTCCCCGACTTCCGGGTGCTCATGGACCGGATGCACAACCGCGACGTGCGCCGGGCGGCGCGGTTCGCGGAGCGGATCCCGGCGACGTACATGGTCTTCGATCTGCTCCGGCTCGACGGCGACCTGCTCATCGAGAGGCCGTGGACCGAGCGACGCCGGATCCTCGAGGACCTCTTCGAGAGCGGGGAGCTCTCGAGCTGGCAGGTGCCGCCGACGTACGACGACGGCCGGATGCTCCACGAGGTGACGCGGGCGCAGGGGCTGGAGGGGATCGTGTCGAAGCGCCGCGGCAGCCGCTACCGGCCGGGGGAGCGGAGCAAGGACTGGGTGAAGCTGGCCCACCGCTACCGCGCGTCGCTCGTGGTCGGCGGCTGGCGCCCGGAGGTCGGCACCGAGGGCGGCACCGAGCGTCTCGGCGCCCTGCTCGTCGGGCAGCCGACGCCCGACGGCCTGATCTACCGCGGGCGGGTCGGCAGCGGCATCACGGGCAAACGGGCACAGCGGCTCGGGGAGCTGCTCCGCGAGACCGGCCGGGACCCGTTCGCAGGCCCGGACATCGATCCCGACGGGGGCGTGCCGTCCGTGGACGCGCGCGGCACGCACTGGGTCGAGCCGCTCCTCGTCGTCGAGGTGGAGACCCACGGCACCGCGGTCGCGGCGGCGAGCTACAAGGGCCGGCTGCGGCAGCCGAGCTTCATCGGCATCCGCCAGGACATCGAGCCGAAGGATCTGTGATGGTCGAACGAGAAGAGGTACGCGTCGAGGTGGACGGCCGGGTCCTGACCCTGACCAGCCTCAGCAAGGTCCTCTACCCGCGCACCGGCATGACGAAGGGGGAGGTGCTCAACTACTACGCCCAGGTCGCGCCGGTGCTCCTCCCGCAGCTCCAGGACCGTGCGGTGACGCGGATCCGCTGGCCCCACGGCGTCGGCGACATGTCGTTCTTCGAGAAGAACGCCCCGGCCGGCACCCCGAGCTGGGTGCGTACGGTCACCGTCCCGACCACCGGGTCGCGCACGGCCGAGCACCGAGAAGGCACGCTGACCTTCCCGATCCTCGACAGCCTCGCGGCGCTCACCTGGGCCGCAAACCTCTCCGCGCTGGAGCTGCACGTCCACCAGTGGACCGTCGGCGCCGACGGCACCCCGGCGGGTGCGAACCGGATCGTGATCGACCTCGACCCCGGAGAGCCGGCCGGTCTCCAGGAGTGCTGTCAGGTGGCCCAGCTGGTGCGCGAGGCGCTCGGCGCCCGTGACCTCGCCGCGACTCCGGTGCTCAGCGGGAGCAAGGGCCTGCACCTGTACGCCGCCCTGCCGGAGCCCGTCGAGCCGGACGTCGCCACCGCGCTGGCCAAGGAGATCGCCGAGGACCTGCAGAAGGCCCACCCGCGTGAGGTCACCGCGACGATGACCAAGAGCCGCAGGTCAGGCAAGGTTTTCCTGGACTGGTCGCAGAACTCGGGATCGAAGACGACGATCTGTCCCTACTCGCTGCGGGGCAAGACGATCCCCACGGTGGCGGCCCCGGTCACCTGGGACGAGGTCGCCGAAGGGGCCGAGGATCCCCTCGGTATCGATCAGCTCGGACCTAACGATGTGATCACGCGCTTATCTGAAAGGGGGGATCTCTTCACAAGCCCTACGGGGCTGTAACTATTGTTCTCTCCATGTCTAACTCCGTGCTCGTCGTAGAAGACCAAGAGGACATCGCCGCTCCGCTGGTGCGTACGCTCCAGCGAGAGGGTTACGACGTCACCTGGGTCGACTCCGGCAAGAAGGCGCTGGAGCTGCTCGCGCCCCCCTACGAGGCCGAGCTCGTGCTGCTCGACCTGGGCCTTCCCGACATGGACGGGCTCGAGGTCTGCAAGGCCGCGCGTGACAACGGCTACGAGGGCGGGATCATGATCCTCACCGCCCGCGACGCCGAGATCGACCTGGTGGTCGGGCTCGACGCCGGTGCCGACGACTACCTGGCCAAGCCGTTCGCGCTGGCCGTCCTCCAGGCCCGGGTCCGCGCCCTGCTGCGCCGCTCGGGTCCGGTCGAGCCCGGCGCCGACGACGACGCGCTGCGCATCGACGTCGCGGCCCACCGGGTCTACGCGGGCGAGCGTGAGGTCACGCTGACGGGCAAGGAGTTCGCGCTCCTGGCCGTGCTGGCCGCCTCCCGCGACAAGGTCGTCTCCCGTGACCGGCTGATGGCCGAGGTCTGGGACGAGAACTGGTACGGCTCGACCAAGACCCTCGACGTCACCGTCGGCCGCCTGCGCCAGAAGCTCGAGGCCGCCGGTGTGCAGGAGAAGGTCGTCGCGGTCCGCGGCGTCGGGTTCCGGCTGGAAGCGGCGGAGTAACCGCAAGTTCAACACGGCGTCAAACGGCTGTTCATTGCGTGAGATGACTCACAAATGACGGCAAAAACACGCGTAACCACGCGGAATGTGCTCGGGAAGCGAGCATTCGGGATTGGATCCGTCCAAGATCGCGTGTCACCTTGGTTGAGCCGTGCACAACGCACGACCGGCCCCGGGTACACGCCGAATCCTGTCCCTCCGGACGCCGGCCCCTACTACTGAACCCCCTTTACCCTCACACTCAGCAGTACGTATGGGACAGGAGCGGGGGACCCAAGTTCCACGCGACTAACTCGGACGGTCGCTTGGGGTGAAGCCATCGCTCGATGGCCGGGCAACCTTCTAGCCCGAACCCGACAGCTCACCTCGCAGGCGTGGGAAGGAACTCACGCATGTCCAAGTCCGTATCCCGTCCTGCCCATCGAGGCACGCCGCGTCCGTTCCGGGCGCCGAACGTCTCGATCGTGCGGACGATCGCAGGATCGCTCAGCGGCCACGGCAAGCTCGCCGGTCGCATCACCCTCGCCAGCGGCATCGCCGCCGGTGCCCTGGTGGCGGTCCCCGCCGCCAACGCCGCCCCGGTCTCCCAGGAGACGACCTCCGTCGAGTCGGGCAAGGTGGTGGAGGCTCCTCCGACCCTGGAGGTCTCGGCGACCCCCGCCGCGATGCTCACCGACATCAAGCAGCTCGAGACGGCTGTCGAGGTGCAGCAGCGCAAGGCCGCGGCAGCCCTCAAGGCGGCCGAGGCGAAGCGCAAGGCGGCGATCGCCGCCAAGAAGGCCGCCGAGGCGAAGAAGAAGGCCGAGGCGGAGGCCAAGGCCTACGCCGCGAGCCGGCAGGGCCGGATCGACCGGGCGATCAGCGTCGCCTCGCAGCAGATCGGCGACCCGTACGTCTGGGGTGCGACCGGCCCGAGCTCGTTCGACTGCTCCGGCCTGACGCAGTACGCCTTCGCCGCCGCCGGCATCGAGCTTCCCCGGGTCTCGCGGGACCAGGCCGCTGCGCTGCCGACGATCCCGAACGACCAGATCCAGCGCGGCGACCTGATGTTCTTCGGTAGCCCCGTCTACCACGTCGGCATCTTCTTGCGCTGGGAGAACGGTCAGGCGATCATGCTGCACGCCCCCAAGCCGGGCGCCAGCGTCCGCGAAGAGGCTGCCTGGGACGGCTGGTTCGCCGGCTCGACTCACCAGGCCTGAGGTTCTCGGGACCCGTTCCGACGGGTTCACCCCCACACATCCCCCTGGCGCTCGCCCTCCGGTTCCCCCCCGCCGGAGGGCGAGAGCATATTTCGAGGGGGTCGGCGAATCGGGCAGCGCACCACCGGTCAAGTAACCTGTAAGACGTGGCAGGCCCCGAATTCGACACCGAGATCAAGCAGCTCCAGGCAACGATGCAGACCATCGGCCAGGTGCTGGACCTGGACGCGATGCGCAAGGAGATCGCCGACCTCGGCGAGCAGGTCGCCGCGCCCGACCTCTGGGACGATCAGGACAACGCCACCCGGGTCACCGGACGCCTCTCCCTGCTGCAGGGCGAGCTCAACAAGTTCACCGAGCTCCACGCCCGCATCGAGGACCTCGAGCTGATGGTCGAGATGGCCCAGGAGGAGGGCGACGCCGACACGCTCGCCGAGTCCGAGGCCGAGCTCGGCCGGGTCAAGAAGGCCGTCGAGAGCCTGGAGATCCGCACCCTGCTCTCGGGGGAGTACGACTCCCGCGAGGCCCTGGTCACGATCCGCTCCGGCGCCGGTGGCGTCGACGCCGCCGACTTCGCCGAGATGCTGATGCGGATGTACGTCCGCTGGGCGGAGCGCAACAAATACCCGGTAGAGGTCTTCGACACCTCCTACGCCGAGGAGGCCGGGATCAAGTCGGCCACCTTCGCGGTCCACGCTCCCTACGCCTACGGCACCCTCTCCGTCGAGGCCGGCACCCACCGCCTGGTGCGGATCAGCCCGTTCGACAACCAGGGTCGCCGCCAGACCTCCTTCGCCGCGGTCGAGGTCGTGCCCGTGCTGGAGCAGACCGACGAGATCGAGCTCGACGAGAACGACATCAAGGTCGACGTCTACCGCTCCTCGGGTCCCGGTGGCCAGTCGGTCAACACCACCGACTCGGCGGTCCGGCTGACCCACATCCCCACCGGCACCGTGGTCTCATGCCAGAACGAGAAGTCGCAGCTGCAGAACAAGGCCGCCGCGATGATCGTCCTCAAGGCCAAGCTGCTCGCGCTGAAGAAGGCCGAGGAGGAGGCGCACCTCAAGGAGCTCAAGGGCGACGTCGCCGCCTCCTGGGGCGACCAGATGCGCAACTACGTCCTCAACCCCTACCAGATCGTCAAGGACCTGCGTACGACCTACGAGGTCGGCAACCCGCAGACGGTCTTCGACGGCGACATCGACGGCTTCCTGGAGGCCGGTATCCGTTGGCGCCGTGGTGCCGAGAAGGCCGAGCAGAACTGAGCCGATGGTTGCGCGGACGCGCACCAGGCTTCCACTCCCGGGCCGCGGGGCGGCGTACGTCTATGACGTCCACGGTCCCGAGGACGGGGTGCCGATGGTGCTGTTGCACGAGCTCGGTGGCAGCGCGAAGGGGTGGCAGGACGTGGTGCCGCCGTTCGCGGTCGACCACCGGGTCCACGCCTTCGACCTGCGTGGGCACGGAGACTCGGACTGGGCTTCCGACTACTCCCACCGGCTGATCGCCGACGACGTCATCGTGGCGATGGACGCGCTCGGGATCTCCGGCGCCGTGCTCGTCGGCCACTCGACCGGCGGCAACGTCGCTCTCCTCGTCGCCATGCACCGGCCCGACCTGGTCTCCCGGCTGGTCATCGAGGACGTGGTGCCACCCGCACCCCGCCGGCGCCGGCGGCCGGGACGCCCGGCCAAGCCGATGCGCCATGACTGGGAGTGCATCGCGACCCTGCTCGTCGAGGCGACGACGTACGACGCCTGGATGTGGGAGCAGCTCGAGCTGCTGTCCATGCCGACCCTGATCGTGGCCGGCGGCGGCAACAGCCACATCCCGCAGGCAGATCTCGACCGGGTCGTCAGCCGGATCCCGGACGCCGACCTGGTCCGCTTCGACGTCGGCCACTTCGTGCATCGCAACCGGCCCGCTGAGTTCGCCGACGCGGTCCTGGCCTGGCTCGCGTAGCCGGATGCGCCGCGTCGCGGGTGGGATCCCCATCCCTAAGGACCCCACCCGCTCTCGCCAGCCGGCTCTGCTCTGACTCAGTGCCCGCGGCGGCGCGCGCCGCCCGGTGAGGTGCCTACCCAGCCCGAGCGACTAAGTCGATTAAAGCACTAGACTTTGCCTAGGTGCAAATGCCGCGCCGGATCGGGCTCGATCGGGAACGGCGGGCGTCAGGCGGCGGCCGCGGTGGCGGTCACCAGGCACCAGCGGGACGCGCGCTTCTGGAGCGTCGCGGTCGCCTCGCCGGCCTTGCCGGTGAGCTCGCACGAGAGCCAGGCGTCGCCGAAGAGGCCGCGGAGAACCACCTTCGGCTGCTTCTTCGCGTCGGTGCAGGTGAGGGCGACCGACGGTTTCCCGTACGCCGGGCTCGACGCCGCCTTGCAGCCCTTGGGCACGCTCTTGGTCATCTGGGTGGCCCAGTCGAGGGTGACCGGCGGGGCGAAGACCCAGGCGCGGGCGGAGGTGGCCGAGCCCTCCGGGCCGGTCCAGATGCAGCCGTACTCCTGGGCGACGTCGCTGACCTGGCCCGAGATCGCGGTCTGGTCGCCGTCGCCGTAGGCCTTCTTCTCGCTGGCCGCGCCGCCGAGCGCCTCGGTCGCGTCCTCGGTCGGTACGCGGTCGCAGAATGCGCCGCGGCGTACGTGCATCGTGGTGGTGTCTGCGGTGCTCAGGTCGCCCTTGACCTCGGGCGCCTCCGGCTTGTCGTCTTTCAGGGTGAGCACGCCGACCCCGACCGCGATCGCGGTGAGGACTACGGCACCGATGAGGATCCGGACTGCAGAGCGCACGCCGTCAGAGTACAGGGGCAGGTATCTCCGAGCCGAAGTGCTGAGCCCACCACCGTTGCACTACCCTCGGTGCGGTGATCCGCTTCGAGAAGGTCAGCAAGGCCTATCCAGGGCAGGCGCGACCCGCCCTCAACAGCCTTTCGATCGACATCCAGAAGGGGGAGTTCGTCTTCCTCGTGGGCCAGTCCGGCTCGGGGAAGTCGACCGCGCTCAAGCTGATGCTGCGCGAGCAGCGGCCGACGACCGGCCGCGTCTACGTCGCCGGCAAGGAGATCAACCGGCTCGCCGGCTGGAAGGTCCCGCGGCTGCGTCGCCAGGTCGGCACGATCTTCCAGGACTTCCGCCTCCTGGCCAACAAGACCGTCGCCGAGAACGTCGCCTTCGCGATGCAGGTGACCGGCCACTCCAACCGCGAGATCCGCCAGCGCGTCCCGGAGACGCTCGAGCTGGTCGGCCTCGACGGCAAGGGCGACCGGATGCCCGACGAGCTCTCCGGTGGTGAGCAGCAGCGGGTCGCCGTGGCCCGCGCCTTCATCAACCGGCCGATGATCCTGATCGCCGACGAGCCGACCGGAAACCTCGATCCCACCAACACCGTCGGCATCATGCGTCTGCTCGACCGCATCAACCGCTCCGGCACCACCATCGTGATGGCGACCCACGACGTCCAGATGGTCGACCAGATGCGCAAGCGCGTCATCGAGCTCGAGCACGGCCACCTCGTACGCGACCAGGTCCAGGGCGGGTACGGCGCTCAGTTCTGAGCCTGCCCCCTCACCCCGAACAGGCTCAACGCCCAGAAAAGGTTTCTCGACCCGTCATGCAGCTGCGTTATGTATTCACCGAGCTCCGCCAGGGGCTACGCCGCAACCTGTCGATGCACGTCGCGGTGGCCCTGACCCTGCTCGTCTCGCTCACGCTGGCCGGTGTCGGCCTGTTGCTGCGTGAGCAGGCCCAGCTGACCGAGGAGGTCTGGGGCGACGAGCTGCAGATCACCTTCTACATGTGCAACGGCGCGAACGACCGCAACCCGCAGTGCGCCGGTGCCGTCGACGACAGCCAGAAGAAGGTCATCACCGCCGCCCTCGACGACAACCGCTACGTCGACAAGATCGAGGAGGAGAGCCAGGCGCAGGCCTACAAGCGGCTGCAGGCTCTCGACGTCGAAGGCGTCAGCGGCCCCGACCCGGTGGTGAAGTCCAGCGACATGTGGGAGTCCTACTGGGTCACGATGACCGACCCGCACCACTCCGCCGAGATCATCGAGGCGGTCGCCGGCCTGGACGGGATCGACCACGTCGGTGACGTACACGAGGTCACCGGGCCCATCCTCGCCGCCGTCGACGGGCTGCAGAGCGCGGCGCTGGTCGGCGCGATCGTGCTGGTCATCGCGGCGTTGCTGCTGGTCGCCAACACCATCCGGCTGGCCGCCTTCGCCCGCCGCCGCGAGATCGGGATCATGCGGCTGGTCGGTGCCTCGACCCTCTACATCGCGCTGCCGTTCCTCCTGGAGTCGCTGGTGGTGGCACTGGTCGGCATCGGGCTCTCCGGGATGGCGCTGGCCGCGGTGATGTACTTCGGCGTCGAGCAGCGGCTCTCCTCCACCGCGGTGACCCAGTGGGTCGGCTGGGAGGAGTTCTTCAGCTCCTTCGCGATCGTGGCGGTCCTCGGCATCCTGCTCACGCTCGTCCCGACACTCCTGCTCACCCGCAAATACATCAAGGTCTGACCCGGATCCCCTACCGTCTGGGGCGTGCACGCCTTCCCCCGTGCCGGCAGACTCGCCGCTGCGCTCAGCTGCGCCGTGGTGGCTGCCGTGCTGCTCTCGCCCAGTCTTCCGTCCTCCGCCGACGAGAAGGACCGTCTCGAGCGGGAGCAGCGCGAGGTCCAGCAGGAGCAGAAGGCTGCCGCCGAGGACCTCGAGCACTCCAGCGCCGGTCTGCGTGAGGCATCGGCGACGTACGCCGCGGCGCAGAAGAAGCTCGACCGGGCCCAGACCCGCCTCGACGAGCTCAACACGCGGCTCGCCGAGGTGCAGGCGGCCCACGCCGAGCTCGAGGCCGAGCTGGCCGAGCAGAAGCGGCTCCTGGCCGCGGCGAAGCGGGAGCTCGCCGAGGGCAAGGCCGAGGTGAAGGCGCAGCGTGAACAGATGCGCGACGAGATCCTGACCCGGTTCACCGGGGGAGACCCGAGGCTCGCCCAGGCGGCGGCCCTGCTCTCCGGCGGATCCCTCGAGGACCTGATGCGCCAGCAGACGTACGTCGACGCGGCCGCCGCGGGCCAGGACGCCACCCTCCAGCGGATGGAGGCGACCGAGACGATGCTCGTCGTCCGCGAGGGCGAGGTGCAGGAGGCGACCGACGCGATCGCGGCCAAGGAGAAGAAGGCCCGCGAGCTGGTCGCCGAGGTCGACTCGCTCCGCGACCAGGCCGCGGCGGCCCACGCCGAGCTGTCCACGCTGGCCGACAAGGCGGCCACCGCGAAGCGGTCCGCCGAGGCGGCGAAGGCGGCCGACGCCGCCGAGCTGCGCAAGCTCGAGGCGGAGGAGTCGGCGCTGCGTACGAAGATCCGGGCGCTGGCCTCGGCCGGCTCCGGCACCGACCGCAACGTCGGGTCCGTCGGCGGTCTCTTCGCGATGCCGGTGGCCAACACCTACGTCACCTCGCCCTACGGGATCCGCAAGCACCCGATCTACGGCTACGTCTCGCTGCACAACGGCACCGACTTCCACGCGCCGTGCGGTGTCCCGCTGCGCGCGGCCGACTCGGGACAGATCATCTCGACCTCCTTCTCGAGCGTGTGGGGCAACCGTCTCTACCTGTATCTCGGCAGGGTCAACGGGCACTCCTACACCGCCGTCTACAACCACATCTCGAGCTATGCGAAGCGCTCCGGGACGGTCGGGCGCGGCGAGACCGTGGCCTACGCGGGCACGACCGGCTGGTCCACGGCCTGCCACCTGCACTTCACGATCCTGCGCGACGGGACCCCGGTCGACCCGATGCCGCTGCTGGGCTGACCTCGGGCGGCTGAACCCACGGGGGTATCGTCTCCTGCTCGTCCGGTTCCCCCACCCGCCACCGGAGGCAATCCGTTGTACCCCGCGCGACTCGGCGCCGTCCGTCGC
Organism: Nocardioides sp. NPDC126508; assembly: GCA_040302365.1. Classification (GTDB taxonomy): domain Bacteria; phylum Actinomycetota; class Actinomycetes; order Propionibacteriales; family Nocardioidaceae; genus Nocardioides. The sequence goes on from JBEOUM010000008.1 coordinate 21,076, forward strand.
AGCCGTCCCCTGCTCGCAGTGCTCGTCGGCTGCGTGCTCGCCGGGACGCTGATCACCCCGATCGCCCGAGCAGAAGATCCACTCGACGACCAGCAGGAGCAGATCGAGAAGGAGAAGGAGGCGGCCGAGGACGCCGTCGAGCACTCCAGCGACGCCCTGCAACGAGCCACCACCGCCCTCGCCAAGGCCCAGAAGAAGCTGGCAGGCGCCCGGTCGCGACTGAAGAGGACAGACGTACGCCTGCGCGCGGCCACCCGCGCGCACCGCCGTGCCGAGGCGTCCCTGGAGCGGCAGCGGGCGGTGCTCGCCGCCGCGCGTACGGACCTGCGCACCGCGCGGAAGCGGGCGACCGAGTCGCGGGAGGAGCTGCGCGACACGATCCTCGAGGAGTTCACCACCGCCGGCGACCCGACGCTGCAGGAGTTCTCCGCGCTGCTCGAGGGCGCGACGCTGGAGGAGCTGATGCGACGGCGCAACTACACCGACGCGGTGACCTCCTCCCAGGCCAGCACGCTGGAGCGGCTGGAGGCGGGGGAGCGGCTGGTCGCCCGCCGTGAGCGCGGCCAGCGCCGTGCCACCGCCGCCGTGGCGGCCACCGAGCGGAGCGCCGCCAGGAACGTCGCCGAGATCGAGCGGCTCCGGGTCCGCGCGGCCGAGGCCCGCGACGAGATCGCCGCGCTCGTGACGCGCACCTCCGCGGCGCGGAAGAAGGCCGCCGAGCTGGCCGAGGAGGACCGCAAGGTCCTCGCCGAGCTCGAGAAGCAGGACGCGGCGATCGAGGAGAAGATCGCCGGGCTCGCCGAGGGAGCGCAGAACCGGACCGTCGACACGCTCGTGGGCATGTTGGCGATGCCGGTCGCCGACTCGTACGTCACCTCGCCCTACGGGATGCGCACCCACCCGACCACGGGGGAGTACAAGCTGCACGACGGGGTCGACCTGCACGCCCCCTGCGGCACACCGCTCCTCGCCGCCGAGTCGGGCACCGTCATCGCGCAGGAGTGGAACGACGCGTACGGAAACCGTCTGCACCTCTTCCTCGGCAACATCAACGGGCACTCCTACACGGCCGTCTACAACCACCTCTCCGCCTACCGCAGCGAGGTCGACGACACCGTCGGTCGTGGTGACGTCATCGGGCTCGCCGGCACGACAGGCTGGTCCACCGGGTGCCATCTGCACTTCATGATCCTCCGGGACGGCGAGATCATCGACCCGATGCCGATGCTCGGTCTATGACTCGGTCCTAAACGTTTCGCGGTCATGACCTCGCGCCTGAGACAATGGAGGAATGGCGAAGGAGCAGGGGCGCAAGATGATCGCGCAGAACAAGAAGGCGCGACACGACTACCACATCGAGGACACCTACGAGGCCGGCATGGTCCTGCAGGGCACCGAGGTGAAGTCGCTGCGTGAGGGTCGCGCGTCCCTGGTCGACGGCTTCGTCGACATCGACCGCGGCGAGGCCTGGATCCACGGGATCCACATCCCCGAATACCTCAACGGCACCTGGACCAACCACTCCGCCCGCCGCAAGCGCAAGCTCCTCCTGCACCGTGCCGAGATCGACAAGATCGAGCGCAAGGTCGCCGAGAAGGGCCTCACCGTGGTGCCGTTGGCGCTCTACTTCCTCAACGGTCGCGCCAAGGTCGAGATCGGCGTCGCCAAGGGCAAGAAGTCGTGGGACAAGCGCAACACCATCGCGGAGCGTACGGCCAAGCGCGAGGCCGAGGTCGAGGTCGGTCGCAAGCTCAAGGGCATGACCGGATAACCGAGTGGGGAATGCAGGCAGCGGCCTGTAGTGTTCTCTTACTGCCTGCACAACAGGCATTGAAAACTCAAAAGGGGCTGATCGGTTTCGACTTGGGACGTTGCTCCCAGGGGAAGCGGGTCGAGGAGCCAGCGTCATCTCGTAAACGATCGCTGGAAACCAATAACTGCCAACGCTAAGCGCAGTTCCTTCGCTCTCGCCGCCTGACGCGGTGATCGAAGCGTCTGACCGAGTATCCGTCTCCGGCTCGGATCCAGGCGTCATCTAGGAGACTCCACCTCATGCACATGCCGACGGGGCATGAGGGACATCTAGTCGGCTGAGCCTGTCGGGGACGTGTCTGCGTCGAGCCCCGGGGATGAGAGAACGCCACCCACAGACTGCACCCGGAGAAGACCTGGCACGGCGCTCGAGGACCGGGGTTCGATTCCCCGCAGCTCCACTCGATCGAGGGCGGCGTGTGCTCGCGGAAAGCGCGAGCCACGTCGCTCTCGTCATTTGTCCGCGCTTCGCGCGGAGGCGGGGGCTTCGCCACCCGCGCCCCCATTCACGTCGCGCGTTGTCGAGCCTCGTACTTCCGTGCTGCTGGTGTTTCGGGGACCGTAAGACTTCCTGATGTTCGCCTCCCTGACAGGAGGCCTTTCCTGGTGCCCGCGATAGGGTTGTGAGGCGTACGTCACATGGAGGTAAGGATGTTCGAGGAAGGACAGCTCTACTCGCCCGTCACCGTGGGCGAGGACGGGCAGGTCGAGGTGCATCTGGGGAACAACCACCCCGGGTTCGCAGACCAGGACTACCGGGCACGACGGAGCGAGATCGCTACCGCGGCGCTTGGTTGGAAGCCGGGGATGGCTGTTCCCCGGATCGACTACACCGAGACGGAGAACGAGATCTGGCGGACGGTGTGCCGGGAGATCGCGCCGCTGCACGCCAAATATGCCTGCCGCAACTACCTCGCGGCCGTCGAGGCTCTCAACCTCCCGCAGGACCGGGTGCCACAGCTCGACGAGGTGAGTGCGGGGCTGAAGCCGCTGACCGGCTTCGAGTACGTCCCGGCAGCCGGCATCGTGCCGCTGGAGGAGTTCTACGGGAGCCTGGCCGACGGCCAGTTCCACTCGACGCAGTATCTGCGTCACCACGCGGTGCCGCTCTACACCCCGGAGCCCGACATCATCCACGAGGTGATCGGCCACGGGAACCTGCTGGCCGACCCGCAGGTCGCCGAGGTCAAGCGCCTCGCCGGCGCCGCCGCGCGCCGGGTGGAGACCCGGGAGGCGCTCCAGGTCGTCGCCGACGTCTTCTGGTTCACCATCGAGTTCGGCGTGCTCCACGAGGACGGCGAGATCAAGGCGTACGGGGCCGGGCTGCTCTCGTCCTACGGCGAGATCGAGGAGATGCGGGAGGTGGAGGTGCGGCCGATCGACTTCGCCCAGATGGCGACGCTCGACTACGACATCACCGACTACCAGCCGGTGCTCTTCGCCGCGGAGTCGTTCAGCCACATGGTCGACGTGGTCGGCAACTTCTTCGCGACCTGCGACGACGACACGCCACAGCGTCTCGGCGCCGTCTAGACAGATTCGATCACGTCCGAGGGTTAGCCTCGGACGATGATCGACGGCTACCGCAACCGCGCGCTGGAGGTGGCGCTCGCCGCCGCCGACGCCGACGCGGTCGGTGCCGCGCTGCGTACGGGGCAGGTTGTCGTTCCCCAGCTCGACGAGGCCCGGATCAGGGTCTTTCCCGGGGACCGCGGCAACCGGCCACCGTACGAGGCGATGCTCTTCTCCTCCCAGGAAGCCCTCGACACGTTCCTCGCCGAGGACACCCGCCGGCGCGCGCAGCTGCGCAACGCCGACGGGCTGCGCGAGTTCCTGACCGCCAACATCGAGGAGATCGGGCACGTCACCTTCGACCCGGCCGGGCCGAACCGGTTCCGGTCGGGCATCAGGGACGTGCTCAAGGCGCTCGGCCCGAAACCGCACGTCGACCTGCGGCTGCCCAAGGCCCAGGAGTGGTACGTCGTGGACATGTCCGACGAGGACGTCCGCGACTACCAGCTCGCCGACCTGGCCGACAAGGTCCTCCCGAAGGTGCAGCGCTCCAGGATCGAGCAGCCCGACTGGGCGCGGTGGATGACCGCGGCCAAGGAAGCGGCGACCCAGCAGGGCGCCGCGTTCCTCGCCTACTGGCTGCAGCGGGTCGGGCGGCGCCCGGCCGGGCTGGCGGTCGCGCTGAGCCGTCCGGCTCCGTTCGGCATGGTGCGGCATCCGCTGCAGGCCGAGACCACGACGGTGGGGGAGCGCTGGGTCGCCTCGCCCGACCGGCTCTACGAGTCGCGGCTGATCTACTCCTTCCCGCACCCCGACCTCGCCGACCTCGCCCTGCCGACCGTCGACCTGGTGGTCGCGACGTTGTCGTGGGGAGAGGAAGCGTGAGCTGCGTGTTCTGCGACGTCGTCGCGGGGGACATGGCGGCCGAGATCGTGTTCGAGGACGACGGCTTCGTGGCGTTCCTCGACCACCGGCCGGTGCAGAAGGGCCACATCCTGATGGTGCCGCGAGAACACCTCGCGACGCTGCTCGATCTCCCTCCTGACCTGCACGGACGCTTCGTCGTGAACGCTCAGCGACTGGCTGCGGCGGTCGTCGACGGCCTCGGCGCCCAGGGCAGCTTCGTCGCGGTCAACAACGTGGTCAGCCAGTCGGTGCCCCACCTCCACCTCCACGTCGTCCCGCGCACCCGCGGCGACGGGCTCAAGGGCTTCTTCTGGCCCCGCCACAAGTACGCCGCCGGGGAGCAGACGGAGTACGCCGACCGGCTGCGCGCCGTGCTGGGCTGAAGGTCCGGGCTGAGTTCACCGAGGCGTACGGCTTCGGCCATCAATCCGTCGGGGCGCGGTCGGCGGCGGCCGATTCACTCGAGATCAGTCGTCATCCACTGATCTCGGGAGTGCGTCATGTCGCTGTCGTCCGTCGCGTCCAAGACCTTCACCTCAGCACTGGCCGGCGTGGCGCTGGCCGCAGGCACGATGATGGCTCCGGTGGCGGTCAACGCCGTCGAGGCCCACCGGGCCGACGACATGATCGTCGTCGCCCACCGCGGGGCGAGCGCGTACGCCCCGGAGAACACCCTGGCCGCGTTCGCCCTCGGCGTCGAGCAGGGAGCCGACTGGATCGAGTCGGACGTGCAGGCCACCAAGGACGGCGAGCTCGTGCTGATGCACGACACCACCCTGAGTCGCACCACCGACGTCGAGCAGCGCTTCCCCGGCCGCTCGCCGTGGAACGTCAGGGACTTCACGCTCGCCGAGATCAAGACGCTCGACGCCGGCTCCTGGTTCGGGGCGAAGTACGCCGGCGAGCCGGTGCCGACGCTGAAGGAGATGGTCGCGCTCGTCCGGCCGACGCCGTCCGGGATCCTGATGGAGCTCAAGTCGCCCGAGCTCTACCCGGGCATCGAGAAGCAGGTCGCGGCCGAGTTCGACTCGTTCCCCGGCTATGTCCGCTCCGCGGTCGCGGCGGGCCGGCTCGGCGTGCAGAGCTTCGACTTCGACTCGATGAAGACCTACAAGAGCATCCAGCCCGAGATGCCGGTCGCTCTGCTCGGCACCCCCGCCTACGCCGACCTGGACGGCTACGCCTGGGCAGACCAGATCAACCCGCACCTCGGGTCCTTCGACGCCGGCTACGTCGCCCGGGTGCACGCGCTCGGGATGCACATCCACGCCTGGACGGTCGACGACGCCGAGACCATGGGCGACGTCCTCGACCGCGGTGTCGACGGCATCATCACCAACCATCCCGACGTGCTCCGCGAAGTCATCGGTGGGCAGCGTACGACTTCCCTAGACTTGGGCGATGCGGCCTGAAGCGCTTCGGCAGATCGTCACGCTACGTTCACCGCACACCGATCCCGGGGACTCCCGGGGCCGGTGTGATCGGGGCATGACCACGTTGAACCCCACTCGCATGCGTGCTCTCGCGCTTGCCGCCGCCGCGGCGCTCGCCGCCGGGACCGCCCTGGTCTCGAGCTCCGCCTCCGCGGCGTCCACCACCACGACCGCCGTCTCGGCGGTCCAGCACCAGCACGCCGAGCCGCTCGTCTTCGGTCACCGCGGTGCCTCCGGCTACCGGCCCGAGCACACCCTGGCGTCCTACGAGCTCGCCATCCAGCAGGGTGCCGACTTCGTCGAGCCCGACGTGGTTTCGACCAAGGACGGGGTGCTCGTCGCCCGCCACGAGAACGAGATCTCGGGCACCACCGACGTCGCCGACCACCCCGAGTTCGCGGACCGGAAGACCACGAAGACCATCGACGGCAAGGCGCTGACCGGCTGGTTCACCGAGGACTTCACCCTGGCCGAGCTGAAGACGCTGCGCGCCAAGGAGCGCATCCCCGGCGACCGTCCGGCCAACACCGCCTACGACGGCCTCTTCGAGGTGCCGACCCTGGAGGAGGTGCTGGATCTGGTCGAGGCCAAGGAGGCCGAGACCGGCCGCACCATCGGCGTCGCCCCGGAGACCAAGCACCCGACGTACTTCGACTCCATCGGCCTCTCGCTCGAGGAGCCGCTCGCGAAGATCCTCAAGAGACACGGCCTCGGCGGCAAGCGGTCCGCGGCGGTGATCCAGTCCTTCGAGGTCAGCAACCTCCGGGACCTCAACCGCATGGTCGACACCCCGCTGGTCCAGCTGATCGACTTCGGCGGTGCACCGTACGACCAGGTCGTCGCCGGCACCGGCGTGACCAACGACCACCTGGTCACCGACAAGGGGCTGCGCAGCATCAAGAAGTACGCCGACCAGGTCTCGCCCTACAAGTACTACTTCATCCCGCGCGACGCCGACGGCACGCTCGGTGAGCCCACCGACCTCGCCGCCCGCGCCCACCGCGCCGGGCTGTCGACGGTCATCTGGACCATGCGCGCCGAGAACAAGTACCTCCCCACCGAGTGCCGCAAGGGCACCGACCCGATCGCGATCGGTGACCTCGGCTGCGAGGTCGGTCCCTACCTCGACGCCGGCGTCGACGCGTTCTTCACCGACCAGCCCGACCTGGGCGTGGCGGCACGCGACGCGTGGGTTGCTACCAATCAGTAGACACCTCGCGACATCACGTGCGGCCCTCGCTACAGTCGGCGGGGGCCGTACGTCATTGTCGGCTGAGTCACAGAGCCTGAGTCACACGAAGGAGTTTGGTCATGGGTCGTTTCGACGGACGCGTCGCAGTCATCACCGGTGCAGCGCGAGGGATCGGTTTCGGAGTCGCCACGCGTTTCGCCGAGGAGGGTGCCTCGGTCGCGATCATCGACCTCGACGAGGCCGCCGCCGCTGAGGCCGCCGCCAAGCTCCCGCTGGTGGACGGTGCCAAGTCGGTCGGCATCGGCGCCAACGTCGCGAAGGCGGAGGACACCGAGGCCGCGGTCGCGCGCGTCGTCGAGGAGCTCGGCGGCCTGCACATCCTGATGAACAACGCCGGCATCACCCGCGACAACCTGCTCTTCAAGATGACCGAGGACGACTGGGACCTGGTCATGAACGTCCACCTCAAGGGCCACTTCCTGATGTCGAAGGCGGCGCAGGCGGTCTTCGTGAAGCAGAAGTACGGCAAGATCATCAACGTCTCCTCCACCTCGGCCACCGGCAACCGCGGTCAGGCGAACTACTCCGCGGCGAAGGCCGGCGTGCAGGGCTTCACCCGCACCCTCGCGCTCGAGCTCGGTCCGTTCGGTGTCAACGTGAACGCGATCGCGCCGGGATTCATCGCCACCGAGATGACCGACCAGACCGCGGCCCGCCTCGGCCTCGACGTCGACGAGTTCCGCAAGCTCTCGGCCGAGGCCAACCCGGTCAAGCGCGTCGGCGAGCCCGCCGACATCGCCGCCGCCGCTGCCTTCCTGGCCAGCGACGAGGCCTCCTACATCACCGGCCAGACCCTCTACGTGGACGGCGGAGCCACGGTCGCCTGATGTAGGGAACCCCGGGCGCGGCGTCGTCGGGTGCAACGATTACCGTCTGACACTCGTCTTGGTACCTGAGCCGATGCAGATGGAGATTGATGATGCGTACGTCCCGCCCGGGGATCCTCCTGCGAGCAGTGGCAACGCTGGCCGCCGCGGGTCTGGTCCTGACCGGCTGTGGCTCCTCCGAGGAGCCCAAGGAGACGAAGCCGTCGCCGTCCGCGCCGGCTGAGCCCGACCACGAGCCGCTGACCGGCGTCGAGCTCCCCGAGGGGCAGACCGCCGCCCGCAAGCACCCCGCCTACATCGTCAAGATCGACAACACCGCGGCCAGCGACCCGCAGTACGGCGTCGCCAAGGCGGACCTGGTCGTCCAGGAGCTGGTCGAGGGCGGCGTGACGCGGTTGGCCGTCGCGTACTACTCCCAGCTTCCGAAGGAGGCCGGGCCGGTCCGTTCGATGCGGGCGACCGACGCCGGCATCGCCGCGCCGATCGGGGCGAAGATCATGACCAGCGGCGCGGCCCCCTACACGTTCGCGCAGCTGAAGAAGCACGACATCTCCTGGATCGACATGTCCACCCCCTACGTCGTACGCGACACCAGCAAGCCCCAGGACTTCCTGCACAGCGTGGTCGGCAAGGTCGCCAAGGTCGGCAAGGCCGCCGAGAAGAAGGGCAAGGCCAAGCGTCCCGGCGACTTCATGCCGTGGGGTGACGCCAGCACCGAGCTGGCCGGCGGCAAGCCCGCCAAGGCCGTCGACGTGAAGTTCTCCGCGGCGCGCACGGACAACTGGCTCTTCAAGGGTGGCAAGTACCACCTGCAGAACAACTACATGGCCAAGAGCGGCCAGTTCCTCGCCGACACCGTCGTCGTCGCCCAGACCAAGACCACCATCGCCCCCTACAAGGATCCGAGCGGCGCGATCGTGCCGGTCTCCCACTTCACCGGCCGGGGCAAGGCGTGGATCCTGCGCGCCGGCCAGATCGTCGAGGCGACCTGGGTGAAGAAGGGTGAGAAGGGTGCGGTCACCTTCACCGACGCGAAGGGCGCCGCGATCGAGATCCCGCCGGGCAAGGTCTGGCTGGACCTCATCCCGCAGGGCAACGGTCAGGTCGCACCCGGTGGGGTGACCGTCAAGTAGCGCGCGAGGACGTGCGCGTCAGCGCATGTCCTCGACCTTGACGCCCTGCTTGGCCAGGGTCTGGACCCCGGTCAGCAGGTAGGTCACGGCCAGCTCGATGCGCTCGGCCGCGTCCTCGGGGTTGCTGGCCTCGGTGACGGACTCGCCGGCGGCCGACATCGCCCCGAAGAAGAGCCGGGCGAAGGTGGCGACCATCTCGTCGTCGACGGTCCGGTCGCCGGCGCGCAGGACGGCGGCGACGATGTCCTCGACGACGGTGAAGGTGGAGCGCTCCTCCTGCTCGCGGTAGCGCTGGTAGCCGAGGACCGCGGGACCCTCCTGCACCACGATGCGGCGGTAGGTGGGCTGCTGGACGGCCTGCAGGAACGTACGCAGCCCTGCGCGGGCCTGCTCCCAGGGGTCCTTCGTCTCGCGCATGGCGGCGTCGATGCTCTGTGCGGTCGCGGCCTCCACCTTCTCGAAGACGACCTCGTAGAGCGCCTGCTTGCCGCTGAAGTGGTGGTAGAGCGCGCCCTTGGTGACCTCGGCGCCGGCGACGATGGCGTCGAGCGACGTGCTGGCGTAGCCGTGCTCGGTGAAGAGCCGCTCGGCGACGTCGACGAGGGTCTTCTTCGTCGAGGCGGAGAACTGCTGCCTCCGTGACATCCCCGGCACCGACGGAAGCGGGGGGACCTTGGGGACGAGCTTGCTCACGGACGACTTTGCCACCCATCCACTCTAACGGCCGTGTCCGGAATCACCGTCCGAGGTATTGGCCATACCAGCGGTATGTCCAATACTATGGGTACGTACTCACGGTATGTGAGGCACTACCTTCCGCAAGGAGCCGACACATGAGCTGGACCAGCCATCACAGGCGCGGGGAGATCCTCCGCGGCGTGGTCGCCGCCATCGACGAGCGTCGAGACGGCCTGCTGCCCATGGATCTTCCCGGCGTCACCGAGACCTTCACCGACGAGCTCGACCTGCTCGCCGCCCTGCAGCTGCGCTGGCACACCCGCCTGTCCGGCCGCATCGAGAGCGAGCTCTCCAACCAGCCGATGGACCTGGAGGACGCCGTCGTCCGGGCCTGGCACGGCGCTGCCGACGACCTGCCCGGCGTCCGCGAGGTCCTCGACCGCTACCACGCGCTCCCCGTCGACGACGCGATGGCCGTGGCGCTGTCCAAGGCGCAGGCCAAGGAGCACCTGACCCTCGCGGTCATGGCCGGCCGCGGCGCGTACGCCGACGCCGAGTGCGTCCGCCTCGGCTCGATGATCGAGGCTCGTGCCCGGGCCGAGTACGAGCCGGCCGTCGAGGCCGTCGAGCGCGGGCCCTTCGCCGGCATCGTCGACATGTTCCGGGCGGTGCGTTCCGCAGCCGCTTGATGCTTGTCCTGAGCTTGTCGAAGGGCTGCGTACTGCCCTCTGACCAAGGCTCCGGGCGCCGGCGCGCTCCCTCCCGCGGATCTCCCTCCGCAACTCCCTAAGTGCCGGCCCCGGGGCCTTTTCCTGTCTCGTTCCGATCGGCATGCTTTGTTGGTTTCTTGTTGCGGCTGACGTGACCCAGGTGGTGCGATCATGGCGTCATGACGGAGCAGAAGGACGTACGCGCCGGGCGGCTGCTGGTAGCCACCCCGGAGCTTCGCGACCCCAACTTCGTCGACACCGTCGTGCTGCTGATCGAGGTCAACGACGAGGGTGCGCTGGGTGTCGTGCTGAACCGGCCCTCCCCGGTGCCGGTCGCCGAGGTGCTGCATCCGTGGGCGACCTCGGTCGCCGTCCCCGACGTGCTCTTCCAGGGCGGCCCGGTGAGCAAGGACGCCGCGATCGCGGTCGCGCTCCTGGTCGACTCCGACGACCCGCCGCTCGGCTTCCGGCCGGTGGTCGGGCGCCTCGGGCTGCTCGACCTCGACACCCCCGTGGAGCTGGTCGACGGCACTCTGTCGCGGCTGCGCATCTTCGCCGGATACGCCGGCTGGGGCGCTGCTCAGCTCCAGGGCGAGGTCGACGAGGGGTCCTGGTACGTCGTCGACAGCGAGCCCTACGACTCCTTCCTTGACGACGTGAGCACGATGTGGTCCGCCGTGCTCCGACGGCAGCCCGGTGAGCTGGCCTTCCACGCCACGCGCCCGCCGGATCCGGAACTCAATTAGCGGGCTAGTAAGGTTGAGGCATGGGCATCCTGGGATTCGGCACGAAAGAAGCCGTCAAGGAACGGGAGGACATCCGCGAGCAGGACGTCCCCACCGAGGAGGGTGACCACGACCGCTACTCCCACTACGTGGAGAAGGACAAGCTGACCGAGGCGATGGTCATGGGCACTCCCGTGGTCGCGCTGTGCGGCAAGGTGTGGGTGCCGAGCCGCGACGGGTCCAAGTTCCCGGTCTGCCCCGACTGCAAGGAGATCTTCGAGGGGATGCCGCCGGGCGGTGGCGAGGGCGACGACGAGTGAGTAGCGCCGACCTTCCCGGCGCACTCACACCTGCGTGGCCGAACAAGGCCGCGTGGGGCACTGCGCCCAAGCTCCGTGCTTGGCAGCAGGAGGCGCTGAACGCCTACCTCACCGACCATCCCCGTGACTTCCTCGCCGTGGCGACGCCCGGCGCCGGAAAGACGACCTTCGCGCTGACGGTCGCGGCCGAGCTCCTCGGCCGCCGGCTGGTCGACCGGGTCACCATCGTCGCCCCCACCGAGCATCTCAAGGTCCAGTGGGCCGAGGCGGCCGCGCGGGCGGGGATCCCGATCGACCCGACCTACTCCGCCGGGCAGGGCAAGACCTCGGCCGACTACGTCGGGATCGCGGTGACCTACGCGGGTGTCGCGGTCAACCCGCTCGCGATGCGGATCCGCACCGAACGGTTCAAGACCCTGGTGATCCTCGACGAGGTCCACCACGCCGGCGACGCGCTGTCGTGGGGCGACGGGGTCCGGGAGGCCTTCGAGCCGGCCGCTCGCCGGCTGGCCCTGACCGGCACGCCCTTCCGGTCCGACACCAACCCGATCCCGTTCGTCACCTACGCCCCCGGCGAGGACGGCATCCCGCGCTCGGCGGCCGACTACACCTACGGCTACGCCGAGGCGCTGCGCGACCACGTCGTCCGGCCGGTGCTGTTCATGGCCTACTCGGGACAGATGCAGTGGCGTACGCGGGCGGGCGACGAGATCGCCGCCCACCTCGGCGAGCCGCTGACCAAGGACCTGACCTCCCAGGCGCTGCGGACCGCGCTCGACCCGGCCGGATCCTGGATCCCGTCGGTGCTCGCGGCCGCCGACAAGCGGCTGACCGAGGTGCGCCGCCACGTACCGGACGCGGGCGGGCTCGTCATCGCGACCGACCAGGACTCGGCGCGCTCCTACGCCAAGACGATCAAGTCGATCACGGGGGAGTCGGCCACGGTCGTCCTCTCCGACGAGAAGGCCGGCTCGAAGAAGATCGCCAAGTTCGCCGAGTCCGACGACCGCTGGATGGTCGCGGTCCGGATGGTCTCCGAGGGCGTCGACGTGCCCCGGCTCGCGGTCGGGGTCTATGCGACCACCACCTCGACGCCGCTCTTCTTCGCCCAGGCGGTGGGCCGCTTCGTCCGTGCTCGTACGCGGGGTGAGACCGCCTCCGTCTTCCTGCCGTCGGTGCCCAACCTGCTCGGCTTCGCCTCCGAGCTGGAGCTGCAGCGCGACCACGTGCTCGGCAAGAAGGTCACCAGCGAGGACGACATCTTCGCGGCCGAGGACGCGCTGATGGCCGCGGCCAACGCCGAGGAGGGCGCCTCCGAGGAGGAGCTCGGGGCCTGGGAGGCCATGGGCTCTGAGGCGCGCTTCGACCGGGTGCTCTTCGACGGCGGCGAGTTCGGCCACTCCGGCGAGGTGCACGTCGGCTCGGAGGAGGAGATGGACTTCCTCGGCATCCCCGGGCTGCTCGACGCCGACCAGATGAAGACCCTGCTCCAGCAGCGGCAGAGCGACCGGGCCCGCAAGCAGAAGTCCGCCGCAGCACCGGTCGCGGCCGACGAGCCCGTCGCCGCGGTCGCCGCCCACGAGCAGCTCGCCGTGCTCCGCCGCGAGCTCAACGGCCTGGTCGCCGCCTGGCACCACCGCACCAAGGCGCCCCACGGCGTCACCCACAACCGGCTCCGCAAGGAGTGCGGCGGTCCGCCCGCCGCGGTCGCCAACGCCGACCAGCTGAGGGCGCGGATCGACACCCTGCGCGAGTGGGCGGCGCGAGGCTCGGCCTGACCGACGCCGAGTCGGCTCATCTTGACCGAAATTCCCGTCGAGTCGGCCCGTCAAGACGGGCCGACTCGGCAGCGACCTTGGTGAAGACGGGCCGACTCGGCACCCGGTGTGCTCGAGTGCGGCACACTGTCCGGCGTGAGCACTGGAGCACGACGGCCACGGGTCGGGATCGCGGGGATCAGTCTGGAGGCGTCGACGTTCTCGCCGGCGCTGACCACGACCGGGATGCTGGCACCCAAGCGTGGGCAGGAGATGCTGAACGCGCGGCCGTTCTGGGCGGCGGGCGGCTCTTTGGCCGAGGCCGCCGACTGGGTGCCGGTGATGCAGGCGCGCGGGATCCCCGGTGGGGCGATCCCGCACGACGACTACCTGGCGATGAGGGCCGAGATCGTCTCCGGCCTGGCCGCCGCCCACGCGGATCGGCCGCTCGACGGGATCGTGCTCGATCTGCACGGCGCGGCCTCCGCGGTGGGCCTGGACGATCTGGAGGGCGATCTCGCGGTCGCGGTCCGGGAGGCGGTCGGGGGTGACGTACTGATCTCGACGGGGATGGACCTGCACGGCAACGTCTCGCCGCGCTTCGCCGAGGCGCTCGACCTGCTGACCTGCTACCGGATGGCGCCGCACGAGGACTGGCTGGAGACGAAGGAACGGGCCGTACGCAACCTGCTGGACCGGCTCGCGCTGCCGGCCGAGGCGCGCAAACCCGTCAAGGCGTGGGCGATGGTGCCGGTGCTGCTGCCGGGGGAGAAGACCTCGACGCGGCTGGAGCCGGCCGCCTCGCTCTACCGTCGGGTGGCGGAGGTCGCCGAGCTCGACGGCGTGGTCGACGCCGCCTACTGGGTGGGCTATCCCTGGGCCGACGAGCCACGCAACCATGCGGTCGTGATGGTGACCGGCGACTCCGCCGAGGTGTGCCTGCGTGAGTGCGCCGCACTCGCCGCGGAGATCTGGAAGCGGCACGTGGAGTTCGAGTTCGTCGCGCCCACCGCCTCGCTCGAGGAGGCGCTCGGGCTCGCGGTCGCCAGCCCCGTCACCCCGTACGTCATCTCCGACTCCGGCGACAACCCGACCGCCGGCGGGGCCGGTGACGTCACCTGGTCGCTGGCGCGCCTGCTCGAGGACGAGGGACTGAGGCGGAGCGGCAAGCGGCTCGTCTACGCCTCGATCCCGGACGCCGAGGGCGCCGAGGCGATCGCGCGGGCCGGTGTCGGTGCGCGTGTCGACGTCGAGGTCGGCGCCCGGGTCGACTCCCGGCTGGAGGGGCCGGTGCGGCTGGTGGGGGAGGTGCTCGCGGTCGTCGAGACGACCGAGGGCTACGCCGACACCGCGCCGGGCAACCTGGAGACGGTCGTGCGGGTCGGCGGTGTCGACGTGATCGTCACCCGGGCCCGGCGGCCCTACCACCTGGAGTCGGACTTCACCACGCTCGGGATCTCGCCGCGCGAGGTCGATGTGCTCGTGGTGAAGATCGGCTACCTCGAGCCCGAGCTCTTCGAGATCGCCGCCGACTGGGTGCTCGCACTGACCCCCGGCGGGGTCGACCAGGACCTGCTCCGCCTCGGCCACCGGCGGATCCAGCGGCCGATGTACCCGTTCGACACCGGCTTCACCTTCACCCCGTCGGCCGTGCTGGTCCCGACCTCGGGGACGGCGCGATGACCGCGCTCGAGATCGCGGTGACCTCGATCGACGGGGCGCTCACCGCGCGCTCGGCCGGGGCGACCCGGGTCGAGCTCTGCTCGGCCCTCGAGGTCGGCGGCGTCACCCCGTCGCAGGGGCTGGTCGAGGCCGTCCTCGACGAGGTCGGCGGCACCGACGCCGGCGACGGCTGGCAGGGCGTACAGGTGCTCGTCCGGCCGCGGCCGGGAGGTTTCACCTACTCCGTCGAAGAGCGCGATCTGCTGCACCGCGAGGCCGAGATGATCCTCGCGGCCGGAGCCGACGGGATCGTGATCGGCGCGCTCACTCCCGACGGGGAGCCCGACGTGGAGCTGGTCCGGGCGCTGGCGGATGCTGCTGCTGCGTACGAGGCTACGGTGACGTTCCACCGAGCTATCGACCTCTGCCCCGACCCGGTCGCGGCGATCCGGGCGCTGGACGGTGTGGTCGACCGGGTGCTCACCTCGGGAGGCGCCCCGGCCGCCGCCGCGGGGGCCGCGACGATCGCCGAGATGGTCGCGGTCGGTGGCCCGGACGTGCTGGCCGGGGGAGGGGTGACTGTCGACGCGGTCGGTCCGCTCGCGGCGCTCGGCGTGGAGGGCGTACATCTCTCCGCCAAACGACGGGTCGTCGCCACCGGCCGGGTGGCGCTGGGCGTCGCCGACGACGGCGGTCACTGGGTGACCGACCCCGCGGTGGTCGCCGCGGCGCTCGCGGCCCTGGCCTAGGCCGGGGAGTCGCCCTCGACCAGGTCACGAAGCACGGCGACGGCGGCCTCGAGGTCGGCCTCGGTGCGGTTGGACGACTCCAGCCGCTCCGCGATGAGGTGGGAGATACGCTCCCGCACCTCGGCCAGGTCGGCGCGGCCGGCGTCGGTCAGCGTGACCAGGCTCGCCCGCGCATCGGCGGGGTTGGGCTCCTTGCTGACCAGGCCGGTCTCCACCAGCTGGGCGATCTGGGCCGACATGGTCGGCTGGGAGCAGCCGTCGGCGCGGGCCAGGTCGGTGATCCCGAGCGGCCCGATCGCGTCCAGGATCGTGAGCACCCGGACGCTCGCCGGAAGGTCGAGGGTCCGGCGGACGAGGCGCATGAGACGCGCCGCGTTGACGACCAGGTCGCTGGAGAGGTCCAGGGTCTTCGAAGGCATCGATCGGAATCCAGTGTTGGGGGTTGCGGCGCGGTGAACGGGTGGAGACTATCTGAGAATGACTACGGAACGGCACACCTGGATCGCGTTCCTGCGCGCCATCAACCTCGGCGCGACCCGGAAGTTCCCGAAGCAGGCGATCGCCGCCGCTGTGGTGAGGGCCGGCGGAACGAACGTGGAGACCTACATCAACACCGGCAACGTACGCTTCGACCACCCGGTCGGCGACCGGGCCGAGATGGAGACGATCCTGGAGGAGGCCTTCGCGGCCGACCGGTTCTTCGAGGTGCCGACGATCTGCACCACGCCGGCCGAGCTCAAGGTGATCGCCAACGATGCCGCCGCGGTCGGGGCGGGCCACGAGGGCAGGCAGTTCGTGTTCCTGTGCAAGGACCACAGCGACCCCAGCTCGAGGGAGGCCCTGGTCGCCCGGGCCGGCGAGGGCGAGCGGGTCTACGTCATCGGCCGCGCGGTGCACCTGCTCACCGACAACTTCCACCAGACGAAGATCACCAACGCCGTCGTCGAGCGCCACGTCGCCACCAGCACCAACCGCAACCTCAACGTGATCCGCACCCTCGCCGACAAGTGGTCCTGAGGGCTACTGTGCCTCGATCCGGTCGAGATAGCCCCGGCGTACGTCGCCGTCGACGCGGGTGATCGCGGCGTCGTCGTGCACGGCGCGGCGGATCAGGCGCATCACCCGCTCCGGAACGAGCGGAGCGCCGGCGGCGGCGAGGCCGACGTAGGACGGGACCGCGATCTCGGCCGCCCGGCTACGGACCGACCTGACCACGGCAGCCGCGATGTCCTCGGGATCGACCGTCGGGAGCACGCCGAGGTCGATGCCGGAGGAGAGCTCGGTGCGTACGGCGCTCGGCAGCACGGTGGTGAGCGAGACCCCGGTGCCGTCGATCTCGAGCCGGGTGGCGGCGCTGAGGCCGACGACGGCGTACTTGCTGGCGTTGTAGACCGCCAGACCCTTGAGCGGGAACTTGCCGGCCAGGGAGGCGACGTTGACGACGTGTCCGTGGCCGCGCGCGATCATCGCCGGCAGCGCGAGCCGCATGCCGTGGATGACGCCGTAGACGTTGACGTCCATGGTGAGCCGGTCGATCCGGTCCTCCTGAGCGAGGAAGGAGCCGTTGGGCATGACCCCGGCGTTGTTGACCAGGACGTCGACGGGCCGGCCGTGCGCCTCCTCCGCGGCGGCGAGGAAGTCGGCGAACGACTGTTTGTCGGTGACGTCGAGCCGGTGACCGCTGGCCCGCTCGCCGAGTCCTGCCGCCGCCTCTCGCGCCAGCGCGTCGTCGAGGTCGCCGAGCCCGACCCGCGCGCCGGCGGCGACGAACTCCTTCGCGGTGGCGAGGCCGATGCCGCGGGCGGCGCCGGTGATGACGACAAGAGCGCCGTCGAGATCGATCTTGGGAAAGCGGGTCATGCGGAAACCTCCACGGTCTCGTCTGCGGTGATCTGGAAGTCGGCGGGTTCGAAGCGGCTGATCCGGCGGACCAGCTCGCCGGTGGACCACGGCCAGGAGAAGCTGTTGCGGCCGTTGGCGTCGATGAAGTAGCTGTGACACGACGCGCCGCTGTAGGCGGTGCCGACGAGCGCGGCCTGCACCTCGTCGACGTACGCCGCCTGGGCCTGCGGCCTCACATCGAGCTGGGTCCAGCCCTGTGAGCGGGCGGTCGTGATGGCGTCGGTGATCATTGCGACCTGTGACTCGGCGACGGCGAAGGCGGAGCCGTGGCCGGTGCCGAGGCTCGGGCCGAGCACCACGAAGGCGTTGGGGAAGCCGGCGACCGAGGTGCCCTGGTACGCCTCGGGGGAGCCCGCCCAGTGCTCGGCGAGCGTGCGGCCGTCGGCTCCGCGGATCAGGTCGGCGACGGGCATGTCGAGGATGTGGAAGCCGGTGCCGAGGATGATCGCGTCGACCTCCGCCGTGCTGCCGTCGGAGCCGACCACGCTCGTGCCCTCGACCCGCTCGACCCCGGTCGCGTGCACCTCGACGTTCGGCCTCGTCAGCGACTGGAGGTAGTTGTTGGAGAAGAGGATCCGCTTGCAGCCGAGCAGGTAGTCGGGCGTCAGCTTGGCCCGCAGCTCCTCGTCCCGGACGGCGGCGCGCAGATAGGCCTCGCCGATCTTCTGCAGTCCGTGCATCAGCGGCTTGGGGCGGTGGAAGGCGAGGCCGACGGTCTCCATCGCGGCGTACTCGACCGCGCCGAGCACCTTCTCGAAGAAGGGCACGTGGCGCTTGACCCACTTCTCCGCGTCCGGCACGGGGTGGTCGACCTTGGGCAGCACCCAGTGGGCGGTGCGCTGGAACAGGTGGAGGGCGGAGACCTGCTTCTGGATTTGCGGCACGAACTGGACCGCGGACGCACCCGTGCCGATCACGGCGACCCGCTTGCCGTCGAGGTCGAAGTCGTGGTTCCACCGGGCCGAGTGCCAAACCTCGCCGGGGAAGTCGGCCAGGCCGGGCAGGTCCGGGATCTTCGGCTCGTTCCACGGGCCCGCGGCCGCGACGACGAAGCGCGCGGTGATCTCGCCGTCGCTGGTGTCCAGATGCCACGTCGCGGTCTCGGCGTCCCAGGCCGCGCCGAGCACCTCGACACCGAACCGGGTGATCTCCTCGAGGCCGTGATCGCGGGCGACGCCGTCGATGTAGGCGAGGATCTCCGGCTGGTTGCCGTAGACCCGTGACCAGTCGCTGTTGGGCGCGAAGGAGAACGAGTAGAGGTTCGACGGTACGTCGCAGGCGCATCCCGGATAGGTGTTGGCCCGCCAGGTGCCACCGTAGGTGTCGGCCTTCTCCAGGACGACCACGTCCTCGACGCCCGCCTCGCGCAGCTTGATCGCGGCGGCGATGCCGGAGATGCCGGCGCCGATGACGACGACCTCGTGATGCTTGCTCATGCGGTTGCTCCTTCGAGTGCGGCCGCGACGCGGCCCGGGATGTGTCGGCGGGCTGCGGCGAGGGTGGCCTCGCGTCGGCCGAGGTCCATGAAGTTGGGTCCCATCGCGGCCAGCTCCACGGGCCCGGGCTCGACCCGGATCACCCGCACCCCGGCCTCCCGAAGCCGGGCGACCTCGCGGTCGAGCACGGCGGTCATCCGGGAGCGCAGCAGGCGTTCGACCCGGGCGAGCCCACGGGCCGGGGCGCCGCCCTCGCTGGTCATCGGGGCGACCACGACGACCTCGTCGACGGCCTGGCCGAGGAGGAGATCAGCGGAGACCGAGGAGACCGCGCCGCCGTCGACGTAGCGACGGCCCGCCACCTCGACCGGCGGGAACCAGCCGGGGATCGCCCAGGAGGCGGCGACCGCCGCTCCCAGCGTGACCGCCGGGGCGCCGTCGGAGCCGAACGCCACCCGCTCGCCGGTGGCCGCGTCCGCCGCGACCAGCGAGGTCGCGGGGTGCTCGACCCAGCCGCCGGGACCGGCCAGCGCGTCGCCGTACGTCCTCAGCCAGCCGGCGTCGCCGCGACCGCGGGGGAGCAGCCCGGCCAGCGCGGTGTAGGCCGAGCGGCGGGAGACGCCGGGGCGGACCAGGCCGAGCGCTGGCAGCGCGGGGGCCGGCAGCGGTGGCACCTTGCCGGGGTGTTCGGCGATATGGGCCACCAGGACCAGGTCGGCACCCGGCGTCCCGTCGAGAGCGTCGAGCAGGTCCTGCGGCGTACGGCCGGAGCCGAGGGCCGCGACGAGCTCCGAGCCCGCGGACGTGCCGACGAGGACGTCGGCGGTGCGAGCGTCCCAGTCGAGGGCCTCCTCCAGGGCGCGGAGGGCGACGGCGGTCCAGGCGAACCCGAGGGTGCCGCCGCAGCCGATGGCGAGTGCGCGTCGATGCGTCATGATTCGGATACTAACGGTATTTGAATACCAGCGGTAGGTCGAACTGTTAGGATTTGGTCTCGTGGGCCGGATCACGCGCAAGGAGTCGCACGCACAGACGCGCGAGCGACTCGTCGACACCGCACATCGCCTGTTCCTCTCGGACGGCTACAACGCGACCTCGCTCGACAAGGTCGCCAGCGAGGCGGGCTTCTCGAAGGGTGCGGTCTACTCGAACTTCTCGACGAAGCACGAGCTCGGTCTCGCCGTCCTCGACGTGATCCATCAGGAGCGGGCGCTGTCGCTCGCGCGTGCCGTCGAGGGGGTCGAGTCCGTCGAGGGCCGGATCGACGCCTTCGCGGTGTGGGCAGAGGCCAACATCGGCGACGTCGGCTGGACCGCGCTCGAGGTCGAGTTCGCGACCAGCACCCGCCGGGTCCCGGGCGTGAGCCAGCAGCTGGCCTCCCGGCGTCGCGAGCTCACCACTGCCGTCGCCGGCCTCATCGAGCAGCAGGCCGCCGAGCTCGGCCTCACGCTGCCCGCACCGGCCGATGAGGCCGCTGTCCAGCTGCTCTCCCTCGGCATCGGGCTCGGCGTCCAGCGCGCCTTCGACCCGGACCTCTCGGTCGCGAGCCTGGTGGACCTGCTGCGGTCGCTGCTGGAGAGCGCCGACCGGCCCTAGCGGACCTAGTGCGCCGGGGCGCCGTTGCGCTCGGGGGCGGGGAAGGAAGCGCGGTTCAGGCCGCGTACGGCCGGGCTCAGCAGCGTGACGAGGGAGATCACGACGTAGGCGATGCCGGCGATCGCGAGGATGTTCTCGATCCCGTACGCCGCGGCCAACGGCCCCATCGCGAGCTGCCCGAGCGGGATGGCGATGTAGGTGCCGAGCTGGTCGTAGGAGGACGCCCGGGAGAGCAGGTCGGCGGGGACGTTCTCCTGCATCGACAGCTGCCAGCCGAGGCTGAAGACCTGGATGCCGGCGCCGGAGAGGGCGGCCGCGGGGAGCAGCACGGCGAGCTCGGTGGAGAACCCGAGCGCAGCGATCGGCAGGCCGAACAGGGCCATCCCGATCATCCCGTAGAACAGCGGCCGCTCCAGCCGGACCTTCATCAGCACGAGCGTCGCGGCGAGCACACCGATCCCCTGGAAGGTCAGGATCAGACCCCAGCCGCCCGCGCCCAGAGACGTGCCCTCGGCACGCTGCGGGCCGAGGGTGAGCAGCCCGCCCTCGTAGAGCGCGTTGAGGAGGGTCGCGGCGCCGACGCAGAGCCACAGCCAGGTGGTGGTGCGGAAGTAGTCCCAGCCCAGGCGCAGGTCGCCGACGACCGAGGCCTTGCTGACCGTGCCGGTCAGCTTGACCGGCAGCAACAGCAGCGCGGCGATGATCCAGGTGGCCGCGTCCAGCGCGAGCGCCCAGCCAGCGCCGACGGTGAGGACGAGGAGGCCGGCGGTGCCGGGGCCGGCGACCGCGACGACCGCGCGGGTCAGCGACATCAGCACGTTCGCCTCCTGCAGCATGGTGCGAGGCACCACGAGCGGGATGATGCCCTGCTGGGCGGGCAGCCCGGCGGCGGAGACGATGCCGTTGAGCGCGGAGAGCGCGATCAGGTGCCACAGCTCGGCGACGCCGGAGATGACCAGGACCGCGACGACCGCCTGGCTCAGGCCGGAGATCAGGTTGGACGCGAACAGGATCCGCGCCCGGCCCATCCGGTCGGCGAGCACGCCGCCGATGAGCATGAAGACGATCATCGGGATGGTGCGGGCCGCGAGGACGGCGCCGATGGCGATCGGTGCGTCACTCACCTCGAGGACGGCGAAGGCCAGCGCGACGGGCGCCATGAAGTTGCCCACGAGATTGATCGAGCGGGAGGCGAAGAACCAACGGAAGTGGGGTTCGCGAAGGGGGGCTGTCGCCGAGATCCGAGCCATTCGAGAGACAATAGACCTTCAGCGGATTTCTATCTGCCGAAAATTCCCAAATCTGTCACGAGACCGTTATTCCGGCCGCTCGCATCTCCTCGATGGCGTCGGCGCTGGTGCCCGGGGCCACCCCTGCGGCCAGGTCGGCGAGCAGCCTGGTGTGGAAGCCGGCGGCCCGTGCGTCGAGCGCGGTGGCGCGTACGCAGTAGTCGGTCGCCAGCCCGCACACGTCGACCTCCTCGACGCCGTGGGCACGGAGCCAGTCGGTCAGGGTGGCCCCGCCGGTCGCCGCTCCCTCGAAGCCGGAGTAGGCCGCTGCGTACTCGCCCTTGCGGAAGATCTCGTCGAAGGTGACCGGGTCCAGGTTGGGGTGGAAGGCCTCGCCGTCGGTGCCGACCACGCAGTGCGCCGGCCACGAGTCGACGTAGTCCGGCGGGTTGCCGAAGTGGTCGCCCGGGTCGATGTGGTGGTCCTTGGTGGCCACCACCAGCCCGTACGTCTGCTCCGGCTCCTTGCTCGCCGCGCGCTCGCGCAGCAGCTGACCGATGTCGTAGGCCACCCGGGCCCCGCCCTCGACCGGCAGGGACCCGCCCTCGCAGAAGTCGTTCTGTACGTCGACCACGATCAGTGCACGCGTCATGCCCGCCAGCCTAGACCCGGCTACTGGAACAGCGTCGGGATCGCGGGATCGCCCTTCAGGAGCGAGTGGGCGATCACCGGGAGCTCGGCGACCGAGGCCCGGTGGCGGTCGCGGGCGGCGTCGAGCGGCTCGCGGCCGACGACCTCGCCGCTCTTGACCAGCTGGGTGAGCAGCGGGCGGTCGTTGCTGTCACCCGCGGGCGGGGTGCCGATGCCGATCACCTCGGCGTCGGAGATGTCCTTGCGGTTGCGCCGGCGCAGGGCGTACTTCCGGCCGCCGATCGAGGTCTTGGACGCGCTCTTCTTGGCGACCGGCTCGAGATCGCCGGAGGCGCCCTCGCGGGCGACCAGCTTGTAGACGAAGCCGGCGGTCGGGTGGCCGGAGCCGGTGACCAGCTGGGTGCCGACGCCGTAGCCGTCGACCGGGGCGGCGGCGAGGCCGGCGATGGCGTACTCGTCCAGGTCGCTGGTCACGATGATCTTCGTCTCGGTGGCGCCGAGGTCGTCGAGCTGGCGGCGTACGTCATGGGCGAGCAGCCCCAGGTCGCCGGAGTCGATCCGGACGGCGCCGAGCTCGGGGCCGGCGATCTCGACCGCCTTCGCCACCGCCTCGGCGATGTCGTAGGTGTCCACCAGCAGCGTGGTGCCCTTGCCGAGCGAGGCGACCTGGGCCTGGAAGGCCTGCTCCTCGGTGTCGTGCAGGAGGGTGAAGGCGTGCGCGGAGGTGCCGGTGGTGGGTACGCCGAAGCGGGCCCGGGCGGCCAGGTTGGACGTCGCGGTGAAGCCGGCCACGTAGGCCGCGCGGGCCGCCGCGATCGCCGCCGCCTCGTGGGTGCGGCGCGAGCCCATCTCGATGCACGGGCGCTCGCCGGCGGCGAGCGTCATTCGGGACGCCGCGGTGGCGATGGCCGAGTCGTGGTTGTAGATCGAGAGCAGCACCGTCTCCAGGACGACCGCCTCGGCGAAGCTGGCCTCGACCACGAGCAGCGGCGACTGCGGGAAGAAGGTCTCACCCTCGGCGTACCCCCACACGTCGCCGGTGAAGCGGTAGCCGGCCAGCCATTCCAGCGTGGGGCCGTCGACCACGCCCTCCAGGATCGCCAGCTGCTCGGAGTCGAAGCGGAACGCCTCGATCGCGTCGAGGGCCCGGCCGACCCCGGCGACCACGCCGTAGCGCCGCCCGCCGGCCAGGCGTCGGCCGAAGAGCTCGAAGACCGAACGCCGCTCTGCGGTGCCGGCCTTCAGGGCGGCCTGGAGCATGGTCAGCTCGTAGTGATCTGTCAGGAGCGCGGTCGAGTCCGCTGTCGAGTCCACGAGCACATCGTGGCACGATGGACTGCATGAGCGCGCCAAGCCCCGTGGAGCTCGACGAGCCCGAGGTCGACGACCTCGTCGCGCCTGCGACCCCGTGGGTGACGATCGTCTGGAACGACCCGGTCAACCTGATGTCGTACGTCACCTTCGTCTTCCAGAAGTACTTCGGCTACTCCAAGAAGAAGTCGGAGAAGCTGATGATGGAGGTGCACAACGACGGCAAGTCGGCGGTCTCCTCCGGGTCTCGCGAGGAGATGGAGCGCGACGTGCAGGCGATGCACGAATACGGTCTCTGGGCGACCTTGGAGAAGCAGGATTGATGGGCGGGTTCAGCTACCACCGCCGCAGCAAGCAGATCATCGCGACCTTCTCCGGGTTCGAGGCCGACCTGCTCCGCTCGCTGGCCTCCCAGCTCGTCGAGCTGTTGCGCAACGAGGTCGCCGCGCCCGCCGAGAGCGATGACCCGCTCGAGGCGCTGCTCGACTTCTCGGGCCCGACCACCGAGCCGGAGGACCCGGTCCTGAAGCGGCTCTTCCCGTCGGCCTACGGGAACGACGAAGAGGCCGCCGGCGAGTTCCGGCGGTTCACCGAGGGTGGACTGCGCGACGGCAAGGCACGGGCCGCCTCCACGATCATCGACTCGCTCGAGGAGGCCGGGCTCCCGCCCGAGCTCGACGAGGACGGGCTGGTCATCGACGTCGAGCTCCCGATCGCGGACGCCGAGGCGTGGATGCGCTCCTTCACCGACATCCGGCTCGCCCTTGCCACCCGGCTCGGCGTCGAGGAGGGCGACGAGGACTTCTGGGACTCGCTGCCCGACGACGACCCCGCCGGCCAGGTCTACGGGATCTACCAGTGGGTCGGGATCCTGCAGGAGACCATCGTCGAAGCGCTGTGGGCGGCGTCCTGACCTACCCGGCGTCCTGGCGTTCGGCCGTACGAGTGTCCAGCAGGGTG
Source organism: Nocardioides sp. NPDC126508 (assembly GCA_040302365.1). Taxonomy (GTDB): domain Bacteria; phylum Actinomycetota; class Actinomycetes; order Propionibacteriales; family Nocardioidaceae; genus Nocardioides. Next base: position 45,637 of record JBEOUM010000008.1, read on the forward strand.
AGCAGGATCCGGGTGAGCGTGGCCCGGTCCTCCTCGGGCAGCGGCCGCAGGAGCTCGTCGGCCGCCTGCTGACGAGCCTCCTCGATCAGCCGCCCGAGGCGTACGCCCTCGTCGGTGGCGACCACGCAGACCGCCCGGCGGTCGGCCGGGTCGGGCTGGCGCGCGACCAGGCCGCGGCCCTCGAGGGCGTCGACGACCTCGGTCGCGGACCTCGGGACGATGCGGAGCCTCTCGGCGAGGGCCGAGAGCCGGATCGGCTCTTCAGTGGCGAGCACGATGCGTAGCGCCCGGCCCTGCGAGGGGGTGATCCCCCAGCGGGCGGTCGCCTCGCCGAAGCGGCGGCGAAGGGTGCGTGCTGCCGCCATCAGCAGGTCGGCGGTCTCGTCCACAGGAATAACCCTAACCCATCGTGCGTTAGCCTCATTGTGAGCCAACCTCAGTAAATAGGATCGAGGTGTTCGGATGAGTGACCCGCACCCGTACAAGTCTTCCGGTGGACCCGGCCGCTCTGGCCGTGACCCCGGCACCAAGCGCGCCGACCGCGCCCAGCTCGAGGCCACGCCGGTCTCGCTGCGGCGGATCGCGCGGCTCTTCGCGCCCTACCGTGGGCGCCTGCTTCTCGTCGTGACGCTGATCGTGGTCAGCTCGGTGATCGGACTGGCGCAGCCGTTCCTGGTCAAGCACGTCATCGACACCGCCCTGCCCGAGGGCGACGCCACGCTGCTCGTGCTCTGCGTCGCCGCGATGGTGCTCGTCGCCATCGCCTCGGCCGCCCTCGGGGTGGCCCAGACGCTGATCTCGACCGAGGTCGGCCAGCGGGTCATGCACCGGCTGCGTACCGACCTCTTCGGGCACCTGCAGCGCCAGTCGCTCGACTTCTTCACCCGTACGCGTGGTGGCGAGGTGCAGTCGCGGATGGTCAACGACATCGGCTCGATGCAGTCGGTGGTCACCTCGACCGCCACCTCGATCGCGGCCAACGTCACGGTCGTGGCCGGCACCGTGGTCGCGATGATGGCGCTCAACTGGCGGCTCGCGCTGATCTCGCTGGTGGTGCTGCCGCCGGCGGTGTGGACCACCCGCAAGGTGGCGCAGATGCGCTACGCCGTGACCACGCAGCGTCAGGCGAAGATGGCCGACCTGCACGTGCAGGTCGAGGAGGGTCTCTCGGTCAGCGGCATCCTGCTGACCAAGACCCTCGGCGCCGCGCCCGCCCTGGCGTCCCGCTTCGAGCAGACCTCTCGCGACCTCGTCGGTCTGGAGGTACGCAGCCAGCTCGCCGGGCGGTGGCGGATGGCGACCATGCAGGTGGTCTTCGCCGCGGTGCCGGCCGCGCTCTACCTCGCCGCGGGGTTCCCGGCGACCTCCGGGGCGCTCACCATCGGGACGCTGGTCGCCTTCGTCTCACTGCAGGGCTCGCTCTTCCGGCCGCTGATGGGGCTGCTCAACGTCGGGGTCGACGTGACCTCCTCCCTGGCCCTCTTCTCGCGGATCTTCGAGTACCTCGACCTGCCGGTCGAGATCGACGACCCGGACTCCCCGGTGTCGCTGGGCGAGGCTCGCGGCGAGGTCGTCCTCGACGACGTCGGGTTCACCTACGACGGCTCGCAACCCGTCCTCGACCACATCTCGCTGCGGGTGCCCGCGGGCGGCTCGCTGGCGCTGGTCGGGGCGACCGGATCGGGCAAGTCGACGCTGGCGGGGATGGTCGCGCGACTGCACGACCCGACCTCCGGGCGGGTGCTGCTCGACGGCGTCGACGTGCGCGACCTGACCCTCGCCGACCTGGCGGCCAACGTCGGCATGGTCACCCAGGAGACCTACCTGCTGCACGCGAGCGTCCGTGACAACCTGCGCCACGCCCGCCCCGAGGCGAGCGACGCCGAGATCGAGGCGGCTGCCCGTGCGGCCCGGATCCACGACCTGATCGTCGCGCTCCCCGACGGCTACGACACGCTCGTCGGCTCCCGCGGCCACCGCTTCTCAGGTGGCGAGCAGCAGCGGCTGGCGATCGCTCGCACGCTGCTGCGCGACCCGCGAGTGCTCGTGCTCGACGAGGCCACCTCGGCGCTCGACAACACCACCGAGCGGGAGGTACAGGCAGCACTGGACCGCCTGGCGGAGGGGCGTACGACGATCACCATCGCCCACCGCCTCTCCACCGTCCGCGACGCCGACCAGATCGCCGTGCTCGATCACGGCAGGGTCGTCGAGGTCGGCACCCACGAGGAGCTGCTGCTTCGGGGCGGTGCCTATGCCGACCTCGTACGTGGTGGCCTGGCCGCGGCCGCCTAGCACGGTCACTGGGCGGTGACCGGCCCGAGTCCGAGGGTCGGTCACGTTCAGGATCCGGTCGGTGGCCGCCTAGGCTGATCCCGTGCTGACCATCGACCAGGCGACGTACGACGCGATCGTCGCCCACGCGAAGCGCGACCATCCCGACGAGGCGTGCGGGATCGTCGCGGGGCCCGAGGGGTCCGACCGGCCGGAGCGGTTCATCGAGATGATCAACGCCGCCGGCTCGCCGACCTTCTACGAGTTCGACTCGACCGATCTGCTCCAGCTCTACAAGGAGATGGACGCGAACGACGAGGAGCCGGTGGTCGTCTATCACTCCCACACGGCCACCGAGGCCTACCCCTCGCGCACCGACATCGGCCTCGCGATGGAGCCGAACGCTCACTACGTGCTGGTCAGCACCCGAGACTGTTTCACCGATGGGGGAAACGACGACGGCCCAGTCGAGTTTCGATCATTCCGGATCGTCGACGGCAACGTCACCGAGGAAGAAATCAGCATCGTCCCGACGTTGTCGTGACGCGCACCACCTACATCTAGGAGAACGAACCCATGGCCATCGAGGTCAAGATCCCGACCATCCTCCGCACCTACACCGCCGGTGAGAAGGCAGTCAGCGCCGAGGGCAAGACCCTGAGCGCGCTCATCGACGACCTCGAGGCGAACCACTCCGGCATCAAGGAGCGCCTCATCGACAACGGCGACCTGCGCCGCTTCGTCAACGTCTACATCAACGACGAGGACGTACGCTTCATCGGCGGTCTCGACGCCGAGCTCAAGGACGGCGACCAGGTCGTCGTCCTCCCCGCCGTCGCCGGCGGCTGCTGACCCTCAGCCCAGAATGCCGCGGTCGTACGCTCGTGCGACCGCGGCTGCTCTGTCTGTGACCCCCAGCTTGTCGAAGATGTGACCCAGGTGGGTCTTGACCGTCGCCTCGCTGACGAAGAGCGTGGCGGCGATGGCGCGGTTGGTGGTGCCACGGGCGACCAGGGTGAGCACCTCGCGCTCGCGCGGGCTGAGCTGGGTCGTCGGTCCGGGCGAGCGGAGCCGGGAGGCGAGCCGGGTCGCGACGGCGGGGGAGAGGACCGTCTCGCCGGCCGAGGTCGCGCGGACGGCCGCGACCAGATCGGCGGTCGGCGCGTCTTTGAGGAGGTAGCCCGTCGCCCCGGCCTCGATGGCCGCGACGACGTCGGAGTCGGTGTCGAAGGTGGTCAGCACCAGTACGCCGATCCGGGACTCCTGCGCGTGGAGCCTTTCGATCACCTCGACCCCGCCGGTACCGGGCATCCGCAGATCGAGGACGAGTACGTCCGGCGCCAGAGACTCCACCAGCGCGAGCGCCTCGGTGCCGTCGCCGGCCTGGCCGACGACGTCGAAGTCGGGCTCGGTCTGCAGAGCTCCGGCCACCCCGTCGCGTACGACTGGGTGGTCGTCGGCGACGACGATCCGGATCATGCGACCTCCTCGGTTCGCCGGAATTGACTTCTCGATCCCCACAATTGACGTCTCGGCCGGCAGAAGTGACGTCTGGGCATCATGCGGCTCCTCGGGGGAGAGCGGGGATACGGGCGGAAACGGCGGTGCCGGAGCCGGGGGCGGACTCCAGCGTGAACGTGCCGGCGAGGCGCTCGGCGCGGTCACGCATCACGCCGAGGCCGAACGAGGTGTCCTTGCGGGGGAGCCCGGGCTCGAAGCCCGCGCCGTCGTCGCGTACGTCCAAGGTGACCTCTGGCCCCTCGGCGACGTCGTCGAAGGTCAGCGTCACCCCGACGCGGGAGGCACCTGAGTGCTTGGCGACGTTGGCGAGCGCCTCCTGCGCGATGCGAAGGAGGGTCGCCTCGACCTCGGTGTGCAGCGCCCGCGTCTCACCGACGACGGTGAAGGAGACGGTCGCCCCGTGGTCCGACTCCCAGGTCGAGACCAGCCCCGAGAGCGCGTCGACGAGGCCCGCGTCGGCCAGCTCGGCGGGGGTGAGGTCCTGCACGGAGCGGCGGGCCTCGACCAGCGCGGTGCGGGCCATCTCGGTGGACCTGGCCACCCGGCGGCGTACGTCCTCGGCGTCCGCCGAGCCCTGGGCGGCCTGGAGCTGTGCGACGACTCCGGCCAGGGACTGGGCGATGGTGTCGTGGATCTCGCGGGCGAGGCGCTCGCGCTCGTCGCGTACGCCGGTCTGCCGCGACTGCGCGAGAAGCTGCTCCTGCAGGCGGGCGTTCTCGGCGAGGGCGTGCTCGAGCCTGACGATCGTGTCGGCCCGCTCCTGGCTGACGGCGTCGAGGTGCATGCTGTAGCGGGCCATCAGGGTGGCGAGCCCGAAGTTGACGAGGAAGAGCATGGGCAGCGCCGCGCTCTGCCACGGGCTCTCGTAGGGCGGTGGGCCACCGGTCTGACCGATCGCCATGATCAGCGAGGTCGCCGCCATCGCCACCCATCTCCAGCGGCCGCGGAAGGACTCGAAGGCGTCCAGGAACCCGACCCAGGCGAAGAGGCAGAAGAGCGGATGGATGACGGTGAGGGCGGCGGCCAGCAGGGTGCGACCGACGTAGCCGACCGGATGTGGGCGGCCGTAGACATGCATCCACCGCCAGATCCACACCGCGGTCGCCGCCACGAGCACGCCGAAGGTCACCTGCATGCCGAGCGCGTGCGGCCCGAGCTCCGGGAAGGTCGCGACGCTGATGACCGTGGCGAGTGCGAGCAGCACGAAGGGCATCGCCTTCAGGTTGCGCACCCAGCGCTGCTCGTGCTCGACGGCCGAGGTCATGTGAAGGACCCTCTCATTCCCAGCGGAAGGCGCGCACGGCAATCAGGTAGAGCACGACCGCCCAGCCGCCCATCACCGCCAGATCGACCAGCTGGGGAAAGGCTCCCGAAGCCGCGTCGTTGAGCGCGTTCGACGCCGCCCCGTAGGGCGTGAACGAGATGATGTCGCGCGCGGTGCCGCTGAGGACCTCGACCGGGACGTAGACCCCCGCGGTGAACATCGACGGGAAGAAGACCACCATCCCGATGACCTGCCCTGCCTTCGCGTTGGGGGAGACCGCGGTGATCGCGGAACCGATCCCCAGGGAGACGGCCAGCGCCAGGACGTAGGCGACCACATAGCCGACCAGCGACTCCGGCAGCGGCGTCGCGAACACCAGCCGGCCGAGCGCGGTCACGATCACCGAGGAGGCCGCGACCGCGACGGCGTGGACCAGCACCTGGCCGAGCAGGATCGAGGCGGGCCGGGCCGGCGTGGTGCCGAGCCGGCGCAGGACGCCGCTCTCGCGGTAGCCGGTCAGCGTCGGCGGCATCGTCATGATCGCAGCCATGATCATCGACAGCAGCACGGTGACCGGCACGTAGAGGTCGATCATGCTCCGGCCACCGAGGTCGGCACTGTCCTCGCGGAAGCTCGGGATGAGCCCGAGCACGCCGAGCAGCAGGCTCGGGAACAGGACGACCCAGAAGAGGGAGAGCCGCTCCCGGGCGAAGAGCCGCGACTCCGTACGGATCACGGCGACGGTCGGGCTGGTCATCGGAGCGCCTCCATGGCGTGGGTGTCGGGCGAGGTGTCGGTGAGGTCGAGGTAGGCGGCGTCGAGGCTGCCCGCGGCGACCCGGAGCCGGAGCGGAGTCACTCCCTGCGTACGCAGCGCCTCGATGAGCGCGAGGGCGACCCCTTCGCCGCCCTCGACGGTGACGGTGCCGTTCTCGCTGTGCGCGGCGGTGACGCCGTCGAGCTCGCGCAGGGAGGTCAGGTCGACCGCGACCGAGGTCTCGAAGGTGGTGATCGTGGCGGCGGAGGCGGCGTCGATCAGCCCCGCGGGGGTGTCCAGCGCCCGGATCCGGCCGGCGTCGACGATGGCGATCCGGTCGCAGAGGGCCTGCGCCTCCTCCATCGAGTGGGTGACCAGCAGGACGGTCACACCCCGGTCGCGTACGTCGCGCACCAGGTCCCACACCTCACGGCGGGCCCGCGGGTCCAGGCCGGTGGTGAGCTCGTCGAGCACGACGACCCGCGGCCGGCCGATCAGCGCCAGCGCGACCGAGAGCCGCTGCTGCTGGCCGCCGGAGAGGTTCTCGAACCGCTGCCGCAGGTGGGTCCCGAGGCCGAGCCGCTCGGCCAGCGGCGCCCACGGCTCCGGGTCGGCGTAGAAGGCGCTCCACAGCTCCAGCGCCTCCTGGACCGTGATCTTGGCCTGGAGCTTCGCCTCCTGCAGCTGTACGCCGAGCACCTCCGTCAGTGCCGCCCGATCCGTCCACGGGTCGATGCCGTGGACCCGGATCCGGCCCCGGTCGCCGACCCGCAGCCCGGCGATCGACTCGACGGTCGTGCTCTTGCCGGCCCCGTTGGGCCCGAGGATGCCGAAGATCTCGCCTTCGTGGACGCTCAGGGTGATCTCGTCGACCGCCACCTTGTCGCCATACGTCTTGCGCAGGCCGTTCACGACGACCGCTGGTTCTCGCTCCTGATGCATACCCTCAGCGTGGCCGGTGACGCGGTCTCACGGATCGGGCGATCGGCGCGAGTGGGCGTCAGCCGATCGGTTGATGCGACGATGGACCCCATGCGCTACGACAACCTGCTGGCGTCGGTCGGTGGCACTCCTCTGGTGGGCCTGCCCCGCCTCTCGCCCTCGCCCGACGTACGTCTGTGGGCCAAGCTCGAGGACCGGAACCCCACCGGCTCGATCAAGGACCGCCCGGCTCTTCGCATGGTCGAGGAGGCCGAGAAGGACGGCAGGCTCCGACCCGGCTGCACGATCCTGGAGCCGACCTCCGGCAACACCGGGATCTCGCTGGCCATGGCGGCCAAGCTCAAGGGCTACCGGATCGTGTGCGTGATGCCCGAGAACACGAGTGAGGAGCGGCGCCAGCTGCTGCGGATGTGGGGCGCCGAGATCGTCTCCTCGCCCGCCGCCGGCGGCTCCAACGAGGCCGTCCGGGTCGCCAAGCGCCTGGCCGCCGAGCACCCCGACTGGGAGATGCTCTACCAGTACGGCAACTCCGCCAACGCCCTCGCCCACGAGGAGGGCACCGGCCCCGAGCTCCTCGCCGACCTCCCCTCGATCACCCACTTCGTCGCGGGGTTGGGGACGACCGGGACCCTGATGGGCGTCGGCCGCTACTTCCGCTCCGCCAAGCCGGACGTACGCATCGTGGCCGCCGAGCCGCGCTACGGCGAGCTCGTCTACGGGCTCAGGAATCTGGACGAGGGCTTCGTGCCCGAGCTCTACGACGCCTCCCTCATCGACGCCCGCTTCTCGGTCGGCCCGCGCGACGCCGTACGCCGCGTCCGCGAGCTGCTGGAGCTCGAAGGCATCTTCGCCGGCATCTCCACCGGCGCCATCCTCCACGCCGCCCTCGCCCAGGCCGCCAAGTCCCTCCGGGCCGGGGAGAAGGCCGACATCGCCTTCGTCGTCGCCGACGGTGGTTGGAAGTACCTCTCCACCGGCGCCTACGAAGGCACCATCGACGAGGCCGAGGAAGGCCTCGAGGGCCAGCTCTGGGCTTGATCTCGGTCCTGCTTGGGGTAGTCCAGGGAGTTTCGGTCGTTTTACTGGTCAGTAATCGACCGAAACTCCCTGGACTACCCGACAACTCCCTGGACTACCCGACCGCTCCCACGCCGCCGCCCACGCAGATCAGCGGCAGAAGGCGTAGACGACGAGCCCGTGGTCCTTGCCGGAGAAGACCTGGTCGAGGGCCTTGCCGGTGAGGTGGGCGTCGACGTAGCGCGGGGCGGGGCCGGTGGCGACGATGGCGTGGGCGGGCAGCCTGCCGGTCATGTCGCGCGGGGCCTCGGCGCTCCAGCAGTCGTGCTCCTGGATGAGGGCGGCGGGGCTTCCGGGCGCGAGCGGGCGGTCGGTCTCGGGGGTGGAGCCGAGCTGTGCGAGCGCGACAGCGACGGCGGCTGCGTACATCGTCCAGATGCCGAGCGCCATGAATCCTGTACGTCCCAGGAAGGCTCTCACTCCTGGGCAACGCCGGAGCGGGCCGCGGGGTTACGGGAGACCCGCGTCGTGCTCGTGGATCCAGGCGAGATGGCGGTCGTACGCATCGGGCGACCCCAGCCGCTTGTTGCGGGCCTGGGCGCGCGGGCCGTCGGGGAGGTGGAGGACGTCGGCGGCGGCCAGTGAGGCGACCTGGATCCGGCGGGTCCGGTCGCGGCGGCGTAGCTCATAGGTCGTGAGGGCACGGTCCCGGTCGTCGTCGGCGGCGAGGCAGTCGGCGAGGACGATCGCGTCCTCGATCGCCTGGGCGGCACCCTGGCCGTGGTGGGGAAGCATCAGATGGGCGGCATCGCCGAGCAGGGTGACCCGCCCGCGCGACCAGGCGGTCAGCGGTGGCCGGTGGAAGAGCCCCCAGCGCTCCGAGCCGGCGGCCGCCGAGATCATCTGGACGAGGGCCGGGTGCCAGCCGGCGTACGCGTGGATGTGCTCGTCCGGGTCGGCCGGCCAGGACCACGGGTCCGGCACCCAGGGCCCGGCCTGCCGCCTGACCAGCAGGAACGCATGGTCGCCCTCACCGACCGGATGATGCATCAGGTGACCGTCGGCGCCCATCCACAGCTGCAGCCGGTCAGGGTCGGGGAGCAGGACGAGGCGTGAGCGCGGGACGATCCCGCGCCAGGCGACGCAGCCGGAGAACTGCGCGTCGTCGTAGCCGACGACGTGCTCGCGCACCATCGAGCGGGCCCCGTCGGCGCCGATGACCAGGTCGGCCTCGGTCGTCTCCCCGCCCGCGAACTCCAGCGCGACCGGACCGTCGCCGGAGTCGGTGAGACCGACCAGCCGGTGGCCGAGGTGGACCCCGTCGGTGCCGAACGCCTCGGTGAGGAGCGCATGCAGGTCGGTGTGGCGGATGCCGTAGCAGGGCGCGCCGGCGCGGTCGGCGTACTCCGCGGCGGAGAGCACCCGCCCGATCGCGGCGCCGGTGTGGCCGTCGCGCCAGACCATCCCGTCGACGGTCGCCGAGGCCTCTGCGAGGCCGGGCCCGATCCCGATGCGTTCGAGGAGCCTGGTCGCGTTGGCCGGGAGCAGCACGGCCTCGCCGGTCGGGTGTGGGTCGGTCGCGGCCTCGTACACCTCGACCTCGATGCCCTGACGGCGCAGCTCGATCGCGAGGGTCAGGCCGCCGATCCCGGCGCCGATGATCGTGACCCGCCGGCCTCGGCGGTCCCTGCGCAACGCGGCCCGAGCGATTCGGCCGACTGACATCAACGCTCCTCTCACGCGGTTACGTTGCGAACGTACCCCAGGGTTGCGTTTCCTTGCGGTGGTCTCGACAAGCTCGACATCCGGTTACCGACTACCTGACGTCGAGCGTCTGGTCCTTGTCGATGTCGCTGGTCTCGATGGGGCCGAGGCCGAGGAGGTCCAGGGCCAGGTTGCCGAGGTCGGCGTTGCGGATGGGCTGGGGGCCCTCGTAGTCGGGGCGGCCCTTGCCGGGGTCGCGGTAGTCGTCGGTGTTGAGCTCGTAGAGGTCCGCGCCGGCTTCGGCGTCCGGGCCCCATACGACGAACGGGATCCGGTAGTTCTCGTAGACCTTCTCGGAGTGGTTGGTGATGCCCGGCTTGAAGCCGTGGTCGGCGGTGAGGATGACATCCAGGTCCTTCTTCAGGCCGGCGTCCTGGTCGATCACCTTCAGGAACTCCCCGACCTGCTGGTCGGACTCCTCGACGGCGTCGAGGTAGTCCGGCGACATCCCGCCCGACTTGTGGCCGGCGACGTCGGGGAGCGAGAGATGGACGAAGGTGAGGTCCCGCTGCTCGTCGGCCAGGTCGTCGACCGCCTTCGGCACCAGCTTCGCGTGGTCGTCGATCGGCACGAACAGGTCGATGTCGTCCTCCCAGGCCCGCTGCCACAGCTCGAACTTCTGCTTGGTCACGAAGACGCCCGTGCTGAGCCCGGCCTCGTGGGCGACGGTGAACATCGAGTCCTCGTCCTTCGAGATCGACTTCGACGGGTCGCCTACGTTCCAGGTGACCCCGTGGCCGCCGTTGTCGGTGTCGATCGGGTCGCTGGTGACCATGCCGGTGTGGTTGGGCAGGGTGATGTTCTTCTCGTACGCCGTGCGCGCGTTGAGCGTCGAGGCGCCCTCGTCGATCAGCCGGTGGATGTTCGGCGTCCTCGCCGCCCCGAGCTTCGTCAGCGCGTCCGGGTTGAGCCCGTCGATCGAGATCGCGAGCACCTTCCGGTCGACCTGCGCCGGCTCGCGCGACCCGTCGGAGCCGTCGGCGTCACCGGGACCGCCGCCCTGGCAGGCGGTCAGCGTGACGAGGACCGTGGCGACGACGGAGACGAAGGGGAGGAGACGCTTACGCACCGGGCCACCCTAGGCGCTGCCGCGTGAAAGTCGAGTGATCTTCTCGGGTTTCACTCAGCGTACGTCGAGCGTCTGGTTGTAGTTCATCAGGCTGCTCGGGATCGGGCCGAGGCCGAGCAGGTCGAGGGCCAGGTTGCCGACGTCGCCGTTGCGGATCGGCTGGGCCCCTGCGTACGTCGGGTTCGCCGTGCCCGGCGCGCGGTACTCGGGATTGAGCCGGTAGAGCGACGCGCCGCGGGCGACGCCGGGGCCCCAGACGGTGAACGGGATCCGGTAGTTGGCGTAGACCCGTGCGGTGTGGTCCTTGGCCCAGGCCTTGAAACCGTGGTCGGCGGTGAGGATGACGTACGTCGATCCCTTCAGCGCCGTCGAGGAGTCGATCGCCTTCAGCAGCCGGCCGATGCGGGCATCGGTGCGCTTGACCGACGCGAGGTACTCCGGCGTCATCGACCCGTAGGCGTGGCCGTAGTGGTCGGGGGAGCCGAGGTGGACGAAGGTGAACGCGCGCTTGTGGGTGACCAGGTCGCTCGCGGCCCGGTCGACCAGGTCGGCGTCGCCGTCGACCACGAAGCGGTCGATCGAGGGCCAGGAACGGTCGAAGAGGCCGAACTTACGCTTCGCCGCGAACAGGGCGGAGCTGCGGTTGGCTCGCTCGACCTGCGAGAAGACCGAGGAGACCGGGTGCTTCGCGGCCTCCTGCACGGTCATCCAGGTGCGGTCGTCGTTCCAGGTGACACCGTGGCCGTGCTCCGACTGGGTGATCCGGCGGCTGGTGACCATCGAGGTGTGGTTGGGCAGGGTGATGTTCTGCTCGTACTCGCTGCGGGCCTCGCGGGTCGAGGCACCGCCACGCATCAGCCGGTAGATGTTGGGCAGGTTGCCCGGGCCGAGCTTGTCGATCGCGGTCACGCTGAGCCCGTCGACGGAGATGGCCAGCACCCGCTTCGTCGACGCCGCCTGTGCGGGTCGACCCGGTAGGTCGACGACCGCGAAGGTGACGCCCAGCAGGGCGATCAGGACCACCAGCATCAGCGAGCGCCGAGAAATCGTCATAACCGGACGTTAACAACATCGAACCCCACCGATCATGAACGTGAGATGGATCTCGGGTATGTCTCGAGTGACCCCCAGCACTGCAAAGCGGTGGCGTTTGGGCCTAGCCTTGACGATCGTGCAGTCCGTCTCGTCCCTGGGTTCGCCCTCGCCCCTGGGTTCAGCCCAGCCCGACCGCGACGCTCCGATCGGGATCTTCGACTCGGGCTTCGGGGGTCTGACCGTGGCGCGGTCCGTGATCGACCAGCTCGCCCACGAGTCGATCCTGTACGTCGGCGACACCGCCCGCGCCCCCTACGGGCCGCGGCCGATCGCCGAGGTGCGCGAGTACGCCCTGGAGTGCCTCGACCACCTCGTCGAGCAGGGTGTGAAAGCCCTGGTCATCGCCTGCAACTCGGCTTCTGCCGCGATGCTGCGCGACGCCCGCGAGCGCTACAAGCCGCTGCCTGTCGTCGAGGTGATCCTGCCGGCGACCCGTCGCGCCGTCGCCGCCTCCCGCACCGGCCGTATCGGCGTCATCTGCACCCACGCCACGGCCGAGTCGATGGCCTACGACGACGCCTTCGCGGCCGCCCCCCACGTCTCGCTGCACACCAGGGCGTGCCCCCGGTTCGTGCCGTTCGTCGAGGCCGGCATCACCGGCGGCGACGAGCTCCTCGCCGCCGCGCACGAATATCTGGACCCGCTGACCAGCGCCGGGGTCGACACGCTGATCCTCGGGTGCACCCACTATCCGCTCCTGACTGGTGTGATCTCTTATGTGATGGGCGACAACGTGACGCTGGTCAGCAGCGCCGAGGAGTCGGCGAAGGACGTCTACCGCGTCCTCGCCGAGAACGACCTCATGCGCGAGGGCGGCGAACCGACCTACACGTTCCTGACCACCGGCAACCCGGCCGAGTTCAAGGCGATCGGCGCGCGGTTCCTCGGCCCCGAGCTCGCGGCCGCCCAGCAGTTCGCCGGAGGGCTGGCCTCTGGAGGTCGGGGATGACGTCCGGCATGCGGCTGACCGTCATCGGGTGCTCGGGCTCCTATCCCGGGCCCGAGAGCCCCGCCTCCTGCTATCTCATCGAGGCCGACGACGCGACGGGCCGGACCTGGCGGATCGTGCTCGACATGGGCAACGGCGCCCTCGGCGTCCTGCAGCGCTACGTCGACCCGCTGCTGATCGACGCGGTGCTGCTCTCGCACCTGCACGCCGACCACTGCGTCGACATGACCTCCTACTACGTCCTGCGCAAGTGGCACCCGACCGGCCCGCAGCCGCCGATCCCGGTCTACGGCCCCAAGGGCACCGGGCGGCGCCTGGCGAAGGCCTACGACCTGCCCAAGCGCCCCGGGATGCGTGAGGAGTTCGCGTTCTCGACCTACACCGGGCCGATCCACCTCGGTCCGTTCGTGGTCACGCCCACGGCCGTGGAGCATCCGGTCGATGCGTACGGGCTGCGGATCGAGGCGCACGGCAAGGTCATCGCCTACAGCGGCGACACCGCCGAGACCGAGGCGCTCCTCGACATCGCCACCGACGCCGACCTGTTCCTGTGCGAGGCCGCCTTCCGCGACGGCGTCGAGAACCCTCCCGGCGTCCACATCACCGGCGTCCAGGCGGGGGAGTACGCCACCAAGGCTCACGTGAAGAAGCTGATCGTCACCCACGTCCCGCCCTGGCACGACTCCGCCGACGCGCTCCGCGAGGCGCGCTCGGCGTACGACGGGCCGACCGAGCTGGCGGCGACGGGGGCCGTGTACGAGGTCTGAGACGAGCGCTCAGACCAGCCCGGCGTCGTGGACGGTGATCGCGATCTGGACCCGGTTGGTGGCGCCGAGCTTGTCGAAGAGACGCGAGACGTGCGCCTTCACGGTCGGGATGGAGAGGTAGAGCTCCTTGGCGATCTCGGCGTTGCTCAGCCCGCGCCCGACGGCGAGCGCGACCTCGTGCTCGCGCTCGGTGAGCGCCTCGAGGCGACGGCCGGCGGCAGCGGCGCGCTCGCCGGTCGGCTCGGCACGGAGCCGCGTGATCAGCGTGCGGGTGGCCTTGGGGGAGAGGATCGGCTCGCCCGTGGCGACCGCGCGGATCGCTGCGACGATCTCGGGCGGCGGGGTGTCCTTGAGCAGGAACCCGTCGGCGCCGGCGCCGAGCGCGTCGACGACGTACTCGTCGGCACCGAACGTGGTCAGCACGATGACCCTCGGCTTCTGCGGCTCGCTCATCAGGCGACGGGTCGCCTCCAGGCCGTTGATCCGGGGCATCCGGATGTCCATCAGCACCACATCAGGGGCTGACGTACGCACCAGGGCGAGCGCCTCCTGGCCGTCGGTCGCCTCGCCGACGACCTCGATGTCGGCCTGGCCGCCGAGCATCAGCCCGAGGGCCGAGCGGACGAGCGGGTCGTCGTCGACGATCCCCACCTTGATCCTGGCCGGACTCTCCGGAGTGGTCCCTGGGCTGCTCACTGGCCCCACGGTAGCCATGCTTCGAGAATGAAGACATCCTTTTCCGTACGGTGCGCGAGCCGCCCGCCGGCGAGGTCGACGCGCTCGGTGAGCCCGACGAGGCCGAGGCCGGCGCCGGGCGTGTTCGAGTCGAAGCCGAGCCGGTTGCGCAGCTCGACGTCGATGCCGTGCTCCTCGGAGCCACGCAGCGCGACCTGCAGCAGAGCCCCCGGGGCATGCTTGCGGGAGTTGGTGATGCCCTCCTGCACGACCCGGTAGATCGACCGTCCGACCGCCTCCGGCGGCGAGCCCTCGACGTCGTCCACGAAGGTGATGTTCATCCCGCCCGCGCGGGCCTCCTCGACGAGGCGGCCGATGTCGGCGTACGTCGGCTGGGGTGCGGTCTCGGGGTCGTCGCCGTTGCCGCGCAGGACGCCGAGGACCGTCCGGAGGTCGTCGAGGGCCCGGTGGGCGCCGTCGCGGATGGTGCCGACCTCGCCCCGGATCTCGTCGGCGGAGAGGTCCTCGCGGTAGGCGAGCGCGCCGGCCTGCATGGAGATGTGGGAGATGCGGTGGGCGAGCACGTCGTGCATCTCGCGGGCGATCCGGCGGCGCTCGGTCTCGCGGGCCTGCGAGACGCGCAGGGCCTGCTCGGCCTCGGCCGTCTCCGCCCGGAGCCGGAGCGTCGCGATCAGCTCACGCCGGGAGCCGATGTACATGCCCCAGGCGACCATCGCGGCGATGACCGCCACGCTGACACCGATGTTGATGCCCCACAGCGCGAACCCCGTCGGTCCGGCCGAGGGGGTGGCCGTGTCCATCACCGCGAGCCAGAACATCCCGGCCACGAAGCTGAGCAGCGACAGCGGGATGATCTCGCGCCAGCGACGCCGGGTCGCCAGCGAGACCAGGGCGAGCGCGGACGCGCCGGCGGCGAGGATCGAGAACGCGCTGGCGATGGTGACGATCGTGACGATCGCGACCGGCCAGCGTCGCCTCCAGAAGACCAGGACCAGGCTGCTGACGCCGAGGACGAGGTCGAGCGCGAACCGCCAGTCCGGCCAGCCGCCCACGCTGCTCGACAGACCGAGGGCGCTGATCCCGAGCGCGGCGAGATAGCGCCAGACGTGTCCCCACAGGCTCAGGCGTGGCTGATAGTCGTCCGGGGAACGTTGCTGCACGGCGTACACGTTATTGAACCCATGGCCCACGGACCCGATGCCCTGGTCGCGAGCGGACCCATACTTTTGTCGGGTTGCAGGTCATCCGTATGTCCGATGCAGTCCGCGCCGGCCGCACGGCAGGATGTACGTCATGATCAAAGTCGAAGGACTGACGAGGGTCTACGGGACCTTCACCGCGGTCGACGACGTGTCGTTCACCGCCGAGGCAGGCAAAGTCACCGGGTTCCTCGGCCCGAACGGCGCGGGTAAGTCGACCACCATGCGCATCATGGTCGGCCTGACCAATCCCACCAGGGGTCGGGCGACGATCGACGGCAGCCTCTATGCCGACCTTCCCAACCCGGGCCGCCACGTCGGTGTGCTGCTCGACGCCAGCGCTCAGCACGACGGCCGCACCGGCCGCGAGGTGCTGACGCTCGCCGCGATGACGATGGGCCTGCCGAAGTCGCGCGTCGACGAGATGCTCGAGCTGGTCTCGCTGACGCCGTCGGAGGCCAAGCGCCGGATCAAGAACTACTCGCTGGGCATGAAGCAGCGCCTGGGCATCGCGCACGCGCTGATCGGTGACCCCAAGGTGCTGATCCTGGACGAGCCCGCCAACGGTCTCGACCCGGCGGGTATCCGCTGGATGCGCGGCCTGCTGAAGGAGTACGCCGACCGCGGCGGCACCGTCCTGCTCTCCTCCCACCTGCTGCACGAGGTCGAGCAGATCGCCGACGAGCTGATCCTCATCGGCAACGGCCGCATCGTGGCCGAGGGCACCAAGGACACCATCCTCGCCAGCCAGGGCACCGCCGGCCAGTCGCTGGTCACCTCCCTGGACAACGAGGCGCTCACCGTCGCGCTCAAGGCCAAGGGCTACAGCGTCGAGCCGGTCGGCACCGGCATGCGGGTCTCGGCCGCGCCGGCCGAGGTGGGCAGGGCTGCCCTGGAGTCGAACGTCGTGCTCACCGACCTCCGGGACGGCGGCGCCGGCCTCGAGGACATCTTCCTGCAGCTCACCGCCGAAACCCAGCGCGAGAACGTCGCGCAGATCCACGCCGAAGGAGTCTCCGCATGAGCGCCGTATCCGTAGCGCCGTCGACGCCGCTGCCGGCGGTGACCAAGGTGCCGTTCGGTCGGCTCCTCCTGGTCGAGTGGCGCAAGATGACCGACACCCGCGCCGGGCGCGCGCTGCTGATCATCTCCGCCGGCATGCTGCTGCTGTTCATGGGGATCGTGGTCCTGGTGGCCGCGCTCAACGACAACTTCTCGATCGGGCTCTCGGCCTGGTCCTCGATCCTGACGATCCCGCTCTCGCTGCTCACCCCGGTGCTGGCGATCATGATCGTCACCCAGGAGTGGGGCCAGCGCACCAACATGGTGACGTTCAGCCTCGAGCCGAGCCGGCTGCGGGTGATGGCGGCCAAGCTGGTCGCGGTCGTCGCGTTCGCCCTCGCGCTGATCGTCGTCGCGCTGCTGTGCGGCATCGTCGGCAACGCCCTCGCCGCGGCCGTCGGCGGCTACGACGCGAGCTGGTCGATCGACGGCCAGGCCCTGGGCTGGGGCATCGCGCAGCAGCTGCTCTACTTCGTGAGCGCCTTCGGCATCGCGATGTGCCTGCTCAGCACCCCGTTCTCGATCGTCGTCGTCTACGTCGACCAGCTGCTCCTGCCGCTGATGGTGTGGTCCACGCTCTACTTCATCTTCGACTGGGCCGCCGACGTGATCCCGTTCATCGACATGGGCTACGCCATGTCGCCGTTCAGCGGAGCCGGCGCCATGATGCCGGACGGGAGCCAGCTCCCCGATCCCGGCACGCAGGAGGTGCTGGCGCTGATCTGCAGCATCGTCCTGTGGGTGGTCGTCCCTGTGGCGCTGGGTGCCTACCGGGTGCTCAAGTCCGAGGTGAAGTAGTTCATCGGACTGTTCGCGACAGGACACGCGGGGGTGGGTGCTTCGGCACCCACCCCCGTCACCGTTGTCGGACGTGGGCACCTACCTGCGTTATGCGGCGCTGGGCGACAGCGCCACCGTCGGCCTCGGCGACCCTGTCTCCACAGGATGGCGAGGATGGGCCCGGCTGCTGGCCGAGGCTCTGGGACAGACGTACGACGTCTCCTTCTGCAACACCGCGATCATCGGGGCGACCTCGACCGTGGTGGTCGAGCAGCAGCTCGCCGACGCGGTGGCGCACCGGCCCGACGTGGCCTCGCTGATCGTCGGGGTCAACGACGTGATGCGCTCGGCCTGGGACACCGGGCGTCTCCGGAACGATCTGATGACCTGCGCCGACGCGCTCGCGGGCCAGGGTGCGCTGCTGATGACGGCGCGCTTCCACGACCACTCGGTGATGTGGCCGATGCCGGGCTGGATGAAGCGGTCGATCCAGCGGCGTACGGCCGAGCTCAATGCCGTCTGGGACGAGGTCCACGCCACCTACGGCGGCCTGCGGCTCGACCTGGGCGCGGTTCCCGACCTGCACGAACGGCGCTTCTGGGCCACTGACCGGCTGCATCCCTCCGAGCTCGGCCACCGGCGGATGGCTCGTGCGTTCGGCGAGCAGCTGGTGACGTGCGGCTTCTCCTTCGAGCCGCCCTCGCTGGAGCCGGCCGGCGGGCTGCCGACCAGCTGGCGGCAGGACCTGGCCTGGATGGCCGGTGAGGGAGTGCCGTGGATGGGGCGGCGGGCGCGGGATCTGGGGCCGTGGGTCGTGCGGCGGGCGTGGGCACGACCCAGCGGTGAACCCGAGCGGGAGACCGTTGCATAGGGTGGTCCCGTGACCACACGAGCTGACGGGCGCGCCGACGACGAGCTGCGCCCCATCAAGATCACCCGCAACTGGCTCGACCACGCGGCCGGTTCCGTCCTCATCGAGTTCGGCAAGACCCGCGTCCTGTGCGCCGCCTCCGCCTCCGAGGGCGTGCCGCGCTGGCGCAAAGGCTCCGGGCTGGGCTGGGTGACGGCGGAGTACGCCATGCTGCCCGCCTCCACCCACGAGCGCTCCTCGCGCGAGTCGGTGAAGGGCAAGATCGGCGGACGTACCCACGAGATCTCCCGCCTGGTCGGGCGCTCGCTGCGCGCCGTCATCGACTACAAGGCGCTCGGCGAGAACACCATCAACATCGACTGCGACGTGCTGCAGGCCGACGGTGGCACGCGCACCGCGGCGATCACCGGCGCCTACGTCGCGCTCGCCGACGCGGTCGCCTCGCTGGGTGTCTCGAAGGCGCTGACCGGTTCCGTCGCCGCGATCTCGGTCGGGATCATCGACGGTGTGCCGCGGCTCGACCTGCCCTACGAGGAGGACGTCCGCGCCGAGACCGACATGAACATCGTGATGACCGGCGAGGGCAAGTTCGTCGAGGTGCAGGGCACCGCCGAGGGCGCCGCCTTCGACCGCGCCGAGCTCGACCTGCTGCTGGCGCTGGGCGAGAAGGGCTGCGCCGACCTGACCAAGCTGCAGGAGGCCGCACTTGCCGGCTGAGCCGAGGATCCACGTCGCCTCCCGCAACGCCAAGAAGCTGGGCGAGATGTTCCGGATCCTCTCGCCGCTGGTGCCCGGGGTCTCGGTCGTCGGCCTCGACGACGTCCCCCACTACGACGAGCCGGTCGAGGACGCCCCTGACTTCGAGGGCAACGCGCTGATCAAGGCCCGGGCCGGGTTCAAGGCCACCGGTCTCCCGACCGTCGCCGACGACTCGGGCCTCTGCGTCGACGCGCTCAACGGCATGCCCGGCGTGCTCTCCGCCCGCTGGGGCGGCCCGCCCAAGTCGGACGCCCGCAACAACGAGCTCTTGTTGGCTCAGCTCTCCGACGTACCCGACGAGCGCCGCGGCGCCCACTTCGCGTGCGCCATCGCCTTCGTCTGGTCCGGTGGTGAGCTCGTCGTCGAGGGACGCATGGACGGCCGGATCATCCGCGAGGTCCGCGGTGACGGCGGGTTCGGCTACGACGTGCTCTTCGTCGCCGTCGACACCGAGGACGGACGTACGTCTGCCGAGCTGTCGATCGAGGAGAAGGACGCGATCTCCCACCGGGGCCGTGCCCTGCGCGAGATCGCCCCGCAGATGGCCGAGCTGCTGGCTTGAGTCGCTACTGCAGCGCGGCGGTGAGCCGCAGCACGTTGTCGACGTACGCCGCGACCCGCGGTCGCGCGAGCCACTCCTCCAGGAGCAGCTCGCGCGACATGGCTCGGTAGCTGTCCTCGACCTTCCGCATCTGGGCGACGGGGTCGCCGTCGAAGAGCATCAGCGAGACCTCGTAGTTGAGGGCGAAGGAGCGCATGTCCATGTTGCTCGAGCCGAGCACGGCGACCTCGTCGTCGATGCTGAAGTGCTTGGCGTGCAGGACGGCGGGTTTGGGGTAGAGGTAGATGCGGACCCCGGCCTGCAGCAGCGCCTCGTAGTAGGAGCGCTGGGCGTGGTAGACCATGAACTGGTCCTTGCCCTCGCTCACGAACAGCTCGACCGCGACACCACGTCGGGCGGCGGTCGTCACCGCGTAGAGGAGCGACTCGTCGGGCACGAAATAGGGGCTGGTGATCGAGATCCGGTCCTTGGCCGCGTAGATCAGCGAGGTGAAGGCGCGCAGGTTGTTCTCGGCGTCGACGCCCGGTCCGCTGGGCACGATCTGGCCGGTGACGTCACCCACCGGAGTCCCGGACACCCAGATCGTGGAGGACACGGCGAGCTCGGAGCGCAGCAGCTCGCCGGTCTCGGTGTTCCAGTCGCTGGCGAAGATGACATTGAGGGCCGAGACCAGGGGCCCCTCGATCCGGGCGGTCAGCTCGACCCACTCGCGGCCGGCCCTGTGGTTCTTCGGCTTGTCGTAGCCGGGCTCGATGAGGTTCTGCGAGCCGGTGAAGGCGACCCGGCCGTCGACGACCAGGAGCTTGCGGTGGTTGCGCAGGTCGGGTCGGCGGATCTGGCCGCGGAGGGGGTTGATCGGCAGCAGCGGGTGCCAGTCGATGTCGGAGGCGTCGAGTCGCTTGACGAGCTGTCGCCAGATCGGGATGCCGCGCGAGCCCAGGTGGTCGAGGAGGAGCCGCACGCTCACCCCACGGGCCGTCGCCCGGTCGAGGGCGTCGAAGAACGGCTCGGTCATGTGGTCGCAGGCGGTGATGTAGAACTGCACGTGCACGTAGTGCTCGGCCTGGTCGACCGCCGCCGTCATCGCCTCGATCGAGCCGCGGTAGTCGGCGATGAGGTCGACCTGGTTCCCGGGCGTGGCGGGCAGCGAGCCGAGCCGCTCGTTGAGCTCGATCGTGGTCGAGTCGACCTGCGAGAGCGAGTCCGGGTAGGGCGGCCTCGGCAGCCCGGCGACGTACCGGGTCACTTCCTCGTTGAGCGCCCGCTGCCGCTCGTGACGGCGCCGGTCGAGCCGCGTCTGCCCGAGCAGCAGATAGCCGATCAGGCCGACGCCGGGGATCAGGAAGATCGCCAGCAGCCACGCCATCGCGCTGCCCGGACGCCGGTTCTTGGGCACGACACCGAGCGCGACGATCTTGACCAGCAGGTCGATGATGTAGATCGAGGTCCCCATGACCCCCGTCACTGTCATGCGCCTCAGCATGCACCACGCCCAGGCGTGTGGGAATCTTCTGACATGGTTCGACTCTTCCCCGCCGCCCGCCGTGCCATCGCCGCCGAGGAGGCCTCGCCGCCGGTCTGGGAGGTCGACGTCGCCGCCCAGCGCGAGCAGGCCCGCAAGCTGGCCGCGGCCGAGGCGAAGGAAGAGGTCGCGGAGGTCACCGGGATCGACGCCGACGGGGTCCCGTGCCGGCTCTACACCCCCGAGGACGTACGCGAGGGGCTGATCGTCCACCTCCACGGCGGCGGCTTCGTCTTCAACGACGTCGAGGTCCACGACGGCGCGTGCCGGAAGCTGGCCAACCGGAGCGGGCTGCGGGTGCTGTCGGTCGACTACCGCAGGCCCCCGGAGCACCCCTATCCCGCGGCTCCCGACGACGTCGACACGGTCATCAAGTGGCTGGCCAACGACCCGCTGCTGAGCACGCTCCCGGCGTACGTCCACGGCGACAGCGCCGGCGGCAACCTGGCCCTCGTCGCGGCGCTGCGCAACCCGGGCGTCTTCGGCGCGATGGTGCTCGTCTACCCGTTCCTCGACCCGTCGATGAGCACCCCGGGCTACACGATGGCGGACGGCTGGAGCGAGGAGGCGGCCTGGTACTGGAAGCAGTACGCCGCGACCGACGCCGACCTCCGCAGCCCCGACCTCGGCCCCTATCTCGCATCCGACGAGGAGCTCCGCAGCCTGCCGCCGACGCTGATCGTCAGCGCCGAGGGCGACATCCTCACCGACGAGAACGAGGACTTCGCGCTCCGGCTGGCCGACCTCGGCGTCGAGGTGGTCGCCTTCCGCGCGGTCGGGCAGATCCACGGCTTCTGGCGCCACGGGAAGACGTTCCCCGCGGCGGAGTCGGTGATGGCGATGACCGGTGCCTTCTTGAACCAGCACAGTTCGCGGGGACGCCTGTGACCGAGCCCTACGACGTCACCGAGACCCGGGCGGCCTACGACACGGTCTCCAAGGCGTACGCCGAGATCGTCGACCCCTCGGTCGCGGAGACCTCGTTCGACGCCGGCGTTCTCGACACGTTCGCGGCCTACGTACGCAAGGACGGGGGCGGGCTCGTCGGCGACATCGGCTGCGGTCCCGGACGGATCACCGCCTACCTGGCCGCGCGCGGGCTCGACGTCTTCGGGGTCGACCTGTCGACCGGCATGATCGCGCAGGCGATGGAGCGGCATCCGGCGCTCCGGTTCGAGGTCGGCGACATGGCACATCTGCCGCTGCGCGACGGTGAGCTCGCGGGCGTGCTGGCGTGGTACTCGCTGATCCACACTCCGCCCTCGCGCCGCCCCGACGTCATCGCCGAGCTCGCCCGGGTCACCCGTCGCGGTGGCCGCTTCGTGACGGCCTTCCAGGTCGGCGACGAGCACGTCCGCCACATCGGCGCCTACGGCCACGACGTCACCTTCGACGGCTACCGGATGCCGGTCGAGGCGACCGGCGCGCTGCTCGAGGAGGCCGGTTTCGAGGTCACCGCGACCGTGGTGCGCTCGGCCGAGAACTGGGAGCGGACGCCGCAGGCATATCTCGTCGCGCGCCGGCGCTGACGAGGGTACGTTGCGCCCATGACGCAGCAGCCCTACCACGTACCCCTCTTCTTCCTTCGCCAGAAGGTCACCCCCTTCGCCAACAAGTACGTCGCCCAGGCCGCCAACGCCGACGGCTCGGAGGGGCAGGTGCTCGCCTTCGCGCAGCAGAAGCGGCTGGCGTTCAAGGAGCAGGTGACGTTCTACGCCGACGAGTCGAAGTCGCAGGCCGTCTTCGCGTTCAAGGCGCGCGCGGTGATGGACCTCAACGCGGGCTACGACGTCACCGACGCCGCCGGCGCGCCGCTGGGCTTCTTCCGCAAGGACTTCGGCAAGAGCCTGCTGCGCTCGACCTTCCACATCGAGGGCCCCGGCTACGCCGGCACCGGTCAGGAGCGCAACCAGGTCGTCGCGATCCTGCGCCGCTTCACCGAGCTCGACTTCCTGCCGATCCACTTCGACTACGTCTCGTCCGACGGTCAGCCGCTGATCTCGATCGAGCGCCGCTTCGCGTTCCGTGACAAGTACACCGTCACCGTCCACGACCCCCGCATCGACTTCCGCGTCGCTGCCGCCGTCGCGGTCGCGATGGACGCGTTGATGCAGCGCTGAGCCTCTCGGCTCAGGGGTGACGCGTCGCCTCCAGGTGCGGACGGACCAGGTCCAGCAGCTTCCGGTGGGTGGCCTCGTCGGCCGCGGCGATCATCCCGCGGCCGGTGTGGAGCCTGTTGCCCTCGAGGTCGGTGACGATGCAGCCGGCGGCCTGGCACAGCGCGATGCCGGCGGTGAAGTGGACGCTCCCCTCGAGGTGGCCGTCGGTGACGTACGCCGCCCGCCGCCCGGCCGCGACCCAGGCGACCGCCAGGGTGGAGGACATCACCCGCGGACCGAAGTTGGCGCGCAGGTGTGGGTCGGCGACCAGCTGTCCGCCGACGAACGGCCGGTCGAGCAGTCCGTCGCACTGGATGTCGACGAGCCTGGTGCGCGGGGTAGGGGTGAGGACCGTGTCGCCGCCGCCCCGGCGCAGCCAGGCGGTGGCGCCTTCGGTCCAGAAGATCTCCTCGCTGATCGGGTCCGCCGCCACCGCTGCCGTGACGCCGTCGGGCGTCACGAGCGCGACGTTCACCGCGGCCAGCGGGGTCTGGGCGGCGTAGTTGAGGGTCCCGCAGAGCGGGTCGACCAGCCACCGCCGCTCGCTGTCGCCGCTGCGGCCGGTCTCCTCGCCCTCGAAGGCGTCCTCGGGCCGGTAGGTCGCGATCGCCTCGCGGATCGCCTTCTCCGAGGCGATGTCCGCCTCTGTCGCGAAGTCCGTGGGCGACTTGTCGAAGTGGCTCAGATCGGTGCCGTACATCTCTCGCACGACCGCCGCCCCCGCCGTCGCCGCCGCGATCGCGACCGCCTCGTCCGGAAATGCTCTTCGGAAGGCGTCGATCGCCGGATCCTGGTGCTGCTCAGGGTCGTCGCCGATGAAGACCGCCACCACCTCGGCCTCCGGGTCCTCGGTCAGTGCGGGCAGGATCCGGTCGCGCCAGCTCCACAGGTTGGGGTGGTCATATTCTCCGTACGCCTCCGCGGGGGAGAGCAGCTCGATCGCCCGCTCGAGGTCCTCCCTGGTCATCCTGTACGCCGCGGTGCCGCTCGTGTGTCCGACGACCGTCGCGATCACCACCGCCGGGAGGCGGTGGCCGTACGCGTTGACCAGCGTGAAGTGCTCTGGTCGGTAGGCCGTCGATGCCGAGGGGCGGAGGCCGACGCCGTGGGCCTGTGGGGGAGTCCAGCCATCGATCGCTGTCTCGAACCGTGTTCGTGCCGCGAGGATCTCGTCCATCGTCTTCCACTGGGTCACGCTGGGGAATCTATCTGTGTACGCCTCGTGTTTGGGAGTGCTTTTCGGCTGGGCTGCTGGGGTGGGCATCCGACCCGTTCTCGAGGGTCTTCTCGATCTGGTCCGGCGTTGCGGGCGTCCTGAGGGTGCTGGCTTCGCTGGGTGCTGGATTGTTGATCAGGCGATGCCGAGAGAGTGGTCTCTACGCCGCGCTCCATGTCGTTCCGCGACCGGTCGTCGCTACCAACGTCCTGGCTGAGTACACCTAGTCGGCGAGTTGCCAGCCAGCCGGAGTCCTTACCGAGAGGTCACTCACGTCGGCCGAGAAGTCACCCGCGTCGACTGAGGCGTCACGTACGTCGGTCGAGTTGGCAATCAAGTGCCCAGTCGGCCGGCGCGGCTGACGCCTCGGCAGATCAGGCGAGCTCCGTGCGTACGGGTCGCTGCGATGCCACGGCGGGGCGTGCGGAGGGGTTCGGTGGTGGGGTCGTCCGAGCTGGAGGACGGCGGCGAGCGGGGCGCCATGACGGGTCAGGTGACCTCGACGGCCAGCCCTTGTGAACGATTCACAAGGCGTCATCGTCCATTAAAAGCCGCGGGAACACCCTCCGTAACTGGTCGGCGGCCATCAAGCCGAAAGGAACACCAACACACCGAATCCGAAGATGAGCCGAAGGTAGGAGAGGATGGGGGCATGCGCGTCCACATCGGCTGTGACCACGCCGGTCTCGAACTGAAGTCCCACCTGATCAACCGTCTGACGGAGCTGGGCTACGAGCCTGTCGACCATGGCCCGTTCGTCTACGACGCACTCGACGACTACCCGGTCTTCTGCATCCGGGCGGCCGAGGGGGTGGCTCGCGACCGCGACCAGGGGCTCGACAGTCTCGGGGTCGTGATCGGGGGGTCGGGCAACGGTGAGCAGATGGCGGCCAACAAGGTGACCGGGATCCGCTGTGCGCTCGCGTGGAGCGAGGAGACCGCCAAGCTCGCCCGTGACCACAACAACGCCCAGGTCGTGGCTGTCGGTGGCCGGATGCACAGCCTCGAGGACATGACGAAGTTCGTCGAGATCTTCCTGGCCGAGCCGTTCAGCGAGAACGAGCGCCACGTACGCCGCATCGACCAGCTCCACGCCTACGACGCCGACGGCGTACGTCCGCCGCTTCCCGACTCGGCCAAGGGCCTGGGGCCCGCCGAGGACCAGGACTGATCCGGGGATGCCCGAGGGGCACACCCTCCACCGTCTCGCGCTCGACCTCAGCGACGCCTTCGCCGGCCAGCAGGTCCGGGTCAGCAGCCCGCAGGGCCGGTTCGCCGACTCCGCCGCGCTGATCGACGGCCAGGTCGTCGCCGGCGCCGAGGCGTGGGGCAAGCAGCTGTTCCTCGAGTTCCCGGGGGAGCAGTACGTCCACATCCACCTCGGCCTCTACGGCAAGCTCGACCTCGAGCCGCACACGGGCGAGCCACCGCTTCCCGTCGGCCAGGTTCGCCTGAGGGTGACCGGCAGCGAGACGTACGCCGACCTGCGCGGCGCCACCACCTGCAACCTGGTCACCGCGGGCCAGCGTGACGCGGTCGTCGCGAAGCTGGGCCCGGATCCGCTGCGCGACGACGCCGACCCGGGTCGGGCATGGGCGCGGATCAGCCGCAGCCGGACCACCATCGGCGCGCTGCTGATGGACCAGTCGGTGCTGGCGGGGGTGGGCAACGTCTACCGGGCCGAGGTGCTCTTCCGGCACCGGATGGACCCGATGCGCCCGGGCAACACGCTCCGCCGGCAGCAGTGGGACGCGATCTGGGACGACCTGGTCGAGCTGATGAAGCTCGGCGTCCAGAGGAACCGCATCGACACCGTCCGCGACGAGCACACGCCCGAGGCGATGGGCCGCCCGCCGCGCAAGGACGACCACGGCGGCGAGGTCTACGTGTATCGCCGCAACGGCCAGCCGTGCCTGGTGTGCGGCACGAGCGTACGAACCACCGAGCTGCAGCAGCGCAACCTGTTCTGGTGCCCGAAGTGCCAGCGTACGTATCGGCCCCGGACGACCGTAAAGAAGTAGCCCGCACTACCCTCCGGCCTGCGAGAACGACCACGCAGCCCCCACCTCGAGACCTAGAGTGAGGCCATGTCGAGCCACGCCTTCGCAGACCGCTTGCGGAGCAACGCCATCCGCCGCAGGTTCCGGGACCCGGAGCTGCGAGCGGTGCTGTGGCTCGCCCTGCTCACCATCGTCCTGACGGTCCTCGCGGCAGCCCAGACGGGCTGGCTGCAGGTGGTCCCGGTGGCGGTCCTCACGGTGCCGCTGCTGCTCGGAGCGGTGCTGCTCGGGCCACGTACGCTGAGCTGGTTCGTGGTCTTCGTGATGGTGATGATCGTGGTCGCCGCCAGCCGGCTCACGCTCTCCGACCGCGACGCCGCCGCCATCGGCGTGCACTTCCTGCTCGGCGCGATCGTGCTGTTCGTCGCGATGCGCCGCACCTACCTCGGGGTGGGCGGGCTGAGCGACGAGCTGATGCTGCTCGACCTGACCCACAAGCTCGACCAGGGCGCGATCCCGCCGATGCCCCACGGCTGGCTCGCCGACTCGGCGGTCCTGCCGGCCGGCGGCACCCGGTTCGCCGGTGACTTCGTGGTGGCCGCGCGGACGGACGACCGGCTGGAGATCGTGGTCGTCGACGTCTCCGGCAAGGGTGAGCGCGCGGGCACCCGGGCGCTTCAGCTCTCCGGCGCCTTCGGCGGCCTCCTCGGCGCGGTGACGCCGGCCGAGTTCCTGCCCGCCGCCAACCGCTACCTGCTCCGCCAGGACTGGGCGGAGGGCTTCGCGACCGCCGTCTACCTCTCGATCGACCTCACCAACGGTGCGTACGAGATCCGTACGGCCGGCCACCCGCCCGCGCTGCTGCGCCGTGCCGCCACCGGCCGTTGGGAGGAGGCCGAGAGCAACGGCCCCGTGCTGGGGCTCATCGACGACGCCGACTTCGACGCCTGCGAGGGCGTGCTCGGCGTGGGCGACATGGTGATGCTCTACACCGACGGCGTCGTCGAGGCGCGGGGCGTCGACCTCGAGCACGGCATCGGCAACCTGGTCGCCACCGCCGACCATCTCGCGGTCACCGGACGCGGCGGGGGAGCGCGCCGCCTGCTCGAGGGACTGAGCGCCAGCTCCGACGATCGCGCGCTCGTCGCCGTCGGGAGACGCTGAACGGACCGCTCGAACCCACCGGTAGGGGAGCCGGTTACAGGTGTGAGCCAGATCTATGGCAGGATTTCGCGGGTCGCACGAGGGCGCTGGCTCTCGCGTGCGCGGATGTAGCTCAATGGTAGAGCCTCAGTCTTCCAAACTGATTACGCGGGTTCGATTCCCGTCATCCGCTCCAAGTGGCAATTCCCGCTGATTGGGGAGGGGCCCTTGACGGGGCGTAGCGTAGTGGCTAGCGCGCCTGCTTTGGGAGCAGGAGACCGCAGGTTCGAGTCCTGTCGCCCCGACATTTCATAGCCCTGCACGCGACATCATCTAAGAACCAACGACAGGAGACACCCTGTGAAGAGCGCCGTCGAGACGTTGAGCCCGACCCGGGCCAAGCTGACCGTCGAGGTGCCCTTCGAGGAGCTCAAGCCGAGCCTCGACGCGGCGTACAAGCAGATCGCCAAGCAGATCAATGTCCCCGGCTTCCGCCGCGGCAAGGTCCCGCCCCAGGTGATCGACAAGCAGGTCGGCCGCGGTGCGGTGCTCTCCGAGGCGGTCAACAACGTCCTCCCGCAGATGTACTTCGACGCCCTCCAGCAGAACTCGCTCGAGCCGCTCGCGCAGCCCGAGATCGAGGTCACCAAGCTCGAGGACAACGAGGCGCTGGAGTTCACCGCCGAGGTCGACGTCAAGCCCGAGATCACGCTGCCCGACTACGAGGGCATCGAGGCCAAGGTCGACGACATCGAGCTCACCGACGCCGACGTCGAGGAGCAGATCCAGGCGATGCGTGAGCGCTTCGGCACCCTCAAGGACGTCGAGCGCCCCGCCGCCGACGGTGACTTCGTGGTCATCGACCTCAAGGCCACCAAGGACGGCGAGGACGTCGACGGCGCCGAGGCTGTCGGGATGAGCTACCAGGTCGGCAAGGGCGGCATGCTCGACGGCCTCGACGAGGCCATCACCGGTCTGTCCGCCGGCGAGTCCGCCGACTTCAAGAGCACCCTCGTGGGCGGTGAGCTGATCGGCCAGGAGGTCGACGTCAACGTCACCGTCAACCAGGTGCAGGAGCAGGAGCTCCCGGAGTACGACGACGACTTCGCTCAGCTCGCCAGCGAGTTCGACACCGTCAAGGAGCTCGAGGAGGACGTTCGCGCCCGCCTCGGCAACGGCAAGCGCCTCGAGCAGGCCGCCGCCGCCCGTGACGCCGTCCTCGAGGCCCTCCTGGAGAAGGTCGAGATCCCGCTGCCGGAGAGCATCGTCGCCGACGAGCTCAACGCGCGCCGTGAGGGCATCGAGCAGCAGCTCGGCTTCGCCGGCCTCACCTTCGAGAAGTACCTCGAGGACGAGGAGCAGACGATCGAGGAGTTCGAGGCCGACCTCGAGCGCCGCGTTCGTGACGCCGTCGCCGCCCAGCTGATCCTCGACCAGATCGCCAAGGAGAAGGAGATCGGGGTCGAGCAGCAGGAGCTGACCGAGCACATGATGCGCCGTGCGCAGCAGTCCGGTCAGGACCCGCAGGAGTTCGTGAACCACATGCTCGAGCACAACCACGTGCCCGAGCTGGTCCAGGAGATCCTGCGCGGCAAGGCGCTGGCCCAGCTGGTCGAGGCCGCCACGGTCACCGACGAGTCCGGCAACCACGTCGAGCTGAAGAACCTCCGCCCCGACGGCACCATCGGTGAGGACGAGCCGGAGGCCGAGGCCGAGGCTCCCGCCGAGGAGACCGAGAAGGCCGACGCCTGATCTCTCCCAGACGTACGCCGCCCCTGCCCGATCCGGGCAGGGGCGGTTTCGTCTTGGGGCTACTGCGCGTCGTAGTTGTCCGTGGGGTCGCCGGAGACCTCCAGGTGCTTGGCCGCGCAGTCGGTCGCCGACAGGCCCTGCTCGACGCACCACTCGAGCGCGGGCGCGGAGGTGTCGCTGGGGTACGGCACCACGACGGCGTACATCCCCGGCTTCACGTACGAGCTCGGCCACTCGCCGGTGTCGAGGAGCAGCACGTCGGGATGGTCGGTCTTGAGCTCCTGGTAGCGGCTCAGGGCCCGGTGCCAGTCGACGTCGCCGCCGTCACCCGCACCGACCGCCGCGAGCTGGGGGATCCAGGTGCCGATGAGCTTGCTGGCGGCCTCGGTGTCGAGGCGGGAGATGCGGAGCAGCTGGTCCTCCGGAGGCGCGTCCGGGTCCACGGACGGCACGCTCGACGGCTCGCTCGTGGTGGGGTCGCTCGAAGGCTCCGCCTCGGACTGCGCCGGACCGGCGCCGTCCTTGCCGAAGACGAACCCGAGCACGCCGGCGACGAGCACCAGCACCCCGATCATCACCAGGATCGGGACGGTGCGTCCGCGCCGGCGCGCAGGCGGCGGGGGAGCGTCGTCGAAGAAGTATCCGCGGGAGCTGCGCGGAGTGGCGTCGTCGCCGATCTCGTCCACGAAGAGAGGCCGGTGCTGTGCCGGGGGAGCCAGGCGCGAGGCGCCGCAGCCGATGCAGTAGACGGCGCCGGGCAGCAGGACGTCGCCGCACGACAAGCAGCGTGACTCGTTCTCGTCCTCCACGGCCGACACCCCCTTCCCCATCCGACGGTAACCCGTGAAGACCGCCATCGTCACGCAACACCAGTAACAACAGCATCACAGACACCATACGCGTGAGTGAACGCAAACGTACGGAACGCGGTCGCGGCCCTGTGATCTGAGACACAGAGCTGCCCTTCCGGTGGCACGGATGGACCTGTCGTCGGCGCGTAGGCCCTACGCTTCCAGCGTGACCTCCAGCCCTGAGACCGTCCGCGCCGTGGTCCTCAACGTCGAGGACGCTCCGATGGACCCCGAAGCAGGGGAGCAGCTCGACCGCGGTCAGGGCAAGGTGGCCGGCCTGGTCGGACTGGCGAAGCTCGCCTGGCGGATCACCGCCTTCGCCCGCCGGCCGTTCGCGGCCCCGTTCGCGCTGGCGACCCCGATCATCCGTGGCGTCGTCACCACCGACTCCGGACCCGCCGTCGCGGTCCGCCACGACGGCCGCACGGTCAGCCCGCGGGAGTGGGCCGCCGCGCAGCGGCAGACCGGGACAGGTCCCCGGATCCTGGTCCTGATCCCGCCGGCGGGCAAGGACGAGACCGTGTGGCAGGAGGGCTCCCGGACGACCGGAGCGACGTACGCGGACCGGCTGGCCGAGCTGCTCGGCTGGATGCCGTTGCACATGCACGTCTCGGCAGGCAGCAAGTCGGTGCCCGCCGCGGTGGCGCTCAGCAGCCGGATCCAGGAGTGTGTCGACGCCGTCGGGGCGGAGCCGCGCATCGTCCTGGTCGGGTACGCCGGTGGTGGCCTGGTCGCTCGCAACGCGCTCGGGGTCGCCACCTCCGGGCCACGGCCCTGGACGACGTACGTCTCCGAGCTCATCGCCCTCGGCACGACCCCCTACGCGGTCACCTCCGCCCCGATCTCGGGCGGCGTCGGCAAGCAGCTCGACGAGCACCTCGCCGGGATCGTGGTCGTCGGGGACGACGAGGCGATGCTGCCGCCGCGACCTGATGTGGACTACCTGCTGGTCACCGACAAGGCGACCTCGCGACCCAACCGGGTCGGCCGTCTCTTCGGGGAGATGCTGTGGTGGCGGCACAAGACGCCGCTGCGCTCGCGCCGGGTGCGCGACCTGTTCCCGACCGCGGAGCGCTTCACCCTCTCGACCGCGGAGACGCCGCTGTCGAACCACCCGGCGGTGCACGACGCGCTGCTGCGCTGGCTGGCCTGAGCGAATACGCCGTCGGCGAACATTGGCACACCAGCCGTGGAACAACCGGCTGCGGCGGCTAGTGTCGATCCTGTGAACATCGACTCCAGCGCGGCTGACGCTCACGCCGGTGCCCCAGGGCTCTCCCCGAGCCTGGGCGGCAACGGCGGCGGTCTGAGCCTTCTCGACGACAACATCTACAACCGACTGCTGCGGGAGCGCATCGTCTTCCTCGGCTCCGAGGTCCGCGACCAGAACGCCAACGCGATCTGCGCGCAGCTCCTGCTGCTCTCCGCGGAGGACCCCGAGGCCGATATCTTCCTTCACATCAACTCGCCCGGTGGCTCGGTGGATGCCGGTATGGCCATCTACGACACGATGAACTACATCCCCAACGACGTGGCCACCGTCGGCATGGGCCTGGCCGCCTCGATGGGTCAGTTCCTGCTCTGCGCCGGCGCGAAGGGCAAGCGCTACGCGCTGCCCCACGCGCGGATCATGATGCACCAGCCCTCCTCGGGCATGGGTGGCTCGGCCTCCGACATCAAGATCCAGGCCCAGCAGTCGCTGCACATCAAGAAGGTGCTGCTGGAGCTGATCAGCGAGCACACCGGCCAGAGCATCGACCAGGTCACCGTCGACGCCGACCGTGACCGCTGGTTCACCGCTGCCGAGGCGCTCGACTACGGCCTGGTCGACCAGGTCATCAAGAGCGCGAAGGAAGCCTCCGACGAGGGCCGCCCCGCCCACAAGAAGGACTGAGGACATGAACTACTACATCCCGCAGTGGGAGGAGCGTACGTCCTACGGCGTCCGCCGGATCGACCCCTACGCCAAGCTCTTCGAGGACCGGATCATCTACCTGGGCACCCCGATCAGCGACGATGTCGCCAACGCGGTCATCGCCCAGCTGCTCTGCCTGCAGTCGATGAACCCGGACCAGGACATCTCGATCTACATCAACAGCCCCGGTGGCTCGTTCACGGCCTGCACCGCGATCTACGACACGATGCAGTTCATCAAGCCGGACGTGCAGACCGTCTGCATCGGTCAGGCCGCCTCGGCCGCCGCGATCCTGCTCGGCGCGGGTGCCAAGGGGAAGCGGATGGCGCTGCCCAACAGCCGCATCCTGATCCACCAGCCCTACACCGAGGGCACCTTCGGCCAGACCTCCGACATCGAGATCCAGGCCAACGAGATCCTCCGGATGCGTGAGCTTCTCGAGAAGATGATCGCCGACCACAGCGGCAAGTCGATGGACGAGGTCAGCCACGACATCGAGCGCGACAAGATCCTCACCGCCGCGCAGGCGGTTGAGTACGGCCTGATCGACTCGGTGCTCGAGTCGCTCAAGACGCCGCAGCTCGTTTGACCATCGGGCCCCGCGCCGCTCCCACACAGAAGGCGCGGCGCGGGGTACCGTCAGTAACTATTCGGACCTAGCAGCACAAGTCGGGGAAGGAAGGCCACGCGTGGCACGCATCGGCGACGGAGGTGACCTGCTGAAGTGCTCCTTCTGCGGGAAGAGCCAGAAGCAGGTCAAGAAGCTCATCGCGGGTCCCGGCGTCTACATCTGTGACGAGTGCATCGACCTTTGCAACGAGATCATCGAGGAGGAGCTCAACGAGGGCTCCGAGGTGGAGATCGCCGACCTCCCGAAGCCGAAGGAGATCTTCGACTTCCTCAACTCCTACGTCATCGGCCAGGAGCAGGCGAAGAAGTCGCTCGCGGTGGCGGTCTACAACCACTACAAGCGCGTCCAGGCCGGCCTGCAGCCCGGCGGCCCCCAGGGTCCCGGCAAGCACGCCAAGGAGGAGCAGGTCGAGGTCGCCAAGTCCAACATCTTGGTGATCGGCCCGACCGGATGCGGCAAGACCTACCTGGCGCAGACGCTGGCGCGGATGCTCAACGTCCCGTTCGCGATCGCCGACGCCACCGCGCTGACCGAGGCCGGCTACGTCGGTGAAGACGTCGAGAACATCCTCCTCAAGCTGATCCAGGCCGCCGACTACGACGTCAAGAAGGCCGAGACCGGCATCATCTACATCGACGAGATCGACAAGGTGGCCCGCAAGGCGGAGAACCCCTCGATCACGCGCGACGTCTCCGGTGAGGGCGTGCAGCAGGCGCTGCTGAAGATCATCGAGGGCACCACCGCCTCGGTCCCGCCGCAGGGTGGCCGCAAGCACCCGCACCAGGAGTTCATCCAGATCGACACCACCAACATCCTCTTCGTGGTGGGTGGCGCCTTCGCCGGTCTGGAGCACATCATCGAGCAGCGCGTCGGCAAGAAGACGCTCGGCTTCACCGCCGAGGTGCGGGGCAAGGCCGAGAAGGAGGCCGAGGACCTGCTCAAGCTGGTCCGCCCCGAGGACCTCACCAAGTTCGGGCTGATCCCGGAGTTCATCGGCCGCCTGCCGCTGATCGCGAGCGTCGAGAAGCTCGACCAGGCCGCTCTGGTGAAGATCCTGACCGAGCCGCGCAACGCCCTGGTGAAGCAGTACCAGAAGCTCTTCGACCTCGACGGCGTCGACCTCGAGTTCACCGAGGACGCGGTCACCGCCATCGCCGACAAGGCCCTCGAGCGTGGCACCGGTGCCCGAGGCCTGCGAGCGATCATCGAGGAGGTTCTCCTCTATGTGATGTACGACGTGCCCTCCCGTGGCGACGTCGGCAAGGTGATCGTCACCCGCGAGGTGGTCGAGGACGGCGAGATGCCCACCCTGGTTCCTCGTGAGAAGGAAACCAAGAAGAAGTCCGCCTAGTCCCTTTGAGTCATTTTCGCCGCCCGGGTCGGTTTCGACCCGGGCGGTCGGACACAATACGCACTGATGATCGTCTGTACCTTTCCAGCTCCGTCACTCGGTAGGGAAGTGGGCACGTGAGGTTCCAGAGGGGCCCGGTGATGGCCTACGCCGCCGTAGTGCTCATCGGCCTGCTCGTGATCGTCCAGACCCTCAGCCCGGACGTCTCCGCGTTGCACCGGGTGCCGCGTACGCTCTCGGGCCAGGCGGAGTTCACGGTGGTCCCGCCGGCGCCTGAGGAGGGCGTCTCCGGGGTGTCGAGGATCCCCAGCACCGCGCCGGACGCGAACGAGACGAACGAGGGAGCCGGTCCCGCCGCTTCCGACGACGCGCCGGACGAGAAGCCGGACGAGGCGTCCTCAGCGCCCACCGAGCAGCCCGACGCGCCCTCCGAGGAGCCGACCGGGCCTGCCGATCCCGGTGAGGACGATGGCGACGCCACGCCGCCCACGCTGGTGCCGTCCGTCGGCCCGATCCCGGGCATCATGGCGCCGCTGCTGTGGCCCTTCGTGGCCGAGGAGGACGCCCGGCCGGTCGACGAGGCCGTGCCGATGTTCCTGCGGCAGCTGATCGCCGCCGACGCCGGTGTCCCGGTCGAGGACCTTCCGCTCGAAGAGCCCAAGAAGGACCAGGAGAAGGACGAGGGCACCAAGGCCACGAAGGAGCCCGAGCCCAAGTCGGACGAGGACGACTCCGAGTCCGAGTCCGATCGGATCGCCCAGAACGCCTGCGAGCTCACCGCCGCGATCGCCGAGGACGTGAAGACGCTGCCGGGTGCGAGCAAGGCTCCCGAGCCGGAGGGCGCGCCGGAGTGCGGTGAGGCGTGCGCCGAGCCGAAGACCCCGGTAGGGTCGTCGCCCACAGCCGACCCCGAGGCCACCACCGACTCCGCTGAGCCGTCCGACGATGCGACGACGGAAGCACCGGAGCCGGAGCAGGAGCCCGAGGAAGGCAGCAAGGACGACAAGACTTGCGCCGAGAAGTCGGTGCAGTAGGAATCACTCCGATGGCGACCCGCACCACGCCGGAGTGACCGGCCGAGCGAGTCCCCCCGGGCGCTGGGCCGGAGTGAGGGACGAAGCAGGCCCCGGACCGCATCGCGGTCCGGGGCCTGCTCCGTCGTTCGGGGCTGCGTCGTCCTGAGGCTCAGGCCTCCTCGGGGACCTCGGCCAGCTCAGCAGTGACGGTGATCTCGGTGGCGTTCTCGTCCACGGTGAAGAACAGGTCGCCGATGATGTTGCCGACCCGCTTCAGGTCCGGCGCGGCCGCCTCGGCGTCCTTGACCCGCTTGGCCGGCCCGGTCACCTCGGCCTTGGCCAGCGGGTGACGCATCTTCACCTTCGCGGTGGACTTCGCGCCGCGGATCCCGGTCAGGGTCGCCGCGACGGCGTCCAGCGCCGCTGGGTCGGCGGCGGCAGCGGTGCCGAGCTCGAGCTCACGCGGCCACGAGGACGTGTGGATCGAACCGGTCTGCCACCACGACCAGACCTCCTCGGTGACGTACGGGAGGAAGGGGGCGAGCAGGCGGAGCTGGACGTGGAGGGCGGTGGCCAGCGTCGCGCGGGCGGACTCGGTGGCGAGACCGCCGTCCTCGTCGTAGGCACGCTCCTTGACCAGCTCGAGGTAGTCGTCGCAGAACTCCCAGAAGAACTTCTCGGAGGTCTCCAGCGCCGTGGAGTAGTCGTAGGCCGTGAAGGCGTCGGTCGCCTTGGTGATCGTCTCCTTGAGACGGGCCATCAGCGCGCAGTCGACCGGCTGGGTGATCGCGACCGGGTTGAGCGTGGCGGCGCCGACGTTGCCGAGGACGAACTTGGAGGCGTTGAGGATCTTCATCGCCAGCCGGCGGCCGACCTTCATCTGGGTCTCGTCGAACGGCGAGTCCATGCCCGGGCGGGTCAGCGCGGCGCGCCAGCGGACCGCGTCGGCGCCGAACTTGTCGAGGATCTCGGTCGGGACGACGACGTTGCCCTTCGACTTCGACATCTTCTTGCGGTCGGGGTCGAGGATCCAGCCGGCGATCATCGCGTGGCTCCACGGGACGGTGCCGTCCTCGAGGTGGGCGCGGACGATGCGGCCGAAGAGCCAGGTGCGGATGATCTCGTGGCTCTGGGTGCACAGGTCCATCGGGTAGACCCGGCTGAACAGATCGGGGTCGGCCTCCCAGCCGCCGGCGATCTGCGGGGTCAGCGACGAGGTCGCCCAGGTGTCCATCACGTCGGGGTCGCCCTGGAAGCCGCCGGGCTTGCCGCGCTGGGCCTCCTCGTAACCCGCCGGGACATCGGTGGACGGGTCGATCGGCAGCTGGTCCTCGCTGGGCAGCAGCGGCTTGTCGTAGTCGGGGTTGCCCTCGTCGTCGAGCGCGTACCAGACCGGGAACGGGATGCCGAAGAAGCGCTGGCGGGAGATCAGCCAGTCGCCGTTGAGACCGCCGACCCAGTTGTCGTAGCGGTGACGCATGTGCTCGGGCAGCCAGGTCAGCTGGCCGCCGCGGGCCAGCAGCTGCTCGCGCAGCTCGGGGTTGCGGCCACCGTTGGTGATGTACCACTGCCGGCTGGCGACGATCTCGAGCGGCTTGTCGCCACGCTCGTAGAAGTTGGCCATCCGCTGGGTCTTCTTCGGCTCGCCGTCGAGGTCACCGGAGTCGCGGATCATCGTGACGACGGCCTCGCGGGCCGAGTGGACGGTCTTGCCCTTCAGGTCCTCGTACGCAGCGACGCCGGCCTCGGTGGTGATCCACTCGGGGGTCTCGCGGGAGAAGCGGCCGTCGCGGCCGATCAGGGCGCGGGCGGGGAGGTTGAGCTCACGCCACCACTGGACGTCGGTGAGGTCACCCCAGGTGCAGCACATCGCGATGCCGGCGCCCTTGTCCATCTCCGCGGCCTCGTGGGCCAGGACGGGGATCTCGACACCGAAGATCGGCGAGGTGACGGTCTTGCCGAACAGGTCCTTGTAGCGCTCGTCGTCGGGGTGGGCGATCAGCGCGACGACGCTCGGGATCAGCTCCGGACGGGTGGTCTCGATGTGGACCTGGGTGCCGTCAGGGCGGTGGAAGGCGACGCGGTGGAAGAAGCCGGGGTAGTCCTTGGCCTCGAGCTCGGCCTGGGCGACCGCGGTCTGGAAGGTGACGTCCCACAGGGTCGGCGCCTCCTGCAGGTAGGCCTCGCCGCGCGACAGGTTGCGCAGGAAGGCCCGCTGCGAGGCGGTCTGGGAGACCTTGCCGATGGTCGTGTACTGCTGGTCCCAGTCGAAGGAGAGACCCAGGGTGCGCCACAGGTCCTCGAAGACCTTCTCGTCCTCGACGACCAGCTGGTTGCACAGCTCGACGAAGTTGGGCCGGCTGATCGAGATCTGGCGCTTCGGGTCCGGCTTCTCCGGCGGCGTGAAGTCGGGGTCGTACGGCAGGCTCGGGTCGCACCGGACGCCGAAGTAGTTCTGGACGCGGCGCTCGGTGGGCAGGCCGTTGTCGTCCCAGCCGATCGGGTAGAAGACCGACTTGCCGTTCATCCGCTGGAAGCGGGCGATCAGGTCGGGGTGGGTGTAGGAGAAGACGTGGCCGACGTGCAGGCTGCCGGAGACGGTCGGCGGCGGGGTGTCGATCGAGTAGACGTTCTCCCGCGGCTGGGTGCGGTCGAAGGCGTAGGTCTTCTCGTTCTTCCACCGCTCGGCCCACTTGGCCTCCAGGCCCTCGAGGACCGGCTTGTCCGGTACGGCGACTACGCGCTGCTCAGCGGGCGTAGTCGTCTCCGGTGCGGTCTGCGTGGGCGTGGTCTCAGTCATGGCACCAAATCCTATGGGCGCACCGTTGCTGGCGCGAAACCCGGTTGAGACAGGCGCTGCGCACGCCTCATGCTGTCGTTCGTGAGCCCCACGCCGACTCTCGACTTCTACACCGACCCCGCCGAGTTCCTCGAGGTCGCCGACGGCTATCTCAGCGCCCACCCGGTGCTGGTGAGCGTCGTCGCGTCGGTCGCCGGTCGAGCCGCGCAGCACGGACCGATGAGGACGCCCTACGAGTGGTGGGCCGTCGCGCGGGTGGAGGGCGAGATCGTCGGGGTGGTCATGCGGACGGCACCCTTCGAGCCCTATCCGCTGTACGTCTCGCCGTTGCCCGAGGCCGCGGCCGTCGAGGTCGCGAGGGTGCTCCACGAGCGCGGCGAGCACCCGGGCGGCGTCAACGGGTCGCTGCCGGCCGCCCGCGTGGTGGCCGAGGAGTCGGCCCGGCTGTGGGGCGGCACGGTCGAGACGGCGATGGCGACCCGCCTGTGGGAGCTCGGCGATCTGGTCGTGCCCGGGGCGGCGCCGGGTAGGGCCAGGCTGGCGACGTACGCCGATCTCGAGGTCTGTCTGGAGTGGTTCAACGACTTCGGGCGGGCCGCCCGGGACCAGGCCGGGAACGCCGGTTCGGCCCATGGCGAGGAGCACCACGAGGCCGGCGAGATCCGTCGGCGCATCGACGACGGGCGGATCCTGCTGTGGGAGGACGCCGGTGAGGTCGTCCACCTGACCGGGTTCAGTGCACCCGCCTTCGGCGTGTCCCGGATCGGGCCGGTCTACACGCCGCAGGAGCGGTGGGGTCGGGGCTATGCGAGCGCTGCGGTCGCCGAGGTGTCCCGTCGCCTCCTGGAGGCGGGCGCCCGGGTCTGCCTGTTCACCGATCAGGACAACCCGGTCTCCAACCACGTCTACGCCAAGCTCGGCTTCCGCCCGGTCGTGGACATGGCCAACCACACGATCCTGCGGTGACTCAGTCGACGGTGAAGCGGCGGCCGAGGTAGTGGTCGACGGCCGGCCAGATGTGGCCCTCGGACTCGGCGGCATCGGTCCAGCGCAGGGACCAGCCGGTGCCGGAGGCGGTGGTGATGTCGACCGAGCGGCGGCCGCTGCTGCTCTGCTTGAGGTGGAGGGCGCGGATCTGGTCCCAGGGGACGTAGGCGGCGTTGGCGGTGGCGGCCAGTTCGGCGGGTGGCCGGTCCAGGGCACGCTGGATCAGCTTGCGGCCGGGTGAGCCGGAGGTCACCGAGGCGAACCCGGTGGCGAGGCGGTCGGAGCCGGAGGGCTTGACCAGCATCAGGCCGGTGTCGGTCACCAGGAGCGTACGGAAGCCGTCGCCGGAGATCGGGGCCAAGGCGCCGATGTAGCCGTCGGGCGGCACCGGGGCCAGGGCCGGGGGCTCGGCGACGGCACGCGCCTGCGTCTCGGTGCGGGCCTTCGCGTCTAGCTGGTGCACCCAGGCGCGCAGCGCGGCGGCGTAGCCGGGGGAGCCGAGGGCCTCGTAGGCGAGGTCCTCGGGGTCGACCTCCTGACCGGCGATGTCGACCAGCCGCCAGGGTCCGGCCCAGCTCAGCTCGTAGCGGGCCTTGTCCTCGCCGACCAGCTCGTGGGCGATGGCGGCGCCGAGGAGCCGGGCGATCACCTTGCGCTTCGCCTCGAAGGTCCTGTCGTCAGTCGTCTCGGCGGTCGTGGGCTCGACCTCGACCATGTCGAGGAGCCTGTCGAGGTCGCCGGTGGCGATCAGGTCGAGGGCTCCGCGCACCGTGGCCGGCTCGATCTGGTTCTCCCGCATCGCGTCGAGCAGGGTCTCGGCGTTGACCGCCGCGGCACGGGCGCCGGCGACCGTCACGATCTCGGCCATGGGCGCCGGGGTCAGCCCGGAGTTGGCGAACGTCTTGTCCTCGAGGGCGAGGAAGTTCTGTGACGGGTAGCGCAGGATGCTGGCCGCGTTGCCGGACTTGTCGGCCCCGTCCGCCCCGTCGGCCTCCTCGGCGGACGCCATCGCCTCCAGCCGGGCGATCCGCTCGGCGAGCGGCGGGTGCGAGTCGTAGGCCGAGGTCGCCACCTCGGGCGGCGCCGCACTGATCCGGCTCAGCTCCTCCAGACGCTCGGGGTCGCTCATCAGGTTGGTGAAGTTGTCGAAGAAGCGCGTGGGCCGCAGGCCGTAGTGGGTGCCGGCCTCGACGTACTGCTCCAGGTAGATGCGCCAGGCGGCATCGAGTGCGGGCAGGGTGCGCAGCGTGATCGCCGCGGTCCGGGCCCCGGCGACCTGCGCGCTCAGCCGGTCGGCGTCGATCTCGTGGGCGTGCGCGAGCGGTCGGGTGAGGGAGAAGAAGATCCGGGCGTACGTCCGGAACGGCCGCTTCACCAGCGGGTTGGAGAGGCCGGCGGCGACCTCGGCGATCGCCAGGCGGCTGCGGTGGACGAGGGCGCCGAGGCGGGTGTGGGTGGTGCTGTGATGGCCGAGCTCGTGGGCGAGCACCGCGTGGAGCTGGTTGCGGGAGAGGCCCTGGAGGAGAGGTACGCCGAGGAACATCCGCCGGGTTCCGGTCCGCAGGCCGAGGAGGCTGGTCTCCTCGCTCACCGCCGCGTTGGCCTCCGGCACCAGCCGGATCTCGTCAGGGGCGCGGGTGCCGGCGGTGGCGGCCAGCTGGCGGACCTCCGCCCACAGCCCCGGCTGGTCCTGCTCGGTGAGGACGAGCCCGCCGGGATCGCTCGTGGTCCTCGCTCGCGGCTGCCGCGGGGCCAGCTGCTGACCGACCAGCACGAAGGCAGCCAGGACGTAGGCACCGGCCAGGAGCGAGACCGCGAGAGCAGCCCGGAGCGTACGCATGCGTGGAGAACCTTGTGGGGGATGTGCCGTTTCGGCGGCGGTGGTGGGGCGTCCGAGATCACGTGGAGGGTATCGGGTCCCTCGGGCCGTGTGAAGCCGACCACCACCGCCGATCGGGGTCAGCAGCCCGTTCTGTCGCCGGTGATCAGCCCCGCCTCCGTGGAGATCACCCGGTGCCAGCAGCCCCGGTCGGACCGTGTGCTGAAGTCGTGCTCGGAACGGCCCGTCGAGCGGCGCTGCTCGCGTGGGACGAGGTAGTTCCAGGTCGCCGAGCCCTCGTACCGGTTGCTCCAGTCCGTCCACGGCCCCTGCTGCGACCCGGTCCGGGCGATCTCCTTGCCGTGGTCGACCAGGGTCATCGTCGTGGTGATGTCGCCCGCCTCGGTGATCTCGATCAGACCGTCGAGGTCATAGGCGTAGTCCCAGCGGTCGAACTCGGCGGCGCGGCTGCCCGTCTTGGTGCGTACGTAGCCGGTGTCGGTGAACGTCAGGTCCTCGCCGTCGTCGTACTCGCCGTCGGACCACCGGTGCTGGGCCGTCTCGGTGACGGTGCGCTCGACGGTGGTGGTGACCCGGCCGTGCGAGGTGTCGGCGTAGCCGGTCACCGACAGCGAGTGCGAGCCGTCGACGTGGGCGGTGAACATGTCGCCGTCGGTGCCTGTGGTGTTCGTGACCTGCGGTGCGGTGTCGGTCGTGGCGGTCACCGCGCCGGTCACGCGGGTCGAGCCCTCGTCCTGCCAGGAGAGCAGCCCCACGGGTGCGTTCCAGCCGTCGCCCTCGGCGCCGTGGACGCGTACGGAGATCTCATGGGCCGCACCGTCGGTGAGCGTCCCGACGAAGGGGGTCAGGTCAACCTCGAGCGGCTTGATGTCGAAGGCGCGCGGCGCCGGCAGGACGTACCAGAGGAAGGGGTTGGACCAGCCGCCGGTGTAGATGTGCGGGTAGGGGGTCGCGATGCCGGCGAGCTCGCCGTCGACGTAGACCTGCACCTCCCGCCACGGGTCCTGCTCTGCCTTGCACCAGTAGTCGTCGGGTGAGGTGGTGGGCGCGGCGGTGTACCAGAACTCCTCGCAGCCGCCGCCCGAGCCGGTCGCGTAGACCTCGGCCACCAGCTTCTCGGTGTTGGCGGGCACCGTGAGAGACCCGGTCGTCGCGCCGCCGCCGGTGGTCACCGCGTCGAGCGCCTGCACCGTCTCCGGGTTGCGGCTCGGGGCGGGCCACTTCGCAGAGGTCGTGTAGAAGGTCAGGTCGACCTGGACGTCGAGGACGCCGGTGTAGGTGTCGTTGACGACGTTGCCGAGATCCATCTCGACCTCTCCCGGACGGGAGAGGAGATCGGTGTAGGAGGTCAGGTCCTTCTCCACGGTCCACTCGATGCCGTCCGCGGACGGCTCGGGGGTGGAGGTCTTGAAGATGGGTACGCCGCCGAGACGGATCTGCCCGAGGCGGTCGTACTGCCTCCCGGCGACCGCGCCGTGGAGGGTCAGGACGACCTTGGACCAGTCCCCGGCGCAGTCGGCCGGTGGGGCGTAGTCGCGGCGGTAGGTGTCGAAGCTGCGGAACTCGTTGTCGACGATGCGCACGGTGCACGAGTCGGTGTCGGGCCTGGCGATCGGCTGGTCGGCCGTACGTGGGTCGTCCCAGTCCGAGCCGAAGATCGGTGTGTCCTCGGCGACCGCGGGGCTCGCGAGCGCCGGGACGGCGGCGACGGCGGCGACGGCGAGTGCGGCGGCCACCGCGAGGCCGGTGCGGTGGGGGCGGCGGGCGATCCTCATGGCGATGTCCCTTCATCTGGTGAGTCGCCTCAACCTAGTGGTGGTACGCGTGGATGGGGGGCGGTCGGCAGGTCACAACTAGACTGCGAATTGATGAGTGAATCGGCTTCGCCGCGTTTGGCGGCCACGATCGAAGAGGTCTGGGAAGCGCTCCAGTCGCGCTGGCCCGAGACCCGGCTGGAACCTTCGCTGGACCGGATCCGGGCGTTGCTCGAGATCCTCGGCGATCCGCAGGACGCCTTCCGGGTCATCCAGCTGACCGGCACCAACGGCAAGACCTCCACCTCCCGGATGATCGACACGCTGCTGCGGTCCCTCGACCTGCGGGTGGGACGGTTCACCTCGCCGCACGTGGAGCGGATCAACGAGCGGATCTCGATCGACGGCGAGCCGTTGGACGACGACGAGTTCGTGGCCGCGTTCAACGACGTCGCCCACTACCTCGGCATGGTCGACGACGACCAGCCGCACCCGCTGTCGTTCTTCGAGACGATGGTCGGGATGGCCTACGCCAAGTTCGCCGAGGCCCCGGTCGACGTGGCCGTGGTCGAGGTCGGGCTGGGCGGCGGCTGGGACGCGACGAACGTGGCGAACGCCGACGTCGCGGTCGTCACCCCGATCGCGGTCGACCACGCGAAATACCTCGGTGACACCCCCGTCGCGATCGCGCGCGAGAAGGCCGGGATCATCAAGGCGGGCTCGGTGGCGGTCATCGCGGAGCAGTCCGTCGAGGTCGCCGCGGTGCTGGACCAGCACGCGGCCGAGGTCGGCGCACGGCTGCTGTGGGAGGGCACCGACTTCGGGGTCGTGTCCCGCACCCCTGCCGTGGGCGGCCAGATCCTGACGCTGCGCGGGCTGCGAGGGGAGTACGAGGACCTCTTCCTGCCCCTCTACGGAGCCCACCAGGCACAGAACGCGGCGACGGCGCTGGCCGCGGTCGAGGGGTTCCTCGGCGACACCGTGCTGGCCGACGAGCTCGTGCGCGACGCGTTCGCCAAGGTCGACTCGCCGGCGAGGCTCGAGATCGTGCGATCGTCCCCGACGATCCTGATCGACGCGGCCCACAACCCGGCCGGTGCCGAGGCGACGGTCGCGGCGCTCGAGGACTCCTTCTCGTTCTCCGGTGTCGTCGGCGTGATCGGCGTGATGGGGGACAAGGACGTCGAGGGTCTGCTCGCCGCCTTCGAGCCCGCGCTCGAGCATCTCGTCGTCACCCAGAACTCCACCGAGCGTGCCCTTCCGGCCGTCGAGCTCGCCAAGATCGCCGTCGACCTCTACGGCGAGGAGCGGGTCTCGGTGGTGCCGCGTCTCGCCGACGCGATCGATGCCGCGCTCGCCCTCTCGGAGTCCTCCGAGACGGGCTCGATCTCCGAGGGCGCCGTGCTCGTCACCGGCTCGGTGGTGACCGCCGGCGAGGCACGTACGTTGCTGGGGGCTCGCGGCCCGGCCGCCGGCTCCGCGGCGACCGCCCGGGTCGTGCCGACGGCCGACCCCGAGCTCGAGGCCTACCTGGAGGCGGACGCAGATGGCGAGTGAGCGGGAGAAGTCGCCACGGCGCGGGATGTGCGCCGCGATCGTGTCGATGGAGGGGCTCGCGGTCGCGCTGGCCACCCCCGTGATGATCTCGATCGGCGGGGTCTCCGCCGGGCTGGCGCTCCCGCTGGGGCTCGGCTTCTTCGTGGCCTGCATCCTCGTGGCCGGACTGCTGCGCCGCCCCTGGGCCTACGGGCTCGGCTGGGCGCTGCAGGTCGTCGCGATCGGGATGGGGTTCCTGATCCCGATCATGTTCGTCGTCGGCGTGATCTTCGCGATCCTGTGGGGCACCGCCGACCTCCTCGGTCGCAAGATCGAGAGCGAGCGGTCCGCGGCCTTCGAGGCGTTCGACCGGATCGTGGCCGAGGAAGACGCCGAGGAAGAGGTCTGAGGTTGGGCGCTGCGGAGGAGCCTGACGAGCTGCAGATGGCGACGGACGAGTCGCCGACCAACTGGGCGCTGTGCCCGGCCTGCGGCAACGCGCTGGTGCTGCGCCGGCCGCGGACGCGGACGGCTCACTACGCGCACAAGGCCGGGGAGTCGTGCCGGCTCGTGGGTGCGCAGCTGCGGCGTACCAGCTCCGGGTGGGCGATTGGCGGCGGCGAGGACGACCCGGACAGCCTGGAGAGCCTCTTCGACCTGATCGAGGACGACGAGCCGGGTCGCTAGCGGCCGCCGAGGGTGCGGGTGATCACCGCGAGCGCCTGGTCGAGCTCGGCGTCGGTGATCCCGCCGAAGCCGATCACCAGGCCGGTCAGGCCGCTGCTGCGGACGTACGTCGAGAGCAGGTTG
Organism: Nocardioides sp. NPDC126508; assembly: GCA_040302365.1. Taxonomy (GTDB): domain Bacteria; phylum Actinomycetota; class Actinomycetes; order Propionibacteriales; family Nocardioidaceae; genus Nocardioides. Next base: position 90,267 of record JBEOUM010000008.1, read on the forward strand.
ATCTCGAACCCGGCCGCTCGGGCGGCGTCGCGGGCGCGGACGGCGTCGGGCTCGGGGAGCAGCCAGGTGGAGTACATGCCCGCCAGCGGGCCGGCGAGCGTGGCGTAGGGCGTCATCGCCTCGGCCACCCGCGGGGCCCGCTCGGCGTAGACCCGGCGCGCCGAGCGCACCGCCCGGTCCAGCCAGCCGTCGCGGAGCAGGGTGAGCAGCGCGCGCTGGGAGGGCCAGGCGGCGCCGGCGTGGGTGATGGTGCGTCGGTGCACGATCAGCTCGTGCAGGTCGGGCGGCGCGACCAGCCAGCCCAGGCGCAGCGTCGGCACCACCGACTTCGCCGCGGTGCCGAGATAGACCACCCGGCCGCGGTCCAGTGTCGCCATCGCGGGCACCGGCGCGACGTCGTAGCGGAACTCCGAGTCGTAGTCGTCCTCGATCACCACCGCGCCGGCCCGCCGCGCGGCCTCCAGGAGGGTCAGCCGGTCGGCCGCCGGCATGACCCGTCCCAGCGGGTGCTGATGGGCAGGAGTGACGTACGCAGCAGCCGCCGGCCCCAGGTCGCGCACCGTCTCCACGGCGGGCAGGTCGATGACCTCACGTCCGTAGGTGAGCACCGTCTCGGCCGCCGCCCGGTAGCCGGGGTCCTCCACCGCCACCGGCCCGGGCCGCAGCTCGGGCAGGAGCGCCCGGAGCCCGTCGGTGGTTCCTGCGGTCACGATGATCTCGTCGGCGTCGATCTCCAGCCCGCGGGTACGCCCCAGCCGCGCCGCCAGCGCCTCGCGCAGCTCAACCAGCCCGCGGGGATCGTCGTACCCGTGCGGGGGAGCGGCCGCCGAGACCTCTCGCCACGCCCGCCGCCACCCCGGCTCCAGCCGCGGGTCGAAGAACGGGGTGCCGGTGTCGAGCCGAGAGGTCACCCCCGTCGGCCCAGGCGTCACCCCGGTCGGCCGAGGCGTCACGCGCGTCGGCCGAGGCGTCGCGCCCGAGGGGTGGGTCGTGGTGACGTACGTCCCGGACCCGCGTCGCGCCTCGAGCCAGCCCTCGGCGGTGAGCTGGTCGTAGGCCTGCTCGGTCACCGCCCGGGACACGCCGAGGTCTGCCGCCAGCGCACGGCTCGAGGGCAGCCGGTCGCCGGTCCCGAGGGTGCCGGAGAGCACCAGGGAACGGACCTGCCCCGCGAGCTGGGCAGGCAGCGGTTCGCGGGACCTGCGGTCGAGGGTCACGGGGAGCATCGGGTCGAATGGCCTGTCAGAGTAGACGTGAATTGGCCCGTGCTTACAGGCCACTTCGCTCTCAGGATGGTGCCATGAGCACGACGTTGTCACCCACTCCACGCACCCAGGTCAGCCGCGGGAAGAACCGCGCCGTACCCGACCGCGAGCGCCTCCACGCCTTCCTGGGCGATGCGCTCCTCGCCCACCTGGGCGTCACCGTCGGGTCGGGCGAGGACGCTCACCCGGTCGTGCTGCCCACGGCGTACGGCTTCGATCTCGACGGCCCGGACGCGGGCGGCTCGCTCTACCTGCACGGATCGGTCGCCGCCGGCTGGCTCGCGCGGGCGCTGGAGCGCGACGTGTGCGTGACGATCACCGAGCTCGACGGCCTGGTCGCCGCGCGCAGCGGGTTCCACCACTCGATGAACTACCGCTCGGCCGTGGTGATCGGCCGTGCGCGGCTGGTGGAGGACCCGGAGGAGCGCGAGCACGCCCTCGCACTGGTCGTCGACCAGATGGTCCCCGGTCGCTGGGCGACCCTGCGGCCGGCGACCCGCAAGGAGCTCGCCGCGACCGCCGTCCTCGCCCTCCCGCTCGTCGAGGCGTCGATGAAGGAGCGCGCCGAGGGGCCCGTCGACGACCCCGCCGACATCGACTCCGGGACCTGGGCCGGGGTGATCCCGATCCACCGCGTCGCCGGTGCCCCGGTCACCGCCGAGGACTCGACCGCGGCGGTGCCTGAGGATGTGGTGCGTCGGGCCGCAGAGCTCGCGGAACGTTCACCGAGGTAACTCGGTCAGCGAGCGCCTCCTTCGTGGAGTTCCACGAAGGAGGCGGCACTTCGCCGAGTCACCTCGGTGAACATACGCCGGATCAGCTGAGCCCGGCCCGCCGCAGCGCGTCGGCCATGGCGCTGTTGGCCGGCGCGGACGAGCCCCGGCCGCCCTGGCCGCCACGGTTGCCGCCACCCTTCGAGCCGCCCCTGGGGCCGCCCTTGCCCTGGCCGCCCTGGCCGCCCTGACCGCGCTGGCCACGGCCGGGGCGGCCCGAGCGTCCGCCGGACTCGCCCTTCGCAGGCGCACCGGACGGCGCGTCGTCGTTGAGCCGGAGGGTGAGCGAGATCCGCTTGCGGGCCTCGTCGACCTCCAGCACCTTGACGCGTACGACGTCACCGGAGCGGACCACGTCGCGCGGGTCGTCGACGAACTTGTCCGACATCGCGGAGATGTGGACCAGGCCGTCCTGGTGGACGCCGATGTCGACGAAGGCGCCGAAGGCGGCCACGTTGGTGACGGTGCCCTCCAGGACCATGCCGGGACGCAGGTCGGCGATCACGTGCACGGACTCGGAGAAGGTCGCCGTACGGAACTCCGGACGCGGGTCGCGGCCCGGCTTCTCGAGCTCGGCGAGGATGTCGGTGACCGTCGGCAGACCGAAGGTGTCGTCGACGAACGCGGATGCCTTGAGCGACTTCAGCACACCGGCGTTGCCGATCAGCGACCCGATGTCGGTCGAGGTCGAGGCCAGGATCCGGTTGACGACGGGGTAGGACTCCGGGTGCACGCCGGACAGGTCGAGCGGGTCGTCGCCGCCACGGATCCGGAGGAAGCCGGCCGCCTGCTCGAACGCCTTCGGGCCGAGCCGGGCGACCTTGGTGAGCTCGCGGCGGGTGCGGAACGGGCCGTTGGCGTCCCGGTGCGCGACGATGGCAGAGGCGAGCGACTCGGTGATCCCCGAGACGCGGCGCAGCAGGGGAGCCGAGGCGGTGTTGAGGTCGACGCCGACGCCGTTCACACAGTCTTCGACGACCGCATCGAGGGACTTGGAGAGGCCGTATTCGGGCAGGTCGTGTTGGTATTGCCCGACCCCGATCGACTTCGGCTCGATCTTGACCAGCTCGGCCAGCGGGTCCTGCAGGCGCCGGGCGATCGAGACCGCGCCACGCAGCGACACGTCGAGATCGGGAAGCTCGGAGGAGGCGTACGCTGAGGCGGAGTAGACCGAGGCGCCCGCCTCGGAGACCATCACCTTGGTCATCTTCAGGTCCGGCAGCAGCTTCAGCAGGTCGGCGGCGAGCTTGTCGGTCTCGCGCGAGGCGGTGCCGTTGCCGATCGCGATCAGGTCGACCGAGTGCTTCTTCGCCAGCTTCGCGAGCGTCGCCAGCGCTCCGTCCCAGTCGCGCCGCGGCTCGTGCGGGTAGACGGTCGAGGTGTCGACGACCTTGCCGGTCGCGTCCACGACGGCCACCTTCACACCCGTCCGGATGCCCGGGTCGAGGCCCATGGTCGCCCGCGTGCCGGCCGGCGCGGCCAGCAGCAGGTCGCGCAGGTTGTCGGCGAAGACCGCGATCGCGGCCTCCTCCGCGGCGGTGCGGATCCGGGTGCGCATGTCGAGCTCGAGGCGGAAGAGGATCCGGGTACGCCACGCCCACCGCACCGTCTCGGCCAGCCACTTGTCCGCCGGGCGGCCGGAGTCGGTGATCCCGAAACGGGCGGCGATCGAGCGCTCGTAGTCGGTCACCTCGCCGGGCGCCGGCTCCTCGGCGTAGGGCGACAGCGTGACGTCGAGGACCTCCTCCTTCTCCGCGCGCAGGACGGCCAGGGTGCGGTGCGAGGGGAGCGATGCGTACGCCTCGGAGAACTCGAAGTAGTCGGAGAACTTCGCCGCCGCGGGGTCGTTCTCGCGGCCCTCGCGCACGCGGGTCACCAGACGGCCCTGCTTCCACATCCGCTCGCGCAGCGTGCCGATCAGGTCGGCGTCCTCGCCGAACCGCTCGACCAGGATCGCGCGGGCGCCGTCGAGCGCGGCCTTGGCGTCAGGGACCTGCTCCCCGACGAACTTCTCGGCCTCGACGGCAGGGTCCAGGGTCGGGTCGGCCAGCAGCGCGTCGGCCAGCGGCTCGAGCCCGTTCTCGCGGGCGATCATCGCCTTCGTACGCCGCTTCGGCTTGAACGGCAGGTAGATGTCCTCCAACCGCGCCTTGGTGTCGGCGGCGAGGATCGAGGCCTGCAGCTCGGGGGTGAGCTTGTCCTGCTTCGCGATCTCGGCGAGCACGGCGGCGCGCCGCTCCTCCAGGTCGCGCAGGTAGCCGAGCCGCTCCTCCAACGTACGCAGCTGGGCGTCGTCGAGGCCGCCGGTCACCTCCTTGCGGTAACGCGCGATGAACGGCACCGTCGAGCCCTCGTCGAGCAGGGCGACCGCGGCCGTCACCTGCGCGGGGCGCACCCCGAGATCTTCGGCGATGCGGGCCGGGATGGCGGCCATCGAGTCTGCGAGCGTCGGAGCTGGTGGAGTTGTTGTCACGGGGCGCCATCCTGCCGCATGCCACCGACATGGTTTCAGCCCAGGCCGAGAAGGCCCGGCCTCGACGGGCCCGAACGTGCCCGCGCCTGCTCGCCCCGATACGCTCGGCCCCATGACGCAGCGCACGTTCGTGATCCTGAAGCCCGACGCCGTCCGCCGGGGCCTGGTGGGGGAGATCCTCTCCCGCTACGAGGCCAAGGGCCTCTCGATCGTGAAACTGGAGCACCGCACCATCGACGCGGGCATGGCCGACGAGCACTACGCCGAGCACGTCGAGCAGCCGTGGTACCCGCCGCTGCGTGACTTCGTCACCTCCGGCCCGCTCGTCGCCGCCGTCCTCGAGGGCGACGAGGCGATCGAGGTCGTCCGTGCGCTCAACGGCGCCACCGACGGTCGCAAGGCCGCGCCCGGCACCATCCGCGGCGACTACTCCCTCTCCAACCGCGAGAACCTCGTCCACGGCTCCGACTCGCCCGAGTCGGCCGACCGCGAGATCAAGCTCTGGTTCGGCGCCTGAGCCCCTGACCCCTTGAGATCGCGCCGGTAGGTCCTACCGGCGCGATCTGTCATTTCGAGTCCGTCGGCGATCGCCGCCACGAGATCAGCGAGGCGACCCCGTCGAGGATCCGTTCGATCCCGAAGCCGAGCGCGTCGTCCTGGCCGCCCGACTCTCCCGTCTCGGAGAAGGCCGCCACGGTGTGCGGGAAACGAGAGCCGTACGTCTCCAGGATCGGCGCCATCGCGGCCGCGAGCGATGCCTCCGGATTCGCCGCGACCACGGCCTGACGCACGCTGGCGGTCACCTGGTTGCTGAGCAGGGCGAGCGTGTCGAGCCGCTCGGCGCCGGTGAGCGGCGTCCTCGCGAGCGCGGCGAGCCCGGCCTCGAACCAGCCCATCTCGGCCGGGCCGGGCACGGTGCGTGTCACGACGAGCTCGGTCGTCCACGGGTGACGCGACATCCGCTCGTGCATCGTCCGTGCCCAGACGCCGATGTGGGCTCGCCAGTTCTCGCCCTTCGTCTCCGGCGCCTCGCCCAGCGCGCTGTCGAGCATGAGCGCGATCAGCTCGGTCTTGCCGCGGACGTGGCGGTAGAGCGCCATCTTCGCGGCGCCGAGCTCGTCGGCGACGCGCTGCATGGTCACCGCGGCCACTCCTTCGGCGTCGGCGACCGCTATCCCCGCGGTCACGACGTCCTCGACCGAGAGTTTGGGCCGCGGGCCCCGTTTCCGTGCGGGGGAAGGGGCCGGCCAGAGGGCATCCGTCACGCCGTCGCTCATCACAGTCCTTTACCGATTGTCATTGCGTCCAACGTACGCTAATTTAATTGCGTCCAAAGGACGCTAATTAGGAGGGGCAATGAAGGTACTCATCTCAGGCGCCAGCATCGCGGGCCCGGCGCTGGCCATGTGGCTCGGCCGCGCCGGAGCCGACGTCACCGTCGTCGAGAAGGCGCCGGCGCTCCGGCCCGGCGGTCAGGCGGTCGACTTCAAGGGCCCGACCCATCGCACGGTGCTCGAGCGGATGGGCGTGTGGGACGACCTGGTCGTCGCCCAGACGGCGAAGTCCGACGTACGCCTCATCGACGCCGCCGAGCGGGTCAAGGCGGTCATGCCGGGCGAGTTCATCGGAGGCGACCTCGAGATCCGCCGCGGCGACCTCGCCCGGATCCTGCACCGCCACGCCGCGCCGCACGCCGACATCGTCTTCGGCGACGAGATCCTCGGCCTCGAGGAGACCACCGACGGCGTCACCGTGTCCTTCGCCAGGCGTCCGACCGAGCGCTTCGACCTGGTCATCGGCGCCGACGGCATCCACTCCGCGGTCCGTGCGCTCGCCTTCGGGCCCGAGGAGGCTCACCTCGAGCAGCTCGGCCACTACTACGCCGTGGCCGACGCCGAGCTGCCCTCGAACGGCGGGACGACCGAGCTGGCGGACGGGCGGGCGATCCAGTACGGCTACAACGAGCCGGGCCGCTACGCGGTGCTGGGCGGCACCAAGGCGCCGCTGTTCTTCGTCTTCCGCGCCGACCGGACAGACCGACCAACCTACGACCGTCGCGACACCGACTCCCAGAAGGCGTTCCTCGCACAGCACCTGGCGGGCATGGGATGGCGCGTGCCGGAGATGGTCGAGGCGGCGGTGAACGCCGCGGACTTCTACCTCGACGCCCTGGCCCGGACCCGGATGACGAGCTTCACCCGCGGCCGGGTCGCGCTGCTCGGCGACGCGGGCTATGCCAACACCCTCGGCGGCTTCGGCACCGGTCTGGCGATCGTCGGAGCCTATGTGCTGGCCGGCGAGCTGCAGGCCGCTCGCGGCGACCACGCCGCAGCGTTCGCCGCGTACGACCGCAGGATGGCCCCGTTGTCCAAGGTCGCCCGCCGGAGCAACGCCGGCCCGTTCCTGGCTCCGTCCTCGGCTCTGCGGATCCGGATGCGCGATCTCGTCTTCGCCAGCGGGCCGATCTTCCGTGTGATGATGCGGCTCACCGAGGCGTTCGCGACCGACGCCGGGCTGCCCGACTACGGTTGTCGAGGCGACTTTCCCAGGCCTCGGTGAGGCGTTCCGCAACCCCCGGCGGACACGGGCATCCCGCGGTCACCCGCCGCGGACAGACCCCGTATCGTTGCGGTTTCGGCGAGCCTCTTGGGATTGAGGCTCGTACCTTCGTAGCCTCGTCGGCAGGGCCCGCATCCTGCAACACGGATCCCCGACGCGGCGCCCCGGGAACGCGAGGACGTATGGCGAGCATCATTGGACGCGACATGGCGGTGGACCTCGGCACCGCAAACACACTCGTCTACGTCCGCGGCAAGGGAGTCCTTGTCGATGAGCCGAGTGTGGTCGCGCTCAACAAGAACACCGGCGAGATGGTCGCCGTCGGCCACGAGGCCAAGAAGATGCTGGGACGTACGCCCGACGACATCGTCGCGCTGCGGCCGCTCAAGGACGGCGTGATCGCCGACTTCGAGGCCACCGAGCAGATGCTCCGCTACTTCATCCAGCAGGTGCACCGCCGTCGCTACTTCGCCAAGCCGCGGATGGTCATCTGCGTCCCGTCCGGGATCACCGCGGTCGAGATCCGCGCGGTGAAGGAGGCCGGCTACCAGTCCGGTGCCCGGATGGTGAACATCATCGAGGAGCCGATGGCGGCCGCCATCGGAGCCGGGCTCCCGGTGCACATGCCGACCGGCAACATGGTCGTCGACATCGGTGGCGGCACCACCGAGGTCGCCGTGATCAGCCTCGGCGGCATCGTGACCAGTCAGTCGATCCGGACCGCCGGTCACCAGCTCGACAACGCGATCATGACCTGGCTGAAGAAGGAGCACGCGCTGCTCCTGGGCGAGCGCACCGCCGAGGAGGTCAAGATGACCCTCGGCTCGGTCTGGCCGCTGCCCAACGAGCCCGAGGCCGAGATCAGGGGACGCGACCTGGTCAGCGGCCTGCCGCGCACCGTGACCGTCTCGAGCGCCGAGGTCCGCAAGGCGATCGAGGAGCCGCTGCACGACATCTTCGACGCGGTCCGCTCCACCCTCGACCAGACCCCGCCCGAGTTGGCCGGCGACATCATGGACCGCGGCATCGTGCTCACCGGCGGCGGCGCCCTCCTCCGCGGCCTCGACGAGCGCCTGCGCCACGAGACCGGTATGCCCGTCCATGTCGCCGAGTCGCCGCTGACCTCGGTCGCGATGGGCGCCGGCCGCTGCGTCGAGGACTACGACGTGCTCCGCCCCGTCCTGGTGAACGAGAACAGGAGATGGTGACGTGTCGTTGCTGAGCCCCCGCCCCAGCGAACGGCTGCGCAAAGGGCTGGAGAAGGGCGCCAAGCCCATGGCCCGTACGCCGCGGGAGAGGCTCAACCGCCGCGGCAGCCTCGAGACCAAAGCCGGTGGCGGTGGCCCGAAGCGCTCCTGGCTGATCGCGCTGATCCTGTGCTGCGCCACGCTGGCCACCCTCGACCAGACTCCCGCGCTGGAGCCGGCCCGCACCGCGGTCGGCGAGGTGCTCTCCCCGCTGGAGACCGGCGCGGCGATGGTCGCCCGCCCGTTCACAGGGATCCCGGAGTGGTTCGACAGCCGCGACGAGCTCCGCGACCGGGTCGCGAAGCTCGAGTCCGAGAACTCCACGCTGCGCCGCCAGGTCGAGGTCACCGACTACGGCCGCTCCAAGCTCGCCGAGTACGAGTCGATCACCCGCGCCGCCGAGGACCTCGGCTACGCCCTGGTGCCGGCGCGGGTCACCGCCTACGGCCCCGCCCAGACCTTCAACCGCACCGTCACCATCGACGCCGGCAGCGCCGCCGGGATCCGGTCCGACATGTCGGTGGTCACCGGCGACGGCCTGGTCGGCCGGGTGCTGCGCGTCACCAAGACCAGCGCCACCGTCCTGCTGATCGTCGATGCCGCCTCGGTCGTCGGCGGCCGGGTCGGCGGCGAGGACCGCAGCGGCAAGAAGTCGGGCCAGGTCGGCATGGTCCGCGGCTCCGGCGTGGTCGCCGGCCGCTCCGACTCCGGTCTGCTCTCCCTCGATCTCGTCGACCAGACCGCCGCCCCGCTCAAGGGCGACACGGTCATCACCTGGGGTGACGGCCGGGCCGCTCCGTACGTCTCCGGGCTGCCGATCGGCGAGGTCACCGACACCTTCGCGAGCGTGCGCGACTCCTCGCGCACGGTGCGGATCAAGCCGTACGTCGACTTCGGCTCGCTCGACGTCGTCGGTGTGGTGGTGCCGGGCGACACCATGAGCGACCGCGCCGTGGTCACGCCGGAAGGGGAGCTGCGATGAGTCAGATGGAGACCCGGGCCTCCGGCACCGGCCCCTTGCTGCGCAACGTCCTGATCGGCCTCCTGGTCGTCCTCGCCGTCGTCCTCCAGCTGAGCGTGGCGCCGGCCTTCGCGATCCGCGGCATCACCCCCGACCTGGCTCTGCTGGTCGTCCTCGCGGTCGCGCTCACCCGCGGCGGGCAGGCCGCGCTGGTGACCGGCTTCGCCGCCGGCGTACTCCTCGATCTGGCGCCGCCCGCCGACCACACCGCCGGCCGATGGGCGCTCGCGCTGCTGATCGTCGGCTACGTCGCCGGCCGCGTACGCGACGGCAGCATCGCCCAGGGCGGCCAGGGCCGCCCGAATGCGCTGACCGTGATGGCCACGGTGGCCGTGTGCTCGTTCATCGGGGTCAGCATCTTCGCGGTCAGCGGCCTCATCCTCGGCGAGGCACCGCTGACGCTGCTGCCGACCGTGGCGATCAGCGTCGGCTACGACCTGCTCCTGGCCCCGCTGGTGATCCCGGCGCTGCTGTGGTTGCTCGGCAGGGGAGACCTCTGAGATGGCCCCGAGTCGACTCTCCACGGCGCAGGTCAGCCGGCTGCGGCTGATCGTGATCCAGGCGCTCGTCTTCTCGCTGCTGGCCACGCTGGGGGTCAGGCTCTTCTACCTGCAGGTGCGCCACGGCGACGCCTACCAGGCGGCCGCGGCCTCGCAGTCCAAGCGCGAGATCGTGCGCCAGCCGGTGCGCGGCATCATCGTCGACGCCCAGGGCCGGCCGCTGGTGACCAACCGTTCGGCCTGGGTGGTCAGCCTCGACCAGGGTGTGCTCGACGGGCTCGACGACGCGGACAAGGTGACGCTGATGAAGCGCGTCGCCAAGGCCGTCGACGTGTCCCCGAAGAAGCAGAACGAGGCGATCGCCAACTGGTCCGGCACCCGCTACCAGCCGGTGCCGATCGCCACCGACGTCTCCGAGTCGACCGCGCTGCGCATCCTCGAGCAGCCCGAGGACTTCCCGGGCGTGGTCGCGGAGAAGCAGACGCTGCGCTCCTACCCGAGCCCCTACGGGATCAACGCCGCCGGGGTCCTCGGCTATCTCTCCCCGATCACCGAGGACGAGAACGACAACGCCAAGGAGCGCGGCGACGAGTCGCTCAACAACACCTCGATGGTGGGTCGCTCCGGCGTCGAGAAGGAGTACGACCAGTGGCTGCGCGGGATGCCCGGCTACGACACCGTCACCGTCGACCACGTCGGCCGCGAGATCGGCCGCGGCGACTCGGTCGCCTCCCAGCCCGGCGACACGCTGGTGACCAGCATCGACGCCAAGGTGCAGGGCCGCGCCGAGAAGCTGCTGGCCGAGTCGATCGAGACCGCACGCGGCACCTTCGACAAGATCACCGGCCGCAACTACGAGGCCGACTCCGGCTCGGTCGTGGTCATGGAGGCCCAGACCGGCCGCCTGGTCGCGATGGCCAGCCAGCCGACCTACGACCCGGAGGAGTGGGTCGGCGGGATCACCCAGAAGCAGCTGGACCGGCTCTACTCCGAGAAGGCGGGCTACCCGCTGCTGCCGCGGGCGACGCAGGGCCAGTTCGCCCCCGGGTCGACGTGGAAGCCGTTCATGACCGTCGGCGCGCTCAACAACGGCTATAGCCGCGACACCCTCCTCGACTGCTCCAGCGGGCTCCAGGTCGGCAACCGCTGGTTCAAGAACTACGAGTCGGCCGCCTACGGCAACATCACCTTCGCCCAGGCGCTCGAGCTCTCCTGCGACACGTTCTTCTACCGGATCGCGGTCAACTACTGGCAGAAGTACGGCTCCAACCCGGCCGACATCAAGGCCAAGGACCCGCTGGTCAACACCGCCAAGGCGTTCGGCTTCGGCAAGCGCACCGGCATCGACCTGCCGGGGGAGTCGGCGGGCCGGATCGCCGACCGGAAGTGGAAGGCCGAGTACTACGAGGCCATGAAGGACTACTACTGCCGGATGGACGAGAAGAAGAACGCACCGACCTCGTTCCTGCAGCTGTTCGCCCACGAGTTCTGCGTCGAGGGCAACTACTACCGCACCGGTGACGCGGTGAACTTCTCGATCGGCCAGGGCGACACGATGGTCACCCCGATCCAGCTCGCCCGCGCCTACGCCTCCCTGGCCAACGGCGGCACCCTCTACGAGCCCCGGGTCGGGAAGGCGGTCGTCAGCGGCGACGGCACCGTGGTCGAGAAGATCGACCCGAAGGTGGCCGGCAAGGTGAAGATGTCGGCCAAGAGCATCGACTACGTCAACGAGGCGCTCCTCGGCACCCCGCGCTCGGGCACCCTGGCCTGGAAGTTCGGCGGCTTCCCGCTCGACGAGGTGAAGGTGCGCGGCAAGACCGGCACCGCCGAGGTCACCGGCAAGCAGACGACCGGCTGGGTCGCGACGTACAACAAGAAGTACGTCGTCATCATGACCGTCTCCCAGGGCGGCACCGGCTCGGGTGCGGTGGGTGATGCCGTACGCAAGCTGTGGGAGTCGCTCTACGGGATCGAGGAGGGTGGCGCCGAGGTGCGGCCCGGCAAGGCTGCGATCAAGGGCATCGACCCGCCGAGGAACCTGCCGGCGTTCGGGTCCGACGGCTCGATCGTCGCTCCCAAGGACTGAGGGCAGAGCATGAAGAACGACGTGATGGCCTTCGTACGCCGCATCGACCTGGTCCTCCTCGGTGCGGTCCTGGTCCTGGTGTCGCTGTCGGTGCTGTTCGTCTGGTCCGCGACCGTCCACCGGGACGCACTCACCGGCGGCGACACCACCGCCTACCTGCGCAAACAGATCATCAACGTGGCCGTCGGGCTGGTGCTGATGGTGGGCGTGGTCGCGACCAACCACCGCTGGGTCCGGATGCTGACACCGGTGGTCTACCTGGGCGCGATCGTCGGCCTGGTGCTGGTGCTCGTGATGGGCTCGACGATCAACGGGTCGAAGTCGTGGGTGACCCTCGGACCGGTGCAGGTCCAGCCCTCGGAGCTGGCGAAGCTCGCCGTGGTCATCGCGATGGCCCTGGTCCTCGCCGAGCGCAGCGAGGGCCGCTGGCAGGCCCGGGTGTCGCTGGGCGACGTGGTCGCGATGATCCTGGTCGCGGCGGTGCCGATCGTGCTCGTGCTGCTCCAGCCCGACCTCGGCACCACGCTGGTGCTCGGTGTGACGGTCTTCTGCGTGCTCGCGGCCGCGGGGACACCACGGCGATGGCTGGCGCTGCTGGCGCTGACCGGTCTGGCGGGCGCCACGACCGTGGTCGCGACCGGGGTGCTGAAGGAATACCAGATCCACCGGTTCATGGCGTTCACCGATCCGGCGCTGGATCCTCGTGGGGCCGGCTACAACGTCCAGCAGGCCCGGATCGCGATCGGCGACGGCGGCATCTTCGGCCAGGGACTGTTCCAGGGATCGCAGGCCCGCGCGGGGTTCGTCCCCGAGCAGCACACCGACTTCATCTTCACGGTCGTGGGGGAGGAGCTCGGGCTCGTCGGCTCGCTGCTGGTGATCGGCCTGATCGGTGTCGTGCTGTGGCGCGGACTGCGGATCGCGGCGCGCACCGACGACCTCTTCGGACGGGTCGCCGCGGCCGGCATCGTGTGCTGGCTCGGCATCCAGAGCTTCCAGAACATCGGGATGTGCCTGGGCATCATGCCCGTCACCGGGGTGCCGCTACCGTTGCTCTCCTACGGCGGTTCCTCGATGATCGCGGCGCTGCTGGCGGTGGGTCTCCTGCTCGGCATCTCGGCCCGATCGCGGCGCACCGGTCTGGACCGGTCCGGACCACTCCAGGACCTCCGCTCGCGCGACCGCCTGCAGGTTGCTGCAGTGCGAAAAGATGTCGCGTTTCATCGTCAGTAAACTCCATTACGTTCCCTCCCGGTTGCCCTACAGGGCATCTGTGACCCCTTGCGGCCCTCAACCAGAGGCTGCTTGACGACGGGAGCAGTAATCGTGAACCGACCCCACAGAGTCCAGCGCCTCGGCGCGCTGGCCGCAGCCACCGCCACAGCCGTCGGCGCTGCCACCACCATCCTGGCGCTGTCCGGTCCCGCCGGCGCCGCCGGCAGCCCCGCACCGCTGATCGGTGCCGAGAAGGCGAACGCCATCGATGGTCAGTACATCGTCGTGATGAAGGACCAGGCCAAGGCCGGCAACGGCTTCCGGGCATCGGCGAAAAGCGACAACGCAGCCGTCCGGAGCAAGGCCGAGGAGGCCGGCGGCAATGTGAAGTTCACCTACGACGCGGCCCTCAACGGCTTCGCGGCGACGCTGTCGGACTCCGCCCTCGCCGAGGTACGCAGCGACCCGGCCGTCGGCTACGTCGAGGCCGACGGGGTCGTCAAGGCGACCGGCGACCAGTCCAACCCGACCTGGGGCATCGACAGGATCGACCAGCGCAACCTGCCGCTGAGCAGCTCCTACCACTACGACCAGACCGGGTCGGGCGTCACCGCCTACATCATCGACACCGGCATCCTCTCGACCCACACCCAGTTCAGCGGACGGGTCGCCTCCGGCTACTACTCCGTGGGCTCCTCGACCACCGACGAGAACGGCCACGGCACCCACGTCGCCGGCACGGTCGGCGGCTCGACCTATGGTGTGGCCAAGGGCGTCACCCTGGTGCCGGTCCGCGTCCTCGACGCCCAGGGCTCCGGCACCGACTCCGGTGTCATCGCGGGCATCAACTGGGTCACCTCCAACCACACCTCCGGCCCGGCGGTCGCCAACATGTCGCTCGGCGGCGGGGCCTCGTCCTCGCTCGACGCGGCGGTGAACAGCTCGATCGCCGACGGGGTGACGTACGCCGTCGCGGCCGGCAACGACAACGCCGACGCGTCGTCCTACTCGCCGGCGCGGGTCGCCAACGCGATCACGGTGGGCTCGACCACCAACACCGACGCGCGCTCGTCGTTCTCCAACTACGGCTCGATCGTGGACGTCTTCGCCCCCGGCTCGAACATCACCTCCTCGTGGTACACCTCGACCACGGCGACCAACACCATCTCCGGTACGTCGATGGCGACCCCGCACGTCGCGGGCGTCGCGGCCCTCTACCTGGCGGCCCACACCTCGGCCACGCCGGCGGCGGTCCAGTCGTGGATCACCTCCAACGCCACGACCGGTGTCGTCACCTCGCCGGGCAGCGGCTCGCCCAACCGCCTGCTCTACTCGCTCGAGGGCGGCACCACGCCGACCGACCCGCCGTCCACCGGGAACCTGCTGGTCAACCCCGGCTTCGAGTCGGGTGCGACCGGGTGGAGCGCCTCCTCGGGCGTCATCGACAGCTCGAGCAGCGCCCCGGCGCGTACGGGCTCCTACAAGGCGTGGCTGAACGGCTACGGCTCGACCCACACCGACACGCTCTCGCAGTCGGTCACCCTGCCCACGACCGGCAAGACGCTGTCGTTCTACCTGCGGGTCATCACCAACGAGACGACCACCTCGACGGCCTACGACAAGCTGACCGTCAAGGTCGGCTCGACGACCCTGGCGACGTACTCGAACCTCAACGCGAGCTCGTCCTACGCGTTGAAGTCGTTCTCGCTGGGTTCGTACGCAGGCAGCACCGTCACGCTGACGTTCACCGGCACCGAGGACTCCTCGCTCGGGACCAGCTTCCTGATCGACGACACCTCCGTCGCCTGATCTCCGAGTCATCGGCTCGACCGGGCCGCTCGCGTAACGCGGGCGGCCCGGTGTGCTGTTGAAAGGACCATTTTCCCGCCTTGTTTATGGACTGTTTATAGGTGTTCACCTTCGATCTCTGCACCTTGCTGCAATGCGAAGAGTTGGGTCGTTACGCGACCTACGTAACGTGATTACGTGGTTGGCCGAACGCTTCGGGCTGCGGCCACAGGGAGGGCGCAGGGCGTTCACAGCGGTCCTACCGGGCCGTACGATGACGGGAGTCAGTTCGTGAACCGAACCATGAAGAACCGTGCTATCAAGGCGCCGGCGGTCATCTCCGCCGTTGCTGTCGGAGCAGCAGCATCGGCGATCGCCTTCACCGTCCCGGCTGGTGCCGCGGACGGTCCGGCACCGCTGCGCGGTGAGAACGCCTCGACCGCGATCGAGGGTCAGTACATCGTCGTGATGAAGAAGCAGGGCGGCAGCGACATGGCCAAGTCCGAGGCCAAGTCGGTCCGGAGCGACGCGCGTGCCGCCGGCGGCGACGTCCGCGAGGTCTACAACACCGCGTTCAACGGCTTCTCGGCCACGCTCGACAAGGACGCGCTCGCCGAGGTCCGCGACAACCCGGACGTCGCCTACGTCCAGGCCAACCACCGCTACACCACCCAGGGCGACCAGGCCGACCCGACCTGGGGGCTGGACCGCGTCGACCAGGCCGCGCTGCCGCTCGACAAGAACTACCACTACGACCAGACCGGTAAGGGCGTGACCGCCTACATCATCGACACCGGCGTCGCGACCGACCACTCCGAGTTCAGCGGTCGTATCGGTGAGGGCTTCGACGCCGTCGACGGCGACACCGACCCGACCGACGGCAACGGCCACGGCACCCATGTCGCGGGCACCGTCGCCGGCACCACCTACGGTCTGGCCAAGGAGGCCACGATCGTTCCGGTCCGTGTCCTCGACGACCAGGGCTCCGGCACCACCGAGGGTGTCGTCGCCGGCATCGAGTGGGTCACCGAGAACCACACCGACGGTCCGGCCGTCGCGAACATGTCGCTCGGCGGCGGCAACGACTCCGCTCTCGACGCGGCCGTCCAGGCCTCGATCGCCGACGGCGTGACCTATGCCGTCGCGGCCGGCAACGAGAGCTCCGACGCCTGCGGTTCCTCGCCGGCTGCGGTTCCGGAGGCGATCACCGTCGGTGCCACCGACGACACCGACGCCGCCGCGGACTTCTCCAACACCGGTGAGTGCCTCGACATCTTCGCTCCGGGCGTCGACATCACCTCGGCCTGGAACGACGGCTCGACCAACACCATCTCCGGTACGTCGATGGCGACCCCTCACGTCACCGGCGCCGCCGCGCTCTACCTCGAGGCGAACCCCTCGGCCACCCCGGCCGAGGTCGCCGAGGGCCTGACCGGCGCGGCCACCCCGGACGTGGTCACCAACCCGGGCACCGGCTCGCCGAACCTGCTGCTCAGCACGGTCTTCTGAGCTGACGCTCTGAGCTGAGGTCGTTGGGGCCGTCCGGGAGGGGCGGCCCCAACGGCTATGCCGGAGCCCCGTTCACCCACACGCCCAGTGGCCGGGCGAGTGCACCCGGTTCGGCCGCCAGATCGCCGTCGACGACGAGCATGTCCGCCGAATACCCGACGGCCAACCTGCCGGTGACGCCCCGTAGCCCGCACGCCTCGGCCGCTGCGGTGGTCGCGGCCGCCAGCGCCTCCTCGACGGGGTAACCGCCCTCGACGAAGTCGCCGACGGTGCGCCATGCGCTGCCGTGAGGCTTGAACGGACCCATGCCGGAGTCGACACCGGCGGCGAGACGTACGCCGTGCTCACGCAGGCGGGACAGCACGGCGATCCGGGAGGCATGGAGGTCGTCGATGGATTTCCAGCCGAGGCTCGCCATGAGCGCGGCGATCGCCGGCGGCGGGTCGGGCATCCGGATGTGTTCGCCGCGCACGCTGCCCATCGTCATGTCGACGACCACGCCGCGGCTCGCGACCGTCTCGAGCAGGTCGTCATCGAGGCGCGGGCCCTCGGCGGTGAGGCCGGTGAAGTGCTCGATCCCCGAGACCCCGGCGGCGAGGGCGTTGCGGATCCCGGCCAGCGAGTGCGCGTGCGCGACCACGGGGAGTCCCAGGCGGGCGGCCTCCTCGACGATCGCACGCAGCTCCTCGACGGTGAACTGCGCGCCCAACGTGTCGGTCCCCGGTGTGGCGAAGCCACCCGACGCCATCACCTTGATCACGTCGACCCCGCGTTCGGCATGGTCCCGCACGGCGCCACGTACGTCGCCGTCGACGGCTCCGCCGAGGAAGTGGCAGTGCCCGGCCGGGACGGTGATCGGCGGCCCGGCCGCGACGACTCGTGGCAGGTCCGGGCGACCGCGGAAGGCGAGCGTGCGGTAGTCACGGTCACCGAGGTCGCGTACGGTCGTGACACCCGCCGCCGCGTGCTGGCGCAGCGACTCGGCGATGACCTCGTCGACCGCCTGATCCGTCATCTCCCCGGCCCGCTCCAGCCCGCCGAAGGTGGAGTCGGCGACCAGATGGGTGTGGCAGTCGAACAGTCCCGGCAGCAGGGTGCCCGCGTACGTGCTGAGCTCGACACCCGAGGGCACCTCGAACCGGCCGCTCTCCACCCCCACGATCCGGTCCCCGTCGACGACGACCGTTGCCCCGTCGGCGAGGAACCGGACGCCGTCGAATGCGTGCGTGGCCCGGATGGCGAACATGGAAGCACCTTGCTCCCGGGGGAGCCGAGCGGGAAATAGTCCGTTCGGGCCGTTCGCTACGTCGGCTTGGTCCAGGCGATGGTGTGCCGGAAGCCGAGGCGCCGCCGGATGCTGGCGCCGGGCATGACGTCGAGGACGATCTCGCGCAGGTCGTCGAGGGGCATGGTCGGGTCCTTGACGGGGAACGGCGCGACGGGCGTCTCGGCGGAGGGCCAGGGATGTTTGACGTAGCCGATCACCGGGTTGGTCACGATGGAGGCGAGGTCCCACAGGTGGTCCGCGGTGCTCCGGAGAGGAGCGAGCCCGACCGCCAGGAACCGTCCCCCGGGCTCGAGGAGCCGGTGCACCTGCACGAGCGCGTCGGCGACGTCGAGATGGTGCAGGACGGCGACCATCGTGACCAGGTCGAACCGGCCGTCGGCTTCGGTCCACGGGCCACCGTCGATGGTGACGTTGGCGAGCCCGGCGCAGCGGGCGGTGGCGTGCCGCCGCATCTCCTCGTCGCGATCGTTCCCGTGGACGGCCGTGAACCGCGGCGACAGCGCGGCCACGAGATCACCGCGGCCGCAGCCGACGTCCAGCGCCGCACGACGCCGCTCCGGCAGGTTCGTCAGGATCCAGCTGTGGAAGTGGTCGTTGTGGCTCCACGGATGCCGGGCGTTGAGCCTGGCCATGGCCGTCGACACGGTCCCTCCGGCGAACTCCTTCGCCCACGTACGCAACGCCATGCCCGGCATTGTGCCCCCACGGCGCGAGGTTTGGTCGGGGAGTCGCGGGGCGGCGTACGCTTGGGGTTGATCGTTCCCGAGCTTTGAGGTGCCCATCGTGACCGTCGCCCAGAGCGACCTCGTTCCTGATTCCGTCTTCCCTCGGCTGGAGCCGCGCCTGGCGCTGGTGTCCAAGCCGATCCAGTACGTCGGTGGGGAGCTCAACTCCACCGTCAAGAAGTGGGACGACGTCGAGGTGCGGTGGGCGCTGATGTACCCCGACGCCTACGAGGTCGGCCTGCCCAACCAGGGTGTCCAGATCCTCTACGAGGTGCTCAACGAGCGTGACTGGATCGCGGCCGAGCGCACCTACGCGGTCTGGCCCGACCTGGAGAAGATCATGCGGGAGGGCGACGAGCAGGGTCCGATCCCGCAGTTCACCGTCGACGCGCACCGGCCGGTGAAGGCGTTCGACGTCTTCGGGCTCAGCTTCTCGACCGAGCTCGGCTACACCAACATGCTCAACGCGCTCTCGCTCGCCCAGATCCCGCTGCACGCGGTCGACCGTGGCGACGACGACCCGATCGTGCTCGCAGGCGGCCACGCCGCGTTCAACCCCGAGCCGATCGCCGACTTCCTCGACGCCGCCGTGCTCGGTGACGGCGAGGAGGTCGTGCTCAAGATCTCCGAGGTCGTGCGCGAGTGGAAGCAGGACGGTCGCCCCGGTGGCCGCGACGAGCTGCTGCGCCGGCTGGCCGTCTCCGGGGCCGTGTACGTCCCGAAGTTCTACGACGTGAACTACGCCGCCGACGGTCAGATCGAGGCCGTCGTCCCCAACCGTCCCGACATCCCGTGGCGGGTGCGCAAGCACACCCTGATGGACCTCGATGCGTGGCCCTACCCGCGCAATCCTTTGGTGCCGTTGGCGGAGACCGTCCACGAGCGGTTCTCGGTGGAGATCTTCCGCGGCTGCACCCGCGGCTGCCGCTTCTGCCAGGCGGGGATGATCACCCGCCCGGTCCGCGAGCGCTCCATCACCACCATCGGCGACATGGTCGAGAACGGCATCCGGAAGTCCGGCTTCGAGGAGGTCGGCCTGCTCTCGCTGAGCTCGGCGGACCACACCGAGATCGGTGACGTGGCGACCGGCCTGGCCGACCGCTACGAGGGCACCAACGTGTCCCTGTCGCTCCCGTCGACCCGTGTCGACGCGTTCAACATCACCCTGGCCAACGAGTTCTCCCGCAACGGCCGTCGCTCCGGTCTGACCTTCGCCCCCGAGGGCGGCTCCGAGCGGATGCGCAAGGTCATCAACAAGATGGTGACCGAGGAGGACCTGATCCGCACCGTCGGTGCCGCCTACAGCCACGGCTGGCGCCAGGTGAAGCTCTACTTCATGTGCGGTCTGCCGACCGAGACCGACGAGGACGTCCTGCAGATCGCCGAGCTGGCGAAGAAGGTGATCGCGAAGGGCCGCGAGGTCTCGGGCCGCAACGACATCCGCTGCACCGTCTCCATCGGTGGCTTCGTACCCAAGCCACACACCCCCTTCCAGTGGGCCTCCCAACTCGACCACGAGACCACCGACGAGCGGCTGCAGAAGCTGCGCGACGTGGTCCGGTCCGACAAGAAGTTCGGCCGCGCGATCGGGTTCCGCTACCACGACGGCAAGCCCGGCATCGTCGAGGGCCTGCTGTCCCGCGGCGACCGCCGCGTCGGCGCGATCATCGAGCAGGTCTGGCGCGACGGCGGCCGCTTCGACGGCTGGAGCGAGCACTTCTCCTACGACCGCTGGGTCGCCGCCGCGGAGGCCGGCCTCGCCGGCACCGGTGTCGATCTCGACTGGTACACCACCCGCGAGCGCGAGTACGACGAGATCCTGCCCTGGGACCACCTCGACTCCGGCCTCGACAAGGACTGGCTCTGGGCCGACTGGGAGGACGCCCTCGCCGCCGCCGACGGCGAGGACATCGAGGTCGAGGACTGCCGCTGGACCCCGTGCTACGACTGCGGCGTGTGTCCTGAGATGAACACCGAGATCCAGATCGGCCCCACGGGTCAGAAGCTGCTCCCGCTCTCTGTCGTCTGACATGGCGACGGTTGCCGTGAGGGCGGCAGAGGCAGCGGACCCGGGCACACCGGCCGACGTCCTCACCGCCCTCGCTGCCGACCGGGCTGTCAAGGTACGTGCTGCGGTCGCTGGCAACCCAGCGATCTCGTCAGAGCTCTTGCGTGTGCTGGCTGACGACACGCGCTGGGAGGTCCGATTCGTGGCGGCGAAGAACCGTGGCCGGCACGCGGTGACGGTCGCTTTGGGGGCGACGCATGTCGACACCCGGGAGATCGCGGCGCAGCGGCGCGATCTCGGTCCTGCAGACATCGAGACGATCCTTCGCGACCCAGCCCGCCAAGTACGTGAGCGGCTGGCCGAAACCACGGCCGACCCCGAGGTTCTCGCCCGCCTGGCTCGAGATGGTCACCCCGGAGTCCGGGCCAGCGCGGTCCTCAACGATCACCTGTCCAGCGCCGACACCGAGATGCTTGCCGAGGACCGCATCGCCCGAGTCCGGGCCGCCGCCGCCTCCTCGCGGCGCCTTCGACCTGACACTCTCACCAAGCTGGCAGCGGATCGATCAGCAGATGTCAGGTGGAACGTCCTGATCGGCAACCCCGAGCGCCGGGACCTCGCTGCGCTGATCGCCGAAGACGACGACGAAACAAACGCACAGCACGCTCGTTGGCAGCTCGAAGACCCACGACTCGGTGGGTAACCGTCACTTTCCCCGCATGTGCATGGAAGTGCCACCCGAAGGCACGACGTCAGCTGCCATTTCCCCACACATGCGGGATCGCGGCGGTCGCCTCGATCTCGATGAGTACGTCGGGGCGGAAGAGGCCGGCGACCCGGACCAACGAGCTGGCCGGTGGGTGTGCGACGTCGACGAACTCGTCGCGGACCGACCGGATCATCGGGAGCTCGTCGGTGGCGACCACGAAGTAGGTCAGCTTCACCACGTCCGCCCAGGTCGCGCCGGCCGCGGCCAGGGCGGCGCCGAGGTTGACGAAGGTCTGTCGGGTCTGCGCCTTCCAACCCTCGGCCACGGTGCCGTCGGCGGTGATGCCGACCTGGCCGGAGGTCACCACCAGCCGGGCGCCGGGATCGGTGATCACGGCGTGGCTGTAGCCGGCCGGTGCGGGAAGGTCTTCAGGGGTCACGAACTCCACGCGCTGAAGGTAGACCCGACCGCCGCGCCGCGCGAACGATTACTAGGTTGGGTCCCATGAGCGAGATCTTCGACGTCCGTCCGGCCGGACCGGCGGATGCGCCGATCCTGGCAAGCCTTCGCCGCGCCTGGGTCGAGGAGATCGCGGAGCATCCGATCGACGACCCGGGCTTCGAGGAGCGGTTCGACGAGTGGATGCTCAAGGAGCACGAGCAGCGGGTGACCTGGCTGGGGTACGTCGACGGCGAGGCGGCCGGCATGGTCAACATGCTGGTCTTCACCCGGATGCCGAAGCCGGGCCGCGACCGGTCGTCGCAGTGGGGCTACCTGGCCAACTTCTACGTCCGGCGCGAGCACCGCAACAGCGGCCTCGGCACCGCGATGCTGACCGCGCTCACCGACCATGCCGACGCCGAGGGATTCGTACGCGTCGTGCTGAGCCCCAGCGACCGGTCGATCCCGTTCTACGAACGGGGTGGGTTCCGTGAGGCGTACGACCTGATGATCCGGCCTCAGCCGACCGGGCGGACCCAGCGGCGCCACTCCGACTGAGACTCGTAGCCCGAGCTCTTCCACAGCGACTGGCCCAGGTCGTTGCCCTCCAAGACCATCGCGTCGATCCGGCTCGCCCCGAGCGCCACGAGGCGGTCCTCGGCGTGGGTCAGGAGGCGTCGGGCGAGCCCCTGCCGGCGTACGTCGGGGTGGACCGCCAGCCGGTAGAGGTGGGCGCGCCAGCCGTCCCAGCCGGAGATCAGCGAGCCGACGAGACGCCCCTCGGGCGTGACCGCGACCGTGCAGGCGTCGGGGTCGCGCGCGATCAGCGCCTCGACCTTGGCCGCCGAGTCGGTCGGGCGCGCGTCGTTCTCCGCGGCCACCTCCCACAGGGCGATCAGGGCGGGCACGTCGGCGGCCGTGGCGGGGCGGAGGGAGATCACGGCCGGGAGTCTGTCATCACGGCGATCCCTTCAGCGACCCGGTCGTCGGGACCCCGGCGCCGACGTTGCACAGCACCGTGCGGTCGCCCTCAGCCCAGCTCTCCTCGATCGGCAGGAAGAAGTACACCTCGAGGGTGCTCTCCTGGTAGGGCTCGCCCGCGAAGTCCGCGAACGCCTCCACGCATCCGCCCTCCGCGAGCCGCGCGACCTCGGTGTCGCCGGGCCAGGGCCCTTCGTCGAGCTCGAAGTCGTGGAAGGCCTCCCAGGCGTGCGACTCGGTGCAGGGCACCAGGTCGACGGTGCCGACCACGACCAGCTCGGACTCGGGCACCTCGGCCTTGCTGTTGTAGCAATCGCCGACGCGGAGCGCGGTGGTCAGCACCGTGCCGCTGGAGGTGACGGCGCCGTCATCGTCGCGGGACACGTTGGTGCCCGTCCTCATCGAGGAGACCCAGGCGAAGAGCCCGAACATGATGATCAGCCCGCAGACGCCGATCGCGATGCCGACGATCGCCTTGCCGGTGCCGTAGTTCCGCTCAGGGGTGGACTTGACCAGCACGGCGATCGCCAGGCCGATACCGACGATCACCGCGAGCGGGACGAAGACGACGCAGCACAGGACGAGCGCCGCGATCGCCATCGCCTGTGACGGTGGCTGCTCGCGCGGCGGAGGCGGCGGAGGCGGCGGCGGATAGCCGCCGGGCGCCTGGCCGTACGGGTTCGAGCCATACCCCGGAGGCGGCGCGTTGTAGGACATGGTCGGATGGTCGCACGGCCGGCGACCCCGCGCCGCGGTATTTCAGCAGTCCGCGGCGCCACGCATGGCGAAGTCGATGCTGACGGCGTGGTGGTCGGACAGGCTGGTGGGGGTGACCCTGCCGTCGCCGGCCTCGAGCCAGGAGTTGGGGAGCAGGTAGTCGACCCGGCCGCCGCCGTCATGGCTCGGGCCCAGCGAGGCGCCGGCATCGGTCAGCGACGCCAGAGCGGTGCTCAGGACGCCGGAGCCGTCACCGGAGTTGAGGTCGCCGCCGAGGATCTTGGCGCCGTCGTAGGCGTTCACCTTGGCCATGACTGCGCCGATCTGGGTCTGCCGCAGCGAGTCGGAGGTGTTGTCGAGGTGGGTGTTGAAGACGACCAGGCGCTGACCCTGGACGATGATGTTCGCCCGCAGCACCCCGCGCTGCTCCTTGCCGTCCCGGTTCGGCAGGTGGGTGTTGTCGAAGCCGTCGATGGGGAAGCGCGACAGGATCGCCGTGCCGTAGCCGCCGTGGTCGGTGATGTAGTCGTTGGCGCCGAAGACCGACTGCATCCCCAGGTGGGAGGCGATGATCGCGGGCTGGTCGACGTTGCCCGAACGGCGGCGGTTCTGGTCGACCTCCTGGAGGAGTACGACGTCGGCGCCGGACGAGCGGATCACGTCGGCGATCCCGCTGAGCTCGCCGGGGGAGATCCGGCCGCCCTTGATGTTGAAGGTCATCACGGTGAGGTTGCGCGGGACCGCGCACGGGTCGACCTTCGGCTTCTTCGGGGCCTTGGCGATCGCCGGAGGCGCCTCCAGCGTCGTGAACTTCGACAGCGGTCCCGACGAGGCCGACGGGGTGGCCGACGGGGTGGCCGACGCGGAGGCGTCGACGGGGTCGGCGCTCGGTGACGAGGAGGCGTCCGCGGAGGCCTGTCGCGAGTCGTTCAGCCGGGGCGCGAGGACGGTCAGGGCCGCGATGGCACCGACGGTGAGGACCACCGCGAGGATCGGCAACAGCTCCTTGGGGCGTACCGAGAACTTCCTGCTTCTGTGGTGACTCACCGCGCGAGTCTCCCATTTTTGACGTGCAAACCGTTAGAAACCGTTCGCCTCCCGTTCGCCGGATGGGTCATCACGCCCCGGGACCGACATAATCGACTCCGTGCGTCAACAGCCCGAACAGCAGGCCCCGCCGGTCCAGCGTCTCCGCATCCGCTACGCCAAGCGCGGCCGGCTCCGGTTCACCAGCCACCGCGACTTCAGCCGCGCCTTCGAGCGCGCGGTGGCACGGGCCCGGATCCCGGTCGCCTACTCCTCGGGCTTCAACCCCCACCCGCGGATCTCCTACGCCGGCGCGGCCCCGACCGGGGCGGCGAGCGAGGCCGAGTACGTCGAGCTCGCGCTGCGCGAGATCGTCGACCCCGCCGCCACCAAGGGGGCCCTGGACGAGGTCATGCCCGACGGCCTCGACCTGCTCGACGTCGTCGACACCGCCACCTCGCCGAAGGGCGCGCTGGCCGACCTGCTCACCGGCAGCGAGTGGATCATCGACCTCCCGACCGCACCCGAGGAGGCCGCCGCCGCGGTCGCGGCGTTCCTCGGCGCCGAGGAGGTCATCGTGGAGCGGATGACCAAGAAGGGGATGCGCGAGTTCGATGCCAGGAGCGCGGTCGTACGCCTCGCATCGGCGCCCCGCGAGGGCGGCTCCCGCTTGGAGCTGCTGCTCAAGCACGGCACCCCGACCGTACGTCCCGACGACGTCGTCACCGGCCTGGAGCGGATCGGCGGCCTGAAGGTCGGCCCCGAGCACGGCGGACTGCCGCTCCTGACCCGCCTCACCCAGGGCACCTTCGACGAGGAATCCGGCACGATCGGCGACCCGCTCCACTAGCGTGCCGTGGATGAGGCTCCGCCGATGAGAACGGTCACCGACCGCGAGCGTCGGGCCCGGCTGGCTCGACGCCACGGGCTCGCCCCCGGCCACAGGTACGCCGACGTGGCCGCCGCGACGCAGGCGATGACCGTCTGGCACGCGACCGAGGCCGCGAGCGTCCACCTCGCGCTGCACGCGCGGGTGCGCGACCTCCGGGTCGAGGACGTCGAGCGGGCGCTCTACGAGGAACGCTCGCTGGTCAAGCAGCTGGCGATGCGGCGTACGCTCTTCGCCTTCCCGCGCGAGCTGATCCCGGCGGCCTGGGGGAGCGCGTCGGCCCGGGTGGCGGCAGGGGAGGAGAAGAACCTCCACAAGTGGCTGACCGCGGGCGGCGTCGACGAGGACCAGGACGGCTGGATCGAGAAGGCGTTCGCGGCGACGCTGGGGGCGCTGGCCGACGGGGAGCCGCGCACGACGACGCAGCTCCGTGAGCTGGTGCCGGAGCTCGACACACGCTTCCGGATGGGCGCACCGGGGAAGAAGTGGGGCGGCGAGTTCGCGATCGGGCGCTGGGTGATCGGCACCCTCGCCGCGCAGGGCCGGCTGATGCGGGCGACCAACCTCGGCCACTGGCGGCTGAACAAGCCCGCCTGGACGCTCACGGAGTCGTGGCTCGGCGAGACGCCGCCCCCGCTGCCTGCGGCCGAGGGCTACGCGGAGCTGGTCCGCCGCTGGCTGCGGACCTTCGGGCCCGGCACCGAGGCCGACCTGGTCTGGTGGCTCGGCTCCACCAAGTCGGCCGTGCGGGTGGCGCTCGCCGCCGTCGGGGCCGTCGAGGTCGGGGTCGAGAGCGGCGGCACGGGCTGGGTGCTCCCGGACGACCCGGTCGCCACCGCGCCCGAACCCGAGATCGAGCCCTGGGCGGCGCTGGTGCCGACCCTCGATCCCACCGTCATGGGCTGGAAGGAACGCGGGTTCTACCTGGACGCGGAGGATGTGGCGTACCTCTTCGACTCCAACGGCAACGCCGGCAACACCGCCTGGTGGGACGGCCGGATCGTGGGTGCCTGGGCGCAGGACGAGGACGGCACCGTGCACCCGATCGTGCGCCACGACATCGGCGATGCCGGACGCACGGCGTTGGCGGCCGAGGCCGAGCGGCTCACCGAGTGGCTCGACGGCGTGGTGATCGGGAACGTCTACAAGTCGCGCCAGATGAAAGAAGCGAAGCTTCCCTGAGTTTCGTTGGTGTCCGGATATCGGTCTGTTGACAGGGTGTATGCGATACTCCGAGACGACTGCTCAAACAATCGGGCCCGACCCGAGGAATGGACAGTCCGACGACGCCTCGCCGGCGTGGGCCCTCCGGGGCCGCACTCCGGCACACAGGAGGTAGGGCGTCACCAGACCGCGACGCAGGCCTAGCAGGTCAGTGAGAGCGACTCGCCCGGGAAGGTCCCGGACGGCCGAGCGACCGCGGCAGGTGACGAACCGCAGCCTGTGACGCACCGCTGCGGAGGATGCCGCCGCCCTGACAAGCTTTGCGCCGCGACGCGGCTGCTACGTGGAAAAAGTTCGATACTGCGCAGCGCCCGTTTCCCGGCACCTGACTATCCGGCACCTGTGAAGGTCCTGGATGAGGAGAACGGCATGGCCGACGAGACCACTGTCGAGAACACCGAGAACGGCGCTGAAACGCCGCAGACCCCGGTGACCGACGCCCCCACGACCGACACGACCGCTACCGACACGGAAGCGACCGTCGAGACCCCCGCGAAGAAGACCGCGGCGAAGAAGACGACGCGCAAGCGCACCACCAAGAAGGCTGCCGCAGCCCCGGCGGAGTCCGCCGAGGCGCCCGCAGACGAGGCCGGTGAGACCGCCGAGGCCCCCGCCAAGAAGACGGCGGCGAAGAAGACCACCCGGAAGCGTACGACCAAGAAGGCCGCCGCCGCGGCGCCGGCCGAGGTCGAGACCACCGACGCCACTGAGGCCACTGAGGCCGCCGAGACTCCGGCCGAGGCTCCCGCCGAGACCGTCGAGGCTCCGGCCAAGAAGACGGCAGCGAAGAAGACCGCCGCCAAGAAGACCACGGCGAAGAAGGCGGCCGCCAAGAAGGCCGCCGCCCCGCTCGTCGAGACCCCTGCGGCCGTCGAGACCCCCGCTGAGGAGGTCGACGAGGAGGCTGAGGCCGAGCAGGCCGAGCAGGCCGGGCCGGTGGCCCCCGCGGTGCTGTTCCAGGCGCCGACCAAGACCACCACCCGCCGGCGCACCCGCAAGACGGCCGAGCCGAAGCCGGTCGAGGCCGCCGTCGAGGCGCCCGCCGAAGACGAGCCGAAGGCCGCCGAGCCCGTGGCCGAGGCCGCCGAGGAGGAGGCTCCGGTCCGGACCCGCCGGCGCAACGCCCGCAACGCCGCCCCGGCCGAGGAGAAGCCCGCCGAGGAGGAGCCGACCGAGGTCGAGGCCGCCGACGCCGACACCCAGGCCGAGACCGACGCGGACAGCAGCGCCGACACCGACTCCGACGAGAGCTCTGCCGACGACGGTGAGGGCGGTGGCAACGGCCGTCGTCGCCGCCGCCGTGGTGGCCGTCGCCGCCGCAAGGGTGCCAACGGTGACGCCGACGGCTCCGACGCGACCGACGCCGAGGACAAGTCCGACGACGCCGAGGCCGAGAGCGACGAGGCCGGCAAGGATGCCGACGCAGACCAGCAGGGCGAGGGCGGCACCTCCTCGCGCCGTCGCCGGCGTCGCCGCCGGGCCGGCGAGGCCTCGGGCGACGCCGGGGACGACCCGGAGAACACCGTCACCAAGGTCCGTGCGAGCCGCACCGGCGAGGACCAGATCACCGCGCTGTCGGGCTCGACCCGCCTGGAGGCCAAGAAGCAGCGCCGCCGCGAGGGCCGTGAGGCCGGTCGTCGTCGCGCTCCGATCGTGAGCGAGGCCGAGTTCCTGGCCCGTCGCGAGTCGGTCGAGCGCGTCATGGTCATCCGCGAGCGTGAGGACCTCACCCAGATCGCCGTGCTCGAGGACAAGGTCCTCGTGGAGCACTACGTCGCCCGCGAGAGCCAGACCAGCCTGATCGGCAACGTCTACCTGGGCCGCGTCCAGAACGTGCTCCCCTCCATGGAGGCCGCGTTCATCGACATCGGCAAGGGCCGCAACGCGGTCCTCTACGCCGGTGAGGTCAACTGGGCCTCGCTCGGCTGGAAGGAGGGCCAGCCCCGCAAGATCGAGTCGGTGCTGACCTCCGGCCAGAAGGTGCTCGTCCAGGTGACGAAGGACCCGATCGGCCACAAGGGCGCCCGCCTGACCTCGCAGATCTCGCTGGCCGGCCGGTTCCTGGTCTACGTGCCCGACGGCACCACCTCCGGCATCTCCCGCAAGCTGCCCGACACCGAGCGCAACCGCCTCAAGACCCTCCTGAAGGAGATCGTCCCCGACACGGCGGGCGTGATCGTACGCACCGCCGCGGAGGGCGCCGCCGAGGACGAGCTGACTCGCGACGTCGAGCGGCTCAAGGCCCGCTGGGAGGACATCGAGAAGCGCGCCGGCGGCAACGCCCCGCAGCTGCTCTACGGCGAGCCCGACCTGACCCTCAAGGTCGTGCGCGACCTGTTCACCGAGGACTTCGCGAAGCTGGTCATCTCCGGCGACTCGTCGTGGGAGACCGTCAAGGACTACGTCCAGTCGGTCGCCCCCGATCTCGAGGAGCGCGTGGAGAAGTACGACGGCGAGGCCGACGCTTTCGCCGCGTACCGGATCGACGAGCAGATCGCCAAGGGCCTGGACCGCAAGGTCTGGCTGCCTTCCGGTGGTTCGCTGATCATCGACCGCACCGAGGCGATGACCGTCGTCGACGTCAACACCGGCAAGTTCACCGGCTCCGGCGGCAACCTGGAGGAGACGGTCACCAAGAACAACCTCGAGGCGGCCGAGGAGATCGTGCGCCAGCTCCGGCTGCGCGACATCGGCGGCATCATCGTCGTCGACTTCATCGACATGGTCCTCGAGTCCAACCGCGACCTGGTGCTCCGCCGCCTGGTCGAGTGCCTGGGCCGTGACCGCACCCGTCACCAGGTCGCCGAGGTCACCTCGCTGGGCCTGGTGCAGATGACCCGCAAGCGGATCGGCACCGGCCTGCTCGAGGCCTTCTCCGAGAACTGCGAGGCCTGCAACGGCCGTGGTCTCGTGATCCACGAGCACCCGGTCGAGCCCGGCAAGTCCTCCGGCGTCGCTCCCGACGAGCCGCGTTCGCGCCGTCGTGGCGGCCGCGGTGGCCGTGGCAAGGGCAAGGACGAGGTCGGTGGCGAGCAGCGCACCGAGCCCGTCGAGGAGCACGCCAAGACGCCGTCGCCCGCCGAGTTCGCCGCGATGGCCGGACAGAGCGAGACGGCCGCGGTCGCCGAGCCCGTCGAGACCCCCGCGGAGGAGGCGGCCACCGCGCCCGCCGAGACCGTCGAGGTCGCCGAGACCCCCAAGGTCACCACCCGTACGCGCTCGCGCCGGTCGAAGGCCGCGGCCGCCGAGGAGCCCTCGGTGCCCGAGAGCGCCCAGGCCGTGGAGCCCACCGAGCCCGCCGCGGAGACCGCTCCCGAGCAGGTCGAGGCGCCGAAGGTCACCACGCGTACGCGTTCGCGCCGGTCCAAGGCATCGACCCCGGCGACCGAGCCGGTCGAGCCGGCGACCCCGGCCGAGACCCCGGCCCAGCCCGCCGCCGAGGCGCCCGCGGAGCCGGAGGCCCCGAAGGTCACCACCCGCACGCGTACCCGTCGTGCGGCGGCGACTGGTCGTCCGGTCCTGGCCGCGGTCGTGGGCAGCTCGACCGCTGCGGAGCCGAAGCCGGCCGCCGAGAGGCCGGTCGCGGATAAGCCGGTTGCGGAGGAGCCCGCTCCGGTCGCCGCGCCTGAGGCAGTTGAGCCCGAGGCCGTCGAGCCCGAGGCCGTCGAGCCCGAGGTCACCACGCCGGAGCCGGTCGCGGCCGCGCCGGTCGACTCCAAGCCGAAGGTGGTCACCCGGCAGCGCCGTGGCGCCCGCCGCGAGGTGGTCAGCACCGGTGAGGGCGCGGTGATGACCGCGACCAAGACCGAGGCGCCGACCGTGAGCAACGGCACCGCCTCGACCCCGGCGCCGAAGGTCGTGACCCGCACCCGCGGTGGCGCGAGCCGCGACACCACGCCGTCACAGGACAGCTGAAATGGCCACGACGCCCCGGTGACCCCCCTCGTGGTCACCGGGGCGTCGTGCTGCCCGATCAGTCCGCCCAGACCTCGAGGGTCTTCCGAGCCCCGACGGAGTGCAGGGACGCCAGCGCCTCGGCGTACGGCTCGGTGAACTCGGGCGAGTCGACGAGGTCGCCGAAGAGGTCGGGGTCGCGGAGAAAGGCGAGCGGGTCCTCGCGCTGCGCGATCGCCCGGGCCATCACGTCGGCCCGGCGCCGGTCGACGACGTCGATCGGCGCGCCCTGCTCGTCGACGCCCTCGGCGTAGCGTGCCCAGGAGGCGACGACGAGTGCCGAGCGGTGCACGGACCCGCCCGAGGCGAGCTGGGCCGAGATGACCGGCACCAGCCACTTCGGGATCCGGTCGGAGCTCTCCGCACACAGCCGCGCCAGGGTGTCGCGGATGTGGGGGTTGGCGAACCGGGAGATCAGCTCGCGCTGGTAGCCCGGCAGGTCCACCCCGGGCACCTGGGGCAGGGTCGGGGCACCCTCCTGCGACATGTAGCCGAGCAGGAAGTCGACGAAGAGCGGATCGGTGCAGACCTCGTGGGCGTAGCGGTAGCCGGAGAGGTAGCCGAGGTAGCACAGCGCCTGGTGGCTGGCGTTGAGGAGGCGCAGCTTCATCAGCTCGTACGGCTCGACGTCGGGCACCATCTCGACCCCGGCCTGCTCGAACGGCGGCCGGCCCTGCGGGAAGTGGTCCTCGAGCACCCACTGGGTGAACGGTTCGCTGACCACCGGCCAGGCGTCCCCGATGCCGAACCGCCAGCCGACCTCCTCGACGTCGGCGTCGGTGGTCGCCGGGGTGATCCGGTCCACCATCGAGCTCGGGAAGGCCACCTCGGACGCGATCCAGTCGCCCAGCGCCGGGTCACGCAGGGACGCGAACGCCGACATCATCGCCCGGGCGACCTCGCCGTTGCCCGCGATGTTGTCGCACGACATCACCGTGAACGGCGCGACCCCGGCGGCCCGCCGGCGGGCCAGCGCCTCCACGACGTACCCGAACGCCGTCGACGGTACCGCCCCGGGCTCCAGGTCCGCCTGGATGGCCGGGTCGGAGGCGTCGAAGCCGCCGGTCGCCTGGTTGACGTGGTAGCCGCCCTCGGTGATGGTCAGCGACACGATCCGGATCCGCGGGTCGGTCAGCAGGTCCAGTACGTCACCGGGGGAGTCGGGCGCGAAGAGGTAGTCGATGATCGAGCCGATCACCCGTCCCCGCACCGTGCTGTCCGGCGCCCGCTCGACGAGCGTGTAGAGATGGTCCTGGGCGGCGAGAGCATCCCGCATGCGTACGTCCTGGGGCATCAGCCCCACCCCGACGATGCCCCAGTCGGTGATGCCGGTGGCGAGCAGGTCGTCGACGTAGCGCGCCTGGTGGGCGCGGTGGAAGCCACCGACCCCGAGATGCACGATCCCGGGGGTGACGGCGGAGCGGTCGTAGGTAGGGACGGCAACGGATGCAGACAGCTCGCCGAGCCGAGTTGTCGTGAGTCGCGGATAGGTCACTTGACCGCCCCGAGGGAGAGACCCTGGACCAGCTTGTCCTGAGCGGCGAACCCGGCGATGAGCACGGGCAGCGAGATCAGCGTCGCGCCCGCGGCCAGCTCTGCCAGGTAGGCGTGCTCGGTCTGGATCAGGGTGTTCACGAAGACCGGCCCCGTCTGCGCGGCGACGGACGTCAGCACCTTGGCGTAGAGCTGCTCGTTCCAGGCGAAGATGAAGCAGATCAGCGAGGTGGCCGCGACCCCGGGCATCGAGATCGGAGCCACGATGCGGGTCAGGATCCGGAGCGTCGAGGCGCCGTCGATCGAGGCGGCCTCGATGATCGCGGGCGGCACCTCGGCCAGGAACGAGCGCATCATCCAGACCGCGATCGGCAGGTTCATCGCGGTGTAGAGCAGGATCAGGATGATCACGTTGTCGGGCATGTTGATGACCTGGGTCGTGAACAGGTAGATCGGCAGGATCCCCGCGACCATCGGCAGCATCTTCGTCGACAGGAAGAAGAACATCGCGTCCGACCACTTCTTCACCGGCTTGATCGCCAGGGCGTACGCCGCCGGGATGGCCAGCACGAGCACGAGCAGCGTGGAGATCACGCTGGTGATCACCGAGTTGATCAGCGCCGGGGTGATCGGGTTCGCCGAGGTGATCAGGCCACCGTAGTTGTCCAGCGTCAGCGGGGCGCCCCAGCTCGGCGGGTAGGTCTGGGCGTCCTGCGGTGCGTGCAGCGAGGTCAGGACCATGTAGAGGATCGGGATCACGAAGATGATGCCGACCAGCCACGCTGCGATCGGGACGGCGATCTTCGCCATGCGCTGCCGGTTCCAGGTTCTCATCGGTTTGCCTCCTCGTCGGTCAGCAGGGACGACACGACGCGGAGCGCGAAGGTCGCGATGATCAGTGAGCCGATGACCACGACGACGCCGAGTGCGGAGGCGACCCCGTAGTCCTTGGCCGAGTAGAACGTCTCGTAGACGGCGAACGGGATGTTGGTGGAGTTCAGCCCGCCGGTCATGCCCAGGACCGAGTCGAAGTTCTGGACGATGAAGATCGTGCCGAGCACGATCGACAGCTCGAGATAGCGGCGTACGTGGGGGAGCGTCATGTGCACGAACGTCTGCCAGCTGTTGCAGCCGTCGATGCTCGCCGCCTCCAGCACCTCAGGATCCTGCGACTGCAGCCCGGCGAGCAGGATCAGCATCATGAACGGCGTCCACTGCCAGATCAGCTCGATCTCGATGGCGAGCTTGGGATGGTCGGTGAGGAACGCGATGTCCTGGGCGCCGGGCACGCCGAGCTGACCGAGCACACCGTCGACCAGGCCGAACCCGGTCATCAGGATGCCGTTGCCCCAGAAGACCGCGGCCGCGATCGGCACGATCAGGAACGGCGCGATCATCATCGTGCGCACCACGCCGCGGCCGATGAACGCGTGGTTGAGCAGCAGCGCGATCCCGAGAGCGAGCAGGGCGCTGACCCCGACGACGACCACGGTGATCTCGATCGTGTTGAGGACCGCCGTGCGGTAGGCCGGTGTCGTGAACACCGTCTTGAAGTTGTCGAAGCCGGCGAAGCTGCGTCCTTCCGCGTCCGGCTGGGCGCTCCAGTTCATGAACGACATCACCAGCGTCGCCACGAACGGAAGCTGCGTCACCACGATCAGGAAGACCAGCGCGGGCAGCAGCGGCGCGCGCAGCTTCCACGACTCCCGGCCCCACTTCTTGTACGCCTCGGGCGGCCGCGCCGCCG
This sequence comes from Nocardioides sp. NPDC126508, assembly GCA_040302365.1. GTDB lineage: Bacteria > Actinomycetota > Actinomycetes > Propionibacteriales > Nocardioidaceae > Nocardioides. Next base: position 123,909 of record JBEOUM010000008.1, read on the forward strand.
TGGCCTCTGCTGCTGCGGGGAGTGGTGCGGTCATGGAGGCCATCACTGCTTCTCCTTCTGGACGTCGCCGTACTCCTGGGCGAGCGACTGACATCGGTCGAGCGCCGCATCGGTGGTCTTCGATCCCGAGATGGCGCTGGAGAGCTGCTTGGCGCACTCGGTGCCGAAGTCGGTGAAGCTCGGGACCCCGACGAACTGGATGCCGTTGTAGGGCCGCTTCTGGACGCCGGGGTTGTCGGCCTGGGCGTTCTTGATCGCGTTCATGGTCGGGGTGGCGAAGGAGCCGGCCACCTCGAGGTACTCAGGGTTGGTGTAGGTCGAGGCGCGCTTGCCGGCGGGGACGTTGGTCGGCCCACCGGTGTCGTTCTCGGTGTCGGCCATCACCAGCTGCTCGTACTCCTTGCTGGAGGCCCAGGCGACGAACTTCTCGGCATCGGTGCGGTGCCGTGAGGCCTTCTGGATCGCCCACGCCCAGGTGTAGAGCCAGCCGGCGTTCTCGGTCTGGTCGTGCGGGGCGGCGACGTAGCCGACCTTGCCCTTGACCGGCGAGTCGGCCGCTTCGAGCGACCCGGCACCGGAGGTGGCGTCGTACCACATCGCGACCTTGCCCTGCTGCATGGCGTTGAGGCACTGCGGGAAGCTGAAGGTCGCGGCGCCGGCCTCGCCGTGCTTGCGCACCAGGTCGACGTAGAAGTTGGCGGCCTTCTTGAAGCCGCCCTTGTCGACCTGGGCGTTCCAGTCCTCGTCGAACCAGGTGCCGCCCATGGTGTTGACCACGGTCGTGATCGAGGCCAGGTTGTCGCCCCAGCCGGCCAGGCCGCGCAGGCAGATCCCGCGCATGTCGGGTTCGGCCTCGTCGATCTTGGCGGCGAAGCCGGCGACCTGCTCCCAGGTCGGGTCGGCCGGCATCTCGATGCCGTGCTTCTCGAACAGGTCCTTGCGGTACATCAGGAACGACGACTCGCCGTAGAACGGCTCGCCGTAGACCTTGCCGTCGGCCGAGAGCGCCTCGGTCATCGGCGGGAGGATGTCGTCCTGGTCGAACTCGGGGTCGTTCGCGATGCTCTCCATGTCCGAGATCCAGCCGGCTTGGGCGTAGTAGGGGATCTCGAAGTTGGACAGCGTCGCCACGTCATAGATCCCGGACTGGTTGGCGAACTCGGTGCTCGCGGTGTCGCGCATGTCCTGCTCGACCTTGACCACGAAGTTCACCTCGATCCCGGTCTCCTCGGTGAAATGCTTCGCGGTGAGCTCCTGGAGCTCGAGCATCTGGGGGTTGTTCACCATCAGCACCGTGATGCTGTGCTCACCCGCGCTCGTCCCGCCGGCTCCCAGGCCGCCGGTTCCGCACGCCGTCAACATCACCGTCGCCAGTGATAGCGCTGTCAGCGCTGCGGAGGTCCGTCTCCGTGCCCGCATCGATCTGCCTCCTCGCAGTGTGACTGTCGTCACGAACCACGATGTCGTAATTCGGCCCGGACCCCCTAGCCCGGTCGATGCGTCCGTCGCGCCCGGTTGCTGCCCGTTCTCAGGCCCGTTCTCAGGCCCGGATGACCCGAGGCCCGAGCGCCGAGAACCGGCGCGCCTCGGCCGCCGAGAGCTCGGTCCCGGTGATGAGCAGCTCGAAGTCGCGTACGCCTGCGAAACGGCACAGGCTGGAGGCTCCGAACTTGGTGTGGGCGCCGAAGAAGATCCGGCGCCGGGAGCGCTCGATGGCGGTGCGCTTGACCGCGGCCACCGAGGGGTCCTGGGTGGTCAGGCCCTGCTCACGGGAGATCCCGTTGGCGCCGATGTAGGCCAGGTCGATCACCAGGTCGGCCAGCATCCGGGTCGCCCACTGGTCCACGACGCCCCTGGTGAGGGTGCGTACGCGCCCGCCCAGCACGATCACGGTCAGCTCGGGGTCTGCGGCGAGCCGGGTGGCCACCGGGAGCGAGGGCGTGATGACCGTCGCCGGTCCCTGGCCGAAGAGCTCCTCGGCCAGGAACTGCGGCATGGTGCCCTCGTCGATGTAGATCGTCTCCGCCCCGTGGCGGTGCTGGAGGGCGGCCCGGGCGATCCGGTGCTTCTCGTCGACGTCGCGTCCGGCGCGGAACTCGAGCGAGGTCTCGAAGCTGCCGCTCTCCAGGGCGACGGCTCCGCCGTAGACCCGCTCCACGACGCCGCGGTCGGCGAGCACCTTGAGGTCGCGTCGGATCGTCTCGACGCTCACCCCGAGATCGGGCGCGAGATCGGTCACCGAGACCCGGCCGGCCGTACGGGCCCGCGCCAGGATCTCCTCCTGGCGGGCCTGGTTCCCCTGAGACGGATCGGTCGACTGCTCGGGCGACGTCATGGGCGCCATCATGCCCGGAATCGTGCCCGGTTCGCAGGGGGCACGGCCGAACCGGGCGCCCGGTTGGCATGATCGGGGTCCGCAGGGGCACAATGCCCCGGACGGACGGTGTCGCGGCGTTTTGCGGCTACCTGGCCGCTTACGTAAGATTGAATCTCGGCGTGCGCAGTGCGCCGTTCCTGCAGGCATCTGCTGGCACCTATCGCTTCGGGGTCCGGCCTGCTTTGCCGCGGGTCGACACAAGACTTTTGAGTTCGGAGCATGAAGGAGACCGCGGTGTACGCGATCGTGAAGGCTGGCAGCAAGCAGCAGAAGGTCGTTGTCGGCGACGTCATCGAGATCGACCGCCTCGACGGCGAGAACGGCACGGCCGTCTCGCTCCCCGTGGTCCTCCTGGTCGACGGCGAGAACGTGACCTCGACCGGCCTCGACAAGGCTTCGGTTGCGGGTGAGATCGTCGGTGCCTCCAAGGGCCCGAAGATCATCATCCAGAAGTACAAGAACAAGACCGGCTACAAGAAGCGCCAGGGTCACCGTCAGAAGTACACCCAGGTCAAGGTCACCGCGATCAACGCCTGATTCGGCGTTCCAGAGACACTGAAGGACTGAGAAGATGGCACACAAGAAGGGTGCGGCAAGCACCAAGAACGGTCGCGACTCCAACGCCCAGCGCCTCGGCGTGAAGCGCTTCGGTGGTCAGCTCGTGAACGCCGGCGAGATCATCGTCCGCCAGCGTGGCACGCACTTCCACCCCGGCACCAACGTCGGTCGTGGCGGCGACGACACCCTGTTCGCCCTGCAGCCGGGTGCGGTCGAGTTCGGCAAGCGCCGCGGCCGCCGGGTGATCAACATCGTTCCGGGCGACGCCTGAGCAACGCCTTCGAAGGGCCCTCCCCACGTGGGGAGGGCCCTTCGCGCTTTTGCCGAGTCGGCCCGTCTTGACCGGGATTCACGTCGAGTCGGCCCGTCAAGACGGGCCGACTCGACGGGGTTTCACCTGGTCAGAGCTGCTTCGCTCGCTCGGCGATCGCCTCGAAGGTCTCCCACGAGACCTCCCAGCGGGTCCCGGCGCGCGGCCAGTGGACCGCGATGTCGGTGATCCCGATCTCGGCGTAGGAGCCGGCCAGGTCCTCGAAGGCATCGGCGGAGTCGGTCCAGGGCTCGTCGGTGAAGCCGGACATGAACAGCTTCGGCATTGCGTCGTAGTCACGGCCGGCCTTCTCGCACTCCTCGCGAAGCCGATCGAGCCGCTGGGCGACGAACTCCTTCGGGTCCTCGCCGTGCGGGTTGGCGATCCACCCGTCGCCGACCTCGGCGGTCAGCCGGATCCCGCGGGGGCCGTTGCCGGCCAGCCACAGCGGCGTACGCGGCTGCTGCACCTGGCCGGGGGAGACGGTGACCTCGCGGGTCTGCCAGTGCTCGCCGTCGATGGTGACCGGTGACTCGCGCAGCAGCCGGTCGACGGTGCGGGTCCACTCCGCGAACCGGTCGGCGCGCTCGCGCGGCGTGAACTCCCGCCCGAGCACGTCGCCGTCGGAGGTGTGGTCGTCGCCGCCGGCGCCGATGCCGATCGTGATGCGCCCGCCCGAGATGCGGTCGAGGCTGCGGATCGCTGCGGCGGTCGGGATCGGCGTACGGAAGTTGGGGGTGGTCACGAGCGTCCCGAGCCGGATCGTGGAGGTGAGCGCCGCCGCGGCGGCCATCGACGTGAACGCCTCCTCCCACGGGCTGTGCCCGCGCCAGGCCAGGTGGTCATAGACCCACGCCGTCTCGAACCCGAGCTGCTCGGCCTGCGCCCAACGCTCGCCCATCGCCGGCCAGTCCTCGATCGGCCACATCACAGTTCCTACACGCATGCGCACAACATATCCATGCCGAGCGCGGGTCGATCGCGGATAGCAACTCCAGCGCATGCCGTCGGTAGGCTTGCGCTCATGGCTGTACCCACCTTCGTCGACCGCGTCACCCTCCACGTCGAGGCCGGTCGCGGCGGACACGGGGTGGCGTCGGTGCACCGCGAGAAGTTCAAGCCGCTCGGCGGGCCCGACGGCGGCAACGGCGGTCCGGGCGGGTCGATCATCCTGCGCGTCGACCCCGATGTGACCACCCTGACCGACTACCACCACAGTCCCAAGCGCAAGGCGCCCAACGGCGGCCAGGGGGCCGGCGACCACAAGAACGGCGCCCACGGCGAGGACATGGTGCTCCCGGTCCCCGACGGCACCGTCGTCACCGACATGAACGGCAACGTGCTCGCCGACCTGGTCGGCCCGGGCTCCGAGCTGGTCATCGCCGAGGGCGGCCGTGGCGGGCTCGGCAACGCCGCACTTGCCTCCTCCAAGCGCAAGGCGCCCGGCTTCGCGCTCCTCGGCGAGCCCGGCGAGGCGCGCGAGATCGGCCTCGAGCTCAAGGTCGTCGCCGACATCGGCCTGGTCGGCTTCCCCTCCGCCGGCAAGTCGAGCCTGATCGCGGCGATCTCGCGGGCACGGCCGAAGATCGCCGACTACCCGTTCACCACGCTGGTGCCCAACCTCGGTGTCGTGAAGGGTGGCGAGATCACCTTCACCGTCGCGGACGTGCCGGGCCTGATCGAAGGTGCGGCCGACGGTCGCGGTCTCGGTCACGAGTTCCTGCGCCACATCGAGCGCTGCGCCGCGCTGGTCCACGTCATCGACACCGCGAGCATCGAGCCGGGCCGCAACCCGATCGACGACCTCGACATCATCGAGAACGAGCTCTCCCGCCACGGCGGCCTCGAGGACAGGCCGCGCCTGGTCGCGCTGAACAAGGTCGACGTCCCCGACGGCCGCGAGATCGCCGAGATGACCATCGGCGAGTTCGAGAAGCGCGGGATGAAGGTCTTCGAGATCTCCGCCGCCTCCGGCGAGGGCACCCAGCAACTGATCTACGCGATGGCCGAGCTGGTCGCCGCCTCCCGCAAGGACGTCCCGGTGGTGCCGCCGACCCGGATCGTGCTGCGTCCCGAGGGCGCCGAGGGCAAGAACGGCTTCACCGTCAAGGTGTCGAAGAACGGCGAATACCTCGTCCGTGGCCCGCAGCCCGAGCGCTGGGTGCGACAGACCGACTTCGAGAACGAGGAGGCCGTGGGCTACCTCGCCGACCGCCTCAACCGGCTCGGCGTCGAGATGCGCCTGGTCGAGCTCGGCGCCCAGGAGGGCGACACCGTCATCATCGGCGACCCGGCCAACGCGGTCGTCTTCGACTTCCGCCCCTCGATCGAGACCGGCGCCGAGATGCTCGGCCGCCGCGGCGAGGACCAGCGCTTCTACGAGGAGCGGCCCGCCGCCGCGCGCCGACGCGAGATCGACGCCGGGATGGAGACCAAGGAAGAGTACGAGGCCCGGGCCGACGTCGCCCGACGGCTGCGTGACGGGGCCGGCCCGGTGGCGTACGAGATCGGCGGCGAGGACGACCCGGACAGCGACTGGGCCGAGAACGACCCGTCGACGAGCTCGGATCGGTAGCGCCCGCTCGACCAGCGGAAACGTGCGGCTCCACCGGCGCCGTCGCCGGTAGGATCCGGCGGAGGATACAGGCTGACGTACGAGGGGGATCGGTGCAGCGCGAGGTCGTGACCGGGGCACGCCGGGTCGTGGTCAAGGTCGGGTCGTCGTCGCTGACGACGGCAGCCGGAGGCATCGACCCGGCCCGGGTGAGCGGGCTGGTCGACGTACTCGCGAAGACGCGGGCCGCCGGGCAGGAGGTCGTGCTGGTCTCCTCCGGGGCGATCGCGGCCGGGCTGTCGCCGCTGGGGCTGGCCAAGCGTCCGAGGGCGCTCGCCAAGCAGCAGGCGGCGGCGAGCGTGGGGCAGGGGCTCCTCGTCCACCGCTACACCGACGAGCTCGCCCGGCATGGCATCATCGCCGGTCAGGTGCTGCTCACGGTCGACGACCTGAACCGGCGCGCGCACTATCGCAACGCCGACGCGACGCTGTCCACGCTGCTCGACCTGGGCGTGCTCCCGATCGTCAACGAGAACGACACGGTGGCCACCTCCGAGATCCGGTTCGGTGACAACGACCGGCTCGCCGCGCTCGTGGCCCACCTGGTCAAGGCCGACCTGCTGGTTCTGCTCAGCGACGTCGACGCACTCTACGACGCGCCGCCGTCCCAGCCGGGCTCGCAGCGGATCGACGAGGTGGCCTCGCTGGCCGACCTCACCGGGGTGACCATCGGCAAGGCCGGTGCCGCGGGCGTCGGCACCGGTGGGATGGTGACCAAGCTGGAGGCCGCCCGGATCGCCGTCGAGGACGGTGTCCCGGTCGTGCTGACCTCGGCCGCGCAGGCCGAGGCGGCACTCGCGGGCGAGGCGGTCGGCACCCTGTTCCATGCCGTCGGCAAGCGGCGTCCGGCGCGACTGCTGTGGCTCCAGCACGCCACCGAGCCGGTCGGCTCGATCACGATCGACGCGGGCGCGGTCGCCGCGATCAGCAAGCGCGGCGCCTCGCTGCTCGCGGCGGGTATCACCGGCTCCTCCGGCGCGTTCCACGTCGGCGACCCGGTCGACGTCGTCGACCCTGCCGGGGTCGCGGTCGCGCGTGGGCTGGTGAACTACGACGCCGACGAGATCCCGCGGCTGGCCGGGCGTTCCTCGGGCTATCTCGAGGCCAATCTGGGGGCTGCGTACGGTCGGGAGGTCATCCACCGCGACGATCTGGTCGTGCTGTGAACCGGGCTCGGTGGGTGCCGCTGGCGCTCGCGTGGGGCGTGCTGGTGCTCTGCGGCCTGCCGGCGCTGGCGATCACGCTCTCCCGGGCGCTGGCGAGCACCGACCTGCGGGCGGTGCGGCTGGCCGCGTTCGCGCCCTTCGGCGTCGGGTTGTACGCCCTGTGCCTGGTCGCCGTCCTGGTGCTGGTGTGGCTGGCCGCCGGTCCGGCACGTACCCGGCTCCTGGTGGTCGCCGGTGTCACCGCCATGCTGCTCGCGGTGCATCTCGCCTGGCAGGCGCCGCTCTACGCCGGCTCCCGGGAGACGAGCGCCGGGGAGCCTCTGACGGTGATGACCGCCAACATTCTCGAGGGCAGGGGCGACACCGACGCGGTGGCCGAGGCGGTGCGCGCTCACAAGGTCGACGTGCTCGCCCTCCAGGAGATCACCCCCGAGGCGTTCGCGAAGCTGTCGAGCGCGCTACGCGATCAGCTGCCCTACCGGATCGGCGAGGCCACGCCCGGGACCAAGGGGACGATGCTCTTCGCCGACCAGCCGATCACCAGGTCGCGCCGACTCGACACCGCGATGAGCTCGTGGGCGGCCGACGTGGGGGAGCGACGGGTCGTCGTCGCTCACCCGGCTCCGCCCACGCTCGCGTCGTGGCCGGCCGAGCAGGAGCTGATCATCAAGGAGGCGGCCGCGGAGAAGCCCGACCTCGTCCTGGGCGACCTCAACGCCACGCTCGACCACCACACCGTCCGTCGCCTGCTCGACGCCGCCGACGTACAGGACGCGGCCCGGGCCAGCAACGCCGGCTGGCAGCCGACCTGGCCGACCGAGGGGTTCGCGGGCATACCTCTTCCTCCTTCGACCGCGATCGACCACGTGCTGATCGGCGAGGACCTGGTCGCGCTGGCGACCGAGACGGTCGAGGTGCCCGGCTCCGACCACCTGGCGCTGGTCGCCTACCTCGGCACGCCCGAGGAGTGAGCGGGATCCAGGCGCTCGTCTCGTAACCTGAGCGCGTGACGGACAACTCGGACGGTCTGATTCGCTCGGCGCTCCGTGGGAACGAGGAGACCGCGAGCCGGTTGCGGCGTACGCAGTTCCTCGGTGTGCTCATCCTCGCCGTGGCGACGCTCGCCGTCCCGGTGGTCGCCGGCACCGACGACTCGGAGGTCTCGCTCTCGATCTGGGCGGCGTCCGGGTGGGTCGCCGACCTGCGGGACGCGTCCGGCGAGGTGCCGGCCGCCTACGTGTTCCTCGCCTTCGCGTCGTACGCCGGGATCCTCTTCGCGCTCGCGGCGCCGGTGCTCGGGCTCGTCATCGCGCTGCAGCGCTCGGGGGCGGGCGCGACTCGCCGCCGGCGTCGCGGGGGTCGTCGGGGCGGTCGTCACGCTCGTGATCTGGCTGAGTGTGGCGGGAGAGGTGCTCGGTGAGTCCGCCGACCTCCGGCCGGCCTGGGGACTTCTGCTCCCGCTGGCGCTGGGTCTGTGGACGGCCAACATGCTCGAGACCGACGACTAGGTGTACCTAGTCGTCGCGGAGACGGCCGAACCACTGCTCGGCACCGAAACCCATGAACCGCTCCACCTCGACGAACCCGAGCTTGCGGGCCAGGCGTAGGGACCAGTCGTTGGCCACCTGCGTGGTGAGCACCACCGGCTCGCCCGGAAGCGTCCTCTCGATCCAGCCGAGCGCGGCCCGGGTGGCTTCGGTCGCGATGCCCGTGCCCCACGAGGCGGGCAGGAACTCGTAGCCGATCTCCACCTCGTCGCCCTCCTCGCGGACATGGTGTGCCGAGATAGGCCTGCACCGTCTCGTCCGAGAGCAGCTCGGCCAGCCGTGGTCGGTCCTTCGTCCTGGTCTCGCGCAGGATCAGGCGTTCGGTGACGATCGGATCCGGGGGCCAGGGGACGTCGCCGAGCGGTTTCATGGTCCCGGACCGTAGCCGACCCCGCCCCGACGCGGGTGACGTCTCGGCATCCCCACCGACCTGCTTGACTGCGACCCATGACAGCAGCCGAAGAGGTGAGTACGCCGATCAGCATGCTCTGGGAGTCGACGGATCCGGCCGCGGCATTGACCGAGCGGTTCGGCTTCGCATCGACCGCCGAGGCGATCGAGTGGCTGACGGGCGTACTGGCGGAGCACTGGGGACTGCGAGCAGAGGGCTGTGAGAGGCTGGTGATCAGCGACGCCAACTGCTTGGCGTGGATCACCGTCGAGGGGCGCCGGATGATCGCGAAGTGGTCGATACGCCCGGCCGTGTTCGCGCGCCTGGCGGCGATCGCGGGGCTGACGGTGTGGTTGGCGGAGCGGGGGATACCCGTCTCGGCCCCGCGGGCGGCTCGGGACGGCAGGGTGCAGGTCGAGGTCGACGGGGTCTCGCTCGGGCTTCAGCACGTTGTCGACGGCGAGCTGCTGGACATCACCGACCCGGCGCAGATCAGGGCCGCGGGGGAGATGCTCGCGCGGATGCACGCGGAGATGGCCGACTACCCGGGGACCATCCCGACCGACGAGCCGCCGGCGCCGGGAACCCAGCTGGTCGGCAACGACTTCCGGGCGGCCAACATCCTCTGGGCGGAGGGGAGGATCACGGCGGTCCTGGACCTCGAGGAGGCCACGTACCGTCGCCGGGTGGACGACCTCGCCCAGGCGGCCGTCCTCCTCGGCACCCGCTACCACGACTGGCGCCCGGCGCCGGCCGAGGTGCGCGGGGCGTTCGTCGCGGCGTACGCGTCGGTCCTTCCGTTGGGCGAGGACGAGGCCGGTGCGCTGGACGCCAGCATCGAGGCGCACCTGGCCCACATCCGGTGGCCCGGGTGACGCGGCCCGGAGTCAGTCGCCGACGGCGTCGATGCCGCGCTGGACGATGAGGGGGTCGGGGGCGCCGACGACCTCGTCGTCCTTCTCGTCGTAGTCGTGGTTGGCGAGGAAGTAGCGCATCGCGTTGAGGCGGGCGCGCTTCTTGTCGTTGGAGCGGATGGTCGTCCAGGGCGCCCAGTCGGTGTCGGTGCGGAGGAACATCTCCTCCTTGGCCGCGGTGTAGGAGTCCCAACGGTCAAGCGACTGCACGTCGATGGGGGAGAGCTTCCACTGCCGCACCGGGTCGATCTGGCGGATGATGAAGCGGGTCCGCTGCTCCGAGCGACCGACCGAGAACCAGAACTTCGTGAGCGTGATCCCGGAGTCGACGAGCATCCGCTCGAAGAGCGGCACCTGGTGCATGAACTGCTCGTACTGCTCGTCGGAGGCGAAGCCCATCACCCGCTCGACGCCGGCGCGGTTGTACCAGGACCGGTCGAAGAGGACCATCTCGCCGGCGGTGGGCAGGTGCTGGACGTACCGCTGGAAGAACCACTGCTGCGACTCGCGGTCCGAGGGCTTCGACAGCGCCACGGTGCGGGCGTAGCGGGGGTTGAGGTGCTCCATGAACCGCTTGATCGTGCCGCCCTTGCCGGCCGCGTCACGGCCCTCGAAGATCAGCACGTGCTTCCCGCCGACGCGGTCGTTCCAGCGCTGGAACTTCAGCAGCTCGACCTGGAGGAGGTACTTCTGCTCGTCGTAGACCTCACGGGCGATCCGTTCGGTGTAGGGATAGTTCTCGCGCCAGGTGTCGACGGCCTTGCCGGCCGGATCGAGGAGCACCGGGTCATCGTCGTGATCCTCGCCGATCGTGTGACCTTCGGTGATCAGGTTGTCGATGTATTCGCGGAATCCCTGGGACATGCGCCCGACCATAGGGAGGCGAGGTGAACGGGCGGCGACGTTTCAGCAAGGCTGCACCATTTCAGCAAGCATGGCCATCGGGCCGTAACCTTGGTAGACGATGAATCCCCGGACCGTCTACCTGGACCACGCCGCCACCACGCCCATGGCTCCGGCGGCGATCGAGGCGATGACCGCGGAGCTGGCGCTGGTCGGCAACGCGAGCTCGCTGCACGCATCAGGGCGCCGCGCCCGACGGGTGCTGGAGGAGTCGCGAGAACGGATCGCCGCGGCGCTCGGCTCCCGGCCCGGCGAGGTCGTCTTCACCTCCGGTGGCACCGAGGCCGACAATCTGGCGCTCAAGGGCGCCTTCTGGGCCCGCCACGGGCAGGACCCGGCGCGCACCCGGATCCTGTCGACCACCGTCGAGCACCACGCGGTGCTGGACCCGCTGCACTGGCTGGAGACCACCGAGGGCGCTCAGGTCGAGCTGATCCCGTGCGACCCGACCGGCCGCGTCGACCTCGCCGCGATGAAGGACGCCATCGAGCGTGACCCGGCCTCGGTCGCGGTCGTCTCGGTGATGTGGGCCAACAACGAGGTCGGTACGCTGCAGCCCGTCCACGAGATCGCCGCGATCGCCGCCGAGCACGGGATCCCGGTCCACACCGACGCCGTCCAGGCGGTCGGCGCGGTGCCCGTCGACTTCGCGACCAGCGGCGTCGACGCGCTCTCCCTGACCGGCCACAAGCTCGGCGGCCCGGTGGGCGCCGGCGCGCTCGTCGTGCGCCGCGAGCTCGAGCTGACCGCGCTCGTCCACGGCGGAGGTCAGGAGCGGGACGTACGCAGCGGCACCCACGCGACCGCCGCCATCGCCGGCTTCGCCGCGGCCGTCGAGCTCGCGATCAAGGAGCAGGAGGCGTACGCGACCAGGGTCGGTGCGCTGCGCGACCGGCTGGTCGAGCAGGTGCTCGCGGCGGTTCCGGACTCCCACCTCAACGGTCCGCCGCTGGCGCAGCTGGGCCGTCACCGGCTGCCCAACAACGCCCAGATCGCGTTCCCCGGGTGTGAGGGCGACTCGCTGCTGATGCTGCTCGACGCCGCCGGGGTCGAGTGCTCGACCGGGGCGGCGTGCTCGGCCGGCGTACCTCAGGCCTCTCATGTGCTGCTCGCCATGGGCCAGACCGACGAGCAGGCGCGCTCCTCGCTGCGCTTCTCGCTCGGGCACACCACGGCCGCCGAGGACGTGGACCGGCTCGTCGCGGCGATCGGTCCGGCCGTCGAGCGTGGCCGCGCGGCAGGACTTCAGCGATGAGGATCGTGGCTGCCATGTCCGGCGGGGTGGACTCCGCCGTCGCCGCCGCCCGCGCCAAGGAGGCGGGCCACGACGTCACCGGCGTCCACCTGGCGCTCTCGCGCAACCCGGCGTCCTACCGCTCCGGCGCCCGCGGGTGCTGCACGATCGAGGACTCCAACGACGCCCGTCGTGCCGCCGACGTGATCGGCATCCCGTTCTACGTCTGGGACCTCTCCGACCGCTTCCACGAGGACGTGGTCGAGGACTTCATGGCGGAGTACGCCGAGGGCCGCACGCCCAACCCGTGCCTGCGCTGCAACGAGAAGATCAAGTTCGCCGCCGTGCTGGACCGGGCGCTCGCGCTCGGCTTCGACGCGGTCGCGACCGGCCACTACGCGACGCTTCGTGAGGACGCCGACGGGCTGGTCGAGCTGCACCGGGCCGTCGACGGCGGCAAGGACCAGTCCTACGTGCTCGGGGTGCTCGACCAGGCCCAGCTGCGCCACTCGCTGTTCCCGCTCGGCGACACCCCCAAGCCGCTGGTGCGCGAGGAGGCGGCCCGCCGCGGCCTGCTCGTCGCCGACAAGCCCGACTCCCACGACATCTGCTTCGTCGCCGACGGCGACAACGCCGGCTGGCTGCGCGAGAAGCTGGGCGACCGGGCACCCAACGAGTCCGGGCCGATCGTCGACGAGACCGGTGAGGTCCTGGGCGAGCACCAGGGGACGTACGCCTACACGATCGGGCAGCGCAAGGGCCTCCGCCTCGGCAAGCCCGCGCCCGACGGGAAGCCCCGGTTCGTGCTCGACATCGAGCCGGTCTCGGCGACCGTCACCGTGGGGCCGCGGGAGCATCTGGCCGTCGACGGTCTCTCCGGGATCCGGCCACGCTGGGCCGGGCGGGCGCCGGAGGGCGTCCTGGAGGGCACCGTCCAGCTGCGCGCCCACGGCGACGAGCACCGGGCCCGGGTGACCGTGGTCCCCGAGGGAGCCGAGATCGAGCTGCTCGACCCCGCCTACGGGATCGCGCCGGGCCAGGCGGCGGTCATCTACGACGGCACCCGTGTGGTCGGGTCGGTCACCATCTCCGCGACCCGCCGGGCGGTGCACGCGTGAGGGCGACCGGAGTCGGGTCGCTGCCTGGAGAGGACTACGCAGAGGCCTGCCGGATCGTGCTCGGCGAGCTGACCGACCTGCCCCACGTGCCCGAGCTGCCAGCGCGCGGCGCGATCGCGAACATGACCGGTCGGGCGCTGGCCGTCCTCGACGGCCTCGACGCCGACCTGCAGCCCGCAGGCTGGCGGCTGACCGGAACGTCGGGGTCCGCCGGGGTCGACCACCGGCGCGCCCGCAGCCTGCTCGCCCAGGACCTCGACACCGTCGAGGAGCTGGTCCAGGACTCGCCGCTCACCTCGGGGGGCGGGGCGTTCAAGATCCAGGTCGCCGGGCCGTGGACCCTCGCCGCCACCGTCGAGCGGCCGCGCGGCGACAAGCTGCTCGCCGACCACGGCGCCCGGCGTGATCTGGCGCAGGCGCTGGCCGAGGGCGTACGCACCCACATCCGGGACGTACGCCGCCGCCTCCCCGGCGCCGACACCCTCGTCGTCCAGGTCGACGAGCCCGCGCTGGGCGCCGTGCTCGACGCCCAGGTGCCGACCGCCTCCGGCTTCGGCAAGCACCGCAGCATCGACCTCCCCGAGGCCTCCCAGTCGCTGGAGTGGGTGCTCGGGGCGATCACCGACGAAGGTGCGGTCCCATGGGTGCACTCGTGCGCGCCCGGGACCCCGCTCGGCCTGCTCCGCAAGGCCGGGGCGAAGGGGATCAGTGTCGACCTGACCCAGCTCACCGCCGCCGACCACGACGAGCTGGCCACAGCGCTGGAGGCCGGCGACACGGTCGCGCTCGGGGTGGTGCCGTCCCTCGCGCCGGTGGGTGCGACACCCACCGACAAGACGGTCACCGAGACCGTGGAGCGCTGGCTCGACATGCTCGGGTTGGACGCTGCGTACGACATCGTGCTGACGCCGGCCTGCGGTCTTGCCGGCGCCGACTGGCGATGGGCCCGCACCGTGCTGCGCATCCTCACCGAAAGCGCCCGCCACCTGGCGTAGATTCCCCTCATGCGACGACGGGGGATGGCACTGGCGGCTGCGACTCTGCTCCTGGCCGGGGTGCTGGCCGGCTGCGGCGGCGGCGCGACCGAGGCGGACGACCGAACCAGCGAGGAGCCCACGGTCGCACCGTCGGTGAGCATCGACCCGGCCGACCTGAAGCCCGGCGACCGGCCGGCGACGCCCGAGGCGATCGCGGCGATCACGCTCCAGCACGTACGCGTCGTGCCGGAGGAGTTCGACGGCGGCGACCTCTACTTCGAGCAGGACGAGGTCGGCACCGTGCTGCTCTGGGGAGCCGACCACTCGCTGGAGGTGAAGGCCGGTCCGGTCGACGACGACCTGCTCTCGACCTGGTGCCACGACGGCATGTCGGGCTGTGTCGACGTGAAGGGCGAGACCGGCACCGCCACGGTCGCCTGGGACCTCGCCACCGACGACGGCACCCCCGGCCAGCTGATGGTGTCCTACCGGTCCGGGGGAGAGGAGCGGCGGGCCGCCTACGTCGGCGAGAAGATCACCGGCGACCCCCGCAAGCTCGACCTCGAGGTGAGCGTGGACGACCTCGTCGCCCTGGTCACCGACCCGCGCCTCGGCACGAAGACGACCCTGAAGATGACGAAGGCGCAGGTCAGCGGCTTCCCCTCGGAAGGCGCCAACGGCGCCGGCGAGGTTCCGCTGACCGCCGGGGCGATCGCGGCGGGACTGCTCGAGACCAAGGAGTACGCCGACATCGACTCCTTCGCGAAGGCCGACGTCTCGGGCTACGGCAAGGGTGCCTTCGGTGTCGTCGGCACCCGCCCCGACGGCAGCACCGTCACCGCCGTCCATGCTCCCGATCTGCCCGCCGAGAAGCGGAAGTGCCCCAAGACCCTCACCTGCTCGAAGGGTGACACCGACGGCTACGACGGCTGGACCGAGGGGTCGGCCGAGACCGTTCGCTGCTACCAGGCGGAGGGGGAGCGCCGCGCCTTCTGTGCGGTCGTACGCCAACAGGCGCCCGCCCCGTTCCCCGGGGACGATCTGGACCCGGTGCTCTCCGGCTTCGAGGCGGCGCTGGACACGCTGTGGCCGACGGTTCCGGCCGCGACCGCCCGGCGGGGCGAGTCGCTGGTCGACTGAACGTCAGCGTCCGGCGACCCGCTGGCCCTGATAGGCCTGGCCCTGATAGGCCTGGTCACGCTGGCTCGGCGGAGCGAAGGACTCCGGCGGGCGCGGCTGACGGTGGGTCGGCTCCACCGGCGCCGCATGCTGCGGCTCCAGGTGCTGCTGCTCCAGGTGCTGCGGAGCCGGTTGACGGTGGCTCGGCTGGCGCGGTCCGGGCTGACGTGGGCCGGGCTGACGTGGGCCGGGCTGACGCGGTCCTGACTGACGCGGGCCCGGCTGCTGGTCCGCGGGGAGCCTGCGGGGGAGGGGCGTCTCGTGGCGGGGCGGGCCCTGGTGCTGGGGCTGGAGGTGCGGCTGACCGGGGTGGGCCGGGTAGGACCCGGAGGCGTGCCGGGGGTCCGAGGGGTAGCGCGGCGGAGCCTGGGCGTAGCCCGGCTCGTCCCACTCCCGGTCGTGCTTGCGGCGTCCGGAGAGCATCGCGACGGCACCGGCGACGAGGGCGAGGACGATCATCGTGGCGACGATGATCCAGGTGAGCGGGCCGACGCCGCCCTCCTCGGCGGCTGCCGCCTTCTTGACGGCGCTGGTGGGTGGGGTGCAGCCGCTCTGGACGCACTCGCCGTCGCTCGGGGTGCCGGTGACCAGGAATGTGATCCCGCGGTTCACCGAGCCCTGGAAGGTGAGGGTGTGCTTGCCGAGGCCGATGTCCTTGGGAAGCCGGCCGGACCACTTCGCGACGCCACGACCGTTGGCCTTGACGCTGGTCGAGAGGACCAGCGGGGTCGAGTAGACGACGACCCTGATGCCGGTCTCGTGCGGCTTGAAGCCGGAGGCCTGCGCGTGGATCACGTCCTCGGCGTCCACGGAGACCTCGTCGAGGCCGGTGAGGGTGAGGCCCTTGGCCGTCGGCGGCTCCTTCGGCGCGGACCACGGCTTGGTGGACGCCTTCGCCTCCGGCTTCTTCCGGGAGCCGGCACCGTCGCCGTCACCGGACTCGTCCCCCGTGGTCCGGCCCGAGGACGTACCACCCGAGCCGGAACCCGAGCCGGAACCTGAGCCGGAGCCGGATCCGTCCGAGGACCCGGTGTCGTCCGAGGGCTCGTCCGGGGTCGGCGAGCTGCTGGGCTCGGCGAGGGCGTCGAAGTCGAAGGGGACGTCCGCATGCCTCGACTCGGAGGAGTCGTAGACGTCGCGTCCGTCGCCGCGCATGGTCATGATCTGGTAGCTCGTGTCGGGGTCGAGCTCGGCGACCTGGGCGGCGTCGAGGGTGAACCGGATGGTCCAGTCCTCGGGGTCCGCGGGGTTGATCAGCACCGACTTGACGAAGGTGTCCCGGGTGCCCGAGCCGTAGTAGCCGACCGGGTTGAGCGCGACCTCGATGCCCGGCTTGGCCCCGCTGTAGTCGGTGCCGTGGACACTGAGGACCACGCCGTCCTTGGACTGCTCGACGATCGAGACCTCGACCTCGGCGTCGGAGAAGACGCTCCCGAGCCCGAGCGCATGCGCAGCGCCGATCGGAGCGAGCAGGAGTGAGAGCGCCGCCGCCAGCGTCACCACGAGCCGAGAAACCACTGCAGACCTCACACGGCGGTCATATGGGGGATTGGTGTCGGCCCGCCTTGCCCGACGCGGGAGGAAGTTAGCCCGCTTTACCTTCTCGTGGTGAGCCCCGTCACCCAGGTGTTGATCGGTTGCGTCGATATTGAGGGCGTTGAGTGTCGTTTGGACCGATGAAACGCCGAAAACGCCCGGGTGGGTATGCGGTCGGAAATTGTCGGCGGGACCGGGCAAGATGGTGCCCGTGAACGATGACCTGACCGCCGACGCGGGCCCTGAGCAGAAGACCGAGCACCAGGAGCTCGCCGAGCAGATCGAGGACGCTCGCTACCGCTACTTCGTGCTCGACGACCCGACGCTCTCCGACGCCGACTACGACCAGAAGTGGCGCCGGATCAACGAGCTCGAGGAGCAGTTCCCGGAGCTGCGTACACCCGACTCGCCGACCCAGAAGGTCGGCGGCACGTTTTCGACGGAGTTCACCGCGGTCGACCACCTGCAGCGGATGGAGTCGCTCGACAACGTCTTCTCTTATCAAGAGCTCGCCGGCTGGCACGCCCGGATCGCGAAGGACGGCGCCGGTCAGGCGGAGCTTTTGTGCGAGCTCAAGGTCGACGGCCTGGCGATCAACCTGCTCTACGAGAAGGGCCGCCTGGTCCGGGCGCTGACCCGCGGCGACGGCCGCACGGGTGAGGACGTCACCCCGAACGTACGCACCATCAAGTCGATCCCGCACCGGCTCAACGGCACCGAGGAGTTCCCGGTGCCCGAGCTGGTCGAGGTGCGTGGCGAGGTCTTCCTGTCGATCGAGGCCTTCGACAAGCTCAACGCCTCCCTCGTCGATGCGGGCAAGCCGATGTTCGCCAACCCGCGCAACTCCGCCGCCGGGTCGCTGCGCCAGAAGGACCCGCGGGTGACCGCGACCCGCGAGCTCGGGATGGTCTGCCACGGCATCGGCGCCCGGGAGGGCTTCCAGCCGGTCGCCCAGTCGCATGCGTACGACGCTTTGAAGGCGTGGGGGCTACCCACCTCCAAGCGGGTCAAGGTGCTCAAGACCCTTGCCGAGGTCGAGGAGTTCATCAGCTACTTCGGCGAGCACCGCCACGACGTCACCGAGCACGAGATCGACGGTGTCGTGATCAAGGTCGACGACATCTCGCTGCAGCGACGGCTCGGCTCCACCAGCCGGGCGCCGCGGTGGGCGATCGCCTACAAGTACCCGCCGGAGGAGGTCAACGCCAAGCTGCTCGCGATCGACGTCGGCGTCGGCCGCACCGGCCGGGTCACCCCCTTCGGGGTCATGGAGCCCACCAAGGTCGCCGGTTCGACCGTCGAACGGGCGACGCTGCACAACGCCCACGAGGTGAAGCGGAAGGACGTACGCCCCGGCGACACGGTCATCCTCCGCAAGGCCGGCGACGTCATCCCCGAGATCCTCGGCCCGGTGCTGCCGCTGCGGCCCGAGGGGCTGCCGGAGTGGGTGATGCCCACCGAGTGCCCCGCGTGCGGGACCACGCTCGCCGAGCAGAAGGAGGGCGACAAGGACCTGCGCTGCCCCAACCACCGCGGCTGCCCGGCGCAGGTGCGGGAGCGGGTCTTCTTCGCCTCCGGGCGGGGTGCCTTCGACATCGAGGGGATGGGCTACGAGGCGGCCGACGCGCTGCTCGCCGCCGAGGTGATCACCAACGAGGGCGACATCTTCGACCTCGACGAGGCGGGCCTGGCCTCCACGACGTTCTTCACCCGCGCGGCGAAGAAGACCGAGAAGGAGGCCGGCGCCGGTGACCGGGTCCTCAACGCCAACGCCCTCGGGCTGCTGCGCAACCTGGAGGAGCGCAAGCAGGTCCCGCTGTGGCGGGTGCTGGTCGCGCTCTCCATCCGCCACGTCGGCCCGTCCGCCGCCCGGGCGCTGGCCACCGAGTTCGGCTCCCTCGACGCGATCTGGGCTGCCTCCCAGGAGGAGCTCGCCGCCACCGAGGGCGTCGGGGGGATCATCGCCGAGGCCATCGTCGAGTGGCGCCAGGTCGACTGGCACCAGGAGATCGTGGACAAGTGGCGCGCGGCCGGGGTCTCCCTCGCCGACGAGCGCGACGAGTCGGTGGTCCGCACGCTCGAGGGCCTGACCATCGTCGTCACCGGGTCGCTGGAGGACTTCTCCCGCGACGGCGCCAAGGAGGCGATCATCAGCCGGGGCGGGAAGGCCGCGGGCTCGGTCTCGAAGAAGACCGACTACGTCGTGGTCGGCGAGAGCGCCGGGTCCAAGGCCGCCAAGGCCGAGGAGCTGGGCCTCCCGATCCTGGACGAGGCGGCGTTCAAGGTCCTGCTGGAGACCGGCCCGACTGGACTCGGCTGAGAAATACCCCCCATAGTGTGGCGTCGTGCTCGACGCTCTCCCCCCACTTCTCACGGTCGCCGCGGTCCTGCTGGTCCCGGCGACCGTGGTGCTGTTCACGATCCGTACGCCGCGTTCGGGGTCGCTCTCCACGGTCACCGCGATCCTCGCGGCGGTCGTCACCGCAGCCGTCGCCGTCGGGGCCGGTCTGCTGCTCGGTCAGGACGCGACCCGGGCCGTGATCGGGGGCGCGGTGCTCGGTGCCTCCCTGCTGGTCTGGCTGCCCGCGGCGCGGGACTGGGACGTACGTGGTCTGGTGGCCTGGGCGCTCACCATCGACGTGGGGCTGACCTATCTGGTCTATGTGGGTCTGTGGACGGTCACCGTCCACCCCGGTGCGTGGACGACGACGCTGTCCGGCCTGCTGTGGCTGCTGGAGGTCTTCGTCTTCCTGATCGGCGTGGGCTACCTGTGGGAGATGGTCGACGTGCTCGCCAGGCGGCGCTGGCGCGGGTGGCCGACACGCGGTGAGTACCACCCGGGCTGGCGCCGGCCGTTCGTGAGCCTGCACGTCCCGACCCACAACGAGCCGCCCGAGATGGTCATCGAGACGCTCCAGCGGATGCTCGAGCTGGACTATGACGCGTACGAGATCCTGGTCATCGACAACAACACCGACGACCCCGCGCTGTGGCGGCCGGTGCAGGAGTTCTGCGAGCAGTACGACGGGCTCACCTTCATCCATCTGGCCAACTGGCCGGGGTTCAAGTCCGGAGCGCTGAACTACGCGCTGACCCGGATGAACCCGCACACCGAGGTCGTCGGGATCGTCGACGCCGACTACCACGTCGACCCGGACTTCCTGGCCCACAACGCACCGCTGTTCACCGACGAGTCGGTGGCCTTCGTGCAGACGCCCCAGGACTACCGCGACTGGGACGTCTCGGCCTACTTCCGCCGTCTCTACCACTCCTACGGCTACTTCTTCGACGTCAGCCAGGTCTCGCGCAACGAGCGCAACGGCGCCATCTTCGGCGGCACCATGGGGCTCATCCGCGCCTCCGCCCTGATCCGGTCCGGCGGCTGGGACGAGTGGTGCATCACCGAGGACGCCGAGCTGTCGCTGCGGCTGCTCAAGATGGGCTACAACGGCATGCACGTCGACCGCTCCTACGGTCACGGCGTGATGCCGCTGACCTTCGAGACGCTCAAGAAGCAGCGGTTCCGCTGGTGCTTCGGCGGGATCCAGATCCTGCGGATGCACTGGCGCTCGCTGCTGCCCGGACGTCGCACCGAGGACAACCAGATGAACCTGGCGCAGCGCTGGGCCTATCTCGTCGGCGGGCTGCAGTGGTTCGGTGACCTCGCCGGGGCGCTGTTCACCTTCTTCCTGGTCTCCGGTGCGCTCGACCTGATGCTGGGTGGTGGACTGGTCGTACGCCGCGTCTCCGGGCTCCTGCTGTTCGCCACCGTCGCCCTGGTGCTCTTCGGCGCGGCCCGTTCGATCGCGCTGGTCCGGCTCCGTGGCGGGGCCTCCTGGGGCGACGCGCTCGGTGCCTTCGGGCTGTGGCTGGCCCTCGGGGTGACCGTCGCCCGGGCCTCCTGGCTCGGTCTGGTCTCGCGCGAGGGCACCTTCCTGCGTACGCCGAAGATCAAGGGGCAGCCGCGGGTGCGAGACGTGATCCGGGGCAACCTCGTCGAGACCGTCGGGGCCGCGGTCTGCCTGGTCATGGCGCTCGCCGTCGGGGTGACCGGCGGGGCGACCGGGATCGCCGTCGCGGCGCTGCTCGCCTTCCAGGGGGTCGGGTACGCGCTGGCGCCGATCAACTCCTGGGCGGCGATCCGCAGCGACCTGCCCGCCGACCTGCGCCGCCGCCGCGAGCGGATCTGGGCATGGAGCGCGGCCGCCCCGGCGGCCCGGCGCGGGGGACTGGTGCTGGCCTTCTCCGCGGTCATGCTCGCCGGACTCGTCGCGCTCGCGGCGCCGGTGGGCAGCCCCGACGTACCCGAGGTCGGCGACGTGCACGGGGCGCTGGAGAAGAAGACGCACACCGAGGACGGGAAGCCGTCGACGGATCGGAGCCCGGCACCGGAGGCGAACGCGGACCCGACCCAGGCTCCGGAGAGCACGCCGAGCCGGGCCGCCGCGACGACCAGCACCCGGCCGACCCCGACCGCCGAGCCGACCCCGTCCGCCGGTCCGACCCGGGCGGCCGACCCGACCCAGGCCGCGACCGACCAGCCCGGCTCGCCCGGAAGGCCGACCGGCAAGCCGTCCAACGGTGGGGGACCGAACAAGACGCAGTAGGCGTCATCTGCTCACCTCGGCGTTACCGACGTGAGAGTTGGGGCCGCTGACACCTAGGATGTGCCCATGCCAGAAATCACCCGCGACGAGGTCGCGCACCTGGCCGACCTCGCCCGCATCGACCTCAGCGACGCCGAGCTCGATCACCTTGCCCCGCAGCTGCAGGTGATCCTCGAGTCCGTCGCCTCGATCCAGGGGCTTGCCGGCGACGACGTGCCTGCCACCTCCCACCCGCTTCCGATGACCAACGTCTTCCGTGAGGACGTCGTCGTGCCCGGCCTGACGCCGGAGCAGGCGCTCTCCGGTGCGCCTGCCGTGGAGGACCAGCGATTCTCGGTGCCGCGGATCCTGGGGGACGAGCAGTGAGCGACCTCATTCTGAAGTCGGCGGCCGAGCTGGCCGACTCCCTCGCCGCGGGCGAGACCACCTCGGTCGAGCTGACCCAGGCCCACCTCGACCGCATCGCCGCGGTCGACGGTGACGTCCACGCCTTCCTGCACATCGACGCCGAGGGTGCGCTGTCCCAGGCCGCCGCCTCCGACGCGCGCCGGGCCAACGGTGACGCGCTGCATGCTCTCGACGGCGTACCGATCGCGGTCAAGGACGTGCTGACCACCACCGGCCTGCCGACGACCTGCGGCTCCAAGATCCTCGAGGGCTGGGTCCCGCCCTACGACGCGACCGTGGTCAAGAAGATCAAGAACGCCGGTCTGCCGATCCTGGGCAAGACCAACATGGACGAGTTCGCGATGGGCTCCTCGACCGAGCACTCGGCGTACGGCCCCACGAAGAACCCGTGGAAGCTCGACCGGATCCCCGGTGGCTCCGGCGGTGGCTCGGCCGCGGCCGTCGCCGCCTTCGAGGCACCGCTCGCGCTCGGCACCGACACCGGTGGCTCGATCCGTCAGCCGGGCGCCGTCACCGGCACCGTCGGTGTGAAGCCGACCTACGGCTCGGTCTCCCGCTACGGCCTGGTCGCCCTGGCCAACTCGCTGGACCAGGTCGGTCCGGTGACCCGCACCGTGCTCGACTCGGCGCTCCTGCACGAGCTCATCGGCGGTCACGACCCGCTCGACTCGACCTCCACCACGACCCCGGTGACCGGGCTCGTCGACGCCGCCCGTGCCGGCCTGACCGGTGACCTGAAGGGCGTCAAGGTCGGCGTCATCAAGGAGCTCGCGGGCGAGGGCTGGGCGCCCGACGTGATGGCCAAGTTCAACGAGTCGGTCGACATCCTCACCAAGCTGGGTGCCGACGTCGTCGAGGTCTCCACCCCGAGCTTCCAGCACGCGATGGCGGCCTACTACCTGATCCTGCCGGCGGAGTGCTCCTCCAACCTGGCCAAGTTCGACGCCATGCGCTACGGCCTGCGGGTCACCCCCGACGGCGACCCGAGCGCCGAGGACGTGATGAAGGCGTCCCGTGACGCCGGCTTCGGCGACGAGGTCAAGCGCCGCATCATCCTCGGCACCTACGCGCTGAGCAGCGGCTACTACGACGCCTACTACGGTCAGGCGCAGAAGATCCGCACGCTGATCATCGAGGACTTCAAGAAGGCCTTCGAGCAGGTCGACGTGCTGGTCTCGCCGACCTCGCCGTCGACAGCGTTCCCGCTGGGCGCGAAGCTCGACGACCCGCTCGCCATGTACATGCAGGACCTGGCCACCATCCCGGCCAACCTGGCCGGCACGCCCGGCATCTCCATCCCGGCCGGGGTCTCGGACGTGGACGGGCTGCCCGTCGGCGTACAGCTCCTGGCGCCGGTCCTGGAGGACGCCCGTCTCTACCGCGTCGGTGCCGCGCTCGAAGCCGCCATCGGTCCGGTGCTCTCGATCGACAAGCTGGAGGTGGCCCGATGACGGAGACTCTTGTTCCGTTCGACGAGGTGCTGGAGCGCTACGACCCGGCCTTCGGGCTCGAGGTGCACGTCGAGCTCAACACCAACACCAAGATGTTCTGCGGCTGCCCGGCGACCTTCGGTGGCGAGCCGAACTCCCAGGTCTGCCCGACCTGCCTCGGCCTGCCCGGCTCGATGCCGGTCGTGAACGCCAAGGCCGTGGAGTCGGCGATCCGGATCGGGCTCGCGCTCAACGGCTCGATCGCGGAGTGGTGCCGGTTCGCCCGGAAGAACTACTTCTACCCGGACATGCCGAAGAACTTCCAGACCTCGCAGTACGACGAGCCGATCGTCTACGACGGCTACCTCGACGTCGAGGTCGAGGGGGAGACCTTCCGGGTCGACATCGAGCGCGCCCACATGGAGGAGGACACCGGCAAGACCACCCACATCGGTGGTGCGACCGGTCGCATCCACGGCGCCGACTACTCGCTGGTCGACTACAACCGTGCCGGCATCCCCCTGATCGAGATCGTCACCCGCCCGATCCTCGGCGCCGGTGCCAAGGCGCCGCTGGTGGCCAAGGCCTACGTCGCCGCGCTCCGCGAGATCCTGCTGGGTCTGGGTGTCTCCGACGTACGCATGGACCAGGGCTCGATGCGCTGCGACGTCAACCTGTCGCTGTCCCCGAAGGACTCCGACAAGCTCGGCACCCGCACCGAGACGAAGAACGTGAACTCGCTGCGCTCGGTCGAGCGTGCCGTACGTTTCGAGATGTCGCGCCACGCCGGGATCCTCGACGCGGGGGAGGCGATCTTCCAGGAGACCCGCCACTTCCACGAGGACACCGGCACCACCTCGGCCGGCCGCCCGAAGTCGGACGCCGACGACTACCGCTACTTCCCCGAGCCCGACCTCGTCCCGGTCGCGCCGTCGCGCGAGTGGGTCGAGGAGCTGCGGGCGAGCCTGCCGGAGCGCACCGCTGACAAGCGGGCGCGCCTGCAGGTGGAGTGGGGTTACTCCGACCTGGAGATGCGTGACGTCTGGGCCGCGGGCGCGCTGTCGCTGATCGAGGCGACGGTCGCCGAAGGAGCCTCCGCACAGGCCGCGCGCAAGTGGTGGATGGCCGAGCTCTCCCGCAGCGCCAACGACCGGGGCGTCGAGCTCGCCGAGGTCGGCGTGACGCCCGTCCAGGTCGCCGAGGTGCAGAAGCTGGTCGACACTGGCTCGCTGACCGACAAGCTCGCCCGCCAGGTCTTCGAGGGCCTGCTCGCCGGTGAGGGCACGGTCGCCGAGATCGTCGACGCCCGCGGCCTCGCGGTCGTCTCCGACGAGGGCGCCCTGGGCTCGGCTGTCGACGACGCCATCGCCGCCCAGCCCGCGGTCGCGGAGAAGATCCGCGGCGGCAACCAGGCCGCGGCCGGTGCGCTCATCGGTGCGGTCATGAAGGCGACCGGCGGCAAGGCCGACGCCAAGCGCGTGCGCGAGCTGATCCTGGAGAAGCTCGCCTGACCCACGCCGAGTCGGCTCGTCCTGACAATCAACCCCGCCGAGTCGGCCCGTCTTGACGGGCCGACTCGGCGGTGGTTTTGGTCATGATGAGCCGACTCGGCGGTGGGTGACACTGGCAGACTGTCCGGCGTGACCGAGCCCTTCCGTATCGCCCTGCTCATCGACGCCGACAACGCCCCCGCCGCGAAGATCGACGCGATCCTCAACGACCTGGCCGAATACGGCGAGGTGACGATCCGCCGGGCCTACGGCAACTGGACCAAGCCCGAGCTCAAGGGGTGGATCGAGGAGCTGCACGATGCCGCGATCCGGCCGATGCAGCAGTTCGACCTGACCGCCCACAAGAACGCCTCCGACATGGCGCTCGCGATCGACGCCGTCGAGCTGCTGCACGCGGCGATCCCGGACGCGTTCGCGCTGGTCTCCTCCGACTCCGACTTCACCCCGCTGGTGCACTATCTGCGGGAGAAGGGTCGCGCGGTCTACGGCTACGGCCGGGAGAAGACGCCGGCGCCGTTCAAGAGCGCCTGCACCCGGTTCACCGTGGTCGAGAAGCTCGGCGGCTCCGAGGAGGAGACCGACACAGACGCCGAGGCCGGCGCCACGCCCGCCCGCAAGCCGTCCTCGGCGACCACCGGGCAGCAGCTCAAGCGCAACGCCCGGCTGATCCAGCTGCTGCGCAACTCCATCGCCGCGGCCGCCGACGACGACGGCTGGGCCCTGGTCGGCACCGTTGTCTCCCGCATCCGCAATCAGTCCTCGGAGGACCCGCGCAACTACGGGTACGCCACCTGGACCAAGCTCATCAAGGCGATCGACCTCTTCGAGCTCAAGGACGAGGGCACCTCGGCGATCGCGGTCAGCGACAAGCGCAACAGCAAGAAATGACGTACGGTTGCTAGGACTTCGGGCGGGCGCAGGTGATGCCCTTGGGGACCGACCCGTTGAGGTGCTTCAGGGCGGCCTTGAAGTCGCGGCAGCGCTCGGCGTCCTCGGACTTGTCGTAGGGGTAGCCGACCGCGGCGTTGACCCGGCCCATGTCGAGGGCGTCGGCGAGCGGGTTGATGTCGCGGGCGACGGTCCAGTACCACCGCGAGATCGGTGCGCTGTAGTCCAGCGACCTGGCCAGCTCGGGGCGTCGGCGCAGGTCGATCCCGAAGTAGTCGCCGGCGTCGGCGTAGTTGGCCTCGCCGGTCAGCTGGATGTACCCGCGGCCGGTGAACTTCCGCTTGTCGCTGCCCTTGGCGTCGTGGTGGAGGGAGCTCTCGTTGACGAGGGTGGCCAGATAGGCCGACCGCCGGTAGGCGGTGGTGATCCCGGCGTCGGCCATGGCCCGGTTGAGGGTCGGGAGCCCGGTCTCGACCGCCTTGCGGTCACCGACCTTGTCGCCGAACATGGCGACCAGATCGGCGTACGTCACCGACGTCCGCTCCGGTTCCGCGACCGCTGTTGTGGTCGGGCAGAGGGCGAGGAGGATGGCCGAGATCGATACTGCGACAAGGCCGAGAATCCTGTGGCGCATGGGGACAGAGTGACTGCTCGGCGGCGATCCCGCAAGCAAGGTGGGCCCGGCATAAGATGGCCCCTCAACCAACACACGCCGTGGTGGGGGAAGCCGGTCGAATCCCGGCGCTGACCCGCAACCGTAGGCCCAGGTCACCCGAGGGTGCCCTGAGCGAGCCGGAGCACCTGCCGACGGACGCGTACTGACCTGACGCTGTCGTGGAACGCAGCGGGTCGGCCCTGGGCCCTCCCGACGAACAGCGCGGAAGGAACCATGAAGAAGACCGTCCTCGGCGGCATCGCCGCCGCCCTCGCCCTCACCTCGCTCGCCGGCTGCGGCGAGAAGACCGTCGAGGAGGGGGAGAAGCCCACCTATGACGCGAAGGTGTCGACCTCGGTGGCCGACTGGCTCGTCGCCCAGGCGCCGAAGGGCGTGGCCCGCAACGCGCAGTACGGCACCGACGACTACGGTCTCAGCGCCGACATCGGGATCGCGCTGGCCGAGGTCGGTGGCTATGACGACGAGATCGCCACGATCACCGCGGCCGTGATGAAGAACAAGTCGGCCTACACCTCGCCCGGGTTCGGCACGGTCACCTCGGCCGGTGCCACCGCGAAGGCCCTCGTCCTCCAGCAGAACACCGACGCCTCCGACCCCGCCCTGCTGAAGCAGCTCGAGGGCACCGTCGCCGAGAACGGCCGCATCGCCGACAAGCTCGACCCCAAGAACAAGAAGGCGGCCGACTACTCCAACACCATCGGCCAGTCGTACGCCGTGTGGGCCCTCAACAACGCCGAGAGCAAGAAGGCCGCGGCCGCGACGGAGTTCCTGGCCGGGCAGCAGTGCGAGGAGGGCTGGTTCCGGGTCATCTTCGCGGCCGACCCCTCGGCCGCCGACCAGACCTGCGATGCCGACCCGAAGGCCGTCCCGGACGCCGACGCCACCGCGTTCGCCCTGATCGCGCTCTCGGGCGTGGCGTCCCCGGAGGCGGAGAAGGCCGTCAAGGCCGGCGTGGAGTGGCTGAAGGAGACCCAGGCCGAGGACGGGTCCTTCAAGGCGGCGACCGGCAACATCGCCAACTCCAACACCACCGGCCTGGCCGGGTGGGCGTTCGGGCGCGCGGGCGAGACCGACTCCGCGGAGAAGGCGGCGACCTGGGTCGCCGAGCACGTCGTGACCTGCGGCGACGATGTCGGCGCGGTGGCCTACGACGACGCCGCGCTGGAGGAGGGCAACACCAAGGGCCTGACCAAGGAGTCCGAGGCGATGTACCGCCTCGCCGCCGCCCAGGCGCTGCCGTCCCTCGTCTTCCTGCCCAAGGACGCGACCACGAAGAGCTCGTGCTGATCCTGCGCTCCGCATCGGTGGCCCTGGCGATCCTCGCCGGGGCCACCGCGCCCGTCTCCTCGGCAGCCGCAACATCCGCGCCCGAGGCATGTGACGGCGTCACGGTCGTCGTCGAGCCCAACGCGCTCGGCGGCGAGCCGGAGGTCTCCTGCGTCCAGCCCGCAGAGGGCGACACCGGCGCCGACCTGTTCGAGAAGGCCGGCCATCCGCTGACCTATGTCACCTCGATGCCCAGCGTCGTGTGCCGCATCGACGGTCGGCCGAAGACGGCCGGCTGCGCCCAGATGCCGCCCGCCGACGCGTACTGGTCGCTGTGGGTCACCGACGACTCGGGGGCCTGGAGCTATGCCTCCAGAAATGTTACCGAAATCAGCGTGACCTCAGGGCAGGGTGTTGCGTTCACGTGGATAGACGACGATGTCGTTACCGCTCCGGCGACGGTTCTCGGGGATGCTGTGGGGGCGCCCTCGAGTCCGTCGCCGGAGTTGGCTCCGGAGGACTCACCTTCCGGCTCGACCTCCGAGCCCGAGAACGAGCCCGAGCAGCTGCCCGTCTGGGTCGCTCCGGCCGGGATCCTCGCCCTCTTCTCCGTCGCCGGGGTCGTCTGGTGGCGCCGCCGATGAGCACCTTGATCCGTACGGCCACGGTCGCGCGCCTGCCCCGTGATCTGCACCCCGTCGCCTGGTGGGTGTGGGCGATCGGGCTGGCTGCGTACGCCTCCTTCACCACCAACCCGCTGCTGCTCCTGCTCCTGGTGGGGGTGGTCTCGGTCGTGGTCGCGGCGCGCCGCGGCGAGCAGCCGTGGGCGAAGGCGTTCCGGCTCTACGTCGGCCTCGCGCTGTTCATCGTCGCGACCCGGGTGCTCTTCCGGGTGCTCCTGGGCGCGGTGCCCGGCCATGTGCTCGTCGATCTGCCCGAGATCCCGCTCCCGGACTGGGTGCTCGGGATCAGGCTGCTCGGGCCGCTCACCCGCGAGGCGCTGCTGGCCGGTCTCTACGACGGGATGCGGCTGGGCGTGATCGTGATCTGCGTCGGCGCGGCCAACGCGCTGGCGAACCCGAAGCGGCTGCTGCGGTCGCTGCCGCCGGCGCTCTACGAGATCGGCACCGCGGTCGTGGTCGCGGTGACGGTGCTGCCGCAGCTGGCCGAGTCGGTGCAGCGCGTCCGCGCCGCCCAGCGGCTGCGCGCCGGGGCGACCGGGAGGGTCAGGCGACTGCGCCGCTTCCTGGTCCCGGTGCTCGAGGACGCGCTCGAGCGGTCGATGGCGCTGGCCGCGGGCATGGACACGCGCGGCTACGGACGTACGGCCGGGGTCGCGGTCGCCACCCGGCGTGTCACCTCGGCGCTCATGCTGGTCTCGCTCGTCGGGCTCTGCGTCGGCGTCTACGCGGTGCTGGACGGCACCACCCCGGGCTGGCTGGCGGGGACCATGCTCGTGCTCGGCGTCGGCTCCGCCGCCGGCGGGCTGGCGCTCGCCGGCCGGCGGGTGACGCGGACCGTCTACCGGCCCGACCGGTGGCGCTGGCCGGAGGTCGCGGTCGCGCTGAGCGGCGTGCTCGTCGTGGCCGTGGGATGGTGGGTCGCCCGCTCCCAGGTGCCGGTGGCGTTCCCGGGCGTGAGCACCGTTCCGGTGGTCACCGTGACCGCCATGGCGGGCGTGCTGGTCGGGCTGGTCCCGGCCCTTGCCGCGCCGGTTCCGGCGTCATCGCTCGTCCACGAGGAGGAAGTCGCATGATCGCGCTGCGAGGGATCACGTTCACCCCGCCCGACTCCTCCGAGCACGTGCTCAAGGACGTCGACCTCACCGTCGAGGAGGGCGAGCTGCTGCTCGTCTCCGGCCCGACCGGCTCCGGGAAGTCGACGCTGCTCGGCGTGCTCGCCGGCCTGGTGCCGCGCTTCTCCGGTGGTGTTCTCGACGGCGACCTGCTGCTGGACGGCACCTCGATCATCCGTACGCCGCCGCGCGAGCGCGCCGGGATCATCGGCTGCGTCGGGCAGGACCCGGTCGCCGGGTTCGTCACCGACACGGTCGAGGAGGAGCTCGCCTACGGCATGGAGCAGCTCGGCCTCCCGCCGGCGACCATGCGGCGCCGGGTCGAGGAGACCCTCGACCTGCTCGGCATCGCCGAGCTGCGGCAGCGGTCGCTGCGTACGCTCTCGGGCGGGCAGCAGCAGCGCGTGGCGATCGGCTCCGTGCTCACCACCCACCCGCGGGTCGTCGTGCTCGACGAGCCGACCTCCGCGCTCGACCCCACCGCCGCCGAGGACGTGCTCGCCACCATCACCCGGCTGGTGCACGACCTCGGCACCTCCGTCGTCCTCGCCGAGCACCGCCTCGAGCGCGTCGTACCGTTCGCCGACCGGATCGCGCTCCTCGTCGGCGACGGCTCCGTCGTGGTCGGCGACCCCGCCGACATCCTCGAGGACTCGCCCGTCGTGCCGCCGCTCGTCGAGCTCGGGCGCGAGCTGGGCTGGTCCCCGCTGCCGCTCACGGTGCGGGATGCGAGGCGGCGGGCGAAGGGGTTGGAATACCCGGTTGACCGGGTATTCCTGAACTTCTCTGGCAATGCAACGCCAGAGAAGCGCAGGAAAAGCCTGAGAAGTTCGGGCCTCACCGTCACCCGAGCCCGTACGCCGGTCCTGCACGACGTCTCGATCGACCTGCCCGCCGGGCGGGTGACGGCGCTGATGGGGCGCAACGGCTCCGGCAAGTCGACGCTGCTGTGGACGCTGCAGGGCACCCAGAAGCGCCTGGCCGGGTCGGTGGACGTCGATGGCAAGGACCCGGCGATCCTCAGCCCGGAGGAGCGTCGCGCCCTGGTCGGGCTGCTGCCGCAGACCGCGGCCGACCTGCTCTACCTGGAGACCGTGGCCGAGGAGTGCGACGCCGGCGGCCCGCGGACCAGGGAGATCCTGGACCGCCTGGTCCCCGGCATCCCCGACGACCAGCACCCGCGCGACCTCTCCGAGGGCCAGCGCCTGGCGCTGGCGCTGTCGCTGATCCTGAGCGCCGACCCGCCGGTCGTGCTCCTCGACGAGCCCACCCGCGGCCTCGACTACGCCGCCAAGCACGCCCTGGCCGAGATCCTCCGCGACCTCACCGGCGCCGGCAAGGCGGTCCTGGTCGCGACCCACGACGTCGAGTTCGTCGCCGAGGCGGCCGACGACGTGGTGGTGCTCGCCGACGGCGAGGTGGTCTCCGCCGGCGACGTACGCAGCGTCACCGCCGAGTCGCCCGCGTTCGCGCCGCAGGTGAGCAAGGTCTTCGGGCCGGGCTGGCTCCACGTACGCGAGGTCGTCGAGGCGGTGGGGGAGCGATGATCAGGTTCTCGCCCCGCACGGCCGTCCTGCTCGCGATCATCTCGGTGGCCGGGCTGATGATGTTCGCCTGGCCGCTGCTGCTCCACGGCTACGAGCGGGTGCAGCCGCCGTTCCTCTTCCTCGCGCTGCTCCCGCTGATGCTGGTGGTGCTGCTCAGCGAGCTCGCCGCGGGCGGGATCGACACCCGGATGATCGCGCTGCTCGGCGTCCTCAGCGCGATCGAGGCGGTCCTGCGCGCCGTCTCCGCCGGCACCGGCGGCGTCGAGCTGGTCTTCTTCATGCTCATCCTGGGCGGGCGGGTCTTCGGCCCCGCCTTCGGGTTCGTCCTCGGCTGCACCAGCCTGTTCGTCGCTGCGCTCGTCACCGCCGGGGTCGGCCCCTGGCTGCCCTACCAGATGCTCGGCGCCGCCTGGGTGGCGATGGGAGCCGGCCTCCTCCCGCGCGGCCCGCGCGTGAGCGGCCGGTGGGAGGTCGCGATGCTCGCGGCGTACGGGATCTTCGCCTCCTACGCCTACGGCCTCCTCCTCAACCTGCAGGGCTGGCCGCTGCTCACCGGGATCACGGTGCCGGGAGCGAGCGGCAACCTCTCCTACGAGCCCGGCGCCGCGTTCGGCGAGAACCTGGCGACCTTCCTGCGCTACACCCTGGTCACCTCGACCAGCAGCTGGGACACGATGCGAGCGATCACCACGGCCGTGGCCATCGCGCTTCTGGGGCCGGCCGTCCTGGCCACCTTGCGACGGGTCGCCCGGCGGGCGACGGTCACCGGAGTCGTGACCGCGACCTAGGCCCGCTGGTGCTCCGAGACCCGGGCGAGGAAGCCGAGCAGCAGCTGGTGGACCCGGTCGGGCTGCTCCATCTGCACGAAGTGGGTGCCGTCGAGCTCGACGAACGTACCGTTCCTGAGGCCGGCGGCGACCAGGGACATGTGGCGGGCCCCGGCGACGAGGTCCCGGGTGCCGGCGACCAGGACGACCGGCACCTTGATCCGGCGCGGCGAGACCGAGCGGCGCTGGGAGGTGCGCAGCGCGAGGTGGAAGTACCACTCGACCGGTGTGGTCAGGAACTCGGCGAGCGCGGCCGCGGCCAGCTCGGGGTCGGGGACCTTGCCGATCAGGCCGGCCTTCGAGAACATCTCGATCGCCCGAGGGCCGAGCTCGAGACGGGTCGCCACGGGCGTGATGAGGGAGCCGGTGCGGCGCAGCACCTTCGCCGCGGTGCGGGTCACGACCGCGGCCGCCGGGGCGGGCAGCGGCAGCGGGCCCAGCATCGACTTGAAGGTGTCCCCGGGGACGCCGGCGACGCCGAAGATGCCGGCGACCCGTTCGGGGTGGTCCGCGGCCAGCTCGAACGCGGTGTTGACGCCGATCGACCAGCCCATCACCACCGGCCGGGAGAGCGCGAAGGCGTCCATCACCGACAGTGCGTCCTCGGCGAACTGTCTCGAGGTGGTCTGCTCGAGGTCCTTGGGTCGCGCCGAGCCGGAGGTGCCGCGGTGCTGCCAGGAGACGACGCGTACGCCGCACGAGGTGTGCAGCAGCGCCGGCCAGTTCCACGGGCTGGTGCCGAGACCGTTGCAGAGCAGCACCGTCGGACCCTCGATCACACCCTCCGGGTCGTTGGTCCAGGCACGGATCAGGGTGCCGTCGTCGGAGAGCACGTCACGGAACGCGACCGTCGACTCGGCCATCGCCCGGGGAACAGTCATGCCGTCATTCTCTCCGATGCGAGCAGCTGGAGATAGTGCTGGACATCCTCACGCTCCGCACGCCGCAGCAGGAGCGCCTCCTCGGCGGCCTTGGCGTTGTGGCGGGCGACGAGCTGCGAGGCCACCGGCCAGGCGAGCAGCAGCTGGATCGGGCGGAGGAACGGGCCGACCATTCGCCCGGCGGTGCGCGCGGCGAAGAGTGCGGCCATCTGGGCGACGGCGGTGGTGGGCGCGGGGGCGGTGATGGTCGACAACTGAGCAACTCCAGAGACAGGCAGGGGAACCGGATGGAGGGTGGGGGAGTTGTCACCAAACTGTAGTGAGCCGAACGTACGACGTCAGTGACGTTCTGATGTCGCTTGTGTGAAACACCCCACTATGCCGGGGTCGACTCCGCGGGCACGTGATGCTCGGGCTTTCCGGTGCGGGTCGCCCCGGCCGAGGCGACCACGACACAGGCGATGGCCAGCCACTGCAGGACCGAGAGCCCCTCGTGCAGGACGACGATCGCGGCCAGCGCACCGGCGGCCGGCTCCAGCGACATCAGGATGGCGTAGAGCCCCGGCTTGATCGAACGCAGGGCAACAAGATCGAGGGAGTAGGGGACCACCGACGACATCAGGCCCACCATCAGCCCGACCAGCCACACGTGCGGAGCCCCGAGCCCGTCGGCGTACGCCATCGCCGCAGGCGTCAGCGCGACCGCCGCGACCGTGGAGGCCAGGGCGAGCCCGTCGAGCCCCTCCCAGCGCGCTCCGGTGGCCTTCGACAGCACGATGTACGCCGCCCAGCAGACCCCCGCGAGCAGCGCGAACAGCACGCCCACGACCGAGATCCGGCCGGGCTCGAGGCCGAGCAGCACCACCCCTGCCGCCGCCAGCGCGACCCAGACCAGGTCGCGCGCCCGACGCGAGGTGACCAGCGCGATCGTGAGCGGGCCGATGAACTCGATGGTGACCGCGATCCCGATCGGGAGGCGGGCGAAGGACTGATAGATCGCCCAGTTCATCATCCCGAGCGAGGCCCCGAAGGCGACCACGACCAGCCAGTCGCGCCGCGACAGACCGCGGATCCGGGGCCGGGTGATCGCGAGCAGGATCAGCGCCGACATCGACAACCGCAGCCACACCATGGCCGTCGGGCTGACCTCGTCGAAGAGCGACTTCGCGAACGTCGCGCCGACCTGGACCGACGCGATCCCGATCAGGACCAGGACGACCGGGTGGGCCAGCCTCGCCCGGAGAGAGTCTCCACCGTGAGAGAAGCGCTGAACCACCCGGTCAGTCTAGGGCCATGTAAAGACCGCCTACTGAGCGGAGTCCGTCTGCGAGATGTTGGACAGGTTGGGGGCCTTGTTGGCCTCCTCGGCAAGCCGCTCGGAGCCTCGCACGGGGTCAGGAACCATCGGGTGCTCGATGTGGTCCTGCTCGTAGACCTCCGGCGGGATCGGGGTCGGTACGGTGGCCGTGATCCGCGATCCGTCGGGGCGTACGCCACCGTGCGGCTCCTCGTCGAGGTGCTTGCCGATCCGCGGCCCCTGGTCGGCGAGCGGCACGACGACCGGCGAACCCTTGGCGACCACGAACTCCTCCCCGCGGACGCTGACCGGGATGTCGAACTCCTCGCCCGGGGTGTCCACGACGGTGAACACGATCTGGTCACGGGTCACCGCGACCTGCATCCGGGTCGAGTGCCACTGGACGCGGAAGATCAGCGAGCTCCACTCGAGCGGCAGGCGCGGGTCGAAGGAGAGCTTGCCGTCGTAGTCGCGCATCCCGCCGAAGCCGAACGCGAGCCCGCCCCACACGCCGCCGGTGGAGGCGATGTGCATCCCGTCGACGGTGTTGCCGTGCATGTTGTGCAGGTCGACGTAGAGCGCGTCGTAGAAGTAGCGCAGCGCGTCGTCCTGGTAGCCCACCTCGGCCGCAATGATCGACTGCACGACCGCCGACAGCGTGGAGTCGCCGGTGGTGATCGGGTCGTAGTACTCGAAGTCGGCCCGCTTCTCCTCGGCGGTGAACCGGTTGCCCTGCTGGAAGAGGGCGAGCACCACGTCGGTCTGCTTGAGCACCTGGAACCGGTAGATCACCAGCGGGTGGTAGTGGAGCAGCAGGGGGCGTACCTCGTCGGGGGTGTTGGGCAGGTCCCACACCTCGCGGTCGAGGAAGTTGTCGTCCTGCGGGTGGATCCCCAGGCCGGCGTCGTAGGGGATGTGCATCGCAGCGGCGCAGCGAGCCCACTCCTCGACCTCGTCGGGCGAGACGTCGAGACGGCCCATGACCTGGCCGTACTCACGCGGATACTCCGTGCGGAGCATCTGCATGGTCTCGACGGCCTTCTCCAGGTTGTAGCGGGCCATCACGTTGGTGAACAGGTTGTTGTTGACCACCGTGGTGTACTCGTCCGGCCCGGTCACGCCGTGGATGTGGAAGGACGGCTCGCCGTTGTGGCGCCAGAAGCCGAGGTCGGCCCACATCCGCGCGGTCTCGACCAGGATGTCGACGCCCTCGCGGACCAGGTAGCCGGTGTCACCGGTCGCGTAGACGTACTTCATCAGCGCGAAGGCGATGTCGGCGTCGATGTGCACCTGGGCCGTGCCGGCGGCGTAGTAGGCCGAGGCCTCCTGGCCGTTGATGGTGCGCCACGCGAACAGCGCGCCCTTGGCGGCCAACTCCAGCGCCCGCTGCCGGGCCGCGGGAAGCATCACCGAGCGGGCGTGCATCACGTTGCGGGCGACCTCGGGCTGGGTGTAGCAGAGGAACGGGATGACGTAGCACTCCGTGTCCCAGAAGTAGTGGCCCTCGTAGCCGGAGCCGGTGACCCCCTTCGCCGGGACGCCGAGTCCGTCGGTGCGGGCGGTCGCCTGGGCGAGCGAGAACAGGTTGAACCGGATCGCCTGCTGGGCCGCCGCGATGTCCTCGGCGTCGTCCTCGCCGGCCGCGGTGATCTCGACGTC
This sequence comes from Nocardioides sp. NPDC126508, assembly GCA_040302365.1. Classification (GTDB taxonomy): domain Bacteria; phylum Actinomycetota; class Actinomycetes; order Propionibacteriales; family Nocardioidaceae; genus Nocardioides. Next base: position 159,525 of record JBEOUM010000008.1, read on the forward strand.
GGCGGCCGACCAGAACTCGTCGTACCAGGTGCGCTGGTCGCGCTCGAAGTGGCCGACGCCCAGCCGGATCGCCCGGTCGAGCGTACGTCCGCAGCGGTCGGCCAGCTCGCGCACCGGCACACCCCGCGAGGTGTGGTACGCCACGGTCTTCTGCATCCGCAGCGTGCTGCCCTCGGTGGCGTCGACCCGGAAGACCGCCTTGGCGAGGTCGTCCTCGGCCCGCACGACCGTCTCCACCTGGTCCGGGGTGTCGATCTGGTGGGCGGCGCTGACCGCGATCGTCATCCCCGAGTTGGCGCACCGGTAGCCGAGGGTCATCTGCTCCTCGTCGGCGCGCGACATCTGCGGCAGCAGGACCCGGGTGTCGAACGCGGAGGCCTTGCGGGGGTCCATGCCCTCGCCGAGCGCCGCCGCCGGCACGTGGTACTCGTCCTTGCCGTCCTGCCGGTTGAGCAGCTGGGACGAGATCACGATCGGCGCCGAGCCGCTCAGCATCGTGATCTCCAGGGTCTGGATCGAGAGGTGGCGCTGGGTCATCGACACCATCCGGGTCGACTTGATCGCGACCCGCTTGCCCGAGGGCGTACGCCAGACCAGATGCCGCCGCAGCACGCCCTCACGGAAGTCGAGCACCCGCTCGTACTCCTCCAGGTCGGAGGTGCCGAAGGTCAGCGGCTCGTCGTCGACGTAGATCTTCATGATCTTGGCGTCGGGGGCGTTGACGATCGTCTGGCCGGTCTTGGCGAAGCCGTAGGCGTTCTCGGCGTGGCGGATCGGCCAGGTCTCGTGGAACCCGTTGATGAAGGTGCCGTGCGCATAGGTCGGGCGGCCCTCCTCGGGAGTGCCGCGCATGCCGAGATAGCCGTTGGCGACGCTGAAGAGCGTCTCGGTCAGGCCGAGGTCGTCGGGGGAGTAGCTGGTCTCCACCAGCCGCCACGGGTCGATGGGATAACGGGCCCGGTCCATCGGGTTCGGGCCGACGTTGGTCTTCACTGCTGTGCTCCTTGAGCAGGGGTGAGTTCATCGAGGTCGGATACGACAAGGTCGGCGCCTGCGGCCGTGAGGGTGTCGTGGCCGGCGCCGCGATCCACCCCGACGACGAGCGCGAAATCTCCTGCCTTGCCGGCGCGCACCCCGGAGACGGCGTCCTCGAGGACGACGGCTTCGCTCGGGGTGGCTCCGAGGACCTTACCGGCGTAGACAAACGTGTCCGGTGCAGGCTTGCCGGGCAGCCCCTGCTCGTCTGCGACGGCGCCCGACACGACCGTCTCGAACCGGTCCAGCAGCCCGGCCGCCTTCAGCACGGTCGGCGCGTTGACCGACGAGGACACCACGCCGAGGCGGACGTCGAGCGTGGCGAGATAGTCCAGGAACCGCACCGAACCGGGGTAGGCCTCCACGCCGTCGCGCTCGAGCACCATGTTGAAGGCGTTGTTCTTCCGGTTGCCGAGGCCGCAGACGGTCTCCAGCTCCGGCGCGTCGTCCGGGGTGCCCTCGGGAAGCTCGATGTCGCGGGAGGCGAGGAAGTCACGCACGCCGTCGTAGCGCGGCTTGCCGTCGACGTACGCGAAGTAGTCCTGGTCGGTGTAGGCCGGCGCCCCCGGGGTCTTCTCCTGCAGGTAGGCGTTGAACATCTCCTCCCACGCGCGCATGTGCACGACCGCGGTCGGCGTGATCACGCCGTCGAGGTCGAAGAGGATCGCGGTGAACGTCTCCCAGGCAACAGGTCTGGTCATGACTTCAGGCTAGGGGCTGGGCGGCCCAGGCCGAAGAATCCGGACCGCCGCGTACCGCCGACGCGGGATGTTTTCCCTCGGTGTTCTTTCGCTGAAATCTCCTGGCCACAGACGGCGACCGGGTGGATGCTGGAAACATGGGTACGCAGCTGCTTGTCGGGACCCGGAAGGGTCTGTGGATAGGGCGCTCTGACGACGCCCGGCAGGACTGGGAGTTCACCGGTCCGCACCATGACATGGAGGAGATCTACTCCGCCATGATCGAGCCCGGGACCGGGCGGATCCTTGCCGGTTGCTCCTCGCTGTGGCTGGGTGCGCTGGTGCGCTCCTCCGCGGACGGCGGCGAGACCTGGACCGAGACCTCGATGTCGTTCCCGGAGGACGTCGACGCCAGCCTGGCCCGGGTGTGGCAGCTCCAGCCGGGGCTGCCGGAGGGCACGATCTGGGCCGGCGTCGAGCCCGGCGCGATCTTCCGGTCCCGCGACGGCGGGGCGTCCTTCGAGCTCGTCCGCGGTCTGTGGGACCACCCGCACCGCACCGAGTGGAACGAGGGCTTCGGCGGGCAGGCGTTCCACACGATCCTGCCGCACCCGACCGACCCGGACTCGGTGACCGCGGCGATCTCGACCGGCGGCGTCTACCAGACCCGCGACGGCGGCGAGACGTGGGAGGCGCGCAACAACGGGATCATCGCGGTCTTCCTGCCCGAGGGGCAGCAGTACCCCGAGTTCGGGCAGTGCGTCCACAAGGTGGCCCGCCACGCCTCCCGCCCCGAGCGGCTCTACCTGCAGAACCACGGCGGCGTCTACCGCTCCGACGACGAAGGCGAGTCCTGGAAGTCCATCGCCGACGGGCTGCCCACCGACTTCGGCTTCGCGATGGTCGTCCATCCGCAGGAGCCCGACACGATCTTCACCTTCCCGATCGGCGCCGGCGAGTCCCGCTACCCACCGGAGGCCAAGCCGATCGTGTGGCGCTCGCGCGACGCCGGCGACCACTGGGAGGCCCTCGACAAGGGCCTGCCCGACCACTTCTACGTCGGTGTCATGCGTGACGCGATGTGCGCCGACGACCACGAGGTGGCCGGTGTCTACTTCGGTGCCCGCAACGGCTCCGTCTGGGCCTCCGCCGACGCCGGCGAGACCTGGCGCGAGATCCTCCGTGACATCCCCGATGTGATGGTGGTGAGGGCCGCGAAGGTGTGAAGTCCGGGCTGCCGCGAGAGTCCACCGCGTGGCGCTGTGTTCGAAGACATACGCCGACGGGTCTAGCCTTGTGGTATGCCCACTCTTCGCTCCGCAACCTCGACCTCGGGCCGCAACATGGCGGGTGCCCGCGCGCTCTGGCGTGCGACCGGCATGACTGATGACGACTTCGGCAAGCCGATCATCGCGATCGCCAACTCGTTCACCGAGTTCGTGCCCGGCCATGTCCACCTCCGTGACCTCGGCAAGATCGTCGCCGAGAAGATCAAGGAGGCCGGGGGAGTAGCGAAGGAGTTCAACACGATCGCCGTCGACGACGGGATCGCGATGGGCCACGCCGGGATGCTCTACTCGCTGCCGAGCCGCGAGCTGATCGCGGACGCGGTCGAATACATGGTCGAGGCGCACCGCGCCGACGCGATCGTGTGCATCTCCAACTGCGACAAGATCACCCCCGGCATGCTGCTGGCCAGTCTCCGCCTCAACATCCCCGTGGTCTTCGTCTCCGGTGGCCCGATGGAGGCCGGCAAGACGACCGCCATCGAGGGGATCGTCCACGACAAGCTCGACCTGGTCGACGCGATGGTGCTCTCGGTCAACGAGGCGGTCAGCGACGAGCAGCTCGACGTCATCGAGCGCTCCGCCTGTCCGACCTGCGGCTCCTGCTCCGGCATGTTCACCGCCAACTCGATGAACTGCCTCACCGAGGCCATCGGCCTGAGCCTGCCCGGCAACGGGTCGACCCTGGCCACCCACGCCAAGCGCCGCGCGCTCTTCGAGGAGGCGGGACGCACCATCGTCGAGCTGTGCCGCCGCTACTACGAGGAGGGCGACGAGTCGGTCCTGCCGCGGTCGATCGCCAACCGCTCCGCGTTCGAGAATGCGGTCGCCCTCGACGTCGCCATGGGCGGCTCGACCAACACCGTGCTCCACCTGCTCGCCGCGGCCCGTGAGGCCGAGCTCGACTTCAACGTCCACGACATCGACGCGATCTCGCGCCGGGTGCCGTGCCTGAGCAAGGTCGCCCCCAACAGCCCGAAGTACCACATGGAGGACGTCCACCGGGCCGGCGGCATCCCCGCCCTGCTCGGCGAGCTGCTCCGCGGTGGCGCGCTGAACAAGGACGTCCACACCATCCACTCCGACACCGTCGAGGAGTGGCTGGGCAACTGGGACATCCGCGCCGAGAACCCCAGCCAGGAGGCGCTCGACCTCTTCCTCGCCGCGCCGGGCGGGGTGCGTACGACCGAGGCGTTCTCCACCGAGAACCTCTGGGCGAGCCTCGACACCGACGCCGCCGAGGGCTGCATCCGCGACTTCGAGCACGCCTACTCCGAGGACGGTGGTCTGGCGATCCTGTCGGGCAACATCGCGCCCGACGGCTGTGTCGTGAAGACGGCCGGCGTGCCCGACGACTGCCTGACCTTCACCGGCACCGCGATCGTCTTCGAGTCCCAGGACGCCGCGGTCGACGGGATCCTGTCCAAGAAGGTCGAGGCCGGCCACGTCGTGGTGATCCGCTACGAGGGCCCGAAGGGTGGGCCGGGCATGCAGGAGATGCTCTACCCGACCTCGTTCCTCAAGGGTCGCGGCCTGGGCCAGAAGTGCGCGCTGATCACCGACGGCCGCTTCTCCGGCGGCACCTCGGGGCTCTCGATCGGCCACGTCTCCCCGGAGGCGGCCGGCGGCGGCCTGATCGCGCTCGTCGAGGACGGCGACCCGATCTCCATCGACATCCCGAACCGCTCGATCTCCCTCGACGTCGACGACATCGTCCTCGACGAGCGTCGCGCGGCCCAGGAGAAGCGCGAGAAGCCCTACACCCCGGCCAACCGCGACCGGAAGGTCTCCGCGGCCCTGCGGGCGTACGCCTCGATGGCCACCTCGGCCTCCGACGGCGCCTACCGCAACGTGCCCGAGTAACCGGGGCATGGGAAAGGTTCACGCGCGCGTCGAGGGTCGCCTGCGGGAGTTCGTCGACCGTCAGGTCGTCTTCTTCGTCGCCACCGCGCCGCTCTCCGGTGAGGGGCACGTCAACGTGTCCCCACGGGGCATCCCGGGCACCTTCGGGATGCTCGACGAGCTCACCTTCGCGTGGGTCGACGGCACCGGGAGCGGCAGCGAGACGATCGCGCACCTGCGGGAGAACGGCCGGATCACGGTGATGTTCTGCGCCTTCGACGGGGCGCCGAACATCGTCCGCTTCCACGGTCGCGGCCGGGTGGTGACGCGCTACGACGAGGGGTACGCCGACCTGGCCGGCCGCTTCACCGACCTCCCCGGCGCTCGCGCGGTCGTCGTCGTGGACATCGAGCGGGTCTCGGACTCCTGCGGCTACGCCGTCCCGCTGATGTCGTACGTCGGCGAGCGCGACCTGCTCCCGGCGTACTTCGAGCGCAAGGGGATCGAGGGATCCGCCGACTACCGGCGCACCAAGAACCCGATCAGCCTGGACGGCTTGCCCGCCTTCGACTTCGACCCGGCACCCGAATAGCCGATCCGGGTTGTGAAGCCGAGAGTGGCCCATAGGTCACTCTCGGCTTCACAACCTGTCGGATTCGCCTCTCCCCGTTCGTGGCATGGGTGAGGGGCCCGACGGAGCGGCCCACCTGACGCGGGAGTGGTTGCGATGTCGGAACAGAGGTCGGATCGGTGGAAGCGGAATCTGCTGGTCTTCCTCGGCGGCCAGACGGTGTCGTCGTTGGGCTCGATGATCGTCGGGTACGCAGTGATGTGGCACCTCACCGTCCAGACCGGGTCGGCCGCGGTGCTGACCCTGAGCGTCGCGGCGGGGATGCTCCCGCAGGCGGTGGTGTCGGTCTTCGGCGGCGTGTGGGCCGACCGGCACTCGCGCAAGCTGCTGATCATCGGGGCCGACTCGACGATCGCGGTCGCCACCCTGGTGCTCGCGCTGCTGATGCTGAGCGGGGTCGGTGACCTGTGGATGATCTTCGTCGCGATGGCGGTGCGCTCGGCGCTGGCCGGTGTCCAGGGGCCCGCGGTCAACGCCATGCTCCCGCAGATCGTCCCGGCCGAGCACCTGATGCGGGTCAACGGCGCCCAGCAGACGATCCAGTCGGGGATGATGCTGTTCGCCCCGGCGGTCGCCGCCGCGGTCTACGCGAGCACCGGCATCGTCTCGGTCTTCTTCATCGACGTGGTGACGGCGGTGGTGGGCGTACTCCTGCTGCTCCTGGTGCCGGTGGCGCGCACGGTTCGCTCGGCGGACTCCTCGGGACCGGTGAGCTACTTCGGTGACCTCCTCGCCGGCGTCCGGTACGTCAAGGGGAACGCGTCGGTGCGCTGGGTGATGGGGCTCGTGGCCGTCGTCATGTTCATGGCCGGAGCGCCGGCGCACCTGACGCCGCTGATGATCACGCGCAGCTTCGGCGACGAGGTCTGGATGCTGAGCGTCAACGAGCTGTTCTGGAGCGTCGGGATGGTCCTCGGCGGCGCGATGATGGCGGTCTTCGGGCCCAGGGTGAAGCGCCGGGTGCGGCTGATGGTGGCCGCCTCGGTCGGTGTCGGCCTGCTCGTCGTCGGGCTGGGCGTCTCGACGGACTTCTGGGTGTTCTCGGTCGCCGGCCTGGTGATCTGCATCCTCTTCCAGACGCTGCTGGTGCCGGCCGCGACGCTCCTGCAGGAGCAGGTCGAGGACTCGATGCGCGGGCGGGTGTTCGGGTTCTACGGGATCGTGATGTCGGTGGCGATGCCGGTCTCGATGATCGTCTTCGGGCCGCTCGCCGACCGGTTCGCGGTGGAGTCGGTGATGGTCCTGGCCGGGATGCTGCTCCTGGTGTGCCTGGTCGGCATGCTCGCCCTCGGCGCCGCCCGGCGCTCGCTCGCCACGGTGGACGCGGCGGTCGACGCGGCGGCCTCCTGAGCGATCGGTCACGGTGGTCGGAGACAATGACCACCGTGACCGATTTCGCCTATCCCGTGGGTGTCGCCGTCGAGAGCTGGGAGACGCGGCCGTGGCCCGATCCGGTGACCCTCGAGGGGCGCTACGTCCGGGTCGCGCCGCTCTCGTCGGCGCAGTACTCGGACCTCTACGCCGCGGTCTGCGGCCCCGACGACGCCGACCTGTGGACCTACCGGCCGATCGCGATGCCGACCTCGTTGCAGGATCTGTGGATGCACCTGGCGGGCCTGGTCGACGCGCCCGACGTGGTGCCGTTCGCGTTCGTCCCGTCGGAGGGCGAGCGGGAGGGCCGGGCGAGCGGCGTCGCGGGCTACCACGCGATCAACCCGAGGAACGGCAGCATCGAGGTCGGCGGCGTGCTCTTCGGGCCCGCCCTGGCCCGCACCAGGGCCGCGACCGAGGCGATCCACCTGCTCATGCGGCACGCGTTCGACACCCTGGGCTACCGGCGGTTCGAGTGGAAGCTCGACTCGCTCAACGAGCCGTCGCGCCGCGCCGCGGAGCGGCTGGGGTTCAGCTACGAGGGCCGGTTCCGCAACCACATGGTCGTCAAGGGCCGCAACCGCGACACCGACTGGTTCTCGGTGACCGCCGAGGAGTGGCCGAAGGTGAAGGACGCGCACGAGCGCTGGCTCGACCCCGCGAACTTCGACGAGCAGGGGCGTCAGCTCAGCCGGCTGCGGGCCCCGTAGGGGCGACGTACGCACGATTGCGTACGCCGCCCCCGCTCCTGAGCCGATGTGCCGCCGGCTCGCGCGCAGCACTCTGGAGGGCATAGGCAAGCCCGACAGATTGGACACGAGCAATGAGCATCAACGAGACGGTCGCCACCGTGGTGGCGAACGACCACTGGGGTCCGTGGCGGGACGGCGGACCGTGGAACAACGATGGGCCGCCGGCGTTCTGGCCGATCTTCCCGATCCTGTGGTTCCTGGTGATCGCGGCGATCATCACCGCGGTCGTCCTCTACAACCGCAGGCGCGTGGCCGAGGCGCCGCGGCGCGCGGGTGAGGCGAGGCTGGCCGAGCGCTATGCGGCCGGCGAGATCGACGAGAACGAGTACCGCGCTCGTCGTGACGTCCTGCGGGAGAAGCCGGGCCCGGCCAAGGGCGCCTGACACCCCTGCTGGTCCGTGGCAGGGTGACTGCCATGGACCAGCGCATCAGCTTCATCACCCTGGCGGTCGCCGACGTGGCCGCGAGCCGGTCGTTCTACGTCGACGGCCTCGGCTGGACCCCGGAGCTCGAGGCCGACGGCGTGCTCATGATCCGTGTCGGCGAGCACGTCATCCTCTCGCTGTGGGACCGGGCCGAGTTCGAGGAGGAGGTCGGCACGATCGCCGTCGCCGACGGCGTGGCGCCGTTCACCCTCGCCCACAACGTCGCCACTCGTGAGGAGGTCGACAGCGTGCTGGAGCTCGCCCGGTCGCTCGGGCGCGAGGTGTCGGCGGGCGAGGAGCGGGTCTGGGGCGGCTACACCGGCTACTTCGCCGACCCCGACGGAGTCCGCTGGGAGATCGCCTACAACCCGGGCCCGGTGGGTCAGAGCCTGCTGCCCTGAATCAGCCCGCGAAACCCGGCAGATGCTCCTCGAGAATCTCCCGGAACGGGGCCTCCGCGTCGAGCTGCGCCAGCACCCCGAGCCCGCCGAGCCAGACCCGGTGGATGAGCAGGTAGGACGGCGGCAGGTTGAGCTTGAGCCCGACCGTGTAGGCGGGGTCCTTGGGATCGTTGATCCGCTTGAACTCCTCCCGCAGCCACTCCCGGGTGAACCGGAAGCGCTCCTCCAGCGCCGGGGTGACGAACGGCGCCAGGTAGTCGAGCACGTGCTGCGGCTCGACCTTGATGCCCTCGCGGATGAACCCCTCGTGGCGCAGACCCGCGACCAGCGCGTCGGCGTCGCCGGTCGAGGCGATCCGGATCAGCCGGCCCATCGCCTCCGGGAAACCCCGGTCCGGGAGCCGCGCGGCCAGCCCGAAGTCGAGCACGGCCAGCCGGCCGTCGGGCAGGACCCGGAAGTTGCCGGGATGCGGGTCGGCGTGGAGCATCCCGGTCATCCCTGGCGCCGAGAACCAGAACCTGGCGAGCAGCTCGCCGTAGTGGTCGCGCTCCTCAGGGGTGCCCTCGGCGATGATCTTCGCGATCGAGCCCTCCGACTCGACCCACTCGGTGACGAGGACGCTCGGCCCCACGGCGACGACGTCGGGGACCTCGATCAGGGGGTGGTCGGCGTAGGCCGAGGCGAAGACACGCTGGGCCTCGGCCTCCTTCGGGTAGTCGAGCTCCTCGACGACCCGCTCCTGCAGCTCGGCGACCAGCGCCTTGATGTCCATCCCCGGCACGACCGCGTTGCCGATCGCCGCGACCCGGCCGATCTGGCGCAGGTCGGCACGCAGCGCGTCGTCGGCACCCGGGTACTGAACCTTCACCGCGACCTCACGACCGTCGGCCCACCGGCCCCGGTGCACCTGCCCGATCGAGGCGGAGGCCGCCGGCTCCTCGGACAGCTCGACCAGCTGCTCGGACCAGTCGGTCCCGAGATCCCGGGCCAGCAGGCCGCGTACGATCCCGGTCGGCATCGGCGGAGCGGAGTCCTGGAGCCGGGTGAGCTGCGCGCGGTAGTGGGCAGCCTGCGGCTCCGGCAGCGCCGCCTCCATGATCGAGAGCATCTGCCCGAACTTCATCGCGCCACCCTTGAGCTCACCCAGGGTGCGGAACAGCTGGTCGGCCGTACGCTGGTGCACATCGGCCAGCACCGCCTCGGCCGGCTTGCCGCCGATCCGCTTGCCGAGCCCGAGCGCCTTGCGCCCGGCGTAGCCCATCGGCAGCGCGGCCAGCTTCGCCGTCCTGGTGACCGCCTTGCGCGGCAACTCGCTCATGCCCCCATGATGCCGGTGCCCTGGCTAATCTTCCGGCATGGAGATCACCACGCCGCTGGACCCGACCGCCGAGGACCCGTTCGGGTGGCTGGAGGAGGTCGAGGGTGCAGATGCGCTGGCCTGGGTGCGGGCGCGCAACGAGGAGGCCCACGCCGGCGTCGGCGCAGACCCGGTGTTCGCCAAGATCGAGGCGCAGATCCTCGAGGTGCTCGACTCCGACGACCGGGTGCCCGACGTCTCCCGCCTCGGCGAGCACCTCTACAACTTCTGGCGCGACGCCGACCACGAGCGCGGCATATGGCGGCGCACCACACCGGAGTCCTACCGCACCGACGAGCCGGAGTGGGAGATCCTGCTCGACCTCGACGCGCTGGCCGCCGAGGAGGGGGAGAGCTGGGTCTGGCACGGTGCCTCGGTGCTCCGGCCCGAGCCCGGCGAACCGTGGCGCAAGGTGCTCATCGACCTCTCCCCGGGCGGCTCGGACGCCGACGTGACCCGGGAGTTCGACCTGGTCACCAAGGCCTTCGTGAACCCGGCCGAGGGCGGCTTCACCCGCGCCGTCGAGCAGGGCGGCGCCAAGGGCGGGCTCTCCTGGTGCGGCCCCGACGCGGTCTACGTCTTCACCGACTTCGGCGAGGGCTCGCTGACCCCGAGCGGCTACCCGCGCATCGTGAAGCTGTGGCGCCGCGGCACCCCGTTCGAGGACGCGGCGGTGGTCTACGAGGGCACCGACGAGGACATGTACATCTCCGCCCGCCACATCCACACACCCGGCTTCGAGCGCGACCTGGTCAGCCGCTCGATCGCGTTCTACCGGTCCGAGACGTACGTCGCCACCGATCCCGGCACCCCCGAGCAGACCCTCACCAAGCTCGACATCCCCGACTCCGCCGAAGCCGGTTTCCACCGGGAGTGGCTGGTCATCGACCTGCGCGAGGAGTGGAGCGTTGCGGGCACGACCTACGCCGCGGGCTCGCTGCTGGCGGCCGACGCGGAGCGGTTCCTGGCCGGTGAGCGCGACCTCACCGTGCTCTTCGAGCCCACCGCGAAGACCTCGCTCGCCGGGGCGACCTGGACCCGCAACCACCTGATCCTCAACGTGTTCGAGGACGTCAAGAACCGGCTGCATGTCCTGACCCCGTCGGCCTCGGGCGAGTGGACCCGATCCGAGTTCCCGGCGACCGATCCGGTGGCCGCGGTCGGCACCCGGGCCGTCGACGCCGTCGAGTCCGACGAGGTCTGGGTCGTCACCAGCGGCTACCTGACCCCGGCGACGTACGGTCTGACGACCATCGGCGCCGAGACGATCGAGCCGCTCAAGTCGGCGCCGGCCTGGTTCGACACCGAGGGGCTCCGGGCCGAGCAGCGGTTCGCCACCTCGGCGGACGGCACCCGGATCCCTTACTTCATCGTCGGGTCCGAGGCCGCCCTCGAGGGCAGGGACGGTCCGGCGCCCACCCTGCTCTACGGCTACGGCGGCTTCGAGATCCCGATGACCCCGGGCTACTCCGCGGGCGTCGGCAGGGCCTGGCTCAGCGACGGCGGCGTCTACGTGGTGGCCAACATCCGCGGGGGAGGGGAGTACGGCCCGGCCTGGCACCAGGCGGCGCTGAAGGAGAACCGGCACAGGGCCTACGAGGACTTCGCCGCCGTCGCCCGCCACCTGGTCGAGACCGGCGTGACCGACGCGAGGCACCTCGGGATCCAGGGCGGCTCCAACGGCGGCCTGCTGACCGGCAACATGCTCACGCTCTACTCCGAGCTGTTCGGCGCCGTGGTGATCCAGGTGCCGCTGCTGGACATGAAGCGCTACTCGCACCTCCTCGCCGGAGCGTCCTGGATGGCCGAGTACGGCGACCCGGACGTGCCGGAGGAGTGGGCGTACATCAAGACCTTCTCGCCCTACCACCTGCTCGACGCGGCGAAGACCTATCCGCCCGTCCTGCTCACCACCTCCACCAAGGACGACCGTGTCCACCCCGGCCACGCCCGCAAGATGGCCGCGCTGCTGGCGGCCACCGGCAAGGACGTCACCTACTACGAGAACATCGAGGGCGGCCACGGCGGCGCCGCCAACAACGCCCAGTCGGCCCACCTGTCCGCCTTCTCCTGGACCTTCCTGAAGGAGCGGCTCGGCCTGGTCGACTGACAGATACTGGGACGGTGATCTCAAATCATGGGACGCGCGCTAGGGTGAGGTGACACGGCGCGACACATGGGGTTAACGTGTGGGCATGCTGAACAGCATTCTCGTACTTATCAGGCGCGTCGCCTAGGAGCCACAGGTTCCAGACGACGCGTCTCCCTCCGTTGCCCGCCGGGCCGGAGGGTTTTTTGTTGCATCAGCAGCCCGAACCAGACAACCGAGTACAGCCCATGAGTAGAAGCTCCGATGAGTAGGACGGCGGACATGAGCGAGCAGATGACAGGCGCACAGAGCCTGATCAAGTCGCTGGAAGCAGCGGGGGCCGAGAACATCTTCGGCATTCCGGGAGGAGCGATCCTTCCGGCTTACGACCCGCTGATGGACTCGAAGATCCGCCACATCCTCGTACGCCACGAGCAGGGCGCCGGCCACGCGGCCCAGGGCTACGCCGCCGCGACCGGCAAGGTCGGCGTCTGCATGGCCACCTCCGGCCCGGGCGCGACCAACCTGGTCACGCCGCTCGCCGACGCCAACATGGACTCCGTGCCGATGGTGGCCATCACCGGCCAGGTCGGCGCGGCGATGATCGGCACCGACGCCTTCCAGGAGGCGGACATCCGCGGCATCACGATGCCGGTCACCAAGCACAGCTTCCTCATCACCGACCCGGCGGAGATCCCGCTGCGGGTCGCTGAGGCCTTCCACCTGGCGTCCTCGGGACGTCCGGGTCCGGTCCTCGTCGACGTCACCAAGTCGGCGTTGCAGGCCACCACCACCTACCGGTGGCCGACCGAGCTCCACCTGCCGGGCTACCGCCCGGTGACCAGGCCGCACGCCAAGCAGATCCGCGAGGCGGCGCGCCTGATGCTGGAGGCCAAGAAGCCGGTCCTGTACGTCGGTGGCGGCACGATCCGCTCCGGCGCCCACCGCGAGCTGCTGCAGCTGGCCACGCTCACCGGGATCCCGGTCGTGACGACGCTGATGGCGCGCGGCGCGTTCCCGGACTCCCACCCGCAGCACCTCGGCATGCCGGGCATGCACGGCACCGTCGCCGCGGTCGCCGGCCTGCAGAAGTCCGACCTGATCATCAGCCTCGGCGCCCGCTTCGACGACCGTGTCACCGGCAACCTGGACTCCTTCGCCCCCAACGCCAAGGTGATCCACGCCGACATCGACCCGGCCGAGATCGGCAAGAACCGCTACGCCGACGTCCCGATCGTGGGCGACGTGCGCGAGGTCCTCACCGACCTGATCGCCGTGCTCACCGCCGAGAAGGAGGCCGGCAAGGAGGGCGACTACGAGGGCTGGATCGCCTTCGTGGCCGGGATCAAGAAGTCCTACCCGCTCGGCTACGACCTCCCCGCCGAGGGCCTCTCCCCGCAGTACGTCATCGAGCGGCTCGGCAAGATCTCCGGCGAGGACACGATCTTCACCGCCGGCGTCGGCCAGCACCAGATGTGGGCCGCGCAGTTCATCGGCTACGAGCACCCCAACACCTGGATCAACTCCGGTGGTCTCGGCACGATGGGCTACTCCGTCCCCGCCGCGATGGGCGCGAAGGTCGGCTGCCCCGACTCCACGGTGTGGTCGATCGACGGCGACGGGTGCTTCCAGATGACCAACCAGGAGCTGGCCACCTGCGCGATCGAGGGCATCCCGATCAAGGTCGCGATCATCAACAACGACAACCTCGGCATGGTCCGCCAGTGGCAGACGCTCTTCTACGGCGAGCGCTACTCCAACACCAACCTGCAGTCCCACGGCCAGCCCAAGCGCATCCCCGACTTCCCGAAGCTGGCCGAGGCCATGGGCTGCGTCGGCCTGGCTTGCGACTCCGCCGACGACGTCGACTCCACCATCGAGAAGGCCATGGAGATCAACGACATGCCCGTCGTCGTCGACTTCCGGGTCAACAAGGACGCCATGGTGTGGCCGATGGTCGCCGCCGGTTCCTCCAACGACGAGATCCAGTACGCGCGCGACCTCGCGCCCGAGTTCGACGAGGACGACCTCTGATGAGCATCCAGCCCGTGAAGACCGGCGGCAAGCACACGCTGAGCGTCCTGGTCGAGAACAAGCCCGGCGTCCTGGCCCGCGTGGCCGCGCTCTTCTCTCGCCGCGGCTTCAACATCGAGTCCCTCGCGGTGGGACCGACCGAGCACGACGAGGTCTCCCGCATGACGGTCGTGGTCAATCTCGAGAACACCCCCCTCGAGCAGGTCACCAAGCAGCTCAACAAGCTGGTCGAGGTGATCAAGATCGTCGAGCTCGAGCCTGAGACGCGCGTCCAGCGCGCCCTCATGCTGGTCAAGATCACCGCCACCACGGAGACCCGCAGCCAGGTGCTCGACACTATCCAGCTCTTCCGGGCCAAGGTCGTCGACGTGTCCACCGACACCGTCGTCGTCCAGCTCGCCGGCAACACCGGCAAGCTCAACGACTTCCTCCGGGTCATCGAGCCCTTCGGTATCCGTGAGCTCTCCCAGTCCGGCATGGTCGGCATGGGCCGCGGCTCCCGGTCGATCTCCGAGCGCAGCCTACGATCCGTGGCTGTGCCCGCTCCGCCTTCCGCGGTCTGAACCCCTATCAAACACAACTAAAGGAGAAGCCCTCGTGGCTGAGATTTTCTACGACGACGACGCCGACCTCGCGCTGATCCAGGCGAAGAAGGTTGCCGTCATCGGTTACGGCAGCCAGGGCCACGCCCACGCGCTCAACCTGCGTGACTCCGGTGTGGACGTGCGCATCGGCCTGCAGCCCGGCTCGAAGTCCACCGCCAAGGCGGAGGAGGAGGGCCTGAAGGTCCTCACCCCGGCCGACGCGGCTGCGGAGGCCGACGTGATCGTCATCCTCGCCCCCGACCAGCACCAGCGTGGTCTCTACAACGACGAGCTCGCGCCCCACGTGACCGCCGGCAAGACCCTCGTCTTCGGCCACGGCTTCAACGTGCGCTTCGGCTACATCAAGGCGCCCGAGGGCGTCGACGTGATCCTGGTCGCCCCGAAGGCCCCGGGCCACACGGTCCGTCGTGAGTACGTCGCCGGCCGCGGCATCCCAGACATCATCGCCGTCGAGCAGGACGCCTCGGGCTCCGCGTGGGACCTCGCCAAGTCGTACGCCAAGGGCATCGGTGGCACCCGCGCCGGTGTCATCAAGACGACCTTCACCGAGGAGACCGAGACCGACCTCTTCGGCGAGCAGGCCGTGCTCTGCGGCGGCGTGTCCCACCTGGTCCAGGCCGGGTTCGAGACGCTGACCGAGGCCGGTTACCAGCCCGAGATCGCCTACTTCGAGGTGCTCCACGAGCTCAAGCTCATCGTGGACCTGATGTGGGAGGGCGGCATCGCCAAGCAGCGCTGGTCGATCTCCGACACCGCTGAGTACGGCGACTACGTCTCCGGCCCGCGCGTCATCGGCCCGCAGGTCAAGGAGACCATGCAGCAGGTCCTCGCCGAGATCCAGGACGGCTCCTTCGCCTCCCGCTTCATCGCCGACCAGGACAACGGCGCCGTCGAGTTCCAGAAGCTGCGCGAGGAGGAGGCCGGTCACCCGATCGAGGCCACCGGCAAGGCCCTGCGCGCCCACTTCTCGTGGAGCCAGTCCGACGACGACTACACCGAGGGTTCCGCCGCCCGCTGACCCCTCAGTTCGTGCCGAGTCGGCCCGAACTGACAGAAAACCCCGCCGAGTCGGCCCGTCTTGACGGGCCGACTCGGCTGGTTTTGTGGTCAGTTCGGGCCGACTCGGCGGCTATTTGACCTCGGACCTGAGCACGAGGCGGAGGCCGACGATCATCGGGATGACCAGCCAGATCAGGCCGGCGACACCCAGCTGGGCCCAGTTCTTGTCGGTCATCTCGGAGTAGAGGTTCATGGTCGCCCAGTTGAGGTCGAACCAGGTGGCGTGCTCGGCCCACCACGTGTTCGTCGAGGCCAGCGCCGAGGAGACGGTGGGCAGGACGAGCGCGTAGACGAAGTACGCCACGATCGCCCCCGGGGAGCTGCGGAAGAGCGTGCCGAGCATGAAGCCCATGAACATGCCGATCTCGCTGGCCAGGGTCACCTGGGCGAGCTCGGTGAAGGAGATGTTCCACACCGGGTCGAGGTCCATGACGGCAGCCACGCCGAGGTAGCCGAGCGCTCCGACGGCCGCCGCGACCGCGATGGCGACGACGCCCACCGCGGCGGTGACCAGGGCCTTCGCGGCGATCACGCGGCCGCGGCCGGAGACCAGGGTGAACGTGGTCAGGGCGCTACGGGCGCTCCACTCGCTGGTGACCGCGAGCACCGCGATCATCGGCAGGATCACCGACATCGGCATGCCCCAGGCGCTGGCGAAGCCCTCGTAGTCGAGGTTGTCGGCGTCGACGAAGATGATCGTCACCGCGGTCGCGGCCAGGGAGAGCACGACCAGGCTGGCCATCAGCCAGAACCCCGAGCGGGTGTCGAACATCTTGCGCAGCTCGACGCCGGCGATGCGGCCGAAGGGGATCGGGGCCGGTACGCCCCGCTCGCGGCGGTGGACCGCCTCGGGGCGGCGCCCGACGGGCTCCGGTGCGACTGTCGTGGTGCTCATGCTGCTTCCCTTTCCGGGGTCTCGAGGTGGTCGCGCTGGGTCTCGGCGGTGAGCTGGAGGAACATCTCCTCCAGGCCGGCGCCGTCGGCGGCGCGGAGCTCGGTCAGCACGAGACCGGCGTCGAAGGCGATCTGGCCGACGGTGGCGAGGTCGGCGTTGCTGCGGACGGCGCCCTCGGTGGTGATCTCGGCGGTGTGACCGGCCCACTGGAGCGCCCGGCCGAGCGAGGTGGGCTCACCGCAACGGGCGTACGTCTCGCCGCTGGCGAGCAGCTCCTGCTTGGTGCCCTGCGCCACGATCCGGCCGTTGCCGATGACCACGATGTCGTCGGCGATGACCTCGATCTCGTGCAGCAGGTGGGAGGAGAGCAGCACGGTGCCGCCGTCGTCGGCGAAGCCCCGCAGCAGGTCGCGCATCCAGCGGATGCCGGCCGGGTCGAGGCCGTTGGCCGGCTCGTCGAGGATCAGCACCTCGGGGTCGCCGATCAGGGCCGTCGCGATGCCGAGCCGCTGCCGCATCCCGAGGGAGTAGTTGCGTACCCGGCGTCCGGCCTCCTCCTCGGTCAGGCTGACCCGCTCCAGGGTCTCGGCGACGCTCGACCTCGGCAGCCCCATCGTGCGGGCAGCCAGGGTGAGGATCTCGCGGCCGGTGCGACCGCCGTGCTGGGCGGAGGCGTCCAGCAGAACTCCGACCTCGCGACCGGGGTTGGGCAGCTGGGAGAAGTGGCGGCCCAGGAGGTGCGCGCTGCCGGAGGACGGATCGGTGAGTCCGACCAGGATGCGCATGGTCGTGGACTTACCGGCGCCGTTGGGGCCGAGGAAGCCGGTCACCCGGCCGGGCTCGGCGGTGAAGGTCACGTTGTCGACGGCCGTGAACCTGCCGTACCTCTTGGTGAGGGCATCGATCTGGATCATGCTCCGAGCCTCGCGCCCCGGCGGCCCCGCGCGCGTCCGGCAGACCCCTGGCAGATCCCTGGTGGGTTCCTGGCGCTTCCCCTGATCTCCCCTGAGACCATCTCGGGGTAGATCGGTCCGTTGCGGAATGTTTCGTACCGAACCAAACGTTCCCATGGCATGCGTATTGATGTCTGGTCCGACGTCGTCTGTCCCTGGTGCTACATCGGCAAGCGCCACCTCGAGGAAGCCTTGGAGCGCTTCGAGCACAGCGACGACGTCGAGATCGTCTACCACTCCTTCGAGCTCGACCCGACCGCTCCGCAGGTGCCGGTCGAGACCACCGTCGAGGCCCTGGCCAAGAAGTTCGGCGCCTCCGTCGACCAGGCCCGCGAGCTGATGAAGCAGGCCAACGTCCCCGCTGCCGCGGCCGGGCTCGAGTTCCGTCACGAGGACACCCCGCACGCGCGCACCATCGACGCCCACCGGCTGCTCCACCTGGCCAAGGCCGAGGGCAAGCAGGCCGCGCTCAAGGAGGAGCTGCTCGCTGCGTACTTCACCCGCGGGGAGTCGATGGGCGACCACGCGGTCCTGAAGCAGTCGGCCGTGAACGTCGGCCTCGACGCCGACCGGGTGGACGAGGTGCTCGCGAGCGAGGAGTTCGCCGGCGACGTCCAGGCCGACATCGACCAGGCCCGCGCCTACGGCGCCAACGGGGTGCCGTTCTACGTCGTCGAGGGGAAGTACGGTGTCTCCGGCGCCCAGCCGACCGACCTGTTCAGCCAGCTGCTGGAGAAGGTGCACGCCGAGACCAAGCCGGCGCTCACGATCCTCGGCGACGGTGACGCCTGTGGCCCCGACGGCTGCGCGATCTGACCTCGCCTGAGCGGCATGGCGGACGGGGCCCAGAGCAAAGTTCTGGGTCCCCGTCTACAAGGTGAGCCTTACCTAAGGTTACGCTGCGGGCATGCTGCCAACGTTCGTCATCGGTCTCCGGGAGGGCCTCGAGGCTGCGCTGATCGTGTCGATCATCGCCACCTTCCTGCGCCGCAACGGCGCCCCGCTGCGAGGGCTGTGGGTCGGCGTCGGTGCCGGCATCGGGCTGAGCATCGCCGTCGGGGTCGCGCTGAGGCTCCTCGAGCAGGCGCTGCCGCAACGGCAGCAGGAGATGCTCGAGTGCGTGATCGGCGTGATCGCGATCGTCTTCGTGACCGGGATGATCCGCTGGATGCACACCCACGCCCGCAGCCTCAAGGGCGAGCTCGAGAAGGCGGCCGCCGCCGCGCTCGGCGCCGGCACGCTCACCGCGATGGCGGTGATGGGCTTCCTGGCCGTGCTGCGCGAGGGTTTCGAGACCTCGGTCTTCCTGCTCGCCACCATCCAGAACGCCACCAGTGCGCCCGCCGCGATCGTCGGCGCCCTGCTCGGCCTGGCCATCGCCATCGGCCTCGGCTGGGGCATCTACGCCGGCGGCCTGCGGCTCAACCTGAAGATGTTCTTCCAGGTCACCGGCGTGTTCCTGGTGTTCGTCGCGGCCGGGCTGGTGATGTTCGCGCTGCGTACGGGCCACGAGGCGGGCTGGGTGACCGTCGGTCAGGGCCGCACCGTCGACCTGTCCTGGCTCATCCCCAACGGCTCGGTGCGCTCGGCGGTGATCACCGGCATCCTCGGTGTCCCCGCCGACCCGCGGGTGATCGAGGTGCTCGGCTGGCTGGCCTACCTGGTGCCGATGCTCGCGATGCTCGTCCTGCCTGCCCGCCTGCGTCCCGGCGTCGCGCTGGCGCGACGGCTGCGGATCGGCGGCGCCGTCGCCGCCGTGGCGGGCGCCGCGGCACTCTTCGTCCTCGTCCCGCTGTCGAGCGTCGACGTACCCCGCGAGGCGCCGCTGGCGGACGGGCGTACGGCAGCGCTGGCCGTCTCCGGCGACGGCGACCGAGCGACCTTGACCGCCGATGGCGAGAAGATCGAGCTCGCCGACCCCACCGGCCACACCGGCATCGCCGACACCGCCTGGCACGCGAAGGGCTCCGGCGACCTGCCCGCCTCCCTCACCGCCAAGGATCTGCTGGCCTACACCGGCAACCGGATCCCGGTCGGCCTCAACCTCGCCACCGCTCCGGGCCCGTACCAGGCCCGCTGGACCGACAGCACCCGTCACACGGTGCTGAGCCGTGACGGCGGTCTGGTCGACGTACGCACCACCGGCAGGCTCCTGCTCACGATCGAAGGCGGCGGCCTGACCTCGCCGCGCACCTTCACCGTCGACGGCTCCGCGCTGCAGGTCGAGGAGACCTATGCGACGGAGCTGTCCGCGAAGATCGCCGAGGCGGACCACGCCGCACACGACCGGCTGCTGTGGAAGCACTGGATGCCGGTCGCCCTCATCGTCCTCGCCGGGCTGCTCCTGTGGCAGTCCCGGCGCAGGCCCGGCCGCGCCACCGAACCGCGCGCCGTCAACGACGCCGGCCGCGAAGAGGGCCGGGAGTCATCAGTGGAAGGAACCACCCATGTCGCGTAAGGCGATCTCCGTTGCAGCACTCACCGCGCTGTGCCTGACCGGCCTCGCTGCCTGTGGCAGCGACACCGACGACTCGGCGGCGCCGAAGAAGAAGGGCGCGAGCCAGGTCAAGGTGACGATGGTCAGTGGCTCCGACGGTGATGTCTGCGAGCTCGACACCGACACCGCCGCGGCCGGCCCGGTGACCTTCACGGTCACCAACGAGTCGGCGGCCGGTCTCACCGAGCTCGAGCTGATGGACGGCCAGAAGATCCTCGGCGAGAAGGAGAACCTCGCCCCTGGCCTTCCCGGAGCCTCCTTCACGCTCACCCTCGGCGGTGGCGACTACGAGATCTACTGCCCGGGCGCCTCCACGGAGCGGGTTCCCTTCCAGGTCACCGGCGAGGCCGCGGCCGAGCCGACGGGCGACGCCGCCCAGCTGCTCGCCTCCGGGTCCGAGGACTACACCACGTACGTCCGCACCCAGATCGACGCGATGGTCGTCGGTGTCCAGGACCTGAAGAAGGCCGTCGACACCGGCGACGTCGCCGCCGCGCAGAAGGCCTACGCCGAGGCTCGCCCCTTCTACGAGAAGATCGAGTCCGACGTCGAGGGCTTCGTGATGGACGGTTTCGACCCCACCGACAACAAGGGCAACCTCGACTACCTGATCGACATGCGCGCCTCCAACCTCGACGAGGCGGTCGGCTGGAGCGGCTTCCACGCCGTCGAGCGCGACCTGTTCCAGGCGAAGAAGATCACCGACCAGACCAAGAAGTACGCCGCGGACCTGGTCACCAACGTCACCAAGCTCGCCGAGGTCGGCAAGACCCTGGAGTTCAAGCCCGAGGACCTCGCCAACGGCGCCGCCGCGCTGCTCGAGGAGGTCCAGTCGGGCAAGATCACCGGCGAAGAAGAGGCCTACAGCCACATCGACCTGGTCGACTTCGCCAACAACGTCGAGGGCGCCCAGCAGGCCTACGCCGCGCTGCGCCCGGGTCTGGAGAAGATCGACGCCGAGCTGGTCAAGACCATCGACGGGCGGTTCACCGCCGTCACCGACGACCTCGAGGGCTACAAGGACCCCGAGGCGCTGGGCGGCTACCGTCCCTACACCGCCGAGCTGAAGGCCTCCGACGGCAAGAAGCTGTCCGCGACCGTGCAGTCGCTCCAGGACGTCCTCGGCCGCCTGGCGGAGAAGGCAGCGACGGCCTGATGACCACCGAAGGCAAGGGCCTCTCCCGGCGACGGCTGCTGGCCGGCGCCGGGGGCGGCGCCGCGGCCGGGGCGGCGGTCGGCTTCCTCGGCGGCCGCGCCGCCTCACCTGCCGAAGCGGCGGCCTCCGACGGGCTCGATCTCTCCCAGGCGTACGACTTCTACACCGGCGACCACCAGGTCGGCATCGCCACGCCGCCGCAGCGGCACCTGGTCTTCATGTCTCTCGACGTCGTCGAGGGCACCACCGCCGAGCAGCTGAAGGTGCTCTTCGCGCGCTGGTCGGCGGCCATGGCGACGATGATGAAGGGCAACCCGGTCGGCTCCGTCGAGCCGACGCGGAGCAACGGCGTCCCGCAGGACACGGGGGAGGCGTACGACCTCTCGCCGGCCTCGCTCACCGTCACCCTCGGCCTCGGGCCCGGGCTCTTCGGCGACCGTTTCGGCCTGGCCGGCCGCGGCCCGAAGCTGCTCGCGGAGATCCCGCGGCTGCCCTCCGACGAGCTCCAGCCCGAGCTGTGCGGCGGCGACCTGGCCCTGCAGGCCTGCGCCGACGACCCGCAGGTGGCCTACCACGCCATCCGCGACCTGGTCCGGATCGGGCGTGGCCTGGTCACCACCCGCTGGACCGTGCTCGGCTTCGGCCGCGCCTCCGCGGGCAAGGGGCAGAAGACGCCGCGCAACCTGATGGGTCTCAAGGACGGCACCCGCAACGTCAAGTCCGAGGAGGACCTCGACGAGTTCGTCTGGGTCGCCGACCCGGACGAGCCGGCGTGGATGCGGGGCGGCAGCTACCTGGTCACCCGCAAGATCAACATGGACATCGAGGTCTGGGACGGCACGACCATCGACACCCAGCACCGCACGATCGGTCGTGACAAGGGCGAGGGCGCGCCGCTGAGCGGGAAGAAGGAGTTCGACACCCCGGACTTCAAGGCCGTACGCGACGGCAAGCCGGTCATCGACCCCACCTCCCACGTCGCGCTGGCAGCCTCGGAGAACAACGGGGGAGCCAAGATCCTGCGCCGCGGCTACAACTTCACCGACGGGCTCAACTCGCTGGGTCAGCTCGACGCCGGGCTCTTCTTCATCGCGTTCATGAAGGACCCGGCGACCTTCGTCGACCTGCAGCGCAAGCTCGGCCGGGTCGATCTGCTCAACGAGTACATCGCCCACGTCGGGTCGGCGATCTTCGCGGTCCCGCGGGCGCCGAAGTCGGGCCGCTTCCTGGCCGAGGAGCTCTTCGCCTAGGTCGGCCGCTGGATGCTCACCGAGTTACCTCGGTGAGCATCCAGGCGAGCTCAGCGCTTGGTGGCGAGCAGGACGCTCGTGTCCGGCGCGACCATGACCTCGACGGTGGTGAAGCGCTCGTCGGTGAGCCAGGACTCGCGCAGGCTGTCGACCCGGCCGTAGACGATCGGCGGCCACAGGTCGGTGGGAATGAGGTCGTCGATGACGACGATGCCGCCCTCCTCGACCAGGTCGGCGAGCTGGTCGGGGGAGACCCCGCCGGGGGTCTCCGCGTCGAGGAAGAGCAGCGCGAACGGGCCGCGGTCGCGGAGGATCGCCCAGTCGGCGGCGATCACCTCGACCTGCTCGTCGTCGGCGAAGATCTCCGAGGCCTCCTTGGCGAGGTGCTCGTCGAGCTCGGCGGAGACGATGTGGGCGGCCTCGCCGCGTACGCCGCTACGCAGCCAGGCGGTGCCGACACCGCATCCGGTGCCGAACTCGGCCATGGTGCCGCTCCTGGTCGCAGCCAGGGTCGCCAGCAGCCGTCCGGTCTCGTTGCGGCAGAACGACACATAGCCAGCGCGACGGGAGACGTCGAAGGCGCGGGTCACGATGTCTGGCAGCTCTGGAGGTGCGCTCACAGGACCAGTCTTCCCGATGTCCGGGCGACTTACCCGCATCTGTGTCTCGGATGTCGGACCTTTGGTCCAGATTCGATGACGCGGCGGACATCTCGGGTTACCGTCAGTTCACCATGCGGAGCATTTTTCTCGTACTCGAGTGCCGCGACGGGGCCCAGCGGTAACGACCGCAGGAGAAGCCACCTCGTCGCGGTGGCTTCCGTCTTCCCAAAGACCCCGGCTTCTCTCCCACACCCTCTGATTCCCCGATGTGTGAAGGAAGAAGCCATGTACGCGATGTACCCCGAGAGCCCCGCCGAATACAACCAGTGGAGCCGCGAGTGGGGCCCGGCGAGCCACGACCCGGACAACCCGCACAGCGTCGAGAACACCATCGCCGCGGTCCAGCAGGCGCTCGACCTGCGGGACAACGGCGGCCAGCTGCCCGACGACAACTAGTCTCGCCGTATGTCTACGACCAACCTCGCAGTGATCCCCGGCGACGGCATCGGACCGGAGGTGACCGCCGAGGCGCTGAAGGTGCTCGAGGTCGCCTCGCCGGTGAAGTTCGAGCAGACCCGATACGACCTCGGCGCCGAGCGCTATCTCGCCACCGGCGAGGTGCTTCCGTCCTCGGTGCTCGAGGAGATCAAGGAGCAGGACGCCATCCTGCTCGGCGCGGTCGGCGGCAAGCCGAACGACCCGAACCTGCCTCCGGGCATCCTGGAGCGCGGGCTGCTCCTCAAGCTCCGCTTCGAGCTCGACCACTACGTCAACCTCCGTCCGAGCAGGCTCTTCCCGGGGGCGACCTCCCCGCTGGCTCCGGCCGTGCTCGACAAGGGCGAGATCGACTTCGTCGTGGTGCGCGAGGGCACCGAGGGTCTCTACACCGGCAACGGTGGCGCGATGCGGGTCGGAACCCCGCACGAGGTCGCCACCGAGACCTCGGTCAACACCGCCTTCGGCGTGGAGCGGGTCGTCCGCGACGCCTTCGCCCGCGCCCAGGCGCGCCCGCGCAAGAAGCTGACCCTGGTCCACAAGACCAACGTGCTCGTCAACGCCGGCTCGCTGTGGTGGCGGATCACCCAGCAGGTCGCCGAGGAGTTCCCCGACGTCACCGTGGACTACCTCCACATCGACGCGGTGATGATCTTCCTCGCCACCGACCCGGCCCGCTTCGACGTGATCGTCACCGACAACATCTTCGGCGACATCATCACCGACCTCGCCGCTGCCATCACCGGCGGCATCGGCCTGGCCGCCTCCGGCAACATCAACTCCTCCCGGGAGTTCCCCTCGATGTTCGAGCCGGTCCACGGCTCCGCCCCCGACATCGCCGGCCAGCAGAAGGCGGACCCCACCGCGGCCATCCTGTCCGGGGCCCTTCTGCTCGAGCACCTCGGTCACCCCGAGGCTGCCGCCGTCATCGACGCCGCCGTGCTCGCCGACCTCTCCGAGCGCGGTCCGGAGCCACGTACGACCTCCGAGGTCGGCGACGCGATCGCCGCCCGCGTAACCGGCTAGACGCTCATCCCCGAAGGGGCCGGGCGCAGAGACTCTGCGCCCGGCCCTTCGTCTGTCCTCATCACTTACCCCGCCGGCATTAGCACGGCTCTCGCAGAACAGGACTAATCTCGTGCCCATGGAGATCAGCACCACATTGTCGACCCAACCGGCCACCGACAAGCAGCTCGCGGAGGTCCTGGCGAACCCAGGCTTCGGCAACTACTTCACCGATCACATGCTCACCGTCGAGTGGACGCCCGAACAGGGCTGGCACAACGGTCGCATCGAGGCGTACGCGCCGCTCAGCCTGGACCCGTCGGCAGCCGTGCTGCACTACGCCCAGGAGATCTTCGAGGGGATGAAGGCCTACCGGCACGCCGACGGCTCGATCTGGTCGTTCCGGCCCGAGGCCAACGCGGCCCGGATGGCCCGATCCAGCGAGCGGCTCGCGCTGCCCGTCCTCGAGATCGAGGACTTCGTGCAGACCGTCTTCGACCTCGTCAGGGTCGACCAGCGCTGGGTGCCCGAGGCATCCGAGACCGACGAGAAGAGCCTCTACCTGCGGCCCTTCATGTTCGCCTCGGAGTCGTTCCTCGGCGTGCGCCCGGCCCAGCACGTGACCTACATGGTCATCGCCTCGCCCGCGGGCTCCTACTTCAAGGGCGGCGTGAAGCCGGTGCGGATCTGGCTCACCGAGGACTACACCCGCGCCGGCCGCGGTGGCATGGGCGCCGCCAAGACCGGTGGCAACTACGCCTCCTCCCTGGTCGCCCAGGCCGAGGCGTCGGCCAACGGCTGCGACCAGGTGGTGTTCCTGGACGCGCAGGAGGGGAAGTACGTCGAGGAGCTCGGCGGCATGAACCTCTACTTCGTCCACGCCGACGGCCGCATCGTCACCCCCGAGACCGGCACCATCCTCGAGGGGATCACCCGCGCCTCCATCATCGAGCTCGCCGGCAAGCTCGGCTACACCGTCGAGGAGCGCAAGTTCGCCATCGACGAGTGGAAGGCCGGGGTCGAGTCCGGCGAGATCACCGAGGTCTTCGCCTGCGGCACCGCCGCCGTCGTCACGCCGGTCGGTGAGCTCGTCTACAACGGCGGCTCCATCGCCTCCGCCGGCGAGGGCGAGGTCTGGAAGACCATCCGCAAGCAGCTCGTCGACATCCAGTTCGGTCGCGCCGAGGACACCTTCGGCTGGATGCGCAAGATCGTCTGACCTTCCCTGTCGAGACGTCACTCGCGTCGGCCGAGACGTCACTCCGGTCGGCCGAGGTGGCACTACCGTGCCACCTCGGCCGACGTACGTGACGTCTCAGCATGTTGTCGGCCGGGGCCGATAAGGTTTGTCAGGTGACGACAGCCCCACGCCGGTCGCCGGCGAGCCAACGGGAGACCGTTGGTGACTACGACCTGATCTCGTTGCTGGGGCAGGGCGGGATGGGGCGGGTCCATCTGGCCAGCCACCGCACGAGCGGTGAGCGGGTGGCGCTGAAGGTGCTGCGTACGCAGTTCGTGGGGGACGAGGAGGGCCGCCAGCGGCTCGCGCGCGAGGTGTCCTCGCTGCAGCGGGTGCGGAGCAGATGGGTGGCCGGCGTCGTCGGTGCCGACCCGTGGGGCGAGGTGCCGTGGCTGGCGACCCGCTACGTCCCGGGCCCGACACTGCACGACAAGATCATCAACGAGGGGCCGCTCTCGCGTGAGGACGTCGAGCAGCTGGCCAGCGACCTGGCCGAGGGGATCGCCGACTGTCATGCCGTCGGTGTGCTCCACCGCGACATCAAGCCCGCCAACATCATCGTCGAGGGGCGCACCCCGATCCTGATCGACTTCGGGCTGGCCCGCGTGGCCGACGACCCGAAGATCACCGTGACCGGCCTGCTGATCGGCACCCCCGGCTATCTCCCGCCCGAGATCGCGGTCGGCGACCCGGCCACCCCGGCCTCGGACGTGCACTCGTGGGCCTCCGTGGTGGCGTACGCAGCGACCGGCCGCCCGCCGTTCGGCGAGGGCAACTCGATGAAGCTGATGGACCGGGCGCGGCGCGGTGAGCACGACCTGGAGGGGGTGCCGCAGCCGCTGCGCGGGCTGCTCGGTCAGGCGCTCTCACCCGACCCCGCCGACCGTCCGACGCTGGACGAGGTCCGCGAGTGGCTGCGTACGCCACGCCGGCCGTTCGTGCACAAGCCGGTCGAACAGCTCTCGCTGAGCGACCGGGCCGAGCGGGAGAAGGCGACCACCCCGGCAGCGCCGTTCCCTCCGGTGGGACAGCTCGGCCCACGCCGGGACGGCGGCCTGGAGAAGCTGCGCCGCGCCGCGGTCTGGCTCGGCCTGCTCGCCTTCGCGGTCGGCGTGATCGCGGCGTTCCCGAGCGTCGGTTTCCTGACCGTGCTCGGCGCCGCCTGGCTGATCCGCGCCGGCACCCTCGCCGCCGGCGACCTGCGTCGCTGGCGCTGGTATCGGGGCCGCAAGTGGCACGACGCGCCTCGGCTCCTGATCGGGGCGCCCTGGCGGTTGGTCCGCTCGCTCCCGAAGACGTTCGTCGTCGGGGTGTGGGGCTTCGGGTTCGTGGTCGCGGCCGTGCTGATCGGATTCGCCCTGCAGCTCTCCCTCGAGGCCACGCTCGGGTTCGCCGGGCTCGCGTTCGTGACCGCGCTGTGGACCGGCTCCGGCCGCGACCGGCTGCGTGACCCGGTGACCAAGGTGGTGCACCGGGTCTCCGCGCGCTGGGTGCCATGGATCCTCGGGTTCGCCGTGGTCCTGACGCTGGCGCTCTTCCCGATCCAGACCCTCGCCGAGGAGGGCTCGCAGTTCTCCGGTGGCGACGAGCCGTGGTGGGTCGAGCTCCTCGGCTGGTGAGACGGCCGTCCCACGGGAGGAGATTTCGTGGCAGTATCAGGGCTATGACGAACCACGTCATCATCATTCGCTAGCGCGTCGAGCACCTGCCCGACGCGCCACCCTCTCGTTCCCGAGAGGGTTTTTTGTTGCCCAGCCCGAGGACAAAGAGCCATGGAATTCCACGTCTACGACACCACTCTGCGCGACGGTGCGCAGCAGGAGGGCCTCAATCTCAGCGTCGCGGACAAGCTCGCGATCGCGCGGCATCTCGACGGTCTGGGCGTCGGGTTCATCGAGGGCGGCTGGCCCGGCGCGAACCCGAAGGACACCGAGTTCTTCCGTCGAGCGGTCGATGAGCTGGACCTCAAGCACGCTCGCCTGGCTGCGTTCGGGTCCACCCGAAGGGCCGGGGTCAAGGCCGCTGACGACCCCCAGGTGGCGGCCCTGCGGGACTCTGGCGCGGGCGTCGTCACCCTGGTTGCGAAGTCCCACGACCGTCATGTCGAGCTCGCGCTGCGCACCACGCTCGCGGAGAACCTCGCGATGATCCGCGACACCGTCTCCCACCTGCGCGAGGAGGGCCAGCAGGTCTTCCTCGACGCCGAGCACTTCTTCGACGGCTACCGGGCCAACCGCGACTACGCCCTCGAGGTGCTCAACACCGCCTACGAGGCGGGTGCCGAGGTGGTCGCACTCTGCGACACCAACGGCGGGATGCTGCCGTCGTGGGTGGCCGACGTCGTCCACGACGTCCGCGAGCACACCCACGGCGCGGTCGGGATCCACTGCCACAACGACACCGGGTGCGCCGTCGCCAACTCGCTGGCCGCCGTGGACGCCGGCGCGATGCACGTCCAGGGCTGCATCAACGGCTACGGGGAGCGTACGGGCAATGCCGACCTCGTCTCCGTGGTCGCCAACCTGCAGCTCAAGCTGGGCCGCGAGGTGCTGCCGACGGGGCTGCTGGGCGAGGCGACCCGGGTCGCCCATGCGGTGGCCGAGGTGACCAACGTGCCGCCGGCAGGCCGCCAGCCGTACGTCGGCGCCTCCGCGTTCACCCACAAGGCCGGGCTGCACGCCTCGGCGATCAAGGTCGACCCCAACCTCTACCAGCACATGGACCCGGCCGGGGTCGGCAACGACATGAGGCTGCTGGTCTCCGACATGGCCGGGCGGGCCTCGATCGAGCTGAAGGGGCGCGAGCTCGGCTACGACCTCTCCGACGACCGCGACCTGGTGACCCGGGTGACCGGCCGGGTGAAGGCGCTCGAGGAGCAGGGCTACACCTTCGAGGCGGCCGACGCCTCCTTCGAGCTGCTCCTGATCGAGGAGGTCGACGGCGTACGTCCCTCGTTCTTCGACGTCGAGTCGTGGCGGGTCATCTCCGAGGCCCGCGGTGGCGGCCAGGAGGCGGCCTCGACCACCGAGGCGATCGTGAAGATCCATGCCGACGGCGTACGTCACGTCGAGACGGGGGAGGGCAACGGCCCCGTCAACGCGCTCGACCAGGCGCTGCGGGCCGCGATCACGCGCGCCTTCCCGGTGGTCGCCGACTTCGACCTGATCGACTTCAAGGTGCGGATCTTCGACCAAGGGCACGGCACCGACGCGAAGACGCGGGTGCTGATCGAGACCTCCGACGGCTCGACGTCGTGGACGACGGTCGGGGTCGGGTCGAACGTGATCGAGGCGTCCTGGGAGGCGCTGGTCGACGGGCTCACCTTCGGGCTGCGCCGGCATGTGGGCGAGACCACACGGCCGGAGGCCGCTGTCGCGGAATGAATCGCGGGCCGGGGAGCGTTGGACAGTTCAACATTGAACTTTCTGCGTTCTACGAGGAGAACCCGTGACCGACACCCGCATCGCCGTACTCGTTGGCAGCCTCCGCGCCGACTCCATCAACCGCAAGCTCGCCGAGAAGCTCGTCGCCGAGGCGCCTGAGGGTGTCGTGCTGGAGATCGTCGACGGCCTCGCGGAGCTGCCGTTCTTCAACGAGGACCTCGAGGCCGACCCGGGTGAGGCCGTGACCCAGTTCCGCAAGGAGATCGACGCGGCCGACCGCGTCCTGATCGTCACCCCCGAGTACAACGGCACCATGCCCGCCGTGATCAACAACGCGATCGACTGGCTCTCCCGTCCGTACGCCGCCGGCGTGCTCAAGGGCAAGATCCTCTCCGTCGTCGGGGTCGCCCCGACCCCCTACGGTGCGAAGTGGTCCCACGCCGACGCCGCCCGCTCGGCCGGCATCGGCGGCGCGATCGTCGTCGAGGACGCCATCGTCTCCCAGCCGGTCCACGAGATCGACGTCTTCACCGACGCCGACGCCCAGGCCCGCTTCCGGGAGGCCGTCGAGAAGCTCGCGGGCTTCGAGGCGTAGCGAGCGAGGCCGAGCGCCGAGCTTGCTCGTGTGCTCGTGCCGAGCGAGCGAGCAAGGCGCGCAGCGCCAGCCCGCCGCCGCCTGAGTCCCCATCCAGGCGGCACCACGAGGGCAGGTCTCCGGGGGGAGACCTGACCTTCGTCATTTATCGCGTGCGCGATGGGCTGTTCGGCCTTAGGTTGCGGGCATGAGTGGACCCGTGAAGCAGCTCCGTCTGGTGGTCGAGGCGAAGGACTACGAGCAGGCGGTGGCCTTCTACCGCGACACCCTCGGTCTCCCCGAGCAGGCCGCCTTCTCCGGCCCCGGCGAGGCTCATGTGACGATCCTCGACGCCGGCCGGGCGACGCTCGAGCTCGCCAACCCCGCCCAGCACGCCTACATCGACGAGGTCGAGGTGGGACGCCCGGCCGCCGGGCACGTACGCGTGGCGTTCGAGGTCGACGACTCCACCGGGGTCGCGGCCCGGCTCGTGGAGGGTGGTGCCGCGCTCGTGGCGCCGCCCACCCGTACGCCGTGGGAGTCGCTCAACGCGCGCCTCGACGGCCCTGCCGACCTGCATCTGAGCGTCTTCCAGGAGCTGGGTGAGCCGGTGCTGGCGCCGGACTACCCGATCGCCACCGAGCGGCTGCTGCTGCGTCCGATCGACGTCGAGCGCGACCTGGAGGACCTGCACGCCTACCTGTCGCGGGAGGACGTGTGCCGCTACATCCCGCCGGTGCCGAAGGACCGCGATGCGCTGCGCGAGTCCTATGCGGCGTGGAAGCGGCCCTCGGTGCTGCGCCGGGAGGGCGAGGTGCTCTGCCTCGGCGTCGAGCACCGGGACAGCGGACGGCTGATCGGTGATGTCGTGCTCTTCTGGCACAGCAAGGAGCAGCGGTCGGGCGAGATCGGCTATGCCTTCAACCCCGAATTCCACGGGCAGGGCTTCGCCACCGAGACCGGTCGGGCGCTGCTGGGGCTGGCCTTCGACGGGCTCGGCCTGCACCGGGTGACCGCGCGGGTCGACGAGCGCAACGAGGCCTCGGCGCGGGTGATCGAGCGGCTCGGGATGCGCAAGGAGGCGGTCGAGCGGGAGGCCGAGTGGTTCAAGGGCGAGTGGACGACATTGGTGCACTACGCGATGCTCGAGGGGGAGTGGAGCTAGCCTGTCGATGTGGCCGAGCTTCATGATCTGACCGCCCTGGAACAGGGAGAGCTGCTGCATCGGTGCGAGGTCTCCCCGGGGGAGCTCGCCGAGCACTACCTCGACAGGATCGCCAGGCTCGACGACGTCGGCGCCTTCGTCACCGTGGCGGAGGAACGGATCTCGACCTGTGCCCGCGAGCTGGCGGTCAAACCGGTGGGTGCCTCGCCGCTGTGGGGCGTACCCACCGCCATCAAGGACCTCAACCTCACCCGCGGGGTACGGACGACCTTCGGCTCGGCGGCCTTCGCCTCGTTCGTCCCTGACGTCTCCGACAACGTGACGCTCTCGATCGAGGCGGCCGGGATGATCTCGCTCGGGAAGACCAACACCCCCGAGTTCGGCTCGCCCTGCTACACCGAACCGGATGTGGCACCTCCCGCCGTCACCCCCTGGGACCGTACGCGGATCGCCGGTGGCTCCTCCGGAGGTGCTGCCGCCGCGGTGGCCGCCGGGCTCGTACCGGTCGCGCAGGGCTCCGACGGCGGCGGCTCGATCCGCATCCCCGCCTCGTGCTGCGGGCTGGTCGGTCTGAAGCCGACCCGCGGCCGGATCTCGCCGTCGCCGATGTACGGCGACGCGGCCGGGCTCGCCACCGCCGGCCCGATCGCTCGGTCGGTGCGCGACGCGGCTGCCTTCCTCGATGTGCTCGCGGGGCGGCGTACGGGGGATCCGTTCTGGGCGCCCGAGGCGCCTTCCCCGTTCCTGGAGGCGTGCGAGCGGCCGCCGGGGCGGCTGCGGATCGCCCGGTTCATCGAGCCGCTGATCGCCCCGACCGCGGTCGACCCCGAGTGCGTCGCGGCCTGGGAGAACGCCTCCGCGTTGCTGGAGTCGCTGGGTCACGAGATCATCGACATCCCGCGGCCGCTGCCGGTCGAGGCGGTCGCGGTCTTCGAGACGGTCTGGGCCGTCGGCACGGCGATGGCGGTGGTCAACCTCACCCCGGAGCAGCGCTCGCAGATCCGCCCGCTGACCCGCTGGCTCACCGAGCAGGGCGAGGCGGTCAGCGGGCCGGCGTTCGGCCTCGCGCTCGCGGAGCTGCGCCGGTTCGCCGCCGGTGCTCTGGAGGCGCTGGCCCCCTACGACGCGGTGCTCACTCCCACCCTCGCCACCCCGCCTCCTTTGGTGGGGGCGATCCGCAACGACGCCGACCCCGCGGCTGATTTCCAGGCGCAGAAGGAGTTCACCCCCTGGACCTCCGCCTGGAATGTCACCGGCATGCCCGCGATCTCCCTGCCCCTCCACTGGACCCCGTCCGGTCTCCCGGTCGGCGTCATGCTCGCCGCCCGCCCCGCCGAGGAGTCCCTCCTGCTCTCCCTCGCCGCCCAGATCGAAGAGGCCGCCCTCTGGGACCACCGTCTCCCTCCGGGCTGGTAACCCCTCGCCGAAACCGCAGAAATGGCGGGCCGAATCTGTAGTTGTGGGCGACGAAAGTCGACTCTCGTCCTTCCTGCACGGGATCGTCGAGTTCGACACCCGGGCGGCCGACATCGACGGCAAGGTCGGCTACTCCACCGGGTCCGTC
>JBEOUM010000009.1:0-152900 GCA_040302365.1 Nocardioides sp. NPDC126508
TTTTCTTGTTCCTCGCGTCCATCATTCACCCTCTCCCTTCTTTGTTGTGGGATGGCGCCGCGGGGGGGGTGCCCCCCCCCCGCCCCCCCCCCCGCCCGCCCCCCGCCGCTCGTTGCCAGAGACTCAGAGCTCGAACTGAGCGGCCTCGAGACGCTTCTTCACGTCCTGGAGGAAGCGGCCGGCGTCGGCACCGTCGACCAGGCGGTGGTCGTAGGTGAGCGCGACGTTGACCATGTAACGAACCGCGATCGTCTCGCCGAGCTCCGGGTCGTCGATGACGACCGGACGCTTCACCACGGCACCCGGGCCGAGGATGGCGACCTGCGGCTGGTTGATGATCGGGGTGTCGAAGAGCGCACCGAACGAACCCAGGTTGGTGATCGTGAAGGTGCCGCCGGAGAGCTCGTCCGGGGTGATCTTGTTGTTGCGCGTGCGGTCGGCGACGTCGGCGATCTTCTTCGCGATGCCCGCGATCGACAGGTCACCGGCGTCCTTGACGACCGGGGTCAGCAGGCCACGCTCGGTGTCGACGGCGAAGGCGATGTTCTCGCGGTCGTAGTAGGTGACCGTGCCGGCCTCGACGTCGATCCCGGCGTTGAGCTTCGGGTGCACCTTGAGCGCGTCGATCGCGGCCTTGGCGAAGAACGGCAGGTAGGTCAGCTTGACGCCCTCGCGCTGCAGGAAGCCGGCCTTGTTGGCCTCACGCAGGCGGGCGATGTTGGTGACATCGACCTCCATGACCTGGGTCAGCTGGGCGGCGGTGTGCAGCGACTCGGTCATCCGCTCGGCGATGACCTTGCGCAGGCGCGAGATCTTCTCGGTGGTGCCACGCAGCGGC
The DNA here is from genome assembly GCA_040302365.1 of Nocardioides sp. NPDC126508. Lineage (GTDB taxonomy): Bacteria > Actinomycetota > Actinomycetes > Propionibacteriales > Nocardioidaceae > Nocardioides. Next base: position 839 of record JBEOUM010000009.1, read on the forward strand.
GACGGAGCAGCCGGAGCGGCGGCCGGGGCGGACGAGGCCGCCGGAGCCGCGGCGGCCGGGGCAGTGGCGGCGGGAGCCGACTTGGCGGCGGCCGCCTGGAGGATGTCCTCCTTGCGGATGCGGCCGCCGACGCCGGAACCCTGGACGGTGTCGAGGTCGACGTTGTGCTGGGCGGCGAGCTTGCGTACGAGCGGGGTCACGTAGCCGCCTGGCTGGATCGCCGGCGAGCTCTCGGTCGCCGGAGCTGCGTGAGCAGGGGCTGCGGGAGCGGCGGGGGCGGGAGCAGCCGGGGCGGGTGCAGCCGGGGCGGGTGCAGGCGCGGCAGCGGCCGGGGCGGGCTCGGGGGCCGGGGTGGGCTCCGGGGTCGGCTCGGGAGCCGGGGCGGCAGGAGCGGGCGCGGCAGCCGGAGCGGCGCCGGCGTCGCCGACGAGCGCGAGCACGGCGCCGACCTCGACGGTCTCGTCCTCGGCGACCTTGATCTCGAGCAGGGTGCCGGCGACCGGCGAGGGGATCTCGGTGTCGACCTTGTCGGTGGAGACCTCCAGCAGCGCGTCGTCGACGGCGACGGAGTCGCCGACCTGCTTGAGCCAGCGGGTGACGGTGCCCTCGGTGACCGACTCACCCAGCGCGGGGAGGGCGACCTCGGTGGCGTTGCCGCCGGCGGCGGGCGCCGGAGCGGCAGGCGCAGCGGGCTCAGCCGGAGCGGCGGGCTCGGCCGGAGCAGCCGGGGCCGCAGGAGCCTCGGGCTCGGCGGCGGGAGCAGGAGCGGCAGCCTCGGGCTCGGCCGCGGGAGCGGCGGGCTCCGCGGGAGCGGAGTCGGCGCCGGCCTCGTCGGCCGCGCCGATGACGGCGAGCAGGCCACCGACCTCGACGGTGTCGTCCTCGGCAGCCTTGATCTCGAGCACGGTGCCCGCGACCGGCGAGGGGATCTCGGTGTCGACCTTGTCGGTGGAGACCTCCAGCAGGGCCTCGTCGACCGCAACGGTGTCGCCGACCTGCTTGAGCCAGCGGGTGACGGTGCCCTCGGTGACGGACTCGCCGAGTGCCGGGAGAGTTACTTCGGTGGCCATGGGTTCCTTCGTTCTACGTCTGTTCGTTGCTCTACTTGTATGTCCGGACACGCGCGCCAGCACGACCGAGCCGGATGGCTCGGGGAGCAGAAAGGCGCGTCTGTCTGGGCCGACACCTGCCCGACGCACTCAGGATGCCGCCGGAAGAGCGGCCAAGGGCGTCGATCACGTGGCCCATCTTGTCACTACCCACGCAGCGCTGTGTCAACCGGACCACTACTGATCGGTAGCCATCTCGCGTACGTAGTCCACCAGTGTTGCCACCGCCACACCCGTGCCTCCGGGCGTGAGATGGCCTGAGGCGCCCCCGCTGTTGAAGGAGGGCCCGGCGATGTCGAGATGGGCCCAGGGGAGACCGCCGGTGAACTCGCGCAGGAACGCGGCGGCGTACAGCCCACCGCCCCAGCGGATCCAGTCGTGCTGGTTGAGGTCGGCCACCTTGGATGAACGGATTCGCTCGTCCATCCATTCCGGGATGGGCATCGGCCACATCTGCTCGCCGGCGACCTCGGCGGCGGCGAGGATGCGGTCGACGATCTCCTCGGAGCCGAGGACGCCGCTGACCCGGTCACCCAGCGCCATCACCATGTGACCGGTGAGCGTGGCCACGTCGATGATGACGTCCGGGGAGGCCTCGGTCGCGCGTACCAGAGCGTCGGCCAGGATCATCCGTCCCTCGGCGTCCATGTTGGAGACCTCGACGGTCGTGCCGCCGTAGTGGGTGACGACGTCGCCGGGTCGGTAGGAGGAGCCGGAGACCATGTTCTCCGCCATCGGCACGAACGCGGAGACCTTCACCGGCAGCCCGAGGCGGGCGATCGCGAACGTCGCCTGGGCCACGGCGGCGGCACCGGCCATGTCCGACTTCATCGTGGACATCGAGCCGCCTGGCTTGATCGTGAGGCCGCCGGAGTCGAAGGTGATCCCCTTCCCGACCAGGGCGATGTGCGCACGACTGTCGTCGGGGGAGTAGGTCAGCTCGACCAGGCGCGGCTTCGCCGCCGAGCCCATGCCGACGGCGAGGATGCCGCCGCAGCCGAGCTCGGCGAGCTGCGCCTCGTCGTAGACGGTCGTCTCGACGCCCTCGACCAGGCCGGCCACGTGCACGATGGCGTCGGCGAACGCGGGCGGAGTCAGGTCGGCGGGCGGGATGTTGACCCATTCACGGGTGCCGGCGACTGCCTGGGCGAGGATCCGCGCCTCCTCGAAGGCGGTGACCGCGTCCGTACGCCGCGCGATCGCGCTCAGGAACGCGACGTCGCTCGGTCCCTTGCCGTCCTCGCCGGACCTGCCTCCGCCGGACTTGGCTGTGCTCGACTTATAGGTTGTGTAGGTGTATCCGCCGAGAAGGTAGCCCTCGGTGACCGCGCGCACCAGCTCGGGAGTGTCGGCCGGGAGGGACACGGCGACGGAGGTCGCGTTGGGCACCGCGCGGGCGGCGGCGCCGGCGGCGCGGCGTACGGCATCGGGGGTGTAGGTGCCGTCCGCGCCGGGTTTGCCGAGCCCGACCAGCACCAGGAGCTGGGCGCCGATCTCCTCGCCCGCGGGCAGCCGGGTGACCTCGCCGGCCTTGCCGCTGACGCCGAGGGTGGCGAGCATCCCGCGCCACCGGCGGCCGTAGGCGGTCTTGACGTCCTCCGCGCCGGCCGTGACCTCGACGTCCTTCGCTCCCTGGCCGATACCGACGACGACCGCCTCGGCGCGGGTCTTGGCAGGAGAGGCGGTACGCAGCGTGTAGGTGATGTCAGGCAGGGTCACGCAGTGCAGTGTAGGTGTGGCACGCCCGGAGGGGACGCGGACCGGGTTGTGTCGGTGAGGTGCGATAAGTTCGCAGCATGGCTGATGAGACCTCCACGGGGGACGGGTCGGAGCTGCTCCAGTCCCCTCTGCACGAGAAGCACCAAGGACTCGGTGCGAAGTTCGGTGAGTTCGGCGGCTGGTCGATGCCGCTGGAATACACCGGCGTCGTCAAGGAGCACACCGCAGTTCGCGAGGCCGTCGGGGTCTTCGATGTCAGCCACCTCGGCAAGGTCATGATCAGCGGGCCGGGTGCGGCCGCCTTCGTCAACGCCTCCTTCACCAACGACCTCGACCGGATCAAGCCCGGCAAGGCGCAATACACGCTGTGCTGCGACGAGGAGACCGGTGGCATCGTCGACGACCTGATCGCCTACTACCGCGACGACGAGCACGTCCTGATCGTCCCCAACGCTGCCAACACCCCTGAGGTCGTCCGCCGGCTCGAGGCGACCGCGCCCGAGGAGATCACCCTCGCCGACCACCACCGCGACTACGCGGTGCTCGCCGTCCAGGGACCGAAGTCCGACGAGCTGCTCGAGGCCGTGGGTCTGCCGGCCGGCCACGACTACATGTCCTTCGTGGAGGCCGCCGCGCCCGACGTGCTCGGGGACGAGATCGGTGTGGTCGTGTGCCGCTCGGGCTACTCGGGGGAGCGTGGCTACGAGCTGATCGTCGCCAACGAGGCCGCCGGTGCCCTCTGGGACGCGCTGCTGAGCCGCGGCGAGGAGCTCGGCGCGGTGCCGTGCGGCCTCGGCGCCCGCGACACCCTGCGCACCGAGATGGGCTACCCGCTCCACGGCCAGGACATCACCATCGACGTCACGCCCAACGAGGCCGGCCTCGGCTGGGCGGTCGGCTGGAAGAAGGCAGCCTTCTGGGGCCGCGACAAGCTCGTCGCCGAGAAGGAGGCCGGCCCGAAGCGCGCCCTGCGCGGCATCGTCGCCGTCGGCCGCGGCATCCCGCGCCCGCACATGACCGCGTCACTGACCGCGGACGTACCGGTCGGCGAGGTCACCTCCGGCACCTTCTCGCCCACGCTGAAGAAGGGCGTCGGCCTGGTGCTCGTCTCGACCACGGTCAACCCCGAGGCCGAGATCGGCATCGACGTACGCGGCCGGCGCGAGATCTTCCAGCTCACCAAGCCGCCCTTCGTCCCTTCGCACGTGCGGGAGGGCTGAGCAGCATGAGCATTCCTGACGTACCTTCGGTGTTCAAGCAGCCGTCGGCCGCCGACCGGCCGTGGTGGTGGCAGCTCGTCGACGCCTCGGGTGCCGAGGTGCAGGTCGACGGCGAGCTCGCCGGCCAGCGCTTCGCCAACCAGAGCGACGCCGAGTCGTGGGTCGGCGAGGTCTGGCAGGAGCTCCTGGACGCGGGCGTGGCCGCGGTCGTGCTGTTCGAGCACGACCGCCAGGTCTACGGTCCGATGAAATTGACCGCGTGACCGGCTTCGAGTTCCGCCAGGTCGACGTCTTCACCGACCAGCCGCTGCTGGGCAACCCGGTCGCCGTCGTCCACGGGGCCGACGGCCTCAGCGACGAGCAGATGGCCGCGTTCGCACGGTGGACCAACCTGTCCGAGACCACCTTCCTGCTGACCCCCACGGATCCTGCGGCCGACTACCGGCTGCGGATCTTCACGGTCAGCGGTGAGCTGCCGTTCGCCGGTCACCCGACGCTCGGGTCGGCGCACGCGTGGCTGGAGGCGGGTGGCACCCCCAAGGGGGAGAGCCTGGTGCAGGAGTGCGGTGTCGGGCTGGTCGAGCTGCGCCGCGACGGGCGGATCGCCTTCGCCGCGCCCGAGCTGATCCGGGGCGGCGAGGTCGACGAGGAGACCCTGGGAGCGATCGCGCGAGGCCTGCAGATCGGGCGCGACGACATCCTGGACGCGCAGTGGTGCGACAACGGACCGGGCTGGGTCGGGGTGCTGCTCGCCGACGCCGAGGCCGTCCTCGCCGTCACCCCCGACCACGCCGCGCTGGGCGACCACAAGGTCGGTCTGGTCGGCCGCTACCCCGAGGGCAGCGAATGCGCGGTCGAGGTCCGGGCGTTCTACCCGGCCGACGGCATCGCCTTCGAGGACCCGGTCACCGGATCGCTCAACGCCGCGCTGGGGCAGTGGCTCGCGGGATCGCGGCTCCCCGAGGCGTACGTCGCCTCGCAAGGGACCGTGATGAAGCGGCGCGGTCGCGTCCACGTGGACCGCGCGGCCGACGGAGCGGTGTGGGTGGGCGGAGACACACTGACCACCATCCGTGGCACGGTCGAGCTCTGACCTAGGCTGGGACCGTGCAGTCCTACCTTGATCTGTTGACCCGCATCCTCGACGAGGGCGTGGAGAAGTCCGACCGCACCGGGACGGGCACGATCAGCGTCTTCGGTCACCAGACCCGCTACGACCTGGCCGAGGGTTTCCCGCTGCTGACGACGAAGAAGGTCCACACCCGGTCGGTCTTCGGTGAGCTGCTGTGGTTCCTGCGTGGTGACACCAACGTGCGCTGGCTCCAGGAGCGCGGCATCACGATCTGGGACGAGTGGGCCGACGAGAACGGCGACCTGGGCCCGGTCTACGGCTACCAGTGGCGCTCCTGGCCCACGCCCGACGGCCGTCACGTCGACCAGATCGCCCGGATCATCGACCAGATCAGGCAGGACCCGGACAGCCGCCGTCACGTCATCAGCGCCTGGAACCCGGCCGACATCGACGACATGGCGCTGCCGCCGTGCCACACGCTGTGCCAGTTCTACGTCGCCGACGGCAAGCTGAGCCTGCAGCTCTACCAGCGCTCCGCCGACGTGTTCCTCGGGGTGCCGTTCAACATCGCCTCCTATGCCCTGCTCACCCACATGGTCGCCCAGGTGACCGGTCTGGAGCCGGGCGAGTTCGTGCACACCCTCGGCGACGCCCACCTCTACAGCAACCACCTCGAGCAGGCCCGCCTCCAGCTCACCCGCGAGCCGCGGCCGTTGCCGACGCTGCGGCTCAACCCGGAGGTCAAGGACATCGACGCCTTCGAGCTCGAGGACATCACGGTGGAGGGCTACGACCCCCACCCCGTCATCAAGGCCCCCATTGCCGTCTGAGGCCGGTCCACGGCGCGTCGTCATGGTCGCCGCCGTGGCCGACAATGGAGTCATCGGCAACGGTCCCGACATCCCCTGGAAGATCCCCGGCGAGCAGGCCGAGTTCAAGGCGATCACGATGGGCCACACGCTCGTCATGGGCCGCACCACCTTCGAGTCGATCGGCCGCCCTCTCCCGGGCCGCACGACCGTCGTCCTGACCACCGACGAGGACTGGGCGTACGCCGGCGTCCTGGTCGCCCACGACATCGACTCCGCCCTCGCCCTGGCCGCGGCGGAGCAGGGCGACACCGTCATCGCCGGCGGCGCGCAGGTCTACGAGGCCGCTCTCCCGTACGCCACCGAGCAGGTCATCACCCGCGTCCACCTCGAGCCGGTCGGCGACGTCCTCTATCCGCCCTTCGACGAGTCGGAGTGGGTCGAGACGAAGCGCGAGCCGCACGAGGCGTACGACCGTGTGTTCCTCAGCCGTGCTCCCTGACGCGCGAGTAGGTTCCCGCGCCCTCTAAGGTGAAGGGCATGGAGCTGCGCATCTTCACCGAGCCCCAGCAGGGGGCGTCCTACGCCGACATCCTCGCGGTCGCCCAGAAGGCCGAGGAGCTCGGGTTCGGGGCGTTCTTCCGCTCCGACCACTACCTGAAGATGGGGTCGGTCGACGGGCTGCCCGGGCCGAGCGACGCGTGGACGACGCTCGCCGGCCTGGCTCGTGACACGAGCACGATCCGCCTCGGCACCCTGGTCACCTCCGCGACCTTCCGGCTCCCCGGTGTCCTGGCCATCCAGGCCGCCAACGTCGACGACATGTCCGACGGCCGGGTCGAGCTCGGCCTGGGCGCGGGCTGGTTCGAGGAGGAGCACGAGGCGTACGGGATCCCGTTCCCTGCGCTGGGGGAGCGGTTCGACCGGCTCGAGGAGCAGCTGGAGATCATCACCGGGCTGTGGGCGACCGAGCCGGGGGAGACCTTCAGCTTCGAGGGCAAGCACTACACGATCAAGGAGAGCCCCGGGCTGCCCAAGCCGGTCCAGACCCGCGGCCATGCCGGCTCGATCCCGGTGATCGTCGGCGGCGGCGGCAAGAAGCGTACGCCGACGCTGGCGGCCGCGTTCGCCGACGAGTTCAACGCGGCGTTCGTCTCCGCAGAGGAGTCGCAGGTGCTCTTCGAGAACGTCGGCCGGTTCGTCGAGGCGGCCGGACGCGACGACTCGATGGTCTTCTCGGCCGCCCAGGTGCTCTGCGTCGGCAAGGACGAGGACGAGATCGCGCGCCGGGCGGAGGCGATCGGCCGCGAGCCTGCCGAGCTGCGCGAGAACGGCCTGGCCGGCACCCCCGACGAGGTGGTCGCCAAGATCAAGCGGTTCGAGGACGTCGGCGCCAGCCGGATCTACCTCCAGGTGCTCGACCTCAGCGACCTCGACCATCTCGCCCTCGTGGCCGACGAGGTCTTGGCGCGCGTCTGACGATAGTCTGTACGCCATGACTGATGCTCCGTTCGGCACCGTGCTCTCAGCACTCGTCACGATCTTCAACGACGACGGTTCGGTCGACCTGGAGCAGACCCAGAAAGTCGCCAAGCACCTGGTCGATCACGGCCACGACGGCATCGTCGTCTCCGGCACAACCGGTGAGTCGCCGACCACCACCCCGGCCGAGGACGGCGAGATCCTGGCCGCGGTCAAGGACGCCGTCGGCGACCGCGCCAAGATCGTGGCCGGCATCGGCACCAACGACACCCGCACCACCGTCGGCCTCGCCAAGCAGGCCGCCGAGATCGGCGCCGACGGTCTCCTGCTGGTGACGCCCTACTACAACAAGCCGGGTGAGCGCGGCATCCGCGAGCACTTCCGCACCGTCGCCTCCGCGACCGACACCCCGGTCATCCTCTACGACGTCCCCGGCCGCACCGGCTCCCCGATCACCCTCGACACCTACCGCGAGGCGATCACCTGGGACACCGTCGTCGCGGTCAAGGAGGCCGCCGGCGACTTCCCGCGCGGCACCCACCTGCTCGACCTCGGCTACTCGCTCTACTCGGGTGACGACGCGCTCACCCTCGCCTGGCTGGCGCACGGCGCCGTCGGCGTGATCAGCGTCGCCGCCCACGTGCTCGGCGACCAGACGCGGACGATGATCGACGCCTTCGCGGCGAGCGACATCGAGACCGCCCGCAAGACTTATGCGCGGATGCTCCCCGCGATCGACGCCATCATGGGCGTCCCGAACTACGGAGCCACCACTGCCAAGGCCGCTCTCGAGCTGACCGGCGTGATCGACAACCGCAACGTACGAGGGCCGCTGGTGGCACTCGACGCCGACGAGGTCGAGGCGCTGCGAGCCGGGCTGGAGGCCTCTGGCCTTCTCTAGAAGGAATGCCTTTGTCTCACCCACACCCGGAGCTGACCGAACCCGGCAAGCTCCCCAAGGGCGGCCTGCGGGTCACCCCTCTCGGCGGCCTCGGCGAGGTCGGCCGCAACATGACCGTCTTCGAGTACGACGGCCGACTGCTGATCGTCGACTGCGGGGTGCTCTTCCCCGAGGAGCAGCAGCCCGGTGTCGACCTGATCCTGCCCGACTTCGGCCCGATCCGTGACCGGCTCGGCGACGTCGAGGCCCTGGTCCTGACCCACGGTCACGAGGACCACATCGGCGCGACCCCCTACCTGCTCCGTGAGCGGCAGGACATCCCGCTGGTCGGCTCCGAGCTGACCCTGGCCCTGCTCGGCTCCAAGCTGCGCGAGCACCGCCTGCGCGAGACCGTCCAGCACAAGGTACGCGAGGGCGACACGATCACCTTCGGACCGTTCGAGCTCGAGTTCGTCGCCGTCAACCACTCCATCCCGGACGCGCTCGCGGTCGCGATCCGCACCGGGGCCGGCCTCGTGCTGCACACCGGCGACTTCAAGATGGACCAGCTGCCGCTCGACGGCCGGATCACCGACCTGCGCGCCTTCGCTCGGCTCGGCGAGGAGGGTGTGGACCTGTTCCTCACCGACTCCACCAACGCCGAGGTGCCCGGTTTCACGACCGCCGAGAAGAAGATCGCGCCCGCGATCGAGCAGGTCTTCCGGGAGTCCGACCAGCGCATCATCGTGGCCTGCTTCGCCTCCCACGTGCACCGCGTCCAGCAGGTGCTCGACAGCGCGGTCGCGCACGGCCGCAAGGTGGCGTACGTCGGCCGGTCGATGGTCCGCAACATGCAGATCGCCTCCGACCTGGGCTACCTGCACGTGCCCGAGGACGTGATCGTCGACGCCAAGGAGCTCGCCGAGCTGCCGCCGGAGCGCGTCGTGATGGTCTCCACCGGCTCGCAGGGCGAGCCGATGTCGGCGCTGTCGCGGATCGCCAACGGCACCCACAACTTCGTGCACATCGAGCCGGGCGACACCGTCCTCCTCGCGAGCAGCCTGATCCCGGGCAACGAGAACTCGGTCTACCGGGTGATCAACGGCCTCGCCCGCCTCGGCGCCAACGTGGTCCACAAGGGCAACGCCCTGGTGCACGTCTCCGGTCACGCCAGTGCCGGCGAGCTGCTCTACTGCTACAACATCGTCCGCCCGCGCAACGTGATGCCCGTCCACGGCGAGGTGCGCCATCTGCTCGCCAACGGCGACCTGGCCCGCCAGACAGGCGTCGAGTCGGTCGTCTACGCCGAGGACGGCGTCGTCGTCGACCTGATCGACGGCAAGGCCGAGATCGCCGGCAAGGTCGAGTGCGGCTACGTCTTCGTCGACGGCACCACCGTCGGCGACGTCACCGAGTCCGAGCTCAAGGACCGCCGGATCCTCTCCGAGGAGGGCTTCGTCTCGATCATCGTCGTGGTCGACTCCGTCAACGGCACCGTGGCCAGCGGACCCGAGATCCACGCCCGCGGCCACGTCTGGCCCGACAACGCCTTCGAGCCGATCAAGCAGCCGATCGTCAAGGCGGTCAACCGCGCCATCTCCGAGGGTGCGACCGACACCTACCAGCTGCAGCAGGCCATCCGGCGTACGTTCGGGCGCTGGGTCTCCAGCACCCACCGTCGCCGGCCGATGATCGTCCCAGTGGTCATCGAAGCGTAAGCAGCACTCCGGCCGTGATCAGCGCCTGGCCGACGTGGTAGGTCACCATGATCGCCAGGTTGGTCAGGCGCGGCGGCTGGTTGCCGTGCTCGGCGAGGTTGAGCCCGATCAGGGTGTCGCTGACGACGAAGATCAGCGCACCGGCAGCGATCCACACGCTGCCGGTCAGCCAGCCGAGCACGAGCATCGCGCTGATGACCAGGGAGTACGCCGAAAGGGCGGCCGCCATCGGCCGGCCGCCCATCTGCACGGCACCGCCCAGGACGCGGCGCATCGGGAGCCCCAGCACGAACGCGACCGCAAGACCCGCCCAGGACCACGCGGGAGCGTCCAGGCCGAGGCTGAGGAAGGTCACGGCGTACGCCAGGTGGCCGACGAAGAAGAACCCGACGCCGCCGAGGAAGTGCCGCGTGGAGGGCCCGTTCATGGAGATGTCGCCGAGCATCCCGAAGAAGAGCGCGGCGACCAGCCACCACGCCGCCGGGTCGCCGTCACCGGGCCCGACCAGCCCGACGAGCACCGTCACCGCGATCAGGCCGACCATCACCAGCGGCTTGGTCACGTAGCGACGCCGGCCCCAGGACAGCCAGACCAGGGTCCAGTCGGCCACGGCGTCGGCGGCGGTGAGGAGGGCGACGAGGACGGTCAGGCTCTGCATGGCGGCAAACTACACCGCTGCAACACACCCCCATGGGGTCCCGGAGCCAGGCCGCTTGGTCAAATACCCTGCTTGTATGGCGACCCGTACGTCTTCCCCGCCGGGTTCGCGGAGCTCGACCACTACCAAGAGCACCCGTCCCCGGAGTACGACCACGACAAAGCGAGCAACGGCCACGAGCCGGGCTCGCTCCAAGGCAACGCCGGCCAAACGCCGCCCTGCCGCGAAGAAGAAGACGACGAACCGTACGCCACCCCGTGCCGTACGCAGCGGGCCCAGCCCGATCGCGGTCCTCTTCGACGCCATCTTCTCGACCATCGCGAGCCTGTGGCTGGCGATCGCCGGGGGAGTGGCGGCGATCTTCCGTGTCGGCGGCCAGGCCGCCAGCGACCTCGAGCCGGAGCACCGGCGTGACGGCGCCGGCCTGTTCCTGATCGGCCTCTCCGTCCTCGTCGCCGCCGGCGTCTGGTTCCAGCTCGGCGGACAGTTCTTCGACGTCGTCCGCATCGCGGTGGCCGGTGTCGTCGGCAAGGTCGGCTGGCTGGTGCCGGTCGGGCTCGTCGTCGCCGGCGTCCGGCTGATGCGCGACCCGGTCAACGCGGCTCCCGTCGGCCGGCTGGCGATCGGCTGGTCCGCGTTCCTGATGGCGACGCTCGGCATCGTCCAGATCGCCAACGGCAACCCGCAGCCCACCTCCGGCGACAGCAGCGAGCTGCAGTGGGCCGGGGGTGCGATCGGCTACGTCGTGGCCAGCCTGCTGCTCGACGTGCTGCGCTCGACGGTCGTGGTCGTCGTACTCCTGTCCCTCCTCGTCGTCTTCGGGGTCCTGGTCATCACCGGGACGCCGCTCTACCAGGTGCCGAGCCGGCTGGTGGAGCTGCGCGACCGGGCGCTGGGCCTGACCCCGCCCGAGGAGCTGAGCGAGAGCGGCACCAACATCCGGCGGGTCCGCCGCAGCGGCAAGCTCTTCGCCGACGACGACACCTTCGACCCCGAGGGCTTCGAGCCCTACGAGACGCCGCTCCTCGAGGAGGAGAAGCCGAAGAAGAAGCGCAAGAAGGACGGGCTCGACATCGCGCTCGCCCTCGACGACGACTCGGACGCCGACACCCAGCCCGACGACGCCGTGGCCAGCGACGCTGCGGGGCTCATGCCCGCCGTCACGGACACCGCGCCGAAGCCCGGCAAGAAGCGCGACCTCGAGCCGCCGCCGCACGCCGAGCTGCCCCAGCGCGTCGAGCAGCTGATGCTCGCCGGCGACGTCGCCTACACGCTTCCGGGCAGCGACCTGCTGAAGCCGGGCTCGCCGCACAAGGCGCGCTCCAAGGCCTCCGACGACATCGTCAGCCGGCTCCAGGCGGTGCTCGAGGAGTTCAACATCGACGCCGCCGTCACCGGCTACACCCGGGGCCCGACGGTCACCCGCTACGTCGTCGAGCTCGGCGCCGGGGTGAAGGTCGAGAAGATCACCGGGATCCAGAAGAACATCGCCTACGCGGTGGCCTCCGCCGACGTACGCATCCTCTCGCCGATCCCCGGCAAGTCCGCGGTCGGCGTCGAGATCCCGAACAGCGACAAGGAGATCGTCACCCTCGGCGACGTGCTCCGCTCCAACGCCGCGCGCGGCGACCACCACCCGATGATCACCGGCGTCGGCAAGGACGTCGAGGGCGGCTTCGTGGTCGCCAACCTCGCCAAGATGCCCCACCTGCTGGTCGCGGGTGCGACCGGCTCGGGTAAGTCGTCCTTCATCAACTCCATGATCACGAGCGTCCTGATGCGGGCCACGCCCGACGAGGTGCGGATGATCATGGTCGACCCCAAGCGGGTCGAGCTGAACTCCTACGAGGGCGTGCCGCACCTGATCACGCCGATCATCACGAACCCGAAGAAGGCCGCCGAGGCGCTGGCCTGGGTCGTACGCGAGATGGACATGCGCTACGACGACCTGGCCAACTTCGGCTTCCGTCACGTCGACGACTTCAACAAGGCCGTCCGCGCCGGGAAGGTGCAGGTCCCGCCCGACTCCGAGCGGGTCCTGTCGCCCTACCCCTACCTGCTGGTCATCGTCGACGAGCTCGCCGACCTGATGATGGTCGCCCCGCGCGACGTCGAGGACGCGGTCGTACGCATCACCCAGCTCGCCCGCGCGGCCGGCATCCACCTGGTGCTGGCCACGCAGCGACCCTCGGTCGACGTCGTCACGGGTCTGATCAAGGCCAACGTGCCCTCGCGGCTCGCCTTCGCGACCTCGTCGCTTGCCGACTCGCGCGTCATCCTCGACCAGCCGGGCGCGGAGAAGCTGGTCGGCCAGGGCGACGGGCTGTTCCTGCCGATGGGCTCGTCCAAGCCGATCCGTGTGCAGGGCTCGTGGGTCTCCGAGTCGGAGATCAACGCGGTCGTGAAGTCCGTCAAGGGCCAGCTCGAGCCGTCCTACCGCGACGACGTGACCGCCCCGGCGGAGTCGAAGCGGGTGCTCGACGACGACATCGGCGACGACATGGACCTGGTCATCCAGGCGATCGAGCTGATCGTCTCGACCCAGTTCGGCTCGACCTCGATGCTGCAGCGCAAGCTCAGGGTCGGGTTCGCCAAGGCCGGCCGCCTGATGGATATCCTCGAGTCGCGCGGCGTGGTCGGTCCCTCCGAGGGCTCCAAGGCACGCGACGTACTCGTCAAGCCGGACGAGATCGACGGCGTCATCGCAACGATCCAGGGGGAGATGTGAGCGAGAAATCACCGGCGGTCGAGACCGCCGACCCTGTCGCCACCGCTGAGACCACTGACTCTGCTGAGACTCTCGAGTCTCATGATGTCGACGTCGTCGAGGTACGCCGCAACGGCCGCCTCGCGCTCGTGGTGGCGCTCGCGTCGCTGCTGGTCGGCCTCGCCTTCGTGCTGCGCGGCGGCATCGAGGGCTACCTGGTCGGCCTGATCCTGCTCGCCGTCGCGGCGGTGCAGGGCTGGACGGCCTGGGACTCCCGGATGCCGCTGCTGCTCGTGGACGAGCAGGGCGTACGCCTCCGCTTCGGCCAGACCTGGCAGGGCATCCCGTGGTCGAAGATCGAGTCCGTCGAGCACACCCCGCGGCCGGACGGGATCGAGCGGTTCTGGAAGGACGGCCGCATCGGCGTCCTGCTGCACGACGAGGAGGAGATGCTCGAGGAGCTCTCCCCGACGGCGCGGCGCCAGGCGATGCTCACCGAGCGCCTCTACGGCCTGCCGTTCTCGCTCCCGCTGGGTCTCTCCACCCGCGTCCTGGGTGCCGGTGACGATGTCACCGAGGCCATCGCCGTGGTCGCCGCCGACGGCGTCGAGGTCGTCGAGATCGACCCCGGGCTCGACGCCGAGGAACCGGAGCCCGACGCCGACGGGCGCGCCGGCGACAGCGCCGACGAAGCCGCTGCCGAGGCCGTCGACGAGGACGTCGACCGCGTCGTCAGCGGTGGCACGGACGACGGCGACACCGCGATCCGCCCGCCCCTGTCGCAGCAGGCCGGAGACACCAACCCCCGGATGCTCCGGGTGTTGGACGAGCCTGATATCAATGCCGCAGACGTGGCGGACAAGGCGGGGCAGGACCAGGTGGATCGGGACACGGAGCAGGACGAGACGACGCCGAAGACGGAGCCGGTCGCGCCGCTGCGCGAGCCCTCGACGGCGGTCCGGGTGGACGTACGCTACGTCCCCGAGGAGCCGCAGGAGACCATCGCCGTCCACGGCGCGAACGCGCTCCAGCTGGACCCGGCGGAGATCGAGTCCGCCCTCGAGACCGATGCGGATGCCGAGGTCGCGGACCGGGTCGCCGTCGAGCCCGCCGAGGACCCCGAGCCCGAAGGTGTGCGTGCGATCGGCGCGCCCGACGAGGGCGTCAAGGCGCTCTCGATCGACGGTGCCGACGACCGGCCCACCGAGGTGGTGCCGGCCAAGGTCCCGGAAATCGGTGCCGAGATCGCCGCGGCCCGCCGCCGGCTCGCCCTGGACATGGACGGCCTGGCCGAGTGGACCCGGATCCGTCCGCACGTCATCGAGGCGATCGAGGTCGACGACTTCGGCCCCTGCGGTGGCGACTTCTACGCCCGTGGCCACCTGCGCACGCTGGCACGAGTCCTGGGCATCGAGGTCGCGCCGCTGCTGCGCACCTACGACGAGAAGTACGCCTCCGGCCCGGTCAGCCCTCGGGCCGTCTTCGAGGCCGAGCTCGCCCACAGCGCGGCGATCCGCCCGGTCCGCCGGATGCGTGGCGGTCCGTCCTGGTCGGTCCTGGTCGCCGCGGTGATGGCGGTCATCCTGGTCTGGTCGGTCGCCCGCCTGGTCATCGACGGCACCCAGCACGAGCCCGAGGCCGGCGCGATCCAGCTCGACGGCTCGGCCGGCACCGACAGCCCCTACGGCAAGTCGTCGCCGGTCCCGGTGACCATCTCCGCCGCCGGTGGCGGAGCCCATGTCGTCGTGCGCGACTCGCGCGGCAAGGTCGTCTTCAGCGGCAACCTCGCCTTCGGTGAGTCCAAGCAGCTCCAGGTCACCCCGCCGCTGCGCGTCCAGACCTCCGACGGCTCCCTCAAGGTAGCAGTGGGGGACGGCAAGGCCCGGGCCCTCGGCAAGACCGGCGAGGCCGCACAGCGCACCTACACCGCCGGGTAGCGGCGCACCCCGCGTAAGCACCGCCGAGTCGGCTCGTCATGACGAGCCGACTCGGCGTCGTTTTCGGTAGGACGAGCCGACTCGGCGCGGGATCTTAAAGAGTTCGTCATTTGGTGACGCCGGTCACATCAGCCTGGGACCATGACATCCGAGAGAGCGCTCTCACGAGTCGCAAGGGCTCATCGCTCGTTCATTCGGAAAGCGAGTCAACATGAGAAGTCTCAAGGCATTAGGAGCCGCTGTGATCGCGGCCGGCGTGGTCGCGGTGGCGATCCCGCTGACGTCGTTCGGCCAGGCGTCGCAGGCGTCGGAGCCGGGCACCCCGGCGGGCTGGACCAAGGTGTGGAGCGACGACTTCACCGGTGCGGCCGGGTCGCGGATCAACACGAACAACTGGCTCTACGACATCGGCCACTCCTACCCCGGCGGCGCCGCCAACTGGGGCACCGGCGAGATCGCCTACCACACCGACAGCACCCAGAACGTCTACCAGGACGGCAACGGCAACCTCGCCATCAAGCCGATCCGCGACGGCGCCGGCAACTGGACCTCCGGGCGCATCGAGACCACCCGGACCGACTTCCAGCCGCCGTCGGGCGGTGTGCTCCGCGTGGAGAGCCGCCTCCAGATGCCGAACGTCACCGGCGCGGCCGCCCAGGGCATCTGGCCGGCTTTCTGGATGCTCGGCGAGCCCTTCCGCGGCAACTACTGGAACTGGCCGGGCATCGGCGAGATCGACATCATGGAGAACGTCAACGGCGCCAACCAGGTCTGGGGCACGCTGCACTGCGGCACCTCGCCCGGCGGCCCGTGCAACGAGACCAGCGGCCTCGGCGGGACCATCCAGGGCTGCCCGGGCTCGACCTGTCAGTCGTCGTTCCACACCTACGCGATGGAGTGGGACCGCAGCACCAGCCCGCAGCAGATCCGGTTCTACGTCGACAACACGCTCTACCACACGGTCCGCTCGGACCAGGTCGACGCGACCACCTGGAACAACGCGACCAACCACGGCTTCTTCATCATCCTCAACGTCGCGGTCGGCGGCGGCTGGCCCGGCAACCCCACCTCGGCGACCGCCTCCGGGGTGCCGATGCTGGTCGACTACGTCGCGGTCTACTCCAAGGGCGGCGGCACCACGGAGCCGACCGACCCGCCCACCTCGGGCAACCGGGACGCCTACTCGACCATCCAGGCCGAGTCCTACGACGCCCAGAGCGGCACCCAGACCGAGGCGACCACCGACACCGGCGGCGGCCAGGATGTCGGCTATCTCGCGAACGGCGACTGGCTCCGCTACGACGGCGTGAACTTCGGCTCCAGCGCTGCCCACACCTTCTCCGCGCGGGTCGCCTCGGGAGCAGCCTCCGGAGTGAGCGGTCTGGTCGAGGTACGCCTCGACAACGTGAACAACGCCCCGATCGGCAGCTTCTCGGTGGCCAACACCGGAGGCTGGCAGAGCTGGCGTACGGTCCCGGGCAGCATCAGCGGGGTGACCGGCACGCACACGGTGTTCCTGCGGTTCACCAGCGGCCAGCCCGCCGACTTCGTCAACGTCAACTGGTTCACCTTCTCCCGGTGACCGGCGGCGCCCGGAGGCGATAGGTTCCACTCATGAACGAGACCCCGGCCGGCCGGCCGACGCTGGAGACGGTGGCCCGGGCGGCCGGGGCCTCGCGAGCGACCGTCTCGCGTGTCGTCAACGGCTCCACGACGGTGCGTCCCGACGTCGCCGAGAGCATCCGCCGGGCCATCGCCGACCTCGGCTACGTGCCGAACCCGGCGGCGCGGAGCCTGGTGACGCAGCGTACGGACTCCATCGCGCTGATCCTGCCCGAGTCCGCCACCCGCGTCTTCTCCGACGACGCGTTCTTCCCGGGCGTGATCCGCGGGGTCGGGGAGGCGCTGGAGAAGGCCGACAAGCAGCTCGTCCTGCTGCTCGCCTCGACGCGGTCGAGCCACGACCGGATCCTGCGCTATGTGCACGGGCGCACCGTCGACGGCGTCGTGCTCGCCTCGATGCACGGCGCCGACACCCTGCCCGAGGAGCTGCGCGCTGCGGGGGTTCCCGTCGTGACCAGCGGGCGGCCGCTGGGCGAGGCCACCGTGCCGTACATCGACGTCGAGCACGCCAGCGGGGTGGAGGCCGCGATGCGCCACCTCGTCGGCCTCGGGCGGCGCCGGATCGCGACCATCTCCGGGCCGCAGGACATGGTCGCCGGGCGCGAGCGCCTGGCCGGCTACCTCGCCGGTCTCGCGGCGTTGCCGGGCGCCACACCGCTGGTCGAGGAGGGTGACTTCATGCGCCAGTCCGGCATGGACGCGATGGAGCGGCTGCTGGAGCGCGATCCCGACATCGACGGCGTCTTTGCGGCCTCCGACCTGATGGCCGACGGCGCCCTGCGTACGCTGCGACGGCTCGGGCGCCGGGTCCCCGACGACGTGGCGGTGATTGGGTTCGACGACGTCGAGGCGGCCAGGTTCACCGACCCGCCGCTGACGACGGTGCACCAGCCGATCCACGAGATCGGCACCCGCCTCGCCGAGCAGATCCTCCGCCTGGTGGCGGGGGAGGAGGTGGAGGCCTCGGTGGTGCTCCCGACGCATCTGGTGGTTCGCGAGTCCGCCTGAGCGCGTCGTCCTAGGGCGTGGCGCGGTAGCGGCGTTCGGGGCGCCCGGCGGTGCCGTAGTTCAGACGTACGCCGATCCGACCCGTGCTGGCGAAGTGCTCGAGATAGCGGCGGGCGCTCACCCGCGAGACCCCGATCGCGTCGGCGCACTCGGTGGCGCTCAGCTCGCCGGCGCTCTGCAGCGCGGCCAGGACGGCCCGCGCGGTCTCGGCGCTGAGCCCCTTCGGCAGCCGTTCCCGGGCCTCACGAGCACCCTGGTGGCTGAAGACCTCGTCGATCCCGGCCTGCACCTCGTCGCGGTGCTCGGCCCCCTCCGCGCCCTCGGCCCGCTGCCCGATCCGGGCGAGCGCCTCGCGGGAGCGGCGTACGTCGTCGAGCCGGGCGGCCAGGTCCTCG
The DNA here is from genome assembly GCA_040302365.1 of Nocardioides sp. NPDC126508. Classification (GTDB taxonomy): domain Bacteria; phylum Actinomycetota; class Actinomycetes; order Propionibacteriales; family Nocardioidaceae; genus Nocardioides. The sequence goes on from JBEOUM010000009.1 coordinate 19,176, forward strand.
AACGGGAACGGCTTCACCACGTAGTGGGCGGCGCCGCCGGCCGCGGCGGCCCGCACCGTGTCGGCCTCGCGGGCGGCGGTGATGACGATGACGTCGGCGTCGTCGCCCCGTCCGCGCAGCCGGCGCAGCAGCTCGATGCCGCTGAAGTCGGGGAGGTGCACGTCGAGCAGCAAGACGTCGGGGGAGAGGCGGGCGGTCTCCTCGAGCGCCTGGGAGCCCGTGGCGGCCACGCCGACGACCCGGAACCCTTCGACGCGCTCGACGAAGCGGGTGTGGATCGAGGCCACCATGAAGTCGTCCTCGACCACGAGCACGGTCAGCTCCGGTGTGGACGTCATCGGGCCTCCTCGGGGGCTGTGGTGGTGGGTGGAGCGAGCGGGACGGCGCCCGGCAGGGTCGCGATGAAGACGGCTCCGGGGCGCTCCTCCGACCCGCTATTCTCCACCTCGACCTCGCCGCCGCGCGTGCGGCACACCAGCTGCACCAGCGCGAGCCCCACTCCGCGTCCGCTGGCGTCGCGCGGCTTCGTGCTGAAGCCGCGCCGGAAGATCTCCGGCAGTCGCTCGGCGGGCACCCCGCCGCCGGTGTCGGAGACGCGCACGGTCACGGTCTGCCCCTCGGCCGTCAGCCGTACGCCGACCCGACCGTCCAGCGGCCCCACCAGCGCGGCCGCGTCGACGGCGTTGTCGACCAGGTTGCCGAGCACGGTCACCACGTCGGCGGAGCCGTCGGGGGTGAGCCGGGGCAGTGAGCTGGCGGCGTCCAGGTCGATGCTCACCCGCCGCTCGGCGGCCAGGCTGGCCTTCGCGATGAGCAGGGCGGCCACCGCGGGGTCGTCGATCCGGGAGGTGATGTGGTCGCTCAGGGCCGCCCGGCGGGCGGTCAGCCCGGTGACGAACTGGCCGACCTCGGCGTACTCCTCCAGCTCGAGCAACCCGGTGATCGTGTGCAGCTGGTTCGAGAACTCGTGGGTCTGCGCGCGCAGGGTCTCGGTGACGCTCTCGCGGGCGTTGAGCTCGCTCTGCAGCGCCACCAGCTCGGTGCGGTCGCGCAGCGTGGTGACGGTGCCGGCGGGGCGGCCGTCGTGGTGGACGCGGTTGCGGTTGAGGACGAGCACCCGCTCCCCGGCGACCAGCGGCGCGTCGTGCACCTCCTCGGAGCCGCTGAGCAGGGCGAGGGTCTCGGCCGGGAGGTCGAGATCGTCGAGCCGGCGTCCGGTCGGGTCCGCGGTCAGCCCGAGCAGATCCCGGGCGCTGTCGCTCATCAGGCTGACCCGGCCGTCGGCGCCGACGGCCAGCACCCCCTCGCGGATCGAGCGCAGCAGACCCTCGCGGTGGTCGGCGAGCGCGGCGATGTCACGGGGCTCGAGCCCACGCGTACGTCGCTTGATCAGCCGCGCCAGCAGCCATGACCCGAGCAGCGCGAGCGCGAGACCGGCGAGCAGCACGGTCAACGCGTCGGCCCAGGTCCGGGCGAGGCGCTCGGTGAGAGGCGGGTAGTCCTCGGTCACCACGACCACGCCGACCGGATGCGGTGCCTGCGGGTCCGTCCCCGTCGTCCCGCCGCCGTAGACCGGCACCTGGGCGGCGATCGCCCGGCGGCCGGCGTCGACGATGTCGCCGGACCACGCCCGGGTCGCCTCGCGCCGGCCGAGGGTCAGGGTCTCGCCGACCCGGGTGGGGTCGGTGGCGACGAGGATCGTGCCGTCGAGGCCGGTGAGGTAGGCGGTGTCGGCGCCCGCGTCCGCGGCCCGGGTCTGCAGGTAGAAGCCCAGCGCCTGCCGGTCGGGCTCGCTGGTCAGCCCGTCCTGGACGGCAGCGATCCCGGCCAGGCTCTCCGCGGCGGCGCGCAGCCGGTCCTCGCGGGAGTCGCGGAAGTCGGCGTCGCTCTGTCGCAGGGAGACGATGCTGGTCGCCACCACGACGAGCAGCAGCACCGAGAGCTGCAGCAGCAGCACCTGTCCCGCCAGCGTCAGGTGGCGGCGCGAGCCCTGTGACCGCAAGTTACACAACCTCCTTTGGTTGCCGAACGGTGACGGGGGTCACCTCGGACTGTGACCATCGCCACTGACCGTTTCATTTCTGAGTCTGGAGGCCAGCCGTTGTCGACGCCGACATCGCAGTCCCCGCCCGATCCGAGCCAGCCGCTGCCGCCGCAGCAGCAGTCGCGTCGGGCAGCGAGCATACGCCGTACCCGTGCGCTCACCGTCGTGCTCGTGACCTGCCTGCTCGCGGTGGCATCCGCCTGCGGCGTGACCCGTGGCGAGGAGTCCCGTGACCTCGACATGTGGATCCCGAACAGCCCCGGTGGTGGTTACGACCAGACCGGCCGGGCGGCCGTGGGCGTCATCGACCGCGACAACCTGACCGGCGGCGACATCCAGGTGACCAACATCCTGGGCGCCGGCGGCTCCGTGGCGATGTCCCGGCTGATGAGCGAGGAGGGCAACGGCAACCTGCTCATGACCATCGGTCTGGGCGTGGTCGGCTCGACGTACTCCTTCGGCGTGGACGCCCGCCCCCAGGACGCCACCCCGATCGCACAGCTCATCGAGGAGCAGGAGGGCGTGCTGGTCCCGGCCGACTCGCCGTACAAGACGATCGACGACCTGGTGAAGGCCTGGGCGAAGGATCCCGAGTCCGTCGTCGTCGGCGGCGGCTCCTCGCCCGGCGGTCCCGACCACCTCTTCCCGATGCAGCTGGCCAAGGCCGCCGGCATCGACCCCAAGGAGGTCAAGTACGTCCCCTACGACGGTGGTGGCCCGCTCACCAGCGCGCTGCTGGGTCACAAGATCGAGGTCGGCTTCTCCGGTCTCGCCGAGTTCGAGGGCCAGGTCGAGGCCGGGGAGCTGCGGGTCCTGGCGGTCTCCGGCGACGAGCGCGGCACCGGCGTCTTCGCCGACGCGCCCACGCTGACCGAGAGCGGCATCGACCTGGTCTTCCTCAACTGGCGCGGCATCCTCGCCCCGCCGGGGATCAGCGACCGGCGCCGCCAGGAGCTGATCGACCTGCTCACCCGCATGCACGACTCGAAGCAGTGGCAGCAGGCGCTGAAGGACAACGGCTGGACCGACGCCTTCGTCACCGGCGACGACTTCCACGACCTGCTCGTCGAGCAGGACAAGCGCGTCGCGACGACCCTGAAGGAGCTGGATCTGCTGTGAGCGTCCACGAAACGCAACCGGCCGCGACCGAGCCCGGTCGCCGCCGGATCGACTTCGGCCAGTACGGCCTGGCCGCCTTCATGATCGTCGTCGGGATCTACACGGTCGTCGACGCCGCCGGCCTCGAGGTCGGCTTCGCCGACCCGGTCGGCCCCCGCGTCTTCCCGTACGTCATCGGCACCGGTCTCGTCGTCGTCGGTGCCCTGCTCGCGGTCGCCACCGCGCGCGGCTCCCAGCCGGAGCCCGAGGAGGGCGAGGACGTCGACCTGAGCTCCTCGGCCGACTGGGTCACGGTCCTCAAGCTGGTCGCGGTGCTGCTGTTCACGGTCGCCACCGTGAACCTGCTCGGCTGGGCGATCTCGGGCGCGGTGCTGTTCGCCGGCGCCGCCTGGGCCCTCGGCAGCCGCACGCTCGTGCGCGACGTGATCGTCGGGCTCGTCCTGGCCATCGCCAGCTGGTACGCCTTCTACGTCGGTCTGGGCATCCCGCTCACCCCTGGCGTACTCGACGGGATCCTGTGAGGACTGACTGATGGAGAACTTCGAACTGCTCATGGGCGGACTCGAGTCCGCCCTGACCCCGATGAACCTGCTCTACGCCGCCATCGGCGTGCTGCTGGGCACCTTCGTCGGCGTGCTCCCCGGCATCGGGCCGGCGATGGCCATCGCGCTGCTGCTGCCGGTGACGTACCGGCTCGAGCCGACCAGCGCGTTCATCATGTTCGCCGGCCTCTACTACGGCGGCATGTACGGCGGATCGACGACGTCGATCCTGCTGAACACACCGGGGGAGTCCGCCTCGGTGATGACGGCGCTGGAGGGCAACCGGATGGCCCGGGCGGGGCGTGGCGCGCAGGCGCTGGCCACCGCCGCGGTCGGCTCGTTCGTCGCCGGCACCATCGGCACGATCCTGGTCGCCTTCTTCTCCCCGGCGCTGGCCGACGTGGCCGTCGACCTGGGCGCGCCGTCGTACTTCGCGCTCATGGTCCTGGCGCTGGTCATGACCACGACGGTGCTCGGCACCTCGGCGCTGCGCGGGTTCGCCGCGCTGTTCCTCGGCCTCACCATCGGCCTGGTCGGTCTCGACCTCAACACCGGCCAGCCGCGGCTCACCTTCGGGGTGACCCAGCTCGTCGACCGGCTCGACATCGTGGTCGTCGCGGTCGGCATCTTCGCCCTGGGCGAGGCGCTGTGGGTGGCCGCCCACCTGCGCCGGAAGCCGACCCACGTGATCCCCGTCGGGCGCCCGTGGATGGGACGCGACGACTGGGGCCGCTCCTGGAAGCCGTGGCTGCGCGGCACCGCCTTCGGGTTCCCGTTCGGCGCGCTGCCCGCCGGTGGCGCCGAGATCCCGACCTTCCTCTCCTACCTGACCGAGAGGAAGCTCTCCAAGCGCGGCGACTTCGGCCGCGGCGCCATCGAGGGTGTCGCCGGTCCGGAGGCGGCCAACAACGCCTCGGCCGCCGGCATGTTCGTGCCGATGCTCGCCCTCGGCCTGCCGGTGACCGCCACCGCCTCGGTGATGCTCTCCGCGCTCCAGGGCTACGGCATCACCCCGGGACCGCAGCTGATGACCGACCACGCCGACCTGGTGTGGACGCTGCTGGCCAGCCTGCTGATCGGCAACACCCTGCTGCTGGTGCTCAACCTGCCGCTGGCGCCGCTGTGGGCCCGGCTGCTGCGCATCCCGCGGCCGCAGCTCTACGCGGGCATCCTGTTCTTCGCCTGCCTGGGTGCGTACGCCACCAACCTGGACCCGTTCGACATCGGGCTGCTGGTCGCCTTCGGCCTGCTCGGGCTGATGATGCGCCGCTTCGGCCTGCCGGTGCTGCCGCTGATCCTGGGCGTCATCCTGGGGCCGCTGATGGAGAGCAAGCTGCGCGAGGCCCTGACGATCTCGGGCGGTGACTACGGTGGGTTGCTGAACGAGCCGCTGGCGGTGGTCATCTACGTCCTGATCGCGTTGTTCATGCTGGGCCGGCCGTTCATCGCCCGGGCCCGGGCACGGGCCGAGCAGTCGGCCGCCGTCGAGGAAGAGAAGGAGCTGGTGGACTGATGAGTGAGACTCCCGCAGGTGGCTGGGTGGTCGTGGCATGGGCGCCCGACGTCTACGGCGCGGTCGCCCTGGACTGGGCGCTCGCCGACGCCGAACGCCGTGACCGTGGCGTCGTGGTCGTCAACGCCTCCCGGGGCGATGCCCTCGTCGACGAGCGCTTCGCCTTCGAGGAGCAGCTCGGCGAGCTCGAGCGCCGGCTCACCGAGTCCGGCCGGCCGCACGAGATCCGGCAGTCCATCGACCCGGACGTCGCCGGTGCGGTCCTCGACGCCGCCGAGCAGCTCGAGGCCCGGCTGATCGTGGTCGGCCTGCGGCGGCGTACGCCGGTGGGCAAGCTGCTGATGGGCAGCGTCGCCCAGCGGATCCTGCTCGGCGCGGCCTGCCCGGTTCTGTCGGTGAAGCCGGGCTCGGTCCCCGACTGATCCCGCCCGTCCGGCGCGAGGGTTCGGTGTCCGGGGCGTGTGCCCGTCATACTTCACGGTGATGAGCACTGCCACCGAACCCTCCGCCGAGACCGCCCAGCCACTTCTGTCGGTCGCCATGGTGACCCTCGGCTGCACCCGCAACGAGGTGGACTCCGAGGAGCTCGCCGGCCGGCTGACCGCCGGAGGCTTCCGCCTGGTCGCCGACCCGGACGAGGCCGACACGGTGGTCGTGAACACCTGCGGGTTCGTCGAGCAGGCCAAGAAGGACTCGGTCGACACGCTGCTCGAGGCGGCCGACCTCAAGGAGACGGGGAAGGCACAGGCGGTCGTCGCGGTCGGCTGCATGGCCGAGCGCTACGGCAAGGACCTGGCCGCCGAGCTCCCCGAGGCCGACGCGGTGCTCGGCTTCGACGACTACCCCGACATCGCCGCCAAGCTCCGCGCGATCCTCGCCGGGGAGACCCATCACCCGCACACCCCGCAGGACCGGCGCCTGCTGCTCCCGATCTCTCCGGTCGAGCGCGACGCCTCCGCCATCTCGGTCCCCGGCATGGCGGCCGTCGACCAGGTGCCCGGTTTCGCGGGACGTACGCGGCTCGACGACGCGCCCTGGGCGCCGCTGAAGCTCGCTTCGGGCTGTGACCGCCGGTGCACCTTCTGCGCGATCCCGCAGTTCCGCGGCTCGTTCGTCTCCCGGCGCCCGAGTGATGTGCTCCACGAGGCCCAGTGGCTGGCGCAGCAGGGCGTCAAGGAGCTCTTCCTCGTGAGCGAGAACTCCACCTCCTACGGCAAGGACCTCGGCGACATCCGACTGCTCGAGACGCTCCTTCCCGAGCTCGCCGGCATCGACGGCATCGAGCGCGTACGCGTCTCCTACCTGCAGCCCGCCGAGACCCGGCCCGACCTGCTGAAGGTCATCGGCACCACGCCCGGCGTGACCCCCTACTTCGACCTGAGCTTCCAGCACGCCTCCAACGCCGTGCTGCGTCGGATGAAGCGGTTCGGCGACCCGGAGAGCTTCCTGGGCCTGCTCGAGCAGATCCGTGGCTACGCGCCGTCGGCCGGCGTACGCTCCAACGTCATCGTCGGCTTCCCCGGCGAGACCGAGGAGGACCTCGAGATCCTCACCGACTTCCTGGTCGCCGCCCGGATGGACGTCACCGGCGTCTTCGGCTACTCCGACGAGGAGGGCACCGAGGCCGCCGCGTTCTCCGACGAGATCAAGCTGGACGAGGACGAGATCCGCGCCCGTGTCGAGCACGTCAACGAGCTCGTCGAGGAGCTCACCGCCCAGCGGGCCGAGGAGCGGATCGGGGAGCAGGTCGTCGTGCTCGTCGAGGAGGTCGCCGACGGCGAGATCCTCGGCCGGGCCGCCCACCAGGGCCCCGAGGTCGACGGGATGACCTCGCTCGAGGGTGACGTCGAGAGCGTACGTCCGGGCGATCTGGTGACCGCCGCCGTCGTCGCCTCCGAAGGCGTTGACCTGGTCGCTTCGGTGAACGGTTAGGGTGCAGCCCGTGAACGCTGAGAACGCCGATGCCGTCGTCAAGACGAGCAACTGGAACGTACCCAACGCGCTGACCACGCTGCGGATCCTCGCGGTGCCGTTCTTCGCGTGGGCGCTGCTGGCCGACGGCGGTGACAACCCGACCCTGCGCTGGGTCTCGTTCGTGATCTTCGCGCTGGCGATGATCACCGACAAGATCGACGGCGACCTGGCGCGCAAGCACAACCTGATCACCGACTTCGGCAAGATCGCCGACCCGATCGCCGACAAGGCGGTCACCGGGATGGCTTTCATCGGGCTCTCGATCGTCGGCGACATCTGGTGGTGGGTGACCGTCATCGTGCTGCTGCGCGAGTGGAGCGTGACGCTGCTGCGTCTCTCGGTGCTCAAGCGGATCGTGATCGCGGCAGACCAGCTCGGCAAGATCAAGACCACCGTCCAGGCGGTCGCGCTCGGCGGCCTGCTGCTGCCGCTGCCGCACGGCTCGGCCCACGGCGGCGCCTTCGGCGACACCCTGGTCTGGGAGCTGCTCTTCTACGCCTTCCAGATCTGCCTCGCGGTCGCGGTGGCCCTGACGATGTGGTCCGGCTTCCAGTTCTTCCAGGGTGTGTGGAAGCAGCGGGCGTCGCTCCGATCCTGACTCCGCTCACCCTGAATTTCGGGTAGTTGTAACTCCGTTACCGGACGTTCATCGAAGATCCCCGCGAAGAAGGTGCACGCGGCGTTATTGTCGCGGTTCGGTCGGTGCTGAATCGGGCAGACCGCCGATCGCCTTCTACCTTCCACACGCGGGGAGTCACCCATGTTCTCAGCACGTCAGGTGCTCGGTTCGATGGTCGGCCTGACGGCCGCCGTCGCAGGCATCGGCGCGGTCGCCATCCCGACCGCGCGCGCCGCCACGGCTGCCGAGGCCGTCGCCATCGCCGACATCCAAGGCACCGGCACCACCAGCCCGCTCGTCGGCCAGACGGTCACGACCAGCGGCATCGTCACCGCGGCCTACCCCTCGGGTGGGTTCTTCGGCTTCTACCTCCAGACCCCCGGCACCGGCGGCTCGCTCGACCTCGGGTCCCACGACGCCTCCGACGCGGTCTTCGTCTACCAGCCCCGCTCCGCCGGTGCCGTCACGGTGAAGCCGGGCGACGCGGTCACGGTGACCGGGGCGGTGACCGAGTACGCCGGGCTGACCGAGGTGTCCGTGCCCGCGGCCACCGACATCGTCACGGACGGCACCGGGACGATCGAGCCGGTCGTCTCGGCGTGGCCGGCCACCGACGCCCAGAAGGAGTCGCTGGAGGGCATGCTCTTCGCGCCCCAGGGTGACATCACCGTCAGCAACACCTACGGCGTGGAGAACTTCGGCGAGCTCGGTCTCGCCCAGGGCGACCACCCGCTGCTCCAGCCGACCGAGGTGGCCCGCCCCGGGTCCGCGGAGGCCGAGGCGGTCAAGGCCGACAACGCCGCTCGCGGGATCGTGCTCGACGACGGCTCCTCGACGACGCTGCGCCCGCCGACGAGCCGGACGATCCCCTACGTCTCCAACACCTCCCCGGTCGTGGTCGGTGCGCCCGTCGACTTCCGCGGCCCGGTGATCCTGTCCCAGGGCGGCTCGCCCTCGGCGCCCACCTACCGCCTCCAGCCCACCCAGGTCGCCACCGCGGACCCGGCGTCGTGGCCGGCCGACTTCGGCAACGTACGCAGCGAGGCCCCGGACGAGCGCAAGATCGGCCGTCGCGCCGACCTGAAGATCGCCTCGTTCAACGTGCTCAACTACTTCACCACGCTCGGCGACGCCGACGACGACAACGTCGGCGACGGTGGCTGCACCGCCTTCAAGGACCGCGACGGCGACGGCAACAGCGTCAGCGGCGGCTGCGACCAGCGCGGCGCCTGGGACCCGGCCGACTTCGGTCGCCAGCAGGCCAAGATCGTCTCCGCGATCAACGCGCTCGACGCCGACGTCGTGGGGCTGATGGAGATCGAGAACTCCGCGCGCCTGGGCGAGACCCCCGACGAGGCGACCAACTCCCTGGTCGCCGCGCTCAACGCGGCCGCCGGCCGCAAGGTCTGGACGGCCAACCCGTCCTCGGCCGAGCTGCCCGACGCCTCCGGTGCCGACGTGATCACCAACGCGATCATCTACAAGCGCTCAGCCGTACGCCGCATCGGCGAGGCCCGCGCGCTGGGTGACCAGAGCGGCGACGACCAGGCCTTCGGCAACGCCCGCGAGCCGATCGGCCAGATCTTCAAGCCCGCCGACGGCGGTGCGCCGTTCCTCTTCGTGGTCAACCACTTCAAGTCGAAGGGCTCGGCCGGCCCGTGGCCGGGCGACGGCGACACCGGCGACGGCCAGGGTGCCTCCAACGAGTCGCGGGTCCGGCAGGCCACCGCACTGGTCTCTTGGGTCTCCTCGATCCGCGCCGAGACCGGGGTCACCGACGTCGCGCTCGCAGGCGACTTCAACTCCTACACCCAGGAGGACCCGCTGCAGGTCCTCTACGGGGCCGGTTTCGCCGACTCCGAGACGCTCAGCGGCAACGACGAGTACAGCTACTCCTTCTCCGGCCTGTCCGGATCGCTCGACCACGTGCTCCTCAACCGGCACGCCCAGCGTCGCTTCACCGGCTCCGACATCTGGGGGATCAACTCGGGTGAGTCCGTGCTGCTCGAGTACAGCCGCTACAACTACACCGGCGCCGACCTGCACACCGACTCGCCCTACCGCTCCTCCGACCACGACCCGGTCGTCGTCGGGCTGACGCGCACCGCGGGGTAGTCGGAACGACCCACGACACGACCCGTGCGGCCCGGTCACCGGTGTGGTGACCGGGCCGCTACGTTGTCCGTATGGCCGCAGTCGATGATCTTCATGCCGCTCTGCGGGACGCCGGCGCGACGCTGGCGACCGCCGAGTCCCTGACCGCCGGACGCCTGGCGGCGATGCTCACCGACCCGCCGGGAGCGTCGAAGACGTTTCGCGGGGGTTTCGTGACGTACGCGACGGAGCTGAAGCACACCCTGCTGGGGGTTCCGGTCTCGGTGATCGAGACGGTCGGGGTGGTCTCCGCTGAGTGCGCCGCGGCGATGGCCGCGGGCGCCCGGGAGCGGTCGGGGGCGACGTACGGGCTCTCGACGACGGGAGTGGCCGGGCCGGAGGAACAGGAGGGGAAGCCCGTGGGGACGGTCTTCGTCGGTGTTTCCGGTCCGCACGGTGAAACAACGGCCCGTCTCGGGCTGTCGGGCTCGCGCGCAGAGATCCAGCGTGATACGTGTTTGTTCGCTGTTGATGAACTACTCGGACTACTTCGGCGGGAACATCGAAGGGTCAGGTAGCGTTGGAGCCAGACGTCACCCAGATGTCGGTGACTTGTGACCTGTAGGAGGCTGACCGCCATGGTGCTCTTCCGTCGACTTCTCGGCGAGGTGCTTCGTGCCCAGCGGCTCGAGCGCGGGATGACCCTGCGCGAGGTCTCCGCGGAGGCGCGAGTCAGCCTCGGCTACATCTCCGAGGTCGAGCGCGGCCAGAAGGAAGCCTCCTCCGAGCTCCTCGCCTCGCTCTGCAGCGCTCTCGATGTCGCCCTCTCCGACGTGCTCCGCGACGTCTCCGACGCCGTCGCCCTCGAAGAGGCCACCATCCTGCGGATGCCTGTTCGCGCCGCTGCCGACGCTGCCGCTGCCTGATATCCGCGCCGCCCGGGGAAGATTTCGACCCCCGGATGTCTCAAAGCCGACGTTGCCGGCTCCTTGCTGGTGTGGGCCCACGACGGGCCCGCGCATTCATGGGGAGATGGTGCGATGCGCATGGCTGTCGAGAACGAGCTTCCAGACCTGACGGTGCCGGCGCCTCGGGGCGAGGACTACCCGGATTCCCCTGACCTGCTCGAGGCCGAGCTGTTCGGGCTGGAGGAGACACTGAACATCCTTCGCGACGAGTTCACCTCGGTCGCGCCCGGCGAGCGTGCGCACGTCGCTCGCCACATGCGTGAGACCCGGGTCCGGATCGCCCAGATCCGGATACGGCTGCTGCACGATCGCTAGGCCGTGTCTCCCAAATCCACGCCCGCTACGCGCCGTTTCGCATCCGATCTGGCTGCGTTGCCGCCACTCGACAGCCACCAGGATGCCTTCGCGGCGGACGCCTTGCCAGATCGGCCCGAAACGCCGCTCGCGGCCGCCGTGTCTTTGGGAGACACGGCCTAGGACTGGCACCTGCCGCAGTAGTAGGCCGGGCGCTCCTTGCCGGGTGGGCCGACCCTGGCCACGGTCACGGTGCCGCCGCAGCGACGGCACGCCCGGCGGCCGTAGACCCACATCTGCCGGGAGCGCGACCAGTCGGCCTGCATCAGGTCGCGGGTGCGCTGCAGGATCCGAGGGAGCCTGTCGCCGGCGTCGGCCACCGTACGCAGCGGGTCGATCCCGGCGATGAAGCAGGTCTCGGCGGCGTAGATGGTGCCGATCCCGGCGAGGTTGGTCTGGTCGCGCAGCGCCTCGAAGAGCGGCCGCTCCGGTTGCCGGGCGAGGCGAGCGAGGGCGACCTCGGCGTCCCAGGTGTCGGCGAGGATGTCCGGGCCGAGATGGGCGACCGGCCGCTCCTCCTGGTCGCGGGGGAGCAGCTCGACGATGCCGAGGAGGAAGCCGACCGCCTCCTTCTTCTCGGTGCGGAGCACGACCCGTGCCTGGAACGCCGGCTTCGGCCAGCGCTGCCCGGCTTCGAGGACCCGCCACGATCCCTCCATCTTCAGGTGGGTGTGGAGCGTCCACTCGCCGGTGCGGTGGTCGATCCGGGTCAGCAGGTGCTTGCCGCGGGTCACCGTCCCGAGGACCGTGCCGCCGGAGAGGTCGGCCGTGGCCAGCTGCGGGACCCGGAAGTCCGTACGCGTCAGCACCTGCCCCGCCAGCCCCTTGTCGAGGGAACGGGCGGTGCGGAGCACGGCGTCGCCTTCGGGCACGTCCTCACCTGCTCGGCGCGGTCAGACGCAGTCCGCGCGGGGTGGCGATGAAGCCGGCGTACTGGAGCGCCTGCCGCAGCGGGGTCTCACCCGAGCCGAGCAGCGGGGCGCCGTCGGCCTTCTCGACCGTCAGCCGTCCCAGTGCTCCGCGCCGGACCGCGTCGGCGAGCGCCTCGGCGGCCGGCTCGAGGAGGTTGGGGTCCTCCGACCAGGTCAGCAGCGTGCGGCCGCCGCGCTCGACGTACATCGCCAGCTCGCCGTCGACCAGCACCACGATCGCGCCCGCCTTGCGGCCGGGGCGGTGGCCTTCCTCCGAGGCGGGCCAGGGCAGCGCCGCGCCATAGGGGTTGGCGGGGTCGGTCGCGGCGAGCGCGAGCGCGACCGGCTTGTCGCTCGGCTCGACCCGGGAGAACGTACGCAGCCGGTCGACCGATCCCGCGGTGCCGAACTGGGCGGCACCCAGGCCCTCGACGAAGTAGCCGCGCCTGGCTCTCCCGGACTCCTCGAAGGCGCTGAGCACCTTGTAGACGGCCGAGAACCCTCCGGGCGTGCGCTCGGACTGGACCGCGCCGCGGGTGACCACGCCGTGGCGGTCCAGCAGCCGCTCGGCGGCCGCATGGGCGCGCTTGGTCGGGTCGGGGTCGGGCTCGGGCAGGATCGTCCAGCGTCCGGCCGTCTCCGGGAGGCTCGCTCGTACCGGCATCCGGGCGCCGCCGGTGTAGCGGCCGCCGCGGGCTCTCGGCGGCGGTCTCCGGGAGCGGTGCGACGGGGTGCCGGAGCGGGTCAGCGCCCGCAGCGGGAGCAGGGTGTCGTTGCTGACCCGGCCCGACCAGACCAGCTCCCACAGGGCCGCGCTGAGGTCGGCGTCGCTCGGGGTCTTGTCTTCGTCCGTCGTCACCGTCCGGGCGAGCTGGTGGAAGAACCAGGCGCCGCCGGGGTTCAGCGCTTCGAGGATGCGCTCGGCGAGCGGGCCGGGCGGCATCTCGGTGGGTGGTGGCAGGGTCAGCTCTGCGGTGTCGGCCGGGTGCAGCGAGACCCAGCCGTCGGTGCCGGGCAGGGTGCCGTGGCCGGCCCAGAGCACCTCGCCGCCGGAGGTCAGCTCGTCGAGGAACGCCGGCTCGTAGTCCACCACCCGAGCGGGCAGGATCAGGCTCTCCAGCGCGCTGGCCGGCACCGGGCAGCCGGCGAGCTGGTCGACCACGCTGAGCACCCCGTCGACCCCGCGCAGCGCGCCCTTGCGTACAGATGTCTTCTGCCACGCCGGCAGGAACCTGCCCAGCGCCGCCGGCTCGACCGGCTCGACCTCCTTGCGCAGCCGGGCCAGCGAGCGCCGGCGCAGCATCCGGAGCACCTCGGCGTCGCACCACTCCAGCCCGCTACCGCCCGGCCGGAACTCACCGTCGAGCACCCGCCCACGCGCCGAGAGCCGTGCCAGGGTGTGCCGCACGACCGCCTCACCCAGCCCCAGCCTCGTTGCCACATCGGCCGCCGTGAACGGCCCGTGCGAACGTGCATACCGCGAGACCAGGTCGCCCACCGGGTCCTCGACCGGCTCGGTGAACGCCGACGGTACGCCCGGAGGGACCGCCACCCCCAGCCCGTCCCTCAGCCTGGCCACATCCTCGACCACCGCCCACCGAGCCTCGCCCGCCACCCGCACCTCGACCACCCGCCGAGCCGTGGCGAGATCCTCCAGCATCACCGAGACGTCGCCCCGGTCGGTCGAAACGTCAGTCGGTGACGTGTCGGCCGACGTAGCTGACGTCTCGGCGAGGGCCGTACGGGCGGTGATCTCGTCGAGGGTCAACGGGCCGATGGTGCGGATGAGGTCGGTGATGCCTTCGGCGCCTCGAGCCTTCCTGCCCGGGGCGAGGCGCTGGAGCTCTGACTCGACCTCGGCGAGTACGTCGGGGTCGAGGAGCTCGCGGAGCTCGGCACGACCGAGGAGCTCGGCGAGGAGGCCCTGGTCGAGGGTGAGGGCGGCGGCGCGTCGCTCGGCCAGGGGGGAGTCGCCCTCGTAGAGGAACTGGGCGACGTAGCCGAACAGGAGCGACTGGGCGTAGGGCGAGGGGGTCGGGGTGGCGACGTCGACGATCGAGATCTCACGCCGCTCGATGCGCTGGAGGAGGCCGAGGAGGGAGGGGAGGTCGTAGACGTCGCGGAGGCACTCGCGAACGGCCTCGAGGATGATCGGGAAGCTCGGGTACTGCGAGGCGACCTCGAGCAGGGCTGCCGAGCGCTGGCGCTGCTGCCAGAGCGGCGAGCGGCGGCCGGGGTCGCGGCGGGGAAGGAGCAGCGCCCGCGCGGAACACTCGCGGAACCGGCTGGCGAACAGCGCCGACCCGCCGACCTCGGTGGTGACCAGGTCCTCGATCTCATCGGGCTCGAAGACGATGATCTCGCCGGTCGGTGCCTCGGCGTCGGTGTCGGGCAGCCGGATCACGATGCCGTCGTCGCTGTCGATCGCCTGCCCGTCGACGCCGTAGCGCTCCCGGATCCGGGCATTGATCGCCAGCGCCCACGGCGCGTGGACCGGGCGGCCGTAGGGGGAGTGGACCACCAGGCGCCAGTCGCCCAGCTCGTCGCGGAAGCGCTCGACGACGATGTTGCTGTCGGAGGGGAGGACGTTGGTGGCCTCGGCCTGCTCGTGCAGGTAGGTGACCAGGTTGGCGGCAGCGTACGCATCGAGGCCGTCCTCCTGCGCGCGGGCCTCGGCCTTCGCGCGCGGGAGCGCGCCGAGCTCACGGGTGTAGGCGCCGACCGCCTCGCCGAGCTCGGCGGGCCGGCCGAGCGAGTCGCCCTTCCAGAACGGCAGCCGCCCCGGGATCCCGGGAGCCGGGGTCACCAGCACCCGGTCGTGGGTGATGTCCTCGATCCGCCACGACGTCGCACCCAGCGCGAAGACGTCGCCGACCCGCGACTCGTAGACCATCTCCTCGTCGAGCTCCCCGACCCGCCGGCCGGCGCCCTCCCCGGCGATGAAGACACCGAAGAGACCGCGGTCGGGGATGGTGCCGCCGCTGGTGACGGCCAGCCGCTGCGCCCCCGGTCGCCCGGTCACCGTCCCGGCGACCCGGTCCCACACGATCCGCGGACGGAGCTCGGCGAACTCCTCGCTCGGGTAGCGCCCGGCGAGCAGGTCGAGGGTCGCGTCGTAGGCGGAGCGGGGGAGGGTGGCGTACGACGCTGTCCTCCGGACCAGCGCGTACAGCTCGTCGACGTCCCAGGTGTCCAGGGCGGTCGCGGCGACGATCTGCTGGGCGAGCACGTCGAGCGGGTTGGCCGGCAGGCTCATCGACTCGATCAGCCCGGCGCGCATCCGCTGCACCGAGACCGCGGTCTGGGCCAGGTCGCCGCGGTGCTTCGGGAAGAGCACCCCGCGGGAGACCTCCCCGACCTGGTGGCCGGCCCGCCCCACCCGCTGGAGCGCGGAGGCGACGCTGGGAGGTGACTCGATCTGGACGACGAGGTCGACCGCGCCCATGTCGATGCCGAGCTCGAGGCTGGAGGTGGCCACCACCGCCGGCAGTCGGCCGGACTTGAGGTCGTCCTCGATCAGCGCGCGCTGCTCCTTCGACACGCTGCCATGGTGGGCCTTGGCGATCACCTGCGCCGCCCCGTGCGACTGCCCCGACTGCGCCATCACCTGCGCGGGCGGTGGCCCGGTCTGGAAGACCCGGTCGGAGGCGATCTCGTTGAGCCGCGCGGTCAGCCGCTCGGCGATCCGGCGGGAGTTGGCGAAGACGATGGTCGAGCGGTGGGCGGTGACCAGGTCGGCGACGTGCTCCTCGACGTGGGGCCAGATCGACGAAGCCCGCTGCGGGTCGTCGTCCTCGTCCTCGGAGTAGGGGCTCGGAGCGGTCATGTCCTCGACCGGCACGACGACGCTCAGGTCCCACCGCTTCTCGGCCGGCGGCGCCACGATCTCGACGGGCTGGGCACCGCCGAGATAGCGAGCCACCTCCTCCAGGGGCCGCACGGTCGCCGACAGCCCGATCCGCTGCGCCGGCTCGTCCAGCAGGGCGTCGAGGCGCTCCAGGGTCAGCGCCAGGTGGGAGCCGCGCTTGGTCGCCGCGACCGCGTGGACCTCGTCGACGATCACCGTCTCGACGTTGCGCAGGATCTCGCGGGCCTGGCTGGTCAGCATCAGGAACAGCGACTCGGGCGTGGTGATCAGGATGTCGGGAGGAGTGGTCGTCAGGCGCCGCCGGTCGGCCGCGGTCGTGTCGCCGGACCGCACCCCTACGCGCACCTCGGGCGCCTCGACGCCCAGCCGCTCGGCCGTCTGCCGGATCCCGACCAGCGGACTGCGCAGGTTGCGCTCGACGTCGACGCCGAGCGCCTTGAGCGGAGAGATGTAGAGCACCCGGCAGCGCTCGCTCTTCGACGGCACCGGCTCGGTCAGCAGCTTGTCGATCGACCACAGGAACGCGCTGAGCGTCTTGCCGGACCCGGTGGGCGCCACCACCAGCGCGTTGCGCCCCGCGCCGATCGCCTCCCAGGCACCGGTCTGAGCCGCGGTCGGCGCGGCGAAGGCAGCCGCGAACCACGTACGTGTCGGGTCGCTGAACCGCGCCAACGCCTCAGACGTATCGCTGAAGCGGAGCCCGAAGCCATGTGGGTCGCTCATGGGACAAACCTAGTCGCGACCACCGACACTGACCGGCGACACTGACCTCATGCATCTGGTTGTCCTCTTCGGCCCGCAGGCGGTCGGCAAGATGAGCGTCGGCCGGGAGATCGCGTCCCGGACGCCGTACCGCCTCCTCCACAACCACGCCACGATCGAGCCGCTGCTGGAGGTCTTCGACTGGGGGACCGCGCCGTTCAACACGTTGAAGAGGGAGTTCCGCAGGCGGGTGATCGAGGAGGCGGTGGCCTACGACATGCCTGGGTTGATCCTGACCTTCGCCTGGGCGCTGGACGTCCCCGCCGATGCCGACGAGGTCGAGTGGATGATCGCGCCCGCGGTCGAGGCGGGAGCGCGGATCGACTTCGTGGAGCTGTACGCCGACGTGACGGTCCGGCTCGCCCGTGAGGGTACGCCCGAGCGGCTGGCCGCGAAGCCGTCCAAGCGCGACACCGAATGGGCACGCGGGGACGTCATCGGGTCGAACGAGCGCTGGGAGCTCTCGACAGGCCCCGAGGTGCCGTTCCCCCTCGACTTCCCGCACGTCGTCATCGACAACACCGAGCTGTCGGCGGCCGAGGTGGCCGAGAAGGTCATCGCGCTCCTGGAGCTGCCGAGCTGAAATGTTGCCACCAGCGGCCGGGAACTGTGGTCCAATCCCGCTGTGGACCTCGCGCTTGACCTGACCGACCGCGCGGTGAGATCCGCGTCGCTCTACCGGGCGCTGCGCGACGCGCTCGGCGACGGCAGGCTGAAGGCCGGCGACCGGCTCCCGGCCAGCCGCGCGCTCGCCACCGACCTGGGCATCTCCCGCACCACGGTCGCCAACGTCTACGAGCGCCTGGTCGCCGAGGGGTTCCTGGAGTCGCGCGTGGGCGCGGGGACGTACGTCGCGGCCGCCGCCGGAGCCCGGGCAGCCAGCGCCCCGGGGTCCCTGACGCCGCGCCCGGGCTGGCGGTGGACGCCACGGCCGACGAGCGCGGAGGCGGCGGTCCCGGCGTACGACCTGAGGGTGGGGATCCCCGACGCCGAGCTCTTCCCGTTCGACACCTGGCGGCGGATCCTGGCGGCCGAGTCGCGGCTGCGCGGCCACAGCCCCGGCACGTACGCCTCCCCGGCAGGTCTGCCGAGGCTGCGCGAGGCGCTCGCGCACACGGTCGCCTACCACCGCGGGGTGCGGGCCGACCCGGACCGGATCGTGGTCACCAGCGGCACCCAGCAGGCCCTCGACCTCATCGCCCGCGTTCTCCTCGAGCCGGGCGACGTCGTCGCCGTCGAGGACCCGGGCTACCCCTCGGCGCTCGACCTCTTCGCCTCCCACGGCGCCCGTGTGGTCCCGGTCCCGGTCGACGAGGAGGGGCTGGTCGTCGAGCAGATCCCCGAGCAGGCCCGGCTCGTCTACACGACCCCGAGCCACCAGTTCCCGCTCGGCGTACGCCTCTCCCTCCCACGCCGCCGAGCCCTGCTCGCCTTCGCGAACACCCACGACGCGGGCATCGTCGAGGACGACTACGACAGCGAGTTCCGCTTCACCGAGCGCCCCCTCGAGCCGCTGCACGCCCTCGACGACCAGGGCCGGGTGATCTACGTCGGCACCTTCTCCAAGTCGCTGCTGCCGAGCCTGCGCACCGGCTACCTGGTCGCCCCGGGCTCCCTCGTCGACAGCCTCCTGGCCGCCAAGCAGCTCGCCGACGGCTTCGGTCCCGTGCAGCCCCAGGCCGCCCTGGCCCGCTTCCTGGAGGAGGGCCTGCTCGCCCGCCACGTACGCAAGGCGTCCAAGACGTACGCCGAGCGCCGCTCGATCCTGCTGGAGACCCTCGACGCCTGGCCGGTCGAGGTGCTCCCGTCGGCCGCCGGGCTGCACCTCTCCGCCTACGCCGAGCTCCCTGCCGACCTGTCCGAGCGCGCCGCGGCCGAGGGCCTGGCGCTGGACACGATCTCCGCCCACCGTCTGCTGGCCGGTCGCGACGGGCTCTTCCTAGGCTACGGAGCCGTCCGGACAGAGAGCCTCCGGCACGGGCTGGAACTCCTGGCCAGGCTCGCCGGCTGGGCGTGAACGGTCTCGTCGGGTGCGGGCCAGCGACCACACCAGACCGGCGCCGCCGCACACGACCGGGCCGAGCAGGTGGGCGCCGGTGAGACCCAGCAGGATCAGCGCCGCGACCAGCGAGCAGACCGCCGCCCACCACGACCGCGAACCCCGCGGGAGCAGCCGCAGCGCGGCCGCCGCGCCCACCACGTAGAGCAGCGAGAAGGTCCCCGAGGCCATCAGCAGTGCCGCATCCGTCGAGGCGCCGGCGACCCAGGTCAGTGCGAGGGTGCCGAGCGCGACCGCGCAGATCGCGAGCAGCGAGCGCCGCGGGATCGCGGTCGGCGGGTCGGCCAGGACCTTCGGCAGCCCGCCCTCACGGGCCAGCGACGCCCCGAGCCGTGAGCCGCCCGCGAAGTAGGCGTTGATCGCCCCGATGGTCAGCAGCACGGCGACCACGGCGGTGACCGGTCGCGCGGTCTCCCCGAAGCCCAGGACGAGCAGGTCCGCCAGGGGAGCGGCACCGGAGGTGGACCCGAGCGCCGCGACCGTCGCGAACGCGATGCCGAGGTAGAGCACCGTGACGACCACCAGCGCGATGGCCGTCGCCCGGCGGATGTCGCGCGCCGGGTCGCGGTAGTCGGCCGAGAGCGAGGAGAGGATCTCCCAGCCCGCGAACGCCCACACCAGCATCGCCGCGGCGGTGCCGACCGAGCCCCACCCGTGCGGCGCGAACGGCGTCAGCCGGCTGAGCTCGGCGTGCGGCAGCGCCACCACGACCGCCACCGCGAGCAGGAGCGCGATCGTCCCGGCGATCGCCAGCTGCACGCCCCCGGAGACCTTGATCCCGAACCAGTTCATCACGGTGACCAGCACGATGATCCCCGCCGTCGCGGCCAGCGACATGGTCCGGCCCCCGCCGAAGGCGTCGGCGACGTACGCCCCGCCGAACCCGGCCGCGACCGGAGCCCCCACGCCGATCGTCAGGTAGAACGCCCAGCCCACCATCGTCGCGACGTGCTGGTTGAAGGCGAGCCGTGCGTACGTCGCCACCCCGCCGCCGTCCGGGTGCCGCGCCCCCAGAGCGGCGAAGGTCGCGGCCAGCGGGACGGAGAGCACGATCAGGGCGAGCCAGGCGACCAGCGAGGCCGGTCCGGCCTCGCTCGCTGCCAGGGCGGGCAGGGAGATGACACCGGTGCCGAGCACCGCACCGAGGGTGAGAGCCGCGCCCTGGGGCACGGAGAGTCCGTCGTTCTTCACGAGGAAAACGCTAGTGAGAGCGAGTCCCTCCGCGCCCGGCCAATCGGGCCCTCGTCTCCTGGGCCAATCCTGGGCCGATCCGGCGCCGCTCAGCCCCGACGTACGTTCCGTCGCACCCGCTCCTCATAGGCCGCCCGCGCCGCCGGATCCACGCCCGCGAGCAGCTGCGAGGCGTTGGTCGCGCGGTCGACGAAGTCCTGGAACCGGCGCGGCATCGCCTGGGTGATCTTGGTCAGCGCCTGGGTCCAGTTGGGCACCCAGACCTCGGGTCGCGGCTCGCGGATGACCGACTCGATCGCCTCCGCGACATCCTCGGCGGTCACCGGCTTCATCCCCTTGGCGGGCGGCACCCCGTCGGCGAGCTCGGTCTGCACCACCGTCGGCAGGACGAGAGACACGTCGACGCCGGCCGGTGCCAGCTCGAGACGCAGCGCCTCGGAGAAGCCGACCACGGCGAACTTGGAGGCCGAGTAGGTCGCCGCGTCCGGGACCGGCACCCGCCCGACGGCCGAGGCGACGTTGACGATGTGGCCGTGGCCCCGCTCGACCATCGCCGGCGCGACTGCCTTGATCCCGTTGATCGGGCCGTGCACGTTGACCTCGAAGATCGCCCGGGTGAGCGCGTCGTCCTCCTTCAGGACCGGTCCGAGCGGCATGATCCCGGCGTTGTTGACCAGCACGTCCCACGGCCCCAGGTCCGCGACCGTGTCGAGGAAGCTTCGCCAGGAGGCGGGGTCGGTGACGTCGAGCCGGGCCGCCGCCACCCGTGACCCGGACGAGGCCACGACGTCGGCGAGCAGGTCCGGGTCCAGGTCGCCCACGGCCACCTTCGCCCCGGCCCGCGCGAGCCGCTCGACGGTGGCGCGGCCGATGCCACGGGCGCCTCCGGTGACGATGATCGACAGTGTCTCGATGGGACGGCTCATGACTCTCCTTCGGTGGTGCGGACCATGCTGCGTACGGCTTTCCTGTCGGTCTTGCCGACGCTGGTGACGGGCACGGCGTCGAGGATCCGGACCTCGCGGGGGTACTTGTGGGCGGCGAGCCGTGTCTTCGTGAACGCGATCAGCTCCTCGGGGGTCGTACGGGCGCCGGGATGCAGGGCGACGACCGCGACCACCTCCTCGCCGCGCTGGGTGTCGGGGCGTCCGACCACTGCGGCGGCGGTGACGGCCTCGTGGGCGAGGAGGGCGTCCTCGACGTCGCGCGGGAAGACGTTGAACCCGCCGCGGATGATCAGGTCCTTGATCCGGTCGTCGACGTAGAGGTAGCCGTCGACGTCGAAGTGGCCGATGTCGCCGGTGTGCAGCCAGCCGTCGACGAGGGTGGCCGCGGTCTGCTCGGGATCGTTCCAGTAGCCCTGCATCACCCCCGGGCCGCGCACCCAGATCTCGCCCTCCTCGCCCGTCGGCACCGGTGAACCGTCGGGGCCGGCGATGATCACCTCGGCGTGCGAGAGCGGCTTGCCGACACTGCCCGGCCGGGACTCCTCCAGCGTCGAGGCGGCGATCACCGCACTCGACTCGGTGCAGCCGTAGCCCTCCAGGATGGTCACGCCGAAGGCCTCCTCGGCCTTCTCCCGCAGCGCCGGCAGCAGCGCCGCGCCACCGCTGCCGAAGGAGCGCAGCGAGCTCAGGTCGTAGTCCTGATACGGCTGGTCGAGCAGCATCTGCAGCATCGACGGCACCACCGTGCTCGACTCGACCCGGTGCTCCTGGGCGAGCTCGAGCCACCCCTTGGCGTCGAACCACCGCTGCAGCACCGAGCTCTGCGGGCGGGAGGAGTGCATGCCGCTGATCACCACGATCAGGCCGTACGCATGGGAGAGCGGCAGCGGTAGCAGCCACCGGGTGTTGCCCTGGCTCTCCCCGACCCGGTGCAGCGCGTGCCCGGACTCCCACAGCCCGCGGTGGCTGAGCATCACGCCCTTGGCCCGCCCGGTCGTGCCGCCGGTGTAGAGCAGCGCCGCGAGGTCGTCGTCGCCGCGGGGCGCGATGTCGATCGGGTCGGCATCCTCCAGACTCTCGTACGCCACCACCCCCGCCTCCTCCTCGGCGCCTCCGGCGACGACGACGGTGAGGTCGAGCCCCTCGGAGGCCGCCCGGATCAGCGGCAGCAGCTCGGGGGTGACGATGGCCGCCCTGGCCCCGGAGTCCTCCAGGATGTGACGCAGCTCGGGCGGCGTCTGCAGGAAGATCACCGGCGTCACGACGGCCCCGACGCGCCACAGCGCGCGGTAGCTCACGAAGACCTCCGGGGTGTTCATGGTGAGCACCACGACCCGGTCGCCCGGCTCGATGCCGAGCTCGCGAAGGCCGCCGGCGACCCGGGCGGACCGCTCGGCGATCTCTTTGGAGGAGTGCCAGGTGCCTTCGAAGAAGACCATCGGGTGGTCGCCGTGGCGGGCGTAGGACTCCTCGGCCAGCACCGCCAGGTTGTGCTTCCCCGGCCCGCTCATCCCCGTGTCGGTCATCGCAGCCCCAGCTTCCGCAGCGCCTTGAGCTGCCCGTTGCCGAGCTGCACGAACTTCTCGACCGTCTGCCCCCTGAACGGCCCGATCGGACCCATCCGGGAGGCGGCGAGGGTCTGGGCGTCGGTGAACTTCCGGATCCCGTCCGCGCCGTGGCGGCGACCGAGGCCGCTCGAGCCCATGCCACCCATCCCGGCCTCGATGCTCCCGGCCGCCAGGGCGGCGCCGTCGTTGATGTTCACCGCGCCCGCGCGGATGCGGCGGGCGATCATGTCGGCCTCGCGTACGTTCTTGCTGAACACGCTCGCCGAGAGCCCCGCCTCGCCCTGGTTGGCGATCCGGACGGCCTCCTCGTCGCTGTCGGCACGGTAGAGCGCGAGGACCGGGCCGAAGGTCTCGCCGAGACACAGGTCCATCTC
Source organism: Nocardioides sp. NPDC126508 (assembly GCA_040302365.1). GTDB lineage: Bacteria > Actinomycetota > Actinomycetes > Propionibacteriales > Nocardioidaceae > Nocardioides. Next base: position 42,083 of record JBEOUM010000009.1, read on the forward strand.
CGAGGTGACGCCCTCGAGCACGGTCGGGGCGAAGGCGAAGGGGCCGACCTCGGCGAGCGGCTCGCCGCCGGCGAGCACGGTCGCGCCCTTGGCGACGGCGTCGGTGACGTGGGCGGTGACCTTGTCGAGCTGCGCCTGCGAGGCCAGAGACCCGACGTCGGCCGAGTAGTCGAAGACCTGCCCGACCACCTGGCCCTCCGTCTCGACGACCAGTGCCTGCCGGAAGGCGTCGTAGACGTCCTTGTGCACCACCACCCGCTCGATGTGGACGCACATCTGCCCGGTGTTGGCGAAGGCCGCCATCACCGTGCCACGGGCGGCCTGGGCGAGGTCGGCGTCGCGACGGACGATGAGCGGGTTCTTCCCGCCGAGCTCGAGGGAGGCGCCGATCAGCCGGCCCGCGGCGCGCTGGGCCACGATCCGCCCGGTGGCCGTCGAGCCGGTGAAGGCGATGTAGTCGACGTTGTCGATGACCGCCTCACCGGTGGCCGCTCCCGGACCGGTGACGACCTGCCAGACGTGCTCGGGCAGTCCCGCCTCGGCCATCAGGGCACGAGCCCACAGCAGTGTCAGCGGCGCCTGCGGGTCGGCCTTGCTGAGCACGGCCGACCCGGCGAGCAGGGCCGGGATCGCGTCGCCGACGCCGAGGTAGAGCGGGTAGTTCCACGGCGAGATGATCCCGACGACCTGCTTCGGCACCCGCACCTCCTTCACCGAGGTGACGCCGGGGATGGCTCCGCGCACGCGCTTGTCGGCCAGGTAGGCCGCGCCGCGGCGGGCGTAGTGACGCGCGATCGTGCCGACCTGCAGGATCTCCTGCCAGGCGTGGAAGCGGGCCTTGCCCATCTCCCACTGGATCAGGTCGAGCACCTCGTCCTGGCGATCGACCAGCAGGTCGTGGAACCGGAGCATCACCTCGGCCCGGTCCTGGAAGTCGAGCGTGGCCCAGTCGGGCTGTGCCGCCCGCACCGCGGCTGCCGCCTCGGCGACGTCCGCTTCGGTGACCGACGGGACCGGCGCGGTCGGCCGGGCGTCGTAGGGGGCGATGGCGGTCAGCGTGCCGTCGCCGCCGGAGACCGGGGCCGACACCCACCGGGTCCAGGAGGCGATCCGGGCCTCGTCGATCCATCCGGGACGTACGCTCTCGGCTTTCCACGTCGTCGTGGTCATCGATCTCCTCAGATCCGGGTCAGGTGGATGGGGTTGCCGTCCTTCGGGAACGGCAGCGAGCTGTTGTCGAGGGGTGCGCGGTAGCCGGGGGAGACGCTCCACCGGTAGTCGCGCAGGAGCCGGTGCAGGATCGACTTGACCTCCAGCCCGGCGAAGTGGAGGCCGATGCACTTGTGCACCCCGCCGCCGAACGGCTCCCACGCCATCCGGTGGCTCTTGTCCTCGCGGCGGTGCGGCGCGAAGCGCTCCGGGTCGAAGACGGTCGGGTTGGTCCAGTAGTCCTCCATCATGTGGCTGAACTGGACCCCGACCATCACGCCGGTGTCGGCCGGGATGCGGACGCCGAGGAGGCGGGTCTCCTTGACCGTACGCCGGATCAGCGCCGGCACCGGGGCTCGCAGCCGCAGCGCCTCCTTCATCACCAGGTCCAGGCTGGTGAGGCCCTCGATCTCGGCCATCGCGGGGGCAGGGCCGAGATCGAGAGCCTCCTCGCGGCAGCGCTGCTGCCACTGCGGATGCTGGCCCAGGTACTGCAGCATCGTGGAGGTGGTGATGGTCGAGGTGTCGTGCGCGGCCATCATCAGGAAGATCATGTGGTTGACGACGTCGTCGTCGCTGAACCGCTCGCCGTCGTCGGTCTCGATGTGGCACAGCACCGAGAAGATGTCGTCGGTCTGGTGTGCGCGTTTGGCCGGGAGATAGTGGCGCAGGAAGCCCTCCAGCACCTTCCGCCCGCGGAACGCCCGGCCCCAGCGGGTCCCCGGCACATCGGCACGTACGACGCCCGGGGCCGCCTGCACGCAGGCGATGAACGCCTTGTTGACCCGGTCCATCTCGGCGCGGCTGGTCTCGGCCGCGCCGCCCATGAAGATGTCCGCGGCGATGTCGAGGGTGAGCTGCTTGAGCCGTGGATAGGACTGGAACGCCGGGGCGTTGGCCCAGCCGCGCATGCCCTGCGCGATCGCCGGGTGCATCGCGGTGGTGTAGGTGGCGAGCCGGTCCCGGGTGAAGGCCTCCTGCATGATCCGGCGATGGGCGTGGTGCTCCTCGAAGTCGAGCAGCATCAGGCCTCGGTCGAAGAAGGGGCCGACGATCTGCCCCCACGCCGGCCCGTTCGCGTACGCCTTGTCCTTGTTGCGCAGCACCGCCTCGCAGGCGTCCGGCCCGAGCGCCACCACCCCGGTCTCGCCGGCGCGGAAGAACGGCGAGACCGGACCGTACGTCTCCCACTGGTGCCGGTAGAAGCCGACCGGGTCGCGCGAGTAGTCCAGCAGCCGGCCGAGCCAGGGGAGGCCGCGGTCGCCGGGCGCGAGGCGTGGGATCTCGCGGAGCGTCTCGGTCGCTGTCATCGTGTCTGATCCATCGTGTCCGACCTCCCGATCCCGAGTCTCAGTCGAGGGTAGTCAAGTAGAACGTGTTCCCGCAGCATTCCGTGGGTATGGAATTTTTTCGGTGCGTTGTTGAGGTGTGCGTGGAGAGCTACGAATCAGTGGTGATCGGTGCCGGCCAGGCCGGGCTGTCGGCGTCCTACCACCTCAGCCGGCTGGGCGTACGCCACGTCGTGCTCGACGCCGAGCGGCGCCCCGGTGGCGCCTGGCAGCACCGCTGGGACTCGCTGACCATGCACGACGTGCACGGCGTCGCCGACCTGCCCGACGGCCGTGCGCCGGGGGACTCCGGGGAGCGGGCCAACGTCGCGGTGCCGAGCTGGTTCGGTCTCTACGAGTCGTTGCACGACCTTCCGGTGGAGCGCCCGGTCTCGGTGACGTCGGTGACCTCCGTCGGAGACCTGCTCGCCGTGCACTCCGCCGACGGGCGGACCTGGTTCACCCGCACGCTTGTCAACGCGACCGGGACCTGGACGCGGCCGTTCGTACCGCACTACCCGGGTGCCTCGACCTTCCTGGGCGAGCAGGTGCACACCCACGACTATCCCGGTGCTGCTCACTTCGTCGGGAAGCGGGTCGCGGTCGTCGGCGGGGGAGCCTCGGCAGTGCAGTTCCTCGGCGAGCTCGCGCCGCTCACCTCCGTGCTCTGGGTGACTCGGCGGGAGCCCGTCTGGCGCTCCGACTTCGACGCGTCTCGTGGGCGGGACGCGGTCGGACTGGTGGCTCAGCGGGTCGAGGCCGGGCTGCCGCCGGCCAGCGTCGTCAGCGTCACCGGCCTTTCCCTGCGTCCGCAGGAGCAGGAGGCCGCGCGGCTCGGGGTCTACGAGCGCCGGCTGCCGATGTTCTCGCGCATCGAGCCGTCCGGGCTCCGATGGGACTCGGGGGCCTTCGAGCCCGTCGACGCGATCCTCTGGGCCACCGGGTTCCGGCCCGCTGTCACCCACCTCGCGCCGCTCCACCTGCGCAGCTCGCACGGTGGCATCCCGCTGCTGCGCGAGTCCGCGGACGTCCAGACGGCCGTCACAGCTGCGTACGATCCTCGCGTCCAGCTCGTCGGCTACGGGCCGTCTGCGAGCACCATCGGGGCCAGTCGTGCCGGGCGGGCTGCTGCTCTTGCTGTTCGGCGGAGGTTGGCTGATTCTCGGGCGGGGGAGAGTCCGGTCTCCGGTGACGGGCGGATGGTCGCCTCGGGCGGGTAGGTCGTCGGGTGCTGCTTCGGTGGTCGAGGTTGTCGAGACCACCCTCGTGTGGGGCTGTTGCTTCGGGGCTGGTGTGGGCCGCCGGGGCCCGTCGAGAAAAGATTTGGCTGGCTATCGGGGCGGCGGCCTGGGTGTGGCCGCGGCAGAGTCTTGCGCGGGACGGGTGGTGTCCTCCGACGACCTGGACCACGGACCGACGACGCGCCACGAGCCGTCAGTCGCCGACGCTGCCGTCGATCATCTCGCGCAGGATGTCGGCGTGGCCCGCGTGCCGGGCGGTCTCCAGGATCACGTGCAGGTACATCCACGTCAGCTCCCTGCCCTGCGGTGTGGTGACGGCGTAGTCGAGGCTGTGCTGGGCGGCGATCTCGCGGGACCGGTCGCACTCGGCCTGGTAGGCGGCGATGACGTCGTCGAGCTTCTCGCTCGGCTCCAGCCGCAGGTCGGCCTCCGGGTCTGCGTCGGTCCACGGCGGCGTGGGCAGCTCCGCGGCGGGGATCTGCCCGATCTGCTTGGCGAACCCGCCCAGTTCCACCCACCGCAGGTGTTTGATCAGGCCGCCGAGGTTGGTGCCGGTCGGCACCGGGCTGCGCCGGGCGTCCTCCTCCGACACCCCGCGGGCCTTGCGCACGACGGCGTCGCGCAGGTAATCCAGGAACGTCTCGAGCTGCTCGCGCTCGCTGGCGGCGACCACGCTGCCGAGGATCTCACCTGGTCTGGTCATGGCCCGAACGTAGCACGCGGGCCGACCCTTGCACCGGGGCATTCTTGGGCTCTTCGCAGTCGCAATGAGGGTGTAGTCCGGTCGACGCGTCGGTGGCCGGGTAGGGGTCGAGGCCTCCCGAGAACGGGGGTGACGATGATCTCGGGCTCGAAGTGCTCGGGCAGCGGTTGGAGCCCGATCGGGCGATTCTCCGGTGCCGGGCTGTCGAGCCCGACAGCTGGTCCCGTCGCTGCCGGGGTTCGGCTACAGCGAGCGGCCGGCCACAAGCGGATGGGGGACCGAGAAGACCGCGGCCGCCCGGGCTGAGCATGAACGGGCTGACGCCGCAGGAACGGACCTGGGCCGAGGTCCCCGATCGCTTCGTCGAGGATCTGCGTGAGGGCCTGACCGCCGTATTGGCCGCCCGGGGAGACTGAGGGCATGCGACGGATCGGTGTGCTGGGTGGGATGAGCTGGGAGTCGACGGCGGAGTACTACCGCCTGCTGAACGAGATCGCCGCGAAGCGGCTCGGTGGATTGCACTCGGCAGACCTGCTCGTACGCTCGGTCGACTTCGCCGAGATCGAGGAGCTGCAGGTCTTGGGCGAGTGGGAGCGGGCGGGGGAGCGACTGGCCGAGGAGGCAGCCACGCTGAGCGGCGCCGGCGCGGAGGTGATCGTGCTGGCCACCAACACGATGCACAAGGTGGCCGGGGCGTTGGAGGAGATGTACGGGGAGCGGTTCCTGCACCTCGGTGACACCACCGCGGCCGCGGTCGTGGCGGCAGGGGTCGGGCGCGTCGGACTCCTCGGCACCGGGTTCACGATGTCGCAGCCGTTCTACGCCGACCGGCTGCGCGGCCACGGCCTCGAGGTCACCGTGCCCGGCGACGAGGACCAGCAGACGGTCCACCGGATCATCTACGAGGAGCTGTGCCTGGGGACGTTCCTGGACAGCTCCCGCGCGGCGTACCTCGAGGTCATCGACCGGCTCGTCGCCGCCGGCTGCGAGGGCGTCGTCCTCGGCTGCACCGAGATCGAGCTGCTGCTGCCGATGGAGACGTACGCAGGTGTGCCGCTGTTCCCGACGACCCGGCTGCACTGCGAGGCCGCGATCGAGGCGGCCCTCAGCGGTTAGTGGCGGCCCACTCCTCGGCGAGGATCGCGTAGGAGAGACCGTCGAGCCAGCCGCGGGTGCGGTGCAGGGAGTCCTTGACGGTGTGCGACTCGCGGCGCATCCCGAGCCGCTCCATGAGCCGCCAGGAGGCCTCGTTGTCGGCGAAGCACTCGGCGACGACACGACGCAGACCCAGGGGGCCGAAGCAGACGTCAAGCACGGCACGGACCGCCTCGGTGGCGTAGCCGTTGCCCTGGTGGGCGGGCGCGATGGTCCAGCCGAGCTCGGCCTGGGTGCCGTTGGCCTGCTCGCGCACCTCGGTCTGCGACCACGGGTCGGTGACCCGGAGCATGAGGTCGCCGACGATGACGCCGTCGTGCTCGATCACCAGGGCGGGGCCGAGGACGTCGGGGCGCTCGAAGATCCTGCGGTATGCGTCGATGTCCGCGAACGCGCTCGTCACCCATTCGGACACCTCGGGGAGACTCCGGAATGCCCAGGTCGGCTCGATGTCGGCGAGGCCCATCCGGCGGATCACGAGTCGTTCGGTGCGGAGCGGCCACTCGGCCTTCACCAGCGGATCAGGGCGGGTGTCGATCATGCGCCCACCCTGGCATCAACCATCTCCGGGACGCCACCGAGTTCTTCGGGGAGGCCGTCATGGCATACGACCAACGACGTGACGGCTCGGGTCAGGCACACGTAGAGGCGGCGGAGGCCGGTGCCGCGGTCGGGTTCCCCGTCGACGATGCCCACCGGGTCGGCGACGACTACGTGGTCGAACTCGAGCCCCTTGGCCAGCGAGGCGGGGACCAGGTCGAGATGGGCGTCGAACTCGGTCTCCTCGTCGGCCGCCACCCCTATCTCGGCGAAGACGAGCCCGGCCTCGGTGAGCTCGGTGCGCACCGCCGCCAGCGTTGCATCGGGCACGATCAGCCCCACCGACCCCGGGCGGCCCAACGCCGCCCCGAGGGCGTCGACGACCGATGCGGTGGTGAAGGTGAGGTCGCCCCGCGCCCGGCGCACCGCGACCGGCGGCTCCAGGTCGGGGGCGATGTGGGGGAGCAGGCGGGCGGCGTACGCGATCACGTCGGCCGGCACCCGGAACCCGCGGGTCAGCTGCTCGACATGGCCGTCGGGCTTGCCGAGGTGCTCCAGAGCGGAGGCCCAGGACGAGGAGGCCCACGGCGTGGTCGCCTGGGCGAGGTCGCCGAGGATCGTCAGCGACCCGGTGGTCGAGCGCCGGCCGAGAGCGCGCAGCATCATCGCGGAGAGGTCCTGAGCCTCGTCGGCGACGATGTGGGCCACCGACGGCGTGCGGTCGAGCAGATCGGCGATCTCGTCGAGGAGCACCAGGTCGGCCAGCGACCAGCGGGCCGTGCCGGCCGAGCGCGGCGGCTTCTCCCACCGCAGCGTCTCCTGCTCCGCCTCCGAGAGCGTCCCGTCGGCGACCTCCGCCAGCCAGGCCGGGTCGCTGAAGAGCCGGAACAGGACGCGGGCGGGCTTGAGATCGGGCCACAGCGCCGCGGCGTAGTCCTTGACCGGCTTGGCCCGCGCCACCGCATCGTGGACGCGGTCGTCGGGGGAGTCGCCCGAGCGCTCCATCTGCACCAGCACCCGGTGGGCCAGCGCGCGGGGGAGCAGCGCGCGGCCCGCGGCGTACCGCAGATCGTTGGCGCGCAGCCCCTCCACCGCCTCGCGTGCCTCGTAGGCCGGCACCCGCCAACGCCGGGAGCCGCGCGGGACGACCAGAGCCTCGGTGGGCTCGTCGACGTGGGACCAGACCGCCCGGCGGAGCACCTCGGCCATGCGTACGTCACCCTTCAGCGTCGCCACCGGCGCCGGCTCCTCCGCGCGGACGGTGCCGCTCTGCCCGTTCGTGGTGACCAGCTCCGCGATCGTCGCCTGCTTGGCCTCGATCTCGCCGAGCGCGGGGAGCACGTCGCGGATGTAGCGCAGGAACGACGCGTTGGGGCCGACGATCAGCACGCCGCGCCGGGTGAGCTGCTCGCGGTGCGCGTAGAGGAGGTACGCCGCCCGGTGCAGCCCGACGGCGGTCTTCCCCGTCCCCGGCGCACCCTGCACCACGATCGTCTGGGAGAGGTCGGCGCGGACCAGGACGTCCTGCTCCGGCTGGATGGTGGCCACGATGTCGCGCATCGGTCCCACGCGCGGCCGCTCGATCTCGGCCTCGAGGATCGCCGAGTGCTCCGGTGCGGGTCCGGCCTCGGTCAGCGACTCGTCCTCGAAGGCGGTCAGCTCGCCGTGGGAGAACCCGTAGCGCCGTCTCCGGGCCAGCCCCATCGGCTCGGTCCGCGAGGCCCGGTAGAACGGGACGCTGACCGGGGCGCGCCAGTCGACCACCATCGGGTCGCCGGCGCTGTCGGTGATGTGCCGGCGCCCGACGTGGAAGGACTCGGCTCCCACCGCCGCGGTGCGGTCGATCCGACCGAAGAAGAGCGGCACCTCCGGATCGTCGGCGAGCTGCTCCAGCCGGTGCGCGAGCGTCGCGTCGAGGATCTCGGCGCTGACCCAGTTGCCGGCGTCGGAGGAGTCCAGCGACTCCACCCTCCGGCGCATCCGGGCCAGATCCTGCCGGGAGGCGTCCAGATGGGCTCGTTCCGCGGCGAGCTCGTCGAGCTCGCGGGCGCTCTCGTCGATGGTCCCGTCTATGGGCATGGCTGGTTCATCGCTTCTCCGTGGGCGGCCGTCGATCGGGCGTGGGGTCAAAGGCTCCAACATAGGCGAGGGCGGAGCGGCCGCCCAAATGGTTTATCGAGGCCGGTTATCGAGGCCGGCGTTGGGGAGCGGGAGGCACAATGAAAGCGTGAGCCTGTTCGATCGTTTCCGACGCCGCAGGACGCGGATGAGCCGCCCCACCGGCGGGAGCTACACCGGATCCACACGGGTACGCGCCGCGGACTCCACCGATCAGAAGCATCTCGAGCAGTTCGTCGAGACCCGGCGGGGTGTCGAGGGGTTCGTCGAACCGCGCACGGTCGTCAGCGAGGTGACCCTGCTGCTGGTCGCCCACGACGGCGAGTGGACCCGGCGGCGGGTGCCGTCGGCGCCGTGGGCGCACAAGTTCGCCAACAAGCACGGGGTCCCGTCCTACGATGCCGCGGTCGTCGGCGTACCGCAGCGGATGCGTGACTACAACCGGCGCCAGAAGCAGCAGGACCGGTAGGCGCCGACCCGAACTCGCTCGAAACTGTCGGTGCGCGCATCTAGTCTTTGCCGACGTGGGTGAAGACCTGATGATCTCGGCGCGCGGGCTGCGCAAGTCGTTCGGCGACTTCGAGGCCGTGCGCGGCATCGACGTCTCCGTGCGGCCCGGTGCGGCCTTCGGTTTCCTGGGGCCCAACGGCGCCGGCAAGTCCTCGACGATGCGGATGATCTGCTGCGTGTCGCCGCCGAGCGGGGGAGAGCTGCGGGTCTTCGGGATGGATCCGGCCAAGGACGGTCCGAAGATCAAGGCGCGCCTTGGCGTCTGCCCGCAGGAGGACACCCTCGACGTCGAGCTCAACGTCTACGACAACCTCTACGTCTACGGCCGCTACTTCGGCCTGCCCAGGGCCGAGGTGAAGGGTCGGATCGAGGAGCTGCTCGACTTCGTCCAGCTCACCGACAAGGCCAGGTCGAAGGTCGACGACCTCTCCGGCGGCATGAAGCGGCGGCTGACCATCGCCCGCAGCCTGATCAACCGGCCCGAGATCCTGGTGCTCGACGAGCCCACCACGGGCCTGGACCCGCAGGCCCGCCACGTGATCTGGGACCGGCTGTTCCGGCTCAAGCAGGCGGGCGTGACCCTGTTGCTGACCACCCATTACATGGACGAGGCCGAGCAGCTCTGCGACGAGCTCGTGGTGATGGACCAGGGCCGCATCGTGGCCCACGGCACCCCGCTGGGGCTGATCCAGCAGCACTCCACCCGTGAGGTGGCCGAGCTGCGCTTCGGCGTCGGCGAGCACGAGGCGCTGGCGGCGAAGGTCGAGGATCTCGCCGAGCGGATCGAGGTGCTGCCCGACCGGCTGCTGCTCTACAGCGACGACGGCGAGGCGGTCATCGACGCCGTGCACGGCCGCGACCTGTCCCCGGTGGCCACCCTGGTGCGGCGCTCCTCGCTCGAGGACGTCTTCCTGCACCTGACCGGCCGGACGCTGGTGGACTGATGACCGACTACGCCGACTCCGCACCGGCCACGGCGCCGACGGCGCCCGCGGGGCTGGTCGCGGGAGCGCTGCGGATGGGCGACTACTGGCTCACGGTGCTGGCGCGCACCTGGAAGGGCGGGGTGATCACGACCTTCGTGACGCCCTTCTTCTACGTGCTGGCCCTGGGCGTGCTGCTCGGCGGCTTCGTGCGGGCCGACCCGGCCACCCTGGAGGGAGCCGACTCCTATCTGGCGTTCGTCGCGCCGGGCATGGTCGCGGCCCACGCGATGACGATCGCCTTCTCCGAGATGACCTATCCGGTCTACGGGATGGTCAAGTGGCAGCGGATCTACTTCTCGATGATCGCCGCGCCGCTGACGTCCTCCCACATCCTGCTGGCCCAGCTGGGCTTCCTGGTGCTGCGTACGCTGTTCGCCTGCGGCGTCTTCCTGCTGGTCCTGGCCCCCTTCGGGGTCTTCGAGACCTGGTGGGGTGTCGTCGTCGCCTGGCTGGTGCAGGGGCTGATCGTGCTGGCCTTCGGGACCCCGGTGCTGCTGTTCTCGCTCTCGATCAAGGGCGAGGAGTCGTTCGCGCTGATCTTCCGGCTGGGGATGATCCCGCTGACCCTCTTCTCCGGCACGTTCTTCCCGGTCGCCAACCTCGGGCCGGTGCTGGAGAAGGTCGCGATGGCCTCTCCGCTGTGGCAGGGCGTCGACCTGACCCGGATGCTCGCGCTGGGTGAGATCGACTGGGGGCCGGCGGCGATCCACGTCGCCTACCTCGGGGTCCTGAGCGGGGTCTGCTGGTGGCTCGCCGTCCGCCGGCTGAGCGAGAGGCTGGTCTCCTGAGATGGCGCTCTTCAACGCTGCCGTGGGCGCCACCGTCGCCCGGCCGCTGCGAGGCGGTGAGGCCGCCCGGCTGCTGCTGTGGCGCAACGTGCTGGTCTACCGGCGAGCCTGGCTGGTCTTCATCACCGGCTTCCTGGAGCCGGTCTTCTACCTGTTCTCGATCGGCATCGGCGTGGGCGCGATGGTGGTCGGGTTCGAGTACGCCGGAAGGCCGGTCGACTACCGCGAGTTCGTCGCTCCCGGGATGATCGCCGCCTCGGCGATGAACGGGTCGCTGCTGGATGCGACCTTCAACTTCTTCTTCAAGCTGAAATACAACAAGCTCTACGACCAGATGCTGGCCACCCCGCTGCGCACGGTCGACATCGCGGTCGGCGAGATCCTCTGGAACCAGCTCCGCAGCGGGATCTACGTGGCCGCGTTCCTGCTGATCATGGTCGCGATGGACCTGGTGCACTCCTGGTGGGCGCTCCTGGTCGTGCCCGCGGCGCTGCTCATCGGGTCGGCCTTCGGGGCCGTCGGCATGGCGCTGACGACCTACATGACCTCCTGGCAGGACTTCGAGAAGGTCACCCTCGCGATGATGCCGATGTTCCTGTTCAGCGCCACCTTCTTCCCGGTCACCGCCTATCCGGAGTGGCTGCGCTGGATCGTGGAGGTCACGCCGCTCTACCGCGGGGTGGTGCTGTGCCGTGAGCTGACGCTCGGGGTGCCGTCCTGGGGCTCGCTGGTGTCGGTGGTCTACCTGCTGGCGTTCGGCGCGGTCGGCCTCATGGTGGTGCGGCGGCGGCTCGACTCCCTGCTGCTCACCTGAGACCGGGCCCGCGCGGCAGCAACTCGCGTCTCACAGGCAGGATCTCCCTCGTGGGGGCGCCGACGGGCCGTCAAGATGGAGACATGACCTATGACGCGATCACGCCCGACACCAAGGACTGGACCTGGGTCCTCGACCGGCCCTGCCCGGAGTGTGGCTTCGTCGCCGGTGCGGTGACCGCGGACCAGCTTCCCGAGATCGTCCGGGACAACGCGACCTACTGGGAGATCTACCTCGCCGCCGACAACGCGCGCGAGCGCCCCAGGCCCGGGGTGTGGTCGGCGCTGGAGTACGGGGCACACGTACGCGATGTGCACCGCATCTTCGCCGAGCGGCTCCAGCAGATGCTGACCGAGGACGACCCCCGGTTCGCCAACTGGGACCAGGACGTCACCGCCCGTGAGGACGACTACGCCGGCCAGGACCCGGCGGTCGTCGCCGAGGAGCTGATGGACGCCGCCGACGAGATCGCCACGATCTACGAGAAGGTCCCGCCCGACGCCTGGGGGCGTCGCGGGACCCGGTCCAACGGCGACGTGTTCAGCGTCGAGTCGCTGGGTCGCTACCACCTCCACGACGTCGTCCACCACCTGTGGGACGTACGCTCCGCCGCCAAGCGGGCGACCGTGGCCGCCTACGACGCCAGCGTCGCGACGTACGTCCAGGGCACCTCGTTCGCCGAGGAGACCCGCTCGGTGCTGGACCGGTTCCTGGCCGAGCTCCAGGACGGCGACCACGTGCTCGAGATCGGCACCGGACCCGGCCACGACGCCAAGGCTCTGGAGGCCGGGGGAGTGCGGGTGCGGCGCACCGACATCAGCGAGGGTTTCGTGGCCCACCTGCGCAAGCAGGGGTACGCCGCGGCCTGCCTGGACCCGCTGACCGACGACCTCCGCGACCCGGTCCACCCCGACGTCCCCTACGCCGCGGTCTGGGCCTCGGCGACGCTGCTTCACGTGGCCCGCGACGACTTCGGGACCGTGCTCGGCCGGCTCGCCGAGGTCACCCGGCCCGGCGGAGTGCTGCACGTGTCGATGAAGGAGGGCGACGGCGAGGAGTGGACCAACCGCGGCCACGTCGAGGCGCCCCGGCTCTTCGTCTACTGGCGCGAGCCCGCACTCCGGTCGGCCCTGGACGAGGCCGGCTGGGAGGTGCTCGAGGTCGGGCACGCCGATAGCCGCCTCGGCGACGTCTGGCTCGACGTCCTCGCCCGCCGGCGCGGCTGAGGCTGAGTAGCATTCGGGGCGATGAGACACACGGAGTTCTGGTCCCGGATGGAGGAGGCGCTCGGCGCGGGGTATGCGCGGGCGTGGGCACGCCAGTTCGTCATGGGCGACCTGGACGGGCGCACCGCCCAGGAGGCGCTCGACGCCGGGGTCCCACCCAAGGAGGTCTGGGCCGCGGTCTGGAAGGCCCTGGACCTGCCGGCGCGTGAGCGGTGACGCTGGTCGCGCCGGCCTCGGTGGCCGCGGTCCAGAAGCGCACCATCCTCACCCTGGTCGCCACCCAGGCGGTCGGGGCGATGGGGATCACGATCGGCATCGCGACCGCCTCGCTGCTGGCCCGCGACCTGTCCGGCTCGGAGTCGATGGCGGGGCTCTCGCAGACGACCCAGGTGCTCGGCGCCGCCGTCGCTGCGTACGTCCTGGGGCGGGTGATGGACGCGCGCGGGCGCCGCTTCGGGCTGCTGGCGGGCTACCTGCTCGGGGCGACGGGTGGCCTGCTGGCGGTGCTCGCCGGTGTGGTCGGCTCGATGGCACTGCTGCTGGTCGGCGCGGTGCTGCTCGGCGCGACCACCGCGGCCAACAACGGCGCTCGCTATGCGGCCACCGACCTGGCGCCGGCCAGGAGCCGTGCGCGGGCGCTGTCGGTCGTCGTGTGGGCGACCACCTTCGGCGCGGTGATCGGCCCCAACCTCACCGGCGTTGCCGAGATCTTCTCCGACGCCGTCGGGATCCCGGTGCTCACCGGGCCGTTCGCGCTCGGGGCGATGGGGATGCTGGTCGCCGCGCTGGTGGTCGGGGTCTTCCTGCGGCCTGACCCGCTGCTGGTCGCCCGGGAGGGTGCTCCGGTCGCGGAGCGGCCGAAGGGCACGAGCTGGCGCCGGGCGCTCGCCGTGATCCGGGAACGCCCCGCGCTCGCGGCCGCGGTTGCCGGGCAGGCCGCGGCGCACGCCACGATGGTGGCGGTGATGGTGATGACCCCGCTCCACATGGAGCACGGCGGCGCCGGTCTGGAGATCATCGGGCTGGTGATCAGCGGCCACGTCCTGGGCATGTTCGCCTTCGCGCCCGTCGCCGGCTGGCTCGCCGACCGGGTCGGCCGGGCCGACGTGATGGCGCTGGGCGGTGGGGTGCTCCTGGTGGCCCTGGTGCTGTGCGCCGCGGCGCCGCAGGGCAGCTCCGGGCGGATCTTCGCCGGGCTCTTCCTGCTCGGCCTCGGCTGGTCGCTGGCCACGATCGCGGCCGCGACCTCGGTCGCGGACCACACCCCGCTCGAGGTGCGTGCCGACGTCCAGGGCACCGCCGACCTGATCATGGGCGTCTCGGCTGCCGCCGCGGGAGCGGTCTCGGGCGTCGTCGTCGACCTGGCCGGATATCCCGCACTCGCGCTCGGCGCGATCATGCTGGTCGCGGTGCTGTTCGGGGCTGCGTACGTGGCCCGGCGGGCGGCCTGACGGGCAGGCCTCACGGGCAGGCCTGACGGGCAGGGTCGCAGCGCGCGACCCTGCCCGTGACGGCGTCCTCAGTCGAGGAGCTTCTCCATCGTGTCGATCTCGGCCGACTGCGACTCGATGATGGTCCCGGCCAGGTCGACGGCCGGCTTGAACCGGCCCTCGTCCTGCTCGGTCTCGGACATCTCGATCGCACCCTGGTGGTGGTCGATCATCATCTCCAGCCACATGTCGCTGAACTCGGCGTCGGAGGCGTTCTCGAGAGCGTCCATGTCCTCGGGCGTCATCATCCCGGGCATGTCGTCGTCCATGCCCTCCATCGAGTCGGACATGCTGCTGCTGTCGTCGTCGTGGCCCTCGTGACCGCCGTTGACGTGGTCACGCATGGTCGAGGGCACCTCCTCGCCCCACTCCTGGAGCCAGCCGGACATCGTCTCGATCTCGGGGCCCTGGGCGGCCTGGATCGCGTCGGCCAGCTCCTTGACCTCGGGCTCGAGGTCGCGGTCCATGGTCAGGTCGACCATCGACATCGCCTGGGCGTGGTGCTGGATCATGTCGGTCGCGAAGGCGACGTCGGCCTTGTTGTGCTCGGTCTTCGAGAGCTCCTGAGGCTTCGAGGCCTCCTCGCTGCCGCCGCAGGCGGACAGGGTGAGCAGCACGGCCAGGCCGGCCGCCGCCCAGGTCGTACGGATGAGGGGACGGTGCGTACGCATCTGATGTTTCTCCTTGTCATGTGCTGTTTCGGGGATGGCTGAACCGCCCGCGGTCGCGGGCGAGTCAGGGCCGCTCAGCACCTGATGACGGAGAAGGCCCACTCCGGCGGTGGGCCGGTCGCGGGATGTGCGACGAAGGACACGGACCCGGCGGTCAGGGGCCGGAGGCGGAGCCGGGCGAACCACCAGGCAGGCGTACGCCGCCACAACCCGCTGATCAGCAGCACGCCCGCTGCGATCAGGAACGCGGCGCACAGCATCATCGCCGCGTGTCCCTCGCCGCCCGGATGTCCGGTGTGGCCGGTCGCACCGTGGTCGGCGTGCTCGGTGGCGTGCATGTGCTCCACATGGGCGGCGGGCAGGCTCATGGTGGCGTGCTCGCCGTCGGTGCGGGTGCCGTGCAGACCCAGCGCGTGCATGGCCAGCAGGCCGGCGACCGTGAGCACGGCAGCGGCCAGCAGACCGGCGCGCTCGACCACTCGGGTCGTCCGCCTCCGTCGCGCCGCTGTCCACACACAGCACACCTTAGGGAGTCGGCCACGGTTCGACAAAGCGGGCTCCCGCCCCTGATATCGCTTGCGGATGTATACCCCTATGGGGTATGAATTGGCGGGGTAGTCACAACGAGCGATCGAGCAAGGGAGCGACATGACGTCGCATGACGGACACGACCACGCCGCGCATCAGCACGCGATGCACGAGGGGCACGAGGGGCATCCGGGGCATCAGGGACACGGCGACTATGCCGACCACGCCGCGCACGGCGGTGGGGTGAACGCGATGGCGGCCAGCGCGACGCTGCACTGCCTCACCGGGTGCGCGATCGGTGAGATCGCCGGCCTGATGATCGGCACCGCGGTCGGGCTCGGCAACGGGTGGACGATCGTGCTGGCCATCGCGCTGGCGTTCGTCTTCGGCTACACCCTCTCGACCTTGCCGCTGCTCAAGTCGGGGGTGGCGCTCGGTGCGGCGTTCAGCGTCGTGCTCGCGGCCGACACCCTCTCGATCGCGACCATGGAGGTGGTCGACAACCTGGTCATGGCGGTGATCCCCGGGGCCATGGAGGCCGGGCTGGTCAACGTCGTCTTCTGGGTCGGGATGATGATCTCCCTCGCGGTCGCCTTCGTGGCGGCCTTCCCGGTCAACCGCTACCTGCTCGAGCGGGGCAAGGGGCACGCGCTCACGCATCAGTACCACGGTGCGGAGCCGGTTCAGGAAGGCGTACGCCGCCTCATCCCGTCCTACTCCAGCGGTGCCCTCGCGGCGGTGATCATCGCGTTCATGCTCGGTGGCCTGTCGGTCGCGATCGCCGACGAGATGGGTGGCGGCCCGGTCCCGGCCGAGCAGGGCGAGATGCAGGGGCACTGAGGATCCAGCCATTCCGACACGCCCGAACAAGTGTTCACATCGAACGCTTGTTCGGGCTACTCTCTGTCGTAGGTGGAGCTTGGTCCCGTGCTTTGTGATCGGCCCAGAAATGAGGGCGTGAAACACCGTGCCGGAGGGTCCCGTTCAGAAACTGTCGGTGGTCCCGTTTAGCGTCTGCCTTGATGACGACGAAGACACGTGGACAAGCGGCAGGCAAGGGGAAGAAGTCTGCCCCTCAGGAAGGAAAGAACATGGCGGCAGGTGATCGCGAGAAGGCATTGGACGCCGCTCTCGCCAACATCGAAAGGCAGTTCGGCAAGGGCTCGGTCATGCGACTGGGCGACGAGACGAAGGCGCCGCTCGAGGTGATCCCCACCGGGTCGATCGCGCTCGACGTGGCGCTCGGTCTCGGTGGTCTGCCTCGCGGGCGGGTCGTCGAGGTCTACGGTCCGGAGTCCTCGGGTAAGACGACGGTGGCGCTGCACGCCGTGGCCAACGCCCAGCGGGCCGGCGGCATCGTGGCCTTCATCGACGCCGAGCACGCGCTCGACCCGGAATACGCGAAGAACCTCGGCGTCGACACCGACGCCCTGCTGGTCTCCCAGCCCGACTCGGGTGAGCAGGCCCTGGAGATCGCCGACATGCTGATCCGCTCGGGTGCGCTCGACCTGATCGTCATCGACTCCGTCGCGGCGCTGGTGCCGCGAGCCGAGATCGAGGGCGAGATGGGCGACAGCCACGTCGGTCTGCAGGCGCGACTGATGAGCCAGGCGCTGCGGAAGATGACCGGTGCGCTGAACAACTCCGGCACCACGGCGATCTTCATCAACCAGCTGCGCGAGAAGATCGGCGTGATGTTCGGTTCGCCCGAGACCACGACCGGTGGTCGCGCGCTGAAGTTCTACTCCTCGGTGCGACTCGACGTGCGCCGGATCGAGACGCTCAAGGACGGCACCGACATGGTCGGCAACCGCACCCGCGTCAAGGTCGTGAAGAACAAGGTGGCCCCGCCGTTCAAGCAGGCGGAGTTCGACATCATGTACGGGAAGGGCATCTCTCGCGAGGGCGGCCTGATCGACGTCGGTGTCGAGGCGGGCCTGGTCCGCAAGGCCGGCGCTTGGTACACCTACGAGGGCGACCAGCTCGGTCAGGGCAAGGAGAACTCCCGCAACTTCCTCAAGGACAACCCCGACCTGGCCAACGAGCTGGAGAAGCGGATCCTGGAGAAGCTCGGCGTGGTGCCGACGGTCGAGGCCGAGGACGCCCCGGCCGCCGAGCCCGCTGGTGTCGAGGACTTCTAGGACCCTGTGACCCGTGGCTTCGTCCGAGCGCAACCGTTCGTCCACCCAGGATCCCTGGGTGGACGAACGGCCCGCGCCCGACTGGCTGGGCGACGTGAGCCTCGGCGTCGAGGCCTGGGCCGGCGCCGCATCGCCGGTTGAGCCGCCGCCCCCGCTGGTTGAGCCGTCGTCGCGACGAAGGAGCGACGACGTGTCGAAACCAACACGGTCCCGTCGGCGCAAACCTCGCCCCGCGGACCCAGCAGACCCCCGGAACGACCCCGAGCCCGACCACGAGGCGATCGCGCGCAAGATCCTCCTCGACGCCCTGACCGGCCAGGCGCGCAGCCGCAAGGAGCTCGCCGACAAGCTGGAGAAGAAGGAGGTCCCGCCGGCCCTGGCGACACGGCTGCTGGACCGCTTCGAAGAGGTCGGCCTGATCGACGACGAGGCCTTCGCCAGGGCCTGGATCGCCAGCCGCCAGCCCGGAAAGGGCCTGGCGCGACGGGCGCTGGCCCAGGAGCTGCGCCGTAAGGGCATCGACGACGACGTCGCCCGCGACGCCCTCGACGAGATCGACCCCGACGACGAGCGCGAGGCCGGCCGGAGGATGGTCCGGCGCAAGCTGCGCTCGATGGAGCGCTTCGACGACCAGACCAAGACCCGTCGTCTGGTCGGGATGCTCGCCCGTAAGGGATACGGCGCCGGTGTGGCCTACAGCATCGTTCGCGAGGAGCTCTCGCTTGCCGATGACGATGGCGCCGGTGGTGTCGTGTCAGAATCCGATCTGTGAGTGAGCAGCAAGAGCGCGAGATCCTGACCTACGAGCTGTTCGGCACCGCCGTGCGCGACATCGCCCAGAAGGTGGTGGACAGCGGATACGAGCCCGACATCGTGCTCTCCATCGCCCGTGGTGGCCTGGCCCTCGGCATGGGCCTGGGCTACGCCCTCGACGTGAAGAACCTGTCGGCGGTCAACGTCGAGTTCTACACCGGCATCAACGAGCGTCTCGACGTCCCGATCATGCTCCCGCCGACCCCGGCGGCCGTCGACCTGACCGGGATGAAGGTGCTCATCGCCGACGACGTCGCCGACACCGGCAAGACCCTCGAGATCGTCCACGACTTCTGCGAGGGCCACGTCGCCGAGGCCCGCACCGCCGTCATCTTCGAGAAGCCGTGGACGGTGATCAACGCCGACTACGTCTACAAGAAGACCGACCGCTGGATCGACTTCCCCTGGTCCTCCCAGCCGCCGCTCGTCGACCGCCGCGGCGGCCAAGCCCACTGACCCCTCGGCGTTAGCCTGAGGTCATGTTCACTCCGGTCGCCGTCCACACCGGGACACATCGCCTCGGTGGTGTGACGCGCCCGGGGGAGAGCTGGGCATCGGCGGCGACGAGGATCGCCGGGCGGCCTGCGTACGCGGTGGATCTCTCCGGTGAGGTGAAGGAGTTCTCCTCCGACCCGATGCCGGTGGTGGCTCTGCGGCCGATGACCCGTGGCGACCTGCCGCACCTGATCCGCTGGCTCAACGCGGAGCACGTACACCGGTGGTACGCCGTCGACGGCGAGCCGACGCCCGAGTGGGTGACGGAGAACTACGGGCCGGACATCGACGGCAAGACCCCGGTGACCTTCTGGGTGATCGAGGCCAACGGGCGTTCGATCGGGTTCTGCCAGGACTATCGGATCAGCGATGAGCCGGAGTACGCCCTGCTCACTCCCGACCCGGACGCGATCGGCTTCGACTATGCGATCGGGGAGCCGGCCTTCGTGGGCCGCGGCATCGGGCCGCGGATGGCCTGGGTCTGGCTCAGCTCGATCCCGCGCCGCTACCCGGGCGCGACGGCCTGCTTCGCAGCGCCCGACCACCGCAACGCCGCCTCCCTGCGGATGCTCGCCAAGGCCGGGTTCGAGCAGGGCACCTGGTTCGACGAGCCCCAACCCGACGGCTCGACGACCACGATGGTCGGCTGCACGCTGGATCTGCGCCGCGTTCTCGGGTGAGCCGCCCCGTCCGCCGCCGTCGCGGGCCTATCGTCGACCCATGAGCGAGCGTCAGCGAGCGACAATCAGCCTCAGGCCGTCGCGTCCGTATCCTTTCCTTTGCCCGACGGAGGCGACGGCATGAGCCTTCTCGACGAGCTGCGCCTGCCGGCCGGACCGGTGGACCTGCGGAAGTACGACACCAACTCCGCCCCCGGCGTGGGCGCAGACAAGGAGACCGGCAAGCAGGTGCTCGCCGAGCTCGGCCCGACGCTGATCGAGCTGCAGACCAAGCTGTTCGCCTCCAAGGAGAGCGACGACCCGAAGCGGGTGCTGCTGGTCCTGCAGGGCATGGACACCTCCGGCAAGGGCGGCGTGCTCAAGCACACCGTCGGGCTGGTCGACCCCGTGGGTGTCAAGATCACCAGCTTCAAGGCGCCGACGGACGAGGAGCGGGCCCACGACTTCCTGTGGCGGATCGAGAAGGCCGTGCCGGAGCCCGGCTATCTCGGCGTCTTCGACCGCTCGCAGTACGAGGACGTGCTGATCGGACGCGTCCGCGAGCTCGCCGCTCCAGAGGAGATCGAGCGACGCTACGGCGCGATCAACGACTTCGAGAAGCGGCTCGTGGACGAGGGCACCGTGATCCTCAAGTGCATGCTGCACATCTCGCCCAAGGAGCAGAAGAAGCGGCTTCTGGCCCGGCTCGAGGACCCGACGAAGCACTGGAAGTACAACGCCGGCGACGTCGACGAGCGACAGCTGTGGGACAGCTACCAGGAGGCGTACGAGATTGCGCTGGAGCGCACCAACACCGAGTACGCTCCGTGGTACCTCGTGCCGAGCGACAAGAAGTGGTATCGCAACCTGGCCATCGGCGAGCTGCTCCTGGAGACCCTGGACCGCCTCGACCTCGACTGGCCCGCGCCCCGCTTCGACATCGCCGAGGAGAAGAGACGACTGGAAGAGGACACCATCTCGTGAGTCTGGAGACGGTGCGGGTGACTCGGTATGTCACCCCGCTCCGGGAGGGCGGCAGCCTGCCCGGGATCGTGGAGGCCGATGACCTCGGCACCTATGTCTGCAAGTTCCGCGGCGCCGGGCAGGGGCTGCGGGTGCTGGTCGCGGAGGTGATCGTCACGGGTCTGTGCCGCGCGCTCGACATCCCGACGCCGGAGCAGGTCGTGCTCGACCTCGACCCGGAGATCGCACGCTACGAGGCCGACGAGGAGGTCCAGGACCTCCTCAACGTGAGCGCCGGGCTCAACCTCGGCATCGACTTCCTGGCGGGTGCGTTCGGCTACGACGCCGCCTACCAGCCCGAGCCGGCGCTGGCCGGCCGGATCCTCTGGCTGGACGCGCTGATCGCCAACGTCGACCGCTCCTGGCGCAACCCCAACATGCTGCTGTGGAACGGCGCGCTCTACGTCATCGACCACGGCGCCTCGCTCTACTTCCACCACGTCTGGCCCGCGGGCGGGGGAGACCCGGCGCGCTACGCGGCGCAGCCGTTCGACACCTCCGAGCACATCCTGCGGGCCTTCGCCGCCGAGGCG
The DNA here is from genome assembly GCA_040302365.1 of Nocardioides sp. NPDC126508. GTDB lineage: Bacteria > Actinomycetota > Actinomycetes > Propionibacteriales > Nocardioidaceae > Nocardioides. The sequence goes on from JBEOUM010000009.1 coordinate 63,054, forward strand.
CTCGCCCAGAACGACGACCTCGCCGCGCGGCTCGACGACGCGGTGCTGGAGAAGGTGCTCGCCGACGTACCCGACGAGTGGCTCGAGCCGGTCCCGGGCTACGACACGGCGGAGGCGTTGCGGGAGCGCTACGTCGCGTTCCTGCGGGCGCGCCTCGACGGCGGCCGCCCCTGGCTGCCGGTGGCAGAGCCCACACAGGAGGTGTGATGGACGCCTACCAGTACGTCGTGCTCCGCTGCGTACCCCGCCCCGAGCGCGAGGAGTTCGTCAACGTCGGCGTCGTCCTCTACTGCCCCGAGCAGAAGTTCCTCGCCGCGCGGTGGACGCTCGACGAGCAGCGCTTGGCCACCTTCGCCCCGGGCCTCGACCTGTCCCTGGTGCGGGCGGCCCTGAAGTCGGTGGACCTGATCTGTGCCGGCGCCGCCCACGCCGGTTTCGGCGCGGGCATCCGCGCCACGGCGTACGGCATCCGGGCTCTGTCCGACAACGAGTCGGCCCGCTTCGGCCTCCTCAAGGCCCCGAAGAGCACCGTCCTCCAGCCGGGCCCGGTCCACGGCGGTGTCACCACCGACGCCGAAGCCGAGCTCGACCGCGTCTTCGCCCACCAGATCGGCTGAAACCCCGCCGAGTCGGCCCGTCCTGATCAAAACCGCCGCCGAGTCGGCCCGTCATGACGGGCCGACTCGGCGGGATTTGGCGTCAAGATGCGCCGACTCGGCGCGGGTGCGGATCAGACCGGGACGAGCTCGACCGCACCGACGGCGTAGCGGGCCAGGATGGTGCGGGCCACCTCGGGGTGGGCGCCCATCGGGTCGCTGACCGCGACCGCGCCGGCCTCGAGGGCGAGCTCCTTGGCCCGGTCGGGCAGCTGCCCGGGCGCCAGGAAGAGCATGCCGACGGCGATGTGGCGGCGGCCCTCGGCGCGGAAGGCACGGACGGCCTCGCCGGTGGCCGGCGGAGCGGCGGAGGCGTACGCAGCCACGACCGGCAGCTTGTGGTGGGCGCCCCAGATCCGGGCCAGCCGGGCCACGGACTGATTGGCCAGCGAGTCCGAGGAGCCGGCGGCGGCCAGGACCAGCGCGTCGAGCTCGCGGATTCGCGCCGCCTTCAGGGAGGCCCGCAGGCGCTCGTCGAGCACCTGCAGGAAGACGCTCTCGAGGCCGAGGATCGCGCTGGTGTGGATGCGCAGGCCGGAGTGGCGGGCGGTGGCCTCGGCGATGACCGAGGGTACGTCGACGCGGGCGTGGAACGCCTCGGTCAGCAGGAGCGGCACGACGACGATCTCGTCGTGGCCGGCCTTGACGAGCTTGTCGATGACGGCCTGGAAACGCGGCCGGGAGTGGTCGAGGAAGGCGGCTTCGATGCGGAGGTCGGGGCGCAGGGCGCGTACCTCGGCCACGAGGGCGTTGATGGTCGCGGCGGACTGCGGATCGCGGCTGCCGTGAGCCAGGGCTACCAGAGCGGGAGCTGCCATTGTCTTCATCCTTCGGTGTTGCAGGGAAAGTCGGAAAGTCTGTGTGTGGTGGAGCGGCCGATCAGGCGTGGATGCCGCACTCGGTCTTGCCGGTGCCGGCCCATCGCCCGCTGCGCGGGTCCTCGCCGGGGGCGACCCGGCGGGTGCACGGCGCGCAGCCGATGGAGGGATACCCGTCGTAGACGAGCGGGTTCACGAGCACTCCGTTGTCCTCGATATATCGCTCGACCTGCTCGTCGGACCATCGCGCCATCGGCGAGACCTTGACCTTCTGGCGCTTGGCGTCCCAGCCGATGACCGGGGCGATGACCCGGTTCTTCGTCTCCGCGCGGCGCAGGCCGGTGGCCCAGGCGTCGTAGGAGGCGAGCGAGTCGGCCAGGGGCTTGACCTTGCGCAGCGCGCAGCAGAGGTCGGGGTCGGTCCGGTAGAGGTCCTTGCCGTACTCCGCGTCCTGCTCGGCGACGGTCTGCACGGGGGTGATCGTCAGCAGGGTGACCGGCATCGTCGCCTCGACCGCGTCGCGCGTGCCGATCGTCTCGATGAAGTGGTAGCCGGTGTCGAGGAAGACCACGTCGATCCCGGGTACGACCTTGGAGGCCAGATGCGCGAGGACCGCGTCACCCATCGAGGACGTGATCGCGAACCGCTCGCCGAAGGTGGCGGCGGCCCACTCGATGATCGTCTCGGCCGGGGCGAGCTCGAGCTCGGCTCCCCAGTGGGAGACGATCTCGCGCAGCTCCTCGGGCGTACGTCCCTCGGTGTCCACCGCGCGGTTGGCCCGGGCGGCTGCTGTGCTGACGCTCATGCGTGCGCCTCCTTCGTGACGTCCCGAGAGATTTCTGGTCGAGCGATCTGGCCCAATGACTTCAGCTGGAAGGCCCGCAGGCAGGCGCGGCACTCCCAGGAACCGTGCGTGGCCTCGTGCGGCCACAGGTCGGTCTCCCCGCAGAACGGGCAGTGGAACGGCGTCCCGGCGCGCTCGCTCATGCCGGCACCTCCGTCAAGGTCTTCTCGCCGCGCAGCAGCACCTCGTCGGCCCGCGCGGTCCAGGCCGAGAACGTCTCGCCCTCGGTCCGGTCGGCCAGGTAGTTGACCACCAGCGCGGAGATGTAGTCGTCGAGCCCGGCCGAGGTGACCTTGTGGGCCCGCAGCTTGCGCCCGAAGTTGGCGGTCAGCCCGGTCGCGCCACCGAGGTGCACCTGGAAGCCCTCGACCTGGTTGCCGTCGGCGTCGAGAACCAGCTGGCCCTTGAGCCCGATGTCGGCGACCTGGGTCCGGGCGCAGGCGTTGGGGCAGCCGTTGACGTTGACCGTGATCGAGGCGTCGAGCTCGGGGAACCGCGACTCGAGCGAGGCGATCAGGTCGCGGGCGCGGTCCTTGGTGTCCACGATCGCGAGCTTGCAGAACTCGATGCCGGTGCAGGCCATGGTGTTCTGGCGCCAGTTGGAGGGCCGGGCCGAGAAGCCGACGGCGTCCAACTCGGTGACCAGGTCCTCGACGACCTCGGGATCGACGCCGATGAGCACGATCTTCTGGTACGGCGTGAGCCGGGCACCCTCGACGCCGAACTTCTCCAGGACGCCGGCGAGCTCGACCAGGTGGGTGCCGGAGATCCGGCCGGCGATCGGGGCGACCCCGACGTACTTCTTGCCGTCCTTCTGGTCGTGGATGCCGATGTGGTCGCGGTGACCCAGCGGCGACTCGGGGGACGGGTTGGAGACGAGCTGGCGGTCGAGGTACTCGTTCTCGAGGACCTCGCGGAACTTCTCCTTGCCCCAGTCGGCGACCAGGAACTTCAGCCGTGCCCGCGAGCGCAGCCGGCGGTAGCCGTAGTCGCGGAAGATGCCCGCGACGCCGGCCCACACGTCGGCGACCTCGTCGAGCGGCACCCACACGCCGAGCTTCTCGGCCAGGCGCGGGTTGGTGGAGAGACCGCCGCCGACCCAGACGTCGAAGCCGGGACCGTGCTCGGGGTGGACGGTGCCGACGAAGGCGATGTCGTTGATCTCGGGGGCCACGTCGTGGGAGGGGTGGCCGGTCAGCGCGGTCTTGAACTTGCGCGGGAAGTTCGAGAACGCGGGGTCGCCCAGGTAGCGGGCCTCGATCTCGCGCAGCGCCGAGGTGCCGTCGATGATCTCGTCGGCGGCGACGCCGGCGACCGGCGAGCCGAGGAACGGACGGGGCGAGTCGCCGCAGGCCTCGGTCGAGTGCAGCCCGACCTCCTCCAGGCGCGACCAGATCTCCGGGACGTTCTCGATCTCGATCCAGTGGTACTGGATGTTCTCGCGGTCGGTGATGTCGGCGGTGTCTCGCGCGAAGTCGACGCCGATCTGACCCAGCGTGCGCACCGCGGCGGGGGAGAGGAGCTTGCCGTCGGAGCGGACCCGCATCATGAAGTAGCGGTCGTCGAGCTCCTCTTCCTCGAGGATGGCGGTCTTGCCGCCGTCGATCCCGGGCTTGCGCTGGGTGTAGAGCCCGAACCACCGGAAGCGGCCGCGCATGTCGGCCGGGTCGATCGAGTCGAACCCGCGCTTGGAGTACGTGTAGAGGATCCGGTCGCGAACGTTGAGCGGGTCGTCGTTCTTCTTCGACTCCTCGTTCTTGTTCAGCGGCTCGGTGTAGCCGAGGGCCCACTGACCCTCGCCCTTCTTGGGTCGGGGGATCTCGGTCCGGGTGGCGCGCTTGGCCTGAAACCGGTTGTCGCTCATGTCAGAGAAACCTTTGCGTCGGTCGTGGACGCACGGCGGAGCAGGGACGTGCTCGCGGCGGGCGCCCGGGATGTCTGTCGGGCGGCGGGCCAGCGGCTCGACGCGTTGGGATGCGGAGCGCTGGGCGTCAGTGGCGCCAACAGATCGAGCTGCGGATGCGGCAATAGTCCACGTGGCGTCGAACCACGAGGTGCGCATGTGTTGCAGCAGTGACCATGTCAAGGAGTCTCAGGTAGCGGACGGCCCTCACGCAATCTGGAATCCCGATATATGAGACATCGGTCCGTTATGCGAGACGTTCCCGCTTGTTCAGGCGGGCGATGTGGCCGAGGTCACCATCTGGTCACGTTCTCCCAACCGGGCTGGGCGGTGAGTCATTCCCGCGGACGGTGATAGGGGACGTACGCAACGCACCGGGCGACCACGATGCTGCTCTCGTCCGGGCGGCTGACTACGCTGTGCCTCATGAGCGATCTGTCTGCCCCGGTGAATTCAGGCACTGTGAGTTCTGCCTACAACCAAGCCCTCGAGGTCATCGCCTCCGTGGAGCCCCGCATCGCCGAGGCGACCAAGCAGGAGCTCGCCGACCAGCGAGCCAGCCTCAAGCTGATCGCGAGCGAGAACTACGCGAGCCCCGCCACCCTGATGACGATGGGCACCTGGTTCTCCGACAAGTACGCCGAGGGCACCGTCGGCCACCGCTTCTACGCCGGCTGCCAGAACGTCGACACCGTCGAGTCGATCGCCGCCGAGCACGCCCGCGAGCTCTTCGGTGCGGAGTACGCCTACGTGCAGCCCCACTCCGGCATCGACGCCAACCTGACGGCGTACTGGGCCATCCTCGCCCACCGGGTCGAGGGCCCGTGGCTGGAGAAGATGGCCGTCAAGAACATGAACGAGCTCTCCGAGGCCGACTGGGAGACCCTGCGCGCCGAGCTCGGCAACCAGCGCCTGCTGGGGATGTCGCTCGACGCCGGTGGCCACCTCACCCACGGCTTCCGCCCGAACATCTCGGGCAAGATGTTCCACCAGAACCAGTACGGCACCGACCCGGAGACCGGGCTGCTCGACTACGACGCGCTGCGTGCCAAGGCCAAGGAGTTCCAGCCGCTGATCATCGTGGCCGGCTACTCCGCCTACCCGCGCCGGGTGAACTTCGCCAAGATGCGCGAGATCGCCGACGAGGTCGGCGCCACCCTGATGGTCGACATGGCCCACTTCGCCGGCCTCGTCGCCGGCAAGGTGTTCCAGGGCGAGGAGAACCCGGTCCCCTACGCGCACGTCGTGACCAGCACCTCCCACAAGTCCCTGCGCGGCCCGCGCGGCGGCTTCATCCTGGCCACCGAGGAGTACGCCCCGAGCGTCGACCGCGGCTGCCCGATGGTGCTCGGCGGCCCGCTGAGCCACGTCATGGCCGCGAAGGCCGTCGCGTTCGCCGAGGCGAAGCAGGAGAGCTTCCAGACCTACGCCCAGGAGGTCGCCGACAACGCCAAGTCGCTCGCCGAGGGCTTCCTCAAGCGGGGCGCCAAGCTCGTCACCGGCGGCACCGACAACCACCTGGTCCTCCTCGACGTGACCAGCTTCGGCCTCACCGGCCGTCAGGCCGAGTCGGCACTGCTCGACTCCGGCGTGGTGACCAACCGCAACTCGGTACCGGCCGACCCGAACGGCGCCTGGTACACCTCGGGCATCCGCCTCGGCACCCCGGCCCTGACCACCCGCGGCTTCGGCGCCGACGAGTTCGACCGCGTCGCCGAGCTCATCGTCGACGTGCTCTCCAAGACCACCCCCGGCACCACGAAGGCCGGCGGTCCGTCCAAGGCGTCCTACGCCATCGAGGACGGCGTCGCCGACAACACCAAGGCCGCCGCGGCGGAGCTGCTCGCGAAGTTCCCGCTGTACCCCGGTCTCGACCTCGCCTGAACCGTGCCTGTTCCGAAGCGACCCAGCTCGATCCCCGGCGTCGGGGCCCCTGAGAAGGTGGTCCCGACGGCGGAGGTCCGTGTCGTCGTCGAGGAGGAGTGGCCGGCGCTGAAGAAGGTGCGCCTCGCGGCTCTCCAGGACACCCCTCGTGCGTTCTGGGCGTCCTACGACGAGGTGGTGACCTGGCCCGACGAGCGGTGGCGGCTGTGGGCCGCGTCCGGCGCGGCCTACATCGCGTGGCTCGGTGAGAAGCCCTCCGGGCTCGCCGCCGGGATCATCCTCGAGGGCGAGCACCACCTGATCAACATGTGGCTCGCCCCCGAGGCGCGTGGCCACGGTCTCGCCGAGGGCCTCATCCAGGCCGTCGCCGGCTGGGCACGTCGTGACGGCGCCTCCGTGCTGACCCTGTGGGTCGTCGACGGCAACGAGTCCGGGCGCCGCCTCTACGAGCGCCTCGGCTTCGAGCTCACCGGCGAGACCCAGCCCTTCCCCGAGGGCGACCCGCGCACCGAGTCGAAGATGGCCCTGCGCCTCACCTGATCGCCGTGGCCGACCCGCCCGAGGGCGTGACTCCCGACGGTCTGATCCGCACCGGCGCGCGCCGCGACCGGGTGCCGGCCGTGTATGAGCCGGTCCTGGCGTACGTCCTCGGGCGGGTCCCGCCCGAGGCGTCGGCGGCGTTCGCCGAGGTCTGCCGCGGCGTCGAGATCGCGGCGATGACCCCCGACGACTATGCGGGGGAGGGCGACGAGGCGTACGGGAACCGGGTCTTCCTGCGCCACTACTGCGCCCATCTGGCCGGTCCGGACCCGGGTGCCGAGCGGCGGCCGCCGCCCGGTGGCGCGAGCTCGAGCCCTCCCTCGCGCCAGATCTGAGGCGGCTCCACGCGCTGTGCGACGGCGGCGGGGCGTCCGAGGAGGAGACCGGGAGCCTGCTCGGCGAGCACGGCGTGATCGAGCAGATCACCGCCCGGTTCGCCGCCGACATCGGGCTCTGGCCGGACACCTAGACTCGGTCCCGTGACGGACGAGGTCGAGGTCAGCGCCCTGGCGATCAACGTGGCCATCCCGGACGAGCTGCAGTGGACCGACAGCAGGCGGGAGGTGACCTTCCGGCTCACCACGCTCAACGTGCGCCTGCTGCCCGACGGCCGGCTCGCGGCGAAGGCCTACGGCCGCCCGGTCGACGGTGGCCGCGGTGCCTACACCTCCTTCGCCGTTCCCGACCGGCCCGAGCTCACCGGGCTGATCAGCGACGCGGCGAAGGTCGCAGCGTCGCGCTGGCAGGCGGCGTACGCTCCGGAGCATGACGCCCGATGAGGTCGACGCCTACGTCGCGACCCTGGAGGGCTGCAGCCGCAAGCCGCGAGGCTGGTACGTACAGCACACCCGTCTCGTCGCCCGGCTGACCGACCCGACGACGCTCCTGGTCCGCGTTCCGATCGAGCGGCGTGACGCGCTGATCGACCGCTGGCCGGACGCGTTCGGCATCCCGCCGAGGCTCGAGGCGCACCACAAGATCGAGGCCTACCTCGACCGTGCCGCTCCTGAGGCCGTTCGGGAGGCGATCCGGCTCGCTTGGGAGTTCCAGCGCTACTCCGGCTTGCGCCAGAGCGAGACGTGACTCGTCGAGTCGCTGGTGAACGCGGAGCGGTCCCAACCGCCGTAACGTGCCTCCGGCGCCATCCCCGCGAGCCGCGCCATCAGGTCGAGCTCGGCGGGCCACACGAAGCGGAAGTTGTGCGGCGCGTAGCGGAACCGGCCGTCGGCCTCGCGGGTGTAGTGGTGCGAGATCGCCTGCTGCGTGACCAGGTCGTAGGTGTCGAACCCGAGATGCGCGGGGGAGACGTCGAAGAGGATCGCCGGGCTGCCCGGCGGAAGGCGCCGTAGCCCGGGCACGCCCACCTCCACCAGGAAGCGTCCGCCCGGTGCCAGGTGGCGAGCGGCATTGGCGAAGCAGGCGACCTGCTCCTCCTGCGTACGCAGGTTGCCGATCGTGTTGTAGACCAGATAGACCAACGAGTACGTCCCCACCCCCGGCGCCTCGGCGGTGGCCATGTCGCCGACCACCACGGGGATCTCCTCCGCGCTGACCTTGCGCCGCAGCACGTCGACCATCGGCCGGGAGAGCTCGATGCCGGTGACGGGCACCCCCAGCTCCCGCAGCGGTACGCCGATCCGACCCGTCCCGATGGCGAGCTCCAGCGCCGGGCCACCGTCGGCGACCTCGGCGAGGAAGCGGGCCACCGGCCCGGTCACCTCGGGCGAGTTGACCCAGTCGTCCGGGTCGTCGTAGCGCTCGGCCGTGTCCCGGGTCCACACATCGCTGCTCGTCATGGGCATCGACTCTGCCCGGGCGCCCACCGCGTACGCGAATGATTTAGCGCCGCCGGACGTCCCGCGGATCGGCGGATCCGGGCGTGGGACGCTGGCCGCGAACCGAGCGAAGCGGGATAGTGACGCACATCACTCCCACCGTCTCGAGGAGCCCGACATGGCAGAAACAGCCGCTACCGCCGCACCGCCACCGAAGAAGGACCGGACCCACTATCTCTACATCGCGGTGATCGCCGCGGTGCTGCTCGGCATCCTGGTGGGCTTCGTCGCCCCTGACTTCGCGGTCGAGCTGAAGCCGATCGGCACGGCGTTCGTGAACCTGATCAAGATGATGATCCAGCCGATCATCTTCTGCACCTTGGTGATCGGTGTCGGCTCGGTCGCGAACGCGGCCAAGGTCGGCAAGGTGGGTGGCCTGGCGCTGGTCTACTTCATCGTGATGTCGACGGTCGCGCTGGCGATCGGTGTCATCGTCGGCAACATCATCGACCCGGGCACCGGCCTCCACCTCGACTCGGCGGCCTCCTCGGCGGGCCAGGACGCCGCGGCCGAGGGGCACGCGAGCACGACCGACTTCCTCCTCAGCATCATCCCGACGAGCCTCTTCTCCGCGCTGACCTCCGGCGTCGTGCTGCAGACGCTGCTGGTGGCGTTGCTGGTCGGCTTCGCGCTGCAGCGGATGGGGGAGTCCGGGAAGCCGATCCTCAACGCGATCACCTGGCTGCAGAAGCTGGTCTTCCGGGTGCTGGCGATGATCATGTGGGCCGCCCCGGTCGGCGCCTTCGGCGCGATCGCCGCCGTCGTCGGCGAGACCGGCGTGGACGCGCTGAAGAGCCTGGCGGTCATCATGATCGCCTTCTACATCACCTGCGCCCTGTTCGTCTTCGTCGTGCTCGGCCTGATCCTGAAGCTGGCCACCGGCGTCAACCTGTTCAAGCTGCTGCGCTATCTGGCGCGCGAGTTCCTGCTGATCCTGTCCACGTCCTCGAGCGAGTCGGCGCTGCCGCGCCTGATCGCGAAGATGGAGCACGCCGGGGTCGAGAAGGCGACCGTCGGTGTGGTCGTCCCCACGGGCTACTCGTTCAACCTGGACGGCACCGCGATCTACCTGACGATGGCCTCCATCTTCATCGCCGACGCGATGGGTGACCCGCTGAGCATCGGCGAGCAGATCAGCCTGCTGCTCTTCATGATGATCGCCTCCAAGGGCGCCGCGGGCGTCACCGGTGCCGGTCTCGCCACGCTGGCCGGTGGGCTCCAGTCGCACCGTCCGGAGATGGTCGACGGGGTCGGCCTGATCGTCGGCATCGACCGGTTCATGTCCGAGGCCCGTGCGCTGACCAACTTCGCCGGCAACTCCGTCGCCACGGTGCTGGTGGGCCACTGGACCAAGACCGTCGACCGGGATCAGCTGGATCGTGTCCTGGCTGGTCAGGACCCGTTCGACGAGACCACCATGGTCGACGACCACGCTGCCCCGCCGTCCCCGGAGGAAGGCGAGAAGGCGCCCGTCTAGACCCAGGAGTAGCCGACCTCGGGCCGGCCGCCGCTGGGACCGTAACGGACCCCGCGCGCGGCCTGGCCCTTGTCGGCGAGATGCTCGAGATAGCGGCGCGCGGTCACCCGCGAGGCACCGACGGCCGCGGCTACCTCGCTCGCGGACAGGTCGCCCTCGGCCTCGCGCAGCACAGCCGTCACGGCCCGCAGCGTCTCCGCGCTCATGCCCTTCGGCAGCGGCGTGCTCCCGGTCGGCCGTAGCGACCCGAGGAGCTGGTCGACCTCGTCCTGGACGACCTCCTCGGGGGCTGCGTCGAGCCGCGACCGGTAGTCGGCGTACTGCTCCAGCTTGGCGCGGAACGTCGCGAACGTGAACGGCTTGAGCAGGTAGAGCACGACGCCCTGCACGACGGCCTGCCGCACCACCTTCGTGTCCCGAGCCGCGGTCACCGCGATCACGTCGCACAGGTGCCCGGCGGAGCGCAGCCTGCTGAGCAGCCCGAGCCCGTGCCCGTCGGGCAGGTTCATGTCGAGCAGGACCAGGTCGACCGGAGCGCCGGCGTCGCGGGCGGCGTCGAGCGCACGGACCGCCTCCCTCGCCGACCGTGCGATGCCGGCGAGCTCGAAGCCCGAGACCCGCCCGACGTACGCCGCATGGGCCTCGGCAGCCAGCGCCTCGTCCTCCACGACCAGCACCCGGACACTCATCCTGCGACCTCCGTGGAGAGGGTGACCGTGAACTCGGCACCGCCGAGGTGAGAGCGACCGACGAGGACCTCTCCGCCGTGGCGGCGTGCGACCTGGCCGACCAGCGCGAGGCCCAGGCCGCGGCCGGTACCGGGCTCGGCCTTCGTCGTCCAGCCGCGGTCGAGGACCCGGGCCGAGGCGACCTCGTCCAGGCCGGGGCCGCTGTCGCCCACGCGGATCGCAAGCGTGTCGGGGTCACCGGCGAGCTGGACCTCGACCTTGCGGGTCTCGAGGCCGGAGACGGCGTCGAAGGCGTTGTCGACGAGGTTGCCGAGCACCGTCACCAGGTCGCGGGGCGGCAGGCCCGTGCCCGGTGGCAGCTCGCCGACGATGCGGAGCTCGACGCCCTGCTCGGCCGCCTCGGCCGACTTGCCGAGCAGGAGCGCGGCGACGACGGGCTCCTCGACGGCGCCGACGACCTGGTCGGTGAGGAGCTGGGCGACCTGCAGCTCCTCGGTGGCGAACTCCACCGCCTCCGAGGACCGTCCCATCTCGATGAGCGACACCACCGTGTGCAGCCGGTTGGCGGCCTCGTGGTTCTGCGACCGGAGCGACTCGGTGAGGCGGCGTACGACCTCGAGCTCACCGGTCACCGAGCGCAGCTCGGTGTGGTCGCGCAGGGTCACCACGGCGCCGACCTCGCGGCCGTCCCACAGGGCCGGTGCCGAGGAGACCACGAGGATCCGCTCGCCGGCGAGGTAGAGGTCGTCGGACTCGGCGGTGCGGCCCCGGGCGGCGGCGACGAGCCCGGGCGCCAGGTCGAGGTCCTCGATCCGGGTGCCGACCACGTCGCCGGGCAGTGCCAGCAGCCGGAGCGCCTCGTCGTTGACCAGCTGCACGCGACCCTCGCCGTCGAGCAGCAGCAGGCCTTCGCGGACCGAGTGGAGGACGGCGGAGTAGTACTCGTACATCCGGGCCAGCTCACGCTCGCCCAGACCATGGGTGAGCCGGTGCAGCCGCCTGCTCAGCAGCCAGGCGCCGGTCAGGCCGGCGATCAGCACGAGCCCGCCGCACAGCACCACGATCGTGACGTCACGCTTGAGCCCGCGGTTGATGTCGCTGACCGTGATCCCGACGGACACCAGTGCGACGACCTCGTCTCCGTCCTCGACCGGCACCACGGAGCGGACCGACGGGCCGAGCGTGCCGGTGTACTGCTGGGTGAAGACCTCGCCCTCGGGCGCGCCGCCGAGGTCCCCGACGAACTTTCCGCCGATCTGGCTCGGGTCGGTGTGCGTGAAACGCGTGCGGTCCAGCCCCATCACCACGACGAAGTCGGTGTCGGTGTCGCGTCGGACCTCCTCCGTCCACGGCTGCAGGGTGGCCGTCGGGTCGTCGCCGCGCAGCGCCGCGCGGACACTGGGCGAGTCCGCGACCGTCTGGGCGACGGCCACCGCGCGCTGGGTGGCGCGGCTGTAGGAGTCGCGGCGGGCGTCGTAGGACGCCATCAGGATGCCGGTGACGACGAGCAGCAGCACCGTGCCGAACTGCAGGAGGAGGACCTGCTGCGCCACCGGGCGGTCACGGAGATCGCGGGGGCGGAGCGGGCGAAGACGTGGCACGTCTTCATTCTGGCTCACCCCGCCGACGTGGATGTGATGGCGGCCACGAACACAACGAACACAACAGTGACGGTCGTCACGTTCTGCCGGAGAGTTGCCCGGGTTGCCCCGGAGGGCACCGGACACAGCGGACCAGGAGGAACGATGAGTACGACCACCAGCGAGACAAGGCCCAAGAAGGACCGGACACACTATCTCTACATCGCGGTGATCGCCGCGGTGCTGCTCGGCATCCTGGTCGGCCTGGCCGCCCCGAGCTTCGCGGTGGAGCTGAAGCCGATCGGGACCGCGTTCGTGAACCTGATCAAGATGATGATCCAGCCGATCATCTTCTGCACGCTGGTCATCGGCGTGGGCTCGGTCGCGAACGCGGCCAAGGTCGGCAAGGTCGGTGGCCTGGCGCTGATCTACTTCATCGTGATGTCCACGGTCGCCCTCGCCATCGGCGTGATCGTCGGCAACATCATCGACCCCGGCACCGGTCTGCAGCTCAGTGCCGACTCGTCCCAGGCCGGCCAGGCCGCCGCCGCGGACGGTCACGCGAGCACGACCGACTTCCTCCTCAGCATCATCCCCACCAGCCTCTTCTCGTCGCTGACCTCCGGCATCGTGCTGCAGACCCTGCTCGTCGCCCTGCTGGTCGGCTTCGCGCTGCAGCGGATGGGGGAGTCGGGCAAGCCGATCCTCAACGCCATCACCTGGATCCAGAAGCTCATCTTCCGCGTGCTGGCGATGATCATGTGGGCCGCCCCGGTCGGCGCCTTCGGCGCCATCGCCGGTGTCGTGGGGGAGACCGGCGTCGACGCGCTGAAGAGCCTCGCGGTGATCATGATCGCCTTCTACATCACCTGCGCGATCTTCGTCTTCGTCATCCTGGGAACGGTCCTCAAGCTGGCCACCGGGGTCAACCTCTTCAAGCTGCTCAAGTACCTCGGCCGCGAGTTCCTGCTCATCCTCTCCACCAGCTCCTCGGAGTCGGCCCTCCCGCGCCTGATCGCGAAGATGGAGCACGCCGGTGTCGAGAAGGCGACCGTCGGCGTGGTCGTCCCGACCGGTTACTCGTTCAACCTGGACGGCACCGCGATCTACCTGACGATGGCCTCCATCTTCATCGCCGACGCGATGGGTGACCCGCTGAGCATCGCCGAGCAGATCGGTCTGCTGCTGTTCATGATGGTCGCCTCCAAGGGCGCTGCCGGCGTCACCGGTGCGGGCCTGGCGACCCTGGCCGGTGGGCTCCAGTCGCACCGTCCGGAGATGGTGGACGGGGTCGGGCTGATCGTCGGTATCGACCGGTTCATGTCCGAGGCCCGTGCGCTGACCAACTTCGCCGGCAACTCGGTCGCGACCGTCCTGGTCGGTCACTGGACGAAGACGATCGACCACGCTCAGCTGGATCGTGTCCTGGCTGGTCAGGACCCGTTCGACGAGGCCACGATGGTCGACGACCACGCCACCGCGCCGCCGGCCGCAGAGGGTGAGAAGGCGCTCGTCTAGACCCGACGACAGAGGCCGTACGCAGCGCACCGAGGTGCTGCGTACGGCCTCTTCGTCATCGGTTGCGGTAGAGGATCCGCGCCAGCTGGAACGGCGCGACGCGCCACGACCCGATCGGCTCGTCATCGAGCCCGATCCGGCCGAGCGCGGCGACGATCCAGGAGAACGCGAAGCAGCCGACGCCGGCGACCGCCCAGATTCCGACCATGCGCCAGGAGACATCGCCGCCGAAGGTCCGGAAGACGCCGACGACCGCGGCGACGAGGGCGATCGCACCGATCAGCCAGAAGAGGATCGAGCAGATGGCAGCGGCCAACCGGCCGGCCACGGCCAGCGGGTCGCGAGGAGATTCGGGATAGTTCATTTGGGCGCTGATTCTGGCCTACCTCGGCTGCCGGAGCCACTCCACGCTGGCGGGTCTCCATGGCGCCCGAGTGTCTGACAGGTATGGTCCTGCGCGTTCTCGGGTGAGTGTTCGACAATTTGCCCGGGACATCGATGGACCGTAGCGACTAACGTTACGGAGATCACATAACGAGGCGCTGCCTCGTGGACCCGACGCGGCCTGCGTGGCACGACTCCGTGGATCAAACGACGATGGAGGGTGCAATTCCAATGCACGTGCGCAAGTGGCAAATCGGAGCAGTGGCCGCAGGTCTGCTCGCCGTGACCGGCTGTGGCGTTCCCGGCGGCGGTGGTGGCAACGATGCCGGCGAGACCAAGGACGGAGACGGCAGCATCCAGATCCTCGGCGCCATCCCCGAGGGCGAGGCAGTGGGGCTGAACGCGGCCCTGAAGACCTTCACCGACGAGACGGGGATCAAGGTGACCTACACCCCGTCCACCGACTTCACGACCGAGATCCGCACCAAGGTCAAGGGCGGTGACGCGCCCGACATCGCGCTCTTCCCGCAGCCCGGTCTGGTCGGTGACCTGACCGCGTCGGGCGACACGCTCCCGCTCGACGACATGATCGACGTCGACAAGCTGGACGACTCGATGATCCCGGGCCTGATGGACTCGGTGACGATCGACGACAAGACCTACGGCGTCCCGATCCGGGTCTCGATGAAGTCGCTGGTCTGGACCCCGAAGAACTTCGAGCAGTCCGGCTACAAGACGCCGACCACCTGGGACGAGCTGATGTCGCTCCAGGACCAGATCATCGCCAAGGGCCAGACCCCGTGGTGCCTCGGTGCCGAGGCCGGTGCCGACACCGGCTGGGTCTTCACCGACTGGGTCGAGGAGATCGTCCTGCGCCAGGAGGGTCCGGAGTTCTACGACAAGTGGACCTCCCACGAGATCCCCTTCAACGACCCGAAGATCGTCAAGGCGATCGAGACCATGGGCGACATCATCAACAAGCCGAAGAACGTACGCGGCGGCGCCGACGGCACCCTGAGCGAGCCGTTCGGCGACTCGCCCCTGCCGCTGTTCACCGACCCGCCGGGCTGCGAGATGCACCGCCAGGCGAACTTCATCACGACGTTCTTCCCGAAGGACGTCCAGAAGGACCTGGCCGGCAACGTCGACGTGTTCGCGCTCCCGGGCGACATGAAGGGCGGCTACGAGGGCACGCCGGTGCTCGGCGCCGGTGACATGGCGACCGCCTTCACCAACGACACCGACGTGGTGAAGCTGATGGAGTTCTTCGCGAAGCCCGACTTCGGTGCCGAGTGGGCGAAGTCCGGTGGCTGGCTCTCGCCGAGCGTCAAGTTCGACAACTCCAACTACTCCGACCCGATGACCGGAGAGATCGCGAAGCTCCTGCAGGACGCCGACACCTTCCGCTTCGACGGCTCGGACCTGATGCCCGCCGCCGTGGGGGCCGGCACCTTCTGGAGCGAGATGAACGCCTACGTCGGAGGTGAGAAGAGCGCCCAGGAGGCTGCCGACGCGATCGAGGAGAGCTGGCGAGGATGAGCGATGATCCGTTCCTGAAGATCGTCAACGGCCTCGTCGCGATCGTCCTCGGGGTCGGCGGCACCGCCGCGCTCTACTGGGTGCTCAACTTCCTGGTGGGTCTCCTGCCCGGCAAGTGGGACAGGCGGATCAAGCCGTACGTCTTCGTCGGCCCGGCAGTCCTGGTGGTCACGGTCTTCCTGATCTACCCGGCCGTGATGACGGTGATCTTCAGCTTCGCCGACGCCAACAGCATCAACTGGGTGGGTTTCCAGAACTACGTGGACCTGTTCCAGGACAAGGAGTTCCTCGGCACGCTGTTCAACAACCTGCTCTGGATCCTCATCGTCCCGGCGGGCAGCGTCATCGTCGGCCTGCTCGTGGCCGTGCTGGCCGACCGGCTCAAGGCGCTGCCGGAGCGGATCGCGAAGTCGGTCATCTTCATGCCGATGGCGATCAGCTTCGTCGGGGCGAGCACGATCTGGGGCTTCGTCTACGCGACCCGGTTCGCGCAGGGGGACAGGCAGATCGGACTCCTCTCGGCGATCTCGACGAGTCTCGGGTTCGAGCCGGTCGCCTGGCTCCGCATCCAGACCGGCAGCCTCAACGACCTGCTGCTGATCATCATCATGGTCTGGCTGCAGGCGGGGTTCGCGATGGTGCTGCTCTCCTCGGCGATCAAGGGCGTCCCCGACGACACCGTCGAGGCCGCCCGGATCGACGGGGCCAGCGAGGTCCAGATCTTCTTCAAGGTGGTGGTGCCGCAGATCTGGCCGACGGTGATCGTGGTCTTCGTGACCATCCTCATCCTGGTCCTGAAGGTCTTCGACATCGTCTACGTGATGACCGGTGGCCGGTCCGGCACCTCGGTGCTGGCCAACACCTTCTTCGTCGAGCTCTTCGAGTTCGGTGACGCAGGTCGCGCGGCCGCGGTCGTGGTGGTCCTGATGGTCGCGGTGATCCCGGTGATGATCTACCAGATGCGCCAGTTCAAGAAGCAGGAGGCACGCTGATGAGACAGTTCACCCTGGGCAGCCTCGCTGTCCGCGTCGCCATCACCCTGCTGTGCGTCCTCTGGTTCATCCCGACCCTCGGGCTGCTGGTCTCGTCGTTCCGCGACGAGGCCGACGTCAAGACGTCGGGCTGGTGGACGGTCGTCACCGACCCGTTCTCCCAGTGGACCTTCGACAGCTACACCCAGGTCCTCGAAGGCGGGATGTCCAACTCGTTCGTGAACTCGATCGTCGTCTCCGTCCCCGCGACGGTGCTGCCGATCATGATCGCCGCGTTCGCTGCGTACGCGTTCACGTTCATGAGGTTCTGGGGACGCAACGTGCTGTTCATGCTGATCGTGGGCCTGTTGGTGGTTCCGCTGCAGGTGGCGTTCGTGCCGCTGCTCAACCTGTTCACCGACTACCACCTCAACGGCACCTTCCTAGCGGTGTGGCTGGCCCACACCGGGTTCGGGATGCCGCTGGCGGTCTACATCCTGCGCAACTACATGTCGAGCCTGCCGCACGAGATCATCGAGTCGGCCGAGATCGACGGGGCCTCCCACTTCCAGACCTTCTGGAGGCTGATCGTCCCGATGTCGGTCCCGGCGCTGGCCGCGTTCGCGATCTTCCAGTTCCTCTGGGTCTGGAACGACCTGCTCGTCGCGCTCATCTTCCTGGGCGCCGGTGACAACGAGGTCGTCACGATCACGCTGCGCGACCTGATCGGTGACAAGGGTCAGGAGTGGCACCTGCTCACCGCAGGTGCGTTCATCACCATGACGGTGCCGCTGCTCGTCTTCTTCTCGCTGCAGCGCTACTTCGTCCGTGGGCTCACGGCCGGGTCCGTCAAGGGCTGAGGTCTCGGCTCCGTCCGTACGCGGCGGGCGCCATGCCTTCGGGCAGGGTGCCCGCCGCGTCGCATGAGGGTCGACGGAGGCTGGGCTATAAGGTCGGGACGTGTCCGAGACAAGCGCGTACGCCCCGAGGTGGGCAGGGGTCGAGCAGATCGCTCTCCCCGAGACGGTGCGGTCGCCGTGGTGGCAGCTCGGGCGCCGGCTGCTGGCCGCCCTGGCGATCCTCGTCGGCACGGTGCTCCTGGTCTATCTCGACCGTGGCGCCTACGCCGACAACAACGACCCCACGGGCCAGATCAGCCTGATGGACGCGCTCTACTACACGACGGTCACGCTGAGCACGACCGGCTACGGCGACATCGCTCCCGTCGCCGATCATGCCCGGATGATCAACGCGTTCATCATCACGCCGGCCCGTATCGCGTTCCTGGTGCTGCTGATCGGCACCACCCTCGAGGTCCTCACCAAGCAGGGCCGTGACCTCATCCGAGTCGCTCGCTGGAGGAAGAAGATGTCCCAGCACATCGTCGTCGTGGGCTACGGCACCAAGGGGCGGAGCGCCGTGGAGACGCTGCTCAGCAACGGTGCCGACCCCGAGGAGTTCGTCGTCGTCGACCCGGACCCGGTGGCCCGCTCGGACGCCCACTCCGACGGCATCGCGGTGGTCACCGGCGACGCCACCCGGCGCGAGGTGCTGATGCGGGCGGGCGTCAAGGATGCCGAGCAGGTCATCATCACCACCAACCGCGACGACTCCAACGTGCTCACGATCCTCACGGTGCGCCAGATCAACCCCGAGGCGTGGATCGTCGCGGCGGCCCGGGAGCGCGAGAACGCGCCGCTGATGAAGCAGTCCGGGGCCGACTCGGTGATCACCTCCGCCGACGCGGTCGGTCGGCTGATGGGCCTGTCCACGATCTCGCCGACCCTGGGCTCGGTGATGGAGGACCTGCTCAACTCCGGCATCGGGCTCGAGGTCGCCGAGCGGGACCTGCTGGTCAACGAGGTCGGCAAGCAGCCGCAGCAGCTGGCCGACCAGGTGATCGCGGTCGTACGCGACGAGAAGGTCTTCCGCTACTTCGACCCCGTCGTCGGCACGCTGTCGCGTGGGGACCGGCTGGTCGTTGTGCGGGCGGCGAAGGAGCTGCCCTGGGCGCCGCGTCCCGGCACGCACGGCGAGGACACCGCCGAGGCGTAGAGCCGGCCGAAAGACCCGCTAAAACAGAAGTCAGCCGCTGGCGTCTCGGGTCACCAGCGGCTGACATGGAAAACATTAGCCGACGATCCGGCGTGCATCAAAGAGTCGTTCTGCAGTTTTATGAAGATGGCCCGGATGGGCTATGCCACGTAGTTAGTAGGCAGAGCGTCCTAGGTGGTGGCGCGTGGCGGTTTCGGCGGCGGATGGCGGGCCTGGGATGATGGACGCATGACCGAGGCGCCCCACAGCCCCGGGTCTGCCGACGAGCAGCCGGGTCTGTCCGAGAACGAGAAGCGACTGCTCGACTTCGAGCGCTCCTGGTGGTCGGCCGGCACCGGCCGCGACGAGGCCGTCCGGGAGCAGCTGGGGATGAGCGCTGCCGAATACCACCGTGCCGTCAACGATCTGATCGACAAGCCCGAGGCGCTCGCCTACGACGGCGTCCTGGTGCGCCGGCTGCGGCGACAGCGCGACGCGCGGCGTACGCAGCGCTCCAAGAACCCGCGTCCCTAGTCCTCTCGGGTGGGGCCGAATAGCCCGGCCGAATCATTTGCAAGCTTCTGCATTGCAGGTGCTTGCACGTTCTCGGGATCGTCGGCTAATGTTCTTCTTGTCAGCCGCTGGTGACCCGAGACGCCAGCGGCTGACTTCTATTTCGGGCCACCTCTCGCCCCGCCGTGGCAGGCGAACGCCTCCGGCTCCCCATGCGAAAACTGACGCATCCGGTATGTACCCATGGGTATTCATATGTCGTCGTAAATGCGACTCGATGCACTGCACGGTTATGAAGCATTAACCTGATTGACCGGCTCCGCGCCCGATCGCCACTGTCCATGAGTCAACATCGGCTGCTCCGCCTCGGCGGGGCCGGCTCAAGGAGAGTCTGCGTGAAGAACAGACGCGTAGCGCAGGGCCTGACCATGGCCCTCATCGCGGCGGCGGCCGCCGTCAGCATGCCCACAGGCGTGCATGCGGCCACCGACCCCAAGCCCGGCAAGGGCACCGTGACCTCGCAGGAGACCGACAACGGCCGCACGGTCGTCAGCGGCAAGCAGGCACGGACCAAAGCGGAGAGGTCGGCCGCGGCCTTCGTCGCCGCCGACCCGGCGGCGCTGAAGCTCGGCGCCAAGGACGAGGCGGTCAGGCTCGGGACGTACCAGTCCTCCGGGCTGCAGTACGTCTCCTACGACCGCACCCACCAGGGCCTGCGCGTCGTCGGCGGTGACTTCGTCGTCGCCGCCGACGCCGAGGGCAACCTGCTGGGCACCTCGGTCGCCCAGGACGCACCGGTCAAGGTGGCCACCACGAAGCCGGCGATCAGCGAGGCGAGGGCCGAGAAGATCGCCAAGGGCAAGGTGAGCAAGCCGGCCGTCGAGTCCACCGAGCTGGTGATCCTCCAGGGCGATGCCGGGTCGGACCTGGCGTACGAGACGATCGTGACCGGCACCCGCGAGGGTGGCCCCTCGCGCCTCTCGGTCTTCGTCGACGCCGCCACCGGCAAGGTGCTCTCCACCAAGGAGCACGTCGCGGAGGGCACGGGCAGCTCGGCCTATTCCGGGACCGTGTCGATCCCGACGCAGCTCTCCGGCTCCACGTACTCCCTGATCGACCCGTCCGCCACGACGCTCAAGTGCCAGAACGCCTCGGGCAACGTGACCTACACGGGCACCGACGACTCCTGGGGCAACGGCGACCCGACCAACCGGGAGACCGGCTGTGTCGACGCGTTCTACGGTGCGCAGCAGGAGAAGGGCATGCTCACCTCGTGGCTGGGTCGCTCGGGCATGGACGGCTCCGGCGGCTGGGTCCCGATCCGGGTCGGCCTGGCCGACGTGAACGCCTACTACGACGGCACCCAGGTCCAGATCGGCCACTCGCAGTCCGGCTCGCGCTGGATCGGCTCGATCGACGTCGTCGCGCACGAGTTCGGCCACGGCATCGACGACCACACCCCTGGCGGGATCTCGGGTGGCAACACCCAGGAGTTCATCGCGGACACCTTCGGTGCGGCGACCGAGTGGTACGACAACCAGACCAGCAACGACACCCCCGACTACACCGTCGGTGAGGAGGTCGACCTGGTGGGCAACGGGCCGATCCGCAACATGTACAACCCCTCGCTCGTCGGTGACGACAACTGCTACTCGTCCTCGACGCCGAACGACGAGGTCCACGCCGCGGCCGGACCGGGCAACCACTGGTTCTACCTGCTCGCCGAGGGGTCGAACCCGACCAACGGCCAGCCGACCTCGCCGACCTGCAACTCGTCCACCGTCACCGGTGTCGGGATCCAGAAGGCGATGAAGATCATGTACAACGCGATGCTGCTCAAGACCTCGTCGTCGTCGTACCTGAAGTACCGCACCTGGACGCTCACCGCGGCCAAGAACCTGTACGGCACCTCGACCTGCACCGAGTTCAACGCGGTCAAGGCCGCCTGGAACGCGGTCTCGGTCCCGGCCCAGACCGGGGACCCGACCTGTACGCCCGGTGGCGGCACCGGCTCGGTCACGGTGACCTCGCCGGGCTCCAAGACGGGCACGGTCGGCACCGCGATCTCGTCCTTCACGGTCTCGGCCTCCGGCGGCACCTCGCCCTACACCTACACGGCCACCGGTCTGCCTGCCGGCGTCTCGATCTCCTCGGCGGGCACCGTCTCGGGCACCCCGACCACGGCGGGCACCTACACGCCGACGGTCACCGCGACGGACTCCACCGGCGCGACCGGCTCGACGCAGTTCACGTTCACGATCTCCGGCACCGGTGGCGGCACCTGCTCGGGCCAGAAGCTGACCAACCCGGGCTTCGAGTCCGGTGCGACCGGCTGGACCGCCTCCTCGGGCGTGATCGACAGCTCGACCAGCGCCCCGGCGCACTCGGGTTCCTACAAGGCCTGGCTGAACGGCTACGGCACCACCCACACCGACACGCTGTCGCAGTCGGTCACCATCCCGTCCGGGTGTGCGGCCACGCTGACGTTCTGGCTCTACGTCGACTCGGATGAGACGACCACGACCTCGGCGTACGACAAGCTGACGGTCAAGGCCGGGTCCACCACCCTGGCGACCTACTCGAACCTCGACAAGGGTTCGGGATACGTCCAGAAGTCGGTCAGCCTCAGCGGCCAGGCCGGCTCGACGGTCACCCTCACCTTCACCGGTACGGAGGACTCCTCGCTCGCGACGAGCTTCCTGATCGATGACACGGCGGTGAACCTGTCGTAGGCGAGAAAGCACGGCGCCCCCGCTCCCTTCACGGGAGCGGGGGCGCCGTCGTTCGTACGTCAGTCGCGCGCGGTCAGGATGAGCGGCCCGTCCTCGGTGATCGCGACGGTGTGCTCCATGTGGGCGCCGCGGGAGCCGTCGGCGCTGCGCAGGGTCCAGCCGTCGGGGTCGGTGAAGATCTCGTCGGTCGTGTGCAGGAACCACGGCTCGATCGCGATGACCAGGCCGGGCTGCAGCTTGAAGCCACGGCCGGGGCGGCCGTCGTTGGCGATGTGCGGGTCGCCGTGCATGGTGCGGCCGACGCCGTGGCCGCCGAACTGGGTGTTGATCTTGAGACCCTTCTCGCGCGCGACGCCGGCGATCGCGTGGGAGATGTCGCCGACCTTGTTGCCGACGCGCGCGGCGTCGATGCCCGCGGCGAGCGCCTGGGTGGTGGTCTCGATCAGGTCGAGGTCCTCCTGGCGGGGCGTGCCCACCACAACGGAGAGGGCCGAGTCGGAGACCCAGCCGTCGACGCTGGCGGCGAAGTCGACGCTGAGCAGGTCGCCGTCCTGGAGCTTGTAGTCGAAGGGCAGACCGTGCAGCACGCCGTCGTTGACGGACGTGCACAGCACCTTGCCGAACGGCATCGCGCCGAAGCTCGGGTGGTAGTCGATGTAGCACGACTCCGCGCCGCGGTCCTTGATCATCTTGTGCGCCAGCTCGTCGAGCTCGAGCAGGTTCACACCCACGGCGGCGTGCTCGCGGAGTGCGGTCAGGACATCGGCCACGAATCGGCCGGCGGGCTTCATCTGCTCGATCTGGGTCGGCGTGCGCAGTTCGATCACAGGCACAGCGTAGCCTGAGAACGGTTCTCAGTAGAACTCAGCAGCGGGCATCGCGCAACGCTGCCGCCTTCGAGGTCAGGAAACGGCGCTCGGCGAGGTTCGTGGCCCGCACCGAGGCCAGCTCGTACGCAGCCGCAGCGCCGCCCAGGTCGCCGGCGAGCTCCAGCAGGTGGGCGCGCACGGCGGGCACCCGAGGATGGTCGGCGAAGCCGGCCGCGCCGTTCTCGGCGCAGCCGCGCAGGAGGTCGTCGAGCAGCGCGAGCGCGGGGCCCGGGCCGTCGGCGTACCCGACCGCGACGGCCTTGTTGAGCGTCACGATCGGGCCCGGGGCGACCTTCTCCAGCAGCCCGTAGAGTGCGGTGATCTGCAGCCAGTCGGTCTCCTCCGCGGACGGTGCGCGGTTGTGGAGCGCGGCGATGGCGGCCTGGATCTGGTAGGTGCCTGGGCGCCCGGTGCCGATGACGGCGTCGACCAGCGCGACGCCCTCGCGGGTGGCCTCGGGCCGCCACCGGCTGCGGTCCTGGTCGGCCAGCGGCACCACCGCACCGTGCGCGTCGACCCGGGCGGGCCGGCGGGCGTCGAGCAGCAGCATGAGCGCAAGCAGCCCGCCGAGCTCGCCGTGGCCGGTCCCCGTCACCCGGGCGAGCGCGGTGCGGGCGAGCCGGGTCAGGCGGATCGCCTCGGCGCACAGGTCGACTCGCTGGAGATGGTCGCCCTCGGTCGCGACGTACCCCTCGTTGAAGAGCAGGTAGAGCACCTTCAGCATCGCCGGGATCCGCGCGGCGAGGTCGGCGGTGCCGTCGATCCCGAGCGAGCGGCCCTTGATCGTCGCCTTCGCCCGGGAGATCCGCTGCGCCATCGTCTTCTCCGGGACGAGGTAGGCGTGCGCGATCTCCCGGGTGGTGAGCCCGCCGACCGCCCGCAGGGTCAGGGCCACCGCCGAGGCCGGGGTGAGGCTGGGATGGCAGCACAGCAGGAGTACGTCCAGGGAGTCGTCGACCGCTGAGGTCTCCTGACCTTCGGGCTCGGCGAGGTGGTCGGCCTGCTCGCGGTCACGGCGGCGCGACTCGCTGCGCTTGACGTCGACGAGCCGGTGCATCGCCGTCGTGATCAGCCAGCCGCGGGGCTGTTCCGGAATGCCTCGTTCCGGCCAGGTGCGTACGGCCTCGACCAGTGCCTCCTGGACGGCGTCCTCGGCCGCGTAGAAGTCGCCGCAGCGCCGGGTGACGACCGCGACGACCTGCGGCGTGAGGTCACGCAGCAGGTCGTCGGGGATCAGCTCGGTCACTCGATGCTCGCCTCGCCGAAGGCGATGGTGTCGTCGACCGAGGAGCCGTCGGTGCCGTGGTACATCCGGCGCACCTGGATGGGCTGCTCGATCGGCCGCCCGCCGGGGCCGGGGGCCGCGGAGTAGAGCCCGGCGATCTCCAGGGCGCGTCCTTCGGTCTCGGCGTCGATGATCATGTAGCCGGCGACCCACTCCTTGAACTCCTGGAACGGCCCGTCGGTGACCGTCTTGTCGGCACCGTCGGAGGTCACCACGAACGCCTGGTCGGGCGGAGTCAGCGCCTCGACGTGCACCAGCTCGCCGGACTCGGTCAGGGCCTTGTTGAGCGCCTCGTAGTAGCTCATGTGCCCCTGCACCTCCTCCGGCTTCCATCCGGCCATCCCGCCGGGGGTCTCGTCGGTGCCGGCCTGGTAGTCGACGATCATCAGGTAGCGAGGCATGTCCTCACCCTTCCACTTCGAGCGCTCCTTGTAAGCGCCATTCACGAGGGGAACGGAGCCGGTCGACGGATAACTACATGCTTTCGCGACAGACTTCGGCGTAGTTTTCTCGCCGTGCTGAAGGCCTATGACGAACAGTTGCGAACCGATGCCGAGACTCCCGGAGCGGTGTCGGTGACCAGACAAGGGCCGCTGCGGCTGATCACCTTCGAGGCCGGGCGGGGCTTCATCTCCTACCGGGACCTCGATGGGGCCGACGAGGCCGGGATCGAGGCGCTGGTCGCTGCGGCGGTGGCCCACTTCGAGGCCGACCCGGAGATCGAGGAGGTCGAGTGGAAGACCCGCGGCCACGATGTCGCTCCGGGGCTCCACGACGCCCTGCTCCGGCACGGCTTCGAGCCGGAGGACCCCGAGTCGATCATGATCGGTGAGGCCCATCTGCTCGCCGTGGACGTGCCGTTGCCCGACGGGGTCGTGCTGCGCTCGATCACGAGCGCGGAGGACGTACGCGCCGCCGGGATCATGCAGGACGGCGTCTTCGGGTCGCCGACCTCCGAAGGCCGGCTGGGCGAGATGGTGCGCCGGATCGCGGCGGGGGAGACCGAGATGTGGGTCGCGGAGGCGGACGGCGAGATCGTCAGCGCCGGCCGGGTCGACCCGGTCCCGAACACGGAGTTCGCCGGCATCTGGGGCGGCGCGACGCTGGAGGAGTGGCGTGGCCGCGGCATCTACCGTGCCCTGACCGCCGTCCGTGCCCGCACCGCCATCGCTCGCGGCAAGCGCTACATCCACAGCGACTCGACCGAGTTCTCCCGGCCGATCCTGGAGCGCTCGGGCCTGGTGAAGGTCGGCACCACCACGCCGTACGTCCGCCGCTTCGGCTGATCAGCCCCGCGACGGTGAGAGCCGGCGGATCGGGTCGTCGGCCAGCCAGGCGGCGATGTCCTCGACCGCGCCGCCGTAGAAGCGGTGGTAGTTGTCCTCGGTGACGTAGCCGAGGTGCGGGGTCGCGACCACGTTCGGAAGCTGCCGGAGCACGTCGTCGGCGGGAAGCGGCTCGACGTCGAAGACGTCCAGGCCGGCGCCCGCGATCGTCCCGGAGTCGAGGTGGGCGACCAGCGCCTGGGTGTCGACCAGCCCCGCCCGGGAGGTGTTCACCAGGTAGGCGCTCGGCTTCATCGCGGCGAGGTCGGCGTGCCCGACGACGTGCCGGGTGGCCTCGGAGAGGACGAGATGGAGCGAGACGATGTCGCTGGTCTCGAAGAGGGTGTGCTTCTCGACGGCCCGCACCCCGAGCGGCTCGGCGCGCTCGGTGGTGAGGTGAGGGCTCCAGGCGATCACGTCCATCCCGAACGCCTGCCCCACGGCCGCGACCCGGGCACCGATCTTGCCGAGCCCGAGGAGACCGAGGGTGCGGCCGTGGAGGTCGGCGCCGACGGTGCGCTGCCAGCCGTGGCCGGTCGCCTCGGTGACGACGTGACGGGTCAGCGCGTGGATGAGCGCCCAGGTCAGCTCCACCGGAGGATGCGGGCTCGACGGGGTGCCGCACACGGTGATCCCAAGCCTGTCCGCCGCCTCGAGGTCGATCGAGGCGTTGCGCATCCCGGTCGTGACCAGCAGCTTCAGCTCCGGGAGGCGTTCGAGGAGGGAGGCGGGGAACGGCGTACGCTCCCGCATCGCCACCACGACCTCGGCACCCTCGAGCGCCCGGACCAGGGCATCGGGCCCGAGGTGCTCGGTCAGCGAGGTGACCTCGAGGCCGTCGAGCGAGTCCCACGCGGCGTACCTCCTGGCCACGTCCTGGTAGTCGTCGAGAATCACGCAGCGCACGATCGCAACCTATCGGGTCGGTAGCGTTCTGCTGTGGGCAGATCTGCCTGCGGCGGATTCGCTTTCGCAGGGCCGGGGGCTCGGTCAGAGTCGAGGACATGACCCAGACACCCATCAGCGCCGGGCCGCTCGACGAGCAGCTGACCGCGCGGCTGCAGAACCAACGGATCATCGTGCTCGGCCAGGAGGTGGACGACGCGATCGCCAACCGGATCTGCGCGCAGCTCCTGCTCCTCTCGGCCGAGGACCCGCACCGCGACATCTCCCTCTACATCAACTCGCCCGGCGGCTCGGTGACCGCCGGGATGGCGATCTACGACGTGATGCACCTGATCCCCAACGACGTCTCCACGCTCGGCATGGGGATGGCTGCGAGCATGGGACAGTTCCTGCTCACCGCGGGGACCCCGGGGAAGCGCTACGTGCTGCCCCACACCGAGGTGCTGCTCCACAAGGGGTCGGCCGGGATCGGCGGCTCCGCGGCCGACATCGAGGTGCAGGCCGCGCGGCTGGCACGGATGACCCAGCAAATGCTCGAGATCACCGCCGCCCACACCGGCCAGAGCGTCGAGCAGATCGACCAGGACTCGCTGCGCGACCGCTGGTTCACCGCCGAGGAGGCCCGCGACTACGGGTTCGTCGACGAGGTGCTCAACGACGTGCAGTCGGTGACGCCGGTCCAGCAGCGGTCGGCCGCCTTCGGTCTCTCCACGGCCGGGGGTGCCCGATGAGCTCCTACACGATCCCCTCGGTCGTCGAGAAGACCCCCCGCGGCGAGCGGGCGCTGGACGTCTACTCTCGCCTGCTCTCCGACCGGATCGTCTATCTCGGTACGCCGATCGACGACGGTGTCGCCAACGTGGTGATCGCGCAGCTCATCCACCTGGAGTCGGACGCCCCGGACACGCAGATCGAGCTCTATCTCAACTCACCGGGCGGGGACCCGACCGCGATGTTCGGCATCTACGACACGATGCAGTTCCTGCGCTCGCCGGTCGCGACCACCTGCGTGGGTCAGGCGGCGGGTTCGGCCGCGGTGCTGCTCGCCGCGGGGGACCCGGGGCGGCGTACGGTCCTCCCGCACGCGCGCGTCGTGCTGCAGCAGCCGGGCCAGGACGGTCAGCGGGGCGATGTCACCGACCTGCAGGTCGCGGCGAAGGAGATCGGCCGGCTGCGCGCCGAGATGGACACGCTGCTGGCGCGGCACACCGGGCGCAGCGTCGAGGAGATCCACGCCGGCACCGAGCGCGACCTCGTGCTCGGTGCCGAGGAGGCGGTGGCGTACGGGCTGGCGGATGCCGTGCTGGAGAGCCGCAAGCTCACCTCGGTCTGATGCTCAGGCTGGGGCTCAGGCGGCGAGAGCCATGGGTCCGCTGTGGCGGGCGCCCGCGCGAAGCGTGCGGGTGACCCGCTCGGTCAGGTCGACGAGGCCGAGACCGAGCGCACCGCCGACGGCCTCGAGCACCTCGGAGCTCGGCTCCTTGCGGCCGCGCTCGATCTCGGAGAGGTATTGCGTCGAGACGCCGGCGTCGCCGGCGACGTCGGCGAGCGTGCGCTCCTGCCGGGACCGCTCCTCGCGGATCACCTGGCCGGCGGCCTCACGCCACAGCGGTGCCGGCTTGCCCTCGTCCGGCAGCGGACGGCCGGGAAATCTGATCACTTCGCCCATGGCACCACCCTAGCGCTGCGGGCGAGGCCCGAGCGGGCCGTTCGCGCCCGGCGAACACGCCCCTTACCAGGGGTTATATCGGTCGAACGATAGATGACGGGGACTTGCCAGCGAGCTCCGACACCCCGATAGTGG
This sequence comes from Nocardioides sp. NPDC126508, assembly GCA_040302365.1. Taxonomy (GTDB): domain Bacteria; phylum Actinomycetota; class Actinomycetes; order Propionibacteriales; family Nocardioidaceae; genus Nocardioides. The sequence goes on from JBEOUM010000009.1 coordinate 91,160, forward strand.
TCGCACAGTTTCGATCTTTGTGGGTCTACTGTGCACGACCAGAGAACTTGTCGAGTCGTTGGTATCACGGGGGAATCGTGTTGCATCGCAAGCAGATCGCCTTGGCCGGAATGGCAACTGGACTGGCCATGACAAGCATTGGGATCGGCGGACTGATCGTCGGCAACGCCGGGGCGGACGAGCCCGGTCACAGCTACGCCACGGACGAGTCGGGGGTCAGCCTGATCTCGCCGGTCTCGCCAGTGGCACCGCTGGAGAAGTCGTCCTCGAAGCCGTCGCAGAGCCAACCGTCCAGCCAGAGTCCCGCGGGCGAGGCTCCCGAGGTCGCCGAGCCGGTCCCCGCGAGCCCCCGCTCAGTCGAGGAGTCGGCAGGCGGTTCGGCCGCCCCGGCCCCGGCGCGGCCCACGCAGGTGCCGTCGGAGCCGCGACCCACCGGCAGGCCGACCGAGTCGCCGAGCGACCCCGGTGAGTCCCCGAGCGAGCCCAGCGAGTCGCCCAGCGAGAGCCCCAGCGACCCGTCGGAGTCGCCGAGCGACCCCAGCGAGTCGCCCAGCGAGTCGGACACCACCTCGCCGGAGCCGTCGGACACGCCGACCAACTGACTCACGCTCCCGTCGCCGATGCCCCCGGGTGGGTAACGCTCGGCGCCGGGCTGCCCTACGCTGTGCGCCACACCAGGCGCGGGGCGGGTACAGGGAGTCGAGTTGCAGAGCAAGCAGGTCGCCGTGGCAGGCATCCTGACCGGCGCGGTCATGACCGGTCTCGGGGTGATCGTCCTACTCGCCGGGCTGGCCGAGGCCGAGCGGCCCAGCCGCGATCCGGTCACCGGCTACGAGGACGTCGGGAACGCCTATCCCGACGTGGACCCGTTGCCGTCGCCGCCTGGCCCCAGGCTATCCGAGAGGCCCCGGTCGGGTTCCTCAGCCGGCTATGGCGGTTCCGCGGCCGATCACGGTGAGACGGACGGCCCGGGTGAGCCGGGCCCGACCGAGACCGCGTCGCCAGGTGGACCCAGGGCGACCCGCGAACCGGACCAGCCTGCCGGCAGCGCCGGCTCGACGCCGACCTCCGGGCCCACGGGTACGACCGAGCCGGAACCGACGACCGATCCGACCGTCTCCGCCGACCCGACCTCCGACCCGACGCCTACCGAGACCGCGACGCCGACCACGGAGCCGTAGCTGCTCGCCCGGCGCTCACCAGCCCCGCTTGCGCCACTCGGCGAGATGGGGGCGCTCGGCGCCGAGGGTGGAGTCGTCGCCGTGGCCCGGGTAGAACCAGGTCTCGTCCGGGAGGGTGGCGAAGATGCGCTCCTCGACGTCGTCGAGCAGCTGGGTGAAACGTACGGGGTCCTGCTGGGTGTTTCCGACGCCGCCCGGGAAGAGGCTGTCGCCGGTCCACAGATGAGGCGGGCCCTCCGGGTCGCGGTAGAGGAGCGCGACCGACCCGGGGGTGTGCCCGCGCAGGGCGATCACCTCGAGGGTGCAGTCGCCGACGGTGACGGTGTCGCCATGGGAGAGCCGGCGAGCGATGGGTACGCCGGTGGCCTCTGTGATCGCGTCGGCATCGGGCTCGCCGGCGAGGGCGGCGGCGCCGGTCGCGGCGGTGACCTCCGCCAGGGCCCGGTGGTGGTCCCAGTGCTGGTGGGTGGTGACGACGGTGGCCAGGTTCTCGCCGACGAGGGGGAGCAGGGTCTCGGGCTCGGCGGCGGCGTCGACGAGCAGCTGCTCGCCGGTGGACCGGCAGCGCAGCAGGTAGCAGTTGTTGGACATCTGCGCGTCGACGGCGACCTTGGTGAGGGTCAGTCCGCCGAGCTCGCGCACGTCGGCCGGGCCGCCCGGTTTCACGGCGCCTGTATAAGTGGTAGGGGCATCGCTCATGCGTCTATGCAAGCACGTCGGACCCGGTCGGAAGTAAAATGTCGGTGCTCCGTGAGAGGGTGCCGTCTGGGAGTCTTCCCAGCGTCGTATGATGCGAACATCTGTTCGACGCGGTAGCGCGATGCGATAGCACTGGACGAGGAAAGAACGTGGCGGAGCAGCAGCTGATCATCCGGGGAGCCCGGGAGCACAACCTGAAGGATGTCTCCCTCGACCTTCCTCGGGACTCGATGATCGTGTTCACCGGCCTGTCCGGAAGCGGGAAGTCGAGCCTCGCGTTCGACACCATCTTCGCGGAGGGCCAGCGTCGCTACGTCGAGTCGCTGTCGGCGTACGCTCGCCAGTTCCTGGGTCAGATGGACAAGCCCGACGTCGACTTCATCGAGGGGCTCTCCCCGGCGGTCTCCATCGACCAGAAGTCGACCTCGAAGAACCCGCGCTCGACGGTCGGCACGATCACCGAGGTCTACGACTACCTGCGTCTGCTCTACGCGCGTGCCGGGCGGCCGCACTGCCCGGTCTGTGGCGCGCCGATCGAGCGGCAGACGCCGCAGCAGATCGTCGACCACGTGCTCACCCTGGAGGAAGGCCGGCGCTTCCAGGTGCTCTCGCCGGTGATCCGGGCCCGCAAGGGGGAGTACGTCGAGCTCTTCAGCCAGCTGCAGCAGCAGGGCTACTCCCGGGTGCGCGTGGACGGCGAGATCCACCAGCTCGACGCGCCGCCCAAGCTGGAGAAGCAGAAGAAGCACACCATCGAGGTGGTCATCGACCGGCTCCAGGTCAAGGAGTCCTCCAAGCGGCGGCTGACCGACTCGGTCGAGACCGCGCTCGAGCTGGCCGGCGGCCTGGTCGTCTTCGACTTCGTCGACAGTGGCGAGCAGATGAAGTTCTCCGAGCGGATGTCGTGCCCCAACGACCACCTGCTCGACACCGACGAGCTCGAGCCGCGGTCGTTCTCGTTCAACTCGCCCTTCGGCGCCTGCCCGGCCTGCACCGGGCTCGGCACCCGGATGGAGGTCGACCCCGAGCTGGTCGTCCCCAACCCGGGTGCCACCCTCGCCGAGGGTGCGCTGCAGCCCTGGTCCCAGGCCCATGTCGCCGAATACTTCCTGCGCCTGCTGGAGGCGCTCGGTGGCGAGCTCGGCTTCGACCTCGACACGCCCTGGGACGCGATCCCGGCCGCCGGTCAGAAGGCGATCCTCGACGGTCACGGACGCAAGGTGCACGTGGTCTCGGTCAACCGCTACGGCCGCCGCCGTTCCTACGACGCCGAGTTCGAGGGCGTACGCCGGTGGGTCGAGCGACGCCACAAGGAGGCCGAGTCCGACACGACCCGGGAGCGCTTCGAGGGCTACATGCGCCAGGTGCCGTGCCCGACCTGCAAGGGCACCCGGCTCAAGCCCGTCTCGACCTCGGTGACGCTGGGGGAGCGGAGCGAGGGTGGCCTCAACATCGCCGAGCTCTGCGCGCTGCCGATCAACGAGGCCGCGGAGTGGCTCGACAAGGTCGAGCTCACCGGCCGCGAGCGGCAGATCGCCGAGCAGGTGCTCAAGGAGATCCAGGCGCGGCTGCGCTTCCTCCTCGACGTGGGGTTGGACTACCTCTCGCTGGAGCGACCCTCGGGCTCGCTCTCCGGCGGTGAGGCCCAGCGGATCCGACTGGCCACCCAGATCGGCTCGGGCCTGGTCGGCGTGCTCTACGTGCTGGACGAGCCGTCCATCGGCCTCCACCAGCGCGACAACCACCGCCTGATCGAGACCCTCGAGCGGCTCAAGCGGCTCGGCAACACGCTGATCGTCGTCGAGCACGACGAGGACACCATCAAGGTCGCCGACTGGGTCGTCGACATCGGCCCCGGTGCCGGTGAGCACGGCGGCCAGGTGATCCACTCCGGCACGGTGAAGGAGCTGCTCGCCAACGAGCAGTCGGTGACCGGTCAATACCTGGCGGGCCGTCGCGAGATCGCCGTCCCGGCCGTGCGCCGCCCGCGCACCGCCGGGCGCGAGCTGACCGTCCACGGCGCCCGGGAGAACAACCTCAAGGACATCGATGTCACCTTCCCGCTCGGGCTCTTCCTCGCCGTCACCGGCGTCTCCGGCTCCGGCAAGTCGACGCTCGTCAACGACATCCTCTACACCGCGCTGGCCAAGGAGTTCTACCGCGCCCGCACCGTCCCGGGCCGGCACACCAAGATCTCCGGCCTGGACAACGTCGACAAGGTGATCCACGTCGACCAGTCCCCGATCGGGCGTACGCCGCGGTCCAACCCGGCCACCTACACCGGCGTCTTCGACCACATCCGCAAGCTCTTCGCCTCCACCCCGGAGGCCAAGATGCGGGGTTACCTGCAGGGCCGGTTCTCGTTCAACGTCAAGGGTGGACGCTGCGAGGCCTGCTCGGGTGACGGCACGATCAAGATCGAGATGAACTTCCTGCCCGACGTCTACGTCCCGTGCGAGGTCTGCCACGGGGCTCGCTACAACCGCGAGACGCTCGAGGTGCACTACAAGGGCAAGTCGATCGCCGAGGTGCTCGACATGCCGATCGAGGAGGCGGTGGAGTTCTTCGCCGCCGTGCCCGCGATCGCGCGTCACATGAAGACCCTGGTCGAGGTCGGCCTGGGCTACGTGCGGCTGGGGCAGCCCGCGACCACCCTGTCCGGCGGCGAGGCGCAGCGCGTCAAGCTCTCCGCCGAGCTGCAGAAGCGCTCGACCGGTAAGACGCTCTACGTCCTCGACGAGCCCACCACGGGTCTCCACTTCGAGGACATCCGCAAGCTGATCGGCGTGCTCTCCTCGCTGGTCGACAAGGGCAACACGGTGTTGGTCATCGAGCACAACCTCGACGTCATCAAGACCGCCGACTGGATCATCGACATGGGCCCGGAGGGCGGCAACCGCGGCGGCACCGTGATCGCCGAAGGCACCCCCGAGGCAGTCGCCGCGACGCCTGGCAGCCACACCGGTGGCTTCCTCGCCCCGCTGCTCGACGGCAAGGCCGCCGAGCAGCCGCCGGCCAAGCCGGTGAAGGCGAAGGCTGCTCCGGCCAAGACGACGGCGAAGAAGACCGCAGCCAAGAAGACCGCGGCGAAGAAGAAGGTCAGCACATCCTGACCCGAGTTCGAGATTTGCCTGAAGGTTTGCGCACGGCGGCGGACTTGCGTGGTCGGCGTGCCTATCCTGGGCGCCATGAGTGAATCGCGAATCACCCGGCGCAAAGTCGTCACCGGCACCGCGGTGACCGCGGTCGGTGTACCCCTCCTGGCCGCATGTGGCGGCGGCGACACCGGCACCGACGGCTCCGGTGGCGGGTCGGGCGATGGCGGGTCGGGCTCGGGTGGCGGTGGTGCGCTGATCGCGACCAAGGACGTCCCGGTCGGCGGGGGAGTGATCGTCGCCGACCGCAACCTGGTGGCCACCCAGCCGACCGAGGGCACCTTCAAGGTCTTCAGCGCGACCTGCACCCACAAGGGTTGCCCGGTCACGAAGGTCGCCAACGGCACCATCGACTGCCCCTGCCACGGCAGCCGCTTCTCGATCGAGGACGGCTCGGTCGCCCAGGGGCCCGCCCAGAAGCCGCTCGAGGAGGTCGCCTTCAAGGTGACCGGGGACGAGATCGTCCCCAGCTGAGAGGTCAGGCGCGCGCGAGCGCCTGAGCCCGCCACAGCTCGTCGCGCGGTGAGCGACGGCGGTCGAGGCGGGCGTCGAGCAGCACTCGGGCCTCGTCCCAGCGGTCGGCGCGGAGCAGCGCGGCGATGCGGGCCTCCTCGATGATCTCCCGCTGGGCGTCGGAACCGCCCAGGCGGCGGATCGACGGCGCGAGCACGGCGAGCCGGTCGGCGGCCGCCGAGTTCTCGTCGCGGGCCATCAGACCCAGCGCCTCGGCGAGCGGGGAGACGACGGTGGCCATGGTCGGGTGTACGTGACCGGCGGCCCACGTCCTCAGCTCGTCGAGCGCGCCCGCATCTCCGGTGGCCAGGTGGGTGACCGCGGTGTGCATCGCCAGGAACGGGGTGGCGGGCCGGGTCATCGTCTCGCGGCCGGTGACGCGTACGACCTCGGCGATGTCGGGGACGTCCCGAGCGCCCGGCGTGAGCGCCCAGCGGAACAGCAGCGAGCCGGAGTCGACCAGAGCCCGGCAGCCCAGGGCGTGTCCTGGCTGGAGCTGGGTCAGGTAGCGGCGGCGTACGGCTTCCAGGTCGCCCAGGGAGAGCTCGTGGAGCGCGGCGTGCCAGGAGAAGTGGGAGAGCGAGTCGATCTGGGCGCCGTCGCCGAGGACCCATGACGACATCCAGGCGAGGCCGGCCTCGTGGTCGCCGGTCTCGTAGTGCGCGTGCGCGCGGGCATGCGCGGAGTGGCCGGCGCCGGGCTCCACCGCCAGCGAGGCGCAGGAGAGCGACATCGCGTCGTCGAAGCGACGCTGCTCCTGGCGTACGAAGGCGAGCAGGCCGGCGAACCACCAGTCGTCGCCGTAGGCGGGAGCTGCGCGCTCGACGATCGCCCATGCTTCCTCGGGAACCTCGGTGGCGCCGGCGAACGCGATGGTCGGCACCGCGGTCGAGAGCAGCAGCGCGTCTCGCGGGAAAGCCGCCAGATGGTCGATCAGCGGCCGCGGGTTGCCGCCGATGTGGGCTTCGACCGCGTGTACGTGGCTGCGCTCGCGTTCGGTCGCGCGCCGGGCGTGCAGCCTGGCCTGCTGAAGGCGGGCGGCGACGTCGACCGGAGCACACATCTCGTGTCCGAGCAGCGCCAGAGCGGCATGCCCGAGCGCGAAGGTCGGGTCGAGGACGATCGATGCCGCGAACGATGCAAGCGCGCCGTCGCGCAGGCGAAGCACATCGAGCAGTCCCTGGGAGTAGGCCAGGGCAGCTTCGTCACTGGTGGTCAGCGAGTATCCATAACGGTCACGACACGGCACGTAACCATACTAGACCACTAGACTTTAAAACCCAGGGTGGCGGGGCTGATTTCCCCAGACTCAGGGAGCCGTGAGCTCGCCCGAGCCCCGGGGGATCAGCCGGGTGCCGATGGTGACCGTCTGGGTCGGGCCGGTGTCGCCGGCGATGCGCTGGAAGAGCAGTCGCGCGGCGGCCGCGCCCATGGCGCCGGGATCCTGGGCGACGACCGTGAGCCCGGGCTGGAGCAGGTCGCCGAGCTCGACGTCGTCGAAGCCGACGAGCGCGAGCCGGGTCGAGCGCCGGGCGAGCTCGCGGAGAACGCTGACGGTGGTGCGGCTGTTGCCGCACAGCAGCGCGGTGGCGGGCGACGGCCCGTCGAGAAGACGATCCAAGGCAGCCGCGGTCGATGCGGGCGACGGTGGTGTCTGGGTGACGAGGTCGTCGGAGAAGCCGATCCCGGCGGACTCCAGCGCCTCGCGATAGCCGCGCAGACGCTCGCCGGCGGTGTAGATCTCCGGCGCGTCGCCGATGAAGCCGATACGGCGATGGCCGTGAGCGAGGAGGTGCTCGACCCCGCGCCGGCTGCCGCCGAGGTTGTCGGTGAGGATCATGTCGGCCTCGATGTCGCCCGGCGGACGGTCGACGAACACGACCGGGATGCCGGCCCGGATCTCCGGGAGGAGATAGGAATGGCTGGTGCCGGCCGGGACGATGATCAGCCCGTCGACGCGTCGCTCGCAGAACGCGAGGGCGAGCTCGCGCTCCCGGTCCGGGTCCTCGGCCGAGGACCCGGCGAAGACCATCGTGCCGTGCTCGCGGGCGACCTCCTCCACCGCGCGGGAGAGTATCGAGTAGAACGGGTCGGCGACGTCCTCCAGGAGCAGCCCGACGGTTCCGGACCGTCCCTGCCGAAGGTCGCGGGCGCTGGCGTTGCGCCGGAACCCGAGCTGGGCGATCGACTCGAGCACCGCCGAGCGCAGGTCGTCGTTGACGTTGGACTCGCCGTTGACCACCCTCGACACGGTCTTCAGGCTCACCCCGGCCGACGCCGCCACGTCCTTCATGGTCGGGCGACGCGGCTGGCGGGTCTGGTCGGACGGCGGTGATGCCACGTGCTCAGCGTAGACAGACGCCACCCCGCGCGACAACGATGTCTCACTTCTTGCGCTTGGGTGCCCTCAGAATCCCGAAGACAAGCGCAAATCATCGGCAAACCTCGTTGACAACGTTGTCATCTCACGGTTCCATCTGGGATGGCCCCCATGTGAAGGAGATCACACCGATGCACCGTTGGGACGCACCACACAGAACGAGAGGCCGGGCCCGCCTGGCCGCGATGATCGCCGCGACGGCGACGTTGGGCGTCGCGATGAGCGGCACCGCACCCGCGCTCGCCACCCCAGACGCACCTGATCCGACCGCTCCGAAGTCCGACACCGCCGACCCGCAGCGGGCCGCGGACGGGGGAGACTGGCAGACCTCCTTCGAGGATGACGATCCCCAGCCCAGCTGGGCGGACCTCGTCGACACCGACGAGAACGGCGACCCGCGCAGCGCGGGCGTCGCCGGGCCCGACGCCTTCGGCATCCCGGGCGACATCTCCGGGCACATCACCGGCGTGACCGCCAGCGGGGAGAACTCCGGCTCCGGCGAGGGCGCGGCCGAGCTCGTCGACGGCGACATCAACACCAAGTGGCTCACTTTCGACACCACCGGTTGGGTGCAGATCCAGCTCGACCAGCCCCTCAGCGTCGTGAAGTACGCCCTCACCTCGGCCAACGACGCCGCCGAGCGTGACCCGAAGGACTGGGTGATCCAGGGCTCCACCGACGGCCAGAGCTGGACGACCGTGGACACCCGCACCGGCCAGTCCTGGGACGAGCGCTTCCAGACGCGTGAGTTCGAGATCGCCTCGCCGCAGGCCTACTCCCACTACCGCATCGACATCTCCGCCAACCAGAGCGGCGACATCATCCAGCTCGCCGAGTGGCAGCTCTCCGACGGCTCCGAGCCCCCGCCGCCGCTGGAGAACATGACCAGCCATCCCGACGACGGCCCCGCCTCGGCGTACGCCGCGAAGTCGAAGGTCGGCTTCACCGGGACCCACGCCTTCGAGTACGCCGGCAAGATCACCGGCGACAAGGGCCACTCCTACAACCGCGTCTTCGACGTCGACATCCCGGTCGGCAAGGAGACCGAGCTGTCCTACCTGGTCTTCCCGGAGTTCATCGAGGGCGACCTGAGCTACCCGAGCACCTACACCTCCGTCGACCTGGCCTTCACCGACGGCACCCTGCTCTCCGAGCTGGGCGCGCTCGACGCTCAGGGCTACGTACTCTCGCCGAAGGGTCAGGGCGAGTCGAAGTCGCTCTACACGAACCAGTGGAACAAGAAGACCTCCGTCATCGGCGAGGTCGCGGCGGGAAAGACGATCGACCGCATCCTGGTCGCCGTCGACGCGCCGAGCGGTCCGACGAAGTTCCGCGGCTGGTACGACGACATCGCGATCACGGCCGCGCCGGAGGAACCGCAGGTCACCAGCCGCGTCGACTACGCTCTCACCACCCGTGGCACCCAGTCCAGCGGCAGCTTCTCGCGTGGCAACAACATCCCGGCGACCGCGGTGCCGCACGGCTTCAACTTCTGGGCGCCGATGACGAACGCCGGCTCGCTGTCGTGGTTCTACCGCTACCACCAGGACAACGACGCCCAGAACCGGACGAGCCTCCAGGCCCTGACGCTCAGCCACGAGACCAGTCCGTGGATGGGTGACCGGCAGACCTTCCAGGTGATGCCGTCGGCCGCCCAGGGCGTCCCGGACCCGGGCCGCAACGCGCGCGAGCTCACCTTCGAGCACGCGAACGAGGTCGCCCGGCCGTACTACTACAAGGTCGACTTCGACAACGACCAGCGTGCCGAGATCGCGCCGACCGACCACGCCGCCGTGTTCCGGTTCACCTACCCCGGTGACGACGCCAGCCTGATCTTCGACAACGTCAACAACGACGGCGGGCTCACCCTTGACCCGGCCGCCGGGACCCTGTCCGGATTCACCGACACCCGCAGCGGCCTGTCCAACGGCGCCACCCGGATGTACGTCTACGCCACGTTCGACCAGCCGGTCACCGGTGGCGGCAAGTACGCCACCGGGGAGCGCCCGAACGTACAGGGCCACCTCGAGTTCGACGCCGGTGCGGACCGGACGGTGACGATGCGCATCGCCACGAGTCTGATCGGCGTCGACCAGGCGAAGCGGAACCTCGAGCTCGAGATCGCCGACGACGACTTCGAGACCGTCAGGGAGAAGGCTAAGGCGCTGTGGCAGGACAAGCTCGACGTCCTCGACATCCAGGGCGCGACCAAGGACCAGAAGACCACGGTCTACTCCAACCTCGCCCGCCTCTTCCTCTACCCGAACTCGGGCCACGAGAACACCGGCACCGAGGACGAACCGGTGTGGAAGCACGCCGTCCAGTCGACCGCTGGTGAGACCAACCCGCCAGGCACCACGCCCACCCACACCGGGGCCGACATCGTGGACGGCAAGGTCTATGTGAACAACGGCTTCTGGGACACCTACCGCACCACCTGGGCCGCCTACTCGCTGTTCGAGCCGAGCCAGGCTGCCGACATGGTCAACGGCTTCGTGCAGCAGTACAAGGACAACGGCTGGATCTCGCGCTGGTCCTCGCCGGGCTACGCCAACCTGATGACCGGGACCAGCTCGGACGTCTCCTTCGCAGATGCGTACGTCAAGGGGGTCAAGGGCATCGACGCCGAGGCCGCCTACGCGGCCGCCGTGAAGAACGCCACCGTCCGCCCGCCGGGCACGGCGACCAACTCCAACGTCGGCCGCAAGGGCATGCAGACGTCGTTGTTCCTCGGCTACACGCCGTCGACCGTGGGGGAGGGTGTCTCCTGGGCGCTGGAGGGCTACATCAACGACTTCGGCATCGGGAACATGGCCGCGAAGCTCGCCAAGCGTGACGGGATCTCCAGCGCCGAGCGGAAGCGGCTGCGAGAGGAGTCGCAGTACTTCCTCAACCGGGCGCGCAACTACGTCAACACCTTCGACAACAAGGTCGGCTTCTTCCAGGGCCGCAACGCCGACGGCACCTTCAAGAAGTCACCGGCGGACTACAACCCGCTGGTGTGGGGCAGCGACCACGACTACACCGAGACCAACGGCTGGAACTTCGCGTTCCACACCCCGCAGGACGGCCAGGGCCTGGCCAACCTCTACGGCGGTCGCGGCGAGCTGGCCAAGAAGCTGGACACCTTCTTCTCCACGCCGGAGACGGCCGCGTACCCGGGTTCCTACGGCGGCATCATCCACGAGATGCGCGAGGCCCGGGACGTACGCATGGGGCAGTGGGGCTTCTCGAACCAGGTCAGCCACCACATCCCGTGGATGTACAGCTACACCGGCCAGCCCTGGAAGACGCAGGAGGTCGTCCGCGAGACCCTGCGCCGGATGTACACCGGCTCCGAGATCGGGCAGGGATACGCCGGCGACGAGGACAACGGCGAGACCTCGGCCTGGTACCTCTTCTCCTCGCTCGGCCTCTACCCGCTCCAGATGGGCAGCGAGAACCTTGTCCTCGGCTCGCCGCTGTTCACCAAGGCCACCCTCCACCTCGAGGGCGGCAAGGACCTGGTGATCAATGCACCGAAGAACAGCAACAAGAACATCTACGTCCAGGGCGTCACCATCGACGGCAAGACCTGGGACAAGACGTACGTCTCCCACCAGGACCTCGCCGACGGCGGCACCATCGAGTTCGACATGGGCTCGAGGCCCTCGCGCTGGGGCACCTCGCCGAGCGCTGTCCCGCCGTCGCTGACCACAGGCTCGGCGCCGGCCACGCCGATCGCCGACAGGTCCGGCGCCGGCAAGGGCACGGTCTCGGTCAGCGGCAGCGACGGGGAGACGCTGGTCGACAACGACTCCGGGACGCAGACGACCGTGGCCGGCGACGGCTGGGTGGAGTACCGGTTCTCGGGGTCCAAGGTGCCGGTCACCTTCTACACCCTCACCAACGGCGCCGACGGCGGCTCCCCGAGCGGCTGGGTCGTCAAGGGATCCAACGACGGCACCGACTGGAAGGTCCTCGACCGGCGCTCGGGTGAGAAGTTCGACTGGCAGCAGTCCACGCGCCCGTTCAAGCTCGAGTCGGAGTCGAGGTTCAGCCGGATCCGGATCGAGTTCACCGGGCCGGCCGCCGAGCCGATCACGCTCTCGGAGGTGGAGCTGCTCGGCTAGCTGATCCGGCCGCGTCCGCGTTCCGCCAGCCTGTCGGTGCTCGCCGATAGGCTGGCGGACGTGCCTGATCCGCAGAGCTATCGCCCCAGAGCTGGAGACATCCCCACCCAGCCCGGGGTCTACCGGTTCCGTGATCCCAAGGGGCGGGTGATCTATGTCGGCAAGGCGATCAACCTGCGCCAGCGGCTCGCGAACTACTTCCAGCCGATCCCGAGCCTCCACCCGCGTACGGCGACGATGGTCACCACCGCGGCGAGCGTGGAGTGGACGACGGTCAACAACGACATCGAGGCGCTCCAGCTCGAATACACCTGGATCAAGGAGTTCGACCCGCGATTCAACGTCAAGTACCGCGACGACAAGTCCTACCCGTGGCTCGCGGTCACCGTCTCCGAGGAGTACCCGCGGGTCATGGTCGGCCGCGGCGCCAAGCGCAAGGGCACCCGCTACTTCGGCCCCTACGGCCACGCCTGGGCGATCCGCGAGACCGTCGACATCCTGCTGCGCGTCTTCCCGATGCGGAGCTGCTCCAACGGGGTCTTCAAACGCTCCCAGCAGATCGGCCGTCCCTGTCTGCTCGGCTACATCGACAAGTGCACCGCCCCCTGCGTCGGCAACATCTCCGCCGAGGAGCACCGCGAGATCGTCGACGACTTCTGCGACTTCATGGCCGGCCACACCACGACGTTCACGAAGCGGATCGAGAAGGAGATGTACGCCGCCTCCGAGGCCCTCGACTTCGAGAAGGCCGCCCGGCTGCGTGACGACCTGGGCGCGATGCAGCGCGCCCTGGAGAAGCAGGCGGTGGTGCTCGGTGACGGCGCCGACGCCGATGTCATCGCCCTCGCCGAGGACCCGCTGGAAGTCGGCGTGCAGATCTTCTACGTACGCGGCGGCCGCATCAAGGGCCAGCGCGGATGGGTCGCCGACCGGATGGACGACGCCGACACCGCCGGCCTGGTCGAGCACTTCCTGCTCCAGCTCTACGCCGGTGAGGACGCTGAGGCGATCCCGCGCGAGATCCTGGTCCCGGCCCTGCCACCCGACCACGAGACCCTCGAGGAGCTCCTCTCCGACGTACGCAAGGCGAAGGTCCGGATCCGGGTCCCGCAGCGCGGCGACAAGAAGACCCTGCAGGAGACCGTGGCGAAGAACGCCGAGCAGGCCCTGGCGCTCCACAAGACCAAGCGGGCCAGCGACCTGACCACCCGCAACCGGGCACTGGAGGAGATCCAGGAGGCGCTCGAGCTCGACGAGGTGCCGCTGCGGATCGAGTGCTACGACATCTCCCACCTGCAGGGCACCGAGATCGTGGCCAGCATGGTGGTCTTCGAGGACGGCCTGGCCCGCAAGTCGGAATACCGCCGGTTCATCATCAAGGGCCAGGACGGCTCCGACGACGTCCGGGCGATGCACGAGGTGATCACCCGGCGGTTCAAGCGGCTGCTCGACGAGCAGTCGACGTCGATCGTCTCGACGGATGTCGAAGGCGCCAACGGCCCGATGCTGGTCGACCCGGAGACCGGCCGGCCGCGGAAGTTCGCCTACGCCCCCGGTCTGGTCGTCGTCGACGGTGGCGCGCCCCAGGTGGCTGCCGCCCAGCGAGCTCTGGCCGAGCTCGGCATCGACGACATCCCGGTCGTCGGCCTGGCCAAGCGCCTGGAGGAGGTCTGGGTGCCGGACGAGGAGGACCCGGTGATCCTGCCGCGGTCCTCGGAGGGGCTCTACCTGCTGCAGCGGGTCCGCGACGAGGCGCACCGGTTCGCGATCACCCATCACCGTGGCCGGCGCAGCAAGTCGATGGTGGAGAGCCTGCTCGACGACGTACCCGGCCTCGGCGAGGTGCGCCGCAAGACCCTGATGAAGCACTTCGGCTCGCTCAAGAAGCTCCGCGCGGCGACCGTCGAGGAGATCGCCCTGGTGCCCGGCATCGGCCCCGCCACCGCGACAGCGATCAAGACCGCTGTGGAGCAGACGGCGAAGAATGGCAAGGTTGGCGCCATCAACGTCACCACCGGCGAGATCATCGAGGAGTAGGTCATGCACAAGGGGGAGGTCGTCGTCATCACCGGCATGACCGGTGCCGGACGCAGCACGGCGGCCAAGGAGCTGGAGGACCTCGGCTACTACGTCGTCGACAACCTGCCGCCGAGCCTGCTCCCGCAGGTGGTCGAGCGGGTCGACGCGGCCCGGGGCCCGGAGCAGCCGGTGGCGGTCGTGACCGACGTACGTTCGGGGTCGTTCTTCGCCGAGCTCGAGGAGATCGTGGCCAAGAAGGCCACCGGGCGGCGTACGACGCTGGTCTTCCTCGACGCCGCCGACGACACGCTCGTGCGCCGTCAGGAGGCCGCCCGGCGGCCGCACCCGATGCAGCGCGGCAACGAGCGGCTGCTGGACGCCCTCGAGCGCGAGCGGGTGGTGCTGGCCAGCCTGCGCGGCGCCGCCGACCTGGTCATCGACACCACCCAGCTCAACGTGCACCAGCTCACCGCCCGGATCGCCGAGGCGTTCGGCACCCCGGAGCGGACGACCCTGAAGGTGTCGGTGGTGAGCTTCGGGTTCAAGTACGGGATCCCCGTCGACGCCGACTTCATGGCCGACATGCGATTCCTGCCGAACCCTCACTGGGTGCCGGAGCTGAAGGACGGCAACGGACGCGACAACCCCGATGTCGCCGCCTACGTCTACTCGCGTCCTGGTGCGGAGGAGTTCCTGAGCGGGTATGTTCCGGTGCTCATCGGAGTGACCAAGGGCTACCTCCACGAAGGAAAGAGGTTCATGCGCGTGGCGATCGGTTGCACGGGTGGCAAGCACCGCAGCGTGGCGATGGCGGAGGAGATCGCCAGGCGGATGCGAGATGCCGGCCTGGACGCGAAGGCGATCCACCGAGACCTCGGACGGGAGTGAGAGTGGCCGGGGCCGACCGACCCGGGGCAGATGCCCAGGCCGTCGTCGCCCTGGGGGGAGGGCACGGGCTGCACGCGTCGCTGAGCGCGCTGCGGCTGCTGGTCGACGACCTGACCGTCGACAAGCTCACCGCGATCGTGACGGTCGCCGACAACGGTGGCTCGAGCGGGCGGCTGCGCCGCGAGTTCGGCGTGCTGCCTCCCGGCGACCTGCGGATGGCGCTGGCCGCCCTGTGCGGCGCGGACCGCTGGGACGACACCTGGGCGCAGGTGCTCCAGCACCGCTTCGCCGGCGAGGGCGAGATGCGCGGTCACAACCTCGGCAACCTGCTGATCGTGGGCCTGTGGGAGCAGCTCGGCGACCACGTCGAGGCGCTCGACTGGGTCGGCCGGCTGCTCGGCGCCAAGGGCCGGGTCCTGCCGATGGCGCTGGTGCCGATGGACATCGTCGCGGACGTACGCGGCCTGGTGCCCGGGTCGCCCGACGCCCTCACCTCGGTGCAGGGCCAGGTCGAGGTCGCCAGCACCGACGGGATGATCGAGTCGATCCGGCTCATCCCCGACAACCCGCCGGCCGCTCCGGACGCGGTCGCGGCCATCCGTGAGGCGGAATGGGTGTTCCTCGGGCCCGGCTCCTGGTTCACCTCCGTCCTGCCGCACCTGATGGTCCGCGCGCTGCGCGAGGCCCTGGTCGCCACCTCCGCGAAGATCGTCGTCGTGCTCAACCTCGGCGAGCAGCCGGGGGAGACGACCGGCTTCGGCCCCGCCGAGCACCTCTCGGTCCTCCTCGAGCACGCCCCCGACCTCCGCATCCACACCGTCCTCGTCGACTCCTCCCTCGACGGTCTCGACGAGCTGTCCCGGGTCGCCGAGAAGTGCGGTGCGAAGGTCGAGGTGGCCGACGTCGCCGTCGGCGACGGGACCCCTCGCCACGACCCGGAGCGGCTCGCCGCTGCGTACGCCAGGGTGATCGGGGCGGGCTAGCGCGTGGTGTCGGCTCTGTCGCCGTGACGTTCCCGAAGGCGTACGACCTCACGGATGAAGAGCGCTGCGGCGACGAGCCCGAGGACGACGAAGACGGCGCCGTCGACCCGGTAGCCCCAGTCAGGACTTCCCTGACGTTCTTCCGACAGCGGGGCGCCACGCACGACCCTCGTGATGCCGTTCGTGAACTGCAGGACTCCCAGGACGAGCAGGGCGCCGGCGTCCCACCAGGTCGGGCTGGGCGGGGGTTGCCGGACCAATCGGGCGAACATCCAGATGATGGCGGTGAGGAGGGCCAGTTCGATCCCGACGACGAGGAGCAGGCTCCACCACGGATCGTTCCTGAACTCCGCCGACGTCAACGTCCCGAAGGGGCTGGGGCTGCAGCAGAAGAAGAGAAGAAAGGCGGGTCCGAGGACGGAGGTCGTGGAGGAGGACTGCTCCGGCGGATTCGGCACAGTCGCGGACAGTAGCCCATACCCGGTCTCGTATTTCGGGAATGCGTCATAGCGCGGCGCGAGCGACGTCCCATCCGCTGTAAGCCTCGCTCTGGCCCCACACGGAGTGCTCTGACGTGGAACCGATTCGAGGGTCGTTGACAACAATGAAAGACTCTCCGACATGGCGATGACGGGACAGGTGAAGGCAGAGCTTGCCTCCACTCAGATCACCAAGACATGCTGCCGAAAGGCAGAGGTTGCCTCGACGTTGAGGTTCGCTGGGGGGATCCACATCGTGGCCGGCAGGATCGTGGTCGAGGCTGAGCTCGACACCGGTCTGGCGGCTCGGAGGCTGAAGCGAGACATCGCCGACGTCTTCGGTCACGAGGCAGAGGTGGCTCTCATCCAGGCGAGCGGGCTACGTAAGGGCAGCCGCTACATCGTGCGCGTGGTCAAGGACGGTGAGGCGCTCGCGCGCCAGACCGGCCTTCTCGACCAGCGTGGGCGACCGGTGCGCGGCCTTCCGCCGGCCGTCGTCTCGGGTGGGGCCTGCGACGCCGTCGCGGCCTGGCGCGGGGCCTTCCTGGCCCACGGCTCGCTCACCGAGCCGGGCCGCTCCTCCTCGATGGAGGTGACCTGCCCCGGCTCGGAGTCGGCGCTGGCCCTGGTCGGTGTCGCCCGTCGGATCGGCATCTCCGCCAAGCCCCGCGAGGTCCGCGGCGTGGACCGGGTCGTCATCCGTGACGGTGACGCGATCGGCCAGCTGCTGACCCGCCTGGGTGCCCACGAGTCGCTGATGGCCTGGGAGGAGCGCCGGATGCGTCGCGAGGTCCGCGCCACCGCCAACCGGCTGGCCAACTTCGACGACGCCAACCTGCGCCGTTCGGCCCGTGCGGCCGTCGCTGCCGGAGCCCGCGTCGAGCGTGCCCTGGAGATCCTCGGCGAGGACATCCCCGACCACCTGCGCCAGGCCGGCAAGCTCCGCCTGGAGCACAAGCAGGCCTCGCTCGAGGAGCTCGGACAGCTCCACGACCCGGTGCTCACCAAGGACGCCATCGCGGGCCGCATCCGCCGTCTGCTGGCGATGGCCGACAAGCGGGCCGAGGAGCTCGGCATCCCCGACACCGAGGCGTCGCTGACCGCGGAGATGCTCGCGGAAGACGCCTAGAAGCAGCCCCGGATTCCTGAAACCGGCCCGAGCCCCTCGCGTATCCGAGGGGCTCGGGCCATTTGCTACTCGTCCGTCTTTTGGAACGATCCAACCCAGTCTCCCGCGGTTCCGAGGCGCTGGGTAGTGTCGGCGTCAGCGGGTGATCCCGCGCACAGTGTTTTCGACGCGAACCAGGAGTCCACGTGACAGTTCGAGTAGGCATCAACGGGTTCGGCCGGATCGGCCGCAACTTCTTCCGCGCGGTACGCGCCTCCGACCTCGACATCGAGATCGTCGGGGTCAACGACCTCAGCGACAACGCCACCCTCGCGACGCTGCTGAAGTTCGACTCGATCCTCGGCCCGCTCGGCGCCGACGTGTCCGCCACCGAGGACGCGATCGTCGTCGACGGCAAGGAGATCAAGGCGTACGCAGAGCGTGACCCGGCCAACCTGAAGTGGGCCGACCTCGGCGTCGACGTCGTGATCGAGTCCACCGGGTTCTTCACCGACGCCACCAAGGCCCGCGCCCACGTCGACAACGGCGGCGCGAAGAAGGTCATCATCTCCGCCCCGGCGAAGAACGAGGACGCCACCATCGTCCTCGGCGTCAACGAGGACATCTACGACCCGGAGGCCCACACGGTCATCTCCAACGCCTCCTGCACCACCAACTGCCTGGCGCCGCTGGCGAAGGCCCTGCACGAGGGCATCGGCATCAACCAGGGCCTGATGACCACGGTCCACGCCTACACCGCCGACCAGAACCTGCAGGACAACATCCACAAGGACCTGCGTCGCGCCCGCGCCGCCGCGCTCAACGTGGTGCCCACCTCGACCGGCGCCGCCAAGGCGATCGGTCTGGTGCTGCCGGAGCTGAAGGGCAAGCTCGACGGCTACGCGCTGCGGGTGCCGGTGCCGACCGGCTCGATCGTCGACCTCTCCTTCGAGGCCTCGCGCGAGACCTCGGTCGAGGAGATCAACTCGATCATGGAGAAGGCCGCCGACGGGAAATACCTCGTCTACTCGACCGACCCGATCGTCTCCTCCGACATCGTCACCAACCCGGCGTCCTCGATCTTCGACGCTCCGCTCACCAAGGTGATCGGCAACCAGGTCAAGGTCGCGGCGTGGTACGACAACGAGTGGGGCTACTCCAACAGGCTCGGTGACCTGGTGGCGTACGTTGGCGCGAGCCTGTGACCCAGCGACCTTCCTCACAGGTTAGTGTCTAGCCCGTTATGTCTCTGAATCTCACGCAGCTCATCGAGCAGGGAGTCGCGGGCAAGCGCGTTCTCGTGCGCTCCGACCTCAATGTCCCGCTGGAAGGCACCACGATCACCGACGACGGTCGCATCCGCGCCTCGGTGCCCACGATCAAGGCGCTGGCCGACGCCGGCGCCAAGGTCGTGGTGGTCGCCCACCTCGGTCGCCCGAAGGGTGAGCCGGACCCGGCCTACTCGCTGGCGCCCGTGGCCGTGCGCCTCGGTGAGCTGCTCGGTGCGGAGGTCGCCTTCGCGACCGACACCGTCGGCGACTCCGCCAGCTCGGTCGTCGGCGGTCTCGCCGACGGCCAGGTCGCCCTGCTGGAGAACGTACGCTTCAACGCCGGTGAGACCAGCAAGGACGACATCGAGCGGGCGACGTTCGCCGCCGAGCTCGCGGCCCTGGCCGACGCCTTCGTCTCCGACGGGTTCGGCGTGGTCCACCGCAAGCAGGCCTCGGTCTACGACGTCGCCAAGCTGCTGCCCAGCGCCCAGGGCGACCTGGTGGCCACCGAGATCGACGTGCTCAAGCGGCTCACCGAGACCCCCGAGCGCCCCTACGTGGTCGTCCTCGGTGGCTCGAAGGTCTCCGACAAGCTCGGCGTGATCGACAACCTGCTGGGCAAGGCCGACAAGCTGCTCATCGGGGGCGGCATGGTCTTCACCTTCCTCAAGGCGCAGGGCTACGAGGTCGGGCAGTCGCTGCTCGAGGAGGACCAGATCCTCACCGTGCTCGGCTACCTCGAGCGCGCCGAGGAGATCGGCGTCGAGATCCTGCTGCCCACCGACATCGTGGTCGCCGACTCGTTCGGTGACGAGGCGTCCGCCCGCGTGGTCGCGGCCAACGCGATCCCGGCCGAGTCGCTCGGGCTCGACATCGGTCCGGAGTCGGCGCAGACCTACGCCGCCGCGCTCGAGGGTGCCAAGACGGTCTTCTGGAACGGTCCGATGGGCGTCTTCGAGCAGGCCGCCTTCGCCGAGGGCACCCGCGCGGTCGCCCAGGCGCTGACCACGATCGACGGCCTCTCGGTCGTCGGTGGTGGCGACTCCGCCGCGGCGATCCGCCAGCTCGGGTTCGCCGACGACCAGTTCGGTCACATCTCGACCGGCGGCGGCGCCTCGCTCGAATACCTGGAGGGCAAGACCCTTCCGGGTGTGGCCGTGCTCGAGGAGTCGACCGTGCTCGGAGGCCTGGGCTGATGGCGGCCAAGAAGAAGGCCGATGGGCGCACCCCGCTCATCGCGGGCAACTGGAAGATGAACCTCAACCACCAAGAAGCGGTGGTCCTGGTCCAGAAGCTCGCCTGGACGCTCTCTGACAAGCGTCACGACTTCGCGGCCGTCGAGGTGGCGGTCTTCCCGCCGTTCACCGACATCCGCTCGGTGCAGACGCTGGTCGACGGCGACAAGATGCGGATCACCTACGGTGCCCAGAACGTCTCGACCCAGGAGTCGGGCGCCTACACCGGCGAGGTCTCGGCCTCGATGCTGGCCAAGCTCGGCTGCACCTATGTGATCGTGGGGCACTCCGAGCGTCGCGAGCACTACGGGGAGACCGACGAGATCGTCGCGCAGAAGGCGAAGATCGCGCTCAAGCACAAGATCACGCCGATCGTCTGCGTCGGTGAGGGCCTCGAGATCCGCCAGGCCGGCAACCACCTCGAGCACTGCACCGGCCAGGCCGAAGCATCGCTGGCCGGGCTCACCGACGCCGAGGTCGCCGAGGTCGTCATCGCCTACGAGCCGGTCTGGGCGATCGGCACGGGGGAGACCGCCACCGCGCAGGACGCTCAGGAGGTCTGCGCCGGCATCCGCGAGCGGCTGGAGAAGCTCTACGGCGCAGAGATCGCCGGGGGCGTACGCATCCTCTACGGCGGCTCCGTGAAGCCCAACAACGTGGCCGCGCTGATGCAGGAGAGCGACGTCGACGGCGCCCTGGTCGGCGGCGCGAGCCTCTCCGTGGAGGACTTCGCGGCGATCTCCCGCTACTACGACCTACCGGTGCTGTAGGTTTGCCGCTCTCCAGATAGGATTTCAGACGTGGAACTTCTCTTCACCATCATCCTGGTCATCGCGAGCGCGCTGATGATCCTGCTCGTGCTCCTCCACAAGGGCCGCGGTGGCGGTCTCTCCGACATGTTCGGCGGCGGTGTCTCGAGCTCGCTGGGTGGATCCTCGGTCGTCGAGCGCAACCTCGACCGGCTCACCATCGGCATCGGTGTGATCTGGTTCGCCTGTGTGATCGCGCTCGGCCTGCTGATGGCCTACTGAAGCATTCCCCTTCAGCGCACGCGCGATAGCGTCTAAACTCATCGACGCTGGACGGAGATTTTGCCGTCCGATTCCCCCAAAGTGGCCTCTCGGGGCTGCGAACTTTAAGTTGAGAGAGGACACCGCAGCACCATGGCAGGTGGAGGGAACGCGATTCGGGGCTCCCGAGTCGGTGCTGGGCCGATGGGTGAGGCGGAGCGTGGCGAAGCTGCGCCGCGAAAGGCCGTCACCTACTTCTGTGCCAACGCTCATCGCTCGGTCATCACCTTCGCCGTCGAGGCGACGCCCCCGGACTCCTGGGACTGCCCCAAGTGTGGGCTTCCCGCCGGTCTGGACGAGGAGAACGCGCCGCCGGCGCCGAAGATCGAGCCTTACAAGACCCACCTCGCCTACGTGAAGGAGCGCCGCTCCGACGCCGAGGCCGAGGACATCCTGGAGGAGGCCATCGCCCTCCTCCGCTCCCGCCGGAAGTCCGGCGAGATCATCTTCTGAACCACCCGCCGAGTCGGCCCATTCTGACCAGGGTCGGTGCCGAGTCGGCCTGTCTTAACAAGAATCCCTGACGAGTCGGCCCGTCTTGACGGGCCGACTCGGCGCGGTTTTGGGTCAAGACGGGCCGACTCGACCGGGCTCGGGCCGGGGAAGCGTACGTCGGCCCTTCCGCCTGCTCGGCTCACGCGGCTGCATCACCAGAGCGGAGTCGTCGGTGGGCCTGGTCGCGGAGGGCCCTGAGGCGTCTGCCGGGGTCAGCGAGTCTTGCGAAGGTGTCTTCCTTCCTGAACGCCTCGATCAGCCAGCCGTCATCGATCATCTCGGCGCGACGAGTCCGGTCGTGTTCGAGCTGCTCGGGGCTGCTGTGCCACTCCTCCCCGTCGTACTCCACGCCGATCCTCAGGGTCTCATTGCCCAAGTCGAGGCGGCCGAGGAGGCGCGCACCTCGATAGACGTCCAACTGCGGAACGAGATCGAGACCGCGAACCTCCGTCGACTCGAGTCGCAGCACGGACTCAGGTGGAGACTCGGCGCGTCCGTCGGCGAGAGGGCCAACAAGACGAAGGGTGGTCACATACCGGTGACCGCGGAACCGCTCGATCTCTCCGAGGAACTCGTCGGGATCGTACGCCTTGAGACGATGCATCTGATCGACGCCGGCGATGGCTCTCTGGGGCCACCGGACGCGCCCGACATCCAGGGCGGTGCGCAACGGCGTGGTGACGAGAAGGCCATCGATCTCGACGACGTCGTCGTCGCGGAACGTCCGCTCTCCGCTGGAGGCAAGGTCGTTCTTGAGACGTCCGCGGCCGGCCGGCAGGAAGAGCGACAGTGGCTGAATTTCCAGATGCTCACCTGGAGCCAGCATCATCTCGGCGCCATGTAGCCAGCCTGCGTGGCGGTCGACGACAACCGCATCGGGGGGAACTACGAGCTTGAGGCACGCGACTCGAAGTTCGAGTGAGTCTGTCACATCGTTGGCGACGTAGAGGCCCTTGAGCGGACGGCGCAGCAGCCCGAGGCGTACGAGTTCTCTCAGCTGTCGATCCGTGATGCCTGCTTCACGAGCCATCTTGGTCGTGAAGGGCAATGTGGGCGGGAGCGGGAAGTCGCTTCCGAGCGCTCCGGCGTATCTCATCATTTCAATATCCATGCGGTCGAGCATGAATGGATCCACCGACAATTTTACTTTCCGTGCCGAGTCGGCCCGTCATGACGGGCCGACTCGGCAGGAATCCTTGTCAAGATGGGCCGACTCGGCGGGGGTGGGTCAGCAGGCGGCGCCGAAGATGGACTCGGCGTACTCCGGGTGGTCGATGAACGGGTTCCGGTTGTGCTGGTAGGTCGAGTAGATCTTGTTGTTGCGGGCCTGCTCGGCCGTGGTGACGGGGTCGGCGTTGTGCCAGGCCAGCAGGACGCAGACCTTGCCGAGGTAGTTGGTCGAGCCGTTGACGGAGTTGTTGAGCTCCAGGTCGGCGAAGCCGTCGTCGCCGTTGTAGCGCACGGCCATGTAGAGGATGCCGCGGGCCAGGTCGCCCTTGACGCTGTCGCGGGGCTCGAAGGAGTCGGCGTCGCTCCAGCAGTCGCTGCACTGCGAGACGGCCGATCCGCCGAGGTCGAAGTCCTTGTTGCCCCGGGTGGAGTTGACGGTGACGTCCTCGGGCCGCAGGTGGTGTACGTCCGTGCCGGGACCGTTGACGGTGCCGAAGTCGCCGTGGCTCTGCGGCCAGGTGTGCTCGCGGTTCCAGTTGTCGGCGCCACCGCCGTTGTTGGTCTTCGGTGTGGAGACTCCTGAGTAGAACTCGATCACGTTCGCAGAGTTGTTCGGGTCCTGGTCGAGGACCTTCAGCGCCTCCCACACCTCGCTGTAGGTCAGCGTC
Organism: Nocardioides sp. NPDC126508; assembly: GCA_040302365.1. Lineage (GTDB taxonomy): Bacteria > Actinomycetota > Actinomycetes > Propionibacteriales > Nocardioidaceae > Nocardioides. The sequence goes on from JBEOUM010000009.1 coordinate 114,586, forward strand.
GTGTTGCCGTCGATGATGTTGTGCAGCGCCGACTTCAGCGCCGAGCCCGACAGGCCGGCGGCGGAGTCGTAGTAGCCCGCCGGGATGTTCGGGTCCGCGGTCGGGCTGGCGGTCGGGGTCGGGGTGGGGGTCGGTGTCGGTGTGGAACCGGCGAACGCGAAGGCGGTGGCGTTCTTCTGCCCGGGGTGGGAGAAGTACGCCGTCAGGGTGCCGGTCACGTCGATCTGGCGGCCCTTCAGGCTCGGGTTGGACTGCAGGCCCCACGAGCTGCGGAAGGCATCGGGGATCTGCACGTAGAGCATCTTCGACGTGCTGGTCTCCGAGGCCGAGTCGGCGATCGCGAGCGCGTAGTCGTTGGGATAGTTGCTGGTCACGACGGTGTTCGTCGCGGTGGGCTGGCCGACGACGTAGCCGCGTACCGTGGCCGTCGAACCGTTCTGGGTGGCGATCGCCGTGGATACGGTGATCGTGGCCGCCTGGGCCGGGGCGGTCGTGATGACGACCGCCATGAAGCTCGCCAGAGCGAGGGCAACGAGGCTGGCCAGGGTGAGGCGCAGCCGCCGAGAGACGCTGAAGGACATGCTCGGATGGTGGCAGTCGGCGGGTGCCCGCGGAACCCGCTGCGGGAAAGATCTACCTGCCGTTTGCAACCTGGGTAACTGAGTTCCCGGGGCATGTGGGCCGACTCGGCGCTTCTGGGTGGGACAGTCGCGCCGAGTCGGGAGGGGGTCAGAGCTTCGAGGCGGCCGCTCGGTCCAGGAACCAGGTCGTCTCGGTGGTGCCGGTGACTCCGGTCGCCGGGATCTCGCTGATCGGGGCGCCCGCGTGGGCCCGGGCGACCGCGTCGGCCTTGCCCTCGCCGCTGACCAGGAACCAGACGGTCGTGGAGCGGCGCAGCGCCTCGAAGGTGAAGGTGATGCGCTCCGGCGGAGGCTTGGGGGAGCCGGTGACGCCGACGGCGATCGCGTCCTTCGCCTCGAGCTGGGGGAAGCCCGGGAAGAGCGAGGCGATGTGGCCGTCGGGGCCGACGCCGAGCATCAGGATGTCGAAGCCGCCAGAGCCGTGGCTGCGTACGTCGTCGGAGAACTGCGCCGCAGCCTCCTCGACGCTCAGGCCGGAGTCGGTGGCGGGCATCTCGTGGATGCGGTGGTCGGGGACGCCGACCTCGGTCAGGAAGGCGGCGCGGGCCTGGCCGGCGTTGCGGTCGGGGGAGTCGGCGGCGACGTAGCGCTCGTCGCCGAAGAAGAACTCGACCGCGCCCCAGTCGACACCCGACTCGGGTGCGAGCCGGGCGATCTCACGATGGATCGCCTCGGCGATGGTGCCGCCGGTGAGCCCGATGGTGGGTACGTCGCCGGCCGCCTGCAGGTCGGCCAGGCGGCTGAGGAACTCCCCGGCGACGGCCGAGGCCAGGGCTTCGGCGGTGTCGTGGACCTCGATGAGTGACTCGGGATGACCGTCGCTGGTCACGTGCGCTTCTCCCTGTAGTAGGCGATGAGGGACTGGGTGGAGGCGTCTTGCTGCTTGGCGGTGTCCGCGTCACCGGAGACCGCCGGGCTGATCTGCAGGGCGAGCTGCTTGCCGAGCTCGACGCCCCACTGGTCGAAGGAGTCGATGCCCCAGACCACACCCTGGGTGAAGGTGATGTGCTCGTAGAGCGCGATCAGCTGGCCCAGCACGCCCGGGGTCAGCGCCGGCGCCATGATCGAGGTGGTCGGCCGGTTGCCGGAGAAGACCCGCGCGTTGACGATGTTCTCCGCGGTGCCCTCGGCGCGCACCTGCTCGGCGGTCTTGCCGAAGGCGAGCGCCTGGGTCTGGGCGAAGAAGTTGGCCAGGAACAGCTCGTGGACGTCGATGTCGCCGTCGGCGAGCGGATAGGCGGGGTTGGCGAACGCGATGAAGTCCGCCGGGATCACCCGGGTGCCCTGGTGGATCAGCTGGTAGAACGCGTGCTGCCCGTTGGTGCCGGGCTCGCCCCAGAAGACCTCGCCGGTGTCGGTGGTGACCGCGGTGCCGTCCCAGCGGACCGACTTGCCGTTGGACTCCATGGTCAGCTGCTGAAGGTACGCCGGGAACCGGTGCAGCAGCTGGGAGTAGGGCAGCACGGCGTGGGTCTGGGCGTCGAAGAAGTTGACGTACCAGACGTTCAGGAGACCCATCAGCGCCGGCACGTTCTGGGCGAGCGGGGTGGTGCGGAAGTGCTCGTCGATCGCGTGGAAGCCATCGAGGAACTGGGCGAAGCCCTCGGGGCCGACGGCGATCGCCAGGGACGTACCGATCGCGGAGTCGACCGAGTAGCGGCCGCCCACCCAGTCCCAGAAGCCGAACGCGTTCTCCGGGTCGATCCCGAAGTTCGCGACCTTGTCCAGAGCCGTGGAGACGGCGACGAAGTGCTTCTTCACCGCGTCGGCGGCGTCGACGTCGTCACCCAGCGCCTCGAGGAGCCAGGAGCGCGCCAGGCGGGCGTTGGTCAGGGTCTCCAGCGTCGAGAAGGTCTTGGAGGAGACGATGAACAGCGTGGTCGCCGGGTCGAGCCCCTTGAGCGTGACGGCGGCGTCGGTCGGATCGATGTTGGAGATGAACCGGCACTCGATCTCCGGGTGGCGGAACGGCTCCAGCGCCTCGTAGGCCATCACCGGGCCGAGGTCGGAGCCGCCGATGCCGATGTTGACGACGGTGTGGATCCGCTCACCGGTGACGCCCTTCCACTCGCCGGAGCGGACGCGGTCGGCGAAGGCGTACATCTTCGCCAGGGTCTCGTGGACGGCGGGCACCACGTCGGTGCCGTCGACCTCGAGGGAGGCGTCGGCGGGAAGGCGCAGGGCGGTGTGGAGCACCGCGCGGTCCTCGGTGACGTTGATGTGCTCTCCCGCGAGCATCGCGTCGCGCCGGGCCTCCAGGCCGACCTGCTCGGCGAGTGCCAGCAGAGCGGCCAGGAGGTCGTCGGTGAGGAGGTTCTTGGAGAGGTCGACGTGGAGGTCGGCCGCCTCGAAGGTGAAGCGTGAGGCCCGGCCGGGATCGTCGGCGAACCACGAGCGTAGATCCGGCGCGAAGCCGGCCTGCAGCTCGGTGAGGGCCTTCCAAGCATCCGTGGTGGTCGCGTCGACCGGGCCTTCACTCATCGGTCAGACCGCCTCGATCTGGGCGACCACGGTGTCGACGAGCTCGGCCCAGGAGACCTTGAACTTGTCCACGCCCTCCGTCTCCAGCACCTCGAAGACGTCGTCGAGGTCGACGCCTACCGAGCGCAGCGACTCGAAGACCGCAGCGGCCTCGGCGCCCTTGCCGGTGACGACGTCGCCCTTGACCTCGCCATGGTCGGCGAAGGCCTCCATGGTCTTCTCCGGCATCGTGTTGACGGTGTCGGCGACGACCAGGTCGGTCACGTACAGGGTGTCGGGGTAGGCCGGGTTCTTGACGCCGGTCGAGGCCCACAGCGGCCGCTGGGCGTTGGCGCCCTCACCGGCCAGCGCGGTCCAGCGCTCGGACTCGTGGACCTCCTCGAAGGCGGCGTACGCGGCGATGGCGTTGGCCACCGCGGCCTTGCCGAGCAGCGCGGTGGCCTCGGGGGTGCCGATCGCCTCGAGCCGCTTGTCGATCTCGGTGTCGACACGGGAGACGAAGAACGACGCCACGCTGCGGATCGTGGACAGGTCCTTGCCGGCCGCCTTGGCCTGCTCCAGACCGGTCAAGTAGGCGTCCATCACCGCGCGGTAGCGCTCGACCGAGAAGATCAGGGTCACGTTGACCGAGATGCCCTCGGCGATCGCGGCGGTGATCGCCGGGAGGCCCTCGAGGGTCGCCGGGATCTTGATCAGCACGTTGGGGCGGTCGACCGCGGCCCACAGCGCCTTCGCCGAGGCGATCGTCGCGTCGGTGTCGTTGGCCAGGGTCGGCTCGACCTCGATCGAGACCCGGCCGTCGTCCTTGGTCGCCTCGGCGACCGGCGCGAGGATGTCGCAGGCGTTGCGTACGTCCTGGGTGGTGAGGCCGAAGATGACCTCGTCGACGTTCTTGCCGTCGGCCACCAGGGCGCGCAGCTGCTCGTCGTAGCGCTCGCCGTTGGCGATCGCGGCGGCGAAGATGGTCGGGTTGGTGGTCACCCCGACGACCGACTTCTCCTTGACGAGATCGGCGAGGTTGCCGGTCTCGATCCGTTCCCGGGAGAGGTCGTCGAGCCAGATGGATACGCCGGCCTCGGCCAGCGCCTTGAGACGGTCAGACATGTTTCATGCTCCCTTGTTGATGGCGGCGAGGCTCTCCTTGGCGGCCGTGACGACCGCCTCCGGGGTGAAGCCGTACTCCTTGAACAGCAGCGCTCCGGACGCCGAGGCGCCGAAGTGCTCGAGCGAGACGATCCGGCCGGCGTCGCCGACGTACTCCCGCCAGCCCTGCTTCACGCCGGCCTCGACGCTGACGCGCGCCTTGACGTTCGGCGGGATCACCGAGTCGCGGTAGTCCTGGTCCTGGGCCTCGAACCACTCCAGGCACGGCAGCGACACGACGCGGGCGCCGATGCCCTCCTTCGCCAGCTCCTCGCGGGCGGCGACGGCGTACTGCACCTCCGAGCCGGTGCCGAGCAGCACGACGTCGACGGTGCCGGTCGGGGAGTCGAGGAGTACGTAGCCACCCTTCGCCACGCCTTCGGTGGTCGCCCAGTGCTCACCAGTTTCGGCGTCGACCCCGCGCGGGAACGTCGGCAGCGCCTGGCGGGTCAGGATGAGCGCCGAGGGGCGGTCGTGGTGCTTGAGCACCTCGAGCCACGCGGCGGCGGTCTCGTTGGCGTCGGCGGGGCGGATCACGTCGAGGCCCGGGATGGCCCGGACCGCGGCGAGGTGCTCGACCGGCTGGTGGGTGGGGCCGTCCTCGCCCAGGCCGACGGAGTCGTGGGTCCAGACGTGGATCACCGGCAGCTTGGACAGCGCCCCGACGCGGACCGCGCCGCGCATGTAGTCGGAGAACTGGAAGAACGTGCCACCGAAGGCCCTGGTCGGCGAGTGGGCCACGATGCCGTTGAGGATCGCGCCCATGGCGTGCTCGCGGATGCCGAAGTGGAGCACGCGGCCGGCGTAGGGGTCGCCCTTCCACTCGTGGGTGGAGCGGTCCTCCGGGATGAAGCTGGGCGCCCCGGAGATCGTGGTGTTGTTGGAGCCGGCGAGGTCGGCCGAGCCGCCCCACAGCTCGGGCAGCACCGGCGCGAGCGCGTTGATCACCTTGCCGGAGGCGGCGCGGGTGGCGATGCCCTTGGCGTCTGCCTCGAAGAACGGCAGCGCCTCGGCGATGTCGTCGGGGAGCTCCCCGGCCTGCAGCCGGGCGAGCAGCTTCGCGCCCTCCGGGTTGGCCTCGGCCCAGGCGGCCTCCTCGGCGCGCCAGGCCTCCTCGGCCTGCTCGCCGCGCTCGATGAGCTTGCGGGTGTGGGCGAGAACCTCGGGGTCGACGTCGAAGGACTTGGCCGGGTCGAAGCCCAGCACCTCCTTGGTCGCGGCGACCTCCTCGGCGCCGAGCGCCGAGCCGTGGGCGGCCTCGGTGTTCTGCGCGTTGGGCGCCGGCCAGGCGATGATCGTACGCAGCACGATCAGGGACGGCTTGTCGGTGACCTCGGCGGCGGCGTTGATCGCGTCGAACAGCGCCGGCACGTCCTCCTTGTAGCCGGTGCCGTCGTGGGTCCAGTCGACCTCCTGGACGTGCCAGCCGTACGCCTCGTAGCGGGCCGCGACGTCCTCGGTGAACGCGACGTTGGTGTCGCCCTCGATCGAGATCCGGTTGGCGTCGTAGATCATCGTCAGGTTGCCGAGCTTCTGCGTCCCGGCGATCGAGCTGGCCTCGCCGCTGACGCCCTCCTGCAGGTCGCCGTCGCCGGCCAGGACGTAGGTCTTGTGGTCGAACGGGCTCGGCTGGTCGACCGGGGTGTCCGGGTCGAGCAGGCCGCGCAGGCGACGCTGGGCCATCGCGATGCCGACGGCGTTGGCGACGCCCTGGCCCAGCGGGCCGGTGGTCACCTCGACGCCACGGGTGTGGCCGCGCTCGGGGTGGCCCGGGGTCAGCGAGCCCCAGGTGCGCAGAGCCTCCAGGTCGCCGAGCTCGAGGCCGAAGCCACCGAGGTAGAGCTGGATGTAGAGGGTGACGGACGAGTGGCCGACGGAGAGCACGAACCGGTCACGGCCGAGCCAGTCGGTGTCGGCCGGGTTGTGCTTCATCACCTTCTGGAAGAGGAGGTAGGCAGCCGGGGCCAGGCTCATCGCGGTGCCAGGGTGGCCGTTGCCGACCTTCTGCACGGAGTCCATGGCGAGTACGCGGACGGTGTCCACGGCCTTGCTGTCCAGATCGGTCCACTCGAGTACAGGTTTGGTGCTCACGAGGTGCCTTTTCAAATCGATAGAGTCCACATGGGAAGTTCTTGGGCTGGCCGTGGGGGCTGCCGAATCCGAGCCTACTCACGCCCCGGGTTAGACTGCGAGCCGCATGCTGTGAACTGCTTGTATGAGCCGCATGTGACGCCTCAACCCGAACGAGAAGGATCTTCTCAGTGACGCACGTCGAACAGCCGGTCCCCGACCTCGACCAGCGTAGCGACCGCGCGTCAATGCGCGATGTCATCTCGGCGTACGTCTCCCTGACGAAGCCCCGCGTGATCGAGCTGCTGCTGCTGACCACCGTTCCGGTGATGTTCTTCGCCGCCCAGGGCGTCCCGGGCGTCGGCCTGGTCGCGGCCACGGTCGTCGGCGGGATCTTCTCGGCCGGCTCGGCCTCGGTCTTCAACTGCGTCTACGACCGCGACATCGACGAGCAGATGCGGCGTACGCGACGCCGGGCCCTGCCGCGGCACGTGGTCACCCCGCGGGCGGCCCTCGTCTTCGGGTCGGTGCTGGCCGTGCTGTCGGTGCTGGTGCTCGGCTTCTTCGTGAACTGGCTCTCCGCGGGCCTGTCGCTGGCCGCCAACGCGTTCTACGTCTTCGTCTACACGATGCTGCTCAAGCGGCGCACCACCCAGAACATCGTCTGGGGCGGCATCGCCGGCTGCTTCCCGACCCTGATCGGCTGGACCGCGGTCACCAACTCGGTGAGCTGGGAGCCGCTGATCCTCTTCATGGTCGTCTTCTTCTGGACCCCGCCGCACACCTGGGCCCTGGCGCTGCGCTACCGCGAGGACTACGCGCAGGTCGACGTGCCGATGCTGCCGGTGGTCAAGTCCGCCCGCCACGTCGGCGGCCAGATCGTGGCCTACTCCTGGATCATGGTCGCCACCTCGCTGCTGCTGTGGCCCATCGCCTCCACCGGCTGGCTCTACCCCGTCGCCGCCATCGGCCTCGGCGCCGTCTTCCTCGTCCAGGCCCACCAGCTGCACGCGAGGGCCAAGGGCACCGAGGACCTCACCAAGATCCGCCCGATGCAGCTCTTCCACTCGAGCAACCTCTACCTGAGCCTGCTCTTCGTCGCCCTCGCGGTCGACCCGCTCCTGCGCTGACCCCGGTCGAGACGTCAGGTCGGTCGGTCGAGGCGTCAGCCCGGTCGGTCGAGACGTCAGCTGCGTCGGCCGAGTGCACATCGCCCTGCCAACTCGGCCGACCTACGGGACGCTTCGGCCGACCGCACTGACGCCTCGGCCGACGCGGGTGACGCTTCGGCGGGTCAGGCGTGGGCGCGGGTGGAGACCAGGACGCGGGCGAGGCCGGCGGAGATGAGGGCGGCGCCGAGCATGTGGAAGCCGACGAGGAGGACGGGGAGGTCGGTGAGGTACTGGACCCAGCCGATCAGACCCTGGGCCAGCTCGATGACCAGCAGGACGATCGTGACGCTGCGGACGTACGCGTGCTTGCGGCCGAGCCACAGAGTGACCAGGGTCGCGGCGACGAGCGCGTAGACGGCGTAGGCGTGGAGGTGGGACATCAGCGCCGGGTCGAGGCCGGTACGCCGGGAGTCGAGGTCGCCGGAGTGGGGACCGGAGCCGGTCACGACCGTGCCGAGCCAGAGCGAGATCCAGCCGACGACGAGGGTGACCAGGGCGGCGACGCGGACGCTGCGCGGAGCGGCGTCACGCAGCGGAGAGCGGAGCTCGTCGAGCAGCCAGACGCACAGCCCGACCATCGCCATCGAGGCGAGCAGGTGCAGCGCGACGACGTACGGGTTGAGCTGGGTCAGGACCGTGATCCCGCCGATCACGCCCTGGAGCGGGATGCCGAGGGCGATCACGATCGCCAGGCGGCGTACGACACCACGACGGTTCCACACCGCGACGACGACCGCGATCGCGATGGCGGCCAGGACGTAGGTCAGCAGCCGGTTGCCGAACTCGATGACGCCGTTGATCCCGAGCGCCTCGTGGGCGACGTAGGACTCCTCGGTGCACTTGGGCCAGGTGGGGCAGCCGAGGCCGGAGCCGGTCAGCCGGACCACGCCGCCGGTCACCACGATCCCGATGTTGGCGACGAGGTTGGCGATCGCCAGTCCGAACGCGTGGGCGCGGAGCCAGGCGAGGACCTTGTCCCGGGCCGAGGGCCCCGGGTCGGTGGCGGGTTCGGTGGTCGTCATTCCCACTTGAAGGTCCTAGCGGTGAGGGTGGAGCCGAGTACGGCCCAGATCAGGAGCACGCCGAGGTCTCGCCAGGCGGGTACGCCGTCGAGGAAGGCGATGCGTACCGCCTCTCCCAGCGCGCCCGAGGGCAGCCAGTGGGCGACGCCGCCGTAGGCGCCGTAGGCCGTCAGCGGCAGCACCACGGCGCCGCCGGCGAGGAGGAGCAGGTAGATGAGGTTGGCCGCGGCCAGGGTCGCCTCGGCGCGGAGCACGCCGGCGACGAAGAGGCCGAGCGAGGCGAAGGCCAGCGTGCCCATCGCGATGGCGAGGAAGAAGGCGAGCACGGTGCCGAAGCCCGCGGCCGGGGTCCAGCCGAGGATCTGGCCGACGCCGCCGATGATGAAGAGCTGCACGAGCTGGACGCAGCCCAGCGCGAGCACCTTGCCGGCGAGCAGGCCGGTGCGGGGGAGCGGGGAGGCGCCGAGACGCTTGATCACGCCGTAGCGCCGCTCGAACCCGGTCGCGATCGCGAGGCTCGTGAAGGAGGTCGACATGATCGCCAGCGCGAGGACGCCGGGGGTGAGGAGGTCGACAAGGGGCCGGTCGGTGCCGAGGTCGAGGTCGATCGCGTTGCCGGCGGTGACGCCGCCGATCAGCACCATCACCGGGATCACCACGGCCAGCAGGAGCTGCTCGCCGTTGCGGAGCATCAGCTTGGCCTCCATCAGCGCCTGCGCGACCACCTGCCGGGTGATCGGGGCACCGCCGGGCATCGGGGTGAAGACGCCTGCCTCAGACATGTTCAAGGTTCTCTCCGGTGAGGTCGAGGAAGACGTCTTCCAGGGAGCGCCGGCCGAGGGTCAGCGACTCCGGGAGGACGTCGTTCTCCTCGCACCAACGGCTGACCTTGGCGAGCGTGGTCGGGTCGGCCCTGCCGGTGACCCGCATCGACCGCTCGTCGAGCAGGGTGACCTCGGTGTCCTCGCCGAGCGCCTTGCGCAGCGACTCGCGGGCGCCGGTCGGGAACGGCTTGGTCACGACCAGCCGTACGGTGGCGGTCGCGCCGCCACGGGTGAGCTCCAGAGGGGAGCCCGAGGCGATCATCCGGCCGCGGTCGATGATGTGCACCTGGTCGGCCAGCTCCTCGGCCTCCTCCAGGTAGTGAGTGGTCAGCACGACGGTGACGCCGTCGGAGCGCAGCTCGCGCAGCAGCTCCCAGGTCGTACGCCGCCCCTGCGGGTCCATCCCCGCCGTCGGCTCGTCCACGAAGACCAGCTCCGGGCGGCCGACGAGTGCCATCGCCAGCCCGAGCCGCTGCTGCTGCCCGCCGGAGAGTCGCCGGTAGGGGGTGCGACCGCACTCGCCCAGCCCGAGCCGCTCGGCCAGGTAGTCGACGTCGAGCGGATGGGCGTGCAGCCGGGCGATGTGCTTGAGCATCTCCATGGCGCGTACGCCGCTCCAGGCGCCCTGCCCCTGCAGCATCACCCCGATGCGGGGGAGCAGCTGCTTGCGGTCGGCGATCGGGTCGAGCCCGAGCACGCGCACCGTTCCCTGCTGGGGCCGCCGATAGCCCTCGCACGTCTCCAGGGTGGTCGTCTTCCCGGCGCCGTTCGGTCCGAGCACGGCCGTGATCGTGCCTTCGGCGACACTCAGGGAGAGCCCGTCGACGGCCGTCTTGTCGCCGTAGGTCATGCGCAGGTCGCGTACCTCGACAGCAGGCCTGGCGACGGAAGATTCCACGGCGGCAGTCTAAGAAGGCGTACGCCACCAGCCCAATCGCGTGGCTGCGATCCCGGGGATTCTTAGCTGTCTATAAGGACGTTGGCCGCCCAACTCCCACCGAAGGACGGCCAACGCGGGGATGAGACGTGATGCCCCCGGGGCCATGACGCGGTGTCTCAGAAACAATTTCTGCTCAAGAGATCAACAAACAAGGCGGTCAGGAATCGAGAAGCCCCACCGGCCCCCGGATTCCTAGGGTGGAGACATGTTCACACTTGAGACCATCACCCTCGACGCAGCCGACCCCACGGACGCCCGCGCGTTCTACGAGAAGGCCTTCGGGCTCACCGACGAGATCTCCGTACGTCAGGGCCCGGGCACCGGCACCGGCCGGCCGTTCACGATCTCCCTGCTCGTGGGCCAGCCCTCGACGGTCGACAGCCTCGTCGACTCCGCGCTCGCCGCCGGGGCCACCTCGCTCCAGCCGGTCGCGAAGTCGTTCTGGGGATACGGCGGCATCGTCCAGGCCCCCGACGGCTCGATCTGGAAGGTCGCCACCTCCTCGAAGAAGGACCGCGGTCCCGCCACCCGCGAGATCGACGACATCGCCCTGCTCCTCGGCGTCGCGGACGTGAAGGCGAGCAAGCGGTTCTACGCCGAGCGCGGGCTGGGTGTGAAGCGGAGCTTCGGCGGCAAGTACGCCGAGTTCGAGGGCGCTCCGGGCGCCGTCCAGCTCGCGATCTACCCCCGGCACGCCATGGAGAAGGAGACCGGCGTCGCGCTCGACCCGGATGCTGCGTACGGGATCGTCCTGGGTGGCGGCAGCGAGGCCTTCACCGACCCGGACGGGTTCACCTGGCAGGCTGGTGGTCATGGCACGCACGATCGCGACGAACACGACCGTTGATCTCGAGGGGCTCCTGGAGTTCGTACGCCCCCGCCACCAGATGATCCTGGTGACCAGCCGGGCCGACGGGTCCCCGCAGCTCTCGCCGGTCACCGGCGGCGTCGACGACGACAGCCGGATCGTCATCGCGACCTACCCCGAGCGGGCCAAGACCCGCAACGCTCGCACGCGTCCGCAGGTCAGCGTCATGGTTCTCTCCGATGAGTGGAACGGGGCCTGGGTCCAGGTCGACGGCGACGCCGAGGTGCTCGACGCCGCCGCGGGGGAGGAGGCCCTGGACGCGTTCGTCACCTACTTCCGCAACATCTCCGGCGAGCACTCCGACTGGGCCGAGTACCGCCAGGCCATGGTCGACCAGGGCAAGTCCCTCCTCCGGATCACCCCGAAGCGCTGGGGCCCGATCGCCACCGGCGGCTTCCCCGCGCGTCTGGCCTGAGGTTGTGAAGCCGAGAGTGACCTATAGGCCACTCTCGGCTTCACAACCCTCGGGAACGCTGCCAGATCCCCAGGCGGTGGCTCCACTGCAGCCGCGGGTTCAGCCGGCGCGGCTCGGAGAGGTGGATCAGGTCGAAGTCGGGGCCGAGGACGCGGGTCATGTCCTCGGGGACGTACGTCCACGGCGGGCCGGTCTCCTCCCTCGGACGGTCGATGGGGAAGATCCCCGACGCGACTCGGCCGCCGGGGCGTACGAGTGCGCGGGCCAGGTCGCCGACGCGGCCGCGCCAGGCGGGCGGCAGCGCGCAGAAGAAGGTGTGGTCCCACATCAGGTCGACCGGCCCGCCGGTCGCGTCCAGGACGACGTCGACGTCGAGAGCGTCGCCGACGACGTAGGTGAGGTCCGGGTAGTGCTCCGCCGCGTGGGCGGCCGCCGTGGGTGAGAGGTCCACGACCGTCGTACGCCACCCGGCGGCCGCCAAGCCCGCCGCGTCGTGCCCCCGGCCGGCGCCGGGCGCGAAGGCGGTGCCGGGCTCGCCGAGCAGCGCCGGGTCCTCCTCGATGTAGGCCAGGGGAGCGCCGAGGTCCCAGCCGGTCGTGCCACGGACGTAGGCGGTCTCCCAGTCGGTGGGGTCGTTGACGGTCATGGGCACAGTCTCTCCGACCGGCCTCTCCGACCTGCGCCGGGCGGTTCCATGTGCCGTCGCCGACCGGTACGCTTTCGAACATGAGATCGACTGGCGGCGCGTCCCGGCGCGACGTACCGCTGCCGTTCGACGTCGCTCCCGACGCGGTTCCGGCGCCGGTGAAGCGATCGCCGGCGCCTGTGCCGGACGCCGCGCAGGTCCATCGTCTCGTCGGTGCCCACCTCACCTCCCGCGGCCTGCCGCCCGGGTCCGACCTGATGATCAACCCCCGCAGGCCCAAGCGCGGCGAGGTGGCGGTGGTGCGCTCCGGAGGCCGCATCAGGGTCGGCATCTTCGACCTCGAGCGTGGTCGCGCGGTCCTGCGTTCCGACCGCGGCACCCGCTGGCTGCCGCCCGACGCCGTCTATGTCGGCGTCGCCGCCCTCGTCTCGCCGACCCTCGACGGGATGCCGACGGGCAAGTAAGGGTTGCCTTCGTTGAATCGGGTTGGGGAATAACGTCACAATGGTGTTGTGAAATTCGACGAGACCACTCTGCAGCCCGCAGAGACCAGCGAGGAGAGCACCCGCCAGCGGGTCGCTCGGTCGCTGCTCGTCGACGGTCCGCAGACAGCGGCGACGCTGGCCGAGAGGCTCGACCTCACCCCGGCCGCGGTCAGGCGCCACCTGGACGCCCTGGCCGAGGAGGAGGCGGTGGAGCAGCGTCAGCCGCGCACCGCGTCCACCCGCGGGCGTGGCCGCCCGGCCAAGCTCTTCGCGCTCACCGACCAGGGTCGCGACGGCTTCGAGAAGAAGTACGACGACCTGGCGGTCGAGGCGCTCCGGTTCCTCTCCGAGGTGGCCGGCGAGGAGGCGGTGCGGGAATTCGCCGAGCGCCGCGCGGCGTTCATCAAGGAGGGACTGGACCGGATCGCTGCCGGCGAGACGGATCTCAGCCCCGCGCAGGTGCTAGCCAACGTGTTCACGGCCAACGGCTATGCGGCCTCCGTCAGGGAGCTGCCGCTGATCAACGGTCATGACGCAGGCGAGCAGCTGTGCCAGCAGCACTGCCCGGTCGCCCATGTCGCCCAGGAGTTCCCCGAGCTCTGCGAGGCGGAGACGGAGGCGATCGCGAGGCTGCTCGGCACCCACGTACAACGCTTGGCCACCATCGCCCACGGCGACGGAGTCTGCACGACGCACATCCCTCCCGGATCCTCCGGGTCCGGCGAAGTTTCGAAGAAGAAGGAGCAGGTCACGACATGACCTCCATCGAGGAGCTCAACCCCGAGCTGAAGGGCATCGGGAAGTACGAGTTCGGCTGGGCCGATCCCGACGTCGCCGGCGCCGCCGCGCAGCGCGGTCTCAACGACGCCGTCGTGCGCGACATCTCCGGCAAGAAGTCGGAGCCGCAGTGGATGCTCGACCTGCGCCTGAAGGGCCTCAAGCTCTTCGGCCGCAAGCCGATGCCCACCTGGGGCTCGGACCTCTCGGACATCGACTTCGACAACATCAAGTACTTCGTGCGGTCGACCGAGAAGCAGGCCACCAGCTGGGAGGACCTGCCCGAGGACATCAAGAACACCTACGACAAGCTCGGCATCCCGGAGGCGGAGAAGCAGCGCCTGGTCGCCGGTGTCGCGGCTCAGTACGAGTCGGAGGTCGTCTACCACCAGATCCGTGAGGACCTGGAGCAGCAGGGCGTGCTCTTCCTCGACACCGACACCGCGCTCAAGGAGCACCCGGAGATCTTCCAGGAGTACTTCGGCACGGTGATCCCGGTCGGCGACAACAAGTTCGCCGCGCTGAACACCGCGGTGTGGTCGGGTGGCTCCTTCATCTACGTGCCGAAGGGTGTCCACGTCGACATCCCGCTGCAGGCCTACTTCCGGATCAACACCGAGAACATGGGCCAGTTCGAGCGCACCCTGATCATCGCCGACGAGGGCTCCTACGTTCACTACGTCGAGGGCTGCACCGCGCCGATCTACCAGTCTGACTCGCTGCACTCCGCGGTCGTCGAGATCATCGTGAAGAAGAACGCCCGGGTTCGCTACACGACCATCCAGAACTGGTCGAACAACGTCTACAACCTGGTCACCAAGCGCGCCGTCTGCGAGGAGGGCGCGACCATGGAGTGGGTCGACGGCAACATCGGCTCCAAGGTCACCATGAAGTACCCGGCGGTCTACCTGATGGGTGAGCACGCCAAGGGCGAGACCCTCTCGATCGCGTTCGCCGGCGAGGGCCAGCATCAGGACGCGGGCGCCAAGATGGTGCACGCCGCCCCGAACACCTCCTCGAGCATCCTGTCGAAGTCGGTGGCCCGCGGTGGCGGCCGCACGTCCTACCGCGGCCTGATCCAGGTCAACGAGGGCGCCCACGGCTCCAAGTCCAACGTCCTGTGCGACGCGCTGCTCGTCGACCAGATCAGCCGCTCGGACACCTACCCCTACGTCGACATCCGCGAGGACGACGTGTCGATGGGCCACGAGGCGTCGGTCTCGAAGGTCTCCGACGACCAGCTGTTCTACCTGATGTCCCGCGGCATGGCCGAGGACGAGGCGATGGCGATGATCGTGCGCGGCTTCGTGGAGCCGATCGCGAAGGAGCTCCCGATGGAGTACGCCCTCGAGCTCAACCGCCTGATCGAACTGCAGATGGAAGGAGCCGTCGGCTGATGACGGCAGTAGCTGACGCTCTCGAGATGAACAAGGTCGAGAGCCACCTCCACCCGGAGGGATCGTTCGACGTCGAGGCCCACCCGGTGCCGAAGGGTCGCGAGGAGATCTGGCGGTTCACCCCGCTCAAGCGCCTCAAGGGCATCCACGACGCCGCCCCGTTCGCCGACGGCGCGACCAAGGTGGAGGTCGAGGCGGCCGCGGGTGTGAGCGTCGAGACCGTGGCGGCCGACGATGACGTACGCGGGTCCTCGGGTCTGGTCCCGACCGACCGCGTCTCGGCGCGGGCCTGGGCGGCCAGCACCGGCGCGACCGTCGTACGGATCCCGACCGACACCGTGATCGAGGGCGCGACCGTGATCCGCCACCACGGCACCGGCTCCGAGACCGCCGGTGCCGGTCACGCGGTGATCGTCGCGGAGAAGTTCGCCAAGGCGACCGTCGTGCTGGTCTTCGAGGGCTCCGCCGTCGTCGCCGACAACATCGAGATCGTCGTCGAGGACGGCGCCGACCTCACCGTGGTCTCGGTCCAGGACTGGGCCGACGACGCCGTCCACCTCTCCACCCAGCACGCCAAGGTCGGCCGCGACGCCAACCTCAAGCACGTCTCGGTGAGCTTCGGCGGCGACGTGGTGCGCCACGACTTCTCGGCGGAGTACGCCGGGCCCGGCGGCTCCGTGGAGTCGCTCGGCCTCTACTTCGCCGACGAGGGTCAGCACATCGAGCACCGCCTCTTCGTCGACCACACCGCCCCGAAGACCAAGTCCAACGTGGTCTACAAGGGCGCGCTGCAGGGCGAGAAGGCCCACGCGGTCTGGATCGGCAACGTGCTGATCCGCAAGGAGGCCGAGGGCATCGAGACGTATGAGGAGAACCGCAACCTCATCCTCACCGACGGTGCCTGGGCCGACTCCGTGCCCAACCTGGAGATCGAGACCGGCGAGATCGAGGGCGCGGGTCACGCGTCGGCGATCGGCCGCTTCGACGACGAGCAGCTCTTCTACCTGCAGAGCCGCGGCATCTCCGAGACCGAGGCCAAGCGCCTGGTCGTGCACGGCTTCTTCAACGACCTGATCCGACAGATCGGCGTCCCCGAGCTCGAGGAGAAGCTGACCGGCACGGTCGAGGCCGAGCTCGCCAAAAACATCAACACCCTGATCACGAAGGACAACGCATGAGCACGCTGGAGATCAAGGACCTGCAGGTCTCTGTCGAGACCGAGGACGGTCCCAAGGAGATCCTCAAGGGCGTCACGCTGACCATCAACTCCGGCGAGACCCACGCGATCATGGGCCCCAACGGCTCGGGCAAGTCGACCCTTGCCTACTCGATCGCCGGCCACCCGAAGTACACCATCACCGGCGGCACCGTCACCCTCGACGGTGAGAACGTGCTGGAGATGTCGGTCGACGAGCGTGCCAAGGCTGGTCTCTTCCTCGCGATGCAGTACCCCGTCGAGGTCCCCGGCGTGAGCGTCGCCAACTTCCTGCGCACCGCGAAGACGGCGCTGGACGGCGAGGCCCCCAAGCTGCGTACCTGGGTCAAGGACGTCAACGGTGCGATGAACAAGATGCACCTGGACCCGTCCTTCTCGCAGCGGAGCGTGAACGAGGGCTTCTCCGGCGGCGAGAAGAAGCGCCACGAGATCGCCCAGCTCGACATCCTCGACCCGGCCTTCGCGCTGCTCGACGAGATCGACTCCGGCCTCGACATCGACGCGCTCAAGGTCGTCTCCGAGGGGATCAACGACTTCCGTGGCCGTGAGGCCAAGTCGGTCCTGCTGATCACCCACTACACCCGCATCCTCCGCTACGTGAAGCCCGACCAGGTGCACGTCTTCGTCGCCGGCCGGATCGCCGAGTCCGGCGGCCCCGAGCTGGCCGAGGAGCTCGAGGCCAACGGCTACGAGAAGTACGTCACGGCAGGAGTCTGACATGAAGGGTCTGCTGCCCGACCTGGATCTGGTCCGCAAGGACTTCCCGATCCTGGAGCGCACCTTCGACGGTGGCGAGACCCCGCTGGTCTACCTCGACAGCGCCAACACCTCGCAGAAGCCGCAGATCGTGATCGACACCATGGTCGACCACCTGGAGCGGCACAACGCCAACATCGCCCGGGCGATGCACCACCTGGGTGCCGAGGCGACCGAGGCGTTCGAGGGGGCGCGCGACACCGTCGCGCGCTTCCTCGGCGCGCCCGAGCGTGACGAGGTGATCTTCACCAAGAACGCCTCCGAGGGGCTCAACCTGGTCGCCAACACGGTGCCGCTCGGTGCCGGTGACGTGGTCGTGACCACCGAGATGGAGCACCACTCCAACATCGTTCCGTGGCAGCTCGCCACGCAGCGTGCGGGTGCGACGCTGAAGTGGCTCGGGCTCACCAACGACGGTCAGCTCGACCTGTCGAACATCGACGAGCTGATCACGTCGGCGACCAAGATCGTCGCGCTGACCTGGGTCTCCAACATGCTCGGCACGATCAACCCGATCGCCGAGATCGCCCGCAAGGCCCACGAGGTCGGCGCGCTGGTCGTCGTCGACGCCGCGCAGGCCGCCCCGGTGCTGCCGATCGACCTGGCCTCGATGGCCGAGGAGGAGCGTCCCGACTTCCTCGTCTTCACCGGCCACAAGGTCGTCGGCCCGACCGGGATCGGCGTCCTGTGGGGCCGGCGCGCCGCGCTCGAGGCGCTGCCGCCGTTCCTCGGCGGCGGCGAGATGATCGCGACCGTCACGATGGAGAAGTCGACCTACGCTCCGATCCCGCACAAGTTCGAGGCCGGCACCCCGCCGATCGCCGAGGCCGTCGGTCTCGGGGCGGCGCTGGAATACCTCATGCACGTGGGCATGGAGAACGTCCACGCCCACGAGCAGGCGATCACCGCCTACGCGCTGGAGCGTCTCGCGACCGTCCCGGGCGTGAGCGTGCTCGGTCCGGCCGACGCGGCCAAGCGCGGCGGCGCGATCGCCTTCGAGCTCGACGGGGTGCACCCGCACGACGTGGCGCAGGTCCTCGACTCCAAGGGCGTCGCCATCCGCGCCGGGCACCACTGCGCCAAGCCGGCCCACCAGCGGTTCGGCGTACAGGCCTCCAACCGGATGTCGTCCTACCTCTACACCACGCCCGCCGAGATCGACGCGCTGGTCGAGGGGTTGGAATACGTACGCACGTTCTTCAAGTTGGACCAGTGATGACTGCCGCCAACCTCGAAGCGATGTACCAGGAGATCATCCTGGACCACTACAAGAACCCGCACGGAAAGGGTCTTCGCGACCCGTTCGAGGCGGAGGTTCACCACGTCAACCCGACCTGTGGCGACGAGATCACCCTGCGGGTGCACGTCGATGGCGGCAAGATCGAGGACATCTCCTACGACGCCCTCGGCTGCTCCATCTCGCAGGCCTCCGCCTCGGTGCTCAACGACCTGGTCGTCGGCAAGACGGTGGACGAGGCGATGACCATCCACGAGGAGTTCCTGCGACTGATGCAGGGCAAGGGCCAGGTGGAGCCCGACGAGGACATTCTGGAGGACGGCATCGCCTTCGCCGGCGTCGCCAGGTTCCCCGCCCGGATCAAGTGCGCGCTGCTCTCGTGGATGGCGTGGAAAGACGCCACCGCACAGGCAAACCAGCGGGCTCTCGCTGAGGAGAAATGATGACTGAGACTGACCACAGCACACACGACCACACGGGTCATGACCACGCCGGTCACGACCACTCGGGTCACGGCCATGGCCACGGTCACGAGGCCCCGGAGTGGCAGGGGATGCGTACGTCCACGGTCGAGGGCGCGAGCCTGAAGATCGAGGACGTCGAGGAGGCGATGAAGGACGTCGTCGACCCCGAGCTCGGCATCAACGTCGTCGACCTCGGGCTGATCTACGGCCTGCACATCGAGGACAACTCCAACGTGGTCATCGACATGACCCTGACCTCGGCCGCCTGTCCGCTGACCGACGTCATCCAGGACCAGACCGCCACCGCGCTGGAGGGCATGGTCAACGACGTGCACATCAACTGGGTCTGGATGCCGCCGTGGGGCCCGGACAAGATCACCCCCGACGGCCGCGAGATGCTGCGCGCGCTCGGGTTCAACGTCTGAGGGTTCGCCCGACGTGGGAGTCCTGAGGTCACTGGGTGACCTCAGGACTCCCACGTCATTTCAGGCAACGCTGCGGGCCCTCGCGATCGCTTCCTGGCTGCGCTTGTAGGGCTTTCGTCCGGGCGTTCTGGGCGTGTCTCTCGGCTTGCCGCTCTCCAGCAGGACACCGCCCCACACGCCCCACTCCCGCCGGGCGGTGCCGAGATCGAGGCAGGTCCGGCGCATCGGGCACGCTGCGCAGACCTCCTGCGCCTCGGCGAGCTGGGCGAGGTCGTCGGGGTGAAAGAGCTCCGGGTCCTCGCCCACGCAGGCCCACTCGTCGGTCCGGGGAGTCGGGTGCTTCAGCGTCAGCTCATAGGTCTTGGAGCTGTTGCCCTCTCCGAAAAGTGTGATGATCTCCATCTCGTTCACCTCCTGGTGATGCTGCTGGACATGAGAAAGGGCCGCCCCGTCGATCGGAGCGGCCCTGGTGGGTGCGACTGAGCACCTACGTCTGTTGCGGCTCCATGCGCGCAAAATCCACGCCCGGGACCGGCCGGCCGGGGTTGGTGCAGATCGTCGTCTCGCGCATGACAGCCATGGTATTCACCCGGCCCTGGGCCGTACCACTGGTTTGTCGGCGGAAACGTGCCGGTGACGGCGGCTTAACCCGTGGCGTACGCGGCCTCGTTAGCGTCCGGGAGAAGCCGTCCCCGACGTAGGAGGAGACCTGATGAAGGTCCTGAAGTCCCCGGCCGTGCTGATCCTCGTCGGCGCGATCGCCGGCATCGTCTTCGGCCTGGTGGTGGGGGAGTGGGCGGCGAACCTCAAGTTCGTCGGTGACATCTTCATCCGGCTGATCCAGATGTCGATCGTCCCGCTCGTGGCCTCGTCGGTGATCGTCGCGACGGGTGCGATGACCGGTGCGGGCGCGGGCAGGATGGCGGGTGCGACCTTCGGCTGGATGCTGGGGTTCGCGGTGGTCGCGGCGTTCGTCGGCTGGGGGCTCGCGGAGCTGATCCAGCCGGGCTCGGGGATGCACTACGACGGTGCGCTCGACCCGGCGCTGACCGACTCGGCCGCTGAGACGGCGGTCGGCTGGCAGCAGACGGTGACCGGCTTCGTGTCCACCAACGTGGTCGAGGCGATGGCCACCGGCGCGATGGTGCCGATCATCGTCTTCGCGCTGCTCTTCGGGCTCGCGCTCAACCGCTACACCGCCGTGAACGGCCCCACCGTCGTGCTCACGTTCTTCGAGCAGGTCCAGGCGATCGTCCTGCTGATGATCCGGTACGTCATGCTGCTGGCCCCGATCGGCGTCTTCTGCCTCCTCGCCGATCTCGCCGGCCGGGTCGGCTTCGCGGTGGTCACCACAGCCCTCGCCTACCTCGGCGCGACCCTGGCCGGGGTGGTGATCATCTCCGCGCTCTACGTGGTCGTGGTCGTCGCCGTCACCCGGCTCAACCCGCTGCTCATGCCCGCCAAGCTCGCCGAGCAGAGCGTCGTGGCCATCACCACGACCTCCTCGGCGGTCACCTTCCCGACGGTGCTCAAGAACGCGGTCGAGAAGTTCGGGATCTCGAAGCGGGTCGCCGACTTCACGCTCTGCCTGGGGATGACGATGGGCTCGTGCGGCGCGGTGCTCAACTACACGATCGTGGTGCTCTTCATCGCCCAGGCCTCCGGGGTCTCGCTCTCGGCGGGGGACATCGCTCTCGGGATGGCGCTGGCGGTGCTGCTCAACATCGGCACGATCACGGTGCCCGGTGGGTTCCCGGTGGTCGCGATCTTCCTGGCCACGTCCCTGGACCTGCCGATCGAGGCCGCCGGCCTGCTCATCGCCGTCGACTGGTTCACCGGGATCCTGCGTACGTTCCTCAACGTCAACGGCGACACCATGGTCGCGCTGCTGGTCGCCCACGGCGCCGGTGAGATCGACCGGGACGTCTACGCCGGGACGAGGTCCGCGGCCGAGCCGGTCCCGGAGGAGGCCGCGGCCTGACACGATGACGGCATGGACGTAGCCGCCCGCACCGCAGCCAACCGCCGCCTGCTCGCTGACTTCTTCGACGGCCTCGACGAGGCACAGCTGGAGACGCAGAGCCTCTGCTCGGCCTGGACGGTGCGGGAGGTGCTGGGGCACAGCGCGATGCCGTTCTCGGTCGGGATCGGCAGACTGCTGTGGCGTACGTTGCTGGCCGGCGGCTCCATCGACCGCGCCTCAGCCGCGATCGCGGAGGAACAGGCGCGGCGGCCGGTCGGCGAGCTGACCGGGCTGCTGAGGACGTACGCCGGGAAGCGGGTGCCGGCGCCCGGCGTGGGTCCGATGGGCCAGTTCACCGACCACTGCATCCACCTGCGCGACTGCGCCCGGCCGCTCGGCCTCGGCATCGACGTCCCGCTGGGGGACTGGCGCGCGGTGCTCGACTGGCTGCCGACGAAGCAGGCCTCGCTCGGGGTGGTTCCGGCGGGGCGGCTCGACGGGCTCGCGCTGCGGGCGAGCGACCAGGACTGGTCCTGGGGCGAGGGCGCGGAGGTCTCCGGTCCCAGCGAGGCCCTCGCGATGGCGCTCTCCGGCCGCGCGGTCGCCCTGGCGGACCTGGACGGGCCGGGGGTGGCGACGTTGCGCGAGCGGGTCGGCCAAGGCGGGTAGGGTCGGTCGGCGTGGAGGCTCCTCGGCGGATGTGGTTCGGGTACGTCGTCGCGGTTGCGCTGACGGTCGTCGGGTTCGTAACACTGGACCTTCGGGCCATCGCCCTGGCCTTTGTGATGCTCGTGATGACGGTCCTGAGCGAGTGGTACCGCGGCCACCAGGCCGCGCTCGCCGCTGCCGCGAGCGCCGGCGACCTCCCGGACACCGTCTCCCGGTGGGCCCGGGGCTGGGCCTACGCGCGGGGCTTCCCTCGCCCCGAGGCGGTGCCCGGCGGCGTACGCGTCGAGGTGGGCGAGCCGGGGCGGAGCGTCGAGTGGGTGGCGACCGACGAGGCGGACACGCTCGCCGGGCTCGTCGACGCCGTGCGGGCCACGCCCGAGGCGTGGCTGTCGGTGGTGACCGGGTCGCCCGCCGGCGTACGTCCGTGGTTCCTCGAGGGCGGCCTGACCCCCAACGAGGCCGAGGAGGCGCTGATGTCGATCGACCTCGCCGCGCACGCGGTCCGGGAGCTTCCGGACGGCTACCGCGCCGAGGTGGAGCGCGACGGCGGCATCATCACGGTGTCCGTCCGCTCGGGCGAGGCCACGGCGGCCGGCGGGACGATCGCCGTCATCGGCGCCGACGCCGTCGCCGACCGCATCCGGACCGACCACGACCACCGTCGTCGCGGGCTGGGCGGCGCGGTGATGACCCTGCTCGTCTCGGCCGCTCGTGAGGCCGGGGCGGTCCGCGGCCTCCTGGTCGCGAGCGAGATGGGCGAGCCGCTCTACGCCGGCCTCGGCTGGCACGTCGAGGCCCGGCTGGTCACCGCGCGATCCGCCGCGCCGCGTACCTCCGTGGAGTCCCGGCACGGCTAGCGCCAACTGTGATTGAGTGTCGCCTATGAGCGACGACGCCGTGACCCCTGCGCCTGAAGCCCCTGTCTCCGACTCGCAGCAGGAGGCTGAGGTCGCCGCGTTCTGGGACGACGTGAAGCACCACGCCCACCTCAGCGCCGCACCCGGCTACTTCGGTGCGTCTCCGCTGGAGGCGCTGCAGCCGCCGGCGTGGGCCTTCGGAGGTACGCCGGAGCAGTCCAACGAGCTCCTCGAGCTCGTCCTCGAGGGCGTGAAGACGGCGACCGCCTCGGCCCTGTGGGACTACGAGGCAGCCGAGGAGCCGATCCCGACCGTCGGCACCCTCGGGATCGTCCTCGACGGCGACGGACACCCGCGAGCCCTCGTCGTGACGACCGCGGTCGACGTGGTGCCGTTCGACGAGGTCTCCGCCGAGCACGCCCGAGCCGAGGGCGAGGGCGACGCCTCCCTCGAGCACTGGCGCGAGGTCCACGAGCGGTTCTTCACCGAGGAGGCCGGCCACGACCGCGGTTTCGCCCAGGACATGCCCGTCGTCCTCGAGCGCTTCGAGCTGGTCTGGCCCAAGCCCGAGTGACACCGCAGGAGCTCACCGACCGGGTCCGGGAGATCTGTCTCGGGTTTCCGGAGAGCGCCGAGCGGGTCAGCCATGGTGCGCCGGGGTTCTTCGTGAAGAAGCAGTTCGTGATGCTGTGGCCGCAGGGGCATCACGGGCGCGACGAGCCGCACCTGTGGGCGGCCGCTGCGGCAGGGGTGCAGGAGGAGGTCGTCGGGGCCGATCCTGAGCGGTTCTTCGTGCCTCCCTACGTCGGTGGGCGGGGCTGGATCGGCATGCGGCTTGACGGTGAGGTCGACTGGTCCGAGGTCGCCGAGATCTGTGAGGACGCCTACCGGCAGATCGCGCCGGAACGCCTGTTGCGCCGGATGTGAGGGCGTTTTCGTGCCTGTTCCTCCTGACCTGACCGACAGTTCGGCAACGGATCGGTAGCCATCGCGTGGCGGGTCTTTCCATGCCATGCGGATATGTGGGAGCGTCCGCGCGTTCGGCCGAGTTCGGCGGTCTGCGGGGCGACTTGCGGTGGTCCGTTCCAGTGCGTCCGTTGTTCGGTGCCAGAGGCCGGTTATCTCTCACCCACCGCAAGTCATCTGGAGGTACCTCATGGGCTGGTTCATTGCCCAGAGCTTGGTTTTCATCCTGGTCGCGTTCGCGATCGGCCTGCTCGTCGGCTGGCTGATCTGGGGCCGCCGCAACAAGAGCACCACGGTCGCCGAGGAGTCGGCGGACACCGCGGCACCGAAGGTCGAGACCGACACCGTCGCGGCTGCGGCTGTCCCGGCCCCGCGGGCCGAGACCGACAGCGCCACCACCTCGGAGCCCGAGGTCGAGCCCGACGTCGAGGCCGCTGCCGTTCCTGCTCCCCGGGCTGAGTCGGAGGACGCGGCCGAGCCCGAGCCCGAGCCCGAGCCTGAGCTGGAGGCCCAGCCGGAAGCGGATCCCGAGCCCGAGCTGGAAGCGGAGCCCGCGCCGGATCCCGAGCCCGAGCCGGAGGCGGATCCCGAGCCCGAGCCGGAGGCGGATCCCGAGCCAGAGCCGGAGCCGGCGACGCAGGCCGAGACGGCCGAAGCGGCGGTCGTCGCCGAGGCGGAGTCCGTGGCCCGTGAGGCCGCGGAGCAGGAGGAGCCGGAGCCGCAGGACCTCAAGCGGATCGAGGGCATCGGCCCGAAGATCGACGCAGCGCTGAAGGCGCAGGGGTACGCGACGTACGCCGGTGTCGCCGCGGCCACGGAGGACGAGCTCCGGGCGGCGATCAAGGCGGAGGGCGTCCGGTTCGCTCCGTCGGCGAGCTCGTGGGCCCGCCAGGCGCAGTTCCTGGCCGACGGCGACGAGGACGGTCTGAAAGAGTTCCAGGACTACCTGGTCGGCGGTCAGGACCGCAGCGTGAAGTTCAACGAGAAGGTCGACTTCGCCGACGTCGACGAGATCACCGATGCCGAGGACAAGGCCGAGGCGATCGCTGAGGACGCTGCCGAGGTCGCCGCTGCCGAGGCCGCCGAGGGCGACGCCTCCGGGGCGAAGGCATGAGGCTGCGTCGGATCGTCGTCGCGGCGATCGTCGGCGTCGTCCTGCTGGGCGGGCTCACCGCGGTCCAGGACACGGTCTTCCGTGAGCGGGTCGAGGACAAGCTGACCGACAGCGCGGCTGCCGAGCTGTCGGAGGCCGGTCTCGACGACGTCGACGTCAGCTTCACCGGTCGCGACGGCGAGGTCACCGCGAAGACGGAGGCCGCGGCGGCCGAGGCCGGCGCGCTCGTCGAGGACGTCACCGGCGTACGCGTCGTCCGGGCCTTCGGTCCGGACGGTGAGGTCACGGGTGAGGTCACGGGCGGTGCCACGAGCGAGTCGGGCTCGGAGGACGCCGACGCCGAGGGGAGCGCTGAGCCCGAGCCGTCGGAGTCGGCGGCGCCGAGCGCGGAGGAGCGCGAGGAGGCACAGACCGAGCTGGACAAGTTCCGGTCGATCGGCTTCGAGCACAACAGCGACGTACTGACCGCCGACGGCCTGAAGCTCGTCAAGGCGGTCGCCGCGGCCCTGACGGAGCACCCGGAGGTGACCGTGCGGATCGAAGGGCACGCCGACATCACCGGCGACCTCGCCCACACGCAGGACCTGAGTGAACGCCGGGCCAAGCGGGTGCTGGCGACGCTGGTGAAGCTGGGCATCGGGGCCGAGCGGCTCTCCTCGGTCGGCTACGGCGAGACGCGCCCGCTCGTCGCCGGCACACCGGACCCGCGCAACCGACGCGTCGAGTTCACCATCACCAACTGATCCGGACGAACCGGTCGGGTTCGGACGACCGGGACCGGTAACGTACGGCCATGCCCAACGTTGCCGTCCCGGTCGCTCGGATCCAGCGCTGGGTCGACAACTTCGCCGCCCGTCACGGCGAGACCCGGCTCGCGGTCGACTCCGGCGCCCTGACCGGCGCCGCCGCCGACGGCTCGTCGTTCATCGCGGCGCTGCCGTTCGAGAAGACGTACGCCGGCCCGGCCGAGGTCGGGGCGTTCATCGCCGCTGCGGCGGCCCCGCAGGAGTGGGGCATCCTGCTGGTGCGCAAGGGCGGGTTCGCGATCGCGCGGATGAGCGGCGCCGACATCGCCGAGCACAAGATCGGCCGGCGGCACGTCCAGGGGAAGACCAAGGCCGGTGGCTGGAGCCAGCAGCGCTTCGCCCGGCGCCGGGCCAACCAGGCCAGTGCTGCCTACGAGGCGGCCGCCGAGCACGCGGCCAGGATCCTCGAGGGGCTCACCGGGCCCCTCGTCACGGGCGGTGACCACGGTGGCGTCGACGACGTGCTCGAGGACCGGCGCCTGCAGGCGCTCACCGTGACCGGGCCCTGGCTCCCGGTGCAGGACCCCAATCGCGCGGTGCTCGACCAGGCCGTCGAGGACGCCCGGAAGGTGCGGATCGAGGTCCTCAACGCCGACGGCTAGGGAAGCTGCCAGACCCCTGGCGCGCCCTTGGTCATCAGACCCTCGGTGAGGAGCTTCTGACGAGCGCGTCGCGCGGCGTAGCGCCAGCGGAGCTCGCCCTCCGGCGTGGTCTCGAAGTCGCCGGCGAGGAGCTGGTCGGCCAGCTGGCTCTCGAGCTCGTCGAGGACGGCGTCGGCGGACATCGAGCCGCCCGCTGCCTCCAGGATCTCGAGGATGAGCGGGGCGAAGGCGGCAGGCGGGGTCCACTTGCGGGGAGCGGACTTGGTGACGACCTTCGGGGCCGAGGCCGCCGCGCTCGTCGTGGTCTTGCGCACCCGGGTGGCCGGCTTCGCCGGCCGTCGAGCGGGCGGAGTCGGAGCCGGCGGGGCCGGGGGCCGCCCGTGGATGCACTGTGACCTCGGCAGGTCACACAGCTCGCAGTAGTCAGTCTCGGACATCGGCTCAACGATACGGGATGCGCTACCTTGACAAGCATGTGGCAGCCCGACCCCGGGTGGCTCGTCCTTCCCGGAGGCACCGGACCCTCCACGCTGGGGGTCTGGCGCACCGCCGTGGGCGAGGAGCCGGTCGTGGTCAAACGGCTGGCTGAGCCCGGGGCGTACGATCCGGCCGAGCTGAGCCGCCGGCGACACTTCGCCTACTGGCGGCGGGCCGCCGACGTCGCCACCTCGGGCCTGGTCGACGACACCCCGGGCATGATCGGCGCGCGTACGAGCGTCGCCGAGGACGACGAGGGGATCACGCTCACCACCGACTGGGTCGAGGACGCCGCCAACTCGGGGCTCTTCGCGGCCCTCTCGATGGGTCGCTTCGCCGGTGCTGACCTCGGCGAGGCGCGCTGGCTGGCGCGTGACCAGTTCCGCGACCGGATGGCTCGGGTGGAGTACAACGGCGGCTGGCCGACCATGATGCGTACGACCGCCGCGGACATCGCCCACACCCTGTGGCAGCGGCGCGGTCGCTTCACCGACCTTCTCGACGAGCTTCCCCAGGTCGCCCAGCACGGCGACCCCGCGCCGCAGAATCTGATCGGCCGCACCGACGACGGCGAGCGACTGGTCGCGATCGACTGGTCGAGCCTGGGCCACGGCCCCGTCGGCGGGGATCTGGGGCTCTACCTGCTGCACGCCCGCGAGTCGTTCGACCCCTTGCTGGAGGCGTACGTCCTGGGGCTGCCGCCCGGCATCGCGACTCGCGATCAGGTGGCCCTCGGTGCCCAGATCAGCGCCGTCTACACCGCGCTGAGCCGGGCCGAGTGGGCGCTGAGCCGGGTCACGCCGGGCGAGGGCCCGCTGCTCGCGAAGTTCCGCCACCCGGCGGTCGCGCCGCATCTGCGGACCCTGCAGAAGCAGGCTCCGCTGGTGGAGGCGCTGCTCGGGATGTGAGCCGCGCCCCCACCGGTGAGGCTAGGGGTTGTCGAGATCCCGTGCCTTGAACGTGTCGCAGCCCGCGATCGAGTCGGGGGTGGTCATGCCCTGCTGGAACCAGGCGATCCGCTGCTCGGAGGAGCCGTGGGTGTACTGCGAGGTGTCCACGCGGCCGGTGGTCTTGGCCTGGATGTGGTCGTCGCCGACGGTCTTGGCGGCGGAGATGCCCTCGGAGATGTCCTGGTCGGTGATGTCTTCGACGAACCCGTCGTTCTCGGCCGCCGCGGTCCACATGCCGGCGTAGCAGTCGGCCTGCAGCTCGAGGCGGACGGCGTCGGAGTCGGGGCCCTGCTGGGTGCGGACCTGGCCCATGGTGCCGAGCAGGTTCTGGATGTGGTGGCCGTACTCGTGGGCGAGCACGTAGGCGCGTACGAAGGTGGTGTCCTTGCCGCCGAGCTGCTCGAAGATGGAGTCGAAGAAGGTCGGGTCGAGGTAGATGGTCTGGTCGGAGGGGCAGTAGAACGGCCCGACGGCGCTCGACGCGGAGCCGCAGCCGCCGGTCTGGACCTGGTCGGCGAAGATGACCACGGACTGCTCGGGCTGGAACCGGCCGGAGAGGTCGGGCTGGGAGTCCCAGTAGCCGGTCAGCGAGTTCTCGAGCGCGACGAACGCGCAGTTCTCGTCGTTGTTGGCGTCATCGCCGGTCTGGCAGGACCCGAAGTCGCCGGTGTCGCCGCTGTCCGCCGCCTGGAGGCCGCCGAAGGTGCCGGTGCCGACCGACGTCGAGCCACCGCTGCCGTCGCCGAGGACCTGGGGACCGACGCCGGTGCACTGGGTGATGAGGAAGAAGATCAGCAGCACGATGACGGTGCCGATGCCGCCGCTCGCCTTGCCGCCGGGGATCGGGATCCGGCCGCCACCTCCGCCGCCGAACCCGCCACCGCCACCTCCGCCGGACGTCCGGCTGGTGTCGAGTCTGGCCTTCGGGTTGAACCGCATCTTGTCCCCCTGGAGGTGGTGATGTGTGGAGCCGAGTGCCCCGCCCATACACTAGTGACGGTAATGATCACTGCCCATGACCTAGAAGTCCGCGTCGGCGCCAGACTTTTGATGGAGAACGTCACTTTCCGAGTCGGACCCGGCGACAAGGTCGGGCTCGTAGGCCGTAACGGCGCCGGGAAGACGACCCTGACGAAGGTGCTCGCCGGCGACCATCTGCCTGCCTCCGGAACGGTGTCCAACACCGGTGAGATCGGCTACCTGCCCCAGGACCCGCGGGTCGGCGACCCCGAGGTGATCGCCAAGGACCGCATCCTGTCCGCGCGCGGCCTCGACGATGCCGTACGCCGCATGCGCATCGCCGAGGAGGAGATGGGCTCCGAGGACCCGAACGTGCGCGAGAAGGCGATGAAGCGCTACCAGCGCGCCCACGACGAGCTCGACGCCGGCGGTGGCTACGCGGCCGAGACCGAGGCGCTGCAGATCGCCCAGTCGCTCGGTATCCCCGACCGGATCATGACCCAGCCGCTGAAGACGCTCTCCGGTGGCCAGCGTCGCCGCGTGGAGCTGGCGCGCATCCTGTTCTCCTCCGCCGAGGTGCTGATCCTCGACGAGCCGACCAACCACCTCGACGCCGACTCGATCATCTGGCTGCGTGACTGGATGAAGTCCTACAAGGGCGGCTTCATCGTGATCTCCCACGACAACGACCTGCTCGCCCAGACGGTCAACAAGGTCTTCCACCTCGACGGCAACCGCGAGGTGATCGACATCTACAACATGCCGTGGAAGCAGTATCTGACCCAGCGTGAGACCGACGAGGCCCGCCGCAAGCGCGAGCTGATGAACGCGCAGAACAAGGCCAAGACGCTCACCGACCAGGCCAACAAGATGCGCGCCAAGGCCACCAAGGCGACCGCTGCGCAGAGCATGCTCAAGCGCGCCGAGAAGATCATGGCGGGCGTCGAGGGGGAGCGGCAGCAGGAGAAGGTCGCCGCGATCAAGTTCCCCTCGCCCGCGCCGTCCGGCAAGACGCCGCTCACCGCCAACGACCTGTCGAAGTCGTACGGGGCGCTGGAGGTCTTCACCGCCGTCGACCTGGCCATCGACCGCGGCACCCGCGTGGTCATCCTCGGGCTCAACGGTGCCGGCAAGACCACCATGCTCCGCATCCTGGCCGGCGTCGACCAGCCCGACACCGGCGAGGTCGTGCCGGGCCACGGCCTCAAGATCGGCTACTACGCCCAGGAGCACGAGACGCTCGAGACCAAGCGGTCGGTGCTCGAGAACATGCAGTCCGCGGCTCCGCAGCTCACCGACACCGAGGCGCGCACCGTCCTGGGTGCGTTCCTCTTCACCGGCGACGACGTGCACAAGCCCGCCGGCGTACTCTCCGGTGGCGAGAAGACCCGGCTGGCCCTGGCCTCCCTGGTCGTCTCCGCGGCCAACGTGCTGCTGCTCGACGAGCCGACCAACAACCTCGACCCGGCCTCCCGCGAGGAGGTGCTCAACGCGATCCGCCGCTACGAGGGCGCGATCGTGCTGGTCACCCACGACGAGGGCGCCGTGCACGCGCTGGAGCCCGACAAGGTCCTCATCCTCCCCGACGGCGTCGAGGACCTGTGGAACGAGGAGTACGCCGACCTGGTCTCGCTCGCCTGACCTATGCCGAGTCGGCCCGTCATGACGGGCCGACTCGGCGCTAGGTGAGGGTGCGGACGAACCTGACCGGCATCGAGGTCGGGTAGCGGTAGGAGAGCGAGTCGGTGTTGCGCTCGATCCGGTCGGCCGGCACCGCGAGGGAGACCTCGGGAAGACGCTCCAGGACGGTGCGTACGGCTGCCTGGACGATGATCGTGCCCGGCCGCATGGCCGGGCAGGCGTGCGGGCCGGCGCTCCACGACATGTGGGCGCGGTTGCCGATCTCGAGCCACGGGTCGCCGCCGGTCATCAGCGGGTCGGCGTTGGCCGCCGCGATGCACGGCACCACGGCGTCACCCTTGCGGATCAGCTGACCGCCGAGCTCGACGTCGCGCAGCGCGAAGCGCGGGGTGATGTTGTAGCAGGGCGGGTCGCGCCACATCACCTCCTCGATCGCCTGGTCGACGTCGAGCCGCCCGCCGCGCAACCGGCCGGCGAACCGCTCGTCGGAGAGCATCAGCAGCAGCGTCTGGGTGATCGTCGCGATCGTCAGCTCGTTGCCGGCGATGATCATCACGATCATCGCCTCCATGACCTCGTTGTCGTCCCACAGGCCGGGGTCGTCGATCAGGTGGGAGGTGAGGTCGTCCTGGGGCTCCCTGCGGCGCTTGGCGATGTGGTCGACGATCTCGACGGCGAGCTCGATGACCCCCTCCTGGGCGAGCTGGCCGCCACCGAGGACCTTGTGGGCCGCCTTGCGCATCGAGTCGCCGACCTCCTGGCCCATGCCGAACATCGCCGCGACCGAGAGCAGCGGGATCAGCACGGCATAGTCCTGGACCAGGTCGGCCTCACCGCGCTCGAGCATGTCGTCGACGAGGTCGTTGCAGATGCCGCGTACCTGGGCGGCGTAGCCGTGCTCCTCGACCCGGGAGAGGGCCCGGTCGACCGGCGAGCGCAGCCGCCGGCGGAGCTCGCCGTCGTTGTGGAAGGAGTTCTGCCGGGTGGTCACGAACGGGTAGATCGGCATGTCCGGCAGGATCCGGCCCTCCTGCACCGCGCTCCAGTTGTCGCCGTTGCGGGAGAAGACCTCCTCGTTGCGGATGACCTCGCTGAACTCGGCGTAGCCCATCGCGAACCAGACGCGTACGCCGGGGGAGAGCTCGCCCGGGGCCACCGGACCCCACTCCGCCCGGAGCCGTTCGTGCACCTCCCGAGCCTGCGGGCCGACGGTGTCGGGCGCCTGGACGAGGTCGGTGAGGTCGGCGAGACGTACGGTGCGGGTGGGGGTCATCATGCGGGGCCTGTTCGTCTGGGTCAGTGGGTCTTCAGGGCGTGGCGCACGAGAGCGGCGAGCGCGCGGACGCAGGCGTTGCGGTTCTTGGCGTTGCACACCACGATCGGCGTCTCGTCGTCGAGGTCGAGCGCCGTGCGGATCTGGTCGGGCTCGTAGTTCGGCGCGCCGGGGAACTGGTTGATCGCGACCACGAACGGCAGGGACGTACGCGTCTCGAGCTGGTCCAGCACCTCGAAGGAGTCCTCGAGGCGGCGGGTGTCGACCAGGACCAGGGCGCCGGCGGCCCCCTCGGCGAGACCGGACCACAGGTCCCAGAAGCGGCGCTGCCCGGGCGTACCGAACAGGTAGAGCGCGATCTCGTCGGTCAGGGTGATCCGGCCGAAGTCCATCGCGACCGTGGTCGTCGTCTTCTCCGGGGTGGCGTCGACCGCGTCGATCCCCTCGCTGGCCTCGGTGATCGTCTCCTCGGTGCGCAGCGGGTCGATCTCGCTGACCGAGCCGATCAGCGTGGTCTTGCCGACCCCGAAGGAGCCGACCACCAGGATCTTGACCGACTCGACGACGGTGGGGGCCAGATAGTGGTTGTCGTCAGAGGTGGTTGAGAGCATGCAGGACCTTCTGGAGGGTTTCGCGGGAGGGACCGGTGGCGGTGTCGCTGTCGGGGCGTACGCCGATCAGGCCGGCGTCGATCATGTCCGAGGCGATCACCGCGAGGACGCTGACCGGCTGGCCGAGATGGACGGCGATCTCGGCCATCGAGATCACGCCGAGGCACTGGGAGAGGACCTCGCGCTCCTGACGGCCCACCGACGTGGACGCCGGGTCGGTGTGGCCGATCAGCAGCGTCGCCGGGGTCAGCCGGTGGGTCGGCCGAGCGCGGCCACCGGTCCGGACATAGGACCGGATCGGGTGGTCGACGTAGTCGTCGTCGCGGGCGCCGGGCATCGACTCAGAACGAGCGCCTCGGGGTGCTCATCGCGCGCTCCCCGATCATCAGGACGGTCGCCTGCATCTGCTGGGCGACCAGCGCCGGGTCGATGCTCATCTCGGTGACCACCGCGAGGCGGGAGCCGTCACCGGCGCCCCGGATGAACAGGAAGCCGCCGTTGAACTCGACCATCACCTGACGCGGATGGGCGTCGGCGCCGAACTGGCGGCTGATCCCGTGGCCGAGCGAGGTCAGGCCGGCGCAGGCCGCGGCGAGCTTGTCGGCCTCCTCGCGCGGGGTGTGGCTCGTGCGGACCCGGACGAGTCCGTCGGCGGAGAGGACCACGACATGACGTACGCCGCGTACTCCCGCGACCAGCTCCAGCATCCAGCTGTTCTCATCGGTCATGGTTCCTCCAGTGGTTCTCGGGTGCGGCATCGGTCTCCGCGGTGGTGCGGTCGTTCAGGCGGTCGTTCTGGCGGTCGTTCAGGGGTGGGATGGTGGTGCCGGTCGCGGGGGTCGCCGGTGTGCTGAGGAAGCTGCTCATCCAGGCGCCGGCCTGTTCGGCGGTCGGCTCCGGGCGGGCCGGGACGGGCTGGCTCACGGCCTGCTGATGGCCGGTCGCGAAACGCTGGCCGCGCTTCGAGCGGCGCTGCGGCAGGCCGTCGGAGGTGAACAGCGAGGGCTCCTGCCGGGCGGGGACGGGGTCGGGTGCCTTGGCCGCGTCGTGCACCGGCCAGGCCGGTGTCGTCGAGGCGGGCGGTGCCTTCGGTGCCTGGGCCAGGAGCGAGGCGGGGACCGGGGTCGAGGGCGGGAGCGGGGTCGAGGGCGGCGTACGCGGCCCGACCGGCGCGGGCACGGCGGGCGTCAGCGGGGTCGTCATCGCCTCGGGGACGAGGACGGCGACCCGCAGGCCTCCGTGGACCGACTCGGTCAGGTCGACGCGGAACCCGTGGCGGCGTACGTAGGTGCCGACCACCGCGAGGCCGGTCTGCGGGATCTCGCCGAGGTCCTGCAGGCGCATCTGCCGGGTGCCGGAGGCGATCTCCCGCATCCAGGCCAGGTTGGTCTCGTCCATGCCGACGCCCGCGTCGTCGATCTCGAGGGCCGCCCCGCGGCGTACGGAACGGATCGTGACCAGCACCTCCGTCGCCGGCGGCGAGGACTGCGTCGCGTTGGCGAGGAGCTCGGCGACGAGGTGGATCAGCGGCTCGACGTACGCGCCCTGGACCGCGACCGGCGGATCACCCTCCACCCGGACCCGGCGGTAGGCGGTGATCCTTCCCGCAGCACCGCGGACGACGTCGGCCATCGCGAGCGGGTCACGCCAGTGCTGACCGGGCTGCTCCCCGCACAGCGTGGCGATGCTCTGCGCCAGGCGGGCCTGCTGCGCCGCCGCGTGGTCGACCCGCATCCCCGCCTCGAGCACATCCGGCTCGGCCGGGAACCTGGCCACCATCCGCGTCGACTCCTCCTGGATCCGGTGCGCCGACGCCTGCACCTTGCGAGACAGCGACAGCACCGCCACCCGCATCCCGGCATCTCCACCTCGCGCAGCCGGCTCAGCCGAGACCTCAGTCGTGGCGGGCGACTCTGCAGCTTCGGCGACCGAATCTGCGGTTGTGGAGGCCGAATCCTCACTTGCGGGCGACGAAACTGTCGTCTCGTCGCCCAGATCTGCGGACTCGGCCGCAACAACTGCGGACTCGTCGTCCGGTTCTACCGATTCGGCGGGGGTGCGGTCGTAGGCCATCGCGGTGAGCCAGAGGGTGAGCGCGACGACGGGTACGCCGGCGAGGACCCAGCGCCAGAGCCACTGGTCACCGCTGGCGGTGACGAAGATGACAGGGGAGAGGGCGACGTAGAGGAGGATCGCGATACTGCAGAACCATGGACCGGCTCGGTGGAGCCGGACCAGGAATGGTCGGGTCATGTGGGGCACCTGGTGTGGGGGCGAGCAGTCAGGGCATGGACCCGCGGGTTCCGGGCAGTCTGGATGAAACCTGATCCAGCCCCCGGAGACCGGCGCACACACGCGCTCCACTTCATACCACCAACAGAGCGCTTGGTCACCAACTCCGGGTGATTTTGACCATATTTCGACGGTGCATCCTCGACGCGGCCGTACGTGTGCGGGCGACTAAGGTGACGGGGTGTCACAAATGGGTCCAGGCTTCGGTGCGTCCGGCGGGGCGATGGGCGGTGGCGGGATCATGCGCAACCTCCGCGCCGACCGGACCGTTCTCCAGCGAGGGTTGCCGAAGGGCACCCTGAAGCGCGTCGTCTCCTATGCCGGGCCGCACCGCGCGCTGATCGCCGCCTTCCTGGTCTTCACCGTCTTCGACGCGGCGATCGTGGTGGTGACCCCGCTGCTGACCCAGCGACTCATCGACGACGGGGTGCTGCAGAAGGACCTCTCGGTGGTCGTCTGGGTGGCCGCGGCGATGGCGCTGGTGGCCGTGATCGACATGGGCTTCGGGATCGTCTCCGGATGGCTCTCGACGCGCATCGGCGAGGGTCTCATCTTCGACCTCCGCACCCAGGTCTTCGGGCACGTCCAGCGACAGTCGCTGGCCTTCTTCACTCGGGCGCAGACCGGTGCCCTGGTGAGCCGGCTCAACACCGACGTGCTCGGCGCGCAGCGGGCCTTCACCTCGACGCTGTCCAACAGCGTCTCCAACATGATCTCCCTCGTCGTGGTCGGCGCGGCCATGCTCGTGCTGTCGTGGCAGGTGACGCTGATGTGCGTCGCGCTGTTCCCGATCCTGTTCCTGACCTCGCGCTGGGTCGGGCGCCGGCTGGCCGGCCTGACCCGCGAGCAGATGGACGGCAACGCGGCCCTGGCCACCACGATGACCGAGCGGTTCAACGTCGGCGGCGCCCTGCTGCTCAAGCTCTTCGGGCGCCGCGAGGAGGAGGACGCCGCGTTCGCGCAGCGTGCCGATGTCGTACGCCGCCTGGGCATCCGGATCGCGCTGCTGACCCGGCTCTTCGGGGCGACGATGCAGATGGTCCCGGCGCTTGCGACCGCCCTGGTCTACGGCTTCGGCGGGTGGCTGGTGATCCGCGGCGACGTCACCCTCGGCACCCTGACCGCGCTCGGTCTGCTGCTGGTGAGGCTGCTGGGGCCGCTGCAGGCGCTCTCCAACGTACGCATCGACGTGATGACCGCGCTGGTCAGCTTCGACCGTGTCTTCGAGGTCCTCGACCTGCCGTCGCTGATCAAGGAGAAGGCGGACGCGGCCGAGGTGCCGGCGGACGCGGCGTCGGTGCGGTTCCGCCATGTCGCCTTCACCTACCCGCGTGCCGACGAGGTCTCGCTCGCCTCCCTGGAGACGATCGCGCGCCCGGAGAGCCGCGAGGTGCGCGAGGTGCTCTCCGACATCGACTTCGTGGCCGAGCCGGGGGAGATGGTCGCCCTGGTCGGCCCGTCCGGCGCCGGGAAGTCGACGATCACCCACCTGATCGCACGGCTCTACGACGTACGTTCCGGGGCGGTCGAGGTCGGCGGGCTCGACGTGCGCGACGTGACCCTGGAGTCGCTTGAGGCCGCGGTCGGCTACGTCACCCAGGACGCCCACATGTTCCACGACACGGTGCGCGGCAACCTGCTCTACGCCCGTCCCGGCGCCTCCGACGACGAGATCTGGGCGGCCCTGGAGGCGGCCCAGGTGGCGGCCGTCATCAAGGGGCTCCCGGACGGCCTCGACACCGTCGTCGGTGATCGCGGCTACCGCCTCTCCGGCGGCGAGCGTCAGCGCCTCGCGATCGCCCGGCTGCTGCTCAAGGCTCCCCGCATCGTGGTGCTCGACGAGGCCACCGCCCACCTCGACTCCGAGTCCGAGGCCGCGGTGCAGACCGCCCTGGACGCCGCGCTGGCGGGACGTACCTCCATCGTCATCGCCCACCGGCTCTCCACCATCCGAGCCGCCGACCGCATCCTCGTCGTCGAGGCCGGCCGGGTCGTCGAGTCCGGCACCCACGAGTCGCTGCTCGCCGCCGGCGGGCTCTACGCGGAGCTCTACGAGACGCAGTTCCGCCGCTAGCTCTTCCCGCTGCGTTCCTTCTCGTACGCAGCCTGGTAGGCCGCCTTCACGGCCTGCTTCTGGGCGAGCTTGGCGGCCTTCTTGCGGGCCCGCTCGTCGGTCTTCTCGTCGGTGGCCGGGGTGTCCTCGCCCGCTGTGGGCTCGTCGCGGCGCTGCGTACGCCGCTCGTCGTACATCAGGTAGAAGAACCCGGCGATCGCGAGGATGCCGAAGAACCACCACTGCAGCCCGTAGAAGAAGTGGGGGCCGTTGTCGAGCTCGGGAAGGTCGGCCTTGCGCAGCTGCGTGGCCGGCTCGGGGGACTCGGTGTCGAGGACGAGCCAGCCGGTCAGCAGCGGCTCGTCGACGGCCTTCGCGACCTGGGCCGAGGAGAGCGCCCGGGTGGCGTGGTAGCCGTCGACCTTGGCGACGTGGGTGGAGTCGCCGGTGCCGTCGGCGCGCACCCAGCCGCTGATCGTGACCTCGCCGGCGGGTGGCGCGGGGACGTCGTCGAACTTCTCCTGGGACTCGGTCTGCACCCAGCCGCGGTCGACCAGCACCGCGGTGCCGTCGTCGAGCACGAGTGGGACGACGATGTCGACGCCGCTCTCCTTGTCGGGGGTGCGGTAGCGCCAGATGATCGTGTCGTCGATCGCGTACGTCCCGGTGGCGGTCACCCGTCGCCACTCGTCCTTCTCGGCCACCTTGTCGCCCGTGCCGAGGACGTCGTGGACGGGTGCGGCGTCGGCGTGCTCGTTGGTCCGGACGATCTGGTTGCTGGCCTTCCGATCCGCGAGACGGTCGAACTGCCATTCGCCGAGCCACCAGGTGCCGTAGGCCAGGATCAGCACGAACACCGTGAAACCAGCCCAGCGACGGCTGAGCAGGAAACGGAACGAACTCACCGTATGAGACTAACTGGCATGCGGTCGCTGCTCACGATCCGGGTCGCGGCTGCCTAGACTGGTGTGATGACCGCCTCCCCTACAGATCAGACCCAGCAGAGGCTCGTCGACCGGTTCGGCCGGGTCGCCACCGATCTGCGGGTCTCTCTGACCGACCGCTGCAACCTGCGGTGCACCTATTGCATGCCGCCCGAGGGGCTCGACTGGCTGCCGGGCGACGAGGTGCTCACCGACGACGAGGTCGTGCGGCTGATCGGCGTCGCCACCGGCCGGCTCGGGGTCCAGGAGGTGCGGTTCACCGGTGGTGAGCCGCTGGTACGGCGTGGGCTGGTCTCCATCGTCGCGCGCACCCGTGCGGTCGCCGCCGACGCGGAGCTGTCGATCACGACGAACGCGCTCGGTCTGGCCAAGATGGCCGGGTCGCTGGCGGAGGCCGGGCTCGACCGGGTCAACGTGTCCCTCGACTCGATCCGGCCCGACACCTTCGCCGAGATCACCCGGCGCGACCGGCTTCACGACGTCGTGGCCGGGCTCGAAGCGGCGGCCGACGCAGGTCTGGGACCGATCAAGATCAATGCGGTTCTGCTGCGGGGCGTCAACGACGACCAGGCCGCCGAGCTGCTCGGCTGGTCGCTCGAGCGCGGCTACGAGCTGCGGTTCATCGAGCAGATGCCCCTCGACGCCCAGCACGGATGGTCGCGCGACACCATGGTGACCGCCGACGAGACCCTCGCGACGCTCTCGTCGGCCTTCGAGCTGACCCCCGCCGAGGAGCCCCGCGGCAGTGCTCCGGCCGAGCTCTTCCACGTCGACGGCGGCCCCGCCAAGGTCGGCATCATCGCCTCCGTCACCCGGCCGTTCTGCGGAGACTGCGACCGCGTGCGCCTCACCGCCGACGGGCAGGTGCGCGACTGCCTGTTCGCGCGCTCCGAGTCGGACCTGCGTACGCCGCTGCGGGCCGGCGCCTCCGACGACGATCTCGCGGCCCGCTGGGTCACCGCGATGGCCGGCAAGCGCGCGGGTCACGGCATCGACGATCTCGGCTTCCTCCAGCCCGACCGTCCGATGTCCGCGATCGGCGGCTAGCACTCTCCGCCGAGACCGTCGAAGCGGCGGCCGAATCTGTAGTTGTGGGCGACGAAAGATAAAAGCAGTTAAATCTGCGGCAGAATTCGAATCGGAAAGATACGAACAACA
>JBEOUM010000010.1:0-120568 GCA_040302365.1 Nocardioides sp. NPDC126508
CGAGACCGTCCCGGGTGCTCCGTGACCGCTCTTCACCATTGTGAACCAGACGAGCGAACTCTTCGTGGGCGACGAAAGTCGAGTTTCGTCGCCCACAACTCACTTCTCGGCTGCCACTTCTGCAATCTCGGCCGACGCAGCTGACGTCTCGATCGACGGGGGCGACGCCTCGGCGGATCAGGCGCGGGGGTGAGCCTGGCGGTAGGCCTTGCGGAGTCGGTCGCTGCTGACGTGGGTGTAGATCTGGGTGGTGGCCAGGCTGGCGTGGCCGAGGAGCTCCTGGACCGAGCGGAGGTCGGCACCACCCTCGAGGAGGTGGGTGGCGGTGCTGTGGCGGAGGCCGTGAGGGCCGAGGTCGGGGGCGCCGGGGACGTCGGCGAGGCGACGGTGGACGAGGGTGCGTACCGCACGCTGGTCGAGCCGTCCGCCGCGGGCGCCGAGGAACAGGGCCGGGCCGGATGCCTCGGTCAGCAGCTGCGGACGGCCACGTACGACCCAGCGGTCAAGGGCTCGCACCGCGGGTCCGCCGAAGGGCACCATCCGTTCCTTGCGTCCCTTTCCGAAGACCCTGACGACCCGGCGCTCGTAGTCGACGTCGTCCAGGTCGAGGCCGACGAGCTCGCCGACGCGGGCGCCGGTCGCGTAGAGCATCTCCAGCACGGCGATGTCGCGCATCCCGACCGGTGTGCCGTCCTCCGCGGCGGCGATCGCGGCGGCGATGAGCGACTCGACCTCGTCGGGGCGTAGTACCGGCGGGAGCGTGCGGTGGGCCTTCGGTGAGCCGAGCGCGGCGCCGGCGTCGACCTGCGCCCGACCGGTCCGGACCAGCCATCCGCAGAAGACCCGGGCGGCGGTGGCCCTCCGGGCCAGGGTCGTACGTGAGTGGCCGGTCGTCTGCTGCTTGGCCAGCCAGCTGCGGAGCGTGCGCAGGTCGATGGCCGCGGGCTCGGTGCGGCCCATCCGGCCGGCGTGGTCGAGTAGGCTGCGGATGTCACCCAGGTAGGCCCGGACCGTGTGATCGGAGAGACCGCGCTCGGCGCTGAGGTGTCGTTCGTAGTCGCCGAGGAGCGCGGCGTAGACCTCGGGAAGCTCCGCCTCCGCGGAGCCGGCCTCCGCGTCTGCCTCCGGATCAGCGCTCACTCGAGCCAGGATAGGTGGTGGCGTTCCCCTCAGGTGCGAGCCGCGCCCGGCGCCAGCTGCCACCCCTCCGGGAACCGCTCGGCGAGACCCAGCGCCTCGAGACGGGACAGCGCGGTGCCGGCCGTCTTCGGGTGCAGGCACGCCGACCTCGCGATGTCGAGCTGTGACGAGGGGCTGCTCACCGGGACCGCGTCGAGGACCTGCTTCTCGACGGAGGTGAGCGAGTCGCGGCGGCGTACGGGGCCCCGGGGCTCGGCTGGGAGGGCCTCCCCCATGTCGCCGACGAGTTCGCGTACGTCGAGACCGTCTGTCACGAGGACCCCCTTGCCCCGGCGCACGAGGTCGTGGGTGCCGACAGAGGTCATCGCCCCCACCTGACCCGGAACCGCCATCACCGGGGTGTTGATGCTGTAGGCCCAGTGGGAGGTGTTGAGGGAGCCGCTGCGCGCCGCCGCCTCGACGACCACGGTGCCCCGAGCGAGGGCGGCGATGATCCGGTTGCGGGAGAGGAATCGATAGCGGGTGACAGGGAAGCCGGGAGCGATCTCCGAGATCACCGCGCCGCTCTCGGCGATCGCGTCGATCAGGCGGCGGTTGCTCAGTGGATAGGGAACGTCGACACCGCCCGCGAGCACGGCGACGGTGCTCCCCGGCGGGCCGGTGAGTGCGCCCCGGTGTGCGGCCGCGTCGATGCCGACCGCGGCCCCCGAGACCGTCACGAAGTCGTGGACCGCCAGGTCCGCGGCGATCCGCGCTGCGGCGTCGGCGCCGTAGGCCGTCGCATCCCGGGATCCGACGACGGCGACCGAGCGGTCGAGGTCGCTGAGCAGGAGCGGTCCGCGCACCCAGAGCCCGAGGGGTGTGCCGGTGCGGTGCTGAAGCGGCTCCTGCCCGGCGAGCCGCTCGACCTGGACGGGCCACTCCTCGTCGCCGGGGATGACATAGCGGAAACCGGCGTTGGTCGCGCGCTCCAGATCTCGGTCGGGATGGATATCGGCCAGCCGCGCCCTCGCGTCGAGACCGTCGTCGCCGAGATCGGGATCCTCCTCCGCGAAGCGCCGGTAGACGTCGGTCGCGGTGGATCCCACCAGGCAGGTATCGAGAAGTGGGGTGCCGGGCTCGATCAGCTGGGTCAGCGCGATCCGAGCCAGGCGCTCCCGCTCGAGGTCGGCGAAGGTGGGTGCGACGGATGCGGTGGTCATGCGGACCTCCCCTCGAACGCCGACACCGTGAGCGTTCCACCGTTGCGCAGAGCGAGGGCAGTCTCGGTCTCGGCGACACCCGGCCAGTCGACACCGGCGAGGTCGGCCACCGTCCAGGCGAGGCGATGCACCCGCACCGCGCCGCGACGGGTGAGGGCGCCGGAGAAGATGCGTGAGTCGATGAGCGCCTCGGCCGACGGCGGCAGCGGCCAGTTGTCGCGCAGCGCGATCCCGCTGGCCTGTCCGTTGAGCCGCCATCCGAAGTCGGCGTAGCGCTCCCGTTGGCGGCGTCTGGCGGCAGTGACCCGCTCCCGGATGTCCGCGCTGGTCTCCGAGCCCCACGGGTCGTGGTTCTGCTCGGACATCGGTCGCAGCGTGCGGGTGATGTCGATGCGGTCGGTGATCGGTCCGGAGACCTTGCGCTCGTAGGCCTGGCGCTCGTTGGACCGGCAGATGCAGCCGTCCTTGGTGATCGAGGCGTCATAGTTGCCGCACGGGCACGGGTTGGCGGCGAGCACCACGAGGGCCCGCGCCGGAAGCGTCACCGACTCCTCTCCCCGTGACACGGTGATGTCGCCGCTCTCCAGCGGCTCGCGCAGGCATTCGATGACGTCGCTCTTGAAGAGCGGGAACTCGTCGAGGAAGAGCACGCCGGCGTGGGACAGCGACACCTGGCCCGGGCGGACCCTGCCGGTGCCTCCACCGACGATGCCGGGTTTGGAGGCGTCGTGATGGGGAGCCGCGAACGGCGGCCTGGTCAGGAGGCCGTGGTCCACGTCCAGCACGCCCGCCAGCGACTGCACCGCCATCACCTCCAGCGACTCCTCGCGGGAGAGGTCGGGCAGGATCGTCGGGATCCGCTCGGCGATCGACGTCTTCCCGCAGCCCTTCGGTCCCTTGAGCAGGAGGTGGTGTCCACCGGCGGCCGCGACCTCGACCGCATAGCGGGTCTCGGGCATGCCGCGGAGATCGGACATGTCCAGGTCGTCGAGGCGACGGTCGCCCCGCCAGCCGAGCAGGCTGCCGCCGGTGCCGGTCGCGACCGGGGGCGCATCGGGCACCGGGTCGCCGCGCAGCTCCGCGACCACCTGGCCCAGCGACCGGAACCCCAGGATCTCCATCCCGGGCACCATCCGCGCCTCCGCGACCTGCGGCTCCGGCACCACCACCCGAGCGATCCCGGCATGGGAGGCGGCGAGCACCATCGGGAGCACGCCGGAGGTCGGCCGCAGCCCACCGTCGAGCGCGAGCTCACCGATGAAGACCGTGCGCTCCAGACCGGTGGTCTCGATCTCGCCACCCGCCGCGAGGATGGCCAGCGCCATCGCCAGGTCGTAGTGCGAGCCGCCCTTCGGCAGGTCGGCCGGCGAGAGCAGCACGGTGATCCGCTTGGTCGCGGGCCATTCGAGATCCGAGTTGATGATCGCC
Organism: Nocardioides sp. NPDC126508; assembly: GCA_040302365.1. Lineage (GTDB taxonomy): Bacteria > Actinomycetota > Actinomycetes > Propionibacteriales > Nocardioidaceae > Nocardioides. Next base: position 3,771 of record JBEOUM010000010.1, read on the forward strand.
ATCCGCACCCGGTCGCGTCCTTCGGCCAGCACGCTGTCGGCACGGCCGACCAGCGTCACCCCGACAAGTCCGGGCGAGACGTCGGCCTGTACGTCGACCAGGTGGCCCACCGCGCCGCGAAGAGCGACACCATGAGTTCGCGCGTATCCCATCACAGGCCCCTGACGTGCTCGACCAGCGCCGAACCACGGGGCGCATGCATCACCGCGACGAGATCGATCCGGATCCCGGGAGCCCGCACGTCGTGCTGCTGCAGCCAGGCGATCGCCAATCGCTTCAGCCGATCGAGCTTGGTCTTGTCGACCGCCTCGTGCGGGGTGCCGCAGCCGTCATGACTGCGAGTCTTCACCTCGCAGACGACCAGCGTGTCGCCTTCGCGGAGGACCAGGTCGATCTCTCCGTCCGGGCACCGCCAGTTGCGATCGAGCACGGTCATGCCCGCCTCGACCAGGTGCCTCTCGGCGACCGATTCGCCGTAGTTTCCCAGCGCGATCCGCGCCGGCGCCGTTGAACTCATCATGGACCTCCTGCCATTCGGCTACGAGGTCCAGACTCATCGCGAGCACCGACAATCAGGGCTGGTTCCGGGGCGCCTGGGGATAACCCCGGATCGAGATCGCCCTGTGGACGGCAACTGGCCCGCAGAGCCAGGCACGGTCAGTCCAGCGGCTGGTCGATGTCGGTCGGGTTGAGCGTCTCGACGTTGACGTCCTTGAAGGTGAGCACCTTGACCGCCTTCGCGAACCGGGCCGGCCGATACATGTCCCACACCCAGACGTCGTTCATCGACACCTCGAAGTAGACGTCGCCCGAATCCGTACGTGCCCGCACGTCGACCTGGTTGCACAGATAGAACCGGCGGTCGGTCTCGACGACGTACTTGAAGATGCCGACCACGTCGCGATACTCGCGGTAGAGGGTCAGCTCCATCTCGGTCTCGTACTTCTCGAGATCCTCCGCGCTCATGCCGCCGCCTCCGTAGAGGAAAGCGGAGAATACGGACGCGGCGGCCTGAGGTCGATGGTCGCTCGCTGACGCTCGCTCATGCTCAGGACTCTAGAGCCAACACGGGCGAAGTGCCGGGAAGACTCCACGAGCGACGGTGATATGCCGACGGTCCGAGGCGTTCGAGCGCGGCGATGTGGGCGGGCGCGGAGTAGCCCTTGTTGTCGGCCCAGGCGTAGTCGGGATACTCCTCGTGCAGCGCGACCATCAGCGCGTCGCGCGAGGTCTTGGCCAGGATGGAGGCGGCAGCGACGGCGGCGCACTTCATGTCGGCCTTGATCATCGTCGTCACCGGCGGCACCTCGACCTCCTCCACCATCGCCGAGACCTCGCCGAAGAGCCCCTCCTGCACCGGCGGGGTCAGGTAGTTGTGGTTGCCGTCGAGCAGCAGCGCGTCGGGACGTACGTCCAGGGCGCCCAGCGCCCGCTGACCGGCCAGCCGCATCGCGGCCATGATCCCGACCTCGTCGATCTCGGAGGCCAGGGCGTGCCCGACGGCGGAGTCGACGGCCCAGCGGCGCACTTTGGGCGCGAGCGTCTCGCGGGCCTCGGGGGTGAGCAGCTTCGAGTCCCGTACGCCCTGGGGTGCCGTCCGCGTCGCCGCGGAGATCACCACGATCCCGATCGAGACCGGCCCGCACAGAGCGCCGCGCCCCACCTCGTCGACGGCACCGAGATGCGTGACGCCGTCGCGCAGCATGGACCGCTCGACTCGCAGGGTGGGCGCCGTGCTCACGGCGACGGCACTCCCTCGAAGCTGTCGGGCCGGTGGATCCACTTGGCCCGGTTCAGCGGCCAGCCCAGCGCGACGACCTTGCCGACGACGTTGTCCTCCGGCACCCACGGCACCAGCGCGCAGTCGGTCTCGTTGGCGGTGCACATGTGCACGGTCGAGTCGGCAGAGTTGGCCCGGTTGTCGCCCATCACGAACAGGGAGCCCTCGGGCACCGGACCGGCCTCCCAGTGGCGGTTGCCGGGCATCGGCCCGAAGCACTCGCCCTCCTTGTTGGGACGGCCGCACTTCGTCTCGGCGGGCCGGGCGTACGGCTCGTCGATGGGGACGCCGTTGACCATCAGCCGGCCCTGCTTGTCGCAGCACTCGATGACGTCGCCGGGGACCCCGATGACCCGCTTCACCAGGTGGCCGCCCTCGGGATAGAGCCCGATGATCGCCAGCCCCTTGCCGAGCAGGTTGCTCGGGCCGGCCGACTCGTCGACGCCGAGCCAGGAGCCCGGGTCGGAGAAGACCACGACGTCGCCGCGCTGCGGCGTGCCGGCGAGCCAGTAGGACGGCTTCTCCACCAGCACCCGGTCGTCGGTCGCCACCGACGGGCCACCCTGCAGACCGGGCTCCATCGACTCCGAGGGGATGTAGAAGGCCTGCACGAACAGGGCCTTCACGACGACCGCGACGAGCACGGCCAGCACGACCAGGACGATGCCCTCCTGCCAGGCCGACAGCCGGGGCTTGTGCTCCTCCTCGCGACCCGGGCCGTTGCCCGGGCCACGCTGTTCAGGCGCCCAGCGCGGCGCCTGGGGAGAAGACGAGAACGACCGCGATCCCCCCATGTCGGGCCCGTCCCAGCGGGCCTGGGGCCCGACGCCGACGGAAGGATCGCGGTCGTTCGAAGTCACGCGGTGAGTCTAGAGAGTTCCTCCACAACGAGCCTCATCGACTCGCTATCTTCAGGAGCCTCTCAGGCCTCGCGGCGCTCCTTGATCTTCGCCTTCTTGCCGCGCAGGTTGCGCAGGTAGTAGAGCTTCGCACGACGGACGTCACCGCGGGTGACGACCTCGATCTGCTCGAAGATCGGGGAGTGCAGCGGGAAGGTGCGCTCGACACCCACGCCGAAGGAGACCTTGCGGACGGTGAAGGTGCGGCCGATGCCGGACCCGTGGACGCGGATCACGACGCCCTGGAAGACCTGGACGCGGGACCGGTTGCCCTCGACGACCTTGACGTGCACCTTGACGGTGTCACCGGCGCGGAACTCCGGCAGGTCGTCGCGCTTGGAGGCGTTGCCGACCTCAGCGAGTACGTTGCTCATCTTTTTCTCCTCACGCTCGCCACAGGCCGATCGCGGTCATCAATGCCCTGGTCAGGGCGATCTTCGGCGGTGGTCCAGTCACGCTGGCCGGCGGCGCACGGTTCCCCCTGTGGCAGGAGCCCGTCGCAACACCTCCGGGTGTCTTCTTCGGAGCGTGCCTCGGCCGACTGGACCGGTCCACAAGTCTGCCACAGCGCCGCGGACCGCCGAGAATCGAGACGCGGAGACGTACGCAGCGCCTTCGGGCCCCGTGCGAGGATTCCTCCGTGACCGACACCGACTGGCCGCCGCACACCTACGTGACGCGCCCCTACCGGCAGCGGATCCCCCGCGGTCCGCGCGCGGACCGGCTGCTCCGGGAGGTCACGGTGGCACTGCCGCCGCACATCGCCGACCTCGACCTGGCGCTGGAGCGACCGGTGTCGGCGATGACGACCGCCAGCGCCGGCGCGCTCCGCCACCTCGATCTGGTCCACGGCCGGACGATGGACGGGCTCAACCACCTGCAGCTGCGCACCGAGGCGATCGACTCCTCCAAGATCGAGCACGTCGAGGCGAGCCTGGCCGACTACGGCCGAGCGCTGCTCGGCATCGGCGCCAACTCCTCGGCGATCTCGATGGCCTCCGCGACCCAGGCGATGGCGCGGCTGATCAGCGACGCCGACACGACCCGCAAGATCACCTCCGACGCCATCCTGCGCGCCCACCGGGACCTCTTCGCACGCCATCCCGACGAGGCGGCCAACGCCGGCAGGTTCCGCACCGTTCAGAACTGGGTCGGCGGCTCCGACTACGCGCCCCGCGACACCCTCCACGTGCCCCCGCCACCGGAGACGGTCGTCGACTACATCGAGGACCTGGTCTCCTTCGCGAACCGCGACGACCTCTCCCCCATCGCGCAGGCGGCCATCGCGCACGCCCAGTTCGAGTCGATCCACCCCTTCATCGACGGCAACGGCCGGATCGGCCGGGCGCTCATCCACGCGGTGCTGCGCCGGCGCCGCGCCTCCCGCCACCTCACGGTCCCGATCGCCTCCGCGCTCGTCGCCCACCGCGACCGCTACTTCGCCGCCCTCAACGACTACCGCGCAGGCACCGCGGCCACGATCATCGCGATGCTCGCCGCCTCGACGACCATCGCCACCACCGAGTCGTGGAAGACGGCCGAGACGCTGGAGAGCATCCGGCGGAGTTGGGGCGAGGCGGCCGGCGACCCCCGGCCGGGGACTGCTGCGTACCGTCTTCTCGACTTCCTCACCGAGGAGCCCATCCTCAACGTCGAGCTCGTCACCAAGCGGCTGGGGTTCGACGACGTCACCGGCACCATCAAGGGCCTGGAACAGGCCGGTGTCCTCACCCGCGCCAAGCGCACCCGCCGCTCCCCCGTGTGGATCGCACCAGCAGTGCTCGGCGAGGTCGAGGACCTCAGCGCCCGGATCCAGCACCAGGCTCGGCAGCTTCCCTACGGGCCGCGCTGAGGCCCACCCGTACGCAGCGAGGCCCGCCCCGGAAACCGGGACGGGCCTCGAGGAGCTGACCGATGTCAGACGAGCTCGGAGTAGCCAGGCTCGTGGATGGCCAGGTCGATACCAGCCACCTCGTCCTCTTCCTTGGCACGGAACCCGATGGTCTTCTCGATGAGGAAACCGATCACGTAGGCGAGCACGAAGGAGAACACCGCGACGGCCAGCGAGCAGACCACCTGCGCGATCAGCTGGTCGGCGTTGCCCCCGAGGAACAGGCCGGTGGCGTTGTCGGCGACGCCGTCCTCACCCGGGAGGTACTGGGCGAAGAAGCCCAGGAACCAGCAGCCGATGAAGCCGCCGACCATGTGGATGCCGACGACGTCGAGCGAGTCGTCGAAGCCCAGCCGGAACTTCAGGCCCACCGCGAATGCGCACACGACACCGGCGATGAGGCCGAGGACGATCGCCCAGACGGGGTTGACGTGCGCACAGGCAGGGGTGATGGCGACCAGACCGGCGACCACACCCGACGCGGCGCCGACGGCGGTGGACTTGCCGTCCTTGATCCGCTCGATGATGATCCAGCCGAGCATCGCGGCCGCCGGGGCGACCAGGGTGTTCAGCGCGATCAGGCCGGCGCCGGCGTCGGTGGCGCCGTTGTAGCCGGCGTTGAAGCCGAACCAGCCGAACCAGAGGATCGCGGTGCCGATCAGGACCAGCGGGACGTTGTGCGGAACCTGCTCCTCCTTGGAGAACCCGGTCTTGCGCTTGCCGAGCACCAGAGCGAGCGCGAGCGCCGCAGCACCTGCGTTGATGTGCACCGCGGTGCCACCGGCCCAGTCGAGGACACCCGTGTCACCGAAGTTGAAGATCCAGCCGTGGTCGGCGTTCCACACCCAGCCCTTGACCACGAAGTAGTCGAAGGTGCCCCACAGGCCGGCGAAGAGCATCCAGGGCCAGAAGCGAGCCCGGTCCGCGACCGCACCCGAGATCAGGGCGACGGTGATGATGGCGAAGGAGCCGTCGAAGATGACGCTGATCAGCGAGACATCGCCCTTCCCGGTCGCCGCGTCCAGCAGACCGAAGTCGCTGAACGGGTTGCCGAAGAAGTGGGTGAGGCCGGACCCGGTCAGGCCGGAACCGATGTTGTATCCGTAGAGCACCCACAGGACGCTGATCAGGCCCAGCGACCCGAAGCTCAGCATCATCATCGAAACGACAGACTTGGCCTTCACCAGGCCGCCGTAGAAGAACGCCAGACCAGGCGTCATGAAAATTACCAGGGCTGATGCGACCAGCAACCAGGCGTTATCCGCAGTCATACCTACCTCATAGGGATCGGGGTCGGATCGCGTGAACCGAGCACACGTTTCGCCGGATACTGTCTGGCGGCCGTTTCGACAAGAAACGCTTCATGTTACAGACAAGTAACAGGCTGCCGTTGTGGATGACTTGTTATCTACTCGCTCGCTTGGGTTTGGTCAAGATCACCGCTCCTGGCGGCGCGTCGAGATCGCGGCGCAGCCGGAACCCGGCCTTCTTGTAGATCCGCTGGTTGCGCTCGCTCTTCGCGCCGGTGAAGAGCTGGTGGGTCCGGGCGCCGGCCGGGGCGACCGTCTGGATGTGGTCGAGCAGCTGCCGGCCGAGACCCCGGCCCCGCATGTCGGGGGCGGTCATCAGCCGGCCGATCTCCCACACGTCGCCCTCGAGCCGGGCACGGACCGAGCCGACCAGTCGCCCGGCGGAGCGGACCACGTAGACGTCGTGGGTCTCGAGCGCGCGCACCGTGTCGTCGAGCGACTCGTGCAGCGGCGGGATCGGGACGCCGGGGTTGTCGTGCATCTCCTGCACCCAGCAGGCGAGCTGCAGGGTGTGCAGCTCGGGCACGTCGGAGCGTACGGCGGGCACGATCTCCCACTCCGTGGCGGCCTGGGAGGCGTGGAGGAGGTCGGGGCGGCGTACGGAGGTGCGCTCCACGGCCTGCTGGTGGCGCCACTCGGCGATCCGCTTGTGGTCGCCGCTGAGCAGCACCTTCGGGACCTCGAGGTCACGCCAGGAGGCGGGCTTGGTGTAGACCGGGTACTCAAGTAGGCCGTCCTCGTGGGACTCCTCCACCAGCGACTCGGCGTTGCCCATGAACCCGGGGAGCAGGCGTACGACGGCCTCGGTGATCGCCATCGCGGCGACCTCTCCCCCGTTGAGCACGTAGTCGCCGAGCGAGACCTCGCGGACCTCGGCACGGGTCGCGGCGTGGTCGAGCACGCGCTGGTCGATGCCCTCGTAGCGGCCGAGCAGGAAGACCAGCCGCTCCCGGGTCGACAGCTCCCGGGCCAGCGCCTGGGTGAACGGCTCGCCGCTAGGAGTCGTCACGATGACGGTCGCGCCGTCGATCGCCAGCTCGTCGAATGCCTCACCGAACGGCTCGGGCTTCATCACCATCCCGGCGCCACCGCCGTAGGGGGTGTCGTCGACGGTGCGGTGCTTGTCGTGCGCCCAGGAACGCAGGTCGTGGACGTGCAGGTCCAGCAGCCCGGACTCGATCGCCTTGCCCGGCAGGCTCAGCCGCAGCGGCGCCAGATAGTCGGGAAAGATGGTGAGGTAGTCGAGCCTCACTTCGCCTCGTCCTCGCCCTCGGCGTCCTCGGTGTCCTCGGAGAACGGCGTGACCAGGCCCGGCCGGTCGGCGATGACGACCTTCTTCTCGGCGAGGTCGACGACCGGCACCAGCGCCTTCACGAACGGCACCAGCGTGTCGCGCCGGTCGGGGGTCCTGATCGTCAGCAGATCCTGTGCACCGCCGTGGACGAGCCCCTTCACCGTGCCCAGCTCGCGGCCCTCCTCGTCGAAGGCGGTGAGGCCGACGAGCTGGTGGTCGTAGTACTCGTCGGGGTCCTCCGGGGTCTCCTCAGCCGGTACGTCGGCGAAGAGCAGCGTCCCGCGGGCCGCCTCGGCCTGGTTGCGGTCGGTGATCTCCTCGAAGGCGACCTGGAGCACCTGCCCGTGCCAACGGGCGCCCTCCACGGTCAGCTGCTTGGCGGCGTACGCCGATCCCTTCGGCGGCTGCACGCGCAGCACCGTTCCCTCTGCGAACCGCCGGTCGGGCTCGTCGGTGCGCACCTCGACGGTCACGAACCCCCGGATCCCGTGCGGCTTGCCGATCCGTCCGACCAGCACCTCGATCAACTCCACGAGGTGAGCCTAGAGGGTGGCGTACGTCGGGCCGAACTCCTCAGCGCGGGCCGCGAAAACGACCAACGGGCGCCACCCCCGAAGGAGTGGCGCCCGTTGTGCGTTGGTGCAGCCGGTGCTCAGCGACCGCCGTCGACGTCGACGAAGTCGATCCGCGCGCCGCCCTTGCCGGCCAGCGCGGAGATGACCGTGCGGAACGCGGTGGCGGTGCGGCCGCCGCGGCCGATCACCTTGCCGAGGTCGTCGGGGTGGACCCGGACCTCGAGGACGGAGCCGCGACGGAGCTGCTTGTCGCGCACGCTCACCTCGTCCGGGTTGTCGACGACTCCTCGGACGAGGTGCTCGAGAGCTTCGGCGAGCATGCTGCTCAGGCCTCGGCCTCAGCGGCAGGGGGAGTCTCCTCGGCCTTGGGCTCCTCAGCCGGAGCCTCCTCGACCTTGGGCTCCTCGGCCTTCTTGGCGGACTTCTTGGTGACGGCCTCGGCACCGGCGGAGGCGTGCGCCTCGGCGAGAGCCTTGTTGAAGAGCTCGAGCTTGTCGGGCTTCGGGGCGGCGTGACGCAGGGTGCCCTCGGCGCCCGGGAGGCCCTTGAACTTCTGCCAGTCGCCGGTCACCTTGAGGATCGCCTCGAGAGCCGGGGTCGGCTGGGCGCCGACGCCGAGCCAGTACTGGGCGCGCTCGGAGTCGACCTGGATGAAGCTCGGCTCCTCCTTGGGACGGTAGAGACCGATCTCCTCGATGACAGCGCCGTCGCGCTTCTTGCGCGAGTCGACGATGACGATGCGGTACTGCGGAACCCGGATCTTGCCCAGGCGCTTCAAGCGGATCTTGACAGCCACTGTTGGTGGTATTCCTTCGGAATCGAATATCGGTGAAGAGGCCCGTGTCGGTGTGGGGACACCCGTCAGGCAACTTCGGCGGGCACTGAGCGCCGGGTGAGAGGGTCCCTGCGCACAGGACACGCGCTCCAGTTTGCCAGACCTGCAGGTCGGGAAGAAATTCCCGTACGCAGCGCGCAACCGCCCCACCCGGTGGGGCGTCTCACCAGTCATGACGATCACCGCACCCGCTCCCGGCCCGGCCGAGCACGACGTCCTCGCGATCGCTGCCCGGCGTACGCCGCTGAGCAAGCGCCACCCCTCGCTGCTTCCTCTGGCCCGCTTCGTCCACCGCGAGCGGCGCCACCTCGACTGGCTGGTCTCCTCCACCGCCTGGGCGACCACCCGCTCGGAGGAGAACCTGCCGGTGCGGCTCAAGCAGCACGGTTCGCTCCTGCTGCGCCAGCTCGGCGACGCGGAGATGTGGCTGCAGCACAACAAGATCATCAATCTGCGTCTCGCGGCCGCGGAGACGGACGGGATCGTGGTCAGGCCCGGCGAGACCTTCAGCTTCAACAAGGTCGTCGGCGACTGCACCGCCCGCAAGGGCTACGTCGAGGGCATGCGCCTGTCCAACGGCGAGGCGACGCCCGGCGTCGGCGGCGGGATCTGCCAGCTGGCCAACCTGCTGCACTGGATGTTCCTGCACTCCCCGCTCACCATCGTGGAGCGCTCGGAGCACAGCTTCGACCCGTTCCCCGACAACGGTCGCGTGCTCCCCTGGGGTGTCGGCTGCTCGATCGTCTATCCCTACCTCGACCTGGTCGTACGCAACGACACCCCGCACACCTTCCAGCTGCGCACCTGGGTCGGCGAGAAGCACCTGCGCGGCGAGCTCCGCGCCGACACCCCGACCGGCGTCGCCTACCACGTCGACGCACGTGGCGAGGAGTTCCTCCGCGTCCCCTCCGGCGAGGTCTACCGCCGCAACGAGATCTGGCGCACCCTGATCGACACCCGTACCGGGACCGCGTACGCCGAGGAGTGCGTCAAGCGCAACTGCGCCCTGGTGAAGTACCTCCCCGAGGAGACCAGGATCCGCGACGTCGCTCAGGCGTAGATCTTCCCGCGGAGCACCACGGCGGCCGGCCGGGCCAGGACGGTGAGGTCCTCGAGCGGGTCGGTGTCGTAGACGACGAAGTCGGCGGGGTCGCCCTCGGCGAGGCCGGGGTTGTGGCCGAGCCACTCCCGGGCGCGCCAGGAGGCGGCACCGAGGACGACGTCGGCCGGGAGGCCGAGGCGGTGCATGGCCAGGATCTCGGTCGGCAACACGCCGTGCAGCTGGTCGCCCGCGCCGTCGGAGCCGGCGTAGAGGGCCACGCCGGCCTCGTAGGCCGTCATGATGGTCTCGCGGCGGCGCGCGTAGAGGTCCTCCATGGTGGCCGCGTACGTCGGGAACTTGGGCGCCGCGGCCGCAGCGAGGTCGGGGAAGATCTCCAGCTGGGCGACCGTCGGGACCAGTGCGGTTCCCTGCTCGGCCATCGCCTCGACGAGATCGGGGGTCAGCCCGGTGCCGTGCTCGATGCAGTCGATCCCGGCCTCGATCAGCCCGGGCAGGACCTCGTGGCCGAAACAGTGGGCGGTGACGCGCGCGTCGTTGTCGTGGGCCACCTTGATCGCCTCGGCGAACGACTCGGCCGGGAAGGACGGCTTCAGGTCTCCCTCGGCCCGGTCGATCCAGTCGCCGACGAGCTTGACCCAGCCGTCCCCGGCGCGGGCCTGCCGCTCGACGGCCTCGGCCAGGCCCTCGGGCTCGACCTCGTCGGCGTAGTTGCGCATGTAGCGCTTCGTACGCCCGATGTGGCGGCCGGCGCGGATCAGCCGGGGCAGGTCGTCGCGGGACTGGACCCAGCGGGTGTCGGCCGCAGAGCCGGCGTCGCGTAGGAGCAGCGCTCCGGCGTCACGGTCGGCGATCGCCTGCGCCTCGGCGGTCTCCTGGTCGACCGCGCCGTCGGGCCCGAGCCCGACATGGCAGTGGGCGTCGACGAGACCGGGGACGATCCAGCCGGACGCGCCGGTCTCCGTCCTCGACGGCCGCTCGTAGGTGATGCGGCCGTCGAGGACGTAGAGGTCCCGCACCTCTCCATCGGGAAGGACCGGGCCGGAGAAGCGCAGAGCAGTCATGTGACGCAGGTTACCTACTTGCCGGACGGCACCTTCACGCCGGCGGCTTCGAGGATCGGGATGTGCTGGGCGAGCGGGATGACCTGACCGGTGACGACGTTGTTCTCGTCCCACCCGATGGAGGTCGGTACGCCGACCAGCTCGCCGTCGTCGTTGACCGCGGCGCCACCGGAGTTGCCGCTGGAGATCCGGGCGGTGACGTCGAAGACGGCCCGTTCCTCCCCCTCGAAGGAGAGAATGGTGGCCACGTTGCCCTCGGCGACCGTGGGCGGCTGGAAGAGAGCGCCCTCCTTGTCCACGAAGCTCTCCTTCGGCAGCATCGGGAAGCCGATCGTGGCGATGAAGTCGCCGCGGTCGACCGCGTCGGAGTCGCCGAGCGCGATCGTCGGCAGGTCCAGCGAGGACGGGTCCACCGGGTTGCCCTTGCCGTCGGCGACGATCTGCACGACCGCGCTGTCGACCTCGCCGTCGGACTCGATCACCTTGGCGACGTAGTCGGGCTCGCCGACCTTATAGCCCTTGGCCGGGTTGGTCAGATGGATGTTGACGTAGTCGGGCGAGACCTCGCCCTTGGCGGCGTACTCCGGGATCTTCGCCGGGTCTGCCACGTGGGCGTTGGTGAGGATCTTGCCGTCCTTGGAGACGATCGAACCGGACCCCATCGCGATGGTGTCCTCGGTCGGCGCGTAGGTGATCCAGACGGTGGCGCGCTGCGCGACGTTGAGCTCCTCCTTGGTCAGGCCGGCGTCCTGGGCCGGGTCGCCACCGGGCACCACGAACATCGCGACCACCAGTCCGATGATCACGACCGCGGCCGCGGCTCCGATACCGCCCCACAGCAGGAGCTTGTTGCGCCGCTTGGCGGCAGCACGGGCGACCTCCACCTCGGCCGCGTAGATCGGGATGACCTTGAGGATCTCGCCCGCGACCGGGTGACCGAGACGGATCTCGGTCTCCTCGTCGATCTCCTCCCGGGCCAGCGGCTTCCCCTTGAGGAACGACCCGGTCTGGGAGGCGTTCTCGAAGGTCCAGCCACCCGGCTTGGCGACCAGCCGGGCGTGCTGGCGCGAGACCCCCTGGTCCTCGAGCACGACGGAGTTGTCGGCCGCACGGCCGATGGTCACCGTGACCGGGTGGCGGAAGCGGTGCTCCTTGCCCTCCGCCACCAGCAGCAGGTCGGGTCCGGTCGGCTGGGTCGGCGGCTGCCCGGGGGCAGCCGGCCGCGCCATCCCGGGGGCGATCGTCAGCTCCGAGATCCCGTCGTCGGCCGACTGGGCCGGAGGCGCGGGCGGCTGGTAGCCGGGGGCCGCTGCCGGCTCCCCCGCGGGCGGGGCCGCGGGAGCACCCGGCCCGGCGAACCCCGTGGGCGGAGGCGGAGGAGCCGGCGCCTGGGCGCGCGGAGCCCCTGCCGCCACGGGTGCGTCGTCGAGGGTGACCGTGATCGTCGAGCCCGGCCCCGCCGGGCCCAGCTGGATCTCGGTCGCCCCGGTCAACGGCACCTCGGTGACACGGCTGCCGGAGACGTACGTCCCACCGGCGGAGCCGACGTCGACCAGCTTCCACCCGGTGGGATCCGGGCGGAGCTCGGCATGAGCACGCGAGACCGAGGAGGACGAGAGCACCACGTCGGCATCAATCGAGCGACCTATTCGGACGATCTTGTCGGGCGGGAAGCTGAGCGCACGTCCCGATACGTCTACGCGAAGCGTCTGCATGCACAGATCATGCACCGAAATGGCCCGATCCAAGTGTCGCGAATCGAGGATTCGCCGAACTCGGACCGGGCCATCTCATCTACCGGCCGGTCCGCAGACCGTGTCCGTACGCAAACAGCGGGTCATAGTCCGAATCACCGATGTTGATCGGCTCCTGGTCGACCGAGCGCGGCCAGGTGACCGGGAGCTTCCCCGTGAACGGACGCCTGCCGAAGAGCACGTCAGCGACGCCCTTGCCCTCGCTGCCCGGCAGCCAGGAGGCCACCAGGGCGTCGATCTGGCCGAGCAGCTCGGGCGGGATGATCATCGGTCGCCCGGAGACGACCAGCACCGTGCAGGTCGCCGCGGCCGCGCAGACCTTCTCGATCGCCGCGGTGTCGGTGTCGCTGAGCTGCATGGTCAGCGCCGGCCGGAGCACGCCGCCCTCCCCCGGGTCGTATCCCCAGCGGGGGCCGCCGACGTCACCGAAGCCCTCGGCGTACGGGTGCTCGCCGACGACCACGACACCGTGAGCCCCGGCCGGGATCGGAGCGGAGGCGTCGGGCGAGTGGGTCACCTCGCCGTGGGCCGCGGCCTCGATGCCGTCGAGGATGGTGTCGCCAGGGATCTGGTGGGTGGAGTTGCCCTGCCAGGTGATCGTCCAGCCACCGGCCTGGTCACCGATGCTGTCGGCCTTGCTGCCGGCGACGTAGACGTCGTCGCGGCCCGAGAGCGGGAGCGTGTGTCGCGCGTTCTTGAGCAGGACCTGCGACTTCGCGACCGCCTCACGCGCGACCTTCCGGTGCTCGGCGCTGCCGATCTCGTCGATGTTGCGCCGGTCGGTGAACGGCTTCTCGAAGAGGCCGAGGTCGAACTTCGCGGTCAGGATCCGGGAGACGGCGTCGTCGATGCGGGCCATCGGGACGGCACCGCCCTCGACCGCCGCGGTCAGCGTCTCGATGAACTGCGGGTAGCCGACCGTGTCGCCGGAGAACGGCTCCATGAACATGTCGACACCGGCGTTGACCGAGGTGGCCACCTGCTCGGCGTACGTCCCCGGAATCTGGTGGATCGCCCGCCAGTCGGAGATCACCAGGCCGTCGAAGCCCTGCTTCTGCTTGAGCCAGCCCGTGACGAGCTCCTTGTGGGCGTGCATCTTGACCGGGTTGCCGAGACCGTCCTCGGTCCAGTCGACGCTGGAGAAGGACGGCATCACCGAGCCGACGTGGTGCTTCTTGACGGCGGTGACGTACGGCGTGAGCGCTAGCTTCTCGAACTCGGCGTGCGAGGCCTGGGTGATGCCCTGGTCGATGGTGTAGTCACCCTCACCGGTGCCGAAGGTCGTGAAGCCGTCGCCGGCGAAGTGCTTGGCGGTCGCGAGCACCCGGTCGGGGTCGTCGAGCTCGCCCTGGTCGCCCTGGAAGCCCTCGATCATCTGGGACATCGTGGCGGCGAGCCTCGGGTCCTCCCCGAACGACTCGTACGTCCTCCCCCACCGGTCGTCGCGGGCGACGCAGATGCACGGGGCGAAGGTCCACTGCGGCCCGGAGGCACGGGTCTCCTCGGCGGTGATGTGCCCGATCCGCTCGGCGAGCTTCGGGTCGCGGGTCGCGCCGAGCCCGATGTTGTGCGGGAAGACGGTCGCGCCGTTGAGGTTGCCGTGGCCGTGGACCGAGTCCACGCCGTAGAGCAGCGGGATGCCCAGCCGGGTGGAGAGGGCCTGCTCCTGGAAGGCGTCGACCGTGTCGGCCCACGCCTCGGGGGTGTTCTCGGCCGGGGTCGAGCCGCCGCCGGAGAGCACGGAGCCGAGCCCCAGGGTGGCGATCTGGCTGGGGTCGCCGGCGACGTCGGCGCGCTCGGCCTGGGTCATCTGGCCGACCTTCTCGGCCAGCGTCATCCGGGCGAGCAGGTCGGCGACGCGGGTCTCGGTGGAGAGCCGTGGGTTCTGGTAGGGCAGCGCGTGGTGCGCGCGGGCGGCCGCGCTGTTCGCTGCGGGCAGGGCAGTGGCCGCGGTGGACGCGGGCGTGACGAGGAGCGTGGCGCAGAGCAGACCGGCGAGAGCCGAGGCTCCACCGATCGCGCCGCGACGTCTGTGGGATCGCACGGGACAGGCCTCCTGAGAATGATCTGCCGGCACCTCGGCGTTGGGGTGCCGGGACTCGTGAGAGCGCTCCCAAGAGTGACGGTGATCACAACCGCGGTCAATGGCTACGCGTGCGTAACCCCGCGATTTCCTCAGATCTGGTCAAGCAACCAGGACGGTCCCAGCGCGGTCGCGCCGCCGCAGCGCGCCTGAAGCATCCGGTCGGCGGTCACCAGCGTGACCCGGTCGCCCTTCTCCAGCGCCTCGCGCACGACCCCGACGATCGCGGCATCGCCGTCCTTCGGCGCGTGGACGGTGCGCACGTGGGCGTCCTTGCCGGGACGTACGCCGCCCTTCGCCTGTCCCTCCAGGACCAGGACGATCCGGTCGTGCGGGAGATCGGCGACCAGCAGCGCCTCGTGCAGCCGGCGCGCGGCGCCGGCCCGGTCCTTCCACCAGCCGTCCGGGCGGGCGCCGACCACGTTGGCTCCGTCGACGACCAGGACCGTTGCCATGCGGCTCAGGATAAGGGGCCGGGTCGTCACGAGGCGCACGGACCCGTTCTGCGGCATCGGCACATGTGCGCCGAAGTTGCGGGCCGAGAGCGTCTGCGCGGTGTCAGCTCCGCGCACATGCATGGAACTGACAGGCGACTCGACTCAGCTCTCGGCAGCCCACGACCGCGAGCATGTCGATGATCGCCTTGGCAGGCAGGCCGGGTACGGCGTACTTCCGATGTGCTCGACCGGTCGCACCAGATGTTCGGCCAGGAGTGGTTCCACCTGCGACCGCGCCGACTCGAAGGACCGTGCCCACTGCGGGGAGTGGTCGACGATGACGATGCGGTCGAGGCGGGTCACTTCAGGAACTTGGAGAAGTCCCCGGGCAGGTTGAGCTCGGCGGCTGCCTTCTCGTAGTCGATCTCCTCGCCCCCGGGCACCCCGAACGGGTTGGCCGCGGCCGGCTTCTTCTCGGCGTCGGCCTTGGCCTGCTGGGCGGCCTTGGCGGGGTTGCCGGACTTGCGCGCGCCCTTGCCCTTCTTCTTCTGGGCCACCTGCTTGGCGCCGGCGCGCTTGCCGAAGCCGGCGCCGGGCGCACCCGGCATCCCAGGCATGCCGCCGCCGGAGGCGAGCTGCTTCATCATCTTCGACGCCTCGGTGAAGCGCTGGATGAGCTGGTTGACGTCGGAGACCTGGCGGCCCGAGCCCTTCGCGATGCGGGCGCGGCGGGAGCCGTCGAGGATCTTCGGGTTGGCGCGCTCGGCCGGGGTCATCGACTGGATGATCGCCTGGATCCGGTCGATCTCGCGCTCGTCGAAGTTGTCGAGCTGCTCACGGAACTGGCCCATGCCGGGCAGCATGCCCATCAGCTTCGACATCGAGCCGAGCTTGCGCAGCTGCTGCATCTGCTTGAGGAAGTCCTCGAGCGTGAACTCGCCGGTCGCGAGCTTGGCCGCGTCCCTCTCGGCCTGGCCCTGGTCGAAGGTCTTCTCGGCCTGCTCGATCAGGGTGAGCATGTCGCCCATGTCGAGGATGCGGCCGGCCATCCGGTCGGGGTGGAACAGGTCGAAGTCGGTCATCTTCTCGCCGTTGGAGGCGAACATGACCGGCTTGCCGGTGATCTGGACGATCGAGAGCGCCGCACCACCGCGGGCGTCACCGTCGAGCTTGGTGAGCACCACGCCGTCGTAGCCGACGCCGTCGAGGAAGGCCTGCGCGGTGTTGACCGCGTCCTGGCCGATCATCGCGTCGACGACGAAGAGGACCTCGTCGGGGTTGACCGCCGCCTTGATGTCGGCGGCCTGCTTCATCAGCTCCTCGTCGATGCCGAGGCGGCCGGCGGTGTCGACGATGACCACGTCGTGGAGCTTGCGCTTGGCCTCCTCGACGGCATCGCGGGCGACCTCGACCGGGTCACCGACGCCGTTGCCCGGCTGCGGCGCGTAGACCGGGACGTTGACCCGCTCACCGTTGACCTGGAGCTGGTTGACCGCGTTGGGCCGCTGCAGGTCGGCGGCGACCAGGAGCGGCGCCTTGCCCTGCTCCTTCAGCCACAGCGCGAGCTTGGCGGCCAGGGTGGTCTTACCGGCACCCTGCAGACCCGCGAGCATGATCACCGTCGGGCCGGTCTTGGCGTAGCGCAGCCGGCGGGTCTCGCCACCGAGGATCGTGACCAGCTCGTCGTTGACGATCTTGACGATCTGCTGGGCGGGGTTCAGCGCCTGGCTGACCTCCTCGCCGCGCGCCCGCTCCTTGACCCGGGCGACGAACTCGCGCACCACCGGCAGCGCGACGTCGGCCTCGAGCAACGCGATGCGGATCTCACGAGCGGTGGCATCGATGTCGGCATCGGTGAGGCGGCCCTTGCCCCGGATGTTCTTGAACGTCGTGGCGAGCCGGTCGGAGAGCGTGGCGAACAAAGCGGTCCTTCAGCAGAGTGGTTGTCCTGCCAAGACTAACGAACCGATGTACGTGGGGTGCTATTCGGCAGGCGCCGCATGCTCACCGAGGTGACTCGGTCAACGTTCGAGAGCCGCGCGGACCGCGTGCGCCGCTTCTGCCGCGCGCTGCTCGGCGAGAGCACCGGCGTGGGCCTCCTGCAGGTAGAACACGTCGACGGCCTGCGGGCCGAGGGTGGAGATGTGAGCGGAGCGGACGGCGATCTCCATCCGCGCCAGGGCGACGGCGACGGTGTAGACGACCCCTGGGCGGTCGATGGTGCGCACCTCGAGGACGGTGGCCTTGCTGGAGGCCTCGGGACGTACGACGACCGAGGGCTCGCTCCCCCGCGCGGCCGCGCTGGGCGCCAGCCGGGTCGCCGGGTCGAGGCGGCCCTCGGTGATCGCCGAGAACCGGGTGCGCAGCACCGCGGCGTCGACGTAGGAGTCGTCGAGGTCCCACACGCTGACCCCGAAACCACCCTGCTGCCAGGCACGACATGCCCTGACCGGCAGTCGCGCGACCGCGAACGTGGCGGCCAGGTCGGCGAGCAGGCCGAGCCGGTCGGCGGCGATCACCCACACCCGGGCGCCGTCGGCGAGCGGCTCGGCACGGAAGGAGACCGAGCCGGAACGTACGCTCTCGGGGATCTCCACCGCTGACTGCGGCCGCTCCCCCGCGGCGATGCCGGTGTCGAGCACCTTCGCGGCCCGGGCGGCGAGGTCGCGGATGAGCCGGGCCCGCCAGCTGGTCCATGCCTGGGTGCTGGTCGCCCGCGCGTCGGCCTCGGTGAGCGCGGTGAGCAGCGCGAGCGCCTCCGCGTCACCCATCGTCTCGACCACGAGGTCGACGGTCGCGGGATCGTCGGGGTCGCGGGTGGTCGCGGTCACCGACAGCAGGAGGTGCCAGCGCACCAGCATCGAGATCAGCTCGACCTCCTCGTCCGGGAAGCCCATCCGGGTGGCGATCCGGCGGGCGATCGGCTCCCCCGCGACGCTGTGCTCGGTCAGCGACCCCTTGCCGATGTCGTGGAGCATCGCGGCGACCAGGAGTACGTCCGGACGAGCCACCCGAGGCAGCAGCGCGACCGCCTCGATGCAGGTCTCGATGGTGTGCCGGTCGACGGTGAAGCGATGGATGATCGAGGCGTGCGGAAGCAGCCGGATCCGCTCCCACTCGGGCAGGATCCGGGCGACGGCGCCGGTCTCCTCCAGGGTCTCCCAGACCGCGAGCAGCCCGCGCCCGGCACCCAGCAGCCGTACGAAGAGCCGGCGTGCTTCCTCCGGCCACGGCTCGGCCAGCGCCGGGGTGTCCCGGGCCAGGCGCGCGGCGGTCGCCGGAGCCAGCGCGACCCCGTGCTCGGCGGCCAGCGCCGAGGCCCGCAGCAGCATCAGCGGATCGCGCGAGGGGCGGGCTCCCGGCACCAGCACGACCTCGCCCGAGGCGAGCGCCAGGTTGTTGCCCAGCGGCGCGAGCCGCGGGCGTCGCGGTGCCCCGGGCCGCGATCGTTCGAGCACCCCGTCGACCCGGCGCCAGGCGAGCCGGGACAGATGGGCGAGGCGGCGGCCGATGGTGCGTACGTGGGCCTGTGCGGTGCGGGCGTCGGCCAGCTCGAGCCGCTCGGCGAGCTCGTCCCACATCTCCGGCACGACCCGGTCGGTGGCTCGCCCGGCGATCTCCTGGACGAGATCGCGGACGTCGAGGAGGGCCCGGCGCGACTTCTCCAGGTCGACGGCCGGGACGTCGATCAGCCAGGTCGCCACGATCGCCTTGATCACGACCGCGTCCCGCAGCCCGCCGTACATCTCCTTCAGGTCCGGGACCGAGGCGTGCGCGAGCTCACCGGCGCGCCGGTGCCGCTCCACGCTCATCGTCCTCAGCTCGGGCAGCAGGGCGCGGGCGTGCTTGCGCCAGTGCGCCAGCATCGTCGTACGCAGCCGCAGCACCAGCCCGCGGTCGCCGGCCAGGTGCCGGATGTCGAGCAGCCCCAGCGCGACCCTGAGGTCGCCGGTCGAGGCCGACAGCATCTCGGAGAACGACCGCACCGAGTGGTCGAGCTTGGGGGCGGTGTCCCAGAGCGGATACCAGACCTGCTCGGCCACGGCGCCGGGCTCGACGTCGTCGTCGTGCACCAGGACGAGGTCCCAGTCGGAGAAGGGCGCGAGCTCGCCGCGCCCGAATCCCCCGACTGCGACCAGGGCGACCCCGACCTCGGGGCCGCCGGCCGCGACGTACGCCTTGACGCACTGCTCGTCGGCCTCGGCTGTGCGCGCCGCCCGTCCCTCAGCGGTCACGCCCAGCCCCCTTCATCGATTCAGATCGCGGCGTCGTCGCGGTCGCCGGTGCGTACCCGCACGATGGTCTCCAACGGGGAGACCCAGACCTTGCCGTCACCGATGCGCTCGGTCTTGGCCGAGGTCTCGATGGCGGTGACCACCGACTCGACCTCCTCGTCGGGCACGGCGATCTCGATGCGGATCTTCGGCACCAGGGCGACGTCGTACTCAGCGCCGCGGTAGACCTCGGTGTGACCCTTCTGGCGGCCGTAGCCGGAGACCTCCGAGACGGTCATGCCGGTGACACCGACAGCTTCGAGGGCGACGCGGACGTCCTCCCACTTGTGGGGTTTGATCACTGCGGTGACGAGCTTCATTTCTCTCCTCCGGTGGGATTCGATGGGACGGCACTCGAACGAAGCCTAGTCAGAGCGCTTCCGCATCGCGTGCACCGGTCCGTACGCGGACAACGGACTCGATCGGGCTGAGCCAGACCTTCCCGTCGCCGATCCGTCCGGTCTGTGCGGTCTTCACGATGATCCCGACGACGTCGGCCGCGTCCTCGTCCTCCACCACGATCTCGATGCGGATCTTCGGCACCAGGGCGATGTCGTACTCGGCGCCTCGGTAGACCTCGGTGTGGCCCTTCTGGCGGCCGTAGCCGGAGACCTCCGAGACGGTCATCCCGGTCACGCCGAAGGCCTCGAGGGCCTCGCGCACGTCCTCCCACTTATGGGGCTTGATCACTGCGGTCACGAGCTTCACGAGAGGGCGCCTCCAGAGGTCCTTGATCCTGTCATCTTCGCCGCCACCTTCACCTGGGGACGTTTCGACACCCCGAAGCGCCTGTTTCCTCTGTGTAACAGAGCATTTCCCCGTACGTCGCCGAAGCCTCGAAACACCCCGCAAATCGCCCGTGCGGGACCCGCGCGGGGCCACCAAAGGTCGCTACCCTCGTCGCATGTCGCACTACGCCGTCGAGATCGACCTCGATCACCGCAACACCAGCCATGTGCAGGTCCTCGACCTGGCTGAGTCTGCCGCGACGGGCAGCGGGAAGCGGGTCCTCGACGTGGGCTGCTGGACCGGCGAGGTCGGCCGGATCCTCACCGAGCGCGGCTGCGTCGTCACCGGCATCGAGATCGACCCCGAGGCCGCGAGCCTGGCCGAGAAGGTCCTGGAGAGGGTGGTCGTCGCCGATCTCGACGCGACCCCGCTGGCCGAGATCGTCGAGCCCGGCTCCTTCGACGTGGTGATCTTCGCCGACGTCCTCGAGCACCTCGCCGACCCGCGGGCGGCGCTGGAGCAGGCCCGCGACCTGCTCGCCCCCGGCGGCCGGGTGGTCATCTCGATCCCCAACGTCACCCATGGATCGATCCGGCTCGCGCTCCTCCAGGGCCGCTGGAAGACCACCGACACCGGGCTCCTGGACCGCACCCACATCAAGTTCTACTCGCGCGAGGGTCTGCTCGAGCTCTTCGCCGAGGCCGGCTACGCGGTCGAGGACCTGCGCGGCACCACCGCCGACCCGCTCAACGTCGAGGTCGCGATCGACCCCGACCTCCTTCCCGAGGTCGCCGTGGAATGGGTGCGCCAGCAGCCCGACGCGCTCGTCTACCAGTTCCAGCTCGCCGCCCGGCCGCTCGCCGACGGTGAGCGGCCGCCGGCCGCGCCCCGGCTCGTCGAGGCGACCCCGGGCGACGAGGTCAGGCTCCGCGACGTCCACACCCGGCGGTTCGAGGAGGCCACCCGCTCGCGCCTGGCCACCCGCGACCACATCCTCGGCGTCCAGGCCTCCGCCAACGCCGCCCAGTCCCGAGTCGGCACGCTGTCCAAGCAGCTGCGCCAGGCCCGCGAGACCAACAAGCGCCGGCGCGAGCGCATCGAGCGGCTCCGCGGTCGCGTCGCCGGTCTCGAGGCCGACCTGGCCTACGCCAACCGCCACCCGGTGCGGAACTTCCTGCGCCGCGTCGTCCGCCGCCTCCGCCGCGCGGCCCAGGGCTGACCCGACTTCCCGCCGAGTCGGCCCGTCTTGACGGGCCGACTCGGCGATGCCTTCGGTCAAGACGGGCCGACTCGGTGGGTCAGCGGACGCCGTTGGAGTAGCCCTCGCGTACGTGCTCGTAGTTGCCCCAGCGGTTGTTGATGAAGTCCTTCTCCCAGTCGTGGACCGCGTTGTCACGGCTGACCGACTCGAAGTGGAAGAGGACGACGTCGTGGAGCCAGACCAGGCGCAGGCCGAGTGAGCGACGGACCTTGAGGCACAGGTCGACGTCGTTGTAGTTGACCGGCAGGCGCTCGCTGAACCCGCCGGCGTCGAAGAAGACCTCGCGCCGCATCGCGACACAGGCGCCGGTCAGCGCGGAGGTCTCCCGGTTGATGTGGAGCTCGCCGTGGTTGCCGCGCTCCTCGGGACGAGCGCGGTAGTAGGCGTGGGTGATGGTGCCGCTGCCGTAGATCAGGCCGGCGTGCTGGATGCGGAGGTCCTCGAAGAGGAGCTTGGCGCCGGTCATGCCCACGCCGGGCTCGCGCAGCGGGGCGATCAGGTTCTCGATGACGCCGTCGGAGTAGGCCTCCATGTCGTCGTTGAGGAAGATCAGCACGTCGCCCCGGGCGTGCGCGGCGCCGACGTTGCACTTGGCGCTGAAGCTGAACTTCTCGGTGAACTCGACCAGCTTGATGTCGGCACCCTCGATCGCCCGCAGGGCCTCCAGCACCGGCGCGGGGGTCGGGGTGTCGTAGACGATCACGAACTCGACGTCTCGGTGCTTGGTGGAGGCGACCACGGAGCGGACGGTCTCGACGACCATCGCCCGCTTCTCCCCCCACACGATCGCGCTGGTGCCGATGGTCGGGATGATCACGCTCACCGGAGTCTCCAGGTCGGGCTCCCGCTCGACGCGGTAGAGGCCGGGCGAGACACCCTGTGCCGCCCGCGCCCGGATGCCGAGCCGGTCCAGGTGGGCCTGCACGGCGCGTACGCCGGCGTCCCAGGCGTACGGCT
The DNA here is from genome assembly GCA_040302365.1 of Nocardioides sp. NPDC126508. Lineage (GTDB taxonomy): Bacteria > Actinomycetota > Actinomycetes > Propionibacteriales > Nocardioidaceae > Nocardioides. The sequence continues at coordinate 25,974 of JBEOUM010000010.1, forward strand.
TGGCCTGGTTGTCCGCGGCGGCCGAGCCCGGCACCTGGCGCCAGTGGTAGAGCGCGCCGGGGACGTGGAGGATGCGCCGCGCCCGCTCGCTGACCCGCAGCACGAGGTCGTGGTCCTGGGAGCCGTCGAAGCCCTCCCGGAAGCCGCCGACCTCCTCCACGACGGAGCGCCGGAACACCGAGAAGTGGGTGCAGTAGTTGTGATGGCGCAGCCGCTCCGGGGACCAGTCGGGCTTGTAGTAGGCCTCGCGAAGCACCCCCGCGTCGCTCATCAGGTCCTGGTCGCTGTAGGCGTAGTCGAGGTCGTCGAACCGGTCGTAGGCGGCGACCATCTTCTCCAGCGCGTTCGGCTCGAGCACGTCGTCGTGGTCGAGCAGCGCGACCAGCTCACCGCTCGCCTCGGCCAGCGACGAGTTCGACGCGGCGACGATCCCGCCGTTCTCGGGGCGCTCGACGACCCGTACCCGGGGCTCCTTCGCGGCCAGCTCGCGCAGCCGCGGCAGCACCCAGGGGGCCGGCGACCGATCGTCGCTGAGGACCCACTCCCAGTCGTCGTAGGACTGTCCCAGGACCGACGCGATCGTGTCCTCGAAGGCATCGGCGGGCGGGTTGTAGACAGCGGTGATCAGCGATACCCGGGGCGATGGCATGGGTTCCAGCCTATGTCGCCGTCCGCCGGTCCGGGGAGCCCGACACGGGCCGCCCGAGGGATCGGGCGCGAGCCGACACCTGGACTTCCCGGAGGGTTCACCGGGTCTTCATCGACGGGGCCGGGAAGGGACGGCAGCCGCCCCGGAGGGAGGGTCGGGGGCGGCTGCCGAGTCCGGCGTGACGTACGTCGTACGTCAGTAGCGCAGGCCGCGCAGGTAGGAGTAGCCCACCTCCGCGGTGTGGATCGGGCTGATCTCCGGGGTGTCGTTCTCGACGATGTACTCCTCGACCTCGTGGGCCGAGAAGACCTTCGCGAAGTCGATGAAGCCGGTGCCGAGGTCGACGTGGTCGCCGGTGGTGGGGTTGCGGTCCTTGACGTGGTACTGCCGCACCCGCTGCGGACCCGACGTGATGGTGTCGATCGCGAAGTCCACGGCCTCCTCGTTGGACAGGCCCCGGTTCACCCCACCCGTGACCGCCCAGTAGATGTCGACCTCGAGGTGGACCAGCGACGGGTCCAGCTCAGTGGTGAGGATGTCCCACGGGGTCACGCCGCCGCCGAGATCGGTCGTGAACTCGTGAGCGTGGTTGTGATAGCCGTAGGCGATCCCGTAGCGCTTCGCGGCCGCCGCCTCGACGTTCATCTGCTCGGCCCAGGTCTGCCAGTCGGAGAGCGAGCTGGAGGCGAGGTAGGGCACCACCATGTAGCGCTGGCCGAGGGTCGCGGCGTTCTGCAGCTTGGTCTGCAGGTCTGCCGGCGTGGCGCTGATGCCGTCGTGCGAGGAGGAGGCACGGATGCCGAGGTCGTCGTAGAAGGCGCGGAGCTCGGCCGCCGTCTTGCCGAAGTAGCCCAGCGCCTGCTCGACCCGGGGGTAGCCCATCTCGGCGATCTTCGTCATCGTCGCGTCGAAGCCGGCCGCGCCGTTGAGGTCGTCGCGCAGCGTCCACAGCTGGATGCTGATCCGGCCCGGAGGCACCCGGGAGCCTCCCCGGGCGGCCGCCACGGCCGCACCGGCCGGGGAGAGCAGGCCCGGCGCCGCGGCCAGCACCGCACCGCCGGCGACGGCACCCAGGGCACCCTTGAACATCGAGCGACGGCTCAGGCCGCGCTCCTCCAGCGAGCGGCGCAGCGCGCCCTCACCGTCGAATCCGTAACACATGGTTGATTCCTCTCGGGGGGTTTCGAACTCTCGGGGTCGAGTCAGTCGTTGGTGCTGAAGGCGGCGTCGAAGGCGGCCTCGGGGGCGTCGAAGGCGAGCCGGCGGACGAACTCGAGCGCCTCGGGAGCACCCACGAGCCGGTCCATCCCGGCGTCCTCCCACTCGACCGAGATCGGGCCCTCGTAGCCGATCGCGTTGAGCATCCGGAAACACTGCTCCCACGGCACATCACCATGCCCGGTCGAGACGAAGTCCCAGCCACGCCGCGGGTCGGCCCAGGCCAGATGGGACCCGAGCCGGGCGTTACGACCGTTGCCGGTCTGCAGCTTCGTGTCCTTGCAGTCCACGTGGTAGATCCGGTCACGGAAGTCCCACAAGAACCCGACCGGGTCGACCTGCTGCCACACCATGTGGCTGGGATCCCAGTTCAGCCCGAACGCCTCCCGGTGACCGATCGCCTCCAGCGTCGCCACCGTCGACCAGTAGTCATAGGCGATCTCGGAGGGGTGCACCTCGTGGGCGAACCGCACCCCGCACTCGTCGAAGACATCCAGGATCGGGTTCCACCGCTCCGCGAAGTCCCGATAACCCGCCTCGACCATCTCCTGGGAGACCGGCGGGAACATCGCGACGTACTTCCAGATCGCGGAGCCGGTGAACCCGACCACGGTCTTCACGCCCAGGTTCTTCGCCGCCCGGGCGGTCATCTTCATCTCCTCGGCGGCCCGCTGACGTACACCCTCGGGGTCACCATCACCCCAGATCCTCGCGGGCAGGATGTCGCGGTGGCGCTGGTCGATCGGGTCATCACACACCGCCTGCCCCTTGAGGTGGTTGGAGATCGTGAAGACCTGAAGGTTGTGCTTCTCGAGCAGGTCCAGCTTCGCCTGGACGTACCTCTCGTCCTCGGCGGCCTGCCACACGTCGAGGTGGTCACCCCAGCAGGCGATCTCCAGGCCGTCATAGCCCCACTCGGAGGCGAGACGGCAGACCTCCTCGAACGGCAGATCGGCCCACTGGCCGGTGAAGAGCGTGATCGGTCGGGTCATGGTTGTCCTTCCACGTGGGGTCAGAGGGTTCAGAGCAGTGAAGCGAGCAGGTCGCGGACCTCGGTGGCCTCGAACCGGTCGCGCTTGGCGGCGGCGTCGGAGCAGACCAGCACGGGGCCGTGGTCGGGGTCGTCCGGAAGCCTGCCGTGGCTGCCGGAGACCGGGGCGGGATCGAGCGGCACCACGCTCATCGCGTAGCGCAACCCGGCCGTCTTGCGGGCCAGCGTCGTGGCGGCGCGCAGCTTGACCCAGCGGTCCTCGGGGTCGAGGAACAGCTCGGCGGGGTCGTAGCCGGGCTTCTTGTGGATCTCGACGCCGCGGGCGAAGTCGGGCGCGTTCGCGTCGTCGAGCCAGTAGTAGTAGGTGAACCAGGCGTCCGGCTCGGCCACCACGACGAGCTCGCCGGCGCGCTCGTGGTCGAGCCCGTACGCCGCCTGGCCTTCTCGGTCCAGGACGTCGGCGACTCCGTCGAGGTTGTGGAGCAGGTCGCGGACGCGTTCCAGGTCGGCGGGGTCCTTGACGTAGACGTGGGCGATCTGGTGGTCGGCGACCGCGAACGCGCGCGAGGTCCACGGGTCGAGCAGCTCGCCGGTGGCGTTGTGGTGGACGTGCAGGAGGCCCTCGCGGCGCAGGAGGCGGTTGACGTCGACCGGGCGGGAGGCCGACGTGATGCCGTACTCGCTCAGCAGCACGACGCGGACCCCGGCGGCCTCGGCGTCGTCGAGCAGCGGCGCCAGGGTGGCGTCGACGTCGCGGGCGGCCTGGGCCGCCTGCGGGCTGTCGGGGCCGAACCGCTGCAGGTCGTAGTCGAGGTGGGGGACGTAGACGAGGGTGAGGTCGTGGTCGGGCATGACCTTACGGGCGGCCGCGACGATCCACGCCGAGCTCTTGATCGAGGCGGTCGGACCCCAGTAGGTGAACAGCGGGAACGGGCCGAGCTCTGCGGTGAGCTCGTCATGGAGCGACGGCGGCCAGGTCCAGCAGTCCGGCGACTTCTTGCCGTCGGCGTGGTAGGCCGGGCGCGGGGTGACCGTGGTGTCGACGTCGGCGCCCATGGCGTACCACCAGCAGATGTTGGCGACCTTCGCTCCTGGGCGACGACGACGGACGACGTCCCAGAGCTTCTCCCCCTGCACCAGCGCGTTGTGCTGGCGCCACAGGAAGACCTCGCCGAGGTCGCGGAAGTACCAGCCGTTGCCGACGATGCCGTGCTCGCGCGGCAGCGCGCCGGTCAGGAAGGTCGACTGGACCGAGCAGGTGACCGCGGGCAGCACGGTGCCGAGCTCGGCGGTGAACCCCGACTCCCCCACCTGCCGCACCCGCGGCATGTGCCGGAGCAGGTCGGGGGTCATCCCGACCACGTCGATGACCAGCAGCTTCTCGTTCGGGTTCTCGCTCATGCGGAGGCCTCCTGCAGCTGTTCCAGACCGGACTCGATGAGCCGGTCACGTGTCCAGGCCAGCTCGGCCGCGATGCCCGCGACCAGTCCGGCCTCCGTCGAGGGGCGGGCCTGCTCGGGCAGGACGCCCCAGGTGTAGGTCTCGACCTCGAGGTGGTCGGTGTGCGCCACCGGACCGCCGAGCAGCGCGTCGAGCGTGCCGGCGAGGTGGTCGCGGGTGCTGCGCAGCGGCGGGGCCGGATCGGCATGGAGAGGTACGTGGAAGTGCACCCGCCAGGGATGCTCGGCCGGCAGCGGACGATGGCCGGTGAGCGCCTCGGGCAGGTCGTCACGGCTGTCCACCCGCGCCCCGCGCGGCTCGCGGGTCTGGTGGAGGAAGCGGTCCTCGGCGTAGGCGGCCAGCGCCTCCCGGGTCGCCGGGTCGCTCGGGTCGTCGGCGTGCAGGGCCGCGGAGACCTGGACCTTGACCACCGGCAGGTTCGCCACCTGCAGCCGGTCGAGCGCCTCGGTCGCGTCCTCGAACTGGGTGGCGAGGTGGCAGGTGTCGACGCAGATGCCGAGATACTCGGGGGCGAGCCCGGCGAGCCGGGTCACCGCGTCCCGGGTCGTCTCCACGACACAGCCCGGCTCCGGCTCGAACCCGACCCGGACCGGCCGGCCGTGCTCGGCCTCGATGCCGGCCAGACCGTCGGCGAGCTCGTCGATCAGCTCCCGGGCGGCACGGTCGCGGTCGGTGAACCACGGGGTGCGCCAGCCCAGCGGAAGCGTCGAGATGCTGCCGCGGGCGGCGTCGTCGGGCAGCAGCGCCGACAGCACCCGAGCACAGTCGAGGGTGTAGCCGAGGCGGCGCCGGGTCGACCAGTCCGGGGCGTAGACGTCGCGCTTCACGACCGGGGCATGGAAGCCGGCGTACGGGAAGGCGTTGAGGGTGACGACCTCGAGGCCGTGGCGGTCCAACCCGCTGCGCAGCCGGTCGAGGGTGGCCGGGTCTTCGGCCAGCTCGTGGGCGGTCGCAGCCGGGAGCCAGAGGCCGAGGCCGAGCCGGGATTCGCCCAGGTGCGCCCGCACCTCGCCGGCGTACCGACGCAGCTGGTCGAGGATGCCGTCGACGTCCTCGGCGGGGTGCACGTTGCTGCAGTAGCCGAGGTGGACGACGGTGCCGTCGCGATGACGGAACCTCATGCCCGCTCACCCCGCAGCAGCGAGTTGCCCGCGAAGGTGGCGGCCTGGTCGGCCGCGGCGACGTCGAGCAGCAGCCGGCCGCTCTGCCCGAAGAACTCCACCGGGTTGCGCCACAGCACCCGGTCGACGTCGTCCTCGGTGAAGCCGGCCGCGAGCATGGCCTCGCCGGTCGCCCTTGTCCGGAGCGGATCCGACCTGCCCCAGTCGGCGGCGGAGTTGACCAGCACCCGGTCGAGCCCCCGACGCTGCAGGATCGCGACCATCCTGTCGGGGTCCATCTTGGTGTCGGGGTAGATCGAGAACCCCATCCAGGCGCCGGCCTGGTCGACGACGTCGACGGTCACCTCGTTGAGATGGTCGACGAGCACCATCCCGGGCTCCATCCCGGCCGCCTCGACCAGATCGAGGGTGCGCCGGGTCCCGGCCAGCTTGTCGCGATGGGGCGTGTGCACCAGCGCCGGCAGCGCGAACTCACGCGCCAGGTCCAGCTGGCGGCTGAACGCCTTCTCCTCGTCCTCGGTCATCGAGTCGAAGCCCACCTCGCCGACCGCCACGACCCCGTCCTTGGCGAGGTAGCGCGGCAGCAGGTCGAGGACCGGCGTGCAGCGCGGGTCGTTGGCCTCCTTCGGGTTGAGCGCGATCGTGCAGTGGTGGGCGATCCCGAACTGCGAGGCCCGGAACCGCTCCCAGCCGACCAGCGCGTCGAAGTAGTCGACGAACGAGTCGACGCTGGTCCGCGGCTGGCCGAGCCAGAACGCCGGCTCCACCAGGGCCTGCACCCCGGCCGCCGCCATCGCCTCGTAGTCGTCGGTCGTACGTGAGCTCATGTGGATGTGCGGGTCGAAGATGCGCATCAGGACTCCCGAGTGCTGGGGGTGGGGACGGGAAGGAGGGGCAGGGCGTCGGCGGGCACCTCGCGCCCGGCAGCCCGCCGTTCGGCGGCATAGTCGGCGACCATCCGGCGCAGCTCGTCGTCGGCACGGAGATCGAGCCCGGCGACCAGGCGCAGAGGTACGCCGACGAAGAGGCACTTGAGGACGGCCTGGCGCCACGCGGCGTCGTCGAGACGGGCCGCGTACGTCCCCAGAGCGGCGGCCACCAACCGCGGGTCGTTGGTGCGCAGCGCGTCGTGGAGCAGGTCGACCGCCCGGTCGCCGAGGGCGGCCTCGAGGGGTCCGAGGCCGAGCAGGACGGCCCGCCTCTCGTCGGCGTCGCCGAAGCGGTAGAGGTCGTGGACCTCGGTGCTCAACGCGTCCGCGTCACCGCTCAGGCCGGCGGCCAGCGCCGCCAGCAGCCGCAGGCGTACGTCGTCCTCGACCCGCTCCGCCCCGGGCTCGGTCGAGGTGCCCGGTGTACGTCCGATCTCCCTGGCTGCGGCCGGGAAACGGGTCCGGATCCGGGTGGGGGTCGACTCGATCTCCGCGCACCATTGGTCCAGAAGCACGGCGGATGTTGACCGAGTTCCCTCGGTCGAGTGGCGCCTACTTCGTGGAGTTCCACGAACTAGGTGGTCGTTCACCGAGTCACCTCGGTCAGCATTCAGCGGATCGCTCACGCGGACACCTCCTGGGGAAGCGCCGCGAGAGTGTCGCGCAGGAACGCGAGCGAGCGCTCGGCGACGACCGGGGCGGCGTGGGACTGGCGGGGCAGCTCGAGCGCGGCGAGGCCGGTGTAGCCGATCTCGACGAGAGTGCCGAGGGCGGCGGCGAAGTCCACCTCGCCGGTGCCGAGCTCGAGGTGCTCGTGGACGCCCTCGACCATGTCGTCGACCTGCACGTTGGCCAGCAGCGGACCGGCCAGGCGGATGGTCTCGGCCATCCCCCGCGGCTCGTTGCAGACCACATGACCGAGGTCGAGGGTGACCCGGAGCAGCTCGGGCTCGTCGAGGCGGCGGCGCAGCTCGAGCAGGGCGTCGAGGGTGTCGATGAAGTGCCCGGGCTCGGGCTCGACGGCACATACGACCCCGCGCCGCTGCGCGAGGTCGAGGACCTGCCAGACACCGTCGCACAGGCGTCCCCAGGCGCGGTCCTCGGCGACGCCGTCGGGGAGGCTGCCCGACCAGAACGAGACCGCCTCGGCACCGAGGTCGGCGGCCACCTCGACGGCCCGGTGCAGGTAGTCGACCCGGCGGCTCGCGTCGGGGCCCGGGTGGAGCAGCGTCGGGTGGTGCTTGCGGAGCGGGTCCAGGATGTAGCGGGCGCCGGTCTCGATCACGACGGCCATGCCGAGCTCGTCCAGCCGGTCGCCGAGTTGCGCGACCCGGCCCGCCAGATTGGGCCGGTACGGGTCGAGGTGGAGGTGGTCGAGGGTCAGCGCGACCCCGTCGTAACCCAGGTCGGCCAGCACGGCCAGGGCGTCCTCCAGTCGGTGGCTGTGCATGCCGTTGGTGCCGTAGCCGAACCGCAGCGCGCTCGTCGTGCTCATGTCGGTGACACCACCTTCGAGGCGGCCTTCACGATCGGACCCGCCGCCAGCAGCCCGGCCGCGGCCAGCGGCGAGCGGCTGGCGACGAGCGCGGCCTGGAGCGGGATCATGCCGCGGATCCCGGCGCCGGTGGCCCGCCGGACCGTACCGGCATCGGGCGAGGAGATCGCGGCCAGCTGTGCGGAGCCGACACTGCCTGCGTACGTCGCGGCGAGGGCGACGGGAAGCGCGGCCCGGCCGTGGCCGGCTGCCGCGAGACCGGTCGCGACCGTGACCCCGCCGGCGAGGCTCGCGGTGAGCGGCCGGGTGCCGTGGACCTCGCCCCGGCTGAGCAGGGTGACCCCGGCGGTGTGCGCGGCGAGCAGGCCGGCCGGCACCAGCCCGGCCCGCGTACGTCCGGCCGCAGCCGCTCCGAGGAGCACGTCGAGACCGCGGGCCGCGGCCATCGCGACCGGCCCGGCCGGGGTGTCCTTGAGGACGGTGTCGTAGGCCCACACCGCCCCGGCCAGGGCGACCGCCGTCCCGGCAGCACCCCGGCCGCCGGCGAGCGCGGCCAGCCCGACACCGGCCGCGGTCAGTCCGACGGCGGCCCCGAGCGCCTGCCGCGGGCTGACCCGGCCCGACGGGATCGGCCGCTCGGGCCGCTCGACGGCGTCGAGGTCACGGTCGGCCCAGTCGTTGAGCGCCATCCCGGCCCAGTAGAGCGCCACCGAGGCCGCCGGCATCGCCAGCGACCCGGCTCGCAGCGGACCGGCCGCCGCAGCCCCGGCCAGGGTATCGCCGGGCACGGTGAGCGCGGCCGGCAGCCGGACCAGCTCGGCGAAGGCGCGGGCACGAGGCGTCATCGGCCCACCCGGCCGACCCGGCCGCACCAGGCGGCCAGCTCCTCCCACTGGGTGCCGAGCCGGTGCTCGGTGGAGCCGGCCGGGTCCTTGAAGAAGAACCCGAACGGCAGCGGACCGGACTCCCCCACCTCGTGTGCACGCAGGGTGAGCCGGGCCAGGTCGAGCACCAGCGGTGCGGCGAGCGCCGAGTCGCAGCCGCTCCAGGTGAACTGCAGCGACATCCGCACCCCGAGGAACCCCTCGAAGGAGACGTGGTCGATGGCGGTCTTCCAGTCACCGTGGTCGGGCACGTAGTCGATGTGCATCGGCCCCTCGACCGGGTGGCCGAGCATCGCCTCGAGCCCCTGGGCCTTGGTGACGAGCTTGCTCTGCGCGTTGGCGGGGTCGGCGAGGGTGGCGCCGTCACCGCCGCCGAGCATGTTGTAGGAGGCCCAGGCGTTGACCTGCAGGGCCCGCGTCGAGAACATCGGCGCCAGCGCGGACTTCAGCAGCGTCTCCCCGGTCTTCCCGTCCGAGCCCGCCCACGGCAGCCCGGCCCGCTCGGCGAGCGTGACCAGCACCGGCAGCCGCGGCCCGGGGCTGGGCGTGAACGAGACCACCGGGCAGCCGGCCCGGTAGGCCGCCAGCACGTAGACGGAGCTGGCCGGCAGCGGCGACTCCCCCGCAGCAAGCGCCGCGTCCAGGGCGTCCGGGTCCACCAGCGGCCCGCCGTCCGTGATCTCGGCAGGCGGCTCGGTGCTCGCCACGTCCACCACGACGACCCGGTCGAGCCCGTGCTCCTCTCGGAAGGCCACCAGATCCGCGCTCAACCGATCGACCGCGGCGCCCTGCGGCTCGGCGCCCGCCGGGTCATAGCCCGTACGCAGCCGCCCCTCGACCTCCTCCAGCTCGCTCGCGATCGCCGGCAGGATCCCGGCGGGGACGACCCCGCCCGCGGCGAGCCGCTCGGCCCGCTTGGCCAGCGGCTCGGCCGCCAGGTCGTGGCCGCCGATGACCAGGTCGTCGAGCGAGGGCAGCCCGGCAGCGGCGATCTCCGGCTGCTCGGCCACCAGCCCGACCCGTCCGGCGAGCCCGGCCCGGACGGCCAGGGCCCCGACCGCCGTGGTGGCCCCGACCGAACCGCAGGCACCGATCAGCCAGACACCGACTCTCCCGCTCATCAGTCCGCCTCGCACCGGAACGGCGCGACCCCGGCGACCATCTGGATGCCGCCGAGCACGTGCGAGAGGAACGCCGGATCGGTGAACGACTCGTTCGTGTGGCCCATCCCGGTGTAGAACGCCCGCCCGCCGTCGTACTCGTGGCACCAGGCGATCGGGTGCGGGTCGCCCATGGCGAACCGGCCCGGGTCGTAGCTGCGCTCGTCGAGGTCGGCGAGGACCCGGATCGAGTCGGCCGGACGGTCGCGGAAGCTGTACCACTCGTCCCAGCGCGTCCAGCGCTTCGGCAGCTCGGCCGTCGCCGCGGTGTTGTGCGCACGCACCTTCACGGTGGCGGTCTGCTGGGCGGGATGACCGGCGAAGTAGGCGCCGACGAGACCGCCGTACCAGGGCCAGTCGTACTCGGTGTCGGAGGCCGCGTGCACACCCACGTAGCCGCCCCCGCCCTCGATGTAGCGCTCGAACGCCGCCTGCTGCCCCGCGTCCAGCACGTCACCGGTCGTGGAGAGCCACAGCACCGCCTCGTACGCCGCCAGGTCGGTGTCGTTGAACACCGCCGCGTCCTCGGTGGCGGTCACGGTGAAGCCGTTCTCGGCCCCCAGCCGCTGGATCGCCGCGATCCCGGCGGGGATCGACCCGTGCCGGAACGCGGCAGTCTTGGAGAAGACCAGGACGTCGTACGTCCCCGTCCCCTCGCTCCCGTCGAGGGGATCGGCGCTCGCGGCCGGTGCCGGTGACAGTCCGGGGGCGAAGGCGGCCACGGCCACCAGTCCGACTCCCGCGATCAGGGTCCTGAGCCTTCTGGATGCGTACTTCATGATGCGAGTCCCTTCCGAGCTGAGTGGCTGTGTCTTGTCAGGCGAGGGCGACGGGGTGGGTCAGGCAGGGATCTCCTGCCATGTCCTGGAGTCGGAGCTGGTCTCGACGGCGGCGAGCACGCGCTGCACCTGGAGCCCGTCGGCGAACGTCGGCGTGGGTTCGGTGCCCTCGCCGAGCGCCCGGACGAGGTCGACGACCTGGTGGGTGAAGCCGTGCTCGTAGCCGAGGCCGTGGCCCGGAGGCCACCAGCCGGCCACCCACGGGTGCTCGGGCTCCGTGACGACGATCCGGCGGAAGCCGCTCTCGGCATCCGGGATGGTCGCGTCGTGGAAGTGCAGGACGTTCATGTCCTCGAAGTCGAAGGCCAGGCTGCCCTTCGACCCGTTGATCTCGATCCGGATCGCGTTCTTGCGACCGGTGGCGAAGCGGGTGGCCTCGAAGGAGCCGACCGCTCCCCCGGCGAACCGGGCCATGAAGATCGCGGCGTCGTCGACGGTGACCGGACCGCGACCGGCTCCCGCGGTGGCCGACAGCCCCGAGGAGACCGAGGCGACCGGGCGCTCCTTGACGAACGTCTCCAGCATCCCGGAGACCTCCAGGATCCGGTCGCCGGTGATGTGCTGGGTCAGGTCGATGACGTGGGCCCCGATGTCGCCGAGCGCGCCCGAGCCGGCCTTGGCCTTGTCGAGACGCCAGCTCAGCGGGGTCTCGGGGTCGGCCAGCCAGTCCTGGAGATACTGCGCACGCACATGGTGGAGCTCACCGAGACGACCGTCGGCGACCAGCTTCCGGGCCAGCGCGATGGCAGGCACCCGTCGGTAGGTGAAGCCCACCATCGCCCGCACACCCCGCTCGGCGGCCACCGCGGCGGCCGCGGCCATCCGCTCCGCCTCGGCAACGGTGTTGGCCAGCGGCTTCTCGCAGAGCACGTGCTTGCCGGCCTCGAGCGCGGCGATCGCGATCTCCGCGTGGGTGTCGCCGGGCGTGCACACGTCGACCAGGTCCACGTCGTCGCGGGTGATCACGTCTCGCCAGTCGGTGACGCTCTCCTCCCAGCCGAGCCGGTCGGCGGCCTCGGCCACGCGGGTCGCGTCACGGCCGCAGAGGACCTGCATCCGCGGGGTCAGGGGAAGGTCGAAGAAGCGGTGGGCGCTGCGCCAGGCGTGGGAGTGGGCGGCACCCATGAAGGCGTAGCCGATCATCCCCACTCCGAGAGTGGCCTTCTGCTCGGTCATCGGAACTCGATCCTGTGTCTCGGTGGTGTTCCTCCGTGCCCGAGCACGGAGGAACCTTGCGGTCTTGCTGCGGTGAGGCGTACGTCAGGACTCGAAGGCCGTGGGCAGGAACTCGTCCACGTTCTCCTCGGTGACGACCGGCGCGTCCAGCTGGATGGTGCGCGGGACGGTCACCTCGACCAGGTCGGACATCGCCTTCTGCTGCACCAGGAGCCGGGCGAGCTTGATGCCGTCGGCGGCCTGCGTGGACGGGTAGATGACCGTCGCCTTGAGGACGCTCTTGCCGGACTGGATCTCGCGCATCGCGTTCGCCGAGCCGGCACCACCGATCATGGTGAACTCGTCACGGTCCGCGTTCTTGATCGCGGCCAGGACACCGACACCCTGGTCGTCGTCGTGGTTCCACAGGAAGTCGATCTTCGGCGCGGCCTGGAGCAGGTTGCCCGCGGCCTTCTCGCCACCCTCGACGGTGAAGTCGGCGGCGACGCGGTTGTCGACGTCGAGGCCGCACTCGGCCAGCGCGTCCTTGAAGCCCTTGCTGCGGTCCTGGGTCAGCGGCAGCGAGTCGATACCGGCGATCTCGGCGACGACGGCGTCCTTGTTGCCGTCGGCCTGCTCGCAGACGTACGCCCCGGCCGAGACGCCCATACCGTAGTTGTCGCCGAGCACGGTGACGCGGGCCGCGTTGGCGTCGTTGAACTCACGGTCGACGTTGATGACCGGGATGCCGGCCTGCATGGCCTTGAGGGCCACCGGGGTCATCGCGGCGCCGTCGAAGGGCAACAGCACGATGGCGTCGACCTTGTCGTTGATGAAGGTCTCGACCTGGCTGATCTGGAGGTTCACGTCGTTGGTGCCCTCCGCCAGACGCAGGTCGACGTCCTCGTACGCGTCGCCCGCTGCCTTGGCCTGGTCGCTGATCGCGCCCATCCAGCCGTGGTCGGCGGCCGGGGCCGAGAAGCCGATGACGACCGTGTCGCCCTTCTCGTCGTTGGAGCCGGCCTTGGCGTTGGACGTACCACCGACGTTGTCGGACTTCTCGGGGGTGTTGCTGACGCACGCCGAGAGGGCGAGCACCGAGAGGCCGGCGACGAGGATGCTTGCTGTGGACTTCAGTTTCATGGAGGTGCTCCTTGGTCGTACGTGGGTGGAGGAGGGATGAGTCCGAGAAACCCGAGGACGGCTGGCCGAGCGGCGCAGGGCGGTCATGACCCGGGCCGTCGGGCGAACCGCTTCTGCAGCAGCACGGCGGCGACGATGATCAGGCCCTTGGTGAAGGCCTGGGCGGAGATCGAGAGGTTGTTGAGCACGAACACGTTGGTGAGGGTCGCGAAGATCAGCACGCCGAAGACGGTGCCGACGATGGTGCCGCGGCCACCGGAGAGCAGCGTGCCGCCGATGACGACGGCCGCGATCGCCTCCAGCTCGTAGAGCTGCCCGTGGGTCGCGCTGCCGGTCGTGGTGCGGGCGACCAGCATGACCGCCGCGATCCCGCAGCAGAGGCCGACGAGCACGTAGAGGAGCACGGTGTGGCGGCGTACGTTGATGCCGGCCAGGCGGGAGGCCTCCGGGTTGCCGCCGATGGCGAGGGTGCGCCGGCCGAAGGTGGTCCGGTTGAGCACGACCCAGCCGATCACGGCGACGATCACGAAGATCCAGATCAGCACCGAGATGCCCAGGATGTCCCGGGAGAACGCGTCGGTGAAGCCGGGGACGCTGACGATCTGGGTCTTGCGGGCGGAGATGATCTCCGCCAGACCGCGGGCGCTGGCCATCATGGCGAGGGTCGCGATGAACGGCACGACCCCGCCGTACGCCACCAGCAGCCCGTTGATCAGGCCGGCTCCCGCGCCGACCAGGAGGGCGGTGGTGACGATGAAGATCCAGTGGTAGTCGTTGGCCATCGCCTGGGTCGACAGCGTCGTGCACCAGACCGAGGAGAGCGCGACCAGCGCGCCCACCGAGAGGTCGATGCCGCCGCCGGTGATGACGAACGTCATCCCGATGCTGACCACGCCGATCACCGCTGCGAGGCGCAGGATCGTCATCACGTTGTCGACCGAGGCGAACCGCTCGCCGCCGGAGACGACACCGACCAGGGCCAGCAGCGCCAGCGCCACGACCAGGCCGAGGTTGTGGCCGCCACCGCTGCGCAGCAGCCGGCCGAGGCCACCGGGTTCGGCCCTGCGGCCACCCGCTGCCTCCTTCTCGACCCGGGCCGTGTCCGCCGGGGTCACGGCCGGGGTCACCGCGGCGTCCGTGGGGGTGTCGCTCATGCCGCCACCTCCGTAGGGCAAATCTGAGAATACGGACGCGGCGGCCTGAGGTTTGTTGCCGCTCGCTGGCGCTCGCTCATGCAACCTCTCCTTCCATCACGAGGTCCAGGACCTTCGACTCGTCGATCTCGGTGGCGGGTCCCTCGTGGACGACGGAGCCCTCGCTGATGACGAGGACCCGGTCGGCGAGACCGAGCACCTCCTCCACCTCGCTGGACACCACGACCACGGCGACACCTTCGTCGGCCAGGCGGCGGACGAGGTTGTAGATCTCGGTGCGCGCCCCGACGTCGACGCCCCGGGTGGGCTCGTCGAGGAGGAGCACCTTGCAGTCGCGCAGCAGCCACCGGGCGAGCACGACCTTCTGCTGGTTGCCGCCCGACAGGTTGCGGACCGGCCGGTCCACCCCCGCGGGACGTACGTCGAGGGAGCGGCTGAGCTCCTCGGCGGCGCGGCGCTCGGCGCCGCTGTCCAGGAAGCTGCCCCTGGAGAACCGGTTCAAGGACGAGACCGTCACGTTGCGGTACACGGCCTGGTCGAGCAGCAGTCCCTGGCTCTTGCGCTCCTCGGGAGCCAGCCCGATCCCGGCGGCCACCGCGGCGCGGACCGAGCCGCGACGCAGCCGGCGTCCGTTGACGCTCACCGTGCCCGTCGTCGAACGGCGAGCCCCGTAGATCGTCTCGAGGATCTCCGAGCGGCCGGAGCCGACCAGCCCGGCCAGACCGACGATCTCGCCGGCGTGGACCCGCAGGTCGACGTCGCGGAAGCGGTCGCCGGACAGCCCGCTGGCCTCGAGCACCGGCGCGGTGTCCGTCGCGGGTCGCGTGGTCGGGCGCTCGGGGAAGACGTACTCGATCTCGCGTCCGGTCATCAGCGTGATCAGCTCCCGGGTCGGGGTCTCCGCGACCGAGAGGCCGGTGGCCACGGTGCGGCCGTCCTTGAGGACCGTGATCCGGTCGCCGATCTGGCGGATCTCCTCGAGGCGGTGGGAGATGTAGATGATCGCGACGCCCTCCGCGGTGAGGCCGCGGACCACCCGGAAGAGGTTGTCCACCTCCTCCTGGTCGAGGACCGCCGACGGCTCGTCGAGGATCAGCAGGCGGGTGTCGTGGGACAGCGCCCGCGCCATGCTGACGATCTGCTGCCCTGCCGGGGAGAGGTCGCCGACCAGCCGGTTCGGGTCGACCTCGCTGTGGCCGAGCCGGGCCAGCAGCGTACGCACCCGCTGGGTCGCCTCGGCGCGGCGGCTGAACCCGGCCGTGGCGAGCTCGTGACCGAGGAAGATGTTCTCTGTCACGGTGAGCCCGGGCACCAGGTCGAGCTCCTGGTAGATGGTCGAGATGCCCCGCTTCATGGCGGCGACCGGCGTGGTCAGCCGGACCGGCTCGCCCTCCCAGAGGATCTCCCCCTCGTCGGGCTGGTACGCCGCCGAGAGCACCTTGATGAGGGTCGACTTGCCGGCGCCGTTCTGCCCGAGCAGGCAGTGCACCTCGCCCGCGCGGACGTCGAGGTCGACGCCGCCGAGGGCGAGCACGCCGGGGAACCGCTTCACGATCCCGGTCATCTCCAGCAGCACGTCACCCCCGCCCGCGCCGGCGGTGGGGCCGTCGGGCGACGGCGTCGGGGTCTGGGTCATCGGGTTCCTCCGTGCAGTTCGGGCAGGTCGGCGAGGGCGGTGGGATCCGAGAGCACCGGCTCCAGGGAGACCAGTGCGCCGCCGCGTACCGCGGCGGTGGGGCCGAAGGTCGAGATCGCGACCCGGGTGCCGCCGGCCCGCGGTGCGAGGACGTCGGCGGCGAGCCGGGCCTCGACCGCCGGGCGCAGCCACTCGCCGAGCGTGGCGAAGTAGCCGCTGAGCACGACGGTGCCGGGGTTGAGCGTGTTGACCAGGACGGCGGCGCCGGTGCCGAGCCAGGTCCCGATCTCGCCCAGCGCGGCCAGCGTGCGGCCGTCGGCGAGCCGGGCCCGCTCGACCAGGGTGGCGAGCCGCTCCTCCAGGTTGAGCGCGGGGTCGCGGATCGGGTCGTCGGGGTCGGTGGCCGCCTCGAGCAGGGCGCGGAGGCCGACCACGGTCTCCCAGCAGCCGGTGCGACCGCAGCCGCAGCGGCGACCGCGCGGGTCGAGCGGGAGGTGGCCGATCTCGCCGGCCCAGCCGTGCCGGCCCGGTGCCACCCCGCCGCCGCTGACGATCGCGCCGCCCAGGCCGACCTCGCCGTAGAGCACCACCATGTCGGCGCGGTCGGCGTCGGTGGGATCGAGCTCGGCGGTCGCGGCGAGGGTGGCCTCGTTGGCCACCCGCACCGGCGGCACCGGCACGGTGGTGGCCGTGGCGGCCAGCCGGCGGCGTAGGTCCTCGGCGACGTCGATCTCGCGCCAGCCGAGGTTGGGGGCGAGCGTGACCCGCTGCGTGGCGGTGTCGACGAGCCCCGCGACGCCGACGGTGATGCCGGCGACCGTCGCACCGGCGGTGCGGGCCTCCGCGAGGGCGTCGGCGACCAGGCCCGCGAGCTCGGCCAGCACACCCTCCGGGGGAAGCCTCCGGCCGTCGATGCCGAGGCGGAACTCGGCGATCACGGAGCCGGCCAGGTCGAGGGCGACGACAGCCAGGTGGTCGACGTTGATCTCGGCGCCGATCCCGCACACGGAGCGGCCGACGAGCCGGACCTTGACGCCGGGGCGCCCGGCGCCACGACGGTCGGCGTCCTCGCAGGAGACCAGTCCGAGCTCGGCGAGCTCGTCGACCAGCCCGGTCGCGACCGTGCGGGTCAGCCCGGTCTCCTCGGCCAGGCGGCCGCGCGAGCGGGGGCCGCCGTCGCGCAGCGCCCGCAGGAGCAGGCCCATCCGCGCGGTCCGGACCGCAGCCGGGTCGGCAGTGGCGGAGACCCGCACGGTGATGTCGGCGTCGCGCACGGTGGTCTCCTGTCCGGGTTCGTGGTGGGGGTCGCACAGCAGCCACGCCTGTGATGGCAGTCACAGAATTCCGTGGCCGAGAGACAAACTAGTGACCCTGCTCACGTTGTACAAGGCTTTCGCGACGGTTTCCGCAAAGTTTGTGACGAACTTTGAAAAGTAATTGGACAAAGTAGCCGAAAGGGACACCCGGCCACAGCTGGCCGGATGCCCCTTCGGGTCGATCGCGAGGGTCACTCGCTCGGAGTGAGCACCACCTCGTCGCTGCCGGTGAGCGCCGGGATGTCGCCCTCACCGGGGTCGGTGTACTCGGCCACGAAGACGGCGTGCAGCTCGTCGTGATCGGGGTCGTGGCCACCCGGGACGGTCGTCACGATCGAGCCGCTGCATCCGTTCGCGGTCGACTGCGGGTGCCCGTGCTGGTCGTGGCCCAGGACGTACGTCACCGAGACCCGGTCGCAGTCGACCGGCTGGTCGTCGCTCACCTCGACCTGGAAGTGCACGGTGTCGCCGAAGTGGAACGCCTCGCCGGGCGCGGGGCTGGTCGTGAGGGTCACCACCGGCACGTCGTTGCCGACGATCACGTCGACGTCCGCGGAGGCGTGCTTGCCGCGACCCGCCTTGCCCTTGTCCGTGACCGTCAGCGTGGCGCGATAGGCGCCCGCTTCGGCATAGGTGTGCGTGGCCGTCTTCCCGGTGGCGTCGAAGCTGCCGTCACCGTCGAAGTCCCACTGGTAGACGAGCTTGTCGCCGTCGGGGTCGGTGGTCCCCGCACTGTCGAAGGAGACGGTCAGCGGCGGCTGACCTGCGGTCTTGTCGGCGCTGATCACCGGCTTCGGACTGTGGTTGCCGGTGCGGGCGATGTAGTCGATCCGGGAGACCTGGGCCTCCTCGTTCTCGCTGAAGTACCCGTCGCCGTACTCGAGCATGTAGAGCGAGCCGTCCTTGCCGAACTCCAGGTCCATCACGTTGTCCGTGGCGAAGGTGGAGAGCACCGACTCGATGCCGGTCAGCTCGCCGTCGGCGTCGAGCCGCATGCCCTTGATGTAGTCCCGGCCCCACTCGGCGAACAGCGGAACGCCGTCGTAGTACTCCGGCCAGGCACCGGAGAGCGGGTCCTTCGTGGCCGACTTCTGGAAGTCGTACGCCGGGCCGG
Organism: Nocardioides sp. NPDC126508; assembly: GCA_040302365.1. GTDB lineage: Bacteria > Actinomycetota > Actinomycetes > Propionibacteriales > Nocardioidaceae > Nocardioides. The sequence goes on from JBEOUM010000010.1 coordinate 44,239, forward strand.
CCATCGGCGCGATGCCGCCCTGGGAGCCGAGCTCGGGGAACTCCTCGGACTGGCCGTAGGTGTACCAGACGGTCGGCTGGGTGACCGGCGGGAGCTCGGTCAGGCCGGTGTTGTGCCGCGAGTCGTTGACGGGGGCGTCACAGTCGAAGGCCGGCCCGGAGGTCCCGGTCGCGAAGTCGTAGTCGCGGTAGGGCATCTCCGCGGTCGCACACAGCGGCCAGCCGTAGTTGGCCGGCTTCGTGACGACCGTCCACTTGCCCTGGCCCGCCGGACCGCGGTCCGGGTTCGCCGTGGCAGCATCGGGCGAGTAGTCGGCGACGAAGACACGGTCGGTCTGCGGGTCGATCTCGATCCGGAACGGGTTGCGCAGGCCCATCGCGTAGATCTCCGGACGGGTCTTGTCGGTGCCCGGCGCGAACAGGTTCCCGGCGGGGACGGTGTAGCCGCCGCCGGTCTTCGGCTTGATCCGGAGGAGCTTGCCGCGCAGGTCGTTGGTGTTGGCCGCCGTACGCCGCGCGTCGAAGGCCGGGCTGCGGGTCTCCCGGTCGTCGATCGGGGAGTACCCGTCGGACTGGAACGGGTCGGTGTCGTCACCGGTGGCGAGGATCAGGTTGCCCGCGGAGTCGAAGACGATGTCGCCGCCGACGTGGCAGCACCGCCCGCGGTCCACCGGTACGTCGATGATCTGCTGCTCGGTGGACAGGTCGATCTTGCCGCCGGCGTACTGGTAGCGGGAGAGGCGGATCGCACCCTTGAACGGCGCGAAGTCGGCGGGCGTGCCGTACTCCGGCGCGTCGCCCTCGTTGACGTCCGGCGTGGCCGGGTCGTCCACGGGGGTGTTCATCGGCGGTGAGTAGTAGACGTAAACCCACTTGTTGGTCCGGCCGTTGTAGCCGGGGTCCAGCGCGATGCTCTGCAGACCCTCCTCGTCGTGCCGGTAGACGTCGAACTCGGCGGCGACGCTGTTGACGCCGGTGTCGGCGTCGTTGAGCCACACCTTCCCGGCACGGGTCGTGTGGAGGACGTCCCCGTTGGGCAGGACCGCGAGGTCCATCGGCTCACCGGGGCGATCGTTGAGTGTCACCTTCTCGAAGTCGGAGTCCGGCGGCGGGTCGGCCGTGGGGGCCGCGTCCGCGGACGTCGTGAGGGGGAGAACGAGGAGCCCTGAGACCACGGTCGTGGCGACGCTCCAGAGGGTGAATCTGCGCACGGTCCATCTCCTTCTCTCGCTGTCATGGAGGGGAGCGAGATCGTCCGCGAACGTAGCGATGTGACGCCGGTCACGTCAAGTGACTTGCGTACTTTCGCAAGAAGATTTCGAAAGATGGGACGATGGAAAGCCCTTTGGAGCGGTCGCGATCCGCGACTACGCCTCCGCGCTGCTGGGCGCGTAGACCGACGCGCTGATCAGGTGGGCCGCGCCGATGACGCCGCCCTCGTCACCCAGCTCGCTCAGCACGATCGGGAGGTTGCCGGTCGCCAGCGGCAGCGAGCGACGGTAGGTCACGCTGCGGATCTCGGCGAGCAGCCCGTGGCCCAGCTTGCTGACCCGGCCGCCGATGACGATCAGGCCCGGGTTGAAGAACGAGACCAGGCTGGCGAGCACCTGACCGATCCGGTGGCCGCTCTCCCGGATGAGCTGGACCGCCTGGGCGTCGCCGCGCGCCACCGCGACAGCGATGTCCTCGGCGCTCAGGTCACCCTTCTCCGCGAGCAGTTCGGCCAGCACCGGCGAACGCCCGGACCGGGCCGCGGCGAGCGCCTCGCGGGCGAGCGCCGCTCCCCCGGAGAACGCCTCCAGGCAGCCGGTGTTGCCGCAGGCGCAGGTGGGGCCGAAGTCCTCGACGCGGATGTGGCCGATGTCGCCGGCACAGCCGTCGACGCCGCGGTAGAGCTCGCCGTCGACGACGATCCCGCAGCCGATGCCGGTGCCGATCTTGACGTAGAGGAAGTCCTTGGCGGTGCGGGCGACACCGGCGTGCTGCTCCCCCGCCGCGAGCACGTTGACGTCGTTGTCGAGCACGACCGGGCAGCCCAGCTCCCGGGCGACCGCGTCGCGCACCGGGTAGCCGTCCCAGCCGGGCATGATCGGCGGCGACACCGAGACGCCGCGGTGGAAGTCGACCGGCCCGGGTACGCCGACGCCCGCTCCCATCGGCTCGGTGACGCCGTGCTCGTCCAGGAGCGCACGCACCTCGTCGAGCGCGGTCGCGAGCACCTTCTCCGGGCCGCTGCGGATGTCACAGGCTCGGGTGCGGGTGCCGATCACGGAGAGCCGGCCGTCGGTGAGGCCGACCGACATGCTGGTGGCACCGATGGAGATGCCGACGAACCGGATGTCCGGCGCGAGGTCGACCAGGGTCGAGCGCCGGCCGCCCCGAGAGGCCGCCGGCCCCACCTCGTGGGCCATGCCCAGCTCGGTGAGCCGGCCGACCTCGGCCGCGATGGTCGTACGGGAGACGCTCAGCCGATCGGCGAGCTGCACCCGCGACAGCGGGCCCTCGTCGCGGAGCTGGGCGAGCAGGCGGGCCTGCATGGAGGTCTCTGCCCTGCCGGCGAGTGAATGACGCATACCGGCGATCCTGCCACGTGGGACGTACTGTCAGCCCAGAAGCGCGTCGACGAAGGCCTCGGGGGTGAACGGGGCCAGGTCGTCGGGCCCCTCGCCGAGGCCGACGAGCTTGACCGGGACGCCGAGCTCACGCTGGACGGCGACGACGATGCCGCCCTTGGCGGAGCCGTCGAGCTTGGTGAGGACGATGCCGCTGACGGCGACGGCCTCGCTGAAGACCCGGGCCTGGATGAGGCCGTTCTGGCCTGTGGTGGCGTCGAGGACGAGGAGGACCTCGGTGACCGGGGTCTGCTTCTCGATGACGCGCTTGACCTTGCCGAGCTCGTCCATCAGGCCGGCCTTGTTCTGCAGCCGGCCGGCGGTGTCGACGATGACGGTGTCGACACCGGTGTCGAGGCCTTCCTTGACCGAGTCGAAGGCGACGCTGGCCGGGTCGGTTCCCTCCGGACCACGGACGACCTCGACGCCGACGCGCTGGCCCCAGGTGGTGAGCTGCTCGGCGGCCGCGGCACGGAAGGTGTCGGCGGCACCGAGGACGACCTTGCGGTCCTCGGAGACCAGGATGCGGGCGAGCTTGCCGGTCGTGGTGGTCTTGCCGGTGCCGTTGACGCCGACCATCAGCACCACGCCGGGGGCGCCGTCGGCGCCGCTGACCTGGAGCCGTCGGTCCATGCCGGGGTCGACCAGCTTGATCAGCTCGTCGCGCAGCGCGGCCTTCGGGTCGGCCTTGCCACCCTCGACGCGCAGCCGGGTCCGCAGGCCCTCCACCAGCTCCTGCGTCGGCGCGACGCCGATGTCGGCGGTGAGCAGGAGGTCCTCGATGGACTCCCAGGTGTCCTCGTCGAGCTGGTCGGTCGAGAGCAGGTTGAGCAGGCCACGGCCCAGCGCGTTGGAGCCGGCGAGCCGCTGGCGCAGCCGCACCAGGCGCGAGGCCGTGCTCTCCGGCTTCTCGATGACCGGGGCGGCGGGCTCCGCCGTCTCGGGCTCGGCCTCCCCTGCCTCCGGCTCCTCGACCGTCGGCTCTGCGGGACGGGTGATGACGTCGGTGCCCGCCTCGGGCGACAGCGAACGGTCCTTGCGGCGCCGGGTGCTGGTGACCAGACCGACGATGCCGCCGCCGATGATCGCGACAGCGGCGACCGCGATGATGACGATGAGGGTGACCATTTCCATGGGCCTCATCCAATCAAACTAGCCCCGATTTTCCGTAGTTCCTGGGTTGCGCTCACCGAGCAGCTCGGTCAGATGGTCCTCGCGGCGGGTCTGCAGGCGGGTGGCCGGGCTGAGCGTGGGGGCCGTGTCGACGGCCCGCTCCATCGCCTCACCGAGCTTGGTGGCGTACGGCATCTTCTGGCCGCGGTGGGGGAAGACCGTGTAGACGATCACGAGTCCGGCAAGCGCGACGATGAGAAGCATCGCCACGAAGATGACAAGGATGGTCAGCACGCCGTCCACCCTTGCACACCACGCGCCCGGAGCCCACAACGCCACGCGCGCCGCGGCCGGGGGCGTCCGTGGTACGGCGCGGGATCTCGACAACCTCGACCGGGCCGGTAGTGTTTCACCGCATGAGGATCATCGGGACAATGATGGTCCGGGACGAGGTCGACATCGTCGCCGCGATGATCGAGCACCACCTGGATCAGGGTGTCGACACGTTGATCGTCACGGACAACGCATCGGTCGACGGCACCACCGAGGTGCTCGAGCGCTACGCCGCGACGGGGCGGGTCGAGCTCCACCACGACCCCGTCCACGAGAAGCAGCAGGGCAAGGTCGTCACCGAGATGGCCCGGCGGGCGCGCACCCACTTCCGCGCCGACTGGGTGCTCAACCTCGACGCCGACGAGTTCCTGGTGCCCAAGGACAAGGGCCTGACCGTACGCCAGGCGCTGGAGGCCACTCCCCTGTCCCTGAACGCGTTCACCGTCGAGGTGGAGAACCTCGTCGGCCCGCCCGCCTGGAAGGGCGGCGGCATCAACCGGCTGCAGTGGCGCGACCGGCGCCCCGACGAGCGGCTCGAGGCGGTCGGGCTGCACGCCCACCCCACGCCCAACGCGGTCCACCGGGGTGAGTCCGACATCAAGGTCGTCCAGGGCAACCACTTCGTCTCGCTCCCGAGCAACGGCCAGCCCGCCGACGAGGTCGCCATGGAGGTGCTCCACCTCCCCTGGCGCTCCTGGTCGCAGCTGGAGCGCAAGGTGATCAACGCCGGCAAGGGCTACGAGGCCAGCCCCGACCTGCGGCCGAGCCCGCGCCACCACGGGATGCGGGACTACCAGCGCTATCTGGCCGGGACCCTCCAGGACGCCTACCTGGCGCGCACGCCGACCCGCGCCGAGCTCGCCGCCGGCGCCTTCACGGGCGACTACGTCTTCGACGACTGGCTGACCAACCATCTGCACATCGTGCTCGGCCGCGCGCTGATCCCCGACCTCCTGCGCGACGTGCTCGACCCCGAGACCGACAAGGCCGTGCCCGACGACGAGCACGCCCTCGGTGCCGAGCGCGGCCGTGCCGCACTGGCCGCCGAGCCCTACATCCCACCCCGCAAACGCTAGAACTCTCATCACCAGGAGGACCTGTCTTGCCCACCTTCAGGGGCGCCGTACGCCGCGGCCTCGCCGCAGCGGGTCTGCAGACCGTCCGTGCCGCCGATGCCGAGGCCGCGCGCCTGCACGACCGGATCGACGAGCTCAAGCAGCGCAACCAGAAGCTGCGTACGAAGGTGGAGGGGTTGCAGGGCGATCGCAACCGCACCACCGCCGTGCCGGCGATCCCGGGCCTGGACCGGCTGGAGCTGCGGCGCGAGCAGGTGCTCGCCGGGGTCAAGCCCGACGCCCTGATCCTGGAGATCGGCCCCGCGCACAACGCGATCCTGCCGAAGCGGGACGGCTATGACGTACGCATCGTCGACTATCTCGACCGCGAGGGTCTGGTGCAGCGGTACTCGGGTTTCTCGCAGTACAACCCCGACGACATCGAGGAGGTCGACTACGTCTTCCGGCCGGGAACTCCCTGGTCAGAGGTGATTCCGGAGCGGTTCGACCTGATCGTCGCCTCTCACGTCATCGAGCACACCACCTCGATGATCGAGTTCATCAACGAGTGCGAGAAGCTGCTCAACCCCGACGGTGTGCTCGCCCTGGTCATCCCCGACCACCGCTACTGCTTCGACCGGTTCCGCGAGCGCGCCTCGCTCTCGCGGGTGATCGACGCCTCGCTCTACCCCTCCTCGGTGCACACCATGGGCGCGGTCATCGAGGAGCGGCTCAACGCCGCCAAGCACGGCGGCATCACCGCCTGGGGCCCGCGCCACAAGGGCGACTACACCTTCGCCAACGGTCTGGACGCCGTGAAAGCCAGCGGTGCGGAGGCCCAGCGTGGGGAGCGCTACATCGACACCCACAACTGGGTCTGCACCCCGCACCACCTCCGCCTGCTCCTCCAGGACCTCGCCGATCTCGACTTCATCTCGATGCGCGAGACCTCGTTCCACGACACGGTCAAGCACGAGTTCTTCATCAACCTCTCCCCCACCGGCGAAGGCACCGGCCTCTCCCGCGAGGACCTCCTGGTCCTGGCCGACGACGAGCGCCGCGTGCTCGACCAGGCAGTCTTCGAGAAGATGTAGCCGAGTCGGCGCAACTGCGCGCCTTGGAGCGAAGCGAAGCGAGCGAGGCGCGCGGTTGCGCCGACTCGGCGCGTAGTCCTCTAGATCAACGACGCCGAACCTCGCGCAGCGCGAACGCCGCGGCGAGCCCCACGACGACACCGAGAAGAGTCTCCGCGAACCGCGACCACAGCAGCGCGTCGACAGGTTGCGGGTGGCCGAGCTGGACCATCAGCAGCGAGAGCGGGGTGATCACGACGAGCGCGAGCCCGTAGTGACGCCCGACGAGCAGCTCGGTGACCGCTTGGAGCGCGGCGACGACGAGCGCGACGACGAGGGCGGGGAGGGCGACCGAGAGCAGCGCAGCCGCCAGGAGCAGGCCGACCAGGGTGCCGACCACGCGCTGCAGCCCGCGGGTCGTCTGGGCCAGCAGCCCGCTGACGCCGAACGGCACCGCAGCGGCCACCATCGCCCAATAGGTGTGACTCAGTCCGAGCGCGGTCGAGACGGTGCCGGCGAGGACGACCGCGGCGACGACGGCCGTGGCGTGGTCGATCCGGACCTCACCACGGTTCACCTCGACCGTCGCCCCGGTTCCGGCCAACCGCTCCTCGAGCAGTCCGAGGAGCACCGCGATGAGGGCCGCGGAGGCCGCCACCCCGACCGCCACCGCGACCCCGGAGAAGGTCACCGGAACAGCCGCGCAGGTCGCCACCGCGAAGATCGGGAACATCGGGCCCGGCGGCCGCAGCACGAACCGGTCCGACAGGACCGACCCGACCGCGGCCCAGACCGCGGCGACGGGGATGACGAGCCAGGCCCGGTGCGCGGAGGTGGCGACGAGCGCACCGCACAGGACCGCGGCACACATCAGCGCCCCGGCCGCGGTCTGGGTCCGCCACCGTCCGCGCAGCGGCCGGCGGCCACCGTAGATCGAGGCGAAGGTGCCGAAGCAGGCGTACGCGGCCAGCTCGATGTGACCGGTCACGGCCAGCGCCACGAGTCCGATGAGCAGGGTCACGCTCGCGCGCCACGCGGGCGAGTGGCTTCCCGGCGCCGGTGAGACCCGGACCGACTCCTGCATCAACCGCTCGAGCCGGCTCCCGTCGCTTCCCAACCCGTCTCCCCCATGCTGCCGTGCCGTCATCTCCGTCAGACACCTTACGGCCTTCTGTACGAACCAGTTGGTTCGGAGTCGTCGGGCCAGCCGGGCGCTATCGCTTGGCGCGCTCCTCGAGGGCGATGTCGAGGAGCGTACGGGCGCGGGCGTCGAAGCCGTGGTCGCGGTGGATCCGGGCGGCCTCGGCGCGGACGTGCTCGTCGGTGCCGAAGACGACCGAGGGGTCGGGCATCGAGGACCACTTCACCAGGTCGTCGGGGGTCTGGTAGACCTGCACGGTGTCGCCGAAGACGTCGCGGAGGCCGACGACGTCGTCGGAGATGACCCGGGCGCCGGAGGCGACGGCGTCGAAGAGCCGGTTGGAGATGAAGCCGTAGTCGCGCATGTCGGCCCAGTGGTCGTTGAGCACGACCCCGGCGGCCCGGTACTCGGCGCCGAGCCGGGTGTTGGACATGTGCTGGGCCTTGACGTAGTGGCGCGGGATGTAGGGCTCCCAGCCGTGGCCGTAGACCGAGAGCGGCAGTCCGACCGAGACGGCGTCGTGGATGATCGGGCGCTCGACGTCACGCGAGGTGCCGACGAAGAGCACCGGGTGACCGGAGTCTGGCAGCGCCCGGTCGGGGTTGAAGAGCTCGGGGTCGGTGGCCTGCAGCAGCGGGTCGATGCGGATCCCCCACCGTGCCGACATCCGCTCGGCCCACGCCGGCCCGGCCGCCAGCAGCCGGTCGAAACCGGCCGCCTCGGCGCGGGTGACCGTGTCGGGGTGGGAGATCACCCAGCCGATGTTGATCCGGCCGTCGGGCGCGGGGAAGTAGCGCGAGAGGCCGCGCAGGGTGACCACGACGTCGTCGTCGAGCGAGCTCGGCCGCTCCCACTCGTAGTGGTGGTCGACGACCGCGGACTGGCCGAGCCTGCGCAGCGAGCGCGCCAGCGCGCGGGCGAAGTGGGTGTCGCCCCACCGCTCACCCTCCGGCGCCCCGGGCGCAGAGATCTTGATCGACCAGCGCAGCTGCGGGACGCCCTCGACGACCGAGGCGCGCGGCAGCGGCGCGATGATCGGCCGGGTGGCGGCGTACGTCTTCGCCGGACCGGTCGGCTCGCCGGCCGTGGCCCGGCCGACGACCTGGTAGCCGCAGGCCGCCCAGGCGGCCACGTCGTCGCGAGGCTCGGTGCGCCCGACCCAGCGGTCGAGGTAGATCAGCCGGTTGCGCGGGGCGCGCGCGAAGCGGCCCTTCGACTTGGACTCGTGGTGGACGACCTGCGCGGAGGTCACGACCCGGAAGGAGCCCGGCCGCAGCTCGGCGAGCCGGTGGCACAGGTCGACGTCCTCCATGCCGTTGGTGAAGATCGGGTCGAACCCCTGCAGCGCCACGACGTCGCGGTAGCGCATCACCAGCGCCGCGCCGGTGAGCGCCGAGAACGGGTGGCCCTCGAGGCCGGCGGCGTCCTCGGGCGGGTACTCGGCGAGCATGTTGTAGGGCAGCCCGCCGTAGGGCGGGAAGACGACCCCGGCCGACTGCACCGACCCGCTCGGGTAGAGCAGCAGCGGCTGCACCGCGAGCACCTCGGGGTCCTCGAGCGCCTCGACCAAGGGCGCGAGCCAGCCCGCCAGCGCCGTGGTGTCGTTGTTGAGGAAGACGACTGTCTCCCCGGTGACGTACGGCACGGCGAGGTTGTTGCCCAGCGCGAAGTTGTGGTTGACGGTGCTGTGCACCACCGTGACCTCGGGGAACCGCAGCGGCAGCGAGTCGAGCACCGCCGAGACGCCGGCCGAGGAGCCGTTGTCCCAGACCACCACCTCGAGCCGCTTCGACCCTCCACCGTGCTCCATCAGGGCCTCGACGGCGCCCACGGTCAGCAGCGAGTCGTCGTAGGTCGGGATGACCACCGAGACGACGTCCGGGTCGGGGGTGCGCGCGGCGAGCGCGGCCCAGTCGACGAACGCCCGGTTGCGTACGACGTCCTCCCACGACTCCAGGTCGTGGGGGTCGAGCGCGAGCCGGTCCTGGCGCGGGCGGCGCGGGTTGATGCCCTGGCGGCGCTCGACGCCGACCTCGGGCACGACCTGGACCTCCACCTTCGAGGTCAGCCGCAGCGCGAGGTCGTAGGCCCAGCCGACACCGACGTCGTCGCGCGGCCCGCCGACCTCCGCCAGCAGCGGCCGGGCGATCAGCAGTCGCGAGATCAGCGCCCGCATCAGCGGACCCGGGACGTCGGGTCCCGGCACGGCCGGAGGTACGTCGACGGCGAATCGCTGCTCGGGCTGCCACGGCCGCTCCAGCACGTCCGCGACCAGCGGACTCCGGCCGGTCTCGGCGACCGAGACCAGCCGCGCGAGACGACCGGGCCGCCAGACCTCTCCCCCGGCGACGTAGGCGACGAAGTCGCCGCTGACCTGCGCGAACGCCGCGGCCACGCCGGGCTCGCCACGGTCCGGGTCGCCGATCACGACCAGCGCGTCGGGGACGAGGTCGGCGATCGACTCGGTGATCGACGGGGTCAGGCCGCGGTCGACGACGATGATCTGGGTGCGCACCCCGGTCTGCGTGGCGACGCTGTCCAGGGTCGCCCGGGCGAGCTCGTCGGAGGCGCCGAGATCAACGACGACGCTGACGGTGCCGACGGGTTCCCGGCCGGCCGGGACGCTGCGGACGGGCTCGATCGTGGCCCGCCAGGTCTGCGGGCCGCCCTGCCGGGCCTGCCATTCCGCGCGCCGGGCCCGGATCCAGTCGCGCAGGTCGGGGAACTTGCCGTCGACCTGCTCCATCCAGTCGTTGGCCCGCCGCCCGTTGCGGGCGCCCCGGTCGACGTAGTGCCCGATCGCGCCGCCGTAGAAGTTCTCGGTCTTGCGGCGCTCGGTGTAGCCGTCGGTGTCGAAGAGCGGGTGGGTCGGCTGCAGCCACAGCTCGGCGCGCAGCCAGTAGAGGAACGGGTCCTGGTCGCCCATCTGCTTGCGCAGCCGAGGAGTCAGCTTCGCGAGGAAGAACTCGGGATCGAACAGCGGGCTGGGCTGGGCCAGCGGCTTGGTGGGGTCCTGCTCCAGATAGTGCCGGGCGGCGCGTTTGCGGTCGAGTCGCTGGCCGACCTGCTCCGCGTACCACTCGTGGTCGAACAGCGGGCAGTCGACGAGCAGCCGCACGTCGTCGGCCCTGCTGTAGAGAGGCGAGTCGTTGTAGACCTTGCGGGCCAGGTCTCGCCCCCTGCGCAGGCTGCCACGTGCGATGCGCTTCAACTCTTCGTCCACTAAAGGTCCCCCAAGACGCTCCAGATCGTGCTTCGGCAGTGGGTCAGACTGTCACAGTGCCGAGTGACGGTGAACGGCGCCACGCATGTTCACCCAACTGTCAAGGTCAATTCTGCCGCCACAGCGGCAGGACCGCCTCGCGGATCTCGTCGGGCATCGGCGTCACCGGGCGCGACGGATCGGTGTTGTCGACGTAGACGTGCACGAACCGGCCCTCGGCGGCGGCCTCCTCGCCCGGCCCCTGGAAGAGCCCGATCCGGTAGATGACCGACGAGCTGCCCACCTTGTCGACGACCAGCCCGGCCTCGACCGGCTCGGGGAACCCGATCTCGCGCAGGTAGCGGCACGAGGTCTCCGCGACGATCCCGATCTTCGGCAGCTTCCGCACGTTCACGCCGGTCGTCTCGAAGAGGTAGGCGTTGACCGCGGTGTCGAAGTACTCGTAGTAGGTCGCGTTGTTGAGGTGACCGTAGGCGTCGTCGTCGCGCCAGCGGGTGGTGATCGTGCGCCAGTGCACGTAGTCGGCGCGGGTCGGGGCCTTGCGGTCAGGAGTGCTCATCGGCGCCGATCCTAGGTGAGGGACTTCTCGACGGCCTTGATCAGGTAGGGCGCAAGCGTCTTGGAGAAGGTCGCGGTGATGTGGGTCTGGTCGCGGTAGGCCAGCACGTGACCGACCACCAGCGGGCACCCGTCGTCGGTGCAGTAGGCGGCCGAAAGGTCGACGAGCGAGGCGCCGGCACCGGCGCGACGGACGGCTTCGGGGAGCGGGTCGGAGGTGGCGTACGCCTCCTTGCGGGGCAGCTCGCACGCCTCCGCGTCCGCGGCCGACTCGATCCCGTCGAGACACCCCAGGGCCGAGGGGGTGAGCATCGGATTGTCGGCGAGCGCGACGACCTTCGTCCCCCGCTTCATCACCGGCCGCCAGGCCTCGACGAGCCGGTCGACCACCGGATCGGGCTCCCCCGCCGCCAGCGACGGGCTGCGCCGCTGGGTGACCAGCACGACGTCGTACGCCTGCCCGCGGGTCAGCCGGGACAGCAGCGCCTTCCGGTAGGCACGGCGCTCGTCACCGGCATCGGGCGCGAGCAGGCCGCCCCCGTTGGCGACCATGACGTCGACCGACCAGCCCGAGCTCTTCGCGACCCGGGACAGCCCGGGGATCAGCGAGGCCGCGTGGGAGTCACCGACCAGCGCCACCCGGAGCGCACCGGGGGCGGTCGAGCCGAGATGGCAGACCTTGGGGCGGGCATCGGCGGCGTACGTCCGGCGCTCGGTGAGGTAGCAGTCGTAGGCGTTGCCGGTGTCGTCCTTGCGGGCGATCGGCGCAGGGAGCAGGACACCGTCGAGGTCGGGGTTGTCGCAGGACTCCAGCAGCGCCGACGCCCCGAAGCAGTCGACGTCGCCCGACGCCAGCGCGTTCGCCTGCTCGCGGCTCTGCTCGACCAGGTGGCGCCCGTGCACGATCCCGGGCACGGCGACGGCGGCGACCAGCGCCATCCCCAGGGCCGCGAAGAGGTAGGCCCGCGGCGAGGTCCCCAGGACCCGCCCGGTGCGGAACGGCGTCTCCACGAACCGGTAGGAGAGCGCCGAGAGCCCGATCGTGACGAGCAGGATCAGCGGCTCACGCAGCCAGCCGCCGAGCACCGGCCCGGTCGTGGGGACCACGACGACGAGCGGCCAGTGCCACAGGTAGAGCGAGTAGGAGACCGTCCCGATCCACTGCACGACCGGGTTGCCCACGATCGCGGCACCGTAGCCGCGAGGCGTGCCCGCCCAGATCACCAGCGCGGTGCCGACGACCGGCAGCAGCGCCACCCAGCCAGGGAACGGCAGCGACTCGCGGAAGAGGATCAGCGCTCCGAGGAGGCCGGCCCAGCCGACGACCGCGACCGGCATCGTCCACCGCGCCGGCGCCCGGCTGGAGGCGGCCGGCAGCACGGCCACGAGGCCGCCGACGGCGAACTCCCAGGCGCGGGTGTGGGTGACGAAGTAGGCGGCGGCGCCATCGGTCGCGGTGACGATGACGGAGGCCGCGAAACTGGCCACGAGGACCGTCACGATGACCGCCCGGATCGCCGGGAGCCGCCGCTCGGGACGTCGTCGGGTGAGGTACGCGGCCGCGACGATCAGCAGCGGCCACAGGATGTAGAACTGCTCCTCCACCGAGAGCGACCAGTAGTGCTGGGCGGGCGATGGCGGGTCCTCGGCGGCGAGGTAGTCGACCGCGGCCCAGGACAGCTGCCAGTTCTCCACGTAGAAGGCGGCCGCGACCGTCTCCCGCAGGAACTGCTGCCACAGCGCCTCCGGCACCAGGACGTACGTCGCCCCGGCACCGCACACGAGGACCAGCAGCGCCGCGGGGAGCAGCCGCCGGATCCGGCGCGCCCAGAAGGCGACCAGCCGCACGCCGCCGGGCTTGGCGGCCTCCCGCACCAGGTGGGAGGTGATCAGGAAGCCCGAGATGACGAAGAACACGTCGACGCCGGCGTACCCGCCCCGGACCACGCCCGGCCACAGGTGGAACAGCACGACGCCGAGCACCGCCGCCGTACGCAGCGCCTGGATCTCCAGCCGCTTGTCGCGGACCGGGACCGACCGTCCGGTCGGCTCGGCCGGCTCGGCGGTGGCCGGGGCGACGGAGAGAGCGGTCACCGGCGCACCCGGCGGACGATCCGGCCGGCCACCCGGCGGGCCTTGCGGACGCCCCGCTCGCCGAAGGTCAGCGGGATCTCGATCCCGTGCCGCGGCCGGCCGTCGAGCGGGACGATCTGCGCCCGCTCACCGGACCGCTCGCCTATGACGGCCTCGTGGATGACCACCGGCCCGTCGAACTCACCCAGTGCGTCGCGGCCCTCGAACCGCATCCGCCAGCGGCCGCCCGACAGCGCGGCGGTCGGCAGCGCCACCTCGAGCCGCCCGGAGCCGAGCTCGGTGGCGTCGTAGTCCAGGGCCCGGCGCCGGCGGTCGTGCAGGAACACCACCCGGAGCCGCTCGGGCTTCACCATCTTGTGCGCCAGGCGCAGGTGCGCACGCCCGTCCACGAGGGAGAGCGAGGTCGCGGTCACCGGGTCGGTGGCTCCCGAGACCACCTGGCGCAGGAGCTCAGGACCTTCGTCGAGGGCGGCCATGATCCGGCCCAGGCGCCAGGCCGGCGCCTCGCCCTCGGCGCCGACGGCCTCGGCCACCGCGGTGAACAGGTCACGGTGCTTGAGCACCAGGTCGGCGAGGTCGTCCCCGACCAGCGTCCGGTCGCTCAGCGAGATCGAGGCGACGGCGTTGACCAGCGGCCGCTGGAGCGTACGCAGCGGGACCACGCCGCTGTCGGCGACGAGCTGCAGCGTCTCCAGGATGTCCGCGACCCGCCGGTCGCCCCAGCGGACACCGTCACCGATCAGCCGGGCTGCGGTGGCCCACTGGCCCGCGGCGACGAGCCGCCAGCCCCAGCGCTTGTCGCGCTCCAGGTCGTCGATCAGGTTGTCGATGCTGCCGTCGTCGAAGAGACCGACCAGCTCCGCCACCAGCGCACGCGCCGGCTCGAGCGCCGCGGCGTCGATCACCGCCATCCCGCGCAGCGCCCGGACGATCGCCATCCAGCCGTCGGCGTCGAAGATGAGCGAGGCGTACTCAGCTCGCACCTCCGGGTCGCCGAGCTCGATGATCCGGCGGGCGCAGCGCAGCTCCTGCTCCAGGTAGCTGATGATCCCCGCCGGCGAGTGCGACTTCGCCGTCATCGACCCTGGACCGGGCCGGTCGCGGTAGACGTAGACCGTCTCGGTCACGACGTCGAAGCGGGCCGTGGTCAGCGCGTGCACCATCGGCTCGATGTCGTTGGATCGGGAGGCGTCGGGGAACGAGATCTGGGCGGAGTCCCAGAAGTCGCGCCGGAAGACCCGGTTCCAGCAGGCCCGGTTGCGCAGCGCGGAGGGCGCCTCGGCCAGCCGCACCAGGGTGCGCTCCTCGTCGAAGGCAGGCCAGGCCCGCACCGGCCACCAGACCCGGTCGCTGAAGAGCTTGAAGAACCGGCCGACCACCATGTCCGAGCCGGTCTCCCGCGTCTTGCGCAGCATCGTGGCGTACGCCCCGCGGGGGACGAGGTCGTCGCCGTCGGCGAAGGCCAGGAAGCGGCCTCGAGCGAGCGAGACACCGTGGTTGCGCGCCTGTCCCCCGCCCTTGCCGGGCGAACGGACCACCGTCAGGCGCGGGTCACGGGCGGCGTACGCCTCGGCGATCTCGACCGTGTCGTCGGTGGAGCCGTCGTCGACGACGATGACCTCCAGGTCGACCGGGTCGGCCGCCGTGGACTGGTCCTCGAGGATCGAGGAGAGCAGCTCGCCGACCCACAGGCCGACGTTGTGCGTCGGGACGACGACCGAGAGCTCAGGTGTGGTCATCGGGTCTCCCCCTTCAGCCCGTCGAGCAGTCGCAGGTAGTCGCGCGACATGTCGTAGGGCGTGTACGTACGCGTGAACTCGTGTGCCGCCCGATGCCGCGCTTCCTGCCCGTCGAGGGCCTCCAGGATCGCCGCGGCCAGTGCCACCGGCTCGTCCGGCTCCGGCGCGTACGTCACCACCCACGGCTGGTCGGCGAACTGCCGCGCGACCGGGGTGTCCTCGGGGATGAGCGCGGTGCGGCCGAAGGTGCCGGCAGCCAGCAGCGAGCCCGAGTTGAGGATCCGCCGGTAGGGCAGCGCGACCACGTCGCTGGCCCGCAGCCAGTCGGAGAAGTCGGCGGTCTCGACGAACCCGAGCCGTTTGACGATGTTGGGCGCGGAGAGCATCTCCTCGACCGTCTCCAGATCGGTCGCGGGCACCACCTTTCCGGCCACGACGAAGGTCAGGTCGGGCACCTGCTCGGCGGCGATCTCGACCGCCCGGCACAGGACGTCCAGGCCCTTGTAGGCCCGGATCTGGCCGATGAAGCCGACCGTCGGCACCCCCTGCGGGACCCCGATGCGCTCACGTGAGGCGGCGTCGTCGCCACCGTCGGGATAGACGCCGAGGTAGGACGAGTGCGGCAGGTCGACGACCTTGTCGGGCGGGAGCGTGTAGTAGGCGGCGGTCTCCTCGACCGTGGCCGGGTTGAGCTGGATGATCCGGGTCGCGTAGCTCGCCAGCGCCTTGGCGACCGTGAGCTCGACGTCGACGTAGTCGGCCTCGTGGGCGATCGAGTTGTGCACCGTCCAGAGCACGTCCGCCCCGCGGTCGCGCAGCCCGCTCAGTACGTCCTCGAACCGGGCCGCGTTGGCCCACGCCTCCTCGGCACTCTCGCAGCCGCTGGCCACCGGCGAGGTCCAGTGCACGTGGAGCACGTCGCCGCGGCCCAGGTGCGCCGCGCGCGCCTCCAGCCGGTGCAGCCCCTGCACTCCCTCCACCACGTCCCAACCGGCCGCCCGCGGTGCCACGGTGAGCATCGTGAGGTACGGATTGCTCCGGTAGTAGGGGAACGAGAGCAGGGTCGAAGGCATAGGTGGGGGTCCTCAAATTGCTTAACCGTGACGATCCCCCGAACGTCGAGACAACGTCTCGCCGGTGCCCCGGTCGGCCCGGCGACCGGGCGATTCTAGGCAGGCAAAAGGACCCACTCTGACCACTCTGAAGGCTTCCCCGCATGCCTTCATCACGGGTTCATCGACGGTTCATCGAACCCACACCCCGTGGTGGTCCAGCCTGTCCGCGGTCACCCCAGGAGCATGCGCACGTACAAGTTCTCGGTCCAGGTCTCGAACTGGTCAGGGGTGAATCCGCGACCGAGGGTGAGACTGCGATACGTGCCGGGCTCGATACCCATCCAGAAGACCTCTTCGGCGTAGGACTGGTCGAGGCTGCTCGGCAGACCGGACTTGGCCAGGAGGGTCTTGGCGGCCCATCGAGCGCCGAATCGCCGGTTCTCGAGCAGTTGCGCCCAGAGGACCCCGGCATCCTCGTCCGCCTGCGCGGCATGCTCGACCGCCCAGAAGATCCCGGCCGCGCGCTCGTTGATGCTGCGCACGTGCCGCGCGTGCAGCCTGAGCATCTCGGCCGCGTCACCGGCTGCCTTCATCGCCGCGACCGACTCGCGCGGAGCCGTGGGAGCATCGACCACCTCTCCTGCGATCGCGTAGTAGACGACGTCCCTCAGCAGTGCCGCCTTCTTGCCGTAACGCGCCTCGACCGTCTTGATCGACACGCCTGCCTGATCAGCGATGCCCCGCATGGTCGCGCCCGACCAGCCGAGTCGCACAAAGACGTCCGCCCCCGCGGCGACGATCGCCTCGCGGGTACGCGCGGCGGCGGTGTCGCGCTGTGGTGCCCGGTACACCCGTTTTGAGGTATTGACGGCGTCGCCCACGGCTTCTACTTTCATTTCAGACTTCAATAGGGTCATACCCTATCCAATACACCCGTCACAAGGAGGCAAGGCCATGCCGACCGACGTCGACACCATCGCGCTCTGTACCGACTCGATGCACATGATGACGAAGGGCGACCGAGCAGACTTCGATCGCCTGTACGCCCCTGAAGCCGTCAACCGCGAGGCAGCCGACGAGCCACCCGCCACTCGGGTCGGCGGGCCGACGGGATTCTTCGCCACAGCCGTCTGGCTCCGCACCGCGTTCACGGACCTGCGGTTCGAGGTCCACGAGTCCGTCGCATCGGGCGACCTCGTCGTCCTGCACGTGACCATGTCGGGTCGTCACACCGGCGACTTCGTCACCTTCAGGCGCGACACCGACGTCATCGACGCCGTGATGCCCGCGACCGGCAAGTCCTTCGCGATCACGCAGACCCACTGGTTCCGCACGAAGGACGGCTTCATCACCGAGCACTGGGCCAACCGCGACGACCTGAACATGGCCAAGCAGGCCGGCTGGGTGCCGCCGACGCCCGCCTACTTGGCGCGCATGGCGATGGCCAAGCGGCGCGCCAACAAGCGAACCGCCTGAGACGTCAAGACGCCCGCGTCGACTCGGGCTGAAGAGCTCTGGTCGGCGTCCGGGCCGCGATGCGAACCGTCGCCGGCCACATGACGATGGCGGCGAGGACGAGGAGCACACCGGCGGGAGCCTCGGTCCAGGGGGCAGTGTCGTGGGAGACGTAGCCCGCGGCGATCGGACCGACGACGAAGTATGTCGGCAGCACAGTCGTCGAGGCGATCAGGAGCGCCACGACCACCCTGCTCACGGACCGGGCGGTGGACCGCTGGTCTTCGGATGCCTCTGGCGATCCAGCTTGGCTATCGCCACCCGGGGCGATCGCGGCAGACAAGATCAGCGCGGTGGGCCACAGCACCCCGATGACGATGAGCGCCGTCAGGTAGAAGCCCGGAGCGGTGACCGGTCTGCCCGCGATCCCAGAAGCAAACGCCAGCACGCCGATGCCGGCGAGCGCAGCAGACGGGATGACGGCGAGCGGCCACAGCGTGAGGCGACGAAAGCTGGGCGTCAGCAGGAACGGAAGCGCGAACGCCGCGACGGCCAGCATCAGGACCGACAGCCCGTAGAACTCCGCCGCGTGCCCGATGGGGTGCCACGGGCTGGCTGGCCACTGGTAGTCGTAGAGGTGGTCCTGCCGCTCGAGGCAGGCGGGTTCGTCGAAGCCGCCACGCGGGCACACCCCGGACCAGCGTTGCCACGCTGCCACGTAGGCAAGAACCCCTGACCCGGCGAGTACGCCTGAGGTCAGCGCGCGTGCGCCGAGGTGGTTCATACGGTCATGGAAGCGGGCTGCACTGCCGTTTGGACCCAGCGTGGACGTGCTTCCTCGATGTTGAGGACGGTCTCACAGGCGATCCTCGCTCGCCGGCTCAATCAGCCGAAGACAACACTCAGGCCGGCTGCGCGTCGCGCAGCCGCTGCGAGATGACGGTGGTGACACCGTCGCCGCGCATGGTGACGCCGTAGAGGGCGTCGCCGACCTCCATGGTGCGCTTCTGGTGGGTGATCACCATGAGCTGGGAGTTCTCGCGCAGCTCCTCGTAGATCTCCAGGAGCCGGCCGAGGTTGGTGTCGTCGAGCGCTGCCTCGACCTCGTCGAGGATGTAGAAGGGCGAGGGGCGCGCCTTGAACAGCGAGACCAGGAAGGCGACCGCGACCAGCGACCGCTCGCCACCGGAGAGCAGGGAGAGGCGCTTGACCTTCTTGCCCGGCGGCCGGGCCTCGACCTCGATGCCGGTGGTGAGCATGTTCTCGGGATCGGTGAGGACAAGCCGACCCTCACCGCCCGGGAAGAGCCGCGCGAAGACGTGGTCGAAGGCGACGCGTACGTCCTCCCAGGCCTCGGTGAAGACCTGCTCGACGCGGTTGTCGACCTCCTTGACGATGTCCAGGAGGTCCTTGCGGGTCTGCTTGAGGTCCTCGAGCTGCTCGGTGAGGAACTTGTTCCGCTCCTCCATCGCCGCGAACTCCTCCAGGGCGAGCGGGTTGACCTTGCCCAGGGCGCGCAGGTTCTTCTCGGCGATCTTGAGCCGCTTGGCCTGCTCGGCGCGCACGTAGGGAATCGGGTCGACCTCGTTGCCGTCCTCGTCGGGGTGCTGCGGGACGAGCTGGTCGGGGCCGTAGTCCTTCACGAGCGCCTCGGCGTCGAGGCCGAGCTCCTCGAGGATCCGCTCCTCGAGCTGTTCGATGCGCATCCGCTGCTGGGCGCGGGCCATCTCGTCGCGGTGGACGGAGTTGACCAGCTCCTCGAGCTCCTTGCCGAGGTTGCGCAGCAGCGAGCGGCACTCGCGCAGCGCCTGCTCGCGTCCGGCACGGGACTCCTCGATCTCCGTACGCGCCTTGGCGGCCTGTTGCACCGAGACCTCCAGCCGGTCCAGGGCGTACGCCACCGCGGTCCCGACCGCCCGCGCGGCCTCGCCCTCGCGGCGCATCTGCTCCCGACGCGCCGCCGCCTTGGCGCGCTGCTCCCGCTCCTGCCGGGCCGCACGGAGCAGCCCCTCGGCACGGCCGGCCAGCGCGCGGGCGCGCTCCTCGGAGGTACGCAGCGCCAACCGCGCGTCCATCTCCCGCTGTCGTGCGTCGCGAGCGGCCTGGGCCAGCTCGTCACGGGCGCTGAGGTCGGGCTCGTCCTCGGGGTCCTCCTCGGCCATCGCGAGGCGCTCCTCGAGCTCGGCGAGCCCGGCGACGGCGTTCTCGCGCGCCTCCTGGGCCTGCTCGACGGCCGCGAGCAGCCGCTCGGCCTCGCCACGCGCCGCGCGCGACTGGGCACCGAACTGGCCGAGCTCCTCGGCCACCGCGGCCAGGGTGGCGTCGGACTCGTGCAGCTTGGCAAGCGCGACGTCGACCCGCTTCTGCGCGGCCAGCCGCTCCGCCTCCAGCCGGGAGGTCTCGAAGGTGGCCCGCTCGGAGACCGCATGGGCCTCGGCGAGCTGGGCGGTGGCCTCGTCGACGGCCGCCTGCACCTCGATCAGGCTCGGCACGCTGGAGGAGCCGCCGGAGGCGAAGTGGGCGCCGATCAGGTCGCCCTCGCGGGTCACCGCGGTGACCCCGGGCTCCGCGGCCACGAGCGCCTGAGCGGCGGCGAGGTCGTCGACCACCGCGACCTTGTCGAGCAGCCGCGCCACCGCGGGCCGCAGCACCGCCTGGCACTCCACCACGTCCAGGGCGTACGCCGCGCCGGCAGGCAACGCGGGCCAGCCGCCGGTCTCCTCGGGCGAACCGCCCAGGAGCAGCCCGGCCCGGCCGAGGTCCTCGGTCTTGAGATGCTCGATCGCCCCGATGGCCTCCTCGGAGGAGGAGACGACGACCGCGTCCGATGCGGTCCCGAGCGCCGCGGCCACCGCGGCCTCGTAGCCGGAGCGCACCGCGAGCAGCGACGCGACCGACCCCAGGACCCCCGGCAGCGAGGACGCGAGCAGCGCGCCGGCGCCGTCCTTGCGGTTGAGCCCCATCTCCAGCGCGTCCTTGCGGGCGGCCAGCGTCGAGCGGTCCCGGTCGGCCTGCGACGCCTCGGCCTGGAGCTTGGCCAGCCGCTCCTCGATGTCCTCGAGCGCAGCAGCAGCGGCCTCGTGCTCGGCATCGAGGCCCTCCTCCCCCGCGTCCAGCCCGGCGACCTTGGTCTCCAGGGCGGTGAAGTCACGCTGGGCCCGCTCGGCGCGCGCCAACGCCTCCTCGCGAGCGGCGGTCAGACGCCCGACCTCGTCGTCGGCGGCAGCGGCACGCGACTTGAGCGCGTTGACCTGCCCGGCCAGGCGAGCCAGCCCCTCGCGACGATCGGCGGCGGCACGCTCGAGCCCCTTGACCCGGCGTTCCTCCTCGGCGGCAGCGTCCTCGGCCGACTTGCGGGCCTCGACCGCCTCCTCGAGGGAGTAGCGGAGCTCCTCGACCTCGGCGTCGGCGGTCTCCTCCTGCTCGCGGGCGACCTCGGCCTGGGCCTCGAGCTCCTCGGGGTCACGCCCCTGCCGCACCTCCAGGTCCTCGGAGCCGGCCGCGTTGCGTACCCGCTCGGAGGCCAGCGACTGGGTGCCGCGCAGCCGCTCGCGCAGCGAGTTCAGCGCGAACCAGGTCTCCTGCGCGGCGGCCAGCGCCGGCAGGTCCTCGCGCAGCGCGGCCTCGAGCACGGCCTCCTGCTCGCGACCCTCGGCGATGGTCTCCTCGACCTCGGCGCGCCGGGCCAGCAGCGCGCCCTCGTCGGCGAGCTCCTTGTCGAGCTCGGTCTTGGCGGTGACCAGGTCGTCGGCGTAGATGCGTGACTTCGCGTCGCGTACGTCCATCTGCACCGTCTGCGCCTGCCGGGCGACCTCCGCCTGGCGGCCGAGCGGCTTGAGCTGGCGGCGGATCTCGACGAGCAGGTCCTGGAGCCGATCCAGGTTGACCTGCGTGGAGTCGAGCTTGCGCAGCGCCTTCTCCTTGCGCTTGCGGTGCTTGAGGACACCGGCGGCCTCCTCGATGAAGCCGCGGCGGTCCTCGGGGGTGGCGCGCAGGATCGTGTCGAGCTGGCCCTGGCCGACGATGACGTGCATCTCGCGGCCGATGCCGGAGTCCGACAAGAGGTCCTGGACGTCCAGGAGCCGGCACGGGCTGCCGTTGATCGCATACTCCGAGCCGCCGTTGCGGAACATCGTGCGCGAGATGGTGACCTCGGCGTACTCGATCGGGAGCGCGCCGTCGGTGTTGTCGATCGTCAGCGAGACCTCGGCCCGGCCCAGCGGGGCGCGGCCGGACGTACCGGCGAAGATGACGTCCTCCATCTTGCCGCCGCGCAGGCTCTTGGCGCCCTGCTCGCCCATGACCCAGGCGAGCGCGTCGACGACGTTGGACTTGCCCGAGCCGTTGGGGCCGACGATGCAGGTGATGCCCGGCTCGAGCTCGAGGGTCGTGGCGGAGGCGAACGACTTGAAACCCTTCAGCGTCAGACGCTTGAGGTACATCGGTTTCTCCCCCGGCTCAGGACCACGTGGTCGTACACAGTTCGCAACACATCAGCGTGGCTGAGGTGAGCCAGCAAATCTAATCGTCGCTGCTCAGGGGAACCCCAGCGGGTCGAGGATAACCCGCCGGGCGTCGCGATCCGCGGACCTGAGAGCAGAGTCTCAGAGTCCCAGTGCCTGCTTCACCTCCGCGCGCAGCTGTCGCAGGTGGGCGTCCGCGGCCGTACGCAGGCCGGCGACCGCCTCGGGGTCGGGGACGATCCGCTCGGTGAACCGCTCGGTCAGATCGTCGGCGTCGAAGGCGGAGACGTTGGCGTCCAGACCGATGCGCTTCATGAAGTTGCGGTTCTTGTTGGTCGCGATCATCACGATCGACGGGATGCCGTACATCGTGGCCACCACCGACCCGTGGAACTTCATGCTCGCGAAGGCCGTGCACTCCCCGATCGCGCGGGTCAGGTCGTCGAGCGACTCGGTGTAGACGACCTCCTTGCCCGGGATGTCGAGGTCGTCGGCGTTGGCCACGTCGCGGCGACCGACGTCCATCGTGCCGAGGATGAGGTGACGTACGCGCCATCCCTCCGCGATCGCCTTGCCGGCCATCTCCTCGACGCGTGAGTAGTCGTCGGGCTGGTCGAGGTTGGGGCGGTAGCGGGTGACCACGCCGAGGATCGGGGCCCCCTCGGGCCTGGTCGCCTCGGGGAGGTCGAGCGAGCAGACCATGTCGGGGGCGACCTCGATGTCGAGGTCCGCGGAGATGTTCGCGAGGATCCAGTCGGCGGTCGGCTGGTCCCGGACGCCGATGAACTTCACGTTCGGGTGCTCGAGGAACCTCTTGTGCTTCTCGATGATGTGCGGCTTGATCTCGGTGTTGCGGTAGATCGGCACCCCGATGCCGACCACGAAGACGGGCTTGGCCAGCATCTTGTGGTTGAAGTAGCGCGGGTCGGCCTGCCACGGCTGCAGGATGTCGCCGCCGCCGATGAGGATGGCGTCCACCTCGTCGACGATCTCGGCCAGCGGCCGGTCGTAGTAGGGCTTGGTCATGTTGTCGGCGAGCACCCGCAGCTCGAACTCGTCGCCGAAGTATTGCTCGTAGACCGCCAGGAACAGCTCGTCGCCGTAGTTGCCCGCACCGAAGAAGCCGGCGAGGCCGATCACCGGCTTGCGGCCGCGCCGTTCGCGACGGGCCAACGCGGCCCTGATCTGCTGCTTGAGCGGGTCGGGCAGGCGGCGGGCCGCGGACCGCAGGACCGGGTGGTGGCGCAACGAAGACAACGCAGAGCTCCTGGGGGGATCACGAGACGGGCCGCCGTCGGCGGCGAACCGCGCGAGCGTAGCGACCCCGGGAAGTCCCCGACGCCCAGCGACCGAACCTCAGGTGAACGCTCGGCGACCGATCCGTACGGCCCCCGAAAAGGTCGAAACCGACCCTGAATACAGAGTCGGTTCCCCCTGAACGAGGCCAGGCTTGAAATAGCTCTCGCTCGTGGTGTTGCAGAGTTGCCCGCAGGTCAGGCGGGCTGCATCTCCTGCATCGAGGTGTCGAGGTCCGCGGTGTGGGCCGCGACCAGTGCGTCGTTCTCCGTCTTCAGCGACAGAACGAGATCCTCGAGCTCACGCACACGCGCACGAAGCCGAGCATTCTCGGCCGTGAGGTGGGCGGGAGTCCGCAGGTCGCTGCTCATGTAACCGATCAGCGCCTTCGCCATGAATACGTTTCCTTCGTTGGAATCACTAGAAGTTCCCGCGATACCGGGCCGTCTACAAGAGTGACACCGTAATCGGCGAGCGTCAACGTCGCGTGTCCAAAGCCGGGACCTCCGACCGTGCGAACCAGCGGATTCCGCCGCATTTCGGGCAAAACTTGAGTGCATCGCACTCAACTTCGGCTCAGCTGCGGCGGCGGCGCTCACGCAGCTGCATGAGCTCCTTCTTCTCCTTGCTGGTCAGCGAGTCGGCGCCCTCGGCGTGGATCTTCTCGAGAAGCTCGTCCATCCGCTGCTCGTCCTTGGAGACCGTGGAGGACTCCCAGGGACCGGTGACCACGGTCGGACCGGACCTGCGCTTCTTGGCCTTGGCCGGCTTGGGCGCCTTCGGGCCGGAGCCGGCCACCTGCGGGATCCAGGCGAACCGGTCGAGCAGCCCGAACTGGCGGGCGACGAACGCGTTGACGCCCAGTCCGACGACGAAGACGAGCAGCATCACCCAGCTGCGGTAGCCCAGGTATTGGATCAGCTGGATGCCGACCAGGATCACACCGAAGAGCCAGGCGGGGATGTTGAACATGAACATCCGGTCGGGCCACTGGGCGATCCACAGCAGCACCACCATCATCTCGAGCATGCCCAGCCCGAAGAGGGCGTAGGAGGGGTCGAGCACCGCACCGAAGAAGACCGCCAGGACCGAGAGCACCGCGGTGAACGCCACCAGCAGCCAGGCGAACCGGACCCGACCGAGCTCGTTGCGCTCGAGGTCGGAACCGAAGTACCAGAAGAAGAAGATCGCGAGTACGTCGAAGATGCCGAACTGCGGATAGGCGAACGGCCAGGTCAGCAGCGTCCACAGCTTGAGCTCGGCGACGTTGGGCTGGACCAGGGCCAGCCCGGCCACGCCCGCGCCGCCGAGGATGGCGAAGAGCACCAGTCCGACGATGCTCGCGAAGACCACGAGCCATGTCGTGGTCACCCCCAGGGAACCGATGTGGAACCAAGGCTCGTGGGGGTAACGACCGCCTGGGGACAACCGGAAACGTTCTCGCACGGGGCCGAGCCTATCCACGCATTGGTTGCCACGTCAGCAGGGCACCCCGACCGACTTTGTGGATGTCGCGGTGGATGTCGCGCAGATCCGGAGGCAGCGCCGGATCCTCGCGCCACGGATGCCGGACAACGGCCTTCCGGGCGCCATACCTGTCGATCATCGCGATCAGCGCGGCGAGATCCTCGGCCCGGTCCTGGGCGACGAGCCACGCCATCAGCCGCTGGACGGCCGGGACGGTCGTGTCCTCGAACGGCACGCCCGCGTCGTACCAGAACTCCAGGACGGCGCCGCGCAACAGCTCCCAGTAGCGGAGCGGATCCTCGGTGTCGGGGTGGACCGCCGCCCGGAAGTGCTCCCACATGTCGATCGGCAGGACCTCGACCAGCAGGGTCTGCATGAGGTGCGCCGACCCTCCTGCTCGCACGAGGTCGATGGTCTGGCGTTTGGTGTCGATCCGCTCGACGAGGTTGGCCAACTGGGCCCGCTTCTGCGTCGCCGAGGACCGGTCGGCGCGCACCTGCCAGTCGTAGACGACCTCGGTCATGACGTCGAAGGAGTCGGCGGCGAGGAACACCTGGGTGAGGGCGACTTGGTCCTGGTAGCGCGTGCGCTCGGGGAAGACGATCGCGTTCTCCGTCCAGAACGAGCGCCGGAAGACCTTGTTCCACACGAAGATGTCGGCCAGCATCAACGGCGCGTCCTCGATCCGGCACCGGAGCCGCTCTGCAGCGTGGTTTCGGCGCATCAGCGGCGTCATGAACCTCCGCTCCACCCCACCCTCGACCGCGACCCGCTCCGCCGCGCCGACCGCGAAGTCCGAGCCCGTACGCCGCAGCGACCGGACCATCGCCGACCACGCGTCGACCGGGAGGGTGTCGTCGGGGTCGACGAACGTCAGCAGGTCACCGGTCGCCGCGTCGATCCCGGTGTGCCGCGCCGTCGACACCCCCGAGTTCGGCTGGGTGATGACGGTGACGCATGCCTCCTCGGCCGCCATCCGCCGCAGGATCTGTGCCGACCCGTCCGTCGAGCCGTCGTCGACCACGATCACCTCGAGCCCGGAGATCTCGCGCCGCGGCTGGTCCAGGACGCTGCGCAGGCTCTTCTCGACGTACTCGGCGACGTTGTAGACCGGCACGACCACGCTGAGCGTCGGCCTGCCCCGCAGCAGCTCCCGCGCCCGGCGAACTCCCGCTTCGGTCAGGTGGCGCCAGTCGCTCACGGCGCGTCGCCTCCCCCGGGAGGAGTCTCGCCGAGGCGCTTCTCGTACTCGCTGATCCGGTCGCGGAGCGACCGCTTCAACGAGTTGAGGCCGTAGATCTCCTCGGTTGCCGCCACCAGCGCCGCTACCACCTCTGCCTCCTCCGGGGTTCCGGTGGCCGGGCGGAAGACGTGCGTCGGGGTGAGGTTGTAGGTGCCTGTCTGGGCGTAGCCCATCTCCGTCATCCAAGGGATGACCTTCTGGTATCCCGCCAATGTTCCGCACTCGACGTACAGGAGCGGGCGGTCCCTGCCGATGAGTGCGGCTGCCCCCTCGAGCACGTCGATCTCGGCCCCTTCGACGTCGATCTTGAGTGCCGCCACGCGGGCCGGAAACTGCTCGTCGTCGAGGGCGACGACCGCGAAGTCGCCCTCGTCGTCGGCGACCGCGACGGACTGTGCGCCCAGGTTCGTCGCGTCGAGGTCCGCCATGGTGCCGCGTGCAGCCGTCGAGTGGACGCCGACATCACGGACGACGACACGGTCACCGAGGTCGTTCGCCTCGACGCTGGCCCTGATGCCCGCGACCAGCTCGGGGTTCGGCTCGTACGCGACGACGTGGAGCTCTCCGACCACCGCCAAATACAGGGTGTGGTTGCCGATGTTCGCCCCGACGTCGACCACGAGATCTCCGGGCTCGAGCGCGGCCACCATCGCCTCGAGCATCCGCTCCTCGTACGGGCGACCGGTCCTCACCAGGTTCGACTGGATGTAGTCGGTCTCGGCGTGCGGGACACAGACCGCGTAGCTCCGTCCCGCGACCTCGATCGTGGTTCTGCGGGCCGGAGATGTCGTGCTGTCAGTCATTTGTGGATCACTTTCGCAGCGCAAGCGTGGGGCGAAGCATTTCTGTCGTGCTGCGGGGCATCGGCCGACGCGCCGTCACAGCCGTTCTCGATGGCCTGGAGCGGGCCGAGTCGCTCGGCGAGATCCTCGACCACGCGCTTCGCCCAGCTTGCTGTGACATGGTTCAGATCCTGATAGAGGATCGCCTCTCCGACAACCAGCGGGCAGCGTCGGGTGCACATCAGATCGACCATTGGAACAAAGCGAGCGTCCGCCTTCTCGACAGCAGTTCGGGTCAGTTGGTTGCGTTCCGTCTCGACACCGGCTGCGACGGTCACACAGTCTTCGAGCCTGTCAGCCGATGCGAGGCAGTCGACAGGATCTGGCCGCGAGGGAATGTCTGCCAGAACCCTCACATCCGACGAGATGTCGGTTAGGCGATCCACCATGCTCGAGACGCCGGCTTCCCACTGCTCTCCGAGATTCCTGGGATCACCTGGATGTGACGCCAGCCCAGCTCTGGTGCCGACGATGATGGTGTCCGGTCGCATTCTCGCCAGACTCCGCATCGTCCATTCACGGAACGCGTCGCACTCGGCGTCAGGCATCTTGTCGCTGGACACGGCGACGTCCCACGTCGGGCACGAGTGCTTGATGATCGCAACCAACCTGACCTGTTCCCGCTGGGCGATCAGATCCAAAGCAGGGAGCCACATACCTGCGTGCGAGTCACCAATGACGGCAACGACCCGATCGGCCTCCTTGTCGCCGTAAACGCAGCCGCGCGACTCTGTATCCCCGTACGAGGCGGCACATCCGTAGCCGCTTCTGGCCCACACGTCGTCGATGTCGACGGCCATCCCTGGTGGTACTGGAGCGCCTCGGTCGGCCAGCGCCAGAGCCGCACGAAACTGGTCCTGCAGCGGCGCGCTCTCATCGACGGCGTACGCGTCAGCGCTCTGGAACCACGCTTCAGCCGCGTTAGCGCGCTGGTCGGCGCGAACCCCGGCGTACGCCTGTGCGCCGAGTCCTGCGACCAGCGCGATCGCCAATGCGGCCGGCCACAGAACCAGCGTGCGGGGTCCACCGCGGAAGACTGGAAGTCGTCGCTGCTGGAAGGGCTGCTCGATCCAGTGGTAGCTCGCCATCGACAGCAGGAGCACCAGAGCGATCTCAGCCAGGGCGACCTGCCAACCGCCGCCAGGCAGGACCTTGGGCGTCAGGACGAGCACCGGCCAGTGCCACAGGTAGAGGGAGTAGGAGAGATCTCCGAGGTACCTCAGCGGCGCGACGGAGAGGAGCCTGCCGGTCGGTGTCTCCGGACCCGCGGCCAGCAGCGCCGCAGTGCCGATCACCGGGACCAGGGCCAGCGCGCCCGGGAACCGAAGGTGTTCGCTGAAGGTGACAGCGGCGAACACCAGCGCGCCGGCACCCAGCACACCGAGGACCGCAGCGACACGGCGGTCCAACGGCCCGCGGCGCGCGAGCAAACAGGCGAGGAGAGCGCCCACCGCGAGTTCGTGGGCACGTGCGAAGGTCGAGAAGTATGAGGTCGCGGGGCTGATCGCGGTGGCGTGGATCGACCAACCGAGGGACACGACGACAACAGTCGCCGCCATCGTGGCGATCACGGCGATGGCGGATGCCCTGGCCGACCTCCTGACCAGCAGCGCCGCTGCGAGTGCCGCCAGTGGCCACACCAGGTAGAACTGCTCCTCGACCGACAGGGACCAGTAGTGCTGCAGCGGGGACGGCGCCTCGGTGTTGAAGTAGTCGACCGCATCCAGCGCGAAGTGGATGTTCGCCATGAAGGCGGCCGACCACACCGAGTCGCCGGCAACGGACTCAGTGCGGTGCTCCGGGAGCAGAACCGCACTGGCCACCAGGACCGACACCATGGTCACCGTCGCGGCCGGGAGGATCCTGAGCGCACGTCGGACGTAGAACCTGGAGATGCTCACCCGGCCGTCGCGATCGATCTCGCGCAGGAGCAGGCCCGTGATCAGGAACCCCGAGATGACGAAGAAGACATCGACTCCGATGAATCCACCCGGGATACCTGGCACCCCGGCGTGACCGGCGATGACGAGGCCGACTGCCAGGGCGCGCAGGCCCTGGATATCGAGCCGTCTGAATGAAGACATGGGTGCTGGGATCCGGCTAGATCAGCGGCGTCGTGTCGACGTCGTCGGGGCCGACCATGTGACCGTCGTCCGCGACACCGCGGATTCGCTGCAGCAGTGCATCCCGGGAGACCCCCATGCCGTTCTCGACGTGGTCGAACACCTTCTCCAGCACGAGGTCGTTGTTGCCCTGGAACGCGTTGCGGCGCCACAGCGCGACGGCCTGTGCCTCCTGGATCTGCTCGTAGCCGGCCCGCTCGCGCGGCATCCAGACCGGGTAGCCGTTGGCGGTGGCCATGGCCTTGAGCCACAGGTCGTCGGCGTACAGCGAGGTCCTGGAGATCGCGTCGACGTCGAAGGTGGCCGCGGGCAGCGAGCGCGGTGGGTAGAGCACACCACCGATGCCGGTGGGGAGGAGCTGGTAGCTCGACTTGCCACGCAGGTAGTTGCAGTCGTAGACCCACCCGTCGTAGGAACGAAGGGTGCCGTCGGGGCGGAACAGGGCCAGGTTCGCCCGCTGACAGATGATTGCGCGCGGATTCGCCAGGTGGCCCGCATACAGCGTCTCGACGAGGTTGTCGTCGTAGATGACGTCGTCGTCGACGGTGACGATGAGCGCCTCGGGATTCTCCTGCACCGCGTAGAAGTACTTCTTGTGCGGAGCGAGGTCGCCATCCACCCAGCGGATCTGGAAGCAGGCGTCCTGACGTTCGAGGACCTCGGCCGGCACGTCGGCCTCCCGGTCGGGGAAGTTCTCGGTGGAGAGCCACAGGAGCACCTTGTCGGGCCGCCTCGTCTGCTCCAGGAGGGAGTCGATGCACTGACCGATGCTGAGCATCCGGTGAGGGATCGAGGTGAGCGACACCACCACCTCCCGCGTGCCCGCCGTAGCTCGCCCGCGTGCTCGCTCGGTCGTCGACCTGGCCGGCTGGATCCTCCGGCCGGCGCCGGCGGCGATCCGACGCTCGAACAGGGCGCCGAGGTCCTTGGCGTACGCATCCATGCTGGCCTGCTCGTCATACGCCCTGCGGGACGCGACGCCCATCTTCTCGAGCGCCAGGACGTCCTTGTCCATCATGGACATGAACGCGTCGCGCAGTGACATCACGTCACCGGTGTCGACCACCAGGCCGTTGGCATCGCTGACCATGTACTTGGCGCCGACGTTCTCGGTCACGATCAGGGGCTTGGAAAGCATCGCTCCCTCGAGAGCGACCAGGGAGCACGACTCATCGCGTGAGGCGACGACCACGGTGTCCATCTGCGAGAGCAGCTCGATCTTCGTGCGCTCGTCGGAGATCACGCCGTGGTAGTGGATGTTCTCCTCCCCCGCGATCTGGCCGAACACGTAGGAGGTGACCGACGTGCCGCTGTTGATGAACCCGCCCGCGAAGTGCAGCTCCGCCCGAGCCCGATACTCCTCCGGCATCGCCATGAAGGCAGCGATGAAGACGTCGTATCCCTTGCGATGCTCGATGGTGCCGAGCTGGACGAACTTGAACGTGCCGCCGGCCGCGATCTCGTACGGTCGTGCGTACTCGGACACGTCCACGACACTGTTGCGCACGACCTCCACGGGACCGTCGACGTGCTCAGCGACGGCAGCAGCGGCGTACTCGCTGACCACGCAGATGCTGCGGCTCTGACGAAGCGTCTCCTGGCGCTCAGGGGCCGATGCGAAGAAGTCCGGCAGGTTGGTCGCCTCCCGCACGTACCAGACGAGCGGGATCCGGCCCTCCAAGGCGCGTACGTAGTCGTCGGTCGCCACGGTGTTGCACACGACGAGCTCGACACCGCTGTCGATGAGCTTGTTGATCCGCTTCGGGCCCAGCTGGCCGGCGCGCACCACCTTCACGGCGATGCCGAGTGCCGCGAACTCCTTCGAGAACGGGCCGGGCTTGGCGGTCCAGACGACCGGCTCGTACCCCAGCGACATCGCCACCTTGCACATCCGGTGGAGGCTTCGAGGCGTGCCGGTGTACGTCATCTCGGGCGAGACGAACACGATCCGCCGCGACCGCGAGACCGGAGTGGCGTCGTTCGCCGCGGCCGCCGGTTCCAGCGCCTGGATCGGGCCGTCGAGGTCGAACAGGTCACCGAAGCGCTCGGTGTGCGTCTCCTCACCGAACAGAGCCGGTGTCGCGTCGTAGAGGAAGTCCTTGTAGACCTCGTGGGAGTACGCCTCGTTCTCGATCGCCGCCTTGAGCGGGTTGAACGCGACGTACGGAGAGATCGGACGGATGTCTTGGTAGCGCCGCGTCCGTGCCTGGTACGCCTCGACGAAGTCCATGATCCCGCGCTGCATCTCGGTGATCTGCTCGACGTTGCGCGGAGCGTTGTTCCCACGGAGGGCGACCGCCCTGCCGTCCTCGAACCCGTAGCCCACGACGCTGGAGGCGACCTGGGTGAACAGATACTCGAGCGGGTGGTGCAGCAGGTCGGTCTTGCGTGCCGTCTTCGGCCCGCCAGGCATCATGAATCTCGCCAGGTCCAGGTTCGCCATCGGCGAGTACGCGTACGCGCTGATGAAGCCGTCGGACACCATGTCGGTGACCTGCTCGGTGCGGCTCGTGCACATGAGCGCCCCGGAGACCTCGATCTCGCGCTCGGCCAACGCCGTGCGGAAGAAGTGGCGAAGGGTGGTGATGCAGGTGCCGCTCCAGCCGATGTCGACGATCAGCACCCGTCGGGCATCGCCGACGGCCTCGGTGAAGTACTCCTTCGCCGCCTCGACGCTGGTGCGGTTGTGCTCCTCGATGACGTGCTTGTGGTCCCAGAAGAACCGCTCCAGGCGCCGCCTGGTGGCGCTCGCCGGGAACAGGAACCGCTCGATGTCCGCGTCGTCGAGGTAGGGCAGGAGATAGTCGAAACCGGTGTCGACGAGCAGCTGCTCGATGGTCTTGGTGTTGTTGGACTCCTTGAACCAGCGGAAGAAGGAACGCCCGATGAAGTCGTCGAAGTTCAGGTCGAGCGTGATCCCCGAAGCCGCATAGCGCGAGACATCGATGTAGGCGCTGTCAGCGCTGCCGTAGAAGCGGTCGTAGACACGCGAGATCACGTCGCAGTCGCGCCCACAGAACAGGATCCGGTCGATGCCTTTCTCGCGCACGACCGTCTCGAGATACTCACAGAAGCCGGCGGCCAGAACACCGCCGACGCGGTAGCCGTGCGTGTAGTGCAGGCCCTGTGTCCACCTGCCGGAACCGATCGTATTGTTCAGGACCGCCCCGTAGAAGCTGCCGGCCAGCGTCTCCATGTAGGGCTCGCGAACCAGCCGTCGCTGGTCCTGGTTGTACACGGCCGGAAGACCGACGCGGTGAGACTGTTCGACATCTGCCTCGAGATTGTCGCCGACGTGCACGATCGACGTCTCGCTGCCGTAGTAGTCCAGCAGGACCCGCTGCAACGTCCCGTCGCCCTTGCGGCGAAGGTACTCGTTCGACAGGTAGATCTTCTCGTAGCCCACATACCCGTTGCGGACGAGCATCTCCTCGATCACGTCCCGGGGAAGGTACATGTCCGAGGTGAAGACGATGGTCTTGCCCTGGGCGAGGAGCCGGTCGAAGACCTCCTTGATGTACGGGTTCGCCTCGGCCAGCTCGATCTCGAGGTTCTGCTCGAGCTCCTCCCATGCCGGATCCGCGCCGTACCGCTCCACCATCACGGCGTAGATGTCACGCAGGGTGACCTCGCGGGAGCCCTTGTGGTTGTCGTTCTCCCGGCGCGCGTGGTCCTCCGCCTGCTTCCGGATGCTCGGGAATCTGTCGATGCCGAGCCTCGACCCCATGATTCGGAAGACATCCCTCGGGAACTCCACAGCCCGGTACAGGGCCGTGTCGAAGACGTCGAACGAGACCACGTCGTACGCAGCCAGCTTCTCGGTCATCTCCTCGACGCTGAGCCGCTCGGTGCTGTCGGGCTTGAGGTAGTACGGTCGCCCGGTCTCCAGCTCATCGCCCGCGGTCTCCCCGAGGCGGGCCCGGAGGCGCTCGATCCTCGCGTTCAGACCCGACTGCCGGTCCAGGAGGCGGGTGTAGCGGGACACGACACGGCCGCCGCTGGTCGGCCGACCGAACAGCACCAGCTTGTGCTCGCCGTCCACCTCGGCGACGCGCACCATCCGATGACGCAGCCCGAGCTTGTTGATCGGCTGCTCGCCCATACCGGCAGGCATGGTTCCTCCTTGTGTTGCTGGGGTGACGAAGATGCGGGTCGTCCCGCGGTTGTTCTGGGGATGATCGAGTCGGCTCACGGCGATGCGGGCTACTTCTCGATGACGCGGGTCCGTGGCCGTGGCGGGCGGACATCCCGCTTGAGCGAGTCGCGGATGACGCGAGGTCCGGACGTCATCAAGGAGCCGATCCGGAAGGACACCGACCTGCGGGTGTCGGCGAGCTCCTGGTCACGGCCCTGGAGCTCCTGCTCGAGGCTGACCACCCGGCTCCTGAGCCGCTTGCGGACGGCCGAGGTGACGCCTGCTGCCGCCGCGACGGCGTCGGCGAGGTAGACGGCAACGATCTCGCCACACATCGGGCTCATCGCGGCGTACTGCCACCACCGGTCCGCGAAGTCGGCCGAGACATCCATCCACGGCTTGCGCTTGTCGGCGAAATGGATGACGACCGGTGAGCTCATCGCCTCGTCGTACTCGTCCCGGGACCAGACCCGCTGGACGGCGGGCCTGCTCCAGAACTCCTCGACGTTCTTGGGGCCGTACTTCGTCATCAGGTTGAAGCGGAGCGGAAGATGACGGATGCCGTCGTAGCAGACGATGTTGATGATGTCCTGGTCGTCGGAGTCGAACTCCTGGGAGGAGAGCTCGAGGAACTCCTCGACCAGGCCGTGCTCACGCATCCTGTTCAGGTTCATCAGCATGACACCGGAGTTGACGTAGCGGTCGAAGGACGGGAGGCCCATCGCCTGCGCCGCCTCGGCCGAACGTAGGTGGTAGGCGGCTGCCGGGACCGCGGCGACGTACACGTCATCCACGTCTTGGGTGTAGAGCGGCGACAGGTCGCTCTCGATGACGGTGTCGACGTCGAGGTAGATGATCTTGTCGACGTCCGGGAAGAGCTCCGGCAGCTTGAGCCGGAAGTACGCGGGTGCCGTCAGGTGCGAGGTGCTGACCTTGACGTCGGTGAAGCCGTCCACCACGACGAACGAGATCGTGTTGCCCGGATAGCGACGTTCGAAGGAGAGGAACTGGTCGCGTACGTCTGTGGGAAAGGCATCCGCCACCAGGATCCTCAGGTCGTAGCTGGTGCCCGGTGCGGCATTCTCCAGAAGCGACGTGATCGTCACCGACATCGGCTTGGCGTAGTTGAGATCGGCGGCCATGGCTACCGGGATGGTGCGGGTCTGCTCGGGCTGACCGGCGTCAGCACGGGGTTGCGGTACGTCCAGATCCTGCGGGCGCTTCGTGGGCGCTTGATCGGATACGGCGAGCTTGTGGGGAGCCACCTGTTGTCCTTGTCGAGCTTTGACCACCCCGGTGGCTGGGCGTGTGGTTCACGCCGGTGCCGGTGGAGGAGGGCATGGGTTGTTCATCCCCGAGATCCGGGTGACCACGTCGCCACCCGGCTTGAACCGCCGGCCCGAACACAGCGGTGTGTCGTCCGCCTTGCGGCCGGTGCAGATCGCTGCACCCAGGACGAACGACCCGAACTTTAACCCAGAGGAATCCGCAATCCTTAACGAACGATGAGGAAACGTCGAACTGTCATGCGCCCGCAACACAAGGGCAGCCCGAAGGGGCCGTGGGCAATAGCCCGAACGGACTATCCGGCCTGGATTCGCCGGGCTCGAGGGGCGGGTTGGCACTTCGGACAGAAGTAGGAGGAGCGGTTCATGAAGGCGATGCGGCGCACGGGTGTCCCGCACCGGTCGCAGGCCTCACCCTCGCGTCCGTACGCCGCCAGCGACCGCTCGAAGTAGCCCGACTCACCGTTCACGTTGACGTAGAGCGCGTCGAAGGAGGTGCCGCCCTGGGCGAGCGCCTCGGTCATCACGTCGCGTACGTGGCCGAGCAGCTCGCGCACCTTCGGGGCGGTCAGCCGCTCCCCCGGCCGTTCGCCGTGCACCTTCGCGCGCCACAGCGCCTCGTCGGCGTAGATGTTGCCGACACCGCTGATCACGGTCTGGTTGAGCAGGATCCGCTTGATGCCGCTGGCCGAGCGGCGGACCCGGGCCACGACCGCCTCGGCGTCGTAGGCGGCCTCGAGCGGGTCGGGGGCGATGTGGGCGATCTCGGGCGGGAGCTCGGC
The DNA here is from genome assembly GCA_040302365.1 of Nocardioides sp. NPDC126508. Classification (GTDB taxonomy): domain Bacteria; phylum Actinomycetota; class Actinomycetes; order Propionibacteriales; family Nocardioidaceae; genus Nocardioides. The sequence continues at coordinate 79,326 of JBEOUM010000010.1, forward strand.
TCCGCCGGGGCTGATCGAGAGCCCGCCGAACATGCGCTGGTCGACGAAGCGGAGCTCGCGCCCTTCGGCGGCACCGTCGAGGCGGATGCGGACGCGCAGGTGGCGCTCGTCGGGCGACTCGGGCGGCTGGACGAGCATCTGGCCGCTCATGCCGAGGTGGGCCATCAGGGCGTCGCCGGAGTCGAGCGGCAGCCACAGGTATTTGCCGCGGCGGCGGGCGCCGGTGAGCACCCGGCCCTTCAGCTCGTCGGCGAAGGCCGAGGCGCCGGCGAGGTGACGGCGCACGGGGCGCGGGTGCAGGACGTCGACGGCGATGATCCTCGCGCCGAGGACGTGGCGCTCGAGGCCGGCGCGTACGACCTCGACCTCGGGGAGCTCGGGCATCTAGGCGGAGGACGAGGCGGAGGCCTGGATCTCGCCGTAGGCCGTCTCCGCGGCGGCCTGCTCGGCCTCCTTCTTGGAGCGGCCGACGCCGTTGCCGTAGAGCTGGTCGCCGACCCGGACCTTCGCGGTGAAGGTCTTCATGTGGTCGGGGCCCTCGTCGGTGATGACGTACTCGGGCACACCCAGCGCCCGCTCGGCGGCGAGCTCCTGAAGGGAGGTCTTCCAGTCGAGACCGGCGCCCAGGTCGGAGGCCGCCTCGATGAGCGGGTCGAAGAGCCGGTGGACGAGGACCGTGGAGACCTCGATGCCACCGGAGAGGTGGACCGCTCCGATCACCGCTTCGACGGTGTCGGAGACGATCGACGCCTTCTCGCGCCCACCGGTGGCCTCCTCGCCACGACCCAGCTTGATGTGCTGGCCGAGGCCGATGGCCTGTCCGACCTCGGCCAGGGCGCGGGCGTTCACAACTGCCGCCCGCAGCTTGGCCAGCTTGCCCTCGGGCAGGTCGGGGTGGGTGCGATAGAGGGTCTCGGTGACCACGACGCCGAGCACCGAGTCGCCCAGGAACTCCAGGCGCTCGTTGGTGGGCAGGCCACCGTTCTCGTAGGCGTAGGACCGGTGAGTCAGCGAACGCTCAAGCAGCTCGGGGTCCAGAATCGGATCCCCGAGCGCTTTGCGTAGCTCGGCGTAGTTGGTCAGGAGACTAACCGCGTGTCAGATCAGAGGACCTGGCGACGCTCGGCGCGAGCGCCGTACTGGCCGCACTCGCCGCACGCACGGTGCGGGATGTGCTTGGCGCCGCAGGCGGGGTTCGCGCACGTCACCAGGGTCGGCGCGACGGCCTTCCAGGCCGAGCGGCGGTGGCGGGTGTTGCTGCGCGACATCTTCCGCTTCGGAACAGCCACTGTTATCTCCTCATAATTCGACCGGCCGGATCTCGACCGGCTACTGAAGCCTGTTGTGCTGGGTGATCTTAGTTGCTGGAGTCGTCTTTCAACGAAGCCAGCCCCGCCCAGCGCGGGTCGACCTTGTCGCCGTGGTTGTGCCCGGGATCGTCCGCGAGCCGCGCACCACACTCGGTGCACAGTCCCGGACAGTCGTCCTGGCACATCGGCTGGAACGGCAGTGCGAGCACCACCGCATCCCTGAGCACCGGCTCGAGGTCGAGCAGGTCGCCCTCGGTCCGGCTGGTCTCGTCGTCCTCGTCAGGGTCCTGGCCGTCACGAGAGTCGTCGTAGACGTACAGCTCCTGGATGTCGACCTCGACTTCGTCGTCGATCGGCTCCAGGCACCGCACGCACTCGCCCTCGAGGCCGGCAACAGCCGTCCCCGTGACCAGCACACCCTCCATGACCGCCTCGAGCCGCAGGTCGAGCTCGACCGGCGATCCCTCGGGGACAGAGAGGACTTCGATACCAAGATCTGCCGGCGCCGGCACCGTCAGCTCGACGTGACGCTCGGACCCCGGGCGGCGGCCGAGCTCGCGTGTATCGAGCACGAGCGGCGCTCTCGGGTCCAGGCTGGTCACGTTTCACTTCCGGATGAGGGCACGACAGATCGAAAAGATCTTAACGGGATCGGGCGACCGCGACCAAAAGGACGGTCATCACACCGGCCACGCACGCGACCCCCGCCACACCTGTCGCGACCCAGGCCGCCGACTGGAAGACCGGCGCGGTGGCCAGGTCACCGCCGGAGGGGTTCGGCGGAGCGATGTGAGCGGCGAAGACCGCGAACGAGGCCGCCGCCCAGATCCCGACCGCCGGCCCCGCCAGACGCGGCGAGGCGGTCAGTCCCAGCGCGGTGAGCAGGCTGGTCACGATGGTGAGCGGGATCAGATAACGCCAGTACGCTCCCCCGCCGCCGGCCACGTAGTCGAGCTGGATCGCGACGATGACGACAGTGAGGGCGAGCAGCAGGAGCGCCGTCGCGACCCGCACGCGCTCGCGGCGTTGCCTGGAGAAGGAGCGGAGCCCGACGACCAGGCCGAGCAGCAGCGGGGCGAGCGTGAGGACGACGCCGACGGCGACGTGCTCCTGGAGCGCCGGAGGGATCAGGAGCTGGCGCCAGATGTCGGGGTCGGTGGCGACGTCGAGCACGGGACGTACCTCCCGTTCCTGCAGCGGGCCGCCGGGCTTGCCGACGAGGTCGGTCTGCATGCCGGACCAGTTGCCGGTCGCGCGGAAGTTGCGGAGGTAGAACCAGGCGTTGGCGGCGACGGCGAGGAGCACGGCGACGCCCAGGCGGAGGACGCCCGCCCAGTCGCGGCGCGGGCCGGTGAACAGCCAGACCAGGCCGAGGGTCGTCGCGCACAGGCCGATGAAGACGACACCGGGGAGCCGGGTGCCGAGGGCCGCCGCGGCGTACAGACCGAAGAGCAGCAGCCCGCGGGTCCGTGGCCCGTGGCGGAGCAGCCAGACGGTCTGCCCGACCAGGAGGGTGGCCCACAGCACGAACAGGTTGTCGTTGAAGACGACCCCGCCGAGCCTGGTCAGGGCCGGGCTGAGGGCGGTGACCAGGCCGGCTGCGATGGCGACCTCGGGGCGGCTCGGGACGATCTGTCGCGTCGTCCACATCACCGCAGCCACGACCAGGCAGGTGATCAGGGCCGCGATGCCGCGTGCTGCCAACCCGGCGGCGAGCAGGTGGCCGGCGTCGGTGAGGGGTCCGACCACGGGCGCCAGCAGCAGGTAGAACAGCGGCGGGTGCTGGCCGGTCCAGTCGAAGGGCAGGGTGTAGCCCCAGATCTGCGGCATCCGCATCGGATCGCCGATGGCGATCAGGGTGCCGTGCCAGAGCTGATAGGCGTGGTCGACGTGGGCCACCTCGTCCTTGGTGCCGTAGAGCGGCGAGGAGAGCGCGTAGCCGGCGCACACGCCGGCGCAGGTGATGAGGTTGGCGATCAGGCCGGCGGTCCAGAGCTGCCGTGCGGTGGGCACAAGGATCTCCCGAGCGTTTCGTTGGCGGCTTGCGAGGAAGACGTCCCGAGCTCGCCGGTTCGGCGGGTCAGGAACGCCGCTACCAGCGCTACCACGACATCGGCCAGTACGGCGATCCCGCGGGCCAGCAGAGCGACCAGGAGCGCCAGCCCGGGCGGCAGCACGCCGGAGAGGGCGACCACCAGGACCGCCTCGCGCAGCCCGGCACCGGCCGGGAGCCCGATCGCGGCCATCCCCAGGCTGAACCCGAGCGCATAGCCACCGACGCTGGCCAGCAGCGACGGCAGCGGGTCACCGCCCAGGCCGACCACGACCACCCAGACCTGAAGGCCGAGCAGGAGCCAGACCAGGCCCTGCAGCGCCAGCGCCCTGCCGATCCCCCGCCAGGTCGGCAGGACCTCGAGCGGCTCGCGCCGCACCAGCCGGAGCCCGGTGTCGGCCACCTTCGCGAAGACCGGCGGATGCAGCGCGACCAGGATCAGCGGCAGGAGCAGCACCGCCCACCAGTAGCGCGCGAACGTCTCCCGGCCGAGGAACGGCATCAGCAGCACCGAGACCATCACCCCGGCGCCGACGGCGATCGCGAGCACGAGGACGCCCTGGGTCAGCGACGTACGCCGCGGGACGCGCTCGGCCCGGGCGAGCTCCATCTGCCCGACGATCGTCCACACCGAGCCGGGCAGGTACTTCCCCAGCTGGCTGACGTAGAAGATCCTGGCCGCGGGCACCCACGGCAGCGGCGAGCCGAGATCGGCCAGCACCACCCGCCACATCAGCAGCGCGACACCCTGGGCGAGCACGGTCAGCGCGAAGGCGACGCCGAGCACCCACAGCGGCAGCTCCTCGAAGCCCCGCACGAGCGCGTCCCAGTTGCGGTGGACGGCGTACGCCGCCACCACGACGACGATCACGACGACCACCGCCTTGAGCGGCAACACCTTCGTCCAGCCTCGGCCCACAGGTCCTTCCTGGCAGCACTTTTCGGGTGCGGACATCTCAGATGCGGGGTGTGCTGCTCGATCTTTCCTTGACCTCGAGCCTAACGTTGAGTTGATGCACATCGTCGCCTTCGGCACCTACGACGTGGCCTCCCATCCGCGGGTCGCGGTACTCATCGAGGGCTTACGCGCCCGTGGCGCCCGGGTCACGGAGGTGAACCGGCCGCTGGGTCTCGACACCGCGGCGAGGGTGGCGATCCTGCGACAGCCGTGGCGGCTGCCGCTGCTCGTGCTCCGCCTGCTGGTGTGCTGGAGCGTGCTGGTCGTGGAGTCGCTGCGTCGGCGCCGGCACGGGCGTCCCGACGCCGTCCTGGTCGGCTACCTGGGCCACTTCGACGTGCACCTGGCCCGCCTCCTCCATCCGCGCTCGACCATCCTGCTCGACCACATGGTCTCGGCGGCCGGGGTCGCCACCAACCGCCGGCTCGCCGGCTCCGGCGGCCTGAAGCTGCGCCTGATGAAGGCGATCGATGCGATGGCGCTCAAGCAGGCCGACGTGGTCATCGTGGACACGGCCGAGCAGCAGCAGACACTGCCCGAGGACGTACGCCGGCACTCGGTCGTGTGCCCCGTCGGCGCCACCTCGGAGTGGTTCGAGGCCGGCGCCAAGGCGCTCGAGCGGCCCACGGAGGCGCCGCTGCATGCGGTCTTCGTCGGCCTCTTCTCCCCCACCCACGGCGTCCCGGTGATCGCCGACGCGCTCGACATCCTCGCCGACGACGAGCGGATCGAGGTGACGATGGTGGGCCAGGGCCAGCAGTACGACGAGGCCCGGAGGCTCGCGGCCGCCAACCCGCGCGTCTCCTGGGTCGACTGGGTCGACGCCGAGGACCTGCCCGACTTCGTCGCCGGGTTCGATGTCAGCCTCGGCATCTTCGGCACCGTCCCGCAGGCGCGCCGGGTGGTGCCCAACAAGGCGTTCCAGGGCGCCGCCGCCGGCGCGGTCGTGGTCACCTCCGACACCGCGCCCCAGCGCCGGATGCTGGAGAGCGCGGCCATGCTCGTCTCCCCCGGGAGCCCGGAGGAGCTCGCCTCGGCCCTGACCAAGCTCGCCGACGACCCCGACGAGGCCCAGCGCCTGCGCGAGGCGGCCTACGAGCAGGCGCGGGAGCACTACACCCCGCAGGCCGTCGCCTCCCCCATCCTCGAAGTCCTCCGCTGACCCGACCCAGGAACCAGATGTCGCTCACCACCACCGACCGCCCGCTGCCTCCGCTCGCACCCCGCGCCTGGCTCCGCTACGACGTCGTCAGCCGCATCATCGACCGGCTGGCACCGACGATGGCGCTGGAGATCGGCTGCGGCCAGGGCGCCTTCGGGGCGCGCCTGGCCGCCCGTGCCGACTACCTCGGGATCGAGCCCGACGCCGACTCGTTCGCGGTGGCGTACGAGCGGATCACGTGCATGGGCGGCAAGGTGCTCAACGCGATGTCGTCCGAGCTGGAGCCGGGGGCGGCGTACGACCTGGTCTGTGCCTTCGAGGTGCTCGAGCACATCGAGGACGACAAGGGGGCGCTGGCCGAGTGGGTCACGCATGTCCGCCCGGGGGGCCATCTGGTGCTCTCGGTGCCGGCGTTCCAGGAGCGGTTCGGGCCGATGGACCGGCACGCGGGGCACTTCCGCCGCTACAGCCCCTCAGAGCTCACCGAACGGCTCGAGGAGGCCGGCCTGGACGACGTCGAGATCACCGTCTACGGCTGGCCGCTCGGCTACGCCCTGGAGGCCGTCCGCAACCGGATCGACGCCCGGAAGCTGGAGAAGGTGGGCGATCTCACCCCCGAGGAGCTCACCCGCGCGACGGGGCGTACGTTCCAGCCCAGCGGCCGGCTGAAGGGCGCCGCCATCGCGCTCGCGACCAGCCCCTTCATGGCGCTGCAGCGGCTGCGACCCGACACCGGCACGGGGCTGGTGGCCGTCGCGACCCGGCGTGACTGATCCGGCCACCGTCGAAGACTTGACCGAACTTCCGCGTGCGCTACCGGCTCGTGGTTCCGACTGCTCATAGGTTTTCGGTCTGTGTTCTCAACCGATCGGTGGCGCTCGGGCGTCGTACTGGCGCTTCTCGTCCTCTTCGTCGCGGTGACCTTCGGTCCCGCGCTCGTGGGCCGCGGGTTGCTGCTGGACACCGGCTGGCTGCACGCGATGATGCCGTACGCCGCCGACGGCCCGATCCCGAAGGGGACGCTGTGGTGCCGCGGCGACACCTGGGACTACTACCTGCCCGGCGTCGAGAACATCGTCGACGGCGTACGCCACGGCAACTGGCAGACCTGGGCGCCCTACGAGGTGGGCGGTGCGCCGCTGGCCTCGCTGCCGAACCACGCCGTGCTGAGCCCGGTCTCGTGGGCCTACTGGATGATGCCGCTGTGGCTGGCGCCGGCCTGGGTGAAGCTGACCGAGCTGGTCCTGGTGCTGGCCGGGATGGTGCTCTTCCTCGGCCGTCTCGGCGTACGCCGCAGCATCGCGCTGGTCGCCGGGCTGGTCTTCTTCACCTCCGGGTTCATGATGATGTGGACCAACTGGCCGCACACCAAGGTCGCCTGCCTGGTCCCGCTGCTGCTGTGGGCACTGGACCGGGCCGTCCACGAGCGCGGCGCACGCGACCTCGCCGCCGTCGGCCTGGTCGTCGCCTCGATGCTCCTCGGTGGCTTCCCGGCGGTGACGATGTTCGCGCTGACGCTGGGGGCGATCTACGTGGTCGTGCGGGCGCTCGCGCTCCGGGACGCGCGGCGGTTCCTGGCCGCCGGTGATGTCGCCGCCGGCGGGGTCGGGCTGGGGGTCGCCCTCTCCGCGGTCCAGGTGCTCCCGTTCGCGCTCAACATGAGCGCGCTCGGGATCGACGGACGCGTCCCCAACCAGGTGAAACCCGCCAGCCTCGTGCTCACCGCCGTCGCGCCCGACGTCTACGGCACCTGCGTCGACGGGCTCTGGGCGGGCGAGGACAACCCGATCGAGTCGATCGCGTTCATCGGTGTCGCGGCGCTGGTGCTGGTCCTGTGCGCCCTGGTCGTCAGGCTGCCCGGCGGCCGCCGGCCGTCGACACCGGCGCTGCTCGCGGTCGTGCTGGCCGCGATCGTGTGGCTGCTGTGGGTCGGCGGGCTGCCGCTCGAGCTGCTCCAGAAGCTGCCCGGCTACAGCTCCAACAGCTTCGGGCGGGCCAACTCGATCTTCGGGTTCCTGTGCGCCGTCCTGGCCGGGATCGGGCTGGAGCGGCTGGTCCAGCGGGCCGAGTCGTCGGAGCCCTCGGAGTCGTCGGAGTCGTCGGATGTCCGGTCGTGGCGACCGCGGCTGGTGGTGTCGCTGGTCGTGCTGCTGGCCGCCGTCGGGGCGATTGCGTACTTCCTGTACGCGGCGTACGGCTTCGTCGACGGCGCGGAGCGACCGATCCCGGATCTGGCCGCGAGGCTGCGGGTGCCGGCGCTGCTGCTGGTCGTCTCGCTGCTCGCGGTGGCGGCGACGCTGCTGCTGCGCGGGCGGCTGAGGCTGCTGGGGCCGCTGGCGCTCGTGCTGGCCGTGGTCGCGCAGAGCACGATGTTCGCGCACGAGGTGCTGCCGCTGACCGACCGCGACGACTTCTACCCGGTCACCCCGGCGCACGAGTTCCTGAAGAAGAACCTGGGTGAGGACCGCTACGGCGCCTCGGGCTGGGAGCACTCGGCGGTCGCCGACCACTACCGGCTGCGTACGCCGACGGGCCACGAGTTCACCTCGCCGGAATGGAAGGCGCTGATCGCGGCGGTCAGCCCGGACGCCCAGCTGTCGGCGACCTACAGCGACTTCCCGGCCGACCTCCCCACGCCGGGGCGTCAGCCGGTGCTCGACCAGCTCTCGGTCCGCTACTGGGTGACCCAGCCGCTGGAGGTCATCGGGGCCGTCGAGCCGACGCCCGTGCCGGCCGTGCGGAGGCAGCTGCTGACCGTGGCGCCGGGCGCGGCGGCGACGTGCCGGGTCCCGCAGGGCGACCTGCGCGGGATCGAGGTCACCGTGCCCCACGGCCTGAAGCCGCGGGCGCAGACGCCGACGATCGTCCGGGTGAGCGTCGGAGCCGGCGCCGAGAAGGTCACCTCCGAGCGGGCGATCGCCGTGAACCGGCCGCTCGCGCGCGGTGAGAAGCTGCGGGTTGCGGTGCCCGACCACCGCTTCACCTCCGGGCCGGTGCCGGTCACCATCTCGTTCGCGGGCAAGCGGAAACCGGTGCAGCTGGCAGGCCGCACCGACGGCTCGGCGGTCTGTTCGCCGGTCCGGCCGGAGAAGGGCGACGGCCTCCGGGTGGTGCACGCCTCGGCCGGCGCGGTCGTCTACGAGCGCGCGAGCGCGCTGCCCCGGATCCGCTGGGCCGGCACCAGCGAGGTCGTCACCGACGGTCCCACCCGGGTGCGGCGGCTGACCGAGGGCGTCGCGCCGGGCACGGTGCTCCTCGACGACGCCTCGACACCGGCCGCCTCCGGCTCGACCGCCCGGGTCGACGTACGCCGCGACGAGCCCGAGACGATCTCGGCCTCGGTCACCGCCGACGGTGCCGGCTACCTGGTCGTCGCCGACTCGATCGCCCGCCCCGGCTGGTCGGCCACGGTCGACGGCGAGGAGGTCCCGCTCGTCCCCGGCAACCACGCCTTCGCGGCCGTACCCGTCCCCGACGGCATCCACACGGTCACGCTCCGCTACGAGGCTCCCGGGCTGCGTACGGGCGCGGTGATCTCGCTCCTCGGCGCCCTGGTGACGGCCGGTCTGCTGCTCGTTCCGTGGCTGCTCGACCGCCGCCGCGGCAGACGTCGCGTGGACCCGTCCTGAACACCAGGTTTCCTTAGCACATACGCCGGATGACACCCGCGAGGGGGCGTGGGGCCGCGGAATCCACGCGGTAATGTGGCCGCCCAGAAGCCCCTCACGAACCCCGAATTTCTGTGTTCGGTCCCACTACTTGCCCTGAGGTCCCTGTGAAGCTTGTCGTTCAAGTCCCCTGCCTCAACGAGGAGGAGACGCTCCCGTCCGTCCTGGAGTCGATCCCGAAGCAGATCCCCGGCATCGACGAGATCGTGGTCCTGATCGTCGACGACGGATGCACCGACCGGACGGTCGAGGTGGCCAAGGAACACGGCGTACGCGAGTTCGTGCACCACTCCCGCAACCAGGGTCTCGGCCGGAGCTTCCACGACGGCGTCGTGCGCGCGCTCGAGCTGGGCGCCGACATCGTCGTCAACACCGACGGCGACAACCAGTACCCGCAGGACCGCATCACCGATCTCGTCCAGCCGATCATCAACGGCCAGGCCGACATCGTCATCGGCGACCGCCAGGTCGACCAGATCGAGCACTTCTCCGGACTGAAGAAGAAGCTGCAGAAGGTCGGCTCCAAGGTGGTCAACATGGCCGCCGAGACCGACCTGCCCGACGCCGCCAGCGGCTTCCGCGCCTACTCGCGCGAGTCGCTGATGCTGCTCAACACCGTGACCCGCTTCTCCTACTGCATGGAGACGATCATCCAGGCGGGCAACAAGCGGATGAAGATCGCCTCGGTGCCGATCGAGACCAACGCCAAGACGCGTGAGTCGCGGCTGTTCAAGTCGATGCCGGAGCACATCATGAAGTCCGGCGCGGCGATCGTGCGCAGCTACATGATGTACAAGCCCTACGCCATCTTCGTCTGGCTCACCGCCTTCTTCTTCGTGCTCGGCGCGATCCCGTTCTTCCGCTACCTCGTGCTGTGGCTGAGCGGTGACAACGGCAACCACATCCAGTCGCTGCTGCTCGGCGGCGTGCTGATCAACCTGGCCTTCATGTCCGCGATGCTCGGCGTCATCTCCGACCTGATCCGCACCAACCGGGTGCTCATCGAGGACGACCTGGAGCACACCAAGAAGGCGCGCTTCGGGAAGTCCGGCACCGAGATGCTCCGCGACCAGACCTCGGTCGCCGAGTTCGACCTGCCGCACACCCAGACACGTGCCACCGGCGAGACGTGGACGACCAGCCTGTGACAGCGACCAGCTCCGACCCGGTCTCCGCCACGGGGGCCGGGTCGTCGGCTACGCCGGGCCCCACGACACCCAGCCTTGCCAAGCGGCTGCTCAAGATCGGTCTCGCCCTTCTCGTCGTGCTCGGTGGCGCCTACCTCGTCTGGCGGCAGCGCGATGACCTGGCCACCGCCGTCCAGGAGCTGAGCCTCGGCCGCTTCGCGATCGCCGGGGTGCTCGCGATCGCCGGGACCATGCTGATCGGCCAGATCTGGGTCGCCCTGCTGCACGGCATGAGCATCCGGCCCTCGCTGCGCGACTCCCACTCGGTCTTCTATGTCTCCCAGCTGGGCAAATACCTGCCCGGCTCGGTGTGGCCGGTCGTCGCGCAGATGCAGTTCGGGCTGCGCTGGGGCGTTGCGCGCCGCACCATGCTGGGCGCCAACATCCTCTTCATGGGTGTCGTGGTGGCCAGCGGCATCGGCGTCGGCGCGCTCCTGCTCCCCTGGTCCTCCTCCGAGGGTCTGAGCCGCTACTGGTGGCTGCTGCTCCTGCTGGTGCCGCTGGCCGTCTGCCTGCACCCGCGCGTCGTCCCGGGCATGCTCGACTGGCTCTTCGCCCGGCTCGGCCGGGAACCCCTCGGCGTACGTCTCAGCGCGCGGGGGCTCTTCACCGCGATCGGCTGGGCGGTGCTCGCCTGGGTCGCCTTCGGCCTCCACCTGGCCGTGATGATGCAGTCGTACGCCTCGGTGGGGCTGCTGGAAGTCGCCGCCGCGACCGGCGGGATGGCCCTGGCCTGGGCCGCCGGGATCGCATTCATCCCCGCCCCTGCAGGCGCCGGGATCCGCGAGGGCCTGCTCGCCCTCACCCTCGGCCCGATCATCGGGGTGCCGGAGGCGCTCACCGTGGCGCTCGCCTCGCGGGTCCTCCTGCTCCTTGCCGACGTGGTGCTGGCTGGTCTGGGAGCGGTTGCCGGGCGGCGTACGTCCTAGCGGGCCGGGCCGCGAGGCAGACGGCGATCAGTCCGCACACCACGCCCACGGCCACCACCAGGTCGGCGCCGCGCGCCTCGGAGTTCGGAAGGCGGCCAACGTAGGTCGGCGAGCCGATGAACCAGCGGAAGATCAGGAACGCGTAGACGCCCAGGGCGAGCGCGGTCGTTGCCGCCGCCAAGCCGGCACGGGGCTCGCGGGAGCCGACCGGGATCACGTCGACGATCGCCATCACCCCGACCGCGAGGGCGGTGGCCAGCAGCGGCATGAGCGGCAGCAGGTAGCGGTCGTTCGGGTTGCCGCCGTCCGCCACGAACCCGACCAGATTCGCCAGGACGGCCGCCGCATGGACCGCGAGCAGCAGCCATCCCGGTCGTGACGAGGGATGATCTGTCGGCCCCGCGACCCGTCGGCGGACGAGCAGCACGAGGAGGCCGATCACCGCGGCGACGGCGAGCAGGTCGGCGACCACGACGTACCCCTCGGCCAGCAGCGGCACCCACAGCCGCTGGTACCAGTCCACCCAGAGCGAGCCGTCCGTCAGGACCTGCCACCAGCTCCCGTTCGGCTCCCGGTCGAACTTGTCGAGCAGTGCACCGGTGGCGGTCGGGTCACCGTAGAGGACGATGTTGCGGACGTAGAACCAGCCGGTGGCGAGCCCCGGGACCACGGTGGCGACGGCCGAGGCCGCCAGCGCACGGACCACCCCGCGACGGGAACGGTCCTTGACGAGCAGGGCCACGGCGATGGCCGCCCCGCACAGGACGACGGTGAGGACTCCGGGGGCCTTCGTACCCGCCGCGGCGGCCCCGGCCAGCGCGACCAGCGTCAGGCGCCCCGGGGTCAGGCCGCGGTTCATGATCCGGATCGTCGCCAGCAGCGTCGACGACGACGCCGCCACCGCCACCCCGTCGTTGGCGATGTGCCCGCCGGCGGTCACCAGCACGGCGCACGAGGCGCTGATCGCCGTCGCCAGGAACGCGGTCGTCGCCCTCCTGGTCACCTCGAAGGCGATCAGCCCCACCAGCAGTACGCAGAGCGCGGAGCCGACGGCATTGATCAGCCGCATCCCCACGATCATCAGCTGAGGTGCGTGGAGCGCGTCGGCCGCGGCGACGAAGGGCAGCGACATCAGGTAGTAGAGCGGTGGATGGTTGGCGGTCCAGATGTCGCGATGCGGCTCGTCCACCATCGTCTTCAGCCCCTCGACGACCTGAGGGTAGCGGCGCGCATCCGTGGTCACGGGGGTGTCGATCGTCGGCAGACGTCCCGACGCCAGCTCCACCGCGTAGCCGGCGTTCGGGCCCTCGTCGCGGGTCTGGTACTGCAGCGACCGGGTCAGGGCGACGTAGCTGCTCAGGCTCAGCGCGAAGATCGCGACCAGCAGCATCGCCGCCAGGAGACGTACGTCGGCACCGTCCTCGGGTGTGGAGCGGGGCATTCGCTACTTTCGGGGTGGGCTTTGGGGCTGGTCGTGAGCCTATGTCGGGTGTGTGCTCTTCTGCTCTCGGTGCGCGGCATGTTCAACGACTGTTATTTGTGGCTGGTCTGGGCCGCCGACCCTGACCTCGAGTGTTTCTCGACCTGCCCCGGAGTAAAGGACGGCCTGCGGCCGCCGGCTACGCCGGCCGCTTCGCGGTCCTTGACACCGGACCATATCGAGAAAGATTTGGCTGGCTATCAGGGGCGGCGGCCCCAGTGTGGCCGGGAGGCAGTCACTCCGTTGGAGGTGGACGCCCCACGGTGAACGAAAATTCGTTCACCCCCGCAGAAGTGGATGCTCCCCGGGGGTGAAAGAAAATTTTCTTTCACCCGCCAGCACCACCAAGCCGGTGGCTGTCCCCGGTGAACGAAAATTCGTTCACCCTCAGATCCCAAGCCCCTACCCAACCCACATCTCCGCGCCAGACCCCTGGCCGCCGACCACAAACGCAGAATCCTCAGCGCGTCGCAACCAACTTCCCACCAACAACGCTGAGGTCACGCCGCTCAACACTCCCCCGAGACTTGTGCGTCCAGATCGTGACAGTCGTCGCCTGCTTCTCGATCCTCACGATCGAGCAGGGCACGTAGTCGGCATGGATCGCATCGGTGAGCCACGGCTGCGGCGTGTGCAGCGGCATCGTCTCGATGATCACCGGGATCGAGCCGTCCTCCAGCTGAGGCACGAGCACGTCCTCGTACTGCGCGAAGTCGTAGTGGAACAGGTAGTAGGGCGTCGGGTTGGTGAGGTGGAGGGTGTCGTAGAGCTGGAGGTAGTTGGGCATCACCAGCGCCTCGCGGGTGCCGCCGCTGCAGCGTTCGTACTCCGGGCCCGCCCAGCGGGTGATCGCGTCGGTCACCTGGAAGGACTTCGCGTCGCGGCGCATGTCGTTGAGGTGGTCGACGGAGGCGAGGGCGGGTACGCCGCCGAGCACGACCAGCGCGCCGGCGGAGACCGCGGCGGTGGCGCCGCGCAGGAACGCTCCACCCACGACGGCGCCGGCGACCGCCAGGGCAACGAGCAGCACGGCGCCCGCCATGCTCTGCAGGCCGAAGCCGATCCAGAGGGTGGCACCGGCCCAGAGCCCCCCGACCAGGGCGAGCGCCCAGACGGCAGGACGTCTGGACTGGCTGGAGGTGCGAGGGCCGGCCTCCCACAGCTCTGCGACGATCAGGACGACGGCGAGCAGGACGAGCGCGGAGACGGTGGTGGTGTGGGGGTTGTCGACGCGCCTGATCGGGACGACGACGAGGACCAGCCCGGCCAGCGCGATCAGCCGGGTCGAGTCCGAGATCCGCTGCCACACCAGCGGCACGAACGGCAGCAGGAGCGCGAACGGGTAGAGCGCCAGGATGAAGTAGCGCCCCGACTCGGTCGGCAGGTCGAAGAAGTTCCACACGGCGTACTGCGAACCCTCGTGGGTCGCGGTCTGGCCGAGGATCACCTGCCGGTTGAAGTCGGCGAAGGAGAGCCCCCACAGGACCTTGTACGCCGCGGCCTCGACGACCAGCCCGAGCACGAACCCACCGGCCAGCTGGACGCAGTTGAGGATCCGGGTGCGCCACGGCGCAGCGCGCCGCGCGAAGAGCTCGAAGAGACCCGAGGCGCCGGTGAGGAGCACGGCCAGCTCCACGTACTGCCAGAAGACCAGCGCCGGGAGCAGCACCCGCGCGGCCGCGGCCAGGCGCGGGCGGGACTCCAGCGGCCCCACCGGCAGCAGGACGAAGACCCACAGCAGGCAGATCGTGTACTTGATGTGCAGCGGGGTCGCCAGCAGGAGCACCCCGAGCGCGATCGCGACCATCACGGCCGGGTGCAGCCGAAGCCGGAGCCCGATGGCGGCGGCGAGGACCGCGCCGAGGCCGGCGCCGAGGAGACGGCCCCAGAGGAAGTACCAGATCGTCGGGGAGCCGGAGGCGATCGCGTAGAGGACCGCGGAGACCCAGAACGACCCGGCGTTCCAGCCGTGCTCGAAGTCGACCAGCGGGATAGCGCCGTGGGCGGTGATCTCGGCGAGGTGGTACTGGGCGCCGAAGTCCTGGGTCAGGAAGGTGCCGTTCTGGGCGCCGACCGAGTAGGCCGACCAGACCAGCGCCAGCACACACACCCCGGCGAAAGTCGCCCAGCGCACGATTCCCACACCTTCGGTCTGCTCCCCCGATGTCGCCATGAGGAGGACCCTAGATCACCCCTTGGTCAGGACCGAGGTGCGCTCCGGGTAGGGCAGGGTCGGGGTGAGGCCGGCGTGGATGGCCTCCTTCATCCCCGACGCTGCGATGGCGTCGACGTAGCGCTTGCGACGGCTGTTGTCGAAGACGATGATCCCGCCAGGCGCGAGCCGGTCCTTGGCCTTCTCCAGGCAGGCCTCGCGGGCGCGCCCGTCGATCACCACGAGGTCGAACTCGCCGTCGACGTCGTCGATGGAGTTGACGTACGCCTCGAAGTCGAGGCCCGCGTGGCCCTCCTTCTGGGAGGGGACGACGGGGTTGTCGCTGGGGACCGGCTCGATCACCCGCAGCGAGATCTTCTCCTCACCGGCGAGCTCGGCCTGCATCATCTCGCCGAAGCCCCTGTGGTGCTCGACGGAGTGGATCTCGTCGGCGCGGCGGGAGAGCCAGATGGTGGAGGCACCGGAGCCGTACTCGTAGACCCGGATCGGGCGCTCACGCTCGCTCAGCCAGGCGTCGACGGCGGTGATCGCGTCGTAGGTCCACCACGGCACGTCCAGCTTCGCCATCGCCAGGGAGTCGTAGACCTTGGTGAGCGAGTGGGCCCAGTGGCGCCAGCGCTGCTCGACCGGCGGTGCAGTCTCCTTCGCGAGCCCCGTCTTCGTCAGCCCGCGACCGACGGCCTTGAGGGAAGCGGCGTAGGACTGCTTGGCCAAGGAAAGAGGGGAACGGCCTGAGGTGGACATTGATCTCCAGAGAAAGAATGACGGGCAGCGCTGATAGACGATACCGGCGAACCGTGCCCGTTACTCGGAACGTTCTGCCAAACGCTTGGTGAGTCGCGCGAGAACATCCGGGGGCAGGAATGCGGACACATCCCCACCGAAAGTGGCCATCTCCTTGATCAGCGAGGAGGAGACCGCCGCCCAGCGCGGGTCGTTGAGCAGGAAGACGGTCTCGACGCCGGTCATGTGGGCGTTCATCTGCGCCATCGGCGCCTCGTACTCGAGGTCGGGCGCCCCGCGCAGGCCCTTCACGATCGCCTGGGCGTCGATCTCGACGCAGAAGTCGGTGACCAGGCCGGTGAACCCCTGGACCCGTACGTTGCCCAGCGAAGCGGTCATCGCGGAGATCATCTCCATCCGCTCCTCGGGCGTGAACAGGCGCTTCGACTTCGACGGGTTGACCCCGACGGCGACGACGACCTCGTCGAACATCGCCGAGGCGCGGGTGAAGATGTCGAGGTGGCCGAACGTGGGCGGGTCGAACGACCCCGGGCACACCGCGCGACGCGTCATGTCTTCGATTCTCCTTCGATCGGTCCGGCCCTGGGATCAGTCCGGCGCCGTGCCGTACCAGAGCGTGGTCTCGCCGTACTTCTTCGACTTCTGTTCGCTGAACCCGTCGGGCCAGACGGGCTCGGGGCTGCGCGCGGAGCGCTCGACGACGACCAGCGCGCCGGGGACCAGCCAGCCGTGCTTGACCAGCAGCGCGATGTCCTCGGAGACCGCGTCGTCCGAGAGCGGGTAGGGCGGGTCGAGGAAGACCATGTCGTAGGGGGCCGCCGGCGGCGTCACCAGGGTGCTCGCCACGGTGGCCGCGATCACGTTGGCCCGCGGGAAGCCGAGCTCCTTCGCGTTGGAACGGATCACCCCGGCCGTACGCCGGTCCGACTCGACCAGGGTCACCACGCCGGCGCCACGGGACCAGGCCTCCAGCCCGACCGCGCCGGTGCCGGCGTAGAGGTCGAGGAAGCGCAGGCCGGCCAGCGAGCCGTAGGCGGACTCGATCGCCGAGAAAAGCGCCTCGCGGACCCGGTCGGTGGTCGGACGGGTCCGCAACCCTTTGGGTGCGAGCAGGCGCCGCCCTCCTGCGACGCCTCCGATGATCCGAGTCATTGGGACACCTTAGGACTTCTCGAGGTAGTCGGCCGAGGCGGACTCCTCGATCTCGGCGACCCGCTCGGCCAGCAGCGGCGCGGTGGTCAGGTCCGCGTCGTCCTCCAGGAGGGCCTCGGCCGCCTCGCGTGCCTGCAGGATGGTGTCCTCGTCGCGGAGCACGCGCAGGCTCTCCAGGCTCGACCGCCGCCCCGACTGGGAGGCGCCGAGCACGTCACCCTCGCGGCGCTGGTCGAGGTCGACGCGGGAGAGGGCGAACCCGTCGGTGGTCTCGGCGACCGCGTCGAGACGGGTCCGGGCCGGGGTGCCGGCCTCGGCATGGGAGACCAGCAGACACAGCCCATGGAGCCCACCACGGCCGACCCGGCCGCGGAGCTGGTGGAGCTGGGAGACGCCGAAGCGGTCGGCGTCGAGGATGACCATGGTGGTGGCGTTGGGTACGTCCACGCCGACCTCGATCACCGTGGTGGCGATCAGCACGTCGATGTCGCCGGCGGCGAAGGCGCTCATGGTGCGCTCCTTCTCCTCGGCGGGGAGCTTGCCGTGGAGCTTGGCCACGCTCAGCCCCTGCAGCGGGCCGCTGGTCAGCTCCTCGGTGACCTCGTCGACGGCGGAGAGCTGGACCTTGACGGCGGCGACCTCGTTGCCGTCGGCGTCGAAGTCGCGCTGGTCGCTCTCGCCCTGCTCGGACTCGTCGCCACTGATCCGCGGGGCGACGACGTAGACCTGGTGGCCCTTCTCGACCTCCTCCTTCACGCGCTCCCACACCCGGGCGATCCACGCGGGATGGTCGACGAGCGAGACCAGGTTGGTCTGGATCTCGGCACGACCGGCCGGGAGCTCGGTCAGCGTGGAGACCTCGAGGTCGCCGAAGACGGTCATCGCGACCGTGCGCGGGATCGGCGTCGCGGTCATCACCAGCAGGTGTGGTGGGGTGCCGGCCTTGTCGGTCAGAGCGGCCCGCTGCTCGACGCCGAAGCGGTGCTGCTCGTCGACGACCACCAGACCCAGGTCGTCGAACATCACCTGGTCCTGCAGCAGCGCGTGGGTGCCGACGACGATCCCCGCCTCACCGGTGGCGATCCGGCTCAGCGGCCCCTTGCGCTGGGTCTTGGTCATCGAGCCGGTGAGCAGCTCGACATGGGTCTGCTCCTGGTCACCGGCGAAGAGTCCGCCGGCCAGGCCGCTGGCGGCCAGGTCGCCGAGCATCGCGGTGATGGAGCGGTAGTGCTGCTGGGCGAGCACCTCGGTCGGCGCCAGCAGCGCGGCCTGGCCGCCGGAGTCGACGACCCGCAGCATCGCCCGCAGCGCGACCAGCGTCTTGCCGGAGCCGACCTCACCCTGGAGCAGGCGGTTCATCGGGTGGGGCTGGGCCAGCGCCGCCTCTAGCTCCTTGCCGATCTCCTCCTGCCCCTTGGTGAGGGTGAACGGCAGCCGCTCGTCGAATGCCTCGAGCAGGTGATGGGTCCCGCCGGTGCGGGCCGTGGTGCCCAGCGCCTGGAGCGCCCTCCTCCTCCGGCCGAGCACCAGCTGCAGCCCGAGCGCCTCCTCGAACCGGAACCGGTGCTGGGCGCGCTGGACGTCCTTGGGCTCATGGGGCGCGTGGATCAGGTCGAGGGCCTCGCGCAGCCCCGGGACGGCGTACGTCTCCCGCAGCTGCTCGGGGAGCACGTCGGTGAGGTCCTCGACGACCTGCCGGGCGAACCGCACGGCGCGCATCACGTCCCAGTGCTGGAGCCCGGCGGTGAGGGGATAGATCGGGAAGAGCTCGGTCAGCTCCTCGACGGCCATCTGGTTGTCGGCCGCCTCGGCGGCGTTCTCGGAGTCGGAGGGGTCGCCGAAGACCACCATCTGCGGGTTGGCCAGCTGCCACTCGCCGCGGAACGACCCGGCCTTGCCGACGAAGACGCCGCGGACTCCCGGAGCGAGCACGCCACGGCGCCACTCGGCGATCCGCTGCGACTTGGAGAAGAAGGTGAGCTGCAGGTCGGCGTCGCCGGCCTTGAGCTGGGTCTCGACGCGATAGGCGGGCCGGCCGGTGCGACGGTCGGTGTGCTGGCGGACGACGCTGCGGACGACCTCGCCGAGCACGGTGAGCATCTCGCCCTCGTGCAGCTGGGGCGTCTGGCTGAGGTCGGCGGTGCGCAGGTAGCGCCGCGGGAAGTGGTAGAGCAGGTCGCCGACGGTGCGCAGCCCGAGACCCTTGGTGAACTTCGTGGCGTGCTTGCTGTTGCCCAGCACGGCCTCGATCGGGGACTCGAGGGTGATCGCCACCGTCTCTTCTCCTCTACTCGACCGACATCAGGAGGGGGTAACGCTCCTGGCCTCCGTCGTACACCATCACATCAACGGCCGGATGGTTGGCGGCCAGCCACGCCGCCACGCCTTGGGCGAGCTCGCCGGTGGGATCCTCCAGGCCGGAGACCAGCGTGACCAGCTCGCCACCACCGCCGATCAGCCGGGCGAGGACGTAGGTCGCGCATTTCTCCAGGTCCTGGCCGACCTTGACGAAGTCTCCGTCGAGCACCCCGAGCGCGTCGCCCGGCATGCACGGCCCCGCCATCGTAATCGCTCGGGTGTTCGAGATGGTGACCGCGCCGTGCCGCGCGTGTCGCGCGGTGGCGGTCATCTCCAGCACGTCCTTGTCGAACTTCCGGCCGGGCTCGTGGACCGCGATCGCCGCCAGCCCCTGCACCTGGCTGCGGGTCGGGATCACCGCGACGCTGATGTCGAGGTCGTCCTCGGCGGTGCGGGCGGCGGCCTCGGCCGACTGCCGGGTCGGGGGGTCGTTGGGGAGCACGATCACCTCGGACGCGCCGGAGGCGGTGATCGCCTCGAGCAGCTCGGAGGTCGTCGGGCGCCGGTGGGGGCCGCCCTCGATCACGATCGCGCCGGCACCACGGAAGAGCTCGGCCAGACCCGGCCCGGCCGCGAACACGACCACCGCCCGCCCACTGCGGGTGGCGTGCCGGTTGGCCTGGCCCGCGATCTGCTCGGCGAAGTGGGTCACGTGGATCCGGTGCGGTCGCCCGGCGCCGATCCCGGCCTCGATGGCGGCGCCGACGTCGTCGACGTGGACGTGCACGTTCCAGATGCCCTCGCCGCCGACGACGACCAGCGAGTCGCCCAGCGGCTGCAGCCGCTTGCGCAGGTCGGGGATCGCGGCGTCCTCGGCATCGAGCAGGTACATCACCTCGTACGCCGGGCCACCGGGCTCCAGCGCGTGACCGTCCGCCGCGCCGAGACCCGCCGGGATCGGGATCGGGATGTGCGGGGCTGGGGCCTGCGGGCTCGGGCGGCGCCCGGTCAGGGCGGTGTCGAAGGCGTCGAGGAGCACGCA
Organism: Nocardioides sp. NPDC126508; assembly: GCA_040302365.1. Taxonomy (GTDB): domain Bacteria; phylum Actinomycetota; class Actinomycetes; order Propionibacteriales; family Nocardioidaceae; genus Nocardioides. The sequence goes on from JBEOUM010000010.1 coordinate 99,482, forward strand.
GATCCCGCGGCCGCCGGCATCGACGACCCCGGCGGCGGCGAGCGTGGACAGCTGCTCCTGCGTACGGGCCAGAGCGGCGCGGGCCGCGCTGGCGGCGACCGACATCACGTCACGGGTGCGTGCGGTCTCGTCGATCTCGACGCACGCCTCGGCCGCGTCCGCGGCGGCGCTGAGCACGCTGAGCATGGTGCCCTCCTGGGGCTCCCCCACCGCGGCGTACGCAGCGCTGGCGGCCTTGCGCAGGGCGTCGGCGAAGACCTCGGCGGTGCGCTCGTCCTCGGTGGCCTGGATCAGGCGGCGCAGCAGGGCGCCGATCATCTCGGCCAGGATCACGCCCGAGTTGCCCCGGGCGTCCAGCAGCGCGCCGCGCGAGAAGGCGCGCAGCCCCTCGCGCCAGTCGGTGCCGGTGAACTCGCGCAGCCGGTCACGGGCCGCGGCGATGGTCAGGTAGAGGTTGGTCCCGGTGTCGCTGTCGGGCACCGGAAAGACGTTGAGCGCGTCGATCTCCTCGCGGTGGGACGCGAGCGCGTCGGTCGCCAGGTCGCCGAACCGGCGGAACAGATCGAGCTTGACCTCGGCCACGCTGCCCTCCCTACTCCTCGTCACCCCTACAAACAGCCAGACACCGTGACGACGGACACATTGTCCGGCATCGCGCCCCAAGGTTAGGCGGTGCCTGGGCATGGGGTAAACGACGGGTGAACAAATCCAAGGCTGCAGCAAAGACGCGAGCGAGTAACAAGTTCTGCCGAGTCACGCCCCACGCGGGTGACGATCCATCCCTAGTGTGGAGACTTCCCTACGCCGAAGGACTCCCGGATGTCGATTCCGACCACGACCCCACGCGCCCGTCGCGTCGCCGAAATCTTCGACTTCTCCGCCGGCCGTGGCCTGGAGATCGGACCGCTGCACAAGCCGCTCGTCCCCCGTGATGCGGCCGACGTGTCCTATCTCGACCTCTACGACCGCGACCGGCTCTACGAGACCAACACCGACAACCCCAACGTGACCCGCGAGGCCATCCCCGAGATCGACCATCCGATGTGGGACGGCACCAGGATGCGTACGCTCGCGGAGGCTGCCGAGGCCGCCGCACCCTTCGACTGGGCGCTGGCCAGCCACGTCGTCGAGCACGTGCCCGACCTGGTCGGCTGGCTGGGGCAGGTCGAGGCCGTCATCGCTCCCGACGGGGCCCTCGTGCTGGTCGTCCCCGACCGGCGCTATACCTTCGACGCCCACCGCCCGCCCACGACGATGGGCCAGATCCTCCAGGCCCACGATGCCGGCGACACCATCCCCTCCGTACGCGCCGTCTTCGACCACCACCGCTCTGCGGTCACCCACGACCCCAAGCGGCTCCACCACCGCGGGCCCAGCGATGCCGAGACCTGCATCCACGACCTCGGCCACACCACGAGCCAGGTCGAGCGCGCCCGCCGTGGCGAGTACGTCGACTGCCACGTCTGGACGTTCACCGACCGCTCGTTCCCCGAGATCATCGCGGAGCTGCGCCGCCTCGGGCTGACCGGCTGGTCCGTCGAGTCCCTCCTGCCCGTACCCGAGAACGACATCGAGTTCTACGTCGTCCTGCGCCGCGGCCTCGCCCCCGAGCTCCCTTCGGTGCCTGCCGTCCCGGACTGGGTCGAGCAGGGTCTCGAGCTGCGCGACGAGGTCGCCCGGCTCCGCGAGGTCGTCGCGGACCAGCGGCGGCGGCTCGAGTCCCAGCGCAAGCAGCTCGCCGGTCAGCGTGCGGAGATCGACGATCTGCGCGGGTCGAAGCGGTGGAAGCTGGCCACCGCGCTGGCCGCTCCGTTGGACAGGTGGCGTGATCGCCGCTCGGGCGAGTGACGATTTCGCCGGGCACAGCCGGACGGGCTACGCTTGTTCGGTTGTCTCGGCTGGGCCGCTGTTCATCGCGCTCGCCGGCAATATCTATTCGACCTCGATCATCTATTCAACATCAGGAGTTCACGGTGGCTGCCGTCTGCGACATCTGCGACAAGAAGCCGGGCTTCGGCAACAACCGGCCGTGGTCCAAGAAGGCGACCAAGCGCCGCTTCGACCCCAACATCCAGCGCGTCCGTGCCGTCATCAACGGCACCCCGAAGCGTATGAATGTCTGCACGACCTGCATCAAGGCCGGCAAGGTCGCTCGCTGACCCGAGTTCTTCCTCATACGTTGGCCGCCGCCCGTTCGGGCGGCGGCCAACGTCGTTTTCCTCAGAAGTGCGTCCACCCCGCCGGCCCCTCGTAGACCTCCCCGTCGACCGTGACCGGCTCGCCACCGGGCTCACCGATCGTCCCGATCACCGTCCACCCAGCAGGAAGCTCGGCGTCGGGCGGGAACGCGGCCAGCAGCGAGTGGTCCTCTCCCCCGCCCAGCACGAACGCGAGCGCGTCGGCGCCGGTCGCCGAGGCGACCGCGTTGAGCTCGTCCGGGACGGTCAGCGCCGCGGTGTGGACGTCGATGGAGACCTCCGAGGCCTCTGCGATGTGCCGGGCCTCGGAGAGCAGACCGTCGGAGACGTCGATCAGCGCCGAGGCACCGGCTGCCGCGGCGGCGGGGCCGGCTGCGTACGGCGGTTGCGGGCGGCGGTAGGCGTCGACGAGCACGCGCGGTGACCGGAACCCCCGCTTGAGGATCGCCAGGCCGGCCGCGGCCCATCCCTGGCGGCCGCACAGCGCGAGTACGTCACCGGGCTCCGCCCCCGAGCGGAGGACCGGAGCCTGAGCGACCGCGCCGATGGCGGTCACCGAGATGACGATCTGGTCGGCGCCGGTGACGTCGCCCCCGACGACGGAGGCGCCCACCAGCGAGCACTCCGCGGCGAACCCCTCCGCGAAGTCGACGGCCCACTCGGCGGGGAGGTCCGACGGCACCGCCAGCCCGAGGGTCATCGAGTGCGCCACGCCGCCCATCGCGGCGATGTCGGCGAGGTTCTGGCCAGCCGCCCGGTGACCGATGTGGGACGCCTCTGCCCAGTCGCGCCGGAAGTGGCGGCCCTCGACGAGAAGGTCGGTCGAGACCACGACGTGACCCTGCTTGACCCGCAGCAGCGCAGCGTCGTCGCCGGGGCCGACCAGCACGTGCTCCCCTTGTGCGAAGTGCTTGGTCATCTCGGTGATCAGCCCGAACTCACCGACGTCGGCGAGTGTCGTGTCCCTCGGAAAAGCCATACCTGTATCCAACCCTCCCGGCGATGCGCGGAGATACCGGGACACGCATCACGTGTCTTATCCCCAGGGTCGGTGTAGGTCGAGCGACAGATAACGCGATAGGTTACATGCCTGACGTTGTGCCAAGGAAGGCACGGAGAACAGGAGCAGCACCATGGTCGTACAGGCGTACATCCTCATCCAGACCGACGTCGGCAAGGCCGCAGAGGTCGCCACCGAGATCGGCAAGATCCAGGGCGTGACCCTGGCTGAGGACGTCACCGGTCCGTACGACGTGATCGTCCGTGCCGAGGCCCGCAACGTCGACGAGCTCGGCAAGATGGTCGTGGCGCGCGTCCAGAGCCTCGAGGGCATCACCCGCACCCTGACCTGCCCGGTCGTCCACATCTGAGATTGACGGCTCGTCCCGGCCGTCTGTTAGAACGAACTCATGAGCACACCTCCTCTGTCCGGACCCGTCGCCGTCATCGCCGGCGGGTTGAGCCACGAGCGCGACGTGTCGCTGGCCTCGGGCCGCAACCTCGTGCGCGAGCTGTCGGCGCTGGGCGTGGAGGTGGCTGCGTACGACTTCGACCGGGCGCTGCTGCACAACCTCGAACGCGACAAGGCGGTCGTGGCGCTGCCGGCTCTGCACGGCCAATTCGGTGAGGACGGCGAGATCCAGACGCTCCTGGAGCTGATCGGGATCCCATACGTCGGCACCGTCTCCACCTCCTGCCGCGTCGCGTTCGACAAGACGGCCGCCCGCGAGCTCCTGCGCCGTGGGGGCATTCCGGTGCCGGACTCGGTCTCGCTGTCGTCCACGACGTTCCGCGACGTCGGCGCGCCGGTGCTGATGGAGCACGTCATCTCGCGGCTGGGCGAGCGGGTCGTGGTCAAGCCCTCCCGTGGCGGCTCGGCGCTCGGCGTCACCGGCGTCGACGGCCTCTCCGCCCTCCCCGCCGCCCTGGTCAAGACCTACGCCTACTGTGACGAGGCGCTCATCGAGCGCTTCTACGCCGGCATCGACGTCTCCGTGGTCGTCCACGAGACCGACGAGGGCACCAAGCCGCTGACCCCGATCGCCATCGACTTCAGCAAGGGCCACGAGTTCGACTTCGCGGCGCGCTACACCGCCGAGTTCGTCGGCTTCGGCCGCCCCGACCTCCCCGACGCGCTGATCGCCGAGCTCGGCGAGACCGCCGTACGCGCCCACGAGCTGCTCGGCATGCGCGACATCTCCCGCACCGACTTCATGGTGACCCCCGACGGCAGCTTCGTCGTCCTCGAGGTCGCCATCACCCCCGGCGCCACCGAGACCAGCGTCTTCCCCTTCGCCGCCAAGCACGACGGCACCTCGATGGGCGAGGTCACCCTCGCCCTCCTCAAGCGCGCCCTCGCCCGCTGAGCCAGCCGCTTGCAACATCCCCACAGGTGTGGGGATCTGACAGTCCGTAGCACTGGTCAGCCCGTCAATATCCCGCACTTGCGCGATTCTGACGGGCTGCTGGTCACAGGGACTCCAGACGAGGGGCCGTACGCATCGTCCACGGCTCGAGCTGCCAGTCCTCGGTCGCTGCCGGGATGACGTCCGAGTCCTCGAAGCCGAACCAGACGGTCACCTCGGTCTCCGGCTGCTCGGCGAGGATCGCGTCGGCGTCAATGTCCGTCGTCCACGCGGATCCGTCGGTAGGGCGGGCGGCATGCAGGCCACGGGAACCGACGTCCAGCAGCAGCGCGAAGGGACCGCCGTCGGCCACACGTCGCAGCCCCCTGACGCGTCCGGTCATCGAGTGCGGCTCATGCAGGAGCCGCACCCACGCACCGTCGAACAGATGGACCTCGGAGGTCCCGCGCGCGGGCGCCGGCCACTCCTTGCCCTGGGCGGTGTCGTCCCCGAAGTCAGCACGCAGCTGCTCGCGCGCCTCGTCGCCGGACCTCCGAGACGCCTCCTCGAAGTCGATCAGCCACTGCGGCTTCAGCTCGCCGGAGCTGAATCTCGTGCGGTCGGGCTCGGTCATCGTGACTCCTTGAGCTCGAGGATGCGTACGCTCACGCATCGTCCGCCCCCGGGTCCGAGACCGTCGCCACCGTGTCGATCGCACCGGCAACCGCATCGATCCCGCCCGCCAGCCGGTCACCCGAGTTGATGTCCTCGGCCAACGAGACCGCATCGTCGATCAGAAACGTACCTGCGTGCGACGACGGGCCTTGGACCTCCGCGACATAGGGGTTGGCGCCCGCGCTCACGCGCGCCGGAACCGTGCCACGGTCGCACCGCGATGACGGAACCAGGCAACAAGTTCGTCGTCGTCGATCAGCGCCGGTTCGCCGTCGAGCGTCACCTTGATCGGGCCGATCACACTGCCGGTCATCCCCGCCACCTCGACGCCGTCCAACGACGCCTCGCGCAAGATCGCTTTGTCTGCCGTCGCCTTTCGCAGACTTGCACCCCGGAGGTCGGCACGCGCAAACGATCCGTCACCGAGGTTCGCGCCAGTCAGATCCGCACGGCTGAAGTCGGCGTCCCAGAACTCTGCAGCATTCAGGTCTGCACCGACGAGGCGAGCCCCTGAGAACGTCGCCGCATGGCCGATCACGCCTGTGAGATCGGCGCCCATCAGATCCGCAACGGCGAAGTTCGCACCTTCGCAGTGCGCGTGAACGAGCTGAGCGTTTCTCAGCACGGTCTCACCGAACGTCGAGCCGGTGAGCCATGCGTCGGCCAAATCGATGCGAGAGAGGTCGGCCTTTCCGAAATCGAGGTCGAGACCATAGAACTCGGCTCCGTCACTCTCGTCCAACCATGCCTTCAGCGTTGACGACGCAGCCCGGTCCGACGGCCACACCTCCGGTGTCCAACCATCACGGGTACCAGTAGACATTGCCGCTCCATCCCTTCTCCTCGACCATACGACGCATGCTGTCGAGATCCGCCTGACTTGCGTTACGCGTGTCGATCAGCACGTTCCTGCCACGGTCTATCTGGTCCTGGACCGTGTCAGAGAACTTCTGGTCTGTGTAACCGTTGGGGAACGGGCGCTCACGCACATGGTCGGGGACGCCCGGCGGCCAATCTGAGTGCACCGTCTTGATGTCCCACGCTTGACCATCCGAGATGAAGTCACCTTGGGCGGGACCGTCAGGCCTGGTGATCCCGTTCTCGAAAGGCGAACCAGGTCGACCGTCAAGGTCCATGATGGTCGCAGCTTCGTCGCGCGAATTCTTGTTCGACTTGCCCCCATGATCCGGGTCCTTGCTCAGATCGTCGAACCGATCCGGATCCTGAGCCGCCAGGTCATCTCGGCGATTCTGCAAGTCTGACTTCTGCACGTCGGTCAGCTCGTCATGGGGGTCTTGACCCGGCCGTCGCGAAGGCGTCGGCCCATCAGGTCTCCCGGTGGGACCGGAGGGACCGCCGTGGCCGGGCGAACCGAGCTTCTTGAACTGGTCACCTAGCGACTTGAGGGCGTCCTCGAGCCGCTTGACCAGGTCGCCGAGGTTGCGGGCGGAGGTGATGACGCCGGTGACGTTCTTGCCGATCCGTGCGGAGATCGAGGCGACGCGGGTGGAGACCTGCTCGATGACCAGCGGCGTGGCTGCGCCCAGCGTCAGGACGAGCTCGGCGGCGTACGAGATCGCGGAGCCGATGATCTCCGAGATCGCGTCGCGGACCATGTCGTGGACGACCTGGACGATCGTCCCCGCGATCCCGAGCGCACCGCTGGCCGCGTTGGCGGATCTCGACAGGGCGATCAGGCCGTTGGAGATCTCGGTCATCCGAGCGACATACGCGTCCACCAGCTGTCCTGACTGGTCCGCGAAATCCTTGGCGACCGAGCGGTTGAGGACATCGGCCTCGTCGGCCAGTCCCTTGGCGACCTTGGCGTAGGTGCCGGCGGTGGCCTGGACCTGGTAAGGGTCGCCGGTGAGGTCGTTGAGCCAACCCTTGAGGGGCTCCAGGTGCTCGAGGATGAACCCGATGCCGGCCGCGATCGCGGAGCCCAGCGGGTCCGAGACGGTGGCCACGGTGTCGATGACACCCGCGACCGCGTCCATCCCCGCGGCCAGCCAGTTGCCGGAGGCGATGTCTTCCGAGAGCGACATCACGTCATCGATCAGGAACGTGCCGGCATGCCACGACGGCCCCTGGACCTCAGCGACGAAGGGGTTGCCGCCGCTCACCTGAGGCCGCCCTCGAGCGTCCTCGCGTTGCGGGCGACGTCGTGGTCGGTGCTCTCCAAGTCCTTCGCCGCCTCGCGCAGGGAGGTCGCCGAGGCACGCAGCGAACCGGCGGCGTCGCGGATCGCCCCCAGGTTGGAGGGCCACAAGGTGTTGATGATCGGCGGCAGGAACGAGCACAGCACGCCGAACGCCTCGTCGGAGACGGTCTCCATCGCAGCTGCCATCTGGTCGACATCGCCCGCCGACATGTCCACGTGACCTGCGTGCAGGCGCAGGGTCTCCGGGCTGACCCTGATCTCGCTCACTTCCGACCGCCCGCGTCACCGCCACCCGGGGTGAACCGGGTGTCGAGCTCCTCCGAGAAGGCCCGAACCGTGTCCGAGCCCGCGCCGAAGGTGGTCTCGGCGACGGACTTGGCCTGCTCCGCCGCCTTGCCGTGACCGACCCGGATCGCAGCCAGGATCGACTGCGCGAGCCGGTCGGGGTCGCGATACTCCAGCTGCCGCGGCAGCCGCAGATCCTTCACCACACCGGTGATGTCGACCGAAGCCGTCACCCCGTCGACCTCCGCCGTGCCCACCATGCTGTCGACCTGCGAGCGGAACTCTCGAGCCTTCGCCGCGCGCTCCTGAGCCGCCGCGATGTCAGCCTCGATACGAGCGATCCGCGCATCCGCTTCGTACGACATCCAAACCTCCCAAACCCTGTCGAACTGTCTGGTTCATACCCCGTCTGGGAGGTTCTAAACCCTCAGTTCGGTTAAGAAGTCAGGAGAGCCCGGTGAGCTTGCCGGCGATGCCACCAGCGGCCTTGAGGGCGACGCCCTCCTCGAAGTTCCGGGTGACCTGGGGAACGTGCTTCTCGGCCTCGGCGATGGCGCTGGTGAGTACCTCGGAGGCCGGGGTGTCGGGCCACAGGTAGAGCGAGAGGGCGCCGGGGATCGAGTTGACCTCGTTGATGAAGACCTCGCCCTTGCCGTCGGAGAGGAAGTCGATGCGGAGGATGCCGGTCAGGCCGGTGAGCTCCACGACGCGTACGGCGAGGTCCTTGATCTGCTTGGTGACCGACTCCTCGACCTGGGCCGGGAACTCGCGCGGGGAGGAGGAGAGGCCGTCGGTGTGGACGTACTTGGCGGAGTAGTCGTACATCTTCGCCTCGTCCGAGCGCAGCGGGCGCTCGACGTCGCTCACCGCGATCTCGGGCGCGGTGCGGACCGAGGCGTTGAGGTCGAAGAGGTCGGGACGGTACGGCTCGACGACCGCCCCGGCACGCAGGTGCGGCGAGGTGTTGAGGAGCGCGAGGCCGGTCTCGTAGTCGTCGACGACCTCGATGCCGATCGAGGAGCCGCCGAAGCGCGGCTTGACGATGTAGGGGCCCTCGAAGGACGGCGCGGCGTAGCGCGAGAGCAGCTCGCGCTGCAGGGACGGCAGGCCCGCGTTGAGCATGACCGCGCCGAAGGCGAGCTTGTCCATGCCGAGCGCGGCCGAGGCCGGGGTGGCACCGGTCGCCTTCAGGCCGGCGAGCTCGAAGAGCCACTGGATGCCGCCGGCCTCGCCTGCGCCGCCGTGGAAGGCGGAGAGGATCGGACCGGTCTCCAGACGCTTGCCGCCGCCGAAGCCGCCGACGGTGTAGAACCCGTCGCCCTTCTCGGTGCCGAGGCGGAACTCGACGGCCTTGGAACCCTTCGGCTCGCCGCCGAGGAAGTCACGGGCCTCCTGCTTGGCGGGCACCAGGAACCACTTGTCCGAGCGCGCCCAGTAGAGGCACGTCACCTCGACGCCTGCACCGGAGAGGACCCGCTCGGCCTGCAGGCCGGTGAGGATGCTGATGTCGTGCTCGGCGCTGGGACCGCCGAAGACGATGGTGGCCTTGGTTACGCTCATGGTGAAAGCTCCTGGGGGTCCTACGCGTAGTGGTCGGGGAGGTCGTTCTCGTACAGCACCACGTCGCCCTCCTTGGCCGCGGTCAACGCGTGATCCGCTGCCGCCTTACGGCTCTCGAACGCCATGGTTCGCGCAGGCTCCCCCGCCCGCAGCGCTTTTCGGTTGGTGCGACCGACGATGCACAAGCGCATCTTGTCGGAGGCCGTGGCAGCCTGCGCGAACTCCACGTTGCGCGCGGCCTGCTCGGTGCCCAGCTCGACCATACCGGGCGTGATGGTCCACACCGTGCCCGACTCCCCTGCCAGCCGCTTCGCCTTGGCGAGCGCGGCGGCGGCGCCGGTCGGGTTGGAGTTGAAGGTGTCGTCGACGACCCAGACGCCACCGGGGGTCTTGTTGGCCTCGGCGCGGTGGGGGGTGCCGGGGATCGAGGCCAGCCGCTGGGTGATCGTCTCGATCGGGACCTCGACCGCGAGAGCGAGGCCGACCGCGATCGCCACGTTGATCGGGTGCCCGACCTCGTCGGGCAGCTCGACGGCGTACGTCTCGTTGTTGATCGTCAGCGCGCCGTCGGTGACCACGACCTCGGCGGCGGTGCCCGGGATCGCGGAGCAGGCGATGACGCGCTTGCTGGCGCGGAGGTTCTCGGCGATGAGGGCGAGCTCGGGTACGTCGGTGTTCAGCACCACCGTGGAGGCCTTCGGGAGGATCTCCGACTTGGCCTTCACGATCGTCTCGCGCGACTTCATCCGCTCCAGGTGGGCCTCGCCGATCGTGGTGATCGCGGCGACCTCGGGCGGGAAGATCTCGGTCAGCTCGGCGATCTCGCCGGGACCGTAGGTGCCCATCTCGGCCACGAAGATGTCGGTGCCGGGCTGGAGGCGGTCGTTGACCGCGCGGGAGAGGCCCATCGCGTTGTTGAAGCTCGCCGGGGAGGCCAGCGTCGACCAGCGGCCCTGCATCAGGTGGGTGGCGTAGTTCTTCGTCGAGGTCTTGCCGTAGGACCCGGTGATCGCGACGATCTTCGGGTTGACCTTCTTGATCGTGGCGGCGGCCTGCACCTGCCACTTCTTCGCCATCGCCTTCTCGATCGGCCACATGATCGCCAGCGCGGCCTCGGCCAGCGGGACCGCGAGGATCGGGAGCAGGCCTGCGGCGGCCGGGGCGAGCAGCGCGATCAGGACGGTGACGACGGCGTGCAGCACGAGGAGCACGCCGGCCAGGCGCTTGACGCGGTCTGTCCACACCAGCCGCTTCGCGCCGGTGAACGACATGCCCACGGGCCAGCCGAGGAACAGCAGCGCCCCGACGACCGCGCCGTAGGGCAGCACGAACGCAGCCAGGCAGACCACGACCACCGCACCGAGCAGGATCGCCTCGACCGGGCGGGCCTTGATCCAGATCCACTCGATCGCGAACAGCCGCGTCGGCTCGTAGTGCTCACGCTGAGCGACCCGCAGCCAGCGGTAGTAGGAGACCAGGGTCAGCGCGGAGGTGACCAGGACGATCCACATGCTTCTTCTTCAGCCCCTCAGATTCAGTTCGTACGAAGTTCGTCGATGGCGCCTCGAAGGCTCTTGACCAGCCCGGCGTCGAGCAGGTGCGCGGAGCCCGGGACGATCTCCAGGGTCGCGTTGTCCCCCAGGAGCTCCATGGCCTCACCGGGCATCCAGACCGGGGCGGCGGTGTCGTTCTCGCCCCACACCAGGCGGACCGGGAGATCCTTCGGGATCGCCGCCAGCTGGTCGCCGTAGGACTCGTTGACGACCTTCACGAAGATGTCGCGGACGATGCCCTTGGCGTTGCGGTAGTCGGTCGAGCCGTACTTCTCGCGCAGCGCCTCCATCCGGGCCTCCGGGATCAGCCCTTTGCCGTGGAGCCAGCGGCCGATCCGGTAAGCGAGCTTGGGCTTCCCGCCGGTCTTCGGACGGAACAGCGGCACGCCGGTGAGGACGACGCCGCGGACGAGCTCGGGACGGGTCGCGGCGAGCTGGACGGCCACCCGGCCGCCGAAGCTGTGACCGACGAGCACCGGGCGGTCGAGGGTCTCGAGGATCCGGGCCAGCCACGCGGCGTAGTCCGCGGACCCCCAGGCCTCGTCCGGGGCCGGCGTGGCGCCGAATCCGGGCTGGTCGAGCGCGAGCGCGTCCAGGCCCTCGAGCGTCGAGCCCCAGTCGCTGCGGTTGCGCGCCCAGCCGTGCAGCGCCACGACGGTGGCAGCATCCTTGCCGTGCTTCTCACCGAAGGCACGTCCATCCAGCAGGGTCGTCAACACGGCCGCAACCTTATCCGGGACCATGCCCTGACCCGTAACCGCACGGCGCGTGCGGCGCGGTGGCCGAGGGGGCAATAGGGTCGAATCATGGATCACAAGCCCGCCACGATCGCCGTCCACGCCGGGCGGCCGGCCCACGAGCCCGACCAGCCGCTCAACGTACCGATCACGATGGCCTCGACCTATGTGGCCGGCGGCGACAAGGAGTACGGCCGCTACACGAACGACGCCTGGGTGGCGTTCGAGGAGGCGCTCGGCAGGCTCGAGGGCGGGCGGGCGCTGTCGTTCGCCTCGGGCCTCGCAGCGGTCGCGACGCTGCTGGACCTGGTCAACGACTCGGTCGTCGTGGCGACCGAGCAGAGCTATCTGGGGACCATCGGTCAGCTGGCCGACCTCGAGGGGCGTGGCCGGCTGACCGCGCGCCTCGCGGACTTCTCCGACACCGCCGCGGTGGTGAAGCTGCTGGAGAAGCTCGACGGCGAGGTCGCGCTGGTGTGGGTCGAGACGCCGACCAACCCCGGGATGCAGCTCGCCGACCTGCCGGCGGTCATCGCCGCCGCCCACAAGGCGGGAGCGCGGGTCGTGGTCGACAACACCTTCGCCACTCCGCTGCTCCAGCAGCCGCTCGCGCTCGGCGCGGACATCGTCATCCACTCGGCCACCAAGTTCATCGCAGGTCACTCCGATGTCGTCATGGGCGCGGTCGTCGTCTCCGACGACACGCTGTGGGACGTACTCAAGGCCCGTCGCGACCTGCTCGGTGCGATCCCCGGCCCGTTCGAGGCGTGGCTGGCGCTCCGCGGGCTCCGTACGCTGCACCTGCGCGTCGAGCGGTCCTCGGCCAACGCGGCCACCCTCGCCGAGCGGCTCGCGGCGCACCCGGCCGTCTCGGAGGTCCGTTACCCGGGCTGCGGCGGGATGCTCGCGGCCGTCCTTCCCACCGCGGAGCAGGCCGATCTGCTGACCCACTCCACCTCCCTGTGGGTCCACGCGACGTCGCTCGGCGGCGTCGAGTCCACCTTCGAGCGACGTCGCCGCTGGAAGACCGAGTCGGCGACGGTGCCCGACGGGCTGGTGCGGATGTCGGTCGGGATCGAGGACGTCGACGACCTCTGGGACGACCTCTCCCAGGCGCTGGACCGCCTCGGCTAGTCGACCGGGTTCACCACCAGCGCTGAGCCGCCGCCGCGGCGCCACGGCTCTGCCGTCGAGGTCAGCAGCCCGTCCGGGCCGATCTCGACGGCGGTGGCCGCACCGAGCTCCGCGGTGGAGGCGAAGCGGTGTCCCAGCGACGTCAGCGGCCCGCCGTACGCCTCGATGAACGCGGGCTCGGCGCCGGTGTTCGCGGCGTTGCGCTGTGAGACCCGAGGCAACGCCATCGCCTCGGGCAGGGTCCGGTCACGCGCGAGCCGCTCGATGAGGATCTGGAGCACCGTGGTGATGATCGTCGAGCCGCCGGGTGAGCCGACCGCCAGCACAGGACGGCCGTCGGAGAGGACGATCGTGGGCGACATCGAGCTGCGCGGGCGCTTGTTGGGCTCGATCCGGTTGGGGTCGTCGGGCCGGTAGGTCGTGGAGAAGTCGGTCAGCTCGTTGTTGAGCAGGAAGCCGCGGCCGGGCACGGTGATCCCGGACCCTCCGGTCTGCTCGATGGTCAGGGTGTATTCGACGACGTCGCCCCACCGGTCGACCACGGTCAGGTTGGTGGTCTCCAGGTTCTCGGTGTCCCTGGCGGTCTCACCGGCACCGGCCGGCTCGTCGCAGACGCCGTCGTAGTCGTAGGCGTTCCCGGCCGCCACCGGCTTCGGCCGCGCCGCCGCGGGATCGATCCCGCAGGCCCGCTCGGCGGCGAAGGTGTCGTCGAGGAGAGCGTCGACGGGCACGTCGACGTGGTCGGGGTCGCCCAGGTAGGCACCACGGTCGGCGAAGGCGATCGCGCTCGACTCGATCAGATGGTGGTAGGCCTCGGTGTTGGTCATCCCGGCCAGGTCGTAGCGTTCCAGGATGTTGAGCGCCTCGCCCACCGTGGTGCCGCCGGAGGACGGCGGCGCCATCCCGTAGACGTCGAGGTCCCGGTAGGTCGAGCGGGTCGGCTCGCGGTCGGGGGCGGTGTAGGCGGCGAGGTCGTCGGTGGTCACCCAGCCCGGCGGGACCGGCAGGTCGGTCTCGTCGGTCTTCGGGGGCTCGGCCACCGTCGCGGCGATCTCGCCGGCCAGCGGGCCGCGGTAGAAGGCCTTCACGCCCTTGCGTCCGAGCAGGTCGTAGGTCGCGGCGAGGTCGGGGTTGCGGAAGCGGCTGCCGACCTCCGGGGCGGATCCTCCGGGAAGAAATAGTTCCGCGGTGGAATCGAACGCTCCGAAACGTTCCGCGTTGTCGACGGTCTGCTGCCGGAAGGTCTCGTCGACGACGAAGCCCTGGCGGGCCAGCCTCGCGGCCGGTTCGAGCGACTGGGCGAGCGAGCGCGTCCCCCACTTCCGCAGCGCCTTTTCCCAGGTCAGCGGGGTGCCGGGCACGCCGACCGATGCGCCGCTGGTGACCATGTCGGGGAAGAACGGGTACTCCTTGCCGGTCTCCGGATCGATGAACGCGTCGTGCGGCATCGCGGCCGGCGCCTTCTCCCGGCCGTCGATCGTCTCGACCTCGCCGGTGCGCGCGGAGTAGTGCACGAAGAAGCCACCACCGCCGATCCCGGCCGAGTAGGGCTCGGTCACACCGAGCGCGGCAGCCGTCGCGACCGCGGCGTCGACCGCGTTGCCACCCTTGCGCAGCACCTCGAGGCCGATCCTGCTCGCATCGGCGTCGACGCTGGCGACCGCACCTCCGTAGCCCACCGCGGTGGGCACCTTCGGTGGCGGCGCGAGCCTGTCCTCCGGGGCGGCGGCCGCCCCTGCGTACGGGACCAGGGCGGCCAGCGCGAGCGCGCCTCCGGTCAGTGTGGCGACAACTGCAGAGCGGCGTCCGAGCATGGCGATCTCCCAGAATTGGCGGCCCGTCGAACGTACTACTTCCGCGCCCACCTCGAATTACGTTCTGAAATTCCTTAATTAGTAAGGGTTGCTTACAAATACAGGGGCTGCCACCATCGAGAGGCGATCGGGCGCCTGGTGCCCGAGCAAGCCATCACCTCGGAGGTGTCACCATGCATGTCGCGTTGCCCCCACGAAGATCACGCCGGATCATCGGCCTCCTCATCGGCGCACTCGCCGGAGCTCTCGCCCTCACCGGCACACTCGCCCTCACCAGCAGCCCGTCCAGCGCATCACTGCAGACGGCCGCCGCCGCGGAGCCGACCGCGATCAACGGCTACCGCAACGTCGGCTACTTCGTGCAGTGGGGCGTCTACGGGCGGGCCTTCAAGCTCAAGCAGCTGGAGACGTCCGGGGTCGCCGACGACCTCACCCACCTCAACTACGCCTTCGGCAACATCCACCACCAGACGCTGACCTGCTTCGAGGCCAACAAGGCCCAGGGCGAGGGGCCCAACGGCTCCGACGGCGCCGGTGACGCCTACGCCGACTACGGGATGTCGTACGCAGCCGACGCATCCGTCTCCGGCACCGCCGACACCTGGGACCAGCCCCTCGCCGGCTCCTTCAACCAGCTCAAGCAGCTCAAGGCCAAGCACCCGGGCCTGAAGGTGCTCCTCTCCATCGGCGGCTGGACCTGGTCGAAGAACTTCTCCCTGGCCGCGGCGACCCCCGAGTCGCGCCGCACGTTCGTCTCCTCCTGCATCGACCTCTACATCAAGGGCAATCTGCCGGTCATCGACGGCCGCGGCGGCCCCGGCGCGGCGGCCGGCGTCTTCGACGGCTTCGACATCGACTGGGAGTGGCCGGGCTCGCCCAACGGCAACACCGGCAACCACGTCGACCCGGCCAACGACCGCGCCAACTTCAAGGCGCTCCTGGCCGAGTTCCGCTCCCAGCTGGACGCCCTGGGTTCGACCACGGGCAAGGACTACCAGCTCTCGGCGTTCCTCCCGGCCAACCCGCAGGACATCGCGGCCGGCGGCTGGAACGACCCGGCGATCTTCAACTCGCTCGACTTCGGCAACATCCAGGGCTATGACCTGTGGGGCGCCTGGGACCCGACGCTGACCGGCCACCAGGGCAACCTCTACGCCGACCCCGCCGACCCGCGCCCCGACGGCAAGCGGTTCAGCGTGGACGAGTCGGTCCGGAAGTACCTCGATGCCGGCGTCCCACCGGCCCAGCTCGGCCTCGGCATGGCGGCGTACGGCCGCGGCTGGCAGGGCGCAACCTCAGCCGACCCCTGGGGGCCGGCGACCGCCGCAGCGCCTGGGACGTACGAGGCGGGCAACGAGGACTACGACAAGCTCAAGACCCGCGGCACCGACCACTACGACGCCGCGACCGGCGCCGCGTGGCGCTACGACGGCAACCAGTGGTGGAGCTACGACAACACCCGGACGATCTCCCAGAAGGCGTCCTACGCCATCTCCAAGCACCTCGGCGGTGGTATGTGGTGGGAGCTGTCCGGCGACCGGCAGGGCGAGCTGATCGGCACCTTCGCCGACGCCATGCGCAACGGCACGGGTGGCCCGGTCGAGCCGGACCCGACCACCTCCCCGACCCCGACCCCGACCCCGACGCCGACCGATCCGCCTGCGGGCGCGGCAGCGTGGTCGGCCACCGCTGTGTACGTCGCCGGTGACCGTGTCACCTACGGCGGCCACCTGTGGGAGGCCAAGTGGTGGACCCAGGGGAACACTCCGGGCACCGAGGAATGGGGTCCCTGGAAGGACCTAGGCACCGCCTGAGATCCGTCGGAACCAGTACGGCCCCGGAGCGATCGCTCCGGGGCCGTACTGCGTCGACGTCCTGCTCGACCTGCGGTCTACTCGGTCTCCGCCTTCGTCGGCCGCTCGAGCATCTCGTCCATGATCTCGCTGACGGTCTTGGCGCCGGAGACGACGTCGTCGACGTACTGCGCCAGCGGCACGTCCACGCCGACCTTCGCCGCGAGCTCGCGCAGCGAGTGCGACGACTTGGCGCCCTCGGCGACCTGGTGGCTGGAGGCGAGGATGTCGGCGGTGGTCATGCCCTGGCCGAGCTTCTCCCCGAACGTACGGTTGCGGGACAGCGGCGAGGAGCAGGTCGCGGCCAGGTCGCCCAGGCCGGCAAGGCCCATCAGGGTCATCGGGTTCGCGCCCAGCTTCATCGCCAGCCGAGCGGTCTCCGCCAGACCACGGGTGATAAGCGAGGCCTGGGTGTTGTCGCCGAAGCCCATCCCGGCGGCCATCCCGGTGGAGATCGCGACCACGTTCTTGTAGGCGCCGCCGATCTCGCAACCGACCACGTCGGTCGAGGTGTAGGGGCGGAACGCGGGCGAGTGCACGCGCGCCTGGATCGCCTTGGCGACCTCCTCGTCGGCGCACGCCACCACGCCGGCGGCGGGCTCGCGACGGATGATCTCCTTGGACAGGTTGGGGCCGCTGACCACCGCGATCCGCTCCGGTCCGGCCCCGGTGACGTGGGCGATGACTTCGCTCATCCGCTCCAGGGTGCCGAGCTCGACGCCCTTCATCAGCGAGACCAGCGGCACGTCCTTGGGCAGGAACGGGGCCCAGTCGGTGAGGTTGGCGCGCAGCGTCTGCGACGGCGCCGCCAGGACGACCAGGTCGGCTCCGTACGCCGCCTTCTCGATGTCGTGGGTGGCGCTGATGTTGCGGGGCAGCTCGGTGCCCGGGTGGTAGTCGGGGTTCTCGTGGGTGTCGTTGATCGCCGCCGCGACCTCCTCACGCCGCGCCCACATGGTCACGTCGTTGCCCGCGTCGGCGAGGATGACCGAGAACGCGGTGCCCCATGAGCCCGCTCCGAAGACCGCTACCTTGCCACCCTGACGCTCGCTCACTTGGTGTTCCTCTTCTTGTCGGGGTTCCCGGTCGCGTTCACACCGGCCTTCTTCGGGTCGAAGAGCTCGCTGGGCGGCTCCTCCTCCCGGATGTCGGCCACCAGGCCGACGATCGCCTTCATGATCCGGTCGGTCGCCTGGTTCACGACCGCCGGGGTGTGCTCCTGGACCTCGAGATCCTTCAGATCGACCGGGTCACCGATCTTCATCTGGATCAGCTTGCGACCGATCAGGTGCGGCTTGAGAGAGTACGCCGGAAGCAGCTCCTGGGCTCCCCACTGTCCCACCGGGTAGACCGGGGCACCGGTCGCGAGCGCGATCCGGGCCGCACCGGACTTGCCGCGCATCGGCCAGCCGGTCGGGTCCTTGGTGATCGACCCCTCGACGTAGACGACCACGATGCTGCCCTCGTTGACGGCCTTGACGGCCTCGTCGAACGCCGACGCGCCGGCGGTCCGGTCCACGGGGATCTGCCCGGCGGCGCGCAGGTACTTGCCCAGCGCACCCTTGAACAGCCCGGCCTTCGCCAGGTAGCTCGGGCGCCTGCCGTAGTCCCACACGATGTGCGCCGCGGTGAACGGGTCGATCTCGGAGACGTGGTTGAGCGCGATCACCGCTCCCCCGCTCTCCGGGATCTTCTCGCCGCCGACCCACTGGTGCTTGGTGGTGGCGAGAAGGACGGGCTTCACGATGCCGACCGCCACGACCCACGGCCAGCCGAGCCTGCCCTCCTGGAACTTCCGGTACTTTCCCACGCAGGGCAGGCTACCGGGCCGTCACCTCGACGTTGTGAGATACCTGTCAGGATCTACCCTGTGCCTGCACCTGCACCCGGTTACGTCGTCCTGCTGCCCGTCAAGCCTCCGGCGCGCGGCAAGTCCCGGCTGGTCGGCATCGAGGCGCACGAACGGGCCGATCTGGCGCGCTCGTTCGCCCTCGACACCACCGAGGCGTGCCTGGCTGCCGACGGCGTCGGCGCGGTGCTGGTGATCACCGACGACTCCTACTTCGCCGCCGACGTCGCCCGCCTCGGCGCCGCGGTCATCCCCGACGGGGTCAGCGGCGACCTCAACGAGACCCTCGTCCAGGGTGCGCTCGAGGCCCGCCGCCGCTGGCCGGGGCTCCGCCCCGCCGCCCTGTGCGGGGACCTGCCCGCGCTCCGCTCGGCCGACCTGGACGCGGCGCTGACCGCCGCGAACGGGTCAGAGGCGGCGTACGTCGAGGACGCGGCGGGTGGGGGCACCACCCTCTACACCGCGCCCTACGACGTGTTCCGGCCCGCGTTCGGACCCGGCTCCGCCGCCGCCCACCATGGTGGCGGCGCCCAGCCCTTGGCGGGCGACCTCCACTCGCTGCGCCACGACGTCGACACCCTCGAGGATCTCGAGGCCGTACGCAGGTTGGGGCTCGGGCCGCGTACGGCTCTCGCGTCGGTGCGGGTCGGGACACTCGGCTAGGAGTCGGCGGACGGCTTCTCGGACCCGGCCGACGGGGTCGTCGGGGTCGACGGGGTCCCGTTCGCGGGGGCCTTCTTCGCCGGGGCCTTCTTCGCCGTCGTCGTCTTCGCCGTGGTCGTCTTCTTCGCCGCAGTCTTCGCGGGGGTCTTCTTGGCCGTCGTCTTCTTGGCTGCGGTCGTCTTCTTCGCGGCCGTCGTCGTCTTCTTCGCGGCCGTGGTCTTTGCCGGGGTGGTCTTCGCCGGGGTCTCCGCCGCCGGAGCCTCCGTCGACGGGGTCGCCGCAGGGGTCGCCGCCGCGGCGGAGGTCTTCTTCGCCGCAGGAGCCTTCTTCGTGGTCGTCTTCTTGGCGGCGGTCTTCTTGGCGGTCGACGTCGTTGCCGCCGTCGTCTTCTTCGCCGTCGTCTTCTTAGCCGCAGTCGACTTCTTTGCAGGACTCTTCTTGGCCGCCGCGGTCTTGGCCGCGCTCGTCGAGGCAGCCGTCGTCTTCGCCGGGGCGGGCTTCTCGGCCGGGGCGGGCTCCACCGAGGCGGCCTCGACCGGAGGCTTCGGCTCGGCAACCGGCTCCGTGGCCGGCTTCACGACGGGCGCAGCGGCCTCGGTCGGCGCCTTGCGTCCGGGACGCGGCACCTTGACCTTCGGGACGGACGGGAGCTTGACCTTGCCGGTCACCACGTCGGTGACCAGCTTGCCCGCCGTCTCCTTGACCGCTTCGACTACTTTTCCGGCCTGTTTGCTGGCATCAGCTACTCGTTTTCTCACCACCCGATCGACCTTAGGCCATCCCTGCACGTTCCGGACATACCGACGGCATGTGAAAACGGACTGTTCACCTGATCTCTCCTGATCCCGACGCCTCGGTGTGGTTACCGTGGAGAGACTCGGGGCACGTCGGCAGCACCGCTTCGACATCACAGGCCAACGGGTGACAGGACGAGGAAGGTACGACCATCACCGACGTGCACATCGACGAGGAACAGCCGCCCGTGGTGCTCGAGGAGCAGCAGACCACGGTGAGGCACAGCCGCGCCGGGATCCTCTTCTCGGCGTGCATCGTCCTCGCCCTGATCGCCTCCGTGGCCTGGCTGGCCGTCCACACGACCCGGCTCGCCGAAGGCCGCACCGGTGCCGACGAGCCGACGCCCGCCCCGCCCGCTCCGACGGTTCGCAACAACGCGCCCGCCGTCCCCGCGACGTACGCGGACCTGCCGGTCGGGCCCGCGACGACCCTGCCGTTCGTCGACCGGGACGGGCGGCTCCAGCTCGGCGCGAAGCCGCAGAAGGTCTTCGGCTCCACGATGAGCGTGGCCGGGTGGACGGTGCTGATGTACGAGCGCGCCGACAAGCCCGGTCCGGTGTGGATCGCGCGCCGCGGAAGGACCATCCAGGTCCCCGGCCTGTGGATCCAGCCGGTGCTCAGCAAGGACGGCAACCAGCTCTTCGCCCTGCAGCAGACCGGCGACGAGACCTCGGCCCTGGTCGCGGTGGACGCCGCGACCGGCGAGGAGACCGATCGGCTCGACCTCGAGGGCACCCCGGCCGCCACGGCGATCCTCGGCACCGACCGCACCCGCGCCTACTTCCGCACCGGCATCGTCCCGGCCCCTCCGGCCGTACCCGGCAACTACGGCGAGCTGACCGTCTCCCGGCCGCCGGTGACGGCGTGGGACCCCGGCCACGCCACGCAGCGGATCTCGCTGCCGCTCGGCTACCAGCAGCTGATCCCGCTGCGCCGTGGCGTACTCCTCCACAACCCCAGCGAGTGGGAGGCCCGCTTCGCCGCGATCGAGGCCGACGGCAGCCTCACCCAGCCCGGCGTCCACGCGCCGCTGCCCGGCTCGTTCGCCGACTCCCCCGACGGCTCGATCGTCGTCATCGCCCGCAACCCGAGCGACCCCGGCATGATCAGCTACGGCGCGGAGCGCGGCATCGCGGTCGACATGAGCACGTCGGAGCACATCGACCTGCGCGTACCCGACTCCGTCGAGAAAGTCTACGTCGCCGGCTTCGAGTCCGACCGCAGCGTCGTCCTCTACACCGCGACCGCCACCGACTCCTGGTACCTCCGCTGCTGGGTCGACACCGGCTCCTGCGACCGCGTCACCGGCTCCCAGCGCGACCCTCATGGCCACCAGATCCGCTACCCCTCCCTGCCCTGACCCCCAGCCCGGCCGAAACGTCAGCTGCGCGGACCGAAAAAGCAGTTGTGGGGGGCGCGAGGGGACACTCGTCGCCCCACACGCGGGGTTGGTTGAATGGGGTGG
>JBEOUM010000010.1:120578-139230 GCA_040302365.1 Nocardioides sp. NPDC126508
AAATCGCTGTGGGGGGCGACGAGAGTGCACTCTCGTCGCCCACAACTGAGGATTCGATCTAGGCGTGCTGGGTGACCGGCTTGAAGGAGGGCCGGGTGGCCTCGTATGCGGCGATGTCGTCCTCGTGGGACAGCGTGATGCCGATGTCGTCGAGGCCCTCGAGGAGGCGCCAGCGGGTGTAGTCGTCGATGTCGAAGGAGTCCTCGATGGCATCCGGGCCCTCGCCGGCACGGACGGTGCGCGACTCCAGGTCGACCGTGATCTGGGCGCCGGGGTTGTCGTCGAGGTGGTCCCACAGCTTCTGGACGACCTTCTCGTCGACCTTCGCCGCGAGCAGGCCGGCCTTGCCGGAGTTGCCGCGGAAGATGTCGCCGAAGCGGCTCGAGATGACGACCCGGAAGCCGTAGTCCATCAGCGCCCAGACGGCGTGCTCACGCGAGCTCCCCGTGCCGAAGTCGGGGCCGGCGACGAGGACAGAGGCCCCGGCGTACGCCTCGTTGTTGAGCACGAAGGACGGGTCGTTGCGCCATGCAGCGAAGAGGCCGTCCTCGAAGCCGGTGCGGGTGACCCGCTTGAGGTAGACCGCGGGGATGATCTGGTCGGTGTCGACGTTGCTGCGGCGCAGCGGTACGCCGGTGCCGGTGTGGGTGGTGAACTTGTCCATGACTCAGGCTCCAACAGTGACGAGGTCGGCGGGCGAGGAGAGGGTGCCGCGTACGGCGGTGGCGGCGGCCACCTCCGGCGAGACCAGGTGGGTGCGACCGCCCTTGCCCTGGCGACCCTCGAAGTTGCGGTTGGAGGTCGACGCGCTGCGCTCGCCGGGGGCGAGGGTGTCGGGGTTCATGCCCAGGCACATCGAGCAGCCCGCGCCGCGCCACTCGGCGCCGGCGTCGAGGAAGATCTTGTGCAGGCCCTCCTCCTCGGCCTGGAGGCGAACCTTGGCCGAACCCGGCACCACCAGGAAGCGGGTGCCCTCGGCGACGTGGTGGCCCTGGATGATGTCGGCCGCGGTACGCAGGTCCTCCATGCGCCCGTTGGTGCAGGAGCCGAGGAAGACGGTGTCGATGTGCACCTCGCGCATCGGGGTGCCGGCCTCGAGGCCCATGTAGGTCAGCGCCTTCTCGGCCGCGATCTTCTCGTCGGCGTCCTCGAAGTCGTCGGGGCTCGGGACGGAAGCACCCAGCGGGACGCCCTGGCCCGGGTTGGTGCCCCAGGTGACGAACGGGGTGACCTCGGCGGCGTCGAGCACGATCTCCTTGTCGAAGGTCGCGTCCTCGTCGGTGACCAGGGACTTCCAGTGCGCGACGGCCTGGTCCCACTCAGCACCCTTGGGAGCCTCGGGCTTGTCCTTGATGTAGGCGAAGGTGGTCTCGTCGGGGGCGATCATGCCGGCCTTGGCGCCCCACTCGATCGACATGTTGCAGATCGTCATCCGGGCCTCCATGGAGAGCTCCCGGATGGCCTCGCCGCGATACTCCACGATGTAGCCCTGGCCACCGCCGGTGCCGGTCTTGGAGATCAGGGTGAGGATCAGGTCCTTGGCGCTGACGCCCTCGGGCAGCGTGCCGTTGACCGTCACGGCCATCGTCTTGGGCTTGTCCTGCATCAGCGTCTGGGTCGCCAGCACGTGCTCGACCTCGGAGGTGCCGATGCCGAACGCGATCGCACCGAACGCACCGTGCGTGCTCGTGTGGGAGTCGCCGCACACGATCGTCATGCCCGGCTGGGTGAGCCCCAGCTGCGGGCCGACCACGTGCACGATCCCCTGCTCGGCGTCGCCGAGCGGGTGGAGACGTACGCCGAACTCCTCGGCGTTCTTGCGCAGCGTCTCGACCTGGGTGCGGCTGACCGGGTCGGCGATCGGCTTGTCCCAGTCGAGGGTCGGGACGTTGTGGTCCTCGGTGGCGATGGTGAGGTCGGGGCGACGGACCTTACGGTCGGACAGGCGCAGACCCTCGAAGGCCTGCGGACTCGTCACCTCGTGGATGAGGTGAAGGTCGATGTAAAGGAGATCGGGCTCTCCTGCGGTCGACCGGACGACATGCTCGTCCCACACCTTCTCCGACAAGGTCCTGCCCATGACACTTCTCCATCTGGCATCTTTGGTCTGTAGTGGCCGGTGGCGGGTTTCGCGCGCTGAGGTCGCAATGTCAGATCCGCCACTTCCAGTCTGCTTCTCTGAGCCTAACGTTGCATCTCAGGTTCTGAGAAGTTAGTCTTGCGATATGGACAGTTCCAGCGGTGTGGGCGTGCTCGACAAGGCCGCCCTTGTGCTCACAGCTCTCGAATCCGGCCCGGCGACCCTGGCGGGCCTGGTGGCCGGCACGGGTCTCGCCCGTCCGACCGCACACCGTCTGGCGGTCGCTCTCGAGCACCACCGTCTGGTCGCCCGCGACATGCAGGGGCGCTTCGTCCTCGGCCCGCGCCTGGCCGAGCTGTCCGCCGCCGCCGGCGAGGACCGGCTGCTGGCCACTGCCGGCCCCGTGCTGGCGCGTCTGCGCGACATCACCGGCGAGTCGGCGCAGCTGTGGCGGCGCCAGGGCGACTTCCGCGTCTGCGTGGCTGCCGCCGAGCGCCCCTCCGGCCTGCGCGACACCATCCCCGTCGGCTCGCAGCTGACCATGCGCGCCGGGTCGGCCGCTCAAATACTGATTGCGTGGGAGGACCCCGAGCGCCTCCACCGTGGCCTGCAGAACGCCGCCTTCTCCGCGGCCGCCCTCTCCGGCATCCGCCGCCGCGGCTGGGCCCAGTCGATCGGCGAGCGCGAGGCCGGCGTCGCGTCGGTGTCCGCACCCGTCCGCTCCCCCGGTGGCAAGGTCATCGCCGCGGTCTCCGTCTCCGGCCCCCTCGAGCGCCTCACCCGCCAGCCGGGCAAGATGCACGCGCCGGCCGTCCTCGCCGCTGCCGACCGGCTCTCGGAGTCGCTGCGACGGGCGGCTGCGGAGTAGCGATGCTCACCGAGTCACCTCGGTGAGCATTCAGCCGCAGATCTCCCGCACCGCATCCCGCACGGACCTGAAGTCCTGCGCACGCGTCTGATCCTCGGACAACCCGACGATCACCGCCACCTGGTAGTCGTCGAAGAGCCGGGGCTCGGCGTCGTCGAGATCGCCGGCGACCAGCACGACGACCCCGGCTGCGGTGCTCTCGGCGAACCGCACCGACCAGGTCGGCTGCTGGAGCCCGCCGACGCGTTCGATCGTGTTCTTGGCCTCGTCGCTCGACACGTCCTGGTCACAGGTCACGCGGCCGTTGACCAGCAGCTCGCTCCCGCTCTCACCGGACGCAGGCTTCACCGGCTCTGCGGGCGAACCGGACCCTGCTGGTTGCACGACGTCGTCCCCGCAGCCCGCGAGCGCGGCCACGAGGGCCGCACCCGCCAGCGGCGTACGCCACCACTGCAGTCTCGCCATCAGAACAGCGCGCCGCTCTCCAGGCCCAGCAGCGTCGTCTTGCGGTCGAGGCCACCGGCGTAGCCGGTCAGGGAGCCGTCGGCGCCGACCACGCGGTGGCACGGGATGACGATCGGGATCGGGTTCCTGCCGTTGGCGAGCCCGACGGCACGGGCACCGTGGCCGGTCATCTCGAGACGGCCTGCGATCTGGCCGTAGGAGCAGGTCGTGCCGTACTCGATCTGCCGCAGCTGCTCCCAGACCCGCACCTGGAACGGTGTGCCCACAGGAGCCAGCGGAAGGTCGAAGCTCGTCCGGTCACCCTTGAAGTACTCGGCGAGCTGCCGGGCGCATTCGAGCAACAGCGGATCCGAGTCGGACCGGTCCCCGAGCACCCGGCCCTTCGCATAGTCGGCCGGCATGAAGTCGATCGCGGTGATCGCGCCGTCGTGCGCGACCAGCCGGAGCTCGCCGACGGGCGAGTCGATGATGGTCCACATCAGAGTTCCTCCAAGGCAGTCAGTGAAGTCCACAGGTAGAGCAGGGCGTACGAGCGCCACGGCCGCCACGCGGCGATGTCCGCCGTGGGCGCGCCGAGCACGTCCAGCGCTCGTCGGATGCCGACATCGGTCGGCAGGAAGACATCGGGGTGGCCGAGCGCGCGCAGCGCGACGTAGTCGGCGGTCCAGGGGCCGACCCCGGGCAGACCGATCAGCTGCTCGTGGACGACGTCGCGGTCGGTGCCCCGGTCGAGCTGGAGCTCGCCCGACGCCAGCGCCGCGGCCAGCCCGGTGACCGCCCGCCCACGCGAGCGCGGCATCGGCATGCCAGCCGGGTCGGCGGCGGCCAAGGTCTCCGCGGACGGGAACAGATGGGTGAGGCCGTCGATGTCGGTCGCGACCGGGTGGCCGTGCTCGGCGACGATCCCCGCCAGCACCGTGCGCGCCCCGGCGACCGAGACCTGCTGCCCCACGATCGTACGCAGCGCCAGCTCGCCCCCGTCGACGGTGCCGGGCACCCGCAGACCGGGCAGCACCCGGGCCAGCGGGCCGATCACCGGGTCGCCGGCGAAGACGTCGCCGACCGCACGCGGGTCGCAGTCGGCGTCGAGCAGCCGGCGGGCGCGCTCGACGGCCGCGGTGGTGTCGCGCAGGTCGGTGAGCTTGAAGGTCGCGTGGACGAAGCCGGTCTCGCCCTCGGGGATGTCGGCGAGCTCGAGTCGCAGCGTGCCCGGCCCGTTGGGCAGGTCGAGCGTCCGGGCGAACCACCGCCGCCCGTCGTCGACCCCGGCCGCCTCGACGCCCGGCACCACGTGGTCACGCAGGAAGGCGTACAGGGCACGACCGGCGAACGGCGTACGGACCGCGAGCCGCAGCGCGATCGTCCCGTCGGCCCGGCGCCGCGAGCCGCGGCGCCCGCGGAGCTCGGTCGGTGAGGCCGCATAGACCTCGCGGACGGTGTCGTTGAACTGACGTACGCTCGAGAAGCCCGCCGCGAAGGCGATGTCGGCGAAGCCCAGCTCGGTGGTCTCGACCAGCGTCCGGGCGGTCTGCGCACGCCGCGCCCTGGCCAACGCCAACGGGCCGGCCCCCAGCTCGGTGGTCAGCAGCCGGGTCAGGTGGCGCGGCGAGTAGCCGACCCGACGGGCCAGGCCCTCGACGCCCTCGCGGTCGACGACGCCGTCGGCGATCAGCCGCATCGCCCGCCCGGCCAGGCTCGCGGCCACGTCCCATTCCGGGCTGCCCGGGGTGGCGTCGGGACGGCAGCGTTTGCAGGCGCGGTAGCCGGCCGCCTGGGCCGCGGCCGCGGTGCGGTGGAAGGAGACATTGGTCAGCGCCGGGGTGCGGGCCGGGCACGACGGACGACAGTAGATCCCGGTGGAGGCCACCGCGGTGTAGAAGATCCCGTCGAAGCGCCGGTCGCGCGAACGAACAGCGCGGTAGCACGACTCGAAGTCGAGTCCGTTCAAGCTCGTCGTCCCATCCATGTCCTCCATGTTGCCGCGTCAGGAACGAAATTACGCGCGGTTTTCGGACAGTGCCTTCCTCATGGTTTCACAATGCCGTTACCTGAAGCAGCAACCTCTCGGCTCACTGGTGCGTACAACCTGTGTGGGCTGCGCACGCAGTCGGGCGAGGGAGGGCGATGAGGACCGAAGCGAGGTCGGGCACACGTACGGTCGTGCTCACCGTCGTGATCACGATGCTGGCGCTGGCGGTCGGCACGGGGATCGGCACCTGGGTGTTCTACGACCACCTCAACCGCAACCTCGCATCAGGTGGCGACATCCACCATCTCGTCGACGAGCCGGAGGCCGCGGACGAGGGCCCCAAGCAGCCGCTCGACATCTTGATCCTCGGCACCGACGGACGCGACTGCGACGGCTGCTCGATCGACGGCGAGGGCGGTTCCGGCGGCTCCGACAGCACGATCCTGCTGCACGTCGCCGCCGACCGGAAGTCGGCCTACGGCGTCTCCATCCCCCGCGACGCGCTCGTCGACCGTCCCGAGTGCACCGCCGCCGACGGCACCACGATCCCCGAGGCCAGCGGCGTGATGTGGAACCAGGCGTACGCCCTGGGCGGCCCGATCTGCACCGCCCGCCAGACCGAGCTGCTCACCGGCATCCCGGTCGACCACTACCTCGCCCTCGACTTCGCCGGGTTCCGCGGCATGGTCGACGCGGTCGGCGGCGTCACGATCTGCATCCCGGAGGCGATCGACGACGAGGAGCACCACATCTTCCTGCCGGCCGGCACCCACAACCTGCGCGGGAAGCAGGCCCTCGACTACGTACGTAACCGCTCCTCGACCCCCAACGCCGACCTGGGCCGGATGCGGCGCCAGCAGTACTTCCTCACCGCCCTGGCCACCAAGGTCCTCTCCGCCGGCACCCTGGCTCGCCCGCGCCGGCTGGCGACGTTCGCCACCGAGCTCTCCAAGTCGATCACCACCGACATCGGCTCGGTCGCGGGCCTTGCCGAGATTGCCGGCGAGATGCGCGACCTCGATCCGTCCGGCATCGAGTTCGAGACGGTGCCCAACCAGGCCTTCCCCGAAGGCGATCCCAACTGGGGCCGCCTGCAGATCCTCCCGAAGGCCGACGCGCTGTGGGAGCGGATGCTCGAGGACCGTCCGCTCCACGATCCGACGAGCGCTCCGACAGGTGCTCCGGCAGGAACCCCGCCGAGCTCCGCGACGCCCGGCAGCCCCACGGTCAGCGCCTCCCCCGACGACGTTCCGGCCGAGTCCGCGACCCCCGAGGAGCAGGAGCGGGATGCCGCCGACAACGGCCTGTGCTCGCCCGCATGAGGATCACCCGCGCCGCTTGCCGAGCACGACCAGATAGCGACAGGGCTCCTCGGTCGGGTTGACGAAGACGCAGTCGGCAGGCGGGCCCAGCTGCAGGCAGTCCCCCGCGTCCAGCTCGTGGACGAGGTCGCCCTCGATGAACCGCAGATGACCCGAGAGGACCCAGATCTGCTGCTCCTTGAAGGCGTACGCCGACGCGGGCGCCGCCACCGACGCACCGGCCGGGAACTCCACCTCGACCAGCTCCAAGATCCCGCGCGCGGGCGGCGAGACGGCGCGGCGTACGTAGCCGGTCTCGGGGTCCTTCCACTCGGGCTGCTCGGCGCGCCTGGCCACGCGAACGGTGTCTCCCTCGACCCGCGCGATCAGCTCGGACAGGGTGAGCTCCAGGGCACCGGAGAGGCGGGCGAGCAGCACCGCCGTCGGCTGCGCCTCGCCCCGCTCGATCTTGGAGATCATCGCCCGCGAGACGCCGGAGGCCTCGGCGAGAGCCGCGACGGTCAACCCGGCCGACTCCCGCGCCGACCTGATGTTGGCCGCCAGGGCATCGCCAAACATGTCACTATCGTCAGCCATGTGACTACTATAGGAGACATGCCCTCCTGGACCATCCGCGACGCGACGCCGGACGACGCTGCCGCCTGCGCCGCGATCTACGAGCCGTACGTCCGTGACACCGTCATCTCCTTCGAGACCGAGCCGCCGACGGCCGAGGAGATGGCCGACCGGATCAAGGCCGCCCAGGCCGAGCACGCCTGGCTCGTCCTGGAGACCGACGACAGGGTGGTCGGCTATGCGTACGCCACCAGCCACCGCACCCGCGCCGCCTACCAGTGGGCTTGCGACGTGTCGATCTACCTCGAGACCGGCCGCCGTCGCAGCGGCACCGGCAAGGCCCTGTACGCCGCCCTCCTCCCGCTCCTGCGCGAGCGCGGCTACCGCCGGGCGCTGGCCGGGATCGCCCTCCCCAACGAGGCGAGCATCGGCCTGCACCGCTCCTTCGGCTTCACCGACGTCGGCGTCTACCGCCGCATCGGCTGGAAGCTCGACGCGTGGCACGACGTCGCCTGGATGCAGCTGGACCTCTGAAACGAAGAAGGGCCCCGAGTCGGTGACTCGGGACCCTTCGTGCGTTGTACCCCCGACCGGATTTGAACCGGCGTTACCGCCGTGAGAGGGCGACGTCCTAGGCCGCTAGACGACGGGGGCTTGCACCTGCCATCAGGACCGATTCGGTCCCGCTGACGAGAGAAAACACTACCCGATGCCCCACCGATCCCCCACATCGGCACCACCCCTCCGGCAGCAGCCGCATCAGCACCCGTAGCCGGAAATGACGAAGAGCCCGAGTCAGTGACTCGGGCTCTTCCTGCGTGGTACCCCCGACCGGATTTGAACCGGCGTTACCGCCGTGAGAGGGCGACGTCCTAGGCCGCTAGACGACGGGGGCTTGCAGCGGGTGAAACCTTAGCGAACCGCTTCGGTGACTCCCAAATCCTCCGGAGAGGATCCGCTGGGCTACTAGGACTCGAACCTAGAATAACTGGACCAGAACCAGTCGTGTTGCCAATTACACCATAGCCCATCGCCTTGCTGAACTTAGCTCCAGAAGGACGATCTGGCCCTCAGGATTTCTCCCTCGAACCGAGAGGAAACATTACCGGCGAGGTCCCCCGGCGACGAAATCGGCACGCCCTAAGCACTCTTCGTCGTGGTCGAAAGACCCGCTGACCGCGCTGCCCAGACCGTCAGCGCGAGGAAGACGCCCGACTGGACCAGGGTGACCGGGATCCGCCACCACGATCCTTCGGAGGTGTTGAGCACGGTCGAGATGTCACCGAAGGCCACCGCCATACCGAGGCTGACGAAGTTGTTGAGGACGTGCATCGCGATGCCGGCCTCGATGCCGCCGGTCGCGATCACGCAGATGCCCGCGACGATCCCGAAGGCGAACCGGTCCAGGAACAGCGGCAGGTCCTGGGAGCCGTGGGCGAAGGCGAACAGCAGCGCGGTGATGGTCACCGAGACGGTGCGCGCCCAGGCCATCCCGCCGAACAAGGACCCGAAGGTCTGGAAGATGTAGCCACGGAAGAGATACTCCTCCCCCGCCGCCTGCAGCGGCGTGAGCAGCACGATCACGAGCACGAAGTCGCGCATCGTGCTCGTGTAGGGGTTGAGCGTGCTGGGTCCGAGGTCGTCACCCGGGATCGGCAGCCGGGAGGCGATGACGATGGTGACCACCATCGTGACCGCCGCGAACCCGAGGCACTGCAGCAGCCACGGCCAGCGGATCCGGCGCTCGACCGAGGCCAGCCACCCCGGTCGCAGCCCGTGCAGCGCCCAGCACAGCAGCATCGCCGCCGGGATGGCCCCGGCCAGCGAGAGCAGGAGGAACGCCAGCGACTCAGGGGTGACGTTCTCGACGTCGGAGACCGCGGCCATCGAGGTGGCGACGTCGTCGCCGGTGAGCCGGAAGAAGAGCTCGAACCCGACCAGCACCACAGCCGGCGAGACGAAGAAGACGCACAGTCCGATCAGGATGAGTCCGACCAGCGGCCGCCCCCAGCCGCTGCGCCCGCTGCGCTGCACCTGGTAGTACGCCAGTCCCGAGGGCGGCTCCACGACCGTACTCATCTCCGACCTACCTCCCGAGAACCGCCTTCAGGCGGCCCAGCGTACGCTCCCGGCCCAGCAGCTCCATGGATTCGAACAGCGGCGGGCTGATCCGCTTGCCGGTCACCGCGACCCGCACCGGGCCGTACGCCTTGCGCGGCTTGAGCCCGAGGCCGTCGATGAGGGCCGCGGTCAGCGCGTCCTGGATCTCGGCCGTCGACCAGGTGGAGAGACCGGCGAGGGCGTCGTGGGAGGCCTTGACGACACCCACGCCCTCCTCGTCGAGGAGCTTGGCGGCGTCCTCCTCGTCGAGCGCGAACTCGGCCTCCGGGACGAAGAGGAACCGCAGCATGTCGGAGGCCTCGCCGAGCTTGTTGATCCGCTCGGCGACCAGCGGCATCGCGGCCTCGAGCATCTGCGCGTCGGCGTCGTGGACCGGGTCACCGATGACCCCGTCGGCCTTGAGGTAGGGAATCACCCGGTGGGTGATCTCCTCGACCGGCAGCAGCCGCATGTGGGAGGCGTTGATCGCCTCGGCCTTCTTGATGTCGAAGCGGGCCGGGTTCTTGACCACGTCGGAGATCTCGAAGGCCTCGACCATCTCCTCCATGGTGAAGATGTCGCGGTCGGCGGCGATCGCCCAGCCGAGCAGCGCCACGTAGTTGAGCAGCCCCTCGGGCAGGAACCCCTCCTCGCGGTACTTCAGCGCGTGCGCCTCCGGGTCGCGCTTGGAGAGCTTCTTGTTGCCCTGGCCCATGACGTACGGCAGGTGGCCGAACTGCGGGGCGCGGTCGGCCAGGCCGACCTCGACGAACGCGTCGAAGAGCGCGATCTGCCGGGGCGTACTGCTCAAAAGATCTTCGCCACGGAAGACGTGGGTGATGTTCATGGTGGCGTCGTCGACCGGCGCGGTGAGCGTGTAGAGCGGGTCGCCGTTGGCGCGCGCGAGCGCGTAGTCGGGGACGTGCTTGGTCTCGAAGGTCACCTCACCGCGGACGAGGTCGTCGAAGGTGATCGACCCGTCGGGCATGCGGAAGCGCGGGACCGAGGAGCGGCCCTCCGCCTCGTACGCCTTGATCTGGTCCTCGCTCAGGTCGCGGCAGTGGTTGTCGTAGCCCTGGGTCGGGGCCTCGCCCTTGACCCCCTCGGCCTTGGCGGCCTTGTAGGCGGCGAGCCGCTCCTCGTAGCGGGCGGTGGTCTCCTCGCCGGTGCAGTAGCACTCGTAGACGTAGGAGGAGGCGCGCAGCCGGCCGAGCGCGTCGGCGTAGATCTCCGAGCGCTCCGACTGGCGGTAGGGGCCGTAGGGGCCGCCGACCTCGACGCCCTCGTCCCAGTCGAGACCGAGCCAGCGCATCAGGTCGATGAGCCCGTCATAGGACTCCTGGGTGTTGCGCGCCTTGTCGGTGTCCTCGATGCGGAAGACGAAGGTGCCGCCGTGGTGGCGCGCGAAGGCCCAGTTGAACAGGGCGGTCCGGACCAGGCCGACGTGGGGCGAGCCGGTCGGCGAGGGCGCCATCCGGACCCGGTAGTCCTTGGGGTCGAGTGTGCTGTTCAACGTTGTGCCACCTTGTTCGTCAGAGCTCCGAGCCCCTCGACGAAGATCTCGATCTCGTCGCCGGGCTCCATGGGGCCGACACCCTCGGGGGTGCCGGTGAGGATCACATCGCCCGGCAGCAGCGTCATGACGCTGCTGATGTGGGCGATCAGCTTCGGGATGTCGTGGACGAGGTCCTTCGTGGACCCGTCCTGGACGACATCACCGTTGAGGAATGTCTGGATGCGTACGCCGGCCGCCAGCTGCTCCGGCTCGACGTCGGTCTCGATCCAGGGACCGAGCGGGCAGAAGGTGTCGTAGCCCTTCGCCTGGGAGAAGTGCTTGAGCCGGCGCTGGACGTCGCGCGCGGTCACGTCGTTGGCGACCGTCATCCCGTAGATGACGTCCTTCACCTTCTCCTCGGGGACGTCGCGGCAGATCCGGCCGATCACGATCGCGAGCTCGCCCTCGTAGTGCAGGTCCTCGACCCCTGCGGGGCGCTGGATCGCGTCGTCGGGGCCGCAGACCGCGGTGTTCGGCTTGATGAAGAAGAGCGGCTCCTCCGGGACCTCGTTGCCCAGCTCGGCGGCATGCTTGGCGTAGTTGCGGGCGACCGCGACCACCTTGCTGCGCGGGATCACCGGCGCGAGCAGCTTGACGTCGTCGAACTTGTGGACCTGGTCGGTGATGTTGACACCCGAGAACAGCGGGTCGCCCTGGAGCGCGACGACGGTCGCGTCCTCGCTGAGCTGGCCGTAGCCGTCGAGGTCCCCCATGACGACGCCGAACTGGGGCTCGCCACCCTTGGTCGTGAATCTGGCGATGCGCACAGGCTGAGCCTATCCGGACCCGTCGCCACGATTCACTTCACTATGCGCCGCCTTCGTAGGCTTGTACGTCGTGGAGGTGCTGTCGCGTTCGGAGTGGACCGCTCGCGCGGCCGCCCATCGCGCCCGCCTGGCGCCCTACGTCGAGCCGCATCTCGCCCGCCGCGGCGCCCGGGTCAAGCACCCGGTCAACGACTTCCTCTTCACCTACTACTCCTACCGGCCCGCTCAGCTGCTGCGCTGGCACCCGGGGTTCGGGGTGAGGCTGTCGGACGCTGCGGAGTACGCGGAGCTGCGCGGCTATGTCGATGGCACCGTGACCCCCGATTTCCTCGCCGACAAGCGCCTGCTCGTCGAGACCCTGCTGAGGCTGCTCCGCGCCACCGCCGGGCGGGACGGCAACTTCGGCTGCTTCGGCCTCCACGAGTGGGCGATGGTCTACCGGTTGACCCCCGAGCAGGTACGCCACGCCGACTGGCCCTTGCGGCTGGGTGCCGCCGGCACCGACCGCGTGGTCGAGGCCCACCGCATCGCGTGCAGCCACTTCGACGCGTACCGCTTCTTCACTCCCCCGGCCGCGCCGCTCAACACCCTCTCCCCGCGATCGGACGACCGCGCCGCCTTCGAGCAGCCGGGCTGCCTGCACGGCAACATGGACCTCTACAAGCACGCCTTCCGGCTCTCGCCCCTGATCTCCTCCGACCTCGTCGCCGACTGCTTCGAGCTGGCTTGGGAGATCCGCACGATGGACATGAAGGCCGCCCCCTACGACCTCGCCGAGCTCGGTCTCGACCCGATCCGCATCGAGACGGCCGCCGGGAAACAGGAGTACGCCGCCGCCCAGCGCGCTTTCGCCGAGCGTGCCGCCCCGCTGCGGGAGCTGCTGATCGCCGAGTGCGAACGACTACTCAGCGGAGTCAGCCGCGCCCCGAGTCATAGGTGATCTTTCGCGCGATCGCCTCCTCCACGGTGAAGCCGTAGTGCGCCGCCACCGCAGCGGCCGCGAGAACGACGTCAGCCAGCTCATGCATCACCGCGGCCACGTCAGGCGACTCCTTGCTGCATTCCTCGACCAGCTCGATGGCTTCCTCGGCCACCTTCCGCGCACTCGATCCCGAGGGTCGTTCAAGCCCACGTGAAGCGAGGTACTCCTCCAGCATGGTTTCGATCGCAGACATGCCGCGAATCCTCTCACTGCCGTGCGGGCGGCCATGAGGTCGCCGAGATCAGCCGCGACACGCCTGGACCGCGGCGTGTCGGCATGGATTCAGACGTCCTCATGGCCGCTGCCCCCTCTTGAACCTGCGTTGACGAGCTCCGGACTCGTCACCGCGACCGAAGCGCAGCGACCTGGAGCTCGACGGCGGCGGTGACGCGCTCGACGTCGCCGGTGGCGAGGAGGTCGAGGAGGGCGCCGCGGAGGGTGGCGAGGGCGAGGGTGCGGAGGGTGAGGCCGTGGGCGGTGGTCTGCTCGGGTTCGGGCTGGCAGGAGGCCAGCACACCCAGCCAGTCGTTCACGGTCGACTCGGCGAAGCCGGCCCAGGCGCCGTCGGGCTCGACCAGGGAGCGGGCGTACGCCTCCGCCCACAGCCGCAGGAGCGGGCGGTGCTCCTCGGCGGCGAGCCAGGTCCAGACGTGGGCGACGGCCTCGGGAAGGCCCGCGATCGAGGAGTGCAGGGGTTCGACCAGGGCCAGCTCGTCGACCCGCGCCCTGGCCAGGAGCGCCTTGACCAGGCCGTCCTTGTTGCCGAACAGGAACATCAGCACGCGCGGGCTGGAGCCGATCGCGGCCGCCACCGGGCGCAGCGAGAGGTCGGCGAGACCATGCTCGAGGGCGTAGGCGTACGCCGCCTCGAGCAGCTCGGTCTTACGGGCTGACGGGGTTGGCTCCGGGACGGGCATGGGCCTAGCATAACTTCCGCTGAAACAGTCGTGTCAGTAGGAGACGTGATGGCACAGGAAGAACGCGAGGCACGGGTGAGGATCCGGCGTGCCGACAGCCCCGGAGACCTGGGCTGGATGGTGATGGCCCACGGCGAGATCTATGCCGAGCAGTTCGGCTGGACCACCGAGTTCGAGGCGCTGGTCGCCCGGATCGTGGCCGACTACGCCACCACCCAGGATCCCGCGAAGGAGGCCGCCTGGATCGCCGAGGTCGACGGACGCCGGGCCGGCTGCATCCTCCTCGTGGCCGGCGACCGGCCCGGTGTCGCCAGGCTGCGGATCCTGCTGGTCACCGCCGAGGCACGCGGCCTCGGAGTCGGCTCCCGCCTGGTCGAGGAGTGCCTCGATTTCGCCCGATCCAGCGGCTACGACCAGGTCACCCTCTGGACCAACGACATCCTGACCTCCGCGCGGCGGATCTACGAGGCGTACGGCTTCGTCCTCACCGACGAGGAGAAGCATCACAGCTTCGGCCACGACCTCGTCGGCCAGACCTGGACGCTCGATCTTCAGGCCTGAGACGAGCGGGGTAACGGACGTCACATGCGGTGGGCGCTGCTCCCGCCGTGACCTCGATCGGCGGGATACGTTAAGCCGATAATGGCCATTCTTCCCCACCCCGGACGTACTGCCGCCTCGATCGCCACCACGGTCAGCGCCGCGGCGGGGAACGTCGCGCACTCGCTGCTCTACGGCGGGCTCGCCGATCTTCGGCCGATGCCGCGCACGCTGATCGACGACGGCACCCGACGCGAGCTCTACCACTACCGGCCCGTGACCGGGACGACCGCCGAGGGTGACCCGGTGCTGCTGGTGACGCCGCTGGCGGCGCCGGCGATCTGCTACGACCTGCGCCGCAGCTGCTCGCTCGTCGAGCACCTCGTGGAGACCAACCGGCCGACCTATCTGGTCGAGTACGGCGAGGTGAACTTCGCCGACCGCAGCCTCGGCATCGAGCACTGGATCTCGCACGTCGTGCCGGAGGCGATCCGGTCGGTCTCCGAGCACGCCGGCGGACGCCCGGTGCACGTGGTCGGCTGGTCGCTGGGCGGGATCTTCACGATGCTCACCGCCGCCGACGCCCCCGACCTCCCGATCGCGTCGCTCGCGGTGCTCGGCTCGCCGTGCGACGTACGTCAGGTGCCGTTGATCGCGCCGCTGCGGCCGCTGCTCAACCTGCCGCCGGGCAACCTGGTCACCACCGCCTACCAGGCCTTCGGCGGCGCTCCGAAGCCGCTGGTCAAGTGGGCTTTTCAGCTCTCCTCGGTCGACAAGATGATCACCAAGCCGGTCGCGAAGCTGTCCAACCTGGCCGACCGCGAGTTCCTCGCCCAGCTCGAGGCGGTCGACAGGTTCGGGGACAACATGATCGCCTACCCGGGGCGTACGTTCGGGCAGCTCTACCACCACTTCTTCCGCACCAACGCGCTGTTCAGCGGGAAGATCGACCTGGGCACCCACACCGTCCACCTGCGCGACGTCAAACAGCCCACCCTCGTCGTCGCGGGCGCCAACGACGGCATCGGTCCCGTGGCCGCGGTCAGGCCCCTGATCGACCTCCTCACCGGCGCCGGCGAGCTCCGCTTCGAGGTCGTTCCCGGCGGCCACCTCGGCCTGCTCACCGGCCGAGCCGCCCGGGACACCACCTGGCCCCTCCTGGACGAGTGGTTCACCCAGCACGACTGAGCTGTCGGTGGCTGATGGGTTGTCGGTGGCTGATGGCAGGGTGTGCGCCATGCCGAACCCACCCACCGAGGCGACCGACGAGCACTTCCGCAACGAGGACTGGTACGCGGCCGACCTCGCCGGGGCTCGGTTCGTCGACTGCGTCTTCACCGATGTCGACCTCACCGAGGCGACGACGTCGGCAGCGCTCTTCGAGAACTGCACCTTCCACGGTGGCCGCTTCAACGCCTCGACGCATGTCGGCTCGGCGTTCGTGGGGTGTGACTTCCGGCGTACGAACTTCTTCGACGCGACCTTCGAGGGCTGCAAGCTCAGCGGCACCGAGTTCTCCGGCTGCACGCTGCGGCCGCTGAAGGTGATCGGTGGCGTCTGGCGCGGGGTGTCGCTGCGCGGCGCGAACCTCTCCCGGCTCGACCTGTCCGGGCTGGACCTGCGCGACGCCGACCTGTCCCTGGCCGACCTCACCGACGCGGTGCTGCGCGACGCCCGGCTCGGCGGGGCCACGGTGCAGGAGACGACGCTGCACGGTGCCGACCTCCGCGGCGCCGAGCTCGACCGCGTCGATCTGACCGTCGCGTCGCTGCGCGGCACGAGGCTCGACCTCGCCGGCGCCGTGATGCTCGCCGAGCTGCACGGCGCGGAGGTCTCCGCCTGACGGCGGGCCTCAGCGGTCGGCGGATGCCTCGCGGACGGCCTTGGCCATGGAGATGCCGGCGGCGATCAGGCCGAGGCCGGTGACGAAGTCGTCGGTGTCGCGTACGTCGTCCTCGATCGCGCCCGCGGCCGCGGCCTGGAGGTGGGTCTGCTCGTCGACGGCGTGGCCGTAGACGAAGTGGAGCAGCGTACGGGCGGCGGTCGGGGCGAGATCGCCGAGCCCACCGTCGGTCAGTGCCTTGACCAGGTCGTCGTGGGGCTGGGTCGCGCCGAGCCCGAAGGCCCACACGGTGGCGACGACCTCGGCGCCGTCGCGGTAGGCCAGCAGCGAGTCGCGCAGTTCGGTGCAGATGCTGGTGACGCGTACGTCCCAGGCCCCCGACGGCTCGTGCCGGCCGCGGAGCAGGATCTCGTCGGCCACCGCGGCCAGCAGCGACTGCTTGTTGGCGAAGTGGTGGTAGAGCGCGCTGGGGCGTACGCCGAGCTCGGTGCCGAGGCGACGCATGGTCAGGTCGGCCAGACCGTAGTCGTCGAGGACCTCGAGCGCGCGGGCGACGACGTCCTCGCGGCGGTATCGCATGTTGCTCCCAGGGGCCGGGTGGTGGGACGAAGTGGACGAAGGCGTACGTCGACCTTAACCTGAACACCGTTCACCTGACCAAGGTTCAGGTCTGAGTACGCAGGAGCGAGTATGACCGAGTCCCCCACGAGCACCGACGAGACCCCGGCGGCGAAGACATCGCGGCTCGACACCACCGACCTCGCGCTGATCGCCGCGTTCGCGGCCCTGATCGCGGTCTGCTCCTACCTCGCCGCCATCCCGATCGGCGGCGCGGGCGTTCCGTTGACGCTGCAGGGTTTCGCGCTGCTGCTGACCGGCGCGCTGCTCGGCCCGCTGCGCGGCACCGCCGCGGTCGTGCTCTACCTGCTCCTCGGCGTCGCCGGCCTCCCGGTCTTCGCCGGCCACTCCTCCGGTCCCGGCGTCTTCGTCGGCGTCACCGGTGGCTACCTGTGGTCGTTCCCGGTCATGGTGCTCGTCGTCGGCCTGCTCGTGAAGTACGTCCTGCGCGCCCGTCGCACCAACCCGGTCCTCGTCTTCACCGCCTGTGTCGTCGGCGTCGTGATCAACCACGTCGGCGGCATCATCGGGATGGCCCTGGTGCTCCACGTCGACCTGGCGAAGGCGGCGGCGTTCGACGCTCCCTACTGGCTCGGTGACTTCATCAAGGCCGCCGTCGCCGCAGTCGTCGCCTCCCAGGTCCACCGCGCCTTCCCGAAGCTGCTCGCCCGACGTGCCTGAGATCCGCTTCGAGGCCGCCGAGGTCCGGGTCGAGTCCCCGGACGTCGGCGGCTCACGCACCATCCTGCAGCCCACGACGCTGTCGTTGACCGAGCAACGCATCGGGATCATCGGCAGCAACGGCTCAGGCAAGTCGACCCTCGCCCGACTCGTCAACGGGCTGGTACTGCCGAGCGCCGGGCGGGTCACGGTCGAGGGTCTCGACGTGGCCCGGCAGGGAGCCGCGGTGCGCCGCCGGGTCGGGTTCACCTTCACCGACCCCGCCGCCCAGCTGGTGATGCCGACCTGCGTCGAGGACGTCGAGCTGTCGCTGCGCCGGACGCTGAAGGACCGCGTACGCCGCAGGCAGGTCGCCCTCGAGACGCTGGCCCGCTTCGGGCTCTCCGAGCGGGCCGAGGTGAGCGTGCATGCGTTGTCCGGCGGGCAGCGTCAGCTGCTCGCGCTGGCCGGGGTGCTCGCCACCTCACCGGACGTACTGGTCACCGACGAGCCGACCACGCTGCTCGACCTGCGCAACACCCGGATGGTCGGCGACCTGCTCTTCTCGCTGCCGCAGCAGCTGGTCCTCGTCACCCACGACCTCGACCTCGTACGCCGCTGCGACCGCGTCCTCGTCGTCGAGGACGGCCGGGTCTGCTTCGACGGGGATGCCGAGGCCGCGGTTGCGCACTATGTGGGGGCGGTGAGCCAGGGATGAGCATGACGGTCGGGCTCTACCGCCCGGGCGACACCGTGCTCCACCGGCTTCCGGTGGGCACCAAGCTGCTCGGCCTGGCCGTCATCAGCATCGCGATCGTGGCCGTGCGCGGACCGGTCCCCGCGGTCGGCTTCCTCGTCCTCGCTGTCGTACTCGCCCTCGTCGGCCGGCTCGACCTGCTCGCCACGGTGCGGGCGCTGCGCGCGGTGCTGGTCATCGCCGTGCTCGTCGCGCTCCTGCAGTGGTGGCTGTTCACGCTGCCTCGGGCGGTGGAGTCCCTGCTCGACCTCGTCTCCCTCGCGCTGGTCGCGCTCACCCTGACCGTGACCACACCGACCACCGAGACGCTCGACGCCGTGGTCCGCTGGATCCGTCCGCTGCACCGCATCGGGATCGATCCCGAGCGGGTCGCGCTCACGATCGCGATGGCGATCCAGGCCCTCCCCGGAACTCTGACTCTCGCTCAGGAGACCCGCGACGCCGCCCGCGCCCGCGGCCTCGGCCGCTCCCCCCGTGCCTACCTCACCCCCTTCGTCATCCGCGTCGTCGCTCGCGCCCACGAGACCGGCGACTCCCTCAAAGCCCGGGGCCTCGGCGACTGACCCCCTGCCGAATCGGTAGTTCTGGCGGGCCGAATCTGTAGTTGTGGGCGACGAGAGTCGACTTTCGTCGCCCACAACTACAGATTCGGCC
>JBEOUM010000011.1:0-66174 GCA_040302365.1 Nocardioides sp. NPDC126508
TCCTCCCTGGCCTCGTCCGCCGCCCCCGGGGCGGGCGGGGCGGCGGGGCCCGCGCCCGTTATTTCTTCCCCCCCCACCCACCCCCCCCCCCCCCCCCCCCCCACAACTCCACCCGTCAGAGGCGCTCGATGATCGTGACGTTGGCCTGGCCGCCGCCCTCGCACATGGTCTGCAGGCCGTAGCGGCCGCCGGTGCGCTCGAGCTCGTTGAGGAGGGTCGTCATCAGCCGGGTGCCGGTGGCGCCGATGGGGTGGCCGAGGGCGATGCCGCCGCCATTGACGTTCACCTTCTCGTGCGGGATGTCGAGCTCCTTCATCCACGCCAGCACCACGGAGGCGAAGGCCTCGTTGCACTCGAACAGGTCGATGTCGTCGACCGTGAGGCCGGTCTTGGCGAGGGCGTTCCGGGTCGCCTCGATCGGTCCGGTGAGCATCCAGACCGGGTCGTCACCGCGGACCGAGAGGTGATGGATCCGGGCCCGCGGGGTCAGGCCGAAGGTGCGTACGGCCTGAGCGGAGGCGACCAGCAGCGCGGAGGAGGCGTCACAGATCTGCGAGGCGACGGCCGCGGTGATCCGCCCGCCGGGAGCGAGCGGCTCCAGCGCGGCCATCTTCTCCAGCGACGTGTCGCGCGGGCACTGGTCCGTGTCGAAGTCGCCGACGGGCACGATCTCCCGGTCGAACAGCCCCTCGGCGATCGCGGTCTTGGCGCGCTGGTGGGACGCCAGCGCGTAGGCCTCCATGTCCTCGCGCGAGATGTCCCACTTCTCGGCGATCATCTCGGCGGAGCGGAACTGGGAGACCTCCTGGTCGCCGTAGCGCTTCACCCAGCCGGGCGACTCGACGAACGGGGTGGTGAAGCCATACTCCGCGCCGACCAGCATCGCCGCCGAGATCGGGATCGCGGACATGTTCTGCAGCCCGCCGGCGACCACGAGATCCTGGGTCCCGGACATCACTCCCTGCGCCGCGAAGTGCACCGCCTGCTGAGAGGAGCCGCACTGCCGGTCGATGGTGACGCCGGGTACGTGGTCGGGCAGCCCGGCCACCAGCCACGCGGTCCGCGCGACGTCGCCGGCCTGTCCACCGATGGTGTCGCAACACCCCATGATCACGTCGTCGACGGCCCCTGGGTCGATCCCGGTGCGGTCGACGAGCGCCGCCAGCGAGTAGGCGCCGAGATCGGCCGGATGGATGTCGGCGAGCGCGCCCCCGCGCTTGCCCACCGGCGTACGAACGGCGTCGATGATGAATGCCTCAGGCATCGGTGATCCTCTCGATCAGGCGTGCTGGCTGGAGACGGAGACGACCTCGCCGGTCATGTACGACGAGTAGTCGCTGGCCAGGAAGACCATGACGTTGGCGACCTCCCAGGGCTCGGCGGCGCGGCCGAAGGCCTCGCGGCCCTTGAGCTCGACGAGCAGCTCGGGCGAGGTGACCTTCTCCAGGAACGGGTGCATCGCGAGGGACGGCGAGACCGCGTTGACCCGGATCCCGTGCGGGGCGAGGTCGGCGGCGGCCGAGCGGGTCAGCGCCATCACGCCGGCCTTGGCCGCGGCGTAGTGGGCCTGCCCCTCCTGCGCCCGCCAGCCGATCACGGAGGCGTTGTTGACGATGACGCCGCGCTTCCCGGCGGCCACGAACCGCTGCCCGACCGCCCGGATGCAGCGGAACGTCCCGGTCAAGGTGATGTCGAGAACCTTCGACCACTGCTCGTCGGTCATCTCCAGCACCGACGCGGTCCCACCGAGGCCGGCGTTGTTGATCATCACGTCGACACCACCGAACGGGTCGGCGGCGTCGAGCAGCGCCTGGACCTGGTCCTCCTGGGTGACGTCGCAGGTCACGGCCGCGATCCGGTCTGCCCCGAACTCCTCGCCGAGCGCGTCGACGGACTCCTTGAGCCGCCGCTCGTGGGTGTCCGACATGACGACCGCCTTCGCCCCCTCCTCGAGCACCTTCCGCACCACGGCGGCTCCGATCCCGGCACCGGCGGCAGCCGTCACGACGACGACCCGGCCCTCCAGGAGCGAGTGGCCGGGGACGTACGCGGGGGTGGGCTGTTCCGGCTTCATGCACGGGCCTCTCGTGGCAGGCCGAGGACACGCTCGGCGATGATGTTCCGTTGGATCTCGTCCGAGCCGCCGTAGATCGTGTCGGCGCGGGAGAAGAGGTAGAGGGCCTGCAGCCGGTCGAGGGCGTAGCCCTCGCCGGTGGTCAGGCCGCCGAGGCCGACGACGTCCATCGCCAGCTCGCCGAGGTCGCGGTGCCACCGCGCCCAGAGCAGCTTGGAGACGCTCGCCTCGGGGCCCGAGGAGCCGGAGTCGTACGCCGAGAGCGTCCGCAGCGCGTGCAGCCGGAGCACCTCCAGCCCGACATGGGCCTGCCTGAGTCGCAGCGCGATGCCGGGGTCGTCGATCACGCCGGAGGCCCGGGCGGCCTCCTCGACCGTCTCCAGCTCGCGCGCGAAGCCGACCTGCTGGCCGATCGTGGATACACCGCGCTCGAACCCGAGGGTCGCCATCGCGACCTTCCAGCCGTCGCCGGGCTCGCCGACGACCATGTCCGCCGAAGTCACGGCACCGTCGAAGAAGACCTCGTTGAACTCGGATGTGCCGGTCAGCTGCTGGATCGGCCGCACGTCGACACCGGGCTGCGCCATCGGCACCAAGAGGTAGGAGAGCCCGTGGTGGCGCTCAGAGCCGGGCGTCGTGCGGCACACGACGAAGCACCAGTCGGACAGGTGGGCGTTCGACGTCCACACCTTCTGACCGTCGACGACCCACTGGTCGCCGTCCAGCCGCGCCCGGGTGCGTACGCCGGCCAGGTCGGAGCCGGCGCCGGGCTCGGAGTAGCCCTGGCACCACAGCTCCTCGACGGCGACGATCTTGGGCAGGAACCGCTCCTGCTGGGCCGCGGTGCCGTGGGCGATCAGGGTCGGCCCGAGCAGCTCCTCACCGAGATGGTTCACCCGGACCGGGGCATCCGCCCGGGCGTACTCCTCGTGGAAGATCACCTGCTGGAACAGCGGCAGGCCACGGCCGCCGTGCTCCTCCGGCCAGCCCAGGCACGTCCACCCGTGTGCTGCCAGGTAGCGGTTCCACGCCAGCCGGCCCTCGTACGAATCGTGGTCGCGGCCGTTCCCGCCGGTGCCGCGCAGCGCGGCCCACTCGCCGACCAGGTGGTCGGCGAGCCACTCGCGCACCTCGGCACGGAAGGCCTCGTCCTCGGCGGAGTAGGTCAGGTCCATGCCGGACAACCTACCAAACCAAGCACTTGTTTGGTAGC
The DNA here is from genome assembly GCA_040302365.1 of Nocardioides sp. NPDC126508. Lineage (GTDB taxonomy): Bacteria > Actinomycetota > Actinomycetes > Propionibacteriales > Nocardioidaceae > Nocardioides. The sequence continues at coordinate 3,288 of JBEOUM010000011.1, forward strand.
GTCTACGGCATGAGCGGCACTCCCGAGACCAACGTGGTGACGTACGAAACCCGCGGACCCGTGGCGATCGTCCGGCTGAACCGCCCCGAATACCGCAACGCCCAGAACTCGAAGGTGACCTACGCGCTCGACGCGGCGTTCACGCGGGCGACCAACGACGACGAGATCAAGGTGATCGTCCTCGGCGGCAACGGCAAGCACTTCTGCGCCGGCCACGACATCGGCACCCCCGGCCGCGACATCGACGAGAGCTTCGAGCGCAAGGCCGTGATGTGGTGGGACCACGTCGGCAAGGAGGGCGTCGACTCCCGGTTCGCGCGCGAGTCCGAGGTCTACCTGGGCATGTGCCGCCGCTGGCGCGAGCTGCCGAAGCCGACGATCGCGATGGTGCAGGGCGCCTGCATCGCCGGTGGCCTGATGCTGGCCTGGTCCTGCGACTTCATCGTCGCCTCCGCCGACGCGTTCTTCTCCGACCCGGTGGTCAAGATGGGCATCCCCGGGGTCGAGTACTTCGCCCACCCGTGGGTCACCAACCCCCGCGCCGCCAAGGAGATGCTCTTCACCGGCGGCCGCTTCTCGGCCGCACAGGCGGAGACCTGGGGCATGGTCAACCACGTCGTTCCCCGCGACGATCTCGAGACCGAGACGCTGGCCCTCGCCGGAAAGATCGCCGAGATGCCGCGCCTGGGGCTCGCGCTGGCCAAGAAGGCGGTCAACCAGGCCGAGGACCTGATGGGGATGCGCGCCGGGATGGACTCGGTCTTCGGCCTCCACCACGCCGCGCACGCCCACAACGCCGAGGTCGGCAAGGACTCGCTCGCCGGGATGGACGCGAGGTCGATGCGGCCATGACGCTCGAGCACAGCACCCTGGAGGTCACCGAGGCCGAGGAGGCCTTCCGGCTCGAGGCCCGCGAGTGGCTCGCCGCCAACAACCCCGGCCGGCTGCCGTCGATGGACACCGCCGAGGGTGCCGCGGCGCACCGGGAGTGGGAGCGCACGCTGGCCTCCGGACGGTGGTCGGTGGTCACCTGGCCCGAGACGTACGGCGGCCGGGACGCGTCGTTGACCGAGTGGGTCGTCTTCGAGGAGGAGTACTACCTCGCCGGCGCCCCCACCCGGATCAGCCAGAACGGCATCTCGCTGCTCGCCCCGATCATCTTCGGCCACGGGACCGAGGCCCAGAAGGAGCGCTACCTGCGCGACATGACCGACGGCACCCTGGTCTGGGCGCAGGCGTGGTCCGAGCCCGAGGCAGGGTCCGACCTGGCCTCGCTCCGGGCGACCGCGACTCAGGTCGAGGGTGGCTGGAGGCTCAACGGCCAGAAGACCTGGAGCAGCCGGGCGCCCTTCGCCGACCGCGGCTTCGGGCTCTTCCGATCGGACCCGTCGGCTGAGCGGCACCGGGGGCTGACGTACTTCCTCTTCGACCTCCACGCCGACGGCGTCACGGTCCGGCCGATCGACCAGCTCGACGGTACGCCGGGGTTCGCGGAGATCTTCTTCGACGACGTCTTCGTGCCCGACGAGGACGTGCTCGGTGGCGTCGGGGACGGCTGGAAGGTCGCGATGTCGACGGCGGGCAACGAGCGGGGGCTGTCGCTGCGCTCGCCGGGCCGGTTCTGTGCGGCGGCGGACCGCCTGCTCGACCTGTGGGCGTCCGACCCGCAGCCGCACCTGCGCGACCAGGTCGTCGACGCCTGGATCGGCGCGGAGGCCTACCGCCTCTACACCTGGGGCACCGTCACCCACGTCGAGGCCGGCGGCTCGGTCGGCCCCGAGGGCTCGATCAACAAGCTGTGGTGGTCCGACCTCGACCTCTCGCTGCACGAGACCGCGCTGTCCCTGCTCGGCGCCGACGCCGAGCTCGCCGGCCCTTGGGCCGACGACTACCTCTTCTCCCTGTCCGGCCCGATCTACGCCGGCACCAACCAGATCCAGCGCAACATCGTCGCCGAGCGCGTGCTCGGCCTGCCGAGGGGTGGCCGATGAGATTCGGACGTACGCCGGAGCAGCACGCCTTCTCCGAAGCACTCGACGACCTCCTCGGTGGGGCCGACGTCGCGTCGGTCGCCCGCGCCTGGGCCGCCGGTGACCACTCCTCCGGGCTCAAGCTCTGGCAGCGGCTCGCCGAGCTGGGAGTCACGGGGCTGCTGGTGCCGGAGGAGCACGGTGGCCTGGGCGCCTCCCCCGTCGATCTGACCGTCGCCTTCGAGCGGCTCGGCTACCACGGCGTCCCGGGCCCGTGGGTCGAGTCCGTCGCCGTCGCACCGCACCTTCTCGCCGGCACGCCCGACGCAGACCTCCTCCCGCGGCTGGCCTCCGGCGAAGCGCTCGTGTCGGTGGCTCCCACGACACGGGCTCTCGACGCGGACGTCGCCGAACGGACGTACGCCGTGAGCACCGCCCTTCACCGCGCGGGCACCGGCACCGAGCGGGAGTCGGTCGACCCGACCCGGCGGCTCTTCGAGGTCACCGCCGGCGAGGAGATCGCCACCATCGACCCGGCACTGGCGCTCGACCTGGGCACGCTCGCCTGCTCGGCCCAGCTCCTCGGCGCCGGGCTGCGGCTGCTCGACGACTCGGTCGCGTACGTGAAGCAGCGGACGCAGTTCGGGCGCCCGATCGGCGAGTTCCAGGCGGTCAAGCACCTGCTGGCCGACGTACGCGTCGCCCTGGACTTCGCCGCCCCGCTGGTGCACAACGCGAGCCTGACCGTCGCCCCGCGAGACGTGTCTGCGGCCAAGGTCGCAGCCGGTGACGCCGCCTACATGGCTTCGCGCACCGCGCTGCAGGTCCACGGCGCGATCGGCTACACGCGCGAGTTCGACCTGAGCCTGTGGATCCTCAAGGTGCGCGCGCTGGTGGGCGCCTGGGGGACCCCGGCCGAGCACCGTGCCCGGATCCTCGAGTCGCTGGTGGAGGCGCGATGAGGTTCGCGCTCACCGAGGAGCAGACCGACCTGGTCGCCACGGTTCATACGCTGATCGCCAAGCGGGCCGCCTCGATGGATCTGCGCGCGGCGATCGCGACGCCCGAGGGCTACGACGCCACCCTGTGGCAGACGCTCACCGAGCAGATCGGCGTCACCGCGCTGGCGGTCCCCGAGGCGTACGGCGGGGTCGGCTGCTCCTACATCGAGGCCCAGCTCGTCCTCGAGGAGCTCGGCGCCACGCTGACGCCGTCACCGTTCGTCGGCACCCTGCTGGCGACCCAGGTCCTGGCCGCCACCGCGACCCCTGCCGGCGGTGAGCTGCTGGAGCGGATCGCCGGTGGCTCGACGGCCGCGGTGGTCCTCCCCGGCTCCGATCTCGTCATCGACGGCACAGGGGCGGAGATCTTCCTAGTACTGCGCGGCGATCAGGTCCACGCCGTGGATCCCGCTGCGGTCACGGTCACCCCGACTCCCGCCCTGGACCCGACCTGGAGGTTCGCGACGGTCACCGTCGATGATCCCGGTTCGGCGGTGGGCACGGTCGATCCGGCGTACGTCACCACCGTCGGCGCGACCATGATGACCGCCCTCCAGGCCGGCGCCGCGCGCGAGGCGCTGGAGCGTACGGTCGCCTACCTCAAGGAGCGCCACCAGTTCGGTCGTCCGCTCGGCTCGTTCCAGGCGCTCAAGCACCGGTGTGCCGACCTGCTCGTCCAGGTCGAGACGGCCCGGACGATGAGCTGGGCAGCGGCCTGGTCGCTGACCCAGCCGACGCCCGACGTACGTCTCATCCAGGCCGCCAAGACCTGGTGCTCCGACGCGTTCTCGCAGGTCGCGGCGGAGATGATCCAGCTCCATGGAGGCGTGGCGATCACCTGGGAGCACGACGCCCACCTCTACTTCAAGCGCGCCCACGCCACTGCCCAGCTCTGGAAGGACGTACATGCTCGATAAGACACTCCCCCTCTCCGAGGTCGCCGGCAAGCTCGAGTCCGGGATGACCATCGGCATCGGCGGCTGGGGCTCACGCCGCAAGCCGATGGCGCTGGTCAAGGAGATCCTCCGCAGCGACATCACCGACCTGACCGTGGTCGCGTTCGGCGGCCCCGACGTCGGCCTGCTCGCCCGGGCCGGGAGGATCCGGAAGCTGGTCTACGGCTTCGTCAGCCTCGACTCGATCCCGCTCGACCCCAACTTCACCCGCGCGCGCGAGCGCGGCGAGATCCCGGAGACGAGCGAGTACGACGAGGGCATGTTCGTCGCCGGCCTGCGCGCCGGCGCCAACCGGCTCTCGTTCCAGCCCATCCGGGCCGGCCTCGGCAGCGACGTGATGGCGATGAACCCCGACCTCAGGACGGTGAGGTCGCCCTACGACGACGAGGAGTACGTCGCCGTCCCCGGCCTCCGCCTCGACGTCTCGCTGATCCACCTCAACCGCGCCGACGCGGCCGGCAACGGCCAGTACCTCGGCCCCGACCCCTACTTCGACGACCTCTTCGCGATGGCCGCCGACACCACGATCCTGTCGGTCGAGCAGATCGTCTCCACCGACGACCTGACCGCCAAGGCCCCGCCGCAGAGCCTCCTGGTCCCACGGATCTTCGTGAACCACGTCGTCGAGGCCCCCGGCGGCGCCCACTTCACCAGCTGCGACCCCGACTACGGGCGCGACGAGGAGTTCCAGAAGGCGTACGTCGCCGCAGCCAAGTCGGAGTCCGACAGCGACTGGACCGAGTTCGAGGAGCGTTACCTGTGACCACCCAGACCATCACTCGCGCCGACGTCTGCGTCGCCGCCGTCTCCGACGCCTTCAAGGGCTCCCGCGAGGTGCTCGCCCATGCCGTCGGGATCGTCCCGGCCATCGGCGTACGCCTGGCCAAGGCCACCCACACCCCCGAGCTCGCGCTCAGCGACGGCGAGGCGTTCATGATGGCCGAGGCTCCGCCCCTGCTGAAGACCGCTGCCGCCGGCGGCACCCCGGAGGCGTGGGTGCCGTTCCGCAGCATCTTCGACATCGTCGCCAGCGGCCGCCGCCACTCGATGATGGGCGCCAGCCAGATCGACCGCTACGGCAACCAGAACATCTCCTCGATCGGTGACTGGCGGCAGCCGAAGCGGCAGCTGATCGGCGTGCGCGGGGCTCCGGGCAACACCGTCAACCACCGCGTCGACTACTGGGTCGCCAAGCACTCCGCCCGGATCTTCGTCGAGAGCGTCGACGTCGCCAGCGGTGTCGGCAACGACCGCGCAACCGGCACCGCCGGCCGCTTCCACGACCTCGGTGTCATCGTCACCAATCTCGCCGTCCTCGGCTACGACGACTCCGGCCTCGTCAAGGTCGTCTCGATCCACCCCGGCGTCACCCCCGAGGAGCTCCAGGAAGCCACCGGCTTCCCGATCGACGCCACCGACGCGCCCCTCACCCGCGAGCCCACTCCGGACGAGCTGAAGATCATCGAGGCAGAAGACCCCAAGGGCCTCCGCTTCAAAGAAGTCCCCTGAGCCCCCGGACCGTCGAGTCGGCCCGTCTTGACCGAAATCCGTGCCGAGTCGGCCCGTCATGACGGGCCGACTCGGCGGGTTTCGGGGTCAAGACGAGCCGACTCGGCGTCAGGCGAGGATGCCGGAGTGGAGCAGCTTCAGATATTGCTCCGAGAGCGTCTCCGGGGTGTGGCGGCCGCCAGGGCGATACCAGGAGACCGTGGACCAGACGCCGTCACGGATGAACCGATAGGTCAGCGCAGGGTCGAGGGAGGGCTGGAAGACGCCCGCGGCCTGGCCGGCCTCGAGGACCCGGATCCACAGCGCCTCGTTCTCGCGGGAACGCTCGGCGACGAACTCGAAGCCCTCGACGGTCGCCAGGAAGGCCGCCTCGTTCTGGTAGAGCGCGACGGCGAGCCGCTCGTTGTGGATCGTCCGGAAGGACTCCGCGATCAGCCCGTCGAGGTCGGCCTGCGGGTCGACGCCGGACTCGACGATCTCGGTGAACCGCGCGTTGAGCCCGTCGAGGAAGCCGGAGAGCAGCTCGGTCAGCATCGCTTCCTTGGAGCGGAAGTGGTGGTAGAGCGAGCCGGAGAGGATCCCGGCGGCATCGGCGATGTCGCGTACGGTCGTCTGGGAGAACCCCTTGGTCGCGAACATCTCGCCGGCCAGCGTGAGCAGCTCGGCCCGCCGCGACGAGCCCGACGCCGTTCCCCGCCTTCTCGGCGCAACCCCCGTGTCAGTCATGGACGAAGTCTACCAAACAAGCAGTTGCTCAACTACGCTCAGCAGGATGACCCCCCGCACCATCCCCGCCCTGATCGAGAAGGCCAAGCAGACGTACGCCGACCACCCGGCGATCGTCGACGGCCCCACGACGCTCACCTATGCCGGGCTCGCCGACGCGGCCGACCGGGCCGCGCGCGCCTTCCTCGCCAGTGGCGTACGCAGCGGCGACCGCGTCGCGATCTGGGCGCCCAACCGCTGGGAGTTCCCGGTCGCGGTCCTCGGCGCGCAGACGATCGGGGCAGCCGCGGTGCCGCTGAACACGCGTTACCGGGGTCATGAGGCACGAGAGATCCTCGAGCGGTCGAGAGCAACCGCGCTGATCACCGTCAACGGCTTCCTCGGCACCGACTACGTGCAGATGCTCCACGACGCCGGTCCGCTCCCGGAGCACCTGCTCACCATCGTCGACCTCGCCGATGGCTGGGACGACTTCCTGGCGAGTGGCGACAGCACGACCGAAAAGCGTCTCACGGACGCTAAAGCGACGGTCACCCCCGACACCCTCGCCGACCTGCTGTTCACCTCCGGCACCACCGGCAAGCCGAAGGGCGTGATGAGCGCCCAGCGCCAGACGATCGGTGTCGCCGACGTCTGGGCCCGCGGCGCCGGGCTCTCCCCCGACGACCGCTACGCGATCGTCAATCCCTTCTTCCACGGCTTCGGCTACAAGGCCGGCTTCATCGCCGCGTTCACCGCGGGCAGCACGGTCTACCCGATCGCGACCTACGACCCGTCCCAGGCGCTGAAGCTGATCCAGGACGAGAGGATCACCGTTCTCCCCGGCGCTCCCACGATCTTCACCACGCTCATCAACCACCCCGACCTCGAGGCCTACGACATCTCGAGCCTGCGCTTCGCCATCGCCGGCGCGGCGAGCGTCCCGGAGAGCCTCTTCGCCGACATGCGCGACATCCTCGGGATCGACGAGGTCAAGGGGGCGTACGGACTCACCGAGTGCATGGTCGCCACGACCACCCGCCCGGGCGAGGACCCCGAGCACGTCGCCAGGGTCGTCGGCCCCGCGGTCGAGGGCCTGGAGATCCGCACCGTCACCGCGACCGGCGAGGACGCCGAACCGGGCGAGGACGGCGAGGTCTGGATCCGCGGCGACAACGTCATGCTCGGCTACTTCGAGAACCCGGAGGCGACCGCCGAGGCGATCGACGAGGACGGCTGGCTCCACACCGGCGACGTCGGCTTCCTCGATGAGCACGGCTGCCTGAAGATCACCGACCGGATCAAGGACATGTTCACCGTCGGTGGCTTCAACGTCTATCCCGCCGAGGTCGAGAACACCCTCGCCGGCCACCCCGGCATCGTCGAGGCCGCCGTCATCGGCATCCCCGACGCCCGGCTCGGTCAGGTGGGCAAGGCCTTCGTCGTCGTCCGCGACGACCTGGACCCCGACACGATCACGACCTGGCTCAAGGACCGGCTCGCCAACTACAAGCAGCCGAGGGCGTACGAGCTGGTCGACAGCCTCCCGCGCAACGCCAGCGGCAAGGTGCTGAAGACGGATCTGCGAGACACATAGATATGGGTGCGACACCCCACCCCGCGGGGGTATAGGTTTCCGGAGCCCGTCTTCACCTTCCCCCACGGAGGCTTCGATGCCCCGACGCGCCAGGATCGCGTCCATCTCCGGCACCACCCTCGTTCTCGGCGCCGCCGCAGTGGCCATCCCGCTGACGCTGAACGCCGCCACCGCCGAACCGACCACGTCCGGCCCGCTGGCCGCGTACGAGGCGGCGAACCGGGAGCCGTTGAAGGTCCCCGCCGGCCCGGTCGAGGCCCACGTCGACGAGGTCGCGCTGACCACCTCGACCGGCAGGGCGACCGAGCATGCGACGAAGGTCGACAAGCCCCGCACCGACGTCATCAAGAGCGACCCGCAGGACGTCACCGGCTTCGGCGTCGTCGGCGTGACCTGGTCCGGCGACCTCACCGGCGACGTACGCCCCGAGGTCCGCACCAGCACCGACGGCGTCTGGTCGGCGTGGACCCCGATGTCGCTCGACGTCGAGGACCACGGCCCCGACGCCGGCTCGGCAGAGGCCAGGAGCGCCCGCCAGGGCACCGACGAGTTCCTGGCCGGACACGTCGACCAGGTGCAGACCCGGATCATCGTCCCCGACGCGGCCGAGGTCCCGGCCGACCTCGAGCTCGCAGTGATCGAGCCGGGCAAGCCGGGCGAGACGGTCGACGAACTCCCGGAGATCCACACCGACAAGAACAAACCGACCGCGGCCAGCGCCCACAGCGGCAACAAGGACTCCGACCTCAACCTGGTCGCCTCGGCCTACACCGCCAGCCCGACGATCTACAGCCGTTCCCAGTGGGGCGCCGATGAGACGATCCGCGAGCAGAGCGCCCCGGCCTACCGCCAGATCCACGGCGGCTTCGTCCACCACGAGGCGGGCTCCAACGACTACACCGAGGCCGATGTCCCCGGCATCATCCGGGGCATCTACGAGTACCACGTGAAGACCCGTGGCTACCGCGACGTCGGCTACAACTTCTTCATCGACAAGTTCGGTCGCATCTGGGAGGGGCGCTACGGCGGCGTCGACCTGCCGGTCGAGGGCGCGCACACCAGCGGCTACAACTACGACAGCTTCGGCACCGCGGCGCTCGGCTGCTTCGACACGGTCGCCGCCGGCTGCCCGGACTCCACCGAGGCGTCGACCAGCCAGAGCACGCCCACGGACGCGATGATCCAGGCGTACGGCTCCCTCTATGCCTGGAAGCTGTCCCTCCACGGCGTCACCGCCGACGCCACCAACGTGACCCTGACCAAGACCGACGGCACCAAGACGGTCTTCCCGCACGCGATCCAGGGCCACCGCGACGCGAACACGACGGCGACCATCTGCCCCGGCGAGAACCTCGAGGCCGCGCTCCCCCGGATCCGTACGCTCGCCGCCGGTCTCCAGAAGAGCTGGAGCGGGCGCGACCTGGAGTCCAACATCGCCGGCACGAGCCACTCCGACTTCGTGGCACGCCGGGTGTCCGACGGCCGGATCTTCACGCTGCGTACGGGCGGGTTCGCCGGGTTCAGCTCGACCAGGACGTCCACGACGGTCGGCAGCACCGTGCGCGAGGCGGTCGTCACCCCGGACATCACCGGCGACGGCAAGGCCGACCTGATCCAGGTCCGCGACGACGGCTCGGCCGGCATCCGCAAGGGCCGCGGCGACGGCACCTTCGCGGCGGTCTTCAAGAACCTCGGCAGGAGCACGTTCTCGGGCGTCTCCAAGATCACCGCGACCGGCAACATCGGTGGCACCTCGGCCAACGACCTGGTCGGCAAGAACTCGAAGGGCTACCTGGTCCGCTACACCGGCAACGGGGCCGGCGGGTTCACCCGGGCAGGCACGACGCGCTCGCTGAGCGGTTTCGACAAGCTCGCGGCGACCGGTGACGTCAACAAGGACGGCAAGCGCGACCTGATCGGCCGCAAGTCCGGCGCGCTCTACTACTTCAAGGGTTCGGGCAGCGGCACGTTCGGCTCGCCGACCAAGCTCGCGACGCAGAGCCCGTCGTGGTCCTCGCTGGTCCAGATCTCCGGCTACGGCGACTTCACCGGCGACGGCCGTGGTGACCTGATCGGCCGGGACTCCTCCAACCGCGGCTGGATCTACCCGGCCTCCGGCACCGGCTTCGGCAAGCCGCTGGGGCCGTACGCGGACGTCAACCGCACCCTCGTCGGCGCGGTCAACCTCCTCGGCAACAGCCTCCCCGACCTGGTGATGAAGTCCGGCTCGACGCTCTACGTCAAGCCGAACAGCGGCCGGGTCAGCCTGGCCGCGCCGGTCGACAGCGGCATCACCCTGACGAGCGCCACCGCGCTGATGAACGCCGGCGACTGGAACCGCGACGGCAAGGGCGACTTCCTGGCCAAGATGTCCGACGGTTCGGTCCGCCTCTACCGGGGCTACGGCACCGGCAAGTTCGCCGGCCCGGTCACGATCGCGACCGGCCTCAGCACGGTCAGCGTCATCGACGCGGTCGGCGACATCACCGGCGACGGCTTCCCGGACCTGATGGGCCGCACCTCCGACGGCACGATCAAGCTGTGGCCGGGCAAGGGCTCGACCAAGGTCGGCGCGTCGATCGTGATGAGGTCCTCGGCCGCGGGCACCCGCCTGGTCGGCGTCGGACGCTGGAACGGCGGCAACACCCCCGACGTGCTCTTCGTCAACGGCACCAGCACCGTCGTCCACGAGAGCAACGGCCCCGGTGGCCTGGTCTCCACGCAGACCCTGTCGGTCAACCTGTCCGGCTACGACGCGGTGCTCGGCGTGCGCGACCTGCGGGCCGGCTCGGGTGGCGACCTGATCATGCGCTCGGGCAGCTACATCTATGCGCTGGAGCGCAACAGCACCGGCACCGGCGTGACCCGCACCTACCTGGGTGCGCTCTCGGGCTACAACCTGCTGGGCTGAGCCGAGTTGTGAAGCCGAGAGTGGCCCATGGGTCACTCTCGGCTTCACAACTCACGCGGAGAGCTGGCGCTCCTGGTTGACCCGGAGCGCCTTCTCGGCGAGGTCGGAGCCGGCCGAGGCGTACAGGTTCAGGACGGCGTGGGCGCCACGCTTCTTGAGCTCGTCGCGCTCCTCGGGACGCAGCGCGATGGCGGCCACCGTGCCCTTGAAACCGAGCTTGCGGAGCAGGTCCATGGCGAGCAGGTTGTCGCCGTGGAAGGGCATCGTGAGGACGACCAGCTCCATCCCGGCGCCCTTCTTGACCCGCTCCCAGAAGTCCTGGTCGGTGGCGTCGGCCTCGACCACCGCAAAGCCCTCCTCCTTGAGCTCGGCAGCGCGCAACGAGTCGTGCTCGATCGCCAGCACCTGGTAGCCCTGGGTGTCGCGCAGCTCCTCATAGGTCGTACGCCCCACCCGGCCCATCCCGACCACCAGCGCCTTGGCGTCGCCGAGGTTGATCGGCCGGTCGGCCTCCTGAAGCTTCTCGGGCCGCCGCTCCGGGAGCAGCCGGTTGAGCAGGTTGATGAGCTTCGCGGCGTACGCGTTGAAGACGGCGGCCACCAGGAACGAGAGCGAGGTCGCGACCGCGAGCACGGTCTGCCACTGCGCCGAGGCCAACCCGGTCGCCGAGGCGATGACGATCACGATCAGCCCGAACTCGGAGTAGTTGGTCAGCGTGAACGAGGCCAGCGTCGCGGTGCGGTAGCGCAACCCCATGAAGGCGAAGATCGCGACGTACGCAGCGGCCTGGATCGGCAGCAGGATCTGCAGCACGGTGGCCAGCGCCAGGTCCTCCAGCGACGGCACCCCGGTCAGCCCGATGCTCAGGAAGAACGCGATGAGGAAGAGCTCCTTGGTGCTGAACAGCAGCTTGGCCAGCGCCGGCGCCTTGGCGTGCGACCCGAGGAGTACGCCGACCACGAGCGCCCCGAGGTCGCCCTTGAGCCCCACGGTCTCGAAGAGCCAGTGGCCCGGCACGAGCGCGATCGCCAGGCCGAAGAGCGCGGTCAGCTCGGCCGAGGTGATCCGGTCCCAGATGCGGTGGGCGAGCCAGGCGCCCGGGAGAAGCAGCACCAGCGCGAAGACCCACGGCGAGGGCCAGTGGCCCTTGGAGATGGTCAGGAACGCGACCGCGACGATGTCCTGCATGACCAGCACACCGATCGCGATCCGGCCGTAGAGGGTGTTGTTGTCGTGGCGCTCGTCGAGCACCTTGATCGCGAAGACGGTGCTCGAGAAGGAGAGGACGAACGCGATCAGCGCCATCTCGCCCAGGTCGGCATCGGTGAGGAGCGCGAAGCCGAGCGGGGCGATGCCGGCCAGCAGCCCGACCCCGACGACGACGCTGAGCCCGAGGTGGGCGAAGGTGCTCAGCCACACGTCGGGCCGGAGCAACGATCGCACGTCGAGCTTGAGACCGATGCCGAACAGGAGCAGCGTGACGCCGAGATCGGCCAGCGTGTGCAGGCCCTCCAGCTCGCCGACACCGGCGGCGTGCAGCCCGAACCCGGCGGCCAGGAAGCCGACCAGCGGCGGGAGCCTGAGGAACATCGCGACCAGTCCCGCTCCGAGTGCGACAAGCAGATAGAGCGCGGTCAGCGACATACGGACGTCCCCCAGGGTGAAGCTCGACGGTTCGGCCATACGTACGATACCGCGTGATACCACCTCGGGTTACGCTGGGTCCATGGCTATGACTCTGCGACTCAGCGAGGCCGACGACCGGCTGCTGACCGACCGTGCCCGGACGGAGAACCGGTCCAAGCAGGAGATCGCCCGCGAGGCCATCCGCGCCTACCTCAACGACCACGACCGACGCATCGAGGACCTCGAGGACGATCTCGCGCTCGCGCGCTACTCCCTGCGCCGCGAGCTCGGCGAGGTCCGCTACACCCCGCACGCCGAGGCCCGCCGCGCCCTCGGTCTCGACCGGCCTGCCGGCGAGTGAGCTATCAGGTCGTCTGGGCCGACGAAGCACTGCAGTCGGCCGAGGCGTACGTCGACGACGACCCCATCGGCCTGATCCAGGTCTTCGACACCGTCGACACCCTGACCGAGGCCCCGCGCGACGTCGGCGCCTACGCGTGGGGCAAGGACCGCTACCGCCTCCGCGTCGGGCGCTACCGGATCGTCTACGTGGTCGAGGAGCGTCGCGTCACGGTCGCGGTCATCCACCTGGGGCGGCGGAGCGTCTGAGCGTCGGAAGGCGTGTAACACGCTGTTCGTAGGACTACTCGCCCCATCTGATAGGGCGAATAGTCCTACGAACGACGTGTTACACCCCGATGCGGCGGCCAGTCAGAGTCGCTCGATCACGAGCGCCATCCCCTGACCCCCGGCGGCACACATGGTCTCCAGCCCGTAGCGGCCGCCGGTCTCCTGCAGGCCGTGGAGGAGCGTGGTCGTGAGGCGGGCACCCGTGGAGCCGAAGGGGTGGCCGAGGGCGATCGCGCCGCCGTTGACGTTGACCCGTTCGGGGTCGAGGCCGATCCGGTCGATGCTGGGGAGCACCTGGGCGGCGAAGGCCTCGTTCATCTCCACGAGGTCGATGTCGGACGCGGAGAGTCCGGCGCGGGCGAGTGCCTGCAGGGACGCGTCGACGGGACCGAGACCCATGATCTCGGGCGAGAGCCCGGAGACCCCGGTCGAGACGATCCGAGCCAGGGGCTGGATCCCCAGCTCCGCCGCTCGGGTGTCGCTCATGATCACCAGCGCGGCAGCGCCGTCGTTCAGCGGGCAGCAGTTGCCGGCGGTGACGGTGCCGTTCTCCCGGAACACCGGCGCCAGGCCGGCCACCTTCTCGAGCGTCACCCCGGCCCGCGGCCCGTCGTCGGCGGAGACGACCTCACCAGACGGCAGCGTCACCGGCGTGATGTCCCGCTCCCAGAAACCACGCGCGGCAGCGGCCTCGGCGCGGTTCTGGGAACGTACGCCCCACGCGTCCTGGGCCTCCCGGGTCACGCCGCACATCTCGGCGACGTTCTCGGCCGTCTCGCCCATCGCGAGGTGGTAGTCGGGCAGCTCGCCGGACTCGCGGGGATCGACCCAGGCCTCACCCGCGGCCACCCGCGCGGCGCCACGCTCGCCGGCCTTGAGGAACTCCTCGGCCTTGGTGTCGGGCATCCCGTCGGCCTTGCCGCGCTCGTAGCGGGACACGCACTCCACCCCGGCGGAGACGAACGCGTCCCCCTCGCCCGCGCGGATCGCGTGGAAGGCCATCCGGGTGGTCTGCAGCGAGGAGGCGCAGTAGCGGTGGACGGTGGTGCCGGGCACGGCGTCCAGACCGAGGCGTACGCCGACGACCCGGCCGATGTTGTAGCCCTGCTCCCCGGCAGGCTGGGCACAGCCCATCATCAGGTCGTCGAGCTGCGCCGGGTCGAGCTCGGGGGCCGACGCGAGGGCGCTGCGTACGATCTGCTCGGCCAGCTCGTCGGGACGCAGATCCTTCAGCGAGCCCTTGAAGGCGCGGCCGATCGGCGAACGGGCGGCAGAGACGATGACGGCTTCGGGCACGGTTTCTCCTCAGGAGTTGGGGGTGTGCTGGAGGAAGGCGGGCCACTCGCCGCCGCCGTCGACGGCGAGGACGGCGCCGGTGATGTGCGCGGCGAGCGGGGAGGCGAGCATGAGGCAGGCGTCGCCGATCTCTTCAGGGGTCGCGAAGACGCCGCGCGGGATGGTCGCGGCGACGGCGGCCCGCTGCTCCGGGCTGCCGTAGTGGTCCTCGGACCCGGGGGTGGCGACGATCCCGCAGGAGATGGCGTTGACGCGTACGTCCGGGGCCCACTCGACCGCGATCGACCCGGTCAGGCTCTCGACGGCCGCCTTCGCGGCACCGTAGACCGCGGTCCCGGGGCTGGGCCGGCGTGCCGAGATCGAGCTGATGTTGACGATGCACCCATGGGTGGCCTTCAGCGCCTCGTACGCCGCCTGGCAGACGTAGGCGGTGGCCAGGAAGTTGATGGCCGCGATCTTCTCGTGGAAGCGCGGCGAAGCGGTCGCGAAGTCGGCGTAGGGGGCGCCGCCGGCGTTGTTGACGACCACGTCGAGCCGACCGAGTCGTGAGGTGATGGCGGCGATCCAGGCCGCGACCTGCTCCGGGTCCCTCACGTCCACCTGGGAGAAGACCGGCTTGCGCCCGTCCACGACGGGCAGCTCCTCAGGAGCGCGCCGGCCGCAGATCTCGACCTCCGCACCGGCCTCGAGGAACCGCGAGACGATCCCGGCGCCCACGCCGCGCGCACCACCGGTCACCGCGACCACCTTGCCGCTGAAGTCGATCTCGACTGCCATGTCGGGCAGTCTAGAGCGCCTACCAAGCAAATGCTAGGTTGATGATCGCAGTGACCGGCTGAAGAGCAGCGCCTCAGACGCAGTGCACGTCCACCCAGTAGGTGTGCTCGCCGCTCATGAACTTCTTGACCTGCACCGGGACGGTGACCGAGCCGCTCGCGTCGGGGAGGAAGGTCGCCCCGTCGAAGTGGACGTCATCGATCTCGCAGCCGGCCTGGTCGCTGACGGTGATCTTGTGCAGACCCGCCTCAGCGGCCTCGACGTGCGCCTCGTGGAACGCGAGGACCGCCGGGTTGTACTCGGAGTACTTCACGTTGTGCGCACCCAGCGTGTCGGTCCACCGGGCAGCCAGACCGTCGATGTACGGCCCACCGTGCTGCGAGAACCGGGTGTCGATCTCGACGATCGCCTTGGCCTTGACCTTGAAGTTGTCGGTCTTGCTGTCGGCCGGTACGAAGCCGTGGCGGTTGCCCGGAGCGGTGGGGTCGAGCGCGTCGTACGGCGTGAGCCAGACCTTGTACTCGCCACCGTTGTTCGGGGTGTCGAGGTAGGGGAACAGCTGCACGGTGATGCCGCCGTCCTCCGCGTCGGTGCCGGTCGCGTGGGCGCAGCCGCCGCTCGGCGCGACGCTGGCGAAACGGCCGCTGGCGTCGACCTCGACCCGGCGACAGGCGACCGGGTCGGTGGAGAGCAGCGTCTTGCCGGACGGGTCGGTCACCTGGAAGGCGTAGATCCCGGCGGGCAGGCCGGCCGCGTCGACGGGCGCGTTGATGCCGGGTCCGCCGTTGAGATAGACGTCCTCCTTGGCGGCGTAGTGGTTGAGGTTGACGGGCGCGCCGGAGACGTCGGTCGTGAAGATCGCGCCGGAGAGCTGCAGCAGCGGCGCCGCCGAAGCCGGCAACGACCAGAGCGCCGCTGCGGCGACCCCCGCCGCGACGGCACAGACGAGCTTTCGAATCATTGGTTTCCCCCTGAGATAGGTCGGAACTCGAGTCTTCGACGCACCGGGCCCGAGGCCCCGCCCCGACCCGGGGTATCACCGGAACCGGGTAGGTGCCCGGCATGTGTGATGGGCCACCTTCCCCCCACCTCCGGAATACCGGAGAGTCCCTCCGTCTTGCCCCAGGAGTGGACCGAGGTGATCAGCCCTCGGCAGACCTGAGAGGAACCCTTCCTGTGAGCACGACCGCCGTCGAGACCTTCACGGACGTGATCCGTTCGCGCCGCTCCGCGCGGGCCTTCCTTCCCGACCCGGTGCCCGCCGAAGACATCCGCGGTGTGCTCGAGGACGCCCAGCGCGCCCCGTCGCACAGCAACACCCAGCCCTGGGAGGTCCACGTCTTCTCCGGCGGCGCCCGCGACCGCCTCAGCGAGGCGATGCTCAAGGCGTTCCAGGCCGGCCAGATGAGCCCCGACTTCACCACGACGTACGGTGCCGACGACAGCGTGCACGTCCAGCGGTCGCAGCAGGCCGGCGCCGTCCTCTACGGCGCCATGGGCATCGCCCGCGAGGACACCGACGGCCGCACCAAGGCCATCGCCGAGAACCTCCGCTTCTACGGCGCTCCCCACGTGGCGCTGCTCTTCGTGCCCGAGCTCGGCGATGTCGTGCGCGCCGCCAACGACGTCGGCATGTACGCCCAGAACTTCCTGCTCTCCCTCACCGCCCGCGGCTACCACGGCGTCCCGCAGGGCATGCACGGCCTCTTCGCCGACACCGTCCGCGCCCACCTCGGCCTGCCGGCCGACCTCAAGCTGCTCTACGGCATCTCCTTCGGCACCGCCGACCCCGAGGCCCCGGTCAACCGCCTCGACATCGGTCGCGCCCCGCTCGACGAGCACATCGTGCTGCACGACACCTCGCTCTGAGCCGCCGCGACGAGCTGTAACACGTCGTTCGTAGGACTTCTCGCCCCATCGGAGCGACCGGATAGTCCTACGAACGACGTGTTACACGTGCGGCGCCCGCTCAGCCCGCAGCCGCAACCCCGCGGATCTCCGCCACAGACGTACGCTGCGCCCGACCCGCCGCGAAGACGCTGACCGCCGCCGCGAGCAGGAGCCAGAGGACCAGGCCACCGACCGGCGCACCGACCGCGGCGCCACTCTGCGCGACCACGACCCCGCGCAGCGCCTCGGCGGCGAGCGGGACCGGCAGGATGCCGGAGAGGGCACCGAACGGCTCGGACGCCGTGGCGACCGGCAGCAGCCCGCCGATCGAGACCAGCTGCAGCGCGAGGAAGCCGAGCGAGATCAGCCACCCGCGGCGCTGTCCGGCGAGCGCGACGACGGCCTGGTGGACGGCGACGAACACGGCCGCGGCGAGCACGGCGATCCCGACCGTGGCGACGGGCTGCGCGAGGTCGGCGCCGAGAAGCCGGGCAACGCCCACGAGGAGCACCGCCTGCACCACGCCGACGAGGACCGCCGGCCAGAGCCCGGCGGCGGTGAGCCGACGCGCGCTGAGCGCCGCCCCCAGCCGCCCGGCGGGGAAGGCCGGCCGGAGCAGGTAGATCGCGAGCGCACCGAGCCACAGCGCCAGCGCGATCACCGTCGGCGCCAGCCGGGTCGCCCCCGAGGTCGACGACGCGGAGGCGACGGCGACCTGCACCGGGTCCGCGACGACGTCCGCCTGCTTCTTCCCGGGCACCGTGATCTTCGAGGCGCCGTCGTCGAGGCCGGAGGCCAGCGAGGACGCACCCTCGCTCAGCGAGGAGGTCCCGTCGGAGAGGTCGCCGGCACCTGAGGCCAGGGAGGCCGACCCGGTCTCGAGCTGCTTGGTGCCCGCGGCGAGCCGGGACGCTCCGGAGGACAGCGCGGTGGCGCCGTCGTTCGCCTCCCCGACACCGGTGGAGAGCTCCCGCGCCCCGGCGGCCACCCGGGCGTTGGCGGACGCGAGCTGGGACGCACCGGACGAGACCTTCCGGCCACCGTCCGCGGCCGACGAGATCCCGCCGGCCAGCTCGGGGGCCGCCTGCGACAGCGCGGAGGCACCCGAGGCGACCTGTTCCGCACCGGCGGCGAGCTGGTCGGCCTGCGCACCACCGGAGCCGACCGCCTGCGCGGTCGCGCCGCACAGCTGCGGCTTGGAGGCCGCGAGCAGCGGGTCGCTCGCGCACGCCTGCGCCCAGCCCTTGGCGAGCTGGGTGTAGCCGTCCACGCCCTTCGACACCTGCGACGCCCCGCTCGCCAGCGACGAGGTCTGCGACGGCAGGTCGGCGGTCGACCGCTCGAGCCGGTCGAGCCCGCCGCTGAGCTCCTCCGCACCGGTAGCCAGCGAGGACGCGCCCTTCGATGCCTTGCCCGCGCCGCCCGCCAACGAGTCCGCGCCGTCCTCGAGCCGCGCGGTCCCGCCGGCGAGCGAGTCGAGGCCGCCGGCGACCTGGGAGGCACCGTCAGCGGCGCCCGAGGCACCGGAGCTGAGCTCACGCGCACCGTCGGCGACCTTCCCGGCACCCGAGTCGGCGGCAGCGCTGCCGTCGGCGAGCCGGCCGGCACCGTCCGCGGCGTCGCTCAGGCTGGTCTTGAGCTTCCCGGTCTCGTCCCGGACCCCGTCGAGGTAGGTGGTGGTGACCGTACGTCCCAGGGTCGACGCGGACTGCCGCGCCACCTGACGGGCGATCTCGGCGGTGACCTCGCTGGAGGCGTCGGACGCCTCGACGCTCACCGTGCCGGCGCGCGGGTCGGTCCCCTGCACTCCGGTCAGCGTCTTGGAGAGGTCCTCGGGGATCGTGATGACCGCGGCGTACTTCCCGTCCGCATACCCGGCGCGCGCGTCCTCCTCGTCAGTGAGCTCCCAGCCGAGCGTCGGCCCGGACGAGCCGGAACCCGAGGACGAGACCAGGTCGGCGGCGAGCGCGCGCCCGGCGTACACCGTCTGCTTGTCCTTGCCGCTCCCGGTGGTCACCGGCTTGTCGAGGTTGACCACGGCCGCGGGGACCTTGTCGAGGTTCTCGGTGCGGTCGCTGAGGGCCGCGAGCGCGAGCGCGGTCACCACGACCGGCAGCAGGATCGCGGCGGCCACCAGGCGGCGGCCCGACCACCATGATTTCGTACGTGTCATCGAACTGTCTCCAGGTCAGCGACCGAAGCCGCGGGGTCGGTGAGCGCAGGAAGCGCGCGGGCAGGCTCGGCGGACGCGAGCGCGTCCGCGACCTGCGGTACGGCGGGCAGCGACGGCATCCCGAGCAGGACCGTCGTGCCCCGTGAGGTCAGCGCGGACAGGGCCGCGAGCCGGCCGGGGTCGAGCGAGGTGGGACTGTCGATCGCGACGAGCGCCGGGGCGCGGCGGGCGCCCGCGAGCCGGAGCGCCTCCTCGACGTCACCGACGAGAGCGGCCCTCGCCCGCACAGCACCCGACTCCTCCGGCAGCAGCCGGTCGAGCACGACCAGCCGTCCGGCGAACCCGAGCCGTCCGGTGATCGCGGCGAGCGCGGCCGAGCGCGCCACCGGGTCGGACCCGTGGACGATGCCGAGCCCACCCGGACGGAGGTCGAGCGTGAGCGGCGCGAGCGCCCCCGGCACCTCGACCTCATGTGCCCGCACCGCGACCGCGCCGTGCGCGGCGACGTAGTCGGCGTGCTCGAGGTGGTGGACGAGCGCCTCCCCCTCGATGTCGAGGACCGGCATCCGCCGGTCGAGCCAGCGCGGCAGCCACCAGGCGCCGCGCCCGAGCAGGGCCAGCACGGCCGGCACCAGCGTCATCCGCACCAGGAACGCGTCCACGAGCACACCGACGGTGAGGCCGAGCGCCATCGGCTTCACGATCGGGTCGCCGTGGGGGACGAAGGCCGCGAAGACGGCGATCATGATGATCGCGGCGGCGGTGACGACGCGGGCGCTGGCGGCAAAGCCGGTCTCGACGGCTCGCCGCGCGTCTCCGCCGTGGACGTAGTCCTCCCGCATCCGCGAGACCAGGAAGACCTCGTAGTCCATCGCCAGCCCGAAGAGGACACCCATCAGGATGATCGGGAAGAACGCGATCACCGGCCCGACCTTGGCCACGTTGAACAGGTCCACGCCCCAGCCCCACTCGAAGACCGCGGCGACCACCCCGAACGAGGCCGCCACCGACAGCACGTAGCCCAGCGTCGCCTTCAGCGGGACCGCGATCGAGCGGAACACGACCGTCAGCAGGATCAGCGAGAGCCCGACGACGACGGCTCCGAAGGGCAGGATCGCGCCGGAGAGCCGCGCGCTCACGTCGATCGCGACCGCGGTCTGCCCGGTGACCCGGACGTCCTCGATCCCGAACCTCTTCTCGAGCTCGGCCGAGTCCGCGCGGATCGACTTGACCAGCGCCGCGGTCGCCGGGTCGCTCTTCTCGGTGGTCGGGTAGATCACCACGAGCCCGAGGTCGGCGGTCCGGTTCGGGGTCGCCAGCGCGACCTTCTGCACCCCGTCATAGTCCCCGAGCGCCTTGCCCAGGGAGTCCATCACCCCGATCGGGTCGGTGGTGTCGATGATGTCCGCGGTCACGAACAGCGGCGCGTTGTAGCCGGGCCCGAAGTCGCGGCTGATCAGGTCGTACGTCTCCCGCGGAGCAGTCCCCGGATCGGCGCTGCCGTTGTCGTTGAGCCCCAGGGCAAGGTCGCGCGCCGGGATCGCCAGGACGGCGATGACCAGGAGCGAGACGACGACGGTGAGGACCGGCACCTTGGTCACCAGCCGCACCCACCGTGCGCCGAGGGTGGTGGCGTGAGGCCGCCCCTCCGCGACAGCCTCACGCCGGTGGGCCCGAGACCCAGGCTTCGGTCGGAGCCGCTCGCCCGCGACCGCGAGGAGCGCCGGCACCGCGGTGAGCGCGACGAGCACGGCGACCAGGACGGCCGAGGCCGCTGCGTACCCCATCACCGCGAGGAACGGGATGCCCGCGACCACCAGGCCGCACAGCGCGATGATGACGGTGACGCCGGCGAAGATCACCGCGCTTCCCGCGGTCGCGACCGCGCGAGCGATCGACTCCTCCACGTCCAGACCGTGGGCGAGCTGGCTGCGGTGCCGGGCGATCACGAACAGCGCGTAGTCGATCCCCACCGCGAGCCCGATCATCAGCGCCAGGGTCGGCGTGGTGGCCGAGATGTCGGTGATGGCGGCGACCGAGAAGATCCCCGCCATCGCGATCGCCACCCCGAGCAGCGCGGTCAGGATCGGCAGCCCGGCGGCGAGCAGCGACCCGAACGTGATCGCCAGGACCAGCAGGGCGACGAGGATCCCGATTCCCTCGGTGGCACTGACGTGCACCCCGGTGACGGAGTACGCGTCCCCGCCGACATGGAGCTCCAGCGACGACCCCGACGGCAGCTGCGCGGCCTTCTCCAGGTCCGCGGTCACCCCCTCGGGAAGCTCGTCCAGGCCGAGGTCGAGCTGCACCGTCGCCAGCGCGTCCCGGCCGTTGTCGCTGACCGTCCAGCTGTCCTTCGCCAGCGGGTCGGTGACCGTCGAGACGTGGTCGACCTCCTCGACCGCGTCGAGCACCTCCCGGATCTCCTTGCGGTGGTCCTCGATCTTCTCGCCCTCGGGGGCGACGAAGACGAGCTGGGCCGAGGTCCCGGAGACCTCCGGGAAGCGCTCGGTGAGCGCATCCAGGCCCTGCTGGGACTCGGTGCCCGGGATCGTGAAGTCGTCTTGCAGCTTGCCGCCGAGGGCGACGGTCAGGGCACCGAGCAGCACGGCGAGCAGGAGCCAGAGCGCCAGCACGGTCTTGGCGCGACGCGCGACCAGGCGGCCGAGTCGGTAGAGGTAGGAGGACACAGTTCAATACATTAACGCATCCAATACAGAAATGTATCCTCGACGTATGTGAGGATGGCTACATGACCGAGGTGAAGGCCCCCCGACGACGTACGAACACCCGCGCGCGACTCCTGAGCGCCGCCGTCGATGTCTTCGTCGAGCGCGGCGCGCGCCGGGTCACCGTCGACGACCTGGTCAGCGCCGCCGGCTACACGCGCGGCGCCTTCTACTCCAACTTCAACAGCGTCGACGAGGTGCTGCTCGAGGCGTTCAAGGAGGAGTCCGAGAGGCTGATCGAGGCCGTACGCACCGCGGTCGGCGAGCACAGCGACGCCGAGTCGAGCGGATCGCTGATCGGAGCCGCCTTCGACGCGGTCCGCCCCCTGCAGGACCGTTGGTTCGTCCTGCAGAGCGAGGTCGTGCTGCTGAGCCTGCGCGACCCCGACGCGAGGGACATCAGCTCGGCAACGCACACCGCGCTGAGCGAGCAGCTCGTCGAGGTCGTCGCGCTCGCCCTGGACCGCCTCGACCGCACCTGCACGATGCCGACCGACCTCCTCGCCCAGACGATGATGGGCGTGTTCCTCCACAGCCTCACGATGCGTACGATCCGCCCCGACGACCCCCGCGCCGACCGGCTTCTCGAGGACGCGCTCCCCCAGATCATCGATGGGCTGTCCATCCCGAGGGGCTCCGCCTAGGCTGAAGCCGATCCCATTCTCGGGTCGACTCTCAGGGGGTTGTCACTATGGGCGCACCGACGTGGGTGTGGCTGGTCACCGTCGTCGCGATTCTCGGACTGCTCGCGTTCGACTACGTCTTCCATGTACGCAAGGCCCACACGCCCACGCTCAAGGAAGCCGCCACCTGGTCGGCGGTCTACGTCGGGATCGCGCTGCTGTTCGGCGTCGGCGTGCTGGTCCTCGGCGGCGGCGCGATGGGTGGGGAGTACTTCGCCGGCTACATCACCGAGAAGGCGCTCTCGGTCGACAACCTGTTCGTCTTCCTGATCATCATGACCAGCTTCCGGGTGCCCCGCGAGGACCAGCAGAAGGTGCTGCTCTTCGGGATCACCTTCTCGCTGATCGCCCGCACCGGGTTCATCTTCGTGGGCGCCGCGCTGATCAACACCTTCGCCTGGGTGTTCTACCTGTTCGGGCTGATCCTGCTGCTGACGGCCGGCAACATGCTCAAGCCCGACGACGACTCCCACGGGGAGAACTTCGTGGTCCGGCTGGCCCGGCGGCTGTTCCACGTCAGCGAGCACTACGACGGCGACAAGCTCTTCACGGTGGAGGACGGCAAGCGCATCCTGACGCCGATGCTGCTGGTCATGGTGGCCATCGGCGGCACCGACATCCTCTTCGCCCTCGACTCGATCCCGGCGATCTTCGGCCTCACCCAGAACGTCTACATCGTCTTCACCGCAACCGCGTTCTCGCTGCTCGGCCTGCGCCAGCTCTATTTCCTGCTCGACGGCCTCCTCGACCGGCTCATCTACCTCTCCTACGGCTTGGCCGCGATCCTCGCCTTCATCGGCGTGAAGCTGATCCTGCACGCGCTCCACGAGAACAACATCCCGTTCATCAACGACGGCGATCCCGTGCACGTGGTCGAGATCAGCACCGGCCTCTCCCTGAGCGTCATCCTCGGCGTACTCGTCGTCACCATCGTCGCCTCCCTCTTCAGCAAGCGCGGCCGCGCGCAGAACGCCATCGCCAACGCCCGCCGTCACGCCGCCGCCTACCTCGACTCGGAGTACACCGCCGATCCCGCCGAGCGCGAGCGCATCCACAACGCCCTCCTCGCCGAGCGCGACGTCATCGTCGCCCTCGGCCCGAAATACCTGCAGATCGCCCGCGAGGAGACCCCGCTCATGGAGCTCCTCGAGCGCGCCCTCGCCAGCCACTCCGCCGCCGTCGAGCGCGGTGAGGCCAGCCCCGCCGGCCCGCCGAAGATCCTGCGCGAGGAGTAGGTCACTCCCCGCCGGAAGAAGGCGTCGCCACGACCTCAGGCGTACGCCGCGCCCCCGGCGCCTCCTCGAAGTCCTCGAGGTCGCGCAGATGCCTGATCGGGCTGGCCCAGACGAGGAGCGGGCCGATCAGCAGCAGCGCCGCCGAGACGAGCAGCGTCGCCCGCGAACCGATCCACTCGGCGCTCAGCCCGGCGAGCAGGCCACCGATCGGGATCGCACCCCAGGAGACGAACCGGACGGTGACCATCACCCGCGAGAGGAGCTCTGGTGGGCTCGCCACCTGGCGGTAGGTCCGGGTCACGACGCTGCCCGGGACGACGCTGCCGGCGAAGATCAGGTTCCCCACCGCGAAGCACACCCACCCGACCCAGCCGGAACCCAGCGGGATCACCGCGGCTCCTACCGCCCCGAGGAGCCCCTCGAACAACAGCACCCGCGCGGACCCGATCCGGTCGACCAGCCACGGCGTGATCGCCGCGAAGGCCAGCGAGCCGACGCCTTCGGCGGCCAGCAGGAGACCCACGAGACCGGGTGGCGTGTCGAGCTCGTGGACGAGGTAGTAGGCGAACAGCGCCAGCTGGACGCCGCAGACGAAGTTGACCACGCAGGCCCACCAGGTCGCCGGGGCCATCACGGGATGCCGGGTGACGAACCGCCAGCCGGCGCCGATCATCGCCGCCATCGACTCGGGCTCGTCCGGTTGCGGCTGACGGCGTTCGGGAAGCCGCCGCAGGAGCAGGGCCGAGCCGAGGTAGGAGAGCGCGTCGACCACGAGTGCAGGCACCGCCCCGACGACCTGGACGAGCAGGCCACCGAGCGAGGGCCCACCCAGCTGGGTCGCCGCATGGGTGCCCGAGATCAGGCTGTTCCGGCTGGTCAGCTGCTCCTTCGGCACCACGCTCGGCAGGAAGGTCGTGTTCGCGGCGAAGAAGAACACCTCGGCGAAGTTCACCGCCAGCGCGACCAGCAGGAGCTGCGCCAAGGAGAGACCGCCGGCCCACCACACGATCGGCACGCTGAGCACGGCCACGGCGCGTACGAGATCGGCGACGACCTGGACCCGCCGCAGCGGGAGCCGCTGGACGATGGCTCCCGCCGGGAGCCCCACCAGGATCCAGGCCAGGTACGCCGCCGCGGCCAGCATCCCCATCTCGAACGCGCTCGCGTCCAGGACGGTCACGGCGGTCAGCGGCAGCGCGACCGCGGACACGGCCGTGCCGACGCCGCTCAGCGTCCCCGCAGACCAGTACAGCCAGAACGACCTCGCGGCCCTGCGTACGTCGGTCATCTCGCCACCTCCTCTAGTGAGTTCCATTTTGGAACTGTATGCAACCATGGTCCTGCCGAACCCGCCACCCGATTGCCCAAGGAGCCGCCGATGCGCCGCGAGGACCTCGCCGAGGCCGACTGCGGGATCGCGCAGGCGCTCGCCGTCATCGGCGACTGGCAGAGCCTGCTGATCGTGCGCGAGTGCGCGGCCGGCGTGACCCGGTTCGAGGGCCTGGTCAACGAGCTCGGGCTGAGCCGGAGAGCCCTCACCGAACGCCTCGCCACCCTGGTCGCCGACGGCGTCCTGGCCAAGCACGTCTACTCCGACCGCCCGACCCGCTACGACTACCGTCTGACCAGGCGCGGCCAGGGGCTGCTGCCGGTCCTGGTGGCTCTGCAGGAGTGGGGCACACAGCACGTCATGGGCGACGGAAGCGTCACCGCCGTCGCCGGCACCGACGAGCAGCGCCGCCTCGACGGCCTCCTCGGGACGACGCCGCCGAGGGTCGAGCTCGCCTCCCATCGCGGCGACAGCCTCAGCCTGGTCGACACCGACAGGTGGACCGTCGCCTTCTTCTTCCCCGGCGCCTATGCACCGGAGAGCCACGGCTACCCGCCGGGGTGGAGCGAGATCCCCGGGACCCGAGGCTGCACCCTGGAGTGCCTCACCTACGCCGAGCACCACCGGGAGCTCTCGGCCGCCGGCGCCCGCGTCGTCGGCGTGAGCACGCAACGACCCGACCAGCTCGCCGCGTTCGTCGCGCACGCCGCACTGCCCTACGACCTGGCCTCCGACGCCGACGGGCTGGCGAGCAGCGCCTACCGCCTCCCGGTCTTCCGGGCCGGCGGCGCCGACCGGCTCAAGCGCGTCTCGCTCCTCCTCGGCCCCGACGGCACGGTGCACCACGTCCAGGCAGCGGTGACCGACCCCGCCGGCTCCGTCGCCGACATGCTCGCCCGCCTCCGCGACCTCGTCGGTTGCCATGGCCCCCTACGCTGACGCAGTGCCTGACCATCCGCACCGACTTTCCCGTCGCGCCCTCCTGACAGGCGGCGGTGCCGTGGCCGGGCTCGGCGCAGCAGGTGCCCTGGTCGCACAGACCGAGGATCTGCCGGGTCGTTCCTGGCTCTACGGCCACCTCGGCCTGGACGGCAAGGACGGGAACGTTCCGGACGCCGTGGGCGGTCAGGTCGTGCGTGGCGAGTTCGTCTCGCAGGCTCGGCTAGGCGCTTCCTGCGGATGGGCGGTGGCCCTCCCGCCCGGTTCAGCCCTCGACGACGGACTGCCGGTGGTCCTCGCACTGCACGGGCACGGCAACGACCACACCTCGGCCTTCGCCCGCGACCGCCTCGCCCTCGACCGGTTCCTCGCGGACGCCGTGGCGAGCGGCACCGCGCCGTACGCCATCGCGAGCGTCGACGGCGGCGACACCTATTGGCATGCGCGGGACACCGGCGAGGACGCCGGCGCGATGGTGGTGGACGAGTTCCTGCCGCTTCTCGCCGAGCGCGGCCTCGACGCCGGCCGGACTGCACTGCTCGGATGGTCGATGGGCGGCTTCGGCGCCCTGCACCTCGCCCCGCGGATCCGCGACCTCCGTGGGGTCTCGGTGATGAGCCCGGCGCTCTGGCACGAGTTCGGCGACACCAGACCCGGGGCGTACGACGACGAGGCCGACTTCGCGGATGTGACAGTCTTCGGCAGGGAGGCATCGCTGGCCGGCATCCCGCTGCGGGTCGACTGCGGGGAGGGCGACCCCTTCTACGCCGCCACCCGCGACTACGTCGATCTCCTCGATCCTCGGCCCGCCGGCGGTTTCACGCTCGGCGACCACGACGTCGGCTACTGGCGCCGTGTGCTCCCCGGCCAGCTGGCCTTCCTCGCGGAGCAGTTCTGACCAGCGGTCGCGGACTTCAGGCCGCGTGACGGCTCCGGAAGGAGGTCGGCGAGGTGCCGTGGAGACGCTTGAAGGCAGCGCTGAGGGCGAACGGGTTGGCGTAGCCGACGCGGGCGGCGATCGCCGACAGGGTCAGGTCGGTGCCGACCAGGAGATCTGCAGCCAGGGCGAGCCGCCACCTGGTCAGGTACGCCAGCGGCGGCTCGCCGACCTGCTCGGTGAAGCGCCGGGCCAGAGCGGCGCGGGAGAGACCGACCTGCTCGCCGAGGCCGGCCACCGTCCAGGGAAGCTCGGGGTGCTGTTCCATCGCCCGCAGCACCTCGGCGACCGCGTCGTCGGCGGGTAGCGCCGGGGAGGCGGAGAGCACCTCGCGCACGACTTTGACGACGAGTACGTCCAGCAGCCGGTCGAGCAGGGCCGACTGCCCGGCCTCGTCTCGCACCAGCTCGGCGGACAGGAGGTCGACAACCGCAGCATCGAAGCCGCGCAGCACCACGCTGGTCGGCAGCCGGGAGATCAGCAACGAGCCCACCGACGTCTCGCGCTCGTAGGTCCCGATGAGCATCACGGTCGCGTCCGGCGAGCGGCTGTTTCCCCAGCTGCGTACGCCGAGCGCCAGCTCCTCGGCGAGGAGGGCCCCGCTCGGGTCGACGCAGACCTGACCGGGCAGGATCCGGATGTCAGGGGGGCGGTCGGCCGAGTCGGCGACGACATAGGTGGCCGGTCCGCGGCACACGATCACGTCACCCGCACTCACCTCCTGCGGTCCCTCACAGCCGGTGAACACCGCCTTGCCGCGAGCCATCGCGATGACCGTGAGCGGCGCCTCGTCCTCGGCGGTGATCGACCACTCCCCAGCAAAGACTGCCTTCAGCAGGAAGGCTCGCTGGGCCCGCGGACCGTCCAGAAGCAGATCCAGTGACGACATGGTGAGACGATAACGCATCCTGCCTGGAGCCGTACGTATTCCATCGTCGCTTTCGTCCCAGCAGATTAGGGGCATGACAACTCTCATCACCGGCGCCACCGGCAAGACCGGCCAACGCGTCGCCCGCCATCTCCGGAGCATCGACCACGACGCACGTGCCGTCACCCGACACTCGACTCCGCGATTCGACTGGCACGACCGGACCACCTGGGCCGCGGCCGTCGCCGGCTGCGAGTCGGCCTATCTGACCTTCCAGCCCGACCTCGGCCTGCCGGGCGCCGACGAGATCGTCGGCGCGTTCGCCGCCCAGGCCGTGGCCGCCGGCTGCACGCGGCTCGTACTGCTCTCGGGCCGCGGCGAGGAGGGTGCCCAGCGAGCGGAGAAGGCCCTGATCGACTCGGGTGCCGAGTGGACGATCCTGCGCTCGGCGTTCTTCCTGCAGAACTTCACCGAAGACGCGTTCGCGGACGAGCTCGCCGCCGGCTCGCTCACCATGGTCGAGCACACCGTCAGCGAACCGTTCGTCGACGCCGACGACATCGCCGCGGTCGCGGTCGCCGCCCTCCTCGACGGCGGCTACGCCGGCAGGGTCCTGGAGCTCACCGGACCGCAGCTGCTCACCTTCGAGGAGGCCGCCCGCGCGATCGGCGGGCCGGCCGTGGCGTACCGCTCCGTGCCGACCGAGGACTACATCGCGGTCCTGACCGCGGCCGGGTTGCCGGCCGCCGACGCGGCCGGACTGGCGTACCTCTTCGAGGAGGTTCTGGACGGACGCAACGCGTACGTGACCAGTGACGTCGAGTCGGTCCTGGGCCGTCCTGCCCGCAGCATCGATGGTCTCGACAGGGGTGAGCAGTGATGAGCGAGGTCGTACTCACAGGCGCGAGGCTGCTCAACGGCGTCACCGCCGGCATCTACATCGCCTTCCTGGTCGCGTTCATGCCGGCGCTGCACGGCCAGCCCGACGACGTCTACGCGCGGGTGATGAACCGGCTCAACGTGGTCATCGTCAACCCTGTGTTCCTGGCGTTCTTCCTCGGCGCCCCGCTCCTGGCCCTGATCCTCCTCGGCTGGTACCGGACCCCGCTCTCCGTCACCGCCGCCTGCCTGGCCGTCGCCGCGGTCGTCATCACCTTCGCGGCGAACCTGCCGCTGAACGACGCCCTGGCGAACGGGGGCACCGTGTCGGCGTTCGAGAAGCCGTGGCTGATCTTCCACACCCTACGAACGCTCACCGCAACCGGTGCCTTCGTCCTGCTCAGCCTGCCCGGGACGTTCACCAGGATCTCGGGCTAGCAGCAGACGACCTGCTGCACCTTGAACAGCGCGTCCTCCTGCCGCTGCATGTTGACGTAGCCCTGGTCCACCCAGACGACCCGGAAGAGCCCGTCCCCGAGGTCCTCGACCCGCCGCTTGCCGTCGGCGTCGAGGTCCTCGAGCAGGTGGTAGTAGAAGCCGTCGCCGGAGGCGTCACCGGTGCAGGCCCAGCCGGCCGGGTCGGCGAGGTCGGGGATGTAGAGGCCCGCGTCCGCGCAGTCGCCCGCCTGGAGCGCGTCGACGAATCGTACGGCCGCCGTCTCCGCGCCGCTGACCGGTTTCGCCGTCGAGGTCTCGTCGCCGGCCGGGTCGTCGGCCGAGCCGCCACGCACCACGAACCAGGTCGCGGCGCCACCCAGCACCAGGGCGGTGGCGACGGCGACCGCGACGAGGAGCGCCCTGCGGCGACCGGATGCCGCCGCCTGCGGCTGCGTGGCCGGTGACGTCGGCGGCGCCGGCTGCGCGGGCGGTCTGAGCTGCGTCGGGCCTGGGGCTCGGAGCACGGTCGCCGCGTCCGACGGAGGAGGTACGGCGACCGCCCTCCCCTCTGCCGCAGCGGTGAGCGCAGCGGCGAAGCTGCCCGCATCCGGCCACCGGTCCTCGGCCCTCGGCTCGAGCGCGCGCATGATCACCGCCGACACCGTCGCCGGCACGGGCGCCACCGAGCCGAGCTCGGGCACCCGGGACATGACCGTCAACGCCGGCGCGGGCGAGCGGCCCGCGAACATCGCCCACGCGACCGCACCCAGGCTGCGTACGTCGGCGCGATGGTCGATCGGCAGCGACTCGTCGAACTGCTCGGGCGCCATGTAGGCGGGCGTGCCGATCTGCCTGGTCACCTCCGTGTGCTGGTCGAGCGCCCGGGCGACGCCGAGGTCGGCGACCATCGCGCGCAGTCGACCGTCGGACCCACCGGTGAGCAGGATGTTTGCCGGCTTGACGTCGCGGTGGATCATCGAGCGCGCGTGCAGTGCGTCGAGGCCGGCCGCGGCCTGCGTGACCAGGTCGGCCACCAGCTGTACGGGCATCCCCTGCGGGTGCTGGGTGATCAGCTCCGCGACGCTGCCCGCATCGGCGTACCCCATCACGAAGTAGGGCGCGCCCTCCGGCGTCTCGCCGATGTCGTGCACCGAGACGACGTGGGGCGAGTCGACCGACCGGAGGAAGCGGGCCTCCTGCAGGAAGCGATCCCGGATGTCCGCCGCCTGGGTCCACTGGGCGCTGAGCACCTTCACCGCGACGGGCGAGTCGAGGACCGGGTCCTGGTAGAGCCACACCTCGGCGAAACCGCCGGAGCCGAGAGGCTTGACCTGGCGCAGACGCCCGAGGTTCTGGGGAAGGGTCACCGGGACATTATGGGGCCGGGCCCCGGCCGGCGCGCGCAACCGGTCGATCCCGCCGACCCGGGACACGAAGAAGGCCCCTGACCGGGCTCATCGCCTGGTCTGGGGCCTCTTCGTGTTCTGCGCGCCTGTAGGGATTCGAACCCCAAACCTTCTGATCCGTAGTCAGATGCTCTATCCGTTGAGCTACAGGCGCAGTGTTACCGAAGCAACGTGTAGAACAGTAGCGGAAGATGGTCCGTGACCAGAAATCGCGACGTGTGAGAAGATCTGGCGCTAGCCACAGCATCGGGGAGGTGGAGCGTGAGCAAGCGTCAACCCACGCCATCCGGCGAGGAGAGGAACGTGACGGACGAGGGACGCACGCCCAGGACGCGTGCACTGCTCGAGGCCAAGGGCATCGAGCTCTTCGAGCTCATCGCAGATCACGGCGGGATCTCCACATCAGACCCGCGAATCAGCGAGGACGATGAGTTCGCAGAAGCACTGTCCGCCCTCGCCGAGCTTGGTCTCGTCCGCAACCCTGAAGACGCACCGGACACGTGGGTGACCGTCGACCCGGCAACGGTACAAGCCCGGGTCGTTACACCGATGACCCAGGAAGGCATCCGCCTCCTCCAGGAGTCGGCCGAGTGGGCCAACGATTTCACCGCCCTGCGCAACGCGTGGCGTCGCTCGGCGCCAGCAGCACAGCAGGGCCCGTTCGCCTACGTGCATGCCCCGGCGATTCAGCCGTTCATCGACTCACTCGTCGCCGAGTGCGAGAACGAGATGCTCACGGCCCAGCCGCAGACACGACGCGACACAGGCAGCAAGCTTGCAGCGGCGATCGAGAAGGACACAGCCCTTCTCGATCGCGGCGTACGGGTTTGCACGCTCTACCAGCACGCGGCTCGCCGGAACAGTGCAACCCGCGAGTACGTTGCCGCCGTCTCCCGAGCAGGCGGCGAGGTGCGCACGTTGGACGAGTTCTTCAACCGCATGATGATCTTCGACCGCCGTATCGCAGTGATCCCCAGCCCGGATGGGGTGGACACCGCCTTGGCCATTCGCGAACCCTCTGTCGTGGCCTACCTGGTCGACGTCTACGAGCGGGCATGGGAACGAGCCCGGCCGTTCTCCAGTTCGGACTCGTCGACGCTGCGAGACATCGCCGACGAGCAGCGCGCGATGACGCTTCGCATGCTCATCGAAGGACACTCCGACCCAGCAGCATCGAAGCGCCTTGGAGTCAGCCCCCGGACGTATGCGGGATACGTCTCAGACCTCAAGGAAGAATTCGACGTCGACACCCGCTTCCAGCTGGGTTACGAAATCGGCCGCAGCGGGAACGACGATCCCACGGCAGACGGACAGTCTGTCCGAAGCCCCAGGACGTAGGTTCGCTCCGTAAGGTCAGCGCCCGGCGACGCCCCAGCTAGAGTCGTCAACAGCCGTGATGCCCCAGCTCGAATCGGCGGAGGCCGTCGTAGCATTTCCAAGAGCACCCATGGCGACAACCGCGGCTGCCGAGGCCAGCGCGAGCGCGACCACCTTGCGTACGTGCTTCATGTCGTTCCTTCCTGGTCTCGAGGCCGATTCTGGTGCCGAGAGGCCTACCGGGATGATTATTGTGCAGGTTGGCGACTTTCGGGTAACCCAAGTTCCGGTGTACGGACTTTTGCACTGCTTAAAGTTGCAGGTCAGAAAGCAGTTTGGCCCCCTCGTGAAGGGGGCCAAACTCATTGAAACCTGCGGAGGCGGAGGGATTTGAACCCTCGATGGGGTTTAAGCCCCAAACTCGATTAGCAGTCGAGCGCCATAGACCGGACTAGGCGACGCCTCCATACTGCGCGAACAGGCTACAAGACCAGCGCTCCTGGGACCAATCAGGGCCCTTCAGTAGTTCCCGTGGTCGGATCGAGGGGCTTGATGGTGGCCTTCAGATAGCCCTGGAGCTCGCGCACGAACTGCTCACGATCGATGCTGAGGATGGTCACCGGGATCGTGGTGGCGCCACCCTTCTTGAGCCGCAGCTCCAGGCACGGCGTGCCGGCGGGCATGGTGGTCACCGCCTCCTGGATGTCCGCCCAGCGGGCCTCGCGGACTCCGGCACCGCGCACGAAGGCGATCCGGTAGCCCTGGGCGCTGGCACGGAGGACGTACGCCTTGTTGCGCAGCCACCAGCCGAACCCGGCCACCGCGGCGACGCCGAGGACGAGCGGGATGAAGAGCCACGCGAAGTCGATCCGGGCCGCGATCACGACGGCCGTGCCGGCGAAGACCAGGAGCGCCAGGCCGACCATGGCGGCGCCGACGAGGCGGGCCTGCACGGTGGGAGCGAGGCGGTAGTAGGTGAGCTCAGCAGATGACACGCTCTCCATTGTGGCCGACACGAAGGCCAGGGGCCGCATCGGCTTGCTCCTTTACGTGACCTAGGTCACAATCTGCTCATGACAGGTGTGCTTCCCAACATGACGGATGCTCTTCGGGCCCTGGATACCGCAATCGCCGCTCCCCGGCCGGGGGCCAACGTCGGCCTCTGGCGCTGGTCGGTTCGCCAGCGTCTCGCCGGCGTACGTGAGGCGTTGCTGGTCCTCGACAACGGTCAGGAGTGGCATGCCCTCACCGACGTCAGCGCGCTCCGTGACCGGGGCACGCTGCTGAGCCGGCTCGCCGTCCTCGCCGACGACGTGCTCGACCGCACCGATCTCGAGGATCTCCTCCTCGAGCTGCGGCGGTTGATGATCGACGTGGATCGACACCTGCAAGACGTCTAGGCCTGGCAGATCCAACTGGCAGAGGGGGCGGGATTCGAACCCGCGGTAGGTCTCCCTACGACCGCTTTCAAGGCGGTTCCGATCGGCCACTCCGGCACCCCTCCATGCGCCCGTGAGCGCGTGGCCGAGTCTAGTGCGCCCGAACCTCAGGCGCTCAACTCGACGAGGATGTCGCCCTCCTGGACGACGTCTCCCGCGGCGACCTTGACCGCCACGACGGTGCCGGGCGCCTCCGCCAGGACCGGGATCTCCATCTTCATGGACTCCAGGAGCACGACGGTGTCCCCGACGGCGACAGTGTCTCCGGGCTGCACTCCGACGCTCATGACGTTCGCGACCATCTCGGCAGCGATCGTGGTGGGGGTTCTGCGGCTCATATCCCAGAACGTAGGGGTTACTCCACGGTATCCCTAGCCGGATCAGGGCGTCAGAGCAGCGCGTGGGTGCGGCCGGGCTCGGGGCGGACGGCGCTGGCCTCGTCGGCCTCACGCGCCGCCCTGCGACCGCTGCCCGCAGCCGTCGAGCCGGTGAGCGCGAGGTCGATGCGGATGATGACGAAGGCGATCACCAGGCCGATGAGGATGCTGTAGACGACCGAGAGGGCCGCCTCGGCGAGACCGACATCGGGGTTGAGGAACGTGCTGGCGACCGGCGCGGTGAGCGCGACACCGAAGAGGCAGACCCACCAGCCCTGACGGCGCCGAGCGCGCATGTGGGTGCCCCAGACCAGGGCCGGGACTCCGAAGAGCGCCTGGATCGGATGCGGGTAGCCACCGAGGTGGATGCGGCACCAACGCTGCATGTCGTCGACCGAGTCCATCAGGCCGGTGCTGCCGTAGCGGCGCAGCATCTCGGCGTAGATCAGGGTGAGCGCGAGCATCAGGCCACCGATGCCGACCACGATCGCGCCTCGCCGGCCGAGGCCGTGCAGCCCGGCACCGAGGCGGTAGACCGCGAAGAAGGCGATCGCGAGCGAACAGGCCAGCGTGGCGTACTCGAACCGGGAGACCATCACCACCGGCTCGAAGCCGAGCGCGGCGAAGCTTCCGAGCGCGGCGATGCCGACCGCGATGAACGTCTCCCGGATCGTCTTCGGGAAGCGACGGGACGGGACCGTGCCCATCACCGCGAGGACCGCCGCCACCGAGGCGACCAGAACCGCCGCACCCGTACGCAGCGCGTCGTTGTCGGTGAGCACCACGACGAGCCCGGCAACCCCTGCCAGGGCCCCGAAGATCAGCGGCCGGCCACCGGTGCGGTGAGCCAGCGCGAAGGTGTAGGCGGTGCCGACGACGGCCGCGCCGAGGCCCCCGAAGATCTCCGGGCCCAGGTCGAAGGCGCTGATCGCGAGACCCAGCAGGCCGACCGCGAGCGCCGCGAGCCAGATCGCCCGGATCGTGCCGGCGGTCAGGCTCTCGATGATCCCGAGGCCCGCGCGGGCGGCGCCGGCGCCGGGGACCCGGGGCTGGGCGAGGAACGAGGTCACCTTGGCAGCGGCGGGCGGGCCGGAGGACTCCGACTCGTAGGGCGCCGCCGGCTCGTAGGCCGGATCGTGGACCGGCTCGAGGTGGCCGGACTGGTAGGGATCGGACTGATAGGCGTCGGGCTGGTAGGCGTCGGACTGGTAGGGGTCCGGCTGATAGGCAGGCTGCTGGACGTGGGCCGGCGTCTGCGGCGCCTGCACCAGACCGGGCCTCACCGGGTAGCCGGCCGGCGTGGAGTAGGCCGGCGCCTGGCGGGCGCTCGGGGGCGGCGCGGTCGGACCGCTCAGCGCGGGCTCCGGGGACGTCAGCCGTGCGCGCTTGCCCGTGTAGCCGGTCGGCTCGTCGAACTCCTCCGGCTCGGCACGCCCGGCGATCCGGCGTCCGCCACCCGTGGCGGGCGGCTCCGGGGACGGCTGCCGCTCGTCGTACCACGTCTGGTCGGCCCAGCCGGTCTCGCTCCAGCCCTGGCTGTCGGTCTGCTCGGGGTAGGCCTGGCCGGGGTCCTGATAGCCGGCTGCCCAGTCGTCCTCCGCCCACTGGTCGTAGGCCAGCGCCTCGCTCGAGGTCGGCTCCACGTAGGCGGGTGTGGGCTCGCTGCGACCGGCTGCACGACGGCCACGCTTGCTCTTGTCAGCGCGACGGCGGGGGGCTCGGTCCATAACAGGCGAGGATACCGGGGATGGGGTGAACCTAACGAGTCATCGATATCCGTTTACCGCTGTGACGAGGAGTTGTTGACCAGGGTCACATTCTGCGGTTGACCAGGGAAGGGTTGGTCCGGCGGACATCCTCGAGCACGGCCCGATCGATCGTCGCCGAGACGATCTCGTCACCGTCGCCGGCCTCGACCAGCACGTCCCCGAGGGGGTCGACGACCATCGAGTGGCCGCAGTAGCGAGGCGCCGACTGGGCGGCCGCCGCGATGAAGACGGTGTTCTCGATCGCACGGGCCCGCACGAGCGTGCGCCAGTGGTCGACCTTGCGCGGCCCCGCCACCCACGCCGCCGGCAGCACGATCAGCTCGGCGCCGGCATCGACCAGACGCCGGGCGAGCTCGGGGAAGCGCAGGTCGTAACAGGTCATCAGCCCCGTCGGCACCCCGTCGATGTCGACCACCACCGGCTCGATCTCGCCCGCGACCAGCGCGTCGGACTCCTTGTAGCCGAAGGAGTCGTAGAGATGGATCTTCCGGTACGCCGCCTCCGCCCCGCCCCGCACGAGCAGCGTGTTGAACGGCCGGCCGTCGGGATCACCGCTGGTCTCGAGCATCCCGGCCACCACCGTGGCCTCACGCTCCTTCGCGACCCGGGACAGCTCGGTCCCGAACGGCCCGTCCGGCCTCTCGGCGTACGGGCTCAGGTCGGACCCCGGCTTCCCGAAGTCGCGCGCGAAGACCTCGGGGAAGACGACCAGGTCGCTGTCGCTCGGGGTGAGCTCGGCCAGGAGCTCCCTGTTGGCGTCGGGCTCCAGACCCGAGGCCTGCTGCACGAGGCTGATCCGGAGGCTGTTCCAGGTGGTCACCTCTCCAGCGTAGGGTCTGGGCCGTGACTGCCTGGGACGAATGGGAGCCGTACGCGGCGGTGCTGCTCGCCGGAGGACGCAGCTCCCGCCTCGACGGGATCGACAAGTCCGGGATCGAGCTCGGTGGCCGCACGATGCTGACCTGGGCGCTGGATGCCGTCGTCGACGCGATGGAGGTCGTCGTGGTGGGCGACCCCGTGCACACCGAGCGCCCGGTGACCTTCGTCCGCGAGGATCCCCGCTTCGGCGGCCCGGTTGCCGCGCTGCTGACCGGCGTGGACGCGCTGCTGACCCCACGGGCGTACGTCGGTGTCATCGCCGTCGACATGCCCTTCCTGCGTCCGCGGACGCTGTCCCGGCTCCGGGAGGCGGCGTTCGGCCGTGACGGTGCCGTGCTCGTCGGGCCCGACGAGCGCCGGCAGCTCGCCCTGGTGCTCTCCGCCGCTCGGCTCGCCGAGGTGCGCCCCGACCACGAGGGGCAGCACGGGATGCCGCTGCGCAAGCTGCTGACCGACCTGGACCTCGTCGAGGTGCCCGCCGAGGGCGACGAGCACCGCGACATCGACACCTGGACGGACCTGAAGTCGCTCTAGCCTCCTAGTGTTGGGACCATGCGAGCCGTCGTAGCCGAGCAGCCCGGAGGACCCGAGGTCCTCACCGTCACCGAGCTCCCCGACCCGGAGCCGGCACCCGGCGAGGTCGTGATCGATGTCGCCGCCGCGGGCCTCAACCGGGCGGACCTGCTGCAGCGACAGGGCTTCTACCCACCCCCGAAGGGCGCCAGCGACATCATCGGGATGGAGTGCAGCGGCGTCGTCTCCGCGGTCGGCGAGGGCGTCGACGAGTGGCAGGTGGGCGACGAGGTGTGCGCGCTCCTGGCCGGCGGCGGCTACGCCACGAAGGTCGCCGTACCCGCCGGGCAGGTGATGCCGGTGCCCGAGGGCGTCGACCTGGTCACCGCCGCGGCGCTCCCGGAGGTGACCACCACGGTGTGGTCGAACGTGTTCATGGTCGGCGGGCTGACCCCCGACGAGACGTTCCTGGTCCACGGCGGCGCGGGCGGGATCGGCACGATGGCGATCCAGCTCGCCAGCCAGATCGGTGCCCGGGTGATCACCACGGTCGGATCGCCCGAGAAGGCCGAGCTGGCGAAGTCGCTCGGCGCCGAGGTG
The DNA here is from genome assembly GCA_040302365.1 of Nocardioides sp. NPDC126508. Classification (GTDB taxonomy): domain Bacteria; phylum Actinomycetota; class Actinomycetes; order Propionibacteriales; family Nocardioidaceae; genus Nocardioides. The sequence continues at coordinate 40,667 of JBEOUM010000011.1, forward strand.
GCGATCAACTACAAGGACCAGGACTTCGTCGAGGTCGCCAAGGTCTACGGCGGTGCCGACGTCATCCTCGACAACATGGGCGCGAAATACCTCGCCCGCAACATCGACGCCCTCAACCCGGAGGGCCGCCTGGTCATCATCGGCATGCAGGGCGGTACGAAGGCGGAGCTCGACATCAACGCCCTGCTCCGCAAGCGGGCCGCGGTGATCGCCACCAACCTCCGCGGGCGCCCCGTCGAGCAGAAGGCGCGGATCTGCGCCGAGGTCGTCGAGCGCATCTGGCCGATGGTCGAGGCCGGCGAGGTGAAGGCGGTCGTGCAGGACGTACTTCCGCTGGCGGAGGCCGCCGAGGCGCACCGGCTGATGGAGTCCGGCACGCACACCGGCAAGATCCTGCTGACCACCGCACGCTAGGTAGGGTTGGGCGCATGACGCAGGAGCAGACCGGGGAAGTCGTGGTCATCGGACCCGACGGGCAGCCGATCGCGGTGCCCGCCGACGTACTCAAGGACGCCACCGCACCGGAGGCCGCCGAGGACGAAGAGCGCGACGTGACCGATCTCGTGGAGCAGCCCGCGAAGGTGATGCGGATCGGGTCGATGATCCGCCAGCTGCTCGAGGAGGTGAAGGCCGCTCCGCTCGACGAGGCCTCCCGCAACCGGCTCCGAGAGATCCACCAGGCCTCGATAAAGGAGCTCGAGTCCGGGCTCGCCCCCGAGCTGGTCGAGGAGCTGGAGCGGCTCTCGCTGCCCTTCGCCGAGCAGCAGACCCCGTCCGAGGGTGAGCTGCGGATCGCGCAGGCCCAGCTGGTCGGCTGGCTCGAGGGCCTCTTCCACGGCATCCAGACCGCGATCTACGCCCAGCAGGTCGCCGCACGCGCGCAGTTCGAGCAGATCCGCAAGGGCCTGCCGCCGGGCGCAACCCTCACCCCCGAGGGCCAGCCGGCCCCGGGTCACGGCGGCCCCCAGCAGCCGGGTCAGCACGACCACGGCGACTCCTCGGGCGGGCTCTACCTCTAGGGCAGCGGCCCACCGGCCAGGGCGACGATCACGCCGACCCCTGCCGCGAGCAGCAGCGTGAGCACCACGCCACGCTTCAGCAGCAGCAGGAGTACGCCGGCGGCCGCGAGCACCACCCACTGCCACCACTCGCTCGTCGCCAGCGCCAGCGGCACCGCCGAGCCGAGGATCGCACCGATCGCGGCCGGTCCGGCACCGTCGAGGAATGCGCGGGCGAGCGGTGAGGAGCGCAGCGCCTCGAAGTGCCGCCCGCCGGCGATGATCATCACGAACGACGGCCCGAACGCGATCAGCGCGGCACCCAGTGCGCCGAGGAGACCGGCCGCCGCGAACCCGACGACAGCGACGGTGTGGACGACCGGGCCCGGCGTGACCTGCCCGAGCGCGACCGCGTTGAGGAACTCCGCGTCGCTCATCCAGCCGTAGCGATCGACCGCGTCGGACTGCATCAGCGGGATGATCACGAACCCGCCGCCGTACGACAGCGCGCCGACCTTGAAGGCCGTCCACGCCAACGGGGCTCCCACCCCGACGGTGAGTGCTCCCTGGGCCAGGAAAGGCAGGGTGAGGACGGACTGGAAGGAGTTCGTACGCCACGGCCTCCGCATCGCCACCTCGACGATCCCCGCGCCCACGAGCACGAGGACCACCCACGCGCCCGTGGTCGCGGCGGCGACGGCGCCGACGACGGCGTACAGGATCCATCGCGGACGCGACGAGGTCCGCTCGTAGGAGGACGGCACCAGCGCCCAGCCCGCCTGGACCGCGACCGCGGCGACCGCCGCACCGGCACCGGCTCCGGCACCCAGCACCCACGCCGGCGGGTCGCCCAGGAAGAGCGCCGCCAGGGCGAGGATCAGGGCCAGACCCGGCAGGATGAAGGCGAGCCCGCCGACCAGCGCGCCGAGCACTCCGCCGACCCGCCACGCGGTGAAGATCGCCAGCTGTGTCGAGGAGGGTCCCGGAAGCAGGTTGCAGGTCGCGATCGCGTCCTCGAACTCCTCCGGCTCGACCCATCCGCGGCGCTCGACGACGGTCTCGCGCAGCAGCCTGATGTGGGCGGGCGGACCGCCGAACCCGATGACGCCGATCCGGCCCCATTCCCGAGTGATCTCCGCCAAGGACGTGGTCATGACGCGCAGCGTACGGACTCCAGATGATGTTTCTCGGATGTGGATATTTCGTAACTCCAAAGTGGCAAAAAGCCGCGTCATGACCTCGCCGCGACCCCGTTCCACTCACGTGAAGGCCGCCGGACAACGGATGGCCAGCGCCGCCCGCCGAGAAGAGGAATCACCATGGCTACCACCACGATCACCGCACGTCACCGCAGTGACCTGACCGCCGTCGAGTCGATCCGCAACAACGTCCTCGACGCCGTCCGCAGCATCCGCAAGAACGACCCGTCCGAGCACAAGCACCGCGGCGGGATGCCGCCGGCCGTCGGCACCACGATGTTCGGCATCGCCGCCGTGGCCGCCACCGGAATCGTCGCGCTCGGCGCCTTCCGCTGATCATGCGCCTTCATCTTCGGTCCGTCGTTCACAGCCTGAGGCTGTGGGTGGACGCCCTGGGCCTGCTGAGGGGGAGGCCCAGGGCGCGGTCGGGGGGCCGCACCACGGACTGAGTGTCGTCGCACGAGCGGATCGGGGGATCACGCTCGCGCGGACGACACAACCGAGAGATCTCGTCGCACGAGGGACATCGACCAGATCTCACCAAGACCGCAGCCGACCATCGAGGGGGATGGTCGGCTGCGGTGTTTCTACAGGTCAGCGGGAACCGTCGACTCCTCCACCCGGCCGCCATCGGCCGGAGCGGAGGCGGCCGTGTCGCGGCGTACGTCCGCGTCCTTCCACAGGTCGAGGAGGACCGCCGGCCAGATCTCCTCCTCGGTCTCCGCGAGCTCCTCGCGTGTCCACCACCGGTGGGCGGCCATGGTGAGCTGCTCCTCCTCGGTGTGGCCGGCGGTGGAGACCTCGAACGCGGGCACCCAGCAGGCGTAGAAGACGTCCTGCTGGTCGATGACCACGTCGCTGTAACCGTGCACCACCCTTCGCCGCATCGTCGGCCCCACGAGGTCGGCCTCGGTGATCCGCAGACCGGTCTCCTCCTCGACCTCACGCACCGCGGCGGCGGCCTCGCTCTCGCCGTCGTCGATGCCGCCGCCAGGGGTGATCCACCAGCGCACGCCCGGGATCCCCGGGTCGGAGTCGGCGAACAGCAGGACCCGGTCGCGGTCGTCGATCAGGAGTACGCGGGCGGTCCTGCGGCTGCGGCGCGGCCGCTCCGCCGGCGGGACCGGGACGAAGGTGCGCGGGGAGTCTTCCTCGAGGGCCATGTCCCCATCCTCACCCACGGGGCGCGTACATGATCACGCCCATCCCAGCCAGGCACAGCGCCGCCCCGGCGATGTCCCAGCGGTCGGGCCGGTAGCCGTCCATCGCCATCCCCCAGGCGATCGAGCCTGCGACGAAGACCCCACCGTACGCCGCCAGGATCCGCCCGAAGTGGGCATCGGGCTGCAGCGTGGCGATGACACCGTAGAGGCCGAGCGCGATGAATCCGGCGCCCACCCAGAGCCAGCCGCGGTGCTCGCGAAGCCCCTGCCAGACCAGCCAGGCGCCACCGATCTCGGCGACCGCGGCCAGCACGAAGAGCAGGACGGAGCGGAGGATCAGAAACCCTCGCCGATCAGGTGGGCACCGCCCAGCGGGTCGTTGTTCCAGGAGATCGTCGCCCAGCCCGCCTCCGGGCTCCCCTCGACGATCGCGAGGCCGGTGTTGCGGATCCGGTTCTCGTCGCCGAAGGCGGGCGACTGCGTGGTGCGCAGCCCGGTCCACATCCGGATCGCCGCACCGTGCGAGACGATCGCGACGGTGTCGTCGGGCTCGTGCTGCTTGGCCACGGCCTGCACCGCGGCGTCGAAGCGCGCCAGGAACTCGTGGCCCGCCTCACCGCCCGGGACCGGCGTCTCGAGCGTGCCGCCGATCCAGTCACCGAGCGCCTCGAGATAGGCCGTCACCGACTCCTTGTCGGTGGCCATCTCCAGGTCACCGGCGTTGATCTCCTCGAAGCCCTCCTGCACCACGACCGGCAGCCCGAGCCGGGCGGCGAGCGGCTCGGCGGTCAGCTGGGTGCGCACCAGCCGGGAGGCGTACAGCCCCACGATCCGCTCCCCCACCAGCGCGTCCGGCACCGCCGCGGCCTGGGACAGTCCCAGCTCGGTCAACCCGGCCCCGGGGAAGGCGGTGTCGAGCGCCCCGGAGACGTTGCTCGGGGTCTGGCCGTGTCTGATCAGCAGAAGTCTCATATGCCGGTAAGGGTACGGGACCCACCTCGCTGAAAGTCACGGACTAATCTGAATCCGGACGAACTACTTCCGGGAGCCGCCACGATGGGACATGACGAGAGCCCGACCGCTCGAGCACTGCTCACCCTCGAGCTGCTGCAGTCCTCCCCGGGCATCACCGCCGAGCGCTTGGGCGAGCGGCTGCGAGTCACCGAGCGCGCCGCCCGTCGCTACGTCGCGATCCTGCGGGAGGCCGGCATCCCGGTCGAGTCCGAGCGCGGCCCCTACGGCGGCTACCGGCTGGGCCGCGGGATGCGCACCCCGCTCATCTTCACCACCGCCGAGGCGCTCGGGCTGGTGATGGCCCTGCTCGACGGCCACCACGACATCGCCGACGCCACCGGCCCTGTCGGCAGCGCCGTCGGCAAGATCGGCCGGGTGCTGCCCGAGTCGCTGGCCCAGACGGTGGCCGCGGTGCGGCGTACGATCTCGGCGGTCCCGGACCAGAGCGCGGTCTCCCCCGACCCGGACATCACCACCAGCCTCGTCCAGGCCTGCGACTCCCGGCGGCGCACCACCATCGCCTACACGACCGAGAACGGCAACGAGCGCAAGATGGTCGTCGACCCGTGGGCGGTCGTCGTGCGCCACGCCCGCTGGTACCTGCTCTGCTGGTCGCACACCGCCGAGGCGCGCCGGGTGCTCCGGGTCGACCGGATGGGTGCGGTCGACATCGAGGAGACCACGTTCGTACGTCCTGAGATCGACCCGGTCACCGAGGTCGAGGCACACCTCGGCGAGGGTTGGGCCTATCCGGTCGAGGTCGTCTTCGACGCCCCGTTCGCCCAGGTCGACCGCTATCTGCCGCGCGTCCTGGGCCGTCTCGAGCCCCTCGAGGACGACCGCTGCCGTCTCGTCGGGAGCACGAACAGCCCGGGCTGGTACGCCCAGGAGCTCGCCCGACAGGCCGTCCCGTTCCGCGTGATCGTGGGTGACGAGGTACGCCGCTGCGTCGCCGAGCTGGGGCAGCGACTCCTCGACGCGGCCCAGCACTGACCGAGAGGTCACCGGCGGCGTCTCAGCGGTCAGGCGATCTGTGCCGGAAGGTGCGAGTAGCCGCGGAGGATGCGGGTGGGGTGGCGCTCGCGGTCGTCGCCGAGCTTGAGGTCCGGGAAGCGCTCGAAGAGGAGCCGGAGACCGATCTCGCCCTCCATCCGGGCCAGGGCGGCGCCGAGGCAGAAGTGGCGGCCGCTGGAGAAGGAGAGGTGGTCGCGGGCGTTCTCGCGGGTGACGTCGAAGGTGTGCGGGTCGGTGAAGACGGCCGGGTCCCGGTTGGCGGCGGCGAGCACGGTGTTGATGATCGTGCCGCGCGGGATCGTCCGGCCGGCGATGGTGGAGTCGCGACGGGCGACCCGGCCGGTCAGCAGCACCGGCGGGTCGAGCCGGAGGATCTCGTCGGCGGCGTTCGACCACAGCTCGGGCTGCGCCCGGAGCACCTCGAGCTGCGCGGGGTTGTCGTGGAGCAGCGCGATGCCGTTGCCGATCAGGTTCACGGTGGTCTCGAAGCCCGCCGCGAAGACCAGCCCGGCGATCGCCCGCAGCTCCCGCTCGCTCAGCCGGTCGCCGTCGTCCCGCAGCGCGACGAGCTGGCTGAGCAGGTCGTCGCCGGGGTGCTCGGCAAGGTATTCGAGGTGCCCGCGCAGCCAGGTGTCGAACTCCTCCAGCGAGGCCTCCATCTCCCGGAAGGTGCGCCAGCCCAGGCCGATGTCGAGGCTCAGCGCCGCACCCTTGCCGAGCTCGAGCATGCGCTCGCGCAGCTCGACGGGGACTCCGAGCACCTCGGAGATCACCGTGATCGGCAGCAGTCCGCAGTAGCGGGTGACCAGGTCGACGTCGCCGCCCGACGCGGCCTCCTTCTCCAGGTCGTCGAGCAGCTCGCGGGCGATCTCCTCGGTACGCGCGCGCAGCTTCTCGACCGCGCGCACGGTGAAGACACGGGTGACCAGCTTGCGGTAGCGGGTGTGCTCCGGAGGCTCGGTCGCCAGCAGCGACGGCGGCTGGAGCGGCGCGAACACGTCGCTGGCCGACCAGGACGCCGCCCGTGCCAGCAGACCGGTGCCCGACTCGTCCGGAGCGAAGAACCCGGTGACGAAGTCGTTGCTGGTCAGCACCTCCTTGATGACCTCGTGGTCGACCGCGAGGAGGCTGAAGCCACCCTGGTAGAGCGGACCGCGCGCACGGAACTCCTCGAACAGGTCGACCAGGTCGAAGGTGTGCGACCCGGGCCCGCTCAGGATCAGGTCCCCCTGCAGGTCGCCCTTCCTGGCGGAACGGACGATGGCCGTACGCGGCAACCCGTGCCCCAGCGCCCAGCGCACGCCCTGCTTGGCGGTGTGCTCGACGCTCCCCAGCGCCCGGCCCAGCGTCCGACCCGGCACCGTGCGGGCGCCGGCGGGCGGAGTGATCTTGAGCAGCATACGAAACCTCCGAGGCGCAGGAACACGTTCCTGTGCAGCGTACGCCGGACAGGAATCCCACACATCCGACCGTGGTAGCAATTCAGTCCTGTATCGAACCGCCTCGGCACCGGAGACTCAGCGCTTGACGAACTCGCGATCGCCCTTGGGCCAGGAGTGCGTGTAGCCGCTGACCTTCGCGGCCCCGGGGACCCGGACGCTCCACGCCGCGTGCCCGGACGCGACCGGCTTGATCACGACGAGCTGGTCGGGCTCGGTGATCGTGACCGTACGCGTGAACTGCTCCGGCGCACCCCACGGATCCATCGTGATCGTGGCCGTCACCGGCAGCCTGCTGGCGTCGATCCGCAGCCCGATGGCCTCCGTCATGGCGATCGCCTGCACCGACAGCGTCCTCGTCGTCTCGGGCGCCGCCTTCTTGGTCGGCTTGGGCGACGGCGTCGGTGACGGCGTCGGCTCGACACGTACCGAGGACGCCGACGGGCTCGGCGTCGGCGCCTCGATGACCTCGTCGCTCGCCCCGGCGCTCGGCGCGGACTGCTGGCTCTGCGGCTCCTTCTTGTCGGGGGAGTCCGCATCGGACGTCACCACGCCGCGTACGACCTCGTAGATCAGGATCAGGAGGAGTACGGCGAGGATGACCAGCACCACCCGACCGCGACGCGTCATCCGCGACCGCCGGTACGGGCCCGGCTCCATGTGGTGCAGCGGCACCAACGGCCCCGCAGGCCGCTCGGCGGGCGCGGGCGCAGGTGCGGGTTCGGGCGCCGGCGCAGGTGCGGGCGGCGGCATCGGCGGGGGCGGCGGAGCCGGCTCCGGTTCCGGCTCGGGCTCCGGCAACGGCTCGGGCTCCGGCTCGGGCTCAGCTTCAGGCTCAGGTTCAGGCTCGGGCGTCTCGACAACAGGCGCCGAAACGGCGAGGACCGGCGGGACGTACGGCTCCGGCTCCTCGGGCTCGTCCATCGGCTCGACCGGCTGGATGATCACCGGTGCCGCGGAGGCGGGGAGCCAGGCCGCGCCGGGGACGTCGTCGGGCGACCCGTAGCTCCCGAAGACCTCCAAGGTCTCGACGTCGGTGACCAGGCCGTCGGGGTGGACGATCATCCGAACCCTCGCCTCGTCGTCGGTGGCGACGACCTCGACGGGCTTGCGGCTCGGGCCGGCGAGCTGCTCCCGCACGGCACGGATGCCGGCCTGGTGCGGGTCCTCCCCCCACGGACGGTCCACCACCAGGCCGTTGAGCGTCGTGACCCCGCGCGTGACGGAGAGGATGGCTGTCTGCTTCCGGGCCATCAGCGGCCTCCGGAAGGGTCAATGCACACGTGTGGGGTCCTCGCGGTGGGGAAGCGGGCAACGGGCTCGGAAAGTTTGTCGTTCAAGCCTCAACAGGGCAACTCACACGCGCAAGCCCTACCCACCAGTTACCGCTTTGTCAGCCTGTCTTGTCAGGCGAGCTCGCGGACCCTGTCCTCGAGGAAGTCGTCGAGCATGTCCACGGCGACCTCGTTCGCGGCCTGGATCTTGTCCTGGCTGACCCCGCACATCCGCAGGCAGGAGGACGCGATCGCCCAGGCCTCCGGGCACGAGATCCGGCGGACCGTGTTCTCGGTGATCATCTCGGCGCGCATGTTGATCACGCCTTCGACCTGCTGGATGAGCATGTTGCCCAGCTGCTTCAGGCTGACACCCTCCAGCACCTTCTCCGAGGCCACCTTGCTGGCGAGATCGGCGTAGGCCGCAGCCAGCTCCTGGTGCTCCTTGCGGAACTCGGTGTAGACCTCGCCGTTGGTCACGTCCGGCAGCATGTAGAGCATGCCGACGTTGTGGTCCACGTCCGCAAGCGTGCGTACGTCGACGAGAACCAGCAGATAAAGAGCCGTCTCGTAGTCGAGCGGCGGCACCTGGTTGAGGATCTTCTCGACCTTGTCCGTGGTCGGTCGGACCGACTTGCGGAGCAGCTCGACGAGGATCTCGTCCTTGCCTGCGAAGTGGTAGTAGAGGGAGGCCTGACGGATGCCGACCTGGTCGGCGATCTCGCGGGTGGACGTCGCCGCGAAGCCCTGGGACACGAAGAGTCGCGCAGCTGCATCGAGGATCTGGTCACGTGGTGAGGCAGTACCCGAATCGGGCACATGCCTGGGGCGGCCGGGCCGAGAACGCCTAGTTGTCATGTACGCCATCTAAGCGGCCTCCCGAGTTTCGGGGAAGATTCGAAAGAGTCTTCTTCCCCTAAAGAATAGAGTCGAAAGTCCCACGGGAGGGTTGAATTCCCTGTCAACAAAGTGTATGGCATGACGATCCGATAGGCATGGCACAGCATCCTCCCGGGGCGATAATGCTGGCGGAATTCTGCCTAGTGTGACTGCGATTTCCACCCCTGAACAGGGTCGTGTGCCATCAGGAGGAATGACCCCGGTCCCGTAACCGATATCCGCGATAAACGTTAAAGGCGCTGCTCAGACCGGTAACGACGCCACCCTCCGTGCGCGGATATGTCAGCCGCTCCTTCGACCGCGATCGGCTCGACGAGAAATCCCGATACCGAGGAGCCGTCCGCCAGCATCACCTTCCCGATGACCATCGGGGCAGGTACGCCACCGACGAATGTCCCGAAGCCCGCGGCCGGGACGCGCCAGAGCTCGCCCTCGATCCGCACGCCGTTCCCGGGACCACCGACCCGGACCAGGCCGGGCTTGGCCGGCACCGTGTCCAGCGCGAACAGCCGGTAGTCGGCCGAGGTCGATACCGGGCGCAGCAGCGTCGCGCCGGCCTCGACCAACTGGTGGTTGAGCGGCATCCCCGACAGGTGAGCGCCCACGACGAACAGATCGACGGCCGGACTGAGCAGCGTGTGCCCGAGCGCGGCCAGGGTGCGGTCGCTTCCGGCCGCGCCGGTCAGCATCACCCCGAAGGGCAGTCCGTCGACCTGTCCGGCCGGGACCGCGAGCGAGGCCATGTCGAGGAGGTTCGCGAAGTTCGTGTAGCGACCCAGGCGGGCGTTGGCGCCGACCGGATCAGCGGCCACCTCGGTCAACGTGGGATGCCCGGTCGTCGCGGGCGTCAGCAACGCGGAGCAGCCGGTGAGGGCCTCCTTCCCCGCCGCTCCGAGCCGCGCCAGCAGGGCGACGTCCCGCGCCCAGTCGGCTGCGCTCGCCGAGGCCCCGCCGAGCACGATCTCGGCGACCGTCGGGTCCAGGTCGGTCCCGATGAGGTCGCGGTTGGCCTCGATGTGGGAGCCCACCGCGGCGTACCTCTCGGCGACGAAGGCGCCCTCGTAGAGCAGCCTGGCGGCCTCGAGCAGGGGTGAGATGTCGGTCTGGACGATCTCGACGCCGGCGGACGCGAGGCGTTCGACGACGGCGGCGAAGGCGGCGGCCCACCCCGGGGCGAGACCGTCGAGATGCTCACCGGTCGGTACCGCCACCCGCGGGACCGGCGGCAGCCCGGCATCCGCCGGCAGCGTACGTGACAACGGATCCGACGGGTCCGGACCGGCCATCAGCTCCGCCGCCGCCCGCGCCGACGCGAGGTCGCGGGCGAAGACGGTGACGCAGTCGAGCGTGTAGCAGGCGGGTACGACGCCGGTGACCGGCACCAGCCCGCGCGACGGCTTCACCCCGACGATGCCGTTGAGCGCCGCCGGCACCCGGCCGGAGCCCGCGGTGTCGGTCCCCAGCGCAAGGTCCACCAGGCCGAGGGCGACCGCGACCGCCGAGCCCGACGAGGAGCCGCCGGAGATCCGGTCCGGGTCCCAGGCGTTGCGGACCGCTCCGTACGGGCTGCGGGTGCCGACCAGGCCGGTCGCGAACTGGTCGAGGTTGGTCTTCCCCACGACCAGCGCCCCGGCCGCCCGCAGCCGGGCGACCGCGGTGGCGTCGGCGGAAGGCGGGTAGGCGAACGACGGTGCTCCGGCGGTCGTCGGCAGGCCACGTACGTCGATGTTGTCCTTGACCGCCAGCAGGCGCCCGGCCAGCGGCAGGACCTCGCCGCCGGCCACCTTCGCGTCGATCGCGGCCGCCTCCGCGAGCAGGTCGGCGCGCGTACGCAGCGAGATCCAGATCTCCGGCCGGTCCGACGCCTCGATCCGGTCGAGGGCCGCGGTGGCGCGGGACACCGCCCCACCGGGGATCGCAGGGATCAAGACGCGGACCCGTCGACAGGCCGTACCGCGGCGATGACCTGCCCCGGGACGATCTGCTCCCCCGGCTTCACGTAGATCTCGACCACCTCGCCGGCGACGGGCACGGGGACGGTCGCCTCCATCTTCATGGCCTCGACGACCATCAGCGGCGCATCCTGGGCCAGCCGCGACCCGCGGCTCGCGACGACCTTCCAGATCGTCGAGGTGAACGGGGCGGTCACCTGCACGCACCCCTCCGGCACGTCGACCTCCGAGGGTTCGCCACGTGCGTCGATGCGATCGCAGATGTCGAACTCCCCCGCCACCCGCCAGCGCTCACGCTCCTCCTCGAAGGCGGTGGACTGCTGGTCACGGAAGGCCGCGATCGAGTCCGCGTTGGCGCTCAGGAAGCGGTCGTACTCCTCGATCGAGAAGGTGCCCTCCTCGGTCTCGAACTCGCCGCGGCCGGCGTCGACCTCCGCCCGCAGCTCGAGGAGCTCGTCGGCGGTGACCGGGTACCACTCGATCCGGTCGAAGAACCGCAGCGCCCACGGGTCGTCGTGGAAGAGCCCGCCGGCCGACGTCGACCTCCGGAAGCGGTTGAACACCTGCGTCGTCCGACCGACCAGCTGATAGCCGCCCGGCCCCTCCATGCCGTAGATGCACATGTACGCGCCGCCGATCCCGACGGAGTTCTCCGCCGTCCAGGTGCGCGCCGGGTTGTACTTCGTCGTCACCAGCCGGTGCCGCGGGTCCAGCGGCGTCGCGACCGGCGCACCCAGGTAGACGTCTCCCAGCCCGAGAACCAGGTACGTCGCGTCGAAGACGGTCCGATGGACCTCCTCGACCGAGGCGAGCCCGTTGATCCGGCGGATGAACTCGATGTTCCACGGCGCCCACGGTGCGTCGTCGCGTACGCCTGCGGTGTAGCGCTCGATCGCCTCCCGGGTCGCCGGGTCGTCCCAGGAGAGCGGCAGCCGGACCCGCCGCGAGGGCACGGTCAGCTCCGAGGTGGCGGGGAGGTCCTCCTCGAGCTCACGCAGCAGCCCGGCGACCTGCCCGGCCCGCAGCACCGAGGAGTCGGTGTGCACCTGGAGCGACCGGATCCCCGGCGTGACGTCGATGATGCCCGCGGGCGCGTGCTCTGCCAGGGCCGACTGCAGCGCGTGCACCCGCATCCGGAGGCCCAGGTCGAGCGTCATCGGCCCGTACTCCACGAGCACCGAGTTGTCCCCGCTGCGCCGGTAGGTCACCTCCGGCCGCGCCGGCGTCTCCGGGAGCCGGCCGAGAACGCCGTCGTCACCGTCGCCACCCGTCGACTCCACCGTGACGGAGGACCGGTGGTTGACCAGGCCGGCCGCCTTGCCCTCCCGCACCGGCACGAACCGAACTGCGTCCCCCGGACGCAATTGTCCGATCTTCCACAGCTCACCGCTGGCGACCACCGCCGGGCACACGAAGCCACCCAGCGAGGGACCGTCCGGGCCGAGGATGATCGGGGTGTCGCCGGTGAAGTCGAGCGACCCCACCGTGTAGGGGGTGTCGTGGATGTTCGAGGGGTGCAGCCCGGCCTCGCCGCCGTCGGCGCGCGCCCACGTCGGCTTCGGCCCGATCAGCCGCACCCCGGTGCGGGCCGAGTTGTGGTGCACCCGGTAGCTCGCCGAGTAGAGCTGGTCCAGGTCCGCGCGCGTGAAGAACTCCGGCGCCCCGTGCGGGCCCTCGGTGACGCCGATCTCCCAGCTGTTGGTCAGCGCCGGCCGCCGCGACACCGGGGTCGCCGCGGGCTGCGCCTGCGGGTCGACCGCGGTGCCCGGGCGGAGCACGTCACCGCGCTGCAGCGTACGTCCGGCGTGCCCGCCGAACCCGCCGAGCGTGAACGTCGAGGCACTGCCCAGATAGTCCGGTACGTCCAGCCCACCTCGCACCGCGATGTAGGTCCGCAGCCCCGGCCCGTCGGTGCGGCCGAGCGTCAACGTCGCCCCCGCGGGGAGCTCGATCGGCTCCCACTGCGGGGCAGGGACGCCGTCGACGCTGACCGGCATGGGGGCACCGGTCACGCAGACGACGGCGGGATCGGAGAAGACCAGGGTCGGCCCGACGGCGGTCGCCCGGCCCGTCGCCAGCGGCACCGTGACCTCGAGACCGGGGGCGCCCCGGTGGTTGCCGACGGCCAGGTTGGCCTCGGCGAAGGAGACCGGGTCGAAGGGACCCGAGGGCGGGACGCCGACCTGCCAGTAGCCCACCCGCCCGGGTAGGTCCTGGACGGTCGTGAGCACACCCGGGTCGAGCACGTCGATGCGCGGATCGGGGTCCCCACCGCTGCCCGCTCTGGCACGTTCGGTCAGGGTCGAGGTCGAGTGCGTCGCCGAGCGGAGCTCCGGACACGCCGTCATCGCGCGCAGCGCCGAGACGTTGGTGACGATCCCGTCGATCCGCGTCTGCGCGAGCGCTTCACCCAGCGTGTCCAGTGCTTCGTCACGGGTCGCACCGGTGGCGATGACCTTGGCGAGCAGCGGGTCGTAGTGTGGCGAGACCTCGAGCCCGGTCTCGATCCAGGAGTCGACCCGGACGGTGTCGCTCGCCGACGGGAGCACCGCGCGGGTGACCAGCCCGGACGACGGCATCGAGTCCTTGGCCGGGTCCTCGGCGTAGACCCGTGCCTCGACGGCGTACGCCTGGGGCGCGGGGCACCTGCGGAAGAGCTCGTCGGGCAGGGCGGTGACGCCGTCGCGGGCCAGCCGCAGCATGAGCGCGACGATGTCGATGCCCATCACCTGCTCGGTGACGGCGTGCTCGACCTGGAGACGGGTGTTCATCTCCAGGAAGGAGATCTGCTCGCGCCCCGGGTCGTAGACGAACTCCACGGTCCCGGCCGAGCGGTAGGAGACCGACTTCGCGAGCTGGCGCGCGGAGTCGTGCAGGACGGTGCGTACGTGCTCGGGAAGGGACGGCGCGGGCGCCTCCTCGATCACCTTCTGGTTGCGGCGCTGCAGCGAGCAGTCGCGGTCGCCGAGCACGGCGACCTGGCCCTCGCCGTCGCCGAAGACCTGCACCTCGACGTGACGGGCGGGCCGCACCAGGCGCTCCAGGAACACCCCGGCGGTCCCGAAGCTGGTCTGGGCGAGCCGAGCGACACGCTCGAAGGCAACCCTGACGTCGGACTCCGAGCTGCATGCGGTCATCCCGATGCCGCCACCGCCGCCGGTCGCCTTGACCATCACCGGCAGCCCGATCCGGGCCGCCTCCTCGGCCGCCTCGTCCGGGCCGGAGAGCAGCCCCGAGCCGGCCAGCATCGGCACCCCGGCGTTCTCGGCGAGCCGGCGGGCCGAGTGCTTCTCGCCGAAGGCGCTGATCTGCTCGGGCGTCGGGCCGACGAACCGCAGCCCCGCCGCCTCCACCTCCCGGGCGAAGGCGGCGCTCTCGGACAGGAAGCCGTAGCCGGGATGGAGCAGCCCCGCGCCGGTGCGCAGGGCCGCCTCGATGATCAGGTCGCCGCGGAGATATGAGTCCCGCGCGGGTGCGGAGCCGAGACAGACGGCCTCGTCGGCCTCGCGCACGTGCGGCGCCGCCCGGTCGGCCTCGGAGAAGACCGCGACCGTACGCATCCCCAGCTCGCGCGCGGAGCGCATCACCCGGCGGGCGATCTCCCCTCGGTTGGCGACCAGGACGGTGTCGAACGACGGACTGGTTCCTGGGCCAGACGTCATGCGTCAGCCTCGTAGTCGACATCCGGCTCAGTGACGATCATCCGCAGGGGCGTCGGGTTGAAGTCGTTGCAGGGGTTGTTCATCTGCGGGCAGTTGGAGATCAGCACGAGCGTGTCGATCTCGGCGCGCAGCGCGACCCGCTTCCCGGGCGCGGACATGCCGTCGACGATGCCGAGGGCACCGTCCTCCTCCACCGGCACGTTCATGAACCAGTTGATGTTGGAGACGATGTCGCGCATGCCCAGCCCGTGCTTGGCACCCTCGGTGAGGAAGTTCTCCCGGCAGCCGTGGTGATACATCACGTGGTGCCCGTAGCGCAGCGTGTTGGACTCCCGTGAGCAGGCGCCACCGATGGTGTCCTGGCGGTCGATCTCGTTGCCGACGACGGTCATCAGGGCACGACCGAGGTTGCTGCGCAGCACGGTCCCGGTGCGGATGTAGGCGTTGTCCTGCCACGCGAGCGTGTCCGGAGCGCTGTAGCGCTCGTCGGTGTGGTGCGCGTTGTACAGCAGGCAGTCACCAGACTGGTTGCCCCCGACATCGACGATCGTCAGCACCTGCCCGGCACGTACGACACCCGACCACGAGGCCCGCGGAGCCACCTGCTCGTCCAGCACGACGGCACCCGGAACCAGCGGGTCGCCCCACTCCAGCGGGCTGCCATCGGCGTACGACGCCCCCACCGGGACGCTGGAGACCAGCTGCCCGTCGGGCGTCAGATAGGTGGTCACAGGGACGGGAATGGTCGTCACAGGCCTCATCACCGGGTTGTCGATCGTCGTGGTCACAGGCCCCGAGCCTCCGCATAGTCGAGTGTGTTCAGATACGCCCGTCGCACCTCGGGAGAAGCGTCGAAACGCTCGTCCGCCGAGGTGGTCGGAGTGGTCTCCGGCGTACGCCAGGCGTGCACGCGCAGCGGCCCGACGACGTACTCCGGACGTGGGTCCCGCGGGTGCGGGACGTTGGCGATCAGCACGATCAGGGGCAGCTCGGCCACGAGCTCGACCGAGGTCCCGGCACCGGACGAACCGAACCAGTCGAAGCTCCCGTCCTCCGCCACGCGGATTCCCTGGAAGAACGACACCGACGGAGGTACGTCGGCGGGCCCGAGCCCGTGCTTGGCGGCCGCCTTCACGAAGAGGTCCCGGCCCGCCGGCGCCGGCCCCTCGGGCAGCGCCGTGCCGTAGCGCAGAGCGTTCCAGGCGGCGGTGCTCGTCCCGCAGAACGCGTCGTGCCGGCCGGAGGTGTCGGTGAGGATCGTGGCGAGCACCCGGCCGTCGCCGGAGAGCAGCGGGTGGCGTGCGCCGAGATAGGCCTGCCACGGGATCTTCTGGGTGTCGGCGACGTTGAGCCGCTCCGTGGGTTCGAGCGCGTTGTAGACGAGGGTGTGGGCGCACGCCTCACCGGTCGGGTCCTCGAGCCGGAACCGGGTGCCGCGGGCGAGGACCTTGTGGGTGTAGCTGCCGGGCGCGACCGTCTCCGCCCACGTCAGGCTCTCCGGGTCCACGTCGTCCGGGCAGAACGGACTCGTCGACGCCGGTAGGTACGGCATCCAGTCGCTGACCTGCCCCCCTTGCGCGCGAGCATCCGCCCGTGCGTTCAGCACCGTGTCCGTGCTGTGGTCTGCAGCTAGCGCCACCCGGGTCCTCCTTGAAGCATGATGCTGTGCCCATCACAAAACTGTCGACTGACAGGTAAGCATGTCGGTCAAGGGCGTCGGGGGCAAACCATGACTGTTGGAAACCTGAGTCCGAAATGTGGGGTCGGAGTCGGAGAAAATCTTCCCTGTCGGTCGATCGATTCTTACCGTTTTCGGCGGGAACTGGCTAGGGGTGAAGGACCATTTGCTGCCTATTTCACGCCTGGGGTGCCGCCTGATGGAGCGATGTCTCCGAGAAGGTGACGAGCCACACGGACGGATAATCTGTCAAAAGACAGGTAACAGGGTCGGTGTGATATCGGACACCGTTCCGATGGCGATCCGGCACCGTGCCGAGGAGCGGACCGAATGACCGACGGATCCTCGAATCGGCTGACAGCGGCCTTCAGGAGTGGGACCCTGACCCGAGCCCGACAGCCCTCCCGCGCACCGGCAGCCCGGCCACGGCACTCCGCCGAACATCAGCCGGAGATCACCGAGACGTTCTCTTCGATCCCCACGGCACCACATTGCCGGAGACGAACGTCCGCGATTCGGACCCCTGGCGGGGCATCGGGACCCCGATCATCCCGACGAGCTCGTTCAGGTCGCCGATCGTCGGCCCGCTCCAGTCCGGATCCAGGTCGGAGGCAGGGTCCTCCTCGAGCGCCCCGGCCCGGAACCGGACGGCCCGCATGCCGACCGTCTCGGCACCGCTCAGCTCGTGGTCCGCGCCGTCCCCGACGTAGACGCACTCGCCGGTCGGCACTTCGAGCGCGGCCGCGGCGACGAGGTAGGCGCCCGAGTCGGGTTTGCGTACACCTGTCTGGCAGGAGAAGGAGACGGCGTCCAGGTGGTCGGCGAGCGGGCTCTGCGGCCAGATCGCGACCGTCTCGGCCGAGCAGTCGGCGACGAGACCGAGCCTGAAGCCTCGCTTGCGCAACGACTTCAGCGCCGGCAACGCCCAGGTCGCGGCGTGCAGGGACAGCGAGTAGTCGAGCAGCCGTGCGATCGCACGCTCCACCTGCGACTCGGTCGGCGACCCGCCGACCCGCCTGGCCAGGTAGCGCACGGTGTGGTGAACGTCTGCCATCAGACCGCGTACGCGCTCGTCGAACGTCTCCGCGACCGCGGCAGCGAACGCGTCGGGGGCGACACCGAGGTCGGCTCCCATCGCTCTGGCCACCGCGTCGTGCTCAGCAGGATGGCCGCTCGGGACGAGGGTGTCGTGCAGGTCGAAGAGGACCGCGCGCACCCCGGCCTCGTCCATGACCTCAGCCTAACCAGGATCGGATCCTCGCCGGGGGAATTCACTGAACCGGCCACCGGCGGCCCGGCTGGGACGGCACCGGGACCGTGGCCTAGACTGAGGTCCACGAAGGGGAGTAGTCCCCAACAGTCGCGTCGACACACTGGCCCCCGGGCCCGGCGCGATCGGCCACGCGAGTGGCGGACGAGACCTTCGACCAAGCACCCTTATGTCTACGTGACGGTGCTGGTCGAAGGATGTCCACCCCGCATGCGGATTCCTCCGGCCGGCGCCGGAGAGGAACCCTGTGTACGCCTTCCTGCTTTCCACCGCGGTCATCTTCGTCGCCGAGCTCGGCGACAAGAGCCAGCTGATGGCGATGACCTTCGCCACTCGCTATCGGGCCCGGGACGTGATCCTCGGGATCACCGCCGCCACCGCGATCGTCCATCTCGCCTCGGTCGGGATCGGCGCGCTCATCGGCGACGCCTTCGCCGAGCACCAGCACTACATCACCATCGTCGCCGGGATCGCGTTCCTGTTCTTCGCCGGCTGGACCCTGCGAGGCGACGAGCTCACCGAGGACGAGGCGAAGAAGGCCCGCAACAGCCGGGGCATGGCGATCTTCGCCGTCGGGATCGCGTTCTTCCTGGCCGAGCTCGGCGACAAGACCATGCTGGCCACGATCACCCTGGCCACCCAGGAGGGCTGGCTCGGCACCTGGATCGGTTCCACGGTCGGGATGGTCGCGGCCGACGCCCTCGCCATCGGGGTCGGCGCCCTGCTGGGCCGCAATCTCCCCGAGAAGGTGATCAAGTACGGCGCGGCCGCCCTGTTCGCCGTCTTCGGGATCATCCTCGTCATCGACGGCGTCGTGCAGATGTGAGTCGTGCAGATGTGAGTCGTCAGCGGTGATCGAGGGCCTCGACCCGGCGGTTCAGATAGCGCTGCTCCGGCACGCTCTGGGTCAGCCGGGCCGCGAGCACGTAGTGCTCCCGAGCCGCGGCGAGGTCGCCGGACTGCTCGAGCAGGTGCGCCAGCACGGCATGGGCCCGGTGGTGCCGCTGCATCGCCGGGTGCTCCAGCAGCTCGCGTACGATCTCGATCCCGTGCTCGGGGCCGAGACTCATCGCCACGGCGACCGCCCGGTTGAGCGTCACCGCCGGCGAGGGCGCGACCTGCGCGAGCATCCCGTAGAGCAGGTTGATCTGGAGCCAGTCGGTGGCTTCGTACGACTCGGCCTCGGCGTGGACCGCGGCGATCGCCGCCTGCAGCTGGTAGCGACCCACCGGCCCCTCGGGGAGAACCTGCTCCAGCAGCGCGACACCCTCACGGATCAGCTCGCGGTCCCACTGCGAGCGGTCCTGGTCCTTGAGCGGGATCAGGTCGCCGAGGTGGTCGACGCGCCCGCACGAGCGCGCCTGGGTCAGCAGCATGAGCGCGAGCAGACCGGTGGCCTCGTCGTGCTCCGGCAGGATGCCGCGCACCATCCGGGTCAGCCGGATCGCCTCGTCGGTGAGCTCGATGCCCTGCAGGTCCGGGCCGCTGGTGCGGGTGTGACCCTCGTTGAAGATCAGGTGGCAGACGTCGAGCACGCAGGCGATCCGCTCGGGCAGCTCGTCGGGGGCCGGCGAGCAGAACTCCTCGTCCTTCAACGTCGCCCTCGCCCGGCTGAGGCGCTGCGCCATGGTCGCCTCCGGAACCAGGTACGCAGCCGCGATCTCCGCCGTCGTCAGGCCGCCCACGCACCGCAAGGTGATCGCCACCTGGGAGGGGCGACGCAGCGCGGGATGGGCGCACATCATCATCAGCCGCAGCGAGTCGTCGTAGACCGAGCCGATCTCCGGGGTCGCCGGGTCGGGGTCGTCGAGCCGCCGGGCCATCCCGTCGGCGACCTCGCGCCGGGTCCGGGCCGCATCCGACCGCATCTGGTCGATCAGCCGCCGGTGGGCGACCCGGATCAGCCATGCCCGCGGATCTGCAGGCAGGCCGTCGCGGGACCACTGCTGGCTGGCCGCGATCAGGGCCTCCTGGGCGGCGTCCTCGCAGTCGGGCAGGTCCGGGTGGACCCGCAGCAGGGCGCCGAGGACGTGGGCGGACTCCTGCCGCCACACGTCCTCGACTCCCGTCACCGTCATGTCAGTAGGTTGCCACCGGCCGCAGCTCGACTGTCTCACCGGGGCCGCTGAAGCTGCGTACGACCTCTTCGGCTCGCTCCTGGGACTCGACGTCGATCAGGAAGAAGCCGGCCAGATGCTCCTTGGCCTCGGAGTAGGGACCGTCGGTGACGATCGGCTCGCCGGCGTCCCAGCGGTAGAGCTTGGCCGAGGCCGGGTCCGCGAGCGGCTGCCCGCCGAGGAGCTCCCCGTTGGCCGAGAGCTCGTCCATGATTCCCTCGAAGGCCGCGTTGAGCTTCTCCCTGGCCTCCTGCGGCAGCGACTGGAGCTCTGGGATGAAGTCGCCCGTGGGGTGACCCCACGGCTGCGGGTTGGAGTGGATGAGGATGACGTACTTCATGACTCTTCCCTTTCGACGGCGCCTTCCTGGGCGCCTTCCGTAGGCGTGCTTACGGGGGTACGTCGTAGCCGGCCGGCGTGGTTCTACATCGTCCCAGAAACATCCGTGCCGCGGAGTGAGTCGCCTCGATGGAACTCCCTGCAGCGGCCACCACCGATGTGGAAAGGTGGCCGGTTGTGAATCCGGGAGCGTTCGAAGCCGTCGACGAGCGCCTGGTCTCCACCCTCGACGACCTGCTCGACCAGCAGTCACTGGCGCCCGGCATCGTCGTCAACGCACTCTTCAACCGGTTGGTGACCGCCGTGCTGAGCGTGCCCGAGTCCGCCGCCGAGACGGTGCTGTCGGCCCTGCCGCCGTCGCGATCGCCAGCCGTCTTCCGCGCGGTCGCGTCGGCCGGCGAGCACGCGCTCGAGCGGGTCTGGGCCGACCGGATCGCGCGCGCCCCCGACCCGGCAGAGACCTTCGCCCGCTTCCCCTACCGCGAGAACTACCGGCTCCTCGTCGAGATGGAGCTGAAGGCCGTAC
The DNA here is from genome assembly GCA_040302365.1 of Nocardioides sp. NPDC126508. Lineage (GTDB taxonomy): Bacteria > Actinomycetota > Actinomycetes > Propionibacteriales > Nocardioidaceae > Nocardioides. The sequence continues at coordinate 61,212 of JBEOUM010000011.1, forward strand.
GCCGCCAGGGCATCGCCCCGCGACACGTCCTGCTCCTCGGCTCGGGCCCGCTTCCGCTGACGGCGCTATGTCTGGCCGAGCACGGCATCGCGGTGCACTGCGTCGACCACGACGCCGAGGCGATCAGGCTCTCGTCCGCCGCCTTCGGGCGACTGGGCGCCACCGGCGTGACCTTCGAGCACGCGGAGGCCACCGCCGCGACCCCGCCGCGACCCGTCGACGTCGTGCTCCTCGCCGGCCTCGTCGGAGCCGACGACGCCGCCAAGGCCGACGTGCTCGGCCAGGCGGTCACCCACCTCGCCCCGGGCGGGCTCGTCCTGGCGCGGAGCGCCCGGGGGCTGCGTACGCTGCTCTATCCGCGGGTCGGCCCCGAGGCGCTGGCCGGCCTGATCGTGGTCGATGAGGCCGACCCCGAGGTCGACGCCCCGGGGACCGACGTGATCAACAGCGCCATCCTGGCCCGGCCTAGAGAGCCGGGTCGAGCACCTCGGCCTTGAGCTGGGCGGCCCGCTCGATCCGCTCGGCACCGGTCTTCCCGAGGTTCCACGTCGGCAGGATGAACTCGTCGAAGCCGGCCTCGACGTAGCGGCCGATCAGGTCCTGCAGCTCCCCGGCCGAACCGGTCTGCGTCCTGGCGAAGCCCGGGTTCGCGCCGTCGAGATCGAGCATGAGGTTGGTGGTCGTCCTGATCGTGCCGGGATCGCGACCGACCTGCTCGCACGCCTCCAGGAGCTTGGCCCGCACCGCGCCGGCGCTCTCGGGGGTGCCCCAGGTGTTCCACTCGTCGGCGTGCCGGGCGACGACCCGCAGCATCCGCGGGCCCTTGGCACCGACCAGGATCGGCAGCGGCGAGGCCACCGGCTTCGGCTCGCACGGGGCGTCGGTGAGCTGGAAGTGGGTGCCCTCGAACGTCGTCCGCGGCTTGTCGAGCAGCGAGCGGGTCACCTCGATCGCCTCCTCAAACCGGTCGACGAGCACCTTCGCGGCCGGCAGCTCGAATCCGTACGCCTTGTGCTCGTTGATCTGCCAGCCGGCGCCCATGCCGAGCACGAAGCGGCCGCCGGCGATGTGGTCGATCGTCGCGGACCGGTTCGCGAGCAGTGCTGGGTGATGGATGGTCGTCGGGGAGACGAGGGGCCCGATACGTACGTTCTGGGTGGTCGCGGCCAGCGCCGGCAGGATCCCCCAGACCTCGTGCATCGGCCCGTCGTCGATCGCCTCGGAGCCGGTGTTGGGCATGTAGTGGTCGGCTACCCAGACGCCGTACCAACCGGCCTGGTCGGCGGCCTGCGCCTCGGCGAGGATGTCAGCGGTGGGGAAGACGAGGTTGGGCCACAGCGAGATCTTCACGTCCCCAACCTACCGAGACCTCAGAAATATTCTTGGCAGCGTTGTCGATCCGACGTAGACCTCGTTCGACCAAGGGGTGAACGGGCCGGCAAGACGACCCGACAGACACAGGAGATACCGAGATGCCGAAGTACATGCTGATCTGGCGCACCATCGACGAGGAGAAGCAGAACGCCGCGATGGCCGCCATCCCCTTCGAGCAGATGCTCGAGAAGATGGGTCAGCTCAACGACGAGCTCATCAAGGCGGGCGTGCTGCTCGCCATGGAGGGCCTGGACCCCGAGGAGCACACGGTCGTCACCTACGCCGACGCCGACGAGGCGCCGGTCGTCACCGACGGTCCCTACGGCGAGACCAAGGAGCTCTTCGGAGGCTTCTACCTGATCTCGGTCGCCTCCAAGGAGGAGGCGGTCGAGTGGGCGAAGCGGCTCAGCTACTTCCCCGGCTCCGCCGTCGAGGTCCGTCGGGTGCCCACGATCGACGAGTTTCCGCAGGACAACCCGTGGATCCAGAAGGAGCTCGACTGGCGGACCAAGAACGGGCAGCTCTGAGGACCGAGGCCACCGAGGAGACAGCGATGAGTGACGCGACGCGCGCCGTCGAGGCGATCTGGCGGATCGAGTCAGCCCGCATCGTCGGCGCGCTCGCGCGCTACACCGGCGACTTCGCCCTCGCCGAGGACGCCGCCCAGGAGGCGCTCGCGGAGGCCCTCGCCTCCTGGCCGGAGAACGGTCAGCCGGCCAACCCGGTCGGCTGGCTGATGACCACCGCCAAGCGGCGGGCGATCGACACGATCCGCCGCGCCGGGGTCCAGCGCGAGAAGTACGAGGCCATCGCCCACGACCAGGACGAGGCGTACGCCGACGACCTGGACGTCGAGCGGATCGACGACGACGTCCTCGCGCTGATGTTCGTCTCCTGCCACCCGGTGCTGTCCAAGGAGGCCCGGGTCGCGCTCACTCTCAGGGTCGTCGGCGGACTGAGCAGCGAGGAGATCGCCCGGGCGTTCCTGGTGCCGGTGCCGACCATCCAGGCCAGGATCACCCGCGCCAAGAAGACGATCGCAGCCGCGAAGGTCCCCTTCGAGGTGCCCTCGCCCGACGAGCGCCGCCAGCGGCTCGCCGGCGTGCTCAACGTCCTCTACCTGATCTTCACCGAGGGCTCGACCGCCACGTCCGGCGACGACCTGATCCGCACCGACCTCGCGCGCGAGGCGCGCAGACTGACGCGCGTGCTCATCGGCGTGCTGCCCGACGAGCCGGAGGCGTACGGGCTGCTCGCGCTCATGGAGCTCACCGCCTCCCGCTTCCCGGCTCGTACCGACGCCGCCGGCGACCCGGTCCTCCTCGAGGACCAGGACCGCACGAGATGGGACCAGGGAGCCGTACGCCGCGGCCTGGCCGCCCTCGAGCAAGCCACCCCGCGTGGCCTGGGCCCCTACGGGCTCCAGGCCGCGATCGCCGCCACCCACGCGGCCGCCGGCTCGGTCGAGAGCACCGACTGGGAACGGATCATCGTGCTCTACGAGGCGCTGGGCAGGATCGCGCCGAACCCGGTCGTCGACCTCAACCGCGCCGTCGCGGTCGCGATGGCCCACGGGCCGATGCGAGCCCTGGCGATCGTCGACCGGATCGCCGAGGACAAGCGGCTCGACCACACCCACCTCCTCCCGACCGTACGCGGCGAGCTGCTGCGCCGCCTCGGCCGGACCGTCGAGGCGCGGGCGGAGCTGGAGCGGGCGGCGGAGATGTGCACGAACGAGCGGGAGCGTGCCGTCCTTCGGCAAAAGGTCGCGGAACTTACCTAAAAGCAGGTATACCTGTGCCCCATGTCACAAGCCGCGAGGACAGAGACGACTGAAACCCCACGCTGGCGGATCCTGGGTCCCGGCCTCGTCGTGGCCGCGACAGGTGTCGGCGCAGCCGACCTGGTCGCCACCCTCATCGCGGGCAGCAAGTACGGCTACGCCCTGCTCTGGGCCGTGGTCGTCGGCTGTGTGCTGAAGGTGGTGCTCGTCGAGGGTGCGGGGCGCTACAGCCTGGCCACCGGGGAGACGATCTTCCAGGGCTGGCGGCGCCTCGGCATCTGGACGACGATCTACTTCGGCCCCTACATCGTGATCTGGGGCTTCATCTACGGCGCGGCGGCGATGGCCGGCACCGGCCTGGCCCTGGCGGCGCTCTTCTCGTTCGCCTCGGTGAAGGTCTGGGGCATCATCTCCGGACTGATCGGTCTCGCCATCGTGTGGACCGGCCGCTACGGCCTCTTCGAGAAGTTCCTCGCCGTCCTGGTCGGGATCATGTTCGTCACGATGGTCGGCGCCGCCCTGGTGACGCTGCCCAACCTCCCCGAGATCCTGCTCGGCCTGGTCCCGACCATCCCCGAGGGATCGCTGGTCAACCTCCTCTCGGTCGCCGGCGGCGTCGGCGGCACGATCACCCTCGCTGCCTACGGCTACTGGCTGCGTGAGAAGGGGTGGAGCACCCCGAGCTTCATGCGCGTCATGCGGCTCGACAACACCACCGCGTACGTCGTGACCGGCATCTTCGTGGTCGCCACCCTCATCGTGGGCGCCGAGCTGCTCTACTCCGCCAAGATCGCGATCGGCACCGGCGACCAGGGCATGCTCGACCTGTCCAAGGTGCTCGCCGACCGCTACGGCAACTGGTTCGGCAAGCTCTTCCTGATCGGTTTCTGGGCCGCGGCGATGTCGTCGCTCGTCGGTGTCTGGAACGGTGTGAGTCTGATGTTCGCCGACTTCATGGGGACCCTTCGTGGTCGCGCTGACCAGCCCGAAGCCCAGAGCGGCGGCATCTGGTACCGCTCCTACATCCTCTGGCTCACCTTCCCGCCGATGCTCTGGCTGCTGCTCGCCGACGAGCCGGCCTGGCTGATCCTCATCTACGGGGTTCTGGGCGCCTTCTTCATGCCGTTCCTGGCCATCACGCTGCTCTGGCTGCTCAACACGGGCCATACGCCCGCGGAGTGGCGCAACAAGTGGGTCTCCAACATCGGCCTCGTCATCTGCGCCCTGCTCTTCGCGTGGCTCGCCTTCGACCAAGTACGCACCTCCATCACCGACCTCCTCGGCTGAAGCCGGGTCGGCTCTAACTGACCGAAATCCGCGCCGAGTCGGCTCGTCATGACGAGCCGACTCGGCGCTTCTTCTTGTCAGGATGAGCCGACTCGGCGATCCCGAGGACGCCGCACAGGAGTGAAATGACAGCTGCCCGGCACCTCGAGGGCACCGGGCAGCTGGAGAAGCTCTGGATCAGCGGCTGGTGACCAGCTTGATGGCCACACCGAGACCCGCGGCAATGAGGGCGGCGATGAGCAGCTTCTTGACCATGGGAACTCCTAGTTCGAGATGTTGATACGGACTGCAACTATGACATTGGACCCCGTGACTCTCGCCACGTCAACCGGGCGTGGCGCGAAGAGACCGTCATGATCATGATCGCAAATGCCTACAAATGGCAGCAGGGCCACCTCCGAAGAGGTGGCCCTGCGCAAAGTTATGTCCGGCGGCGTCCTACTCTCCCACAGCCTCTCGGTTGCAGTACCATCGGCGCTGAAGGGCTTGACTTCCGGGTTCGGGATGGGACCGGGTATT
>JBEOUM010000012.1:0-41635 GCA_040302365.1 Nocardioides sp. NPDC126508
TCTCCGGCCGCGGCCTTGTACGGTGCGAGGCGTTCGGGAGTGAGCAGTGTATTCAGGCTCTGGATCAGGGCTGTGGAACGGTTGGGCATCTCACTCCGGCGGTTCTGTAGAGCTTTGATGTGGAAGTGCTGTAGGATTATTATCGAAGACCCCGGATCGGCCTCTGCACTATGTGCATGTCACCGGGGTTTTGATCATTTCCTGGGTAGCAGTGCTGTGTCGCCGCACTTCTTATGTGGGAGTGGAGAACGCAACCGAACTTCGCGGCCGGACCCGATGTCCGCAGCTCTGTGGGTATTTCGAAGCATGAAATCCGTCCTCCGGTTCGATAGCGGAAGTCCCCATCCGGCGGCAAGGAACTGTCGCGATCACGGCGCCTAAGCTCTTTTATCTAACCGTCGATGAGTGTGCGGATCTGATCGAGGATCTCAGCAGCCTTCGCGTCGTCTGCATCGGCAACTTCGAGAAGGAAAGTATCGTTCGATGCTCCCGGTTCGAGAACTGCGTCGATCACCTTCCCTACAGCCGAACTCTTTGCGTATATGCGCACTTCTTCCCATTGTCGCGGCTGCGGGTTGCTGTCGATGGTCTGCTTGGGGTAGTACCCGAGACCAACTCCCGCCAAAGTTGTACCTACTTCAGTTAGGACGCGCGGTCCAAGCTTCCGGTAGTCGAGCATTTCCCTCAAGTCTTGTAGTGAGGCCACTACGAGCCCAAGTTGGTCTACTTCTGACTTGAGATCATCGATATTTGAATATTCCATTTTATCCTCTTCCTTAAATGTTTCTTTAGCGGGTTTATCATATCACAAGATAAATAATATGATGAAACTGATTGGTTTGTTAATGCGGTACGGGTTCCGAACCGTGTCTCGCGGACCTGTCGGGTTTCGGCTAAATCGGGGGTCGGGGAGCAGATCCGCCCAATCCGGCGCTAAGCACGGAAACATCGAGCGGTGCTGGGCTGTAGGTGATTTCATGTCGGCGTGACCGATGAGGGCGGCTACGGCCGGTTCGGGGCGTTGTCCCGTGTTGAGCTGGAACGGTTCTTCTACCTCGATGACGAAGACCGGAAGCTGGTCGCGGGTCGGCGGCGGGACTACAACCGGTTAGGGTTCGCGCTTCAGGTCGTGACGGTCCGGCAGCTCGGGATGTTCCTGGCCGATCCGCTCGACGTGCCCCCGGAGCTGGTCGAATATCTCGCCGAGCAGTTGGGTATCGAGGATTCCTCGTGTGTGAAGCAGTACACCGAGCGGGACAAGACCAAACTCGAACATGCCTGGGAGATCCAGCGCGAGTACGGGTTGACCTCGTACAGCGAGGTCGAGTCGGAGTTGGCGGCGTGGGTCTCCGACCAGGCGTGGGTGACCGGCGACGGACCGAAAGCGATGTTCGCCGGCGCGGTCGACTGGCTACGTAAACGCCAGGCGTTGCTGCCGGGTCTGCGCACGTTGGAACGTTTGGTCACCGAGGGTCGCCAGGCCGCTGATCAGCGGTTGTGGGGTCAGCTGACCGATCAACTGACCGCCGGTTCGGCTTCAGCGCTGCTGGCGTTGCTGACCGCGCCCGAGGGCAAGCGCCGTGTCAGCGAGCTGGAACGGCTTCGCCGGGGCGTGTTCCGGACCAGTTCCAAAGGGATGCTGGCGGCATTGGACCGCCTCGCCGAGCTTATCGCGGTGGGAGGGCAGTCCCTGGATGTGTCGATGGTTCCGCAGCGCCGGGTGATTGGTCTGGCCACCTATGGATTGTCGAGCAAGGCTCCTGCGTTGCGGCGCCTCGAGCCCCGCCAGCATCGGGTGGCGGTGATGGTGGCCACGGTGAAAGTGCTGTCGGGCCGAGCGACCGATGACGTGCTGGAGTTGTTCGACCTGTTGATGGTCACGGATCTGATGTCGAAGGCCGAGCGGGAATCGCGTGAGGAGAAGTTGCGCCGGTATCCGCGGGTGTCGCGTCATGCGGGCAAGCTCGCCGCGGCGGTGAAGGTGCTGTTGGAGATGACCGAGGTCGAACCGGACCTGAGCTTGGAGATGATGTGGGATCTGATCGAGAACACCGCGACCAAGAGCGAGCTCCGTGCCGCTGTCGCGGTGATCGACGAGCTGGTTCCGGTGGATGACGTCGAGTTGAACGAGCAGCGCCTGGAAGAGTTGGCGGGGCGCCTGGCCACGGTCCGGGTGTTCCTGCCACCGATGATGCGCACCGTGGTGTTCGGGGCCACCGCGGACGGTGCGGCGGTGCTGGCGGCGATGAAGACCCTCGCCGAGTTGATGTCGGCGAAGTCGAAACTGTCCGCGAGCTGGCTCGATGCTCGTCAGGTCGACCACGATCTCATCGGTGGCGGGTGGAAGCGGCTGGTCTATCGCGAGGGCCGCCCACCGGAAACTGTCGACCGGGCCGCCTACACGCTGTGCCTGCTCGAGCAGTTCCATCGACATCTCAAGCACCGCAACATCTTTGCCCCGCACTCGACGCGATGGCGTGACCCGCGAGCCCAGTTGCTGGCCGGGCCCGCGTGGGAACGTTCCCGTGAGGCCGGGATGAACGCGTTGAACCTGCCCGATGATCCGGGTTCGTTGCTCGGCGAGCATGCTGCCGCGGTGGACACCGCCTACCGTGAGGTCGTCGCGCGGCTCGATAGCGACGGTCCGGCGACGGTCGATGAGGATGGCCGTCTGCATGTCGCCTCGTTGAAGGCGGAGCCGGATCCGCCGTCGCTGGTGGATCTGCGCCGGCGGGTCCAGGCCATGGTGCCCGAGGTCGACCTGCCCGAGCTGGTCCTGGAAGTCATGTCGTGGGTGCCCGGGTTCGCCGAGTCGTTCACCCACGCCTCGGGAAATGGTGCCCGCGTCGCCGATCTGGGGTTGTCGGTCGCCGCGGTGCTGTGCGCGCATGCGATGAATGTGGGTTTCAAGCCGGTGACCAGCCCCGGTGTGGACGCGCTGACTCGTGACCGCCTGCACCACGTCGATCAGAATTATGTTCGTTTGGAGACGTTGACCGCGGCCAACGTGGAGTTGGTCAAGGCCCAAGCCGAGATCGAGTTGGCGCAGCTGTGGGGTGGTGGGCTGCTCGCCTCGGTCGATGGCATGCGGTTCGTGGTTCCGGTCCGCACGATCCATGCGAGACCGAACCCGAAGTACTTCGGCCGTAAACGGGGTATTACCTGGTTGAACATGCTCAACGACCAGTCCGCCGGGCTGGCGGCCAAGGTGGTGTCCGGCACGCCACGCGACTCGTTGAACTTCATCGATGTCGTGCAGCTTCAGCAGGGTGGCCGCCGGCCCGAGGCCATCATTACCGATACCGGTTCCTATTCCGACATCGTGTTCGGTTTGGTGCATTTGATCGGCAAGCGGTATCGGCCGCAGTTGGCGAACCTGCCCGATCAGCGGTTGTGGCGGTTCGACCAGGGCGCCGACTACGGCCCGCTCAACCAGGCCGCACGGGGGCGAATCGACACAGGAAAAATCGCCGCGCACTGGGAGGATATGTGCCGGGTCGCGGTGTCGATCCATGAGTGTGAGGTCTCCGCTCACGACGTCACCCGCATGATCTCCCGTGACGGGAACCCCACCCCGTTGGGCCAAGGGATCGCGCACTACGGGCGGATCTTCAAAACCCTGCACATCCTGCGCCTGGCCGACGACGAACCGTATCGGCGCGAAGGCAAGGCCCAGGCCAACCTGACCGAGGGCCGCCACGACCTGGGGCGTCGCATCTACCACGGGAAGAAAGGGGAGATGACCCGCACCTATTACGAGGGCATGGAAGATCAGCTCTCCGCGCTCGGGCTGGTGCTCAACTGCACGGTTCTGTGGAATACGTTCTACACCAACCGCGCTCTGGAACAGCTACGCGCCCAAGGCTATCCGGTGCTCGACACCGACGCGCAGCGGCTGTCGGCGTTCATCCGCGCCCACATCGGCATCGACGGCCACTATGCCTTCCACCTGCCCGACTTCGGCGACCGCCACCGGCCCCTGCGCGATCCCGATGCCCCCGACAAGGACGACTGAGCACGTTCGGAACTCACTGGACAGACCGACCCGTTCTGTCATGTCCAGGCTTTCGGGTGGCCGGCGGGTCGGGTCAGCAGCTGCAGCTGGGCGGGGTGTCGCCTGTCAACAGTTGCTGGGTCAGTGGGCGGCCCAGGGCGTAGGCGTCGACGACCGGCAGGACGGTGGCGCCCGGGTGCGTGTCGAGCCACCCTCGGGCGGCGTCGGCGCTGGCGAAGAAGTGGACCTGGTTGCAGAACGCGGTGCGGATGGAGTCCGGGGCGTCGGGGGTGACGACCGAGACGACGGCGGTGGCCGGGTCGAGGTGGGCGACCCGGTCGGGTTCGACGGTGAGCCGTACCGGGGTGCCGGAGGTGTGGCAGGGGGAGGTTACCTGGGCGGTGCGGCCGAGGACGGCGGGGAAGATCAGGGTGTCCAGGGCACACCAGGTGTACAGCGTCGCGCCGCCGGTCTCGAAGCGGTGCGGGGTGGGCTTCAGGGTGATGCCGCTGCCGATGATCCGGCCGTGCTCGTCGTATTCGGTGTCGGGCATGGCTTGTAGGGCGTGGCGGATCTCCTCGGCGCTGCGGCCGGTGGCGGTGGCGAGCTGGTCGAGGGTTACGGGTTCGCCGTGGGCGAGCAGCCGCAGCAGCGACGGCCACAGCCAGGGCTGGGTATGAGCGGTGCCGAGAGTGTCGTTGAGACGGTCGGCGAGTTGCTGGATCGGGCTGTTCATGAGTGTGGGCTCCTTGTCTGGTTCGGACCCGGGGCAGGCCGGTATCTGGGGGAAACGTCCAGGGCCACAGCGTTTTCGGTGGTGTGCGCCGGGTGACTTGGCGGGGTGGCTTCGACGGTAGGGTCTGTCCCCGGGGTGAGGGTCAAGCCCGCAGGTCGCATCCGCAGAGATCGCCCACTGAACACAGGTCGTCGGCGGTCACATGCGCGCTGTGTGTTGTTTCGAATTCGTCGATGCGGTCGAGGATCTGCTGGGCGTGGCCGATCCGCTCGTGGAGTCGTTGCCGGGAACGGTGCAGCAGCTCGGCCAGGTGCGTGCCGACCGACCGGCCGCTGGTGTCACCGCCGGCGGTGAGGAGGTGCTGGATTTCGGCGATGGTGAGCCCGAGCCCGCGGAGCTCGCCGATGAACCGCACGCACCACAGGGCGTCGTCGGTGTAGAGCCGGTACCCGGCCGGGCTGCGGCCCAGGGTGCAGATCAGCCCGAGGTCGGTATACTCGCGCAACGCTTTCACCGGCACCGCGGTGCGCGCGGACAATTCCCCGATCGTCATCGTCCGTGTTGTCGTGTCCATGGGTGTTCCCGGCTTCGCGTGGGGTGGGCGTGCGCGTTCAGCCTGCACAGCAGGAGAGTTTGGTGACGTCGGTGGTGAAGGTCTGGGCGGTGAGTTTCAATGCTTCGCCCATGGTCAGATACGGCGCCCAGGTGTGGGCGAGCTGGTGCACGGTCAAGCCCGCGGTCATGGCGTAGCCGGCGGCGGTGATCAGGTCTCCGGCATTGTCGGTGAGTGCGTGCACGCCCAGAATCCGGCCCGTGCCCTGCTCGGCGATGATTTTGACCAGGCCGCGGGTGTCGCGGTTGACCAGTGCCCGCGGCACGTACGCCAAGTCCAGGACCCGGCACTGGCAGGCCAGCCCGGCCTGGGCTGCTTGGGCGTCGGTCAGTCCGACCGAGGCGATCGCGGGGCTGGTGAACGTCACGCGCGGCACGGTGGTGTAGTCCAGGGTCCGGTCTGCGCCGGTGAGGGCGTTGTCGGCGACCAGGGTGCCCTGGGCGGCGGCCACGTACACGAACTGCGGGTCCCCGGTCACGTCCCCGGCGGCCCAGATCCGCGGATTGCTGCTGGCCTGGTGATCGTCGATGACGACCGCGCCGTCGGCGTCGACTGTGACACCGACCGACTCCAGGCCCAGGCCCGCGGTGTTGGGGCGGCGGCCGGTGGCGATGAGCACGTGCTCGGCCCGCAGCTCGGTGGAGTTGCCGCCGGGGGTGCGTACGGTCATCACCTTGTGCCCGTCGACGGCCAGAACTTTCTCGACGGTGGTGGCGGTGTGCACATCGATGTGCTCGTCGGTGAAGACGGCCTCGAGCGCGGCCGAGATTTCCGGTTCCTCACCGGAGGTCAGCCGAGTGCGAGCGATCACCGTCACCGTGCTGCCCAGGCGGGCGAACAGCTGGGCTTGTTCCAGTCCCACGTACCCCGCGCCCAGCACGATCAGCGACTCCGGCAGGGTGGTCAGGTCCATGGCTGTGGTCGAAGTCAGGTATCCGGCCTCGGCGAGCCCGGCCACGGGCGGTACCGAGGGCGAAGCGCCGGTGGCGATCAGATAGTGGTCGGCCTCGATGACCCGGGTGCCGCCCCCGGTCAACTCGACTCGCAGCGCTGGCGTCGCGGGCGCCCCGTCGAATACTGCGGTGCCGGACACGATCTCCCACCCGTAATCGGTGGCCAGGTCGACGTACTTGTCGGTCCGCAGGTGCTCTACCAGCGCGTCCTTACCCGCAATCAGGTCGGCGAAGTCGACCGGCACGGTGGCGGCAGTGAGCCCGGGGAACCGGCCGGCCGCCGCGGCGGTGTGGCGGGCCTCGGCGGCGGCCAGCAGCGCCTTCGACGGCACGCACCCGACGTTGACGCAGGTGCCGCCGACGGTGCCGCGCTCCACCATCACGACACGTTTGCCGAGGTTTGTCGCCGCGATGGCGGCGGCGAACGCCGCCGATCCGGAACCGATGATCGCCAGATCGGCGCGGGAATCTGTCGGGGTCACAAGGGGCCTCCTGGTCGGGCAACCGGTGAACCATCCACGGCTGCTATTCGTATTGACGAATATCTACCGGCACCATACTATGCGTTTACACGAATAGTTCAACCCCATTTGTGGAGGCGATCCTTATGCCCCGGTCTACGACCGCCGACCTCACCGTCTCTGGTGGTGAGACGGCGTGTATGCATCTGGATACGACGGCGAAGTTCTTTCGCGCCCTGTCGGATCCGACGCGATTGAAACTGCTGGAGTTCATCCTGGCCGGTGAGCGCACCTCGGCTGACTGCGTCGAGCATGCGGGGATCTCGCAGCCACGGGTGTCGATACATCTGTCGTGCCTCGCCGACTGCGGGTATGTGGTCGCGCGCCGCGACGGCAAGAAGCTGCGGTACTCGGTCGGTGACCCACGGGTGGCGGACCTGGTAATGCTGGCCCGGTCGCTGGCTGCCGACAACGCCGCCGCCCTCGAGTGCTGCACCCGCATCCCCACGGGCGAGAACGGAGGCCAACGATGAACGCGCCCAAGCGTTCCGGCGGTGTCGCCGGGCCGCTCGCGGTCGCGGGGGGGGGGGCGCTGGCGGTGGTCGTGTGCTGTGCCGGTCCCGCCCTGATCGCCGGTGGTGTGCTCGCCGGTCTCGGTGGCGTCTTGACCAGCCCGTGGCTGCTCGGCGCCGGCTTGTTGGTCGTGGCCGCCGCCGTCGGCTACACCCTGCGGCGGCGCGCCGCAGGCAAGGCCGCCCGGTGTTGCCCGACACCACCGGGTGCGGACGGGCCCGCCGCCCCGGGCGATCACCACCTCGAGAGCGTGCGCCATGACCACCTCGAATACTGAGACCACGCCGACCGACACCCCGATGGGCGTGCGGGAGACCGTGTTGACGCTGCTCGCGCTGGCCGCAGGCGGCCTGTCGTCGCTGCTGATCGTGGCTGCGACCACCAGGGGCGGCCTGGCCTCGATGCAGGTGTTGTTCTGGGCGATCGGGCTGCCCGGCATGCTGCTGGTCTTCGCCATCGGCGGCTACGCCCATTTCGCGGAATACCCGCGGCTGGCCAACCGGATCGCGGTCGGCGTCCTCGGCGGGATCGCGCTGACCGCCGCCCTCGAGGTCGTCCGCTCTGCGGGCGTGCACCTGGGATACCTGTCGGACGATGAGCCGACGATGTTCGGTGCGATGATCACCGGCGCCGACCACATGGCCGCCCCGACCCTGGCTTCCTACACGCTGGGAATCGTCTACCACTTCTTCAATGGCATCTCTTTCGCGCTGGTGTATTCCATCGTGTTCGGCCGCACCCGCTGGTGGGGTCCGGTGGCGTTCTCGGTGTTCGTCGTGTGGGTCGGCATGATGCTGTTGCCCCCGATGGCACCCATGCTCGGCGCGTTCGGCACCGGCAAATACGCGAGCGCCTGGAACCCGTACGTGGCCGACACCCTGCTCGCCCACATCGCCATGGGCCTGGCACTGGCCGCGGTGATGCACGGGCTGGCCCGCGACCGCGGCCTGCTGCTGGCACCGCGCACCCTGCCCGGCGTGCACCATCCCCCGGCCCACGCCCACCCGAGCACCTGAACTACCCCCACCCCACCCACGGAAGGCCCGTATCCTCCGATGACCCCTTTGCTGCGTACCCGCCGCACCGCCGCCGCCGCGCTCGCGCTCACCGCCGCGCTGATGCTCACCGCCTGCAATAGCACCGACAACTCCGCACCGCCCGCCCCCGGGGCACCCACCGGCACGAGCGCACCCGCCCAGTTCACCACCGTCTCCGGTAGCACCGTGAGCGTGCCCGGTGAGAAACCGACCGCGGTGTTCTTCTTCTCCGTCGGCTGCGGGGCATGCGTCGGCGGCGCGAAGGCGCTCGCGGGTGCGGCCGAAAAGCTCGGCAGTGCAGCGTCGTTCGTGCTCGTCGACATGAATCCGGGCGAATCGGCGCAGACCGTCACCGGGTTCCAGTCCGACACCGGCACCCAGGCGATACCCGCCGTGATCGACACCGGCGCAACCCTGACCACACGGTATTCGGTGGCCGCGTTGTCGACGCTGCTGGTGATCGACCCCTCCGGGAAGGTGAGCTACCGGGCCACCGACCCGTCCACCGACCAGATCACCGACGCACTGCGCAAGGCCGGGGCCGCCTGATGGGCGGGCTCCTCGCGCTGGCCTTCACCGCCGGGATGCTCGCCCCGGTCAACCCGTGCGGATTCGCACTGCTACCCGCCTGGATCACCCACACACTCGGCGACACCACCACCGCGCCCCTGCCGATCCGCATGGGACGTGCCCTGCGCGCCGGATCCGCGCTCACCGTCGGATTCGCCGGCACCCTGGCCGCCGCCGGCCTGGCCATCAGCGCCGGAGCCAAGATATTGATCAGCGCCGCCCCAAGGCTCGGCCTGGCCGTCGGAGTCGTGCTGGTACTGCTGGGCCTGCTCATGCTCACCGGCCGCAGCCTCGGACTGCGCCTGCCCGCCCGCACCCGCCGACACGCCGCGGCGTCGACGACCGCGGGCATGATGGCCGCGGGCGCCGGGTACGCGGCGGCGTCCCTGTCGTGCACGTTCGGGGTGCTGCTGGCCGTGATCGCGCAAGCCCAGGCCACCGCCGGATGGGGCGGGCTGACCGCGGTGTTCGCCGCCTACACCGGTGGGGCCGCCACGATCCTGCTGCTGGTCGCCCTCGCCACCGCCGCCGCGGGCACCGCACTGACCCGCCGGCTGGCGGTCCTGGCACGCTACGGCACCCGCATCACCGCCCTCGTACTGGCGGCCACCGGCGCCTACCTGATCTGGTACTGGCTACCCGCCGCGACCGGCCACACCACCGGGAACTCCAGCGGATCCACTACGTGGTCGGCTACCGTCAGCAACTGGTTGCAAACCCACACCACCCTGGTCACCACCGTGACCGCGCTGGCCGTGGCCGCCACCGTTGTCGCCGTCCTCGCGCACTACACCCGCACCCGCCGCCGCGGCACCGCACCCGGCTCCGTCGACTGCTGCGCCCCCGCCACGACCCCGATCGAGGAAAGGCAGCAGCAATGAGCGAACGTTACGACACCCTGGTCCTCGGTGGCGGCATGGCCGGTCTGCCCCTCGCGTTGCGCGCCGCCCGCCACGGCCGCGTCGCGTTCGTCGAGAAGGAACTCCTCGGTGGCACCTGCCTCAACCGCGGCTGCATCCCCACCAAAACCATGATCGCCTCCGCCACCGTCGCCCATCAGACCCGCCGCGCCGCCGAATTCGGTGTCCTCGTGACAGGCCCGGTCACCGTCGACCTCGCCGCTGTCGTCGCCCGCAAAGACCAGCTCGTCGACTCCATCCGCTCGGGCTCCTACCGAGCCGTCGAGAAATCCGACGGCATCGACTTCTACCACGCGCCAGGCCATTTCACCGGAGCACGCCGCCTCACCATCGACGGCACCGACCTCACCGCCGACCGCATCGTCCTCGCGCCCGGCACCCGCACCGCCCTCCCGGACATCGACGGCCTGGACACGGTGCCCTACTACACCTCCCGCACCCTGCTCGACCTCACCGACCTGCCCGCCCACCTGCTCGTCGTCGGCGGCGGCTACGTCGGCTGCGAATTCGCCCAGATGTTCCGGCGATTCGGCGCCGCCGTGACCCTGATCCAACGGGCCGAGCGGCTGCTGCCGGGCGAGGACCCCGACATCAGCGCCGCCGTCACCGACGGCATGATCGCCGACGGCATCACCGTGCTCACCGGCACCACCTGCACCCACGCCACCGGCACTGCCGGTGACATCCGAATCGGCTGTACCGGCACCGAACCCGGCGAGTTGAAGGGCAGCCACCTACTCATCGCCACGGGCCGCACCCCCAACACCGATCGCCTCGGCCTGGAACATCTTGGCCTGCAACCGGATTCGCACGGCTTCCTCACCGTGGACGACACCCTGCACACCAGCGCCGAGGACGTGTGGGCCATCGGCGACGTGCGCGGCGGGCCGATGTTCACCCACACCGCCCGCGACGACGCCGACATCGTCTACCGCAGCGCCTACCGCGGACAGGACCGCACCGCCGCCGGTCGCATCGTTCCGCACGCGGTGTTCACCGACCCTGAAGTCGGATCCGTCGGACTCACCGAACCCGCCGCCCGCGCAGCGGGTTACGACGTCCTCATCGGCCGCCAGGACTTCACCGGCGTCGTGAAAGCCCGCGCCATCGGCAACACCCGTGGCCTGGTCAAGTTCGTCGCCGACGCCGCCACCGATGCCATCCTGGGCTGTCACATCGCCGGACCCGACGGCGGGAACCTCGTCCACGAAGCCGTCATCGCGATGACCACCGGTGCCACCTACACCCAACTCGCACAAGCCATCCACGTCCACCCCACCCTCGCCGAAGGGGTCAACACCGCGGCCGGCGGCGTCCACCGCGAAATCGGGGCATAGACACCCCACGAGCATCGCCCGGCTATCGGGTGATGCAGAACTCCGACTGCCCCGGATAACACGCTGTTATCCGGGGCGAACTGGAATCCGGTCTGCGGCGACGCGTCTGCCGCCCTGCGGTGTGCCAGTTCACCGTCACACCAGTACATTTCACGGATCATCGCCGCCGGCGGGCGGCGGGGTCGGTCTGGGCCTGCCATCGCATCAGGGACTCGGCCGACGGGTTCGCGTACCTAGCCAGCGACCGCACCGAGGTGTGGCCGCTCATGCGCATCAGCATCGGCGTGGACGCCCCGTCCTCCGCGGCGTGCGTCAAACGGCTATGGCGAAGTTGATGCAGCGTGAAGGGGCCGCGGGTGAAGTCAGCGGTGTGTGTCTCGAACAATTCCAGCGCCCGGCGATACGACAACCGCCCGCGAAGGGTCGACGGGTCGATATCGTCCACGGCCACACCGGGTTTCGCCTTCCGGTCGGTCAGGAACACCGGCCCCTTCTTCCGGCCCGCCAGCAACCGCGGCAACAGCCGCGCGGTCCCGGTCTGCCACGCGACCACATCTCTTGCCCCGCCCTTGCGGGTGACCGTGCCACATCGGTTCGCCGTGTCCAGGTCCGGGATGTCGAGCAGCAACAGCTCGTCGGCTCGGGCGGCGGTCTCGTACAGCATGGTCCACAACACCCGCTCCCGCAGCGGCACATCCTGCGCAAGCAGCCCGGTGACCTCGTCACGAGTCATCGCCCGGGAATGGTCCGGGGCCACTCTGCGCGGCACCAGCCGGACGACGGGATCGCCGAGGAGCCACTCCTGTGCCCGCCAGTACTCGCACGCCCCACGCAAGGAGGCGAGGCGGACATTGAACGTCTGTGCCGAGCTGCCGCCCCACTTGAAGGTGAACCAGCCACCGACCCGCTCGGCCTCCAGCAGTCCCACATCCGAATCGGCGCCGAAGTCGCGCACCAATTGGTTGAGGGCGACGGCGTACCCGCGTCGGGTGTTGACGCTCGGGATGGTCGACAGGTACTGATCCACCGCGTCCTTCAACCGCACCCCCCGCACCGGCAACGCCCGCACCTGCCCCACTGTCAGTCCTTCCACCCGGTCATTGAAGCCCGATCGGCGCTACCGCAGATAATTTACGGAGTCACCGCGTTCGGAGCGGGGTGAAGCGCCTGGTCGCGATCGAGGTTACCGCAGATAATAGGCCATTGTCTGCGGTAACTCCTTAGCGCCGGATCGGGCGGATATGCTCCTCGACCCCCTAAATCGGGCTGAGGGAGCGGTGCGGTTCGGCTGTGGGGGTCCACCCCTCGGTGTCGCTGCCCAAGCACTTCGAGACGTGGATCGCGGGCTCGGCTCAAGCTGTCATGTCGCGAAGTGGAGAGCTATTTCTTCGAATTATCTACTTATGCAGTAGAACTGGTTCCCGGAGGCACCGGCATGGCGGGTATCGCTATCGTCGATAATCGCGATCCGTAGCGGGTCGGGCCGCACCACCCCTACCCCGTGACGCAGACCGGGGCGGATTCGCGTGGGCGGTGCCGGTGGTGGCCAACGCGAGACCTGCCGGCGCCGGTGCGCGGTTCGCAGGCGGCACACCGCCCGGTTCCGCAGCCGGTCAGGTGTTCGGTGCGCCGTAGACGGTCAACCCGGCCCAGTACTCGGGCCAGGTGTGCCGGTGATCTGGATGCTGTTGCAGGTAGTCGAGTTTGGCGTGACGCAACGCGGCCAGGGCGGTCTCGCCGGCGGCGAGACGGTTCCAGAAGGCGATCATGATCGCGCTGGTGGCCTTGTCGTCGATGTTGTAGAGGCCACCGATGACGGTGGTCGCGCCGCGCAGCATCAATGCCAGGGGAAAGCCTCCGATCTCGATGCCGTCGGGTGCGCTGATTGGGGTGTTGCAGGAGGCCAGTACACACAACCGGGGCACGGTCCAGCTGAGGGCTTGGGCGGCGGTGACCCAGACGGTGTTTCCGTCGGCGTCGCGGAGCTTCTTCGCCTGCCCCCAGCCGTGCTCGTCGGCGCTGCCGTGCACAGCCATCGCGAGCAGAGAATACGGTTGCGCGCCGTCGACGGACATCTCGAGGTCGAGATCCTGGTGTGACTCGACCCGCCGGACTCCGTCGAGGGCGGCGAGCAAGGTGTCGAGCTCGGGCCGGGCGTGGGTGAGAGTGTGGTCGTAGAGGGCCAGCGAGGGGGTCGGGGTCCGCTGTTCGTCGAGTGCCATCAGCGACAGGGCGCTGGTCAGTGAGCCGTGGATGCTGACCAGGGCGTGGTCGAGGACAGCGGTGTCGGCGGTGACTGGGAGGGCGTCGAAAGGGATGTGGAAGAACCCGGTGGGCACGATCATCAGCCGTATCGGTGCTTCCGGATTGGTGGCAGCGAGCAGTTCGATCAACGGCTGCGGCAGCAGCCGAGGGGTGTAGTTCTCCCGCCATTCGAACGTGTCGTCGTCGCCGGGATGCAGGTCGAGGGTCAGCCGGGCGACCTCGACTCGATCGGTGAACTGCTCCGTGGGCCTTCCGGAAATGGAGATGGTGACCCTTCGCAGTAACGGCACCCACTCACCGCCGGAGCCGACTGCGTCGGTACCGCGAGACAGCGGGAGGAGCTGGAGGACGGCGGTGGGGACGGCGGTCAGGCCACGGCGGTCAAGAACAGCGGTGGCGGTGGCGGTGTAGAGATGGGACGAGTCGGCCAGAGCCGACAGGGGGCCGAGGACCGATTCGGCGGCCTTGACTGCGGCGGCCCGATCGACGGCGATCTCGTTGGATCGGCCCCGCAGCCCTCGCCCGTTCTCCTTCCCTTTGGTGTCCTCGTCGGGGTTCGTGCCGCTCAAGTCGACGGTGGCAGAGCCGGCGTCCTGCACGGCCAGTGCCGCGGCCCGGATGTTGGTGTCGACGTCGCGGTTGCGGGCCAACTCGGCCAGAAGCAGGCCCACCCGGTCCCGCCGGACGGCTTCCATGATCAGGTCGGCCGCCTCGTGATCGCCCAGGGTGACAGCCAGATCAGCCGCGTCGGTGAACAAGGCGGCGAACTTTTCCGCGATCCGGCGGCGGTCGATGGTGGTGGCGATGGTGAGCATCAGTTCGGTGACGCACCCGATCCCGCGTAGAAGCCGTCGCAATCGTTCGGTCTGTTCATCCGGTGTGGTCTCGGCCACCGCGCGGGCAGCGGCCATCCACGCGGTCGCCTCCGATTCCGGGGCCAGGCTCACTCCCTCGATACGTAGCATCTCCGTGGCGGTGAGGGCTTCGGTCTCGACCCGCACCCAGTCGATGTCGATGCCTGTGGCGGCGGCGCGCCACCACCACTCCGCTGACAGGCCAAGGGTTTTCGCGTGGGCGACGTAACTCGTTCCTAGATCGAACTCGGCGAGCCGTTCGTCGAGGCGATGACGTACCTCGTCGCTGCCGGCCACCCCATGCCGGACTGCGGAGGTGAGCGCATTCTGGGCCGTTGCCCATTGGTAGGCATTGCGGCTCGCGGTCAGCAGGTCCGTGGTCAACTCGACGGTCGGGGCGTCACCCGACATCAAGGCCAACCGTGCTCGACCGTAGAGAAGCGAGCTGACACCATTTCCGGCGAAACCATCCCACGCCGCTTCCGCCACATCCAGGAGGCCTTCCGCGTAGGCCCTGATCTGTGGATCCACGGCGGTGTCACCCGATCGGACGTAGCCGGAGGTGATGGCCCAGGCAATGTTCCCCAGCCAGGTGATCGCGGCCTTCGAGTTGAGCTGACGGTAGTGCGCCACGCAACCCATCAATTCCTCGATCGACGGCTGCCCCTCGAACATTATCCCGAGATCGTCCTTCAGACGGTTCTGCAGCCGTTGATAGCGGAACTCCTGTGCTCGGCTGAAGTCCTGGAACAGGTCCGCGTTCGCGCTCGCCTGGGTATTGGCATGACGCCGGGCAGTCGAGGACTGCGGGTACTGCGCCGCCAGGTCCCTGGACTTCTTCTCCATCCGCAGTACGGCGTGCACGTCTCGACTGCGGCGGTGCAGATGCCCTTCCAACAGCCAGGTATAGGTGAAATTGGTTGGGTCGGCATCGGCGTATCGGCGGGCGTGTTCGCGGGCAATCTCGACCTGCCGCATCGAATGCTCGACGAGGCTGACGTCGCGGTACGCGTTGCAGAGCAACTCTGCGCGTTTGAATCCGATCTTCTCGACGAGGAAGTCACCCAGAAACGGTGCTTCGCGGAGGATTCGAGGTCGTACCTCGTCGCCGACGATCTGGCGGTCACCCGGCTGAATGTGTGTCAGGGCAGCGATGGCGTCGTGCGGCTGATTCACCCTGCGGAGGTATCGGGCGAGTTGGATTTCCACGATGGCCCGATCGACAGGGTCGCCGTGGTCGCCGAGTTCGGTGAGTGCATGCCGGCAGTTTTCGACAGCCTGGATGATTTCACCTCCGGGCGCGACAGCGGTGACCACCTTCTGCTGCGGGAATCGCAGGAGTTGCGTCCACGCCAGCGCCCGTCGCACGTGCGATCGCGCCGTGTGGGACACGGAGGTGAGGTCGAGCAGCAGTTGTGCGGCGGAGCGGACGATGCTCTTACTCGGGACGCCGGGCGGGAACCCGCCGACGCGACGTTCGTGGATCGACTCCGGGGACAGTGCCAGGGCCGCGGCGATGATCGCGGTCAGCAGGGATTCGGCGCGGTCGGGATCGGTGCCCGTGCGGGCCTGGTCGAGTACCTCCCCCCAGGTGGCGCCAGGCGCGGCGTCGATGCTCACGCGGGGCCGGCCAGCACCGAGAGGGTGAGCACCGGGTGGGTGGCTTCGATGCTCGCAGGCAGGATCGCCTTGCCGGACAGCTCGGCCAGACCCATCTGCGCGGCGGCCTCACCACGATCGACCTGGTACAGCGGAATCCGGATGCGGGCACCGTCGCCGTAGTCGATCACCGCGAGGAGCGTGATACCTGGGTCAGGGGTGCTGCGCAGCGGCAACGTCACGCTCACCGCGGTCCCGTCCGCCACCGGGGTATCGGATACAGTCAGCGACAGTGGGCCGACCGCGTCGACGCCGAGGATCGCGGTGACCAGGTCGGGGTCGGTCACCCGCACCTTCCATAGCCGGCCCTCGTCGGCGGTCGCGGCCGCGCGGGTCGAGGACACCAGTCCAAGTTCGGCGGTCCAGGTCGCCAGGACATCGGCGAGGGTGTCGTCGTCGATCCGGGCGTCCCCGATGGCCTCCTGTGCCTCGACGATCGCGCTGGCCCGGGTGAAAGCTCGCTCGGTCATCGCCAGCAGTTCCTCGTCGGAAGGCATCAGAGTGTGGTCGGGGTCGTCGGCGTGCAGCTCGGCGTCGATCAGCGCCAGCAACGCCTCGGCCTCGGCAGCCAGACGTCCGGGGTCGTTGTCGAAGTTCGTCATCGTTGTCTCTTCCTACTTTTTAGAGGGTGGGGGCGTCGGGTGCGGTCGACGGTCGATTCGGGGCCAGCTCAGCCAAGGCGGCCTGCAGTCGGGTCTTGAGCCACGAGCTGAGCTTCTTGACCTTTGACAGGCTCAATCCGGTAACGGCGGCGACCTGCTCGAGGGGCCGGAGGTCACCGTCGTCGAGGTCAAGCAGGGCCCACAGGTGGGGGCGCTGTTCAGCGTCGGGGTAGGAGTCGATCACGACTCCGATGTGGACACGGATCTCGGTGGAGAACACCACTCCCTCGGCGACGTCGCGGGTGACGTGGTCGGACGAGAGGTCGTCGAGGGCGATTTCGAAGCCGGTGTTGACCCCCAGAACAGCCTTCTGTGTCTGCCGCCGCCGATACAGGTCGATGTGCCGATTGGTCAGCACGCGCGTGAGGAAGGCCCGTCCGTTGACCGGTCGGGTGAAGGTGTATCCGATGAGCTTTACGTATGCGTCCTGGGCGAGGTCCTCGGCGTCGGCCCGGTTGCCGCGGGTCAGCTTGAGCGCGTGCGTCATCGCGAAGGCGAGGAGGTCCCTCTGCGGCTCTCCGACGAGTTCGATGTAGGCGCGGTCGATCTGCGAATGCTTCCCCGTCCGGGGAAGCACTCGGGGGAAACCTGACGTCGGGTCTGGCTGATGGGGGTCGTCCATGTATCCGCTCCTCCGTACGCCCACGCTGTTTCTGCGGGGTCTGTGTTCGATGTCGGTCGCTTGCGTGGTGTGTCAGTAGTGACGGATGAATTATGAACTCGGTTCGCCGTGTGCATGCCGATTCACCGGCACTGCCCCTGGCTCTCCAGGTATTGACGACTGATGCCACGTTCGGGTTCGCGACGGGGATGGTGCGTAAGAGCGGTTGCTGCGGTGTGCAGCACGGGCGGACCGGTGCACGGCCCGGGCCGGTCGCACCCCGCAACAGAGTGCGACCGGCCCCGGCGTCCGGGGGTCTTACTGCCGGGTCAGCACTTGTAGCCGGTGTAACCCTGGTTCTCCCAGGGGCGGACGGACATCAGAAACGCGGAGCACCAGCCGCGGTTGGCGTACTGGCGGGCGATCAGCTGGTGGCCCTTGGCCAGCGCGGTGTAGCTGACGTTGATCTGCCAGGGCAGGCCACCGGGGAGCTTCGGGGCGCGGCCGTTGCCCAAGTCTCGGGTCTCCTGCTTGTCGAGGTAGATGACGCAGCGGCCGTCACCGCAGCGGGGGGTCGCCGCCGAGGCGGTGCCGGTGGCGGCGAGGGTGGCGCCGAGTAGCACCGCGACGGCGATGGTGGCGAGGGTGATCCGCTTGACGATGGTGGCCCACAGGGTGGGTGCCGCGGTCTGTGCGGTGGCGGTGGTGGTCATGGTCTCTCCTGCCGGTGGGGCCTGCTGTTGGCGGGCCGTACATGCAGTGGTGACGAGTGACGGTGCCGTGCGGTTCGCGCAGCGGGAAGCCCACCGCCGTCATGAACACCGATCCGTGCGCATCCTGCGCTGAGCGACACCCGTTGCGCGCCTTGGTGCGATCTGTGTCAGAGGCTGCCTCCGGCAGCGGGAGTCCGTCGGCATCGCCTGACCGAGGTTCCCGCAGACGGATCACCCCGCGCGGTCCGCGAACCTCAATCGAACCCTCACTCGTCCTTTCCTGCATGGGCGACGAGGACGAACGGGGAGAACAGCGATGACCAAACGCAGCCGTGAATGGGACACCGTGATCAAGGCGATCGCTACCGCAGGGTGGTCGTACCGGCCTTGCAAGCACGGTCTCTACGTCTACCCGGCGGACCGCGCACTCCGCCCGGTCACCGTGGCCGGCACCCCGGGTGAGTTCCGGTCACTAGCTAACACCCGTGCGCAGCTGCGGCGCGCGGGGCTGGCCGGGATCTGACTGGTTGGTCACCGGTCAGATCCCGAACCCGACCGCCAGCTCGGCCGTCAACATCGACGACGGCCTTCGGTCGTCGCCCGGGGACAGCCCGGGGACAGCCCGGCCCCGCGTCATTCGACCGCGCAGCGGGGTTTCCACCGTCTACACCCCGCCTTCCGTCGAACGCGGCACGAGAGAGGACAAAACCCGTATGATCCCCATGTTCCATTATCGGATCGCCGATCCTGGTAGTGACGATTTCAACCAGTGGAAAAAAATCCGGACCCAGTTGTACCTCGAGGCCGGGTTCATCGAGTCCGACAGCATAAATCCAGGCATCGGAGTGTTCACCGACGAGTACGACGAACACTCAATCCACCTGTTGGCCTCCGACGCCGCCGGCCAGCCCGTGGGGTGCTGCCGGATGATCGAAGGCGGGATGAACACCCTTCAGGTCACCACGCAGTTCGACCTCCAGGTACCCCACTACTCCTGTGAAATCTCTGGAACAGCGGTGTTCGAGCCATTCCGCAAGACGTTCGCGACACTCGGCTTCTACCGCGCCCTCATGCATCTCGCAGAAGAACGTGGTTACGAGTACGCCTACATGGAGGTCGAGGAACCGTTCCTGGCCGCGCTTGAGGTCCTCGGACTTCCGGTGGAAGTCGTCTCGGAACCGCGGTGGGTATACAACACCTACAACGTGGCCGCGCTCGTCAGAGTCAGTAGCATCGCCGCATCCCTGACCGAGGCCGATAATGCTCGAGGAGGAACCACATCGTTCGGTGAGTACTTCCGCCGGCCGTTCACCTGGACGCTCGCCTCGCATGACATTCTGCCGCCCGCCCACACCCGCGTTCGTCATGATGTCTGAGTCCCCGCTGTCGCGGAATCGCGGCCTGATCTCGGATTCCGAGCAGAATCGACTTGCCGGGGCACGGGTACTGGTGGCGGGTGTCGGTGGTGTGGGAGGACGGGTCGCTGAGACCCTGACTCGACTCGGAGTCGGAACACTCGTGCTTGCCGACCCGGACACCTTCTCGGTCACCAACCTCAACAGGCAAGCCGCTGCCACGACCGCCACATTGGGCCGAAACAAGGCCGAAGTCGTCGCCGAACTGTGCCGAGGGATCGGCACCGGCGCGATCGTGGAGGTGGTTCGAGAAGGAATCACCCCGGACAATGTCGAGGACTTGGTTGCCTCGTCGGACTTGGTGATCGACGGCACCGACTACACCGTTCCCGATGTGGGGCTTCGGCTGGCTCGAACGGCACGCGGCGCCTCCGTATCTGTCGTTCTGGCCGTCGAGATCGGATTCGGGGTGTGGCACACAGTGATCCCTCCGGACGGAAATCGCTTCGAGCGGCTTCTCGGCTTGGCCCCCACCGTCACCTTTGATGACCTGGCATCGAGACGAGTCAGTGTCCCCCTCTGGCGGTGGGTATTGAGCATTCCCGCCTACATCGGTATGGACGTGCTCGCCCACGTCGAGCAGGGGCACTTGGAAGCGCCCGCTGTGGCTCCGGCCGTCGAACTCTCTGCCGCGGTGGTTTCGACGACAGCCATATCGCTTCTGGTTGGCCGACGCCCGCCGGCATCGGCTCCGCGTGTCCACCACTTCGATGCACGGACAGGCAAGGCGAAGACATTGCGCCCGTCGCGGGTGCGCTTCTATCTTTCTGCGGCCATCGCCTCGATTGGTCGATCGGTCGGCTGAACAAGGCGGTTGTCGTCGTGTTGTTTCGATGCCGGGGACGGCTTTAACTAGTCGAGAGTGATTGGCACACAACAGATCAAGGTCCGCATTTCACCCTTGGGTCTCGATCCATCTGCGGATCGTGACGGGCAGGTCGTCGTCCGTCGTCCGTCGGCGCCTCAGCCGATCGTCGGCGGCGCGAGGGTCAGTGCGGCTACTTCCGTTGCAGGAGTGGGATTTTCGGTCCGTGGTCTCAACCGTTGGAGTGGTGCGGTGGCGGTGACCTGCTCGTCCGGCCGCGGTGGCAGGTGGCGGTAGAGGGTGGATCGGGTTAGCCCGGTTTTGGAGGTAATCTCGGCGGTGGTGGCGCCAGCGTCGCGCAGTTGGAGGGCGTGGGCGAGCTGGGACTCGCTGACCACCGACGGGCGGCCGGTGCGCCGACCCTTCGCTGTCGCCACCGACCTGGCGTGGGCGGCGCGTTCGAGGGTGTAAGTGCGTTCCATCTGCGCGAACAGCGCGAGCAGCACGACGGCGAGTTGGGCCATCGGATCATCCGGGTTGCTCGAGTCGATCCGGATCGGGTCGGCCAGGTTACGGATTCCGACCCCACGCTCTCGCAGGTCGTGGATCAGGTTGAGAGTGTCGCGCACGTTCCGGCCTAGCCGGTCGAGTGTGTGCGTGACGATGACGTCGCCGTCGCGGGCGTACTCAAGTAGTGCGGTCAGCCCGGGGCGGTCGGTGGTGGCGCCGGACTTCTTGTCCACGTAGATATTCGCCGGGTCGATCCCCGCTTTACTGAGGGCGTCGATCTGCCGGTCGAGTTCCTGTTTGGTCGTCGACACCCGCGCATACCCCAACTCCATGCCCGGAGAGTACCGAAAGTTGTTCCCGTCTCGATTTTCCGACACGATGTTTTGGAATTAACTTCTAGGACATCATGAGCTGGGGTGATCCGATCTGGGCCGCCGGCCGCGTGTCCGTCCCAGAACCAAGGAAATGAGACTGTGCGCAGATAGGTTTGCGGCGATTCCTCATGTCGGCGAGATCAGGAAGGATCGGGAAGTTTTCTATGTCAGCCGCAGGACTCTGCGTCGGACGTCGCGGCCAAACTAGAGATGCGGTCATCGCGATATCCGCGCCAATGTCTGCATTTCTGGCAAGGCTCCGCCCCATAGTTTCTCTGCCACTGCGC
This sequence comes from Nocardioides sp. NPDC126508, assembly GCA_040302365.1. Classification (GTDB taxonomy): domain Bacteria; phylum Actinomycetota; class Actinomycetes; order Propionibacteriales; family Nocardioidaceae; genus Nocardioides. The sequence goes on from JBEOUM010000012.1 coordinate 21,340, forward strand.
GAGCTTGTGACTGGTGCAAACCCGCTCCGCCTAGAAGCATTTTGGGTTGGATTCGACTCATTATTCTGAATGTTGTGAGCACTAATAGGTTATGAACAATGTTGTTAGACTTGTGCAATGTTGTATGGTTTTGCTTATGTCTGATGAAAATTTTCTGAAAGTTGCCGAAGCTGCTTCCTACGTGGGAGTTTCCGCGCAGACCCTTCGGCGCTGGGATCGTGATGGAACGCTGAGCGCGGTAAGGCGACCTGGAAGCAATTACCGCTATTACCGCCAAGCTGACCTTGAACCCTTTCGGCTGCAGTACCGACGCGCCGAGGAAGCCGCAGCGAGCGGGGCTGACAGCAGCGTCTTCGCGACAGCGAACGCTGATGTCGAAGCTAACGCATCCCTGCGGGAACCGCAGCGCGAAGCACACCGAGCGGTCCGGGAACATTTCTCGGCCGACAGGAGTCCTGCGATCGTGCAGATTCCGGTCGGCTGCGGAAAGACCGGCATCATGGCCACACTGCCTTTCGGCATAGCCCAAGGGCGAGTCTTGGTAATCACGCCAAACCTTACGATTCGAAAAGGCGTCGCCGACGCCGTCGATGTCACCAGTCCACAATGCTTCTGGACCAAGTTTCGGGTGCTGTCTGACTTCACGGCTGGCCCCTGGATGGCCGTGCTCGACGGACCGAATGCCAACCTCCACGACGCGATCGAAAGCGACTTCGTTGTCTGTAACATCCAGCAGTTGGCGAGTCAAGCCGACCGTTGGCTTCCCCAGTTCCCCGAAGATTTCTTTGACATGATTCTCGTCGACGAAGGTCACCACGCCGCCGCAGAGAGTTGGCAGAAAGTATTCCGTCGGTTTCCCAATGCGAAGGTCGTCAGTCTGACGGCGACACCGTTCCGCTCTGATCAGCAGCAACTCCACGGCGAGATCGTTTACCGTTACCCGTTCACTCGAGCGATGGTCAACGGCTACATCAAGCAGATCCACTCCCGCAACGTCGCGCCGTCGGAAATCTACTTTAACTACTCCGACGATAACCGCCGCCATACTCTCGAAGAAGTCCTTGAGCTGCGAGAAGAGGCGTGGTTCCGCCGTGGCGTTGCGCTTAGCCCCGAATGTAACCGTCACATCGTCGAGACCAGCATCCAGCAATGCGAGCGCATGCGGGCACAAACAGGTATCCAGCATCAAATCATCGCCGCGGCATGCTCAGTCGACCACGCCCGACAAGTTGCCAGCATTTACAACGAGTGCAACTACCGGGCCGCTGAGATTCACTCGGGGATGGACCCCGACAGCCAAGACGCCGTCATCGAACGGCTGCGGCGAGGCCAACTTGACTGCATCGTGCAGGTTCAAATGCTGGGCGAAGGCTTCGATCATCCACGACTTAGCGTCGCAGCCATTTTCAGACCCTTCCGCAGTCTTGCCCCGTACATTCAGTTCGTCGGCCGAGTCATGCGCGTAGTCCAGGAGTCCGCTCCCGAGCATCCTGACAATCAAGGCCACATAGTTTCGCACGTCGGGCTGAACAACGACGCTCGTTGGTCTGAGTTTCGAGAGCTTGACCTTGATGATCAAGCACTCGTTCACTCTTGGGTTGACGGACAGACTGACAACGATGCGGAGGGCGAAAACAGCGGTCCACGCGCCCGCCGGTTCGATGGTGGAATGCTGGTCGACAGCGAGATTCTGACTCGCTTCGTTGAACAGACCTATCTCGACCCCTCCGATGACCGAGTGCTGGACGAGATGCTCGACAAGGACATTGCGCCCGGGCTGAAGTTGGGTGACCTGGTCAGCCGAGACCAGCTCCGTGAACGCCTACTCGCGCAACAGGCAGCTGCAGAAGTGCAAGTTCCGCAATCGATCCCGGTCTCGCCGCAGCGTGCCCGCCAGTCAGCCAAGACCCGTGTCAACGAGCGCACAAAATCAGTTGCCAACCGTGTACTGGCAGATCTGAAGCTGCCACCTCGCGGTCACCAGCTCATGGTCGTGAGTCCGGGTCCGCGACAGCACAATTCCGTCATCGCGATTCGTCGTGTCGCTGCTGCTATCAATCAGGAAATTGGTATGCCCAACGGGACACGCGGTGAATGGTCACACGAACAGATGACCAGCATCTTCGATCGCCTGGACGAAATCGCTGATTCAGTTCGGGATTCACTGAGAATCCAACTCGATCAACGTAACTGAGCCGCAGCGAATAAGCAGATAGGAGTTGAAATGCCCGTCAAATCAGTCCTGCGACACATCCGAGTTGAAACGCCCCGAACAAACCATCAACGTAAATGCGCAGCGCACCGGACTGGCAAGCAGGCGCATTACATACTTGCCGGTGATACCCACCTCGTCATTGTTGAGGACGGCAAGGAGATCAGGTACTGCCCGGGCGCGGCCACTGAGATTCTCGACCGCGCCCGAATAGATCTGGAACTTCTCCGAAAACAACTCAGCGCGCTGGAGTAAGTCGCGTTAACGTATTGACACTCCGCGCTGGGCCGTCGATACCTACCTGGCCGCCCACCAGGATCACCCTCAGACGTGCCACCGTCACCGCGCAGCGCAATACCGGCCGTTCTGGTGTCCTAAATCTGGGTATCTGTTTGCACGAGTGCCGCACCGAGTCTGATCCGCTCGTGCAGCGGAAGGTCAAAGCACAGGCGCCGATAGTGAAAGCGCTGAAGTGCCTTCTAGATCGGTCCGATCCGCGAGATACCGGACCGATCTGAAATTCTCGAGAAAGTACTGATAAAGACCTATTTCTAACAATCTAGATTGTTAGAGACAACGGCTACCGGAGATCGGCACTCGCCTGTTACTGATCTTTCGGCTTCTCCTTATTCGAGCGAGTCGACTACCTTCATGGTCTCGACTGCCACGGTGGTGACACGCTTGATCAGGTCGACGATGTAGGCGGGGTCGTCGTGTTCGTCGCACCAGTCGTTGGGGTCGTTGACGATCCCGGAGGCTTTATCGGTCTTGGCTTGGTAGCGGTCGATGATCCACGCCAGCGCTGAACGCGAGCCGAGCATGTACCGCTCAGCCTCTTCCGGAATCCCTGAGATGGTGACCTTCGGGTTGTAGACGAGCGTGGTGCGGTCGTCTACATTCTTGCCGGTCTCGGGGTCTTTCTTCTTGCCCCACTTCATCTTCGAGACCCGCCACGTCTCACGGTCTTCGGCCGATGAGCCCGTCTTGAGTTGTACGTCAAGGGGATACGGATCGACGCTCTCGTAGCCGACGTGCAGATCTGCCAGGCGACGACCGGCGGAGAGCAACTGCTCGAACCGCTCTCGGGACTCGGGTGTCGGAATGTGCGGGAGCATCTTCTTCAGATCTGACGCGTAAGCCTGGCGATACGCCGGATCGTGCAGCAGGCCGTAGGCATAGAAAAAGATGTCGTCCTTGGTGACCTGGTTGCCAAACGCGTCCCGATAGAGCGCGAGGATTCCGTCAGTGATGTTGTCGATACGGCGGTATCCGTGCTCGTCGACCTGGAGTGTGTCGGAGGAAGCGAGATCGAGCTCGCAGTCCGGAGATTCGTACTTCTCGTAGGTCCAGCGGGGATAGAAGTTGACTGCGCTGATCCCGGCGGCACCGAGGTCCGGTATTGAATCAGTCATGAGGCACATGAACTGCGGAGCAAGGTTTCCTGGATTCGGGATGTAGATTCCGATGTTCCTGTGTTGCGGAGTCGGAAACATCCGGGGCAGCTTGCCTCGCCGATCGTTGAGATCGTCGTCGAAGTACGCGTACTGCTTGCAGAAGGGCCGATAGACGCTAACTCGGCGATGTTCGGACTGATACTGGAGGCGCCGGCCACGCTCAACTTTCGGAATCAACCCTGACGACCAGCTAATTCGCTTGTCGTTGTAGGACACAGTGTCCTTGGCGCCAGACTGAGAGCCGCTCTTCACCGCTTCTTCATAGGCGTCAACCTGCTCGTTGTAGAAGTCGACCGTGCCCTTGATTTTCTCTCCAAGGGCTTCGCGCGAAAATGCGTAAACCCAGGCATCCCTGTTGGTCTTCAATCCACCAGAGTAATCAGCGAAGAAAGTTGTCTCGATTCCCGCGGTCTTCTTGACTGCTATTGGTGTATATGCGCCGAATGCTGCGTTCCTTTGATCGACCCAGTCCCCTTCAGGATTTGGGTTGATACTGGCCCAGTCAATTGTGCTGAGGCTTGCTCCGCCAACAATCGCCAGCTTCTCCTCGCGACTCAGGTAGTCACCGATGTCGCGGTAGTGGATACGGCACGGTCCACTGTGAGAAGGATCCTTCACCGCAATGAGAACCGCAATCGTGGCCTGTGAGCCTTCGCCGAATACCTTGCCTCCCTCCTTTTTCCAGTCGCCGCGCTGGTTTCCTCTCAAGTTGTAGAGGTAGATAGTCGAGTACTCGTCGGCCAGTGACAAGCGAATTCCGTCGGCGGTGTTTCCGTTGATCCACCCTCCATTTGTCACATAGGCGACTACGCCGGAGTCACCGATACGGTCCGTCGCCCACCGGATCGCCCTAATGTACGAGTCGTACAGCTTGCTCTTCAATGTCGCAGTCGACTTCGCCGCGTACGAACTCTGGATGGCGCGGTCGAGCGTGGGATAGGCGCGATTCGCATTGTTTTCGCTGGCATTCGATTGCCCAGCGGAGTACGGCGGGTTTCCGATCACGACGTTGATCGGGGTGGCGTTCTGGCGGATGATGCGATCGTTGTTCTGCGGGAACATCTCGGAGTCGAGGCTGTCACCGTTTTCGGTGATCTGAAAGGTATCGGCGAGGACGATACCCTCGAACGGCATGTATGTTGCGTCGCCGCCCTGATCGACGAGCGCGTGGTACGTGGTTTCGATGTTCACAGCCGCCACATAGTAGGCGAGGAGCGTGATCTCGTTGGCGTGCAACTCGTTCGTGTACTTACGCGCCAAATCTTCGGGGTTGATCAGCCCGGACTGCAGCAACCGCGTCATGAACGTACCGGTTCCCGTGAACGGGTCCAGGACATGCACGTCTTCGTCGGTCAGACCACGCCCGAACGAATCCCGCAAGGCTGCGTCGGCGGCGCGGAGGATGAAGTCGACGATCTCCACCGGCGTGTAGACGATGCCGAGGGCGTCGGACTGCTTCTTGAACCCGATCTTGAAGAATCGCTCATACAGTTCTGCGATGACTTTCTGCTTGCCTTCGGCGCTGGTCACCTCGGTCGCGCGGACGCGGACGGAGGCGTAGAAGCCGTCGAGGCCGGCGGTTTCCGCTTCTAGCCCGGTGTCGTCGAGGGTATCGACCATCGACTGCATCACCCGCGAGACGGGGTTATGGGAGGCGAAGTCGTGCTCTGCGAACAAGGCATCGAATACCGGTTTGGTGATCAGATGCTGCGAAAGCATGCTGATCGCGTCGTCGCGGCTGATCGAATCGTTGAGGTTGTCGCGCAGTCCGGTGAGGAACCGCTCGAACTCCTCGGCGACTGAGGTGTCGGCGCCGGCGAGGAGGGCGTTGATGCGGGTGATCTGCGCGGCGGCGATGTCGGAGACGTCGCCGGCCCAGTCTTCCCAGTAGGCGCGGGTGCCGACCTTGTCGACGATCTTCGCGTAGATCGCTTCCTGCCATTCGGAGAGGGAGAACAACGCCATCTGCGTTGCCATCCCCCCACCGGAGTCTCCGGTGGGGGTGGCACCTTCGGCAGAATCTGCACTGGTGGAAGCGACGTCAGCACTGCTTCCACTGCTACGGCTGCCGTTGTCGAAGCTCTCGCCGACCTCGACGAGGGGTCCGATGCGCCCACCGAGTAGGCGATCGTTGCCCTTACCGTCCTTCTTGTCCGAGGTGGCGTTCAATGCGATGGAGTTGACCATCGCATTGAACCGATCATCATGCGCGCGAAGCGCATTGAGTACCTGCCAGACGACCTTGAACCGGGTGTTGTTCGACAACGCCTCGGACGGGCTGACACCGGCCGGAACCGCAACGGGCAAGATGATGTAGCCGTAATCCTTGCCGTCGGATTTGCGCATCACCCGGCCCACGGACTGCACCACATCGACCTGAGAGTTGCGGGGGTGCAGGAACATCACCGCATCCAACGCCGGTACGTCGACTCCTTCGGAGAGGCAGCGGGCGTTGGTCAGGATCCGGGCTTCCCCCTCTGGCAGGGGGGCTTTGAGCCAGGAGAGTTGCTCGTTGCGTTGTAGCGCATTGAACGTGCCGTCCACATGGTGCACCGAACACGTCAAGTCCAGGTTGGTGGAATCGACAGTGCGCCCGTCATTTTCGCTGCCCTCGAGTAGATCGCGGTAGGCATCGACAACAGTGGGGAACACTTCGGCGACCTGCTTGGACGCGGCGATGTCCTTCGCGAACGCGACCGCGCGGCGCATCGGCGCCGCACCCGGTGCGAAGCCTGTTCCTTCGGGGGTTTCGCCAGCACGCTTGGCCAGTGCATTCCAGCAGCCGATGATCTTCGACGCGTCGTCGAGCCGTAGTTCGCTGTGCACCCCGGCAAGCTGATCCTGCAGCGGCGCTGCCACCAGGGATTCGTCGACGGTCAGCACGATCACTTTGTAATCGGTGAGCAGACCTCGCTCGACGGCCTCACCGAATGAGAGTCGGTGGAACTCGGGACCGTAAACGGTTTCGTCGTCCATCGAGGTGAGCTCGGCGGAATGCTCTTCCGCCTTCTCTTTGACGTCGTCCACGAATATCTTCGGTGTCGCCGTCATGTACAGCCGGCGGGCGGCGTTGAGGAAGTCGGCGTCGTGGACGCGGACGAAGTTCGAATCGTCCTCACCGAACAGCGTGACGCCGGTGGTGCGGTGCGCTTCGTCGCAGATCACCAGATCGAACGGATCCACCCCCAGCTCTTGTGCTTTCGCGACGGTGGGCAGGGACTGGTACGTGGTGAACACCACAGTCAAACCTTTGGCGCGCTTACGGTGCGCCATCTCCGCAGCCAACTTCACCGGATCGGTGGTGACGGGGATCGCGACGTCGTGGATGTTGACGTCTTCGGCCGAGCGGGACACTTTGGTGTCCGAGCACACCGCGAACGCCCGCAGATCCAACTGCGTTTGCGCGGTCCACTCCCGCAGAGTTTGCGAGAGCAGCGAGATCGACGGCACCGCAAACAGAATCCGGGCGTTGCCGCCGTTCTCCAACGCTGCACGTTCGGCAATCTTGAGGGCGGTGAAGGTTTTACCGGTACCGCAGGCCATGATCAGTTTGCCGCGGTCGTTTCCGGCCTCGAAGCCTGCGAAGACGGCGTCGATGGCGGACTGTTGATGCAGGCGGGGTTCGTGACGTTTCGCTTCGGCCAGGTTGACCTGCAGCTCGCCCTGCGGCCAGGCGATGTCCCAGTCGATCGGCGATTCCGCGATCTCGGCCAGCCCGATCCGCTGCACGGGGATTGACTGCCCCTCGAGGGCGTCTTCGGCGTTCTTGCCCCAGCGGTCGGTGGTGGAGATGATGACCCGGTTGGAGAACGGCGTTTTTCCGGATGCGGTGAAGAAGGAGTCGATGTCGCCTTTGGCAAGGGTGTGGGTGGGTTCGTAGAACTTGCACTGAATCGCGGTGAATTCGCCGGTGTCGCGTTCACGGGCGACGAGGTCGATACCGGTGTCGGGCTTGCCCTTGCGGCCCGGCCAGTCGGTCCACCGCCACACCTTCTCGTACTGCTGCGAGAGCAGTGGGTCGAGTTCGAAGTACCGGACCATCAACTGCTCGAACTTCGTGCCCCGCTCCGAATTCGACGGTGCCTGCCGAAACGCCTCGATGACCTCGTGCACTGAACCCATGAACCCAATCCCTCCGCGACAACAAACGTGCTCGGATCATCCTTGCCCACCCCTCAGTCGAGGAACAGCGCAGGTGCTATTTCTTTTCGCACCTAGGAGACGGCGTACGAATCACTAGGTCTCGTAAGGACGGGTGTGAGAGGCAGCGCTCGACGACTACTTGTCCGCGCGACTGAAACGAGTGAGGTTTCTACGGAGACTGTTGGGGATTGGTCGTTCGACACGCATGCTAGATAGCTATTTCTAACAATTTAGATTGTTAGAGTATTGGTTATGACTGTGGTTGCTGTTGTTAATCAGAAGGGTGGGTCTAGCAAGACCACCACCGTGCTCGGGCTTGCCTCAGCAGCGAGCGCCCGCGGGATCGAAACTCTGGTGATCGATCTCGACCCGCAGTGCAACGCGTCAGAGGCGCTCGGTATCGAGTACCCGCTCGCAGGCAAGACCGCCGCGAATTTACTCGCTCAGGAGCTTCGCGGTAGCGCAGCCGATGCGGTGCACACCTCGACGTGGGACCACGTCAGCGTGATCCCCTCGGATCTGGATCTGGCCGACTTGGACGCGGTCTCCGGGCTTGGAGTCGAACAGCGTCTGCGAGCAGCGCTCGACTCCGACGATCTTCGCCAGCGATACCCACTGGTGCTGATCGACTGCCCTCCCAGCGTCGGCAAACTTGTTTCCAATGCTCTCATCGCCGCCGACACTGCACTGATCGCGACTGAACCATCGTTCATGGCTAGCCGTGGAGTGTCGAAGATTCTGGACGCGATAGAGACGATTACCCGCTACTACAACCCCGGCCTCACCGTCTCCGGTGTCCTGCTCGGCAGGGTTCCGGCGCAGGGTCGAGAAGCTACGCATCGGGCCAGCGAAATTCGGGAGGCGTTGGGAGAGATGGTGTTGCCGATGGTGGTCCCCCAACGTGCTGCGGTCGCCGAAGCTACTGGTGACCATCTCCCGGTGCACAGCGTCCGTCCAGCAGTTCATGAGGTGACAGTTGCATTCGACGCGGCTCTGGACCGAGTGCTCTCTACGGTGACCGTCGCATGAGTACCGCCAAGAAGAAGCCATCCGCGTTCGCAACACCACGAGTCACCGAGACCGCTAGACCCCACCCATTTACTCCGCAACTCGCTCGGGAGGTTGCGGCGGCGCCGCCCACACTTCCAAAGGACGCCACGGTGACCGCTTTCGCGACCCGGCTTCCGCCTGATCTGCAGCGAATGGTCAAAACCGCCTGCGCACAGCGAGGGATCCGCATGCAGGACGCTGTGTACGAGGCGCTTTGGCAGTGGCTCAACAACCAAGAAACGCAAGTACAATCATCGTTTCTAACAAAATAACTTTCTAGAGTTTCTTGGTGTAGCCCATACCACGAAGGCGAAGGCACGCAGGTTAGTTTGGTGATCAGTTGGAACTCGCGGTGCACTCGTCTTGAGTAGGCCACCACGTATCAGGGTCTTCTTCTTGTAGCGAGGTAATGATCTACCCGGACCACCTACCTGCGCTGCGGCGTGGCTGGATCGTGGTCGCTAGTTATCGTGAGCTCCCATGTTTCTGCAGGGAGTAGCCGGGTTGCCTCTTTGATAAAGAATTCCCGGTCGTCGGGCTGCGTGAACCGGAAGGTGGCGTGCTTACGAGCTGCCAGCCAGTGATTGACTTTGGTGCCTCCCCAGGCGATCTGTGGGTAGGTTCCTGATTCGCAGTACTGAGCGAGTCCTCTCAGCATGCTCAGGACAGCTTCATCCGTCACCTTCAAGGTGGCGCTGTGCTTGCAGGCTGCGTAGTTAGTGGGGGGCATCTTTCCTCGTCCTTGGTTGAACGGATATTTTGCAGGTTGCAGATTGTTTCTAACAATAAAGCTTTCTAGAAATTTTGAGTTTTGGAGTATTCGATGCCTGGACCAGGATGCAAGCCAGTTTGCTCTCAGTCCTAAGTACAGTCCTACGTAGTGGGGTTAAGAGGATTATCGAACTGTCCGAGCATCCAGTACCGGGCGTTCTGGATCTGCTCGTCGGTGACATCGGCTTCGGAGCTGAGACCATGCAGAGCCGCGGTGATCTCCACGAGAAGGCTGTAGACGTCGCGGGTCTCGGCTTGAGCCATCATCTCGTCTTCTGGGTGTTCGGCGAGTTCACGGTCGAGGAAATTCAGCGCGTAATGAATAGTGCGGATCAGTGCACTCGGATACTGCATCGGCACGGTAGACGCAGCGCGCAAGTGAGCAGGGTTCGGCTGCCACGGGGGACCGCTCAGGTCAGCAGGCGTCACGGACCGGGTTTTCCTTCTCTTCGATTTTGCGGGCGTCATGCAGTATCCGCCCGACGGCTCCGATGGTGATGTCCATTTCCTCGGCGATGTCCCGGTATTTCATGCCTTGGTTTCGTAGTGACACCACGCGGTCACGGCGGACCTTGGCGCGCTCGAGGAACTCATCCCGTGGTTCGGCGATGAGGCGTCGAGCGGTTCGCTCGGAAGACCCCAGGCGTTCCGCGAGTTCTCGTGCAGTGATGGTTCGACGTTGCTTGGCTCGTGCTCCACCTTGGCTCATAGCGCGTACTCCATTGCTGTGGCGAGATCGAACTTCGTGGCTCGTTTCCGGTTTGCTTCGATCTTTGCAGGTGTCATGACCTTGCCACCTTTACGTCCGAGGTGAGCTTGGCGTGCGCGGTAGGCGGCTTCGTCGAAGTTGCGCCAGATCCATTTACCGATGGAGTACGCGGTCGCCCGAACCTCGACGAAGGGCAGGGGATCGGCGAACTCGGTGTTGACGGCGTGGCAGTGCTGCAGGACAAGACGTAGCCACTGATCGGCGGTGCCGTTCCGGTGATGCCACCACTGGGGGTAGGCCCATTTGCGGGCGGTGTCGAACATGGTGACGTTGCGGCCGAGGCCGGCCGCGCGATCGGGGCGGCGGGGTGCCTGGCGGGGGGTGTGGATGGTGGCCAGTTGCCGCAGCGTGTACGGAGTGGACGGTCCGTAGATGGTTTCCCAGTCGGGGTGAATGGGGTTTTTGGTGAGTTGCCCGCCGTAGGCGAAGTCGCCGCCGACGGAGACCTTGAGCCCGGTCTCGATGCGGTGCGCGTAACGAATGGGGGTCAAGCGGGCGGAGTCGGTGCGGCAGACGTGGTTGGGTCCGAGCCACCAGCCGAGGTGCGCGCGTCCGGAGGGGGACTGGGCGACCCAGTTCGGGGCGGGATGGTCCGAGGGTTTCTCGAAGGCTCGCATCGCCGCATCTGGATGGTCGCAGTCGATGACGATCGAGCCGAGCAGTGCGTGGGGGGAGTGCTCGACGTAACGCATCGTCAGGGCGTCGTCGCGGTGCATCCGGTACTGGCCACGCTCGAGGTAGTTCGTCGCGTAGGGGCGGTGTGGGAGGAGTACCTCGTCAGCCCACTGCGTGTCATTGAGTAACAGTGCCCCCGAGGTGTCCATGGGGACAGCGTGCCGCATCACGATCACTATTCAGGTCGGACACGCCGAGCCATATAGAAAATTATTCGGGTGGGACGTGCCAAGCCATATCAGGTATCCCGGCCCCCCACCCAAAATCCGCGCGCTTGGCCTCCTGCTGGAAAGCTACGTCTACGGAATTTCCCTGACCGGGTCTGGAGAGCATCCGTCTATCGAAGTGGAGCTGCTGAATGTTCGATCTTGCACCGTACGTGGAGTCGTGGATGGAACGACTCGGTAAAGAGCGGCCTCTGTTCCACTCGGAGAGCGACTTCCAGCTTGCGCTGGCAACGGTGATGGCGGATGAGGTGGAGCAGGTTCGGTTGGAGAAGAAGGTGGCCGTCAGTGAGCGGGTGGGCGGACGGTCTCGGCTGGCGGTCGATGTGCTCGGGCGGCTCGGTGGTCGTCGTATCGCGTTGGAGCTGAAGTACCCGAAGAAGCGTCTGCTGGCGGACGTCGACGGTGAGGTGTTCGAGCTTTCTTCTTCGGGGGCGCCGGATCTCGATACGGCGGCAACCTGGCGGGACGCTCAACGCGTCGAACGGCTCATTCTCGACGGAAGTGTCGAGGCCGGGGCTTCTCTGACGTTGACGAACTACCCGTTTTGGAGTGAGCGGAATTCCACGGTGCGCTCGCAGGCGCACGAGTTCCGGTTGTGGGAGGGCCGTCGTGTCGAACCCGGATCGTTGCAGTGGCAGCTCAAGAACGACCGGGTCGGGGAGAGCTTGGGGTTCGAATCGGGGTATCGGTGTTCGTGGCGGGACTACGGCGGTACGCAGTCCTTCGGACTCAGGTATCTGCTTCTGCAACCTTCACTGCGGCGGCAGACGTAGGGAGGGGTGATCAGCGATCTGCACGGACACTGATCGACCCGGTCAATCCGGTGGTCTCGTTTCGCATCGTCACGTGGAGGCATCGCCACAGCGGGGTGGGTGGAAAGTTTTTCGGTGTCGGGTGTCAGTGCCGACTTTTTCCGGTGCTGCGCTGCAGTGCCCGCCGCTGTTGACGAGACAAGGCAGCGGCGGCTCCGTTTTTCGGTGTCGCCTCGGCCGCCGGCGCACGGGTGCGCCGGATGTAATCGGCCAGGAGCGGTGCGAGTTCGACGGCGGCGTCGTGCATGGGGCCGGGGAGTTGACGGTCGATGCTGCGGGGGCCGAGGTTGGCGGTGACCACACGCAGGACGCGGGCGATCAGTTCGGGGGAGTGGGTGACGTGCAGGAGCGCGTCGGCGGGGTCGAACGTCTCGGATGCGGCGCCGGGTCTTTCGGTCGGCTGCACGGGTGGGGCCGAGGGTGCGACGGTCTCCGTCTGCCGGATCACGCGCATTCCGACGACGCCGGCGCGGGCTGCTTTGCGGGCGTTGTGCGCATCGCGTCGGCATTGATCCGAGCACCACACCCGCGGCCGTCCTCGTGTCGGTGGGCTGATCGCGCGGTGACACCACGGGCAGATTCCCCGTGCGCCGCCCTCCTCGAGCAGAGCACCTCGAGCAGAGCAAGATATTGCAAAACCCCGTGGTTTTGGATTCCGCCCGTGCGGTCGGGTGCGCGAGCGGTCGCGCCGAACTCCGCGGGGGAGGCAACGGAGCAAGATAGAAACTTAGGTGCCCTAAGTCGGCTACCGCGGCCTGCCGGCCGCGTCCCGGTGTCCGGGGCGCTGCGCTGGGCAACGAGAAACCGACACCTCGATAACCGTCGACCAGAGAGCTGGCTACGGTCGCTCACGCGCAGAGCAGCTCGACAGAATCTGCCGGTGAATCGGTCACGCGTCGTTTCCGGCATCACATCCGCGCCCGCCCAGCGCGGGGTTTCTGTTGCGAAGCCGCGAGACGCTCCGGCGTGCTCGTGCCGGTGTTCTTCGATTGGGGCCGCCGAGGGTCTCGGCTATGTGCCGGTCTCGATCCAGCAGATGGCGATGTCGGGCGGTGCCGGCTTCCCGATCACCTCGAGGTAGTCGAGGACCATCGCGCGGGCGCGGTCGAGATCGCGGGTTCGGTAGGTCTGGGTCGGGGTGCTGTATCCCTCGATGTGGAGCACCAACCCCGGCGCCCGGGTGCCGGCGCGCCACCACAGTCGGCGCGATTCCCATCGACTGACTTTCACCCGAATTTCTTGCACGCCTTCGAGCATCGCAGCACCTGCCGACAACGACCTACTCCCTGAAAGGGTCCATGGCAACGCGCGTCGCTGTCCGTGACGACCTCACCCAGATATTTCAGACACACCTCTTGCTGAATTTCAGACTGCGGGGGCGTACTTTCGTGCGACGAAATGTTTTTCAGGCGGCGGACGCCGTTCCGGACCTCGGCACCAGGCGATGAACCTGCCGGGCTCGGGTGCCGTTCCCGGCTTACCTCCCCAGTTCTCGACGCCTTCTCATCGCCCGCGCTGCTCTCCTGGCCGTGCTCGCTCGTCACGCGCTTCTGCCCACATCTACCGATCTCTACCGATCTCTACCGCCCTCTATCCCGAAGGGTTCTTTCTCGCTCGCCCCAGGTGCCACACACCTCTTGCATTCAGGTGACGAGACTGACAATGTTTTCGGGCGACGAAATGTTTATGCTGACGAAATGGACCCGAACCTGTGCCCACGCTGCGGTAACTCGGTCACCGTCAAGCCACGTGGCCGGCCGGCCCGGTGGTGTTCGGATCGTTGCCGCAAACTCGCCTCCGAGGAGCGTCGCGCCGGCGAACGCGGCGCGATCGGGTTGCAGATCCGCGACCACACGCGGGTGGTGGAGAAACCGGTTCCGGAGCGGATGAGCGCGACCGTCGCGGCGGCCCGCGCGGCCGAGGACATCGACGCGGCACTGTCGGTGCTCAGCGCTCTGCAACGCAGGCTCGTTGCCGACGAGGTCGCCCTCACCGACCTCGACCGGCTGTACCGGGGTATCAACGATCTGCGGGCGACGTTCCGCCGAACCGTCCCCCCGCATGCCGTGGGCCTCATCAGTTACCGGACCGAAAGCCCCGCTGCGCCGGACCCGAAGACGGCGGTGCCCATCGTGCTGGGTAGTCCCCGCGCCTGCGCGGAAGTGATCGCCGCACTCACCGAGCGCGTGCGTACCGGCGACCTCGCCCACGACCCCCGGCACGACCGGACCCGGCGCGCTGTGGCAGACCTCATCCGTACCGCGCACGTCCGCCGATAGTTGCGCTGTGTGGGTGAGATGCACCGATCCGTTCACGACAAGGGTCGACGGGTAGGTGCGGCGTGGGCCGAACGAAATCATGTCGTCGACGTCCATGTCGCCGGCGCGGCGGAGGCTTGAAGCCGGCCGTTCCGGGCATTGATCCGCCAGGGTGGTACCGCTTCAGGCCCGCGCGGAGTCCACGAAAATGGTGTGGAATCAGCACTCGACGATGGCAGGCTCGCTGTCGTTCCCTCCACCGATGTACTGATGGTGATGGGATGGAGCCACCGTCGATGACGGTGGACTGGATCAGGGAGCGAGAGGAGAGCGGTAGTGGCGGCACAGCGAGGTGTGACCGAGGCGCAGGCGGATTCGGAGCTCGCCGCGCTCACCCCGATCATGGCGGTGGAGGGCCGCACGATGGACGAGCACAGCCAACAACTGCTCATGCAGCTGCTGCAGGAGAGCATCAGCCTGTGCGATGCCCTCGATGCGATCATCCGGCGACGATCCGATATCGCCTCGAGCGCACCCCCACCCGCCGACTGAGACCGCCCGGGGGAAGCCGGGTGTGCCCGTCCTTTCCGATGCCCTCGACGCTGTCCGATGCGGTGCAGCACGCGGTGGGGGTTTGCCGACCCGGCGCGGTTCGCGTCTTCGCCGGAGGTGTTGCCGGTCTCGATGTCAGATGTGGTTGGTCGCGATGGACGAGAAGTGCGCTGCGATGGCATCGTCGATTCGGGTCGACAGGCTGACCTCGTCGCAGTCCGCGGGAATCGCTTGTGTGGCGCCGATTGTTCCCGCCCACAGGTTCCAGGCGAGTCGATGTACCGCCGGGGTTTCACGGACGTCGCCGGCCTCGATGGCGCGTGCGACGAGGTCGTCGGTGTTCTCTACCCACCGCAGGTAGGTCTGGTGCGAGCCCTCGATCGAGGGTTCGAGGCTGAGTTTCATTCCGGCCCGGAGGATCTGGTTCGCGTCGAGGCGGCGGGCGAGTATCCGAAAGATCATCTCCACCTGCGCCAGGGCGGTAGATCGGGTCGCTTTGGCATCTGCGAAA
This sequence comes from Nocardioides sp. NPDC126508, assembly GCA_040302365.1. Classification (GTDB taxonomy): domain Bacteria; phylum Actinomycetota; class Actinomycetes; order Propionibacteriales; family Nocardioidaceae; genus Nocardioides. The sequence continues at coordinate 36,774 of JBEOUM010000012.1, forward strand.
GCGTGGTGCACCGCGCGGGACCATTCTTCGATGAGGTTTTGCGCCATCGATTCTTTGGATGCGAAATGGAAGTACATTCCACCTTTGGTGGTTTCGGCGTCGGCGATGACGGTGTTGACGTTGGCGAGTGTGTAGCCTTCGGCGTCGAATCGTGCGGCTGCCGCGGCGAGGAGTTTTCCTCGCGTTCGTTCGGCTCGAGGTTGCAAGGGTTTACGGTCGGCGACGACGTACGTCCCGTTGCGCTCGGTCATCTCACCAGTCCAATCAGGGTCGCTCGGTCTCGGGCGGTGCGAGGACCACCGCTCCGCAGAATTTCGTACAGCTCATTCCGAACGCCCGAGGGCACGACCGTGCGCGGCCCCGTACTCGCCATGCCCATCAGTGAACTCCCTTTTCCCGATCGTGGGCGGCAAAGCCGTCACATCTTTGTCGAGATCAATAGTGCCGAACAATCGAGGACCGTCACGGCCACAAGCTCACAAATCCCGATCGAGCGAGAGCAGCAGCCTCCGATGTAGCCGACCCCAAGTGTGGCGGCACCGAGAAACCCGACCCGACAGCGACCGACGAAACAGGAGCTTGGGCGTATCGGAATCGACCCAAATGGGTGGCGCCAGTCCCAGGACCCGCGCGAGGTTTCGGTATCGGTGGTCGTGTGTGAATCTCAGACTCGCCTTCGGCCGGACGTCAGATTTTTTTGGTGGCACCCGTCGCCCGCAGTGATTGCCGGACACTTCTCTGCGCGCCGCAAACGTTCGGCCATGTCGAGGACCAGCCCTGCGGACGATTCGGAAAGACCGTCCACGCAGGACAACAAGCGCCGCAGCGGCCCCTGTTCGAGCCGGTCGATGACGGCCGACGCGTCCGTGGACTCGCTGCCGGCCGGCCGAAAAAAGTAGTCGTGATCGACTCCGAAGTAATCCGCAAGCACGGCAACGACATCCGGAGAAGGGCTCGTCCGCAGACCTCGGCGTAACTGAGACAAGTAGGGCCGCGACATACGCCAGCCGCCGGCTGTCAGATCGTCTGCCACCTCTGCTTGGGTGACGGGGTGACCGAGTCGCGGTGAATCCTCGAACAACATATTCAACCGGTCAGCGAACATACGATTCCTCACGTCGAAAAGGCCGAAAACAGTACCGAGCGGAAAACGAGAACCAGGGGCCGACCGCCGCTCGGCACGCCGGGCACGCCGTGTCCGAACGGTTCCACCATGCGGGCACAGAATGCGAATTTCCCTCGACTTATCGCTGCGGTTGCGCACAATGCCCTGAACAGCCGACTCTCCCCTTCCCCATACCGACGGGCCGTCGGCCGATGCCGGCTCCCCAGCCGCTGAACCTTGGGACTGTATCGGATGAGATGGGTCTGTCCAGAAAACGGTGTAATTGATTGATTTCTAACTACTTTCGTCCGGCAGACAGCCGTCCGTCGAACGTTATCTCGAAGGCATTCAGTGCTGCCTTCCATCGGTTGGACCAGCGTTGGCGGGCGGTGCCTTTCGGGTCGAGGCTCATGATGGCCAGATACACGCATTTCAAGGCCGCGGCCTCGGTCGGAAAGTGTCCACGGGCCTTGATAGCCCTGCGGATTCGGGCGTTGACACTTTCGATGGCGTTGGTCGTGTAGATGACCTGCCGGATGGCGTTGTCGAATTGTAGGAACGGCACGAACTCAGCCCAGGCATTGGTCCAGAGCCTGATGATCGCGGGATAGCGTTTCTCCCATTTGTCACTGAACTCTGCGAATCGGTCGAGCGCGGCCTGCTCCGACGGCGCCGTGTAGACGGGTTTGAGGTCCTTGGCGATCTCGGACCAGTCCTTGCGGGAGGCATAGGCGTAGGTGTTACGGAGAAGATGGACCACACAAGTCTGCACGATGGTCTGTGGCCACACTTGCTCGATCGAGTCGGGTAGATGCTTGAGACCGTCGCACACGACGATCAGAACATCCTGCACACCACGGTTTTTCAGCTCGGACAACACCCGAAGCCAGTACTTCGCCCCTTCCCCGTCGCCGTGCTCACCGGCCCACAATCCGAGGATGTCGCGGGTGCCGTCGACAGTCACCCCCATCGCGACGTAGATCGGCCGGTTGGCGACGTTGCCCTCGCGAATCTTGACGTGGATGCAGTCGATGAACAGCACCGGGTACACAGGGTCCAACGGCCGGTTCTGCCACTCGGCCATGCCTTCCATCACCCGCTCGGTGATCGTCGAGATCGTCTGCTTGGACACATCGGCTCCGTACACCTCGGCCAGGTGTGCAGCGATCTCACCGGTCGTCAAACCCTTGGATGACAACGAGATCACCATGTCCTCCACGCCTGAGAGCCGACGCTGCCGCTTGGCCACGATCTTCGGTTCGAAGGAGGAATCCCGGTCACGGGGCACCTCGAGTTCGACCGGGCCGGCCTCGGTCAACACGTTCTTGGTGCGTCTACCGTTGCGGGAGTTGCCGCTGCCCCTGCCTGCCGGGTCGCTCTTGCCGTATCCGAGGTGGTCGTCCATCTCGCCTTCGAGCGCGGACTCCACGACTAGCTTGGTCAGCTTCGACAGCAATCCACCATCTCCGGTCAACTGCAGCCCTTCGGCTCGCGCCTGCTCGACCAGCTCTTTGAGCCGCGCATCGCTGATACCCGGCTGAGCCGAGTTCGTCTCTGTCTCACGATCAATCACATCAGTCATAGTGGCGTATCTCCTTTCAGAGTTACACCGTTGTTCTTACAGTCCCGATGAGATCGCGCCGCCCCCCGTTCGCCGGCTGAGACTGTTCGGGGAGGTGGGCCCGTCTTTTCCGGTGCCTCGACGGGTGTGGGTTCAGGTGTTGTTGCGGTGAGCGCGGCGCACCCGGTCGGCGTCGGTGATCTGTGTGCGCCAGTGGTGGGTGAGCCACATTTCGACGAGTTCGGCGGTGGTGTCGGCTTGTCGGGCCCAGTGGTGGAGCAGGTCGGTGTAGCGGGTGTAGCGGGCGACGGTGAACTGGGGGACCGAGGGGTTTTCCAGCCAGCCGTGCTGGAGCAGGGTCGACACGGATTGTTGATCGAGAAGTTGCGGTCGCCAGATGCTGTCGGGGTGGGTGGCCCAGCAGTACAACGAGAACAGTGACGGCCCGACGCCGGGGGTTTTCGGCCATCCGGACCATTGCCGGAACGGGCCGGCGTCGGTCAGCGCCGGGGATCGCTCGCACGCGGCGAACGCTTCGGTGATGACCCGGAACGGTTGATCCGGGGTGCTCGGGGTGCGGACGTCGACGAAGCGCCGTGCCCGGCCCCGGTGCGGGTGCGCGTAGAGCCACGCCGCGCACAGGTAGAGGGCGCTCAGATCCCGCCAACCGTCGACTTCGAGGGTGCCGCTCTCGCACTGAAGATCACTGCGGCTCAGATACGCTGTCCCGGTGTCTATCTGGTGTCCGTCGCGGTCGTGGCCGGCGATCCGCACCGGGATCCGGTGGCGATCGAGGCGGGTGTTCCACCAGTCGAGGTCGACGAGGGCCATGTCGTCGAGCACCGCAAGACCTTGATCGCGGGCGCTGCACCACCGAACGCAGTCGTCGGGAACGGTCAACGGTTCATCACGGGGGTCCATGGGAACATCGTGACAGTACCCACCGACAGTCCAGTGTGTTCGGAATCTGTTGCAGCACTGCATTTTTTCGCGCCGGTGCTCTGGTGTTCGTCGGGGTCGGTGTGTGTCAGCTTCGCGGCGTGGCGCAGGAGTGGTCGTACTTCGTCCAGAACCGTGCCCGCAACCGGTATCGGATCTTCTCGTCCAGGTCGTACTTCTGGGTGACGTCGCAGGCGTCCCGCAGAAGTGCGCGGTCGATGTCCGGTGGAATCGAGGGCCGCGCCGCCTGAAGTTCGAGTTGGTCCTCACCGGTCGCGCTTTCCTGAAACGCTGTGAGAACGCGGGAGACGACGTCGTCGATCAGTGGGCCGTGCTCGTCGTTGTCGTCACCGTACCCGTGCGGGTTGTGGGCGGGCGATCCCGTTGAAACACTGTACGCCAGAACCGATGTCGGTCGCGGCGTTGTCGGGGTGTGCTGAGGCCTCGCGAGGTCGAGGGGAGTGCGAGTGGGCGGGTGCGCCGCCGCTGCGGTCGTCGTCGACATCGACGGCCGGTGCGGGGGTCTCGGCGCCGGCCCGGGGTGGCGATCGACTTTGACCACTGCGGCATCGAGCGCCGCGCCGTCGATGTTGTCGAGGTCATCGGCCGCGGACCAGATGCCGGCTCACGCCGTGCGCTTTACCGTCGGCGGTCGGTACCGCGAGCAGCAGGACCTGCACTCCGTGCACCTGGGCCTCTTCGACTGCTTCGGCGAGGTCGTCGTCGCCGGAGACGAGGAAGAACACATCGGATGCCCTGTTGCGGGCATGGGCCACCAGGTCGAGGCCGATCCGAAGATCGACGCCCTTCTGCTCGCCGTTGACGCCGAACCGTCCGAGTCGGAGCTTCACTTTCGGGAGTTCGCCGATGCGTTCCTGCTGCGCGTCCGGGATCCCGTTGCGGGCAGAGTCGTACCAATACACCCGCAACATCGGCAGTTCGAGTAGAGCGCCGGCGAGCCTTTTCGATGTCCTTCTGGGATTCCTGGCCGAATATTGTTCTGAAATACCAAGGCACGTCGTTGTTTTCGCGCTGATTCCAGATTATGAGCTGGTTGTGGCAGGCGTTGCGTAGCGCGACTTCGAGGTAACCGAGGTCTTCGAACACTGCAGCGCTGATGCGACTGTTCCATTCGTAGAGATCCAGTGCACCTTCGATGTCGTCTCCGGCCGCGGCCTTGTACGGTGCGAGGCGTTCGGGAGTGAGCAGTGTATTCAGGCTCTGGATCAGGGCTGTGGAACGGTTGGGCATCTCACT
>JBEOUM010000013.1:0-38566 GCA_040302365.1 Nocardioides sp. NPDC126508
GTCTCTGGATTCGTAGTGTCCGTCGGGGTATTTGACGTACACGGCGTCGCCGTTGAGGTAGATATCTGTTATGTCGGGTTCTTCGACGAGGTCTTGCAGGGGTCCGAGGCGGAACTGTGCGTCGAAGATCGCCTTGATGAGGGCGTGTTCCTGGTTGAGATCGAAGGTTTCGCCTCCGGACCGGATCGTTTGTTGGACGTGGTTTTTCACCAGCCGGGTGATTGTTTCTCGCCCGTATTCGCGTTCTTCGTCTGCGGTGAAGGGAGCGACGATTTTCGTGTTCTTCGGATCGTTGAGCTCTCGGTCACGCTTGGTGCGGTGTTCGCGCAGCAGCTCGGCCGCTTCTCGCTGCAGGGTGCGGACGAGTTTTCGGTCGACTGGGATCTTCGGGGCCGCACTCCGCTGCGACTGTACGACCTCACCAGGGGCATTGTGCCGCGGCGCTGGCGGTAGGTCGTGAAGGTTGTTGGTGCGGAAGAAATCAGCGGTCTCTGCCGGCACCGGCACCACTGGTTCGGGGGCAGTCTGGGGCTGATCGGCGATTGGAAGCGTCGAGGAGAAGAACGGGAGATCGGTGATGTTCTTGTGCGTAGTCTGCGCTGTCTCGTCTGTCGTCATCGTCGGTCTCCTGTCATGGCGAGGCTGGACTTCCAGTCGGCCTGGTGGGTGGCCGCGAATTTTTCGATCTTCGGCCAGGTCGTTCGGTGCAGTGCACGCAGATACAGCGACCGACGGCGGCGCCACTTGGTCAACACCTCACCGTCGGAGAAAACCCGCGCGTCCTTCGAATCCGGGATGACCGCGATGACATCGAGTCCCGCGACCTTGGCTACTTCGTCTGCGTTGTACGGGGATTCGCCGATGAGGATCAGTCCGAGGCTTGCCGTGGACTGTGTAGCGGACAGTTGTTGACGCAATCCGTTGATCGACGCTCGCAGTGCTGCCAGTGCCGGACGAGTAGTGCGGGTGACGATGGCAATAGTCGTGGCATTGACGATCATTTCCACCGGTGAGCCGTGTTGTCCGATCCGGCCGGCGTCCACGATGACGTTGGCATCGTCGACCCCGAGTCCTGCGAGGTGGATTCCGAGTGGGCTCCAGACGGCGCGCATTGCGTCGACTTGAGCGGAATGTAGAAGGCCGGGGAGAACCGAGACCGTGGTGTCGGGGAAGGTGATCACCTCGGCGGCCAGCGCTGATTTGAGGCGTCCGTGACGGTTGGCGTCGACGAGGTTGATCAACGATTTGTCGTGGTAGCGGCCTCCGAGCAGGTATCCGGCGAGCACCGGCGAGGAGCCGATGGGGTCAGCTTCAACCAAGAGCGTGTTGCTACTCGGTGAATTCAAGGCCAGAGCTAATGCTGTCGTGGAGACCCCTGGCGCCCCGGATGCAGAGATGAGTGCGAGATACATCGATAGTCACCGCACTCGGTTGTCGAGGACGATGGACACGCGCTTCGTCGCGGCACGCGCCGCGACCCAATTCGCTTCAGCTTCCGGGACCAGCAGATTGAGAGTGGTTTCGCCCGCTTCCGCGATAACGGTCATCGAGTAGACCTGCGCCTTCGTGTTGACGGGTCCTGTGACGGGCGGATCGTCGCCCTCGCGGGGTGTGTCTACGACGCGGATCATGTCTCCGGGGACAATCGCTTCCGACGGTAGGTGTGGGTATCCCACGGTGATGCCGACCATCGTCAGGCCTTCCCCGGGTACTACCTGGTCGGTGACAGCTGCAGGCATCAATACGGATCCGGCCGGCAGACGCGTGCCGGCGCTCATGCCGATGACACGGCCGCGTTCACCTGCTGAGAGCGCACCCAGGTCCGCGTCGACGTTGACGGTCTTCACCGTGAGGTCCTTCGACTCGATGACTTGACCCTGTTGGACGTCGCGGGCGAGCACGAGGACATCCGTGGTGGCGCGCATAGCACTCACAGCGGCGAGCATCCCGATCACAGCGACGACGACAAGGGCAATGCCCACGGCCAAGTAGATCGGGCGTCGACGAACACGCGCACGGGTAGTCAGATCAGGTGGGCCATCCGGGTCTGCGCCGTTATGTGCTGGTGGTTTGTCACCGGACGAGCGGATGGAATCGATCTTTTTGGTCAGTAGGGATGCCATGTGTGGTGGTCCTTCACAGTGGACGAGTGGACGAGGTGGGCAGGTCGTACGGGGACAGTAGGACGGGACCTGGACTGGCTGGCGTCAACTGCGCTGCGGAACGGTTTGCTGCGGCTTTTCGGTGGCCGTAGGTTCGCCACAATTATTGTCAATCTTGGTGACAAATCTAAAAGCCAATCTGGGTGGCATATTAGAAGGGTTGCGGCATGGTGTCTAGCGATGGACGGACCAACCCGATGAGCCGCAACGTCCTGCGCGGCTTCGATAAAAAAGCATTCGCAGTTGCTCGCAAGGCAGCTGGCATGTCTCGTGGCGATCTCGCCCGCCTGGCTGACACGACGGCCGCGACCATCCACAATTGGGAGATCGGAGCCACGTCTCCTCAGATCGATTTCCTGGCCAGGGCTGCGAAAGTGTTGAACATCGAGATCGGCGATGTCGTCGTCACGGATCCTGAGCAGCGTTATCTGAGCGACTATCGGTGCTTGGTCGGACTTACCCAACCCCAGCTCGGCAAAGTGTGCGGGCTGACGACCACGACGATCACGCGCATCGAACGCGGTGAGATCGCCCTCACCGACAAAATCGCGGCCGCATTGACCGCAGCGTTGGGGATTTCTGAGGCGCAGGTGAAACGCGCGTATCTGAAGGCCAAGCATCGCCCGCCTGGAACGCCTGCCTGAGTCTCGCCGTACACGTGGCATGGCTATCCCCCTCTGGAGCAAACTCCGAGGTTCTCCCCGCCCCGGTGCCAGCTCGTTCTCCCTGCTGTTTCACTCTCCTGCCTGCCACGCAGCTGAGAGTCTTCTGTGAAACAGGACAGCAGGTTTGTGTGGCCGATACGAGGGTTGCCGGTACCACTAAAGAGTGTTACCTGCGAGTATTGACTTTTCGCCGCACGTTACTGATGAGTATTTGTCCCGTTACAGATGCCCGCGAAAGGTCATGCATGGACAACGTCCGCCCGCCCAACCTGGGCGATTACCTTCGCGCGTTGCGCACCAGATCCACGCCGCAGCAGCCGGGCGGTCTGACCAGGACTGAATTTGCCGCGAAACTGTACTGGAGCGTGAGCCATATCACGCAGGTCGAACGTAACGAATCTGCGCATCCTTCGGTCAAATTCCTCGAAGACGTTTCCCGAGTACTCAGCCTCGATCCGGCCCAGCGCCGACACCTGTACAACCTTGCTCGCCGCACTCAAACCGAACGGGAAACATCGACCACCCCGTGGACGATCGACCAGTACCGATCACTCGTCACACCCGAGATGCGCACGGTGATCACAGCGCTCAATCCACATTTGGTGGCCTACCTGGACGAGCGATGGAATGTCATCGAATGCAACGCTGCCTACGATCGCGCCTTTCCAGGACTTCTCGACGACGGCAATGTTTTGCGCTGGCTCTTCTCCACACCACAGTCCAAGCACGTCATGGCGGAGTGGGAAGCCGAGACAGCCTTGACGGTGAACTGGTTCCGCGCGTTGATGGGACGCTATTACAACCCTGAATGGGCAATCGAAACCCTGCAAGAACTGAGCCAGTTCCCCGCCTTTCGGCGCCTGTGGGACAAAGAGGACGTCCGATTCGGCCGGCATCAGCCATTCATGCACCTGCGCGATGCCGACACCGGCGAGGAATACCGCGTTCACGTCCAAGTACACACGGAAATGCGCGGCGACTACCCCGTCCAGATGTACTTAGGGGTACGAATCCCAGGAACGCAATAGCTGCTCGAACCTCTACAGCCAGCCGGTTTCGACCATCGTCACGAAAGCTGCGATGGTCTCGTTCACGGGCTGCGGGTGAGTCCAATTGGCCGCGTGACCTGCGCCGGGAATGGTGAGGACTGGAACTGCGAGCGGCAAATGGTCGTACAACTGTTTCGCTTTGGCCGCAGGCGCGGACATGTCGTGTTCACCGCGGACAATCAAGGCCGGCACCGCGATGGCACTCAGCCGGTCGACGACATCGTCGCGTTCGATCAAGCACTCCGCGGCCGGCCGAATCGCTCGACGATCGCTCGACGTCCACTTCTCGATCCACGGCGCCCACGACTCTCGTGAGTCTCCACCGATCAATTGCGGCGCCAGAGCTTCGACAAGCGGTTCGATCGGCGCATCGCTGCACCACTGATCGAACATGGCCCTGTATCCAGCCTTTTCGTCATCGGTGCAGGCAGATGCTTCGGTATCGAGCAGCAGCAGCGCTTGGACTCTCTCCGGAGCAAGCAAAGCAGTCCGCAGCGCGGTGTAGCCGCCCTGCGACATTCCGCCGACGATTGCTGTCTCGACTCCGAGGTCGTCGAGGACCGCGAGGGAGTCGCGAGCCAAATCCCAGTACGTGAATGCGGCACCGGGATCGGTTGTACGGCCGTGCCTGCGAGAGTCCCAGGCCACCACCCTGACCTTGCCTGCGAGGGCATCGATCTGCGGGGCGAACATCGACGAATCCATGAAGAATCCATGACCGAGCAGCAGAACGGGACCCGCTCCCCCACTGTCGGTGTAATAAATATCGGCGTCGGGCGTTCTCACGTTCGGCACGAACCTGATACTAGGGGTGACGCATTCCTTCGCCACCAGTGGCCGAGGGCGAGGACGCTGAGCGAACTGAAAGGGACACGCCCGCCTCATGCGACCGGCCCGGTGCGGCGTCCCGATGGGGAACCCGACCAGCGAGAGACGGGCTGTACCTTGAATGACCTCGTGCACCACGGGTGCGGGGCGGCTGTTTAGAAGAGATAGGGAAGCAGGAACGACGCCACGATCAGGAAGGCTCCGAGGACGACGAGAGCCGTGAGATTGCGTCTCATGCCCGCAGCCTTATCTTCGTAATACCACTTCTGGGCTAAAGCGTCGCGGCGCTCGTATTCCTCGAGTAAGTAGGAATCGCGATCGCTTGAAGGGCCTCCGCCGCTGAGAATGCGCACCAAATCGTAGCGATCGGGGCCGACGAAGCCGAGATCTTGGACTTCCCTGTCGTGGAACGATGCTGACGAGTCCGAATGTGCCATTTCAATACCTGACGCTTCCTGGTGTTCCGCAAGGCGGATTGTGACCGCGGATTCGATCCTGCTCATGTGCGAACGTGGATACGACAGTTCCTTGAGTTCCTGATGCGTACCCTAGAAATACGTTGCATTGGAACGTCTTTCGTAGGTGATGCAGTTCGGCTAGTCCGGGTTGCCGGGCAGTCCTTCAAACACGTCCGCTACCCGTGTTTGCAAATTCGGGGAGCTGACGTCAATCGACTGGATTTGGGCGCCGCCGATGAACGTCGCGCACACCTGATCGGACAATCGGTGGCTTGCGCCGCCGGCCCTTATCTCGCCAGCCTCGATGGAGCGGACAACCAATTCATCAATACTGTTACGCCACTTCCGGTATGCGCTCTTCCCCTCAGCGAGGGAGGGTTCTACAGTGAGAAGCAACCCAGCACGCAGACCAGGGTCGGCATCGATGCGGTGCGCCACCTCGCTGCAGAACCGCACCAACTGGCGGCAGGGGGAACCATCGCCAGGTTCTCCGAGAGCCGCATACTCCTCATCCACCATAGCGGACCATCGTTCGATAACCTGTTGTGCCAGTTCTTCTTTGGAGGGAAAGTGAAAGTATAGTGCACCTTTGGTGACGTTCCCGTTTTCAATGATGGCGTTGATGCTTGCCGCGGCGAATCCGCAAGCATCGAATTGGCGGGCAGCAGCGTCGACGATTTTCTCGCGAGTAATCTCCGACCGTTTTTGCCGTAGCTTTCCTTTGCCCGCGCGCCCGACGTCGGACGGGCTGGGCGAATGAATATGACCTGGACTCAACGGCTCTGATTGGACGATGGTTTCACGCATTCCCTCTCACTTTCAGCAGTGGCTTCTCGCTGCATCCTGCAGAAACAACGGAGGCGTTGGCAATCTGCCTATTGTCAGCATTGGTGCACGATTGTGCCGATCGGAGGCCCGCCTGAGCTGACTCTGTCCTCGTAACCCATTCTCCGATTGCAGTCAAAATCCAACTTTTGGACACCTCGCGGTCGACGTCCACTGCCGATGTCAGTGCCTCGAATGCCAGCGTGACGGCGACAGAGAAATCGGGGTGCGAAGTGTCCGTCGCTTCCAGCGCGATGTCGTTGACGGCAGAAAGTGCGAGGTGCAGCGCGTCCGCTGAGACCACCGCCGGGTCTTCTACCAGCACTGCAGTGGATTGGTATGCCGATATCCAACCCTGGGGGTCTAACGGATGCTGAGCGGAGGCGCGGCACATGCGGGCAACCTGCTCCAGTTCGGAGATGATCTGCTCGGTCAGGATCGGGCCGAGTCTGCCGGTCAGCCCCCACTGCGAGTCGAGGAGGTCCGCGAACCATTGCCAGCGCATCGATTCCGGTGCGTCATCGAGAGCGAGCTCGACTGTTCCGGCAGCAAGACACATCACGGCGTCGCCGGGTGTCATGGTGTTGAGTGCGGAGGCGAATGTCGTGTTCATGAGCAAGGTCCCGTCTGGGCTCTCAGGTCGAGACCGGAGATACCTGTATATGTAAGGAACGATCTATTCGTAATGCACTGTCCTGGCATGCTTTTCAGTTTTCAACGGAAATATTGCCGAGAATCGCTTCAGCCGCTATCAGCGATGTCGATCGGGCGCACGTATCCCTGCGGTTGATTCCCTCCGTCCGCCTTTCGCTGCGGCGGACCGCCAGCGTGGCCGTGAACGAATTCCTTCGTGCCGGTCCCTGAAAGGGGTCGACCGCGCAGCCGCGATGCCTGTGCGGGCGAAGGCGACAGCGACTGCGAGCACTGCTTTGCATCGTTGAAATGTTGATCAACTCCGAACAATCGACCAGTAATATTGGGGCGCAACATGTCTCGAGTGGGTTGATGGCGAATGATTCGACCACCAGTTCCTACTCCGGGGCGCCGCTTACTCAGAGTGCGCGGCAGATGGCACGCAGGCCGGATCGGTGTCGCTCCATTCTTATGCCCTGACAGAGAATCAGGCAACAGAACTCGGCCGTTCCTCACGTCGAGCACGACCGTCGCGCGAGCGCTCGATGTCGCCTCTTCCGGCGATTCTTCGTCGAGCAAGATCGGCTCCAGCTGCTGGCCCGAGTGGGCCTCGACAGGAGGCAGTTCGTCAGATTCGTCACGAACAGCGAGGACTTCAGCGGTCGTTTCCTGCGGGCCACTCTCTTCTGTCGATGAATCGCTGTCGGCAGCTGCATCGCGCGCCAGTGCGCGCCGGTAGCGGCTCAATTCGGTGACTGCCGAGTCATATTTGATGGAAAGCGTTGCAGCGAGCTCGGCAGGAGACCAACCTTTCTCGAACGCAATGCGCACGATCTCGCGTCGCTCGCAGAAGCGCAGTGGCATCTGTTCTCCACCGAGCCGGCGAATCACGACTGCCTCGTCAACGGGAACAGCTCCCGCTCCCTGGCGTGGTTGAACTCGTTCCTGACTCCGTGCCTTGGGGTTGTCGATTTCGTCGTCATCCCATCCGAGTGGCGGTACGACGCCGGCGGCGCGGGATTGTTCACGAATTTCGGCGTCCGGGCCCGGGCGCATGGACAGCTCGTCGTAGATGCTGTCGATCGCCTTCCATAGGCCACTTGGGATGAGGCTCTTGGTCGGCATCCCGGTGACGACGTTGATGTCGACGCCGAGACGCGCTGCCAAGAGTTCGTCTCCATAGCCCATTGCATTGAGTGCGCGTAGGCGCCGGTGCGCTCCCACTGCGGGGGTGAGATCGCGGCCGCGGCTGGGGTGGAAGGTGATGGAAAGTACGGCGTCGACGACACGTTGGGGTGCTGACGTCGTGGACGTCTTGCGCAACGCCCGGATGGTTGCGATGGGCAGTGTTGCGAGTTGAGCGATCAGCTCGGTTGTCATTCCCGCGCACATCAGAGCATTGAGGTGGTAGCGAACGTTTGCGAGGTCGACTGATGTATCGACGTGACGGGCAGGTGTCCAAGCCTGCCCGTCACGTCCCCCTGAACCCGATTGTCGCGATGTCTGGAACCACCCGTCGTCGCGACTGGGTGTAGTAGACCGGGCGGGGATTCCGGCTGTTTTCAGTCTAGCTACCGACGCTTGGCGTGCAGGGGAGCGGCAGTCGCGTCGGCTGCTGGGAATTTCGGACGTGCGCTGTGGTGCGGCGGTGCTGGTGGTCATCGAAGACTCTTTTCCGTCTGGCGGCTGGTCAGACCGCTGGTTCGTGGGAACCGTGGTGCGCTTCGGAAATTCGCTGGTAGCACGCGAGCAATCAGGCAATGTTCGTTTATCTTGCCACAGTATGCCCGCATGCTGTGACGGTATGCAACTATGCTGATTCCATGACGACCGTGACGCGACGAATTCTCAAAGGTTTCGACCCAGCCGCGTTGATCCGAGCAAGGACGCTCCGCAAGCTCACCCGGAGCGATCTCGCGCGGATTGCATCGGTCAGCCTCAGCGCACTCGGCAACTGGGAAGCCGGGCGAGGAACACCGCAGGTCGACACTCTCGCTCGCGTCGCCGCAGCACTGGAAGTGCCCATGGAAACCCTGATCCCCATCCCCGAGAAAGATCGGACGCTTGCCGACCTTCGGAACATCGCGGGAATCACGCAGCCTCAACTGGGCAAAGCCACCGGTATCAGCACCACAGCAATCGGCGCTCTGGAGCGTGCCGAAGTGCGTCTGGCCGCCCTCGAACCGACGCGTATCGATGCACTGATTCAGTCGCTGAACACCACAAGAGCGGGATTTGAACGTGCGTATGCAAATGCGAAGAACAGACCGCCAGGAACCCCGGCGTAGTGCCGCACACGCTTCGAAAATTACTTCGAAGGTCGCCACTCTTACCGAAATATTGTGCCGCATTTGCTATTTCACCTGATCGCCCATTCGCAGCCGCTGCTGCCGTCGACGATCCACTGCCTGGCGTAGTCCGCTGATCGCCAGAGCGATCGCTACCGCAAGGACTGCGACAACGACGATGAGCCGGCGAATATCGAGGCCAGCACCTTCCGCGCCTGGAAGGGCCAGCAAGGGCGATTCCGATGCGGCGATGATCATGTTGTGTTCGAGGAGCCAGGCTGTGGCCCTGGCCGACATGGAAGGAAGGGCTCCGACGACGACACCGAAGATCAGTGGGGCTGCCATCAGCAGGGACATTTGATCCGCGTCAGAGAGTCCTGCTGAGTTCGCCGTATTCGGGGTGGTCCGCTGGGGTTCTGACTGACTGTCGAACATGACCGATCTCCTCGTGTCGCCGGAATTGGGCTTCTACGAGTAGGAAGATCCGGTGGAGGCGTCCTGTGTGACACGCGTGGGCAAACTATTTTCGGAACCTGGGTGTCGCACGTGACGGACGCGAGGCGTCGATACGTCCTGCCGCGTTTTTTGCGTTCGACTATCGGCCACACGTGCAGCAACTGTCACCAAAACTCAATGATAGGTCGTCAAAAATTACACTTAGAGCGATATTATTGATGCATGAAAGGTGATGATCGGCTCCTGGCACTGGCAGACCTCGCCCAAGAACAGTGGGGCATGTTCACCTCAGCCCAAGCCGCCGAGTCCGGCGTAAGTGCGCAACACCTCAAGCGGCTGGCAGACCGATTCATCCTCACCCGCATCAGGCATGGCGTGTACCGGCTGACAGGGACGCCGATTCACCTCACCGATCACGTACGCGCCCAATGGCTTGCACTCGACCCGACACGCTCGGCAGCAGAGCGCATCAACAGTGCCGATCCCCGCGGGGTCGCCTCTCATCGAACGGCCGCCGACTTGAGAGAACTCGGTGACATCGATGCCGACATTGCAGAATTCACCGTCCCGCGGCGGCGCAATACACGCAGCGACGGAGTCCGTTTCCACGTCGCCGCGCTGGACCCTACGGACTGGTCCCTACTCGACGGCCTGCCGGTCACGACGACAGCAAGGACGATCGTTGACCTCGCTTCCTCTCGCACAGACGGTGGACACCTCGCGGGAGTGGTGTGGGATGCACTGCGCACCGACCAGGTCTCGCGAGAACAACTGGAGTCCGAACTGCGCCCATTCGCGCACCTCTACGGCGCCCCCCTCGGCGACGGAGCGGGGTTCGTCGCCGCCCTCATCGACGACGTCGCCGCCTCGAACCTGATGGCCATACCGACCGAGGCACTGCAAGAGAAAGCCGCCACCACCGGCGAGGACGCGCACAGGCACGGTGTCCTGAATATTCTGCGTGATCCTGCTCTACCTGCCGCGATTCGTGCACTACGGAAACAAGGAATTCTATAGTGTCACAACATTATTAGACGTCAAAAGCACTTCATAGCGCGGCGCTGTCAGACCGTCGACATTGCTGCGGCACGTGGCGCGAGGAGGTTACTCGAGGAGGTCTGCCACGTGTCGCCCGTCCGTCCCACCGACGAGTTTGAGATTCAGACCTGCGCGCGACGCCAAGGATAATGCGCCGATGCCGTCGGTCAGAGCGGCGTGGGTGATGCGGTCGAGCCCCGCTCCGACAAGTGGGGCGGCCGTCCGCAATGTTGCTTGCAGTGCAACAGAGTTAGTCGAACCGCCGTGCATCAGCAGGTTTCTCTGTCGATAGAGGCGCCGCATCGCGGTGGTGATGTGTTTGGAGACGTCGTTGAGGGTGCGGCGAGGATCTTTCACGACCTGGTTCATGCGTTCCTGGGCGGCGATATCCGTCGGCCGTGTCAATGCCAGCGACCGACCAGATTTGAGGGATTCCGCTACCAATAGAGCCCTCTCCCGATTGGAGGCGGCAGAGGCAAGTGCCAGCGCAAGCCGGTCCGGTTCTTCCGGGTCATGGCGGTGAGCCAAGGAGGTCAATTCACCACGAGGCCATGAACATGCCACCAATGCGGCCATACGATCGGCAGCGACGGAGCCCCGGTCTCGGGTGTCGTCACCGTCGGCGGATGAGATCAGCAAGGCCTCGATGGCCGCCCATCCCCCGGAGATGGCAGGGCCGGGGGATCCGAAGTTCAGCGATGCGGCAAGTTCGAGTGCGTCGTCGAGAGCTGTCGGCTCAGCAACGTCGTATACCCGACGCTCGGCCTGTAGGGACAGCACGAACGCCCCACGCCCGTGTTCGCGGCGCAGTTCGATCTTTTCAGTGTCCGTGCCGCTGCTGACCCAGACTGTGCCCAGCGGCAGCGGGATCTTGTGGCCGCGGGTCCGTTTGCGGGTGTAGCCGCTACGCGCAATCAGCCGATCGACGGTCTCGGCGACAGCGTCGGCTGCGCCGAAGGTGTCTCGGGTCTCCACTGTGTAGAGGAAGCCTCCGCACGTGAGGATGCCTCCTGGAGACTTCGTCTTGTCCTGAATCCACTCGTTCACCTGCCCAGCGGTGCGCCACTGCGGCAGATCCTGCGCCAACTCCATCTTGGGCAGCGCGATGAATGGGACCATTACCTCGAACGAGTGGGCACTGCCGTGGGCCAACGCTCCCGCAGAATCGAGCAACTCGGCCAGGGAATGACCGCCGTACACATGCCCGGAGACCCAACGATGCAGAAAACCCATGCTGTATCCGCAGTCGAGGAGATGCGAGGCAACGGCCCGGGCTAACCGCTCTGGCGAGGGCCGCGAGGATCCCTGCACCGCCACAGCCCAACGCGCGATGTAACCGTCCTGCACCAGATCCGTCAGCTGAGCCAGTGTTCGGTGATGGCGGCTTCCGTGCGGAACTCCGGATCGGAGAGTGGCTCGCAACTGCGTGCGCAGTTCCTTCTCGCCGACGCCCCGATCGCGGCCGGCGAGACGTTCGATATCGTCTGCCAGCCAGGAAACCGCGCTCGTCGAAAGCACGTTCCGCTCGCGCCAACGAGACGCTTCGTCGAGTTCGCGCAATGCCAGAACCGTTCCGGTATCCCAGAGTCGGCGCTGCCAAGGCGAGGTGTCGGAAAAGAAGTCCAACAACCGCACGAAGATGTGCGCGGAATACGGATCAGCGTCCGCACCCTGCGATGCGGCGATGATATGCACGGTGACTGGATCGAGAGGTTTGCTCACCGGAATATCTTCACGTAAACTTCGAGACAAGCGAAACGCTGCAATCTTGAGCAGGGGAATAGTCCTTCGGGACTATTCCCCGCTTTTTCGTTCTCAGCATAGAACATATGTTCGAGGTTAGTTCTGTGTGTGGCAGCGGTTAGGTCACGAGTGCTGAACCAATAGCGAAGGTCCGGTCGGCCAGTTCTTGCCCGTAGACGGTTGCGATGTTGGCCGCGACCGGGGCCCACGCAGTGCGGAACCATTCCAAGCCGCGTTTGAGGCCTTTCGACATCACGGTATCGAGGTCATCGAGAACGTCCTCGACATCGCTGGGGTCGATGTTCGGATGTGCTGGGGCGGAGGCGATGTCGCTGCGAAGCGTGCGCACTAGCTCCACGGCTTCCTCGATGGTGACGCCTTCGGTGTTGTTGACGGTGACGGTGTGGTTTTGCCCGCCGACGACTTGGCTGCTGATGGTTCCGTAGTTCTCGGCCGAGTAGTTCGTGACGTGGTTCGAGACGGGCACCGGCATCGCAGCATCCTCGATCGGGAAGGAACTGCGTAAGGCTCGGTGGCCTTTCGGGGTGAGTTCGGCATAGGTGAATTCGTTATTGGCGTTGCGCTGTCCCGTGATCAGCCTGCGGTCCGCAAGGTCATCGAGAGCCAATCCGACTTCCTGATGAGTGAGAGCGCCGGTGAAGTCTTCACCGTCCGGCCCGCCGACGATGCCAGTGAAGTGTCCGGTGCGCGCGATCGAGGACAGGACCTGGCGGCGTGCGAATTCCTCGCGGTACGACTCAACAGTGTTGCGGGCCCGCATCTTACCGACAGTGGTGAGATGAAAATCGTAGCTGCCGTCGAGGGTGTAGGTGTCTTCGACCAATTCAAGATTTTCGAGTTCGTCGTACACGAAGCGGGCATCGTCATATGGGCAGACCTGTACTGGAAGGGCAACGGCTGGATCGTTGTCGGCCAACCAGCGCAATGCGCGCATAGCGCGAAAGGAGATGCTCACGTTGTGCTCCGTCGTGATCGCGTCGTGCCTGAGTTGGCGCGACGATTCGACACTATCGGCCGCATGTGACATGCATGCTGGAGCAGACGACAGAGGGCTCCGCGTGCACGGACGCCGTTGGCAGTCACAGACACTTTCCGCGATAACGACGACACCGAGAAAGCCGCACGGCCGTCGCGACCGCCCCTACATCCCAATTTCGTCGTCCCACCTGGGTGCGGCTCGATTGCGCACAGGCTGTTTACACGTTGTCTTACGGCTTCCGGTAAGCGAGAACGCGGGAATTCCGAGCGCAGTTAGTACTTGTCGAATACCAAGACCAAGTCGAGGTGGTGCGGTCACCGCTTAACAACGCAACCGCACCGCACCGCATCGCAGGGCAGGGCAGAGCCAAGCCCGCGCCCGCATCAATGCCAGCCGTTCGGCTGCACGGCAGTGGGTGCCGGCCGAGCTCGACAGAGGTCACGCCAGCTCAGGTACCTGAACAGGCTTGCGAATCGAGACGTACGAACTGTCCGGAATCGCAAGATCGCCCATCTCGTCGGTGTCGCTGCGCCAGGTCAACGAGAGCAACGAGTCTTCGATGATGTCGGGCTCGGGTTCGGTGTCGACAACGACCCACTCGTCGGTGTCCTCCATCAACATCAGATCTCCCAGTGCCACGTCAGAGGCGCGAACATCCTGGACCGGTCCGTATTGGTCCTCGTGTTCGTTTCCGCTGCCGAATGCATAGTCCGGTTCCTCGCGTGGAGCCGTATCGTCGACTGCTGCCTTGACGACGGTGAGTCTGGTTCGGGCCTGTTCGACGTTCGACGGTTCTGGTCGGGATTCGGGATCGGAGAGTTTGTCGAGAAACGCCGCCGCATCGGCGGCATCGTTTGTCGCGAACGCCGGCCGGCGGTAGGTGTCGAGGTCGACGAAGTCCGCCATCGCTTGTCGCTTCTTCGGAGTTTCGGACGCCCCCAACAGACCCAACAATGCGGTCGGCGATGCGAGCCGGGGATCGGTCTCGCCATTCATCCGTGCTCGTGTGAGTACCGGGTCGAGGTCAGGCCTGTCACTGGCAAGGACCCAGTCAGCGGCGACGTAGTCGAAATAGGTCAGGGGTGCGGGTTCTGACGTTTCGTCGGAGTCGTCGATGTCTGCCAGAGATTCCGGCGGCACGATGAGCAACCGCGGGTGTCTGGTCACCGCTGGCCGAAGTCTGTCGAGGAGTTCAGCGTCGGGAGTGCCGTCTCGCGTCTTCCGCGGGTCCGGCACGCGGTAGCACTGAATTTCGAGCGCCTGATAGGTGTCCGTGACAGTGGTACCGCGTCCTCGGCACTTGCGCGGAACGCTCGTGCCGATCGACGGCGACTGCCACATCATGACGGCAGCTTGAGGTGAGAGCCGCCCCATGGAGATGCGCATCGCGAAGTTGTCACGCATATCGCCCTTGAAATAGATCGCATCGGGGCGCTGTGTGCCGAAGACCAGATGCACTCGCGACGTACGAGCCTTGCGCGCCATCGATGCCAGCATGTTGAGTACCGGTGGTTCCCTCGGTCCGCCTTTTGGTTTGACCGAGAAGTACCAATCTTCGACATTGCCGCGGAATTCCGCCCACTCGTCGAGGAACACCAGGACCGGTTCGAAGTCCGTTTCCGTTGCCTCGCCCATTTTGATCTTGTCGTAGCGGAACTCCATCAAGTCGCGTGCCCGGTGCACCATCGCAACTTGCTGTTCGATGGACGTGGCGACCACTTGAACATTGGGCCAGTCCTGGAAGCCGAGGAATTCGACGTATTTTCCATCGAGCACCCAGATCGGCCATCCGCGGCGCGAGAAGTTGACCAACAGGTTGTGTGCCGTCACTGTCTTGCCGCTACCGGGAGGTCCGACCAGCATCAGATTCGGATCGATCGCGGGGCGCCACACCACTTCGTTGCCATCTTCGTCGACACCGTATGGGATCTCGACGGAGTCGTAGTTGGCCAACAAATCGACTTCCGGGTCGATGTCCGGGGCGGGCAACCAAATGCTGTCGGGGAACGCGGTGCGTTGCTCGAACGTGACCTCGTCCGTGTGATGGTTCCACTTTGCTCGCCAGCGTCCGGGGAACATCGCATTGATCGCGCGTTCGACACGAGTTCGATAGCCGTCCGAGACGAGCTTCGATCCGATTTCGTGCCGCACCTTCATGGAGGTGACTTCACCTGTCTTGGCATCGACATCGATCGCGGTGACCGTTGCGGTCGGTCCCAGCAGTTGCCCGACGTAGCGTTTTGCACGCGCCACCGCTTCACTGTCGGAGGGCTCTCGTTCCGGTTCCGCCGCGGGTGTGAAGATCAATCGCCGACGGTTGCGGTCGTGTTCTGCGAGGGCGAAGAATCCCCACCCTTGGTCTTCGAAAACCTCGCAGATGTCGTCGACCCATGTGTCGTCGTTGAGCGGTTGCGCCGACTGGTAATAGACAGTGAGTTTTCCCGGCACGCCCGGTGTCCCTCCGCTCCACTTCGATACCGACAACACCGCCCGCGTCGCTTCAGGGAGTCCCATGACAGGGCAGAGCCGTTCGACAACTTCGTCGACGTCGACATCTCGGAGTTGTTTTCTCTTCCCCACAACTCCGGTGTAGACCGCGCCTATCGACAGACCTGCGGCCGCCGGAATGGACAAGGCGGCATACCCGAACAGCGGGGCTGCGGCGCCGACACCCACTGCTGCGCTTCCGAGGCAGAAGCTGTCGCGAACCCAGTTATGCGACCGTGCCGGCAGCGAACTAATGCGTGGGGAACGAGCGAATCGGGCGGGGGCCTTTTCCTGCGCGGGACTCGTCATCGCCGACCCCCGATCACCTGGCGGCGATCGATTCCGGTCTGCATCTGCATGGCGCTCCTCCTGTGGTCGGTCAACCGCGCGCTCGCGCAGCTGCCTCGGATGGTCCTTCTACTCATAGGAAGATCCCGCCGACCGGACCTGAGTGACATCGCGGCGAAAAATCTTCAGAGAAAAATGTCTCTGGACTTTCACTCATGCCAGACCTTCTACCGACGCATCCGGCAGTGCCTTGTATCCGATGCATTACTGAGTGACAGGTTCATGGGAGCCATCCCATCGCCCTCCCACTGCAACTTCCCTTCGCGGAGCCCGCACAACAACTGGCGCTCACTCCAATCGCGAAATAACACCGTCACCCCTTGACACGTGGGTTACGCTCCGAACAGCGCAACGAAGTGAGCATGGATCGGAGCGACCCTCCGCGTAGGGGATAAATTCCCTCCCCGGCAACTAGATCAAATTCGCGCTGTTCAGCTGGTTACGGCCTTGGAAACGAGGGCCCGAACCGGCCCTTGTCTCCTCGTCGCACCCAGGCAGACAACCGCAAAAGTGTCTTCTCCCGATCGCCACCCACGCCCCTCCCATGAGGGAATCAACGTCGCGAGCCTGTCCCTGTCCGGCGTCTGCGATATGTTCGGTGTCGAGTCGTTTCGCGTGACTCCCACCCATGTTCGAGCAGGCGCCCGCATCGTCGTTTCGGCACAAAGTTGGGGAAGGTCCTCCGGATCCGCGGATGCTTTTCGACACTGACCCCTTGATGGGTACATGCGGGGCACCCGTCAACGCGCCCAGTGATCGGAGCACACTCATGGTCTCGAATTCGGCTCGTAAGAAAGCTGCCCGAGAACACCAGCTACTGCACGGCGGGACTTATGCATCGGCGCTCGCTGCAGTGAAGCAGATCGAAGTCTCAGTCCCAAGTCTGTCCTCGTGGACCCTGTCTCGAATGATCGACGACGGAGTACTCGGCGACGGCACCGCAGCATTTCTAGAGCATTGCGTTGCCGTGGGCCGAGTTGTCGTCATCGCCGGACCGATCGGCAGCGGGCGCAATGCCCTGTTGAACGCCTTGGCCAGAGGTATCCGTGAGGATGCACGAGTCGGCATCGTGGCTCGCGGAGGCTGGAAAGGACTCGACGAACTCGTTCCCCGCTTAGGCAATGCTGTCGTTGCCTAAGCTCCCTCAGGGCTCGCTCAATCACTGGATTGGGAGTTCTCGCTGAGTCGGCAACAACTCGAGTACCTGGTCGTGGACGAGATCATCGAGCCTGGTGATGGACATTTCTTTACTCGGTTCGTCTCCGAAAATGTGTGCGGGGCGCTGGCGACGATTCAGGGGCAGACTGCCGACGAGGCCTTATCGCGGATGGCCGCGAACTTCGCGGCACTACCAGTCACAGAGACCACTCGTGTGCGTGCCGACGGAATCGAGGACATCGAAAAGTTCATTCACGAGGTCGTCAACGTCGTCGTTGTCATGAAGCCGGGCGGAGTGCGGGCAGTTCCCACAGTTTCCGAAGTCGCTGCGGTCTCCAGTGGACGAGGGCGCAACGGTCCGACATCGACGGCTCTGCTGACCGAGTCCGATCACACGAGCGACGCAGTGAATGAAGCCGCCAACCTTCTCGGTCCAGCGCGTCGACCTTTTTGGAGGCCAACCAAGGATTGGCGATTCATGAAGAGGTGTCAGTGATCCGAATTCGATCGATGCGCGTTGTTGCCAAGCGGTCGTTCTTGCTGCTCAACGCCAGGTTCCTGCAAAGGGGATGTTGGGTCCGCGATTGTCGTGAGCGCACCTCGCCGGGACTGTGGCAATAACACCGGACGAGCGTCGTTGAGGTGTTTCGACTCCGAATCGGGCCGAATTTCTCGTGTGGCCACTCATCTGCCACGGCGCAGGCTTGTGCTGTGGCAGATGAGTCGACCACTCCTGGCTCATCGGACGGCTACGGCGCTCACACGCCAGACATCGAGTTTGATGGCACTCATGTAGACGGCGAAGGTGTTTTTGCTCAGTTCTTTTCCATCCGGTCCGGTGGCAGTCTGCGTCACTGCTAGAACGCGGGAAACTTTTTCGGGTTGATCAGCAGGGTGTTCGTCGCCGGCGATACTCGCTGTGGCAATGACGATCGCATGGTCGTCTGCCCAGTTCTGCCATTGCTTGCCGGTGATGGGTGCGAGCGCAATGAATGAGTCGGCGTTCGCGGCGTAGTACCTCTCGTCGAGGAGTGGCGCCGCCCGTTGAGCTGCCGCGGATTGGTTTACGTCCTTGCCTGGCGCGTAGGAGAGCATGGTGCGAGCGGCGGCGAGCATGACCGACTGCGCGTCGTTCTCGTTGGCTCCGGCCAGTGTGTCGGGGAGCGCTGGAGGCGGAGTGGTGGTCAGGGCTGGAGGGGCGGTCGGCGGCGACGGAACTGTCGTCGGCGCCGAGCCGGATTGGCTACTTTCAGCGAGGACGTCTGTCGAGGGGAGTGGGGGTACCGTCCACGAGCTGTCGGCTTCGGCGCTCGTTTCCACCGCATGATCTTCGGGTTCGTCGCTTCCTCCGCACGCTGTCAGTACCAATGCGGCAGATGTGAGAGCAGCAAGAGCGAGCGAGCGTTTGCGAGTAATCATGGTGAAGGTTTCCTATCCGAATCGTTTGACGTACATCTCTTCGCCGGCCCAGCCGGAGAGCGGCATGATCGAGACGCTTTTCCCCGATTCCGGGGCGTTGAGCAACATGTCCTGTCCGTTTTCGGTGCCATAGAAAATGCCGACGTGATGGGTGTCGCCGCCTGCGCCGAAGTAGATCAGGTCACCTGGACGCTTCTGGTCGAACGGAATGTCTTGGCCTCGGGAGTCGTACAGCTGGCCGGGATTGGAGTGACTTCCGGTGAAGTGAGGGAGCAAAATTTGGCCACCGGATGCTTGGTAAACCGCGTACAACGTCAAGCCTGAGCAGTCGAAGCCGACCTTGTTCGAATCGCCGTTCGCATCTCCTGCCCCGCCGCCATCACTGATGCCTTTCGTTGGGCCGTTCTGATCTCCGCCTCCCCACGCGTACGTTGTTCCGATCCATTGGGAGGCCGCAGCGATCACGTTCTCTGCGAATGGCCCCCCGGGCTTGAACTGGGGTCCACCGGGGTTCGAGGTTCCAGGCGCGCAGGCGCCGCCATCGATGATCGTTGTTGCGCCGCCACCCTTGACGATGTCTGCCAGCTCCTGCGGCGTCAGGTCTTTGCCTGAACCTTTGAACTGCGAAGCTAGTTGCCGAGCGAGCGTTTCGTCGTCGGCGTATGCCTCAGGGTGGGCCGATCCCTGCACGGTTTGGGCGGCGACGGTGACTGGCATGGTTTGCCAGCCCGAAACTTTGAGCAACGCGTCAAAGAATTTGACGTTCGCCGTGACGGGGTTCATCAACTCTTCCGCGGTGCCCCAGATGCCGACTTGCTGTTGGTATTGATTGACCGAGAGGTGATCGCTTCCGACGCCGTCGTGGGGATATTGCAGCGACTCGGGCACGTTGGAGCTGGCGAGCATTCGATAGGTCGATTCCTGGCTCATGGTGGCCAGGGCAACCACGATTCCTTGATCAGGAACGGCCATGGACTCACCTATGGCGACAGCCTGTTTCGCCAGCGCTGTTTGGCTGGCGTTGAGACCGCCCGTGCCGGCGGGGGTGGATTTCGCCACCAACTCTGCGTCGGGCTGAGCGGGGACGGAGGCTGCTGCCGGGGAGGCGGTTCCTCGTTGCTTGAGCCAGGGAACCGGGTCCACTCCACCGCCCATCGACCATTGTCCTGGGTAGATACCGAAGTGCAGGTGCGGGCCGCTGGACTGTCCTTCGCTGCCGACTTTGCCGATGAGTTGGCCTGCGGTGACCTTGTCGCCGGCTTTGACGAGCACTCCTGCTGCGGTCATGTGTCCGTAGAGAGATTCGACGGTCTGCCCATCGATGGTGTGCCGGATGCGGATCCAGTGTCCGTAGCCCGAGGCCGGTCCGGCGACGACGACTTCGCCGTCGCCTGCGGCGTAGAAGGGGGTATCCAATGGGGCGGCGTAATCCTGTCCGTCATGCATTCCGCCTTCTCGCATGCCGAACGGCGAGCTGATCGTGTACGTACCTTCGGCCATCGGAACTGCCAGCGATCCAGGTTTCAGACCTACCAAGGATCCGTCTGCACGAATGTCGGTACCGGTCGGCTGTCCGCAGGTGGTGTCCTCACCGGTGAGGGACAAGATGACGAGAACCGGCGCCATCAACACGACCATGCACACGATCGGCACGGAGATGAGGATCCACCACCACTTCTTCGACGAACTTTCCGAATCAGGGGACGGTGGTGCCGCCAGGAGCGTCATCAGCGCGGCCGCCGGGTCAGCGAGCTCGGCTGCGGGGTCCTCGCGTTACCTGCTCCTGCTTGAGCTGCCGCCGCAATCAGTCCTGCGGTTCTCGAGCCGGAACCGGTGGGAATGTTGACGGCGGGAACAACTGGAGCAGCTGGCGGACGTGCAGGCGCGGCGGTTGGCTTCGGTGCCTTCGGAGCGCGGGTAGGAGTAGTAGGCAACAACAGCGGTGCGCCGGAATCGGTGGTGAATTCGCGGAAAGCCCGACCGTCTGGTGCAACGGTCTTCGATGCTGAACTGCGAACTTGTCCGCGCTCCGGAGCAAGCCCCGACGGTGCTGTGGCGATCGCCTTCTTGATGCCCGGTTTGTCTGCAACAGCCGCCTTCGAAAGTCGACTGCGTACCGCGGCCGCCGCGCTATCCGTACCGGTTCCACGGCTCGGTGAGCTCGTAGAGGACCGTGAGCCCGAGGACTGTGAACGGGCCATCGTGGCCGGGTCGGAGAGATTGTCGATCGACTTCTTGGCCTTCTTCGCTCCAGAGACTGCTTTCGTGCCCGCCCAGACTGCGGCAGCGACGCCTCCCGTTACCGCAGTCGATGTCGCTGTGCCAGCTACTGAGCCAACGGCTTTGGTTGAAGTAGTCGCCTTCTTCGCGATCTTGCCTGCACCCTGGACCGTGGCCTTGCCGCCACGGTAGATCTGTCGGCCCTGTGCAGCCATCAACGCGATATCGCGGCCCGACGTCGGGGTAGATCTGGTGATGGATGTGGGTGCGGCATCGGGGCGCTTCGCCAAAATCGACGCCAGGCTGTCCGACATCCGTTGCAGACCCTTGATCGCGCGGCGGAAGAGGAGGAGCGCGATGATCAGGAAGATGTCGACGAAGAAGACGGTGCGGATGAGGTTCGATTCGTCTGAAGCGAAAAGGTCTTGGACGACGAGCACGTATCCGACCAGGAAGACGATGGAAAACATCATCTGCAGCAGCGCCATCGCGACGTTGGCGATTGTGCGCCAAAACTGTCCACGCATCGACGGCGCGATGGCGACGACGATGCCAGGGATGGATTTGATGGCGTTGCCGATCGACACCCCGGCCGCGAGTACCAGCCTGCCCGCCAGGTAGATCGCGAAGGCCATCAGCAGGGTGCCGGCGAAGATCAAGAAGAGCAGGCCCATAGCTTGACCCGGGCCAGGGTTGTCGGCGTATTGCTTCATCGGACCGTCATCGCCGTCGCATGCCGCGATCGCGTCTTTGATGCGGTCTTCGGGCTTGTCGTCCGGGTTGATCAGGTCCAGGGCTGCCCCCGCGCCGGGAAGAATGTCACCGACCTTCTCTTGCACCTTGTCCATGACCCCGGGCCCGTCCGGGGTTGCGGCGTACGCCTCGTCGAATTCTTTGACGCACTTGCCGTTGTTGTCCGGCGCATCGAGGACGACACCGAAGTTGATCAGTTGGGTGGGTTGACGCAGGAAGGTATCTACGAGGGTCGATTTGATGGTGTCGATCTGTTGATCGGCGTTGCCGCTGGTGTTCCCACCGTTGGCCAGTCCCGACGCGACTTCGAGTCCGGCATCGCGTGCAGCGAAAACGAGGCCGTCGTTCCCGACGACACGGTCGAGCGGGTTGGCGAGGAATCCGACGGCCGCGGCCGCGATGACGCACGACATGAGCAGTTCGTAGATGCCGGTGGAGAAGCGGCCGCGTACGAACCACACGGCCACGCTGAATCCGGCGATCGTCAACATCAGTGGGGTGAGCGCGAATTGGTCGGTGATCGAAGTGACGGAGTCTGCGATGGTGCGGATCGGCGTGAGAATCATTTCGATCCAGTCGAAGGACAACGCGTAGGTGATGAACCAGATCGCGGTCGCCATCAGGAATCGGAAGATCTCGTATTCGAGGGTGATGATGTAGGCCCAGATCATTCTCCAGCCGCCGCCCATCGAGGCGTTGCCCTTGTCGATCGAGAGGAAGTAGCTCCAGGCGTCGATTCCGTGCGTGTCCTTGAGTGCCATCCACGCGAAGAACGGTGATGCACCTCCTCCTCCGCTGGGGTCTGCGGCCGCGGGCGTTGCGAAAATCAGCAATAGCGCACCAAGGGCGTGCCATCCGGCGGCCGCCCGAATGAGCAGGCGGCTCCACCAGCGTGACCACAGCCAGCGAGAGATCGGTTTGCTCGCGTACATGATGACGACCAACCAGGATTCGGGAATCCAGGCTTTGGCGAGCCTGCCGGCGAAGTGCAGGAGCCAGCGCAGTGAGTGTGTGACCGCGGCGCGGACGCTGAAGTACTCGCGGGCTTCGGGACGGCCCTCGACAACGTCCTGGTCGAGGGGGTGCGCCGCGGTCGAGGTCATGCCTTCACCAGCTTCTTGTTGTCTTTCGGGGTGGTCAGTGCGGCTTCACGGCGCGATTCGGTGGCGGGGAGAAGTGTCTTGATGCGGCCGACGTTTCCCCCGCCGTCGCGCATGTAGCCCTCGCCTCGGCGATGCGGCTCGACGTAGCCGTCCTGGCCTGTGACCGGCGCTGTCTGCTCCGTGAGCTCTTTGACCAGGTCTCGGTTCTCTGGGTCCAGGCCCAGCCACTCGATCGCGCGCTTGGCGAGGCCTTCGTCAGTGTGGCGATGAACAAATCGGGTTTTGATGAGGCCACGAAGTTTCGGTGTTCCGAAGGCGCAGTCCTGATCACCTAATCCCACTGCTGCAGAGGACTTTCGGCCTTGAAGAACGAAATCTTCGATGATGTCGATACCGTCGTCGGCATTGAGAAGGTGATGGGCTTCGTCGACGAGGAATAGCGCCATCTGATCGGAGTCGGCGAAGCACTGCCCGCGGGCGATCTTCGCGATGAGTGTGTAGACGGCGTGACCGAATCGTTTCTCGAGCGGCAGATTGTCGTACAGGTGCTGCTTCTCTGTCTGCAGCTGGGTGGGGAGCTCGACGCGGTGGGTTCGGAAGATGATCGCGGGTGCGGTGATCGGCAACGCCGGCAGATCCTTCGCGAAGAGCGCTGCGGCATAGCTCAATCGGGCGTAGACGTTCATCTCTTCGCCGAGGTCGTGGGCGCCGGCGATCAGGCAGTCGTCGGAGAGGAGGTGCTCGGTGAGCTCGCCCAGCCCTGCGTAGGGGTGACTGGTGCGATAGGACGGTTCGAGCACCTTGGCCAGCGCCTTGCCGTGTGTTGATGTCGGCTGGATTCGCAGCAAGGCCAGCATCACCGATTGCGTCATCTCCGCCGCGATGTTGGGCGGGAAGATCCGCAGTGGGTCGGTGCTGTAATCGGGTTCGACCAGATCGACGATGACCGCATCAGTGACCGCCCGAGCCCAGTTGGCGTATTCGCCGAGGTCACTTTGATCGATGCCGATGACCTGGCCGCCGCAGTCGACGACGTGACCGGCGATCACCTTCATGGTGACGGACTTTCCGGATCCGAGCTCCCCGGTGACAGCCCACGAAGAGGACTGGTCCCGGAGGGACTTACCGAGTATGTCGTTGAAAACCGCACCGATCCGGGCTGCCGTGATGTTGAGTGCCAGCAGGGGTCCGGAACTGTCGCCCAGATCGTTGCGAGTGAACGGCATGTAGGCCGCGAAATGTGTCGAGGTGGTGATGTGCCCGAATTCGCGCACGATCTTCGACGTCGGAACGCCGGGAATCATTGCCCACCACAGGTCCTCTTGAAAACCGAGCGGCGCGACCAGCTTGTAGTCCTGATGTTCAAAGGACTTCTTCACTGTTTGGGCATCAGCGAGGGCCTGCTCTTCGGTCGACGCGCCTACGGCGAAAAGCGCTGTCCAGGCGACTTCGACCTCGTCACGGTTGGTTTCGAGAAGCGAGCTGTACTCGGTCAGTGCAGAGGCTGCGATATCAAGGGCGCCCTGTCCACCTGCCAGCTCGCCTTCCCGCTGCTCGTACTGTTCTTTGAGGTTTTCCAGCGCACGCTTGTTCGCGCGCATCACGTCAGCGCCTGCTGTCACCTTGAGTCGAGCAACGAAATCGACGTCGATGTCTCCGAAGTCGTCGGCCAGGGAAAAGAATTCCGAGCCGGGAAAGAGGACACCACCGGAGGGCATGTCCGCTAGCGCGAGAATTACTTGGTACGACGCGGGTCGATCATCGATGTCGTAGGGCTGATCGATCTTGAGAACTCGACTGAATGTGGGGACCTTCGGACGCCACCAAGTCGTGGGCTCATCACGATCTGATTGCGCGCCTTCGTCGAGTCGTGCTGGGGCAAGAGCCGCTCCCGATTTCGGGGAAGGCGTGGACGCGGCGCCAGGCATGTCTCGATCGACATGGAGGCCGCGGCTCATGGAGTGCTGCCAGAGCCAAACCATCTGCGCTGGCGTTGCCGGCCGAGCCCCGAAGACTGCGGGGATGTCGGCGATGATGAGATCCGCCTGACGAATTCGCGCCCGTACCTCGTCTTCGGGGACGGAAGTTCGAGGGAGTCCGATGAAGTCCGACAGCGACGACCATGCCGCGTGCGTGGCGGCTTTTGCTTGTCCGGCGAGTCCTGTCGTTGTCAAAGGGATGCTCAGATAGAACACTCGTTGGCCGGGGCGATAGAGCTCGATGGAGTCGAGGGTCGCCTCGCATTCGATCGCCCAGTCTGTGTGGACATCGAGATCAACGCCCTCGGTCATCCTCGCCACGACCGCTTCCGCACTCAGCGACGACGCGATGCCCATCAACATCGACTCGCCGGGCAGCGCGCGCACCAGCATCGTGTGCAGAGTCCGGGCGGTGCGCTTGTCGACGTTGGGTCGGTAGCCGTAGTCCATCCCGCTCAGTACGTAGTCGGCCCACACGACACCGGATTTCGTCCACCGGATATTTGCTGCCATCGACAGAGTTGGCTGTTCCATTGCGGCGAATCGCTTTCTACTCGGAGTTTCCGGCGTTGGCCAGCGCAAGGAGTTCCTTGACGCTCGAACGGCCGGGGCGCGGGGCGGGATCGTTTGGTGAGAGGGCGGGCAGTTCCTGTGGTCGCGACCGAGTGCCGACAGCGTTGTGTGCGACCGGCACAGATTCAGAAGGGGATTCGGGTTCCACAGCAGCGACGAGTTGGTCCTCGATGCGCGGATCGGCAGTGATGTAGCCGCCGGCGTGAACAAGGTGCGGTGCTCGGATATTCACGCGTTTGCCGTTGATCTTCAGCTTGGCCTCAGGCGATGCGAAGACGGCCTTTTTGACCCCTTGAGCGACAGATGCCGGGCTGCGGCCGGCCAATCGGAGCTTGCCGACGACGAACACCGTGCCGCCACAGCATGCAACGAAAAATCCGACGTTCCACGTGATGCTGTCGCCGAGCCACAACGGATGCAGGAGCCACAGGATTGCTCCGACAGCGGCGCCACTGACGGCTTGAGGGACTGTGTAGGGGCCGAAAGGAAGCTTCTTACCGTCGGGTGTGCGGCCGATCAGCTGAGGAATACTTCGAGCTGTTGTGAAGTCCTTGATGACTTCGACGTTGTTGTCGTCGTTCATGCGTGCACCGACTCGCGTGAGGAGTTCTGTCGGTGTGCTCGTGTGGTCGCGTCCGTTGCCGCGGTGGTTACCACGGACATCTGCAGTCCTCCTTGTCAGGGTCGGTGAAGGGCGATTCGACTGGTCTCCGGTCGCCGTTTACACCGGCAGATCCAGACTCGGGTCCGGCGCTTCTACGACCTGCACGACAGAGATGGCCAGGTCCTCTCCGGTTCGGTCCTTGAGGGAGTCCATGTTGAAGACAACCCAGAGCGCTGCAGCACCGATGAGGGCGGAGACGACCAGCCGGGCGATCGTGAAGGACTGCATCAAGTTCCGGAGAAGGAAGTACAGGACCAGGCAGCTGGCTGCAGATTGGAGGGCGACCTTTCCGTTGTTGGTCAGCTCTCCGATCTTGTCGAAGACACCGGCGGCGACGATCGCGGTGTTGGGGTCAGCGGCGGCGAGTGCGATGAACATGATGGGTCACCTTTCGGTTCGAGGAGTCAATTTCCTGAAGGGGAAAACAGTGGGACTTCGCCGACAGCTGGAAGCGACGATCCGGGTGTTTGGCTTGGCGCGGGAGCCTGAGCCGGCGCTACGGATGTCGATGCGGAAGTCGACGGAGCGCTCTTCGGAGTCGACGGGGACGGGGCGCTCGTGGTCGACGAATTGACTCCGCTGCGAGGAGCAGTAGCGGCAAAGAGCGGCGTTGAATCGATGGCGCTGACTTCCCAGCGACCGCCGCGGGAAGTCATCGTCAGCGCGTACTGACCGTTGACAGATTCGGCGTCGGTGATCTTCAAAGATGCAGTGATCAACAAGCGCACAACGTCGCCATCTGAACGCGGTGCCGCCGAGTTCGACGCACTGAGATCGACCGAGGAGAGCACATCGGTGAGTGCGATGCTGCGGTACGGCGCCGGGACGATCGGCGCGATGGAAACCCCCGGCGTCAGGTAGCGAGCAACCTCGCCGTTGCCTGTCAGAAGTGCGGCGAGGAACTGGTTGGCCGACGTTCCGATCGGGTGATTCGCGACGCGGAACTTATATCCGAGTTGAAGGTCTACAGCTGTCGACGGCTGCGCAACTTCGGAAGGAAGTGTGGCGGCGCGCGCACCGGATTCGGTCACAACAACAGGAACTTGGAAGTAGCGCCGAACGATTGTTGCGGAGGCATCGTTGGCGGGGCGTACCGAGACCGATACCGTCACGGCGTAGGTTCGTGCGTCGCGATCGAAGACAATTGATGCGATGGCGGGGTCCGTCGCAACGTAGAGCGCAGATGCCGGAATATTCGGTGGCGTGGCAACGAACCGTTCGATCTCACGCTCGTTTCCTCGGCTTCCTTGAAGCCACGCCACGACCAGTTGACGGGCTACATCTTCGGCTTGGGCTTGTGCTGCGGTGTCAATGCTTTGCGCTTCGTTGTCAGTTGCTTTGACGACTGCCGGAGTTGACGACGAGCCGAATACGACGAGCAGCAGTGAGACAATTCCTGCGACGAGAGCGGCGATGATCGCACCGCGAATTGCGCGTGTAGTCCACTGCTGACGAAGGCCCCACTGGACTCGCTCTGCGCGCACACGCTCCTCTACTTCATCGACGATCGTCTCGGTGGAATCGGCGGTTGCGGAACCATCCTGCTTCGGTTTCGGAGTGCGCCCGAAGTTGTTGATCTTCTTCCAATCAATGTTCATCGGATACCTGCCTCGGACGGCTGCTCTGACGAGTCGAGTTCTGATTCGCCATCCGGGATGTCGGCGCTCATTGCCCGCGCAAGCGCTGCACGAGCGGCCGGCACCTCTGCGAATACCAACAACGAGAGCGCGGCGCTGGCATCTTCGTCGAATGGGTTTCGTGTGAGAGCCGCAGCGACTCGACGGATCTCCTCAGCAATGGCATGGGCGTAGCCGAGATCGTGCAGTAGCGCTTGCATCGAGTCGTGCATCCGGTCCTCCTGGCGACTGGCGAGTGTGAAAGCCGCACCGAATTTGTGGGCTTCTACTTGTAGGAAGATCCGGGCGCGAAGACCTGAGTGACAGAGCTCGCCAAACTTTTTTCAAAGTTTTTTCCGAGCGCGGCCAGGTGCTTGTTGCCAGAGGTTCAAACGTGCACGTCGATGCCTTCGATGCACGCGCATCCACTCACGGCAAAGCGCGCGGCAACAACATCTCCGGCAACAACAAACACTCCCCTGGCAACAACAAACATGCAGGTCAGAGGCAATATAGGGCTGCTCTACTGGGCGCGAGACCAACCTCGCACGCGCACAGAGGAGACCCGTGGAAATGTCCACCCACGCAGCAACCGCACCCAGCCATTCGTCGTCCGCCCTGCCGTCCCACGACGCGACTCGAGGCGACCTCTACAGCCGCCTGAACACCGAATGGATGCAGCTGTGCGCACGACCCTCAGCAGCGGCAGAGGTGCTCACATGGTCGGTCAATCAGCCGGCCTTGAAGCAGGTGCAAGAACTCAACGACTTGGCTGGCGCCCATCGCCTCGATCGCGACGCCGTACTGCTGGCACTGTTGACCCTCCACCAGGAGGGCAGCGTTCTCGCGGGGCGAGCGCTGTTGCAGCTGATGCTCGGGAAGTTGATCTCGTTGACCCGTCACGCGCGGGTGGCCGGCTTCGATTCCTACCACGCTTACGACGAGCGTGCGGCCACCACAATCGCCACTTTCATGTCATTGATAGCCGAGTATCGCCCGTCCGGCGAGAACATTTATGCAGCTCTCTTTTTGCGGACTTTGAAGAAGATCGCACACGAGAACACCTTTGCCGGTGAGATCCCCGCGTCGGATCTGATGGATCGTTCCGATGCTCCTGAGGCGGAAACCGAGAACCCATTTCTCGCCCAGGACTTGCTCGCTTGGGCTGTTCGGAACGGAGTCATCACCGGCACCGACCGAGCTTTGATTCAGCGCGCATATCTCGACCAGACCGACACCGATCTGACATCGATCGCGGCTGAGATCGGCATGACCTCGGCCGCACTTCGTCAGCGGCTCTATCGCGCTGTGTCGAAGATTCGGAACAGCGTAGGAACTTCGAATCAGACGTCGGATCATGCGCGCTTCGCCCGTGCATCGCGCAGCGCCCGGCCGATCGAACAGGCTTTGTGATGACTCGAACTCTCGACGCAGTTTCGTTGCTGGTGTGCTTCCTGATCGCTGGCTTCGTGATGAAGGAATCGTCCCTTCTTTTCGAGACTGCTGGAAGTTTCGACGCAGCGCTACGTATCCCTTCCGTGAGTCATCCCGAACTTTTGGGACAGCTGATGTCGCTCGCTCACCGCGCCGTCTTCACGGTCGTCGACCTTCTGCCGAACACCGTGACCGCACATTCGGGCAGCGGTCTTTCCACTTTGCCCTCGCTGTAATCGATGACGAAAAGAGATCTGTCATGACGACCATCGCTTCCCCATCTACCGACTACCGACGCGCCCGTTCGGTAGGTTCGGCGGCCCTTCTTACAGCAGCCGTGGCGTCAACTCTGCTCACGATCTCAACGCCGGGGACCGCTCATGCCGCACCGGCTTCTGCAGGCTGCCCCACTGCGGAGGTGGTCATGATGACGGGGACGTTCGAGACAGATTCGGGAGCAGATTCTTCGGTGGCGACGGGCCTTCTCAAGCAAGTGACTGATCCGCTTGTTCAGCAGTTCGGAAGCTCCATCAAAGTCACTTACCCTGCCTACGAAGCATCCGCGTTCAACAAGGGCAAGACTTACGGAACGAGTAAGGCCACCGGAATAGAGGCTGCCGCGAAAGTCATGCAGACCCGGGCAACGGAGTGCCCTAGTACTGTTTTCGCTCTCGGTGGTTACAGCCAAGGGGCGGATGTCGCGGGCGATCTGACGTGGCTGATCGGGCACGACAAGGGTCCGATTCCCGCGGAGAAGCTGATCGCGGTCGGCTTGGTTGCCGATCCCCGACAGAGTCCGAGCGAGGACAACACTCTCGTCGGTCCAGCTGTCGACGGAGTCGGTATTGCGGGGGCGCGGCCAGGCGGATTCGGAAAGACAGCCTCGGTAACGCGGTCGTACTGCGCACCTGACGACCTCTACTGCTCGACGAACAGCAACAAGGACGGGTTACTTGCCGGTCTCGGCCGAGTACTTTCACAGCCCCCTACTGCATCCGGTCCACAGCAGAGTGATGGCTCTCAGCCCAACACAGCGACCCTGCAGAACGCCCTGGTTTCGGACTACTCGAAGGTTGATCTCCCGGGCCTTGCCGGCAACGTCGACACTCTGCAGAAGCAGCTCCAGTCTGGTTCTCCCGACCTCGCCAGCGTGAGCGCAGCGGCATCCGACATTGCAAACACTCTGGTCCCTGTAGCGGATACGACCAAGTGGGTGACTCAGAATCCCGCCGTCGAACAATCACTCAAGTCAGCGGACGCATCGACGCCCGAGTTCACGGCCGGCAAGATCGTCGAGACGGTCAAGGGTATCGATGTGGCCGGCGCATTGAAGGCCGCCGATTCGATAACGAAGGCAGTCCAGGGAGCCACAGGCGCGGCGCAGGTGCCGCAGTTGCAGGCTTCCGTCGATGCTCTCGCCAATCAGGTTTCACCTTTGACGTCCACCCCGGCGGATGGGCTCTCCGTTGCCGCGAACGCGCTCTCGATCATCAAGCCGAGTGTCCTGATCGATCAGGTCACCCACATCGGGACGAATGCCTTCGCATTGGCCAACAACATTCCAGCTGTCGCCGACATCTTCACGACTCGGATCCCGCAGATCGTTCTCGATCCCGCGCTCGATCCCATGGCGAAGGTCAAGGCGGTGCACGCCGAGTTCGACCGAATCAATGTTCTCTTCGAACCACTCGTCAAGCTCGCTGCAGGACTGGACTACAAGACCGCAGCATCACTCATCGCGATGATCCCCGACCCGTCCGGTACCGCTCAGATCGTGTCGATGATCGTCGGACTCGTCGGCAACCTCGATATCATCGGTTTGGCCAACTCCGCCGGCGAACTGCAGAAGCAGCTCTGGCACGCGATCGAAACCGGCGATGTCATCGGAGCCGGTCTGGGTGCACTCCCCCACATCCTCGACTTCGCGAAGATCGCGGTAGGCACGCTCGGGGGTGGACAGAAGACTGATCCGGCCAAACTCGGAGCAGCGTCCGCATCGTCGGCGACCGGCCAGCAGCTAACTCAGCAGTCCCAGACAGGGGACCTTGGTGGGCTCGCTTCGAATCTCACCGCGCTGGCAGGTTCTGACGGCGCCGATGCACTGGCACAGATCGGGACTGAAGGACTGAAGTTCGCTTCGTTCATCGGTTCCGGAGCTCACCAGAGCTACGGAGAAATGGTCATCGACTCCGCTGGAACGACCGCCCTCCAGGATCTGACCAACCACTTCCGCGACGCGATTGCGAAAGTGACCGCCTGACTCCCCTGACCTCAACTCTGCACAAGGTCAGCAGTCAAACAATGAACCGCACGGCCAGGGAAGGGTCTCACCGTCCAAAGGTGGGGCCCTTTTCGCTTTCCCATTTTCTACATATCCACTCGTCACGTGCGAGAGAATTAGGGATGAGCAGACCGAGTGACGACGTTCGCCTGTTGACGATCTCAAACACTGTTTCGGATCGCCTCAAGTCACTCCCCGCAGACTATGAGGCCGCTTCAGCACTGATTGCCTCAGCTGCCTTTCAAGTGGGGTTCACTCGCATAGCTGCGGGACTGGCGCAAGAGATGGCTGGCCCCAAGGGTGACACGTACATCCATGAACGCTTCGCACCCGAGCAATTCGATGTCCTACAACTAGCCCCGATCGATTTTGCCTCGCGCACGGCCCTGACTTGCCTCGATCTTTGCGCAGCTGCTGCGTATCGACTGCGACGAGCAGGGCGGTTCGATCCCCATGGCGAGTCTGACCTGGAACACCTGAGGGAGGCGATCAGGAAGAACGGTGTGCAGCTCCACGAAGGCCAGGAACGGTGGCGCCAGGCCTTAATGGGCGATAACAAGTTCAGACTCCTCAAACTGGTGCGGGACCAGGTCACTCATCGAGCGCTGGAGAGACACACCACTATTGGCGAGGGCCCGCCGAAAACAACAATCACGATCGAGGGCAAGCCATACGACGGGACGGTCGCTACTCTTTTCGCCGACTTCGCGGAGTCCCAGTATCAGGCGTTCACCACCGCAGTCCTCGCCGATTATCCTGATCGTCGGTCCCCTACACAGAACAACTGATTTCGACACTTCAGATCGACAATGCCGCATCGGCAAGGATCGCAATCCAGTCCATGCTGGCAGCTACCCTCCACGCCATGGCAACTCCTTCACCGTTCGGCAACAGCGGTCGCGATCTGTTTGTTGTTCACGTCAATACCGCAGCGACCGACAACGGCGAGCGCCCGGTACGGGAAATTGCGGCAATAGACACAGGCAGCGGGCGATCGTGGGAGATCTCGCTGGCCAGTGGAGGCGCCTTGGTCGACGACGCGGCGGCCCTCCCGCTCGCAACGCTGGCCCGCAGCATTGAGGGACATATCGCGGGCGGCTTCCATCCGGAGGAACACACAGGGCTACTCAGGCACCTGTTCTCACAACTGGATCTGTTCCCAAAATGGCACCAGAACTCTGATACACGGCAGCTGACAGCCGGCGCATTGGGAATCCCACCTACCCATATGCCCACCACTGAACAGACCTGCAATCTATGGGGTGTTTCTGTACGGGCGCGCGGAAGGGCCGTCCAAATGGCTGAAGCGGCGGCAGCGTGCTTTGACGCGCTTGCCTACTTTTCTGCCAGCGACCGACTCCGCATGGTCGATATCCAACTGAATTGAGCCAGCTATGCCAAACCGAATGTCGAGACTGAAACTGCCTGTGGGACTGAACCTGTTCTTGCGGCGGTTGCGCTGGCGCCACGTCGCGTTCCTGTGGCTCGTCGCAGCCCTTCTACTGACTTGGATCAACAGGGAGGTGGAGACAGGGACAGTGACGCATTGGGTACTCGCCGTCCCTGTCGCCTTCTCCCCCGTGCTTGTTCTTTTCCTTTGGGTACTCGCAAACAAGAAGCGCTGAAGGCGCCCTCGTCGCTCCCCTCGTCATATTGCGGGCTCGTCGTCTTTGAAGAAATATCCGGTCAGCGCCGCCGCGATCAGATGCGAGCGGGATTTTGCGCCCAGTTCCGCCACAAGGTGGTCAATCACGTCGAAGTCGGCATGAAATAGTCGGTAAGTTACCTGCGTCTCACTATCGTCACGTGACGTTTTGGCGCGAATGCCGCGGGCTGCGAATAATCCCCCACCGATTCGACCGCCAGGGTAGAGCAGTTCCGGCAGTCGATCATGAGTCTCCTCGATCGCGACGATGAAAATCTGACCGTTCGTCATCCCCGTGCTCGCCCGCATCTCCTCGAGCTTCGCATGGCACCTTGCCGGCACCCGAACACTTGACGACTTCCCTCCCCCATCCAGGTCAGAGGAACGGTCGATTGACTCCCGATCTTGTTGGCTTCCAGCAGGTTCAGTCTCGGCGGGGCGATCCACATGCGCGGGTACTTCCGACCCTTGTTCAATTTCGTCGTTGTCACCCTCGATGTACGCGGAAGCGATGCTCTCGACCGATCGGGCCGCGGCCGAACGGAAGGTCCCGGCAAGTGGTCGGTGCCCGCCAGCCGACTGAGACGGGCCTTGGTTATGCGTGCTACTCACGTCAATCTCCGATACTGAACAGGGAACGAGACACGCTCGCTCAAAACCTAAAGTGATCTTGCTGAGAGTTATACAGCCCTCCCTGGACAGCTCGGGTGCGACGAGACACCTCACCCAAGACCCGCGAATCTTGCACCCAAGTCATATCCACAGCCGTTAGAGAAACCTATCGGATCATTTCGATACGACCAAGACGTAAGCGCCTAATTGCCTACATATGCGGAAGTGGCAAGCTCGATTCCATCACACGACCATATGCATGGCGTCCAACAAGCGTCCCAACCTCACATCAAATCCAATTCGACTGGCACATTATGCGACATTGGGACGCTTCTGGGACGCCTTTGAAAGTGAGTGGCAATGTTTGCGAAGCCGCTTGGCTGGTATGTCGGTATGACTGGCATGCGACCGTTGGAATGCCTTCAAGTTCCAAACAAGGCGATAAGCATGATTTGTCGGGACGCAACTAGTACTACTGATGACACACCACCGGTGTGGTGTCATCATTGTTCTATGACCGTTCCTGGCAGCGAGATGGGCCTCAAGCTCAACTCGGCATGGATCGACGATCTCCGCTGGCACCGCGACCAATACAGGCAGTCTCGATTTCAATGGACGAGCAGCGACGCCCTGTTGGCTGCGACCGAGTTCACTCGCGGACGCCAAAGCTTCACCACCCTGTCTGAACTGCGCGAACTAAGCCAAGCGCGACGTTCAGCCGCCGCATACGCCACAGTGTGCCAACGGGCATTCGGCGAGGCCGCCAGACATGCGCGCAGAGGCCTCGAAACGACCACATCCTGGTCCGCAGTTGCTCGCGAACTGGACACGACTGTGGTCACCTGCTCGGCGAGTTCCCACTTTTCGATCTGGTCGCAGGCGCACGAACGCACAAATCCCCAGGTAGCCCGGGTGCAAAAGATCGTCGACGGGCTCTATTTCTCTAATCCCCTGATCCGCGCGTGGGAGCTCAAGCAGCTCTGGGACCTATATGCGGCTGCCGAGGACATCCTCGAAGACACTTTGGTCGATCTAGCCGTCGAACTCGACGGATTTCGCCGGGCTGACGCCATCGCTCAGGCCGCAGATGTCCGCACCGTCGCCGGCCTCGGACATCGCATCAAGGCACAGCGTGCACAGCGTGGCGCCATCGGCGATCCACGACGAACCCCACATCAGTACAGCTAAACGGCTATTTCACGCACACCTTCACGCAAAGCAAGCCATGTTGAATCACGCAGAGTGAGTAGTGAGTCCGGGGCTCTAGAATTCTGATCACGCACCCGGTCACCCTCGCCTACAAGCAGGCGGATCCGTACGCCAATTGGCAACTGATTCCGCCTGTGGCACAGCATGTAGACCCGCACCACATGCCGTACGAGAACCCTTAGTACCACCCCGCACGCAAGCCCATCCTTCTGCACGCACATCATCCTGCGAGCGGTCACGCAAAACATCACGGATGTACACCCGCACATCAAACCGCTGTGCACTCCGCACCTGATCATGCGGAGTCTCACGCATAGAACCACGTTTCATCTCCCGTATCACCCCAGGCAGTCCAACACGCAGAAGACCACGTTTCTTTACACGCCATTTCATCCGCGTGTGTTCACGCATCATTATCCGCATTTCTTCACGCGTGATTCCCTGCAGCGACTCACGCGTGTTTACATACGTGTTCACATACGTGTTCACATACGTGTTCACCTGCGATTACATCGGCATGCAAACACGCGGCATTACACGCGGCGCCGCTTGCCGACCCACATGCCTGAACACATACGGCCCCACACGCGTGGCATACCGCGAGTTGTCCAGGACCCCTGCTAACTTTCCTTACAGACCACTCGTCAGAAACCAACGTCCATTGGGAGAACCACCATGTCTGTAGATGCCGTTCCAACGACACCCACTCATCAGCAACTGCCTGCCTGCTTCGGATTCTTCAACGGCAAAGGGGGAGTGGGCAAGACCTCACTCTGCGCGAACACCGGAGGCTTACTCGCTGCCGGCGGCTACCGGGTTCTCTTGCTTGACTTCGACCCCCAGGCCAACTTGTGCCGCGACCTAGGGTTTGTGAAGGAGGACGGCGTGCCCTTGTTCTCAGCCCTCTTGAGCGGGTCGGCACCGCCGATCATCCAGAACGTCGGTGGTCGCGAGAATCTCGACATCGTTCCAGGCGGCCCGGCAATGTTCGACCTTGCCGCAGTCATGGTGTCCAGGCAGCAACGCCAGGGAGGCAAACGACTAGGACAGCTTCTACTGGCCATGTTGCTGCAAGTGGCCGCAGACTACGACGTCATTATCTTCGATACCCCTCCGACGGATCTCACGATCATCGAAGCAGTGATGGAAGTAGTCCACGCTGTGGTCATTCCAATCCGCGCAGATGATGCCAGCCTCGACGGCATGGAAACGATCGCCGGCCAGTTCTCGGCAGCACGAGACGGAGATCCGGAACGAAACCTTCCTGCCGTGAACCCCCAGCTCCAACTCGGCGGGATCTGCCTCTTCGGCGTCAGCTCACGCGCAACCAAACTTGACGCAACGATTCGGGAAGCAGTCGAGGAGATGATCGGCGATTCGGCCCCGACTTTCGAATCTCGGATCCGCACGATGGAAACCACCGCCTTCGACGCGCGACGCCAAGGACTTCTGGTGCATGAGCTCGAGGAACGATCGGCCGGGGAAACCGCATCACGGATCGCAGCGCTGAGGAAAGGCACGAAACCAAAGGATCTGATGCTCTCGCGAAACGCCTCTGGCCTGGCCGAGGACTACTCGAACCTCACCCGCGAGATCCTCGTACGGATGTCGACCATCACCGCTGAGAGGGCTTCGGCATGAGTGAAAATAGGGTCCGCAACCGCAAGAGCATTGCCAAGTCTTTCGCCCCGAAGCCCAACCGAGCAGAGGGACTCGCTGGTCTCTTGCCCCCGGCCGGCGGGCTGCAGCCTCGCCGCACTACGAGCCCACAGACACCGGACACGGCTCAACCCCAGATCGACTCCACAGCTCCTCACCCGCCGACTCCCAAACGAGTCACCGACGCCCCTCAACCCGCCGTCTCGGCGCCTGAATCTCCAGTGCGGGTGCAGCCGATGGAACCCGAAGCTGTCACCGTTCCAGTCGCACCACCCCACGCGCCTCCTGTTGTCGTCGAGTCTCCACCCGCAGTCACCGAAGCGCCCCCAGCCCAGATTCTGGAAGAAGGAAATCCGCCGGCTGCAGATACCTCGAAGGTGACTGTCACGGCCTACCTGGATCGCACCACTCGCGACGCCTTGGTGAATCGTGCAGCCGAACGGCGATGCGATCACGCCGATGTTGCCATCGAGGCATTCGACGCAGTAGGCATCGAGCGACTGCGAGCCCTCTTTCAACCCGTCGCGGGCAGATCGTCCTCAGGGATTCCAGTCCATCAAGAGCCGTTCACGGTCAAAGGACCCGTCGAGACCTGGTTCCGCTTCACCACCGCTCAACGTGACTGGCTTGACGAGCAAGTGAAGGTCGTCGGTTCCAAATCGCGCAGCCGATTGCTCGCGGGCGTCTTGTCGTTGCACCTGCGGTCGCCCGCACGATAGTGGGGGACGACCTTCGAGGAGCAAAAAGTAAGCCTCGGAGGTCGTCTCTGCTTCCAGGCCCACATGAACGGCAGTCGAAGGTGGCATCGAATCGCCTGCCTTCGTAGCCTAAAAACAGATCGTAGATCCGGGCGAGCGCAAACGGCCGATTCGTGTCTTTGAAGCCGCTCCCCACCCCACTCCCCACCCCGCTCCCCACCTACGTGGG
Organism: Nocardioides sp. NPDC126508; assembly: GCA_040302365.1. GTDB lineage: Bacteria > Actinomycetota > Actinomycetes > Propionibacteriales > Nocardioidaceae > Nocardioides. Next base: position 37,233 of record JBEOUM010000013.1, read on the forward strand.
GAGCGGTTTTTGCCGCCTGAACTGCTGTTTCTTTCCACTCCCCCCACTCCCCACCAACTTCGCAGATAGGTCACACGTAGTAGTGGGAAAGTGCATGCCTCGCTAACCTGACTCCGCTTCGACTCGGCCCGTCCAGGTCTCGCGACATGATGCGCACGAAGATTTGTTGACCCCATCTGTCACACGGCGCGGGGCACGCGGATCTTCCTCTAATCAGAGGCATTCATTGCGAGGGTTGAGGGGATTTCAGACATGAGCAGCGCCGGGCACGACACGCTGACACAACCAGCATCACCGTTTCTGAATCAGAATCGATTTACGCTCATCCCATGGGACGACCAAGTAAAGGCGCGCGCCGGTGCCTCTCCGTGCGCGCACCCCTCAACCAGGCCAAGGTCTACGAACGTCGGGCAGACGAACTCGGGATCGATCTCGGGGACTACTGGGTGCTCGTCATGGCGCGCGCCTCGAACCTCGACATTCCTGATTACATCCTCAAGAAGTTGGATCCGGAGCGACTCCGCATCCACGACGCCCGCTATGCAGTTGATCGAACCCAGGCTGCTCGCGAAGCGACCGACGGCGAACTTTCGGTTCCAGCATGAGTTGGCCCTAGACAGCGAAAAACCCCCACTGCTTTGCCGGCCGGAGGGGGTTCTTCGATTCGATTTCAGTCCCGGGAAGCGACTTGCGAGGTCACTTTCCGAACTTCACTTACTCAAGTCCAGAGGACTTATGGCCATTCTAACCAAATTCCGAGCACACTCGCCATCCTTGGCGACGAGTGTCGCTGAGGCAATCGCATGACGGCGGCTGCATCGAGCGGCGCAGCGACGGGTCCTATGTCGTCGTTCGACCGCGTACGCATCGCGGTCGAGTCCAGTGGTGGGGTCCAACACCGAGGCCCTCACGAGTTGATGGCCTTATGCCCTGTCCACGCGGACCGACATGCGTCCTTGTCAGTGAGCTGGGTCAACGGTCACCGCGGCGGCATGGTGCTTTTGCATTGCCACGGCTGCAACGCCTCTGCTTTGGAAATTGCCGAAGGCCTTGGCCTGACCATGGTCGAGCTGTTCGACGAACCTCTTCCCGAGCGCGATGCACTCACTCGGGTCGGCCGTTCGGCTCAACAACGGAGTGCGGGTCGACGACGTCCTAAAGGCGGGCGGTTGCCGGCTCGAATCGCCGTAGCTGCACCAGACCCCAAGATTGAGCACAGTTGGGTTCGAGTCAGGGTCTACCCATACGTGTCGGCGGACGGCACCGTCGTCCAAGAAGTCATCCGCGAGGAATGCAGTTCCTGTGACGGCGCACGACACAAGCAGTTCCGGCAG
>JBEOUM010000014.1:0-22499 GCA_040302365.1 Nocardioides sp. NPDC126508
GGGATCAAGTGTTTCGGTCATCGTCGATCCTTCCCGCCAAGCTCAGCTCGGCGTGTTGAATCAAGGACCGGATCCACCGTTATTCAGACAGTCCCCTCATACCGTCTAGGGCTGCGGCGCAGTGGTGTGCCGGGCCTACGTGTGTGAGGTTCGGGTGTAGTTGTGGGCTGCTCGTCGTGGACGGCATCACGAACCTGGCTGTAGTGCCTTGGTCAGGATGATCGTCGTTGCCGAGTTATCGGGTGCGTCGGCGGCTGTGGAGGGAAACTGTTCGAGAACGACGTCGTCGACCAGCCTGTGGAGGACGAACCAATGGAACGAGGTGGTGCTGGTGTCGATCGGTGCCGTCGTCGCGGCGAGAATTACTCGCAGGTGCTCGTTATCGATGTCGAACGTGCAGGTGAGGAAGCTGGAGGGTAGGGCATGGTCCAGGAGAATGCCGGCGGCTTCGTCGATCGCGAGAACTAGGTCGGTCAGTGAGACGGAAAGCGGTGCACCCTATGCTGGTTTCCCGCCGATGATCTGGGGGATGTCACGTCGGCGGGACGGCTCAATCCTGTACCCCGAGTTTTCCCGAGTTCGTTTGCTTTACTTCAGGCACTCGAAGACGAGTGGTCGCCGGAGCAGATTGTCGGGCATCTGAGACTGCATCACAGCGGTGACGAGGAGTTGGCGATCAGCCACGAGACGATCTACCGCTCGATCTACACTACTCGGTGGGATGTGATTCCGCAGTAGCTGTGCAAGCGCCTACGAACATGGCGGCTGATCCGAAAGAATGAGCGGCACTGTTAAAGGGCAATGGAGGTCGCAGGTCATCGATGCGCGCTCGATCGAGGATCGACCCGCCGATGCCGAGGATCGCAGCGTGACTGGACACATGGAAGGTGATCTGGTGATCGGTTCGAAGAACAGTCAGGTTGCGACATGGTAGATCGCAGGGACCGCTACTTGACGATCGTGCAGACACCCAGTCGGCATACCACCTCGGTGGTGCCCGTACTGGTGCGGGAATACGGGCGAATGGATTCGGCATTGTGTCGGAGTTTAACCTGGGATCGGGGGATGGAATTGGCCGATCACGAGCTGCTCAGTGCAGCAACGGGTATCGAGATTTTCTTTGCAGCGCCGCGTAGTCCTTGGCAGCGCGGGACGAATGAGAACACCAATAAGCTTTTACGCCAGTGTCTTACGAAAGGAATGTATCTCGGGGATCTGAGCCAGTCGGACCTCGATGCCATCGCGGCCAGGCTCAACAACCGGCCACGGAAGTGCCTCGGGTTCCGAGCGCCCGCGGAGTTTGTGGCGGAAGAGGCTGTTGCGTTGGCAGGTTGAATTTAAGGACGCTTTTCAGGAATGCGATGTCTCCTGTTCGGAGACCTGCTTGCGCAGCCTGGCCAGTTCTGTCCGTTCCGCGGCAGTGAGCGGTTGTTATCCGACTGTAGCGGCGTCGTCGATGCGTCGTCGTTCGTCGGCGACCTACTGTCCGAGCAGGTTCTTGCTTAATCCGAGGTCGTGGGCGACTTCGGCGATGGTGTGGCCGGAATCGATCACCCTGTGGCGGCTTCGACCGTGTATCGGTCGTAAACGATTTGCGCTTGCGGGACATGAGGACCTCCTCCCAGCGGAACCTTCGGTCCCGCCAGCTCGGTATCCACCATCCGGGGTGAACCCACGAGCATTTCAGCGCGGCTGAATCGCTCCGGCATTTCCGGAGCAGGACGGCATATTCGAACTCAGACACGCTGTCTGGCGTGGTGTCGATAGCCGTGGTTCGTGATTCCCGACCACGGTGTGGTGTCCCGGTGATCTACTGGTTCGCCGGGACGGGTGGTAGTCACAGGAGTAGGTGGAAGATGTCGAAGGCGACTGTCCATTGGGCTGTGCCGGGGTTCTTGCGGTCCGGTTCGATCGTGGCGAAGGTTTGCGCCAGCGCTACGCTCAACCCTCCTGCGATCAGCGGCAGTCGTTGCTCTGTCTCCTCGGAGAGGGCCACGTCCAAGGGCGGGCGGGCGGTCAGTTGATCGAGCAGCGGTTGTAGTTCGATCTCCTCGTCGAGTTTTTCGAACCGGTGGATGCTCTCTTGTAATCCTTTGGTGATCGGCAGGTCCCACGGTTCGATCACGTCGCGCAAGTTTGCTTTCGCGGAGGCTTTCCCGATCAGGATCAGGTCGTAGATCTTGTCGTCGATGAAATCGGTATAGCGCTTGAGATCGTTCCGGTCGACCTGCAGTCCGGCCGCTGCCCTGAAGAACCGCTGGAATTTCACGGTGCCCATTACTGGCATGTCGTCAGCTCCTTTCGAAGTATTCATGGATTTGGCGTACGGCCATCGCTCCTTCACCGACGGCGGATGCGACTCGTTTCACCGAACCGCGGCGGATGTCGCCCGCCGCGAACAGGCCGGGCAGGCTGGTTTCGAGCGTCCTGGACAGGCCGCCGTTGATTGGCAGGCTGCCGTCCGCTCGTGCGTGGATCGCGTCCACACCGGTGAGGACGAAGCCGTGGTCGTCGAGTGCGATCGCGTCGGCAAGCCACCCTGTGTGCGGTACTGCCCCGATGAAGACGAACAGGGCGCGCACCCGAATCGTGTCCTGGTCGCCGGTGCGATTGTCCTCGACTGCAATTGCTTCGAGGTATTTCTCGCCGTGGACCGCACGAATCTCGGTGTGCCGGTGCACGGTGACCCGCGGATGGTGTTCGATCTGGTCGACCAGGTATCGGGACATGCTCTTCCCGAGGTCATCGCCGCGGATGAGCAGGTGCACCTGTGAGACGTGCTCGGCGAGGAAGACGGCGGCCTGGCCGGCGGAGTTGCCGCCACCGACGATGGCTATCGGGTCGGTGCCGCATATCCGTGCTTCCTGATGCGTTGCGGCGTAGTACACGCTTGTTCCTTCCAGCGCCTCGATCCCCTGAACGGCCAACTTGCGGTACCGCGCCCCGGCGGCGAGCACAACGGCCCGGGCGTGCACCGACCCGCCGTCCGCCAGTCGGAGCACATGGTTCCCGGCCTCGGATCGAGCGCGGGGCTGACCATGCGACACGGGCCGCACCACGTCGCCCACAGATCGACGAGCACAGGCACCGAGGATTTTTCGGCGACCTCCGCGAAGTCACCGTCTCCTGCCGAGGCGATCCAGGGCAGCGGCTCGTGGCAGTTCCCGCAGCGAGGTTTTCCTTCCCCTGCTGCCGGGATGTTGTTGGTCTTGCCGCAGTGCGGGCACTTCACCTTGTCGGATCCCATGACGACACCTCTTCTCAGGCCGCCGCGACGGCGGGTTCGGCATACGCGACGGCAAGCTCGCCGCCGTCCACCGTGACACTGATGGTGCCACCCGGTTTGATTTCACCCCGCAACAGTGCACGGCCGATCTTGGTTTCGACCTCGTGGGCGATGTACCGGCGCAGCGGCCGCGCACCGTAGACAGGGTCGAAACCGTGTTCGGCGATCAGCCGGCGTGCCTCCGGCGTGATATCCAGGTGTATCTGGCGCTCCGACAACCTGTTCCGAAGATCGGCGAGCTGCAGTTCCACTATGTACTCGATCTGGGGCAGCGTGAGCGGGGAGAACAACACGATGTCGTCGACCCGGTTGAGGAATTCGGGGCGGAAATGCCCGCGCAGTTCCGCCAGCACCCGCTCCCGGGCGTCCGGCTTGATTTCGCCGTCGGCTGTGACCCCCTCGAGGAGATGCTGGGATCCGATGTTGGAGGTCATGATGATCACCGTGTTCCGGAAATCGACTTGCCTCCCTTGAGAATCGGTGATCCGGCCGTCGTCGAGCACCTGCAGCAGGGTATTGAAGACGTCGGCGTGGGCCTTCTCGATCTCGTCGAAGAGCACCACGGAGTACGGCTTACGCCGCACCGCCTCGGTGAGCTGGCCACCTTCGTCGTACCCGACGTACCCGGGAGGTGCACCGATGAGCCGACTCACCGTGTGCCGTTCCTGGTACTCGCTCATATCGAGGCGCACCATGTTGTCTTCACTGTCGAATAGGGCGCTGGCCAGCGTCTTTGCAAGCTCGGTCTTTCCCACGCCCGTCGGGCCCAGGAAAATGAACGAACCGATCGGCCGGCGCGGATCACGGATACCGGACCTCGCCCGGATCACCGCGTCCGCGACCAGTTGCACCGCCTCGTCCTGACCGACGACCCTCTCGTGGAGAATCTCGTCGAGCTTCAACAACTTCTCCCGCTCACCTTCCTGCAGCCGGGCGACCGGGATACCCGTCCATGCGGCCACGATCTCTGCGATCTCGTCTTCGGTGACCACTTCACGCAGCAACGGATTCCGGCCCTGCCTGGTAGCCAGTTGCTCCTCCGCCGCCTCGAGCCGGCGCTCCAGCGCGGTGATCTCGCCGTATCGCAACTCGGCTGCCCGATTGAGGTCGTAGTTGCGTTCCGCGGCCTCGGCCTCGTGGCGCAATCGTTCCAGCTCTCCCCGCAGCTCCTGCACCCGCCGGATCGCCTGCCGCTCCGCCTCCCATTGAGCGTGCCGGGCGTCGGCCTCGGCCCGCAGGTCGGCCAGCTCCTTGCGCAATTCTTCGAGGCGCGCCTTGCTGGCCGCGTCCGTTTCCTTGGACAGTGCGGCCTCTTCGATCTCCAGACGGGTCACCTTCCGGGTGAGCTCGTCGAGTTCGGCAGGCATCGAATCGATTTCGGTGCGGAGCCGAGCGCATGCCTCGTCTACGAGATCGATCGCCTTGTCCGGAAGGAAGCGGTCGGTGATGTACCGGTGCGAGAGGGTCACGGCGGCCACCAATGCACCGTCTTGAATTTTCACGCCATGGAACACCTCGAGGCGTTCTCGAAGTCCGCGCAGAATCGAGATCGCATCCTCGGCACTGGGCTCGTCGACGAGAACGGTCTGGAATCGACGCTCCAGTGCCGCATCGGATTCGATGTGCTTGCGATACTCGTCGAGAGTGGTGGCACCGATCATGTGCAGTTCGCCGCGTGCGAGCATCGGTTTGAGCATGTTGCCGGCGTCGAGAGACCCCTCGCCGCCGACCGAGCCCGCTCCGACCACGGTATGCAACTCGTCGACGAACAACAGGATGCGCCCCTCGGCAGCCTTCACCTCGGACAGCACGGCCTGCAGTCGCTCCTCGAACTCGCCGCGGTACTTCGCACCGGCCACCAGAGAACCCATGTCGAGCGAGAAGATCGTCTTGTCGCGTAGGCCCTCGGGCACGTCGCCGCGGACGATCCGCTGGGCGAGACCCTCGACAATCGCAGTCTTACCTACACCGGGGTCGCCGATCAGCACCGGGTTGTTCTTCGTTTTCCGGCTCAAGATCTGAGTTACCCTGCGGATCTCGGCATCTCGGCCGATGACCGGATCGAGTTTGCCTGCCCGCCCCTCGGAGACGAGGTCGCGCCCGTACTTCTCCAATGCCTCGTACGCCCCCTCCGGGGTGGCCGAGGTGACACGCTGATTGCCGCGCACCTTCGTCAGCGCTGTGAGGAAGGCGTCTCGTGTGACCCCGTGACTGGCGAGGACCCGACCGGCCGCGCTGGCCGATCCTTCCTCGGAGAGGGCCATCACGAGATGCTCCACCGACACGTAGGAATCCTTGAGTCTCTTCGCCTCCCGCTCTGCGGCGTCGAGCAGCTTGGCCAGGCGCTGGGTGATCGTCACCTGACCGGGTGTCGCGCCGGGGCCGCTGACCTTCGGCCTACGCGACAGTTCACGATCCAGATCGGATCGCAGGGCATCGACGTTCGCGCCGGCCTGTTCGAGCAGTCGGGGTACCAACCCATCCTGCTGATCGACCAACGCGAGCAGCAGGTGCTCTCCGTCGACCTCGGTGTGGCCCATTCTGGTCGCGACGTTCTGGGCTTCCTGCAGGGCTTCTCGTGACTTTTCAGTCAGGCTGCCGGTGTCCATGGGGGTGTCCTCCTTCTGCGGGAAGCTGCTTCGAGTTTCTCGATTCGATCCAGCAGATCGAGCACGAGCCCGATTGCCGAGTAGTTCAGGCCCAGGCCGGTCCGCAGCCGTTGGATGCGGGCGGCGTGGACCACTTCGGATGGTTCGAACGACATCTCTCCGCCGGCGTAGCGGTGGGCGTCGAGCAGTCCGAGAGCCACAAGCTTTCGTGCCAGGTCGGGGTGCAGCCCGGTACGTTCGGCGAAGGCATCCGGCGACAAACCGGCACGGCGAACCAATACGTACTGAGTGACCGGGGTCGGGGTGCTCATGTCTCTTTCCTCGGATCGAAGTTCGATTCGGCGCCCAACTGCTCGAACAGCTCGCGTTCACGTGCTGTCGGTTTCGACGGAACCATCACCTTGATTTCGGCGTAGAGGTTGCCGTTGGCGCCCCGCGGATTCGGCATTCCCTCTCCGCGCAGGCGCAGCTTCCTACCAGTCGACGAGCCCGGCACCACTTTGACTTTCGCCTCGCCACCCGGGGTGGGAACGACGACTGTCGACCCGAGAACCGCCTCCCATGGCGATACGGGCAGATCGACGTAGATGTCCCGACCCTGCACGCGGAACCGTGAATGCGGCTTGATCCGCACCACGAGGTACAGATCCCCAGGCGGCGCGTCACCGTTGCCCCGGCCTCCTTGCCCGGCCAACCGGATTCGCTGGCCGTCCAGGACACCGGCCGGAATGTCGACGTCATACTGCCGTCCGTCCAGTCTGAGAGTGCGTTTTCCGCCCCGATACGCCTCTTCCAGAGCCAGTTCCAGTTCCGCTTCCTGATCGGCGCCGGGAATCGGTCCGAACCCACCGCCTCCGCCGAACATCTGCCCGAAGAGGTCTTCGAAGTCGACGCCGCCCTCGCCACCGACACCGTGACCGAAGTGCACCCTTCTGCCCCCGCCCCCACCGCCGTACCCGCCGCCGCCGAACCCGCCGCCGTACCCACCGGCGCTTGCCCGGACCCGTTCGTCGTAATCCTCGGGCACACGCCGGAAGTCGTCACCGAATCGGTCGTAGCGTTTCCGGGTGTCCGGGTCGGACAACACCTGATAGGCCTCGTTGGCCTCCTTGAACCTGTCCTCCGCAGTGGGATCCTTGTTCACATCGGGGTGGTACTTGCGGGCCAGCTTGCGGTACGCCTGCTGAATTTCGTCGGTGCCGGCGCCCCGCGGGACCCCGAGTACTTCGTAGTAGTCACGGGCCATCGGTGCTCACCCCTCGGGGCGGCTGACGACCACCGCGGCGGGCCGCAACTGTCGCCCGTCCTCTCCATAACCCGGGCGCAAGACCTCGACCACGGTCCCGGACGGAAGGTCGGGTCGGGTTACCACACTGACCACTTCGTGGAGTTCCGGGGAGAACGGCACACCGACCTCGTCGTGGCGCTCGAAGCCGAACCGTGAGAGCACCTGTACCGCCTGATCCCGGATCGCCTTCACACCCTCGACGACGGCCTGCGGATCGCTGCCCGCATGGGCCAGCGCAAGCTCCAAATTGTCCAGTACCGGCAGCCACGCCGCCGAAACCTTCGCTACTTCCGCGGCGCGTTCACGATCCAGATCCTTGGCATACCGCTTGCGCAGGTTGTCCAGATCTGCGACGGCCCTGCGCCAACGATCCTCGAGTTGAGCCAACTCGGCCCCCGTGTCGGTGCGATCAGGCGCCGTCTCGGTCTGATCCCCGTCGGTACCGTCGGTAGCCGGCTCGGTCGTCGAATGATCTGCAGACCTTTCCATCGTGTGCCTCAGCTTCGATCGAATTCGGCGTCGATCACGTCGTCGTCATCCGACGACGCAGCATCAGCGCCGCCTGCTTGGCCGTCGTCCGACTGGTCCGGCACAAGTCCGTAGAGCAGCTGTTGCAGCTCCGAGGTGAGTGGCTGAACCTCCGCGGGTGAAGCACCGTCTTTGACCGCCTTCCTGGCGTCGGCGATCAGCATCTCGGCCCGCGCCTTCTCATGCGGCGGGGCACTGTCACCGAGTTCGGCGAGTCGCCGTTCCACTTGATAGGCAACCGAATCGAGCGCGTTGCGTGCGTCGACCGCCTTGCGCAGCGCCTCGTCCTCACCCCGGTTCCGTTCGGCCTCTGCCAGCATGCGCTCGACGTCACTCTGGTCCAGGTTGCCCTGTTCACTGATCGTGATGCTCTGTTCCTTGCCGGTGTCCTTGTCGCGGGCGGTGACGTTCAGGATGCCGTTGGCGTCGATATCGAAAGTGACTTCGACTTGGGCCTCGCCACGTGGCGCGGGGCGGATGTCTTCCAGCCGGAACCGGCCGAGCACCCGGTTGTCGGCCGCACGTTCGCGTTCGCCCTGCAGCACCACGACGTCCACGGCGGACTGATTGTCTTCCGCCGTGGAGAACACTTCGCTGCGCCGTGCCGGGATCGTCGTGTTGCGCTCGATGATCTTGGTCATCACCCCGCCCTGCGTCTCGACGCCGAGGGACAGCGGGGTGACATCGAGCAACAGCACATCGGAGACCTCGCCTTTGAGCACGCCCGCCTGGACTGCGGCACCGAGCGCCACGACCTCGTCCGGGTTGACGCCCATGTGGGGGTCCTTGCCGCCGGTGAGCCGGCGAACCAGCGCCTGCACCGCAGGAATACGTGTCGAACCACCGACCAGGATCACCTCGTCGATGTCGTTGGCGGTGACCTTGGCGTCACTCATCGCCTGCTTCACGGGGTCGAGGCAGCGTTCCACCAGATCGGCAGTCAAATCATCGAACTTCGATCGCATGATCGTAGTGGTGAGATGTTTGGGACCATTCGCGTCAGCGGTAACGAAAGGCAGGTTTACCTGGGCCTGGGTCACCGAGGACAACTCGACCTTGGCTTTCTCCGCGGCCTCGAAGAGGCGCTGCAATGCCTGCGCATCCTTGCGCAGATCGATGTTCTCCGCGCGCTGGAATTCGTCGGCGAGGTAGTCCACCAGGCGTCGGTCGAAGTCGTCGCCGCCGAGGTGGGAGTCGCCGGCCGTGGAACGAACCTCGACCACTCCCTCGCCGACATCGAGCAGGCTCACATCGAAGGTTCCGCCGCCGAGGTCGAAGACCAGTACGGTTTCGTGGGTCTGTTTGTCCATGCCGTACGCGAGTGCCGCAGCGGTCGGCTCGTTGATGATCCGCAGAACCTCGAGGCCCGCGATCCGGCCGGCGTCTTTGGTGGCGTTTCGTTGCGCGTCGTTGAAGTAGGCCGGAACGGTGATGACCGCTTCCTTGACCTTCTCACCGAGGAACTTGCTCGCGTCGTCGACGAGCTTGCGCAGCACGAGGGCACTGATCTCCTCCGGTGCGTATTTCTTGCCGCGCACGTCGAAGCGGGCCTCACCGTTGTCACCCGGCACGACGTCGAAGCTGACCGCTTTGGCTTCCTCGGAGATCTCGTCGTAGTGACGTCCGATGAAGCGTTTCGCCGAGTAGATCGTGCCCTTCGGATTCAAGATCGCCTGCCGTCGGGCAAGCTGACCCACCAGGCGCTCGCCGCTCTCGGTGAACGCCACCACCGACGGCGTCGTCCGCGCTCCCTCGACATTGGAGATCACCACCGGCTCGCCGCCTTGCCAGCTTGCGATGACCGAGTTGGTGGTGCCCAGGTCTATACCCACAGCAGTCGCCATGACTCATTCCTTTCGATCGGTCCGGCCGGTGAGCAAGCGGACGGCTTCGTCCGCGACCTCGACATCGGCGAGGACTTCGTAGTGACGTGGTTGTAATGACTGGATTGAGGTGAAGTCGCGCCGGCCGCCCTGCAGCGCATACATGAGCAGGCCGAGCAGAGCGCCCACAACGGCACCGAATACCAACCCGTAGAAGGCGAGCGCGAGGCCCGTGAGCAGCGGCTGAACCCAATCGAGTAACCCGAAGATCCAGCCGAACAGCGCACCCGTCAGCGCGCCCGCGGCGGCGCCGCGCAGAGCGGCCCAGCCGTAGTTCAATCGGCCGACGATCTGCTCGACCAGCTCGATGTCGCGACCGACGATGGCCAGTTTGTCTACCGTGAAATGCTGGTCGGAGAGGTAGTCGACGGCGCTCTCGGCGTCGGCATAGGTGTCGAATGTCGCAATCACCTGGCGAGCAGGTGGGTGTGGACTTACGGCGGAGGTTCCGCCACTGGACTCTGACATCACGCCCCCTCGGCGTCGATGGACTGGGGTTTCGGAGTAGAACTCCCGCTACCAAGACCCTAGCAGCCGAAAGAAATGGGTGAGAGTCTTCACCCTCACGTAGAGGATCAGGACCCAGCGGCTGTTCCTAATCGCTTGGTGCAGAAGAAAACCAGTGACGAATCCTCTTCTTCCAGCTGTCGGATCAGCTCGTACAGTGAAGTCACTAAAGTCCGATTCCTGCGGTTGGGCCGTTCGTGAGCTCAACCGGTTGACTGCCCGACCGGACGCCGAACCGGTAGGCGCAGGCTCGGCTGCACAGTACGGCATGCGAATCGGGCCGAAACAGGCATATCGGTCTTGAAAATAAAAGTAGTACAACAATATACGACTCGTCGCCGCAGCAGCTGAGGCACGCGCACCGCAATCGTCGATGTAGATTTCTATGAGCATGTGACGCGGGTCGGGAGTCGCGGACCACGGGAGGAGACAGGGGTATGTTGATCTGGTGGGCCCACTCGCAGTAGGTGCATGTAGGAGACCGATGTCGTACGGAACCGGTCGCTGATGCGCGTTCCGTCGACCGTACGTTCCTCGATCTGGGTGCCGCTGGTCGCGATCGCGGTCCCCCTCCTCGCGGGATGCGGCGCCTCGGCTCCCACCACCTCGACGCCCCCAGCCGGGCCTGCCGTGGACCTGCCGGCACTGGTCCGGCAGGTGGAGGCCTCGGTCGTCACGGTGCTTACCGGGTCCGGTGTGGGCAGCGGCATCGTCTACAAGACCGACGGCACCATCGTCACCAACGCCCACGTGGTCGAGGGTGCCCGGCAGGTGAGTGTGGCCTTCGCGGACGGGCAACAGGTGTCCGCGAACGTGCGGGCCGTCGATCGCGTGACCGACGTCGCGGTCCTTCACGCGGACCGCACCGATCTGACTGCGGCGACGTTCGAGACAGCGTTGCCAGAGGTCGGCGCGCTCGCCGTAGTCGTGGGCAGTCCGCTGGGGTTCGAGGCCACGGTCACCTCGGGCATCATCTCCGGATTGCACCGTCAGATCCCCGGGTCGGCCTCCACCGGGGCGCCGCTGGTCGACCTGATTCAGACCGACGCCGCGATCTCGCCGGGTAACTCCGGGGGTGCGCTGATCGACGGACAAGGGCGGGTCGTGGGGATGAGCCAGGCCTACATTCCCCCGTCGGCGGGTGCGGTGGCTCTGGGTTTCGCCATCCCCGCGGCGGATGTCGTCGACGTCGCAGATCAACTGCTGGCCTCGGGAACTGCCCAGCATGCGTACGTCGGCATTCAGCCCGGCACGCTGACACCGCAGATCGCCGAACAATTGGCGGTCGACCGCACCGACGGTGTCGTCGTCCTCGAGGTCGTCCCGCTCGGTCCGGCTGCGACCGCGGGTATCCGGCCGGGCGATGTCATCACCGCGGTCAACGGCCACGACATCGAGTCGGCGGAGGACTTCATCGCGGCGCTCCGTGCCGTCGACCCGGGCGATCGAGTGGATTTGACCGTGCTCCGCGGCGGCAAGATCCAGCAGATCTCGGTCACAGTGACAGACCGCCCCGCCAGCTGAACGACTATTCCAAGAACGACCAAAACGGGGCGGGCGGGATCTGTGTTGCGGGCGGTCCGGCCCGCAGCGTTGCGGGTATCGCAGGCGTTGAGCAGCATTACCGTCCGCGTGTCCTTGGGACACAAACTTGGGAATACCAACTTCAACTTCGGGTCAGCCACGAACTGGGTGGACTGTCCTGTGCTCATCGGATTTGCTGACGCTCCTGATGGGCGCCGAGGGTGACGAGGGCCTCGATGCCGACTTTGTCGGCGGCGAGGTCGCAGAAGGCCTCGAATCGGGTCGTCGCGGCCGTCCTGTCGTATCGGGAGGTGGGATCGTCGATGTCGGTGGCCTCGGCCAGCGCGGTCAGATACCGCTGGGCCGTGCACAGGTCGTCGTTGGCCTCGATTACGGTGGCGTCGCGCAAGTCGTGCCGGCAGAACGGACGCACCTTCCGATCGGCGCTCTCGCGCGGACACCGTTGGGGGCAGTGCCATGGCGGGCCGTGGCTGCCGAGCCAGGTGGTGTCGGAGAATGGCACCTGCCCGCAACCGGGACACCGGGTCTGCAACCGCAGTCGGTGCCGCAGGCAGATCGGAAGCAACGGGTGCGCCCATTGCCTCTGCCAGATGCAGTCCGGCTCGGCGAGACACCGTGGACAAAACCGGGACCCGCTGAAGTGGTGCCGGATCCCGCGGCGGTGCGCGAGGTAGCGGCCGAGCGAGGCCTCGGCCGGCCAACCACACAATGCCGGCGACAAGGCCCGCGGCGCGAGGCCGAGGCACCAGGTGATCTCCCGCGAGCACTCGGCGACCTGGTCCAGTACACGGTCGACGGTGGCGGGCCGGGAAGTGAAGCCGAACTCCCGCAACAACTGCGCCGGAGACAGCTGGTACCGGGAGGCGAAATGCAGCAGCCATCCGGGGATGGCCTCGCCGGGGCGGATCGGGACGGTGATCGGCCAGCGGTCGATGTCGTAACCGCCGGGAATCGGCCTCAGTCGCGCCGCCGGGGGCGCGGTGGAAGGTGTGGGGTCAGGCCGTGCGGGCGGCGGATTCGCCGGCATTGTCGATGGTGGTCGCGGCGATCAACTCCGGGGTGATCGTCTCGGTGCCGGAGGCGATCGCCAGGTAGCAGACGCGGTCGATGAGGTTGGTCAGCGACGCTATCCGGCCCTGGGTGCGCCGGTGCAACACCTTCGCCTGCTCGACGAGCATCCCCTCGTGGGCGTCGGCCAACTTGATGTGCCCCTCCAACGTGCGGAGCAGGCTGATCCAACTCCGCAGCCCCGGATCGGTATCGACCGCGAACGGGGCGACCGGGCAGCGGGTGGCACGGCGGCTGGTCTGCGCGTAGGCGGCCTGTTCCCCGAGCTGCCCTTCATCGAAGAACCGCTTCTCGGCGAGCTGAACTCCGACGTAGACGAACGTCGCCGCCATCTCGTTGGCCAGACCCTTGAGGTGGTTGGACACCTCGATGCCGTTGCGATGCTTGAAGTCCACGAAGTGCAGGTCGTCGAGCACGACCAACCGGGTTTCGCAGCTGGTGACACAGTCGACGGCCAACGCACCCAGCTTGGAGGTCGACGCCCGGTCGACGGCGGGGTGGCCGTAGAACCGCAGGATCTGCTGGTTCAGACCCTTCAACGTGATGCCGGCGCTGAGCGGGACGAACGCCACCGGCAACCGCTGATGCCCACCTAAGGTGACCGGGCCCTCCCGGCGGTAGGCGCGGCGGTGGAAGTCGCGGGCGTACCGGGTGGCGATGGTCGTCTTCCCCAAACCGGGTTCGGCGTCGATCACCACCGACCCGCGCAGCTTGTCCCCGTCCCGCCGCCCGGAGGCCAGGACCTGATCGATCACCGAGTACGCGGCGGTCAGCTGGCTGGTCTTGATCGTCGGCAGGTTCGCGTTCCACACCATCCGGGCCTCGTTGTAGTCCTCCCGTTCCTCACCGCTGAGCCGGGTCTTTTCGGTGCGGGTGAGGACGTCGAACGACTCGCGCGGTGCGGAGTGCACGAACGCATCCCATCCCTTCTTGCGGGAGAGTTGGTAGCGGGCGGTGCCGTTGTCCGCCAACCATCGTGCCCATCGGTTCACTCGTCGAACACCCCGAATACCTCCTCGTCCGGCCGCTGCGCGTAGTACTGCTCGAACACGTCCAGGTCGTCGGGAAGCTCGACCGGGCTCGTCGAGCGTTGGGCGAGGTGCTCGAGCAGATCGATGACCCCGGGCAGCGACGCGTCCTCCCGCACGGATTCGCCGTCCGGCGCGGCACCGGACGTCCGTTCGCCGTCGAGGGTGGGCCGCTGCGCGCTGAGCCGCCGGGCCAGGCTGCGGTCGCGGCGGGTCTCGACTTCCTCCCGGCTCCACGCGAGCAGCAGGTCCTGCACGGCGCGGTGCGGATCGAGGTGGCGGTGCTCGCGGATGCTGACGCGTTTGGCGTAGTCGACGGCATCGGCGCTGAACGGCTGGTTCAGGCACGCCCCGTGTTCCCACACCAGTTGGTGCCAGGCGTTGGTGTCCGGATCTTGGAAGTAGGCGTGCCGGACGTCGTGGGAGTCGACGAAGATCGGCCACTTACCGGCGTGCACACCGCCGTACGGGGACCGGGTGCCGCGATACAGGTTCAGCCCGGCACCGTCGTAGCGCAGCCCGTCGACCTCCACCCCGTAGTGGTGGATCATCCGCCACCGCACATCGAGGAACTCGTACGCCAAGTCCGGGCTGCTCGGTAACAGCAGGCACCCGAATTTCGCGACCCCGATCTCGAACATCTCGGCCGGGCAGAACTCGGCCCGCGGGATCTCCGGCACACACAACCCGTCGTGCTGGGTGCGGTGATACACCGACCCGACCCACTCGCGGATGATCTGCTCGAGTTCGCTGACGTAGTAGAACGCCTTGTCCTCGACGTCTTTTCCGCGGGAGTACACATCCGGGCCCTTGTAGGCGGGCAGGTGCTGGAGCACGGATTCGCGTAGCGTGCGGAAAAATCTCTCGACCGTGGGCTTGTCGGTCGGCTTGTGCGGGATCGCCGGCTGGACCGTGATCCCGAGCCGCGCGCAGACCCCGATCACGTGATCGGACAGGTACTGCTTGCCGTGATCGACCACGATCGCCTCCGGTAAACAGGCAGGGAGGTCGCCGACCCGCTGCTGGGAGACGCCGTCGGGTTCCTCGGTGCCGACGAGCAGATTCCGCGGAACCCCGTGATACGGCCACCCGCCGTCGTCCCGCTGGCGGTCTGGGGTGATGCATTGGTAGAGCACGTTCGCGACGTCCTGCGCTTTCGTCGACACCGGGGTCAACCGCAGTCCGAGCACGCAGCGGGTGAACAGGTCCATAGCCACCGTCAACTCCACCCCGACCCAGCGCATCGTGATCGGCTCCATCGCAAACACATCCAGCGGCGTGGTGTCGAGCACCACGTACTCGCCGGGCCGGGTGGCACGGAGCCGACCGAACACACCGGTCGGACGATCGGCCACCGACCGCCGTCCCTTTGCACTGCCGAACGCATGCCGTCCCTTCGCCAGCACCTTCAGACGCCGGTAAGCAGTGGCTTTACTGGGCAGCGGCACCGTTCCCGGGCCGAAGCTTGCCTCCAACTTGCGGACAACCGCGTCGATGACAACTCCCATGGTCGGCGTGGATGCCTCGACATAGTCGTCCAGCACCTGAAGACGCGTCGCGTCCCACCGCGGGTCCACGCCGACTGCATATCGGCTGCGAATGCGGGTGTCGGCCAACCCGGCGACCCCCGATGCCCGGAAGCCCGCGATCCAGCGGTAGAGCGTGCGCACCGAGACATCCAGTTCCTTCGCCTTGGCCGCTAGCACCGACTCCAGGTTGGTCCCGTCATCGTTGACCGCGGCGAGCGCGCTGCGCACGTGCCCGGCTCGGACGTCGAGCTTGTGGCGCTGCGACGTCGTCAGCGACGACAGCACCACCGCTGTGGGATCGAAGGAGTCGTCCTTATGGGCCATTGCCACAGCGTGGGCAGTGATTTCGGTGACCGCGACCCTTTGCAACGACGGCCCTGACCGGAGCGTCACCTCAAGACCATGGAGGGCGACGACCTCCCACGAGGCGCCCCCGAACCAGACCCGAATCCCAGGACGGAGATCGAGGATTTCTGTCATAAAGTCGTCCTCTCACCAGGTCAAGACCGTTTGCCCGGACAGCGGTACCGTAAGATCCGCCGTCCACGACCTGAACCATAACTTCGCCAGCACAGCGATGCGGCCCCGCTGCGTGTCTGCGGCCGCGACCACCTCGTCGATCGTCATTCCGGTCACGGCGACCGCCTCGATGCACGCCACGGTCGTGGTATCTATCGAGCCCGTTCTGCGCGCGGCGCCAATGGTCCGGATATTCGCCAGCACCACCGGGTCCGCGCCTGTCCACACCTCGTACGACCAACCCCGCGAGGCGCACACCCGCCCAGTCCAGGCGAATACCTGCGCCGCCTCCTCGCGGCGGGCGAACTCTTCCGGTTTGACGTCCACGACCGTGAACCCACCATCAGCATGTTCGAGAAGCATGTCGGGAACGTGCCTACGTGTGCTCGTCCCGTCCGAGCCGCACATCCACATCGGTTGCGCCGCCATCCGGATTACCCCCGGAGCGAAGTCGGCCAACCACAGCCGATCGAGCTCCAACCGGCTCTCGTAGAGCACGTGGTCACGATTGGTCGCTGACCAGAACCAGCCCGCGTAATGCCTCCGTCGAGGATGACTTCGCACTCGTCGAACCGGCAAACCGCGCACTATTCGTAGCGGATCCGCGGCGGCGACCGTCGTCGCGACAGGACCACCGTTGCCCTGCACGTACCTGACCTCGACCTCACCGCTTCGCGGCACCTACATAGCTTCACTCGTGCTGACACGAAAATGAGAAACCAACACGCCGCTGACAGACAACTGACACGAAATTGAGAAACTGACACCGATCGCGAGAACCTACACTTGAACTCGGCCGGCGGACGGGAACGATTCGACGCCGCCATCACCGACATCGCCAGGATGCTTTCCACCGGAAACCACCACACCAGCAGAAAGCGGACATCGATGAACGAGACACCCTCGTCGAACAGTTCATTATCAGAGCCCACTCGACCAGGCACTGCTGCAATGGACCTGTTCGAGGGCGCCGGCCCTGGCAGCGAACTCGCTGTCTCCGTCGAGCCGGAAGGCATTCTCGTTGCCGGGGACCCGGAGGTCGTAGCCGGCTACCTCGCGCGCCTGACCGATCTCGCCGGCGAGGCACTCGATGTTTCCGGCGTCAGCACAACCTCGATGGCCAATGTCGCCGCCGCTGCCGTCGGAGCGAAATCTATTGCCGCCCAGGCCGGTCAGTTCGTGCGACTGTCCCCGAACAGCGTCCAGGCATTGAAGACGTACAAAGCGTTGCCGGGTGACAGCGGGTTCTTCCGAATGACCGTCGTCGACCAAGCAGGGAAGTTCCGCCAGCAACTGCAATGGCAGAAAGTATCCCTCGGCCCCACCCAAGCACTGTCCTTCCAACTCATCGCGGTGCAGGTCGCCCTCTCGGTGGCCATCGCGTCGGTGAACGAATCGATCGCCCGCGTCGACGGTAAAGTCGAACAACTCCTCGCCCTCGCCCAAGCGTCCCGAGTCGGTGACGTGGTCGGTCATTTCACAACCTTGGATCGGCTCGTCACCACCCTCGACGAACACGGAACACTGCCGACCGCAGACTGGGAATCTGTTGCCGGACTCCGGCCCACCCTGAATGTGACCATCGAACGCCTCCGAGAACACGTCAAACGCACCTTGGCCGGGTTCGATGCCACTCGCCCGGTCCAGGATCGCGCCGACTATCTCCGCCGAGCAATCGAAGAGAACCGGCTCGGCGAATCCCTGCACCTGTTGGTGGTCGGTGAGCAGTCGCTCTATCTGTGGCAGCGGTTGCGGATCGCGCGCGTGCAGGCCACCGAGCCGCAGCATCTGCAGGTGGTGCTCGACGACGCACGCACAGTGCTGGCAGAGCATTTCGAACGCGACGGCGAACTGTTGCTGCACGCGCGGTCGGAACTGTCGAACTTTGCAAAAATGCACCGACTCGACGGATTCCGGTGGGGCGCCGCCCACAATCTCAAACACGACATCGTCAAACTCAAGAACGACCTCGACGACTTCGCGCAGGCACGTGGCAGCCAGGTCATGGGATGGACCGACCACGAGAGTCCCAGCGTCGTCGACGCCCTGGCGGAAGTCGGCAGTCGGGCAGCGTCCGCAGGCAGTGCTGTCGCCGGCGCGGCCGGCAAAGCGATCGGTGCCGGTGTCTCAGGAGTCGGATCCGGGCTCGGGTGGGTGGGCCGCGGGATCGGAAACCTCGTGGGCTCGGGAAACCAACACGCAGACAAAGTCGAGATACCGACACCTACAACGGAACATCGTCTCGCGGGTGCAGCCACCGCAACCGCACAACCTGACGAGGCGAATCCGAACTCGTGCGACGGCGACGATTCGACATCCGAATCCTCCATGCTCACACACCAACCCGATCGAATCATGCCGTCTTCCGCCCCGATCGCGTACGACGACGACATCTTGCAGCTCATGCTCTTCGGCCATCTACAGGTCGGCGACCAGCTGACGTATCACGATACCGGCCGCGGGCTCACCTACATCGCAACGATCACGCGGGACGGGGCCCTCGACGTCGACGGGAAACGCTACGGGCCACCCTCGGCGCCGTTGACGGACATCATGGGCCGGCAACGGCACGGTTGGAGGGACTGGCAACTGGCCGATGGGCGGCAACTTCGACAGCTGCGGCGACAAGCGTACGCAGAAATGCGCCGCTGACACCCGTCCTAGCTCTGCCACCACACGCCGACCCGTCCACAGGATGAAGCGATCACAAATGACAATGAAAAAATCCTGGCTAGCAGCGCCGATCCTGCTTCTCGCGCTCAGTGCATGCAGCGACCAGGGCACATCCACCGAACCTGCCTCGTCTGAGGGAGCAACTGCAACCGCCACGACACCGAGCTCCTCAGGGACACTCACACCGGTCTCCAGTACCACGATTGTGGAACCCACGACGGAAACCATCGTCGAACCGCCCACAGCGGAGGCAACATTCATCGACACGCCCACGCCGGCGGTGACCAAGCACATCGACTACTGCACCTCGCCCGGCCCGAACACCGCGTTCACGGACGGAACATACGGTTGGACGGACGAATGCGCCGGCCCCGCAGCGATCAACCGGGTCAGCGAAATCACCGCCAACGGAGGATCCTGCGACGGAACCACGTGCACCAACTCACTAGGAATGACCTTCCCCGACCCTCGGGCCGAAGCCGGAATGACCGATGCACCGCCAACAGCTGGCACTCCTCGGACCACGACAAGCACCCCGACAGTAACGAATCCGCCGAACCATCCCCAGGTCCTGTGGTCGAATTGCCTGCAGCAAGGCAACACCCCGGAACAATGCCGGGAAATACTCGACAACTGATTCTCACGCCCAGCGAAAGCCCGGCCAGTCCTGAGCACGTCGGAGCTGCAATTCCGGGGCGGTCTCGACACTCTCACCCGACTTTGATCCACACATTCACTGAGTAGGTCCTGTGGTTTGACTGTACGTTTTTCCGCATCAGCACTCGAGTACCGTCCGACACTGATGGAGACGATATTCGACGTAGGTTCTGCACACGGGTTCTCGACGGAACGAAGAGAAACCCGCTGCGGAGACCCGAATCGGATACTCACTGCATCCTCGGCCACTATCACCTGGGCCACTCGGTACGAGGAAAACACACCGCACACCTTTGGGTGACCCACCCTGCTGGTCGTCAGTACCAGCTGGGTGGGTCGAGTGTGCCCAACTCTGGGGGGCCGGGCACACGATCGGGAGCGGCTCGCCTGCAGTCGTGTGACATCTCGGCGAACCCCTATCCATCGCCGCCTCGAACGGAGATGGTGCGGAAGGGAAATGTAGCGCACACGATTTCACTGACCTGTAACCACCCGGCGTGTTTCGGCGGCCATTTCGTTCTTGCGATGTGAGGCGGATCTAAGCTCACCTCGACAACCACGGCCTCAACCTCACGGGAGCAGCGATGAGTCCTCGGCCCACCTGGCTCCACACCCGATCCACCGAATTCCGGGCCGCCCTCCTCGATCTCGGGCTCACGATCACCGACACCGAAGCCCGGAATATCCTCGACGACAAAGTCTCCGAATACGCGACCTTGATGAGAGTCACCCGCCAGACCACGCAGCGCGATTTCACCGACGAACGCCTCCTCGCATTCGCGCAGTCCCTCGCTGTGTCACTCTCCGACGAAGCCCCCCGGCGCCGACCTGATCGGATTCGAGCGCAGCATCTCCATGCCCGTCGCCGCCGTCGGCCTGACCACCGCGGCGCTGGCCGAAGCCTTGAAAGTCGCACACATCAACCTCGACGACAAAGAAGCTGTCGCCGGCCTGTCCCTGCTCTCGACTCTCGGCATGATCACCGCCGACGCGAACCACTCCGTCGTCCCGACCCCACGCCCGCTGCTCTTGCGGATCGCCCGCTACCTCGACGGCGCCGCAGCATCCGTCACCGACGGTGCGAACCTGCCCGACGGCCTCGACAACACCCACCGACAGCACTTCGCGGACATCCTCGCCCAGGACGCCGACGGAATCCGGGCCCTCGCCAACAACGAAGACGGCGACACCCCGCGACTGTGGCGCACCCCCAACCCACGCTGACCGCCGACGCAGCGAAAACACAGTCGATGCGCTGAAACCTGCCGGACGGCTCGCCCGCCGATAGACCAGAGGTGGCTACCGGCGGAGCGTTCGCCATACCCGTTGGGGACCGGGTGATGCCGCCCCCGAAAATTTACGTGCCACCCACCCCGGTTACCAGTCTTCGCACAGTTACAGCTACTTGAGCATTGAACTACCGAGGAGTACCTCGCCGCCTGCAGGTGAACCGTACCGAGCTAGTTCCTCGCATCCAGGGGTGCGCCGTCACTTACCTCCCACGTACCGAGCGCCCAGCAATGACGCAGTAACATCACACTGTGGTGCGCTGCTTTCCGCCTCGGTTCCAGCGCACCACCCGTTGCCACCGCGCAGGCAGTCGCCCCTTTCACTCGGCCTGCATGATCCACACGTGCAGGAGCTACCCATGGCCTCCCCCGACGAGCGTCTGACCGCCAAACTCGAGCAACTCCCCATCAGCGACGACGCCCCCATGTGTTCACTCCTGCGCACCACCCTGCTCAAACACGCTCAACACGGCAGCGACATCACCGAACCCACTGTGCTGGGACTGCTCGCTATCACCGGCGCCCTCGAAGAACGACTCACCCGACTCGAAGCCACGATTCAGCCCTCCCCCACACCATGACGGCACCACCGCCTCGCATCGACCGACGAAAGCGCGTCCGAAAATTCCTCGGAGCGAGGTCAGAAATTGCCGTTATCCTCGGCTGCATCCTCTTCGCCCTCGTCATCGTCTGGTGGGCAGCCTGAAAAAAACTTCTCTGTCGAAAAGACAAGGTCTGTGGGTTATTCGACATAGATTGTCGACACCAGTTCTCGACACCGCTCCCTCAGTACGAACTGGGGTGTGAATCGCGGATTTAGGTGGCACGCCTTTTACGGTGATAGCTGTCGCGGGCGCTGTGCCGACCCGCGGCTCCCAAACGATCATTTTCGGCAGGGGGACAGGGTATGTCCTCGTTCGTTCCTAGCGTCGTCGTCGTGGCGTGGTCCATCTGAGCCAGCACGCGATGGAAGGAACTTTGTATGAGTGCAGAAGTACAGCCGTTTCGAATTGACATCCCCGAGAGCTCTGTCGAGGAGCTAAAACGCCGGTTGAGCGAGACCCGGTTTCCGCCGCCGCTGCCTGGTGATGACTGGTCGACAGGAGTGCCGGTCAGCTATCTGCGACGGTTGGTCGCGTACTGGGTTGACGAGTTCGATTGGGCGGAGCAGCAAGCGTCGCTGAACATGCTTCCGCAGTTCACGACTGTGATCGAGGGGCAGACGATCCACTTTGTCCACGTCCGATCGAAGGTTTCGGGCGCGCTGCCGCTGGTGCTCACTCACGGATGGCCGGGGTCGTTCGTTGAGTTCGTGGACCTCATCGGCCCCCTCACTGATCCGGAAGCGCACGGAAGGGCGGCGGCGGATGCGTTCGATGTGGTCATTCCGTCGCTGCCGGGATTCGGATTTTCGAGCCCGGTGGTTGAGGGCGGTTGGGACGCGGCTCGAATCGGGCGGACGTGGGCAACACTGATGGAACGTCTCGGCTACGACCGATACGGGGTACAGGGTGGTGACATCGGTGCTGCCGTCTCTCCCGAGGTCGCGCGAGTGGCACCGTCTCATGTGGTCGGCGTCCACGTTAATGGTTCGATGGGAATGCCGTTGCAGGCTCCCAGCGAAGCAGATCTTGCGTCGTTCACTCCGTTGGAGCTTGACCGTCTGGGGCGGGTTCAGGCGTTCATGCAGGAGGAGTATGGCTACATCGCGATCCAGTCCACTCGACCTCAGACTCTCGCCGCGGGGCTCGTGGATTCTCCCGCTGGCCAGCTTGCGTGGATCATCGATAAGTTCCAGAAGTGGACCGTTCCGCACGAGGAGCTTCCCGAAACGATCATCCCCCTCGATCGAATCCTGACCGACGTCTCCCTGTACTGGTTTACCGAGACCGCGGGCACAGCTGCCTACATCGGGTACGCGCAGCA
The DNA here is from genome assembly GCA_040302365.1 of Nocardioides sp. NPDC126508. GTDB lineage: Bacteria > Actinomycetota > Actinomycetes > Propionibacteriales > Nocardioidaceae > Nocardioides. Next base: position 22,336 of record JBEOUM010000014.1, read on the forward strand.
CTCAGCGTGGGGAGCAACTAAGGAGCCCTCCGGTGTTCCCACCGGGGTCATCATGTTCGCTCACGACGTCGGTATTCGCCGCTACGCCGAACTGGAGAACACCATCACTCGGTGGACTGATGTGACCGACCGTGGCGGGCACTTCGCCGCCCTCGAAGAACCGC
>JBEOUM010000015.1:0-19534 GCA_040302365.1 Nocardioides sp. NPDC126508
ACCGCTCACACATCCGATAGCCTGCAGCAAGCCGCGTAATCACAAACCCCGTGTCCAGTTTCCGGGGTCAAGGCCCCCTCGACTGATCCTCGTACCGAACCGCGTGCAATCCCTTGTGGCGCAATGCCGTCAATGCGACAGTACGTGCATCGTCCACATCTGTCTTGCGTCCTCCGCCGGTATCGAGCACGCGCACACGCATGGCGAGGGTGGACGGTACGTCGACGACGTGTTCAGCGTCGGCGAGCAGTATTTGTGCGATACCGCGCCCCAATCCCTTGGCGCCTTCGACGGCGAAACGCCGCTCGGCCCATCTGTGTGATCATTTCCGCAGTTGCGTGGCAGTACCGGAATTGACAGCGAACCTGCGGCGGGCCATTGTCTCGCCGCTGTTGTCGACGGCGACGGCTGTCAATGATGCTTTGTGCGGGTCGATTCCGATGATGATTAATTCGGATGCTCCTGTTGTCCGGGTGCGGTTTCGGTGTGCACCTGCGGTGGGCATCCTGACTTGAAGTTGATCGTTTCACGCCTCTGTCGAACCACACCGTAGGCCGGTGTCGATCGGAAGGGCACGCTATAAGTGAGCCAATCACCCGATTGGGGCGGCAAGGAGCTTGCGAGCCTGCGCCGACCGACACCGTGGACTTTACGAGATTGCAGATCCCGGTTGTCCTGGTTTCCATTGAACAAGTCAGGAGCTTGGGTAGAAGCCCCGTCAACGTCTTGTCTGCCCTTCCTGACCGGCGAGCCCTCGTTTGGTAACAGGAAGGCACTTTCCATCATGACAATGATCGAGTTGGAAGTCATCGCCGGGATCGACACCCACGCCGACACCCATCATGTCGCCGTGATCGATACCACCGGTCGCAGGCTAGGAGACGCGGGATTCTCGACAACCTTGAAAGGCTACAAGGCGATCGCCGCGTACATCGCCGCGTTCGGCCTTGTCCGACGGGTCGGAGTTGAAGGCACCCACTCGTACGGCGCTGGGATCACCCAGCATTTGAAGGATTCCGGGGTCCGTGTGGTCGAGGTGATCCGTCCGAATCGGCAAGTGCGGCGTATGCAAGGAAAACAGATCAGGTCGACGCCTATGCAGCCGCATCAGCGGCTTTGGCCACCGACGATCATCCGGAACCGAAACAACTCGACGGTCTCGTCGAGGCCGCCCGCTACATCCACGCAGCGCGTCGCAGTGCGGTCAAAGCACGAACTGCCACTCGCGTTCAGATCAAAAGTCTGCTGGTCACCGCACCCGAGCAGATTCGGGCCCGGTACCGAAGTACCGCCGACACGGCATTGTTCCCCGCCTTGGCCCGCACGAGGCCGGCATCGGAAGAGAACATGCTCACCCGCACAATCATGTCGTCGTTGAAATCTCTGGCGCGCCGGTACCAGCACCTCACCGCGGAAATCGACGTACTTGAGGCCGATCTCGAGCAGCTGGTGCTTGCGATCAACCCGGGGCTGGCGCAGACGAAGGGCATTGGAACCGTCACCGCCGCACAACTATTGATCACCGCCGGTGGAAACACCGATCGACTGAAGTCGGAAGCGTCTTTTGCAGCACTCTGTGGGACGAGCCCTATTCCGGCTTCCAGTGGCAAGACCACTCGTCACCGGCGGGGTCGCGGCGGCGACCGGCATGCAAACTCCGCCCTCCATCAAATCGCCCTCACGCGAATGACCTACGACCAACGAACCCGCGACTATATTCAACGTAAGCAGCAGGAAGGCAAGGGAACCAAGGAAATCCTCCGCTGCCTCATTGGATGAGTATGGGTAATGCGGGCCATGTCGGCTCGTTCGTCGGGAACGACGGGGGACGGCCACGCTGTCTAGCCACTCGATGGCCCGTTTGAGCAGGTCGCCCTCGCCGTTGCCGGGGAGTGTGATCGGCGCGAGAGAGCAGCCCCACGAGGGCCGAACAATGAGGAACCGACGCCCTGCCCGGCTCCAGCGACGGTATTCGGACCTGGAGGTCAACACATGTTCTGTGGATGGGATTGGGGTTCAACTCGGCACGGCGTCTGCTTAATCGACGACAACGGGACGGTAATCAAGACCTGGATGATCGAGCACACCGAGAAAGGCATCGCGGCGCTCTTCGCCGAACTCTCCCAACTGGGTGATCCGGCCCGGCTCCCGGTGGCGGTCGAGCGTGGTGAGGGTCTGGTCGTAGGGCGCATTGCCAGCGCAGGGCATCCCGTACTGATGATCGAACCGGCATCTTTCAAGGCTGCGCGGCCACGGTGGGGTTCGGCAGGAGCGAAGGCTGTCACATCATGCTCGCCGACTACGCCCGCACCGACAATCACCGCCTGCGCCGGGTCGAACCGGTAGCGCAGGCCACCAGGGAACTTGCCACACACGTTCGCGCACGAACCGTGCTGGTCCAGGCGCGCACGGCGTCCTCGAATCAGTTGTGGGCCATCTTGTCCGAGCACTGGCCCGGCGCGGCGAAGGTATTCCAGAAGCTGACATCCCAAGTCGCACTGGCATTCTTGGCCGACTACCCCACCCCACAGTCGGCGGCACTTCTCGGTGAAGGTCGGATGCGCCAGTTCTGCCATCGGCACAGCTACCGTGGCGGCAAGTCCGCGGGCCGAACTCGTCGGGCGGCTCCGGGCAGCGCCCGCCGCCGCGAACCCCATCGCGCCGAAGGTACTCGAAGCGATCATTCGTGGATCAATCGCCCAGATCGCCCTGCTCAACACCGAAATCGCCCGTCTTGAGCACGAACTCGCGGACGCCCTGGCTGCCCATCCCAAAACTGTGCTCTTCGAGTCCCTTCCGCGCGTCGCCAACGTCAGCCTCGCGGCGCTCATCGCAGAGATCGGGCCCTGCTCGAGCGATGCGACTACCGGCGAACAGGTCGCCGCCCTGTGCGGGGCCGCACCGGTCACGAGGGCCTCGGGAAAATCCCGCAGCGTCGGCTTCCGCTATACCGCCAACAAGCCGGCACGCGCCGCGATTACAGGCTTCGCCGACAACTCACGACACAGCTCGGCGTGGGCTGGCGACTGCTACCGGCGTGCCCGTTCGCGGGGTGCTCGGCACCCACACGCGGTACGGATACTCGCCCGTGGATGGGTCCGAGTGATCTGGGCCTGCTGGACCACCGACACCCCCTACGCTCCTTGCCGACACCGCGGCGAACAACTGCTTGTCACCGCGACTTGACCAAGAGAGCTCAAACGCGTGATCGCTCGAGAAGTCTTTCACACTCATCAGTAGCCCCGTCCCCGTTGTCGATCACCGAAAGCTTCGACCGCTCCGCCAAGAACGCGGACTCATCCAAGTTCAGGCGGCCGCAGCCTTGGGCGTCAGCATCGCCAAGATTTCACTCGCGGAAAACGGACGGGTCCACGACGCTACCTTCCTCACCACCTACGAAACATGGCTCCGAAACACCGATTTGACACCCTAGGAGCATCAATTGGCCTGCTGCGCCCGAAAACTGCTGTATCCCAGACAACTTGACAACATCTACCGGGCTCCGCACCGCAGGCGAACCCGCGATGCGAGTCATGCCTTGACCACGAAAAGAGGGCTTCAGATTTATCAATAATATTTGCATCACGTGCAGAAAGCGTTAATCGATGCGTAGCGCTGCTGCGGCGCAACCCATTCAGTCGCGGTGCTCCGATGTGGGATGAGTTCCGAATTGCTCGGCTAGGGATGTATGCAATCCGGTTGTCAGCCCACATCTTTCGCGGGGCCTTGTATTGCAGAAGTGTTGAACAACGAAAGGTGGGCGGTTTCAAGAAGCCAACGCAACACCTTCATGCGGAGGTTGTCGTGACGGTTTCGTGGAACGATCGGTGCATCGCGTATTCGATGCTTCTTATGGGTGCTTCCGCTCAGGAAACGGCGAGCCGATTCGGTGTGAACACGGGAGCGGTCGTCGAGTGGGCCAGGCTAGCGGGCATGGTGATCCGTATGGGAGCCCGAGGCGGCATCGAGCCTGTCACTACGTCAACGTCAGCGTTGAATCCTCAACGCGCATACCGTCGCTTGACTCACCAGGACCGTGTCTTCATCGAGATGGCGATCAACAGCACGCCCGCGTGGTCGATACGAGCGATCGGCCGGCACCTGGACGTTGCCGCGTCCACAATTTCACGGGAGCTTGGACGTCACAGAGTCGAGACCGGGCGAGGGCGCGGCGGGTCGCGAGAGACGAGATACCATGCCGGTGTCGCGCATCACCACACGATGCGCTCGCGCGTGAGAACAAGGGCACGCAAACTTGATTGCCATGAGCTGCGGTCACTCGTCGTCACAGGCTTGAACGAGAAGCACTCTCCGCAGCAGATCGCAGGGAGACAACGGATGATGTTCCCCAACCAGCCGCAGTTGTGGGTGTCCCACGAAACAATCTACCAAGCCCTCTATGTCCAAGGCCGGGGATCGTTACGGCACGAATTGACCGTCGCCAAGGCGTTGCGTTCAGGCCGTTCTCGCAGGACACCTGCCTCACGATTGCCATCCCGCGATGTCCGACCGTGGTTAGCGGGGGCCCGGCTCACGGACCGGCCCGCTTCCGCGGCGGATCGTGCTGTCCCTGGGAATTGGGAAGGCGATCTCGTTGTCGGTCCCGCAAACTCCGGGATCGTCACGCTCGTCGAGCGGAACACGCGCTTCGCGTTGATAGAACGGCTACCCGGCGTCCGCGACTCGGCCACCGTGATCGACGTCATCCGCAACCAAATCATGCGCCTCCCAGAACATCTCAGGAAAACTCTGACCTGGGATCAGGGGCAGGAGATGTCGAGACACAAAGACTTCACGATCGCGACCGGATGCCCCGTGTTCTTTTGCGACCCGCATTCGCCCTGGCAACGAGGCTCGAACGAGAACCTGAACGGCCTAATCCGCGACTACTACCCGAAGGGCACTAACTTCAACAACGTATCCGACGACGCGATCGAGGCAATGGTCGAGCAGCTCAACAACCGCCCCCGGAAGATTCACGGATTCCATACCCCTCGTGAGAAACTGAACGAACTCATCAGCAGTGTTGCGCTGGGTTCTTGAAACCGCCGTGCACTTACGCTGTGAAAAGAGAGTTTTTCAGGTCGGTGCGTTCGCTACGCCAACCGGTGCCGTGTGAACTCAGAACTCGCAGAACCCTCGTTGGGTTCTGCTCATCGACACGAGTCTTCCTTGGTGCAGCACGATCCGGTCTTGAGGTGCGGCCGCAACGGCTTCTTCGAGGCTTTCCGCACGGATGGCTAACAATTCGGCCTGTGCATCTTTCTCGATTCCCGACTTCGGAAGTGACATGACGTCACGGGCGCCGTCGCTGACGGCCCGATAGGCCTCCTCGACAGACAGATGCCCGGCAGTGACCAGCAACATCGCTGTCTCGAGAGCATCGCTGCGTCCGAGCGGGTTGTAAGGGTCACGAACGTTGTCGGCGCCGGCGCCGAACCGTACACCGGCATCGATCAATGCCCGCGCGGCGGTGAGACCACGCGGCATTGCCACAGGGGTGTCCCAGCCCTGTAGGTACAGATTGGTGATCGGCAGGCTGACGATCCCGACGTTGCTCTCTTTGACCGCTTCGATCACGCGGGCCAGCACTTCCGGCGTGACCATTCCCAGACTGACGCAGTGTCCGGCGGTCACCGGCATCGAACTCGGCCAGTCCCGGACGGAATGAGCAAGCTCCTCGAGCGTGAGCATCGTCGGGTTGGTTTGCTCGTCGGTGTGCATGTCGACGCCGACGCGGCGATCACGTGCTATTGCCAACAGTCGCTGCAGATTTCCGCTGGGGTCGGGTGTTTGGTGCGGATGCCCACCCAAGAAATCGACGCCGAGGTCGAGGGCTGCATGTACTGCCTCGTCGCCCACGACGTACGGCGTCATCGCCACGAGCTGAATATCCATGACGCTCGAGAGTTCCTCACGGACTTTCACCAGTGCCTGAATTCCACGTAACGGCTGGTCGCCTCGTAGGAGATTGACGTGTGATCGCACCGCGGTCGTTCCGTTGCCCAGCAGCAACAATGCCGCGCGTCGGGCGCGCTCGGCAATACTCTCGACGGTCAGGGACGGTGTGTGGTTTTCCCAGGTTTCGATTGCGGAACCGAGATCACCAGCAGGTGGCCGGATCTCGTCGAACGATAGTGCCTTGTCCAGATGCGCGTGCGGCTCTGCCGGCGCCGTGAGCAGGAGAAATCCGGTGAGGTCGAGGTCGTCCTCGCTTGGCACTAGCCCTTGCGCGGGTACGACGTCATACACTCGCCCGCCCACGATATGAACATCGACGATCCGTCCGTCGACGAGGGTCGCATTGTGCAACGTGGGCACTGCGTGTCCGCCCAGGACGAGGGGCAGCGGTGCGGCGAGGGGCAGCGATGAATTCCGGGTCACGGTACTCCTAGGGTCGATCGAGTGAACGAAAGTCTTTCTTGCGTATCGAGCAGTGGACACCTTGGACCAGGTCTACTACCTGCGTCACCGAAAAGTCGCCCGCTGCACTGAGATACAGGTAGGCCTCACTGGGTGTCATACCGGTGTACGAGGCGAGGAAATCGACCGAGAGTTCCGCGCATTGACGCATCGCCTCGTCCAGACTCTCGTTCATCCCGAGGATGATCCAGTGATCGTCGGTGTCGACGAAGGGCATCGCGGCACGGGGCTGAGACAGAGTCTTCACGACGGTCAGTCGGGCGGTGACCCGCAGCGACCCTTCGAGTGCAGTGAGCGCGATCTCGCCGTTGCCCTGCGCGAAGTGCGGGTCGCCCAGGTAGAAACCCGCTCCGTGCACCTGGATAGGCAGGTACAGCGAGGTTCCGACCACCATCTCGCGCACGTCCATGTTGCCGCCGAACGGACCTGGCGGAATGGTGCTCAAAGGCTCGTTACCGGCAGGTGTCACGCCGCACAGTCCCATGAAGGGCCGCATGTCGATTGTCGCTGCGCCACCGCTGAATTCGAATCGTGCACGATCTGCGGTGTCGTCGAGTGGGCAGAACTTGCTGAATACTGCGGGAATGCTGCCGTCGACATCGCGCGGAAGGATTTCCGGCAACGCACCTCGCTGATGCCTGCTCGAGATCACTCCGTAGGGAACTCGCGGTGTCATCTCGAGGAAGTCGACGCGTAACCAGTCGCCGGGCTGGGCCCCGCGCACGTGAACGGGTCCGAGCACCACATGTGGAGCTTTAGGCGCTGTAGGTTTGCGGAGGTCCGATGCAGCCAATTCGATGGCGTCGGCCAGTACTTTCGAGCGGTGGACTCCGTATTGCCGGAAGTAGGCCACGGGGTCGCGGCCTTGGTCTTCCATCAGACCTTCTTGCGAGACCGTGTCGAAAGTGACAGTCTCGCCGCTGTCGAGGGTGAGCACAGGTTCGGTCGTCGCGGTGGGGAGAGTGCCCCAGCTGACTGTGTCCGGTGTGCACCAGAGGTAGTGGTCAGCGGAGCCCGGATAAATCCCGGCCTGGAGTATCTCCATTACGCGGTCGCGGCCGCGGCAAGGTACGCACGCCAGCCACCTGGGGTGGTGATTTCGCGGGCTGAGTCTGTGACGAGGGGCAGTGATCGGCACACCATGCTCAGCGAGCCGCGGCCGTCCTCGAGTTCGATCACTGACAGTTCGAGTTCGTCCGGCTCTCGCGGCAGTAATTTCTCGCGCAGCTCGGCGTACGACACCTCGTATATCTCGCCTGGTACGGACCAACCGCCGACATCGACGGGAGCGAGTCCGGGAAACTCGTCGTCGAACGAGAAGAACCGATAGGCCGGTGCGGTGCGCACCGCACCGACAAAACGCGCCGAGGACAGGGCGTCGTTGAGTGAACCTCCGCTCATTGCTTGGCCGTTGACGAACATGAGGACAGTGTTGGGGGACATCGTAGGAACTCCTTGTTGCGGCGGGGTCAGTTGCGAGTGGATCAGCGCAGTGTGGTGTTGCCGTGCCCGCGTAGTGCGTGGATACGCACGGCTGTGGTGGCACGGTCGAGGTCGCCGCTCGCGAGGTCGTCGAGCAGTGCGCGATGTTGGGAAATCGGTTCGTGTCCCGATTGCTGGACGTAGTCGTCGGTGGGATACAAGAACGCCTGCCTCTCCAGGAACGACGAGGTGACGGGGCAGAACGCGGCTCGGTTAATGGCCATGTGGAATTCGAGATGAGTCATGGCGTATTGAGGGCTACCTACCCCGAATTCACTCAGTGCACTATCGAGCGGTGTCAGCATCGCGTACAGCGAATCCCAGTCCACGCTCGAGGTTTTCGCGGTGATGAGTCTGGCAGCCACTTGGTCGAATGCGACTCGGAGTTCGTGAAGCTCGGCACGTGCCTGCGCATCGACATCCACGACGATGAGCTGACCACGCCGAACGCGTTCGACAAGACCTTCACTTGTCAACCGCTGCAATGCTTCTCGGATGGGAGTCCGGCTCACACCGAGCTCGTCGGCGATCTGCTCCTCGGTCAAGCGGGTTCCGCCACTGAATTCACCGGTGGTGATCTGTTGCCGGAGATACAGATATACACGTTCGCGTGCACTGACAGGATCGCCGCTACGGCTCACGATCATGCTGTCCAACGGGCTCACAGGGTCGTCCTCGCTTTCGACAGTGCTGCCCGGCAAGCGTTGGTGGCGCGCTGCATGAATGTTCCGGACATCACGTTCATACCTGCCGACAGCGCAGTGCTCTGCAAGGCGCTCACCCGATTGTTCAGATCGAAGAACTGGTTGCCCGGAGATACGAGAGCCGAGAAGTCGAACACGAACGGCGACTCCTCGGAGGCGTCCGTCTCACCCCACGTGGTCGTATTGACCAGCAACGACGGCGTGCCCGGGCCGAGCAGCGCGGAGACGTCAGCAGGTGCTGCGAACTCGGCGTCGAATCGCTGCGCCCACACCACTGCAGCGTCGAGATTGCGGGCACTGCCGATCAGTCGCACACCCGGCCACGCCCGGCGGCACGCCAACGCTACCGAGTTCGACGAACCGCCGGACCCGAGAATCAGAATCGACGACGGTGTCCGGCCACCCATCAGCGTTTCCATCGCCGCCTGAGATGCCCAACTGTTGGTGTTGACTCCAACCTCGCCCCTCGACTCACGAACTATCGTGTCGACGACACCGGTTCGCACGGCGGACGGAGTTGACATCGCCAAATACGTTGCGACCGACTGCTTCCACGGACTGAGAACGAGCGCGAGTGTCCACGCAGGATTCGCCAGTAGCGCCTCGGGATTGTCGAATGGCAGTGTCCCATCCAGTTCGACGCCGTAGTCCGCCAGCGCATCGAGGAGCAGTCGACCTTTCAACGCATGCGCCGCTGTGGTGCCTATCCCGGCGATCGCAGCGGGGTCGGTAGACGGTGAACCGGTGGACCCACCATGTACTTCGTCGACGCAACGCTCAACCGCGGCACGGATAGTGGCGGAACCGGTATCTCCGAGCAGTGTTGCCTGTATGTCGCTCACGCGCTCTCCTCGTCTGTTGTGCTGGATTGTCATTGTTCGCGGATCGGCAAGTCAGCGCACGGAATCGGCAGGCGTTCGCGCCGGCTGGACCTGACGGCCGCGGGGTGCGCCGACCACTTCTCCCTTCTCGTAGACAAGGCCGCCGCGCAGGTACGTCGCGACAACACTGCCGGTGAGCGCCCAACCGTCGTACGGAGTGACGTTGTGCTTGGAGTGGAGCGAGTTCTGGTCGAGAACAACCTCGGCTCCGGCGTCGACGAGGACGAAATCGGCATCGAAGCCGGGCGCGATCTGACCTTTGTTCGCCATCGACCAGCGCTGCGCCGGAGTGTAGGAGCACAGGCGGACGATGTCTTCGACGGTCAGCTTTCCCTGCGCAGCGGCGGTGAGCATCAACGGAAGCATCGTTTCCACGCCGATGAATCCGCCGTACGCCTTCCACACATCTGTCTCGGCCTGCTCGTCGACGGTGTGCGGGGCATGATCGGTGGCAATGATGTCGACGTCCCCGCGGTCGATCCCGTCCCACAATGCGGCCACGTCGGAGGCCGGGCGAATCGGCGGGTTGAGCTTGATCAAGTTCCCGTAGGTGTCGTAGGCATCCGCGTCGAGGAACAGGTGCGAGACAAGTGCTTCGACACTGACCCGATGCCCCTGCGCACGCAGATCCATCACCCGCTGGAGTCCGACGGCCGTCGATAGGTGATGGATGTGCAGTTTGGTCTTCGCTTCGGTTGCCATCGTGATGATGCGAGTAATGGCCTCGACCTCGACGAAGGCGGGCCGGCCTTCGAGGTGTGCGCGCGGATCCTTACGACCGGACGCTTGGAGGCGGTCACCGAACATGCGCAGCAGGTGATCGTTCTCCGCGTGCACGCCCACGACAAGATCGGCGGCAGCGGCAGCTTCGAGTCCACGGAAGATCGCGGCGTCGTTGGGGCAGCGGTTGTCACCCGTCGTCTGACCCATGAACAGTTTGAGTCCCATGGCGCCCAGCTCCGCCATGTCCGCGATCTCGTCGGAGTTGGCGTGATCGAGCATCCCGTAGAGCCCGAAGTCCACGTACGCCTTGTTCTTCACCAGGTCCAGCTTCTGCCGGTATCGCTCGGCCGTCGCGACGGGGGGTTTGGTGTTGGGCATGTCGACGACGGTCGTGACGCCGCCCGCAGCTGCAGCCGACGTGCCGCTCGCGAAGTCTTCCTTTTCGGTCATTCCGGGCTCGCGCAGATGGACGTGCATGTCCACCAATCCTGGGAGAACGAGCAACCCCGTCGCGTCGATGGTCGGCACTCCCGGGGCGAGGAGATTGTCGCCGACTGCGAGGATGCGCCCATCGGCGACCGCGATGTCCTGGCGGCGGCGACCGTCGTGGGAGATAACGGTTCCGCCGGTGACGACGAGGTCCGGGGTTGTGGGAGAGGACATTTCAGGGCCTTTCGGTTGCGAAAACAGTGTGTTGGACAAGGGAGTGCTCTATGCCAGCGCCAGGTCTGGATTTTCTTCGTGGACTTCGCGAATGGGCCCGAGGTCGAACAGGTCGTCAACAGAGAGGTTCAGGCCGCCGGCTGCGATGGCTTCGATGTTCGCTGCGGCAGTAGCGTCGGAGATCGACAGAATTTGCTGTCCGGCAGAGCCGTTGCGGATGAGTTCGTTGCCCGCGATGCAGCAGTCGTAGGTGGACTGAGGGTTCAGGTTGAGATCCTTGCCGTATTCGTTGACGGTGAGGTCCGCTGCCCTCTGTGGGTCCGCGAGAACGTCCTTCCACCCCCGGATCTCGGCGTGTAGGAATGCCTTGAGCTTCTCGCGGTTGTTGTCGATGTTCTCCTGGGTGGTGATGTAGGTCTGCCCGACGAGAGGAAATCCGACGTCGGCAAGGAGCATCGTGTTGATGTCGAATCCCTTGTTGCGCAGGTCGACCACCTGACTGTTGACAAATCCGACGTAGCCGTCGATCTCACCGACAGTCATGCCGATCGGGTCGCCCTGTACCGGCACCGTGTTGATGCGGGACTCGTCGAGACCGAGCGCTGCAATGAAGTTGCGCCAGACCGGTTCACTGGACGAGGCGCATCCAATGGTTTTGCCGTACAACTCTTCCGGTGTATTGACGGGATTGTTTCCCATCGTCATGACGCATCCGGCGTAGCGACTGTAGACGGCGCCGACGATCTTCAGCGGCGCGCCCTTCGCGACGGCAGATCCGGCGATGGGCACCTGCGAGACTCCTACGAAGGTGCGTGAGAGGACATCGGATTCGATCGGTGGAGCGGTGGGTCCACCGGAGACCAGATCGGAGCCACTGAATCCTGCGTCGGTGTAGTAACCGTTCTTGTCGGCGACGTAGCTTCCGGCGAACTGGGTGTTCTTGATCCAGGCCAGCCGCTGGGATGCAACTCCGAAACCGTCTGCGGAGGCGCTGCCCGAGTCGCCGGACATGCAGGCCGACAGAACGGCGGGCCCGGCCAGAGCGAGGCCGCCCAAGGTGAGTCCGCGGGTGAGAAATTTCCTGCGATCAAACTGTGTGGTCATCGGGTATCCGTTTCGGTAACGAGGAAAGGTGGGGTTCGGCTGGCGCCGCTCTCAGCGGGGAGCGCTCATGCGTGATGTGACAGCGGCTTCGATGACGCTGACGATCTGGTAGATGACAATGCAGGTGACGGTGAGTACGACGACCGAAGACCACAATCGTGCGAATTCGAATTCGTTGGCATCCCTGAGCATCTGGCCTCCCAGTCCCTGCCCGGTGGCTAGCCATTCGGCCAGTAATGCGCCGACGATCGAGGTGGTGACGGCTAGACGCGCTGCGGCGAACCAGGTGGGAATGGCATGGGGCAGAGCAACTTTCCAGAATGCGGACAGAGTGGATCCGCCATACGCGACCACCATATCGACATCGGTCCGCGGAGTACTGCGGATCCCCTGCAGCATGGTGAGCAACGCGGGCACAACGACGATCGCAGCACCGATGACGGCAGTGCCGACCAGTCCGCGTCCGAAGATCAACACGAGAATCGGCGCGATAGTGACCATCGGGATCGCATGCAACGCCGTGACAGACGGAATGAACATGGCCTCGGCTGTGGCCGAAAAGTAGAAGAGCAGTGAAACACCGGCCGCAAGAAACAGCCCGAGGACAAATCCATACGACGCATCGGTGAGCGTGCGGGCCAGATTGGAGGTGATCACTGCGCGGTGCTCCGCAGCATCGGTGTCGGTGATCAAGTAATTCCAGACATCCGTCGGCGACTTGGCGACGAACGGGCTCACATCGACCAGTCGAATGAAGAGGGTCCAGGCGGTAAGGATGGCGATCACTGCCCCGACGAGCGTCGCGAGAGTACGCGCCAGGCTGTGCACAATCGTGAGGGCCTGGTTTCGCTGTGCGGCGCGCGGGCCGGCGACCTCCGAGGGCGAGTCCTGTGTGATTGTCATGCGTTGACTCCCGACGTACTTGCAGCCCAGGGGGTGGCTATCTTCTCGACAGTGTTGACCAGCAGGAATGCAAGACCGGCGATGAGGCTCGATACCAGCGTGATTCCCCAGGTGCGCACCACGTCACTCGAGGACTGAGCGACAACGAGCGCAGCCCCTAAACCTCGCTCCTGCCCCATGAACTCACCGATGATCGTTCCCAGAATTGCCGCGGGCACAGCGACTTTCAGTGCAGTCAAAATACTCGGCAACGCCGACATGAGCTGCACCTTACGCAGAACGAGGTACTCACCGCCGCCGTACGCACGGACCAGATCTTCGCTCGACGAATCAGCATGTGAGAGCCCGTTGATGGTGCCGACGAGGGTGGTGAAGAAGACCGAGACTGCGGCCATGATCGCGGACGTGACAACACCGTCGAAGCACGCCGCGAGGATGGGTGCGATTGCGATCAACGGGATGCACGCCGACGCGATACCCACCTGCAACACCAACTTCTCGAGGGCCGGAACCGTCGTCACCAGCGCTGCGCACGCGATCGCGGCAAGATTTCCCCACAGGTAGCCCACCGAAGCCGATGCCAACGTGACGGGAATGTGGACTCCGTAGAAGGCGAGACCGTCGTGCATCACGCCGCCGACAATGGCGGTGGGTGGCGCTATGCCCGGGCCGAGAATGCCTGTCATACCGACGATCTGCCACACGATGAGCACGACCCCGGTGCCGAGCACTCCGAGGAATCGACTGTTCTTCATCGGCGGTCACCACCCACGGTGGCCAGTGCGTCCTCGTCGCGGGTGCGAGCGCTGAAGAGAATGGAGGACAGGAGATCGACGTATTCGTGGAATTCGCGGGTGCGCATCATCTCCGGTGTCCGGGGCCGCGGCAGATCGATCTTGACCACCTTCTCGACGCGCCCGGGCCGGGCGCTCATAACCACCACGGTGTCCGAGAGAAACACGGCCTCAGCGATACCGTGCGTGACCATGAGGGTGGTGGCAGGCCGCTCGGTCCAAATCCGGAGAAGCTCGATATTGAGCTTCTGTCGGGTCATGTCGTCGAGGGCGCCGAACGGTTCGTCGAGGAGCAGAACGCGGGGCTTGACCACGAGTGCCCGCGCGATTGCCACGCGCTGGCGCATACCTCCGGAAAGCTGTGCTGGTCGTGCATTCTCGAAGCCGGTGAGGCCGACCAGGTCGATGAGTTCCTGAACGAACTCGTCCGAACCCGTCTGCTTCGACACCTCGAGGGGGAGACGAATGTTGGAGCGGACCGACCGCCAGGGCAGTAGTGCAGAGTCTTGGAATGCGATTCCGAGGTGGCGGTGTCGGCGCATGTCCTGCGGAGTTTCGCCATGGACCAGTGCGGTGCCTGCGCTCTGTGATTCGAGGCCGGCGAGGATCCGCAATACGGTGCTCTTGCCGCATCCGGACGGTCCGAGGAGCGTGACGAATTCGCCTTGCTCGGACTGAATGTCGACGCCGTCCAGTGCGGTGACAGTGGAGCGTCCAACCTTGAATTGTTTTGTGAGACCGCCGATGTGGATCCCCGGCGCGGTAGGCGAGATCATTCGTTCTCCCTTGATCGGATGCGACCCCGCTTGCATACAAGCTTGGATCCAAGTGCGTAGATCGAACTTTAGGGACGCTGTGTTTCGATTGCATGAACGACGGAAACATGTGGATTACATTGCGCTCACGGCTCTTCCTCACGGTCCAAGGCGAAGCCCGCAAAACGATATGCAAGATCTTCGTCAACTCGTCGTGCCGCCTTTACGCGCTCAGCAATCGGAACCGCGCGGGTTCCTAGAATCTTGGAACACCCTTGTATGAACTGGTACCCGGAAGTTGGACTGGCTGATCCGTGCCCCTCAAAGTGAACCATCTATATGAGAGATGAGGCAGAGTGATCCACAGGAGGTCACAGGATGTTGTCAAGTTGTCTGGGATACAGCAGTTTTCGGGCGCAGCAGGCCATTCCACAGAGCAGTCGGTCAGGCAGTGATGCGTAGTTCAGTGACCTGATTCCAAACCTGGAATCGAGCGCGGATTTCGGTGCGGCGGTCGGTGGCGTTCATACGGTGGCGGGGCGGGCGGAAGTGCGGGGAGATACGACTGAAAGCGGCGAGGAATCGTTGCGCTGCACCGACGGAACGGAAGCCTTTTCATCGCCCGCTCGCGTTGCCGGGTCGGCTGATGGGAATTCTCGGGGGAGTGGAACGCCGACAACCCTGATTCGATTGCTCCGCGTCTGGAGGAGCGGACGCGTACCGCGTTGTTGCGGTTCGCGTGAGCGTGGATCGGTAGTCGGAAGGGGACCGGCCCGAAGCTACCGGGCCGGTCCCCTTCGTTGGATACTCGGAATGGCCTCTCACCGTGGGCGGATTCCGTCGATCGTCGCAACACTCGAACCGGGGATCCACTGTAACGACCCGCCCAGATCACCCTCGGCGGATGACGCGGAGAGTGCTCGACCCCGGATATCGTCCGCTGCATGGACAATGATGTGGAAATTCGGGCAATCGCGAAGGACACGTACACATTTCGGATACGCGATGGTGGAAAACTATCGCACGATGTACGCCCAGGCCATCGACGCAAGCGACCCCCGCTACATCGGCGGATTCGGCATCTACCGGCACTACCCCGAGCCCGCCAGGCCTGAGAATACAGACATCGTGACCCCCAACAACGACACGCCGTATTCATGGCTGTGGCTGGACTTGCGAGCCGAACCGTACGTCGTGGGTGTCCCGGCGATCGACCGCTACTACATCCTTCCGTTTCACGATCTCTACACCATCTACGCGGGATTCGTCGGCGCTGTGACCACCGGAACCGGTGCAGGGTCCTACCTCCTTGCCGGGCCTACCTGGAACGGCGACGTGCCCGCCGGCATCGACGGGGTCATTCGTTCTGCCACTGATTTCGTCGGAAGCCTCACCCGCACAGCGCTGATGCCCGACGGTATCGAAGCGATGGAGAAGATACAGGCCGCCTACGACGTGCGCCCACTGAGTGCATTCGCCGCGACCGAGAAGCCGCAACAGCCCCCTGCCCCACAATGGCCGGTCTGGGATGAGCAGAAGTTCACCACCACAGTCGCCTTCTACGAGTTGATCGACTTCCTCCTTCAATACGCGCCACCGCTCGAGGAAGACGTAGATATCCGCGCGCGGATATCTACGATCGGACTGCGTGGACAGGGGAAGTTCCGCACCGAGGACCTCGACGCCACTGAACGGGCACAATTCGAGAACGGCCTCGCAGACGGCAGAGCCGAAATCGAAGTACAAGAAGGCCATACATCGTCATCGATCGGCATCTTCGGAACCCACGAACAGATGGCAGGCAAGTACTCGCACCGCAACATTGGTGCAGCTAAAGGGATTTACGGGCTCCCTCCGAGCGAAGCGTGGTACGCGGGCTGGCTGAATGACACAGACGGCGACGTTCCTGTCGGGACCAAGTCATTCACTGTCACTTTCGCTGCCGATGCTCTACCGAAGGTCAAGTTCTTCTGGTCGGCAACTATGTACCGACTCCCGGAGCGGCTACTCGTCGCGAACCCCATCGACCGATACTCGATTGGCGACCGCACACCGGACATCGTGTACAACGATGACGGCTCTCTGACCCTGCACATCTCCCACGACGAACCTCGCGAACCCGCAGCGAGAGCGAATTGGCTCCCCGCTCCCGAAGGGCCCTTCACCGTCGTCGTCCGCGCCTATGGCGGTGAAGCCGACATCGTCGACGGCACTTAGAGAGCATTCGGAAACTCGCGGCGGTGCTCGCTCAGCGCGCTTGTGGGGTAGAGGCGGGCTCCTGGTTGGGTCAGGGATGAACAGTCGCTGACCGCACCCAGGAGCCCGCCATGTCATCATCACTTGTCGCGTCGTGCCCGGCATGCCCGTCGGGGGCGCCTGGGCATCGGAACGTGGTGTATCCGTCCTCGTCACTGACCGACGCACAGTGGACGGTACTGCAACCATTGCTACCTCGGCCGGGCAACTCCACCGGATGGGGCGGCAGGCCCGAAAAGTACTGCCGTCGTTTGGTGTTGGATGCGATTCTCTACGTGGTTCGGGGTGGGATCGCGTGGCGGCAGTTGCCGGTGGAGTTCCCGCCGGCGTCGACGGTGTACGGGATCTTCGTCCGTTGGGTCCGCGGCGGGGTATGGCAGGGCATCCACGACGCGCTGCGCGACCGGCTCCGTGTGCGGGCCGGACGAGACCGGTGCCCGACCGCGGCGATCGTCGACTCGCAGACCGTGCCCGCAGCCGACACGGTGCCCGGATCTCGTCGCGGATGGGACGGCGGGAAGCGAACGAATGGGGTCAAGCGGCACATTGCGGTGGATGTGAACGGGCTACTGCTCATGGTCGTGGTGACCGCCGCCTCGATCCAGGATCGAGACGCCGCGCACCGGTTACTGGCCGGTCTGCGGGGCGGCTTCTCCACTATCCGGCTTATCTGGGGCGACGGCGGCTACCCCGGTCGACTGCTCGGTTGGGCGAAAAGCGTGCTCGCCCTGCAGGTTGAGATCATCAAACGGATCCCCGGTGCGAGCGGATTTCACGTGCGGCCCCGGGTTTGGGTAGTCGAGCGCACGTTTGCGTGGATCAACAAGTACCGCCGTTGCGTGCGCGCTTACGAGACCCGACCCGACCACCACGAGGCCGTCATTCACGTCGCCATGATCGGCCTCATGACCCGGCGCCTTGCAAGGGCATGAACCCAGTTTCCGAATGCTCTCTGAGAGTCCAGACGCACGAGGAACGCTTTTTCCCGGTTCGTGACTTTGGTGAGGTTTTCGGAGGATTCCGTGCGTGAAAGTCTGGGCATTGCCATCGATGATCATTCCATTTCCACGGCGCTCGTGGACGCGGACACTCCAGTGCTCGGGGCGATCGACGATTTCCGTCATCCGTGGACCGCGGACGTCCGGTCTGCAGCGTCGACGGCGCGCGCGTTGACCTCTGCAGCCGCCGTCGCAACCGAGAGAGCAGCACGTTCTCAGTTGCATCCGACGACGATCGGAATGGTATGTGAGCGTGCAGATGTCCGCGACCTCGTCCCGGAGGCGTTGTTGGCACAGGCACGAACAACCGTCGAGCTGGTCAACAACCTCGAGGCGCGTCTTGCTTACCTTGCCACGGTGGATGCTCTGGCCGGTGTTTCCCCGGTTCTCGTGGCTTGGCCGGAGGGTGAGGAGGGCATCGTCAACTTAACTGGGCCTCCGTCAGGGATGATCAACGGATGAGTCGGGGAGACGAGACAAAGGTGGATTCGACGCGGTCACTCTACAAACGGCACCGCTATCCTGCGGAGATCATCGCGCACTGCGTGTGGTTGTACTACAGGTTCGCCTTGAGCTTGCGCGACGTCGAGGAGTTGATGCTCGCCCGTGGCATCGTCGTCTCGTACGAGACGATCCGTGCATGGTGCGCGAAGTTCGGGCCCGAATACGCGCGTGGCCTGCGCCGACGCGCTCCCGAACCTGGCGATACATGGTTTCTGGACGAGGTGTTCGTCAAGATCGGCGGCATCCGGAAGTACCTGTGGCGGGCGGTCGATCAGGAAGGAAACGTCCTCGACGTCTTGGTCCAGTCACGACGCAACGCGAAGGCTGCGAAACGTTTCTTCGGTAGGCTGATGCGCAAGCAGGGCCGGGTACCGAGGGTGCTGGTGACCGACAAGCTTGCCAGTTACGTTGTGGCGCATCGGGAGTTGATGCCATCGGTCGAACACCGGCGCTCGAAGTACCTCAACAACCGGGCCGAAAACTCGCACCAACCCACCAGGCAACGAGAACGCGCCATGAAGTTCTTCCGTTCACCGGGCGCAGCGCAACGGTTCCTGGCGGTGTTCAGTGCGATCTCGCCGCACTTCCGGCCCGGGCGACACAAGCTCACCGCGAGCGATTACCGCTCCGAAATGACCAACCGATTCGCCACCTGGAACGACGCCACCGGCGTACTCGCCGCCTGAACCTGGTTTCTCACCAACAGAATCCGCCCCAGTATGATCGAATATTGTTGATTCCCAGTCATGTTCAGTTAAGTTGACAAAGCCCTGCCGGCGGTGGGGTGTCGGCTGGGCTCGGGCCGATCGCTCGGCGGTGCCGGCGGCGGTGGGTGGGGAGCTGCTGTTGCTCGTCGATTCGGGCGTGCGACGGGCTCGGGAAGGTCGATTTTCGGGTGTTTTTGAATGTTGTTGTGTTTCAGTAACTTTGGGTGATCGGTTGGTGCATAATCAGTTTCGGTAGTTACGCATGGAGTTATTTTTGAGAAGTTCGAATTGTGTTGTTGTAGTTACAATTTCGAGGTTTTGTGGTTCTGTATTGTCTTGCGATTTGGGGTGGGGTCCTGTAGGATGGGAAGCATGATGACGATGAGCTGGCAGACGCGAGACGGGGTAGCGTCGAGCGACCCCCACTCCTCCCCGGCCCCGTTTGGTGCTTGGGTACCGACTTTTCAGTTACGATCAAATCCTTTGGTGACAAAGACAATTCAGGAATTTAGAGGAGCGAAGCGAGTCGATCGACGGCAGCCTGGCTGGACCCACTGCGAGCCGCGCAGCGGCTCCCTGGCGGGGAGCGAAGCGAGCCGCTTCCGTTCCCGATGCGGAGCATCGGGAGAGCGCCGCG
>JBEOUM010000016.1:0-16864 GCA_040302365.1 Nocardioides sp. NPDC126508
TGATACTGATTGTCGCCTACTGTCTGGGATTGGGACTGCCGTTCATCGTGCTTGCGTTCGGGTCGGCGAAAGCTCTCCGCGGCGTCGGGTGGCTCAAACGCCATTCACGGACGATTCAGATCGTCGGCGGAATAATGCTCGTCGCTGTCGGGCTCGCACTGGTCACCGGCGTGTGGGGCATGTTCGTCGGCTGGTTACGCAACGAATTCGTCAGTTCGGTCGTGCTGCCGATATGACAGATAACGCCACCGCGGGAGGTCGCATCCGCCGCCTACCGAGACTGATTATCCGAGAAAGCGTTCGACTACTGCGCCACAATTGGCGCCGGTTGACGTCGATGAGCACCGCGCTCGTGCTCCTGTTCCTCTTGGCACTCGCAGCACTTCCCGGTGCTATGTTGCCTCAGCGAAATCTCAACGTACAGAAAGTTTCCCAGTACATCGCGGCGCAGCCAACCCTCGGCCCGCTATTCGACAAGCTGGAGTTGTTCGACGTCTTTTCCAGCTTCTGGTTCACTGCGATCTACGTCCTGCTGTTTCTCTCTCTCATCGGCTGTCTTGTTCCACGCCTGCAGGCGCATCTCGGCGCGCTTCGGAGCCAACCTGTACGAGCACCTCGGAATCTGTCCAGGTTGCCGCACCATTTCCACGGCGTAGTTGACATCTCGCATGACGAGGCCCTCACCAGAGTGCGGCAGTCGCTCAAGGGCTGGCGGGTAGCCGTCAGGTCCGAAAAGGATTCCGAGGTATCGGTTTCCGCGGAAAAGGGGTATCTGCGTGAGGCCGGGAATCTGGTGTTCCACTTCTCGCTGATCGGGTTGCTCGTCACCGTCGCGATCGGCAAGTTGGTGGGGTACGAGGGTTCGGTGATCGTCATTGCCGACGGCGGCCCCGGTTTCTGTAATACGTCACCTGCCGTGTACGACTCGTTCCGCGCGGGAAGTGCTACTGACGGCACGGGTCTCGCGCCCTTTTGCATCAAGGTCAACGACTTTTCCGCAGATTATCTCGATACTGGTCAGGCCGAAATGTTCACCTCCAACATTTCGTATCAGAGCGGGCAGGATATCGCGACCAATACCTGGAAAGACTATCGTCTTCGGGTCAACGAACCGCTGCGTACCGACGGTGCCCGTGTTTATCTGACCGGCCATGGGTACGCGCCGCAGTTCACCGTCACTTTTCCCGACGGACAGTCCCGTACCGAGACGATGCAGTTTCAACCGGACGATGCGGTCACGTTCCTGAGCAGTGGGGCGTTGCGGTTCGATCCGCCAGGTGGATCGTTTCCGAATCCGGACGAGCGCCGGAAGAATCAGATCGCCATCGAGGGACTCTTCGCGCCGACCGCTTCCTTCAGCGGGACGCTTCTGACTTCGTCGTTTCCCGATGCGCGTGACCCTGCGGTCGCGATCGACATCTACAAGGGCGATACGGGTCTGGACACCGGCATCCCGCAATCGATCTTCTCGTTGAACAAGGAAATGATCAACCAAGGAAGGCTGGTCAAACAAGATCGTGTGAACCTCCGCCCTGGAGAGACGCGGACTCTCACCGATGGAACACAGGTTCGGTTCGACGGCGCAAAGGAATTCGCCAATTTGCAGGTGTCGTACGACCCTGTGCAACAGTGGGTTCTCGTTTTTGCGGTCACGATGATGCTCGGACTTCTGATCTCGCTCGTGATCAGGAGGCGACGGATGTGGGTCCGTCTACGCCCGGGGGCGGGACCAGAGCAGGTTGATCTCGAACTCGGCGGATTGGCGAGGACCGATCATGCCGGGTGGGGCGGCGAATTCGACGACCTTCGCGAGAAGTTGGTGGCAGATCAGCGAAGTTCTCCGCCGATGAGAGTGAGCATGTGAAGGTCCCTTCCCTCGAATGTGCACTTGTCAGCGACGGTCACACTGATTCAGGCCCCAAAGATGTCCGGCCCGCGCGGCGCAGCGGCGGAATTGCTCTGCGTTTCGCGTTTTCGGTGGGCGCTGGATGGCTGCTGTTTCTCAGCTTCCCGCCGCGCACGCTGTGGTTTCTCGCACCTGTCGCCATCGCCCTGCTGACGGTTGTTCTCCGGGGGCGAAGTCTCCGGGCAGGTTTCGGATTCGGCTATGCGGCGGGGCTGGGCTTCTTCATGCCCTTGCTTCCGTGGGTCGGGGCGTACGTGGGTCCGATCCCGTGGTTGGCGTTGGCGTCGATAGAAGCGGTCGCATTCGGAGTGTTCGGCGTCCTGGCAGTGGCGGTCGGTCGCGCTCCGCTCTACCCGGTGTGGATTGCGGGCGCATGGGTAACCACAGAAGCGCTTCGTAGTCGAGTTCCGTTCGGCGGTTTCCCTTGGGGGCGTTTAGCTTTCGGGCAAGCAGACAGTCCGTTGCTACCGTTGACGGCGATAGCCGGGGCACCAGGGTTGTCCTTTGTGACCGCGCTGACCGGAACTCTCCTTGCCTGGTCCCTGGCCGGAACCTCCCGTGTTCGATGGCAGGCATTGATGAAGGGTGGAACGGCCATCGTCCTCGTGTTCGTGAGTGCCTTCGTGGTGAGTTCTCCTGAAGTAACCCCGGACGAAGTCGTCACGGCGACCGTCGTTCAAGGTAATGTGCCGCGCCTGGGCCTGGATTTCAACGCCCAACGCCGAGCGGTGCTCGACAATCATGTTGCCCGCACCGAACAACTCGCAGCTGAGGTCACAGCGGGCCGAGCAGCCCGGCCACGACTTGTCATCTGGCCCGAAAACGCTTCGGATATAGATCCTTTGACGAATCGGGATGCGGCGGATCGACTGGACCGAGCAGCCCGTTCTATCGGCGCCCCGATCCTGGTCGGTACGGTCCTGCAGGGCGAGCCAGGAACATCGATCAACAGTGCCATGGTCTGGGATCCGACGGACGGCCCTGGGCAGCAACACATCAAACGGCAGCTTGTGCCCTTCGGGGAGTACCTGCCGCTCCGATCGATCGTTCGTGCAGTGTCGTCGTATGCCGATGCAGCAGGCAATTTCATTGCCGGGAACGGGAACGGCGTCGTCGACCTCAACGGCGTCCACATAGCTGTTGCCACCTGCTACGAGGTGGCCTTCGACGATCTGGTGACCGAGTCCGTCAAGGCAGGAGCCACCGTCATCGCGGTTCCCACCAACAACGCGACCTTCGGCCGGACCGAGATGACCTTTCAGCAGCTGGCCATGTCGCGGGTGCGGGCGGTCGAACACGGCCGCAGTGTGCTGATCGCAGCAACCAGCGGTGTCAGCGCAATCATCACGCCAACGGGTGTGGTGCGTCAACAGAGCGAGATCTTCACAGCACAAGCATTGACCGACGAGATCGCCGTTCGCTCCGATCTCACGTTGGCAACACGTGTGGGTTCGATTCCGGAACTCGCGTTGTCTGCGATCGTGCTTTCTCTCGCCACTTCGGCACTCTTCAGAGGCATGTACCGGGTTCGGCGGGGTGAAAGAACGAGAACATGAATTACTATGCATGATAGTAATTCAGTGTCGGTGCCAGTGCACAAGCGAAACGAGTTCACCAATGACCCAGAGCCGCAAAAAGTCCCCCACACGGCCGCGAGGCGGCGTGGTGCCTGGTGGCCGAGGATTTCCGTGGGCGATATCGCTGGCAGTCCTGGTCATCGTCGGTTTGGTCTCGGTCATCGCGTACAACGTGGTGCCTCGCGCAATCGATAAGAACGAGGCCCAAAAGTACGCTCCGAGTGCCGACAATCCCGACCCGTCGACGTCGATCGACGGCGTGAGCGAGATCGAATACGCAGCCGGCAGTCATATTCAAGCGCCGCAGCGCGTTGCATACGATCAAAATCCGCCATCGGGAGGTGCTCACGATCAGTACTGGGCAACGTGTACCGGAGTCGTCTATCCGGAGCCGATACGCACCGAGAACGTGGTGCACTCCCTCGAACACGGCGCGATCTGGGTGTCGTACGACCCCGAAGCGTTGAACTCGTCCGACATCGACACTCTCGCCTCCCGGGTCGACGGGGAACCGTATTCGCTGATGTCCCCCTTCCCCGGCATCGGCGCACCCATCTCTCTTCAGTCATGGGGGCACCAACTCAAGGTCGAGAGCGCCGACGACCCCCGTATCGCGCAATTCATCACCGCACTCCGACAGAATCCGAACACCCATCCGGAACCCGGTGCCAGTTGTGCGACGGTTCCGGGCGGATTCGACCCGAAGGAACCCTTCCCGTTCGATCCATCCCCTCCGGGTCCCGACGCCATCCCCGCGGCGGATCCGCCAGCCGCCGGCGTCGCCCCCGCTTCGCCCGCCCCGATGCCCACAGCCGGAGATCGCGGCAATGGCTGAACAACGCGATACGGACCAGATCGAACGCCAGCCAGTGGCTGCCTCTCCCGCAGATCGCCGACACACGCCGCCTGCGGTGTTGGTCGTCGGTATCGTCATCGCCTTGCTGCTCGGCATCGTCATTGGACTGTGGGTACAAGGGAAGATCGCCGACACCTCATCCGGGACGTCATCCGCCGAGTCCGTGGATATCGGCTTCGCGCAGGACATGTCCGTTCATCACGGGCAAGCAGTCGAGATGTCCTCTCTTGCCCTGGTCAACGCCACCGACCCGGCCATTCGAACTCTCGCCTTCGACGTCGTCACCACTCAGCAAAGCCAGATAGGAATGATGCAGGGGTGGCTGACGCTGTGGGACCGCCCCGCCCGTAGTTCAGGTGGGTACATGGAGTGGATGCCGATGCCTTCGGTATCGATGGATCATTCGATGCCAGGGATGAGCACCGCGCAAAGTGATGCCGAAGCGACTGCTGTATCGATGCCAGGTATGGCAACTTCTGCCGAGCTCGCCGAACTACGTGCGTTAACCGGCCCTGCCTTCGAGATTCGCTACCTACAGTTGTTGTTGCGCCACCATCAGGGCGGTATCCCCATGGCCCAGTACGCCGCCGACAATGCCGCTCTCCCGGCCGTGACGAATCTCGCGCGACAAATCGCTGTCACGCAGCAGGCGGAATCGACAGCTCTGCAAAATCTCCTCGCGGACAGGGATGCTCAACCAATCCCGATGAACTGAACCCCATAGGCGTCCGCGGACCACTCGGAACCGTGGCGTGTCGAAAACCTTTACCGGCGCGGAAGAGTTCTCAGGAACTCGTTGTAGGCATCGAGGTCGACATCGCCTTCGCGTGCGACCTTCTTGTCGACTGCGGCGTTGGTGAAGGATTCGTCGCGTTTCCACCGCATCGCGAAAACCACCATGATGATCAAGGCGATCGGTTCTCCGTAGGACCAAGCCAGTGCGCCGGCCATTTGTTGATCCGCCATCAGGTCCACATTCCAGGAGGCTGGCGGATTGGTGAAGGTACTCAGGAGTGGCGAAGTTGCCATCATCAGGATCACGCCGATGAAAACGTGGAGAGGCATTTCGACGAACAGGTCGAAACATCGACCCAGGTTGCTTTGTTTGACGGGCAACGGCCCCGAGGAGAGCACCGGGACGATGAACAGTACTCCGGTGGCCAGGAAGAAGAGCTCGAGACCTGTGTGACCGATCCAGGACCGCGCTACCAGGTCGAAGACCGGCGAGAGGTAAATGCCGTAGTAGCTGAACAGGAACAGTGGAATTGTGACGCCGGGGTGCAGCAGGATCTTCGCGGTCCGGCTTCGAAGCGCCGTCAGGGAAACTGTGAGAATCGGAATTCCCCAACCTGAATGAGGCGTGGAGCGCAGCAAAAGAAGTCCAGGACTGCCCAGAACCAGAAGTGGCGGAATGGCCATGGAGAGGGTCAGATGCTGGAACATCCAGATACTGAAAAGTTCGTATCCGTACCCCTCGACCGCCAGGCCCGTGACGAGAATCAGTAGCACGCAGCCGAAGACGAAACTGGCCGTCCTCGTCCACGGCCATGCTCTTCCGGACGCTTTCACCCGATGGACGCCCCAGCAGTACCACGCCGCCATCAAGATTCCGATGACCGGCAGCATCGGCAATGGCTGCGGAGCCCAGCCGACCATCTCACCGAACGAGGGTGCGGCCTCGGGAAGTCGTATCCAGTCCATCACCTGACCTGGCCTTTCCGTCCTCGCTCGACTGTGCTGCAGGTTCAGCGCTTCGAGCGCTTCTCTCCGCGCAGGACGATCACCATTCCGACCACGAACAGCAACGCCACGGCGCCACCGAGAATCGGCAGCAGCAGTGGGGATCCGTCGGCGGCGCCGGTTTCACCGGTGGCTGCCGACGGGGCGACTGTGACAGAGGGAAGAGCACCTGCAGGAGACGGTGCCGCCGCGTTCGGTGCCACGTTCAACGTGAAGGTATAGGACCCTGTGATCGGATGGCCGTCCTCGGAAATCACGCGATACCCCACGGTGTAGGTGCCCGAAGGCATCTGCGGGGTCGTGGAGAGAGAGACGCGCTCTCCCTGCACTGACGGATCCCCGGCCCCGACCTGCGTTCCGTCGGCCGTACTGACGGTCACGTTCGCAAAACTCGTCTGAATCTCTTGGTTGAACACCAATTCCACGGAAACAGGTGCAGCATCGAGAGCTGCATCCGCGGATGGAGTCGATCCGACCAGCGCACTGTGGGCTTGCGCGGTGCCTGCGCCGATGAGCGCACACCCTGCAGCCACCAGCAGCACAACCATTGCACGCCTCAAAATCTGTTCCTCCTACTCGGCTCACACCATCACGGTGCGGAGTCCGGCGATCGATGCACACCGGCATCTCGCTGAGAGACTACCTCCGACTACTATGTTGCATAGTAGTCAGGGTGTGTGGTCGCCGGAAGGCTGCGCGCACGAACGAACATCGACCCGGTAGGCGGATCCATGAAGTTGACCACCAACGCGAAATTTTCGATAGCCCTGGTAGCTGTCTTCGCTGTCGTCCTCGGTGCACTGTTGCTCGGTAACCGCAGCGGGACAGGGACCACCAGCGCCGGCGCTTCGGACGCGACGGTGCTCCGAGCCGACACCCATCTGCTTTCCACTGCCCCCGACAACGATGTCGTTCTGGTCGAATTCCTCGACTTCGAGTGCGAGGCATGCCTGGCTATGTATCCCACGATGGAACGGATACGTACCGAGTACGCGGACCGCATTACCTTTGGCGTGCGGTACTTCCCTATCCCCAGCCACACGAACAGCGGACTCGCAGCGCGAGTGGTCGAGGCAGCTTCTCGGCAAGGGAAGTTCGTCGAGATGTATCAGCGCATGTACGACACACAGACCGAGTGGGGTGAATCGTCCGAATCTCAAGAACCCCTCTTTCGTACGTTCGCACAGGATCTGGGGCTCGACATGGCTACCTTCGAAGCGGATCTGAAGGATCCCACTGTTGCCGAGCGGGTTGAACGAGACTTCAACGAAGGGATCGACTTGGGGGTGCAGGGCACGCCGACACTTTTCCTCGACGGCGTCCAGTTGCCAGCCATGCCCACATACGAGGAGCTCACCGGGCGCATCGACGCAGCGCTGGCCCGATGACGTCAACGGGTGGCACCCGGACCGATACCAGGGGGGCTCGCACTGCTGGTTCCTTCCCTGCAGCGTGTTCTTCCTACGCGATCGGTTGGATCCTCTCAGGTGCTGGCGTGCTCGGATTGATCGCGTCTCTGATACTGACGATCGAGAAGTTTCGACTTCTCTCCGATCCCTCGTATCGTCCGTCCTGCAGCATCAACCCCGTCCTCAGCTGCGGATCGGTGATGAGTTCTCCCCAGGCGTCGGTCTTCGGTTTTCCGAACTCGATCCTCGGCGTGGTGGCATTCACCGTCTTGCTGACCACGGGAATCGTAACGCTTTCCGCGAAAAGCGGACTTCCTCAATGGTATTGGCGGTCTCTCGTCATCGGATTGTTCGCCGGCGCGGTACTGGTCCACTGGCTGATATTCCAAAGCTTGTACAGAATCCAGGCGCTGTGCCCGTACTGCATGGTCGTGTGGGTGGTGACGATCACAGCACTCTGGTATGCCTCTTTGCACCTTTGCACCCGCAGCGCCTCAGCCTCCTCTCGACCCGTGACGAGAATCGTGACGGTCGGCGCCCAGAATCACACTCTCGTGCCTACCATCTGGATCTTGTCCGTCGCGAGCATGATTCTCAGCGCATTCTGGACTTATTGGTCGACGTTGATCTGAGGGTCTGACGCAAAAGGGCCACCGCCGCCGAACTCGGCAGGTGCACGATCAGCCACGCTCAACGCAACTACTATGGATCTTAGTTTTTAGCTCGGCAATCCACGGGCACATCGGCAATTGAGGCCAGGAGAAGGAGACGAACATGAAACTCACGGGTGCAGCGAAAGCGCTGGTCGACAAAGGCATGGAGGCCGCCTCGAAGAACGCGGACAAGATCGAAAATGCAATCGACAAAACCGCCGCTGCGGCCGAAACCAAAACCGGTGGAAAACTGACCAGCCAGATTCAGAGGGCCGCCTTTGCCGCGAAGAGAGCGATCCCTCCGAAGAAGTAGTCACCCCCTTTGTCGTGCCGCCTGATTGTCGTCGAATCCAAGGCGTACGACTGAGGATGAGTGTCGAATAATCTCGCTTCGGTGTGCCCCCCCTCGTAAAAGCACACCGAAGCGAGGAGCGCTCAGGGTTCGGTCGGTGGAGGGATGACGATGCTCGCGTGAAAATCGCTGTGCCACAGCCGCGCAAGGAGTGCGTAATAGGATTCGGTTACCCTCGATTGGGTCGTGAGCGCCGCTTCCGGCGACTCGATTGTCGTCGGAGCCAGAAGGAGTGCACGATTGGCCAATGCCGCCGCGGAACTCCCGATATCCATCACGGCACCACTGATACTGGCTGCGGCGTTCAGCACGGGGTCGGGAAGGACCGTGATCGAAGGCGTGAAGGTCCGTTCTGCGTCGACGGAAACCGCGACGGTGTGGAGATGGTTCTCGATTGTCGCGATTGCTTCGCCGACCCGGCGGGTGTGGACCCGAAGTTTGCGGGGGTGTCGGACGTGGCGACGAGATATCGGCGGCAAGGTCCGCAAGTGGTCAGCGGCATGGTTCGCCACTCCGCCGTCGAGAGCGGTGGGCAGTACGTCTCGGATCAACCAGTCCGTCAGTAGGGCGGCAGCGGCATCTGTTGCCGGGACGATGACCACTGGCATTGTTCGTGTTGACATTGGCTTTCCCATCGGACTTCGTCGCCGAACTACTTCTTCTCGTCATCGTCGGGCATGCCGGTAAGTACCTTCTCCGATTCTGAGGTCGTCTCCGGCCGATGACCGACCCCGACGTGTGCTTCTGCCCGCATCCGAGCCACCATGTGCGGGTAGTGCAACTCGAAGGCCGGACGCTCGCTACGAATGCGCGGCAACTCCGTGAAGTTGTGCCGCGGCGGCGGGCAAGTGGTCGCCCACTCCAGCGAGTTTCCGTAGCCCCACGGATCGTCGACGGTGACCACTTCGCCGAATCTGTAGCTCTTGAAGACGTTCCAGATGAACGGGAGAGTGGAGGCTCCGAGAATGAAGGATCCGATGGTCGAGACTGTATTGAGGGTGGTGAATCCATCCGCGGGTAGGTAGTCGGCGTAACGACGGGGCATACCTTCGGCACCGAGCCAGTGCTGGACGAGGAACGTCATGTGAAAGCCGACGAACGTGGTCCAGAAGTGCCACTTGCCCAGGCGTTCGTCCATCATGCGACCGGTCATCTTCGGGAACCAGAAATAGATACCGGCGTACGTGGCGAACACGACCGTACCGAAGACCACGTAGTGGAAGTGGGCGACGACGAAGTAGCTGTCGGTGACGTGGAAGTCGAGCGGCGGGCTCGCGAGGATGACACCGGACAGGCCACCGAAGAGGAAGGTGATCAAGAATCCGAGAGAGAACAGCATCGGTGACTCGAACGTCAAGTGCCCCTTCCACATCGTTCCGATCCAGTTGAAGATCTTCACACCCGTCGGCACGGCGATCAGGAACGTCATGAACGAGAAGTACGGCAGCAGGACCGCGCCCGTCGCGTACATGTGATGCGCCCACACTGCGATCGACAGCGCCGCGATACCGAGCGTCGCGTAGACCAGGCCGCTGTAGCCGAAGATCGGTTTGCGGCTGAAGACCGGAAATATCTCCGAGACGATACCGAAGAACGGCAGCGCGATGATGTAGACCTCGGGATGACCGAAGAACCAGAACAGGTGCTGCCACAGCAGGACTCCGCCATTCGCGGGGTCGAAGATGTTGCCACCGAGGCGACGGTCGTAAAGCAGTGCGAAGAGTGCCGCGGTCAACAGCGGGAAGGCCAACAGAATCAAGACCGAGGTGATGAAGATGTTCCACGTGAAGATCGGCATGCGGAACATCGTCATCCCCGGAGCGCGTAAGCAGACAATGGTGGTGATCATGTTGACCGCGCCGAGAATGGTGCCGAGACCGGAGACGAGAAGCCCCACAATCCACAGATCCGCACCGACCCCAGGTGAGCTGACTGCCGAACTCAGAGGTGTGTAGGCCGTCCAGCCGAAATCTGCGGCACCGCCGGGAGTGACGAAGCCGCCCGTAGCGATGAGCGCACCGAAAAGGTAGAGCCAGTAGCTGAACGCGTTCAGTCGCGGGAAGGCGACATCCGGCGCACCGATCTGCAGGGGGAGAACGAAATTGGCGAATCCGAACACCACCGGCGTCGCGTACAGCAGCAGCATGATCGTGCCGTGCATGGTGAACAACTGGTTGTACTGCTCGTTCGACAGGAATTGCATGCCCGGAATCGCCAGTTCGCTGCGCATGATCAGCGCCATGAGCCCGCCGATGAGGAAGAACGCGAACGAAGTCACCAAATACATCAAGCCGAGCGTCTTGTGATCGGTCGTCGTCACAAGGTTCCGCAGCACCGATCCCTTCGGCGCCCGTCGCGCGGGGTACGGCCGGGCGGCGATGGGGGGTGATGCAATTGCGGTCATGGTCAGCCCGCTTCCTGTCGAGACGCAAATAGAGTGTGCGACAGAAGCATAACCCAAATACTACGTTGCATAGTTTTTGGGTTCGAGGTACCGATCGAGTGTTCCTCCGGTGCCGCCTTAGGTCACGAGGGCATGAGCGGACGCGGAGAAGACGACCATGGTGGTCAACGCGGCGATGACGGGAACGATCATCGGGAGCATCGCAGCAGAGATACAGACCAGTTTGGTGGCGCGAATCCGGGAATCGGCCTGCAGCCTGACCAAACGCACCGCGATCTCGTCGTCACCGAGCCCGAGAGTCCACACCGGCTGAGGTAGCGGCGACGTCGCCACCACGCGCAATGCCGACCGGACGGCATCGGGGCTGGTGGCTTGTGCAGCTCGATCGTCGGCAGCGAGCTCGACCAGCCGCCGCACCGCAGCGGGAGCCGCTTTGAACAGCGGGATCACCGGCAGCGCCTTCGCGAAGACTTCGCACACATTGATGATCCGGTGATGCTGCCCTCGCAAGTGTGCCCGCTCGTGCGCGATCACCGCTTCACGCTCGGATGCAGTCAAGCAATCGGAGAGACCTTTGGTCGCTACGACGAATCCCGGCCGTCCAGCGACGCTGTAGGCCATCGGCATCGGATGATCAAGCCAGAGAACGTCATCCGATGCCGGATCTGCGCGGGCGATGATCGATACGACATCACGGTGGTAGTCGCGGACCTTCGCTCGGCCCTTATGTTGTCGATGAGCCAAGAACAAGCTCCGAGCGGCGATGAGCGCGGTAACCGCAACTCCGCCGACAGCGAGCGCTTCCCCGATCCAGGGAGCCATCGCGTGCTGGAAGGCAGTGAAGCATCGCACGAGGGCCTCGGAGAGCCCTTCCGCTGGTGCATGGCTCGGCCACAGAAGGATCACTACTGCCGATACGGCAAGGAATCCCAGACCCACGATACTGCCGATCCATGCCGCGAGAATCGCTGCAGGAGCCAGAGTGGTCGATTCGAAACGCCGCAACACCTTGGGCATGAACGCTCCGATGAGCACGGCCCCGAGAAAGAGGACTGCGGCGAGAGTCATCTACCGAACCTTGCCGTGATCCAGCGCTCGCCGCAGTGCCTCGTATTCGTCATCCGAGACGTTTTGCGCGAAGTGCAGAAGCGCTGAAACAGAGTCGTTGCTGTTGTCGAGTAATTCGCGCATGGCCAGTGAGGTCGCTTCATCGCGGCTACGCGATGGCGAATAGATGTACGCGCGGCTTCGTTTTTCCCTCTGCACCCAACCTTTTTCGTGAAGGTGCGTCACGACGGTCAAGATCGTGGTGTATGCCTTCGGGGCGCCGCCCTCGAAGCGGTCGACCAGATCCCGCACAGACTGCGGCTCTTCTGCATCCCACAGGAGATCCATCACTTCGGATTCGAGCCCGCCGAGCCTCTTCATCTTCCTTCCCCCTTCGAAAATCGTCGATTGCGTCAGTCACTGATGGCCGGAGGCTGAATCTGTACCCCGCGCGCGTCCAACCATGCCATGGGATCGACCTTCTGGCCGTCTGCCTGCCACACCTCGTAATGCAGATGTGGCCCTGTTGATTGTCCTCTGTTTCCTACCGTCGCAATCAATTCTCCGGCACGCACCTTTTGACCCGCGGTTACCAGAGTCTCGTTGATGTGTCCGAAGACCCCGATTGTCCCGTCATCCTGCAGGATACGGACCCACAGTCCGAAACCCGACGCAGGTCCGGACTCGAGTACCGTACCGTCGGTCACGGACACGATAGGTGTACCAATCTCATTGGCAATGTCCAACCCGTAATGAGTCGACCCCCAACGCGGCCCGTAGTTCGACGTCAATGTTCCGCTGACAGGAGCCATCGTCAGCGGTTGGCGTGCAGCTGCCTCTCTCGACGCGCGATCGGTTGCCTCTCTCGACGCGCGATCGGTGTCGCGTTCGGTGCCTCGAGCCAACTGTTCGGCCAGCCTCCCCAGGTCGGCCAGTTTGGGAACCTGGAGAATTTCCGGAGCCGATGCCAGTGCCTGGTCGAGAGGTGCCAGCGGTTGTTGGTCGAGCTCGACGGGAGCACTGACGCTCCCTGCCGATGCATGTGAGGCGGATGTGCCGGCGGCAAGCAAAGCGCCGGTGGCGACAGAGAGAACCAAAGCCCGTCCACCAGGACGACTGCGGGACTGTCGGCGATGAGCACCGCCGCGTCGCGCCTGAACGCTTCCAGCGACGGATTCACGGTCGACTGCAGATGCGGTGGAGATATACATCGTGTCGACTGGCAGGTCTCGATCGCTGTGTGGCGTGCCGAAAAGATAACTTTCCCGAAGTGGGCAGTCGAGATCGTCGGTGTCGGGCTTGCGGTGTCGGGCCAAGATCGCATTCCTTGCGTCGCGGAAGGTCACAGAATGGTGACGGTCCCAGACAGCGTACTACTATTTCGCATAGTTTTTGGGCGAGCGTTGACAAAGTTCAGAATCTCGACGAAACGTCCCCTGCGAATGCACCTTCTCCTACTCATGTGCCGCGCGGTGGCATCTCGGCGAGCAGCACGCGGTGAGGAACCCTGTCGCGATTGCCAGGGGCATTGCTCCGATCGCGATTATCAGTCCGGCACCGAACCGTTGATCTCGCGAGAGGTCGTCGAGCCAGCCGCGCTGCAACGACGCGAAGTACTGATCAGCAATCACCGTGTCAGTGGTGATCAGTGCTGCTGCGAGGCCCCCGTAGGCCAAGAACGCCACCAGGAGCAGGGCCATCCTGACCGCGAGGCTCGCCCGCCTCGGCAAGGGATCGACGCCGACCATGACCCAGAAGAACATGAAACCGCAGATCAGCAGGGTTCCGTTGATCACCAGATGGGGGACGTGCGAGCCGGCGACAGAGCTGTACATCCCCCCCAGGTAAAGGAGAGGCAGGGCTCCGGCGAAAATCACAGCAATCACATAGGGCTGGGACATGAATCGGAACCAGGAGCCTCTGTACACGCTCTGCGCCCATTCCCTGAGGCCGGGCGCATCTCCGGACGATCGTCGAACGGAGAGCCTAAACAGCGTGAACGGGGCGCCCAGGACCAGACAGAGTGGAGCAAGGACCGCCACGGCGGACGTTGCGGCCATATGCATACTCATCACTGCGGGTGCATATCTACCCACTCCCGACGATGTTGCGACAAGCAACACCAGGCACCCCAGAGCCCAGCTGACCGATCGGAACGTCGACCACTGCACGCCCTGCTGTCGGAGGCGAAAAACGCCGACGACGTAGCACGCAGCCAACACCACGGCGAGAGTTCCGAAAATGAGATCGAATCGCCAGTCGACGAGCAAGCGGCCCGCAGTCGGTACGCCATCGAGCGCATACCCGAGTACCTCCTCGACTCTGCTCGGATCCTGTCGTTCCGTGGGCGCCGGGGGCGGCGTGCGGCCCAGGGCGACGGCGATACCGACGGTTACTGCGAGAACCACCGACTCCACCCCTGCCAGACGAATGAAGGTGCGACCGTCGCTAGGGTCCTTCGTCAGTTCGGCGATCGCGATTGTCCGTTGGCGCCAACCTGCCAGTCCGGTGAGGACCAAGGCGGCGACTTTGGCAAGAATCAAGACACCGTAGGTGCTACTCCACACCGCGGTGAGCGGCACCCGCACGGCAGCGTTGACCACACCGCTGATCGCTATGACGACGAACGCCATGAGTGCCACGGCCGAGAAGCGGCGCGCGGCGAAGTCGAGATAGCTCCCCTTTCTGCGGGCATGCAGCACGAGAGCCGCTATTCCTCCCATCCAGATCGACGCCGCAAGGATATGCAGAACCAAACTGTTCGTGGCGATGTCGTGGGATCCGCCCGAGGAGGAGTGACCCGACAATGCCCTGGGGAGCAGGCTGAACAAAGCGAATGCGAGAAGTAACGGTGTCCACGAATATCGCAGGGTCAGACGACACGCAATCGCGAGTACGAGTGTGAGTCCTGCGGTCCATGCCCATGCAGTTGTGACATCGATGTCCGAGATCGCGCGAGCGAACAGCCCTGGATCGGCGAACACGACGGAGAGAGGTTGGCCTGAACTGTCCGAGAGGGTGAGTGGAACGAGCAGCGCCGCGCATACCGCCCAGATAGCGGCGGCGACGCTTGCGGTTCGTAGCGCCAGATATCCGTCGACATCGAGTACACCTGAGGCTTGAGGCGGAACGAGAACGGCAGCCAAAAGTAGACTGCCTACGGTCATCACGGCGGCAACCTCGCCGAACGCCATCACCGCCGGGAGTCCGTAAATCGTCAAGGGCCCCGGATCTGGAAGTCCGAGCAATCGCAGCGCCTCGGAAGTTGATGCGCGCGCCAATGCCGCCGCAGTGATTGCAGCTATGACACCCCATCCCAATACTTTCCGTATGGGTCGTCCGACGACGAGGGTATCGGCGCCGGACGGTTCGGTTTCGATCATTTGCGGGTGGACCTCTCAGCATTGTGGATCTCGCCCGCGCGATCGGTGCTCCGGACCAAAATACTATGACGGATAGTTGCATGGGTGCTTCAGCCAGGGTTTACTGAAACTCTCTCGTTGGCAAATATGCGCATATGAGAATACGACGCTCCAGTCATCGGCGAGAAGGGCATATCGAGATGGGTCACGGCCATGGGCACGGCGTTGCGGAACAAGCTGCGAGTGCATCGGGTAAACATGTCCGCAAATTATGGATAGCCGTCGGGCTCGGTCTGGTCACGTTCGTCACGCAAGTCATCGTGGGGTTGTCCACGTCATCACTCGCCCTGCTCTCCGACTCCGCACACGTCTTCACCGATGTGTTCGGCATCCTCATGGCATTGACCGCTATCTTGCTTGCGCAAAGAGCGCGATCGCGCCCGGATCGCACGTTCGGTATGTACCGGGCGGAGGTGTTCGCTGCCTTGTTCAATGCTCTACTCCTGTTCGGTGTCGCCGGATGGGTTCTCTACGAAGCTCTCGGTCGACTTTCCGATCCGCCTGAGGTCCCTGGACTCCCGGTGAGCATCGTCGCTGTCGTCGGCCTCGTGATGAACATCGCGGCATTCTTGCTGCTTCGCAGCGGGGCGAAGGAAAGCATCAACGTCCGGGGCGCCTATCTCGAGGTCATGGCTGACATGCTCGGGTCCGTTGGAGTCCTGATCAGCGGATTGGTCACACTGATCTTCGGATGGCGGTATGCGGATCCGGTGATCGGTGTTGCGATCGGCTTGTTCGTCCTACCGCGTGCATACAATCTCGGCCGCCATGCCCTGCGGATCCTGCTCCAGCACGCCCCCGCCGGCGTGAGCATCACCGAGGTGACGCAAGCCTTGCAGGGGATCCCCGGAGTCAAGGACGCTCACGACCTTCACATCTGGACGCTCACATCGGGCATGGAAGTTGCGTCGGCGCATTTGACGATCGACGAGGAGTCCGATCCGACCAAGGTTCTCGCTGCTGCCCAGGATCTATTGGCCACCCAGTTCAATCTCGTACACGCGACCCTGCAGGTAGAACCCGCCGCGGGTGACGGGCGTTGCCAGGAGCTTCCGTGGTGAGTACCAACGAGGTGACCACGAACGACAAATCCCCCCATCGCAAGAAACGAATTCTCTTCGCTACGACGGTGCTCGTTTCGGTCGTCGTCGCCCTGACGATTGAGCCCGTTGCGCGGAAGCACCTGTCCGGGGCCAACGAGATGGATCTGGGCGTCGTCAGTTTGAGGCTGGCTTACAACAGTGGTGTCGCCTTCAGCCTGGGCAATCAGCTGCCGAGTGCCGTCATCATCGCCTTTACCGGCCTCGCCACCATGGGAATCGCCGTATACGCCTGGCGGAGTGTCCCGCAAAGTCGCGGGGTGGCCGTGATCGGTTTCGCTCTGATTGTCGCCGGAGCTGCCTCCAACGTGGTCGACCGAGCCCTCGACGGGAAGGTCACCGACTACTTCCACACCGGCTGGTGGCCCACCTTCAATCTTGCCGACACCCACCTCACC
>JBEOUM010000017.1:0-15785 GCA_040302365.1 Nocardioides sp. NPDC126508
GGGGCCTGGGCCCGTCCCCCGCCGCCGCGCGGCCCCCCCCGCCGGCCCTCTTATTGTACAACACTTCCGCCCTCCCGCCGACTGCCCCACGTACGTGCCGTCTCGGCCGACGCGAGTGACGCTTCGACCGACGTCGCCGACGTCTCGGCTAGGCCTTCCGGGCGAGCAGCAGGCCGTCGCCGACCGGGAGGAGCAGCGGGATGAGGTCGTCGTTGTCGGCGACCTGCTGGTTGAGCTCGCGGATGGTGGCGGTCTCCTCGTCGCGTACGGACGGGTCGGCCACACGGTCGTGCCACAGGGCGTTGTCGAAGGCGACGACGCCGCCGGGGCGGAGCAGGCGCAGGGCCTCCTTGAGGTAGGCCGCGTACTCGGTCTTGTCGCCGTCGACGAAGACGATGTCGTAGTGGTTGTCGGTGAGCCGGGGGAGCACGTCGAGGGCAGCGCCGGCGATGCACCGCGCCTGCCGCTGGCCGAAGCCGGCCTCGGTGAAGCTCTGGCGGGCCAGTCGCTGGTGCTCGGTCTCGATGTCGACGGTGGTCAGGACCCCGTCGGAGCGCATGCCGCGCAGCAGCCACAGCCCGGAGACACCGGTGCCGGTGCCGACCTCGACGACGTTCTTGGCGTCGAGGACCGAGGCGAGGAAGCGCAGGGTGGCACCGCCACCCGGCCCGATCGGCGCGACACCGACCTCCTCGGCCCGGGAACGGGCGGCTGCGAGGAGGTCGTCCTCCGCGACGAACTCGTCGGCGTAGGTCCAACTTGCGGTCGAGACAGGGCTGGTCACACCGCAAAACCTAACCTGTTTCGCTCAACGGTGCGGGAACGCCTGATCCAACTCGTGCGTTAACAGAGCACAGGAAGAGGAAAAATAGGAGCCTCACAGGCAACTCTCAGCCCCTTCCGGTGCCAGGCGATCTACCGTAGGAGATGTCAGCGATCAGCGAGACGAGCAGGAGCACCATGACCGCGCAACCCATGGACGAGACCCCGACTGCAGAGCCGGGCGTGCCGACATGGGACGAGATCGTGGAGAAGCACTCCGACCGGGTCTACCGGCTTGCTTACCGTCTGACCGGCAACCGCCCTGATGCGGAAGACCTCACCCAAGAGGTCTTCGTACGTGTCTTCCGCTCTCTCGACACCTACAGCCCCGGCACCTTCGAAGGCTGGCTGCACCGGATCACCACCAACCTCTTCCTGGACCAGGCCCGCCGCAAGCAGCGGATCCGCTTCGATGCCCTCTCCGACGAGCGCGCCTCGCGCCTGACGAGCAGCGGACCGACGCCGGACTTGGCCTACACCGACCAGCGCTTCGACGACGACATCGAGCGCGCGCTGGCCACGCTGCCGCCCGACTTCCGGGCCGCGGTCGTCCTCTGTGATGTGGAGGGGCTCTCCTACGAGGAGATCTCCGAGATCCTCGGTGCCAAGCTCGGCACCGTCCGTTCGCGGATCCACCGCGGCCGGGCGATGCTCCGTGACGCTCTCGCCCACCGCGCCCCGCGCGGCGGACGACTGCGCCACTCCGGGCCCAAGGTGTTGTGGGGCGGGGCCTCATGAGTCTGCTGGGCAACCACCTTGGCGCGCGTACGAGCGCCCTTCTCGACGGCCAGCTCCCCGCAGCAGAGGAGGAGCGGGCCTGGGCGCACGTCCACGAGTGCTGCGCCTGCCGCCGCCTGGTCGAGCGCGAGGGCTGGCTCAAGCGACGCCTCGCCGGCCTCAGCGTCGACCCGGGCGTCTCCGCCCCCGCCGACCTGAAAGGGTCGCTCCGCGGTGGCGTGATGGCCGCCGCGATGTGGCCCCCCGACGATCTCGGCGAGAGCTACTCCGACCCCCGCTCGATGCGGCGTTCGCTGGTGATGGTCGCCGCCGGCGGTGGGGCTGTCGGTGCCGCCGTGTTCAGCATGTTCACCTTCGCCGCCGCTCCCGCCGACGCGCCGGTCCCCAGGAACCTCCCGGTCACCTCGGTCACCCAGGTCCCGGGTGCACCGATCGTCGCCCACGTACGCCGCTGACCGGCCACCCGGAGACACGACACGAGACCCGGGCTGCCCATAGTTGGGGCGAGTGGGAAGAATGGGTCCCGTGACGCAGGAACCACAAGACGACCAGTCGCGGCCGATCTCACGTTGGGCACCACCCTCCAGCGCCCCCGACGTGCCCCCGGCCGGACAGCCGTCCCCTGACGACCTGGACGACATCGAGCGCGACACGGCCGAGGTGCCGTTGCCGGGTATGCCGGCCCCTGCCGTCGCGCCGGCTCCGGCGCCCGGCACTGCTCCGCTGCCGCCCGTGGTGCCGCCTGTGGTGCCGCCTGCGCCCGGCGGATCCCTGCCCGGATTCGACGGCCCGCCGTCGCCGCCACCCGCGTCGTACGCCCGTGACGACTCCTCCCCGCGCCGGCGTGTCCCCGGTCCGATCTGGGCGCTCGCGGCTGCGGTCGCGTTCCTGCTCGGGGTGCTCGGAGGCTATGCGGGCGGCGTGCTCGAGGACCAGGACGACATGTCCAGCCTGGCCGGCGGCGGGCTCGACCCGGGCTCGATCGAGACCGACGCGCCCTTGGAGGCCGACGACGCCAGCATCGTGAAGGTGGCGGCGACGCTGCTGCCCTCGACCGTCCAGATCTTCGCCGAATACCAGGGCGTGGACGACGCCGCGACCGGCTCCGGCTTCGTCTTCGACCGCAACGGCCACGTCGTCACCAACAACCATGTGGTGGCGGACGCGGCCAAGGCCAAGGGCAGCATCGAGGTGGTCGACCACAAGGGCCGCCGCTACAAGGCCGAGGTGATCGGGCGCAGCGCGGTCTACGACCTCGCGGTCCTCGACGTCCCCGAGGTCAAGGAGCTCGAGCCCGCCTCGCTCGGCAGCACGTCACGACTGAGGATCGGCGAGGGGGTCGTGGCCATCGGGTCGCCTCTCGGACTCAGCTCGACGGTGACCTCCGGCATCGTCAGCGCACTGCAGCGCCCGGTGAGCACCGGCCAGTCCAAGGACGACACCTCCTACATCAACGCCGTCCAGACCGACGCGGCGATCAACCCCGGCAACTCCGGTGGCCCGCTGGTCAACCTCGTCGGCCAGGTCATCGGGGTCAACTCGGCCATCGCGACCGCCGGTGGCGGAGAGGGTGGTGAGGGCGGCAGCATCGGCGTCGGCTTCGCGATCCCGATCGACCAGGTCAAGGTCACCGCCGCGCAAATCCTGAAGACCGGCAAGGCGACGTACCCGATCGTGGGTGCCTCCGTCGACGTCCAGGCGGTCGACCACAACGGGGCGCTGATCTCGGTGGTCGAGTCAGGCTCGCCGGCGGCCGCCGGAGGACTCAAGGACGGCGATCGGGTCACCAAGGTCGGAGACGTCATCGTCACCGACGGGATCGGCATGATCGTCGCCATCCGGGCCCACCAGCCGGGAGAGACGATCGAGTTCACCGTGATGCGCAACGGTGCTCGTCACCAGCTCAAGATCAAGCTGGAGGCGCAGACCGAGAACCTCGCCTGACCGAGGCGGGAATACGAAAAAGACGCGAAGAGCTGCTGGGCGCAATGCCTGGCAGCTCTTCGCGTTGTTGTGGGGAAGGTTTAGTTGTGGGGGTTGAGGTTGCTATGACTCAAGAAGCGTCCGGCGTGGCGGCGGGCGCAGCGCCCTCGGCCTCGACGAACGGGTGGTCGGCCACAAAGGCCTTGGTCTGCGAGTACATGTCATCGATGAACTTCTCGAGGACACTGGACTCGACGCGCCACTGGCCGCGTCCGCCGATCTTGATAGCGGGAAGCTCGCCACGGCGGACAAGGGCATAGACCTGTGCGCTCGAGGTGTTCAGGACCTCGGCCACGTCGGCAAGAGTCAGGAAGCGGGGGGTACCAGACATAAGGATCAGTCTCCCAGACTCTGCAAGCGGCCGTAAACAATGGCGCCAACCTGTTAGTCCGCATTAGGTAGGGATGCGCCACTTTGTGGATGCGTGGTGGGTGAACCGTGAAGCAGAGGCGCGCTATGCAGCGAACAGCAGGTACAACCCACCGACCGTGAAGCCGACCATCGTGAGCAGCAGCGGCACCTGTCCGGTCACCAGATGCTTCTTCGGAAGCACCTGGAGCGCCCGGATGTGGGCCGACCACACCCCGAGCACGTGTCCGATGATCACCGCGGCCACCTTGATGACGGCCAGCAGCGTGGCGTGGAAGGCGAAGAAGTAGGAGACCGGCATGTCCGCGGTGCCGAACCAGTCGCCCCCGTTTCCGAACGGGTCCGAGGCGTTGCGGAGCGTTGCCAGCCCGCTCTCCCAGAAGTAGCTGAGGTAGTGGGCCACGACGTAGCCGACGATGATCGGCACGATCGAGGGCGCCAGCTCGGCGGGCAGGGCCCGGCGCGGCACGTCGCCGACCCCGGTCAGCATCGTGCCGACGCAGTAGAACCCGGCCATGAGCAGCGGGAACGAGACGAGGGCGACGTTGCTGATCAGATAGGCGGTGCCGCCGGAGATCTCTGGGCTCTGCACGAGCTGGAGCCACGGCGGCGACTCCCGGTAGGAGTCGTAGACGATGGTGCCGAAGAGGACCATGACCACCGCGACCATGCCCGGGGCCGGGCGCAGGGTGTCGAGGTTGCCGAGCGGGGTCCGCAGGACCAGGTTGCCGGCCTGGGTGCGCCCCCACACCGACAGCTTCGCGACCATCGAGGAGTAGACCTCGAACGGGTCGCATCGCTCCAGGAACTCCTCGCCGAAGAGGACGCCGCCGAGGATCATCACGGCCAGGTAGACGGCCAGCCAGAGGCGTACGGGGCCGAGGTAGTTGTTGTCCGGGTAGACCAGCTCGAGCCAGGCGAAGGCGAGCAGCGTGAACGCCGCCGGCCAGTAGCCGTAACGCGCCGGCAGGCGGAACGGCGGATCGCCGGGGCCGCGCAGCCAGGTCAGTCCGGCCACGATCGTGCGGGCCGGGCTGATCGCCTTCCAGATCGGTCCGAACAGGAGCGAGAACGGGACGAGGCCGACCCAGAGCCAGACGTACGTCATCCCGAAGATGGGGTTGAGAGCGCTGTCGGCACCGGCGAAGGCGACCAGCACGAAGTAGGCGAAGATCAGCAGACCGACGACGCGCCACAGCGCGGTCCAGGCGGGGGAGTCGACGACACGCCCGAGCCGCGGCAGCGGCCAGCCGCGCGGATTCCGCGGGCCCACGACCTCACCCTCGGCGGCGCGCCTGGTGGTCAGCACCAGCAGCCCGAAGGAGACGAGGAGGGCGAGGACGGCGCCCGCGATGACGTACTCGAGCGGCAGCGGGAGGTCCTGGCGACCACCCACGCCGTGGGTGAGGATCACTTGACTTCGAGGGTGACGATGGTCTTGCCGAGGCTGTGTGACTCCACCTCGTACTGACCGGGGATCTCGAACGCGCCGAGGCTGATCCGCGTCGTGCCCACGCCGTAGGCGGCCGACTGCTCCGGGTCGGAGTGCACGTGGATCTCGCCGGCGGCGTCCGCGGTCACGTCGAGCTCGACGCGGTGGCCGACCCCGACGTCGACCTGGGTCCCGTGGGGGTCGACCGAGTCGCCGGAGAAGTTGATCTCGACGACCACCGGGTCGCTGTCTTTGCTGGGTTCGGTGGCGACGTCGTTTCCGCAGGCGGTCGCGACGGACGCGATCCCGCAGATTGCTGCCACGACCGCGATGATCCGGGCCGTGAGGCGCATTACTCCCCCGTTTCGTGGGCTAAGTTCGAGCTGGCGTCTGCCACAATCGCACATGAACCAAAGAGGGGGCTGAGAGGGCATGAGCGAGCGTCAGCGAGCGACCAC
Organism: Nocardioides sp. NPDC126508; assembly: GCA_040302365.1. Taxonomy (GTDB): domain Bacteria; phylum Actinomycetota; class Actinomycetes; order Propionibacteriales; family Nocardioidaceae; genus Nocardioides. Next base: position 5,803 of record JBEOUM010000017.1, read on the forward strand.
AGGCCTCAGGCCGCCGAGCCCGTACGATGGCGCTTGCGCTACGGGGGCGGCGGCATGAGCGAGCGCGGGCGAGACCGGCTTCGGCCACGCGAGGTGGCGTTCCTCGACGGGGAGACGCTGGCGGTGCCGCACCAGGTGGCGAGCATCGAGCTGATCGAGCCCAGGCCGGAGGGCTTCGACTACGGCGCGTTCCTCGAGCATGTCGAGGACCGGCTGGCCTTCGTGCCCCGCTACCGCCAACGGGTGCGCGTCGTGCCCGGTCGGATCGCCTACCCGGTCTGGGCGGACGACGACCGCTTCGACCTCACCTACCACGTACGCCGCTCCGCGCTGCCCCGCCCGGGCTCGATGGACCAGCTCCTGGATCTGGCCGGTCGGATCGTCTCGCGGCCCCTGGACCGCTCCCGGCCGTTGTGGGAGCTGTACGTCATCGAGGGGCTGGCCGGCGACCGGGTCGCGCTCGTCACCAAGACCCACCAGGCCCTGGTTGACGGCGCCGAGACCGTCGACCTGGTCCAGCTGCTGCTCGACGACAAGCCCGAGGTCGGGCCGGTCGTGCCCGACCTGTGGGAGCCGCCGGAGGCGCAGTCCAGCGCGCGACTGGTCGCGGGTGCGGTCTTCGACGCGGTCACCTCGGTCAGTGGCCTGACCGGCACCGCGCGCAGCCTGGGCGGCTTCGCGCTCGGACGGGTCACCGGTGTCGCCAAGGACTTCCAGAACGCGGGCGCGGGCATCGCCCGGGCGCTCACCCGCCGGCCTCCGGAGCGGCCGACACCGCTCAACGGCGTGCTCTCCCAGCAGCGGCTCGTGGTCACGCTCCAGGCCGATCTGGCCGACTTCCGTCGCATCCGGGACACCCACGGCGGCACGGTCAACGACGTCATCCTCGCCGCGGTCACCGGCGGTCTGCGCGCCTGGCTGATGACCCGGCAGCAGTCCCTGGCCGGCGTACGCCAGGTGCCGGCGCTGGTGCCGGTCTCGGTGATCGACGAGGAGCTCGACCCGACCCAGCTGGGGTCCGCGGTCGCGCCCCACTTCGTGGTGCTCCCGGTGGCGGAGCCGTCGCCGGTGGTCCGCCTGCACCAGGTGTCCTACTCCTTCGAGCAGCACAAGGCCAACGCCCGCACGGTCAGCGCCCAGCGGCTGGCCGGGATCAGCGGCTTCGCCCCGGCCACGTTCCACATGGTCGGCTCCCGCGTGGCGGCCGAGAGCGAGCACGACTACCTGCTCTCGGTGTGCAACGTCCCCGGCCCGCAGGAGCCCCGCTACGCGGCCGGGTCCCGGCTGGTGGCCTCCTATCCCATCCACCCGCTGGCCGACGGGCACACCCTGGCGATCGGGGTGACCTCCTACGACGGGCAGGTCTTCTTCGCGATCACCGCCGACCGCGACCTGGTCCCCGACGCGTCGCTGGTCGGACAGTGCATCGGCGAGGCGCTCGACGAGCTGCTCGACACCGCCTCCGGACGCCGATTCCGGGCCCCTCGGGGGCTGCGCGTGGTCAAGAACTCCGGCGAGTGAGGCAGAATCCGACCCGTGACCCGCATCTACGTACCCGCCACGCTCGAGCTCCTCGCTGACTGGTACGCCCAGGGCGAGCTGCCCGGCACCGCGGACGGCTACGCGGCCTCCGATGACAGCGAAGAGGCCGAGTACGCCGCCCTGATGAGCGCCGCCGACGACTCGGCGGCGCTCCTGGCCGGCCCCGGGCGCCGGGTCGTGGTCGTCGTCGACGCGCCGGCGGCTGTGGCCCAACATCTGGAGAGCCAGGTGGTGCCGCTCAAGCTCGTCGCCGCGGTCCACGCCGACCTGGCAGATCGCCCGGCCGACGCGGACCCCGACGAGGACCTGGGCTGGTTCGCGACCCAGGAGATCCCCCACCTGATCGGCTAGCTCACTCCTCCTCGCCCCACCACGTCTCGGTGTCGACGCCCTGGTAGGGCGGGACCTTGACGGTGCGGGCGCCGGCCTTGCCGCCGATGGTGATGGTGCGGTAGCTGACGTTGTTCGACCGGGTCTTCTCGTACAGGTTGCCGTCGGGGTTGACGGTGACCTTGATCCGGTAGGTGCCGTTCTTGACCTTGCTCAGGTCGAAGGCCTGGGTCTGGGCCTGGCTGTAGGTGTCGCCCCAGCCCGTCGGCATGCTCTCCCGCAGCCAGAGCGCGGACTTCTCGCCACAGGCCGACTCCAGGCCGGTCTGGCTGGGTCGCAGCGTCGCGCCGGGCACGGTCAGGTCGACCGGGTCGGTGGGGGCGAGGCACCAGGACTGCTTGCCGCTGGTCGAGACGACCTTGTCCTTGGCGTCGACCAGCTCGTACTTGGCGAAGTCGAGGAAGTGCCAGTGGTTGTGCTCGGGCGCCTCGTGGAACTCCATCGTGCCGGTCTTCTTGATCCCGACCTGCTCGCCGTCGCGGTAGAACATCTGGTAGGCGTCCATCACCGGTGAGGTGCCGCGGCGGAAGCCCTCCACGACCATCGGCGCCGGGCCGGCGTTCCACTCGTTGGCGGCGAAGTCGAGACGGTCGATGCCGGCCTCGTCGACCTCGGTCGAGATCTGCCACGCGGGCAGCGAGACCAGGTCGGGCAGGGTGTCCTTCCTGGGCTTGCCAGGCTTGACGATGCCGAGCGCGCCGCCCAGCGGGAGCCGGCCGCGGCCGTTCTCGCCGCCTTCGAGGGTCTCTCGCGGCACCACGGTGCGAGCGCCCTGGTCGTCATCGGCGCCGTGGGCAGCCATGATGCCCATCTCGCCCTCACCCTCGCCTTCGCAGCCGCCGTCGGGGCACCCGTCGACGATGATCAGCTTCTGCTTGGCGGTGCGGTTGGCGGCCGTCAGCCCGAGGAAGTCGGCGACCGGCTTGCTGATGCTCATCGTCATGGTGAGCTCGGTCTCGCCCTTGGTCGCGAACTCGAGGTCGGAGGCGGCCGGGACCGCCATGCCGCGCTCGATCCCGTACAGGACGCCCTTGGTGAACCAGTTGCCGCCGCAGAACTCGGGGTAGATCGGGCCGGTGGCGCCGTCGGTCTGCACCCGCTGCCGGTCGTAGCCACCGGGGCACAGCGGCCGCTTGTCGTCGAGGATCACCTTGCCGGCCTTGTTCTTCAGCGTGACCCGGAGGCCCTCCTTGAAGCCCTTCATGCCGTCCACGATCGCGGCCGGCGCGGTCGTGGTGGTGCGCTTCTTGCCCCGGATGACGGTCTTGGTCAGCTTCACCGGCTGGTCATAGGCCGCGTGGCTGGCACGGAACTCGAAGGCCGCGTCGTACGCCGCCAGCCAGACCGACGGCTGGACGTACGCATTTCCGTCCCAGGCCTCCACCTGAACGGTGTCGGCTGCGGCGACGAGCTTCAGTGTTCCCTTACCGGTGCTGCCGCTCGCCGGGCCGGAGTTCGCCGACACCGTCGTGGTGACGACGAGCGCGGCTGCCACCAGCCCGATGCCGGCCGAGACCAGCTGCCGCGTGCGAGTACGAGGTTTTACCATCGAGATGCCCCCTCATGAGTGGCCCGAATCCCTCCTGATCCGAGACCTGAATGCCGGCAACTTATTGCCGAGCACCTATGGGGACGACTGGCTTTTCAGTTCGGTTGCACCGAATCGGTGAGATTTTTCAGCGGGAGAGGTACGCCGCGCCGACCGCCTGCTCGAGCTCGTAGGCCTTGAGCATCAGCTGCTCGACGTACTCCTCGAGCTTGGCCCCGACCAGCGGCACCGGCACCTTGATGTTGAGCCGCACGCTCTCGGTGGTGCGGCCGTCGGACTCGGACAGCGAGATGTTGCCGCGCAGGGTGGCCAGGCCACCGGGGACGGTGATGTCGACGACCGCGACGGTGTCGGAGGACCAGACCTCGTTCTGGTGGACGGTGAGGTCGCCGGTCACGATGCGCTTCGCGAAGGAGGGTACGCCGACGGTCGACTGCACCCGGTCGATCCGGACCTCACGCGGCGCGCCGCCGATGGTCACCCGGCGGCGGAGCGCGCCCTGGGCGTCGGCGACCCGCTCCCGGAAGCCCGGATCGGCGAGCATCGCGGACACCTCGCCCATGCGGGCGTCGTAGACGAGCTCGTGCTGAAGGGTCGTCGTCATTGCCGAATCCTTTGGGGCTCTTCTGCTGGTGGGCTCTACCGGTGGTTGGGGGACGAGGAGGCTCAGCCGGCGAGCCAGCGGGTGCCTACCTCATGCTCCTTCTCGAGCCCCTTCTTGAAGATCGAGAGGATGAGGTCCTCCAGCTTTCCGCTGACCAGGGGCACATTCACGGTAGCGGTCAGGGTGACCGTCTCGATCGTCTTCGTGCCGTTCTCGGCCAGCCGAGCGGTGCCGGCGAGCGAGCCCGGCTTGCCCGGCAGGGTGAGCTTGAGGTCACCGGAGGTGAAGTCGGCCGACCAGATCTCGTCCTGGTGCACCTCGATGGTGTCGCCGACGAACTTCTTCGCGAACCCCGGCACGCCGCTGACGGCCTGGGCGTAGCGGATGCTGACCGTCGACCCGGTGATCGCCACGCTCTTGGACAGCGCGTGCTGGGCGTCGCAGACCTGCTCGCGGAACGTCGCGTCGGCGAGCATCCCGGAGACGGCTGCGATCGGGGCGTCGTAGGCGAGGTCGACCGACAGCTTTTTGCTCATGAACAGACATCATGACGCCTAGGTCGGCCAGAGTCACCAGTGATGGCGCCGAGAGAACCGACACATTCTGTGAGTATGCTCTTTACCGCGGCGTCGGCGACGGGCCACCAGCCTATGACTCACATCGGCGATTCCTTTGGACGCGCCCGCCTATCCGGAGCCCTCCCGGGATACCGTGAGAGGTGTGTCAACGGAGACGCATATCAAACCTGTCCAAGCTCCGCAGAACGTCCAGCAGAACCGCCTGCCGAGCACCACCTACTTCCGCCACGTAGCCCCCGAGGAGCTCACCGGCCGCAGCGAGGCTGATCTCGCCGGCGCGGTGGGATCGCATCTCGCGCTCGCCGCGAGCAGACCGCAGGGCACCGCCGCCGTGCGCATCCTCACCCCGACCACCGCCGCAGACGGCTGGTCCGCCGGAGGCCGCAGCGTCGTCGAGATCGTCGTCGACGACATGCCCTACCTGGTGGACTCGGTCAAGACCGAGCTCTACCGCCGTGGCCTCGACGTCCATCTGGTCGTCCACCCCGTCATCGACGTCGCCCGTGACGTGACCGGTGCGCTCGAGGGGGTGAACGAAGGCGACATCCGCGAGTCCTGGATGCACATCGAGATCGACCGGCTCGCCCCCGACGCGGCCAAGGAGATCGTCGCGGGTCTCGAGGGCATCCTCGAGGACGTACGCGAGGTCGTCGAGGACGAGCCGCGGCTGCACCGCCGGCTCGCCGAGATCGCGGCCGGCCTGCGCTACACCCCGCCCAACAGCGTGCCGCGCGAGGAGGCCGCCGAGGCCGCCGAGCTGCTGGCCTGGCTGGCCGAGGACCACTTCCTGCTGACCGGCTACCGCGAGTACCGCCTCGACGGCGACTACCTGCGCGGCCGCTCCGGCACCGGCCTCGGCATCCTGCGCGCCGACCCGCCGCAGGCGCCCGACCACGGCAAGATGCCGCCGAAGGTCGCCGCCCACGCCCGCGACAAGGTCATGCTCGTCCTGGCCAAGGCCAACTCCCGCTCGACCGTCGGGGAGCCCGCATACCTCGACCACGTCGGCATCAAGATCTTCAACGCCGCCGGCGAGGTGGTCGGCGAGCACCGTTTCCTCGGGCTCTTCACCACCAAGGCGGCCCGGGAGTCGGTGACCCGGATCCCGGTCGTCCGCGGCAAGGTCGCCGCGGTCCTCGACCACACCGGCTACGACGTCCGCAGCCACACCGGCAAGGCCATGCTCGACGCGATGGAGACCTACCCGCGCGAGGAGCTGTTCCACGCCTCCACCGAGGAGCTGACCGCGCTCGCCGAGGCCGCGCTGGGAGCCATCGAGCGGCGCATCCTACGGGTGGCCGTCCGGCCCGACACGTACGGTCGCTACGTCTCGGTGCTCGTCTCGCTGCCGCGTGACCGCTACAACACGACGGTCCGCGAGCGGTTCTCGAAGGTGCTCCTCGACGCCCTCGGTGGCACCGACCTGGAGTTCACCGTACGCATCAGCGAGTCGACCACCGCCCGGGTCCACTTCGTGGTGCACGGCACCACCGAGTCGCTGGGGAAGGCCCTGGACACCCCGGGGCTGGTCGACAGCCTCGAGTCGCGGCTGCGCAAGGCCGCCCGGAGCTGGCGCGACGACCTGGTCAGCGCGGTCATCGCCCACGCCGGCGAGGACGGCGCGGCCCGGCTCTCGCACGTGCTCGACGCGTTCCCGGAGGCCTACAAGGAGGACTTCGACGCCGACACCGGCGCCGCCGACCTGACCCGCCTGGAGCTGCTCTCGCACCAGGGCGAGGCGGTCGACTTCTCCTTCTACAAGGACCCCGAGAGCCCCGGCGGGTTCCGGATCAAGATCTACCGCACCGGTGGCCCGCTCTCGCTGTCCCTGATGCTGCCGATCCTGTCCTCGTTCGGCTTCGAGGTCACCGACGAGCGGCCCTACGACCTGGAGGGCGTCGGCACGTCCGGCTCGGAGGAGTGGTTCATCTACGACTTCGGCCTCGCCTACTCCGGCACCCCGGTCGGCACGCCCACCCAGCTGGTCGCGGCGCTCCACCAGGCCTGGTCCGGACGCAGCGAGATCGACGGGCTGAACGCGCTCGTCCTGGCGGGGCTCGACCACGGTCAGGTCAGCATGCTGCGCGCCTACGGCCGCTACCTGCGCCAGGCCGGCACCCCGAGCTCGTTCTTCTCGATCGGCAACGCGCTCTGCACCAACCCGGGCATCGCCCGGCAGATCGTGGAGCTGTTCGAGACCCGTTTCGACCCCTCGCTCACCGAGCGTGACGAGACGAAGCGGGCCGAGGCGATCATCGAGGCACTCGATGACGTGGCGAGCCTGGACCAGGACCGGATCCTGCGCAGCTACGTCACCGCGATCCTGGCGACGACGCGGACCAACTACTACCGCGGGCGGAGCTACCTCTCGTTCAAGTTCGACCCGCAGCAGCTGCCCGACCTGCCGCTGCCACGGCCGGCGTACGAGATCTTCGTCTACTCGCCCGACGTCGAGGGCGTGCACCTGCGCTTCGACGCGGTGGCCCGTGGCGGTCTGCGCTGGAGCGACCGGCGCGACGACTTCCGCACCGAGGTGCTCGGCCTGGCGAAGGCGCAGCAGGTCAAGAACACCGTGATCGTGCCGGGTGGCGCGAAGGGTGGCTTCGTCCCCAAGGGCGTGGCCGGACCGGACGCCTACGTCACGTTCCTGCGTGGTCTCCTCGACGTCACCGACAACCGGGTGGACGGCCGGGTCGTGCCTCCGGCCGACGTGGTGCGCCACGACGCCGACGACTCCTACCTGGTCGTCGCTGCCGACAAGGGCACCGCCACCTTCTCCGATCTGGCCAACTCGGTCGCGGCGGAGTACGACTTCTGGCTCGGCGACGCGTTCGCCTCCGGCGGTTCGGCGGGCTACGACCACAAGGCGATGGGCATCACCTCGCGTGGCGCCTGGGTCTCGGTGCAGCATCACTTCAGGCGGCTCGGGCTCGATACCCAGACCGACGAGTTCACCGCGGTCGGCGTCGGGGACATGTCCGGCGACGTGTTCGGCAACGGCATGCTGCGCTCGGACCGCATCCGGCTGGTGGCGGCCTTCGACCACCGGCACATCTTCATCGACCCGACGCCCGACGCGGCGACGGGCTTCCAGGAGCGGAAGCGGCTCTTCGAGATGCCCCGGTCGACCTGGGAGTCCTACGACACCTCGCTGATCTCGGCGGGCGGCGGCGTGTGGTCGCGGCAGCTGAAGTGGGTGCCGATCAGCCCCGAGGTGCGCGCGGCGCTCGGTCTGGCGACCGACGTCAAGCGGATGACTCCGCAGGAGCTGATCAGCGCGATCCTGCGTGCCCCGGTCGACCTGCTGTGGAACGGCGGGATCGGGACGTACGTCAAGGCGTCGGGCGAGACCGACGCCGACGCCGGTGACCACGCCAACGACGGGGTTCGGGTGGACGCCGCCGAGCTGCGGGTGCGGGTCGTCGGTGAGGGCGGCAACCTGGGCATCACCCAGGCCGGCCGCGTCGAGTTCGCCCGCAAGGGTGGGCTGATCAACACCGACGCGATCGACAACTCCGCCGGTGTCGACACCTCCGACCACGAGGTCAACCTCAAGATCCTGCTGGACCGAGAGGTACGCGCGGGCTCGCTGACGCTGGCTGCGCGGGACGAGCTCCTCGAGGAGATGACCGACGAGGTCGCCGCGCTGGTCCTCGCCGACAACGAGGCCCACAACGTGACCCTGACCCGGGCGGTGGCCTCCGCGCCGCAGCTCCTGGAGGCTCACGAGCGCCAGATCGCGGAGTGGGTCACCGACGGCGTACTCGACCGCGACGTGGAGGGCCTGCCGTCCTCGACCGAGGTCGCGCGCCGGCTGGAGGCGGGGGAGGGCCTGACCGCCCCCGAGCTGGCCGTCGTGCTCGCCTGGACCAAGATCGAGCGCGGGCGCGAGATGGTCGCGGAGGGTCTGCCCGACCCGGCCGAGGACCCGGAGATGACGCAGCGCCTGGTGGCCTACTTCCCGACCGCGATCCGCGAGCGGTTCCCCGAGGCCATCGTCGATCACCCGCTGCGGCGGGAGATCTGGGCGACCTCGGTGATCAACGAGGAGGTCAACCTCGCCTTCGGGCGGCTCGACGCGCCGTCACGGTGAGCACCGTGCCGGCGAGCATGAGCGAGACGCCGAGCGCGGCGAAGACCCACGACGGGCCGCCGGTCTCCGGCAGCGAGCTCTGAGGTGAGGTTTCCGTCGACGGTCCCGGGTTCGGGGCCGTCGGCGGATTCTCATTTCCGCCCGGGGTCGGCGCGGCGGTGGGAGTCGGGTCCGGGGTCGGCGTGGGATCCGGCGTCGGGGTCGGGTCCGGGGTGGGGGTCGGGGTGGGGGTCGGGGTGGGCGTCGGTGTCGGGGAGGCGACCTCCTCGATCTTGAAGTCCTGTCCGCCTCGGATCTCTCCGGCCGAGGTGATCGTGACCGTACGCGAGGCCTCACCCACCACGCGCGTCCCGTCGGGCGCGGTGACGGTGATGGTGTAGTCGCCCGCCGGGAGGTCGTCGACGAAGTATCGGCCCGCGTCGTCGGTGGTGGCGGTGACCGGGCCGTCGGGCCCGTCGACGGTGATGGTGACGCCGGCGACCGGGTCTCCGGTGGAGGCGTCGGTGACCTGCCCGCCGATCGCTCCGGGACGGGTCAGGTCGAAGTCGACCCCGGTCACGTCGGTCGTGGACACGGTCACCGGTCGAGAGGTCGGACCCGTGTAGCCCTCGGGAGCGTCGATCTCGGCGGTGTAGTCACCGGGCGGCACGCCGTCGAGGGAGTAGTTGCCGTCGCCGTCGGTGACGGTGGTGATCGGGTCGCCGCCGTCGGCAGGGACCAGACGCACCTGGACGCCGCCGAGACCGCTGCCGCCGCCGGTCACGGTGCCGGAGACGCCTGCCAGCTGGTCGACCACGAAGTCCTGGTCGGTGATCGGTCCGTCGAGGACGGTGATGTCGGAGCGGGTCGTGCCGTCGGGGCCCGCGGTGTAGCCGTCGGGCACCGTCAGGGTGAGCGAGTAGCCCGTGCCGGGGTCGTTGTCGTCGAAGAGATAGCTGCCGTCCGCCTCAGTCGTCGTGGTCGCGGTGGTCCCGTCGGGTCGGGTGAGGGTCACGGTCGCACCCGGCACCGGGACATCGGCGTCGTCGCGTACGGTGCCGCTGATCGTGTGGGGAATGACCTGACGTACGTCGAAGTCTGCGCGCGAGGCGGGGTCGCCGTCGTTGCCGCGGTTGCTGACGGTCGCCTCGGTCTGCCCGACCGTGGCGCATCCGTCGGGCTGGGTCAGGCGGACGGTGTAGCCGTCCTGGGTGGCGAACTCGCCGAAGGAGTAGGAGCCGTCGGGGG
>JBEOUM010000018.1:0-15173 GCA_040302365.1 Nocardioides sp. NPDC126508
GGCGGCAGGCCCTTCTCCAGGATCAATCCCTCCCTCCGGCTCAACATGCAAGGCAACCACCGACTTTCGGTCCTCGGATACACCACCATCCGGCCCTCTGTCGCAATCCGCATCCACCGCCTGACCAACATCACCCTCGAACAACTCTCACTCGACCACCTCATGATGCCCCCAGAACTTGCACACATGCTCGGGTGCGCCATCCGAGGAAGAGCATCGACCGGAGTCGGCGGCGGAATGGGCTACGGCAAAACGACATTCGCCCGCGCCCTGGCCAACGCACTCCCCATCCAGACACGAATCGGAGTCGCCGAAACCGAACGAGAACTCTTCCTCGACGAACTCCCAGGCCGTCGAGACTTCATCGTCGATGCAGAAATGATCATGGGCGGCGGTGAACGCGGCGCAGACGGACAACTCGCCGGCGGCTTCAGTCTGAGCGCAATTCTCTACGAGTTCGTCCGCCAGGGACTCGACTTCCTCGTAGTCGGTGAAATCGCAGGCCTCGAGATCCTCGCTCTGGTCAAGGCCCTCCAAACGGCCAATGGCGGAATTTTCACCACCCACGCTTACACCGCACGCGGTGTCATCGACCGACTCGCCAACCTCGCCCAAGAGCCGCCGATGAACGCGTCAGCGGAATACATCGAGCGGCAACTCGCCGAACACGTCGACGTGATCGTTCAGCTGGCGACGAAGGTCAGGGTCAGCCGCGAAGGCACCACAACCGCAGTCCGATACGTCTCCGAAGTCGTCTACGTCGAACCTGGCGACACCGACAAGCTACCCAGCTTTTCCAACATCTACCGCGGATACTCCGACGGCACAGGCGTATTCGGCAGCATCCCGCAGCCGATGCTACGCAAGCTCCTCGCCGGCGGATTCAAGAAAGTGGACCTCCCTCCCGGCACTCTTCGGAGTTTCGACGAAGAACGCGATCTGTTCGACGACGAAGGAGCTGCATGATCATGTACCAACAAATCGGCGTCTTCCTCGTCCTGCTGCTCTGCGCAGGAGTCGGCTGCCTCGTCGTGGGGTGGAGGGACCGCCGCGACCCCACAGCCCCCACTCGCCAGCGCCGCCGAAAGGGCGAACGAGCAAAACTATCGGGCACCACCCAACTTCTCCTGGCCGTCGGAATAGGCGCAGGCGCCACCGTCTACTACCTGAGCGGATGGCTCTTCACGCTCTTCCTCGTCCCCGCCCTTCTCGTGGGTCTGCCCTACCTCCTGAGTCGACCGGAAGCCGAACACCAGATCAGTCGCTTGTCCTCGATGGACGAATGGACACGCAACTTGTCGAGCAGCATGCGAGCCGGCTCCGGAATCGAACACACCATCATCTCGACCCCCATCCCAGAAACGCTGAAAGACGAGATCACCGCCTTCATCAACAGGCTCCGCAACAATGTCCCACCCGCCGAAGCGGTCACACGATTCGCATCCGACCTCAACGACAGCGTCGGTGACAAGATCTGCGGCGCCCTCCTTCTCGCCATGCAACTGCGTGGTGTCGGCCTGGCCAACGTCCTCGAAGGCCTCGCCGAAGACGTAGGCGACACCGTCGCCCGCCGCCGCCGCATCGAAGCGGACCGCAAATCGACTCGAACACAAGCCAAATGGGTCACCATCATCACCATCGCCGTCCTCGCCGCAGCGTTCGCCTTCACAAACTTCATGGAGCCCTACCGTTCAGGCGGAATGCAGATCGTCCTACTGATCCTGCTGACGCTCTTCGCGGCGGACCTGTACTGGATGAAACAAGCCACCAAGCCGCCGGTCTACCCGCGGTTCATCGGAACCAACGACCGCGTCGAACGCACTGACCTCGTAGGAGCGCAGCGATGAGCATCACCATGACGATCATCGTCTACACCAGCGTCGGCACAATCGGCATCTACCTCGTGGCCCTGTACTTCCTGCGAGCCCAACCCGCCCTCACCGACGTGATGTCCAGAATGTCCGGACCCGCGCCGGAAAAGGCAAACACCGCAGGGACATCACTCGTCGACGGGCTCGCCAACAGGCTCGGCCTGCGCGTACACCCCTACCTACAAGACAGCCGATTCCTCACCCTCCCCACAGCGGACCTCTCACTGCTGCACAAAGATCCGGCGCACGTACTTGGCGAAAAACTTGTCGCAGCGTTCTTCGGCCTGCTGATCTTCCCGATACTCAACCTGGTCCTGACAGCGTTCGGACTGGGATTGGCATGGTCGATGCCGGCGATCCTCTCACTCGCGACCGCCGTCTTCCTCTTCATGATTCCCGACATCGACATCCGTCGACGCGCAGCTGCCGCTCGCGCCGAATTCGCACAGGCTCTCAGCTCCTACATCGACCTCGTCGCGCTATGCCGACGAGGCGGAGTCGGATCCACGCAATCCCTCGAGATCGCCGCCCAAGTCGGCGACAGCTGGGTGTTCCTCCGACTCGACGAGGAACTCTACGAAGCGGGCCGCTCCGGCGAAGCGCCCTGGAGTGCTCTCACACGCGTCTCGCAGCAGCTCGGACTCGCAGAACTCGGCGACCTCGCAGACATCATGACGATGACCGGTGACAAAGGCGCCAGCGTCTACACCTCACTGCGAGCCAAAGCCGCCAGCCTGCGCTCCGCACAAACCTCCGCTGAACAGTCCGCCGCCGTCGAGGCGACGGAGAAGCTCGCCATGCCCCTTGCCGGCCTCGCCGGCCTGTTCATGGCACTACTCCTGATCCCGGCGGTTTCCGTCATCAGCGGCTAACCAAACCCACGAAAGGAAATCCCTCTGAACAGGCAAAACGAAGAAGGACTCATCGACCGGACTCATCCAGTCCAGGACAACTGCTACACATCCAGCACACCAACAAGGAGCACACCATGACCACCAAAGCCATCACCACCACCCGCCGCGCAACCCGCGCCGCCATCACCTCCTACCTCACACTCACGATGATGTTCGTCGCCGCACTCGCAGGAAGCCTCCTGCAGCGTGCAGGCGGTAAGGGCTCGGACCGCGGCCCGTCCACCCTCGAATACGTCATCATGGCCGGAATCGTCGCCGTCGCGGCCATCGCTGCCGGCGCCGTAGTCGTCCAGAAGATCCAGTCCCGCGCCGACTCCATCCCCGACTGACACTGCACAACGCAGTTCGGGTGGAGGAGCAAAACACATGGCTCTATCGATCGCGCCGGGCGCTGGAGTGCAACGTAGCGTTCCAGCGCTCGGCTCATCGATGGCAACCCTGAGGGTCGGAAACCCCTTCTTCTGCCCCTCGCGCAACCAATCTGCGGGAAGGAGTCATCAATGTTCGCGTTGTCATTTGAGTTGTCAACCACGAAAGCGATTTTTGTCGGTATAGCAGTTGCATGCCTCCTGATACTCGGTGTTCGGCTCATCTTCAAAGACTGGGTCCTGCGGATGGAGAACATGTTCCTCTGGTGCCTATGGGGGCAGTACGTGCTGCTTCTGACCGCTGTGTTGTTCGGCCGGTGGCAAACATCTCTGACCGTGCTTGGTCTCGCCGCACTCGGAGTAGTGGCTCTTCACGGTTTCCGCTTCGTCGGCGAAGCGATTTGGTTTGACATCAAGCGGCGCAGATAACCGCGCGCCAACCCACAGAAAAGTGAAGGAAACGACGATGATCATCACAGTCGGCGTACTGCTCGTCACGATGGCTCTCTTGCTGGCGATAGAAACCATCATCGATGACCACTCCATGGCGTTCATTTACGCCCCCATGGCTGCGGCAATCATGATAATCGTCCTGCCGTTCCTGGCAACCGACCTGATTACCGACGAAAACACCTCCCGTGCAGCACGTTTCGGCACCTTTGCCGCAGCATTCCCCCTCTCCATAGCCTTTGTAGCCGCAGTGACATGTTCTGCCGTGTTCGTCCGCAACCGTGTGGAAACCAAACGCAGAATCGCAGCCCAAAGAGATCTCGCCACCTAACCCGACCCACCAACCGGACCGCAGAGAAACGGACAGTCATGACACTGGAACAGCTGATCGACCGGTGGCGCCACGACGACCGAGGGCCCACCACGCTCGTCACCGTCATCGCGATGGTCGCTTTCCTGATGATGTTCTCCGTAATGCTGCAAACCGCCCTGTTCTTCCACGCACGGGACGTCGCCAACACCTGCGCCGAAAAAGCATTGCAAGCCACACGTTCCCAGCAAGGGAACCAGGCGCTCGGGCTCGCTGCAGCGAACGCGTGCATCGCGAAATCCGGATCTGGTGACCTTCAAGCACCGGTCGTGTCGGTGAACAAGACACTCCGCGAAAGCACCGTCACGATCACCGGAAAGTCCCCGACCCTCGTACCGGGGCTGGAATTCGCTATCACCGTCGACCACACCAAACCCACTGAGCGCGTGACCAATCCCGGAGGTGTCGGATGAAGCTGAACCAGTGGATCAATCGCGCCCGCTCAAACGATCGAGGAGATGCAACCATCGAGTTGTGCCTCGCGATCGTCGTCCTCCTCGTCCTACTCGGTTGGATGTACGCGTACGGCATCAACCGCCAGGCACATCAGAAGGTCGAGCACGCCGCGGGAGAAGCCGCCCGAGCAGCATCACTCTCACGTACCGCCGCTCAAGCCAACCCCCTCGCATACCAAGCGGCCCTGGACTCGATGGATGGTCAAGGACTCAAATGCACGACGATGAACGTCAGCGCGGACACCTCCGGATTCCGCACTCGCCCAGGAGTATCCGCCACCGTCGAAGTCACCGTCAGTTGTGAAGTCTCCTACGACGCCCTCGGATGGCCCGGCGTCAGCGGAGGACGAACCATCGAGGTCACGGCAATCTCACCCATCGACACATTCCGGGAGCGCACCAGATGATCACCGCCCTGCGTAAGCGACTCACCTCCAGGCTCCCCGAAGAACGCGACAAGGGTTCCGTGACCCTGATGACCGTGATACTCGCCCCCATCCTCATATTCTTCGTGTGGGGACTCATCGTCGACGGCGGCGGAATGCACACCGCAGCTCAACGCGCCGACAACGTCGCCGAAGACGCCGCCCGCGCGTCCGGACAGCAGATCGTCGGAACACTCAGCGCGCGAGGCATCGATACGGTTGTCGACCCCGTACGCGCAGTGGCGGCCGCGAAACGCTACCTCGCCGACGCCGGTGTAGAGGGCGAGGTCATCCCCACCGGGCCTCGAACATTGCTGATCACCACCCGCATCATCTACGACAACAAGCTTTTACCCCTTGGTTCGAAAGTGATCACGGGCAGCGCAACCGTGAACCTCAACCGCACCAACGCAGGGGAGGTGTACCGGCCATGAGTACTCGCACAGTCCGATCCCGCCTCGCAGGACTCGGGTACCTCCTCATCCTGCTTCTGCTCGTGGCAGGGATCCCCGCAGCACTATGGGCATTGCGCGGAAATCCTCTCGACATCCCCTTCTCGGATTTCGAAAGTCTGCTCTCCAGCCCCGACGACGGCAGCCTCCTCGTCGCACTCCTGCCCCTCGTCGGCTGGGCCGCCTGGGCGACATTCACCCTCCCGATCCTCGTCGAACTCGCAGCCACACTCCGGGGCGTCAAGGCACCGAAGATCCGGCTACTCGGGTCGCAACAGAAAACGGCGACATTCCTCGTCAGTGGTGCACTTCTCCTGCTGACAGCCGGCACCGCAACCGCAACACCCGCACTCTCGCAACCAGCGGACAGCGCATCACCCGCGCCCTACGCACCGATCTCCGCACAACAAGACCCAAGCGGCCCCGCCCACACTCAGATGGACCCCCGCGCTGCACGGCCCGCAGTCCAACCCGCCGGCCCGACCGTGACCACCGTCCGCGGAGACACCCTGTGGGGACTCGCCCACACTCACCTCGGCGACGGAAGGTTGTTCACCGAACTGCTCGAACTGAACAAAGACGTTGTGCCCGAAGCAGGATTCCTCGCAGAGGGAATGACGCTGCAACTCCCCGCGACAGCCCAGGACGTCGTACAAGGCGCCTACACCGTCCAAGCTGGAGACACACTCTGGGACATCGCCGACCGAGAGCTCGGCGACCCTGTGCGCTTCTCTGAGATCACCACTGCGGACGGGGCGCCAGCCGGAGACCTGATCACAGTCGGACAGCAATTGATCATTCCGTCCGCGTCCGCCCAAACACCTGCGCCGGCAGCGGAGGCAGCACCCCAGCCGGCGGCCGTACCTGCGCCGGCGGTGGCACCCGAACAAACCCCCCAGACGCAGGCACCCGACCCTGCACCGCAGCCCCTCCCAGAAGTTGCCGCAACACCGACCTGGCAACTCGACCCCGCCGAACCTCAGATGCCCGCAAATCTGACTCCTGATGCACCTGCACCCGCGATCACCGCCGACACAGAAGACGACTCCACCAACTCATCCGACATCGTCTACATCGCCCTCGGCATCTCCGCGCTCGCCGCCGCCGGCCTAACCGGCCACCTCGCACTACGCCGCCGACAACAACAGCACCGCCGCCGCCGCGGCGAACGCATCGCCCTACCCGCCAAAGAAGCAATCCTCGCCGAACAAGCACTGACCGCCGCCGTCGATCCACTGACCACCGCTCACGTCGACACCGCACTGCGGAACCTCGCACAGCACTGCCGAACAAACGAAACCCCCATCCCCAGACTGCTCGCAGTCTTCATCGGCGACGACACCATCGAACTCGGACTACTCGAGGAAATCTCCCTGCCCCAACCCTGGATGCAATCAGACGACGACACGTGGATGGTCGACCCACGGACGTTCCCTCGCTCCACCCCGGACATCGACGTCAGCCCATACCCAGCCCTAACCGCAATGGGAACCAGCGACGACGGACGAGAACTCATGCTCAATCTGGAGGAAATCGGGCACCTCTCCATCACCGGCACACCCACCGCCACCGCAAACGTGCTGCGCGCGATGGCCGTCGAGCTCGCCGTATCCCCCCTAGCCGATTCCCTCCACCTCAACGTCGTCGGATACTGCAGCGACCTCGCAGACGCAGTGAACACCGGCCGAATCACGCACTCAGACAACACCGACGAGGTGTTGACGCGCTTGGCCCGCCACCTCGAACGCGACGCCGACATCCTCGACGAGAACGACATCGAATCCATCGCACACGCACGGAGCGTGTACGAAACCAGCGAGCTGACCGCTCCGGAAATCGTCCTCATCTCCGACCCGCTGACAGCTGAACAAACAGAAATCCTCGCCGCAATCGCCCAGAACGCACCGCGGATCGCGTTCGCCGCAGTCACGACACAGAACTCGAACACTCGCTCCGACTGGACACTCGACGTCGCCGACGACGGCACCGCAACACTGGTCCGCCCAGGTATCGCATCAGCACAGCTCACTGTCACAACACTCGACGAAACCAGCTACGACAGCATCGTCAGTCTGTACGCCACCACCACACATGATCCTTCCCCAGCTGCCGAACCCCAGGCTGCAGACTTCGGGGACTTCGGTTGGGAGGGGGCACGTCTCGACTTCGACATCACGACCGAAAACCTCATCACCAGCGCCGACCCTGCGGCGTTCACGGTAGTTCGCAACGACGACAACGTATTCGAGGAAAACAACTCCGAGACAGTCGGTGACACCGAAACCGAGACCACCGCGTCCGAGCCTGACGTCCCCACAACCCCACACATCTGGATCCGCGTCCTCGGAGAACCCACCCTCACCCCACTCACCCCAGGCTCAACGGACCGCGAAAACTCACGAAGCCTCACCGAAATCGCCGCCCTACTCGCATTCAGCGACGACGGCGTACCCGCAACTGAACTCACCGCAAAAATGTGGCCCCACGACGTCGAACTCGTCAACACGGCCAGCACTGAAGCAGAAGCGAAAACAGCAAAGGTACGGCTCCGCAGCCGCCGCAACCAAGCAGTCACACGACTACGCAGCTGGATGGGAGACACCGACACCGGAGACGCAGCGCTCATCAAATCCGGAGACAAAACCGGCCGAACACCACTCCGCCTGCACCCCTCAGTAACCACAGACTGGGACTACTGGAACCACCTCGTCGACGCACACCCAGCCACGACGACAACCGAACGCCTCCAAGCCGCACTCACACTGGTAACCGGTCAACCCTTCACCAGCGACGACCCCACCGCATACCGATGGGCAGATCACACAAAGCAAGAAATGATCTCCGCAATCACCGACGTCGCAGAAGAACTCGCCGGCCGCTACATCCGCGGCGAACAAGTCACCCAGGACCTCGACGCAGCAGGAAAAGCAGCCCAGACCGGCCTCACAGTCGACAGTGCCCACGAAGGCTGCTGGCGAGCGGCCATCATCGCCACCCACTTCTCCGGAGACGTCGAAACCACCCAAACCCTCATCGACACCCTCAAAAGCGAACTCGACGAACTGCAAGTCGACGCACACCCCGAAACCAACGAACTCCTCAGACAGCTCGACACCACCACCGACTATCGAATCGGAGCCGCATCATGAACCGCCGCCTCGCAGCCGTCTTCACCCTCGCCGCGGCGGCATGCCTGACCGCAAGCTGCAGCATCCTCAGCCCCGAGCCCGGCACCCTCGACACCAACAACGGCCCCACCTTCACCGGCCCCCCAGGATCGGGAAAATCACCCGAACAACAAGCAGGAGAAGGCGCCCTCGCGAAGATCGGCGAGTACTACACCGTGCTCGCACGATTGAACTCCGACCCCACCGCCCCACTCTCCGAACTCGATACCGTCGCAGCCGGACGCTTCCTCGACAGAACCAAAAAAGAGATCACAACCAGCCGCAACGGAAACCCCACGCCACCAAACGATCTCAAAGTACTCAAAAACGTGATCACCAAACACGACATCCCCATCGACGAAAACGGCGCCCCAACCGCAGGAACAGCCACCCTCCAAATGGACGTCTGCATCAGCAAACCTGTCGACAAACTCGAACTCGGAAAACCGATCCTGACCAACACCGCGTGGCCCGACCCAGCAGGATGGAGAGTCACAGCCGACTACACACAACCCGGAACCCCCTGCAGCGCCGGAAGCTTCTAGGAGACAACAACATGACCCACAACACAATCCGACGAACCACAGCAGCAGCCCTCGCCGCCGCAGCCCTACTAGCCGCCGTCGCAGCCTGTTCCGACAAAACCGACGACCCCAACGTCACCCTCACCTCCACCGCAGACCCCGCATTCGGTGGCCCAGACGGCACAGCCACAGCCAAGACACCAGATGAACAAGCACGTGCCCAGGCGCTCGCCAAGGTGAACGACTACTACGCGCTGTTGGGGAGTGTAGAAGCAGATCCCGCCGCATCGACAGATGCGATCAGCACTGTTGCTGCAGATCCGGTCCTGTCGGGACAGGTCGGAAACATCACTCTCCGGCGTTCGCAAGGAATCACCAGTACTGGAGCGATAACTGTTGTCAATTCCTCGGTTTCGGATCTCGAGGTTCCTGTTGACGAGAACGGAAAGCCTAGGACCGAGCCGGCGTGGGTACATGTGCAAGCTTGCACGGATATCTCGGGTTGGGAGAACAAATACCAGGACGGAACCAGTGCAATGAAGCCCGACCGTGGGCAGTTCGAGTCCACCGCGATCACTGTCCGAAACCCTGAGTGGCCAGACGCGAATGGCTGGCGGGTTACAAGTCAAACAGTTGAGAAGGTGTCATCATGCGGCTAGCAATGAGAGCATTCGTCACTGCGGCACTCGTTTGCGGAGTGGTGGTTACGGGCGGTAGTCAGTCCTCATTCGCCCAGCCCGGTGTGGGAGGGGCCGGCTCCGATGTGTTCGTAACGCCTGGTGGCGCGAACGTCACTGTCGGTGGTGGTTACATCAGCGCGCCCTCGGGCGGCGGTGGCGGGGCCGGTAATGCTGGTGGCGCGGGCAACGCCGGTGGTGGCGGTGGTGGTGCAGGGACGAGCGGCGGTGGTGCCGCCGCTGCAGCGAATAATGGACCGGCTGTACTTGAACGTCGCAGCTGCAGCAATCTCCGAAACAACTGTGACGCTGCGCCAGCCGCACCAGGGATTGATGTTCCTCCGACACCACCGTCGATGGCGGAGATCATGAATACCGTGTCGATGGCTGTCACCGCGATGCAGTTGGAGAAGCCTGAGATGTGCATGACACCCGAGCCTGCAAATTCTCCTGGCGGCCGAACCGGTCTCGTAGGGCGCGAGGCGTGGATCTATTTCTGCCCCAACGGAGCATCGACGAGACCCGCTCAAATCGGGCCCGTAAACAGGGTCGCAACCGCCGGCGTCGTCACAGTCACCGCGAACGCAGTAAATTCTGGAGTGCTCGTAAATTGGGGCGATCGTTCCGCGCCCACCTTTTGTGCGGGTGCGCTCTTGCCGTTTACTCCTTACACCGACGCAGTCGATGCGAGTCCGATGACCCCGCCAAGTGGAATGCCCTCTCCGACTTGTGGACATCGAATTGAGCGCAGCTCAGAGACGGAGCCTGGCGGAGTCCACAATCTCAGCGTGACAAGCAATTTCGTGGTGACATGGACGGCGGTCTTTCCAGGTGGTGGCACAGGTGGAGTGATGCCAATACCGTTGACATCTACCTATCAGCAGCGAATTGGCGAGTTGCAGGTTTTGGTGACACCGAACTGAATGTCGTCATACGGATGCCCGCGTCACCTTGAACTGTCCAGTTTGAGGGACGCGGGCATCATTCTGCGTGCTTGCGACCGGTAGATGGTGTGATGGGGATTGCTGTCTCGCGCATTCAATGCTGGTGAATTTCGTTGATAAGTTGAATAGTCCGCAGCGCCACTGCTTCTGCACGTTCGGTGGAGGTGCATTCCATCGTGGTCACGGGTAGCTCGGGGAGCGGGCGTTTCGCGGTGGTTTCGCGTATTCGGATGACTGTCCATCCTGCCTTCTCGAGCACTCGTGTTTTGAGGAGGTCTTTCTCCGCCTTGTCCCGATGCCAATACCAGCCGTCGTACTCGACTATGACCCTTTGATGGTGCAGCGCGAGATCGACTCCCCATCTCCACCCGACGACACCCGCAGGACCTGTGTAATCGGTTTGATTGAACGCTTTCGCGATGAGCTGGCAGATTGCCTGTTCTCGCATTGAGGTTCCAATAGTGCAGCAATGTGGGCATCCGGTTTCGGCTGCCGTGCGGGAACCGATCGAGACTTCCCATTCATGGCCAGCGCGGCATCGCCACCATACGCGGGAATCACTTCCGGCGCTGAAATCAATTGGTGTACCTGTATTTTTGGTGGAATGCCATTCAGATGCTATCGCGGGGTGGGTGGTTCTGAGATCGTTGAAACCTGGCAGGACCTTGCGTCCAGCGCAGATGGGGCACTGTCGACCGTTCACTCGGGAAACCACGACAGCGGGCCATTCGTGTCCGTGGTCTCGGCACTGCCACCAGGCTTTGAGATGGCTTCCGGCTCCAACTCGGGCGGGGGTGAGCAGGTTTTTGGTGGGGTGCCATTCGGCCGCGAGTTCTGGTCGCAGTGTGGCGAGGTCGTTGAATCCGACTACTATTCGTCTGTTGGTGCAGACGGGACATCCAGTGCCGGCTGATGTTCGGGTTTCGACGGTGGCCTGGTAGTCGTGTCCCTGCCCGGCGCACTGCCACCAAATCTTGGTTTTGCTTCCACTTGTTACTTGTGACGGGATGAGTGAGTTTTTGGTCGGGTGCCACTCTGCAGCCACTGTGGGATGTGTTGTGGCGAGGTCATTGAATCCTGCGAGGGCTTGTTTCCCTGCACAGTAGGCGCAGCCTCGTCCCCTGACGCGTGCGCTTACGACGCTCAAGTACTCGTGGCCGGCTGGGCAGATCCACCATGCGCGATATGCGGATCCTGGACTCGTGGAAGAGGTTGTTTGGGCGTTACGGGTCGGGTGCCACTGGTTGGCCAGATGTGGGTGGGTGGTGTCGAGGTCATTGAACCCAGCCAGTGTGCGTCGGCCTGAACAGACTGGGCAGCCGTTGCCTTGCGTGCGACTATTCACGGTTCCTTGCCATTCGTGTCCGAACTGGGTGCACAGCCACCAGGCTTTCTTGGCCGAGCCGACTGAAACTTCCTCCGATGAGATCGAATTTCGCGTTGGGTGCCATTCGGCAGCAATGTCAGGTCGAAGTGTCGCAAGGTCGTTTATCCCCTGCTCGATCCGCCGGTTCGAGCAGACCGGGCAGCCTGTCGCAGATTTTCCTGTTCGACTGGCGACCGTGGTCTTCCATTCATGACCACTGGAACATGCCCACCAGACGCTCTTGTTCGAGGCAACGAGAACGTCGTGGGCGGAGAGCGTGTTCTTGGTGGGGTGCCACTCGCGCGCGACCTCCGGCCGTAGCGTGGCGAGATCGGTTTCACCTGGAATAGGTAACCGCCCACCGCAGTAAGGGCAGCCAATTATCGCTTTTACGCGCTGCTCGACTCTTGATGCGTACGAGTGACTGCGGTCTGGGCAAATCCACCACGCGCTGTACTCGGATCCTGTCTTGACTGCAGTTGGTGGTCGATCGTTTCGGATGGTGTCCCATTCCTTTGCAATCTCGGGTTCGGTTGTCGCGAGATCGTTGACCCCGGTGATCGCGTAGCGACCTGCGCAGTGTGGGCACCCATATTTTCTGTTGGTGCGTTTTGTGATTTCTGTTTGGTACTCGTGACCGCCGGCACATCGCCACCAAGCTTTCCAGTTGCTTTTTGCTGTAAAGCCGGTAGGCGTCCGGTCGCCGTTGAAGGTGGGGTGCCATTGGGACGCGATTTCGGGATGAGTCGTAGGTAAGTCGGTTTCATTGGGAATTGGGCGGATCAGTGTGCAGTAGGGGCATCCTGGACCGATTTTGGCAGTGCGGTCGGCGACGCAGGCCTGATAGGAATGCTTCTTTCCGCATCGCCACCACGCCCGGATGCTGCTTTTCGGCGTGATATCGGTCGGTTGCCGTTTGTTTCTCTCTGCATCCCACTCTGCGGCGAGATCTGGTCGCAGAGTGGCGAGATCGGTAAGTCCAGGTATGGCGCGCACGGGCATGGACGGAATCCTTGTGTAGGGGTACGACAGTGAACGGATCAGTCTGTGGGCGGAATGTCTACTCGCCCTTCGGTCTCAGTCGCTCTGCGGTCTTGGCGTTGGTTGTCGCTTCCAGTCGTCGTGCGACGTCGTGGATGTCGTCGAAGCAGCGGAATGCGTCGTATCCGGAACGGAAGGCGAAGAGACTGTGTTTGCGGATGACGCGGAGATAGGAGCGTTCGTCGACGTCGTAGATTTTGAGCGCATCGCGGGGTGCTGGGATGGCGTTGTGGTAGGCGAACGCGATTTGGTAAGCGACTTTGAGGATGTTTGAGATGTGTTGTGCGGTCAGGGCTGCGGTGTGGATGTCTTGTGGGAGGTTGTAGCGGCCGAGTGCGTCGAGATTGTCGGCAAGGTCGACGAGGGAGTCGCAGGCGCGCTGCGCGTGGGCATGGACATTTGTTGCCGTGGATGTCATGAGGTCCTCTGTCTGCGATGCGGTCAGCGTGACTGGAGCTGTCGCGGATTGTGAAGCACGAAGGAAAGAACTCTATGTGACATTCAGGATGCCTCATGCATGTCACATTGGCAAGTGTGAGAAGGACATTTGGCCGAGCATTCAGGGTGGACTCGGTTCAGAATCGTTTCGCGTCCAGGTCGGACGGTAACGTCACCTGCATGGATCCGCTGGAGAAGGCCGTCGAGGCGCACAAGCGTGCAGTAGTCGCGGAGAAGGCTGCTCGGGATGCTCTGTACGGCGAGATTTGGCGCGCGCGACAGTCTGGAGTTTCGCAGGTGGAGGTTGTTCGTCGGACTGGTTATACGCGTGAACATGTGCGTCGGATTGAGCGATTGTTCGAGGGTACGTCGGATTGACTGGTCGCGGCCGTTGCTCCAGGGCGAGGATTTTACCGAGTCAGTATTGGAAATATGTCCGCTTGAATGGTCATGGATACGCGTGCGTAGAACAGTGCCAGTCGGCAGGGCACACAACGAAGAGGAAAGAATGACGGGCTATGCCGATGGTTGGGCGTTGCTGGGCGACGAGGTGAGGGCCATCATTAAGGAGTATTGGCTGGACGGGTTCCCTGTTGCGGCGACTCCGGACGAGGAATACAACCGAGGCCGTGGCCCCGGAAAACGCGTCAGCCCTATTTACGAATACGACGACGGCGGAATCGGGGCGACGCAGTGGCTCAATGTCACCCACAACGTCGCCGCGATACTGAAGTCGGACGGTGGATGGAAGGTTGGCGGCGCGTTCCACCTGTGGGTTTCCACCGGTATCGGGACGCTTCCGTACGAGGTGCCCCTGCGAAACCCAATCATGATCGACGCGGGGGATAACGTGGGCTGGAGCGAACGTAAGGAAGAAGC
Organism: Nocardioides sp. NPDC126508; assembly: GCA_040302365.1. Taxonomy (GTDB): domain Bacteria; phylum Actinomycetota; class Actinomycetes; order Propionibacteriales; family Nocardioidaceae; genus Nocardioides. Next base: position 14,342 of record JBEOUM010000018.1, read on the forward strand.
AATCGCCGCCGCAGAGGCAGTACTCGGTCTGCGTCGATTGGCCGAGTAGCTCACCAAAGCAAATCGAGAGACCCGATTTTCCTCAGTCCACGAGGCGAATCGGGTCTCTCGCGGCCAGAGGAGGAGACGAGCTCTCCCGGCGCCTCCTCGCGTGGGCCGCCGATGCACTCTCGCTGTTGCGGAGCCTGCGAGGCTGTCCACAAGAAGATGAACCCGACTTGAAACGAGTCCGCCAATCAGGTCAACACCAGGTCTGGCGCACTGCCCATCCGTTCGACCCCGACATCGCATTTCGGCTGATCTGCTGGTTCCCACCCGACAGCAACACCGTCGTAGTGGCACTGTTCGCGGGCGACAAATCGAGAATCGGCGACGTGTTCTACAACAGTGTCGGACCCCGAGCCGACGCCGCAGTCCGAGCATGGAAGTTTCAGACAGAAGGAGATCAACGATGACCGAACAGTCGGATAAGACCCGATTCATTCGCGGAAATGATCGCATCGACCGACTCGTTGCGGACCCGTTGATCGCTGACGATGTCACCCGCTACGCGTCCGAGCGCGCGGAAGTGAACCGGATCTACGCACAAGGCCTGGCGGACATCCGCAAAGCGGGCAAGCTGACTCAGACCGAAGTCGCAACGATCCTCGACACTGATCAGGGCACGGTATCGAGAATAGAAAATCGCGACGATCTGCTGCTTTCGACCCTGCGCCAGTACCTAGCCGCGGCCGGCGCAGTGCATGCGAAGATCGTGGTGGAGAAAGAGGGTGTCGAGATCACCCTCGACCTCGACAGCTTCGGGTGACCATCGGTTCGATCACCATGTGTC
>JBEOUM010000019.1:0-14412 GCA_040302365.1 Nocardioides sp. NPDC126508
GGCGCGCCATATATAAACGGGAAGTAGCTCAGCTTGGTAGAGCACTTGGTTTGGGACCAAGGGGTCGCAGGTTCGAATCCTGTCTTCCCGACCATGAATACTTTTAAAAAAATGGGGCCTTAGCTCAGCTGGGAGAGCGCCTGCCTTGCACGCAGGAGGTCAGCGGTTCGATCCCGCTAGGCTCCACCAATTAATTTAATTAATTAACTATATCAAAATAATGGCGGCGTAGCTCAGCTGGCTAGAGCGTACGGTTCATACCCGTGAGGTCGGGGGTTCGATCCCCTCTGCCGCTACCATATTATTTTAAACATGTTTGGACCTTTAGCTCAGTTGGTTAGAGCAGACGGCTCATAACCGTCCGGTCGTAGGTTCGAGTCCTACAAGGTCCACCATAGGAATGCGTTTCGAGGAGGAATACCCAAGTCCGGCTGAAGGGATCGGTCTTGAAAACCGACAGGCGGGTCAAACCGCGCAGGGGTTCGAATCCCCTTTCCTCCTCCATTTAACTCAATTTAAATATTATTATCGCGGGGTGGAGCAGTCTGGTAGCTCGTCGGGCTCATAACCCGAAGGTCGCAGGTTCAAATCCTGTCCCCGCAATCTGGTCCGGTAGTTCAGCTGGTTAGAATGCCTGCCTGTCACGCAGGAGGTCGCGGGTTCGAGTCCCGTCCGGACCGCCATTTTTTACAAAAAAATAACAGTATGTTTCATTTTATGTCGGAGGGGTAGCGAAGTGGCTAAACGCGGCGGACTGTAAATCCGCTCCTTCGGGTTCGGCGGTTCGAATCCGTCCCCCTCCACCATTACATTTATAACCTTGGCGGTTGTGGCGAAGTGGTTAACGCATCGGATTGTGGCTCCGACATTCGTGGGTTCGATTCCCATCAGTCGCCCCATATTTTTTCATTGGGCTATAGCCAAGCGGTAAGGCAACGGACTTTGACTCCGTCACTCGTTGGTTCGAATCCAGCTAGCCCAGTCATAGAGGGAAGACTGGTATATATCAAAAATCCCTCTCTAAATAACGCGGGTGTAGTTTAATGGTAAAACCTCAGCCTTCCAAGCTGATGTCGTGAGTTCGATTCTCATCACCCGCTCCAAAATAATATGGGCCTATAGCTCAGCTGGTTAGAGCGCACGCCTGATAAGCGTGAGGTCGATGGTTCGAGTCCATTTAGGCCCACCATATTATTGTTCCGCAGTAGCTCAGTGGTAGAGCACTCGGCTGTTAACCGAGCGGTCGTAGGTTCGAATCCTACCTGCGGAGCCATAATTACTTAATTAATACATAACTGAAAAAAATCATGCGCCTTTAGCTCAGCTGGATAGAGCATACGCCTTCTAAGCGTACGGTCAGAGGTTCGAATCCTCTAAGGCGCGTACTTAAAAACGTTGTTAAAGCGTTGAGAAATACGCCTTCTTATTCGTTAAGTTGTATCGGTCAATGAATCGGTCAACTTGCGAATTAGGAGGCGTATTTTTTTTATGGTGAAAAAGAAAGCATCGTTAAATGTAGAAACCGATTTATCCGGTTTATTCTCCGAAATGAAATCCCGCAACAATATACCTATTGACGGATTATTAATCGACAAGGCTCTCGCTGTTATTTTGCGCCAAATGAAGGCGGTAGGATTAAGGCAGCGAACCTTGTCTGACTACGAATTACACGTTAATCACTTCTGCAAAATTACCAATGCAAGATATATCGAAGAAATAAATACCGAAAGAATATTCGAATGGTTATCATCCATGAACGTTAGTAATCAAACGAAACTAATACGTTTAAAATGTTTTAAAGCATTTCTTGGCCGGTGTTTTAATAACGGTTGGATTGAAACGAAATTCTGGACGGATATAAAAATAAAAGTAGATAGCCGAGTGAAAGAAGGGGCTACAGACAAGGAGATTAAGGTATTACTTTCTTTACTAGATCTTTCTAAATTTATTGAACTCCGAGATGCAACAGCAATTTACTGCATGTATATTACCGGAATACGTATTGGGACACTATCTCAATTAGAAACGAAACATATAGATTTTGAAAATAATTTATTGAAAATAGATGGTGGAATTATTAAAAATCATGAATCGTTGTATTTACCTTTTGATGATGTATTGGCCACATTATTTACTGCACTTGTTAAACAAAACGATATGATTCGTAAAGAAAAAAAGGTGAATAATAGTTACCTATTTATATCAATCAATGGGGGACAAGTATCAACAAGCCCAACAAACAATAATATCACTAAACGTCTGTGTATGTACGCAAAAGAATATGGGTTAAAAAACATAAATGCGCATGCACTAAGAAGGGGATTTGCTACAAAATTATTAAAGAATGGAGCTAATATCGGATTAATATCTAAGGCTCTTGGTCATAGCAGTTTAGACGTGACAACGCGATATATCCATTTAGACAAAGAAGAAGTTGTAAATGGTTTAAGAAATTACCTATAAAAATAAAAAAAGAGCGCCAGCCGCGGCAACGGCTAACACCCTCTGAATTCGTTAATTACATACTACCAAAAAAAAGCGTGATAATCAACGCTTATTTACCTGTGCTCTAATTTCACAAAGTATGTTGGGTTTTGCGCTCTCTTAACGGGGAGAGAAGGAAATGAAGGAAAATAGGTTTAAGTCAATCGAAGATCTAAACGCAACTGTACGTGCGCATAGGCACCGCAATGTACTCAGCAGATCAGAACGCGCAGTGCTCGATTTATTATCGCAATACTCTTGCAAGACTATCGGAGAGTCTTTTCTTGCGAAGTCAACTATTGCTGAGTTAATCGGCAAGTCTCGTCGCACTATTATTCGTATATGCAACCGCCTGGAATCGCTTGGAATTATCCGCCAATATAAACGAATGAGAGAAACGGGGGATCGCAGACAAACGAGCAATTTAATCATTATATTGCCGGTAGAAATTGCCGATGTCACACCGGAATGTCACAGCGAAGAAGCTCCTCAATTAAACTCAAAATCTATTAATAATACTAAAGAACGTACGGCCAAGCCGGCGTGGATTCCGCAAACATTCTTCGACTTAGTTTCTGCACATCATAGTGACTTAAAGACAATCGAGGAGTACTGGCGAGCTGCATACGCTACTACGTACGCATATAATTTTACGGCTGCAACTAAGGCGGAATTAGCAATCGAAGCATTCTACGCAATGAAGTCTAAACGCAAGAAACTACGTAATCCATTAGCGTTCTTTGTGGGCGTAATAAAACGCCAGGCTAAAAAGCGCTATGTGACTGAAATGTTTAACGATTACTTCAGTGAAATCATAATTTAGGTTTTATCTGTAATAAGCAGATTTAAATAATAATTTAAGGGTTGTGATGGGTGATGAATGAAAACAATCAGGTTGAATTTAGTTCGATTGAAGTAGCGAAAAAGACGAAATTTTTAAATGGGGTAGGAAGATTCTTTGCGTTTTGTATTGGAGGATTTGGAATTTTGACGGGTGTTTTGTTATGTATAACCGTTATTGGAGTAATACCTGGATTTTTTGTGGTAGTGGGTTCGCTGGGATTTTTAGCTTTAGCTATGGGTAAGCAAAAAGTAAGTTGTCCGCACTGTAAAAAACAAACAATAGTTTTTCAAAACGTTGAAGAATTTCATTGTGTTCGTTGCAAAAACACAACAATAATAACTTGGAAATAACCTAACCTAATTCTTTCTTTATTCTTTGTAATACCTTAGCTGTTTGTCCGTTGATTTGTGAGCCGCTAAATCTAATAACCTTCCATCCGTTTTTTCGAAGATATCGATCTTTTTTACGATCGTGAGCTTTTTGGGAAGGGGTTGAATGCCATTGTTTACCGTCACACTCAATTGCTAATCTATGGGATATAAGTGCAAGATCAATTCGATATGCACCGCAACGGACTTGAGGTGTTACATCATACCCGTTAAATCTTAAAGAATCGTATAATCTTCTCTCTATAGGGCTTTCGCATTTATCTCTTGGTAAAACAATAGGGGGTTTCTCTGGCTTATGCAAAATAAATGCTAAGAAGGAAATCCCCAAGAGCCCGAAAAATATTATATATTCGTACAAATGATACACCGTCCCATTAAAATACTAAGGATATATTAAGAAGGCGCGAATTTATTACGGACTTTCTTTTCTTTATATATCATATAACCTAATTCATCCCTATCAATCAAACGAACTTTGTTTGCTTTGGCTAAGTTTTCGGCAGCTGGGGTAAAGTAACTATTTGTTATAACCATAGCACCATTAGCTTTATAATAACCCATCGCTGCAACAATTTCTTGAACCGCAGACACTCCGATACTATTACTGTATCTTTTGGCTTGCACAACATACTTTTTCTGTTTTTTACGTAAAATTAGGTCGGCTCCGTAATCACCTGATCCCTTAGTGACTTCAGTTCTATAACCTATTTTCTCAAACAATGGGACAAGGAAGTGTTCAAATTCTAATCCTCCCATTTTATCGACATCACTTAGATCATAATTAGGTTGGAATAATGCCTTCTTTCTTTTCAAAAAGCGATATAGCAAGTACAGCAGTAATGTAAATATGAGTAGGTTTACAGCATATCCTATTATTAGCTGTCCTTCTTCTGAACTTACAAATGCAACTAGTATAGAGAATCCTACAATGAGGTTGGCCGGTTGTTTCCACCACGTTTTGTTCTTCTTCTTTGACCTTCTCTTCTTCATTTAATCACCTATTGTTTGTTTTAAATATAACTTGTCCCAAAATAGGTGAAGATATCCTCAAACATCAAAATAATCATCTACTTTAGCTCCAGGATCTAACTTTCGAATGGCCTTCATTAGCTTTTTCATTACATTCGGCGAGGGTACGTACTCTGGATCATTACATGCCTTACTTACAGTATTCCTACTTACGCCAGACTCCTCCCTTAATTCTTCTTGAGAATACCCGTTTCGATCTATCATTCTTCCAAGTTTGCTACGCTTTTTTCCTCCAAATCCAAATAACGAAAACACAAAATAACCTCCTAAAAGGATAATAGTACTAGCATTCTCGTCCAACTTTCCCAAAATTATACGAAAGTTTCTCAAACTTTTGAGAATAACGGACAATCAGCAGTAAATATCCTATACCATTAACAGTTCCTTTCGCTGTTCCTTTTAAAATTCTAGCCTAGCATCCGCCCTGGAACGGTTTAAATCCACTAATCGCAACTCTTTCAAACTATTTTATTCTTCCTTTCTTCCGGGACTATATTTCATATATAAGGGGTGGTGATCGCCTATGTTATTCGAAATTCTTTCGTCAGTAGTAGTCGGTGGTCTTGTAGGTTGTTCGTATTTATATCAGCAAGGATTAGGCGGCAATGATTCTCGCAATATATCTCGTATCGCCTCGAACGCTGGACTTGTCGCAAAGGATGGAACCAAAATGAGGATACTTCGCCGTCGAGCGCATAAGGACCACGTAGAATATGTGTTTCAACTCCCGCATGGCTTATCTGCGAAACAGTTTCGTGAGAAAATTGACCGGTTCCAGGACGGTCTGAACGCGAAGAAAAGAGTGTTGGATATATCCGCGGCAGATATACGCAATATTAACTGGAAAAAAGACTTCGTGTGCCAATTGCAGGAACTCGTGACGAAGAAACGAAATTTGCGCAAAGAAATTGAAATTGAATTTGATGGCACATTGAAGTTTCGCGTTTACACGGAGGAATTAACAAGCCGGTTCGATTACGACTTAACTCTTTTAGAATCAACGAAAGGGTGGAAAGTTCCCATCGGTATATCGCGAAAAGGACTCGTTTTCCATGATTTTGAAAAGGAATATAACCTAATCGTCGCAGGATCACCAGGATACGGCAAAACGGTGTTTCTGAAGAATGCAATAACAACCTTTGTTGCGAAACAAACACGAAACGTAAATTTCTTTCTAATCGATTTAAAAGGGGGCTTGGCATTCAACCGGTTTAAAGGGTTGGATCAAGTGCGAGGACTAGCGAAGAATCCATTAGAAGCGCTAATGATACTTACTGAAGCACAAAAGAAGATGAACGAGCGAATTGAATACTTACTACAAAACGGCTTTGAGGACGTAACGGAATCCGGATTCCCTGAACGTTACTTCGTAGTTATCGATGAAGCTGCCGACATTGTTCACGTAAGAGAATGCCAAGAGATCATCGAAGATATTGCAAGGCGTGGTCGTGGTGCTGGCTTTCGTCTTGTTTATTGCACGCAATACCCATCAAACCAAGCGATAAGTTCACAAGTGCGCCAAACAGTAAATGCACAGTTATGCTTCCGATTAAGAACGGAAGCAGCAAGTCGATCAGTTTTAGACGAAGGCGGTGCCGAACAATTACCGCGAATACAAGGGCGTGCCATCTATTGGTCAGATGAAAGGCAAATCGTACAAACGCCGTACATCTCAAACGATTTTATCAACGATACGATACATCCGAATATCACTTTCAAAGCGCGTAAGGAGGATAACAATGCAGAAAAGCAGCATGAAGCAACTACGTCAGGAAAATATACTCTTGAGCTTGAAGAAACTCCACTATCTTAGTCGTAGTCAACTACAACGGATACATCGGCTTGGGGGCGTAAGAAACGCGAATAAAGTTTTAAGTGAGATGGCGGAATACCTTCATACTGCCCGCCTGCAGGAAAACGTTTATTACTTAAATGCAAACGGAAGAGACCGAGTAGGATCCACGAAGGTTCTGAAGAAAACGAATCAAATCGAACATTATTTAATGCGCAATGAGTTATACATCGCAAAAGGGTGTCCTTCAAGCTGGAAGCAAGAAATTAAATTAACGATAAAGGGTCGCCTAACCATCGTTGCAGATGCATTGTTTATTCGCGACAAAACCTATTACCTATGCGAAGTAGATAACACGCAGAAGATGAGCGTTAATCGAGAAAAGGCAAAAAAATACCGCCGATTAGTCGAAATAGCTAATTTCGAAAAGCCGCCGAAGTTTATCTGGATAACAACAACCGAGTATCGCCGCAAGCAATTACTGGCTTTGTTTGAAGGTATGCAAATCGAAGTTTATTTAACGGATGAACTTAAATAGGGAGGCGTTTTGAAATGGCGAAGAAAATACAACGAGTATGTACAATCAGCGAATTTATGAACGGAGACTTTAAAAAGAAAAAGGAAATCGACTTGAAGCCTGTAATAAAAGTTGGCGTTGTGTTAGGCGTGACGGCTCTTTCGCTTACATTTGGCGATGTTTCATTTGCGGCTGCTGGTGCGGTTAGTGGTGTAGTTACGGATAAAGTAGTCAGTGCCTTTTCGCCACTAATCGAATTAGTGCAGGCGTTAAGTTATCCGATAGGCCTTGTGATGATGCTTGGCGGCGGGTTATTCATAATGATTGGAAACAGCGAGAAAGGTTTCGGTATGATTCAAAAAGCAGGATTAGGTTACGTTGTTGTTCAGTTATTGCCGACTATTCTCGATTTGTTAGTCGAGATTACAAAAGCTTTATAAACGAAAAAGACCTCCAATTAATTTTCGGAGGTTTCTTCGTTTTTATCAGGCACTATTTCGAGAAGGTCTTCAATTTTGCAATTTAAAACTAGACACAACTTTTCCAAAGTATCAAAGGTAATACCTTTCGTATCCTCGTTATATAGCTTTGCTAATCCATTCCGATGTAATCCAGTTAACTTAGATACATCTGCAATGTTCAAACGTTGCTCACCCATAATCTTAGATAAATGCACTTTAATCATCCGAACTCCTCCTTGATATTTAAATTATATATTGTAGTGTTAAAAATATCAATATAAGTGTTGACAATGCATACTGTAGTGTTTATTATAAAAGTAAGACATGCATACTAAAGTGTTTAAAATATATACCGTAGTATTCGAAGGAGGTGGCGAAATTTTTTACTTAATGAAAATCACTGGCTATGGAAAGTAATGTATTGGATAGTACCTGCTAGTATATTTACATTAATTTTAACGGGAGTGATAAGCGGATGAAAGAAATCAATGCAGTATTTATTGATTCGGAAGATGCTTGGTTTGAGGGTGATGAATCTAAAGTAAAGATAATGGCACCAAACACTGTGTTATCTTGGAAAGATGACGGGATGTGGGCCTTTAGGGTCTTAGACGAAGAAATTAGCGACCAACAAGAGGAATTAGTAATTGACCTCACTAGATGTGCAAGTGTTTTCGTGGGATTAGAGAGTACGGAAATAGTTGAAATAACAGCAGAGTTTCTTGCTAATGCAAGTTTCATTGAAGTACTACAAAAATTGGCAAACAAAAAGCCCGGCGACGCGGGAACGTCAACGAGCAAATGAAAAAACAATGCATAGAAATTATAGCAAATATTGGTACGCAAAGTAAAGATTGACTATAGAAGGGAACTGGCGACCTCATAAGAATATAAAGGGATAGGGGAGAAAATTAAAATGATTAAAGTAAATGTTGATTTCAAGTATGAAGGAACTATTTATTCTTCGGACAGGCAAGAGGCGATTTTGTTTCCTAATGGCAAAGTATTTTCGTTCGTAGACGGTGAATTTGAAGTATATAACGCAGTAATGACAGACGAACCAGGCGTTATGTTAGTCGATTTAGACGACGATAACTGCAGCGAAAACTTAATTGAAAATCCTTCGTTATTAATGGACATGTTCGCGGTTGTTTAATTGAAATAAAAGGGATACGGCAATATCCTGCGCCTGGCAAGCGCGTAACACCGCTCGGCGATCGTACGGCAATTCGATCTTTAGGCAGCCGAGCAATTAAATAAACGGTGGCATCCGGTGGAGACTAAACTGGCGATTAGTTTGTACCGGGTATCATCGCCAACTGATTCAGCGCAACTAGGCGGGCGTGAGAATTTTGTAGGAAAAAAGCTCATCTAATATTAAGATGAGCTTTTTGCTTAGTTATTTTTTGTCATTGCCAGTATTCTTTGTAAAGTTTTCATTAATTATTGTTCCTGGGGGTCTACCAGTTACAGGTGGTGTTTGACTACTATTAGTTGGGTTAATGTTGTTGTTATTACTCACAACTTATCATCTCCTTATTTTGTTAATTGTTATAGTACCAAGCATTAGGTATATTTGTAATTTGGACTCTTGTAATATCTGAGCCATTTGATTTTCCGAAAATAAAAACAGGAATACACAATAATCCTACGATCAATGCAGCAACTATCCAATAATAAACAATTCTTAAGTAAAATACTTTAGATAAATTAGATTTCCTGTTAAGGGAGGCATAATTTGCAAATTCCGTGGATAGGAAGTCACCCATTTCTGCATCAATGATGCTCTCGTCATATTTTCCTTCTAATGATTTTCTATAGTCATATATTTCTTTTGGTGTAGCCGTGTAGCCGTACTTATGATTATAAAGAGTCCGAAAGATATAATACAGAGCGAAAAATAAAGCTAGAGTAAACAATATAACTAAAATAGTTCCCCACACAAACCATGAGTCATCTAAATCCTTAATATTATTTATAAGAAAAATATCTGCCCCAGCTAACAATGGCAATATCCCCGCAGGAATTGAAACACGTCCATTAATGCTATCTTTATGCACAAACTCATGATAGTAACTTTCTTTGTAATATTCTAACATTTGCTGTTTATCCAATACCAAGTCCACCTTGCATTTTATTTAAGTATTATAACAAAAAGTAACAAAACTGTGTACATTTATTTACAGATTTAAATTCATTACAAGCTAGAATGCTACATTATTTAAATAAACGTCCACCTTTGCTATTTGATGCATTATATCCATTATACAAATCAATTTTCTTGTGCGGAATAACGTCCACTTAGGAAGGCAGCTGCGTTATATCCAATATATAGGGGGGTAAAAGTAAATTAAAATGGTATACAGCTTTTATCCGTGAGACGCGTAATCTCGAAATATGAGTGCGAAATAACACTTAAAAATGTATCTCCTATTAGAAGGTGCAAATAACATCAAAAATTCACTCTATATGTACAGATTACCACGCAGTAGATATAGTACAGTAAATTTGCAATAAAGTTGCGCTTTTAGGATTTGGGCCGGGTATTATTGTGTGACACCTAAAATGTCACAAAACAATCACAAAAAAGTGGAGTGAAGTTGGGATGAATTCGGAGTTGGTAAGGTTTTTAAGGACATCGAATAATCTTTCGAAAAGTCAGTTTGCAAAAAAGTTAAACGTTAGCCATTCGCTTATATCACGAATCGAAGGAGGTGATCGTCGTGTAACAAAAAGACTTGAAAGAATAATAATGACCGAGTTCGATTTAGATGATGAGAAATTAATAGTTATAAAACTGCTAATCAATCAAATAAAAAGTTAAATTATGGAGGAGAAAAAATGGAGCAAATTCAAAAGTTATTTAATTACAACGAAAATCCTATTCGTACGATTATTTTTGAGGGTGAAGTACTTTTTGTTGCAAAGGATGTTGCTGATGTTTTAGGTTTTAGCGAAACCTCGGCTATGACTCGGGGGTTGGATGACGATGAAAAAACCAACCTGCAGATTATGCAGGGTGGTTCTAATTATAAAACTAACATTACTGCAATTACCGAAAGTGGATTGTATTCCGCAATATTAAGGAGCCGCAGAGCCGAAGCTAAGGAGTTTAGGCGATGGATAACAAGCGATGTACTACCATCCATTCGAAAACATGGCTCATATATGACAGATAACGTACTTGAGCAAGCAATTAGTGATCCGGATTTTATGATTGGTTTATTAGCGAATCTAAAGGACGAAAAGGGAAAAAGAAAGGAATTGGAACAAAGAATCGAAGAAGACAAACCAAAGCTAATAGCTTATCAATATATGGTAGATGCAGATGGGCTAATAGGTATTAATGAATTTGCGAAACATTTTGGAATTGGCCCCCGAAAGATATACGAAGTCTTTCGCGGATTAAATCTTATCTATGATAGAAGAGATGGGATTTTACCAAGAGAAGGAACTTACCGGGATTGTTTTAAATCTATTCGAAAACAAGTAAGACCGGGGAAGACTGTATCTGTCACATTAATCGTATCTGAAAAAATCGATAAACTGGTAAGTAAACTTGTGAAAGAAGGGGTAATTGAACCTTCAGCTTGAAAGCTTGATGCGCCAACATCACGCTAGTTAATTAATTCGCTATTTTGGGAATGAGAATATTTTAATCCAATTTTATTATACTCCATTCCCTTTGATTTTTCAATATAAACATTATGAATGGGGAGATTTTATGGGATCAGGTTCAGATATACACAGCAGAAATAATGTTTTAGAGGATGATTATTTATCAGACACTCACGGAGTAGAACGGCTTTTAGCCTCGATATTTGAGATTACAGAACGTAGCAAATATAAATTTGACCAGTCCGCCACAACGTTAATAACAGATCTCAACTTAGCGTTAGACAGCGATATATTTACTGATTTAGAGAGGAAAACTATTTCTTTAGTTTACTACGCCCAGTTAGAGTACCAAAAAGTAGCTAAATTGCTTGAAGTAAAAGTGCATGAAGTAATAAGTAATCTAGCAGAAAGCCTTGAAAAGATATCCGCGGTGTTTCTTGGTTACAAAGTTACAAAATTACCAAAATATAAGCCTAGAGATTACTCGCTAACTGAATGGCTAGAAGCTGTTGGTAAAGGGGAGGCAGCAGTTTATGAGATTCCTCCCCGAATTAACACGGATATTTTAAATTGGTTAGCGAAACAAGGTGACGTTCAAGCACAAGAAACGTTACGACAACGTAAAGAAGGACCTCCGTATGAAGAATATCAAGAGTATAGCATTGAACAATATCCGTTTTACACTGAGGAACAACACCGACGTATGGATCAAAAATTGAGCGTATCTTACCTACCAAAGGAGAAACTTGAAAGACATGCACTAGGGAGAACCGTGATTGGTGGCCGTAAGACTTCGTTCCATGAAGACGAGTTTGACTTTGATACAAATAAAGGTAAGTTTGGCCCACGTGTGGTTAATGCGAAAGTATATAAGTAGGAGGAATACGTATGCCTAAATCGCCTGCTGTAAAGGTTATTATCGAACTTGATGCAGAGGATCAGCGCCGTTTCTACGCTGACCTCACGGCTTCCTTTTATTTAATATTCGGCTGCCAGTTTAGCAGAGTAGAAGACTTTAGAATGCTATTTCAGGATCTGCGAAGGGATTTAAATGATTATCGGGCGACACTAGACGCAATCTTATCGAATATTGCTCCGGATTATGGCTTAACATGGCGCGATTTTACATGGATTAGAGAAAACCGGTGGAAAAAGTGTGCGGTTTGCGATCGTATTTACCTAGATTATTCAAACGGAAAATCAAAAACATGTTATCTCGATGAGTACCTCCGTTTTTCGCTTCAGTCCAGAGAGTTTATTAACAACATAGATTACCGTGGGAAATCAAAATCATTGTGCAGTGCGAAATATACTGCTTGGAAAAAAAGAGGACGCACAGGCCCAATGAATTTTATTATGTTTAGAAAGGGAGAGTTTATCTAAGAACGTACGTTTCATGTGGAATAGCGTCATCTATAAGGGAAGGGGAAAATGAAACCTCTCATCTTGAATTCTGCAACGAAAAAAAGTTGACAATTAGAGTCGTAATGCACAATTTGCAGATTGGTTTCAACCCGTTCCTTAGCAATTGATTTTAAGTATAACGGCATGACTAAAGCGATATCTCAATAGAACCGGCCACGCGGAAATATGCGGACCAGGGTCGGTCATTTACCTTTAGAATGGATCAGTTATATCTGGCTGATAGCAAACTAACTGGTTTATCGCTATAATCTCACGGCCATCGGCTAATCAATAACGAGACATTGCGGTAGGCTGGTTTTTATTTTTAATTTGACGGAGGTTTTTACATGAACAATTATTTTTATTGCTATTCGCCGAAACTTAAAGCGCATCTAATTGACGCAGGCGAACGCTTTGTTTGCGTAGGACTACACGAAACTACACACCGTAAATTTTGGCTGTTTCAGCAATCCGACCGACTTAGCGAATTACTAGCGCAATGGGCTGCGAATAAACCCACTTAAACAAGACGGTATTTTAAATTAACGACAGTATAAACGGAGGACGATACTATGGATCTATCGAAGGAACAACTCGAATCTATACGCCAGAAAGAGCGTGTGTTGCAAGGCGGTTATGCACCGATACCGCACTTTATTTACCGAGAACTATTGCCGGAACTAAAAGCGAAATATGACGGCCAGAAAGCTCGTGATTGCCTTACGCTGTATATGTACGTTCATGCATACGTAAATGGACAAAGCGAGCAACAAGCGTATTTATGGGCGTTTCCTAACGTAACACAAATCGCTGAAGATACCGGCATTCATAAGGACCGTATAAAAGGCCTTTTCGATATACTCGTTAGTGAAGGCGTGATGATTACACGTAAGATTCCGTGGTATGGGCATACGAAGAAAATGTATATGCCGTTATTTGAACGCAAAGATGGAGCGTAAATTAGACCGATTCCTACCAGTGGGATTCATTCGATTCCTATGAATGGGAATTAATCGATTCCTACGAGCGGGAATATAATAAGAACAAATTAACAAGAACAAATTAATAATAATAAAGATTGCGCCATTTACTTACGTAAATAGTCGCTGCCAGTATTTATTACTTATATCTTATTGCAAAGAAAAGAGCGTTAGCGATAAATAAGAATAAAATAAGGCCCGATTCCTACTAATGGGAATTAGGCGGTACTTAGGAAAGGAGCACGAAGTTATGGTGAAAAAGCTAAGCGAATTACAAATATCAGCTATCCAATATTTAGCGCTACCCAAACGCGGTGGTCTTACGTACGAACAGATTGCAACAGAACTCGGTATCACAGATAAGACGTTACGAGCCTGGCGAAAGGATGACACATTTAACGAAGAGCTTAAACGCCAGATAATGCGCAGCACAATCGACAGGTTACCGGAAGTAATGGAGTCCATACCCGATCATATCATTAAGGACGGAAATGCAGCGATGTTTAGAACGCTATTACAAGCGCATGGCTTACTTACGGATAAGGTCGAGGTTAGTACGCAGGGTAACAACGCAACAGATATTGACGAAATGAAGGCACGCATTGAGGAATTACGTGCAGGTCGGAAAGAAAATATATAATAGTAGAAACTCGGATTGCCAGTCCGAAATGTTCCGTTTTACCAGCAACGGCGCTCTGGCGCGTGGGTCCTGAAACACTTTGTAACTCATCATTATAGATAACCGTATTCATAACTTTTAAGTATTGACACCGATTGGTCGACGTAGTAATATCAGGGTTGTAAATTTTGGTTTTATTTTTCACTTATTTTAATAGTTATTTTTCATTAAATACAAAAAGCTATCCATAATAAAGGATAGCTTTTTTACTATTA
>JBEOUM010000020.1:0-12959 GCA_040302365.1 Nocardioides sp. NPDC126508
TTGGTCGAGAACGGTTGTGTCGCAACTCCCATTCTTACGCCGAGGACCAGCCCGTCTACTTCAATCCCTCGTCAGCAACGTCCATACCCACAACAGCTAGTCCGTGTGTTCACTTTCCTCAGTGGCCGGCGCTCTCAGTCCATCGCATCCCTATTGATGCTGTAAGAACGAAATCAGTGATAATGCAGGATGGTCGATCTGGCCATTTCCGAAATTTTCGCGCTCGGTTGTAAAACTCCCCGTACATCTGATGATGCACGGGGAGTTTTTTTACAGGGCCGGCTTACTTGCGCCCTGCTCCGTTCTTGGTCGGATCGACCAAGATGTAACCCTGGCCGGGCTTCGGCGTCGGAGGTAACGGTTTTCCTCGGACGGTCGTTCGCTCGTCTCCAGTGCGACCACCACGGGGGCCGACGATCTCTACCTGACCGGAGCGGGGCGCCGGTGTGCCAGGCTTGAGCGGTTTGGAAGCCATGGCTTCCTCCTTAAAATCTCTGCGCGTTCCTCTTCCCTTCGCAGACAAGGGAATCGCGAGGACTGAACACGCGCCCTTTTGACGGACGGATACAGAGAGTTATAGGTTGGCTTCCACCACAGAAGTACCAGCCCGCTCCCTGCGCCAATGCCCAGGAGCGGGCATTTCTGCATTTGTGAGTATAGGTCATGGTGCCGACATAAATCGCCAAAGAAGCGGTTTTGGCACAACATATTGTGTCTCTATTGATGAAATGTTCGCGTATGTTGTGTCCCGTGGTTGGTGGTATGGGGACTCCGGGCGCTCCTAGAACCTTGGCGCATGTCGGGGTGACAAGGGGTCGGCGACCATCACGTCGACAATCTGCTTCGATTTCTCAGGCCCGCGGGTGAACCGGCGAATCGGGTCATCTGTGAGTGGCATGACGAGCTCGTAGCCGAGATCTTCTAGCTGCTTCTTGATCTCGTTGAAGATGGCCGCGCCGCTTTCGATGTGCCGCACGATATCGACGTCGACAGTCGGCCGGTTGAGTGGCACCCCGGCTCGAGCTGCATGCAGCTGCACCATCAGCCCTCCGACCAGGGTCCATTGTTCGGAAGGGATGGTGTGGGCGAGTTCTGCAGCTTGCGGCCACGGTGTTGCCCACCGGCAGGAGCCGTCACCGTCCATTCGGGACGCTCAGAGGCAGCCTGCTCCGGCTTCGGAAACGCGGTTCGGTCGGGCCGCTGTGGCCTGTCAGCGGAAGTCATCGAGCAGCTCCTGTAGGACGCGAGTGCCGGCGCTGCGCTCACGAGTGTCGAGGGATTCCATCAGGTCAACGGCCACGGCCGCGATCGGCAGTGTTGTCGTGTCGAAGAACGGGTTCAGAGCGGTGACGACCCGCAGGGTGACGTCTCCGTCAGGAGACAGCATCCCGAACTGTTCGACGATGTCCTCGAAAGCGTCATCGACGATGTACCCGTCGGCTTTGTCACCCAGGGTCGAGGACAGTCCGAATCGGGCAGCCCTTTCCGGTACGTGAATGATGGCACTGACTCCGGTGGCAGCGAGGTGGCCGTCCCTGATCAGGGCGTCTGCATCTCCGTCCCATGTATCCATGTGGTGTGTGGTGGCGCGGTTCCTGGCGAGGTACGCCACCTCGTCCGCGTTGGACCGACGTAAACGATGTTTGAGTCGGGTGATCTGTTCTGGCGGTGAGATCCAGTCGACTGTGCGGTGAGAGAGCAGTGCCAGCGCAGCCCATGCGACGTCCGGGTTCCACGGGCGGCCGCGGCGGCGAGTGGTCTGAGCGATGCGATGCACGGATGCGCTGCTGAGTAGGAGGGATTTGCCGACCTCGCGGGTGATGGTGATGGTGCCGGCGCGCGCCAATCTGGTGACCTGACGTTCGGTCACCGCAAGTGCGGCTGCCGCATCGTGCACCGTCATCTCATCCATAGATTATATGGTCGCATTTACGACCATATAAAGCAATAATCACAGTAAAAACCTATTGGATCTATACAGCAGGTAGGGAGTTCTGTCAGCACCCAACCACGTCGAAGGCGACGAAGTTGGACAGGGTGATCGGCCGCGGATACTTCCCCAGAGCGTCCACTACCGATTCTGCGCGCAGACGTTCCTCACCCGCACGTAGGTGCAGCCAGGACTCCAGTAGGAAGTCGACGTAGCTCGCCATGTGATTTTCCTGCGGGTCGTTGTGATTGAAGCCCTGGAACTCGAGTTCGAACGCCAGCTTGTCCTCGACGGGCGTCCGGTTCTTTGAGTGGTGGTCGATGCCGTAGGTGATGATCCGGAACATCTCGAGGATGTCGGACACGCGCCCGCAGTCGTGTTTCGGCAACTCGGTGTTGAATCCTGCGACTTGGTACCAGTTGTTAACGACGGTTGAAAAGTAGTCCAGAAACGACGGGGCGGGTTCTAGCCATCGTTGCAACAGTTGACGTGGCTTGAGGTTAGCAGTGACTCGAATAGTTCTGTGGGAGTGCAGTCTTGGATAACTCGGCGGGGTCGGCGATTGAGTTCGCTCTCGACCGCCAGGAGATGCTGCGGCGAATGCACTCTCAGGTCGGTGCCCTTGGGGAAGTAGTCCCGCAGCAGTGAGCTGCTCCACGGAAGTTGGACTGAGAATTCAGGTCCGACTCCCCGGGACCGGTTCACTTGTGTGTGGCGCTCGATCTATTTCATGCTGTCAGGTACTCGCCGGAGTTCGCAAAGACTTGCCGCGGAACGTCCGCGAGTGGACGGTGAACCAAACTGCCAGTAGCAGTGAGACCGCGGCGGTGCCCGCCGTTACCCACCACCACAGCGGTATTGGTGCCTTCACTGTGATCTGATACGCGGTGACTGCTTCGTTCCCCGATGGATTTACCGTCCTGACGATTATCGTGTGTGTGCCGAAGTCGAGGTCCGGGGGGATGACGACGTGGAGATCGAGTGGGCCGTCTTGCGTCGTGAATCCTGTCGCCAGGGTGCGTGGGATGCTTCGAATCTCGGCTTCGTAGTAGGTGCCGGCCGGGACCACAGTGTTCATGGTCTGGATACAGCGGGCGGGTTCGGTGGCTTGCACGTTCGGGACGGCGTGCAGTGCGCACTCGACTCCGGTGGTGAATTCCGCGGTTAGTGGTGCCTGGCGGACGATGGAGCTTCATGTGGAGCTGCATAAGAGCTGGTCGACCACTGCGCGATCGCGCCCGCTATCCGGCTGTAGCCCAGTTCGTTAGGGTGGACGAGTTCTTGCTTGTTCGCATTCAGGCCCACGAACTGCTGGGCTGCGAGGCCGGCGCCCTGGCCGAAGGTGGCGCCGTTGATTCCTGACGCGGAGCCGTCGCACAGTGTGTTCACCGGTTGCATCGACCGCTCGACGGTGTCGATCCAGTAGATCTGGCGGGCGTCATTCTGTGCGGCGCTCACCGACCGCGCCAGGACTCTGTTGAGTTCTCGGACAACCTTGTTGGCATACGCAACCTCCCTGGCGGAGAACTCGCCGCACGTGACGCCGACGGTGTCGGGGAACGGCAGCGGATAGCCGAGCACGAGCAGCGGAGCTTCACTACCGTCGCGTTGGTCGAGTTCCGCCTTGGTGTTCAGGGCGTCGTACACCTTCCGGTAGGTGCCGGGCAGTTGTGTGCTCAGGTCGTCGAGTTTCTGGCGTACGGTGCGCTGCCTGACTGCATCGTTGTCGACCAGTCCTTGAGCGTTCGCATCCGCGTATCCGCAGGTGGAAATGGTCTCCTTGAGGTGGACACCGTCGAGGGTGTCCAGCCTGGCATCGTAGTTCGGGTACAAGCAGCCGGTGACGATGTCGGCGAATCCGATATCGTTGCCCCCGATACTGAGAAAGGCTGCATCGACGGTGGGTCCGTCGTCCATCTGGGCGACCTGGGAGTCGTATGTGACCCGGCCAGGCTGAGGTCCGAACAGGTTCGTTTGAACTGCACCGGAGCACGCGTAGTTTTTGGTGTGCTCGATCCCGAAAAGCTGTGTCACATGGGTGGATTGGGACCGATGGCACCATTCGTCCACACGACTGTTGCCGGGAAGGTATCGGCCGGCGCCCTCGCCGGCGGCGTAGGAGTCGCCGAATACCGCGACCGTGGAGCCATTGTCGAGGAGTGCCTTGACTACCCCGCCCGCCACGGAGCGAAGGTCGATCTTGATGGTGCCCTCTGCCATGGCTGCGGCGGCGGGTCGGGCGGCGGTAGCGATGACCCGGTAGTTCGCGGTTCGGTCCTGGGTTGCATTCGAGTCCGCGGGTCGCAGCTTCCACTCGAAGTTTGCACTGTGCCCTGCGGGGATGTTGCCGAGTCGCGCGACGGGCGGGATGACGACAGGGAAGAGAGCCTGGTCGGTGTCCGCGCGAAACGAGAGGGACAGTCGCACGTCGTTGACGGCTCGTGCCGACGAGTTGGTGACGTTCGCTGTCAGTGTGACGTCGGCGCCGCCCGCTACGGTATCGGGAGCCGAGATCGTCAACGCCAACTCGGGAATCATCAGTTCCTTGAGCCTCTTCTGCATTTCGTCCACGTCTGCGATGTCGCTGTAGCGGCCACCTGTGGTGGATGCGATGCATTCGAGTTCGGTGCGACCTTGTCCCGACAGCTGGAAGCCCAGCGCCTCGACTGTGACGTCGAACCCTTCGGCGACGATCTGTTTCGCCGTGTCGCACGGAGCCTGGCCACAGTTGCTTTCGCCGTCCGAGATGAGGACCACGGTGGCAGTGGTGATGCCGTTGGCCTTCAGCGAATCGACCGACGCACGAAGAGCCGGACCTGTCGGTGTCCCGCCGTCCGCTTTCAGACCGGACACCTGGGCCATCAGCGTGTCGGTGTCCTTGCGCACACCTCCGTCTGCGCCGGCAAGAAATGACCCGGGATCGCAGTTGCTGCCGGCTGTCGGGTACGTCCAGAGGCCCAGCGGTGTGCTCGAGGAAGCCGTGTCCCCGACGATCCTGCTCAGGCTCTGCTTAGCGCCGGTCAGCTTGTTCTTGCCGTTCGCGTCGTTGTCGTTCATCGAACCGGACAAGTCCATGACCATAAGCAGGGCCGCCGGTGCGGCGGACACCGCACGGGTGGGTGGAGTGGTCGGTGTCTGTGCCGCAGACGAAACGGGCAGCAGGCAAGCCGACACGAGGATCACGAGCAATGCACCGAGTCTCGGCCACCAGTTGGCCATCAGTTGTCCTCGGTGAGATCTACGATGGCCTGCTGGCTGCCGAGAATGGTCGGGTCGGCGAGGACGGCTTCGGTGTCTCTCGACGATCCGCTGTCGGTGAGCGCGGTCGCGACGACGGTTAGTTGCAGTGCCCCCGAGACACGTGCGTAGAGGTCTGCGGGCTGGCCGTAGCCAGCGTCGACGGCCGCGACCGGTGTGCCGTCTGCGAACACCTCGACGCGGACCCTGGTGCCGGGCATGGAATCGGTGGGAACCCCGACCGTGGCGCGCATCTCGTCGACCGCGTGGGCCAGATTCCACACCGACTTGCGCGGCTTGGCAGTGCCAGGTTTGTTCGCGGTGCAGGTCACCGAGTTCTCATATTTCTTGCCGTCCATCGACTCCGACCCGGTACCGCACCCGCTCTCCATGGCGTCGAGCTTCGAAGGGTAGGCGGATCCGGGGGACTGAGCGACAGTGAGGGTAACCGCGTCGGGAATCGGTGCACCGACTGGTGGATCCACGTCGAGCGCACCGTCTCGGACCGCGTCCGGTTGGTAGCGGCTCTTCACGATCACCTGCGCACCGAGTTCCTGCAGTTCCGAGATCACCTCCGTAGCCGAGCGGTTCTCGATGACGGGCACCTGGGCCGACGTCGAAACAACCAGCGTCACCTTCGCCGTATCGGAACTGCCGAACGGTGGTGTCTGCTCGATGACGATGCCCGGACGTCCGGCGGCCGCGCGGGTGGTCACCTCGACACGGTCGACCGGGATTCCGCTGTCAGCGAGGATTTGCTTCGATGCGTCGGAGCCGAGACTGCGCAGGTCAGGCATGGCACCCGATGCGATATCGGCAGCAAAATCGTCGAGGGTGCCGTCGTCGGGACGGGCAGCGGTACTCGATTCCTGGCGAGCTACCAGTTCGTTCTGCAGCCACCATCCGGAGGCGAGTCCGGAGCCAAACAGCGCCAGCGCCGTGAACAAGCTGGCGAGCACCTTCCTGCGGGTGCCCCAGCCGTCGTACCAAGGTCGGGTCGACGCCAGCGATGGTGTCGGGGGTTGCACTTGCGGAAGCGAAGTTGCAGATCCTAGTTGCGGCGGTTTGCCGGGTTTCGATGACCAGAAGGGCAAGGTTGTCACTCCTGTCATGGCGAACGAATGGCGAACTTGGATTTTCGGCTATTAAGCGACGCCTTGTCTATCGGCTGAACAGGCGATCTCCTTTATCTGACTGTATGCCAACGATTTTCGTGCATCCACACCAAGTTCGACGGTGCGAACCAAAGCTGTCAACGCATTGACCGCGCGCGTCCGTTCGCACGTCATCTGCTCGCGCGCGACCACGAGAACGCGCATCGCCACTCGCGATCCGTCCGCACGTGGTCGGCGCAGTCGATCGATGTCGACGGACAGAACTGACCGGGCGATACGAGCGGCGTCGAGATCGTCGGTCTTACCGACTCCTCTCCGATCCGCCGAACCCATCACGGAGGGTTCGGCTACCGGGAATCCCGCCGCAAGAACGCGGTCGGAGAGTCCGGCGCCGTAGGAGCCGATGCCTTCGATGACGACGAGGGCGGCTTGTTGACCTGCCCTGTGTGCAATCCACGTGCGGGCCCGATCAAGACCCGCCGGGCTTGCCGGAAAACTTGCTTTGTCCTGTACCGCACCGGTTGCGGCGGCCACGACACACAGCGCATGGGCCGCGGCGTGGGTATCTACCCCGATGACGATCTCGTAGTTATCTGCGACGATAGGCATAGCGACGGATGTCCTTTCCGATGGGCGACGTCGTTGTCGGCGTCGGCCCGGAAAGAGCACTTCGAGGCAGGCCTGTAACGGGCCACGACCTCGCGGCAACGAGGTCGGGCAGGCTTCTGATTAAGCCACCGAAGCAAGACCGGACCGGCGTCGCCGCCACAATAGAGTGGACAAACCCCGGCCAGTGCATCCGAAAGGAGCAAAGCGATTCATGAGTCACACGGCGTTGTAGCGACGACACCTATCCTGTCAGCCAGCCCCGGGCCGGCCACTACAAACACTTACATGCGATTCACTGTGGGCCTGGGTGTGCGTTTTGACCATCGACAAAACGGATGATTCATCCTGCCGTCGCCAATATTTAGTAGTAGCGGAAGTCGCTGCCAGGTGCGCACGGCGATCAGACTGCGCTCACTGCCAGGACCGGCTAGCCTGATCCTCAAGTGCGCGGCGAGACGTTACGAAGTGAGCTTGGCCGGAAAACGGTCGAGCAAGGAGGTCACACCTTCGACCGCGGGCATCCATGAATTCGGCACAGGGCGGGCTGTAGCAACGCTGCGAGCAGCCTCTACGAAGTCGCGAGTCAATAGAGAATCGACGTCTGATCGCCAACCGATAGATAACGGCGTTGGTGGTATGCCGGTGACAGGAACGAACGCTAGTCCTGGCCGAGAATAGAACCGCTGCGTCGATGCTTGCGAGAACGCGACGCCCTTCTTCGACAAGATCGCTTCGAAACACTCGTCGACCGTTGAAACCTCGGCTCCGAGCCGAACGTCATGCCCATCGCGAGAGCTCAGTGCGAGCCAGAAGTCACGCCACTCGTCGGTACTGCGACGAGCAACGAATGGCTGACCTGTGAGATCCTCGACACTGATCGAATCATGTTGCGCAAGAGGGGAGTCCGAGCTAACGACCAGCACTCGCGGTTCGATGAAAAGGGTGTCGAGCGCGAGCCAGTCCGCAACGACGACGGGCGGCCTGATGAACGCTACGTCCACCGTGCCGTCGCCTAGTCCGACGTAGGGGTCGGAGAAGTCGAACGATTGCATTTCCACCTCGACATCCGGGTGCATCGAGCGAAATGCCGACAGGATGTCCGGGGTCAGCTCAGCGGCAGCATTCGCCTGGAATCCGATAACGAGATTGCTGCGCGCACTGCGGCCGACTTGCCGGGTGAGCGACGCAATGCGCTCGGCATCCGAGAGTAGCTGACGGCTTCCTTCCAAGAGCCTCACCCCTGCCGGCGTCAGGGCCACATGACGGCTGTCACGAATGAACAGCGCTGTCCCCAGAGAGTGCTCAAGCTTTCGAATCTGAACACTCAGAGATGGTTGGGCGATATGGAGCCGTGCAGCCGCACGGCCGAAGTGCAGTTCCTCCGCCACCGCCACGAAGTACGACAGCGGCCTCAACTCCAGGGGTAAGCGCACATCGCCGATGCTATTCGGCCAGGTAGATGCACACCAATAGTTGTTTCCTATCGATCGGAAGGGTCATTGGTATTGGACGTACCCGTCGATTGTCGGTGTGATGGGTGTCATGTTCGCGACGGTGAAGCACTAGCAATCACCCTTCGATCATCCCCGTTCCAGAAATAATCCGGCACACAAGTCGACGAAGGAAAACAATGACTGCCACCATCACTCAGACCCCCCAGCAGTGGGCCGATGCGTTCGAGCAGGCCTCGGATCAGGATCCCGAAATCCAGGCGCACGGCAAGTACTTCACTTGTTCGTACCTCTTGGACATGGGCACACATACCTTCGTCGTCGAGATGACGACCGGCAAAGTACACGCCATCACGGTCGATCCCGGCCCCCTCGACCGCCCGTACCAGTTCGCCATCCGGGCCAGTGCCAAGACCTGGCAGGGGTTCGGCGTGCCCGTACCCGCGCCGATGTACCACGGGATCTGGGCTGCCTCATTCCAACGGGACATGAAGCTCGAAGGCGACGTGCTGGTTCTCATGCAGAACTTGCGGTGCGTGACACGCCAGATCGAACTGCTCCGCACTGTCGGTGTGCCGGTCTGATTCACCAGCGCCACCCAAACCAGTTCAAAATCTCCCCCCAACGAAGGAACCCTCGAGATGAGCAAGATTTCCCCGGTGACGGGACACTACGTCGACGTCGACGTCGACGGCCTGCTGTACAAGGTCTTCTACCTGGAGAACGGCACCGGTCAGCCCTTGGTGTGCCAGCACACCGCCGGGGCTCACAACCATCAGTGGCGCGGGCTGCTGGAAGACGAAGAGATCACCGCGAATTATCGCGTCATCGCCTACGACCTACCTCGACATGGAAAGTCCGATCCGCCGGAGAACACCGAGTGGTGGACCGAGGAATACAAACTCTCGGCTGACCACTACGCCAATTTCATCGTTGCACTCGTTGATGCGCTCGAACTCGAGAATCCGATCTTCATGGGATCCTCGTTCGGCGGCAACATCGCCCTGCAGCTTGCGCTGCGCAATCCGGATCGCTTCGCCGGCGTCATCCCTGTCGAAGGTGCCGACTACTCGCCTGGCTTCTACCTCGACTGGTGGCAGCACCCGCACGCGAACGCAGCGCAGGTGTGCGCCAGCGGCACGTGGGATCTCATGGCTCCCCAGTCACCGGAGGCAGATCGCTGGAAGACCTGGTTCTATTACACCCAGGGATCCGAAGCGTTCAAGGGCGACCTGCACTTCTACTCGGTCGATCACGATCTGCGCGACAAGCTCGATCAGATCGACGGCGATCGCTGCCCCGTCGTGATGTTGACCGGCGACTACGACTACCTGACCACGCCGGAAGACAGCGCCCGAACGGCCGCGCAAATCAAGAACGCGCAGTTCATCGAGATGAAAGACATCGGTCACTTCCCGATGAGCGAGAACCACGCAGTCTTCCGCACCTACCTCATCCAAGCGCTCGAGATTCTCCAGAAGAACGCAGCCACCGCTGCATCCGTCTGACCTGTCCAGTACATCAACGCGCTCGCCGGCCACCGCAACAAGGGGGTCGGCGAGCAGTTGTTTGTACACTTCGAAGAGGAATACCGATGAGCATTAAACACTTTCCATTCCTGATCGCCGGCGAGGCGACGACGACCGATAGCCGTATCGAGATCCGCAATTCATTCGACGGTCGGATTGTCGCAACTGTGTCCGAGGCGGATCCGGTGCACATCGAGTCCGCGATCGCAGCTGCCTCGGCGGTGGCCACCGAATTCGCGAGTACACCCGTGCATATCCGCGCAGACGCTCTTATACACATATCAACGCGTCTGAACGACCGCCACGAGGAGATTGCCCAGCTCATCTCAGCCGAATCCGGCAAGCCAATCAAGTGGGCGCGTGTCGAGGTTACCCGCGCCGCTACCACCTTCCGGTGGGCAGCCGAGGAGGCCAGGCGCTGGAGTGGACACATGCAACGACTCGATACCGATGCAGGCTCGGACGGTCGTTTGGCTCTGGTTCACCGGGTCCCGCGCGGCCCCATCCTCGGGATCGCCCCGTTCAACTTTCCGCTCAACTTGGTCGCCCACAAAGTTGCGCCGGCGCTCGCCGTCGGTGCGCCGATCATCGTCAAGCCTGCGCCAGCGACACCGCTGTCGAGTCTGGTGCTCGGTGAGCTGCTGGCGGAAACGTCACTGCCAGAAGGCGCGTGGTCCGTGTTGACGGTCTCGAACGAAAAGGCTTCGGAGATGGTCCAGGATCCGCGTCTGCCGGTGGTCTCATTCACCGGTTCGGTTCCTGTGGGGTGGGCCATCCGCGATCGGGTGCCGCGAAAACACGTCACGCTCGAATTGGGAGGAAACGCCGCCGTCGTGGTGTGTGAAGACTGGTCCGATGAAGCCGGACAGGACTTCGCGGCCGAACGAATTGCGCGGTTCTCGATGTACCAAGCTGGTCAGTCCTGCATCGCGGTGCAGCGAGTATTCTTGCACGACAAGCACTACGAGAGCATGCGGCAACGGATACTGTCCTGGATCGGCATGTTGTCCACCGGTGCACCCGACGACGACGCTACCGATGTCGGTCCACTGATCGACGAGCGTGCTGCCGTGCGTGTGGAGCAGTGGATCGACGAGGCGGTGGCAGGCGGTGCGACCGTTCTCGCCGGTGGCGGACGAGTGGGGGCCGTTGTCGAGCCCACCGTGATCGAGGACGCGCCCCGCGGCGCGCGGGTACTCGACGACGAAGTCTTCGGACCTGTCGTGGCGCTCTGCAAGGTCTCCTCGGACGAGGATGCGTTCGAGAAGGTCAATGAGTCTCGGTTCGGTTTGCAGGCAGGGGTTTTCACCTCAAACCTGCAGACCGCTTTTCGCGCCTCACGTGTTCTGAACGTCGGTGGAGTCATCGTCGGTGATGTCCCGAGCTACCGCGCCGATCAGATGCCGTACGGGGGCGTGAAGGACTCTGGGACAGGCAAAGAGGGAGTCCTTTCGGCAATGGAAGATCTCACTGAGGAGAAGGTGCTCGTTCTGACCGGCATCGACGTTCTGTAGAGCGATGGTTGCCGTTGATCCACGCACGTGGTTCGTTCGTCCACGACATCAGCCGACGGCGTCTTCGCATGAACGCCTCAGATCATTTCTGCCGGTTTGGGGGCTCATCCCAATCGGGGGTGTAGGAGTTGGGGTCTGAAGCCGCCGGTCTCGAGCAGGCTTCGGGCGATGTAGTTGGTCAGGTTGCGGAACCCGAGTGCGGAGCTGCGCAGGTGTTCGAGCCGTCCGTTGAGCGCCTCGGTCGGCCCGTTGCTGGTGCCGGGTCGTTCGAAGTAGGCGAGCACGTCAGCGGCTCGCTTCTTCAGGGTCCGGCCCAGGGTGGTGAGCTCGGTGAGCACCTTGGGGACGCCGGCGCTGAGGTCGGTGATCAGCTTCTCCATGAGCTCGCGGCCACGTTGCCGGTCCTCGTGGCGATAGGCGGCGATCATGCGCTGGTAGACACCCCAGGTCGCCTCGACCTCGACGTGAGCGTCATCAACGAACAGCGCGCGTAGCCTGTCGCTCTGCTTGTCGGTGAGCAGGTCCGCGCCGGTGTGCAGCGTGCGCCGCGACTTGTAGAGCGGGTCGTCCCTGAACCCACGGTGCCCGTGGATCGCGAGTTGGACCCGGCGCCGGCACCTGTCGAGGGCGTCACCGGCCAGGCGCACGACGTGGAAGGGATCCATCACCGTGACCGCGTCCGGGATCTCCTCTGCAGCGGCGGTCTTGAACCCGGTGAAGCCGTCCATCGCGACCACCTCGACCGCGTCACGGAAGGCGTCGTCGCGGTCGGCGAGCCAGGTCTTGAACGCCGCCTTCGACCGGCCCTCGACCATGTCCAGCAGCCTTGCTGGGCCGGCGCCATCGCGGACCGGGGTGAGGTCGATGATCACGGTGACGTACTTGTCGCCACGCCTGGTGTGGCGCCAGACGTGCTCATCGACGCCAATGACCTTCACGCCCTCGAACCGCGTGGGGTCGTTGATCAGCAGCCGCTTGCCTTCAGCCAGGACCGCGTTGTTGGCGGTGTCCCACGCGAGCCCGAGTCCCTCGGCGACACGGGCGACGGTGAGGTGTGCGACCACGATCCCTTCCAGCGCCCACCGCAGCCCGGTGCGCGAGAGCTTCGCGCGTGGCTCCGCCGCGGCGCTGGTGTCTTGGCGCCACACGTGTCCGCAGTCGGCACAGCGGTAGCGGCGCACTACAACTTCCAGCACGGTCGGTCGCCAGCCCAGCGGCTCGTGGGCCAACCGCCGGATCACGGTGTCACGAGCAGCGCCTTCGCTGCCGCACCGTCGGCACCACTGATCTGGTTCCACCACGCGGCACGCGAGGACCGCACGATCCGGTTCAAGTCGTTGTCCGGTCACGCTCAGACCGAGGCCGTCGAGTCGAGCGAAGGCGGTCAGGTCAGGGCGGCCGAAGCCGGCCGGCGGGGTAGCGTCGGACACGTCGAGGTCTTTCGGATGGATGGCGTAGGAACCTCCGTCGTCGGGAGACCTCGACGTCTATCTGCGGACCGACGCGCCCGGCCGACTTACACCGTCATCTGAGAAGACCCCTGAAACGTCTTCGACGACGACGGGACCGGCGAG
>JBEOUM010000021.1:0-12307 GCA_040302365.1 Nocardioides sp. NPDC126508
GACCCCTGCCAGGGTGAGGTTGCCCTTGGCTGGGGCGTAAACACGAAATGCCCTGTGATGGTGTGAGAATAGTTCTTGTCTAGGGAACATTCCAGCCACCACGAAGGGCATCTCGCGAATGCAACTATCTCACACCCGACCTGCCTCGGCCGAATGCTTCGACGACCCCAATCTCTGCCGCTCCGCGGCCGCAGGCGAGGCCTGCGCGCCTCGCATCAAGATGACCGTGCTCTGAGGTCGATTTGTTGCGCCCAACGCTTGAAGGAGGGCGTCCAGCGCGATGTCCTCGTTATCGAATTCCAAGATTGCATGGAGGTCGTCGCGGAGTGCGCAGCGGGCGCAGACATACAACCACGGCCGGAAACCCTCCGACCGGGAAATCCGCAGGCTGGTCGTCGGGGACACGATCGCTGAGATCTATCACCGATCCGCCGGTGTCTACGGCATTCTCCGGGTCCGAGCTACATCGAGGGCTTCCGTCGGCGGCTGAATTGTTGTCGGCGTGGGGCAGGGATCAGGGTCTGTTGCCGAGCAACGACACGGCATCGATGCAGCGTCCACCGAGAGGCGTTCGACTGTTCCGTACGGCAACTTCGGTCGTTCGGTGCCTCCGCACGCCTGCGGCGATCCAACACCAGCGGCTGCAGCACAGTGCGATGCGCCGTTTACCGCGCGCCATCGAACGACGGTGCGCCTCATCGCGTGATGGCGGACAGCGAGCGTGAAGCAGACTCCAGGGACTCCACCAGGATCAGCTCGAGTGCAGGCAGTCTGGCAGCCGACACGGCCACCGCAGCTGCGCGTGTTCGCACACCGAGACCGCGTTCCATTCCGGCGCGGGCAGTTTCGGTCCAGGCCTGGGCGCAGTGATCGGCGGCCACCGCGAGGTCTGCGGTAGCGGGATCACCGGTCAGACGTGCAATCTCGGTACAGCCGTCGGCGAGAAGCCGACGAAAGAGCCCGCCTCCGGTTCCGGCCTTTTCGATGAAGATACCGAGACTGAACAGCAGCGTCTCGAGGTCATTGGGCGGAAGGTCGACCCAGCTCTTGACGTCGGTTGCCAGCTGGTCGACCGCGGCCAATCCTTCGGCACCGGCCGCTGGTACGTGGTCGGCTATTCCCGGTGTCGATGGGACGCGCATGCTGGCGGCGGATCGGGCAAAGGCCGCGGCCGCGGCAGTCGACACGGGCGGCAGTGTCTGTGGCCATGTGATTCGGTACGTGCAGTGACGTGTCGGTTGTGGGAACGAGGTGGAGGATCGCGCCCGAGCCAGCGCGTCGAGCGGGATCTCCTGCACGTCGGCCCGATCGTTGTCGACGACCGAGGCAGTCCCCCCGATCTCGTCGTAGCCGATCACCACGATGTCGTGGCGACTCATCTGCAGTTTCACCCGTAGGTAGGGCAGTTCAGCGATATCGGCCCAGACCAGGCTGGGTCGTCCCGCATCGATGTCGTCGCGAACCCATGACCATCCCTCAGCGGGATCGTCGGTCGTGAGAACCTCGACTTGTCCGCCGAGCCTGCGCGGCAAGTCGATCTCGAAGTCGGCACCGCGGCCGACCAGGTATATCGGTGGGACCAGGTCGGCCGATCGCAGGTAGGACAAACCGAGATCACCACCCAGTGCGAACACCAACCCCTCGTCGGGTGGTCCGTCCCATCCCAGACCGTGCCAATGGAGAAGGTCTCGCATTGCACCTGACCCGCAGTGCCCTCCCATCCGGTGGGGATAGTTCTCGATCAGAGTCGTGTGGGTCACTGTGGCTGCCTTTCGGGTGGCTGGTCGAGCGCGCGTGTCGGCACGCTCAGCTGTTCTGGATTCTGTCGAGATACGTTCGGCGAGCAGCCATGTCCACGTCCGCGAGGAACACCGAATCTGTGTTCAGGGCCGCACCCAGTCCGGTCGCCAACCGCCGGGGGACGAATTTCACCGCCGCGACCATTGCGCCTGCGAGACGGGTGACGCGGACGAAGGGGCGTGGATACTCGATCAGATCTGCTGTCGCGCGGGCGATCTCCTCCGGCTCGGCGTTGCGTAATCCCTTTGCGCCGGCGGTTCCGGCGACGAGTTCGGTGTTGGTGAACGTCGGGCGGACTGTGGACAGTCGAACCCCTGACTTGCGGTACTCCAGTCGTGCGGCCTCTGTGAATCCGATGACTGCGAACTTGGTAGCGCAGTAGGTCGCCAAACCAGGTACCGCGAGCTCGCCGGCCAATGACGCAGTGTTGATGATGTGTCCGGTGCGGCGCGGCAGCATTCGCTGAAGAGCCAGTTTGGTCCCGAAGATGACCCCCAGGACGTTGATCTCGACTTGCCGCCGGGTTACTGCATCGTCCTCTTCGTGGGCGTGGCCGGTAGGCATGATGCCCGCGTTGTTGATCAGGATGTCGAGGGGTCCGAGTTCACGTTCGACCAGGTCCAGAAACGTTGTGAACGAGTCAGGTTCGGTGACGTCGAGTCGGGTGACGACCTTCACCCCGAGTTCGGCGGCGGCCTCCTTCGCACGTGTCTCGTCGATGTCTCCGATGGCGACCCGGTGGCCTCGTCGAATCAACTCCTTCGCTGTCTGATAGCCGATGCCGCGAGCTCCACCTGTGATCGCCACGGTCCTGGCGGGGGTGTGAGGTGCGTTGTTCATCATGCTGCGCTCCTTGCATAGATATGCGACATCGGGATACGCCGTTCGGCCCGCTCTCGCGGTAGTAGCTGCGCACACGGAAGAGGGATATGGGTATCGCGCGGCGTCTCGGCCCTGGGGAGGCGTTCGGATCGGTCGTTGATCGCGCGCAGCCGCAACCCCAGAGGAAGAGCGGGTCTCGTCTGTTCGGGTTACTTCCGGTGTCGGCCAGGACACGGCCACGCCGACGAGAGAGTCATGTGGCACAGCTCTGCCAGCAGGTATCGGCTCACCCGATTCGAGGGTGTCCGAGGTAGTCCGAGTGTTCACGACCGACGGTTGTCGCGGAGAGGGCTCCGACCGATCGGCAGTCGGCCGCGATACGGGGTTCAGGGCGTATGTTCTCACCGCTTGTGTTCATCGAGACCCCCGCGGCGGGTTTCGATCCCCGGATTTTCGTACGGCCGGGTGCGGCGATCGGGTGTGCCGGTGAAAGCCTCGTCGAGTGGGTGAGCGCCCGTGAAGATCTTCGGTCCGTAGGCGCGCCGAAGCACCGTCAAGATCGCGTCCAAGGGTAGGTCGTCGAAGACTCCTCGCTCGCGGACATACTCCATGTGCTGGGCTCCGTCTGCGGTGAAGGCATGCATGAGAGCATCGCGATCGCCGTCGAATTCCACTGGTGGCACGCCGAAACGAGCGCACAACTCGACATTGAAAGCCGGCGTGGCCTTCAACCACCGGCCCTCGATGTAGAGGCGACTGTAGCCGTGGTAGACGAACAGGTCGGTGCCGCCCATCAGCGCGCGCAACGCCTCGGTCTGCAGGTGATTTCGGACGTCGGCGAAGCCGAGCAGTGCCGGGATACCCGCCGCCCGGCACACTGCGGTCAAGAGCACCGCTTTCGGGACGCAGTAAGCGCGCCCGGTCTCGAGGACGAAGCTCGCTCGGTAGTGGGCCGGATCGTCCGACACGGTGTACGGGTCGTACCAGATCTGGTCGCGGACGGCGGCGAAGAGGCGTCTGGCCTTGTCACGGTCGCTGCTCGCATCCCCGATTGCAGCGGCGGTGAACGCCCGCACGGATTCGTGCTCGATGTCGAGGAAGTCAGTTGCTCCCAGGTACGCGTGTGGTGGCTGCTTCGTATGTGCCCCGGGCGGGCGGTCTGTCATGGTCATCGCTGATGTTTCCTTCTGTGAGCAACCGGTTGCTGTTGTGTGCACAACGACCGAAGGATCGGTCAGTTGCGCGCGAGTCCGCCGAGCATCAGGTCTTCGCGTTGGACGGGGAGTCGCTGGGCGATCACCCGTTTGCTGTACATGAACTCGCGCGGGCGACCTATGCAGTCGGCGGCAATGAGCTCACCGGCCTGGAGATAGAAGCAACTGAAGTCACTGTCGCGGGTGGGGTCACCGCTGAGAACCACTTCGTCGTATCCGGTGTTGAGGCCGGCGATCTGCAGCTTGAAGTGATACTGATCTGACCAGAACCACGGCAACGCTTCGATTTTTCTGGACTTCCCGCAGGCGGTCGAGGCAGCGACTTTGGCCTGCTCTCCTGCGCTCGAGACGGACTCCAACCGTAGTCGACGGCCGTAACGGGCCATGTCGTGGCTCGCGCAGTCCCCCGCCGCCATGATGTCGGGGTCGTTGGTCCGAGTGTGATCGTCGATCACGATGCCGTTGTCGATGACAAGACCCGCATCGGCGGCGAGGTCGGTGTTCGGCTCGACGCCGACACCGACGATGACCAGATCTGCGGGGATCGATTCCCCGCTGGCCAAGGTGACTTCACGAACCTCACGGTCACCGGACAGGCCCTCGACCATCGCGTTCGTTCTGATGTCGACTCCCTGCTCGCGATGTATCCGCTCGAAGAACGTCGATACGTCGGGGGCAGTGACCCGCTCGAGCACACGCCCAGCTGCCTCGAGGACTGTGACCTGTACGCCCAGTACGCGCAGCGATGCCGCTGTCTCGAGTCCGATGTAGCCGCCTCCGACGATCACCACCCGCCGACCAGGGCTGGTGGCCATACGGATCCTCTCGACGTCCGCTGCGGTGCGCAGGTAGTACACCCCGTGGAGATCGGCCCCGGGAACGGTGAGCCGACGAGGACGGGCTCCCGTGCACAGCGCGAGCTTGTCGTAGGCCAGCTTCTCGCCGGTGTCGAGAACGACGTTGCCTTCCGACCGAGCGATGGCCTCCACCTGCGCGTTCAGAAGCTGAATACCTTGCTTGGAGTAGAAGTCCGTGCTGCGAATGGCGATGTCGTCGAGTACGCATTTGCCCGCCAGGTATGCCTTCGACAGCGGGGGGCGTTGATAGGGAGTGGCAGACTCGTTACCGATGAGGACGATGTCGCCTGTCCAACCCTCTTGGCGCAAACTTGCTGCCAGTTGTGCCCCAGCATGGCTTGCGCCGACGATGATCGCCCGTTGCGATGTCATGCGCTGGAAGTAGGCGTCAGGCGCACCATCATCTTGCTGATGCCCCGCACGAAATTCGACTGAACGTACTCGGGGTCGCCGACGACCTCGATGTTCTCGAAGCGGGGAAGCAACTCCTCCCACAGAATCCGCAGCTGCATTTCGGCCAGTCGATTGCCCATACACCGGTGTACACCGAATCCGAACGCGATGTGATTGCGCGCATTGGCGCGATCGATGATGAAATCATCAGGATTCTCGAAAACGCGTTCGTCGCGGTTACCCGAGGCGTACCACATCACCAGTTTGTCGCCCTTGCGGATGAATTGTCCGTTCAGAACGGTGTCGGCTTTGGCGATTCGGCGCATGTACGCCAATGGTGTTTGCCATCGGATGATTTCCGAGTTCATGTTGGGGATCAAATCGGGATTGGCCTTCAGTTTCTCGAACTGGTCGGGGAATTGGTTCAACGCAAGAACGCCACCGCTCATCGAGTTTCGCGTCGTGTCGTTGCCACCGACGATCAGCAGTACGAGGTTGCCCAGAAATTCCATCGGACGATCGATCAGATCCTTGGTGTCCTCGTTGCTCTGCAACATGGTGATCAGATCGAAACCGGACTCTTCCCCTACAGACCTCCTGGCTGCTTTGTCATGCCAGAGAGCGCTGAGGCCACGGGCCATGTCACGCATGCCTTCAAACACCTCGTCGTTGTCCGAGGGCCCACCGTTGGCTTGCTCCATCGAGGTTGCCAGATCAGACCAGTAGACGAGTTTGCGGCGTTGTTCGTAGGGGAAATCCAGAAGAGTTGCGAGCATCCGAGCTGTCAACTCGATCGAGACATTCTGAACCCAGTCGAACGGCTCGTTCAAGGGGAGGTCGTCCAGCACCTCCTGCACGCGTGATCGGATGAGTCCCTCCATCTCCCGGAGGTTCTTCGGTGCGACCACGCCTTGGACGGCAGCCCTCTGTCTGTCGTGGCGTGGTGGGTCCATCGCGATGAACATCTCGATATCGAGAAACCGGGGCGGGACGCCGATGACGATGAACGGCTCGGCGGAAAACAGCGCATGATTTTTGTCGACGGCCACGATATCGGCATGGCGCGTGACCGACCAGAACGGGCCGAACGGACTGTTGGGTTGGTAGTGAACCGGTGCCTCGTTGCGCACCCGTTCGAAGTACGACTGCCACCGCCCTTGTCTGTAAAGGAAGGGGTTACTGAGGTCGATGTCGGCGAGCTCGACATCCTCGACCGGTGGGATGGGACTTTCGACGAAGATCTTCTTGCCATTCGTTCCAGTCACCCACCGTCGGGTCTTGTCGTACAGATGAGCGCCCTGGATCTGCAGGCCTATCGGGATGGTCGACTGGACCTTGTCGGTGATCGACTCAGAAACTTTCATGCTGTCGTGCCTGCCTTTCGCATATCACAGTTGGAATTCAGGTGTTCGAACGATCAGGCCATCCCACGCTTCCGAGGCCACCATCTGGCACGACAACCGAGAAGTGGGTTCACGCTCGGGGTTCATCGCCAGCATCTCCTCCTCGTCGGCGCCGGACAGACCCACCTCTGTTGACCACTGCGGGTCGACGATCACATGGCAGGTGCCACAGGCCGTTTCCCCTCCACAGTCTCCATCGATCCCCGGCACAGCATTGTCGGTTGCAATCTGCATCAGCGATCGACCTTCGACCAGAGCCGCCTCGTGCTTCTCACCATCGTGGGCGACGAAAGTTACAGCTGCCATGTCAACTCCTCGTTTCCGGCGTGATTGAGGAAAGTGTCGTCGCGAACGCGGGTGACGGCTATGTTCGGTGGAGTCATAAACTTGTGAATTCGGGTCAAAGGGGTCACCGTGAAGCTGAGCGATGAGGGTGTGCCGCCGCTTGCGTTCGTGCAGTTGCTCGAACGCCGCGCACTCGACCCGGACGCCGCCGCGCGGCTTCGTGCGATCATGCACCGCGAAGGAACCAGTGAAGCGACGCTCATTCAGCATGACGTTCAGGCACCGATACGGTGGTTTCGGGAGGTCTACCCCGAACTCGATATCGCCCAGGCCACTCGACTCGGATTTGCGTTTGCCGAGCAGGCCCAGTTGACATCGTTCGGGCCTCTGAGTTCACCTTTGATCAGTGCTGGTTCGGTCGCCGAGATCGTCGATCTCCTGACATACCTGCCATTGATCTCCACGGCGTTGAAGTCGCAGTTCCATACTGGCGACTACGGTCTGATCGTCGGGCTCACTGCGCATACAGGCGATTCCGCACTGGACTGCTTGGTCATCACCTACGGTGGGTCGGCGTTACTACGACTGCTGGACATGCTCGCCGGTGACATATCGCCGGTGACACTCCATCTGAGCTGGCCGGAGCCGGCCGAGGTGGTGAGCCACGACGAAGGTCCGGGGTCGAATCGCCGATTCTTCGACGCTCCGATTTCCTTCGTCCACGTACCCGAGGACACCCTCAACAAGGCTTGTCGGTTCTCGGACCCTCTCGCATATCGACTCGCTATCGCTGATCTGCAGCGAACACTCGCCCAGCGAAGTGGGTCCATGTCATCTACGGAGAAGGTGAGGCAACTGTTGGAGAAGGACCTCGGACAGCGAACCAACCATGGTGTTGCACAGGCATTGTCGATGTCGAGCAGCACGTTGAAACGGCGGCTTGCCGAAGAAGGAACCACCTACAGCAAGGTGCGCCAATCGCTGCTGTACGAGCACGCGATGCTACGGCTCCTCGACCGATCGGTTTCGGTCAGCGAGATCGCTACTGAACTCGGATACAGCGACCTCGCCAACTTCTCTCACGCCTTCAAACGCTGGACCGGACGCTCTCCGAAAGATTTCCGAAACCCGCCACTCTCGGACGACGCGGATTCGACGTAGATCCCACAGAACGCGGGGTCGAGATCGATGCCTCCGTTCGTCCGCGGACTGATCGATCTTCATCGCGGAGAGTTCGGAGACGTCGCCGCCGTGAGAACGAAGAGTTTGTGCAAACTCGAGTACGAACCACTTGTCACTCGACGGTGTCGGCCGGCACGCGTGTGGTCTCCGATTCGAGAAAGTCGACGAGTGCTTCCAACAGGCTGTCCGCGCGGATTTCGACATCAGCGAGGACAGAGTCCACGTCATCGAGAAGACCGTGGGCGTGTCTACGCGCAAGCGTTCCGCGTTCGTAGTAGCCGGGGTCGAGCACGACCCGCGGTACTGGATCCGATGCCGCGATCCGCTCCGGCTGTTGTGACCGCGCAGTGGGCTGCAGGCGGGTGGGCGCACGTCCGTCCAGGTGCGCTCGCACGATGCCGGCGACCGCACGCGACGTGAGCGGGGTCGCAGTCAACGGGGTGTGACCCCACCGGTCGATCGCAGTCGACAGCGGCTGTCGATCGGCCGAATCGACGTACCGGTCGTATCCTCCGATTCCGGTGCCGCCCACGGCATCGAGAGCGTCGGCGAGCATTCGGGTGCTCGGATACCGCGCGTGATGGCCGAGCACCTCCAACCAGCGCTGGTACACCATCCGCGGCGAGATACCCGTCCCCGTCAGTGCGAGGGAGGTGAGGATATGAACGCCGCGGCCTGAGTCGATACGAAGGGCGTCGATCCTCGGATCGGCGGTGACGTCGCATGCCCGCAGGGCCGCGATCTGGGTGTACGGCAGACCGGTCGAGGCAACGACCAGGACGAGGGCATCTCGCCGCGCGAACAGTGCTGACGGCCAACCGGATTCGGGGAGACGCGCGATGATTCCGCCGATCACGGCTGCCAGCTCGTGCAGGCGCGCCGTGCGCGCCACGTCCAGCGCAGCCCGGACAGCCTCCGCGCGCCCCGGAGGGGGTAACAGGTGCCGGGAATGGGCGGCGTCGATCACCGCGATCCGGCGGCGTTGGGTCGTCGACGCGGCGGGGTGCGCGTGGAGGAACCGAGCAAGTGACTCCGGAGAGGCCGCCAGTGGTGGTTCGTCATGGGCGGTGCACCAGTCCTCGAACAGTGACCACGTGTGCCGATCGCGCTTCGGCACCGCCGCGTTCGCGATATCCGCTGGCCGTATCGAACCGGCGCGGTCATCGTGGTCAGCATCTGCCTCGGTCGCCCCGTCGCCGCTCACAGATGCAGTCACGCGCCCGGTCATAGACCGAGTTCGGTGACCGCGTTGCCGACCAGAGGTGCGTGCTCGCGGGCATATGTTTCGACCATTGCGGGTGTGGTGTGCCCGGTCTGGCGCATGATCGTGTGCGCATCGGCACCGTTGCGAAAGGCTTGCGTGACGAATCCTGCACGCAGAGAATGCCCGCCGAATTGGGCGACGGTGTCGGGGTCGTATCCAGCTCGAGTAGCTCGTCGACGGATCGCCGCATGTACCGCAGCCCCGGACAGCGGCGTATCGGAGATGTTTCCGTTCTTGCGGACAGACCGAAACAGAGGGGACCGTTTCTCGGCTGCAGGAAGGGTGCCGAGGCAGATATGAGACTCGAATTCCACTGCGCGAGAGAGCAGTCGAATGACCTCGACTCTGCCCCCGGAGTCGAACGCGGCGACGACCTGAAGCCACCGCACCCACGCACAGACCGGACATGACTCGTGGCGGCCAGTGAACGGTAATGCCTTCACTGCACCGGCACCGTCCTGGTCTGTCTTCGATTTGCGGATACGTACGTGCGCGCCGTCGAGACGGTCGCGGCGGATATCACGACACTCGAGAGCGACGAGTTCACCCCGCCGAAACGCGCCGGTGTAGCCCATCAGCAGCAGCGCGGTGTCACGCCGTTCGAGGACCTCCGACGCCCACCCGATCGAACTGCGACGCGCGTGGTCGACGATCGTGGTGATGTCGGAAGTCAACAGAGGCGCACGCGGATTGCGGGGTCGCTCCCCCGCCGACGCGTAATCCCGTCGGATACCGGAAACGGTGGCGCGCACCATCTCGTGGCCGCACGGGTTGTCGTGGCCAGTAGCGCGGTGACTATCGGCGATCGCGGCAACCCATTTACCGAACGTCGACGGTGCATATGCCCGCGTTCCCTCGACTGTGAGTGTGTCGGCCGCTCCAACGAGATAGGCAGCCACCGTCGCAGGGTGCGCCGGCAACGAGATATGTCCGGTGGCGGCGCACCAGGTCTCGAAGCGTCGCCACGCCGAAGCGTAGGCCCGCCGGGTCCCCGCGGAGCGTGACGCGGCCATCGATCGCTCGATCCGAGCCGCAACCTCGGGCGGCAAATCCGGAAACACGGCCGCAGTACCGCCCGGCAAGACAGCTGGAATCGCGGCCGAGCCGCCGGTGAGCTGGCGTTCTGTCATGGGCAGAACTGTATCGGGCACCTCCGACACAGTTTTCGGATTCAAAACACGCTCACCTGGCGATTCATCGAAGACGGTGCGGGAAGGAAAATTCTCGTGGGTCACCGCACACAAACCGTGGGTGACTACAGGGTGCGATCGAATTCCGCCTGAAAGCGCAGAGAAACGTGTGGCGATTGCGATCTAGCGCGCTTCAGTCCCAGTCCAGTCGAATACCGAGCTCGACGAAGGCATAGGCCAGCTCATCGACGTCATCTTCGGTGCGGCACCCCGTTCGAGCGAATCCGAACAAAGATCGGGCGGCATCGCTGTCGACGCGGGCGGCGGCGACAGCGGCATCGATCGCCGCAATCACACCGTCCCAAGCGCTGCGGGCGGGTACCGGACTGCGAGACCTCGTCGGAGCGGCCCCCGGATCGACCGGCTCGTACCGTCGCGGCCGCAGCAAGCAGGCATCAGCACCGCTCGCGGCTATCTCATCGTTCTCGACCGCATTGATCGCGGTCGCGGCAGCAAACAAAACCTTCGCTTGCTCGTCACACCGCAGTTGCTCGAACGGAACCCACGATGTCCGCAGCGGGCGAGAATGGCCGGTGGACTTCCAGATCGCGCTCAGTGGCTTCGCCCACCATCCGGTGCGGACCAGCGGTGTCGATACCTCGTCGACGACGGTACGCAGCAGCCTGAACCACACTCCGGCATGAACACGGCCTCCGCCGAGCTCGACCGACCCGCACGTCAACGCGACGGCGGTGCGTCTGTCGATTTCTGCGACGACTGCCGGTACGGGTATCGGTGGTGCGTGTTCGTCCGAGCCTGGCGGTGTCCTGTCCCAAAAGACCAGTCGGCCGGGTATGACAGCACAGAATTCGAGCCGGCAGAGGTGTTTCGTGCAGCTGGTCAGCATCGGGTACTGATGAGCCATCATGACCGCGATGTCGGCGTCTGTGTCGAGGTCGTCGATACACAAGGGGCATGCCCGCGTATCGAGCTTGCTCACCCAGGGAAGCCACGTGCCGGCGGGCGGTGCGCGTCGACGTCGATCTGACCTTGCCAGACCCGCCGGTAGTAGGACAGAGAACTGATGGACGTAGGTGTCGAAGTCGCATCCGCCGGGGTCGGTGCTGTCGAGCAGCCAGGGCGTACCGCCCGCCAACGTCATCTCACGCAGCCGTTCCGCTGTGCAGGTGCTCCTCTGGGCAAGCGCGGATAGCACCGGCTCGGGTGTGTAGCGGTCGAGGTCCACGCCCGAAGTGTCGACACCGAGCCCGTCGAGAAGATCCGCTGTACCGATCAACGAATACAGTCTGCTAGTCCGGGCAAGCCACGACATCAGAGTCTCACCAGGTAATGGTTGCGGGTGCAGCGGCCACCGCGGATGCCCACTGTGGTCGAACGCTGTAGGCGCTGGCGAGGCATCGGCTGATGTCATGCCAGATGCCGTTCGAAGTGGCGACGGCGTTCGGTGGGCCCGGAGTAGGCAGTCTGCGTCAGCACCTGCGAGGTGATCGCTTCCTCGCCAGCCTCTATTGCGGTCACTGCGGCCGCGGTCAACAGCGTGGCCAGTTCGCCGATGGTGCCCTCACACCGGGTGAGGAGGTAATCGGTCATCTCCGCCGACGTCAGGTGCGAGGGCGCACGCAACGGGAAGCTGGCGGTGAAGCTCGCCAGCAGGGAGCGGGTGTCGATGTCGTTGGTCCAGATCGGCAGCGTCATGGGGTGAAAACGGTTCTCCAACTGTGCATCACTACGGATCGCGAGGTACGCCTCTCGGGTGCCCACTCCGACAAGAGGAATCCGCAGTTCGTTGCCTAGAAACCGCAACAGGTTCAGGAATTCTCGGCGCACGTTGTCGCGGCCGGCGAGAACATTGTGGAGCTCGTCGATGATCAGCATCCGAACCCCGGTCGCTCGCAGCAGCGAGATTGCTTGCTGTTCGAGTTCGTGGACTCGGCTC
>JBEOUM010000022.1:0-11822 GCA_040302365.1 Nocardioides sp. NPDC126508
GGCAATGGTCGGGGACGGTGTCAACGACGCCCCCGCCCTGGCCACCGCCGACTTGGGCATTGCCATGGGCGCGATGGGATCCGACGTGGCCATCGAGACCGCCGATGTTGCTCTGATGGGCGAAGACCTGCGGCACCTGCCGCAGGCGTTGGCGCACGCGCGCCGCTCCCGGACCATCATGCTGCAGAACGTCGGACTGTCGCTGGCGATCATCACCGTCCTGATGCCGTTGGCCTTGTTCGGGGTCCTCGGCCTGGCCGCCGTGGTCCTGGTGCACGAGGTCGCTGAGATCGTGGTCATCGCCAACGGTGTCCGGGCCGGCCGCGCGCAAGCCTTCCCCACCGGATCGGTACCCGCACCGGCGGGGAAGGTCGAGGCCCGCACGTGAGCGAATTAGCGGCTCGATCAATCCGCACAGGTAGCACGCGGCGGGTGATTCTCGTGGTCGTCGGTCTCGCTCTCATCGCGATCGCACTGTCGGCCGAACCCGTTGCGCGCCGTACCCTTTCCGGTGCACGCACCGTCGATATGGGATTGCTGCAACTGAAGTTGGCGTACAACAGCGGTGTCGCGTTCAGCATCGGCCAACAGCTTCCGGCCTGGATCATCCTCGCGGTCACCGCCGCCATCACTCTCGGCGTCGGAATTTACGCCTGGCGCACCGTCCCCACCGCTTCACTGGTGGGGACGGTGGGTTGGTCGGCGATCCTCGCCGGAGCTGCCGCCAACGTGATCGATCGTGCCGTCGACGGAAAGGTCACCGACTATTTCCACACCGGCTGGTGGCCCACCTTCAACCTCGCCGACACCTACATCACCTGCGGCGTCGTGCTGCTCGTCGCATCACTGATCTTTGAGTCCACCCACGACCCGGCCGATCCCCCGCCCGCACAGGAGAGTTCGAAATGACAGCAATACCCGAGATCAGGCCGCGCCGCGGCAGCCGCCGGATGCGAGGATGATCGGCACCATCGCCGCGGCGGTAGCGATGTTCGCCGGCACCAACATCGACGACATCGTCGTACTGAC
The DNA here is from genome assembly GCA_040302365.1 of Nocardioides sp. NPDC126508. Taxonomy (GTDB): domain Bacteria; phylum Actinomycetota; class Actinomycetes; order Propionibacteriales; family Nocardioidaceae; genus Nocardioides. The sequence continues at coordinate 1,030 of JBEOUM010000022.1, forward strand.
CGTCCTGTTCGTCGCCTCCGCCAGTCAAGGACGGCCGCGGGCATGGCAGATCGTTGCCGGCCAGTACCTCGGCCTGATCACCCTCGTCGCGATCAGTGTGGTCGCCGCCCTCGGGTTGGTGATCGTGCCCGAGGACTGGGTTGGACTACTCGGATTACTTCCCCTGTCGCTAGGAATCTGGGGACTGATCCAGGGCTTACGCAGCGACGGAGACGGTGAACCCGTAGTGGTCGCGGCCGGGACGATCAGCGTCGCCGCCATCACCATCGCCAACGGCGCCGACAACATCGCCGTCTACACCCCGGTCTTCCGCACTCTCGGTGCGCCCCAGACCATCGTTACCATCGCCGTGTTCCTGATCTGTGTCGGACTCTGGTGCGCCGCCGGCAGAATGCTCGGCACCCACAAGAAGGTCATCGACACCCTCGAGCGCGTCGAGCACTGGCTCGTGCCCACAGTCTTCATCGGGCTGGGCGTCATCATCCTGCTCGAATCCGGTGTGATCGGCCGCCTGATCGCCGCCGCGGCATGACCGACACTGCTGGCACGGTGGCACCTTGATCCGTCCCGGCTCCTCGCGGTCGCCGGGGCACGCGGATGTCTGCGACTCCGCGCACCGCATCCCGGCCGGAACCGTGCATGGCGCGTCACAACGGTCCGGCCACCGAAGCAAAGGCGAGCGGAAGATCCAGTGCGAATTGGCAGAACGACAAACTCGGACGGCGCCCGAATGATCGTTGGACCAGCGGTGGCCGCCTTCTCGGACGTCGGCACGGGCAGGGGTTGGGCTTCCTGCCCTCTGTCGGAATTATCCGATGGCCGTTTGCTGAAATCGGGGAGATCAGCCCCGTGAACCACTCGCATCGTGCGGCTTGCGCAGCGGCGGCGCATTCGTCAGGCGGGCGATGTGTGGAGGCCGAGCTGCACGGCATGCTCGTAGTCATCGTCGATGAGGACCACTGTGCGGTGTTCGCGGTCGAGAAGTGAAGCGGCGATCGATGCGCGGTAACCGGATGCGCAGTGCACCCACACTTCGGCCGCGGAAACTTCCTCGAGTCGGTGTGGTAGCTCGTGGAGGGGGATGTTCACGGCACCAGGAAGGTGGCTGTCCGCGTACTCGGACTGTTGACGCGCATCGAGGACGCTTATCTCACGTTCGCCGGTGGCCGCCGCGAGTCCGGCGAAGTCGGATACATCGTAGGAGCGGACCTTTCCGTCGCCGACGAGCGAGTGAATCTCACCGACGGCGGATCCGGAGGGACTGTCGATGCCGATCCGAGCCAGCTCGCGGGTCGCCTCGGCGATCTGGTCGGTTGTTTCACCGATCAGCGTCAACGGCACGCCCCACTGATAAAGCCATCCGAGATAGGTGACGAAGCTGGTCGACAGTTCGAACCCGAGAGAGCCATCGACGTGGCCGGCGGCGAAAGCGGTGCGTGCTCGTAGGTCAACGACCCATTGCCCGGCGTCGATGCGGCGACGTAGTTCGTCTGGATCGACGGGCTCGGGCATGGACAGGTCGATCGGGGCCGGCCCTTTGGTGTTGATGACGCCCATATGGGCGTAGTACGCGGGATATGCAGACAGGCCCGCGATCAGCTCGTCGACATAGGTGTGTTCGTCCTGAGTCAGTGCGGGGTTGGACTGCTGCTGTTCACCGATGGTGGATGAGTCCCCGCTGGTCGGAGTTGCGGCACAGAAGCTACCGAACCCATGTGTGGGGTAGACCTCCACCTCAGCGGCCAGTTCGGCCGCGATACGGCGGACCGAATGGTACTGCGCGTGGGTCAGTTCATCAGTGTGCTCGGAGCCGAGCAGGTCAGTGCGCCCGGTGGACCCGTAGAGCATGGAGCCGCCGGTGAAGATTGCGATCGGCTCGCCGCGCCGGTGCAGAACGTAACTGACGTGGTGATGAGTATGCCCTGGGGTGTGCATGACCTCGAACGTCGTCGATCCCGCGTCGACGACATCGCCGTCGACGACTGCTCGGCGCTCGTATTCGACCGGATCGCCGTCCGGGACGACGTATTCGGCACCCGTGGCGCGCGCAAGTTCCAGGCCGCCAGTGACGTAGTCGTTGTGGATGTGAGTTTCCAGCACGTGGGTGATGACAGCGTTCTTTTCTGCTGCCAGCGCCCGGACGCGGTCGATGTCGCGTTGTGGATCGATCACCACGGCGATACCGTCGTGGCTGATCAGATAGCTGCGGTCGCCGAGGCTGGAAGTTTCAATGATGGCGATGTCCGGGTCGGTCGTGCTCATGGGGAGCTCCTACATGTTGTCGGTCGGCCTCGTTCCTGATGTGAAGCGGGCGTTCAGGCCAGCGCCAGGAAGAGCTTTTCCAGTTCTGCTTCGGTCATGGGTTCTTTGTTGTCTGCCGCTTCGCCTGTCATGCACTCTCGGAGACCGGTAGCGACGATCTTGAAGCCAGCTTTGTCGAGGGCCCTGGAAACAGCGGCGAGCTGGGTGACAACGTCTTTGCAATCGCGTCCGTTCTCGATCATGCCGATCACTCCCGAGAGTTGGCCGTGTGCGCGGCGGAGGCGGTTGAGGACCAATGCGATGCTGTCTTCGTCGCCGATCATGGGGTCTCCTTCAGATGCATGATGATGCCAGAAATTGCCAGATTACCCCCGGGGGCATCCAACGGGGTGCACGGTAGATCATCCGAGAACGAGAGTGTCGATGAGGACGTAACCTGCCACGACAAACACCAGGTAGGCGAACCACTGCCGAAGTGAGTCCGTGGCGATGCGTGTACCGAATCGTCCGGCCACCAACGAACCCGCAATGGCTGAACCTGCGAACGCTGCCGTCAAGGGCCAGTTTCCACCTAGGCCGTCGGCCTGAGCGATGAGTCCGGCGGCGGAGTTGGCGACGATGACCACCAAAGAGGTTCCGACGGCGACACTCATCTCGATTCCCAGCAGCAGAACCAATGCGGGGATGATCAAGAAGCCCCCGCCGACGCCGAACAGTCCGGTAAGGACACCGACGCCGAATCCGGTCGGTATGGACCGAGGTGCGCATCGGCGCCAGTTGATCCCGGAATTGCTCGTCCTGCAGGCGGTTCCGGGATTGTCGGGGCTGCGCAGCATGCGTGCCCCCGCGAGGATCATGACGATCGCAAAGCCGATCATCACGGCAGTTTCAGGTAGATGCTTGCCAAGGGCAGTGCCGGCCAGGGTGCCGAGGACTCCGGTGGCGGCGAAGATTGCCGCGAGTCGCCATTCGATGAGCCGCGCCCGCACCTTGGAGATGACCCCGACCGCGGAGGCGACACCGATCACCAACAGCGAAGTCGGTATCGCCTCCGGCAGGGGGAACCCGAGAGCGTACACGAGGATCGGGACAGCGAGGATCGATCCACCGCCTCCGAGGAGACCGAGCAGGATTCCGACGGTGAGGCCGAGCGCCAGCGCCAGGGTCAACGTCATCAACTGCGCACTGCATCCCGACTGCCGAGCGTGTCCAGGGCGGCTTGGAGTTTGGTGGTGGCCTCGGCCGCGACATCTGACAGTGCTGGTTCGCCCGTCACTTGGACCATGAGGTCCGGGTTCATCGCCTCGACGATGACCGATCCGGCGGTGGTGTCGGCACGGACGACGACGTTGCAGGGCAGTAGCAGGCCGATCTCACGCACGATTCCTACGGCGCGGTGTGCAAGCGTGGGATTGCACGCGCCTAGGATCAGATACTTCTCCATGTCTGTGCCAAGTTTGGCTTTCAGGGTGGCCTGCATGTCAATTTCGGTCAGCACACCGAAGCCTTGCTCGGACAGTGCTGCTTTGGTGGCGGTGACCGCCGTCTCGAAGTCGGTGTCGGTCAAGGTGGTCGAGAGTGCGATGGTCATGGTGGAGAATTCCTTCCGTTCGTCGAACTGCGGCAATTGTGTGCCTATCCGCTTCGGGGGTGGCGAAGACTTGGTACGCCCGCTCTGGTGAGAAGCGCACTTGCCGGGCACCAGCCGACCGCGGCGTAGAGGGCGAGGTTCGCGGCGGCGAAGGCGCTGAGCAGCCTCCACCGTGGTGCGTGGAGTTCGCCGAGGGTCAGGCCCGTCGCGGTGACGCCGGCGGCCAGTGCGGGGACGATACGTTCGATCGGCCACCCGGCAGACGTGCTCGAATGCGTGATGTTCGGATCGGTCATGATTCCTCCGTGAGGTGTTGTAATGGTCAGTGCGAGAAGCGGATCGACGGCAACATTCTGCGCAGCCAGCCCGGTGCCCACCATGCAGCGTGACCGCTCAGCCGGAGCAGGACCGGGAGCAGGATCAGCCTGATCAGGAAGGCGTCGAGCAACACCGCGACGCCGAGGATGATGCCCATTTCCTTGGGTGGGAGCGGATCGGAGAGCGCGAAGGTGAAGAACACGGCGACCATGACCGCCGCAGCGGCGAAGATGACGCGTCCGGAGTGCGCGAGGCCGTCGACCTGAGCAGCCTTCGGGTCCCCGGTCTTCTCGTAGTGTTCTTTCGCGGTGGCGAGCAGGAACACGGTGTAGTCCATGGCGATGGCAAAGATCATCGCGAAGAAGAACACCGGCCCCCAGCCGTCGAGGAAACCTTGAGGGGTGAAGCCGAGCAGCGACGATCCGTGTCCGTCTTGGAAGATCAGCTTCGCAACCCCGAACGCTGCGGCGGTCGACAGCAAACTGACGGCGGTGCCGAGGATCGCGATCAGTGGTACCTGCAGAGCGACGAGCAGCAGGATGAAGCCGAGGGCGAGGATGATCCCGATAACCAACGGTAGGTAGTCGTTCAGGGCTTGCTGCAGGTCGAGGTTCTCCGCTGGCGCGCCGCCGACGAGCGCGGACTCCGGTAGTTGTGCGCGTAGGTCACCGAGGATCGTGCCCATGGCCTCTGCGGAAGGGTCCACGGCAGGAAACGCTTGCAGCAGTGTGTAGTTCGAATCGTCTGTTGATGGTGTGGGCGGGGTGACCATCGAGATCCCGTCGACGCTGCTCGCTGCCGCGGCGGTAGCAGCCGCATCGGAAGACGGGACAACTATCTGCAGCGCGCCGGGTGCCCCGTCACCGAACTGGGCCTGAACCAACTCGTAACCTTGCCGAACGGGCGCATCGTCGGGAACGACAGCGATGGACGGCATTGCCACCTTCAGTCCCAGGACAGGTAAGGCCAGGGCGACGAGGATGCCGACGGAGACCAGCGCGAACGGCCATGGGTACTTGTGAAGCAATTCGCCCCACGCAGCGAACTTCGGGGATCGGTGCTGTTGGCGTTTCGCGTAAGGCAGGGATGCTGCGTTGACCTTGGGGCCGAGTGCGCCCAGCGTGGCCGGAAGAAGTGTCATGGTGGCGATCAGAACGAACGTGACGGCCAGCATGATGCCTACGGCCATGGTGCGCACGGCCGGTGCGGGAACGAGCAGCACTGCCGAGAGGCTGACCAGGACGGTAAGTCCGGACAGGAGCACCGCTTTGCCTGCGGTGTCCATGGTTTCGGCAACGGCTGCTCGTGGATCGGCCGTACGGAGGGCGTCGCGGAAGCGGGCGACGATGAACAAGGCGTAGTCGATGCCGAGAGCGAGGGCGAACATCATCGCGAAATTCATCGCCCATACCGAGATCGGTGTGACCTCGTTGAGCAGCACCAAACCGCCGGCGGAGGCGACGAGTCCGGCCACTGTGAGCAACAGCGGCAGCCCGGCAGCGACGAGGGAGCCGAATGCGAGCACCATGATCGCCAAAGTGACTGGCCAAGAGAATAGTTCAGCCTGAATCATCGCATCGTGGTTGGCTTTGTTGAAGTCGGACCACAACGCGGAGGATCCGGTGGGATAGACCTCGATACCGTCGCCGGAGAGTGCGGTCAGCTCGTCTTTGACATCGTCGACGGCTTTGACCATGTCGTCCGCGTTTGCGTTGGCGCCGGCGATGAGGATGCCGGTGTGGCCGTCGGGGCTGATGGTCATACCAGGCTGTGGGGCGATGACGGCACCGAACCGGGTGTCACCGTCGAACACAGCTGTGACGTCGATGAGTCTCTGCTGCACGGTGGGATCGTCGATCGACGCGGTGTCCGAATGGACCACCACCTGAACCGCGGCCGAGGAGTTCCCGCCGAAATGCTGTTGCGCGAGTTCACGGACCTGGACCGATTCGGATCCGTTGGCTTGCCACCCAGCACCCGCCAGTGACGAAAAAACCGACGGCGCTGCAGATCCGAGCGCGACAAGCGCGATCAGCCAGACACCGAACACCCATCGGCGGCGTGCGACCATCGCGCTTCCCAGGCGTCCGAGTATGCCGGGTGTAGATACGCGATCACGATCGTCACGACCGGTGGCCGTCACGGTGTCGGGCACAGACATAACTTCTCCTAAAATACGGGCTGGGGTATTCAAATGAGCGAGCTAGACCTCGGTAAACCTGACCCAATTGGAAGGTTAGGCCCTTGCACTCGCGACCGGGATTGGCGGCGAAACAGCGATCGCGAGGCGCTGGCGCCGATCGATAGGACCAACGGTCTCAGCAGAGCAGGTGCACTGCCGAGGCCGTGAAACATCCTTCGTGACGTCGTCGACATGTCGATCGCAACCTGCCCACGCGATCTTGTCGCATATCGGGCACGGGACGGGGTAACACATAGACAGTCCTTTCTGACGAGCGTCTACCCACTGTTGCATATACCCAGGGGGGTATGCAAGTACCCCTGGGGGTATACGCTCGGGTAGGCCGTTCGCTCCTCTCGGGCGCCCACCCGAGGGGGTGGGCCGTCCGGGTCGTCGAGTGCCCAGGCGAGGTACCGCTTTCTGGGTAGCCGACGCACACGTCGGCGCATCCGTCGAGACGACTCAGTCCGGGTGCGGCGGCCACGCCATCGGTGAGAGGTCTCGGGAACTCGTGGCGTGGATCGAGCGCGCCGGAACCGTCATCGGGGCAGTCGCCGTACGAGACGAGCTCCGACCGGAAGCACATGAGGTGATCGCCGGGCTACGACGCGGCGGGTACACCGTCGCGATGCTCACCGGCGACAACGAACGCACCGCCCAGGCGCTGGCCGCCGACGTCGGGATCGACGACGTGCACGCCGACCTGCGCCCGGAGGACAAGGCACGGATCGTGGAAACCTTGCGTGCGAACCGCCCGACGGCAATGGTCGGGGACGGTGTCAACGACGCCCCCGCCCTGGCCACCGCCGACTTGGGCATTGCCATGGGCGCGATGGGTTCCGACGTGGCCATCGAGACCGCCGATGTTGCTCTGATGGGCGAAGACCTGCAGCACCTGCCGCCGGCTCTGCATCCGATGAACCGAATGCTCGCACAATTGCGCAGTGTCTACACGAAGCGCATCGCTTGCACGACCGACACAGCGCCGTCGCGTTTCGGCCCGCAAAGAGGACCGCAGCCGGCCGCACCAGCGATGACACCCAGCGTTGGCATCACCTCGAACGCACACATGTCCTCTCCCAGCCCTGTCCATGGCCACACAAACCACCTCGCCATGCTCCCCTGGCCTTACATCAGCGTGACTGCCGCGAAGCCGTCGGGCAGGTTCTTCGCATCATCGTCGTCGCCGCCCCGGGATCCGCACTGGGCCGCTATCCGGAGGGCAACACCGAACGAACTCGTGCCGGTCTTATGACACCGATGCCGATACCTGACGATCTTGCCGAGAAAATGCAGACCTACCAGTCCTGGGTTTCGTTTACCGCGAGCTGTCCTGCACTGCCGCATACTCGAAACCACACGCCGACGGAGGAACACCATGATGCACCTTGAAATTTTGCAAGTCCCGGACTGCCCGAACGTGCAGCTCCTCGAACAACGGATCGAGCACGTTCTCGCGGAGGAGTCCATCGATTGGGAACTGCGCCACGTAATCGTCGACGATCCTCGATCCGCAAGGCTTGCGGGCATGACCGGATCGCCGACGTTGCTCGTCGACGGCCGCGATCCGTTTGCCGAACCGGACCAGGTCCCCAACGTGTCATGCAGGCTCTATCGAGATTCCACGGGCGAGGTCGGTGGCGCTCCTACCGTTGCTGCACTGAGGGGTGCGTTCGGTATGGCTGCGCCCACAGCTGATGTAGAGGGCGATGAGTGAAAGTATCGGCCACCCACCGGTGGTCCCAACAGGGTCGTCTCCAGCAGCAGCCCCGGGGTTCCTCACAAGGGCGAGCTGACTCAACGGTCCTCCGTACTGCGCCTGCTCGAGTCTCGTCCGCCTGATCCCGCAGCTTGTACCGATTCCGAAACTCGAGACCACCACGGATACCGCCGACTCCGCACCTGATCCCGTCACCTGACATCTTCATCCCAATGCCAATCAATGCATGATCGCGCGCCCTCGGCATCACCCAGGAAGGCAGCTTTGAGCGGTCATACGTCCAAAAAAGACAGGTTGTGGCACCGATGCTGGGCATTTTCGTTACTGGAGCTTTCACGCGCACCTAACCGGAGGGAACCCTTCACCGGGTGCGCATTGCACGCCGTTTTTCATCTACGACCATCACTTCTTCATTGATCCGGCGGCGCAATGACCGGAACGCGATCGCAGAGATGGCGAATCCGAGCAGCACCGCCCCGAACAGTGCTAACACACCGGGGATTTCGAGTTCGAGTATGGCGTTGATTCCCATGATGATCACTGCGAGGCCGGCGATCAGGGCGAGTCGAACCGCGGTGTAGTACATCACCAGACGCACGAGCTTTGACCGTGCTACACGGTTGATCCGCGCCACGCGCGTCTGCGGTGCTTGATGGGCACCCAGTGCCGCAATTTCTGGGCTGACTGGTGGATTGATACGGCCCTTCGGAGCGGACTGGCGTTTCACGATGCTCGATTCTCGGGTTCGGATCCCGCCTCTGGTTGGCGGGGGCGACAGAACGAACCATATGTCTACTATGCACAATAGTAGTTCAGTGTTGTCCCGGTTCACCGCACCACGCTTGGAGGAAGTGCATGCAGGCACAGTCTCGGTGGTTCCTGCTCTTCCTGGTTGTGATCGGTCTTCTCGTCGTGGCGATCTGGCCTCGATCAACGTCAACCGAGACCCATTCCTCGACCCGGCCTCAAGTGCCTCCGGCCGCCCAGGCAGATGAAGATCGCGTCGACTCGGGGTTTTCCTCGAAGTCCGCGGCAGCAGCGGTTCCCTGTCCTGTGGCCCCGGCAGTACCGCCCGCTGGAGGAGAACTCCTGGGAATCAAAGCGACGTGTCTTGGCGAGAATACTGTGGTCGACCTCGGTGCAGCGCTGTCCGGGGAGCCGACCCTGATCAACCTCTGGGCCTCGTGGTGCGGGCCGTGCCGATCGGAAATCCCGGTCCTGAATGACTATGCAGGTACTCCGGGCTCCATCCGAGTAGTCGGGATCAACGTCCAGGACGACATGTCCACAGCACTAGCGCTTCTCACCGCTGCAGGCGTGCACTATCCCTCGTTCGCTGCGGTCGACGACATCGGAATTGCGCTATCGGCGCCGCCAGTTCTGCCGCTGAGCTTTCTCGTCCAACAAGACGGGTCCGTCGAACAGATTACAACCCCCATGGTTTTCGAAAACACTGACCAAATACGCTCCGCTGTAAGTGAGTTGATGAAATGAATGCCCCCGCACTCCCTCGCAAATCGAGACAACGCGTACTCGGAAAACCGACCCGCATCCTCCCACTGGTCGCTATTCTCACTGCGATCGTCGTCGCCGCGAGTGGATGTGCAACCGGCACCGATGCAGTCGCTTCGGGTGCGAATTTCGATTTCGTGTCACCGGGAGGACAAACCGATATTTTGTACGACCCGCCCGAATCGCGAAACATGATCGGTGTATTGGCCGGACCTGACCTCATGGCCGACGGTAGCGATATTTCACTCACTGATTACGCCGGTCAGGTCGTCGTGATCAATCTGTGGGGGCAATGGTGCGCCCCGTGCCGGTCCGAGGCCGACGATCTCGAGCGCGCGTACGAAGCAACCGAAAGTCTCGGTGTTCAGTTTCTCGGGATCAACGTTCGAGATCCTCAACGAGACAAGGCCCAGGACTTCGTCGTCGACAACAACGTCAGCTACCCCTCGATCTACGACCCGTCGATGAGAACTTTGACAGCGCTCGGCGGAAACTATCCGACAAGCGTGATTCCCTCCACCTTGGTGTTGGATCGCAGACAGCGCGTCGCCGCTGTGTTTCTTCGCGCACTTCTCACCGAGGATCTGCAACCGGTCATCGAGCGCGTGGCGGCCGAGCGGTGAACGAACTCGCCCAAGGTGTCGGCTCCAGCTTCCAGACCGCCGCCGCGAGCGGCCCGTTACTGCTCGCCGTAGCAGCGTGCATTCTGGCCGGTCTGGTGTCGTTCGCATCGCCGTGTGTGGTGCCGCTCGTTCCCGGATATCTGTCGTATCTGGCCGGCATTTCCGGAGCTGATTCTCCAGCGGTGACCCGTGGCGACGAGACCTCGGAACCTGCAGGCAGATGGCGGGTTACCGGCGCGGCAACGATGTTCGTTGCCGGATTCACCGTGGTGTTCGTTCTCGCCACCGCGTCGGTGTTCGGGGTGATCGGAACCCTGCGCATCAACGAAGACCTGCTCCAACGGGTGGGTGGTGTGATCACCATCGTGATGGGGTTGACCTTCATCGGCTTGATTCCTGCCTTGCAGAAAGACACACGGTTCGCCCCGCGGCGTATCTCCTCCCTTGCCGGCGCGCCCTTGTTGGGGGGCGTGTTCGCGTTGGGTTGGACACCATGTCTCGGCCCCACCCTCGCCGGAGTTATTTCGGTGGCGGCCGGAACTGAAGGCACGACAGCAGCGCGGGGCGTGATACTGATTGTCGCCT
>JBEOUM010000023.1:0-11508 GCA_040302365.1 Nocardioides sp. NPDC126508
CGAGCTGCTCGGCGAGACCATCCCGGCGGGCACCCTGCTCGCCGCCTCGCCGCGCGTCTCCAACCGGATCGAGGACGACTTCCACGGCACGTACGTGCCGTCTCGGCCGACGGGAGTGACTTCTCGTCAGATGCCGGCCAGAGGGTCGGCGCCGGCGAGCCAGGTGAGCAGGACCCGGGCACCGAAGCCGGTGGGGCCGGGCGTGAGCTCGTGGACGTCGGCATAGGCGTCGCCGCAGGCGACGTCGAGATGGGCCCACGGCACGCCGCCGGTGAAGTGGTGCAGGAAGAGCGCGGCGGTGATGGCGCCGGGCCCGCCCGGGGCGTTGTCGGCGTCGGCGACCTTCGAGGACAGCTTGTCCTCGTAGTCGGCGACCAGCGGCATCCGCCACAGCGTCTCGCCGGAGACGTCGGACGCCTCGGCCAGCAACGTGGCCAGCGCCTCGTCGTCGGCGAAGTAGCCCGCCATCGTCTGCCCGAGCGCCACCCGCATCGCACCGGTCAGGGTGGCGATGTCGACCAGGGCGGCCGGCTTGATCTTGTCCGCGGCGTACGCCATCGCGTCGGCCAGCACGAGGCGGCCCTCGGCGTCGGTGTTGGTGACCTCGGAGGTGCGGCCGCCGTAGTGGGTGACGACGTCGCCGGGACGCAGCGCCGACCCGGAGATCGCGTTCTCCGCGGAGGCGATGAGGCCGACCACCTTGACCGGGCAGCCGACCTCGGCCAACGCGGACATGACCGCGAGCACCACGGCGCCCCCGGTCATGTCGCGCTTCATGTTGATCATGCCGTCACCGGGCTTGATGTTGAGCCCACCGGTGTCGAAGGTGATGCCCTTGCCGACAAGTACCACCGTTGGCGCGGTCTTCAACGAGCTCAGCCGGCCGGTCTTGCGGGGCGTGTAGTCGAGGCGGATCAGCCGCGGCGGGGTCGCCGACCCCTGACCGACGGCGACGATGCCGCCGAAACCCTCCGCGGCGAGCTGCTCCTCGTCCCAGACGGTGACCTTCAGGCCGGTCTCGGCGCCCAGCGAGGTGGCCTGCTCGGCGAGCCAGGCAGGGTTCTTCAGATTGCTCGGGACCGAGGAGAAGAACCGCGCGCGCCAGCCGGCGCGCGCGATCGCCTGAGCCCGGTCCAACGCTGCCGCCTGGTCGTCGCCGAGGTCGGCCAGGGTGATCGTCTCCACCGGTGTCCACGGCGCCCCCTCGGAGCGCCAGTGGAAGAGGAAGGACCCCAGCGTCGCGCCGGCCACGAACGGCTCCAGACCGACCTCAGGGTCGACCGCCGGGATCGTCGTGGCCACATCGGTCCGGTCCCGTACGGCACGGGCCAGCGCAGCCCCCGCCCGCCGGAAGTCGTCGCGCCGCTGCGCACCGACACCGATCAGGAGGATCTGACGCAGGGTGCCGGAGCCGGTGACGGCGTACGTCGTCACCTCACCGGCACTGCCGGTGGCACCTTCGAACTCGAGGTGACCCAGGAGGTCATGACGGTCGCCCAGGTCGGCGGCCCCAGGGCCGATGACCAGCGCATCGTCGCCGGGGACGACAGGCAGCGCGATGATCTCGGCATCGAGGCTGTCCGGACCGAGCGGACTGAGCGTGAAGGTGGGCGGTGTGACCTGGGACGGCAGAGCCGGTGACGGCAGCGTTGTGGTCATCTACGCGTTCAGCCCAAGACCTTTGATCTCTTCGCCGAGCGCAGCGGCCTCTTCGGCGTTCAGTTCGACGACCAACCGGCCACCACCCTCGAGCGGGACGCGCATCACGATGCCCCGACCTTCCTTGGTGACCTCCAGCGGACCGTCTCCTGTCCGCGGCTTCATCGCCGCCATGCGGCACCTTCTTCCGTGTCTCGCGTGTCGGCGCTCACCTGCCGGATGGCCTCGGAGCGCGCATTGCGAGTCCATTATCCCTCATCAGGTCAGCAGACCTGACGGCAAGGTGGGAGTTTCGGCGGGTTGACCTGCCTTCGAACCTGTCAGATGACTGAGGTTCCGTAGGCCCAGGTCAGCCAGATCGCCAGGATCACCAGCGTGATGTGCACCACGATCGCGGCACCGGAGGCCTCGAAGAACGCTCCGCCACGCTCCCGGCGGGCGCCTGCGGCCGAGCGGTCGTAGGCGTCGTCGTAACGCTCGTCGTAGCTGTCGTCGTAGCCGCGGTCGTAGGCCTCGTCGTAGTCGTAGCCCTGGTCGTAGCCCCGGTCGTAGCCCTGGTCATGGCCCTGGGAGTAGGCCTGGTCGTGGCCCTGCACCTGGCGCTGGTCGTAACCCGGGTAGGGCTGCTCGTCGTAGCCCTGCTCCTGCCGCCGACGACGCGGCTGCGCCTGAGGCGCTCGCGGAGGCTGCGCGGGAGACTCGGCCCGGTCGCGGTCCTGCGGTCCGTAGGACTCGAAGGAGTAGGGATCGTACGTCCCGGGCTGCTGCTCGCCCCGCCGGCCGGACTGCTGGCTCGGTGCGGGCGCCGGCGGCGGCGCGGGCTGGGGTGCCGGTCGCGGCGCCGGACGGGGCGCGGGGCCGGGTGCGGGTCGGGGCGCCCGAGGCGGGGTCGGCTGCTGCTGAGCCGGGTAGTCGGAGTAGCTGCTGTCGCGCCGGAACCGGCGGTCGGCGAACTCGTCGTGGCTGTCGTTGCGGCGATCGTCGTAGCGACCGTCGAAACCACGGGACCGTCGCTGCGGCGGCTCCTGGCGGCGACCCCACGGATCCTGGCCACCCGGGTTCCGGCCGGGCGTGGCCTGGCCCGGCTGAGGCTGCTCGGGCGCGGGCCGCTGAGGGGCCGGGCGCTGGGGAGCCTGATGCTGAGGGGCGGGCGCCGGGCGCTCGGGGCGAGGCTGCTCCGGCCGAGGCTGCTCCGGCCGAGGCTGCTCCCGCCGAGGCTGCTCCTGCCGGGTCCGCTCCTGCCGCGGACGGACGGGGGCCTCGGGGGCCGGCGGCGGAGGCACGGGCTGGTGGCGTACGGGCTGCTGCGGCGCCAGCGGCTGGGGTGCCGGTCGCTGGGCGGCGCGCTGCGGCGCGGAAGGCTGCTGGGGGGCCGGTGGCGGCGGTGTCTGTCGCCCTGCCACCCGGCGACCGACCTGCCCGCCTCGCGCGGGAGCGGGGGCGGGAGCGGGGGCCGGAGGCGGCGCGGGCGAGGGGTCACGCTCGATCGGTGCCATCACGGCCGTCTCGTCGACACCCGACGCCGCCCGACGAGGCTCGGGCCGTCGCTCGGCCGGGCGCACCGGCGGCTGCGCAACCGGCTGCGCAACCGGCTTGGCAACGGGTTGCGCGACGGGCTGGGGAACAGCCTGCTGGGCCGCGCGGCGCGGGTCGGCGTAGCCCGCCCGGTCGTCGACCTCGGCGTGGTCGTCGTAGCCGGCCTCGGCATAGCCGGGCTCGTCGTAGCCGTAGCCGTCCTCGGCGTAGTCCTCGTCGTAACCGTCGTCGTAGCCGTAGTCGTCGTGACCGGCGGCCCCGGCGCGGTGCTCCTTGAGCCGCCGGGCGAGCAGGTAGAGACCGGCGATCGCGGCCAGCCAGATGCCGAAGAGCCCGATCACCCCCGGGACGTCACCGCCGAGGAAGAACGAGGACGGCGAGGCGAGGAAGAGGACCCAGACCAGCAGGCCGGCGACACCGGCGTAGAGGTGGATCCGGGGCGGCAGCCCCGCCTCCTGCGGCTGCAGGAGATGTGGCTTGAGGTAGGTGAGCGCGACGATCACCGCGACCAGGGCGGTCACGGCGTAGACGAGCACGGCAGCGAAGCTCACGGCAGCGATTCTGTCCTAGACGTCGGGCGAGCCCGAATCGGGCTCGGGCGTATGTGATGTGAGTCCCCCGACTCCGACCTCGGCACCGGTGTCCCCGGCCGCGGTCGACTCACGCCATTCTGCCTCCTCGGCAAGGCGTGCGATCAGAGCGTCCACCTCGTCCATCCGGTAGCCCCGGAAGGCCACCGAAAAGCGTACGCGACGCAGGTCTGCCGCCTCCAGGACGCGGTCGCGGGGAACCAGAGCGTCGGGCTGGTCGCCGTACTCCTCTCCCATCGGCGCGCCCGAGCCGGCGGCCACGAGGGCGACTCCGCCGAGAGCCAGCACGATCAGTGCCGCGAAGATCCAACCCATCGCCTCAGTCACGCGCCTTCAGCATCAGCTCGACCGCCTCGTCCACGTCGTCGGTGAGGGTGATCATGTCCAGGTCGCTCTGCTTGATCCGGCCGTCGGCCAGCATCGTCTCCCGCATCCAGTCGAGCAGGCCCTCCCAGTGCTTCACGCCCATCAGGACGATCGGGAACTGGGTGATCTTCTTGGTCTGGGACAGCGTCATCGCCTCGAAGAGCTCGTCCATGGTGCCGAGACCGCCGGGCATGACGACGTAGCCCTGGGAGTACTTGACGAACATCATCTTCCGCACGAAGAAGTAGCGGAAGTTGAGCCCGAAGCTGACGTAGTCGTTGAGCCGCGCCTCGAAGGGCAGCTCGATGCCGAGCCCGATCGACTCGCCGCCGGCCTCGAGGGCGCCCTTGTTGGCCGCCTCCATCGTGCCGGGGCCGCCACCGGTGATCACCACGAAGCCGGCCTCGGCCAGGCCGCGGCCGATCGCCTCGGCCTGGGCGTAGGTCGGGTGGTCATGGGGCGTGCGGGCGGACCCGAAGACGCTGATCGCCGGGCCGATCTCGGAGAGGTCGTTGAACCCCTCGACGAACTCGGCCTGGATCTTCATGACCCGCCAGGGATCGGTGTGGACCCAGTCGCCGTGGCCGGAGCTGTCGAGCAGTCGCTGGTCGGTGGTGCTGCCGGCGGGGCGTCCCTTGGTGGGGCGTGGGCCGGAGCCGCTGCGTCGGGTCATGCGGTCAACCAATCACGAAGGGCCTGCTCGCACGTGGTGATCTCGGAGATCCGTACGTGCTCGTCGGCCTTGTGGGCGAACATCGGGTCACCTGGACCATAGTTGACCGCCGGTATGCCGAGGACGGTGAACCGGGCCACATCGGTCCAGCCGAACTTGGGCCCGACCTCGCCCCCGACCGCTTCGATGAACGCCTTGGCCGCGGGACGGTCCAGCCCGGGCAGCGCACCGGGCGCGGAGTCGGTCAGGGTGACGTCGTAGCCGTCGAAGAAGCTCTGCACGAAGGCGAGCGCCTCCTCCTCGGAACGGTCCGGCGCGAAGCGGTGGTTGACCGTCACCACGCACTCGTCGGGGATCACGTTGCCGGCCACTCCCCCGGAGACGAAGACCGCGTTGAGGCCCTCGTGATACTCCAGCCCGTCGATGACCGGCTTGCGCGGGACGTACGCCTCCAGGCGGCGCAGCACCTCGCCGGCCTTGTGGATCGCGTTGACGCCGCGCCAGGAGCGGGCGCTGTGGGAGCGCTCACCGGTGGTGCGCACCTCGACCCGCAGCGTGCCCTGGCAGCCGGCCTCGACACCGGCGTTGGAGGGCTCCATCAGGATCGCGAAGTCTCCGGCGAGGAGGTCGGGCTCACTGGCCGCGAGCTTGCCGAGACCGTTGTGGACGGCCTCGATCTCCTCGGCGTCGTAGAAGACGTACGTCACGTCGCGGTTGGGCGCATCCAGGGTGGCGGCGAGCTTGAGGATGACCGCGTCGCCGGACTTCATGTCGCAGGCGCCGAGACCGTGCAGGATGCCGGTGGCCTCGTCGAGGCGGCTCGGGAAGTTGCCGTTGACCGGCACCGTGTCGAGGTGGCCCGCGATGACCACGCGCTCGGGGAGGCCGAGGTCGGTGCGCGCCACGATCGAGTTGCCCCGGCGCTCGACGACGAGGTGGTCGTACGCAGCCAGCGCCCGCTCCACGGCGTCGGCCAGCTCCAGCTCGTTGAGGCTCACCGAGTTGATGTCCATCAGCTGGCGGGTCAGCGTCACCACGTCGGTCGTCAGGTCGATCTCGGGAGTGTCAGGACTGGTCGTCACAGGCGCTAGTCAACCAGCCCTCCATGAGGACTCGACGCCTGGATCCCGGACATCCGTCCCTGCGCCCGGCTCACGCGGTAGATTCTAGAGTTAATGACTCGACTTAATGAAGAGAGGGGTTGATGAGCACCGTGCCGCGAGCGCTCCTCTTCGACGGGCCCGACCCGCTGCACCTCTCCGGCGGCGGCACGCTGGCGCCCGTCGAGGTCGCCTACGCCACCTACGGCGAGCTGGCGCCCGGCCGGGACAACGCGGTCTTCATCGCCCACGCGCTCACCGGCGACGCCGAGGCCGCGCAGTGGTGGCCGACGATGGTGGGCCCCGGAAGGCCGGTCGACACCGACCGGTTCTTCGTCGTCTGCGCCAACCTCCTCGGCGGCTGCCGCGGCACCACCGGGCCGTCCTCGACCGACCCCGCCACCGGCCGGGCCTGGGGACTCGACTTCCCGCCGATCTCGGTCGCCGACCTGGTCGCCGTCCACCGCCGGCTGCTGGCCCACCTCGGCATCGAGAAGCTCCACGCCGCGGTCGGCGGGTCGCTCGGCGGCATGCAGGTCCTGCAGTGGGCCGCCGACGCCCCCGGCCAGATCGCGCGGGCGGTCCTGGTGGCCGCCTCCGCACGGCTGAGCACGCAGAACATCGCGCTCTCGCACATCGCCCGGCAGGCGATCCTGCGCGACCCCGACTTCCGCGGCGGGCGCTACCCGGACGACGGTGTCGTCCCCGTCGACGGGCTCTCGGTGGCGCGGATGCTGGGCCACGTCACGTACGTCTCCGAGCCCGGGCTGGAGGCGAAGTTCGGCCGCTCCCGGCGCGGCGATTCGGCACCGGGGTTGGGGATCGACTTCGAGATCGAGAGCTACCTCGACCACCAGGCCAGCTCGTTCGTCGACCGCTTCGACGCGCTCTCCTACCTCTACCTCTCCCGCCTCCTCGACTACTTCGACCCCTTCGCCGACGACGGTTTCGCCAAGGCGATCCGGGACACCCGGTTCCAGGTGATCTCCTTCGACTCCGACTGGCGTTTCGGTACCTCCCACTCGGTCCTGATCGAGAAGGAGCTGCGCCGCGCCGGGGTCGACGTCGAGCGCCACGAGATCGCCTCGACCTGGGGCCACGACTCGTTCCTGCTCGACCCACCGGGCTACCTCGACCTCGTCGAGGGCTTCCTCAACGATCGAACTGGAGTTGTTCATGACTGACCACGCGTACGGCTTCAACACCCGTGCGATCCACGCCGGCAACATCCCCGACGCCGCCCAGGGCGCCCGGGCGCTGCCGATCTACCAGTCGGCCTCGTTCGTCTTCGACGACACCGCGGACGCCGCGGCACGCTTCGCGCTGCAGAAGTACGGCAACATCTACACCCGCGTCGGGAACCCGACCGTGGCCGCGTTCGAGGAGCGCCTCGCCTCCCTGGAGGGCGGCATCGGGGCGGTCGCCACCGCATCGGGCCTCTCCGCCGAGTTCGTCACCTTCGCCTCCCTGGCCGGTGCCGGCGACCACATCGTCGCCTCGGCCCAGCTCTACGGCGGCTCGGTCACCCAGCTGGACGTCACCCTGCGTCGCTTCGGCGTCTCGACCACCTTCGTGAGCTCGACCGACCCCGAGGCGTACGCAGCAGCCATCCGCCCCGAGACCAAGCTGATCTTCGCCGAGACCGTCGCCAACCCCTCCGGCGACATCGCCGACCTGGCCGGGCTGGCCGACGTCGCGCACGCGCACGGGGTGCCGTTCGTGGTGGACTCGACGATCCCGACGCCCTACCTGTCGCGGCCGATCGAGTGGGGCGCCGACATCGTGGTGCACTCGGCGACCAAGTTCCTCGGCGGCCACGGGACCACCCTCGGCGGGGTCGTCGTCGAGTCGGGCCGCTTCGAGTATTCGCCCGAGCGGTTCCCGCTCTTCCACGAGCCGGTCGAGCACTACGGCGG
Source organism: Nocardioides sp. NPDC126508 (assembly GCA_040302365.1). Classification (GTDB taxonomy): domain Bacteria; phylum Actinomycetota; class Actinomycetes; order Propionibacteriales; family Nocardioidaceae; genus Nocardioides. Next base: position 7,841 of record JBEOUM010000023.1, read on the forward strand.
GCTGTCGTGGTGGGGCAACTTCGGCGAGTACGCCTTCCTCACCCGGCTCCGCGCCGAGCACCTGCGCAACGTCGGCGCGACGTTGTCGCCCCAGTCGGCGTGGCAGCTCGCCCTGGGTGTCGAGACGCTGGCGCTGCGGGTCCAGCGGCACGTCGAGAACGCGCGGATCGTCGCCGAGTGGCTCGATGCCGACCCGCGGGTCGAGCACGTACGCTGGGCCGGGCTGCCCTCCCACCCGCACCATGCCCGGGCGCAGACGTATCTGCCTCAGGGCCCCGGCAGCGTCTTCTCCTTCGACATCTCGGGCGGCCGGGCGGCCGGGGAGCGGTTCATCGAGTCGGTCGAGCTCGCCAGCCACCTGGCCAACATCGGCGATGCCAAGACCCTGGTCATCCACCCCGCCTCGACCACTCACCGCCAGCTCAGCGAGTCGCGGCTCGCCGAGGCCGGCGTCTCCCCCGGCCTGGTGCGGATCAGCGTCGGCATCGAGGACGCCGACGACATCATCTTCGACCTCGACCAGGCGCTCACCGCCGCCACGAAGGAACTCTGATGACGCAGATTCTCCACGAGCCGACCGCACGCGAGCGCCAGGGCCTGCTCCGGGCGGCGAGGTCGATCGCGATCGTCGGCTTCTCGCCCAACACCGCCCGGTCGAGCTACTACGTGGCGACCTATCTGGCCCAGGACACCGACTACCGGCTCTACTTCATCAACCCGAACGCCGCGGGCCGCGAGGTGCTCGGCGTGCCGGTCCACGCGAGCCTGGCTGACCTCCCGGAGACACCCGACATCGTGGACGTCTTCCGGCGGGCCAGCGACCTGCCCGCGGTGGTGGACGAGGTGGTCGCGCTGGGCTCGCCGGTGGTCTGGTTCCAGCTCGGACTGACCAACGACGAGGCCGCGGCGACCGCGCGCGCCGCCGGGCTGACCGTCGTCCAGAACCGCTGTCTCAAGATCGAGCACGCCCGGTTCCACGGCGGCCTGCACCTGGCCGGCTTCGACACCGGCGTGATCTCGGCGCGTCGTACGGCGAGATGAGACCCTCTTGTTAGTCGAGTTAATTAGTCTATTATCTCGAGAAAGAGTGTCCCTCGACCCCGGAGTGTTCCCATGAGCATCGATTCAACGACACAGCTCAACGACGTCGACCTCGCCGCCGTCGGCAACCTCGTCCAGGCGATCCAGGACGATCCCGCCAAGGCGCGCACCACCTGGGCCGCCCACGTGACCTGGAAGGGCGCCTTCGCCTCCGAGGCGAAGGTCCGTTCCTTCGAGCCCACCCAGTCCGACGAGCCCGCCGGTCTCGGCGGCGGCGACACCGCCGCCAACCCCGTCGAGCAGCTTCTCGGCGCCCTGGGCAACTGCCTCGCCGTCGGCTACGCCGCGAACGCCTCGGTCGCCGGGATCGAGCTCGACGACCTGCGCATCGACCTCAAGGGCGACGTCGACCTCACCGTCTTCCTCGGCCTCGCCGAGGGCCACGCCGGCTTCGACTCGATCGACGCCGTGGTCACCATCGCGTCCGAGGCGTCCCGCGAGGAGCTCGAGACGCTCCACGCCAAGGTGCTCGCCAGCTCGCCCGTCGGCCACACGCTCGGCAGCGCGGTCCCGGTCAACGTCTCGCTCGCCTGACCCCACAACCCATCCACACCCATCGAAACGAGGAACCACCGATGACAGAGACCACTGTCGACAACGGCGTCAACGTCGAGGCCCTGCTCGGCGCGCGCGCCGCCCTCCAGGAGACCCCGGAGGCCGCCAAGTTCACCTGGCGCGCCACCAACACCTGGGTGAAGGGCACCCACTCCAAGAGCAAGGTCGAGGGCTTCTTCGGCCTCGGCGAGGAGCAGGAGGCCGGGCGTTCCTTCGAGTCCGACGGCGACCACCCGCCGCAGTTCGCGGCCGACAACCAGGGCCCGACGCCGGTCGAGACCGTCCTGGTCGCCCTCGGCGGCTGCCTGACCGCCGGTGTCGCCGCCGTCGCCCAGCAGCGCGGCATCCAGCTCAACTCCGTCACCGCGACCATCGAGGGTGACCACGACATCCGCGGCATCCTCGGTGCCGACGCCGACGTACGCAACGGCTTCACCGGCGTACGCGTCAACTACTCGATCGACGCCGACGCCTCCCCCGAGGACATCGAGGCGCTGGTCGCGCAGTCGCAGAAGCGCTCGGCCGTCTTCGACATCCTCACCAACCCGACCGCGGTCAGCGTCTCGGTCTCGTGACGATGAGTGTCCCGTCTCGCCGCACCACGGTCGCGGTGATCGGGGCGGGGCACAGCGGCCTCGCAGTGAGCCACCGACTCGGTGCCGAGGGGATCGACCATGTCGTCCTCGAGCGCGGGCAGGTCGCTCACTCGTGGCGTACGCAGCGCTGGGACTCGCTCCGCCTGCTCACCCCCGGCTGGATGAACCGGCTGCCCGGGCTCTCCGACCCGCTGCTCGGTCCCGCCGAGGCCGACGAGTTCCTCACCGCCGCGCAGGTCGCGTCACTGGTCTCCGGCTATGCCGACGTGATCGCGGCGCCCGTGCACGAGAACGTCGAGGTCCACCGCGTCTCCCCCGGCCCCGGCGGCTATCTGGTCGAGACCTCCGCGGGCCCGTGGTCTGCCGAGCACGTCGTCCTCGCCACCGGTTCCGTACGCGGCGTGGTGCCCACCCTGGCCGCCGAGCTGCCGCCGGGACTGCCGTCGGTGCACGCCATCGACTACCGGCGTCCCTCCCAGCTTCCGCCCGGCGGCGTGCTGGTCGTCGGGGCGGCCGCGAGCGGCGTACAGATCGCGGCGGAGCTGCAGGCCTCGGGCCGGCAGGTCACCCTCGCGGTGGGCGAGCACGTCCGGGTGCCGCGCCGCTACCGCGGCCGCGACATCTTCGCCTGGATCGAGGAGGCCGGCATCCTCGACGAGCGCTGGGACGAGCTCGACGACATCACCCGCGCCCGGCGACTCTCCTCGTTCCAGCTCGTCGGCGGCACCACCACGCTCGACCTCAACACGCTGCAGGAGGCGGGCGTCCGGGCGGTCGGCAAGCTGGCCGGAATCCGCGACGGTTCCGCGCTCTTCTCGGGCTCGCTGGCCAACATGGCGGCGCTGGCCGACCTCAAGGCCAACCGGCTGCTGGCGAGCATCGACCAGACCTTCGGCGGCTCCGGCGAGCGGCTCGAGCCGACCCGGGTGCCCGAGCCGCTGCTGTCGCTCTCGCTGACCTCCGGCGAGATCGGCTCGGTCGTCTGGGCGACCGGCATCAAGCCCGACCACGGCTTCCTCGAGGCCGACGTCTTCGACCACAAGGGCGCGATCCGCCACGACGGCGGCGTCACCGACCTCCCCGGCCTCTACGTCACCGGCCTCCCGGTCCTGCGGCGCCGGCGCTCGACCTACATCGACGGCGCCCGCGACGACTCCGCCGACCTGGTCGCACACCTCTCCGGCCGCCTGGCCTCTCCCGCCCGCCGCACCGCCGGCTGACCGCACCCAACGCCGAGTCGGCCTGTCTTGACACAGATCAACGCCGAGTCGGCCCGTCTTGACGGGCCGACTCGGCGACGTTTTCGGTCAGAACGGGCCGACTCGACTAGCTGTGATGCCCAGGCACGTTGGTCGAGATCCTGCGACGACACGGTCTGACTAGTAGATGGACGAAGGCCTCCCCGGTGTGGAGTGG
>JBEOUM010000024.1:0-10412 GCA_040302365.1 Nocardioides sp. NPDC126508
CTCTCAATGCCTTCGCGATCACGTTCGCGGATCGTTGGCCCGGATCAGAAACCTACTGATGAAAACGGCCGAAACACCGTTAACGAGATAGTCCCCAGGATCGTGAAAAGTCCAGTCTTCGGCGTAGCACTCTCGCGCAGTGTGTTTGACAGAAACCACAGGGACACCCGAGTTCAGTCGGTGGCGTCGGCCTTGGCTATTGCGGCGGCGAACTCGCTGACGTCGATCTCCTCGGAGACCACGGTCTTCCTGCCGTTGTAGACATCGCGGTCGATCTCGTCGTCGGCGTTGGCCACCAGCATCGCGACGAAGGTGTCGCCGTTGACGTTGAGGAATGTCCGGAAGATACCGGCGAACCAGTCCACGGCGATCAGTATGCCCACGGCTTCGAGCGGAAGATCGAGGGAGGTCGCGAGAAATGTTGCGATGACGGGGAATCCGCCGGGGACGGTGATGGTGCCCATGTTGAGCAGGATCGCCAGTCCCATGCCGAGGGCGATATCACCGACGGTGAGGTCTACATTGCCGTGCTCGCTGATATCTTCGGCGTGTCTGTCGTGGCTACTTCTTCACCGCCCCTGCGCGAGCGGTGATGTTCAGGTCGAGGACGCAGGTATTGTCGCGCGGCTCGGCGACCCGGTGCGCAAGGCCCTGTTGCGGCGGGGAACGGTCTCTCCGCGCCGTCGCTGGAGTTGCTGGCGGGATCTGGCCGCCAAGCTTCGTATCTCCGATGGCCGCCGAGTGGTTTCTGCGGATTCGCCGTTCTGTGTGTGTCGCGTCGAAGCGGCACTCCGGGTCTCGTCGTTCTGCTTCGCGGGCGCAGTTCAGGAGCTTGTGGTCCTGTTTCGGGCGCTGGTTGCTGTTTGGTCGCTGTTTGGTCGCTGTTTGTTCGGGTTGTCACCGTTTCGTGATCTATCCAGGAAATGCTCGATGCGGACATCATTAAACAGATCTACCCACCACATACCCCGTGACCAGCGTCGCCGCTCAGCGGCGTGTCGGGAGCGGGCAGTACCGTCAGGCCACCCCACCCAGGAGCAGATTATGACCAGGAGCCCTCTTCGCGAGGCGGAAGAGAACAACTTCCTCGGAACCGGATCGCTGACCGATGACGAGGTCGCCGAGTTCACTGCGACCGTCGACTATCTGCGTGCTGTCATTCCTGCCGCGTTCGGGTTGGAATGGAATGACCCGGCATTTTCGGGTGAAGGATACGTTGTGACGGAACTTCCGCGTAGTAGCGGTGGGCGGTTCTTCGACGGGTATCGCGGTGTGAGAAAGACCGCGAACGGGTACGTCGCGATCTCGGCATCCGAGCGTAACAGTGAGAGTGGGGCGGTTACCTTCAGCCGGTTCGAGGACGCGGTGAAGGGTTATGCCGCGAATATCGTCAGTTCTTTTAGAGGTCGTGGTCCCGGTTCCTTGGGATCAGTGGCGTGGATGTGGAACGGGGCGACTGGCCCCGGTGTGGTCACCGAGTCTTTGAATCCTCCGTACGACACAGATTTCCGCTTCTACCTCGCAGATGATCCGAGCGCGTGGCTCGAAGGAGACAAGGTCGCGGCGACGCTCTCACACGGGTTGGGCATGTCGATCCCCAGTTTCATTGCCGTCATCATCGCGCACCCCGCTGTTACGGCAAAGGATGCGACGGCGTGGCCGAAGTCGATACGCCCCTGAGCTTCGCGGCACCGGATGCAGGGCATGTCCAGTTGAAATCTCGGCATTCTCGTGCGGGGTTGTTGCTTGTGTGTTCCTGCCGTAATCTTGATGCATAGTGAATCAAGGAGGTGGGGCCAGTGACTGTCGATGATCAGTTCACCGACTTGCTCGCTCGACGCGGGGCACGTGATCGTGTCGCGGACCGTGATCGACTTCGGCTTATTGTCGATGCGAGTAGGCGGGGCTATACCCATCGGGTGATCAGTGATCGTCTGGGGACCGTCTCGCAAGCGACGGTTACGCGGTTGCTTCAGCGTGCGGAGCATGATCCTGATTTGGTTCGTGAGACGCCGGCTGAGGTGATAGATCGGTGTGCGGCGGGCGAAATCGACCCGGCGGAAATGATGGAACGGTTGATGGGTTGGCGGTATACCTTCGGGTATCTCCCCACCGTCAACGGCAACGAGACCGACGCCTATATCACTGGTGACTGGAACGAGGTCGAGTTGGCGTACTACCGGGGTTTCCTCACTGACGATCAGTTTCAGGCGTTGGCTGACCGTCAGAACGAGATCCTCGATCGCCTCAGTTCGCCGTGAGTGGCGTCGACGAGTTGCGTACTGCTGTCGGCATGCAGTTAGCCGCGTTGTGTGCGGAAGGCGGTGTCCTGCGGACTGATTCGGCCGACAGCACGAAATCACGTTATCGGATCAACGATCCGGCCCGGTCGAAGTTTCATCGGCAATTGTTTTCCGACTATCTCGATAGACATGAGGGTCCGAAGGAGGAAGGTTCTGCGATCATTTCGGCGGGGGTGCCGGGGGCTGGCAAATCGACCATGCTCGGCAGATACGTCGACGGTTTGAGTGAGTACCGGCTGCTTGACGCCGACATCGTGAAAGTGCCATTGATCGAGCGGGCTTTGGCTGATGGAATCTACGACGATCTCTTGTCGCGACGTCTCGACGACGGTTATCCGATCGCACCGATGGAGTTGGCGGCGCTCGTGCATCGTGAGTCGGCGGATCTGATCGACATCATTCGCAGGGATTGTCTCGGGCGTCGCGAAAACGTGATCATCGAAGGTACGTTGTCGTGGCCAGGCCAGGTCGAGGTTATTTACGATGAACTCGCTGCCGCTGGGTACAGCGAGATCCGTGTGCTGGGTGTGGAAGTCGAGCGGGAGACTGCTCACCGTCAGGCCCTCTCGCGATGGTGGGAGGGACGTAGGGCCTGGTGTGCGGGGGAGGACGCTCTTGGCGGTCGTTTCACGCCCCCGTATGCAATCGACGACGGATACAGCTCGGGCGCCGTGTCGCTGTGCGCTCGACACGCTCTCGGGATCTTGGACAGAGCGAGGGGCGGGGACGTCGACGCGGTGGAGGTGAAGATTCTCTCGCCTGCCGGCCTTGGACGCTACGACGTTGTCCGCGCGGGTGTTTATCCGGAGTCGCTCGATTCGTAGGGGGATCGTGGGCGATCGGGTCGATTGCGACGCGTTTTAGTGATGTGAAAGGACCGACCCGACGGCCCTGAATGTGGGGTTGTCGGGTCGGTTTGTGTGGTTGGACTAATGTCCTTCGTGCACAAGGCATGTCGTGTTGTGTGACGAGTAGTGCGCGAGTGTTCTACTTCGTGGGAATATCTGTGACCGCGATTGCTGTGGGGAAGGTCCAGCTCGCGATTTCGGTGTTGTATCCGAAGCTTGTGTAGAGCGTGATCTTGGAGATGGCGACATCAGGGTTCGTCAAGAGATTTGAATCGGCGAAGGGGATGAGGCCTTCGATGTGGCCGTCGAGGTCGGCGTCGCCAATTGCGGTGGGAATGCCGGTTGAGTAGTTGCCTTTGATTGTCTGCCCACTTTGGGTGGTGACTTTCCAATAGCTTGGTTGGGCGTTCAGTTTGCCGGTTGTGACATCGATGACGACTGGAAACGTCAAGGCTTTGTTGCCGGACTTCGTTGTGGTGAACGAGGGTGTGAGGATCGCCAGGTCTGCGGTGAATCCTTGGCCTGTGGCGTGTTGTGTATCGCCGATTTGTGGGGGTTTGTTGTCTGTTGGTGAGTTTGCACGGTTGCCGGTGGTGAGTGCGGTGGTGGTGCTCGAAGATGTTGTGGTGCTGGTTGGTTGAGAGTTTGTTGTTGTGTTGGCTGTTGTTGTTGTGGTGGTGGGAGCGGATTGTTCGGTGTCGTCGCTGCTGCAGCCTGTGAGGGCGAGACTTGCTGCAGTGCAAGCAATGATGGAAATTTTGGTTACGGTGTTCATGTGTTGCTGCTTTCGGGTGGTTGGGTGAAGTGGGGGTGCGCGTGTATTCGTGTGTGCATCGGTGTCAGCTGACGGGCGTCCTCAGATCGATGTCGCCCTTTGAGCATCGTGATCCGTAGCCGAGTTCTCGGGACATTACGTAGGTGGGGCTTGCGCAGTTCCAGCCGTCGAATTCGCGGATGTTCGCATTGCCGTGGGCTGAGTCGAGGGGGAGGCCCCGGTAGGTGTCCATGACGGTGAGTGCGTCCGCGCAGGAAATGGTTCCGCTGACGACGGTGAGGACTCGTCGGCCGGTGGATGCTCCGCAGGTTGTTCCTGGGGCGGCTGGGGTGGTGCTGTCTGTGTAGACGTCCATGGGGGCCCCATATGCGGTTGGCGGGGTGGTTGTGGGGATCGTGGTCGGTACTGCTGTTGTCGTGGTTTGTGTGCCGGTCAATGTGAGGTTGCCGTCGACGTAGCGGACCTGGTTGGAGTCGGCGGAGCATTCGAAACCGCCGCTGATTGCGGTGCACGTCGTATCGTCGACTGTCAGTTGGGAATTGACGGGCAGGACGGCTGCGCCGGGTGGTCCGGATTCGGTGATTGTGGGGTAGTAGCCCTGCTTCGTGAGCGCCACGGCGTTGGGAGGGCCGCTACCAAACGGTGGCACGTCGACCTCGGGAGTACCCGCAGGGAATGACACTGAGCAGGTGACGGTCCGGCCGGAGTCCGCGATGCCCGGGAACAGTACGCATTCGCGTCGAGGGGTACCCTCGACGGCGAAACGGTACCTGTCCGGTGCGAATTGGTACTGCGCGGGATCGGCGGCTGTGACGGCGGGCGGTGTCGTAGTTGTTGCGGCGCTTGTGTTGTCCGGCGTCGTGGAGACGGTTTCGTCGGAGTTCGAAGCGGTGCCGCACGCAACCACAATGGTTGCGCAGGCTACTGCGAGTCCCCCCCGAGTGACCGTTGTCAGCGATCGTTTCATTTGCTGATGAAACCATATCGGTGCCGGTCGCGTCTGGTGGCGATGTGCGATTACCTGCTCTCTTCCGCGAGTCGGGGTGCGGGTCGGGCGTTGTCGATCCCGGCCTGTCCAGGTTCAGTCGTATGGTTCCCGCGACACGGGCGTTGGGTCCGTGTCGTCATGGTCAGGAGGGTTCGAATGATTGCTGTGAGGTTGGCTGCTGTGGCGGTCGCGGTGTGGGTGGTGGTTCAGATGCAGATAGCGCCCGCGTATGTCGGATGGGTGATTGTTGTTTTTGGAGCCTATTTTTCAATTCTGTTTTGGTTGCTGCTCTTCATTGCCGTTGCGGAGTGGCGCAAACCAAGTGCAGAGCGAGTATCGGAGATTGCGACATGGCTCGGTCTCGGATTCGCGGGTTCTGGGATCGGATGGGGGGCTATCAACGGAAATTCGGTCATGCAGCTAGTTTCCGCGGTCATTGTTGTCGGCTTGTGCGTTGTGGTTGTGGTGCCCTGGGCGAGGATCGAAGCTGCACTGGTGCATGCGCGAGCACGATTTCGGTACCGCCGTTGCGGCGGTGATCCTGTGGTGTTCGGCGGTCTGCGGCGGCTGGGTGATGCGGCGCGGGGAGTGCAGCCGCGGCGGCCGCGGTGGGGCGAGCTCCGCCGGTTGAGGTTGGCGTACGAGGATGTTTCGTCTTCGATGGTCCCGGATTTTCCGTCTGAGCGTGATGTGCAGGACATCGTTGACGAACTCAATGCGCTGGACGAGGGCGCGCGGTGGGATGCTGTCGTGGCAGTTCTCGATCGGGAGTTGGTGAACCGAGTTGCCACCCTGAACTGGGATCTGGTGGAGGAGCCGTGCCAGATCGATGATGACACGCTCTTTTGGGGAGAGGTGATCCAGCTTCCTCACGAGCATCGAGTTCATATCGAGGGCCCCTGGTATTCGAGGAATGCTCCGCGATACGCGATTGTCTACAGCGAACGCCGGGCGCGTTGGGAACTTCCGTACGAGTGGAACAGCGGGTTGGATTCTGATGAGATGCTGCCATCGGATTCGAGGAAGCCTTTGGGGGAGGGATGGCAGATGTCTGTTGACAGTCGCGGCGAAGAGGTGTGGACGCTGACGATCGGATCAGACCGCACATCGTAGAGCGAGAGCTTGAAGTTCGTGCTCAGTGCAAGCTTTTGTACTGCGCGAAACGTGCGCCGGCAGAACGAGAAGGGAATCACCGGTGGGCACCTATCATCACGTGGTCTTACGCTCGGCAGCTGGCGAATACGTCGCCAGGGTAAGGCCGAGCGCATTCGGATGCGACATCAAGGTCGGTAGGGGAGGTTCGTTTGATCAGAACAGACTCCCGGCCATCATGGCGTTCGCGGAGAAGTATTTCGATAGTCCCCTGACGGCGATCTGGGTAGACGACCTGTCCTGTGACGGTTGGGAATACGACTCGTCACTGGTAGCTCCGTGGGACGGCCCGGTGTCCCTTGATGACGAACCTGAACTTCCTCACCTGGTACCGGCCAGCTCGCCAGGCCAAGCAGTCGCCGCTTGTCCGAACATCATTGTCGAGGGGATGTAACTACACGTGCTGACCGGGGATCCGAGCGAGGAAACATCGTTGTCATTGAATGAAATCCGAAGGGCCATAACGCAATCGTCAGTTCTGACGGCGAGACAAAAGCTCTCGTACCTGGGTGCGTGGTCGGTTCATGCTCGTGAGGCATCCCGTAATGCAGCCAGAGTCGAGGACTACTGGCACGCGACTGATGTTGCTGTCCGCGTCTCGGCGTTGCGCGCTTGCGTGAATTCCGTCGATCCGGAGTTGATTTCGGACTTGTTGGCGACGTTGACCCCATGCGCAGAATCTCCCGACCCCACCCCCTTCGAGGAGGCACTCAGATTCGAATTCGGGGATCCGGTTGGTACTGCGATCAACCAACTGGCTCGGGAATGGGATGCGTGGCCCAACCGTCCGTGGCCGATGTTGATGCACCACGCCGTTGACAGCACAAGCAGGTATCTGGCCTTGGATAGCCTGTCGAGGGTCGATCGTGGGAAGGCGCGGTTGGCCGCAGCTTTGGCAGTTGCGATCCCGATGGTGGTACGCAGCGAATTCGCCGAGATCGGTGTTCGGGGTCGCTATATCTTGTTGTGGCGGGGACTGGGGAAGTTCGGGGTAAGCCCTCGACGCGACGTTTGGCCTGAACTGGCGGCTCGCCGGGCACCTCACGATTACAGCGCGCAGCCTCTGTCGTCGTTTACGGCCAACTTTGAGGTTGCCTTGGATTTCGCGAGGGACGGTGAGGGCATTTTGTTGGCTGAGTTGGTTCCGCTGTCGGCCGTATTCTCCACCTCGCTGGTGTTGGGGTTCATGGGATCTGAGGTGGTCGTGCGAGATCATCGCCACCGCTGGCTGGTGCCTCTCCGCAGGGTCGAGGGCGCTTGGGTAGTTGACTACAGCCCGCCCTGATTGATTCATCTCCCGAGCGGCCGTCCAGTCTCGACGTTGCTTGCAGTTGCGTACATCTATCAGGGGTGGGGGTTCGCAGTCGGGGCGATGTTGTGGGGAGGGTTTGCTGTTTTCGCGTACTACCGTTATCGGTCGCTCTTGGGATTAGTTGTGCCTCACAGTATTTTCAATCTTGGCGTGGCGGCGGGTTGGATGGGACGGCGATGGTTGGTCGTGGTCGTGGTCGTGGTCGTGGCCGTCGCGGTCGTAGTGGTCGGCTTTGCTGTTGTCTACATCGCAGAGATCGAGAGGTCGCGTGGTTCTCGTTTGGGCACTGAGGTCGGGGTAGACGTGGGCGATCGGCAATCGCGGTCAGTTGTGTTGACCGGTGAGCCTTAAGGCCAGAAGCATCAAAGAAGGCCCTGTTCGAGTGCGTGAACAGGGCCTTTGGCAACTAGATGCATCAGAGGATTCGTCCGGGTGGGGCGCGGGACCGTGCTCAATGTCTGTGTCTGCCCATATCGTTGGGGATATGACGGAGAATCGACGCTTTCTTGATCGCCCGAAACCGTGGTTGGATGCTCCGCGCCCGGGGCCGACTGTCGTTGTCGACATCGATGGCGTCGTTGCGGATATGCACAATTTCGAGGGGTTGATCGCCGCGCCGTCATACGCCGATCGAGATTGGAAGCGGTTTCATACCCATTTCGGTGAAGCTTCCCTGAACCGCGCGGGTGGAAAGTTGGTTCGGGCGCTCGACAGTGCAGGCTTCACCATTGCTTACAGCACAACCCGCTTGGACCAATTCAATCGGACATCTGATCGGTGGATCCGGGCGAAGTCGTTGCCGCCCGGTCATATCGAATCACGGAGCTTGTGGGTGGACGGAACTGTGCGTCGGGCGTTTGATGTCAAACGTCGGCATTGGTGGCGGTGGGAAAACCACTACGCAGAGACGAGCCCGATAGTGGCCTGGATCGACGACGAACCAGACGCAGTCGACGCGCTTCGGGGGGAGGGCTGCCCGGCGTGGTTGTTCTCGGAGCTCTTCGATCGCCTCAAAGTCGGCGATGTGGTTCCTGCGCTTGCATCCGGACCGGAACCCGTTGATGTTCTCTCTGCGAGGAAGGTGGAGGCTTCGCCGCGGTGGGAGGAATTCGACGAGCGCTTCAAGGTCAAACACGCGCGGTGGCAGAAACGGCACGCGGAACGAATGCGGAGTCGCCAACAGGATCAACGAGTGGATGGCGATGGAGCTGTTCGCGTCTGAGCCATTCTGTGAAGGTGGCTCACCGCATCGACGATGACATCGATGCGGTGAGCCGGAGCACACTACGCCAGCAATGCGCCGCTGACGATGCTACTGCACTCCTGCTCGGAGGTGCGGAGATTAGGCTCAGCCGCATGACCCTCTGGTTCTTGCGCTCTCGATCCAACAAGTACGCGGTGAGAGTCGACATCGCCGCTGCTGCTGCGGATCTTCGTGGTCGAATGCGCGCTGTACGTGAGATCAGCTCTCCTACAGGCAGTGTGGACTGGGAGTCGGCGCGTGAGATCGCTGGAAAGTGTGATTCTCAATTCGTGGCGGCCGCCCGAACGCTTCCTTTTCTCGAGAGGCGCTTGGCGTTGGCTTGGGAGCGGTCACTAGTCATGAGTTGTTGGTATGCCCGAGGTAATCGACACGGCTTCGAGCTCCTTGAGGAACGAGGCTTTGCGCTTATGTCGATGCTCCCGGAAGGGGTTCAAGCGTCGGTCTGTCGCGAGTTCGTCGATGCCGTCGACCACCGCCACGAGATGGGCTCCCGCGTCGACGGGGTAGGCGAGTCGGTGTCTGCGGCGGAACCTGCGCTGGTCGAAGTGACTCAGAAAGCGTTGCGCCGACGAATGAAGGACGAGCGACAACTGATCGTGCTCGAGAGCGTGATCGGTGGCCAGTCCGGACGGATCGGTCAAAGCCTGCGGCATTATGTGCCGTGGCTCGACTTCGCGTGTGAGTATCTCGAGGACCCACGGGAGGTTCAGGAGCTGGAGATGCTTGTCGCTCGTTGGCGCATCGAGCGTTCGAAATACGTTGTGGAGAACCCGGATTATGCACACGTGCGGATTGTCGACGTGAAGACGGCGCAGGGCGGACCGCACCACAGAGAGGGCATGTAGATGAGTACCGAACCATTTCGAATCAGCGAAGGCAGCGCTCTGCACGCCGATGACCCGGATCCGTTGCGGCAGTACTGGTACACCGCTGATGACCTGGTGGATACCTTCGGTTACCGGCGGGACGCCTTGGAAGGTTTGTTCGGTGAAGAGACGCCCGGGCCTGGCGGGTTGGTGGGGTGGACGACGTCGGTGGTGTGGAAGATCGAGAGTGAAGTGATTGTGCCGGCGGTGGAATTGTTGGAGTCGAGTTTCCGCGATCAGGAGTCGATTGATCTCACGGTGTATCGGTCGTCGGCTGGCTGAGGCTCTGCGATTAACTGCCGCTTGCGGGGCCTTACATGTTGAGCTGGTTGGCCAGTCGACTGATCGGGCGCGACTCGATGCTCAGGTTCCTCGGCTGAGGAACTCCGATGATGTGCACTCCGGCGCTGGCGCGGACGTGTGCGTCGCCGTTCACGGAGACAGAGGAAGTGTCTGTCGCTGCGACGAGAGTATGGCCGGCCGCTTGGACGTGGCACTGGGAGTGGGCGAAAACGACAGCCTGATCTTCGGCGCGAATCTTGGCGTGATCGGTACCGACAATGTGGCTTTTCCCGCGCGCTTCGATGGTGACGCCATCGAATGCTTCGACGTGCGCGAATTCGTAGGCGGTGACACGGGCGCGGTGGCAGGCCTGTAGGAAGCATCGACCGGCGGCAGCGATGGATCCTCCGCTGATTCCGGCACACGATTGACCGATGATCTTCACGTCGACTCCGTGCGGGACATGCCCGAGGTCGAACCACAGGTCAGGGTCGGCGTCGATGATCAGTCGTTTGGCGCCGCCGCGGATGTGGTGGGTGTATTCGCTGAAGGTGTGAACGATCAATGCTGGACGGGAGGAACGTGCCGGGTGGAGTCGTGCGCGGCGGCGGTCAGCTTTTCC
>JBEOUM010000025.1:0-10386 GCA_040302365.1 Nocardioides sp. NPDC126508
TAGCACACGGCGGCGCGGTGGCGACCGTTCTCGACGATCTGTTCGGCTTCCTGCTCTACACAGTGGGTGAGCTCGCCGTGACGCGGCGTCTCGAGCTCGACTATCTAGCGCCGGTTCTGCTCGGCACTCCCTACGTGTTGCGTGCTGCCGTTCGGTCTCGTGATGGGCGCAAACTGGATCTCACGGCCACGATGGACGATGCGCAGGGCCGCTCGGTCGCCACCGCTACTGCCCTGTTCGTGGTGGTCGAGGTCGAACACTTCATGCAGTCCCAAGCCCGAGCTCAACTCCGGGCCACAGACACGAATCACACCGAAGAATAGACACCCTGGCCGACCTCATCGACGTCCATCACCCGCGGTGGCTGTCGTTCGGCTGCGTCTACCTGGCGCAACGACGGCGAGCACGAGTGCCCCAGCGGCGGTCAGGGCCGCCAACGCCAGTGTCGCCTGACCACTTCCATGTACGAATGCGGCTTTGGCGAACTCGGCCAGCGGCTGGCCAGCTGGTCCTGCGCGGTCGGCGACCTGCAATGCGGCGGCCAGAGAATCGGCCACCGGACCACGGGCTGGCTCGGGTAGCTGGGGCAGAGCCGGCTGGATGTGCTGAACGTAACCGGCCGCGAGCACGCTACCGGCTACCGCAATCCCAATCGCGGCACCGATTTCGCGAGCCGCGTCGTTGACCGCGGCAGCCACCCCGTGCTTGGCCTCTGGAGTGTCCGAGACGATGGCGAAAGTCGCAGGAGCGGTACACAACCCCAAACCCGCGCTCATGATGAGCAGGGGCCACAGCAGGTCAGGGTAAGTCGCAGCGACGGTCAGTCTGCTCACCATCACCAGTCCCGCCGCGATGGTGAGCAGACCTACAGTGGTCATCACCCGCAGCCCAACAATGTTCGACAGCCAGGGTGCAATCACCGAGATCACGATGAGCGGCACGACCATAGGGGTCAACGCCAACGCGGCGGTGAGCGGTCCATAACCGAGAATCAACTGCAGATACTGCACCAACAGCAAGAACACCCCGAAGGTCACCAGAAATTGGATACAGACAGACAGCGCGCCGGCACCGAAACCACGGCGGGCGAACAACCGGACATCGAGTAGCGGTGCCGAGGAACGTAGTTCTACGACGACGAACACCACAACTGCGAACAAGCCCACCGCAGTGCTGATGGCGACGAGCGAATCCGACCAGCCACGGGCCGGAACCTCGATCACAGCGAAGACGATCGCCCCGACTGCCACAACTACGGTCACAGCGCCCACCCAATCGACCGGTGGATGCTCCTGCTGGCGGGACTCCGCGATACTGCATGCCAACCCGGCCAGAACCGCTCCGGCGACGGTCAACCCGACGAACACCGAGGTCCACGACCACTGCTCGAGCAGCACTCCAGCCCCGAGGATGCCCAGGACCGCCCCGGATCCAGCAACCCCGGCCCACACCCCTACAGCGCGACCGCGATGCGCCGGTGGAAATCCCGCGGTCAGTATCGACAGCGTCGAGGGCATGACCAGCGCCGCACCCGCCCCAGCCAACGCGCGAGCAGCGATCAGCCACGCCGGGTCAGCAAGAAACAAGGGCAATGCCGACGCGAAAGCGAACAACGCCAACCCCGCCACGAGCACCCCCCGGCGACCGTAACGATCACCGATCGCACCGGCAGGCAGAACGAAGCACGCCAATACCAACGTATAACCGTCGACTATCCAGGTAAGTTGAGCTTGCGTCGCCCCTGTCGCGACCGCGATCTGTGGCAACGCTGAATACAATGCCGCCATTGCGGCCACCACCAACGCGACCGCCATGCACGACACAATCAACATCCACCACTGGGCGCCGCTCCATCGAGCGACGCCGGCAGAGTCGGATCCACGTTCGTTCATGGCCAGCCTCCCAGTT
Organism: Nocardioides sp. NPDC126508; assembly: GCA_040302365.1. GTDB lineage: Bacteria > Actinomycetota > Actinomycetes > Propionibacteriales > Nocardioidaceae > Nocardioides. Next base: position 1,909 of record JBEOUM010000025.1, read on the forward strand.
CGAGACCGGTCGTCTCGGTACGAGACTATTAGTATCATAACTCTGTGGGTGTGACAGAATGGTCATGCGAGGAGATATTTTGTCAGTCAAATGGAGCGGAGCCCGTTCATGGTCGACCCTCTCGTTGCAGCCGAGGGCCCGGCCGATCCCCGGCTGGCGCGCTCACGTAACCGGTTACTCGAAGCTGCCGGTCAGCTGCTGTCCACCGGCGGTGTCGAGGCGGTCACCGTGGAGGCGGTCACCCGCATGTCGAAGGTTGCGCGTGCCACGCTGTACCGACACTTCGGAAGTACCACCGACCTGCTCGCGGCAACCTTCGAGCGACTACTACCCCCAGTCGACACCGATATCGATACCGGTCCGCTACGCGAACGTCTGATTTCGTTGCTCACCACCCAAGCCGACCTCATCGACCAAGCTCCGGTGCAGATGACCACGCTGGCGTGGCTGGCAATGGGACCCGTCAACAGCGGCGACGCCAGTCGGCGCGATCTCGATCCTGGCGCGGTGGTCTCACTTCGGGCACGTGTCATAGAGCAATACCGCAAGTCCCTGGATCAGATCCTGACGGCCCCTGACGCCCGCGATGTGCTCGGCGAGCTCGACACCACCTTCGCCCTCATTCAGCTCCTCGGACCGATAGTGTTCGCTCGCCTTACAGGACTGCGTCACATCCACACCGACGACTGCATCCGCATCGTCGACAACTTTCTCGCCGCCCATGCCACAAGTGTCGGATCGAGCACTTCGCGCGACAATAGTCGTACGTGGCCGGCCACGACGCCAGACCCGCAGTTCAACGAAGGCCAGTAAGGCTTGACGGAAAACCACACCATCACTGCGCTAACCAGTCAGGGATCGCGGCGCTCATCGGATGCAACCTAACGTGGGCATAAGAACTCAGAGTTGCAGGAGACTTCTGAAATCGTGCAGCCGACTTCTGAAACTGACACTCTCATCGCTTGATTCGGCGAGTCTTGTCTCATGACTCGTGTCGGCGATCTATGTAAAGCGGGCGGCGTTCGCGTTACGCTGAGGCATGGCCACGATCGGTTACGCCCGCGTCTCGACCCGAGACCAGAATCCGGACGGCCAGACCGATGCACTCGAAGCGGCAGGCTGCGACAAGATCTTCGTCGAACACGCATCCGGCACCCTGGCGAAAAGGCCGGCGCTGACGGAGGCCCTTGGGTATCTACGCGAGGGCGACTCGCTCGTGGTGACAAAGCTTGACCGGCTCGGCCGATCGGTCCGAAACCTCAAACAAGTCGCGGACGAGCTCCAGCAGCGTGGGGTCGGGTTGAAGGCCCTGTCGCAGGGCATCGACACCACCACTCCGGGTGGCCGTTTGTTCTTCCACATGCTCGCGGCGATCGCGGAGTTCGAGCACGATCTCATCGTGGAACGCACTCACGACGGCCTTGCGGCCGCCCGTGCCCGCGGGCGCAAGGGTGGCCCGAAGTTCAAGATGACGCCGACGAAGATCCGGCAGGCCCGGGCGATGTATGACGAAGGAGGCCACACCGTGCAGGAGATTGCCGACACGTTCGGGGTGTCCCGGCCCACTATCTATCGGCACTTGGCCGAGCACGTCGAGCGGGCCTGACGAGGGATCATGGCGCACCTCAGCGACCGGCAGAAGGCCGAGCTTGTGCGCCAACACCAGGACGGTGTGCCGTGGACGCGTCTTGCGGAGCAATCCGGCGTTGCGGTGCGGACCTTGCAACGGTGGGCAGCTCGGATGGAGACGGGACGGCTCGCGAGAGCAACTCGCAGCGATAAGGGATCGACTCGCACTGCCGCCGAACTTGTCACCGCAATCGAGGCACTTGCTGTGCGCCGGCCCGCGCCGACGATCGCGTATATCCACCGTCGCATCGGTGACATCGCCCGGGACCGCGGATTGCCGACCCCGGGATACACCACGGTCCGCGAGATCGTGCACGCGCTCGACCCGGGCCTGACGGCCCTCGCGGACGGCGGGGACGCGGCGTACCGCGACAAGTTCGAGCTGGTCTACCGCCGCACGACCTCCGCGCCGAATGAGCAGTGGCAGATGGACCACACCCTGCTCGACGTGATGATCCTCAACGACCGGCAGCAACCCGTCCGACCCTGGCTCACAATCGTGCTCGACGACTACTCGCGAGCGATCGCCGGCTACGCGCTCGGCGTCTCAGCACCCACGGCCGAGCATTCCGCACTGGCGATCCATCAAGCGGTCGCTCGGAAACGAAACCCGAAGTGGGTGGTATCCGGGCTCCCGGACGTCCTCTACAGCGATCACGGGTCCGATTTCACCTCGACCAGGATCGAACACGTCTGCCTCGACCTACACGTGCGCCTGATTCACTCCCGGGTCGGCGTTCCGCAGGGGCGCGGCAAGATCGAACGGTTCTACCGCACCATCACGACCGAGCTGCTGCCGCACCTGCCCGGCTTCATCCCGCACGGCACCGGCGGTGCACCCGTCAGCGACCCCACGCTGACCTTGCATCAACTCGATGACGTGCTCGAGCGATTCATCGTCAACGAGTACAACGAACGACCACATTCAGCGACCGGCGCAGCCCCGCATAATCGCTGGCGCAGCGACAGCTTCATCCCTCGAATGCCCGCCCACCCGGAAGACATCGATTCGCTCCTGCTGACTGCCGCGGCAACGCGACGTGTGCAACGCGACGGCATCCGCTTCGCATCGACCCGATACATCTCACCGGTCCTCGCCGCATACGTCGGCGAAGACGTCACGGTGCGGTACGACCCCCGCGACCTGGGCGAAGTGCGAGTGTTCCACGACAACACGTTCTTGTGTCGCGCGATCGCCCCCGAACGCTCCTCCGAGACCGTGTCCTTCACCGACCTGCAGGCGGCGCGCAACACGCAACGCCGCGCCCTGAAACAGCAGCTCCGCGAGCTCACCACTCACGCTCGCTCACTACCTGAAGACACCCGCCACCGCCCCGAGATACCGCCGGTACCGGAGAGCGCACCCGACCGCGCAACGCCGCCCCCGGCCCGACACGGATTGAGGACCTATGCCAATGGCTGAGCCAGACGACGGCAAACCTCGCTCCGTGCTCTTCGAACCAGGCGACGACGGGCGCCGGTTCCTCAGCGGGTACTTCGACGAATTCAAGGAGGCAGCGCCACCGCACGCAGACACGCGGGCGGCGTTCGTGACCACGCGGGAGCATCGCCGGTTCCAGGAGTTCGCAGACACCGTCCGCTCCCACCGTTACATCGGGCTTTGCTACGGGCCACCCGGGATCGGCAAGACGCTCTCTGCTCGCCACTACGCTGGCACCGACGAGTGGGAGCAGTGGCACCCGCTCTCGCGCAGCACCGGTGCCCTGCCGCCCGTGCCCGAAGCGGTTCAACGAAGCAGAACCGCGTTTTTCACCCCTACCGTCGCCGCGACCATCAAGCAGATCGATCAAGGCCTGCCCCGGGCCTGCCAGCACATCTCCTGGGCCATCGACTACGCTCAGCACGGCCACGTCGACCCCTACGTTCACGCCGAATCCCAGCACAGCGGGAACACCGAGCTGCTCATCATCGACGAAGCCGACCGGCTCAAGACCGCAGGCCTCGAACAAGTCCGCGACTTCTATGACCGCCACCGAATGGGCGTCATCCTCATCGGCATGCCCGGCATCGAGAAACGCCTCGCCCGCTACCCCCAGCTCTACAGCCGCATCGGCTTCGCCCACGAATACCGGCCCCTCCGCAGCGACGAACTCACGGCCGTCGTCGCGCAGCGCCTCCCGGACCCCGACCCTGACGACGCAGGTCTCGCGCACACGGCAGCTCTAGCCGCGATCGTCCGCGCGACCAACGGGAACTTTCGCCTCGCCGACCGGCTCGTCACCCAGGTGAATCGCATCCTTGACATCAACAAGCGCACCCACCTCACCCCGGAGGCCGTTGACGCCGCCCAGGGGGCTCTCCTCATCGGGCGCTAAGCGCAGCTGAGACCATGACGTCCGGGCCCTTACATAGACAGAGGCCACCCCGTCCGATTCGATTGGCTGAGTTCACGGAGTGGAAGACTGAGTGCAGCTCGGCATCGAGGGGAAGCCTCCTCGCAACCCACCACAAGAAAGAAGCGTGCATGATCTCGTTGTCCGCCGCCGTCGGCATCGCTCTCATCGAGCTCGGCCTCGCTCTCACCCCCGGGCCGAACATGATGTACCTGGTCTCTCGCAGCATCAGCCAGGGATGGCGTGCCGGAATGATGTCGCTGTCCGGCACGGCCGTTGGCTTCGTGGTGTACATGGTGATGGCCAACCTGGGATTGGCGGCAGTGTTCCTCGTCGTGCCGTGGCTGTTCATCGCACTGAAGGTCGCGGGGGCCGTCTACCTTCTCTGGCTCGCCTACAAGACACTTCGCCCGGGCGGGAAGTCGCTGTTCGAGACCAACGATCTTCCGCGTGACTCGTTCGGCAAGCTCTTCCGCATGGGCCTACTGACGAACCTCCTCAATCCGAAGGTCGCGATCCTCTACCTGGCGCTCATCCCGCAGTTCATCGACCCCACCGCAGGCAGCATCGTGGCCCAAGGATTCCAGCTCGGCGCGATCCAGATCCTCGTCGGCGTTGCCGTGAACGGCGCGATCATCATCGCCGCCGGATCAGTCGCCACGTTTCTACAACGCAAGCCGGCCTGGATGCGGTGGCAGAAGTGGGTCACGGGCACACTCCTGGGCGCAATCGGCGTGAAGCTTGCGATTGATGCCCCGGCGCCCGCTGTGGCCCCATAGCGGCCGCCACTTCGCCTGTCGGATGGCGTCTAAGAGCGTCCAGTTCCTGCCGGAACATCCACGTTCGCGCTCTCATCCCGGGACATTTAGCACCGCGAAAAGAACGTCACCTACAACTGCTATCTACAAACTGGGGATATACATGCTTCACAGAAGCGTCGAATACCGATCGGTTTTCGACCAAACTGGGCTCGTGCCTACGCACATGTCCAGTAACCGTTCGAACGCTGCTGGATCCAAACCTCCCAAACAGTCCGTTGCCTGGCCCTCTACCCTTTCACTATGCACCTCCCAGCACCTAGCTTCGCTTGTCCATCCGGAAAGACGAACCGCCTACAAGTACCGACAGTGCTCCCACAGCCCGAAAAGATCAATCCATCTATCCAGTCTCGAACCGATAGATTCCTGAATGACAGCGAGAAGCTACTGTTACCTGATCTCACAGCACTATCCAGCTCCACAGCCCTTTCCCTAAATGTAGGGATCCCTTTGAATACGCCGCTGCTTCAGAAACCCGACCTGGATCAATACGCATTCCTACTCGCAGAAAGAGTAAAGCAAATTTCCGGGAATCAGCTTGCAAGCGTATGGTGCACAAAAAGGAATTCAAAAATATCCACGATTTCAATTGACTCAGCCATCCCTGCGCAATCATCCAACATCGGCCAAACGGCAACACTGATAACTCGCAGGTCGTATACAAAAGAACAATTCAAAAACGAAATCCCGGACGCAATCTCCGGACTGAAACCCATTCAAGATGGGCCTGTCGCGTTGCATATATCTTACGTGACCGGGTTGCCGCGCACTTGGGCAAATCTATGGAAACCAACCATCGATGGGTTGGGCGGATTACTCGGTACACGTAACTCGTCAGAACCGCGGAAGGTAGACGCTGGTCGCATAGTGCAACTTGCCCTACATCACCGATCTGATGGACCGGAGCTGGGACATAGTGTACAAATCACTGTAACGGCGTCTTCGATCATGCCAATCACCCTTTGATGCCATCCCCTCAAATAGCGGCCTCAAATTGCGCGAATTTATCAAAGAATAAGAAACATACAAAAACCAACATTCTTAAAAAATCGAAACCTTATTCTTTCATGGGCCGCACTCTGCGCTTTCGATTGGAGGTACATCCGGGTGGGACCAGAATATCCAGAATCCGTTTCCAGTAACCACAGGGCAGCCCTCTGCGTGGCGCAGACGCTCAGCCATCTCAATGACAATACCCATCGACCTGTCAGAAAGTCCGTCCGCTTGAGCGAGGAGTCTCCGTAAAGGTACTTGGTCGAGACGTTCGATCACTTCCGACGCCGTCGGAAAATCAGGATTAACGGCGGGAAGATAGAAATAGTCTTTGTCGACACCAAAGAAGTCGGCGAGTATCGCCACGATCTCCGGAGACGGATTCGAACGCTTCCCTCGCCGCAACTGCGAAATATACGGATGCGAAATTTGGTGACCTCGGGCATTGAGCGCGTCCGCCAGCTGCACTTGCGTAATCGGGCAGCCGATCCGCGCCGAGTGGTCGAACAACGCATTCAACTGATCACTAAACATTTGGTCCTCACAGCGAAAATTAAGGGACCCGTCTCGGAAAGTAGGGACAACATGGGATCATAGTGGCTCTTCCCAGATGAGGGTGTAGGTCGGCCGGGCGCGTCGGTCCGCAGGTAGACGTCGAGGTCTCCCGACGATGGAGGTTCCTACGCCATCCATCCGAAAGACCTCGACGTGACCGACGCTACCCCGCCGGCCGGCTTCGGCCGCCCTGACCTGACCGCCTTCGCGTCTCATCCCAATCGACCCTGATCGAGTCTGCTGACCCCCTCGACGAGAACGCAGCGACATCACAGCCACCCAACCCCGACCGTCCGGGAAGCCGGGACACGTCACATGGCCTGTGCTGCGGGCGTGTCGAGTGGGTCGTCCAGGGGCGACGCAGGAGCGTCGACGCGACGTGCTGAGAGGTGGTTCCAACCGAGCACTAGGACACCGGCTACAGGCATGGCGATAGGTCAGGAACGGCGTCGCTCCCTACGCAGGAGGGAGCGCAGAGTCTCGGCGTTCGCGTAGCCGACCCGTAGCGCGATCTCGGCGGAGGTGAGGTCCGTGGTTGCTGAGAGGTGCCGAGCTCGTTCGATGCGAAGCCGTTGGACGAAGCCGAGCGGAGTGAGGTTGAGCGCCGCACGGACTCGTCGTTCGAGGGTGCGCCGGCTGGTGCCGAGCGACTGCGCGACGAAGGCGACGTTGAACGGTTCGTCCAGGCGGGCGCGCACGAAGCGTTCGAACTCGACGACGATCGGGTCCTCGTGCCGGAGATGTTCGTAGGCGACGAAGGCCGCCTGCGACGGACGCTCGTCGATGATGAGGAGCTTGGCGACATGTTGGGCCAGGTCGGGGCTGATCGATCGCACGAGTGAGAGCGCGAGGTCGATGTGGGCGAACGCGGCGCCGGCGGTGACGAGGTTCCCGTCGACCACGACCATGGTGTCGAGATCGAGGGCGACGGTCGGATAGCGCTTCAGGAACTCCGGCCCCAGGAACCAGCTGGTCGTCGCCCGCCGATGATGCATCCGTCCGGTCTCGGCGACGGCGAACACGCCGGTGCACGCCGCGGCGATCCGGGTGGTCGCGTCGTCGAGGCGCCCGAGCGAGGCGATGACCGAACGAGCATCTCGGCTCTGGAGGGCGTCGTTGGTAGCGGCGGCCGTGAGGGTTCCAAGCGCAGGGACGACGACCACGTCGAACTCTGCGGACTCCGACAGCGGGTGGTCCACCGACAGGGTCATCGATGCCGTCGTGGTCACTCTCCGTTTCGGTCCGAGGATGGCGAGTTCGATCGGGTCGATCCGCGGGTCGACATCGCTGCGGGCTCCGTCGGCCACCCGCACGATGTCGATGACCGACGCGACAGCCGAACCGAAGCAGCCGTCGATCGCGATCAGTCCGATACGCATGGCGCGAACAATAGCAATACTGCCGTATACGCCACTTCTCACATGCCCTTGCTCGTCATACGCTTAACTCGCTTCACCAAGAAACCTCGACACCTAGGTGTACGAGGCACGGACGTTAGTTACGCGATGCCGGCGGTAAGCGGCGGGCGGTCGTCCTCCGCGTGTTGAATGCGGTCGGTGGTAATTGTAGTGAACATTCCAGATTTCGACGGCAGTGCGCCGCTCAGCTTCGCTGGTGTACTCGCGGGAGTACAGCAGTTCTTCGGCGAGGATACGGTTGTAGCGTTCGACCTTCCCGTTATGTTTCGGGGTGTACGGCTTGATCCGGTAGTGCCGCGCTTCGCGTAATGAAACGGTGAAATCTGCTGCCCGGTAGCATGATCCGTTGTCGGTGATCACGCGCTCGATACGGGTGATGCCGTGGGCGGCGAAGAAGACGCGGGCGTTGTTCATGAAATCGATGGCTGTTGCTGCGGTTTCGTTGTCGCGGGCTTCGGTGTACGCCAGGCGGGTGTTGCCGTCGATCGCGGAATGCAGGTAGGTGTAGCCGATGCGGGCCTGCTTGTTCTTCGTTTTCCGGCGTTGGGATCGTTTGGCCTTGTCGGAGCCGCGGCCGTGGGCACGCCACCCGCCGCCGTCCGGGATCTTCCCGACTTTCTTGACGTCGACGTGGACCATCTGACCAGGTCGCTTGGCGGCGATGACCTGGGGTTTTCGGTTGGTTTCGCCGTTCGGGTCGATGAACCGGCG
>JBEOUM010000026.1:0-10166 GCA_040302365.1 Nocardioides sp. NPDC126508
GGCTCGGACGCTGCTGCGTACAGGCTCGGGCGCTGCGCCCGACGCGTCGTTCCTCCCTCGGGAATTGGCAGGTCGAGTGGGCACGGTCGAGTCGTTCACTGCAGCCGAAAGTGTCGTTCTGCCGCGAAGCGATGGCACCGGTGTCGATCTCGTGGCAGACCTCGGGGGGGACATGATGAGCTACCAATGGACGATCAACGGTCGGAACTACGACCAAACCGAACCTCTGACCGTCAAAGAAGGGGACCGAGCCCGGCTCACGTTCACCAACATGACGATGATGTGGCATCCCATGCATCTGCACGGGCATACGTTCCAAGTGGTCAAAGGTGACGGCGGTGTCGGCCCTCGTAAGGACACAGTCATCGTTCGTCCGATGGAATCTGTCGCTGTCGATCTCATCGCCGACAACCCGGGCGACTGGATGCTCCACTGCCACAACGGATATCACCAGGAGTCGGGTATGATGACCCGCTTGGGCTACATCGTCTGACACGTGGAGACGTCCGAACACACGATCACACCAGCACGGGAGGCGCGACCTGATTGGGCCGGCATCTCATTCGATGCCTCTTCCTACCCCGTTCGGCGAGGTGAGATTGTGGCCGCCCCGGCATCGGGTCAGCGTCCCGGAATCCCCGGCCTCTGCCCTGCCGCTGGACTGGGATCGAAATCCCGCGAACGGCGCAACTGCCCATGGCTCCGGTGTACACCTGGCGACACTCCACGGGCGCTCGAAATTCGACGTTCTCTGCGCGGGCGAATACACGAGGGAGAATCCGACCAAATGTCCGACGGAAGTAGTCGAGGCGCAGCCTTGACTCACCTTCTCCTAACGCGAGTATAGTAGAAACAGGTACCCCCCTGGGGTACCAGACGGGAAGGGAATCATGAGCGGTCAGACTAACTCGCAGCCGAATCTACTCGATAAGACGCAACGCGGCTGTGGATGCAACTCGACGAAGAAATCACCCACGACATCCGCGCCCACCCCTACGGAGGACATCATGTCTGCAACCAACAACACGTTCGCGGTCACCGGCCTCACCTGCGGGCATTGCGTCGGCGCCGTCACGGACGAGCTGCGCGCCCTCCCCGGAGTGAGCGAGGTCGAGATCGATCTCGTCGCCGGAGGAGTCTCCACCGTGACCGTCACAGCTTCAGCGCCACTGACCGAGGAACAAGTAACTGCCGCGCTCGACGAAGCCGGCAACTATCATCTCGCGAACATCTGACCGGGCGCCCACACCGCCAGCGTAGGCAGGTCAGGAGAGGTACATCTGATGAGCACCCTGGACAACACGACCGTCGCTGCCGAGTCCGCACACAGTGTCGAACTGGTCATCGGCGGCATGACCTGCGCCTCCTGCGCCGCGCGAATCGAAAAGAAGCTCAACAAGATCGACGGCGTCACCGCGACAGTGAACTACGCGACCGAAAAGGCGAAGGTCGATTTCACGGGTGCGGTAGCACCTGAAGACTTGATCTCCACCGTCGAGGCAACGGGATACACCGCCACCTTGCCTGCCCCCAAGGGCTCGTCCGGGGAGGTCGGCACTACCGACGGGGTGGACGCCCGAATCCAGGACGAGGCTTCGCAACTGCGGACCCGACTGCTCGTCTCGCTCGCATTGACTGTGCCTGTGGTCGCATTGTCGATGATCCCGCCATTGCAGTTCACGAACTGGCAGTGGCTGGCCTTGACGCTCGCATCTCCCGTCGTCGTCTGGGGCGCACTCCCCTTCCACCGCGCTGCACTGACGAATGCCCGACACGGCGCGGCAACAATGGACACTCTGATCTCGGTGGGGGTGTCGGCGGCCTACCTGTGGTCACTGTGGGCGTTGTTCTTCGGTCATGCCGGAATGGCCGGCATGAAGATGGAGTTCAGCCTGTTCCCACAGCAGGAGGGCGGAGCGGACCACATCTATCTGGAAGTCGCTGCTGCGGTCACCGTCTTCATACTGGCGGGGCGATATTTCGAAGCCCGCGCCAAGAAGCAGTCGGGTGCAGCCCTACGCGCACTGATGGACATGGGAGCCAAAGACGTAGCGGTGTTGAGGGAACACACCGAGATCCGAATTCCCACCGAACAATTGGTGGTCGGTGACATCTTCGTCGTACGCCCCGGCGAAAAGATCGCGACCGACGGCATCGTCACCGACGGCACATCTGCGGTGGACGCCTCCATGCTGACCGGCGAATCCGTGCCAGTCGAAGTGCGCCCTGGCGACGCCGTTGTCGGCGCCACCGTCAACGCTGGAGGGCGACTCCTCGTTCGAGCAACTCGTATCGGCGCCGACACTCAGCTCGCTCAGATGGCACGACTGGTCGAAGATGCACAGAACGGCAAGGCTCAGGTCCAACGTCTCGCCGACCGCATCTCCGGAATCTTCGTCCCGGTCGTCATCGTTCTCTCACTGATGACGTTGGGTGCGTGGCTTTTGACCGGTCACTCGATGGTGACGGCGTTCACCGCCGCCGTTGCCGTGCTGATCATCGCGTGCCCCTGTGCATTGGGGTTGGCAACACCGACGGCGCTGATGGTCGGAACGGGCCGCGGCGCCCAGTTGGGGATTCTCATCAAAGGCCCCCAGGTTCTCGAATCCACCCGTCAGGTCGACACCATCGTGCTCGACAAGACCGGGACCGTCACCACCGGGCGCATGAGTGTCGATTCGACAGTCGGCGCAGATGGCGAGAATATCGACGAATTACTTTTTGTCGCAGGAGCGTTGGAGGACGGCTCCGAACACCCGATCGCGCAGGCCATCACTCTTGCAGCTCGGGCTGACGGCCGGCCGTTGCCGAGAATCGAAGGTTTCTCCAACCACGACGGCCGAGGCGTCTCCGGTGTCGTAGACGGCCGAGCCGTTGCTATAGGTCGGCGAACCTGGTTAGAGCAGGACTGGTCTCTCGTCGCACCCAAGAATCTGGAAGTGGCCGCACACGACGCGGAAGCCGACGGAAAGTCCCCGGTGTGGGTTGCGTGGGACGGTTCGATCCGCGGAATCGTGGTCGTTTCGGACACTGTCAAGGACACCTCGAAAGAGGCCATCACTGCATTCCGAACCTTGGGACTACGTCCCATCCTGTTGACCGGCGATAATGCTCGCGCCGCCGTCGCCGTCGCAAAACAAGTGGGGATCGAAGCCGCCGATGTCATCGCCGAAGTCTTGCCCGCGGACAAAGTCAGCGCCGTCAAAGACCTCCAAAGCCGTGGGTATACAGTCGCTATGGTCGGTGACGGTGTCAACGACGCCGCTGCTCTGGCACAAGCAGACTTAGGTCTGGCCATGGGCACCGGCAGCGATGTCGCCATCGAAGCCTCCGATCTCACCCTTGTCCGAGGCGACCTGCGCTCCGCCGCAGATGCGATCCGTCTGTCGCGCTCGACGTTGAAAACCATCAAAGGGAACCTTTTCTGGGCCTTCGCCTACAACGTGGCGGCGTTGCCTCTGGCGGCGCTGGGGTTGTTGAACCCGCTGATCGCCGGCGCTGCCATGGCTTTCAGCTCCATCTTCGTCGTCACGAACAGTTTGCGCCTACGACGATTCACCAGTCATGCCACAAGCTCCGATCACTGATTTGATCCCGAATTCGACTGCCCCGATGACCTTCCGTCTGCCCTGAACTCTTCGGACGCGATGTGCGGGAGAGGTCCCACTGTCCACCCGCAACGAATCCAAAGGTTTCACTTCACGACGACCACCATCACGGACGAGGGCAGTCGTCGACTGCTTGGGACACCATGGTCCTTCATCGAATCTTCACCAAACATCTAACCAAGGCATATCCGCCACCGGCAGGCTCAGTATTGAGACACACGTGGACCCCACAACATCACGCCCCAGAGGTGCCGACGATCTGCCACAACACGGGAACATGCCACCGAGGTATCCGCACAGTCGCTGCCGCAAGAATGGCGGTCACAACGAGAGGGCGCAGAGATGAATCGAACCACCGTTCTCGAAGTACAAGGATTGCAGTGGGCGACATCGAAAGCCGCAGTCGAATCAACTCTCCTTCGCCGACGTGGCGTCGTCTCTGCTGAGGCCAACGTCCTCAACCAAACTGCCACGGTCACCTACGACCCGGCTGCAACCTCGATACCCGAACTGTCCCAATGGATCCGGGACTGCGGCTATCACTGCGCAGGGCGATCAGTGCCCTCCCACAGCTGCGACCCCCTCTCCGAACCAAACGACAGCACCAGCGCCACGCCCTCTGAATACCACGTTCATTCAGACCACGCCGACACATCAACCGACGCACCGGTCGAACACCCCGGCGAATCTCCTCACGGCGAACACACAGCGCACGAACCACATGCTCAACACTCTGCACAGGACATGATGGGGCACGGAGGCGCCCACGCCGGAATGTCGATGGACGACATGGTCCGGGACATGCGAAATCGCTTTCTCGTCGCTCTCGTTCTGTCCATTCCGATCATGCTGTGGTCCCCGATGGGGCGCGACATGTTCGGATTCACAGTTCCCGCCCCGTTCGGACTCCGCGACGACGTATTCACCCTGATACTGAGCTTGCCAGTGGTGTTCTACTCGGCCTGGATCTTTTTCGACGGCGCTTATCGGGCTCTGAAGGCCCGCACCCTCGACATGATGGTCCTCGTTGCCGTCGCCGTCGGGGCGGGTTGGCTCTACAGCGTCGCCGTCACCTTCACCGGCGGCGGCGAGGTCTTCTACGAGGCCGCGTCGGTGCTGACGGCTTTCGTCCTGCTCGGACATTGGTTCGAGATGCGAGCCAGAGGTGGAGCCAACGACGCGATTCGCACACTGCTCGAACTGACCCCGCCATTGGCAATCGTGTTGAGAGACGGCGAACCCGTCGAAGTTCCCACCGCCGACGTTGTCGTCGGAGACCTGTTACTGATCCGACCAGGCGGCAAAGTCCCTGTCGATGGAACGGTCGAGAGCGGAACTTCCGAAGTCGACGAGTCAATGGTGACCGGGGAAAGCCTTCCCGTATCCAAAGAACCGGGATCCGCAGTCATCGGGGCTTCCATCAACACGACGGGCACACTTCGCGTCCGAGCAACCAAAGTCGGTGCCGACACCGCCCTGTCCCAAATAGTGGCGTTGGTCCAGGAAGCGCAGAACTCGAAAGCGCCGGGGCAACGGTTCGCTGATCGGGCCGCGTTCTGGCTCGTCCTTGTTGCTCTGATCGGCGGCACCGGCACCTTCCTTGTCTGGTGGGCGGCGGGTGCAGGAGTGCAGACCGCGCTTCTGTTCGCAATCACCGTCGTTGTCATCACCTGCCCCGACGCTCTCGGTTTGGCCACGCCCACCGCCATCATGGTCGGCACCGGACTCGGAGCTCAACGAGGAGTGTTGTTCAAAAATGCCACCGCGCTGGAATCCTCGGCGCGCATCGAGACGGTAGTGATGGACAAGACCGGCACCCTCACCAAAGGCGAACCCGAAGTCACCGACGTCGTCGTCGACGGTATCGGCACCGATGAACTCCTTTCCCTTGTGGCCGCGGTCGAACGCGAGTCCGAACACCCCCTCGCCGGCGCGATCGTCCGCTACGCGGCCGAACGCGGCGCCCCGGAAGTTCCACTCACAAATTTCCGTAATGTGCCAGGTCACGGTGCGGCTGCGGAGGTGGACGGTCGTCGAGTGGCGGTAGGCAACCGCAAACTGATGATCGCCGAAAACGTCGACTTCGGCACATTGATGGGCACACGCGACGACCTCGCAGCCAGCGGGCGAACAGCAGTACTCGTCGCCGTCGACGGACACGGCGTCGGGGTGATCGCACTCGCCGACGCTGTCCGAGAGACTTCCGCCGCCGCAGTGGCGGCGCTGCACGACTTGGGCGTCGAAGTCGTCATGCTCAGCGGCGACAACGAAGCCACCGCACAGCGCATCGCGGGCCAGCTCGGTATCGATACCGTCATCGCGGAAGTGCTCCCCGGCGACAAAGCCGCCAAGATCGTCGAGCTGCAAAATGCCGGCAAAAAAGTTGCGATGGTCGGGGACGGAGTCAACGATGCTCCCGCGCTCGCACAAGCGGACCTCGGTATCGCCATCGGCGCAGGTACCGACGTCGCAATCGAAACAGCGGACCTCGTGCTGATGCGGTCGGACCCACTCGACGTACCGGTCGCACTACAAATCGGGCGAGGCACCCTCCGCAAGATGAGACAGAACCTCGGATGGGCAGTCGGGTACAACGTCATCGCCCTCCCCATCGCCGCTGGAGTCTTCGAACCCTCCCTCGGACTTGTACTTCGCCCCGAGATCGCAGCGCTGTCGATGTCCGGGTCCAGCTTCATCGTCGCAGTCAATGCACTACTGCTGAAGCGACTACGCCTCCCTTCTCCCCCAGATCAACACCGGCCTTCACCCAGCACTACGAAGTCCACCTCACAGAACGTCTCATGACCCGACAACCGATCTCCCAGCGAAAGGGATTCCCCGATATGAAGAAGGTCCTCGCAATCAGTGCTGCAGCAACTGCAGCACTATTCGTCCTCACCGCATGTAACAGCTCCAATACCGATGAAACTACCTCCACGCCAACGTCAATGAGTGCCGAATCCAGTTCATCGGCGAACGCGAGCACTCACAATCAGGCAGATGTGACATTCGCCGAGCAGATGATCCCGCATCACAGTCAGGCCGTCCAGATGAGCGACATGCTCCTCTCCAAAGACGGTATCGACCCCCGAGTGACGACGTTGGCAGAACAGATCAAGGCAGCGCAAGCCCCAGAAATCGAGCAGCTGCAGGCCTGGTTGACCAGCTGGGGACAGAGTTCGTCCTCCTCTGGCATGAATATGCCGACCACCTCCCACAGCATGGAAGGCATGACACCCTCTACCAGCATGAACATGCCGATGCCCTCAGAGAGCATGGGGATGACGCCGGGAATGATGGAGGGGATGATGTCCGCCGATGACATGACCGCGCTGCAGAATGCACAGGGAACCGATGCCGCGAAACTGTTCCTCGCTCAGATGATCGACCATCACCGCGGAGCTGTCGCAATGGCGCAAACTGAAGTTGATTCCGGACAGTATCCCGAAGCTATCTCCATGGCGCAGACCATCATCAGCGCGCAAAACCAGGAAATCACCACGATGGAAGGCATTCTCGCCACGCTGTGATCACGACTTCCGGCGTTCATTGCTCAGATTTCAGTCGGATGTGAGCGCACGCGGCTCGGTGTCTCTGCTTGACAATTGACCTCGGCAGAGGCACCGAGCCTTCTAGGCGACAGGTCAATACCCCGGAGGACACCGAACACTATCGAGGCAACCTCATTTGTTGGAGGGTTTGGTAATTACACCCGAAGATATCCCGAGATCCGCACGCGCCGTCCTGCGTGCGCGGTCACATTCGTCGGGCTCAACATTCTGGTCAGGCTCCGTGGGATACCCACCAGCACGAGGTAGGAACGGGTGCACAAAAACCCACGCCTGAACCGAACCGATCTATTTGCATCAATCAGGTCCAGGCGCAAACCGAGCCCATCGATTAACGAGGGACAGGCCGGGTACGCAAACGAGAACAGACGACATGGAGGTCATGATGCAGGACGTTCGGCGGGGGATGACCGACTCCGAGTTGATCGCGGAGGCGTACCGACTCGAAAGCCAGCCGGTATTGAGCAGGTGCGACCACATCAGGTTGACACTGATACACGATGAACTCGAGTGTCGCGCAGGATGTCGGGAAAAGAAACTCCCTGACGCGGCGCCACAACGGCTTCCGCCTTGCAAGGGCAGGAAGTGCGCATGATTGACAAGTTTGATCACCACGTTCACACACTCACATCAGAATGGCTGCGCCACTCCCCCGGCATGCAGGCGCGGGGCTCCCCTGATCCATATGCCCCCGCGCCACTCTCACCCGCTCGCTCTCAGTTGAGTCCCGCGTACGAATGGAGGCCGGAGACATCCATCTTGATGATGAAGAGATTGAACAGCATTGCGACGAAACCGGCAATGATTATCCAGGCGGCACGGGTATCGCGCCAACCAGAAGTAGCACGCGCGTGCAGAGAGGCGGCGTAGATCACCCAAGCGATGAAGGAGATGTGAACGACGGTTGAAAACTAGACCACCCGTCGTTTCTGGTCTAGTTTTCAACCGTCGTCAACAGGAGACCGTTTCCTTGGGGTCCCATCCTTCTTGACAACATCCAATCGCGCACTATGAATCGCACCGGAGTTTCCGGGGACTTCATCCTTTGGGAAAGATGGAGTCATGTCGTCAGCAACGAACAAAAGGTACCCGCCCGAACTGCGTGAGCGGGCAGTGCGGATGGTCGCCGAGGTCCAACACGAGTACCCGTCGGAGTGGGCCGCGGTCGAATCCGTGGCCGACAAACTCGGTATCGGAACAGCGCAGACGTTGCTCAACTGGATCCGGAGAGCGCAAACCGACGCCGGCCAGCGGCCCGGCGTGACGAGCGAAATGGCAGCGGAAATGCGCAAGCTTCGCGCTGAGAATCGGGAACTCAAGCGTGCCAACGAGATCCTGAAGTCGGCATCGGTTTATGTGGGTGATCGATGTCAAGTGCCCGTGTCGTCGAGTCGCTGGATAAGTCCGTCGAAGACCTTCTGCCGCCCGATCTGGCCCTTGTCTGCGGCGTCGTCTCGCTGACGGGTGAGGGTGGGGAGAAACTCGATGGTGGTGACGAAGAACGTGCATGACTCGCAGATCGACTCGAAGTGGCAGTCGAGTTCGACTGGGCGTGCGCAGTAGCCGTTACCGAGCATCCGCCGGTGGGCTTCGGCGCGGAGTTTGCGCATCGCGGCGGGCTCGTCCTCGGCAGGCAGGACGGCGGGTTCGTGTTTACTGTAGAGGGCTTCGACTTTCTCTGTGACGGAGAAGTATTGGTCGGCAACGGTCCGGTCCGCGATTCGGGCATAGACCATCGTCATCTCCATTGTCTTGTGCCCGAGCAATGCGGCGATCGCCTCGAGGCTCATACCCCGGTTGATGGCCTGCGTCGCGAGTGTGTGCCGCAGCTGATGAGGGTGGACGTGGCCGATTCCCGCTGCGGCAGCAGCGGATTGGACTGCCTTGTCGATTCGGGTGCCCGGGATCGGACGACCGCGGTCGGTGAAGAGCAGCGGACTGTCCTGCCAGTCCGGTCGGTGCTCGAGCCAGGTGTCGATCATTGTTTTGAGTTGGGGATGCAAGGGGACGTACCGGTCGTTGTGGAGCTTGCCGACGGGGATGCGGAGCCAGTAGGCGGAACCGATCTGGACGACCGAATCGATTGTCAGGTCGAGGAGTTCGCCTTTGCGCATGCCGGTACGTGAGAGCATTTCGATGGCGAGGCGACCGAACTCGTCGGGCAGGTTGCGGGCTGCGGTCAAGAACTTGGCGGCGGCGCCGTCGTCGAGGAATCGCGGTAGCGGCTTGTCCTTGATCGGCCGGTCCGAGGAGTAGACCGGCGCTCGGGCAGGGATATCAGGATAGTCCCATTCGATGATGCGTTGATAGAACGCGCTCAGGTGCCCCATGCGCATGCCGATGGTGGTCTTGGACAGGTTCGTGTTCTTGCGATACCCCGGCCGTGCCGCCAACCAGGTCTTGTAGGCCTCGATGTGGGTGCGGTCGATGTCGGCGACGCAGACTACGTCGCTGGTGGTGGCCAGATGGCCGGCGAACTGGCGCAGTGTGGTCTCGATGCAGTCCACCGACGAGACCCGCAGGCTGATGCCGATCTGGTCGAGGTAACGGCGCATCGTAGCGACCATGACGGGCGCGCACTCCTCGGCGCGGTCCCAACCGATCTCGGGCACCGATCGTGCTGCCCAGCGTTTGCGCGGATGTGGCCGGGGTCCTTGGCCGCGATGGAACATGAGCGCATCGAGCCCAAAGAGTGGCGCGTTCAACGATTTCGGTGCACGCCCGACCTTGGCGACTACGGCGGAATGAAACTGGGCCCGGGCCGCGACATACTCCGCCGAGGTGAGCGCCTCGGTCGTGGCGCCGGCGATGACACAGATCTGCGCGAGTTTGGACCACATCTTCCCTGCCTCGCGCTCGCAGAATCCCAAACTTGTTGCCTGCGTGCGGAATGTGGAAGCAGCTACGGGTTCACGTTCGGCCAGATGGGCGCCCCATTTCGATGATGATTGCACAACATAGATCGCATCGACGGCCACCGACTCGAAGA
>JBEOUM010000027.1:0-9713 GCA_040302365.1 Nocardioides sp. NPDC126508
AGATCGTCGCCGTCTCGCAAGAGTAGGGGCTTAATCCGCATGCTTGAAGTATCTCAAATCGCACTGTCAAAGAATTTTAGGCGCGCGGCACTAGCAGCGAATCTCAAGTCGACGCTGCCCGGCAAACGAGAATGAGGACGAATGACCGTAGAAGCTCCGATGTGGAAATCTCAATCGACCATCACCATTCCGTGGAAGGGCAATGCCGAGGTAACCGTCACGGAATTGCTGTCAACGACGCTTGATGTCGCTCGTTCCGTCCTCATCGACGTCGCGAAAAGCGGTAAGAAGATCACGTACGGGGAGCTCGCAAAGCGTTCAGGAACCGGATATCCAGCGCAGTCGATGGGCAAAGTGTTGGACGTGCTCAGCCTGGACTGCAGCGACAGAGGTGAGCCGTCACTGGCACCCATCGTGGTGAGAGCAGCGACAATGAAGTCGCGGACGGATATGTCGGGTCTCCAGAAAACGATCGTGCCGCTCTATACCAGTGGTGGGTCACGCATTGACTTAGCCGGCAGGCAACCATGATCGACCCTCAGTGGCCGAAGCGATCAGAGTGACCAGTGGCGGCCGAGTATCACGTCCGGCGAGACTTATCGAGCGTAGGACGTCGACGACTGTCGACAAGCAGTCGTCGTACCGGGTCAGATCCGGCGCGATAGTGACGGCGGCAAGCTGCTCGAACCGTCCGAAGGCGACCTGCGATCTCGGGACATTTCGACTACCACGCTGATCGGTGCTTCTTTCACACAAACCGCCCGGTCTACAATGAGATCTTCACAATCTGGCGACTCCGTCAACACCGGGAGGTAATACCGACGCCGTATCTGGGCGGACTGATCATCGTCCTGTGGATCTTCTGCCTCATCGACGTCGCCACCGCCGATGAGCACGGTGTCCGGCACATCCCGGGGCTGCTGAAGGTTCCGTTGACTCGTTCGTTTAGGCCGCCAGCATGTTCGCTGGTGTCATGATCATCTCGTACTCGATGGGGGTGAGCTTGCCGAGGGCGCGTTGTCGGCGTCGTCGGTGGTAGGTGCGTTCGATCCACGTGACGATTGCGATCCGAAGTTCTTGCTGGGTACCCCACCGTCTCGTGTCGAGGACGTTGTTCTGCAGGAGCGAGAAAAACGATTCCATCGAGGCATTGTCACCACATGCTCCGACACGCCCCATCGATCCGACCAGGCCGTTGTTGGCCAGGACACGGACGATCGAGAAGCGCTCGAAGCGGAGATCGGCGCCAGCTCTTGACGTCGCTCTCGACGTCGCGGAGGGCATGCATGAACACAGTGATCAGACGATCACGCACATCGCCTGAGATGTGCTGGTCGTCAGCTCCCCCGTAGAGTCGCGCACGGTAGACGACGTCCTCATCAACCAGCGGATCTGGCTCCCACCGGTAGGTGAGCCTGGCGGTCAACGGTTTTCCGGTCACGAGAGCGTCGCCGAGGGTTGCGACGACGGAAGCTTCGTCCTCGAAATCTGTCACCTCCAAGGACACTTCAATTGACTCGCCGCTGCTGGTCGGATCTGCGTCTGCGGTTGCGAGGCCCTCCCAGAAGTCCTCTGGCCGCAATCGTCGCTGATCGCCGGAAATCGTGTTGTCGAGAACTAGGCGCATCGCGTGCAACAGGTTGCTCTTGCCCGACCGATTCTCGCCAACGATCACAGTGTGGCGGGTCAGTGGCACGTCGATGTTGACGAGATTGCGGAAGTTTTTGACCACGATTCGGCTCAGTCTCACAGAGATACCGTAGCGGCGACTTGGGCATGGCCGATATTTCCGGTTGACGCCGAGCCGACACGACTACCCAGTACCTGTGCCGCGCCCCGCACGGCGTCAGGGGAGGATGACCTGGCACGGTTCGGTATCGGAAAGGTTGGTCGGGTTCATGGGTTCAGTTCACGAGGTCATCGAGGCGTTCCGTAAAGCACCCTCGAATTCCGAACGGGGAACCAAGTTCGAGCAGTTGATGGTCCGGTACTTCGAGCTCGACCCGATGCTGTCGCAGCAGTACGAGAAGGTGTGGCGGTGGATCGACTGGCCCGGTCGTAGGGGAAAGCCCGACACCGGTATCGACCTCGTCGCCCGCGAACGCGACACCGGCGACTACACCGCGATCCAGTGCAAGTTCTACGAACCCACCCACACCCTCGCCAAAGGCGACATCGACTCCTTCTTCACCGCATCCGGAAAAACCCCGTTCTCCACCGCAGTCCCCCACCGAACTGACGAAGCGGTCATGGATTTACGTCCTGCGCGCGACCGCTCGTCAGTTCTCGCGCGATCAGTGCACCGACCTCGCGGCCGCGTTGACGTATTACTCTGTGCTGTCGCTGTTTCCGGCAGTCTTGGCAGTGGTATCACTCCTCGGCGTCTTCGGGCAGGGGCAGTCGACCGTCGACGCGGTTCTGCAGATCGTGAGCGATCTCGGTCCGTCTTCTGCCGTGGAAACCTTGAAGGAACCCGTCCAGCAGCACGTGGAGGCTCCTGCCGCGGGATTCGCCCTCATCGCCGGCATCGCGGGCGCGCTCTGGTCCGCTTCCGGCTATCTCGTGGCGTTTGGGCGAGCGTTGAACCGAATGTATGAGGTCGAAGAAGGCCGGCCGGTGTGGAAGCTTCGGCCGACGATGCTGCTCGTCACTGTGACGGCATTGGCATTGATCGGTTGTGCGGCAGTGATGTTGGCAGTCAGCGGTCCTGTCGCACGAGCGATCGGAGATGCGAGTGGGGCGGGTGATACCGCGTTGACGGTATGGAACATCGCTCGCTGGCCGGTGGTACTGGTGTTCGTCGTTCTCGCTGTTGCGATTTTGTACTACGCGCCTCCGAACATCCAGCAGCCCAAGTTTCGATGGATCAGCGGCGGTGCCGCCTTGGCCATCGTGGTGTGGATTCTCGCATCGGTAATCTTCGGTTTCTACGTCGCGAACTTCAGTAGTTACAACAAAACCTACGGCTCCCTCGCCGGTGCGATCGTGTTCCTGTTGTGGCTGTGGATCACCAACCTGGCCTTGCTGTTCGGCGCAGAGCTCGATTCCGAACTCGAACGTGGACGAGAATTGCGTCAGGCACACAACTTCGAGGGCCACGCCGAAGGATCGGATGGTGTCTGCACTGACGTCGATACCCCGAAACGCAAGGAAATGCCGATCGGCGGCCCAACGCACGCTATGGGAAATACCAAGCACATCGTCACGGCCGCGTCACTCGGTGCCGCTGCCGTTGCGGTGATCATCGCTGCCGGTAAGCGGCCTGAGCGGAGAGGCGGTCGATGAACGTGGTCTCGCAGGTCCGTGGTTCGCCGCTCTCACGGGCCAGGGCTTGCGCCACGGCACTGTAGCGAGCATGTTTCCCGTCCTTCTGACTTCGTCATCGACGGTTCAACCCTGACACGAGGCTTGCGGCCTCCTTCGAGATGATTGCAGCGTCCGCTTGCCCGGTATACGTGCGTTGCCCACCAGGCAGTCGCGTACGGCAAACTCGGGTTGCCCTCGCTCGACTGCCCTGGTTTCGGTGCGAATCAGAGGTCTGCCATTGAGTGTCATCCGAAAATTACGGTTCCCGCTGGGATCGGCGTCGGCTCGGCGGGGCAGAACTGCTCGTGCGGAAGATGCGCAGAATGAGCGCTACATGCTCACCCGGCTGATGTGCGGTGAGCGCGGTCAGCTCGTCCGACAGTGCTGCGAGTTCGCGGGCTCGGGTCGGCGCGAGGGCGCGCAGGTGGTCGGCGTCGGTGGCGTAGAGAGACACGGGTGTGAGGGGGTGTAAGGAGTAGCCGAGCGATTGGGCGCGTA
The DNA here is from genome assembly GCA_040302365.1 of Nocardioides sp. NPDC126508. Lineage (GTDB taxonomy): Bacteria > Actinomycetota > Actinomycetes > Propionibacteriales > Nocardioidaceae > Nocardioides. The sequence goes on from JBEOUM010000027.1 coordinate 3,805, forward strand.
TCCAGAACTCTTCGGCGCGTGCTCCGCTGCGGATGTAGTCTGCGGCGGCGGTTCCCTGCTGAGTGATGACGGCGACGGCGTCGCTGGAGGCCAGGCGGGTGCGGGTCTGTGCTCGGAGCGCTTGCCCGGCATCCCAGTTGTTCAGTTGTTCCATCACGTCGGGGCGGCGGAGGAGTTCGAGGGCGGCGAGTTCTGAAGTAGGGATACCCAAGCTGGAAACCTCGATACCACTGGCGAGGTCGCGCGAATGTGGCCAGCGTAGCTCGGAGATCATCTCTCGATGCAGAGTGTCGGTGAGGAATCGGATGCGGTCGGTGGCACTGATGTTCTCGGCCAACCGTGTGATCGTCTCCCCGTCCTGGATCAGGTGGACTGCGACGGTCGGGGAGGACAGACGCGCCGCCAGGTGTGCGAGGTCCGTCGGATCGCACGGCGGCAGGCCGGGATCGGGCAGAGCGCGGTGTGTGCTGCGATGGAGCATCCCGGGTAGTTGGTCGGTGAGCGAGATGTCGGTGCCGGCAGTGAACTTGATCCGCGCGGAGGTCGCCTTACCGTCGCCGATGATGACGGTGTCGCCGAGGATATGTCGGTGTGCCGCGGCGACGCGAGCGTTGTGCAGTGCGGCACCGAGCGCGACGAAACTTCCGCGGTACTCGATATCCACACTCGACGAGCGGGTTTCGTCGAGACGCAGAGTCAGCGCAGTCTCGTCCGTGTGAATGATCCACGGTTGCGAGTTACCTCCCGACGGAGCGCGTGCGGCAGCGAAAGCGACGGCTTCGGTATCGGGGAGCGCGTCGTACTGTGCTCGCAGATCGATCGGACGCGAACCGTTTGTCGCCGGTGAGGCGATCGAGTCGGAGGGAATGTGTGGGTCGGTCAGTTGATCGAGGTGCTGACCGATATCGATGCGCACCCTCCCCGAGGGAAGAGCCTCACCGAGACCGAACCGGCGGATCGCGGCGACCACAGACGCCCCGCCCAGCAAAACGTCCCCGCCGAGTTGAGGCCAGGTGGCCACGGTGGTGCCCACTTCCAGGACCGAGGCGGCCATGCGGGCCGAAATCTCGGCCCCCTGCAGGATGCGTAAGCCGAAGGGAATTTTTTCTTGCACGCTCAGCCCGGATACGGTGGCAGCGTCGAGATCTCCGACCAGCCCGTGAAAGAGTGGCCTGGCGGGTTCGAGGTCGAATCGTTCGACGTCGAAGAGACCGCGGTCGCTGGTTTCCATGATGACCGGGATGCCCCGCTGCCTCGCCCGGTCGCGAACGAGGACCTTCACATCGAAGGAGTCGCACTCTTCGATCACCAGGTCCAGTCCGGCGAGGAAGTCGTCGATGCTCGCTTCGTCGACACCTTCGGTCCAGGCGTCGACGGGCAGGTACGGGTCCAGTTCGGCGATGCGTTGTCGAGCCAGAGTTGCCTTGTTGACGCCGAGATCGAGGACTGTGGCCGAAAGCCGGTTAAGGTTGGACAGGTCTAGGTCGTCGAAGTCCGCCAGACGGAGGTAGCCGACGACGCCTTCGAGAGCAAGAGCATGGGCGATGGCGCTGCCGACGCTGAGTCCGACGATCCCGATGCGCAGCCGTGAGAGTGCGCGTTGTTCCTCGCTGGTGATCTTGTTGCGGTTGCGATCGAGCCGCAGACGACGAAACCCGCTGGGGCCGAGCAGACGGACCAAGGTATGGCGCCACGGGTAGTAAATCCAGTGCGAGGGTTCGGCGATCTCGTCGGCGTCGGACTCTGGGCGGAGATCGAGCAGCGACTGTCGTTGCTCGGCCAGTGTGTCGAGAACCCTTGCTCCGGAGGTGCGCAGTGCGCTCACCCGCTGCATCTGCGCCGGGTCGGATTCGTCGAAAAGTTCCACCCGCCGCTCCGTTGTCTCGTTCATTGCCGAGGCTTGGTCTGTACCGGAGAAGTCCTGCATCACGATCCCTTCCGCTTCTCAGTTGCGCGGCGGGCCTTGATCACTCGTCCGTCCCCTCCATCCAAGCACTCCTTGCGCCAGGTGTTGCTCACCAGGGTGGGGTGACGACGCAGCGGCGGGTGTCGGGAGGCTCGAGCCGGCATGTCAGCGGACAATCAGCGAGCGCGGACCCGCCTGGGTGGTACGCGCGGTATTCCGGCTGCCAACGGCGCAGGTCCGGACTTCTTCAACAAAGGGGAAATGTGATGACAGTGATCACCGAATACACACGCGGCAGCGTCGAGGCGAGTCATGCTGCTGTCGAGGTGCCCGGCACCGACGGTGTCCGATTGGTCCTCTCGTATCCCGCGACGGACGACTATCTGTGGGACGAATACTTGTCCGGTGCGTGGGAGTCCTACAGGCGTCACGGAGCGCAAGCAGCCTTGGATGTGCCGGCAGTGCGAGACGGTGTTTCGACCTCACTGTTCTACGCTCTCGTCGACGGCGACGGGGTGGTCGTGGGCGGGGTACGCGCACAGGGACCATACGTCTGCGCTAGTCAGTCCCATGCGATGGTCGAATGGACGGGTAACCGCGCCCTGGACGCTGTTCGAGAGACAATCGCTGCCCGAATCCCCGAGGGGGTGGTGGAAATGAAATCGGCGTGGGTATCCCCCGGGTCGCGATACGCCGGGAAGTTGTCTGCTGCACTGGCGAGGGTGGCGTTGCCGACGATGGAGCGACTGCAGTCTCGTTTCGTGCTGGCCACTGCCGCTGACCACGTGCTGAGCAGGTGGGAATCCTCCGGAGGCAGGGTCGATGTACGGATACCGGCGGCCGCGTATCCCGATGCGCGTTATCGCACTCGCATGATGTGGTGGGATCGTCGATCGCTGCGTGCCGACGCTGATCCTGCGGTGTGGCCACTGATGTGGTCCGAGCACCGGACACTGTGCCCGATCACGACGAAAAACACAGTGCACGAGCAAACGACCCGTGTTCACAGCGCCGCCGTGATTTCGCTAGTGAACAGGGTCGGTCGCTGATGTCGTGATCTCGAACAATGCGGGCCTGCTGACATCACTGTGCTGCCCATGCACCATGTTCACCCTCAACGGCGGAAGGTGTTGGTACCGAACCGTATTTCGTCCCTCTGCTTTAGCGGCGTACATGAGGGCATCGGCACGATGGGTCAGAAGATCAGTCAACTCCCCCAACGACATGTCCGGGGAGCCAGCGTGATCGTCGAGGGTGCAGTAGATCGCCCCGATACTGACCGTCACGTCGCAGGACTCGGCGACCGACGCTCGGATCCGTTCGGCGAGAGTCATCACGTCGTCCACATCCGCGGCGGCGAAGAATGCGACGAATTCTTCGCCGCCGGACCTGGCGATCAGCACTCGCGCAGTCGCCGTCCGCGTGATGGCCGCAACGACACTGCGGAGGGTCTGATCCCCCGCGCTGTGCCCGAACAGATCATTGATCTGCTTGAAATGATCGACATCGATCATCAGGAAACCGACCTGCGCGGAACTGACCGTGGAGGTGCGGTGATACCGCTCGATACGATCGAGAAATCCTCGGCGATTAGGCAGATTCGTCAACGGATCGGTATGAGCCAACTCCCGGTACCGCGCTTGGGTCAACACCAGAGAGCGGCGCAAGGCACCGATCATGAACACCGGCAACCAAATGACCGTCGCCGACACAGTGCAGCTCACCAGAGCAGCAGCGAATCCGTGGGCCACGACAATCGCTACCGCACAGGCCAGTGCAATCGCGACGATCGTATGCCCGACGATGACCCGTCGACTCGACGCCATCGCCGCGATAGCAGGTATCGCCGAGAGCAGAGTGACGATGCCCCGGGCCGCCAGCGGATCGGTGACCAGATACGCGGATACAGCGATACCCACCATCCCGATCAAACCCACGACGGAAAACATTCGATCCGACAACCGACCTACGGCCAGCGTCAGAAGGAAGATCGCCAACGTACTCGCCCAGATACCGACGAGGTACGGGCCCGCTCCCGCGCGAAGGAGCGCCGGAGACAACAGCGCGATCACCGGCAGGGGAAGGGCTCCGCCCGTGCTCAAGAGCACAGCCAACGACCGCGCATCCGTCCGCGCCCGAAACCTGGCATATCTCGCATACAGCCCATGTGGCCTCACTCCGCCCACCATAGCGGAAAAACCGTAAAGTATATTCCTCACGGTTAAGGTAGACAATTTTCAGTTTTGTGACTAAGTGGGGCGAGGACGGGCGAAACAGCAGGCCGGCGCACATCGTTTCACCTCATATGTGCGTTACACGTCAAGTTTCCCCGTCCAGCACATGTCTCGTTATCTCGGCCACACCGCACGAGAATCACTCCCGATCGTTTCAGCGCAGGGAGTGTCCGATCCGTTCTTGTGGAGGCTCCTTCGTCGAAGCGCTCAATCTCGACGCCCCTGGATCGCATTCGCTGCAATCGCCCCGGCCCCACAACGTCGGCAATGACGCCCGGCAGAAGGGCAGGTTTTAGTTTTGCGTTCCTGGCGCTCATGCCTTGTACTGGTGAACGGAGCCCCTTATGCCCTCCCCTCGTTCGGCCGCCTACCAATCGACCCTTCACTCCTTCTCGCCGCCGGTTTCATCGCTTCATCCCGTACCGCCGTAGGACAGGAGGTTCCCGGAAACGCACTCGGGCGGTCGACGTAACCTCCGGCGCAGCAATCGTTTTCCGTGCAACACAGGTGATCCGGAATCGACGTTTCGTAAAGTTCTGACGAAAACCCGCCGTAGCGGCGGCTCGTTCACCGCTGCCCCATACTCAGCGAACCTATCGCGCCCACTCACCTCCTGGAGCATGCAAATGCTCCGGCGACCCACGCTGCGCCCGGCCGCACTTTGTGGCGGCCCGTCATCGAGGCGATGGTGTTCCCCATCTTCTTCGCTGTGATGTTCGCGCTCTGCTATGTCAGCGCGTTCCACAGCCCGACGCCGCATCATGTCGGGGTCGTGGTCGCTGGGCCGCAGTCCGCCACGTCGGCCTTGGTCGAACAGCTCGCGCCGAACGTCGGGGACAAGTTCGACCTCGCGACCACAACGGACACCGCAGCAGCACTGGAGCGACTGCAAGGCCGCGAGATCGCCGGCGTGATCGAACTGGGGACGCCGATGAACGTCCACATCGCCTCCGCCGAAGGGCCGATGCGGGTTCAGGCTGTCGAGGGATTGGCCCAGCCGCTGGCAGCTGCCCAGGGGCAGCAGGCGAATATCATCGATCATGCACCTCTCGCGGCTGACGACCCGACGGGTTCTGCACTGTTCTACCTGCTGGTGGTGTGCACAATCATCGGCTACTTGACAATTACCGTGCTCGCGCAGGTTGCTCCGGCGATGGAGCTGCGTGTCAAACTCGGTGTGCTCGCGGTGATGGCGGTCATCGGCGTGATGGTGTCGTACTTTGTCTCCGCCATCTTCGTCGGGTTCTACGAAGCATCCTTCGTCGAAAATCTCGGCCTGTTGGCTGTGATCTTCACGTACACGTTCACCGTCGGATTGGTCAGTATTCTCGCCAACCGCGTGTTCGGTAAGACGGCGATCATGATCGTGATGCTGTTGATGATCTTCCTCAACTTCCCGAGCGCAGGCGCAGCCTTCCCAGCGGACTTTCTCCCCGGATTCTGGTCCGGTCTCAGTCACTTCTGGATCGGCGCCGGAGCGATGGACGCAGCACGCTCGATCGTCTACTTCGGAAGCACGGGGATCGGCCACGGGCTGTTGATCCTGGGTGGATGGCTCCTGTTGACGGTGGTCCTTCTTGTACTCACCCATCTGCGTAAGCCCACGCCGACGACTTCGCCCGCACACGCTTCCCACTGACAGACTCCACGGCGCACCCGGCCCCGACACAGTGCCGCCCGTAATACTTTCGGGCGGCTCTGTGAGGCTCGGGGCGGCAGAGTGAGAACAAGGACCTTATTCTGTACGACTTCTGCGAGAGGAACTCTCA
>JBEOUM010000028.1:0-9609 GCA_040302365.1 Nocardioides sp. NPDC126508
AGTTAGGGCCACCCGAGGTGGCGGGCAGCGTGGTTTCGGCCGACCCGTGGTTCATTCCACCCATGCCAGGCATGTTGCCCATCCCGGATCCGCCCATCGAACCCATGCCGTTTCCGGACTGAAGGTCGGAGAGGATCTGTTGCGGACTCGTGCCGACTCCATCCGTCCAGTCGTCGAGAACCACGATCCATTCGGCGTCGTAGTCGACGGGCTCGCGGGGGTCGTCGACGACGATGGGGAGATACAGGCCGTAGTCGGTGTCGAGACCGACATGCGGGTGAGCCCAATACGTTCCCGAATGAGGTACTGAGAACCGGTATGTGAAGTTCTGCCCCGATTCGATGTTCGGGCTTGCCGGCATGGCGCCGTCCATGTCGTTGCGAAGCGCGATGCCGTGCCAATGCACCGATGTCTGATGATCGAGTCCGTTGTTGACGGTGATCGCCAACTCGTCACCGACATTCGCGCGAATCAACGGACCGGGAACACTGTCGCCGTATGCCAGAGTGCGCACCGTGATGCCGCCGAGATCGATATCGGCACCCTGCGGATTGAGCGTGTAGTCCACGGTGCGACCGGTATGCGGGCGCGCTGCCTCAGCGGACGTGATGGCATTCTTGTCGAACGGCGGGGGGTTCGGGTTGGACGATCCGCTGGTGGTGCATGCGGTCAACGCCAGGCCACCCGCCCCCGCCGCCGTGGCGGCGAGAAACGTACGTCGACTGAAAGCCGATCCTGTGAACGGCGCAATAGCCATGATTGTGATTGTCCTTGTCTAGTCGTTGTGGAGAAACGGAACTGATACGCCACCGAGCCCGGGGCGCGCGTGCGGCAGAGGTCAACGACTCTCGTGTCGACGAGAGGATCGATCCAAAGCTTCACTGCGGGAGCGATACTCGTCATCGTCGATCTCGCCGCGGGCGTAGCGCTCATCCAACAGATGCTGCGCATTCGTACCACGGAGTTCGCTGCGGGTACTGCGCCTGGGACGAAACAAAGCAAGTAGGGCCGCAATGACCAACCCCCAAAATGCGATCATCGCCAGCGCCATCAGAATCCAGCTGACCCAACCCATTCCATAACCCGAATTCTCGCTCCACCACATCATGTCCGTTCACTCTCCTCACCTTCGACAGTGCTCGCCGAACCCTCTGGGATCGGTGTGCTTTCTATGAAGATTCGCTGAAGAGGTGACCGCATACCGTGTATCGCGTGCGCAGCGGCGACTGAGCAGTCCACGATGGTGGCATGGACAGTACGTCAACACGGTCAACCGACGGGTACGCAGGTTTTCGGGCACTGGTCGTCGACGACGAACGCCCACTGGCCTCGATCATCTCGAGTTACCTCGAACGAGAGTCATTCGAGGTGAGTGTGGCCTACAACGGTTTCGACGCTCTCGCCCTGGCACGTGAGGTCGATCCTGATGTGGTGGTCCTCGATCTCGGGTTGCCCGGTATCGACGGCATCGAGGTATGCCGGGAACTTCGTACATTTTCGGATGCATACGTGGTGATGCTGACTGCTCGCAGTGAGGAAGTGGACACCATCGTCGGGCTTTCTGTCGGTGCCGATGATTACATGAGCAAGCCGTTCAGCCCCCGAGAGTTGGTAGCGAGGATCCGCGCGATGATGCGCAGACCCCGCAGCGGAGTCGCGCACGGTACAACTGCGAGAGCGGTAACCCGAGACGAGGAGAGTCCGCCAATGACGTTCGGGGTGCTCAGGATCGACGTTGCCGGGCGAGAGGTCTCGGTCGCCGAGAAACCGGTTCTGCTGACTCGGACGGAATTCGACGTGTTGGCGGCATTGGCCGCTCGGCCGGGGATGGCGTTCAGCCGTCGGCAACTGATCGAAGCAGTGTGGGGTCCTGCGTGGACGGGGAACGAACATCTTGTCGATGTTCATATCGGTCATCTGCGCCGCAAACTCGGCGATGATCCCGCCGCGCCTTTGTATGTCAATACCGTGCGCGGCATCGGGTACCGAATGGGTTCCGGAAAATGACTACCCTGGAAGAACTTTCGTCTCATCAGGGGCGTACCCGCCGAGGACTCGGTGTCGGCGTGCGTTTGTTGATGGCCCAAACGCTGGTCTTGGTGGCAGGAGCGGCCACCTCATGGGTCGTTGCAGTCACTGTCGGTCCGAGTTTGTTCCGCGAGCATCTGCGCCGCGCGGGCGTGCCTCCGATGTCTGAGGAGCAAATGCATGCCGAGCAGGCATATCGCTCGGCAACTGCGGTCTCGTTGTCCGTGGCGATCGGCGCAGCTGCGTTGTGCGCGCTGGCTGTGACCTGGTATCTCAGTCGTCGGCTGCAGCGGTCGGTGACTGCGGTGTCAACTGCCGCCACGGCAGTCTCGGCGGGAAACTACGCGGCCAGAGTCCCGCCGCCGCAGCTCGGTGACGACTTCGACGCACTTGCGACGGCCTTCAACGAAATGGCGGTCCGTCTCGAGTCTGCCGAGTCGATGCGTCGACGGTTGCTGGCAGATCTCGCGCACGAGATCCGGACGCCGGTAGCTGTTCTCGAAGCATTCATGGAAGCGCTCGAAGACGGAGTGGAAGCTCTCGATGATCACACCATTGCGATGCTCAGAGATCAGACCCGACGTCTGGCACGGTTTTCCGGCGACGTCTCGGCGCTGTCCGATGCCGAGACGAATCGAGCTGCAATCGAACCGACATGGACCAGACCTGAGGTACTGGTGAGCTCAGCGGTAGCGGCGCACGAAGAACGATACGACACGAAAGCAGTCATTCTGAGCGTGGACGTCCCCGGAAATCTGCCGTCGGTGTGGCTGGACCCGGAGCGCATAGGGCAAGTGTTGAGCAATCTGCTCGACAACGCACTGCGCCACAGTCGATCACAGAGCACAGTGAAGGTGCGGGGACGGGTGAAAGGGGATCGGTTCATCCTCACACTCACCGACGAAGGCGATGGAGTCGCCGCCGAGCACCTCCCCTATCTGTTCGAGCGTTTCTATCGCGCCGACGCAGCACGCGATCGTGCTCACGGAGGGGCAGGGATCGGACTGTCCATCGCGAAAGCACTCGTCGAAGCACACGGTGGACAGATCACCGCCGCGAGTGACGGAGCCGGGCAAGGCACCACCTTCGTTATCGCGTTGCCAGTACATCGTCCGAAAGGGCGGCACATCGACTGCCGGGGAACTGTCGATGCGTGACATTCGACGCGACATTCGAGGTAATGGAAACGCTCCGGGAACACCCACTCACCCCGCCGCTACCGGCACACCTGGTCAAGAACTCGTGAGGTGAACCGATCAATGACGATTCAAGAGACCAGAGCGCAGAGGTGACCCGGCCCGGGGACTTACACTTCGATCGCTGTGACGTAGGCACTCGCGCACACCGAACCCGAGACCAGGAACCAACTACTCAGGCTCTCCCCTGAACTGTGATACCGCACGGTCACGTCGTTTCCCGCGGTGATGGGAGAGCGATATTCGAGAATCGCTCGGTAGGGGAGTGGATTTCGGGGTCCGGCCCAATCTCTGATCAGGTCTTCGACAGGCTGCCAATACGTGGCGTTGTTGACGTGGTTGAACGGATCGATATCGCTCGATCGTAAGACGAATGTCGTTTCCTCCCCATCGCCCGGATGAGCGGTGTGCCAGGGTTTCCACTTCAATCGGTGATCGTTGGCGGTCGAACCGAGTCCGGCCATGAAACTCTCTTCGATCCTGGAAGGCATCCCGTTGACCGGATTGAGATTTATCCAGAATCCTTCGGTCTCGATCAAGCCGCCGCCGTCGGATTCGATGCGGACACGCATCGTGCACCACCTGCTCGACAACCCCGAGCACCATCTGCGCATGCGCACACGAGCCGGCCAGCTGACCGGACGAATGACATCGATGACTGTGCGGCGCACGACCCACACCGGGTGGGCAGCCGCTGCGCCGCTCGCATCGAGATCGTCGAAACCGATGTCCTGCAGATAACGTGCAACGCCATCGAGTCGCACCGTCCCGGAGACGTCGATATCTCCCGTCCGTACCGGCCGAGAGGTTTCGAACACCGCGCCATTGGTCGGCAAATCCACCAGGCGGTGGTTGCGCATCGCGTCAGCTTCCATTTTGCAGATCCCTTAGATGTGATTGTTCGCTTCGATACTTTGCACACCCTTGCTGCAACGTAGTGCGATCCCTACGCCCAGTCCCGCATCAGCCGCCGGGTCTGCCGCAGTCGTACCCAGTAGTCCGTGCCCGGTCTCCGAACATGGTGAACAAGGAGCCTATCCAGTCTCGCAAACTACTACACTGTCCGCGCGATTGCCGGTTGACGTTCGATGTCCTTTCCAGGTCCTTCTTGAGTGTGCCCAAGATCGTTGCGGCACCATGGAATTCCCATATTCCTCGGCTCGGCCTCGAAGCGCCTCGTCTCGCCGCAGTGCCCACCCGCGCGTTCGCGCTCGACCTCTACCTACTATCCAGGTTCGTAGTTCAGCTACTATCGACCTTAGTAGTTCGGTGGGCATCCGCGCCAACCGAGAGATTGGGGCGACGGTGAGCAAAAAATCAACCAAAACCCGCGCGAAACAGCGGTCTACGACGCAGAGTCGAGCCCGACGCGCCACGTCACCGAAGCGGAACCCCACTTCACGACCGCACGACGAAGTCGGCACAACACCCCGTGCTAGGCCCAGTCCGGCCGGTAGTGCCGTGGAAGAACTGGCCGCAGCGGCCGCAGCGGCGTATCTGAGTAAAGCAGCGCCGACGCCAGCCTCGGCCTTGGCTCAAGCACCGCCGGCGCCGGCCATCGCCGAAAAGGCGATGCCCACCAAGCCATCGGGCACTGAACGCGTTGCCCGGCCATTGGGTGACGACGAGTCGACCGCTGCAACGGAACTCGCTGCGCCCGGCGGTGGGTGCGCTGAAGCGTTCACGCAGATAGAACCACAGGGGCTCGCAGCAACGTACTGGGGAGAATCGCCCGAGGTTACTTCCGATCTGTCGATTCTGTTCCGAGGAGCCCGCAACAGCCCGGGCAGCGAACCGGAACGTTTCGAGAGGGTCACCCACGTCAACGGTGTTCCAGCGGGGGAACGCTTCGCGGTGACTGCGAGAATCCGCGGAATCGCCACTGGTAGTTGGACTGTCAGTGCCGAGCGCATCGAAACTCCGGACGACACCACCGGGCAGTTCGACATCGCAGCTCCGCAGACCGCCACGGCCTGGACTACCGCAGCGCCATTGGTGCACGGGCCCGGCGTGCGACTCTGGACGTGGCCGCTGTTGGTCGGTTTGGGTGCAGTGTTCGCCATCGTCATGCAGGCACTGCTCTTGACCCGTATGAGCGAGAACGCCACTGCGGCAGTTCTCATTTCGATCCTCGGCTGCCTTCTCGGCTACGTGGGTGCGAAGCTCTGGTACTTGGCACTTCACCGCCAGAGCCTTCGAAAATTCGTCTCTGCCGGCGCATGCATACAAGGATTTTTGGTGGTGTCGCTCGCGGTATTGGTGCTCGGCGGAGCAGCCTTCGGTCTGGGCGTCGGTGTGTTACTGGACATGACAACGCCCGGGTTGTTTCTCGGGATTGCGATCGGGCGCCCGGGATGCTTTTTGACAGGATGCTGTTCGGGTCGACCTACCAGGTCGAGATGGGGAATGTGGGCTTCGGACCGGACTCTCGCGGTGCGCCGAATCCCCGTGCAACTGATCGAAGCGTTCGCAGGCTTGATCATCGGCCTCGCGACACTGATTTTCGTCCTCTACGGCACCGAAACGCCCTATGACGGAGCAGTATTCGTTGTCGCCGCGGCTATCTACACGTGGGTCCGTCAAGGGTTGTTCCCCTATCGTGCGGACCCTCATACACGGCGCGGGCGGCTTCTGACCAGCGCGGCATGCGGAATTGTCATCGTCGCGACGATTCTGCTGGGCGTGGTGTGATCGTGACCCAGAGTAGTAGCCTTTTGCGCTTTTCTGCCGATGCCACGTGCGCAGAAGGTGAGTCTCACGAAAATTGGGATGGCCACGAATCAAGTTTCGCGCGGGATCTGGCCAATTCGATTGGCGCCGCGTTCGGTGCATGAGGCCGGTTCAGTTCGAGGAGGGGGTGAACCGGCCTTGAGCACTGGCCCCCTGCGGGCCGGACTCCTTGTTCGTCCACGACCCGGTTTCGCACTGTTTCAAGCACCTGCTGCGCATGAAGCCATCGCCATCGCACCCAGTAGCGCCAGAAGAGGCGCCGCAGGTAGGACGATCGCCGTTCCGCAGGCAGCAAGGGTGCGGAGGTAGCGAATGGGCGCCGGGTGGTGGGTGCGGTGGGAGGACAGACGATCAAGTCGCAACGCCAGGCAATCCTGCGCTATTCCCAGAGCCGCCACGGGCACCTCGTGAGGTGTCATACTGCAGAGTGCGCGGTGCACGGATTCGCGCCCATGCTGACGAACGGCTCGGGAGTCGGCTTCGATTTCCACCAACGCACGGACCAATGGGGGCGAAGATCGCATGATCGGAAGCCACGGAAACGCGTAGGCGAGCGTTTGAGCTGCGCTGACGAGCAGATGGTGCCGCCCCGTGATGTGTGCTCGTTCATGTGCGAGTACTGCAGCAAGAGCCTCGGTGTCGAGTTGATCTCTCAATCCGTCGCTCGCAACTACAAGCGCGGGGCGCCCAGCGATACTGTAGGCGAAGGGCACAGAAACCGGGAGCCAGAGCAGTGACGAGGACCGTGCACCCCCCAGAATGCGCAGCAACCCGAGGTGCTGCTGGTGTAGCTCGCGGCGAGTGCGGGAGAAGCTGAACAGATGGACGGTGCCTCGCACCGCCCCGATGACCAGGGCTGACCCACCGAGTACACCCACCGCCGTCTCGAGCCTGGCCGGCGCGTCGTCGTGAAGGGCGAGCCAACAGCTGTGGGCGAATTCGATCAGCGACGAGACACCACCGTGACTGGGTAAAAGGCTCAAGATCACCGGGACACTGATACTCACTACAGTTCCGAGTGCCAGAGCGCCCCACAAGACGAGGACGACATGCGGATCAACGCCGCGACGCATCATCGATCCGAGGAACAGCGGGGAGAGTGCGGCAACGAGAAGGCCACCGACCGCCCACGCGAGGACGGCTGTCACTTCTTGCCTCGTTCACGCAATCCACGCGCCAGGATCTTCGATTCGACGTCGGATGTCCCGCGAACAAAATGCAACAGGACCCCGGTCGGGTCTCCGGTGGATTCGAGAAGTGCGCGCAACCCGTCAGCTGCCGCTTCCTCGCGGCTTCGCGTGGCTTCGTACCAGTACGCGCGCCCGTTTCGCTGACGATGCACCCAACCTTTGCGATGAAGATTGTCCATGACGGTCATCACCGTCGTGTACGCCGGTTCACGGTCGTCATCGAGGCCGTCGATGACGTCGCGCACACGGACCGGTTCGGTGGAGCGCCACAGCACATCCATCACCAGCGCCTCGAGCTCTCCCAGACCTTGCATTTTTCCTCCTCGTAGAGCTGCATTCGTCACCGCACCGTGCGAGTGCCCAACCTGCAACCTCCGTCGCTTTCGTACGGGGCCCAACCAGCGCTGTCGGTGATTCGTCGGTCACAGTGATGTGGGACCGCTCGATGAGGGTGTCGTGTCGACTCTGCACGCTGGAGGTTGCCGAGACGGCGAACCGAAGCCCTGTAGAAATACTATCTGTTCTGCTTCCCGTCGCCGCCCCGATACGGCGGCGGTGTCTGGCGACCTCCTCCCGTGACGATCTGCCGAACCCCTGTCAGCTCTGACAGTGTCAAAAGGTTTATCCAGCACTTTCGCGTCGACTACGGGAGAACGTCTCGCGCGGAGCTTCTGTTTGCGATTCAGCATCGTTTGCCGGCAGGGCGACAGGTCTTACAGCGCGCTGCCTTCCGACCATCGGTCCCACGGCACACTCCAGTCGCCGTTCTGCCACAATTCGAGAGGGGCGCCGCCGGTATTGCGTATCTCCACGACATCTCCGGGAAGCGAAAAATCATAGAACCATTGAGCATTGGCGCGACTGAGGTTCAAGCAGCCGTGTGAAACATTGGTATTGCCTTGCGCCCAGACTGTGTCTTCGAGTTCGTGAAGGTAAATTCCGTCGGTGCTTATTCGGGTGGCGTAGTTGATTTTTTCCTTGTACCCCAGCCGGGAATTGACGGGAAGTCCGTAGGTCGACGAGTCCATGATCACGGGGTTGGCCTGATCGAGGACGGTGTAAATGCCTGGTTGGGTCCAGAAGGAGATCGTTTGGCCGTTGACGAGCTCGGTTCCTCCCATGCCCATCGATGTCGGCATAGTGCGCACAGTTTTGCCGTTGCTCGTGACCGTCACTTGCTTGGTCGTATCGTCGGCGACGGCGATATGCGAGTCGCCGATGGTGAATGCAGTCGTGGCGTCTTCCTGTCCGAACAGTCCGCCACCGAGCGGGACGCCGAAGACCGCAGCCCGGACCGTGACCTCGGTGCCGGGGGGATAGTACGCACGAGGTCGCCAGTGAACATTCTGGTCATCCACCCAGTACCACGAGCCTTCGAGCGGCACCGACGTTTGCACAGTCAGGCTTTTCTCCGCCGCTGCACGATCGAGGATCGGCTCGTCGAAATGCGTGACAATAACGATCCCTACCCCGAAAGTGCCACCATCTGTGAGGAGGTTACCCCCGGCCGTCACGAAGGATGGTTTGGTCAGGTTCCGCGGCTTGACTGTGGAGAAGGTGCTGGACTGATCGAGACGTGAGCCATCGTTTTGGGTGGCTGACGCTGTCATCGTGTAGGTCTTCCCGTAGTCCAAGGACGCGCCGGGTTTCCACACCTGCCGGTCAGGGGTGAAGATGCCATCGACCACAGCCCCGCCCACTTCGGTGAGCACTACCGAGTCGAGCCTCCCGCCAACAGATTCCACCGTGACCGGATCAAGGGGGTTGACGGTATCTGTCCCCCCGGAAGGAGTCATCACCAGCGCGGAGACAGGAGAGTCGTTCTCGGCGGGCGCACCCGTGTCACTCGGTGCGGACTGCGGTGCTGTGGAGGTGCATCCTGTCAGCGTTGCGACCATAAGGACAAGGACGACTAACCCTGTATGCCGTGTTGAGGCCATAATTGTTCCTTCACGTCAGTGGGTGGGGAGCGCCGACGAAGACAGTGATTCGCAAGGGACGCAAGTAATCAGATGGAAGATCAGAGCGGACAACGAGAAGAGAGGCTTCGACGGACAGGCCTAGCCACTCGCCAGTTTCCGGATCAGTTCTGTTGCAAAAGTGCTTGCATCGCGGTGATCTCGGACTGCTGTGCGGCGATGATATCGGTAGCCAATTGCTTGGCGTCGGCGTTGTCGCCATCGGATAGTTCCGATTGGGCCGTCGCGATCGCGCCGGAGTGATGTTCGATCATCATCTTCAGCCACGCGGTGTCGAAGTCCCCATCGCGCAGCCCCTCCAATTGAGCGATCTGCTGCTGGGACATCATTCCTGAGGCATTGTCCGCGCTCGTGCCCACCGCTCCCATCGATTGCGCAACACCCAACTTCGCGCAGATCATCGCGAAACCCTTTGAGGTGTATTGATTGGGCTCAATCGGTGGACGCAACATTCGAGGTCAGGAGGGTGTTGTGGGTCGTCCATCG
>JBEOUM010000029.1:0-8652 GCA_040302365.1 Nocardioides sp. NPDC126508
CAGCAATTATCAATATCCGGACTGGAAGATTTTTTGGCCTACCCGGGGCGAGGGCGGTGTCTGTGGGCGGTTCCTCGGTGCCCTCCTTGCGGGAGATGCGTTGCGAAGAGTCGACGGTCGTCTGCGTACCGTTCGACGGCGATCCCACAACTCGTGTCCGAGTTCGCCTCTGTGGCTGCCCTGATCGCATCGTTGTGCGTCGTGGGTTTCCCACCGGGTGTGCTCCTCGGCGGTTCTGCACATGCTCCTCCATGAAGGCCGACGGTAATGGCGGACCGAAGAGGGTGCCCCTGGATGAACTACCCGAGCGCCTCTACCGCGCGCGCGGGTTGTTGGCGGTGCTATGACCGATTGTCTTCGAACCTTCTCGCAGCGTGAACGACCCTGCGACCTGGGCGAACCCGAAGACACACCCTGACCGTGGCTTCCACGTCGACTGCTGCGATGTGTATCAGTTGACAGAGTGGGTAGCTCGAAAATCATGAGTACCGTGACCGAATCCGTAGATGTCAACGTCCCCATCTGTACCGCCTACGACCAGTGGACTCAATTCGAGTCGTTCCCCCACTTCATGTCCGGAGTACGGGAAATTCGACAAATCGACGATGTGCACACACATTGGATCCTCGAAATAGCCGGACAACCACGGGAATTCGACGCCACCATCACCGAACAGCACCCGGACGAACGCATTGCGTGGAAATCGGACGCAGGCCCCGATCATGCGGGTGTGATCACCTTCCACCGATTGGACGACTCGCACACCAGGGTGACAGCACAGATGGACATCGACCCTGATGGCTTCGTCGAAAACATTGCCGACAAACTCGGAGTCCTCACCCACAGAGTCAAAAAGGACATGGGGAGCTTCAAGGAGTTCATCGAATCCCGCGACCAGGAAACAGGCGCCTGGCGGGGAAACATCGAACGCCCGGACCAGATACGCCCCGACGAAGTCTGAACTCCCGCACCCCGCAGGCCTGGGGACTGCTGCGGCAGGAGTAGGCGCGGGCCACCGGAAGCGCAATCGCCCATCGGCACGGTTCCCCCGCAGGGGGTTACTACGGCTTCCCGAGTCCTACACGTGCGTGCCGAGGGTGCCGGTGTCGTTTGCCACGTGAGGACGAACGAAGCCACTGGAAGTCCAGGCACATCACCACGGTCAGACCGACACCTAACATCACGAGTAACAGAACCACGTTCACCATCGCCACTGCTCCCTCTGACATCGAATTAGCCACTCACACCACGGAAGGCAGAATTCTCAGACGCATTCCGGACGCGTACGTTCCGGTAGCTGGACTCAGGCAGCGGTCACGCCATGAATCGATCGGACCGATACGCGCATCCTCGACGTCGCGGACAAACCACGTGCGATCGGTTCTTCCGCCTCGAAACGCTCGATTGCGAGTGCGAGGCCCATGACCTGTCGCCACCACCGTTCACGTTCCTCGGATTCGGCCCACACAATTACATCCATCACTGTCTCCTCATCAACCCTGGGTTTGTTACCCAGGTCACAGATTTTGGAAACGTAGGACACGCGAAATTATGCAATGGAGAGAAGCGGGGACTCGCGGTGTGTCGCCGATAACCAATCCTCCTCGAGGCCTCCGAAAACAGATCCGAAGACACGAAACGAGTACAGCCGAAAAAGGAGCTTGCGAACTGACCCGCAGTCCAATCCACTCGGCCCCCGTCGACGTCAATGCGGTCACTTCACAGGCTGCACAACACTTCTCGTGGGTGTGTTGATACGGCTGCGAGCCGTTGCGCTCAAACACAGGCGACAGGGTCAGGAACCTGACCGTACGCCGCTGCAGGCGAGGAACATGATCAGCCCGCTGCGGATTCGGATGCCGCCCCTGAGGCGAAGTCCGAAGCCGAACGACGCCTATGCTCGGTATAAGATCTCGCGAGAGAGTGGAGCCAGATATGAGTCCGAACAGCACCTGGCTCGACACCCGAACAACCCAACTACGGGGCACGCTTCTCGGTCTGGGGCTGACGATCACCGACTCCCAGGCCCGCGTACTGCTCAACGACAAACTCGACGACTACGCCCGCCTGATGCACGTCACCCGCCGCACCGCCCAACGACACTTCACCGACGAACAGCTCGCCATCTTCGCCAACTCCCTCGCGGCGGCCATTTCCGACGAAGCACCCGGCGAGCCCATGACCGAATTCGAACGCACCATCCCCATGCCCACCAACGCACTCGGACTGACCATCGCCGCCCTGGCAGAAGCGCTGAAAGTCGCCCACGGCAACCTCGAAGAGCACTCTCTGACCGACGGCTTGTCCCACCTGTCGACTCTGGGCATGATCGCCGCCGACGCCCGCACAAACACCCGCACCGGTACCGTTCCCATGCCCCGGCCGCTGCTGCTGCGGATCGCTCGCTTTCTCGACAACACCGCGAAAATGGTCAGCGAGGGAGCGAACCTGCCCGACGGCCTCGACGAAAACGCGCGAGCACCCTTCGTCACCACCCTCCAACAAGACGCCGACGGACTACGCACCCTCGCGAACACCGAAGACGGTCACTCGCCGAAACTTTGGCGTATCCCTGCCAGTAGCGAAACATCGCCCCGTCGCGAAAAAGCCAATCGACGTCATGCCGCAGTCGAAACAGAGCCGAACGCCGCAACGGAAGGCGCGCGCGGGGATTCGATCCGCAGCGGACGACCTCGCCCCACGGAATCTTGACCTGCCAACACATGTGAGGAGTTACTCGTGAGGCCTATCGCCAGTTTCAGCGCCATGTTCGTGTGGGCCATCCTGCTCATCGCCGTCGTCGGCATCGCCGTGAGCCTGACCCAAGGGGCGTGGGCTCCCACCGTCGCCTGGGCGATCGTGGCAAGCGCGGCCGCGGCTGGTCTGATACGTCTGCGACACCGGCAGATCGGTAGCACCCGCACATTGAGAGCTGTTCCCGCGCGGCGAATACATCGCGCCAAGCACGACAAGAACGATCACATCTGACACATCCCACCGACTGCCGACGGCTCCCCTCCGCGGCCCAGATCGTCCCGCCGGCATTCGTAAGCGCCCAGGGGGACGGGCCTTGGGGCCTTGCGTCTGACGAATCCCCGGAATGGTTATCGAGTACAGCTCAGCGTGTTGAAAGCTGGCCTGTTGAAGTCAGTACTGCTGTATTCAGTACTGCGCGTTCGTCATTCACCACCGACTCCGCGGTCCGCGGGAAATCGGTAGACCCGAATTCCGCCCTCGCGATCGGTGTATTGAATGCTCCAGAGCGTGCGATCCACCTGCCCCAACTCGATACTCCGGACAGCTTCCTCCAAGGTCGGGTACTCAGCAGTGCGCTGCGCAGCACCGTCGTAGAGAAAAGTGAAATGCATTCGATCCTCGTCCTTTCTTCCCAGTCAGGTCAGGCTGCGACCGCGACCGGCCGGGGCGCAAAGGAAGACGAGGCTCGCAGTTTCGCGAGACTTTGGGCGAGGAGCCGAGAGACGTGCATCTGCGACACTCCGATCTTCTCCGCGATCTCCGCCTGAGTCAGTTCCCCGAAGAACCGGTAAATCACGATGATGCGCTCACGCTCGGGCAGAGCGAGGAGCGCCGGCCGCAGCGTTTCCTGATTGTCGATGCCGTCGAGGGCAGCATCGAACTCTCCCAACGCATCTGCGATCGATCGACCGTCACCGACGGCGGCTGCATCGAGGGACGCTGCATGATAGGAATCGCCGGCAGCAACGATCTCCGCGACCTCGGCGGGCTCGACTCCGAGCTCTTTCGCCAGCTCCGGCACCGTCGGCTCACGCCCGAGATCCTGCGTGAGCGCGGTGCGTGCTTTGTTGAGCGCAAGACAGTTTTCCTGCAACGAGCGCGGCACCCGCACATCCCATCCACGATCCCGGAAATGCTTACGCACCTCCCCCATCATCGTGGGAATCGCGAAGGCGAGAAAGTCTTTGCCCTTGGCCAGATCGAAACGGTTCACCGCACTGACCAGACCGACGCTGGCCGCTTGGACGAGATCGTCGAGCGCTTGTCCGCGGCCGCGATACCGCAAGGCGATATGGCGAGTCAGCGGTAGACATAGTTCGATGATCTGCGTGCGCAGACGCTCGCAGCGTGCGTCGTCTCCCGGCAGAGAAGCCAACTCTTCCAGCAAGCCCGCGACCTGTGCGTATTCGGCGTCCTTCATGTGCCGGCTCACGCTATCACCCACTTCTGCCGGGTGGTCGTTGCTCGTGCGTATCGTGCTGCGGGCATCGTCTTCTCCTTCACAGTCGCGCTCACGGGTTGATCGCCTGCAGGACTACGCGGAATGAGGCCGCCGCGACGAGGGCGAACGCCACTCCGGTCAGCGGGCCGGCAAGGACGGATCCGACTGCGCCCAAGATTCCGGCGATCACGATCACCAGGACGAGATCGAGCGTCACCCGCCGCCACCAACCTCGGGAGGCGACAGGGGTCGTGATCGGCGATCGCCGCTGCGCAGAAGTCCGCCCGACGTCATATGAGGAGGTCATGGCAGTTGTCATTCACACTCCCGGGGTCCACATGCTCACACACAGCTGTCTGTTCCGATGTCGTAAATCTATACCAACTGATGCAGATAAGCGACAATTAGAGCGGCAGGGAAAGCAGGGTCGAAGGCGCCGTGAGCAATCTCCCCTTGGGCTCACCTGCACATTCAGGCGAGTTTCCGTTCTTACCGGGCGGGTACGTTCTAGCCGTGACTATGTTCGGTTGCGCGAAAATCTGCAGTGCTGACCATCAGATTTGCAGCATCGGCCGGCGAAGGGATAGTGATGAGCCGTGTTAAAGTCGAGTGATATCCGGTTGGGCTGAGGGAGTAGTGCTGTGGCAGTGACAGATGCAGCGCACGTCCATGCTGCCTACGACCGCCGTGGGGTGTACGGGATTTCCGTGATGTCGGAACTGTCCGGCGTCGGCCCGCAAACATTGAGACTGTACGAGCGGCGCGGACTGCTCACCCCAGCCCGCACGGGCGGGGGAACCCGCCGCTACAGCGAAGCAGACCTGGCCACGTTGACACGTATCAGCGCGTTGATCGCCGACGGCATCAACCTGACTGCGATCGGTGTCATCCTCGACCTGGAAAACCGGAACGGGATCCTGGCCGAACAGATCGCTCAGCTCAGTGGGATGCCCGCGGAGGAATCGCCTTCCGAGCGCGTCCCGGAAGGCGGTGACCCCGCGTCGGCGTGAGCGATGGCGCCGAAATCCGCATCGGCAGCGATCACATGCCCCTCCGATTCGAGCTGGTCGATCGCCGCATCGAACGCGTCGATAAGCCACGGCTTCTGCGCCTGCGCGAGCGAAGTTTCCGTATTGTCGTCACCGGTCTGCACGATGTGCACCCACCACGAACCGCTCGCATCGGGCTCGTCCCACAACCCTCGCGCAGAATTGGTGGCCAACACGTAGCGGTTGTACTCGAGATCCACACGAATGGCGTACTGCCCGTCCACATTCACCACAGCAGCGGGCCGCTGCGACGCCGCAGCCAACGCGGTCAGCGCGTCGTCGTACATTTCCGAGAACTTCTTCGTCAACGGCACAGTGCAGTCCTACTCATCGAGGCCCCATGCAGACAGCACAAGGTAAAAGACAGCCCGTTGCCACAGCCATGACCAGCCCGTTGCCACAGCCATGACGAAGAACTGACATCCACCCTAACCCCACGAGGCCCACATCAGTGGGAAGCATCCCACTCCGCGATCACCTACCGTCCCATCGAAAGCCGGAAGAGGACCGAACCCTGTCGAACTGCATACCGATCTCGCGGCAAAGCTCCTCATCACTGACGGCGCGGTCCCCGAAAGCGATCGCGCCCACTGCAGTGCCGTCGATGACAACCTCGCCGACGACACCGACGACCGCACCGTCCTCACGGCAAGCGATGTCCCGCCCCGCGCGAATCACCTGCTCGATCACCGACGCACGGTCGAACCCTGCACCGCCGCGGTAGCGGTGGACACCGGTTTCCTCGTCCCGCACCGACACGAACCAGTCCACCTGCATCGCCCTCACATTCCTCCCCTGCACCCCTCACCTACTTCTACCGCGTGGGGAGCGTATCCACCACCTCGGCCGCGAGCACCGTCAGCCGAATACTGCATTGCCGAGACTGCTCGACGAACACCTCGAACACCTCAAACACCTCAAACACCTCGATCCTCACTGATACCGTGCAGCACCATCAGCATTCCCTCGGCATGCTCGAAGCCTTGCGCGTACCGCCATCCCAGCCTGCACACCCCCGACCTCCGCAGGACCCGCACTCCGCCGCCGGAAGAGGTTGGTATGCCAATGGGCACTGCTCACACACCCGCTACTTATCGACGATCATCCACTCAAGAGTCGTCCGGTCGACACAGGCCTCCACTTTCCCGCCCCAGGGACCCATCGGCCGCCGCAGCGGACTCGCCGCGATACGGAGGTCCGACGAAACGTTCCGACCGACTCATGCTGACTTGCAACAGCTCTCGAATCGGATGGATGGTTTGGCACGAACAAGGCAGCTGCGGCGATTTCAACGACCGCACACCCCCAGGACCCCGGCCCTGCACGTCGAGCCGGGGCGGTGGGATGCCATCTGCGTTGAGCACACAACCCAGACAGCCCTTTTCGTGCGCGGTCAATATCCGTGCGGCCTCGCACTTCCCACCATAAACCGCATTACCGGTATGCACCTGGTCGGATTCCCGGTCGATACCAACTAGCAACCCGGGCGCGTGCGGACAGTCCGGGAGCAGCACTCCCCCACACCTACCAACCCGATCTCATCGGCCGGCTACCACCGCCACGTCGCGAGAACTCCGAAACGTTTTCTGGAGTGGCGATGACACTCGGCGACCTCACGAAGCAGGTCAAACAGATCAGCGGAAAGCCAGATTGACACCGAATCGGCTGTCGAAGGGGTGCAACCAGGTTCGATCCACGGTTCCATACCGCCCCACCCCGACACTCGACAAAGCTGACGGGCAATCATCACCGAGTAGTCGACCGGCACCGATCATGTGTGCTCTCGCCAGATTTGTGAAAGTCCGCTACCACCAGAGGAAGTCAACGCGCTCTGCTGATCGAAGATCTGCCGACACCCCGCATGGAGGCGATAGCGTCGAGACTCTTGCCTTGCTCACAGAGGGAGCGGGCCCGTTCGGTACGTTCGGGTGTCATGACGGTTGGGCGGGCACCGTGTCGGCTTTGGCGCCGGACGGCTTCGAGGCCGGCGTGAGCGCATTCGACGATCATGTGGTGCCCACCTTTGGGCGAGAGCGGCCATGATGCGGGAGAAGAATTCACGACCCCGCCGGTGGTTGTGCCGAATCCTTCTGCGAAAGAACGGAATACGGAGCAGTGTTCGCAAAGAATGTGGACGTGCCGATGAGGCGACAAACGGATCGTCCGAGCCTGTCGAGTTCAGACCACGAGGACGACACCGCCATTCCCGCGTAGGTAGCTCAGGCGTTCGGCGAGCTGGGGTCGCTGCGTTTTCGAGCCGGATTCGCAGTCGGTGAAGATACAGATCGCTCCGGCTTGGCGGAGTGCGTACTGCTGCAGTTCGGGGTTTGTTCTAAGACACCGGTGTATCCGATGGTGCTCACAGTCTCAGTCCTTCTCCTCTGCTGCCATGTGTGGGACGGTGCGGCTATTCATGAGCTGGTGACCGATCTCAGGACTCCAAGAAGGTGCGCAACTTGGCCGAGTTCGGGTTTTGCTGTGATGCTTCGGGTTTGATCGAACTCGACCACGTGTAGGTCTGTTGAGGCATGGTGTCGTAGTGCTCGGAGAAGGCCATGGCGGCACCGCGGGGTGCCGCAGCGATCACTGCGGCACGTCGATGACTGGTTTGATCGCGAGCCGTAGGACGCCGCGAGGATAGTTCCGCCATCTAAATAGGCGAAGTTGCAGCAACCTGGACGGCGTCGACACTGAGATCACCTAGCGACCATCCGACGTCGCGGGCTGCCGGTCGGAGTCTGTTGATCGCCAGGTAATTGGGTATCCACACCGAAACGAACTATTCGAGAGGTTTTGCGGTGAAGGATGTCAGGCGAGGAATGACGGATTCCGAGCTGGTCGAGGAAGCTGCCCGGCTCGCTGAGCAGAAGGATCGGACTCGATGCGACGAAATCCGGTTGGCACTCGTTCAGGACGAGCTCGAGTCCCGGCGCCACGCATTCCGACGAGCACGGAACGGCGAGGAGACATCAACGATGAACTTTCTGCTGATCTGGTCGCGTGTGTCTTCCGGGCTCATGCCGGAGGATGTGCGTGTCTGCGGTCCGAGACAACGCTCCGTGCCGGCCCGGTGGGCACTGCCGATGAATCCCCGTCGTTGATGTTGGATTTGGAGCTGTTCGTCGGCCCGCCCTTCGCTGCCGCATTCCGTGCGGCAGTCCACTGGCTCGTCTTCGTCGGCGTTCTCTGACCACGTGCGGCAGGTGACGGTTTGGGGAAGACGGCTGATTCGCGCGATCAGCGTCTCGATCACATCGGGAATCCGAGCGAAGTCGTCGGGCGTTGAGGACGGTGCCGTTGAGGGCGATACTCTCCGGCGTCTACTGCAGGGACGTGCGAGCGCCTCGGGGGGCGGCGACCAGCGCCCGCGCCCGGGACTCGTCGACCCCGTGCGGGCGCGGGAGT
>JBEOUM010000030.1:0-8611 GCA_040302365.1 Nocardioides sp. NPDC126508
CGCTGATCCCAGGCGATCGGCGGCCTCGCCGACGGTGAGCGTGGTGCCCACCAGCAGTAGTGCCGTCGACAGGGCCGGGCGGACCTGCGCCGAACTGCACGGGGTCACCGTGCACCGCAGCGACCATTGCGGCCAGAGCAGGGTCGGGATGCGGCGGACGGCGTCGTCCACCGCGGTGGCGTTCGCCGACGGGCGGCTCGGGACGGGGGCGGCGCTGCGGTATCGCAGCTGATCGACGGCGCGGACGAATAGTGGCCGCAACGCGGCGACCTGGATGGCCACCAATCTCGTGCTGGTGGCGCTGCCCCAGTCGCCCATGACGCCGGCGTCGACCTGTCGGCCCAGCCGCCGACCGCCGTGCACCAGCCACCGCAGCGACTCGCCGGCGTCGGCGATATCGGACCGATCCAGTATGGCCGCGGCCGCGGTCACCGCGACGGCTGTCGCGATCGCCCCGCCGGCCCTCGAACGGCCGCATCCCCACCAGCGTGGTGCGCCGCGCCGTCTGCGCCTCGGCGAACAGGCCGCGTTCGGCCAGCCTGACCCCGATGAACACCACGGTGACCGGGAACTCGTTGGCGATGTACTTGAAATGGTTGCTGATCTCCACCCCGCTGGTGGCGTGCACGCGGAGAAAATGCAGATCATCGACCACCAAAAGCCTGGTCTCACACGAGGTCACACAGTCCAGGGCGCGACGGGACAGGTCGGCGCTGGTGCCGCGAGTGTTTCCGGGGTGGGCGTAGAACTCGAGCATCGCCCGGTTGAACTCCTTGAGCCCGGTGTTGCCGGTCAACCCGACCCGGCACACCGGCCACCGCTGGTGGCCATCGCGGGTGTGGGTGCCCTTGATCCGGATCTCGCGGCGGTGAAAATCCTTGGCGAACGCCAGGACCGATGTCGTCTTGCCCAGGCCGGGGTAGGCGTCGATCGCGACCGCGCCCTTGGCCTTGTCGCCGAACTGGAGGTTGCTGTCGACCACGGTCGAGAGTTGCTCGTGCAGCGTGGTCAGTTGCGGTGTCCGGATCGGGCCCAAATTGGCGTGCCACAGCTGCCGAAAATGGTTGTAGACCTCGGCGTCGTCCGCGGTGAGCGCCCGCAGCTGCCGGCGGGTCAGCACCTCCGGCGCGACCAGGGAAGGGGCGTCGGCGAACTCGCGCCACCCCTCCTTGCGGGAGAGCGCCACGTTGCCCAGCGGCGCCAAGTCCTGCAGGTGCTGCCGGATCAGGGCGATCGTCACAGGTACTCCAGCGCATCGGCGTAGAAGTCGCCGTCGTCGGGCCGGTCCGGCTCGTCCTCGGCGTCGTCATCACCGACGTCGATCCCCTCCTCTGAGGCTGCGACCGTGGGTGCAGTATCGCCGTGTGACGGATCGAGATGACGCCTCACCGATGGCGGCCCGGTCACCTCGTTCGTGCGCGGCGGTTCGAGGTCGAGTGCCGCGTCCTCACGTGCCATACGCAACGCCATGCGCCGCTCGGTCATGCTCGACCCGAGGCCGAGATTCCAGCGCTCGAGCAGGTCGGCGACCGCGATCCGGTCGTCGGGGTAGGTGTACTTCGCCTTCGCCAACCGGCGGGCGAATGCCAACGCGTCCTCACTGAGCGGCATCTGCATCGACCGGGCATGCTCCCACTCGAGCGGATACCACCTGCGGGAGATCGGGTCCCGCAGGTAGATCCGGGTGATGTCGTCCGGGTCGACGTGCAGTGGCCACCACCGGCCCTTGCCCTTTCCCCGGTCCGGGTACGGGCTGGCACCGTCGCGGCACCCGAGCGGCAGGTCGCCGTGGTACCGGCGACCGTGCACCTCGAACCCGTAGTGCTGCAGGGTGCGCCACTCCACCTTGAGGAACTCATACCCCAGGTCAGGATCGCGGGGAACCTCGATGTAGCCGGCCCGGGCGATGCCGTGCTCGAACATCACCGCCGGCGACATCTTCACCGACGGCAGATGCGGATCGAGCAGGCTCTCGTGCGGCCGGTGGTGGTACACCACCGCCACCCACTCCCGGATGATCGCCTCCAACTCGTCGAGGTAGAAGAACGCCTCCGACTCCGGCGCCACCCCACGCGAATGCACATCCGGGCCCTTGTATCCGGGCAGCGCCTGCAACAGGTCCTCCCGGATGGTGCGGAAGAACCGCTCCATCCGGCCCCTTGTCGCGGCCGGTCCGCAACCGGGCCGGCTGGATCGAGATCCCCATCCGCTGACACACGCTGGTCAGATGCTCGGAGACGTAGATCTTGCCGTGGTCGATCACGATGGTCTCCGGCGCCAGCGCCGGAGACGCAGCCCCACACATTGGCCCGTCGATCGCGTCGACGTCGACCAGCAGGGACCGGGGAATCCCGTGCTCGGGCCACACCGCATGCGCGGGCCAATCCTTGCCCGCCGGACGCGGCCGGAACGCCTGATACAACGTGGCCGCAGCATCGACCGCCTTCGTCGACACCGGCGTGAGCTGGATCCCGACGACACAGCGGGTGTACCAGTCCATCCCCACCGTCAATTCCGCCTGCACCCACCGCAAGGTCACCGGATCCAGGGCGAACACGTCCAGCCGGGTGGTGTCCATCAACAGGTACTCACCCGGCCGGGTCGGCCGCAGCTTCCCGTACGGTCCCTCCGGGCGGGCCGCGATGTCCCGATTGCGTTTGGTGCTCAACCGGAACGTCGGGTGCCCCCGCTCCAGCTCCTCGAGTATCCGGAACGCGGTGGCCCGCGACGGCAGCTTCACCACGCCCGCACCGAACCGGGCCACCACCCGGGCGTTTGCCCGCTCGATCACCATCGTCCGTGACGGCCGCGATTGATCGGTGTGCTCGACCATCACCTCCAACGCCGTCTCGATCCAGCGTTGGTCGCGGTGTTCCATCGGCGCGTTCCCGGCCGCTCTGCCCGATACGAGGCCGGCCTCGCCGCCGCGGCGGTAGTCACCGACCCAGCGCCGCAGTGTCCGCACCCCGATCTCGAGCTCCGCGGCCTTCGCCGCATACCGCTCAGTCAACGGCACCGTAGGGTCGTACTCGGCGCGCGGTTCTCCGCTCGCCGGCAGCTGCGCAGTGCCCGACCTGTACCCGGTCAGCACCTCGCGCACGTGCGCGGCCCGTTCGAGTACCTGGGTACGTTCGGGCTCGGTCAGCATCGCTGTCACGACGGAAGACAACTCGCCGGGATCGTCGGAGCACGGCCCGCCCTCATCGGGGATCACCCGCACATTCTCCGAGGTCAGCAGCTCTCGGACGGCAATGCGACGGATCTGACCGTTCGTCTTGGTTCTGAGCACGACCTCATTACTCGCCGCAGTTGCCATCATCTCGATCACCTCGACGATCTCACCGTCGTAGATGAACCGAGTCCCGACACCGACCCGCGTCGCTGCGCCACTCATGACGCGGTCCGCAACACGCTGGCGGTGGTCAACCTCTGGGTCATGTCCACACTGAACTCCTGCCGCCACAGCAGATGAAACAGTGCCGCCCGTACAGACGGTGCCGGATAGGCAGACACCGCAGACAGTGCTTCTTCAATCCTGATCCCCTCCCACACTGCACTTCTGACCGCGGCGAGCACATCCGGATCGAAGAACCACGCCCGCCGATAGCCGGCGAGGAACCGCACATTCTCCAGCTCGATCGGAGGGGGCTCGCTCCACACCTCGTAGCGCCATCCCCGTGCGGTCAACACCGACCTGGTCCACTCGAACGTGAACGCCACCGTCTTCGACGCCAACTGCCGGCGAGGTTTCACATCCACGATCACCGGTCCAGCGTTTGTCAGCAGTAGGTAGTCCGGAATGTGTCGGCGTTCCTTGCCGCCGACGGAGCAGCTCAGCAGAAACGGCTGCGCGGCAATGCGCTGCACCCCCACATCGAAGTCCGCGAACAGTAGCCGTGCCAGCTCCAGCCGCGACTCGTAGATCACATGATCGGACTCGGTCGCAGCCCAATAGGTACCCGAATAGTGCTGCTGACCTGCATACCAGCGAAAGGTCCGCCACGGCGTGGAGGCAACGACGTCGTCGACCGCGACCTCATCGAGTGGTCGGATCTCCTCGGCGCCGTCCCCTACGTGGCGGCGCGACAGCTGCGCCGCACCCAGATTCCATGACCCGGCACGCGGTTTCGCCGATCCAGCGACCGTAGCGTTCCCCATCGCGGTATCTCCCCGCATCGGAAGTACTCGGTTGGATCATCCACCCGTTATCCGCGCCCACCACGTAGCCACGCCGAGACAATCTCACTCAGATGGCCAACTGGCCACCGAGTGGCCATCTCGCGTGAGATTTGGCTAAGGTTCTCGAGACCCTACAATGCTCCGCTGCGCTCCGCTCTGTAGAAGCGAAAAGATCCTTTTTCCTTTCTGTCCTTCCGATCCTGATCGACGGCGGTCCCGGCGCAACCCCTGGCGGCTTCGCCGGCCTCCGGCTCCGAAAACTTTTTCAAAGACGCTTCGCTGAAAAACTTTGCGGCCCAAGCATTGCGCCGTGCCCTCATACCGCCGATCCGGAGCTCCATGTCAGAACGGAAAAAAATTGTCAGGGGCCACCGAGAGGGTCCGGACACCAACGAAAGGTCAAGTCAGTGAACGGTTACGACTTCGAACAAGGCAAAGACCACGACGCCGCGACCATCCATTACGCCGGACTGACTTGCGGGTGCGGTGACTACTCCTGCCCTCGCATGCACGACGACGCCGCGCAGTGCGTCAACGCCGAGTAACGACAACCACCCACCAACCTCGAGCAAAGGAAAAACGATGAGCAACGAGACGAACTGCGATTGCGGCCAAACCTCCTGCCCTGCAATGGCAGACGGCACGCAGATGTGCAGCTACCCGGACCCCGGCGACTACGCCTGCACCGCGCAAAGAGCTGGCGACGAGGACTGCATCTGCGGTTGAGCGACCCGCCACCCACCACCCACCACAAAGGAGCCCCACATGAGCACCGAAACCGACACCCTCGCACCCGCGCTTGTCGCCGTTGTCGAGGCGACCGCAGCGCTCGATGCAGCGATGTTCGACCGCCGCCGCGAAGGGTTCATCGACGTCACCGCCCTGGTCGACGCCTTCGCAGCCGCCCGCGCCGCAGCACGCGATGCCGGACACACCGAGGAGGACATCGACGCCGCCGCCACCCCCACCAACTAACCACCCACCCATCCGTCACACGCAAGGACGCGCAGCATGACCGACCACAACCGCCCGACCGAAGGAGAAAACGATGTACGGCTACGACCTGCACAACATCTGCGAGAAAGCAGATGCCTGGGCGAAGTTGTTCGAGACAGCCGAGTATCTCGACAGCGTCGTCGAGCACAACTGCTGTTCGGAAATCGACGTGTTCGTGGAGTTGCTCATCGCACTCGATTACCACGGCCACGCCTCCGCCCTGATGGACGCACACATCGAGGCCGATAGCTGCCGAGACCGTCACCCCACGGCCGATCAAGTGATCTTGGAACCGGCCACCGCTTGAGATCGAAAAACCTACGGAAACAACACAACACCGGGCAGTTGGTACCTGCCCGGTGTTGTGTCCCGAAGTCTACGAGAGGAATCGCGATGACCGCAACACACACCGCCCCCGCCGCAGCGATCGAGGTCGCGCAGCTGCACCCCGACGCCCTCGACATCGGTGAGAACGTCCGCGACAGCGTCGATCTGGCGCAGACCCCCGACTTCGTCGAATCCATCCGCGAAAACGGAGTGCTCGAAGCGATCAGCGCCGTCCGGACCGCAGACGGAACGATCGTCGTCCGCGACGGCCAGCGCCGCACCCTCGCCGCCCGCGAAACCGGACTGACCACCATCCCCGTCGTGATCTACCCCGACACCGAAGGCAGTGACAAGGCCCGCGCCGTCGACCGGATCGGTAAGCAGATCACTGCCAACCGGCACCGCGAAGGGCTGACCGCAGCGCAGCACACCCGAGGAGTTGCGCAGATGCTCGAATTCGGCGCATCCATCACGAAGGTGTCCAAGACCCTCGCGATGGACAAAAAGGATGTCAAAGCCCAGGCAGCGGTAGGGAAAGCCGAGGCAGCCCGCGCCGCCCTCGATGCCGGACAGCTCGACCTCGCACACGCGGCAGTAGTGGCCGAGTTCGAGGAAGCCGGAGACACCGAAGCCGTCGAAAAGCTCCTGACCACCAGGCCTTACAACTTCGACCACGTAGCGGAGCGACTACGCGGGTTGCGCGAAGAACGGGAGGCATACGCCCGCGCCATGGTCAGCCCCGTCTTCCGCAACCAGTTGTAGCCGGCGTTTTCATGAATGCCGACCGCTCGCGCTGCGGCGCGGACCGTGCCACCTCTATCGAGCAATCGAAAGAATTCTTCCTTCTGCTGATCCGTGTACTTTTTCCCAGCCACCGCCACACCTTCCAGTAGGTGTTGCGACGATCGCTGGAATCCAAGCCCGTGAAGGTAAAATTTACTGCGCCGCTGTCCTGGATACGTTTTCGAGGCGAGTCGTCGGTTGGTCGATCGACAGCTCGCAGACAGCGACGTTGGTGACAAACGCTCTAGGAATGGGCATTTCCAATCGAGGCCCAACACCCGGCACACTCATTCACTCGGACAGTGAGACTGTTCGTGCCGGTGTTTTCGGATTTCCTGACCGTTACCGCATGGAGACGAGAGAATGCTGGTGCCGGGAGTTCCCAGTGTTCCTGACCCTCACTCCGATCGACGATCGTGTGTCTTTCCTTGGATTTGTCGGTTCCTGGGAACCCCCGGTGAGGCGCTACGCCTCACCGTCGGGGTGACCTGAGGAGAGCCTGCACCACCAGGTGCTCATCACTGTCTTGTCCGCCGGTTCGGTCGATGCGCGGCGCCGCCTTGCTCATCGGTCAACGGAGAGGAAAGCGACATGACAAGGATGCCTGACAAAGCCGATCTCGATCAAGACCGGCGAGTGTTCGCCGGAGTCGATACCCACAAAGAACTGCACGTCGCCGCGGTGATCGATACCGACGACAACGTCCTCGGAACTCGCAGTTTTCCGACCACCCGAAACGGGTATCGAACCATGCTGACCTGGATCGGCGAGTACGGCAATCTGATCCGGATCGGTATTGAGGGCACTGGCTCCTACGGAGCTGGGCTGACCCGCCACCTCGCGAAAGCCGGCGTGACGGTACTCGAGGTGGACCGCCCCGATCGCTCGGACCGTCGCCGTAAGGGCAAAGACGACGACCTCGACGCCATCAACGCGGCCCGCGCAGCCAAGACCAACCGGCGCACCACCACCCCGAAATCGAAAGACGGTGCCGTCGAGTCACTTCGGGTGTTGAGGGTGACCCGAGCCCATTCGGTACGAGAGCGGCGCAGTGCGCTGCAACTGCTGCGGATGACGATCATCTCCGCTCCCGACGAGCTGCGCGCTCAGGTCCGCGATCTGACGCGGATGCAACTGATCCGCCTCCTCGCCGCCTGGCGACCGGATGTCGCGAACGCTACTGATCCCGTGACCGCCTACCGGGTGTCGATGAAGTCCCTGGCTCGCCGCTATCTCGAATTAACCGACGAGATCGCCGATCTCGACGAACTGATCAACCCAATCGTGAAAGCCCTCGCACCTCAACTACTCGAGCGCGTCGGAATCGGTATCGAAGTCGCCGGACAAATGCTTGTCACCGCCGGCGATAATTCCGATCGAATGAAATCCGAAGCCGCGTTCGCGATGCTATGCGGTGTTGCACCGCTACCCGCATCTTCTGGCATGACCCAACGCCACCGCCTCAATCGCGGCGGTGACCGCCAAGCCAACCGAGCCTTGCATCTGGCCGTCATCGGCCGCATTCGACTCGACCCGAAAACCCAGGCCTACGTAGAGAAGAAAACCAGCGAAGGCCACTCGAAACTGGAAACTATCCGGTGCCTGAAGCGCTACCTGGCTCGCGAGGTCTACTACCTCCTCAACCCTGGACCGCAGACAATCACCCCGAACACCCGACACCATCGAAAAGCAGCTTGACTCTCAGGAGAGCATCCACGGAGTGCAGTTCACGTCCTGGGCATTCACCCACCGGGCGCACGACTCAGGGCTGGTCCCGTCAATGGGATCGATCGGCGATTGCTATGACAACGCCGTGATCGAATCTTTCTGGGGCAGAATACAAACCGAACCCTTGAACAGAAAACGCTGGAAAACGAGGATCGAACTGGCCAACGCCATGTTCGAGTACCTCGAGATCTTCCACAACGGTAGCGTCGGCACAGTGCACTCGGGATGCTGACCCCGATCGAGTTCGAGACATACACTTCACACGTCAACCCGTTGCCTGAAGTCAAATATGGCGGCTCCACGAAACTCGGGGTACATCACTACGGATACTGTCAGGTAGAGACCGATCTAGGCGATCGCACGTGTCACCAAAGTCGTCATCAAGTTACCTCTTCCTGTCACAAGCCGGAGGGTTCGGCGCATCGCGGATCAACCCTCACACCTGTTGGACCCTAACGAGTGTCACTGTTGAGCGGGACCCATCCGACCTCAGTCGGATGCATGGGACTGTCTGAATAACGGTGGATCCGGTCCTTGATTCAACACGCCGAGCTGAGCTTGGCGGGAAGGATCGACGATGACCGAAACACTTGATCCC
>JBEOUM010000031.1:0-8099 GCA_040302365.1 Nocardioides sp. NPDC126508
CCCGCCGGGTCAGGGTTAGGTGTCCGATCCGGCGAGCCGTGCGCCCGGACCTGGCAAGGAATGAGCACACGGAACATCGTACTGTTGCATCACCTCATGGGTTTCAGGTGGTGGAGTCTGTCGAAAAACGATGAAGTGGGATATTTTCGACAGATGTTGTTCGGTTACGCCAGGGTGTCGAGCGCAGATCAGAACCCCGCCCACCAGATCGACGCTCTGACGCGGGCTGGGATCGACGCCGCGAACATCCACACCGACCACGCGGGCGGTGCGAAAGCCTCACGCCCGCAACTCGACGCGGTGCTGACTCGACTACGTAGCGGTGACACGTTGGTGATCACCCGACTGGACCGGTTGGGGCGTTCGGTGGTGCACCTGATCACCCTCGGCGCTGAGTTACGCGAGCGGGGGATCGGATTGAAGGTTCTCGAGCAGGGCATCGACACCGCAACAGCGGAAGGGCGAGCGATGTTCGGGATGCTCTCCGTACTCGCCGAACTTCAACGTGAGTTGATCGTGGCGAACACCCGGGACGGGTTGGCCGCGGCGCGGGCGCGTGGTCGAAAGGGTGGTCGTCCGCCGAAGCTCACCGACGATCAGATCGTGCTCGCCCAGCAGCTTTACGACGCGGGGGAGAAGACGGTCGCGCAGATCGCGGCGATGTTGAATGTTCCCCGCACTACTGTCTACGGACACCTGAACAAGCGCACACCGGCGGCGAGTGCGTCGACCGATTCGGTGAGCACGGTAGCTGCGGTCCCCGTTGTGCCGGCGCGAACGTCGCGGATCTGCCCGTCCTGCGGCTACGAGCCGAGCACCAGAGCCGAAGACGCCCACCAACGCGCGGACCTTCTTGGTTCGGTCATCGCCCGATCTCATTGCGACCAGTGCGAACCGCCGCCGGCCTTCGATGTCGCGTGCGCGGTGTGCGGCGACGGGCCGAATCCTCGCCGGCGATCTCGCCCAGGCCGCCCACAGTGGTGATGGTTTTCCGGACCCGGTGCGCCGGTGGCTCACAGCGAGCGGATGGACCGTACCGTCTGAGTTGCGGTGCCCGGATCACGCCTGAGGGTTGACGTCGTTGTCGTTGTCGCAGCGACTCGTCAGTCCTGTACTCCACGCCGAAGGCGTCGGAGAAGGGTGCACATCGGTTATTGCCCGGGTAATAACGTTGGTCTGCCCACCTGCACCAAGATGGTCGGTTCGTCCGCGTCCCCCGGCCGTGCGGCGCGTCGTATCTTCACGCGAGCCGGTCCTCACGACTGGTTCCATCGACCAGGCCGAGCCGCGGCATCGTCGCCGACCGCGCATCTTTCGATGCCGAGAGTCAACCCACTTATTTCGGCAACCTCGGTGACCGAGAACGTCTACACCGGATCTTCGTGAGTCAAGGCACGATAACCGGTGGCACCGGCTCGGTCCACTGCTGCCTTGACCAGGCCGAAGAATGCCCCTTGAATGACTGCGGCAATCAATACTTCTCGGACACTACGGTGGAGATCTTTCGGGTTCGGTGCGGCCGCGTCGTTGTCGTCGACGCGCTTCCAAATCTGTTTGAACACCACGCCGGCGGCGATACCGCCGAGCACGCTCGTCGCCAGGGAGAGCGGTTTGTAGATTGCTTTCACGACCGCGCTCATCGATCACTCCTTCTGTGAGACCGCTTGCGGCGGAAGATGATCAACGCGACGAGGGCGATGCCGAGCGAGACTGCGGTGAGGATTTGCGGGTTTTCTTTGGCAAAGGCTTTCGCTTCGTGCAGCTGTGCATTCGCACTGTCCTGCACCCGCGCGGGTACATCCGCTTTGGCGGCGAGCGCGGCGACGGTGTCCGCGAGATCGGCGCGCTGTTCTTCCACGCTCCGCTCCGGGTCAGTCGACGCGGTCGCCCCAGGTGGAATGCTCTCGGACGGGTTGTCATGACTGTCGGTCATCGGATGCCCTTCTTGATGGTGGAGATGTCTTCGCTGACGCTGGCCGCGGTGTCCTGCGGAACTGGTGGTAGTGCCTTCTTGGATCGGGTTGCGCCCACCGCGGCCACCGCTCCGCCGATCATCAGAACAGTAACGCCGACGATCAGCGCTGCGAGCCAGGGGGCAACGACGGTGGCGAGTCCGAGTACTGCTGCGGCGATCAGAGTTGCGAGTCCGAACAACGCCAAGACGGCTCCCGCTCCGGAGATGCCGATCCCGATCCCGAGTCGGGTGCCTTTGTTTTTGACTTCGTCCAGTCCGGCGGCGATTTCAGTGCGCACCAGTGTCGACACTTGCTCGGTGAGTCGCTCGACGAGTTGAACGGTCGACAAGTCCGCCGCTTGGGGGGAGTTCGGCGTAGGGGTGCGCTCAGCGTGGTCGCGTGTGGGATCACTCATCGGTGTTCCTCCCGGTTTCGGTGGGTACGGGTCGGCAGAACTAGCAGCCCTGGACTTTTCGCTACCGTGGTCGGAGATGTGCGCCTGACGCAACTCTCGCCCACGTTCGACCTCGTCGGCGTCTTTCTGGGCGTTCTTGTCCGAGACGCGAGTGTCTCTGGGCGGGAGTTGGAGTTGTTCTTCGGCGGCGATCCCGGCTTGAAGTTGTCGTCCGCGTTCGAGTTCGGAATCGAGTTCTGCGCCGAACAGCAGTGCAAGGTTGGTGATCCACAACCACAGCAGGAACACGATCGCGCCGGCGAGGGAGCCGTAGGTCTTGTTGTAGCTGCTGAAGTTGGCGACGTAAAACCCGAAACCGACCGATGCGAGGATCCACACCACAATGGCCAGGGCGGCGCCGCCGCTGATCCACCGAAACTTCGGTTGCTGGATGTTCGGAGTGGCGTAATACAGAATCGCAACGGCGAGAACGACGAACACCAGCACCACCGGCCAGCGAGCGATATTCCAGACAGTCAAGGCGGTGTCTCCCGCCCCGATCACATCGCCGATCGCTCGTGCAACGGGCCCACTGATCGCCAACATCGCTGCAGCGCAACCGATCAACGTCAACGCGACGATAGTCACCAGCAGCATCACCGGCCGAAGTTTCCACACTGGACGGCCTTCGTCGACCTCGTACATGCGGTTCATCGCACGCCCGAACGCTCCGACATACCCGGAAGCGGACCATAGCGCGCCCGCGATACCGGCGATGAGGGCGAACCCAGCCGCCGGGGCTTGCACGAGCTGCTGAATCGGTCCCCTCAGGGTATCCACTGCCGAGGATGGACCGAGGGCGCCGACAATTTGCAAAACCGCATCCACGGTCGACTGACCTTGGCCGAATACTCCGAGAAGGGAAACCACTGCCAGGATCGCCGGAAACAGCGACAGCACAGCGTAATACGTCAACGCAGCCGCGAGGTCAGTGCACTGATCACGCGAGAACTGGCGAGCGGTCGAGCGCAGTACGTAGAGCCACGACGATTTCGTCAGCTCGGTCGGCGACTGCGGTTTGCGAGGGTCGTCCGGGTCCGCCTCGACCGGAGCGGTGTCAGCGCCGGTCATCTCTGATCAGTTCCTCTCGCTCGAACTTGTACGTAGTAGTTGCGCAAAACCTGTTCGTCATCAGGAGTTAGAGCATCGACATGTCCCCGCTCCGGTGCACCGCTGACCTGGGCGCCGGTGAACGGCACTCGCAGGCTTTGCCCGTCACGATAAGCACCAGTCAGGGGAACCAAGGCATACCCAGCGTCATCGAAGTCCACAGTCACCCAATGCGGTGACGCTGTGATCGGATCGAGAAGCAACGACCCGATCACACCGATAACATCGCCGTCAACTCCGATTACCTGCCCTCCGCGCAGCAGTCGAGCGTCCTCCACCGTAATCGTCGAACTGTCACTGTTTTGCATCATCAATCGTGTCTGTTCGGGAAACAGTGCGGGTTCACTTGCGGACACGACGGGCCAGAGTGGAACCGAGCCCGGTGAGAATTTGTGCGGGGCGTTGCTGCTCGCCCTGCTGCGCTCCCAGAACGACGATGGCCCCGGTCAGAGCCGGCAGAGCCCACTGCACATACTGCAGTTGCCGCTGAGCGGCGGTGACCTCGTCGGGGGTCGAGGGCGCCGGTTCGGTAGCACCCTCGACGTATTCGCCGTCTGCTGTGGCGATCTTGGCTCCGAGGACACCGCTGTATGCGGTCGCCGCAAGGGCAGCGCCCGTGACAACGATCTTGGTGATCGTGTTCGCTTTGACCCCGCCCTGGTGTTGCGCTCGGTCCCTGTTCGCATACAGCAGTGCCCCGCCGCCGACGAGGTGAGCACCGATAGCGGCCGCGTTGACCGGAGCCCATTTCGCCCATCCCAACGAGGCGACCCGTGCGCGGTCCTGGGGGTCACGAACCGCATCGGCGGCGCCGTTAAGACCGACTGCCCCCATCAGCGAGCCGCCGAACCATGCTGCTGCTCCGAGGTCGTGCAGACTGCGAATGACGGTATTACGTGATGGCATAAGTTCCTCCTGGACTGGGATGGACGGTGGCGTCGGGGGATGTCGCCGACTTCGAAGCCGCTCGATGTCGCGAGGTGAGTTGCGGCAGCGAACTGTGGTCTCTCACGTAGTGAGCGTGCCTAGAACGAAGCGGAAAGCTACCGCGGTGCCGAGCGTAATTGCCAAGCCTGCGGCGACGTTGGTAAGCAGCCACCCCACCGTGAGGCCCAGGACAACAGCTGCCATGACCACCAACGCGACATCGATGAAAGGCCCACGCGGGATGCCTCGAAGCATCGAAGCGATACGCCGCCCGACATCCGCTGCACCCCAGCTCGCGCAGGTGAAGCTGATCTCGCTGTGCCGAGTTGGTGAGACGGCGATCGTCATTATCGGGCTCCCGACTCTGTGAGTGCTTTCTTCGTACCTACGTCAACAACACTCTAAAATCTATACCATCGGATACAGATTATGAACAGCTGCCGAGCTGTCCACCGATTGAAAGGGGCTGCGTCATTGGTTGTTGCGTAGTTTCCTGATCTGCGGAGATTTCGTTCTCCGTCAACGGCCGAGGGCTCCCTTCTTTCTCATCCGTGTTGAGCACATAACCGCTGAGTACACGTTCGGGCTTCCATCTATGCGGGCCCAGAGGTGTGGAGGTCTTCTGAAGATCGCGGGCATTGAAGCAGAGTGGAAGGGGCAGAAGCTGGCAGAACCCGCCTTTGGTGTCTAAGGATTGGACGTCTATGCGCGCCGATATGGAGGGGCAAGTTGTGGAGTGGTTCGTATCGATATGGGATGAGGGATCCGGTTTTCTTCGCTATCGCGGCGGCTCCGGGTCCGATCGTGGGTGGGTGATCGAGCAGGTGGTTGCGGCGGGTTGCGCCGTCGCGTTCGGTGGTGATGGTTCGATGACCGGCCTTGTGGGAAACGCGGTTATTGCCGGCATGCCGATGGATTCGATCGCCTTCGGCGACTCGGCAATCAGCGATGATGATCTCGTCCGGTTGATCAGCGCCCGTTTCGATCGCGCGTGGGGCTGTATATCGCCTACCTGAGTTCCCCGTGCTCCCGACGTCTCTACCGGACTTTATTCCGCGAATGAAGAAAATATGTATCGTGGAGGTCAGATTAAATTTTTGTGCGTATGCAGTTAGGGAGTCGTGATGATGTCGGCCGAATTCGCTCAGGTGTGGCGATGACGAACAAGCGTTCACAGCAAGGGGTCTATGGGATTTCGGGGATGTCGGAGCTTTCTGGAGTGGGCCCTCAAACGCTACGACTGTACGAGCGGCGCGGTCTTTTGGCCCCCACTCGCACTGCAGGGGGGACGCGCCGGTACAGCGACGTGGATCTGAACACGTTGGACCGAATCACCGCACTGATCGACGAGGGGGTCAACGTGGTGGGGGTTCGGTTGATTCTCTCCCTCGAAGCCCAGAATGCACTGCTTGAGGCGCGTCTCGGTCAGTTCAGTGGGGCGGGACCGCTTCAGCGTGAGCGCCGTCTTCGCCGAGAGTGACGAGGCCGAGCCCCTCGCCGGTAGGAGAGACGATTGCTCCTTCGGAGCGACTGATGTCGCCGAAGTCTGCGTCCGCGAGGATCTTGTTGCCGTCCGCTTCGAGTTGTTCGAGAGCAGAATCGAAGGCGTCGATGAGCCAGACTTGGGTGGCTGCGGTGAGTAGTTCGTCCAGTGCGTCGTCGGCGTTGGTTTGAAAAATTCGCACCAGCCAGGAGCCTTCGATCTCGGGGTCATCCGAGAGTCCGTGCGGGGTGTTGGTGGCGACGACGTAGCGGTTGTATTCCAGCTCGACGCGGATGGCGTACATCCCGGCGAGGTTGACGACGTTCACCGGACGTTGGGTTACGGCAGCCAATGCGGTCAATGCGTCGCCGTAGGTTTGCGAGTACTTCACTGTCAGGGGCATGGTCTTGGTCGGCCTATCTGTTCGGGGCCGATGCTGCTTGCATGGCTCATGGCAGGCCTATCTGTTCGGGGCCGATGCTGCTTGCATGGCTCATGGCAGGCCTGGCGCCGCTGTCGACTCAGGACTGTTCCTGATCTTATCTCGGATTGGCAACGACGACTGCTCTCGCGGGCATTGCCGTGATCGTTCTTCAGCACCACATCGCTTGGCCGTCTGTTTGAATGTGGCCTGCACGGGTAGTTGATGTCATAGACCGCGGCGCTGGGGACAGTGTCCGCTGTTCTCGAAGTATGTGGTTCAGCTCGAAGATAGATACAGGACTGGGCTGCCCGACCGCTCGACGAGGTATACGCTGCGATTTTCGTCGATGCGATCGTCGTCAAAGTCCGCCGGCGGTCAGGTCGCAAACCGGCCGATCTATGCCGCGATCGGCGTTAGCCTCGACGGACACCGCGACGTGCTCGGATTGTGGGCCGGCCCCGGCGGTGAGGGCGCCAATTTCTTCGATGAGCGTGCTGACAGACATCCGACATCGCGGCACCCGGGACGTATTCTTCCTGGTCTGCGACGGGCTCAAAGGCCTACCGGACGAAGCATCACAACACGAGTCACAGTCGACCCAGGTTCGGCCAACTCCCACACCAGTCGCTCCGGAGCGCGAACTTGCTGACCTCGACACCACCAAGTTCCATACCCACTGGAGCCCCGAGGTCGACCACCAACTCATGAACAGCCGCACCATCCCACAACACAGCAGCAGACCAGAAGGACCGAGACTGTGAGCATCATCGGATACGCCCGCGTCTCCACCCTCGAACAAAACCCCGAACTGCAGGAACACGCCCTCCGACAAGCCGGCGCAATCCGCATCTTCACCGACTACGAATCCGGCTCGACAACGCAGCGCCCCCAGCTCACCGAATGCCTGAACTACCTACGCGATCACGACGGTGATGTCCTTGTCGTCTGGAAACTTGATCGCCTCGGACGATCCGTCCGCCACGTCATCGACACAGTCCACAACCTCGGCGAACGTGGTATCGCATTCCGTTCCCTCACCGAAGGATTCGACACAACCACCGCAGGCGGCGAATTCTTATTCCACATCATGGCAGCCCTCGCCCAAATGGAACGCCGCATGATCGTCGAACGCACCCACGCCGGCCTCGAAGCCGCTCGACGCCAAGGTCGACACGGCGGCCGGCCCACCGTCATGACCCCCGAACGCACCGAACTCGCCCGCACGATGCGTGAACAGGGCAAAAGCCTCGACACGATAGCTTCGACACTCCGTGTCGGCAGATCCTCCGTCAGTCGTGCCCTCGCACCCGAGAAGGCCGGCGGGCAGCAGTAATCCTCACACGAACCAAGCACGAGCCGAACCGTCAAAACCGACGCGGTACCGCCCTGTGTCCGCAGCCTTTCCCTCCATTCGAGCCAACCCATCGGCAGGGTCCCGATGCGCCGCCGTTCCTTTGGCCGTGGGATCGGCGGCGAGAGCGCTCAAATACAACAGAATTGGCTCGGAAACCCCCGTGGGTCAACACATAATCATCAGCCATGTCTTCTGCCCGCCGTGGTGCGGAAGAGTTCCACGACCACCACGTATACCCCAACAGCGCAGCCGCAGCGAGAAGTGTACAGCCCACCAGGACTGCGAGGCCTGCGTCCGGGGACTGTTTCGTAATCGGTGTTTTGGCCCGAGACGCTGAGTGAATGCTCGGCGAGGAGGTGCCGAGATGACGACACTGGAGAATGTGACGAAGA
>JBEOUM010000032.1:0-7835 GCA_040302365.1 Nocardioides sp. NPDC126508
GCCTGGGATCAGCGGTCCCCGCGGGCGGGGTCACCCGCACACTGGCACATCTGCGGAACGCCCCACACTGGGACGACACCCTAACCGCGTTGACCCTTCTGGCGGACCACCTCCGCGCGGAACCGCCGCCGATCGACTACGAGCGGCGGCGGCGCCTGGACTACCGCGACCTGCTACCCGAGGACCTGTGGAAACAGATATGCCGCCGGACCGGCACACCCCCAGGCGCCGGCCAGAAGGCGGACTTCGCCCGCTGCCTGCTGTTCGAACGACTCAGCGGGCTCCCCGCGTCCCAGTCCCCGTTCCTCGCAGACGATTACGACGTCCGCGCGAAACTGTCCGGATTTCCGCGCGCACTCACCCCCGCCCTGTCCGGGCCGCTCGACCAGGCGGCCCGCCGCTTCCTCGACGACCACGGACTGGACGAGGAACCCGTCTACTGGCATCCACCCCTGCATCTGCTCGACGGGCTCGAACTGCCCGGACCCAACCCCGCCGCCGTGGACCTCGCCGCCCTCCACGACCTGACCCGCCACGAACACACCGCGCTGTCGGAGATCGCGCGGCAATTGGCCACCACCCTCGACGTGATCCGCCACCTCCTCGAAAACCATCCCGCTCCCGCATCACCCACTGCCGCAGAGCGGTTCGAACGACGCGTCGCCCAGACCGCCGCAGAGGAAACGTTGAGCCGGGCGCAGTTCGTCGACCTCTACTGCGTCCAACGCCGCACCCTCGCCGAGATCGCCGCGATGATCGGAGCCAGCCGGAAGGTGACCGGTCGGCTGGCCCGACACCACGGCATCGCGCCGAGCGCCGGAGGCCCGCCGGTCGATCCGGCATGGTTTCACCACCAGTACGTCACCCAGCGGCGAACCCTGCGGGACCTCGGACACGAGGTGGGGCGCAGCGTGTCGCGGATGAGCCGAATCGCAAAGGACTACGGCATCCCGATTCGGCCGCCAACCGACGCCGGCAACCCGCAGTCCGTAGCGATCCGGCGGCTGGCGCACTGATCGGTCTCGGCCGTCGTGCGGTGCACGCTCGAGTCGTGCACAGTGCAGGGCCGGGCAAAACGTTGCCCGGAGAACAAGACCGCAGGTGACTGCGGCGCTGGTCCCGACGCTCGAACGCGCGTGTAACGTTGCGCGTTATTAACGCAGTACGTTATAGTGGTGAGGTGATCGAATCGTTCGCCGACAAGGAGACCGAGCGAGTCTTTCGCCGGCAGTTCTCGAAGAAGCTCCCGCAGGACATTCAGCGGATCGCGCGCCGGCGTCTGTTGTTGATCGAGGCGGCCACCGACGTCAACGACCTGCGGGTGCCCCCAGGCAACCGCCTGGAGAAGCTCTCCGGAGACCGGGTGGGCCAGTACAGCGTCCGGATCAACGATCAATACCGCATCTGTTTCATCTGGCGCGCCACCGCAGCATACGACGTGGAGATCACCGACTACCACTGACCACCCGGAACCGACACCTCCGACCACGGAAAGGAACACCGACAATGACTACAGACCTGAGCCCCATTCACCCCGGCGAGATCCTCCGCGAGGACTTCCTCGAGCCTTTCGGCATCACGCAGAACCGCCTGGCCACGATCATCGGTGTGCCGCCGCGGCGGATCAACGAGATCGTGCACGGCAAGCGGTCGATCACCGCAGACACCGCGCTGCGGCTGGCCAAGGCGTTCGGCAACAGCGCCCAGTTCTGGCTCAACATCCAGGACCGCTACGAGCTCGACCTTGCGGCCGACAAGCTAGGCGACACCCTCGCCAAGATCACGCGCCTCTCGGCATAGATCGGCAGGTATCGGACTCGGTGCCCCGCGGACGATCCGGCGCACTCGCCGAGCTGCGGTTGCCCCAGCGCTTCACCGTTGGGGGCCACCGCTGGCGAGCATCAACGTTTGCGGGGTTCGATATCGAGTCGCCGTCGCGTGTTGTGGTTGCCGCAGACGAGTTCTGGAGTAGTGGTCCATTCGTGACGTTCAAGCCACGCCAGGACCGGTCGGGGTGGGTCGTCGCTGGAGGAGCCGGTGAGCAGCGGGCCGTCACCGCACCTCGAGCAGCTGACCACCACGACGTGGCCGTGCGGTTGACAGCGGGCACAGTGCCGCGCCTTGTGCAGGTGCTCGCGTTTGTCGAGGTGCAGCCAGACGGTGGCGAGGTCGGCGCGGTGCGGGACCAGTTCCCGACGCGTGGTGGGTTGATACCCGCAGGTCGGGCATGCCGATCCCGTCGTCGGGGGCGGCGCCGCCGGATCCGGTGACGGCGAGGGCTTCTCCTCGTCCGGGTCGGTGTCGGCGGTAAGCGTCTCGGACTGTCGGGGCGGCAGATGCCGGTATAGGGTCGAGCGGGTCAGTCCGGTCTTCGCGGTGATCTCGGCGATGGTGGCGCCGCCCTCGCGTAGCTGGGTGGCGTAGGCGAGTTGGGCGTCGCTGACCACGCTGGGCCGGCCGGTGCGGCGGCCCTTCTCGGTGGCCACGGTGCGGGCGTGCGCGGCTCGCTCGACCGCGTACGTGCGTTCCATCTGCCCGAACAGCGCCAGCAGCACCACCGCCAGCTGGCCCATCGGGTCGTCCGGGTTCGTCGAGTCGATCCGGACCGGGTCGGCCAGATTGCGGAAGCCGATGTCGCGCTGGTGCAGGTCGTGGATCAGGTTCAGGGTGTCGCGGACGGTGCGGCCGAGCCGGTCGAGGGTGTGCACCACGATCACGTCACCGCCGCGGGCGCATTCGAGCAGCGCCTGTAGTCCGG
This sequence comes from Nocardioides sp. NPDC126508, assembly GCA_040302365.1. Taxonomy (GTDB): domain Bacteria; phylum Actinomycetota; class Actinomycetes; order Propionibacteriales; family Nocardioidaceae; genus Nocardioides. The sequence continues at coordinate 2,759 of JBEOUM010000032.1, forward strand.
GGCGTTCGGTGGTGGTCCCGGATTTCTTGTCCACGTAGATGTTCGCCGGATCGATTCCCGCCTTGGCGAGTGCGTCGATCTGCCGGGTGAGGTCCTGCTTGCTCGTCGACACCCGGGCGTATCCCAACTCCACACCTGGAGCGTACCGAAAGTTATGTTCGAACCGAACTTGTGATACACAATTATGGAATTAACTTCTGGGACACGCCGCCCTGGGCTTTCACAGGATCCCGGCGGGGGTTTGGATGGCGTCCCATTTCCAGGATTTCGGGACAAGCTCACCGACGACTTCGGAGAACCCGTCCCTCGGGACGACGATCCCTGCGGTTGACATCACGTCTGGTGAGAGGTGGTTCGTACCGTGGAGTGGAGTGGCGGGTTGACGCCGGTCGCCGGGCTCGGCAACGATGTCTCGCTGGATTGCCGCGGCGCAGTCTCGTCACGTTCCGCGGCCGCACCCTCCCGGTTCCGCGCGGCCGCACCCTCCCGGTTCCGCGCGGCCGCACCCTCCCGGTTTCCGGACGCACCGAGCAGAGAGCACCGGATGACACCGACCGAGGACGACCTCGACCCCGATATCGCGCAAGCCTGGGTCTTCCGCGACCTGCTGGACGAGGAGATCGAGGGACTCACCGCCCGAATCGAGAACATCCGAGGAGTACGCACAGAGGACCGCCACGGGGACAACTCTCCGAGGTGCATCAACGGGTGGCCCGGCTGACCGCCCGGTATCCCGAGCTGCGCGGCGCCGGGCGGCATGGCGGAGACTGATCGGCGTCCTGGGTATCAGGGTGGGCGGTGCGTCGACGACGGTTGCGACCGCAGCCAGGTCCAGCGTGGTGAGGCTCGCGGGCAACCCGATCTGCGGCCATTCGGCGGTCAGGGTGACCGTCCGCGCCGGTGCCGGGAGCCAGTACAGCGGCTCGCTGCGGAAGGTGCAGATCCCGGTGGCGGTGGCGTGGAGATCCGGGCGGGGAAAGTAGGGGTCAGCGACCGTGAGGTCGTCGGTCCCGGCCCACACGTCGAGGTAGGACCACTGGGCCGACGGATCCGCGGGGTCGGTCAGCGGGCGGGTCTGGTGCAAGAGCGCGCCGGGCCGGGCGGCCGGTGGCGCTCAGGGCCAGCTGCAGCGCGAGCCCGCATGGGTACGCGGTGATCCGGCACCAGCTCAAGGGTCAGGTGAGTGCGCACGGTCAGCAGTCGGCGACCGTGCACCCGGTCACCGCCGCACGGCGGTGGGGCGGTCGCGGGCCAGCGTGGACTGCGCACGGCAGTGATGGTGCACCACCATCTGGCAAGTGGCAACCGGGGCGGGGGGAGCCAAAGCATTTGTACCGGTGAGTAACCGGCGATCGCCGGATTGGTCCGGGCACTTCGGGTCGCCTGCTGCAGGGAAGGTGCTTATGCTTCGAGCCCCGGACTTCACCGAGCGAAAGGGTGCAGCCCATGGCCCACTAGAAGCGGTAACAGGCTTGCGCGCGGCCCGGAGTTGACGATCGGCGTCCGGGTGCTGGTCCGCCGGAAAGCCCGAAGCGGACGACCTCGGCGAGGTCGTCGAGGACTTCGCGGCACTGACCGAACCTGGGGCGCCGGTTACGGCTGGGCGCCGGCGCATCGGTGGGCGATCGCGCTCGACGACGGGCGGGCTGATCTTCGCCGACACCGAGGACCTCACCGTCGATCCCGGCACCCACCGCTGCGCCCCCACCCCGAAGTCCGCGCCTCCCACGCAGGTCCGATCCCCGGGGAGTGGCCGGCGTCAAACGAGACCGGGTGACCGACGGCCGCATCCGCGGTCGGTGCCGGGCCCGTTCCAGCTCCGCTTTCCTATCGCGTGGGCGTGGTGGATCGTCTCGCACCCCACTGCCTAGAGTTTGGGCTCAGACCGAGCGGGTACGCGAAGGCGGTGAAGGCGAACGAGCACCTGCAGGGAGGGCGCTCCGGTGCCGCGGGTGAGCAGGTCTCGGTGCTGCTGATCGCGGATCCGGGCGAACCAGCGGCTCTTGCCGAACGTATTGCGGAGTACCTGCCGGAACGCCTGGGCAGCCCTGACCGGGACGAGCGCCGGTGGACGACGTGCGTGCGCCGCAAACCGTACCTGCCCGACGAGCAAGCGGATTTCGCCGATATCATCGACACGGTCGATCCGTCCTCCGAAGAGGAAGACATCGTCGTATACCTCACCGATCTGCCGCGCCGCGAGGACACCCTCCCGGTGGTGGCCGACGTCAGCGCCGACCACAAATTCGCGCTCATCTCGGTCGCCGGAGTGGGCGGCATCCACATCGAGCGCCGCGTCCGCACCATCACCGAACTCGCCATCGCCCACATCCTCGGTGAGCCGGCACTCATGCCCCCCCGGTGCGGCGCGACGGTTCCGGTCTGCGCAAGTTGAGGACGGCATCCGGTACTTCGCGCCCTCTGGACTGCGGCGACTGCGACTGTTGTCGGGGATGGTGCGCGCCAACCGGCCGTGGCGACTGGTCACCGGACTGTCGAAGGTCCTCGTCGGCGCCTTCGCCACGGGTGCGATCGCGCTGGCCACCAACACGATCTGGTTGTTCGCCGACACGATGGGGCCATGGCGTATGAGTGTGGCGATGATTTTGTCGATCGTGGCGATCATTCTCTGGCTGATCCTCGACCACGAACTCTGGGAGCGGCCGAAGTCGCCGGCGGAACGCGATCGATCGGTGCTGTACAACACCGCGACCGTAGTCACCCTGGTCATCGGTGTCGTCGTGCTGCATGTGGCCCTGTTCTGCCTGCTGCTGTTCACCGCGTGTCTGACTCTTCCCTCGGAACTGCTGTCCAGTGTTCTCGGGCACGGGGTGAACTTCTCCGACTACCTGACGCTCACCTGGCTGCTGGCGTCCATCGCGACCATCGGTGGGGCCCTCGGTTCGGGTCTCGAGGACGACGCCGCCGTCAAAGAGGCGGCGTACGGGGTCCGACAGCGGCAACGCATCGAGGAAACGCGGAGTCGGTCGAACGAGGCGCGATGATCGCGGCCCGGCGAAACATGCGTCCCAACTCAAAAGCGCCGACGAGGTTTGCGATGTACCGTCTGCCGAACCCGCACCGGCACGTCCTGAAACCGGCCCTTGATCGAAACTCGCCGACCAGTACAAACCCGATAGCCCCGTCCACTGATTTTGCCTTCGGGGCGTCAAACGGGCGTCAAACGGGGCAGTCCGAACAAACGGGATCTCGCGGTCGGCTACTCGGAACCAACGCGAAAACACGGGACAGGCAGCTGGTGTGGGCACAGTGTCCGATGAAGAAATGTCATCAGGTTGAGACAGATCGCGGTGGCCATACCGTGAGACCCGACATGAACGCGCATGTCACGGCGTCTCGAAATGTCATCGGCAGCGAGACCCTACACGAAGCACAGATCAGAGGACACACATGCCCACGCCATCAGATGATCGGCTTGAACTCCTCGCGAAGCGCTGCAACGCCGACCTCGGCGATTCTGATCTGTGGTTCCGCCCGGATGGCTACCCGCGCAGCCTTGCTCTGTGCATCATCGACTCGATCGCGTCCACCGGCGCACACTACAACTCCGTCAAAAACGTCCTGAGGCATTACATCGACTTCCGGCAGGCGCAGGGCGGTGATGCCGACACCGACAATGCCGGCGCCCTGTTGGAGACTTTCGACGAACTCGGCGGCCCGAAGGAGTGGGCCGAGATGACGAACAACCGCAAACCGACCTCGACGACCAAAGGTGCTCCGCTCAAGGCTGCGGCTATTCATGAGGCTGCCGGGCGGCTGCGTGAGCTGGGAATCGACAGCACCGACGACCTCCGCGCCGCCGACGCCGACGATCTCGCGAGCGCGAAGAAAGCCTGGGCGCGGGTACCTGGCCAGCGTTCCGGGATCACCTGGAACTACTTCCTGATGCTCGCTGGTACTCCCGGTGTGAAAGCTGATCGCATGGTCATCCGCTACGTCGCCGACGCGATCGGAGCGGTCGCGGAGAATGTGAGCGCAACCGATGCCGCGATGCTTGTGAAAGCGGTCGCCGAAAAATGCGGCCACAACGTCACCCATCTCGATCATGCGATCTGGCGATTCGAATCCGGCCGACCTGTGAACCAACAGAGCTGAGCGCTAGCTGCGGAGCGACCAACTGCACGCCTGACCTTCTGAGTTCAGCGATTCTCCGCCAACGGAACATGTCGGCGGGCCGTGCCACTCTTGCTGTGAAACAGGGCGATGAGACTGCGAGTCGCATCTGCGTTGATCGTGTCCGAGCTTCGCGGGGAAAACGACAGGAGTGAGGTTCAGATGAGTGCTGCGAAAAAGGGTTCACCCGCTGAAGGAGTGGTGGAATTCATCGGTTTCGTTGTCTTCTTGGTGATTGTCATCGGAGCGATTGCCACAGCATGTTCATAAACTCTGGCCGGTGGACGAGTTATCTGCTGGGCGCCTGTTTCGAGGAGTACGACGACCATGAATACTCACCATCATGAGTAACGGACGCAACGCCGACCCCACGGTAGTTGTCGAGAAGAAGAACCGTATTCGCGACACTCATGTGGCGGCGTTGAATTCGCTCGCGGACCGTATCGCCGACTCTGTCGGGCTCCCCCACGGACACGTGCCCTACGTGGATCCGGATCTCGGTGGAATCGATGCGCGAGTTCTTGTTCTGCTGGACAACCCCTCCACGAAAGCTGAGGCCGGGACCGGGTCGGGTCTGCTCAGTCTCGACAACAACGACCGCACTGCACGCAACTGTCGCGAAGCGTATGCCCGCGCCGGTATTTCGTGGTCGGACGTGGTGCATTGGAATGTCGTCCCGTTCCCTGTCTCCGGGGTCAAGAACGGTGGTTCCACCCCGGCCGAACGTGCCCGCTCGGCTCAGTGGACCCGAGAGTTCGTCGCGTTGTGCCCGAATTTGGAGATAGTGCTGTTGTTGGGTGTCGCCGCACGGGACGGGTGGGAGCGCGCCGGCATCGAACGCGACGTGTATGTCGTTCCGGGAAACATTCCTCATTGCTCCGATCGTGGCTTGAACTCGGCCGGCGGACGGGAACGATTCGACGCCGCCATCACCGACATCGCC
>JBEOUM010000033.1:0-7794 GCA_040302365.1 Nocardioides sp. NPDC126508
CATCCATGTGATCGGTACTGAGCAGGATAAACGGATCCGACCCACCCAACTCGAGAACAACCTTCTTCAAATTACGCCCGGCGATCTCGGCGACCGCAGAGCCTGCACGCTCAGACCCCGTCACCGACACCCCCTGGTTGCGTGGGTCCGCAATGATCTGTGCCACCTGCTCGTTGGTCGCATACAGGTTCACATAAGCACCCACCGGGAACCCGGCATCGACGAACAACTCTGCAAGAGCCGCCGAGGACTCAGGGCATTGCGGCGCATGCTTGAGGATGATCGTGTTACCCAAAACCAAGTTCGGTCCCGCAAAGCGGGCCACCTGGTAAAACGGCAAATTCCACGGCATGATCCCCAGCAACGACCCCACAGCCGACCTCCGAATACAGGCCGACCCCTCACCATCCCGAATCTCGATCTCTTCATCAGCCAGAAAACGCTCCGCATTGCTGGCGTAGTAGTCACAGATCCAAGCCGACAGCTCGCATTCCTCAACCGCCTCCACCAGAGACTTTCCCATCTCCCTGACCACAATCGCAGCAAGCTCATCCTTGCGTTCGATGAACAGATTCGCCACATTCCACATCAACGCCGCGCGCTCGGCCACCGTCGACGACTTCGACCATCCGCGATACGCGGCACTCGTCGCAGCGAGAGCATTCTCCACATCCTCCGCAGTAGCAGTGGGATACGTCGAAACAACATCCCCGGTACGCGGATTGGTAACTGCATAGCTAACAGTCATACGATCAACTCCTGATCTCGAAAGTGCCCCCGGCGCAACCGAAAGCAGGACGACTACACGTGCGGCAAACCAGAAGCTACGCTGAGCCGACGCATTCAACTGGAAAGATTTCGTCGATCGACTCCCAGCTACCGTCGCAGCTGAAACGCTGACCGAGTGCGTGACGTAAAAAACATGCCGCCACGTGGATCTGACGCTTTGATTGATTCTGAACATCCCGGCATAAGGGGGTACTGCTGATGCGCGATCCAGCCCCAGCGTTGCAAGTATAGGTGACCACAGCCGTCAGGGTGCGGCGTAGGTATGGAGACGAGCGAGTCTGCAAAGACAGCAACCGCGCGGCACCCGAGTTCGACCGAAACCGAAGCGCACCAATTCGATCGAGACCCTCACAGCGTGCATAGTTACTCACGGGGAGGCGTGAACGAGCTCCGCATTGCCTTGAACACAGATCGAGAAGAAGGGGACCGATATGGCCCGTCAAGCCATGGGGCAACTTCCTTCTACCGATTCACCTTGACTGCGAATTTGTCTACTTGCCTGAACGATTGCCGTACGGCCGCCGCCAGCCTCAGCGGGCTCGACTGTGTCGAAGAAACGGCGAGCCATCTAGGCTCTACAGTATATAATTACGTTTGCAGGGGCGATAACGGTGAACCAAAGCATACCTCTGTGCGAGTCGATCTCAACGAGCGATTTCATCGCATTATCTCAAACTCCAGGTTCGAAATGACCAGAAAAATCCCGACCGCCATGTAAAGAATACGTGCCGCCCGCGGATTTTCCTCGATGCTTAGCGCAATAATCTTTGTCAGCCCAGATTGGGACACTCTCGGCTAACTCGACTCTTCCAACCCGATTTGGGAGTCTGTGCAGCCGTAAAAACGACATCCATCTAGACTGGACGGAACTAATGAATAACCACCAACGAAACTGGCGGACGACCGTCGTCGTCGTGACGATCGGAGCACTACTTGCGATCGTCGTCCCCCTGTCACTCCTCCCAGTACTTCCTTTCGAATACTTGAAGGAATACGGAACGGTTGGCGACACGATCGGTGGAATTTCGAATCCCATTACAGGATTGGCAGGAATCATTCTGTTATTCCTTGCTTTGACTGCGCAATTGCGCGCCAACGCACTTACGCAAAAACAGGTGGACGCCGATGCCGAAAAAGAGGTAAGGCAACGTGTCGCGACACACTTACATCAACTCTATGCATTCATGGACGAAAATATTAAGCAGTTCAACTACCAGAAAATTAGTACCCAAGAGTTGAGCTCTGAGCAGTTACATGGACGTCGAGCTATTCGGCAGTTCATTGATGACATTGAAAGCATGAATATCGACCTCCACGACTCGGAACGGCTTCTCCAGCAGGATGGCGTCAGGGAAATACTCGGCGTTTTAGAGATCGCGAAGCAAGCATTCGTCAAGATTGCGAGCTCCGATATCGATCCTATAAACAAGGATTTTTACGCAGCACTTGTCAAGCACGTACTTCTCTACAGCGTTTTCCCTTACACAGATCTTGACACCTCCGATGGCCTGACCCTTGCGGTATGCAACCAGTGTGGCCAACCACACGGCAACTACCCACCAGCCATTTTCGACCGACTACAGGATCTCAAGCGCTACTTCTAGCAACGCCGTCACCGGCAACGTGTCCGGTTCGTCGTTGCCAATACATGCCCAGCAGTTTTTCACCGAACCCGGGAAACTTCTTTGGGGTGGGTCACGGTCTCGGAGGCTGGCCAACTCTCTCGAAGCCAAGCCCTCCTCTCGAAGCCGCCGATCCTTACAGATGTGATCCATTTCCCTGAACGACGGACTCTCCATTTTGCGGCTGAATACGTATCTGGCCCCACACGTAACATCAAGAATGGCGCGGATCGACAAGCATTTCGAATCCGTGCGGGTTGCCGCTGATCCGTCAGCGGCGCAACGGCAGTCGGCATCCCCTCGTCGGCGAGACGTGAAGGGACCCCAACGGGCTTTTGCACCTCCGAATCACCTGCGAATAGCCATGCGGTACACCGACGTGAGTGGATCCGTATCTACTACTGGCTGGGCATTGGGAGCGAAAAGAAGGGGAAGTCCGCCAAGATCTGGGTGCGATCGGGCTTGATGCCGGTGCCCAGCGGAGAGTTGGTCAGCAGAGACAACATATTGTCCATGACGTTGTCGGCGAGCGCGCGACCGTTAAAGCCTGTGTAGTCGAACGACGCGGTGCTGCCGACAACGAAGGGAAGCACCATCGGACCGAACATCTCTGTGACTCGGCGGGCGTACGCTTGAGGGTCGGCCGATGTACCGGCGAGTTCGACGTACTTCGCCACGGTGGCTTGCGCGCTGGCCACGAATGCCGAGTCATCTGCCGAGGTGGCGCTTCGGTTGAAAGCCTCACGTAACTCATCATCGCTGAGAAAAAGGTGGCTGAACAACGGCAAGCCCCAGCGCGCCACCTGTTGTTCGGGTGCGTGACCTATCAGGGAGACGGTGGGCCATGCATGCAGCAAGCCTGACGTTCTCAGCATGGAATTGGGCACCTCCAGGACAATCGCCCCCACCGTTCTGCCGGCGAAAAAGTTCACCTGGCTGTCGAACGCCTCGGGTTCATAGGTGCCACGAGCGAATGCGGCTTGGAACTTCGCGAGCGCGGCAGCGTCGCCACCGAAGACGTCCTGGACGACGCCGGCGAATACCCGAACGCCGTCGCTGCCCAGGATCGTCGAACCCGTCGTACCGACTGCGATGACCTCACCGCCTGCCCCGCTGGTGGCGTCTTCCCCTGTGGCGTAGCGAACTTCGATGCGCTGTGCGTGAGCCTCACCCTTATCGGTGGAGACGTGGACGACTTCGCCGGCGCGAAATTTGATCGCGACGTCCTCGCGTCGATCGCCATCGGTGTCGATTCGGAAGACATAGAGAGCTTCGTCTCGAAACGGTGCGACCGTGTCCGCGTCGGCAGTGGGATTGATGGTCATCGCCATCACCGTCGTGTCCTCGGTGCCGGCGAAAAGGTAGAAGTCACACAGGTCGAGGCGGGGGTCTTCTCGGGCAGTGGGGGTGTCGAAGTGGTGGGACATAGGGAGGGCCTCCTTGCCGGGCGTTACGTAGTCGTGGCATGTAGCCAGCGGTTTCAAATGGACGAGTCGATCAACAGCGGCAGCTTGCGGTAACAGGAGCCGGATGCAGCGAATCGGGTAAAAAGCGAGCCCAGCTGCGTACCAACCGGTACAATGGGGATGGCGGGCTGTCGTGGATAGCTCTGAGGATTGATCAGTGATGATACCTACACCGCACGGACCATCACCGTCCAGGCACCCGAAGCAACGGCAGCATTCCCAGAAACCGTAGACGTGGCCGGCAACGACGTAAGACGCTCTCGCGGATGCAATTTCGAGCGGTCCTCCCTCAGATTGCCGGTGGCCACCCCCAACGCGACCCTCAAGGAATGGACTCAGGGGTCCAAAGTGCAGTAATCTTCGACTCTCCACAATCGAATATGGTCGCGCCTTGCGGGAGGAGGTTACGCAGATTGAGTCACGTTTCGTCATGTGGTCTGTACGAGGTTTCCTCTGAGAGTTGCTCGACCAGCTCGGAGAGGTTCTCCCACGATCCACCAAGCAAACGAGATCCGAGGAGCGGATATGAGCGTGATCAGCAGGGGGTTCGGCGCCGGGCACAGCAACGGTGGCGGCGGGCGCCTCCCGCCGGGGCAACACGAGACGCACGACTTCCCGGTGTTGTCTACAGGGCCGACACCTCAGGTCGATCGATCTACGTGGGCGTTGAATATTACCGATCTCGAAGGTTCGGTGACCCGCTGGAACTGGCCGGACCTCATGCGCGCGCCCAGCGAAGATTTCACGGTCGACATTCATTGCGTGACCAAGTGGAGCAGGCTTGATACAACGTGGCGTGGGGTCAGAGTGAACGCGCTGCTCGGCAAGTTGGCGGACGAAGCCGAGTACGCACTCATCCGATGTTACGGCGGCTATACGACGAACCTACCCATGGGTGACCTCGTCGACCGCGACGCGTGGATCGCCTACAAATACGAAGGTACTGACCTTAAACCTCCCCACGGCGGCCCTGCCCGCCTCGTGGTGCCGCACCTGTACTTGTGGAAGTCAGCCAAATGGATCAACGGCATCGAACTTCGACGCGACGACCAGCCCGGATTCTGGGAAACCCACGGGTACCACGCGTACGGCGACCCGTGGCTAGAGCAGCGCTATGCCGGCGACTGAGCGCTCGAGGGACGCAGCAGAGGTCCATGCGGACACCGGCCCCGCGCTTCGCCGCCGGCCGATCCGGTGGCTCCCAGCGCAACTACAGGCCACCCGGATGGAAACACATCTCGCCCGCACGCTCGTTTTCGAGGTACCTGGGTGGTCGGGACACGCAGCGGGCCAGCACGTCGATGTCCGGCTCACTGCCGAAGACGGTTATACCGCGCAGCGTAGCTACTCGGTCGCCTCCCGCTCCGGCCCGGACCAGTTCGAGCTCACTGTGCAACGCGTTTCGGGCGGCGAGGTATCGACGTACCTCACCGAGACGATGCTGCCCGGCGACCGACTCGAGGTTCGGGGTCCTCTCGGCGGATGGTTCCAGTGGACAGCGCGGCTTCGGGGCCCCGTGTTGCTGCTCGGAGGTGGTTCAGGAGTGGTCCCACTCATGGCGATGCTGCGCGAGCGCACGCACTCTGACTCGGACTCGCCGTTCCGCTTGATCTACTCCGCGCGAACTCCCGACCACGTTATCTACACCGGCGAATTGCACCAACTGGCGCAAGCGCACCCTGATATCCCCATCACACGCCTCTATACCCGCGCCGGGCTGCCTGATGACACAAGGGAACCAGGCCGGCTCCGCATCGAGGACTTGCCGACTCCCGCCCATGGAGGCACCGTAGGAGCGACCCGCGTGTACGTGTGTGGTCCCACTGGGTTCGTCGAACACGCCGCACAGTTGCTCGTCGACCGCGGGTTCACCCCATCCGACATCCGTACCGAGCGCTTTGGCAGTTGAGGAGACGCGCATGCAACAACAACGCGGCCGCCTGAGGTCGACGGCGAGGTGGCCACTGGAATCCTCACCGCGAAGTCTTCACCTGATGTCCCCGCGACTGACGTGGTCTACGGACACTGCACATCGAGGACCTCGTGTCGCAGAGCCTAGGACGAACCTCACCTGCTCCGACTCAATCCTGCGCTGTCTACCGGGCCACGGCGCGAGTGTTCACAATTCACCAAGATCCGGCACATCCGTGTAGCTCGACTGCCTGGATCCGCGTGCTGACAAATCCGAACCGCTTGATAACTCACAACACACCATCGATCTCAAGGAGCTCCCTGTGCATTCGGGCCTACTACACCATCAGGCTGCTGACCTCAGGGTCGCGGACTGGATAGACTCCGCGGGCACGCCGCTGGCCACACCACTTCGCCTCGCCGACCTGGGAACGGGCTACCGGGTGATCTTCTGCTTCCAGGACTGGTGCCCAGGATGTCATTCACAAGGCTTCCCAACTCTCCAGGTCCTCCACGACAATCTCGCCCGCCGAGGGGTTGGTTTCGCAGCCATTCAAACCGTGTTCGAGGGTGCGGACGTCAACACCTTCGACAAGCTGCGGATCAACCAAGAAAAGTACTCGCTGGCAATACCCTTCGGACACGATCTGCCCGCGCCGGGGCAGAGAAACCCCACATTCATGGAAGATTACCGATCAGGGGGTACGCCGTGGTTCACCGTCATAGACCCCAACGACAAAGTCGTCTATGCAGATTTTCATTTCGACCCACGCTACCTTATTGATGCCCTTAAGGAAGAGCCTGGCGACCCTCGTGAATGAGGACAGCTTCGCCAGCGCGCAGCCCTCAGCTGCGCGCTGGACCTACTCGGGACAGGAAGCACGGATGGTGAGGCAGATGGTGATCGGTGCCCCGGTCCAGACACCATGGCCCGGGACCCAGACGCGGTCTCGCGGTGGTGATGGTGGTGAGTGACTACGGCTCGGTAATCGGCTGGGCGGCGCTCAGCGTGAGTGGTTTGCTCATCGGCGCAATGCTCGGCATGTCCGGCCGGTTCGGTCACGGAACGATAGCTAGAGTCACTGCCTTGGGAGCGGGGTTAATACTGGCGGCCGCTGCAGTGGAGCTCGCCGCAGAGGCCGTTGCAACCCACCCCTGGAGTGGAGTCACGGCTCTCTTGGGCGGCGCAGCAACCTTCAGCGCCATCAACGCATGGTTGGCCACGCGCGGAGCCCGCGACCGCAAGCGCTGCGGAGAATGCCTAACGAAATTGAAGACCACTGCGACGGTGGGCCCCGCCACTGGCGCGCCCATCGCCATCGGGACCGCTCTCGACGCCGTGCCCGAGGCATTAGTACTCGGTGTGACACTACACAGCAGGGGCGTGGAACTCGCGCTGATCGCAGCCATTGCCATCGGCAATCTGCCCGAGGCGATGTCGGCTTCGAATGGGATGTCGAGAGCCGGTCGGTCTCGACATTGGATCCTCGCGCTGTGGAGTAGCGTCGCCGTTGCCACCATCTGTCTAACCGCCGCCGGATACGCTGCGTCATCGCTGCTCACAGACGACGCTGTCCTCCTTCTGCAAGCATTTGGAGCTGGAACACTACTGTCCTTGGTTGCGGAGACCATGCTGCCCGAGGCCGCCGAGAACAACCCCAAGTTCGGCGGGCTGATCGCAGCTGCGGGATTCGGTCTGCTGCTGTTGATCTCGGGCTTGGGGTGAGCACACAAAGGGGCATCTCACCGATAGATCCTGCTCGAAATCTCCCCACTCCCCTGGTTCTGGTGACGCTGCGGCCTTCCAGCGGTCCTTCAACCGGTGCAGCGACCAGTCGCAGATCCACATCTCTTGCATCGTGCGCCGTTGATTGCAAACCCCTGTCCATACTGCCGAGTCTCCCAGCGGTGGTTTCGGATGTGCATGGGGGCACATTGCACCAAGTCGGTGTTCTAGAGAACGGATTCAATCCAGTTGTCTTTCGATCATTGTGTTCGGCCGGACC
>JBEOUM010000034.1:0-7498 GCA_040302365.1 Nocardioides sp. NPDC126508
TCACTACAATTACCACCGACCGCATTCAGCACGCGGAGGACGACCGCCCGCCGCTTACCGCCGGCACCGCGTCACCAACGTCCGTTCCTCCTACACCTAGTTTCAGTGATGAGGACGTGCGAGGTTCCGCGGCAGCTGCATTGGCGGCTGTTCGACCTGACGCGATCTCGGATGAGGAACTGTGGGACCTTATGCGCGGCAACGTATACCAGCGTGCAGCGGCAGTCGAAGTAGTGTCAGGAAAGAAATCTGCGAACAGATTTGACGTCCTTGTTGCGATGTCGCGGGACACGGACCCGTGGGTGCGCGCAGTGATAGCGCGTCAGATAGCCCGTGAAAAGCCAGTCGATGGCGACATAGACCGCGCAAATCTGCTGCGTCGGCTGTTGGCAAACGAAGGAACCCTGGTTGCGCGGATGGTGGCGAGCACGATCAATTCGTCGCCACCTGATGATGGCACTGACAAAGTGGTTGGCATGCTCCGCGGAAACTTCTCTGCGGGAGTGCGACGAGCAATCGCTGCGTACGACGCAAAACGGAATCCTGAGTGATTTCACCAGCAATTTAGCGAAAGTGGTCGAGGGATCGAGTTTCTTCAGACTGATGGGGCTCCGTCACTCTCGATATTGAGAGCGACGGAGCCGCGGTGCGGACGTTCCTAGATCCCCAGTTTTGATGTGATCTAGTGTCGCCCAGAGGGTGTCCTTGTCACCATCGCGGCGGTGCTGATCGATGGCTGAGATCAGCTTGTCGATCACGATCCTTGCGGCCGGATTGAACGATGCCGCAGCGGCGCCGGCCCAAGCCAGTGGTTCGTCGGCGCGGTTGAGAATGCGGTCCAACGCACCTTCGCATCGGTCGAAGAATTTCCCGGTCCGTTTGGACTGGTTGGCATCCTGATCATCTGCTGCGAGCGCAGACTCGGCCAGGTCGAGAAACCCATTGATGATAGAGGTGGCACGGTTTCGTAGAACTGGGTCGAAACCCAAGGTCGCCCAGAAACTGTTCCACCGCACCCGATATCCGCGTTCGGAGTCGAGCGGTACGAGGTGATCGCGGATCAACCGGCCGAGCGCTTCGTCATCGAGGTCGCGCAAGTGCCCCGCCAGGAGCGCCGGCTTCGACGCCGTCGGCAGGGGTTGTGGATCTTTGACGCGTTGCCAAGGCTGTGGGCCTACGGATTCGATCACGACGGAAGGCTCTCCGCCGGCCACGACACATCAGTCGCGCCGGCCGGCGACGCCCCTGCCTGGTCATCGATCAAGAACTCGGACAGCACAGCGCTGACGCGAGCTTCGATTGCACTGTTGGTGGGATTCATGTTCATGTCCTTATCTGCCGTTCATTTCAGTTCTCTCGCCACAGCTAACACCGAGAGGTCGACAGCCGGCGCGTCATCGGACCAGACCTGCGTTCGGCCCTGAGCCAGGATTTGAGGTCGGGGGTGAACACGCCATGGCTCCACTTCCTGTATGACCTCGTGGGCCAGCACGACACCATGGAAACGAGTAGGCAGCGTCGTGAGGTCAACGATCGAGCCTCTACGGCGGAACTCCTTCATCGACCGCGCTGAACCGTTACTAATGACAACCTGCCTCCACGGCTTGCCCGCGAGGTCCACGATCGCAACCACGTGCGAATCGAGCCATCCACGATCACGCCACGCTGGCAGAACTCCTCGACCTTTTGGTAATGCGATCGAAGTTATGGCGTCGCGGGCGTAATCGGCTTGTTGCTGGCTGCGCAGCTCCGAATCCGGCGCCGGCAGACGCAACTGCGCCAACCGAGGAGAAGGGATCGCCGCAAGCTGGCGGTTGGTGCCAGAAAGCCACCGTCGCACGGTGCGCGTTGAAACCCCGCAAGCCTCGGCGACGACCGCGACGTCCACTCCCCCGCGCTCGGTCTCGCCATAACAGGTCCGGAGCATCATTTCGAGTCGCTTGCGTGTCCACCGCGGCCCTCGCCGAGAAGTCATCGCCGCTTACCGTTCCACGTCGAAGCTATTGATTTGGTAGAACTCCCAGCCGCCGACATAGTCTTGGGCTCGGCTGTTCATCCAATTGATCATTCCCTTGTCGCCCCCATTTTCGTAGGCGCTCCACATGGATTCAACCTGGTCGGGTGTCAGGGCCAAGGTGATCATTCGGTCCCGCGCATACTCCCGGGTGCCGGGCCCCTGTACCGCGTCGATCTTGATCTTCCCGCCGAAGTTCGACAGTGCTTTTCCTCGTGCGCTGCTGCGTACGCTCGACATCGCTTCTTTACGTGAGGTTCGAGTGGACGCGGACTGTTTCGCTTTGCGGGCCAATGCATTCAAGGTTTCGGTGCGTGGCTTCGCAATTCGCTGTCGGCCCTCGGGAGCCAGCCAACGCTCGACTGTTCGTTTGGAGACACCCAAATCACGTGCCGCTGCAGCGGTGTTGATTTCGCTGCGCTTTCCCGGTCCGTAAGCGGCCAGCAGCTGAGCCTTCAGGTTCGACGCATTTGGCTGTCCGGAAATGTCGGCCCCTTGCCGGCCGGTCAACTTCCCGAAGAACTCCCCCTGAAGTTTTCCTCGTTCCCCCCGCAAGACTTCCCGGATGGCAGTCTGAGTGACACGAAGCTCTTTGGCTGCTCGCGAGATATTGATTCGGCCGGCCACGACAGACCCGAAGTCGGAAAGACTGTCTGCGATGCGCGAATACGACGCCCTACTGAGTGGGTTGCGTGCCATCAGGAATCACTCCCCTCCGCACTAGCTGCCCACTCGTTCGGAGCAATCAGCTCCGACTTCCCCCGATAACCTTTGCCGTCCAAATACTGCAGGTGGTCGGACAACAGCGCCGATCCTTCCGGCTTGTAGTTCCCGAACCCCCGCCCGAACTGCTTCTGATCTCCAGGCCACGCCAATTGTGGATCGCGCTCGTCGGAGACGTACAGGACGGTGTCCTTGGTGACCGCTACAGGCCACACTCCGCTGTCCTCGCCGATCTTCGCGATCCTATACATGATGTTCGCGCGAGATTTAGCGACAATATGGTGGTGCCGCTCGGGCGAGTAACCGGGTCGCCCGGCCAAATGCATGTCGGAATTGAGCATGCCAATGGTGTGCGTGTAAATCACTTTGTTCTGCTCACGCGCCAACAGTGCATCGGTGTCACCCTCGATATCCAAGGCGGTTCGCGCATCGCGAATGCGTTCGTACCACGGCACCAGAACGCGCCCGTGATCTCGCCAGACGAATGCTTCCAAGATCTCCGGCTCGTAACCGAGTTGGGCAGCGCGTTCGAGAGTCGGAGTGGTCACCCACTTCGGTTCGGAGACAGACAGCCCCATCGGATTCAAGGGATTCGGGTAACGCCAGTCCGCTGCGTCGGGGATTTCGATCAGCCAGTATCCCGGAAGCTTGCGATCGAACACCATCCCATCCGGGTGATGCTCTGGCTCCCCGATCGGCAATTCGAGACCAGCAATACCGGCAGCATAGGAACCGCCGCGATCGAAGGCATGAACGTAGCGGCATTTCGCCTCTGAATCGGAAAGGGTTCGCGACCAATCGATATCGGCTTCAAAGATCTGGAACTTCTTCGCAAAATCCGAGTCGGACGGCGCGAAGATCCGCTTCCATTCCTTGGGGCGCGCGGCGATCATCAAGTCGATCCCGGTCGATGCAGGACTCACAGCCCACGGGAATCGGAGCGCCCCGGCCAACAACGCAAGCCGCCTTGCCAACGTGGCTGCGGTAGGAGAGTCACCAAGTACAGGCATCTCTTTCGGATCCTGACTCATCCCGGAAATCAGAGCTACCCACACGCCACGTGCCTCGCCTCGCCACACACGAGTCCACGTCCCTAGCCGGTCCCCCGGCTGCCCGCCAAGCTGCCATCCCTGAGCCAGCGCATCGGTCACAAATGCAGATTCAGCCGACAGCTCCTTGAGTCGATCATTCCTGTTGCGTTTCCCCAACGAACTGGTGTCAATACCAACTTTCTGCGCCATCGCATCGGTGATCCAGATCTGACCAGGCACAGACCACGTGTCAGACGTCCACGTCCCGAGATTCAGCGTCGTGACCAACTCGGCGACATCTCCGACATGCGCGATCGGAGTAGCCAGCTCGTGGCGAGTGCCGTCCGGCAGCCATACACCGTCGACATCGAGTACTGCAGCCGGCGCAGTGAACGCGGCCGCCTTCTCCTTGCCGGCCGTCTTCACTACCTTCGGGCGAGTCTCAGGGCCCTTCGGTGCCAGCGCTACCAGCGGTGAAGGTTCGGTAGCAGGTTCGATTTCTTCCTGATTTTCGGCTGTGCCAGCTGCAATCGCCCGAGAAGCAGCGGTGCTCTGCCACCAGCACGGGAGGTGCATCACGAGTCCGTCGATCTCCCAGCCAGCTTCGTCGCCATGGCAGAGAGCGCAGGTAGATGTAGGTGAGATCTGGAACCCGTCTGCGGAGAATCCCTCTGCATCGGTTTCAATCGCCATTTCAGGCTCCTTGTCAGTGACAGAGCTGGTTAGACCCTTTTTTTCGTTGGACGGGATTGGCGAAGATACTGCGAACCCGGTAATGGACGAATTCGCTCGCGCTTCATCTGGCGAATCGTGAAGGTCCCGTCCATCGATGTCTGTAGGAAGGTCGGCAGGCTTGCTATCCGGTACCGGACCGTGGGGATCGTCAGATCCCGTTCTCACCTCAAAATCGTCCGAACATTCGCCGAACAACTTGTGCAGGCGTAGTGCGACCATTCGTTGACGACGGTTCTCGCACTTGATCATTCGCTGCACGGTGTAGCGGGGCATCCGGCCCTTCCGCTCTTCCGCGATCAGCACACCTTCGTCGTATAGTGCGCGCAGTGCAGTGCCCCGATCAATTTGCAAGGAATCGGTCAACATCTGCCCGGCGGATTTGAGGACCTGCTCAAGGGCCAGCAAATCAATGAGAATCTGCGGTTCCCCATCGCAGGGCCGTGGGTTGGCGACGACATAACCCAGACGGATTCCTCGACCCTCCTCTCTCCACCGAGCGGTGCCATCAGATGTTTCCCCGACAACGCTGCGCCGCCAGCCAAGTCGCTTGGCCAACGACCAGTCACTTGGCGCCTCACCAGTTTCGACGTCGTCGACGTATGCTTGCCCATTCCTCAATGCGTGTATCAAAAGCTCACGTACCCGGGCGCCCGGTCGCATCGGGAGGTCAGGATCGACCGCCGCGGACGCGGCATCGGTTAGACCGACAGCTACGAGGTCTCCCATATGTGCGACTTCGTTTTCCGTCAACGCGCCCAATTCGACAAGGAAGCGTGACATGGCATGCCAGCCGGCCCACAATGAGCCCAAAGCGTCGGCTTGACGTACGCTTTCGCCGCCCTTTCTCAGCTGATTGGCGTACTGTTCGCCTGCTGCAAAAGCGGCGGAACGAACTTCATCCAAGCGGGGGCACAGCCACTGCAAATAAGTGGCCATTACCAGGGCACGTCCGTGGCGGGATTCAGGGCCATCCAATTCTTTCAGAACATTCAGATCGATCTCTGACGCCTGGAGAGGGATGACGAGCATTCTTTGAGCTGCTGACCCTGGCCTCGGCATGATCTCCGACGTAATCAGGGCAGAAGCGCGGGGTGGTGTCCCGTCAAGGATTCCGAGACCGTCCCGGGTGCTCCGTGACCGCTCTTCACCATTGTGAACCAGACGAGCGAACTCTTCGAGAGCTTTCTGGGCGGTGGCGAAGTCACGCGTGGGAGCGACGTCATCGGCCCAATAAAGGGCATCTTTAGAAGCATTCAATTTGATGCGCAGTGCATTCAACGTGTCACCGTTACCTGACATCGATGAAGCAGGACGTCGACGGTCCCATTTCTCGCCCCAGTGATGCATCGCCAACGAGGCAAGCGAGGTTTTGTAGCTCCCTGGAGACCCGACAAGTGCCATCACCCACGGGTTTGGGCCTAGCGCGGACCTGAATACATGCCCGAGTAGTGCTGCCGAGACCCGGGTAGGCGTGCGTTCGAGCATCGATGCCGAGTCGCAAAGAAACGCGGCCCGGATCCGCGCAGGATCCGAACTGGGCGCAGGTAAGTCGAACATTCTCAATGGGCCGGTCAACAGCACAGGTGCTACCCGTCCGCCGTTCTCGTCGATAGCACCGCCGGCGTGTACGAAGAAATATTTTCCTTGCGCGTCCCGTCGCCATCCGGTGGATCGATACCGTACAACGCGTCGAATCTCGCGTCCGCCAGCTCCTTTGAGTGCATCACGAAGCTTTGCAACGCCGCTTGGACGGCTGTCGTAAGCAGGAGGGCCTGGCAGTGTTTCCACCCACGCGCAGTCCCGATACTCCTTTGCCGGGATCCGGACCCGCAGAAACTCACGGCTGTCCGGATGCGTGTATCCGATGATCACCGCAGTCAGCTCTTGCGGCGAGGCAGGGTTAATTTCACTCTGACCGGCCATCGCTTCGCGGCCCATCAAATCAGGCTCGTCGACGTCCACCCCATCGTCGGTGACTTCGAGATATTCCATCTCGACGATGCGAGCATCGATATCCAGCACCAACTTTGCCTGCTGATCGCCGTCTTTCCTGGTGACGATCTCGACGAGGTTCCCTTCGATGATTCGATAGACAGGGGCGATGAAATTGGTTCCGCGGATGCCATTGCGAACCACGACCGATGTCGCAGACGGACCGTTCGCCGCGGTGGCCTCGTCCGCGTTAGCTTCAGTGACTGGCGCGGGTTCGAGCTCCGGATCCTGCAGCAGCGGAGGGATCGCGACGCCGGCGACCTCATGAGCAGCTCGCGCCGCCACCCGAGACGCATTCCAAGCAATCGTCGCGGACTCGACGGCTTCGCCAGCCCACTCGGTCCCCTCCTCGGCTGCCTGCTGAACGACTTTGTCCACGAGCTCGCTCAGATGCTCAAAACGGCGCTCAGCCTCCAAAGCCCAGCGCTGAGCGCGCACCAACTCTTCATCGGACTCGACCTGCGTGTCAGCTAGATCGATACGCGCTACAGCCTCAGCGAGCGCGACCTCGACAAGGGCCTGCTTTTCGACCACGTCAGCAGCGAAGCTATGTGCTGCGACTTCTCCAGGACGGACCGGAGTAAACCCACCCCATTCGTCCTCGTCCGACCACAGCCCAGCCTCGACGTGGTCGGTGAAATCAGACTTCGGGGTGACTATCGCAGGGAGCAACAACTGAACCTGTGCGCCAACTCCACCTAGCAATGACGCAAGTTCTATGCCGCGCTTCCATCCAGCGCCATCTCTATCGAGGACGACGCGGACCTCTGCACCCTCGAAGAGCTCAGCGGAGGTAACTGGAAAGCTCAGCCCACCCTGCGCATTGGTGGTCGCGACCAACCCCAATATCTCAGCGGTCTCGACGTCCTTCTCGCCTTCGAGCAACCAGACCGGTGACCGCTCAGACAGGGCGGACAAGAGGGCGGGAAGCTGATAAAGGACAGAATCAAAACCGTCGGGCTTGCGCTTGAGACGGGTGCCGTTGGCACTGACAAACAACTGC
>JBEOUM010000035.1:0-7434 GCA_040302365.1 Nocardioides sp. NPDC126508
TCGAAGTCGAACTCCTCCAACGATTTACGGGCAGGGAAACGAGCGGCGCGGATCCGGGATTCGCCGCCGTGACTTTCTCGCGCGGAGACTTCCCGCTGCAGGCACGCGACCAGAAATTCTTCGTGAGTCCAACTCTCTTCACGTGCTCGTTCGGTCAATCGTCCGGCGGCATCACGCAAGGTCGGTGCTTTGAGGGCGCGGGACAGGAAATTCAACTCGGCGGTCAGATCATGCTGAGGCTGCCGGGTTCCGCTGTTGTTGGTGGTCATAGTGCCTCCGTTCCATCGTAGTCAGGGACGTCGAACATGGCGTCGTAATCGCTCAGCGATCGAATCTGAACCTCCGGTTCAGCCGCCGGGTGAACCACTGTGATGCGGTTATGGCGCAGTGTGACAGCAGCTTTCACGTGATCGGAATCGGAGATCGTCTGATGTTTCGCCCACGCCCGAACATGATCAGCGACGCACCGGCCCGCGCACCACACTCGCACCCGGGCCAGATCGGCGGTGACCTCGATGCGCTGTCCGATCACCGACGGATGCACCGAGTAGTCGTTCGAATCGAGTCGGATGTAGTGATCGCGGGCCAGTCTGGTCGAGTACTGCCATCCGGTCACCGGTGGCACGGGCGGCAACTCGAGCATTCGGGCGCGGTCGGCATCGATGCGATCGGCCGGGGCGCAGCCGAGGGCGCGTTTGCGACGGCTGTTCGCGATCGCTAACCACGCCGACAGTTGCCGGTTGAAATCATTGGGACCGGTGAACGAACGGCCGGGCAGAAACGAGGTCTCCAGATAGTCGTGATTGCGTTCGATGATGCCCTTCGCTTCCGGATCGGCCGGCTTACAGACGAGCACTTTCGCACCGAGAGTGCCGCGAAATCCCTGGCAGTCCTGCGTTAGTTCCACCTTGCGGTGCCGCCATCGGCCGATGGCACCTTCGCCGTCCCAGACAAGTACTCGGGGCACTGCGCCGAGCCCGACGATCAGGTGCCACCAGCCGGCGAACAGGTCTTCGGCGCCGCGGGTGGGAATCAACAAGGCAGAGAACCAGCGCGAATATCCGCAGGTCATCGTCAAGACCGGTAGTTTCGTCGCGGTCCGAACATGGCCGTGATCGATCGGCAGAGTGATCGGAGGGAACCAGAAGTCGCACTGAGCGATCTCGCCGGGAAGATACGTGGTTCGTGAAGCCGGGTCCGGCGGCAGATAGACCGGTCGAAATTCGGCGACCCTTGTGCTCAGGGTTCGGATTGAGCGGTCCCAGCCGATGCGTTCGGCGATCACCGTTGCGGGCATCGTCGGGAACTCGTGGAGCAACTCCCGAATGCGGGGTTCGACGACGTCGACGATCGAACCAGATTTGGCGCGTTGATATTTCGGTGGTCCGTCGGCGGCTAACGCCGAGCGGACGGTGTTGCGGGAAACTCCCATCAGGCGAGCGATTGCCTTGATCGGCAACCTTTCGCTTCGATGCAGACGCCGGATTTCGGCCCAATCTTCCACGGACAGCATCCCTTCGTCCCTCCTGGCTCGACTAGAGCCAGGATCGGCGGTCAGGGGTCAATATTGGGCTCTCCGCATTTGAGCGGGGCGTGTGCTGATTTCATGCTGCTGGTCTCTGCCCTCGGGTGAGGGCGATGTGGACCATGATGCGCCTTCGGTAGTTGTCCATGTTGGTGAAGCCGCATCCGACACGCTTGGTTTGCTTGATGATCCGGTTGAAGCCCTCGGTGCGGGCGTTGGTCACGTCCTCGGTGAGCGCGACGAGCACCGCTGGCCACCAGGTGTCGATCGTGGTCGCCAGGCGGCTGGTTTCCTCCATGTCGGCGCGGGCGGCGGCGTCGTAGAAGTCGTACAGCCTGCGCCGGATCTGGTGCGGCTGGTGTTCGGCCAGCAGCAGGCGCAGGCGTTCCTTGACGGCATGCGCGGCGGCGATCTCGTTGGTCGGATCCTCGGCGGCGAGGGCGGCGTTGAACCGGGCCTTTTGCTTCACGGTGAGGTGCTCGTAGCCGGTGAGCAGCAGTTGCCGGCTGGCCCAGACTTTGTCGGTGGCGGTGCCGCGGCGGCCGTGCAGTTGCCGGGTGATCCGTTGACGGACCTGGGTGACCATGAGGTTGGCGAGGGCGACGAGATGCCACTTGTCGACTGCGATCCGCGCGTCCGGCAGGGCGGTGCGGATCCCGCCCGCGTACGGCGCGGACGGGTCGATCACGACCAGGTCGATGCCGGCCCGGAACGCGGGTGTCTGCAGCGCGAGCCAGTCGATCACGCACGCCCCGGAGCGTCCCGGGGTCAGCCCGAGAAGGTGCCCGGGCAGGGTGGGGTCGGCGTTGACGAACGAGGTCATCCACGGGTTCGACCGTGTCCAGCCGGCCTCTTCGAGCACCCAGCGCACCGACCGGGCGCGGGTCTCGTCGATGCCGAGCACGCGGGTGGGTTCCGGCTCGGGCAGCCACTGGTTGGCCAGTGCGATGAGCGCCCGGTGCGCGGTCGACCACGCCACCTGGTACTCGCTAGTGCCCCGAGTTTGAAGTTGTTTTACGGTCAGCTTTCACCAGGATCTGCTCGGCGGTTTTCGTCCACACGAACGGCTGCGCCCGCGGATTCCACCCGTTGATGAACTCTCGGATCTTCGCCGTCAGTTCGCGGACACTGCGGAAAGTTCCGCGGTGAATCGCTTGGCGTTCGATGATCCCGAACCACACCTCGACGAGGTTCATCCACGACGCCGACGTCGGGGTGAAATGAACATGGATCCGCGGATTCGCAGCCAGCCACTCGCGGACCTCGGCCTTCTTGTGGGTGGCGTAGTTGTCCATCACCAAGTGCAGTTCCTGCTTCGGATACGCGCGTGCGACATGTTTGAGGAACACCAGAAACTCCTGGTGACGGTGTCGCGGCCGGCAGATCCCGGTCACCTTTCCGGTCGCGATCTCCAACGCCGCGAACAAGGTGGTGGTGCCGTTGCGGATGTAGTCGTGGGTTTGCTTCTCGGGCATTCCGATCTGCATCGGCAACGTCGGAGCGGTCCGATCCAATGCCTGGATCTGCGATTTCTCGTCCACGCAGAGCACGATCGCGTTCTCGGGCGGATCGAGATACAACCCGACGATGTCGGTGACCTTCGCGACCAGTTCCGGATCGGTGGAAAACTTGAATGTCTCACTGCGCCAAGGCTGCACACCGTACTCGCGCCAGATCCGTGCGACCGTGCCGTACCCGATCCCCAAATGTTTCGCGAGCAGGCGCGAACTCCAGTGTGTGACACCGTATTTCTTCGGCGGCGGCATCAAGGTCGCGGAGACGATCTCCCGGCGATCGAGGCTACGCGGCCGCCCCGAACGCGCATCGTCTTCGAGGCCGGCCAAGCCGTCTACGTCGTAGCGGGCGCGCCAGGAGATCACCGTCGGCCGCGACACCCCGACCAGTTCCGCGATCGACGAATTCGACTCACCTTGAGATGCGAGCAAAACAATCCTCGCTCGCTGCGCCGCACCGGAGGAGATCGACCTCGACCGCAGTCGTCGGGCCAACTCGAGATCGTCGCCGTCTCGCAAGAGTAGGGGCTTAATCCGCATGCTTGAAGTATCTCAAATCGCACTGTCAAAGAATTTTAGGCGCGCGGCACTAGGTAGCGCTCTCACCTACCTCGCTGAGGTCTACGCCTCGAAGCCCTCATCACCGAACTCCGCGACTTCCCCATCCGGACTTCAGTTGGTGAAGGCTCGCGCGAACGTCCACCCCCTACTGGCGGACGCCAACTGGAATGTCGATCCGATGGGCGTATTCGGCACTCTCGGTCACTGCCACCATTCCGCGCGGTCCTCCCATCGCTCGCAACGCGACGTTTTTTTGCCTGCCCGGCAGGCAAGCAGGAACCGAGGTTCTGACGAGAACCTCGGTACCGGCGGCTCGTTCACCTCTGTCACATGTTGAGCGAACTTGCTCAGCCGCCTCAAGGTGCTACTCGAGCAGGGCGGTAAGGGAGTGAAGCTTGCCGGCGAGCCGGACGCCCAGAGCCGGCAAAGGGCACGGGACCTCAAGTAGGGGCGGTAGGCAGAGAAATGCCGTGACCCGTCCCCCGGCGCCATACTCTCGGGGTTGGGTCGATAATCTGGCGGAATCCGACCCTACGTCGGGTAGTGAGCGATCGCACCGCAAACACGCCGAACGTTCTCCGACGATCGAGCACGGCATAGTCGAACGCATCCCGGAGAGCAGTCCCAGTGGTCTTCGAAAACGAGTTCCCCAGTCAGGAGCAGATACTCGTCCCTACCACTCCAGACCGTTCACCTTTCAGCGTCGGGGAACCGGTCTATAGCAGTACGTTTCGGTCAATCAGCGCCCGCAGTGATCTCTGGAAGTTTCTCTGCGCGGCGCAAACGTTCCGCCATGTCGACGACCAGCCCTGTGGACGACTCGGAAAGGCCGACCACTGCAGCCAACAGTTGCCGCAACGCCCCCTGTTCGAGACAGTCGATGACAACCGACGGTTCCGCCCCCTCACTGTCGACCGGCAGATAAAAATACTTGTCATCGACGCCGAAGAAATTAGCAAGCACAGCGACCACATCCGGAGAAGGGTTCGTCCGCCTACTTCGACGTAACTGAGACAGATAAGGGCGGGAGAGGCGAGAGCCACTCGCGGCGAGACCGTCCGCCACCACAGCTTGCGTGACCGGACGACCGAATCGCGGCGAATCCTCGAACAACATATTCAACCGATCAGCGAACATACGATCCTCACGTCGAAAAACCTAGACAGTATCGATTTCAGAACGATGATCACATGTCGCCGCCGGTAAGAGGAGCGCTCGGACTCAGCAGCTCGTATCCTTCCCGCGCATGCAGCGGTTCCCTCGCCGCTATCGCGGTTAACCCTGCCGTTTTCTGCTTCCGACTCCCGTGCGCCCCTGTCAAGCAACGTTGAAAATAAGGACACATTGCAGCACAACACCATTACCGCCAATAGTTCGCTGTCGTGCCGACAAAACGGAAACATTGTCGCAGGCTCGGCACAGAAATTTCCAGCGGCAGCCCCGGCCGAAGCATTGAAAGTCGCCCACATCAACCACGACGACAACGAAACTGAGGCCGGTCTGTCGCTACTATCGACCCTCGACATTATCACCGCAGACGCCCACGTCTTCCTCGTTCCCGCCCCTCGGCCTGCTCCTGCGCATTGCGCGGCACCTCGACGCCGCCGCAGCATCCTTCTTGCGTGGCGCGAACCTCTCCGACGGACTCGACAAATCCAACCGCCACTTCGCCCACATCCTCGCCCAGGACGCCAACGGAATCCGCATTCTCGCACAATGACACATTCAACGAAAAATGTATCTGCTTGCAGCCCAACATGTTCAAAATGACATGGCTGATCCACGGCGAGCCCTGGAGAATGCAAACAAGCGCCATCCAGCGTGGTCGAGGAGTTAAGGATGCGTCAGCGAGTTCTCGGGAATACCGTCCAGTACTGACACCGCGGACTCGATCGGTCGAGATACGTTAGATCCAGTCTTCCGGTGATGCCGCCAGGAGGCGATCCATCATCTCCGCGGAGAATGTGGCCGCAGGAACGGAAGGCGCCTTTCGTGGTCTACGGGAATGGTCCGATTCGGGGTACAACGATCGAGAAATTTCACGGACCGCGTGGACGACCAAGGGGCGAGGCGTTCTAGCTGAACGGATTTGTTGTTGCCGCACAGGGCGATGCTGCCGACGGGTTCTTCGTATCCGCGAACCGCAGCAGCGATGCAGGCCACACCATGAGCTGACTCTCCTCGCTCGAAGGCCACACCGCGGCGCCGGCGGATGCGACTCAGTTCCTGGTGCAAAACATTGATGTCTGTGATGGTGTTTTCCGTACTGCGAGAAAGGACTGAGCCGAAAAGAGCGTCGACGCGTTCGGGGGCGATCCACGCCAGGATCGCTTTTCCGCCGGCGGTGCAGTGGGCGGGGGCGTGACCCCCGACACGCGACGGGATTGCAGCGGCGAAACGTCCGCCGACTTTGTCGAGATCGACGACGTCGGGGCCGTCGAGGACGGTCAGATGCACGACCATACCGGTCTGCTGGTGCAATTCGTGCAGAAACGGTGCGGCCGCTTCACGAAGCGAGCTGCGCCTCTCGCCGTCGCCGTCCCCCGGAGAGCGCGGCGACCGAGGCAGTATCCGAAGGAGGCGTGCTCGACCCATCCGAAGGTGGTGAGCTGATCGAGAATGCGGTGGACAGTGGAGCGAGGTAATCGAGTACGGCATGCAACCTGTTCGAGCGTGATCCGAGCTCCTCGGCCGCCGAAGGCGTCGAGAATCAACGTCAGTCGCTCGATCATCGAGGGTGGCAGGTCCTTGCCCGACTTCATCTCTGTCGAGACGCCCGGCGTTGTGCCATTCTGGTCAGCGATGCCCATGAAGCCCCTTCCGAAATTTACTAGAATTCATTCTATCTCCTGTGTTCCCCACCCAGTCGGTGGCTCGCTTGCAGAATGCGACGGTAAGCGCAGCAGACACATACATCGCGTCACAGACTTACCGGTGTCATCGGTGCGCGGGATGCGTTGCCTGCCAGTAGGAATGCGCGTTCGAAGAATTGGCCTATGGTCGATTTCGTGAGCACTGTGCCCGTCGTCGGCACCGAACTCGGACGCGACTGCCTTCAATGTAGATGTCCACTGTTTATTACCGTGCTCGAGTTCTACGCCGGTTCACCACCTGAACTGACCGACCGCCGGGAAAGTTTCGTTGATTGCCGCAGCGGATGCAGGGGCGTTATCGAACAGCCGGTCGGTATCGACATCAGCCGTTGACCGATACCACGATCTCGCCACTTCGCGGGGAGTGATCACCAACGTCTATCCGCGTCGCAACCGCTGCAGAATGGCATCGAGTTACGGGCGTGAGGCTTCGCACCGCCGGCGTGATCGAGATGAACATTCTCGGCCCCCCACCCACCCGCGCCAGCCTGGAACGAGGGCCGAACACTACCCTTCTCCGTTACTTGTCAGGAACGCGGCAATGTACTTGTACTGACGCACGGCAGAATGACGCTCATCTGGTGCAGCAGGCGACTCTGGACGACAAGGCCAGCATCAGGGAGTGCTGCCCGTCGCCTTGATCGGTTTCTGCTGGGCCTCGTTGTGCCTGCTCGACAAATACGGCGGGCTGTTCATGTTTGGAGAACAAGGCACCAGGGCATGGAGGATGTTGACCCGCCGGTTGAGTCCCCCACTCCGTCCCGGCGGGTCTTCGATCTGCGTGTCGGAGTTGTCGCCGGTTCTGACACGCACGGTCCACCGACCGATGTTCACACCTGATGTCGGTGGACCGCCCGAACTTCGCGCTCGTCGCCGACACGGCG
Source organism: Nocardioides sp. NPDC126508 (assembly GCA_040302365.1). Taxonomy (GTDB): domain Bacteria; phylum Actinomycetota; class Actinomycetes; order Propionibacteriales; family Nocardioidaceae; genus Nocardioides. The sequence goes on from JBEOUM010000035.1 coordinate 7,358, forward strand.
GGCGCGTGCCCGCCCACCGAGACTCTGCTCGTGCTCAGTGTCGGTGGGCCCTTGACTACGTCCTTCCTCAATGTTCG
>JBEOUM010000036.1:0-7184 GCA_040302365.1 Nocardioides sp. NPDC126508
CGTTGTTGGTCATCACCGTGGTTCTTGTTGTGGCCCTGCGATACGGGCGGTACGTCTCCGCGCTCCTCGACAGTCCCGACAGTGAGACGCTCCTGCTCAAGCTGCTCGGTGCCGCACTGCTGGTTGCCGGCATCAGTTCGGCGATGCAGGTGTCGGCGGCTGTGGGCGCGTTCCTCCTCGGGATCGCGATCTCGGGGTCGACGGCGCACAATGCCAGTCGCGTACTCGAGCCCCTTCGAGATCTGTTCGCTGCAATGTTCTTCGTGGTCTTCGGTCTAAACACCGATCCCAGTTCCATTCCGCCCGTCCTCGGGTGGGCTGCGATCCTGGCCGTCGTCACCGCGATCACGAAGCTGATCACCGGCGCCTGGGCGGCCAGACGTCAGGGTGTCGCGCGAATGGGTCAAGCGCGCGCCGGTGCCGCCCTGATCGCCCGCGGTGAGTTCTCCATCATCATCGCCGGGCTGGCGGTGTCCGCGGGTGCGGTCGACGCCGAACTGGCGGCATTGGCAACGGCTTACGTGCTCCTGATGGCGGTCATCGGTCCAGTGGCGGCAAGAGTTATCGAACCGGTTGCCTCGTTGTACATCAAGGTTCGTACGAAGTCCTGATTGCGGCCCTATTCTGTCCGGATGTCGAACAGAATCGCCCGTCCCGCCGCGACTCGGTATCGGTCAAACGTTGAACCTGTTGAAGGGCAAGCCAACTACCCGAAACGCTCACAAATGCTTTCAGCGCCTCGGAAATTTCGGTTCCGCTGAACCAGCTCTTTAGCGAATCTCCAAGTGCACCTTCACACAATTGGGCGTGGCAGGGGCAAGTCGGGTCCGCAAGGGTAGGTCGATGACCACTTTGCCCACAGCCCCGACGATCGAACCGACTACCGGATCGTGATCAGCCGCGCCTAACCCCGACCGCATTGCTCGATCACAGACACGGCCATGACCTCATCCCGTACTGGTACGAACCATCCCCCCTGATTTTCCTCACGTTCGTAACGGATGCCACCATCGCCGGTTTCTGCTGCTGTCAGGAGTTTCCACGACCTCGGCCGCGATCGAAGCAACTCGATGTTGCGGCGCGGTGCACAGTTTCGTCGCGAGTCATGATGGCCCCGTCCCGCAGGCACCATCCTGCGCGCACTCGAAGGTGGCGGCGCCGGCTTCAAACACGCCACCGATGGAGACATGCACGAGGACGTGTGCAGTGGTGACGGATTTCGTATGTGCCAACGAACTGCTCGGTTCGGAACCGACCAGCTGCGCCTCTCGAACTGCCAACACTCCACCCCACTGGACGCCTCACGCGGCAATGATCGTCAGTCGCACTCGACTTTGACACGACAACAGTGTGATGGCTCGTCGGACTCAATCCCAGCGGATCGATCAACGTACGCACCTCACTGTGTGGGCCGGGTTGCCGATCGTCGCCAGCCATGCGACGCAACGGATCTCCATCTGAGATCGATTTCTTGGGACCACGTAGGGGCGGAGATTAGCTTCGGCCAGCTCACCTGCGAGGCCAGTGACGAACTAGTGGGAGATATCTGTCCGGCGTGAGTCTTCGTCCTGTCACCTGAGCGGGTGAGTCCTCGCTCTTCATCTGTTCCGCTTGACGCTGGTGACATGATCACACAAGGAGCACTGGAGACTCCGGCATCACCACGAACCTTGGGGCCATGTGATTGTGACCGTGTTTCGTCAGCGGACTCGAGAGGGCGTAGCGGAGGGGTACGGGAAACTCGGTGCGGACGTCATCGCGGCGGCCCACGAGATACCAGGGCTTATCTCTTTCAAGCGCTTTCAAGCGGACGATGGCGAGAATTGCACAATCGTCGAGTTCGACGACGAAGCATCCCACAACCGGTGGCTGGCGCACCCAGTACATCGTGAAGCGATGCGACGCGGTCGCCACGACTACTTCGTCGACTACACGATTACCGTCTGTCAAGCCCTCAGGATTCTCCGGCAGGCCCCTCTCCCACACGTGGAAGTGCTCGATGCCTGACGGGATCGAGCCGAACGACTGGACCATCGATGTTCCCTGGCACGACTTTCGGGTGGAGGTAGATCGCTACGCTGTGGACCCAGCGCGCCGACTGGTCGTGGAGCCGGACGGAGTCATTTCTGTGCGAGACTTCGGAAGCACGCTCGCAGTGGCCCGAGTTGAGTCCGGATCGCTGACCTGTTTTTCGGAGGTGAACGACCGAGCGTACACATGGACTGAAGGCTCGGTCCACCCTGTGTCCGGACGTTGCTGGTGGCGAAACGACTCCGGGGAGAGGGCGGTGCTGTTGCTCGATCGAGCTGACACGGCACATTCATGACCTCCACCCGCGAGCGGCGGTTTCTCAACTCCCCACTGCGGCAACGGTTTCAAAGACGACAACGATGATGAACGGCTTCCAGCAGTCCGAGGGCTCTGATAGGGATAGGCTGTCCTGTCCCGTTGCACGAGGAATTATGCCAAATTCACGCTATCCCGCCGAAGACCGCACCCCGGTACGAACTCTGATCAACTTCTAAATCTCCTTGACCGCGACTGATCGGTGACGACGATGGGAACGGTGAGTTGGCGCCCGCCCGTGCCACTTCGAACTCGTCGGCGGACGGAATGGAGGCGGGCCGGAAACGACGCCGATGTAGATGCCCCGGTTGATAATTCATTCCATTACTGGGTACAAACGCCGACCCTGTGCCATCCTGCTGCGTTATGCGGCGCCGGATATGCCCGGTGAATGGCCGACTTCGGCGTATTGCTGCAGTTCAACGGTCACGTCGACCCTTCCTGCATTTGTCGACCCTTCCTGCGTTTATAGGCCCAGCACATCCGAACGGACTCTTCAGTCCAACTACTCGGGTGGGACTCAAGGTAGGTTTGAATCCGCAAATTTCGGTCACCCGACAAGTCACAGAGAAGGATTGCACCGAGGACACCGGCGCAATCGCACGACACACCGTATGTTTCCCTTCCGCTCCGAATGGACCCAAAGGTCCAACCTGCTAACGTGCACGCATGGACAACGATGCCTTTGTCATTGGTGGGGTACGAACTGCCGTCGCAAAATACGGCGGCGCGCTGTCGCATATCCGTCTCGACGATCTACTCGGCCAAACTATGGCCGCAGCGTGTAGTCGCGTCGAGGTTCCTCTGGAACGGGTGGAGGAGATCGTGGCAGGGTGCGTGAATCCTGCTCATGAAGGGATGGGAAATCTGGGCCGGTGGGCCGCCTTGGCGGCCGGATTTCCGGATTCGGTTCCAGCGATTACTGTCAACCGCTACTGCGCGTCGTCTCTGAGTGCGGCGGTCACGATCTCGCACGCAATCCGCTCAGGCGAGATGGATATCGGGCTCGCCGCAGGTGCCGAGTCGATGTCCCGATCGGGTTGGGCGTTCATGAAGGGAGATGCCGCCTTCGCTCCACGGGGACCGCAAATCATGCTGGACACCATGTGGACAGGGGCCGGCGGACCACCACATCCAGGTCTGGCGACCCGAAACGCCTACATCTCGATGATCGAGACTGCGCAGAACGTAGCCGACCGCTATGGGTTGACTCGCGAGGAAATCGACGCCTTTGCACTGCGCTCCCATCGTCATGCGGCAGCCGCCCGTGACCGCGGGCGCTTTGCCAAAGAAATTCATCCGATATCCCTTGCTGCAACACGCACGACGCCGGCACGGCAGTTTGACACCGACGAGCTCATCCGTGGAGACACGACCGCAGAAAAATTGGCTGCACTGCGGCCACAGCCCAATACGACGCAGATGACAGCAGGAAACTCCAGCGGACTGTCCGACGGGGCTAGCGCGGTCGTTCTAGCCTCACGCCGTGCCGCGTCCAAACTCGGACTGACGCCACTTGCGCGTGTGGTCTCATCAGCGACGTACGCGATGGATCCGGCTTATATGGGTATCGCTCCAGCCTGGGCAATGGCACACGCGCTGTCGCGCGCTGGCGTCGCTCCAGAGGAGGTCGATGTATGGGAAGTTCATGAGGCGTTCGCCGCGCAAGCCCTCGGGGTACTACGTGAGTTAACGGTGCAGCTCGACGGATTTCAGGTTCCCGACGACAAACTGAATCCGAACGGGGGTGCGGTGGCAATCGGACACCCGTTCGGCTCGTCAGGAAGCCGCTATGTCCTATCCCTGGCTACGGAGTTGGCCGAACGCAACTTGCGATATGGTCTGGTCGGGGTGTGTGTCGGATCTGGACAGGGTGTCGCCCTGATGCTGGAGAACGCACGCGAGTCGGGATGAACTAGTCGTAGAAGCTGAATTATCGACCCCCTTGCAAGTGTTTACGGGGAACGCGGATGATCGTCTTCCCCGTGTGCCGTTCGATCCGGTGAGGTAATCAATTGGCCTCGACGCGTGTGATCTGACCGATGTTTACGATCGGATCCGAGATGTGGCCTCGGCACGTTGCGAAACACGCCAAAGAGACACTTCTGCCGCCCGAGAGATGCTAGTTGCTTGATCGCGGCGTTCCATCCAGATGGAGCTGTCCGCATTCGGCGCCACATTATAGCGGCGCAACGGACCGTCGGCAAGTGACCCAGCGTCATGGTATCAATTCCGCGCATGTTATTAACTCGTTTCGATATAGGCTTTCGCCAATTTGTACCGGACCTGCACCGATGTGGGTTGGGAATCTCGATAAGGAGCACGATGTGATCGCAGTGCCCCCCGAGTCGGTGTCCGGGTCAGAGGTTGCGTTGAGTGTCCACTATGAACGGATCCGCAATTACACCGAGCTGCTCGCTGCCCCTCTGTCACCTGAAGATCAAACCGTACAGTCGATGCCAGACGTATCGCCGACGAAATGGCATCGCGCACACGTAACCTGGTTTTTCGAAACCTTCGTGCTCAGCGCACACGAGAAAAATTTTAAGCCCTACCAGGAGCGGTACTGGTTTTTGTTCAACAGCTACTACGAGCAAGTTGGACCTCGATTCTCGCGCCCCCTGCGAGGCGTCATCTCTCGACCCGGGGCACATGACGTAGGGGTCTACCGCGAGTGCGTCGATAGGCGAGTCCAGGAGCTGCTTCGATCCCCAGATCTGGACCATATTGGGGACATTTCCAGCTTCGTGAAACTCGGGCTTCACCACGAACAGCAACATCAAGAGTTGCTGCTGATGGACATCAAGCATGTCCTGTCTCTCAATCCCCTGCGCCCCGCTTATGGCGGGGTATGGACGAACGAGCTGACGAGCGGCGCCCTCGGCTGGCTTGATTACACCGGCGGCCTGATCGAGATCGGCAACGCACAGGGATTCGCCTTCGATAGCGAGTTACCTCGTCATCGACAGTTCCTAGAGCTGTATCGGCTTGCAGACCGTCTAACTACTAACGGCGCGTGGATGGCTTTCATCGATGACGGGGGTTACGGTCGTTCCGAATTATGGTTGTCCGACGGCTGGGCGCGGGTCAACTCGGAGGGATGGCAGGCGCCGTTGTACTGGACCCGACAAGACGGGATCTGGCTCGAGCACTCTCTTCATGGAACTCATCCCGTCGACCCCGAACGGCCGGTCGTGCACGTCAGCCACTATGAAGCCGACGCTTTTGCGACCTGGGCAGACAAACGACTACCCACCGAAGCCGAATGGGAGCATGCCGCATCACTTCAAGGCCTCGAGTCCTCCATCTCAAGCGGCGGCAAATCCTTACATCCGACAGCCGCGGGACTCACGACGGGAGGGTCGAGACAACTTTACGACAGCGCCTGGCAATGGACTCGCTCGGCTTATCTGCCGTACCCGGGGTTTGCTCCGGCGCCCGGAGCGATCGGGGAGTACAACGGCAAATTCATGTCCAATCAGATGGTGCTGCGAGGTGGATCGGCGTTCACATCGCCCGGACACACCCGGGCCTCCTACCGAAATTTCTTTCCTCCGAGCGCTCGCTGGCCCCTTACCGGCGTCCGACTCGCTGACAATGGAGACTCATAGTGACCGACTACACCAGCCCTCGTGTCCGCATCCAACGAATCGCCGATCCGGAGTCGATGTCTTCGACCCTCAAGTCGGACGCTAGAGACGGACTGACCGCGAAACCGAAATGGCTAACCTAAACACCTGTACGACGCAGCCGGCAGTGAACTGTTCGATCTCATCACCGTGCAACCGGAGTACTACCCGACGCGAGCGGAGCGCGCTCTACTCGACCAATACGGTGAGCAGATTATCCAAAGATCTGGCGCAACGACTTTGGTCGAACTCGGTTCAGGCTCGTCGGAGAAAACGCCGGCGCTTCTGGACCCGTTGACTGCAACTGCCGGCGGAGCAGCAGTTTATGTGCCGGTCGACGTTAGCGTCAGCGCCCTAATCGCCGCTGTCGGCAAACTCGAGCAAGAGTATCCGGACCTCACTATTCATGGCCTCAAGGCCGACATTGACCAGCACCTTGACCTGATCCCTAACTATGGGACACGACTTGTGGGGTTTCTCGGCGGTACGATCGACAACTATCGACCCGCCGAACGGCACACCTTCCTCTCCGAACTCGCGAAGAACTCGAATAGCGGAGACACGGTTCTAATCGGAGTCGACCTGATTAAGGATCCCCAGCGACCAATACGGGCTTATGACGACGCGGCGTCACCGCCGAGTTCAATATCAATGTGCTGCGGGTTCTCAACCGGGGACTTGGAGCTAACTTCTCGCTACCCAGGTTTCAGAACGTTGCGGCGTGGAATGACGAAGAGCACTGGATCGAGATGCGACTGCAGGCTAAAGAAAGACACGTGGTGGACCTAGGTGTACTGGATATAGACGTCGAATTCGCCAAGGACGAAGTGATACGCACCGAGGTCTCGACAAAATTCACCCGCGAGTTGATCGAGTCGGAATTCGTGCTTGCCGGTCTGACCCCTGCTGACTGGTGGAGCGACGGGGACTACGCGCTTGCCTTAGCAAGGAAGGACGCGTGACGGCATTGCGCTGACATTGGGTGTGTGGAGAGTTTTTTACGGGTCAACAAAGGGGGCGATGTCGGTGCTGACCTTACGACCACCGCGGCGCCTCGGACTCGCTAGCACCCGTTCCACAACGAAATATGGACCTGGTCGACTCCGAAACCGACCACAAACGGCGCACGGCGTGAGCTACCTCAACCCTGACGGTATCTGAGGCGCGGCGCCGGGGAGGAGTCGTTCCAGGCCAAAGCAGTTGGGTTTT
>JBEOUM010000037.1:0-7141 GCA_040302365.1 Nocardioides sp. NPDC126508
CTTCATACTCGACATCGTGTGCGCAATCGCCGCAATCAAAGCAGGCCGTGCACCTCGGATACTCGTACACGACAGCCACCTCTTCGACGCAATCGACGGCCGCCAAGTCGCATCGTGCCTCAACATCGGAGCCCGACTCGCCGAACAACACAACTTCCAGTACATCGTGACCCTCAACTCGGACTTCCTCGCCACCGTGGAACTTCAAAGCGACGGCGCCTTCGACGCAGACCCCTACATCCTCGACACACGTCTAACCGACGAAACAGACGCCGGCGGACTCTTCGGCTTCCGCTTCGATTAACCGCTCAACATGGCCAACAAGATCACCAACCAATGGGGCCACTCGGGACATAAATCAATCAGGGTGGGCTGTAGTCAACTACCCAAGCGGTCTCGGTCCGGCGGTGCGGTGCAGGCAGCGGTGGCGATGATCCTTACAACCCAAGCATGCGTCCGGGGGCCTTTCCGTACACGGATCCCTATTTCGTCTCGTTCGGATGGTTGGTGTGCACCTGCTCCACGTGCACCGTGCGCCCCTCGACATAGAACCAAATGCGGGCATCACCCTGCTGAGTGGGTTTGTGCTGCCACCGCTGATGGCTCACGCCGTCGCGAGTGACGACGCCGAGGTCGCCGCGTAGCGGGTAGTTCTTCGGATCCACCACCAGCGGGGTTCGCGTCAGGAAATCCCAGGCCTCCGCCAACGGGTTGCGGATCACCGCAGTGAGGTCCCGCCAACCTTTGCGTGCATTGTTGGTCGCGAAGCGGATCTCGTACTCGGTCTTCTTCGTCGGTCGAGGTACGAGCTCGCCGCGTTTTCCTGCCACCGCTACGGACGCTCCACCATCGTGTCGTCTTCTGGAGTGTCCAGCCATTCGAGGTCGGCCTGACCGAGGCCGGCAGCGATCGCGGTCGCCGTTTCTCGCCACGAGGTCAGTTCCGCAAGTACCAGGTGCGGTTGGTCGGTCGCGAACGACGCGCGTGCGGCGTCGACCAGGTCTCGAGCGCAGACGGCACGATCCTTCGGGGAAAGTGCCAGCATCCAGGGGAATGCGCGCGACATCCGTCCGTCGAGGGGTCCGTCGTCGTCGACGGCCACTCCGATCAGCTGTGCCGCGAACTCGAGGAGTCGGGCGCGGCTGTCTGCTTCGCGTTGTGTCATGAGCACGAGATCTTCGCCGTCGCGGCGGGTGACGGTGACGGGGTGGTCCTCGGCCTCGGCGAACACCTCGGCCGAGTGTTTGCTCAGGTCGGAGGAGCGGCGTGTGGTGCGGGTCGCGGTCGGGGCCATGCCCCCACAATATTCGGAACGTGTTCGGAAGTCTATGTGAAGTGCACTGCACGGCGACCGGCATGGCCCGGGTCCAGGCTTCTCCGGAACCGAAAACTCAGGCCGCGACTGTGACTTTCGGAATTATTTGGCACGTTCTTCCCTGAATCTTTTGGCACGGTGGTAGCCGTCAGACACTCTCACCTTGGGATCCTCGGTCGAGCAGGAGGCGGGAGGTATCTCGGTTTTCTCACTGTGTTGAGATCCGCCAACCCGGCATCCTCAGAGCCTCCGAACAACTCCTCGACGCGGCGACTGTTCAGAAAACCACTGATCAACTGCCACAGTTCATCCGCGAACGCCGGGGCTTCTGGACCGACCAAGCGAAGCAAGAACACGAACGCATCATCATCATCGAGCGCGGCCACGATGCCGTGCTCGGCAATCGCCCCCGCATCATCGGGGTACACCCCACTCAGGAACTCAAGCCCATGCAGATAATCGTCGAGGTACCTGTTCGGGCGCATCCCCTCATTCTTCCATCACGATCACTCCTGCAAGATCGGCAAGCCCGATCGCCCCGTTCGACGGTCAAACCGAAAGGATCTGTTTTTTCGAACAGATGACGGTTGCTTTGGACGCGGGGAATATTGTCACTCACAGGCGAAATAGCAACGGCTGTCGAATAGCATTCGGAGAATGTATGTGTCCGGTTCCGACTTCGGTGCCAGGTGGGATGTCAGATTCACATTCGAGCCGTCACCGGAACTCCAAGAGATACTCCTGACCGTGATCGCCCGGATCTCGCGCGACACCCTTCGTTTCGATGGAATGCGGGAGTTCGATCCGGGGGTGTGGCGCGTCGACATTCGACGAGACGTGTTCCCGGTTCCTGGGCTCGTTCTCAGTTTGGGAGTGAACAATCAGGACGGTAGCGGGTTCGGGATCTCCAGCGGCCTCGATGCTTTGGCCGCAACCATCGAGATCGCGCACAACTTCCAGGACTTCAATGAATGGCTGCAATGGCCGACTCTGCCAAGCGGCGGTCATCTGGATCCCGGAATAGTCGACGGTGAGGCAACGTGGATGCTGCGAGGCGAGGTTGTCGCCCCGATCGGACAGCTCACCGAGTATCTCGACCTGCTGGACCATTGAGCCCGCACACTCTGGACCCGAATGGGCTCAGATCGTTTCTGAGGGCTTGGGTGTGCGTTTTGACCATCGACCAAGCAGGACAAATCATTCAGTGGGCGGGACCAGACATCGAATACGGGTTATCCAGTGGCCAGCGGACTGACAACACGACCACTCTTGCCTGAAATCCAGACTCTGAATCACACCGGCGAGTCCGGAGACTTACTGATTTGAGAACTCCGCGATTCGCGTAGCTCTGTGTTCACCGTAGTAGAACGCCTCGATTCGGCGAGAATACGCGTCGATGACGAACGCGACGTAGACCCAGCCCGACCATGTCGAAACGTATGTAAAGTCGGCTACCCACAACATGTTTGGCGCGATCGGGTTGAACTTCCGTTGCACCAGATCGTCTGCGCGATGCCCTTGTGGATCGGCGATGGTGGTGCGCTTGGCCTTGCCTCGACGGGCACCTTCGAGCCCGAGGACACCCATCAACCGTTCGACCGTGCACCGCGCGCTACCTCGATACCCTCTCGCCTCAGCTGAAGCCACACCTTGCGGGCGCCGTAGACCGAATAATTTTCGGTGTGCACCCGGCTGACCTCGACTTTAAGCCTTTCGTCGCGCAGAGACCGCCGAGACGCAGGACGGTTGCGGGCTTCGTAGTAGGTGGACGGCGCAATTGAGCAGCCGTGCTCGGTGAGCACCCTGCACATCGGCTCGACGCCGTACTTGCTCTTGATCGGTTGACGAAGTCGATGAAGTCCCCGGAAACTCCGGTGTGATTCAGCGGTGAGCCGGTCATGGTCCCGGAGAGAGATCGTGGAACGGAAGTCGAGATGTAGTCATAGATGACGGAGAGCGGGCCGCACCGAAAGGTGTGACCCGCTCTCGTCGATGTCCCATCACTCCGATCGGCGATGGACTTCTCGGAACTCTTAGTTTGCCAACACCACGATCTTGTTCGTGACCGCTGAGTTCGAGATGGTGATGGAAGGCGGTGTCGATGACGTCCCAGGGCTGAATTTCACGGTCTGGACCCCGACTTTGTAGCTGTTTTCACTCTTCCGAATACCACCGCTCTTGAGGGTGCTGTAGAAGAGTCCTCGCGCGTCGTTCGATTTCACGTAGCTCACTCGTGGTGAGACACCTGCTGGATTCGAGCTCCGATTGATCAGCGTTTCGGGGCTGTTGATGCTGCTCGCCTGCACCACGGGAATAGAGTTACTTCCGCCTTTCGGGACCAGGATCTCGATTACTTTGTCGAGGACGACTTGAACGACGACCCCCTTTGTTGCGTCCTTGAACTCCTTCTGCCAGTTGACCTTCTGGAGGTACTTCACAACTGCCCCCGCTGGGCCTTGCTGCGGTGCGACGACGGGGGTCGCGTGGACGACAGGGACGACGACGAAACCACCAAAAGCGGTGAACGCTGCGAGAGCAGCGGCAACCGTTGCAGTGCGGATGGAAGTTGACCTGGACATGTCGTTCCTCTCGGTCGGGCAGGCGCCCGGCGCGGCAACCTGCACAAACAGAGGCTAATGGGCGAACCTGCGCCGTTCAAGCACTCTGGTTGCTCCATAAATGGCACACTTGCCACATGGTGAACACAGCAGATCCCGCGTGGCTTCGATTCGTGGAGTTCGTCAAGGAAGACCTGGCGCATCTGACTCCGGTCGCACTTGCCGAAATGTTCAACGACGAAGAAGTGACACCCAAACGGATCGCGGACTGGAGGCGCGGCCACGGAAGGCCGAAATTGGCAGAACTGCCTCGCCTCAGCCTCGAGTGGACGTCATCTGCCGCTCACGACGGAGAGGTAGACGAGCTGTTCTTCGCCAGGATGCTCGATGCAGTCCCAGACGTGCAAGAGGCGCTTGCGCACGAAGTATGGCTGCACAGAAGGGTTTTCGAACTGCGCAGTGAACTCCGAGATCTCGAGATGTCGGTGCGTCATTCCGACACCACCGAGGCAACCGGCGCGATCATCGCAGCCACCACCGCGACGCAGAATTGGGCGGTCGCAGTTCAACCAGCTATTGAAGGACCCGGCGATCTTCGGTTTCACGTAGCGGACATCCTGGACTTTCGGCGGGTGTACAAGCAAGGGAACGACTCTGATGTCTCACTGCGGGACGAACGTAACGACCTGGAGAACGAACTGCATCACGTGCTGAACAGGTACGGGGCGGTCTACGCGCCTCGCGCCCCCACTCAATGGATGAGTAAGGCAGACGCGGAGGCTTCAGGGGACGCTGAACCCGACAGGTTGCGATACTCCGTCAGGCACACGATCGCCGAGCGTAGCCCGGATCGTCAGTGGCAGCACAAAGATGTCCCGGCTGTCGCCATCGTCTCGTTGACCGACGGTCCTTGGCCGGCAGATGTCGGTGCACTCCTCGCGAGAATGTTGGGTTACGGATTCTTCACTACTCGGAAAATTGCGCAAGGGTATAGGCCCAACAACAGCCTCCCCACCAGCGAAGAACTAGACGCCTACCGATCACAACTCCACGGAGAGCACCTGCACAAGCCTTGGCCTCGCTACGTCTGGGCCCATCGAGGCACCGACGTCCTACCAGGCCGGTTCTTGCCGACACCGCCGAAAGATGTAGGCAATGCGCCCCAATCGGGCCCATTGCATGTGATCTGGCTGAGGGAGGATCGCCAGCTCATCGCCAATCTGGTGAGGGGACGAAAGCTGGATCGGAAACAGGCAGCCGCGATCAGAGAGGGGCGGGACAAAATCGACCGGACGATCAAGTCGTTCGAGGGTGCAGACGCTCGCGTAATAGTGCACACGATCAACTGCGAATCAGTGGGGCCGGGGCCAGACGACCGGCGTGGCCCGCGATGGCAACGCTCGTTCAGGTTGGCCAGAGAGGCAGTCGAACTGGTTCTCGGAGAAGAATACAAGGACATCATCGCACCCCACCTAACCAAGCTGGCAGTCAAACAGAATCCCGACCCTATCGAGAAGTGCCTGATCGACTGGCTCGGTAAAGACTTCCTGAGTTGATGTCAGAGCTGTAAGTCGTTGCAGGATGTGCACCGCTGGCACCGCCGCAGAAACGGATCCCCAAATATCACCTATGAGTGATATTATGACGAAGTGTCGATCTGGAGTGTGGACGTCGAGTTGGTCGAAGATTGGCTTGCACAGCTGGATCAGTCGTCCTATGAACAGGTTGTCGCTGCACTTGAATTGCTCGAAGAACGTGGGCCTCAGCTCGGTCGGCCGCTGGTCGACACGGTCACTGCCTCCCGCCACAAGAACATGAAGGAGCTACGGCCGGGATCGAGTGGGCGCTCGGAGCTGCGAGTGCTGTTTGCGTTCGACCCGCATCGAAAGGCGATCTTGCTGATCGCGGGAGACAAATCAGGTCAGTGGACCAAGTGGTACAAGAAGAACATTCCGATCGCCGACGATCTGCTCGACACCCACATCGAAAACCTGGAAGGGAAGTGAACGTGATGGCAAAAAGTCTCGACGACATGCTCAACGCACGGCCCGTCGACCGGTCCGCCGTGGACGCGCACAAGGGCCGACTGCTCGAGGAGGTACGGGCCTACCGACTCAAGGAACTCCGCAAGAATGCTGCCTTGACTCAAGGTGAGGTCGCAGACCGTCTCGGCGTCGGCCAAAACCGCATCTCCAACATCGAGCGCGGGGACCTCGCACGAATTCAAATCGACACCCTGCGCCGATACGTCGAGGCAGTAGGCGGTTCCCTGCGTGTCGAGGTCGAACTCGGAGACGACCGCTTCCACATCGCCTGACCGCAGTGCCGGCCGGTCACCTACGGCGGTGGATCACCGTAGGTGACAACCATCGAGACGATCTCCGGACCGGGCAGGATGACGCGCATCCACTTGTCGGGAACCTTCGCCATCTGTGACGCGGCAGCATCGCGGACAGACAACGGGGGACTCAGGACCAATTCCCTGTTCGCCATCTCCGGGTCGGGCGTGTATTTGGCGACCCGCCCACCCCAGACCGTGCCGCTTTTCATTTTGACCAGGGCATATGCGACACCTGGGTCAGGTAGATCGTCACGCAGGACCGACCTCCATGCGGAAATGTCGGAGATCGCGGCTTTGTCCGTGCGGTAGACGAGACGGAACGCGCCGTAGGAGATGCCGAGCGAGACCCCCAAGCAAAGGGCTGCTGCCCACGACACCGCTGCGAGGTGCGCGTTGACGTAACCTGAGCCGCCGCGGATCATCGACGCCGGATCCGGAAACGGGTACTTCTCCCATCGTGCGGCGACGATCATGCCGATTACTGTCACCACAGCTGCAGCGCCGGCACTGCACAGCGTCGACATCAGTGTGATCCGGCTGATCTCGGTGAACACCGTCTCGTGTCGACGGGTGCGCTTGGTGACGCTGGCCAGGTCGTACAGCAGCCCAGGAGCTACGAACACGAAGAAGGCCAGCACTGTCAGCCAGGTACCAGGTGTCACAGTCAGTGGTCGAAATCGCCCCACTGGTCGGAGACGGTTTCCCCGGACGCGGGCGGCGACTCCTGGCGTTGCTCGACAACCACCGGAGCCTCGACGTGCAGCGAGTCGATCGACCCCAAGATCGTGTCCGGATCCTTCGGAGGCACCGCGTAGAGCGTGCCGTCGTCCTGAGCTTCTTCAATACCCATGCCGCTGTCCGTTCGTTCACTCGCGCCGGCACTACTCGCCGCCACTCTGCGCCGTCAGTGTGCCCCATCACCACGAC
>JBEOUM010000038.1:0-7101 GCA_040302365.1 Nocardioides sp. NPDC126508
CTTCGTCACATCATCCAGTGTCGTCATCACGGCACCCTTCTCGCCGGGCATTCACCCAGCGTGTCGGGCCGAAACACCGTTTAAGAAACACTCCCGAAGAACCCGTCGGCACAGATGCATTGGCGGCGTTGAGTAAGGCCTGACGGGAGTAGGAATCGACTTCTGGCTGGTCATTTTCGTTGGCTGGATATGGTGGCGACGGCTTCTCTCGCCGCGCTCCGGTATGCCGTGATCCGGGGTCGGACCACACGACTCTCGGTGATACACACTCGCCAGGAAGACAACAGCATCTCGGTTTCCCCTCTGCGGTCAATGACCGACGGTACACAAGCTCGCCGGAGTAACCGTGCGCGTCACCGATGCCGGCGGAACCAATGTTGTTGAGATCGACATGCTGGTGACCGCTGATGCTATCGCCGAAGCCCGGGATTGAAGTGACCCGAACTCCCGGGGCTTTGCTTTGCGATGTGCGACTATAAGTTCATGCTCGATCCGGGCGCAAAGGGCAGTGACGTAGTGGTGATACCGCAACGAACTTTATGGTGGGCGGTCGACGAGCTCTGCCGTGCGTTGCCGCACGAGGTGCTTCGAAAACTGAAAGTGAGATCGGGCGAGGACCTAGCCGCCATTTCAACGACTGCATTCCTAGCCTGTGCGCCGACTAGCGTTGATTGTGCTGGCGAACCAGACTTGATCTTCGATCTTTCGCATTCGAAATCGGAGCGCAGCCCCATATCGTCGATGGGTTTGGCGAATAAGAGGTTTGCGGACTTCGAAGTGAAATCGATTGGTCTTTGGTACCGAAAGTTTGACGCCACGATTGATCAATCCCTTGGGCGTGGCGAAATTCCGATGGTGACGACGTTCACCGCAGCTGTTACGACTGTAAACGAGGTCCTGGCAGGTGAAGGCCTCAATCAGATTGATCGCGCGCTCCGCCAACTAAACAAGAAAGTGAGGGTTGCGCACTCGAAGAACATATTTCTGATTGCCCATCCCTTTGACTATCCCGTCGTTGAAATGGACGTTGCTCCTATCGTGGCACACCTTCTGAACCCACTGGACGGGATTGTTGGCGTAGACACCGTCTGGGTGATGTGGCCGGATGTCTTCTTTGTGATGTGGTCATCCCACAATGCCCGGTGGGTGAATCTGTTGTTTGACTCTCGAGAACAGAGCAAGGATCACTCATCTGCTTGGGACGACCTCGAGTTGCTGCAGCAAGTCCAAGTTGAGTTTCAGCGTCGTATCGACGGTGAAACGAACTCTCCGTACATATTTCGACTTGAGTAACGGGTTGTTTGAGGTGTTGTGGGTCGGCGAGCTCAAGAGCTGACAGCCAAGCCCGGACATCGTTTGCGGTCTATCCGCTTTTTAGCGTGGCGTTTCGCAGGTTTGACTTCTTGTGTGCAGATGCCGGCCCGAAAAGATGTCGTAGAGGTCGGCATGCTGGGGACCGCTGATCGGAGGTCGAAATCGCGGTCTTGTAGCCACCTTTCCTTCGCCTGTCTGCGGTGGTGCCGGCGGCCGGTGAGGTAGTGGTTTCTCACGTCCCCGGCACAGGGTGCGCCGGGGACGTGAGAAACGATTCTAGCGCCTATTTGCGCAGGTCAACCTATATAATTGGGGAGTCTAATTCGGTAGCGGACCTGACCAGTTCGCTCGATTCTGGAGGATTCCTGTGGCTGATTTGGCTACTGCTGTGACTGTGTTGGATGCGAATGGGCGGGCGGGTGTGCCGTCGTTGTTGATTTCGGGTCCGGGTATGGGCAAGTCGAGTTTGGTTCGTGGGTTGGCTGCGGCGGATGGGGTGTTGTGCAAGACGGTGTTGGGGTCGTTGCGTGAGCCGTCGGATTTCGCGGGGTTGCCGGTGGTGCGGGAGCACGGTGTGGCGTTGGAGGCTCCGGCGTGGGCGAAGGAATTGGTTGCCGGTGGTGGTGGGTATCTGTTTTTGGACGAGTTGACGACGAGTCCGCCTGCTGTGCAGGCGGCGATGTTGGCGGTGGCGTTGGATTTGACTGTCGGTGATGTGCAGTTGCCGAAGGGGACTCGGGTGATTGCGGGGGCGAATCCTCCGGATTGCGCTGCTGGTGGGTACGAGTTGGAAGCGCCGTTGGCGAATCGGTTCTGACATGTGGAGTTCACGCCGTCTGTGGATGAGTGGTTGGACGGTATGGCGACGGGGTGGGGTGCACCGCCTGCCTCGCGTGCGGTGGCCACCGATGAGCAACGGGTTGCGTTGGTGCGCAGTTCGATCACCGGCTTTGTGCAGCGCAATCCTGATGCGTTGGATGCGTTTCCGTCGTCGGCTGCGCAGACCGGTGGTGCGTGGCCGTCGCGTCGTACGTGGTCGATGTTGGCGGCGGTGTTGCCGCATTTGCGGGAGGACGACAACGCGGCGATCAACACGGCGGTGTTCGGGTTGATCGGTGAGGGCGCGGGCGTGGAGTTCTTGGAGTGGCGGCGTAGCGCGGATCTTCCCGATCCGGTTGCGGTGGTGGAGAATCCCGATTCGGCGTTCGATTGGCAGTCGCGTCCTGATCTGGTGTGGGCGGTGCTGTCCGGTGTCACGGCGTGGGCGGTGGGACGGGGCACGGTGGAGGCCTGGCGCAGTGCGTGGGGTCCGCTGATCGCGGCTGCGGAGGCGGGCGCACCGGACGTGGCGGGCGCGGCGGCGCGCACGCTGGCGACGGCGCGACCGGCGAAGGCGACTGTCCCGGCGTCTGCTCGTCGGTTCGCGCCGATGTTGACCGCTGCGGGTCTGATGGAGGCGGCGGCATGAGCGGGGTTCGGGTGCTCGCGCCGGATGAGTTGCGGGCGTTTCGCCTGGCACGGCTGGTTTCTGCCGAGCAGATGCCGTATTTCATGCGGGCGTTGTTCGCGGCGCAGCCCGTTGCTGCACCGGGGTTGGGAACGTTCGCGGTGGATGCGCAGTGGCGGCTTTATCTCGATCCGGCGTTGTTGGTGGGCGCGGGTGCGTGGCCGGTGCCGGTGGCGGGTGCGGTATTGCTGCACGAGGTCGGGCACTTGCTGCGGGCGCACGGTGCGCGGGGTCAGTCCTTGCCGAAGCCGGTGCAACACGTGGCGTGGAATTACGCGGCGGACGCGGAAATCAACGACGACTTGCTGGCGGCGGGCGTCGGGTTACCGGACGGGGTGATCACTCCACAATCGTTCGGGTGCGAGGACGGCGGAATCGCAGAGGACTACTACACGCACCTGATCGATCCGGCTACGGGGCAACAGTTTCCAGACGACGAAGATGTGGGATGCGGGTCCGGTGCGGGGTGCGCGCCGGTGCCGGGGGAGTTGGGCGCGGCAGCGGGGGAGGTCGCGGACGGGTTGGACGGCGCGGAAGCAGATCTGATGCGCCGCCATGTGGCGCGGGCGGTGCAGGCGGCGCAAGGGAAGGGGCGCGGGAGCGCACCGGCAGGATTGGCGCGTTGGGCTGGTGAGGTTCTCACGCCGCCGACAGTGCCGTGGGATCGGGTGTTGCGCGCGGTGATCCGGCGCGCGCTGGCGGATCAGTCGGGGCGGACGAACTACAGCTATGCGCGTCCGTCGCGGCGCAGCCTGCCGGGGATCGTGGCCCCGGCGATGCGGGGTCCGTCGATCACGGTGTCGATTGTGATCGACACGTCCGGGTCCATGTCGGCGGCGGATCTGTCGGCGGCGATGGGTGAGGTTGCGGGTGTGCTGCGGGCAGGCGGTGTAGCGCGGGAGCGGGTACGGATTCTCTCGTGCGATGCGGCATCGACGTCTGCGCAGGCGGTGCGGTCGGTGGCTGATGTGGTGTTGGTGGGCGGCGGCGGTACGGATATGCGCGTCGGGATCGATGCGGCGAACGCGGCCCGTCCTGCCCCGCACGTGGTGATCGTGTTGACGGACGGGGATACGCCGTGGCCGGATCGGCCGTCGCGGGCGCATCTGGTGTGCGCGGTGATCGGCAACGACACTGCACTGGCACGGACCCCGGAATGGGCGTCGAGTGTGCAGATCCCGGTCGGTGCGTTGTGAACGCGGTGAGCGGTGATCTGTTGCGGTACGCGCAGCAGGTGTTGACCGGTACCGGTCACGCGCCGGATCAGGTGGCGAGCGTGGTCGCCGGTACCGGCGAGGATGCGGCGGCGCGGGCCTTGCGTGCGGGGTGGGAGTGCGCTGCGAATCCGGTGGTCGGGGCGTGCGAACAGACGGAGGACGTGTCGTGAGCGTGGAATGGTTCGATCTGGCTCAGCGTCTCTATGCCGCCGAAACAGGGCGCCCCGTTGCTCGGCTCGCACACACTACGTTCACCCCGTCAGCGTCGGCGCTGGCGGTGCGGGCGACGGTACGCGGCGGCAGTGTGAGCGTGTCCGCTGCGTCGTTCGGTGGAGGTGAGGAAACCGCGTGCGACGAGGCAGGGTTGGCGTTGCTCGCACGGTTGGGCGGCACACTGGCGGCGGATACCCCGGCGATGTTGCTCACCGACGACACCGGCACGATCCCGGCCCTGGTGGGGTTGGCGCGGGCGCACGCTCACCACAGTGACCCGAACATCTCCGGTAGCGCCGCGATGGTGGGGTGGTGGGCAGATCGCGCGGATCATCCCGGCACATCGGCGGTGGTGAATCTTCCGGCCGCCTCCAGTGCCCGCTACGTGCTCGGAGTGGTGCCGGAAGCGCAGCGGTCGGCGCGGGTATGGCGAAAGTGGTTGCAGATCACCGACGAGAGTGTCGCCGGGATGCACGAATGGGCGCGTGCGATCGGCAGTGGCCCGTTGTTACCGCTGCTCGCTGCGATCGGTGAAGACGACGCCTATTCGTTTTCTCGGGCACAGTCCGCACTGGTGGACGGTCACGACTGGTCGCGTCCCGACAACACGGCCAGCGCCGCGATGGGTCTGCGAAGTCGTTGTGACGCAGCAGATGTGATGTCATCAGCCTTGCTCGATGATCCGATGTGGCGCGAGCGCGCATTGCACACCGGCCACGTCGCGGTGGGTGTGGCATCGATGACGCCGCCACCGAAAGGTTCACGTCGGCGCAACGGGTCGTTGTCGGTGACGTGTGAGCGTCTGGATTCGCGCCTGCGGGTCGGATCTGCTGTCACCGGGTGGGTCGGTACACCGCGACGGCGTCCGTTCGAGCAGTTCACTGTCGAGGTCACATCGACCGAGGTTGTCGGCGGGAAGTTGGTGCTCGGACTCGGTTCGGTGGGGATGTATGCGCCGCCGAGTGGCGCGTCGGTGGTGTTGATGCCGCAAGCGGCGTCACCTTTCGCGATGCGCGCTGGTCGTGGCCGGTACTGGCGGCTCTACCGAGGGCGGCGGTCCTGGCTTTCGACGGGGCAGACACCCGTCCCTTCCCGGCGTGAAGTGCCGTTGGACGTGCTCATAGCGGGCGCAGAGGAATAGCACCGGCAGCATACCTGCCTTAGGTAAATAGCCAGTTCAGAGACTTTTTTCACGAAAGGTTTGATTCGTCATGCGCATTACTGCCTCGTCGTCCGATATTGCTGCCCCCTCCGGCCCGGTGCCGTCGTCGTCCCGTCCGCCCGTCCCGTCGCTGACGGGGTGGCCGGGGTCGGAGATCATGGCCGACCCGATCACAGCGCGTGTGCTGTTTTCGGTGTGGTCGGGTGATCCGGCGGTGGTGGTGCCGTCCCCTCCCGGTGCGGGCAAGACCCGCTTGGTTGCATTACTGGCTGCGGCATTGGCGCACCGCGCGGATCTGCGCGTGGGGATCGCGGCGCAGACCCGCGAACAGGCGGTGGAGATTGCACGCCGGTTGGGAACACTCACCGACCGCGCCGCCTTGATGTGGAAAGCGAAAGCACCGGCACCGGACAGCGGCGACACACCGGTGGTCTCGGGACAGAAAGTGCGCTGGCAGGGCGACGTCGGTGCAATTCTGATCGGCACGACGGCGCGATGGTTGTTCTCGGACCCAGACCGAGTCGGTGCGGACGTGTTGATCGTGGACGAGTCGTGGCAATGCACCTACGCCGATCTGGGAGCGCTGGGAGCCATGGCGAAACAGGTGGTGTGCGTCGGTGATCCCGGCCAGATCGACCCGGTGGTGACCGGCGATGTATCTCGTTGGGAGGGAAGCGAAACCGCACCCGATCTACCCGCCCCGATTGCACTGTTGGCTGCGCACGGCGACGCGGTGGGGATGGTGCGGTTGGCGCACACCTGGCGACTCGGACCCGACACCACAGCACTGATCGCGCCACTGTTCTACCCCGACCTGCCGTTCACCTCCAAGCGTCCCCCGGAACACCTCACCGATTCGAGCGGAGCCGTGTGGCCCGAATTGGCGCACCGCCCGATCACAGCCTGCGGAGGCCCGTCCGATCCGGCCCTGGTGACCGCATGCGCCGCGCGGGCGGCGGAACTACTGGCAGCGGATCTGGTCACCACCGCAGGCCAGCGGCCAATGACGGCCGCCGACGTGGCCGTGGTGGTCCCGCACGTGACCCAGGCTGCGGCAATCCGTGCCCTACTCAGCGAGCACCCCGACGTACTGGTCGGCACCGCCAACTCGCTGCAAGGCCTCGAGCGCCCTGCCGTCGTGGTGCTGCACCCGTTGGCGGGATACCGGACCGCCGAACCTTTCAACCTCGACGCGGGCCGCACCTGCGTGATGCTCTCGCGTCACCGCGCCCACATGTCCGTCGTCATCGATGACACGACCGCGAGCGTCCTTGCACACGGTGCGCCGTCGCCCGCGCTCGAGGTCCAGACCGCCCTGTTGGCCGCGCTGCACAGCACCCCCGCTGTGTAGCTCACCCGCAAGGGAAAGGGACACAACACATGTCCGAAACAACGAAGCCCGAATACCGTGCACGCGCCTGGGAAGGAATAGACACATTCGACGCAGTCGCGGCATCGACAGCAGGCGGCAGCAAGCACGATGACTTCCGCTACGAGCAAGACCCCGAGTCGCAGATCCACGACAACGGCGTCCGCGCTGTGCGGGCAGCAGACGGAATGATCGCGTATGCCCGCCGCTGCGGAACCGGCACCGGGACTGTTTCGTAATCGGTGTTTTGGCCCGAGACGCTGAGTGAATGCTCGGCGAGGAGGTGCCGAGATGACGACACTGGAGAATGTGACGAAGA
>JBEOUM010000039.1:0-7047 GCA_040302365.1 Nocardioides sp. NPDC126508
ACCGGCCAGGTGGACGTTCTTCCGTTCCAGTTGGTGACGATGGGTCAGCCGATCGCGGACTTCGCCAACGAGTTGTTCGCGTCGAACTCGTACCGTGATTACCTCGAAGTTCACGGAATCGGCGTCCAACTCACGGAATCTCTGGCCGAGTACTGGCATCGACGCGTTCGTGAAGAGCTTGTGCTTCCCGAGGGGCATACCGTCGCGGAGCAGGACCCGACCGAGGTTGCCGGCTACTTCGATCTCGAGTACCGCGGCGCTCGTTACTCGTTCGGATACGGCGCGTGCCCGGACCTCGAGGATCGTGCCAAGTTGGTGGCGTTGCTCGAACCCGAGCGAATCGGCGTCGAATTGTCCGAGGAACTGCAGCTGCATCCAGAGCAGTCCACGGACGCTTTTGTCCTGCACCACCCGGAAGCAAAGTATTTCAATGTCTGAACTGTCATCTGGATACAGTTGAAGTGCGAACCAGAGTTCAGCTCGAACCTTTGGATCATCCAGATCACATCCGAGTGCGTTGGCAACTCGACTCATTCTGTAGCGCAGTGTATGCCGATGAATCCCTAACATCCCGGCCGAAGCGTCGGCTTGCCCGTTTTTCGCAAGGTAGACACGAAGCGTTCGAGTGAAATCTACTTTCGAGCTTTGATCGAGTTTCCTTACCGGCGCCAGGGTCTCCCGCGCCCATACTCGGACTTGATATCCGCGAAGATGCCTGAGCAGCCCTGCCTCCGAAATATCCCTTGCCTCGTGCAGCTTCCCCGGAACATCGGGTGCAGCACGAAAGACTCGCTGAACCTGTCGCCATGACTCAGGTAAATGGTCGACGTCGACGGGCTCACTAACTGATCCTCTGCCATAGGGAACCTGTCGAAGAACCGCCTGAAGGGTGCGCAGGTCACCCTCAGCACTTGGAAGGATGATTCCGACTTGCCCTGAATCCCGCTGGGCCGTCACGGTATCGACCCGGCGTAACGCCGGATCCTCTTCTGCTATTTCGAGTAATTCGACCTCAAAACGGCGTGGTGCGCCCAGTAGCGCCACTCGGACGTGCCCCTCGGGAATCGGCACCCGAAGAATGCTGCTCATCTGACGAGCAATCCCTGAATGCCCACTCAACATCAGTTCTAAGATCGCGCGTCGGTTGTTCCGCAATTCTTGACGTTCTTCGTCTGTCCGCCTGAGATGTTCGCTCAGCAGGAGCACGGCCGTATCGACGAGGGAGGTTTCAATGGCGGCCAGAGTGGTGGACCTACCCAGTGTCAGGTAGCCGCGAGTCTGCCCCGGAATTCGCAGTGACCGAATAGATACCGATTGGTCCGGCATGTTGATCGACATCGCCGCGTTTCGAGTGAGTCGGGCTAAGCGAGGTAACTCCGCCTGAACGAGTCCCAGATGGGCACGGGCAGCTTCCGGACTGGCAGCACGGAGATCGCCTGTCTCGCTCAGAAGCAAGACCCACCCACCTATCGATCCGACGAGGGATTCGAGGATGTGCCGAGCACCCAGTGTCGCAACGGAGGCTTGAACGAGATCTCGGTGAGCACGCGCGGTAGCTTCGACGGAGTCAGCGATTTGTCCCGCCGCTCGTGATGCTCGAACCAGTCGTTCCGGCATCGAACCTCTCTACCTGCATGTTTCCGCGCGACCAAGAAGTGCTATTGCACTATCTTCGCGCCGGAGCAGTATGGAGTAAAGATATCCGAGCATCATCTGGAAGAACAATGGCCCACTCTCACGCTCTCCTGCGGGCGCAGACGTCGAACTCTGCCAGGCCTGCTATGCAGATCCTGCAGGCCGGAGACCATCAAGTACTGATGCAGTACGGCGCCAACGAGATGGATATAAAACTGAACTTTAGAGCACAAGCACTGCAACAAGCGCTATCGGGTGAACCTGTCGCCGGAATCCGTGAAACCGCAGTCGGCTTCCGGTCAGTGCTGATCACCTTCGACCCATCCAGTATCTCCCGAACCAGCCTTCTCGACGAACTCGTCGAACGTGAAGAATCAGTGCCGAATCTTGATTCGCTCGTACTTCAAAGTCGAACGGTCACTATGCCAATCGCTTTCGACGACGCGATGACCCGTGCAGCAGTGGAGCGCTATCGCATCAGCGTCCGTAGTGACGCGCCGAATGTTCGCGACGGCGACAACATCGACTACATCGTCCACTGCAATGGACTACTCAGCAGAGAGGACTTTTACGACACGTTCACGGAAGCTACCTGGTGGACGGCATTTATTGGCTACTTTCCTGGCCTGCCATTCCTATATTCACTCGATCCATGCACACAGCTGTCGGCTCCTAAATACAACCCGGCGAGAATGTGGACTGCCGAAGGATGCCTCGCCCTTGGAGGTCCGTGTGTGGCGATCTATCCCATGTCTGTCCCCGGCAGCTACCAATTGTTCGGACGCACACTGCCAGTTTGGAATCGCGTATTCTCCGCCGATCCCGCCGACGACGTACCGGCACCCGCTGCCGCCAGATCGAACGTCCTTCGGACCGCCGACCGAGTGAATTTTTCCCGAGTTAGCGAGCCGGAGCTGTTGGCCATGCGATTGGAAGTCTTCGAAGGTACGTACTCCTACCCCGCGGCGCACGACAACTTCGTAGTCTCCGAATACCTGAAAGGTATTGCACCACTGACTTCCGTTGCAGAATCGATCGCGGGCAAACGGCACATTGCGGCGAGTCGAGCCGAGATCCCGTGAGCCCTCATCCCGCACTAGAGATCATTGAACCTGGAATGCAGACGACCGTCCAAGCGTGGCCCGGCAGGCAAGGTCTGACCGGCCTCGGGTACTCCGATGCCGGCCCCATGGACCACCTTTCCTTCCGAATCGCGAATATCCTTGTAGGCAACCCTGCCGGCCTACCGGCGTTAGAAGTTCCCCGCGTCGCGATATCGGTGGCGTTTCTCGTCGACACCAGGAACCAATCGCGGTGACGCCGGCTCAGAGAATCCCACGTCTGGTCATCGCCGAAGCGATCCATCACGTATTGCCTCGACGTCTCGCTGAGCCGGTATCGCGCAACCCGCCCTTCGACATCTGGGATCACAATCGATTTCTCGACCAGCCCAGCGATGAGGTCGACCAACTCTTGCTGAAGGACGATTGTGGAGCAGATCGACTCTGCCGCATCGAGATCGAATGATCCCTCGAATATCGCCAGTCTGCTCCACAAAGCTTGCTCAGATGCGAAGCACGGGTCAAAACTCCAGCCAGGACACGTAGAGAGCGTCTGGTGTCGGGCTGGCCCTGCCCTGTTACCTAGCGACATCAGTCTGTACCGACCAGTCAGGCGCTGGAGAATCTGTTCGGCGGTCATCACCCGCAACCGACCGGCCGCTGATTCGATAGCGAGAGGTAGCCCCTCCAATGTGTTGCAAATCTGCGCGACGGCAGATTGATTGCTCGCGGTAATTTCGAAGTCCGGCATCACAGTTGCGGCCCGCTCCACGAACAATCTCACCGCGTCGTACTGGAACAGTCCCCTCAGTACCGTTCCGTGATCCTCTCGCGGCGTCGGCAAGGGCAGAATGGCAAGTACACCCTCGCCCACAATTCCGAGCGTCTGGCGACTCGTCGTCAGAATGCGTAGGTGCGGACAACGCTTGAGCAAGACTACGCATAATTCCGAGATGGCAACCACTGAAGCTTCACAACAATCGAAAACGAGTAGGACGCGGCGATCAAATAGATGGTCGATGAGTTCTGCCTCTGCGGTGTCCGCGGCCAGGACGAGCCCGAAAATATCCGCGACGGCCAAGACAATGGCCGATTTTTCACGGTGGCCGCTGAGTTCTACCAGCCATACCCCGTCATCGAATGCGCGCGCTACCTGACCAGCCACTTGCTGCGCGATACGAGACTTTCCCACCCCGCCTTCTCCTGTAAGCGTCGTCAATCGACTGAGTGACAGCAGTCTCTTGGTTTCGGAGACCTCGACGCGCCGCCCCACGAAGCTGGTGATTTCATTGGGCAGATTTCCCAGTCTGGACTCGGTAGTCGTCGACATTCGAAGGCCATCTCACTTCTCAAATTCAGGCAAGTTCGTCCACGCGTCGGACGTCGCATTGCAGAACTTACGTGCTTGGCTGATGACAGTGCCATCTAGCGAGCCGCGCCCGATACTCTCCCGATGGCGCAATTCCGACAGGCTCATTGGCCAAACTGCGCAGCAGCCCAGTAACTTGCGGGGATGGGTCACTCGATAACGTGGCTATCGGTGACAGAATGAGACTCCACTGTCCAACCTCGGCAACGTGCGTGCTAATTGGGCACCTCGCGTACGCCGAATGAAATGCTCTGGTTACATGGACGACTTCGTGATCCTTCCAGATCCCTGCTGTGGCAACGGGCTTCGATCTCGGCGCGGCTGCTCTGGACTCCCGCGACGAGTTTAGACACTCACTGTGCGTTCGGCGCCGCGGGATTTCCGACCCCGCCCGCCCCGTCAGCAACGGAGCGGGCGGGCGCGGCGGTGACGGGACCGGGCCGGAAGGGACAGCAAAATCCGACGACGAGGCAGTAATGCGCATGACGAATCAAACCTTTCCTGGAAAAGCTCTCTGAACTGGCTATTTACCTACTTCCGGCCGGTGCCGGCGTTATTCCTCTGCGCCTGCTATGAGTACGTTCAACGGCACTTCGCGGGCGGGAAGGGCCGGGCGTCTGCCCCGTCGAAAGCCAGGACCGCCGACTTCGGTAGAGCCGCCAGTACCGGCCACCAGCACGCATCGTGTGCGGTGACACCGCCCCGGCATCAATGCCCGCGCCGCCGCATCCTCGCCGGTACGGGCGACCACGCTCGCCACCCGGTCCGGCGCGGGAGAAGTTCCGGTCAACACCTACTGCGCGTACCGCAACAGGTCACCGCTCACCGCGTTCACGCGCCACCGACCGGGATCTGCACACGCGACGCCCGCTCCGGGTTCCGCGCCAGCGCACCGTCGTTACCGATCCCGCGCACACCGGATGCGCCCGCGCCGGCCGATCCGGCCGCAGCGTATCCCCGTCCGTCAACACGACCACCATGTGCGGGGCAGGACGGGCCGCGTTCGCGGACCCACAGATCCGTACCGCCGCCGCCCACCAGCGCCAATCGGCCACCGACCGCACCGCCTGCGCTCATCGCAGGTGAGATCCATGCGGTACGGCCCTATGTATGCTTTATTCAAACCCTGAACATTTGCACGAGAGGAAAAAATGCCAAGAGCGATACTTGATGGCACAGTGCTCGCTGAGTCTCCCAACACGGTTGTGATCGAGGGGAACCACTACTTCCCAGACGAATCGGTCAACCACGAGCATCTAACTGGCACCGCCACCGAAACCGTTTGCT
This sequence comes from Nocardioides sp. NPDC126508, assembly GCA_040302365.1. GTDB lineage: Bacteria > Actinomycetota > Actinomycetes > Propionibacteriales > Nocardioidaceae > Nocardioides. The sequence goes on from JBEOUM010000039.1 coordinate 5,353, forward strand.
ACTGGAAAGGAACTGCGAGATACTACTCCGCAGTAGTTTCCGAAACCGTATTCCGAGATATTGCCTGGTATTATCCTGACCCATCCCAGGAAGCTGCTTCGATTAAGAATTACGTTGCATTCGGGCGTCCTGTTCAGGTTGAATTGTAGCTCTCGAATTTCTCGCCGATCGAGTCGATTTACCGGGCGGTCCCTATAATTCCTGTATAACAGCCGCGGTGGCGCAGGTCCAGTAAGCTCCCCGTGAATGAGCACCGCGTGGAGGACGCCTCAGCAGCATCGGTAGACCATTGCGTCGTTGTTTCTTGCCTTTGACTCGTTTGCGGTTGCAGTAAGCACGGCTAGCCGGGCGTGCAACGCCGGCAACGCGGAGAGGAATATCGCGCGTATGATCCTACGTTTGTCGGAACAGACGGGGGTGTTCCCCGCCGACCCTGATACTCGCACCGTCATCATCGATGCAATGCCGGCATAAGCCGTGAGGTGTCCTCGGTAGGGCGGAGCCATCGCCGACTTCGAGGATCCAGCCGATTGAAAGCGTTCATCAAGATCGATGCCCAGATCAGTGCTGCGGTCTGCTCAGTGTCGACTGCGTGGATGCTTTGCGGAGGTGGTTTCGGGGCGCTGTCCCGAGTACCGGGCACCGGGCGAAACCATCAGAGCGAACGATCAGGCGGGCGGTGCCGTGTCGGAGGGGACCGCGTCTGGGGCGACACGGCCGCCCCCACGAGCAAGATGGTGCAATTCGGAAGTGATTGTTGCAAGCGGTGTTGAAATAGCCGCGCGGACAACGATCGATGTGGTTAAGCGCGGTGAGCAACTTACGTCGATGCAGTTCCCGTCTTGTCAGGGCTTCCGTTACGGGCATGGCATTTCTCCTACTTGTGGATTCGGTGTCCGTGGCTCGGAGTGACTGAACTACTGCCTCGCATCACGGTTGCCGTACTGGCCGGGGGCCGTCGGGTCCGGCCGCACCCGCGAGATGGAACCTATCGTCAGCGGGAATTGGTGTGGCATCGAAAACGCCGGAGTCACCCGCTAATCTGCGGGGCGATGAAAAAGCCGAGGAATCATAGCGTCCAATGAACGCGGGACGCCTCTTAGTTCGGGGCGCTGGATCTGCTGGACGGCGCCGAGGCAGTCACCATCGTGGTGCGCGAACCACGCCGCACGGCCGAGGTTCGCACAGCGCGCAGCAGTTGAAGCAGGGTTCGCCAGTGAGTCGCCCGGCGCGCGGCGCCATTGGAATACGCAGCGAACTGCCTCCGTTCTACTCTTTGGGAAACCACAGACCAAAGGCGGCGACGATGACAGCAGTTCCCCGTTTCACGACCGATGCGCACGGCGGCAACGATTACAGCTATCTCGAGCATGCCGAGCTTGGCGATGTGCGGTGGCACCGTGACTTCGGTGCGGCCCTGACCGAGGCGAGGGAACGGAACTTGCCGGTGTTCCTCCTTTTCCAGGAGATTCCCGGATGCCCTACCTGTGTGAACTTCGGGCAGCATGTGCTGGCGCAGGCACTCATGGTCGAAATGATCGAGTCGCACTTCGTTCCGCTTGCTATCTACAACAACCGGGCTGGTCCGGATGCCGAGATTCTCCGACAATTCAACGAGCCAGCGTGGAACAACCCAGTGGTGCACTTCCTATCCCCCGACGGGGAAAGTCTGGTACCCAAGTTGACCAATCGCTA
>JBEOUM010000040.1:0-6961 GCA_040302365.1 Nocardioides sp. NPDC126508
CCCCTACTTCCCTAGCGCAGGCGCAGCCTTCCCAGCGGACTTTCTCCCCCGATTCTGGTCCGGTCTCAGTCACTTCTGGATCGCCGCCGAGCTCATGGTCACAGAGGGCGCAAGTGTCCTGATCGCTGACCTCGACGGGGACGCCGCCTCGAATACTGCTGCCGAAACCTCCCGCTCAGAGGTCGGGGATCGCGCCGTAGGTATCGCGGTCGACGTGATGGACGAAAATCAGTAGCCACCATGATCGACCGCGCTGCCACCGAATTCGGCGGTATCAATGTTCTGTGCAACCACGTCGGCGGAAGCAACCCGCGTAAGGATCTCGACCTGTTGCGCCTCGACCTCTACGAGTGGGACCGGACGATGGCGTTGAATGCCCGAAGCACGGTAGTCACCTCACAATTGGCGCTGCCACATACGCTCGTCGCCGGCGGCGGTTCGATCATCAACACCGCCTCGATCGGAGGTCTCGCTGGGGATACTCTCCAGTGCGCCTACGGCGCAGCGAAAGCGGCTGTCATTCGCCTGACCCAATACATTGCCACTCAGTACGGTAAGCAAGGAATCCGTTGCAACGCTGTTGCTCCGGGTGCGGTCATGACACCCGTCCTTCCGCGACAACGTCCCCGCAGAGGTCATCGATGAAATCCGGCAACACAACGCCCTCGATATGATCGGTGATCCCGAGGACATCGGCTGGGCGATGGTCTACCTCGCATCGGACGAGTCCCGATACATGAGCGGTCAAACGCTGGTACTCGACGGGGGTCTCACCGCGCAGAGTCCCATCGCCGCGAGCCGCCGCGTATTGCTCGATCGCTGACAACAACCCCTAGTTCTGGCCCACTTTCCGTGAGGGATTGCCGCTCACTCCTCATCGGCTCACCAATCCGCCGTCATCGATCAATCCGGAGACCGAGGCAACCCCTCTTCACGCTCTCGGAGAGGGCACAGGCACGGACTTGTCGAGGCTGGTCGACTGCGTCAAGCTCGATTACATTTGGGCACCAAAGTAACGGGGACCATGCGGCGCCGATGGCTCTGACAATGCTGCCCGGGTACCGGAGACGACGAGCTGCGTGAGTACATGCGTGTGAAGTCGCCGCAGCTTTCGTAGCCGTGTCTACGGCACTGTCACGTTGTTGAACGCGGGAAACTGGGAGAATGTGGCGTGAGCACCTCACTGTCGTACAAGGGCCACCGCTACCCGGTCGAGATCATCAACCACTGCGTGTGGTTGTACTTCCGGTTCCCGCTTAGCTTCCGTGAGGTGGAGGAGATGATGCTCGAACGCGGTGTCGTGGTGAGTTACGAGACGATCCGCCGGTGGTGCGCCAAGTTCGGGCAGGCCTACGCCAACCAGCTGCGCCGACGGCGGGCCCGGCCCGGTGACAAGTGGTACCTCGATGAGGTCTTCATCAAAATCAACGGCACACTGCATTACTTATGGCGGGCGGTCGACCAGGACGGCAACGTGCTCGACGTGCTGGTCCAGGCCCGCCGAAATGCGGTGGCGGCCAAACGGTTCTTCCGCAAGCTGCTCAAAAGGCTGGAGTATGTGCCGCGAGTGATCGTCACCGACAAGCTCGCCAGCTACCAGGTGGCGCACCGCGAGATGCTGGCCTCGGTCGAGCATCGCAGGTCGAAGTATTTGAACAATCGAGCCGAGAACTCGCATCAACCCACCAGGCAGCGAGAACGTGCGATGAAACGCTTCACATCAACCGGGCACGCGCAACGATTCCTGTCCGCCTTCTCGGGCATCTCACCGCATTTCCGGCCCAACCGGCACAGACTCTCTGCGCCCGAATGGCGGACCGAGATGGCCGACCGCTTCACGGTCTGGCAGGAAGTCACCGCCACCGATGCCGCCGCCTGAAAGTGAACGTCCCGGCGGCGTGCCGTAGCGTCCTGCCCCAAACCAGCCGCGCCGCTATACTTTTCGACTAACGTGACAGTGCCCTGGTCAGCGGGGTATATCCCGTCCATCCGAAGTCGGCGGCTCCTCCGGGGGTGAGGAATCCGGATACGGTGATGAGCGCACCGAAGAGGTACAGCCAGTAGCTGAGCGCGTTCAGTCGCGGGAACGCCACATCCGGTGCGCCGATCTGCAGGGGAAGTATGTAGTTCGCGAAGCCGAAGACGATCGGAGTGGCATAGAGCAGCAACATGATCGTGCCGTGCATGGTGAAGAGCTGGTTGTACTGCTCGTTCGAGAGAAACTGAAGACCGGGGACGGCAAGTTCGGTCCGGATCAGCAGGGCCATCAATCCGCCCAACATGAAGAAGGCGAACGAGGTGACCAGATACATCACGCCCAGCTGTTTGGGATCGGTCGTAGTGGCAGCGGAATAGAGGAACGTGCCCTTGAGCCCCCGCCGTTTCGGGTAAGGCCGCGAAGGAAGGAGCTCTGTCACAATGGGAGTCATTGCCGTTCCTCACTGCGCGGGAGATGGCGGTCCGATATCCGGACGATTCGAGTGCGAATACCCGCCTACCAGCTCCGTATCGACGCCTACGCGACCAAGCTTCGCGGATCCGCCCGGCGACCCCACTACCTCGGCCGCACCGGGCAGTCGCCGATGGAAGAAGCGGGCATTGTCATCGATGAAATCTTCCCAGCGGGCGGGGACGTCGGATTCGTACGAGATGGCCTCGACCGGGCAGACCGGTTCGCACGCACCGCAGTCGATGCATTCGTCCGGGTGGATGTAGAGCGACCGCGCTCCTTCGTAGATGCAGTCCACCGGGCATTCCTCGACGCACCCCCGGTCCAACACGTCGATACATGGTGCAGCGATCACGTACGTCATGAGCGTCCTCTCAGGACACCGCCTATTTTCGAGGAAATCTTTCCTCTAAAGTCTTACAGTATGGCGATACGAAAGGGAACCGGTTCTGCGCGCGCCGGCACCCATGCAGTACTTGCGTCCCGGCGGCGAGTCCAACTGCTGGACGCTTTACGAGCCGGCGCGGAATCGATGGCCGCCAGCGAACTGGCGGATCTGTGCAACCTGCATGTGACCACAGTTCGGTTCCACCTCAACGCGTTGATCGAAGTCGGCCTGATCGCGAAGGAGACCGAGCACAACGTCGCCCGAGGACGTCCACGCCAGCTCTACCGGGCACAGAATCCACTCGGATCAGGAGTCGGGATCACCTCCGGATACGAAAAGTTAGCCCACGTTTTAGCGGCGCACTTCGCGCGCCACTCCGGTGATCCGGAAAACCTCGCCGAGGCAGCAGGTCGACAGTGGGCGCTGGATGATCTCGGCGAAACCTCCGGAGCCGGCCGATCCGCAGAAGAGACGGCGCTCGTCCTCACCACCCTGTTCGCGGAGATGGGGTTCGATCCGGAACTCGAGCCCTCGAATGTCGAAACGCGTATCCGATTGCACGCCTGCCCGTTCGAAAGCGTCGCCCGACAAAACCCCGGCGTTGTCTGCTCCTTGCACCTCGGTCTGATACGCGGAGTTCTGACACGACTTGGCGCACGCCAGATCGAGAGCACACTCACCCCCTGGGACACCGCGCATACGTGCCTCGCGCAACTGGAGCAGCAATGACACATAGGACCGTACAAACGGCGCATATCAATGTTCCTGTCGCACAGTCACATTCCCCTCCCCCATGTTTTGTGGGACCGCTGATGTGCTCGCGCGATCGAACATATTCGTCGTTTCGGCGGACCGCATCGAGAAATGAACAGCCGGAAACTTCCTCACTACAACGGATTACACCCCATGAGCATCTATCGCATGATCTGGTGGATTACCGCGGTCATCCTGGCCGCTTCAGGGGGGATCGCCGCAGCCATCACCGTCCAAACCGACATTCTGGTATCGGCGGTGACTGCCGCAGTGCTGATCGGAGGGGGTTCACCCTGGCTGCGACCGATCACACGTCGTACTACCCCACCACCGCGAACTCTCCTTCCGATTGCGCTACGAGACGGCGCTACGTGGGCGGCAGGGGTGGTCACTGTCATCGGATTGATCACGCTCGCCGGCGCTGCTGCCTTACCGTTGATACTGCTGATGGCCATCACCTCGGCTCCGGTGCATCGCTACATTGGCGGCAGAGTCGAGTTCACACAGGCACTCCTGTGCTCGCCGAAAAGTCCCCTGATACGCACCAGCACCGTCGATGTGCCGCTTCTTCCGTTGCCGGACTGCAGCCAACTCTCGGACGAAGCCCTGTGCCGATGTTGGCGCATGAGCTTGCCCGCGCTGCAGAACGGTCCCTCGACATCGCCCTCGACGACGGACGCGCTGCACCTCGCGCGTACCCGCGCGACTTACCTCGACGAAATCGAACGTCGCGATCCAAGGGGTTCCTCACCACACGAGATCACCCACCCCCACCACATCAGCCCTGATTCAACGCCCCTTGAGATGCCCATGAACCAACTGAGAAACCTCCTCATGGCCGGACCAGTGGAGAACGATTGAAATGCCTGGCCAGCACCGCATAAACGCAAAGAAAGCGAACATCGTGGAAAAGATGTCATTGACAGCGCTAGCTCGCCAACTCGCCGACAAGGCGGAAAACTCGAAGAGCGGCCGTAGCGCTCGTACCGTGTACGGCGGCCATGAACACGTCCTGCGGCAAACCGTCATCGCGCTGGCAGAGGGCCAAAAACTCGACGAGCACGAGAACCCTGGGGAAGCGACCGTCTATGTCCTCACCGGCCGGGTACGCCTGTGCGCAGCCGAGAATGCTTGGGAGGGATCATCCGGCGATCTGTTGATCGTCCCGAATGCTCGACATTCTCTCGAAGCGCTGGAGGCCTCGTGCGTACTACTGACGGTCGCTAAAGCAATCTGAAGTATCGACCCGGTCTTCACGGCCACTGATCTGACCGTCATTTCTTACTCCGCTTCGTCATCGACCATGCTCCAGTCGCGAGCTGTGCCCCGCATCGTCCGCGGGCACGGTTCGCGGTCCTTCTACGTGTCGATGGCAATCGTCCTGTTAGGTAAATGCATTGAACCGTTTCGAGACCAAGGATCCGAACACCGTTGATTCCTCGGAGCCCGCTGTCGGCGGCTTGTCTGCCCCATTTAACTCTGCCCTGCTTGATGCGCTGAAACAGCGCGTTGTCATCGGCGACGGAGCGATGGGCACCATGTTGCAAGCCGCGGACCTCACCCTGGACGACTTCCTCGGCCTCGAGTGCCGTCAGCGCCGCACCGATCTCACTGCCCAGGAGCATCGTTCCGGTTGTCTCGACCGTCACGTGCGTGATGATCGGCAACCGCAGTCCGAGTTGCTCCATCGCACGCTGGCTGCCGAGGATTGCAGCTTTCACCTGAAGCAGGTCCTGGCAGGTTTCGACGAGGATGGCGTCGGCGCCACCGTCGATCATGCCGAGCGCAGCTTCGGTGTACGCGTCACGCAGGACTGCGTACGGTGCGTGTCCCAGGCTGGGGAGCTTGGTTCCCGGTCCCATCGAGCCGAGTACGAATCGGGCCATGCCGTCGCGGCCTGGTCCCATCTCGTCCGCTACTTCACGGGCGAGAGCAGTGCCTTTTTCCGCGAGTTCGCGGATCCGGTGAGAGATGTCGTAGTCGGCGAGGTTGGGCAGGTTGCAACCGAAGGTGTTGGTCTCGACGGCATCGGCACCAGCGGCGAAGTACGCACGGTGGATGTCTTTGAGCACGTCGGGACGGGTGTCGTTGAGGATCTCATTGCACCCCCTCGAGCCACTCGGTATCGACATGATCGGCCTGAACTGTGCCACCGGGCCGGCCGAGATGAGCGAACATCTCCGGCACCTGTCCAAGTACTCGACGCTGCCGGTGTCGGTCATGCCCAATGCAGGTCTGCCGCAGCTCGGCCCCAAGGGCGCCGAGTACCCGCTGACCGCCGACGAATTGGCCGAAGCCCTCAGTGGTTTCGTTTCCGAGTTCGGACTCGGCCTCGTAGGCGGCTGCTGCGGTACGACACCCGAGCACATCAGCGCGGTCGCCGACGCGGTCCGTCAGGTCGAGAAGGCCCAGCGCACCCCGATCCACGAGCCGAGTACCTCTTCGCTGTACTCGGCGGTGCCGTTCGAGCAGGACGCCAGCATCCTGATGATCGGTGAACGCACGAACTCCAACGGCTCCAAGGCTTTCCGCGAGGCAATGCTCTCCGCGGACTACCAGAAGTGCCTGGACATCGCCAAGGACCAGACCCGCGACGGCGCACACATGCTCGACCTCAACGTCGACTACGTGGGCCGCGACGGTGCCGCCGACATGTCGGAACTTGCCAGCCGCCTGGCGACGTCCTCGACGCTGCCGATCATGCTCGACTCCACCGAGCCTGCCGTGCTGCAAGCCGGCCTCGAGCACCTCGGTGGCCGCTGCGCCGTCAACTCCGTCAACTACGAAGACGGCGCCGGCCCCGAATCGCGTTTCCACAAGATCATGACTCTGGTCAAGGAGCACGGCGCGGCGGTCGTCGCCCTGACCATCGACGAAGAGGGCCAGGCTCGCACCGCCGAGACGAAGGTCGCCATCGCCAAGCGTCTGATCGAGGACATCAAGGGAAACTGGGGACTCGCCGAGTCCGACATCATCGTCGACGCCTTGACCTTCCCCATCTCCACCGGTCAGGAAGAGGTGCGACGCGACGGCATCGAGACCATCGAAGCGATCCGTCAGCTCAAGGCTGCGTACCCGGAACTGCACTTCACCCTGGGTATCTCGAACATTTCGTTCGGTTTGAACCCGGCGGCACGGCAGGTCCTCAACTCGGTGTTCCTGCACGAGTGCACCGAGGCCGGTCTGGACACGGCGATCGTTCACGCGTCCAAGATTCTGCCGATGGCGCGAATTCCGGACGAGCAGCGTGAAACCGCACTCGACCTCGTCTACGACCGTCGTAGCGAGGGGTACGACCCGCTGCAGAAGCTGATGGCTCTGTTCGAGGGTGTCTCGGCTGCGTCGGCGCGCGAGTCCCGTGCGCAGGAACT
>JBEOUM010000041.1:0-6396 GCA_040302365.1 Nocardioides sp. NPDC126508
GTGTCTGACCGAAATCACCAGCTGGGGGATTCTGTACTACGCGTTTCCCGTTCTGTCGGTAGCCATTTCCCGCGATACCGGATGGTCGAGCGCTGTGATCGTGGCGGCGTTCTCGGTCAGCCAACTCGCCGCCGCCGCCGTCGGCATACCGGTGGGACGGATCCTCGATCGCCACGGGCCCCGCTGGGTCATGACCACAGGATCTGTACTCGCTGTACCCGCACTGGTGGTCATCGCGACAGCTCACACCCTCCCCCTGTTTTTCGCGGGTTGGGTGTTCGCCGGCATCGCGATGGGCGCGGTGCTGTATCCACCGGCATTCGCCGCACTGACTCGCTGGTACGGCGACAACTACGTCAAAGCACTGATGATTCTCACCCTCGCCGCGGGTCTGGCCAGCACGGTGTTCGCGCCACTGTCTGTCGCTCTGGCCGATCGATTCGATTGGCGCACAACCTACCTGGTGCTCGCCGCCATACTGGCTGTGATCACCATCCCCGGACACATCTGGGGTTTGCGTGGCGGGTGGCCCGACCCCATCCGCCTGCCCCACGCGCAGCCCGGCGACTACCACCGCACCTCACGCAGCCTCCCATTCCTTGCTCTGATCGTCGCCCTCGCGGCAGCCGCTTTCGCCGCATCCGCCGGCGTCTTCAACCTCGTACCGCTACTGATCGAACGCGGTTTCAGTCCCAGCCTCGCCGCACTCACGCTCGGGCTGGGCGGCGCCGGCCAGGTCATCGGCCGCATCTTCTACCTACCACTCGCAGCGAAGACCAGTGTCCGCGTACGCACGGTATCGGTCATCGCCGTTGCCGGTCTGAGCACCGTGTGGTTAGGTCTGGCGAGCTCTACGGCGGCGTTGATCGGCATCGCCGTCGGCGCCGGACTGGTCCGCGGCATCTTCACCCTGATCCAGGCCACCGCCATCACCGACCGCTGGGGCGGCGAACACTACGGGCGCCTCAACGGGCTGATGTCCGCACCGATCGTCATCGTCATGGCCCTGGCTCCGTGGGCCGGCACCGTGCTCTCCACCTGGACCGGAAGCTACGCCCACGCCTACCTCGTCCTCGGAGCGATTGCCCTCGTCGGCGCCGTGATCAGCGCAGCAACCATCCCCGCCCTCCGCACCACCACAACGATTCCGATCACTTCCTGACCGAAAGACAATTCTCATGACGTACTACGACGCGATTGTCGTCGGTGGCGGTCAGTCCGGCCTGGCCGCAGCCCATCATCTGCGCCGCCAGCGGCTCGACACCGCGATCATCGAAGCGGGTAGCGAACCCGTCGGCTCCTGGCCGCAGTACTACGACAGCCTCACTTTGTTCTCACCAGCAAAGTACAGCTCCCTCCCCGGTCTACCGTTCGGCGGCGACGGTGACCGCTATCCCGGACGCGACGAAGTCGTCGACTACCTCCGCCGCTACGCAAAGACCCTCGATGTGGACATTCACGTCAACGAACGAGCCGATACCGTCACCACCAGCGGCGGCCAGTTCACCGTCCGGACCGACAGCGGATCCGCCTTCACCGCACCTCGAATCATTGCCGCCACAGGAGGATTCGAAACTCCACACAGTCCCGCACTGAAAGGGTTGGATGCCTTCACCGGGACTGTTGTGCACGCCGCCGACTACCGCGAACCCACCGCCTACGCCGGGCAGAACGTCATCGTGGTCGGAGCCGGGAACTCCGCAGTACAGATCGCTGCCGAGCTCGCCGAAACAGCCGATGTGATCCTGGCCAGCCGAAACCCCGTGACATTCGCGCCGCAACGACCCCTACGCCGAGACATGCACTTCTGGTTCAAGTACACCGGAATCGACGCCCTCCCGATCGGGCATCTTCTCTCGCGGCCACCGACGTCGCCGGTGTTCGACACCGGCCGCTACCGCGCCGCGCTCACCGCCGGCACACCGCAACGCCGCGCCATGTTCACCAAACTCGAAGGAAACCAAGCCTTCTGGCCCGGCGGCACCACAACAACCGTCGACGCGGTCATCCTCGCCACGGGATACACCCCCAACCTGGACTACCTCGCAGAACTCGGGGCACTCACCGACACTGGCCATCCCCGCCACCGGAAGGGCCTGTCCACCACCCACCCAGGGCTCGGGTACGTGGGACTGGAATGGCAACGAAGCCTCTCGTCCGCATCCCTACGTGGGGTAGGCCGCGATGCGCACTACGTGGTCCGGCGGCTCACTCCTGCTGACGCTGCTCGGTTGCATCCGACCGAATAATGCCCGGTCTGCTCTTGTTTGCGTAGCGCCCGCACAGCCTGATCTCCTCGTAGTCGGTTCCTGTCCCATTGAACAGCGTGGGTCCGACTTCCTCGTCAAACGGCGCGTGATGATCTGTGCGAGTCCGTTGTCGACTGTCGCGAAAGGGGAAGTGCGATCACCAGTCCTCGGCCGGCGCCTGCCGATGTCGCGTTGGGGACCGTGGCCGCCACAGTTCTCGGTGTCGCTGTCGGGGTTCTCCTGGCCGGTGTCGCGGTCGGAGCCGGTACCGCTGTGGTGTTCCGTTTCGTGTTGCGGACGATCATCTCCCGAAAATGATCGACTGCGCTGGTCAGCGGCGTGGAATACCTTTCTCAGGTGTTCGATTCTTTGCATCCCAGAAATTCCGCTTCGAGCGCACACTTGCCGAGAGCCGCAATACGGGCACCGCCGATTTGTGGTGCACAAATGAGAATCAGGTCGCCACGTGTGACCGAGCTGCAAGGGTTGTTGCAGTTCAGGACTTCGGCTTTCGCTTCGGTCTGGTCAGTGTGGCGACCTGAGGCTCGTCGCGGGTTCAAGAATAGTTCGGGGACCCGACATGTTCGGCGGCGATGGACGCCGCCGGTCAGTCGAGGGTTCAACCCCGGTACGGCACTTTTGATCTCTCTAGATCAACCTCGCCGATCGCATATCCGTTGGCTTCCAACATCTGACGAACTGCTCTCTCTCGTAGATCTGGCGCATTACCTGGCCCGATCACAACCTTCACAATGGCGTCACGGGGAAAACCGATCTCGATGTACGGAACCACGCCTCCAGTACCGTAGCTTCCCTGCCGGAAATTCAGTCGCGCGGACGCCTCTGCGAACATAGCGATAAGTCGCCATTCTTTCTCAGCTTGGAATGATTCATCTTTCAGAGTCATGCACAACCGACCGGCGGCGTTGAACATCTCCGTGACAAAGTTGAAGTAGTTAACCGCAGCTGGCTTTTCAGAAATACGTGAACGGAGGAAGTTTTGAACCAAATTCAAGTTTTCGGCCCGCGCCTCGTCACCATAGAAGATGGGTCGCGGCCCAGGGATCGGAGCATCAACCCAACCTCTTCCGTCCGGTTCCATTCGGTTTCCTGCTTTGTAATCCCAGCATTGGTAGGTCAGCTCCGCTAGCTTCGCCCGATCGAAACCTACGGCGAAACCATCACCACCTGCATATCCACGCCACTGCCCGAGCGAGTCACGTTCGGTAGTAAAGCAAGTGACATACCCGTTCGCCCATTTCCAATCGTATGGCATCTGCGGCTGTGACTCGTCTACGAGAGCCGCAAGCGACCAGGCGGCGGCTCGAAGTGCATGTTTCTTTGGTCCAAGGTACGACGGATCTCGATGGTCGGGCCCCTCGGTCGTGAAGAAGTCACCACACTCCCTCCGCTCTTCCTCTGTAAGGTCAGGTAGTTCCTGAGCCAAGGAGTGAAAGATCTCGGCCATCAACCCGGCACTGTATTTGAGTTCCTGAGCATCATTTAGATACTTTATATCGGTTCCCCAGAGCTTTTGACTTTTGATGATGCCGGAGAATCCTCCGAAGTTTGTGTAGTGATAGAGGATGTCATTCTCGTCGGTCACGATTTTGATAGTACTGCAGTCACCTGACAACTTTTTGCAGGAGGATCCCACTAACACTCACGCCCCCTCGTTCCAATCCAGTCAACAGGCTTGCAAAAAAAGCCGCCCTGAGCAGCGCGGAACTTAGCATCGACGGGCCTTGACCCCGCGGGTTGGACACGCTTGATCCTGGTCTCAGACCAGGGAAAGCGAGAAGATCTAACCCGATGGCAAAGAAAAATTACTCCGAAGAGTTCCGCCGCGACGCAGTCGAGCTGTACCGCGACACCGGCGGCGCGACCGTAGCCGGGATCGCCGCCGATCTCGGCGTATCCCACGGCTCCCTGACCACATGGCTGAGAAATGCGGGTATCCCGATCCGCAGACCCGCCGCCACCGCTCCGGGGCCCGGCACCGGCGAGACACCCGAGCAGGAAGCCGCCAGGCTCCGCGCCGAGGTCGCACACCTACGCGCGGAGAAAACCAAGCTCGAAACTGAGCGAGACATCCTGCGGTCGGCGGCAAAATATTTCGCCGGAGAGACGAACTGGTGAACCGCTTCCAGTTCGTTGCAGACCACTCCGACACCTACCCGGTGAAGCGGTTGTGCCAGGTCATCGATATCGCCCGCTCGTCGTACTACGCATGGATCAACGCCGCCGAGAAACGAGCCGCCCGGGCCGCAGCCGACGCTGAACTCGCCGACAAGATCCGCGCCGTCCACACGGTGGGACAACACCTACGGGCGGCCCCGGATCACCGCCGAGATCAATCACGGACAACCCGCCGACCAGCGGATCAATCACAAACGGATCGCACGGATCATGCGCGCCAACAACATCGAGGGCCTGCGACTGCGCCGAAAACACCGCACCACCATCGCCGAACCAGCCGACACTCCGTCGCCGGACCTGCTCAACCGTGATTTCACCGCGATCGCACCGAATACCCGATACGTCGGTGACATCACGTATCTGCCATGCGGGGACAATGAGTTCTTGTATTTGGCCACGGTGATCGACTGCTTCTCCCGCCGCCTGGTGGGCTGGTCGATCGCCGAGCACATGCGTACCGAACTCGTCGAAGATGCCTTAGGTGCCGCAGCACTGACCCGCGGCGGTCTTGCCGGTGCAGTGTTCCACGCCGATCGCGGAAGTCAAGGCGTATTCAACCGGTCGAAGCAACACGTTGCTGTTGAATTGATCGTAGGTGTTCGTCCCAAGCTTCAGCGGGGGTTCGCCATTGGAGTCGTTTCCGTGGTCGCGTGTTGAGAGCGTGGGCGACTGCCGCGAGATCGTCTGGGTTCCATCGCGAGAGATCAGTTCCCTTCGGAAAGTATTGGCGCAGTAGTCCATTCGTGTTCTCGTTGGTGCCTCGTTGCCACGGGCTGTGCGGGTCGGCGAAGTAGACCTTCAGCCCGGTGTCGATGGTGAACTGGGCGAGTGCGGACATCTCTTTCCCGCGGTCCCAGGTCAGCGAGCGTTTGAGTTCGGTGGGCATCGACGCCAGTGCCTGTGTCAACGCTCTGTTCATCGACACCGCTCCGTATCCCGACAGTGCCGGCCCGTTCTTGGTGATCGGTTGCTGTCGCCACCCACGCTCCCGTGGCAGGTGCACGAGGGTGGTGTATCCGGTTGTGCGCTCGACGACGGTTCCGATTGCGGACCTGTCCGTACCGATGATGAGGTCACCCTCGTGGTGCCCGGGGATCGCACGGTCGTCGGCTTCTTCGGGACGCTCGCTGATCAGTACGTCCGGGCTCACGTGAGCCCAGGCAGCACGCTTTGCTCTTGCCCGCGGCATGCGCAGAGCACGGCCGGTGCGCAGGCACAAGATGAGTTCGCGGCGCAGGCCGCCGCGGCCCTCGATGAACAGGGACTGGTAGATGGCTTCGTGGCTGATTCTCATGCTCAGATCATCCGGGAAATCGATTGGTAGCCGGTTCGAAATCTGCTCGGGGCTCCACGCTTTCACCCATCGGCGGTCCTGACGATGGGGCTTGTTCAAGCCTTTCCATTGCCGTTCGAGCGGTCCGGCGACAGCATCGCCGCCCGGCTTGGTGATCCGGCCCGAGAGTCGGTCCTCAACATAGTGCCGTAACCGATCGTTGGCCGTGAGCTTGGCGGTCTTCGGGCGGCGGGCAAACAACTCGGCTTTCCAGTGCGCCACGCTGGCGCGGTATTCGAGCGTGCCTCCACGCGTGGCAGCGTTACGCCGCAGCTCCCGCGAGATCGTCGACGGGCTCCTTCCGATGGCACTCGCGATCGCGCGCACTCCGTGGCCGGTGGCGTGCAGGATCGCGATTTCCTCACGCTCTGCCAAAGAAAGGTACCTGCCTGCCGGCGCGGGCCATAAATACGGCGTCATCCCGCCAGCGTGCCGGAACCACCGCTGACCAACCGCTTGCGCCACGCCGACAGCGTCAGCTGCCTCACGAGGAAGCTTGCCTGTGGCGATCTGGTCCCAAAACTGCCGTTCCTTCGACCGAGGATGGCCCGGTGCTCCCGGTGACCTCATCGGAGCCCTGCCCGTTACTTCCCGCACCCAATCCGATGGACGACC
>JBEOUM010000042.1:0-6228 GCA_040302365.1 Nocardioides sp. NPDC126508
TCCCGACCGCTTCGAGCCCGCCCATGAAGCTGACGCCCGCAAGCATCGCGGTCAGAATCGGCAGATACAGCGCCATCGCCAGGTCTTCGAACACCAGAATCGACAGCACGACCGGTGTCTCGCGGTTACCGAGGCGCCCCAGGTCGCTGAGCACCTTGGCGATGATTCCCGAAGACGAGATGTAGGTGACGCCGGCCATGACCGTCGCCCCCACGACGCCCCAGCCGAGCATCAAGCCGACCACCGCGCCAGGGGTGGCGTTGAGGACGATGTCGACGATGCCGGCTACCCGCGAGCGTTTGAGACCGGTGACGAGCTCGGCGGCAGTGTATTCGAGCCCCAAGAGCAGCAAGAGCAGGACGATCCCGATCTCACTTGCCAGATGGGAGAACTCGCCGATGTCTCCGAGTTGGATGAAACCGCCCTGTCCGAAGCACAGGCCGCCGATCAGGTAGAACGGGATCGGCGACATGCCGACGCGAGCAGCGAGTCGTCCGAGCAGTCCGAGCGCGAAGAAGACCGCGCCGAGTTCGATCAGTGCGAGGGTGGTTGTGTCCACGCGCCAGTCAGCCGTTGGCCAAGATTTTTGCCGCTGCGGCCAAACCGTCCGGCGTTCCGACTGCTACGAGAAGGTCTCCCCCGGTGAAGGTGAAGTCGGGGTTCGGGGACGGGCTGACCTGTCCTGCGCGCATGACGGCGACGATGGACACTCCGGTGCGCGTGCGCATGCCGGTGTCCCCGAGGGTCTGTCCGTCGTAGCGAGAACCGTCCTTGATGTAGAGTTGTTTGGTTCGAATGCCCGGAAGGTCACGGTGCTCTTCTTCGAGCTGAGCAACGAGCTGTGGGGCACCCAGGAGATTGCTGAGCGCTGCCGCTTCCTCGGTGGTCAGAGGCAGCGAGGCAGCACACGCGTCAGGGTCGTCTGCCTTGGAAACGATGAGGTCGGTATGACCGTCCCGATGGGTGACGACACCCACGCGACGACCGGAAGACAGAACAAAATCCTTGCGCGTCCCGATCCCCGGTAGTGGGGTGACTTCTATTCATATACCAACGGTATCGCGAGAGGGCGTAATCCGCTGGACGCAGTTCACGACGGGCGAACCAGCGATCCACCGAACAGTTTGGACCTGAAGCCATTCGGCCAGGCAACAGGCAGTCCTGACACTCAAGGTGTTCAGCCTCTAGAACGGGCCGACAGGGTCGAACGTCGCCACCCGGCCCAGACCCGATGCACCGCCGTTGGCGATCGCACAGCAATCGGCATCTCCTGACCGCGCTCCGAAGATGGCCGACCGTCAGCTCATCCCGATTGCCCTGACGGTTGAGCGTCGAAGAATAATGACCTCACGACGAACTCGAAGATGTCTCGGTGTGGGAGTCGTCCGAATGGGCCAGCGCCTGGCTGGCGGCGAATTGGATGCACTTAGAGGCACCTCCATCCAAAATAGCGGGCTCGATAAATCGGGGTGAATGCACCGTCAACGCATCGAAATGGCTCAGCTACATACTTATTCACGGCCGGACGCTAAACTGGCCCACACATTTCGTTCGTCCACGCCGAGATTGAGGCCCAACGCATGAGCCGTCGCATTTTCCGGGAGCCAACCGCCGATCGGATACACCTGACATTGTTTGCGATAGCTATCGCGAGTCATCTGTTGTGGGTGTTGATGATATGGCGACAGGAGCGAAAGCGTAGGCGGTAAGCGTGGGATGATTGCGTCACCGCATGGATTTATGCCGGTTACTGGGCGGGCGCCGGGGCAGTGACGAAGGAAACACTTATGTGCCACTGAGGCGCACCTGTACTGCCGCCCCCGGCCGCCACTTAGACGCCGACAACACGGTCCCACGCATCTCGATGTCGCTCACCGCTGCGTACTCCGGCTAGTAGAGGCAACGCTGAACTACCACAGCGCATTTCATTTCGGTGTGCGCTGCATTTACTGAAGAGAGCATGTCCCTGGTCGCCCGTCGCGTTGCTGCTCCTAATGGGTAACGCCGACTTCAGCACTACAACCGACCACGTCACCGTCGTCGAGGGGCACGCTGGCGCAGTTTCCGTCCGATCCCGAGTAGCGGGAGTCGAACGGAAACTGTCGGTCCGCACCGACGATGCCAGCGGCATCCATGGATTGCCCGAGTTCCTCACATGGCGCATGTCGTACTCGATTGGTTCCGGCACACTCCGGCGATGATCGAGAAGATCGTGTTGATCTCGACTGAGATGTGCACGCCCCACGCACCTACGACGTCGACGGGGCGGGGTAGCCGACGTCGACTGGGGCGCCGAACTACACCTCCGACGTGTTCGGCACTTCAGTAACGCTGATCAGGTACGGCGGATCAGTCACGTAGAAGTCCACCGGATGTCGAATTTGTGAAGTCCTCACCGAGGATGTTGCTCATGCTGAGGTCGAGGAGCGCTTCGGGTTCTTCGCCAAAGCTGTCACCGGTGGGCTCGAAGCCGAGTCTTCGATAGAAACCTTCGGGGCTGCCGAAGCCAAGGCTGTAGCTTGTGTACAGCCGAGTGCGCCCGGAGGCGACGACCCTTCGGGCGATTTCCTGAACGACGCGTCGCCCGAATCCGAAGCTCTGGAAAGGGCTGGCGATCATGAGTCGCCAGAGGAATTCGCCGTGGCATTCGATGCCGTCATCCCAGTCGGAGCCGGTATGAGTCATCACAAAGCCAATCGGGGTTTCCCCTGCGTATACGCCGCGGAACCAGGCCACGTCCGAACAGAAGCCTTCGGCAATCGAGGTTCCATTGTCAGCGACCATCTCCCGCTGAACATCGCTCAGCGTCTCGCTGAGCTCGCAGATATCCTCTACGTTGAGTGCGGTAATCCGACGGTAGGTAAGTTCAGACTTCCGAGTGATAGTTACTTTGGGTGCGGTCATGCCTGATAGCCTAGTGCAACATTATTGAGAAATTGCTTTACTATGTGAAAGTGGTCGAGCATGGCATGGACGGACGAGCTCACGGGAGCAGATCTGACCTTCGTGCGGCTCTTCGTGTTGAAATCGGGCAGTCTCAAGGCGCTCGCCCATGAATATCAGGTCAGCTATCCGACGATCCGAACTCGGCTGGACCGCATTATCGAGAAGGTCCAGGTTTTGGAATCCAACGACGACCATTTCCTCCGTGCTCTACGCGTTCTCGCATCAGACCGGAACCTCCCGGCTGACGCAGTGACCCAGATTGCCGCACTCTATCTGGAGAGCCGACCAATTGAAATCACATGACCGCATTCCATCCGCCGATCCTCGTCGGGGCGGTCCTCGTGCTGAGGGAGAAGCTCTGACTTACCGGCCAGTCGCGGCGTCGCGGGCTTGCTCGTACCGGTCGGGTCTCGTGTGCCGGCGATGTCAGCACGCGACGAGCAACGGGCTCGTACATCGCCAGAATCGATGCTCGATATTGGCTTCGCGCCGCAAGCGGACCCGTGGGAACCTGGCCTCCACCTTGAGTATATGTCCGCTGGAGCGACCAGCGGACTCATCCGATCTGCCACTCCGTCTGCGATGGCGTTCAACTTTTCCGTACCGTCATTCGAGCGTTTCCCGAAACAAACCACGATCAGAAACGTGAGCATCGTAGCGACGGCATCTGCCTGCGTCGATGGCCCTCAATGAAGTAGAAGCAGGAAAAATAGCTCAGCTTCCGATGATGTGAAAGCTTGCCGCACATAGAGGATCGGCATGCGACGCTCCGGTGAGAGCGTCAAACAAACTGAGTGAAACAGAGGAGCGACTATGCGGGCCTCGAACGAAAACCCGCCATCAAACAGAGCTTTCGAGGAGATCGTGGGGTTTCTCACTTACCCGATGTGCGTCGCGACGGCTCACGCAGGCAACCAACGTGCCGGCCGCCTCGTCGGGTTCGCACCGCAGATCAGTATCTCGCCGCCATGTTTTCTCGTCGGGCTTTCGAGCAGGAATCGCAGCTGTCTTGTCCCTCGCAGACACGAATACACTGCCCGGTCGTCCGAGAAGTCGACAGGTGACGACATCGACAAGTTCCTCCCCGGTGAATGGAGGCTCGGCTTTTTCGGGCTTCCGATTCTCAAAGGCGCGGCAGCGTGGTTTGTTGGTCGCGTGCTCGACGAAAAGGTGGAGATGGATGATCATGTTGCCGTTCTCCACGAACCCGAAACCAGTCGTGCTCCAGGTGAGATCGTCACCTTCGCCGACGTTCGGGGGCTCGACCCCGGGTATGACGCATGACGGCGCATCAGTGGCGATCGTTGTTTCCATTCGGTGCCCGAGGTCACACCGTTCACGACTTCTATGCCGATGCCCCCGAAGGGGTTCGCGTGAACATGGTCGCCAGCCTCGACGGCGCCGCAGCATTCGGCGGACGGGTACGCCCTATCTCCAATACTGCCGACCATCAGTTATTGAGGTCCCTAAGGGCGTACTGCGACGTGCTCCTCGTCGGTGCCGGCACAATACGCGCGGAACGATATGGGCCGGCGATGCTCGATGCTGAGCTTCGTCGATACCGCCGTGACGAAGGCAGGCAAGCCGCGTTGCCCTCCGTGGCGGTGGTGACGCACAGCGGCAATCTTCCCTGGAACTCCCCGCTGTTCACCGGAGGATCCCGCCCCATCATTGTCACCAGCGCACTGGGAGCGACTCGATGCCAACCCGACGTGCAGTGTCGGGCCGACATCATGGTGGCTGGAGACGTCGACGTTGACCCGATCGCGATGATCCAAGGACTCCGTGATCGAGGACTGAAAAGAGTGCTCTGCGAAGGAGGCCCCGCTCTTCTGTCCACGCTCGTCGCCCACGATCTAGTCGATGACATGTGCTTCACGCTTTCCCCCATACTGGCTGGGCCACAACCGGCCTCTGGACTGGTTTCGGCTCCGGCACTAGCGGTTCCACAGACGTTGCGGCTACGGCACGTACTGCTCGAAGCTGAATACCTGTACATGCGTTATCAACGAATTCGTCCGGCAGGTTGAACGCTGTCAGCAGCGTCTACCTGGTGTACTGCGAGATCGCTGTGAACGAATTCATCGGAGCGAGTGGTTTGCGACAAGTTCTGGTTCGAGGACCGGAGTTGGGCCCACATGGTGCGACGCGCAGAATTTTGGTCTTCCATCGGCCGGTCTGGGGCACTCGAGGACGAAATCGGTTTCTAACGTCGACACGCGCGACTTGGAGAGACCAGCCCGACGTTCGGAATTGCACTCGCAGAATTAGCCTGGGACATTCTCGTCCTACCGCATCCATTCTTCTCCGTGCGTCAACACGGGGTACGGGACGCCCTGACAGATTCCATCACGCACGCCAAATATTGAGGATGGGTACATTCAGAAGGCTGGGATCGAGAGATCAGTTGTTGTTCGCTGCGGGCCTTGAAGAGCGGTGAAGCTCCAGACGATCACGGGTTCACCGAGTTCGACAAGGCGTTGCTGCAAGTCTTCGTCGGTGCATCGAGGGTGCAGTATGGAACGCACGCCGGGCGGAGTAGCGGCGAGTCGAAACCGTGGAGACGCTCACGAAGCAATAGTCGAGACCACCGAAGGGTAAGCGACATAGAGCCGCCCGGCGGGCATTGCCAACTTTTCCGTTTCATGACGAAGCTGCTGGCACCAAGAGGATGTTCAACGATTTCACAGGGTCGGTACCAGCCTTGTATCTCTCTGCATGTGGCCGTCGAAGCGGCATTTCTTCGGGCGGCACCCGGGGCAAAGAACGTCAGCGCCGACAGCCACTATAATAAGAGCTATTCCGCACCGCCTGATCAGCGCAGTCGATCATTTCCGGGCGATGATCGAGCGCAGCACGAAGCGGAACACCACTGCGGTACCCGCCTCCGACCACGACACCGACAACCATCTCGGCAAGCAGAACGCCGACAGTGACACCGAGAACCGTGGCCGACGCGACCGTCAATGCGACATCGGCAGATGCTGGACGATGATCGTTGATCGCAATCCCTCTCACGCTGGCGATGTACTCGCAGAGATCATCACATGCCGGACAAGCGGAAGTCGGACCCGCAATGCGCAATACGGCACGAAACTGGGGCCGCCCGTTCGAGATCGCCAGCTACTACGAGGAGGTCAAACCACGTAAGGGTTCGATATGGAGCCCGCAGTATTCCGGTTTCTCTATGACTGCGCAAAAGTACTTGTACATCAGCGCGGGACGAAGCGAAACAAGGATGGGAGGGAGCGTTCGGGTATTTCACCGGCGCCATCGTGAGCG
>JBEOUM010000043.1:0-5803 GCA_040302365.1 Nocardioides sp. NPDC126508
ATGGATGGCGTAGGAACCTCCATCGTCGGGAGACCTCGACGTCTACCTGCGGACCGACGCGCCCGGCCGACCTACACCCTCATCTGGGAAGAGCCTCTTTCGACACCGCATCGCTGAGCACCGACTCGCTCGAGGAACTGAATCTCGGCAAGATCAGCGAACTGCTCAAGCTCGGCATCACCGCCGTCTCTTTCATCACCGCACTGAACTCGCTCAGCTGAGCGAACATTCGGGCTGACGCCGAACCGAAAACCTGTCGAGGTATGAGTTCGCCACGAGATGCTCCCTGCGCGTTGGGACCGAACTCCACGGCCCTACGTGTAGGGAGCAGTTCAGTTTTTGAGTAGATAGATCTCAGGGGAGCGGAAGCGGTCATTCCTGATCCCGGTCCATCGGCGCCGGCAATAGGAATACGTAATATCCACGGTGAGAAGAAATTCAGCTTTCCGGTACGCATCACTGTCTAGGCTGAGACGTGTGATTGTGGGCGAACAAGTCTCGCGGCGAACACCTTCCGGCCGGACTGAATCTCGGGGTCAACAAATGGACGTGCATCTTCTTGAGGATGTGGCGGCGCGTAGCCTCGATTCGGGTGCAGACCCTCAGCGGTGGCCCGATCCGTCACCACGGTGTTAAGAGAATGCGGCCTGCACCGCAGTAAATTGTTTTCCGGGCTCAGTCCCTCGTACTGTTCTAGTATCGTCGACCAGCGCCCCGCCGCACGGTTCCAGGCCCTCAATTCAGGTGTCGATAGTGAGTCGCCAGACTTTGTATGCACGGTAGATGGATGCCGCGATCAAGCCCCCCCTTTCCGCTTGGACGTCTCTTCGCGAAGGCAACGAGCGGTTTGTCAACCACGCGTCCATGCCCTCGACAACGGAACTTGCTCTCAATACGTCAACGCATCACTGCTGGTGACATGATGCGTGATCGTGGAGGCATGGATGGGCAACAAGGCGCTCGGGTTCACTGTGGATCAAGAGAACACGATCTGGGAGATGTGGCGTCGCGGTGATTCGCTGAGTGCGACCGGGCGGGTCCTCGGGGAGAGTGTCCCTCAGATCGGCCGGTTCCTGCGTAAATCCGGCGGTATCCGGCCGCTCCCACGTCGTCGGCGAGCATCTCATCTCACGGCCGGGGAGCGTGAAGAGATTTCCCGTGGGATCGCCGCCGGTGACAGCGCTCGGACGATCGCCGACAAACTCGGAAGATCCCCGTCCACGATCGCACGGGAGATCGCCCGCAACGGCGGCCGCGAACACTATCGGGCGACCCCGGCGGATGCCGCAGCGTATGTCCGCGCGCGCCGCCCTCAAATCTCGACCCTCTCTACCAGGCATTTTCTGCAGGAGGTTGTCACAGGGAAGCTGAGTGAGCAGTGGTCACCGCAGCAGATCTCCGCCTGGCTCCGGCGCGAGTACCCGTCCGATCCGCAGATGTGGGTTTCGCACGAGACGATTTACCGTTGCCTGTATATACCGTCGCGACAAGTATTCGACGACACAAAATTTCACGAACTGCGTACCGATCGGCGGATCCGCCGGCCTCGTGGGAAGAAACGCTCCCACGGGCGCGGGCAGATACGGAACAGGGTCCCCATCGATCACCGCAGCTCTGCGGCCGGTGATCGTAGCGAGCCCGGACACCTCGAAGGCGATCTCGTGTTCGGCACCCGCCCGTCAGCGGTCGCGACGCTGGTGGATCGGCAATCACGCGCCGTGCATGTGGTCGCACTGCCGGACGGGTACCGGGCCGAGACGGTTGCGGACGCCTTGATTGCCTATCTGGGCCGGTTGCCTGCGCATCTGCGTCGGTCGTTGACGTGGGATCGGGGACTGGAAATGGCCGCGCACGAGCGCATCACCGCAGCACTCGACCTGCCCGTCTACTTTTGCGCCCCGCATCATCCGTGGCAACGAGGGACGAACGAAAATACGAACGGGCTCCTGCGCCAGTACCGCGCAAGAACGCTGACCTGCGCACTTTCAGCCAGGAGGGCCTGAATTCGATCGCGGCGAGACTCAACGATCGGCCTCGTCGGGTGCTCGACTGGGACAGTCCACGCCAACGAGAAGACCAGGTGCTCGGTTCCTCCGCAGTTGGATAGCAAAGCTGGCCATAACGGCGGTTGGCATGATGATGGTCATGGCTGCTACCGGACTTCCCGAACTCGATGTCGCCCGGATCGTGAAGTACTGCGCCAGTAGAGTTCCCGATCGTCTGCGTCATGAGATTCGGGTCGAATGCGACATCGCGCCGCGCCATGTCACGATCTGCGAATGCCGGTCGCCGTGGCGTGAGGACTTCGGACCGGAGTGGACGCGATTCCCGATCGCCCGCCTGTCTTACACGAAGAAAACCGGGCTGTGGACTTTGTATTGGCGGGACCGGAACCTCAAATTTCACCGTTACCAGTTCTTGGCGCCGAGCCCTCACGTTCAGGATTTGCTCGATCACATCGAAAACGGTGGCGATCCGATCTTCTGGGGCTGATCCGTTATCGTCGGTGATGCGTTGACCTATTGAGACCAAGAACTGTTCCGGACAGCTTCGTCCGCAGTGCGGTCGAGCGTGGTTCTGATAGGCAGCAACGAGGGCTTGTCCACCGTCGACGAACTCGAAGGCCGTCACGTCGTGGAGACCGGCGCGCTGATCATGCAGAGGTCGCGGATCATCGCCGACAAGATGGACAAGAGTGCGTGCGCGATCGTCGGTGTCACGTACACGTTGTCCGACGGTCACATGCGAGTTCAGGGCACAGTCGGCGACATCGGGAGCATCTGATCCGCGAACGAAAGTAACGTGCATCGGTATCGTCAGGGTTGGGTTACAGCATTTCGGGCTTGAATTCAGGATGCCGTCGGATCCGTTTTTGGCCCTGGAGTGTGAAGCGAGTGCAAGAGCATACGGATCTCGGTGCGGTGGTAGCGGCGGTGACCGCCGATGGTCGAGGTAAACCCGATTTTTCCTTCGTCAGCCCAGCGAGCGACTGTTTTCGGAGTTACACGAAAAAGTTCGGACACTTGTTTTGGAGTGAGTAAGTCTTCGGAGCCGATATCAAAGACAGCGGGAGGAGGTGGCGGTCCATTGCCACCGCTGCTTTCGTGCTGAGCGGAGGCTGGAGTCGACCCGTTCAGGCCCATGATTGTCCTTTCGAGGAGTCGACGGTGCGTGATTCTTTCTGACTCGGATGCCCGGTATCGGATCGAAGAATTTTTCTGTACGCGGTGAGCAGATATTTTTCGGCAGCGGTGTAGTCGGTGATCGGGGTGCCGTCTGAGTCTGTGGTATCGACGATGAGTTCGAGGTAGCGGCGGCGGTATAGATAGGCATCGGGTTGCTGCAGCAAGAATTGCGCGGCGGCGATGACTTCTGGACTCGACGCTGCACGTGCGAATCTGGCGTGAGACTGCAGGTGGCGATCTATGTCGTTGTGCGGGTACGGATCTGACTCTGTATTTGTTGGGTCGTGGGCGTTCATCAGGTCGTGCTCCTGGCGTTGATTCGTTCTGTGTCGCCGTCGTAGTAGTCCAACAATCTCTGATCCATCACCCGGCGCCACAGCGGTGGAATCCACGCGATCACGATCATCACTGCGTAGCCGGCCGGAAGTTGCGGCGCTTCGGCCGCGCTACGCAGACTTTGGTACCGCAGCTTCGGGTTGGCGTGGTGATCGCTGTGCCGCTGCAGTTGGTAGAGAAACAGATTGCTCACGACGTGATCGCTGTTCCAACTGTCAGCGGGGCTGGCGCGAACGTACGAGCCGTCGGCACGCTTGCCACGCAGCAGGC
Source organism: Nocardioides sp. NPDC126508 (assembly GCA_040302365.1). Classification (GTDB taxonomy): domain Bacteria; phylum Actinomycetota; class Actinomycetes; order Propionibacteriales; family Nocardioidaceae; genus Nocardioides. Next base: position 3,792 of record JBEOUM010000043.1, read on the forward strand.
CGTAATGCTCGAGGTAGTTCGCGGCTTCGAGGAAGGTGAATCCGGCAACTGCCTGCAGCAGGAGCCAGGGCGCGACCTCCCAACCGAAGATACCGATCAGCGTCGCGAAGAGGACAACACTCATCGCCCAAGCGTTGAGAATATTGTTCTCGAAGCTCCAGGTTCGTTTGCCTTTCCTCTGGAGTCGAGCGCTCTCGATGCGCCATGCCGAACGCAGCCCGCCGAACACACTTCGTGGCAAGAACCTCCAGAAGCTCTCACCGAACCGTGAGCTGGCCGGGTCCTGCGGAGTAGCTACACGCACATGGTGGCCGAAATTGTGTTCCACGTAGAAGTGCCCGTAGAGAGATTGCGCAAGCGCCACTTTCGCGAGCCACTGTTCGATCTTCTCGCTCTTGTGGCCGAGCTCGTGGGCCGCGTTGATACCGACGCCGGCGACGACGCCCACCGTGAACGACATCGCGATCTTCTCCGCGATTCCCATCGGAGCGTTGATCCAGCACCAGCAGGCGAAGACCAGACCGGCGTATTGCAAGGGGAGGAACGCGTAAGTGCACCAGCGGTAGTAGCGGTCCTTCTGCAGTCGTGGGATCGCATCGTCCGGCGGACTTTCGCCGTCTTCACCGGCCAGCATGTCGATGATCGGGATGACGATGACCAGTAGCCACGCGCCGGTCGCCCAGAACAATCCGAGACGAAGGTTGTCGACGAGAAACCAGGAGATGAACGGGCTGAGTGGAATCAGCAATCCGAGCGGCCACAGGTACCTCTTACGATCACGCCACACCGAAGGGCCTTCGATGCTCGCGGGTGTGGAAGCCGCGGGAGTCATGGTGACATCTGGTGAATAGGGGGCATTTTCCTAAGGATTCAGTCTTAGAGGACGTTTACGATATGTGTATCTCATTCCAGAGCCGAGGGTTACACGTGGAATCGAAGTAAGAGGTGATCGCACGTCGGGGGCTGAGGCGCGGCCCTACGATCTCGGCCTCCTCGGATATCCACGAATCGCCGGTGGCTAATCCGTCTTTTTCGCACGATCGATGAATGATCTTGGTGAAGAACAAGACTCGTGTTCATTCCGGGATGCCTTTGCCAACCTGCTTGGGCATGTTGCGACTTTGGGTGTGCCCATGATTCGGAGCGAGCGCTCCATCAACCTCGGATGCGGGTGATGGAGACCACAGCAATACGGCAGGGGCTAGCTACACGACTTCCGGCTGCTGTGTACTAACTGACATTCATTCGAGACGTTCGAGCCCCACTTTCCGAGGTTCCTGCTGAGTGCAGATGACTATGCTCGCTCTGTAAGTTCACGTGAGAGTGGGGCGACCGTGATGGTAAAGGCTGATCCAGACGACCACCTTGTTGCTGTGCTGTGTTCTGTTTCCTCCGGGAGTCGTGCAGCTTTCGCCGAATTCTACGACCGGACTTCCCCTTGGGCCTGCGACCTGCTCATGCAGATGTTCGGTGATCAGCGAGTTAGCGACGAACTGGCACGGTCGGTGTATCGCGAGGTATGGGCATGCGCGCCCGAGTACAAGACGGAAAACGGGAGCCCTACGGCGTGGGTAATCATGATTGCTCACCGGCGAGCGATAGAAAAGATTCGCTCCCGCCCTCGGCGCGAGGCTTTATGGTCCTCTCAGGAGGCCTCCGGATCGGCCGAGGAAGCCCACGCATGCAAAGACGGCTTCAGTTGGTCAACAGGGGATTGCCGCGCAAGAAGATACCTCTACCAGGGATATTACTGCGGTTGGACACAGCGGCAGATAGCCCATCGTGACGGGGTGACCGTTACCCTTGTGCGATCGAGCATCAAATCAGCCGTATTGACTGCACGCGCTAGTCAGCAATGCAGTCTGATGTAGCCGGAGTTCTGACGGAGGCATGTTCGGCGTTGGTGCTACGAGCGGAGAGCTTCGCGGGGTGATCGGGCGCAGTAATCGAGGTTTGCACGAATTAGGTGGTCCGACTGTGAAAGGGTTTGCAGGAAGGAGACGGGATGTGCT
>JBEOUM010000044.1:0-5735 GCA_040302365.1 Nocardioides sp. NPDC126508
TTGTTGTTTTTGTTGAGGGTTTATGAAAGATAAGCCCTCGGCCTATTAGTACCGGTCGGCTGGGCATCACTGCTGTACACCTCCGGCCTATCAACCCCATAGTCTGTAGGGGGCCTTAACCCATAAAGGGTGGGAAACCTCATCTTGAAACGTGCTTCCCGCTTAGATGCGTTCAGCGGTTATCACTTCCGAACGTAGCCAACCAGCCATGCACCTGGCGGTACAACTGGCACACCAGAGGTTCGTCCATCCCGGTCCTCTCGTACTAGGGACAGCCTTTCTCAAGTTTCCTACGCGCGCGGCGGATAGGGACCGAACTGTCTCACGACGTTCTAAACCCAGCTCGCGTGCCGCTTTAATGGGCGAACAGCCCAACCCTTGGGACCTACTCCAGCCCCAGGATGCGACGAGCCGACATCGAGGTGCCAAACCATCCCGTCGATATGGACTCTTGGGGAAGATCAGCCTGTTATCCCCGGGGTACCTTTTATCCGTTGAGTGACCACGCTTCCACATGCCGTGGCCAGATCACTAGTTCCGACTTTCGTCCCTGCTCGACATGTCTGTCTCACAGTCAAGCTCCCTTGTGCACTTACACTCGCCACCTGATTGCCAACCAGGCTGAGGGAACCTTTGAGCGCCTCCGTTACATTTTAGGAGGCAACCGCCCCAGTTAAACTACCCATCAGGCACTGTCCCTGAACCAGATCATGGTCCGAAGTTAGACATCTAGTACGACCAGAGTGGTATTTCAACGATGACTCCACACACACTGGCGTGTGCGCTTCACAGTCTCCCACCTATCCTACACAAGCCGAACCAAACACCAATACCAAACTATAGTAAAGGTCCCGGGGTCTTTCCGTCCTGCCGCGCGTAACGAGCATCTTTACTCGTAGTGCAATTTCGCCGAGTCCACGGTTGAGACAGCGCCCAAGTCGTTACTCCATTCGTGCAGGTCGGAACTTACCCGACAAGGAATTTCGCTACCTTAGGATGGTTATAGTTACCACCGCCGTTTACTGGGGCTTAAATTCTGAGCTTCGCACAAGTGCTAACCCGTCCTCTTAACCTTCCAGCACCGGGCAGGAGTCAGTCCGTATACATCGTCTTACAACTTCGCACGGACCTGTGTTTTTAGTAAACAGTCGCTTGGGCCTGGTCTCTGCGGCCCTTCACGCTTCCCCCAGCTAGTGGGTTCACGATCCGGGCCCCCCTTCTCCCGAAGTTACGGGGGCATTTTGCCGAGTTCCTTAACCATGGTTCGCTCGATCGCCTCGGTATTCTCTACCTGATCACCTGAGTCGGTTTGGGGTACGGGCGGCTCATGACTCGCTAGAGGTTTTTCTCGACAGCATAGGATCATCGACTTCACCAAACGGCTCCCCATCACATCTCAGACATACAGAGCCCGGATTTGCCTAGACTCAGTCCTACATGCTTGGCCGGCGACAACCATCGCGCCGGTTCGACTACCTTCCTGCGTCACCCCATCACTTGACTACTACACACTCGGGTCCCATGTTCCACATACACGCCTCACCCCGAAGGGATCGGTCACGCATGCTTCAGATGGTTAGCATCATGCGCCTCATCATGGGCGTCATTTCGCCGGTACGGGAATATCAACCCGTTGTCCATCGACTACGCCTGTCGGCCTCGCCTTAGGTCCCGACTTACCCAGGGCAGATTAGCTTGACCCTGGAACCCTTGATCAATCGGCGGATGTGTTTCTCACACATCATTCGCTACTCATGCCTGCATTCTCACTCGCGTACCGTCCACCGCTGGATCACTCCGCTGCTTCACCCGATACACGACGCTCCCCTACCCACCCCGGAAAACCGGAGTGCCATAGCTTCGGCGGATAACTTGAGCCCCGCTACATTGTCGGCGCGGAATCACTTGACCAGTGAGCTATTACGCACTCTTTCAAGGGTGGCTGCTTCCAAGCCAACCTCCTGGTTGTCACTGCGACTCCACATCCTTTTCCACTTAGTTACCGCTTAGGGGCCTTAGCTGATGGTCTGGGCTGTTTCCCTCTCGACAATGGAGCTTATCCCCCACTGTCTCACTGCTGCGCTCTCACTTACCGGCATTCGGAGTTTGGCTAACGTCAGTAACCTGGTCGGGCCCATCGGCTATCCAGTGCTCTACCTCCGGCAAGAAACACACAACGCTGCACCTAAATGCATTTCGGGGAGAACCAGCTATCACGAAGTTTGATTGGCCTTTCACCCCTAACCACAGGTCATCCCCTCCATTTTCAACTGAAGTGGGTTCGGTCCTCCACGCCGTCTTACCGGCGCTTCAACCTGCCCATGGCTAGATCACTTCGCTTCGGGTCTAGAGCGCGCGACTCAATCGCCCTATTAGGACTCGCTTTCGCTACGGCTACCCCACACGGGTTAACCTTGCCACACACCGCTAACTCGCAGGCTCATTCTTCAAAAGGCACGCCATCACCCCCACTGCTGTAAACAGCCGGCCGGGCTCTGACGGATTGTAGGCACACGGTTTCAGGTACTATTTCACTCCCCGCCAGGGGTACTTTTCACCTTTCCCTCACGGTACTGGTCCGCTATCGGTCATCAAGAAGTATTTAGGCTTAGCGGGTGGTCCCGCCAGATTCACACGACATTCCACGAGTGCCGTCCTACTTGGGAAGTACATCAACCCAGCCAAACACATACGATTACGGGGCTATCACCCGCTACGGCCCAGCTTCCCAACTGGTTCACCTTCATGCTTGGTTTCTTACTGAGCTCACCGCCGGCAGACGATGAAAGACATATCCCACAACCCCAACCACGCAACGACTGCCGTCTATCACACGTAACTGGTTTGGCCTCATCCGATTTCGCTCGCCACTACTCTCGGAATCACTATTGTTTTCTCTTCCTACGGGTACTGAGATGTTTCACTTCCCCGCGTTCCCTCCACACGCCCTATAGATTCAGGCGCAGGTAACACGACATGACTCGTGCTGGGTTTCCCCATTCGGACACCCCCGGATCAACGCTCGGTTGCCAACTCCCCAGGGCTTATCGCAGGCTCCAACGTCCTTCTTCGGCTCTTGATGCCAAGGCATCCACCATGTGCCCTTCATAGCTTATCTCTCACAAACACTCAACAAAAACAACAAACACAACAACATCACGTTGTCGAGCCTGTCATGCGCTACGAAGACCAACACACACCAACACTCATAAACCAATAAAGGCCAGAGCGCCTACAAGGTGTGTGCATTCTTATTAAACAAGATGCTCGCGTCCACTATCCAACTATCAACTCCAACGCTTGTTCAGCGCCGGCCAGCCCGCACAACCCCATCCAGCGCCCATCCCGGGCTCCTTCAGGCGAAGGGGGCAGAGAGACAACCACTCAGCTCCTGCACAGCAGGGTGTGTGATTCCTCAGGGCCCAACAGTGTGTCAAGACCAACCATCACGACCAGCCACCAGGTTCCACGCCCCTCTCCGAAGAGAAGGGCAGTACTGAGATGACCAGCTCGTATCCGACTGATCGTTCATCGACGATTCCACTAGCGAGTAGCACCATCACCACACAACCTTGTGTTGCGTGAATTCATGGCCACTTACTCCTTAGAAAGGAGGTGATCCAGCCGCACCTTCCGGTACGGCTACCTTGTTACGACTTCGTCCCAATCGCCAGCCCCACCTTCGACAGCTCCCCCCACAAGGGTTGGGCCACTGGCTTCGGGTGTTGCCGACTTTCGTGACGTGACGGGCGGTGTGTACAAGGCCCGGGAACGTATTCACCGCAGCGTTGCTGATCTGCGATTACTAGCGACTCCGACTTCATGGGGTCGAGTTGCAGACCCCAATCCGAACTGAGACCGGCTTTTTGGGATTCGCTCACCCTCGCGGGATCGCAGCCCTTTGTACCGGCCATTGTAGCATGCGTGAAGCCCTGGACATAAGGGGCATGATGACTTGACGTCATCCCCACCTTCCTCCGAGTTGACCCCGGCAGTCTCCTATGAGTCCCCAACCGAATTGCTGGCAACATAGGACGAGGGTTGCGCTCGTTGCGGGACTTAACCCAACATCTCACGACACGAGCTGACGACAGCCATGCACCACCTGTACACCGACTAAAAGGGGCCGTATCTCTACGGCTTTCCGGTGTATGTCAAACCCAGGTAAGGTTCTTCGCGTTGCATCGAATTAATCCGCATGCTCCGCCGCTTGTGCGGGCCCCCGTCAATTCCTTTGAGTTTTAGCCTTGCGGCCGTACTCCCCAGGCGGGGCGCTTAATGCGTTAGCTGCGGCACGGAACCCGTGGAATGGATCCCACACCTAGCGCCCAACGTTTACGGTGTGGACTACCAGGGTATCTAATCCTGTTCGCTCCCCACACTTTCGCTCCTCAGCGTCAGGATACTCCCAGAGAACCGCCTTCGCCACCGGTGTTCCTCCTGATATCTGCGCATTTCACCGCTACACCAGGAATTCCATTCTCCCCTGAGTACCTCTAGTCTGCCCGTATCGGAAGCAGGCCAGGTGTTAAGCACCTGGTTTTCACTCCCGACGCGACAGACCGCCTACGAGCCCTTTACGCCCAATAATTCCGGACAACGCTCGGACCCTACGTATTACCGCGGCTGCTGGCACGTAGTTGGCCGGTCCTTCTTCTGCACATACCGTCACTTGCGCTTCGTCTGTGCTGAAAGAGGTTTACAACCCGAAGGCCGTCATCCCTCACGCGGCGTTGCTGGATCAGGCTTCCGCCCATTGTCCAATATTCCCCACTGCTGCCTCCCGTAGGAGTCTGGGCCGTGTCTCAGTCCCAGTGTGGCCGGTCACCCTCTCAGGCCGGCTACCCGTCGAAGCCTTGGTGAGCCATTACCTCACCAACAAGCTGATAGGCCGCGAGCACATCCCAGGCCGAAAAACTTTCCACAACCATCCCATGCAGGAAGTTGTCGTATCCGGTATTAATCACCGTTTCCGGTGGCTATCCCAGAGCCTGGGGCAGATTACTCACGTGTTACTCACCCGTTCGCCGCTCGAGTACCCCGAAGGGCCTTTCCGCTCGACTTGCATGTGTTAAGCACGCCGCCAGCGTTCGTCCTGAGCCAGGATCAAACTCTCCGTTGAAAAACAACACCAGAACATCTCACGATGCCTGGAAAAAGAGATGCCCTGACAGGAGACACTGACATGTTCCAACCCCCGAAGGAATCGGATAATTGCCAGAATCAATTGTCAAAGAAACCATCAACCAACATCCCCACTAAGAGGAGGTGGTCGACGGGGCATAACAAACTAATTCGTCGACTATGACACACTGTTGAGTTCTCAAGAATCACACGCACACCGGTAGATTTCAGACATCCGTCTCAGCCAGTCCGGCGGCTTTATTCGCTTTATGTCTTGCTTTGTTCTTCGTGCTGAACCTTAGCAGGCTCTCTTTCGCTTTCGCAATTCGGCGCTTTCGCGTTTCCTTGCCAGCTCCAGAAACTTTCTTCCGGTCCTGCCTCGCAGACTTTATCAGAGCCACTCTCGCTTTACCAACTCGGCGCTCTCGCGCCTTTCCGCTGGATTAGCAGTTGTTTCCCTGCTTCGTCTTACCCGACTTTAGCGGAGTGTTTCTCGCTTTCGCAATTCGGCGCATTCCGCGCTTTCCCGCTCAAGCTCGAAGCATTATCGCCTCAGTCCTGGAGGACTTTATCGGATCCCGCTTTCAACACCAATTCGGCGAATTCACACC
>JBEOUM010000045.1:0-5501 GCA_040302365.1 Nocardioides sp. NPDC126508
GTCACCGTTTCACAGTCTCCCACCTATCCTACACAAACCGAACCGAACACCAATACCAAGCTGTAGTGAAGGTCCCGGGGTCTTTTCGTCCTGCCGCGCGTAACGAGCATCTTTACTCGTAATGCAATTTCGCCGAGTCTACGGTTGAGACAGCTGAGAAGTCGTTACGCCATTCGTGCAGGTCGGAACTTACCCGACAAGGAATTTCGCTACCTTAGGATGGTTATAGTTACCACCGCCGTTTACTGGGGCTTAAATTCTCAGCTTCGCTCCCGAAGGAACTAACCGGTCCTCTTAACCTTCCAGCACCGGGCAGGCGTCAGTCCGTATACATCGTCTTACGACTTCGCACGGACCTGTGTTTTTAGTAAACAGTCGCTTCTCACTGGTCTCTGCGGCCCCACCCAGCTCAGACAGTACATGTCGTCACCAGACAGGGCCCCCCTTCTCCCGAAGTTACGGGGGCATTTTGCCGAGTTCCTTAACCATAGTTATCTCGATCGCCTTAGTATTCTCTACCTGACCACCTGTGTCGGTTTGGGGTACGGGCCGTGTGAAAGCTCGCTAGAGGCTTTTCTCGGCAGCATAGGATCACTGAATTCGCCTCAATCGGCTACGCATCACGTCTCAGGCTATGTGCGACCCGGATTTGCCTAGGTCACGCCCTACACGCTTACACCAGTATTACCACTGACTGGCTCAGCTACCTTCCTGCGTCACCCCATCGCTTGGCTACTACCAGATCAGGTCCCATGCATCCACCAACTCGAGACCCGAAGGTCTTCTCGTGGCTTCAGGATGGTTAGTATCACTGATTCACCATGGGCGCGTTCACACGGGTACGGGAATATCAACCCGTTGTCCATCGGCTACGCCTGTCGGCCTCGTCTTAGGTCCCGACTCACCCTGGGCGGATTAACCTGGCCCAGGAACCCTTGGTCATTCGGCGGACGAGTTTCTCACTCGTCTTTCGCTACTCATGCCTGCATTCTCACTCGTGTGGCCTCCACGGCTAGGTCACCCTGCCGCTTCCATGGCCACACGACGCTCCCCTACCCATCCACACACCTGCCAGAAAATCCTTGGATCAACTGGGGGCTATTGCGTGAATGCCGCAGCTTCGGTGGTGTACTTGAGCCCCGCTACATTGTCGGCGCAGGATCACTTGACCAGTGAGCTATTACGCACTCTTTCAAGGGTGGCTGCTTCTAAGCCAACCTCCTGGTTGTCTTCGCGACCCCACATCCTTTTCCACTTAGTACACGCTTAGGGACCTTAGCTGGCGATCTGGGCTGTTTCCCTCTCGACTACGAACCTTATCGCCCGCAGTCTCACTGCCGCGCTCTCACTCACCGGCATTCGGAGTTTGGCTGATTTCGGTAAGCTTGTGGGCCCCCTAGACCATCCAGTAGCTCTACCTCCGGTGAGAAACACGCGACGCTGCACCTAAATGCATTTCGGGGAGAACCAGCTATCACGGAGTTTGATTGGCCTTTCACCCCTACCCACAACTCATCCCCTCAGTTTTCAACCTAAGTGGGTTCGGTCCTCCACGACGTCTTACCGTCGCTTCAACCTGGCCATGGGTAGATCACTCCGCTTCGGGTCTAGAGCATGCCACTGACTCGCCCTATTCGGACTCGCTTTCGCTACGGCTACCCCACACGGGTTAACCTCGCGACATGCCACTAACTCGCAGGCTCATTCTTCAAAAGGCACGCCATCACCCCCAGCAGTAAACTGCTCGAAGGCTCTGACGGATTGTAAGCGCACGGTTTCAGGTACTATTTCACTCCCCTCCCGGGGTACTTTTCACCTTTCCCTCACGGTACTAGTCCGCTATCGGTCACCAGGGAGTATTCAGGCTTATCGGGTGGTCCCGACAGATTCACACCAGATTTCACGGGCCCGGTGCTACTTGGGTTTCCATTACAACAGTCACAAAGTTTTCGTGTACGGGATTCTCACCCTCTACGACAGGCCGTTCCAGACCACTTCCACTAACCCTGTGATTTCTTACTGTTGGCCTGCTCGGCAGAACAGACAAAATGAACCCCACAACCCCACGAATGCAACACCTGCCGGCTATCACACACCCATGGTTTAGCCTCTTCCGCTTTCGCTCGCCACTACTCACGGAATCACGGTTGTTTTCTCTTCCTGTGGGTACTGAGATGTTTCACTTCCCCACGTTCCCTCCACACGCCCTATATATTCAGGCGCGGGTAACACGACATCACTCGTGCTGGGTTTCCCCATTCGGACATCCTCGGATCACAGCTCGGTTGACAGCTCCCCGAGGCTTATCGCAGCCTCCTACGTCCTTCATCGGCTCCTGGTGCCAAGGCATCCACCGTACGCTCTTCATTACTTACAACAAAGATGCTCGCGTCCACTGTGCAGTTCTCAAACAACACACAACCCCAGAACTCCCGTGAGCACCAGCCGAAAAAACACTGACCGAAATCAATGCAACTCCGCGGTATGACCCACATTCCAGTGTTGTCGTTACTTCCTTCGAGGAAACACTCGCGTGTTCTCTCAGGACCCAACAGTATGCCGATATATTGTTCGTCGGTTTCCCACAGAGGAGAAACCGTACGACGATCAAGTTTGTCAGCGTCCACCCATGAGCTCCTGCCGGACCACAAGTGGGTCCGAAACAGGCTCTGCCAACCAACCATCCACCTGTGTGGACGTTGTGTTGGAGAATGCTCCTTAGAAAGGAGGTGATCCAGCCGCACCTTCCGGTACGGCTACCTTGTTACGACTTCGTCCCAATCGCCGATCCCACCTTCGACGGCTCCCTCCCACAAGGGGTTAAGCCACCGGCTTCGGGTGTTACCGACTTTCATGACGTGACGGGCGGTGTGTACAAGGCCCGGGAACGTATTCACCGCAGCGTTGCTGATCTGCGATTACTAGCGACTCCGACTTCACGGGGTCGAGTTGCAGACCCCGATCCGAACTGAGACCAGCTTTAAGGGATTCGCTCCACCTCACGGTCTCGCAGCCCTCTGTACTGGCCATTGTAGCATGTGTGAAGCCCTGGACATAAGGGGCATGATGACTTGACGTCGTCCCCACCTTCCTCCGAGTTGACCCCGGCAGTCTCTTACGAGTCCCCACCATAACGTGCTGGCAACATAAGATAGGGGTTGCGCTCGTTGCGGGACTTAACCCAACATCTCACGACACGAGCTGACGACAGCCATGCACCACCTGTATACCGACCACAAGGGGGGCCACATCTCTGCAGCTTTCCGGTATATGTCAAACCCAGGTAAGGTTCTTCGCGTTGCATCGAATTAATCCACATGCTCCGCCGCTTGTGCGGGCCCCCGTCAATTCCTTTGAGTTTTAGCCTTGCGGCCGTACTCCCCAGGCGGGGCGCTTAATGCGTTAGCTACGGCACGGATTCCGTGGAAGGAACCCACACCTAGCGCCCACCGTTTACGGCGTGGACTACCAGGGTATCTAATCCTGTTCGCTACCCACGCTTTCGTTCCTCAGCGTCAGTTACTGCCCAGAGACCCGCCTTCGCCACCGGTGTTCCTCCTGATATCTGCGCATTTCACCGCTACACCAGGAATTCCAGTCTCCCCTGCAGTACTCAAGTCTGCCCGTATCGCCTGCAAGCCAGCAGTTGAGCTGCTGGTTTTCACAAACGACGCGACAAACCGCCTACGAACTCTTTACGCCCAGTAATTCCGGACAACGCTTGCACCCTACGTATTACCGCGGCTGCTGGCACGTAGTTAGCCGGTGCTTCTTCTGCAGGTACCGTCACTTGCGCTTCGTCCCTGCTGAAAGAGGTTTACAACCCGAAGGCCGTCATCCCTCACGCGGCGTCGCTGCATCAGGCTTTCGCCCATTGTGCAATATTCCCCACTGCTGCCTCCCGTAGGAGTCTGGGCCGTGTCTCAGTCCCAGTGTGGCCGGTCACCCTCTCAGGTCGGCTACCCGTCGTCGCCTTGGTAGGCCATTACCCCACCAACAAGCTGATAGGCCGCGGGCCCATCCTGCACCGATAAATCTTTCCACCACCCACCATGCGATAGGAGGTCATATCCGGTATTAGACCCAGTTTCCCAGGCTTATCCCGAAGTGCAGGGCAGATCACCCACGTGTTACTCACCCGTTCGCCGCTCGTGTACCCCGAAAGGCCTTACCGCTCGACTTGCATGTGTTAAGCACGCCGCCAGCGTTCGTCCTGAGCCAGGATCAAACTCTCCGTTGAAGACTCTAGATATCACCAACCCGAAGGCCGGCTAATCAGTCATAGACAAAAAGAGTCAAATCACTAGCAAAAAAACTCAACTAGCAAAAAATGTGTCGGCAACCATTCAGACGGAAGAATGAACAATCACCGACGAAAAATACTCACACCCCGAACATCAGAACCGAAACCCGAAGGCCCGGAACATCATCCGACATGCGAAGTACCAAAAAATTTGGCACTGACATTCATCGACACACTGTTGAGTTCTCAAAGAACACGCACACACCATCACCACGACCCTATGGCCGCCGCTCCGGGGCAACTTTTCCAGCCTATCCCAACCTGGCCACCGGCGCAAACCGGAACCCCGTGAAGAAAAACTGGATTGTGTTCGCCAGGCACTTCGTACAACCTCGTGTCACTCGCCGTGAAGGCGGGAGTCGGTGTCCGTGTCGCTCTGACTTGGAATAAGTTACGCGAAGATCAACACAACACCAAATCGCCAGGTCAGAGCGCTGACGCGGGTTAACAGCCGATACTTTTCTCGAATTTTTACTTCTCGCGATGACTTTCTGCGCCCACTGCGGTCTGTATGAGCAGGAACCAACAGGAACCGAAGCGTTCAGTAATCAGTCAACCGAGTTCAAGGAGCACCCAATGTCTCGTCTTCTCTTCGTCAACATGCCGGTCAAGGACGTCGCCGCTACCCGGGCATTTTTCAGCGGGCTCGGCTTCGAGTTCAACGACATGTTCAGTGACGAGAACACCGTCTCGATGATCGTCAGTGATTCCGCCACCGTCATGTTCCTGAACGAACCGCGATTCGGGGACTTCATCGCCGACGACATCTGTGACACGTCGAAAGCTCGTGAAGCACTGATGTGTGTGTCGGCCGACAGCAGGGAGGAAGTCGACACTTTTGTCGATGCGGCGATTGCTGCCGGCGGTAGCAAGTGGATGGAGCCCCAGGACCACGGCTTCATGTACGGACGCGCATTCCGCGACCTCGACAATCACGTCTGGGAGGTCATGTGGATGGACCCGGCTGCGACTGTTCCTCAGCAGTAACGCAGAGCAACAGCAGTAACGAGTAGCTGCGCGGGTCCTCCGTACCGGAGGGCTCGCGCAACTCCCTTCCCCTACAGCTCTGCAGGCAATCCGAACCGCGCGAACAGACTCAGATCGAAGAAACACGTCACGTGCGAGATCCCGGACTCGGTCACATCGAGAACGTGCAACTGGAAAGCACGGTGAACCCCATCGGGCTCGCGCATGTAGA
>JBEOUM010000046.1:0-5366 GCA_040302365.1 Nocardioides sp. NPDC126508
TTGGTCGAGAACGGTTGTGTCGCAACTCCCATTCTTACGCCGAGGACCAGCCCGTCTACTTCAATCCCTCGTCAGCAACGTCCATACCCACAACAACTAGGCCCCTCTGAGGGAAGGGCGACCATCAAGTCATGGAGCGGACCTGCAATAACATCGACCACCTCTGGAGGAATCTTTTTCCCCAGAATTGCGATCCTCGCTAGCACTCCCTGGCGGTCAGAGACGAAAGGCAGTTCCGTCGTCAATAGGTCGGAGATCGAATCCCACGAAGCGAGCTGGGGATACCAGACATTCAGTGTGACCAGATCGGATGCAAAGTCCTTCACTCCCATGGCGAACGAGCCGCTTTTGAGGTCGGAGATCCGCTGGGTGGTCGCGGAGGACAGCTTCTCAATAACGCCCTTCGCTATGTCGTCATCTAGGTCTCGTACATCTCCAAAAGCACTGAGAGCGGACAAGTTCCCTTCTTCAATTCGCTTCTGAATCGTTTCCCGATGGGCGGAATCGTGCTTGGCGAGGATTCGATCGAACGCTTCTTTGAGTGCCGGGCCGTCCTTGCTGCGCACGGCAACCGCCGTTCTGTCGTCGCTGGTCCATTCACTTATTGGCACGTTCTCCACGACGCGTGCCCAATCGTACGAGGAGCCGATATCCCCTTGCTGTGGAGATTCTTTGATGTGTTCGATCACCTCACGCAGGACCGGCGCTGAAATCACGGAAACAAGATTCGACAAAACCTTCAGCAGTGCATGCTCCAGTGAGAAGGTCGGCTGCAGCCGAGTTGCCAAGTCGCCAGTATCATTCAACCTCGCCAGTATCCAGCGTGCATGCGTGTCTGCCCAGTCTGTTTCAAGGACATCGGAGGCAGACGAAATCGTTTGCAGGTCAGCGTGTAGCGAAGTTCGAGTCCCGAGTTCAAGTCGCACTACGCCCGCTGCAGCGCGGACCGCGGTTGCGGGCCCCACCCTTAGTAAATGCCGCACAGTGTCCTCGATCAGCTTGTGTTCACCTGCGTGCCTCAGCGCAGCCAGCGATTTAGCGATCTCCTCAGCTGAGCTGTCGTTCATGAGCGTGTACTGGGCCAAGAGTGTGTGCGATCTTCGCCAGGATGAATGATCCGCAGCGATCCCGGCAAGCAGCGTCGCCGACCGGAGCCTCAAGCTGGTCGGATCCAGTTCTGGGCCCTCGGAATTACCCACCCATACTTGGAACTGGTCGGTGAACTGAATCTCCAGGCCGTCCGCTACCTCCTGCCGACTCCACCACGACGCGAGGGTGTCACGGCCCTTGATCACTTCCTCAACACCGATAACTTCCTTGCTGTCCGTCGACCATGGGTTGAGTCTGAAGATGAGATCAGTGCCCGATCCTGTGATTGCCATAGCGGTTGGGTCATCTACCGCTACATTTCGAATTTTTTGGACGTCGACGGCACAGAGACGTGCATTTGCGAGATCGCCGAGCTCGGCTAGACAACGGCCTCTGTGCAGGAGGAGCCACGCCCGATCGACGTCGCTGTAATCGCTATGGGTCAGAGCGCCGTCTACGACGTCCAATCCGCCTTGTGGGTTTCCGTCTTCGACGGAAAGAGCACAGGCGAACACTGCGGCTGCAGCCCGTTCCGATGGCGCCTTGGCGTCCTTGACCAGTTTTTCGAGCGCGTCAATGTTGGCGTCACCGCCCAGAATGTCGTGCGCTGCAGCATAAAATCGCCACCCCCACGTGGTCGAGCTTCGGCATTCCGCGAGGTCCGGTGCCGGATCCTTAGTACTTTTGGCCAGCGCGTCAACCGCCGTGCGCGGTGTCAGGTGCCTCAGCCGCATTTTGATCAACAATGCGATGGCTTCGTGGGGTTCCAGTTTCGTCACTGGCGAGTTCGGGTGGGGGGCCACCAGGCGCGGCGTCAACATCGCATAGCGGTAACGATCAGTCGACAACACATCTGCACTACCCCACGCAGTCCCTTCCCATTGTGAGTGGATTCGGCCTTTGGTCGCGATTTCCAGGAGGTCTCCTATGTGGTGTTTGTCGACAGTTGAATCAACGCGGACCAGAATCTTGGCACCTTTGCCGGTACTTTTAACTGAATCCTGTGTCACATGAACCCAATACGATTTTTCGGTGGACTCCTCATGCAGGAACAGGATGAACGGCACAGAGTATTCGAGCCAATACTTCAAATGCTCACTGTTGGTATCACGGAACCACCATCCAACAAGTTTTCCGTCCGCATCGAATTCCGGATAATCGAACCACGTGTCCCCGTTCTTCACCTGACCAGCGATGAGTGCACCAGAATCAATGCCTGTTGCCGTCCGCGGCTGCAGAAAGACATCTGTACCGACTTCGCCGGCAGGGTTGGGGGCTACGTGCCAATTCAATTTCGTGAACTGGTAGCCGATGGCTAATTCCCCAATGTTTCCGGTTTGGACGGTACTACTGGCTTTTATCATTGTTTCGCCTCATCTGCCGCGTTCCCTGATGGTTCCTGTCTATAGACAATCACAACCTGCGTGTATGTCCCCGGCACCGGGTGCGGCGGGGACATACACGCAGGTGAATGCATGTTTTTGTCGGATATCGAGGGTAGGTTTGGAGGTGTCCAATTGCTGACGGGCGGACTGACTACCTGCCCCACTGTTAGGTCGGAGATTCGAAGTGACGTTGACGATTTCGCACACTGCCGCGGATGGAACGCTAATTGACGGGACCTCTCGCGGTGATGGTTCCGGAGATGTATTGGCGGCGCACGGGTGGAGGTGGTTTCGCAGTATCGGTTTCTGGGGGATCCGGAGCAGTAGGGATCGGGCTCCGAAGGTTCGCCTGATTGAGTTGACTGCAGAGGCGTTGCGCGCGAGTGGTTTCGATGTCGAGATTGATATCGACTCGACAGCGCGGCCGACGGCCGAGGTCGAGGCCGATCGCATTGATCGTCAAACTGCTCGGGTGGAAGCGCTCGCGCTGAAGGCGGGGCGCCGGTCAGAACAGGCGGAGTCGGCTTGGGAGGCAGAGCAGCGCGCGGCTGCCCAGCTTCCTCCTGGGGGTGAGCCGATCAAGGTCGGGCACCATTCGGAGGGGCGGCATCGGCGAGCGCTCAAGAAAGTCCATCAGCGCCTGGGACAGGCTGTGGCAGCCGAGGGGAATGCGGAGGAAGCACGTAGGCGCGCGGAGGCGACAGCGGTGACCACAGCGGCTCGCTACAGCCCGGTGACCGTGAAGAATCGGATCGACAAAATGCACGCAGAGCAGCGCGCGGACCAACGCGAGCTCGACGGTCACGAGCGGACGCTCTTCGTGGTGCGTGGCGTGAAGCTGATCGAGAAATTTCCTCCGGCCGAGGGCACCTACCGTCAGGCGTTGATTACCCGTATCGCCGAGCGGGCCGACCAGATCACCTATTGGGAAGGAATCCGCGCCCAGCAGATCGCGTCAGGTCAGGCCAACAATTTCGGGCCGGACACGATCGCGAAAGGAGATCTGGTCAGGTGCTCGGGTGTCTGGTATTCGGTGGTTCGGGTCAATAAGAAATCTGTCACTGTTCCGGCGAGGATTGGCGGCGATTGGACGGACACTATTCCGTATCACAAACTTGCTGGACACAGGCAGGCGAAGGAAGCCGAAACAGCTTCGGCCAGTTCATCTTCCATCAAGGAGGTTCGGTCGTGAACAGTCTCCGGGACGAGATTCACAGCGGAGAGTTTCGGCAGTCGCGCCACTATCCGGTTGCACGTTCCGTGGAACGTGTTGCTGCCCAAACATTTATGCGACTCCACCCCGAGACCGAGTGGCCACCGGTTAACGGCCACTTCGCGGACGTGTACCGCCTCGCCAGCTGGCGTCTGCTCACACCGCTCGAGACTGTCGCCGCTCTCGATTACGAAACTCTGACGGCGAGCTCGTGGGACGCTCTGCCGGACGATCAGCGCGAAGCCTGGTTCGAGCATGTGCGCGGCACCAATTCTCGTCTGTCACGCACCCGGATCGGCAGATTCACAGCCGAGGTGATCACTGCCCCTTAGCAGCTAAGACTACGGGAGGCCGGCGCTTTGCGTCGCCTCCTGTGTCTATGTCCCCGGCACCGGGTGTGCCGGGGACATAGACACAGGTCAAAGTGCCTTTTTGTCGTAGGCGTGGGGTAGCTTTCAAGTGTTCGTCAGTCCAATCCATCGGGTGAATCTGACCAGTTCGCCCACCGACCCAAAGGGGTTCCGTAATGCCAGCTTTCCGAATGACCAGCCCGTCCGATGTTGTCGCCGGTGCCGTGGCTATGGGTGGCCATCTTCCCGAGGACGAGTTGGTCATCATCACCCTCGATGTGCACCCGTGCAGGGTCGCCATGCTCCCCCTCCTCAATCTGCTCCCTGGCGTGTCGGAGGGAATTCTGAGTTCCTTGCGTGTGACACCAGCTCTGGAAGAGTGCCAATCGATGCTTGTGGTTGTCTTTGGCACGCTCGAACGGGGCAATGACGTAGCCGAAGCGCTCGAAACATTTCGGCCCGATTCAGTTCCGCCTGTGTTCGTTTTCACCGATGGTCTGGTACGTCAATGGACGGGCGCGGGATCACTTGCCGCACAGTCGGGTACACCTGTCGATCTTGCAGCACACCCACTGATCACCGAAGCGTTGTTCGAGGGCACAACGATTCTCAAGACCCGCAGCGAGATCCGAGCAGGGTTTACCGCCGCGCAGCACGGCCCGGAACGCGCTGCCGCGGCCTCACGGGCCTTCGGCGCCAAGCGCATCGTTCTACGCGCCATGGAGCCACAGCGAGCGGCCGATCGGGTATTCGATCTGGCACTTTCGCACTACCTGGACGGCACGTCACAGCACGGCATTACCGTTACCGATGAGCACGCAGCCGTTATTGCTGCTGCCATGCATGACGTGACGGTGCGCGATCTGTTGTTCGCACACATCGACGAAAACAATGCCGATGCAGCCGCCGAGGTAATGCGGCAGGTCGGCGCACTTTTACCCGAGGATTTGGCCGGTCCGCTCATGGTGTTCGCCGGAGTCTTCAACTGGGTCAATCGCCGCTCTGCGCTGGCACGTGAAGCACTGACGAGTGGCCGCCGACTCGACCCGTCCCACAGCTTCGGGAAAATGTTCGAGCAGGTTCTCGACAACGGTCTGCACCCCGCGATCTGGGAACAATTGCGGACTGCGGCAGTTCTGGCACATCAAACCCAGGCGCAGTAGATAACGAATCGGTGGCGCAATGCATTTCGTGACTGCGCCACCGATTTTCTTGCCCTGCGCCAATGGAGCCGAGCGACGATTCTCGTTTCGCCGCGATTTTCTAAATTGCGTTTTAGCGCAACGAAATACCCGCAACCCCGGCCGCGCAGCGGCGGGAATTTCCGTT
>JBEOUM010000047.1:0-5075 GCA_040302365.1 Nocardioides sp. NPDC126508
GCCGCGAAGGCAACGAACGCGCGCACGATGTCGGAAGCTGCCATGCGCGCCGACACCGGTAGCGCGTTCCATGCGCCGAGATCACCGAACCTGTCCTCGAACCGCAGGACAGCCCGGAGTCGGGTTCGGTGGGCATGTGCATTGGTGACCGCGTGAACGTATGTGCGGGCCGCGGTTGACTCAGGTTTTCTCAAAGAGTCTGTCGGAACGCTCATTTCGCATCTCCAGGGATGTCACCGGCGATGCCGTCGAGAATGTCCATCGCCTTGGAATACTCGCCGATCAGCCAGTCGTTGGCCAGATGCAGATAGATGCGTGTGGACTCGATGGATGCGTGCCCGGCTTGAGCTTGAATCGCCTCCAACGCCATCCCCGATTCGCGGAGTCGGGTGAAGCAGGTGTGTCGAAGTTCGTGACATGTCGCATGAGGTAACCCGCCTCGAACTCGGGCGCCGGAGAGAATTTCATCGAGACCGGCCGCGGAAAGCGGGTTGCCGCGTCTGGGACGTTTGAGGACCACGAAGACATGATCGGTGGCACTGTCGATCGGGCGTTCGGCGTCGAGATAGCGGCCGAGGCTTTCGAAGAAGGTCGGTGCGACCGGGACGATGCGTTGGTGGCCGCCTTTGCCGGCGGCGACGAACACTCGTCGCTCACCGGGTCGGACATCGGGCATCCGTAAGCCCAGCACCTCGCATCGGCGTAGTCCGCCGAACAGCATCAACAGGACCATCGCCCGGTCTCGTTCGCAGCGTAGCGCGGCCAATAGTGCGTTGACCTCGTCGGGGCTCAGTACCCGTGGGAGGCGCCGCGGCGCTCTGATCAGTGGGGTCCCGCGAACGTGAGAGCGTCCTGACCGGGTCGAGAGGCCTCGCGGCACGGGATTCTTCTCGACCAGCCCACGCTCATGGAGGTAGGAGAACAGGCCGGAGATCGACGCCAGTCGACGTTTGATGGTCGAGGTGGCCAGTCCCGATTCGCCGTCGCTGAGGCGGACCACATTCTCTTTGCGTGGAAGTCGTTGCGCTTGAATGAAAGCCAGTACATCGCTGGTGCTCACCTGCGTCGGTTCCTTGCCGATGATGGTGAAGAAGACTTTCAGGTCGAACGTCTGTGCCAGGAGGGTGTTGGTTCGTGCTCTCGCAGCGACGAAGCGTAGGTATTCATCGAGAAGTGGTTCGCCGAGTCGTGGAATTTCGCCAGGCGGCCGGACCAGCGCTGGGACGAAAGCATTCATTGTGGGGCCTCCTCGATCGAGCCGACAACCGACATGATCAGCCTGACACTGGATGCGTCAGATCACCCACATATCATGATTTTCTTCGCAGCGGAGCTCGACCGCAACAACAAGTGATCATCGACTACATCAACCGATACAAAAGCGAGTACGGCGTCGAGCCGATGTGCAGGGTGCTCAGCGAGCACGGCTGCTCTATTGCGCCGTCCACCTACTACGAAGCCCGCAACCGTCCTGCATCTCGACGGTCTGTGCGCGACGAAGAGCTCAAAGCCGAGGTCAGCCGTGTACATGCCGAGAATTATTCGGTCTACGGAGCCCGGAAGGTGTGGCTGGAAATGCGTCGAGAAGGCATCGACGTGGCCCGGTGCACGGTCGAACGGTTGATGGGTGCCCTCGGGCTCGAAGGTGCACATCGAGGCAAGGCGAAACGGACCACTATCGCAGATCCACAAGGCCGTCGAGCGGACGATCTGGTACAGCGAAAGTTCAACCCGGTTGCGCCAAATGTGTTGTGAGTAGCCGACTTTACTTATGTTTCGACGTGGTCGGGTTGGGTGTACGTCGCGTTCGTCATCGATGCATATTCACGCCGAATCCTCGGATGGCACACCGCGACGACAATGACGACACCGCTGGTGCTCGATGCCATCGAGCACGCAATCTGGACCCGACGCCGAGAAGGAATTACCGACCTGTCCGGGCTCATCCACCACAACGACCGCGGATCGCAAGGCGCATTCAACTGGTCGAAGCAACACGTTGCTGTTGAATTGATCGTAGGTGTTCGTCCCAAGCTTCAGCGGGGGTTCGCCATTGGAGTCGTTTCCGTGGTCGCGTGTTGAGAGCGTGTGCGACTGCCGCGAGATCGTCTGGGCTCCATCGCGAGAGATCAGTTCCCTTCGGAAAGTATTGGCGCAGTAGTCCATTCGCATTCTCGTTGGTACCTCGTTGCCATGGGCTGTGTGGATCGGCGAAGTACACCTTCAGCCCGGTGTCGATGGTGAACTGGGCGTGTGCGGACATTTCCTTTCCTCGGTCCCAGGTCAGCGAGCGTTTGAGTTCGGTGGGCATCGACGCCAGTGCCTGTGCCAACGCTCTGTTCATCGACACCGCTCCGTATCCCGACAGTGCCGGCCCGTTCTTGGTGATCGGTTGCTGTCGCCACCCTTGTTCCCGAGGCAGGTGCACGAGGGTGGTGTATCCGGTTGTGCGCTCGACGATGGTGCCGATCGCGGACCTGTCCGTGCCGATGATGAGATCACCTTCGTGGTGCCCGGGGATCGCACGGTCGTCGGCTTCTTCGGGACGCTCGCTGATGAGTACGTCCGGTGTCACATGGGCCCAGGCAACGCGTTTCGCTCTCGCGCGTGGCATCCGAAGAGCGCGGCCGGTGCGCAGGCACAAGATGAGTTCGCGGCGCAGCGCACTGCGACCCTCGATGAACAGGGACTGGTAGATGGCTTCGTGGCTGATCCGCATGGACTCATCATCCGGGAAATCGATCGGTAGCCGGTGCGAAATCTGCTCAGGGCTCCACGCTTTCACCCATCGGCGGTCCTGCCGATGCGGCTTGTTCAAGCCCTTCCATTGCCGTTCGAGCGGTCCGGCGACAGCATCGCCGCCCGGCTTGGTGATCTGGCCTGAGAGTCGGTCCTCGACGTAGTGCCGTAACCGATCGTTTGCCGCGAGCTTGGCGGTCTTCGGGCGACGAGCAAACAACTCGGCTTTCCAGTGCGCCACGCTGGCGCGGTACTCGAGCGTGCCGCCACGCGTGGCAGCGTTACGCCGCAACTCCCGCGAGATCGTCGACGGGCTCCTCCCGATGGCACCCGCTATCGAGCGCACCCCATGGCCTGTGGCGTGCAGGATCGCGATTTCCTCACGCTCTGCCAAAGAGAGGTACCTGCCTGCCGGCGCGGGCCACGAGTACGGCGTCATCCCGCCAGCGTGCCGGAACCACCGCTGGCCCGCAGGCTGTCCCACGCCGACAGCGTCAGCTGCCTCGCGAGGAAGCTTGCCAGTACTGATCTGCTCCCAAAAATCTCGTTCCTTCGACCGTGGATGGCCCGGCGCTCCCGGTGACCTCATCGGAGCCCTGCCCGTTACTTCCCGCACCCAATCCGATGGACGACCCACAACACCCTCCTGACCTCGAATGTTGCGTCCACCGATTGAGCCCAATCAATACACGTCAATTACGTTCACCGACAGACTCATTGAGGCTGGTATCGATACCTCGATCGGGGCCACCGGGTCGAGCTACGACAACGCTCTCGCCGAAACGATCAACGGTCTCTACAAAACCGAGTTGATCAAACCCCGCGGGCCATGGCGAACAGTCGAACATGTGGAAATCGCCACCTTGGAATGGGTGGACTGGTTCAACCACCGACGCCTCTACGAGCACTGCAGCGATGTTCCACCGGCCGAACTCGAGGCGTTCCACTACGGTGAACACAGAACTACGCGAATCGCGGAGTTCTCAAATCAGTAAGTCTCCCGACTCGCCGGAGCGATTCAGTCTTACCCCCGGCAGTACTCGATCGGGATAGCAACCAAGCACTCGAAATATTCGTCAGGCGCGCGAACCGGAACATGTTGCCGGAGAGGCAGACTCACCGTCGACGAATGCAATGCCATCGACGACGGTGCCAGTAGCTGCCGTAACCGCCGCGCCGTGCCTGCGGTGCGAGCGCCGAGGACCTCGATCATACGGGACTGAGTTTGAGAACTGCTACTTCGACTTCGTGTAACTGCCCTCAATATCTTCGAGGGCATCGACAAGGCGGTGAGGTAGATGGAACTCCATATGCCCTGTGCGGAGGTAGGATTCGGATGACAGCACTCCCTGCATGATTTCGTTACCAGGTCGCAATTCATGTGCTCGTTGCAGTTCCGTGACAGCTGTCTTTATTACCTGAATTTCGGATCCGTCACTCATCAGTAAAGTGATTCCGATCCACGAGGGGTTGATGCCGGTGAGCTTGAGTAGGGATACGGGAGTTCCGTTGACTTCGATGTACCTATAGTCCCCGGCTGCAAGCAAAGCTAACCTCACTGCATTGGCACTTTGCGTGTAAGTGTGGGAATCAGAGTCAGTTTGATTGATCTCGAACTGTTTCCGTGCCTCGACGAGTTGGATGGTCTTTGTATCGAGGTCTGCGATGTCGCCTGGGTTGAAATATCGGTCGAGGCAGCGAATGCGCTGGTTGAGATGAATCCGGGTGCGCTTGGTCGCCACAGGGGTAACTCCGTTCGTGTAGTCGTCAATTCCATTGTATTGCAATAATTCGGGAGCAGCGCGCCGTAGCAACGTCAACGTGACGCCCCGAGGACACGGAGTTGGAGCATTGTTAGAGCTTGTGGTCGACGGACGGATCGGCAAGCGGAAGGTCGCGGTTCCGCCAATGAACGTCGCGCCAGATCAGTCAGGGTGGGAGATACGCCGCTCAGCCGCGGTGAACCCTGCCCGCAGATTGCTCAGCCACGTTCGAATGTATAGGGCCTCGTTGGAGATTTCCGGTGTTTACGGCGCTGCCATAAAAGTTGTCTGATTCTTGCTTGTCGAAAGCTCGGAAACCGTTGCAAGCTCGACAACTGCTGCCAAGCGACTGAGCTCCAACTGTGTTGCGGTTTCTCGCCATGATTAGGAAATGTCGTGGTCATCGACCCATTCGAGTTGTTCGAAGTCACCAGTTTCGAGTTGAGCATAAGCACCCAGCCGAATTCTCGCGGTCTGCGTTCGAGTCACTATTGCAACTCAATTCTTCGCGCGAGCCGCTTAGGGCTGTTTTTCTACTTCTCGGCGCTGGCTTTGGTGGTCGTTTAGGTCGGC
>JBEOUM010000048.1:0-5036 GCA_040302365.1 Nocardioides sp. NPDC126508
CGACATTGAAGGAGAACCGCCCCGGTTTGTAGTTCCGTTTCTTGGCCGCAGGTGTTGCGGCGAACAGCTTGCGGATGTGGTCGAACATGCCGGTGTAGGTTGCAACATTGGATCGGGGTGTGCGCCCGATAGGGCGCTGATCGATGGCGACCACCCGACGGAGCCCTCCCAAGGTGCCCTCGATGCGGCCGCGGACCGCGCCCTGATCTCCGGTGAGCAGCAGATCGGTGTCGTCGCGCGGTTCGACGTTGGCATCGGGCGCGGCGGGCCGGCCCAGTTCAGCGTTGATCAACGCTGGTAGAGCCTGGCTGACGAGGCTCGATTTCCCCGAACCGGAGACTCCGGTGACCGCGGTCAAGACCCCGAGAGGGAAAGACACGGTGAGGTCGCGGAGACTGTTGCGCTCGACGCCTTCGACGCGAAGCCACCCGCGGGGGGTACGCCGCTGGCGGCGCACCTGCTCCGACGTGTCGAAGAGATAGCGTGCGGTGACCGAGTCCGGTACGTCGGCCAGCCCGGCGGGTGTTCCACTGTAGAGCACGCGTCCACCGTTCTCGCCGGCACCGGGACCGATATCGACCAGCCAGTCCGCTTCTCGGATGACGGGTAGGGAGTGCTCGACGACGAGGACGCTGTTTCCTCGCTCACGAAGTCCGTGCAGAATTCTCAGCAGCGCCGTCAAGTCGCCGGGGTGCAGTCCCGCCGAAGGTTCGTCGAGGATGTAGGCGACGCCGAACAGCTTCGAGGACAGCTGCGTCGCCAGGCGCAGTCGTTGCAGCTCTCCGCCGGAGAGTGTGGGCGTCGTCCGGTCCAGTGACAGATATCCCAGCCCGAGGTCGATGATGGGTTGGATTCTTTCGAGGAGGTCGTCGAGCAGGCGCCGCGCCGCCACCTGTTTTTCCGCTGACACGTTCGGGGTGCGTCGCACGTCGGGAGCGGCGGTGTGCGCCGATCCTCCCGATGCGACACGTCGTCGCGTGGCCTCGGCTCGTCGGGTTTCGTCGAGAGCTTCTCCTGCCGCCTCGGGTAGCCAGTCGCTGGACACAACAGTGCGCGCGATCTCTGCCAGTCGTGCCAGGGGCAAGGACGCGAACTCGGCGATATCCAGGCCCTCGAAGGTGACCGAGAGCGCCTCCGCCTTGACCCGCTTGCCCTGGCACATCGGGCATACCTCGCTGGTGACGAACTCAGAGACCCGCTTCTTGACGATCGAGCTCTTGGTGTTCGCGAAGGTATCGAGCACGAACCGCCGGGCGCCGACGAAATTGCCCTCGTAACTGGGTTCGGTTCCGGCTTTGATCGCTCGCCGAGTCTGTGCCGGGGTAAATCCCGAGTACACAGGAACGGTGGGGCGGTCCTCGGTGAACAGGATCCAGTCGCGATGTTTCTTCGGCAGCTTCTTCCACGGAGAGTCGACGTCGTATCCCAGTGACACCAGGATGTCGCGAAGGTTGCCACCCGGCCAGCCCGGCGGCCACGAAGCGATCGCGCGCTCCCGGATGCTGAGTGTGGGATCGGGGACCATCTTGTCGACATCGACCTCGTAGACGCGCCCGATGCCATGGCAGGTCGGACATGCGCCCTGCACGGTGTTCGGCGAGAAGTCCTCCGCGTAGAGCATCGGTTGGTCATCTGGGTAAGACCCGGCACGGGAATAGAGCATCCGCACGAGACTGCCCAATGTCGTCACGCTGGCGACATTCGATCGAGCATTACCGATGCCTCGGTGCTGCTGCAGTGCAACCGCCGGTGGCAGTCCCTCGACGACGTCGACATCGGGTACACCGACCTGGTCGATCAGCCGACGGGCATACGGTGCCACCGACTCCAGATAGCGCCGCTGCGATTCCGCGAACAGTGTCCCGAACGCCAGCGAGGATTTCCCCGAGCCGGACACACCGGTGAACACCACCAGACGGTCTCGAGGAACATCGAGATCGACGTCGGCAAGATTGTTCTGCCGAGCTCCCCGCACCACGACACCCTGCCTCCAGCGATCATCGGCCTCGGCGAGATGTTCGGAACGGTTTGTCATGCCGGTGACCATAACGAAGGAAGGGAGCCTTGCGGCAGACCCCACAGCACTCCTGGCACACATCGTCACTCAGTTGACACGCAAGGTCACTGACACGTATCGCCACGTGCGCATACGTTCGAAAGGTCCCCCGGTGGCCACGCCACCACAACCGGGTCCCGAATCGCAGCGTGCAGGGATCCCCCAGGTTAGGAGCGACAGCATGGCAGACAGCAACCGCGCAGTGGTGTTCGAGAGCCCCGGCACCATGAAGGTCGAGAAACTCGACTTCCCCAAGCTGGAGATGCCGAACGGACGAAAAGCGCCCCACGGCGTCATCCTGAAAATCGTCGCTACCAACATTTGCGGCAGCGACCTGCACATTTACCGAGGGTCCTTCCCCGTCCCCCAGGGTATGGTCATGGGCCACGAGATGACCGGAGAGATCATCGAGGTCGGCTCCGACGTGGAGTTCCTCAAAGAAGGCGATCTCGTCTCGGTCCCCTTCAACGTCGCCTGTGGACGATGCCGCAACTGTAAAGCTCGCCGCACAGATGTCTGTGAAACCGTCAATCCTGCAGTCTCCTGCGGCGCATACGGTTTCAATCTCGGCGACTGGGTGGGCGGACAAGCCGAATACCTGTTCGTCCCGTACGCGGACTTCCAACTCCTCCGTTTCCCGGACAAGGACCAGGCCATGGACAAGATCCTCGATCTTGCCCTGCTCTCGGACATCCTTCCCACCGCCTTTCACGGACTCATCGAGGCAGGGGCCAAACCAGGTTCAACGGTGTACATCGCCGGCGCCGGGCCGGTCGGACGCTGCGGCGCAGCAGCAGCACGCCTTCTCGGCGCATCCTGCATCATCGTCGGCGACTACTATCAGGACCGACTCGACCTGGTCAAGAACAACGGCTGCGAGACCATCGACCTGAGCCAGGACATCCCCTTGCCCGACCAGATCGAGGCCATCCTCGGTGAGCGCGAAGTCGATTGTGGCGTCGACTATGTCGGCTCCGAAGCACACGGCATCGGCTCGGAGTCCAATCAGCCTCAGCCGGCAGGTGCCATCAACGACGTCCTCGAAGCCACCCGTGCCGGCGGCGCCACCGGCGTCATCGGCGTCTACGGCCCCGACCCTCTGGCACCGACAAAGGCCGAACAGGAAGGCATCTTCCCGCTCGAATTCGGCAAGGCCTGGATCAAGTCACCGCGCCTGTCCGCGGGGCAGGCACCGATCATGCATTACAACCGCGAGTTGATGATGTCGATCCTGTGGGACCGCATGCCGTATCTGAGCGCAATGCTCAACACCAAGGTCATCGGCCTCGACGAAGCACCCGCCGCCTACGAGACCTTCGATCAGGGGTCATCGAGCAAGTTCATCATCGACCCACACGGAATGATTCCAGCCTGAGCACGATCCAGCACGGAAAGCTCATGGTCTCAGCACAATACAGCACGGAATGCTCACGGCCTGAGCGTTTTGCAGCACGCGTAGATTTCCGGCCCTGTGATCGCCCCCCGACTGGCGGACACAGGGCCGGCTCGCTCTCTCCCCGACCCGCAGGACTTTCCCGCGCGGCTCAGTAAACTCAGTGGTATCCGAAAGGCAGGTGATCCGGCCATGGCTGATGCAGACGAGCCCTCATTGCCACACTTCGAAACGTTGTCGACCTCGCGGGCGCCGGACGACGGTGTCATCGACTACTGGCGAGAGGCCCGGCGCCATGCCTACGTCGACGTCAGCACCGACCCCGCCGACCCCGACTTCTACGGCGATGTCCGTCTCGGCCGATACACGAACTTCACTCTGTCCACGAAACGAGCCACCGCCGAGCAGACACACCGCAATCGCAGCCGAATCGCCCAAGGGCGGGAACAGGACGAGTATCTGTTCGCCACATTCCAGACGCGCGGAAGTTGCGTCATCGAACAGGCCGGACACACTGCAGTAGTCCCGCCAGGATCCATGGTCATCTACGACAGTTCCCTGCCCTTCGCTTTCCGAGCCGATGCACCCTACGAACAGGTCATCGTCAAGGTGCCCGCCGATCGAGCCTTCGCGCTCGCCGGCATCGACCGGACCACGGACATCCTGGCCACGACCATGAGCTGTGCAGGAGCGATGTCCGCCGTCGCAGCCTTTTTCACCCAACTGGCCCAACACCAAGACAGCGATCCCCACGGCGCCGCACAGCTCGAGACTCACGCCTCTTCACTGGCCACATCACTACTGAGTCTCGTCACACCGGTTCGCTCTGCCGCCGAAATACCCGCCTTCCTACGACGAGATCAGGTTCTGGCCTACATCCATGCCCACCTTGCAGACCCCGACCTCGACGCCGAACGCATCGCCACCGCGATGCGACTCTCCCGCCGCAGCCTCTACCGCCTGTTCCAGGGAACCGACCACACAGTCATGGGATATCTCCGCGCAGCGCGCATCCAGTCCGCCCAGCACCTACTACGAAAATACCCTTCCCGGCCCGTCTCCCTCATCGCTCGACAAACAGGATTCTCCGACCCCCGCACCTTCTACCGAGCGTTCCGCGACACCACCGGCATGACACCCAACGAACACCGAGAACGCCTCGATTGACAACGCACTGCACATATCCGCTCTACAGCTCAACGAGGCCGCCGGACGGGTCAACAACGACCGGCTCGGGCGAATCATGGCCCGCATACGACAGGTGGCCAGAAACCTGACCCCAATTGCGAGTCTGAAAACGAAACGCTTCGAACCTCATCATCTGAACACGGGCCGTCCCGACCTGCACTTCATGTCCGGAGTACGGGAAATTCGACAAACCGACGATGTGCACACACAGTGGATCCTCGAAATAGCCGGACAAACACGAGAATTCGACGCCACCATCACCGAACAGCACCCGGACGAACGCATCGCGTGGAAATCGGACGCAGGGTCTATCTCTTTAACGGTGTTTCGGCGGATTTCCATCAGTAAGTTTCAGATCCTGGCCAACGATCGGCGAACGTGATCGCAAACGCGTTCAGA
>JBEOUM010000049.1:0-4932 GCA_040302365.1 Nocardioides sp. NPDC126508
CCCGCTACCGCCCAAGAAGAACGGCATCGACAATCTTGCCGCGCTCTGGTCCAGAGCCGTCGCCGACCAGCCTCATCGGAGGCATCTCACTCATCGCTGTTCCCCGTCGTTCACAGTGCCGCGACTGACAATCCCCGACAGAGAAACGGGCCCACATGACCAGCAACAGTGAGGACACGAAAACCGACAGCAGCGCGACCTGGACGGTACGCACCGTGGGAAGCTTCGCCGCGATCCATGTCAGCGGAACCTCACGAGCACAAATCACGGCCGCCAACGCCTTCGTACGCACCGCGCAAAACCTCGGACTCGTCTGCTACAACCCGCTCAGCGAACGAATCCTGCCGCCACGGGACTAGAACTGGATCTCCTTGAGCCGACATCCCGAGATGCGACGGCTCCCCGATGACGGCTCACCGAAACCATCCACGACCTACTCCTGAGAAATGTCAGTGGCCCAGCAACCCACCCTCCCGGCACCGCTGCCGGAACGCTTCGTCTGTCAGCACAGAAACCCACCTTCGGCATCCCCAACCACCGTCGCGGCAATACGCGCCGCCCATCCCTCGTGACCGAGCAAACTCCACACCGGGTCACGGTCGTCCAATGGTGTCGCAGCCAGCTGCACACGCCGCACAAACCGGCCGACAGCAGGAACAGACAACGCGATCCACCGCCACGAACCATCATCCGAGCTGATACCGAGTCGGCTCATCAAGCCAGTCGCGATCACCGACACGTCACCGTTCACTCCCGCAAGAGCATCCGCCGAGACATGAAGAACAGCCACCCACGACTGCACCGGCGACTTCGGCCCCCGCGGTGACGACCTCAAACCTGATCTCACCCGCTGCGGCCCCTCCATCACCGCTGCCACCGACCGCACCCACCCCGCATCATCGACACGGCTCGCCGGCAACGGATGCGATCGAACATGCCGACTCATCTCTCGACAACCGCCAACGACCTCCACCCCACCGACAGGTTCGGTCCCCAGCAGAAACTGCAACAACGAACCCACATCACTCGTCATACGCACATCCGAAATCACGGCACCATCCCACCGGCAATCAAGTCACCCGACGCGTCGCTGCTCATCTCGACACCTTCCCCTCGATCGAAAACACCGTGAGCCAACGGATTCGGCGTACGCAGCGGACCCGGCCGCCCGATCAAACCATGACCGTTCAACAGCGTCCCGACAATCGCCAGAGCGCCACGATGAAATGTCGCACCAGAGATCGAACACACCCGACCAAACCACGGGCCAGTGTGAAACTGAAACGACGGATTTCGGCACGAGGAGATCGAAGTATGCAGATCATGATCTGACCGGCTTACCGAGACGAGCACCCTTCGACCCCCTGTACGCAGTCGGTGCGCGGTTCTAAAATGGACGTCGCGGCGGTTTGATGTCGGGCACACAGTCTGCCGCGCCGGCCGGCCCCCGGGTGTCTTTCCCTCGGGGGATGGGTCGCCTGAACTGCGCACTGTCAGATAGCAACGGTTCGGTGCGCACGGCTCACCGCCAGTGCGCTCACAGTCCCGCTTTGGCGGTGAGTCCCCGGCCTCAACGCAAACCCGGCGGACGCATCGGCGCCCAACACGTCGAAGGCCGCACACACCGCCTTGCAACTACGTCGTCAGCGTCGAGATCGAAGGCAACCTCGACCAACTCACCGTCGCACTTCCCGACAGAGAAACGAGCGGACCACAAATATGGCCGCGCACACTGCTCTTACTGAAATTTTTCGGCGTGATCGCTCAACAACCGAGCAAGAAACCGAACCGTCTCAGGGTCAGTCATATCACCACCCCGCGCGCAACCGAGTCGGGCACCGGACGCCGCCTCCGCAGCCCGCAACTCCTCGTACGCCGCAACAAGCTCAGGACTCGGATTCGCCGCCAGCTCCGCCCGCCGCTGCCGCTTGGCCTCCCGGGCAACGCGCATCCTGTCCGAAAACTGCTCCTCACGCCAGATCCCGAACCTGCGACGCTTCCACGGCGACCGGACCGCAGCACCATCCATCCACTCCGCGAACTCAGCCCCGTCCTGCTCCCACCTCCGCGCCCGAAAAACCGGACTCCAGTCATCCACCAATGTTCTCCCCCATCTCGCGCCCGAAAGACCGGACTCCAGTCATCCACCAATGTTCTCCCCCATCTCGCGCCAAACCTCCCGAACCACACGACAGAGTCTGCCAAGCCGTCCACACCAACAAGCGATGCCAAGTCGCATCGAATTGCGTCACACCCACATTCTGCGGCCCAGCACCCACCCAAAACCCCTACGCCTCTTCCCATTGCCACTCATGCTGACGCCACGCCTGTTAACGGGACAGACAATCGCCGAGTTGATGAACGATAGTCTTTTCTGCGAGAGACCACGACCGTGGTCGACGCAAGACCACGACGGGCTAACAGATGCTGCTGACGGCGAACTGGCGAGACTGGTACCACTTCCGCCATCAACAGGAGTGTTTCAAGTCGGGCACAGCATTCGAGGACTATGCCTCGAAGGTGCTGGATCGATTCCACGACGACTACGTGAACCCCGCTCCGTCAGGAACACTCGGCGATGGCGGGTGCGACGGGCTGGCGGACTCAGGCACCATCTTCTACGCCTGCTACGGCCAACGACCGGCCCGCAGCGCAGAGCGCGAACTCGCTGCCAAGATCAATTCAGACTTCGCACGGGGGCTCTCTCAGTGGGACAGCTTCCACACATGGAAATTCGTCACGAACGCACCAGCAGGTCCAGAGTCCTTGAAAGCCCTCACCGGTCTCCAACAAAGTCACGGTCCGTCCGCTGAGCGCCCACTGACCATCCGGCTCGTTAACACCGAGAAACTCTGGGTGGAAGTGGTCGGAACCCTCGATGTCGCTGTCCTCAACGCGCTGTTCCCTGGGGCGCCCGGGGCAGAGAACGTGGAACTTTCTGACTTGTTGCCCCTACTTGACGCGCTCGACTCCAACACCGTGATTGTGGAAACCGGCGCACGTGTACTGGCCGTCCCCGCAGGCAAGATGGACTTCAACGAGCTCCCCGACGCGAGCCGTCTCGAGTTCAACGCAGGCCGGTTACTGGCTCCTCGTATTGACCGTTGGTATGAAGAGTTGTCCGACCCAGGTCTGTGTGACGTTCATGGCGAGAAATTTCGGTCGATGTACCAGGACGCCCATGCGGTGACGGCAGTACCAGCCGAAGTTCTTGAACGACTGTATGTGTCGGTAGCCGGAACTAACTTCAGGATGGATGGAAAGCGCGCCAACGCGGCGTTCGCAGTCGTCTCGTACTTCTTCGATTCCTGCCACATATTCGAGATGCCACCCACCAACGAAGACGGCCCAGAAGTGGAGACACCCAATGCTTTTACCCACTAAAGGGGTGTCATCGGACCGCGCCCTCATGACAGTCGGTTCCAAGATCCTCGAAGAACTCCGCGATCCGATGTCGGTCTCGGCCCTCTGGGAACGGTTCAGCATTCACGAACATTCGTCACATCGAGCCCAACGCATCACATTCGATTGGTTCACACTCGCACTGGCCGCCCTCTACACAATGAGACTCGTGGACACATCCGATGAAGGCTTCCTCAGGCGCACACATGTTTCTTAGCCGCCTCACCTCCTCCGACCCAAGATTCAAGACTCTGCGGTTTCGCGAGGGCCTGAACATCCTCGTCGCCGAACGCACCGACACATCCCAGCAAGGCGACAGTCGAAACAGCATCGGCAAAACCAGCGTCATCAAGATCCTGAGGTACCTCCTCGGCGGCGACCTACCGCCAGAATTCAAAGCATCCGAACTCACCGACCACACATTCACCGCCACCCTCGCGCTTCCCGCGAAAGATGGCGACCGGGACGACGAAGTTACTGTCACACGCGCCGTCTCACCGACGACCCGCGTTCAAGTCTCCGGTTGGTCGATAACCGGAAACTCGACGGACATCCACGTCGATGAATGGCGCGAATTACTCTCCCACAACATCTTTCGGATACCATCCGACGCAACCCGCCCGACAGCCGGTCAGCTCTGGAGTCAACTGATCCGAACATTCTTCAACAACCCCATCAAGGGCCACCAGTCCGAGGCCGACTGGGAATCAGGCGTGAAGATCGGCTTCATGCTGGGACTCTCACCAGAAATCTTGGGCAAGGCAGGCGATGTCGATCGCCTCACCAAACAAGGCAAAGCCATCCGCGCAGCAGTCCGTGAAGGCGCAATCACCCACCTCTCACTCGACGAATCCGCGATCCGCGCACAACTCGCGACAGCCCGCCGCCACCGCGACCGCGCACAGGGGGATCTACGCGGGTTCAAAGTCGATGAACAATACGCCGATCACCAACAAGAAGCGGACAAGCTCAGCGCCTCGATCCAGAAACTCAACGACGAAGCCCTCGCTCTACTACGAAGGTCACGGGAGATCGACGAAGCAATAGCCGACGAAGTCGAGACGTCCGAGCAGGACGAACTGACGGCGAAACTCTCTCGTGTCTACGCCGAGATCGGACTCGTCCTCCCGAACACCGTCAGCCGGCGCTACGACGAGGTCAGAGCATTCCACGAATCCGTGGTCCGCAACCGCCGATCATTCCTGGAACAAGAACTCAACAGCATCCGCACCCGCCTCGAAGCCATCCACTCCGAACGCAGCAGCCTCGACAACCAGCGATCCCAGATCATGCTTCTCCTCAACGAAACCGTCGCACTCGACACCTTTCTGAGCCTCCAGCGTGATCTTGCGAAGAAGGAATCCGACGTCGCAGACCTGGAACGACGACTGGAAGCCGCGAACTCAATCAGCACCATCAGCGACACGATCAAACTGCGAACCGCAGAACTCGTCGCCTCGGTCCGAACCGAACTGAACGAGCGAAATGACAGCCTCGTTGAATCGATCTCCCTATTCGGCGAACTCGGCG
>JBEOUM010000050.1:0-4792 GCA_040302365.1 Nocardioides sp. NPDC126508
ACTCCCTTCTTTAAAATTAGATTTCTAAATATCAAAGATTTTTATTCGAACACCATCAATTCTCCCCTTGTTTTAGGGTGGAGGCTGGCAAGGGGGTTTGGGGGAAGCCCCCATATTGCGTAGATCCATAAGGCAAAAGAGAAAATTTATGAACGGAAGCTCTGGCGGTTTTGGCGGTATAATGGCTCGAGCAAGCCGATTTCCTGAATTCCTCGTTTTAGGTACGTCGGCTTGGCGAAAGTACAGCACCGCCAAAATTTCGGAATGCAAGGAGAAAAGGGTGGAGATTTTTCGGTGGTCTGTCCGAAAAATACTACCCGAACCTTGCGTGGAGAAAAGCCCTTTAGGAGATATAGAAGGGAACACAGAAAAAATGTTGATATATCAATGTTTTAGTTAAGGTAATGTGTCATAGCTTGTGACACGTATATGTGTCATAGCTTGTGACACATAGTTGAATTAAGATGTGTCATTTTTTGCTTGACTATAGTTCATTTTTGACCTATGATGTGTCATAAATTATACATATAGGTATCACAGCTGATGATACATAACAAGGGAGAGAAGGATTCTATGCCAGCAGAGGTGCGTAAATTGGACGAGCAGAGAAAAATTAATGTTGAGTTAACCCCTGAACAACTTCAAATGCTTCAAAGACTTATTGATCTTGAACAGCAAGAAAACAAAGACAAAGAGCAATTTGAAGAGAAAAAGAAAAATCATAATTTCATCCAGCTTTATCGTGACAACATGCCAGAATTAAGATGGTTAATGGCAAATCATAACTTCGCAAGTTCTTTATTATTTTTTATCTTGGAACACATGGATAACAGAAATGCTTTAGCTTGTTCTTATGCAGTTTTTGAAGATTATTTTGGCAAATCAAGGTCAACAGTTTACAGAGCAGTAAAGCTTTTAGAGGAGAATGGATTTTTAAATGTTTTAAAAATGGGAACATCAAACGTCTATGTAGTGAACGAAGACCTTGCTTGGACAGATGGCAATGACAAAAAGAAATTTGCTAAATACGATGGTAAAATCCTTGTCAGCAAAAAGGAAAACAAGGACTTTGAATACAAAAGCCAATTTGATAAATTTAAAGCCCTTAGAGAACGTGAAAACTTAAAATAAAGCGAGTAGATAACTACTCGCCTTTCTTTATTTCAAGAGCATATTTGCCCTCATTTGAATCTTGGTCAACACTTGTAAAAACACCAATATCTTTTATTGGAATAAGAGTTCCAGAACCTAAATGAGGTCTCTTTCTATCCCTCATAAAAAGCATTAATTCTCCCTCTTGGTCTAGTTTCTCCAACTTCTCAACCAATTGTTTCACCTTCATCAGCGTTCCATCTCCATCCCTTTTTGCCTTTGTGGCTTCTCCATTTTTTCTAAAGAGTCCTGGACTAATTTATCTTGCCTATCATCCAGGAACTTGATTGTACTTCGGTCTACATCATTCATCCTCAAGAACGTTTTTACTCGGTCAAGTTGAGCGTGTAAAACTTTGCCCACCCTCTCTTTAAAAACAGAAAACTCCTTGCTGATCTGCACGAGTTTTCCCTTCAATTTTCCGTTCTCTAATTTCAATTCCCGATTCTCATTTTGGTAAGACCGGTTCTCAATTTTTAGAGTGTCCACCTGTTGTTTTAACTCCTTTTTCTCCTTCAACTGGTCATTATATTTATTAACGAGTCCATTGTACTTTTCTATCAAGTCTCCATAGTTCTTTACAATGTCTGTTTGCTTCACTTTTTGCAGTGCTTTTTTCTCTGCTAAGGAGTCTAAATTCTCTTCAATATCTTTGTAGTAATAGCGAATTTTATCTTGTCCAATTTGCATATCAGCTTTCAGCTGCGTAACTTCTTTTTGAGTCTTTTCCAACTCTTTCTGCAGATTCTCTGCTTGTAGCTGATAAGCCACACCATTGGTCGCATAATCGACTAGGCTTTTGTAGTCTTGTTCCTTCATTCCAACAAGCCCTAGAACCTTTTTAGCTTCGATATTCGCAATCGATTTCGATTTATCATCAATCTCTTGAATATGCCCCATTGTCCGCTCATATTTCTCTTGGGCTTCCTTCTCCATGCTTTGAAACGTTTGAGCCTTATATTTAGCCGTCTCCACGTGTTTACGGCTCGACGAGACCCCTCTTTCCAAATTAAAGTCATTTTGCTTCAGGTACTGATTAAAATCGTCCTGAAGACTCACCAGTTGCTTTTTCTGGCCAAAGAAATCTTTAGCCGATAGTCGGCCATCCTCCGTTACTGGAACGAAGCCTACGTGCATGTGAGGGGTTTTCTCGTCATAGTGAACAGTCGCATAGATTAAATTCTTTTCACCGTATCGATCAGCAAGGAACTCATGAGCCGTTTCAAAATACCTTTTCTGCTCTTTGGGTGAAATTTTATCGAAGAATTCCTTGTCAGAGGTAATTAAGAATTCAGCCAGCTTAACTGCATCTTTACGGATCTTTTTTCCAGAGGTCACATTGTCCTCAATTACTTGGCTAATTTTCTCGTTGTAATCAATCTGCCTTTGACCGTTTATCAAGTCATAATTCAGATGAGAATCAGCTTTATTGATGTCGGGATTCGTTTCACTTTCCCTCTCTCTTTGGTTGTGAAATTGAATCCCTTTTATCCCATTTGATTTCATTTTCTGCATTCGGATAATGGAGTAACTCATGGGGTACGCACCCTTTCTGAAAATCGATAGATTAATAGAAAGTGTAACACACTACACTTTGCACGCAAAGTTTCATGTGGTCTGCGACGCTAAAAGCCAAACCTTGGGCTTTGCCCAAACCCACTGGGGAACTCTTCCCCAGACCCCCTTAATCGAACTCCCCAACCCCTCAATCCTTGAGGGGCTCCCTCGCCGGTAGGCAGCTCAAAAGGTGTTGCCTTTTGAGACACCAAGAGGGTCTTGGTGAAGTGAGTCTATCAACTCCTTATCCTCCCTTCGGTCCGGTACCGTTGACAGACGCCATACGGGCCTCTCTCGCCTTTGTAAGAGGTTGCCCCTAGTAAAAACCCTTAAAAAGCAAAAAAGACGCTTCTAGGGGTAGCGTCAGGGAAATGCGGATTTACAACGGTAAGCATTTGATACAAGTCTTATGAGACAGTCAGAAGTCATTTAAAACGCTAATTTCATTATGTCTCAATAAACTCTACTCTATTGGAATTGTGAAGTGATACACTTAAACTAACGTACGCAGGTTTGTTGAATAAGGACTTCAAAAAATACCCTTAATTAAGCTAAAAAGTCCTTCTCTTTATTAAGAAGGACTTTTTTATGTGTTATTCCATTGTCTCATTCATTGTAATAGTTTCGCTTGCTTCATGACCAGATTCTCCATGTCCTGGTCCAAACAAATTCAATATTACAACTCCTACAAGAATCAGTGTTATTCCTGCAATGCTAGCCATGTTAAGTTTTTCCTTCCAAACTAAAACTGAAATTACTGTAGTCAAAACAAGTCCTAAACCTGCCCATAATGCATATGCAGTGTTTAAGGGGATTGTTTTTAGCGACAAGGATAAAAAGAAAAAACAACCAACGAAAGCTATTATTACCCCTATTGTAGGATAGAGTTTTGAAAAGCCTTCAGATGCTTTTAATAGGGAAGAGCCAATAATCTCCCCCACTATTGCAAGTGCTAAATATAGATATGACATTATTCGTCCTCCTGAATCATGTTTATTAGTTCATCAAAAACTTGTGTTTTTAGTTCTTCATTTAATGGTGCCATTCCAAATATTTCTGAAAACCAAAGACCATCTATGGATAATCTTGTAATTGTTATTTTGACAGGATCAATTCCATCAGTTATTAACTTTGTATGCAAAATATCGTATCTCTGCCGGAATTCATCTAATAAATCTGGATTAATAAACATAGCAGCCATTAGTGCGGAATTTAGATTATTGTTTTCTAAATCGGAAAATGTAGATTTAAGATAAGCCCTATTCCATTTTCCTATTGCGTTATCATCGTCGTTATTAACTAACGTATTAATGCATTCGAAATAATTATTTGTCCAATCTTCCACCATTCCTTTAATTAATGCTTCCTTGCTAGGAAAATGGTATAATAATCCACCTTTACTCACGCCAGCTCTTTGGGCGACTGCCTCTAATGTGAGTTTGACAACTCCTTCTTCTTTTACAATTTCAGATGCAGCAATCAATATATTTTTTTTCTTATTAGCATGCTTTGAAATAGACATAATAACCTCCATAACTTAGATACATATAATATACCTTCTGGACGGTTTTTTTGTCAATCGAATTAAAGCTCTTATTTAATATCACTCTTTCACATAAAAATAATCCAATAAATTAATCTAAAGATTGTGAAGAAATGTACTTAAAGTAAAGGGAGCTTTAGTTCAACAGTCGATTTCTTAAAATCGGCTTTATTTATGGGTGAAAATTACATTACCGTTGTAAATCCGCATTTTCAGGACTCTACCCCTTCTAGAGCGCCTCTCATTGTTTTAGCGATT
The DNA here is from genome assembly GCA_040302365.1 of Nocardioides sp. NPDC126508. Lineage (GTDB taxonomy): Bacteria > Actinomycetota > Actinomycetes > Propionibacteriales > Nocardioidaceae > Nocardioides. The sequence goes on from JBEOUM010000050.1 coordinate 4,511, forward strand.
AATTATTATTCCCCTTATTATTTTTTTGAAAATGTTCTTTGTAATATAAATAATCAACTTTATGTTTTGTGGACATTAATTGAGTCGCTAATATTGCGGTGTAAATTGTCGTCAATCCTAGTGCTACTACGGCTAATAAATTTAAATTACTTTTATTAATGCTACTGTTACTATTCATGAAAGCTCAACTCCCTTCTTTAAAATTAGATTTCTAAATATCAAAGATTTTTATTCGAACACCATCAATTCTCCCCTTGTTTTAGGGTGGAGGCTGGCAAGGGG
>JBEOUM010000051.1:0-4722 GCA_040302365.1 Nocardioides sp. NPDC126508
GCAGTTGTCCCGGCAAGTGAATACCGGACGACGTTGTCGTTGCGGCCGGCGCAGAGCAAGATTCCCACAGTCGGGGCGTGGATGTCCTTGTTGCGGAGGTTGTCGTCGATCCACGAAACATAGAAGCCGAGCTTCCCGACATACTCCGGCTCAAACCTGCCTACCTTCAACTCGACGACGACGAACCTCGCTTGCACCCAGTTGAAGAACAGCAAGTCGATATAGAAATCCTGATCACCGACCTCGAAATGGTACTGGCGTCCAACAAAAGCGAACCCGTGTCCCAGTTCGAGGAGGAACTGCTCCAGCCGACGCATCAGCGCGGACTCCAGCTCCCGCTCCGCGACACGTTCGGTGATGTCGAGAAAATCGAAGACGTACGGGTCACGCACCAATTGCTGAGCGAGATCGGAATCCTCGGCCGGAAGATGGTCCTGAAAATTCGACGGTGCCGCACCGATCCTGCGCCGTAAACCGCTGTTGATCTGATTTTGCAGCACATTGCGCGACCACCCGTGTTCAGCAGCCGTTGATGCATACCAGTCGCGGTCGGACTGGTTATCCAGCTTGTCGAGCAATACCGTCACATGACCCCACGGCAATTGGCCAACAGGTTGTTGGCCAATTGCATCGCGCCCCCAGATGCTCGCCATCTGCCGCATGTACTTCAGATTGGTCCGCGACAACCCACGCATGTCGGGAAAGGCCGATCGAAGATCGACGGCGAGCCTGTCGATCACCTTTGAACCCCAGCCCTCGGCCTCTTGACGCTGCACAATCGCGTGCCCTATGTCCCAATACAGACTGAGCAGTTCGGTGTTGACGATTCGGGTGGCGCGAACTCGCGCTTGCCGAACTTGCGACTTGAGATGGTCGAGAAGCTGGGCGTAGTCGGCGGGCAGTTCGGCTGGAGCATTCACCCATCCATCTTTACCCAGCGCTGCTGGGAACGCCCACCGGACATGCCCCCACTGGACACCTCAGCCCGCAGGAACGGCGACTCGGGCGTGCGCGCTAGACGCAGGATCACCCGGCCCTCGCACAGCTCAGTTCTTCACAGGGCGCATTGATCGGAGTGAATACGTCCAGCACCATAGCGGCCCTCACCTGAAATCGGGCGCGTCAGGCCTGTCCGCGCGCGGACAGGTACATCGTGTTCGCTGGTAGAGAAAGGTTCTCATGCCGTTCCTAGGTTCGACCATCCACCGTCCGGTATGCATGCTGATGACGGCAACAGTCGTCGCAGCCTCCATCGCTTTGATGTCGCCGGGCATCGCGTCCGCCCAATCAAACGGATGCTCGAAGACTTTCAACCTGTTCATCCCCGGAACCTGGGAAACCGCAGAAGATGCCGATCCCTCGATCCCGGTCGGTATGCTAAAACCGATCGCCCACAGCATCGCGGACACGAACGGTAGCGCGGCACAGGTCCACACTCTGCCGTACATGGCCCGAGCCTTCGACAACGGAAAAACCTACGCAGACAGCAAATCTGATGGTTTGACGAGGCGGGTCCGAGGAGGGTTTCCTTTTCAGCCCGCATCTCAAGCGTGACGCGTTCGGCGTTGCTCCCACAGATCCGTCGGGGCACGTGCGCCAGTTGGTAGGCAGCATGATCTACGCCTCCACGTTCGCCTCCTGGAAATTGCACAGCCCAGGAGCGTTCCTATACACGCTCATCCGTGATGGCGAAGCCGGAGGCGTACCGAATATCGGGACCGACTACCCGATGCTCGAGACCGCAGGCACGATCAAAGTGGTACCGAGCGGCCGAAGCGGCAGCTTCAAAATGGTTTTACTCCAATCCGACATTGCCGAGTCCGCACTGTCGATCATCGACTCCCGAGGGTCCCGAAACCGAGGCGAGGCGGGCAGCCTCCAGAGCTTGGGCAACCAGCGGGCCTACAGTCACGTCGAGCGGGAACGCGCCAAGATTGCCTCCGAGGCTGAAATTAACGGCCACGAGGAAGCGCGACTCATTGCGGCGCTGCGTGACGTAACTTCAGGCGGTGCTTTCGGTGTCTGACGACGAACTACCGATCAACGACGAGGTCCAAACCACGGAAGGTGCGATCGCCTCCTCACCCAAGGCAGACCAGGAACCGCAGCGGTCGGCAAGCAACACTTGCGATCAACACCGATTACCACTGAAGCTGAAGAGACAGGAACGGCGCAAGTAGGAACGCGCGACACTGTCGAGGCGCCTAGGGGCGACCTGCCGGATGATTCAGCGGTGTCGTCCCGGTCAGCTAAGCGCCCGGTGCAGAAGGGTGGTCGAGGAACGGACCCGGGCGCGGACCTTGAACGTCGAGTCGGCCGTACCGAGTTCAACGACGGTGCTCTGGTCAGGCTGCGTGTGCCAATCCGCGTCGACGCGGATTCTGGACGTGATGTTCTCACCGATATAGACGTTCTCGCGGTCGACGTCGACGGACGTCTGCGGATCTCGCGTTCGATACTCGAGTGTAAGAGCGGCAAGGGCCAGTCTGGCGAGCCTGACCGGCTCCTGTGGCTCGCAGGCCTTCAGCAGTTTCTCGGTTTTGAGCGCGCTGTTCTCGTGCGTCAGACAGCCTCACGCCGCGGCCGCGGCCTCGCCCGGCCACTCGGTCTCCGAACTCTCGACGTCGCGACGCTTGCCGGCCGCGAGGCAGCTCATGCCTGGCTGCCAGCGCGATTCGGTCACCTCGAGGGCGACGAGTGCGCGGCCGCTGAGCTCCGCACCGACACGCAGTTGAAGGGCTAGCGCTGCAGGGTATGCCAACTTACGTCGCCTGGCAGGTGACGGAGGTTCTCGACGAAGGTCAGCCTATTCCCGACCACGCGGTGCAGTTCGCCAAACATCTTATGTCAACGACACACGAAAGTGTGCTCGAACGCGTCGGTTTCGAGCACACACTCATCGACACAGTGGAGGGGGGCGGGCCTGAAATCGTAGTGCCACCTTGGGCAGTGCAGCAGTTCGCTGCAATCGGCACCCCTGCCGAGTTGATCGAGAGAATCGCCGCGGCCCACGCGGCTGGAGCGGACTCATGGTCTTGCTCATTCACCGGAACCCCTCAAGAAACTGCTGCAAGCATGACCCGCTTCGCCGAGCAAGTTATGAAGCCATTGCGTTCCCACATGGCCGCGTAGCGAATACCGAAAAGGACTTGATCATGGCAGATCTCAATCGAGACGTAATTGAGCGACTGTTGGACGCCAGTGCGGAAAGTGGGCTGGCGGGCGTACTGGCGTTATCTCCAGAGAATTTCGCGTATCTGGCTGGTTTTGCTGTCCCCTCACAGGAACCGCTCCGGTGGCGCCACGCGGCCGTGGCAGTCAACACCGACGGCCGAGCAGCAGTGCTGTGTGTCGACATAGAAGAAACCACTGTGCGTCACAGGCTTCCCGACGTCGATGCTTACGTGTGGCAGGAGTTCGAACAGAACGCGGTGGCCGTGATGGCTCAGATGCTTCGTGAGCTGGGTATGGAGAGCGGGAGCATTGGGGTCGAAACGGACTACATTCCCGCTAGAGATTACGAAGAGCTGACTGCCGCGCTTCCGCATGCCCAGCTACGGAGCGCGGAAAGAATGTTTGCGCTCCTGCGAATGCGGAAGAGTCGCCGGGAAGTGGAGTTGATCCGTGAACTGAGTCGCACAATAGATGCGGCCCTGGCCACCGCATTTGCGTCGGTGCACGAAGGGAGCTCGGAACTCGATCTCGCCGGAGCTGCCGTGGCGGCGCTTTCGCCGGCGGAGTCGACCGCGAACGCGGGATGGTCACCGCCAGCGGTGCCCGCAGCCATTTCCCGAACGTCCGCGCAACAGAACGACAATTAGTAAACGGAGATGTTGTTCGACTCGAACTGTTCGGGGTGAGCGGGCCGCCTCGACGAGGCCGTCGAGTTGTTTCGGTTCCGGATGATGCCCTACATGCTGTACCTGGCGCGCGGACGAGACCAGTTCAAGCCTGCGTGCTCAGTCCTGCTCGACAGCGACGGTGCTGGTCAGGAAGCTCGACGACAGATCCTCAAGGGTGGAGCCAAGGGCCGTCCGACCGTGACAAAAGATTTGAATGATGACCTTCTCTTGCTGCGCCCCGAAGCCGGAGTCGTGCCGTGGCGCCGTCCGTCCATCCCAGGTAGGACCGAAACTGATACGGGAGACCTTGAGGAGTCAGATCTTGGTTGGGTGGCCTAGTTTTGGACCGGGTGGTCTCAATCGATCGTTGAGTTGGTTGGGTGCCAGCTGGGTTCGGGTCGATCGTTCGGCGGTGCCGCGGCGGGTGGGGGTGTACACGCGGTAGGTGATGATGGTTCTCTTTCTCCGGCGGTCTTTCACTCCTGCGTGAGTGGATCTGTCCCGGATACCGTTGGGGCGGAGCGTAATCCGCTGGTCGCTGCGGTGGTGTTGTTTTGTGGTTGGCGGCGGCGGGTTAGGGCGTGTCCGTCGGAGCTTGGCCGCGGTGGTGAGGAGGTACCGTTCGGCGGCGGCGTAATCGGTGGTCCTCTTGCCGGAGGCGCTGGTGGTGCGGGTGATCAGTTCGAGGTAGCGGCGCCGAAGCGCGCGGGCGTCGGGTTGGCCGAGCAGGAATTCGGTGGCGGCGACGACCTCTGGACTCGGCGCGGTGTGTGTCGCTTTGGCGGGGGTACGCTTTTTCTTCGCGGTCACCGCGTGCTCGCTAGGTGTTGTGGGTATGGACGTTGCTGACGAGGGATTGAAGTAGACGGGCTGGTCCTCG
>JBEOUM010000052.1:0-2941 GCA_040302365.1 Nocardioides sp. NPDC126508
TTTTAGTTAAGTCCTCGATCTATTAGTATTTGTCAGCTCCACGTGTCACCACGCTTCCACCTCAAACCTATCAACCTGATCATCTTTCAGGGATCTTACTAGCTTACGCTATGGGAAATCTCATCTCGAGGGGGGCTTCATGCTTAGATGCTTTCAGCACTTATCCCTTCCGCACATAGCTACCCAGCTATGCCTTTGGCAAGACAACTGGTACACCAGCGGTGCGTCCATCCCGGTCCTCTCGTACTAAGGACAGCTCCTCTCAAATTTCCTACGCCCACGACGGATAGGGACCGAACTGTCTCACGACGTTCTGAACCCAGCTCGCGTACCGCTTTAATGGGCGAACAGCCCAACCCTTGGGACCGACTACAGCCCCAGGATGCGATGAGCCGACATCGAGGTGCCAAACCTCCCCGTCGATGTGGACTCTTGGGGGAGATAAGCCTGTTATCCCCGGGGTAGCTTTTATCCGTTGAGCGATGGCCCTTCCATGCGGAACCACCGGATCACTAAGCCCGACTTTCGTCCCTGCTCGACTTGTAGGTCTCGCAGTCAAGCTCCCTTGTGCCTTTACACTCTACGAATGATTTCCAACCATTCTGAGGGAACCTTTGGGCGCCTCCGTTACTTTTTAGGAGGCGACCGCCCCAGTCAAACTGCCCACCTGACACTGTCTCCCACCCCGATAAGGGGTGCGGGTTAGAATGTCAATACAGCCAGGGTAGTATCCCACCAATGCCTCCACCGAAGCTGGCGCTCCGGCTTCCAAGGCTCCTACCTATCCTGTACAAGCTGTACCAAAATTCAATATCAGGCTACAGTAAAGCTCCACGGGGTCTTTCCGTCCTGTCGCGGGTAACCTGCATCTTCACAGGTACTATAATTTCACCGAGTCTCTCGTTGAGACAGTGCCCAGATCGTTACACCTTTCGTGCGGGTCGGAACTTACCCGACAAGGAATTTCGCTACCTTAGGACCGTTATAGTTACGGCCGCCGTTTACTGGGGCTTCAATTCAGAGCTTCGCGCGAACGCTAACCCCTCCTCTTAACCTTCCAGCACCGGGCAGGTGTCAGCCCCTATACTTCGCCTTACGGCTTCGCAGAGACCTGTGTTTTTGCTAAACAGTCGCCTGGGCCTATTCACTGCGGCTCTCTCGGGCTTGCACCCAAAAGAGCACCCCTTCTCCCGAAGTTACGGGGTCATTTTGCCGAGTTCCTTAACGAGAGTTCTCTCGCTCACCTTAGGATTCTCTCCTCGCCTACCTGTGTCGGTTTGCGGTACGGGCACCTTGAATCTCGCTAGAGGCTTTTCTTGGCAGTGTGGAATCAGGAACTTCGGTACTATATTTCCCTCGCCGTCACAGCTCCGCCTTCACGGTAATGGGATTTGCCTCATTACCAGCCTAACTGCTTGGACGTGCTAATCCAACAGCACGCTTACCCTATCCTCCTGCGTCCCCCCATCGCTCAAACGATTCATAAGGTGGTACAGGAATATCAACCTGTTGTCCATCGCCTACGCTCTTCAGCCTCGGCTTAGGTCCCGACTAACCCTGAGTGGACGAGCCTTCCTCAGGAAACCTTAGGCATTCGGTGGATGAGATTCTCACTCATCTTTCGCTACTCATACCGGCATTCTCACTTCTAAGCGCTCCACCAGTCCTTACGGTCTAGCTTCAACGCCCTTAGAACGCTCTCCTACCACTGACATCATAGATGTCAATCCACAGCTTCGGTGATACGTTTAGCCCCGGTACATTTTCGGCGCAGAGTCACTCGACCAGTGAGCTATTACGCACTCTTTAAATGGTGGCTGCTTCTAAGCCAACATCCTGGTTGTCTAAGCAACTCCACATCCTTTTCCACTTAACGTATACTTTGGGACCTTAGCTGGTGGTCTGGGCTGTTTCCCTCTTGACTACGGATCTTATCACTCGCAGTCTGACTCCCAAGGATAAGTATTTGGCATTCGGAGTTTGTCTGAATTCGGTAACCCGATGGGGGCCCCTAGTCCAAACAGTGCTCTACCTCCAATACTCTTACCTTGAGGCTAGCCCTAAAGCTATTTCGGAGAGAACCAGCTATCTCCAAGTTCGATTGGAATTTCTCCGCTACCCACACCTCATCCCCGCACTTTTCAACGTGCGTGGGTTCGGGCCTCCATCCAGTGTTACCTGGACTTCACCCTGGACATGGGTAGATCACCTGGTTTCGGGTCTACGACCACATACTCTATCGCCCTATTCAGACTCGCTTTCGCTGCGGCTCCGTCTCTTCAACTTAACCTTGCATGTAATCGTAACTCGCCGGTTCATTCTACAAAAGGCACGCTATCACCCATTAATGGGCTCTAACTACTTGTAGGCACACGGTTTCAGGATCTATTTCACTCCCCTTCCGGGGTGCTTTTCACCTTTCCCTCACGGTACTGGTTCACTATCGGTCACTAGGGAGTATTTAGCCTTGGGAGATGGTCCTCCCTGCTTCCGACGGGATTTCTCGTGTCCCGCCGTACTCAGGATCCACTCAGGAGGGAACGAAGTTTCGACTACAGGGTTTTTACCTTCTGTGACTGGCCTTTCCAGACCTATTCATCTACCCCGTTCCTTTGTAACTCCATGTAGAGTGTCCTACAACCCCAAGAGGCAAGCCTCTTGGTTTGGGCTAATCCCGTTTCGCTCGCCGCTACTAAGGGAATCGCGTTTGCTTTCTCTTCCTCCGGGTACTTAGATGTTTCAGTTCCCCGGGTCTGCCTTCAGTTACTCTATGTATTCAAGTAACGATACTATCCCATTACGGATAGTGGGTTTCCCCATTCGGAAATCTCCGGATCAAAGCTTACTTACAGCTCCCCGAAGCATATCGGTGTTAGTCCCGTCCTTCATCGGCTCCTAGTGCCAAGGCATCCACCGTGCGCCCTTTCTAACTTAACTTGTT
>JBEOUM010000053.1:0-4287 GCA_040302365.1 Nocardioides sp. NPDC126508
TTCTTGACGTCGACGTGGACCATCTGACCAGGTCGCTTGGCGGCGATGACCTGGGGTTTTCGGTTGGTTTCGCCGTTCGGGTCGATGAACCGGCGGCGGTGCAATCCCAGGTTCCGCAGGATTTTCGTGACAGACCGGCGAGCAATGGTGATGCCGTCGGTACGCAGCTCGAACGTGATTCGCGAGGCCGACCATTTCCGGGTTCGGCGCATGGACTCGATCTCGACCATGATCTCCGCCGGCGTGGCGTTCGGGTGGTGTTTCGGTGCGCTGGATCGGTCCTGAATTCCCAGGTCACCGTACTTGCGATACCTATTGACCCACTTGGAAGCGCATTGTCGGGAGATGCCCATTTCTGCGGCGACGTGGGCGATCGGACGACTCTGGCACCGCTCGATCAGGCGTCGTCTTCCTTCCACAGTGAGTGGGGCATTACGGTGTGTCACAGGGCTGGTCCCTTTGCTGTTGATGGTCAGTTTCGCAACTTCCATCCTGCCGCGAAGGACCAGCCCGTCCACTTCAATCCCGCGTCAGCAACGTCCATACCCGCAACAGCTAGGCCGATGACCGTTTCGTTTCCTTGATCGCTACGGGATCATCCTGGCGGACGATAAATGCCGAGGACTTTTGCAGCGTGAACGGTGGAAAGGAGCCGTGGCGTCTCGATTGCATCGGCGATGCGGTCGAAGTCAGCGGCGGTCAGCACACGCAGGGACAGCAAACCTAAGGTGTACGTGTCGAGAATTTCCAGCGCAGCGGTGGTGGCCTGCCGGACGGATACGGCAGGAATGGTGAATACGACTTCGACCCAGCCGAGTTCCGAGCGCTGGACGGCACCGTGGTGATCGATTATGGGCGGGAGAAGTTCACCGCTGACGTTCTCGTCGAATTGCATGTCGAGTTCGGCGACGACGACATACGCCTGTTGCGTCACAGGATTCGAACCCTCTCATTGTCACGGTCGGTAGTGAATTCAGGACGGGCGAGAGTAGATCGGGGTGCTGCCTAAACTCAAACCCTTCGTTCGGCCGCAACCCCTTCGATCCAGAAAGTCGTTGCGGCTGAACAAGCTTAATTCAGTGCATCGCCAGACCGAACCAGGCCGACGCTCCTAGCAGTAGGAGCGCAATGAGGATGACGGCGCGGGTGGTGTAAACGTGTCGCATCAGGACTCCGATCAGACGAAAACGAATCGTTCGGTGTGAAGATTTTGCGCCGGCACTCCCAGCTCGGTCAGTGACTCCTCGACAGCATTGAGCATCGGGGCGGGCCCACAGGTGAAGTACTGCAGTCGCTGATAGCGATCAGGCAGGTGGCGGACGATCATTTCGCGATCGAGGTAGCCTTGTTCACCGGTCCACCCTTCGGGTGGCGTCATCAGGATATTGACGATGGTGAGGTTCAAACGACGTTTAAGGCTTTCTAGTTCCTCGTCGAATGTGATGTCGTCGAGTGAGCGGCTGGCGTAGTACAGCAGATACGGTCGATTGTCGCTGCGGTCAGCCATGGTGCGCAGAATGCTGATCATCGGAGTAATACCGACACCTCCTGCGATGAGAACGAATCCCGGTCCTTCATTGCGATCTGGCGTGAAGACGCCGTGCGGCCCGTCGATGTATGCGCGGGTGCCCGGGGCGATAGTTCGGACGGTGGAGGTGAAGTCGCCGAGCGCCTTGATCGTCATGGACAGCACTGACGCGTTCTCGGCACTCGACGAAAACGAGAACGGATGTGACGTCACCGAAAACGGTGACCGATCGACGGTCAGCCAGCCGAACTGCCCGGGCTCGAACCGGAAACCCTTGTGCCCGACTGGGATCATCGTCAACGTCACGGCGTCACCGCGTTCGTGGACCACGGACTTGATCTTCCAGGGGCGACGAAGGCGCTCGAGCGGCCGGATCACCCGAACCCACAGCAACAGCAAGATCAACGCGCAGGTCATGATCGCCCACAACCATTTCTTCCAGGCATGGTCGACGTAATATCCGACCAGGAACACGTGCGCCACGGCGAAGGCGACAACTATCACCGAGATCGCCCCGTGGAGCACTTGCCACACCTCGTAGCGAATATTCATCCGCCGTCTCCAGATCGAGGTGGCAATGAGCACCAGCAGCAGCACTGTCGAGGTGACCGCGAACCGTGCACGCCAGGGGGCGTGCGCAAGGTTGAGCAGTCCGACGATGTCGATTCCCGCCAGCTGCAGGAGGATCGGGTGCGCCAAGATGAACGCCAAGGCGACATAGGAGATCTCGCGATGAAATTGAACTAGGGCATCTTCGCCGAAGGGTTCAGCCGCTGCCTGGAAGCGTGCCACCAGTGCGAACTGCATCCCCATCATCGACAGCCCGATAAAGCCAAGTGCGACAGAGAATTCGGTCAGGAAACCCCGACCCGGACCGGGGTGACCGAGCACCGCGAACACTAGCGGCATTACTGCCACTGCCAAGTAGAGTCCAATCCAGGCGACCGCACGTGTTAGCAATGTCGTCATCGAAAATATCCTACTCATCACGATAGGTCGGAAGGTTCGGCACGAAGATTATCGGATAGTCACCGAAGCGGAACGCTACTCCTAACGCGCCAGAACAAGAACATTAGGCATACGACTTTCGACTGACCTGAACGGTAAGAATTTTCAGCTCCACAATCGGGAGGGACGAGCGGGACGCTTTCGGATCGCCGGGGGCGATGCTGGTAATCCGTTAAGCCCGAGCCGAACAGCAGTGGCGGACGCTGGTAACTCAGCCTCATTGAAGGTCGCACACCCACAAACAATCGGATTGCGATGTTGCCCGACGCTATCTGCGGGCTGCGGAAGACCGCGAGTTACTGGCCCAGTACCTGGGTGAGTCCATGATCTGGTGCGGCAGAGCGCGTGGTCGGGTGTAGTGCCACCGGAGAGTGGCCAAGTCGGGCGCAGCTGTGACCTCTCGACCGTCGCCCGGGCCCGGCACGATTCCGAGCGCCATCAATAACATTCCAGTTGAGGCACCCGGCATCGGTGCGCGAAAGTCGTAGCTGATCCTTCTCTATCCACTGTGTGAACGGCGTTGTTCGACGGTCAACGCGAGGGCCGTGACAGCTAGGTCGCTGGTGCTTGTGACATCGAGCCCAGTGAGGGTGGTGAAGTCCCGAAGGCGTCGGCGCACCGTGTTTCGGTGCCTGTGTGTGCGTTCGGCGATGTTCGCGATAGTTCCCCCGTACGCGACCAGGTCGCCGACAGTCTCCAACAGAGCGGTGCGCTCGTACTCGCTCAGCATTTGTAGTGGACCGAACACTGCCTTGTGCACAGCATCGGCTACTTCGGCGTTTCCAGCTGCGATAGTGTGCAACCAGGTCTCGCGCACATGGCGCACCCCTGGAGTGACTCGGCCTTCGACTGTGGTCCGTGCAAGGCGAATTGCGCCAGGAACGTGTGCGAGTCCCTCGGCGTCCACCACGGTGCAGACGTGGTCCTCCAGTGCGACAAGATAGTCGATGAGGTTGGTTCTGGTATTCGGACGGTGAACGATCGCACGTAACTCATGTCCGTACCAACCGAAATGGTGAGCGATGCCGCTGGAACTCAATCGATGGGCGCAGCCGCCGATTAGCTCGGGTTGGGGAACGCCAAAATCCCCGACAGGACACAGGAATGTACCCGAGACTGGCAGGCCGAGAATCTGGGCGGCGTTGTCAACGGCGACGTGATTAGCTGCTCCGTCTATGAGCAGTTGGTCGAATGCCTCGGCTCGAATCTCCTCGAGTCCTCCTTGAGCAACTTGGTAGCCGCGCACCATTTCCTCGGTGCTCGTTTCGACCGTCTCCCACACTATGACCGACAACAGTTCGAGGAAGTCGGTTCGCGCAGCGAGATCAAGGTATCGGCCTTCGGCGATGAGTGCATCCCACAGCGTGCGTAGGTCGATTCGAAACGAATGGAGCACGGTCGGCAGCGGTACGTGCTGTTGCGCCCGGATGGTCCCAACGTCCAACGCAGCGGTGAGCAAGGCTTGCGGGCACAGGGTCGCCGACCAACGACTCGATCGGGCATCTCGCCTCGGTGCCAACCGCACCCTGGCGCCCTCGGACACTCTCGGTGACGACGTCGCCGACGCTGGGACTGTTTCGTAATCGGTGTTTTGGCCCGAGACGCTGAGTGAATGCTCGGCGAGGAGGTGCCGAGATGACGACACTGGAGAATGTTACGAAGAAGAGGGCCGAGCCCTCCGCGGAAGCTGCGGCGGCCGCGGAGTTGGTGCGCCTGGCCAAGGAGCAGGGCCTGTCGCTGACCGGGCCGGA
>JBEOUM010000054.1:0-3979 GCA_040302365.1 Nocardioides sp. NPDC126508
AGGCCGGCGATGCCTCCGGTATCGGTTTCACGTGAAGCGTTTTCACGGGCATGTTCACGGGCGACGACGACAAGGATCCGGCCGTCGACGTCGTCGGGCAGGAACCGCGGTTCCCGGCTCGTCAGCCAGAGTGTCTCGGCGACGGTGGAGACTTCGGCGACGATCTGCGCGGCAGAGTTTCCGCCGCCGACCACGGCGACCTTGCTACCGGCGAACGGGGTCGGCGAACGGTAGCTGGTGGTATGGATTTGGGTGCCGGTGAACTCGCGGATACCGGGGTAGATCGGCCAGAATGGTTGCCGCCACGTCCCGGTGGTGTTGACGACGGCCCGCGCGGACCAGCTGCCGTGATCGGATTCGACGAGATACCCGTCACCGGAGCGGGTCACGGACGTGACGCGGACCGGGCGGCGGACCGGTAGGTCGTATCGGGTCTCGTAGGCGGTGAGGTAATCCACGACGTGTGAGGCGGGCGGGAAACCGGGACTCCAGCCCGGCATCGGCCAGCCGGGCAGCGAGGAGTATTCGGCTGGTGAGAACAGGTGCAGTGAGTCCCAGTAGTGCTGCCAGGATCCACCGGGCGCTGTTTCGGCGTCGAGGATGACGAAGTCGCGGCCGGAGCGGCGCAGGTAGTACCCGGCGGCCATTCCGGCTTGACCACCACCGATCACGACAACGTCGACCGTGATCGGTGTCCCTTGCGAGTGCACGAGTGTCCTTTCCTTATCCAGATCTTCTGCTGACAGCCGGGGTGATACGTCGATTACGTGGTCAGACGCCCGGCCAGGGCGTCGACGCGGGCAGCGATGTCGTCGCGGACCAGCCGCATTCGTTCGATTCCGTCGATGCCGCGTTCGGACGGCTCGTCGGTGTCCCAGTTCTCGAAGTCGGTACCGGCGACGGGATCGACCTTCGCTTCGCTGCCCAGGGTGACGACGAGGTCGACATTGCGCACCAGTTGCGGATCGATCAACGTCGGGGTCTCACCGGAGATGTCCACCCCGACCTCGAGGAGCGTTTCGGCGGACAGGGCGTTGACCGCGTCGCCGGGTTTGGTGCCGGCCGAGTACACGTCCACCTGGTCGCCGGCGGCTTTGCGCATGAGGCCGGCGGCCATCTGGGATTTGCCGCCGTTCTTGACGCACACGAACAGCACTGAAGGCTTGCTCATCGAAGTTCCTTTCGCTGGGTGTGGGAGTCAGACGGCGTCTACGGTGTGGCCGGCTGCGTCGAGCGTGTTGGCGGTGATGTCGCCGCGGTCGGCCAGCCAGCGTTCGGCGTCGATTGCTGCGGAGCATCCGGTGCCGGCAGCGGTGATCGCCTGACGGTACGTGTGATCGACCAGGTCACCGGCAGCGAAGACGCCGTCGACGGAGGTCGCGGTGGAACCGGGAGCGACGCGCACGTATCCGGCGTCGTCGAGATCGACCTGGTCCTTGACGAGCTCACTGCGCGGGTCGTGGCCGATGGCGACGAACATGCCGGTGATCTCGAGTGTGGAGGTCTCGCCGGTGACGGTGTCGCGCACGACGAGGCCGGTGACGCTGTTCTCACCGAGCACCTCGACGGGCTCTGCGTTGGTCAGGAAGCGGATCTTCTCGTTGGACTTGGCGCGCTCGAGCATGATCCGTGAGGCGCGGAACTCCTCGCGGCGGTGCACCAGGGTGACCGAGCGAGCGAAGCGGGTGAGGAAGGTTGCTTCTTCCATCGCGGAATCGCCGCCGCCGACCACGACGATGTCCTGGTCACGGAAGAAGAAGCCGTCGCAGGTGGCGCAGGCGCTGACGCCGCGGCCGAGGAGGCGTTCTTCACCGGGAATGCCCAGGTAGCGGGCTGCTGCGCCCATGGCGAGGATGATCGCGTGCGCGGCGTAGGTTTCGCCGTTCGCGACGACCGTCTTGATCGGGCCGCTGAGATCGATCTCCTCGACGTCCTCGGTGCGGATGTCGGTGTCGAAGCGCAGTGCCTGCTCGCGCATCTGTTCCATCAGATCGGGGCCCATGATTCCTTCGCGGAATCCGGGGAAGTTCTCGACCTCGGTGGTGGTCATGAGGGCGCCACCGAACTGGGTTCCCTCGAAGAGCAGGGGCGCGAGCTCAGCGCGCGCGGTGTAGACACCAGCGGTGTAGCCGGCCGGTCCGGAACCGACAATGATGACGTCATGGACCGCGGACGGGATGGTCATAGTGTCTCTTTCACGGGATCGAATACGGGCAGTACGAGCGGTCAGCGCGATACCGACGGGGCGGTGAGTTCGCTGATCAAGGCTTGGACGCGGGTTTTGATCTCGTCGCGGATCGGGCGAACCGCGTCGATGCCTTGGCCGGCGGGATCGTCGAGGACCCAGTCGCGGTAGCTCTTGCCGGGGAAGATCGGGCAGGTGTCGCCGCATCCCATCGTGATCACGACATCCGAATCCTGCACGGCGTCGGTGGTGAGGATCTTCGGGGTCTGGGCAGAGATGTCGATTCCGAGCTCGGCCATCGCCTCGACCGCGGCGGAGTTGATGGTCTCCGCGGGGGCAGATCCGGCGGAGCGGACCTCGATGGCATCGCCCGCGAGATGGCTCAGGAATCCCGCGGCCATCTGCGATCGGCCGGCGTTGTGGACGCAGACGAACAGGACGCTGGGCTTGTCGGTCATGGGGCTGAAACCTTTCCGTCAGTGGGTGTGAAGCGTTTGCGTAGAGCAAGGGAGACATAGACCAGCCCGACGAGCACCGGTACCTCGATCAGCGGGCCGACTACGCCGGCAAGAGCTTGCCCCGAGGTGGCGCCGTAGGTGGCGATGGCTACGGCGATCGCGAGTTCGAAGTTGTTGCCCGCGGCGGTGAACGCCAGGGTCGTCGTGCGTTCATAGCCCAATCCGATTGCGGCGCCGAGGACGTAGCCTCCGCCCCACATGAGCGCGAAGTACGCGAGCAAGGGCAGCGCGATCCGGACGACGTCCCAGGGCTGGGAGGTGATCTGTTCGCCCTGCATCGAGAAGAGCACGACGATGGTGAACAGCAGACCGTAGAGCGCCCAGGGGCTGATCTTGGGGATGAACTTGTTGTCGTACCAGTCGCGGTCTTTGGCGCGTTCACCGAAGAAGCGGGACAGAAAAC
This sequence comes from Nocardioides sp. NPDC126508, assembly GCA_040302365.1. Lineage (GTDB taxonomy): Bacteria > Actinomycetota > Actinomycetes > Propionibacteriales > Nocardioidaceae > Nocardioides. The sequence continues at coordinate 3,107 of JBEOUM010000054.1, forward strand.
CTGCCAGCAGCGGGATACCGAGGAAGATCAGGACCGATTTCGCGATCTGCCAGGGCGAGGTGTCGATGGTGGTCTGTTCGAGGCCGAGCCACCCGGGCAGGACCGAGAGGTAGAACCAACCGAGCACGGCGAACATGATCACCTGGAACACCGAGTTGATGGCGACCAGCACCGCGGCGGCTTCGCGGTCTCCGCAGGCCAGGTCGTTCCAGATGATCACCATCGCGATGCAGCGAGCGATGCCGACGATGATCAAACCGGTTCGGTATTCCGGCAGGTCAGGCAGAAACAGCCAGGCGAGGGCGAACATCAGCGCCGGGCCGAGAACCCAGTTCAGGAACAGGGAGCCGGCGAGGAGTTTCTTGTCCCCGGTGACAGTGTCGAGGCGGTCGTAGCGAACTTTCGCCAACACCGGGTACATCATGATCAGCAGGCCGAGGGCGATCGGTAACGAGATGCCGTCGATCTGCACCTTGTCCAGGGCAGTGTTCACGCCGGGGATCCAGCGTCCAACCAGCAGGCCGACGACCATGGCCACGCCGATCCAGACCGCCAGATAGCGGTCGAGGGTGGAGAGTTTTCCGACGACTTCGGGGTGTTCGGTACTGGACGGGGCGCTCATACGGCGGTCTCCTGTGGGACGTCGGCGGCAGTGGATGATGCTTCCACGAGCAGAACGGCGGAAAGTTGTTGCAGGGCTGCGGGTATCACCCAGTAGTACACCCAGGTCCCGCGACGTTCGCAGTCGAGGAGTCCGGCCTGGCGCAACACCTTGAGGTGATGCGAAATCGTCTGGTGGTGGGTGACCGTCATCGTGCTGCTGCGCGAGTGGAGCGTGACGCTGCTGCGTCTCTCGGTGCTCAAGCGGATCGT
>JBEOUM010000055.1:0-3965 GCA_040302365.1 Nocardioides sp. NPDC126508
AAAACCTGGAAGAGCAGCTCAGCGCCTCGCTTGTCGAGTTCCATGTAACCGAGCTCGTCCAGCAAAAGTAGATCCACTCGCCCGTAACGGGCGATCGTGCGAGCGAGTTGTTTCTCGTCGGCGGCTTCGACGAGCTCGTTGACCAACCGGGTCGCGAGGACGTATTTGACGCGGTAACCGTGCTCGGCGGCCGCAGCCCCGAGCCCGATGAGGAGATGCGATTTCCCGGTTCCGGAGTCCCCGATCAAACACAGGGGTTGGCCTTTGCGGATCCAGTCGCCGGTGGCGAGGGTTCCAATGGTCGCGGGATTGATATTGGGGTTGGCATCGAAATCGAAGTCTGCCAACCACTTTTCGCGAGGAAACCCCGCTCCCTTGATTCGCCGCACCACACTTCTGCGGTCACGGTCGTCGCATTCGGAAAGCAGCAACTCCGCCAGAAATCCGTAGTACGAAAGCTGGTCCTTGCGGGCGGCAGTGGCGGCGTCCTCGACGACGGCACGGATGGTGGGAAGTCGTAGTCGGCGGCACGCTTGATCGACCGCGGCGGTGGCGGCCTCCTCGGTCAAACCTCGGCGGCGCAACGTGGTGGAAACCGTGACGGATTGACGAACCATTCTCGGGCCTTCTTTCACTCGGCTCGGGCAGCGGGCTGGGCGGGATTGCGGCGTTCAGGTAGTCGCAGGAGTTGGTCGTAGTGATCGACCGTCGGCGCAGGCCGAGAATCGGCCGGCAGACCAGCGATGACCGCTGCCGGATCGGCGAGACGACGTTGGGTCAAGCTGACAACGCGTTGCTCCCGGCCGCTGCGACGAGCAACGAGATGACGGCCTGAATCAGACCCAGCCGCATCGACCTCCAATGATGCGTGGCGGCGGGCTTCGACCGCGACGACATCAGCGGTGACTGCGCCGACGGTCAGAGCTTCTTCAATGCCGGCGATCACGTCATCGCTATCGATGGTGCGGTGCAGGAGCAGGACATCGATGAGTTGGCGGGTTCCGCCGGCATCACCGTCAGTTTTTCTGGCCGCGGCCCAGAATGCGTCATGACTCGAGGTAAATGTTCCGTTCCTGCGGGCAGCGGCCAAAGCGCTCGCCCCTGGCAGGGCGCCGGGTTTGGTGCGCAACACTTCGAGGTAGTGGTCGAGATCGAGGCTCTGACCGCCCCGGGCGATGACCCGTTGATGGCGAGCGATCACCGCCCGGCCGTCGAAGACCACCACTTCCGACGCCCGCAACGAGACTCGCACTTGTCTGCCGATGAAACGTGCTGGGACAGAGTATTTCGCCATTCGCACCGTGATCAACGCTGACCGATCGACTCGTGGTTCCAGCGACAATCCCGGGTCGAAGCCCTCGCTTGGAACAGGTAGCAGGAGCGGTGCTTCGACGGCGAAATCCTGCCCGACAGTGCGTATCCGGTCATTGATTCGGCGGCCGTTATCTGCCGTGTCCCAAGCGCGGATCTTCTCGTTGAGCTCATCGAGTGAGTTGACAACGGGCATCGGGGACAACCTGTTTCGGCGGAACCGGCCCACCTCGCCCTCCACGCCGCCCTTCTCGTGCGCCCCCGAGATACCAGGCTGGCAGTAAAACGGGTCGAACCCGAAGTGCGAGCGGAACAGTACCCATCGCTGGTTCTCCACCCGCGCTCGGGAGGAGCCGTAGATCACTTTCTGCACAGCACTGGTCAAATTGTCGTAGCGGATGTGACGGGTGGGGACACCGCCGATTTCCTCGAACGCGGCGATATGGCCTTCGAGGAACGCTTCCTGCCCTTGCGTCGAGTACACGCGGTGCACAGCTTTTCCCGAGTGTGAGAGGCGGAAGGCGAACATATGGCATTTGGTTTTCACCCCGGCCAAGATCACCCACACTTCACCGAAATCGACTTCCGCCTCGGCTCCGGGAGCATGTTCCTGCGGGACGAACACTTCGATGCGACGTCCGGCTTCGACGTCGATCTGTGCTCGCCGAACCCGCACGTAGTCACGCACCGTCGAATACGAAAGGTGCTGCGCTCCATGTTCGTCGGCCAGTCTGGCGAGGATTCGGCGGGCCGTGTGGCGTTGTTTTCGTGGTGCGTCGATATCGGCGGTGAGCATGGCGTCGATCGCGGCTTTGAACGGATCGAGCTTCGGTGAACAACGCACCGGAACTTTTCTCGGCGGCGGCTCCGCCTGCGCCAACGCCATCCGCACCGTTGCCCGGCCAACCTGGTGGCGGCGGGCCAACTGCCGGATCGAACACCCCTCGACCCGGGCATCACGTCGAATACGAGCGAACAACTCCATTCGAGTCTCCATCACTGCCCTCCAGCAGTTGCTGGCATCCGAACAAGCCAGATGCCACAACACTGAGGTGGGCTCAGCTCAAACCGTCACTACCGGTCCGGCGAGTCGCAGATGGGCCTGGGTCTAGCCGTCACGGTGGTCTCGACTCAAGCTGTCATAAACACGCACCCCGACGATCGAGGCGATCACCCGGCCCCAACAGCACCAAGTTACTGCAGATCGAGGTGCAGCCGCAGCGCGTCCTCGAGTGCGGCGAAAGTCTCCATCCCGACCTTGCCGACAGGTTCAGGATCCAGACGCCGAACCGATACCGAACGCACTTGCTCCGCTTGCGCTTTCGACGCTCGCGCCAAACCTGACTCGTCGGACTCGACAATCACCTGAAACGGAAACACGTGCGCGGTATTGGTAGTCAACGGAACCACGGTGATCACGCCCCTGCCGAGATTTTCTGCAGTAGCGTTGGCCCGGTCGTTGCTCACCACCACCGCCGGTCGTCGTTTCGCCGCTTCACTGCCCTGCGCCGGATCGAGATCCACCCAGTGAATGTGCGCGCGGCGAATCATTCGGTGTCTGCCGTGACAGCGTCCCACACTTCATCTACGTCACCTTCAGCAAACGCTGCAGCGTAGTCACGTTCGAGTCCGGACGTCGAGAGTAGGCGGAGTGCGGCTCGAATTCCTGCCGACCGGCCACGAAGTCCGTGATCACGCACATACTCGTCGAGTAGGTGCGCATCCTCGTCAGGCAGACTTATGGTAAATTTCGTGGTCATACTTTAAGCGTACCAAAGTATGATCTGGTGGTCACCGTGAAACGGCTACACCGCTCACCAGTAAGAAAGAGCCCATTACCACCCCGACGCGTCTCCGAACCTCATAGCCACCCGGAGATGCCGTCCTGATTTGATGTACCTTCACGGTCAACAATCCTGCGATCTGGACGAGCACCGTCAACATCATTCAGGAGTGGTGACCCAGGACCAGATCGCGGACGTTTCGGGGACAGCGACCCGCGACTGCGCTAGCGAGGTGGCAGAAGTTGGTCCAGAAGAACCTTGGCACCGGTAAGCGACAACGCTCGATTAGCCCGACGCAACTCACGTAACGCGACCAAAGGTTGCTCCGAAGCAGAAATTCCCTCCGACTCCAGTACGTCTACAGCCCAACGCGTTCCGGCTTGGACCGCTTCATGCTCGGTCCCGCCGAACACGTCGGCCAGATTCTTCCTGCCGCCCACAGGACGGCGCGCCGCGACAGCAACACCCACCACTAAAGCCAGTGCGTATAGAGCGCGATCACACCATGAAGGCCACCGCCGATCTACCGGGAGCGCCCGACGCAAACTCCGCTCTTGCAGGGCTCGGCACTGAACAAGTCTCAGCCAACCGACGGCACTTCGGTGATGGCGTCGGCGGTCACGAGCATGTCGATCTCGACGCTGTTGGTTCCCTCGCCATCGGTGACGCGCACAGTTACCCCTGCCAGAGCCATTGGTCGTCGTGCATTTCCGCCCAGAATTTCAATTCAGATAGCGACTTCCATCGAAACTGGTTGTTACACAGTCACTTAAGAGGCTCTTCGCGCTTGAGCGGGGTGCCCGGTAGTTGATGGGGCTCGTGGCCCCGACATGCTGTTGGTCTCTCACAACGCGACAACAGCGAGGCCAC
>JBEOUM010000056.1:0-3629 GCA_040302365.1 Nocardioides sp. NPDC126508
GATAGATCCTGACGTCACTTCGGATCTGGGGTTCCTGCCGCGATTGCATATCGGTGAATGCCAGCGTCACTCACAGCCCGCGGGGAAGGGTCGACGGCATGGCTCGCACTCCTTTCGCAGACCTTTCCTCAGGGCCCAGCTCGCGCGCAAGCGTTCGGCTTATGGGGCGCGGCATCCGGCAGCGGTGGCGCTCTCGGAGTACTTGGCGGTGGAGTCATCGTCGAAACCCTAGGATGGCGGTGGACTCTGCTGGTGAACGTCCCGATCGGGCTCGCACTTCTGGCGTTGCTCATCTTCGGTAACCGGACGCCGCACCCCACCGCACGGCCCCATCTCGACCTGGCCGGCAGCACCGCGTTCCTAGTAGCTACGGCATCACTTGTACTGGCAGTCATGTCGGTTTCGAACTCTTTCACCGCTGCCGGGTGGGCCTTCCTTGGACTGGTCAGTGTCGTCACATTCGTGCTCATCGAGAAGCGCGCGGCATCACCTCTGATCCCTTTTGTAGCGCTCGGTCGAACCGGCGCCTGGCGGCCCGCTACCGCGATGATGTTCATCGGCGGAGCCATGACAGCCACTTTTTACTTCATGACCCTCAACCTGCAGTTGTTCCACCTGCTCAGCCCCCTCGCCACCGGTCTCTCATTCCTTCCCCTATCACTCGGGGCTTTCCTCGCCGCAGCCACCAGTCACCGGCTCCAGCGGCGGCTCGGGACAGACAGAACGACCGCGCTCGGCGCGCTCATCATGACAACCGGTCTGGCCGCGATCTGGGCCTTCTCTGCTGCCCCCTTCCCCGCGGCCCTGATTGCGGCGAGCGGGATCTTCGGCATCGGCATGGGTATCGCACTGGCGTCAATCGCTGACGGCACGACTCACCTGCTCCCCGCAGCACTAGCCGGAGCTGCTTCCGGAGTGCTCACAACCGCGCAGCAGTTTGGAAACAGCTTCGGCCTCGCCATCGTCGCTGCCGCCGACGGGCAGATACCGACCAACCACTACGCCGGAGGGTTCGTATCCACGCTAATCCTCAGCGCTATCGCGCTCGCCCTCCTCGCAACGCACGCCTGGTCGACGCAGAAACTCAGACGTGAATCAGCGTGACGCCAGATCCCGTAAACGACCGTTCATAAGTCAGCCGACACTCTCTGTCAGTTTCAGAAGTGGGCGTCATAATTTCCTGGGGTTTTACCTCCGATTGCAGTCGTCTTCTGACATTCTGACTGCAGAAGTGGACTGCACAATCGGTCGATCACACAGGCCTGGCGTTCGGAGGCTGCGATGGACGCGGACAAGTTCGACGTCGCAGAGACTGGTGTGCTGACCGCGTCGGCCGAGCAGTGGGAGCAGGCACGGTCACGGTTCGCAGTGCTCAGCGAACTAGCGGATCGATCCTCGATCGGCACCGCAGTGGTCGAGGATGCAGCACAGCAGTTGGGGGTCTCGCCCCGGCGTGTGTACGTGCTGTTGTCCAAGCTCCGGAATGGGGGAGGGTCGGTCACAGATCTGTTGGTCTCCGCTCCTGCAGGCGGGCGCGGCCGTTCCCGCGTGCCGGCCGAGGTGGAAGAAGTGATCGCCGAGCACATCAACCGCGAGTTTCTGGCTCGCCAGAAGCTCAGTGTCGCCGCACTGCATCGACATATCGCGCTGGCCTGTCACCGTGCGGGACTCCCTATTCCAGCCCGCAACACAGTCGCCGCGCGGATCGCAGCAATGCACCCGGGCCGCGTCGCACGGTCACGTGGCGGACCGGATGCCGCTCGATCGCGGCAATCCGCTGGCGATGTCCCGCCGCCGGTGACGGCGGTTCTCCAGCAAGTCCAGATCGATCACACCGTGGTCGATCTGATGATCGTCGACGAATACGACCGGGTGCCGATCGGACGTCCTTATCTCACGATTGCTATCGATGTCTTCAGCCGCTGCGTGCCGGGCTTCGTGGTCACACTCGACTCGCCGTCCGCAGTGTCGGTCGGGTTGTGTCTGGGCCGGGTGTGCTCGGACAAAAGCGTATGGATCGACGCTCTGGGGCTCGGCGCGGATGTGCGGTGGCCGATGGCCGGAAAGCCGCGCGCCTTGTACGTCGACAACGCCGCCGAGTTCAAAAGTGAAGCGCTACGGCGGGGTTGCGAGCAACACGGTATCGACCTCGGCTACCGCCCACCCGGCAGGCCGCAATACGGCGGGATTGTCGAACGCATCATCGGCACCGTCATGACCCAGGTTCACGAGCTCCCTGGCACCACGTTCTCGAATCCAACGCAGCGGGGCAGCTACGACTCGGAGGGCGCGGCAGCTCTGACGTTACGAGAACTGGAACGCTGGCTGATTTTGGCGATCGCGGCCTATCACGCGGACGTGCACACCGGCCTGAGCCGGAGCCCGGCTGCGCAGTGGACCAGCAGCACCGACGCCGATACCGCTCTGGCGAGCTCGACAGTGGTGGATGAGACCGCATTCTTAGTGGACTTCCTCCCCGTCATCCGGCGCCGACTGACCCGGACAGGGTTCGTCATCGACCACATCCAGTACTTCTCGAACGCGCTGAAACCATGGATCGCCAGGCGAGAGAAGTTGGGTCAGTTCGTTATCCGGCGTGATCCACGTGATCTGAGCAGGGTGTGGGTCCTGGACCCCGACAGCGGCGGCGGGTACGTCGAGGTGCCATACCGGACGATGTCACATCCGGCCGTGACAGCGTGGGAACACCGGGCAGCGGTGGTGCGCCTTCGAGAACAAGGCCGAGCAAGTATCGACGAACACGCTCTGTTCGCGATGATCGAGCAGATGCGTCAGATAGCCACGTCCGCACAGAGGTACACCAAGCGGGCCCGCCGTAATCGCACTCGCCGTTCTCATCTGAGCAGCATCACCACACCACCGGACACGCAGAGCCCGCCCGAGCTCGGCCCAGGCACCGACGACGTGCCGGTTCCGATCTTCGACGACATCGAAGAGTGGTGAATGGATGAACCACGACCCCCGAAACGCTCCCGCCGGCGACGATGACGACCGTAGTTGCGAAGACATCGACGTCGTTCGTGCGGACCTCACCCACCTGCGAAGTTCGGTCAGATCGATTGCGGTTCTTCCTGCCGCGCAACGCATCAGGCATATTCGTACTGAACGGTGGATCGGGTATCCGCGTGCACGGTCGGTGATCGAGCATCTTGAGACGTTGCTGGTGTGGCCGGATCGGCAACGTATGCCGAACGTGCTGCTCGTCGGTCCGACGAACAACGGCAAGTCGATGATCATCGAGAAGTTTCGCCGCGCTCACCCGCCGGTCAGCGTCCCCGACCGCGAGCAGATCCCGGTGTTGTGTGTGCAGATGCCTTCGGAGCCGTCGGTCAGCCGCTTCTACGTGGCATTGTTGGCGGCGTTGGGGGCTCCGCTCCGTCCGCACCGAAGAGTCCACGAGCTTGAGCAACTGGCACTGACGTTGCTGCGCGCCACCGGTGTGCAGATGCTGGTGATCGACGAACTGCACAACCTCCTGGCCGGCCGCGACGGTGTTCGCCGCGAATTCTTGAACCTGCTGCGCTACCTCGGCAACGAACTACGAATGCCGCTAGTGGGTGTCGGGACCCGCGAGGCCTATCTGGCACCGCGCCGATCGCGGCATCGAT
>JBEOUM010000057.1:0-3560 GCA_040302365.1 Nocardioides sp. NPDC126508
CTCAATGCGTTTGCGATCACCTTCGAAGGACGCATCACCCTGAACGGTAACTAACCGACATCAAGGTCGGATCCACCGTTAATCGGACACTCCCGGATGCATCGTAGCGAACGGGAGTGGTGTTGTTTTGGGAATATTGGGTGATGAAATCGGTTGGATCCGCCGAGGTTGGTATCCACATGGTCGGAAGATTCCAAGAGCGTGATGTTTGGGTGCCTTTTGTGGGTCCCAATGCCGCTATACGCATTTCGATGCTGTCCAACGCGTTTTGGCTGCGCGTAGACCCAGCCCATGCTTGTAACGATCTCCTGAGAGCGTTGGGTCGGTGGCGTCGAGTTGGTCGAAACTTGCTTGAAAGAATTTGAGGTTGCCCCAGTCGGGCTGTGCCCTGGATGGACACGGCATGATGGGTACGTGAACCTTGACGAGCTCTACTGCGACCTGCATGCGCATCCAGAACTTTCCTTCGAAGAAACACGCACGGCTGCAATCGCTGCCGCGGAACTTCGGGCCGCAGGGTTCGCTGTTATCGAGGGCGTCGGAGCCACGGGGGTCGTCGGTGTGCTTCGGAACGGTAGTGGGCCGACGGTGCTGCTGCGAGCTGACATGGATGCATTGCCGGTGGTGGAGGCCACTGGTCTGGCGTATGCCAGCATCACATCAGGTGTCATGCACGCGTGCGGGCATGACGTGCATGTTGCCTGTCTGATCGGCGCGACTCGGGAGCTTGCCGCGACGCGGGGGGATTGGAGTGGCACGGTCGTGGCTGTGTTTCAGCCAGCCGAGGAGGTCGGGCGCGGCGCGCAGGCAATGCTCGACGACAGGCTGTATGAAAGAGTGCCGATACCGGATGTCGTACTCGCCAGCACGTCGGGCCCGCACCCGCCGGGATGGTCGGAGCTCACTCTGGCGCGGCCTTCGCTTCAGCTGACAGCATCGACATAACGGTGCAGGGACGTGGTGGACACGGATCGAGGCCCGAGACCACGATCGATCCGATCGTCATCGCTTCGTCCATCGTCGGGCGGTTGCAGACCATTGTCTCCCGGGAGATTGCGCCGAAGGAGACCGCGGTGGTTACCGTTGGGCGGCTCAACGCCGGCACAAAGAACAACATCATCCCTGACAGCGCGGAGCTTGGCCTGACCATTCGCTCCTACAGTGAGGATGTGCGGGAGCGTATGTTGGCTGCGATCGAGCGCATCGTGAGTGCCGAGGCGGCAGCGTCCGGAGCGCCGGATCCTGTGATCGTGCGGGCGGAGTCTTTTCCCGTTACGGTCAATGGAGACAATGCTACTGAGCGCACGATGGTCGCGTTCCGGTCGGCGTTCGGCGACGACACGGTCTTTGACCCCGGGCAGGTCTCGGGAAGCGAGGATGTCGGTTTGCTCGCTACTGCTGCGAGTGCGCCGTTGGTCTACTGGATTCTCGGGGGTACGCACCCGGCAACGTATCGGGCCGCTGCGGAGGCAGGGAGCATCGACCGCGATATCCCATCGAACCACTCGGCCTATTTCGCTCCGGAAGTTCAACCGACACTTAACCGTGGGGTCGCTGCCTTGGTGATCGCCACTCGGGAGTGGTTGCGAGTCTGAGCCTGGTCGAGGGCCACACGCACGCGTCTTCACCGCCAAGACGACGAAGTTAGTCGGACCGACGGCGTAACTGTGCACATGATCGTCGCCGTCGACGTTTCGTACTCAACCCGCCCATCTAGATCTGATTGTCTACACGGGAATCGTGGGCAAGGCGCATGATCGACTCTATGAATCCAGTCGGTTGCCGACATTCTGATCTTGAGCTTCGCCGTTCAGCCGGATATGGACGCGATCATTGACAGTTTCGCCCAGTCCTATTTCGCTGAACGGCTATGGTCGGTCCATGCTTATTGCACGGATGCAAATACTAGGACTGATTGTGGGTCCGGCGATTTTTGGGCTTTCGCCGCTGTTCTGGAACGACGGGCATTACGGAGTGGTCGGTGGCATGCTCATCGCTGTATCGACCGTGCCGTGGGTGTTCGGGCTCCTAGGTGAGTACGAGAAGCTGCGTGCCCCCTTCCCGGTTGTGTCTGGGCTGTGGTTCTTGCTGGTGCTGGTAGGCATGTTCGGGACTGTCGCGTTCGGGCTGCAAGGTTTCTTCGAGGGTGTCTTCGGCGTCGACGACAGTTCGGCACTAGCGTCGTTCGCCGGCTACCCGACGGCCGGCACAATCATGTTGCTGCTCGCGGGGCCGACCTTTCCCTTCGCGCTTGTTGTGTTTGGAACCATGCAGTGGCGTGCCCGCACGGTTCCGCCGGCCTGCGCTGTCCTAGTGCTCATCGCGGCGGTTGCGTTCCCGATCGCCCGAGCTACGCGTGAGGTGCCCGTAGCAATCGTCGCCGACCTCGTGATGGTAGCAGCGTTCTGCGGAGTGGCGTGGTATGCGTGGACAAGGCAGATCGCCGCCGTCGACAACTCTTGACTCTGTATTAGTAAGTGACCGAATTATTCTGTACTGCAATATGATACGAAATGCGAGGTGCCGCGATCATATCGGTGTTCTTGTCGGGTTAGGCAGGACTTGATGAGTCACCCTGACTGCCAGTGAAAGCTGTCCAATCGGTGCCATCAAGACGATCTTAGTGAGGACGGAAGGTGTCAGGTGTTCGCGATCGTCAGTGTCGACACAGGCGCTCGCACCGCAATCACGCGGGTGATCACTACTCGCAGCATCGTGCTTTCCGGTTTTCCTCGTTCACCTCCTTACCACGGAATCAGGTCATCTAGTCGTCTGGCAGCCAGACAGGCACCATATTCTCGAAGACAGCTAGCGGTCGTCGGGCGTGGAGAACGATTCGGCACAAACCAGCGGTTGATGTGGGATCTCAAACGCCGCCTCGCTGAAGTGGCGCGGTTGGGGAAACCCGATCTGCTTTCGCTCACCTGGACTTAGGCACTGACCTTGACAACGAAAGGATTCAAGCCTTTGACCGCACAGACGTATGTCGTCGTTGCCGAACTAGATGTTGCGGGTACGGACGTTGATGACGCGGGACTGAAGTAGACGGGCTGGTCCTCGGCGCGAGAATAGGAATTGCGACATAGCCGTTCTCGACCAAGAAGGACCAGCCCTGTGACACACCGTAATGCCCCACTCACCGTCGAGGGAAGACGACGCCTGATCGAGCGGTGTCACGACCGCCCGATCGCCCACGTCGCCGCCGAAATGGGCATCTCCCGACAATGCGCCTCCAAGTGGGTCAACCGGTATCGCAAGTACGGTGACCTGGGATTACAGGACCGATCCAGCACGCCGCACCATCAACCGACCGCTACAGCGGCAGGGCTTGTGGCCGAGATCGAAGCAATGCGCCGGAGCCGGAAATGGTCGGCTTCACGAATCACGTTCGAACTGGGCACCGACGGCATCGTCATTGCTCGTCGGACGGTCACGAGAATCCTGCGGAGCCTGGGATTGCACCGTCGCCGGTTCATCGACCCGAACGGCGAAACCAACCGAAAACCCCAGGTCATCGCCGCCAAGCGACCTGGTCAGATGGTCCACGTCGACGTCAAGAA
>JBEOUM010000058.1:0-3351 GCA_040302365.1 Nocardioides sp. NPDC126508
GGTCACCGTCGACACCACAGCCACCGACGACACAGACACCGACACATCGGCCACCAACGCCGACTCGATCTCCCCCAACTCGATCCGCTGACCACGGAACTTCACCTGAAAATCGGTACGACCGATGTACTCGAGCTCACCCGACACACCCCACCGCACCAAGTCCCCCGTGCGATACATCCGCGAACCCACCCCACCGAACGGATTCGCCACGAACCGATCCGCCGACAAATCCGGACGAGAAACATACCCACGAGCCAACTGATCACCCGCAAGATACAACTCACCCGCAACACCCACCGGCACCGGACGCAACCGCGAATCCAACACGAAAACCTGCGAATTCCACTGCGGCACACCAATAGAAACCACACCACCATCGACGGCGCCCGTCACATCCGCGAACGTGATCGACACCGCAGCCTCGGTCGGGCCATACAAGTTGTGAACCCGCGCACCCGACACCACACCGAAATCACGCACCGCCTGCGCCGGCAACGCCTCACCGATGACGAACACATCACGCAACGAACCCAACAACTCCGCAGACACCGCACCCGCGAACACCGACAACATCGTCGGCACGAAGTCCGTCACCGTCACACCCTGATCAGCGATCACCGACGCCAAATACCCCGGATCCCGATGACCGTCATGCGTGGCCACCACCAACCGAGCACCCACCGCCAACGGCAAGAAGAACCCCCACAACGACACATCGAACGTCGTCGCAGTCTTCTGCAAATACACATCCGACCCAGTCAGAACATACTGACCCTGCATCCACGCCATCTGATTGACGATCGCCTCATGCGAAACCGCCACACCCTTCGGCTTCCCCGTCGACCCCGACGTGAAAATCACATACGCAGCATTCGAAACCCGAAGCGGCGCAACACGATCCACATCCAACACCGGCGCATCCGAGAACCCGGACACATCCAACTCGTCAATCAACACCACATCGAACTCACCCGGCAACACCACACCGTCACCAGCAGTGGACAACACACACACCGGCGCCGCAGTCCCGAGAATATGACCATTGCGCTCGACCGGATGATCCGGATCCAACGGCACATACGCCCCACCCGCAGCAACCACCGCATACATACCCACAACAAGATCAACCGACCGACGCATCGCCAACGCCACCAACGACTCCGGCCCCACACCCACCGAAACCAAATACCTGGCAAAACGATTCACCCGAGCATCGAACTCCGCATAAGACAGAGACTGCCCCTCGAACACCACCGCCACCGCATCCGGAGACGCCGCCACCTGCGCAACAAACCCGTCGAGCAACAAAGCACCAACAGTCAACTCGTGAACAGTGTCATTGACCGCCACCAACACCTGCGAACGCTCGTCCTCACCGAGCAACTCCACATCCCCGACAACCGAATCAGGCTCCGCCACCATCGCTTCCAGAACCCGAACCAACCGCTCCGCAAACGAGACAACCGTCGACTCGTCGAACAAATCCGTCGCATACGTGAACTGCGCCGCCATCCCCGCCGGGGCACCCGCCTCGTCAAACTGCTCGACCATGGTCAGCTGCAGATCGAACTTCGCCGCCACCGCAGTGGCATCGACCCCCGCAACCCGCAGATCACCCAACTGCAACGCCGACTGCTCCATGTTCTGGAACGCCAACATCACCTGGAACAACGGACTCCGAGCCTGCGACCGCGCCGGATTGAGCACCTCCACCAACCGCTCGAACGGAACATCCGCATGCGCAAACGCCTGAAGATCAGCCTCCCGCACACCTGCGAGCAGATCGACGAAACTCTCCGAAGAATCCACCTCCGTCCGCAACACCAACGTATTGACGAACATCCCGATCAAATCATCGAGAACCTGCTCACCACGACCCGCCACCGGAGTACCGATCGCAATATCGGACGTCCCCGACAACCGCGACAACAACACCGCCAACGCCGCATGCACCACCATGAACAACGACGAATTCGACTCACGAGCAACATCATTCAAACCAGCATGCACATCCGCACCCACCACGAACGAATGATCCGCCCCACGATTGGACGCCACCACAGGCCGCGGACGATCAGCCGGCAAATCCAACTGATCCGGCAACCCCGCCAACGCCGACTCCCAGAACCCGACCTGACGCGAAATCAACGACCCCGCATCATCCTCGGACCCCAACACCTCACGCTGCCACAACGCGTAATCCGCATACTGCACCGCCAACGGCGCCCACCCCGGCACCTCACCCCGAGAACGAGCCTCGTACGCCACCATCACATCACGCGTCAACGGCCCCATCGACACACCATCACCACTGATGTGATGAACCACCAACGCCAACACGAACTCCGACTCCGACACCGCGAACAACCGCGCCCGAACCGGAACCTCCACCGCCACATCGAAACCAGCCGACAAGAACTCCGTCACCGCACCAACGACATCGGACTCCGACACCACAACCGGCGACACATCCAACCGCACCCGATCCGCAGACAACACCTCCTGGAACCCGACACCGTCGACCTCCGGATACACCGTCCGCAAAATCTCATGCCGCACAACAACATCCGACACAGCAGCCTGCAGAGCCGCCACATCCAACAACCCCGACAACCGAATCGCCACCGGAATATTGTTCGCCGACGACAACGTATCGAAACGGTTCAAGAACCACATCCGCTGCTGCGCCAACGACAACGGCACCCGCTCCGGACGCACCCGAGCCGTCAACGCCGCCCGCGCACCCGAACCGATCTCCGACTCCACCCGCGCAGCCAACAACTCCACCGACGACGCCTCGAACAACACCCGCACCGGAACCTGCGCATCGAGCGCCTGCCCCAACCGAGCCGCCACCCGAGTCGCAATCAACGAATTACCACCCAGCGCAAAGAAATCGTCATCCAACCCGACGCGCTCGACACCCAACACCTCGGCAAACACCGACGCAACGATCTCCTCCACCGCCGTCACCGGAGCCCTAAACACCGCAACCTCGAACACCGGCTCCGGCAACAACTTCCGATCCAACTTCCCCGAAGCATTGAGCGGAAACGCATCCAACACCATGATCTGCGACGGCACCATATACGACGGCAACACCACACCCAACGAATCCACCAGTGCCGCAGTATCAACCACCGCACCCGACGCCGGCACCACATACCCCACCAACTGATCACCCATCGCCGACCCACGCACCACCACCGCAGCCGACAACACCGACCCATGCGACACCAACGCCGCCTCGATCTCCCCCAACTCGATCCGCTGACCACGGAACTTCACCTGAAAATCAGTACGACCGATGTACTCCAACTCACCAATCGAGTTCCAGCGAACAAGATC
>JBEOUM010000059.1:0-3271 GCA_040302365.1 Nocardioides sp. NPDC126508
CCGTCGAGGTCGTCGCGTAGCGGTTTGCTGAGCCGGTGAGGGTTCTCGGCGAGGGGTCCGGAGATGAATTCGATGACGGCGTGGACGATCCGGGATGGGAGACGTTGAAGGTCGCGGCGAGCTGGGGATGCGACTTCGACCCGGTACGGGTCGGACGAGTCTGTGGGAGCGTCGCTCATTTCGGCGGCAGGCCGTGTTCCGCGCGCAGGTCGTCGATGGAGGCAGTGTGGCCGGCAGCGTACTCGGCGTCGGCGGTAGCGACGTCGTCGCGGACACCGGCACGTGAGAGCCAGTAGATCGTCTCGTGCAGCGATTCGAGGTCGTCGGCAGACATCAGCACCGCGGCGGGTTTGCCGTGCTTGGTGATCGTGATGATGTCGTGCGTGGTTTCGGCGCTATCGACCAGCGCGGAGAGCTTGTCCTTGGCTTCACCCAGTGGCACTGTCGTCATGCCGTCCAGTCTAGCCGCCAGACTGGCCCGACGATAGCCATACTTTTAGCCGATAATAGTAATTATGTAAGGTAAACGATGCCGAGTTGTAGATTGTGCGAACTCGACCCCTCCCCGAACTGCCCCTCGCCCGTAGTGCCCGACTGGCCTCGTGACCTGCGCGTGAGCAGGTGCCGGGCCAGCGCTTCCGCCCTTGTTGGACCGTGACCGCCAGCCGATGGCGGGATGGTGGCGGCGCTGCTACCTGCGGCCTCTTGTCGCGATTCGCATTTCATGCGACACTTTCGCACAAGACGCGAGCCATTTTTGGGCGGTGCGAGATGTCGCAGCAGGATCTTCCTCCAGGGTCGGCGCGGTTGCAGCTGGCCGACGGTATCGCTGTTCTACGTCCGGAAGCCTCGGTGTTCGAGGCGATGGTCACCGGCTGGTCTCACCAGCAGCTGGCACGAAACCTGTCTGCCGGCACGATCTCGGCGCGGGTGGCCACGATACGGCGGTTCCGGGACTTCTGCGATGCCGACGGCCCCTGGACCTGGACGCCAGCGATGGCCGATGACTGGATCACCGAACTACGCGGAGTCCACGGCATAGCGCACAGCACCGTCCTGAACTATCAAGGTGCGCTGCGGCACTTCATGGACTACCTGCTCGACCCGGCCTACGAGTGGGCCGAGCAATGCCAGGACCGGTTCGCCACGCATCCCGTACAGGTCATTACCGAGGCCAACTCGGCCCGCCACGTCCACGAGGGTCCCGGCGACCCACGCAAACGGGCGTACACCACCGACGAGCTGCAGGACCTGTGCGATACCGCGGACGAGCAGGTCACCCGCCGCTACGAGGTCGGCACGAAGGGGGCGATGGTCGCGCTGCGAACCGCGACGATCACCAAGGTCGCCTACGCATGGGGCCTGCGCCGCAACGAAGTTCGCATGCTGGACCTGACGGATTTTGGGCCGAATCCGCGTGCACGGCAGTTCGGCCGATTCGGGGTCTGCTACGTCCGGTACGGCAAGCCCGGCAAAGGATCCCCCGCCAAACGGCGCGGCGTACTGACCGTCCCAGAGACCGCGTGGGTGATCGACTGCCTCGAGCAGTGGATCGACCAGGGGCGCACCAGCTTCGACCGCACCACCGGGACCGCATTGTTTCCAACCGAACGATCCGAACGAATCTCGAACGGGGCACTGTCCCACAGCTTCGCCGAACTCTGTGACACAGCCGGCCTGACCGACCCCGGACTGGACTTTCACTCCCTGCGCCGCAGCTACGTCACGCTGCTTGTCGAGTCCGGCTACGACACCCGCTTCATCCAAGAGCAAGTCGGACACGAGTACGCCTCGACCACCTCGCTCTACACCTTCGTCTCCCCCGACTACCGCAGCCGCGTCGTAGCCGCCGCCCTACGTGCCGCAGCCGGCCGCCTGCCCGAAAGGACGAACGAGACATGAAGCACCGGATCGCCTACCAGTGGCGACTACGCCAAGTCATGACCGACCGAGACATGCACAACCTGTCTGACCTGATCACCCCGCTGCATGAGGTCGGCATCGAGCTCTCCGCCTCGCAGCTCTACCGCCTCCTCGGACGCACCCCGGACCGGCTGCCCCTGGCGCTGCTCGGCGCCCTGTGCCACGTTCTGGACTGCAGCGTCGAGGACCTCTGCGACTTCCGTGTCGACGCCGCACCCTCGCGGCGCACCGCCACCGACGTCTCCCCCTCAGCTGATGGTCCGCTGCGACCGAAGCGGGCCCACATCCACCGACCCGGCCCACCGGCGTAGACGGACCCCCGCGCAGGCGACACACATGGCTGACACATCGAAGTACCACTGCACACGGTGCGACGACGAGCGCCAGCCTCGCGGCGTGCGCTGGCCAGAGGGCTTCGTCTGCCGCCGTTGCTACCAACAGGCCACCCGTCGCCGCGGAACGTGTCCTCGCTGCCTGACCCCGGACCGGCTCCTCCCCGGACTCTCAGGCAACCAGGCCATCTGCACCGACTGTGCAGGGATCGACGATCCCCGCCTGATCTGCACCCGCTGCGGCGATCAGGACGAACCCCACCGGCGCGGACTCTGCGCCCGATGCTGCCTCACCGACGACCTGACCGCCCTGCTCACCACCGCCGACACCGGATTCGTCTCGGCCGAGCTGAAACCGCTACTCGATGCGCTGACCAGCCAGGACCACCCGCGAAGTGCGCTCATCTGGCTACGCAATCCCGACGTGCGCCAGCTCCTGGACGGGTTCGCGCAACACCGCTTGACCATCAGTCACGACACCTTCGCCCACTACCCCGCCGAGCGCACCGCACGTCACCTACGGGACCTGTTCATCAGCTGCGGAATCCTCGCGCCCTATGACCGCAACCTCGACCGCTTCACCAGCTGGCTCGAGAAAAAGCTCGCCTCCACACCAATCCACCAATCGCAGCAGGTCATCACCGGATTCGCCACCTGGCATCACCTGCGCAACCTCCGCGCCCGCGCGCAGCGCCAACCCCTGGAGAACGGGCCGATCGCCAACGCCAAACAGGAGATCACCGTGGCGATCGACTTCGTCAACTGGCTCTACACCCGTAACACTGCGCTGGCGGAAGCGACACAGTCCGATATCGACACCTGGCTCGTTACCGGGCCGACCACCCGCAGCACCGCCAGGATGTTCGTCAAGTGGTGCATCAAGCACCAACACATGGCCGCCCACCTCGCGTTCCCCCACCGACGGGCTCGAACCAGTCATACCTCTAAATTGCCACTGCTGATCTCCTGCAGTCCCCAAATAACCTCCTTTAATGGAAGGAGGTATTTACTTATTG
>JBEOUM010000060.1:0-2987 GCA_040302365.1 Nocardioides sp. NPDC126508
GTGCGCAGGGTCAGGTCGAGCTCGACGGCGGATTATGGCGTGCACGAATGGAATTCGGGTACGACGATTCTGTTCCCGCCGTGGGTGAATCCGTCGTCGTAGAGCAGGTTCGAGGCCTGACTCTGAAAGTGCGCCGTCGTGAACCGTGGGAGCTGCCGCTATGACCACCGTGCTTGTCGTCTTGTCCGTGTTTGTCGTGCTGATTGCAGTCCTTGTGGGTATGTCGGTGAGAGTCCTGCGTGAGTACGAGCGCGCGGTGGTGTTCCGCCTCGGTCGACTGATCACCTTGAAGGGTCCTGGCCTGGTCATTCTGGTGCCGGCGATCGATCGCATGGAGCGGGTCAGTCTGCGAACCGTCACGCTGAAAATACCGGTCCAGGAAGTGATCACCCGCGACAACGTTCCGGTGAAGGTTACCGCCGTCACATACTTTCGGGTCGTCGACGCCGACCGTTCGATAGTCGAGGTCGAGGACTTTCTGGCCGCCACCTCGCAGATCGCCCAGACCACACTGCGCTCCATTCTCGGTAAGGCCGAGTTGGACTCGCTGCTGTCCGAACGTGAACGCCTCAACGAGGACTTGCAGAAGGTCATCGACCAGCAGACCGAGCCGTGGGGAGTCAAAGTCACCACCGTGGAGATCAAGGACGTCGAGATCCCAGCCAACATGCAGCGCGCCATCGCCCGGCAGGCTGAGGCCGAACGTGAACGGCGAGCCAAGATCATCAACGCCGACGCCGAATTTCAGGCTTCGGCCAAGCTCGCCGAGGCGGCCGAGGTGATCAGTCGCAATCCGACCACCCTGCAATTGCGTTATCTGCAGACGCTTCACGAGATCGGTAGTGAGAACAACTCCACTGTTGTCTTCCCCTTGCCGCTGGATCTTGTCCGGCCCTTTATCGGTGGCCGAGTCGAGGCTACCTCCGCGGCCCAAGAACCTGCCCGTTTCGCCTGGAATGCGAAAGTTGTTGATTAGCAGCTAGTTTCGTTTCCCTATCCCTTGTATTCGAAACTGTGTTCGAATATGATTGCTGCATGGACAGTCGGGATGCGTGGCAGCTGGATGGCGAGGACCTCAAGGGTGAGGTTCTGGATCTGGTGCGTGTCCGGCACGAGTTGCAGTCGCGGTTGGTGTTGTTGATCGTGGAGATGTTTTCCCGGGAGGTTCTCGGTGGGAAGGGTTTTCGGGCGATCGCGCAGTGGTTGCATGGTTCGACGAATTTGGAGATCGGTGAGTGCAGTCTGCTGGTCGGGTTGGCGCGGTTGTTGATGCTCGAACCCGTGGTGGCGGATGCGTTTCATCGCGGTGACGTGGATGCGTTGAAAGCCCGTCAGGTGGCGTCGTTTTGTCAGCATCCGCCGAAGAACATGACCCTGGCGGATGTGGACAAGGCTCGCGGGATTCTGTTGGGGTTGGCGTCGCAGAACATTGCGGATTGTGATGCGGTGCGGGCGGCGATCCGGCGGATCGAGAAGCAGTACGGCAAGCGCGAGGACGGGGTCCCGGTGGGTGAGGATTCGGAGCGTAACGAGTTCTATGCCTCGAAAGGTTTGTACGGGCGGGTCACAGTGAAGGGTGATTTGGATGCGGTGAACGGGGCCCGTCTGATCACGTTGCTGTCGAGCCTGTCCGCTCCGACACCGGAGAAGGACGGCGTCAAAGACACCCGCAGGCCTGCTTTACGGCGCGCGGACGGGTTTTGTGAACTACTGCGGCGGTATGAGCGGGCGGGGTTGGGTCCGTTCGAGGGTGGGGTGAAACCGCACATCACGGTCACGGCCAGTGCGAAAGACATGACAGACCTGCAAGCGTTGAAGGACTTGCTGCCGTCGACCGAGGAGTTGGGGTTCGCGTGGACGGATTGGGTGGGCCCGATCAGTATCGATACTGCCCGGATGCTGGCCTGCGACTGCACCGTCACCCGGATCCTCCTGGACGGGAACGGTGTTCCGCTCGACTGCGGCAAGGAAGCGAGAACCGCGACGGTGCCGCAGCGGCGGGCGTTGGCAGTTCGTGATGGTGGGTGCGCGTTTCCGGGGTGTGGGACGCCGTCGGGGTGGTGCGATGCCCATCATATTGTTCATTGGAGTGATGGTGGCCGCACAACAAGATCAGATTATCGAGATCCGTTGGGCCACCATCATTCCAATGAACAATATGGTGAGCATCGCACCACCCCGGGGGTGTTCCACACCCCGGAAACGCGCACCCACCATCACGCACCGCCAACGCCCGCCGCTGCGGAACCGTCGCCGTTCTCGCTTCCTTACCGCAGTCGAGCGGAACACCATTCTCATCCAACAAGATCCGCGTGACGGTGCAGTCGCACGCCAACATCCGCGCAGTGTCGATACTGATCGGGCCCACCCAATCCGCCCACGCAAACCCGAGTTCCTCCGTGGACGGCAAGAGGTCTTTCAACGCCTTGAGGTCGGTCATGTCTTTCGCCGACGCAGTCACCGTGATGTGCGGTTTCACCCCGCCCTCGATCGGACCCAACCCCGCCCGCTCGTACCGCCGCAGCAGTTCGCAGAACCCGTCCGCCCGTCGCAGCGCCGGCGTGCGGGTGTCCTTGACGCCGTCCTTCTCCGGCGTCGGCGCCGACAAACTCGACAACAACGTGATCAACCGGGCCCCGTTGATCGCATCCAGATCACCCTTCACAGTGACCCGCCCGTACAAGCCTTTCGAGGCGTAGAACTCATTGCGCTCAGAGTCTTCCCCGACCGGAACACCGTCCTCACGGTTTCCGTACTGCTTCTCGATCCGCCGAATCGCCGCCCGCACCGCATCACAATCGGCAATATTCTTCGACGCCAACCCCAACAGAATCCCGCGAGCCTTGTCCACATCCGCCGGCGTCATGTTCTTCGGTGGATGCTGACAAAACGACGCCACCTGCCGCGCCTTCAACGCATCCACGTCACCACGATGAAACGCATCGCCCACCACGGGTTCGAGCATCAACAACCGCGCCAACCCGACC
>JBEOUM010000061.1:0-2684 GCA_040302365.1 Nocardioides sp. NPDC126508
CTCTCAATGCCTTCGCGATCACGTTCGCGGATCGTTGGCCCGGATCAGAAACCTACTGATGAAAACGGCCGAAACACCGTTAACGAGATAGTCCCGGTTCTTCGGCGAGCATCGGGACGATGGCGGTTCGCTGGCTGTATTTGTTTGTGATGCTGTCGATTTCGGTGATCTCTCCGGCTGCGCGTTGCTGCAGGAGCGTCGAGGTCGGTTCGGCTGCCGCGAGGGAGTTGTTGACCACCCACGCCCAAGGGTGAATGCCTGCGCGTTGCAGGTCGGCTTGCAGACCGGCGGCCTCGAGGACAGGTGTGGTTTCAGCGAGGGTCACGAGTAGGACTTTCGTGGCGTTCGGGTCCTGGAGCCGCATGAGCGGGGTGGTGAAGTTCGTGTTCTCACCCATTTGGCGGGCGATTTCCCGGTGGTAGGAGCCGGTGGCGTCGAGCAACAACAAAGTGTGCCCGGTCGGGGCGGTGTCGACGACGACGAATTTGCGGCTCGATTCGTGAATCACCCGCGAAAACGCCTGAAAGACCGCCACTTCCTCGGTGCAGGGTGATCGGAGGTCTTCGGCGAGGTTCGCGCGTCCGCGTTCGTCGAGGTTCTTGCCTTTGGTGGTCAGAACCCGGGTGCGGTACTGCTCGGTGGCTTCGGCGGGGTCGATTCGGGAGACCTGGAGGTTGTCGAGTTCCCCGTTCAAGGTTTCTGTCAGATGTGCGGCCGGGTCGGTGGTGGTCAGGTGCACCTGGTGGCCGCGTTCGGCGAGGGCGACAGCGATGGCGGCTGCGATGGTGGTCTTGCCGACTCCGCCTTTGCCCATGCACATGATCAGGCCGTGATCGTCGGTGTCGAGTTCGTCGATCAGGGATGAGAGCGGAGCACTGGGTAGCTGCAGGGCCGGGTCCGCTGAGGCGGCGGATACCGGGCTGAGGTCGGGGGTGAAGAGGCTTTCGAGTGCGTCGATGCCGACGATATTGGTCGCTTTGAGCGGGACCTGATCGGTGGGCAGCTGCGCCAATTCGTCGGGCAGGCCGGCTATCGCGGCTTGTTCACGCCGGTAGATCGCGGTCGCGAGTGGATCGGTGTCGTCGCCCGGTGCCGGGAGGACACCGTTGATCACGACATGCTGATGGGTCAGTCCGATGTCGGCGAGTTCGCGGTGGGTGCGGGTAATTTCGGCGAGCGTTGAACGCTGGGCGCGCGAGACCAGGACGAGGCGGGTCCGCTGCGGATCTGCGAGCGCGGCAACAGCGTCAGCGTAGATGGCTCGCTGCTTCTCGAGCCCGGACAGCGGCCCCAGGCACGATGCGTCGCCCCTACCGTCGTCGAGGAACTCGGTCCACGATCCGGGAAGCTGCAGCAGCCGGATGGTGTGCCCCGTCGGAGCGGTGTCGAAGAGGACATGGTCGAAGTCGGCGGTGATGTCGCCTTGGCAGGAGAGCAGTCCGGTGAACTCGTTGAACGACGCTATTTCGGTGGTGCAGGACCCAGAGAGCTGTTCGGCGATCGCCGCGATCTCCTTCTCGGGGAGCAGTCCGCGGACGGGGCCGATGATCCGCTCGCGATAGGCGGCGGCGGCTTGTTCCGGGTTGATCTCGAGCGCCGACAATCCGGGAGCGGCGGGAATGTCGGTGATGGTGTTGCCGATGCTCACGCCGAAGACCTGCCCGACGTTGGAGGCGGGATCGGTGCTCACGAGCAGCACTTTCTTCCCGGCGCGGGCGAGGGTGATCGCGCTCGCGCAGGCGATGGAGGTCTTTCCGACACCGCCTTTGCCGGTGAAGAACAGGAATCGGGGTGCATCGTTCAGGAACTTCATTGCGTTGTGGGTGCTTTCAGCAGCAGGTGGTGGAGTCGGCGTCGTCGGTGGAGCAGCATGCTGAGCCGTCGGCGAGTCCGAGCATGGCGATCCCGGCCGGCGCGTCCGCGGCTCCGGCTTCGGTGATGCCGGCCCATTTCGCGAGCTGGTTGCGGGTGGGATAAGTACCGGTCAGGGCGGTGACTCCGTCGACGATCGCCAGCGGGAGTCCTTCGGAGCCTGAGATTTTGAGGAATGCTGCGACGGTGTCGTTTCCGGCGAAGGCAAGGGGGTCGTTGGCGAGGTTGTGACGGGTGATGGTGCCGCCGTTGCTCGCGACCCAGTCGAGGTCGGCGGTGAAGGTGATCAGCGCTTGGTCGACGTCGTCGCCGCAGACGCCGGTGTTGCAGCACAGGGCGGGTTCGAATACTTCGATGGTGCTCATGATGTGTCCTCTGTTTTGTTTCGGATGTTGCTCAGATGGCCGGGACTGTGAAGAGGTCGTCGTCGAGTGCGGTGATGGCGTCGCGGGCGGTGCGGCCGACTCCGATCAGGGTGGCCGATGCGGGACCGGTCCAGTCGCCGTATCCGAGGAAAATCAATCCGGGTTCACCGGCGACGTGCGCTCCGTCGAGTTCGATGCGTCCGGTGTCGCCGTCTCGGAGTCCAAGGGGCTGAAGGTGCCGTAGCGCGGGGCGGAATCCGGTGCACCAGATAATGGCGTCCACCTGTTCGACGTGATCGCCGAATCCCAATCCGGTGGCGGTGAGGCGGTCGAACATCGGGTGCGCCACCATCACGCCGCGCTCGCGGGCGGCTTGGACCGGGGGCACCATCACGATGTCGCCGAGGCCGGCGATGCCACCGGAATCGGTTTCACCTGAAGCGATTT
>JBEOUM010000062.1:0-2611 GCA_040302365.1 Nocardioides sp. NPDC126508
CTCAATGCGTTTGCGATCACCTTCGAAGGACGCATCACCCTGAACGGTAACTAACCGACATCAAGGTCGGATCCACCGTTAATCGGACACTCCCGCTGCGGCACAGGATCGAGCGGCAGTGCGAGTAGTGGAAGTGACAGTGGTAGCGCCGGTGCGTTCGGCAGCGAGTCCGCAAGCACATCCGGGTCGAGTGATTTCTTCAGTTTCTTCTGTGGGATCACCGGATCGTCGAGTGGCTCCACCAGCTACGGAAGCTGAACGCCCTCGGGGGATGCACGGGTTAGCGACGTCCCGGGTCAGCCGGACACAAACATCCCCAACGGACTGACAGCCAGTGCCATACACAGCGGTATGAAACAGAGAATGGGCTGGTTGAACCCTGCACTCGATATCGCCGGACACTTCCTGCACCCCTTGGATATTGACCGATAAGACCCACTTTTCCAATCGGGTCGCCGTCGGACCAGTCGGGGCTTCCTGCCCTGCCGATCCACATTTTCACCAACCTGTATTTCTATAGCCAAGAGAGGCGAGAATGACGATGTTTCGCGGTGTTACGCGTCGGACGCTATTGGGCGCAGCGGTGCTGGTACCGCTTGCCGGTTGTTCAGCGAAGAATCCTTCGACGACAAGTTCTCAAACGTCAACGGCAAGCGAAGAGGATCGAGCCCACCTCCTGGCTGATCTCGAAGACAAATACGATGCCCGCTTGGGTGTATATGCGGCCAATCCGAGAACGGGAGGGATGGTCGAGTATCGAGCTGACGAGCGTTTCGCGTTCTGTTCCACATTCAAAACCCTTGCTGTCGCAGCGGTATTGAGCCAGAATCCGCTGGAATATTTGGATGCCGTCGTTTATTACACGGCGGATGATCTTCAGTCTTATGCGCCCATCACGAAGCAGCACCTGGACACCGGGATGGCTGTCGGTCAATTATGCGAAGCTGCTCGTCGATGACGTTCTCGTCGAATTGTATGTCTAGACGGTATGAGGGTCGGCCCGTTTCGGGCCGGGGACTCGCTTGCAAGTTGCCGTGGGTTGCCGAGTAGGCGAAGCCTGGATCGGTAGTGCCTACATTTGCAGGAGGCCCCGGTGATGTATCAGCGTACGAGTGTCGGATTGGACGTGCACGCACTGTCTGTAGTGGCATGTGCGATCGACGGTCAAACCGGTGAAGTATGGAAACAACGATTATGTCCGGACTCCGGTGAGATCCTCGCCTGGTTGCGTTCGTTGCCGGGTCCGGTGAAAGCCGTCTACGAGGCCGGACCGACCGGATTCGGCCTGTACCGAGCTCTGAATCAAGCGGGTGTGGAGTGCGTGGTGGTTGCGCCGTCGAAATTGCAGAGACCTGCTGGTGACCGCGTCAAGACCGATGCTCGCGACGCGCTGCATCTGGCGCGGTTGCTCCGACTGGACGAGATCGTCGAGGTCACGGTCCCTTCGGTAGAACAAGAGGCAGCCCGAGATCTGGTCCGTGCCCGTGAGGATGCTCGCGGGGATCTGATGCGATGCCGACATCGCTTGTCGAAACTTCTTCTGCGGCAGGGCATTGTCTATTCTGGTGGTGCGGCGTGGACTGGTGCGCATGATGTGTGGCTACGAAGTCAGAGGTTCGAGCAGTCGGCGTTGCAGGCCACGTTCGACTCGAACTATGAAGCGATGCTGCTCACCCGAAGCCGCCGTGACCGACTGGATACGGCGATCGAGGAGATGGCGGAGAACAGTCCCTACACGCCGATGGTGCACCGTTTGGGATGTTTACGCGGAATCTCTACTTTGACCGGGTTCGGGTTGGCGGTCGAGATCGGCGACTGGCAGCGATTTACGGGGAGCACCATCGGTTCCTATGTCGGCCTGGTGCCGAGTGAATACTCTTCGGGGACATCACGATCACAGGGTTCGATCACCAAGACCGGCAACGGTCATGCACGTCGGTTGTTGGTCGAGGCAGCATGGCATCACCGCAAGATCTACCGCAACCCTGGACAGGTCATGCGCACTCGATGGGCGAAAGCCAGCCCCGCTGCGCGTGCTCGTGGGCATGCCGGCAACCACCGCCTGCATCATCGGTGGGAGCAGTTCACCGCCCGTAAGAAGCGTCCGGTGATCGCCAATGTCGCCGTAGCCAGAGAACTTGCGGGATGGTGTTGGTCGCTGGCGGTCGTCGACGACCAGCCCTGAGCTTGTCCTTCCCCTAGATTTCGGTCGATAGACAATCGCAAAGGGCGTGATGGCAGCGTGAGGAACGATCTGCGAAAACAACTATGGGCAGCAACAGGTTCCGAAATTGGAACCGATTGCGACGCCCGACCCTAGAGCAGCAGCACCGTTCCTGCCGAACAGTCGTCCTGCGGTAGCCAACCCGCGTATATCAGTCTGACCACGAGTCGTGAATATCGACATGTCACCCGCCGTTCTTCATGTCCGTCGACCGAAACGGAAACGGCCTCGGGAACTGCCGTTCCCGAGGCCGTTTCCACCTGTCCCTTGACAAATTTCTCTACATATCAGTTGTAGGAGGAACGGACGTTGGTGACGCGGTGCCGGCGGTAAGCGGCGGGCGGTCGTCCTCCGCGTGCTGAATGCGGTCGGTGGTAATTGTAGTGA
>JBEOUM010000063.1:0-2607 GCA_040302365.1 Nocardioides sp. NPDC126508
ACCGGGCAGGTCGACGTACTCCCGTTCCAGTTGGTGACGATGGGTCAGCCGATCGCGGACTTCGCCAACGAGTTGTTCGCGTCGAACTCGTACCGCGATTACCTCGAGGTTCACGGAATCGGTGTCCAGCTCACGGAGTCTCTGGCCGAGTACTGGCATCGACGCGTCCGTGAAGAGCTAGTGCTTCCCGAGGGTCACACCGTCGCGGAGCAGGATCCCACCGAGGTTGCCGGTTACTTCGATCTCGAGTACCGCGGCGCTCGCTATTCGTTCGGATACGGCGCGTGCCCGGATCTCGAGGATCGAGCCAAGTTGGTTGCGTTGCTCGAACCCGAACGAATCGGCGTCGAATTGTCCGAGGAGCTGCAGCTGCATCCCGAGCAGTCCACGGACGCTTTTGTCCTGCACCACCCGGAAGCAAAGTATTTCAATGTCTGAGTTGCCGAACGGAATATCGGAAGACGGCCCCTCGCCGTTCGCTCGCCGCGTCCTCGACATCATCGACCGTATTCCTGCAGGCCGAGTGATGACATACGGACTGATCGCCACCATCGTCGACGCGCATCCGCGCCAAGTCGGCCAGGTCATGACCCACTGGGCAGACGAAACACATTGGCACCGAGTGGTCTACGCCAACGGCACTCCCGCTACCTGTCACGGCAACAACGCTCTCGTCCTACTGCGCGGCGAAGGGACGCCCATGCGCGACGGACGGGTCGACCTCGTACACGCGCTGTGGAATGGATGATCCACCTCAAACGATGGCGAGAACCGTCCTGCAATCGTTTTCGACGAAATGCCATGTCCTCCATGCGATTAAGTCATCTTCACCCTCGTATTTGCTCCCCGGGTCATGTCCTAAGTCTGGTATGTCGGATGAGACACGGCCACCCGCTGCGCAGTCTCGACGTGCACTCAGGTGGACTGGCGGTTGACGACACACCCGGGGGCAAGGTGTAAGGCGCGAGAGCGTGTAGCGCCGACGCGGCGTGTGAACGGGGAGAGCTCAGTGACCGGGCGGCCAGCTCGGTATCGGTTCGATGATGTGGACGGTCAACTGACAACGTCGAACACGTTGTGTTCGCGCTTTGCGCTGAACCTCTACGTGGAGACAAAAAGATCTTTCACAGGGCGAGTGAGCGAATTGCGGTCTGGACGATCGGCAACACGTCCTCTTCGAACCACAGGTTCTTGGCAAGCCACGGCTGGTTGCGCGGAGAAGGATGTGGGAGGGGAAGGTACCCCAACGGCAGGTAATCCTTCGCTGCTTTGACGGTCTCGGTCAGTGTCGGCTTGCGCCGACCACGTAGATAATGCGCCTGTGCATACTGACCGACCAACACCGTGAGTCGGACGTCGAGTAAACGATCGTTCAGTGCCCCATGCCAATGAGATGCACATTCGGATCTCGGTGGTTTATCGCCCGACCTGGCTTTGCCTGGATAGCAAAAGCCCATCGACATGACGGCTACCGTGTCCGGGTCGTAGAACTGTGTGGGCGTCAGACCGAGCCAAGCGCGCAGACAGTCACCTGAAGGATCGTCCCAGGGAACACCCGTCGTATGAACTTTGCGGCCGGGCGCCTGGCCGATCACACGCAGCCGAGCCGATGGGCCTGCTTGCAGTACGGGACGCGGTCCGCACGGCAGGTGGTCCGCGCAGAGCGTGCACCCTCGGATCTCCCTGAGCAACTCAGCCAATGGTTCCGGCATATTTCCCATCTCCGGGGTCGAGGCAAGCATAGAAGTGACGTCGTTATCGGACGCGTTCGAGGTCGTCGTCTACCGGGAAATCACCGAAATCCGGGTGGAAGGCTTGAAGCCGCGCCGGTAGGCCGGGCTGACAGATTTCTCAGTCAGCGGGCAGCGGGGGCGTCGAGTCCGCCGGTATTTGGCACGGTTTCCCCTATGTCTCCAACCATGCCTCGAAGACGCATATGCCCGTCGGACAACGTGTAGCAGCGTTGCGACGAGACAGGGTAGCGACAGGACAGAGACCCAGGGTGCCGCGACCGGGACGCATCGGGGCAGTGAAGACATCACGCGGGTTGGCGGCGTAACTGGCTGACGCCTTCCACAGCAGCTCTAGCGATCGGAAGACCCTCGAAGGATCTCGCCGCCCAAGGTGTACGCGCCCAGCTCTCCTGAGTAGGCCAGCGGTCGAAACCGTGACGGCTCATCGGATCCCAGGTCAGTGAAACCCGACGAGCCGTCCCGTGCCCTGGCCCGGCAGAGCTGAGGCACGGCACAAGTGATCCACCGGACGCAAAATTTGGGGGACCGGCTATCCGGTGGATCCTCGACTCACTACCCCCGCTGCCCGTCATGTAAACGCCGCACCGAATCGTGAGCCGAAACGCTCAGTTCTCGAATGCGGTGATGCTCCGGACCAGTGACGTCCGGGTAGGTCGACCGGCGGATGCGCAGTATTCGTCGACGTCGACGGCGATGTACACCGACGACCTTCAGGCTGGCGATCCGCGGAACCCTGCAGTGCACGAGGGAGACGTACTGCGCGCCCGGTTGCGCTTGATGCCTTGCGGCACTTGATGTTCGCCGCGGCTGGGGAAGGGGCCGGCTAGCCGAGGACGCAACAGCAATTCTCAAT
>JBEOUM010000064.1:0-2560 GCA_040302365.1 Nocardioides sp. NPDC126508
GTTTATCCTGCTCAGTACCGATGACATGGATGCTGCAGCTGGGGCGGCGGCCGGGGCGCGGGCAACCAATACCGGCCAGATCTGCAACGCGGGTAAGCGCTTCATCGTCGCTGAGGGGTTGTACGACGAATTTGTTCCGGCCTTTTCCGACAAGCTTTACGCGACTTCTAGATCCACGCCGCTGGTTTCTGTCCAGGCTGCCGAGATCCTTGCGGATCAGGTGGCGCAGGCGGTCGCTGCCGGCGCGACGTACACCGCAGCAGATGCGGGGGGCGTCGATGGTGCGTTTCATCCGGCGGGGATCCTCACTGACGTCGCGCCTGACAATCCGGTCTACAGCCAGGAGTTGTTCGGGCCGGTGGCCATGGTCTTCAAGGTCGGATCGGAGGAGGAAGCGGTACGGCTGGCAAATGATTCTCCGTTTGGGCTCGGCTCGTACGTGTTCACGACTGATCCAGTCCAGGCGCAGCGGGTGGCTGACCAGCTCGAGGTGGGCATGGTTTTCGTCAACGGGGTGGGTGTCGATGCTCCTGAGTTGCCGTTCGGTGGGATCAAACGCTCTGGGTTCGGTCGCGAGCTCGGCCGTTACGGGGTTGAGGAGTTCGTCAACAAGAAGCTTGTCCGGGTGGTTTCCTGACCATTCGAGTTTTCCGCCCTCGAACAGAAAGCGATTTTTCCAGTCACGGGATCCTCGAAGTTGGGACGCGCCCTGAAGCGAGTCCTCTGCACATCTACGGGGCGCACTCCAGTGAGCGGAAATCTTGTGTCAGCGATGCGTCCTGGATCACGACTTCGATTGAAGTACCAGAGATGAACGAGCGGGGAGCTGGGGGTGTGGTGCGGCAGATGGCGATAAGGGGAGCCGACGACGGAACGAATCCGCGACTGCTTCAATCACGGCCCAGGCGCTGAATGTTAGCTATGTACTAGGCTTTCGGGGGGGACGCTCAGCCGGACCCAACTTCGCTCAGCGCGAAGGCTGGTTTCTGTAGGTCTGTGCTCTGCGGAACTCTCGAGAGTGCCGCTACTCGGCCCAGACAAGCTGATTGCAGCCCGGTCGGCCAGTTCTTGTTGTATCTCATCCTCTTCGAGGAATCCCAGCGATCCTTCCGTGTGTATGAGCTCATCGCGTCAGTTGAACAACCAGAGCGAGGACATGGAATGGTGTCGTCTTCTACCGGTGATGAAGGCTTGACGTGGGTGGATGATTTGGTGTGTCCGCATTGTGGTCACCGCCTTGGTGTCTTCGATGAGCCTTGTCCGGGTCGTGGTGAGCGATGGGCTGCCAAGATCGCCGATATGGTGGGGACCTGGTGGTTTCTGGCGGGCTTGGTGACGGTGATCGTCAGCTGGTTGGCGGTCAATTTTGTCCTGCGCCCGTTCGAGCCGCATCCGGCGACCATGCTCACAGGGCTCGGCGCCATTTTGGCGACGGTGGCTGCGTTGCAGGGGCCTTTGATCCTGCTGTCCCAGCGCCGGGCTGCGGCTCGTGATCGCGGCCGTGCTCGGGAGGCGTTGCGGGTTGCCACCAACACGGAGGCCGACCTGCACGCTATTCGTGGAGTGCTCGTACGTCTGGAAGTTCCCGTGGGCTCTGACAGTTCGATTTCGGTGTCCGATTCAGCGGCACAGTCAAGGAAAGGAACGCAATATGGCGACGACGCATGATTTGATCGTGATTGGTGCCGGGACCGGTAACTACCTGTTCACCCCGGAGTTCGATGGGCTGCGGAGGGCGATCGTGGAACCTTCGCGCTTCGGTGGTACGTGCCTCAATCGTGGTTGCATCCCGACGAAGATGTTCGTGGTGGCGGCCGATGCTGTCCGGTCGGCACAACGTGCTGGAAGGCTGGGAGTGCATGCGCGGGTCGAGTCGGTCGATTGGTCCGAGATCCGCGATCGGATCTTTGGGCGCATCGATCCACTGCACGCCCAAGCGGTGGATTATCGGCGTAAGAACGGCGTCGACGTGTACACCGATCAGGCCCGTTTCGTCGCCCCGGGACGGCTGCAGGTCGGGGAGGTGGAGCTCTCCGCTGAGAAGGTTGTGCTGGCAGCAGGCTCCCGGCCGATCGTGCCTGCCATCCGTGGCCTGGACGAGGTCGAATATCACACGTCGGACACCATCATGCGCATCGACAATCTGCCCTCGTCGTTGTTGATCATCGGCGGCGGCTTCATCGCTGCCGAGATGGGGCACGTGTTCTCCGCTTTCGGTGTCGAGGTCACCATCGTTCACCGCGGTCCGCGTTTGCTCAATGGTGAGGATCAACAGATCGCCGACAGGTTCACCGAGTTGGCTGTGCAGGAGATGACGGTGCATCTGGACGCGGAGGTGGTGCGCGTGGAGCCGAGTGCTTCGGGTGTGGTCGCTACTGTGGAGACCGCGCAGGGGCAGCGCGAGGTCTCCGCCGAGATGCTGCTGGTGGCAGCGGGCCGGCGACCCAACTCCGACCTTCTGGATCTGTCGGCCGCCGGTATCGAACTCGTGCAGGACGAGCTGCGACACAAGCACGACGAGCTCGCTGGGCGCCTGGCCCACGCTCGGAGCATCATCGCC
>JBEOUM010000065.1:0-2484 GCA_040302365.1 Nocardioides sp. NPDC126508
AGCTGCTTTTCCTGCCCAGCGTCTACAGTCCGTGCCCGGACTGCAACGGCACTCGTTACACGCAGAGCACACTCGAAATCACCTGGCGGGACCGCAACATCGCCGACGTTCTCGCGATGAGCATCGACGAAGCCCACGCCTTCTTCACCAGTGAGAACGACGTTCTTCGCTCGCTCACCGTCCTACGCGAGGTCGGGTTGGGTTACCTGCGACTCGGACAACCCGCCACCGAGCTGTCCGGCGGCGAAGCTCAGCGTGTCAAGCTGGCATCCGAACTCCAGCGTGCTCAACGCGGCGACACGCTCTACATCCTCGACGAGCCCACTGCTGGGCTCCACCCGTCCGACAGCGACAGACTGCTCGCTCACGCGCAGGGGCTCGTCGACGCCGACAACACCGTCGTCATGGTCGAACTCGACATGCGCGTCGTCGCCCAGGCCGACCACGTCATCGACCTCGGACCGGGAGCGGGCGCCGACGGCGGACGTATCGTCGCCACCGGTTCCCCCGAGCAGGTAGCTGCCACTGCCGACAGTGCGACTGCCCCCTATCTACGAGCGGCGCTGGAAAACACAGGCGCCGGCACCACACAACACTGACCTGACCGCGCACCACCGCCTGGACTGAACGGCGATAAGGATCAACTAGCGATGGCACGACAGGCACCGAAACCCCAAGGCCTGCGTAATCAGCTCTCCAACTCTCTCCGGCCTCTCTCCGGCGTGAGTCCGGCTCCGCGGTGCTGCTGCTGGTGGTAACCGTGACCGCCCTGCTGTGGGCAAATTCGCCGGCTTCGGACGCGTACTTCGACCTCTGGCATCAAGGCGCCGGATTCGAACTCGGCCCGGTGGCGTTGCACATGAGCCTTCACCATTGGATCAACGACGGGTTGACGGTCGTCTTCTTCTTTCTGATCGGGCTCGAGGTACGCCAAGAGTTCGCCCACGGGTCATTACGTGATCGAACCCGCACTCGTATCGCCGTGATCGCCGGAGTCGCGGGGGTGTGTCTACCCGCCGTCATCTACGCCGTGATCGTCGGCAGCGGAGACAGCCTGCAGGGTTGGGGGGTGGTCGTCGGCACCGATACCGCCTTCATGCTCGGGGCCTTGGCGCTCCTCGGGCCCGCACGATCAGGCCAACTGCGAGTGTTTCTCCTTACCGTCACGGTGGTCGACGACTTCCTCGCGGTGTCCATCATCGGATTCGTATACAGCGAAAACATTCGCCTGATTCCACTGCTCGTTTCCCTGGCATGCCTGACAGCATTGTGGCTACTCGGGCGGGCGCGACAGTGGCGAGCCGCGCCATACATTCTCGTGGTGATCGTGCTGTGGTTCAGCACGATCGAGTCGGGTGTTCATCCCTCGCTTGCCGGAATGGTCGCCGGCCTTCTGATTCCCGCGTACCCGACACAGCGGCACAAGGTGGAGGCGGCTCCAGAACTGTTTCGTGACTTCTGGCAGTCTCCGAGCGCCGCATCAGGTCGTGCAGTGTCACGTGGACTGGCCAAAGGCACAGCCGTCAACGAGCGGATACACGAATACCTCCGGGTACCCACCGCGCTGATCGTGGTACCGATCTTCGCTCTCGCCAACGCCGGCGTCGACCTGCGTGGCGGACTGCTCGTCGAAGCGTTCAGTGCCCGTGTGACCTGGGGAGTTGTGCTTGGCCTGGTTCTCGGCAAGCTCCTCGGCATCGGAGCAGCCACATACATCGCTGTCCGACTCGGAGCGGGCCGATTACCGCAGGGGGTCGGCATGGGCAGTGTGATGGGCGGATCTGCGCTATCGGGGATGGGATTCACCGTATCGCTGCTGATCATAGGTTTGGCTTTCGGCACATCTCCCGAACTGGCCGGGCAGGCGACCGTCGGCGTGCTCGTCGCCATGGTGCTGGCTGCAGTACTGGGTGCGGTGATCTTCCGCGTGGCAGCGACCAAGCTGGGTGAGGCCGAAGCCGATCTCCCCATCGTGCTGGAACCTCCCGTAGATCCCGAGATCGACCACATTCGTGGACCCGAAGACGCCCAGCTGACCCTTGTAGAGTTCGTCGACTTCGAATGTGGATTCTGCGCACATGCCACCGGAGGATGGGACGACCTGCACGTCCACTTCGGCGACGATCTGCGCTACGTGGTCCGTCACCTACCGCTGGTGGACATCCATCCGCACGCACTGGTTGCCGCACATGCAGCAGAGGCCGCCGCACGGCAGCACATGTTCTGGGAATGGCTGGACTTCGTGTTCACCCGCCAGAACGCGCTCGCGCGAACCGATCTCATCGGCTATGCAGCCGAGATAGGACTCGACGTCGACCAGTTCGTCGCGGACCTCGACAGCGACGCGGTCGCCGAGCGCGTACAACGTGACATTTCCAGCGCCCAGTCCAGTGGTGCCCGAGAAACACCGACCTTTTTCGTCGAAGGCTGCCGAATAATCGGAAGCTATGACGCGCGCACCCTCACCAAAGAACTCGAGCACAG
>JBEOUM010000066.1:0-2457 GCA_040302365.1 Nocardioides sp. NPDC126508
CTTCGTCACATCATCCAGTGTCGTCATCACGGCACCCTTCTCGCCGGGCATTCACCCAGCGTGTCGGGCCGAAACACCGTTTAAGAAACACTCCCCGATCCTGTCGGGGAGACAGATGCGGGATGGCCGGGGGCGACGAGTGTTTGCGGGGCGAGGGAATTTCCGGGGGCGAATTTTCCGCAGTTACTCGGGGCGGGTGCGCCGTTGAACCGGTCGACGAGCCACTGCAGAGCGCCGGGCAACCAGAGCGCGCCACCGATCAAGTGCTCGATGGTGTCGTACTGGTCGTACTGGATGGCGAGGCCGGCATTGCAGTAGCGGGTGGCGAGGGCTGCGACGTCATCGGCGACCATGACGCCGTCACCGGGGCCGGTGCCGGGACCGCCGGGCAGGGTTCCGTTGAAGATGCCGTTGGCGGCTTGGGCGATGAACATCGGGATGGTCGGGATCGGGGCGATGCCCATGTTAATCGTGTTGACGACGTCGACGAACTCGGGAACCGAATTGGGGTCCGCGTACTCGGGTTTGACCATCTGCTGCCAGGTCAGGCCGGGGTACTGGGCGCCGGCGTTCACGATCGACGCGTCCTGCATTCGCGCCATGATCTCGCGGCCGTAGTCGTTGAGATACGGATCGAAGTCGATATCGTACGCGCGACCGATTCCCACGATCGCCATTCCGACAACCCCGCCCCACCCCAGACTTCCGTTTGCGTACCGCAAATTGGTGGCGGGATTGACCATGACGCCGGCTTCGGCGGCACCGATCAGGTCGTCGTCGACATCGGGGGCGTAGTCCGGGGCGAGGATCGCTGCCCAGTTGGTGGCGATCGCCCCTCCGGAGTACCCCATCAATGCGATCTCCGCATCGTCGGTGATGCCGGTCTCCGCGACCTCTCGGGCGGCGCGCAACGAATCGAGAGTCAGCATCCCGTACTCCGGCCCGGCAGCGAAGTCCGCCTCCGGGCCCTCGGTGTCGGGAATGACGACGGTGTACCCGGCGGCGAGCATCGGTCCGAACATCGCAATCTCGCCGGACACCATGGTGCCGCCGAGGTTGAAGTTGCGTCCGCTCGGGGTCCACTGTCCGATCGGGGTGTTACCGGCGATGGCACGTGAGGGGCTGTCGTCGGGGTTGAGTGAGTCGTAGACGGACTGGTAGGAGAGAACTTTTCCGGGTTGCGCGTTCGGCGGTCGCAGAATCGAGGTCACGTTGGCGACGGGCCGGCCGAGGGCGTCGGTGGAACGGTAGAGCACCTGCACCGCCTGCAACGGGGTCGGAACGTTCACCACGTGATAAGGCACGGTCCGCGTTTTGAGGACATCACCGGGGGCATACGAGGACAGCGGTGCCGAACCGTCGTAGTCGTAGAACGTGTCGAACACCCGCGGCTGCGCCGCTGCAACCGAAACCGTGACCGGAGCGGTCACACCCACGAATGCGGCAGCAGCAACCACTGTCACCACCATTCGGGCGAGTGTTCGTGAGGGCATATTTCGACTCCACATCTATGTGACTGACACCACCGCCGGACTGCGTTATGACGATCACCATATATTACTGCCCGGTAACAGCGGTAGCGTGAAAAATCAGACACCCATACCGAAAGATCATCTGCGCCAGCGATCGGCTTCCCCGTCGACCGGGTCAGCCGGAGCACGGCCCCCGCCGCTCCGCCCCGAATACATAAGCCCGCCAACCACAACCACCCGACGCGCTCGTCCTGCCGGCGGTATGGAACCACCCCTCCTCGTCGGGAGCGAATTCCCCGTCAAGTGGCTCATACGATCGAAAGCCGGGGACACCGCAGGTCACCGGGTCGCCGAGCAGGCGGATGACAGCCTGCTGCCTGCGGTCATGTCAGTATCGTGAATACCGAAGGGCACTCACGGTGAGGGAGTATTTAGTGCACGAATTCGCGGAACTGATCGACAAGGTTCGCAGCCGACACGAACGGGAACTACACCGACTACTGCGAAAAGCTCTGGTGCCAGGGACATCTCGCACGATCGCCCGCAAGAAACCCCCGCCGAAGCTGATCGGACGATCGATACTCGACCGAACCGTGGAGGTTCGGGTGTTCGCTTCCCATCTGGCATTGGATACGAGCACAACGATGACCGGTCCCTATCCGGCCGGGTCGGTGCTGATGATGACGTTCGTCGGCGGCCGGCACGTCCGCACCGGCGAACCCGTGGCGCTCGATCCCATCGAGGCGGATGCGTGGGGGCTGGCGCTCGTTCCTCCTGGCTTCGAGGAATATGCCTTGCGGCTGGGCACGATCGCGAAATTCTCCGCAGGTGTCCGGCACTATCGAATGGTCGTGGCGTCGGACGGAACTGCGTGTGTGATGCCCCCGGCCGACAAAGAGGTCCTTCTGACGAGCATGGGCTGAGTTACGCCGTCTCAACGCTGTGTCGATCGCCCGATACGGAGTCACGGGATACTGATCGCGTC
>JBEOUM010000067.1:0-2452 GCA_040302365.1 Nocardioides sp. NPDC126508
TCAGAGCCTCGGAGACCTGGCGAATCGCGTACGGGAACTCTTCGACGCTGGGCAGAACCGGCATGAGAGCGCGCTCGGCAAGTGCACCGTGACCGATTTCGCGACGCTTCGGCGAACCGACGCGACCCGTCTCACCGGTGGAGTACGGCGGGAAGTTGTAATGATGCATGTAGCGCTTGGTGGTCTCGGGACCGAGCGAGTCGACCTGCTGAGCCATCTTCACCATGTCGAGAGTGGTGACACCCAGGATCTGGGTCTCGCCACGCTCGAACAGTGCGGAGCCGTGTGCGCGCGGGATGATCGCGACCTCGGCGGACAGCGAACGGATGTCCGTGACGCCGCGGCCGTCGATGCGGAACTGATCGCGCAGGATGCGCTGGCGAACCAGCTTCTTGGTGAGCGAGCGGAACGCAGCTCCCAGTTCCTTCTCGCGGCCCTCGAAGTTCGGTGCAACCTGCTCGAGAACCTCGACCTTGACCTCGTCGGTCTTGTCGTCGCGTTCCTGCTTGCCGGCGATTGTCAGTGCGGCATTGAGCTTTTCGGACGCAGCAGCCTCGACGGCAGCAAAAACGTCGTCCTGGTACGCCGGGAAGACCGGGTAGTCACCCGTGGGCTTTGCAGCCTTGGATGCAAGTGCTGCCTGTGCGGCACACAGGCGTGCGATGAACGGCTTGGCGGCCTCGAGGCCCTCGGCGACGATGGCCTCGGTCGGTGCCTGAGCGCCGTCGGCGATCTTCGCGATGACGTTGTCGGTGGCCTCGGCCTCGACCATCATGATCGCGACGTCGGCGTTGTCACCGCTACCGGAGACGACGCGGCCGGCGACGACCATGTCGAAGACGGCGTTCTCGAGCTGATCGACCGTCGGGAATGCAACCCACTGGCCGGTCTTGTTCTCGTCCGAGACGATGAGTGCAACGCGCACGCCACCGACGGGTCCGGAGAACGGCAGGCCCGCGATCTGCGTCGACGCGGAAGCGGCGTTGATAGCCACGACGTCGTACAGATCCTGCGGGTTGAGGCTCATGACCGTGACGACGACCTGGATCTCGTTACGGAGACCGTCGACGAAGGACGGGCGCAGCGGCCGGTCGATGAGGCGGCAAGTCAGGATCGCGTCGGTGGAGGGGCGTCCCTCACGACGGAAGAACGAACCGGGGATGCGGCCCGCTGCGTACATACGCTCTTCGACGTCCACCGTCAGGGGGAAGAAGTCGAAGTGCTCCTTGGGGTGCTTGCTGGCGCTCGTGGCGGACAGCAGCATGGTCTCGTCGTCCAGGTAAGCAACGACGGCGCCGGCGGCCTGCTGAGCAAGGCGTCCGGTCTCGAAACGGATGGTGCGGGTACCGAAGGACCCGTTGTCGATCACGGCGGTGGATTCGAACACGCCTTCGTCGACCTCTACTACGGAATTCTCTGTCATTCTTTTCTCTTCACTTCCCTCTCGTCTTCGCCGTACCCGCGCGGGCGTTTCCACCCTCCTGGTGGAAACTGCGCACCGAGGGACGTCCCCCTCTTGAATTGCAGACGCTCCTTGCGATGCGAGCGATTTCTGCTTCGGGACGTCACGACGTTCGGGCGGCCGTCGATCGAAGTCCGCCGGAGCTTTCGGGCACTTGCCCGGTCCGGAGAACCACTACCGACAACCGACACCACGTTCTCTGGTGCATACGGTGTGCTGGCTGCGCACTGCACAACTGCGCATAAACAACTGCGCATAGACAACTGTGCATAGCGCCGACAGCGGAAACTGCCTTGCGGCAGCTAACGCCGAAAGCCAGCGAAGCCCAGTATATGCGTGGCTTCGCCGGCTGACGGAGTGTTCGGCAAACCGAAGCATGCCGTGTTGCTTTCGATCAGCGTCGTGAGAAAAATCTAGCGACGCAGGCCGAGACGCTCGATGAGCGTGCGGTAGCGAGCGACGTCGGTCTTTGCCACGTACTTCAGCAGACGACGACGGCGACCGACCATCAAGAGCAGTCCACGACGCGAGTGGTGGTCATGCTTGTGGGTCTTGAGGTGCTCGGTGAGATCGGTGATGCGCTTGGTGAGCATTGCCACCTGAGCTTCAGGCGATCCCGTGTCGGTCTCGTGCAAGCCGTACTCGCCGAGAACGGCCTTCTTTTCTTCCGTGGTCAATGCCACTTGATTCACTCCTGTGATGACGTTTGCGTGAAAGGAACTAGATCGGGCGCGGCCACCGCAAACCGCAGCACGCACCGAGAGAATATCCTCCCAGCAGCAATGAGGCACTTTCGCCCGCCTGCAGCGAATGTGGCCGCCGCCACTAGCGCAGGACGAACTCAGCCAACGCTGCGCTCTGCGCTCAACCAACGCTGCGCTCTGCATCCTCGCTCAGGATTTCGCGTGCGCGGTCGACATCCCGGTTCATCGCCGCGATGAGCGACTCGATCGAGTCGAACTTTTCCATCCCACGAATCCTCGAAACCAG
>JBEOUM010000068.1:0-2422 GCA_040302365.1 Nocardioides sp. NPDC126508
CGATCGTCGCCGGCGATCGCACCGCACTGTCGTACAGCGCCCGGGGCTTCGGACTCGAGGACGGAACGTACGTGCCCGATGAAGCGACGATCGGTTGGCGGGCGCAATGCTCGTGCGGATGGAAAGCAGTGGGGCTCATCGAGCGTGTGACCGACGCCGACCTACCTCCACGACCGGACCAGATCCTCGACCTCTCGGGAGGGCCCGCATTCCCGGAAGTAGAAGACATATGCCACGCACAATGGCTTGAGCATGTCCGCCGATCCGCTTCAGCATGCTCCACGAACGCGTTCTCCATGACCACATGACGCACGACTCGGTGAGGTATCGGTCGGGGACCTATGATTCCTGATCTGCAGTCGACTCACGCGTGAGGTCTAGGGCCGCACACCTCGCTGTTGTACAGGGGGGAGTGGTGCGTGCACCACTCCTGAGTGGTCCCGGCGTATTGTGACCCACCGCGGAGATGCGGTGGTCGGATCGAGAGGCATCGACCCGACCACGCCGATGACACCGTCGTCAACACCGATCACCTGTCCTCCGCGTAGGAGGGTGACGTCTTCTCTGGTGATCTTGGTCTTGTCGGCGCGAGCCGTCATCAGCCACTCTCCGTGATCATCCGTCAATTTCGCGAGCCAGGTCCCCATATGACCTGCCTCTACCTTCGTGTTCGTTGGCGGACCCCCCGAGTCGCGCTCTCAAACAAAGCCTCGCGCGAGCGCAGCCAGTGGGTGCCCCCGCTGTGTCATCCGCTCGGAGCACTTATCTCTGGGAGTGCATGTCCATCGTGTTTTCGTCGGCTACGAAATCTAGCCAGAAAACGCTAGCCAACAAACTCGTAGTAACGTCACTGAACGATTGTGACCGTGTTTTTCGGTGCGCTCAGTGCGTCAATTCGTCCTTCTTGGCGCGAGCCTTTTCGAGCGCCTTCTCTGCGCGCTTGCGAGCACGCTTACCCAGCACCTCGGTCTGCTCCGACGCCGTTTCTGCCCACTCGTTGCTCTTCTCGAGGGCGAGTTCGGCGAACTCCGAGCTGCGCTTGCTCGCCAGCTCTGCCAGTTCGGCGCTGCGCTCACGTGCGGTCTCGGCCAGTTCGGAGCCGCGCTTCTGCGCGACTTCGAGGATGTCCGGGCCGCGTTCTTTGGCGACCTCTCCGAATTCCGCGGCTCGCTTGCTCGCGATCTCCGCGAACTCGGAGCTGCGCTCCTTGGCAAGTTCGAGCCAATCCGTGCCGTGTGCCTTCGCGGTTTCGGCAAGTTCGGAACCGCGTTCGGACGCCACCGACAGAGCGTGTTCGACGCGATCGCTCGTGTGATCGGTCTGCGATGCGACCAACGGAAGTGCCGCGGCGATAGACGCCTGAGCCTTCTTCGCGGCGCGGCGGCCGCGCCAGCCGAGCGACGGCTTGCCCTCTGTGTCGACGGACGCGATCATCAGTCCGCCGAGCAGGCTGACGTTCTTGATGAAGTTGGTCCGCTGCATCGCTCGCAGTGACGGATCGGTTTCGTTCCAGAAGTCGTGACCGGCAAGCGTGGTCGGTACCAGGCTCCCCGCGAGGACCAACGACGCGAGGCGCGGCGCCTTGCCGGTGGCCAGCAGGGCACCGCCGCCGATCTGGACGGCGGCGTTGATCTTGACGAGTGTTTCCGGATCAGCAGGCACCTTCTGCGTCACTGCTCCTGGCAGCGTCTCGACGGATTTGTCGATCAGCGGTGACGCTTTGGCTGCTCGCTGAGCGGGGTTGCGCAAAGCATCGATTCCCCCGGCGATGAAGATCGTGGAAAGCAGTGGACGAGCAATTCGACGTACCAGCATGTTTCAAGCCTTCCAGAGTGAATGCGACATTCGGAGATAAACACTCTCCGCGGGGCCTCCCGGCAGGTTGCCCAGCTGCACTGAACTCTGTCGACAGGCACCCTCAAACGTGGAGGTGGGATGTGCCCAGTACCTCTCTTACAGGAGGAGGCGATCCCGGTAGTGGTGCATCATCATGGGTCGAGCAAATTAGGTACCCGCGCGAGCCAGATGTCCCAGGCGAGGGTTAGGCCGAGGTATATAGGGTGTTAATACCAAACTTTTCGACCGCCCACAGCGCGACCCATAGTGCCCAGAAGTGTCAGGATTGCGCCGACCACCACCAAGATGATGCCGACTGTCGTCAAAATACTGATTGCGGTGAAGTAACCGATCAGGGCCAGAATGATGCCGAGGACAATCACAGTGATTCCTATTCTCTCGCTAGGTTCTCGCTCTGCGCACCGGCCAGCCACCAGATCCGGCGGTGCGAGAAGTTCAATAGATCACAGAATCTATACCATCAGACATAGATTATAGGCAAAATTGAAACCAGATGTAGTGAGGTGGCGTTAAGCGCCGACCTGGCCCGGCCAGGAGGCCGGTCGGTGCCTGGCGAACATTGAGG
>JBEOUM010000069.1:0-2229 GCA_040302365.1 Nocardioides sp. NPDC126508
GGGAGCAACAGGTCCAGCAGGAGCAGCCGGTCCAACGGGAGCAACAGGTCCAGCAGGAGCAGCCGGTCCAACAGGAGCAACAGGTCCAGCAGGAGTAGCGGGTCCAACAGGAGCAACAGGTCCAGCGGGAGTAGAGGGACCAACAGGAGCGACAGGTCCAGCGGGAGTAGAGGGACCAACAGGAGCAACAGGTCCAGCAGGAGCAGCGGGCCCAACAGGAGCAACGGGTCCAGCAGGAGTGACAGGTCCAACAGGAGCGACAGGTCCAGCAGGAGCAACTGGGGCAACAGGTCCAGCGGGAGCAGCCGGTCCAACAGGAGCAACGGGAGCAACAGGTCCAGCAGGAGCAGCCGGTCCAACGGGAGCAACAGGTCCAGCAGGAGCAGCCGGTCCAACAGGAGCAACAGGTCCAGCAGGAGC
Organism: Nocardioides sp. NPDC126508; assembly: GCA_040302365.1. Taxonomy (GTDB): domain Bacteria; phylum Actinomycetota; class Actinomycetes; order Propionibacteriales; family Nocardioidaceae; genus Nocardioides. The sequence goes on from JBEOUM010000069.1 coordinate 421, forward strand.
AGCCGGTCCGACAGGAGCAACAGGTCCAGCAGGAGCAGCCGGTCCAACGGGAGCAACAGGTCCAGCAGGAGCAGCCGGTCCAACGGGAGCAACAGGTCCAGCAGGAGTAGCGGGTCCAACAGGAGCAACAGGTCCAGCGGGAGTAGAGGGACCAACAGGAGCGACAGGTCCAGCGGGAGTAGAGGGACCAACAGGAGCAACAGGTCCAGCAGGAGCAGCGGGCCCAACAGGAGCAACGGGTCCAGCAGGAGTGACAGGTCCAACAGGAGCGACAGGTCCAGCAGGAGCAACTGGGGCAACAGGTCCAGCAGGAGCAGCCGGTCCAACGGGAGCAACAGGTCCAGCAGGAGCAGCCGGTCCAACGGGAGCAACAGGTCCAGCAGGAGCAGCCGGTCCAACAGGAGCAACAGGTCCAGCAGGAGTAGCGGGTCCAACAGGAGCAACAGGTCCAGCGGGAGTAGAGGGACCAACAGGAGCGACAGGTCCAGCGGGAGTAGAGGGACCAACAGGAGCAACAGGTCCAGCAGGAGCAGCGGGCCCAACAGGAGCAACGGGTCCAGCAGGAGTGACAGGTCCAACAGGAGCGACAGGTCCAGCAGGAGCAACTGGGGCAACAGGTCCAGCGGGAGCAGCCGGTCCAACAGGAGCAACGGGAGCAACAGGTCCAGCAGGAGCAGCCGGTCCAACGGGAGCAACAGGTCCAGCAGGAGCAGCCGGTCCAACAGGAGCAACAGGTCCAGCAGGAGCAGCAGGTCCGACAGGAGCAACAGGTCCAGCGGGAGTGACAGGTCCAACAGGAGCGACAGGCCCAGCGGGAGTAGCGGGTCCAACGGGAGCAACGGGTCCAGCAGGAGCGGCAGGTCCAACGGGAGCAACAGGCCCAGCGGGAGTGGCAGGCCCAACAGGAGCAACCGGCCCAACGGGAGTGGCAGGCCCAACGGGAGCAACAGGTCCAGCAGGAGCAGCCGGCCCAACAGGAGCGACGGGTCCAGCAGGAGTGGCAGGACCAACGGGAGCAACGGGTCCAGCAGGAGCAGCCGGTCCAACCGGAGCAACAGGTCCAGCAGGAGCAGCGGGTCCGACAGGAGCAACAGGTCCAGCGGGAGCAGCCGGCCCAACGGGAGCGACAGGCCCAGCGGGAGTGGCAGGTCCAACGGGAGCAACGGGTCCAGCAGGAGTAGCGGGTCCAACCGGAGCAACAGGTCCAGCGGGAGTGGCAGGTCCAACGGGAGCAACAGGTCCAGCAGGAGCAGCCGGTCCAACGGGAGCAACAGGTCCAGCAGGAGTAGCGGGTCCAACGGGAGCAACAGGAGCAACAGGAGCAACCGGTCCAGCAGGAGTAGCGGGTCCAACCGGAGCAACAGGCCCAGCGGGAGTGGCAGGTCCAACGGGAGCAACGGGTCCAGCGGGAGTGGCAGGTCCAACGGGAGCAACAGGCCCAGCGGGAGTGGCAGGCCCAACAGGAGCAACAGGTCCAGCAGGAGCAGCCGGTCCGACAGGAGCAACGGGTCCAGCGGGAGTAGCGGGACCAACAGGCCCAACAGGGGCAACAGGTCCAGCAGGAGCAGCCGGCCCAACGGGAGCGACAGGCCCAGCAGGAGCAGCCGGTCCAACTGGGGCAACAGGTCCAGCGGGAGCAGCCGGTCCAACGGGAGCAACAGGCCCAGCGGGAGCAGCCGGTCCAACGGGAGCAACAGGCCCAGCGGGAGTGGCAGGCCCAACGGGAGCAACAGGTCCAGCAGGAGCAGCCGGTCCAACAGGAGCGACAGGCCCAGCAGGAGCAGCCGGTCCGACAGGAGCAACGGGTCC
>JBEOUM010000070.1:0-2221 GCA_040302365.1 Nocardioides sp. NPDC126508
TGAGGAAGTGGTTTGCATTCGCGAACGGCAGGAACGGGGTGATCTTCTCGCCGAAGCTGCCGAACAGTCCGAACAGGCTCTCGATGAGCAGCGGCCAGAGCAGGAGCAACGCAATTGCGCCGGCCGACTGACGGATGATCGATCCGACACCGACAGCGAGGATCACGCACAGGAAGGCGTAGATCGGGATGCCGTAGATCGCGCGCCAGTCACTGCCGCTCGACAAGGTCAATCCGGCACTCGCCTCGGTACCGGCGATGGCCTTGGCCATGGCGTACGCGCCGAAGGCGAGGGCAAAGGTCAGCACCGCGCCGAAGGCACCGATGAGGCCGGCTTTGGCGATCAGAACCGAGGCACGGTTGGGAACTGCCTGGAATGTGGTTCGGATTGTCCCGAAGCGGTACTCGCTGGTGACCGCGAGGGCCGCCATGATCTTGAGAACCATGATCCCGAAACCCGAGATCCCGGCCGTGGCGACGGCGGTGTCGAGGTCAGGTGCTCCCTGGACGTCCGAGGATGTCAGAGCCGACTTGGCAACGGCGCCCATGATGGCCGCGAAGCCGAGAGCGAGCACAACGATGATGACCGAGCACCACAGCGGGGACTTGGTCGTGGTGATCTTGATACGTTCAGCACTGAGAACAGCCATTACAGTGCACCTCCCATAGCCTGCTGTGTGTTTGCGTGGTGGGCTCCGGCACCCGGATCGACACCGGATGCGTGGTACTGGACATCGTCTCCGGTCAACTTCATGAACGCGTCCTCGAGCGATCCCTGCTGGGACGCCAACTCGTGCAACACGATTCCCTGCGAGCCAGCCAGACCACCGATCACATCGGTGGTCGAATCCACGACCACCAAAGCCGGGGCAACACCGGAACCGTCCTCACGCACCGTCAACCCCTGCGAGAGCAACACACTGCGCAACGCATCGAGCTGAGGACTACGCACCCGCACCGTCGACTCCGACGAACGATCCACGAACTCCGCCACCGTCGAATCCGAAATCAACCGACCCCGACCGATCACCACCAACTGCTCCGCCGTCAACGCCATCTCCGACAGGAGGTGACTCGACACCAACACCGTGCGGCCCTCGGCCGCCAACCGCTGCATGAACTTACGAATCCAGACGATGCCCTCCGGATCGAGACCGTTGACCGGCTCGTCGAACAACAACACCTTCGGATCCCCCAACAACGCACCCGCCAACCCGAGACGCTGCGACATACCCAACGAGAACCCGCCGGCCTTCTTGCCCGCCACCTCGGACAACCCGACCAACCCGAGCACCTCGTCCACCCGGGACTTCGGAATCCCGTTCGAAGCAGCCATCCACTGCAAATGCGCCCGCGCACTCCGATTCGGATGCACCCACTTCGCATCCAACAACGCACCGACAGTCCGCAGCGGTGTCTTCAGCTCCCGATACGGCTTGCCGTCGATCAACGCCGCACCCGACGTCGGCTGATCCAAACCCAGGATCATCCGCATCGTCGTCGACTTACCCGCACCGTTCGGGCCCAGGAAGCCCGTCACGATGCCCGGCTTGACCGTGAACGACAAGTCGTCCACCGCTTTCGTCGGTCCGTAAACCTTGGTCAATCCCCTCAGTTCAATCATGAGGAGAACTGTGCCCTACCGGCAATGACCAGCACATCGGTCCGGAGGATGACATGAACCCTGAGATGCGGAGACGGTAGTTCAGGGAAAACCCTGTCCTCGACCGGAAGTCGGAACTGCCGCGGCATGAGGGTAGGGCGCATCGAAGTCGCCGTCGAACAATCGCCAGTAGAAGTCGTTCATCCTCGCAGCGGCGGGCGCGTGCCGGGTCAAGATCGCGGCCACCTCCGGTGCCACATCACCTGGGATATGACCTGTGGCGCATCGTCGTACGTACTGGTTGCGGGTGACTGGTCCGCCGTGTTTCGGTCTCGGTACGCCGCAGACCTCGGTCACCAACCAGTTGACCAGAAGCATGGCGGCATAGTCGGCGTCATGAGTGGCATGGCGCCGGGCGAAGTCGTGCTCGACAGTCGACAGGTCGAAGTGTGGGGATGTGGCCAGTCCGAAGTCGGTGAGATAGATCCGCTCCAAATCGGTGCGCATGTTGCCGAAATGTCCGTCCATGGTGAGCGAGCCGGCGGCGAGCTCGTCCGCGAACGCGTCTTCGGTGAAGTTCTGCAGGAAGAACGCCGAGCGCAGGATCGTCCACTCGGCA
>JBEOUM010000071.1:0-2202 GCA_040302365.1 Nocardioides sp. NPDC126508
ACGGCCCCCTCACGCTGACGGCATCCGGAGCGGGTTACCCGCGTGCTCGCACGGTCAAACACCGACCACCTTCTCCAACCAAAGCTCGAGAATCGGCGACCTTACCCCACCCCACCGGTCGCCATACTCGACGACCTCCTCCGTCACGACGAAACACGTTTGCGGACAACGGATGCACTCTTGCAGCTTTGCGAGAAGCCGAAGATTCGAATATACCCTTGACTCGAACGCATGTTCGAGTATGATTTGGGGAGGGGATCGGGGGATTCAATGAGTGTCTTGTTGTCGGATGTGGTGTCTGGTTCTGCGGTGGGGTTACGTGGACGTCTGTGGAGGTTGTCGGCTTCTGAGTTGCGGGCTGCTGCGATCGAGGCGAGCGGGGAGATTCTGCGCCTGGAAGCCGTGCGGGTGGCGGTGGTGGACGAGTTGTCGTTGCGCCCGGATGATCAGGTGATCGCCAGCCGCGGGGTCGGTGCGTGGTTGGCGGCGAACACGATGCTGCAGGTTCGGGATGGGAAGAAGATCGCCGCGTTGGGTGCGGCGCTGCGGCCGTTTCCGGCAGTGGCAGCCCGTTTCGATTGCGGGGATTGTTCGTTCGATCATGCCGTTCTGATCGTCTCGTTTTGTGAGTCGCCGCCGAAGGGGATGCCGGACGAGGCGCTGCCTCGCTGTATCGATTTGTTGCTCGCTGCTGCGTCGGGTGTGGAGGCCACGACCACGAAGGTGCGGAACGTGATCGCGACGTTGGAGCGGTTGTTCGAATCCGATGAGATTCCGCCCGCCGAAGACGTCGACCGCAACGAGTTGCGGATCGCGTCGACGTTGAATGGTCGGGTGGTGGTGCGTGGGGATTTCGATGCCCTCACCGGGGAAATGTTGCTGTCGGCGTTGTCGAATCTGACGATGCCGACCCCGGCACCGGACGGGACCCCCGATGCTCGGTCGGCGGCGAAGCGGACCGCGGATGGGTTCACCGAACTGATCCGCCGGTATCTCGATTGCGCCAAAACCGGCACCGACGGTGGTCAGCGTCCGCACGTGAACGTGCACATCAATGCCCGTGATCTCGCCGAGCACCGAGACTGCGCCGCCACACCCTCGCCCGATGGTGGTGGAATGGCTGTGTCGGATCTTGATGTCGGGCACATGCCCTGGCTCGGACCGCTGTCGGTGTCGCAGACCAGGCTTCTCGGGTGTGATTGTTTCCTGTCGACCGTTCTGCTCGACGATCATGGGGCACCGCTCGATGCGCAACCAGGAAAACGGTTGGTCACCGCCGAACAGCGAGTGGCGTTGATTGCCCGAGACAGAGGCTGCGCGTTCCCGGGCTGCACATGCGTGCCCGCCTGGACGGATGCGCACCACATCCGGCACTGGGCCAACGGCGGCCCGACGGTGATGAACAACCTTGTCTTGCTGTGCCGTTCACATCACCGGTTGATGCACCGAAAATCCGGGTTCGTCGGAAAATGGGAAATCCGGATCGGCGTCGACAACAAACCCTGGTTCATCCCACCGCCCTCGATCGACCCGCAGCGGCACCCGCGGCCGGCGAACACCACCTTCAAAACCTGAGGACGAACCTCAGGCACAACAGAACACGGCCAGGCTCCGCGTCCGACTTATCTGTTGGAGGCGGAGCCCAGGGAGCGTGCCTTCGTTGGGGATTGCTTTCAGTAGGGCTGTGCTTTCCGGGGTGCCGTGCTTTCAGAGGTGCCGTGCCTTCGGGGAGAGACAGTGCCGTTGTCCCACTCAGTGGGTCGTTATTTTCGTGCTCGCCGCGCCGATTGTGCCAGGTCATTTGGACGTCTGACCTGCAGTGCAAAATCTTTCGTTAGAACACGTTCCAATTTCGCGGATTTGTGGCTATGGTCACAGAGATAGATGCGGGTGTGCGAATGAAAGGGTGAAGTGACGTGAAGACCAAGGGTGCAATCCTGTGGGGCCTCAACGAAAAGTGGTCCGTCGAGGAGATCGAGATCGGCGAACCGGTAGCCGGCGAAGTTCAAATTCGCATGGAAGCGGCCGGAATGTGCCACTCCGATCACCACATCGTCACCGGCGCGACTCCGATGCCGTCGTTCCCCGTCATGGGCGGGCACGAGGGTTCGGGCGTCATCACCAAGCTCGGCCCGGAGGTCAAGGGCCTGGAGGTCGGCGACCACGTCGTTCTGTCCTTCATTCCGGCTTGTGGAACCTGTC
>JBEOUM010000072.1:0-2117 GCA_040302365.1 Nocardioides sp. NPDC126508
GCGGAAGCGAGGTACGCCGCTCGTTGGTCTATCGATACCAGTTGTGTTGCGTCGGAGACTTCTTCGAGGTCCGGGATGCGTGTCCAACCGGCGGCAGGTTCGAGATCTCCGCGGGGTTCGCCGTCCAGCGGTGGGACCGGTCCACCGACAGTGACGACGATTCCTTTACCGCTGCGGGTGCGGTCGCGTTTGATCTTGTCGACGATGGCGGCGCCGGTGCGTGCGGGGGTGGGGCCGGGTAGCACGCCGAGGTGTTGTGCGCACCAGGCGAGTCGGCGTCCCAGTTCCTGCGCAGCGGGGAGGTCGTCGTCGGGGAGGTAGGTTCCGGCGGTGGGTGATCCGAGAATTCCCATGTCTCCCACGCGATTGCCCCATCCGAAGTCTTTGTTCCAGTAGGTCCATACATAGGGTTCGATGAAAATGTCGACCATGGATGTGAAGTTCCCGGTGGTGCGGGAGAGGTGAACGACGTGGCCGGGTTCTCCGCGCAGTTCCCATCCTGCGGTCAGCATGGGGGTCAGCGTGGCGTGGAGGATCGCGGTGAGTTCTTCGGCAGCGCGGGTGCGGAGGATTTCCATGTCGTCGACATCGTCTTCGCTGCCTGGGTCGATGATCCATCCGAGCATTTCGCAAGCTTCGATTCCGACTATCCAGATCTGTGCCGGTGCGCCCAGCGGGGTGAGCGTTGCCCATCTGATGAGTTTGTCGAGTTTTTCGATGGAATCGACTGGGCCGGTGAGTGTGTGGCCAGACGGTGTGTAGGTGCCGGCTGCTGTGACAATGACGGCGTGGCCGTCTGCTGCCTCGCTGGCGGGAGGAAGGGTGCCCGATTCGGTTGCGTCGAGTTCAGATGCCTCGGTGGGTTCCGAATCCACCTCAGCAGTGAGCTCGCTTTGGGGCACAACTGTTTCCGTGTTGTAATCCGAAGACCGTGACGAGTCCGTACCTTGCCGCGCTATGGGGGCGCTTTCGCCTGCCACTGGTTCGACCTCTGGTTCCGCGGCGACACGATCCTCCGCAATCGGCGCACGGGCATCCATCACGTCAGCATCGGGATCCGGCGCCGTGGCGTCTTCGATCCCGAAGAGAGCTGGTTCAGAATCGAGCTCAGAACCTTCGCCATGAACTTCGGGCACCGGAGGAGGATCGAGGTCGAACAGGGGAATCTGCTCCCACTTCTTCACCACCATCTCTCCCCCATCCTCGCTGCTGATTTCCTCATGATTCGAGATCGAATGCTGATCGCAGCGCCCTGCTCAACAACACTTCCTGAGCCGGCAGGAGAAATCCTCGGTTCGCACCGAGTGCCGACACGGGGATGGTCGTCACCCCGTCGCAGTCGGCAACAGATCCGTCCTCGACGCCGTTGCCTTCACCTAAACTCAGTTCGGTCGACAACCCCCGCCCCTTCGAACGAATGGGGGCAACAGTGACCGTCCCCAGGTGGGGCCGAACCAATTCCCTCGTCAGGACCAACACCGGACAAAGATCTCCGAGTTGCGCCTCGTGGATCGGGCGCACTCAGTTCTTCTTCCCGTGCGCGGCAGCGATATTCACATCGCTACCCGCGCCGTCAGACAGGATCTCCACGTCGCGGACCGCCAACTGTCGACGCTGCTCACGCTCCAACGCTCGAAGCACGACTTGAGCACGGCTTTTCGCACGCCCACCGCTGACCTCACTGTCGAGAAACGCCACGATGTCCTCGGGTAGCCGTACCGCGATCTGCGTACTCATAACCATCATGATACCGAATTGGGATGTAAACCGGTACCAGTCCCACATCCATTCATCTCCTTGCAACCACCGCCCCTGAGACTCCCGGTGCCGGGGACTGCCGGCCGAACGTCCGTGGATTGTCCGACCGTCAGTGCCCCGATTACTCGGCGCCGTACAACTCGGCGGTGTAATGCCCCTCCCCATTGCATGTGGCTTCTTCCCAATCGACGCCCAACGCGTCGGCCAGGTGGTGCGCATCGGAGAGGAAATCCGCGAACACGGTGGGCAATTCTTCGGTGCCGCGGGTCTATCTCTTTAACGGTGTTTCGGCGGTTTTCCATCAGTAAGTTTCAGATCCTGGCCAACGATCGGCGAACGTGATCGCAAACGCGTTCAGA
>JBEOUM010000073.1:0-1996 GCA_040302365.1 Nocardioides sp. NPDC126508
ACGCGTCGACCTGGTATGTCGACGGCCGTCGTAAGCTCCCCACTGGCGGCCATTTATGGCGCATTTTGTGGCCATGGTTTCTCCCCGCGTACGGCCAGATAGTTCCCCGGGCACTGTCACGTTAATCGAAAAGTGAAGCGGCGAAGGATGTTTGGGGCATTCTGTTACAGGGCACTGCTGGGGCAGTTCACTTTCAGGCGGCGACACCGGCCGCGGTGACTTCCTGCCAGACCGCGAAACGGTCGGCCATCTCGGCACGCCATTCGGGCGCGGTCAGTCGATACCGACCGGGCCGGAAATGCGGTGAGATCGAACTAAACGCGGACAGGAAACGTTGCGCGTGCCGGGCCGATGCGAACCGTTTCATCGCATGTTCCCGCTGTCTGGTGGGTTGATGCGAGTTCTCGGCCCGATTGTTCAAATACTTGGATCGGCGATGCTCGACCGAGGCCAGCATCTCGCGGTGAGCGACGCTGTAGCTGGTCAGCTTGTCGGTAACGATCACCCGCGGCACATACTGCAAGCCCTTGAGCAGCTTACGGAAGAATCGCTTGGCGGCGTTGCCGTTTCGGCGCGACTGGACCAGCACATCGAGCACGTTCCCGTGCTGGTCGACCGCCCGCCACAAGTAATGCAGTGTGCCGTTGATTTTTGGCAGCCGAGATCGAGGCCGTGTTCGGGGTGAAGCTGGTCTGTCCGGTGGATGAGTTCAACGCCTCCCGCCATGTCGGCGACGATTCGCCGGCGCTGGTGCCGCCTCCGACTCCGGAGCGCGTGCGGGAGTTCTTCGAGTTCATGAAGGCGCGCATCATCACCGCCCGAAAATATGGGCCGGCAGCTCGGGACTACGCGCTGTTCCGGACGCTCTATCATGCCGGACTGCGCTCGGAAGAGGCTGCGCTGCTCGACCTTCCGGATGTGCATTTCGATCGTGGTCCGTTCGGCAAACTTCATGTCCGCTTCGGTAAGGGCGCCAGGATGTCCGGTCCTCGGCCGCGATGGGTTCCGATGCTCGACGGTCTGGACCTGGTGCTGCGCTGGTTCCTGACCGACGTGCGGCCCAAGTTCCCGGACTCGCCGGTGTTGTTCGCCGACGAGTCCGGCGGGCCGCTGCATCGTGGAACGATCCGCAACCGGCTGCGATATCTGATGGAGCTCGAAGGGCGCCCGCGTTCGGAGCGGTTCAGCCCGCATGCGCTGCGACGTGCGTGCGCGACCCACAACTATGAGCGTGGCGTGGATCTGGTTGCGATCCAACAGCTTCTGGGTCACTGGACCGTCGGATCGACGATGCGGTATGTCCGGCCATCGGCGACCTTCATCGAGGACGCGTATCGGCGCGCGGTGACCACCACCCTGGCCGAGCTCAGCGGAGAGGACGAGCGAGCGTGAGGATCAAGTGGCGACTGCGGATGGCCGCGGCCCAACGCGAAGTGTGGACCGGGACCGAGCTGCGCAGGCTGCTGGCAGACAAAGCCGGGCTGGAGATGTCGGCGGCGTCGGTGTCGGCGCTGTTCACCAAGGAACCCACCCAGATCAAGATGACGACGCTGATCGCGTTGTGCACTGCCTTGCAATGCACTCCGGACGACTTGTTCGAGATCGACGCCACTCCCGTCGAGCGTCCTGCCGATCCGCCAATTCGACCGGCGCCGACGCAGCGCCAAGCCGTCAACGCCCGCGGCCGCTCGCTTCCGCCGATGTGACGCTTCGACCTGGAAGTCATTGCAGAACATGGGTAAACGCCAGCGTGACTGTGCCGAGTGCGGCGGACCGGTGGGCATCATCGGCCGCGACCTGTGCTGCCGGTGCACCGCCCGCGCCAAGGACGCGGCCGCCAAGCAGCCGTGCCCTGACTGCAGCCGCAGTAGGGTGCTGGTCGTCGAGACAGGTCGTTGCGTGATTTGTTCCCGCCGGTGCGCGCAGTGCGGTCACAAGGTCCGCTTCGCGGAGGCCGTGTTGTGCCGGGGCTGCCAACGCAAAGCCGACCTGCAAG
>JBEOUM010000074.1:0-1950 GCA_040302365.1 Nocardioides sp. NPDC126508
GTTGACGGACCTGGGTGACCATGAGGTTGGCGAGGGCGACGAGATGCCACTTGTCGACTGCGATCCGCGCGTCCGGCAGGGCGGTGCGGATCCCGGATCGACAGGTACAACAGCGCCCGCCCGCACACCCGCCTCGGCAACGCCCCACCCGCCGAGTACGAGGCAGCGCACTGCGCTGAGCCCACCAAGTCATCGCGACCGGCAATGACACCTGCATAGACGTGGCATCAACGCGTAGATGTTTCAGTTTCTTCTGTGCTGGGGCTGTGTCAGGTGCTGGACCGGGTGTAGGCAGCGGCGCGCACCACATCGTCGTCCTCCAGTCCAGCTCCTAGTGCTCCGCCCACGGTGGCCAGGCTGGCGGTGAGCCAGCTGATCTTCGCGTAGTCCAAAGCGTTCACTGGGTGACCGGCGACACCGGCCAGTACCGGCTCGTCGATGAGCAGCAGCGCGCCGACCCAGGACAGGATGAATAAGCCGAGGTAGAACACCACAACCCCGATGGCCACGGTCGCGGTGGTGGCCAAATTGAACAGGATCACCTGCTCACGTTGGGCTCGCCGCCGTGGGCGCTCCCACAAGTCTGCTCCCAGGATCAGGGTGGCACTCACCGCCCCGATCGCCATCACCGCCAGCAGGACCAGGCGCACCGGCCCGTAGGCCATGGCCAGTACCCATAGGTCCGAGGCCACCAATGTCAGCATGCCGGTGGCCGCTGCCACGACCATCGCCCGGGAGAGCCGGGCCACGAAGGCCCAAGGCTGGTTGGCGCGGATCATGCCCAGCAGCAACCGCACGTTGCCGCTCAGCACTCGGGCCGTGAACTGCACGACGTTGTCGTCCGGGCGTTCGTCGAGATCGGTGGACAGCTGGTGGGCTCTTCGAGCAAGATCCCGCTGGGCGTTGAGGTCTTCGGCGTCGTAGCCCAGGAGCTGCCCGACCACGTGCACGGTGGTCTCTTGCACCTTCTGCCGCACGTGCACGGCTCCCAGGGTTGGGACGGAGACCAGTCCTACCCCGTGCACGGGGCTGAGCTGGGTGAGCACCGGACGTCGGCCGGTCTTCAGGGGGATCTCGGTGAGCACCACGGCCAAATCCCAGTTCTCCTCCAGCACGCGGTTTCGGGCCGCCTCCAGCAGGTCCAAGGTCTCGGTGGGTGGATCGACCAGCCGGTCTTCGGCCATCTTCAGTTGCCAGCGCACTCCCGGATACCGCTGCACCAAAATCTTGCGCACCGAGGTGGTGACCTCGGGGCCGAGCATCGCACTCAGGGATGGTGAGACCACCAGGCCGATGAGCAGCTCGGCATCGGAAAGGGGTTCGGCAGGATCGGGGGTGGATCGGCAACGCTTAGCAGTCATCGCTCCATGGTGAGGCAACCACGGGCCGATTGCCACTGGCTCGATGGAGCCCCGAAGGTTTCGTGCAGCACCGCGGGCCGGATTCGGTGGTCGCCTCGATCCCGGAGAGAGCGGTGCTGCTCACTGCGAAATCCTCTCCCCGCCGACGCCGCCAGCGCGAAGACATCACAGCCAGCGGGCCCGGGACCTGCCGGTGTCGAGGACGGCTTCTCGATGATGCTGCAGTGACGGATCGGTTGAAGTGCTTCGGCGGTGTGGGAGCAGTGATCAGCGTGGGGGCGGTCGATTCCGTTCGGACAGGTGATGCATCGACTGCCCAGCGGCAGGTGCGGTACTGATGCGTGGGTACCCGGTGCAGGGGTGTCAAGGCCCAGCTCCGAAGACGGCAAGCCGGGCACGTGAAAGGCGAATTATGGCCCGCCGCAACCCGAGCGGGAAGGCATGTGTGGCACGAGGCGCCGAAGACGGGCCGGGCGTTTACTGCAGAGATAAATGGCTCTCCGCATTTGAGCGGGGCGTGTGCTGATTTCATGCTGCTGGTCTCTGCCCTCGGGTGAGGGCGATGTGGACCATGATGCGCCTTCGGTAG
>JBEOUM010000075.1:0-1947 GCA_040302365.1 Nocardioides sp. NPDC126508
CCCCGCCTCGGCGGCACCCGAAGCTTCGGTGTCCGATCCGGAGTCACCTGAGGTTCCACAGGCGGAGAGCGTCAGCGCGACGCAAGCCGCGAGCAGTACGGAACGAGTTTTCATGAGTGGTCCTTCGAAAGCCGAATGGTCGACTCGGGACGCTAATGCGTTGCGCGCCTACACCCCGACTCGAAGGCCTCAGATGGCGGTTTCGCAACACAACTCGACACAAAAGACGAAAAACCCCGTGTGCCTTTCCGGTAGTGCGAACTACCGAAAAGGCGCACGGGGCCGAAGGCCCTGCCGTCAGAAGTTGATCATGTGGCCGGCGAGGCCGTGGATCGCTTCCTGCAGAGCCTCACTGAGTGTGGGGTGGGTGTGGACGTTGCGTGCCAACTCGTTGACCGTGAGGTCCCACTTCTGGGCCAAGGTCAGCTCGGGCAGCAGTTCCGAAACGTCCGGTCCGATGAGGTGCCCGCCGAGCAGTTCGCCGTACTTCTTGTCGGCGATCAGCTTGACGAAACCGGTCGGGTCACCGAGACCGTGTGCCTTGCCGTTGGCAGCGAACGGGAAGTTCGCGACCTTGACGTCGTAGCCCTCGGCCTTGGCCTGTTCCTCGGTCAAACCGAACGAGGCGACCTGCGGCTGGCAGAACGTCGCACGCGGCATCATCCGGTAGTCACCGAGTGTCTGTGTCTCCGCGCCGCCGATGGTCTCGGCAGCGACGACAGCCTGAGCTTCTGCGACGTGCGCGAGCTGCAGCTTGGCGGTGACGTCACCGATGGCGAAGATGTGCGGGACGTTGGTGCGCATGTAGTCGTCGATCGCGATGGCGCCGCGATCGGTCAACGCGACACCGGTGTTCTCGAGACCGAAGCCCTCCACGCGCGGTGCGAAGCCGACGGACTGCAGAACCTTGTCGACGACCACGGTCTCGATCTCGCCGGACTTGTTGTCCTTGATCGAGACGGTGACCTTGCTGCCGTCGTCGCTGATGGACTGCACAGCGGCACCGGTCTTGATGGTGACGCCGAGCTTCTTGTACTGCTTGGCGATTTCCTTCGAGACGTCGGCGTCCTCGTTGGGCAGTGCCCGATCGAGGAACTCGACGATCGTAACGTCGACGCCGTAGTTCTTGAGGACGTAACCGAACTCCATGCCGATCGCGCCGGCACCGACGATCAGGATCGAACCCGGAAGGTCACGGGTGAGGATCTGCTCTTCGTAGGTCACGACGTTCTCGCTCAGCGAGGTGCCGGGCAGCAGCTTGGTGTACGAACCCGTCGCGATGATCGCGTTGTCGAACGTGATCGTCTCGGTGCCACCCTTGCTCAGCTCCACGCTGATGGTGTTGGCGTCGACGAACGTGCCCTTGCCGTCGTACTCCGGGATCTTGTTCTTCTTCATCAAGAAGTGAATGCCCTTGACTCGCCCGTCCGCGACCTTGCGGCTGCGATCGAAAGCGGAGCCGAAATCGAAGGACACGTCTCCGGACATGCCGAACGTCTTCGCTTCTTTCGTGAAGATGTGCGCGAGTTCGGCGTTACGGAGAAGCGCCTTGGACGGAATGCAGCCGACATTCAGGCATACACCGCCCCAGTACTTCTGCTCGATGATGGCGGTGCTCAGGCCCAGTTGTGCCGCGCGGATAGCAGCGACGTACCCACCGGGGCCGGCTCCGAGGACAACGACGTCATAGTGTGAGGTCACGATTCACCAGGGTAGTCCTGCATCGTTTCGCTGTCCCCAGATGGTCGTATTACCCGTCGGTAGCCCACACTTCTCGGGCAACTCGGGCGAAATTTCCGCCGTACACGGCCTCGATCGACGGCTCGTCGAAGCCCCGCTCACGCAATACCTGATCAAGTGTCAGCACCTCCTCCGGAGGAGTCCACTGCAGTGGCCCCCACGCGGTGTACGCCTCGGAGAACGACGACGGGTTCTGCTCGATCTCTT
>JBEOUM010000076.1:0-1919 GCA_040302365.1 Nocardioides sp. NPDC126508
GTTCCGAAACAATCCTGAAGTGTTCAACCCCTAGCGTCGGATGCTTCTTACTCGATCGAGATGCCAGCGTGCGCGCTCGGACAACTCACACACCGTTGCGTGTTCGAGGACATGCGGCGCTGCCAACGTATTCGAACCTGTGCCGATCAGTCTGGCCGCATACTGATCGAAGAATGTCACCAATGTTCGAGCACGCACCACCGGCATCCGAGAACCGATAGGACCGGACGCCTCGTTCGCCAAACGTTCGAAGTGTTCGACCAGCCCGCGAAGCTCGCGATCAGGGACAGGGCAGTCGAGAAGTGCACCGAATCTACCGACCTCACTCACATTCTCGACATGCGCCGGCGTCATGTCGCCGCTGTGAGCTCGTCGTACCAACTCCGTCAGAACCTTGATCCCTTCCGGAGAAGTAGGCATCCGGTGAACATTGACGGTGATTCCGGTGGCTGCTTGAAGAGCATGAAATTCATCCAGTGCGGCAAGTCTTTCGTCATCGCGCTCCGGAGTGTCTTCCGCATCGAGATCCGCCGCGAGCCGTGCTGCGCATCCGTGCGCGGTCATCACGTAGAACTGTCCCAGACTGACCGACTCGACTGTCGTGCCTGCGATGGCGTTGTGAGTGCGCAAGTCCTCCTCCAGCTCACGAATCATCGAGACGACCACGTGCAGACGTCGCACACCGGCCGATCCCGGAGCATCCGATGCCGGCAGAGCGCGGTCTGCGACCTCCTGGACATGATCAAGGAACTCATTCACCCGTTCCACCCGATTCGGTGAATGAAAACGATTCCGCCGGCGCCACCTCATGTCCAGTTCCTCTCGTCTACACGGCCGCACTTGCTCAGATTCACAACATCCACCAGCCCGCGGGCAAGGCAATAGCGAGTGCTGTGCCGACAACGAGGTACGGAGCGAACCCGAACTCCACACCCCGGACCTTTCTGCCTCCGAACACCTTGGTGACCGCCACCCCTACTACCGCCAGAATATTCGGCAGCAGCACTGCCGAAGCCACGTTCATCCAACCGACCCATCCGACAGCTGCAGTGAGAATGAAGCTCAACCTCACATCCGCCAAACCGGGGTGACCGCGAGTAATGATCGCGAACACCAGGTAACTGGCGAATATCGCGGCCCCGGCCACCACAGCACGAAGACCCGCGGCAGGGTCCTGATCGACCACCACTGCCATCGCGCCGAGCAACAGACCCGCCGCGGTGACTGCACGAATCAGCGGCAAGGGGAACCGCAAGGTGAAGTGGTCAATCCACGCGGCCCAGACAGACAAAGCCGCCACCGTGAGCCATGCCGGCAAGATCGCGTCGCCGCCGGCGATCATCACGGCCCCGAACCACAATCCTGCTGTTGCTACTGCCGGGCCGATCGAGCGACTGGTCGGCGTCACGGGAATCTGCACGAGTGCACACAAACTTGCCATCATCGGACGCACCGCCACGCTCACCGCCGCCCCAGCCAGAGCAGCGAACGACGCGACCGACCACAGGCCAGCCTGCTCGTGACGACCGAACGCCCAGCGAGCAGCGATCCACACCGCCACACTCACAGCAATGACACCCAGGATCGGCAGATACGTCGAGAGAGGGGGTTTCCGCCTTCCTGCGTCGGCGGCGGTGACAAGCCCCGGTCGTTGACCACGGCCAGGCGTTGTGGACTCGACTTCCTCAGCGGAGAGAGAAGTCGAAGCACCGTCGGCAGTATTTCCCGACTCCACATTCGATTCGGCCATCTCGGAAAGCTCCTTCAGCGCGTCCATCACCCGTGGTCACAGGCAGAACCCGACCCTAACCGCTCTACCGGACAGCGCGGGCTTCCGAACTCATCGTTTGGCCGCTGGGGCGTGCGCTGTCAATGCCATGGACTATCACTGACCGCACATCTCAGATGCCTGAAAATCC
>JBEOUM010000077.1:0-1915 GCA_040302365.1 Nocardioides sp. NPDC126508
CAGAGGATCGCATGTCTGTAGGCGAGCTTAGGAATCTACCGGTGGTTGTGCAGTCGCTAGAAGTGCCCAGAAATGCACTGATCGGGTAGAACTGCGCTTCGCTTCCACCGTGTGAAGTTTCGAAAAGGCAGGGTGGCCCCTCTGCTTCGGTTCAAGCAGTCCAGGTCCCTCGCTACCGTTCGCCCATCAATCCGAGAGGCCGATGTGTAGAGGAGTCGTGGTTTCGATGACCATCACCGAGATTCACCCAAGCGATACCGCTGGGAATGTCGATTGGCAGGAGCGGGCAGTGTGCCAACGCACTGATCCCGAAGCATTCTTTCCTGAACCGGGAGAAGCGGTCCGTCCGGCGAAGCGAGTCTGCGCAGGATGCGACGTTCGTGTCGACTGCTTGGCATTCGCATTGGCGAACGACGAGCGTTTCGGTGTCTGGGGTGGGTTGACCGCCTCGGAGCGGCGCCGTCGCTATTCGCGGGTGCAACAGTGACCACCCACGTGGACTTCACCCATACCTCGTACGCGGAGGCCGCGAGGTATGCCGATTCCATCAAACTCGCTCGGTACATCTGGGATCGAGGGATTTGCGGCACTGAGCTGCTCAGTCTCAGTGGGGCTACCCGCCGAGCGCTCGCCAAAGCGGCTGTTGTGAATCCGCCTTGTACCTCGAAAAGGTGGGCGACGGTGGCGGATCTTGTGGCCGAACAATCAGCGTGGGCGGACGCTCACCCGGATGATCCGGGTTCTGTTCCGCTGCACGCAGACGAGCATGAGGCGTGGATTTCGTGGATCCGTCCAGCAAGCGAAATCGGTACCTCGCGTGGGTGATCTTCTGTTCATGGCAGGTGCCTCGATGACATGCCTGTTGGGTGTTGCGGGCCTCACCGTTGCCCTTCGAGGGGCAAAGAATGCGACCGACGAAGACGAAGCGCTCGGGCCTGCAGCAGAGTTGATCCAGGAAATGCGATGAACGACTCGCAGCTCACGCTTTTCGACATCGAACTGCGCGAAGTTGTTGCCCTTCGCGAGTGGTCAGAGCGCATGATCCCGGCGATGTAGACCGCACCGTGGGATTGTTCCAACCGGCAACGCCGCGCCCCGGCACGGCAAACTGACGCCGCCGACGCGGCAGGAGCCGCGGCATTGGTCCTCGCCCGCGACGACCTCAGAGAACCGAAACCGAGGACGCCGACATCGAAGCCTCCACATTCTGTGTGCCACCGAACCGGAGCCGTCCGGGCCGCGCCAAGGTCGTCAACGCCCTAATCGTCACCGCCCCGATCGCACTGCGCGAGCAGCTCACCGGTCTGCACAAGAACCGCGTTCTTGTCGCCTGCAGGCTCTTCCCCCGATGCTTCCGTGTCCATCGCAACGCCTTACGAGGTCGCCGATAGCCGATAAGGTCACGGTCGGCGGTCCGGCATAGACTCATCCAGCGCCTGGAGCTGTCGCGGGCTCAAGTATGGTGACGGATCTCGAGCGTAAGCCACCTCGAGATTGATCTTTGTGCGCTGCGCTCTAGTCATCGGAACGGACCGCCATTGGGTCTTCGCGAGATAAAACTGTGGCTGGTCATCCAGCCGGAACGGCCGCTTATCCGTACGCCGGAACACCTCAGGCAGGGACAGGCGGTTGAGCTCCTCGGTGCTGGTCTGAGCGGGGTCGAAGTAGATTTCGACGACTTCCTCACCCCCAACCCACCCGGCGTCTGTTGAGATCACGCCGGGAAACTGAGCCAGACTGGTCTCGCCAGACCAGAAACAGGGAGTTTCATATCGCAGTTGCTCCGCGATTCCGGACTCGATGAGCAGATCGCCACGGAACAGCGTAAACCACTTTGGAACGGATATTCCCGCTTGCTCCAGTGTGCCGGTGATCTTGTCGTGCAGCGAAATCAGGTCGTAGCGATTGGTCATCT
>JBEOUM010000078.1:0-1796 GCA_040302365.1 Nocardioides sp. NPDC126508
GGTAAAGTCATAGTATTTTTATTTTCTATGTGTTAAAATAGCGCTGTTAACTTTTGCGATTTAAGTTAATTTGTATCTTATGAATATTGCCTAGATATTCATTTTCATAGTTTTTGGAATATGTTATATATTCGTCATGAGACTTTAGCAGAGTCTCTTTTTCTTTTTCCGTCAAAATATACTCTTCAGGCTTCTTTAACCCTCTACTCGAAAAATAAGACTTCTCTCCAAGTAATCTTTCGTCAATATTATCCTTTATCATATATTTCGTTATATAAGCCCCTACATTGTCCACGTGGTCTATTTTATTTATTTTAACAAACCCATGACCCCAGATGTCCGATAGAACGTCTACAGGCGTGTAAGGAAGGTTATAGACCAATAGGTGATAATGTATAGCCCCTCGTTTCTGAAACTCAATTACAGCAGTGTATTTTAGTTTTATTTTTAAAGTGTAATTCAGCCTTTGGATAAACTTTTTGAAGTTATAGTTAGATTGTTTTATGTCCTGCATGTTTTCAGCATATGTAAGTGTGAAAAATTTCGGTTGCTCGTTCCACGCATTTGCATTGGCATTTGCTTGGTTAAACACTTGCTTCCTTGCACGATATAACACATCAGACCTGTTCTTCATCTTTGTTTCAGCATCATTTATCCAATCATGATCAGACTGTTTTTTCCTACCAGCATTTTCACGAACTGCATCTTTACCTGTTGCTACCTCTTTCTCGTAGCTCAATAATTCCCATACACCGCCACTTTTTATTAGTTTGTGACGATACCTCAATTATAAAATACCTCTCTTCCTTGTCTAAATTTTTCTGCTTATTAATCGCTATAATCAAGTTAAGTAAGAAACAGAAATAGCGATTAAATATTAACCTATTTTTCTATCAGATTTAAACGGAAATATAAATCCTAAATCTACTAGAATTGTACCACTAAATTCGCCGCAGCCGGTTATTACTTTTCTATCAACTCCTGAAATTTTATAAAAGAATCCTGGTTGCAAAATGATAGTTTGTTTTAGTGCGTGTAATGTAACCACCATTACTTTTGTGTCTTCGGTTTTGTAATAAGAAATATTAAACATGTGCTCGTCCTCTTTTCTTGTTTTTTTAGTTGCGCTTCACCATCACCACTGCGTAGATCTACTCCATGAATCCTTGACTCGGAACCTTTGCGACCCAGATTACTTGCCACCGTCGCCACCTTCTAGAAATCTTTAATGTGGCAAACCGAACTAGGTTATCAGAGTCGCCTTTCCAAGTAAAGGAACCGCTACGCTTTCACTACGTAGAACTACTCCGTTAAAACTCTTTATCGTCTTTATATTCGCTCAGTATGTATGAAATCAAAGCGTTGACCGACATACCTCTCTTTTCAGCTTCTTTTTTTAACCATTCGTGTAGGTCTTCAGTAAGCCTTAGAGAAAAAACCGCTTTTCCCAATAACTTCACCTCCTTATGGTATCATTATAGTATCAAAGTGGTATCATGTCAATACCATAATGGTTAGTGTTATTTCTCTCGGTCTTTTATAAATAAAATAAATCCGCCTTGCGGTGTCGGGGGCCCCAACTGGAGTCACCCCACCCACACGCAAAAGGGCGGATTTTATATTTTCAAGGAAATTAAATAAGGACCCCATTATAGGAGTCCCATTGTCAAAGTTTGAACACTTTACCCGCTATTAGAAAACGGTAAAGTCATAGTATTTTTATTTTCTATGTGTTAAAATAGCGCTGTTAACTTTTGCGATTTAAGTTAATTTGTATCTTATGAATATTGCCTAGA
>JBEOUM010000079.1:0-1717 GCA_040302365.1 Nocardioides sp. NPDC126508
GAGGGCGTCGAAACCGCCCCGCTGCTCACCGACCTTGATGTCGGCACCGATCCACTCGGCCGAATCGAGTGTGATGTCAGGTGGCAGACCCGGACGCCTGGTGTATTCGTCTGCGGCGACGCGCATCGCGGGGCGTCACTCGTCGTCTGGGCGATTGCCGAAGGTCGGTCGGCCGCACGTGCCGTCGACGTGTATCTCACAGGCGAGTCTGAGCTTCCCGCTCCGGTTCATCCAAAGGCATTTCCGCTGTTCGTGAGCTGAACAACTGAATCGAGTAAGTACAGAAAGCGCAGGTCGCAAATGCCGGATAGAAGTGCGGTGGGGTAGCGACTAGGCTCGAGCCGTGAACCGACGGACAAAAATTGTATGCACACTTGGACCTGCGACAGCTTCTGGCGACCGCATCCGTGAGCTCGTGGAGAGCGGCATGGACGTGGCGCGCCTCAACTTCAGCCACGGCGAGCATGCCGATCACGAAGAAAACTACATTCGCGTCCGCGCCGCGTCGGACGCCACCGGAAAGGCCGTCGGTGTTCTCGCCGACCTTCAGGGGCCCAAGATTCGCCTCGGCCGATTCAAGGACGAGCGGACCACCTGGGCCAACGGTGAAGAGGTTCGTATCACCGTCGACGACGTCGAGGGAACGCACGATCGCGTCGGGACCACGTACAAGGAATTGGCGCGCGACGCCAAGGCCGGCGATCGACTGCTGGTCGACGACGGAAAGGTCGGCCTGGTCGTCACGTCCATCGACGGCAACGACGTCGTCTGTCGGGTCACCGAAGGCGGTCCGGTCAGCAACAACAAGGGCCTCTCACTGCCCGGTATGAACGTCTCCGTTCCAGCCCTGTCGGGTAAGGACATCGCCGACCTCGAGTTTGCGCTCAAGCTGGGCGTCGACTTCATTGCACTGTCCTTCGTTCGCTCACCCGCGGATGTCGAATTGGTTCACGCCATCATGGATCGAGTCGGGCGCCGCGTTCCCGTCATCGCGAAGCTCGAGAAGCCCGAGGCCATCGACAATCTCGAAGCCATCGTGCTCGCGTTCGACGCCGTCATGGTCGCCCGCGGTGACCTCGGTGTCGAGTTGCCGCTCGAGCAGGTCCCGCTCGTTCAGAAGCGCGCAATCCAGATTGCTCGTGAGAACGCGAAGCCGGTCATCGTCGCCACGCAGATGCTCGAATCGATGATCGAGAACTCACGTCCGACTCGTGCAGAGGCGTCCGATGTCGCCAACGCCGTTCTCGACGGCGCGGATGCAGTCATGCTCTCGGGCGAGACTTCGGTGGGCAAGTACGTCATGGAAACCGTTCGCACCATGGCCCGCATCGTCGAGGCCGTCGAGAACGAATCGACCCGTGTCCCACCGTTGACCCACGTCCCGCGCACCAAGCGCGGTGTCATCTCGTACGCAGCACGCGACATCGGCGAACGTCTCGACGCCAAGGCCTTGGTTGCGTTCACTCAGTCCGGTGACACGGTGCGTCGACTGGCTCGTCTGCACACGCCGCTGCCGTTGCTCGCCTTCACGCCGCTGCCCGCTGTGCGCAGTCAGCTGACGCTGACGTGGGGAACCGAGACGTTCCTGGTCGATGCGGTGGCCACCACCGACGAGATGGTGCGTCAGGTCGACAGTGCATTGCTCTCACTCGGGCGGTACGTCAAGGGCGACCTCGTGGTGATCGTTGCCGGGTCCCCTCCGGGAACTGTCGGCTCC
>JBEOUM010000080.1:0-1689 GCA_040302365.1 Nocardioides sp. NPDC126508
CGGCAACCGCCAGGGCTCGCAGCAGGTCAGCGCCCGGAAGATTCACCCGAGGCGCGGCCGCCTCTGGTGATTCCGGGAGGAAAACTGGTGCGGGCATCGCGCAAGTTTAAGGTTCCGTTCACCTTTACGACGAATTTGCGCATATTAGCTTACCCTTAGATCGGACTGAGTTCGGTTTCCCGAACTTTATTCTTTGGTGATTACTACCTGAGCCGGACTGTTGCGGACGGTGTACGAATGTTATTGGGTGGAAACCCGAAGAATGATTTGCACATACGCGAGTGACGTCACGCCGTGACCGGTGATCGACGCACTCTAAAGCACCAGGGCTCACCAGCCCGCAAAGAAGGGACCCTCGTGTCTGTTTACACGCTGCCGGAACTCCCCTACGACTACGCAGCCCTCGAGCCGCACATCTCGGGCAAGATCATGGAGCTGCATCACGACAAGCACCACGCGGCTTACGTTGCCGGTGCCAACGCTGCACTCGAGAAGCTGGCCGAGGCTCGTGAGAACGACACCATCGCAGCGCAGGCCAACCTGCTCGAGAAGAACCTGGCGTTCCACCTCGGTGGCCACACCAACCACACCGTTTTCTGGAACAACCTCAGCGCTGACGGTGGCGACAAGCCCGAAGGTGAACTCGCCGCAGCGATCGACGACAACTTCGGTTCGTTCGATCTCTTCCGCGCTCACTTCTCCGCGAACGCCAACGCCATCCAGGGCTCCGGCTGGTCCATCCTCGCGTGGGACTCGATCGGACAGCGTCTGATCATCGTCCAGCTCTACGATCAGCAGGGCAACATCTCCATCGGCCTCACGCCGCTGCTGCTCCTCGACATGTGGGAGCACGCTTTCTACCTCGACTACCAGAACGTCAAGGGCGACTACGTCAAGGCATTCTGGAACATCGTCAACTGGAACGACGTTTCGGCTCGCTTCGACCGTGCACGTACCCAGACCGCAGGTCTGATCGTCTAGTCACGCTCTTCTTGCGAACGGCGGCGCCTCACCAGGGGCGCCGCCGTTCGTGTCAGCAGAGCACCACCGAGCAGGACCGTCGTGGCTCCGAAGACCAATGCCAGTGTGCGAGTTCCGGAGTCACCGCTGCTCGCGCTGGTCTGATTCACAGCCACCGGATCCGACAGCACCGAGGTCAGCTGAACCTGCTGCGGGGTGGTCATCGCGGGGATACCGGATTTTGCGCCGTCGAGGCCCGTGACCAGTGACTTGGCGATTCCTTGCAGCGTCGTGAATCCCTGGGTGATCTGATCGGTCACGTCACCGAGCATCTGCGGCGCCTGATCAGCGATGGGAATGAGGCCGTCGTTCAATTGTCCGGCAGCACTGCTCAGTTGATCGCTCGCGCCTTGCAGCTGCCCGACAGCGGTGCGGACTAGATCACCGAGCTCCGTATCGGGCCCGACCGAGCCACCCAACAGCGCCGGAACGGTGCCCAGTTGCGCATTCAGCGCACCGAGATCCGAACTCACACCGGCCAGTTGCGCTGTCACGTCAGGCGGGATCGGAAGGCCGTTCAGCGCAGTCTGCAGCGTGTCGATTCGTGTCTTCAGTTCCGCGGTTTGCGACGACGCCTCCCCCAGCGTCAGGCCCAGTGAGTCCGCGCGCGTGGCCAGCTCTTCCGCCGATCCCGACGCCTGATCGACAACACCGGACACCTGATCCGCG
>JBEOUM010000081.1:0-1663 GCA_040302365.1 Nocardioides sp. NPDC126508
GCTGCAATGCGCTCTGCAGAACCTTCAACACTTCACGAGCCGCAGTCGGCCCGGTATTGAGGTAGAAGACATCATCGTCAACAGCGACGGCGTGGTTGGCGACCACACCACGTAACTGCGCCCACAACGGCGCGTTCGTCAATGTCGCCGGGTCCCCGCCCTGCACGCCGTAGAAGATCCAGTCGGCGTCCGCCACGTTCAACTCTTCTTCACTGATGTCTCGGGAAGTGTCGTCGAACTGCTGCGACTGCGGACGGGTCAAGCCGGCATCCTCGGCGATACTGCCGGTGAACGAAGGAATACCGAAGATGCGCAGACGATTTCCGTTCTGGCGCGTGAACGACACCGTCGGCGGCGACGAGAGGGAAGCACCGAGGGCCGCGGCATCGGTATTGAAGGTATCCAGCAATGCCGCCGCCTGCTGCGTCTTACCTACCCCGTCGGCAACCAGCAGGAAGTCCTGCTTCCAGTAGACGCCGGTTCCCTGTGTTGCCACCGTGGGTGCGATGGCGGAAAGCTGGTCGTACAGCGAATCAGCGTCCTTTCCTGCAACATTCATCAAAATCAGGTCAGGATCGAGCGTGACGATCGCTTCGAAATTCGGTGTGAAGCGTCCACCTGCGTCAACGACATCACTTAGCTGAGTACGGAATTCGGGGTATGCAGACAACAAGTACGGAGGCACCAGGTCCGCACCGTCACCACGCGTCGAACCTGCGGGCACGACACCGAGCGACAGGAGTGCATCTGCTTGCCCGGTCGAGATGACGACAACCTTTTCGGGCTGCGATTCGATCGTGGTGTCCCCTTTGAAGTGTGAGACGGTACGAGGGAACTCGCCGTCCGAATTTCCGCTCCCCATTCCAACCGGGACTTCTCGCGGAGCGACAAACGCAGAGTCCGCCGGAGCTGACGCACTGATCTCGGCATCTGTGGGCGACGCGTCCTCGCTCGAGCAGCCACTGAGAGCTGCCACCAATGTCAGTGCGCCGATCAGCATTACACTGCGTGACTTCTTTCGAAAATTCATGATCGTGTCCCGTACGTCGTGAAGCATGACAGCTTCATCTTCCGCCATGGTTAGGTGACCCTACCCTTTGAAGAACTGTAAACTATATCTGTGTCAGATACAGTTCCAGGGCGTGGATCACACGGGGTCGATCGCTACTCTGATCACGTGCCCACCGCGGAAGAAGCATCGAGATCACTCATCGCTGCGGCGTTCGAATTGCGTCGAGCGCTGCGGGAATACATGGCTACGTCAGGCACCGACGCGACTTTGCCCGAGGCACAATCCGAAGTACTTCACGATGTCGCACAACACCCGGGCACTCGCATCGGGGCTGTCGCCGACCGTCTCTCCAGACGCCCGAACACCGTCAGCACACTGGTGCGCACACTCTCCGACAAAGATCTGATCGAGCGACGGCCCGATCCCACGGACGGCCGAGTGAGCACACTTTTCGTGAAGGACGAGCGAAGCGCACGACGGGACCGTCGATCCGAACTACGCATCGGTGTCCTCGCCGAAGAATTGGCGTCCCTCGACGAGGGCGACCTCGACACATTGACCACTGCCGTCGGTATCCTCGACCGAGTCAATCGATCATTGCGAGATCACGCACCGCGGTGACACTCCGGGACATACAGAAGCGGTGCGGTG
>JBEOUM010000082.1:0-1635 GCA_040302365.1 Nocardioides sp. NPDC126508
CGGCAAAAGTCATGGTCGACAGATTACGGGTGCGCCCGTGAAAGCCGGTGCCGGGCGAGCGCCGTCGTGCGCGGATTCCTGGTGTCGATATAGTCGCAGCACATCGTTTGCACACCAGCATCGTTTGTATTCGAAGGGGACAATGATGGCTTCGGCATTGTGGCACGGGTTCGCGGACATGGGCGCTGTGGAGAAGAACGGCGCGTTTGTCGTCTCTCGCGGTGAGGGCGCGTACATCTGGGACCGCGAGGGCACTCGGTATCTGGATGCGACGGCGGGCTTGTGGTTCACCAATGTCGGGCACGGGCGCGCCGAGATCGCGGATGCGGTGGCGGCTCAGTTGTCGAAGATTGCGCATTTCTCGAATTTCGGTGATTTCGTTCCCGAGACGACGCAGGTGTTGGCGGAGCGGTTGGCGACGATCGCGCCGGTTGCCGGGAGCAAGATCTTCTTCACCTCGGGTGGTTCGGATTCGGTGGACACTGCGGCGAAGCTCGCTCGCCGGTATTGGCATGAGGTGGGGCAGCCGGATAAGGCCATCATTGTCGGTCGTCAGAAGGCGTATCACGGAATGCATGTTGCGGGAACGGCTCTGGCGGGTATTCCGGTGAACCGTGAGGGTTACGGCGAGCTGATGGCGGATGCGGCGACGGTCGGTTGGGATGATGCGAAGAGTCTGCTCGAGTTGATCGAGCGGGTCGGTGCGAACAAGATCGCGGCGTTTTTCGCGGAGCCGATCATCGGTGCGGGTGGGGTGTATCTTCCGCCGGAGGGGTATCTGGCGGAGGTGCGTGACATCTGCCGTGAGCACGACATTCTGTTTGTCGTCGACGAGGTGGTGACCGGTTTCGGTCGTATCGGCGGCGAGTGGTTCGCGTCCACTCGTTTCGATTTGCAGCCGGACATGATGACCACGGCGAAGGGTTTGACGTCGGGTTATGTTCCGATGGGTGCGGTGTTCATCGCGCCGCGGGTGGCGGAGCCGTTTTATGCGGGTTCGTGGTGGCGTCATGGTTACACGTACGGCGGGCATGCCGGTGCTGCTGCTGCGGCGATGGCGAACCTCGACATTGTCGAGCGTGAGAATTTGCTCGGGGAGTCGAAGCGTTTGGAGGCGTCGTTGCATACGCATCTGCAGCCGTTGGCGGAGCATCCGCGGGTGGCGGAGGTTCGTAGTGGGCTCGGTGCGGTCGCTGCGGTGCAGTTGGTTGATCCGGCGGAGGCGTTGCCGTTCGTGAAGACGTTGCGTGAGCACGGTATTTCGGGGCGTGCTGCGGGTCAGGGTGCGATGCAGATTTCGCCGACGTTCGTGATGACCGATGATCAGGTCGCGGAGATGGCAGCAGGGATCCTCGCAGCCCTCGGCTAGGTACCTCGTTTTCCGTTGACAGACATCGTGTTACGGAATCATTAAGCCGAAGAAAATGTTTGGGCTCTTTGTGGCGTGGTCCTCATCTCGGTCGAAACTGCCTCCAGCACTGACGATGACCCCTGCCCGCATCATCTGCCACCATTGTTGCCAATCTCGGTGAGTGGGTTCTGGCAGATTGTCATCACGTCCAAATCTCGGTCCTGCATTAGCGTTTCACTCCAGACACGGTGTTTGTGAGCTGGGGCACAAAGCATTTCGAACAC
>JBEOUM010000083.1:0-1615 GCA_040302365.1 Nocardioides sp. NPDC126508
GATACGGATCCGCTGTCGCCGTCCGGGAAGTCTCCCTTGCCGCTCCCGCCGGTGAAGTGACAGCCATCGTCGGGCCGAACGGTGCGGGCAAGACCAGCTTGGCGGGATCCATCTACGGCTCGGTTCCCGCCACCGGGACAATCAAATTCGATGGTCGAGAGATCCAGAAATTATCGGCACTGGATCGTGTCCGCAGCGGATTTGCCTACGTTCCCCAAGGCAGGCAACTGTTCATGCGAATGTCCGTTCGCGAGAACCTACGCGTCGGCGCAGACCTGCTGGGATTGAAAGCCGAAGCCGTGGAAACAGCTTTCGAGAGGTTCCCGATCCTGCGTGAACGCTCGGAGAGTTATGCCGGGGTCCTCAGCGGTGGTGAGCAGCAGATGTTGGTTCTGGGGCGGGCCCTTCTGGAAACCCCGAAAGTGCTGCTCCTCGACGAGATGATGACAGGACTGGCGCCGAAAATCGTCGCGGAGCTGCGAGCGCTGGTCGGGGGTCTGGCCGCCGAGGGGGTGACCGTCATCGTGACGGAACCGGCACTTACTGCACTGAAATCGGTTGTCGACCGCGGATATGTCATGCAGCGCGGCGAACTCGTCCGCGAATGCGATTCCGCAGCGACACTGGACAACGCGTACAAACAATCGATGGGCGTCCTCAGCGACGACGGGAGATGATCGACGATCATGCTTGAAACGAAGACACTCGACTTCACCGTCGGTGAATTCGCCACGAATCCGGACCGCTTCGCCGGCGTCAGCATCAGCGAAATGGTCAGGCATTGGTCTGAGACCATCCCGGACGAAACCGCCTTTGTCACTCCGGAATCGAGGGTGTCGTGGAAGCAGTACGACGCGGCTGCCGATGCGATCGCGTCGGCGCTGGATCTAGCTGGTGAGGGATACGGACATGTAGCCGTGTTGCTCCCCGACACCGCTGTATTCCATGCGGCTCTCTGCGCAGCATTTCGTACCGGCCGCGTCGCCGTCGGAATCGGTTCGCGCTCGGGCATTCGCGAGATCTCTCATCTGATCGCCCGCTCGGAAGCCTCCGTACTCGTCACCACTCGCACGCTGCGAGGCGTCGATACCGCCGAACTCGTCGCGAGTCTGCGGGCAGAGCATCCCGGACTGGACGTCGTCTTCGCCGACGAACGCGCCGACGTGAGTTTCGAACGCGTGAGCGCAAACGGCGAACTCACCTCGTTGCCGGTCGAGCTAAAGCAGTTCCCCGCAACCAGTCCGTGTTTTGTCACGTCAGCCGTTTCGATGCTGAACTCGACCTCCGGCACAACGGGCCTACCCAAACTGGTCACACAAACCGAGGATCGTTGGGTTGGTTTCTCCGAGATTGCCGCCGAGGCGGCGGCGATCGGTTCGGATGAGGTGTTCCTCGGCGCGGTTCCAGCACCTTTCGGATTCGGCCTCTGGACTTCGCATTTCCTGCCGGCACTACTCGGTGCTCGCAATGTCGTCATGGAACGCTTCGACGTTTCGGTGATGATCGAGTTGATCGAGCGCGAACGGGTGACTGCTTTGAATTGTGTGAGTACACAATTCAAGATGCTGTTGCGTTCGGAGGCTGCGGAATCGGCCGATCTCTCGTCACTTCGTTT
>JBEOUM010000084.1:0-1611 GCA_040302365.1 Nocardioides sp. NPDC126508
AGCGCCAAGGCGCAGTCGGCCTGACCACTCTTGACTGCCTGCGTGGCGAGGTAGAGCGCGGTCGATCCCGTCGAACAGTTGTTGTTGACGTTGACGATGGGGATTCCCGTCAGACCCAACTCGTAGACAGCCCGCTGACCTGCGGTGGACTCGCCGTAGACGTAGCCGACGTATGCCTGCTCGACCTCGGTGTAGTCGATACCCGCGTCTTCGAGCGCCTTGGTACCCGACTCGCGTGCCATATCCGGGTAGTCCCACTCGCGGGCTCCCGGCTTCTCGAACTTCGTCATGCCGACGCCGACGACAAAAACCCTGTTACTCATTGCCACTCCTGAAGAGAACGGTATCTGTGTGTGACACGCTGTCCCACCAAAGTATGTGAGACATCTTGTCCAGTCAATGGCGGGGTGAGTATCGTTCGATTTATGACAAAAACAGCCGAGTCGGCGCAGCCCGACGGGCGCAGCACTCGCTGGAATGATCACAAGGAACAGCGCAAAGCGCGGATCCTCGACGCAGCACTCGATGCAGTCAACGAAGGCGGCGCCGACGTCGGCGTCCAGCAGATCGCCGAGCGCGCCGACGTCCCCCGTTCCGTTGTCTACCGAATCTTCAAGGATCGAGCCGACCTCGACGAGCAGCTGCGAGTCCGCATCCTCGAGATGATGATGACCGACCTGACCCCCACCCTCACGCCACAAGGCACCGTCGGCGAGGCCATCTCACGGGCCGTCGAGACCTACCTCCAGTGGATTGTGAAATATCCACGACTGCACCACTTTTTAGGCAAGGGCTCGCCGAGTACGCGGGCCACCGGTTCGAAAGTGGTGACCGGAACCAAGACGGCCATCGCCGTCCAGTTGGGAAACCTCTTGGGCGCGATCCTCACCAGCCGTGGCAAACCGTCGAAGATGGCGGAGCCCTTGGCTTTCGGCGTGATCGGATTGGTCGACGTCAGCGTCAACCGTTGGCTCAGCCAACCGAGTTCCGACGTGACCGGCAGTGAATTAGCCGAGTTCCTGGAGCTTTCCATTTGGCAGGTTGTCGACGGCAATCTGCGACGGATGGGTGTGGACATAACGCTGTCGACCCCGATCGCCGACCTGTGACAGTCACCGAAAAACCCTGGACACTCGACTGACGCGGACTTCAACTGATCCACGTCAATGCATCTCTCGCAGTGGGACGAGGAAGACGGTCTGGAAACCATCTTCGAAGTCAGTGCATCTCCGGAACCGTGACAGCCGTCAACCCGCTGGTGCTGTCGGTCCAGTGAATGGCACGATCCTCCAGCATCACCGGCGTCCACAATCTGTATGTCTTCACCTGATGGTGATGGCGACACAGGCATTGGAGGTTGCCCGCAATGGTCCACCCTCCGCGTCTCGGATCTGATGGATCAAATTCGGTGATGTGGTCGAGTTGGCACCGGTTCGCGGGCACTGAACAGCCAGGGAATCGGCAGTGACCGTCGACGGCCCGCACCAGCGCTGCCAGTGCCGCTCCCGGAGCATAGGTCAGCGCACCGGGAGGTGGATCGGGCTGGGCGCCATGCCCATCCGATCTTCGAACTATGTCCGGGGTTCTCGCGACCAACCGTTGCATTGCCCG
>JBEOUM010000085.1:0-1591 GCA_040302365.1 Nocardioides sp. NPDC126508
TCACCGCGGCACCGGGCAGTTCGTTCGTGGACCGGATGATCGCGCTCGTCGAGGGTGCTTCACGTCAGAAGACACCCAACGAGATTGCGCTCAACATCCTGCTCGCGTCGTTGACCGTCATCTTCCTCCTCGCCGTCGTAGCCATCGGCCCGATGGGCTTGTACGCGGGGCACGAGCAGGATCCGATCAAGCTGATCGCACTTCTCGTCTGCCTGATCCCGACGACCATCGGAGCGCTGCTCTCGGCGATCGGTATCGCGGGCATGGACCGGCTCGTCCAGCGCAACGTTCTCGCGATGTCGGGGCGTGCCGTGGAAGCTGCGGGCGACATCGACACCCTGCTGATGGACAAGACCGGAACCATCACCTTCGGTAACCGTCGGGCGACCGCGCTCCATCCGGCGCCAGGTGTAACCGCCGACGACCTCGCTGCGGCAGCTCGCTTGTCGAGCCTGGCCGACGGAACTCCCGAGGGACGGAGCATCGTCGAGCTGTGCGCAGCGGAGTTCGGTCTCGCTGCCGAGCCGACGCTGGACGAGGAACGCGCAGAGTTCGTTCCGTTCACGGCACAAACCCGGATGAGCGGACTCGACCATTCCGGACGCCAAATCCGAAAGGGTGCAGCAGATGCGGTGATGAACTGGGTCGTCAGTGGCGGTGGACACGCAGAGACCGCGGTGACCGACACCGTGAACGACATCGCGCAAGCCGGCGGAACACCACTGGTAGTTGCCGTCAAGAACGGTGAGAGCACTTCGATACTCGGCGTGATCGCGTTGTCCGACGTCGTCAAGCCGGGAATGGCTGACAGATTCGCCGAACTCCGGGCGATGGGTATTCGCACGATCATGATCACCGGCGACAATCCGTTGACCGCGAAGGCGATTGCCGACGAGGCGGGCGTCGACGACTTCATGGCGGAGGCCACCCCGGAAGACAAACTGGCCCTGATCCGGAAGGAACAGGAAGGCGGACGTCTCGTCGCGATGACCGGTGACGGGACCAATGATGCTCCCGCCCTTGCCCAGGCGGATGTCGGGGTCGCGATGAACACGGGAACCTCGGCAGCCAAAGAGGCCGGGAACATGGTCGATCTCGATTCCGATCCCACCAAGCTGATCGAGGTGGTGGAAATCGGCAAGCAATTGCTGATCACCCGCGGCGCGTTGACCACATTCTCGTTGGCGAACGACCTGGCGAAGTATTTCGCAATCCTGCCGGCATTGTTCAGCGGCATCTACCCGCAGCTGGACGCGTTGAACATCATGCGGCTCGCCACCCCCGAATCGGCGATCGTCTCGGCCGTGATCTTCAACGCCTTGGTGATCATCGGTTTGATTCCGTTGGCACTCAAGGGTGTTCGATACCGACCGTCGACGGCATCGCAGTTGCTCGGACGTAACCTGCTGGTCTACGGTCTCGGCGGTGTGATCACACCGTTCGTCGGTATCTGGTTGATCGATCTCGTCGTACGTTTGATTCCTGGAATTGGGTGACCTGACATGCGTTTCACTATCGGTTTTGCCAAACAGGTGTGGGCGGGTCTGCTCGTATTGCTCGCGCTCACCGTCGTTCTCGGTGTGGTCTATCC
>JBEOUM010000086.1:0-1554 GCA_040302365.1 Nocardioides sp. NPDC126508
CGGGCCCATCGCAAAGTTGAAGAAGTCGGCGCCGACCACCACGAGATACATTCCGAGGGCTATCAGAGAGAAGAAGGCACCGATCTCGATGGCTGCGAGCCACAGTTGTGCGTCTGTCATGTCAAAGCTCCTCGGTTATCCGCACGGGGGTTGGTAGGAATCCCACGGATGGGCCGGTTTGTTGTCCTCACCGAATTCGACGAGCACCAGTCCGCAGAGGCTGTCCGGAGCAAGGTGATCCTGCGAGGAGAACGACAGTGTCAGTCCGTCCTGGCCGAAGCTGGCGGGAAGTGCCGAAACCTGTTGAAGAGCATCACGAACGGCCGTCCGATCTCGGTGATCGCCGGCAATCTCGATGGCCTCGGCCAACATCATGACGGCGTCGTACGCCTGTGCGTCGTAGGCGGTCAGTTGATAATCGGGCCCCTTGACCGCCTGCACCTTGCGACGCAGTTCGGCGGTTCTCGGGTTGTTCTCACTGAGCGAGCCCATGTACACCATGCCGCTCAACGCCTTCGGGTCCGCCAAAGCCCAAGATGCGGGCTGGTTTCCGATGGAAGCGAGTGAGAAGCGTTGCGTCTGCGGGGTGACCTTCGACAAGGTGTTGTGCGCGAGGATTTCGAAGTGCCCGCCGATACTGGCGACCAGAATCGCGTCCGGTTCGGTTTCCGCGAGACGTGAGACCTGTGCGGTGATGTCCGCGGCATCGACCGGCGCCTTTTCGACGCCCGTCACTCTCGCGCACTTCTCGAGCGCCGGCCGCAGGGTCTTGATGATTCCGTCGATGGACGCACTCGCGTCACCGAGAATTCCCAGGGACTTGTACCCCATCTTCTCGAAAGCCCCGCAGTACACCTGGGCGTACTGCTTCAACGAGTTCGGAATCATGAACGAGAAGTCGTTGTCGGGCGCCGAGGCAAAGGCGTCGCTGAGAACGACCGGAGCTATCGCAGGAATCTTCGACTGCTGGAGAATCGACTTGGCCTGCAGCACCGACCCGCTGCCCGTGGCGAGGATGACCGCCCTTGATCCGTGATCGACCAACTTCCGAATGATCGACGGGGTCTTGGTGGGACTGCTCTCGTCGTTCTCGACAACCAATTCGACTTGCTTACCGTTGATTCCGCCCGCCTGGTTGATCAGGTCGACGGTCATCCGCACCGTCTTGCCGGCGATCGTGCTGTACGACGCACCGGGCCCGGTGGAGTCCTCGTCCAAACCGATGACGATGGTGTCTTCGGGAATGACACCGGCAGATGCGCACGCGCTCGCCCCGAGGACCACTGCCGCGCAGACGGCGATCGCCTTTCCGAGTCTCACATCGAACTCCCGTCCAAACTGTGCTTGGTAAATCAAACAAGCGCTTGATTTACGAGTGTGGACAGAAGTATGCACTGGGTCACACTGATAGTCAAAATCCGAACTACACGCGCAGGAACTGCGGTGTTACGGCTTCTGCAGCTGCCGGATCGAGGAGCTGAGTTCGCGAATGACGGACTTCAATTCGTCGACATCAGAGCGGAGTTCGGCAAGGTCCGAGTCGGGAGATTCGGC
>JBEOUM010000087.1:0-1542 GCA_040302365.1 Nocardioides sp. NPDC126508
GTCCCCACGACCGGCGCAGCGACGTCGCCGCGCTGCAGGACCTGCTGCCGACGGTGCGGTCCACCGTGCACGTCCCGGTCCTGACCGACGCCCTCGCTGTCGCCGATGCTCACGCATGGGCCGACATCCTCGCTCGCCCCGCGCCGGTGCAGTTCGAGCGAGTCGATTTCAACGACCCCTTGTGGGTGCTGTACTCGTCCGGGACCACCGGAATACCGAAAGGCATCGTGCATTCACACGGCGGAGTCCTGCTCGAACATTACAAGCTGCTCGGCCTGCACCACGACCTCGGGCCGGGAGACCGCTTCTTCTGGTACACCACCACTAATTGGATGATGTGGAACCTCGTCGTGTCCGGACTCCTGCTCGGGTCGACCATCGTCGTCTATGACGGCAGTCCGACGTATCCGAACCCGCAGCGCCTGTGGACGATCGCCGCGGACTGCCGAGCCCGCGTCCTCGGAGTCAGCCCCGGATACCTGCTCACCTGCGCCAAAATGGGTGTCGAACCCGCCCGAAACCTCGATCTAAGCCACCTCAAGATACTCGGATCCACGGGCGCACCCCTGGCCGAGCAACAGTACGACTGGGTCCGCGGCCACGTCGGATCGACGATCCAGGTGGCCTCCGTCAGCGGCGGAACCGACGTGGTGAGCGGGTTCGCCGGCAGCGCCCCGAACACGGCGGTGTGGGCGGGCGAGCTGTCCGCACCGATGCTGGGTGTGGCCCTGGAAGCCCGCGACGAGAACGGTCGGCCCGTCATTGGCGACGTCGGCGAGTTGGTGGTCACCGAACCGATGCCCTCGATGCCCGTCTTCTTCTGGAATGACGCGGACGGGACCCGGTATCGCACCTCCTACTTCGAGACCTATCCCGGTCTCTGGCGTCACGGCGACTGGGTAATCGTGACCGAACGCGGCAGCGTCGTCGTGACCGGTCGATCGGATGCAACGCTGAACCGTCATGGAGTGCGCTTCGGAAGCGCCGACATCTACGACATCGTCGAAGACCTGCCGGAAGTCGGCGAGGCACTCGTCGTCGGAATCGAACTCGACGGCGGCGGCTACTGGATGCCGCTGTTCGTCGTCCCCGCACCGGGCAGGTCACTCGACCAGGAGCTCCGCGAGCGCATCACCACCGCGATCCGAACCCACGCGTCCCCTCGCCATGTTCCCGACGAGATCATCGAAGTACCCGCCATCCCGCACACCCGCACCGGCAAGAAGATCGAGATACCGATCAAACGCATCGTCCAAGGAGCGGACGTCGATCGCATCATCGGATCCGACACGATCGACGACCCCGACGCCCTGCGGTACTTCACCCGGTTCACCCGCACCGATGCCGCGAGCAGGACCCCCTGACAACCGGGGCGCATGCACCGCTTCCCTCCCTGCCACGCCATCCGAGCAACGAGCCGAGGTTCAGAAGAACGATGTTTTCCAAAGTATTGGTGGCTGCCGGGACTGTTTCGCAATCGGTGTTTTGGCCCGAGACGCTGAGTGAATGCTCGGCGAGGAGGTGCCGAGATGACGACACTGG
>JBEOUM010000088.1:0-1526 GCA_040302365.1 Nocardioides sp. NPDC126508
CGGCTACGGAAAACCTCGACATCTTCGCGGCGAGAACGCGCTCGACGCTGCGCGGCAATCGAAAACCCCGTTTGGGCTCTGGCGTGTAACCCTCCCACCGGGTGACATGCTGGCGCTCCCACCCGCTCTACCGTTGCCTCACCCACACATGCTCGCCGACCAACCTGTGCAGACCTGGATCACCACCGTCAGCCTCGATGCACTTCAAACGTCCATCGCCGATGGCGGAATCGGCGCAGAACTCGACGACCTCGACATCGCAGAAGCATGGGTCTACCCCGAACAGGGACGGGCCCTCGACAAGTGGGCGAAATTCTTGCGAGAAGCCCGCAAAGTTGCCGTCGACACAGGCGACACAGCAATGAAACGGTTCATCGGCGCCTGCTACAAGGGTTACATCGGCCGAATGGTCAACCCCGACATGTGGACCGCCAAACAAATGCAACACCACCACCAACCGCTCTGGCGAGCAGCGATCATCGCACACTGCCGCTGGCGAGGCCGCCGCGTCGCGATGCGCATCGCACGCGAAACCGGGCGTTGGCCACTGCGCACCGTCACCGACTCCTGGGTCTACCCCCTGCCCCCGGGCATCGACATCGCAGACGAGAGTGACGCACTCGGGAAAATGACTCTGGAAAAGAGCGCCCCGCTCACCGAAAACATAACCGTCATGCTGACCGACGCACGCGACACCCACGAGATCAACCTCGCACTCAAAGCTGCGTTCACCGACGAAGATGAAGGAAACATATAGTGGCCCTGCATCTTCCGAAACCGCGATCAACCAAACCCGCACAGAAGACCGTCGGCTTGGACGGACTCAACGTATCCGTCTCGACAGCAGCGACCAGTGGTGTCGAAAAATCGAAATCGGTCAAAAGTGGGGGATTGGCCGGACTCACCAGCAAAGTCTCCGTACGCCAGCTCCGTACCGAAATCGGTAAAGAAGGCCTACGGCAAGCAGCTGTCGACGCCGGGAGAAAGCCACCCTCTGACCGAACACTGCGCCGCTGGGCGCAGCAAGGACGAATCCCGCACCCCGACGTCACCGAACGTGCACAACGGCGAGCCGCCATCGAACGCCTCGGCGGAATCGACGCTGTCGCAAAGAAAATCGGCCGTTCACGATCAGGGGTCTCTCGCTACCGTTCCGGGGAAACGAACGAACTGCGCGCTGACGCGAAAAAGAAACTCAAAAACGTCAAAGCTCGCGACATCATGGACCGCGCCGGCGTCCTACGACCCGACGGGCAACCCAAAAAGGCCACCATCCGAGTCCGCGGGGGAGTGTCCGTCCGCAACGGTTCCGAAGAAGGTTACGACTATCGAGTGCGTACCCTCGATTTCGCGAACTCCGACAGCCCCTTCAGTCTCGACGAAACACGAGAACTCGCCATGGCTTTGGCCAACGACGATCATGCCCGAGTGGTTGCCATCCTCGAACGTCACGCCACGATGGAGGCATCGGCATCAGCCCGACGACCTGGGCGCGCAAGTCCTCCAGGGCGCCCTCACGACCGTTG
>JBEOUM010000089.1:0-1502 GCA_040302365.1 Nocardioides sp. NPDC126508
CGAGATTGGCCGAATCCGCGTTGTTGAGGTTGATCGCGACTTGCTGCGCACCGACCAGCGCGTCGTCACGCATCTCGGCGGTAGTGCGGTCGGTGGTGAGCGCCCGGACGTACGGGACGCCGAACACACCGAGCGCAACCACTGCCGCCAGAAGCAAGACACCGACCGCAATCAGAGACGCTGTCAGCCCCTTCGGTCTACCGGTTGTCGGCGCTCCCGATTCCACTTGCTCGGGCCCGCCGGACTGCGGGGAACTGTTTCTCTGAATCACACTCACTACCCTACTTACCTGTTTTGCCCAGCCTCTGGCCGCGAATCGTCAACTGCCACAACTCAGTAGCCTGAACTGCACAAACTCGATCACATTCGGATCGGTCTACTTCGGTGTCACTCCGAGCAACGGCGCCAACTGCGTCGCGATCGGGTTGAGGTTCAACTTGTCCGGATCGACCTTCGGCTTGAAGTCCCAAGGCTGGATCGTGTCGGGATCGGCGTACACCACGCGGTTGGCACTGCGGACGCCCGTCTCGCTGCCCAGCGGCGTCTCACACGACGCCGCGGTGTTGAGTGGGAAATCCTGCTGCGTGTCGTCGAAATTGGGATTCTGACGCTTCATCTCGTCCAGGATCGCCATGGTGCCTTCGTAACCCACCGTGCACGAGAGCGGATTGTTGGTCTCCAGCACCAAGCCCTGATGGACCGTTCCGTCGCCGGGAGCAACCGTCGGTGCGGCAGCGGCGAGGCCGGGAAGGAAGATCAGGAACGGCTGCAACGCGATCGTTCGCGGTGCAAGCGTTTTGGTGGTGGCCGCCAGGTTTGTCAGGTCGGTCGTCAGGCTCGGACCACCCTCGTTGATCAGGGCGCCGATCTGATCGCTCGCCGGGATGCCGTTGTCGATCAAGCGTCGGATATCCGGATCACTGGTCCGCAACTGCGCCGTCACGGCATCGAGATCGGTGCTGAACTGCTTGATCGCGGAGGACTGATCCGACTGTGTCGTCAGTACCGTCTCACTGTTCCGAATCAGCGCGAGCGTCTGAGGCAGAGTGTCGAGCCCGGACTGCGAGAGGCCGGACAGCGAATCGGCCAGGACCTGAATGTCCTCGCCCTTGCCGTTGAATGCCGCGCCGAGTTCCTTCGCGACGGTGTGGAGCGCGTCGACGGGAACGGAGTGCACCAGACCGTCGGCGCTGGTCAATACGTTCTCGATCGGAATCGGCGTGGTGGTATCGGCCACTGCGATCACCGAGCCGTCTTCGAGAAAAGGGCCCTGGTCGGTATCGGGCTGAAGGTCGACGTACTGCTCGCCGATGGCAGAGCGGTTGGCCACTACGGCTCGCGCGGATGCGGGGATCTGCGGAGCACTGCTGTCGATCAGCAGGTCGACTTCGATTCCCTCGGTCGTGAGCGACATGTCGCCGACGCGTCCGACGGGCACACCGCGGTATGTCACTTCGGCGTTGGTGAAGATGCCACCGGACGTCGACAGTTCGGTTTTGACC
>JBEOUM010000090.1:0-1497 GCA_040302365.1 Nocardioides sp. NPDC126508
GCAACGGCTCGGTTCCTTCCCAGGTATCAAGGATTGCTGCCAGAGTTTGTATGTGCGACGTCCACTGCTCGGTCAGGGTCTGCCGCGCAATCGCCTCGCGGCCTACGAAAGAAAGCGGCACGGAATCTCGCCGCAGTTCGGGAGCTTCGGCGTAGGTGGAGATGCGAAGTAGGTGGTAAGTGGCAACGGACCTCGCGGCGAGAGTCAGATGCGATTGTCCGAGTGCGATCTGGAGGTCACGGGCCGACCGTGAGAGCCTCTCGAACACTTCTTTGGATCGGGTGAAGATCGCCCGGAAGTTGGCTTCGTCGGTGCCATCTCGGCCGTACGAGCGATTGATCTCGACAAGCTCTGTCATCGCCTGGCGGGCGTCCTCTACAAATCTCCGTGCGAATGCCCGTCGGCGTTCCTCTGCGACCAGGAGGCGGTCGTGTGCGAACTGCTCGGCGATCAGGTTCCGGTCGTGCTTGAACTGCGCTTTGAGGAATCGGTACGCCACGTACAAAGCGATGAGCGAAAGGAGCAACGGAAGCCCGGTGTCCGCGATCCACTCGGCGTTCCAAATCTGCGACCAGAAGTTCTTCACGGCACATTTGAGCACAACAGCCCGACACCGGTTCGCATTCTGTGCGGCGGCGGCAATGTCTGGTTACACGTCTCGTCCGGTGTCCCGGCGTTGGTTGGGTTGTGCGGCGGTGCGCGGTTTGGGTTCGAGCTTCGGGGGGAGCGGTGACGGGCGGACTGCTTCGGTCGGGCTGCTCGGGTACGACAGGCGCAAGGACTTCTGGGCGGCGTCGATCTCGGCTTGCTCTTCGGCGGTGTAGGTCCGTTCGACGGACTCGGGTGCCGTCGTCGGTGTCGTGGTGGTGACCTCGTGGGCGGGTTCGTCGCGTTCGATGACCGCGACGGAACCAATCTCGGCAGATCGTTGTGCGGCGGCGTTCAGTCGTCGGTGTACCGATTCGAGTTGCACTCGGCTGACGGTCTCGAGTTGGGCAGCATAGGCAGCGGCTCCGGCCGCGCGCGATGATGCAGCGATCGCTTCGGTCGCCTTCATCAGTTGCCGCAGCAGCAATGCGTAGCCGGCGGCCGCGTCGAGTCCCGGCTTGCACTGCATGACGATCATCGCCGCGCCGCCCGCGGAGACGATGCCGGCCTTCTTCGGGGCGTGTTGGTGTGCGGGGATTTGCGCGGACCGTGCGAGTTGGACGGACGCTCTCGCGAGCGGTCCTGGTGTGGCTTCGACTTGGGAGGACCACGCGGCGAAGACACCTGCGGTTCGGCCGGCGGCGCGTGCCCATTGTGCTCGGTCGGTGACCGGAAGGCTGGTGAGGTATTTGTTCCACTGCTCGATGTCTTGCGCGGCGCGTGCCAACAGTTCGGGATCGGCGACGACGGTCTCGCGTCCCTTGCGCACTGCGGGCTTCTCTCGCCGTGCTGCGCGCCATTCTGCGACGGCTTCACCGGAGCTGGTGGGTGTGTCTTCCC
Organism: Nocardioides sp. NPDC126508; assembly: GCA_040302365.1. GTDB lineage: Bacteria > Actinomycetota > Actinomycetes > Propionibacteriales > Nocardioidaceae > Nocardioides. The sequence goes on from JBEOUM010000090.1 coordinate 1,489, forward strand.
ATTCCTTTC
>JBEOUM010000091.1:0-1479 GCA_040302365.1 Nocardioides sp. NPDC126508
CCTGCCACCGTTTCACCAACAGATTTTCATTCTGCCTAGGCACTAGCCGGGTACCGAAACCATAAAGCCGGAAAGATCATGGGTCAGGTTCTGGACAACATCTCACAGTTCGCCGACGAGATCCGCGCTGACGGGGTCGAGGGCGACAAGCTGATGCGCTTGACGGACGGCAGCGCGAAGCGTTTGCGCGACTCCGGCGTCATCCGGATGTTCCAGCCGAAGGAGTTCGGAGGCCTCGAGGCGCATCCGCGTGAATTCGCCGAGACGGCAATGGCTATCGGCGCGATGGACGGTGCCACGGGTTGGGTCAGCGGCATTGTCGGTGTGCATCCGTGGGAGCTTGCGTTCTTCGACCGCAAGGCTCAGGAAGAGGTGTGGGGAACCGATCCCGATACGTGGATGGCGTCGCCGTATGCGCCGATGGGTGTGGCGAGGCCGGTCGAGGGTGGGTACATCCTCAACGGCCGTTGGTCGTTCTCCTCGGGTACCGATCATTGTGACTGGATCATGATCGGTGCGATGGTCGGTGACGAGTCCGGTAAGCCGTTGATGCCGCCGAAGCACCTGCACGTGCTGTTGCCGCGTTCGGATTACGACATCGACCAGGACAGCTGGAATGTCGTGGGCCTGCGCGGAACCGGGTCGAAGGACCTGATCGTCAAGGACGCGTTCCTGCCCACCTACCGCACGATCGACGCCGGAAAGGTGTACGACGGGACGGCGTGGAAGGAAGCGGGCCGTACCGAGACGCTGTACAAGTTCCCGTTCTCGTGCATTTTCCCGCTGGGAATCACCTCGTCGTTGATCGGTATCGCGGAGGGTGCGTTGGCGTGCAACATGGCTGCGCAGCGTGAGCGTGTGACGGTCAGTGGTGTTCCGATCAAGGAAGATCCGTACGTGCTGTTCGCGATCGGTGAGGCTGCGGCCGAGATCGCTGCTTCTCGGGCTGCGATCTTGGAGACGGTGGATCGTTTCTGGGACATGACGGAGAAGGGGCAGGAAGTTTCGTTCGAGCTTCGTGCGATCGGTCGGCGTACGCAGACTGCTGCGGCGTGGCGGGCGGTGCGGGCGGTGGACGAGATCTTTGCTCGTTCCGGTGGTGGCGCTTTGCAGTTGAACACGCCGATGCAGCGGTTCTGGCGTGATGCGCATGCCGGTCTCGCGCATGCGATCCACGTACCCGGTTCCATCTTCCACGCGTCGACGCTCTCGCAGCTCGGTGGCGAACCGCAGGGCATCCACCGGGCAATGATCTGAGCCGTCCTGGGGACACCCGGAGGTGTCCCCATCGCGGTTTTCGTGGGGGTCGAGAAGCATGTCGGTGAATCTGGTCGGTGACCTCGGACTGTCCGCAGAACCCGCAGTGGAGTGACGGCCAACGCGCAATGTGGGTTATAGGACAAACACCGATAGGCTGGCGGTCATGGCTGAGTTCATTTACACGATGAAGAAGGTGCGCAAGGCGCACGGTGACAAGGT
>JBEOUM010000092.1:0-1479 GCA_040302365.1 Nocardioides sp. NPDC126508
GACCATTCCGTTCGGCTCCGTGATCGACGCGCTGGTGAACTACTACGATTCCAATGATCACGTGATCATCCGTGACCTGCGGCTACCGCGTACTCTCCTCGGTCTGATAGTCGGCATGGCGCTCGGTGTCGCCGGTGGCCTCATCCAGGCGATGACACGAAATCCCTTGGCTGACCCCGGAATTCTCGGTGTCAATGCCGGTGCGGGGTTCGCGATGGTTGTTGCCGTCGCGGTCTTCGGCCTGACCAGCATCTGGTCCTATATCTGGTTCGCTTTCCTCGGCGCGGTGATAGCCACGGCGATCGTCTACACGTTGGGCTCGATCGGCAGGGGCGGTGCAACGCCCATTCGGCTGACGCTGGCCGGTGTCGCCATCGGCTCCGTGCTCGGCGGCATCTCCTCCGGCATCACCCTGCTCAACCCGACCGCTTTCGACCAGATGCGCCAGTGGAATGCCGGCTCACTCAGCGGGCGTTCGTTGGAAATCGTTCTGGCCGTTGCCCCATTCATTCTCATCGGGCTCTTCCTGGCGCTCGCGTTGGCGCGCCAACTCAACGCGGTGGCCCTGGGTGACGATCTGGCACGTTCGCTCGGTGCCAACATCACTCGTACTCGCATCCTCGGTGTCATCGCGGTGACATTGCTGTGCGGCGCGGCGACAGCTGCGGCCGGGCCGATCGGATTCGTCGGTTTGATGGTTCCGCACGTCGCGAGATGGTTCGTCGGACCGGATCAGCGATGGATTCTCCCGTATACGTTGGTGTGCTCGCCGATTCTTCTTCTCTTCTCCGACGTCGTCGGCCGAATCGTGCTGCGCCCGGGTGAACTTCAGGTCGGCATCGTCACGGCCTTCATCGGCGCTCCGGTGCTGATCATGCTGGTGCGTCGAAGCAAGGTGAGCGGTCTGTGAGCATCGATTTCGGGCGCCCCACCACGGTGGTGCGCTCACCCAAAGAAGGCTGGTCCGCGCGGATCGACGTCCGCACGGTCACGGTCTGCCTCGTCCTCGTTGCGCTTGCATTGGCCATCGGTGTCATCGCGCTCGGTAGTGGTGACTACCAAGTGCCGATCGGGGACGTCCTCGGTGCACTGTTCGGCGAAGCCCCCGCGCGTATCCACATGGTCGTCGTGGAATGGCGTCTGCCCCGAGTTCTGTTGGCGCTGATGCTCGGTGCGGCACTCGGCATGAGTGGTGCAATCTTCCAGTCGCTCACCAGGAACCCGTTGGGTAGCCCGGACATCATCGGCTTCAACTCGGGTGCGTACACGGGCGCTCTGGTGGTCATCCTCCTCATCGGTGGTACTTACTACGAGATCGCAGTCGGTGCTCTGGTGGGCGGAATCGCCACCGCAGCAGTTGTTTATCTCCTTGCGTACAAGCGAGGTGTGCAGGGATTCCGGTTGATCATCGTCGGTATCGCCATCAGCGCGATGTTGGGCTCGGTCAACACCTGGATGATCCTCAAGGCGAAACTTGAC
>JBEOUM010000093.1:0-1477 GCA_040302365.1 Nocardioides sp. NPDC126508
AAGCCGACCTGCAAGCTCGGCAACAGGACTGTCCGCGGTGCGGCAAACCCGGGTATCTGCGCGTGGACACCGGCTGGTGCGGTCACTGTTCGAGGCCGCGCCCTTCGAAGAAGCCCCCGCGCGTCTGCGTCGCCTGTGGCGTGTTGCGTCGCCATGCTTGCCGCGGCATGTGCTCGCGATGCTGGCAGCGCCATCCGGATCGGCCGCATGTGGCCGGCGAACATCTCCTAGCACGTCTTGCCGACCCGCCGGATTGGCTGCCCGGCCTGATCACCTGTCTCGCCGACGGCTATTCGCCAGGCCGTGCGTGTGTGGCGGTCACCGAGCTGGGGCGACTGCTCGACGACGAGCACTCCAATCATCCGCCGTCCCTGCTCGACAGGGCACGCCGCTCAGGCCGTTCCATGGGTCCGCTGGCCAGATCGATGCAAGATTTCTTCACCGAACACGGGCTGGCGATGCCGACCGACCACAACGAGCGACTCGCCGCCGGCCGCCGGCAACGGCGGATCGAAGCGGCCCCTGAACCGCTGCGACCGGCAATCGCAGGATTCGCCGAGTTCATGCTTACCGCCAAGGCCCGTGCTCGCCGGGCCGGAACACTGCCCCGCAGCGATTCGACCATAGAGGCCGCACTGGCGGCCGTTCGAGATTTCGCTTCGTTCTTGAACAGTGAACGCGGGAAACAAGATTGGGCGACCGTCGAGCTCGGCGACGTCGAGGCGTTCCTAGTTTCCCTGCCGAAGTCGCGCCAGCGAAGACTCACCGTGCTGCGCCAGTTTTTCCGATTCGCGCGCAGTCACCGTCTGGTCCTTGTCGATCCGACGAAGAGCCTGGACAGGAAAGAGGCCAAGGGTTTTCGTGGCCGGACGCTCACTCTCGAGCAACAACGCCGGTTGTTCCAGCGGTGGACCACCGACCTGCTGGTGCATCCGCATGAATCCCTGGTCGGCATCCTCGCCTTGCTGCATGGCGCTTCCAGTCGCGAAGTCCGGCTGCTGACCTGCGACGATGTCGATCCGCTTCGACAGACCGTCAGGCTTGGCGAGCGACCGCATCCGGTCCCGATGGACCCGGCGAGCTGGACGATCGTGCAGCGCTGTTTGGCCCAGCGCGCCTCCTGGCGCACCGCCAATCCGCACGTCATCGTCACCAAAGGGACCAAGGCCGGACGGTCACCCGCATCGGTCGCCTATCTGAGTCATGTGCTCGACGATTGCGGGTTCGGCCCGCGGATGATCCGCTGCACTCGCCTTATCGATCTGGTCAACACCATGGATCCGAAGCTCGTCGCCGCGGCATTCGGCATGACCGCCGAGGCCGCCATGATCTACCTGGCAGACTTCGTCGACCCCACCCGACTGCCGAACCCGTGAAACTTCGGCGCGACTACGCACAGATTCGCGCGAACATGTGCGCTTTGGAGAACGACTCGTTCGACGCGATCGCGACGGAATTTTTCTCCTCCCGTTCGGTC
>JBEOUM010000094.1:0-1472 GCA_040302365.1 Nocardioides sp. NPDC126508
GCTAATCGTTTGGCGCGCAGGTTGATTGCTCAGGGTTGTGGTCCGGAGTCGTTGGTGGCGGTGGCGTTGCCGCGGTCGGCGGATCTTGTGGTGGCGTTGTTGGCGGTGGTGAAGTCCGGTGCGGGGTATTTGCCGGTGGATCCGTCGTATCCGGCTGATCGTGTCGAGTTTATGTTGGCTGATGCTGCTCCGGTGGCTGCGATTTCGTGGTCCGGGCGTGAGTTGGTGTTGCCCGCTGGTTTGCCTGTGGTTGATATCGACGCGGTGGATGTGTCGGAGTTCGATGGTTCGGTGGTGGCGGATGCGGATCGTGTTGCGCCGTTGCGGTCGTCGAATGTTGCGTATGTGATTTACACGTCGGGTTCGACGGGTCGCCCGAAGGGTGTGCAGGTTCCGCACACGACGGTGGCGAAGTTGTTTGCGAATACCGAGGGTGTGTACGGGTTCGACGAATCCGATGTGTGGACGATGTTCCACAGTTATGCGTTCGACTTCTCGGTGTGGGAGTTGTGGGGTCCGCTGTTGTACGGCGGCACGTTGGTGGTTGTGGATTATGTGACGTCGCGGTCGCCGGAGCAGTTCTTGGAGTTGCTTGCTGCTGAGCGGGTGACGGTGCTCAATCAGACGCCGTCGGCGTTCTATCAGTTGGCTGAGGCTGATCGGTTGGCGTCGGAATCCGGTCGGGCTGCCGAATTGTCGTTGCGGTGGGTTGTTTTCGGTGGGGAGGCGCTCGAGCTGCGTCGCTTGTCGGATTGGTACGGCCGCCGCGGTGATTCCGCGCCGACGTTGGTGAACATGTACGGCATCACGGAGACGACGGTGCATGTGAGCCATCGTGTGTTGGATGCTGCGATGGCGGCGGATGCGTCGGCGAGTGTTGTGGGTCAGGCTATTTCGGGTCTGCGGGTGTTCGTGTTGGATACGCGTTTGGCTCCGGTGCCGGTCGGTGTCGCGGGTGAGATGTATGTCGCTGGTGTGCAGTTGGCTCGGGGTTATCTGGGTCAGGCGGGGTTGACGTCGACGCGGTTTGTGGCGAATCCGTTCAATGCCGGCGAGGTGTTGTACCGCACGGGTGACGTGGCGTCGTGGAACAGTGCTGGTGATTTGGAGTATCTGGGTCGCGCGGATGATCAGGTGAAGATCCGTGGTTTCCGGATCGAGATCGGTGAGATCGAGTCTGCGGTGTTGGCGGATGTGTCGGTGGCGCAGACGGCGGTGGTTGTTCGTGAGGATTCTCCGGGTGATCAGCGGTTGGTGGCGTATGTGGTTCCGGCTGCGGGTGTGAGCGTTTCGGTCGACGATCTTCGGGTGTCGGTGGGTTCGTTGTTGCCGGAGTACATGGTGCCGTCGGCGTTTGTGGTGTTGGATGCGATTCCGTTGACGGTGAACGGGAAGTTGGATCGTCGGGCGTTGCCGGTTCCGTCGTTGCAGGTTGCGGTGTTCCGTGCTCCGACGTCGGTGGTGGAAGAGGT
>JBEOUM010000095.1:0-1461 GCA_040302365.1 Nocardioides sp. NPDC126508
GAGGCGGCGTTCTTCGTCGATCGCCTTGCGGGTGACTCGATGCCGTTGGCCGGTCTGGTTCTCAACCGCACGCACCCGACGTTGACGGCTCTGCCTGCCGATCATGCGGTGACCGCCGCCGACAAACTGGAAGCGAAGGAAAATGCGACCGAGGCCGAGGCCCTCACCGCAGCCGTTCTCCGCATCCATGCCCATCGGGCAGTGATCGCGAAGCGAGAAATCGCCTTGCTGAGTCGATTCACCGCAGCTCACCCGAGGGTGCCGCTGATCGGTGTTCCGTCGCTACCGTTCGAGGTCTCGGACCTCGAGGCGCTGCGCGCGGTGGGAGATCAGCTCACTCGTAAGGGCTGATCCCCCCGATCGACCTGGATCAGACTGCTGAGTGATGCTGGCGCTGGTCTTCGAAGAACTCGGACCAGGAGTCGACGTCGGGGTGCTGCTTGAGCAGCGCACGGCGCTGACGTTCGGTCATTCCGCCCCACACACCGAACTCGACGCGATTGTCGAGAGCATCTGCTCCGCACTGCATGAGGACCGGGCAGTGACGGCAGATGGTGGCTGCCTTGCGCTGTGCGGCGCCACGAACAAAAAGTTGGTCGGGGTCGACCTCGCGGCATCGTGCCTGAGTTACCCAGGCAATTCGTGCCTCGGCCTGCTCGATGTCCAAACGGCTACTCGGGGTGGCTGTGTACATTCTGGGTCCCCTCTACAAAGTCTGACCGTCGCCATGAGGCGAGCAGCGCACCATCTCAGCCGTCCCCGCGGTAGCACGGTGAAAGCTGAGACACATTCGTGATCGAGTGTTACGTCGATCACACTGATCACAATTTAGGTAAAGAACGCCCCTAACGCAAGACGGTCGGGAGCATTTTTTGGTACGGCAGTACAAAGCGCGTGTTCAGGAGGTTTTGAACACCCCCAAAACACTGAAACCGGTTCCAATGGGTGGGCACACGTACTCTGTAGATCGTGTCGATTGCAAAAACAGTGGCGAAGCTCGCCGGAAGCTCCGCATTGGCGGGTGTCCTGGTCGCAGGGGTGATGTTCCCGGTGGCCGGCGGATTCGGATTCGCGTCCAATCGCGCTGCCGATACCGTCGACAATGTCTCGGCCGAACTGGTCGAAGGCACGGTCCCCGCGGTGTCCACCATGGTCGATGCGGCAGGCAATCCCATTGCCTGGCTGTACGACCAACGACGCTTCGAAGTCCCGAGCGAGAAGATCTCCAACAACATGAAGTTGGCGATCGTCTCCATCGAGGACCGCCGGTTCCCCGACCACAAGGGCGTCGACTGGCAGGGAACGCTGCGCGCCTTCCTCACCAACACGACGACCGGTGAAGTGCAGCAGGGCGCGTCGACACTCGATCAGCAGTATGTGAAGAACTACCAACTGTTGGTCGTGGCCAAGACGGATGCCGAGCGCCGCGCTGCCATCGAGACCACCCCGGCCCGAAAGATC
>JBEOUM010000096.1:0-1457 GCA_040302365.1 Nocardioides sp. NPDC126508
CTGGCATCCCGAGCAGGGTGGCTGGACCCAGGCGGAGATCGACGAGAGAACGGCCGAAGGTTGGTTCGATCCCGCCGGTCTGTTCCTGGCGTTCGCGGACACCGATCCCGATACCCTTCTCGGCTTTCACTGGACGAAGGTGCACGCACCCGAAGGTGACGATCCGGAGCTGGGGGAGGTGTACGTCGTGGGGATCGATCCTGCTGCACAGGGACGCGGTCTCGGCCGAGTGCTGACTCTTGCGGGCATGCATTACCTGCGTGATCGCGGCCTCGGAACCGTCCTTCTGTACGTCGAAGGCGACAACACGGCCGCCCTCCACACGTACGAACGACTCGGCTTCGATCGGTTCCACGTGGACATGGCTTACGCCCGCGCGCTCTGACGTCACAGTCGGACACGCAGAAATGTCCAGTCTGTTCATTCTGCGTTAACCATGTGTGGTCCAGCCGGACACCGCGCCCGCCTACTTTTCTCTGTGGGCAGCGCCGTGTTGCCTGATGCAGATTTCAATCATTCTGCGTCTCATGTCGCCGCCCGATCGAGGGCGTGGCGGGAGCGATTTCCGGAGGATCTTGGTGAATCTCAAGCGCAGTGGTGCCCTGCTCGGTGTAGTGGCCGTGGGCGCCATGACCTTGGCCGCATGTGGCAGCGACAACAACTCGTCGTCGACGGGTGTGGACGCGTCCGCATCGAACGCAACGTGCGAAGGCAAGAGCAACCTCTCTGCCGCTGGTTCCTCGGCACAGAAGAACGCCATGGACCAGTTCGTCGCCACCTACATCTCCGTATGCCAGGAAAAGGGCAAGACGGTCAACGTCGCTTACAACCCCAGCGGTTCGGGCGACGGTCGCACCCAGTTCATCGCCGGCCAGATCGACTTCGCCGGCTCCGACTCGGCCATCAAGGACGAGCAGGCCGACAAGGCCAAGGAGCGTTGCGTCGGCGGCGAAGCCTGGAACCTTCCCCTCGTCTTCGGCCCGATCGCGGTTGCATACAACCTCGACGGCGTCGACAAGCTCGTTCTCAACGCAGAGGTTCTCGCGAAGATCTTCAACGGCGGCATCACCAAGTGGAACGATCCGGCAATCGCCGCGCTCAACTCCGGTGCATCGCTTCCCGACGAGAAGATCACCACCGTGATCCGCTCCGATTCCTCGGGCACCACCGACAACTTCCAGAAGTACCTCGACGCGGCATCGAACGGTGCTTGGACGTCGGGCGCAGGGTCCGACTTCACCGGTGGCGTCGGTGAGGGCGCCAAGGGTTCGGCGGGCGTTGCACAGGCAGTTGCCACGGCACCGGGTTCGATCACCTATGTCGAGAAGTCGTTCGCCGATCAGAACAAGCTCTCGGTTGCCGAGATCAACACCGGCTCCGAAGCAGTCGCACTGACCAACGACTCGGCCGCCAAGTCGATCGCAGGCGCGAAGTTCAAGTCCGACGCGACCGGCGAC
>JBEOUM010000097.1:0-1456 GCA_040302365.1 Nocardioides sp. NPDC126508
GTCGGACTCGATGTCCACGTCGATGTCCGGCGGGCCGTCACGTTCAGGCGCAAGAAACCTCTCGAACAGCAGTTTGTTGCGAACCGGATCGACATTGGTGATGCCGATCGCGTAACACACCGCCGAGTTCGCAGCGGAACCTCTTCCCTGACAGAGGATGTCGTTGTTCTTGCAGAACGACACGATGTCATGCACCACCAGGAAGTATCCGGGAAAGTTCAATCCCTCGATGATGGCAAGTTCATGTTCGAGCTGTTTGTATGCCTTCGGTGCACCTTCCGGCGGTCCGTAGCGTTCCAGCGCCCCCACCATGGTGAGCTCACGCAACCACGACGCCTCGGTATGCCCGGCGGGCACGTCGAACGGTGGCAATTTGGGCGCGATGAGCTTGAGATCGAAAGCGCACTCACGACCAAGATCGGCGGCACCACTGACAGCCTCGGGATAGAGCGAGAACAGTGCCGCCATCTCCGCGCCCGACCGCAGGTGCGCTCCGCCGGTAGGGGCCAACCATCCTGCTGCCTCGTCCAAGCTTTGACGCGACCGCACAGCCGCCATTGCCATGGCGAGGCGTCGACGCGGAGGAGCGGCGAAGTGCGCGGCGGTGGTCGCCACCGTACGTAGTCCATGCTCTCTCGCCAATTCGGCCAGAACGGCATTGCGCTCGTCGTCCTCCGCCAACCCATGATGGGTGAGTTCCACCGACACTCGCTCCGCCCCGAATCGCTCGACCAGATCCCCCAAGGCATCCGCCGCTGCTTCGCGACCACCCGACGTCAAGGCTTGCCGCACATGACCTTTCCGGCACCCGGTCAGGATCTGCCAGTGGCCACCGGCCGCTTCGGTCAGCACGTCGTAGTCGTACTGCAGTTTGCCCTTCTCGCCGCCCGCCAGATGCGCGGCAGCGATCTCCCGCGAAAGCCGGCGATACCCTTCCTGCCCACGGGCAAGCACCAGGAGGTGTGTTCCACCGGGATCTGCCGTGCCGGTTCTGGGTACCGAGTCCAGAGAAAGCTCAGCTCCGAAGACTGTGCGCATTCCCCATTCACGTGCGGCTTCCGCAAACCTCACCACGCCGTAGAAGCCGTCGTGATCGGTGACGGCGATAGCTTCGAGCCCGAGACGCACTGCTTCCTCGACCAGCTCTTCCGGCGGCGATGCGCCGTCGAGGAAACTGAAGGCCGAGTGAGCGTGCAGTTCTGCGTAAGGAACTACACCGGCACCACGGGTGAGCTCGCCCGCGTGGTACTCGCCGCGCTTTCTTGACCAGGCGGGGCTGTCACTTCCATCGCCCGGAAACAAATCCTCATGTTCCACACGGCCGGGTCGTCCGGAAAGCACCCGTTCCATCTCGGACCACGTCGGCGGCCCATTTCCCCAACCCACACTGACCTCGCACCTGATCGAGTCGGCCGTCAGGGACGACCGACTGCTCGAGGATGCCGAAAGGGAAGAC
>JBEOUM010000098.1:0-1450 GCA_040302365.1 Nocardioides sp. NPDC126508
GTGTCCATCGACCCCAAGACCGGTGGGGTCGACGCCTATTACGGCGGTGACGACGGAGCCGGCTTCGACTATGCCCAGGCACCGCTGCAGACCGGTTCAGCGTTCAAGGTCTTCGGTCTGGTCGCAGCATTGATGGAAGATATTCCGCTGTCCGCGCGGTTCGACAGTTCACCGCTCACGATCAACGGTGTGACCATCGGAAACGTCGGCGGCGAATCCTGTGGTCGATGCACCATCGCCGAGGCACTCAAGCGTTCGCTGAACACCAGCTTCTACCGGTTGATGCTCTCGATGGAGAACGGTCCCCAGAAGATCGCCGACGCCGCCCACCTGGCCGGAATCCCCGAACACATTCCAGGGCTCGACTACCCGACGCTCACCCAGGAGGGTGGCCCGCCGGAGAACGGAATCGTGCTCGGCCAGTATCAGTCTCGCGTTATCGACATGGCCTCCGCGTACGCGACGCTCGCTAACTCCGGCGTGTACCAGCAGCCGCACTTCATCCAGAAGGTCGTGACGGCCGAAGGTGAAGTCCTGCTCGATCGTCCGGTCTCGCCTGGTGAGCGTCGTCTTGATGCGGCCGTCGCGGACAACGTCACGCAGGCGATGCTGCCGATCGCGTCGTACTCGAACGGTCACGCGCTTGCCGGTGGACGCCCGTCCGCTGCCAAGACCGGCACCGCGCAGCTGGGTGACACCGGGCAGAACAAGGATGCATGGATGGTCGGTTACACGCCGTCGCTGTCCACCGCGGTCTGGATCGGTACTTCCGACGCGCAGGCCATCACCAACTCCTACGGCGGCTTGATCTACGGCTCCGGAGTGCCTGCCGACATCTGGAAGAGCACGATGGACGGCGCGCTGAAGGGATCCGACTGGGAGAGCTTCCCGTGGCCGGATCCCATCGGCGGGCAGGCCGGCGTTCCCGCGAACTCCGGCGTGACCTCGGGGGACGGGACGGGCACGCCCACGACGGGCGCGGTCGCTCCCCCGGCGCCCATCGAGGTGCCCGGCCTACCGCCGATCGAAGTACCGCCGCTCCCCCAGTTGCCGCGTCAGATCGAGATCCTGCCGGGCATCGTCATCCCACTACCGGGCTGACAAGCAGCGCCCGATTTCCGGTTCTCAGGCCTGATCGTCGAAGAGACCGAGTTGGGTGGGCGCTGCATCCTTGGCGGGCAGTACGACGACGCGCAGTCCGCGCCTGAGGTTGCGGATCGCGTGCGTCCACGCGCGCTTCTCGCCCGCACACAGGTCGGTGTCGTCGTCCTTGCGGCGGATGGACTCGGTCAACGCCTCGTGCCAGGCAGTCTCCTGCTCCTGGCTGATCCGCAGGTAGTCGAGAATGGTGTCGCGGTCGTGCTCACAGATCACGGCAACCTCTTCGGCGCTGAGCTCACCCGTTCCGTCGGCGTCGAGTTCGAGGAGCGCCATGAGTGCCGGAGGAAAT
>JBEOUM010000099.1:0-1447 GCA_040302365.1 Nocardioides sp. NPDC126508
ATCGGCTATCAAACACCTCAAGCTATGGAGGATCAGATTAGAAGAACCGCTTGATACTTAACTTTTTTGTGTCCAAATTATTGACTCAAATCCACTTATTCTAGTAGAGGAAGTCATAAAGAAAAGTCAGCTATTTAAAATAACGGAACAAAGATATGAAGCATTACAAGTGTATAAAGAGGAAAAAAAGAAGAATGCTTCAAAGGCGAAGCAAATTTATAATAAAAAATTGAGTGATATAGAATCAGAACAAGCGAAGATAGAGAAAAATTTTGAAAAGAAGATAACACAATTAAATGAGTCTAAAGCGAAACAATTAGCCTCTATAGAGAAATCGATGGAATACAATATCTCTTCCATGCAAAAAGACGAATCCAAAAGAATAGAAATAAATTCTGGAACAGATGAGATTATAAATAATATTAATTTAATTAATAAAGCGGTGGTTAAATATAAAAAACAAGCAATCCAATTGAATTTTGATAATGATATAAAAAATAAAGAAATAGAAATTAAAATACTTGGTTTAACGACTAACTTAGAAAAGGATAAATGGAATTTTCAATTTAAAAAAGGAACTATATCTAAAACGATACTCAAAAACAAAATTAGCAATCTAGAGTTTGCAGAAAAAACAGAAAGAAACAGGTTGAACAGAGTTGTATCCACAATGGAAAAAGAAAAGAACAATCAACTTCAAAATCTATCTGTAACCGCTAAAATAAAGTGAACAGTTTTTGCTCACTTCCAATGAACACTTTTCGCCTAAAAAATCATTCCTGTAAACTGGGTTTATCAGTTTGTAGGAGGAGCAAAATGGAGGAAAAGTTAATGATATATCTAGAGATTCACCAATTAACTAAACAAAGATTAAGAGTTTCTCAAATTGCTAAAAGATTAAAGATTTCCCGAACTACTGTGTATAAATATTTGGAAACGACTTTTGAAGAAGCTGTAAATGAATTTGATATTGGTGAACGAAAAAAGATATTGGATCCCTATCGGGATTGGATTGTCAATTGGCTGAAGGATTATCTTCCCTCAGTGGAGCTCAGATTTTTGATTGGCTACAGGAAAGATTTCCAAATATTAAAGTCGGAGAAAGCACAGTGCGACGCTATGTAAATGAAGTAAGAGAACTGTATCAAATCGAAAAGAAAGAAGAATCACGTGAATATGAGTCTGTCGATGAACTACCACCAGGAAAACAGCTGCAGGTGGATTGGGGACAAGGTGTTCAAAAGGATATGTATGGTAAGGAAATACGCCTCTATTTCATTGCGTTCGTACTAGCACATTCCCGACATAAATATATGTGGTGGCTCAACAGACCCTTCACTACCGAGGACACCATGCGCTGTCATGAACTAGCTTTTCAATATTATGGTGGTGTCCCTGAAGAAGTTGTATATGATCAGGACAATTTGATTGCGGTAAGTGAGAATGC
>JBEOUM010000100.1:0-1419 GCA_040302365.1 Nocardioides sp. NPDC126508
CAAATCAGTTCGCAACATGGGGCACGCCTCTGGTTCTGCAGCACGGGAAGGCCCCTTCCCTGGACGCGGATTTCTCGATGGCCGCGCATACGGCACTCAGATCGGCGGGTGAGGGCATCCGCCGTGCGACAGCCGTGATGGCCACTTGGATGTCGATGGCCTCGGTGGCCGGCTCCCCGTCGAGCGCGATCACGATCTCACTGATCTGCGCAGGTGAGAGCCGTTGATCCATCAGAGCCAGTAGCGGGCTGTGACCGTATCTCGGTGCGTCCTGCGGGTAGCCGCTGCGAAGCCAGTGCACAAAAGCGGTGACCACTGCCGGAATGAACATGAGAGACCTTCTTCGCAAGGAATTCATCGACGAGCATCAGTGCTGGGCGGCGATGTCGATCTCGTCGAGCAATGTGAGTACTCGCCGTTCGATCTCGTCACGGATCGGGCGGATCGCGTCGACTCCGAGACCTGCGGGGTCGGGAAGGACACATTCTTCGTAGCGGCGTCAGGGGAAGATCGGGCATGCATCTCCGCAGCCCATCGTGATGACGACGTCGGCTGCGCGGACCACTTCGTCAGTCCATGGCTTGGGGTATTCACCGCTGATGTCGATGCCACGTTCGGCCATTGCTTCGATGGCTGCTTCGTTGACGCTGGTGCCGGGTTCGGATCCGCCGGACCATGCGACGGCACGTTCCCCGGCGAGTTTTTCGAAGAATCCCATGGCCATCTGGGAGCGTCCGGCGTTGTGCGTGCACAAGAACAACACGGTGGGTTTGCCGTCGTTGGAGAGTCCTTCGACCTTGGCCAGGGCGCGTAGTCGCTGCCGGGCGAAGCGTTCGGCCAGGAGAGGGAGGTAGTTGACGACGGAGGCGCGGCCGGCGAACTGGTCGTAGGACGAATGCAGGAACCGCTCGATGGTTTCGGTGTTGAAGACGTCGGTGAATTCCGTGGCCAGGTGTGCGGCGGCGCTTTTGAGGGCTAACCGTTGATCGATGGTCAGGTCGTCGCGGTGATGTGTTGTGGTGCTGAGGTTGTCGGTCATGAGAGTTCTCCGTTCGGGAGGCAATGGGGGGCGAGTCGAGCGACTCGGTGGTCGATGTCGTCGAAGGCTCGGTCGAACGCTGCGGCACTGCCGGTGCGGGCAGGGTCCGGAATCGACCAGTGAAGAGAGTTCGGGTTTTCGCGCATTTCTTCGTGGGCGTTGTCGCACACGGCGATGACCATGTCCCCGGGTGCGAGGACATCGGCGACATCGGCCGGGCGCGTGGCGTCGAGAGGTAGGTCGTGGCGGCGGGCGGCGGCGAGGGCGCCGCTGTGAATTCGGGGAGCGGGGTGGGTGCCGGCCGATGCTGCCGGGATGTGGGATTGCTTGTTCCACAACGCCGCGGCCAGTTGCGAGCGCGCGGAATTGTGGGTGCACAC
>JBEOUM010000101.1:0-1419 GCA_040302365.1 Nocardioides sp. NPDC126508
GGAATGATCGTCGTCGACTTCATCGACATGGTCCTCGAATCGAACCGGGACCTGGTTCTGCGTCGGCTCACCGAATGCCTGGGTCGCGATCGCACGCGCCATCAGGTGTCGGAGGTCACGTCACTCGGACTCGTGCAGATGACTCGCAAGAAGTTGGGTACCGGATTGGTCGAGGCCTTCTCGACCACCTGTGAGCACTGCCACGGCCGCGGCATCATCGTCCATTCCGAGCCCGTCGAGGTGAAGTCCTCGGACGACGGAGGATCGCGTTCGGGCTCGCAGCGCAGTGATTCCGGTACCTCGCGCAAGAACAAGCGTGGCCGCGGAGACAAGTCGGCTTCGACCGAGTCCAACGGACAGGAAGCTCCGGCGCCGGAGGTTCCGGCCGTCGACGCGACGGTCAAGCGGGCTCATCCGGTGGCATTGGCGATGGCCTCGCATCACCACGAGGACGACGAGACCGTCGCGGCCGACTCGATCGAGTCCGATTCCGCTGGTACGTCTTCGGGGGACGATGCATCCAAAAGTGCCGATCGGCAACAAGATCGGCCGATCGATACTCCTGCTGCTGCTGAGCACCATGACGTTCCTGTTGTGGACTCTGCTGCGGAAGAAGCTCCCGCAGTGGACAACGAGTCGGCTGCAGCTTCGGCCGAAGCAGCTCCGCGAGGTCGTCGGCGTAGTCGCCGGGCGTCGCGGGCAGCGTCGGCACCGGTTGCCGAGGCGGCTCCCGAGGTGGGCACGGTCTTCGTGATTCCGACTCCGGAACCCGCAGCGGAAGCGGTCGTGGAGAACGTCCAGGCTCCGGCCATCGAGGTTCCGGCCGAGGAAGAAGTTGTCGTCGTCAAGCGGCCTCGTCGCAGGCGTGCAGCAGCACGTCCCGCGGGTCCGCCGGTCGACGGAGAGTAAGAACTATCGGTTTCGGTCGGTTGGATGTCCTGGCGATGAGCGAGGGCATCCAACCGTTATCCGAAGTTTCAGCTGGTAGAAGCAGTACAGAGTAGTGAGCACCACCCCTCGGCGGGGCGGTTTGACCCTGACGGTTGCTTTCCCGTAACCTTGGAGGGTCGCCACCCGGCGGTAGAGATTCCGTGTGCCTAGAGTGCGCGTGAATGTCCCGGTACGTCAGTGCCGAGCCGAGGTGACATAAACCAGACCAGTCGCGATGCATTTGAAGCCTCAGGCAGCAGCGCGAGCAAGTTCGAAGAAGCAAGGGGTAGCCCTCCGATGGCAACGTACGCGATCGTCAAGACCGGCGGAAAGCAGTACAAGGTCGCTGTTGGTGACCTCGTCAAGGTCGAGAAGATCGAGGGTGAGCCCGGCACTGCTGTCTCGCTTGCTCCCGTTCTCGTGGTCGACGGATCTGACCTGACCACCGACGCGGCCAAGCTGGCCAAGGTCGCAGTCACCAGTGAGATC
>JBEOUM010000102.1:0-1412 GCA_040302365.1 Nocardioides sp. NPDC126508
CGGTACGAGTTCGACGCGAACAACTCGTTGGCGAAGTCCGCGATCGGCTGACCCATCGTCACCAACTGGAACGGAAGAACGTCCACCTGGCCGGTGGCCTCGGCGTCCTTGCGCGAGCGCACGAAGTCAGCGATGCACAGGAAACGGTCGCGGTGCTGACGCGGGTAGGTGAACCGGAACCGTTCAGGTGCATCCGGTTTCGGTTCGGTGAGCACGATGACGTCGTCGCCCTCCGAGATCGCCGGGAAGTAGCCGTACACAACCGCGGCGTGCGCGAGGATGCCCTCGGACGTCAGCCGATCGAGCCAGTACCGGAGCCGCGGACGGCCTTCCGACTCGACCAGTTCCTCGTACGTCGGACCGTCGCCCTTGCGCTGACCGCGAAGGCCCCACTGGCCGAGGAAGAGAGCGCGCTCGTCGAGCAGCCCCGAGTACTCGGACAGAGAGATTCCCTTGACGATGCGCGAGCCCCAGAAGGGCGGTGTCGGCACCGCGATGTCGGTAGCGACATCGGAACGCTCCGGCAGGACGACGGGAACCGCTGCAGCTTTACGCTTTTCGGCGATGCGCTTGGAACGCTCGTGACGAGCCTTACGCTCGGCAGCCTTCTCGCGAGCAGCGATGGCCTCCGGGCTGTCCGGCGCCGGGCCGCCGCCGCGCTTGGTCGTCATGATCTGGTCCATCAAGTTCAGACCCTCGAAAGCATCGCGGGCATAGCTGACGTCGCCCTCGTACACCTCCTGCAGATCGTTCTCGACGTACGAACGCGTCAGCGCGGCACCACCCAGCAAAACCGGGAACTGTTCCGAGACACCGCGAGAGTTCAGTTCCTTGAGGTTGTCCTTCATGACCACTGTCGACTTCACGAGCAGTCCGGACATGCCGATGACATCGGCCTTGTGCTCGATCGCAGCATCGAGAATGGTCGCGATGGGCTGCTTGATGCCGAGGTTCACGACGTCGTAACCGTTGTTACTCAAGATGATGTCGACAAGGTTCTTGCCGATATCGTGGACGTCGCCCTTGACCGTCGCAATGACGAGGCGACCCTTGCCGTCGTCGTCCGTCGCTTCCATGTGCGGCTCGAGGAACGCAACTGCTGCCTTCATGACCTCGGCGGACTGCAGAACGAACGGCAACTGCATCTGTCCGGAACCGAACAGTTCACCGACGGTCTTCATGCCCGAAAGCAGTGTCTCGTTGATGATTTCGATCGGGGACTTGACCGTCATCGCTTCGGTGAGATCGTCGTCGAGGCCGTTGCGCTCGCCGTCGACGATGCGACGCTCGAGCCGGTCGAACAACGGAAGTCCGGCGAGTTCCTGCGCACGGGACTCGCGCGCCGACGCAGCCGAGACACCCTCGAACAGAGCCATCAGCTTCTGCAGCGGGTCGTAGCCCTCGCTACGACG
>JBEOUM010000103.1:0-1408 GCA_040302365.1 Nocardioides sp. NPDC126508
GTGCAAACTCGGCACGGCCGGTCAGCAGGCTGTCGAGGACAATGACATCCATCCCGGCGTCGACGCACTTCGACGCCACGGTGCTTCCGATGAATCCCGCTCCGCCGGTGATGAGGACTTTCATGCTGCTCCCCCGGCATCCTCGACGGCAGTCCTCGCACGACGGAGGAAGTGAGACACGCGTGCGCGCGCCAAGTCCCATCCGCGTAGGTCGCGCCCGTCCCGGATGGAGAGCCGATCACGGTCGAGAAAGAGCGGCACCATAACCAGATCGCGGTACAGCGAGTGCAGCCGCGGGCGATCCGCCAACCACAGCGTCCATTGCCACCACCAACGCGCCGAGATGGTCGTCACTCCGGTACTGACGCCGAAGATCGATTCCACCGCCGCCCAGTGGACGTTCACCGCCCGGCGGACATCGCGTGGCAACTGGCGTCTGGAGAGCGTCACAGCGAGTCCCGGTTCGGAGGCGAGCAGGTACCCCACGTCGAAGACGCTGTTCAACGACAAATCGGCGCGAATCAAGGCCCGATCGGCGAGTCGCGCGTGAGCGATGACATGCAGCGTGACATCGGCAATCTCGAGTCTGGATCCTTCGGTCCCCGCGCTGATTCCTCGTATCGCAGATTCTCGGGTCAACGCATGACGAGCGAACCGCGGAAGCAAGTGCGAATGAATTTCGACGGAGCCGTGACGGTCGTCGCGCAGGAGCGCAGGTTCCTGGTGATCGTCGCGATCGATGGAATCCCCCACCACCTCGTCCGGGCGGACCATTCGATAGCCGAAGTCGAGGATCGCGTCGTTGGCCGGAACGGCGTGTGCGGGATCGACGACCAAGAGGTCGATGTCCGTCATCCGTCGCGCTGCCGGATTCGGCCAGATTCTTCGCTCGAGAAGGGCAGCACCTTTCAGTGCGACCGTTGGAAATCCGCTGCTGTGTAACAACTCTTGCACTTCTACGCGCTGCGCGTCGAGGTCCGCGATACGACGCGCGTTTCGGTGATGGACAAGGCTCAGCGTCAGTTCCGGACTCGATGCGGTAGCTCCGGACTCCGACAGCATTTCCGCGAAACTCGCAGGCAGGACCGAGGCGAAGCCGGCGTCGACTGCGCGGGCGGCCAGCAGCGGCAACACCTTGTGCCTGGCAGCGGTGTCGATGACTCTCGGCCAATCCTGCGGCGAACACGAACGGATGAGGTCGGCCCCGTGCTCGGAGTCCAGCATGGAAATCAGGTACCGGGTGTCACGCATGACGCCACCAGTTTCTCCACGGCGTCGGCGCCGGTATCGCCGTGATGCCGAATCATTCTGTAGCACGGGGCATTCGAGAGTAGAGCAGCGGTATTTCTCAGAGTCAATCCGTGATTGTCGGACCACAGGGCTGATTGCTCGGCCAGCGACTGTATCG
>JBEOUM010000104.1:0-1404 GCA_040302365.1 Nocardioides sp. NPDC126508
GAAGCAGCAGCCACCAAGGCTTCCGGTCTGACCGGTAGCGACGCTTGCGACGCTTGGGCCGACGCCGAGTCGGAGCTCACCAAGACGATCTCCGCTGTGCCGTTCTCGGATTCAGTTATGAACGTGTACTTCAACAAGGCTGGACTCTCATTCGGTAAGTCGCTCAACGGTTCTGCGTTGCGCCTCTACCAGTAGGTCGCCCGCCCACTCTGAATATCTTCCCGCCCCAGCATCCCGCCCTCCGGAAAGACAGCCCATGAGTCAAACTATTGAAGCCGCGAAACCAGAAGCGGCGCCTCAGGCTCGAGCAAAGTGGCTCGAGTCTGACAGCTGGCCCGCATATCTTCTGCGTCGTTTCGGCACCTTCGTGATTTCACTCTGGGCGCTGGTGACTGCGGCGTTCCTGATGCTCCAACTGATTCCGGGCGACCCTGTTCGGTTGGCTCTGGGAATGAACGCACCGGTCGAACTGGTCGAGACAACGAGGTCTCAGCTCGGTTACGACCTTCCCTTGTGGCAGCAGTACTTCCGATTCGTCGGCGGGTTGCTGAGCGGGAATCCCGGTGACTCGATCACCTTGAGGACTCCGGTCTTCGAGGTGATCGCGTCCCGCCTCCCTGCAACACTCGAACTGGCTGTACTCACAGTCGTCACGGTGCTGCTGTTGGGCATTCCGATCGGCCTCATCTTCGCTGCACTGACCCGCAACGGCCGACGACGCGGAGTCGAGATCGGTTACACCGCAACGTCGGGCACCATCGCCGTGATCCCCGAGTTCATGTTCGGCACGGCGCTGGTCTACCTCTTTGCCGTCACGTTCCCTGTTCTGCCCGTCGCCGGCCGTGGTGGACCGGAAAGCTACATCCTCCCGGTCGCGGCCATGTCGATCGGTGCCATCGCCTCGATGTCGCGCATCGTCCGTGCAGAGGCGCTCGGCGTGTTGGACATGGACTACATCCGTACGGCGCGCGCCAAGCGAATGACTGTGGCACGAATCTACTTCCGTCATGCAATGCCCAACCTCATGACGTCGACGCTGACGCTCGCCGGACTCCTCCTTGGTGGTCTGATTGCCGGCACCGTGCTCATCGAGAGCATCTTCGCCTGGCCCGGCATGGGCATGGCGCTGGTCAAGTCCATCACCGAGAAGGACTACCCGCTCGCCCAGACACTGGTCGTGATCTACGGCGCCATCGTCCTTCTCATCAATTTCATCGTCGACGTGGTGCTCGCTCTCATCGACCCACGATCCACAATTCGGGAGAACTGAGTTGAGCACCTCACCTACGGCCCCCACTGCGGCCCCCAAGACGCCCCCGCGACGACACTGGATCGTCGGAACGTTCCGCACCCCACTGGGAATCCTGGCCCTCACCTTCCTGACCGCTCTGATCGCCCTCGTCA
>JBEOUM010000105.1:0-1399 GCA_040302365.1 Nocardioides sp. NPDC126508
GCCAACCGCCGTCGCGGTCGACAAGAGCGTCTCGCGAGATCCACAGCTCCAGAGCACCGCCGTCCTGTCGGACCTCGCTCTCCACATACTGCTTCGGATTCAGCAAGGGATGCACGGACAGGACCAATGCCAACGATTCCAGCGTCGAAGGAAGCCCGAGCGCATCTCGAATACGCTGTGCCGCAACTCCCGCGATTCCGGTCAATTGCTTTCGCGTGATCTCGCGAGCCTTGTCTTCGTCGGCACGGCGGCGAACCGCTGCCAGAAAGCCCAACGCCAACAGATGATGCTGCACGCAGATCTCCTCTGCGATACGAACCAAGGCTGATCGCGAGAAGTCGGAAAACCTCAGGTCGGACAACAACGGACCCGAGTAGTCCGCCCTACCGTCCCCACCGTGATCGATCGGGCTCAGCTCGACCGTCACCGCGGCGGTGCGTCCGATCTGCTCGGTGTGCGCGGTCATCACGGGCGGCGTGTGCGACGGGTCGATGGCAACGGTCCAGGCGCAGTGCGGATGTCGGTCCGCGGGCCTGCGCGGTGGTCGGTGAATCGGACGGATCTGGGCGTGTGGGTTGGTCGCGATGGCCGTCGCATCGAAAGTCGGATCCTCGATGTCGTGACACATCGAGGTCACGAACTCATCGCCCAACGGCTCGACGTCCATGAGCGCCCCGCAATGATCGAGCCAGAATTCACCGTGCAGCGGATCGTCGACCCGGTATCGAAAGTCCATGAACTGTGGCGGAGCGCCGATGTCGAGTTGTAATCCTTTGAAGATCGTCACGACGTCGTCGCCCTCGTATCCGAGAGCCTTCTGCATGCGGCGGGTGTACCAGGGGCTGGCCGACTCCCACTCCTCGACGGCCACCTGTGCCATACCCTCGCGTCCGAATTCGACGATCAGATGCGCCATGCCCGAGCGATCGATCAGCTGCCCACACAAGAGCAACTCGGGCACCAACACGGCAAGGTCGCGCTGCGAGAGTGTCTCGAAGGAATCGCGCACGGTCATCGGACTCACCACAGCGGGACCGGCGCGGTGCCCACCGGATACCAGCCCGGTAGCGGGTCGCCCGAGATCGATCGCTGGATCCGGCCCTGCATCCCCTTCGAGAGAGCATTGTTGCCGATCATCTCCATGAACAACGCCGACACGTTCCCGAAGTCGAAGAAGTCACGCTGCCAAGACCATTGGAAGTCCCCGCCGTAGCGGAACCAACTACCGCCGATACCGTACACGGAGTAGTTGCTACCGTCCTCGCGCTTGGCGTCGGAAATCTGCTTCCACAATCCGATCACGTTTCCGCTACGTTCGTCGATCACAAACTCTTGATACGGATACTCCCAGCCTTCGAGGCCCTTCATCTCGAGACCGAGCGCGACTTCACGAATCTCC
>JBEOUM010000106.1:0-1388 GCA_040302365.1 Nocardioides sp. NPDC126508
GGGAGTGTTTCTTAAACGGTGTTTCGGCCCGACACGCTGGGTGAATGCCCGGCGAGAAGGGTGCCGTGATGACGACACTGGATGATGTGACGAAGAAGAAGTCGACACCACCGTCGGCCGAGGAGGCGGCGGCAGCGGAGCTCGTGCGCTTGGCGAGAGAGCAGGGCCTGTCGCTGACGGGCCCGGATGGGCTGCTCAAGCAGTTCACCAAGACGGTCCTGGAAACGGCATTGAACGAGGAGATGACCGAGCATCTCGGGCACGACAAGAACCAGGCCAACCCGGATCGGGCATCAACAAATATCCGCAACGGCACTCGGTCGAAGACGGTACTGACCGAGTCGACCGGGCAGGTCCCGATCGAAGTCCCCCGAGACCGCGAAGGGACGTTCGAACCGCAGATCGTCAAGAAGCGGCAGCGTCGGCTCAACGGCGTTGATGAGATCGTTTTATCGTTGTACGCCAAAGGGTTAACGACTGGGGAGATCAGCGCGCACTTCGCTGAAATCTACGGTGCATCGGTCTCGAAGGAGACGATTTCTCGGATCACCGACAAGGTGATCGAGGAGATGCAGGATTGGTCTGCACGTCCGCTCGATGAGGTGTACGCCGCGATCTTCATCGATGCCATCGTGGTCAAGATCCGCGACGGCCAGGTCGCGAACAGGCCGATCTACGCGGCCATCGGGGTGAGCCTGGACGGGCGCCGCGACGTGCTTGGTTTGTGGGCCGGCACGGGCGGCGAGGGCGCCAAGTTCTGGATGAGCGTGCTCACTGACATCCGTAACCGTGGCACCAAAGACGTTTTCTTTCTCGTCTGCGACGGTCTCAAGGGCCTGCCGGAGGTTGTCGAGCATGTGTGGCCGGCCACCACGGTCCAGACCTGTGTGGTGCACCTGATCCGCAACACCTTTCGGCTCTCGGCACGTCAGCACTGGGACGCACTGAAGCGGGAACTGAAGCCGATCTACACCGCGCCGAGTGAGGCAGCGGCGCGGGCTGCTTTCGACGACCTTGCCGAGAACTGGGGCAAGCGGTATCCGGCGATCATCCGGCTATGGGACAACGCGTGGGAGGAGTTCATCCCGTTCCTTGACTATGACACGGAGATACGTCGAGTCATATGCTCTACCAATTCTATTGAGTCGCTGAATGCGCGCTACCGGAGGGCGGTCAAAGCTCGCGGTCATTTCCCCAGCGAGCAAGCCGCGCTCAAATGTTTGTACCTGGTGACCCGTTCGCTGGACCCGACAGGCAAAGGTCAGGCACGATGGATCACACGGTGGAAACCCGCTCTCAATGCCTTCGCGATCACGTTCGCGGATCGTTGGCCCGGATCAGAAACCTACTGATGAAAACGGCCGAAACACCGTTAACGAGATAGTCCC
>JBEOUM010000107.1:0-1381 GCA_040302365.1 Nocardioides sp. NPDC126508
GGGACTGTCTGAATAACGGTGGATCCGGTCCTTGATTCAACACGCCGAGCTGAGCTTGGCGGGAAGGATCGACGATGACCGAAACACTTGATCCCATGGCAGAGACTGAGGTGGATCAGAAGCAGTTGGCCGAGCAGCTCCTGGCTCAGGCCAAGGAGCAGGGCGTGGAGTTGATGGGCCCGAACGGACTCCTCAATCAACTCACCAAAAACGTCCTAGAGACCGCGTTAGACGCGGAGATGACCGAGCACCTGGGCTACGAGAAGCACGATGCCGCCGGCCGCGGCAGCGGCAACTCGAGGAACGGTACCCGTTCGAAGACGGTGCTCACTGAGATCGGGCCGGTGGAGATCGAAGTGCCACGCGACGTCGATTCTTCGTTCGACCCGCAGATTGTTAAGAAGCGTCAGCGACGCTTGACGGGTATCGATGAGATCGTATTGTCATTGACGGCAAAGGGTTTGACGACCGGCGAGATATCCGCGCACTTTCAAGATATTTACGGAGCGTCGGTGTCGAAGGACACGATCTCGCGGATCACCGACAAGGTCGTCGGGGAAATGACGGAGTGGCAGAACCGGCCACTTGATCGGGTGTATCCGGTGATGTTCATCGATGCGGTGCACGTGAAGGTTCGCGATGGGCAGGTCACCAACCGGCCGATGTATGTCGCGATCGGCGTCACCGTCAATGGCGAACGCGACATCCTCGGGATCTGGGCCGGCGAGGGCGGAGAGGGCGCAAAGTTCTGGCTCTCGGTCCTGACCGAGATCAAGAACCGTGGTGTGGCGGACGTCTGCATCGTTGTGTGCGACGGACTCAAAGGATTGCCTGAAGCGATCAACACCGTCTGGGAACTCGCTGTGGTGCAGACGTGCATTATTCATCTGATACGCAACACTTTTCGCTTTGCCTCTCGTAAATATTGGGATGCGATGGCGCGTGATCTCAAACCTGTCTACACCGCTCCGTCGGAGTTTGCGGCCAGGGAACGATTCGCTGAGTTCACGCAGAAATGGGGGCAGCAGTATCCAGCGATTATCAAGATGTGGGACAACGCGTGGAGTGAGTTCGTTCCGTTCCTGGACTACGACGTCGAGATCAGGCGCGTCATCTGCTCGACGAACGCGATCGAGTCTGTCAACGCTCGCTACAGGCGCGCAGTACGGGCGCGTGGGCACTTCCCGACTGAGCAGGCGGCGCTCAAATGCTTGTACTTGGCCACGCGTGCTCTGGACCCGACAGGGAAAGGTAAGGCACGATGGGCAATGAGGTGGAAGCCCGCGCTCAATGCGTTTGCGATCACCTTCGAAGGACGCATCACCCTGAACGGTAACTAACCGACATCAAGGTCGGATCCACCGTTAATCGGACACTCCCG
>JBEOUM010000108.1:0-1369 GCA_040302365.1 Nocardioides sp. NPDC126508
GGATCACATCGCGCCGCAGTTCGCCGAGGGGCGCCGCGTTGTCGCTCTCGACTTGACTGGACACGGCGACAGTGACACTCGCGACGCCTATGCGATGTCCCAGTGGGCTCGCGAGGTGCTGGCGGCGGCCGAGGCCGGGGGAATCGACGGCAAGCCGATTCTGGTGGGGCACAGTATGGGTGGGATTGTTTCTTTCGTGGCCTCGCATCTGCACGGCGAACTGTTGGACGGGGTTGTCATCATCGATTCTCCGCTCAAGGCGCGTACGCCCGAAGAGGAGGCGGCTCGACGCCAGAATGCCTTCGGCCCCAAGAAGGTTTATCCCACCAGGGAAGACGCGATGGGTCGATTCCGCTTCGTTCCGCCGCAGGATTCGGGACTGCCGGCGGTGCGTGACCATGTGGCAGCTACGTCGATGGAGGAAGTCGAGGGCGGTTGGTCGTGGAAGTTCGATCCGAACTTCTTTCTCCGAGTGGGTGCCGAAGATGTACTCGACAGTGAACCACGTTGCCGCGTAGCCTATTTCCGAGCTGAGAACGGCATCGTGTCCGATCGACTCATGGAGCACATGCGCGGATTGTTCGGGCCGGAGGCCATCGTGGCGGAGATTCCCGAAGCCGGACATCACGTCATGATCGATCAGCCGTTGCAACTCGTGACCGGGGTGCGAACTGTGTTGAGTGCGTGGTCCGTCGCAAGTCAAGTGCCGGTAAATCAAGCGGCAGGTAACGTCGAGGGAAGGGTAGAAGCATGAGCACGGAATTGACGCTCGAACCGAAAGTCGAAGCTGCACTGAAGTTGTGGCACACCATGATCGACACCGGCGATCTGTCGGCGCTACCGACCATCGTCGCGCCCGACGCGCAGTTCCGATCGCCCACGGGATTCAAGCCGTACCAGTCCGCGGACGCCGTTGTGCTCATTCTCAATACGGTGATCCAGGTGTTCGAGAACTTCGAGTACCACCGTCAGTTCGCCGGAGCCAACGGGCGGCAGGTCGTGCTCGAATTCAGCGCGAACATCGGAGACAAGAGCCTCAAGGGGATCGACATGGTCGAATTCGACGAGGACGGCAAGATCGTCGATTTCGAGGTCATGGTGCGTCCGGCCAGCGGGCTCGCCGCATTGGCTGCCGAGATGGGCCGCAGGCTCGGGCAGACGCTACCGAACTACAAGGCCTGACCTGATTCCGGCGCGGGCCGGGTCTGCCTGCTCAACTCGTGCTGAATCCGCCGTTGGAGTGAAGAAGTTGTCCTGTTATCCAGCCTCCGGCGTCGGACATCAGAAATCGAACGAGGTCTGCAGTGTCGCCGGGTGTACCCAGCCGGCCGGCAGGGGTGTGGAGGGTTGTGGCCTGTTTGATCTCCGG
>JBEOUM010000109.1:0-1364 GCA_040302365.1 Nocardioides sp. NPDC126508
CAGTCGGACAGTATCGATCTCCGTGCTACTGATACTCGGGGCAATTCTGAAGCTGTCTGCCGGCCTCACCACCGATCCCACGATCTACCTGGTAGTGATCATCGCTTGGAACACGATCTACGCGGCCACGTTCATCGTCCTGGTTGCCATCTCGGCCGCGCTCGACGCGGCCGGCCGATGGTCGGCGCCACTACTGGGCACCTACCTCATCGGCTCCGCGTTCGCGCCGCTGTTCGGAACTTCGGTGACGGCCGGCCTCGGGTATCCGACCTTCGGAGTCATCATCTCGGGGATCAGCTTCGTTCTCTTGGTCCCGTTCGCCTTGGTTTCCCGACTCTCCGCACGCACCGAGGGTGCGTATCGTCACCACAGCGCCGCCATCACTACTACCGTCATCGCGTAAGGATCACGTAGAAGTCATGAATGACAGCATCACTCACTACCGCAACGGAAAGATCTTCACGGCTGCCGACGACGGATGGGCCGAGTCGATAGTCGTCGAGGACCACAAGCTCAGATTCGTGGGCGAAACCGTCTATGCCGATATCCTGGCACCCGACGCCGAGGTGATCGATCTCGAAGGTGCCGTCGTGCTACCCGGTTTCGTCGACGCCCATACGCATTTGGTGATGATGGGATTCGCGCTGCAGAAGTTGGACCTGCGTGATGCCGCCGATCTCGCCGACATTCAGTCCAGCATCAAGCAATTCGCGGAATCGAACCCGGACGCACCACGACTGCTGGGTCGCAGTTGGTTGTTCTCCGCGCTGGATGGAGGGCACCCGACGCGAGAGATGATCGACGCCGTCGTACCCGATCGCCCGGTGTACCTCGACGCCAACGACGTACATTCGGTCTGGGTGAACACTGCAGCACTGCGTGAACTCGGCATCGACGCGGACACTCCCGACCCGATCGGAGGTCGTATCGGCCGGGATCCGGTCACCGGAGAAGCCACCGGAATGCTGTACGAGACCGCCATGATGCTCTATGTCTGGCCGAAACTGGCGGAGCTCGCGTCCGACGAGGACCGGGACGCCGCCCTCGCGCTCGCGTTCCGCCACTATCTCGAGGACGGCGTGACCGGTGCGGTCGACATGGCTCTCGGCGCGGACGAATTAGCCTCGCTGGAAAGAGCATTGGACGCCGGAGGCGGCACATTGCCACTGCGCGTCGCGGCTCACTGGCTGATGACCCGCGAGGACAACGAGGCCGACAACGTCCGACAAGTTCACGACGTGATCGAGCTTCACGAGCGCGTCCAAGGTCCGTGGCTCCGTATCGCCGGAATCAAGATCATCATCGACGGTGTGATCGACAGCTGCACGGCCGCAATGAAAGAGCCGTACTCGGACGGCACCAAC
>JBEOUM010000110.1:0-1362 GCA_040302365.1 Nocardioides sp. NPDC126508
GTGTGCGAGAGGTGGTGGCGGCGTCCAGCGCGGCCTGCTCGCGCGTCGTGGGGGACCAGGTGGCGCTCGATGGTGTCCATCTGAGCCCGCGGGAGATCCAAGTACTGCAGTTGGTGGCCAGGGGCGCGGGCAATGTCGAGATCGCCGAGAAGTTGTTCGTCAGCCGTCGCACCGTCGCCACCCACCTCGAGAACATCTTCGTCAAGACCGGAACCAATTCGCGGGTTCAGGCAGCGGTGCGCGCCGCCAAGTGGGGTCTGATCGAGTCCTGAGTGACGCCGAATCACACGAGTGGCATTTTGTTACCTGGCGTTCACCAGATGTGCGGCTCGTTCCGTGGCGCGAGTGTCCGATCCGCAGTACCGTCGGCAGTAACGAGTAACCAGAAGTTACTTGTGCGGGAGGTTCTGATCGTGACTGAAACACTCAGTACGAGAGGGCCGGCGCCCGGCCCTTGTATCAGCTGACACAGCGTCACCTGACACCAGAGCCGTCCGGCCCAGCGAGCTGAGTTTGCGCGGGTGCCGCGCAGACCTAGGAGCCCAACGTGACTGCATCACGCTCCGTCTCTGCCCACTCGGCCCGGGCTGATCAATCAGCCGGGAATCATTCGGGAGATGCACTTCGCACGTACGTCTTGGATACCTCGGTACTACTGTCCGATCCATGGGCTGTCACACGATTCGCCGAACACCACGTGGTTCTCCCACTGGTCGTGATCAGCGAACTCGAAGGCAAACGGCACCACCACGAACTGGGATGGTTCGCCCGAGAATCGCTCCGCATGCTCGACGATCTACGGATCGAATACAGCCGCCTCGACCGTCCGGTGCCGATCGGCACCGAGAACGGGACACTGCAGGTCGAACTCAATCACACCGACCCTGCGGTGCTGCCCGTCGGATTCCGCACGGACAGTAACGATTCGAGGATTCTGGCGTGTGCGCTGAATCTTGCTGCGGAGGGCAAGGATGTAGTCCTCGTCAGCAAGGACATTCCGCTTCGCGTGAAGGCAGGCGCGGTGGGACTACCTGCCGACGAGTACCACGCTCACGACGTCGTGCCATCCGGATGGACGGGCATGACTGAGCTGGACGTCGCCTCGACGGACATCGACGAGCTGTTCAACGAGGGTTTCCTGGACCTCGACGAAGCGCGAGATCTGCCGTGTCACACGGGTCTTCGCCTGCTCGGTGGTTCGTCGAGCGCCCTCGGTCGGGTGACTCCCGACAAGCGCATCCAGTTGGTGCGCGGCGAGCGCGAGGCGTTCGGGCTGCACGGGCGCTCCGCCGAGCAGCGCATTGCGCTCGATCTCCTGATGGACGAGAGTATCGGCATCATCTCGCTCGGAGGTAAGGCAGG
>JBEOUM010000111.1:0-1361 GCA_040302365.1 Nocardioides sp. NPDC126508
CGAGTGCGCGTCGTAGATCCCACGAGTCGATGTCCACGCCGCCGGAGGCAGGTAGCGAATCGATCAGCCGGTGAATTCGCCCCAGTTCGGCGCGGGCGTCGGCGAGACCGTCCTCGAGGTTGCGCAGATGGACGTCCAGGCACGAATGGGGTTCCGGCCCGGTCAGGACGGCCATCATGTCGCGGATCGGAACACCGACGCGTCGCATACCGGCGATCACACGTGCGTTGCGGAGTTGGTCGTCGGTGTACCAGCGGTAACCGGTGTGCGGATCGACGGAATGCGGGACGAGCACGCCTTCCTTGTCGTAGAACCGCAGCGCGCTGATCGGGAGCGCCGACGCCCTGGACATCTCGCCGATCGTCAGGAGGGCGGAACTAGTGGTCACGGATCAATTCTGCCCGCAGTCGCTCGATAGCGCCCCTGATCATCCGGCCGTAACCGTCGTCGGCGAGTGTGCCGACCGACGCCTCAGCCTTCGTCAGATGCTCGACGGCCTCGGCGTCGCGTCCGAGTTTGCGGTAGTCGGCAGCCAGGTTGAGGTGCAGCGATGGATAGAAACCGGCGACCTGCAGCGATGCGTGGTGTTCCTGGGCTCGCGCGTCGGTCAACGAATCTGCAGCGTCGAGGGCGCGCAGGTCCCAGCAGAGCTCTTGAGCCGGATCGTCTTGAACGTCGGCCATGTAGTGCGCGAGGGAGACGATGTGGAGCGCATCGGGGGCGGCGCTGATCTCTTCCCACACCTTCTCGAACGCAGAGCGAGCCCCGGCTCGATCGCCGGAGCTCGCCAATTCTTGTGCCTGCGCTATCTGTGTCATCACGGGATCCATGGAACGGATCCTGATGCCTCGACCAGGTCGAGGGTCAAGCAGAGGTGCGTGCAGCCGCCTCGGCCTCGCTCTTCACACGCTTCAAGGTGGCATTCATGCCTTCGACGAGCTCGACCTCGAAGTCGGCGTTTCCGCCCAGGACGGTCTTGACGAGGAACTGCGAGACCTTCGACGTTCCGGTGGGAGCCTCGCGACGCTCGGTCACTTTGGTGCCGGTAGCGGTCGGCTCGAGTTCGTAGGACCAGATCGTGCGGTTCTCCGCGATGCGGAACGCCACCGACTTGTTGGGCTCGAAGCGAACGACCTTCGACGACGTCGGCCAGACCAGCAGGCCCTTGCGGTTGACGTTGATCGTCTTGGCGCCCTCACGCACGGTCCCGCCGATCACCTTCATCACCTTGCACTGGGGGCTCCATTCGCCCATGCGCTGCAGGTCGGCGACGATTGCCCACACGTCCTGCGGTGATGCGTCGATGTCGATGCTTGCTTCGAGGGTGTTGGACACAGTCTCTCCAGTCGAGTTGATGCTAC
>JBEOUM010000112.1:0-1360 GCA_040302365.1 Nocardioides sp. NPDC126508
ATCTGTTCGTGCCGTCTAGGGCCACCAGATGCACGAACAGAGATAACAGCAACATGATGGGGATGTCGACTCGCACGATCCGGGACGTCGCCACCAGAGGGGCGACGATCGCGGTCAGCCCCAGGATGAGCAGGATGTTCGCGATGTTGCTGCCCACCACGTTGCCGACGGCCAACCCCGGGTATCCGCTCAGCGCGGCATCGACGCTTACCGCGAACTCCGGCGCCGAGGTGGCGAAGGCGACGACGGTGAGTCCCACCACCAGCGGGGAGATCCCGAGGGTCGCGGCCAGACCGCCGGCGCCCCGCACCAGCACTTCGCCGCCGCCGATGAGCAGGAC
Source organism: Nocardioides sp. NPDC126508 (assembly GCA_040302365.1). Taxonomy (GTDB): domain Bacteria; phylum Actinomycetota; class Actinomycetes; order Propionibacteriales; family Nocardioidaceae; genus Nocardioides. Next base: position 341 of record JBEOUM010000112.1, read on the forward strand.
GAACCCCACCGCGAGCGCGGCCACCGTCAGGGCGCTCATGTCAGCTCCGATCGGGTGGTGATGAACCCCGGTCCGGCTGGCGGTGACGGCCTTGTTGCATTACCCATGGGTCGATGATCCCGTGCCGGACTCCGGTCTGTCGATGCGCCGGCAGCGATTCAGCCGGCGGAGGCGACCGCCAGCGGCAGGACAGCCGGGACCCCGGACGAGCGGAGATGCCGGGCTGCCTCGGTGATCGTCCACCCCGTCCCGAGCAGGTCGGCGACCAGGAGGACGGGGCCGTCGGACGCTGTCGACGGGCCGGAGAACGTGCCCCACAGCTGGGCCACGCGGTAGGCCGAGTTCTGGGCGGTCACCGTCGGGAGCGCCTCGTCGCGGCTGAGTTCGCCGAGGTAGTCCATACGGCCCATCTGTGACAGCGCGCGCGCCAGGCTCTGCACGAGGATCGGGTGCTCGCCGGTGAGTAGCGCCGCGACACCGGTCGGGCGGTCGTCCCAGCCCCACTCGCGCAGGACCGGTACGCAGGCGCGGGCCAGCCACTCGGGTGCGTCCTGGTCGGGCTCGGCGAGCAGGGCGCGCAGCTTCTGGCCCAGGCCCAGATCGGTGAGGCGTGCCAGAGCGCGGCCCTCCGCGGGACCGTCGGCGATCTTGCCCTTGAGCGGGACGTCGAGCTTGGCCAGGCCGGTGGGCCGCTGGCGGCGCGGAGGCAGCAGCACGCCGGGCCGCTCGAGCGCTTCGCGGGCCGGGTCAGCGCGCCCGAGTCGACGGAGGTGGTGCGTCGCTGGGGTCCGGGGGCGCAGATACGGCCAGTTCACGGGCGCCAGCCCGGGGAGAAGATCGGCTCGGTTCTGTACTCGCCACGCGCAGGTCCGCGCACCTGTCCGGACGCCAGTGGGTAACAGCGGAAACGCGTAACGATACTGGAGATGCCGTAGCAGGGCGCGCCGGCGCGGTCGGCGTACTCCGCGGCGGAGAGCACCCGCCCGATCGCGGCGCCGGTGTGGCCGTCGCGCCAGACCA
>JBEOUM010000113.1:0-1334 GCA_040302365.1 Nocardioides sp. NPDC126508
GCGAGTTGAACGAGCAGCGGATCCTCCACTGCTGTATCGACTTTCGCCTCGAAGAACGGACGCGCTTTTGCGGCGAGTTCTACGGATTCACGCAGCGCAGCTGATGCAATGCCGGTGTCGATCGCGGCGTGCAGAATCTGGGCCTGTGCCCCGTAGGTGGTCGGGTGAGAGAACAGCGACGTGAAGGGGACGACATTGAACCGCGGCACCGACACGGATTCGAGGATCACGGTTCCGCTTGCAGTTGTCTTCTGCCCCATACCGTCCCAGTCGTCGACGATCGACAGTCCGGGAGTATTCCGGGGCAGGTAGACCGCGGACTTCACTTGAGCGCCGGTCTCCGTGAACTGATCGGCATTAGCCGCGCGCACGACGATCCAGTCCGCGAAAAGTGCTCCCGTGCAATAGAACTTGCGACCTTCGAGTACGAAGTCGTCCCCGTCGGGGGTCAGGGTGGTGCCGTCGATGTCGATGGTCTTGTTGCCGCGCTCGCTCTGGGCGTTGGCGAACTGCTTGCCCGACAATGCTTCGGCGTAGAAGAACTGCTTCTGCTCGTTCGACCCCTGGTACCGGAGCGCTTCCAGGAAAGTGAAGTGGCTGTGCGGAATCTGCGCGATGCTGGGATCGCCTTCGGCGAGCAAACGGAAGACCTCGGCCAACGTCTCGGTGCTCGCGTCGATGCCGCCGAACTCCGTCGGCACGGATAGTCCGAGCAGGCCGGACTGCGCCAGGGTGCGGACCTCGTCTTCGGGAAGGAGGCGCTGCGCATCGCGGACACCAGCGCCTGCCGCGAACTCGGCGGACAGCTGCGACGCTACCGAGAGTGTCTCGTCTTCGCTGGTGATGCGGTGCGCGATCTCCTGAATGTCCACAGCAGTCATGCTGCCACCGTTTCACAGTCGCAGCACCCACCCAACACTTACAACCTGTGTGATCGCTACCCTGGAAACCACTGGGAACTGCATGTTTGCTGGGTTTCATGTCTACTGAACGTATCGCCGACGAGATCAAGTTCGCCTACTGGGTGCCCAATGTCAGTGGTGGTCTGGTCACCTCCGACATCGAGCAGCGGACCAGCTGGGACTACGAGTACAACAAGAAGCTGGCGCAGACCGCGGAGAACAACGGCTTCGAGTACGCCCTGAGTCAGGTTCGCTACGAGGCGAGCTACGGGGCCGAGTTCCAGCACGAATCCACGAGCTTCAGTCTTGCGCTGCTCTTGGCCACCGAGAAGCTCAAGGTCATCGCCGCGGTGCACCCCGGACTCTGGCAGCCGGCCGTGTTGGCGAAACTGGGCGCTACCGCTGACCACCTGTCGAATGGACGATTTGCCG
>JBEOUM010000114.1:0-1297 GCA_040302365.1 Nocardioides sp. NPDC126508
GGGTCTATCTCTTTAACGGTGTTTCGGCGGATTTCCATCAGTAAGTTTCCGATCCTGGCCAACGATCGGCGAACGTGATCGCAAACGCGTTCAGAGCGGGCTTCCACCTCGTTATCCATCGTGCCTGGCCCTTGCCTGTCGGGTCGAGCGAACGTGTCACCAAATACAGACACTTCAGCGCAGCCGCCTCGGTAGGGAAATGGCCACGAGCTTTCACCGCCCTCCGATAGCGGGCATTGAGGGACTCAATCGCGTTGGTAGAGCAGAGCACTCGCCGTATCTCTGTGTCGTAATCGAGGAACGGAATGAACTCCTGCCAAGCGTTGGTCCACAATCGGATGATCGCCGGATACCTCTCACCCCAGTGCTCGGCGAGATCGTCCAGCCCCGCGTGAGCGGCAGCCTCGGTCGGTGCCGTGTAGATCGGTCTGAGATCGTGTTTGAGTGCGTCCCAGTGTTGACGTCCCGAGAGCCGAAAGGTGTTGCGGATCAAATGCACGACGCACGTTTGTACCGTCGTGGCCGGCCATACGTTCTCGACGACTTCCGGCAGGCCTTTCAATCCGTCGCAGACCAGGAAGAACACATCCCGAGTGCCGCGATTGCGAATGTCCGTCAGCACGGACATCCAGAATTTGGCGCCCTCACCGCCGGTGCCGGCCCACAATCCGAGCACGTCGCGCCGTCCGTCGAGACTGACGCCGATCGCCGCGTAGATCGGCCGGTTTGCGACCTGCCCGTCTCGAACTTTGACGACGATCGCATCGACGAAAACTGCCGCGTACACCTCGTCGAGCGGACGGGCAGACCAGTCCTGCATCTCCTCGAGGACCTTGTCGGTGATCCGCGAGATGGTCTCCTTCGAGACCGAGGCCCCGTAGATTTCAGCGAAATGCGAACTGATTTCACCAGTCGTTAATCCTTTGGCGTACAACGACAACACGATCTCATCGACCCCGTTCAATCGACGTTGGCGTTTCTTGACGATCTGCGGCTCGAACGTCCCTTCCCGATCACGAGGGACCTCGATCGGGACATGCCCACTGGCCTCGGTCAACACCGTTTTCGACCGAGTCCCGTTGCGAATATTCGTAGACTCCCGATCGGCCGGAGCTTGGTTCTTGTCGTGCCCGAGGTGCTCGGTCATCTCCTCGTTCAGTGCGGTTTCCAGAACGGTTTTGGTGAACTGCTTGAGCAAACCGTCCGGCCCGGTCAGCGACAGGCCCTGCTCCTTGGCCAGGCGCACCAACTCCGCGGCCGCCGCAGCTTCCGCGGAGGGCTCGGCCCTCTTCTTCGT
>JBEOUM010000115.1:0-1290 GCA_040302365.1 Nocardioides sp. NPDC126508
GCTGAACGGTCTCGACGACCGGCCATGTAGCACCCTGCCCGAACGGTGACCGCGCAACCATGGCGGACAGTTCCCGCCGCATCGAGACCATTTCCTCGACGATCAGTGGAACACCCTTGTCCAGCTGCTCGGTGACAATGGCTTCTGCTTCGTCCTGATCGTCGGTGATCCAGACGCCCCGGCCGTCGTAGCCTCCGCGTGTTGCCTTGATGACAAGCGGCCAACCGTGTTCGGCACCGAAACGCACGACGTCTTCTGCCCACGTCACTTCGGCGTACGCGGGTACGGGTGCGCCCAGTTCGGCAAGTTTGCGACGCATCAAAAGTTTGTCCTGAGCGAAGATCAGAGCCTGCGGCGGCGGCTGAACGTTCACGCCTTCGGCAACAAGAACCTCGAGATGCTCCGTGGGCACGTGCTCGTGGTCGAACGTCAACGCGTTGGAACCGACCGCTGCGCGTCGAAGAGCGTCGAGGTCGGTGTGGCTGCCGAGCACGACGTCGGGGCTGACCTGAGCTGCCGGCTCGTCCGAAGTCCCGGAGAGCACTCGGAGCGTCTGGCCCAGGGCCACCGCAGCCTGGTGAGTCATCCTGGCCAACTGTCCGCCACCGATCATGGTGACGACGGGCATGGATGCTTTTGCCGGTCGAGGGGTGGTCGGGCGGGCGGGGATCTGCGCGGGATCGTTGTTGCCGGTCACGGCTCTCTATGTTGTCATGTGCCGCGTTCGCCCGTTCATTCAGCGTTCCCAATCTGTGATTCTGCTGATGAATCCGCGGCAAATTGGTGGTAACGCGGTTTCGTTTCGTAAACTCATCTGTTGTGCCATTTGTCGACGGGGTCATTGCCCGCGTACCCCAACCGTTTCGTGACATCGCTCTGCGTCACAGCGAGCTGATCAAATTCGCGATCGTCGGCGGAACGACCTTCCTGATCGACTCCGGCATCTTCTACACACTCAAGCTGTCGATCCTCGAATCCAAGCCGATCACGGCCAAGATCATCGCCGGCGTCGTCGCGGTGATCGCGTCGTACATTCTCAACCGCGAGTGGTCGTTCAAGAACCGTGGTGGCCGTGAACCAGCGCACGAGGCTGCCCTGTTCTTCATCATCAGCGCCATCGGCGTCGTCATCAGCTTCATCCCGCTGTACATCTCCAGTTATGTCTTCAACCTGCGCGTACCCGAAGTCAGCTTGGCGACGGAGAACATCGCCGACTTCATCAGTGCGTACGTCATCGGCAACCTGCTGCAGATGGCGTTCCGATTCTGGGCCTTCCGCAAGTTCGTGTTT
>JBEOUM010000116.1:0-1282 GCA_040302365.1 Nocardioides sp. NPDC126508
GATCCGCTCCTGATGCACCAGCGCTACCCCGTCGGCGAGTCGCCGTACGCCGTCGCCTACGACGAGGCCGCGGATCGGGTGTGGGTGACACTGACCGCGACCAATGAAGTGGTCGGCTTCGATCTGTCGTCCGGCATCCCCGTGGAGACCGGACGGTTCAAGACGGTGCGACAGCCGAATTCGTTGGCCGTAGACTCTTCCAACGGCAATCTGATCGTCGGATCGGCAACCGGTGACGGGCTGCAGGTCATCCCGTCACGGGAGAACTGATGGAAAAGCGTACGCGCGGGATCCCCGCGCAGTGGGAGACGTCGGACGACAAGTTCGACTATGTGCCGCTGCGGCTACCACCGAACGTTTCGCGGGTCACCGCGTCGATGCGTCTGGCGATCTCCGCCGAGTTCGGCGGATGGGAACTCTCCCGGGTCCGTCTGTACCCCGACGGCAGTCGTCGTGTGCTTCTCAAGCGGAAGAAGACGCCGCTGCACGTGACCGATCCGGACGGCATTCAGCACTGATCGGTCAACAGACGACCAGGGCCCGCCGCTGTCGAAACCGCTGACAAAATCACACCATCGAAGAGCTGGAGAATCGTGTACCAACTGCTGCTGAGCCTGATGTTCCGGGTCCCACCGGAACGCATCCACCACATTGCCTTCACCGCGATGAAACTGGTGACACGGTTCGCTCCCCTTCGCTGGCTGGTCGCAAAAGTCCTTGTCGTCGACGACCCGGTTCTGCGGAGTCAGGCATTCGGTCTGACGTTCCCGGCACCTCTCGGCCTCGCCGCAGGATTCGACAAGGACGCCACCGGCGTCGACGCCTGGGGCCCGTTGGGATTCGGTTTCGCCGAGGTCGGAACAGTGACGGCCCAGGCTCAGCCCGGTAACCCCGCGCCGCGTCTCTTCCGTCTTCCGGCCGACCGCGCTTTGATCAACCGGATGGGCTTCAACAACCACGGCGCTGGTCACGCGGCGAACTTCCTGCGACAGCGCCGCGTCACGGTCCCCATCGGCGCCAACATCGGCAAGACCAAGATCGTCGAAGCCGCCGACGCCGCTGCCGACTACACCGCCAGCGCGCAGCTTCTGGGTCCGCTGGCCGACTTCATGGTCGTGAATGTCAGCTCGCCGAACACGCCCGGACTCCGTGATCTGCAGGCCGTCGAATCACTGCGCCCGATCCTGCAGGCCGTGCTCGACACCGTCAGCGTGCCGGTACTGGTGAAGATCGCGCCCGACCTCTCGGACGAGGACGTCGACGCGGTCGCCGATCTGGCAAT
>JBEOUM010000117.1:0-1271 GCA_040302365.1 Nocardioides sp. NPDC126508
CGTTGACCGAGGCCAGCGGGTGGCTGAGCGGAACCAGCGCCGGGTACACGCGAGCGGAAATCCGCTCCTTGCCCTTGGGCGTGACGATGCGCTCGCAGATCGAGAGCAACTTGATGGTGCAGTCGAGTGCCTTCGCCGACGCCAGGTCGGCGGAGGTGATCGTGGAGATCCCTTCGCGGTACACGTCCGCGGCAGTGACGCGGGTGTGGAACGCGATCGACGCGAGGATCGCAGCCTTTGCCGCGGCGTCGTAGCCTTCGACGTCGGCGGTCGGATCGGCCTCCGCGTATCCGAGGCGTCCGGCCTCGGCGAGGGTCTCCTCGTAGTCGGCCCCGGTCTCGTCCATCGCGGAGAGGATGAAGTTGGTGGTGCCGTTCACGATTCCGGCGACCTTGTTGACGCGGTCTCCGGCCAACGACTGTGTGAGCGGGCGGATCACGGGGATCGCACCGGCAACAGCGGCCTCGAAGTACAGGTCGACAGAGTTGGCCTCTGCAGCCTCCGCCAACTCACCGGTGTGGTCCGCGAGCAGCGCCTTGTTGGCGGTCACGACCGACTTGCCGGAGTTGAGGGAGGAGAGAATCAGCTTGCGAGGGAGCTCGATTCCGCCGATCACCTCGACCACGATGTCGACGTCGTCACGACCGACCAGGGACTCGGCGTCCGTCGTCTGCAGTTCCTCGGGAATTCCGCGGTCCGAGCCGATACGGCGAACGGCAACTCCCCGCAGTTCCAACGGGGCGCCGACGCGAGCTTCGAGTTCCTCGGCCTGCTCACGAATGATCCGGACGACCTCGCTCCCGACGTTGCCGAGGCCGAGAACGGCCACACCGATAGCGCGATGCGCCGATTCGCTCGTCACTGCGATACCTCCAAGCTGAGCAGATCTTCCACTGTTTCCCTCCGCAGAATCACGCGTGAGACTCCGTCACGCACCGCCACCACGGCTGGGCGGGTGAGCAGGTTGTACCTGCTCGACATCGAATAGCAGTATGCACCGGTCGCTGCTACCGCTAGTAAATCACCGGGCCCGACGTCCTCGGGCATCCAGGTGTCCCGAATGACCACGTCACCGGACTCGCAGTGCTTACCGACGATACGTGCAACGACGGGATCAGCCTCGGAAGTTCGCGAAACCAACTTGGCTTCGTACTCCGCACCGTAGAGGGACGTGCGGATGTTGTCGCTCATCCCGCCGTCGACGCTGATGTAGCGGCGTGTCAGCGCGCTAACCACCGTGACGTCCTTGATGGTGCCGACCTCGTAGAGCG
>JBEOUM010000118.1:0-1262 GCA_040302365.1 Nocardioides sp. NPDC126508
CGGTCGGCTATTCGCTTCATCTTGACATAGCTTAGAACAAGTGTTCGACTTGGGGCCATGAGGTGGTCGGGTCAGGCATTGGATGCAGATGACGGAGCGCTACCCGGACTCGAACGGGCCGGGTTGGTGCGCTCCGTGCAGACTCCCGAGTTCGAGGGAATCACGTTTCACGAGGTGCTCTGCAAGAGCGCGCTCAACAAGATGCCCGAAGAGTCGACATTGCCGTTCAGCTTCACCGTCAACGCTTTTCGTGGTTGCTCGCACGCATGCCGATATTGTTTCGCGAGACCGAGTCACGAGTATCTCGACCTCGACGCCGGCGCGGATTTCGACTCCCAAGTGGTCGTGAAGACGAACATCGCCGCGGTGCTCCGCAAGGAGTTGGCGCGAAAGTCCTGGAAACGGGAGGCGGTGGCACTGGGCACCAACACAGATCCCTATCAGCGAGCCGAGGGCCGATACCGCTTGATGCCCGGCATCATTCGCGCGTTGACCGAATCGGGAACTCCCTTCTCGATCTTGACGAAGGGAACTCTGCTCCGACGGGATCTGCCGCTGTTGAAAATGGCGGCGGCGCAGGTCGACGTCGGAATCGGAGTGTCGTTGGCGATCAACGACGCAGCCCTTCAGAAGCAGATCGAGCCTGGTACCCCGTCGCCGCGGGCGCGTCTCGAGATGATCCGCGCCATCACCGACGCGGGATTCTCGTGCAATGTCATGGTGGCGCCGGTGATTCCGTTCCTCACCGATTCCACCAGCCATCTCGACGGGCTGTTCGAGGCACTGTCCGAAGCCGGTGCGACGAGTGTGACGGTCTTCCCGATGCACCTGCGGGGGAGTACTCGGGGTTGGTTCATGAATTGGCTTGCTCAGGAACATCCGGCGCTCATCCGTCGCTACCGCGAGCTGTACGGGCGGGGCGCGTATGTCACTCCCGAATACAAGCGTTGGCTCGCAAGCCGTGTCGAGCCATTGGTCGAGCGCCATGGGTTGGGTGGTCGTTCGGAGCATCGAGACGTCAGTGCAGCTGGCAGTGAGCCGCGTGAGGCGCCCCGGGAACTGGTGGGTGCGGGAGCAGCTCTCACTTTGTTCTGACGGCCGCGGGCGCGTAAATCGGAGGCGCCCCGGACGTTTGCCGGGCTACATTCGCCTGGTGCTACTCACACTGACGTCCACCCCGACCCCGCAGACTCCTGATGCGACCGCGTTGAGCTACCTGCTGCACAAACATCCCGACCGCGTGCAAAGCTTCGACTTGGCGA
>JBEOUM010000119.1:0-1259 GCA_040302365.1 Nocardioides sp. NPDC126508
ACGCTGACCGGGCACGCCATCGAAGCTCGTGTGTACGCGGAGGATCCGGACCGTGGATTCCTGCCGACCGGTGGCAGCGTCGTCGATCTGGTCGAGCCGTCAGGTTCCGGCGTGCGCGTCGATTCCGGACTGCTCGCGGGCACCGTCGTCGGCAGTGACTACGACCCGATGCTCAGCAAGGTCATCGCCCACGCTCCCGACCGCGCGGGCGCACTGCGCAAGCTCGATCGCGCACTCGGTGACACCGCAGTGCTCGGCGTCGTGACCAACATCGAGTTCGCACGATTCCTTCTCGCTGATCCGGATGTGATCGCGGGCAACCTCGACACCGGTCTGCTCGATCGTCGCGTCGAAGACTTCGTCGCAGCCGACGCCTCCGACGAGGTTCTCATTGCTGCCGCGGCCTATCGCTGGCTCTCGCGGTGGACAACTTCGGAATCCGTTGATCCCTGGGACGTCCCGAGTGGATGGCGCGTCGGAACTCCCGCTCCGACCAGCATCAGGCTCTCCGCCGGCACCCGAACGTCGCACGTTGCGATCGTCGGCGTTCCCGCGGATGCAAAGGTCGAGGTCGAAGGTTCACAGCCGCGCGCATTCAGCGCGACCCTGACGGGATCCGAACTGGCGGTGGTGATCGACGGACGTCGACGCACGTTTGTCGTCGCCGAGACCGACGGTGGTTTGTGGCTCGCGGGCAGCGGAACCTGGCACGTGCGCGAGGTTGCCGAAGTCAGCGTCCGCGGTGAGGACAAGCATGCCGGTGATGCCGAAATCGCCAGCCCCATGCCCGGTGCCGTCATCGCGGTCAACGTCGAGAACGGCGCGGCAGTGAGCGCGGGACAACCACTCGTCGTGGTCGAGGCCATGAAGATGGAGCACTCCCTGACGTCCCCGATCGACGGGATCGTGGAAGTGCTTGTCCGTCAAGGCGATCAGGTGATGGTGGATCAGGTTCTGGCCCGCGTGGTACCTGCCGAAGAAGAGACTGCAGAAGCAAAGACCGAGAACACGACGCAGAAGGAAGACGCCTGATGTCCGATTACCTTGCCACCGGAGCGCTTCCGGACGAATACCAGCAGCTCGCCAAGACCGTTGCCGACTTCGCCAAGACCGTCGTGGCACCGGTTGCTGCCGAGCACGACGCCAACCACACCTTCCCGTACGAGGTGGTGGCCGGGATGGCCGACATGGGACTGTTCGGCCTGCCCTTCCCCGAGGAGTACGGCGGAATGGGCGGCGACTACTTCGCGCTCTGCCTG
>JBEOUM010000120.1:0-1243 GCA_040302365.1 Nocardioides sp. NPDC126508
AGCACCTTCTCGGTGAACGGGTCGCCGACCTGAACCGCGGGCAGCTTCTTACGTCCGCCGGTGTCTCCACCCTCGTCGTCGAACGTCGCCGACGCGAGGACCGAGACGCCGCCGATTCCGTCGAGACCGGTGCGTGCGCCGAACAGGATGATCTTGTTGCCCGCGCCCGAAGCGAAGGCCAGATGCAGATCCTCGACGCGCATGACGCCGGCAGCGAGGGCGTTGACCAGCGGGTTACCTGCATAGGACTCGTCGAAGACCGTCTCGCCGCCGATGTTCGGCAGGCCGAGGGAGTTTCCGTATCCACCGACACCACGCACGACACCGTCGACGACGCGACGGGTATCGGGGGCGTCAGCAGCACCGAATCGAAGCTGATCCATGACGGCGATCGGACGAGCACCCATGGCCATGATGTCGCGGACGATGCCGCCGACACCGGTCGCCGCACCCTGGTAAGGCTCGACGTACGACGGGTGGTTGTGGCTCTCGACCTTGAACGTGACTGCCCAGCCGTCACCGATGTCGACGACGCCGGCGTTCTCACCGATACCGGCCAGCATGTTGGCGCGCATCTCGTCGGTGGTGGTCTTGCCGAAGTATCCGAGGTGGACCTTCGAGGACTTGTACGAGCAGTGCTCGCTCCACATCACCGAGTACATCGCCAGTTCGGCGTCCGTGGGACGGCGGCCCAGGATCTCCTTGATGCGTGCGTATTCGTCGTCCTTGAGACCGAGCTCCTTGAACGGCTGAGCGGCATCGGGATCAGCCGATGCGTGCGTGACGGTATCGACCTGGTGAGCAGACACTGGAGAGTGGTCCCTTCCCTACGGGAGTCAAGAGGCAAGCCGGCGCGGAGCGGGACACCACGAATGTGCCCAACGAAAGAACGTGCCGGGGGACAGTCTATCGGTGTGGGCCGACGACTTCCGCAGACGGCAGCACCCGCAACACCTCCGGGCCTGCGAAGTATCGCCCGTCACACCCGCCCCGGTTTGGGTAATCCGGTCGGTTTTCTTAAGGTCAGGCCGGTTCATTGTTTTCCTCGAAAGGTCTCGCATGCCCCAGGATGTTCGTCAGTCCGACCTCACGGCACAGTCCCAGTCGGTGACCACTCCCCTCACTCCGGCTGCAATTTTCCTGGTCGCGACCGTAAATCCGGGTGGTGAGAACACCACACGAGAACTACTCGCCGACGTCGCCGGCCTGCAGCGCGCCGTGGGGCTGCGCGTCCCCGGATCAG
>JBEOUM010000121.1:0-1240 GCA_040302365.1 Nocardioides sp. NPDC126508
GTCCGGTGTGATCCGATCGTGTGTCCATGCCGACATGTCGGTGTCGACGTAACCGGGAGCGATGGCCGTCGCACTGACGCCGTTTCCGGATTCCTCGGCGTTGAGTGCCTCGACCATCGAAATCAGCGCAGCTTTGGTGGCTCCGTAGACGGCCAGGCCGCTCTCGGCATACACACCGGCCATCGAGGCGAGAGCGATCACCTTTGCTCCGCCGGCGAGGTCCGCGTCCGCCGCTGTACGCAGGAGCGGCAGCGACGCTTGCAATAGCGCGAACGGTGTCCGCAGATTGACGGCGACGGTCTTGTCGAATCGTCGCATGGGGTAATCCGCTACTCGCCCACTGGTTCCCACTCCGGCGTTGAGGATGAGGGCCCGCATGGAGCCGAATCGCTCATTGTGTGTGGCGGCGAGTGCTGCGGCGAAGTTCTCGACCGCCATGTCGCAGGCCGATACGACGACGTCCGGCGATCCGGCGCGCGTAAGTTCTTCGGCGACGACCGCAAGTCGTTCGGCGTCACGGGCGGTGATGGTCAGCCCGTACCCTTGCGAAGCCAAGCGTGTTGCGATGCCGAGCCCGATTCCCTTGGAGGCGCCGGTGACCAGTGCTGATCGAGTCATTCGAATTTCCCTTGCAGTGCGTTGAGTCCGGCCGAGATCAGTTCCGGCACAGAAGATCCAGCCTTGTCGAATCCTCCGCCGACGGTGGCTCCTGCGCGGAATCGGTGATCGATGCCCTGCGCCACGACGGCGAGTTTGAAGAACCCGAGCGCCATGTAGAAGTTCCAATGCGCCAGTTCACGACCCGAAACGGACGAATACCGTTGCGCCAGATCGACAACAGAGGGTAGTGACGGGCTCGTCCACGCGGCAGGTTCACCCAGAACCAGATCCAGCGCGGGATGCCGATAGACGCACATCATCGCGATGTCCGCCAGCGGATCGCCCAGCGTCGACAGTTCCCAGTCCACCACTGCGGCAACCTTGGTGACGTCGTTCGCCGCGAGAATCGTGTTGTCGATCCGGTAGTCGCCGTGCACGATCGACGAGGCTGATTCCGCCGGAATCATGTCCGCGAGGCTCGAGGCCAACCTGTCCACGTCTGCCGAGTCCTCGGTCTTGACGCGCGACCATTGACCGGCCCACAACTTCACCTGGCGGGCGACATAACCGTCGGGTCGGCCGAGTTCGCCGAGACCCACGGCGTTGTAATCGACGTCGTGCAGGGCGGCCAGTACACGCA
>JBEOUM010000122.1:0-1239 GCA_040302365.1 Nocardioides sp. NPDC126508
TGGGTGGGGGCCTGTCCTTGGCCGGTCTGGTTGTCTTCATGCCGCGGTGGGCTGGAGCGCAATCCGCCTGATTGTTCCTTTCGCAAGGGCGCCTCGAACCCACGGTTCGGGGCGCCCTTCCGTTTCCGTCCGGATCGTCGAACGTCTGCGATGTGGCACTCTGGCGAGATGGTCGAGAACGTGGGGGAGTCCGAACGGGAGTCCGAACGTAATGGTGTGACGGGCGGCAGCTTGGCGAAGATGGGCGGGCAAGTGGCGCTCGCCAGCACGGTCAGTCGGATCACCGGCTTCGTCCGCACCCTTGCCCTTGCCGCGGTCCTGGGCATCGCCCTGGTCAGTGATGCGTACAACGCGGCCAACAGCTTCCCGAACATGGTCTATCAGCTCCTCCTCGGCGGGATTCTCGCCAGCGTCCTGCTTCCGTATCTGACGCGGCAACGGAGCCGTGGGCAGACGCTCGAACGAGAGCAGATGCAGCGCGTTCTCACCGTCGGAGCGCTGGCTCTTGCGCTCGTGACGGTAGTGGCCGTGGTGTGCGCGCCGCCTCTGGTCTCGGCCGTGATCGATGATCCGGCTCAACGAGAGCTCACGACGCTCTTCGCGTACTTGCTTCTTCCGGAGATCTTCTTCTACGGCGTCACGGCGATGATGACGGCTGTGCTCAGCGTTCGATCGGTGTTCGGCGCGCCGGCCTGGGCACCGGTGATCAACAACGTCGTCCTTCTGGTGACGGTCGCGGTCTTCCTGTGTATCCCGGGGCCGGTGGCTCTGACTCCCGAGTCGATGACCACCGCGCAGGTTCTGGTGATCGGTATCGGCACTCTGCTCGGGATCGTGGCGCAAACCGCCGTCGTTGCTCGAGCGCTGCACCGCAACGGGTTTCGGTGGCGCCTTCGCGTGCGCGTCGTACCGCACACCTGGCGACCGGTGCGCGTCGGGGCGCCGTTGCTCGGCTGGGTACTTGTGTACGTCGTTGCCGGCCAGATCGGTGTGTGGGTGACGATGAAGGTCACTCTCTCCCGTCACGTCTACTCGATGTACACGCACGCGGATCTGCTGTTTCAAGTGGCGTACGGCATTCTCGGTGTGTCGTTGTTGACGGTGCTGATGCCGCGGATCGCCAGGTCGGTTGCTGCGGGTGACGACGTCGGCGTCGTATCCGATCTCGGCCGGGGAGCCCGGTATTCGGTGGTGGCGCTGATCCCGGTGACTGTGGCGCTCATGGTGTTCGGTCCCTCG
>JBEOUM010000123.1:0-1232 GCA_040302365.1 Nocardioides sp. NPDC126508
TCCGCAGCAAGTCGCTCGCGCTGGCCGATCTCTTCATCAGCCTCGTCGAGGAGCGTTGCGCTGCCTACGGTTTGGAGTTGATCACGCCGCGCGAGCACGAGCGTCGTGGCTCGCACGTGAGTTTTGTTCATCCCGAGGGTTATTCCATCATGAAGGCTCTCATCGCGCGGGGCGTCATCGGCGACTACCGCGAACCAGGAGTGCTGAGGTTCGGTATCACTCCGCTCTATCTCGGATACGCCGACGTGTGGAACGCCGTCGACGTGTTGCGAGACATCCTCGAGAACAAGTCCTGGGATCGCCCCGAATTCCGCGAGCGCGACGCAGTCACCTGATTCTTCCAAGTTTCCGCGGACCGGGAGGTACCGCCTTTCGCAAGGAGCTTTCATGAGTGATTTCAAAAACATTCAGCAGCGAGAATCAGGTCTCAAACGCGAACTCGGCCCCAAGCAGATGAGCATGATCGCGCTCGGTGGTGCAATCGGCACCGGACTCTTCCTCGGCAGTAAGTTCGCCATCGGATTTGCCGGCCCGAGCGTCATCATCAGTTACGCGATCGGCGGGTTGATCGCCCTGCTGCTGATGGGTGCCCTCGCCGAAATGACCGTCGCACATGCGACATCGGGTTCGTTCGGTGCGTACGCCGAGTTCTACGTCGGACCGTTGATCGGCTTCCTCGTTCGCTATCTCTACTGGTCATGCATCGTCCTCGCGGTCGGTACCGAGGTCACCGCGATCGGTGAATACATGCAGTTCTGGTTCGCCGACGTACCGTCGTGGCTGTGGATCGTGTTGTTCTCCGGAGTGCTGATCGGCGTGAACATGTTCAACGTCAAGGCCTTCGGAACGATGGAGTACTGGTTCTCGACGATCAAGGTCTTCGCGATCGTGGCGTTCATCGTGATGGCAGCGTACGTAGTGTTCGGTAGCGGGAACCCGGACTACGGATTTCACAACTACACGGCCGGTGGCGGATTCTTCCCGAATGGTTTGTCCGGCATGTGGTTTGCCGTGATCGTATCGATCTTCAGCTACTTGAGCATCGAGATGATCGCCATTGCGGCCGGTGAGGCGGAGAACCCGGCGGTAGCGGTGAAGAAGGCGTTCCGTGTGACGATCGTCCGACTGTTCGTCTTCTACATCGCAACCCTTGCTTTGATTCTGGCAATTGCTCCGATGGACAAGATCTTGAGCGGTGGAAGCCCTTTCGTCACGGTGATGCAGGTTGTGAA
>JBEOUM010000124.1:0-1226 GCA_040302365.1 Nocardioides sp. NPDC126508
TGAGAGCCCGACAAGACCGGCCGGAACCTCGAGCCCCGCGGAAACAGCTGCAAGTGCCGTCGCGAAGACCAGAAAGCCTCCGGCCGAATCGCCAACGAAGACAACCTTTTCCGGCAAGGCTCCCTGTTCGAGGAGCCACCGGTATGCATCGAGACAGTCGTCGACGGACCCGCTGATGCTCGTGCTCGGCAACTGTCGATATGCGATGTGCAGGACCGGAAGGCCGGTTCGCTTGGCGATGCTTGCAACGACCGGCCGATGCGTGTTGAGCCCGCAGCACATGAACCCGCCGCCGTGCAGGTAGAGAACAACACCGTCGCGCAGATCAGCCGTCGAGCCTGCCGTCCGCACGAGTTCACCGTCGAAACCTGGAAAGCGAATCGCTTCCCGATCGATCCCGGACGGAATGCGTACACCCGCGGCCGAGTCCAGCACTGCGGCGCGGCGCATGGCGCCAGGCGTCAGCGGCGCGATCCCGACCACGGGCCGAAGCATCCATCGACACGCGTTGTAGAGGACCTGCGATTCGATACTCGGCCTGCCGTATCGAGTTCCGGTCCTACGACTGACAGTCGGCAACAGAGACATCTGTCCAGATTAGAAGCGATCAGGCACCGAAGAGGTCGACTTCGTCGAGATCGTCGACGATCGTGACCTTTCGTTTCCGCCCGCCGATGACCTTCCCCAGACCGCGCAGTCCACCGGACTGAGCTTTCGGGGCGGGTTCGATGCGCTGCGGCGCAACTCTCGTCCGCGCTGCGCGCTGTACGGGCTTGGGTGCGGGAGCTGATGGCGGTGCCTCCGGAACGACGGGCGCTGCGGGAACCACAGGGGCCGCGGGTTCGGGAATCTCTGCTGGAACGACCGCTTCCGGCTCCACGAAGCCCTGAGCAACCGGGGCCTCGGGTGCGACCTCAGCCACCTGCTCCACCTGCACCGGTCCGTCGATCAGCGGGATGTCCGACGCCCACCGGACCCGATACTCGAGGCCGCGCGCCGCCAGTTCACGCGCGAGATCCGCGTGCCAGACCCCGTCTTCGCCGTCGCCGTACGCCCGTGCGTCGGAGCTGACCCAGATCACGTCGACGCCCGGGTTCCGGTCGGCAAGATCGAGCACGGTCAGCCAGTTCAGGGTCGCCGGATATCCGTCACGTTTCTTCTTGTCGGTGTAGGGCCGAGGCAGCGAGATCGCCCTCTCGGCCACCTCGAGATGCGACACGTCGACT
>JBEOUM010000125.1:0-1216 GCA_040302365.1 Nocardioides sp. NPDC126508
CGACCTCTTCGAGGCGAAGCGCCAGCACCGGATCGTCCGTCGTGTACGGCAGGACGGTGAATCCGTCGTCCACCAATTGTTCTGCGGCGGAGACGAGTTCGATTGCGTCGGGCAGCAGAGTCCGCTCGTCGGCGATGACTTCGAGTTTGACCCAGTTCGTCTCGAGCGCTTCGCGTGCCAACTGCGCCGTCAGGACCGCTTCGGCGGCGCCCCGACACCCGGCGGTGTTCGGCAACGGTTCGATTCCGAGGCGACGAAGCAGGTCCAGAACACCCGTGCCGCCGGCCGCGTCGACTCGCCGCATCGCGACGGTGGTCAGTTCGGTGCCGGAGGCGACAAGCGCTTCCTCGAGCACCGCGAGGTTGGCGGCGCCGCCGGTTCCGGTGATGAGCCGGGAACCGAAACTGCGGCCCGCGATAGTGAGAAGGTCCTGCTCAGCCACCCTGCACCGCCGTGAGGATCTCGATTTCCCAACCACGTCCGACGGATTCGTCCCAGCGCCCGCGAGGAAAGAGCGCACCGTCGACGGCGACGGCGATGCCCTTGCTCGGCAACTCGAGGTGCGTCAGAAGTTCGGTCACCGTGACTGCTCGATCGAACTCGAGATCTTCGCCGTTGACGGTGATCCCGATCGGGACCTGCTCACTCATGAATTTTCCTTAGCTACTGCGAACCGCTCGGGTTCGGTTCCTTTTACCTCGACCAAAGATGTGCCGTTCAACAACGCGAGCGTCGCATCGGCGGTGACGGGCGTCAGCAGGACTCCGTTGCGGCCGTGCCCGGTGGAGACGACAACACGATCGGACACGCGCCCGATCAACGGCAGGTTGTCCGGCGTCATGGGACGCAGACCTGCCGCGCACTCGTACAGTTCGTATTCGCCGATCGCCGGCATCAGTGCCTCGGCGTCGTTGATCAGGTCCCGTACTCCGGCCATCGTGACCTGTGTGTCCTCACCGGACTCGTATTGTGTTGCGCCGACGACGATTCCGTCGCCTCGCGGGACGAGATAGGCCGGCCGGCCGTGGACGCTGCCACGGATCGTTCGACTGGGTGCCGGGGTGACTCCAGGCCTACTCCGCAGGCGAAGAATCTCGCCTTTGACCGGGCGTACCGGTAGCCCGGGCCACAGCTTGGGTGACGCGATACCGGCGGTGAGCACTACCTGATCGGTATCCAGTTCCGCGAGGTCGTTGACGGCCCGCGCGATCAATTC
>JBEOUM010000126.1:0-1214 GCA_040302365.1 Nocardioides sp. NPDC126508
AGATCAGTCGGCTCGCCGCCCCGTCGCCACGATGCAAAACTCGCCATCGAAGCCACGTTCGCCGACCTCGAAGGCGTACTCAGATGGATTGACCACACACCGATCGAGGTGGCAGCGGACCGCTGCCTTGTCCAGATCCGCAGCGAAGATCTCGGCAGGCTCGCCATGACTGTTGCGCGCATTGCGCTCACCGCCCCAGTGGTCGTCATCGAACCAACCGAGCTCGCCGACACCGTCAGTCGGCTCGCCCTCCATCTCAGGGTCTCGCCACCATGACAGTCAGAAGAGGATTGCGCGACAAGACCATTCATGTCCAGGTTGCCGCGGGGTGTGTTCCCTGCGCCGGCCCCTCGTCTATCGAGACACGTATCCGATTCCCTCTAGGCTTGGAGAGTAAGTGACCGATTCGGAATCATCGCCGCCGGCTTCCGTCCACCCCCCGACGTGGAAGTTCGACTACCCGATCATCCACGCCGAGACTCGCGAACAGTGGCGAACTTGGTTGACGGACAATCACACGTCAGGCCGTGGAGTGTGGTTGTGCTCCTGGCGCACCACCACCAGCCGACCACGCTGCCCCTACCCTCAGGCCGTTGAGGAAGCCATCTGCTTTGGTTGGATCGATTCCACCAACACCGTCTTCGACGAAGAGCGCAATTTGCAACTGTTCACGCCGCGTAGACGCAAGAGTTCCTGGACTCGGCTCAACCGCGAACGCGCAGCTGATATGGAGGCGCGTGGCCTCATGACCGCTGCTGGTCGTGGTGCCATTGCTGCCGCGAAATCCACTGGTTGGTGGACGATTCTCGACCAAGTCGAAGACCTCGAGGAACCATCTGACTTGCAGGCGGCGCTGGACCGGGACCCGCAAAGTCGAAGCAACTGGGACAGTTTTCCGCCCAGCGCCCGCAAACAGATGCTGTGGTGGATCGTCTGTGCCGCTCGAGACGAAACACGGGCAGTTCGAATCGCCCATATCGTCAACAAAGCGGCCATCGGGCAACGTGCCCGCGGCTGATCCGCGATTCGACCGCGTCCGGTATGGAGGCCGGTCATTGCAACATCATCGAACCTGGCACGGACTCCTCCCGCCTCGCTCAAACCCGAGCTCATCAATCTTCCTGATCCGTGCATCACGACGGGTCCGGATCAAGCCGCCATGCTGGACCTGAATCGGATTGACATTTCAACGAGGTCAGCTTCCACGATTTGCG
>JBEOUM010000127.1:0-1210 GCA_040302365.1 Nocardioides sp. NPDC126508
CCGCACCCCCGAAGATCTCGCGCGGATACACGCCACCTGGAACGCCCACCCCGGACACGTCGGCGGCTTCACTGTCGAAGCCGGCATGGCCCTGCACCTTTCGATCGTCGAGGCGTCCCACAATTCCGCACTGATCGACGTCTACCGGGGAGTCCTTGCCGCCGTGACGGATTCGCTGTCCACCGTGAGTATCGGTCCGGGATTCCACGTCGACGAGCACCGCGCCTTGATCGCAGCCATCGAGGAAGGCAACCCCGACGAGGCGGCGCGTGCGGCCGGCGCAGCGCTCGACACGGTCATCGACACAATTGAGAGGAGCTTGTCGTGAATCGGGGAAAATGGAACGGTGCAACGTATTCCCCTCTTGCCGAACAACTCTCACCGGCGTCGATGGAGGCACTGCGCGCGATCGGACACGTCAGCACGGTGTACGACGTCTGCGCCGGAACCGGGAACTTTGCGCTGCCGGCGGCCCGGTCCGGCATCACAGTCCACGCACTCGATCTCTCCGCCAGCCAGCTCGAGGTCGCGCGCGAACGCTGGATTCCCCACCCCGGCACCACCGAACCCACCTTCACGGTCGGCGATGCACAGTCTTTGCCATGGCCGGATTCGAGCGCCGACGCCTGTGTCAGCATCTTCGGGATCATCTTCTGTCCCGATCCCGCGATCGCCCTCTCGGAAATGGTGCGGGTGACCCGGCCGGGCGGAAGCATCTGTGTCGCAACGTGGTCGAAGAACGGGTGGGCAGCAGCACTCCGAAGGGAGGCCGCCTCTGCGTGGAATGGCATCACACCACTACCGACGACATGGTCGAGCCCGAGCGAATTCGAGAAGGCAGCAGCTGGATTGGAGTCGGTGAGCTCGGCCTCGCACCTGCTCGAGTGGCAACTACCAGCCGGTTCGGACCCCGTCGAGGAACTGTGCGACCAGGCACCGGCGTTGAAGGACTTTCGCGAGACCGTTCGACGCGCAGGGAATTGGGCTTCGATGTCAGCGCACCTCCGCTCGACGCTCGCACCCTGTCTCAGGTCGAGCGCGGCCGGCCCCGTCGCCACCAGCGAATACGTCCTCCACACGGGCACTGTCCCGAACTCTGACACCGCGCTCTTCCGAACGCGCGGGTAACCCTCTTTGCCGGATACGGTCTCTTCACCGTCCACCGAACCGAAGAGGCCCGCTTGATGTCTGAATCGAACTCCCTACCTGA
>JBEOUM010000128.1:0-1202 GCA_040302365.1 Nocardioides sp. NPDC126508
CAGGAGCAGGGTGACGTACGGAAGCTCTGCGACCAGCACCTCTACACTGCGCCGGACCAGGTATTCGAGCCGGTCGATGTACGGACCGGTGGTGGCGCCCTCTTCGGTCGTGACCGCAAACAGGGCGTTGAGTGCACGCGAAAGGGCGAGTTCGAGAAGTTCTGACTTTCCGGACACATGGTGGTAGATCGAGGACTTCGTGATGCCGAGTTTCTTGGCGAGCACCTCCATGCTGGCGCCGTCGTAGCCCTTGTCGTTGAACACCTTCACGGCCACGGCCAGGAGCGAATCGAGGTCGTAGCCGGGACGTCCGGGGAGGCCGGTGCGTCGAGTGGGGCGTGCCGTAGTCATGTCCCCATCTTCTCAGTTCGGGCAAAGCTGTGCACCATCCTCGTTCTCACCCTTGCCAAACGACCGAATGTTCGGTTACTAATGGAGGAGAGCGAGAAGGAGCGAATGTGAACACCCTGCACGTGGACGAGCGCGAGGATCGCGTCGTGGTCACCCTCGACAGGCCCGCGCAACGCAATGCGATCAACGCGGAAATGATCGACGAACTGCATCAGGTTTGTGGACGCCTCGAACGGGATCCGAAGCTGCTCCTGCTTGCGGGGCGCGGCGACCACTTCGCAGGCGGCGCTGACATCGCGGAGCTCCGAGAGCGCGGACGAGACGAAGCGTTCGCGGGTATCAACCGCACGCTGTTCGACCGCATCGGAAAGCTCCCGCTGCCCACCGTCGCCGCAGTGAGCGGCTACGCGCTCGGTGGCGGGGCAGAGTTGACCTACGCCTGCGACATTCGCATCGCGACCACGACGGCGGTCTTCGGGAATCCGGAGCCCAATCTCGGCATAATGGCAGCCGCCGGCGCCAGCTATCGGCTGCCGAAGCTCGTCGGCGTCTCGATCGCGAAGCAAGTGCTCCTCGGTGCCAGGAACCTCGACGCCGAGCAGGCGCTACGAGCAGGTCTGGTTGTCGAGGTGACCGAACCGAACTGCCACGTCGACGCAGCGCATCGGCTGCTCGACCGTATTTCCCGACTGTCCCCGCTGGCACTGCGATTGACCAAGATCATCGTCGACGCGCCGGGATCGCATCCGTTTGCCGACGACATCGCCCAAGCCGTCCTGTTCGAGAGTTCGGACAAGCACGATCGCATGACGGCTTTCCTGGAGAAGAAATCATGACTGAATCAGTTGCAC
>JBEOUM010000129.1:0-1199 GCA_040302365.1 Nocardioides sp. NPDC126508
GTGGCCTCGCTGTTGTCGCGTTGTGAGAGACCAACAGCATGTCGGGGCCACGAGCCCCATCAACTACCGGGCACCCCGCTCAAGCGCGAAGAGCCCAATATTGAAGTGCCGTACTTGATCAGTTTTCACGTGCCGTCGACACCTGTGGTTTCGGGTCTCGGCGGGTTCCGCTGCGGTTTCTGCCGTCGCTTTGCTCGCGCTGGTTGTCGTGGGGATCTCGAAGGAATGGCTGGTAGTGCGGTACAGCGCAGTATTGGCCCCGTTGGGCGCGATTGTGGCGGCGTCGATTGCATCGGCTGGTGCCGCGCGATTGGCGATGGCTCAGACCGCAAATGCTGACAGAACTCGGCTCGAAGATGCCGAGAAAGATCTGTGGAGTCGATTCGAGGGGGCTGCGAAGCAGCTCGCTGATGAGTCGCACTTCGCGATTCGGGTAGCAGGGGTTTACGCCTTCGTCGGTTTGGCTGACGACTGGCTCCGGCTTCGACGCAAGAAGAATGTCACCGCTCGGGAGAACATCGTGCGAGCTGAGTGCGAGACGATCACAGACACCCTGTGTGCCTACCTCCGTCAAAATAATCGTAAAGTCCCGGATGTCACTGGTCCGAACGATGAGTCGCGCGCACGAGTAAAAGCTCAGCGAATAGTGAACGAGGCAATAATCAGCCAGTTCCGGATACATCTGCAGTTCGAGAAGAATGGCGAAGAAGCCGGGGGCCTGTGGGCTGACATTGGGCTGAGACTTGATCTGCGCGGCGTCGACATTACGAGCGCCTATTTCGACGGGATGGATCTGAAGGATTCGGTGTTCGTAGACGCTGAAGGGTCTGCTGCACGGATAGGTGACATCTGATCTGTGGTGCCGAGAGGTGCCGCTGGAAGGATGTGCACCATGCCGAAGCCCTATCCCCGAGAGTTCCGTGAGGACGTTGTTCGGGTTGCCCGCAGTCGCGAGCCCGGAATGCTGTTGAAGCAGATCGCCGCCGACTTCGGGATCAGTGAATCCTGCCTGACGGGTTGGCTGAAAGTGGCCGATATCGAGGACGGAATCAAATCAGGAACTACCGGTGAGGACGTGGTCGAGAACCGGGAACTGCGCAAGCGGCGCGGGACTGGACCCCGCCATCGCCGACCGCCTCAAGCGCAACCCCGACGGCCTGGTGCCCGCGGTGGCGCAGCAGCATGACACCGGCGAGGTG
>JBEOUM010000130.1:0-1199 GCA_040302365.1 Nocardioides sp. NPDC126508
CGGCCCGCACATCGACCTTCTGGGTGAGATCGCCTCCGGGCGAACACCGTTGATCGCCGTGTCCTTCGTCCAGACACACGGCGGGAAAGGCCTTGACTACCTCCACGCCCTGTTGGTCGACGCCGGAGCGATTCCCCGCGATCGGGCAAACACCGATCTCCTCGAAGCCTGGACGGCCCGCACCATCGGCGACGCTCCCGCCGGGCACCGCCGGGTGCTGACAACCTATACCCGGTGGGTTTTGCTACGCCGCGCCCAACAAGGCTGCGGCACAGGCGATATCACTCCCGGCGCGGCTAACCATGTCAAGGCCGCAACCCGCGGACTGATCGCCTTTCTCACCTGGCTCGACGAGCACGACACTCCTCTCGACGCTGTCACGCAAGGACGGGTCGAGCAGTTCCTTGCGGTCCGATCCGCGCAACGCTGGCTGCCTCAGTTCCTCGGCTGGGCGCAGGAGCGTGGTGTCGCGCCACGGCTGGAGGTTCCCGCCCTCGTACCAGGACTGCCTAACATCACCGCGTCCGAACGCGATCACGAACAGACCATCGCCACGCTCGTCCGTGATGACACCATCCCCGTCGATGTCCGCCTTCCCTGCCTGCTCATCGCCGTCTACGGCTTCACCGCGGCCAGAATTCTCACGCTGCAACACGCACACCTCCACGACACCGGCGATGCCGTCGACCTGCACGTCGGTGACCGGCCGCTGCGGCTTCCCGAACCGCTGACGGATCTAGCTCGAACCCAACTCGCCCGGCACCCCGACGCGGGGCCGCAGGACTGGCTGTTCCCAGGGCGGCAACCCGGCCGACCGAGACATCCGCTCTATCTCACCGGTCAGTTGCGCATGCTCGGCACAAGTATCTCTGCGCTGCAAAAGACCGCTCGCTTCCGCCTCGCCGGAGCCGTCCCCGCCAAAGTGCTGGCCGACATGCTCGACTTCAATGTCACGATGTTCGAGACCTATGCGCGTCTCGCCGGCGCCAATCGCGGCGACTACCCCGCGCTTCGCTCACATCAGAGTGAACAGTTCCCTATCGAATAATCCACTTCCACCGGTAGTGGTTTCACCCCAGTGGTAAGCGAGTCGGTCGACGGCGCGGTCTTTCGGGAGTCCTTGGGGGAAGTTGTCTTTGGCGATTCCGCGGAAGATGAATGCGGCTTGGTTTTCGATGTGTTCGGGTCGGCAGTGTGGG
>JBEOUM010000131.1:0-1198 GCA_040302365.1 Nocardioides sp. NPDC126508
TCGCTCTCAATGTGACACTCACTGCGGTCAATTCGGTGATAGCGGTGGTCACCCTTCCGCTCATCACCAACTTCGCGTTGGGCTACTTCGAACCCGAGGACGCGGACGGCACCCTCGGACTGCAGTTCACGAAGGTACTTCAGGTCTTTGCCGTCGTACTGATTCCTGTCGCCCTCGGAATGTGGGTTCGATTGCGCTCGAGCGCCTTTGCCGAGCGCATGGACAAGCCCGTCCGCATCGGATCTGCGGTGGTTCTGGCACTGGTGATCGTCGGAACGGTTGTATCCGAACGCGAGAACATCGCGGACTATCTCGTCGACATCGGCGCCGTCGCTGCGTTGTTCTGCCTACTGAGCCTCTCGATCGGTTACGTCGTTCCCCGGATATTCGGCATCGAGGATCGTCAGGCCATCGCCAGTTCCATGGAAATCGGCATCCACAACAGCACGTTGGCGATCACCATCGCCGTCAGTCTCCTCGACAACGTGCAATTGGCAGTACCGGCGGCGGTGTACGGCGTTCTGATGTTCCCGCTCGCCGCGGCCTTCGGCGCCACTATTACCCGCAAGTCACGGACAATGGCCGAAATCGACTAAGATAAGGCGGTTTTCGATATAGGTGATCTGGTATCGCCGACCCTACGATCGATACGGACTCAGACCGAAGGGTATCGAAAAATGCTGACCACCACACCTACCGTGCCGGACGAACGCGCCTGGCAAGAACTAGTCGACGCACTGACCCGTCGCCAATTCGGCATCGGAGCCGGGCTGGCAGCAGTAGCAACAATTCTGTCGTCCTGCAGTTCCAGCGATGGTTCAAATGCCCCTGATGATGCTCAAATGCGCACCGTCACCACGCCGTTGGGGACCTACGACATACCTACCAACCCCAAGCGGGTCTTGGCCGTCGACGCCCGAACCGACCTCGAGCTCGCCATTGCCCTCGAACTACCGGTCTTCGGATACAACATCTCACCCGCCACCGAGTGGGTTCCCATCGACGGCTCGGCCGAATACCTCAGCGACAAGCCCAATCTGGAGCAGATCCTCGGACTCGCACCCGATCTCATCATCTGCGTCAACGCCGACAACGAGTACTGGCCCGCTGCAAAGCTTCAAGCCATCGCTCCTGTCCTGACGACCGAATCGAAGCAAACGTGGCGGGAGAACCTAACCCGCCTCTCCGATTGGTTGGG
>JBEOUM010000132.1:0-1191 GCA_040302365.1 Nocardioides sp. NPDC126508
GGACGAGTCTGGGTGGCGACGCAACCGGGTGAAGCGCTCTGGCTCGAATCGGCCGGCGGTGGCCTGCGAGTTGCCAGCGCGGACACCTGGCTTGCCGCGATGACGCCGGAGGAACGAGACCGCGTTCCAGCTGAACGCCGTGCACTCGCGGCCCTGAAATGGGACGAGCGTTTCGGTGATCGCGACACCTCGATGGTCGTTCTGACGTGCGGTGCGAACCCGCTCGAGATCGACCGAACACTGCAGCACGCCTTGGTCACCGACGACGAGTTGGCGGACGAAGCGTCGTGGGTCACCTGGGAAGACCCGTTCGGCGAGTTCCACGAAGACCCGTGCGACGAATCCGAATCACCTTATGCCGAAACCGAATCAACGCGAGAGGGAAACGAATGAAGAAGCAGATGCACCCCGACTACCACCCGGTGGTCTTCCAGGACGCCAGCACCGGCAAGAGCTTCCTGACCCGATCGACCGTGACGAGTGACCGCACCGTCGAATGGGAAGATGGTGGCACGTACCCGCTGCTGGTCGTCGACGTCACGAGCGACTCTCACCCGTTCTGGACCGGAGCGCAACGCGTGATGGACACCGCCGGACGCGTCGAGAAGTTCGAGCGTCGCTACGGAAAGCGCAAGGCGCTCTGATGGCCGTTCCCAAGCGGAAGATGTCCCGTTCCAACACCCGCAGTCGCCGTGCCCAGTGGAAGGCGACGGCGCCCGATCTGGTCGAGGTCACGGCCTTCGGACAGACCCACCGGGTTCCGCGCCGACTGGTCAAAGCAGTTCGACTCGGGGTGATCGACCCGAGCCGCATCTGACCGTGCGATCCTTGGCCGGTGCTGCTGAGGATCCTCGAACTGGTGGGCATCGTGGCGTTCGCGGCCTCGGGTGCCTTGGTGGGCGTCACCAAGCGACTCGACATCTTCGGGGTGTGCTCGGTGGGTGTGTTCACCGGCATCGGCGGCGGTATCGTCCGCGACGTCCTTCTCGGCGTCCATCCGCCCAGCTCCCTGAGCAGTTGGCCGTACTTCGGAACGGCCGCCGCCACCTCACTCGCCGTGTTCTACCTACACGAGCCGCTCAATCGCCTGCGCCGTGAAATCCTGGCGCTCGACGCACTGGGAATGGGCCTGTTCGCGAGTACCGGCGCCGTCATCGCGCTGGACAACAACGCCAGCTCGCTGGCGGCGAC
>JBEOUM010000133.1:0-1190 GCA_040302365.1 Nocardioides sp. NPDC126508
AGAAGCATTTGAGTACGCAAAAACAGAAGGACTGAAAGGTCCTTCTGGGGAATTTTAAACCGGCGATTTTGAGGAAGTTTTAATCGGCCTTGACATAGGGTGTGTTTTTATTTTGTTATGGTCACCAATTTCTTTTACTTGAATACACTACAACTGGGTATTGGTATAACTCTTGAAACACCTCGTGGCTCCACAAAAGTGGAGTCATTTTTGTTCCAAATTATAAAAATCGGCATATATTAGAAGGACTATTTTATTTGAAATTAGCAATGCTGCAATGAAGAATCAAATTTGGACTCTGCAGATGCCAGCGGAGTTCTTTTTAGTTGAAACGAAAAGGATGCACCTTTATGGTACACCCTACTAATAAGGAGGTTTGTATAGTACGGATGTCCCATATCATGACCGAGAGTTTGTGACTTCCACATCACACTAATAATTTATTCATTGTGGAAGAATGAAGCACGGCACCTGTCCAAGTAACAAAAATTTAAAATATACATAATATATTTAGAATCTCCATTCATCTATTAATAAATTGTACTTGCCTTACTCTTTTGGGTAGGTTTTTTTTATTTGAAGTTCTTTGCATAATAAGTTACAGTTCGGAGCAACTTATAGAACGGATAGCATAAATATCCATCATTCAAGTTCGTTTTTTTGTTTTTTCCTTACTCTTCGGAGTAGGGATTCTTTTATTTTAGGAAAGGAAATACCAATTCCTTGTCGAAATATAGAGTAACAATATAAGGAGGGATGCTCAATGAAAGATCCAGGTATGGCAGGACAAAAAGATCCAGAAGGCGGAATCTGATGTTAAGAAACGATCCAGGTAAGATGGGGCAAAGATATCGTGACCCAGGGCAAATGGGAGACCCAGGCGGTTTAGGAATGCAATTAGACCCAGGTGGGGGAACTTAATTTTAAATTGGGTAATTTCAGTAACCTTGCGGTCATATCCCAATACTGATAATACCAAGGGAATAGATGAATTGCTCCACTAACCTAAGGTCTTCATCTAATATCTTACTCATAGCCTTACACCTTCTGCACATCCACAATTTTTTGAGTAGGAATTTTATGAATTAGTTCATTTATAAATGTCAACATAAATATGTACATTTTCGCTCGTTTAAGGATGTACAAAATCACTTGTTTTCTTGCGCTAAATGATCCTTTAAACGGTAGGA
>JBEOUM010000134.1:0-1182 GCA_040302365.1 Nocardioides sp. NPDC126508
GTCACGACGACAACCGGCGAGACGATCTCCTACGACGCTCTGGTGATGGCGACCGGTTCGTATCCGTTCGTGCCTCCCGTGCCGGGGCACGACGGCGACGGATGTTTCGTCTACCGCACCCTCGACGACCTCGACGGTATCCGGGCCGCCGCCGAGAAGGCAGGTCCTGGCGCTGTCGGCGTCGTGGTCGGCGGAGGTTTGCTTGGACTCGAGGCCGCAAATGCTCTCTCGCTCATGGGAATGACGGCACACGTCGTCGAGCACAATGCGCGTCTGATGCCGATGCAGGTCGACGAGGGCGGCGGCGCACTGCTCGCTCGGCTCGTCACCGAACTCGGGCTCACTGTTCACACCGGAGTCGGGACGGCGGGAATTTCGCAGGCCGACAACGGAATCGTGGTCGAGCTGTCCGACGGCTCCACCATTGACGCGTCGCTGCTCGTCTTCTCGGCCGGAGTACGTCCGCGTGATCAGCTGGCTCGCGACGCCGGTATCGCTGTGGGTGAGCGCGGCGGCATCCTGACCGACCTCGGCTGTGTGACGTCGGACGAGAACGTCTATGCCGTCGGCGAATGTGCTGCGGTGGAAGGCCGTTGCTACGGCCTGGTCGCTCCCGGTTACACGACGGCCGAGATCGTGGCCGATCGTCTGCTCGGCGGCGCCGCGGATTTCCCGGGCGCCGACATGTCCACCAAACTCAAGCTCATGGGCGTGGACGTCGCCAGTTTCGGTGACGCGATGGCGACCTCACCGGGCGCTCTCGAAGTTGTCCTCAGCGACGCGTCCAAGGGGACGTACGCAAAGCTCGTGGTCTCCGACGACGCGAAGATCCTGCTCGGCGGCATTCTTGTCGGTGACGCATCGGCCTACGCGTCGCTGCGCCCGCTGGTCGGTCGCGAACTACCCGGTGACCCGGCGACATTGATCTCGCCTGCGGGGGAGAAGCCGGGTGCAGGCTCGCTGCCCGACGACGCCGAGGTGTGCTCGTGCAACGCCGTGACGAAGGGAGCCATCTGCGGTGCAATCGCAGCCGGCGCATGCGACATCGCTTCGGTGAAGGCGTGCACCAGCGCCGGAACCACCTGTGGCGGTTGCCTTCCCACCGTGAAGCAGCTGCTGGCTGATTCCGGCGTCGTGATGTCGAAGGCACTGTGCGAGCACTTCGCGCAGTCGAGGGCCGAG
>JBEOUM010000135.1:0-1176 GCA_040302365.1 Nocardioides sp. NPDC126508
CCGGCCGATGTACTCCAGCTCGCCCCGACCGTTCCACCTGACCAGGTCGCCGGTTCGATACAACCTGCTGCCGCCATCTGAGGCGCCCCTTTCCCCGCCCGCAAAGGGGTTGGCGACGAAACGCTCCGCAGTCAACGCCGCTCGGTTTCCGTATCCGCGACCGACACCGACACCACCGACATACAACTCACCGATCACGCCCGGCGGCACCAGACCCAACGACCGATCCAGAACGAACAGATCCATGTTCGGCACCGGCGCACCGATCGGAACGCTGACGGTGTCATGCGCAGTCACCGCGTGGAACGAGACCACGTCCGACGCTTCCGTCGGGCCGTAGCTGTTCACCACGCGTACTCCGCCTGACAACAAACTGCCAAGACGATTAAGCCGGATCGACTCGCCTCCAAGGAACACAACATCGAGAACGCTCAAAGCAGAATCCTCGTCGGAATCCACCACGGCTTCGAACGCGCTCGGCGACATGTTCGCCACCGCAACGTCACCGTGCCCGACGCGAGCAACGATCGCATCCGGATCGAAACCGTCTGGGGCAAGCACTACGCTCCGACCGCTGCTCAACGCTGCCCAGACGTTCTTCTGCGTCAAGTCGAAACTCGGTGACGACGCGATCAATAGACCACCAGTTTCGGGCAACTCGCTGCGGTACCAGGCCACCGTGTTCTCGATGCCGGCCATCGGCACCAACGTCGGCTTCGGACGACCCGTCGAACCGGATGTCGAAATGACATACCCCAAGCGGTCCCCCGCACCGAGTTCACGCCATCGATCCGTCGGCCTCTCCACCATCGGCGAATCGCGCATGATGTTGTCGAGGACGATCACGTCCACCGCCAGATCGAGAGTCGTCGTACTCACCGCGCATCGGGCGCCGGTGTCGGCGATTATCGCTTCGATCCGATCCTGTGGGTACGACGGATCGATCGGCCCGTACGCAGCACCCGCCTTCCACGCCGCCAACATACCTACGACCCACTCGACCGACCTCGGCACGATCAACGCGACGACGTCATCCGGACCGACGCCGGCCGCCGTCAATCGCTCGGCCACCACGTTTGCGTAGGCGTCGAGCTGCCCATAGGTCAGCGCCTCGCCATCGCACTCGACGGCAAGAGAATCAGGCGTCCGCCCAACCTGTTCTTCGAACATCGCAGT
>JBEOUM010000136.1:0-1176 GCA_040302365.1 Nocardioides sp. NPDC126508
GGCCGCCCGGACAAGAAGATGTACCGCGTCAGCGACGCGGGCCGCGCCGAACTGACCCGATGGATCGCCGAGCCGTCCGAGCCGAACCACCTGCGCAACGAGTTGGCCATCAAGATCAGGGCCGCTGCGCACGCCGATCTCCCCGCTCTACGACGCGAAGTCGCTCGCCACCGCGACGGCCACGCCGCCCGCCTCGACGTCTACCGACTCATCGAAAAGCGTGACTTCCCCAATCCAGCAGCGCTTTCCGGCTCTTCACTGCACCAGTACCTCGTACTTCGCGGCGGCATCCGCGTCGAGGAAGGATTCACCGACTGGTGCCAGGAAGTTCTGGACGCACTGCCCACTGGCGAGTACGCCACCGAAGACACTGGCGAGTACGCCACCGAAGACACCGGCGAGTACGCCACGGAAGGACATCTTCAGTCATGACGGATACACAGTTTCCCCGCCTGCTCGAACCGCTCGACCTCGGATTCACGACGCTGAAGAACCGCGTCGTCATGGGATCGATCCACACCGGCCTCGAAGATCGCGCGAAGGACACCGACCGCTTGGCCGAGTACTTCGCCGAACGTGCCCGTGGCGGAGTCGGCTTGATCATCACCGGCGGCTACGCGCCCAACCGCACCGGTTGGCTCTTGCCCTTCGGTGCCAAGCTGACCAACCGCATCGAAGCGCGCCGTCACCGCCGGATCACCAAGGCGGTTCACGACGCGGGCGGAAAGATCGCCATGCAGATCCTGCACGCGGGTCGCTACAGCTATCAGCCGTTCAGTGTGTCCGCGTCGTCGATCAAGGCGCCCATCAATCCGTTCCGTCCGCGCAAGCTGACCGGCCGCGGCGTGCGATGGCAGATCCGCAACTATGTTCGCTGCGCGCGTCTGGCCAAGTCCGCCGGTTACGACGGCGTCGAAATCATGGGCGGTGAGGGCTACTTCATCAACCAGTTCCTCTGCGAGCGCACGAACAAGCGGACCGACCAGTGGGGTGGCAGCTCCGAGAACCGTCGACGCATCGCAGTCGAGATCGTGCGACGCACACGCAAGGCCGTCGGCCCGAACTTCATCATCGTGTTCCGGTTGTCGATGGCAGACCTGGTCGAGGGCGGTCAGACCTGGGATGAAATCGTCTCATTGGCAAAGGAAGTCGAAGCTGCCGGCACCACGATCATCA
>JBEOUM010000137.1:0-1174 GCA_040302365.1 Nocardioides sp. NPDC126508
CCTCTCGGTCAACCAGTACCAGCAGCAGGTCACCATCTGGGGGACCGCGGAAGAGCTGATGAACCCGGTGACCGCGAACGTGAAGTTCTACGACGCCCTGCTCAAAGTGTCGGGGTGGCAGTCCATGCCGGTCACCGTGGCTGCTCAGACGGTGCAAGGCTCGGCGCACCCGGAGGCGTATGCCGACGACGAGCCGCTCGCCCGTCAGCTCGCCGCCCAGTTCAAGGGCGCCGGCAAGGACCTCACGCCGCAAGAGTTGGCCGACATCGCCAAGGTCGGTGTTGCGACCGCGGTCATCGACGGCGGTGTCGGTGTCTGCACTCCAGGAGCCTCGAACTCCGGCGGCCCGCAGTTCAAGCCGGGTGGACCGTTCGGTGCGAATGTCATCGCGGCCGCGTCCCGGTGGATCGGTACGACGTACGCGTGGGGCGGCGGCGATCAGAACGGACCGACCAAGGGCATCAGCGACGGCGGCGGCGCCGGAGATGCGAACGGCGATCCGAACAAAGTCGGCTTCGACTGCTCCGGCCTGACGCTGTACGCGGTGTTCCAAGCCTCCGGCGGACAAATCCTGCTTCCACACTTCACCGGAAGCCACGGCAACCCCGGGCAGCTGTACGACGCTCGGGGACAGGACATTCCGTTCGATCAGAAGCAACCCGGCGACCTGATCTACTTCGGCGCCGGCGGGGACACCCACCACGTGGGCATCTACTACGGCAACGAAAACGGCCAGGACATGCTGCTCAACGCCCCGCAGTCCGGGCAAACCGTCTCCATCATGCCGCTCTCGGGTTGGGCCGGCGAAGACATGTACGTCAAGCGTTTCGGATAAAGGGAGAACACGATCATGACTCGCACACGCAACACTGCGGCCGCTGCCCTGCTGGCCGGGGCGCTTCTGCTCGCCGGATGTGGTTCCGGAGGTGACGGGCACGACAATCATCCCCTCGACGAGGGAGGCCCCGCCGACAGCTCACTGACGACCCCGCCCCCGCCGCCACTGCCGGGTGCGTTCGCCGGAGTCGACCAGAACGATCCGGAATCGGTCATGGTCGGCGCAGCGCAAGCCCTGTTCTCCTACGCCCCCGCCGAGGATGCGAACCAGCTGGCCGCAGCGCAGCGGGCCGCGCCGCTCTTCGACGAGCGGTACTACTCGGAGAACTCCGGTTCC
>JBEOUM010000138.1:0-1172 GCA_040302365.1 Nocardioides sp. NPDC126508
GAGGATCTCCATGCCTCGGCGACGCGGATGACCGGCCTGACGGACTTCGGCGTCGACGATTACACCGAGGCTCTGTCGGTCCTCCTCGAGTCTTACGACCGCGACGAGGATCTGACGCCCTTCGGCAGCAAGATCTCTCGGGTATTCCTTCGCGGCGCCCTGGTGGCACGTCTGCTCAGCGAATCCGCGTGGAAGGAGCATCCGGAACACGCCGACGTCAAGATCGAGCGGCCGATCTTCGTCACCGGATTGCCACGCACGGGCACCACTGCCTTGCACCGCCTCCTCACGGTCGACCCGGCTCACCAGGGCCTCGAGATGTGGCTGACCGAGTTCCCTCAGCCGCGTCCACCTCGCGATACCTGGGAATCGAACCCGGTCTTCGCCAAGATCGAGGAGACATTCGGTCAACACCACGTCGAGCATCCCGAATTCATGGGCGTGCACTACATGTCGGCCAGCGAAGTCGAAGAATGTTGGCAACTCTTGCGTCAGACGTTCAAGTCCGTGTCGTACGAGTGTCTGGCCAATCTACCCACGTACTCCGCATGGCTGAAGGACCAGGAGTGGTCGAACGCCTATGCACGACACAAGAAGAACCTGCAGCTGATCGGTCTGCCCGATCAGGATCGACGGTGGGTCCTCAAGAACCCGAGCCACCTGTTCGCGCTCGACGAATTGATGGAGGCGTACCCCGACGCGCTCGTCATCCAGACTCACCGCTCCCCCACCACAATCATTCCGTCGGTATGCAGCCTGGCCGCCCAGGCTACAGAGGGTTGGTCGAACACGTTCACCGACAAGGTGATCGGCGAAAGTCAGCTCGAATTGTGGGCCAGGGGGCTCGAGCAGTTCGACAGTGCACGCGCACACCACAATCCGGCTCAGTTCATCGACGTCGACTATCAGGACTTCGTCACCGATCCGCTGGGAACCGTCGAGAACATCTACGCGCACTTCGACATCCCGTTGACATCTACCGCCCAGCAGTCGATGGAGGCCATGCACGAGGAAAGCCGCTCGGGTGCTCGCAAACCTTCGCACAAGTACACGCTCGAGGAGTTCGGTCTGACGAAGGAGCAGGTGGAAGAGCGATTCGGAACTCGTTGAGAACCGCCGGCCGACGACCTTGCTGACAACTGAAGCCCCGCCGATCGGCGGGGCTTCAGTGA
>JBEOUM010000139.1:0-1168 GCA_040302365.1 Nocardioides sp. NPDC126508
CCGTGTACAGGCCGGAGTTGAGGCAGGACAGCACTGCGACCAGAACTACGAGGTTCAGAATGTCAGCAGCGCCGGGAATTCCGAGCAGGTCGAGGGCGGAGATGAACGGAGAATCGCCGACGACGAACGAATCCCACGGCAGCATCGTCACGAGGAGGAAGGTGGCGACAACGAAGAAGGCGAGAATGCGGAAGACGACCGTGTTCGTGGCCCGCCTGATCGCTCCGGCAGGTTCGGCGGATTCCGCTGCGGCGATCGTGACAAGCTCGGCTCCGGTCATGGAGAAGATCACGGCGACAACGCCCACCAGTACGGGGGTGAAGCCGTTCGGCAGAAATCCTCCGTGGCCGGTCAGGTTGCTGAAATCGACTTCACTGCCAGGCCAGATGCCGAACACGAACAGACTGCCGAGCACGATGAAGCCGATGATGACGGCGACCTTGATACCCGCAAACCAGTATTCGGCCTCGCCGAAGTTGCTGACGGAGAGAAGGTTGACTCCGGTCATCACCAACAGGAGTACCGCTGACATGAGCCAGAGCGGGACACCATGGATCCACCGGGAGAGCAAGGTTGCTCCGACGACGGATTCGATGCCGACGACGATCACCCAGAAATACCAGTAGAGCCAGCCAGTGGTGAAACCCGCCCAGTCGCCCAACGCCATGCGGGCGTATTCGGTGAACGATCCCGTACACGGCTTGGCCACGGCCATTTCGCCGAGCATGCGCATCACCAGGAACACGATGATGCCGCAGATCGCACACGTGATGACGGCGCCGGGGCCGGCCTGGTTGATGATTCCGCTCAGACCGACGAAGAAACCGGCGCCGATGACACCGCCCATGGAAAGCATGGTCAAGTGGCGCTTCTTCAGGCCGGTCTTGAGCGTCGAGTGGACGCTGGCGGCTTCGGCTGTTTCGGTGCTGCTGTCGGGCATCTGGGCTCAGCTCCTATTGCATGACGCGATCAGTTCTTTCGGAGAGACGCTAAGCTCATCGTGTGATCCAGAACATGGACTTGATGTACAAATCTGAACTGGAAACTGTCAGTTCTGTCCACTGCCCATTTATCCACTGCCTTTCTGTTCAATGTCTTCGGAGGTTCCGGTAATGCCGATGACTGTCCGGCGCCTGGCGGCCACCACCTCGCTCGGCCTCACGATCGT
>JBEOUM010000140.1:0-1166 GCA_040302365.1 Nocardioides sp. NPDC126508
CGGTCATCCTGCCTGCTCTGGGCGGCAAGTACATCACCATCATGAGCCCGCGTGCTTTCGTGCAGCGGCCGTACCGGTGGATCAAGGAACTGGCTGCGGTCTCCGACGGCGCCGGCACCTTCGCTGCCGCTCCCAACTTCGCTTTCGAGCACGCTGCCGCGCGCGGCCTGCCGAAGGACGGCGAGACCCTGGACCTGAGCAACGTCATCGGACTGATCAACGGCAGTGAGCCGGTCACGACGTCGTCGATGCGCAAGTTCAACGACGCTTTTGCTCAGTACGGTCTGCCCAAGACTGCGATCAAGCCGTCGTACGGCATGGCCGAGGCGACGCTCTTCGTCTCCTCGACCAAGCATTCCGACGAGGCCAAGGTCATCTACGTCGACCGCACGGAACTCAACAAGGGCCGCATGGTCATCGTCGACCAGTACTCCGAGAACGCCATCGCGCAGGTCTCCTGTGGGTACGTCTCGCGTAGTCAGTGGGCGGCGATCGTCGATCCCGAGACGCTGACCGAGGTCCCCGACAATCACGTCGGCGAGATCTGGTTGCACGGCGAGAACATCGGCATCGGCTACTGGGGTCGCCCTGACGAGACGGCGGAGACCTTCCACAACAAGCTGGACAATCGGTTGAGCGAAGACAGCCACACCGAGGGCACGCCGGCGGATGCCAACTGGATGCGTACCGGCGACTTCGGCGTCTACGTCGACGGCGAGCTGTACATCACCGGTCGCGTCAAGGACCTCGTGATCGTCGACGGTCGCAATCATTACCCGCAGGACCTCGAGGCTTCGGCTCAGGAAGCCAGCCCCGCCCTGCGCCCCGGCTTCATCGCTGCGTTTGCCGTGCCGGCCAACCAGCTGCCCTCCGTCGTGTTCTCCAACACGCATTCGGGTCTGAAGTTCGACGACGACGATTCCTCGGAGCAGTTGGTCATCGTGGCCGAGCGTGCTCCCGGCGCAGGCAAGGCCGATCCGCAGCCGATCGCGGACACCGTGCGTGCGGCGATTTCTTCCCGTCACGGCGTTACAGCCCGAGACATCCTGCTCGTTCCTGCCGGTTCGATTCCGCGAACGTCCAGCGGCAAGATCGCTCGCCGCGCATGTAAGGCGAGCTATATCGAGGGAACGCTGCGAGGCGGCTATCAGCAGACCGCATTCCCC
>JBEOUM010000141.1:0-1164 GCA_040302365.1 Nocardioides sp. NPDC126508
GAGCTCTGCAGCCTCTACGGCTCGGATGAACCACCCGCGTGGCGTCTTCGGCCTGCGCATGAAATCGCCGTCCGGTCCCGAGAAGACCAGCGCCTCGCGACCCTTCCCGACGCACTGCTTCGAGAGCTCGTCGACGAGGAATGCGGGGATGGGGATCGAGCGGGGCTTGTTCGACTTCGGCGTCCCCACGACGATCTCCGATCCAACCTCTACGGCGTTCCGGTTGACGCTCACGCGCCGGCGCAGAAGGTCGAGGTCGCCAACTTGCAGTCCGATAGCCTCACCCCATCGGAGGCCGCAGTACGCCAGGAACAGGACGAGGGTCGACCATTCCCCGGCACTATCGGCCAGTGAGGCGACTTGAGCGTGTGTCAGATAGATCTTCCGCTTCGCAACTTTCCGCGGGAGGTTGTCTACATCGCGAGCCTTGTTCGCGAGGATCTTCCGGTCTCGGACCGCCCGGTCGAGCAAACCGGACAGAACAGCGTGCGCACGGATCACCGTCGTCGCGCTCGCGGCCTTCTTGATGATCACTTCCGGATTGGCTGGGTCTCTCTGATCGG
This sequence comes from Nocardioides sp. NPDC126508, assembly GCA_040302365.1. Taxonomy (GTDB): domain Bacteria; phylum Actinomycetota; class Actinomycetes; order Propionibacteriales; family Nocardioidaceae; genus Nocardioides. The sequence continues at coordinate 564 of JBEOUM010000141.1, forward strand.
TGACTAGGTCCGTGATCCAGTCCTCAACCATCGTGACTTCGATGTCCGCAATTCGCACGGTTCCCCACTCGGGCTTTACGTGAACCCTCCACGCCGATTCGAGCGGCTTGTAGGCCGAGGCCTTCAGCTTCGCCTTCTTGGTGTCGAGCCACGGTTGCGCCAAAGATTCGATTGTCAGCTTCCCGTGCTTCGGGTCCACGAACTCGCCGTCGAGCTTCCTGACCTCGATGCGATTGGCGAAACTCTCGGCCGCAGGCTTGCTAGGAAAGCCTGCTTTGGATCCTTGGGAGCCGTCTGGCTTCATGTACCGAACCTTGTACCGCAGGCCCGACTTCGTGTCGTACGACTTGATGGTTGCCATCGACGACTCCTTTCAAGAAACGGACCAATAGCGGACCGATGTCGCCGTTGTGTGCGAACATATGTTCGAACTGTTCGAGGTTCGAATGGTAGGGAAGATCCAAAGGCGGAGTAAATGACAATTGAGGCGGAGCTGCACCGAGCAGTAGTTGTTGATCGATCCATCAGTCTCGAGCGCGTTGCGAGGCTGACAAAGCGATCGGCGCGACAGGTGCGGCAGCAGATCCTTGGAGAGCGTGAG
>JBEOUM010000142.1:0-1161 GCA_040302365.1 Nocardioides sp. NPDC126508
TGACGTTCTTGGCCTGCTTGAGCGATTCGATCGTCTTCTCCGGGGCCCTCAGCTTGCGTACTCGCAGATAACCGAGCAGCGCCAGAATCGCGGTGGTCACCACCATGATCAGGAAGACGATGAGGAACGCCAGCCAGCGCGGCACCCAGGTGTCGAGCATCTCGGCCAGGAAGAAAAAGAAGAAGAACGAGCTGAACAGCAGAACCGTGAAGGCCAGGATGAAGAAGACGCTGCCCTGCAGACCCTTCTTGACCTCGCCTGTCACCTCGGCCTTGGCAAGTTCGACCTCGGCGCGCACGAGGGTGGAGACCTGTGCGGTCGCGTCCTTGACGAGGGCCCCGATGGTGGCCTCGCCCGGCGTGCGGGCGTCCACATCGGTGAGAGGGATGGACGAGACCGTGTTCGGTACTCCATCTCCGGTGAAGCGCTGGCTCTCTCCGTTGGTCAAGCTCACTTGTCGACCTCTCCAGGTAGTTCTCTCGCGTCCGTGGCAATGGCGGTGGAAGCGTCGTCTCGAGCCGCATGGACCCGTCCACGTCGCCACAGCAGCGCTGATCCGATCAGCGATGCCACCAACGATGTCACGAGAACTGCGGCCTTCGCTATCTCGGCCTCGCTGCCATCGCCGACCCCGTCCAATGCGAGGTCTGCTACAAGCAGGCTAACGGTGAACCCGATGCCACCGAGAACTGAGAGGGCAAACATGTCTCTCAATTCCAGTGTCTTGGGTTTGGTTGCTATCCCCAATTTGATCGCGAGCAGGGAAATTCCGAAGATTCCGACGGTTTTGCCGACCAGAAGACCGACGACAACCGATTGCCCGACAGGGTCGGTGAAGATGTCGCCGAGTACAGCCGCGTTGATCGGAACACCGGAGGCGAACAGTGCGAAGACGGGGACGCAGAAGCCTGCGGAGTAAGGCTGAATGCGGTGCTCGAGACGGCTACCGGGCGCGTATTCCTCGTCCGGATCGCGCCTCACCCGGGTGAGTAAGCCGAGCGCGACGCCCGCGAGTGTGGCGTGTATCCCCGCTTCGTGCATCGCGTACCAGGTCAGTAGTGCCAGCGGGACGTAGAGGAACGGCGTCGTGATGCGTTTGTGTTGGGCGTAGGCGTAGGCAGCCAGGGCTGCGGCCGCGGTCAGCAGCCACAACATCGCGAG
>JBEOUM010000143.1:0-1156 GCA_040302365.1 Nocardioides sp. NPDC126508
GCTGGTGCGCAGCGCTCGTCCGGCTGCTCGGCCGACGCCTTCAGGTCCACCCGTCGCGGTATAACCGTAGTAGCAGTGCACGAGGGTCACGACGACCGCGAACACCATGACTTTTATCAAGGACAACCAGATGTCGTTGGGAGAGAGGAAAAGACTGAAGTAGTAGCCGTATGTTCCTTCCGACTGGCCTTTGACCCGGATCACCGCAAGCGCCGTTGCCATGTACGAAGCGAACAGGCCGACGAGGTACAGCGGGACCACCGCGATGAGCGCCGCGATCATTCGGGTGGTGACCAGGTACCGCAGCGAGGGAATCGCCATGACTTCGAGTGCGTCGATTTCCTCGGAGATCCGCATGGCTCCGAGTTGCGCGGTGAATCCGGTTCCGACCTTGGCTGCCAGGGTGATTGCGGCAACGAGTGGTGCCACCTCGCGAGTATTCGCGATGGCGGACATCACGCCGGACAGCGGTGCGAGGCCGACGAGGTTGAGTCCGCGGTAGCCCTCGAGTCCGATCTGGGAACCTGCGAAGAACGAGATCGCGAAGATCACGACGACGCTGCCGCCGCCGGCGAGCAGGGTGCCAGAACCGAAGGCCACCTGGGCGACGAGACGGGCGACTTCACGCCAATATCGCTTGAGGGTTGCCGGAATCGAGGTGATGACACGCGCGTGGAACGTGAACGGATCGCCGAGGCGACTCAGGCCGTCGACGGTGCGCGAACTGACCCGCTTGGCACGAATTGCGATGGGCAGGTGCATCAATAGGCACCTTTCAACGAGACGAACAGCGGGTAGAACTGAGTAATTGCGAGGTTGGCGACAAACACGAGAACGAACGAGAGCACGACGGTCTCGTTGACGGCATCGCCGACGCCTTGGGCTCCACGCTTGACGGTCAGGCCTTTGTAGCAGGCCACGATTCCCGAGATGAGCGCAAAGGCAACGGCTTTGATGCCGGAGACGACGAAATCGCTGGGCTGACTGAATTGAACGAGATTGCGCAGGAAGCTCTGGGCGTTGCCGTCGAGGATCAGGACGTGCACGAAGAGGCTTGCGCCCAAACCGATTACGAGAACTATCGAGTTCAGTAGGAGGCAGACGACGGCAATGGCGATCATCCGGGGTACGACCAGGCGTTCGAGCACGGGTAGAC
>JBEOUM010000144.1:0-1150 GCA_040302365.1 Nocardioides sp. NPDC126508
GCAGGATCTTCGCGAACTCACCTGGCTGAATGCTGAATCCGGGCAGGCGAATCCAGATTTTTGCGCCGTTCACGCTCGAGAACTTCGCCGGCAGGATCGCGGGAATCGCCAGGAACACCAGGCCTGCGAGGCCGAGCGTGTAGCTGAACCGCGCCATCAGGCGGTAGTCCTTCAAGAACACCAGCAGCAGCACGAAACCGGTGATCGCCAGCGCAGTCCACATGACCTGCTGGTTCGCATCCGGAGACGGTGCCTCGACGCCGTTGTAGAGCGCTGTCTGTTCGTCGGCGAGGTCGAGTCGGTGGATGAGCACCAACCCGAGGCCGTTGAGCAGGGCGACGATCGGCAGCAACAGCGGATCGGCGTACGGCGCATACCGCCGAATTGCCAAGTGCGCGATCAGGAACAAGCCCGTGTACGCGAGCGCGTACTTGGCCAGATCGAGAGTGATCTTCTGTTCCTGGCTCGCCTCGACGAGCAGAAGCGAGACCGTCGTGATGATGACGGCAAAGCCCAGGAGCAGTAGCTCCATGTTCCGACGGGTCGACTGGACCGGCGCCGGGGCAAAACCTCCGGGCGGACTCGGAAAAGCCGTCCCCGCAGCTGCGTTGGACGACATCAGTTGACCGTCCTGCAAGTCTGACCGGGAATGTCGGTCGGCGTCGGCGTAGTCGTGGGTGCCGCCGTCGTCGGCGCAGCAGGCTCCCCGGGCGGTGCGGGGGGCGGCGTGGTCTCCGGTGCCGGCGGGGGAGTGGGCGCGGCCGTCGTCGTCGGAACCGGCTCACAACGAGGCAGCAGATCGCCGCCGATGAGACGGATCATCTGGCTCTGCGCATCTTCACGCTTGCCGGACGGCAACCCGGCGCGCACCTGCTCCTGCGCTGACGGCTGCAGATCGGTGACCTCGAGGATGTTGCAGTTGTTGGGAATCGCGTCGGGGGAGACGAGGGTCAGGACGTCGTCGTCGCCGACGCAACCGACCAGATCCGCGTCTTGCAGCGAGTAGCCGAGCACCGAACCGGGGATTCCGCGCAGCACCGTCACGCGGCCGTTGTCTTCGCCGACGTAGTAGTTGTTGCGGATGACGGCGCGGCCGATCACGGCGCCGACGCCGACCAGCGCGATCAGCACCACGGCGAGGACCACCCAC
>JBEOUM010000145.1:0-1145 GCA_040302365.1 Nocardioides sp. NPDC126508
GAGGAAGAAGATGCAGAGGCACGGAACGCGGTGGAGACCGTCCGCGAGACGGCGTCCGGGATCTGCATTCCGGCCTGCGGATCGAGGTGGATCCAGCCGTCACCGAGTGAGGGAATCAACCCCCGTACGCGGGCAACGTCGTAAGCCATGCTCGACACTCTAGGTGCAGACGCCCGCTTAGTCGAAGGCAGTCACCCAATTACCCGCCAGTACAGTTATTCGATAGCTAACTTTTTGGGGGTTAAGCGGCGTTTGTCGCCCACACACGACAAGATGGAAGCATGACGAACCCCGACAAAGAGCAGGTACTCGTTATCGGACCCGACGGTCGACCCGTCGCGATGCCGACTGCCGAGGCAGAAGCCGCCACCTCCGGCACCACCGAAGGCGCGGAAACAGAAGCCGAGTCCGTCGCCGAGATGGTCGAGCAGCCGGCGAAGGTCATGCGAATCGGCACGATGATCAAACAACTCTTGGAAGAAGTGCGCGCCGCGCCGCTCGACGACGCCAGCCGCAAGCGCCTCAAGGACATCCACACGTCGTCCATCCGAGAACTGGAACAGGGCCTGGCACCCGAACTCCGTGAAGAACTCGAGCGACTGAGCCTCCCGTTCACCGACGACTCCATTCCCTCCGACGCCGAACTGCGCATCGCGCAGGCCCAACTCGTCGGCTGGCTCGAAGGACTTTTCCACGGAATTCAGACCGCACTGTTCGCCCAGCAGATGGCAGCACGCGCTCAGCTCGAACAAATGCGTCAAGGCGCGCTGCCTCCCGGCATGAGCATCGGGGCTCCGCATTCGCCTGCGCATCCGGACCAACAGAGCCCGGGAACCGGCCAGTATCTGTAACCCGGACCACCACGAAGTCCGCGGGAAATCCGGCGCCGACGCCAGGCCGGTAGGCTCGACCTCCGTGTCAGCATCCGCAATCGAATCCGAGACGCCGGGCGCACCCGCGCCCGTGTCCGACTCCCAGACGTTCCGTCGTGCGTTCAAAGACCTTCGCGACGGTCTGAATCAGCGTGAGTTGTGGCTCAGCCTCGGCTGGCAGGACATCAAACAGCGCTACCGCCGGTCGGTGATCGGACCGTTCTGGATCACGATCGCCACCGGCGTGCAGGCCACCGCCATCGGCATCCTGTA
>JBEOUM010000146.1:0-1143 GCA_040302365.1 Nocardioides sp. NPDC126508
GTCGGCCCCGGTGTCACTCACGTCGAGGTGGGCGACTTCGTCGTCCTCAACTGGCGTGCCGTGTGCGGGCAGTGTCGTGCGTGTAAGCGTGGCCGCCCGCAGTACTGCTTCGACACGTTCAACGCCGAGCAGAAGATGACGCTCGAAGACGGCACCGAACTGACGCCGGCACTCGGCATCGGCGCATTCGCAGACAAGACGCTGGTTCACGAAGGCCAGTGCACCAAGGTCGACGCCTCGGCCGATCCGGCTGTCGTCGGACTGCTCGGTTGCGGTGTCATGGCCGGCATGGGTGCCGCGATGAACACCGGCAACGTCGGACGCGGTGATTCAGTGGCCGTGATCGGGTGTGGCGGCGTCGGCGACGCAGCGATCATGGGTTCACGCCTGGCCGGTGCCAATACCATCATCGCCATCGACCGGGATCCGCGAAAGCTGGAGTGGGCCACGGAACTTGGTGCCACGCACACGATCAATGCGACCGAGGTCGACGACGTCGTCGAAGCAGTCCAGGAGCTGACCGGAGGTTTCGGCGCCGACGTGGTTGTCGACGCAGTCGGCCGTCCCGAGACCTGGAAGCAGGCGTTCTACGCCCGCGACCTCGCGGGAACCGTAGTGCTGGTGGGAGTTCCGACGCCGGATATGAAGCTGGAAATGCCGCTGGTGGACTTCTTCTCGCGCGGCGGAGCCCTCAAGTCGTCGTGGTACGGCGATTGCCTGCCCGAGCGTGACTTCCCCGTTCTGGTCGACCTGTACCAGCAGGGGCGTCTGCCGCTCGAGAAGTTCGTCAGCGAGCGCATCAAGCTCGACGAGGTGGAGAAGGCCTTCGAGACGATGCACCGCGGCGAGGTCCTCCGTTCGGTGGTGGTCCTGTGACATTGCGAGTCGATCGCGTCGTCACCTCGGGCACGTTCAGCCTCGACGGCGGAACATGGGACGTCGACAACAACATCTGGCTGATCGGTGACGACAACGAAGTGGTGATCGTCGACGCAGCTCACACCGCGCAGCCGATCATCGACGCTGTCGGCGGACGCAAGGTGATCGGAATCGTCTGCACCCACGGTCACAACGATCACGTCACGGTTGCGCCGGAGCTGGCCGAGAAGCTCGACGCTCCGATCTACCTGAACCCGGCCGACG
>JBEOUM010000147.1:0-1139 GCA_040302365.1 Nocardioides sp. NPDC126508
TTGTACGCGATAGCCCACCGTGGTGCGCGTGACGTGGTCCCCAGACGACGATGCAACGACATCTCGTCGACCTTGACCACCAGGCCGTCGATCTCGTGCTCGACGTCGTGGCGATGTTCTCCCCAGTACTTCATCTTCTCGACCACGGCGTCGGCGCCGACCACCCGTGAGGTGTGCGTGGACACCGGCAGACCCCAGGCGGCGAGGGCCACGTAGGCGTCGTACTGCGAAGCCGGCTCGAAACCTTCCATGCGCCCGAACCCGTGGCAGATCATTCCGAGGCGGCGACGCGCGGTGACGGCAGGATTCTTCTGACGCAGGGAGCCCGCCGCGGAGTTGCGCGGATTGGCGAACGGCGCCTTGCCCTCCTCGACCAGGGAGGCGTTGAGCGCCGCGAAGTCCTCGAGGCGGAAGAACACCTCGCCACGCACCTCGAGCAGGCTCGGAATCGGGTACTCGTCCGTGGCGGTAAGGCGCTCCGGGATGTCGTTGATCGTCAAGGCGTTGAGCGTGACCAGCTCGCCAGTACGACCGTCACCGCGGGTTGCGGCACGAACGAGTTTGCCGTTCTCGTAGACGAGATTGAGGGCGACACCATCGATTTTCACTTCACAGAGATAGTGCAGTTCCGGCCCGGTTTCCTGCTCTACCTTGGCGATCCATGCTCGGAGCTCCGACTCGTCGAAGACGTTGTCGAGGCTGAGCATCCGCTCGAGGTGGTCGACGGACGTGAAGTCCGTCGCGAATCCGCCTCCGACCAATTGCGTCGGAGAGTCGGGAGTTCGCAGATCCGGGTACTGCTCTTCGAGAGCATTGAGCTGCCCGAGCAATGTGTCGAATGCACCGTCCGAAATGACGGGCGCATCACGAACGTAGTAGCGGAACTGATGCTGGCGTACCTCTTCGGCCAGCTCCGTCCACTGCTCGCGCGCCTCGTTGGGCGCTGGCTGCATTGCATCCGCGGTTTCAGTCACAGCTAGAAGATTATCGGTTCACACCGACACACCCCATGACTCCACACATCAGAATGCCGACGGATCGTCCACCAATGCCTTACCGACGTCAGTGCACAGCCGAAGGGCGGCGCGACTCCACTCGAGGCTCGCACCCGCAAGACCACAGCTTGGGGTTACCGCGAC
>JBEOUM010000148.1:0-1138 GCA_040302365.1 Nocardioides sp. NPDC126508
CCGCGCGCATGACAGCGACGACCGCCGCGCCGGCGGTGCCTGCCTCGATCAGACCTCCCGCGCCATCGCCCGGCCGGCCTTCATCCCCGAGAAGATGCAGCCTCCGAGGAACGTGCCCTCCAACGAGTTGTAGCCGTGCACGCCGCCGCCACCGAAGCCGGCAGCGGGTGCACACGGAAGCCTTCCCAGCGGTCCGTCCCGTACACGTACTCGGCGACGAGCCCGAGGCGGGGCTGTCCTTCGACGCCCAACTCAGGCTGGTCGCGCTGCTGCTCGAGCCTGGCAGCCGCCCTCGACCTCACGGGGCGGCGAGCCTGGCGTGCGTGAGCGTCTGCAGCAGGTCCACGTTCCCCGCCGACGGTGGGGATGATCCGCAGGCCCAGGTCGTGCAGGTATTTTCGCTTCTCCCCGGCGGCGAACTCGACGTACGCCCGCGCCCACTGCCGCGGCCAGTGGCCCTCGGGGCGGTCGAACCCGGCGGAGCCGAGCCAGTCCCGCCACGCCAGCTCGAGGGAGTCGGAGATCCCGATCCGCCGCTGCTCCGGGGTGTCCACCAGGAAGAGGCGGTGTCGTCGCCGACAGAGACCACGCCCAGGTTGGGCGCCAGCGCCGCCCGCCTGGGTCCGCTCCGCCACGTGCTGCGTCCAACCCCACCGAAAACTCGACACCTCAGAACCCGGCACCTGATCAGTAATAGCTATTCGAACGTCCCCCGCCAACTCGTCGGTTAGCTTTGTCCACATGGATTCCGTTGCGCTCGTCCTCGGCTCACCGCGTGGTCGTCGGTTCTGCGCGAACGTCGGGCATGCGTGCCATGCCGATGCACGCTCGTCCGGTAGTCACTGGCCACAATCGACGGAACACGCCCTCGAAGTTCTCGACGCTGTTGATGTCCGCGCGATCGCAGAAATGTCGGAACTCGAGATATTGCACTGTCTCGCATATGCCGTGGATTTCGCGCGCTACTGGGAGCCACCCGACGAGGAAGACCTGATCTTCGTCCGTCCTGAGGTGATCGCGGCATTGCGCCCGATCACCCGAGCCGTTCTCGACTCGCCGCACACTGCCTGGTGGACCGAACCGGTTGACCTCCTGAACCAGCACCTGGTTGAGAAGCGAAACCCCATCTACGGCTGGT
>JBEOUM010000149.1:0-1128 GCA_040302365.1 Nocardioides sp. NPDC126508
GACGACTTCATCGACAAAGTCCGTCGCGAATGGAAGCGCGCCTACCCCGAGTTCGACACTGCTCCCGTCGAGGTGATGGGCCGGATCGCCCGCATCAACGCGCAGTCTCTTCACCAGCTCGACCGCGCACTGGCGTCCAGCGGGGTCTCTCGCGCCGAATTCGACGTGATGAGTGCACTTGCTCGCAGTGACCGTCCCCTGCGGGCGAGCGAAGTCACCGCCGTCACGATGGTCAGCGGCGCCGCCACCACAAAACACGCAGACCGCCTGGCCAAGCTGGGCTTTGTCGAGCGTCAGCGCTTCGAACACGACGGACGAGTGGTTCTGCTTCAACTCACCGATGCCGGTCGCGCATTGGTCGAGGCAGAGTTTCCCCGACGCGTCGAGCGAGACCGTCAAGTACTCACCGGACTCGACGAGGACGAACGTGCCCAACTGACGGCACTGCTCAAACGCATCTCACTCAACATCGACTCGGGGATCTGGGACTGACCTACTTCGGCAGCGGCACGTTCTGCAAACGCACCTGACCGCGCGCGACCTCTTTGCCCGATTCCGGATCGGTGATGACCACCGACCACAACTGCTGAACGCGGCCCTGCTGTATCGGCACAGCCACGACGTCCACGCGCCCACCCGTACGCGCCCGCAGGAAATCCGTTCCGTTGTGCACTCCGACGGCAAATTCGCCACGGTCCGCCACTGCAGTGCTGGCCCCGATGCTCGCGGCGGACTCGACGGCGGTCGTGTAGACACCGCCGTGGACTACGCCCCACGGCGTGTGATGCTCCTCGGACAGATCGATGTGCCCGACAACCTTCGTGCCGGAGACCTCGTCCAGTTGCAATCCGGCAGCGCTGACAAATCCGCTTGCTGCCTCGAGATTCAATTCCGTCATGACGACCCCTCATCTGCTCCGTTGGATTTCTCGACCCACCTTCCGCCCTCGAATACATGCCGTCAAGTGCTAAGTTGGAATTCCCAACCAACATTTTCGACAAACAGGGGACCCAGAGACGATGGCGACAAGAGGACGCAACTGCTCCATCGCCAACGCCTTGGAGGTCGTCGGCGAGAAATGGTCACTTCTGGTGCTCAGAGAAATCGTCCTCGGGCGACGACGGTTCG
>JBEOUM010000150.1:0-1120 GCA_040302365.1 Nocardioides sp. NPDC126508
CATCAAGGTGTCCGGGCGTACCTTCAGCGAGGGTCCGCGTACCTCGAAGAGGGGCGCGTTCTGGGCGACGAACTCGCCGATGCTGGGGACGACTTCGACCGAGACGTCCCAGCGGCCGGCCAACCGCTGCAGTCGTGCGAGATCGATCGCCAGCAGAATCCGGCCGTCGGGTGAGAGGTGGCGCAGGCGAATCACCAGTGCGTCGGCGCTCTCGGAGTTCTCGGACTCGCGCGGTTGGGGTAGGGGGAGCGGCTGACTGGGTTTCGGTGCGCCAGAGGGCAGGTCCTCGTATAGCGGATAGGCACGAATCGTCGCGCTCCGGCCCTGGGCCGCTATCCAACGCAGCAACCGACTGGAATTGAGAATCGACCCGACCTTCGCCACCAACGCGATGAACAGGATCGCACTGGCCAATGCCAGAAGCAGTGCGATCGCCGTGGAGATGGTCGGTGAGGAATTCTCCGAATCGAGCGCCAGATCGAGCGCAATGATCAACGAGAAGACGAACGTGGCCAGAAACATGCCGATCGACCACCGCATCACTCGCTGTTGCGCAAGCATCGGGACCACCCGCACCGAAATCTGCGAGGCGCCGAACTGCATTGCGAGGGTGATGGCGGTGAACACCAGACCGGTGAGAGTGATCATCCCGCCGGCGATGACGCTGAGCAGCGTCGCGGTGGCCCCGGCGTCGACGCCCTCGGAAATGGTACCGACGTCGCCGTCGCTGACCAGGTCTCCGTCGATCCCGACGAGGATGTTCGCGGTGACGACGGACAGGACGACGAGGATCACGGGGAGACGCCAGACGGGGACTGTTCGTAGTCGTCGGCGAGTTCGACGCCAGCGAATTCTGTCCGAGAGCCGCCGCGACAATCCGACCTTCGACGTGGGGGTTGCGGTGTCGACGACGGGGAGCGGTGGTGGGGGCGGGGGAGTGGAACCGAAACTTCCCGACACCGTTTCCTGAACGTAGATCTTCGCGTGGATCATCGGCTCGCGATAACGCTGTTCACGGGCCACTGCCCGGCTCATCTTCGCCGGCTTGTCGCGGTAACGCGAGCGCGCCCACGGCGCACCCGGGCGACTCAACCGAATTGCTCCGATCAACAGAAGTGGG
>JBEOUM010000151.1:0-1116 GCA_040302365.1 Nocardioides sp. NPDC126508
CTCTCGCGCGGAGACTCGGCTGTGCCCGTTCGATTCACCGGAGGTGAGCACCAGTGAGCGCAAAAGCACTGATAATTGTCGACGTTCAGAACGATTTCTGCGAAGGTGGCGCTCTTGCAGTCGACGGCGGTGCTGCGGTTGCGGGAGCCGTCAACGATTTCGTCAACTCCCACGAGTACGACGCCGTAGTCGCGACTCGCGATTTTCACATCGACCCTGGGGCGCATTTCTCCGAGACTCCCGACTTCGTCGACAGTTGGCCGGTTCACTGCGTCGTCGGGACGGCCGGCGCCGAGTTCCATCCGGCGTTCGACGCCTCTGTCGCCGGTTCGGCGATCTTCTCCAAGGGCGCCTACAGCGCGGCCTACTCCGGTTTCGAAGGAGCAGCCGAGGACGGAACGACGCTCGAGGACTGGCTCCGCGCCCACGAGATCACCGACGTCGACGTGATCGGAATTGCCACGGATCACTGTGTCAAGGCCACGGCCGTCGATGCCGCGCGCGCGGGGTTCGCCACGACTGTCCTTCTCCCCTTCACCGCTGGTGTGTCGACCGCCACGATCGAGTCGGCATTGGTGCAGATGCGGGAGGCGGGAGTGCAGCTGATCGGGCGAGACGAGGCCTCGTCGGAAGAAGACTCGAATGCCGGGGAACTACCCCGGGAATCATCCGTGGACGTTTCTGACGTAGGGATCCATTAACCTTCGTGGGTGGCCGATCAACTCCCGAACGTTCCCGAACTGCTCCAGACAGCGGTGCGGTCGCTCGGCGGTGCCGAACGAACCAGTCAGCTGACGATGGCGTCCGCCGTGGCGCACTCGATCGACACCGGCGAGCATCTTGCCGTCCAGGCCGGCACCGGTACCGGTAAGTCGCTCGCCTACCTCGTTCCGAGCCTGCGCCACGCGGTCGAATCGGGACGCACCGTGGTCGTGTCCACCGCCACCATCGCGCTGCAGCGTCAGCTCGTCGATCGAGATCTGCCGCGGCTCGCCGACGCACTGAAGAAGCCACTCGGCCGACGCGCCGAGTTCGCAATCCTCAAGGGCCGCAACAACTACCTGTGCATGAACAAGATCCACACCGGCGCGTCCGAGCAGCCACCCGAGGACGAGT
>JBEOUM010000152.1:0-1114 GCA_040302365.1 Nocardioides sp. NPDC126508
CTCGCTCGTACCCGCCTGACCCAGCGCAACGATGCGGGCGGATTTCGACAGCTCGACGAGTGTGGTTGCGGGAGTGCCGGTCACGAGGCCGCGTTCGATGGTGACGTCGGTGTGGTCGTCGCGGATGGCGTCCTCGGCCTCGTCGAGAAGTTTGGCACCCTCGACGCGAAGGTGGTGGTCGAACATCTCTTCGTCGGTGACGTTGGTACCGCCACCGGACTCGGGTTGTCCTGGCAGCACGTGGGTCAGGCGAAGTGGTTCGTCGAATCTCTTTGCAGCCGAAGCTGCCCACCTCGCGGCGTTGACCGCGCTTGCCGAGCCGTCGATACCGGCCACGATTCCGTGTCGAACAGATGCACTGGTCATGGAAGTCTCCTCGCGTCGCCTCCCTACCAGTGTGTCCCTGGTCACCCCGGGTTCGCTACAAACTCGTCAGCTCCCGTGGGGCGAGAACGTCGGTAGGTACCGCTGCGCGAGATCGACGCGGGCGCAACGACAACAGAGCGGTGATGAATCCGTTACCGGGCAGTGTCAGTTCCACGTTCTTCAACACGGTTCGGCGCATCAACGCGAGCAGAGCTGCGACGCCGGTGACAGCCATCCACATCGGTAGTGGGTACAGCGTCAGGCGTTCACCCAAGCCGAAGGTGAGGGTTCGTCCGAGAAGCAGTACGGCGCCGACGATTCCGGTTGCTGCGCACAGTCCCGACCACACCGCGATCCACTTGCTGTGCTTCCAGAACTGAATTGCCATGAGTACGAGTACGGCATGACGGGCGACGAAGCCCGGAAGTACTGCGGTCCAGTGAACGAAGGTCCCGTCGTTGGCCGGGAAGAGTCCGGTAGCCGCGGTGCTCAGTGCAACGACGACGGCAAGACCGAGAATCCACTTCTTCGCACGACCGTCCGGAATGTACTTGTGCAGCAAGGCCGCACCGAGGATGGTGAGCGCACCGAGGATCATGAAAGCCGCGTTCATGACGTCGTGCATCGGCGAACACGAATCCACGCTGCATGTCGTCACACCCAGTGAACTGATGGAGTCACGCGCGAAGCTGTACGGCGTCTTCCAGGCTCCGGCCGTGAAGATTTCGACAAGCAGGTAAAGCACCGA
>JBEOUM010000153.1:0-1113 GCA_040302365.1 Nocardioides sp. NPDC126508
ATCGCCACACCGGAGCCGACGAACAGTCCGGCGCCGATGACGCCCGCGATCGCAATCATCGACAGATGCCGCTTCTTCAGCGTGTGCTGAAGTGCCGGCTGGTCTGTACTGGACATCAGTACTCCTTGTGGGCTGTTCGGGACGTGGATCTCGGTGGCGCTCTATCCGGAGCGCATTTTCGATAGCGCCAGTGTCGGACCTTCGGCAAGCTCGCGTCAGGCTCCACTTTGTACAAACGTGACCGCAGGCACTACAAAGTGGCGAGTTCGAGGTGTCAGACTGGACTCATGCCCATCACGCTCCGCCAGCTTTGTGCGACCGAACAGTTCGGCCTTCGCGTCCTGGCTGGGCACGACCAGCTCGACCGCACCCTGACCTGGGCACATGTCTCCGAACTTCCCGACCCGACACCCTTCCTCGACGGCGGCGAACTACTCCTCATCACCGGGGTGTCACTACCGACGACGGCCGCGGAAACGACCCGATTCGTACGGACCCTGGTGGCGGCCGGAATTGCCGGAATCGGTTTCGGAACCGGCCTCGGATACGAGCAGGCGCCACAGACTCTGGTGGATGCGGCCACCCGTTTCAGTGTGCCCCTTCTCGACGTCCCATTGCGAACACCTTTCATCGCCCTGACCAAAGCGGTGTCGAAGGCGCAATCCGACGACGACATGAAAGCGCTGCGCAGCAATTACCAGAGCCTGCGGCGACTGCTTCAAGCTGCGGTGACGGTCAACGGCACCCGGGCAGTCGTACGACGGGTGGCGGAATTGATCGGCGGATGGGCGGCTCTGCTGGACTCGGCCGGACATACCGTCGAGATCTCACACACCGCCGCGGCCGCAGGAATCGAGCGAACGGCCCCCGAGCGCGACGCCCGCCCGATGGAAGTCAGTTTCCTCACGAGTGAGAACGAGGACGTCATCTCCCATCCGCTGCTGACGTCGAGGGGAAAGCTGATGGGGTACCTCGTCGCCGGCTGCCCCGGCGCCGTCGGTTCACTGAATCAGGGCATCGTCATCGCAGCCGCGTCTCTGCTCACGTTGATGACGGCTCGAACCCGAGACGCACAGCTGACGATGAACCACCTTCGTACCGTTGCGATGCATC
>JBEOUM010000154.1:0-1112 GCA_040302365.1 Nocardioides sp. NPDC126508
TGTAGGAGGAACGGACGTTGGTGACGCGGTGCCGGCGGTAAGCGGCGGGCGGTCGTCCTCCGCGTGCTGAATGCGGTCGGTGGTAATTGTAGTGAACATTCCAGACTTCGACGGCAGTGCGCCGCTCAGCTTCGCTGGTGTACTCGCGGGAGTACAGCAGTTCTTCGGCGAGGATGCGGTTGTAGCGTTCGACTTTCCCGTTGTGTTTCGGGGTGTACGGCTTGATGCGGTAGTGCCGAGCTTCGCGGAGTGAAACGGTGAAATCTGCTGCCCGATAGCATGATCCGTTGTCGGTGATCACGCGCTCGATACGGGTGATGCCGTGTGCGGCGAAGAAGACGCGGGCGTTGTTCATGAAATCGATGGCTGTTGCGGCGGTTTCGTTGTCGCGTGCCTCGGTGTACGCCAGGCGGGTGTTCCCGTCGATCGCGGAATGCAAATAGGTGTACCCGACCCGGGCTTGCTTGTTCTTCGTTTTCCGACGCTGCGATCGTTTGGCCTGCTCGGAGCCGCGGCCGTGGGCACGCCATCCGCCGCCGTCGGGGATCTTCCCGACTTTCTTGATGTCGACGTGGACCATCTGGCCGGGTCGTTTTGCAACGATGACCTGCGGTTTTCGGTTGGTTTCGCCGTTCGGGTCGATGAACCGGCGGCGGTGCAATCCGAGGTTCCGCAGGATTTTCGTGACGGTCCGGCGAGCAATGACCGTTCCATCCATTCGGAGTTCGAACGTGATTCGTGAAGCCGACCATTTCCGGCTCCGGCGCATCGACTCGATGTCGGCCACGACCTCCGCGGCTGTGGCGGTGGGTTGGTGTTTCGGTGCGCTGGAGCGGTCCTGTAGTCCCAGGTCACCATATTTGCGGTGACGGTTGACCCACGTGGAGGCGCATTGTCGTGAGATACCCATTTCGGCGGCGACGTGGGCGATCGGACGACTCTGGCAGCGCTCGATCAGGCGTCGTCTTCCCTCCACGGTGAGTGGAGCATTACGGTGTGTCACAGGGCTGGTCCTTCTTGGTCGAGAACGGTTGTGTCGCAACTCCCATTCTTACGCCGAGGACCAGCCCGTCTACTTCAATCCCTCGTCAGCAACGTCCATACCCACAACA
>JBEOUM010000155.1:0-1103 GCA_040302365.1 Nocardioides sp. NPDC126508
ATCGACCAGCGCGATCTCCCACTCCACGCCCAGCGTCGGGCGCGGCGAACCTGGAAATGGAACTACCACGCAGAGAATCCAATCACAGTGTCGGTAAAAACACCGTGCTGGCTACTGCGTGGTAGTCGCCGGAAGTGATGCAAAACTCAGGTGAGTTTGTCAGCTCTTGGTGATGACACCGCAAGCAACGCGTCCGCCTGCGTCACCGGTGTCGAGGGTCTGCTGATCCGGTGCCGGCGCGTAACGCGTCGGGATGTTGCCGAAGTTGTCTGCGCCGGCATGGATCATGACGGATGTTCCACCGTTTGCGACCAGTTCGTCGACGGTGAATGCATCGGTCGTGGTGACCAGTGTGGCGGTGCCGTCTTCGAGGACCTGAACCGAAGTGAGGTCGCCGCTCGCCGGGTGGCCCGTGTGACCCTCGGCCTGGAAGTGTCCGCCTGCCGAGAGGAAGTTACCCGGCTCTCCGCCGCTGGGGGCAACGGAATTGGTCTCGCACTTGGCGACCTGGTGAACGTGGAATCCGTGGAAGCCGGGGGTGAGGCCCTTGGCGTCGAGGGTGACCTTGACGTCGCTACCTTCCTGCGCGAACGTGACCGTTCCGACCTTGGCGCCGTCGGTGCCGTTCAGCGTTGCGGTGACCGTTTCGGCAGAAGCGCCGGCGTGAGCCGTCTCGGAACCGTGGCCGCCCGCGCTTTCGTGCGCGCTGGGATCGGCTGCACCGGTCCACACCGGAGGAGTCGTGCCGGGGACGCTGCTGGGCTCTTCGCTGTTACTGCAAGCGGTCAAGCCGAAAGCGGCAATCGCGACTACAGGGGCAACGACGCGCCAGGACATACGCCGGGTGCTGCTGGGGGCCATCGAACCGCTCCTTTGAGGTGGCGAGAAAGTGCTTCTGATCATAACGGCGCGTGTAGTAGCTGGAACCGACGGGTCAGTTCCACCTTCACGACCGGTCAGTTGGAGGTCACGATCACGATCACGCCAGGTGACGCGTTCGCGATGCCGGCGAATCGAGGCTCTGCGGAGACTCCGAGTTCAGCCGCGATCTTCTGCGCCGCTGCCTTCTCCGCCGCGGACGATCCGTAATACACCGTCGTCGT
>JBEOUM010000156.1:0-1100 GCA_040302365.1 Nocardioides sp. NPDC126508
TCCGGAGCGAGCTGGTACGAGCGCCAGATGACGTTGACGCGGTCCTTGTTCTCGAAACGATCCAGAGCCGAAAGGAACCTGGTCTTTCCGATGTAGCACCACGGACAAGCGACGTCCGACCACACTTCGATGGTCACGTCTTGGTCAATCACGATTTGATCAGTCACCGAAGGTGCAACAACGAACAGGGGCGGGATTAGTCCCGAGTCACGTGACCAGGCCACACCGGAACGCGATCAACGACGCACCCACCCGGTTGGGCACGCCGAGCTTGGCGAACAGTGAAGAGATGTGCGTCTTGACGGTGGTCTCACCGAGGTACAGCCGCTCCGCGATGACGCTGTTGGCCGCGCCCGTCGCCAGGATTGCCAGCACTTCACGCTCGCGTTCGGTGAGCGACGCGAGGGGAGTCTGATCGGGGGCTTGCCGACGCGGCGTCGAGGCCACGATGGCGCGCAGAGAATCGCAGCTGAACAACGAGTGGTCGGACGCCACCACTCGTACTGCCTGCTGGAACGCCTGTGGAGCCGCGTCCTTGCTCAGGAAACTGTGCGCGCCCGCCTCGACGGCCAGCACGACCATGTCGTCGACGTCGAAGGCTGTCATCGCAATGACCTTCGGCGGATTGCTCATGGTCATCAATTCTCGGGTGGCCTCCAGGCCGCCGACCCGCGCCATCTTCAGATCCATCAACACAACGTGCGGACGAAAACGCGTGACCTTGGCTGCGACCTGATCGCCGTCCTCGGCCTCGGCAACCACCACGATGTCCGGCGCTGCTTCCAGGATGTCCTTCATTCCGCGCCGAACCCAGGCGTCGTTGTCGACGATCAAAACTGTGATGCGCGAGTCAGCGTCCATAGTGCGCTCAGATTACCCAGAGCCCCCGACAGTCGGAGGGTGGGAGGGTTACGACGACCAGGGCACCCAGCAACTGACGAGGAAATCGTCCCCCAGCGCGCCGGCCTCGACCTTGCCGCCGATCTCTCGCGCCTGTTCGGCCAGTCCGCGTAGACCTGATCGCGAACCGATCGACGTCATAGGTGCAAGCTCGCTGAGCTTGTTGCGTGCGAGGATGCGGATTCCGTCGTGCGGCGACC
>JBEOUM010000157.1:0-1089 GCA_040302365.1 Nocardioides sp. NPDC126508
AGATGTCCTCCGGCCGAATGCCCGAGCAAGCGAATCTGATTCAGATCCAATTCGGCCGAGGACTTCCCGGCAACCAGTCCGGGGATTTCGTCGTACGCCGTTTTCACGTCGGCGGACATCTCCGGCCAACCACCGCCCGCCCCGAGACGGCGGTATTCGATGTTCCACACCGCGACGCCGTGCCGCGCGAGTTCGACGGCAAATGCGGTGCCCAGAGTCAATCCGTACTGCCCGCTCCAGAAGCCGCCGTGGATCTGCATGACGACCGGGATCGGGCCGTCAGCGACTCCGTCGGGAACGTAGAGATGCCCGAACTGCTGCTCGTGTCGGCCGTACGGAATCTTGAATCGAGGCACCGAGGAAATCTATCTCAGGCGAGGGCGCTGCCTGCGGCCCAGTCTGCCCACGAGAGGGTCCAGTCGCCGTTCTGCCACACCTCCAGCGGAGCGCCGCCGGTGTTCTTGATCTCGACGACATCTCCCGGCTGCGAGAAATCGAAGAACCATTTGGCATTGGCCGCACTGAGATTGAGGCAACCGTGCGAGGTGTCGGTGTTTCCCTGCGCCCAGACGGTGCTCTCCAACTCGTGAAGATAGATACCGTCGGTGCTGATGCGGGTGGCCCAGTTGATGGATTCCTTGTAGCCGAGGCGCGAGTTGATCGGCAGACCGTAGGTCGACGAATCCATGATGACGGGATTGGCCTTGTCCATCACGGTGTACGTGCCGGGCTGGGTCCAGAACGAGAGCGTCGTGCCGCCGATCGTTTCGGTGCCGCCCATTCCCATCGAGGTCGGCATTTCCTTGATCACCTGACCGTTTTCGTAGACGGTCACCATCTTGGTGTTGTCGTCGGCGACAGAGACGTGGGAATCGCCGATCTTGAAGGACACGGTGTCGTCCTGCTGGCCGTACAGTCCGTTGCCGAGCTGCTTGCCGTAGATGTTCGCGTTCACCGAGACTGTCGTGCCTGGTGCGTAGTAGTTCTGTGGTCGCCAGTGAACGTTCTGACCGTCGACCCAGTACCACGATCCCTGTACGGGCGGATTGGTGGTGACCAGCAGAGACTTCTCGGCCGCGGCCTTGTCAC
>JBEOUM010000158.1:0-1088 GCA_040302365.1 Nocardioides sp. NPDC126508
GACGATTTCGTCGCTGTGCGCTTCGATGGCGTCGGCGAGCTTGAGGAGTGCGGCCTGCCGCACGCTCGGCGTCGTCTTGCCCCAGGTCTCGAATGCGCGCTGTGCGGCTTCGACGGCGGCGTCGACGTCTGCCTTGGTGGAGATCGGCGTACGCCCGACCACACTCTCGTCCACGGGGTTGATCAGGTCGAGTGTTTCCGTCGCGGTTGAGGCGACGAATTCACCGTTGATGTAGTTCTCGAGTACGACGATCGACATCGGTACCGGTTCCTCTCGAGGTCGAACGAGTCCCGGCCGAGGTGATCGACACAGAACTCGCACTGTGTGGGGCGTGTGTGAGCAAGTGTGCGCTGACTCACAAGTAAAGGCAGCTGCCAAAAAGGTGAAATCTTTGATCGCCGACGCGCCGAGTTGTACAGTCCAGCCCATGACGATCGCTGTGCGGTGGATGTTGGCGCAGCCGGACCTCGCGCTGGAACTCAAAGGCGGGGCGCAGGGGGTCGGTCGCGAAATCACGTTTGCGCACGCCACGGAGTTGCTCGACCCGTTCCGATGGTTGACCGGCGGCGAATTCATTCTCACGACGGGCATCCGTTTGCCGTCCACTCAGCAAAAGCGCGGCCGCTACCTTCGAATGCTCGATGCGGCAGGCGTAGCTGCGGTCGGGTTCGGGACCGGACTCTCGTACCCCGAAGTTCCGGCTGATCTGGTGGCTGTCGCCGACGAGATCGGCCTGCCGCTGATCGAGGTGCCGCTGCCGACGCCGTTTGCCGCCGTCGTCAAGCGTGTGATGAGCCGGTTGGCAGAGCAGGAATACGAAGCGGTCCTTCGGGCGTCGCGGGCGCAACCGCGGATGACGCGTGCCGTCATTTCGGGCGGAACGGCTGCGACCGTGCGTGAGCTGGCGATCGCAACGTCGGCGACGGTGCTCTTGCTCGACGTCGCCGGACGAGTTCTCGAGAGCTCACCTCAACTGCCGACCGACGAGGTGATCGACGAACTGCGAGCAACTCTCGGGGGCGGTGCGTCCAGTAGCGTGACGCTCGCCAGTTCCGGAGCGTCCATCGCCGTGCAACAGATCAGTGTCG
>JBEOUM010000159.1:0-1079 GCA_040302365.1 Nocardioides sp. NPDC126508
GAGATCTCGGCCTTCTCGCGTCCGTACTCCCGCAGGAGGTCTAGCAGGTGATAGCGAACAGTGCCGTCGACCTCCTCACGAATGAGGATGGACTTCTCGACCAACGCAGTGACGAGATCGAGCACCTCGGTCGAACTCGAATCCTGCCCGCATACGCCTTCGGCCGCGTCCAGTTCGAACCCGCCGGAAAATACGGTCAGCCGACCCCACAACTGCTGCTCCGGAGGTGAGCACAAGTCGTAGCTCCAATCGATCGACAATCGGAGGGTCTGCTGGCGACTCGGTACACCACGTCCACCGGAAGTCAAAAGGCGGTAACGATCCGAGAGCCGATCCATGATCTGCTCCGCCGACATTCCGCGCAGGCGAGCGGCCGCCAACTCGATCGGGAGTGGGAGTCCATCCAGGTCGTGACAGATATGAGCAACGGCGCGCTTGTTCTCCTCGGTGAGGGTGAAACCTGGCACGACAGAAGCCGCACGCTCGGTGAACAGCGACACGGATTCGTACTGGGCAAGTCCCTCGAATTCGGGCGGCTGTTGCTGCGGTGTGGTGAGTGAGGGAACGCGCATCGTCACCTCACCGCCCAGGCCCAGCGATTCGCGGCTCGTCGCCAGGATCTTGACGCCGGCACATCGCCGTAGGATCGCGCCTACGAACGAAGCGACGGCATCGACCAGATGTTCGCAGTTGTCGAGTACCAACAGCAGACTGCGATCGGCGCAATAGTCGGTCACAGTGTGCAGCGGGTCCGACGAGGACACCGGCCTCACACCCAAAATCACGGCGACATGATCCTCGAGAAGTTCGGGATCCGTCTGGTCGCCCAACTCCACCAACCACGCGCCGTCCCGGAACACCCGCTGGAGCGCACTCGCGAGTCGGATCGCGAGCCGCGTCTTGCCCACACCGCCGATGCCGGTGAGCGTCAATAAACGGGACGACTCGAACAATCTTCTGGCTTCGGCCAACTCACGCCGTCGGCCGACGAAACTTGTCAGCTCCAAGGGCAAGTTGCCGACAACTCTCTGGTCGGCTTCTGCGCGCACAACGGATGCCATCGACCGACTCGCTTTCTG
>JBEOUM010000160.1:0-1069 GCA_040302365.1 Nocardioides sp. NPDC126508
GCAGGTACCGAGAAGGGTCTACTGCTCACAACCCTCTGGTACATCCGTGAGGTGGATCCGACGACGCTGCTGTTGACCGGACTCACCCGTGACGGGGTGTATTTGATCGAGGACGGCAAGATCGTCGGCGCCGTCAACAACTTCCGTTTCAACGAAAGCCCTCTCGATCTCCTGCGGCGGGTCACCGAGGCTGGACGTACCGAGATCACGCTTCCCCGGGAGTGGAAAGACTGGTTCACCCGCACGGCCATGCCGCCCATGCGGATTCCCGACTTCCACATGTCCTCGGTCAGCCAGGCGCAGTGATGACGAAGGTCGTGATCGCCGGCGGCACCGGCGCTCTCGGCCGCCGGATCAGCGACGATCTCGCCGACCGTGGGTATGACGTCGTGGTCCTGACTCGCTCACCGAAACCCGGCAGGCACAGGCAGGTTCAGTGGGACGGTGTCACGGTCGGAGACTGGGCAGGAGAACTCGACGGCGCCGCGGTGATCAATCTGGCCGGCGAGTTGGTCGATCGCCGACCCACCCCGGCAAACATCGCACTGCTCACCAGTTCCCGAGTCGATCCGACCTGCGCGCTGGTTGAAGCGTCGAAACTACTGGCGAACCCTGTTCCGGTGTGGATCCAGGCGAGCACGCTCGCGATCTACGGCGATGCGGGTGAGACCCGATTGGACGAGGCTTCTCCTCTCGCTGACGGGCCGTCTCAGATGACCGACGTCGCAAAGGACTGGGAGGCAGCGGTCGAGGGCGCAAACACGTCACGAGTAGTGATCCTGCGAACCAGCGTCGTGTTGGAGAAGGGCACACCGGCGCTCGAGCGACTCCTGTTGCTCGTGCGTCTCGGGCTGGGTGGACGCGTGGCCTCGGGTAGTCAATGGACCAGTTGGATTCACATCGACGACTGGCTGTCGATCGTGCGGTGGGCCCTGGAACCCGATTCAGCTGCCTCGGGCGTGGTCATCGCGACTGCTCCGGATCCCGTCCGAAACTCAGAACTGATGGCCGGGCTGCGCAAGCACCTTCATCGCCCACCTGCGCCGCCGACGCCCGCATTCATGGTCAG
>JBEOUM010000161.1:0-1069 GCA_040302365.1 Nocardioides sp. NPDC126508
GGCACCAGCGGCACGATTGCCACGGTGGTTGTCGTCGGTGGCGGCACGATCGTTGTCGTCGTCGGCAAGAGGGACGAAGTCGTGGTCTTTGTCGTCGACGGGACCGTGCTCTTGGTTGTCGTCGCCGCCGCTGTCGTAGAAGTGGTCACAGCAGGCGTCGTTGATTCTTCCGACTTGCCCGCGCCCGTCGCCGCGGCGATGGCAACCAGCCCCACGACTGCCGCGCCGGCGATCCACGGCCACTTACGCCGCGTCTTGCCTTCCTCGGCGTTAGTGTCCGGCGCCGCCGATCCGGGTGCGCCGAAGACCTGCGTGGGAGTGCCGAAAGCCTGAGTGGGTGCGTCGACGCCCTTGGGCCGTGTCTGCGCGGTCCACTGCTGACCGTCCCAGTAACGGTCGATCGTGGGGTCGAAGGGGTCGGGGTTCCAACCGGCGGGAGGGTTCATCAAAATGTCCGTTCTGCGAAGAGTGCCGGAAATAGATTCGCACGGACTGGCCGGTTTGTTACCAAATCGCCCACACTTACCTACCGGTCTTCTCACGGACGTGGGCACCGATACGTCGCCCGGTACAGTTCCTCGAGTGTTCCGAGTGATGTTCCACGAGCCCCGCATCCCACCCAACACCGGAAACGCGATCCGCATGGTCGCGGGCACCGGTTGCGAACTGCACCTGGTCGGCCCTCTCGGGTTCGACCTGTCGGAGCCGAAGCTCAAGCGCGCAGGCTTGGATTACCACGATCTGGCTACTGTCACGGTCCACGAGAACCTGGCCGCTGCCTGGGACGCCGTCACTCCCGCTCGCGTGTTCGCCTTCACCGCGCACGCGACCACGTCGTATGCCGATATCGCCTACCAACCCGGCGACGTCCTGCTGTTCGGGCCCGAGCCCACCGGACTGTCCGAAGAGGTATTGGCGGACGAACACGTCACCGAGCGCCTGCGTATCCCGATGCTGCCCGGACGCCGGTCCCTCAACCTGTCCAACGCTGCCGCCCTCGTGACGTACGAGGCCTGGCGTCAGCACGGTTTCAAGGGCGCCGTCTGATCGACGTCAGTAGACGTCCCGG
>JBEOUM010000162.1:0-1067 GCA_040302365.1 Nocardioides sp. NPDC126508
GTTCGCGAGTTCGACATCGACAAGCGTGAGTTCCTCGCTCCCGAGGGCGAGAATCCCGGCTTCTACCTTCCCGAGGCCAAGACCGACATCGACTGGATCGACATCGATACCGTCTACGTCGGAACGGATATCGGACCAGGGTCGCTCACCGATTCCGGATATCCCCGTCTGGCCCAGCGGTGGAAGCGCGGCACTCCCCTCTCCAGCGCCGAGACCGTCTACGAGGGCCAGTCCACGGACGTGGCCATCTCGGCTTCGCACGATCCGACGCCCGGGTTCGAACGAGACTTCGTCACTCGCTCGGTCGATTTCTACAACTCTCAGCATTTCGAAGTTCGCCCCGACGGTGAACTGGTGCTCGTGGACGTCCCCGAGGACGCCGGGATCTCGATTCACCACGAGTGGTTGTTGATCCGCACCAAGTCCGTGTGGGCCGTCGAGGACACCGAATATCCGACCGGCGCACTGCTTGCCATCCGTTACGACGATTTCCTTGCCGGCTCACGAACACTGACATCGATCTTCGAACCCGACGCACATTCCTCGCTCGAGCACTACACCTGGACACGCGATCATCTGATTCTGGTGGTCCTGACCGACGTGCGCACGACGCTGCGAATCCTGACGCCGGGCGAAAACGGCTGGGAGGATCGACCTTTCGAAGGGCTTCCAGAACTGACCAGTATCGAAATTCTCGACACCGACCCTGATGTCAGCAACGAGTACTTCGTCAATTCGAGTGGATACACCTCCCCTGCAACTCTTTTGCACGGCGTGATCGGCGAAACCGAACCCACTGCCCTCAAGCAGGCTCCCGCGTTCTTCGACGCCGAGGGCATCACCACGGAGCAGTTCTTCGCCACCTCTGCCGACGGCACCCAGGTTCCGTACTTCGTGGTGCGCAGTCCGCGTAGCGAGCCCGGCCCCACCCTGCTCTACGGGTACGGCGGATTCGAGATCTCGCTGACACCGTCGTACAGCGGTTCCCTGGGCCGTGCCTGGCTGACGCAGGGCGGAACCTATGTGGTTGCGAACATTCGTGGTGGCGGCGAGTACGGACCCGGTTG
>JBEOUM010000163.1:0-1060 GCA_040302365.1 Nocardioides sp. NPDC126508
CTCGGCCAGCTTCTTCATCCGTGGTGCCTCACCCTGCAATTGACCCCAGATCATCATCCGTTGAATCTGCGGTTTGCCGAGCATTGCGTCGAACAGTTCGACGGCATGCGCGGGCATGTCTTCACCGGTGAACTCGACGGACTCCATCGCCTGCTCGAAGTCGACGTCGAGCACCGCGTGGAACAACGCGACCTTGTCACCGAAATAGGCGTAGAGGCGCTCCTTACTGGCGTTTCCGTTCTTCGCGATCCGATCGATGCGCGCACCGGCAAGCCCGTAGGTACCGAATTCTTCTTGCGCAGCGTCGAGGATTCGCTGTTTCGTCGCGGTCACGTCAGTGGGAGCCATAGTGATGATGGTAACCGAACGAACTATTTCGTTTGACTCACCCGAGAAGGCTGGAATACCTTTTTCCAATGACCACCACGTCCCACGTCGACGGCGGCACTCTGCCACCGATCCCGGCTGCCTCCGAGAATCCGAATCATCAACGTCGCTGGCTGGTGCTCTGCATCGTCGCGTTCGCTCAACTCATGGTGGTGCTCGACGGCACCATCGTCTCCATCGCACTACCGGCGGCCCAGGAGGAACTGGGCATCAGCGACCTTGACCGTGCGTGGGTGGTCACGTCGTACGCCTTGGCGTTCGGTGCGCTGCTGCTCCTCGGCGGACGTATCGCCGACTACTGGGGCCGCAAGCGATCCTTCATCGTCGGCATGGCCGGCTTCGCGGTCGCCTCCGGCATCGGCGGCATCGCGCAGAGCGGTATCGAACTGTTCATCGCCCGCGCCGGCCAGGGCGTATTCGCAGCATTGCTCGCGCCCGCTGCGCTGTCGATGCTCACCACCACCTTCATCGGAGAGAAGGAGCGCGCCAAGGCTTTTGCCGTCTACGGCGCGATCTCCGGCGGTGGCGCTGCTATCGGCCTTCTCCTCGGTGGAGTGCTGACGCAGTACGTCGACTGGCGCTGGTGCCTGCTCGTCAACATCCCGATCGCGCTGATCGCCATCGCTGCGGCCGTCCCGATCGTCAAGGAAACCAAAGCGCACGGCGACACGAG
>JBEOUM010000164.1:0-1059 GCA_040302365.1 Nocardioides sp. NPDC126508
CAGTGATGCAGATCGAATCGGAAGCAGAGTCGGGGATCTCGTCGTGCGCAGCACCGAGGAACTGACCGTCGCCTGCCGTGAACTGAATGCGACCATCGGCGTCATCTCCACACCGGACGAGGCAGCTCAGGGCGTGTGCGACCAGTTCGTCAGCGCCGGGCTGCGCTGCATCATGAGTTTTTCGCCGATCGCCCTCGACGTTCCCGATCACGTGGAACTGCGACGTGTAGATCTAGCCGTCGAGATGCAGGTTCTCTCCTTCAACAGTGCGCGCAATGCCGATCAGGCATCCAGCGCGCCGCGAGTACGAGTGGCTCACGCCGCATCCGCTTCGTCAGTCCCATCCACCAGTTCACCCGCTCCGGTCGGAGCAGGTTCGACAAGAAACGGATCAGTGATCGCGCCGTGAGTGTTCTGCTTGTCGGGGTCTCGCATCGAACCGCGCCCGTCCCGGTGCTCGAGCGAGTAGCTGTCACCGACACCGATCGTCCGAAGCTGATCGACAAGCTTCTGGCGTCTTCGCACATCTCCGAAGCGATGATCGTCTCCACCTGCAACCGGGTGGAGGTCTACGCGGTGGTGGACGCGTTCCACGGTGCACTCACCGAGGTCGGTGAAATCCTGGCCGACCATTCGGGTCTCGATCTGACGGCGCTGCACGCTCACGCGTACGTCCGATACAGCGAAGCAGCGGTCGAACATCTCTTCGCCGTGGCCAGTGGCCTCGACTCGATGGTGATCGGCGAACAGCAGATTCTCGGCCAGATCCGTTCGGCCTACGCATCTTCCGATGCGCAGCAGGCCGCCGGACGCGTCGTCCACGAACTGGCTCAGCAGGCATTGCGCGTCGGCAAGCGAGTGCATTCCGAAACCGGAATCGACTCCGCCGGAGCATCTGTCGTGTCCGTGGCTCTCGATCGTGCAGCCGGCATCATCGGCGAGGGCGGCCTGGTCGGCCGCACTGCCGTGGTTGTCGGTGCAGGCTCGATGGGCGGTCTGTCGGTTGCGCATCTCACCCGCGCCGGAATCGCACGCATCGTCGTCGTCAACCGGACACAG
>JBEOUM010000165.1:0-1059 GCA_040302365.1 Nocardioides sp. NPDC126508
AAAGCCTGCTGTCCGCTCGTCGATCCGCATGTGCAGACGCAACCGGCCGTCGAGGTCGGCGGCCTGGAGGGCGAATGCGAGGGGCGCGTTGCGAGAGCCTGGACACAGCACGACTTCACGCACGCCACCACGAACCAGTTCGTCGACGACGGCTGTGGCTTGTGCAGTGGACGGATTCACGCCTTCAAGAGTGTCAGATGTTCGGGCGCAAGCATGCCCAGGGGCGGGGACAGCGGCATTATGTGTGGGTGCGCACACTCTTCGATCCAGCCGAGCTCGAACCCCGCCGGTTCTATCAGTTACTCACCGCTTCGGTGGTTCCCCGGCCGATTGCGTGGGTGTCCACGGTGTCGGCCGACGGCGTCGGCAATCTGGCTCCGTACAGCTTTTTCACCGTGGCAAGTTCGGCGCCGCCGATCGTGCAGTTCACGTCGGTCGGACGCAAGGACAGTCTGCGCAACATCGAAGCGACCGGCGAATTCGTGATCAACCTGGCGACTGCCAGGCTTGCCGACGTGGTGAACCAGAGTTCCGCCTTCTACGACGCCGAGGCCGACGAGTTTCTCGAGTTGAACATCCGTAGCGAGCCGAGCGAGCGGGTTCGCCCCGTACGGGTCGCCGACTCCCCGATCGCCATCGAATGCACGCTCCACCAGGTCATCGAGGTCGGCAATTCATTTGTCGTGATGGGAAATGTGGTGGCGGTCGCAGTACGTCCCGAGGCTGTCGCCGACGACGGCCTACCGGACTTCGCGGCAATCGCACCGATGAGCCGACTTGGCCGAGCGCAGTGGGGTCTTCCTCCCGAAGTCGTCGAAAAGGACAGACCCACCACTCCACAGCGACCGTAAATCAGGTTAGGGTTACCTGATTAGGTACGAGTAACAGATAATCAGGGAGCAACCAGTCATGGCCAAGCGCGCCAAGTTCGTGAAACCGGCCTCACGCAGCATCGTGTCGGCGCAGGTCGTGGCGAACAAACGAATCAGCCCCAGCTTCATCCGGGTGACCATTGCCGGCGCCCGGGCGCCGGCGCGAGCTCGTCCTGCCGGTCGAGGA
>JBEOUM010000166.1:0-1057 GCA_040302365.1 Nocardioides sp. NPDC126508
GCCGATGATGGTGCCGAGGTAGTTGTTGACGTCGTTGAAGGTGAACTGCAACTGAGCTTTGTGGGGGTCCTTGGTCGTCGGGGAGGCAACGGCCTCGCTGAAATTCTCAGGCAAGGTGAGAGAGAAGTAGTACGTGCCGTCCGAGACTCCCTGAGCGGCTTCCTGCTGTGAGACCAGGTGGAGATCGAGCTCACCGGAATCGAGCAGCGCTTGGCTTACCTCGTCGCCCGCGTTGAGCTCCTGACCCTGCACCATCGCGCCGCGGTCGGTGTTGACCAGCGCGACGGGGACCTTGTTGACCTCACCGAACGGATTCCAGAAGGCCCACAGGTACATCGCGCCGTACAGCAGTGGCATCAAGATGATGGTGACGAGTGCGATCCTGGGCATCGCGCCGCGGGAGAACCGCTTGAGTTCGGTTCCGAGAGACATTCCAGCGAGCATCGCGGTTACCTCGCCCCTTCTTGGTCGGGATTGGTGACTTCTTGGAGCAGGGTGACGGCATCGATGGGTGATCCGTCGGGTAGCGGGTTGACGGTCGACGCGATGATGGTCTGGTAGCTCCCCATCTCGACCAGTCGCTCGACGAGGTACGCACGTTCGGAGTCGCGCCGCACTTGTTCGAGATCGTCGACGACAAGCAGGGCCGGCTTTTTCGTGTTCGCGACGGCGATACGCAGCAGGATCGCCTCGAGTTCCCCGAGATCGCTGACGTACCGGCCGAGCGCAGGTAACGGATGATCGCCGAAGACGGGAGCGCACACCGCTTCGAGTTCGCGGTCTCCGGCGCGTCCGACGAGTTTGTACCAGGGAGCATCCCAGCGAATTTGTTCGGTGATCAGATCGCGGACGGTGACGGATTCGGCAAGCTCGTCGATGTCCTCGAACCCGGCGACCCCGGCGATCTCGAAGATCTCGCGGGGACGCGTTCGACCGAAGACGGACAGTGAGCCGGAACTGGCTTTCATTCGTCCGCTGAGTGTCAGAAGTAAGGACGTACGTCCTGAACCGGCCGAGCCTTCGAGGATGGTCACACCGCCCGCACGAATCTCGAGAT
>JBEOUM010000167.1:0-1056 GCA_040302365.1 Nocardioides sp. NPDC126508
GCGAGCAACACCAGTACCGAAAACACACAAGAAGGAGATGGCGGCGTGACCGTATCGAATGAACTGCAGCAGAACAACTCACAGGCGCCCGAATCGCAGGAGAAGGGGCCGCACACCCTCATTGTCGAGTACATTCCGGAGTTCGAGAAGGTGCTGCCTCCGCACCTGAAATCGGAGACGTTCGCGCGGCTTGCACAGGGTGCGTTGAAGAAGAGTCCTCCTCTCGCCAACGTCGCGAAGAAGAATCCTGCGTCCTTGATGCGGGCTCTGCTGGATTGCGCCCGTCTCGGGCACTACCCCGGAACGGACCGATTCTGGTTGGTCCCCAATGGAGGCAGGGAGCCGTCGGTCGAGGGGTGGGAATCGTACAAAGGTGTCGTGAACCGCATGATGCGATCCGGTCAGGTGGTCACAGTGAAGGGTCAGGTGGTGTGCGAGAAGGACTACTTCGAGTTCGATCCGAACACGATGGACGTCCCGGATCATCGCATCAACTGGAGGGAAGGCCGGGGTGATCCGCAGCTCTCGTACTGCTATGCAGTTTTGCCGGGTGGAGGGTTCTCCCAGGTAGGTGTCGCGACCCCGGACTACATCGAGAAGGTCGAGGCGATGCAGCCGAACAGTCACAAGCCGACGAGCCCGTGGCGGAAGTGGCGTGAGGCGATGTTCCTCAAGTGTGCGGTCAACAAGCTCGAGCCGTTCGTCGATACGTCGACTGAGGAGCGACGGACCGCAGCGACAGGTGGGCAGCCGGTGAGCACGGTGTCAGAGCGCATCTATGACCAGCCCGAAATAGAGGAGCAGGAACCGGATCCCGCTTTGGAACGCGCGGAGCAGGCGGCAGCGGCGGATCTGGCAATCCGCCACGAGGAACCTGTCGACGCGGAGACGGTGGACGTGACCGCCCTCGGTGACGGAGAACGGGTGGATGAGACCGCGATCGACCGGTCAGACGAAGTGCAGGCACTATTCGCGGAAGAAGGTCAGTGATGTTCGGACGACGCAAGCGTGGGCCGTCAGCACCGCCAGCCCCGGTGAATGTGCGATTGGTGCGTG
>JBEOUM010000168.1:0-1055 GCA_040302365.1 Nocardioides sp. NPDC126508
GTTCATCGCCATTTCGCGGGCCGTGATCGACGAACTGACCGCCGACCAGATACGAACGGTGCAGGCGGTGGTCGACGCGCAGGAGAAGTTGGCGCGTGCCCTGCTCGACGGGGTGCCGGCTCTGATCACTGCCCTGGGTCGAGCCGTTCACGCAGCAGTCTGTGTTCTCGATCGGGACGGCGCGGTGCTGGCTCTGACGGAAGGTGCGAGTTCGTCTCTGCCCGAACGCATCAGGGAGCGATCAGGTAAGGAGCGCAGCCGGATCGTGGTGGACGACGACGGTCACCTGGCCATTCACCGCCTTGCTGTGAGCGGCACGCTGGCCGTGGCGTCCGAGGCCGCCTTGGATCAGTCCGAGCGATTGTTGGTGGGCCACACGGTGTCGCTGTTGACCATCGAGCTTGCCAAGCCGTTGCGGGTTGTCGATGCCGAACAGCGGCTGAGGTTGGCCGTTACGACGATGGTGCGCCAGGCCGGCGGTGACGTCGACGAAAGTCTGTTGCGGTACTTCGGATTCGAATCCGAAACCACGGTGGTGGCAACTGCCTTGACCGATGTCGGACCATTGCTTGCGGCCACCGACATCACGTCAGCGGCCCTCGAAGAAGAGGCGGTGCCGTACCTCTTGGCTCCGCTGAATGACGGCACCGGCGTGTGGTTCGTCGTGAAAAGTGAAGTTGCGGAGAAGGTCACGCGCAGTGTGTATGCGAGAGTTCGGGAGAATTCACGCCGGAGTATCAACGGTGGAATCGGTGGCGTCCGGCCGATGAGCGGTGTGGCGGCCAGTCTGCGCGAGGCCGTCTCTGCTGCCAAAGTGGGACAGGTCGACGGTCACACGCTCGTTTCGTTCTCGGAACTCGGGACTTTCAGCCTCCTGTTGAGCGTGCAGTCGAACGATGTTCTGCAGTCGATCGCGGCCGGCGGTCTCGGTGTGTTGGAAGACTACGACGCCGAGAACGGTTCCCGTCTGGTGGACTCGATCGAAGCGTTCCTGCACCACAATGGTCAATGGGAGTCCGCTGCAGCGCAATTGGGTGTTCACCGGCACACGCTGC
>JBEOUM010000169.1:0-1047 GCA_040302365.1 Nocardioides sp. NPDC126508
CTCGCAACTTGGAGAGACCGGAAACGCTACTTATGGCTGTTGGCGCTGATTCCGTCATCGGCAACTTTCATCGCCGTGGGGCTTGTTACCGCCACCGGATGGAATGTCTTCTGGTGGACCGGCCCGCTGATTGCTTTTGCCCTCATTCCTGTCATCGATATTCTGGCGGGCGAGGACGGGAAAAATCCGCCCGACGAGGTGATCGACGAACTCGAGAACGACCGCTTCTACCGGTGGTGCACCTACGCCTATCTGCCGCTGCAGTACACGGCCTTCTTCCTGTCCTGCTACATCTGGGCGCGTTGGGATTTGAGCGTTCTCTCCAATATCGGACTCGCAGTGACGATCGGTGTGACGGCCGGAATCGGCAACAATACCGCCCACGAACTCGGGCACAAGAAGGAGAGCGTCGAGCGCTGGTTGTCCAAAATCGTTCTCGCGCAGAGTGCTTACGGTCACTTCTACCTCGAGCACAACCGTGGCCACCATGTGCGAGTGTCGACTCCGGAAGATCCGGCGACCTCGCGCTTCGGTGAGACCCTCTACGGTTTCTGGCCGCGCAGCGTCGCCGGGGGATTGAAGTCGGCGTGGCATCTCGAGAAGACCCGCTTCGAGCGTTTGGGCACCACGCACTGGAGCATCAAGAACGACGTGCTCAACGCCTGGCTCATGTCGGTTGTTCTGTTCGGTGTCGCGCTTGCAGTGTTCGGGATCGGCATCGCGCCGTACCTCGTGATCCAGGCGTTCATCGGGTTTTCGCTGCTCGAAGCGATCAATTACCTCGAGCACTACGGACTCCTGCGTCAGAAAACCGCAAGCGGACGGTACGAGCGATGCACGCCGGCGCACAGCTGGAACAGTGATCGCATCTGCACCAACGTCTTTCTCTATCACCTGCAGCGGCACAGCGATCACCATGCGAACCCGACGCGTCGCTACCAGGCGCTTCGCAGCATGGAAGAGGCACCTCAGCTCCCGAGCGGGTACGCCAGCATGATCATGCTCGCCACAGTTCCGCCCCTGTGGCGCAAGGTGATGGATCACCGC
>JBEOUM010000170.1:0-1047 GCA_040302365.1 Nocardioides sp. NPDC126508
GTTGGTGACGGCGTTGGTCAACACCAGACGGATGCCCGCGGGGAAGGCCTGAACCGAAAGTTCTTCCGGTGCTTTCAAGCGAACGTCGACCTGAGGGTGCAGACGGCCGGCGTCAGCGACGGCGCGATCGGCAACTTCCACGAGATCGACGTCGGCACAATCCTCGGGATCGGCCACTTCACCCAGGGCGAGTGTCTCCAGGTCGGTCAGGGTGCGCTCGATCTGGCGCTGCGCTTCCAACAATTCGCTGGACAGTTCGCGCCGTTGGCTTTCCGTGAGATCCAGCGTCGCGAGAACTTCCAGATCGGTGCGCATCGACGTGAGAGGTGTGCGCAGTTCGTGGGCGGAGACGCGAGCAAAATCGCGTGCCGACTCCAACGCCTCCTCGGTGCGGCTTCGATCGCTCTCGATGCGACTGAGCATGCTGTGGATTGCCTCCGACAGTTCTTCGGCTTCGCGCGTTCCACGTACCGACGGTGCCCGGCGCGAGAGTCCTTCGACATCGAGGTTGTTGCCTATGGAACTGGTGGTCTCGGTCAATTGCTGGAGAGGGCGGACGGCACGGCCCGTGAGGAACCAGCCGAGCCCGGCCGAGGCAAGGATGGCGACCACTGCTGCAGCGGCCACTTGGAACTGCTGCTCACGGATTGCCTGGGTCAGTGGGTCTTCGGGGATGCTGACGGCCAGTGCGGCGCCGCTGTCGCCGGGCACCAGAACATCACGACTGCGAACATCGGTGGTAGCCAAGGCGCTGACGGTCGCGGCGTTGAATCCGGGGCTGACCACGGATGGTTCTGTTGTTGCAGTTGGTGTTTCGATGAATAGCGGGCTCGGCGCACTCGCCGCGACGCCCAGGGTGACGGAATCGAGAGTGCGTTCGAGTTGTTCGGATCCGTTGACACGCAGAAAGACCGCGAACGCAATTCCGATCGCGGCAATCACGATTCCGGCGGCCAGACCCGAGGCGATGGCTACCCGGGTCTGAAGTGACAGCGGCCGCTTCATCGTTCGGCCCTCAGGACGAAGCCCACTCCGCGCACCGTGTGG
>JBEOUM010000171.1:0-1044 GCA_040302365.1 Nocardioides sp. NPDC126508
GGGTGATTCCGTTCCCGGCGCGACTCTCAATCGTTTCTGCGCATCCGGCGTCGACGCGGTCGGCCAGAGCGCAGCCCGCATTCGCAGCGACGACGTGTCCCTCGTCGTGGCCGGTGGCGTCGAAAGCGTCTCCCGCACTCCGATGTTCAGCGATCGAGGACCTCTGTGGACCGACCCGGCAACCATTGCGCAGATCGGCTCCATCCATATGGGTGTTGCCGCCGATTTGAATGCCACGATCGAGGGGTACTCCCGCGACGAGCTGGACGCCTACGGCGTCGAAACCCAGCACAAGGCTGCCGAGGCCTGGCGCAACGGCGCATTCGAGCGGTCCGTTGTGCCTGTCCCCGGCAGAAATGGTGAAGCCGGAATCGCGCACGACGAACTGGTCAGGGCAGAGACGACGGCAGAGGGACTCGCCGCGCTGCCTCCGGCCTTCGAAGGGCTCGGCGCCGCCGGTCAGGATGCACTCGCGCTCGCCGCCTACCCTGAGGTCGGCAAGGTCGAACACCTGCACACCGTCGGATCCTCTCCCGCCATGGCCGACGGCGCAGCGCTCCTACTCCTCGGATCCGAGAAAGCCGCGGCGAGAGCCGGCTTGACCCCTCGCGCACGGATCATCGGATCCGCCTCGACTTCGGTGAATCCGGTCCTCATGCTCACTGCGGGTCAGAGCGCCGTGGAGGCAGTCATCGCACGGGCCGGGCTTCGTCCGCAGGACATCGACGTGTTCGAGTTCGCCGAGGCCTTCTCCGCGCTCTGCCTACGGTTCCGTCGCGATCTCGACGCCGGGCCGGACCGGATGAACCCCAACGGAGGCACGATGGCGATGGGCCATGCATTCGGCGCTACCGGAGCAATTCTCGTCGGTGCCTGCGTCGACGAACTGGTACGGAGCGACGGACGCTACGGTGTGGCCGCGGTCAGCGGCGCCGCCGGTGTCGGAGTCGCGGTGCTCGTCGAACGGATCGCCTCATGACCGTCAGTTCACTCTCCGGCCGCGTTGCCGTCGTCACGGGAGGGGGTAAGGGCCTCGGCCGTGCC
>JBEOUM010000172.1:0-1044 GCA_040302365.1 Nocardioides sp. NPDC126508
GCACTCGTATCTTCTCGTCGCTTCTC
Source organism: Nocardioides sp. NPDC126508 (assembly GCA_040302365.1). Taxonomy (GTDB): domain Bacteria; phylum Actinomycetota; class Actinomycetes; order Propionibacteriales; family Nocardioidaceae; genus Nocardioides. Next base: position 27 of record JBEOUM010000172.1, read on the forward strand.
GATGCTGCGGCATCGGAGTCGGCAGCCCGTCGTACTGCCATGAAGGCCGCGACGGACAACGCAAACGAACTGGTGAACACGTTGAGCCGTCAGGCCAACCAGGCTCGCCAGGCCCAGATCACCCAGGAAATCAGCGAGATCGTCGGCGGCGCCAACGCGCTCGCCTCGAGCGCAGGAAGTGACTAGCACATGACCGCAGCAGTAACCGAAAACAACGGGGCAGGTTCGGCTTCGGCCGTAGCCGGCCGCGTCGTGCGGGTCATCGGTCCCGTCGTGGACGTTGAATTCCCGCGTGGCGCTGTTCCTGAACTGTTCAACGCCCTGAACGCCGAGATCACGCTTCCCTCGGTCGCCAAGACGCTGACGCTCGAGGTTGCACAGCACCTCGGTGACAACCTGGTCCGCACCGTCTCCATGCAGCCCACCGACGGCCTCGTCCGCGGCACTGCAGTGACCGACTCGGGCAAGCCGATCTCGGTTCCCGTCGGTGACGTCGTCAAGGGCCACGTGTTCAACGCACTGGGCGATTGCCTCGACACCCCGGGCCTCGGCCGCGACGGCGAGCAGTGGGGCATCCACCGCAAGCCACCAGCCTTCGATCAGCTCGAAGGTAAGACCGAGATCCTCGAGACCGGCATCAAGGTCATCGACCTTCTCACCCCGTACGTCAAGGGCGGAAAGATCGGCCTGTTCGGTGGCGCCGGCGTCGGCAAGACCGTTCTGATCCAGGAAATGATCACGCGTATCGCTCGCGAGTTCTCGGGCACCTCGGTGTTCGCAGGCGTCGGTGAGCGTACCCGTGAGGGCACCGACCTCCACCTGGAAATGGAAGAGATGGGCGTCCTCCAGGACACCGCCCTTGTCTTCGGCCAGATGGACGAGCCGCCCGGAACGCGTATGCGCGTCGCCCTGTCCGCACTGACGATGGCGGAGTACTTCCGCGACGTCCAGGGCCAGGACGTTCTGCTGTTCATCGAGCGGACGCTCATGTCCGCGAAGACCAGCATCAGCACGGTGG
>JBEOUM010000173.1:0-1042 GCA_040302365.1 Nocardioides sp. NPDC126508
AAGAACGGCAAGTTGGTGGCGCACGGAACTACGACGTGCATGATTTTTCGCTAAGCCCGACGTGAGCAGGGTGCGAGTGCCGATGTACGATCGGGTCGTGACCCTGCTCACTGCGCACCTCTGGTGGCCCGACCGCTGACGGTCAGCCGCAACTGCGTGCTGCCCGGACCGATATCGGGTGGTCCAGCAGGCTCCTCTCAGGATCCCCGATCCGGCAAATGCCGTACGCGTCGTCGCTACGACCGCCAAGATCAGGTACCGAATCCACGAAGGAGAGTTAGTTGACCACCACCCCACTCAACCGTTCGCTCGAACCTTTGGGCGTCTCCATCCCGTCGAAAGTGCCGACGCACTGGTACAACCTGGCGGCTGACCTCCCCGAGCCTGTTCCCCCGCACCTGCATCCGGGCACTCGTGAGCCGCTCGGCCCCGAGGACTTGGCGCCGCTGTTCCCGATGAACCTCATCGCGCAGGAAGTCGCAACCGAGCGCTACATCGAGATCCCGGAGACGGTTCGCGAGATCTACGGCATGTGGAGGCCCTCTCCCCTGTTCCGGGCGCATCGACTCGAGCGCGCTCTGGGCACACCTGCTCGCATCTACTACAAGTACGAAGGCGTGAGCCCGGTCGGTTCACACAAGCCGAATACTGCTGTCGCGCAGGCGTACTACAACGCGATCGAAGGAACCACCAAGCTGACCACCGAAACCGGTGCGGGCCAGTGGGGTGCGTCGCTGTCGTTCGCGGGTGCGCTGCTCGGACTCGACGTCGAGGTGTGGCAGGTTCGCTCCTCCTTCGATTCGAAGCCGTACCGACGCATCCAGATGGAGGCATACGGCGGAATCTGTCACCCGTCGCCTTCCGACCTGACGGAAGCCGGACGCGCACTGTTGAAGTCGCATCCCGACACCACCGGCTCGCTTGGTATGGCGATCAGTGAGGCCGTCGAGGTCGCTGCGCAGGATCCGAACACGCACTACTCACTCGGCAGCGTGTTGAACCACGTCATGCTGCACCAGACCGTGATCGGTCAGGAAGCAAT
>JBEOUM010000174.1:0-1041 GCA_040302365.1 Nocardioides sp. NPDC126508
CGGCATGTCCTTGGTGAGCTGCTTGGCCTTCGACTTACCGAATCCCATGACTCCGCCGCGACCACCGCCGCCCTGCATCCGGTTCATGACGAAGAAGAAGATGCCGAACAGAATGATCATCGGCAGCACGAACAGAAGGATCGACGTCAGCCAGCTCTCCTGAGTGACCGTCGTGTTGAACTTGTCCGCTCCGGCGCCTTCGACCTTGTCGAAGATCTGCTCCGACGCACTCGCGGGGTACTTCGCCAGGATCTGCGTCTTACCGTCGGTGGCGTCGTTGCCGTTCTTGAGCCACAGACGAACCTGCTGCTCACGGTCGTCGATCTGCGCCGACGCAACGTTCTTGGCGTCGAGTTGGGAGATCGCGACCGAGGTGTCGACGGTCTTGAAGTCGCGGGTGTCGTTGCTGAAGTAGCTGAAGGCATAGATCACCAACAGCACGACGGCTACGAGTAGCACGTTACGGAACACAGTCTTACGGTTCATACAGGTCGGCCGATGTGGCCGGTCCTTTCGAGAGTGCGGGTCTGCCAGGTCGCCTTCCGGCTGCCAACCGGACACCTGCAGGTTACCGCGATCGGCCCCATCGATGCCCGCCAGCGGCCGTGCCGCTTGGTTGGAACGGTCGTCACTGTGTTCAACGTGCGCATTGCCGATCAGGTTCCCGGGCTACGTCGCAGCACAGTTTCCTGTGAGCGAACATGCTCATAGTGGTTATCGTGCGCTTTTCCGACGCTTGTCCGTCGTTATTCGTCAGGCCGTGTCGGAGAGGATTCCCGCAACAGCGTCAGCGGCACCCGACGGGTCACCGTCGATGATGCGGTGAGCGAGCTGATCGAGCCGCGCAGACAGCCGAGCCGAGGACTCGGGCACGTCCGCCTGCTGGGCGATAGTGTCGTCGAGATCGGCCAACAAGCCGCCACCGGCCAGGTGCCTGACGCAGCGCCACGTCTCGGCGAAGTTTCTCGCGGTCCCGTCGTCGGTCAGCATCGCGACCCGCAGCGCAGCGTTGGGATTCGACGCCGCCGCCCGCGCCAAACC
>JBEOUM010000175.1:0-1039 GCA_040302365.1 Nocardioides sp. NPDC126508
ACTCGCCGCAAGCTCGGCGCGGTAGCCGGTTCGCTCGAGCACCGCCTCGGCAACCTCACCGATGTCACCGAGCTCGAAGGGTTCGTCCTCGTCGGCGGCCGCTGTCGGCAGCAGGGCCCGCAGCCCGTCCATCATCTCGAGGAACGACGCGATGGCCTTCTGTGACCGCGTATTGAGCAGCGCCACTTTACCTTCCGCGCCGTCACGGAGAGCGGCGGCGAAGCTGATGTTGCGGTGCTCGGAGTGCACGGCGACGCAGGCTTCGGCTCGATCACCGATACCGCGTCGGGGCGTGTTGAGAATGCGTCGCAGGCTCACGGTGTCGTCCTCGTTGGCGAGGACGCGCAGATACGCGACGATGTCCCGAACTTCCTTGCGCTCGTAGAAGCGAACGCCGCCGACCACCTTGTACGGCACGCCGAGTCGGATGAAGATCTCCTCGAGCGCACGTGAGGAGTTGTTGGTCCGGTAGAACACCGCGATGTCGGCGAACTTGGTGTCGCCCTGGTCCACCAGCCGATCGATCTCCGAGGCGACAAACGATGCTTCGTCGTGCTCGTTGTCTGCAACGTAGCCGACGATCAGTTCGCCTTCACCCGAATCGGTCCACAGACGCTTTTCTCGTCGACCGGTGTTCTTGGAGATCACGGAGTTGGCCGCAGACAGAATGTTCTGCGTCGAACGGTAGTTCTGTTCGAGAAGGATGGTCCGAGCATCCGGGTAGTCGCGTTCGAACTCTTCGATGTTGCGGATAGTGGCTCCGCGGAACGCGTAGATCGACTGATCGGCGTCACCGACGACGCACAGTTCGGCCGGGGCAACGGCGTGGTCGGACTCGCCGGCACCGCCGACCAGTTCACGCACAAGCATGTATTGCGCGTGGTTGGTGTCCTGGTACTCGTCGACGAGCACGTGACGGAAGCGGCGGCGGTAGTACTCGGCGATCTGTGGAAACGCCTGAAGAAGCGCGACGGTCTCACCGATGAGATCGTCGAAGTCGAGTGCGTTCGCAGCACGCAGCCGCTGTTGGTAGTGGCCG
>JBEOUM010000176.1:0-1039 GCA_040302365.1 Nocardioides sp. NPDC126508
CCCAGGACCACACGGGCACGGTTCGAGTGCGCTCCCCCACGCTTGGCTTGATCGGAACCAGGAGCACGCCCACCGCCGGCACCAACCACACGAAATGGTGGGTCCAGGCAATGGGAGTCACGACTGCCGCCAGCAGAGCCACCACCGTGAAACCGGCAAGATCACCCCGCAGGCGCTGAGCACGCCGTGTTGCGACAATTCCGACGACACCCAACACTGCACAGGCGAAAAGCCATGCGGGACCCACCAGGCCCTCGGGAAGTAGTCGCAAGGCCATTCCACGCACGGACTGGTTGCCGAACACAGACGGGTCGCCGACAGCGACGCGCCCCGAGAGTGAGGCGATGTCGCCGAAGTAGTCGATCGTCTGGCGCGGGAGAACCGCAAAGCCCAGAGCCGTGGCGCCGAGGAAGCCGGCGAGGCCGCCCGCAACTGCTTTCCAGCGCCCGGTGATCACGTAATAACCGATGTAGACGAGCGGCACCAGTTTGACCGCCCCGGCGATCCCCACCAACACACCCTCGGGAATCCACCGTGGTCGAGCCAGCACGTCGATCAGACACAGGAGCGTCAGGAACAACCCGACCTGCCCGTACCCGAGGTGATCGGAGATCGGTGATGCTGCCGTCCACAGGACCAGGAAACCCACGTAGACCACGACCGGTCGCTTACGCGTGAACGGGACTTCGCGGTAGCTGAGCACGATGATCGCGGCCAGCATCAGGAGGCTGACAAAACTCCATCCCCACTGGACCGCGCCCCACGAACCCAAGGCGACCGGAACGGCGACGAGCGCAGCGAAGGGCGGATACGTGAACGGCAATCTCGCGTTGAACGACTCGTCGTACAGGTTCGAGCCGTCGAGGACGGCCTGACCCGCCGTCCGGTACACGGCGAGATCGTCGCCGTGTACGCCGGTGACGGATTGGAACCCGGTGGCCAGCAGGGCGCACGCCGCGATGAGAAGTCCGATCTGCCACCAACGTTTCACCGACGGACGGTACCACCGGGTTCCACCGCTCGAACGAGCCTCGAGGTC
>JBEOUM010000177.1:0-1038 GCA_040302365.1 Nocardioides sp. NPDC126508
GCATGAACGAGGTGGCGAGTGCGCGTGCGTCGCCGATTCGGACGTCCATTGCGGAGACGAGAGTCGGATCCGATTCCCGGAGATCTTTGTGGAATGCCGCTGCCTGGCGCGCCTGATCCTTGGCCAGACGCACACTCCACTGTCCGGCGTTGACACGGAAGGACGCGAGGGGCTTGGCGATCGCATAGACGTCGCCTTGGAGTGCGACGGCGGTGTACGTGGCTTCGTCGATGACGTACGGGTTGGTGTCGTCCCACCATCCGATGGCCTTCAAGGCGGATCGCTTCATGAGGACACATCCGGGCTCGCCGAAGATGTTCGCTCCCGCCGTTACCGTCTTTCGGGCCGCGTCGCGCCCGGTGACCAGTCCCTTCAGCCCTGCAAGTCCGCGCGCGGAGAGGATGGTCTTTCCGTTTGCATCGACCAGTTTGCGTTGCGAGGCCACGAGTACCACCGAGGGGTGCTCGTCGAAAGCCGCGACCTGTTCCGCCAGGCACTCGGGGTAGATGGTGTCGTCACCGCACACCAGTTTCAGGAGCTCTCCGTTCGCAGCTTCGCTGACCCGGTCCCAGTTTCGCTTCGCTCCGCCGCCGGCCTCGGTCGACAGGATCTCGATCCGCGGATCGTCGGCGTATCGCGCCAGGACCTTGACGGTGTCGTCGGTCGACGAATGATCCGAGATGATCAGTTCGAAGTCCTGGTAGCTCTGATTCAGGATCGAGTCGATCGTCTCGGCAATGTAGTCGGCATTGTTGTAAGCCGGGACGACGACGGAAACACGCGGAGTCATGAGTTGCCTGTTCTCTTGTTTCGACTGAACGAGAAATCGCGGTAACCGAAGAAGCTTGCTGTTGCGGTTACCGCAGTGATGACGAGTTGTGACGGGATGGGAGGAAAGTGCAGGACCGAGACCGCGACGGTCATCAGCGCGAGGTTGATCACGAAGGCGCCGAAATTGACGACGACGAATCGCCAGAAGTCACGGAGGAAGTGGCCGCGAACTTCGAAGACCAGGTAGCGGTACATCGCAAAAGCGCA
>JBEOUM010000178.1:0-1037 GCA_040302365.1 Nocardioides sp. NPDC126508
CGCCGTCGGTGGCGAATGGGGCGGCGCGGTCCTGATGGCCGTCGAGCATGCTCCCGAGGACAAGAAGACTTTCTACGGCGGTTTCGCCCAGCTCGGCAATCCTGCGGGTGCGCTTCTGGCCACCGGTTTCTTCAGCATTCTCTCCACGTTCGGCGACGACGCTCTGCGCGAGTGGGCTTGGCGTCTGCCGTTCCTCTGCTCTGCGCTGCTGATTCTGGTGGGCTTGGTCGTTCGCCTCAAGGTCGAAGAGTCTCCGGTGTTCGAGTCCGAGGTGAAGTCCGCGGACGTACCGGAAATGCTGCCGCTCAAGTACGCGCTGGTGACCAACTGGCGCCCGATCATCCTGGGCATCGGCATTCTGCCCGTCGCAGTCGGCGGCTACTACCTCGTGACGACGTTCATCACGGCGTACGCAACCGATCCCGATGTCGGTTTGTCCGAGACGTTGATTCTCAACGCGCTCAGTGTTGCTGCCGTGGTCGAGTTGATCGCGACTCTCGGAGTGGCGTGGCTCGGCGACAAGGTGGGACGCGTCCGCGTCGTCATCTGGGGTCTTGCTGCGGTCGCAATACTTGCAGCGCCGCAGTTCCTGGTGCTGAAGTCCGGATCCGTGTTCCTGATCTTCCTGACCTTCGCTGTCATGCGACTGGTGCTGGCGGCCACGTACGGTCCGATCGCCGCCGTACTGTCGCAGATGTTCAAGCCGCAGGCTCGTTACACGAGCATCTCGTTGGCGTACCAGGGTGCAGGCGCGATCTTCGGCGGACTGTCCCCGCTAGTGTCGACGCTGATGTACAAGGCAACCGGCAGCATCTGGCCGGTCATCGCACTGCTGATCGGCATGTGCGTCCTGAGCATCGTCTGCCTGCTCTTCGCTCCGCAGCATGTGGACGAGGCGACAGATACCGACGGTGCTCCGCAGGGCCTGAACAAGGAATCGGCTTCCGCCTGATTGCCGAGAGTCGGCTTCCGCCTGACTGCCGAGAGTCGGCTTCCGCCTGACAACTGAAAACACGACAGCCGGGGCAGTACACGAC
>JBEOUM010000179.1:0-1032 GCA_040302365.1 Nocardioides sp. NPDC126508
TCAAGCAGCAGCTTGGAAGAAGCAGATCGCAGGATTGCTCGGCAGTTCCGGGATCGATCCCGTCGAAGTCCCCGACACCTTGACGGCAACACTGCGTCCCTATCAGGTCGACGGTTTCCGCTGGCTCAACTTCCTCCGGCAGCACAGCTTGGGCGGCATACTCGCCGACGACATGGGCCTGGGCAAGACCCTGCAAACCCTCGCAATGATCTGCGCTGCACGGCAATCGAATCCAGCGGCGCCGCCCTTTCTGATCGTTGCTCCCACCAGCGTGGTCTCTAATTGGAAATCCGAGGTGGCCAAGTTCGCACCAACCCTCCACGCCGCTGTCATCACGGATACTCTGCGGCGCAGAAGAACCGACCTGGCAACACTCGTCGACGGGGCAGACATCGTCGTGACGTCGTACGCACTCTTTCGCCTCGACAACGAGGCGTATTCCGCAGTCCTCTGGTCCGGACTGGTACTCGACGAAGCCCAATTCGCCAAGAACCACAAGTCCAAGGTCCACAAGTGTGCGACGGCAGTGAACGCACCCTTCAAACTCGCGATCACCGGCACTCCCATGGAAAACAATCTCATGGAGTTGTGGTCGCTCCTCGCGATCACTGCACCCGGACTGTTCCCCAGTCCCACCACCTTCACCGACCTCTACCGCAACCCCATCGAAAAGGGAGGCGACACAGAGCGATTGGCGCAACTTCGACGGCGCGTCAAACCGCTGATGGTTCGGCGCACCAAGGAACAGGTGGCCGCAGACTTGCCGCCCAAGCAGGAGCAGATACTCGAGATCGAGTTGCATCCGAGTCATCGCGCGATCTACGACACCCACCTGCAACGCGAACGGCAGAAGATTCTCGGACTGCTCGACGACGTCGACAAGAATCGGTTCACGATCCTGCAATCGCTGACGCTGCTACGCCAACTCAGTCTCGACGTCTCGCTGGTCGACGAGGAGAGCGGACCCGTCCCATCGGCCAAGGTCGACGCTCTCGTCGAGCAATTGGACGACGTCATCGCCGGCGGGCACCG
>JBEOUM010000180.1:0-1026 GCA_040302365.1 Nocardioides sp. NPDC126508
AATGCTGCCTACTACCGCCTGGTCGACGGCGACGAAGCGCATTACATGGACTACACCGGAACGGGCAACAGCCTCAACGCCCGTCATCCGCACACACTGCAGCTGATCATGGACTCGCTGCGGTACTGGGTCACGGAAATGCATGTCGACGGTTTCCGCTTCGACCTCGCCTCGACACTCGCCCGTGAACTGCACGACGTGGACCGCCTTTCGGCCTTCTTCGATCTCGTGCAACAGGATCCGATCGTCAGTCAGGTGAAGCTGATCGCCGAACCGTGGGACGTCGGCGAAGGCGGTTACCAGGTCGGCAACTTCCCCGGCCTGTGGACCGAATGGAACGGCAAGTACCGCGATACCGTCCGTGACTACTGGCGCGGTGAACCGGCAACGCTGGGCGAGTTCGCTTCCCGCCTCACCGGATCCTCTGATCTCTACGAGGCCACCGGACGTCGCCCTGGCGCGAGCATCAATTTCGTCATCGCTCACGACGGTTTCACCCTGCACGACCTCGTCTCGTACAACGAGAAGCACAACGAAGCCAACGGCGAGAACAACAACGACGGCGAGTCGCACAACCGATCGTGGAACTGCGGCGTCGAAGGCCCCACCGACGACCCGGAGATCCTCGAACTGCGTGGACGTCAGAGCCGGAATATTCTCGCGACGCTGATGCTCAGCCAGGGCACCCCGATGCTCGCTCACGGCGACGAGATGGGCCGAACTCAGCAGGGCAACAACAACGTCTACTGCCAGGATTCGGAACTGTCCTGGATGGACTGGACTCTCGCGGAAACCAACGCGGATCTCGTCGAGTTCACCAAGCGCGCAATTGCCTTGCGCGCCAAGAACCCGGTCTTCCGGCGTCGTCGATTCTTCGAGGGTCGACCTATTCGAAGTGGCGATCAAAGTCGCGACATCGCCTGGCTCACGCCGTCGGGCGAGGAGATGACTCCGGCCGACTGGGACAGCGGTTTCGGAAAGTCGTTGGCCGTCTTTCTCAACGGTGACGCGATCCCGGAACCGAAC
>JBEOUM010000181.1:0-1024 GCA_040302365.1 Nocardioides sp. NPDC126508
TACGAGCATGTCGGTGCCGGACTCCGGACGCGCTGCGGCGATCGCGCCGGCAACGTCACCGTCGGAGATCAGACGGATACGAGCGCCGGTGTCGCGAACGTCCTGGATCAGCTGGTTGTGACGCGGGCGGTCCAGGATGCAGATCGTGATGTCGGAGACCGACGCCTTCTTGACCTTGGCCACGCGCTTGATGTTCTCGGCGATCGGTGCGCTGATGTCGATGACGTCTGCGGCATCCGGCCCGACGGCGATCTTCTCCATGTAGAACACGGCCGACGGGTCGAACATCGCGCCGCGCTCGGCAACAGCCAGAACAGAGATGGCGTTGGGCATGCCCTTGGACATCAAGGTGGTGCCGTCGACCGGGTCGACGGCGAAGTCACAGTCGGGGCCGTCGCCGTTTCCGACCTCTTCGCCGTTGAACAGCATCGGCGCTTCGTCCTTCTCGCCTTCACCGATGACGACGATGCCGCGCATCGAGACCGAGGAGACGAGCTGACGCATTGCGTCGACGGCTGCTCCGTCGCCGCCTTCCTTGTCGCCGCGGCCTACCCAGCGACCGGCAGCCATAGCACCGGCTTCGGTGACTCGGACCAATTCGAGTGCGAGGTTACGGTCCGGGGTCTCACGATGAGTGCTGCTGGCCGTCATGTGCGGTGCCTCCTGGCGCGGTCGCGGTCGACGGGGTGTGTCGACGCAGTGGTTTCTTCAGGCGTCATTGTCCCAGATGGGAGCGGCTACGTGCGCTGTCGGGTCGCCGCAGAGACGTTTTGTCTCGCTCGAGGGGGACCGGGAATCGTATCTACTGCGGAGTACCTGGATACTGGGGGTGTGGCATCGAAGAAACCCCGCATTCTCGAAGACAACAAAGACATGGTCTGGTCTCTCGTACCGTTGGTGCTGTTCTGCATCATCATTGCGGGCATCGCCAGCCAGTGCACGTTCAGTCCTGGCGGCCCGACGCAGGGGCCTATCCCGAGCGTCGACGTGGACGCAGCTCTGAACTACGACGCGAAGGAACTCG
>JBEOUM010000182.1:0-1023 GCA_040302365.1 Nocardioides sp. NPDC126508
ATTCGACGCCGCAGCCATACGCTCGGCAGCTGCAGCACACCCACTGTCGGCGAAACACGGGAAGGAACCACGTGAACGACGATCCCAACGCGCTCGCACGGGTCTGGGTCGACGTGGTTGCAGAACTCACGAGTGATGACCCCGGAAGTAATCTTCCGGCTTTGAGCAGCAAGCAGAAGGCATTCGTCCGTCTGGTGAGGCCTCTCACACTTGCTCAGGGTTTTGCACTCCTCTCGGTTCCATCGCCATTTGCTCAAGAGACGATCGAGCGCGATCTGCGCGAGCCGATCCTGCAGGCACTCGGACGCCATCTCGGTGGCCAGGTCGAGGGACTCGGTGTCCGCATTGCACTCGAAGACGATGCCGACGCACCCGCCGAACCGGTCGAGGAGCGCACGGGCAGCCGTCAGTTCGAGTCGGTCAACTCATCGGGCGCATACCGTCGGCGCAGATTCACCGAAGGCGACGGCGAACCTTCGGACTCCGAGACTGCCGAGACCGAAGAAGTCGACGACGACCGCGAAGCACTCGCGAGCGTTCACGAATCGTGGCCGTCGTACTTCACGAAGCCGCCCGCTACTCCTTCTGCTTCGGGGTCCGGCGCGAACAGTCTCAACGCGAAGTACACCTTCGACACTTTCGTGATCGGATCGTCCAACCGATTCGCTCATGCCGCTGCGGTCGCGATCGCGGAGGCCCCGGCGCGTGCGTACAACCCGTTGTTCATCTGGGGAGCTTCGGGACTGGGCAAGACCCACCTTCTTCACGCCGCCGGCCACTACGCGCAGCGACTGTTCCCCGGCATGCGGGTCAAGTACGTCTCGACCGAAGAGTTCACCAACGACTTCATCAACAGTCTTCGTGACGACCGCAAGGTCGCGTTCAAGCGTCGCTACCGGGAAACGGATGTCCTGCTGGTCGACGACATCCAGTTCATCGAAGGCAAGGAAGGTATTCAGGAGGAGTTCTTCCATACCTTCAACACCTTGCACAACGCGAACAAGCAGATCGTCGTTTCCTCGG
>JBEOUM010000183.1:0-1023 GCA_040302365.1 Nocardioides sp. NPDC126508
GTCATCGTGGATGCCAACTCGATCACCCGCGTGATCGTGCGCTTTCCGACGGCCGACGAGTTGGGCTTCGATCCGGATGCAACTTTCGCGAGAGGTTCCATGGCAGACCACTCGGCACACGGAGAAGCCGGTATGGGGGACCTGCAGGGGTACGTCTGGCACTGCCACATGCTCGATCACGAAGACCACGACATGATGTTGCGATATCGGGTGGTGACGTAGCCTTCAAGGGGAGAAAAGTTCCCAGAGGAGGCAGCTGTGTCGGAAGGTGCGCCCACCGGGCCCCTGGACGGATATCGGGTGATTGAACTCGGAACCTTGATCGCCGGGCCCTTCGCCGGGAAACTGCTCGGCGACATGGGTGCCGACGTGATCAAGATCGAATCACCGGACCGCCCCGATCCGCTTCGTACCTGGGGTCAGGCAGAGCAGGACGGTCATCGATTCTTCTGGACGGTTCACGCCCGCAACAAGCGGTGTGTGACGTTGGACCTTCGCGTCGACGCGGGACGAGACCTGTTTCTGAATCTGATCGAACATGCCGATGTGGTGGTCGAGAACTTCCGGCCGGGCACCCTCGAGAAGTGGGGTCTGGGATTCGACGTTCTCAGCGCGCGCAATCCGAAGTTGGTGTTGGCCAGGGTATCCGGCTACGGACAGAGTGGCCCGCAAGCGAAGAGCGCCGGATACGCCTCGGTTGCCGAAGCGGTCAGCGGATTTCGGCATCTGAACGGTTATCCAGGGCAGGCACCTCCGCGTATTGCCCTTTCACTCGGAGATTCTCTCGGCGGGATGTTCGCCGTTCAGGGAGTGCTGGCGGCGTTGCTCTCGCGAGAGCGGACCGGCCGTGGTCAGGTGGTGGACGTTGCCCTCACGGAATCCTGTCTGGCAGTGCAGGAATCCACGATCCCGGATTACGATCGGGGCGGGATCATCCGGCAGCCCTCGGGAACGAGGTTGGAGGGTATCGCGCCGTCCAACATCTACCAGACCTCGGAAGGAAACTGGGTGGTGATCGCGGCC
>JBEOUM010000184.1:0-1021 GCA_040302365.1 Nocardioides sp. NPDC126508
GAGGATTCGATGATGGTTGTTGCCGTCGCCGACAGCGGCCCGGGAATGACACCCGAAGCACTCGAAAAGGCCAAGGGCCGTGGCTACTCCACAAAATCCGGCTCTCGCGGACTCGGTCTCGCGCTCGTCTCGCAAGTGGTGAAACGGCACGGCGGCACGCTCACCAGTGAACCGGCGATGGGCTCGATGCTGGTAGTCCGCATACCTCTGCGCGAGGCGGAAACACCGCGATGATTCGTGTACTGATAGTCGACGACGAACCGTTGATCGCGCAGGCGCACCGTTCGTACGTCGAGCGTGTGCCGGAGTTCGTGGTCCACGGCGTGGTTCATTCCGGGAACGCCGCCGTGCGTGCAGTTACGGCGGCCAACGCCACCGACCAGCCCATCGACCTGGTCCTGCTCGACATCGGGTTGCCCGACGCCAGCGGTCTCGACGTGGCTTCCGCCCTGGGCGGTTTGCGGCCCAGTCCGGACATCATCGCGGTTACCTCGGCGCGCGATCTGGAGGTGGTCCGAAGCGCCGTGGCTCGCGGGATCGTCCTCTATCTTCTCAAGCCGTTCACTTTCGCAGCATTCCGCGACAAGCTCGAGCGCTACCTCGAATATCGTGCAGCGCTTCCCGCTGGAGAGTCTGCGGTCAGTCAACACGACATCGACCGCGCGATGTCTGCGCTACGAACGTCCGACGATCGAGCAGCGGCGCCGAAAGGCTTTGCATCTCAAACGCTCGGACTTGTCGCTGCATCTGTTCGGGATTCGGAAGGTCCCGTGACTGCGGCCGAGGTGGCAGCGTCGGTCGGAGTGTCCCGGGTGACAGCCTGGCGCTACCTGGAAAAGCTGGCAGACGACGGCATGCTCACCCGGGAGACCGAGTACGGGCGGGCTGGACGCCCTCAGGTTCGTTACCGCAGAACCTGACTTGTCACCGAACCTGAGGGTCACCGAACCTGATTGGTGCAGAAGCTAGTTCGCGCCCACGGTATCCAGAACCCAGGCGAACTCGAACGCGACCTCTTTCC
>JBEOUM010000185.1:0-1019 GCA_040302365.1 Nocardioides sp. NPDC126508
CGCGGTATTCGGCCACGGCAGTCTGGCGGACGTCATTCTGCGGTACACGTTCCCGGCAGCCGGACTGGACGACGAGGCACTGACCACGATGTTGCTACTCGCGCTCACCGGCGCCGATACCGCGCGTCAGGGTTTGATTCCCTGACGCGCTCGAGTGGGGTTCCATTCCTCGACGCGCTCAGTTGCCGGCGCAATCGCGGCAGGTGCCGAAGATCTCGACGGTGTGACTCACTTCGGTGAAACCGTTGTCCTCGGCGATCGTCTGTGACCACTGCTCGACCGTCGGACCCTCCACCTCGACGGTGAATCCGCAGTTGCGGCACACCAGGTGATGGTGGTGCCCGGAGGAGCAGCGTCGGTAGACGGACTCACCCGTGTCGGTGCGGAGGACGTCGATGGTTCCGGCGTCGGAGAGTGCCTGCAGCGTGCGGTAGACGGTGGTAAGGCCGATGCCTTCACCGCGCTTGCGGAGTTCGTCGTGCAGTTCCTGTGCCGATTTGAATTCGTCGATGTCGTCGAGCAGGGCGGAAATGGCGCTGCGCTGTTTCGTGGAACGAACGCCGACGGTGGCCGGTCCACGTTTCGAGGTTGTACTGCCCGGGGTGTTCATGCGGTGGAATCTCATCCTTCTTCGGCGTGGGCGACAGCGTCGACGACGATGTGTGCGAGGTGATCGTCGACGAGTCGATAGAGAACTTCTCGTCCGTTGCGCTCGCCGCGGACGACGCCCGCTGCTTTGAGTACGCGCAGATGCTGGCTGATGAGTGGCTGAGTGACACCGAGAGCTCCGACGAGTTCGTGAACGCAACGCTCCGACTCGTGCAACTGAAGCACGATCGCGATCCGAACGGGTGCAGCGAGCGCCCGCAGAATCTCGCCGGCTGCCGCCAGGGTTTCCTTGGGCGGCACGGGCGCGGGCGGTGCGGCTTCGAACGGGTCGTGCGTGTGTCCGAGGTCGGAATGATCATGGCTTTTGTGGAGATCGCCGGTATCCGCAATGCTCACAGCGAGGCTCCTTC
>JBEOUM010000186.1:0-1018 GCA_040302365.1 Nocardioides sp. NPDC126508
GGAAAACATCTTTGACGGTTTGGGAGTTTCATGAGGACTGAGCGGCGTGCGTGGATCCGATCTGCGCGCACAGGTGCGGTGTGTGTGGCCGTTTGTGCACTTTCTTTGCAGTTGGGCGGACTGTCGACGGCAGCGCCGAGTTCCGGGAGCGCGGGAAGCTCGGGAAGTCTGGGCAGCGTCGAGGGCAGCGTGAGTTCGGGGTCGACGATCCCGGGACCACTTCAGGAGGATCCGGGCCCCAAACCGGACCTGCGCGACGACATCGTCGTCCCGGCCATCGTCGGTGAGAAGGTGACCGCACCGCAGGCGGTCAGGCTGACGGTGGCGTCGCCTGCACTTCGACGCGAGGTCGGCGTCGAGATTTTGCTACCCGCTGACAATTCGGTTCCGCGCCCGGCGCTGTACATGCTCGAGGGTGTCGACGCCGGTGAGAAGAGCAGCGGATGGATGACGATCGGCGGCGCTCCGGCGTTCTTCGCCGACAAGAACGTCAACGTCGTGATGCTCAACGGTGGAATCGCGAGCCTGTACTCGGACTGGGAGAATCCGGATCCGCGGCTGGGACTGCACAAGTGGGAAACCTTCATCACCGAGGAGTTGCCACCGCTGATCGACGCGCGACTCGAGACCAACGGCATCAACGCGATTGCCGGCAATTCCATGGGTGCAATGGGTGCAATGATGCTCGCCCAACGCTTTCCGGACATGTATCGTGGCGTCGCGGTTTTCAGTGGCTGCTACTCCACGATGGATCCGCTCGGCCGAACTGCCGTCCAGGCCACGATTTCTTCTCGAAGCGGAGATCCGGCCAACATCTGGGGTGTGCCAGGGGGCCCGGAGTGGGAGGCACACGATTCGTTGATCAACGCAGAGAAGTTGCGTGGCAAGGAAATCTACGTGTCGACGGCAAACGGTCGTCCCGGATCTGACGAGACGCTGCAGACTCCTGAACTGCTCGAGCGTCTGGTGATCGGCGGCGGCATCGAGGTTGCCGCCCACGCCTGTACCAAGATGTTCG
>JBEOUM010000187.1:0-1015 GCA_040302365.1 Nocardioides sp. NPDC126508
GTTGACCGCCGACTCCGCCACGTATCCGTGCCGAATACCTTCGTACAGAACACCTTCGCTGATGTACGTGGCTCCGACGTGGGCGATGACGACAACACACAGCCACCGCCACGTCCCGAGCCAACGCTCAGCCGTTGCATGAAAGATGGTGAAGAGAACCAGGTATCCCAACCAACCGCCACCTTCGAGCCAGAAGGCACTCGAGAACAGGACTCGTAGCGGGTCTTCGGCCAGGTGATGCAGATTGGTCGAGCGCTTGCCGAGAAAACGCTCCTCGACATTGTCGGGCAGATGCCGAAGGAAGAGCGTGGTGAACAGCAGGGCCAGCAACCAGACGTAGGTACCGGGAGCACTGCGCACCCATCGCCATGCCGCCTTTGCTGCCCCCAGCATCCTCACCGCTTCGAGTCTGCGCTCACTCGTTCACTACTGCAACGGCAAACCCGTCCCATCCCTTCGAACCCACGGTTTGAATGGCGGTGCCGTCGAGTTTCGGCTCGGCCGCGATCATCTCCAACACCGCTCGGCTCGCTTTGACGCGCTCGTCGTCGATATCCGGGTTGGACACATGTCCCCCACGCACCACGTTGTCCACGATGATGACGGTTCCGGGATGCGAAAGGGCCAACGCCCACCGCACGTACTCGGTGTTGTTCTCCTTGTCGGCGTCGATGAAGACCAAGTCGAAAGGTCCCAACTCTTCCTTCGCGATCGACGGGAGGCTGTCGAGCGCGGCCCCGACGCGGATGTCGACACGGTCAGCCAAGCCGGCGCGCTCGATATTCGCCCGAGCGACATCCGCATGGGTGGGATCGAATTCCAGCGTGATGACCTGGCCCGAGGGGCCGACCGCGCGAGCGAGCCAGATCGTGCTGTATCCGCCGAGCGTTCCGATCTCGAGAACATTGCGCGCCAAGCACATTCGCGCCAGAAGGTTGAGGAGCTTGCCCTGGTTCGGCGCCACGTCGATGGGCGGGAGACCTGCCTCGGAATTGGCGGCGAGTGCCGCGTCGAG
>JBEOUM010000188.1:0-1011 GCA_040302365.1 Nocardioides sp. NPDC126508
TGGCGCAGCTCCCGTCCACCGGCATCACACCCGTCATCTGTGGGGATGCGCACGTCGGAAACTTCGGGTTCTACGGATCCCCGGAACGCGAACTTGTCATAGACCTCAACGATTTCGACGAAGCACATCCCGGCCCCTGGGAATGGGATCTGCGAAGGCTGGCCGCGAGTATCTGGGTGGCCGGGCGGCAGAACGGTCTCACCGAAGCTCAATGCGAAACAGCAACAACCTCGTGTGTGTCCGCGTATCGCCTCCACCTGGCAAAGCTGTCCGAACGTCCACTGTTCGATCGCTCCTTCGACCGGGTCGATCTCGACGGACTCACCGACCACGTCACTGATCCCGGATTGCTGGCGGAGATCCGACGCGCCGCGGAGCGCGCACGACGACGGACGAGCGATCACGCAGTGCCACGGTTCACCATCGAGGATCACGGGCGACGCCAGCTACTCGAGAACCCGCCGCTCACAACACGACTCACGCCGCAGGACACCGACTTCCTCCTGGAGGGTCTGGACGAGTATCTCGAAACCCTTGCACCACACTGGCGCCGAGTCGTCTCGGGATACAACGTCATCGACGTCGCGCACCGGGTTGTCGGAGTCGGGAGTGTCGCTCTGCGCGCCTATGTGGCCCTGTGCGAAGGGAGCATCCCGGACGACGTCATCTTCTTGCAGCTCAAGCAGGCTCGCCGATCCGTCGTTGCACCCTTCGTGCACGGTGACTCGGCCTGGCACGACCACCAAGGACGACGCGTCGCGGAATACCAGCAGGCTCTCCAGACAGTCAGCGATCCACTGCTCGGGTGGTGCACCGTGGACGACCGCCAGTACTACGTCCGTCAGTTCCGGAACATGAAAGGTTCTGTGGACCTGAACAATATCGACGCAGCAGCGCTGACCGACTACGTCGCGATCTGTGGTCGTCTGTTGGCGAAAGGGCACGCCCGAACCAGTGGTGCGTCACTGATTTCCGGTTACCTGGGAAGCTCGGACGCGGTCGATACCGCCC
>JBEOUM010000189.1:0-1004 GCA_040302365.1 Nocardioides sp. NPDC126508
CCGGGGTGGACGGGGTTCCGCCAGGGATCTTGTAGCCCTTGACATCCCACGGCTGAACGCCGCCTTCGGGGTTGGCCTTGATCCATGCCTTCGCAGCCGGAACCAGTTCCTCCACCGAGCCGACGACCTCGTCGATGAGGCCGACTTCCTTGGCCTGAACGGGTCCGCGCTGCTGTCCCTGGAGCAGGACGCCCATGAGCGCGTTCTGCAGACCGAGCATCCGCACGGTACGCACGACGCCACCGCCACCCGGCAGCAGGCCGAGGGTGACCTCGGGCAGGCCGATCTTGACGCCCTTGACGTCTGCCGCGATGCGGTGGTGGGTCGCGAGAGCGATCTCGAGACCGCCGCCGAGCGCCGCGCCGTTGATGGCGGCGACGACCGGCTTGCCGAGAGTTTCGAGACGACGCAGGTCAGCCTTGATCTCGACGCTGTGGTTGTAGATCTCCTCGGCCTGCTCGGGTCCGACCTTGATCATGTTCTTGAGGTCGCCACCGGCGAAGAAGGTCTTCTTGCCGGAGGTGATGACGGCACCGGTGATGGAGTCCTTCTCGGCGACCAGACGGTCGACGGTGGCCTTCATCGACGCGATGTACGCGTCGTTCATGGTGTTTGCGCCCTGGTTGGGATCGTTGATGGTGAGCACGACGATGCCGTCGGCGTCCTGGTCCCAGTTGATGATGTTCTGATCAGTCACTTTGCTTGACTCCTGGTAAGCCTCGTTGGAAGGACGGACGCCGCGTCAGACGCGCTCGATGATGGTGGCAACGCCCATACCGCCGCCGATGCACAGGGTGATGAGGGCGCGCTTGCCGCCACGACGCTCGAGCTCGTCGACCATCGTTCCGGTGATCATCGCGCCGGTGGCACCGAGCGGGTGACCCATGGCGATCGCGCCACCGTTGACGTTGAGCTTCTCGTCCGGGATGTTCAGGTCCTTCTGGAACTTCAGGACGACGGAAGCGAATGCCTCGTTGATCTCGAAGAGGTCGATGTCGTCGACC